>NZ_CP162825.1:0-210000 GCF_054682705.1 Pseudomonas sp. H1_D05
GTCACGTAGTTTCTGCGTATTCAAACGTGAATTCAGAGGACGCCGTGCAGGTGTTGGATAAGCGCTGGATTCGATCGGATCTACCGTTTTAACCGCAAGCTGCTCGCCATTGGTTTGAGCAAATTCGATGACATGGCTGGCATAGCCGTGCCAGGAAACCTCACCGCCTGCTGTCAGGTGATAAAGACCCGCCAGTTCAGGGCGCTGTATCACTTGTTGAATAGCCAAAACCGTCACGTCGGCAATCAGATCAGCACCTGTCGGAGCCCCGATCTGGTCGGCAATAACGTTAAGCGTTTCGCGATCCTTGGCTAAACGCAGCATGGTTTTGGCAAAATTGTTGCCACGCGCGCCGTAAACCCAACTGGTGCGGAAGATCAGGTACTTGCAACCTGACGCAATAATCGCTTGCTCACCGGCCAGCTTACTGGCGCCATAGTGATTCACCGGGGCGGCTGCATCAGTTTCTTGCCAAGGCTGCGTACCCTGCCCGCTGAACACATAGTCGGTCGAGTAATGAACAAGCCAGCTACCCAAGGACGCAGCCTCTTCAGCCATGACCTGACTCGCCCGAGAGTTCACACGGTCTGACAGTTCGGTTTCCGACTCAGCCTTATCGACAGCGGTATAGGCCGCGGCATTGACGATTACGTCAGGTCCAACCTTGCGAATCGTCGTGCGCAGGGCGTCCAGATCAGATAAGTCACCACCGGTATTGCGATCAAGGGCAATTAATTCTCCAAGTGGTGCAAGGGCGCGTTGTAGCTCCCATCCCACCTGCCCATTCATACCCAGCAATAAAGTTCTCATGCTTTAGTCGATCGATCTGCGTAGTTCTGGTCAATCCACTGCTGGTAGCTACCGCTCTTCACGTGCTCAACCCATTCAGTGTTGGTGAGGTACCACTCGACGGTTTTGCGAATACCGGTTTCAAAAGTCTCTTCCGGTGTCCAGCCCAGTTCTCGCTGAATCTTGCTAGCGTCGATTGCATAACGTACGTCGTGGCCAGGACGATCCTGTACATAAGTAATCAGGCTGGCATGCGGACGGTGAGCTGAATCAGGACGCAACTCATCGAGCAACGCACAGAGGGTGTGCACCACTTCGATGTTTTGTTTTTCGTTATGACCGCCGATATTGTAAGTCTCACCGATCACGCCTTCGGTGACGACTTTGTACAACGCGCGCGCGTGATCTTCGACATACAGCCAGTCACGAACCTGGTTGCCTTTGCCGTAAACCGGCAGAGGCTTGCCTTCCAGCGCATTGAGAATGATCAGCGGGATCAGTTTCTCAGGGAAATGGCATGGACCGTAGTTGTTCGAGCAGTTAGTCACCAAGGTAGGCAGGCCGTAAGTACGGGCCCAAGCGCGAACCAAGTGATCGGAGCTAGCCTTGCTGGCCGAGTAAGGCGAACTTGGCTGGTATGGCGTGGTTTCGGTGAAGAGGTCTTCCGGACCTTCGAGGTCTCCGTAAACTTCGTCAGTCGAAATATGGTGGAAGCGGAAACTGGCTTTACGCGCATCATCCAGCGCGGCCCAGTAGTGGCGGGCGGCCTCGAGCAGCGTGTAAGTACCGATGATGTTGGTCTGGATAAACTCGGACGGACCAGAGATCGAGCGATCGACGTGGGATTCTGCGGCCAGGTGCATGATTGCATCTGGTTGGTGTTCACGCAGGACACGGTCGATCTGATCACGATCACAGATATCGACGCGTTCAAATGCATAGCGCGAATTCTGGCTGACTTCTGCCAGCGACTCCAGATTACCGGCGTAAGTCAGCTTATCGACGTTAACGACAGCATCGGACGTATTGGAGATTATGTGACGGATGACTGCCGAGCCGATGAACCCGGCGCCGCCGGTAACTAGAATTTTCACGCGAAACGATACCCTTGAGCTGCGGATAGCGCTGCCACTGAGCGCCATCTAATCCATGAATGCAGAGGCCAGTCGCAATTGGCATCCATCAGAGTCAGTCTGAATCGTCATGCAATAAGGCACGATCGAACAAGGGGAGCATTTTACAGCTTAATGATGGTTTTACTAATGGATAAAGACAGGCTGAGGCGCAATTTCGACAGATGCCCTGCGCCTGTCGTTTTCAGACCAGTCGCTTGCGTGCGGCTCTGGACGAACGCCCCAGAAACCAGCCCAATACAGGGCCGATCAACATGCCGATCAACAGTGCTAACACTGCAACTAGCGACACTGGCAACTGCGGGCCGGAAAAACCTAGAAACAAAAGCGAAACCGACTGCTGATTCTCAAGCACAAACGCCAGAACAATCAGAACCATCAGCAGAAGAAATACGCCAAGCAGTATGCGTTTCAGGTTACGCATTCACGCCCCCTCGAATTTGAATAGCGAAGATCAAACCCCCTCCTCCTCTTCCTCATTCACCCGATCACGCAACTCCTTACCCGGCTTGAAGTGCGGTACGAATTTACCGTCAAGGCTGACAGACTGGCCAGTCTTTGGATTGCGGCCAACACGAGGCGCACGGTAGTGCAGAGAGAAGCTGCCAAACCCACGGATCTCGATACGATCACCGGTAGCCAGACATTGGGACATTTGCTCAAGCATGGTCTTGATGGCCAGCTCCACATCCTTGGATGAGAGCAGCCCTTGATGGGTGACAATTCGTTCGATCAACTCCGACTTCGTCATATTTTTCCCTTCTTTTTCAAGCAGCTAGATCAGCGCTTGAAAGGTTTTAGCACGCCCGGAAGATTTTGAACAGCCCAGGGATTGACATATCTTCCTACGCATCGAAACGCCCGTTTTCAGGGCATTACAGCAACAAACAGGGCACAGCATGCTTAACGACATATCACCAGCATGGTGCGTGTCACGTAGCCTGCCGGGTTGAAGCCAAAAGGAAACTCATCATCATCCTTGGCATCATCTGATCGCGTGATCACTTTGTAGCCCGCGCCCTTACACTCCTTAGCCGCGCGCTTCTGGCATTTCTCCCAGCCAGAGCCCAACCCGGAGCAATCGACCTCTATACCACTGACGCCACGCACCGCATGGGTTTTGGCACTGGTCGTACAGCCAGCCAAAACCAAGACAGCAATGAGGACAATAAACTTGTTCATCCACTTCCTTATGCCAGGCAACTGCCCGACGACTACACGCTTAAGACCAAGCTTAGTCGTGAATAGGCGATTGATCCGATTAAAGAAACAGACCACCCAGAAGCGAGATTGGTTTCACCAAAATCCTCACACAAGCCACGGAGCACCAAATCGCAGACACAAAAAAGGGCGACCGAAGTCGCCCTTTTTCACGATCAAGCAGAACTTAGTTCTGTTTGGCCATTGCTTGCTTCAGCAGCGCAGCCATAGTGGTATCGGTTTTGTCTTCCGGAGCGGTTTCTTTCAGGCTCTGGATAGCTTCTTTCTCTTCAGCATCGTCTTTCGATTTGATCGACAGCTGAATTACACGGCTCTTACGATCAACGCTGATGATCTTGGCTTCTACTTCCTGGCCTTCTTTCAGAACGTTGCGCGCGTCTTCAACGCGGTCACGGCTGATTTCGGAGGCTTTCAGAGTCGCTTCGATATCGTCGGCCAGAACGATGATGGCGCCTTTGGCGTCAACTTCTTTCACGGTGCCAGTAACGATTGCGCCTTTGTCGTTAACCGAGACGTACTCGGAGAACGGATCGCTTTCCAGTTGCTTGATACCCAGGGAGATACGCTCGCGCTCTGGGTCAACCGACAGGATAACGGTGTCCAGCTCGTCGCCCTTCTTGAAACGACGTACGGCTTCTTCGCCCACTTCGTTCCAGGAGATATCGGACAGGTGAACCAGACCGTCGATGCCGCCGTCCAGACCAATGAAGATACCGAAATCGGTGATCGACTTGATGGTGCCGGAGATTTTATCGCCCTTGTTGAACTGGCCAGAGAAATCTTCCCATGGGTTAGATTTGCACTGCTTGATGCCCAGGGAGATACGACGACGCTCTTCGTCGATGTCCAGAACCATAACTTCCACTTCGTCGCCGACTTGTACGACTTTCGAAGGGTGGATGTTCTTGTTGGTCCAGTCCATTTCCGAAACGTGTACCAGACCTTCAACGCCTTCTTCCAGCTCAGCGAAGCAGCCGTAGTCGGTCAGGTTGGTTACACGAGCGGTAACGCGAGTGCTTTCTGGGTAACGGGCTTTGATAGCAACCCATGGATCTTCGCCCAGTTGCTTCAGGCCCAGGGAAACACGGTTGCGTTCGCGATCGTATTTCAGAACCTTAACGTCGATTTCGTCACCAACGTTGACGATCTCGGAAGGATGCTTGATGCGCTTCCAGGCCATGTCGGTGATGTGCAGCAGGCCGTCCACGCCACCCAGATCGACGAATGCGCCGTAATCGGTGAGGTTTTTGACGATACCTTTGACTTGCTGGCCTTCCTGCAGGGATTCCAGCAGAGCTTCACGCTCGGCGGAGTTCTCGGCTTCCAGGACGCTGCGACGGGAAACGACAACGTTGTTGCGCTTCTGGTCCAGCTTGATGACCTTGAATTCCAGCTCTTTGCCTTCCAGGTGCGTGGTGTCGCGCACTGGACGGACGTCAACCAGGGAACCTGGCAGGAACGCACGGATGCCGTTAACGTCGACAGTGAAGCCGCCTTTAACCTTACCGTTGATAACGCCCTTGACCACTTCCTCGGCTGCGAAGGCTGCTTCCAGAACGATCCAGCATTCAGCGCGCTTGGCTTTTTCACGGGACAGCTTGGTTTCACCGAAACCGTCTTCAACCGAGTCCAGCGCAACGTGAACTTCGTCACCGACATTGATAGTCAGATCGCCAGCGTCGTTGTAGAACTGCTCAAGCGGGATGAGTGCTTCAGACTTCAGGCCAGCGTGAACGGTTACCCAGCGAGCTTGGTAATCGATATCAACGATAACACCGGTGATGATGGAGCCTGCCTGAAGGTTCAGGGTTTTTAGGCTTTCTTCAAAGAGTTCCGCAAAGCTTTCGCTCATTTTAATTCCTGTAAATGAGGGCGAAGGATACGCCCATCTCCACACCCCAGACGGTGTGGGTTAGTTTCATATAGAAGAAGCGTCGCAGGACTATGACTGGTCCCCTGCGGCCTTCTTGGTCACCCGGCGATATCGCGAATGGCGATCTCGCTCATGATGCGTTCAAGCACCTGATCGATGGACAACTCCGTGGAATCCAGCTGTATGGCGTCAGCCGCCGGCTTAAGCGGGGCTACCGCTCGCTGGGTGTCACGCTCGTCGCGTGCACGGATCTCATCTAGCAGACTCGACAGACTAACACCCTCGACTTTGCCCTTCAACTGCAAATATCGACGGCGCGCCCTCTCCTCAGCACTGGCGGTCAGGAAAATCTTCAGCGGTGCATCCGGAAAAACCACCGTGCCCATGTCGCGACCATCGGCCACCAGACCCGGCGCTTCCTGAAAAGCACGCTGGCGCTGCAGCAGCGCCTCACGTACGGCCGGCAATGCAGCCACTTGCGAAGCGCCGGAGCCGACGCTTTCGGTGCGGATCACATCGCTGACTTCGTCACCTTCCAGAATGATCCGTTGCAACTGACCTTCGGTCGCCGCAATGAACTGAACATCCAGATGAGCGGCAAGCTTCTTCAGCAGCTCTTCATTGGTCAGGTCGACACCATGGTTGTGCGCAGCAAATGCCAGCAAGCGGTACAACGCACCGGAATCCAGCAGGTTCCAGCCCAGACGCTTGGCCAGAATTCCGGCTACGGTGCCTTTGCCCGAGCCGCTTGGCCCATCAATGGTGATGACCGGTGCAATGTTTTTCACGACTGAGCCTCTTGTGCCACACGAATACCGACCTGCCCGCACAGCGCGAGGAAGTTGGGGAACGACGTCGCGACGTTAGCGCAATCATGGATGCGGATCGGTGCGGTGGCGCGCAGGGAGGCCACACTGAAAGCCATCGCGATACGGTGATCGCCGTGACCATGCACTTCGCCGCCGCCGATCTGGCCGCCGTCGATAATGATACCATCCGGGGTTGGCTGGCATTTGACGCCCAGCGCCAACAGACCGTCCGCCATCACCTGGATGCGATCCGACTCCTTGACCCGCAACTCTTCAGCGCCGGTCAGCACAGTGCGCCCTTCGGCACAGGCCGCCGCCACGAACAGCACCGGGAATTCGTCGATGGCCAGCGGAACCAGCTCTTCGGGAATCTCGATACCTTTGAGTTTAGCTGCCCGTACGCGCAGGTCAGCCACAGGCTCGCCGCCGACTTCACGCTGGTTTTCCAGAGTGATGTCCGCACCCATCAGGCGCAGGATGTCGATCACGCCGGTACGGGTCGGGTTGATGCCGACGTGCTCAAGCACCAGTTCCGAACCTTCAGCGATCGACGCTGCGACCAGGAAGAACGCCGACGACGAGATGTCGCCCGGCACTTCAATATGGGTCGCAGTCAGTTTGCCACCGGACTCAACCGATGCCGTGGCTCCATCAACGCTTACCGAATAACCAAAACCACGCAGCATGCGTTCGGTATGGTCACGGGTAGGTGCCGGCTCGGTCACGGTGGTCTTGCCCTCAGCGTACAGACCGGCGAGCAGCAGGCAGGATTTCACCTGTGCGCTAGCCATCGGCATGGTGTAAGTCAGGCCTTTGAGTTTATGCCCGCCACGAATGGTCATTGGTGGACGACCTTCGGCAGCAGTTTCGATGACCGCGCCCATTTCGCGCAGCGGATTGGCCACGCGGTTCATCGGACGCTTGGACAGCGAGGCATCGCCAGTCAAAACGCTGTCGAAGCTCTGTGCAGCCAACAGGCCGGACAGCAGACGCATCGACGTGCCGGAGTTGCCCAGATAGATCGGGCCCGGCGCCGGTTTCAGGCCGTGCAGGCCGACACCGTGAATGGTCACGCGTCCGTGGTGCGGGCCTTCGATGACTACGCCCATGTCGCGGAATGCCTGCAAGGTCGCCAGGGCGTCTTCGCCCTCAAGGAAACCTTCGACTTCGGTGACGCCTTCGGCCAGCGAGCCGAGCATGATCGAACGGTGGGAAATGGATTTGTCACCCGGTACGCGAATCCGACCGGACAGGCGGCCACCAGGTTGAGCCAGGAAGATCAGATCGTTGGAATTCATAGCGTCCACATAGGCCCTGCGGGCCAGGATTTTACTGAAATGCTCGCGGGCAACCCGGGCGCGCGTGAAGACGCCCAACAATTGGTGCCCATCCCCTGCATCGACCGCGTCGCGCAAAGCGTCGAGGTCGCTGCGAAATGTATCGAGTGTGCGCAGGACAGCCTCGCGGTTGGCGAGGAAGATGTCGTGCCACATCACCGGGTCGCTTCCGGCGATTCTTGTGAAATCGCGGAAACCGCCCGCAGCGTAACGGAAGATCTCAAGATTTTCATTGCGCTTGGCCAATGAATCGACCAGACCAAAGGCCAGCAGGTGCGGCAGATGACTGGTCGCGGCCAGCACTTCATCATGACGCTCGACCTGCATATGCTCGACGTCGGCGCCCAATTCGCGCCACAGACGATCGACCACAGCCAACGCCGCCGGATCGGTTTGCTCAAGCGGCGTGAGGATCACTTTGTGGCGACGGAACAGTTCGGCATTGGAGGCTTCCACCCCGCTCTGCTCGGAGCCGGCAATCGGATGGCCCGGCACGAAACGCGCCGGCATGCCGACAAACGCCTCGGTCGCCGCGCGCACCACATTGCCTTTGGCGCTGCCAACATCAGTCAGAATCGCCGCCCCCAGATCAATACTCGCCAAACGCGCGAGCACTTTTTCCATGGCCAGAATCGGCACCGCCAACTGAATTACGTCAGCGCCCTGACAGGCCACCACCAGATCATCTTCACAACGATCGACCACACCCAACTCGACCGCCAGCTTGCGCGATTGCGGATCGAGATCGACCCCGACCACTTCGCGGCAGATGCCACTTTCACGCAAGCCTTTGGCAAACGAACCACCGATCAACCCCAGACCGACCACCACAAGGCGCCCGATCATAGGTGCAGCAGATTGCAGTGCAGTGACATCACCCACGAGCCAGAACCTTGCGCAGCGCTTCGAGGAAGCGGCTGTTTTCCGCAGGCAGACCAATGGTCACCCGCAGGTGGTTCGGCATGCCGTAGTTGGCCACCGGACGCACGATCACGCCTTCGCGCAGCAAGCCCTGAAACACCGGGGCTGCGACTTGAGCGAGATCGACGCAGATAAAGTTGCCTTTGGATTCGATCCAGCTCAGGCCCAGCTCACGGAAACCGGCCTGCAACTGCTGCATGCCTGCCTCGTTGAGTTGACGGCTTTGCGCCAGATATTCCTCATCCTTCAACGCCGCACAGGCTGCCGCCAAGGCGAGGCTGTTGACGTTGAATGGCTGGCGAACACGGTTCAGTACATCAGCCACAACCGGGGTCGACAGACCGTAGCCAACACGCAATGCCGCCAGACCATAGGCCTTGGAGAAGGTACGCGAGACCAACAGATTCGGGTAAGCGGCAAGGAAATCCAGTCCGTCCGGCAGATCACTGCCTTCGGCGTACTCAATGTACGCCTCGTCGAGCACCACCAACACGTGCTCCGGAACATCCTGCAGGAACTCGTCCAGCGCTTCTGCGCCGAACCAGGTACCGGTCGGGTTGTTCGGGTTGGCGATAAATACGACGCGGGTATTGCCATCGATGGCCGCGAGCATCGCAGGCAGATCATGCCCCCAATCCTTGGCCGGCACCACTTTGGCCTGAGCACCGACCGCCTGAGTGGCAATCGGATACACCGCAAAAGCATGTTCGCTGAAAACAGCGTTCAGGCCCGGCGCCAGATAGGCACGCGCGACCAGCTCAAGAATGTCGTTGGAGCCGTTACCCAGAGTGACCTGGCTCAGCTCGACACGGCATTGCTCGGCCAGCAGGGATTTCAGCGCAAAACCGTTGCCATCCGGGTAACGCGTCAGCTCGGCCAGCTCTTCGCGGATGGCCGCCAAGGCTTTCGGACTGGCGCCTAGCGGGTTTTCGTTGCTCGCCAGTTTGACGATTTTGGCCGGATCCAGGTCCAGCTCGCGCGCCAGTTCGTCCACAGGCTTGCCCGGAACGTACGGCGAAAGTTGTTGCACGCCCGGCTGTGCCAGAGCGAGGAAATTGCCACTCATTTGCTACCGCCCTTAGAGAACTGCTTTCGGGTAGGAACCCAGCACTTTGAGTGCTACTGCTTCCTGACTGATCTTTTCCAGCACACCTTTGATCAACGGATCACGGTGGTGGCCGACGAAGTCGATGAAGAACACGTAGGTCCATTTGCCGCTGCGCGACGGACGGGTTTCGATCCGGGTCAGGTCGATCCCGTTGTCATGGAACGGCACCAGCAGCTCGTGGAGCGCACCCGGCTTGTTGCTCATCGAAACGATGATCGAAGTCTTGTCGTCACCGGTCGGCGGTACTTCCTGATTACCGATCATCAGGAAGCGCGTCGAGTTGTCCGGACGGTCTTCGATCTTCTCGGCCAGACGGGTCAGGCCATACAGACCGGCCGCCATATCACCGGCAATCGCTGCCGAGTTCCACTCGCCTTTGACGCGCTTGGCCGCTTCGGCGTTGCTCGATACCGCAACGCGCTCGACATTCGGGTAATGCGCGTCCAGCCACTTGCGGCACTGGGCCAGCGACTGCGCGTGGGAATAGATACGACTGATACTGTCGGTCTTGGTGTTTTCACCAACCAACAGGTGATGGTGAATGCGCAGCTCGACTTCGCCACAGATAACCATGTCGTGCTCGAGGAAGCTGTCCAGCGTGTGGTTGACCGCGCCTTCGGTGGAGTTTTCCACCGGCACCACGCCAAAATTCACCGCACCGGCTGCCACTTCACGGAACACTTCGTCGATCGCCGCCATCGGCTTGCTGATCACCGCGTGACCGAAGTGCTTCATGGCTGCAGCCTGGGTGAAGGTACCTTCAGGACCGAGGTAAGCCACTTTCAGCGGCTGCTCCAGCGCCAGGCACGAGGACATGATTTCGCGGAACAACCGCGCCATCTCTTCGTTGCCCAGCGGTCCCTGATTGCGCTCCATCACACGCTTGAGCACCTGAGCTTCGCGCTCAGGACGATAGAACACCGGCACTTCGCCTTCGGCCAGCGAGGCCATCTTTACTCGCGCGACTTCCTGGGCGCAACGCGCACGCTCACTGATCAGCTCAAGGACTTTGGTGTCCAGAGCGTCAATACGAACGCGCAGTGCCTTGAGTTCTTGCTCGGACATCAGCCGTGTTCCTTCTCGAATTCAGCCATGTACGCCACCAGCGCGTTAACGGCGGTGATGTCGACGGCGTTGTAGATGGAGGCGCGCATGCCGCCCACGGAGCGGTGGCCCTTCAGATTGAGCAAGCCGCGCTCTTCGGCACCGACCAGGAACGGCTTGTCCAGACGATCATCAGCCAGACGGAACGGCACGTTCATCCACGAGCGATCCGACTTGTTGATCGGGTTGCTGTAGAGGCCGCTGGCGTCGATGAAGTCGTACAGCGTGCGCTGTTTGACGTCATTCAGTTTGGCGATCGCTTCGACACCACCCTGCTCTTTCAACCACTGGAACACCAGACCAGACAGGTACCAGGCCAGTGTCGGCGGGGTGTTGTACATCGAGCCGTTATCGGCCGCGACTTTGTAGTCGAGCATCGTCGGGCACAGCGAGCGCGCCTTGCCGAGCAAGTCTTCGCGGATGATGTTGACGACGATACCGCTTGGGCCGATGTTTTTCTGTGCGCCGGCGTAGATCATGCCGAAACGCGAGATGTCGACCGGACGCGAGAGGATGTCCGAAGACATGTCCGCTACCAACGGCACGTCACCGGTTTCGGGGATCCACTGAAACTCCAGACCGCCGATGGTTTCGTTCGGCGCGTAGTGAACGTAAGCGGCGTCTTTCGACAGGTTCCACTCGTTCTGGCCCGGAATGGCGAAATAGTCGTAAGGCTTGGCGGTGGCGGCAACGTTGACGTGGCCGTAGCGCGAGGCTTCTTCGATGGCTTTCTGTGACCAGATACCGGTGTCGATATAGTCGGCCGAGCCGTTTTCCGGCAGCAGGTTCAGTGGAATCTGCGCGAATTGCTGGCTGGCGCCACCTTGCAGAAACAGCACTTTGTAGTTCGACGGGATATTCAGCAGGTCACGCAGATCCTGCTCGGCCTGGGTGGCGATGGACACGAACTCATCACTGCGATGGCTCATTTCCATGACCGACAGACCCTTGCCGTGCCAATCAAGGAGTTCACCCTGGGCACGTTGCAGGACAGCTTCAGGAAGCGCCGCAGGACCGGCGCAGAAGTTATAGGCTCGCTTGCTCACATCCAATCTCGCTCTGATTTGGTGGTATCACATATCAGTCGGCGCTGATTTTATGTGGGAGCGAGCTTGCTCGCGAAGGCGGACTGACATTCAACAACGATGTCGCCTGATACTCCGCCTTCGCGAGCAAGCTCGCTCCCACATGGATCTTCATGGGCGCCGAAATTTCATACCGGACAAATAACAAGGGGGCGAATTCTCATCCGCCCCCTTGTTTGTCCGCTTATTCTTGCGGTTCTTCGTCTGCTGCGGCGTCGAGTTGCTGGTCTTCGGCAGCATCGTCGATCACGACATTGCCTTCGAATTCCTCGCCCTCTTCACCCTCAAGCTCTTCACCTTCAACTTCCGAAGGCTCCTGAACCCGCTCCAGCCCGACCAGGGTTTCATCCTTGGCCAGCTTGATCAGCGTGACGCCCTGTGTGTTACGACCCAGGCTCGACACTTCGTCGACACGGGTACGCACCAGAGTGCCCTGATCGGAGATCAACATGATTTCTTCACCGTCCTGCACCTGAACCGCGCCGACCAGACGGCCGTTACGCTCGTTGCTGACCATGGCGATAACGCCCTGACCGCCACGCTTGTATTCAGGGAACTCGGTGATCGCCGTACGCTTGCCGTAGCCGCGCTCGGAAGCAGTGAGAATCTCGCTGCCTTCTTCTGGAATCAGCATGGAGATCAGCTTCTGCCCTTCTGGCAGACGCATACCACGCACACCGCGGGCGGTACGGCCCATGGCGCGAACTTCGGATTCCTTGAAGCGAGTCACTTTGCCGCCGTCGGAGAACAGCATGATTTCCTGCTCGCCATCGGTAATGGCGGCGGAGATCAGGATGTCACCTTCGTCCAGCTCCAGTGCGATCAGACCAACGCTGCGCTGACGGCTGAAGGCCACCAGCGGAGTCTTCTTCACGGTACCGTTGGCGGTCGACATGAAGATGAACGGGGCTTTCTTGCGGTCGGCAGCCTTGATGCGAGCACGACGTTCTTCATCGGTCTCGTTGCTGTTTTCGATTTCTTCTACATCAGCCTCGGCGCCTTCGGCTTCTTCTTCATCGGCCTGACGCTTCATGGCTTCGAGATCGACCGGCAGCATGGTGGTGATGTATTCACCTTCGCTCAATGGCAGAAGGTTGACCAGCGGACGACCACGGGCGGCGCGGGACGCTTCCGGAATTTCGTAGGTCTTGAGCCAGTAAACCTTGCCTTTGCTGGAGAACAGCAGCAGCGTGGTGTGGCTGTTGGCAACCAGCAGGTGAGCGATGTAGTCCTCATCCTTGACGCCGGTGGCCGACTTGCCTTTACCGCCACGACGCTGAGCCCGGTACGCAGCCAGTGGCTGGGTCTTGGCGTAGCCACCGTGGGAGATGGTCACGACGCGCTCTTCTTCCGGGATCATGTCACCCAGGGTCAGGTCGAGACGGGCATCGAGAATTTCGGTGCGGCGCTGGTCGCCGTATTCGGCGCGGATCACTTCCAGCTCTTCGCGGATCACTTCCATCAGGCGCACGGCGCTGTTGAGGATGCGGATCAGCTCGCCGATCTGGTTGAGAATCTCTTGATACTCGGCCAGCAGTTTTTCGTGTTCCAGACCGGTCAGACGGTGCAGACGCAGTTCCAGAATGGCTTGCGCCTGTTCTGGCGACAGGAAGTACTTGCCTTCGCGCAGACCGTATTGCGGATCGAGGTTTTCCGGACGGCACGAGTCGGCACCGGCACGCTCAACCATCGCCACCACTGCCGAGGATTCCCACGGCGTGCTGACCAGCGCTTCTTTGGCTTCCGACGGCGTCGGCGAAGCCTTGATCAGGGCGATGACCGGGTCGATGTTCGACAGGGCAACGGCCTGGCCTTCGAGGATATGACCACGCTCGCGCGCCTTGCGCAGTTCGAACACGGTACGGCGGGTGACCACTTCGCGACGGTGACGGACGAAGGCTTCCAGCAGATCCTTGAGGTTAAGGATGCGTGGACGGCCGTCGATCAGCGCAACGATGTTGATGCCGAATACCGATTGCAGCTGGGTCTGGGCGTAGAGGTTGTTGAGGATCACCTCAGGTACTTCGCCGCGACGCAGTTCGATCACGACGCGCATACCGTCCTTGTCGGACTCGTCGCGCAGTTCGGTGATGCCTTCCAGCTTCTTCTCTTTGACCAGCTCGGCGATCTTCTCGATCAGACGCGCCTTGTTCAGTTGGTACGGCAGCTCGGTGATGACGATCTGCTGACGGCCACCGACCTTGTCGATGTCTTCGATGATCGAGCGGGCGCGCATGTAAATACGGCCACGACCGGTACGGTAGGCTTCGATGATGCCGGCGCGACCGTTGATGATCGCGGCGGTCGGGAAGTCCGGACCGGGGATGTATTGCATCAGTTCATCGACGGTCAGCTCAGGGTTGTCGATGAGCGCCAGGCAACCGTCGATGACTTCACCGAGGTTGTGCGGCGGAATGTTGGTCGCCATGCCCACGGCGATACCGCTGGAGCCGTTGACCAGCAGGTTGGGGATACGGGTCGGCATGACCGCCGGGATCATTTCGGTGCCGTCGTAGTTCGGCACCCAATCCACGGTTTCTTTATGCAGGTCAGCCAGCAGCTCGTGCGCCAGCTTGGTCATGCGCACTTCGGTGTATCGCATGGCCGCAGCGTTGTCGCCGTCGACCGAACCGAAGTTGCCCTGACCGTCTACCAGCAGGTAGCGCAGGGAGAAAGGCTGGGCCATACGAACGATGGTGTCGTACACCGCGGTATCACCGTGCGGGTGATACTTACCGATCACGTCGCCGACAACACGGGCAGATTTCTTGTACGGCTTGTTGAAGTCGTTGCCCAGCTCGCTCATCGCGAACAGTACGCGACGGTGCACGGGCTTGAGGCCATCGCGCGCATCCGGCAGTGCACGGCCGACGATCACGCTCATCGCGTAGTCGAGGTAGGACTGTTTCAGCTCGTCTTCGATATTGACCGGGAGGATTTCTTTGGCCAGTTCGCCCATGAGAAGCCTGATTCCTTTTTCTGGTGAAACTTCGTCATATCCATATGGGACCAACGAAGCTCGTCGGGGCAGACCGAGTGCCATGCACCGACTTACGACAAATCAACATTGGATCGCGGATTTGCGCAGTAAAGACAGCTCCGTGGAGCTGCCTCGGAAAACGCCGGATGTTATCACAAGAGCCGCCACGCACCTATCCCCCTGATGCGCATGGAGCATAGTTAGTTGACCGGTGACAGGCTTAACGGGGACGAGAGAGGCTCAGAGCTTCTTTGAATGCAGAATTGGGGCTTGGTTTAGCGATGTTTATTGACATTTAGGGCCCCTTCGCGAGCAAGCTCGCTCCCACAGGGTTCTGTGGCGCTCACAAAACCTGTGGGAGCGAGCCTGCTCGCGAAGAGGACAATTCAGACATCAAGCCAATCAATGCAGGCGTTTGCGGCACATCAACTGGGCCATTTTCGCGGTATCCGGGCGCTCGACGATGCCTTTTTCGGTGACGATCGCATCGATCAGGTCGGCCGGCGTCACGTCAAATACCGGGTTGAACGCTTCAACGTCCGCGCCGACGCGCTTGCCACCCACTTCGAGCAACTCGGCGCCATCACGCTCCTCGATCGGGATGTCGTCACCGCTGGCCAGATTCATGTCGATGGTCGAACTTGGCGCCACCACCATGAAACGCACGCCGTGGTGCATGGCGTTGACCGCCAGTTGGTAGGTGCCGATCTTGTTGGCCACGTCACCGTTGGCGGTGATGCGGTCCGCACCGACGATCACCCAGGTCACGCCTTTGGTTTTCATGATGTGCGCAGCGGCGGAGTCGGCATTCAGGGTGACCGGAATGCCTTCGTTGGCCAGTTCCCAAGCGGTCAGGCGCGAACCCTGCAGCCACGGACGGGTTTCATCGGCATAAACGCGCTCGACCATGCCTTCCAGATAAGCCGCGCGAATCACCCCCAGCGCCGTACCGAACCCGCCGGTAGCCAGCGCACCGGTGTTGCAGTGAGTCAGAATCGCCTGCGCATTGCCCTGGTGCTTGCGGATCAGGTCAACGCCGAGCTGGGCCATGGTCAGGTTGGCTTCGCGGTCGCTTTCATGAATGGCAATGGCTTCGGCTTCCAGCGCCGCCAACGGGTCGGCGTTGCCTTTCAGACGATCCAGTCGATCGTGCATCCGGCCCAACGCCCAGAACAGATTGACTGCGGTCGGACGAGAATCGGCCAGCAAGGCGAAATCTTCTTCCAGCGCCGCAGCCCAGTCGCCACCTTCGGTCAGACGGGCACGGGCCGCCAGCACAATGCCATAGGCTGCGCTGATGCCGATGGCCGGCGCACCGCGCACCACCATCGAACGAATCGCCTCGGCCACGCCGGCGGCGCTGGTGTAGGCAATCCAGGTTTCCTCGAACGGCAAAATACGCTGATCCAGCAGGTGGAGCGCGCCATCTCGCCAATCGATGGCCTTTACTTTCTCCGCAGCCAACAGTCGATCGCGCATCCCTCACCCCGTACTCATGAACAAAAGCCGCCGATTATAGCGATCCCCCCGCGAAGACGCTCGGGTATACTTCGCCATCCTTTACAAAAGCACTGGAACCGCCCCTCGATGCCGAAACCTGCCATTGCGCTCGACTTATTATTGCTGCCGACCTGGCTGGTACCCGTCGAACCTGCAGGCGTTGTGCTCAAGGAGCACGGCCTGGGCATTCGCGACGGTCGCATCGTGTTTATCGGCCCGCGCGCCGAAGCATTGAAGTGTAACGCCACAGAAACCCGGGAATTGCCGGATGTGCTGCTCGCCCCCGGCCTGATCAACGCGCACGGTCACGCGGCGATGACGCTGTTTCGTGGCCTGGCCGATGATTTGCCGCTGATGACCTGGCTGGAAAATCACATCTGGCCGGCCGAGGCCAAGTGGGTCGATGAAGATTTCGTTCGCGATGGGACTGATTTGGCTATCGCCGAGCAGATCAAGGGCGGCATCACCTGTTTCTCGGACATGTATTTCTACCCGAAAGTCGCCAGCGAGCGCGTGCACAACAGCGGCATTCGCGCGCAGATCGCCATTCCAATCCTTGATTTCCCGATTCCGGGCGCCAGCAGCGCCGATGAAGCCATTCGTCAGGGCGTCGAGTTGTTCGGCGATCTCAGGCACCATGAACGGATCAAGATCACCTTCGGCCCCCATGCACCGTACACCGTCGGTGACGAAAACCTCGAGAAAATCCGCGTGATTGCCGAGGAGCTGGACGCCTCGATCCATATGCACGTGCACGAAACCGCTTTCGAAGTTCAGCAAGCGCTGGAGCAGCGCGGTGAACGTCCGCTCGCGCGCCTCGGCCGTCTCGGCCTGCTCGGCCCGCGCTTCCAGGCCGTGCACATGACCCAGATCAGCGATGACGACCTGGCGTTACTGGTAGAAAGCAACACCAGCGTGATCCACTGCCCGGAATCGAACCTGAAACTCGCCAGCGGCTTCTGCCCGGTCGAGCGTTTGTGGCAGGCTGGCGTCAACGTGGCCGTTGGCACCGATGGCGCCGCCAGCAATAACGATCTGGATCTGCTCGGCGAAACCCGTACCGCTGCGCTGCTGGCCAAAGCCGTCGCCGGTTCCGCCACCGCACTCGACGCCCATCGAGCGCTGCGCATGGCCACACTCAACGGCGCGCGCGCACTGGGGATCGAGGCGCAAGTCGGCTCGCTGGAAATTGGCAAAGCTGCCGACATCGTCGCTTTCGACCTGTCCGGCCTGGCCCAGCAACCGGTATATGACCCGGTCTCGCAGCTTATATATGCCACCGGTCGCGATTGCGTGAAACACCTGTGGGTCGCCGGCAAGCAACTGCTCGACGACCGCCGCCTGACGCGCATGGACGAAGAGCAACTGGGCGCCACCGCCCGGACCTGGGGCCAGCGCATCAGCGGCCACACCGAATCGTAAACACCTTGGCGCAAACGCCAGGGCTACAGCACTTTTAAAGTTTTAGAGGATTAAACATGAGCAACGTCGACCACGCTGAAATCGCCAAATTCGAAGCCTTGGCCCATCGCTGGTGGGACCGCGAAAGCGAGTTCAAACCACTGCACGACATCAACCCGCTGCGGGTCAACTGGATTGACGAGCGGGTCAATCTGGCCGGCAAGAAAGTCCTCGACGTCGGTTGCGGCGGCGGCATCCTCAGCGAAGCCATGGCGCAACGCGGTGCCACGGTGATGGGCATCGACATGGGCGAAGCGCCGCTGGCGGTCGCGCAACTGCATCAACTGGAATCCGGCGTCAGCGTTGAGTACCGCCAGATCACCGCCGAAGCCCTGGCCGAAGAAATGCCGGAGCAGTTTGACGTGGTCACGTGCCTGGAAATGCTCGAGCACGTGCCGGATCCGTCGTCAGTGATCCGCGCCTGCTTCCGCATGGTCAAGCCGGGCGGTCAGGTGTTCTTCTCGACCATCAACCGCAACCCGAAGGCCTACCTGTTCGCCATCATCGGCGCTGAATACATCATGAAGCTGCTGCCGCGCGGCACCCACGATTTCAAGAAATTCATCCGCCCGTCCGAGCTGGGTGCCTGGAGCCGCATGGCCGGCCTGACCGTCAAAGACATCATCGGCCTGACCTACAACCCGCTGACCAAGCACTACAAACTGGCCAGCGACGTTGACGTCAACTACATGATCCAGACCCTGCGCGAGGAGTAAGCCGATGGCGATCAGAGCAGTTCTTTTCGACATGGACGGCACCCTGCTCGACACGGCGCCGGACTTCATCGCCATCTGCCAGGCCATGCGTGCAGATCGCGGCTTGCCGCCGATCAACGACAAGCACATCCGCGACGAGATTTCCGGTGGCGCCAAAGCCATGGTCGCGGTGACGTTTTCGATGGACCCGGAATCGCCGGGCTTCGAAGAACTGCGTCTGGAGTTCCTTGAGCGCTATCTGGTTGGCTGCGCCGTGCACAGCAAACTGTTTGACGGCATGGGTGAACTGCTGGCAGATATCGAAAAGGCCAAGCTGATCTGGGGCGTGGTCACCAACAAACCACTGCGCTTTGCCGAGCCGATCATGCAGCAACTGGGATTGGCTGAGCGTTCGGCGCTGCTGATCTGCCCGGATCACGTGAAGAACAGCAAGCCGGATCCGGAGCCATTGATCCTCGCGTGCAAGATGCTTGATCTGGATCCGGCGACGGTGCTGTTTGTCGGCGATGATCTGCGTGATATCGAATCGGGGCGCGATGCCGGTACGAAAACGGCAGCGGTGACGTTCGGCTACATCCACCCGGACGACAACCCGCGGCATTGGGGGGCGGACGTGGTGGTGGATCATCCGTCGGAGCTGCGCAAGGTGCTCGATAGCGCGCTTTGCAGTTGCTGAGACCTGACGCAGAGCGTCATTGGCTGCATTCCCACGCAGAGCGTGGGAACGATCTGACTTGATGAGGTTTTTATGTTTGATTATTCCGCTCGCCCCGAATTGCTCAAGGATCGGGTCATTCTGGTCACCGGTGCCGGTCGCGGGATCGGCGCGGCAGCCGCAAAAACCTACGCCGCCCATGGCGCTACGGTATTGCTGCTGGGCAAAACCGAAGCGAACCTGACGCAGGTGTATGACGAGATCGAGGCTGCCGGGCATCCGCAACCCGCCGTGATTCCGTTCAATCTCGAAACCGCCCTGCCCCATCAGTATGATGAGCTGGCCGCGATGATCGAGACCGAGTTCGGCCACCTCGACGGCCTGCTGCACAACGCTTCGATCATCGGCCCGCGCACGCCGATCGAACAGTTGTCCGGTGAAAACTTCATGCGCGTCATGCAAGTCAACGTCAACGCCATGTTCATGCTGACCAGCACCCTGCTGCCGCTGCTCAAGCTGTCGCAGGATGCCTCGGTGGTGTTCACCTCCAGCAGCGTCGGGCGCAAGGGCCGTGCGTACTGGGGCGCTTATGGCGTATCGAAGTTCGCCACCGAAGGCTTGATGCAAACCCTGGCCGATGAAGTCGACGGTGTCGCGCCGGTACGCTCCAACAGCATCAACCCGGGCGGCACGCGCACCAGCATGCGCGCCCAGGCGTATCCGGGGGAAAACCCGCTGAACAACCCGACACCGGAAGAAATCATGCCGGTCTACCTGTACCTGATGGGCCCGGACAGCACCGGCATCAATGGACAGGCGTTCAACGCGCAATAACTGCCATACGTCGCTTTTGTTGCCGCGGCAGATTCCTGCCGCGGCACGCATTTGCCGCTGGCGACTGTCATATTTCAGTCAATTTTCCACCGCACCCCTCCCTTGATCAGCCAACTTATTGATTCCAAACGGTTTAAATAAAACCGAACCGAATGGCACGACTTTCGCTCTAAATATCCTCAAAGCATGCCGTGTGAAGGCAATGGGGCAAGGCCGATTTCGATAGCTGACTAATCGTCTTCAGGCAGACTAAACTTACGCCAAATGTCCTACGGGACTGATGGATCAGTATGACGCGCAGCCCATAGCCGCTCTCACCCAGCCTGTAAGACAGACTTACTGCTTTAGGGGCTCACGCCATATGAAATCACCCTCCCAGACCAATGCAATTGACTTTGACAGTGCCAAATTGCAACGCCTGGGCTTTGGTCAGCTGCCTCCCCTTCTGGAGCGACCGGCCAGTCTTGCGCAATTGCGCCAGCAAATGAGCCTGCAACTGCAAACCAGCCTCGAGCCGCAACGCATCCTCGGTCTGTTTTTCCGCGAAGTTCAGCGTCTCGTGCCCCTGGACGCGCTTAGCTACGTGCATCAGGGCAGTGACCTGCGTCTGGAGTTCGGTGCCCGCGGCCACCACTCGATCAGCTATACCCTGAGCCACGAAGGCGAGCATATGGGCGAACTGGTGTTCCGTCGCAATCAGCGCTTCAACGACAAGGAACAAGGTCAGCTGGAGTCGTTACTGTCATCCTTGCTGTACCCGATGCGCAACGCGCTGCTTTATCGCGAGGCGACTCAGAGTGCCCTGCGCGATCCGCTGACCGGCGCCGGTAACCGCATCGCCATGGAGCAAACCCTGCAGCGGGAGATCGATATGTCTCGCCGACATCAACAACCGTTGTCGCTGCTGATGCTCGATATCGACCACTTCAAACGGGTCAACGACAGCCATGGCCACAGCGCCGGCGATGACGTGCTTAAAGCCATCGCCGCGACAATCAAGGCGCAACTGCGCAACGTCGACATGGTGTTCCGTTACGGTGGTGAGGAGTTTCTGGTGCTGCTGTCCAATACCAGCCGGGAAGCGGCAGCGATGGTCGGCGAACGACTGCGCTATGCGACGCAGGCGGCCGAATACTATGCCGATGGGCAGTTGATTGAATTGACGGTGAGCCTGGGATGTTCGACGTTGTTGCCGGGCGAATCGGCTGACAGCTTGCTGCGCCGCGCTGACAGTGCGTTGTATGTGGCCAAGCGTGAAGGTCGCAACCGCCTGGCGATGGCGGGCTAAGCCTTTCAGGCAACACAAAACAGTGTGGGAGCGAGCTTGCTCGCGAAAGCGGTGAATCAGTCAACGCAGTGCTGACTGACATGACCCCTTCGCGAGCAGGCTCGCTCCCACATTGGTATTGCGTGAGGCTTGAATCAGCTCTCGACTACCGCCCTGCGCTCTCGGTTGACCAGCAAGCGTTCCGACGTCTCCAGTTGCATGCAACGCTCCAGAAACAGATACATGTAGTCATAGCTCTTGCAGACGGCCTGACGCAACTCGGCCTGCAAGGCCTTGCTCGGGTTCATCCCGGCCAGGGTGCAGATGATTTCCAGCGCCTCCCACGGATGGGCATCGTCGTACTGGGCATGCATCTTCAACCACTTCATCGCGCGCTTGCGATCCTCTTCGGGAAACGCTGCGGCATACACGCCGGAGGAGCAGACCAGCGCCGACCACTCCCCGGTCGCGCCTTCGATGGCATAGTTGGTGGCCGCGATGGCCACAATCAACGAATCGGCTGAGCTGGTGTGCCAGCACCAATGACTCAAGGCATGCAGTTCGGGCGGCACATGTTGGGCCTGAAGGTCTTCCAGACTGACGCCATGTGCACGACTCCAGTGCACCCAATAATCCGCATGATTGAGTTCAACGCGGATATTGCGCATCAGCCAGCGCCGCGCCATGTCTTCGCCCGGATGCCGGGCAAACCTGGTTTTGGTGAGATTCTGCGCCATGTACAGCGCAAACTGCTCAACCACCGGCCAGCCCCCGATCAGGTACTGACGCATGGTTCTGGCGCTGAGCTTGTTATCACGCATGCGCAGGTAAAGTTCATGCTCGACAACCCGGCGCTTGCTCTCGCTGCAATCCGCAATGAGCTGTTGTGCCCAGGCAGGATAACTTGCAGCTTCCATGAGTGGTCCGGTTCGGTTGAATGTGTCGATCACTGTTCGGCTCCTTTTGATTTGTGATTGTAAGGATCGGCGAGAGACTTCAACGGAACGTGCCAGGCGCTTTGAATAACAGCGGTTGCGGTCTGGCGGGCCGACTTTGCAAACTGTCGCAGGTAAACAACTGTGGGCGTTCTATAACATAACCCTGAGCGTAATCCACACCAATTTCAAGCAGGGCCTGCTCGATCTGGGTTGTTTCAACAAACTCGGCAATTGTCTTTTTACCCATGACATGCCCGATGTGATTGATCACTTCGACCATTGCGCGGTTAATCGGGTCGTCCAGCATATCCTTTACGAAACTCCCGTCGATCTTCAGGAAGTCTACAGGCAAATGTTTCAGATAAGCGAATGAAGACATTCCGGCGCAAAAATCATCTAACGAAAAATAGCAACCTAAGCCTTTGAGTTCATTAATAAATCTTATTGCACTGCCCAGATTTGAAATTGCACTGGTTTCTGTAATTTCAAAACAAATCATTTCAGGCGGTATTGCATAGTTAACAAACTGTTCCCGCAGAAAGTGCAAAAACGCGTCATCTCCTATAGTAATGCCTGACAGATTAATCGCACACATTGCTAAAGGTTGTTGATGTTCTTGGGCAATACATTGAGCAATAACCTTAAATACATTCTGAACTACCCAACGATCCAGTTGACTCATCAAACCATAGCGCTCGGCGGCGGGAATGAAACTGTCCGGCAGAATCATCCGCCCGGCTTCATCGTGCAGACGCAGCAGAATCTCGATATGCCCACCGTTGTTGTCACCCGACTTGAGCGGAGCGATTTCCTGGGCGTACAGACAAAAACGGTTTTCTTCCAGGGCCATGTGCAAGCGTTGCACCCAAGCCATCTCACCAAAGCGCAGGGACAGTTCGGAATCGTCAGCGTGATAAACCTGCACGCGGTTGCGGCCCTTTTCCTTGGCCATGTAACAGGCCATATCTGCGGCACGCAATGAGGCTTCGAGGGTCGTCGGGATTTGTGCGATATGCACCAGGCCAATGCTCACGGTGGTCAGGAACGGCCGCCCCTTCCAGACAAAGTGCAGATTCTGCACAGTCTGACGCAGCGCCTCGGCAATCTTTTCCGCCGCGTCCGGCGCGCAGTTCTCCAGCAAAATGCCGAACTCATCACCACCCAGTCGCGCCAGCGTATCGCCCTCGCGCAGTCCGGACTGCAGCAGCGTACATATGTGCCGCAACAACTCATCGCCGGCGGCATGGCCGCAGGTGTCGTTGACCAGTTTGAATTGATCAAGATCGAGGAACATCAGCGCATGCCGCCCGGTATGGCGGGTGAGATTGTGCAGCGCCTGCTCCAGGCGATATTCGAACTCGCGACGGTTAGCCAGCCCGGTCAGCGCGTCATGGGTGGCCTGCCACGACAGATTGGCGATGTATTGCCGTTCCTGGGTCATGTCGTGCAACACCAGCACCGTGCCACTGACCTTTCCGGCATTACGGATCGGCGCGCCGACCAGGGTCACCGACAATGTCGTGCCATCAAGGCGCTGGATCAGCTTCGAGTGTTCGCTGCCGCCACTGAGCTTGCCGCTGAGAATGTGCTCGATCAGGGTCAGCCCTTCGGACTGGGCGTTGTCGTCGAGCAGATTGAACAATGCCGCCAGCGGCAAACCCGCCGCCTGTTCGGCTTTCCAGTGGGTCATGGCTTCAGCGGCCGGGTTCATGTAATCGATAGCGCCGCTGACGTCGGTGGTAATGACGCCATCACCGATCGAATGCAAGGTAACGTGCGCCCGATCCTTCTCCAGTTGCAGCGCCTCGGCAAAGGCATGGCGCTGTTTGAGCAACTTGTGCGTGCGCCACAGGGCCAACACGATCAGCCCCAGCGCCGTGGCGAGATTGGTCAACAGCAGCAGCCGCAGGATCATCCGCGAGCCTTCGCCCAAGGCATCACTGAAGGCTTTCGCGGCCGGGGTCACGCCATCGTTGATGGCAAAAATGCGTGCCTTCCAACCCTGGATATCGGCGCTGCTGGCGGTGTTTTGCGAAATGCTGCGGTGCATCTCCTGCGCCACGTCATCCAGCTCGACCAGATAGGCGTCACCGACCGTCCAGCGGTCAATTGCGGTTTCCAGATAACTGAAATGGCGGAAGTTGAGGTACAGCCAGATCAGGCTGGAAACATCGTCCGGGTGGTTGCCACCCTTGAGAATGCCTTCGCGCGCCGCGGCCAGATCCGGCGGTTGATGATCCAGCGCCAGGCGCAACTGATGCCCGCCTTGCGGCACAGCGATCGCAGTGCGGTACTTGAGGAAAATCGCCTCGTCACGGCTGTCGGCGTAGAGATTGAGATAGTAAATCGCGTCTTTCTGGCCCTTGGACCAGAGGCTTTCACCAGCGACGTAACCGCGAACCGCCGAGAGCACGTAAAGACTCACGCCGCCCAATAACGCTTGAAACAACACGACGGCAATAAATGGCCAGACGATGCCCAACAACCGTGGCGTTCCGAGAGTCCGCTTTTGCTTCATGAGATCCCTTGCGCAAGCACTGCCAGATGAACACCGGAAAATCCCGCTCCTGACAGCTCAGCCTAGGCTAATTTTCGCCAAGTCAAAGGGACAGCTCTGCCGTCCTCTAGGTCGATTGTGCAAATGGCGGGACTGTACGGGCGTTCCGAGTGATTTTACTTAATGCAATTCAAGCACTAAGCACAGAAACCGGCACGAAACTCAAGGGCGCTGGATCTGCTGCAGATGACCATAGAGCTTGGCATACAGGCCACCGTCGGCAATCAACTGCTGATGATCGCCATCTTCAGCGACCTGACCGCCATCGAACACCAGCACGCGATCAGCCTGTTTCACCGCCGACAGTCGGTGGGCAATGATCAGCGTGGTGCGGCCATTGAGGAAGCGCGCCATGGCCTGATGCAGGTTGTACTCGGTGGCGGCGTCGAGGGCCGAGGTGGCTTCGTCGAGGATCACGACTTTCGGTTCGGCGAGGATCATCCGCGCGATGGCCAGACGTTGCCGCTGCCCGCCGGACAGGCGCACGCCGGAGCGGCCGACGATACTGTCCAGACCATTGGGCAAGGCGCGGATGGTCGCTTCGAGCTGAGCGATTTCCAGCGCCTGCCAGCACGCCTCGTCACTGCGGGTGCGGCCCATGGTCAGGTTGGCGCGCACGGTGTCGTTGAACAGCGCCGGGTGCTGCAACACCACCGCGACGTTTTCGCGAACCGTGTCCAGACCGATTTCCTGCTGGGTCGAACCGCCGAAGCGGATGGTGCCGGACAGTGGCGTATAGAGCCCGAGCAGCAATTGCACGAGGGTACTTTTGCCGCCGCCACTGGCGCCGACAATCGCGACTTTTTCACCGGGAGCAATCGACAGATTCAGCTGATCCAGCACCAGTTCATCGTCGTAGCCGAAGCTCAGGCCCTGTACCTGAATACCTACGGTGTCCCGGCCCTTGAACGGATCGACACCGCCGGGATATTGCGGCTCATCGGCGCGCGCCAGCAGTTCGTTGATCCGCGCCAGCGCCCCGCCCGCCGCGTAATAGGCATATTGCAGATTGAGCAGTTGTTCAACCGGACCGATCATGAACCACAGGTAGCTGAACACCGCGAGCATCTGGCCGATCGACAGGTCGGAGAACAACACCGTGAGCATCGCCGCCGCGCGGAAAATGTCGATGCCGAACTGGAACAACAAACCGCTGGCACGGTTGGACGCGTCGGTTTTCCACTGCGAGTTGACCGCGTAGTTACGCACTTCCTGCGCCCGCAGACCGAGCCGCCCGAGGAAGAAACCCTGACGGTTGCCGGCACGGATCTCCTGAATCGCATCAAGGGTTTCGCTCAACGCCTGGGTGAAGCGCGAGGTGCTGTCGTTCTCGAGTTTCTTCAGGTGTTTGACGCGTTTGCCCAACTGCACCGTGGCGTAGATCACCAGCGGGTTGAACAGCAGAATCAGCAGCGCCAGTTTCCAGTGCATCCACATCAGGATGCTCGCGGTGCCGACCAGCGTCAGCATCGCCACCAGAAAGCGACTGAGGGTTTCGCCGACGAATTTGTCGAGGGTATCCAGATCGGTGACCAGGTGCGTCGTTACTGTGCCGCTACCGAGGCTTTCGTATTCGCCGAGGGAAATCCGCTTGAGGCGTTCGATCAGACGCACGCGAATACGATAGACGATGTCCTTGGCCAGCCGTGCAAACAGCCGCGACTGCAACACACCAAAGCACAGCGAACTGCAACGCAGGGTAAGGGTCACCAGCAACATCAGGCCGATATAGCCGGCCGCTTGCTGCCACATCGTCGGCAGCACATGGTTCATGACTTTCAGCGCGGCATCGCCATGGCCGAGCAGGACTTCATCCACCAGCAATGGCAGCAGCAATGGGATCGGCACGCTGCACAGCGTCGCCAGCACAGCCACGCCGTTGGCAATCCATAGGGATTTTTTGTGAGTGAGTGCCAGTCGCCGGACTTCTGCCCAGCTCAGCCGGTCGACACGCTTTACGGCTGGCGTGTCATTGGCCAGGTCAGGCACAGGCGGCGCGCTCCAGCCAGCGGCCGAGCAATGGCGACAGTTCGCTGAGCGGTTGATAGCCATTGGTCAGCAGCGCCAGTTGGCCATTGCGTTCGGCGAGCAGGGTCGGGAAACCGGCGATGCCCAGATCCTGCACCCAACTGAAATCGGCCTGAGTGGCTTTGTGCTGATCGGCATGATCGAACAACGCCGCGAACTCGATGCGCGGCACACCGGCCTTCTCCGCCAACTCGACCAATACACTGGCCTGGGTGACATCGCGGCCTTCAGCGTAAAACGCCTGCTGGATCAGTCCGACCAATGTCCACGCGCAATCCGGCGCCAGACTGCGCGCCGTGACGATCGCGCGGCAGGCAGGCTCGGTGTCGTAGACAAAACCGTCAGGTAACGCACCTTCAAACTTGAACGGTTGACCGGTGGCCTCGGTGACCGCTTGCCAGTGTTCAAGAATGTAGCGACGCGTGGTCGGCTCCAGCGCCGAGCCGCTGCCGGTGCGCAAACCACCGACCACCAGATGCAACTCCACCCCGGCTGCTTGCGCCTGCTCAACCAATGCCTTGGCCACCGGAGCAAAACCCCAGCACCACGAACACATCGGATCCATCACATAGAGCAGGCGCGCAGACATGATTAAGCCTCGGTGGATGCTTGCTTGTAGTTGTAGCCGATCGGGTGCGGCATGTTGCGCGCCTTGGCCAGTTCGATCTGCTTCTGCCGGTCGATGGCGCTGCGGCGGGTTTTCTCGCTCAACGTGTCCCAGCAATGCGGGCAACTGATGCCGGCAACGTAATGCTCGCTGGTGCGATCTTCAACACTGACCGGTGTGCGACAGGCATGACATTGATCGTAGTCGCCTTCGCTGAGGTCGTGACGCACGGTCACGCGGTTGTCGAACACGAAGCAGTCGCCCTGCCACTTGGTTTCTTCCTGCGGCACCTCTTCGAGGTACTTCAGGATGCCACCCTTGAGGTGGTAAACCTCTTCGAAACCCTCGCCGAGCATGTAGCTCGAAGCTTTCTCGCAGCGAATGCCACCGGTGCAGAACATTGCGACCTTCTTGTGCACGGCCGGGTCGAAGTGTTCTTTGATGTAGTCGGGGAATTCGCGAAAACTGGTGGTTTTCGGATCGATGGCGCCTTCGAAAGTGCCGATCGATACTTCGTAATCGTTACGGGTGTCGATCAACAGCACTTCCGGGTCACTGATCAACGCGTTCCAGTCTTGCGGATCAACGTAGGTGCCGACCTTTTTGTTCGGGTCGACGCCTTCGACACCGAGGGTGACGATCTCTTTCTTCAGTTTGACCTTGGTGCGATAGAACGGCTGCTCGTCGCAGTACGACTCTTTGTGATCGATGTCGATCATGCGTGGGTCGTTCTTCAGCCAGGCGAGCAGACCGTCGATGCCTTCGCGAGTGCCGGACACCGTGCCATTGATGCCTTCTTCGGCGATCAGCAGGGTGCCTTTGATCTGGTTGTCGACCATCGCTTGCAGCAGCGGCTCGCGCAGGTTGACGTAATCTTCGAGGGTGACGAACTTATACAGTGCCGCCACGACAATCGGTTGTGTCATGGGTATTTCTCCAGGTGGCTACCCTCGCAAAGGGTGAACCGGATTCAAAAAAAAACGCGCCGGGTAAGCGGCGCGTTGCGGATTCTAGCAAAAAACCGAAGCTTAATGCTTACTGCCGCCAGCACAGGTTGGCGATGCCGGAGCGGCGCCGATCTCTGCCCATTCCTGCGGGGTGTAGGTGTGCAGCGCCAACGCATGGAACTCGCCCATCAGCTCACCGAGCGTGCCGTAGACTTTCTGGTGGCGCTTGACCCGGTTCAGGCCGTCGAACTGCGCGCTGACCACCACGGCCTTGTAGTGCGTCTGCAACCCGCGACTGTGCATGTGGCTTTCGTCCAGCACTTGCAGGTGCTCAGGCTGAAGCAGGGCCAGCGTCGATTCGATGCGTTGTTGCATGGTCATCACGAACTCCGCTTACTTCTTCTTGGCCGGCGCAGCAGCGCCTTTCGGGTCCAGCTCTTTGGTCATGTCGTCGAGCAGCTTGTTGACGACAGGCACGGCGCTTTCCAGTTTGGCCTGGGTCATCTGGGCCGATTGCTGGGTCAGCTGCGGCATTTTTTCCAGGACTTTCTTGCCCAGTGGCGACTGGTAGAACGCGACCAGGTCTTTCAGCTCGGATTCGCTGAAGTTGCTGGTGTAAAGCTTGACCATGTCAGGCTTGAGCTTGTTCCAGCCGATGGCCTGGTCCAGGGCGGCGTTGGCCTTGGCCTGGTAGGTTTCCAGTACGGCTTTCTTGGCTTCCGGGGCTTTGGTCTGTTCAAAACGCTGAGCGAACATTTGCTGCACTTGCATGTACACCGGAGTGCCCAGCTTGTCAGCGTGCGCCAGGGTCAGGAAAGCTTCAGCACTGGCGTTGTGGCTGGCGGTATCGGCAAGCACCTGGCCGCTGGCGCAAACCAGTGCAACCGCGGTGCAGATGGCACGAAGACGAGTCATCGAGTTTCCTTTTCAGCTAGGCGAGGTAAAACCCCAAGGGCGACCATTCTGCGCCTAAAAAACCTCGTGGCTCAACCCCCGAGCCTTGCCGTGCTTGATTGGCCGGGTTTTACCGGTCAACAATCGGTTCGAGGGAACCACCACGGCCGATGCCGGCCTAAACTGCGCAAACAGACCAACAGGAGTGTGCACGATGAGCCGTATCGAAACCGACAGCCTGGGCCAGATCGAAGTCCCGGACGACGCCTATTGGGGTGCTCAGACGCAACGCTCGCTGATCAACTTCGCCATTGGTCAGGAACGCATGCCGCTGCCGGTACTGCACGCTCTGGCCCTGATCAAGAAAGCCGCTGCACGGGTCAACGACCGTAACGGCGATTTGCCCGCCGACATCGCCCGCCTGATCGAACAGGCTGCCGACGAAGTGCTCGACGGCCAGCACGACGACCAGTTTCCGCTGGTGGTCTGGCAGACCGGCAGCGGCACGCAGAGCAACATGAACGTCAACGAAGTCATCGCCGGGCGCGCCAACGAACTGGCCGGCAACCCGCGCGGCGGCAAGACGCCGGTGCACCCGAACGATCACGTCAACCGCTCGCAAAGTTCCAACGACTGCTTCCCCACCGCCATGAGCATTGCCACCGCCCAGGCCGTGCAGGAACAACTGCTGCCGGCGATCGCCGAGCTGTCCGGTGGTCTCGCCGAACTGGCGGCGCGGCACATGAAACTGGTGAAAACCGGGCGCACGCACATGATGGATGCGACGCCGATCACCTTCGGTCAGGAGTTGTCCGGGTTCATCGCGCAACTGGATTACGCCGAACGCGCAATCCGCGCCGCGCTGCCAGCGGTGTGTGAACTGGCCCAGGGCGGCACCGCGGTCGGCACCGGGCTGAATTCGCCGCATGGTTTTGGTGAGGCGATTGCTGCAGAACTGGCGGCGCTGTCCGGCCTGCCCTTCGTCACCGCGCCGAACAAGTTCGCCGCCCTCGCCGGCCACGAACCGCTGACCAGCCTGTCCGGCGCGCTGAAAACCCTCGCCGTGGCGCTGATGAAAATCGCCAATGACCTGCGCCTGCTCGGCTCCGGTCCCCGCGCAGGTTTTGCCGAAGTGCGGCTGCCGGCAAATGAGCCGGGCAGCTCGATCATGCCGGGCAAGGTCAACCCGACCCAGTGCGAAGCGCTGTCGATGCTCGCCTGTCAGGTGCTAGGCAACGACGTGACCATCGGCATTGCCGCGAGTCAGGGTCACTTGCAGTTGAACGTGTTCAAACCGGTGATCATCCACAACCTGCTGCAATCGATCCGCCTGCTTGCCGATGGTTGCAGCAACTTCCAGCAGCACTGCATTGCCGGGCTGGAGCCGGACGCCGAAGTCATGGCCCGACACCTGGAGCGCGGGCTGATGCTGGTGACGGCACTGAATCCGCACATTGGTTATGACAAATCAGCGGAGATCGCCAAGAAGGCTTACAGCGAAGGGCTGACCTTGCGTGAGGCGGCGTTGGCGTTGGGCTATCTGACGGATGAAGAGTTTGATGCGTGGGTGCGGCCGGAGAATATGATCGAGGCAGGCGCCAAGGGTTAAGTTTTGTAGAGCCTGAAAGTCCGTCTTCGCGAGCAAGCTCGCTCCCACATTTGGGCGCATTTCCAACATGAGAATGCAGTCGAATGTGGGAGCGAGCTTGCTCGCGAATGGGGGCGACGCGGTTTAACTGGCTGCCATCTTCAACCGCCGCGCCTTCAACCCGGCAATCAACGAAGGCCCCAACGCCACCAGCGCCGACCCCAGCACCACCAGCACCGCGCCGCCATAACCCAACCCGTTGATCTGCTCGGCATGCACATAGTCCGGCCAAATTCGCGCAGCGATCGCCACCGCGCCAAACGTCACCAACGGCGTGATCGCCAACGTCGCACTGACCCGCGACGCTTCCCAATGCGCCAGCGCTTCAGCGAACGCGCCATAGGCAATCAACGTGTTCATACAGCACGCCAGCAGCAGCCAGCCCTGCAACGGGCTGAGGTTCAGCGCTTCGAGCGGATGCACCCACGGCGTCAGCAACAGTGCGCAGAACAGGTAGATCACCATCATCACTTGCAACGAATTCCATACCGTCAGCAATTGCTTCTGACCCAGCGCATAGAAGGTCCACACCGTCGACGCCAACAGCACCAGCAACACCCCGGCGGTGTAATCCGACAACGAGGTCAGCAGCTCTGCCAGTCGTTGATTGAAAAACAGCACGAAACCGATCAACAGCACCGCCAACCCGATTCCCTGACCAATACTGAAACGCTCCTTGAACACAAACAGACTGGCGATCAACAACATGATCGGGCCCATCTGCACCACCAGTTGCGCGGTGCCGGGGCTGAGCAGATTGAGCCCCATCAGGTACAACACATAGTTGCCGACCAGCCCGAGCACCGCCATCAGCACCAGCCAACCACCCCTGGGACCCAGCACTTTGCGACTGGGCAGACGTTTCACCGCCGCCAGATAGATGAACAGACAGCCACCGGACACCAGCAGACGAAACCAGGTCACCGTGACCGGGTCCATCACCAGCAGCACCTGTTTGAGTTTGATCGGCAGGATGCCCCACAGAAACGCGGTCAGCAGCGCCAGGAACAAGCCGTACACCCAGCGACCCGATGAAATGTGCATGGAAACCCCAAAGCCTGCTGACAAGTGCGCTCATTCTAGGCGCGCCATGAACCGACACACAGGGACAGTTAAGGCCAGGACGCGAATGAAACTGTTCAGGTCGCAGCATTAAATTGACGTCGCGCCGTTGATCGGCTGTACAGGCGCGCCAAATGCTTCAGGCATAAGCTCAATGGATCCCTTTCAGCGCACCAGCCAAGGAGACCGATCATGTTAGCAATGCGCGCGCAGGACAGCGCCCCCGCCACGCACTTTCGCAGTGATCGCTTGTGCCGGGTCAATGGCGAACTGTTTTTCAGCACTCGGGAAAATACCCTTGAGGGGCCGTTCGACAGTCCCGAGAAGGCTGAGCAGGAAATAAAGGCGTATATCGCGCGGATGCAGCTACAGGATTCCAACCGGTAAACCCGGTAGATCCCTTCGCGAGCAAGCTCGCTCCCACATTGGATCTCTGGTGTACACAAAATCAGTGTTCACTGAAGATCTACTGTGGGAGCGAGCTTGCTCGCGAAGAGGGCTGAACAGACAACTAGTGAATTGAGGATTAACGCACCGCCTCAAACAGCCCCGTCGCGCCCATCCCGCCGCCCACGCACATGGTGACGATGCCGTAACGCAGATTACGCCGCTGCAACTCCCGCACCAGATGCCCGACCTGCCGCGACCCGGTCATGCCAAACGGGTGACCAATGGAAATCGAGCCGCCATTGACGTTGTATTTCTGATTATCGATCTCCAGCCGGTCCCGGCTGTACAGGCACTGCGAAGCAAACGCCTCGTTCAGTTCCCACAGATCGATATCCGCCACCTGCAAGCCTTTGGCCTTGAGCAGCTTCGGCACCGAGAACACCGGGCCGATACCCATTTCGTCCGGCTCGCAACCGGCCACGGTGAAGCCGCGGAAAAATGCTTTCGGCTTGAGGCCCAACTGCAAGGCTTTCTCCAGGCTCATCACCAGCGTCATCGACGCACCGTCGGACAGCTGCGAGGAGTTGCCCGCCGTCACCGAACCATCCTCGGCGAACACCGGTTTCAATCCGGCGAGACTTTCATAGGTGGTGTCCGGGCGATTGCAGTCGTCGCGATCAACCACACCGTCGAGAATCTGCACTGCACCGGTGTTTTTGTCCTCGACGCGATACTTCACCGCCATCGGCACGATTTCATCGTTGAACAGTCCCGCAGCCTGCGCCTGAGCGGTGCGGATCTGGCTCTGCAATGAATAGCGATCCTGCGCTTCACGGCTGACGCCATAACGCCGCGCGACCACTTCGGCGGTCTGGCCCATCGTGTAGTAGATGCCCGGCGTTTGCTGCTTGAGCAGCGGGTTGATCAGGTGATCGGTGTTGACGCTTTTCATCGTCAGGCTGATCGACTCGACGCCGCCGGCCACGATGATGTCGCTGCAACCCGAAGCGATCTGGTTGGCAGCAATCGCAATCGCCTGCAAGCCCGACGAACAGAAACGGTTGAGGGTCATGCCGGCGGTGCCGGTGCCCAAACGCGACAGCACCGCGACGTTACGACCGATGTTGTAGCCCTGCGCGCCTTCGTTGGAGCCGGCGCCGACAATGCAGTCCTCGACGCTGGCCGGATCGATGTCGTTGCGCTCAAGCAGCGCGTTGACGCAATGGGCCGCCATGTCATCGGGACGGGTCTGGTTGAACTTGCCGCGAAAGGACTTGGCCAGGCCAGTCCGCACGCTGTCGACGATCACCACTTCACGCATGGCATACCTCATTGTTGTAGTCGGTTGAGAGTGGACCGAGCATAAGTCCACCGCATCAACCACCGCGACAATCATTCACCCCGCGTATGCGCGTCTATCGGCTCAGTCCTTGTGTTTCTTCGCGTGCTTGTCGGATTTCTCGAAGGCCTCTTCCAGTGCACGGTTGATCGTGCGCAACACCTTCACCCGGGCCCAGCGCTTGTCATTGGCCTCGATCAGCGTCCATGGCGAGATCTCCGAGCTGGTGCGGTCGACCATATCGCCGACGGCAGCGCGATAGGCGTCCCACTTGTCGCGGTTGCGCCAGTCGTCTTCGGTGATCTTGAAGCGTTTGAAGGGGATCGCTTCGCGCGCCTGGAAACGCTCCATCTGCGTGTCTTTATCAATCGCCAGCCAGAACTTGACGACGATCACTCCGGCGTCGGACAGCTGCTCTTCGAAATCGTTGATTTCGCCGTAGGCACGCAACCAGTCGGCCGGCGTGCAGAAACCCTCAATCCGCTCTACCAGCACCCGGCCGTACCAAGAGCGGTCGAACACGGTGAACTTGCCGCGCGCCGGAATGTGCCGCCAGAAGCGCCACAAGTACGGCTGAGCGCGCTCCTCCTCAGTCGGTGCGGCGATCGGCACGATGTTGTATTGCCGTGGATCGAGCGCCGCCGCGACCCGACGGATCGCCCCGCCCTTGCCGGCGGCATCGTTGCCTTCGAACACCGCCACCAGCGCGTGGCGGCGCATGCGTTTGTCGCGCATCAGCCCAGACAAGCGCGCCTGCTCGGTGATCAGTTGTTCTTCGTAGTCTTTCTTCTCCAGACGCTGGGTCAGGTCGAGGCTGTCGAGCAGGTTCAACTGATCGACCGGCGTGCCCAACGGCGCGGCGCTGACATCGTGCGGATGCACGTCCGGACGCTTCAGCGCATTTTGCAAACCTTCGAGGAGAATCTTGCCGACCGCCAGGCTGCGATAGTTGGCGTCGGCGCCTTCGATCACATGCCACGGCGCGTAATCGCGACTGGTACGGCGCAGCACGCGCTCGCCGTATTTGACGAACTTGTCGTAGGTTTCCGATTGCTGCCAGTCCAGCGGGCTGATGCGCCAGCTGTGCAGCGGATCATCGGCCAATGCTTTGAGCCGGGCCTTCATCTGTTTCTTGGACAGGTGAAACCAGAACTTGAAGATCAGCGCGCCTTCATCGCAGAGCATCTTTTCCAGACGCTCGGCGCCGGCGATCGCCTGATCCAGACGCGGATCCTTGAACAAGCCATGCACCCGCCCCTGCAGCATCTGGCTGTACCAGTTGCCGAAAAAGATGCCCATGCGCCCCTTGGCCGGGAGCATTCGCCAGTAGCGCCACGCCGGTGGCCGCGACAACTCTTCATCGGTCTGCTGATCGAACGTGCGCACTTCGATCAGGCGCGGGTCCATCCACTCGTTGAGCAACTTGACCGTCTCGCCCTTGCCCGCGCCTTCAATGCCGTTGATCAGGATGATCACCGGAAAACGCTTCTGCTGCTGCAGTTCGAACTGAGCTTCGAGCAAGGCTTCACGCAATGCCGGGACGGCCGCATCAAAGGTGTCTTTGTCGATGGCGTGACCGATTTCAGCGGATTCAAACATGGGACGGCTCCTTCCAGGATTCAGCAAGACTAGCGGATTGGGCACAGCAGCGGCGCAGAAATTCCCACGGCTGGCGGATTGTCCGTGAGTCAACGGGCGCAAGCCTTGCCATGGATCAAGCAGCCCCTGCGCGATCGGCTAGAATGGCCGCCTTGTCGTTGCCGAGCCTGCCATGAAACCTGTATTGCCCCACGCCCAACTCGATTGGGATGACCACGGACGCCCGCGTTCGCGGGTATTCGATGACGTGTACTTTTCCGACCAGTCAGGGCTGGAAGAAACCCGTTACGTGTTCCTCGAACAGAACCGCCTGGCCGAGCGTTTTGCCGCGCTGCCGGCGGGTGGGCGACTGGTCATCGGCGAAACCGGGTTTGGCACCGGGCTGAATTTTCTTTGCGCCTGGCAGTTGTTCGAGCAGCACGCCATGGCGGGTGCGCGCCTGCATTTCGTCAGCGTCGAAAAATACCCGCTAAGCCCTGCCGACCTGAAACGTGCGCTTGCCCTATGGCCGGAACTCAAGCCACTGGCCGATCAGTTACTACGGCATTACGTGGCGATCCATGCCGGCTTTCAGCGCATCACCCTGGCCCACGGCCGCGTGACGCTGACGCTGTTGATCGGCGATGCCCTGGAACAACTGCCGCAACTCGACGCGCAGATTGATGCGTGGTTTCTCGACGGTTTCGCCCCGGCGAAAAACCCCGACATGTGGACTGCCGAACTGTTTGTCGAGCTGGCGCGACTGGCAGCGCCCGGCTCAACCATCAGCACCTTCACCAGTACCGGTTGGGTCCGCCGTTTGCTCAACGCCGCCGGGTTCAAAATGAAGCGCACGCCGGGCATCGGTCACAAGTGGGAAATCCTCCGTGGCGAGTTTCTCGGCTGGCCGGCGGAAGTGACGCCGCCGACACCGGAAAAACCCTGGTTCGCTCGTCCTGCACCGATCGCGGCTGAACGTCGAGCGCTGGTGATTGGCGCCGGTCTCGCCGGCTGCGCCACGGCGTCCAGCCTGGCCGCACGTGGCTGGCAGGTGACGTTGCTCGAACGCCATGCGGCGGTGGCGCAAGAAGCCTCGGGCAATCCGCAGGGCGTGCTGTACCTGAAATTGTCCGCCCACGGCACGGCACTGTCGCAACTGATCGTCAGCGGTTTCGGTTACACCCGACGCCTGCTGGAAACCCTGCAACGCGGCACCGACTGGGACGCTTGCGGCGTGCTGCAACTGGCGTTCAATGCCAAGGAAGCCGAGCGTCACGCCCAGTTGGCCGAAGCCTTCCCGGAAGACCTGTTGCAGTGGCTGGATCAGCCCGAGGCGCAGGCCCGTGCCGGGGTCGGTCTGGCCCATGGCGGCTTGTACTATCCCGAAGGCGGTTGGGTGCATCCGCCGGCGTTGTGTCAGGCGCAAGCGGCGCAGGCGAACATCGAACTGCTCAATCATTGCCAAGCACTGCAACTGCGCAGGGTCGATGACCAGTGGCAAGCCCGCGACGGTGACCGCTTGCTCGCCAGCGCGCCGGTCGTGGTGTTGGCCGGTGCCGCCGACATCAAATGTTTTGCGCAGAGCGCCGAGTTACCGCTCAAGCGCATTCGCGGGCAGATCACCCGTCTCGCCCAAACCGCAGAAAGCCAGGCACTGGCCACTGTGGTCTGCGCCGAAGGCTACGTCGCTCCCGCCCGTCTGGGCGAACACACGCTCGGCGCCAGTTTCGACTTCAACAGCGATGACCTGACGCCGACCACCGCCGAACACGTGGGCAATCTGGCGATGCTCGAAGAGATCTCAAGCGATCTGGTTACGCGTCTGCACATCAGTGAACAGCCGGTCGAAAATCTTCAGGGCCGCGCAGCCTTTCGCTGCACCAGCCCTGACTATTTGCCGATTGTCGGCCCCCTCGCCGACCGCGAAGCGTTCCTCGACACCTACTCGGCGCTGAGCAAAGACGCCCGCCAAGTGCCGGACATCGCCTGCCCTTGGCTGGACGGTTTATACGTCAACAGCGGCCACGGCTCTCGCGGGCTGATCACCGCGCCATTGTCCGGCGAACTGCTCGCCGCATGGCTGGACAATGAACCTCTGCCGCTGCCACGCAGTGTCGCGGAAGCCTGTCACCCCAACCGCTTTGCGTTACGTCGGTTGATTCGCGGCAAATGAACTGAAGACCACGGGCCATGACGGTGGCCCACTGGTCTGACGGTGCCTCTTATAACTTATCGTTCTAAAACTCCCACAACCGCACCGGGTCAGTTTCTGAGTACCGGCCATTTCGGCCGCTGAAGAAACACCCTCCCCAACGGAAAAACCGGTAAGGACTATATGTGCGGATTAGCTGGCGAGTTACGTTTTGATCAACAACCTGCAGACCTTGCAGCGATCGAGAGAATTACCCATCACCTGGCCCCTCGCGGCCCCGACGCGTGGGGCTTCCATGCCCAAGGGCCGATTGCCCTGGGTCACCGTCGCCTGAAAATCATGGACCTGTCGGACGGCTCGGCGCAGCCGATGATCGACAGCCAGCTGGGCTTGTCCCTGGCCTTCAACGGCGCGATCTACAACTTCCCGGAATTGCGCGCCGAACTTGAAGCGCTGGGTTACGCGTTCTACTCCGGTGGCGACACCGAAGTGCTGCTCAAGGGCTACCACGCCTGGGGCGAAGCGCTGCTGCCGAAGCTCAATGGCATGTTCGCGTTTGCCATTTGGGAACGCGACGCCAAACGCCTGTTCATCGCCCGCGACCGTCTCGGCGTGAAGCCTTTGTACCTGTCGCGTACTGGCCAGCGTCTGCGCTTTGCCTCGGCGTTGCCAGCGTTGCTCAAGGGCGGCGACATCAACCCGATCCTCGATCCGGTGGCGCTCAATCATTACCTGAACTTCCATGCCGTGGTTCCGGCGCCGCGCACCTTGCTGGCCGGCATTGAAAAACTGCCACCGGCGACCTGGATGCGCGTTGAAGCCGATGGCCGCACCGAACAGAAAACCTGGTGGACGCTGCCTTACGGCCCACACGATGATGAGAAAAATCTGACCCTCGAAGATTGGGTTGATCGCGTCCTCGACAGCACCCGCGAAGCGGTGGCGATTCGTCAACGCGCGGCAGTGGATGTCGGTGTGCTGCTGTCCGGCGGCGTCGATTCGAGCATGCTCGTCGGCCTGTTGCGTGAAGTCGGCGTCGACAACCTTTCGACCTTTTCCATCGGTTTCCAGGATGCCGGCGGCGAACGCGGTGACGAATTCCAGTACTCGGATCTGATCGCCAAACACTACGGCACTCAGCATCATCAACTGCGCATCGACGAGAAAGAGATCATCGAGCAATTGCCCGCCGCGTTCCGCGCGATGAGCGAGCCGATGGTCAGCCATGACTGCATCGCCTTCTATCTGCTGTCGCGCGAAGTGGCCAAGCATTGCAAAGTGGTGCAGAGCGGCCAGGGTGCTGACGAGTTGTTCGCCGGTTATCACTGGTACCCGCAAGTCGACGGCGCGGCCGATCCGTACGCGGCGTATCGCAACGCATTTTTCGACCGCAGCTACGACGACTACGCCGCCACCGTGCAGCCGAAATGGCTGACCGCGAACGATGCTGCCGGCGACTTTGTGAAAGAACATTTCGCCCAGCCCGGCGCCGAGGCGGCGGTGGACAAAGCCCTGCGTCTGGACAGCACGGTGATGCTGGTCGACGACCCGGTTAAACGCGTCGACAACATGACCATGGCTTGGGGTCTGGAGGCGCGTACGCCGTTTCTCGACTATCGGCTGGTGGAACTCTCGGCCCGAGTGCCTGGCCAATTCAAGCTGCCTGACGGCGGTAAACAAGTGCTCAAAGAAGCCGCGCGCCGAGTCATCCCGAGTGAGGTGATCGACCGTAAAAAAGGTTACTTCCCGGTGCCGGGCCTCAAGCACTTGCAGGGCGACACGCTGAACTGGGTGCGCGAGTTGCTGCTCGATCCGAGTCAGGATCGCGGTCTGTTCAATCCGGCCATGCTCGACAAATTGCTGACCGATCCGCAAGGCCAACTGACGCCGTTGCGCGGTTCGAAGTTGTGGCAACTGGCTGCCCTGAACCTGTGGCTCAGTGAACAAGGAATCTGATCGATGAAACCCCACGCCACAGCCATCAACCAACGGCTGCTACGCGGTCAGACGCCGTCCTATGAACGCTTGCAGGCGCGTCTGGCCGAAGACGGCAGCACGTTGGCCGCCGACCCTATCGCCGTCCATTGCGGCTGGGGCCGGTTGCTGATCGGCCACACGTTTCCCGACCCGGCATCGCTGGCACAGGAGCTGCTCAAAGAACAGCCCGGCGAGCGTGATATCGCGTTGTACGTCGCGGCGCCGCAGCAGATCCTCGGCCTGGAACCGACGCAACTGTTTCTCGACCCGTCGGACACCTTGCGCCTGTGGTTCAGCGATTACCGCCAGGCCACCCGTGTGTTTCGCGGCTTTCGTATTCGCCGCGCGCAGAGTGAGGCGGACTGGCAGGCGATCAATCTGTTGTATCAGGCGCGCGGCATGTTGCCGATCGATGCCACGCGGCTCACTCCGCATCATCAGGGCGGCCCGGTGTACTGGCTGGCCGAGGATGAAGACAGCGGCGCGGTGATCGGCAGCGTCATGGGCCTGAACCATCAAAAGGCTTTCAACGACCCGGAAAACGGCAGCAGCCTGTGGTGCTTGGCGGTTGATCCGCAATGCTCGCGGCCGGGTGTTGGTGAAGTGCTGGTGCGGCACCTGATCGAGCACTTCATGAGTCGCGGCTTGAGCTATCTGGATCTGTCGGTTCTGCATGACAACCGGCAGGCGAAAAACCTCTACGCCAAGCTCGGCTTTCGCAATCTGTCGACCTTCGCCATCAAGCGCAAAAACGGCATCAACCAGCCGCTGTTTCTCGGCCCGGGGCCGGAGGCGCAGTTCAACCCGTATGCGCGGATCATCGTTGAAGAAGCTCATCGACGCGGTATCGACGTGCAGGTGGATGACGCCGATGCCGGGCTGTTCACCCTCAGCCACGGCGGGCGTCGCGTACGTTGCCGCGAATCGTTGAGCGACCTGACCAGCGCGATCAGCATGAGCCTGTGCCAAGACAAAAGCCTGACCCACAAAGTGCTCAAAGGCGCCGGACTGAACCTGCCCTCGCAGCAACTGGCCGGTAATGCCGACGACAATCTGGCCTTCCTCGATGAGCATCAACGGGTGGTGGTCAAACCGCTCGACGGTGAACAGGGCCAAGGCGTGGCGGTGGATTTGCAGAGCATCGAAGAGGTGCAGCAAGCCATCGAAGCGGCGAAGCAATTTGACAGCCGCGTGCTGCTCGAAAGCTTCCACGAAGGGCTTGATCTGCGGATTCTGGTGATTGGCTTTGAAGTGGTGGCGGCGGCGATTCGCAAGCCGGCGGAAGTGGTCGGCGATGGCCAGCATTCGGTGGGCGCGTTGATCGAGGCGCAGAGCCGTCGTCGGCAAGCGGCGACCAGTGGCGAAAGCAAGATCCCGCTGGATCACGAAACCCAGCGCACCCTGCATGCGGCCGGTTATGACTACAGCAGCATTCTGCCGGCCGGCGAGCACCTGTTTGTGCGGCGTACGGCGAATCTGCACACCGGCGGCACGCTGGAAGATGTCACCGCAATCCTGCACCCGACGCTGGTCGATGCAGCGGTACGGGCGGCGCGGGCGCTGGACATTCCGATGGTCGGCCTCGACTTGATGGTGCCGGCGGCGGATCAACCCGAGTACGTGTTTATCGAGGCCAACGAACGTGCCGGTCTGGCCAACCATGAGCCGCAGCCGACGGCGGAGCGCTTTGTCGATTTGTTGTTTCCGCACAGTCAGCCGGCTATTTAACCCTTTCCTGATCGTTCCCACGTCGAGGCGTCGAACCGTCTGCGTGGGAACGCCTCACCGGACGCTCTGCGTCCACTCTTGGGACGCAGAGCGTCCCCGGCTGCATTCCCACGCAGAGCGTGGGAACGATCAGCGCTCAACCCATCAGGAGTTTCCATGACCACGCAAATCCCCGAACCGGATCTCAACTACCTGCAAAAAGTCCTGCTGGAAATGCTCGCCATTCCCAGCCCCACCGGGTTTACCGACACCATCGTGCGTTACGTCGCCGAGCGTCTGGAAGAGCTCGGCATTCCCTTTGAAATGACTCGACGCGGTACCATTCGCGCCACGCTCAAAGGCAAGAAGAACAGCCCCGACCGCGCCGTTTCCGCGCACCTGGACACCATCGGCGCCGCCGTTCGTGCGATCAAGGACAACGGCCGCTTGACCCTCGCCCCGGTCGGCTGCTGGTCGAGCCGCTTTGCCGAGGGCAGCCGCGTCAGCCTGTTTACCGACAACGGCGTGATTCGCGGCAGTGTCTTGCCGTTGATGGCGTCCGGGCATGCCTTCAACACTGCCGTTGATGAAATGCCGATCAGTTGGGATCACGTCGAACTGCGTCTGGATGCCTACTGTGCGACCAAGGCTGACTGCGATTCGCTGGGCATCAGCATCGGCGACGTGGTGGCATTCGATCCGCTGCCGGAATTCACCGAAAGCGGTCACATCAGCGCCCGTCACCTCGATGACAAGGCCGGCGTTGCGGCGCTGCTCGCGGCACTCAAAGCCATCGTCGACAGCGGCCAGGAGCTGATGATCGACTGCCACCCGCTGTTCACCATCACCGAGGAAACCGGCAGCGGCGCGGCGGCGGCGCTGCCGTGGGACGTCAGCGAATTCGTCGGCATCGACATCGCGCCGGTCGCTCCCGGACAGCACTCCAGCGAGCATGCGGTGAGTGTGGCGATGCAGGATTCTGGCGGCCCGTACGATTATCACCTGTCGCGACATTTGCTGCGTCTGGCCGGTGAAAACGAACTGCCGGTGCGCCGCGACCTGTTCCGCTATTACTTCAGCGATGCGCACTCGGCGGTGACCGCCGGCCACGACATCCGCACCGCCCTGCTCGCGTTTGGCTGCGATGCGACCCATGGGTATGAGCGCACGCACATCGACAGTCTGGCGGCGTTGAGTCGTTTGCTGGGCGCTTATATTCTGAGCCCGCCGGTATTCGCCAGCGATGCGGCGCCGGCCAATGCCTCGCTCGATCGCTTCAGTCATCAGATTGAACATGACACGCAGATGGAGAGCGATACGCGAGTGCCGTCGGTGGACAGTCTGGTGGGCCAGCGTAACGATAGTTAGATCATCGTTGTTTGGAATACCGCTATCGCGAGCAGGCGAAGGCCTACCTTTGGAATGCGTTCCCCTGCAGGAGTGAGCCTGCTCGCGATGAGGTCGGTACAGGCAACACAAAACTGGCAGGCAAACCGCAATCGCCGTAGCATCCCGCCATTGATTCAGCCGAGGTGCCCATGCTTATTCCCCACGATCAACTTGAAGTCGACACCCTCACCCGCCTCATCGAGGATTTCGTCACCCGCGACGGCACCGACAACGGTGATGACACGCCGCTGGAAACCCGCGTGCTGCGCGTGCGTCAGGCATTGACCAAAGGCCAGGCGCTGATCGTCTTCGACCCGGAAAGCGAGCAGTGCCAGTTGATGCTCAAGCACGACGTGCCCAAGCACCTGTTCGACTGAAATCCTCAGCGAACTTTCTGCGTGGCTTGCTTGCGCTGAATCCGCTCATAGACCTCCGCGCGGTGCACGTTGACCTTTTGTGGCGCCTCGACGCCAAATCGCACACTGGCACCGTTCACTGACAGAACGCGCAAGGTGATGTCATCACCGATTGAAATCAACTCACCAACGACACGGCTGAGTACAAGCATGAGATTCGTCCTTCAGGGTTAGCGAACCCTGAAGATGCGCGGCTTGCCGCGCCTCTTCAATGCACGGCGAGCAAATCAGTTTTGCCTTACACCCATGCTCGCTCTGAGCTGTCAGACGCTTCCCACAAAAGACCTTCAGGCAGCAGAAAAGCGTGGCCCGAACAGAATCACGCTGGCGCCGATCACGCACAGCGCCACGCCGATCCAGTCCGAACCCAAGGGACGCACGCGCTCGACCACCATCAGCCAGCCAATCGAAGTGACAATGTAGATGCCGCCATAAGCGGCGTAGGCACGACCGGCATAGTTGGCTTCAACACGGGTCAGCAACAGTGCGAACAGGGTCAGGCTGAGCAGCGCAGGAATCACCCACAAGGCACTTTTGCCCTGACGCAGCCACATGAAGAAGGTGAAACATCCGGCGATTTCAAACAGCGCCGCGAGAAAGAACCACAGGTAATTGAGCATTGATGCGTCTCGACAAGGTGACCAGTGCGGCCACCCTAACGACGCTGTCTGCAACGGGCAAGGTCAGCCGTTGTTCTGTTTGGCTTTGGCGCGCATCTTCTCCGCCATTGAAGTCATTTCGTTGTAGAGCAGTTGCGGGTTCTTCTGCTTCAGCGCCCAGGCCATGCGCCCTTGTTCGTGGGGCAGGATCATGAACTCGCCAGCGGCGACTTGCTGATAGATGTAGTCAGCGATATCCGCCGCCGTAATTGGCGAACTTTCCAGCAACTTGCCGACCTGCGCTTTCATCGCCGGGGTCGGCCCACGGAACGAATCGAGCAAGTTGGTCTGGAAGAACGAGGGGCAGACCACGTGCACGCCGACTTCCTGCTGCGCCAGTTCGATCAGCAGACTTTCCGACAGTGCTACCACGCCGGCCTTGGCCACGTTGTAGTTGCTCATCGCCGGGCCTTGCATCAGTGCCGCCATGGAGGCGATGTTGATGATTTTGCCTTTGCTTTGTTCAAGCAGTGGCAGGAACGCCTTGCAGCCCTTGACCACGCCCATCAGGTTGATCGCGATCTGCCAGTCCCAGTCTTCCAGCGACAGTTCGCTGAAAAAGCCACCCGAGGCCACGCCGGCGTTGTTGACGATGATGTCGATGCCGCCGAGCTTTTCTTCACAGGCCTGAGCGAACGCGGTGAGCTGGCTGTAATCACGTACATCGCAGCGCTGGGTAAAACCGTCGCCACCGGCCTCGCGGACCATTTTCAGGGTTTCCTGCAGACCGGGTTCGCTGACGTCGGACAAGGCCAGTTGCCAGCCTTCACGGGCCCAGCGCAGCGCGATTTCGCGACCCAGGCCCGAGCCCGCACCAGTGATCATCATGCGATTTTGCATAGCAGACAGCCTTGTTGTTCCGGGGAAGATGCGCGGAGTGTAGCGAAGGATCGGCGCGCGCCCACGCTCCATCAAGTTGCTGAATGGAGGATCAAAAGATCGCAGCCTTCGGCAGCTCCTACATGGGTTCCTGCAGGCGCTGTCGAGTGAAACGAAGCGGCGAACTTTTCGCTGTAAAGGAAATAAGCGAGCGATCCAAATACATTAAAAAAACATTGAATTTTCTTTCATGCACACCGGTCGGAATTTGTAAGCCGTCTGGAATTACTTAGTCTCCAGTCGCCCTTGAATACCAAGACTTCTCGAACGCTATCAACAAGGAAATCGACATGGGCACAATTCTAATCATTATCCTGATCCTGTTGCTGATCGGTGGTCTGCCGGTCTTCCCGCACTCCAGAAGTTGGGGTTATGGTCCTTCGGGCATTATCGGCGTGGTGTTGGTGGTGCTGTTGGTGCTGCTGTTACTCGGTCGGATATAACGCTTCAAGCGCAAAAAAAAGAGGCCCTGTTCAGGGCCTCTTTTTTATTGCGTGGATTTTACTGTCGGCAAGCGATCAATCAGGCTTGCCGTTGATGACACCGGCAGTGTTGTCCATCAGGCTTTTGGTCGCCGTTTGCAGGAACGCTTCGAGTTTGAGTTTCAACTCGGCAGTGCGCGGTGCATTCGGAACGATCTCGGCATGTGGATTGGCACCCAACTGGTATTGCCAGATCTTCGGCCCCATTTCCTTGTCCTTCGGCAGGACCAGAATCTGGTCGGCGGTGACGATGGCAGTGGTCTGCTCGCTGCCCGACGGCTTGATCACCCCGAAACCGGTGTCGCCTTCCGGCAGATTGAGCAGGTCACGGCCCCAGCACTGATGACGCACTTCGCCACCGAGACGGCCCATGATGGTCGGCACAATGTCGATCTGCGTCCCCACGGTGTGGTCACGGGTGCCGAACTTCTCCTGAATACCAGGCGCGATCATCAGCATCGGCACGTTGAAGCGGCCCAAGTCCATTTCGGTGATCTGGCGCTCGTTGCCGAAGCCGTGGTCGCCGACGATGACGAACAGGGTTTCCTTGAAGTACGGCTCTTTGCGCGCCTTCTCGAAGAACTGACCCAGCGCCCAGTCGGAGTAGCGCATGGCGGTCAAGTGTTCGTTGAGGCTGCCGCGATCGGTCACACGCTCGACCGGCAATGGCGTCGGCAAGGCGTATGGCGTGTGGTTGGACAGCGTTTGCAGCAAGGCATAGAACGGCTTGCCGTTTTCACGCTTCTTCAACTCGATCAGACCACGATCGAACATGTCCTGATCGGACACGCCCCAGGTCGGGTCGGAGAAGACCGGGTTGACGAAGTCGTTACGACCAACGAAGTTGGTCATGCCCTGGTTGCTGAAGAAGCCCGACTGGTTGTCCCAGGCGAAGTCGCCGTTGTACACGTAGACGTCGTCATACTTGCGCGCGCTGAGCAGCTGCGGCAGGCCGGAGAGCTTGTGGCTGCCTTCCGGGGTCTGCATCAGGTATTCGAAACCTGGCAGATTCGGGAAGCAGGCCATCGTCGCGAACATGCCCTGGTGGGTGTGCGTACCGTTGGAGAAGAAGCGGTCGAACAGCAAGCCTTCCTTTGACAGTTTGTCCAGGTATGGCGTGATGTTGCCCGGCGCACCCAGCGCACCGACCGAGTGACCGGCCATGCTTTCCATCAGGATCACGACAACGTTCTTGATCGGCAGGGTCTTGTCGGCCGGTGGCGTGTATTCACGGCGTACGGCGGCGATATCGGCATCGACCAGTTTGTCGTCCGGCATCAGCAGCATATCGCGCACGACCTTCTGCGCTTGCTCCTGCGGCAGTGTAGCTTTCCAGATGTTGTTGCGGTCTTCGCCCATACGGTCCTTGGCGGCCGCGATCAGCGACAGCGTGCCGTTGAGGCCGAGCTGGTTGGCGAAGTTGGAGTCGGTGGTGTACACGTCACCCCAGCGCAGTGGCGGGCCTTGACGCAAGGTGCCGCGGGCGGCAACTACACAGATCAACAGGCAGACCACGAACACCGCCAGACGGGTGTACCACGGCGCAACTTGACGGGTACCGACACTGCCACCGCTGAACGGGCCGCGCGGACGCGTGGCACGGTCGGCGCCTTTGAACGCGAGGGTCAGAATGACGGTGCCGATCACCCACGCGAGCAGGTAGCGCACCACCGGAAAACCGTACCAGAGCATGCTCATCACGGTTTTCGGGTCTTCTTTCACGTACTGGAACACCAGGCCGTTGAGGCGCTGGTGGAACTCGCGGTAGAAGTCCATCTCCATCAGGCCGAGGAACAGCGCGATGCTTGAGGCGATGGTCAGCCACAAGCGGAAGAAGCCGCGTGCGGCCATGGCGCGGGCACTGAACAGCGCCAGTACCAGCGGAATGCACACGTAAACCACCAGGCGCAGGTCGAAACGCAGGCCGTTGGCGAAGGCTTCGAGGAAGGTCGAAGCCGGGGTGTCGAGGATCATCTCGCGGTTGTAGACCAGCAGCGCGAGGCGCAGCACGGAAAACATCACCATCATGACCAGCGCGCAAAGCAGCGTGTAGGCCAGATGCGATTTGACGGTCGGTTGCAGCAGGCGAGCAGAAGATCGCTGCTGATTCAGGGCGTCCGGGTTTGCCATGTCGTTTTAGGACCCATTGGAAGTTGAAGTTGCAAAAATACAGCGGCGCCAGGCCCTCTATTGGTCATTCCAGACCCCGGGGCTTGCGCGGTGCGCAAATGTTGCACGATCACCCGCACCATTGCCATTGATTACTGCCCTGCCGCCCGACACTTTCATTTAGTGCAGCCGCGAACCGGGGCAGCGTGCAAACAGCGCGGGCGAATTGTCAGGAACACTTTGTGAAAATTTCGTGCAACGCATATCTGGAAACACAATATAGATACAAAACAAAACGCCCCGAATCGATCGGGGCGTTTTGTTGCAACGCGAGATTACTTCTCGGCGCGTTCTTTCAAGGCTTTGAGGGTATTGAACGGTGCATCGACGACAAACTTGTTGGCAATCATCGACGGCACGCTACCACCCGGCTCGGTATGCACCTGATAGGTCACTTCAACCTGATCACCTTTGGGTACGAATTTCCAGAAGCCTTTGACCTGCGCTACACGGACAAAGCCTTTCTCTTCCGGAATGTACTTGGGCAGACCTTCGAGGTTACGGGTCAGGCTGCCATCGGCGCCTTCAACGGTGGTGATGTGCAGCACCGAATCACGCGGGGTCACCGGCCAAGGCGTGTTGAACTGGGTGTAGGTCCAGCTCTGATCGCCCTCGTGCTTGAGCAGTTTCTGGGTCTTGCATTCGTGAATCCAGGCGCACGCGCCGGAGACGTCTTCCTGCAGTGCGCGCAGTTTGGCGACGGTGGTTTTCATCAGCGCAACGCCCTGGTAGGACTTGTAGTCCGAACCTGGCACTTCACTCAGGGACACCTTGATGCCGTCCTCGTTCTTGGCGACTTTCCAGTCTTCAGCCTGAGCGACGGAGGTAGCCAGCACAGCGGTCAAACCACACAACACAGCGATACGATGCAGCGAACCCATAGTCTTATTCCTTATTGTTGAAGTTCCGTTCGTTTGACACATCACGCCGCCGTCATCTGCTCCCACCAGCCAATCAGCCTGATCGCTTCTTCCGAGCTGCTGCCACAGACTTCGACATCCGCCGCAAAGCCGGAACAGACTGCCGGGCGCTCGGGGCGGCCGAAAATGCTGCACAGGTTTTCGACCGAGAGTTGCACGCAACGTTCGCCGGCAGGTTTGCCATCAGGCATGCCGGGAATTGGCGAACTGATGGAAGGGGCAATGCAGCAAGCGCCACAGCCTTCACGGCATTTCATGACGAACAATTCCTCGCGACGGGCGATGTGTAAAAGGGACGCGGAACAGAGTAACCGCTAAAACGGCTGTTTTAAATTCCCTGAACCGGGGTTTTTACCGATAACTGAATGTGACTGACCAGTCTCCGACAAAGCGTCTGGTCTGCGGGTCACAGATGGCCTGCAGTCACTGCTTGAATTCAAAATCCAGCGCCGCACCTTCGACTTCACGGCGCTCTTCGTTGCGCAGTTGCAACTGCATTTCGTTGCTGAGCAAACGTCCGTTGAGCTGGAAGCCGTTGTTCTTCTCGCCAAACATCTGCGGCAGGATCGGCTCGCGCTTGGGCAATTCAACCGTGCCCTTGGGCTTCAATTCCTCGACCATGTCTTTGGGCAGGCTCAAATCGAGTTTGGCCGACGGCAACTTGGTTTTTACCACTTCACTGGCGGGTTTCGATTTCGAGGCGACTGGCTTGCGCTTCTTGATGATTTTTTGCTGAGGTTTCTTCGCCGGAGTTGCCTTCTGCGCTGGCGTGTTTTTTTTCGCCGGGCTCATCGCCGCCGGTTTTTCCTGAGCCGCAGCGGCCACGACGCCAGGCGCATGACCGATCATCAGCAAACCCAGCAAAACCCAAGCGGCAGGAGCAATCGCTTTCATGAACCCAACAGTGGCAAACGGCAGATGGCCATATGCTCGCTTGTTGGGCGCCACAAGACAAGCATCAGCCACCGCTCGTTCAGAATCCGCCAGCGGTTTCCTGACACAGTTGCGTCGCCAGCAAGCCAAGGGTCATCAACGCCCGCTCCGCCTCGCGGTTCCACGGAATCCCGCAGTTCAGGCGAATACAGTGGTTGAACTGCTCGGTATTACTGAAGATCAGTCCCGGCGCAATGCTGATGCCCTGCTGCAGGGCGCGCACATGCAATTCCTGAGTATTCACCCTACCCGGCAAGCTCACCCAGAGGATGAAACCGCCCGTAGGCCGGGTCATTTGCGTGCCTTCGGGGAAGTACTGCTGCACCGCCAACTGGAACGCGCTGAGGTTTTTTCGGTATTCCTGGCGGATGTACCGTAAATGCCGGTCATAACCGCCGTTTTCCAGATAAGCGGCAATCGCCATCTGCGTCACGCTGCACGCCGAGTGGGTGCTGAAGGTCTGCAGGCGCTGGATTTCCTGCTGATATTTGCCAGCGATCATCCAGCCGATGCGCACACCAGGTGACAAGGTTTTGGAGAAGCTCGAACAGTAGATCACCCGATCCAGTCGGTCATAAGCCTTGAGCGCTTTGGTTTTGCCCTGCTCGAACATCAACTCGCCGTAGATGTCGTCTTCGACAATCTGGATGTCGAAGTCCGAGGCCAGACGCAGCAACTGTTTCTGCCGCTCTTCGGGCATGGTGCCGCCCAGTGGATTGCTCAGGCGCGTGGTCAGCACCAGCGCTTTGATCGACCATTGGTTGGCGGCCAGTTGCAGCGCTTCGAGGCTCATGCCAGTGGCCGGATCGCTAGGGATTTCGATGACCTTCAAGCCGAGCAGATCGGCCAATTGCAGCAAACCGTAATAGGTCGGTGATTCGGCGGCGATCAGATCGCCCGGCCGGGTCAGCACACGCAACGACATCTGCAAGGCATCGACACAACCGTGGGTGATGACCACTTCCGACGGATCGACCACCACACCGGCGTCGCGCATGCGGATCGCCACTTGCCGGCGCAGCGGCTCAAAACCGGGGCTGAACATGTAGCTGAAAGCACGCGGACTATGGAAGCGGGTGACCTTGGCCAGTTGCTGATGCAGTGCGCGCACTGGCAGGTAATCGACACTCGGCACGGCCGCACCGAGCGGGAACACACCTTCGCGGCGTGATTCGACCAGAACCTGTTGAATGATGCTGCTGCGGGTAACCAGCCCCGGCCGCTCGACACGGGCGATGTCCGGTGTCGGCGCCGTCAGTGCCGGCGTCTGGTGCACGTAATAACCGGACTGCGGGCGCGCCCGAATCAGCCCCTGATCTTCGAGATTGGCGTAAGCCTGCAACACCGTCGCATGGCTGACGTTGAGCTGCGAACTCATCTTGCGCACCGAAGGCACGCGCTCCCCCGGTTGATAGACCCCACGGCGGATGTCTTCGGCCAGTTGCTGAGCAATACGTTGGTAGAGCAAGAGATTGGTCATGACGCAGCACTCGATTTCACGGGCATTTTATTCTTGTGTGAAACAATACCGGAACAGTTTAGAAGTGTACTGGGACAGTTGCCACATTACTCGACCATACAGTGCGGTGTCTGCCCCCTACTGTACGGATTGCGAGCCAATCGACAGACGTAAAAAAGCCCGGCACTGCATGACAGCCCGGGCTTTCCAGAGACGCAACCCTCAGCGGGCGGCGCCGAGCTGGCCTTTTTCATCGGAGAAGACAATTTCAACCCGACGATTCTGTGCCCGCCCACGCTCGGAAGCGTTGGCGTCCACTGGGTATTCGTCGCCGTAGCCTTCGACCTGAATGCGTTTGTCGTCGATGCCCAGGTCCATCAGCACGTCCGCCACCGCTTGCGCGCGATCACGGGATAGCTTGAGGTTTTCCTGCTTGCCGCCGGTGCTGTCGGTGTAGCCCTCGATGCGCACTACACGTTTGGGGTTCAGTTGCAGGAACTGCACAATCTTCAGCACGATGCGATTGGCCGAGTTTTTTAGCTCCGCTTCACCGGTGTCGAACAGCACATCGCCGAGGGTCATCACCAGACCACGGTCGGTCTGCGTGGTGGCCAGTGCAACGATCTGTTCTTCCAGCCACTTGCCCTGTTGCTGCACGCTGAGCAACTTCGATTCACGCAGGGCCAGTTGCAAGCGCTGACGCTCCAGTTCCAGTTTCGCAGCGCGCTCTTCGTTGAGCACCTGATTGGTGTGCTCGCGGGCAATTTCGCTGTAACGCTGGCTCAGGTAGGCGTAGTGCACAACATCGGAACCGCTGCCCCAATAGGTCGACAGGCGATCGGCACGGGCCAGCGACTCACCGGCGCGGATCACATCTTTCGGCGCGATGCGCAGCACGTTGGAGTCTTCCTTGACCTTCTGGAAGTCGGCGCTGGCTTCTTGCAGAGCGGATTCGCTGTGTTGACCGGCGCAGCCGTACAGGCTGACGCAACCGGCGAGGATCAGGCCGCCTACAACTTTCGACTTGAGACTCATTGGGCATCTCCCAGTTGCTTGCGCAGACGGACGATGCGGGTGTTAAGCACATTCACCTGTTCTTGACTTTTTTGCGTCAGCACTTTGGCTTCGGCCAGACGTGCATCCAGTTCAGCCTGCTCCGAACGCATACGCGCGTTCCGATAGGACTGGTCAGCCATGTTGCCTTTGGCGCGGTTGTACTTGGTTTCGGCCAGTTTCATTTCCGGCACTTCGTCGGCGGTGGCGCCAACAGCCTTGGCCTGGGTGATGGCTTGCTCGGTCAGGCGCATTTGTTCATTGGGTGCCGGATCGGTCGCGCAACCGGCCAGGGCCAGAACGGCCACAGCCGCGAAAAGAGGTCGAATACTCACTAAGAATCCCTACTGTTTTGGGGCACTGACGGGTTGTGGCGGCTGTTGCTGCTGCGCCTTCCAGCGCTCGATGTTGCGTTGCAGCGCGGCTTCCGTCAGTCCGGACGCGGGCAATTCTGTCATCTTTTTGGCCAACTGTCCGCGCAACCACGGATCGTTGCATGCCGAGTTATGCGAAACCGCGAGGAACAGCCCCGGCCGGTCGACCGGTTGCTCGAACACCAACAGGTCATTGGCCATACCCAATGCCTGCGCGGCGGCCATGCCCGAGTAGCGGCCGGCGAGTACATATTCCACTTCGCCCAAGAGCAATTTCTGTAGCGCCTGAGTGAGGTTGGCTGTCCGGGTCAGGGTCAGATTCTGCTCGGCGAAAGTGCCAAATGCCTGGGTCATACGAGACTTTTCCGACAACGCACCGACGTGACCGTGCAGGTCTTTGGCCTCGCTGTAGACCAGCGTCGAGCCTTTGCGGGTCCACACCAGATAGTCGTTTTCCAGCAACGGCGGATGGATGTAGTCGAGGTTTTCCAGCTCATTGAGGGTCAGCGGCGCGTCGGCGAGCATGTCCATGCGCCCGCTGCGCACTTCATCGAGGGCTTGCGAACGTTTGCCGGCGTAGAGCAATTCGACTTTGATGCCGAGGTCTTTGGCGACTTGTTGCAGCAGATCAGCGCTGGCACCGATCAACTGCTTGGGATTCTGCGGGTCCTGCCACAGGTACGGCGGCGCATCCGGGCTACCGGTGACGACGAGGCGCTCGCATTTGCCCGCGGCCATCGCCAACCCCGGCAACAGGGCCAACCCCAACAACCATCCGCAACGCAGATCCATGGCAAAACGCTCCCACTCAAATCCGAGACAAAAAAAAGCCCGACCAAAAGGCCGGGCTCTTTATAAGTGAAGCCGCTGGATTAGACCAGCTTCTCCAGCTCAGGGACGGCTTCGAACAGATCCGCCACGAGACCGTAATCGGCCACCTGGAAGATCGGCGCTTCTTCGTCCTTGTTGATCGCAACGATCACTTTGGAGTCTTTCATACCGGCCAAGTGCTGGATCGCGCCGGAGATACCGACGGCGATGTACAGCTGTGGCGCAACGATCTTGCCGGTCTGACCGACCTGCATGTCGTTCGGTACGAAACCTGCGTCGACGGCGGCGCGCGAAGCCCCCACCGCAGCGCCCAGCTTGTCGGCCAGAGCGTACAGATGCTTGAAGTTGTCGCCGTTCTGCATGCCGCGGCCGCCGGAAACGACGATCTTGGCAGCGGTCAGCTCAGGACGATCGGACTTGGCCAGTTCTTCGTTGACGAAGCTGGAAGTGCCGGCGTTGTGCGCAGCAGCAACGGCTTCAACAGCAGCCGAACCACCTTCAGCGGCAACCGGGTCGAAACCGGTGGCACGCACGGTGATCACTTTGATCGCAGCGGTCGACTGCACGGTAGCGATAGCGTTACCGGCGTAGATCGGACGCTTGAACGTGTCAGCGCTTTCGACCGAGATGATCTCGGAGATCTGGTCAACGTCCAACTGCGCAGCAACGCGCGGCAGGATGTTTTTGCCGTTGGAGGTGGCGGCAGCCAGGATGTGGCTGTAACCAGCGCCCAGCTCAGCTACCAACGGAGCAACGTTTTCCGGCAGCTGATGCGCGTAAGCCGCGTTGTCAGCATTCAGGACTTTGCTCACGCCAGCGATTTTCGCTGCGGCTTCAGCCACGGCGCCAGCGCCTTGACCTGCAACCAGAACGTGGACGTCGCCGCCGATTTTGACCGCAGCAGCCACGGTGTTCAGTGTGGCCGGGGCCAGCACTTTGTTGTCGTGTTCAGCAATAACCAAGATAGTCATTTAGATTACCTTCGCTTCGTTTTTCAGTTTCTCGACCAATTCAGCTACCGACTTAACCTTGATGCCCGCGCTGCGTGCAGCCGGCGCTTCGACTTTCAGGGTCTTGTTGGTGGAGGCGGTGGAAACGCCCAAAGCGTCCGGAGTCAGCACTTCGAGAGGCTTCTTCTTGGCTTTCATGATGTTTGGCAGGGACGCGTAGCGCGGCTCGTTCAAACGCAGGTCGGTAGTGACGATTGCCGGCAGTTTCAGGGAAACCGTCTGCGCGCCGCCGTCGATTTCACGGGTCACGGCAACGCTGTCGCCGGAGACTTCGACTTTCGAGGCGAACGTGCCCTGACCGTAGCCGCTCAGTGCAGCAAGCATCTGGCCGGTCTGGTTGTTGTCGCTATCGATCGCCTGTTTGCCGAGGATAACCAGTTGCGGCTGTTCCTTGTCGACCACAGCCTTGAGCAGCTTGGCCACGGCGAGCGAGGTCAGATCTTCAGCGGATTCGACGAGGATGGCACGGTCGGCACCCAGAGCCAGTGCGGTACGCAGTTGCTCCTGAGCGGTGGTCGGGCCGATGGAGACGACGACGATTTCAGTCGCAACACCTTTCTCTTTCAGGCGTACGGCTTCTTCCACTGCGATTTCGCAGAACGGGTTCATCGACATCTTGACGTTGGCGAGATCGACGCCGGAATTGTCCGCCTTGACGCGAACCTTGACGTTGTAATCCACAACGCGTTTGACAGCTACAAGAACCTTCATGGATTCCTCGTTACTCTCCGGTGAAAAGAAAGTCGCCTAGGCGAACCTGGCGGTTGATGCTCATCAGGCTAAAGGGCACCTCTAAAAACGCCGACTTGGGTGTCTGGTGGCTGCACAGTGTGAGGACCTGCGACCGTTCGTCAGGGGTGACCGACGAGTCATTGATCTTCACGCTGTGTAAACTGCGCGCCGGACTGCGCTGCGCATCACCTTCTACTGCCTGTGCCCTGTCTTTAGACGTGCTCTTGAAACCGCCAGTCTGCCTACGACGAGCGCAAAACCGCCCGTATCTTGACCGGAACGCCTATTCCGGTCAATACAGCAAAATGACCATTCATAAGCCGCGCTTCTTTGATTTCTCTGGGCTGGAGCCGATTCAAACAAACGTTTGTATTGGACGCTCGGAGTGGTGTAGATATAATGCGCCGCCTAGAGAGAAAGGTCGGTCTCCAATATTCCCCTTGACGTTAACGTAAAGGAATAGCGGATGCGACATCAAACCTCCAAATTAGAAAAAAAACTGTTGAGCCTTGAGTAGGAGATAGCCTGTGGAACGCGAATACATGGAATTCGACGTGGTCATCGTCGGTGCCGGCCCCGCTGGCCTGTCCGCCGCCTGCCGTCTGAAGCAGAAGGCCGCCGAAGCCGGTAAGGAAATCAGCGTCTGCGTGGTCGAAAAAGGCTCCGAAGTCGGCGCACACATCCTGTCCGGTGCCGTATTCGAACCACGCGCTCTGAACGAACTGTTCCCGGACTGGAAAGAACTTGGCGCGCCGCTGAACACGCCAGTGACCCGCGACGATATTTTCGTGCTGAAAAACGCCGAAAACGCGCAGAAGATTCCAGACTTCTTTGTGCCCAAGACCATGCACAACGAAGGCAACTACATTATTTCCCTCGGCAACCTGTGCCGCTGGCTCGCCCAGCAGGCCGAGAACCTTGGCGTGGAAATCTACCCGGGTTTCGCCGCTCAGGAAGCGCTGATCGACGAACAAGGCGTGGTGCGCGGGATCATCACTGGTGATCTGGGCGTCGACCGCGAAGGCAACCCGAAAGAAGGCCTGTACACCCCAGGCATGGAACTGCGTGGCAAGTACACGCTGTTCGCCGAAGGCTGCCGTGGCCACATCGGCAAGCAACTGATCAAGCGCTACAACCTCGACAGCGATGCCGACGCCCAGCACTACGGCATCGGCCTGAAAGAAATCTGGGAAATCGACCCGGCCAAACATCAGCCAGGCCTGGTGGTGCATACCGCCGGTTGGCCGCTGGACATCATGGGCACCGAAAACACCGGTGGCTCGTTCCTCTATCACCTGGAAAACAACCAGGTGGTGGTTGGTCTGATCGTTGACCTGTCCTACAGCAACACTTACCTGTCGCCGTTCGACGAGTTCCAGCGCCTCAAGCATCACCCGGTGCTGGCGCAGTACCTGGAAGGCGGCAAGCGCATCAGCTACGGCGCGCGCGCGATCTGCAAAGGTGGCCTGAACTCGCTGCCGAAAATGGTCTTCAAGGGCGGCGCGTTGATCGGTTGCGACCTCGGCACCCTGAACTTCGCCAAGATCAAGGGCAGCCACACCGCGATGAAGTCCGGCATGCTCGCCGCTGAATCGGTGGCTGACGCGCTGTTCGCGGAAAAGGACGGCACTGAAGAGCTGACCACTTACGTCGACGCGTTCAAGAAGAGCTGGCTCTACGACGAACTGTTCGCCAGCCGTAACTTCGGCCCGGCGATCCACAAGTTCGGCGCCATCGTCGGCGGCGGTTTCAACTGGCTGGACCAGAACATCTTCGGCGGCAAACTGCCGTTCACCCTGCACGACACCAAGCCGGATTACGCTTGCCTCAAGCTCGCCGCCGACTGCAAGAAGATCGACTACCCGAAACCCGACGGCAAACTCAGCTTCGACAAACTGAGCTCGGTGTTCATCTCCGGTACCAACCACGAAGAAGAGCAGCCGTGCCACCTGAAGCTGACCGACCCGAGCATCCCGATCAGCAAGAACTTGCCGCTGTACGACGAGCCGGCGCAGCGCTACTGCCCGGCCGGTGTGTACGAAGTGATCACCAAGGAAGACGGCGAGAAGCGCTTCCAGATCAACGCGCAGAACTGCGTGCACTGCAAGACCTGTGACATCAAGGACCCTTCGCAGAACATCACCTGGGTCACGCCGGAAGGCGCTGGCGGCCCGACTTACCCAAATATGTAAGTCGAACCGCTGAACATCAAGGCTCCCGAATCGGGGGCCTTTTTGTTGCCCAAAACTCCTCTGACACCACAAAACAACTGTGGGAGCGAGCCTGCTCGCGAAAGCGGTGTGTCATATAAAAATGATGTCGACTGATGCACCGCATTCGCGAGCAGGCTCGCTCCCACAGGGGATTATCGTCTAATCAGGCAGCGCGTTCGTCACCCGGACTACGCTCAAAGTAGCGCTTGTACTCGCGGCTGAATTGCGACGTACTCTGATACCCCACCCGATGCGCCACCTGCGCCACACCCAGGCCTTCGGCGACCAACAACGTCTGCGCCTTCAGTAACCGCAGGCGCTTCAGATACTGCACCGGCGACAACAACGTGCTGCGTTTGAAATGCTCATGAAAGGTCGACACGCTCATGTTCGCGCAACCGGCCAGCGTTTCAACGTTCAACGGCTCGGTGTAATGCGCATGCAGATGACTGATCGACGCCGCCACCCGCGCGAATTGCCCTTGCTGCTCGACCAATGCCCGCAACACATCGGCCTGCGGCCCGCGCAACGCCACGAACAACAACTCACGCACCCGTGCCGGCCCGAGAATCTGGCATTCCAGCGGATCGTGCAGGCAACTGAGCAAACGCTCGACACAGCCGCGCATGTCATCGTCGAGCACCACCGAGGTCATCGACTCCGGCGTCTGCGCCGGGATATGCCGGCCCGGCGCCAGCCCCATGGCCAGCACCAGCTCACCGAGCAAGACCCGGTCGATCGCCACCGAAACACCGAGCAACGGCGCATCCGGCAAGGCAAACGTCTCGCATTCGAACGGCACCGGCAGCGCCTGAATCAGATAGTGCCCGGCGCCGTACTCCATGGTGCGCGGCCCGAGAAACGCAAGTTTGCTGCCCTGGGCGATGATCATCAGGCTCGGCTCGTAAATGTGCGGGCCACGGGCAACGTCGCAACTGGCACGCAACACCTGCACACCCGGCAGCCCGGTCTGGCTGTAACCATCGCGCAGCGCCAGCGGTTCAATCAGCGAAACCAGCCGGGCATTGGCATCAAGATGACGGGTCAACTGCATCGAATTGTTCTTCACAAAAAATCACGAAAATAAGGGATGAAAGCATCATCGCAGATCCTTTTGCCAATGCGACCGATCAAACCCGCATGCCGGAGGATTAGGCATGAGACCCGGAGGAATCGTCATGGCCGGACCGACAGTCGGCGCCCAGAATGCGCCGCCTCACTTGTTCCTGCTTTTGCGAGGTTTCACATGTATACCGCCATCGGTTATGCCGCCCAATCGGCCACCACCCCCCTCGCCCCGATGAAATTCGAACGCCGCAGCCCTCGTGCCGACGACGTAGCGATCGAGATCCTCTATTGCGGCGTCTGCCACTCCGACATCCACCAGGCGCGCAACGAATGGGGTATCGCCGTTTACCCGTTGATGCCCGGCCACGAGATCGTCGGAAAAGTCACCGCCGTTGGTGCGAACGTCACCCGACACAAAGTAGGCGATCTGGTCGGCGTCGGCTGCATGGTCGACTCGTGCCGCACCTGTGAAGCCTGCCAGTCGAACCTTGAGCAATATTGCCTCGAAGGTCCGACCATGACCTATGCCACCCCGGACCGGGTCGACGGCAGCAACACCATGGGCGGTTATTCGGACAGCATCGTCGTCAGCGAACACTTCGTCGTGCGCATCCCGGAGAAACTGGCACTCGCCAGCGCCGCGCCGATTCTCTGTGCCGGCATCACCACCTACTCGCCGCTCAAGCACTACGGTGTAAAAGCGGGCGACAAGGTCGGGATTCTCGGCATGGGCGGTCTGGGCCACATGGGCATCAAGTTCGCAAAGGCCATGGGCGCCGAAGTCACGCTGTTCACCCGCTCGGCGAGCAAGGCTGAAGAAGGTCGTCGTCAGGGCGCCGATCACGTAATCGTTTCCACCGACGCCGAGCAAATGAAAGCCGCTGCCGGTTACTTCGACTTCCTGCTCGACACCATTCCGGTGCAGCACGACCTCAACCCGTACCTCGACACCCTGCGGTTCGACGGCGTGCACATTCTGGTCGGCCTGATCGAACCGATTGATCCACCGGTACACGCAGGCAAACTGGTGATGAGCCGTCGCGTGCTGGCCGGCTCGTTGATCGGTGGCGTCGCAGAAACCCAGGAAGTGCTGGATTTCTGCGCCGAACACAACATTACTTGCGACATCGAAATGCTCGACATCCGCCAGATCAACGAGGCTTACGCCCGGATGATTGCCGGTGACGTGAAGTACCGCTTCGTGATCGACATGGCAACGCTCAAGGTTTAAATCTTCAGACCGAGTTCCGCCGAGAGCCGGGCTGTGACCCCTTTGATCAGGGGAATCAGCTCGGCCATTTTTTCCAGCGGCATGTACGGCACGGTGCTGGCGATACTGATCGCCGCCACGATGCCCTTACTCGCATCACGAATCGGCGCCGCCACGCAGCGGATCGACGGTTCGTTGTCCTCCAGATCGAAGGCGTAGCCACCGGCGACGTACTCGGTCATGCGCTGCTCAAGCTGCTCCCACGACTGCTGAGGATGCTGCGGCCAGAACTGACTCTTCCCACCTGCCGGCAGACTGATGTCGTAGAGACGCTGCCAATCTTTCGGCGAGTCATCGAGCATCAACGCCTTGCCGATACCGGTGCGCGCCAGCGGCATGCGATGGCCGACCCGCGAACGCATTTCCGGGCCGTTGCGCCCCGGATTTTTCAGCAGATACAACACTTCATCGCCTTCGCGAATGCCCAAGTGCACGGTGTCACCAGTCAGCGCCGACAACTCGTCCAGATACGGCCCGGCCAGGGTCACCAGCGGCAACTCCTCACGCGCCTGGAAACCCAGTTCGATCAGCTTCGGTCCGAGCAGGTAACCGATTTGCGGCACCACGCGCAGATAGCGCTCATCCACCAGGCAACTGGCCAGACGATGGGTGGTGCTGCGCGTGGTACCGATCAGCCGGGCAATCTCCTTGAGATCGCGGGCGCCACTGGCCACCGCTTGCACCACACCCAAGCCACGCAACAGCGTCTGGGTGCCGGTGGGCGCGGCGTCCTTGGTTTTTTCCGGAGCGTCTTCCTGCATATCCAGCCTTTACCGTTGAGCGAGGGAACGGGCGGCATTATGGTCGCCCGACGCAGACCACTACAACTCGATACGCTCGACCTTGCCGACCAGCAGCACATAGGACAACGCACCGACCAAGGCGAGCACCGCGATGTAGGTGATCGCCGGCGCGAACGAATCGCCGCTGGCAAGGAAGCCAATCACGATCGGCGTGGCGATCGCCGACAGGTTGCCGATGAAGTTGAACACCCCGCCGGTCAGCCCGAGCAACCGTGCCGGCGCCAGCGTCGACACCAGCGACCAGGTGATCGAGGCCAGACCGTTGCCGAAAAATGCCAACGCCAGAAAGGCAATCACCAGCGGCGTCGATTCAACAAAATTGGCACCAATGATCGAAGTGGAAATCAGCAGCCCGCCAATGATCGGCAGCTTGCGCGCAAAACCAACCGTGCAGCCGCGACGGATCAGCAAGTCGGAAAAGAATCCCGAGCACAGCACGCCAATGAACGCAGCGAGAAACGGCAGCGATGCCAGCAGGCCGGACTTGATGAAGTCCATGCCGCGATATTTCACCAGATAGGTCGGGAACCACGTCAGGAAAAACCACAGCGTCGAGTTCAGGCAAAACTGGCCGAGGTAGATGCCCCACAATTTGCGCTTGGTCAGCACGATGCCCAAATCGGTCCAGCTGAATTTGGCTTTGACCTTGGCGGACTCTTGCTGAATATCGACCAGACCACCGCCCTCGCGGATCAGGTCGATTTCGGCTTCGTTGGCACCTTTGAAATCCCGTGGCTCACGATAGACCGCGTACCAGATTGCCGCCCAGATAATGCCGACGGCGCCGGTGGCGACGAACACCATGTGCCAGCCGAACTCATGTTGCAGCCAAGCGAGTACCGGAGTGAGAAATGCCAGGCCGACAAATTGTCCGGAGGTGTAGAAGCCGATGGCCGTGGCGCGCTCACGCTCGGGGAACCAAGTGGTGACCACACGACTGTTGATCGGATAAGCCGGCGCTTCCAGTGCACCGACCGCCATGCGCAACACGAACAGCGCAATGAAGCTGGCCGCGAAACCGAGCATCACCGTGGCAATCGACCACAGCAGCAACGCGACGCTGTAAAGAATGCGCGGCGGCACGCGATCGACCAGCCAGCCGCCGGGGATCTGCATCGCGGCGTAAGTCCAGCCGAACGCGGAGAAAATCAGACCGACGTGAATCGGATCGATGCCCAGCTCACTGGTCAGCGCCGGCGCGGCAATCGACAGGTTGCTGCGGTCGAGGTAGTTGATGACCACGGTGATAAACAGCAACACCATGATGAAAAACCGCTTGCGGCTAGGCGTGACTAAAGACGCCTGCCCGGTGAGGGTTTGCGGTTGCATGGGGAGAGCCTCTTTTTATGTTTATTGAGGTCGGCCTGAGGCCTGATCGTTCCCACGCTCCGCGTGGGAATGCAGCCGGGGACGCTCCGCGTCCCAAAAGCGCACGCAGAGCGTCCATTGAGGCATTCCCACGCAGAGCGTGGGAACGATCTCATCGGGTGTGTCAGGGACGACTCACCATTCGGCAAAACTGCCATCGGCATGACGCCAGATCGGGTTGCGCCAGCGATGCCCGACCGCTGCGCGCTCAATCACATATTCTTCGTTGATCTCAATGCCCAACCCCGGGCCGTTCGGAATCTTCACGAAACCTTTGTCGTAATCGAACACCCGTGGATCCTTCACGTAGTCGAGCAAATCGTTGCTCTCGTTGTAATGGATGCCCAGGCTTTGCTCCTGGATAAACGCGTTGTAACAAGCCGCGTCCAATTGCAAACACGCCGCCAGCGCAATCGGCCCCAACGGGCAGTGCAGCGCCAGTGCCACATCGTAGGCCTCGGCCATGTTGGCGATCTTGCGGGTTTCGGTGATGCCGCCCGCGTGGGAGGCATCCGGCTGGATGATGTCGACGTAACCTTCGCTCAACACGCGTTTAAAGTCCCAACGCGAAAACAGCCGCTCACCCAGAGCAATCGGCGTGCTGGTCAACGGCGCGAGCTCTTTCAGCGCTTCGTAGTTTTCGCTGAGCACCGGTTCTTCGATAAACATCAGTTTGTACGGATCAAGTTCCTTCATCAGCACCTTGGCCATCGGCTTGTGCACGCGGCCATGGAAGTCGACGCCGATGCCAACGTTCGGCCCGACCGCATCACGCACGGCGGCGACGTTGGCCAGCGCCAGATCGACTTTTTCGAAGGTGTCGAGAAATTGCAGCTCTTCGGTGCCGTTCATTTTCACCGCAGTAAAACCACGGTTCACCGCCTCTTTCGCCGCACGCGCGGTGTCGGCCGGACGGTCGCCACCGATCCACGAATACACGCGAATCTTGTCGCGCACTTGGCCACCGAGCAGATCGCTGACCGACACCCCGAGCGCCTTGCCCTTGATGTCCCACAACGCCTGATCGATACCGGCCAGCGCACTCATGTGAATCGCGCCGCCACGGTAGAAACCGCCGCGATAGAGCACGGTCCAGATATCTTCGATATTGCGTGGGTCTTTGCCGATCAGGTAATCGGACAATTCTTCAACGGCAGCCGCGACGGTATGCGCGCGCCCTTCAACCACGGGTTCGCCCCAACCGGTCACGCCTTCGTCGGTTTCGACCTTGAGGAAGCACCAGCGCGGCGGGACGATGAAGGTGGTGAGTTTGGTGATTTTCATCTCTGCTCTCTTTTTGTAAATGCAGCTCTTATAGATGCAGCGCACACAGCGCCAAAAAGTCTTAGCGAAGGGCCTTCCACGCAGCCACGTAGGCCTTGGCGTTCAGCGCCACTTGCTCCGGCGTCATGCCCGGTTTGAACAGTCCGGAACCGAGGCCGAAACCTTTTACACCGGCATCGATAAACGCCTGCATATTGTCCGGGGTGATGCCGCCGACCGGCGCCAGTACTGTTCCCGTCGGCAACACTGCGAGCCAGGCTTTGACGACCGCCGGGCCCATCTGCTCTGCCGGAAACATCTTGAGAATGTCCGCGCCCTCCTCCAGTGCCGCGAAAGCCTCGGTCGGCGTGGCGACACCCGGCGACAGAAACAGCCCCGCCGCTTTCGCCGCACGCAAGACCTTGGCGTCACTGTGCGGCATGACAATCACTTGGCCGCCGGCTTCTTTCACCAGCTCGACCTGTGCCGGGGTCAACACCGTGCCGGCACCGATCAGGCAATCGGCGGGCAGGGCCTTACGCAGGATGCGGATACTTTCGTACGGCGAAGGGGAATTGAGCGGTACTTCGATGACGCGAAATCCGGCGGCATACAGGACTTCTCCGACAGCGGCGGCTTCCTGCGGATGCAGGCCCCGCAGGATCGCGATCAGACCGTTTTGCGCCAGTGCTTGCTTGAGCATGTCAGGCCTCCAGTCAGGGTTAACGGGATGAGGAATCGATCAGTCCGGCGGCCTGCGCCAGTTGCCACAGACCACGCTCGGTGGCCTGCTCGGCCAGCGTCACGTTGGCGAAACCGCAGGCATCGAGGGCGCGGCTGTAGCGCGCACAGAGCTGCGCGTTGCCGATGAGGATGATCGAAGGAAGATTCGTGTTGTTGCGACGACGTCGCTGAACCGTGGCGAGCGCCGCCAGCTCATGGCCGATCATCAGGCCGGACAGATAATCGGCCTGCTCGGTCGGGCTGAGTTCGCCGGTCAAGCCCAGGGTACGGGCGCTGAACAACGTCGACAGCACGCCGAGTTCGCCGTCCGCCGACAGAGCAACCTGCACACCACGGTCAAACGCCAAAGCATCGAACGTCGCACCTTGATTCAGGGTACGACCGAGAATGCTGTGTTCACTGAGCACGGCGAACACTTCACCGGTCATAAACGTGTCGAAGTGAGTGATGCAGCCATCGACCACATCCACCCATTTCGAGTGGCTGCCCGGCAGGCCGATCAACAGATCAGCACCCGCCTCAATCGGCAGATTCTGCAGCACGCCAAGCACCTGGGTTTCTTCGCCGCGCATCACATTCGGCAGGCGCGAACGCTGAATCACACCCGGCACGATATGCACGCGGGTGCCGCGCAGGCTGACAATTGTTTGTAGGGAGTTTCCGAGATTGGCGACGTTCGCCGGCGTCTCGCAGTAGGCCGCTTCACGCCAGCCCTGTGCGCTGCCAACCATGCCGCAGGCAATCACCGGCAGATCCGGCTGCGCATCGAGCCAGTCGCCGCACGCCTCGTCGAACGCCAGTTCAAAACCATCGGCGCATTCGCGACCGTTGATGATTCGCGGGGTCTTGGGCAACTGCATAATCCCGGACGACAGCGCGCGCTGCTCCAGCACCACACCGTCCGCCGCGAGTTTGTAAGCACGTAATGAGGTCGTACCCCAGTCGAGCGCGATCAATTGCGCCAGCATCGCTTCACCTGTTTTGTTTTTGGCAGTGAGTGCGACGGACTATAGACCTCTCAGACGGTAAATCTCAATATGTAATTTTGCATCCCATATTTTGGGATGATTACATCTACCCAACCTCCTCGAACAGATCCGTGATTCACCGTTATCAATATCACTACTGACGCTCTATCGCCTGAACGAAAACACTGGCAGGAATATTCATCGATTTTGAGTAATACGGACCGTAAGCGTAGGCAGCTGTCCTGAACTTACATGCCACGACCTGACGCGCGCTCAATACCATCAACAGTTGTTTTTTATTGAAGTACGTACTCAGCGTTCCACCGTCCGGTGTATGCACCGCAGAGACCTCAGCCGAATACACATATGGCCCCGCAGCAGATTCATTTAATACCGCGACGACCTCCCCTTCGAGATACCGGGTCAGGTCCTGTTTTGTTTCGAAGAAGCCACTCTCATCCAATGAACAGATCAAGGCATTGCCGACCTGATGTTGGCCGGCATTGATCTCGAAGAATCGCAACAGATCAGTCATTGAACTGAAGCGAACATCCAGAAGAGCACTGTCTCCAGGCTTGGTAACAGAAACAAATTCAATTTCGGTCTCTGGTAATGGCACTCTTTTTGCGCACGAAGCACACAAACAAAGAACTAGAACTGCAAGCAACACTCGCATGTCAAGACTCCAGGTATTTGATCATTTTTTCAGCGATGAGATCACATGCGGACTGTTCGCCAAGAATCCTCGCCTTGAACATTACGCCTGCATCTTCGTGGTTGGTGTCTACCGCTTTATTGATATCAGGACCCGAGCTCATAACCCAGCGTTCTCCCATCTCGGCGACATCATCGGACTGATTGGGTTTCGCCGGTGCAGCCAATATATTGATCCAGTACTCTGCACCAGGCTTCGGGGTGGTGGCGTAAATGTCTGAAATCAGCCAGACACCCAGTCCGCCGCCCACAGGATCAAGCGTGACCAAGGACTTCACCGTAAATCCCTGTTCTTTGAGTATGGCTGTCAGATGAGCGCCGTTCCATCCTCCCAGACTGTGACCGACGATACTTATATAAATTGATTTATCACCTTTCAGATAACTCAGCACATACTTTTCTATGTCTTTCTTGCCGCGCACATCCTTATAACTAAGGTACACCGACTTTATTTTTCCAATTTGCGCGTCGCTGAATTTTTTAGGCAATAAAACCTGCGCACTGGTTACGTTACCGTGAGGTGGTTGATCTTGATAATACGGCTCCTTGTCTCCAGCCCCGCCAATGAAAAACACGACGATTTTTTTGATTTTGATTGCCACGGTTTTTACAGTCTGATCGGTTTTGCAAGTCAACTCGTGACTCACCACCTCGTTTTTGCAATCTTTGAGTGCAGGGTTTGCGACTTCCATTTCGATCACTCTACAAACAGTTTGATTGTTTCGGCCAAATGCGAGCTGACCATATGAGTAAAGCCCTGCTCATTGGTGATTCCGTGTTCCATGCTGCCATCGCCCCGTTGAATCACATAGGGATGATCGGGCACCGGCTCGCCAGTTGCTTCATTCACCACTTGCAACCTGTCCGTAAAATGCACCGGCATCGGCAACAGCCCACTAAACGCTGCCCCTCCGCCACTCTGGCCGATAATCACCGTCCCCGAGCCACCCACCACGACATTGCCGTGGCCTCCGGTACTGTCGAGCTTGGCGGCATTCAAGCCGTTGATAAAAACGGTGCCGGAAACGGCTCCGGTAATCGGACTGCCACACGCCGATTTATCGGTCATGCGCGCGGCGGCGAGGCCGTCGAAGAAGACGTTCGGCGAGCCGGAGGCAATCGGGTTGGTGCCATGCCCTGGCAATGGGCAGGCGGTCGGGTCGGTGACGCGTGCAGCGGGTTTACCACTCAATTCAAAGCTCCTTGCTTCAGGGGTTCCGGGTGCGGCTGATGAATATCGATGTCGGTCGCGGCGAAGCGCCAGCGGTTGTCGACGGGGTCGAACAGGGCGTGGCAATGTTCACGGCTGTCGGGGGTGTAGCGAATTGCAGATGCTGCCAGGCTTCGTCTACCTGCCATGCCAGTTCGGCCGGCGAGGCGTCGTCGAGTTCGTTGAGCCAGGCGTTGTAGTTGCGCAGGTGATTACGCTCGTAAGTCGATTGCAGCAGTTCGGCCATTTGTGCGCCGAGGTCGAGATGATGCTGGGCCGTCCACTGGCCGATCTCGGAATAGACGTACCAGCCCATCGGCATCAACCCGCCGTCCTTGAGCAGCGAATGCCCGGCAGGGGCGACGAAACCACAGCAAATGTGCAGCATCAGCCAGCCTTGATGGGCGTCGATAAACGCCGTCGGATCGAAGGTGCGCAGCGGTATCACGCGGTACTCGGCGAGCCCGGCGCTGCGGGTCATCAACTCGGCATCAAGGCGTGACACGAACGCGCGAATGGCGCTGCCGCCCGTACGATTTGTCATGCACAGAATGTCGACCGGTTGACGCGTGGGGTTGTCGGTGGAGCCTGAGTTTTTCACCAGGCCATACAGACGCATTGACGCCCGTAGTCCGCTCATCGCTGGTCACTCATTGACGCAGCGATGGCTCCACGGGCGTGCAGAAATTGTGCCAGAGGCATTGCAGGTGTCGTCCGTGAGCGCGCAAAAATGGCGCGTAGAATGCCGGACTAGAGCGTTGGCGACAATCGAATTAGCACCGCAATGCCATCATTGTGATCAGCCCTCGGCAAACTCACGCAGGACCTGGCCATCCATGCGGTAGCGCACCCACTCTTCCTGGGGTTGTGCGCCGAGGGATTTGTAGAATTCGATGGCCGGCGTGTTCCAGTCGAGCACGCTCCATTCGAAGCGGCCGCAGTCGTTATCGCAGGCGATTTTCGCCAAGTGACGCAACAAGGTTTTGCCAGCACCGCCGCCGCGTTGTTCGGGGGTGATGTAGAGGTCTTCGAGGTACAGGCAGTTGCTGCCGAGCCAGGTCGAATAGCTGAAGAAGAACACCGCGAAACCGATTGGCAAACCGTCGCGTAGGCAGATCAGGCCGTGGGCGGTGGCGCCTTCGCCGAACAGGCTGCGTTCGATGTCGGCGACGCTGGCGATGACTTCGTGACGGGCCTTTTCGAAATCGGCGAGTTCCGTGATGAAGGCGAGGATTTGCGGGGCATCGCTGGGGGTCGCCGGGCGGATTTCGATCGTCATGGACGGGCCTTGTCGGAAAAAGGAAAACGCCATACTAAGGTGGTGAGCGGCGCTCGTCACATGGCAAAACACACACTACCCTGCGCAATGTTGCAAACACTGCAGTTCCCTGTGGGAGCGAGCCTGCTCGCGAAAGCATTCTGTCATTCAACAATGCAAGTGACTGTAAGGACGCCTTCGCGAGCAAGCTCGCTCCCACAAGGACTTCGACAATCTGAAAGGATGCTCATGAACCCAGCGTTTTTTACCCCCGTAGAGGCACTCGCAGTAGCCCTGTTGCCCCACGCCCTCGAGCCGTCCGACGACGGCGCTCACGACCTCGCCCACCTGCAACGGGTCTGGCACAACGTGCGTACGCTGCATGAAGAAGAAGGCGGTGATCTTGAGGTGTTGTTGGCCGCCGTGCTCTTGCACGATTGCGTCGCCGTCGAGAAGAACTCGCCACTGCGTTCGCAGGCTTCGCGGCTGGCGGCAGATAAAGCTTCGTCAGTGCTTGCCGATCTGAACTGGTCCGAAGAAAAAATCGCCGCCGTCGCCCACGCCATCGAAGCCCACAGTTTCTCCGCCAACATCACCCCGCTCACCCTCGAAGCGAAAATAGTCCAGGACGCTGACCGCCTCGACTCTTTGGGCATGCTCGGCGTCGCCCGTACCTTCTACATTGCCGGGCGCATGGGTTCGGCGCTCTACGACCCGCAGGATCCCGAAGCGAAACAACGCGATTACGATGACACGCGTTTTTGCCTCGATCATTTCCAGACCAAACTGCTGCACCTCGCCGACGGTTTCCAGACCACCGCCGGCCAGCGTCTTGCGCAGGTCCGTCATCTGCGCCTGAAGGGATTCATGGAGCAGTTCAAGGAAGAGATCGGCCTCGCTTGAGCATTACTCCGGCGTGCAGTGATCCTGACTTCGCCAAGCTCAGACCTAAGCCGCCTGCCTGACGTGTTAAACAGATGACGCTGAATTTTTCCGCTTAAGGATTCACTTCATGTCGCAAGTAACACCCAAGGTTTCAGGCAAGTTGTTCGGCCTGTTCTGCCTCGCCAGTTATCTGCTGTCGCTGTCTTACGGCTCGACGTTTTTATTGTCACTGTTGATCAGTTCTCGCGGCGGCAATGAGCACGATGCCGGCAGCGTGATTTCGGCGGCGATGCTCAGTACGTTTGTCGCAGTGCTGGTGTCCGGGCATCTGTCGGACTGGCTCGGTGCGGCGCGTTCGATTGCCCTGTTTGGTCTGTTGCTGGTAGCAGCGAGTCTGGGCTTTGCGATGACGCCGGGGTTTGGTCATCTGTTATTGGTTTTCGGTTTGCTGCTGGGTTTGGGCTGGGGCGTTTTCTATACCTTGGGGCCGATCATCGTCGCCAGTCTGGTGACCCCGGCGCAGCGCGCCAAGTACTTCGCGCTGCTGTCGGGCAGCATGATGACCGGGATCGGAAGCGGCCCTTTACTCGGACGGGCAGCGAGTGCGCTGGGCTTGCCAGTGACCTCGGCGTTTTATCTGGCGGCGCTGGCAAGCCTGATCGGGGTGCTGCTGTTCTGGCAGCTGGGTGCTCGTTTGAAAAGCACGCAGACCCCGACAGCGGCAAAAATCAGCTGGCAAGCGACCACTCAAGTGCTCGGCTCGCGTGCGCTGTTTCCGATCATCATGGTTGGTCTCGGCGGTTGCGTATTCGGTGGATTGTCGAGCTTTCAGACCAGCTATGCCGCCGCCCGCTCGCTGGATTATTCGTTATTTTTTCTCGGCTTCATGAGCGCGGCAATCAGCAGTCGGATGTTGATCGCCGGATATGTCGTCAAGCGTGATCCTTTGCGCGCGTCGTGCCTGCTGTCGGGGCTGATGCTGGGTTCGATTGTGCTGTTCGCGTTCGGTGTGCACAGCGGATTCAGCTATCTGTTAGCGGCGCTGACGCTCGGCGTCGGTTATGGCCTGACCTATTCGGTGATCAACGGCCTGGCGGCCAACGAAGCACCGGCCGGTACTACATCGCAGGCCTTGTTGCTGTTCAGTCTTTCGTACTTCATCGGCGTGTTTGGTTTCCCGCTATTGGCCGGGAAAACCATCGTTGAGCACGGCATGAGCACACTGCTTTTGACGGTCTTGATCGTCGCGTTGGCCAACTGGCTGATTACCCTTGGCCGCTTGCTCTGGCGGCGGATCAGTCTGAAAGCCGCGCAGGCAACCTAGACCGTTCGTCGCTGATCAGGCACCAATCCGATCACTGGGCAGACCAACAACAGGTAAGGATTCCAATCACTGGAGAAGCCCTATGATCCCGTCAAGGTTGACCGCTTTCGTATTCAGCGCCCTGCTCTGCCCTGCGGTTTTCGCCGCATCCGCCACCGCTGCGGGCACCGGCCCTACCGATCCGACTCCGCCACGCGCCCCCGCCATCAACAGTGCTCCCGGTATGAATACCGATGGCTCGGGAGTGCCCTTGATCAATCAGCCTCCCGCCACCGGCACCGACCCGCGCACTCAGGGCAGCGACCCGGGCCGGCAGGGCGGCATGAACACCCCCGACGCCCCCGCCACGCCAGACAATGCGGGCCCCGGCATCGGCTCGAAAACCACCACCGGTGGCTCCGGTTCCGAAGGCTCCGGTCAGTAGTTCGCCGACGCGAGCGTCCTGTTCAATCCAATGAAGAGGTAACCATGAACGTCGATAAAAACCTGGAAAAAGAAGTCCTCACCCGCCTGCTGCACGCCCATCCGAGTGGACTGGGCAAGGAGGTGCTGGACAATTACCGGGGCGAGAAGGTCGTGGCCAGCGCCCTCGCCGCTTTGCAGGATCGTGGACTGATTCACCACGGGCATGTGACCTGCAACGAGGCTGGCGAACATTCGTTGAACCTGCCGATCAAGCTCAGTGCGGCTGGCGTTGAAGCGGCGCGCAAGCTGGATCTGCAGTAGCCCTGAGGTCGCTCGCTGCCGATGCGGCGAGCGGTCGAACCTGCACACAAGAGGAGAAGTCCCATGCCTCGTGGAAGCAAAGACAAATACAGCGCTGAACAGAAGCGCAAAGCCGAGCACATCGAAGATAGCTATGAGAAAAAAGGCCTGTCGAAGGATGCGGCTGAGGCGCGCGCCTGGGCGACGGTCAACAAGCAATCGGGCGGCGGCGAAAAGGCTGGCGGTTCGGGACGCAAGAAACCGCCGAGTGCAAAGTCTGAAGATCGCAAAGAGTCATCGCGGCGTGCGGTGGCCAGTCGTAAAGGGCATTCGCGTAACAGCAAGGCGTCGAAGGATAAGCAGACAGTCGATAGCTTGATGAAAGAGGCTAGAGCGAAGCAGATTCCCGGACGATCATCGATGCGTAAGCAGGAGCTGATTGAGGCGTTGCGCAAGGCCAGCTGACATTGAGTGAGATTGACGGCCCCTTCGCGAGCAGGCTCGCTCCCACACTGGATCGATGTCGTTCACACTTCCCCTGTGGGAGCGAGCCTGCTCGCGAAAGCGGTGGATCATGCGCCGCCGGAATCAATGATAAACGCATCCACCTCTGCCGCTCCCGGCGAAGTCGCCGGCCCCCAGCGCGTCACCGCAATAGCCGCTGCCGCGTTCGCCCGCCGCGCCGCTTCATGCGCTGACAACCCCTGCGCCAATCCGGCAATGAACACCCCGGCATGGGCATCACCGGCGCCATTGCTGTCTACCGCTTTAACCGCAAACCCGGGCACATGCCGACACTCATCGCGCTGATGAATCCAGCAACCCTGCGGCCCGTCACGCACCACCATCAGCACCTCTTTGGGCAGGTACTCAGCGAGGCGATCCAGCGCTGCGCCAATGTCCTCAGCCCCGGTAAAGCGCAACGCCTCAACACTGTTGCTGGTCCACACATCGATTCGCGGCAGCAACGCCTGCATCAGCGGCGAGTCCGGCGATTCCACCAACGGGCCCGGATCGAACACTACGTTGATCGACTCCGGTAACGCCAATGTCCAGTCGAGCAACGCCTGCGCTTTGCCTTCGTGCAACAGGCTGTAGCCACTGAGATAAACGTAATCGCCCGCCTCGACCGCAACGCTGTTCAGATCCTCCGCCGTCACCTCACCTTCAGCGCCGATGTAGGAAATGAAACTGCGCTCCGCCGACGCATCGGTCAGCGCCACACACAACCCTGTGTCGCGCTGCGCAGGCTGGCGAATGCCGATGTGAATCCCCTCGGCATTCATCGCCTCACGCGCCAGATCACCGAAACGCCCAGTGCCATGGCGGCCGAGATAAACCACCGGCAGGCGATTGCGCACGGCCGCCGCCATCACATTGAAACCGCCGCCCGCTTCGAAACCCGCCGACTGCGCCAGCACGTCGCCGCCAACCTGCGGCAGCTTATCCACGGCCATGACCAGGTCGATGATGACCTGGCCGGTGTGCAACATCTTAGGCATGAGCATTCTCGGTTTGCGCGGCGCGACGGTCTTTCGCCCCGCCGAGGACAAAGTAAATGCCACCGGCCACCACGAACGTCACGATCCAGCCGAGGCCGTTGTGGCCCAGCCACGAGTCGGACAAAAAGCCTTTGAACCAGACGTTTTCAGCGGTAGTGCCAATGGTGGTGAAACTGAAGCCAAGGACGATGGCAATCGCCCACGCGCCAAACGCACGCCACTCGATACCGCCGTGATACCAGTAGGCACTGCTCGGGCTGACGTCGAGCAGGTCTTTCGGGCTGTAGTAATGACGGTGAATCAGGTCAACGACGAAGATCCCGACCCACGCGGTGATCGGCACCGCCAGCAGGGAAATAAAGGTAATGAACGGGCCGTAGAAACTGTCGGCGATCAGCATGAAGTAGATTGAGCCGGCGAAGATCGCGACGATATCGACCACCACCGCGTAGACGCGTTTGACCTTCAGGCCAAGGGTCAGCGTGGTCAGACCGGCGGAGTACACCGACAGATTGTTCGACAGCAACAAGCCACCGAACGCCGTGATCAGGTACGGCACGGCCATCCACGTTGGCAGCATGTCGCGGATTGCAACAATCGGGTCAGTCGCCGAGGCGAGGTCGTTGTTGCCCACCGACAGCAGACCGCCAAGAGTGATCAGCAGCACCAGCGGAATGCCCGCACCGAACGCGGCAGACGCCACCAGTCGCACAGCCTTGACGCTGCGATGCTGATAGCGCGACATGTCGGCGCCAGCGTTGGCCCAACCAATGCCGGTACCGGCGGCCATGGTGCCGATACCGATGATCATTGCACTCATCGGCGCGGGCGTGGCATTGAACACCGCGCTCCAGTCGATGGTCGCGCAGAGGAAACCGCCGACCAGAAGATTCAGCGCGCCGAACACGTAGGTCGCCCACTTCTGGATCACCAGCAAGGTCGCGTGGCCGAGGCCGGACACTGACAAAGTCAGCAGGACGAAAATCGCGATAAAGATCAACGTCAGTATCGGCGCACTTTTCGCTTCCACTGGCGAGCCGAACAGGATCGAGCACAGCGACAACAGCACAAATGCAGCGGTGGTGGTGTTGACCGTTTCCCAACCCAGGCGCGACATCAGCGAGACCAGCGTCGGGCCGATATTGCCGCGCACGCCGAAGATCGCTCGCGACAAGGTCAGGCTCGGTGCGCGGCCACGGCGACCGGCAATCGAGATGATCCCGACCACCGCGAACGAACCGGCAGCACCGATGATTGCGACGATGATCGCCTGCCAGATCGCCAGCCCGCGAAACGCCACCAGCGTGGCGCCCAGCGGCAGACCGAGGATGGAAATGTTGGCGGCGAACCAGACCCAGAACAGTTGCAGCGGATGGCCGTTGCACTCGGCTTCCGGCACCGGTTCGATGCCGCGGGTTTCCAGTTGCCCGGCGCTCTGCGCGGCGTTTGATGAACTCATGAAGATGCTCCTGTTTGCCTTTTTTGTGGTTGTGGCAATGATGCAAAACGACAAGACATCGCGGCCGTCCTCGGCCTGTCTGCGCGATCCATTGCGGGTTAAAAATTCGAAATTCGCGGTGCGGCTTTCGCGAGCAGGCTCGCTCCCACAGGGATCACGCCGTACCTGTGGGAGCGAGCTTGCTCGCGAAGGCGTCAGCCCAATCAGCGCAAGGCCAACAGCCCCTGCACCAACGGCTCCAGCTCCAGATGATTGACGGCCTTCACCGTGTCGATCATCGGCACTGGCCAGCTCTCAAGACCCAGGCAGGCCCCGAGCATGGCGCCGAGAATCGCCGCGATGGTGTCAGTGTCACCGCCAAGACTGGCGGCCATGCACAACGCATCAAACGCGCTCATCTCGCCGACGGCCACTTGCTGCGCCAGGGCAAAGGAGACCACCACCGATTCCTGCGACGCCACCGAAGTACCGATCACGTCATAGAGCAGATCCGCCAGCAAAGCCTTGTCGCTATCGACACTGATGGTGCGCGCCCAACTGATGCGCGAGGCAATGCGCCCACCGGCCACCCAGTGCCCGTGGGCTTCTGCTTGCAGAGCAATTTGCTGACCGAGGTTCAACGCCTCGCCCAGGTCCATGCCATTGATGCCGGCAGATACCACCGCTGCCACCGCCGCCGCACTGGAAATCCCCAACGTAGTGTTGTGGGTGACCTGACAGGCCTGTACCACCGCTGCGATAAACCGCTGAGGATCGGCAACATCCGCCGCGATCCCTACCGGCGTAATGCGCATGGCCGCGCCGTTGGTGGTGCCGTAGCGTCCGGCCTCTTCCGGCGAATGGCCGGCGAGGATCATTTCGATGGCGCGCTTGGTCGACGGCCCGAGCAAGTCCTGCGAGCCCTTGGTCTGCATCTCGGCTTCCCACTCGATCAAGCGTTGCGCGAGGATCGCCGGTTCGATGCGGCCTTTGCCTTCGACCAGCAACTCACCGACCAGAATGGCTTGTTCAGTGTCGTCGGTGATCGAGCCTTTGGGCATGTTCGCGGCGATCGGTTGCAGTGGCCCGGCATCCTGCAGATCAGTGATCTGGCCGAAGCGGGTCTTGATCGTTTCGCGGTTCAGCGATTGCGTCGGCATGCCCAGTGCATCACCGAGGGCCAGGCCATAGAAAGCACCAAGGGCACGGTTGAGCGCGGTCATTTCGATTCTCCAAATTGCAGGTGCAAACGGAAATGCACCGGATCGAGCAGGCTTTCGACCAGCTCCATGAAACGGTTCTGGCGATCGTAGGTGGTACGCAACGCCTTGAGGAAAACGGTGCCGACCGGGCGCCCGAGCAATTCGGCGTCTTCGGCATTCAACGGCTCGGCACCGATCCACTGATCACCGCGTTCGCCGATGTAGCCGTAAGCGGCCGAGGGTGATGGTCAGGGAATTGTCGATCAGGCCGACACGCGGCAGGCTTTCCAGGCCGCCGGTGGCCGGCATCAAAGAGCGTTCGAGGGAGACCAGCGTGCCGTCGTTGGAGCGCCGACGGCGGTCGAGGGTGATGAATTGGTCAGTGCCGAACCGCGAGAGCAGATCGGGCCGGGTCACGGCTTCCAGACGCAGCACTTCGGTATTGATCAGCGCGCCGCTGTCGGCCAGCGCCTGCGCCCAGCCGCTGCGCTGGTCGAGCGCGACACCGTCGAAAGTGACGATGGAGCCGACGCCGCTTTGCGTGGCGATGTAATTGCGCCGTTTCAGTTCGGCCAGCGCTTCGCGCAGCGTGCCTCGGCTGACTTGGAATTCTTGAGCCAACTGATGTTCGCCGGGCAACAGAAAGCCGTCCTCCATGAGGCCGCTTTCGATGCGCCGGACGAGTTCGTCGACCACCCGTTGTTTCTTGTCAAATCGTACCTGTCTAATCATGTACAAATTGATACCCGAAACGGGTGCGGGCGGGCAAGGAATATTTGGGGAGAGTGACGAAAGGCGGGAGAATCAAAAGCCCCTCACCCTAGCCCTCTCCCGGAGGGAGAGGGAACTGATCGAGGTGTTTATTCCAATTACATCGACCTGAAATATCCAGTCGAACTCAGGTTTGAAAAGCTAAGAGATCTGCTCCCTTTCCCCTCTCCCTCTGGGAGAGGGCTGGGCGGGCGGCGTTCCGATGAGGGTAGCCTTGACTCAGCGTTGCTTCAGACGGTCAATCACTACGGCCAGCAGCAGGATCGAACCCCGAATCACATACTGATAAAACGTATCAATATTCTTCAAGTTCATCGCATTCTCAATAATCGCCAAAATCAACACCCCGGCAATCACATGCCGAATCATGCCGATCCCACCGCTCAACGACACCCCGCCCAACACGCAGGCCGAGATCACCGTCAGCTCAAATCCCTGACCAATCATCGGCTGCCCCGAGGTCATCCGCGACGCCAGAATCACCCCCGCCAACGCACCGATCACACCATGCACGGCAAAGATAATGATCTTGGTCCGGTCAACGTTCACACCCGCCAACAATGCCGCTTCCTGATTGCCACCGATGGCCATGGTGTTGCGCCCGTAGGTGGTGTAATTCAACAGCCAACCAAAAAACAGAAAGCAAACAATGGTGATCAGAATCGGCACCGGCACGCCAAACAACTGGCCATTGCCGAAAACGAAGAACGATTCCTGCGACACGCCCACTGCTTTGCCGTTGGCAAAAATGTAAGCCAGACCGCGAACAATCTGCATGGTCGCCAACGTCGTGATCAACGCATTGACGCGCAACTTGGCAATCACGATCCCGTTGATCAACCCGACAATCAGGCCCATCACCAGCGCCGCGCTGACACCGAGAAACACGCTATTGGTGTCACGCATCACCACCGCCGCAACCACCCCGGCGCAGGCAATCACCGAGCCCACCGACAGGTCGAAATGCCCCGACGCCAGGCAGTACAACATCGTGCACGCGGCAATCCCGGTGGTGGAAATCGCCAAGCCCAGGCCACGCATGTTCAGCGGCGAAAGAAAGTTGTCGATCAGCAGCGTGCAGGCAACGAATATGCCCACAGCCGCCAGCAACATGACCCAGTCATCAAGGAAGCGTCGCATGTCCAGCGGCTTGCGCTCTTTCGGCAGGGTTTCATTTTGGGTTGTCATCATAGTCACCTCTCAGTTCGCCACGCCGTCAGCGCGGTGGCGCGGCAAAGCCAGTTGCAGCAGGTTGGATTCATTGGCCTGATCGCGGCCGATTTCGCCGCGCAGGGCGCCTTCGCAGAGCACCAGAATGCGGTCGGAAATACCCATCACTTCCATCAGATCGCTGGACACCACGATCACCGAAATGCCGTCGGCGGCGAGGTTATGGATGATCTGGTAAATCTCGGCTTTGGCACCGATGTCGATGCCGCGCGTCGGTTCGTCGAGCAGCAGGACCTTCATCGGCATCGACAGCCAGCGACCGAGAATGGCCTTCTGCTGATTGCCGCCGGAGAGGAATTTGATCTGCTGGCCGGCGTGCGGGGTTTTCACTTTCAGCGCTTTGATCTGTTTGTCGGCGTTGCCCTTTTCCCACAGACCACGAATCAGGCAACCGAGGCCGGAATGAGCGCCGCGTGCGCTGATGTTGATGTTTTCGGCGACGCTGGCCAGCGGGATGATGCCTTCCTTCTTGCGATCTTCCGGGCAGAGCAGAATGCCCGCAGCAATCGCGTCGCGCGGTGAGCGCAGTTTCAGTTCGTGACCGCGCAATTCGAGGCGTCCGGCGGTGTTGCGTTCCAGCCCGCTGAGCAGGCGAAACAGCTCGGTGCGCCCTGCCCCGACCAATCCGAACAGGCCAAGGATTTCACCTTTGTGCGCTTCGAAACTGATCGGCTCGCGCAGACCCGGGCCGAGCAAACCATCAACCTTCAGCGCGACGGCACCGCGTGGTCGATGGCGATAATCGTAGATGTCCTGAATGTCGCGACCGACCATGCAGGTCACCAGTTGATCGTGGGTCAACTGGCTCATGTCGTCGAAGGTGCGCACGTAGCGACCGTCCTTGAACACCGTCACGGCGTCACAGATGCGGAACACTTCTTCCATGCGGTGGGAAACGTAGAGCACGACTTTGCCCTCGTCACGCAGGCGTCCGATGATCGCCATCAAGCGGTCGATCTCACGGGCCGAAAGGCTGCTGGTCGGCTCGTCGAAAGCGATGACGTGGGCGCCGCGCGACAGCGCCTTGGCGATTTCCACCAGTTGCCGCTGGCCGAGGGACAAGCGCCCGACCTTGGTCTGCGGATCGATTTCGTCGGCCAGGCCTTTGAGGCAGTTCAACGCTTGCTGACGCAGGACACCGCGATTGATCAAACCGAAACTGGCCGGCAGATGGCCGAGAAACAGGTTTTCGGCGACGGTCATTTCCGGCACCAGATGCAACTCCTGGTGAATCACCGCGACGCCGCTGCCGATGCTGTCAGCGGTCGACTTGAACGCCATGGTCTGCTCGCCGATCTGCAACTCGCCGCTGCTCGGGATGTAAGCACCGCCGAGGATTTTCAGCAGGGTCGATTTGCCAGCGCCGTTCTCGCCCATCAAGGCGTGAACCTGACCGGGATGGGCGACAAAGCTGATAGCGTCCAGCGCCTTCACCCCGGGAAAGGTTTTGCCGATCCCGTTGAAGCGCAGGCTGCCGCTGGCACCGTGTTGTTCTTGTGTTTGTACTTGCGCGTGCATAAAGCCACCTCTTCACACCGAAAAACGGCCCGGCTGCCCGGGCCGCCACTGCGTCAGTTCCACAGGCCGATTTTTTCCAGCTCTTGCTTGAAGTTCTCGCGGGTGATCAGGGTGACGTCGTCCATCGCGGTGTACTTCGGCGGTTCTTTGCCGGTGGTGACCCACTCGTACATCATCTCGGCAGTCTTGTAGCCTTCGATGTGCGGGCTTGGCAGCATCGAGCCGAAGAAGCCGCTGTTAGGCTTTTTCAGTTCGCCGATGGCGTCGGTGCCGTTGATGCCGATGCCGATCACGTTGGCCGCAGCAAACCCGGCGGCTTCGGTGGCGCGCACGCCGCCGAGCACGGTGTTGTCGTTCATACCGCCGATGATTAGGTTTTTTGCGCCGCTCGGCAGTTTCACCAGCGCCGAGTTGGTGGCGTCCATGCTGCCCGGTACGTCGAGGGTTTTCAGTGCGGCAAACAGAATGTGATCCTTCGGCATCCCGGCGTCCTCGAGGGATTTCACCGAACCGTCGGTGCGCTTCTTGCCGGTGTCGAGTTCGTTGTAGGTGTTGACGACCGCGTAGGTGTCTTTCCAGTCCCAGTTACGTTTCTTCGCTTCGGCGACCATGGCGTTGCCCTGTTTCTGGCCGACTTCAAACGCGGCCATGCCGAGGTACGGCACGTCTTCCATGAACTTGCCGTTGGCGTCGACGAAACGGTCATCGACGGCAATCACTTTCAGGTCGTTGAGTTTGGCCTTGGCCATGATTGCCGGGCCGAGCGAGACGTCCGGCGGGCAAATCACGAAGCCCTTGGCACCGTTGGCAGCAAGACTGTCGATCGCCGAGAGGGTTTTCTCACCGTCCGGCACGGCAATCTTGATCAGTTCAAAGCCCTTGTCCTTGGCGGCTTTCTCGGCGAAGGCCCATTCGGTCTGGAACCACGGTTCTTCCGCCTGCTTGACCAGAAAACCGATTTTCACGGTGTCGGCAGCGAGCAGCGCACTGCTCAGGCTGAACGCGGTGACCGCCAGGGCGGTACTGCACAGGGTACGAATCCCGAAACGACGTTTCATAAGCTGACTCCTTGTTATTTTTTTGAGCAATGTTTGAAAAGCGTTAAAGCGTGTTCCTGCAATGCCTGTTGAAAATAGTCATATCGTATGATGATTGGATTTCACACGGATTTATCCCCGTGAAAGCCACTGTGCTCAGTCGTGGTACATCACCGAGCGACCACCATCGATGGTGATGCATGAAGCATTGATGAACGGCGCTTCATCACTGGCCAGAAACACCGCCGTCATTGCCACTTCGAGCGGCTGACCGATGCGTTTCGGCGGGTGCAGATCGAAGGCGCGCTGACGCTCGGCGTGCGGGTCGGCGAATCCGTTCCAGTAGTCGACGTTCAACTGCGTCTCGATATAGCCCGGGGCGATAGCGTTGACGCGGATGCCCTTCGCGGCGTACTCGATGCCGAGCGCGCGGGTCAGGCCGAGCAAACCGTGTTTGGCCACCGGGTACGGAAAGCAACCGGGAATGATGTGGCTGGAATGGGTCGAGGCGATATTGATGATGCTGCCGACGCCCTGCTCGATCATCTGCGGCAGCACTGCCTTGCAACCAAACCAGGCGCCGTCCAGATCAATGGCGAAGCAGCGACGCCAGTCTTCTTCGGTCATGGCCAGCGGATCACGGAACACGTTGACCCCGGCGCAGTTGACCAGCACATCGATGCGCCCGTGCAGCTCAACGGCGCGTTTGGCCATGGCATGCAGGTCGGGCTGATGCGAGACATCCGCCTTCAGCGCTTGCACGTCGTAACCTTGCTCACGCCAGTGCACGGCCACCGTTTCGACTTTTTCCGCCTGAATATCACTGATCACCAGTTTCGCTTGCTGCGAGGCGAACGCCGCAACAATGGCTTCGCCGATGCCTTGCGCGGCGCCGGTCAGCAGCACGACCTTGTTTTTCAGACGCTCGCCCTTCGGCGGTGCGGGCACCGGCGGCAGGGAAAGAGGTTCAGCCATGGATCAGGACTCCTGTTTCGCAAGCACAAAAAAACCGGGCATCTGCCGATGTCCGGTCTGGAAGGCGGTTGGAACGAAACAGGCAAGCGCACGCGACAGCTTGGGGCCGTTGCGAGACGCGGACTCCACACGGGAGTGCGATAGACATTCGCTGCATCACTTCACCTGTTTTGTTTTTTTAAGTGTGAGTGCGTGTTACTGCTGGAGCCGACTATAAACCCGACTGCCGAATAATCTCAATATATAATTTTGCATCCCATATTTTGGGATTTAACTGGCAAACCGTGTACAGAGTTTTCCTGCGACATCCACGCGCATCGACAGCACCGCGCCATCCAGCGGATGGTTGTGCGGACTCTTGGCGCTGGTGATGTACAGGGTTTTCAGGTCTTCACCGCCGAACACACAACTGGTCGGGCGGCTGACTGGCAGATCGATCCTGCGGTCGACCTTGCCGTCAGGCGTCAGGCGCAGCAGGCAGCTGCCGTCCCAGCGGGCATTCCACACGTAGCCTTCGGCATCCATTGCTGAACCGTCCGGGCCACCGTTCTGATCAGGGCCGTACCAGGGAGTGGCCACATCAAGGTTGCCGTCGGCGTGAATAAAATAGCGATACAGCGTGTCATCGAGACTGTCACCGAACAGGACTGTGGTGCCGTCGTCGCTCCACAGCAGCGTGTTGGGAATGCCCAGGCCGCGCAGCAATGGCGTGACCCGTTTATCCGGATCAATGCGGAACAGGCCACCGGAGCGCTGGGTGATCGGCAGATCTTCGCCCTGCTCGCCGATGTTGTTTTGCATGGTGCCGAGCCACAGTCGCCCCTGAGCATCGCAACGCGCTTCGTTGGGGCGATTGCCCGGTTGCGGGTCGGCGACGCAGAACAGCGTCAGGCGTGGTTCTAGGCCCGGGGAATCGAGGTCGAGGCGATAGACGCCGCTGCTCAGGGTCACCAGTGCATCGCCGCTGGCGCAGGGGATGAAGGCGGAAACGTGTTCGGGCATCTGCCAGATCTGCACGTTCTGGCCGATAAGGCGCAGGGCCTGTTTGCCGGCGATGTCCACCCAGTACAACGCCTGCGTCGGTGCGTCCCAGAACGGGCCTTCACCGAGTCGGGCGCGGTGTTGGGTCAGGGCGGTCCACGTCATATAACGGTCTCCATTGTTCTTGTGATTTTCTGTAGGAGTGAGCCTGCTCGCGATGGCGCAGTGTCAGTTGACTTCAATGCGGCTGATATACCGCTATCGCGAGCAGGCTCACTCCTACAGGGGATCTGGGTGTTAGCCAGCTTTTTTGTCGGCCATGACTTTCGGGTAGAAGCGTTTGATCGCCAGGTCCGCATTGTCGATCAGGGTCATGCACGCCCACACGCCCCGCGCGGAATCCCGGGCGGCGATGGCGTCGGCCATGTCCTTGTGGATCGGCAAGGTGCGGCGCAGTTCATCCGGATCGGCAGCAGACACTTCGAACGACACCGCCAGCAACGCGCCGAGGGCCGGAACCATTTGTTCAATGAATTGATTGTGGCTGGCCGCGAGGATGCATTCGTGGAAGAACTGGTCGGCGCGGTTGTAATCGGTGCCGCTGTCGACCGCGCGCTCGAGGGCGTTGTAAGCCAGTTGCACCGCTTCGATCTGGTCCAGCGTCGCCCGCTCACACGCCCAGCGCACGGCCATCGGTTCGATGGTACGGCGCAGGTCGAGCAAGTCATCGACGAAATTTTCCGGCAGGCCGTTGCGCGACAGCCAACCGACCACTTGCGGATCGAACAGGTTCCAGCGCCGCACCGGCAGCACGCGGGTGCCGACTTTCGGCCCGACTTCGAGCATGCCTTTGGCAACGAGGGTCTTGATTGCTTCGCGAATAACCGTACGACTGACGCCGAGTTGTTCACCCAGATCGGCCTCAACCTTGATGGTCTGCCCCGGCTTGACCTGGCCAGCGGCAATCCAGCTGCCAAGCCAGTCAACGGTCGACGAATGAAAGCTGCTGGACATGAACACCTCAAAGCAGGTCGCGATAGGTGAACACGCTAATCATCATATGATTAACAGTCAATCAGGATTTTTCAGGCAACCCACAAAACCAAATGTGGGAGCGAGCGTGCTCGCGAAAGCGGTAGGTCAGTCAATACTCAGGCTGACTGATACACCGCTTTCGCGAGCAGGCTCGCTCCCACAGTTCGGGATTTGTATTGCTCAGGGTTCCAGGCCGATGCGGAAGAACTCGCCGCCACTCCACACACCGAGCCAGCGCTGGCCGTCGATTTCGCGACTGACCGCCAGTTCCACCAGTTGATAGAACACATTGCGGTGGATCAGCGCTTCAAGGTTGGTGCGCACATGCACGTAAGGCGCTGGTTCTTGGGTCGTGGGATCAATCTCAACCCGGATCGGATGCGCCGGCCCGGCCTCGGCGGTTTCCTCAACGTTGGTGGTAAAGCGCAACAGCTGCGCCTCCCCCTCGCCTTCAACCTCAACCGCAATAGCCACAAACGGCGCATCGTCGACCTTGATCCCGACCTTCTCGACCGGGGTAATCAGGAAATAATCATCGCCGTCGCGGCGCATGATCGTGGAGAACAATTTGACCATCGGCTTGCGCCCGATCGGCGTGCCCAGGTAATACCAGGTGCCGTCGCGGGCGATGCGCATGTCGATGTCGCCGCAGAAGTCCGGATTCCACAAGTGCACCGGCGGCAAGCCTTTGGTTTTCGGGATCTGTCCCAACAGGTCATTGGCTTTTTGCGGGCCACTCATGGCGTTCTCCTTGAATTATTGGTCGCCGACTCCCAACAGGCTGCGCGCGTACTGGGCCAGTGGCGGGCCGATCAGGTCTTCGGGCTTGCTGTCGTGGAACGTCAGTAAACCGCCACGACTCTTGATCCGTGCAGTATCAATCAAATACTGGGTGCTGGTCTCGATCAACATGATCTGAATCACACCGCCGTCGATGCCGAGGCGATCAACCGCTTCTTCATCGAGCCACTCATCGGAGTTGCCGATGCGATCGTCAGCCTTGGCGAAACGCGTGTACAGCAGATAGTGCGCACCAACATCGCGAGCTTCGCCCATCGCCTGGTCCAGGCCTTCCGGCGCGCGAGCACGGCGGACCATCGGGAAGTACTCGACGAAGCCTTTGAAGGCTTCTTCGGCCACCACGTTCGGGCGCGGGTAGGAACCGCCCGGCGGTGCGAACGCGCCTTGGGCAATGTAGATGAACGAGTCCGGCTGAATGCGGAAGTTGTTCACGCGACGGCTGTCGCTATGATCCAGCAAGCCCGCGTCGCTCATCTGGTAGCGAGTGCCTTCGGCCATATCGCTGACAGTCATACAGCCGCCAAGCGCCAAAACGGCCAGCAGCAAAACCAGGCTACGCATCCTATTCCTCCAGAGGCCGGTGACGGAAAACCGGCGAATGGCCGTAGGATGCAGCTTTTGCGCCAGCTCAAGAAATTTGTTGATGGTTAAATCGTATTCGCGAGCAGGCTCGCTCCCACAGGGGGAATACATTCCAAGGTGGGAGCGAGCCTGCTCGCGAAAGCGGTTGATCAGCCGCCGATAATTTTCATCACTGTCGCGCCACCTGAGAACGCCACCTCCTGCTTGTCGCCCAACGCTTTGACCAGCAAACGCTGGAGCGCTGGCAAGGCCTGATGACGCGGCTTGTCGAGCAAATCGCCGACATAGTGACGGTTGCTCGACGACAGGCAACCATGTAGCCAACCGGTCGACGACAGGCGCAAGCGCGAGCAGGTCCGGCAGAACGGCACGCTTTCGTTGGCGATCACGCCAAAGTTGCCCAGGCCAGGAATCGCATAGCGCACCGCCGTAGCGTCCACTGGCGCGTCGGTTTGCGCGTACTCGTAACGTTCGCCAATCAGCTGCAGCAATTGCTGCAGGCTGACGAACTGTTGCAGGAACGCATTGGAGTCCTTGGCCAGATGGCCCATGCGCATCAGCTCGATAAAACGCAGCTCATATCCGCGTTCGAGGCAGTAATCCAGCAGCGGCATCACCTGGTCGAGGTTCTGCCCACGCAACGGCACCATGTTGACCTTGATCTTCATCCCCGCCGCTGCCGCTTGATCCATGCCGTCAAGCACGGTGGCCAGATCGCCGCCACGGGCGATGCTGCGGAAAGCACCGGCGTCGAGGGTATCGAGGGACACGTTGATCCGGCGCAGACCGGCATCCACCAGCAGTGGCAGTTTTTTTGCGAGGAGTTGACCATTGGTGGTCAGGCTGATGTCTTCAAGGCCCATCTTGCCGACAGCGGTCATGAACGTTTCGAGTTTGGGGCTGACCAGCGGCTCGCCACCGGTAATTCGCAGCCGCTCGATGCCGGCGGCCTCGATCAGATACGCCACGCCACGCGCCATGGCTTCGGCCGACAGTTCATCCTGCGCAGCCACCAACCGCTTGCCGTTCGGCACGCAGTAGGTACACGCGTAATTGCAGGCTGAAGTCAGACTGATCCGCAAATTGCGAAAACGCCTGCCTTGACGGTCAACGATCATGATCACTCCGGCGATAGAAAATCGAGCCGCTAAAACTTGACTCACAAATCAAGTTTTAGCAAGCCCTATGCCTGAGTATATTCCTGCGTTACTGCGTCATGTAGCGAAATCATGGCGCAATAAGGCGGCTGAATGGCTCAGCTGCTTGGCGTTTCCGGGTCACGCTTGCGTTTGTTGCCCATGCGCACGCCAATATCCATCAGGAATTGGAAGAAACCTTCCTGATCTTCCAGCACATTGCTCCAGAACGGCGAGTGATACAGCGCAACAGCGCCGTGCACCAGCGCCCAGGACGCGCAGTAGTGGAAGTATGGCGGCACGTCTTCGAGCTTGCCTTCGCTGATGCGGCCCTTGATCAACAGGGTCAGGCGTTCGAAGTTCGAGGCACGGATCTTGTGCAACTCCTCGACCATTTCCGGCACCTGATTGCCTTTGACGACCTTCTCTTCGAGACGGTCGAACAGGCGATAACGCTGCGGGTCGCGCATGCGGAATTCGAAGTAGGCGCGGGACAGCGCTTCCTTGTCCTTGTCGACATCGGCCGAATGCAGCAGCTCGTTCAAATCACGCTCGTAATCGAGCATGAGGCGCAGATAGATCTCGGCCTTGGATTTGAAGTGCTTGTAGATCGTGCCTTTGCCGATACCCACGGCATCAGCAATCATCTCGACGGTGACACTGTCTTCACCTTGGTCGAGGAACAGCTTGAGCGCGGTATCGAGAATTTCTTGCTCGCGGCGACGAAACTCACGGACCTTACGAGGTTCTTTGTGCATAAGAAAAGGTCTGAAGGGTCAAAATTCGAAGCCGCGTATTATGCCTAACTTGCGCAAAAATGCACGGATCATCCGACCATATCTGTGTTTCATGTTCATTTTGAGAACGTTTTGGGCGCAATGAGAACTCAACTGAAGCGAACGTATTCCAAATTTGTTTAAAAACCCCGACCGGCTAACTGGACTGCACGCCAGACTGATCAATACTTGAACTGTCGGGCGACATCTCCCCCAAGTGTCGTGCCGGTAAAGGTACCAAGGGACCGCGTGCCTTTGTTTTACTCCTAATGGTCTTAACCCGGATTCACCCCCCAGAACCCGGGTTTTTTTTGCCTGCGATTTGGCTAAGGCCTACAGGGCAGATTTAACACTGGCCAGCGGGAACAGACGCTTGAAGTTCTCGGTTGTCTGCTCGGCGAAACGCTCGAAGTTTTCCCCACGCAGCATCGCCAGAAACTCCGCCACTTCGCGCACGTACTGCGGCAGGTTCGGCTTGCCGCGATAAGGGATCGGTGCCAGATACGGTGAATCGGTTTCCACCAGCAAGCGATCCGCCGGGACCTTGCTCGCGACGTCGCGCAACGCATCAGCATTGCGGAACGTGACAATACCCGACAGGGAAATGTAATAACCCATGTCCAGTGCAGCCTTGGCCATGCCCCAGTCTTCGGTGAAGCAATGCAGCACACCGGCCTGAGGCAACGCCGCTTCGCGCAGCAATTCAAGGGTATCGGCACGCGCGCCACGGGTGTGGATGATCACCGGTTTGCCGGTCTGCTGCGCTGCTTGCAGGTGCAGACGAAATGACTCCTGCTGCAGTTCGGCGGCTTCCGGCTCATAGTGATAATCGAGGCCGGTCTCACCGATCGCCACGACTTTCGGGTGATTGAGTTCGTGCAACAGCCAGTCCAGCGCTGGCGCCGCACCGGGTTGTACATCGAGCGGATGCACGCCGACCGAACAATCGACATCGTCATAACGCTCAGCCAGGGCTTTGACGTCGGCGGCGTTATCGGCACTCACGCCGATGCACAAGAAGTGCCCTACTCCGCGCTCACGGGCCGCATCCAGTGCAGCATCCAGCGAGCCGTCATGGGCGGCGAGGTCGAGGCGATCAAGGTGACAATGGGAATCTACAAGCATAAAAAGACGGCTACTTACATCGTATGAGTGGGACGGTCGGATTTAAGCGCTCCGGCCAGATGGGTTTCGATGCGACTGCGCGCCGTGTTGTCGCCATCGTTGAACTGTACGCCAACACCGGCAGCGCGATTGCCTTGCGCCCCTTTGGGGGTGATCCACGCGACCTTGCCGGCCACCGGGATCTTCTCGGCCTCGTCCATCAGGTTGAGCAGCATGAACACCTCATCGCCCAAGCGGTAACTCTTGTTGGTCGGGATGAACAAGCCACCGTTCTTGATAAACGGCATATAAGCGGCGTAGAGCACCGACTTGTCCTTGATGTTCAGGGACAAAATGCCGTTGCGCGGCCCAGGGCTGACGGATTCATTCATGTTGACCTCCACTGCTGATGCTCAGAGTCTAGGTACACATTCTTATCTTTGACCAGGCAATCCCGCCCATTGCACCAACAACGCTTCCAGCAGCAAGGCCGGATTGAGGTTGGCTTTGCTCATGACTTTCTGCCGCTGGGCGAGAATCCAGTCCTGAATCTCGAGGACTTTGCCTTGCGCACTTTTCTGCGCCAGGTATTGCACGACTTTGCGCATGTCGGTCAGACCGAGACCCGCTTCATCCTGGGTCAATTGATACCGCAGGATCAGACTCGACCAATCGCAGAACCAGTCGAACAGGCGCAGCATCGGAATGCTTTTCCACTCTTCGGCCAATTGCGTCGGCGATTGCTGCTGCTTGAGCAACTTCTTCACGCCTTCGACCACTTGCGCGCGCTGCTCGCGCACGCCCTGAGACTGCAGACTGACCGCCATCAACGGTGAGCCGGCGGCCAGCGTCAGCAGTTCGACACGTTCGTCTTCGGAGCAGTCCGGCAGCGCCTGAGCCAGCCATTGCAGGCTCATCGCCTCGCCCGGCAGCGGACAGGCCTGCTGCACGCAACGGCTCTTGATCGTTGGCAGCAAGCGACTGGTCTGGTGGCTGACCAACAGCAGAACGGTATCGCCGGAAGGCTCTTCAAGGCTCTTGAGCAAGGCGTTGGCGGCATTGATGTTCATCGACTCGACCGGCTCGATCAGCACCACTTTGCGCCCGCCCAGTTGCGCGGTCTGCACCACGAAGCTGACCAGATCGCGGACCTGATCGACCTTGATCGCCTTATCGGCTTCTTCCGGTTCGAGAATGTAATTATCGGGGTGACTGCCGGCCTTGAGCAGCAGGCAGGATTTGCACTCGCCGCAGGCTTCCGGCGTCGGCCGCTGGCACAACAGGCTGGCCATCAAGCGTTCGGCCAGCGCACGTTTGCCGATGCCGGCCGGGCCATGCAGCAGATAGGCGTGGGCGTGCTGTTTACGCCCGGCCAGTTGCTGCCAGAGGCTGTCCTGCCATGGATAGGCCTCAGCCACGGGCCAGCTCCAGCAAATTCGGAATCAGGGTATCCAGCGATTGTTGAACCTTGGCCAGTGGCTGACCGGCATCGATGCGCACATAGCGCGCGGGATCGGCTTCGGCGCGCTTCAGAAACGCATTGCGTACAGCCTCGAAAAACGCCCGGCCTTCCAGTTCGAAACGATCCAGACGGCCACGGGCACTGGCGCGGGCCAGGCCGATTTCTACCGGCAGATCGAAAATCAGCGTCAGATCCGGACGCAGGTCGCCCTGCACGAAAGTTTCCAGTGTGGCGATGCGCTCCAGCGACAAACCGCGACCGCCGCCCTGATAGGCGTAAGTCGAGTCGGTGAAACGATCACACAGCACTACCGCCCCCCGGGCCAGCGCCGGTCGAATCACTTCAGCCAGGTGCTGAGCGCGCGCGGCGAATACCAGCAACAACTCGGCGTCCGGGTTCATGACCTCGTCGGCCGGCGCCAGCAGCACGTCGCGAATCCGCTCGGCCAATGGCGTGCCACCCGGCTCGCGGGTCAGCACCACTTCGATACCGGCGGCGCGCAGGCGCTCGGCAAGGTATTCGCGGTTAGTGCTTTTGCCGGCGCCTTCCGGGCCTTCCAGGGTAATAAACAAGCCAGTCACAGGCAGTCCTTAATCAAAGTCATTGCGTGTTTTGTGGGGCGGCGGCTTCTGGAGCCGGCGCAGGCTCCTGAGGCGTAACTTGCGGCAACGCTTCCGGGGCGGTATCCGGAGAGGCGGCAGGAATCGCCTCCTCGGCAGCCGGAGCGGCTTCAGGGGTTATCGCCGGCGCCGGGCTGGAACGGTAATCGGCACGGCGCTTGAGCTGGTACTCACGCACCGCGTTATTGTGCGCATCCAGATCGTCAGAGAACACATGGCTGCCATCGCCACGTGCAACGAAGTACAGGCTGGTGCCGTCCACAGGATTCAGTGCCGCGTGAATCGCTTCACGCCCGACCATCGCAATCGGTGTCGGTGGCAGGCCGGGAATTACGTAGGTGTTGTAAGGCGTCGGCTCTTTCAAATGCGCCCGAGTCAGCTTGCCGGTGTAGCGATCGCCCAGACCATAGATGACGGTCGGGTCAGTTTGCAGTTGCATGCCCAGGGCCATGCGACGCACGAAGACACCGGCAATCTGCCCACGCTCCTGCGGTACACCGGTTTCCTTTTCGACCAGCGACGCCATGATCAGCGCTTGATAGGGTTCGGTATACGGCACATCGGCAGAACGACTTTCCCACTCTTTCGCCAGCACTTCGTCGAGGCGATCAAACGCTTTCTTGAGCAACTCGGCATCGGACATGCCGCGCACAAAGCGGTAAGTGTCCGGGAAGAAACGGCCCTCCGGGAACAGCCCTTTATGACCAATCTTCGCCATGACGTCGCTGTCGCTCAAACCGTTGAGGGTTTGCTCGACCTTGTCGTCTTTGGCCAACGCCGCGCGCACTTGATGAAAATTCCAGCCCTCGACCAGCGTCAGGCTGTACTGGACCACTTCACCGCGCTTCCACAAGTCGATCAGACCGTTGACGGTCATGCCCGGCTGCATACGGTATTCGCCGCTATGGATCGGTGTACCGGCGAGATTGAAGCGCCAATAGACTCGCAACCAGAATGCGTCCTTGATGACGCCATCGGTTTCGAGGGAAAGGAACGTACGGGTCGGAGTGGAGCCTTTCGGCACATCCAGCAGTTCTTCCTGCGTGATGTTCAGAGGCTGTTCCAGCGCGGAGTGAATCTTCCAGGCGCTGGCGCCCATCAACAGCCCTGCCAGAACCAGTCCGGTTTCCAGCAGCAGCAAAAGTTTACGTCTCACAAATCAGGCATCCAGTAGGGCGCGGGCAATGGTTTGCAGTTTACGGGTGAGCGGGCCAACCGGCCAGCTCAGTGCAGCGTAGGCGCGTACCGGCCAGACGCCATACACGCTGTTGCAGACAAACACTTCATCGGCCCATTGCAGCTGTTCGAGGCTGATGTCGGCGATCTGCGTGGGAATGGCCAGTGACTCGGCCTGAAACAATATTTCGGCGCGCATCACACCGGCAACGCCGCAGCGTTTCAAATCCGGCGTGATCAATACACCGTCGCGCACCAGAAACACATTACTGAACACCCCTTCGATCACTCGACCGGCCTGATCAAGCATCAAGCCTTCGGCGTGCTCGCTGTCCTGCCATTCGGCACGGGCGATGACTTGTTCCAGTCGATTGAGGTGTTTGAGTCCAGCCAGTAAAGGCTGTATGGAGAGTCGCGTGTTACACGGAAACAGACGAATGCCTTGTTCAGCATGCACAGCGGGATAAGCTGCCGGAGGATTGCCTTGCAGAATACGTCGGCCAGGCGCCGCCGGATCAGGTGCGTAACCGCGCAGACCGTCGCCACGGGTGAGGATCAGCTTGAGTACACCCTCGCCCATCGCTGCCGCATAACTCAGCAGCTCGTGGCGAACCCGTTCGATATCGGCGGCGATGGCCAGACGCGAACAACCATCGGCCAGACGCGTCAGGTGCCGATCCAGCAGGATCGGCTGTCCATCACGCACGGCGATGGTCTCGAACAGACCGTCGCCGTAAGCCAGGCCGCGATCTTTCAGCGACAGAGCGTCAGCCGGTTGACCGTCGACCCAGCTGTCCATCAGCCTGCGAACCGACGGAACGCCAAGGTGCCGTTGGTGCCGCCAAAACCGAAGGAGTTGGACAGCACGACATCGATGTCCATGTTGCGCGCAGTGTGCGGCACGAAATCGAGATCGCAGCCTTCATCCGGCTCATCGAGGTTGATGGTCGGTGGTGCCACTTGGCTGTTGATCGCAAGAACGCTGAAGATCGCTTCAACCGCGCCCGCCGCACCTAACAGGTGACCGGTCATCGATTTGGTCGAGCTCACTGCCAGTTTGTAGGCGTGATCACCGAACACGGTCTTGATCGCATTGGCTTCGGCGAGGTCGCCGGCCGAAGTCGAAGTACCGTGAGCGTTGATGTATTGCACTTGATCGGCGTTGATCTTCGCATCACGCAGCGCGTTGGTGATGCAGCGTGCTGCACCGGCGCCATCGGCAGGTGGCGAGGTCATGTGGAACGCGTCGCCACTGGTGCCAAAGCCGATGAGTTCGGCATAGATGGTCGCGCCGCGCGCCTTGGCGTGTTCCAGCTCTTCGAGAACCAGTGCACCGGCACCGTCGGACAGGACGAAACCATCACGGCCCTTGTCCCATGGACGGCTGGCGCGGGTCGGTTCGTCATTGCGGGTCGACAGCGCACGGGACGCGCCGAAGCCACCCATGCCCAGACCGCATGCGGCCATTTCGGCACCGCCGGCAATCATCACGTCGGCTTCGTCGTACATGATGTTGCGCGCCGCCATGCCGATGCAGTGCGTACCGGTGGTACATGCAGTGGCGATGGCGTAGTTAGGTCCCTGTGCCCCCAGGTGGATGGACAGGAAACCGGAAATCATATTGATGATCGAGCCAGGTACGAAGAATGGCGAGATTCGACGCGGGCCCGTCTCATGCAGGGTACGGCTGGTTTCTTCGATGTTGGTCAGACCGCCGATTCCCGAACCCATGGCCACGCCAATGCGTTCACGGTTGGCGTCGGTGACTTCCAGACCAGCGTTGCGTACAGCCTGAAAGCCGGCAGCGAGACCGTACTGAATGAACAGGTCGAGCTTGCGCGCTTCCTTGACCGACAGGTATTCCTCGACATTGAAGCCCTTTACCGAGCCGCCAAAGCGGGTGGAATAGGCAGAAAGGTCGGTGTGTTCGATCAGACCAATGCCACTGCGGCCAGCCAGAATGCCCTGCCAACTGCTCGGCACATCCGTGCCCAGTGGCGACAACATACCCATACCGGTGACTACGACGCGTCTACGCGACACAGCACTCTCCTTTTTCAAATGACGATTTTGCATCAGGCCTAAAGAAAAAACCGCACGCCATGATGGCAGTGCGGTTTTTCCATGACAGCAAACAACGATTACAAACTATTACGCCTGGTGGCTAGTAACGTAGTCGATTGCAGCTTGTACAGTAGTGATCTTTTCAGCTTCTTCGTCAGGGATTTCGGTCTCGAATTCCTCTTCCAGAGCCATCACCAGCTCAACGGTGTCAAGGGAGTCGGCACCCAGGTCTTCTACGAAGGAAGCAGTGTTGACCACTTCTTCTTCTTTAACACCCAGTTGCTCGGCAACGATTTTCTTGACGCGCTCTTCGATGGTGCTCATACCTTGTTTTCACTCCTAATGGACAAATTCAGGCAGCTGGCCAGTGGGTAAGTGTATAGAAAGACTTTTCAGTTTTTCAACTGAAAGCTTCACTCCTCAAACCCTGCAGCCCTCTGCCTATAAATAGATTGCAGCTTTATAACGGATTTTAGACAGCTCGTATGACATTTTTTTGAAGCAATCCGTCACATTTTACTTACATGTACATCCCACCGTTCACCGGGATTGTAGCCCCAGTGACGTATGCCGCACCGTCGGATGCAAGAAAAGCGACCACAGACGCGATCTCTTGAGCTTGCCCCAGACGACCCAGCGGAATCTGCGTCTGCAAGGCTTCACGCTGTGCTTCAGGCAGTTCGCGCGTCATATCGGTGTCGATAAACCCTGGGGTTACCGAGTTGACCGTAATCGAACGCGAACCGACTTCACGCGCCATCGCACGGCTGAAACCTTCCAGACCGGCCTTGGCGGCTGCATAGTTTACTTGGCCAGCGTTGCCCATGGCACCCACCACCGAGCCAATACTGATAATTCGACCCCAGCGAGCCTTGGTCATGCCGCGCAGAACGCCCTTGGACAGGCGATACAGACTGTTCAGGTTGGTATCGATCACGTCGTACCACTCGTCGTCTTTCATGCGCATCATCAGGTTATCGCGGGTGATGCCGGCATTATTGACCAGGATTGCCACCGGCGCACCGAACTGTTCCTGAATACCCGCCAGCACTGCACTGACAGATTCATCGCTGGTGACATTGAGTTCGAAGCCAGCGCCCTGAATACCGTTTTCCTTCAGGGTCGCAGCGATACGCTCGGCACCCGAAGCGGAAGTCGCGGTGCCAATGACGATGGCGCCCTGACGACCCAGTTCCAGCGCGATAGCCTGGCCGATGCCGCGGCTTGCACCGGTGACCAGTGCAACTTTACCTTGCAGACTCATGCAAGTTTCTCCTGATTCAGGCTTGCGCTGCACGAGCGGCAGCGAAAGCGTCTGGGGTATTGAGGTTGGAAGTCGCCACGCCTTCGGCGCAACGCTTGTTCAGGCCGGCCAGGACTTTGCCCGGGCCGCATTCGACCAGATTGGTCGCGCCTTTGGCGGCCAGGGTCTGTACCGACTCGACCCAGCGCACGGGCTTGTACAGTTGTTCGAGCAGATCACGCTTGAGGGTTTCCAGATCAGCCGGCACTTGCGCGCTGACGTTCTGTACCACCGGGATCTGCGGCGCCTGCCAGTCGATGGCGGCGATGGATTCGGCAAAGCGCTCGGCGGCCGGACGCATCAGCTCGCAGTGCGACGGCACGCTCACCGGCAGCGGCATGGCACGCTTGGCGCCACGCGCCTTGCAGCCTTCGATGGCGCGCTCGACGGCAGCCTTGGCTCCGGCAATGACCACTTGGCCCGGCGAGTTGAAGTTGACCGCGCTGACCACTTCACCTTGCGCCGCTTCGGCGCAGGCAGCCAGCACATCGGCATCTTCCAGACCGAGGATGGCAGCCATGCCGCCCTGCCCGGCCGGAACAGCTTCCTGCATCAACTGACCGCGACGCTCGACGAGCTTCACCGCATCAGCCAGTGTCAGGCTGCCGGCAGCAACCAGCGCACTGTATTCACCCAGACTGTGACCGGCAACAAAAGCCGGACGCGCACCACCTTCAGCCAGCCACAGACGCCACAGGGCGATCGAAGCGGTCAGAATGGCCGGTTGGGTTTTATCGGTTTGATTGAGCAGCTCTTCCGGGCCCTGCTGGGTCAGCGCCCACAGGTCATAGCCCAGAGCCTCAGAGGCTTCTTTGAAAGTTTCGAGGATCAACGGATATTCCGCGCCCAGCTCGGCCAGCATGCCGAGGGACTGCGAACCTTGTCCTGGAAAGACGAATGCGAGGGAAGCAGACATGTAACAAGCCCCTAATGATCTTGTCGTCGGAAAATGGCGCCCCACTGGGGACGCAAGAAACTGACAGTTGGATGGCCCTTTGAACCGGGCGGTCACATTTAAGCATTGTCCGACGAAAACGCCTAAGACAACAAATCCTCCAGACGGCCATGGAGACGCTCGGGAAGATTTTCCTGAATCTCGATCAGCGCACGGGAAATAGCACTCTGAAAGCCCTGAACACCGGCCGAACCGTGGCTTTTCACCACGATACCCTGCAAGCCGAGAAAGCTTGCGCCGTTATGTCGCGCCGGCGCCAGATCCGCCTGCAAACGTTTCATCAGCGGCAACGCCAACGCCCCCACAGCACGGGAGGCCAGATTCTTTTTGAACAGCGCCTCGATACGCGCAGCAATCATCGTCGCCAGACCTTCGCTGGACTTGAGCAGGATGTTGCCAACGAAACCATCGCACACCACAACATCCGCCTCGCCGCGATACAAACCATCGCCTTCGATAAAGCCGATGTAATTGATGCCACGGGCAGCCTGCAACAGCGTCGCAGCCAGCTTGACCTGCTGATTGCCCTTAATGTCTTCGGTGCCGATGTTCAGCAGCGCGACGCGCGGGCGATGGATGCCCAGCGTTTGCGCCGCAACAGAACCCATCACCGCAAACTGCAGCAAATGCTCGGCGCTGCAATCGACGTTGGCGCCCAGATCAAGCAACTGGCAATAACCCTTCTGCGTCGGGATAGCCGCCACCATTGCCGGCCGATCGATACCGGGCAGCGTCTTCAGCACGAATCGTGACAGCGCCATCAACGCACCGGTATTGCCGGCGCTGACACAGGCCTGAGCCTTGCCGTCACGCACCAGCTCAAGGGCGACACGCATCGACGAGTCCGGCTTGCCACGCAACGCCTGGGTCGGTTTTTCGTCCATGGTGATGACTTCGCTGGCCGCAACAATCGTCAGGCGCGCGCGATCGGCAGCCGATTGGCCGTGGATCAATTCTTCAAGAAGGGAGGGTTGACCGACGAGGGTCAGGTGCAGCGAGGGCGTAGCAGACAGGCAAGCAAGGCTGGCCTGAACAATGCTGCGGGGACCGAAGTCCCCGCCCATTGCGTCAATCGCGATGACTTGAGCGGACAAGTGATTACTCGTCAGCGCCCTTGTCGATCACTTTACGGCCACGGTATACGCCTTCTGGCGATACGTGGTGACGCAGGTGAACTTCACCAGTGGTTTTTTCTACAGACAGGGTGCTAGCCTCGAGAGCGTCGTGCGAACGGCGCATGTCACGGGCAGAGCGGGATTTTTTGTTCTGCTGAACAGCCATAATTGATTAACTCCTAAACGTTTGGGTCACGCTTTAACTGCGCCAATACACTGAACGGGTTGGACCGCGTTACCTCGTCCTCGCTCGGTTCGGGCTCATCTGCTCCCGCCGGCTGCTGGCATTCTTCCGGATGATGAGCAGGCACAATAGGCAAGGCAAGCAAAAGCTCTTCCTCGACCAGTGACTGCAGATCCAATGGATCTTCGCCCAGTTCCAGCACGTCATAACCTTTCGGTAACGACTGGGTATTCGCACCCTCCTTCACTACAGCGTAACTGCATTCGCTGTGGATCGGCAGGGTGACCAGCTCAAGACAACGCTGGCAAACCATTTTGACCTCGGTGTCGATAAAGCTGTGGATCACCACAGATTTACGTTCATCTCGTTCAAAAACGAATTTCGCCTGCACCGTACCGACATCGTCGGAAAGCGGGTCGCAGAGTCTCTTCAAATCGGCCAGCAGCAGTTCACCTTGAAGGGTGGTGCCACGGTCAGCCAATTTGCGCGGGTCAACGTGAGGTGGAATCGGGTCATTCAACATAGGCGCAGCATTATAGGGATGCACCCACCCATGTCAAAGGAAATTGTGCCCTGTCCGTCACTTGCGTGCCTCCGCTAGAATTCGCACCTGCCTCAGGAGACGCGAATGCTGCCTTTATTACTTGCTTCAAGCTCGACCTATCGTCGGGAATTGCTCGCCCGCCTGCACCTACCGTTCGTCTGCAGCTCGCCGGATATCGATGAAAGTCACCGCCCGGGCGAATCGGCGATCGAACTGGTCAAGCGCCTCGCCGAACAAAAAGCCCGGGCATTGGCTGACAGCTATTCCGCCCATCTGATTATCGGCTCGGACCAGGTTGCCGTGCTCGGCGAGCAGATCATCGGCAAGCCGCACACCTTTGAGAAGGCGCGCGAGCAACTGATGGCCGCCAGCGGTGCCAGCGTAACGTTCCTCACCGGCCTGGCTCTGCTTAACAGCCAGACCGGCCAATGCCAGGTCGACTGTGTGCCGTTCACCGTGCACATGCGCCAACTCGATCAGGCGCGCATTGAGCGCTACCTGCGACTGGAGCAGCCCTACGATTGCGCGGGCAGCTTCAAGGCTGAAGGACTCGGCGTGAGCCTGTTTCAATCCACCGAAGGCCCTGACGCCACCAGCCTGATCGGCCTGCCGCTGATTCGCCTGATCGACATGCTACTGGTTGAAGGCGTGCAAATCCCCTGACCCACAAAAAACCGGCCATCAAGGCCGGTTTCTTTATGCCGCGACTTTTTAACGCAACGACGGCCCGTGGAAACCCATCCACATCGCCAACTGCTCAGCCACGCTGGCGCCGAGCTTCTTCGAGAAGCGATCGAACGGCGACTCCTGAACGGTGAAGTCGACCAGCTCCTTCTCGCCAATCACATCACGCGCCACCGAACTGGCATTGCCCAGACCATCGATCAAGCCCAGCGGCAGCGCTTGCTCACCCGACCAGACCAGCCCGGAGAACAGCTCCGGATGCTCTTTGTCTTTCAGACGATCGCCACGCCCCTGCTTGACGCTATTGATGAACTGCTTGTGCGTGGTGTCCAACACCGTTTGCCAGAAGGCCGTTTCATCAGACTTCTGCGGCTGGAACGGGTCAAGGAACGACTTGTGCTCGCCCGAGGTGTACGTGCGACGCTCGACACCCAGCTTCTCCATGGTGCCGACAAAGCCGTAACCGGCCGCCGTCACACCAATCGAGCCAACCAGACTCGCCTTGTCGGCATAGATCTGATCCGCCGCACTGGCAATGTAATAAGCACCGGAGGCGCCCAGATCGGAAATCACCGCGTAAAGCTTGATCTCCGGATGCAGACCGCGCAGACGCTTGATCTCGTCATACACATAACCCGATTGCACCGGACTGCCGCCAAGACTGTTGATGCGCAGGATCACGCCTTTGACCTTCTTGTCCTCGAACGCCGCCCGCAGGCTGCCAACAATGTTGTCGGCACTGGCCGGCTCTTTGTCGGCGATCATGCCGGTGACGTCGATCAACGCGGTGTAGTTCGGCCCGCGCGTGGCGCTCTTTTCCATGTCCATCAGCGGCGTGAACAGGATCAGCGCCACAAACAGATAAACAAACGTCAGCAGCTTGAAGAAAATCCCCCAACGCCGCGAACGACGCTGTTCCTGAACACCAGCCAGCAGAGTCTTTTCCAACAGCTTCCAGCTTTTTTCGTCACCGTCGTCGGCACTTGCCTTGGCCGGTGCTTTCCATTCGTCGGTCATGCCATCCACCCCAGCAAAAACGTATTAGGCCTGCTTCCCCAGCCAGGCATGCAATTCGGAAAAACGGTCGATCGACAGACGTGGCTCGAATTGTTGCAGCGATTCGATCGATTGCGCGCCATAACTGACCGCGACCGAATCCATCCCCGCATTACGCGCCATCAGCAGATCGAAGGATGAATCGCCGACCATCAGCGCCTGCTCCGGGCGTACACCACAATGAGCAAGGATCTGCTCCAGCATCAGAGGGTGCGGCTTGCTCGCAGTTTCATCGGCGGCGCGGGTGATATCGAAATAATCTTCCCAGCCATTGGCCTTGAGCACCCGATCCAGTCCGCGACGATTCTTGCCGGTCGCCACCGCGAGGTGATAACCCTGCTCGCGAAAGGACGCCATCGACTCGACTACGCCCTCGAACAACGGCGAAGGCACAGCTTCTGCGGCGATGTAGTGATCGGCGTAATACTCGCGAAACGCGGTCATTTCGGCGTCACTGATCTCGGGATACAGCGTGCGAATCGCTTCGGGCAAGCCCAGACCGATGATGCCTTTGACAGCAAAGTCGTCGCGCAACTCGAAACCGGAGCGCCCGGACGCCGAATGCATGGCTTCGACAATCCGGTGAATGGAATCGGCCAGGGTGCCGTCCCAATCGAAAATCAGCAGTTTGTAATCAGATGGGCGCACTCAATCGCTCCACGGTCTTGGCCCACATTTCATCGACCGGCGCCTGCAAGGTCAGCTTGCCGCCATCGGGCAGCGGCACGGTCAGCATGTAGGCGTGCAGGAACAGACGTTTGCCGCCCAGATCACGGATTTCCTTGGTGAAATCCTCATCGCCATACTTGCTGTCGCCAGCAATGCAATGACCGGCATGCAAGGTATGCACGCGAATCTGGTGGGTGCGACCGGTCACCGGTTTAGCCTCGACCATGGTGGCAAAATCACCGAAACGGCGCAGCACCTTGAACATTGTCAGGGCTTCTTTACCTTCTTCGTTGACTTCAACCATGCGCTCGCCGGAACGCAGATTGCTCTTGAGCAATGGCGCGCTGACTTTCTTGATCGAGGTCGCCCAGTTGCCGCGCACCAGCGCCATGTAGCGTTTGTCGACGCCATCGCCGCGCAATTGCTCGTGCAAATGGCGGAGCATGCTGCGTTTTTTGGCGATCATCAGCAGGCCGGAGGTGTCACGGTCGAGACGGTGTACCAGCTCCAACTCCTTGGCATCGGGACGCAACTGACGAAAGGCTTCGATCACACCGAAATTCAAGCCACTGCCACCGTGAACCGCAATGCCGGCGGGCTTGTTGATCACGATCAGGGCTTTGTCTTCGAAGACAATCGAGGCTTCCAGGCGCTGCAACAAGCCTTGGGCTAGTGGCACCGGCTCATCACGTTCAGGCACGCGAACCGGCGGCACGCGCACGATATCACCGGCCTGCAGCTTGTATTCGGGCTTGATCCGACCTTTGTTCACGCGCACTTCGCCTTTACGCAAAATGCGGTAAATCAAGGTCTTGGGCACGCCTTTGAGCCGGGCGAGGAGAAAGTTGTCGATTCGTTGGCCGGCATACTCCGGCGAGACTTCAAGCAATTGAACGCCTGGAGTCGAAGGGGCAGTAGTTGTCATGCCGCGGATGATAACAATTTTTATGGAATTGAAGCACTTAATCATTGCTGCTATAGTCGCGAACGCCGCCAAAAGCGGCCTGGACAGAGGAACCACGGTCAAAAACCGGCCCTGACCAACGCAATTCACCAGGACGCGAGGCCGTCCTACGGGGCTTTCGCTACGTAACGGTGGAGTTTGCAGTTGTAACAAGCGCAGGTGACATGAGGCCTGAATTACACCGTCGAGCAGAGTTTTTACTCGCCTGACAGGCACACATTCAAGGCCAGTTCACAAAGTGCAGTCAGCTGCAGATGACCCCGAGCGAATGCTTCGGAAACAACGCCTGAATTAGCCATGATGCGTGACCTCCCCTTTCGGAGCTCACGGTAAATGCCAACCCGCTGCGGATTCTGCGCGCGGCAGCACCCGAATTATCAGGGATACGTGTAGGGTGGAGATGCACAACCGCTGGACTGTGTAGCAATAGGCTTTATCAAGACGCTTCATCTCGTCCACAGCCGCTGGTTGATTCCTCCTCCTGACTGAGTGCTTAAGTAGCCACAGCAAGCAGGACGCGTACGTCGCTATATCGGCCCAATTGGCCGCATATCGCTGGACACGGGAATGGCCAACCACTCCCGACGCACCTGACACCGACCGTGAGAAGTCGTGTGTGCCGAACGCCGTTTCCGGCAGCCCGGAAACCGACGGTACTACATGAAAAGAATGCTGATTAACGCAACTCAACCCGAAGAGTTGCGTGTTGCACTGGTAGATGGCCAACGCCTCTACGACCTGGACATCGAATCCGGTGCACGCGAGCAGAAGAAGGCCAACATCTATAAAGGCCGCATCACTCGCATCGAACCAAGCCTTGAGGCTGCCTTTGTCGATTTCGGCTCCGAGCGCCACGGCTTCCTGCCACTCAAAGAAATCTCCCGCGAATACTTCAAGAAAGCCCCTGAAGGCCGCGTCAATATCAAGGACGTCCTGAGCGAAGGCCAGGAAGTCATCGTTCAGGTCGAAAAAGAAGAACGTGGCAACAAGGGCGCAGCCCTGACCACCTTCATCAGCCTGGCCGGTCGTTACCTCGTGCTGATGCCGAACAACCCGCGTGCCGGCGGTATCTCCCGTCGCATCGAAGGCGAAGAGCGCAACGAACTGCGTGAAGCGCTGAACGGTCTGGTCGCACCAGCCGACATGGGTCTGATCGTGCGCACTGCCGGCCTTGGCCGCAGCAGCGAAGAAATGCAGTGGGACCTCGACTACCTGCTGCAACTGTGGACCGCCATCAAAGAAGCCTCGCTGGATCGCTCCGCGCCATTCCTGATCTACCAGGAAAGCAACGTGATCATCCGCGCCATCCGCGATTACCTGCGCCAGGACATCGGCGAAGTGCTGATCGACAGCGTTGAAGCCCAGGACGAAGCCCTGACCTTCATCCGCCAGGTGATGCCGCAGTACGCCAGCAAGATCAAGCTGTACGAAGACAGCGTACCGCTGTTCAACCGTTTCCAGATCGAAAGCCAGATCGAGACCGCTTTCCAGCGCGTCGTTGAACTGCCTTCCGGTGGTTCCATCGTTATCGATCCGACCGAAGCCCTGGTGTCGATCGACATCAACTCGGCGCGCGCCACCAAAGGCAGCGACATCGAAGAAACCGCTCTGCAGACCAACCTTGAAGCTGCCGAAGAAATCGCCCGTCAGTTGCGCCTGCGCGACATCGGCGGCCTGATCGTCATCGACTTCATTGACATGACCCCTGCCAAGAACCAGCGCGCCGTGGAAGAAAAAGTCCGCGAATGCACTGGAAGCCGACCGCGCTCGCGTGCAGATCGGCCGCATCTCGCGCTTCGGCCTGCTGGAAATGTCCCGTCAGCGCCTGCGTCCATCGCTGGGCGAAAGCAGCGGCATCGTTTGCCCGCGTTGCAACGGCACCGGCATCATCCGTGACGTTGAATCGCTGTCGCTGGCGATCCTGCGCCTGATCGAAGAAGAAGCCCTGAAAGACCGCACCGCCGAAGTGCGCGCCCAGGTGCCGATCCCGGTCGCTGCGTTCCTGCTCAACGAAAAACGCAACTCGATCACCAAGATCGAACTGCGCACCCGTGCCCGCATCATCATTCTGCCGAACGACCACCTCGAAACCCCGCATTTCGAAGTTCAGCGTCTGCGTGACGACAGCCCGGAAGCCGCGACCAACCAGTCCAGCTACGAAATCGCTGCTGCCGCTGCTGAAGTCGAAGAAGTTCAGCCAGCCGCTGCGACCCGCACCCTGGTTCGCCAGGAAGCCGCGGTCAAGACTGCTCCGGCCCGTGCCAACGCTCCGGTTCCGACCGAAGTCGCCGCCCCGGCCGCTGCTGCACCAGCTCCAGTCGCTACACCGGAGCCAAGCCTGTTCAAAGGCCTGGTGAAATCGCTGGTCAGCCTGTTCGCCACCAAAGAAGAGCCAGCCGCTCCGGTTGTGGTTGAAAAACCAGCCGCCGAACGTCCGGCCCGTAACGAAGAGCGTCGCAACGGTCGTCAGCAGAGCCGCAACCGTAATGGTCGCCGCGATGAAGAACGCAAGCCACGCGAAGAACGTGCTCCACGTGAAGAACGTGCGCCACGCGAGCCGCGCGAAGAGCGCGCGCCACGTGAAGCCCGTGAAGTCCGCGAACCACGTGAAGCTCGTACCGAAGCGCCAGTTGCCCGCGAAGAACGTGCACCACGCGCTCCGCGTGAAGAACGTGCACCACGTGCGCCGCGCGAAGACCGCAAGCCACGCGGCGAGCGTGAAGAGCGTGTGCGTGAACTGCGCGAGCCACTGGACGCCGTTCCAGCCGCTGTAGCTGACGTTGCCGTTACCGCTGAAGAACGCCCGACCCGTCAGCCACGTGAAGAACGCGCACCGCGTCCGCCACGTGAAGAGCGTCAACCGCGTGCCGAACAGGCCGCTGCTGCCGTCGCTGAAGAAGAAGTGAACACCAACGAAGAGCAACTGCCGGAAGACGGTTCGGAGAACGCCGAAGGCGATCGCCCACGTCGTCGTTCGCGCGGTCAGCGTCGTCGCAGCAACCGTCGTGAGCGTCAGCGTGATGCCAACGGCAACGTGATCGAAGGTTCGGAAGAATCCGAAGCCGGCGAAAACGCTGAAGCGCCAAGCACCGCCGATCTGGCTGCTGGCCTGGCTGTGACCGCCGCTGTTGCCAGCACCGTGATCAGTGCACCGGCTGAAGCTCAAGCCCACGAGCAAGCTGAACGCGCCACCGCGGCTGTTCAGGAAACCGCTCCAGTGGAAGCGCCGGTTGTTGAAGCGACTACTCCAGTAGAAGTGGTTGCTGCTCCGGAAGTCGAAGTGGCTCCAGTTCAAGAGACCCTGCCTCAGGTAGAGCCAGCGCCAGTTGTGGCTGCGGAGCCGGTGGTTGAAACCGTCGCAGAAACCGTAACCGAAACCGTGCGTGAAGTTCGCGAAGAGCAGACTGCCTTCAACTGGGTTGCCGAACCGACTGTTGCTGAAACCCCAGCGCCAGTGGTGGAAGCACCGGTTGTTGAAGCGCCAGTGTTTGAAACCCCAGTGTTTGAAGAACGTAAGGCTGCCGAACCAGCACCTGTCGTTGAAGCAGCGGTTGTCGAAGCACCCGTGGTGACCGAAGCGCCAGCCCCGGTGGTTGAAGCTCCAGCACCGGTCAGCGCTCTGACGCCAAGCGGCCGCGCGCCAAACGACCCACGTGAAGTGCGTCGTCGCAAGCGTGAAGAAGAGCGTCTGCAGAAGGAAGCCGAATTGGCTGCCGCTGCTGCGCCAGTCGCTGCCGAGCCAGCCGTGGTTGCTGAAGTGGTCGAGGCAGCTCCTGCCCCGGTGACTGAAGAAGCTGTGGTTGAGTCGGTGATTGCAGAAGCACCACGCTCCGTTCAGGACGCGGTCGAGCAGCACCAAGAGGCCGAGGAAAAAGAACACGAGCCTAAACCACTCGTGTAATTTCCAAAGCCAATAAAAAGCCCCGCCCGATTATTCAGGCGGGGTTTTTTTATGCCTCGATTTTTTGTGCTGGACTCTAGATCAACCCCCTCACCCCAGCCCTCTCCCCAGGGGGCGAGGGGGGAAAGGGAGCCGATCTCCGTGTGTTTCAAGGCCGGAGTTCGACTCGAAGTTTCAGGTCGGTGTACCTCGAAAGAACACCTCGGTCAGTCCCCTCTCCCTCTGGGAGAGCGTTAGGGTGAGGGGCTCTCAGGAATTTACGCAGCTCTCAAGACGAAGTAAAAACCAAAGCCTCCGGCACATCGATATCCCACAACACCCCAGGATCATCCACCGTCACCTCAACCACCCTGCCCTGTTTGAACAATGGTCTGGCCCCTCGATCGCCACTCAACGCCTGCAACCCCGCACTAAACGACCGCCCAAACCCCACAGGATGACCAAACTCCCCTTCCTGCACCGGCACGCTCACTGCATCATCGGCAATGGCCGCGACCACCCGCTCAATACTCGACGGCAAGATAAACGGCATATCACCCAGCACAATCAACCAGCCATCTGCCTCAGGGCATGCCGCGACGCCAGCGGCAATGCTGTCACCCATCCCGGTCGATTCAATCGAGACCACGTCACAGCCATAGGCCTGCGCCATGCGCATCGCTTGCGGCCGCGCTTCAGTCGTCACCAGCACACGCTTGTCGAGACTGACCGGCAGATTCAACAGCACCTGCTCAATCACCGAACGCACCGCACCATCACGTCCGGTGCAGTCCGCCAGCAACTTGTCCTTATCAGCACCTGCCACCTGGCGAAAACGACTGCCCTCACCCGCCGCCAGCACAATCACTGCAATGGATCGACTCATGCGTCCTCCAAAGTTTTCTTCTGCTTCAACTCGACGCCGTTCTTGATCGCGACGATTTCCGCCAACAGGGACAAAGCAATTTCCGCTGGCGAATGACTGCCGATGTGCAAACCGATCGGCCCGTGCAGCCGATCGATCGCCTGCACCGACAAGCCTAGCTGAGCCAGATTCTCCCGACGCTTCCGGCTGTTAACCCGAGAGCCGAGAGCGCCGACATAGAAGGCCGGAGAATCCAGCGCCGTGAGCAGCGCCATGTCGTCCAGACGCGGATCATGGGTCAACGCGACAATCGCCGTACGTTCGTCGGTCTGGATACTCAACACCGCCTCATCCGGCATGCCCGAGACGAAACGCCCGTGATGCTCTTCCCAGCCGTAGACGAATTCGCTGCGCGGATCGCAGATCAGTACTTCGAAATCCAGCAGGCGCGCCATATCCGCCACGTAGCGCGACAACTGCCCGGCACCGATCAACAATAGACGCCAACGCGGGCCGTAGATTGCGCGCAGGGTTTTGCCGTCGAACTCCAGCGAGTCGGACTTGCTGGCCGGCGACAGAAGCACTTCACCGGTTTCAATGTTCAACTCACGGGCAACGATCTCGTGTGCTTCGCACCGCGCGAGCAACTCGGCAACCCACGCAGGATCGCCGATCCGTTCTTCAGTCAGGCGCAACGTGCCGCCACAAGGCAAGCCAAAGCGCGCCGCCTCCTCGCGTGTAACGCCATAGGTAATCAACTGTACCGGCGGCCCATCGGTGGCGATGCGGCCGTCGTGCAGGCGGGCGATCAAATCATCCTCGACGCACCCGCCCGACACCGAACCGATCACCACGCCATCCTCACGCAAGGCGAGCATGGCACCGGGCGCCCGGGGCGCCGTGCCCCAGGTCTGCACCACGCTGAACAGCACCACCCGCTGTCCGGCGCGGCGCCATTCGAGGACGCTGCGCAGGACATTGAGGTCGACGCTGTCCATTACGCCTCTGCCTTCTGCCAGCCCTGCAACTGGTAACGCACCGGCAGATTACGGATGCGCTTGCCAGTAGCGGCAAAGATCGCGTTACACAAGGCCGGAGCAATCGGCGGCACGCCCGGTTCGCCGACACCGCCCAACGGCACGTCGCCCGGCGGCGTCACCAGATGCACGGCAACTTCCTTCGGCGCCAGCGACATGCGCGCCACTTCGTACATGTGGAAGTTGTCCTGCTGGACCTTGCCGTCCTTGAAACTGATTTCACCCAGTACCGCGTTACCCAAGCCCATCACGCAAGCGCCTTCGAATTGCGAGCGGATGCGCTCAGGATTGATCTGCGGCCCGCAGTCCACAGCGATGTCAGCCTTATGCACGATCAGCGTACCGTCGTCCTTGACCTCGACTTCGATCACCGCCGCCACATACGTGACGAAGCTGTAATGTACCGCCAGACCCAGACCACGGCCCTTGGGCAGTTTGCGTCCCCAACCGGCAGCCTTCGCGGCAGTTTCCAGCACCGTGCGCATGCGTCCGGTGTCGATCGGATAACGCTCGGGAGACTCGCCATAGTTCCACTCTTCGCTCAAGGTGCGTGGATCGATCTGCCGATCCGGACCGAGCAGTTTGACCTGGTACTTGAGCGGATCCTCGCCAGCCTTGTGCGCCAGCTCATCGACGAAACTCTGGATGGCAAAACCATGAGGAATGTTCGACACCGAGCGATACCAGCCAACCCGTGTGTGCACGGTCGCCTCGGGGTTTTCCAGGCGTACGTTGGGAATCGCGTAGGCCATGTTGGTGAAACCCATGCCCAGTTCGAAAGCCGCTTCATGGTTCATCCCCGGCGCGAACAGCGCGGTGATGCTCGGCGCCACGGTGCGATGCAACCAGCCGGACGGCATGCCGGCCTTGCCCACGCCAGCCTTCAGATACTCGGCGGACACGGTGTGGAAATACGAGTTGTGGATGTCATCTTCACGCGTCCACTGCACCCGTACGGCTTTGCCGGGGAACTCTTTGGCGAGAATCGCCGCTTCGACGACGAAATCCGGTTTCGACTTGCGACCAAAACCACCGCCAAGCAAGGTGACATTGAACGTGACATTGTCGAACGGCAGTCCAAGACGCTCGGCAATGCGCTCACGAGTGACTTGCGGCGCCTGACTCGGTGCCCACGCTTCGCAAACGCCGTCCTTGTAGCGAGCGATGGCAACCATTGGCTCCATCGGTGCCTGGGCCAGATGCGGCAGGTAGTAGGATGCTTCAAGCGTACTCGCAGCACCACTCAGGGCCTTGTCGATATCGCCGGTGTTGCGCACCACTTTGCCGGGTTTCAGCGAGGCGGCTTCAAGCTCTTTGCGATAGGCGATCGAGTCATAACTGGCGTTCGGGCCGTCATCCCATTCGATTTTCAACGCTTCACGGCCCTTGATCGCGGCCCAGGTATTGCTGGCGACCACGGCCACACCACCCAGTGGCTGAAACTCGGAAGGCAGCGGACGGCTTTCGATCTGCAGCACTTTGAGCACACCGGGGACTTTCAGCGCAGCGCTGTCATCCAGCGATTTGACCTTGCCGCCGTACACCGCCGGACGGGCGATAGTTGCGTACAACATGCCGTCGAAATGCACATCGGCGCCGTACACCGCACGACCGTTGACGATGTCTGCGCCATCGATGGCTTTCGTACCTTCCTTGCCGATGTAGCGAAACTCCGACGGCTGCTTGAGGCGCAGGCTGTCACGCGCCGGTACCGGCAACGCACTGGCTGCGGCGGCCAGTTCGCCATAGCCCAGCTCACGGCCAGACGGTTTGTGAATGACTTTGTGCAGTTGCGCGTGGCATTCACCGACCGGCACTTTCCACTGCGCAGCGGCGGCCTGTTCAAGCATGGTTCGCGTCGCCGCACCGCAACGCCGCATTGGTTCATACCAATGGCGCATGCTGCGCGAACCGTCGGTGTCCTGGTTGCCGAAGCGCACTTCATCACCCGGCGCCTGCTGCACTTTGACGCGCGCCCAATCGGCTTCCAGTTCATCAGCAACAACCATGGTCAGACTGGTGCGCACGCCCTGGCCCATCTCGGAACGGTTACACACCACAGTGACCGTGCCGTCAGCGGCAATGCTGACGTAGACCTTCGGATCGTCGATCCAGCCATTGGGCATGCCATCGGCGCCGAATTGCTTCGGCTTGTCTTCAGCCAACGCATCCTGCCAACCCCAACTGGCGGCCAACACCAACGCGCCAGTGGCGCCGACGCCTTTGAGGAAGCCGCGACGACTGAGGTTACTCAGGGCGAAATCATTCGGAAGGCGACTCATGCCTTGGCCTCCTTCAAGTGAGTGGACGCCTGGCGGATCGCGGTCTTGATCCGGTTGTAGGTGCCGCAGCGGCAAATGTTACCGACCATGGCTTCTTCGATCTGCTCGTCGCTCGGGTTCGGGTTGGTCTTGAGCAACGCGGTAGCCGACATGATCTGCCCGCCCTGACAGAATCCGCATTGCGCTACAGCGGTGTCGAGCCAGGCTTGCTGTACCACCTGCCCCACCGGGTCGGCGTGCAGGTTGTCGATGGTGGTGACGTTCTGGCCGATCACCGAACCGATCGGCGTGATGCAACTGCGCGCCGGCAAGCCGTCGATATGAATGGTGCAGGCGCCGCACAGCCCCATGCCGCAGCCGAACTTGGTGCCGTTATAACCGGCGACATCACGAATCGCCCACAACAGCGGCATGTCTTCGGTGACATCGAGAGGATGGTCTTGACCGTTGAGTTTCAGGGTAATCATGGGCACGCCCGCATATTTTTAGTGGTTATGGGGTCGAGCAATCTGCCGCCGTTGAATCGGCGGTGGTTCACGCAGATCGACTCAGGCTAATCAGGCTCTCTTGTGCCGACGCGAACGTCTGCACCGGGCCTTTGGTGGAGCAAATGACGGTTATCGTTAGCTCGCTAAGTTAACCCAGCGTTAACAAAAAAGCCCTGCACTTTTTATCAGTGCAGGGCTTTGGATGGCGCTTTGAAAGCGTAGCCTCAATAGCGATTAGGCTCCATCTCCAGGTCGACATTGAAACGTTCGGCAATGTCTTTTTGGATGCGTTGCGCCAGATCGAGCAGTTGCAGCCCGGTTGCCGCGCCGTAGTTGACCAGCACCAGCGCTTGAAATTTATGCACGCCGGCATCGGCTTCACGGAAACCTTTCCAGCCGGCACGCTCGATCAGCCAGCCTGCCGCGAGCTTCATTTGTCCGTTCGGCTGCGCGTAGGCGACCACATCCGGATGCTGTTCCTTGATCTTCGCGACGATGGCCGCCGACACCAGCGGATTCTTGAAGAAGCTGCCGGCATTTCCGAGCACCGCCGGATCCGGCAGTTTTTCGCTGCGGATACTGCAAATCGCACGACTGACGTCGGTAGGCGTCGGCTGCTCGATGCCCTGCTCGGTCAGGCGCTGACGCACCGGGCCATATTCCAGATGCAAATGCGCAATGCGGTCGAGTGCAAAGCGCACGCGCAGAATCAGCCAACGCCCCGGCTGCTGCTTGAATAGGCTGTCGCGGTAGGCAAAGTTGCATTCTTCGAGGGTGAAATCGCGCAGCTCGCCGGTCTGGCGATCCAGCGCGGTGAGGCCGGCAAACACATCCTTGATCTCGACGCCGTAGGCACCGATGTTCTGCATCGGCGCAGCGCCAACCGTACCGGGAATAAGGCTGAGGTTTTCCAGTCCGGAAAAGCCCTGCGCCAGCGTGTATTGCACAAAGGGATGCCACGGCTCGCCCGCTTCCGCCTCGATCACTACACGGTTGCCGTCATCGCTGGTCACACGAATCCCGCGCGTGGCCATGCGCAGCACCAGCGCCGGAATATCTGCCGTTAGCAGCAAGTTGCTGCCGCCGCCAATCACCAGCAACGGCATATCGTGCGCGGTGGCGTAGGCCAGCGCTTCACGGACATCGGCATCGCTGTGGGCTTCGGCGAACAGTTGCGCGCGCACATCCACGCCAAAACTGTTGAACGGTTTCAGGGAAACCTGCGGTTGCACCTGCAAACTCATAACCGGCCCTTCACTTCGATCAACAATTGGTCACAGGCTGCTTCGATCAGATCCAGCACTTGCTCGAAACCCTGATCGCCGTCGTAATACGGATCCGGCACTTCATCTACCACCCCGGCATAACGGCGCAAAAACAGGTCCAGCTCGGCTTTGCCGGTGGACGGCTGCAACGCTTTGAGGTTGCGCAGGTTGCTGTTGTCCATGGCCAGAATCAGGTCGTAACTGGCGAAATCGGCACGGCGGACCTGCTGCGCGCGTTGCGCCGACAGGTCATAGCCACGCACTTTGGCGGCGGCCTGGCTGCGCTTGTCCGGCGGGTTGCCGACGTGCCAGTCACCGGTGCCGGCGGAGGCCACTTCGACCTGATCCGCCAGCCCTGCTTCACGCAGTTTGTGACGCAATACGCCTTCGGCCGTGGGAGATCGACAAATGTTGCCCAGGCACACAAACAGAACGCGCATCAGGCCTCCAGCAGGCGACGAACGCGCTCGAGGTCTTCGGCCGTGTCAACGCCAGTCGGCGGTGCGATCAGCGCGTCGGCGACATGAATCCGCACACCGTGCCACAGAGCACGCAGTTGCTCGAGGGATTCAGTGTTTTCCAGCCAGCATGGGCCCCAGCTCACAAAGTCCTGGAGGAACCCGGCGCGGTAGGCATAAATGCCGATGTGACGACGGTACGGCACGCCTTCGGGCAATTGCTCGCGACTCTTGGCAAACGCATCGCGCGCCCATGGCAAAGTCGCGCGGCTGAAGGTCAGCGCCAAACCGTTGAGATCACTGACGACTTTGACCACGTTCGGATTGAACAGGGTTTCCACGTCCTCGATCGGCTCGGCCAGCGTGGCCATGCGCGCTTCGGTGTGGGCAGCCAGATTGGCGGCGACCTGATCGATCACGCTCGGCGGAATCAGCGGCTCGTCACCCTGCACGTTGACCACGATCGCGTCGGGTTCAAGACCCAGTTTCGCCGCGACTTCGGCCAGACGATCGGTGCCGGAATTGTGATCTTCACGGGTCAGCACCACTTCGGCACCAAAAGCCTTGCAGGCCTCGACGATGCGCGCATCGTCAGTCGCGACGACCACACGGCTGGCGCTGCTTTTGCTCGCCTGTTCCCAGACGTGCTGGATCATCGGCTTGCCGGCGATGTCGAGCAGCGGTTTGCCGGGCAGGCGGGTCGAGGCGAAACGCGACGGGATGACAACGGTGAAGGCAGTGGTCATTTATCCAGACGCTCGTCGGTGGTCAGGGTGCGGGCTTCGCTTTCGAGCATGACCGGGATGCCATCGCGGATCGGGTACGCCAGACCGGCGCCCTTGCTGATCAGTTCGGTCTTGTCGGCGCTGAGCTTGAGCGGGCCTTTGCAGATCGGGCACGCGAGGATATCGAGCAATTTGGTGTCCATGAACATTCCCTGAGTAAAGAGTTAAGGCAAAAGACGATCCGGCAACAGGCGCATCAGCTGCGTGTCGAACCAGGCCACAAAGGCCGGCGACGGCAGCGCATCGACCGCCAGATACCACCAGTCGTCAGCCGCAAAGGCACGGCACTTCACCGCGTCCTTTTCGGTCATCACCAACGGCAATGACGGTGTGAAATTCAACGCCTGCACGCTGTATTCGGCGTGGTCGGCAAACGCATGGGGGACTGCTCGCCAGTCTAGCGCTTCGAGGGTATTGAAGAAACGTTGCGGATTGCCGATCCCGGCGACCGCGTGCACGGCCTGGCCGGGCGAAAAATGATCGAGCGACTTGCGCTCGCCGCTGCGCAGATTGACCAGCGCGGTCGGTTGCAGACGGAAAGCGAAACCGTCATCGCGATCCTCGGTGGCACCATTGAACAGCACGCCGTCGACACTTTGCAGGCGCTCGATCGGCTCACGCAACGGCCCTGCCGGCAAGCAGCGTTTGTTGCCCAAACCACGGGAGGCGTCGATCAGCACCAGCTCCAGATCCCGCGCCAGACGATAATGCTGCATACCGTCATCAGAGAGGATCAGATCCAGTGGCTCACTGGCGAGCAAGGCTTTGACCGCTGCGCTGCGATCGGGGTCGATCATCAGCGGCACGCCGGTGCGCTGGACGATCAGCAACGGTTCGTCACCGGCAATGTCAGCGGTTTGCTCGGCCGCAACGCGCCACGGCAGTTGCGGCGGTTTGGCGCCGTAACCACGACTGACCACGCCGACGCGCAAACCGCTGCGTCGGCAATGTTCGATCAACCAGAGAATCATCGGCGTCTTGCCGGTGCCACCGACGGTGATGTTGCCGACCACGATTAACGGCACCGATGGCTGGTAGATCTGACCTTCACCGGCAAGAAAGCGCTGGCGCTTACCCACCACCACGCGGCGATAGAGCATTTCCAGCGGCCGCAGCAGCGTCAGGGCCGGGTGCCCCTGATACCACGCGGCGAGCAAGCGATCGGACAGGCTCATCAGGATTTGGGCGCCGCCTCGACCGTGGTCATGCGCAGATGGCTGAAACCGAGCTTGCCGGCCGCATCCATGGCGGTGATCACGGATTGATGCTGAGTCTTGCCATCGGCACTGATCGACAACGGCATGTTGGTGTCGCCGTTGGACTCTTTCTGCATGGCTTCCATCAGGGTCGCCAGGTCGTTCTTCGGCAGAATCTTGTTGTTCACCGAAAACACGCCTTCGGCGCTGATGGCCACGTCGATCTGCTTGACTTGCTGGTCTTCGGCCGGGGAGCCGCTGACCGCTTCCGGCAGGTCAACACGCAACTGGGTTTCGCGAGTGAACGTGGTGGTCACGACGAAAAACAGCAGCAGAATGAACACCACGTCGATCAGCGACGCGAGGTTGATGTCCACGGTTTCCCGGGGTTTGCGACGGAACTTCACGCGCGCCCCTCGGCCAGGTCGACGTCACGGTCGCCCTGCACCACTTCAACCAGCTTGATCGCTTCCTGCTCCATGCCCACCACCAATTCATCGATGCGGCGTTGCAGGAACCGGTGGAAGAACACCGCCGGAATACCGACCATCAGGCCCGCAGCGGTGGTGATCAGCGCCTTGGAAATACCGCCCGCCAACACCGAGGCATTGGTGGTCATGCCGGAGCCGGTGAACGCGCTGAAGATATCGATCATGCCCAGCACGGTGCCAAGCAGACCCAGTAATGGCGCCATGGCTGCGATAGTGCCGAGAGCATTGATGTAGCGCTCGAGTTCATGAATGACCCGGGCGGCGGCCTCTTCGATGCACTCTTTCATGATTTCGCGACCATGTTTGGAGTTGGCCAGGCCCGCCGCGAGGATTTCCCCCAGCGGCGAATTGGCGCGCAATTCCTTGAGTTTTTCTTTATTGAGCTGCTTGTCCTTGATCCAGACCCAGACCTGGCCCAGCAGATGCTCGGGGGTAACGCGACTGGCGCGCAGGGTCCACAGGCGTTCGGCGACGATCGCCATGGCCGCGATGGAGCTCAGAATGATCGGCAACATCATCCAGCCGCCGGATTTGACCAATTCCCACACAGTGACAGTCCCCTCGAAAAAGTGCGCCACTTTACCATACCGATCCACGATTAAGACCCGCCGCCCCGACGACCGTGACGCCCCATTTACCTACGTCCCGATCAGCGGGCCAGTGCGGGCGGATCACGCCAGAAACGCCGCTGATGACGCATCGTGCGTGGTGCCCGGAAGGTGCCCAGTTGCAGATGAATGGCGCCCTGCTCGGCGCTGTCGTAAATATTCAGGCCCAGTTTGCGATAACGCGCCAGCACGGTCGGGTGTGGATGGCCAAATGAGTTGCCATGACCTCGAGAGATCAGCACGGACTCGGGTTTCAAGACGTTGAGCAGCGCCATTGACGATGAACTGCGACTGCCATGATGAGGCGATTGCAGCCATTGCGTCGGCACGGCCAGTGGACCGTCGAGCAGCACGCGTTCGGCATGGCTGTCGATGTCGCCGGTCAACAGCAGGCGCTCGCCATTGGCCTCGATCTGCAATACGCAGGAACGCTGATTGCTGTCGTCAGCGTCCGCCCACTGCCAGAGTTGAAAACGCACGCCGTCCCATTGCCATTGCTGGCCACTTGCACAAGCTTGGGCGTTCAATTGCGCGGGCAGCCCCGCCGGGTCGCCGCTGATTACCTGATCGACGGTCAAACCACGGCTGATCGCCAAAGCGCCGCCGGCGTGATCGGCGTCGGCATGGCTGAGCAGCATCAAATCGAGTTTTCCCACGCTCAGTTTGCGCAATGAAGGCAGCACCACACGCTCGCCGAGATCGAACTCACCAAAGCGCGGCCCCGCATCGTAGAGCAACGCGTGATGGCGGGTCCGGATCAGGATGGCCAAGCCTTGGCCGACATCGAGCTGCCAGATATCGGCCAATCCTTCATCTATCTGATCGCGTGGCGGCACGACCAGCAGCAACAACAACGGCCAGCCCAGTGGACGCAGCGGCACGCCGCGCGGCAACAGTAATAACCCGGCGCCGAGGCTGCCAATGGCCCAGACCCAAGCGGGTATCGAGGGTGCGATCCACGCCGGCCAATGCCCGGCAATCGTCGCCAGCGCGTGAAACAACCCATCGATCAAACCGCCGGCCAGCCACAGCAGGCCGGCGCCGACAAAAGGAACAGGCAGCAACACGGTTCCAAGCAGCGCCGGCGGTAACACCGCAAGACTGACCCAAGGCACCGCAAGCAAATTGGCCAGCGGCCCGCTGAGGCTGATCGGCAGGTTCAGCGCCAGCAACACCGGACATAAGCCGATCGCGATCAACCACTGCGCCCGCGTCCAGGTCTGCCACCAGCGCCACGCGCCCAAGCGGCCGCCAAAGGTAAAGATCAGCACCGCCACCGCCGCAAACGAGAGCCACAGACCCGGACGCAAACTGGCGAGCGGGTCCAGCAACAGCACAGCGTTGAACGCCAGCAACAACGGCCACCCTGCGCCAAGATGACGAAAACGCAGGCGCCACAACAGCACCAGTCCGACCATCACGCAGGCGCGCTGCACTGGCACGTCGAACCCGGCAAGCAGGCCATAACCGAGTGCTGCCGCGAACCCCAGACCACAGGCCCACGGCAGCCACGGCCAGCGCAGCGGCCACAGGCCATATCGCGCCATGCCGGCGACCAGCCCATACATCAGCGCCGCCAGCAATCCGATGTGCTGACCGGAAATCACCAGCAAGTGCACGGTGCCGGTGTCCTGCAGAGTCTGCCAGTCCTCACGACTGAGCCCCGAGCCGTCACCCAGCACCAACGCCGCCAATGCGCCGTTTCGCCCCTGCGCATCCACGCTCAGCAAACGCTGGCGAATACTGTCACGCCAGGCCCAACGCGCTTCGCTCAAGCGCTGGCCGTCCTTGATCGTGCCGGTGGCGCCAATACGTTGCGCCAGCAGCCAGGCCTCGTAGTCAAAGGCCTCGGGATTGCGCAATCCACCGGGACGCTTGAGCTTGACCGCCAAACGCCAACGCTCGCCGCTGTTGACCGGCGGCCCGGCGTACCAGGCAAGCCGCATCAGCGATGGCAGTTTTTCATGACGCGAGTGCGCCTCGGCCAATTCGAAGCGCACCACGCCGTCGCTGTTCTGCGGCAAACCGACGACCCACCCTTCAACCCACCGGGTTTCGCCATCCAGCCCGGCCGGCAAACGATCATTCAACGCCCATTGCGCACCGACGCTGGCCCACGTGAAGCCAAACAGCAAAAACGCCAGCGGATAGCTGCGGAACGGCAGCAGCATCAAAGCCACGACCGGCAACAACAGCATCAACCAGACCGGCGGTAATGCCGGCATAAAAACCGCGACCAGCAGACCGACTGCGAGCGCCATCATCCCTGTGCGCATAAGCCCGTCCTTGAGAGTCCCGCACTTAGGCATAGCGGTTGTCGGTTACACGCGTCGTCAACAATTGTCACAAAGTCTGAATGGGCGCTTCGTAGAATCCAGACATACTTGCCGCCTTAACCGACCGAGAAGCCTTATGCCCCGGCGCTTATTCAAACGTTATATGCCCGACCCGACGAGCATCAGGGAACACAAATCCTTACGCTTTCTCGGCAAGTTGCTGCATGACCCGAACCTCTGGCACCTCAATCGTCACTCGGTCGCCCGGGCGATGGCGGTTGGCCTGTTCGCCGCGTTCCTGCCGATCCCGGCGCAGATGCTGGTGGCCGCCGCCCTCGCCGTCACGGTGCGCGGCAACATGCCGATTGCGGTCAGCCTGGTCTGGCTGACCAATCCGATCACCATGCCGGCGGTGTTCTTCTGCACCTATCAGGCCGGGGCGTTTTTGATGGATGTGCCCGCCCGACATCTACCGGACGAGCTGACCTGGGAGTGGATCAGCGGCGAGTTGTCGACGTTGTGGCAGCCGTTTCTGCTCGGCTCGGTGGTAGTCGGACTGGTACTCGGCGCCCTCGCCTACTGCATTGTGATGATGTATTGGCGCTGGTGGGTGGCGCGGCAATGGGCGCGGCGCAAGAAGAGTCGCATGCGCTGAACGCAAAACGGCCTCCGCAATGGGAGGCCGTTCTGATTTGTGGCGTCTGCATTCGCGAGCAAGCTCGCTCCCACAGAAGATCTTCAGCACAACATAGATCCAATGTGGGAGCGAGCCTGCTCGCGAAGAAGTCGACGCGGTTCTGGATCAGGTACGCATCCCGCGCCCACTCACCAGCAACCGCGCACATCCGAGATACAGCACAACGGTCGCCACCAGCATGAAGGTGATCGCAATGCCGATCTTGATATCCGACACACCCAGAATGCCGTAACGGAAGGCGTTGACCATGTGCAGCACCGGGTTGGCCAACGACACGGTCTGCCAGAACGGCGGCAGCAAGGTGATCGAGTAAAACACCCCACCCAGGTACGTCAGCGGAGTCAGCACAAAGGTCGGGATGATCGAAATATCATCGAAGTTGCGCGCAAACACTGCGTTGATGAAGCCCAGCAGCGAGAAAATCGTCGCCGTCAGTACCACCACCAAAATGGTCACGCCGAGGTGATGCACCTGCAAATGGGTGAAGAACAGCGACAGAATGGTCACGATCACGCCAACCATCAGACCACGCAACACGCCGCCAATGGTGAAACCGATCAGAATAGTGTGCGGCGACACCGGCGACACCATCAGCTCTTCGATGGAACGCTGGAACTTGCTGCCGAAGAAACTCGAGACCACGTTGCCGTAGGAGTTGGTGATCACCGACATCATGATCAGCCCCGGCACGATGTACTCCATGTAAGTGAAGCCACCCATGTCGCCGATCTGCCGACCGATCAGGTTACCGAAGATCACGAAATACAGAACCATGGTGATCGCTGGCGGCAGCAGCGTCTGCGGCCAGATCCGCGTGAAGCGTTTGACCTCGCGGTAAACAATGGTCTGCAGGGCGACGAGGTTGGGACGGAATTCGGAACTCATACCGCCACCTTCGACAGATTCTTCTCCACCAGGGACACGAACAGCTCCTCGAGGCGATTGGTTTTGTTACGCAGGCTCAGCACTTCGATGTTCTGCTGCGCCAACTGGGTGAACAACGCCGTGATGCCCATGGATTTGTCGACCTGAACTTCCAGGGTGTGGCTGTCGATCAATCGCGCCGGATAACCGAGCAATTGCGGCGCGGCGTTCAAGTCGTTTTTCAGGTCCAGCAGGAAGGTCTCCACGTGCAACTGGCCCAGCAACTGTTTCATGCTGGTGTTCTCGACGATGGTGCCGTGGTCGATGATGCCGATGTTGCGGCACAACTGCTCAGCCTCTTCCAGATAGTGCGTGGTGAGGATGATGGTGATGCCTTTCTGGTTCAGTTCGGTGAGGAACGTCCACATTGATCGACGCAGCTCAATGTCGACGCCTGCGGTCGGTTCATCGAGGATCAGCAGACGCGGTTCGTGCACCAGCGCTCGGGCGATCATCAAACGCCGCTTCATGCCCCCGGACAGCGAACGCGACGGCACATCGCGCTTGTCCCACAGGCCCAGTTGGGTCAGGTACTGCTCGGCGCGTTCCTTGGCGATCTTCGCCGGAATGCCGTAGTAACCGGCCTGGGTCACGACGATGTCGAAGGTCTTTTCGAACTGATTGAAGTTGAATTCCTGGGGCACCACGCCAATCGAGCGCTTGAGCTGCGCAGGATTTTTGTCCAGGTCATGGCCGAAGATATTCACCGTGCCGCTGGTCTTGTTCACCAAGGTCGAGAGAATGCCGATGGTCGTGGATTTGCCGGCACCATTAGGGCCGAGCAAGGCGAAAAAATCACCTTCGGCGACGTCCAGATCGATACCACTCAAGGCCTGGAACCCGTTGCCGTAGGTTTTGGTTAGCTGCCGGATGGACAGAGCGGAACTCATATCGGATTTACGCACCAAGAAGGGAAGAAAGGGATAAATAAGGGCGGGCGGCGAGGGAAACAACCGCAGCACCAGAGCGCAATGGTGCTTGCCGCCGCCGCACAAGTACAGTCAAGTGTGTCGATAGTAAGTATTAAGTCAAAGCGGTCATAACCGCTTTCTGGTAAGCCGGACGCTGCTTCAAGCGCTCATACCAGGCTTGCAGATGCGCTTGTGGTGCGCGTTCGATGGGCATCTCGAACCAGGCATAAATGAAACTGCCGAGCGGGATATCGCCCATGCCGATGTCTTGTCCAGAGAGATATGGCTGACTGGCCAAGGCATGATCGGCCATGCTCAGCAACTCATTGCATTCCTTGATCGCGGCGTTGATCGCAGCCCAGTCCTGCTTGTCCGCCGGCGTGCGCAAGACGCCCCAGAACACCGTGCGGAAGGGACCGGCAAAACTTGAAGTGGTCCAGTCCATCCATTTGTCAGCGATGGCTCGCGCTTGCGGATCCGCCGGATACCAGTGACTGTCGGGCGCATGTCTGGCCAGCAGATAGCGGACGATGGCGTTGGACTCCCACAGCACGAAACCGTCGTCTTCGATCACCGGCACCCGGCCATTCGGGTTCATCGCCCGGTACTCGGGAGTGTCGACTACTCCAAATGCGCCGCCGGCATCGATTGCCTCGTAGGCCAGGCCAAGCTCTTCAGCCGCCCACAATGGCTTCCTGACATTCGATGAGTTTTTCCGTCCCCAGATCTTCAGCATGACCGCCTCTTTTCAAATGAGTGGGCAGGCAGCATACGCCGGATCAGGTACGGCTCAAATCACTCTGCATATCGCCCAGCCGTTGCGGCTGCTGATCAGTGAACAGATGCGGATAGCACTTTTGCAAATGTTCGAAGAAGAACGTTTCCGGGACATCGGCGAATTGGCCGTGATCGACCAGATACTCCATGAGCTGCGCGCCGTCGCGATTGAACGGGTGGAAAACGCTGTCATTGATACCGTCGAACTCCAGCGGCGCAACGTTGAACAATTCGCATAGCTTCTGATTGAACGCCGGTGTGGCTTTGACCCAGCGTCCATTGAGGAACAGTTCGGTGTACCCGTGCATGGCGAACATGTCGCTTTTCAGCAACTCAAGCAGACGTGGCGTCGATAAGTGATTTTTTACGTCGGCCAGACCGATACGCGCCGGGATCCCGCAATGCCGCGCACAACCGGCAAGCAGCGTGGCTTTGGGCACGCAATAACTCTCCCCCGTCGTCAGCGCATAGCTGCCACGCAAGGTCTGCGGATCGCGACTGAAGGTGTAGGGGTTGTAGCGCACCGCCTCACGCACCGCGTAATAAAGATTGATCGCCCGCTCGAGCGGATCGCGGCTGGCACCCCGATGTTGTTCGGCGAACTCCACCACTGCCGGATGGTCACTATCGATGAAGCGGCCGGGACTCAGATACTCGCGCATGACGACAATCTCCTGGGTGAGCCCCGAGTCTAGCGACAGCGTCAGCACAGAGATAACGACGTTTCGGCCAAACTTGGACGCAAAGACGCGGGATCAGCGAACGATTTCCCACACGTGTTGCCCACCGAACCTACGAAAACCATCCGGGGTTTCCCACGATTTCAATCACCTTGGTCTGACCACCCGGTTTTACAGATGCCGTCTAAGCTCTGGAGGGTCGATTTGCCTTGGTTCACGGAGGACTGAATATGCTGTTGTTGTGGATACTGGTTTTGATCGTTGGTGTGGCGTATCTCGCCCACCGGCGTATTTCACCTCTGCCTGCGTTGGGCATCGTGGCAGTCTACCTGCTGGCGATGGGTATTTTCAGTCATGCGCCGGGCTGGTTGTTGCTGGTGTTCTGGGTGCTGCTGGCGGTGGTCGCTGCCCCGCTGCTGCTGCCCGACCTGCGTCGCAAGCATTTCACTGCGCCGTTGTTCAACTGGTTCCAGAAAACCCTGCCACCCATGTCGCAGACCGAACGCGACGCAATCGACGCCGGCACCGTGTGGTGGGACGGTGAGCTGTTCAGCGGCCGCCCGGACTGGGACAAACTGCTGGCCTATCCCAAGGCGCAATTGAGTGAGGAAGAACAGGCGTTCATTGACGGCCCGACCGAGGAACTCTGCGCGATGGTCACTGACTGGCAGATCGGCCAGTCGATGGACCTGCCACCCGAAGCCTGGGCGCATATCAAGGAACACGGTTTCTTCGCCCTGATCATCCCGAAAGAATTCGGTGGCAAAGGCTTCTCGGCTTACGCCCACTCACAGGTGGCGATGAAACTCGCTACCCGTAGCGGTGACCTCGCCTCCACCGTGATGGTGCCGAACTCCCTCGGCCCGGCCGAACTGCTGCTGCATTACGGCACTGACGAACAACGCAATCACTACCTGCCACGGCTGGCCCGTGGCGATGACATCCCGTGCTTCGCCCTCACCGGTCCGCTCGCCGGGTCCGATGCCGGTGCGATGCCCGACACCGGGATCATCTGCAAAGGCCAATGGGAAGGTCAGGAAGTCATCGGCCTGCGCCTGAACTGGGAAAAACGCTACATCACCCTCGGTCCTGTCGCGACCCTCCTCGGCCTCGCTTTCAAGGCCTACGACCCGGAGCATCTGCTGGGCGACAAGGAAGACCTTGGCATCAGCCTCGCGTTGATTCCGACCGATACCGCTGGGGTGGAAATCGGTCGTCGTCACCTGCCACTCGGCGCGGCGTTCATGAACGGCCCGAACTCGGGCAAAGACGTGTTTATTCCGCTGGACTTCCTCATCGGCGGTCAGGAGATGCTCGGCAAGGGCTGGATGATGCTGATGAACTGCCTGTCGGTCGGCCGTTCGATCTCGTTGCCGGCAGTCGGCACTGGCGCGGCCAAATTCACCAGCCTGGTCACCGGTCAGTACGCGCAGATTCGTGAGCAATTCAATGTACCGCTGTCGGCTTTCGAAGGTATTCAGGAAGCCATGGCGCGCATCGGCGGCAACGCCTGGATGATGGACGCGGCGCGGATGCTCACTGCCAACGCAGTGGACCTGGGCGAGAAACCGTCGGTGCTCTCGGCGATTCTCAAGTATCACCTCACCGAACGCGGCCGCGAGTGCATCAGCCACGCCATGGATGTGCATGGTGGCAAGGCGATCATCATGGGCCCGAACAACTACCTCGGGCGTAGCTGGAACGGCGCGCCGATCTTCATCACCGTGGAAGGTGCAAACATCCTGTCGCGCAACCTGATGATCTTCGGTCAGGGCGCGATTCGTTGCCATCCATTCGTGCTGAAGGAGATGGCCCTCGCCGGTCGTGAGGACAAGGATCAGGCGCTGAAAGAGTTCGATGGTTTGCTGCTCAAACACATCGGTTTCGCCGTAAGCAATGCGGCCAGTACGCTGGTGTTGAACCTCGGTTTCGGCCACTTCGAGCATGCGCCGGGCGACAAGATCAGCCAAGGCTACTTCCGCGCACTCAACCGCCAGGCAGCGGCGTTCGCCATGCTCGCCGACTTCAGCATGATGTTGCTGGGCGGCGAACTGAAACGTCGCGAGCGTCTGTCGGCACGTCTGGGTGATGTGTTGAGCAACCTGTATCTGGCCTCCGCCGCGCTCAAGCGTTATCACGATCTGGATTCGCCAGCGTATATGGAGCCACTGTTCCGTTGGGCGATGGAAGAAAGCCTCGGCCAATCGGAACGGGCGCTGGATGAATTGCTGCGCAACTTCCCGAACAAGGTATTCGGTTGCCTGCTGCGAGCCATCGTGTTCCCGTTCGGTCGTCGTCACAAAGGCCCGTCGGACAAACTCGGTGCCGAGGTGGCAGGCGTGATTGGTCGCGCCAAAGGTGATCCGGCGCTGGAAGAACTGCTTACCGGTTGCTATCGCCCGCAGTCGGCAGACGATGCCGTCGGCGCGCTGCAACACGCCAGTGATTTACTGAATGCCGCGCAGCCACTGCACAAAAAACTGCACACGTCGCTGAAAAGCGGTCAGGTCAAACCGGTCGCAGGTGAGCACGCCATCGATGCGGCGCTGGAGGCCGGGGTGTTGCAACCGGGAGAAGCACAGAGCCTGCGCGATGCCGAAGCCGCACGACGCAAGGTGATCGACGTCGATGACTTCGACAAAGAGGAACTGAAACTGGCAGAGGGCAAAGTCCGCTGATCCTGACAACCATGTCCAAGAGGGCGCGGGAGCTTTATACTCCCGCGCCCGTTTTGCTCTTGAGGACTTATCTCGTGTCCAACGTCGTTGCCGATCATCTTGTTTTGCTCGACCACCTGCGCAGTATCCTGGTCGCCGTAGGTGAGGCCGATCAGGTTCCCGAAGAAAGCCATGCCTTGTTCCTGGAGCGCTTCGACGAACTGCTGGCATCGCTGCCGATCGATCCGATCGAAAGCCAGTACCTGGGCCAGGACATCCTGACTCAAGTGATTAGCCGTTATCCGCAAATCGCCCACCTGATCCCCCGCGATCTGTTGTGGTTCTTCGCCGGCGACTGCCTGCATTACTTGTCCGATGAAGAGATCGACCTGTATCAGGCACTGGAAGAACGTCGCTACGAAGCCGAACAGAACGATGAACCGTTCGACTGGAACCAGGAAAAACAACTGCTGGCGATGTCCGCTCAGGACAGCAAGCACTGATATAACAGTGGGTTGAAGATCAAAAGATCGCAGCCTTCGGCAGCTCCCACAGTGGACTCACGCAATCCTCTGTAGGAGCTGCCGAAGGCTGCGATCTTTTGCTTTGCGCTACAACAACCCTTCACTTTCGGGCAATTCATACGCCATCGCCGCGTTGCTTTCCCCCACTGATTTGCCCGGCTTGCTCAAGGTCGGCTCTTTCTGCAGGCACTCCACCAGATAGTCGATGAACACCCGCAACTTGGGTGGCAGATAGCGCGTCGGCGAATGCAGCAGCCACAGTCCGCCGTGATAGGACGCGAGGAACGTCCAGTCCGGCAACACCTGCACCACCAACTTTTGCTCAAGCGCGTAACGGGCGGTGAAATACGGCAGGCTGCCGATGCCGATGTGCTGCAACACCGCGCCCAGCCGCACACCGGTGTGATTGGCGGCATACCTACCGCGGACACCTACCGTCACCGCCTTACTGCCCTTCTTGAATTTCCAGCGCGCATCACTCGGGGTTTCCCCCAGATAAATACAACTGTGATTGAGCAGATCATGCGGGTGAGTCGGTACGCCGTGCTCGGCCAGGTACTGCGGCGTGGCACAGAGCAAATGGTCGATGGTCAGTAACTGCCGGCCAACCAGCCCGGCCGGTGGTCGATCGGTGATGCGAATGGCCAGATCGACATGGTCGTCGATCAAATCGATCTGGCGATCCTCCAGCAACAACTCGACATCGACCTTGGGATAACGCCGCAGGAACTCGGGCATGTGCGGATGAATCACGAAGCGCCCCACCGCTTTCGGCACGCTGACGCGCACCAGTCCTTCCGCTTCATGGGTGAACTGGCCGCTGATTTCCATCACCGACTTGGCCGCGCTGACCATCTCCTGGCAGCGTTTGAACACCTCTTCGCCACCGTCACTCAAGCGCAGTTTGCGTGTAGTGCGCTGCAGCAGGCGCGTGGCCAAGGCCTTTTCCAGCCGCGAAATACTACGACTCACCGCTGACGGCGATGAACCCAACTGCCGAGCCGCTTCAGAGAAGCTACCGGTCTCGACGACCTTGACGAAAATCGCCATTTCACCAAGCAGCGGTAGCGGCAGATTGATGCTCACAGCGCACAAGTCCTTTGATGTTTGAACGGATTATCACGTTATTGCACGATTCATATAATAAAAAAAGAAACTTTAATAAGGGCATGGAATATGACGCTTCGCCTCTTTTTCCATAGTGATGACCTCAAGGCCAATGTGGAAGTCCTCGACTGCACGCCCCAAGAGAACGAATTCGCCGTGGTCTTGCGCGCCACGCTGTTTCACCCGCAGGGCGGTGGTCAGCCGTGTGATACCGGCTGGATCGGCGAAAGCCAGGTACTGCGTGTAGTGCAGGAGCCGGACCGGATCATTCATTTTGTCGACCGGCCGGTGGAACTGGGCATGACCTGCATCCGCATCGACGAACAGCGCCGCCACTTCAATACACGCATGCATTCGGCCGGGCACCTGATCGGGCATTTCGTCCAGGCGCTGGGCTGGATGCCGATCAAAGCCCATCACTGGCCGGATGAAGGCCGAGTGCAATTCAAACCCGGCGACACCGCGCAGGAAGTCGATGCAGAGACCGTTCAACACGGGATCGACCAGTGGATCGAACACGACCTGCCCCGCCTGACCTCGCTACGCGAAGGTGCGCGGGAAATCGGTTTTGGTGAACTGCCCGCCTATGGCTGCGGTGGCACCCACGTACGCAGCCTGAAGGATCTGGGCACAGTCACGATCGCGTCCCTTTCGCAGAAGAAAGGCACGTTATCCGTCCACTACAACGTGGATTGAGCATTTCGGGCGCTGCTTCAGGCAGCGTCCGACGCCGGGGAACCGCATTCGCAGGTTCCGTTGACTATCGATAGATGGACCTAAAAAAATGATGCTAGACGTCGAGCGTCTCGATGAGACGTGCATAAAAAAACTGGCCAACGAAGAAGTCCTCGCCATCCGCGTCAAAGGCTTTTTGCCTGAGTCGCTGGCCATTCAGATTGGCGACAAGATTCTCGCTCCAGGCTTCGAGGGTTACATCAACGCACCGAGTATCGGCCGCATCGGCATGGCATTTTACGAGGCGGAAAACCAGCCGCTGCTGATTGAGGACTACTTCGAACGCGCCACCAGCAACATCGCTGAACTGCGCAATCGCTGCGCGCCCTACTCCTCACCGATCGACACCTTGCGCTGCATGCTCGACGAAACCTGGCCGGCCGGCGCACACCTGGAAAACCTCTACGGCCGAAAAATGTATGTCGGCCTTTCGCGCGTGGTGAAACCCGGGGTGTGCTTCCTCGCCCATCACGACATCTTCGCCAAGGATGCTCCGGACAGCTTCCAGGCCCGCAGTCTGGAAGCGCAGTTCGCCTGCAACGTCTATCTGAATATGCCGACCGAGGGCGGTGCGTTGCAGATATGGGACGACGACATCACCCCGGATCAATTCGACGAGATGCGTGGCGACAGTTATGGCATTGAACCAGCGCTACTCGGCCCACCTGCGCTCGAAGTCCGACCGCAACCCGGTGATTTCATCATGTTCAACTCGCGGCGCATGCACTCGGTGACCCCGGGCGTGGCCGATCCGCGTTTGAGCCTTTCCTTTTTTGTCGGCTATCGCGGCAATGCTTCACCCCTGACCTACTGGAGCTGAGATGTATTCGAATTATCTGGGCGAGTTTCTGGCGCTGGCCACCATTCACTTTCTGGCCGTGGTTGCTCCCGGCCCGGACTTCGCAGTCACCATTCGTCAAAGCGTACGCTTCGGCCGTTTGGTAGGGATCTGCACGGCGCTGGGTATCGGCGCGGGGATTTCCGTGCACGTGCTCTACACGTTGCTGGGTGTCGGGGCATTGATGCACACCACCCCGTGGTTGCTGACCGTCGCCAAGGTGATTGGCGGTGCCTACATCCTGTATCTGGGCGTCAGCCTGTTGCGCAGCAAACCCAAATCGGCCGTTGAAGGTGAAAAAGCTGCGGATGAACCCGTGGTCGAACAAACCCTGTTCAAAGCTTTCAGCACCGGTTTTCTGACCAATGCAACCAACCCCAAGGCCACACTGTTTTTCCTGGCCATCTTCACCACGATCATCAGCGCCAGCACACCCTTGCAAATCCAGGCCTTTTACGGGCTGTGGATGTGCTTTGTGAATGCGCTGTGGTTTGTCGTGGTCGCGCTGTTCTTCTCAAGCAATCGGGTTCGCCTGCTGTTCATGCGTATGGGCCATTGGTTTGAACGCACGATGGGCGTGGTGCTTATTCTGTTTGCTGGCCGACTGATGCTGTCCTGGTAAGCAAACGCACAACGCAAAAAGGCCCGCCGAATCGCTTCGGCGGGCCTTTTTCTTTATGGCTGATGACACAGCCACAAATCGCGCATACAAAAACGCCGCTCTGTTGAGCGGCGTTTTTGTGAATATGGAGCGGGAAACGAGACTCGAACTCGCGACCCCGACCTTGGCAAGGTCGTGCTCTACCAACTGAGCTATTCCCGCAATGGCGTCCCCTAGGGGACTCGAACCCCTGTTACCGCCGTGAAAGGGCGGTGTCCTAGGCCACTAGACGAAGGGGACACAGGCTACAACTTTCACTAATAAAAACGCCGCTCACTGAGCGGCGTTTTTAGAATTTGGAGCGGGAAACGAGACTCGAACTCGCGACCCCGACCTTGGCAAGGTCGTGCTCTACCAACTGAGCTATTCCCGCAAATGGCGTCCCCTAGGGGACTCGAACCCCTGTTACCGCCGTGAAAGGGCGGTGTCCTAGGCCACTAGACGAAGGGGACACGCTACCCGGAACACATGGTGTGTGTTTCGGTGTCCAGATCCGTATCCGAAGACTTGGTTCTGGTTTCACTCAGCACCGCCCGAAAGCGCTGCTGTTTAAAATTGGAGCGGGAAACGAGACTCGAACTCGCGACCCCGACCTTGGCAAGGTCGTGCTCTACCAACTGAGCTATTCCCGCATTGGCGTCCCCTAGGGGACTCGAACCCCTGTTACCGCCGTGAAAGGGCGGTGTCCTAGGCCACTAGACGAAGGGGACACACTACAACATTCACTCCCTGCCGCGCTTCGCTGTGTGCTTTACGCTGCAAGTGGCGCGCATTCTATGGATGGATTGAGAGGTCGTCAACCCCCTGATATAAATTTATTTAAATCAATGACTTCGACCTGCTTTACGGCGGCAATCGGGCTTTTCCGTCGCCCGACGATTGACGCCTATATTCCGCCACCCGCCAAGACGCTATAGTCCACCCACAGTGATGGCAATCTGCACTCGCAGCGCCAGCATTCATATAAGCAGCGTGCGGCCGATACAGATTGAACCTGCCGATCCAACTCGTCGAGCGGCGCTAGGCGACTAAATGCCCAGCCACTACACTCGCATGCGAACCCTATAAAGAGGTCTTACCGGTGACACCACTCATGATCACCCTGCTTGTCATAGCCGGGATCGCAATTCTGATCGCCATTGGCTACATGAACCATGTGGTGGAAAACAACAAACTGGAGAAGGCCCGCACCAAGGTCGAACTCAACGACCGCCTGCGCCGTTGCGGCGAACTGACCGAAACCTTCCCCGGCCAGTTCATGACCCCGGCGCTCAAGCTGCTGCTGACCCGTCTGGAACTGAACGTCTGCCAGCGCCTGCTGAACCTGGAAAAAACCAGCGCCACCACCAAAGCACGCATCACCGAACTGAGCGCCCTGGTCGCCCAAGGCGAATCGATCCCGGTCAACAACCCACCGGCACCGATCCTGACCGAAGCCAAAGCCAAAGACGTGCGCTTCCTGCTCGAAGCCCTCCACGGCCAGATCACCCGCGCCGCCCACGATGGTTTCCTGCCACCGAATGAAGCCAAACACTGGATCCGCGAAGTCCGCCACATTCTGGTGCTGCTGCACATCGAATTCTTCAACAACCTCGGCCAACAGTCCCTGCAACAAAACCAGCCCGGCCAGGCCCGCCTCGCCTTCGAACGCGGCGTGCAATACCTGCGCAAACAGCAGGATCCGCAGATGTACGCAGAACAACTGCAATACCTGGAAAAACTCCTGGCCCGCGCGAACGCCCAGGTCATGGACAAGATTGCACCGGTTGAAGGTGAAGAAAACCAACTGACCGCCGGCCTCAAAGATGTCGAGGCCGATGCGGACTGGAAGAAGAAAGTGATTTACGACTGATTGCAGATGCTGGAAGAGAAGCCACCGAAAGGTGGCTTTTTTGTGGGCTCGCGGGAGTGAACCTGATAGAAAACCGGTGAATGTGAGGCCGCTTTCGCGAGCAGGCTCGCTCCCACAGGGGGCTGAGTACATCTGACAGAGGTTGGTCGGCTATCCGGCCGCCATCGCGAGCAGGCTCACTCCCACATTGGGACTGAGTACATCCGATAGCGGATTGGTCGGCTATCCGGCCGCCTTCGCGAGCAGGCTCACTCCTACATTGGGACTGAGTACATCCGATAGAAAATTGGTCGGCTATCCGGCCGCCTTCGCGAGCAAGCTCGCTCCCACAAGGGGCGCTGAGTACATCTGACAGAGGTTGGTCGGCTATCCGGCCGCCATCGCGAGCAGGCTCACTCCCACATTGGGACTGAGTACATCCGATAGCGGATTGGTCGGCTATCGGCCGCCTTCGCGAGCAGGCTCACTCCTACATTGGGACTGAGTACATCCGATAGCGGATTGGTCGGCTATCCGGCCGCCTTCGCGAGCAGGCTCACTCCTACATTGGGACTGAGTACATCCGATAGAAAATTGGTCGGCTATCCGGCCGCCATCGCGAGCAGGCTCACTCCTACATTGGGGCTGAGTACATCAGATAGAAAATTGGTCGGCTGTCAGGCCGCCTTCGCGAGCAAACTCGCTCCCACAGAAAAGCAAAAGCAACGCCCACCTCGCAACCGCATCAGCTTCTCACCACTCAACAGGATGAGCGTTAGCCCGGCTGCCGCTCTTGATCTTGATCCACGGGCGACGTCGGAAGGCTGAGTGGAGGGATTGATCCGGGCGTGGGAGCGCAGCGACCGTTTGGCGCAGCCAAACACAGCGAGAGGAGGTGCAGCGAAGCAAACCGTAGGCGCTGCGCCCGGATCGATCCCGGAGCGAAGGAACCCCGAGCCCCAGCGAGCGGGCCGCACGTAGGAGCAAGCGTTTTTGGTTACTTTTTAGGCGTTTGTAAAAAGTGACCCGCCGTAAGGGCGGAACCCTAATCAGCAACACCCGCAGCAACGGATATCCCCCCAAAACCCCAAGAGCCTGGTCGGCCCAAAGGCCGCCAAGCGTCAAAGCGTCAAAGCGTCAAAGCCGAAAATGCCCAACCATCCCGCGCAACTCCCCCCCAACTGGGCCAGCTCAACACTCGAAGCCGCATTCCCACGCATCGCGATCGACGACTGATCCGCACTCGCACGAATACTCGTCACACTGCGATTGATCTCCTCCGCCACCGAACTCTGCTCCTCGGCCGCCGCCGCAATCTGCTGATTCATCTGCTGAATCAACGACACCGCCGCCGCAATACTCCCCAGCGCACTCTCGGTCTGCAACGCATCACTCACCGCCAGCTTCACCAACTCGCCGCTGCTCTGAATCTGCTGCACCGACGAATGCGCCGCCAAGCGCAAAGCACTGACCAGCCGTTCAATCTCCTCAGTCGATTGCTGCGTGCGCCGAGCCAAAGCACGCACCTCATCAGCCACCACCGCAAAGCCCCTGCCCTGCTCCCCAGCCCGCGCAGCCTCGATCGCCGCATTCAGCGCCAATAGATTGGTCTGTTCGGCAACACTCTTGATCACCCCGAGCACCGTGCCGATATTCTGGATTTCCGCACTAAGGCTTTCGATGCTCGAACTGGCCGACGTCGCCGAGTCAGCCAATTGCTCGATGCGCGCCATGCTCTGGCGCACCACCTGCTGTCCACTCTCGACCTTGTCATCCGCCGTCTGCGCGGCCAGCGCCGCTTCTTCGGCGTTGCGTGCAACGTCGTGAACGGTGGCGGTCATCTGGTTCATCGCCGTGGCAACCTGCTCGGTTTCTTCCTTCTGGCTGCTGACCTCAAGGTTGGTCTGCTCAGTGACTGCCGACAACGATTGCGCCGAACTGGCCAGTTGCTCGATCCCCGCCTGCAAACCACTGACGATGGTGCTCAGACCCGCGCCCATCTGTTGCATCGCCAGCATCAACTGACCGATCTCGTCGCGACGGGTCACTGCCACGGTCGCACTCAAGTCGCCGGCGGCAATCTGCTGCGCGACCTGAATCACACTGCGCAATGGCGCGACGATAAGTCGGGTGATCAGCCACGCGGCGAGTAATCCCACCAGCAATGCCAGCGCCGATGAGCCGATGATCAGCAGCGAGTTTTTCTTCAGTTCTGCCTGCATCGCGCCGTCTTCAGCGACATACGCCTGATTCACCCGCTCGACCACTTCGTTGGCACGCTGGTGCAATTGCTCGTAGACGGTTTTTTCCTGCGCGAGCAACCCGGTGTACTCGGCCAGTTTGTCGTTGAAACCGGCGATGTGCCCGGACACCTCATTGAGCACGGTCAGATAGCCCTCGTCCTTGACCGTGGTTTTCAATTCTTCGGCCTGCGCCTGCGCTTGTGCGGCCTGTTCGATATTGCCCTTGCCAGCACTGTCGGCATCGCCCTTGCGGCTTTGATCGAGACGAATCCGCGCTTCGTTCATCGCTTGCAGCATCAACCGCGAAACCTGGCTGACCTGACTGGCCTGCTCGATGAACTGTGCGCCGTCCTTGCCCTCGGTGTCCTTCAAGGTATAAGCACCGTCGTCGGCAAGTCCGGCCTGCAATACGTCAAGATTGTTGGCCACACTGGACACCGACCAACTGGCCATTTCCAGCGCCAGGTCCTTGGCCTGAGTCAACGACACAAACTCGTCGAACGCCTTACGATAAGCGCCCAGCGACTGCTGCACATCATTCATGACCGGCACATTCGCCGCCGACTGCGCTTTGAGCTGATCAGCCAGAGCAACCAGTCCGTCGACGCCCTTACGCAGGGCATCGGCCGTCTTCGGATCGCCCCGCAAGGCATATTCCTGCTCAAGCAGGCGCACCTTGAGCAAGCCGCTGTTGAGCGAAGACATCTGTTTCAGCCCGTCGAAACGCTGACTGATGGTTTGCAGGGACCAAACGCCGATGACCGCCACCAGCGCGGTCAGAAGCAAAACCAGCACAAACCCGATACCCAGTTTTTTCGCCATACCGAGGTTGGCAAAACGTCCTTGCATGGCCGAAATCATTGCGCGTAGTCCCCTGCCATTGTCAGTAGAGCGAAGAGTCGCAACGGCCATGAAACAGCACAAGTCTCTGGCGTCGGAATAATGGCAAAAAGCTACGCCTGCGTCGTTTTCAGAACACTTGAGGTCGATCCGAACCGGTGTAGCGAAAAAACTGCCGGGCGCGTGGATCACAAGCGTAGGCGACGTTGATGCGCAGCCAATCACCCGACTCGCCATTGGGACTGAATGCATCAGGCGCTGACAGCAACACGCCGCAACGTTGAGCCTGCCGACGCAGCCGAATCTGATCGGTCATGCGCGAGCGCGCCCAGATGAACAAGCCACCCGCAGGCTTGCCGAAAACCTCCCAGTCGGCGTCCTCCAGCGCCTGCAATGCGGCCGCGCGATCGGCATTCAGGCGTTGACGCTGGCGCTGCACCAGTTTGCGGTAAGCGCCGCTCACCATCAGGCTGGCCAGCACCGCTTCGGTAAACCTTGACGCCCCCAGACCGCTGATCATCTTGACCTGCGCCAGCCGTCTGACCATGTCGCTGTCGGCAAAAACGAAACCGACCCGCAACGAGCTGCTCAGCGTCTTGGAAAAACTGCCCACGTAAATGACTCGCCCCTCATCATCCAGAGCCGCCAGGCGCGTGCCGTTGCCGGTGTGCAAGTCTGCGTAGACATCGTCTTCGATCACGCGCAAATCGTAGGTCTTGCTCAGTTGCAGGATGCGTTGCGCTACGCTCGGCGACAGGCAACTGCCGGTGGGGTTGTGATGATGGCTGTTGATGAATAACGCGCCGGGGCGAAACTGTTGCAGCAACGCTTCCAGCGCGTCGATATCCGGCCCGTTCGGGGTGCGACGCACCTCGAGCATGCGCACGCCGTGCATCCGCAGGAGATCGAACAACGGCGCGTAACCGGGCGTCTCGACCACCACGCAGTCTCCAGCCTTGAACAAGGTGCGCACGATCAGATCAAGCGCATGGCTGGCGCCGCAGGTACTCAGCAACTGCGCACTGCGGGCCTCGATACCGAACAGTTTCAGGCGCTTGGCGATTTGCTCGCGCAACGCTGGAAGCCCCAAGGGCGTGCTGTAGTTGAACAGGCTGGCCATGTCGGTGCGAGCCACCTCGCGCAGGGCATAACTGAGGTCGTCAGGTTCACGCCAGCTATGCGGCAGTCCGCCCGCGCCAAGTTTCAAGCCGCCCGCGGCCTCGCACACGGCATCGCACCAGGCGAACCGGCCCTCGAATGGCGCCAGCTCATCTTCTACGCCTGTTGCCGAGGGCGAGGCGGCGACAATGAACCCGGTGCCCTGGCATGAACTCAGAACACCCTGCGATACCAGCCGCTCACACGCCTCGACCACACACGACTGGCTGAGCAGATTGCCCCGGGCGATTTGCCGCACGGACGGCAAACGGGTGGCCGGCGGTACGCCACTTTGCAGGATCCACTCGGTCAGTCCGTCAACAATCTGCTGCACGACCGGCACCATTGCCTGTCGATCAATTCTCAATTCCATGAGCAAGCAAACTCCTGTCCGTTTTGCTGGCGGCAGTAAATCACAGCCGCGCCGGACAGGCTGTGCGACAACGCCGCCAAAAGCGACCGTTCTAACCGTTTGATACACATTGTTTAAGAGGCTTCACGGAACTGACCGCTGCCCACAAAAAAGCCCGCAACGAATGCGGGCTGTTGTTCTTGGGCGTGATTCAGAAAGCGGTGACGCCACCATCCACTGCCAGCGAGTGGCCGGTGGTGAATGCCGCACCGTCGCTGCACAGGTACAACACGGCACTGGCGATTTCCTCGACTTTGCCGATGCGCCCGACCGGGTGCATGGCGTTGGCGAACTCACCCTTCTTCGGGTCGGCCTCGTAAGCACGGCGGAACATGTCGGTATCGATCACCGCCGGACACACAGCGTTGACGCGGATTTTCTTCTTCGCGTATTCGATGGCTGCCGATTTGGTCAGACCGATCACCGCGTGCTTCGACGCCGCGTAGATGCTCATCTTCGGCGCCGCGCCCAGTCCCGCTACCGAGGCGGTGTTGACGATCGCCCCGCCACCCTGCGCCAGCAGCAGTGGCAGTTGATACTTCATACATAGCCAGACGCCTTTGACGTTGACGCCCATGATTGCGTCGAACTCATCCATCGAGCCTTCGGCCAGTTTGCCTTTTTCAATTTCGATGCCGGCATTGTTGAAGGCGTAGTCGAGACGGCCGTAGGTATTGATGACCTCGTCCATCAGATTCTTCACTTCGCTTTCGACGGTCACGTTGCAGCGCACGAAGGTCGCTTCGCCGCCGGCTGTACGAATCAGCGCCACCGTGCCCTCGCCCCCTGCCGCGTCCAGATCGGCGACCACCACTTTCAGGCCTTCGGCGGCGAACGCCTGGGCGGTCGCACGGCCGATGCCGTTGGCCGCGCCAGTGACTACAGCAACCTGACCGGAAAACGTCATGCTCATTGTTATGTCCTCGAAGGGATAGATGCAGGGGATGTATGGAATGGCAGCATAGCCATTGAGGTCTGCCGAGCGTCAGCACTATCCAATGGCTGTTTATGTGCCCATGCGTCGCAGTGATAAAACCAGCCAGGTGATCATCACTGCACTGGATCGGCGTGCATTCGCCGCATCAGCCAACCTTGCGCCAATGCCGGCGAAGGTCTATCAACAAGGCTTCATTCCGTTCGAGTGCCTGCCATGACCAACCAGACCAATCGCCAGTTCCTGCTCGCCAAACGCCCGGTGGGAGCGGCCAACCGCGAGACCTTCACCTATCAGGAAGTACCGGTCGGCGAACCGGCGGCGGGCCAGATTCTGGTCAAGAACGAGTACCTGTCTCTCGATCCGGCGATGCGTGGCTGGATGAATGAAGGCAAGTCCTACATCCCGCCGGTCGGTATCGGTGAAGTCATGCGCGCGCTGGGCGTCGGCAAAGTCATCGCCTCGAACAACCCGGGCTTTGCGGTCGGGGACTACGTCAACGGCGCCATTGGCGTGCAGGATTATTTCCTCGGCGAGCCAAGAGGTTTCTACAAAGTCGATCCGAAACTGGCACCGCTGCCGGTGTACCTGTCAGCGCTGGGCATGACCGGCATGACCGCCTACTTCGCCCTGCTGGATGTCGGCGCACCGAAGGCCGGCGACACCGTGGTGTTGTCCGGTGCAGCGGGCGCAGTGGGCAGCATCGCCGGGCAGATTGCCAAGCTCAAAGGCTGCCGCGTGGTTGGCATTGCCGGCGGCGCCGACAAGTGCAAATTCCTTATTGATGAGTTGGGTTTTGACGGTGCCATCGACTACAAGTCCGAAGATGTCGTGGCCGGGCTTAAACGCGAATGCCCGAAAGGCGTCGATGTGTATTTCGATAACGTTGGCGGCGACATCCTCGATGCGGTGTTGAGCCGCTTGAACATGAAGGCGCGTGTAGTGATCTGCGGCGCGATCAGCCAGTACAACAACAAGGAAGCGGTCAAAGGCCCGGCCAATTACCTGTCGTTGCTGGTCAACCGCGCGCGGATGGAAGGTTTTGTGGTGATGGACTATGCCGCGCAATACGCCAGCGCCGCGCAGGAAATGGCCGGCTGGATGGCCAAGGGGCAACTCAAGAGCAAGGAAGATATCGTCGAAGGGCTGGAGACCTTCCCGGAAACGCTGATGAAATTGTTCAGCGGTGAGAACTTCGGCAAGTTGGTGTTGAAAATCTAAAACCACCACAAAACAAATGTAGGAGTGAGCCTGCTCGCGATAGCGGTGTGTCAGTCAACATTACCGTTGTTTGACACACCGCTATCGCGAGCAGGCTCACTCCTACAGGGTTTTGCGGTGCCTGATCAGGCGATTTCGGCTACGACCGAAGCCAGCGCCTGCGCCGGATCCGCCGCCTGGCTGATCGGACGGCCAATCACCAGATAATCGGAACCGGCATCCAGCGCCTGACGCGGAGTCAGAATGCGGCGCTGATCGTCCTGCGCGCTGCCCGCCGGACGAATTCCCGGGGTCACCAGTTGCAGCGAAGGGTGCGCAGTTTTCAGTGCCGAGGCTTCCAGCGCCGAGCACACCAGACCGTCCATGCCAGCCTTTTCGGCCAGCGCGGCCAGACGCAGCACTTGCTCTTGTGGCTCGATATCCAGACCGATACCGGCCAGGTCTTCGCGCTCCATGCTGGTCAGCACGGTCACGCCGATCAGCAACGGCTGCGGGCCGCTGCGTTTATCCAGCTCTTCACGGCAAGCGGCCATCATGCGCATACCACCGGAGCAATGCACGTTGACCATCCACACGCCCATCTCGGCAGCGGCTTTCACGGCCATCGCGGTGGTGTTGGGAATGTCGTGGAATTTCAGGTCGAGGAATACTTCAAAACCCTTGTCACGCAGGGTGCCGACAATTTCGGCGGCGCAACTGGTGAACAGTTCCTTGCCCACTTTGACCCGGCACAGCTTCGGGTCCAACTGGTCGGCCAGCTTCAGTGCGGCGTCACGGGTAGGGAAATCCAGGGCGACGATGATAGGAGTCTGGCAGGCGGACATGAATGGGCTCTCAGGCAGGTCGAAATCGGCGCGCATTGTAGCGGAACCGGCGGCAGCGCGGCACCCGATGATCGGTAAATCGTCGCGCTGGCCGTGATCAGCATAGCGCTCGCTGCTATTGTGTCGACTCCGATACACAACCGACACGCCAGCAACAAGCACCCGCGCTAGCCTCACCAGCCGCAATACGTCCTTACATCAGCACTTCCCGCCTCACGGCCGGACGCCTATGCTGAAACCACAACCTCGCAGCCCATCTTTTGTGGTTGGCGGCCTACTGGCAGATGAACAGCCTCATGCACAACACCCAAATGACCGCGACGGATGAGCCTAAAGACGACAAGCGCTGGAGCATTCGCGCGCTGATCGTCGATGATGACGTGCCGATCCGCGAGCTGATGATTGACTACCTCGCGCGCTTCAATATCCACGCCAGCGGCGTCACCGACGGCGCGGCGATGCGTCAGGCGCTGCTCGCCGAACATTTCGACGTTGTCGTGCTGGACCTGATGCTGCCCGGCGAAGACGGCTTGTCGCTGTGCCGCTGGCTGCGCGCCGAATCGGACATCCCGATCCTGATGCTCACCGCCCGTTGCGAACCGACCGACCGCATCATCGGCCTGGAACTGGGCGCCGATGACTATATGGCCAAACCGTTCGAGCCACGCGAACTGGTCGCGCGCATTCAAACCATTCTGCGCCGAGTGCGCGACGATCGAACCGAACAGCGGGCGAACATTCGTTTCGACAACTGGCGTCTGAACAGCGTCCTGCGCCAGTTGATCGCCGACGATGGTCTGGTGGTGCCGCTGTCCAACGCCGAATTCCGCCTGCTGTGGGTGTTTATCGAACGTCCGCGTCGGGTACTCAGCCGCGAGCAACTGCTCGATGCTGCCCGTGGCCGCTCGATCGAAGCCTTCGACCGCAGCATCGATTTGCTGGTCTCGCGTCTGCGGCAGAAACTCGGCGACGACCCGAAAGCCCCGCAGTTGATCAAAACCGTGCGCGGTGAGGGTTACCTGTTCGACGCGCGGGACATCGGCTGATGCGGGCGCGCTTCGACACGCTGTTCGGGCGCCTGTTTGGCGTGCTGTTCGTGGCGATTGTCCTGGCGCACCTGCTGGCGTTCGCCTGGTTCCACCACTACGGGCCACCGCCGCCCCCACCGCCACCGGAGTTCTCTCAAGGCGCCGAAGGGCAACCGATGGCACATGATCCGCGCTACCCGCCACGGCCACCGCGTCCGTGGTTCGGTGGCCCGGTGGTGCCGCTGACCTTTCAATTCATCACGCTGATGATCGCGGCCTGGTACGGCGCCAAACTGCTCAGTCGCCCGATCCAGCGCCTGAGCGACGCCGCCGAACGCCTCAGCGAAGACCTCGACAGCCCGCCGCTCGACGAGTCCGGCCCGCGGGAATCGCGACAAGCCGCCTACACCTTCAACCTGATGCAGCAACGCATTCGCGAACAGGTGCAGCAGCGCGCACGGATGCTGGGCGCGGTTTCCCATGATCTGCGCACACCGTTGTCACGCCTGAAACTGCGCCTGGAAAACATCAGCGATGAAAAGCTGCAAGGCCAGATGCGTCAGGACCTCGACGACATGATCGGCATGCTCGACGCCACCCTCACCTACCTGCACGAACAGCGCACCAGCGAAGCCTTGCAATTGATGGATGTGCAGGCGCTGGTCGAATCACTGTGCGAAAACGCGCAGGATCAAGGCGCCGACGTACAGGTCAGCGGCCATTGCGCACCGTTGCCGGTACAGCCGATGGCGCTGCGTTCGTGCCTCAACAACCTCATGGACAATGCCCTGCGTTATGCCGGCCAGGCACGCATCGAATTGCAGGATCAGCGCGAGCAACTGCTGATCCGCGTAATCGATCACGGCCCGGGGATCACCGAGGACAAGCGTGAAGCGGTGTTTGAACCATTTTATCGGCTGGAAGGCTCGCGCAATCGCAACTCAGGCGGCGTCGGGCTGGGTATGACGATTGCCCGCGAAGCGGCCCAGCGTTTGGGTGGGCAGCTCAACCTAGAAGAAACCCCCGGCGGCGGCCTTACCGCCATCATTCGCCTGCCGCGCACCTGAGAAACACACAATCCACCTGTAGGAGTGAGCCTGCTCGCGATAGCGGAGTGTCAGTCACAGTAAATGTCACTGATAAACCGCTATCGCGAGCAGGCTCACTCCTACAAGGTATTTGGTGTTCATTCCATCGTGTGTACCCACCGGTACAAATCCCACATACCCCCGACAACTTGCGCCCCGACGCTGCATAAGCCGGTACACCCACCGGTTTTCCATTCCAGGGAGTGAGTCCGATGATCGGTAGCGTCAGCAACTACACGAGCTATACCAGCACCAGCAGTACCTCCACGCAAAACGCCCGCAGCCAGCAACTGCAAAAAGAACTGTTCGCCAAACTCGACAGCAACGGCGACGGCGCAGTGGATCAGGACGAACTGAAAAGCGCCCTGTCGCAGAAGAACGACGACGGTCTGCTGGTCAAACTGAGTAAACAATTCGGTGATCTGGACAGCGATGCCAGCGGCAGCCTCAGCGCCGAAGAATTGACCGCCATGGCGCCCCCGCCACCGCCACACGATCAAGCACCGGACACCGACCTCGCCGACGCCCTGATCAGCGCCCTCGACAGCGACGGTGACGGCGCCATCAGCAGCGACGAACTGTTCAGCCAACTTGATGCGGATGGCGACGGCAGCGTGACCGCGACAGAACTCGGCAGCGCACTGCAAGCCAGCGACAGCGCGACTTCAACCACCAGCACTGACACCAGTGCCGCGCTGCTCAAGGTGCTCGATAGCGACAGCAGCGGCGGTGTAAGCAGCGACGAGCTGAAAGCGGCTTTACAGGCAGGGCGAGAACGGCCGGATGAAGAACAGACCGCTTCTACCCAGAGCACCACCGAAGCCCTGAACCGCATGATTGCCAATTTGAGCAAACAGTACTCGCTGGAGAAAACGGCGTCGGTGGGCAAGTATTTGAATGTGGCGACTTGAGTCGAAGACACTATTTGCCGCAGACAATCAAAAGCCCCTCACCCTAGCCCTCTCCCAGAGGGAGAGGGGACTGACCGAGGTGTTTGGGAGAGCTACGCCGACGTGAAATACCGAGTCGAACTCAGATTCTGAAACAGATCAAAAGCCCCTCACCCTAACCCTCTCCCAGAGGGAGAGGGGACTGATCGAGGTGTTTGGGAGAGTTACGCCGACGTGAAATACCGAGTCGAACTGAGGCTTTGAAAAGCACACATTTCAGCCCCCTCTCCCTCGGGAGAGGGCTGGGGTGAGGGGCAGCAACAACGCAAATCAAAAGCCGAACACCCGCGCTCTTCACCACTCAATAGGCCGAGTGTCAGCTCGCCTGCTTTTGATCTTGATCCACGGGCGACGTCGGAAGGCTGAGTGGAGGGATTGATCCGGGCGTGGGAGCGCAGCGACCGTTTGGCGCAGCCAAACACAGCGAGAGGAGGTGCAGCGAAGCAAACCGTAGGCGCTGCGCCCGGATCGATCCCGCAGCGAAGGAACCCCCGAGCCCCAGCGAGCGGGCCGCACGTAGGAGCAAGCCTTTTGGGTTACCTTTTCGGCGTTTGGAAAAGGTGACCCGCCGTAAGGGCGGAACCCTAAGCAGCCGTTACCGCAGCAATGGATATACACCCAAACCCAAAACAGCTACCGCCGATCCTCAACCCGCCCCTGACTCTTGCTCCAATCCGTCAACAAACTATAAGCCACCGCCAACAACGTAGGCCCGATAAACAACCCGATAAACCCAAACGCAATCAACCCGCCAAACACCCCAAGCAACACAATCACCAACGGCAAATTCCCCCCGCGGCTGATCAAATACGGCTTGAGCACGTTATCCACCCCACTGATGACAAACGTCCCCCAGATCCCGAGAAACACCGCCATCCCGTACTCACCCTTCCACGCCAGCCAAGCCGTCGCCGGCACCCACACCAACGGCGGCCCCATCGGAATCAGACTCAACAGGAAGGTGACAATCCCGAGCACCAGCGCCCCCGGCACCCCGGCAATCAAAAACCCGATCAACGCCAGAACCGCCTGCGCCGCCGCCGTGCCGATCACCCCGTTGACCACGCGCTGCACAGTCCCGGCGACCAGCTCGATGTAATAGCCCGCGCGATCCCCGATCAAGCGCTCCAGCAGACTGTGCACAAACGCCGCCAGTCGCGGCCCGTCACGATAGAAAAAGAACACAAAGACAATGCTCAACGTCAGCTCGAGAATCCCGCCACCAATCTGCGCACTGCGCGCCAGCAGCCAGTTACCGACCTGCCCCAGATAAGGTTTGATCGACACCATCAGCGCGGCGCCCTGCTGATCGATGCTGTTCCACAGCCCGACCAGGCGCTCGCCCACAAACGGCAAAGTCCCCAGCCACACCGGCGCTTCCGGCAGACCGTCGACCTGCACATCCTTGATGAACGCCGTGGCATCACGCACATGATCCCCCACGTTGAACCCCAGCCAGACCAGCGGCGCGGCCACCAGCAGCATCCAGCCCAGCGTCAGAATCCCCGCAGCCAGCGACTCACGGCCATTGAGCCAGCGGGTCAACAGACGCATCAGCGGCCAACTGGCGAATGCCAGCACCGCGCCCCAGAACAGGGCCGACCAGAACGGCGCCATCACCCACAGGCTGGCACCAAACAACACCAGCAGCAGGATCTGCACCAGCAGGCGATCGTTATTGAGCATGTAAGATCTCGAAAAAGTCAGTCAGGCAAAGAGTAGGCGAACACGCAGTTCGTGCTCGCCCGAAACAGCTTAACGCAACAGATCGATGCGCAGGCCAGAGCCTTCAACACTGCCGGTCTCCATGCGTGCCGCCCGCACGCCCTGATTGATCAGGGCCTGTCGCCATGCCTCGGCTTTCGGCCCGGACACCGTCACGCGCAACGTCGTATCGAGATTAAGGCCACGGGAAATCAGGCGTAGCCATGTATCGTCCGGATCATTCACGCGATCAGGAAAATCCAGTTCACCGGTGCTTTTCAACTGACGCAACAGGGTGGCCGAGGTCGGCAGCAGCTCACCCAACGGTGCAGCCGCCTCGAACTGTTCGACATGCAGATAGGCTTTGCGATTGCCACGCGTGATGCTGTAAAGCGCCACCAGCGTGTTGTCACGCGGTGCGGCCAGTCTCAACAACAGATACGCCTGTTGTTCGTCAGCACCGTACAACTTGGCGTTGCCGAACACCTCGTTGGCCCACAGGCTGCTTTCACCGCAATCACGCGCCTGACACCAGAACAGCAATTCGGCGTCCTGCTTTTGCAGGGCTTCACGAGCGGCAGTAAAGGCTTCGGTGGCGGAGTGTTCGGGGGGCAACTCGTAGGTCACCGAAGTGGTCTGGCCACGGGCGGTGACCTGACCGTCGAAACGCAGCTGCCCGCTGATCTTGCGGATCGAGCCCAGCGGATAGATCCGCTCAAGCTCCACAGGCGGGCGGTAGTCGACGATCTGTGCATCGGCCAGACGCGGCACGATCTGCAGATCCTGACTGCCCGGCACATCGGCGGCGAACGAAACGGTACTGAAACAGCACAGTGCCAACAGACTGAGTGACCGCATAGTCAGGCTCATCGGATCGGCATGACTGGGTAATTCGAGGTCGCAGCGGTATAGAAATCCATCGTAGTTGTCTCCCATTTCAACCCGCCCAGCCTCGACAGTTGCCCGCAGCAAGTCAAGGAATGGCGAAGAACCGATTGAAACAGTCTGCTACAAGGCCGGCACCCGCCTCGTCGTTCAGGTGCAAATGGTGCCCGCCCGCCAACTGTTCCCGGCTAAAGGGTAGACGCTCCAGCAGCTCCGGATGTTTGGCGAGCATGCCGTCAGCCGCGACCACCAGCTGCGCCGGACAACTGACCCGCAGCGCGAAAGCCATTGCCTGTTCCTGGGTCAGACGCAGCGGCGAAGGCAGGGTCAGGCGATTGTCGGTGCGCCAGGTGTAACCGCCGGGCACCGGCATCAGACCGCGCTGGGCCAACAATTCAGCCGCCTCACGGCTGACCGCCACCAGACCTTTCATGCGCGCTTCGATGGCACGGTCGAGGGTGCTGTAAACCGGTTTGCGCTTCTCGCGCAGATCCAGTTGCGCTTGCAGGGCCATGCCCATGCGCTCGGCGGCGTTTTCGCCTTTGTCTGTAGGAGGAATGACGCCGTCGATCAGCGCCAGATGGCTGATGCGTTCCGGCAGCGAACCCGCCAGCACCATGGAAACGATGGCGCCCATCGAATGCCCGAGCAGGCCGAAACGCTTCCAGCCCAGTTGTTCGGCGACTTGCAGCACGTCATGGGCGTAATCCCACAGCGCATAGCCGGCGCCGTTCGGCCGATGCCCGGAGTGCCCGTGCCCGGCCATGTCCAACGCAATGATGCGCAAGCCTTTGAGTTTGGGCGCCAATCGGGCAAAGCTGTTGGCATTGTCGAGCCAACCATGCAGTGCAATCACCGGCAGCCCGTCCTCGGGCCCGAATAAATGCGCGGCCAGTTCTATATGCGGCAGGCTCAGGCGCACTTCTTCGAAGGTCGGACTCATGCGCAATCCTTGTTCTGACGGTGCTCCCAACGGGTAAACAGATTCTTCAACAACCGCGCGGTGTCCTGTGGACGCTCAAGCGGGAACATGTGGCCGCCGGGCATGCTCAACGCCTCGCCCTGGGCCAGACGCGAAACGAAACGGGTGTGATGGCGCATGACCACACGACTCGTATGCCCCCGCACCACCGCCAGCGGCACTTGCAATTGACCGGTACGGCCAGGGCTGGTGTGCGGCACGCCGCGATAGATGCTGATCTCGGTGGCCGGGTCGAAACGCAGGCGCAGTTTGTCGCCAACCTTGTGCAAACCGTGCTGCAGGTAGGCGTCGAAACATTCCGGATCGAAGCCGCGAAACAGCGTCTTGCCAGCAAAATAGCTGCGCGCACTGTCGAGGTCGGCGAACTCTTCGCGCCGGCCCAACGTGCGGCCGGCCGGGGTCAGTCTGTCGATGAAGCCAAAGCGCTTGGCCGCGCGGATTACCCACTGATCAGTGCGGGTCAGCACCGGCGAATCGAGCATCACCACGCCGCGATACAGCTCAGGGCAACGCAGTGCCGCGTGCAAATGCAGTACGCCGCCGAACGAATGGCCGACGCCCCACACCGGCTGATCCTGCTGCTGCAAATGGTGGATCAACTCGTCGACGAGGTTGTACCAATTGTCATCCGCCGGGAAACGCGGGTCATGGGCATGCTGCTCCAGATGCGCGACCCGGTACTCGGGCGCCAGCGCCGCGAACAATTTGCCATAGGTGCCCGAAGGGAAGCCGTTGGCGTGGGCGAAAAAGATCGGTTGCGACATGCTGGCAAATCCATGAGCGGGAAACGTGGCGTTGATTGTCCGTAAGACCGCGCCTTACAGCAATGACCGTAACTGCCAGGAATGATGACAGTCCGGTCAGGGCTATGGTGAGTCAGTCGGATCGCTACCCCCTCACCCCCAGGGGGCGAGGGGGAAAGGGAGCCGATCTCCATGCTTTTCCGAATCTGTATTCGACTCGGTATCTCAGGTCGATGAAGCACGTGAAAACAACGAGGTCGGCCCCCTCTCCCTCTGGGAGAGGGCTGGGGTGAGGGGCTGATCACTGAAGAACCCCACTCAACGCACCGGCGGCTGCTCACCCAACGGCACCACCGCCATGGTCAACCGCGACACACAACTGGCCTTGCCTTCATCACTGGTCAAGCGAATGTCCCACACATGCGTGGTGCGACCAATGTGAATCGGCTTAGCCACCGCCGTCACCCGCCCACTGCGCAAGCCGCGCAGATGGTTGGCGTTGATCTCAAGTCCCACGCAGTAAAACTTGCTGGCATCGATGCACAGATAGCTGGCCATCGAACCGACGGTTTCTGCCAGTACCACCGAGGCGCCGCCGTGCAGCAAACCGTAGGGCTGATGGGTGCGATGGTCGATGGCCATGCTTGCAGTCAGCGATTCTTCGTCGAACGCTTCGAAGCGGATGTCCAGCACTTCGCCAATGGTGTTCTTCTGGATTGCGTTCAACTGCTCGATGTTCGGAGTGGTACGCCACAAGCTCATCGCAGACTTCCTTTGTTGTTTTAGTGGTCGCTCAATCCTGCCACAGCACCGCCTCGCTGCGCTCGCTCCATTCTTCGAAACGCGCGCCATAGGTGTCTTCGATGACGTTGCGCTTGATCTTCAGGGTTGGCGTGAGGAAGCCGTTTTCCACCGCCCAACTGTCCTTGACCACCACCAGTCGACGCAGGCGTTCGTGCTTGTCGAGCACGGCGTTGACCTCTTCGAGGAGTTTTTCCAGGCTCGAATGCAGGCTCGCCCGGCCCTCCTCCTGATTGACCGTCGACAAGACGCACAAGCCGAGTGGCGCGCTTAGGCCGTCCCCTACCACGCACACCTGTTCAATCCGCGAATGCACGGCCAAGCGATTTTCGATCGGTGCCGGGGCAACATATTTGCCCTTGCTGGTCTTGAAGATCTCCTTGAGTCGGCCAGTCAGGCGCAGGCGCCCTTCAGCATCCTGTTCGCCCTTGTCACCGGTGCGCAGAAAGCCGTCCTCAGTCAGGGTTTCGGCGGTCTTCTGCGGTTCCTTGAAATAGCCGAGCATGTTCGCCTGACTGCGCACCTGCACCTCGCCCGACTCATCGATGCGTACTTCGACATCCGGGCACGGCTTGCCGATCCAACCCTGCTTGTATTGCCCCGGCAGGCAGATGTGCGAGTAGCCGCAACTCTCGGTCATGCCGTAGACCTCCAGCACATCCAGGCCAAGTTTCTGATACCAGGCGAGCAAGGTCTGCGGCACCGGCGCGGCACCGGATAACGCCACGCGCAAAGCATCCAGCCCCAGGCCTGCCAGTACCTTGTGACCAACGCGCTTGCTAATGAATGGCAGACCGAGAAGAAAATCCAGACGTTTCGCCGGGATCTTGCTGTACACGCCCATCTGGAATTTGGTCCAGATGCGCGGCACACCGAACATCGCGGTCGGCCGTGCTCGCTGCAGGTCAGTGATGAAGGTCTCAAGGCTCTCGGCGAAGAAAACCGTCTGCCCGGTGTAGATCGACGCCAGTTCTACGAACATGCGCTCGGCGACGTGGCACAGCGGCAAGTACGAGAGCAATCGATCGTTCTCGTTAAGCCCGAACAGTTGCGTGCCGCGCGTCGTGGCGAAACCGAGATTGGCAAAACTGTGCATCACGCCTTTGGGCAGGCCGGTGGTGCCGGAGGTGTAAATGATCGTCGCCAATTGCTCGGCCGCCGGACGGGGATCATCCTGAATCGGCGAACTGCGCTGCAAGTCCGCCCAACTGAATTCGAAATCCCCGGGCGGGTGCAGTGGCAGACTAATGGTCGGCAGATCCGCCGGCACGCCTTTGCACATGCCCGGCCAGTCGTCGAGCTTGCCGATGAAGGCCAGGACGCTTTCCGAGTGATTGAGCACTTGCGCAACGGAGTCGGCGGTGAGGTTGGGATACAGCGGAACGGAGACGTGCCCGGCCATCCAGATCGCCAGGTCGGCGATGATCCAGTGCGCGCAGTTTTTCGAGATCAGGGCGATATGGCTGCCCTGCGGCAACTCCCGCGCACGCAACCAATGTGCGGCGCAGCGGGCCTGATGGCCGACGTCGGCCCAGCTCAGCGTCTCGACCTGGCCGCCGCCAATGGGCTGCACGAGGAAGCGCTGACGCGGGTGCCGGGCTTCACGTTCGTAGAACACGTCCAGCGGCAAACGGAAGGCGGCAGACATGCGACTCGCTCCTGTTTTTTGGGTCTGGAGCAAGCGTAGTCAACCAAGCAAGTGCTTGGTTGGAAAATTCACACAAATAATTTCATGGTTTACGCAGAAACCAATGTGGGAGCGAGCCTGCTCGCGAATGCAGGCTGTCAGACACATAAATGATGAATGACACTCCGCTTTCGCGAGCAGGCTCGCTCCCACAAGGAACCAGCGTTATGGATGTTTGAGGCTGTTGAGGTTCATCGAGCCGATCAGCAGCTCTGCGCTTTCAAGCTCAGCCAACCCGGCAGTACTGACCTTCTCCGGCGGATACCCGGCGCCATGCTGCAGATAGCTGAGCAGATTGCCCACCAGCGGGTTGTGACTGACCAGCAGGACGTTGCTCACCGACACCAGTTGATCGGTGACCTTGTCCGGGTCGGTCTCCGGCGTCAGCCACTCGACCGTGCGAATTTCCGGCTCGAAACCCAGCGCCTCACGGACAATCTGCGCAGTCTGTTGCGCGCGCAGATAAGGGCTGGCGTAGATCGCCGTCAGCGGCTGGCCGATCAAATGGGCCGCGCTGTTCCAGACTTCTTTACGGCCGTGATCGGTCAGCTCCCGTTCGGAGTCGGGGCACGAGCCGAAAGGCACGGCTTCACCGTGACGTAATACCCAGAGTTTCATAGCTTGGGTTCCTCATCTCGAACCGGATGCGGTGCCGGTGCGACGGCGTGCGGCGCTTCACCTTCCGGAGTACGCGGGGTTGGCCAGTCGGCGAACGGCCACGGTTTCTGGTCGCTGTGGAAACTGCCGAAACGGCCGATCTGCGCCAGAAACTGGCTCAGGCTGTCGCCGAAATTCATCAGGCTGGCGCTCGGGGCGCCATAGATCAAACGATAGATCAGTTGCACCAGCACCACCGCGCCGAGGATGAACTGCGCCACTTGCCAGACCAGCACGTAGACGATCATCCACAACACACGCAGAAGGATGGATTCGTACTTGGCTTCGGTTTTCGGATCGTTCATGACTTGCTCCGTGCTGAATCAGTTGAAACCACTGGTGGAAATAAAATCGACGTCGGTTTTCGGCTCGGCCCGCATCAGTAGACCGATCACCTGTTCCAGCGTGCGTCCTTCAAAGAGGATCGCATGCAGCCCGGCGACCAGTGGCATGTACACGCCGACTTCCTGAGACTTGGCCTTGAGCACCTTCAAGGTGTTGACCCCTTCAGCGACTTCACCAAGTCGCGACACCGCTTCGTCGAGACTCAAGCCCTGACCCAGCGCAAAACCGACTTGATAGTTGCGACTCTTCGGCGACGAACAGGTCACGATCAGATCGCCGACACCGGCCAGACCGAGGAAGGTCATGGGATTAGCGCCCTGATTCACGGCAAAACGGGTCATTTCCGCCAGTGCCCGGGTGATCAGCATGCTCTTGGTGTTCTCGCCCATCTCCAGCGCCACCGCCATGCCGGCGATGATCGCGTAAACGTTTTTCAACGCCCCGCCCAGTTCGACACCGAAACGGTCAGCACTGGCGTAAACGCGGAAGGTACGACCGTGTAGCGCGGCTTGCACGGCTTTACACAGTTCTTCGTCTTCGCTGGCGACCACGGTGGCGGTCAGTGCGTGCTCGGCAATCTCGCGCGCCAGGTTCGGCCCGGACAACACGCCGATGCGCGCCTGCGGGGCGATTTCTTCGAGAATCTGGCTCATCAGTTTGAAGGTCTGCGCTTCGATGCCTTTGGTCAGGCTGACCAGCATCTTGCCGCTCAACCGCTCGGCGTGAGCGGCAAGCACCGTGCGCAACGCGCTGGACGGCAGCGCGACAAAGCACAAATCGCAGGCGTCGAGGGTTTCCTGCAGGTCGGTGAGGGCAGTCACCCCCGGCAGAATCTTGATGCCTTTGAGGTAACGCGGGTTTTCGCGATTGACCCGGATGGCCTCGGCCTGCTCGGGGTCACGCATCCACTGCCGGACTTGATGGCCGTTCTCGGCCAAAAGATTGGCCACGGCGGTACCAAAACTTCCGCCTCCCAGGACCGCAATCGGGCGCTGTTCAGTCATATGCAATCCGTTAATCCATACCAGTGGCGATGCCGGCATTATACGGGGCGGCCAACGCGCGGCCAGCCCCAGCAACAATTACCGACACTTGTAGGAAGAAGACCAATAAAACCTAGGAAAATGCCTGCAACGTGACTGGAAATGTCGCTGCCCTCGGTTAACATGCGCGCCAATTCTTCGCTATCAAGGTTGTGTCGTGTCTTTTGGCTCTGCGTCCCCGCGTTCGTCCGTCTTACTGGCGCTGCTGTTCAGCCCGGTATTAATGGCGGACGACCTGTTCATGGACAACGAAGCACTGCCCCAGGTGCTGACCGCCACGCGCCTGAAGCAGACACCGGCGGAAGTGCCGGGAAGCATGACCGTAATTGACAACGAACTGATCCACGCCAGCGGTGCCCGCGATATCAGCGAACTGCTGCGACTGGTGCCGGGGATGATGGTCGGCAACATCAGCGGCAATCAGGCGGCGGTCAATTACCACGGCACCAACGCCAGCGAAGCACGGCGCATGCAGGTGCTGATCGACGGTCGCTCGGTGTACCGCGCCGGTTTGTCCACGGTGGACTGGAGCGATATTCCGGTGGCCATGGAAGACATCGAGCGCATCGAAGTTTTTCGCGGCCCCAACACTGTCAGCTACGGCGCCAACGCGCTGATGGCGGTGGTCAACATCATCACGCGAAACCCGATGGACAGCCACGGTACGCGGCTGAAGTACACCCGTGGTCAGCGCGGCATCAACGATTTCTACGCCAGCCAGGGCACCGGCTGGAATGGCGGCGACTTGCGTCTGTCGTTGTCCGGGCAAGAAGACGACGGCTTCGACAGCGATCGCAGCGGCGCCGATTACCGTGACAGCCGGCGCTTGAACCGTTTCAGTCTCGCGGTCAGCCACACCCTCAGCGATAACCAGAGCCTCGACTGGCAGGTCAACGCCAAGGACGGCAGCAACCAGCGGCCGTACACCTATCGTCCGGTGTTTTCCGGGATTACTGCCGCCGGGAACAACTCCGACGTGGTCGCCAAGGATTACGCCGGCTCGGTGCGCTGGAACCTCGACATCAACCCCGAACACAGCCTTTATATACAAGGCTCGGCGCAACACTGGGATCGTCAGCAAACCTGGCGCGCCTGCGATGCCGAGGTGTCGTTCAGCCCCGAACTGACGCAACTGTGGCAACTCAACCCGAATTACACCGAACGCCTGGCGCGCAACATCACCCGTTTCACCGGCCCCGGCGCTGCGCCCGGCACCCCGCAGGAAATGGCCCTGGCCAATCAGGTGCTCGAGCAATGGCGTAACGGCGCCAGCCGCACCCTGTGCGGCGACATCGACCAGAGCGCACGGGAATCGCGCTACGACCTCGAAGTGCAGGACACCCTCAGCCTGTCCGACAGCCTGCGTCTGGTCAGCGGCATGAACTATCGTTACGACCGCGCCGACTCCGAAACCTACTTCAATGGCACGCTGGACGACACCACGTGGCGCGCGTTCGGCCAACTGGAATGGCGTGCCACTGAACACTGGCTGTTGCAGGGCGGTGCGATGTTCGAAAACACGCAACTGATCGGCAGTTCGCTGACGCCGCGCTTCGCCGTCAATTACCTGATCAACCCGCGCCACGGCCTGCGCGCGGTTTACTCGGAAGCGATCCGCTCGCCGGACATGTTCGAGAACAACGTCAACTGGAGCTATCAGGTCAGCAACCTGCGGCCTTCGGCTTACGGCCAGTCGTCGGCGCGGTACTTCGTCAAGACGCGCGGCCCGGGCGACCTCGATCAGGAGCACATGCGCTCGCGGGAGCTGGGCTACAACGGCTACTTCGCCGAGCTGGGCCTGGCCCTGGATGTGAAGCTGTTCTACGACGAGATCACCGGAATGATCAGTGAGCCGCTGCGTAACAACCAATACATCGCCAGCAACGCCAACAGCTCGCGGTTTCGTGGCACCGAAACCCAGCTCGACTGGCGCGTGAGCCTGGCCGACCGCTTGCGGTTCACCTACGCCTTTGTCGATGCCGAAGCGAGCAATCCGCTGGATCAACAATTCACCTCACGCAATAGCGGTTCGGCCGGTTGGCTGCGCGATTGGGGCCATGGCTGGAACAGCGCCCTCTTCTATTACGGCGACAACGCGCTCAATGGCTACCGTTTCGAGCGGGTCGACACACGCATCGCCAAACGCATCCTGCTGGGCAAAGCCCAGCTGCAACTGGCCGGCGTGCTGCAACAGCGCCTCGACCATGCGCCGACCACCTTCGTCGACAATAATTACGACGAGCGTCGGGTGATGTATTTCAGCGCTGAGCTGGAGTTCTAGGATGCGCTACCGGCCGTCACGGACGCTGCCAACCCTTGGTCACTGGCTGGCCGGGGTTTGCCTGTTTCTGACCGCATGGCTGCATGGCGTGGCGGTGCAGGCCGCCGATATTCTGTTGACCGGTGCCGAGGAAAGTCCCGGCGTGCAAGCATTCGTCCAGGCACTCAGCGAATTGCGTCCGACTGACAACGTGCGTTTCCAGCCGTTGGCCAGTCTGCCGGCACCGGGAAAACTGCCTGCCAGTCTGCGCCTGATTCTGCTCGACCTGCCGAGCCTCGACTGGCGCCTGCAAGCCCCCCAAGGCCCGGCAACGCTGGTGCTGCGCATCAGTCGTCTGCAAGCGCGCCAGCGCCTCGGCAGCGCGCAACCGGCGCACCTGAGTTTGCTGTGGAGTGACCCACCGCTGAGCCGCCAGTTGCAGTTGATCCGACGCATTCTGCCCCAGGCCCAGCGCATCGGCGTGCTCTTCGATCAACACAGCGAATTCCTCCTCAACGAACTCAATCTCGCCGCTAAACCACTGAACCTGCAAATCGTCAGCCAGCGCTGGGACAACATCCACGACAGCCGCCCGCTGCAAACCGTGCTGAAGAACAGCGACGTGTTACTCGGCCTCGACGACCCCGACCTGTACAACCCGAAAACCGCGAAAAACCTGCTGCTCAGCAGCTATTCACGGCAAGTCGCGCTGGTCGGTCCTAACGTGGCGTTCGTCCGCGCCGGCAGCCTGGCGAGTACCTACAGCGATCAGAACGACTGGCTGGCCGTGCTCGATCATTTGCTCGACCAATCGCCGGCCAGTTGGCCGCGAACGCTCTACCCCACACGTTTTAAAGTCTCAAGTAATGCGCAGGTCGCTCGTTCCCTAGGGATCGAGCCGCTAAATGAAGCGTCTGTCGCCCAAGCGCTGGCTGAAGGAGAACGCCGTCCATGAGTTTTCGTCGCCGTTGGGACATCAACACCCGCACCCAGTTGATCAGTCTGGGCCCGGCGCTGTTGTTGACCCTGTTGCTGATCAGCTTCTTTACCTTTGTGCGCATTCAGGATCTGCGCCAGGAGCTGAACCACACCGGCCAACTGATCGCCAACCAACTGGCACCCGCCACTGAATACGGGGTGATTTCCGGCAATAACGAAGTGCTGGAAAGCCTGCTCAAAGCGACACTGGCCACGCCCAACGTGCGCTTTCTCGAAATACAGGACAGCGCCAACCGGATTCTGGTGTACGTCGAACAGCCCGCCGCCGCGCACAGTCGCCCGCATCAGGTTGAAGTGTTTCAGGCACCGGTGCGCCTGCAACGCATCGCCCTGCACAATGATTTCTTTCAGGACGGCAAGGTCAGCAACGGCGGGGCCAGCGAGGACTATCTGGGCCGAGTAATCGTTGGCTTGTCCAACGATGCCTTCAGCCAGCGCCAGCAGGAGATTCTGTTCAAGGCCGGGATTCTCGCGCTGTTCGCCCTGCTCTTCACCTTCGTATTGGCACGACGCCTGGCCGGCAGCCTGTCGCAGCCGATTCGCGACATCGGCGATGCAGTCAAGGCGATTCAGGACGGCGATTACAAAACCCCGCTGCCGATTGTCGATGACACCGAACTGGGCGCGCTGTCGCAGCACATCAACAACCTCGCCCAAGCGCTGGAACAGGCCAGCCGTGAGCAGCACCAGGCCATGGCGCAACTGATTCAGACCCGCGAAGAGGCGGAAAAGGCCAACAACGCCAAGTCGGACTTTCTGGCGATGATGAGCCACGAACTGCGCACGCCCATGAACGGCGTGCTGGGCATGCTGCAACTGCTGGAAACCACTGAGATGACCGAGGAGCAGGTCGAATACGCCGCCCTTGCCTCGGAGTCCACCGAACACCTGCTGAAAGTCATCAACGATATTCTCGACTTCTCGCGCATCGAACGCTCGGAACTGGAACTGGAGCACATCCCGTTCAACCTCGCCGAACTGATCGGCGCCTGCGCCCAGTCGTTCCAGCACAGCGCGGTGCAGCGGGGTCTGGCGCTGAACTTGCGCATCCCGGACGACATGCGCGGTTTGCAGGTGCAGGGCGATCCGACGCGGATCCGGCAGATTTTGGTCAACCTGGTTGGCAATGCGCTGAAATTCACCGAACAGGGCCGGGTCAGCATCGAGGCGCAGTGGCAGTCGCTGGATCACGAATTACTGTGGTTCACCTGTTCGGTGCGTGACAGCGGCATCGGTATCTCTTCTGAAAGTCTGGAGTTGATGTTCAATGCCTTCCAGCAGGCCGACAGTTCGATTTCACGGCGCTATGGCGGCACCGGTCTCGGTCTGCCGATCGCCCGCACGCTGGCCGAACGCATGGGCGGCACCTTGCGCGCGCAGAGCGAGGAAGGTCGCGGTTCAGTATTCACTCTGGAAATTCCGCTGGCACTCTATAAGCAGGCGCTGCCGCCCCTGGCTGCGCCGCGTGCACTGAACGGCAAAGAGCATGGTGAAGGACGCAATGTCTTGCTGGTCGAAGACAATCCAGTGAACCAGACCGTTATTGAAGCGATGCTGCGCAGTCTGGGCTTTACTGTCAGTGTTGCTACCGATGGCGCACAAGCCGTGCGCAGCGCCGAGGGCAGCGACTTCGAAGTGATTCTGATGGATTGCCGTTTGCCGATCATCGATGGCTATGAGGCCACCCGACAGATCCGTTGCCTACCCGGACGCAGCGAAGTGCCGATCATCGCGCTGACCGCCAACGCCTTGCAGGGCGACCGGGAAACCTGCCTGTCGGCGGGGATGAACGATTATCTGGCGAAGCCGTTCAAACGTAATGATCTGCAGCAGATTCTGCAGCGCTGGGTGTCGTAGTGTGGGCCTTTCGACCATCTGCGACTGGCGTGAAAAGCGAAAGTGCGGCAGTCTTAGGCACCCGAACGAGCCTCAAAAGAGGCTTGAATAAAAATTTCAGTGCACAAGTGTACATTCATGTCCTTGGTGCTGTGACTTTCACCACAACGCAATAGTCTATGAGTAGGCTGCCGGTTCGAGGCATGAACGCTTCGAACGGTCGGGAAGATTTGCCCCACCTGCCGCATGGGATTATTGAGGAGCTCGCATGACCAAACAAAACGCCTTTACTCGGGAAGATCTGCTGCGCTGCAGTCGCGGTGAGCTGTTCGGCCCAGGTAACGCGCAACTGCCCGCCCCGAACATGCTGATGGTCGATCGCATCACCCTGATCAGCGAAGAAGGCGGCAAGTACGGCAAAGGTGAATTGGTCGCCGAGCTGGATATCAACCCTGACCTGTGGTTCTTCGCGTGCCACTTCGAAGGCGATCCGGTGATGCCGGGCTGCCTGGGTCTGGATGCCATGTGGCAACTGGTCGGTTTCTTCCTGGGCTGGCAAGGCCTGCCGGGCCGTGGCCGTGCGCTGGGTTCAGGCGAAGTGAAGTTCTTCGGTCAGGTGCTGCCGACCGCCAAGAAAGTCACCTACAACATTCATATCAAACGCGTCCTCAAGGGCAAGCTGAACCTGGCCATCGCCGATGGTTCGGTGACTGTCGACGGTCGCGAAATCTACACCGCCGAAGGCCTTCGCGTCGGCGTGTTCACCTCCACTGACAACTTCTAAGGGTTATTCGCATGCGCCGCGTCGTTATCACTGGTCTGGGCATCGTTTCGTGCCTGGGCAATGACAAAGAGACCGTCTCCGCTAACCTGCGTGCAAGCCGCCCTGGCATCCGGTTCAACCCGGAATATGCTGAAATGGGTCTGCGTAGCCAGGTTTCCGGCTCCATCGACCTCAACCTTGAAGAACTGATCGATCGCAAGATCTATCGCTTCGTCGGCCACGCAGCCGCGTACGCCTACCTGGCCATGAAAGACGCCATCACTGACTCCGGCCTGACCGAAGAGCAAGTGTCCAACCCGCGTACCGGCCTGATCGCTGGTTCCGGTGGTGCTTCCACGCTGAACCAGATGGAAGCGCTGGACATCCTGCGCGAGAAAGGCGTCAAGCGCGTTGGCCCGTACCGTGTAACGCGGACCATGAGCAGCACCGTTTCCGCTTGCCTGGCCACGCCATTCAAGATCAAAGGCCTGAACTACTCCATCGCATCTGCCTGCGCCACCAGTGCTCACTGCATCGGTACCGCCATGGAACAGATCCAGATGGGCAAGCAGGACATCGTTTTCGCCGGTGGTGGTGAAGAAGAGCACTGGAGCCAGTCGTTCCTGTTCGACGCAATGGGCGCTCTGTCCAGCAAGCGTAACGACACCCCGGAACAAGCTTCCCGTGCCTACGACGCTGACCGTGACGGTTTCGTCATTGCCGGCGGTGGCGGTATGGTCGTGGTTGAAGAACTGGAACACGCTCTGGCCCGTGGCGCGAAGATCTACGCCGAAATCGTTGGCTACGGCGCAACGTCCGACGGCTACGACATGGTTGCCCCAAGTGGCGAAGGCGCGATCCGCTGCATGCAGATGGCGATGTCCACCGTTGATACGCCGATCGACTACCTGAACACCCACGGCACCTCGACTCCGGTCGGCGACGTCGCGGAAATGAAAGGTGTGCGTGAAGTGTTCGGCGACAAGGCACCAGCGATCAGCTCGACCAAGAGCCTGTCCGGTCACTCCCTGGGCGCCGCCGGCGTTCACGAAGCGATCTACTGCATGCTGATGATGGAAGGCAACTTCATTGCCGGTTCCGCCAACATCGACGAGCTGGACCCTGAAGTGGCCGACCTGCCGGTGCTGACCAAGACCCGCGAAAACGCCACCATCAACACTGTGATGAGCAACAGCTTCGGCTTCGGCGGCACCAACGCCACGCTGGTACTGAAGCGCTGGGAAGGCAAGTAATTCCCCCCGCTTGAGCCACACATGAAAACGCCCCGACTGGTTCGGGGCGTTTTTTTTCGCCTGCGCAAAACTCATGGCCGACACAAATCCCCTGTAGGAGTGAGCCTGCTCGCGATAGCGGTGGATCAGCCACCGCCATCAGCTACTGACACTCAGCTATCGCGAGCAGGCTCCCACAATGGGGTTTCGGCGCTTCTGAAAATGAAACTTCTGTCATGAAACCTACCGCCCTGCGACCGAATGTCGCGGATTACGCGGGCTGCAGCACTGTTGCAAAAAACGCAATAACACCTTGCGCAAATCAAGCGTTTACTTAGCAAGCTAACAAATCATATAAAAGAGTCCTGCACACGCCTTGCTGCAGATAACTTGAGATTTGGAGCTAGCAGATGACTGTAAAAGTAACTGAACGCGACGATTCACACATGTCCCACGAAGGCGTAGCCGCCGGTATCCGCATCTGGGATGTGCATCAACAAGACTTGCTGGTCGGCATGTTCCACAACGAGATCGATGCCCACAACTACAAGGCCGAACTCGAAGTGCAAGAGCAACAACGCGAAACCCGTTCCTCCTGATTCAACCACAGCATTGAAAACGACAAACCCCGCCATGAGCGGGGTTTGTCGTTGTTACAGCTTTATCGATTTACCACATCAGGTCATCAGGGATCTGATACGCCGCGTACGGATCGTCCTCGGTGCTGACCTCTTCGGTCTGCACGTTGAGCTGGACGATGCGCTGTGGATCGCGCTCCTGGATCTTCAGGGCCGCTTCACGCGGGATCACTTCGTAGCCGCCGGCATGGTGCACGATCGCCAGCGAACCGCTGCTGAGCTTGTTGCGCATCAGTGTGTTGACCGAGATACGCTTGACCTTCTTGTCATCGACGAAGTTGTAATAGTCCTCGGTGGTCAGCTTCGGCAGACGCGAGACTTCGATCAGTTGTTTGACCTGAGCGGCACGCGCCTTGGCTTCGGCTTTCTCTTTCTGCTGACGGTTCAGCTCCTGGTCACGCTTGACCTTCTCGGCCATGGCTTCCTGGGCGGCACGCTGCTGCGAGTCATCCAGTTCGATCTGACCTTTGTGCGCCAGACGTTGCTGCTTTTGCTTGTCCTTGCTGACCTGCTTGGCCTGCTTTTGGTTGACCAGGCCTGCTTTGAGCAACTGGTCGCGAAGGGAAATACTCATGGTGCTTACTCACTTGGGCAGTGGCTCAGCCGCAGCCGGGCAAATTCTTTTCCTGACGTTTGGCTTCACCCCACAGGGCGTCCAACTCTTCGAGGGTGCAATCTTCTATGGGACGGTGGGTGTCGCGCAATGCCTGTTCGATAAATCGGAAACGTCTTTCGAACTTGCCGTTGGCGCCACGCAGCGCAGTTTCCGGGTCGACCTTCAGATGCCGGGCCAGGTTGACCACGGAAAACAGCAGATCGCCGATCTCGTCAGCCACGGCGACGGGATCGTTTTCGGACATGGCTTCGAGGACTTCATCGAGTTCTTCGCGCACCTTGTCGAGCACCGGCAAGGCGTCTGGCCAGTCGAAACCGACCTGGCCTGCGCGCTTCTGCAACTTGGCCGAACGCGACAATGCCGGCAACGTTGCCGGCACGTCATCGAGCAGTGACAGTTGCTCGGGCGCGGCAGATTTCTCGGCGCGCTCTTCGGCCTTGATCTCTTCCCAGCGTTGTTTGACCTGTTCTTCGCTCAAGCGCGGCACATCCAGCGGCGCGTACAGATCACCGGTGGGAAACACGTGCGGGTGACGACGGATCAGCTTGCGGGTGATGCTGTCGATCACCCCGGCAAATTCAAAGCGCCCTTCTTCCTTGGCCAACTGGCTGTAATACACCACCTGGAACAGCAGATCGCCCAGCTCGCCCTGCAAGTGATCGAAGTCGCCGCGCTCGATGGCGTCGGCCACTTCGTAGGCTTCTTCGAGGGTGTGCGGAACGATGGTCGCGTAGGTTTGCTTGATGTCCCACGGGCAACCGTACTGCGGATCGCGCAGCCGGCTCATGAGGTGGAGCAGGTCTTCAAGGCTGTACATACAAAATCTCACTCAACCCTTTCTGCGATCTTGATCGTTCCCACGCTCTGCGTGGGAATGCAGCCCGTGACGCTCCGCGTCACTGGACGCAGAGCGTCCCTAGAGGCATTCCCACGCGGAGCGTGGGAACGATCAACTCCTACATTGGTCATCTTCAAGGGGTACGGTTACGCCGCGTTTCGATGATGTTCGGCAACTGCGAAATCCGCCCGAGCAACCGCCCCAGCGCATCCAGCCCCGGGATCTCGATCGTCAGGGACATCAGCGCGGTGTTGTCTTCCTTGTTCGAGCGGGTGTTGACCGCCAGCACGTTGATGCGCTCGTTGAGCAATACCTGCGAGACGTCACGCAGCAGACCGGAACGGTCGTAGGCGCGGATAACGATGTCCACCGGATAGGTGAGCACCGGCACAGGGCCCCAACTGACCTGGATGATCCGCTCCGGCTCGCGCCCACCCAGTTGCAGCACCGAGGCGCAGTCCTGACGGTGAATGCTCACGCCACGACCCTGGGTGATGTAACCGACGATCGCATCGCCCGGCAGCGGCTGGCAGCAACCGGCCATCTGCGTCATCAGGTTGCCGACGCCCTGAATCTGAATGTCGCCGCGCTTGCCCGGTTTGTAACCGGTGGCTTTGCGTGGAATCAGTTCCAGCTGCTCGTTGCCGCGCTCCGGTTCGACCAGTTGCTGCGCGAGGTTGACCAGTTGCGCCAGACGCAGGTCGCCGGCACCGAGGGCGGCAAACATGTCTTCGGCGGTTTTCATGTTGGCCTTGTCGGCCAGCTTGTCGAAGTCCACCGCAGGCAGACCGAGGCGCGTCAGTTCGCGCTCGATCAGGGTTTTACCGGCGGCAACGTTCTGGTCGCGCGCCTGCAATTTGAACCAGTGAACGATCTTCGCCCGCGCCCGCGAGGTAGTGACGTAACCGAGGTTCGAGTTCAGCCAGTCGCGGCTCGGCGTACCGTGCTTGCTGGTGATGATCTCGACCTGCTCACCGGTCTGCAGGCTGTAGTTGAGCGGCACGATGCGCCCGTTGATCTTCGCGCCACGGCAGTTGTGGCCGATCTCGGTGTGCACGCGATAAGCGAAGTCCAGCGGCGTCGCGCCTTTCGGCAGGTCGATGGCGTGGCCATCGGGGGTGAAGATGTAGACCCGATCCGGCTCGATATCGACACGCAGCTGTTCGGCCAGACCACCGATATCGCCCAGTTCTTCGTGCCACTCGAGGACCTGACGCAGCCAGGAGATTTTCTCTTCGTAGTGGTTCGAGCCGGATTTGACGTCGGTGCCCTTGTAGCGCCAGTGCGCGCAGACACCGAGTTCGGCCTCTTCGTGCATCGAGTGCGTACGGATCTGCACCTCGAGCACTTTACCCTCAGGGCCGATCACCGCCGTGTGCAGCGAGCGGTAGCCGTTCTCTTTCGGGTTGGCGATGTAGTCGTCGAATTCTTTCGGGATGTGCCGCCACAAGGTGTGGACGATGCCGAGCGCGGTGTAGCAGTCGCGCATTTCCGGGACCAGCACGCGCACCGCACGCACGTCGTAGATCTGGCTGAATTCCAGACCCTTGCGCTGCATTTTGCGCCAGATCGAATAGATGTGTTTGGCCCGGCCGCTGATGTCGGCATCGACGCCGGTGGCCTGCAATTCATCCTTGAGTTGGGTCATCACATCGGCGATGAAACGCTCACGGTCCAGCCGTCGCTCGTGGAGCAACTTGGCAATCTGCTTGTATTGATCCGGCTCGAGATAACGGAAGGACAAGTCCTCCAGTTCCCATTTGATATGACCGATGCCGAGGCGGTGCGCGAGCGGCGCATAAATGTCGAAGACTTCGCGGGCGACGCGGTTACGCTTTTCGTCGTCGGCGGTTTTCACCGCACGAATGGCGCAGGTGCGTTCGGCGAGTTTGATCAGGGCAACGCGAACGTCATCGACCATCGCCACCAGCATCTTGCGCAGGTTTTCCACCTGCCCTTGCGTGCCCATGACCATCGACTGACGCGGGCTGAGGCTGGCACTGATGGCGGCCATGCGCTGCACGCCGTCGATCAGCTTGGCCACCACCGGACCGAAGCGCTGGCCGACAGCCGCGAGTTCGATCTGGCCTTCACGCACGCCGCGATACAGGACCGCTGCGACCAGCGAATCCTGATCGAGCTTGAGGTCGGCGAGAATCTCGGCGATTTCCAGGCCCGTACTGAAACTGCCGGAGCCTTCGGCCCACAGATTCTTCCTGGCATTGGACTGTTGTTCGGCCTCGCGAGCGAACTCGCAGGCTTCTTTCAAGGCTTCGCGATCCAGTGCCAGATCGACACTGACCGCGTGATCGAGCCAAGCCTCGAGATTGATACTGCCGTCAGTGTTGATCGGCTGGTGTGCTCTCACCTGTACCATCTTGCTTTACCTTCCCTACGACGCAGATTCAATGCGTCAAATCGCTGACCCTTGTTGCCCGTTTGCGCTCGCGGGGCTAAAGCGAGAGCTGCACGGACAGATCAGGCGGATTCAGACGAGCCATCCTGGCTCGCTTCAAATAACGCCATGGCCTCGACATGTGCCGTCTGAGGAAACATATCGAGAATCCCGGCACGTTTTAACCGGTAGCCCTGCTTGATCAATTCGACCGTATCGCGCGCCAGAGTTGCAGGGTTGCACGACACATACACCAACCGTTTGGCACCCAGGGTCGCCAGCTTGCGAACCACCTCGAAAGCACCGTCACGCGGTGGGTCCAAGAGTACCGCAGAAAAGCCGTTTCCGATCCACTGGGCATCGGTCAAAGGCTGGGATAAATCGGCTTGAAAAAACTTTGTGTTATGCAAATTGTTACTAGCCGCATTGGCTTCAGCGCGATCAACCATGGTCTGCACGCCTTCGACCGCCACCACTTCCCGAACGGTTTTGGCCAGCGGCAAGGCAAAGTTGCCCAGGCCGCAGAACAGATCCAGCACGCGCTCGTCGCTACCGGGTTTCAGCCAGTCCAGCGCTTGCGCAACCATGGCTTCGTTGACGCCGGCGTTGACCTGGATGAAGTCACCCGGGCGGTACGCCAGATCCAGATCCCACTGTTCCAGGCGATAGCCCAGCGCCTGGGTCGCATCGACCGGTTGCGGCTCGCCTTCGCCATGCAGCCATAATTGCGCTTCATGGAACTGGCAGAACTCCTTGAGGATGGTCAGATCCGCTTCCGACAACGGCGCCATGTGCCGCAGCAGCACCGCCAGTGACGAGCCACTGAACAACTCGACATGGCCCAGTGCCTGCGGTTTGCTCAAACGACGAAGCATCTCCGGCAAACGGGTCATGATCGGTTGCAAGGGCTGTACCAGCACCGGGCATTCGTTGATCGCGACGATGTCCTGGCTGCCGGCGGCACGGAAACCGACCTCGAGTTTCTTCGCCTTCATGTCCCAACGCACCGCGATGCGGGCACGACGGCGATAGCCAAATTCGGGACCGGTCAGCGGCGCTGCCCACGCGTCAGGTTCGACACCGGCGACACGCGACAATTGCTCGGCGAGCATGCGCTGTTTCAGGGCAAGCTGTTCGCTGTGGGGCAAGTGCTGGACGCTGCAACCGCCGCAACGACCGGCGTGCTGACACGGTGCCGGGCGACGCAGTTCGCTGGCCTTGAACACGCGCTCGGTGCGCGCCTCGACCACTTTGCCGTGGGCGCCGAGCACCCGCGCTTCGACCTCTTCGCCGGCGAGGGCGCCGAGGACGAACCAGGTTTTGCCTTCGAAAAACGCAATACCGCGACCATCATTGGCCAGGCGCTCAATGGTCAAGCGCTGCTTTTTGCCGGTCGGAATTTGCGCGGCCTTGCTCCCGCCCGTGGGCTGGAAGCGCAGGCCTCTCTCGTGCTTGGCCATCAGTTAGGCGCGTCGAAAATGCCGGTCGACAGGTAACGGTCGCCACGGTCGCAGATGATCGCGACGATCACCGCGTTTTCAACTTCTTGGGACAGGCGCAGCATCGCTGCCACTGCACCGCCCGAGGACACGCCGCAGAAGATACCTTCTTCGCGGGCCAGACGACGGGTCACGTCCTCGGCCTCGCTTTGCGCCATGTCGACGATACGGTCGACGCGGTCGGCCTGATAAATTTTCGGCAGGTATTCCTGCGGCCAGCGGCGGATGCCGGGAATGGCCGAGCCTTCCATCGGTTGCAGACCGACGATCTGCACGCTGTCGCTCTGCTCTTTCAAGTAGCGCGACACGCCCATGATGGTGCCGGTGGTGCCCATCGAACTGACGAAATGGGTGATAGTGCCCTGGGTCTGACGCCAGATTTCCGGACCCGTGGTGGTGTAGTGCGCCTCAGGATTGTCGCCATTGGCGAACTGATCGAGCACCTTGCCACGGCCTTCGGCTTCCATGCGCTGCGCAAGGTCGCGGGCGCCTTCCATGCCTTCTTCCTGGCTGACCAGAATCAGCTCGGCACCGTACGCGGTCATCGCCGCTTTACGCTCGGCGCTGGAGTTGTCCGGCATGATCAGGATCATCTTGTAACCCTTGATCGCAGCGGCCATGGCCAGCGCGATCCCGGTGTTACCCGAGGTCGCTTCGATCAGCGTATCGCCGGCGTGGATCTGCCCGCGCAACTCGGCGCGAGTGATCATCGACAACGCCGGACGGTCCTTGACCGAACCTGCCGGGTTATTCCCTTCGAGCTTGAGCAATAGGGTGTTGCTGGTAGCACCGGGCAGGCGCTGCAAACGCACCAGCGGCGTGTTGCCGACGCAATCGGCGATGGTTGGGTACTGCAAGGTCATGGCGTATTCGCAATCCAGACGTGCGGGGGCGCCTATCATACCGGCAAACCCGCACATGCCATATCACGCAAAGTGCGGTGCTTATGGTTTATGGGAATAAGGGATTGAAAGTCGCACCAGTGGTGCGACTTTTGCGGTGGGTCATCTTAATTGGCGGTGATGCGTATGGCCTCTTCGCGAGCAGGCTCGCTCCCACAGGGAGTAGTGTCAGCAGTGATGACACTATTAACTGTTGTTCACACAATCTGCGGCGAACCCAGTTCCAATGTGGGAGCGAGCCTGCTCGCGAATGCGTCAGGCGACGCGAAATCACCCTCAGCGACCAAGCGCAAATTCAACCGCAACCCCGCCCCGCTATTCTCCGCCCAAATCCTTCCGCCCTGACGCTGCACGGCATTGCGCGCGATGCTCAGCCCCAAGCCAAACCCACCATCACCGGGCCGCGAGCCGTCGAGCCGAGTGAACGGTGAGAAGATCCGTTCCAGATCCCCTTCCGCTACGCCGCCGCCCTGATCTTCCAGCCACAGGTGCCAGTAATCGCCATCGCGCCGTCCATCGAGTCGCACGATCCCACCCGGCGGCGAATGCCGAATGGCGTTGCGCAAAATGTTCTCCAAAGCCTGCGCCAGGGTATTCAGGTTGCCACGCACCCAGCACGACGCTTCGACCGAACACTGCAACTGCAGACTCGGCCAGCCGCTTTCATAACAGGCGTTATCGGTGAGCATTTCCCACAGCGCCTGGATCTGAATCGCCTCGTCGGGCAATGGCGAGCGCTCGGTATCGAGCCAGGCCAGTTGCAGGGTGTCTTCGACCAAGCGTTGCATACCGTCGACTTCACGACCGATGCGCTCGCGCAGTTGCACCAGGCCTTGTTCGCTTTCACTGGCCACGCGCAAGCGGCTCAGCGGCGTGCGCAATTCATGGGACAGATCGCGGAGCAATTGCTGTTGCAGGGCGACGGTGGATTGCAGGCGCTCGGACATGGAGTCGAACGCTCGCGCCAGCTCGCCGAGTTCATCTGGGCGCTGGGTGATACCGCTCGACAGCCGCACATTCAATTGGTCGGCGCGCCAGGCGTTGGCCTGTTCGCGCAGGTTGTTCAGGGGCACGACCAGCAAGCGGTACAGACCGACACACAGCAATAACGTGAACAACCCGGGAATCACGCCGTTGGTGATGACGCGCCAGAACACCCGGTACTTACCCGGAACAAATCGTTCGGGCAATTCGATCACCAGGCTGCCGGCAGACGGCTCTTTGGGGAAAGGAATGCGCAACCACGGCCGGCCTTTCTTGTGGATCGGCCAGTCGAGCCCGCGCAAGAAGGTCAGGTGCTGAATTTCCTGATCATTCAGCGGATCATTGCTCAGCGACTGTAAGTTGCCACCGATCACACCGACCCAACTGGCTTCGCGCAACTCCATGCTCTGCAACCAGTCATCGACCCCGCTGCGGCCGCCGTGCTGCCAGGCCTGTTCCGCTTGCGCGGCGTAACGCGTCAGAGTGCCACGCGCGTCGTCGGAGAGGAACTGGTTGCGCTCCTCCATATAACGTCCCCACGACCAGCTCAGCCAGATCATCAGCAGACAAAATGCGACCAGCAGAAACGCCAGTTTCCAGAACAGTGAATGCCGCCCCGGCAGTTCAGAGCGTTTCATCGGCGGCGCTCAGAACGTAACCCTTGCCCCAGACTGTACGCACTTCCCGCTCGGTGTAACCGATGGCTTTCAGTTTGCGGCGGATCTGGCTGATGTGCATGTCGAGGCTGCGATCGTGGGCCGCGTAGCCGCGCTGCAAAACGTGCTGATAAAGGAAGGCTTTGCTCAGCACTTCCTCTTCGTTGCGATTGAGGGTTTCGAGCAAACGGAATTCGCTGCGGGTCAGCCCGGCGGGTTGTTCGCGGAAAAACACATCGCACTGCTGGTCATCGAATCGCAGCGTACCGACCGCCACTGGCGCCGCCAGCGCTGCCGGGCGCCGATCCAGCGCGACCCGGCGCAGGATCGCTTCGATGCGCACATGCAACTCGGCCATGCTGAACGGCTTGGGCAAATAGTCATCGGCGCCCAGACGGAAACCGCTGATGCGATCCGCCTCGGCGCCGAGGGCCGACATCAGCAGTACCGGTGTCGAATGGCTCTGGCGCAATTGCGTTAACACCTGCAAACCGTCCAGGCCCGGCAAGAGGATATCCATCAGCACCACGTCGAACGGCTGGCGCGTGGCGATGCTCAGGCCCTCCTGGCCGTTCTGGCACCACGTCACCTGAAAGCCGATGCGGCCCAGATGTTCGTGAACATAGGCGCCGAGTACCGGATCGTCTTCGATGGAGAGAATGCGTGGCTGGCCAGCGGAAACAGGAGTCATGAGTATCTGCAAGTAATTCTCAGTTGAAACTGATTATTCAAGATTGCCGGGCATCGGGCAACTCAAGGTTGACCGAGCTGACCAACGAGCAGCGACGCCCTGCCCCGACGCGAGCGCATTTTTCCGGAGATTGCCCGCGAGCAAATCGCTACACTGCGCCAATGTCGCGTGCCGGATGCACGCATGAGTCAACAGATCAGCGGGATGCAGGAGATAGGCGTGCTCAAGAAACTGGGAATCAAAGGTCGCGTGTTATTGCTGACCTTGTTGCCGACCAGCCTGATGGCGCTGGTGCTGGGTGGTTATTTCACCTGGACGCAGCAGGCCGACTTGCAGACCCAATTGATGCAGCGCGGCGAAATGATTGCCGAGCAACTGGCGCCGCTGGTGGCACCCGCCATGGGCCATGGCAACAGCGAATTGCTGGAGCGCATCGCCACGCAATCCCTTGAACAGCCGGACGTGCGCGCGGTGACCTTCCTCGCCCCGGACCGCTCGCCGCTGGCGCATGCCGGCCCGACCATGCTCAATCAGGCACCCAGCGGCGACAGCGCGCATTTGCAACGGCGCAGCGGCAATGACGCGACGCGTTACCTGATGCCGGTGTTCGGCAAACATCGCAACCTCGCCGGCGAACTGATCCCGGAAGAATCCGAGCGACTGCTTGGCTGGGTCGAACTGGAGCTGTCGCACAACGGTATGTTGCTGCGCGGTTATCGCAGCCTGTTTGCCAGTCTGCTGCTGATTGCCGCGGGCCTGGCGGGGGCCGCCCTGCTGGCATTGCGCATGGGCCGTACCATCAACCGGCCGCTGAGCCAGATCAAACAAGCCGTCGCGCAACTCAAGGATGGCCATCTGGAAACGCGTTTGCCGCCACTGGGCAGCCAAGAGCTGGATGAACTGGCCTCCGGGATCAATCGCATGGCCGGTACCTTGCAAAACGCCCGCGAAGAACTGCAACACAGTGTCGATCAGGCCACCGAAGACGTGCGCCAGAATCTGGAAACCATCGAGATCCAGAACATCGAACTGGACCTGGCGCGCAAAGAAGCGCTGGAGGCGAGCCGGATCAAATCCGAATTCCTCGCCAACATGAGCCACGAAATCCGCACGCCGCTAAACGGCATTCTCGGCTTCACGCATCTGTTGCAGAAAAGCGAACTGACCCCGCGCCAGCTCGATTATCTGGGCACCATCGAAAAGTCTGCCGACAGCCTGCTGGGGATCATCAACGAGATCCTCGACTTCTCGAAAATCGAGGCTGGCAAACTGGTACTCGACCATATTCCGTTCAACCTGCGCGATCTGTTGCAGGACACCCTGACCATCCTCGCCCCTGCCGCACACGCCAAGCAATTGGAGCTGGTCAGCCTGGTCTACCGTGACACGCCGCTGTCGCTGGTCGGTGACCCGTTACGCCTGAAGCAGATCCTCACCAACCTGGTCAGCAACGCGATCAAGTTCACCCGCGAAGGCACCATCGTTGCCCGCGCGATGCTTGAAGATGAGCACGAGGACAGCGTGCAGTTGCGCATCAGCATTCAGGACACCGGCATCGGCCTGTCGAATCAGGACGTGCGCGCGTTGTTCCAGGCCTTCAGTCAGGCCGACAACTCGCTGTCGCGGCAACCGGGCGGCACCGGCCTGGGGCTGGTGATTTCCAAGCGTCTGATTGAGCAGATGGGTGGTGAAATCGGCGTCGACAGCACACCGGGCGAAGGCTCGGAATTCTGGATCAGCCTGAGCCTGCCGAAAACCCGTGACGACGCCGAAGACTTGCCGGCCGCGCCGCTACTCGGGCGCCGCGTGGCGGTATTGGAAAGTCATGAACTGGCGCGTCAGGCCTTGCAACATCAACTGGAAGATTGCGGCCTCGATGTCACGCCGTTCAATACATTGGAAACCTTGACCAATGGCGTCACCGGCGCGCACCAGACCGATCAGGCGATTGATCTGGCGGTCATTGGCATCACCAGCAACGACATGCTGCCCGAGCGTTTGAATCAGCACATCTGGGACCTCGAACATCTGGGCTGCAAAGTGCTGGTGCTGTGCCCGACCACCGAACAGACGCTGTTCCATCTGTCGGTGCCGAACCCGCACAGTCAGTTGCAAGCCAAGCCGGCCTGCACGCGCAAACTGCGTCGCGCGCTGGCCGATCTGGTCAACCCGCGCCAGCCGCGCAATGAGCCGGGGGAACCGCTGTCGAGCCGCGCGCCGAAAGTGCTCTGTGTCGACGACAACCCGGCCAACCTGTTGCTGGTGCAAACCCTGCTCGAAGACATGGGCGCCAAGGTGCTCGCGGTGGAAAGCGGCTACGCGGCGGTCAAAGCCGTACAAAGCGAGTCCTTCGATCTGGTGTTGATGGACGTGCAGATGCCGGGCATGGACGGCCGCCAGAGCACCGAAACCATTCGCCAGTGGGAAAGCGAGCGGCACTGCACGCCGCTGCCGATCGTCGCCCTCACCGCCCACGCCATGGCCAACGAAAAACGCGCGTTGCTGCAAAGCGGCATGGATGACTACCTGACCAAACCGATCAGTGAGCGGCAACTGGCGCAGGTGGTGCTGAAGTGGACCGGCCTGGCCTTGCGCAATCAAGGGCCGGAGCGGATCAGCGACAGTGCGGCGGGCAATAATGAACTGCCGGTGCTCGATCACGAGGAAGGTTTGCGCCTGGCCGCCGGCAAGGCTGATCTGGCGGCAGACATGCTGGCCATGTTGCTCGCCTCACTGGAAGCCGACCGCGAGGCCATCCGCGCGGCGTGCGAAAACCGCGACCAGAATGCATTGATCGAACGCGTCCATCGCCTGCACGGTGCCACCCGTTATTGCGGCGTACCGCAATTGCGCGCGGCCTGCCAGCGCAGCGAAACCCTGCTCAAGCAGGACGACCCCAAGGCCGTGGCAGCGCTGGAAGAACTGGAGCGCGCGATCAACCGGCTCGCGGCACAAGCGAAGATCAGCGCCTGATCCACGGCAATGCCGGCCAACACCGGCAGCGCTAAAGTGGGTTCGGGTGATTCAATCCGTGTCGATGTTCCAGGAGGATTTCATGCGCACGCTCGTTTTCAGTAGCCAGACCTATGACCGTGACAGCTTTCTCGCCACCGCTTGCCCGACAGGTATCGAACTGCATTTTCAAGCGGCCCGGCTCAGCCTCGATACGGCAGCGCTGGCCGATAGACATGAAGTGGTCTGTGCGTTCATCAATGATGATCTCAGCGCTTCCGTGCTGGAGCGCCTGGCTGCGGGCGGCACGCGTCTGATTGCCCTGCGCTCGGCGGGCTACAACCATGTCGATCTGGCCGCAGCGAAACGTCTCGGACTGGCCGTGGTGCGCGTGCCGGCCTACTCGCCGCATGCAGTGGCCGAACACGCCGTGGCGCTGATCCTGGCCCTCAACCGTCGCCTGCACCGTGCCTATAACCGCACCCGTGAAGGCGATTTCAGCCTGCATGGCCTGACCGGTTTCGACCTGGTCGGCAAAACCGTGGGGATTGTCGGCACCGGACAGATCGGCGCCACATTCGCGAAAATCATGCACGGTTTCGGTTGTGAGCTACTGGCTTACGATCCCTTCCCCAACCCTGATGTTCTGGCGTTGGGTGCGCGTTACCTGAGCCTGCCGGAACTGCTCGCGCAGTCGCGGATCATCAGCCTGCACTGTCCGCTCAACGAGCAAAGCAAACACCTGATCAACCGCGACTCACTGGCGCACATGCAGGCCGGCGCCATGCTTATCAATACCGGCCGTGGTGGGCTGGTCGACACACCGGCACTGATCGATGCCTTGAAGGACGGCCAACTCGGCTATCTGGGGCTGGATGTCTATGAGGAAGAGGCACAACTGTTTTTCGAGGATCGCTCCGACCTGCCTTTGCAGGACGATGTGCTGGCGCGATTGCTGACCTTTCCCAACGTGATCATCACCGCGCATCAGGCCTTTCTGACCCGCGAAGCACTGGGCGCCATTGCCGCAACCACCCTGCACAACATCGCGACCTGGGCGGCGGGAACGCCACAGAACCAGGTCGAGGGCTGAGATTTTTTGCGCTTATTTCGGTGAAAGCGAAGACGCCAGAATCAGCAGCGCCAGCCAGCCGAAACCAAAAAAGCGCTGTTTCATCGAGTGGCCGTAGCGCAGCAGGAACCAGACGAAAACCATCGGCAGCAGGAAGATCATGATTTTCAGCCAACCTTCCACCGGACGACTGCCATCGGCATTGGCCTGCTCAGTGGCCGGTTGCTCGGTTGGCTGCTGGCGTCGACGCCGCGCGGCGGCCGGCATGACTTTCGGTAAAGGTTGCGGTTCAGGCGCTGGTGCAGTGACTTCGGGCACAGCCTTGTTACGCGGCAGACTGCCAAAAGAAATCGTCGAAGGCTGAGCCGGGGCCTCAGCTGCCTGCGCCTGGGCGTGAGCGGTTTGCTCCGCCATCGGAGCTCCACAATGAATGCAGGCCGAGGCTTCGGAGCTGATGCTCTTTTTGCATTCATAACATTCGATCAGCGCCATGTTCCGTTCCTTCAGATTCGAGGCCGGCAGTTTGCCATGAGTGTCGCGGTATTTGAACCGGATCGAAGGTCGCACGCACGCATCATTCTGCAATCAACCCCGTGCTAGCATGTCGCGCATATTTGGAGGACCCATGGTCGAACACGATTTCCGCTACACCCTCATGAACCCGCAACACACCCTCACCGAATGCCGCGCCCTCATTCCGGGCCGCTATCAGGTCACCGGCAATGGTGGCTCGATTCGCATCGGTGACGCGCTGTTGGTCACCCTCAAAGGCAGCAAGGACTTGTCCATGCGCCTGACCGTTGAAACCGTCCGCCATCTGATCAACCCGCCGGGCCAATGGACCGCGATGACCACTGGCCCGGTGTTCGGCGAACTGGCGATCCACACCTGGCAGGTCAATTGCGACAGCTGCGCCAAAGAGCTGAGCTTCGAATTTGCCGTGGACGCCAAACTCGGCAAGGCCGCCGAGAAACCGGCGGCCACCGCGCGCATCGCCGAGCTGGGCTGGAAAGCCGTGGGCGACAAGCACCTGTGCCCGAAATGCCAGGAGCCTGCGTGATGAAACGGCTTGCCCTGACCGCTATGGTCGGTGTGGGTCTGGTGGGTTGCGCGGCAGAGCCTGTGCAACTGCAACAGAACCGCAGCTACATTCTGGAGTGGATCGGCGAGCGCCCGCTGATGGATTACAGCCATCTGACCGTGACCCTGGGCGATGATGGCCGCGCCTACGGCAACGGTGGCTGCAACCATTGGTTTGCGCCGTATACGCTGGACGGCGACAAGCTGACCTTCGGCAAGATCGGCAAGACCCGCAAACTCTGTGCACCGGCGTTGATGGAGCAGGAACAACGCTTCCTGCAGGCGCTGGAACACGTCGAGCGCTGGGACATCTCGCCGATCGAGCAGATGCGCTTCTGGCCGGCTGAAGGCAAGCCGTTGCGTTGGTGGTTGGAAGAAGGCTAAAAAGCCCTCACCCTAGCCCTCTCCCAGGGGGAGAGGGGACTGAATGGGGGATATTGGAGAGCTACGCCGACCTGAAAGGCCTATGCCGAATCCATAATCGACCGGATTTTGCTTTGGCGACCCCATAATCGACCTGATCTTGCCTTGGCGAATCTACAATCGACTCGATCTCTCAGGTCGATGTACCTGGCCAGACACCTCGGTCGGCTCCCTCTCCCTCTGGGAGAGGGCTGGGGTGAGGGTTGCTCTTTAGCGGCAACTCACTTGGTTGCCTGCAACGCCTCCAGCTTCGCCATCACCCCCGCCGCCGTCTGCTCGCCCATCAACTGCTCACGCACCTTGCCCTTGTTGTCGATGATGTACGTCACCGGCAATGCTTCACTGCGCGGCAACTCAAACAACTCCGCCGGATCCTGCGCCAGCACGGTGAACTTGATGCCCAGTTTTTCACTGGCGTCTTTCAGCTCCACACCTTGCACATTGTCAAAGTTGACCCCGAACACGCCGACGTTCTTGCTCTTCAGCTCGTCAGCCAGATGGTTGAGCTCCGGGATCTCGGTGCGGCACGGGCCGCACCATTCGGCCCAGTAGTTGAGCACCACCCATTGCTTGTCGAGACGTTCGGACGCGACCTTCTGACCGTTCTGGTCGATCCCGTAATCATTGCCGCAGCCCCCCAGCATCAACGCCCCGATTATCGTCAATGCCGCTGCCAATCGCCGTGTCATGTCGTGTTCCTTGTGAAAATTTGAAGGCGCCTGCGACCCATTGCCTCCGAAGGTTCTGGATTGCGCGCTGCACAGTTAGAATAGCCGCCACTTTACGCCAGAAGCGACCCGCCATGACCGATCTGACGCTTTATCACAATCCGCGCTGCTCGAAATCCCGCGGCGCGCTGGAACTTCTTGAAGCCCGCGGCCTGACCCCGAACGTCGTGCGGTACCTCGAAACCCCGCTGAATGCAGCGCAAATCAAGGCCCTGCTCGGCAAGCTCGGGATCAGCGCACGTCAGTTGCTGCGCACCGGGGAAGATGAATACAAAATGCTTCAACTGGCTGACGAAAGCCTCAGCGAAGCGCAATTGATCGACGCTATTGCCCAGCATCCAAAACTGATGGAGCGACCGATTCTCGAGGTTGGCGACAAAGCGGTGATCGGTCGCCCACCCGAGAATATCCTGGAGTTGCTGCCGTGAGCGCGCCGTACATTCTGGTGCTGTATTACAGCCGCAACGGCTCGACCAACGAGATGGCCCGGCAGATTGCCCGCGGCGTCGAGCAGGCTGGCCTCGAAGCGCGCCTGCGCACCGTGCCGGCAATCTCCACCGAGTGCGAAGCCGTGGCCCCGGCCATCCCGGACGAAGGCGCGCTGTACGCAACGCTGGATGATTTGAAGAACTGCGCCGGTCTCGCCCTCGGTAGCCCGACGCGTTTCGGCAACATGGCTGCGCCACTGAAGTACTTCCTCGACGGCACCAGCAACCTGTGGCTGACCGGCGCCCTCGTCGGCAAACCGGCTGGCGTGTTCACCTCCACCGCCAGCCTGCACGGCGGTCAGGAAACCACCCTGCTGTCGATGATGTTGCCGCTGCTGCACCACGGCATGCTAATCACCGGCTTGCCGTACAGCGAGTCGGCGCTGCTGGAAACCCGTGGTGGCGGCACGCCTTACGGTGCCAGTCATCACGCCGGAGCGGACGGCAAAAAAGGCCTTGATCAACACGAAGTGGCGCTGTGCCGTGCGTTGGGTCTGCGGCTGGCCAAAACCGCTCAGAAACTGGTGGGCTGAGATGGCGAAGAAGCCGAAGATTCTGCCGAGTGTCGAGTGGCTTGAGCCACGGGTGAAGGCAATGCGGGTGCTCAGCCTGCTGAGCTTTTTCGCCCTCGCCGGTCTGCTCGCGGCCTACTATCTGCTGTTCGCCGACCTGCACGGCGCGCGGCCATGGGTGATTCTGCTGGTCGAGTTGATCCCGTGGATCGTCCTCGCCCCGGCGATGATCATGGGCAGCGCCCGTGGGCATTCGTGGATGTGCTTTGTGGTGAATCTGTATTTCATCAAAGGCGCACTGGCGGCGTATGACCCGAGTCGACAGTGGTTTGGGGTGCTGGAGATGATCGCGAGCCTGGCGGTGTTCTGCTCGGCGCTGTTGTATGTGCGGTGGCGGTATCAGTTGAATCGTAAACTGGCTGGCGAGGGCGAGATCAGCGTCGCCTGACGAATAGCTATCGCGAGCAGGCTCACTCCTACAGGGGATCTGTGGCGTTCACAAATCCCTGTAGGAGCGAGCCTGTTCGCGAATGGGGCGACGCGGTCTTAATGGTTGACGGTGTACGCGAGCATCATCGAAATCTGGCTCATGGCCCGCCCGCCACTCTGTTCGTGCCACTGGTTGAACACATCTTGCACGATCGCCAGATCGCGCAGACTGGTCGGCACCTTGTCGACGATCTTCTGTGCATTCAGCGCCGCAACCACGTCGTAGCTCGGCACGAACGTATCCTTGCCGACCATGCGCAAAAAGCGTGGCGCCGACAGCCCGCCCAATTGATGGCCGTGCTTTTTCAGGTACGTCCACAGGCCGACGATATCGGTCACCGGCCAGTCGGCGATCAACGCGCCAAAACTGCCCTTGTCTTTCTCGACATCGAGGATGAACTGCGCATTGCGCGGCACGCTCTTGAGCTTGCCCAGGTGACGGATAATCCGCGCATCCTGCATCAGGCGTTCAAGATGTTCGGCGCTCATCAGCACGACTTTTTCCGGGTCGAACTTGAAGAACACTTCTTCGAAAGCCGGCCACTTGGCGTCGACCAGACTGTGTTTGAGGCCGGCGCGAAATACGCGCAGGGCCATGGTCGAGAGGTAGCGGTCGTCGCTGATCTTGCGCAGTTGCGCCGGAGTCTTGGGAACGGGCAGATGGGCTTCCAGTTCAGCCGCCGAACCGAAGCGGTTCAGACAGTATTCGTACAGCCACTTGTAATCGCGCATGCCCTCTCCTGGGAATTGAAAATGAAATTCTACCTTTGAACACAAAACACTGTGGGAGCGAGCTTGCTCGCGAAAGCGGCATGTCATTCAACATTGATGCCGGCTGACACGACGCCTTCGCGAGCAAGCTCGCTCCCACAGGGAATGGGTTTACAGGTTAACGACGTTGACGAAGCGCGAAGCCGCGGTCTCGTCGATCTTCAGGCTGGTGAAGTCGAACAGGTTGCGGTCGGCCAGTTGCGACGGAATCACGTTCTGCAGGCTGCGGAAGATGCTTTCGGTACGGCCCGGGGTCTTGCGTTCCCAGTCCTGAAGCATTTCCTTGACTACCTGACGCTGCAGGTTTTCCTGCGAACCGCAGAGGTTGCACGGGATGATCGGGAATTCCTTGAAGTCCGAGTACGCCTGAATGTCTTTCTCGTTGCAGTAGGCCAGCGGACGAATCACCACGTTGCGGCCGTCATCGGCGCGCAGCTTCGGCGGCATGGCCTTGAGGCTGCCGTTGAAGAACATGTTGAGGAAGAACGTCTCGACGATGTCGTCACGGTGGTGACCGAGAGCCATTTTCGTCGCGCCGATCTCATCGGCAAAGGTGTACAGCGTGCCGCGACGCAGGCGCGAGCACAGCGAGCAAGTGGTCTTGCCTTCCGGGATCAGTTCCTTGACCACCGAGTAGGTGTCTTTCTCGACGATGTGGTACTCGACGCCCAGCTCTTTCAGATAGGCCGGCAGCACATGCTCGGGGAAGCCCGGCTGCTTCTGGTCCATGTTCACCGCAACGATCTCGAACTTGATCGGGGCAACCTTTTGCAGGTGCAGCAGCACGTCGAGCATGGTGTAGCTGTCTTTGCCGCCGGACAGGCAGACCATGACCTTGTCGCCATCTTCAATCATGTTGAAATCGGCGACCGCTTCGCCGGCCAGACGGCGCAGGCGCTTTTGCAGTTTGTTCTGGTTGACCGTAAGAGTGCCCATGACGCGAAATCCGTGAGGTGTGACGAAAGGCCGGCATTTTACGCAAAAACCCCGGGGTTGTGGGCACAGGTTGTCGCGGCCAGCCGACGGCGCGTTAACAGACCCCGAGGCGATTACCCGCCCTGTTTACAGCGCGATTTGCTCTAAGCCCCTAATACCTGTGCGGGTAAGACCTTTCTATACTGCGACATAAGGTCGCACACATCTGAAGACCTGAATTTGCTCGGCCACCTTGGCCCGTAGGCGCTCCGTTGGGGGGCGATGGCAATAACAAGAGGAGTGACTGGCATGATCCATCACGTAGTGGGACTTTTTACCCACCCCGATCAGGAATGGAAGGAAATCCGTGGCGACCAAGAGGAAAGCATCAGCCACATGTACCTCACTCACACGCTGATTCTGGCGGCGATCCCCGCTGTCTCGGCGTTTATCGGTACTACACAAGTCGGCTGGGTGATCGGCAACCGCGCGCCGGTGATGCTCACCGTCGAAAGCGCGATCTGGATGACGGTCATGTCGTATCTGGCCATGCTCGGTGGGGTCGCGGTCATGGGTGCTTTTGTGCACTGGATGGCCCGCACCTATGACGCCAATCCGAGCCTGGCCCGTTGCGTGGCGTTTGCCACTTACACCGCAACACCGTTGTTTGTCGGCGGCCTGGCGGCGCTGTATCCGCATATGTGGCTGGGGATGATCGTCGGCACGGCGGCCATCTGCTACACGGTGTATCTGTTGTATGTGGGGCTGCCGACGTTCATGAACATTCCGTCGGACGAAGGTTTTCTGTTCTCGAGCTCGGTGCTGGCGGTGGGTCTGGTGGTGCTGGTCGCCATCATGGCGTTTACCGTGATCGTCTGGGGGCTGGGCGTGGGGCCCGTCTATACCAACTGACTCGATAAGCCAATCAGAGGCCGCCGCAAGGCGGCCTTGTCGTTTGCGCGATGACCATTCGGCAGCTTGGCGATTCGCAAGTGCACAGGGTTGCGGCATACTCGACGCCTCTGGAGATCCATCAAGCATGCCCGAGCAACTCAATACCCGCGTCGAAGACTGTTACCAACTCGCTGAATCCTTTTTCAAACGCTCTTTCCCACGCCCTGTCGTCAGCCTCAAGCTGCGCGGGCAAAAAGCCGGTGTCGCGCATCTGCACGAGAACCTGCTGCGCTTCAATCCTCAGCTGTACCGGGAAAACACCGAACATTTCCTCAAGCAGACCGTGGCCCACGAAGTCGCGCACCTGATCGCCCATCAGTTGTTTGGCGAGCGTATCCAGCCGCATGGCGAGGAATGGCAACTGATCATGCGCGGTGTTTACGAACTGCCGCCGGATCGCTGCCACACCTATGCAATCAAGCGCCGCAGCGTGACCCGCTATATCTACAAATGCCCGTGCGCAGAAAGCGATTTCCCGTTCTCGGCGCAGCGCCATAGTCTGGTGCGGCAGGGGCGGCGTTACCTGTGTCGCCGATGCCGGAACACGTTGGTGTTCAGTGGTGAGATGCGCGTCGAATAGTCAGTTTTTTATTGCCTGTTCTGGCCTCTTCGCGAGCAAGCTCGCTCCCACCGTGGAATGCATTCTCCTGTGGGAGCGAGCTTGCTCGCGAAAGGGTCGGTACAGGCACTAAAGAATCACTTTGGATGAACGAAATTCGGCAATCCGCTCAGCACTAAACCCCAACTCGCCCAACACCTGATCCGTATGCTGCCCCAACGCCGCGCCAACATGCCGCGGCGCCGGCAACGCCTCGGAAAATTTCAACGGGCAGGCCATCTGCGCCTGCGTCGAGCCATCCCCACGCGGCACCTGCGTCACCAGTTTCCGCGCCTGCAATTGTGGGTGGCGCACCGCCTCACCCAGACTCAACACCGGCTCGACGCACGCATCGATCCCGGCAAACATCTCGCACAGCTCGGCAAAGTCATGTTTTTCGAACTCGACCGTCAGCGCGTATTTCAACGCCCGCTGCTGTTCAGGCTTGGGCGACAGGCCCTGCGCGGCCAACTCCGACCGCCCCAGCGCCGCACACAATTGCTGCATGAACCCCGGTTCCAGACTGCCCACCGACATCCAGCGTCCATCGCGAGAACGGTAATAATCGTAGAAGCTGCCGCCGTTGAGCATCTGCTCTTCCCACTCTGGCTCTTCGCCGCAAGCCAGATAGCCGGCACCGGCCATGGCATTCAGGCTGAACGCGCAGTCAGTCATGCTCACATCCAGGTGCGTGCCCTGCCCCGATTGCTGACGGGCAATCACTGCCGCGAGCAAGCCGATCACCCCGTGCAGCGAACCACCCGCCACGTCCGCCACTTGCATGCCCAGCGGCAACGGCCCGCTATCGGCACGGCCGGTGTAACTGGCAAGGCCGGCCAGCGCCAGGTAGTTAATGTCATGCCCGGCGCGATCCTTGTACGGCCCGGTCTGGCCGTAACCGGTGATCGACACGTAAATCAGCTTCGGGTTGATCGCCTTCAGCGCCTCATAACCCAGGCCCAGGCGCTCCATCACACCGGGGCGAAACTGCTCGAGGACGATGTCGTAATCGCTCAGCAGCTGCTTGATCACTTCCAGCGCCTCGGGTTGTTTCAGATCCAGGGCCAGGCTGCGCTTGTTGCGATTGAGGTAGGCGTGACTGGCCGATACTCCGCCATCATGCGGCGGCAATACCCGCAGCAGATCCAGGCGCGTCGGCGACTCGATGCGCAGCACTTCAGCGCCCATGTCCGCCAGCAACAGCGAGGCGAACGGCCCCGGCAGCAATGTCGAGAAATCGAGAATCTTCAGTGAGGCCAGCGGTGCGGACATGGGTGAACTCCTTGGGCGATGCACTCAGCCTAGGCAGCGATGCCGTGTACGGCAATCACCGCAAATGTCAGCGGGTGTGACCGTTACGCTCAAACAGCAGGCAAGAAAAAACCCGCCGAAGCGGGTTTTTCCAGGCAAGCAGTGCTTATTTCACATTGCTTGGGGTTGGGCCTTCAGCCACACCCAGGTCATCTTCAGGACGGGTATCAGCGATACCACGACCGCCCGAGGCCAACTCGGTTTGCAGCGTGTCGGTGTCCAGCTCTTTCACCCACTTGGCAACCACGATGGTCGCAACAGCGTTACCCACCAGGTTGGTCAATGCGCGAGCTTCGGACATGAAGCGGTCGATACCGAGGATCAGCGCCAGACCGGCTACCGGCAGGTGACCGACCGCCGACAGGGTGGCAGCCAGCACGATGAAGCCCGAACCGGTCACGCCAGCCGCACCTTTGGAGGACAGCAGCAACACCACCAGCAGGGTGATCTGATGGGTGATGTCCATGTGCGTGTCGGTGGCCTGGGCAATGAACACGGCAGCCATGGTCAGGTAGATCGCGGTGCCGTCGAGGTTGAACGAGTAACCGGTCGGGATCACCAGACCCACTACCGATTTCTTCGCGCCCAGACGCTCCATCTTGATCAGCATGCGTGGCAGTACCGATTCCGACGAGGAAGTGCCGAGGACGATCAGCAGCTCTTCACGGATGTAACGAATCATCTTCAGCACGCTGAAACCGTGCATGCGGGCGATACCGCCGAGGACGATGAGGATGAACGCCAGGCAGGTGATGTAGAAGCAGATCATCAGTTGACCCAGCTGCACCAGCGAGCCGACACCGTAGGCACCGATGGTGAAGGCCATCGCACCGAAGGCACCAATCGGCGCAAGCTTCATGATCATGTTGATGATGTTGAACATCACGTGGGCGAAGCGATCGATGAAGTCGAGGATCGGCTTGCCGTAGGCACCCAGGCGATGCAGGGCGAAACCGAAGATCACCGAGAACATCAGCACTTGCAGAATGTCACCGGTGGCAAACGCGCCGACGATGGTGGTCGGGATCACGTTGAGCAGGAAACCGACAACGCTTTGGTCAGCACCTTGGGCTACGTAGGTGGCGACTTTCGAAGCGTCGAGGGTGGCGACGTCAATGTGCATGCCGGCGCCCGGTTGCACCACGTTGACCACGACCAGACCAACCAGCAAAGCGATGGTCGAAACGATTTCGAAGTACAGGAGTGCGTAACCGCCGGTCTTGCCGACCGATTTCATGTTCTGCATGCCAGCGATACCGCTGACCACGGTGCAGAAGATGATCGGGGCGATGATCATTTTGATCAGCTTGATGAACCCGTCACCCAGCGGCTTTACCGCGACACCGAACTGCGGGTAGTAGTGACCGAGCGCAATACCGATGATGATTGCGATGATCACCTGGAAATACAGGGATTTGTACAGTGGCTGACGAGTCGTCATTGCAAGTGTCCTCAAGCGTCCCGCGTGGCAACATCCATCTGTTGGCCGCGAAACCTGAATTGCGAACCCTCCTGCACTGGAGGGATTTGTTGTTCGAGCGGCGCCTCTCCGGGCGGGATAGATGCACGCTTCTGTCGCTGTTATCGCAAACCTCGTGCCACTTTGGTGCAATTGCCTGCAAGCCTTTTGATATCAGGTATTACAGGTGCATGGATGTCACCGTCCCGTTACTCAAGTGTGGCGGATTTCCGCCAACTCGCCGCTTCTCGTCCTACAATTTGGCGGAAATCCGCCTTGTAGGCGCGCCCAGCCGCCGGCTACCATCCGGCGCCTGAGAAAGGATCTGCCGCTTATGCGCGAACGCACCATCGCCAGCCATTTCGCCCGTGCCGCCCTCGGCGGCGCGCGCCGCCAGGGGTTCGATTACTCGGGCCTGCTGCTGCAACTGGGCATCAGCCCGGAACTGCTCGACGAGCCGCGCGCACGCATCGCTCCGGAACAATTCACCCGGTTGATTCAGGGCCTGTGGCTGGCGCTGGATGACGAATACCTGGGTTTCGGCAACGCCCCGAGCAAACCCGGCAGTTTCGCCATGATGTGCCACGCCTCGATCCACTGCCGCAATCTGGAGAAAGCGCTGCAACGGGGTTTATTGTTTTATAGCCTATTCCCCGAAGCCCCGCGCCTGAGCCTGACGCGCGAAGACGAATGGGTGCGTTTGAACCTCGATGATTCGCAAATGTGGGACCCGGATCACTTTCTCACCGAGAGTTTGCTGGTGATCTGGCATCGTCTGGGCAGTTGGCTGATTGGCCAGCGGATTCGCCTCGAACAGGCGACTTTCAGCTATCCCCGGCCCGAACACGGCGCTGAATATGACTTGTTGTTCCCCTGCCCGCTGACTTTCGGCACCGAGCAAAGCAGCCTTTTATTCCACAGCCGCTATCTGTCTATGCCGCTGTTGCAGGACGAACGCACGCTCAAACATTTTCTCGAACGCTCCCCCGCCGACCTGCTCTCACGCCCGGACGACGGCGACAGCCTGAGTAGCCGTCTGCGCCGTTTGCTCAGTCGCGACACGGCACGCTGGCCGGATCTTGAGGCAGTGGCGGCGCATCTGCACATCAGCCCGCAGACGCTACGCCGGCACTTGCGCGAGGAAGGCAGCAGTTTTCAGGAGTTGAAGGATCAGTTGCGGCGGGATATCGCCATTTATCATTTGGGCCGTGCGGATCTGTCGTTGCAGCAGATTGCCGAGCAGTTGGGGTTTTCCGAACCGTCGGCGTTTCATCGGGCGTTCAAGAAGTGGACCGGGCTGACGCCGGGGGCTTATCGGGCGCAGGAGCAGTGAGGCACAAAAATCAAAAGCCCCTCACCCTAACCCTCCCGAAACGTCGGACCGCCCGGAGGGAGAGGGGACTGATTGGGGGATGCTCAAGAAGTACGCCTGCCTGAAACTTCGCGTTTGAATTCATAATCGACTGGCTATTTCAGGTCGATGTATAACGCTAGACACCTCGGTCGGCCTCCTCTCCCTCTGGGCGGTCCGACGTTTCGGGAGGGCTGGGGTGAGGGCTCTCGCAATCACACCGCCGGAAAATGAATCCTGAACGCCGCCCCGCCCATCGGCGAATCGCCCAGCGCGAGTTTGGCGTTGTAGCTTTCAATAATGTCCTTGACCACCGCCAACCCGATCCCCTGCCCCGGATGCTGGGCATCCAGCCGCTCGCCACGCTCGAGAATCCGCGCACGCTGATCCGGCGGCACGCCCGGGCCGTCATCTTCGACGCACAGTTCGATTCCGGCGAGGGTCTCGCGCACGCTGATGCGCACCTCGCCCAGACACAGGCGATAAGCGTTTTCCAGCAAGTTGCCCATCATCTCCAGCAAGGCACCCTGCTCGATCGGCACATAGCAATGCTCGGGTAAATCAAACGCCACCCGCACGTGCTTATCGCGGTAAACCTTGTCCAGCGTGTCGCAGAGGCTTTTGAGCACCGGTTGCAGGCGCACCTGGTGCCGCACCAGTCCGCTTTTGCGCAAACTCGCCCGTTGCAGTTGGTAGCTGATTTGCTGGCTCATGCGTTCGATCTGGCTTTGCAGCACCCAGGCCTGATCGCGCTCTTCGGGACGTTGAGCCATGTCCTCGCTAACCCCTTGCAACACCGCCAACGGGGTTTTCAGGCTGTGCGCCAAGTCATCGAGGGAATCGCGGTAACGACTGCGCTGCTGGCGCTCGCTGTGCAGCAAACGGTTGAGCGAGCCGGTCAGGCGCAGCAGTTCGCGTGGATGTTGCTCGGTGAGGCTTTCACGGGTGCCGCCTTCGATTTCGTCGAGTTCCTGACTGAGCCGGCGCAAGGCTTTGAGGCCCCAGGTCAGGCCGATCCACAACAGCGCCAGCAACACGAGTAACGCAGCGCCGAAGCCCAGATAAAGATTTTCACGCAGGCCTTCAAGGGTGGTTTCGTACTCGCGCACCGGTTGCAGGGCGACGATGCTGAACGCCGCGCTTTTGCCGCCGAGCAATTTCACTTCAACGTCGTAGACGAAGAATTCCTGGCCGTTGGTTTCACGAATCCGCGCGAACTCGTTACCGAGACCGTCGTAACGCGGTTTGTAGTTGATCTGCTCTTCCTGGGTGGCTTTCGAGCGCCACACCAGATGCCCTTCGCGGTCGTAGATGTAGCCGAGCAAACGGAAGTCGGTGAGATTGAAGCGCTCATCCGGCAGTTGCGTCGGCATCACCAGCCGACCGTTTTCAATACGCGCGGCCGAGATCAGCGTGGTGACATCCGAAGCCAGCCGCTGCTCAATGGAATCCTGCAAGGCGAGGCTGAACGCGCCTTGCATCGCCGGCAGCAAGGCAAGCATGAACAACACCGCCAACGTGGTGGCGGCGAGCATCAAGCGAACGCGAAGGGAACGAATCAAGTGCAGCGCTCATTGAACAGGTAGCCGAGGCCGCGCACAGTGTCGATCGGCTTGAACCCGGCCGGGCCTTCGAGTTTGCGCCGCAGACGACCGACCAGCACTTCGATGACATTCGGATCGCGCTCGTCGTCGTCCGGGTAGAGCTGCTCCATCAAGCGATCCTTGGGCACCACTTGTTGATGGTGGCGCATGAGGTACTCGAGGATGCGGTACTCGTAGGCGGTCAGCGCCAGCGGTTGCTCGTCGAGGCTCGCCTGTTTGCGATTGAGGTCGAGCAGCAGCGGCCCGGCGACGATGGTCGACTGGGTGAACCCGCTGGAGCGGCGCAGCAAGGCGTTCAGGCGCGCGTCGAGTTCTTCGAACTGGAACGGCTTGACCACATAATCGTCGGCGCCGGCGGCGAGGCCTTCGACCTTGTCCTGCCAGTTGCCACGCGCGGTGAGGATCAGGATCGGGAAGGTCTTGCCCGCCGCGCGCAATTGGCGAATCAGGTCAAGACCGCCCATGCCCGGCAGGCCGAGATCGATCACCGCCAGGTCGAAGTTGAACTGTCCGGTCTGGTACAGCGCCTCTTCGGCATTGGCCACGGACTCGACCACGTGACCACTTTCTGTCAGGCGGGTTTGCAGGTGATGGCGCAACAGCGCTTCATCTTCGACGACCAACAGTTTCATAACACTCTCCCGGATAAATCAGAATCTCCAGTCACACACCTGTGGGAGCGAGCCTGCTCGCGAAGGCTGTGTGTCAGTCGATAAATTGATCGACTGATTCACCGCCTTCGCGAGCAGGCTCGCTCCCACATTGAACCTGCTGGCAACTCCTTAGAAATTGTAGTTAGCCGACAGGTAAGTCTGCGCGCTGCTGGTCAAATCCAGCGAACCTTGCTTGCTGCCACCGCGTTCGCTCATCTCGGTGCTGGCATTGCTGCGCAGGTAACGGTAACCGAGTTCGACCGAAGTGTTTTGCGATACTTGTTGCAACACACCGAGCTGACCGCCGACGGCGTAACCGATATCACTGTCGCGGCTAAAGCCTGGCGATTCCTGAGTCAGCTTGGTCAAACCCGCCGTCGCGCCACCGAACAACTGGGTGCTGCCGCCTACCGGGTAGAACAGATCGTAGCTGCCCAGCAGGTTTTCCTGACGCAGTTTAATGCCATTGTGCGAGCCCGACACGTTGTCGTAGGTGGCGTAGTAGCGACCCTGGCTGTTTTGCTGACCGAGGCGTACGCCGTAGGTGTTGTTACCGTCGATGGCGCCGGTGGCGTTCGGGTGGTCGAGGTTGTTGTTCAGTGCGTGGGACTTGTCAATCTTGTCGCTGGTCTGGCCAAAGGACAGGCCGGCGAAGTTCGAAGTGGTGTCAGCCTGGGCCGCGATACTGGCGCTCATTACGGTCAATGCCAGCAACAGTTTGTTAAAAGTCATGGGTATTTCCTCTTTCACAGTGCTGTTTGGGTATGGCGCAAGGTTACTGACCGCCCCCTGTACCGCCCCTGAACCGTCTCTGAACCTGACCTGAACCAAATGAACTAGGCTGTTTTGACCCTTTATTGTCAGGAGACCCGACCATGCGCCTGTTCCTCGCCCTTACTTTGCTGGCTGTCAGCAGCCTCACTCACGCTGCGATCAAGACTGAAGAAATTCCCTATCAGAGCGCCGACGGCACGAAACTGATCGGCTACTACGCCTACGACGACGCCATCAAAGGCAAACGCCCGGGTGTCGTCGTGGTGCACGAATGGTGGGGCCTGAACGATTACGCCAAACGCCGCGCACGCGATCTCGCCGCACTTGGCTACAGCGCGTTGGCGATCGACATGTACGGCGAAGGCAAGAACACCGAGCACCCGAAAGACGCGATGGCGTTCATGCAGGCGGCGACTCAGGATGCGGCGGCTTCCAGCAAGCGCTTTGAGGCCGGGCTGAATTTGCTGAAGAAGCAGCCGCAGACCGACGTCAACAAAATCGCCGCCATCGGTTACTGCTTCGGCGGCGGCGTGGTGCTCAACGCCGCACGACAAGGAGAGCCGCTGGCAGGGGTGGTGAGTTTCCACGGTGCGCTGGCGACCAAGACCCCGGCGACACCCGGCAGTGTGAAGGCGAAGATTCTGGTCGAACACGGTGCGCTGGACAGCATGGTCACTCCAGACAATGTCACGGCGTTCAAGGCGGAAATGGACAAGGCTGGCGCTGACTACAAGTTCGTCAGCCTCGACGGCGCCAAGCACGGTTTTACCAATCCGGATGCCGATCGCCTGAGCCATGGCGAGCACGGTGGCCCGGACATCGGGTACAACAAGGCAGCGGACGAAAAATCCTGGGCGGACATGAAAGCGTTCTTGCAGAACATCTTTAGCTGATCAGCGACACCGCGGTGCGGCCTTCGCGAGCAGGCTCGCTCCCACACCGGATCTATGCCGCCCAGAAGATCCCCTGTGGGAGCGAGCCTGCTCGCGAAAGCTTCACCGCCAATCTCGACCTTGTCTCGACTAACCGGCAAAATGCCCGCCATGAATCTCACCCCCACCCTCCCCGCCTGCTGCACCGCGCTCGACAGCCACTGGCCGTTGCCGACGGTGCTGCCTGATACCGTGCTGCTCAGCACTCACTTCGATCCGGCTCAATTGCTTGGCGATGACTTTCGCCGTAGCGCCATCGAGCCGCCGCCAAGCATTCAGCGCTCGGTGGCCAAACGTCAGGCGGAATTCCTCGCCGGGCGGATTTGCGCCCGTGCAGCGTTGCAGCAACTGGAAGGCAGCAGCGTTGTGCCAGCGATTGGTGAAGACCGCGCGCCGATATGGCCCGCGCATATCTGCGGCTCGATCACGCACAGCACCGGACGCGCGGCAGCGATTGTCGCCAACAAAAGGCACTGGCGCGGTTTGGGCATGGATCTGGAAAATCTGCTCGACACCGAACGGGCCGAGCGCTTGGCTGGGGAGATTCTGACGCCACCTGAAATGCAGCGCATGACGGCCGCCTCGCGGGATCAGTTGGCGCTGTGGGTGACGCTGACGTTTTCGGTGAAGGAAAGTCTGTTCAAAGCGCTGTACCCGATTGTGCAGAAGCGCTTTTATTTCGAGCATGCAGAAGTGCTGGAATGGACGGAGGCGGGTCAGGTGCATTTGCGCTTGTTGACAGACTTGTCCGCTGAATGGCGCAACGGTACTGAACTGGAGGCGCAGTTCGGGGTGCAGGATGGGCAGTTGTTGAGTCTGGTCAGCATCAAGGCCTGAAATCTTTCGGTGCCTGCAAGGGCCTCTTCGCGAGCAAGCTCGCTCCCACAGGAAACCGCATTTCAAATGTGGGAGCGAGCTTGCTCGCGAAGGCGGCATCGCGGCCACCACAAGAATTACCGGCGTTCCTGATTGCGCGGCCAACTCAGGCTAAAGCAAGCCCCACCCAGACTCTTGCTCTTGCCAATGATCGCCCGGCCGTCATGCCAGTGAATGATCCGTCGCACAATCGACAAGCCCAGGCCATGCCCGCCCGACGCTCGCGTACGGCTGTCATCCAGGCGTAGAAACGGCGTGAAAATCCGCTCCCACGCCACTTCCGGCACGCCCGGCCCGTCATCCTCGACATCCACGCGACAGCGCAATTGCCCGACCTGATAACTGACCGTCACCTTCGAGCGTGCATGGCGCATGGCGTTGCTCACCAGGTTCTGTAGCGCCCGATGCAGATAACGCGGCTCGGCTTCGACCCAGGCATCATCGTTATCGGCGGCAGACAGGCACAATCCCCGCTGCACGGTGACCTCGGCGCGTAACGGCGCCAACTCTTCAATCACCTGATTGACCAGCGCATCCAGATCGATGCGCTGGAACGTCAGCGCTGGCGAACCCTGCTCCAGTCGCGCATAGGTGAGCATTTCATCGACCAGCTTATCGAGGTCTTCGATGTCGTGATCCATGCCTTCGCGGTATTTCTCCAGCGCTTGCGGGGTGGTCGCCGAGCCGATCATTTCCAGACCGAAACGCAGACGCGCCACCGGCGTGCGAAGTTCATGAGAGACCGCACGCACCAGTTCGCGCTGGATTGCCAGTAGCTGCTGCAAGTGCTCGGCCATGCCGTTGAACGCCGCCGCCAGACGCCCGACCGAGTCGGCACCGCGCGCCGGCACACGGGTTTCCAGGCTGCCCTTGGCAATCCGCGTGGCCGCTGCTTCGAGGCCGCGTAAACGGCGTTCGAGCTGGCGCACCAACAGATAAACAATGAGGCCGATCAGGCTCAGGCCGAGTGCCGCAATCAGCACCAGCCATTCCGGCGGGTACGGGTTCATCTGATACAGCGGTCCGATTTCCAGCACCCACGGCGTGCCGACCATGCCGGCAAACACGCGGATCGAATCGCCGCCCTTGCCCAGCGCCATCACCGTGTCGCCTTCGGCCACGCGGCGGCTCTGGTCTTCGTCCATGTCGGCGTCATTCACCGTGACCAGGCGCAGATCGAAACCGAAGCCCTTCTCTTCCTTTATCTGTGCGAGGCGCTTGGGTTGCTCGGCGACCGGCACGCGCACCAGTTCATCGGCCAGCAGGTAAATGGTTGCGCGGGCCAGTTGCTCGCTGATCTGCTGAACTTCACCCACCAGTACGAGCTGTTCCTTGTCGCTGACCATCCGGTAAACCTTCGCCGCGTGCGGACCGGTCTGCTCGACCAACGCCTGCCCCCGTTGCACGCGGGTGCGCTGGGTCAGATCGAGATCGGTCTCGGCAAACTTCTTGAGCGCCAGCGGGATCCCCAGCAAACGTTCCCACACCAGCAACGCGCGATGGCGCTCGGTTTCATTCATCGGTTGCAGGTTGTCGGCCATCAGCGAGAACGTACCGTGGGCCAGCCGCTCGCGATACTGCTCGCTGCGCACCTGATTGAGCAGATTCAGCGCCAGCACGCCGAGCACCGCCACCAGAATCAGCGCTGCGCACATGCCGCCGTAGATGCGCAGGAAGATCGAGTTCACAGCGGCAGGTCTACGCAGGCTTCAGGAACGAACAGATAACCTTTGCTGCGAATGGTCTTGATCAGGCGCGGATGGTCGGGGTCGTCGCCGATTTTCGGGCGGATGCGCGAGATGCGCACATCGATCGAACGGTCCTGACCGTCATAGCCGATGCCGCGCAGTGCAGTGAAGATTTCTTCGCGGGACAGAATCCGTCCGGCGTTGGACACCAACAGCCAGAGCAGATCGAACTCGGCGCTGGTCAGCTCGATGCCGCTGTCGCTCAGCCACGCTTCACGCAAGGCGTTATCGACCACCAGCGGGCCGAATTGCAGACGGCGGGATTTTTCGGCGAGCGGTTCAGGTGTGTCGCTACGGCGCAGCAACGCCTGGATTCGTGCCAGCAACAGACGTGGGCGCACCGGTTTGCACACGTAATCGTCGGCACCGAGATCGAGCCCGTGGATCTGATCGGCATCGTCGGTGCGCGCGGTGAGCATCAGAATCGGCCCGTCATACTGATTGCGCACCTTGCGACAGATGCTCAGGCCATCCTCGCCCGGCAGCATCAGATCAAGGATCACCAGATCCGGCTGCTCCTGGATGATCCGCGCAGCCGCCAGCGCCCCGTTGCCTTCGATATCCACGCGCAGTCCATTGGCTTGCAGGTAGTCGCGCGTCAATTCGGCCAGCCGCTGGTCATCCTCGACGATCAATACCTCAAAGGCTTGTTGCTCCACCGCTGACCTCTGCTTTCTATTGTTATTAATAAAGGAGGAACGTCTGCCTCAACACAATTCCCTGTGGGAGCGAGCCTGCTCGCGAAGGCGTCGTATCAGCCAACATCTGAGTCAGCTGACATAGCGCATTCGCGAGCAGGCTCGCTCCCACAGCTTCAGATCCTCCCGACCTTTTGTCATGTTTGAGGAGGATAAGAATGCCTGCGCATGGGCCGATTGTATAAACGGCGTACAGCCAGAACACAAGTCGGTAAATGCGTTCGGACAAGGCCGTTTTTTGTGATAGGGTTCGCGCCCTTAAAAATCCGCTGAAGCGTTTTTCCCGGTGAAAAAACAGTGACAGACGGTCTAGCTCAGCAGGTTCGCGGCCTACACGCGAATTCCGGATTTCTTACACAATTTACGCACAGGTTTATCCACAGCTAGTACGTTGCAAGCACCCGTAAAACGCATTATCTTGTAGCACGGCGCAGGGAGAGACCCTACATATAGGGTTTTCTGCTTAAACGCCCAACCACATTTCAGACCTGAAACTCAAGCGATTTATTGCCTGTTTCCGGTTGAACCAAGCAAGTTTTTCAAAGCCCAAACCGCACTTGCGGATGGCACCGTTTTTTAGCTCGCAGCGGCGAGAACGGTACGGGTGTTGCAGTCATTACTGTCACCCGGGAAGGAATCCGGCTCGAGCCCTGGCTCGTAGCCAAAAACTTCGGCAAGGATGCGGCTTCATCAGCCTTTTTTCCTACTGTCCCGAAGTTGTTATACCCGACGCCCGTCGGCTGTAGTGCTTCTGGACAGAACGGTGGGCACCATGATGGTGCCCAAACAAACATAGAGAATGTGGAGACCACCCCCCATGCAAACCGACACAACTCGCGAGAACCCGCAGGGCACCTTGCCGCAGGCCGCTGATTCGAATTCGGATCTGGCAGCCACCGCGCCTGGTCAACTGCGCGTGATCAAGCGCAATGGCACTGTCGTTCCTTACACCGATGACAAGATCACCGTCGCTATCACCAAAGCGTTCCTCGCAGTTGAAGGCGGCACCGCTGCCGCTTCGTCGCGAATCCATGACACCGTTGCCCGTCTGACCGAACAGGTCACCGCGACCTTCAAGCGTCGCATGCCGTCGGGTGGCACCATCCACATCGAAGAAATCCAGGACCAGGTCGAACTGGCCCTGATGCGTGCCGGTGAGCAGAAAGTCGCTCGCGACTACGTGATCTACCGTGACGGTCGTTCGAAAGAACGCGCTGCCCACGCGCCGGCCGAAGAAGCGGTCAACGCTCACCCGTCGATCCGCATCACCCGTACCGACGGCAGCCTGGCGCCGCTCGACATGGGCCGCCTGAACACCATCGTCACCGAGGCCTGCGAAGGTCTGGAAGAAGTCGACGGCGACCTGATCCAGCGCGAAACCCTGAAAAACCTGTACGACGGCGTGGCCCTGACCGACGTCAACACCGCCCTGGTGATGACCGCCCGTACCCTGGTCGAGCGTGAGCCGAACTACTCGTTCGTGACTGCCCGCCTGCTGATGGACACCCTGCGTGCCGAAGGTCTGGGTTTCCTCGGTGTGGCCGAAAGCGCCACTCACCACGAAATGGCCGACCTGTACGCCAAGGCACTGCCGGCTTACATCGCCAAAGGTATCGAGTTCGAACTGCTGAACCCTGTGCTGGCTTCCTTCGACCTGGAAAAACTGGGCAAGGCGATCAACCACGAGCGTGATCAGCAATTCACCTACCTGGGCCTGCAGACCCTGTACGACCGTTACTTCATCCACAAGGATGGCGTGCGTTTCGAACTGCCGCAGATCTTCTTCATGCGCGTGGCCATGGGCCTGGCGATCGAAGAGAAGCAGAAAGAAGACCGTGCGATCGAGTTCTACAACCTGCTGTCGTCCTTCGACTACATGTCGTCGACCCCGACCCTGTTCAACGCCGGTACCCTGCGTCCACAGCTGTCGAGCTGCTACCTGACCACCGTGCCGGATGACCTGTCGGGCATCTACCACGCGATCCACGACAACGCCATGTTGTCGAAATTCGCCGGCGGCCTGGGCAACGACTGGACGCCTGTTCGCGCTCTGGGTTCGTACATCAAGGGCACCAACGGCAAGTCGCAAGGCGTTGTGCCGTTCCTCAAAGTGGTGAACGACACCGCTGTAGCCGTTAACCAGGGTGGCAAGCGCAAAGGCGCTGTCTGTGCCTACCTGGAAACCTGGCACATGGACATCGAAGAGTTCATCGAGCTGCGCAAGAACACCGGTGATGATCGTCGTCGTACCCACGACATGAACACCGCCAACTGGATCCCTGACCTGTTCATGAAGCGTGTCTTCGATGACGGCAAGTGGACCCTGTTCTCGCCATCCGAAGTACCGGACCTGCACGACCTGACCGGCAAAGCCTTCGAAGAGCGCTACGAGTACTACGAAGCGCTGACCGAATACCCAGGCAAGGTCAAACTGTTCAAGACCATCCAGGCCAAAGACCTGTGGCGCAAAATGCTCTCCATGCTGTTTGAAACCGGCCACCCATGGCTGACCTTCAAAGACCCGTGCAACCTGCGCAGCCCGCAGCAGCACGTCGGCGTGGTTCACAGCTCGAACCTGTGCACCGAGATCACCTTGAACACCAACAAGGACGAGATCGCCGTTTGCAACCTGGGCTCGATCAACCTGCCGAACCACATCGTTGACGGCAAGCTGGACACCGCCAAGCTGGAACGTACCGTGAACACCGCTGTACGCATGCTCGATAACGTGATCGACATCAACTACTACTCGGTGCCACAAGCGAAGAACTCCAACTTCAAGCACCGTCCGGTCGGTCTGGGCATCATGGGCTTCCAGGACGCGCTGTACCTGCAGCACATCCCTTACGGTTCCGACGCTGCCGTCGAGTTCGCCGACAAGTCGATGGAAGCGGTCAGCTACTACGCGATCCAGGCGTCCTGCGACCTGGCTGACGAGCGTGGCGCGTACGAGACGTTCCAGGGTTCGCTGTGGTCCAAAGGCATCCTGCCGCTGGATTCGCAACAGATCCTGATCGAAGCCCGTGGCCAGAAGTACATCGATGTCGACCTGAACGAAACCCTCGACTGGGCACCGGTTCGCGCCCGTGTACAGAAAGGCATTCGTAACTCCAACATCATGGCCATCGCACCGACCGCGACCATCGCCAACATCACCGGCGTATCGCAGTCGATCGAACCGACCTACCAGAACCTGTATGTGAAATCGAACCTGTCGGGCGAATTCACCGTGATCAACCCGTACCTGGTTCGCGACCTCAAGGCTCGCGGTCTGTGGGACTCGGTCATGATCAACGACCTGAAGTACTACGACGGTTCGGTTCAGCAGATCGAGCGCATCCCGCAAGAACTCAAAGAGCTCTACGCAACCGCGTTCGAAGTGGACACCAAGTGGATCGTTGACGCGGCCAGCCGTCGTCAGAAGTGGATCGACCAGGCCCAATCGCTGAACCTGTACATCGCCGGCGCATCGGGCAAGAAGCTCGACGTGACCTACCGCATGGCCTGGTACCGTGGTCTGAAAACCACTTACTACCTCCGTGCCCTGGCCGCGACCAGCACCGAGAAGTCGACCATCAACACCGGCAAGCTGAACGCTGTTTCCAGCGGCGGCAACCACGGCGACGATTCGGTTCTGGCAGCTCCTGCCGGTCCTGCGCCAGTGCCAAAGGCTTGCGCGATTGACGAGCCGGATTGCGAAGCTTGCCAATAAGCTGAGCTGAGTCAGGCGTTGCGAGACGTCTGATTCTTCCAGGCAAAAGAAACCCCCGACAGACTTCTGGTGTGTCGGGGGTTTTCTTTTGGCTGGAGTAAATATTGAAGCAAAAAAACGGCGAAACCCGGTTACAGGTTTCGCCGCTCATTGTGCTTTCAGTACCTCATCAGACCATAAAGGACTCGGCCATCGCCTGCCCCACTACTGGAATGGTGAACGTATCACCATTGGCAGTAGCGAAGGTTTCGATGGTGTTCGAGCCTGCATACCAGTCCGCAAGAATCACCGCGTTGCTCTGCTTACCGGCATTCCACTCCACAGCATTGAAGATGTAGGCATTGGTGCCGTCGGTCTTGATGATCACATCGGCATACGACTTGATATTCTGCAGCTCGACTCTATCGCCGCCTTGAAGACCATCGTCCTTGATCATCACATTGGTCGACGAATACACCTTGTAGGTATCGCTGCCCTCACCGCCGTAGGCATACCCACCGCCGAACATGATCAAGGTGTCGGAACCCGCGCCGCCAAACAGCTGATATTCAGGCCCATTGCCCACCAGCGAGTCACTGCCGTCATCACCATAGGCAATACCGGCGTAAACGTTAATATCGTCGTTACCGGCATCACCGTGCAGGATGCTGCCGACATCGTTGTTGGCGCTGAACATGCTGTCGTTGCCATTGCCGCCAAACAGCTGATCCGCCTCGGCCGGACCGCTGCGATCCGGACCGTTGATCGCGTAAGGCTCGTAGTTGCCGCCATAAATCGAGTCGTTGCCGTCCCCGCCGTAGATCAGGTCATTCCCTGCTCCACCATAGAGGGTGTTCCAGGCAGCGTTCCCGGTCAGGGTGTCGTTGAATGACGAGCCGTGCAGCCCCTCAATATTGACCAGTACATCGCCGCTCGCATCACCGCCGGTGACTGTATTGGCCAGCAAGTCGACTTGCACCGCAGCCGAGCTGCCGATGTACCAGGCTTCATCGGAAACACCTGCACCGCCATCGATAAAGTCAGCGCCCTTGCCACCAATAAACGTCTCGGCGCCGGCACCACCGATCAACGTGTCATTGAATGCAGTGCCTTCCCAGTTTTCGATGTTGGTGTAGGTGTCGCCTGCTGCGGCACCGGTCAATGGCTGAGTGAGGTCAAGCGTGATGGCTGAGCTTTCAAAGGCGAAGCTCACCGTGTCGCGCCCGAAAGCACCGTCAAAATTGTTGATTTGATCATTACCGATGAAGGTGTCGTCGCGTCCCGAGCCGACGAACTTCTCGATGCTCTGGAAGGTATCGCCCTTGGCTATAGCGGTGTGCTCGCCAGTTTTGAGATTGATGACCACGCCTACCGGCCCGACGTCGTTATAGCTGACCGTATCGAAACCATCGCCACCGATAAACGTGTCGCCGCCATCGCCCCCCATCAAAATGTCGTCCCCGGCCCCGCCCGTGATGACGTTATCGAGCGCATTGCCTCGCGCCTGGAACATCCCGGTACCGGTATAGGTCAAGCGCTCGATCCCGGCATTCATGAGGTAGTAAGACTGATTGGTGCGCACTTCATCATTACCGCCGCCAGCCAGTTCGATGATAGCGCCATAGTTTGCGTTGTTGAGGACGTAAACATCGTCGCCCAAACCACCTTGCACAGTGAAACCGGTCGAGTTGGCATTGGCGATAAAGACGTCGTTGTAAGCCGAGCCGATGATGGATTCGATACCGTAAAAACTGTCTCCCTCGGCATCGCCACCCGTGCCCGTGCCAGAGCCGACACCGGCAGCACCCAATGTCAGCGTCACGCCCTGAGTGGATTGCGAGTAATCCGCCACATCAATGCCCGTAGCACCGTCGAACTTGTCGGCACCCGCGCCGGCGATAAATGTATCGGCGTACTGCGTGCCGCGAATCAGTTCGATATCGGTGAAGGTGTCACCTGCGGCGATGCCGCTGTATACGCCCGTCTTGAAATTGAGCGTCACCGCCACCGTGCTGTCGTCATAACTGACGGTGTCCGTACCGGCACCACCGATAAAGCTGTCGGCACCCGCACCGCCCAGCAAGGTATCGTTGCCAGCGCCACCGGTGATGATGTTGTCGCTGGCATTACCGCGACCGGTGAAGTTGCCCGTGCCGGTGTAAGTCAGGCGCTCGACGTTATTGTGCAGCCCCATGCTGAGCTGGTTGGTACGCACTTCGTCGTCGCCGCCGCCCTGCGCTTCGACGATCACCGCCGAGGCACCGGCGTTGACGATGTAGACGTCGTTGCCCGCACCACCCTGTAGGGTGAAGGAGCCGGACGTGGAAGTGGTGAACACATCGTCATACCCCGAACCGATCACCTTTTCGATTCCAGAGAACGAATCGCCCTCGGCATCACCACCGGTCCCGGTGCCAGTTCCGGAAACCAACGTCAGGTTGATGGCCGCGCCAGACTGCGAATAGTCGATGACGTCCATGTTGTCCGGGCCGGCCGTACCGCCGTCGAACTTGTCGGCAGCGGCGCCGGCCATGAACGTGTCACTGTATTTGGAGCCGCGAATGACTTCGATACCCTCAAAGGTATCGCCAGCAGCAATGCCCGTGTGAATACCGGTTTTCTGGTTGATCGTCACGCCTACGGTGGAGTCGTCGTAGGAGACGGTATCGAGGCCCGCGCCACCGATGAAGAGGTCCGCACCCGCACCCCCCATTAGTACGTCGTTGCCAACGCCACCGGTGATGATGTTGTTGCCCGCATTGCCTGTACCGGTGAAGTTACCGGTGCCGGTATAGGTCAGGCGTTCGACTTCAGGACTCAAGGTCATGCTGCTCAGCGAGGTGCGTATTTCGTCGTCACCTCCACCCGCCAATTCAATGACCGACTGATTGGGCGAGCCGTTGATGATGTACAGATCGTTACCCGCCCCGCCCTGGAACAGGGAGGCTGCGGAGCCGCTGACAAACACATCGTCGAAGTCCGAACCGACGACTTTCTCGATATTGGTAAAGGTATCGCCCTGCGCGTCGCCGCCCTGACCACTGCCGGCGCCGAGCGTGGTAAGCGTGATGTTCACGGCCTGCGCCGACAACGAGTAATCGACGGTATCGACGCCACCCGCGGTGCCGCCATCAAAAATGTTGGCCTGCGCGTCACCGAAGAACGTGTCACCGTTCTTGCTGCCACGAATGATTTCGATACCGGAGAAAGTATCGCCTGCAGCGAAGCCTGTGTGTACACCGGTTTTCAGGTTGACCGTGACACCCGCAGCAAGGCTGTCCTCATAGCTGGCAACGTCGATACCGGCGCCGCCAATCAATTTGTCGGCACCTGCACCGCCGAGGAGCACATCGTTGCCAGCGCCGCCGGTGATGATGTTGTCGCCAGCGTTGCCAGTACCGGTGAAGTTACCCGTCCCGGTATAGGTCAAGCGCTCGACTTCGCCGCTCATGCCCATACTGGTCTGGTTGGTACGGATTTCATCATCACCACCACCGGCGGCTTCACCGATGCCACCTGTCCAAGGACCATTGATGATGTAGACATCGTTGCCGGCGCCACCACCGACGCTCGCGCTGCCGGAGTTCAGGGTAAAGACGTCATCGAACGCCGTGCCGATAACCGCTTCCATGTTGCTGAAGGTATCACCCTGCGCATCGCCGCCCAGACCGGTGCCGTTGACGCCGGTCAGCGTCAGGTTGATCGCCTGCTCGGAGCTGGCGTAGCTCAAGGTGTCATAACCGCCCGCACCATCAAACGAGGTGGCCGTGGCGTCGGCGACAAAATTGTCGGTGTAACTGGTACCACGAAATGCCTCGATACCGTTGAACGTATCACCCGCCGCCAGACTGGTGTGAATCCCGGTTTTCAGGTTGATCGTCACGCCGACACCCTGGTTGGCGTCTTCGTAGCTGGCCGTGTCAAAACCCGCGCCGCCAATCAACTGGTCGGCACCCGCACCACCGATCAACACGTCGTTGCCAACGCCGCCGGTGATGATGTTGTTGCCTGTACTGCCGATGCCAGTGAAGTTACCGGTGCCGGTATACGTCAGGCGCTCGATGTCGCCACTCATGCCCATTTTGAGCTGGTTGGTACGAATCTCATCATCACCGCCACCGGCGCCTTCACCTATCCCGCCCGCCCAGGGACCATTGATGATATAGACGTCGTTACCGGCGCCACCACTGACGCTTGTGCTACCAGAGTTAAGGGTAAAAACATCATCGAATGCAGTGCCGACAACTGCTTCCAGGTTGCTGAAACTATCACCCTGCGCATCACCGCCCAGACCGGTGCCATTGACGCCGGTCAGCGTCAGGTTGATCGCCTGCTCGGAGGTGGCATAGCTCAAGGTGTCGTAGCCGCCCGCACCATCAAAAGAGGTGGCCGTGGCGTCGGCGACAAAATTGTCGGTGTAACTGGTGCCGCGAAACGCCTCGATACCGTTGAACGTATCACCCGCAGCCAGACTGGTGTGAACCCCGGTTTTCAGGTTGATCGTCACACCGATACCCTGGTTGGCGTCTTCGTAGCTGGCCGTGTCGAAACCTGCGCCGCCAATCAACTGGTCGGCACCCGCACCACCGATCAGCACATCGTTGCCGACACCGCCGGTGATGACGTTGTTGCCTGCACTGCCTATACCGGTGAAGTTGCCGGTGCCGGTATACGTCAGGCGCTCGATTTCGCCACTCATGCTTATTTTGATCTGATTGGTACGAATCTCATCATCGCCGCCACCGGCGCCTTCACCGATGCCACCAGTCCAGGGACCATTGATGATGTAGACGTCGTTACCGGCGCCACCATAGACGCTCGTGCTGCCAGAGTTCAGGGTAAAGACGTCATCGAACGCGGTACCGATAACCACGTCCATGTTACTGAAGGCATCACCCTGCGCATCGCCGCCCAGACCGGTACCATTGACGCCGGTCAACGTCAGGTTGATCGCCTGCTCGGAGGTGGCGTAGCTCAAGGTGTCGTAGCCGATCACACCATCAAACGTGTTGGCCGAAGCGTCGGCGACAAAGTTGTCGGTGTAACTGGTACCGCGAAACGCCTCAATACCGTTGAACGTATCGCCCGCCGCAAGACCGGAGTTAACGCCGGTTTTCAGGTTGATCGTCACGCCGACTCCCTGATTGGCGTCTTCGTAGCTGGCGATGTCGAAACCTGCGCCACCAATGAGCTGATCAGCCCCTTCGCCACCAATGAGAAGGTCGTTGCCATCCCCACCATTCAAAACGTCATCGCCCGCCAAACCACGTATTTGATCATCGCCGATGGTACCTACCAGCGAATCTGCACCATTGGACCCATAAATTACCGCCATTACATCTTCCTTGTGTGAGTGTGCTTGTGTTGGAAACTGCGTCAAATCGCCTGGCGCTGAGGACTCACCCTCTCTGATGCACGTAAGGCTTGATTGCAAAAAGGCTTGAGCATTTTGAAAAATCCGACCGCTTTGGGCTGGGGGCGGTGATGCTCGACACGATCAGAAAAATCACCGCGCACGACATCGGCCGCGCAGACGTTGCTGTGTGAACCCGACAACAGGAGAATTGATTTCAATCGGTTTGAATGAGGGGGCACTGACAGGGCAACCGGCAATGCCCGGGCAGTGCGGGCATATACGGCCCGGCCGGAGGCCGTCGAGCGCTGGCACCGCAATCGGCGCACTGACGTAATCATGACTGTTCAAAGTGTCGCATCCCTGGTGACTACTGATGGCTTCCAAGCCACCGGACCTTAGGCCCGGCTTGCAAACAGGCGGAGTGAATGAAAGTTTGACGCGCACCGCCACCGCTTCCCGAGAGTGCAAGTTCCACACCACAGCGACCGACAAACGGTAGATAGCTGAACACACGTCCCAAATACTACGCCAAAAAAAACCGACGCATTGGCGCGTCGGTTTTCAGTGCAGCTCTCAGATCACATCAGGTCATCTGAATGATGGTCTGCATGATGGTGCTCTGAGTGGAAATGGTCTTGGCGTTCGCCTGATAGTTGCTCTGGCCCTTGATCAGGTCTACCAGTTCGTTGGTCAGGTTAACGTTCGACTCTTCCAGCGAGTTGGAAGCGATCGAACCCAAGGTACCGGTTTCCGGTGCATCGTAGCCCGGGATACCCGAAGCAAACGTCTCTTTCCAGCTGGTGCCACCGATAGCCTGCAGGCCTTGTTCGTTGGTGAAGCTGGCCAGCGCAACCTGGCCGATGGCCTTGCTCTGGTTGTTGCTGAAGTTGGCGAACAAAGTACCGGTGCCGTCGATGGTCAGGTTGGTGATCTGGCCAGTGGCGTAACCGTCCTGAGTCGGAATCGAACGCGCGGTGTCAGCGTTGTACTGAGTGGTCTTGGACATGGAGATGGTCACGCCAGCCGTGTTGGCTGCTGCGCCGTTAGGTACAAAGTTACCGTTGACCACGTTGCCCGGCTTCCAATTGGCCAGCTTCAAGTCGCTGCTGATGATCGGATTGGCCGGATCCGCCGGATTAGGTGTGCTGACCTGAGTCAGATTGCCCGAACTGTCAAACGTCAGTGTCGAAGCAGTTGGAGGCGTCGTGAGTGGATTGCTACCGGTTGCATCCGGATTACGCCCGTCCACCAGGGTGTAAACCTTCCAAGTGTTTTGGCCGGTTTTCACCATGTACTGATCCATGACGTGCGAGTTGCCCTGCGAGTCGTAGATCGGAGTGCTGAAGCTCTTCGTGTACGTCTCAAGCTTGCTCGGATCAAACTTGCCGGCCGCCACTGTGTCGTTGATCACCGGCGCAGTCGAGTTCAAGTTGATGCTCGACGTCACCAGGGAAGTCGATTTCGGCGCCAGGTTCGAGGTATCGATCTTCAGGTCGGTCAACACACCGTTGATGATCTTGCCATTGGCGTCCACGCCGTAACCCTGCAGGCGCGAGGTGTAGTCGGTGTTGGTGATGTAACCGGCGTTGTCGACCTTGAACGTACCGGCACGGGTGTAGGACACCGAGCCGTTGTTGCTCATGGTGAAGAAGCCCGAACCGTTGATGCCCATGTCCAGCACGTTACCGGTGTTGTTGATGTCACCCTGGGTGAACTGCTGGGAAACATTGGCCAGGCGCACGCCGTTGCCGATCACTTTGCTGCCGCTACCCAGGCGAGTGGCCGAGTAGACGTCTTCGAATTCTGCACGGGACGATTTGAAACCGGCGGTCGCGACGTTGGCGATGTTGTTGCCGGTCACGTCCAGTTGCTTGTTGGCTGCATAGAGACCGCTAAGGCCGATATTGAAAGACATATTCCACTCCTTTGTGCCGGTTAGTCGGCTCTATATACCAATGGTTTGTACTTTGGACAGGGCAACAGTGCCCTTGCCGGACAGGTTGAGCATCAGCTCGCCGCCGGTCTGGCTGATCGTCACGCTGGTGACGGTGGCCGGCAGGTAGGTCGCCATATCGGTCGAGGTGCCATTGATCGATGCGTTGGCCTTGACGGTATAGGTACCGGTCTTGACCACGTTGCCGTCCTTGTCCTTGCCGTCCCAGGTGAAGCTCGCGCTGCCTGCGGCGCGGCTGCCCAGATCGATGGTGCGAACCACCGTGCCGCTGCTGTCGGTGATGCTGACGGTGCCGCCGGCAATCGACGACGGAACGCTGACCGAGCCGGTCATGCCTTTGCTCGGATCGTCGAGCTGAACCGAGTTGGTCTGCACGATCACATTGCGGCCCACCAGCGACGAAGCCTGCAACGCCTGCGAGGAGTTGTAGTTGCCAGCCAGCGAGCTGACAGTGCTGTTGAGGGTGGTGATCCCCTCAAGACTGCTGAACTGTGCCAACTGCGCAACGAAGGCACTGTTGTCCTGCGGATCAAGCGGGTTCTGGTTTTTCAGCTGGGTGACCAGCAATTGCAGGAACGCATCCTTGCCCAGTGCCTGGCCGCCGGTGGCGCTGTTGGTCGCCGAAGCAATGCCACCGGTGGTCGAACTGGTCTTTTTCGACGAGTTCGCCAGGATGTCATTCATGCTCAGGCTGCTAGTGGTATCGGAAACACTCATGGCAGTCGCCCCTTATTACTGACCGAGGGTCAGTACCTTCTGCATCATGGTTTTGGCGGTGTTCATCATTTCGGCGTTGGTCTGGAACGAGCGGCTCGCGGAAATCATGTCAGCCATTTCTTCCACCACGTTGACGTTCGGGTAGTAGACGTAGCCTTTGGCGTCGGCCGCCGGATGGTTCGGCTCGTAACGCGCTTCGAGGTTGCTCTGGTCTTCGACCACACCGAGCACCTGTACGCCCTGACCGGCCGCGTCCTGGCTCTGGAACAGCGAGTTGCTGCCGCTGCTCTGGCCGCCCTGGAACATGGTGGCGAATACCGGGTGACGGGCGCGATAGGTCTGGTCGATGCTCGACGAGACGGTTTCGGCGTTGGCGATGTTCGACGCCACGGTGTTCAGACGCGTGGTTTGTGCGCTCATGCCGCTGCCGGCAATGTTGAAAACGCTGGACAGGGACATGGATTACTCTCCGCGCAGGGCTGACACCAGCCCTTTGAATTTGCTGTTGAGCAGGGTGAAGCTGGCCTGGAAGCCGACGGCGTTTTCCGCGTAGTTCGACTGTTCCAGTTGAGCGTCCACGGTGTTCTGGTCGATCGACGGTTGCATCGGCGTGCGATACATCAGCGATTCGTCGCCATTGCCCAGGCCTTCAGCTTCGATGTGACGGCTGTTGGTCATGTTCAGGGCGATGGTGCCGTTCGCATTTTTCTGGGTCTGTGCTTCAAGCACTTTGGAGAAATCCAGATCCCGAGCCTTGTAGTTCGGGGTGTCGGCGTTGGCGATGTTGTTGGCCAGCACTTCGGCACGCTGGGCGCGGAAGCCCAATGCCTTTTCGTGAATGCCGAGCGCTTTATCGAAGCTGATGCTCATGTCGGGAACCTTCAGGTGACCGGTTTTTCGTAACTGAGCTTTAGCAAGCGCCGTGCCAAACCACAAAAGCCGCATAAACCGGGGCTTTGCAGAGAGTCGGCAAAGCGGCAATGCCAGAAAAGCGGCAACCGGTTTCCGCCGGATGCCGCTTTTCTGCCGCTTGCCGTCCATCTCATACACACCACGATCCCCTGTAGGAGTGAGCCTGCTCGCGATAGCGGTGTGTCAGGTACCGATGCTGCTGAATGTGCTACCGCTATCGCGAGCAGGCTCACTCCTACAGGGGGTTTATGGTGTCAGGGAGAATTTCTTTGGGCATAAAAAACGGCAGGTCTTTTTGGGACCTGCCGTTTTTTGGTGTTGCCGATACGGTTATTTCGCCTGGTAAATAATCCCCGGGCTGCACTGCACCATCTGGTAATGGTCCGGCAAACCGTTCAGCGCTTCGGAAGCGCCAAGGAACAGATAACCGCCCGGCTTCAACGTGCTGTGAATGCGCAACAGGATGTCTTTCTTCACTTCGGCAGAGAAGTAGATCAACACGTTGCGGCAGAACACGATGTCGAACTTGCCCAGCGCGGCATAGCTGTCGAGCAGGTTGAACGAACGGAACTCTACCCGGTTCTTGATCGGCGCCTTGATCACCCAGCGGCCCGGCCCTTTCGGGTCGAAGTAACGCTGCAGGCGTTCCGGCGACAAACCGCGACCGATCGCCAGACTGTCGTATTCGCCGGTCTTGCAGTTGGTCAGCATAAGACCGGACAAATCAGTGGCGACAATCTGCACGCCCATCTTCAACTGGCCGAGGTTGGTTCGCTCGAACTCGTCGATCGACATCGACAGCGAGTACGGTTCCTGGCCCGACGAGCAGGCGGCCGACCAGATCCGCAGACGCTGATTGGGGCTGGCCTTGATCGCTTCAGGCAGCACCTTGTTCTTCAAGACTTCAAACGGATAGGTGTCACGAAACCACAGGGTTTCGTTGGTCGTCATGGCATCGACCACCTGCTCGCGCAAACCGCTGCGCGGCTGGGTCTGGATGCGCTGAACCAGCTCACCCAGGGATTTGATGCCTTGCTGCTCCATCAGTTTGTTGAGACGGCTCGAGACCAGGTACTGCTTGTTTTCACCGAGCAGAATGCCACAGGCTTTTTCCAGGAAGACCCGGAACTGTTCGAAATCCAAATTACCCGTAGACAATGATGCCGCCTCTTAAATCGTGTTGACCGCCAGGAGCAAAACGCCCCTAGCTGATATCTGCTGCTTTGATCCGGTCGACTACCCGGGATGCCAGGTCATCAGGACGGAACTTGGCCAAAAAGTCATCGGCACCGACTTTCTTGACCATCGCCTGATTGAATACCCCCGACAACGAAGTATGCAGGATGATATGAAGCTTTTGCATGCGTGCGTCGCCGCGGATTTCCGCCGTCAGGGTGTACCCGTCCATCTCCGGCATCTCGATGTCGGAAATCATCATCAGGAACTCTTCTTCCGGCTTCTTGCCCTCATCGACCAGCTTGCGCAGGTAATCCAGCGCCTGTTTGCCGTCGTTCAGCGCCACCACTTCGACCCCGATTGTCTGCAGACAACGCGTGACCTGCTTGCGCGCCACCGACGAGTCATCGACCGTCAAGACACGCAATGACAGTGCCTTGGTCTGGGTCTCGACATCGACCACGCCCACCGAAATCGCTTCCGGTGTCGGCGCAACTTCCGCCAGCACTTTCTCGACGTCGATGATTTCGACTAACTGATTGTCCACCCGAGTCACAGCGGTCAGGTAGTGATCGCGACCCGTGCCCTTGGGCGGTGGATGAATCTCTTCCCAGTTCATGTTGACGATGCGCTCCACCGAGCGGACCAGGAAACCCTGGGTCTTGGTGTTGTACTCCGTGATGATCACGAACGGATTGTTCTTGTCCTTCAACGCTCCGGAACCGGTGGCCATTGCCAGATCAAGGATCGGAATGGTCGCCCCCCGGATATTTGCCACCCCGCACACGACAGGACTGGACTTGGGCATCAACGTCAGCGACGGGCACTGCAACACTTCCCGCACCTTGAACACGTTGATTCCGTAGAGCTGCTGACCGTCGAGACGGAACAACAACAGCTCCAGGCGATTCTGCCCCACCAGTTGCGTGCGCTGGTTCACCGAATCCATTACACCAGCCATGCCCAGACTCCTACACCAACGCCAAGTGTTGTTGCGACGCACATTCATTGCTAAACGGCACGGCGCTTGCTTTTTAACTCGTATGAACGCTCAAACGACATTTTTCCGACACCTGACCTCCCGCGCTCGCAAAAGCCTTTGCGCGATGTCCGCCGTCTGCTGCTTTTTCGCTGGCAGCCCTGCCATTGCTGATGCGGTTACCTTGCCTGACATGCTTATCGGCGTCACTCAGGGCTTTCTTGAGTTCACCGTAGAAGACTATCTGGCCACCAGTCAAACGGAAGGCCGCTACGAGATCGAAGTAAACCAGCTCGACCCCCGTATGCGCATGCCTATGTGCGACAAGGAATTGACAGCGACTTTGGAGAGTCCGGCACGTCCGCTGGGCCGGGTTACCGTGAAGGTCCGTTGTGAGGGCGCCTCGCCCTGGACTGTGTTCGTGCCCGCTCAAGTCCGCCTGTTTCGCGAGATTGTGACAACCACCCGACCGCTGAAACGTGCAGGGATCATCGAACCCCAAGACGTGACCCTGCGTGAACGCGACGTGAGCACGATCAACCAAGGCTTTCTGACCTCGGTAGACGAAGCGATCGGGCAGAAATTAACCCGACCAACGGTAGCCGATCAGGTCATTACTCTGGTCCATCTGGAACAGGCGGAAGTCATTCGCAAGGGTGATCAAGTGGTCATCACTGCGCGCAGCGGCACGCTCGCCGTGCGCATGCCCGGGGAAGCGCTGGCCAATGGTGGTTTGAAAGAACAGATCCGGGTGAAAAACCTCAACTCGCAACGGGTCATCAAGGCGCAAGTCACCGCGCCCGGCCAAGTGGAAGTGGCGATGTAGAAAACTGGCGCTGACCCCGGCTGTTCCCTAAACTGTGCCGCAGCAGGACACGCGCCGGCGCATGCAAGGCTCATTGTAAATGTGCCTAAAGTTTTCCAGGGGATGGCCGAAAACATGGCAAGCGTCCAAATTCCCAGAGGTTTTTATCATGGTCATCGATTTCAGCCGTTTGAACAGCTCCTCGTCACTTACGGGCAGTACACGTACCAGCAACGCCAAGGAAACCGCCGAAACCGGCACCTCCGCGCCGCTGAATACCCAGGCCGAACCGGCCAGTACCGCAAAAAGCGGGGAATCGGTACACCTCAGCAATGAGGCTCAACAGTTGCAGAAGGTCACTGACAAGCTGCGCGATCAGCCTGCTGTCGACAAAGCCCGTGTGGCCGAGTTGAAAGCCGCGATTGCCGATGGCAGCTATAAAGTCGACAGCAACCGTGTAGCCAGCAAACTGCTCAACTTCGAAGCCCAGCGCTAGGCTTTTGCCGGCGCCAGGCTTTTGGACGCTTAAAACCCAAGGCCAGCCATGCACGACACTAATTTATTGCAATTGATCAACGACGACTTTGCTCCAGCTCAACAATTGCTGGAGTTGCTGCAAACCGAATCCCTCGCGTTGCACGGTCGCGACATGCCCTTGCTGGAAAACATTCTGGCGCATAAACAGGCATTGATCATTCTGCTTGAACAGCATGGCCGCAAGCGCAGTGAAATCCTCGCCAGCCTCAACTTGCCGACAGACCGCAGCGGTCTGGAGCAACTGGCTGGCCAGTCGAGCATTGGTGAGCAGTTGTTGGCGCAAGGCGATGCATTGACCGATCTGATCGCTCAATGCCAGGCCGCCAACCTCAAGAACGGCCAGTCGATCCAGATCCAGCAGGCCGCCACGGCCAATCAGCTGAAGATCCTCACCGGTGGTGAAGCGCCGGCGCTGTACAACGCCAGCGGTACTTTTGCCAAACCCGCCGTACCGCGTCCGCTCAGCCAGGCATGAGCCGTTGATGCGCCAGCTCTATCAACCCGCGAAACATGCTGGCAAAATGCTGGCTAGTCGTCATATTTTGTCTGGAGATTGATAAACCGTGTCCAACGCCCTCAGCGCGGATGATGCTCCGCAGCCCCCTAAGGTGCTTACCACGCCACTGGAAATCTCCAGCAACCTGCGCCAGCTGCAAGAAAGCCACGATCCGCTGATCATCACCTTTCATGAGCGCAGCCAGCGCTTCCAGAGCTATCTGATCAAAGTCGACCGCGACAGCGCTACGATCGCACTGGACGAGATGATCCCGCGTGATGGCGAACGCTTCCTGCAGGCCGGTGAGCCATTCAAGGTTGAAGGTTTTCATGAAGGCGTGCGCATCGCCTGGGAATGCACCGGCACGCTGAATATCGAAGAGTCCGAGGGTGATCGTTTCTACACCGGCGCACTGCCGACTGAAGTGGTTTACCACCAGCGCCGCAATGCCTTCCGCGCGGCACTGAAACTGACCGATCTGGTCAGCGTTGAACTGGGCGGCGAAAAACTCAAGGCGCCAATCAACGGCAAACTGCTGGATATCTCCGCGACCGGCTGCAAGCTGCGTTTCGAAGGTGATATCACCGACCGCCTGCAATTGGGCCAGGTTTATGACCGCTTGATCGCCCCGCCGCTGTTCGGCAACCAGCCGATCTCCGTCGAATTGCGCTATCTGCATTTCGAAGAAAAACTCAACATCACCTTTGCCGGTCTGCGTTTCCACAACATCAGTGGCCAGGCTGCGCGCAACGTTGAGCGTTTCGTGTATCAGTTGCAACGTGAAGCACGCCGTTTCGACAAAGACGATCTCTGATTCGTTGCGGCCAATAAAAAGGGCAGTCCTTGGCGGGACTGCCCTTTTTTATGCGCGATGTTTTTTGTTCAGTTCAGGGTCTACCGCCGCTGAGATCAGGCGCGGGTTTATCGGTATCCGGTTCGACTTCTGCCGCAGGCTCTGACGGAGCATCAGCTTCAGGCTCGGGACTTGCCGGCGCCTGCACAGGGTCTTGCACCATCTGCTCCTGCACCACCTGCTCGTCTACCCGAGGATCAAGGGCCGCCACCAGCGGTGAGCTGGACATGCTGTCCGGCATGGCCACGTGATGCAGCGGCGCGTCGTCGACCTGATGCAGATTGGTCACCGCTTTCGGCCGGATCCGCCACACCAGCACCAACGCGAAGAAGCTGAAGAACGCATACAGGCTCTGGCTGCCAAACAGCTTCATCAACACGCCCGCAAGCAACGGCCCGATGCTCGCACCGACACCATAAGTCACCAGCAGCATCGCCGTCAGCGACACGCGACGATCGCCTTCCACATGGTCATTGGAGAATGCCACCGCCAGTGGGTACAGACAGAACTGCACCAGTGAACACAGGAAACCAACCCCGAACAACACCTCCAGCGGAACCTGCGGCAGCACGGCCAACGGCAACGCCGCCACCGCCAGAAACCCGGCAAAGCAGCGAATCAACAGCGCCCGGTCATAACGATCGGACAACCAGCCCAACGGCCACTGCACCAGTAAACCGGCAAAGATGCAGCTACCCATGAACAGACCGACCTGCTCGGTCGAAAGCCCTTGCTGCGAGGCATACAGCGGCGCCAGACCGTAAAACGAGCCGATGATCAAACCGGCACCCAGCACCGTACTCAACGACTGCGGTACGCGCTTGATAAAGAAGCGTGGCTCCATCGGCGCCGGATGCAGTGGCGCCGGGTGAATCCGCCGCGTCAATGCCACGGGCACCAGACACAGGGCGAAACACAGCGCGACCAGCATCAGCAGTTCCAGCCCCAGGCCCGGGTGCATGACCAGAATCAGTTGGCCGAGGACCAGGCCCAGGTACGAAGCGATCATGTAGCCGCTGAACACCAGGCCACGCTGATTGGCGTCCGCCTGTTCGTTGAGCCAGCTCTCGATCACCATGTACTGGCACATCATGCCCAGACCGACGATGGTCCGCAGCACCAGCCACGCCGGCAGCCAATCGACCAGACCGTGGCCAAGCACCGCCGCCCCAACGATCCCGGCACAGGCCGAATAAGCACGGATGTGCCCGACCCGGGCAATCAGTCGGTGACCGATCTTGCCGCCCAGCACCAGACCGAAATAGTTGGCCGCCATCAACGCGCCGACCCAGAGGCCGTCGACATTGTCAGCGGCCAGTCGCAATGCCAGATAAGTGGATAGAAGGCCCGAGCCGATCAACATCATCAGCGAGGCGAAATACAGTGCTCGAAAGGATTTCCAGATTTGGCGCATCGGCGTTCCGAGCGGCTCCTTGCAGTTAATATCGGGCTACCAGAACGATAGCCCGATGGCGGCGGTACGTCAGGCCTGGGCTGCTAGAACACGTCGTTCCCAGGGAGTGATTTCATCAAAGAAGCTGGTCAACTCCATGGTCTTCGAAGCGATGTAGCCTTCGATGAACTCCTGTCCGAACAGTTCCCTCGCCAATTGGCTACGTTTCAGACGTTCGAGCGCGGCGTGCAAGGTACACGGCAGCGCAAGATTGTCCGGCACCGCGAACTCGCCCTGAATCGCTTCGCTCGGTTCCAGCTCATTCTCGATCCCGTGCAAACCGGCAGCCAGACTGGCGGCGATCGCCAGATACGGATTCGCATCGGCGCCCGGCAAACGGTTTTCCACCCGACGGGCAACCGGCGAGCTGGCCGGAATTCGCAGGCCGGCCGCCCGGTTGTCGTGCGACCAGCAGGCGTTGTTCGGTGATGCGTACGGATGGCACAGGCGCTGATAGGAATTCACATTAGGTGCAAACAGTGCGGTGAAATCAGCCATGCCCGCCTGCTGGCCACCGATGAAGTGACGGAACATCGCGGTCGGCTCACCGTGCGCATCACTGAAGACATTCTTGCCGCTAGCGGTCTCGACGATGCTCTGATGAATGTGCATCGAACTGCCTGGCGTGTGTGCCAGCGGCTTGGCCATGCACACCACAGTCAAGCCGTGCTTGAGCGCGACTTCCTTGAGCAGGTGCTTGAACAGGAACGTCTGATCGGCCAGCAGCAGTGGATCACCGTGCAGCAGATTGATCTCGAACTGGCTGACGCCCATCTCGTGCATGAAAGTATCGCGCGGCAGACCGAGTGCCGCCATGCACTTATAGACTTCGTTGAAGAACGGCCGCAGACCGTTATTGGAACTGACGCTGAACGCCGATTGGCCATCCTCGCGACGCCCGTCAAGGCCTACTGGCGGACGGAATGGCTGGGTCGGATCGGCATTCGGCGCGAAGACAAAGAATTCCAGCTCGGTCGCCACCACCGGCGCCAGGCCGCGCGCGGCATAACGGGCAATGACTTTCTTGAGCTGACCGCGAGTCGACAGGTTGGAGCTTTCGCCGCTCAACTCATCGGCATCGCAAATCGCCAGGGCACGCGGGTCGTCACTCCATGGCAAACGATGGATCTGGGTCGGGTCGGTAATCAGGGCGAGATCGCCGTCGTCGCTGCCGTAAAACCGTGCTGCCGGGTAACCGCCCATGATGCATTGCAACAGCACGCCACGGGCCAGTTGCAGACGCCGCCCTTCGAGGAAACCCTCAGCGGTCATCACTTTGCCGCGCGGCACGCCATTCAGATCCGGCGTAACACATTCAATCTCATCAATGCCGGTCAATCGCTGCGCGAGTGAACCCTGGCCATCGGTTGTCATGACGCAATCCTTGTTATTGTGCGAGCCGCGAACGGCGACCCGCACAAAATAGGCTCCGGCTGTTCGGAATATCAAGCAGCGTCAAAGAAAAACCTGTGTCACGGCAGATAAAGGCTGAACACCCCGCCGCCAAGCGGTCCGCCGTTGCGGATTTCGGTGCGTCCTTCGACACCATTGCGCTGATGCAGCGCCGCGATACGATTGGCGAAATACAAACCGAGCCCGGTGCTGCCACTGCTGTGATTGATGCCCTGTACATAATCGGCCTGGCGCTCGAGCATCTCGGCCGGATAACCGTCGCCGTCGTCGTTGATACTCAGCACCAGTTGCCCGGCCTCGTCACTGACGGTGATCAGCAGCGATTCGCGGGCGTAACGAATGGCGTTATTGATGCAGTTGCCCAGCACCGAGGCAATCAGCTCACGGTCGAAGAAACCCAACGGACTCAGCGGATCGACTTCATAGGTGGCGATGATCCCGCGACTGGCAAACACTTCCTGATGCGCCGCCAGTTGCGCCTCGATAAAGTCATCGAGTTCGTGATACGCCGGTTGCAGCGGCATCTGGTTGACGCCGAGCTTGTACAGCCCGAGCAGTTGCACCAGCATGCCGTTGAGATGGGCAAACTCGAAGTCGATCACACCCTGCTCCGCGCCTAGTCGTTGCGCCTCAGGCAACCGTGCCAGCCATTGGCTGTGGGCCTGCATGAGCATGGCCAGCGAGTTCTTCATGTCGTGGACGGTGGAGGCGATCACCGTAGAAAAATCCAGAGCTTGCTCGTCGTGGTTCATTCGCCAAACGCCTTGCTTTTCAGCTTCTGATAACGCGCAAAACGCGCGTCGGTGTCGGGCATCAGGCCAACCATTTTCAGGCAGGCCCGACATTCTTCCAGTTCCGCCGACGGCACACTGGTGTCGGTGCCGTGGAGCAGCGACTGGGCCATGTTCAGCGCGATACTGATGTTCTTCGGTTGCATCTTCAGCGCCTTGCGGAACACCTCACGGGCCTCCACCAGGTTGCCGGTCTTGTACACGCGCACGCCCTGACGGTTGAGGTCAGCAGCGGCGTTGCTGGAACTGAGGATAGTCGGATCATCAGTGAGCTTGGCGATGTCTTTCATTACTGCCGGATCGTCACCGTAGATCTCTGCGCAGCTCTTGAGCATCGAGGTGCCCGCCTCGGCCTGTCCGAGCATCTGCAATTGCTTGGCGACCAACAGCGCAGCTTCCGGACTCATGAACTGCTCCATGCCGTCGAGGCGCATAAGCGCTTGCTCGGTGAGCTTGTCTGCGGTCTCGGCATCGTTGAGCAACAGACTGGTGGCTTTCATCAGACGCGCACGAATCTGCAGGCCGGGGTCGCTCGGGTTTTCTTTGGCCACCGCACTGAGCGTGGTGTTGATCTCCAGGCGTGTGCGCGTGTCGAGCCCGCGCTCACTGCCTTTGCTGATCAGCGCGTGAGCCAGGCCGAGATTACTTTCCGGATCCTTGAAGCGCGACTGCGCGCCTTGCGCTACGGCCTGACGATAGGCGCGGGACGCGGTGTCGAAGTCTTCGTTGGCCATCGCCAGTTTGCCCAGCAACGCCTGCCGACGCACCGCCAAGGGAGACAGGCGAATCGCCTCCTCCAGCACCCGTTGCGCACCTTTGCTATCGCCTTCGGCGACCAGTACATCGGCCATGCCGTCGTACAGCGCCGGCATCATCGGGAACACCTTCAGGGCCTTTTCATAAACGCCCTTGGCTTGCGCCACCTGGCCACGCTTGAACAGCAATTTGCCAAGTCCGGCAAATGCCCATGGCAACGGCCGGTCAGCAATGATGCTGTCATAGAGACGTTCCAGCGCTTCGTTCTGATTCATCTCGCGCAGCGCATCGGCGCGATAACGCAGGCACAGCGGTGAATAGCGAATGTCCTGCTTGCACAGGGCGATGCAGGCGTTAAGCACCTCGACCGGTTTGCCACGATCGAGGGCTTGTAGAATCGGCTTGAGCAACGTCTTGCGCTGTTCCAGACGCTCCAGGCGCTGGGCCAGGCCGGAGCGGTTGAACGGCTTGGTCAGGTACGCATCCGGTTCGTGCTCCAGAGCACTGAGCACCATCGCCTGACTGGTCTCGGCCGTCACCATGACAAACACCGCTTCATGGCTGATGAGCTTTTCCGACATCAGATCTTCGAGCACCTGCTGGCCGTTCTTCTTGCCATCGCCGAGATGGAAATCCTGCAGGATGAAATCGTAGGACTTCTGCGCGCACATCTTCAGCGCCTGCTCACCGGTATCGGCCGTGTCGACGTCCTTGACCCCGAGCTCACGCAGCATCGAACGCACGGAACTGCGGAAATCCGAGAAATCATCGACGATCAGAAAGCTTTTTTGGTGATACGACAGCATCGAAGATTTCCAGGCAGTTGAAGTGAGGGCAATTTCAGGCGCGCAGATGATAGCTGGCGGCAAAATGCTATCAAGCGATTTCGCGCGACTTTTAAGTCACCGAATGGGTTATCGGCCAGAAGTGCGGTTCCCTGAAGCCAGCGCTTCAAGATTCCTCTGCGAGCATTTACCCTGCGTGCCAGGACAACTTCCCACTACAAGGCTTACATCGTGGACATCAAAGGACGCTACATCGTGTCCGCCTGCGCTCTGCTGTTTGTTCAGCAGGCAATGGCGGCTGGAATGGATTGCACAAAAGCGGCGAATGCCGTCGAAAACACTGTTTGCGCGAACAAGTCGCTGTATGAACTGGATGCGCAGATGGGGGTGGTTTATCGGGATTTATTCAAGGTTTCTGCTCCCGCACAACCTGAGCTCAGGCGCACTCAACGACTGTGGCTGAAAGCCCGCAACGAATGCGCCGAAGACATTTCGTGCCTGGATCAGCACTATCGCGAGCGCCTGCAAGTGCTGCTGGCACAGTGGCAGGCAGCCGTTGCCTATCAACCGGATGACCTCGATGAACAGGCGCTGGACGACCTGCAAAAGAGCATTCAAGCCGCCAGTAAAGATGATCCCGAATTTGCGCTGGACCGAGCACTCGCCGCGCTCGCCGTGAAAACAACTGCCGGCGGTTTTCACGGCGATGCCAGTGAAGAGGATTCGTCGATAACGCACTTTCCGACTGCACAACCCAAAGGTGTTACTGCAAATGAATGGCGAGCCTTGACCGCTTCGCGGATCACTGACGCTGCCGAAACCGGCCTGACCTCTTACACTTTGCAGGATCTGGATGGCGACGGGCAGCGCGATCTGATTGTGAATACCTACGCCGGGGGCACAGGTCTGTTCACCTATGTGGAAACCTGGCGTCGCGACGGAGAACGGTTCGTCAAATGCTCTGTTGAGCCCGAAAGTTCGCTGTTCTACACCAACGATCGCGGTGCCAATCAGTCGGTAGACTGGATAAACCTGCGTGGCAAAACTTACGCGGCTTATCGAAACAGCGAGTACGGCGTTGATCGGATCTACTTGCTCAACCCGCTGCAAATCAACGTCCAGGTGCCTACGGTGACGATCCGTTATCACTACGACCTCAACGTGCCCGTTCTTCAACACAAAGATGACGGCAACAGCACGTTTGAACTCGAACCCGATCTGCACCGAGCGCTCAATCTGGCAGTGGCGAAAGTAAATGAAACCGCTGCTATCCCTTCAAAAGAACCGCTCTGCCCTATTCCGGCTACAGGCGCTGGTGAAAACGATTACTACAGCTTTGGCCCGGCGCATTACAGCATTGAAAAAGTAGCCGACCTGCCAGTCTTCATTGGCAATGATTGTTACATCGGCGCCTTGATCGACTGGTTCGGCAGTTACAGCGAAAAGAATGGTTTGTTCGCGCAACTGGCATTGCGTAAACCGGACAGCGATGACGGCAGCCGCACATACGAAGTCTACGGTCGCCGACACATAACCGAAGTCAGTACCTCAATGGGTAAAATTGAGCTGAACGAGGGTTAACCGCTTATCCAGTCTGATGTTGAAGATCAATGATGCAGTCGCGGCACGTTGTGGCAATTCGTCGGCTGACGGTAAAACAAAAGCCCCGTCGCAATTTCGATTGCGACGGGGCTTTTGTATTTGAACTTGATAGTCTTCCCGAACTTTTTATCCCTGATAAACTTTCCTGCGGGCAAAACAAAACCCCAACTGCTTTCGCAATTGGGGTTTCGGAATTTAATCTTGACGATGACCTACTCTCACATGGGGAAACCCCACACTACCATCGGCGATGCATCGTTTCACTGCTGAGTTCGGGATGGGATCAGGTGGTTCCAACGCTCTATGGTCGTCAAGAAATTCGGGTACTGACTCGTGACCAGATGGCCTCGCTTCAGCAAATTGGGTATGTGACAGCTTTCGGTGTTTTGTGAACATCGAACTTTCGGTTCGTTTCGTCTTCACACACCGCAATCTGGTCTCTTCGACGCAAATTGCTTGGGTGTTATATGGTCAAGCCTCACGGGCAATTAGTATTGGTTAGCTCAACGCCTCACAGCGCTTACACACCCAACCTATCAACGTCGTAGTCTTCGACGGCCCTTCAGGGAACTCAAGGTTCCAGTGAGATCTCATCTTGAGGCAAGTTTCCCGCTTAGATGCTTTCAGCGGTTATCTTTCCCGAACATAGCTACCCGGCAATGCCACTGGCGTGACAACCGGAACACCAGAGGTTCGTCCACTCCGGTCCTCTCGTACTAGGAGCAGCCCCTCTCAAATCTCAAACGTCCACGGCAGATAGGGACCGAACTGTCTCACGACGTTCTAAACCCAGCTCGCGTACCACTTTAAATGGCGAACAGCCATACCCTTGGGACCGGCTTCAGCCCCAGGATGTGATGAGCCGACATCGAGGTGCCAAACACCGCCGTCGATATGAACTCTTGGGCG
>NZ_CP162825.1:215000-837500 GCF_054682705.1 Pseudomonas sp. H1_D05
TCAAAGCAGGCGAAAAAGCTCCCTCTATATAGACACAACTCCCATGCCTGATTCGAACTCAACCAGAAAGCCCTCCAAGAGAAAGCGCATACAAATTACGACTAGGCCTTGCCACGCCTGCTGATTGAGCGCTTCAAGACCATCGAGCATTAAAGGAGGGGAGTTTCAACAATAGATGGTGTCCCAGGGCAGGTTCGAACTGCCAACCTTCCCCTTAGGAGGGGGATGCTCTATCCAATTGAGCTACTGAGACACACGCTTTGTCGCAGCAGACGCTGCATGACGGACGGCGTGCATGTTAACCACCGAACCCCGATTTGTCATGTCGTCCGTTGGGCTTTTTAAGTGTAGGCAAGCGCCCTGCAATGCTGCGGGAAGAATTACCGTGCATTTTGCATGCTCACTGAAAAGCCATTATTGCAGATTGCAACCTGCAAAACTCGAAAAACCCGCTCAAATGCTTGTTTTTAAAGGACTTAACAGAGGTTAAACTGTTGGCACGACGGCTGCTTTGTCTGTTCTATCGAAGAACATTCGGAGCTACACCCATGAACACCACCCTTTTGCTTGCAAATGCAATTGCTCTTGCGGTTTTGGTGAGCTTCCAGTTTGTGCCCGAGCATGCAACACAGAAGCCATTGGCCCAGCGCATGCCGCATTACTTGCAGGTACAAAAAGCACCCCAACTGGCGGTGCTGAACGATCAGGACACCTCTACCCCACAGGCCGTCAGTAACTCTGAGCAGGTGCGACCAGCACTGACCTCCGAACATCTGGTTTTTTGAATCATCTTCAGGAGTAAAACATGTCCAAGTCAGCTGCGGGATTTCTGATCCTCGCTCTATTGAGTGGCGTTGTGCATTTATCGCTGTTCGAGGGCGCTGAAATCACCCTGCCCCTGATTGGCTGCGCCATTTTTGCCACGCTATTTGTGCTGGCGCTGGCTGCGGGAAGAAAGATCAAATTTGATCCGGTTTTACGCTGAGCCTGATCAGACGCAAAAGATCACTGACGGCCTCCGCCAGCTCCCCGGAATTATCAATGACATTTACCGGCTCATCACTTGACCGCCTATCCTTGAACAACACATTGCGATCCAGTCTTGCGTCAATTTGCTCGAGCGTTTCTCGACCACGCTTGAGCAGACGCTCTCGCAACACCTCATCCCGAACTGTCAGCAAGACTGGCAGCAGCGCTGGATAGCGCTGCATTGCTTGACGCAGATTGGCCCGCGAACCATTGACCAATACATGCAGTCCAGCATTCAGCCATTGATCCATTTCCACTGGAATCCCGTAGGCGAGACCATTGGCACGCCAGGCCAATGAAAATTCGCCGGCGCGCTCACGCCGCTCAAACTCATCCGGTGTCACCCCAACAGCATCCTCCCCCACCGATTCGGCAGATCGCGTGATCACCCGACGCATCACCTCACAGTTCAATGCACGTAAGGGGGCTCGCGCAGCCTCGATCAAACTGTCCTTGCCTGACCCGGACGGCCCCATCAAGTAAATTAGCTTGCCATCCATCCTGAAAACGCCCTCCAGCAGGTGTATGCCACTAGTAAATCGGCAATTTGCCACTATCCTGTACAGGTAAGGAACAAGGATGCAGAACCCGCATAGCATGCACGTTCTGATGCCCTCGGACATCAATTGATGTGCAGCAGGAAGCGGACAAGGATGCGGACAGAGGTGAAGATTTCTAACCAGTCCGCATTTCTGATAATTGGTGCTGGCATTACGCCTTTACCCAGCTCAATATTTGTCACAGAATTGACGCCAATGATCTGGCAATTTTGAGGCATGATGCGGGCCTCTTAACAATTCAGGTTGAACCATTTGGCGCGGATGCTTGTCCTACCACACATCCTGCGGCCAATCCCGAGAACCGCTCCCCTGAACTAACCGGTTAAATATATGCGCCCATTGAAACAGGCAATTTATTCCAGCCGTACGGCTGACAAGTTCGTCGTACGTCTGCCAGACGGAATGCGTGAACGCATTGCCGAGGTGGCTCGCAATCATCATCGCAGCATGAACTCCGAGATCATTGCGCGCCTTGAGCAGAGTCTTATTCAGGAAGGTGCACTGGGCGAAGAGCTGAGCATGCGCCTGGACAGCCCGGAGCTGTCGTTGCACGAGCGCGAGCTGTTGCAACGTTTCCGCCAGCTGTCTCACCGTCAGCAGAACGCCTTGGTGTCCTTGATTGCCCATGACGCCGAAATGGCAGCAGACGCGTCCTGAGCCATAACGAACATCTCAAGCCAGCATAATTGCTGGCTTTTTTTTGCGCGGATTTTGAGTTTTCCCAGGCAAAAAAAAGCCCGCCAGATAGGCGGGCTGTTTCGCTGTAGCTGATCAGAGCAGGAATATTGTCGCCAGCCCGAGGAAGATGAAGAAACCACCGCTGTCGGTCATCGCAGTAATCATCACGCTAGCCCCCATCGCTGGATCTCGACCCATCTTCGCCAAGGTCATAGGGATCAATACCCCCATCAATGCGGCCAGCAACAGGTTGAGTGTCATTGCCGCGGTCATCACCACACCCAACGACCAACTTCCGTAAAGAAGATAAGCAACGACACCAATCACACCGCCCCAGACAAGGCCATTGATCAAGCCTACGGCCAATTCCTTGCGCATCAGGCGCGAAGTATTGCCGGTGCTTACCTGATCGAGCGCCATGGCGCGAACGATCATGGTGATCGTCTGGTTACCGGAATTGCCGCCAATGCCCGCCACGATCGGCATCAGTGCAGCGAGCGCCACCAGTTTCTCGATCGAGCCCTCGAACAGACCGATCACCCGCGATGCAACAAACGCAGTGATCAAGTTGATCGCCAGCCATGCCCAACGGTTACGAAGCGACTTCCAGACCGACGCGAAGATGTCTTCCTCCTCACGCAGACCCGCCATGTTGAGGACTTCGTTCTCGCTTTCTTCACGAATCAGGTCGACCATTTCATCGATGGTCAGACGACCGATCAACTTACCGTTCTTGTCGACGACCGGAGCCGAGATCAAGTCGTAACGTTCGAACGCCTGTGCGGCGTCGTAGGCATCTTCGTCCGGGTGAAAACTCACCGGGTCGCTAGCCATCACCTCGGCTACTTGCTTGTCCGGATCATTAACCAAAAGGCGCTTGATCGGCAGCACACCTTTGAGCACACCGTCGTAATCGACCACGAACAGTTTATCGGTATGGCCCGGAAGCTCTTTAAGGCGACGCAGATAGCGCAGAACGACTTCGAGACTGACATCCTCACGGATAGTCACCATCTCGAAGTCCATCAGCGCACCAACCTGCTCCTCGTCGTAGGACAAGGCCGAACGCACGCGCTCACGCTGCTGATTATCCAGGCTCTCCATCAGCTCATGGACGACGTCTCGCGGCAGCTCGGAAGCCAGGTCAGCAAGTTCGTCTGCATCCATGTCCTTGGCAGCGGCCAGGAGCTCGTGATCGTCCATGTCGGCGATCAGCGTTTCACGAACGGAGTCGGATACTTCGAGAAGAATGTCGCCGTCGCGATCAGCCTTGACCAATTGCCAAAGCGTCAGACGGTCGTCCAGCGGCAAGGCTTCAAGGATATAGGCGACGTCGGCAGAGTGCAGATCATCGAGCTTGCGTTGCAGCTCGACGAGATTTTGCCGGTGAACCAGATTTTCGACGCGATCGTGATGCGCGCCTTCCTGGCGATGAGTCAGGTCTTCAACGACCCGTTGACGCTGCAGCAGCTCGACGACCTGAGCCAGGCGATCCTGCAGGCTTTCTTGCGTTTTCTTTACTTCGATTTCAGACATAGGCGAACTCCACTCCCAGCAGCGGGGCACGCCGGAAGAATCAATCAGTCAATTCATGATTGGTGAAACGGGGTACTGAGTAACTACTGGGTAAGTCCATGGAATTTTTCCATAAGCCCCGGCGGGGCTGACGGGCGCAATGATACACCGCATGACGGTTTAAAACGTTAAAAAATCGCGGGCGAAACAAGCGCTTGCGAAACAAACCTGAGCACTGTCCTGATCCTTGCTATGCGACGACTCATTCTGAAAAGAAAACACACCGGCACTGAAAAATGTAGCGACTACCCTTGAGCATAGATCGTCATGGAGGACGTCGAATGCCCTTGAAAACATCTCACCTTGTACTCGCCAGCCTGCTTTGCGTGCCGCCTGGCGGAGCCGCCCTCACACTGCATCGTTGCGAAGCCGATGATGGCAGCATCACCTTCACCTCGATGAGTTGTGCGCACGGCGAGCGGCGCTCAGCACAGGAAGTTCACCCCTATTCCCCCGGATCAGTCGTGGCGGTGATGCCGGAACACAACCATGAGAAAATATCCGGGATGACAACAAAAACTCGAGCACTGGGGATTGTTGGTCACGCTGAAGACAGATGCGGAAACCTGATCGACGCCAGGCAACGTCGCGAAGCGATCATCAATCGCCGTGTCATTGCCGGCATGAGCCAACAAGATGTCGAGAGCGCGCTAGGTAAACCGGACAAGGTAAATATCCGAACATCGACGACGAGCTATCGATACGACCTCAAGCGAGGACGTTCGGCTCAAATTGATTTTGACGAACGAGGATGCGTGAAAGCAAAAGCCAAATCCCGGACAGCAAAAAAGCCCGCGTTAAACGCGGGCTTTTTGGTATATGGTGCACTCGACAGGATTCGAACCTGTGACCGCTCGGTTCGTAGCCGAGTACTCTATCCAGCTGAGCTACGAGTGCATTTGTGTTTTTAGACCAGACCACAACTGGCTGAAACCAAGTTATTCACATTGCTGCAACTAACTCTTAAATGGTGCACTCGACAGGATTCGAACCTGTGACCGCTCGGTTCGTAGCCGAGTACTCTATCCAGCTGAGCTACGAGTGCATTTGTGTTTGTTAGACCAGATCACACCTGGTTGAAGCCGAGTCATTTACATTGCTGTAACTGACTCTTAAATGGTGCACTCGACAGGATTCGAACCTGTGACCGCTCGGTTCGTAGCCGAGTACTCTATCCAGCTGAGCTACGAGTGCATTTGTTGCGCCGCATTATAGCCCGTCTAATCTCTATTCCAACCACTTTTTCTATTAATTTCAACAACTTACAGAAAAAGCCAGATTACAACGTACTAAGCAAATAATGGCGGAGAACGGGGGATTCGAACCCCCGACACCCTTTTGAGGTGTACTCCCTTAGCAGGGGAGCGCCTTCGGCCACTCGGCCAGCTCTCCGCAACACGGGGCGTATCTTAACCAACCTTTTCCCCGTTTGCAAACATAAAAATCGATAAAAATTAATGGCTTGGTTCTTCGTCCTTCTCTTTCTTTATACGCAGGTAAATTTCCTCACGGTGCACGGCAACCTCTTTCGGGGCGTTGACGCCGATACGCACTTGGTTTCCTTTAACGCCGAGCACGGTCACGGTGATTTCGCCATCACCGATAATCAGGCTTTCTGCGCACCGACGAGTCAGAATCAGCATACCTTTCTCCTCACGCAATTCAGTTCAGGGACAACAGTCTGCAAAAAAAAGGCACCCGACCTACAACCGGAGCGATCGTAGCCCTACATGCCTGAGTATTGACCAGCGCGAGCAAAAGAACAGTTCAGGGCTCGCGCCATTCAAAAAATAAAGGGCGCGGTCAGACCGCGCCCTTCAAGAAACGGAATTACTCGCCCTGACGGGCCGGAGCATCCAGTTCGAAAGCCGTGTGCAGGGCGCGCACGGCCAGTTCCAGGTACTTCTCTTCAATCACCACGGAAACCTTGATTTCCGAGGTCGAGATCATCTGGATGTTGATGCTTTCTTTCGCCAGGGATTCGAACATGCGGCTGGCCACACCTGCGTGAGAACGCATGCCGACGCCGACGATCGATACCTTGGCAATCTTGGTGTCGCCAACCACTTCACGGGCACCGATCTCGCGAGCGGTGTTTTCCAGCACGGTCTGTGCGGCCTGGTAGTCGTTGCGGTGCACGGTGAAGGTGAAGTCGGTGGTGTTATCGTGCGCGACGTTCTGCACGATCATGTCGACTTCGATGTTCGCGGCACTGATCGGGCCGAGAATCTTGAACGCCACGCCCGGGGTGTCTGGCACGCCACGGATGGTCAGCTTGGCTTCATCGCGGTTGAAAGCGATGCCGGAAATGATCGGCTGTTCCATGGTTTCCTCTTCATCAATAGTAATGAGGGTGCCCGGACCCTCCTTGAAGCTGTGCAGTACGCGCAGCGGAACGTTGTACTTGCCGGCGAATTCCACCGCACGGATCTGCAACACCTTGGAACCGAGGCTGGCCATTTCCAGCATCTCTTCAAAGGTAATCTTGTCCAGACGCTGAGCGACTGGCACAACACGTGGGTCGGTGGTGTAAACACCGTCAACGTCGGTGTAGATCTGGCACTCGTCAGCCTTCAACGCGGCAGCCAGTGCCACACCGGTGGTGTCGGAACCGCCACGACCGAGAGTGGTGATGTTGCCGTGCTCGTCGACACCCTGGAAACCGGCGACAACGACAACGCGACCGGCTTTCAGATCACCACGAATCTTCTGGTCATCAATCTGCAAGATACGCGCTTTATTGTGCGCACTGTCCGTCAGGATCCGCACCTGATTACCGGTGTACGACACCGCCGGCACGCCGCGCTTGATCAGCGCCATGGCCAACAGGGCAATCGTCACCTGCTCACCAGTGGAAACGATCACATCCAGTTCACGCGGAACCGGTTGAGTGTCGCCACTGATTTGTTTGGCCAGATCGATCAGACGGTTGGTTTCGCCGCTCATTGCAGACAGCACAACCACCAGGTCATCGCCGGCATCGCGGAATTTCTTAACCTTGTCGGCGACCTGCTCGATTCTCTCGACAGTACCGACCGAGGTGCCTCCAAATTTCTGTACGATCAAAGCCATTTCAAAGCCGCCTCTGCCCATGAAGGGCGCCCAATAATCACTCGAACAGCCGCCGGGCCCGCCACTAGACTGCGGGCCGGGCGGACTGCCTTATAAACCCTGCTCGACGAATGGAACGGTCAGCGCCAGTGCGCCATCCAGTGCGCCGGCGTCGATACCGCCGCCCTGCGCCATGTCCGGACGACCACCGCCCTTCCCGCCCACTGCCGCAGCAGCCTGCTTCATCAAATCACCGGCTTTGAGTTGGCCAGTCAGGTCCTTGGTTACGCCTGCAACCAGTACGACCTTTTCCTCATGGACACTGCCGAGCAGGATCACTGCGCGGCCGAGTTTGTTTTTCAGCTGATCAACCAGCGCCAGCAGCGCCTTGCCGTCCTGACCATCCAGACGTGCGGCCAGAACCTTCACACCCTTGACGTCCACTGCCGAGTTCGACAGATCGTCGCCCGCGGCGCTGGCAGCCTTGGCCTGCAACTGCTCCAGCTGCTTCTCCAGTTGGCGGTTGCGCTCCAGCACGGCCGACAGCTTGTCGATCAGGTTGTCGCGGCTGCCCTTGACCAGGCTGGCCGCTTCCTTGAGTTGTTCTTCTGCCGCGTTCAAGTAGGCCAGTGCCGCAGCACCAGTGACTGCCTCGATACGACGCACACCCGAAGCCACACCGCCTTCGCTGATGATTTTCAGCAGGCCGATGTCGCCGGTACGGTTGGCGTGGATACCGCCACACAGCTCGACGGAGAAATCGCCGCCCATGCTCAGCACGCGCACGTTGTCGCCATACTTCTCGCCGAACAGCGCCATGGCGCCTTTGTTCTTCGCGGTTTCGATGTCGGTTTCTTCGGTTTCAACCGCGGAGTTCTTACGGATCTCCGCGTTGACGATATCTTCCAGCGCTTTGATCTGTTCCGGCTTGATCGCTTCAAAGTGACTGAAGTCGAAACGCAGACGCTGGCTATCCACCAACGAACCTTTCTGCTGAACGTGCTCGCCCAAGACCTGACGCAATGCAGCGTGCAGCAAGTGCGTGGCCGAGTGGTTCAGCGAAGTGGCGTGACGCACTTCGGCGTCGACGTGAGTTTCCACCGGAGCGCCAATGGTCAGGCTGCCCGAATCCAGCACGCCGTGGTGCAGGAATGCGCCGCCGGTCTTGGTGGTGTCACGTACGTCGAAACGCGCGTTACCTGCCTGCAGGAAACCGCAGTCGCCGATCTGGCCGCCGGATTCAGCGTAGAACGGCGTCTGATTCAGAACGATCACCGCCTCTTCGCCTTCGTTCAAGACGTCGACCGACTGGCCATCTTTATAGATAGCGACAATTTTTGCCGAACCGCTGGTGTCTTTGTAGCCGGTAAACTCGGTGGCGACATCAACCTTGACCAGAGTGTTGTAATCCAGACCGAACGAGCTGGCCGAACGCGCACGAACACGCTGGGCTTCCATCTCACGCTCGAAACCGGCTTCGTCGACCGTCAGGCTGCGCTCACGGGCGATGTCGGCGGTCAGGTCCATCGGGAAACCGTAGGTGTCGTAGAGTTTGAACACCACGTCGCCCGGCACCACGGTGCCTTTGAGTTCCAGCAGATCCTGCTCGAGGATCTTCAGGCCGTGCTCCAGCGTTTTGGAGAACTGCTCCTCCTCAGCCTTGAGCACACGTTCGATGTTGCTCTGCTGCTTCTTCAGTTCCGGGAACGCTTCGCCCATCTCGGCGACCAGCGCCGCGACGATCTTGTAGAAGAAGCTGCCGGTGGCGCCCAGTTTGTTACCGTGACGGCAGGCGCGACGGATGATCCGGCGCAGCACATAACCGCGACCTTCGTTGGACGGCAGCACGCCGTCAGCAATCAGGAAGCCGCACGAACGGATATGGTCGGAAACAACCTTGAGCGACGACTGATCGCCATTTTCGCAACCGATGGCTTCAGCCGAGGCCTTCAGCAGGTTCTTGAACAGGTCAATGTCGTAGTTGGAATTGACGTGCTGCATCACCGCACTGATCCGCTCCAGGCCCATGCCGGTGTCGACCGACGGCGCTGGCAACGGATGCAACACGCCATCGGCGGTGCGGTTGAACTGCATGAACACGTTGTTCCAGATCTCGATGTAACGGTCGCCGTCTTCTTCCGGCGAGCCCGGTGGGCCGCCCCAGATGTGGTCGCCGTGATCGTAGAAAATCTCGGTGCATGGGCCGCACGGGCCGGTATCGCCCATGGTCCAGAAGTTGTCGGAGGCGTAAGGCGCGCCTTTGTTGTCGCCGATGCGGATCATGCGCTCGACCGGCACACCGATTTCTTTGGTCCAGATGTCATACGCTTCGTCGTCGGAGGCGTAGACAGTGACCCAGAGTTTTTCCTTCGGCAGTTTCAGAACGCCGGTCAGGAAAGTCCAGGCAAAGGTAATCGCGTCGTGCTTGAAATAGTCGCCGAAGCTGAAATTACCGAGCATTTCGAAAAATGTGTGGTGACGAGCGGTATAACCGACGTTTTCCAGGTCGCTGTTCTTGCCACCGGCACGCACGCATTTCTGGCTGCTGGTCGCGCGGGTGTACGCACGTTTTTCCTGGCCCAGGAAGCAGTCCTTGAACTGGTTCATCCCCGCGTTAGTGAACAGCAGGGTTGGGTCGTTGCCCGGAATCAAAGAGCTGGAGGCTACACGGGTGTGGCCTTGCTCTTCGAAGAAGCGAAGGAAGGCTTCACGGATTTCTGCGCTTTTCATTAGGTTCTTCCACGGAGGCTGCGGCCAAAGGCCTGTTCGAAACGTCAACAGACGAAGCGACGGCAAAGGGCCGCATTATATCGGCCCTACGCGCGGGGTACAGCGTGTTTATACGATAGAAACGGTCAATTGGACGGCTAACGCTGTCACTTGCGCGAAAACTCGACGAATGTCGCGATCACTTGCTCGATTTGCGAGCGATTGACGTCCATGTGCGTGACCATGCGCAGACGCGCGGCAGCGCTCAACTTGATCCCGCGCTCGGCGGCAAAGGCCTTGATCGCTTCAGCTTTTTCACCCATTTGCACATAAACCATGTTGGTTTGCACCGGTTCGACGATGAAACCTGCTTCACGCAAGCCCTCGGCCAGTAACTGTGCGTTGGCATGGTCGTCTGCCAGACGATCAACATTGTGGTCCAGAGCATACAGCCCCGCCGCTGCCAGCAGCCCAGCCTGACGCATGCCGCCGCCGACCATTTTGCGCAAGCGACGAGCCTTGCCGATCAACTGCTCAGAGCCACACAGCACTGAGCCCACCGGCGCGCCAAGGCCTTTGGACAGGCACACCGACACCGAATCAAAGTACTGAGTGATTTCCCGGGCATCGACGCCCAGCTTGACTGCCGCGTTGTAAAGACGCGCGCCGTCGAGGTGCAGTTGCAAGCCTTTATCCTGAGTGAAGCGGCGTGCGCGGGCCAGGTACTCCAGCGGCAGCACTTTGCCCTGCATGGTGTTTTCCAGCGCCAGCAAACGAGTCCGAGCGAAATGGAAGTCGTCAGGCTTGATCGCCGCCGCGACCTGATCCAGATCCAGCGAACCGTCGGCCTGCACTTCCAGCGGCTGCGGCTGGATCGAGCCCAGCACCGCCGCGCCACCGCCCTCGTATTTGTAGGTGTGCGCCTGCTGGCCAACGATGTATTCGTCGCCGCGCTCACAGTGCGCCATCAACCCCAGCAGGTTGCTCATGGTGCCGGTCGGCACAAATAAAGCGGCGGCAAAACCCAAGCGTTGGGCCAATTGGGCCTCGAGACGATTGACCGTCGGATCTTCGCCGTAAACGTCATCACCGGTGTCCGCTGCGGTCATCGCATCGAGCATGGCGGGAGTCGGTTGGGTGACGGTGTCGCTGCGAAGATCAATAACGCTCATGAACCTGGCCTCTAATCAGCAGGGGAAATCCCTTTACGAAGTTGAATTACTGCGGTCATCGCTCGGATTAATCAACCCTTGCGCAAGGAAAAGTCATTTCGAACCGCCAGAAAATTCGATGGCAATCATCAGAAAGGCGCAATGCACACAGCCACAATCTGTGTTAAAAACGCTGCGCCGCCCGAGAAAGGGCGGCAAAAACGTTCTCAGGGCGGGGTGCAATTCCCCACCGGCGGTAATTGCGCGCAATGCGCATAGCCCGCGAGCGCTTGGCGACGAACACAGCTTCGGTTGTGCGCGATGGCAAGGTCAGCAGACCCGGTGTGATTCCGGGGCCGACGGTCATAGTCCGGATGAAGAGAGAACGGGATTAACGCCAAAGGGCCGTCCGCGCGATGTTGTGCGTGTGCGCACCCTTGAATCCCTTTCGATTCATAACGCCCTGTTTTTCACACAAACAGGAGTCAGAACATGCAACCCACCGCTATCGACAGCAAAAGCAAACACCCTCACGGCGAGCGCGTCGCGTTCATTCAGGCCTGCTGGCACAAGGAAATCGTCGACCAGAGCCGTAAAGGCTTCGTCGCCGAAATGCTTGCCTTGGGTTATCAGGAATCGGACATCGACATCTTCGAAGTCGGCGGCGCTTTTGAAATGCCTCTGCACGCCAAGTTGCTGGCCAAGACCGGTCGTTATGCCGGCATCGTCGCCGCAGCCCTGGTCGTGGACGGCGGCATCTACCGTCACGAGTTCGTCGCTCAGTCGGTGGTCAGCGGCCTGATGCAAGTGCAGCTGGAAACTGAAGTGCCGGTGTTCTCGGTATCCCTGACGCCGCATCACTTCCATGCCGGTGACGAGCATCAGAAATTCTTCTTTGAGCACTTTGTACACAAGGGCCAGGAAGCGGCACGGACTTGCGCCGATACGCTGCGCAAGGTTCGCGCACTGCGCCGCACCGAGCCGCATGCTGTAGCGGTCTAAACACGATGAGTGAGATCTCTGGTCTCACTCATTCCCCTGTGGGAGCGAGCTTGCTCGCGAAAGCGGATTGACAGCCAACTTAAATGTTGAATGCCCGATTGCATTCGCGAGCAAGCTCGCTCCCACAGTGGTTCTGTGTAGACCTTGCGATTGAGGTCAGGCGAGGTTTTCGTCGGTGGTCGGGACGATCAGGATGCCCGCGCGCAAGCCGTTCTTGACCTTGGGATTGGGAAAGATGATACGTGCTCCCTCTTCCTCAATGACCCAACGGGTATTGGCCAGATCTTCGGCCAACACATAGCCCATCTCCAACTCTGAAAAGTTTTCGATGTCCTGCGGCAGGTTCAGACGGAATGCATCGCTGTGCTTGATGATTTCCCGGGCGACGCTGAACAGCTGCAAACCGTCCAGCCCCTGCTCCGCCATCTCCGGCTCGTTGCCTTCAATGATCTGCTGCAGACGGGTTTCCAGCAGCGACACATTGACCCCGTCGTTCTGCCCGAACGGCCGCGCCTTGCCCAGTTCCAGCGTGAAAGCCTCGGCACCGAGCTTGTCGTAGGTGTACGAGCTGAAGACGATCGACGGTTTGTTCTGCAACAGCACCGCTTCCATCCCGGCAGCACGCAGACGTGCCAGCTCCAGACGCGAATGCTGGCGACCTTCCTTCCACGGATACAGCGCGAACTGTTCGATCTTCGAACCGCGAATCGCCGTGTGCAGGTCATAGTGCAGACGCTGGCGATCCGGCTGACTGAAGAAACTCGCCGCCAGACGTTCCAGCTCACAGGCACGCAGCGCTTCGCTGCCACTGCTTTGTTCATGACGGCCGTTGAACAGCCGATTGACGTCCTGCTCGACGAAACGCTCGCCCTTGCGAATCGCTTCCGGGTTGCCGAACAGGAACAGAATGCGTGCGCGCGGCTTCAGATCGCCGCGGGCGATGTCGTGCAGCAGCCGGTCAAGCAACTCGATCGGCGCTGTTTCGTTGCCGTGAATACCTGCCGACAGCAGCAGGTCCAGGCCATTGTCGCGTGCTTCGGGTGGTCGGACTTCCAGCGCACCTTCGCTCAACCAGCGCATACGCACGCCTTCGACAGTCAGTTGAGTCTTCTCCGCCGGTTCACGGCCGGCGAGGGTCAGTTCAAGCAGTTTGCCGAGGGCGAGCATAGAGCGGTTTCCTTAGTGATCGTGGTTGCAATCCGGGCCGTGCACGTGGTCTTCGTCGTCGCCGACGTCAGCCGGTTCCATTTCCAGTTGCAGACTTACCAGATTAGTCGCCAATGGGCGCAGCAGCAGGTTGGCGTACTCGGCGTCACCTTCTTCAACGTCCACGCCGATCAGCAGTTGGCCACGGCCGTCCTGCTGGATCCACAGCTCTTTGCCTTGCCACATGACCGCGACGCGGGTGCACGAGGTTTGCAGTTGCGTGCCGTCGGTGTCTTCAAGGATCAGCTGCAGGGAATCGCTCATGTTTTTACTCTCTTGGGGAGACAAGCCGCGCGCCGCGTTCAGACGACGCGCCGGCCATCAATTGATCTGGAATGGATAAACCGCGCCCAGTTTAAGGATTTGCGTCAGTTCATCCAGTGCCGTCCGGCATTCAAGCAGCAATTGCGGGTCCGCCAGATCGGTTTCGCTCAGGCGGTCGCGGTAGTGCTTTTCAACCCATGCAGTCAACGAACCGTACAACGGTGGCGTCATGATAACCCCTGGGTTGACCGCCGCCAGTTCGGTTTCGTTAAGCGCGACGCGCAGTCGCAGGCACGCCGGGCCACCACCGTTCTGCATGCTTTGCTTGAGATCGAAGACTTTCACTTCGCGGATCAGGCCGCCGGAGCTGGTCAGACTTTGCAGATACGCCCAGACGCGCTCGTTGGCCTGGCACTCTTGCGGCACGATCAGCAACATCGAGCCATCAGGACGCGAGAGCAACTGGCTGTTGAACAGGTAGGAACGCACCGCATCATCCACGGTGACTGCCGAACGCGGCACACACACGGACTGGAAGTTGCCCCCGACTTTGGCGAGCTTGCTTTGCAGTTCGGCCAGCATCTGATCGGTCTCGAGGAACGCGTCCTCGTGATAGAACAGCACTTCACCGTTACCGACGGCGATCACGTCGTTGTGGAACACGCCCTGATCGATCACGTTCGGGTTCTGCTGCGCGTAAACCACGCCTTCGTCACGCAGACCGTGCAGACGCGCAACGGCTTGCGAGGCTTCGAGGGTCTGGCGCGCCGGGTATTTCTGCGGCGCCGGGTAGCGATTGTCGAAGGCACTGCGACCGAATACGAAAAACTCGACGCCCGCTTCGCCATATTCGCGGCAGAAACGTGTGTGGTTGGCCGCACCTTCGTCGCCGAACTGCGCCACTGCCGGCAACGCGGCGTGATGGGCGAAGTGCTGCTGATTGGCGAACATCGCGCCGAGCACGCGGCTGGTGGTCGGGTGCTCGATGCTGCGGTGGTATTTGCAGTTGAGGTTGGCTGCGGTGAAATGCACGCGACCGTCTGCGGTGTCGGCACTCGGGCTGACAGTCGCGGCGTTAGCCACCCACATGCTCGACGCGGAACAACTGGCGACCAGCAGCGGCATCGCCTCTTTGGCGGCGCGCTCGATCACCTGCGCGTCGGTACCGCTGAAGCCCAGACGGCGCAGAGCGGCCACGTCCGGACGCTCCTGCGGTGCGAGCACGCCTTGCTGAAAGCCCATTTCCATCAGCGCTTTCATCTTCGCCAGACCTTGCAGCGCCGCTTCCTTCGGGTTCGAAGACTGCTGGCTGTTGCTCTGGGAAGCAACGTTACCGTAGGACAGACCACCGTAGTTATGGGTCGGCCCCACTAGACCGTCAAAATTGACTTCATAGGATTTCATCAGCGAGGCTCCACGAGAATCTGTTGTTATAGGCTTCAGTAACTATTCTTTTAGACCGAGGCGCGGCCTTCGCGAGCAAGCTCGCTCCCACAGGATTTATGTTGAACACAAAATGTGTGAACACCACTGAATCTGTGGGAGCGAGCCTGCTCGCGAATGGGCATCACGCCATTTTCACGCCAGGCGTCAGGGCAGCAGGCAACACCAGGCTTGGGGTTTCCAGCGAGGCCACCGGGTACGCGCAGTAATCCGCCGCGTAATAGGCGCTGGCGCGGTGGTTGCCCGAAGCGCCGACACCACCAAACGGCGCGCTGCTCGCAGCGCCGGTCAGCTGTTTGTTCCAGTTGACGATACCGGCGCGGCTTTCCAGCCAGAACTGCTGATAACGCGCTTCAGAATCCGACAACAGACCTGCGGCCAGGCCGTAAGCAGTGTCGTTGGCTTCAGCGATCGCCGCTTCGAAATCGGTGTAGCGGATTACTTGCAGCAACGGGCCGAACAGTTCTTCGTCCGGGCGATCGGCAACAGCGCTCACATCGAGAATGCCCGGAGTCAGCAGCGCGGCTTGGGCCTGCGGCTGCGTCATTGCCAGCAGCGATACGGCGCCATTGGCCAACAGATGTTCTTGAGCATCCATCAGCGCTTTCGCCGCGCCGAGGGAAATCACCGAGCCCATGAATGGCGCTGGTTGCTGATCGAATGCACCGACCTCAATGCTCGCACTGACTTCCACCAGACGCTTGAGCAGACTGTCGCCCCACGCGCCTTGCGGCACCAGCAGACGGCGTGCACAGGTGCAACGCTGACCGGCAGAGATGAACGCCGACTGAATGATCGTGTAAACCGCCGCATCCAGATCCGCGACCTGATCCACCACCAGCGGGTTATTGCCACCCATTTCCAGCGCCAGAATCTTGTCCGGACGCCCGGCAAACTGCTGGTGCAGATGGTTGCCTGTGCGGCTCGAACCGGTGAAGAACAGGCCGTCGATGCCTGGGTTCGCCGCCAGCGCGATGCCGGTTTCGCGCGCACCTTGCAACAGGTTCAACACGCCCGCCGGCAGACCGGCCTCGATCCAGCACTTGACCGTCAGCTCGGCGACTTTCGGGGTCAGTTCGCTGGGCTTGAACAATACGCTGTTGCCGGCCAGCAGCGCCGGAACGATATGGCCGTTCGGCAAGTGCCCGGGGAAATTGTAAGGACCGAACACCGCGACCACGCCGTGCGGCTTGTGGCGCAGTACGGCGGTGGCGTCGCCCAACGGGCCGCTCTTCTCGCCGGTACGTTCACGGTAGCTCTGCACCGAGATGGCAATTTTGTTGACCATACTGGTCACTTCGGTCGCCGATTCCCACAGTGGTTTGCCGGTCTCTTCACCAATGGTGCGAGCCAGTTCGTCAGCGTGGTTTTTCAACGACGCGGCAAAAGCCTCAAGCACAGTGATGCGCTCTTCCAGCGTACGACGTGCCCAGCCTGGAAACGCCTGACGCGCAGCTTGCACAGCCGACTCAACCTGCGCAGCCGTGGCACCCTCCCCCGACCACAGCACTTGCTGGGTCACCGGGTTCAGCGATTGAAAGGCTTCGCCCTGGCCGGCCAGCCACTCACCTGCGATGTATAGCGAATTCATTATTTCGACTCCCGTGCAGCGGACAACGCCACGGCGCGCACTTGATCGCCAGCGTTGAGTTGAAGACGTTTGGCGGTCTGCGGATCGACCACCAGAGTGCCGGCAGCCAGACGCGCCGGCGCAGCGGTGATGCGGCAGTCTTCGCGTTTGCGGTTATGGATGATGAACGGCGTGGCGTCTTCGCCCGGCGTGCCAACGGCGAGCACCAGCGCTTCACAGTCACGCACTGCGCGGATCTTGCCGGTTTCGCATTCGATGGCCGGACCTGCGTCGAAGATGTCGACGTAACCCTGGTAGCTGAAACCTTCGCTCTTGAGCATCGCCAAGGCGGGCTCGGTGTCCGGGTGCACCTGACCGATGACGTTACGTGCGCCTTCGGAGAGGAAGCAGGTGTACAGCGGGAATTTCGGCATCAGCTCAGCAATGAACGCCTTGTTGCCGACACCGGTCAGGTAATCGGCCTGGCTGAATTCCATCTTGAAGAAGTGACGACCGAGACTTTCCCAGAACGGCGAACGGCCGGCGTCATCGGACACACCGCGCATTTCGGCGATGATCTTGTTGCCGAACAGCTCAGGGAATTCCGCGATGAACAGCATCCGCGCCTTCGACAGCATGCGACCGTTCAGACCGTTGCGGTAATCGGCATGCAGGAACAGCGAGCACAGCTCGGAATTGCCGGTCAGATCGTTGGCCAGAAACAGCGTCGGGATCTCGCGATAGATGTTCAGCTCTTGCGAAGCGCTGACGGTCAGACCGACACGGAAGTTGTACCACGGCTCACGCAGACCAACGGCGCCAGCAATGGCGGAAATCCCTACCACGCGGCCATCGTCGTCTTCGAGCACGAACAGGTAGTCCGCGTCGCCACGGCCAGCTTCGCCGCGAAAGGTCTTCTCGGCCCAGCCGACCCGGTGGGCCAGACGTTCTTCGTTGGCCGGCAACGTGGTCAGGCCGGTGCCGGTGCTGCGGGCCAGGTCGATCAGAGCGGATAAATCGCTGCTGCGTACGGGACGAACAATCATGCTATCTCCTCAAACGGGCCGCCTTCGCCACCCGTGAAACTCGCTAAGGCGTTAAACCGCCACCAGGCGCACGCTGGCACCTTCACCGACGCCCAGGGCTTCGGCCGCTTCCAGATCCAGAGTCACCGGTTTGCCCGGTGCGTAATCCAGCTCCAGCAACACCGCGCGGTAATCCTGCAACTGCGCGTTAGCCACCAGATACTGGCGCCCGGCACCTTTCACCGGCTCGCCGATCTTCACCGGCACCACTCGGCTCTGAGCGATCGAACGGATCCCCGACACACGTGCATGCAGGGTCGGGCCACCGTCGAAAATGTCGATGTAGTGATCGGTCTCGAAGCCTTCGCGCATCAGGATGTCGAAGGTGATCTGCGCACGCGGGTGCACCTCGCCCATCGCCTCTTGGGCGGAATCCGGCAGCAGCGGTACGTAGATCGGGTAATGCGGCATCAGCTCGGCGAGGAACGTACGGCTTTTCAGCCCGCAGAGGCGTTCGGCTTCGGCGTAATTGAGGTCGAAGAAATTGCGACCGATGGCATCCCAGAATGGCGAGTCGCCGTTCTCATCGCTGTAACCGACGATCTCGGTCACCACCGAATCGGCGAAACGCTCAGGGTGGCTGGCGACGAACAGCAGACGGCCACGGGAGTTGAGCTCGGACCACGGCGAACCGACCAGCTCGCGCTGCACGTAGAAACTGGTCAGCAAGCTGTTGCCAGTCAGGTCGTGGCACTGCGAAAGCACGTGGATCTTGTTGTGGATCTTCAGCTCGCGGGAGGCGTGGACGAAGGTCTCGTTGCGGAAGCTGTAGAACGGCTCCGAGTAACCGGCCGAAGCAACAATCGCCGAGCAGCCGACCAGCTTGCCGGTGGCGGTGTCTTCGAGGACGAAGAAATAGCTCTCCTCGCCATTGAAGCTCACTTCGGCGGCAAACGAGGCTTCGCTCGCGGCGATCTTGTCGCTCAGACGTTCCACGTCATCCGGCAAGGAAGTGACACCAATCGGGCTGTCCGCAGCCAGACGCTGTACCTCGCCCAGATCAGCCATTTGCGCGGGGCGCATCACCAGCATGGTGTCACTCCTTTCTCTTATAAATTCACAGAAAAAAACACCGGACACTGTGGGAGCGAGCTTGCTCGCGAAAGCGGTGTACCAGTCAGCATAGATGGCGACTGAAACTCCCTCTTCGCGAGCAAGCTCGCTCCCACAATGAATCTCACCGGCATCAAAAATTGGGTTCGACGCCTGAAAAACTCCAGGCGCCGAAGGGTCTATCAGGCTTGCGTCAGTGCAGCAGCAGCGCGTTCGAAGCGGTCCAGGCCAGCATCGATATCGGCGTCTTCCACCACCAGGCTCGGGGCGAAACGGATCACGTCCGGGCCGGCTTGCAGAATCATCAGGCCTTCTTTTTCAGCGGCGTTGAAGATGTCTTTGGCCTTGCCTTTCCAGGCATCGCTCAGCACGCAACCGATCAGCAGACCGAGACCACGCACCTGAGTGAACAGGCCGTATTTCTCGCCGATCTGCTCAAGGCGCGCCTTGAACTTGTCGTGCTTGGCGTTCACGCCGTTCAGCACTTCAGGGGTGTTGATCACGTCGATTACCGCTTCAGCGACCGCACACGCCAGCGGGTTGCCGCCGTAGGTGGTGCCGTGAGTGCCGACGACCAGATGTTTGGCCAGCGCTTCGGTGGTCAGCATCGCGGCGATCGGGAAACCGCCGCCCAGGCTCTTGGCGCTGGTCAGGATGTCCGGGGTCACGCCGTAATGCTGGTAAGCGAACAGCTTGCCGCTGCGGCCCATGCCGGTCTGCACTTCGTCGAACACCAGCAGCGCGTTGTTCGCGTCGCACAGTTCGCGGGCACCTTGCAGGTAAGCCAGTTCGGCCGGCAGTACGCCGCCCTCGCCCTGGATCGGTTCCAGCACGACCGCGCAGGTCTTGTCGGAAACGGCGGCTTTCAGCGCGGCCAGGTCGTTGTAAGGCACGTGGGTGATGCCGGTGATTTTCGGGCCGAAACCGTCGGAGTACTTCGACTGGCCACCGACGTTGACGGTGAACAGGGTACGACCGTGGAAGCTGTTCAGCGCCGCAATGATTTCGTACTTCTCAGTGCCGAAACGGTCGAACGCAACGCGACGGGCCAGCTTGAACGCGGCCTCGTTGGCTTCAGCGCCCGAGTTGCAGAAGAACACGCGCTCGGCGAACGTGGCATCGATCAGCTTGTGCGCCAGGCGCAGGGCTGGTTCGTTGGTGAACACGTTGGACACGTGCCACAGCTTGTTCGCCTGTTCGGTCAGTGCACCGACCAGCGCCGGGTGCGCATGGCCCAATACGTTAACGGCAATCCCGCCGGCGAAGTCGATCAGCTCGCGGCCGGCCTGATCCCAGACGCGGGAACCGGCGCCACGCACCGGAATGAAAGCGGCAGGCGCGTAGTTGGGAACCATTACCTGGTCGAAATCGGCGCGTTGTACCGCAGCGTGCTCAACGGACATCGGAGTCTCCTGAAGAGGAACACTCGCCTGAAACTGGCGAGCTTGGTGAGGATTGTAAGGACAGTTTTCAGCCCGGCCTTGTCGCCAAGCGACAACTTCTTATAGCGCAAACCCCGGATTTTCCCGGGTTTACGGCAATGCGACATATAGCGTCGCAAAGGCGCAGTTTAACTGGCACCGTCGATTTGCGGCAGGCTGCAGAGAATACCAACTCAACCCTGCGACAAAGATATAAATATGTACCGCACAAGGGTGGCCGGTTCCTGATTTGCTGCGCGTTCTTTTCAACGCCAAGGAATGGCCCATGCACCTGACTCAGCGACACCCTCCGACAGCCTCGACCGCCGCGAACAACGCGCTGCATCCAGACGATCATTACCTGCCACTGAAAAATGCCTTGCCCGATTGGCTCGGCGCCGCGACACCGACTCGCCGCCTGGCACTCACGAACAGCCTGCCGCGCCTGTCCCTCACTCTCCAGTCGGCACCTGCCGAGCAACATCAGCAGATGAATAGCCTCAACGCCACGCAATGGGCCGCGCAAAGCAAGGTCGATCAAAGCCTGGAACACTTGCAGGACGCCAGCACCTTTGCCGAGCCCTTGCTCCAGCAAGAACTGAAAAACCGGTTCGGCCTGGACCTGGATGTGCGCAACACCTTCGTGCGCCTGTACATCCCCGCAACCACTCCGTGGTTTCCGATCCGCACCGGTACGCGCGCCTGGACCGTGTCGTTACTGGAGGCCGCGCTGCACAACTTCGAGGAATCGGAAACCCATCACGACGCCTTCGAAGCTGACTCGACCTTCGTCACTCGTCCCACCGTCAGCGGCCAGTTCAGTCCCCTGCCGGCGATCAAGGCAAAAATGAGCATCGCCGCTTTCACCCGGTTGTGCCGAAGGCTGGACATCGGCGCGCGATACAAGGCCCATCTCGAAGACAACCTCGGCTATAGCGATCCAATGGTGGCCACCGTACTGCGCAACAAAATCGATGACAGCCAGAAAGCCGCGATGAAAGCCGCCCTGCAGTGGGCGCGGATGAACCGCGATGTGTCGGAAAGCTATTTTCGCTTGATCGATGCCGTGCTCGACGGCATGAAGGGCCTGTACATCAGCGGGGCAGCGGTGTTGTGCCATGACATGGGGATGCTGTGCGCACCGCTGACCGGTATCGTCGTGTTTGCCCCCGACCTGTACGCCTCGCGAGACCCGGCACGGGTGGTGGCTTATGTCCCCGATGATCCCGAGCACCCTTTCAAGGAATACGCCTCGACCTACGACCTGGTCGCCGAACTGACCCGCCAGTTGCGCTCGAAAGACTACCAGCAGTTTTTCAGCCGATTCGTGAACCACGAACATCGAGGTGTTTTCTTCAGTACCCTCAATAGCCGCTTGAGCCAGATCATGTGGCACCCGCCCGAGTCCGGCAGCTCGCTGCCCGCATGGCGCGACACCGCTGTCGAGCGCCCGGATCTGCAAACCACGCTGACCGCGTTCCACGACGATCTCTGGCAACACATCCATCACGCGAAACTGAACAAGATCTTCAATGACGCACGGGTGATCGCCGTACCCACCGCGGTGGTCGACCAGAAAGCGCGCTGGGCCTTCTGGGACTCGGTGAGCAACATCATCTCCACCATCGTGCAGACCGCCGCGCTGATCGTTGCACCGTTCGTGCCGGTGCTGGGTGAAGCCATGATGGCGTACATGGCCTATCAAATGCTCGATGAAGCGTTCGAAGGCGTCATCGAGTGGGCGCAGGGGCGAACGACTGAAGCCTTGGAACACTTGATGGGCACCGTGGAATCGATGATCCAGTTGGGCCTGTTCGCCGTGGGCGGCAAGATTGGCGCGGCCGAGTTCCGCAAGATTTTGCCCAAGGAAGTCGTGGCGTTCATCGACCGCTTCAAACCGGTAAAACTGGCCAGTGGCAAGACCCGCTATTGGGAGCCGGATCTCGAACGCTACAAGCACCCGCAGGCTCCAACGGCAGATTCGCAACCCGATGCGCTGGGTTTGCACACGCATCAGGGCAAGCGCCTGCTGCCCTTGGAGGATGCCCACTTTGCAGTAAAAGAAAGCCTGGTGCCGGGGCAGTACCGCATCGAACACCCGAGCCGCCCTGACGCTTACCAACCGGTGGTGCGCCACAATGGCGAAGGCGCCTGGCACACTGAACTCGAGCAACCGCTGGAATGGGATGGCGAGACGGTTCTGCGCCGTATCGGTTCTTCCGTCGAGAGCCTGTCGCCGAACGAGCGCGAAACCGTCTTGCGGATCAGCGGAACCAGCGAAGACGCTTTGCGCAAAATGCACGTCAATCAGGAAAAAGTCCCGCCTTTGCTTGCCGACAGTATCCAGCGCTTCAAGATTGATCAGCAGTTGCAACGCTTCATCGATCAGCTCGACAGCAATGTCGCCGAAGAGTTTTTGCGCGCTGATCCGGTCACACAGCTGCAGGTGCTCAGTGAATACGGGCGTTGGCCAAGCGATAAGTGCCTGCGTCTGCTCGATCGACAAGGGCAGCAGCTGTGGCAATCGTCTGCGGACGCAAGCCTGCCCGTGACCGAACTGCGCCAGGACAGACTGCTCGGTGACGACGTGCTTAAAACCCTGCTCTATAGCCTCGACGAGACGCAGATCAAAGCCTTGTTGAACGAACCCTTTGCGGGACCGACGCAGTCCGTCGAGGTACGCAGCCAGAACCTGCGCAAGCAAGTGGCCGATCTCGCCAAACGCAACAGAAGCGCGCTGTTCGAGGCGCGTTATCAGGCCCTTCAGCACCTCGATGATCCGCTGGCGGCACGACTCAAGGCCCACCCTCCCGAACTGCCGGCCAGCATCACCCGCGAACTGCTCGATACCGCGACCGGCAGCGAACTGTTGCAGATCAGCGAAGGACAATTGCCCGCGCGCCAGCAGGCACTCATGCAGATGGCCAGTCAGGAGGTGCGCGTTACCCGTGCCTATGAAGGCCTGGAGCTGGACTCGGTGAGCAATTCCGACTCCGACTCTCTGGCGCTGCACAGCCTCAAATTGTTGCCGGGCTGGAGCGGCGATGTACGCATCGAGATCCGGGACAGGCGCTACGAGGGCCCGCTACTGGACACCATCGGCCGTGAAGATGCAGCCGCACACAAGGTTCTGGTTCGCCGCGACGATGGCCAATATCAACCTTACGACGATCGTGGGCAGCAGCTGCATTCGTTCAGCGATTTTTATTCCAGCCTGTTGTACGCATTACCCGACAGCGAGCGCCAGAACCTCGACATCCGGATTGGCCAGGGCCAGGCGCTGAAGGCGACCATTCGCGAACGTACGCTTGAGCGCAACGAGTTGCGTCAGGTGATCGGCGATACGCCGACCCAACCGTCGGCCGTCGACACGCTGCGGCTGCTGGGGACCGATGGTTATCCCCCAGCTCCACCACGTCCGCCGCGCCCCAGTACCCAACCGCGCACACTCGAAGAAGACATCCGGGTGCTCTATCCGCGAATGTCGAACCGTGAGGTGGGTTATCTCGTCGAAAGCATGCTGCGCAGTCCCGCTGGCCCGCGCGCAGAGATACTTCGCTTACAAAATGACTACCTGCAATTGCAGAACGAACTGCATGTCTGGGCCAACAATCCGCCCGCCATTCACCCCGAAACCGGTACGGCGCTAACGCAGCTGGAGAGGCGCGCCGAAATCCAGAACCGCAGGTTGCTCAGGGACGAATTACTCAAAAGCTGGCGACGGGAGAACGTCACGCACTACGATCAACAGGGCGCCGCTGGGCACGCCGTGCTGCTGAAGCACGCCATCATCGGCGACTTGCCCGTCCTCTCGAGCGATTTCAGTCATATCACTTCGCTCGGCATTGATGGCAGCCCCATGACCACCTCGGTCGAGCGCTTTTTGCAGTCTTTCAGTCAGTTGCAGATTCTGGATGCGCGCAACCTCAATCTGCCAAGCCTGCCACAAGCGCTGACCTCGATGCGCTCGCTGCGCGAATTGAGATTACGCGATTGCCGAGTCAGCCTGACAACGGTCACCGAGTCGGTGTTCGCCTCTATGCCGCAACTCACCCTGCTCGATCTGGAAGGCAACGCGCTGGGCTTGCCGCCGGACCTGCACTCGATGCCTGCATTGCGTTACGTCAATCTGTCGAATACCGGTATTTACACGGTGCCCGACGACTTGCTGGATCATCCACGCCTGATCTCGGCGCAATTCGATCGCAACCGCATCACCCGGATACCGGAAAGGTTTTTCAACCTGCCCAGCTCCCTCAGCGACGGTTACACCTTTGCTGACAACCCGTTGAGTGCGGCCTCTCGCGAACGGGTGAAAGTGTTCTTCGAGCACACCGGAAAGTACTTCGGTGTACGGCCTGTGCAGGAAGATCTGCAGCGCACGATCGCCTTGTTCCCAGCCCTTGATGCTGAAAAAGCTACACAGATGTTGTACCGACTGCCCGGGCCGTTGGCCGAATTCGGTGCACAGTTGTCGCGCTGGGAAGATGAACTCGGCGCCCTGAACCTCGAACTCAATCAATGGACCAACCAGGCCGCCGTCCTTGACCCTGAGACTGGCGAACGTCTGCCCCTTGAAGCACAAACCCGCGAACTGGACGCCAGGCGATCCTTTGCGCAACAGATCGAGCAGCTCTGGCGCAGCCCGCCCGGCTACTACCGCCTCAAAGTACTCAGGGCAACGGCAACGTTCACGGGGGATATGCCGACGCTCAACGCCGGTTTCGAGCACGTTACCCGGCTGGACCTCACCGGCAACGCCAATATCACCAACGCCCTGCGCTTCGTCGAGTGCTTCCCGAACCTGGCCGAGCTGAAAATGAACGGCTTCGAACTGGAGCCGCTTGCGCTTGGCGAAGTAAAACTGCCTCGACTGACCGACCTGGAGCTGAAAAATTGTGGCGTGGTCATGACCCCGGAAAATCAGGCTGTGCTGCTTTCACTCGACAGCCTCGACTCGCTGAACTTGAGTAACAATCCGCTGGGGACGTTCCCCGACCTGAACCTGCTGCCCCAACTGGACGATCTCGACCTGTCCAACTGCGGGCTGACCGTCGTGCCTGAAGGATTGACCAGCCATCCGGGGTTTCGAACCGTGGTGCTTGCGGGGAACCGCATCACGCAACTGCCTGACGCGCTGTTCGACCTTCCCGCCGATCGCAGTTACGGCATTGACCTGGCCGACAACCCGCTATCGGCAGCCTCCCGCGACCAGATCAAGAACTACTTCCGCAGCCATCGAAACGACTTTGACGTACTGGCTGACGAGCAAGACGTTGCCCTCGCCCGGCAGTTGTTTCCCGATCTGAACGCCCAAGAGGCCAGCGAGATGATCTACGACTTGCCTGGCGACCTGGCCGGCGGTCGAAAACAACTCGTGCGCTGGAGAGCGGAGCTGCAACAAATGCGCGAGGATCTGGCGCTCTGGGGCCTGGAAACGCCATCAGCGCACCCGGTTACAGGTCAGGTGCTTAGCGAAGGCGAGCGTCTGGTGCAACAAGACGCGCGTTCCGCCTTCAAGGAGCTCATGGAGGATTTCTGGCGTGAAAGGTCAATTGACACCGGCGCGCGCACCGCGTCTTTTGCAACTGACCTGAAGTTCTTCGGCGAACTGCCACGCCTGACTGTGAATTTCGATCACGTGACAAGCCCCAAGCTTGCAGGCAATGCAACGACCACAGGCATCGAGTCGTTTGCTGCCTTGTTCCCGAATCTTCAGGCGCTGGAACTGAAAGCCTTCGCGCTCGATGACATCCCCTCATTCGTCGGGCGCCTCAAGGATCTCAAAGCGCTCAAACTGACTGACTGCGCGCTGACACTCACGCCTGAAGGGCAGCAACTGCTCGGTGCCATGTCCAAGCTGCAGTTGCTCGATCTGAGCCACAACCCGCTGACAATCGCACCTGATTTGAACGCCTTGCCAGACCTGACGAGCGTTTCACTTGCCCATACCGATATCAGCAGCGTGCCCAAGGGTATCGCCGAACATCCGGCACTTGAAATTCTCCATCTCAATAACAACAACATCACCGAGCTGCCGGACGCGATTTTCAGCTTGAGTTCCGATCAGGCCGACGGCGTATATCTGAACGATAATCCGCTGTCCTTGAATGCTCGCGAGCGCATCAAGCGCTACTACGCCACACAGGGACGCCACTTCCGGGTCAAACCGGCATCGGCTGACATTGCCATGGCGCAAAGACTGTTCCCGCGACTGGGTGACAACGCGGCCATCAACATGATTTATCGCCTGCCCGGGACATTGCTGGCCGGCACGACTCAACTGCTCAGTTGGGAGGCAGAAATCGCCCGAATGATGGGAGATCTCAACGCGTGGCGTGAGCGTCTGCCGATCAACAATCCGTTGACTGAACTGCCATGGACTGCGCAGGAAAGAGCCACAGAACTCGCCGCCAGACAAGAGTTCAGCGACGAGCTTGAGCAACTCTGGCGCGGCCGGCGTAACGACAATTCAGCACTACGGCTCAACACCTTCGATGCCAAGCCGGCGTTTACCGGTGAGTTACCGGAGCTGAGCACCGATTTCACTCACATCAGGCATCTCAAACTTCAGGGCAATCCAGGGCTGAAGGTTTCCGGGGGTTTCTCAAAAGCTTCAGCGGATTGCAGGGGCTGGAACTGCTGGACTTCGCCCTCGGCCGCATACCTCAAGCACTGCAAGGTCTGCCATCGCTTGAAACGTTGATGCTGAGCAAGTGCCAGATCACTCTGGATCCTGACGGACAAGCGATCCTGTCCACGCTGACCCGATTGAAATCGCTGGACTTGTACAGCAACACATTGCAGGCCACGCCCGATGTATCGACACTGCAAAACCTGACGTTCATCGATCTGATCAACACCGGGATCGATAGTGTGCCTGTCGGGCTGGAACAACTGCCGCATCTGGAAGCGGCGTTGCTGAACGACAACAACATCATCGAACTACCGGCGGAACTGACGCGTTATTCCGGTCGCGGCATGGAACTGGGTATCAACCCGTTGTCAGAGGCTTCCAGAGAACGAGTCAAAGCCGCTTTCCAGGCCAAGGCCGACAACTTTGGTATCCCCGCTCGACAGGACGACATCGAACTGGCTCAAAGTCTTTACCCATCGCTGTCCGGCTTCGACGCCAACGATCTTATCTACAGCCTTCCGGGTACGCTGGCCGATGGACGTCTTGAGCTGATGCGCCGCAAAACCGACCTGGCCGGCCTCCTCGACCGCCTGGACACCTGGGCAAATGAGCCTCCCAGCGATCCTGTAACGCAGATGCCACTTGGGAACGACGCTGCAGCCACGGAAAAACTTAATCGCCAAACCTTCAGGCTCAACCTGGAGAAGGAACTGCGCCTAACGCCCACGTTCCTGACAGATCCAGCGGTTTACTGCGAGTTGTCGTTTACCGGTGAGCTGCCGCCGCTGACTGCGCGCTTTGAACACATTGAAAAGTTGAATCTGACCACCAAAGCGTCCGCCCCGCGTCGGGTTGATCGTCTGCTGGAGCTTTTCCCGAAGCTCAAAGACGTCTACATCCGCAAATTTCCGTTGGGCGAGATTCCCGCCCCGATCTTCGCTATGGACAGGCTGCGCAGCCTGCATCTGCCCGACTGTGGAATCACCCTGACTGAACCGGCTGCAGAGGCCTTCGCAGGCTGGAAAAACCTGAGTTCCGTGGACCTGAGCAACAATCCGCTCAACATTGTTCCAGACCTGAGGCATCTCCCGCAGTTGGACAATCTGCGTCTCGGCAATTGCGCCTTGAGCAAGGTGCCTGACGGTCTGTTCGAGCTGCCTCAATTGACGAGCGCGGACTTGTCCGGGAACGCGATTACCGAGTTGCCAGGCGAGTTTCCTTTACAGCCCGGCGACGCGGTGACCGAATACAACTTCGACGACAACCCCCTTCACCCGGAAAGTCAGCAACGCCTGGACAGATACACCACGGCGTTTAACGAGAAAATGAACGAAAGATGGATGACGGGGGTCCGGCGCGAACTTGACGACTTCGTGGATTCGGATTTTTCCGATGGCGAGGAGCGACCATTACCATCGACAAGGCATAGCTGACCCGCCGTCAGCCACGTTCTGGCGGCACTGACGACAACTCGAACGGGCTGCTGCTGCGCCGCTGGTTGCGATCTTCCCGCGGCGTGGCACCGAAGAAATTGCGATAGGCGCTGGAGAAATGCGGCCCTGAGGAGAAGCCACAGGACAGGCCGATCTGGATGATCGACTTGCTGGTCTGCATCAACATCTGCCGGGCTTTGTTCAGGCGCAGCTCCAGGTAGTACTGGCTCGGCACACGGTTGAGGTATTGCTTGAAGATCCGCTCCAACTGGCGACGGGACACGCACACATGCTGGGCGATTTCGTCGGTGGTCAGCGGTTCTTCGATGTTGGCTTCCATCAGCAACACCGCTTGGGTGAGCTTCGGATGGCTGGAGCCGAGACGGTTCTGCAACGGGATGCGCTGACGCTCGCCGCCCTCGCGAATGCGTTCAACGACCAGTTCTTCCGAAACCGCTCCGGCCAACTCTGCACCGTGATCGCGAGCCAATACCGCCAGCAACAGATCGAGCACGGACATGCCGCCACACGCGGTCAGGCGGTCGCGATCCCAGTCGAACAGATGACTGGTGGCAATGACTTTAGGGAAACGCTCGGCGAAATCGTCCTGCCAGCGCCAGTGCACGGCAGCACGATAACCGTCGAGCAACCCCAGTTGCGCCAACGGATAGACACCGGCCGACAGACCGCCGATGACCGTACCCGCACGTACCAATTGCTTGAGCGCACTGCTCAGTGCCGGCGCCAATGTGGTCGGCGGCTCGTCAGCGAGCAGGAACAGTTTCTGGAAGTTTTCGAGTTTGCCGGTCCAGGCTTCACCGGGCAATTGCCAGGCGCCTTCGGCCGCCGCTGCGGTCACGGCTTCCGCCTGCAGGAACGACAGCTCGTAAACCACCTCCGGGTGCACACGCTGAGCAACACGCAAGGCTTCCTCCGCCAGCGCCAGCGTCAACGCTTTAGTGCTGGGCCAAATCAGGAAACCAATTCGATGGGCAGTCATGGGCGGGCGATCCGAAACGAAGAACAGTGATGAAGGCATGGGCCAATGCTAGCCCGTAAATGAACACAAATCATGAGGCTGACAGAGATCCATTGTGGGAGCGAGCTTGCTCGCGAAGGCGGTGTATCAGTCAACATCGTTGCTATCTGAACTACCGCTTTCGCGAGCAAGCTCGCTCCCACAGGGGATTTTGGTCAGTCTCTAGGTCGCGAAGCATGACCTAATCTGGTGCATAACGGCAGCGATTACTTGAGGCTGCCCGAGAGGAATTGCTGCAAACGTTCCGATTGCGGATTCACCAGCACTTCACGCGGGTTGCCGCTTTCTTCAACAACACCTTTGTGCAGGAACACCAACTGGTTCGACACTTCACGGGCAAAGCCCATTTCGTGCGTGACCACGACCATGGTGCGACCTTCCTGAGCCAGCGCTTGCATGACTTTCAGCACGTCTCCCACCAACTCCGGGTCGAGGGCTGAAGTCGGTTCGTCGAACAGCATCACCTCAGGTTCCATCGCCAGCGCACGGGCGATCGCCACACGCTGCTGCTCGCCACCGGACATGTGCCCCGGGAACGCGTCTTTACGATGGGCCACACCGACCTTGTTCAGGTAGTACTCGGCTTTCTCGCGGGCTTCGTACTTGGGTACGCCCAGTACGTGCACCGGCGCTTCCATGATGTTTTCAATAGCAGTCATGTGCGACCACAGGTTGAAATGCTGGAACACCATCGACAGGCGCGAACGCATGCGTTGCAGCTGTTTCGGATCAGCGGCTTTCAGCGCGCCGTCCTTGTTCGCCACCAGTTTCAGCTCTTCGTTGTTGAGCAGAATCTTGCCCGCGTGCGGCTGCTCGAGCAGGTTGATGCAGCGCAGGAAAGTACTTTTGCCGGAGCCACTGGAGCCGATGATGCTGATCACATCGCCGGCTGCCGCTTTCAGGGACACGCCCTTGAGCACTTCGTGACTGCCATAGCGTTTATGCAGGTCTTGGACTTCAAGTTTGTACATGCGGTCGGTTCTCACAAAAACAGTCAGTCAGTCGTTGAGCAAGCGCCCGTGACGCAGCGCTTCGCGCCCCGCCACCTTGGCCAGCCAGAAACCGGGTTGGGCATAACGCAGCCGTTCAATGGCAAACAGCACCCCGGAGGTACCAGCACACACCGTGCTGACCCGATCGGACAGAGGATCAATCACTTCAAAAATCTCGTCGCCCGCCTCGACCCACTCGCCGGGCTTGCGCAGAAAACTTACGACGCCCGGATGCGGCGCGAACAGCAACTCGGTGCCTTCGAACGGCATGCCTTCACAGGCTTCGTGTGCTGGGTTCGGCCACTCGCCAGTGATCAAACCCTGCTCGGCGAGGAAGGCGAGAATGCCTTCAGCATAGGCGCAGGCTTCAGCGCGACCGGTGTCGGCCTGACCGCCCAGCTCAATCGTGGTCGCCAGACACGCCAGCGGAATCTGCGCATCGGGGAACTGCCGCGACAGACGCAGCCACGGCAGCGAACAGGCTTCATCGAACGAACTGCCGCCGGAATCTTCCGCCAGCAATCCGACCTTCACATTCAGATGCGCGGCCAGTGAGCGCCACTGCGGCCAGTGCTGCGGCAACGCGTACATGTGCAGCGCGGCTTCGGCATCGCAGTGCAAGTCCAGCACCACATCAGCGGTGCAGGCATGGCTTAGCAAAACTCGCTGCATGCCTTGCAACTGGCTGCTCGCCTCCGGCAATGCGGCCAAGTGGTCGGCCATCGCCTGACGGATCAGACGCACATTGGCGTGCGGATCATCACCGAGGCTGTCAGCCAAAGCGGCCGCAACCGGCGCGCTCAGTTCGACGAAATCACGATTGAAATTCTTGCCACTGCCGGCCTCGAAGCGGCCCTGGTGATTGCCTTGCAGCAATTGCCCGAGACCCAAGGGGTTGGCGACCGGCACCAGTTCGATGACACCGTTGAGCAAGCCTTTGGCTTCGAGTTCGCCGAGGCGCTTTTTCAGCTCCCAAGCGGTGCGCATGCCTGGCAATTCGTCAGCGTGCAGGCTGGCCTGAATGTAGGCCTTGCGCTCGCCGCGTCCGAAACGGAACACGGAAATCTTGCGCTCGCTGCCCAGGTGGCTCCACGGCAATACGTGGTCGATGCGTTCCATATCAGTGCTTCCGCGGGGCCAGGTAGCTCAACCAGCGACGCTCGGCCAGTTTGAACAGTTTGACCAGAATGAACGTCAGGCACAGGTAGAACACGCCAGCGGTGATGTACGCCTCGAACGGCAGATAGAACTGCGCGTTGACCGTGCGCGCCGCGCCAGTGATGTCGATCAGGGTGACGATGGAGGCCAGACTGGTGGTCTGCAGCATCATGATCACTTCGTTGCTGTACTGCGGCAGTGCCCGGCGCAAGGCCGACGGCAGCAGAATGCGCTTGTACAGTTTGAAGCGCGACATGCCCATGGCCTTGGCCGCTTCGATCTCACCGTTCGGCGTGGCCTTGAGGCTGCCGGCAATAATCTCGGCGGTGTAGGCGCTGGTGTTGACCGCGAAGGCCAGGCACGCACAGAACGTTGCGCTGGACAGCCACGGCCACAAGAAGCTTTCGCGTACTGCTTCGAACTGCGCCAAACCGTAGTAGATCAGGAACAGTTGCACCAGCATCGGCGTGCCACGGATCACGTAGGTGTAAAGCCACGCGGCGCCGTTGACGACTGGGTTCTTCGAGACGCGCATCAGTCCCAGCGGCAAAGCCGCGAGCAGACCGAAAAACAGCGACAGCGCGAGCAATTTGAGGGTGGTCAGCAGGCCGCCGAGGTACAGCGGCATGGCCTCCCAAATGACGTTGTAGTCGAAGATCATAGATCAGCCGCCCTTACGCCTACCGAGTAGCGCTTCTCAAGGTGACGCAATGCCAGCAACGAAACACTGGTGATCACCAGGTACATCGCCGCCACTGCGAGGAAGAAGGTGAAAGGCTCGCGGGTGGCATCTGCCGCCTGCTTGGCCTTGAACATCATGTCTTGCAGACCGACCACGGAAATCAGCGCGGTCGCCTTGGTGAGTACCAGCCAGTTGTTGGTGAAGCCCGGAATCGCCAGGCGAATCATCTGCGGCACCATCACCCGGAAGAACACCTGAAAACTGCTCATGCCGTACGCCATGCCCGCTTCAGCCTGACCTTTCGGAATGGCCATGAACGCGCCGCGGAAGGTTTCCGACAGGTACGCACCGAAGATGAAACCGAGGGTGCCGATACCGGCGGCCAGCGGGTTCAGGTCGATGTAATCGTCATAGCCGAGCATCGGTGCGACGCGGTTGAGCAAGTCCTGACCGCCGTAAAAAATCAGCAGGATCAGCACCAGATCAGGAATCCCGCGGATCACCGTGGAATACAGATCGCCCAGCCACGCCAGCCAGCGCACCGGCGACAGGCGTAACGCGACACCGATCAGCCCGAGAACGATGGCCAGAGCCATGGACGACAAGGCGAGCTGAAGCGTCAGCCATGCGCCATCGAGGATGACAGCCCCGTAGCCTTTCAACATGATTCAGGTCCTCGAAAGTTGGGATGAAAAAATGGCGCAAACCGCAGAGATCCTGTTGCTTGCGCCATTTCGGACTTGTCGCAGAGACGTGTTACTTGCCGTAGATATCGAAGGCGAAGTACTTGTCCTGGATTGCTTTGTATTTACCGTTTTCGCGGATGGCCGCGATGGCCGCGTTGATCTTGTCTTTCAGGGCATCGCCCTTACGCACTGCGATGCCTACGCCGTCGCCGAAGTATTTGACGTCGGTGAACGCCGGGCCGGCGAACGCAAAGCCTTTGCCGGCGTCGGTGTTGAGGAAGCCGTCTTGCAACAGGGTGGCGTCAGCCACGGTGCCGTCGAGGCGACCGGCGGCCACGTCGAGGTAGATTTCGTTCTGCGAACCGTACGGCTTGATCTCGGCACCCAGCGGGGCGAGGACTTCGCGGGCGAAACGCTCGTGGATCGAACCACGCTGTACGCCGATGTTCTTGCCCTTCAGCTCAGCCAGACCTTCGCCGACCTGAGTACCGGCCTTCATGACCAGACGTGCCGGAGTGTTGTAGTACTTGTTGGTGAAGTCGACCGACTTCTTGCGGTCTTCAGTGATCGACATGGACGACAGGATCGCGTCGATCTTGCGCACTTTCAGTGCCGGGATCAGACCGTCGAACTCTTGCTCGACCCAAACACACTTGACCTGCATCTGCTCGCACAGAGCGTTGCCGATGTCGTAGTCGAAACCGACGATGCTGCCGTCCGGTGCTTTCGAAGCGAACGGAGGGTAAGCCGCTTCGATACCGATCTTCAGAGGTTTTTCGTCAGCGAAGGCGTTCATCGACAGCACGGACAGTGCCAGGGCGCCAAGCAGCACAAGTTTCTTCATCTTGGGACTCCATCGGTAAAGGGCAAAAACGGCAGAGTGAGCGACAGCCCAATATGCGAATGGGTGAATCGGGAAATCGGTTGCTGCATCGGTGGGAAATTTCCCATTGAAACCGTCGGAGATTTCAACGTCAGCCACGATGAGCGAGTGATCGGCATTCTAACGACAGGCCCGAAGCCGATATTTCTTCAATGCGACAACTAATTACAGATGCACAGAGAAAGCGACTTGAGCACATTGACAGCCTTGCAATTTCATGCAAGAGCGAAAGACAGTGAACCGATCTATGCTGCAAATTGCGGGCCTATTATTCGCAAACCCTTCTAATCCGGCAAGCGCAGCGTTGTGTCTTATTTTTCACCGGGGGTTTCGAGGCTCTAAAACGGGGCAATGCGTTTCCCTTTGCCCCGTCGCGGGGCGGGCGGTTACACATTCGGTTACGAGGAAGGTGTTGGGTAACAGTGGGAAATGTCTTACGGGGTAGATCGATAATTATTGGTTGAGTCGCTGATCGTTCCCACGCTCTGCGTGGGAATGCCTCCCTTGACGCTCTGCGTCGGCTTCTGGGACGCAGAGCGTCCCTTGCTGCATTCCCACGCAGAGCGTGGGAACGATCAATGAAGCCGGTTCAGCCACCACAAAACCTCCAGACACAAAAAAGCCCCGCACGGCATACACCGGACGGGGCTTTCTTCTTTTCAGACCTGCTACTTAAGCAACATTCATCGTCTTGTGCGTATCAATCAAATGCTGCACCACACCCGGATCCGCCAACGTGGAGATATCCCCCAACCCGTCATATTCCGCCGTCGCAATCTTGCGCAGAATGCGGCGCATGATCTTGCCCGAACGCGTCTTCGGTAGCCCCGGTGCCCACTGAATCACGTCCGGCGAAGCAATCGGCCCGATCTCCTTGCGCACCCAGTTCTTCAACTCCAGACGCAACTGCTCGGTCGGCTCCTCGCCATTCTTCAACGTGACATAGACATAAATGCCTTGCCCCTTGATGTCATGCGGCACACCCACAACAGCCGCCTCGGCAACTTTCGGATGCGCAACCATCGCGCTCTCGATCTCCGCCGTGCCCATGCGGTGGCCGGAGACGTTGAGCACGTCATCGACACGTCCGGTGATCCAGTAGTAGCCATCGGCATCACGACGCGCGCCGTCACCGGTGAAGTACATGCCACGGAAGGTCTTGAAGTAGGTATCGACGAAACGATCGTGATCGCCATACAGCGTACGTGCCTGACCTGGCCACGAATCGAGAATCACCAGATTGCCTTCGGCCTCGCCCTCGATGATGTTACCGAGGTTGTCGACCAGCGCCGGCACCACACCAAAGAACGGACGTGCTGCCGAACCCGGCTTCAGCGCGTGGGCACCCGGCAACGGGCTCATCATGTTGCCGCCCGTTTCGGTCTGCCACCAGGTATCGACGATCGGGCAACGCGACTTGCCGACATTCTTGTAGTACCAATCCCAGGCTTCCGGGTTGATCGGCTCGCCGACCGAACCGAGCAGGCGCAGGCTGCTGCCATCCGCACCTTCAACGGCGGCCTGACCCGAAGCCATCATCGCGCGAATCGCGGTTGGTGCGGTGTAGAGGATATTGACCTTGTGCTTGTCGACGATCTTAGCCACCCGGGTGATGTCCGGGTAGTTCGGCACGCCTTCGAACAGCAGCGTGGTCGCGCCATTGGCCAGCGGGCCGTAGACGATGTAGCTGTGGCCGGTGACCCAGCCGACGTCGGCGGTGCACCAGTAGACTTCGCCCGGACGGTAGTCGAACACGCGCTCGTGGGTCATCGCCGCATACAGCAGATAACCGCCAGTGGTGTGCTGCACGCCCTTCGGTTTGCCGGTCGAACCGGAGGTATAAAGGATGAACAGCGCTTCTTCGGCACCCATCTCTTTCGGCGCGCAGACGGTGCCCGCCACTTTCATCAGGTCTTCGTACCAGATGTCGCGATGCTGGTTCCACTTGATGTCGCCACCGGTGCGCTTGCACACGATGACTTTCTGGATGCTGCTGGTTTCCGGGTTGGTCAGCGCATCGTCGACGTTGGCCTTGAGGGAAATCTTCTTGCCGGCGCGGATACCTTCGTCAGCGGTGATCACCACTTTCGATTTGCAGTCGATGATGCGACCGGCCAGGGCTTCCGGCGAGAATCCACCGAACACCACCGAGTGAATCGCGCCGATCCGGGTGCAGGCCAGCATGGCGACCACGGCTTCGGGAATCATCGGCATATAAATGGTCACCACGTCGCCGCGGTGCACGTCCTGACCACGCAGGGCGTTGGCGAGCTTGCAGACTTGCTCGTGCAGTTCGCGGTAGGTGATGTTGCGGCTCTCGGAAGGATCGTCGCCTTCCCAGATGATCGCGACTTGATCGCCGCGCTCGGCCAGATGACGGTCGAGGCAGTTGTAGGAAACGTTCAGGGTGCCGTCGGCGAACCACTTGATGTCGACATGGTGATCGTCGAACGACGTCTGTTTCACCGTGGTGAAAGGCTTGATCCAGTCGAGACGCTTGGCTTGCTCGCGCCAGAAGCCGTCAGGGTTGACGACCGACTGCTGGTACATGGCTTTGTAGGTCGCCTCGTCAGTCAGCGTGTTAGCCAGAACCTCGGGACGAACGGGATACAGAGAAGCCGCACTCATCTTTCCTACCTCGGTGTAATAGTTGTTTTTGTATGACCCTGTTGTAACGGGGCGGGGGCCATAGAACCATTCGACGATGGTAGTAACAAGCCCCTACAAAACATCCAGATACCCCAAACGCAGGCCCCACGCCATTTATTCAGACACCCCACAACCCTGTGGGAGCTTGCCTGCAAGCGATTCAGACAACTCGGTCCCACAGACAAAACACCCGGTTATCAATCCCCATCTCAAGGGATTGTTACCAAATCTGCCAAAGGTGTTTATCAAAACCCGCTCTGTTTACCCCCGCCCCATCTCCCTAAAATCCACCTCGCCAACAAGGCAAACGCGATTAACAACGATACAGCCCCCACGAAGGCCGTTAATCCAGCTCTCAAGTAATAACTGCAAACGATGAAGTTCCACACGCAACCCTAAAAAGGTTGCGTGACCCCACTCGACCTCAAAAAGGTAAATCTGAAATGAAAGCTTTATTGGTTCTGGCCCTCAGCAGTCTGTGCGCAACCGCCATGGCAGATGAGGTCCCGACTGATGTCGCGCAGCAACAACCGGTTGTTGAGGAATACACTTACTCGACTCACCTGGACATCGCCAAAGTTGTTTCCATGAGCGAAGTTCCGAATGTCTGCGAAGTGGTTCCAGCCAAAATGGAATACGACGACTCCAAAGGTCAGCGTCACATCCTGCGCTACAGCATCATGGGCAACGGCTGCACCAATTGATGATTCGAGACTGCACCGAATTGGATCTCTCAGCGCTTCATTGAGGGTCGATTCCAGCCCGACTTCGGTCGGGCTCAGTTGTGTTTGAAGCCGGCAAAAATGCTTGCAAAACACTAGATGTAGTAAAAATCGGCTTTTTTTGTTCGTTTTTTGAGCAAATTCACAATGGCGAGATTTTTACGAAAAAAAATCTATCCCCGGCAAAGCCCTGTAAACCCTCACTCTCATCGAATATCCGCCCTCCTCGACCGCTCCATGCGCGGATTCGCCTCAGCACAGCCGTGTTTTTTTCCCTATAATGCCGCCCCATACGGGTCAGCAATATTCCCTTACAGGGAGCAAAAGCCATTCTGAAGCCCCGCAGCAGCGTTCAACGCTGATTGCGCCCATCAGAGGCTCTCGGAACCCGTCAAAATTTCTGTTTATTTGCCTGCGTGCATCGCTGCAAAAAACGACATCCAACGCGGTCTGTACGACCGTGTGAAAAACCAACCAATCAGGTTTCACACGGGCACAGGCCCTCACGCAGGAGACGACACGTCATGCTGAGCTGGGACGAATTCGACAAAGAAGACAGTGAAGTAGCAGCAGTGAAAGGCGCCAACGCCGGCCACGCTAGCGAAGCCAACATGGACCGCCTGGACAACGCCGGCGGCGCCGCCGCGCTGGAAGCCCGCGCCGTGACCGCCGACGACTCGGCCGCTGTCGCCCGCGCCAAGGCTGCACTGAACTCCCTCGACGTTGCCGAAGGCCTCGCCGAACTCGAAGGCGCCTCCGCCCGTGTCGCCGTTGACGAAAAGCGCATGATCAACTGCCGCGCCGACCTCAACCAACTCGTGCCATTCAAGTACGACTGGGCCTGGCAGAAGTACCTGGACGGTTGCGCAAACCACTGGATGCCGCAAGAAGTCAACATGACCGCCGACATCGCCCTCTGGAAAAACCCGGAAGGCCTGACCGACGACGAGCGTCGCATCGTCATGCGCAACCTCGGCTTCTTCTCCACCGCCGACTCCCTGGTTGCCAACAACCTGGTCCTGGCCGTGTACCGCCTGATCACCAACCCGGAATGCCGCCAGTACATCCTGCGCCAGGCCTTCGAAGAGGCGATCCACACCCACGCCTACCAGTACTGCATCGAATCGCTGGCCATGGATGAAGGCGAGATCTTCAACATGTACCACGAGATCCCATCGGTCGCGAAAAAAGCCACCTGGGGCCTGAAATACACCCGTTCGATCTCCGATCCGAAGTTCGAAACCGGCACCGTCGAAACCGACAAAGAGTTGCTGCGCAACCTGATCGCCTACTACTGCGTTCTGGAAGGCATCTTCTTCTACTGCGGCTTCACCCAGATCCTCTCCATGGGCCGCCGCAACAAAATGACCGGCGTCGCCGAGCAGTTCCAATACATCCTGCGCGACGAATCCATGCACCTGAACTTCGGCATCGACGTGATCAACCAGATCAAAATCGAAAACCCACACTTGTGGGATGCCGAGATGAAAGAAGAAGCGACCCAGATGATTCTGCAGGGTACGCAGCTGGAGATTGAATACGCGCGTGACACCATGCCTCGCGGCGTACTGGGCATGAACGCGGCGATGATGGAGGACTACCTGAAGTTCATCGCTAACCGTCGTTTGAGCCAGATTGGTTTGAAGGAAGAGTATCCAGGGACGACTAACCCGTTCCCTTGGATGAGCGAGATTATGGACTTGAAGAAAGAGAAGAATTTCTTTGAGACTCGTGTGATTGAGTATCAGACTGGTGGGGCGTTGAGCTGGGATTGATTGCCCTGAATAGACAAATCGCAAAACCAAAAAGCCCTGGCATATTCAGGGCTTTTTTTTAGAAGATGCGCGCCACCTATTAGCAGAGACCACAAACTATGCTCAAGGGTGTGTCCTTCGTAATTTGCTCGCGCAACACGCCAAACCACTAAAATCAATAGCAGGAAACAAATTAAGCCTTTGTTTTGCGTTTACTCTGCTGCCTCGGTCGGTAGACCTCCCTTCATTGCCTTGGCAAGTAGGGTTCCAGCAAATGATCCGACAACAAACAAAAGCACACGCGCTCTGGACACCCCTACATAGCTAAGTTCATTGCTGGCAGCGGCAACTCGGTTTACAACTAAAACCACCACAGCCGCCTCAAGCCCCTTGAAACGAGCAATTGTGTCAACAACCACACAACCAGGATCGCGCGACATCGCATCACACACTTTAGTCCGAGCTGTCATCAGCGTTGATCTTAAAGTTTTAGTTATCTTTTCGTCGGGCGTAAGTACAGCTATATCAGCAGGAAGAACGTGCTCATTCTTAATTAGAGTTACAACGATTCGGGCAACCTCGTCATTTGAGGCTGTGGGTTGGACTTCCAAAATTGAAACAGGCTGGCCAAAGGGGCCGGCGCAACCAATCAATGGACCGCGATAAAGCTTCTCCGTTACCGTAGCAATCGACTGAGTATTACGCAGATTGAGCCGGAGAGGAAAACAAGTAGCTTGCAATCGAGTTTCGAGGTCATCTCGTGCTCTATAGACCGCTTGGTTAGAATCAAAAAGGACACGCAGAACTCCACTCTTTGGCTCAAGACAAGCTTCAATGCAGTCCCATAACTCCCAACCAACATCTTGCCCTTCATCGACAATCACAGCGCTCCACTTTTGACCTCCCTCCCTACCAGCAACTCTCTCCAATTCAGCGAGCGTTAAAACATCTAGCCCATCGTAGAAACCGACTCGTTGCTTTAGTGTTCTTGCTAAAGCTTCGCTCATACAACAAAGCAAAACGGCTCTTCCCGCTTGTGCGTATCGAATAGCCAACTCACAGGCGATCACGGTTTTTCCGGTGCCAGCTCCGCCCTCAACAACAGTACGCGGAAAAGCTTCAATAGAATGGACAGCCGAAAGCTGCGCGCCAGTCAGCAACTCATCTTGTTGGGATATCTCTGACTGAAGCTGACGATGTAGAGGAACCGAGAGCCTCACCGGTGCTGCAATTGCTGAATCAATTGCTTTAACGCCTACGAGCCCGGGACCCGATTCTATGTCACGACCCTCCGAGACGTATGACGTAAGCCGAGTATTGATCCAGATTGCGAGGGAGTCGCGAAATTCTGTAGCACAGCAGATCAACTGGCGTTCGTACGGACCTATCTGTCCACCCGTTTTTGATTCACAGTGCGGAAAAATTACACCATGCCTGAGCCTTACACGATGATTTGGCCATCCTTTAGCACTCTTGAATTTATCAAGAAGTCTGTGTTTTGAAGACATAGCCTGCTGAATAGGATCCTTTATTCGGTGACGCACACCATTTCGGTCGGTTGAAAACCAAGTGTCGCTTTTCGAGTCATATTCAATGCCCCCTCCTTTGACCTCAATGAACAAAACACCTAGGCCAGGATGCACAACAACAAAATCTGCCTCACCATCAATTTCCCCTCCCCTCGGGGTGATCCCCCACCAAGGTCGCGAATAATAAACAGTCCAGTCTTCATTTAACACGAGTTGTAACTGGCAATAAACCTCACGCTCAGCCGAACGTCGGGGATCCTGCATAACCCACTCAGGCAGTACTCTTGGCCACATTACAGCCATAAAATTTCCTCAAGGTAATAGTGCCGCAAAAAATCCAACGGAATCATCTCCCTCAGATCCCGTCAGCAACGCGCGATCAAGAAATCGATTGTGATGCTCACAGGAGGTCTCCGGGAGAAGCATACAAGCGTGACATGATGCAATTGAGTGAGTTTCAGTTGAGCCTATCTCGCCCGCGATACAAAGTGGGTCCGAAGAGCACCATTGGGACGACCGTAATGCACCAATAACTGTAGATTCCAACAAATCAGCACCTGCACGCCGTTGAAGCCCGCCAAGAGTACCGTCGGAATCAGAAGTGGCGGTATAGATCAACAGTCCCGCCATACTGCTGGATCCTTCGCTGACATAAAGCCGCTCTCGGAGGGAAGCGGTGGAGTAGCCACACTCTACGGTAAGCTGGCGTATTAGCGCATGAGCAAATGCATGAACCATTAACAAACGCGGAGACGCATCGAAAGGTATCGGCTCGTTTGTCCCGCGATTATGCCAGTCCGCGTGCCACGAAGCATTTGCCGGTGCAACCCGATCAGTTACTTGCTTCCGCACCTCCCACTTTTCCAACTCATCCAAGTTAAACTGGATAAAAATACCTTCCCCGCGAACTTCTATTGCCGGCAACCAGTCCATCATTCCGTTGGAAATAGGGGCAACCTGCCCCCCGTTAGGGTCAAATGGAGCGTTTATTCTAGTGAATCCACGAACCACGCGAACCTCTCGAAGTCTAGCAACACGCATGACCTTCGCGATGTATGGTTTCAACACCTCGGGAACCGACTCTCTGTGTAACTCGAACTCCTGATCGTTCTCCTCCATGGAACCCGAAAACACCATATATTCGTCGACGAGCAAGTTGTCCGTACGCAAGTTTTTTGAGTTTTCGGACATTTCATCAAACTTGCGCGCCAACTCCTCTGCAGCTATTTTCTCTCGCTCTATTACCCTACTAAGATGCTGCGATTTTTTAATGTAATCAACTCTTCCTTCATAGTCGATGATGTCCAGCAAGGTATCCCAGTAATCACCGAGAATGCGCTCTAGTGTGCGCGTCCACGGCGGTATGTCCAACGCCGACTCCATTACGGGGTAATAAAGGTTGGAAGCTCCGCGCTGCATAGCCCGGAATGTACCGCTTTCTCCGCTGCACAGACATAACGGATCGTTGCTCCGCAGCCATGGTCGGCCACCCTTGCACATTAGTCCCGAAAGTGCGCGCTTTCCAAAGGCGCCATCAAGCGATCGTATCTGTTTGCATTCCGGGCACGCCAACATAAGGCCCGCAAGACCGGGCCCCGTGGATGATAGCTTTAGCTTGTCTCGGGCCACACAGCCAGATTTATGGCTCACCCACCAATTCCACGGAAACTCTTCGAGGTGGCCTGATGTGCAAGCAGCTACAAAACGGACTGGAATGGCAAAAATTTTTTCACCACCTGCCCGGCCAGCAGAGCAACTCGCACAGTAACGATAAGCCTTACCCGGCTCTTTGCTCCATTTCGAAGCAGGCCTAAGAAACTCGCACTGCGGGCACTGAAGCCATTCCGGGAATCGACGAATTACAAGTGACGCGGGGTCGGGCATTCCGTTTGCCAGTTTGGCATCCTTGTCGAGTACGGGTGGTAACCGGAAGTATTTTTTCCCAAGCTTTTTACAAAGTCTTCTCTCGATAATCTTCTGATACTTCAAATTGCCTATAAGCGGCGCTTTTTTGTCCCACTCCTCGAGACCCGCACTGACGCCAGATACGGGGGCCTTCTCAGCACGCATATCAACTACTGAGCCCGGCGCATAGGTCATCACGACGGCACTACGACGTAGATCTCCAACCATATTATCAGTCATTGTTCTTTCTCCATCTTGGAGCCGGCGTCACACTTGAGCTGTCATTCGGGTTTTTCTCGGTCTCACGTAGTCGCTCGCTTGAACCGGAAGTAAGCACTTCTGCCATCCGAAAGCGAGTAGTCGCCTCGACGCTTCTCATATTATTCATTGTCGGCCAAGCAACTGTTGGCAAACGCCCACTAGCTCTTCTTTGAGCATTAAGATCTGCCGAAATAAGTAATGATTTGCTAGGTTGGTGAGCGTTGTTATATGACAGAGGAGCTCGCGCCTCCCAGTCGCGCAACCTTTCGTCTATCTCAATAGAACAAGCTGTTTTTTCTCTGCTGTCTATTGACTCAACCCGTCTCTCAATCTCCTCGACTACTGATGCAAGAAGGTCGTCCGGAGCACGACTGAGGTCTGGTCGCTTAATCATACAAACAGCACCATGTCGAATCATGGCGACAAGCGCAGCATGCAAAGCTCGATCTCGCGCCCTAGAAGCAAAGGGTGTGACACTTGTCGCTTCGACATCTCGATAAAGAGATGCATGCCATCCATAAAATGTTTCATAGTGCGAGCGATCCCTCGGCTTTGCGGAGTTCAATACCGCAATGACCAAACCTGGAAACACATTCCTCCCAACGCGACTGGTTGCCTGAATATACTCAGAACGAGTCTTTGGCTGACCATTCATCAACATCATCCCTAAACGAGAGACATCGACACCAACGCTCACCATATTCGTAGCCATTACCACGTCCACAGAGCCTAATTTTCCCGCCTCGATCTTCAGCTCACTCAGTATCTCGATGATTTCTTTCTGAGTTACTCGAGAGGTCAGCTCACGAGGGGGAGAGGCTTTACGTTGAGTTTCACCTCTCCGCCCTGAATACAATTGAATTGAGTCGGGTACGTCATCGAGCATCTGCACGATTGCACCACCAAGCTCACGCAGCGAGTTAAAATATGCAAGAAGAGTGGAGTAGCCGTCGCGCTCTGCATCAGAAATGCCAATATTGCTTCCCGCGGATTGAAGCAATGAACCTGCTGTTGCTTGAAGTGCAAATTTTGCTGATCGGCCCGCGGTTGTTACTCCCAGATATACTCTAGGTGCTTTTTCCCGATCCCGCACCGCGAAACCGGAGTCATCGTAGTCCAACCCTGGTGGGGGGAACTGGCAACTTTGCCGATCAAACAAGGCCCTTACCTGCTCTGACGCTCTGCGAATAGTCGCGGTAGAGCCAATAATTTTAGGACGCCTATCATTCTTGCGCAGAAGCCAGTCAAACGCTGTTTCATAGACGCCCGCAATAGTCCCAAGTGGGCCTGAAATGAGATGAAGCTCGTCCTGAATTATAAGGTCTGTCGATTGATCCGTGCCGAACCCGAATAGCTTACCAACGTCCTCCTTGGTAGTGAGAAGCGCGAACTTGTCTATGGTACCCACCAGCAACGTCGGCCGCTCGCGATAGATATCACTATCTACGGTAAACACAGGCCAATGACCAAAGTTGCAACCTAAAAGGCAGGTAACACTCTCACAGTATGGTGTGACAGACTCCAGCAACTTATCGTAGTACCAGCGTACCTTGCCTTGGCAACACGGACACTCGTCGATCTGCTCAGCCGTCGCCCCCCCTTTATTGCCTTGGTTTGCCATGGCATCAGCAAATGTGTTTGGCGTTGCGTCACCGCCGACCCAGAGACCAATAGAAAATGGGAGATTACCCACTTTACCTGTGAACAGCTTGTTTGGCGCCATCCCGCGGCGTACTAGCTCGCACGCGAGAATGAGGGCAGTCGCCCGTTCGAACTGTTGTGCTGTTAGCAATCGAAGCGTGTATCGCATTACAGCTGCATTTCCGGCCCCATTATCAGGAGTTTCATGACCCGACCTTCGGTGGAAAGCCAGCATTGCAATCAATGCCAGGTATGCTTCCGTTTTGCCGCCGCCTGTAGGAAACCACAACAGATCAAGAATCTCCCGATCAAGGGCCTCTCCCGAACAGGTAGACTCAGCGGCTAGCAGAACAAAACCAAGCTGGAAGGGTCTCCAGCAGAGAGGTCGCGCCTTTTTTGAATCCTTCCATGTGTGCTGGAGAGCCATGGCGGCATTAGCAAGCTGGAAAGACTGAAGTAGGCGTCTGTTGCCGTCCATCGCCTTTACGCCTGCTGTAATACGTTCTTGCACGTGCCGACAAGTTAATAGATTGCGCCTCGCGACCGGTTGAAGCTCATCGGGCAACGTTTCAATCTCGGACTCTCTTTGTATTATCCAATCGCCATAGGCAGCAGGAAGTAACATTAGACGACGTAAAACCTCAGCCTCATCCAAAGTAGCGAGAGACTGCGCATCGAAGGCGCCCGCTTTCACCAAAGGCAGAAAAACATCGTCCCCATCCTCTCTGAATGCTGTCACAGCGACACTGGGTATCCATTCAGTTGCAATAGATGAAGCGATTCCTGCTGCTGCTTGCCAAGAAGCAGAACATTGGTGTCCAGTCGCAAACTCTGGCTCATTACGGTATAGCAGCCTCCCGACTTCTTCATCTTCGTCGTTCGCCGAGGGTCTAGCAGGGCGTGGCACTATGAGCGTAGTGGAAGTCGGTTCGATATGAAGCTGGGTTTGGAAGAGCATCAAACTCTCCGCATCGTTGCGGTCACCTTCAGATACGGGACTTCTGTTGATCAGGGTGATAGTTACGAGCCGACCGCTCTGACTTGATCGCGTTCGAACGTGTATTTCCACTTTTACAGAAAGGCCTTCTGCTTTTAGTAGCTGCACGCGCTGGCCATTTACTGGCAGCACGAACCCTTTGAATTCAATGCAGAACGGCTTTCGAGTCCAGCGAGTTTTGGCTGGCTGTCCCTGTTCGATAGGCAGCAACTCATGAGAGTAGGTGGCGAAACGAATGGAAAGATCGATTGGACTGTCACCTACAAGCTGCTGGACGCAAAAGGAAATGCCCATACTGCAGGGTCGCTGCTGTCCAACAAGCGAAGAAGTTGAAGGACTATCATCGGCATCATCATCAGCTTCACTACCGTCGTCATCAGCTGCGTGCATCCTGTCGCCGAACGGCCAAAGAATTCCTGTCAAATAAACATCTGAGGGACGAACTCGCACCCCCTCAAGCACATCACTTTCACTATGAGGACCAACAAGGTCCTCATTAAGACGTTTAATGATTGTTCCTCTAACCTCTAAAGGATTCATTCCTAATCTCCTTAACGGAAGAAAGCGAAGGGATACCCCACTACCATCGGCACTGCGATGATTCCGGAGTCTCGCCAAGGCGAATGCAAAAACTCTCGCGCAGGGTCGTCAGGTGCGAGCACCATTGTTCGCACGCCAAAAATCTTGAGGTGATTCAATACACTTGGCCCTCGTAGCTTGCCAAGGTGTACGAGCTCATTAACTTTCTTTGCGACATCAAGGAGATCACGAGTTAAACCGGTACCTAGAAAGCAAATGGTGTCATCAGTGCCATCCTTGACTAAACGGAACCGCCAGCCCGTCTTACCATTAGATGATTTAGCCTGCGCTACTGTCATGTCGCCGTATAACCCCAGCACTTGCGCCTGAGCGGCTAATGCTTCGGCCTGCGTGTCGAATAAAGAAATCCCGACAAGGCCTGCCGCATCAATATCTTTGATTCGTCCAAGCTCTACAGCAGCACGTGCACACTTTTTGCCCCTGGCGAATGGATAGGGCGTATATGCACGTCCAGATGAATTAAGCCGTCGAGAAATGGCTTTAGAGGCTGCTTGACCGACACGAAGTTTCGATTTCGCCCTCGTAGCACCAACGAAAAGAATTCTAGCTTCCTCGCCCAATTTCTCATCTTCAGTTCCATCAACAGACTGTGGAGCAATATAAAGCCTCACCTCGTCTGCCTCTCGCCCTTTTGCCCCATGAATAGTTCCGATTACAGGACCTTTGAAGCCAAACTCTGGTGTCGTGAACTCATACGGCGGTGAAGCGCTAGCTAGTCGCACGATCATTCGGGTTACAGAAATACGACCTTCTGATCGCCCAAATGCTTGAACCAAGGTCGACCACGCTTTGCCACTATCCTCGGATCCGTTCAGAGGCAATCGTTCACGCCATAGTTTTTCAAAGCATTCCTTATCCATTTCAGGCTGCGTCCAATCCCAAAAAAGAACAGCAATCCAGCTATGGATTGAAATCGGCAATCCAGACATCCGCAAGCGATGAGGAAGGGGCGAGAGGTAACCAGATGCATCAAGCACTTCACCTCGTCGGCGAAAGAGCAGAAAAGTGTCATCTCGCCCTTCAGGTAGTTTGCGGATATCTTCTCTATAAAGCCCTACTGACTCATGATTTATCGAACTAACAAGATCCTTAACGCCGCCCAGACGAAAAGCACCGGTACAACTAAGATCACGTACAAGAGCCCTTCCTCTATGGAAAATATCGAGAAGTATTGGATCGTTAGTGCGGTGAATTTCCGTGAGCTCGAAGCATTTGAAATCAGGCATGTATTCATTGATTCGCTCAGGCAAGCTACCTTCTACCGAGCCGGTCGAACTTTCCTCAGCAAACCCGTAAATCGACTGCGCCTCATCTGAAAAAACAGTTACTCCAGACATCTGCGGTAGAGCATGAATAAGTTCAAGCAATAATTCGCAACGTAGACCTACGACGTCTTGCGCTTCATCTACAATAAGATGACGCACCGAGCCCAAATATTCAAACACACCTTCGTGATTCTTGATGAGTTCTATAACACTCTGAATATTGTCATCAAAGCTACCGCTGAGTGATGCTGTCGCATCAAAACCTGAGTTAATCGCCCACGCATGAGTGTCGATTGTCGCAATCCGTAAGCTGGAGATGGCTCCCGGATCTATCAGGTATGAGGCAATTCTATCTCGTAACTCACGTACTGCGGTGCGAGTGAAGCTGACGAGCCAGATTTCCGAAGCCTCAAGGCCGCCGGAATTGATTAGCCAAGCAATCCTCGCACAAGCTGTAGCCGTCTTGCCGGTGCCAGGGCCCGCATCGACTAGCAATCGTTTTTCGACACCAGCACTGATGACTTCATTTTGCTCGGTGGTCCATAAAACTGCCGGGGTAGAACTCAGCCGGCTATCCCCCTCCCCTTGCAACTCCAACATTCGCGGCCTTCCTTTGCTGGCAAAGTGACACCTTTATTTTGGCCAGTCTCTCACTCGATCTCACCGTAAACAAGGGGAAATTGGCAAGGTTGGGGGCAAAAAATTGGGCGCCGATCGAATTGATGGATACCATCTGGCGGATTTGGGTGGCGACCTAAATAGGTTAATGGAAGTACGGTTACCCAAGACCTTTCGTCAGGGTGATAAAGCTCTCGAGTGCCATCAACCAACTTCTCTGAGAGCCCGAATAGGTCGCCTGTATTTTTTCTGGTACTACAAGTTGCAAACCATGAGATTGCATTTCCAACGTCTGACTTTCGCTAATAGCTGCCTCCATCGTAACCAAGTGCTTGTGGGGAATCCTGTGAGCCTCACTCAAAACTTGGCGCCAACGATCTTTACACGTCGTCTTTGCTCCCAGCATAAATAGCTTCTCAGCTGGAAACTCAAAATCATGGTATTCAGCGAATCCGGGGAAAATAAAATCAGGCCTAGAGTTATTTTCAGTCGTTAAACCTTTACCTCGTCCCTGTTGGAAGCGTAAACCGTGCAACCGGAAGATTTCGTCCAAATGCCCTTCAAATGCGTGGCCTACCCTCGATTTACGACGATTTTGCACGCTCAAAGAAAAACTGATGAACTCATCTACATCATCACCTTTCTTTCCGAATCCACTACGAAGGCGCTCTTGAACCAAATGCCGCTCATAAATACGAAAAAGCTTTTCTTCATGCTCCATCCAGTCAAGGATGGTTTGATCAGGATTACTAATAGGAGCAACCATATCCTCAATTGATTTTCGTGCATATGCTGAAAATGCGGAGGTTGCTGGAAAAGCATTTCCACCAAATAAACCAACAAGCTTTTCAAGCCAAATATCATCGCCCGTTTCGATTCGACTGACTTCAATCCCCAAGTCTTCCAACATTAGTCGTAACGGCAAGAGCAATTGCACTGAGTCCAACGTACCTGCGGTAAAACTTTCGTCTACATAATTTAATCCGAACAGGAGCCGTAGCTGGCTTTCAATCGTGCTACCTGCTGGCGTGAAAATCATCAATAATGAACCATCACGCATTTTTGCCAAAAGAAGAAAATCTCCCTCTTGAAGCAACTCAGTTACCGCGCTCGTATTGTAATAGAGCCGAAATTCAGCACTTCTATGAGGTTGTTTTCGACGACAATCATACCAAGTAACCATACCCTCGCTGATATCCGGCGCAACAGACTCATCAGTGAAATAAATCTGTTTAGCCCTAAATCGGTACTCCTCACTCTTAGCTGGAGTGCCTAGATAATGCTTGAATCCTGCGGCAGGGAGACCACCGATTTCGTGCTGATGAGAACGTCCGGGATCTGCATCCACAGCGCTCAAATATTTGGCAGCTACACCTTCGAAGTAATCGCTAATGCGGTCGCTGAACATACGTTTTCGTCTATCTGTGAATATTCATTACCGTTTATCAGCCACTCCTCTATTAGGTCAATCAATAAAAGAGTTTTCTCTCTCTTCATTGACCTAACCGCGCACTCCCAAACGACGAGCACCCTCCACCCTCTACCCATTAGGGCGACTTCCTGAGATCTGTCTCTGATCTGATTTTTACCTATTTTCTCTAGCCAAAAATGAGGTCGTGTCTGGGGAATTTTGAAATATCGACAGGTGTGTCCATGCCAAAAGCAGCCGTGTACAAATACCGCTGCTTTGTATTTCGGTAAAACCAGATCAGGTTTACCGGGAAGGTGTTTAACGTGCAAACGAAAGCGAAAACCACGCGAATGCAATGCTTTACGGATTAAAATCTCTGGCTGCGTATTTTTATCTTGAATGCCCGACATCATTCTGGAGCGTGTAGCTACATCCACGACATCAACCAAAACTCACCCCCAAATGTCATCATTAGCTCAATTCCTTGGTTGGATTTTAGCTTTCTAATGTCTCTAGCAGTGCTGGCGCGCCTCTGCGCCGATTCTAAGGTTGGAACTCATCACTTCCCCTCAGTCAGGTAACGCAAACTCAAGCTGTGGTCTCTCTGCATCACCTGTTTTTTCCCTCGCCGCCAAAATACGCTCCCTCATCAGACGAGCAACGGCTTCAAAAACCGGCACCGCTACTGAGTTACCGAATTGACGATATGCTTGGGTATCGGAAACAGGAATTACAAATTTGCTCTCGCCTGGCTTGTCGAATCCCATGAGGCGCGAGCACTCATGGGGAGTCAGTCTGCGCGGACGATGAAGCTGATTTAGTTCGCCATTGAAGTCCAAGGTTTCCACAAACCCACGGTCGACCAGGATTTCCGAACCGTCTTTGTGATATCTCGCCGACAGGGTACGGGCCACGTCGTTTGGCCCGGTCAAACCAAAGCCAAAACCGTTGCCCTTCTCGCGATGCTTGGCAGCGTAGCGATAGAGATAATCCCAAAGCTTAGGCGTGAGGATGTATTTTTCATCCACATCCTTATCAAGCAGATCACCGAAGCTAGGTCGCTGCTTCGGTATGTGCTTGCTGATATCGCGCAGAGTGAATCCTTGGTGAACATTGAGATCACGGCGAAAGCCGACCAGCACGATTCGCTCACGATGCTGCGGCACAAAGTGCTTAGCATCTATGACCTTGGGATCTGATCCCTTTGGCGCATTTACATCTGCAACCTCGTAGCCCAGTTCATCCAACGCTTCGCAGATGATCCGGAACGTATTGCCCTTGTCATGGCTTTTCAGGTTTTTTACGTTTTCAAGCAAGAATGCAGCCGGGCGTTTCGCGGCAATAATCCGCGCTACGTCGAAGAACAGGGTGCCTTGGGTCTCACATTCGAAACCGTGCTTACGCCCCAGAGAGTTCTTCTTGGAAACACCTGCAAGCGAGAACGGCTGGCATGGGAAACCTGCCAACAGGACGTCGTGATCAGGAATTTCGCGATCAATGTTCGTGTACGCTTCTTCGTCGCTGATTTCGGGCTTGTCCGAAAGCGTGACCGAGCGGATGTCGAGATTGAAGCGGTGACGAACCGGATCGCAGAAGTGGTTGGCCTTGTAGGTCTTGACCGCGTACTTGTTCCATTCGGACGTGAACAGGCACTCGCCACCGATGGCTTCAAACCCTTTCCTGATGCCGCCAATGCCGGCAAAGAGATCGATAAAGGTGAATGAAGGTTTGTGGTTCAAGCGCTTAGGTAGCAGATCCTTGAGACGAGTGAACTCAATATGGGAGAGCTTCGGCGAGGCCTTTCCCTTGATCCAGCGATTGATAGTTTCGCGGCACCAGTGGCTCGGGCTTACGTCGTTGAGAATTTCGGCCAGTTGCCCTTGGTCGTAGATCTCCAAGAGCTTGTGCAGCAGCGCTAGGTCAGTCACGGGATGTGTATCAGGCTCGTACGAACCCGAGGTTCTTTCGCTCAAGGATTCAAAAGACGGTGTTTCAAAAAGATTCATGAGCCCGAAATTCCTCTGGGTCAAAGCTGTGACGAATGGTCACCATTCTAGCCCGCAAAACTTCAAAGTAAATGAAATTTCCTGGATTCCGTGAGATGAGTCATGGCTACACGGATGTGGGAGCTGCGGGATTCGATGGCGATCAAACACTGGATATAAACACAGCATAATTTACTCCGCATCTTTGTCCAGGTTTCCTTTCGCCTCAGGACCAGTAGGAAAAGTCGCTGGTTGACGACCATCCCTGATGCCCCTACCCTCAGCTCCGAGCCTAAGAAACTCTACAAACCAGAGCGGTCCTCCGCACCCGACAGTCATGCGGCTTTTTTTCGTCTGCGGTTTCTCTACGTCTGCGAAAAATCCCGTTATGTCGGGAGTGGGCGAATACAAGACCCGAAAGGGGAATATGTCCGGCCCGTCTCTGGTGGGTTTCTTAGCTCCCGACACCCTAACGAATGCCCTAAGAAAGCAGCCAGAGGTAAATGGAAATGCCTGACTATCCAACCTTCATGATGAAGGTGAATCGCTGTACCCGTAGAACGCCCTCGTCGCTTCCGACCCGGAGGCCCGCCATGTCTGAACCACTGCTACCGACTCGATTTACCCGCAACAAAACACACCTGCATGCCCTTCTGGTGGAGAATCAAGCGTGGTTCTGTGTCCATGAGCTGGGCCGGTTGATGGGCAAACATCTTGATGAGCGCCAATTGCGTAAACTCGACGCTGATCAGCAGCAGATGATGCGCGTGGAGACTTATAGCGAGGCTGAGGACCACATGATGGTGAGTGAGTCCGGTGTGTATGCACTGCTGATCTATCACTACTGTCCTGAGCATCGGCAGCTTCGTGAATGGCTGACGCATCAGGTTATACCTGCTCTGCGTGATGCTCGTCCGGCGCGCTCGGTTGAGCGTCCGACGTTGAGTGTTTTGAGCTGGCCGCATATGTCGCTGAGTACGTTGCACTGGCAGGACGAGCCGTGGATTCGTTTGCGGGACATGCCTTGTTTGTTGGCGGAGGATCCGTTCAATCGGCAGGAATCCTGGTGGCGTAGGGCTTCGCGATTGTTGCGTGGAGGCTAATGGTTTCAGAGTCCGCTGCTTGAGTTATCACGCAGCGGTTTTTTTGTGCCTCAAAATGCATGGGGCTGCTCCGCACCCCAGCGGGAGCAAGCTCCCTCGCCACAGGGTGATGTGTGGCCTGCGATGGCGGTGGGAGGATTGAAATCTGACTGATGCCGAGAATCGCCAGCAGGCTGCCTCCCACAAATCCCGCATCATCCTGAAAACAATCAGTGCAACCCGCGCCGCCTCCCGCTATTAATACCCCTCCCCCACTCAAGGATCCGAGCCCCACCATGAAATTCGATCTCGCCTACTGCCTCAGCCTCGACGACAAGTTGTCGATCTATGATGTTCGCGATCTCAATTTCGATGAGACGGTGGCGTTTGACTCTGCGAAGGAACACTTCCAGTGCCCCAACGATGCCTGTCGTTCGGCGTTCGAGGCTTCCAACGAGTTGGGTACGTTCAACGCCAAGAACGTGAATTACGTGCGCACGCCGCACTTCAAGAATCTGCCCACTACGCAGCATGTGGCGGGTTGTCCGTATGTGAGTTTGAAGGCTTCAGCGTCTGGCGTTGAGACGGCGGATGGCGAGGTGGATGACGGGCGTGAGGAGCACTTCCCTTCGGAGTTGTTGCTGACCCGCCGTGAGTATGTGCGCAAGCCTGTCGCGCCAGCGGGGGCGGCGGATGTGTTGCGCGATGATCCGGTGCGGGTGGCGGCGGAGAGTGGTAAAGAGTCGGCGGGTCGTGAGTCGGCGCCGGACAAGACCAGTGTGTTTGCGCATCCGGTGGAGTGTTTTGTTTCCAACTTCGCGGACAAGGAGTTGCTCAAGCGGATGCCGTTGAAGGTCGGCGAGCATACGGCGCCGTACAGTTCGTTCTTCAAGAAGATCGAGTATCTGACGGACAACAAGGGGCTGATTTACTGGGGGCGGATCAAGAAGATCGAGGACTTCCACAGTGCCAGTTTTCGTATCGATTTCGAGGACAAGGTCTGGTTCAAGAAGCCCGAGGACAGTAAGAAGAAGCCGTATCCGGTCAGTGTTTATCTGAACAAGAAGCTGATCGACAACTACCGCAAGCGCAAGGCGTTTCTGGAGGAGATCAAGCACGCGGTGGATAGCGACAAGGCGTTGTTCTGTTTCTTCTATGGGGTGACGCCGGAGTTGAAGCAGGTGCCCGGCAAGAAGAACCCCGAAAAGCCTTTCGAGGTCTTCAATGCCAATATCGAGAACCTGGATCACTTCATTATTCGCGAAGCGCCGGGTCTGGAGTGATGGTTAGCCTTGGGGCAGTTGCAGTTTGACGGCGCCGGGGTGTTGTTTGATCAACGAGTACGGCAGGATCGACCAGTCGGGTGAATCGCAGGCTCGCTCGACGCGGGCGAAATACGCGCCGATGTACAAACCTTTTTCGGTGAAGTGCCAGTTGGAATAGCTCCAGTTATCTTCATTGGTGAAGTCGCAACTGTCTTCATCTCCGCCTGCCGGTTTCTTCATTTCATCCGGATACAGCGCGGTGAGTTGTTTGATCAGCCACGGCTTGAAGACTTCGCTTTGGTACTTTGAGCGCGCTGCGTCTTCGGTCTCGGTCAGAGGTTTGTCACCGCCTCTGTAACGATCAGCGTGAAGGATTGGCTGACCCTCGCCCACCCAGAGCACGTCTTCGAGCGACAACGGATGGCCGGTTTTCACATCGATGTTGAGCGGTGAATCGCCGAAGTCTGGGTGCGCACCGCCGCAGTCGTAGCTGGTGGAGATGTTCAGGCTGATGACGCTGGGCGAGATAAATGTCGGGGTGACATCCTGGAGGAATTCGGCGTAACCGCGACCTCGCAACTGGCAACCGTAGTAACTGATGGCCTCGTCCCACAAGCGCCCGAGCAATTGCTGGTTAACCCGTTGCAGATCTTCTTTTGGCATCCCGGATTCGATGCTGAACATGGACATCTTGGTATCAGGCTCTTCCCACCATTGCAGGGAGTAGCCCATGAAGTCCTGCTTTTTACCAGGTTTGAGTTTCAATCCCTGAAGCCGCAGATATTCGTAGGGCTCGCTCTTGGGCAACTTGGCGATGTAGGGCAATGCATTCGCCGGAACTTCGGGAAGTGGCGTATCGGTAACGAGCACGGGCAGTTTTTTGCCTTTAGCGTTTTGCCATTCGCCCTTCCAGCCGGCCTCAATAGGTTTCAGTTTGAGGGTCGGTAATGGCTTGTCCGGGTCCATACGATTGCTGCCCTCTGTGAGCAGCAAGACGTCATTTTTATAGGTGCCATTAAGTTCTAGATCGCGGTGAAATTTCTCATAGAAGTAGCGACCGGTGACTTGCTCCGGATCACTGGTGTCGACTTCGAACACGATCGGCATTTTGCCCAACGTACCGGTGAATACCAGCCGGTTATCTTCGGCATGCGCGCTGGACAACGTAGAGAACAGCACAGCGGCGCAGGTTGCCAGGCGCATCAGTCCCTTGAGCATTGATCGTTCCTTGAAAGAGGCGGAGGCCGCACCGGCACTTGAGGGCCGGCGCAGATAAATTCGGGGGGATTATGGAGAGAACAAATCAGGGATGCGAGGCCCGCAGTGACTTTCAGGCTATTGCAGTTCACTCTGAAACGCCTCGATCTTCCGCTCTGCCTGTTTGCGTCGCTCCAGTGCAGCCTGAATGCCAGACTCATCGACAGCGCAATATTGGCGCAACCAGTGGGCGATCATTTCTTCATCTGGCCTGAAGTAATCCTTGCGCCCTTTGCTGTTTCTGAGTCGACTGTTCATCTGCGCATCGAACCCGATGGCCGCGCGTTCGCCCTGCGGTAAACAACCCCACTCGGCGGCACAGTCCTGAAAAAACCAGGCGATCTGCTCAATGTGCTGTTGTGCACCGCGATGGCTGCGACGATAGAAACGATGTTCTGCGCAGGCTTCGTCAAAACGATCCGACAGGATTCCCGCGTCAGCCCATTGCATGAAATCATGGTTGATCGCGTCGCGTAGCAAGCCTTCGCGCCAGCGTTCGACAAATCCTGCGACAAACCCTTCAGCATCGGCCTTTTTGGCATCGGCGAGGATCATGCAATAGCGGGTTTGCACATGGATGACGAGCAACACGTGTTTGCGTTGGACGGTGATTGCGTGCACGAGCCACTGCTCGTTGGAGCTGCCCGGTTGATCATCTTCGATAACTGCGGTCGGGGGTTTAGCGTCCACCGGAGTGATCACTTTGCCTTTGTGAACACGGCTGAAAAACTTACTGGCGGCTTCGGTGCAATTGAAGATCAACATCCGGGTTCTCTGGTAGTTGCTGGAGTATGGCGCTCAATTACCGATTTTGATTTCTTCCGCTGTAACCTGGCAATGATTCATTTAAGCGAAATGCACAGCAGCACAATAATCAGCAACCCGATATAGACCCTGGCATGCACCCGATCCGGGATTCGCCCAATCCATGGCGCGGCCAAGCGTATCCCGATGAGTGAGCCAACCGTCAGCACCGCAAAGGCGAGCAGATCCACATACCCGACAAACCACGCGCCCAGGTCAGCCTGACTGAACCCTGCTAACGCCATGTACGTCAGCGTCCCGGCCAATGCCACCGGCACACTCAACGGATTGGCCATGGACGTCGCTTGCGACATGCTCAGTCCACAGCGGCGCAACAGCGGCACGGTCATGACGCTTCCTCCTACACCGAGAAACGTCGCGATGGCGCCGATGCCTACACCACCTGCGGAAGTTTCCGTAGCGCCAAGTCGGCGTGGGATGACATCTGGGTTCTGAGTGAGAAAGCCACGTCGCAGCAGGCAGTCGACAATGGTCACGCCGAGGTAACCGATGAACGCATAGCGAATCACTTCGCCGTTGACCCACACCGCCGCTATTGCACCCACCACCGCACCCACTCCGATGAACCCACCCAACGGCCACAGGTAATGGCGGATGAGATTGCCGGCGCGACGGTGTTTGTCGGTGGCGATCAGGGCGTTGACGATCATCACGCAGGTCGAGGTGGCGACAGCGATGTGCATCGCCGATTGGCCGATCGGGTCGTCGGCGCCGTGGCTGGCGGTGAGCAGGCGATACAGCAGCGGCACCACGACGAAGCCGCCGCCGAAGCCGAACAGGACGGCGGTGATGCCGGTCAGGCAGCCGAAGAGAGTCAGTAATAAATAGAACATGTCGAGGCATCCGTGGTGGGAGAACGGTCGACGATAGAGCGGCATCGCTTGGCCTGCTTCAGCAAGTCAGCCAATAATGTTTGCGTTTACGCCAACCGCCGGGAAACGCCTGATGCGCAATGTTTCGATCAATCTGCTGGATGACACGCCGCGCGCGGTGGTGGCGATCGGTACGGATTATTCCCACGGTCACTTGCTGCCTTTTCACACGCATCGTCGGGCGCAATTGTTGTACGGCGCGACCGGGGTGATGCAGGTCAGCACCCATGACGGCAACTGGGTGGTGCCGCCGCAGCGAGCGGTGTGGATTCCGCCGGGGGTGGCGCACGAGGTGCTGATGCTTGGGGTCAGCACTCGCAGCTTGTACATCGAACCGGGTGCAGTGGATTTGGGGGAACGTTGCCAGGTGATCAGTGTGTCGCCGTTGATGCGGCATTTGCTGATGGAGGCGGTGGAGGTGCCGCAGGTCTATGACCTTAACGGGCGAGATGGCGTATTGATCGATCTGTTGCTGCACGAATTGACGCGCAGTGCGCCGCTGCCGTTGCACATTCCGCTGCCGCCTGACGGAAAACTCCTGTCTCTGTGTCAGAACTTTCTGCATCAGCCGTACGCCCACCAATCACCACAGGTATGGGCTGACCAGTTACACATAAGCTTGCGCACCTTCAACAGACTGTTTCGCCAACAAACCGGGCTGAGCTTCAGACAATGGCGGCAGCAGGCCTGCGTGGTCCTGGCGCTGGCACGTTTGGCTTCGGGCGAAGCGGTGACGCGCATCGCGCTGGACTTCGGTTATGAGAGCCCGGCGGCGTTCTCGACGATGTTCCGGCGGATCCTCGGGCAGGCACCGTCCGTCTGGTTGGAGGCGGCGAATTAGGGCAAATCAAAAAATGCGTTTGATCCCGGCCGAAAACAACTGTACAAAAACACAGTACATTTTCAATCAGCACTCTTGAGCCCGGAGCACACCATGGCCTCTCTTGCGATGAACCACATCCTCGAACGCATTGCCCTTTTCCAGTTTACCCCGACGCACTGCGTCCAGGCCCGAGCGATGCTGGGCTGGAGCGTGGAACAGCTATCGCGGGAGGCTGAGATTTCGGTTGAAGACATTCAACGCTTTGAAGCGCAGCAGGATGTAGCGGATACGGCGCGACTGGCGTTGGCTTACCGGTTCGAGGCGCAGGGGTTGGTGTTCTTTCCGGGGTTTGCGCCGGGGCGTAGTGCGAGTTTTCAGAGCGTTTCGTCGGAAGCGATGGGGCGTGGGGATTTTGCGATGGCTGAGTAAGGATAAAAACATGAGCGAGATCGAAGAAAGCACAGGCAATGTTTATCAAGATTTAGAGCTTGAGCGTGCAAGCGAGATGCTGATCAAGTCCGAGTACGCCACAAAATTGATCTCGCTTATCGCGTCCACCGACATAAGCGAATCTGAAGCCGCACAAAGACTGGGAATACCTCTGGAGAATCTCCAGCAAATCCTTCGTGGAAAATTCCGGGAGGTACCCGTTACTACGATGGCCGATTACAACATCAAGATTTCAGGGCTTGTTTCTGGAGCAACCGGTTCGCCCCCTTAGGCGCGAACCGTCTTCACCTGATCAAGCGCTCTGCACCACACCCTCACTCTCCCCTTCAACCGCCAACCACCACGCCTCCCCGCGTTGCGGTTGAGCGATATTGAACGCCTCCCCCATCTGCGGCGTGGTAATTGAAACACTGCGTTCCCACGCCAGTGCCAGAATCCGGTCGAACGGTTCGTGCCAGGCGTGCATCGCCAGGTCGAAGGTGCCGTTGTGGATCGGGAAGAGCCAGCGACCCTTGAGGTCGATGTGCGCTTGCAAGGTTTCTTCCGGCTGCATGTGCACGTGTGGCCATTCGACGTTGTAGGCGCCGGTTTCCATCAGGGTCAGGTCGAACGGGCCGAACTGTTCGCCGATGCGTTTGAAGCCGTCGAAGTAGCCGCTGTCGCCGCTGAAGAAGATCCGCGTGTCGCCGTCGATCATTACCCAGGATGCCCACAGGGAGCTGTTGCCATCGAACAGGCCACGGCCGGAAAAATGCTGCGACGGTGTAGCAACGAAGCGGATGCCGGCAATCTCGGCGCCCTGCCACCAATCGTACTGACGGACTTTGCTGGCATCGATGCCCCATTTGATCAGGGTGTCGCCGACGCCCAGTGGCGTGAGGAACAGGTTGGTCTTGGCGGCCAGTCTGAGCACGGCCTGGTAATCGAGGTGGTCGTAGTGGTTGTGCGACAGAATCACCGCTTCGATCGGCGGCAACTGGTCGATGCTGATCGGCGGCTGGTGGAAGCGTTTCGGCCCGGCCCACTGCACTGGTGATGCGCGCTCGGCGAAGACCGGGTCGGTGATGAAGAATTTGTCGCGCAGTTTCAGCAGCAAGGTCGAGTGACCGAGGCGATAGACGCTGTGATTGGGCGCTGCCAGCAGCTCTTCCCGAGTCAATGCTTGCACCGGGATAGGCGCAGCGGGCCGGGTGTTGCGCGGTTTGTGGAAAATCATGTTCCACATGATCCGCAGCATTTTGCGCAGGCCTTCGCGTTGCACCGGCGCATGATTACGAAACAGGCCTTGAGCCTGTCGAGAGGCTTCAGGCGTGGATGTGTTATCCGGGATCAAAACTGGATTGGCCATGACTGAATGACTCCAGAAAAACCGCGCAATTCGCGGTTTCTCCACGGTTGGGACGATAAATGGCCAAAGCTGCACGCATAGGCCGAACTGTCTGTTTTTTAGGTTGCGAGGATTAACGCAACATTACACTGGGCGGTGTAGTTTCTAGGTTGCATCAAAGCGGATGACAAGTAAACTGCCAAGTGTAATTTCACCCTTTCACTGCCGAAGCGTACTTATGACAGCTCCACAACGCCTCACCGACCGTAAACGCGAAGCCATTATTCAAGCGGCGATTACCGAATTCCGTGCCAACGGTTTCGAGATCACCAGCATGGACAAAATCGCGGCCACCGCCGGTGTGTCGAAGCGCACGGTGTACAACCATTTCCCCAGCAAAGAAGAGTTGTTCGCCGAAATTCTCAACCAGTTGTGGGCACGAATCAGCGCAGAGCAATCCGTCGTCTATAACCGCGATCAGCCCTTGCGCGAGCAATTACGGCCGATGCTCCAGGCCAAAATGCAGTTGATGGCTGACGAGAATTTCCTGACCCTGGCCCGTGTGGCAATTGCCGCCACCATTCACTCGCCGGAGCGCGCGCAGAACATGGTCGAGCGCATGGGCAAGCGCGAGGAAGGTCTGACCGTGTGGATTCGCGCCGCGCAGGCTGACGGCCGACTGAAACCGGTCGATCCGGAATTCGCCGCACAGCAAGTACAAGGCTTGCTCAAGACCTTCGCTTTCTGGCCGCAGATGTCTATGGGCCGAGCCGCCCTCGATGTCGATATGCAGAACAGTGTCGCCGAATCGGCGCTGCAGATGTTTCTGGCCCACTATCAGCTCTAAATCGCCCCTCTCCTGCGCGAACCATCGACTAAATGGCTCGGAAGGACACTGATTATTCCCGTTGGAATAAATGACAATGTCCGACAATCGACCGACGAACGGTTAGCCTGAGAAAATACTGCAAAGTATTTCAGGATGAATTTCGCGCAGGGCATCATGGAAAACCAACGCGGCAAAGGCTTGTCATTCGCCAGACGTATTTATCTGCCCAGAGCCATTGGCTTGGGCGTGGGATTCTTCAGCGTCGCTGCGGCGTTGTATCCGCTGAACATGCCCGACTGGCTGTGGGCGCTGTTGTTGTTTAACGGTTTCGCCTGGCCGCACTTGGCTTACCAGATATCCACGCGCTCGGCGTTCCCGTATCAGGCTGAACGCCGCAATTTGTTATACGACTCGATGTTCGGCGGTTTCTGGGCGGCGTGCTTTCAGTTCAACCCGCTGACCACCGTGACCATCCTGTCGATGATGACCATGAACAACGTTGCCGCCGGCGGCCAACGTCTGTTCGTGTTCGGCGCCCTCGCGCAACTCGCCGGTGTACTGCTGGGCTGGGCGATTTTCGGTGGCAAATTCAGCCTGACGATGACCCAAACGCAAGTCTGGGCCTGCCTGCCGATGCTTACTCTTTATCCGCTGGCGCTGGGCATGGTGTGTTATCACCTGGCGATCAAACTCTCCCAACACAAACGCGCACTGAGTGCCCTGAGCCGCACCGACAGCCTCACCGGCCTGCTCAATCACGGGGCCTGGAAAGACCTGCTGCACCTGAAATTTCAGCAGTGCCGCCAACACAACACCCAAGCCACTCTGGCGTTGATCGACATCGACCATTTCAAGGAGATCAACGACAGCTTTGGGCACATCGTCGGCGATGAGGTACTGCGGCAATTGAGTCAGGAGCTCAAACGCCTGCTGGACCAGTACGAATTGGCCGGGCGCTACGGCGGTGACGAGTTCTGCGTGATCCTGCCGACACTGCCCCTGCACAAGGCCGAGGCCCTGATGGAGCAATTGCGCGAGGCATTGCAGCAGTACCGTCATCCGCAGGTGCGAGAGTTGCGAGTGGGCCTGAGTATCGGTTTGGCGCGCTATCAATACTTGTACAAGGATGCACTGGACTGGCTGGACGATGCCGACAAAGCGCTCTACATCGCTAAACACACGGGCCGCAATACCATCAGTGTGGCCTTGACCAGGACCGCGACAGACAACGTCGACGCCTAAAAAGTTATACAAAATTACAAATAATTACTTCCTTGTACAAGTTTATGAAGTTTTGTATAAGTAGCCATCTGCCAGCTAAGGAATACTGGTATTGAGCAGTCATTGCCGAATGCCGTCCGCGCATTCGGTCTGCCGGCGCGGAAATAGGGACTGAATCCTCGATCTTCCCCACTTCCTGAGTACTGCGAACATGTTCTTTAATCGCCACAAAGCCGTCGTCGACGATCTTCAGCGCACCCTCACCGAACAAACGGGCCTGCTCGATGCGATCAATCGCTCGATGGCGGTCATCGAGTTCGACCTCGATGGCGTGGTGCTGCGCGCCAACGACAACTTTCTCAAGACCATGGGTTACACCGCCGAACAAGCGATCGGCCAGCCCCATCGGCGTTTTTGCACGCCAGAATTCGGGCGCAGTGCTCAATACACTGATCTGTGGTCACGTCTGAAAAACGGCCAGTTTCAGTCCGGTACATTTGAACGGGTCGACGGCAAGGGCCAGCCGATCTGGCTGGAAGCCAGCTACAACCCGATCAAGGATGCTTCGGGACGGGTGGTGAAAGTGGTCAAGTACGCCATGGACGTGACCGCCAAGGTGCAGCAGGAAAGCGAAGCCAACGCCAAGTTGCAGGCGATCGACCGGGCCATGGCGGTCATCGAATTCAACCTCGACGGCAGTATTCTCACGGCCAATCAGAATTTTCTGACGCGCATGGGTTACACCCTCGCCGAGCTGAAAGGTAAACATCACCGTTTGTTCTGCACGCCGGCGCTGGTCAACAGCAGCGCTTATGAGGATTTCTGGCGGCGCTTGAATCAGGGCGAACTTTTCCAGGGGCAGTTCGAACGCGTGGATAAACGCGGGCAAACGGTGTGGCTGGAAGCCAACTACAACCCGGTCTACGACGCTGCCGGGCGCTTGTGCAAAGTGGTGAAGTTCGCCTCCGATGTGACCGCGCGCGTCGAACAACACGAACAGGACGCACGCAGTGCCAGCGCGGCGTATCACATCTCGGTAGCGACGCGAAAAGTCGCCGAGCAAGGTACGCAGGTGATCCAGCAAGCCGCCAGCGAAATGCGCGAAATCGCCGAAGACATCGCCCAGTCTTCAACGCTGATTGCGCAACTGGGGGAACGCTCCGAGCAGATCACCGCCATCGTCAACACCATCCGCTCGATTGCCGACCAGACCAATCTGCTGGCGCTCAACGCTGCAATTGAAGCCGCCCGCGCCGGTGAACAGGGCCGCGGGTTTGCCGTGGTTGCCGACGAGGTGCGCCTGCTGGCGGGGCGTACCAGCGGCTCGACGGCGGAGATATCCACCATGATCGGTTTGATCCAGAGCGAAACCCGTCAGGCCATCAAGAGCATGGAAGGCACCCGGGGCCGTGCGGCTGAAGGCGTCGAATTGGCGAATCAGGCGGGGACGGTGATTCTGCAGATTCGTGATGGTGCCAGTGAGGCGGTGGATGCGGTGAGCATGTTTGCCAATGAGCGGGTGCCGGGGTAATCGATGCAGGGTCAGTAGACCGAGGCGCGACCTTCGCGAGCAAGCTCGCTCCCACAGGGACTAATTCGATCACAATGTTTGTGAACATCCCGGATACCTGTGGGAGCGAGCTTGCTCGCGAAGGGGCCGGCCGCCACAACGCAGGGCTATAGTGACTACACGTCCCATGCCCTGCCGAGTGCACCATGACCACTGAAAAACCCGCAGTGCCTGAAACAGCTCCCGTCGACCACCTGCGCTTCCACCGCCCCCACGCCCACCTCAACACCACCTTCGGCAACGACAGGTTTGCGCTGCGCGCCGAGGCGTTCGCGCGGTTCTTCGGCACGCCGCTGTTTCTCGGTGCGCAAACCGTGATCGTCGCGGTGTGGATCGGCCTCAACGTGTCGGGCGTGACGCAATTCGACGTTTACCCGTTCATCCTGCTCAACCTCGCGTTCAGCCTCCAGGCCGCCTATGCCGCACCGCTGATTCTGCTGGCACAAACCCGTCAGGCCGCCCGAGACAAGGCACAAGCCGATGCCGATGCGCTACACCGTGAAGCGTTGGCACAGGCCAATACCGAGCGTCAGGCCCAAGCGGCGAAGAACACCGCGCAACTGCTTGAGCTGCTGGAGCAGAACACCCGCCTCACCGAGATGACCAAAAACCTCACCGAACGCATCGCCAGTCTGACCAGCGAACTGCACGATCATATGCGCCAGAACCCGCAGCGCTGATCACGGCAAACGCAGTACCCGCCCGAGTTCATCGAACAACGTCACCACCGAGCGCAAGGCTCGGCAATCCGCGCGGGTCAGCAACCACAACGCGGTGTCGTAACCATGCAGCGGCTCGCTCAACGCCTGCACACCCTCGGTGATGAGGAAGTCCGGTAATGCCGCCACACCGAGTCCTGCGCGAACCAGCTCCGTGACTGACAACATGCTGTTGCAGCGATAGCCCGGGGTGACACCGGGTAGGTGCTGACGACGCCAGGCGACAGTCGGATGATCGGGCAAAAAGTCATCCGGGGCGATCCAGGTCAACGCCGTCAGATCCGAAGCATCGACATTTTGCAGATAGCGCGAACTGGCGCAGACGCGGTAGGAAATCGTCGCCAGTTGCCGTCCGACCAGATGCTCGGGCGGTGTCCGCGTCAGGCGCAGAGCAATGTCGGCATCACGGCGACTGAGGTTGGCGAAGTCGTTGGAGGTGCTCAGTTCGATGGTCAACGCCGGATAATTGGGCATGAACTGCGCCAGCGCCGGCAGCAGCAAACCCTGCAACACCGAATCGGTGCAGGTCAGACGCACCGTGCCGCTGACCACTTCGCCGCCCTGCTCCACGCCGATACGTGCGGCTTCCAATGCCTGTTCGGCGCGTTCAGCTTGCTCGGCCAGCGTCTGCGCGAGGTTCGTCGGCAGGTAACCGGCACGGCTTTTTTCGAACAATTGCTGGCCGAGTGCGGCTTCGAGACGGCGCACGGCGCGGAATACCGTCGACACATCGACCTTCAACAGCTGCGAGGCGCGGGCCAGGGAGCCGCCACGCACCAAGGCCAGAATCAGGGCGAGGTCGGGGTAGTCGAGCTGATAGTGCGTGGCTGCATTGATCACTTGGGCAAACGCCAATGTTGAGTGCGTGAACGCCAATCTATAGTGAGTGCCATCAATCAACAAGCGCAGGGAACCCCCATGGAAGACAGCGCCATCCGTATCGCCCTGATTGGCGATTACGACCCGCAAGTCACCGCCCACCAAGCCATTCCCGTCGCCCTCGGCCTGGTCGCCGAACACCTCAATCGCAACGTGCAATTCGAATGGTTGCCCACCGAGCAGATCCACGCCGATACGCCGCTCGAGCGGTTCGACGGTTTCTGGTGCGTACCCGCCAGCCCTTACAAAAGTGAAGCCGGCGCACTTCGGGCGATCCGTTTTGCCCGCGAACAGCAGCGCCCTTTCCTCGGCACCTGCGGCGGTTTTCAGCATGCGGTGCTGGAATTTTCCCGCAATGTGTTGGGCTGGATGGATGCGGAACATGGTGAAACATCACCCGACTCAGAACGCGCGGTACTCACGCCGTTGACCTGTTCGCTGGTCGAAGCGGTGGACAGCATTCACTTGGTGCCCGGCTCGTTGATCGCCAAGGCGTACGAAACGCCTGAGATTCGTGAAGGTTATCGCTGCCGCTTCGGTGTTAATCCGCTGTTCGAACAGCAACTGTTGGGCGATCGGCTACAGGCGGTGGGGCATGATTCGTCAGGGGATTTACGCGCGATTGAACTCAAGGATCAGCGGTTCTTTGTCGCGACGTTGTTTCAACCGGAGCGTACCGCGCTACTAAAAGGGCAGATGCCGCCGCTGGTGCGCGCGTTTGTCGAAGCTTGTGCGGAGGCACGTTGATGGCGTCCTGCTTTGCGGTGATTTTTACCTCGACCCGCACCGAGGGTGACAACGGCTATGCCGAGGCGGCTGAACGCATGGAATTGTTAGTGCGTGAACAGCCGGGATTTCTCGGGGTGGAGTCGGTTCGCGGCGTGGATGGCGTCGGGATTACGGTGTCGTATTGGCAGAGCGAAGCGGCGATTCTGGCGTGGCGACAGAACCCTGAGCATCGGCTGATTCAGGAGCGCGGGCGTTTGCAGTGGTATTCGGCGTTTCATACGCGGGTGTGCCGGGTTGAGCGTGAGTATCGGTTCAGCCAGTAATTGCAGGGTCATACTTTCGGCCGCCTTCGCGAGCAAGCTCGCTCCCACAATGGATTTGTGATCGACGCAGATCCAATGTGGGAGCGAGCTTGCTCGCGAAGAGGCCCGCACTGTCACAGATAATCTCAGCCCCGAACCAGACTCCGTACCGCGACAATCTCCGGCACTTCAACCCTGCTCATATAAACGCGCAACGGCTCGGTAATGTTGATCCGCTCATCGATGTTCTGATCCAGCAACAACTGAATCAACTCGCGTTTAAGGGTCATGGTCTGCGCCGTCGCCGGCGCCCAGACGAATTCATTCACAGGAATAATGCCGTCATCCGCCACGTCCATGCCGAACGAATCTTCGCTGAAACGCACGATGTATTGACCGGTCTTGCGGTTGAGGCCGACAAAACCCTTGAGATCGTCGGCAGCCTGGCAGATGAGTTGGGAGGTGATGCGCATGGTAAACCTCACGAAAAATGATCGATGGTTTACACGCAGGGCAACGGAGCGGCCCGCCCTCTGCCGGGACGTCTGCCGAGGGCAAGCGTACTGCAAACCGCGCCACAAAAGTGCAGGAAAAATCGCTTTTAATACGTTTATGTCGGTCCTGCGATAGCACGCAATCGATTCAGTTGTTAAAAGGTACGTCTTTGAAAATGCCCTGCGAAAGGAACTCGAACATGCCCGCCACTTTCACCAAAAGCGCTCTGGTCCTGAGCCTGCTGCTCGGTCTTGGTCAGGCACACGCTGCCAGCCAAACCGACCCGAAAGCGATCGCTGCCGCCAACGGCATCCCGCACCCGGCCGTGATTGCTCACCGTGGCGCGTCCTTCGATGCACCGGAATCCACCGCAGCGTCCTACAAACTGGCCCGCGACCTCGGCGCCGATTACCTGGAAATGGACCTGCAGCGCAGCAAGGACGGCGTGCTGTTCGCCCTGCACGACAACAATCTGCAACGTACAACCGACGTCGCGACCAAGTTCCCGGATCGCAAGGACAGCCCGGCCAACGCCTTCACCATGGCCGAACTGAAAAGCCTCGACGCCGGCAGCTGGTACAACAAGGCCTACCCCGACCGCGCGCGCCCGACTTATGCCGGGCTGAAAATTCTCACCCTCGATGAAATCATCGACATTGCCCAGGCCAATCCGCAACACAAGCCGGGCCTGTACATCGAGACCAAAGAGCCGCAGCTGTTTCCCGGGATCGAGAAAGACCTCAAGGAAAAACTGCAGGATCGCGGCTGGCTGAGCCCGGCCGGTTCGAAGCTGGCGAAAAGCGCGCTGGGTGTGGGTCAGGGCAAAGGCAAGGTGATCCTGCAGACGTTCGAGAAGAACAGCCTCGCCCTGCTGGAAAAAGAAATGCCGCAAGTGCCGAAGATCCTCCTGCTGTGGGTCGGCGAAGGCAGCATCGAGCCGAAATCGAAAGTGACCTTTGCCGAGTCCGGCGAGAAAGACAAAAACGTTTTCTACGGCAAACAAGAGCCGAAGTCCGAAGCCGAATTCAAGCAATGGGTGGACTACGCCAAGTCGCAAGGTGCCATCGGTACCGGCCCGTCGGCGAAGCTGACCAAGGGCGGCGATCAGAGCTATTCGGATCTGGTGCAACCGTGGATGAACCAATACACCCACGATCAGGGCATGCTGGTGCACGTCTACACCGTTGATGAGCCGGTGGACTTCGAGAAAGTCATGGCGGCCGGTGTCGACGGCATCTTCACCAACCGCGCCAGCGAATTGTTGAAGTTCTACAAACGCCCGGCGGCTGGCACGGTTGATCAGGTGTTGAAGAACAACGGTTTCTGATCTGAAATCCAGGCGCCTTCATCACGGGCAAGCCACGCTCTCACAGGTTCTGTGCAGGTGCATGGCTTGCCCGTTTTGTTTGGGTGCAGGGTTTTAAGGGTGAGTTAAGTTGCGCTGGTTAACCTGAGGCCACTTAAACGAGTCACCCAAGGAATGAACCGATGAAAACTTTGACTGCCCTGTTTACCGCCACTGCCCTGACCCTCACTGCTGGCGTGGCCCTGGCTGATGTCCGCGTCGACCAGATCCCGCAACTGGTCAAGGAAGGCAAGATCAAGTCGCTGGAATCGATGAATGCCGAAGCGCTGAAACTGCATCCGGGTGCGACTATTACTGACACGGACCTGGATAACCACTTCAACGGTTATGAGTATGAAGTTGAATTGAAAACTGCTGATGGCAAAGAGTTCGATGTGGACTTTGATGCGACCACTGGCAAGGTGTTGAGCAACAAGCAAGACACTTGATACCGCGTATAAAGCAAGCCGCACGATTGAGAGATCGTGCGGCTTTTTTGTGTCTGGTGTTTGGCCCGGTTGATGTGTTGTCAGTGAGATTTTCTCCCCCTCACCCCAGCCCTCCCGAAACGTCGGACCGCCCCCAAGGGGGCGAGGGGGAAAGGGAGCCGATCGGGGGGTTATTCAAGACCTGAGTTCGACTCGATGTTTCAGGTCGGCGTAACGCAAATAATCACCCCGGTCAGTCCCCTCTCCCTCTGGGAGAGGGCTAGGGTGAGGGGAAAGGGAGCCGATCGGGGGCTATTCAAGGCCTGAGTGCGCCTCGAAATCTCAGGTCGGCGTAGCTCGCATAATCACCACGGTCAGTCCCCTCTCCCTCCGGGAGAGGGCTAGGGTAAGGGGAAAAGGCATCACACCGAGGTGCTGACCAACGACCCCGAAGTGCTCGAGTCGGAGTCCTGCAACGCCTGCAACAATGAAGCTGTGGCGGTCGACAGGGAGGCCGAGGTGGCGGTGATCTGCGCTTGTGCGGCAGCTACTTCGGCGGTTTTGGCATCCGAACTTTCCTGCTTCGCCTGGGCCGCTTGCAGCGCTTGCTGCTCCTCCTGCAATTGCTTCTGCAACTCGGCAATCTGCTTGCGCAGTTCTTTCACCGAATCCGATTCTTCACTGCTGCTGGAGCTGCTGTCACCCGCCGGAGCGGCCCCCCCACCGGCGGCGACTTTACCGCTATCGGCAGTCGCGCCCGTGCTGGCGGTTGCTGAGGTAGACGTGTCGTCAGCAACGTCGCTAATCGACGTTTTGCTGGTGGGTGAGCTGAGAGTCTGATTGATCGAAACAGAAGTGATGCTGACCATGGAAATACTCCAATGCCGGTTATAGATAACCGGTCATCGACCACGGCCGCCTCAATTTGAGATCGACTGTGTACCGACTCGGTATCCGAACCGGTACACGGTCGTTTGCGTCAGGCACTCAGACGCGCGGTGACTTCGTTCAGCTCCCCCGACAGACTGTGCAGGTTCTGACTCGCGCTTTCGGTGCGCTGCACGTTGTCGAGGTTGGTGCTGGCGATCGAGGTGATCTCGGTGAGGTTGCGCGAGATGTCCTCGGCCACCGAGGTCTGCTCTTCGGCGGCGGTAGCAATCTGACGGTTCATGTCGCGGATCGCCTCCACCGCGTGGGTGATGCGCTCCAGCATCGCGCCGGCCTGGGTCACCTGCTCGACGCTTTCATCACTGCGCGTCTGGCCGCTGTCGATGGCTTGCGCCGCGTCCACCGCGCCGGTCTGCACGCTCTGGATGATCTGGTTGATCTCGATGATCGACTCGGCGGTGCGTTGTGCGAGGTTGCGCACTTCATCGGCGACCACGGCAAAACCACGCCCGGCCTCACCGGCGCGCGCCGCTTCGATGGCCGCGTTCAATGCCAATAGGTTGGTCTGTTCGGCGATGCCGCGAATCACTTCCAGCACTTTGCCGATGCGGCCGCTGTCGGCTTCCAGACGACGGATCACCGTGGCGGTATTGGCGATTTCGCCGCGCATCTGGGTGATCGAGTGGATGGTGCTCTGCATGACCTTTTCACCCTGCTGGGCGGACTGGTCGGCATCGTCGGCCGCACGCGCAGCATCAGCGGCGTGACGCGCCACTTCCTGGGCGGTGGCGGACATTTCGTTCATCGCCGTGGCCACTTGATCGGTGCGATTGAATTGTTCGTTGGTGCCGCCGGCCATGGTCGTGGCGATCGCATTCAACTCGCCACTGGCGCTATCCAGATCGCTGGCGCTGCGTTGCAAACGGGTGAAGGTTTCGGCGAGGAAATCGCGCAAGGTGTTGGCGGCGGCGGCGAGGTTGCCCAGCTCATCCTGGCGGTCGCTGACCACGCGCTCGGCGAGTTTGCCGCGACTCAACTGGGTCACGTAATCGATCAGTTTGCGAATCGGTTCGACCAGGTTACGGTTGACCAGCCACAGGCTCAACAAGCCGATCAGCAGACCCGACGCGAGCATCACCAGCAGCCCCAGCCACACGGTGCGATCAGCCTCGGCACTGATCAGCGCCGACTGCGCGGTGCCTTGCTTGCGCAACTCGGCGACCAGCTCGCTCATCTGATCGCTGGCGGCGCGGTCGACGCCTTTGACCGCCGCATCACCAGCCGTCGGATCACCACCGGCAGCCACGTAGGCATCGCGGCCCTTCTGGTAGGCAGCGCCGAGCAGACGATGTTCTTCACGCAGACGTTCGATGCGGTTTTTCAGGCTCGGCTCGATGCCTTTCTGGCTGGCCAGTTCACCGAGAATGTTCTGCACATCGCGCTGACGGTCCTCGAACTGCCCCCAATATTTAGCCAGATCCGCCGGTTGCTTACCGCGCAGCAGAACGTTTTTCCATTCCTGCACCTGCACCTTGAATTGCAGGTTGGCCTCGTCGATCAATTGCGAAGTGTGCAAGGGACCGGCGATCAACTGGCTGTAACTCTGCACGCCGTTGGACAGAAAGTGAAAACAGGCCAGGGCGATCAACAGCATCGCCAGCAGGCTGCCGCTCAGCAGGGCGAGAATTTGCGCTCTCAGGGATTTTTGCAGCATCGAAAGACACTCAGGACAAGGATGAGGCACGCCCGGTAAGGCGTGAAATTTTGCCGGACATCCCTGTCGGCACGCCTTGGCTCATGGCCAAGCGCGCGCAACGTAACCCAAGCGTGATCGGCGCACCAGAGCGTTTCTTGAAGAAATCCCGACCACCGGTAAGCTGCTGATTTGACGTCATTTTGCTGTCACACAAACGTCATCTGACATTGCGATGATGCGGCTCAGTGAACCTGCCATTTGCGCGACCGACGCACCCTCCTCGCAGCGAGCCTTCATGAACCACAGCCTCGATATCAGCCATCGCGATCCCGATCTGTTTGGCCTGCTCTACGGCTTTCGTTTCCTGCCCGGCGAACGTGGCCGCGAAGTCGACTCGGCGACAGCGTTGCGCTGTTTGCAGGACGATAACGACACGGGCGAATTCCTTTGGCTGCACCTCAATCTGGCGCACGCGGCGTGCGAGCGCTGGATGAAAAGTCATCTGCAATTGCCCGAGGAGTTTTTCGAAGCGTTGCACGAAGGTTCGCGGTCGACGCGCATCGAGCATGTCGACTCGGCGTTGCTGGCGGTGGTCAACGATGTGGTGTTCAACCTCAGCAGCATGGTCTCCTCGGACGTGTCGACGCTGTGGGTCTGTGTGCGCAGCAAACTGATCGTCAGTGCGCGTCTGCAACCGCTGCACTCGGTGGATAAATTGCGCTCGTCGGTGAAGGCCGGCGAGCGTTTTCGTTCGCCCTCGGAATTGCTCGTGCATCTGCTGCGCGATCAGGGCGAAGTACTCACGCAGATCGTGCGCAAGACCAGCATGAGCGTCGATCAGGTCGAGGACGAATTGCTCTCCTCGCGGCTGTCGACCAACCGTGCCGAACTCGGTGCCAATCGCCGCGTGCTGGTGCGGCTGCAACGGCTGCTGGCGCTGGAGCCGGGTTCGCTGCTGCGTTTGCTCAACCGGCCGCCGCCCTGGTTGCAAAAGGAGGACGTCAAGGAGCTGCGCAAATCCACCGAGGAGTTTGCGCTGATCATCAACGACCTCACTGCGCTGGGTGAGCGGATCAAACTGTTGCAGGAAGAGATCGCCGCCAACCTCAACGAACAGAGCAACCGCACGCTTTTCACCCTGACCGTGGTGACGGTACTGGCGCTGCCGATCAACATAATTGCCGGTTTTTTCGGAATGAATGTGGGCGGGGTGCCGTTGTCGCAAGATCCGGAAGGGTTCTGGATTCTGGTTGCACTGGTGGCGACGTTTACCGTGATTGCCGGGCGTTGGGCGTTTCGTAAAAGAGGCGATTACTGACCACAAAACGCATTGCCACCGCAGGCCCAATGTGGGAGCGAGCTTGCTCGCGAAGACGGAGTGTCAGGCTCCATCATTGTCGGATGACACACCGCTTTCGCGAGCAAGCTCGCTCCCACAGGGATCTTCTTCAGTCTTCGGATCAGCGGTGGAGCTAAAACCCCAAACACTGACATGGCGCAGTTTCTCTGTAACATTCTGCAACGATCATGGGCGACATTCCTTCCCTCGCTCAGGATTGTCCGCTCATGGCTACTCCCTCCCTGACCGCCAGCCCTGCGTCCGCCGCCAGCGGCAGGCCAGCCCTCGACAAGAAAACCGGCCCGTTCACCTACGTGATCTTTTTCGCGGTACTGGCGATGGGGATGCTGTTCACCGCCTACAGCCTGATGCACGACATGCACGAACTCGGCACGGTAGTCACCACGTGGACGCCGTTCCTGCTGCTCGGTGTGGCGCTGCTGATTGCCTTGGGTTTCGAGTTCGTCAACGGTTTCCACGACACCGCCAACGCCGTCGCGACGGTGATTTACACCCACTCGCTGCCGCCGAATGTGGCAGTGGTCTGGTCGGGGTTCTTCAACTTTCTCGGCGTGTTGCTTTCGAGCGGCGCGGTGGCGTTCGGCATCATCGCGTTGCTGCCGGTGGAGTTGATTCTGCAGGTCGGTTCGTCTGCCGGTTTCTCGATGATTTTCGCCCTGCTGATCGCGGCGATCCTGTGGAACCTCGGCACCTGGTGGCTCGGTTTGCCGGCATCGTCTTCGCACACGCTGATCGGTTCGATCATCGGCGTCGGCGTGGCCAATGCCTTGATGCACGGCCGCGACGGCACAAGCGGTGTCGATTGGGCGCAGGCGACCAAGATCGGTTACGCCTTGCTCCTGTCGCCACTGGTGGGGTTCGGCTGCGCGGCGCTGTTGCTGCTGGCGCTGCGTGCATTCGTGAAGAATCGCGCGCTGTACAAGGCCCCTAAAGGCAACACCCCGCCGCCGTGGTGGATTCGCGGTTTGCTGATTCTGACCTGCACCGGCGTGTCCTTCGCCCACGGCTCCAATGACGGCCAGAAAGGCATGGGCCTGATCATGCTGATTCTGGTCGGCACATTGCCGATGGCCTACGCCTTGAACCGCACCATGCCCGAAGAACAATCGCTGCAGTTTGCCGCCGTGGCGCAAGTCACCCAGCAAGCGCTGGTGAAAAATGCCCCGCTGCCGACGCCGGCCGATCCGCGTGCGGTGCTCTCCGATTACGTGCGCAGCAAGGACGCCACGCCGCAACTGATCCCCGCCCTCGCCGCCCTCACTGGGCACATCGGTGAAGAAGTCAAAGGCTACGGCTCGCTGGCGAAAGTCCCGGCCGAAGCCATGGGCAACGTGCGTAACGACATGTACCTGGCCAGCGAAAGCATTCGCCTGATGGACAAGAACAAGGTCGGCAATTTCGACGCCGACACCAGCAGCAAACTGCAACTGTTCAAGCAACAGATCGACAACGCCACACGGTTTATTCCGCTGTGGGTGAAGATCGCCGTGGCCATCGCGCTCGGGTTGGGCACCATGGTCGGCTGGAAGCGGATTGTGGTGACGGTCGGCGAGAAGATCGGCAAGACCCACCTGACATATGCGCAGGGTGCGTCGGCGGAAACCGTGGCCATGCTCACCATCGGCGCGGCGGACATGTTTGGTTTGCCGGTGTCGACGACCCATGTGTTGTCTTCAGGGGTAGCCGGGACCATGGTCGCCAACGGTGGCGGGTTGCAGATGAAGACCATCCGCAATCTGTTGATGGCGTGGGTGCTGACACTCCCCGCCGCCATTCTGCTGTCAGGCAGCCTCTACTGGCTGTTCACCCAGATCTTCTAATTCGCACAATTCTCCTTGTGGGAGCGAGCTTGCTCGCGAAAGCGGTGGATCAGTCAACTCTGAATTGACTGACACGCCGTCTTCGCGAGCAAGCTCGCTCCCACATTGGTTTTGTATTCAGGTTCAGAGCGCGGAGCGAATCAGATCGCCCAGCCAATCCATAAACACTCGCACCCGCAACGGCAAATGCCGTTGCCGCGCATACAACAATGAAATCCCCATCGCCGGCGCGGTGAATTGCGGCAGCACGGTGACCAGTTCGCCGTTTTCCAGATGCGGTTGCATGCCGGTGCGCGGCACCTGCGTCAGACCAAAACCGCCCAGGCACGCCGACTCGTAAGCGTCAGTGCTGTTGACCGTAATGCTGCCAGCCATCGGCAAGTGTTTAACCTGACCGCCCTCCTCGTACACAAAACCTTCCGAACGCGAACCGAGCACGCCGACGTAATGCACCAGTCGATGCTGCGCCAGATCCTCAAGGGTTTGCGGCACACCGTAGCGCTCAAGGTAGGCGGGGCTGGCGCAGTTGACCATGGGGAAGTCACCGAGATGTCGCGCGACCACCGATTGATCCGGCTGCGCGCCAATCCTCACCACGCAATCGAACCCTTCGCTAAGCAAGTCCACGCGGCGATCGGTGCTGCTGATTTCCAGCTCCAGGTTCGGATGACGCTCCATGAATCGCGGCAGGCGCGGCATGATCAGACGCCGCGCGAGAATGTTCGGCATGTCGACCCGAATGCGCCCGGTCAGCGACGCCTCGTCCTGGCGGAACAAGCCCTCGATCTCGTCCATGTGCGAGAGCAGATCCTTGCTGCGCTCGTACAACACCAAGCCGTCCTGCGTCGCCTGCACCTTGCGTGTGGTGCGTTGCAGCAGACGCGTGCCAAGCAGGGTTTCCAGCGCTTGCACATGTTCGGACACGGTCGAGCGCGGCAAGCCAAGGCTCTCGCCCGCGAGGGTAAAACTCGACAGTTCGCTGACCCGGACGAAGGTGCGCAGCAGTTCCAGTTTGTTCATAAGGCACCCATGGATTGTTCGGCTGAGCCGATCAGTGATTCCGTTTTCAACCTGTTTATCACCCCTTGGCGGACAAATAAACTGAGTCCATCACCACTCACCGCAATCGAGGAAGCCTCCATGAATCGCAAAATCGCATTGATCACCGGCGCCAGTCGCGGCTTGGGCAAAAACGCCGCCCTGCACCTCGCCGCTCAGGGCATCGACATCATCGGCACCTACAACAGCCGCGCCGATGAAGCCCAGGCGCTGGTAACCGAACTGCAGGCACTCGGCGCGAAAGCCGTGATGCTGCAACTGGACGTCGGCCGCAGCGAAAGCTTTGCCGATTTCGGTACACGTGTTGAGCAGGCGTTGCAGCAGACGTTTGACCGTCAGCGTTTTGATTTCCTGATCAACAATGCCGGGATCGGCGTGCATGCGTTGTTTGCCGAGACCACCCCGGAGCAGTTTGATTTGCTGATGAACATTCAGTTGAAAGGGCCATTCTTCCTGACCCAGCAGTTGCTGCCGCTGATCAACGATGGCGGGCGGATCATCAATATTTCCAGCGGCCTGACCCGTTTCAGTCTGCCGGGTTACGGCGCCTATGCGGCAATGAAAGGCGCGATGGAAGTGCTGACCCGTTATCAGGCCAAAGAGCTGGGGGCCCGGCAGATCGGCGTGAACATTCTCGCCCCGGGCGCCATCGAAACTGACTTCGGCGGTGGCGCCGTAAGAGACAACTCGGCGCTGAATGCAATGGTCGCCAGCAACACCGCATTGGGCCGTGCCGGGCAGCCGGATGACATTGGCGGGGCATTGGCGTTGTTGCTGTCGCCGGGTGCGCAGTGGATCAATGGTCAGCGGGTCGAGGCATCCGGCGGCATGTTCCTCTAACCAACGCTGAAATGCTTTCCCTGGTAGGGAGCTGCCGAAGGCTGCGATCTTTTGATCTTGTCTTTAAAAACAAAATCAAAAAGATCGCAGCCTTCGGCAGTTCCTACAGGGGGATCGAGGTTAGTTCTGGCAAGCGTTACGGGTCATGAAGCGCTCACGTACCACGTCATAACCCCAGTGATAAACATAGGTGTACGGCAGGAAAAACAGCAACACGCCGATGTCGAGCAAAAACGCCTGCCACAGGCTGACCGACAGCCACCAGGCAATCAGCGGCACGCCCATCACGATCAAGCCGCCTTCGAACAGCAGCGCGTGCACCACACGTATCCAAGCGTTGTGCGCGACGTTCATGCGTTCCAGCATCCGGTCGAAGAAACGGTTGAACACCACGTTCCAGCCCAGCGCCAGCAACGCGATCAACACGGTCACCGCGCCCATTTCAAGCATCGGTTTTTGCATGATCCACGCCAGCAACGGGGTGCAGATCAGGATGGCCAGCAGTTCGAAACCAACGGCCTGGAAAATACGTTCAGTGATCGATTTGTGGGCAGTCATGGCCTGACTCCTTGAGTGAAGAGGGTTGCCATGATCTATCTTGATACCGATACTTCATAACCAATAACCATCGATCAAGGCGATAGTTGATGATCTCGCAGGAAGTGCTGTTGGCGTTTGTCCAGGCGGCGACCCAAGGCTCGTTTTCGGCAGCGGCGCGCAAACTGGGGCGCAGTCAGTCGACCATCAGCGCGGCGGTGGCCAGCCTTGAGATCGATCTGGATCTGCAGTTGTTCGATCGCAGCAGCCGCAAACCGGCGCTGACCCCGGCCGGGCATGTGATGCTGCAACGCGCCGAGGCGATTCTGGCGGCCAGCAGTCGTCTGGAAATGACTGCGCGGCAGTTGTCCCAAGGCGTCGAGCCGAAGCTGACCGTGGCGATTTCCGACACTTATCAGTCGTACCGTTTTGAAGCGGCGCTGGTCGGGTTTGAGCAGCGTTATCCGGATCTGGAGCTGGAATGCCTGATCGCCGAATGCGATGACCTGATCGAACTGGTGCAGCGCGGTCGTGCGCATCTGGCCTTCGCCGAGATGCAAGAGAACTACCCACCGGACCTGGCAACGTCGACGGTGGCCGAGCGCACGGAAATCGCCTTGTTCGTCAATCGCGATCACGCGCTGGCCAAGCTTGATCACGTTGATCAACACGTCCTGGAACAGCACCGTGAATTGCGCCTGGCGACCATCGTCAATCCTTACGACAGTCGCGGCAAAGGTCGGGTGTGGTCGGCACCGAGTTATCTGATGTTGCTGGAAATGGCCGAGAAAGGTTTTGGCTGGGCGCCGTTGCCGCGTTGGCTGGCGCAGCGTTTTGGCAATGATTTGTTGGTGGAGTTGAAGGTGCGCGGCTGGCCTAAGCCGGTGTTTGTTGATGCGTTGTGGTCGCGGCTGTATCCGCCGGGGCCGGCGGGGAGCTGGTTGTTGAGCAAGATGCTGGAATAGCGGCGCGCCTAATCGCTAGCCGGCATGAAGCCAAAAGCCCCTCACCCCAGCCCTCTCCCGGAGGGAGAGGGGGCCGACCGAGGTGTCTTGCGTCAGACATCGACCTGAAAGACCGAGTCGATTATGGATGTATAGCTACGGTATACACCTCGATTCTGGATTCAATACCGATCGTTCAAGTCGGTGAAATTCTCCAATATCCCCCAATCAGTCCCCTCTCCCTTTGGGAGAGGGCTAGGGTGAGGGCCATTCCAGCGCCATGAGCCGCCCTTCGATAAAACGCCGCTCCGGCTCTTGCCGGGTCAGCTCCAAGGCCCGCAGATACGCAGCCCGCGCTTCCTCCAGCCTACCCAACTGCCGACAAAACTCCGCCCGCGCCGAATGCGCCAAGTGGTAATCCTGCAACTCGCCGCGTCCCAAAATCCCTTCAATCAGATTCAAACCGTTCAGCGCCCCATCCCGCTTGGCCACCGCCACTGCCCGGTTCAACTCGATCACCGGCGAAGGCACCGCACGCAACAGCACGTCATACAAACCAACGATCTGCTCCCAATCCGTCTCCCCCGCCGACGGCGCCTCAGCATGAACCGCCGCAATCGCCGCCTGCAAACAATATGGCCCAAAGCGCCGCGTGGTCAGCCCACGCTCGACCAACGCACATCCCTCAGCAATCAACCCGGCATCCCACAGTGAACGGTCCTGATCATCCAGTAGCACCAGTTCACCACTCGGCGAAGTGCGCGCCGACCGTCGCGACTCGTGCAACAGCATCATCGCCAGCAGCCCCATCACCTCCGGCTCCGGTAGCAATTCCATCAACAGTCGGCCAAGCCGTATCGCCTCGCGGGTCAGATCTTCACGGATCAACTCGGCCCCGCACGACGCCGAATACCCTTCGTTGAACACCAGATAAATCACCCGCAACACGCTATCGAGGCGCTCGGGCAGTTCGCTCAGGCTCGGTACTTGATAGGGAATTTTCGCGTCACGAATCTTCGCTTTGGCGCGCACGATGCGCTGGGCAATCGCTGCCGGCGCGGAGAGAAAGGCGCGGGCGATTTCCTCGGTGGTCAGGTCGCAGACTTCGCGCAAGGTCAGCGGCACTTGCGCATCCGCCGCCAGCGCCGGGTGGCAGCAGGTGAAGATCAGCCGCAGGCGATCGTCTTCCACGTCTTCGCCACTCCAGTCGGCCTGTTCCAGTTCTTCCAGTTGCGCCAGCAACAGCGGCTGCGAAGCCTTGAACCGCGCACGCCTGCGCAACACATCGATGGCCTTGAAGCGCCCGGTAGACACCAGCCAGGTGCGCGGATTATCCGGCACGCCGTCGCGCTGCCAGCGTTCGACCGCGACGAAGAACGCCTCGTGCAAGGCTTCTTCGGCGAGGTCGAAATCACCCAGCAAGCGAATCAGCGTCGCCAGGATCCGCCGCGATTCTTCGCGGTAGACCTGCTCGACCCGCGCCTTGACCTCAGACATTCAATTGCCGCACCGGTCGTACTTCAACGCTGCCCACCCGCGCGGCCGGAATATTGCCGGCAACCTGAATCGCTTCGTTGAGGTCCTTGGCGTCAATCAGGTAGAAACCGGCCAATTGCTCCTTGGTTTCGGCGAACGGGCCGTCGGTGATCGACAGTTTGCCGTTGCGCATTCGCACCGTGGTGGCGGTCTGCACCGACTCCAGCGCCTCGGCGGCAACCATCCGCCCGCTGCCCTGAATCGACTCGGCGTAGGCCCAGCACTCGGCGTCTTCCGGGCTGTCGGGCGACGAATGCAGCAGGCGCTCATCGCTATAGACCAGGCATAAATACTTCATGGCGTTCTCCTGAATCGGACGGTTCAACTATGGCTGAAGATCAGGGAGTCACATCGAACAGGGTCGCGCCACTCATCGGATCGAACGGCGCCGACCAGTGTTCGTGGACGATTTTCCATGTCCCGCCAACCTGCCGATAGCAAGCGGTGACGCGCATCCAGCAGCTCTGGGTTTCGCCCTTGTCATTGGTGCCGCCGCAGTTGGCCACCCAGTGGGCGAAGGCGATGCTGTCCGCGCTTTCGATGGCGATTTCGTGGAACTCGAAAACGTGCGGGCCGGGGCACATTTCCATGCACTCGACCCAGTGCGCGCGGTAGGCGGCTTTACCCTTGAATTGCAGGGCCTTGATCGCGTCGAAAGAGACGATGTCGTCGGCGTACAACGCCATGACTTTCTCCACGTCCTTTTTCATGACGGCTTCGCGGTAGGTGTTGATCAGAGTCTGGATCTCGGTTTGTGCGCTCATGGTGTTCTCCGTGTTTTTGTTGTGAAGACACCCTTAGTCGTTCGGCACTTGAGCTGATCGACAGGCGAAACAAAAAATTTCCGCAGAAGACAAAATCGCTAGAATCCGAGCCTCATCTTTGTAGGAAAAAGGAAATTCCCGTGTCAGCCCAACTCGTGCCGTACGACAGCCTTAACACCTTGCAGCGTGAGCAAGTCGAGGCGATTGAAATCCATGCCGAGCAGATCAAGTTCTCCGGCGATATCCATGGGGCTTTGCACACCCTGCTGTCGAAACCCGGACCGGGTGTGAAGGGTTTTGCGCTGCTGGCGGATGAAGTACCCGTGGCGTTTCTGTTGCTCAAGCGCCCGCCAGTGTTGCCGGCCTGGGCCGATGAACACAGCGCCACCCTGCATGCGTTGCAGGTCGATCGCCGCGCTCAGGGCAAGGGTTACGGCAAGGCGTGTCTGCAAGCGTTGCCCGAAGTTGCACGTCAGGCGTGGCCGGAGATCAAGGGGCTGGAATTGTCGGTGGACGCGGATAACGACGCGGCCATCGCGCTGTACGCCAAGCACGGCTACGTCGACAGCGGCGAAGCGTACAAGGGCCGGATCGGTTACGAACGGCGCATGGGCCTGGTTTTCTAAGTCATCGAGGGAAGCACGATGATCGACTCAATCGAAGCACTGGAAGCGATTTACGGACTGCCCCACGAGCGGGCAGTGCGCAAGCAGATCGGTTTTCTCAACGAGGATTATCAGGCAATGGTGCGCCTGTCGCCGCTAGTGATTGTCAGCTCGGTGAGCGCCGATGGCCTGGATAATTCGCCGCGCGGTGACAAAGCCGGGTTTGTGCGGATCATTGACGAACGCACGCTGGCGTTGCCCGATCGCCCAGGTAACAACCGCATCGATACCCTGCGCAATGTGCTGCACGATTCGCGGGTGTCGTTGTTGTTCATTATTCCGGGGATTGGCGAGACGTTGCGGGTCAATGGTACGGCGGTGATTAGTGCTGAGCCGCAGTTGCTGGAAAGCTTTGCGGTGAACGGCAAACCGGCGAAGACCGTGTTGCTGGTGACGGTGGAAGCGGCGTTCTTTCATTGCTCGAAAGCCTTCGTCCGCTCGGATGCGTGGAACCCGGAAACCCATCTGCCGCGCTCGGCCCTGCCCTCTGCTGGCGCCTTCCACAAACGTCTGAATGACGGCAAGTTCGACGCTGATACCTACGACCGCGAAGCGCCGAAACGCGTAACCGACACCCTCTACTGACACTCCCGTAAATGATCGTTCCCACGCTCTGCGTGGGAATGCAGCTGGGGACGCTCTGCGTCCCAAAGTCGTGACGCAGAGCGTCACAGGAGGCATTCCCACGCGGAGCGTGGGAACGATCAGTATCGGGCTGGTTTTAGAGGGTAAGGATCATCTCGTGCCACGCCATGCCGCCGTGGTCGGACTCAGACGGTTTGATGTAGGCAAAGCCAAACCCGGCATACAACGGGATATGCTTTTCCTTGCACATCAAATGAATGGTCGCCTTATCCATCCCGCGCATACGTTCAATGAACTCGCCCATCAAACGTTTGGCCAAACCCTGCCCCTGATAATCCGGGTGCACCACCACCGACATGATCACCACGTTTGGCCCTTTCGGGTCGTGGCCGATCAGTTCCTTGAACGCCTCGTCCGACATCTGCACATCAAACGCCGCGCCGGAGTTGACGAAGCCTGCGACCTCACCGTCCACCTCGGCAACGACAAAACCTTCCGGCCAAGTGGCAATGCGCGTGGCGATCTTCTCGCGGGTGGCCGCTTCGTCACCTTCGTAGGCAACGGTTTCGATGGCGTAGCAGCGGTCCAGGTCGGCGGCGGTGACGTTGCGGATAACGGTGTTCATGGCGGCTCGGAAATCGGCAGAAGAAAGTGCCGAAAGCATAAAGGAATAAGGTCTGCATATCGATGCGCAAGGGCGGCGTAAAGCCTGCGTATAAGTGCTTTTCTTCGGGTTCGCGGCGGGCTATTTCTCAGGTGTGTCTCTGATCACCCTTGGGGGAAACCGTTTATGAGCAGCGTTGAAATCGGCCTGTTGATGGTGTTGGGCATCAGTACGTTCGGCTTTATCACTCTCGGCATCGACCTGTTGCGGGCGCGACGGTTGGGCAAAGGTAAACGCGGTTGAAAACCATGAGGCGGATCAGTGATCCGCCTCATGTCTGTTGGTTCAGCCTTTGGTATCGACCGGCACGCAGATTTCCAGTTTGCCAGTGTGCAGCTTCGGATTGAAATCCGCGCTGTAACGCTCCAGCTCCGGGGCGTTGAGCTCCACGTAATGAGAGGTCGGCAGCCAGGTCTTGTAGATGTATTGCAGGGTTTGCGGCAGCTGTTCGAGCGGTCCTTTGTGCTCGAACACCGCGTATTGCCGAGGCAGCACTTCGACCCACTGGTAGACCTTCTGGTCGAGGTCATCGAGCTTGCTGATTTCCACCCCGGCGATGTAATCGAAGCCGCCCTTGCCGTCGAAATTGCTGCAGACACCGTAGGTCACTTCGTTCTTTTGCCCCTGGATCTTTCCCAGGTGCGGCAAGAATTTTTCCCACAGCGCCGGAATGTCCTTGGCTGTGTCTTGGGTAAATCGACCGCGAAAACCTGCAATCAGCAAGAAGTGTCCATGTTCGAAGCGAGGTTCAGCCACTTCGACGCGTTTTTGCTCATCCATGACTCGACTCCTGGAACAAAAAAAGGGGTTCGGCTGGGAGTATAGAAAGCCCGATCCAAATCGCACGGTTACAGCGCGTGCAACTGCTCGACGGCGCCCGAACCGACAAATTCGTTGTAACCAGATACGATCACGTAGACCGCGAAATAGCAGAAGATCGCTGCAGATGCCAGGTAGGAATAGCGCAATAGCTTATCGCCCAACAGCTTGCCACCATGGCTCGCAGCGAAGCACAAACCCGCCGACCACAGCAGTCCGGCGCAGAGGAACCCACCGAGGAACAGCGCCGAACTCAAAGGACCGCCACCACCGGAACGCGCAATCAAGGTGCCGCCCACCGCCGCGAACCAGAGAATCGCGCTCGGCGACGACATGGCGAGAAAAATCCCCCGGAAGAATTCCTTGCGATGGGAGTTCTGCCCCACCTCAGCGGTCTCGGCCAGCAGCGCTTCGTGATGGATCGCCGAGTAAATCATCTTCGCCGCAAAGTAGATCAGCAGCGCCGAACCACCAATCCACAACACCCAGCGCACGGTTTCGTATTGCAGCAAAACCGTCATTCCAGCCAACGCCAGCACCGCATAAATCAGGTCGCCAACACAGGTGCCGAGGCCCAACGCAAAGCCCTGAAAGTAACCACGCTGCATCGCCAGGGTGATCATGGCGATGTTGGCTACGCCGATATCCAGGCACAGCGAAAGGCTCAGCAAGAAGCCGCTGGTGAATTCCATCTACCGATTTCCTTGGGCAAATATGTTTGAAAAACGCGCTGGACAGTATGCCATCACAGCCCTTATCTTCCGCCACAGGTCACCGCAGTGACCAGCGTCGCTCGGACGGTTCCGGGCGCTTACGTTATCCGAGGCAACAATGGCTGAACAAGGTTCGCCGCGCCGCTTTGCGCGCATAGATCGACTCCCCCCTTATGTTTTCAACATCACCGCCGAGCTGAAAATGGCTGCCAGGCGTCGTGGTGAAGACATCATCGACCTGAGCATGGGCAACCCCGACGGCGCCACGCCGCCGCATATTGTCGAAAAACTCGTCCAGGTTGCCCAACGCGAAGACACCCACGGTTACTCCACATCCAAGGGGATTCCGCGCCTGCGCCGGGCGATTTCCAACTGGTACAAGCAACGCTACGAGGTCGACATCGACCCGGAAAGCGAAGCCATTGTCACCATCGGTTCCAAGGAAGGCCTGGCGCATTTGATGCTGGCAACCCTGGATCAGGGCGACACCGTATTGGTGCCCAATCCGAGCTACCCGATTCACATCTACGGTGCGGTGATTGCCGGTGCCCAGGTGCGTTCGGTGCCGCTGGTGCCAGGCGTGGACTTCTTCGACGAACTGGAACGGGCCATTCGCGGTTCGATTCCGAAACCGAAAATGATGATCCTCGGCTTCCCATCGAATCCGACCGCGCAGTGCGTGGAACTGGACTTCTTCGAACGGGTGATCGCCCTCGCCAAGCAGTACGACGTGCTGGTGATTCACGATCTGGCGTACGCCGACATCGTCTACGACGGCTGGAAAGCCCCGTCGATCATGCAAGTGCCGGGCGCCAAGGACATTGCTGTGGAGTTTTTCACCCTGTCCAAGAGCTACAACATGGCCGGCTGGCGCATCGGTTTCATGGTCGGTAATCCGGAACTGGTCAACGCTCTGGCGCGGATCAAGAGCTACCACGACTACGGCACCTTCACCCCGCTGCAAGTCGCGGCGATTGCCGCTCTGGAAGGCGATCAGCAGTGTGTGCGCGACATCGCCGAGCAGTATCGCCAGCGCCGCAACGTGCTGGTCAAAGGCCTGCATGAACTGGGCTGGATGGTTGAGAATCCGAAGGCGTCGATGTACGTCTGGGCGAAGATTCCTGAGCAGTACGCGCATCTGGGTTCGCTGGAGTTTGCCAAGAAACTGCTGGCCGAGGCCAAGGTCTGCGTCTCGCCGGGGGTGGGTTTTGGTGAGTATGGCGACGATCACGTGCGCTTTGCGCTGATCGAAAACCAGGACCGCATTCGTCAGGCGGTGCGCGGGATTCGCGGGATGTTCCGGGCGGATGGGTTAGTTACCAAATAACTGACCCGCCTCTGATCGTTCCCACGCTCCGCGTGGGAATGCCTCAATGGACGCTCTGCGTCCGCTTTGGGACGCAGAGCGTCCCGGGCTGCATTCCCACGCAGAGCGTGGGAACGATCACCCACAAAAAAACCGCATCGCTGCGGTTTTTTTGTGCCTGCGTGAAGTCGCTTAAACGAACAGCGACAACAGCAGGATAAAGCCCAACGCAACGATGGACAGGATGGTTTCCATTGCCGTCCAGGTCTTGAACGTCTCGGCCACGGTCATGTTGAAGTACTGCTTCACCAACCAGAAACCGGCGTCGTTCACGTGGGACAGGATCAGCGAACCGGCGCCGGTGGCCAGCACCAGCAGCTCACGGTTAACGCCCGGAATCATCCCCACCACCGGCACGACAATGCCCGCGCCCGTGATGGTCGCCACAGTTGCCGAACCGGTCGCGATACGAATCACCGCTGCCACCAGCCACGCCAGCAGGATCGGCGAGATCTGTGCGCTGACCGCCATGTGGCCGATCACGTCGCCCACGCCGCTGGTCACCAGCATCTGCTTGAAACCACCGCCAGCACCGATGATCAGGATGATCGCGGCGGTTGGCGCCAGGCTCGCGTCGAGCCACTTGAGCATCTGTTGGGAACCGATGCCCTGCTTGTGCCCGAAGGTGTACAGCGACAGCAGCAACGCCAGCAGCAGCGCCGAGATCGGGTGACCGATCATGTCCATCCAGGTGCGGAAGAAGTGGCCGTCCGGCAGCGCCACGTCAGCGAAGGTTTTCAGCAGCATCAGGAACACCGGCAACAGCACGGTAATCAGGGTGATGGTGAAGCTCGGCAGCTTGGCCGAGTCGTCGTTTTCGCGGGCCAGTTGATCGACCAGTTCCTGATTCGGGTGACCCGGAATGTGCTTGGCGATAAACGTACCGAAGATCGGACCGGCAATGATCGCGGTCGGCAGCGCAACGATCAGACCGTAGAGAATGGTCTTGCCGATGTCAGCGCCAAACACGCCGATGGCCAGCAGCGGGCCCGGGTGCGGTGGCACCAGACCGTGCACGGCGGACAGACCGGCGAGCAGCGGGATACCGATCTTGATGATCGACACGCCGGTGCGGCGCGCAACGATGAACACCAACGGAATCAGCAGCACGAAGCCGATTTCGAAGAACAGCGGGATGCCGACAAGGAATGCGGCGAACATCATCGCCCACTGGACTTTGTCTTTGCCGAACGCCCGGATCAGGGTCTGGGCGATCTGATCCGCCCCGCCCGACTCGGCCATCATTTTGCCGAGCATGGTGCCCAGCGCAAGGATGATGCCGACAAAACCGAGCACGCCACCGAAGCCGTCCCGGAACGCTTTGATGATGGTGCCGATCGGCATGCCCGACGTCAGGCCGAGGAACGCGGCGGCGATGGTCAGGGAAATGAACGGGTGAATCTTGAATTTGGTGATCAGGATAATCAGGCCGATTACCGTGACCACTGCATCGAGCAGCAGGTAGGCGTCGTGGGACATGCCAAACATTGGGGGTGTCTCCTGGATTGTTGTTGTTATTAAAGCGGGTTAAACAGAACTCGGAAGGACAGCGCTATCTCTTTCAACACACTCATACCGCCTGTTTCAGACCGTGGGCCTGCCACCAGACGTGAGCCTGGGACGCCAGTTCTTCAACGCTGTGGATCGAAGCATTCAACGCCAATGTCAACGGCTCACCCTTCGGCGATTCGAGGGTGGCGAACTGGCTTTCGATCAACGTCGCGGGCATGAAGTGGCCCGGACGGTGGGACACACGTTCAGCGGCAACTTCAGGGGTCAATTCAAGAAACACGAAACCCAGGCCCGGCAAGGCGCTGCGCAACACTTCGCGATAACTGTGTTTAAGGGCCGAGCAGGTCAGCACCGGGCGCTTGCCCAGCGCGTCGACGCGACGCAGTTCATCGCACAGGCTGTCGAGCCAGCCGGCACGGTCGTCGTCGTTCAGGGGGATCCCCGCGCTCATCTTTTCGATGTTCGCGGCCGGATGGAAAGTATCGCCTTCAATGGCAGTGGCGCCGCTCAATTGGCACAGGGCCTCGCTGACGCACGTCTTGCCGCAACCGGCAACGCCCATGATGACCAGGGCGGTGATGGGATGACTCATATAACACCTCAGCGCGCAGACAGCGCTACCTTTGCTAGCTATGACTCTAGTGCACAGGCAGAAGTTGCCGACGCCTTCTTGTCGTTTTTTTGGGTTGCAGCAGGTTTGTTCCCAACGCCAAAAAGCGAAGATCAGGCAGGACCTCGCTTACGCATTTACAGCTGCATCAGGACAGCGCTACCTTAGTGCCTTGATTTTTGTTTGGCAAGCCGCCCGATGACCTCCCCTAAAAACGATAAAAACACTCGCACCACCGGCCGTCCCACCCTGAATGAAGTTGCCCGCCTGGCCGGTGTCAGCCCGATTACCGCCTCCCGCGCCTTGCGCGGTGTCAGCACCGTGGCCACTGACCTTGTGGAAAAAGTCCAGAAAGCCGCGCTCGAACTCAACTACGTGGTCAACCCTGCCGCCCGCGCATTGGCCTCGGCGCAGAGCCATTCGGTGGTGGTTCTGGTGCCTTCGTTATCCAACTTGCTGTTCATCGATACGCTGGAAGCCATTCATCGGGTACTGACGCCCAAAGGCTTCGAAGTGCTGATCGGCAACTTCCACTATTCACGCGATGAAGAAGAAAACCTGCTGCGCAACTACATGGCCTATCAGCCGCGTGGATTTTTGCTGACCGGGTTTGATCGCACGGAAAGTTCACGACGGATGATCGAGGCGAGCAACATTCCCTGCGTGTACATGATGGAACTGGACAGCGCTGCCGGAGTGAATTGCGTAGGGTTCTCGCAACTGAGTGCCGGTGAAACGGCGGCCGAACATTTGCTTTCGCGTGGGCGCAAGCGTCTGGCTTACATCGGTGCGCAACTTGATCAGCGCACCTTGTTGCGCGGTGAAGGCTTTCGCAAAGCGTTGCAAAAGGCCGGACGTTACGACCCGGATCTGGAAGTACTGACGCCTCGTTCTTCATCGGTGGGCTTGGGCGGGGAGTTGTTTTTGCAATTGCTCGCGGCGCATCCGGACGTTGATGCGATCTTCTTCGGTAACGATGACCTGGCGCAGGGTGCGTTGCTGGAGGCGCTGCGCAACGGCATCAAGATTCCTGAGCAGGTAGCGATTCTCGGTTTCAACGACTTGCCGATGTCAGAGCACATGGTGCCGCGCCTGAGCAGCATCAACACCCCGCGTGAAGCGATCGGCGCGGCGCGCGGCGGAGCAGATGCTGACGTTGATGGCCGGTAACAGCGTGGCGCGTCCGGTGGAAGACATGGGCTTTGAACTGAAGATTCGCGAAAGCACCTGACTTCCCACAGATTCAAGGTTGAAACACAATCCCTGTGGGAGCGAGCCTGCTCGCGAAAGCGCTGTGTCAGATAAGCATGTGCCGACTGACACGACGCTTTCGCGAGCAGGCTCGCTCCCACATTGGATCTCCACAGTCGCTAGTGGCTGAGCAGATCAACCAGAGCCAGTGCGCCCTTTTGTAAGGGCTGGCTCTTGAGCCATACCGCATGCACCGGCATCACCAGACCATTTTCGATGTTGCGGAAATTCAGCCGTTTCAGTCGCCCGGACTCAATCCACGACTGCACCACCGACAGCGGGAAATTACCCCAACCCAATCCTGCCTCGACCATTTCCATGGCCGTCTCGAGATTGTCCGTGCGCCAATACGACTCCGCCACCAACGGCCGTGTTTCGCTGATTGGCAAGTCACGACTGGCGACGATGATTTGCCGTACATGCACCAGATCCTCGAGAAACAGATCCTGCCCCTGCAACAACGGACTGTCCGCCGCCAGGGTGGCGATCATCCGTTCGCTGCCGACAAACTGAAAACGCTCCAGTACATTCATGCTCAATCCGGCGAACGCCAGGCACAGGCTGACGCGGCCGCTGTGCAGCATCGCCAATACGTCGTCCTGCGGCGCGGTCAGCACTTCGATATCGAGCAGCGGATGCCGCTCGGCGATCAGCTTGATCGCCGCCAGCAAACGGCGCCGGTCGATGTCCGCGACCACGGCGATCGACAGCTTGCTCTCCAGCCCCAGCGACAGTTCCACCGCGTGCACTTGCAGTTGCTTGAGTTGCTCGGCGATCAGCCGCGCGTGTGGCACCAGCGACAGCGCCATTGCCGTGGGTTGTGGTTCGCGATGGCTGCGGTCGAACAGCAGATAACCGAGTTCCGCCTCAAGGTTGCCGATGCCCATACTTACGGCCGACGGGACTTTGCCCAGCGCACGCGCCGCCGCCGAAAACGAGCCGCGTTCGATTACGGCAAGAAACAGCTCGATGCTGTCAGTGTTGAAATTCACTTTGCACACCTATCAAGAAAACTGAAAGCTACTGACTTTTTCTGTCAGCTCTATTGAAGCTATCTTTTGCCGCCTTCGCCAGTCCCGCTGGCCAACAAACGGCAAGAAAGAGGCAACTCCCCATGCAAGGCGTCAAACGCAAACTGGTCTATGTGTCGCTCTATGAAGTGATCGGCATGACCTTCTCCGCCCTCGGCCTGGCGTTGTTGTCCGGCACTTCACCGGGCAGCACCGGGCCACTGGCGGTGATCATCACCACCATCGCCGTGACCTGGAACTTCATTTACACCTCGTTGTTCGAGCACTGGGAAAGCCGCCAGCAATCGCGCACGCGCACAGTGAAACGCCGTATCGCTCATGCGGTGGGCTTTCAACTGACGCTGATCGTGTTTCTGATTCCATTGATCGCGTGGTGGATGAACATCAGTCTGGTGCAGGCGTTTCTATTGGATCTGGCGCTGATCATTTTCATCCCCTGCTACACGTTTGCCTTCAATTGGCTGTTTGACCGGATTTTCGGGCTGCCAGCCTCGGCGCTACCGGATTCGGCGGCTGCGGCATAAATCGTTAATTCGTAAGCAGATATTGCGAGAATTCAGCGGTTTATCTGTTTAATCCGCCGATATTCACAATCCGTGAACTCCGATAGCAGGCTAAGCTTTTCCATCAATAAAAAATGGACCAGCCCATGACTGCACACGCCCCCGCCACCGCGCAAAGCGACGGCATCGACCCGATCCGCGCCGCTCAGGTGTCCGCCCGCATCGATCGCCTTCCGGCGGTCGCGACGATCTGGCGGCTGGTGGCGCTGCTGTCGATCGGTGGATTTTTCGAACTCTACGACCTGTTCCAGACCGCTTACATCAGCCCCGGGCTGATCCGCGACGGGATCTTTGCCACTGGCAATCAGGGCGTGTTCGGTTTCTCTGATCAAGCGGCGTTTGCCTCGGCAACGTTTCTCGGCCTGTTCCTCGGCGCCAGTCTGCTCAGCCCATTGGCGGATCGTTTCGGCCGCCGTGCGATCTTCACCTTCGCCCTGGTCTGGTACACGGCGGCGACGGTGTTGATGGGGATTCAGAGTTCGGCGCTGGGTATCATCTGCATGCGCTTTCTGGTTGGCATTGGCCTGGGCATCGAGCTGGTCACCATTGATGCTTACCTCTCGGAACTGGTGCCGAAACGCATGCGCAGTTCAGCCTTTGCCTTCGCGTTTTTCGTGCAGTTCCTGTCGGTGCCGGCGGTGGCATTGATGTCGTGGTGGCTGGTGCCGCAAGCGCCGTTCGGTGTCTCCGGCTGGCGCTGGGTGGTGCTGGCCAGCGCGGTGTTTGCGCTGTTTATCTGGTGGCTGCGCAAACGGCTGCCGGAATCGCCGCGCTGGCTCGCGCAGCATGGCCGCTTTGAGGAAGCCAACCGGATTCTCGACCACATTGAAACCCGTTGCCAGAAGGACTACGGCAAACCGCTGGACGCCCCCGAAGCCGTGCCCGTCGACGTCGAAGGCAAGGGCCGTTTTGCCGATATCTGGCAGCCGCCGTATCGTCGCCGCGCGTTGATGCTGATCGTCTTCCACATCTTCCAGGCAATCGGTTTCTTCGGTTTCGGCAACTGGCTGCCGGCGCTGCTGTCCGGTCAGGGCGTCAGCGTCACTCACAGTTTGATGTACGCCTTCATCATCACCCTCGCCTACCCGCTCGGGCCGCTGCTGTTCGTCAAGTTCGCCAACCGCTTCGAGAACAAATGGCAGATCGTCGGTTCGGCCCTCGGCGCGATGACCTTCGGCACCTTGTTCGCCCTGCAGACCAGCGCATTCGGGCTGATCTTCTGCGGGGTGATGATCACTTTCTGCAACGCCTGGCTGAGTTTCAGCTATCACTCGTACCAGAGCGAATTGTTCCCGACCAACATCCGCGCGCGCGCCGTGGGTTTCTGTTATTCGTTCAGTCGCTTGTCGACAGTGTTCAGCAGCTTGTTGATCGGCTTGTTTCTCGACAATTTCGGTACGCCGGGGGTATTGGCGTTTATCGTCAGCAGCATGCTGATCGTGATGCTGACCATCGGCTGGTTCGGCCCGCGCACGCGCAATCTGGCGCTGGAAAACATCGCTCATCGCTGATGGACAACGGTCATCCTCTGCCGCTTATCGGCAAGGGATGACCGCCACGAATACCTGACTGATGATCAAGCTGTTGAAATAAAAGGATTTATTCAAAAGGCACGGTAATTGCTCCGATACGCGAGTCAGCAATTACCTACAGGTCTACACGTCATGTTGATCAGTGCCAAACAACAGCAAATCATTCACCTGCCCAAAGCGTTGAATGACGATGCGACGTCCATCGCCGCAGCCGGTCTGCAAGGTGGTCTGCACGGCGCAATGCTGCAAACCCTGCAAAACCAGCCCCAGGCGCAAACCGCCGAAGCCACTGCCAAGGTGCAGGACTCGGCCACACAGATCGCCACCCAGCAAGTCAGCGAAGCCACACGCATCAGCGATAACGTCGACGAAGCGTTCGCCAAGACCCGCGTGAACCTGCAATCGACCGACGCCACCACAGCCTCGGCGGCATCCGCCACTGACGAGTTCAAGGACTACATGAGCAAGACGCCGGAACAGCGTCTGCGCGACAGTATCCTGCAGTCCATGGGGCTGACCGAAGACGACATCAAAGCCATGCCGCCGGAGAAACAACTGGCCATCGGCAAAGAGATCGCCGAGCGCTTGCAGGACAAAATGAAGTTGGCGCAGGCGGAAAAAGACAACGATGTGAAGGACAGCGACAAGCAGGCGGGCAAGTTTCTCGCTGCGCTCTAAGTTTCATAACATTGAAAGAAGGCCCCACGAGGGCCTTTTTTTCCGTTTGGGGCTTTGCGCCTTTCATCGGTTAACCGGTAATCAGCCCCTTTACCTGTAATTTCTGACAGTAGACAGCGGATTCTGCTTGCCGAAGTATGACCTCGAGCGCGTCCTAGCGTCGACGTGCTCCCACCTACTATCGACAAGGAAGAAAGTCATGACCAATAAAATGAAAAATGCAGCTATCAACGCCAGCGGACACTTTGCCCTATACGTGAATGAGAACGGCAATGGCGAAGTGCTGGTTGCTACCAGCCGGCTCGTAATGGATTTAAGTTCTGACCATTCATACATAGCCGGGTGGGCGAGTGAAGTCCTCACCGCTCAGGGGATTGATATCTATATCGCTAAAAAAATCGAGGCAAACAAGACTTACGCCTTCGAAAAAGGAGCCGTCGGTGGCAACTACAACCCGAAAAACTTTCAGGGTGCTTCCTGGGATTCAATTTCTGAGGGCGGTTCGGTCACAATCGATGAAGTAGATTTGGTTAATGGCACCGTAAAGGGCAGTTTCAAGTTCACCGCCAGATCGCTGGACAACAGCCAATTCGCAGACGTCCGTGGAAACTTCAATTTGCGAAAATAGGTCGTCTGTCTTCTTGATGCCTACAGATAACAGCCCCTCATTTCGAAGGGCTGTTATTTGGCATCTTCAATTCAACTGCAACGTCTCATTGAACTGACTGATAGCATCCACCACATGCCGCGATCCCTGCTGAATCTCCAGAATTACCTCCCCCGCTTCATTCGCCAGCTCCACACCTAGCCCGGTGCGGCTCAGGCTCGACTGCATACTCGACACCGCACTCAGCGACAGGTCATGGTTCTTGCGCACTACCTCGACAATTTCCAAGGTAGCCTGACTGGTTCGCGCCGCCAGGCTGCGCACTTCATCCGCAACGACGGCAAACCCGCGTCCATGTTCACCGGCTCGCGCCGCTTCGATGGCGGCATTGAGCGCCAGCAAGTTGGTCTGGTCGGCAATGCCGCGAATGGTCTGGACGATGGTGCCGATGATGTCCGATTGCTTGCTCACCGCATCGATACTCGCCGCCGCTTCGTTGAGGTCGCGGGAGATGTCCTGAATGATCTGCACGGTTTGCTGCACGACCTGTGAGCCTTTTTGCGCGCAGGCGTCGTTTTGTACCGAGGTGCTGTGGGCCGATTCGGCAGCGTTCTGCAACGTGGTCATCTGATGGGTGATGTCGCTGGCGAACTTGACCACTTTGTACAAGCGGCCTTTGGCATCGAATAACGGGTTGTACGAGGCTTCGAGATAAACCATCTGCCCCGACTTGTTCTTGCGCTCGAAACGGTGCGAGTGATATTCGCCGCGGTTGAGCGAGGCCCAGAATGCCTTGTACTGCGAGGACTCGGCTTCGGCGCGATGGCAGAACAGGCTGTGATGATGGCCGACGATTTCGTTGAGCGAGTACTGCATGGTCTTGAGGAAGTTGTCGTTGGCGGCGATGACATTGCCTTCCGGAGTGAACTCGATCACCGCCATGGAGCGGCTGATCGCTGCCAGCATGCTTTCTTCTTCATGTTCTTTATTAACCCGAGCGGTGATGTCGGCGGCCACTTTGATCACGCTCTGGACCTGTTTGTCCGGGCCATATACCGGCATGTAACTGGCTTCGAGCCAGACTTCCCTGCCGGCCTTGTTCAAGCGCAGGAAAGTGCCGCTGATCGGCTCACCGCGCGCCAGGTCACGCCACAATTTGGCGTACTCCTCGCTGCGATAGAAAGCCTCTTCACAAAACACCCGATGATGTTTGCCACGCACTTCATCGGCGCTGTAGCCCATGGTCTTGCAGAAGTTTTCATTGGCATCGAGAACGATGCCGTCAGGGCTGAACTCGATCATGGCCATCGAACGGCTGATCGCGGCCAACTTGGCATTGGCCTCGGTCAGGGCGCAGCTGAAGCGCTCGATTTCCTGCAGGTCAGCCTTGTGATGTAGGTTGAACATGGTTGTATCACCTTCCGCGCGGACTTTTGATTTGATGAAAGTTCAGTTCTTTCACGATCCACCACTACGTTCCACAGAACAGGCACACGCATTCCTCCACGGGAGGAAGTTGTCAGGTGATAAATGATGATCAATCGGAGCGTCCATGCAGCGACGCTCTAATCAAGACATCCTTCTCTTGATAGCCCGCACGCGGGCCAGCCCTAACGCGTTGAAGAACTTCCATGTAAGCGACGCTCCTTGTTGGTTCAGTGTCGGTGCCTTGGGTTGCGCACTCTGGCAGCATGAATTCACGGACTAACCCTGCATTTCAGCCAAGTTTTGACATGACGGTCGACATAGTTAGTTACAGATAGCATAGCCAGCACGAAGTCTTGCGCAAGGCCACTAGTCGGCCAGTATCTGGCACTTTTTGCACAAGAATCGGTTCAGCACGAGGAGAAATGCTGCCGGAGCGGACGCTTTCGCGAGCAAGCTCGCTCCCACATTGGAATGCGTTTCTCCTGTGGGAGCGAGCCTGCTCGCGAAGGCAAAAGGTGCAGCACTACAAAAACAACAGCGGAATCAGCACCAAGGTGCTCAAGGCACGGCCCAGCCAGTGACTATTGAGAACAATGGCATACCAACCGCCATAGACGCCAATCAGCAACAGCCAGGTCGGCCACTCGGTACGGGCGGTGAAACGTTGGCGCAGGGTTTCGACCTGCTGACGATGGGCGGCGTCGAAGTAATGGGGCATGGCGTTGCTCGGAACGGGGATCGTCCCCTTCTGTGCAACGACGCAGTGCAATCTTGCAGATTATTTTCGGATGCAGGCAGGAGCCCGAGAACCGGGCTCCCGAAAGGCGTGATCAGTGACCGAAGATGTCGACTTTCTTGGCTTTCTTCTCCGCGCGTTTTTCAATCGCGGTCTTGGCCGGTTTCTTCTTCGCGGCTTTCTTTGAATCCATACCTTTGGACATGATGCGTACTCCACTCACAGGGGATGTGAGGTCAGGTATACACCTATCCAGAGCCGTGCGTTCTTTTATAATCGGCGCTTTTCACGCCGACAGTCCGATCCCATGCCCGACACCCAATACAGCCTGCTCGACGAGTCGTTATGGCCGTTGATGAACAAGTTTTACCGCAGCCACCAGTCCTCGATGAAAGCGGTTCGCGAGGCACAGTTATGGGTGGCGCGGCGCGGAGAGATTGTGGGCGCGTTGTGCTTGCGGCCAGTGTCCGGCGGGCATTGGTTGACCGGGTTGTTCGTTGATCCGGGGTGTCGTGAACAGGGCGTTGCCGCAAAGCTGATTGCAGCGGCGGTGCAGGATGTGAGCGAGCCGGTGTGGCTGTTCTGCCATCCGGATTTGCGCGGTTTTTATGAGCGACGCGGGTTCACGTTCGACCCGGCCCTGCCCCAGGCGATGGCGGAGCGCTTGAGCCGGTATGCGCGGAGCAAGCCGATGATTGCGATGGAGCTGGCCCCCTCACGATCCTGATGTGCAATGCAAAACCTGTTGGAGCGAGCTTGCTCGCGAAGGCGGAGTGTCAGTCAATGAAGACGTCACTGATCTACCGCATTCGCGAGCAAGCTCGCTCCCACAAGGGATGTGGTGTTTGCAGGATCAATCGTCAGCTGTGGGATCAAGATCAGGGAACATCACTTCGGTAAAACCGAACTTGCTGAAATCGGTGATCCGCGACGGGTACAACCGGCCGATCAGGTGATCGCATTCGTGCTGCACAACGCGGGCGTGGAAACCTGACGCGATACGCACAATCGGCTCGCCCTTCGGATCAAACCCTTCATAGCGAATCTGCTGATAACGATCCACCGCACCACGCAAACCCGGCACCGACAGACACCCTTCGAAGCCCTCCTCCATCAACGGACTCAACGGCGTGATCAGCGGATTGATCAGGATCGTCTGCGGCACCGCTTCAGCGTCCGGGTAACGTTCGCTGTGTTCGAAACCAAAGATCACCAGTTGCAGATCGACACCGATCTGCGGCGCCGCCAGGCCAACGCCACCGACGCTTTCCATGGTCTGGAACATATCGTCGATCAGTTGCCACAGCTCGGGGCTGTCGAACATCTCGACCGGCACGGGCGGGGCAATGCGCAGCAGGCGCTCGTCGCCCATTTTCAGAATTTCACGGATCATGATCAGACTTCGTCAGTGTCCGGCTTGAGCGAATGATCGCGGCCCAGTGCCCGAGACGTGTTGTTTGGGATGTTCATCGAGTTCGCCGGGGACTTTCTCACCCGCATCCTTGCCCTCGCTGGACATGTGCTCGATCACCGCATTCATCTCGGCGCCGAGCAACAGCACCGCAGCGGAAATGTAGAAGTACAGCAACAGCACGATGATCGCCCCGATGCTGCCATACATCGCGTTGTAGTTGGCGAAGGTCTTCACGTAGAAGGCGAAACCCAACGAGGCGATGATCCACACCACCACGGCCAATACCGAACCGGGGGTGATGAAGCGGAATTCCTGTTTGACGTCAGGCATGACGTAGTAGATCAGTGCCACCGCGACCATCATCAGAATCACGATCACCGGCCAACGCGCGATGGTCCACACGGTGACGATGAAGTCTTCCAGCCCCACCTGCGCGGCGATCCAGCCCATCACCTGCGGCCCGAGCACCATCAGCGCGGCGGCCACCAGGAGCATGCCGGCAATGCCGACGGTGTAGACAATCGACAGTGGAAAACGCTTCCAGATCGGTCGGCCTTCGACCACGTCATACGCGGCGTTCATCGCGCTCATCATCAAGCGCACGCCAGCGGAGGCGGTGTACAGGGCGATAACAATACCGACGGAAAGCAGGCCACCCTTGGACTGCTGCAACTGGTCGATCACCGGGTTGACCTGCTCCAGCGCCTGCGGTGGCAGGACCAGTTCCGATTGCAGGCGCAGCCAGGAGAAAAAGTCCGGCAGGTGCAGGAAACCGATCAGGGCGATCAGGAACAGAATGAACGGGAACAGCGAGAACAGCATCTGGTAGGCCAGTGCCGAGGCATAGGTCGACATCTCGTCGTCGACGAATTCAGTGACCGTGCGCACCATCACCCGGTGCAGGGGCAGACCTTTCATGTCCGGAAAAATCATTCGCGTCTCCTTTCGCCGCAATACAGGTTGAAGTCGTGGCGACTCAGGGGCCGTTTTTTACATCACGGTAGCCTGTTTGGCGAACCTCGTCGGGTTGCTGCAGGCTTTTGACACAAAAACGGCCATCCTTGGATGGCCGTTCATGTATTTCGTTCAAGGCTGAATTACGCCTTGTCGACACCTTTCTTGATGGCGTCCTTGGCTTTACCGACCGCTTGCTGGGCCTCGCCTTTTTTCTCTTGCAGTTTGCCTTCGGCTTGCAGCTTGGTGTTGTCGGTGGCTTTACCGACGCCTTGCTTGACGTTGCCGACCGCTTCATTAGCCATGCCTTTTACTTTATCGCCTGTGCTACTCATGGTGTTTCTCCTTGGTGCATTAAGAGGGAAAAGTCAGTACGTAATGATTGACTGGCCGGATTTGCGCCAAGTTTCATTTATTTTCAGCGGCTCATTTCGTCGCGGCGTGCAGGTTGGGCTTTATGTTTGCGTGCGTAGCCCCGAGAATGCGCAACATATGGGCGTCAAGCGCCAGGAACCGATCCCGCAGGAATGTTATGAAACTCGATAAAACGCAGGCCATTGCCCGTCGCAACAAGGAACTGGGCGGCGCCGTGCTCGGCACCAACAACTGCCACTTCGCCGAACTGAACCGTAACCGCAACATCTGGTGGTTCGACCTGCCGGTGTCGCGTCTGGCCATCGGTCAGTACGAGTGGATTCACCTGCTGATGCACACACCGGCCACTGACGAATTGCTGCACCTGAAAGTGCCGACAGTGTTTCTGCGTGAAAAGCTGGAGGGGCTGGTGATTCGCAACGAAGGCAAGCGCAAGGCGGCGTTGAGCCTGGAACTGAGTGCGGACAAGGATTCGTATCTGCAGGACATGCGTCCGGCGGGGACTAACGTGAATTTCGCGCCGTTTCGTCAGTAGGATTTGTGCAGCCCCCCTTCCCCTCACCCTAGCCCTCTCCCAAGGGAGAGGGAACTGACCGAGGTGTCTGGATGAGCTGCACCGACCTGAGATATCGAGTCGAACTCAGGTTCTGAACAGCATGAAGATCTGCTCCCTTACCCATTGGGAGAGGGAACTGACCGAGGTGTCTGGATGAGCTGCACCGACCTGAGATATCGAGTCGAACTCAGGTTCTGAACAGCATGAAGATCTGCTCCCTTACCCATTGGGAGAGGGAACTGACCGAGGTGTCTGGATGAGCTGCACCGACCTGAGATATCGAGTCGAATTCGGGTTCTGAACAGCGTGAAGATCTGCTCCCTTTCTCCTTGGGCGACGGACTGACCGAGGTGTCTGGACGAGGTACGCCCGACTTGAGATATCGAGTCGAACTCAGGTTCTGAACAGCCCCCGTTCGGCTCCCTCTCCCTCGGGAGAGGGCTGGGGTGAGGGGTAGGCTCAACGCGAAATCCAAGCCCTGCCCCGCACCCAACAAAAAGCCCCGCATCTGCGGGGCTTGGTGTTTTAGGCGGCGGACCTGGCCTTGATTTTCTTCAGCTCTTCATCACGCAACTCGCGGCGCAGGATCTTGCCGACGTTGGTGGTCGGCAACGCATCGCGGAACTCCACCGAACGCGGCACCTTGTAACCCGTGACGTTGGCGCGCATGTGCTCCATCACGGTTTCCTTGGTCAGCGTGACACCCGGTTTGGCGACGATGAAAATCTTGATAGCCTCGCCCGACTTCTCGTCCGGCACGCCGATGGCCGCGCACTGCAACACACCCGGCAGGGTCGCCAGCACGTCTTCCAGTTCGTTCGGGTAGACGTTGAAACCGGAGACCAGAATCATGTCTTTCTTGCGATCAACGATGCGCATGTAGCCGTCCGGCTGGATCAGCGCGATGTCACCGGTCTTCAGCCAGCCTTCGCTGTCGAGCATTTCATCGGTGGCTTCCTGACGCTGCCAGTAACCCTTCATCACTTGCGGGCCCTTGACGCACAGTTCGCCGATTTCACCCAGCGGCTGCTCGACACCGGCATCATCGATGACTTTGCACAGGGTCGATGGCACCGGAATACCGATGGTGCCGATCTGGATGTTCTGGATCGGGTTGACCGTGGCCACCGGGCTGGTTTCGGTCATGCCGTAACCTTCGCAGATGGCGCAACCGGTGACCGCTTTCCAGCGCTCGGCAGCGGCCAGTTGCAAGGCCATGCCGCCGGACAACGTAACTTTCAGCGCCGAGAAATCCAGCTTGCGGAAACCTTCGTTGTTGCACAGCGCGACGAACAGCGTGTTGAGGCCGACGAAACCGCTGAACTTCCACTTCGACAGTTCCTTGACCATCGCCGGCAGGTCGCGCGGGTTGCTGATGAGGATGTTGTGGTTGCCGATCAGCATCATCGCCATGCAATGAAAGGTGAACGCATAGATGTGGTACAGCGGTAGCGGCGTGATCAGGATCTCGCAACCTTCGTTGAGGTTGGAACCCATCAGCGCCTTGCACTGCAGCATGTTGGCGACGAGGTTGCGATGGGTCAGCATCGCGCCTTTGGCCACGCCGGTGGTGCCGCCGGTGTATTGCAGCACCGCAACGTCGCCGCTGTCGGGATTGGCTTCGGCCACCGGTTGGCCCTGGCCCTTGCTCAGCACGTCGTTGAACTTGACGGCTTTTGGCAAGTGATAGGCCGGGACCATTTTCTTCACGTACTTGATGACACTGTTGATCAGCAGGCGCTTGATCGGTGGCAGCAGGTCGGCGACTTCAGTGACGATGACGTGTTTGACGCCGGTTTTCGGCACCACGGTTTCAGCCAGATGCGCCATGTTCGCCAGGCAAACAAGGGCTTTGGCGCCGGAGTCGTTGAATTGGTGTTCCATTTCCCGCGCGGTGTACAGCGGGTTGGTGTTAACCACGATCAGCCCGGCGCGAATCGCACCGAAGACGGCCACCGGGTACTGCAGAACGTTGGGCAGTTGCACGGCGATTCGATCGCCGGGCTGCAAATCGGTATGCTGTTGCAGATACGCGGCAAACGCACCGGACAATTCGTACAATTCACCGTAAGTGATTGTCTTGCCCAGGTTGCTGAAAGCCGGTTTGTTGGCGAAGCGTTGGCAGGATTGCTTCAACACTGCCTGAATGTTCGGATACTCGTCCGGATTGATGTCGGCAGCAATTCCAGCCGGGTATTTATCCTTCCAAAAGTCTTCGATCATGGAAGCCCACTCCTCAGCAACGCGAATTCTTCACCGCATTTGATGCGATTATTATTGGTGTGTGTTTGGTATTGGTGAATCTGGCTTTTATACAGGCCGAGAAGTCACAAAGCGCGCCGAGAGTAGCAGCTTTGCCAAGGGTCGACTAGAGCCAAAAGCGGCCCCTACAGTCATTATCATGACTCAAGACTACCTAGCAGTCATTTTAGAGCAAAAATCCTAGAACACCTTTGAAGCCCCGGTTTTCGGGGACTTAAAGCAAAAGATCGCAGCCTTCGGCAGGCTCCTACAGGAAATGCATTCCAAGGTAGGAGCTGCCGAAGGCTGCGATCTTTGTGTTTTTGACTTTTACGCGATATCGCGCAACTCACGCCGCAGAATTTTCCCGACAGGCGTCATCGGCAATGACTCACGCAACACAATGTGTTTCGGCACTTTGTACGCGGTGAAATTCTCTTTGCAGTAGGCCTTGAGCTCTTCGAGGCTGACCCCGGTTTCCCGCGCCACCACAAACAGCTTCACCGCCTCGCCCGAACGCTCGTCCGGTACGCCGATCACCGCGCAGTTGGCCACTTTCGGATGGGCCATGACCACATCTTCGATTTCATTCGGATAAACGTTGAAACCGGAGACGATGATCATGTCCTTCTTGCGATCGACGATGCGCACGAAACCGTCCGGATCGATCACCGCGATGTCACCGGACTTGAACCAGCCCTCGGCATCCAGCACTTCAGCAGTGGCTTCAGGCTTGTGCCAATAACCTTTCATGATCTGCGGGCCCTTGATGCACAACTCGCCGCGCTCGCCCATCGGCTGTTCGACACCGTCATCGTTGATGACTTTGAGCAACGTGCCCGGCACCGGCAAGCCGACCGTGCCCAGCCGCGACTGGTCGCCGTACGGGTTGGTGCAGGCCACTGGTGAGGTTTCGGTCAGGCCGTAACCCTCGGTGATGCGGCAACCGGTCATCTGTTCCCAGCGCTCGGCGGTGGCTTTGACCAGCGCGGTACCGCCGGAGTTGGTGAGTTTCAGGCTGGAGAAATCGAGGGTCTTGAAATCCGGGTGATCCATCAGCGCCACGAACAAGGTGTTCAGGCCCAACAGCGCGGAGAAGCGCCAGTTCTTCAGCTCCTTGATGAAGCCGGCAATATCGCGCGGGTTGGTGATCAGCACGTTGTGGTTGCCGGAAACCATCATGCACATGCAGTTCGCGGTGAAGGCATAGATGTGATACAGCGGCAGCGGCGCGATCATCACTTCCTGGCCTTCGCGCAGCAGCGGCTGGCCGTCCGGGCCGAGCTGCGCCAGGCAGGCGCGCACTTGCTGCATGTTCGCCACCAGATTGCCATGGGTGAGCATCGCACCTTTCGCCAGCCCGGTGGTGCCACCGGTGTATTGCAGCACGGCGATGTCGTCGAGGCTGACCTTCAGCGGCTTGATCCCCAGTGCCGCGCCCCATGCGCAGTGCGCTCTTGAAGGAGATCGCCTGCGGCAACGAATACGCCGGGACCATTTTCTTCACTTTGCTGACCACGGTGTTGACCAGCCAGCCCTTGGCGGTGGGCATCAGGTCGCCCATCTTCGCTTCGATCAGGTACTGAATGTCGGTATCGGCCAGCACTTCCTGGACCTTCTGGCCGAACATGTTCAGGTACACCAGCGCCCGCGCGCCGGAATCCTTGAACTGGTGGCGCATCTCCCGTGCGGTATACAGCGGGTTGGTGTTGACCACGATCAGCCCGGCACGCAGTGCACCGAACACGGCAATCGGGTAATGCAGGATGTTGGGCATCTGCACGGCGATGCGATCGCCCGGAACCAGATCGGTATGCGCCTGCAGGTAACCGGCGAAGGCGGCGCTCTGCCGCTCAAGTTCAGCGTAAGTCAGGGTGATCCCCATATTGCTGAACGCCGGGCGATCAGCGAACTTCTTGCAGGAACGCTCGAACACCTCGATCACCGACTTGAACTCACCCATGTCGATGTCCAGCGGTACGCCGGCCGGGCGCTTGTCGTTCCAGAAATCAGGTTGCATTGTTCTTGTCCTCTTTACCTGAGCCGATCCGGGCCGCTTTCTGTCATTTCTGAAAAAGCGGAGCTTCACGGACACTAGCAGTTATGGCCATTGAGGCAAATATGGCCAAAGCCGTCATTGATCGTGTGAATCTTCCTGCCGTGGCGTGGGCTGATCAGACGCGCTATACAATGATCCGACTTTGAGCAAAGGAATCGCCATGATCCACGACACCCTATGGCTGGACGCGAGTGACCGCAGCCGCCTGTTCGTCAATCAATGGCTGCCGGCGGCGCCGTTGAAAGCGGTAATCCTGCTGGCCCATGGCATGGCCGAACACAGCGGCCGCTACGCGCGACTGGCCGACACGTTTTGCGACAAAGGATATGGCGTGTACGCGCCGGATTTGCGCGGACATGGCAAAACCGCCAATCACGGTACCCTCGGCCACTTCGCCGATAACGACGGCTGGTGCAAAGTGCTCGGCGATCTGGCCAGCCTCAATCAGCACATCGGCCAGCAGCACCCCGGCGTGCCGATCATCCTGCTGGGACACAGCATGGGCAGCTATATCGCCCAAGGTTATTTGCTGCATCACAGCGCCAGCCTGCATGGAGCGATTCTCAGTGGTTCCAACTTTCAGCCCGTTGCGCTGTACCGCGCTGCGCGGCAGATCGCTCGCCTGGAAAAACTGCGTCAGGGTGGCAAGGGTCGCAGTGCGCTGATCGAGTGGCTGTCGTTCGGCTCGTTCAATAACAAGTTCAAACCGGCGCGCACACCGTTCGACTGGCTGAGCCGCGACCCGGCCGAGGTCGACCTGTACGCCAACGACCCACTGTGTGGCTTTCGCTGCACCAATCAACTGTGGATCGACCTGCTCGGCGGCTTGCAGCAGATCAGCAAAGCGTCCAATCTCGCGCAGATCGACCCGGGCCTGCCACTGCTGGTAATCGGCGGCGAATGTGATCCGGTGAGTGAAGGCAAGCGTCTGACAGATCTGGCCAATGCCTTGCGCACCGCCGGCAGCCAGCACCTGCAACTGAAGATCTACCCGCAGGCACGACACGAATTGTTCAACGAAACCAACCGCGACGAAGTGATCGCTGATGTGCTGGCCTGGATCGATCAGGCCTTGAGCCATCCGCGCCCTCATCGCAGCGAATAATTTTTTGTGGATTCACTGAATCCGTCACAGGAATCGAGACCGATGACCCAGGTTACCAACATCCCTTACGAAGCCCTCGAAGTCGGCCAGACCGCCAGCTACAGCAAGACCGTCGAAGAGCGCGACATCCAGCTGTTCGCCGCGATGTCGGGCGACCACAACCCGGTGCACTTGGACGCCGAGTTCGCTGCCGCCAGCATGTTCAAGGAGCGTATCGCTCACGGCATGTTCAGCGGTGCGTTGATCAGTGCTGCCGTTGCCTGTGAATTGCCTGGGCCGGGCACTATTTATATCGGTCAGCAGATGAGCTTTCAGAAACCGGTGAAGATCGGTGACACGCTGACCGTGCGCCTGGAAATTCTCGAGAAGCTGCCGAAGTTTCGCGTGCGCATTGCCACTCGTGTGTTCAACCAGCGTGATGAGCTGGTGGTGGATGGCGAGGCTGAGATTCTGGCGCCGCGTAAGCAGCAGACCGTAACACTGCCAACACTGCCGGCGATCAGCATTGGCTGATTGATTGGTGGGGTGTCAGGAAAAGCTTTTCCCCCTCACCCCAGCCCTCTCCCCCAAGGGGGCGAGGGGGAAAGGGAGCCGATCTCCGTGGTTTTCAGATCTTGAGTTCGACTGGATATTTCAGGTCGGCGTACCTCGAAAGAACACCACGATCCCTCTCCCTCCGGGAGAGGGCTAGGGTGAGGGGCTCTTGCTTTGGCTTTCCCCCAGACATAAAAAAACGCCAGACTAGCTGGCGTTTTTTTTACAACCGGCAAACGCTTACGAACGAGCGCGAGCCTGGTTACGCAGGGCTTTCACCTGGTCGTGGTTGCGTTGTACGCCGTGGTATTGGCGTTCAACCAGATCACGAATACCCACCAGATTATGCTTGCTGATTTTCTCGAGGGCTTCTTTGTAAGCCTTCAGCGCATGGTCTTCACCGCGCTCTGCTTCGTTCAGTACAGCCTCTTCGTCTTTGCCGGTGAACATGGCTTTGACGTCGACCCAGCGACGGTGCAGGTCACCGCTGACGCTGGTGGAAGTTTCCGGATCGCCGCCCAGCTTGCGAACTTCGGCTTGCAGTTCTGCTGCAGCGGTGGCGCAATCAGCGGAGCGAGTTACAAACAGGGTTTTCAGTTCTGGGTGCTTGATGTCTTCAGCGCAAGTCTTGAACCCTTCCTGACCGTCCTTGCTGGTTTCAATCAGGTCATTGAGTACAGAGATGGCTTCTTTATTCATGTCGGTCATTTTTCAATTCCTTGCGATTGGTTGAAGATGCAAGGGATATTGCAGTGTGCATGCCAGCTTTTTTATTTTTAAAAAACACTTATAAATCAGCCAGTTAAAGATAAGTGAACTATCTGTATCACGGTTATTTGCATGATCTGTCATTTGGCCTGCATGCAGAATGCCTGTATTTTCCAAGCTGATTTGAAGCCAGACGATCTCACTGATGAATCCCGAAAAACTCGAACTGCTGATCACCCGCGAAATGCCCTTCGGTAAATACAAAGGCCGGATCATTGCCGACCTGCCAGGCCCGTACCTGAACTGGTTCGCCCGCGAAGGTTTCCCGCACGGCGAACTCGGTGGCCTGCTCGCGCTGATGCAGGAGATCGACCATAACGGCCTCTCGGACCTGCTCGAACCGCTGCGCGCCAAACACGGCAAACCTGCCCCGCGCCACTGAAGCGCCCTCCTCTCTAGAGTCAGCCGACCATGCCCGATAACACCCGCCGCGCCCGTGACGAAGCCTTTTGGCGAACGTTCGCCGATCGCTACGACGTTCAACCCGGTCCCGTGAACCTGGAAAACGGTTATTTCGGGCGCATGTCGCGCACGGTGATCGAGGAATACCAGCGCAACATCGAGCTGATCAACACCAGCAACTCGGTGTACGTGCGCCAGCGTTTCGAGCAGCACGACAACCTCGATATCCGCGCACAACTGGCCGAGTTGATTGGCGTGCGTGCGCAGAGTGTGGCGTTCACCCGCAATGCCACCGAAGGTCTGCAGTCGCTGATTCGCAACTACAACCGCTTGCAACCGGGCGATCAGGTGCTGATCAGCGATCTGGAATACGACACGGTCAAAGGCGCCATGCGCTGGCTCGCCAGGCAGCGCGGCGCCGAGGTGATCGAGATTGCTCACGCGCACCCGGCGAGCTACGACAGCCTGGTGGAGACTTACCGCGAAGCCTTCGTCGGTCATCCGCAAATCAAGCTGATGGCCCTGACTCACGTCACTCACCGCACCGGTCTGGTCATGCCAGTGCAAGCCATCGCCGCGCTGGCCAAAGAGCATGGCGTCGATGTCATCCTCGACGGCGCCCATGCACTCGGTCAGATCGAGTTCGATCTTGATGCCCTCGGCATCGCTTTCGCCGGATACAACCTGCACAAATGGATCGGCGCACCGCTCACCCTCGGCTTCCTCTATATCGCGCCACACCGCCTGGCCGACATTGATCCGGACATGGGTGAAATGCATTACCCGGGCAATGACATCCGTGCGCGCACTTCGTACAGCACGCCCAACATTCCGGCGCTGATGACTTTGCCGCTGGTGTTCGAAGAGCACCGTTCCCTCGGCGGCGCACCAGCCAAGGGCGCTCGCCTCAATTATCTGCGCAACCTCTGGGTCAGCGCGGTGCGGCACTTGCCGGGCATCGAAGTGATGACGCCAGACGACCCTCGGCTGTATTGCGGCATCACATCCATGCGCTTCACTCGGCACGACGATCAACAGGCGATGGCCGAACATCTGCTCAACGACTACAACCTGTTCACCGTGGTGCGCCATGGCGCAGCCAGCGGGCCGAGCATCCGCATTACACCGGGGCTGACCACCACCGCTGCCGACATGCAGTTACTGGTGCGGGCGCTGAACGAGCTGCGCTAAAACACCGTGATCAGGTATTTGTCATAGCCCGCCACGCCGATCTGCGATGACAGTGCAAAGGTGTCGACGCCGATCGTCAGGTTGCCGAAGTAGCCGTCCTCCGGGCCATCGTCTGTGATCGGCCGCAACGCCAGCCGAACGGCATCGTTATCAGTGGCTGTGCAATTGCAGGCACAGGGCAGATGCAGGCGCCCCGCCCAGGCCTCTTGGTACAGCTGCGGCTGTTGATCGTCATTGGCGATGGCGACGCTCAGAGCGATGCATGAAAAGGCAGTTTGCCGATCCGGGTAAAGGCTGGTGAAACGAACGATGCCTTTACTGTCGGTCGACTGACTGCCGCACAGTGTGTCGGTGCCAATGTGCTGCTCGATGCGGACCACGGCGCCACTGACCGGCTCGCCGGTCATGGCATCGACCAGGGCCAGCCGCAATAGAAGAGGCAAGCCTTCGATGCCCGCGCTGATGTTGCGCACCTTGCCCTGGCTGTTGTGCCAATCGAAACTGCCAACCACGGGCAACTGCCGCGGGTGCAGAGCGTTGACTGATAAAGCTAAAGATTGATGGTCGTCCATGAGGCGTTCTCTCTTCCGTAAGATGAACGCAGATTAGCGCCACGCAAACGCGGCTGTGCGGTAACTATGTATCGCGTGATGTCCTGACACTTTCTTCAAGGCAAAAAAAACGGTGCACCGACCAAGCGCACCGTAAAGCCGTAGAACACACAACGAAGTGTCTGGTAACAATCAGTCCAGCAGCGCCAGTGCTTCGGCGGTGCATTCCTGAATACGGGCCCAGTCGCCGTTCTTGATCCACTCCGGATCCAGCATCCAGCTACCGCCCACGCACATGACGTTTTTCAGCGCCATGTAGCTCTTGATGTTGGCCGGGCCGACGCCGCCAGTCGGGCAGAATTTCACTTCGCCGAACGGACCGCCGAGGGCTTTGATTGCCGCCACGCCACCGCTGACTTCAGCCGGGAACAGCTTGAAGCGGCGATAACCCAGACCGTAGCCTTCCATGATGCCGGAGGCGTTGCTGATGCCCGGCAACAGCGGAATCGGGCTGTCGACACTGGCTTCGAGCAGGTCACGGGTGATGCCCGGGGTGACGATGAACTGCGAGCCAGCGGCTTCGGCAGCCGCGAGCATGTTGCGATCGAGCACGGTGCCGGCACCGGTCATCAATTCCGGACGCTGGTCGCGCAGGATCTGGATGGCCTTGAGGCCAAACTGCGAACGCAGGGTCACTTCCAGCGCGGTGAGGCCACCGGCAGCCAGAGCGTCAGCCAGTGGCAGCACGTCCTGTTCGCGAGCGATGGTGATCACCGGCAGGATCCGCGCCTTGGCGCAGAGGCTGTCGATCAGGGCAACTTTGTCCGCCATGGAAACGGTCGGGGATGGGGTTGTCATAGCGGCTGTTCCTTGGCTCATGGGCACCAGTAAATCTCTAACGTAGGTTGCAGAAACGCGCGCACCGGCATGGCGGCGACGTCGGATGCCAGTGCGGCATTCAGGGTGGTCAGTTTCGACTGACCGGAAATCGACAGAATCTTGTGTTTGGCCGAGGCCAGCAGCGCACGGCTCATGGTCAGGCGTTGACGCGGCACGCTTGGCGCCAGCATCGGCCAGCAACGGCGCGTGCCATCAGCCTGCAGCGCTTCGGCGAGGTTCGGGCTGTCGGGGAACAGCGACGCGGTGTGGCCGTCATCACCCATGCCCAATACCAGCACGTCAATCGGCGGCAATTCGGCAAGCAAGCGATCAGCCTGTTCAGCAGCCTGCTCGACGTTGGCCGCCCCGCTATACAGGCTGAGGAACTGCGCCTTGGCCGCCGGGCCTTTGAGCAGATACTGCTTGAGCAGACCGGCATTACTGTCGGCATGTTCAACCGGTACCCAGCGCTCGTCGGCGAGGGTCACGACGACCTTCGACCAGTCCAGTTCTTGCTTGGCCAGGTGCTGGAAAAACGCCACCGGGCTACGACCGCCAGACACCACCAGCACCGCGTTGCCGCGTGCAGCAATGGCTTCGCTCAATTGCTTGGCCACGTTCAGCGCCAGACCTTCGGCCAACAACACCGGGCTTTTGAATTCGTGGGCATTCACGCCCGCAGGCAGTTGCACATCAGATATCGCCATACCACGACCTCCCGTCCCGCGTGATCAATGCAATGGAGCTCATCGGCCCCCACGACCCCGCCGCATACGGCTTGGGCGCGTCACCGGATTTTTTCCACCCGGCGATCAGTTGGTCACACCACTTCCACGCGGCTTCGATTTCATCTTTACGGACAAACAGGTTCTGATTGCCGTTCATCACTTCCAGCAACAACCGCTCGTAGGCATCGGGGATCCGCGCGCTACGCCAGGTGTCGGAGAAATTCAGTTGCAGCGGGCCGCTGCGCAGTTGCATGCCTTTGTCCAGGCCCTGCTCTTTGGTCATCACGCGCAAGGAAATGCCTTCGTCCGGTTGCAGGCGAATGATCAGTTTGTTGCTGATCTGCAGGCGCTGCTCAGGGGCGAAGATGTAGTGCGACGGTTCCTTGAAGTGGATGACGATCTGCGACAGTTTTTGCGGCATGCGTTTGCCGGTACGCAGGTAGAACGGCACGCCGGCCCAGCGCCAGTTGCGGATATCGGCACGCAAAGCGACGAAGGTTTCGGTGTCGCTCTGGGTATTGGAATTCGGTTCTTCGAGGTAACCCGGTACGGATTTGCCTTCGCTGTGGCCGGCAATGTACTGACCACGCACTACTTGGGTGGTGAGGCCTTCCGGGCTGATCGGCGCCAGGGCCTTGAGCACTTTTACCTTTTCGTCGCGGATGCTGTCGGCGGACAGGTCGGCCGGCGGGTCCATGGCAATCAGGCACAGCAACTGCAACAGGTGATTCTGGATCATGTCGCGCAGTTGGCCGGCCTTGTCGAAGTAGCCCCAGCGGCCTTCGATGCCAACCTTCTCGGCCACGGTGATTTCCACGTGGGAGATGTAATTCTGGTTCCACTGGGTTTCGAACAGGCTGTTGGCGAAACGCAGGGCGATCAGGTTCTGAACGGTTTCTTTGCCCAGGTAGTGGTCGATGCGGTAGGTACGGTTCTCCGGGAAGAACTGCGCCACGGCGTCGTTAACCTTGCGCGAGGATTCGAGGTCGGAGCCGATCGGCTTTTCCAGTACCACGCGGGTATTTTCTGCCAGACCGACTTTCGCCAGGTTTTCGCAGATCGCGCCGTACACCGCCGCAGGGGTGGCGAAGTAGGCAATCATGCGTTGCGTGCTGCCAGCCAGTTCGGCCAGCGCCACGTAATCTTCGGATTTGAGGAAGTCGACGTGCAGGTAGGTCAGGCGTGCGAGAAAACGCTCGGCGACGGCCTCGTCCAGCTCTTTGCCCACATAACGACGCAGTTCGGCGGCGATGAACGCCATGTGCTGTTGCTCGGAACCTTCTTCACGGGCCAACGCGATGATGCGCGTGTCCTCGTGCAACAGATCGGCGCCATCGAGGTGATAAAGGGCAGGAAACAGCTTGCGCAGGGCCAGATCGCCAAGCGCGCCGAACAAGGCAAAGGTGCACGGTTCAACCGTAATCGAAGGCATGATGTTTGTTCTTTTATCAAGTTAAGCTACAAATACCTTTTTTCAAGGCATCACTCAAGGGAAAATGTAGTAATAACCACAACATTTTCGCAAAATACAGATTCCGAGTGGTGGTCGGTCGGAGCCATCAGTAGGATAGGCCACCGTTACGGGCCATATCAAAGGCCCAATTTGCATAGCCCGGCGCACCTTTGCGCAGGTGAATTAGGAATTCCATATGGACCGCGTGCGAAATTTACTGGAACAGATCCAGAGTCGCCTTGAAGACCTGAACAAGGCCGAACGCAAAGTCGCCGAGGTGATCCTGCTCAACCCGCAGCAGGCCACCCGCTTCAGCATCGCCGCCCTCGCCCAGGCAGCCTCAGTGAGCGAACCGACGGTCAACCGTTTCTGCCGTTCGTTCGGTGTCAGCGGCTATCCCGAACTCAAACTGCAACTGGCGCAGAGTCTGGCCAGTGGCGCGGCGTATGTCAGCCGCGCGGTCGAGGCCGACGACAATCCCGAGGCGTACACGCAAAAGATTTTCGGCAGCGCCATCGCCTCGCTGGACAGTGCTTGTCAGGCACTGGACCCGAACCTGATCAGCCGCGCCGTCGACCTGTTGATTCAGGCGCGGCAGATCCACTTCTTCGGCCTCGGCGCCTCGGCACCGGTGGCACTGGATGCGCAGCACAAGTTCTTCCGCTTCAACCTCGCCGTCACCGCGCACGCTGATGTGTTGATGCAGCGAATGATTGCTTCGGTGGCGCACACCGGTGAGTTGTTCGTGATCATTTCCTACACCGGGCGTACGCGTGAACTGGTGGAAGTGGCGCGCATTGCTCGGGAGAACGGCGCTTCGGTGTTGGGTTTGACGGCGGAGAATTCGCCGCTGGCCAAGGCGAGTACCTTGAGCCTGAATATTCCGTTGCCGGAAGACACTGACATCTATATGCCGATGACATCGCGGATCATTCAGTTGACCGTGCTGGATGTGTTGGCGACGGGGATGACCTTGCGTCGTGGCGTGGATTTCCAGCCGCATTTGCGCAAGATCAAAGAGAGCTTGAATGCGAGCCGGTATCCGGTTGGGGATGAATTCAACTAAAGATCAAAAGCACCCTCACCCCAGCCCTCTCCCGGAGGGAGAGGGGGCCGACCGACGTGTCTTCCGTCATGCATCGACCTGAGAGACCGAGTCGATTATGGATTCACAGCCGATCTTTCATTTCGGTGAAACTCTCCAATATCCCGCAATCAGTCCCCTCTCCCTCTGGGAGAGGGCTAGGGTGAGGGTAGCGGTGTACTTGACACACTCAAGCCGCCGCCCACGCCTGCAAACTCAAATGCGCCTTCTCCCCCGGCGCTAAATGCAGGCTGTCAGTCCCACCCGCCGCCGCTTCCACGCAGACAAACTCCGAAATCTCATCCCACGTCACGCCCAACAACGGCCGCGCGCCCGGATGCCAGACCACCGTATCCGCACTGTCACCGGTATCAATGCACAACTCGCGCTGCCAGGCGTGATCTTTCAGCTGCAATTCACCGTCATGCTGGAACACCCGCTGACAGCCGCCATCCACTCGCAACTCGCCTTCCTGCTGACAAATCTGCCGGTTCAACTGGTCATAGCCCTGCGCCCCTTCAAGCCCAGACAGCGCTATCTCACCGACATCGCCAATACGCCAGTAAGCGTGCAAAGCCTGGCTCAACTGGCATGGCATGTCGTCCTGATGCTCGGTGCTCAGGCGTAATTCCATGCGCTCGCCCAAATGCGCGTGCAGGTCGACCTGCCAGTCGCACAGCTGCAATTGCCAATGCAGGCGCACGCCATCTTCGGCGCTGCTGCTGTCGAGCAGCTTCCAGTCGAGCAAGCGCGCCCAACCATGCGATGGCCAGGCGTTTTCGCTGGGATGACGGCCATACCACGGCCAGCACACCGGCACGCCACCGCGAATGGCACCCACGTGCGGCCACTTCGCCGCGCACCACAACCACGGCTTTTGCCCACGCGGCTGAAAGTGCAGCAACTGTGCGCCCTGACGACTGAACACCGCCTGACACAGCGGATGATCGATCACCAACACGTCGCGCATCTGATAGCGCTCCCAGGCGAACACCGGTTGTTCACGCAGGGATTTGAAGAAGCGTTGTAGCGGATGCTCATGCATTTGCCACGGTTCCGAATTCATCTGTTACGGGGATTGCCGCCCCTCAAAAAAAAGCGGACAGCCTTGGCTGTCCGCAAATATGCGCACATAGAGAGGAGCTTATCGCAGACGCGTTAGAACGTAGACTGAATTTTCAGGCCAGCGACCAAAGCGTTGTCCACTTCATCCACACCACCCGGGTGAGTGATGTATTGCAGGTTAGGACGTACGGTCAGCCAGTTGGTGACGTGGAAGCCGTAGTTGATCTCGTAGTTGTATTCGGTTTCACGAATTGGCGAGAACACCGGATTGTCGTAGTCCGAAACACCGTTGGAAGCGTTTAGCAGTTCGGCGTTTTTCTTCACGTCATCATTGACGTGGATACGCGCCGCGCCGATACCGACGTCATCCTTCGGACGCGCGTCGAACGGGCCTTTGTAGACAAACATCACCGACTGGTAGTTGTCGATGAAGTTGGTGTCCTTGTCGTGGAACGTGGCGTTGGCAGCAATGTTCAGACCGCGAGAAGCATCACCGTTATGGCTGGTGAGTTGCTGTTGCGCCACGAACCAGTAGCCGCTTTTGCTGCTGTGGGTTTTGTAAGCGTCGCGCGTGGTTGCCGCGTCGAAACCGTTGACGTCTTCACGAACGTCGTCGGCATCGGCCGTGCTCTTGTAGTAACCCACACGGTATTCGCCTGGCAGGCTGTTGACCTTCGGCGACCAGACCAGCTCGACCGGAAGAACGGTACCTTTGGTGCCGCTGCCACTGAGCTTGAAGCCGTTGCCGTGTTCCAACTGCGACGGGTTCTGGTTGTACGCACCGATCTGCGCGTAGAGCTCGTCGTTGATGTTGTACTTCACACGGATCGCGGCCTGGCTGACCGGCCAGTTGTACCAGATGTTGGTCGCCCAGTTACCTACTTGCGAGCCGCAGAACGCCAGGTTCTGGAAGTCGCACGGGAAGGTGTTGAAGTCTTCGCCTTCACCGAAGTAACCGGCCTTGACGTCGAGTTTGTTGTCGAAGAACTGGTGCTGAATCCACAACTGGGTCAGACGCACCATGTGGCCACGGCCGTAAACTTCTTGCGACGAACTCAAGGTGCCGGCACGCGGATCGCCAACGCGGTCGTTGGAGATGTTGTAACCGTTACGGTTGGTCAGCTGGATCTTCGCCTGAGTGTTATCCCAGCCCCACAGCTTTTGCAGATCGAGTGCCACGCCCAGACCGAACTGGTCAGCGTAACGCGCAGTCTTGTCGTCGTTGTAGCCACCGTGCAGGTTGCCACCGACTTCCCCAACGTAGTCAGCCTTGATGTCGATACCCTGCTCGATCAGCTTGGTACGCTCGCCACCCCAGTCGCCGGTCATCCATTTCGAATCGGAACTGAAGGCATCCGCCGCCATGGCGTTACCGGCCAGCACCAAGGCCGCCGCAGCCGACACTTGGCAGATCAACCGGGCATTGACGTGTTTCTTTTTCATCCCTACATCCTCGTCTTTATTGTTATTAACTGTTTTTATCTAACGCGGTTTACATAAAGTGCGATGGATTACAGGCAATCCACCGCGTGCTCCTTTGTGGGAGCGAGCCTGCTCGCGAATGCGGTGTAACAGGCGACATCAATGCTGGATGTCAGACCGCTTTCGCGAGCAGGCTCGCTCCCACATTTGTTCCTCAGCGCCCCTTGAACTGGGCGACGTTCGCAGACCGCGCATCGGTCTGTGGTTGACCGGCAGTGCCGAGGCGCTCACCGGTGTTGGCATCAAACAACAGCACTTTCGATGGATCGAATTGCAGTGTCAGGTTCTCGCCCACCTGCGGTGCCACATCCGGCGCCAGACGGCAGCAGACTTTGGTGTCATTGAGGTTGACGAACACCAGGGTGTCCGGACCGGTCGGCTCGGTCACCTGTACTTCGGCGCGAATGCTCGGCAGGCCATTGCCCTCGCCGTTCGCCAAAACGATCTGTTCAGGACGCAGACCGAGGATCACTTCGCGATCTTCGAGCCCGGCGTCCTGCATGCTCATCGGTAACTCGCAACGCGCCTGCCCGCTGTCGAGCAGCGCCAGCAGACGACCGTCCTTGCGCTGCAGGCGCAGCGGAATGAAGTTCATCGGCGGCGAACCGATGAAGCTCGCCACGAACAGGTTGGCCGGGTCGTTATAGATCTCTTTTGGCGTGCCGAACTGCTGAATGATGCCGTCCTTCATCACCGCCACCTTGTCGCCCAGGGTCATTGCTTCGATCTGGTCGTGGGTCACGTAGACCGTGGTGGTTTTCAGGCGCTGGTGCATCAGTTTCATTTCGGTGCGCATCTCGACGCGCAGCTTGGCGTCGAGGTTGGACAGCGGTTCGTCGAACAGATAAATCTTCGGTCGACGTGCCAGTGCACGGCCCATCGCCACACGCTGTTGCTGACCACCGGAGAGCTGACCCGGCTTGCGATTGAGCAGGTGTTCGATCTGCAACAGCTTGGCCACGCGCGCGACTTCTTCGTCGATCGCCGACTGCGGCATCTTGCGGATCTTCAGACCGAACTCAATGTTCTCGCGCACGCTCATGGTCGGGTACAGCGCGTAGGACTGGAACACCATGGCGATGTCGCGATCCTTCGGGCTCATGCCGCTGACGTCCTGATCGCCGATCATGATCGCGCCGCCGGTGATGGTTTCCAGACCGGCGATGCAGTTCATCAGGGTCGACTTGCCGCAGCCCGACGGGCCGACGAGGATCAGGAATTCACCGTCCTTGATCGACAGTTCGATGTTCTTCAGGGTGTCCGGCAGGCCGGCACCGTAGGTCTTGTTGACGTTGCGAAGTTCGAGCGTTGCCATGATTACCCCTTGACTGCGCCGGCTGTCAGCCCGCGCACGAAATACTTGCCTGCGACCACATAGACCAGCAGGGTCGGCAGGCCGGCGATCATCGCCGCTGCCATATCAACGTTGTATTCCTTGGCGCCGGTGCTGGTGTTGACCAGGTTGTTCAGCGCCACCGTGATCGGTTGCGAATCACCGCTGGAGAACACCACACCGAACAGGAAGTCGTTCCAGATCTGGGTGAACTGCCAGATCAGGCAGACCATGATGATCGGCGTCGACATCGGCAGAATGATGCGGCGGAAAATCGTGAAGAAACCTGCGCCGTCGAGGCGTGCGGCTTTCACCAGCGCATCCGGAATGCTCACGTAATAGTTACGGAAGAACAGCGTGGTGAACGCCAGACCGTAAACCACGTGGATAAACACCAGACCGGTGGTGGTGCTCGCCAGGCCCATCTTGCCGAGGGTGAACGAGGCCGGCAGCAACACGGTCTGGAACGGCAGGAAGCAGCCGAACAACAGCAGACCGAAGAACAACTGCGAACCACGGAAGCGCCAGAACGACAGCACATAACCGTTCAATGCACCGATGGCGGTGGAGATGATTACGGCCGGAACGGTGATCTTGATCGAATTCCAGAAGTAACCGTCAACCGTGGCCCAGGCCTTGACCCAGCCAATGCCGCTGACCACGGTCGGCCAGCTCAGCAGGTTGCCGGTGCTGATGTCTTCCGGGGTCTTGAAGCTGGTCAGCAACATGACCACCAGCGGCACCAGATAAAGCAGTACGGCGAGGATCAGCACCGCGTAGATCGCGATGCGACTCAGGCTGATAGCAGGTTTGGCGGCGAGACTAGTCATTGCGCTTGGTCCTCAGCTCGGAATACAGGTAAGGCACGATGATCGCGAGGATCGCACCGAGCATCAGAATCGCACTGGCCGAGCCCATGCCCATTTGGCCGCGACTGAAGGTGAAGGAATACATGAACATCGCCGGCAGGTCGGAGGAATAACCCGGGCCACCAGCGGTCATCGCCGCGACCAGGTCGAAGCTCTTGATCGCGATGTGCGCCAGAATCATCACTGCACTGAAGAACACCGGACGCAGGCTTGGCAGCACCACTTTCCAGTAGATCGTCGGCATGCTCGCGCCATCGATCTGTGCAGCGCGGATAATCGATTGATCAACGCCACGCAGGCCGGCGAGGAACATCGCCATGATGAAGCCCGAGGCTTGCCAGACAGCGGCGATCACCAGGCAGTAAACCACGCGATCCGGGTCGATCAGCCAGTCCAGACGGAAGCCTTCCCAGCCCCAGTCACGCAATAATTTGTCCAGGCCCATGCCCGGGTTGAGCAGCCATTTCCAGGCGGTACCGGTAACGATCATCGAGAGCGCCATCGGGTACAGGTAAATGGTGCGGATAAAGCCTTCGCGACGGATGCGCTGGTCGAGGAACACCGCCAGCAACACGCCAATCACCAAGGTAATACCGATGAACATGCCGCCGAACACTGCGAGGTTCTTGCTCGCGACCCACCAGCGATCGTTGTCGAACAACCGCGCGTATTGCGCCAGACCGGCCCATTTGTAGTTGGGCAGGAACGTCGAGGTGGTGAACGACAGCACGAACGTCCACAGGATGTAGCCATAGAAGCCCACCAGCACGATGAACATGCTCGGCGCCAGCACCAGTTTGGGTAGCCAGCGTTGCAATGCATCGAACGGCGAGGCCTTGCTGAACACAGCAACAGAACTCATGGGGAAATCCAGTACAGGGAATAAAAACTACAGTGAGATCCCTTGTGGGAGCGAGCCTGCTCGCGAAAACGGTGTGTCAGTCGACGGATGGAGCAACTGACACGACGCCTTCGCGAGCAGGCTCGCTCCCACAGGAGAAGCCTGCGCTACCGACGCTTATTTGGACGACTTGATCGCTGCGCCCAGTTTCTTGGCGGTGTCGGCCGGGTCGGCTTTCGGGTCGTTGATGTAGTTGGTCACCACATCAAAGAACGCGCCTTGCACCGCCAGCGTGGTCGCCATGTTGTGCGCCATGCTTGGCTGCAGGCCGCCGGACTTGGCGTCCGCCAGGAAGTCTTTGGCAGCAGTCTGTGCGCAGGAGTCGAAACCGAGCTTGTCCATGTTGTTCAACATGTCGTTGCGTACCGGGATCGAGCCTTTGTTGATGCTGAAGACTTTCTGGAAGTTTTCACCCAGCACGACTTTGGCGATGTCCTGCTGACCGGCCGCAGTGCCTGCGTCCTTCTGCTTGAACACGGCCAGCGAGTCGATGTTGTAGGTGAACGCCTTGTCGGTGCCCGGGAAGGCTACGCACTCGTAATCCTTGCCGGCGACTTTCTTGGCGGCGGTCCATTCGGACTTGGCCCAGTCACCCATGATCTGCATGCCGGCCTTGCCGTTGATGACCTTGGCCGCTTCCGAGGTTCCAGTCCTGACCTTTGCCGTCAGCGTCCATGTAGGTCGCGACTTTCTTCAGCTCGGTCAGTGCCTTGACCATTTCCGGGCCGGTCAGCGCGGCGTTGTCCAGATCAACCAGGGCTTTCTTGTAACCATCGACACCCATGACCGAAAGCACCACGGCTTCGAACACGGTGCTGTCCTGCCAAGGCTGACCGCCGTGGGCCAGCGGGATGAAGCCCGCAGCCTTCAGCTTGTCGCCAGCGGCATAGAATTCTTCGAGGGTGGTCGGGTTCTTGGTGATCCCGGCTTTCTTGAACACTTCCGGGTTGATCCACAGCCAGTTCACACGGTGAATGTTCACCGGCACGGCCACGTAATCACCGTCGTACTTCACGGTATCGGAGACTTTCTTGTCGAGCAGGCTGTCCCACTTTTCCGACTTGGCGACGTCTTTCAACACGTCAGTGTCGAGCAGACCGGTCGACGCCCATTCCTGGATGTCCGGGCCTTTGATCTGGGCAACGCCAGGCGGGTTGCCGGCGACTGCGCGGCTTTTCAGCACGGTCATGGCCGTTGCACCGCCACCACCGGCGACAGCGCCGTCTTTCCAGGTGAAACCGTCTTTTTCGACTTGGGCCTTGAGCACATCAACGGCAGCTTTTTCGCCACCGGACGTCCACCAGTGCACGACTTCGACCGAACCTTTGGATTCGGCAGCGGAAACACTGAGAGGCAGAATTGCGAGCGGGAACAGGGAGGCGACAGAAATGACAGTAGCGAGGCGAGAAATCGCATTCATCTGAGATGTACCTTTCTTGTTGTTATGCATGCAAGTCTGGTGCTTGCGCTGCACAGGAGTTTAAACAGGACGTTTCCCTTCGCAGGTAACGAAGGGACGCGCGAATGTCACTACATAGTTACATGATTGGTCACATGACAACGCTCTGGGACAACTGCGCCAGAGCCGTTGCCATACTCGGTGACAAGGGTAGACGAGGGATCAGCACGGCTTGCCAGGCGTGATACAGATCGGGTTTGCCCGGCCAGATATCGGCACTTGGCAGGTTTTGCGGGTTGAGTTCGTGATGCCAGCTACCGTTGCAACGGTCGATGAAATTCACTTCGCAGAATTCCCAGAACAGCCGGTACCAGGTTTCGTATTGCGCATCGCCGGTGCGTTTGAGCAAGGCGCTGGCAGCGGCACTGGCCTCGGCGTGCGTCCAATGCAGGCGATGGCGAACGACGGCTTTGTTGTCCCAGTCGAGGGTGTAGACGATGCCCGGCAGACCATCGACATCCCAACCGTTGCGGCAATTGTTCTCGAACAGTTTTTGCGCATCGGTGGCGAGCCAACCGGGCGTGAGCATGCCGGCTTGCACCCGCGCCGCTTCGAGGTGCAGCAGCAGCCGCGCCCATTCGAAACCGTGGCCCGGCGTGGTGCCGTAAGGGCGGAAGCCGTCGGCGGGATTGTCGTGGTTGTATTCGCGTAGTGGCTGCCAGTCGCGGTCGAAGTGCTCGATGACCATGTAACCGTTGGCGGCGGCGTGCCCGTGAATAACGCGTTCGACGATGCGTTGCGCGCGAATCAACCAGCGCGGATCTTCAGTGACATCGGCCAGCGCAAGGAACGCTTCGGTCGCGTGCATGTTGCTGTTGGCGCCGCGATAGGCTTCTTCTTCGCTCCAGTCGCGATTGAAGAATTCGCGCATGGCGCCCTCTTCTTCGCTCCAGAAATACGTGTCGATGATGTCGACGGCGTCATCCAGCAACGCCTGGGCGCCAGGACGTTGTGCGACCACCGCAGAGCTGGCCGCAAGCGCAACGAAGGCATGCAGATAGGCGTTCTTGCCGGTGTTGTCATCGCGGTGTTCGGCGACCGCAAACCAGCCACCGTGCAGGGCATCACGCAACGGCCCGCGCAAGGCAGCAATGCCGTGATCGATTAGTTCGGCAAAACCCGGCAAACCCTGAATGTGGGCCATGGCGAAGCTGTGGGTCATGCGCGCGGTGTTCATGGTTTCGGCTTGTGCGTTCGCTGGCAGACGGCCGCGTTCGTCGAGGTTGCCGAAGCCTTCAGGCAGTTTCGATGCCTTGGCGAAATCCAGCAGGCGCAGGCCTTCGCCGGCGAGCCATTGCTGATGGGCAGGGGCGTTCAGCCAACTGCTGAAGCCTGGGTGGAAGAGATCCATGGGTGGCCTTTTTTGTTGTTATGACTGCGGGGGAGTCTAAACAACGGGCTGGGGAGGTCTTGTAACGAAGGGGGCGGGGTTTGTCACTGAGCGGTGACAAAGAGCGACCCTCACCCCAGCCCTCCCGAAACGTCGGACCGCCCGTAGGGAGAGGGGGCCGATCGCAGAATGCTGAAGAGTTGCGCCGACCTGAAAGAGCTGTACCGAATCCATAATCGACTCAATGCATCAGGTCGGCGCAATTCGAATGAACAACGCGATCGGTCCCCTCTCCCCCTGGGAGAGGGCTAGGGTGAGGGAAAGCCTTTGACTCAATCCGCCGAACGCGGCAATTGCAGGGTCACCCGCAACCCACCCTCACGCAGATTCTGCAGCGTCACTTCCCCACCATGGCTGTGGGCAATATTGCGCGCGATGCCCAACCCCAAGCCATAACCCTGCTGCTGCCCCGCCAGACGGAAGTGCGGTTCGAACACTTGCTCCAGCCGCTGCTCTGGAACACCCGGCCCTTCATCGTCGACGTGCAGAACAAACGCGCGCTCATCGTCGTCGATGTGCAAATGCGCGTTTTGCCCGTACTTCAACGCATTGTCGATCAGGTTACCGATGCAGCGCTTCAACGCCAGCGGTTTGCCCGGATAAGCCGCCAGCGCCTTGCCCTGCTGCGTCACGCGGCCATTGCCGTGCGGCGCCAGATACGGCTCCACCAGACAGTCGAGCACGTGGTTCAAGTCCACCGGCTCGATGTTCTCGTGGATGTCGGTGTCCTTCACACATTGCAGCGCGCCTTTGACCAGCAGTTCCAACTCATCCAGATCACGGCCGAACTTGGCCTGCAGCTGTTCGTCTTCAAGCAATTCGACGCGCAAGCGCAATCGGGTAATCGGCGTGCGCAGGTCATGGGAGATCGCGCTGAACAACTGGCTGCGCTCGGTCAGGTAACGGCTGATGCGCTCGCGCATGGTGTTGAAGGCGCGGCCCACTTCCACCACTTCACTGCCGCCGCCCTCGGCCACTGGCTCGACGTCGGCACCCAGCGACAAATCCCGCGCCGCCCGCGCCAGACGCTTGAGCGGCCGGCTCTGCCAATGCACCAGCAGGCCGATGAACAGCAGCAAGAATCCGCTGGTGAGAACGATGAACCACACCTGCTGCGAGGGCAGGCCTTGCTCTTCAAGACTGGTGTACGGCTCCGGCAACAGCGAGGCGATGTACAGCCATTCGCCCGGGGCCATTTGAATCTGCGTGACCAGCACGGGTGGGTTCACCGGTTCCAGAGTCAACGCGTAATGCGCCCAAGAGCGCGGCAGCTCATCAAGCTTCAGCCCGGCGTTGAAAATCCGCAGATCTTCGGGGCTGACAAAGGTCACCGAAATATCCGTGTCATTGCCGAGCGTCTGACGCAGCACTTCGTCGACCGCTTTCATCACCGCCGCTTTACGCGGCGTCACCGGCAGCACATCCATGCCCAGTGGCTTGTCGTTGAGCGTCACCACGAATCGCGTGCCGCCCATGCTGCGCAATTGATCGAGCACCAACGGCCGATAAGCCACCGGCAACGAGCGGAAGTAACTGACGCTGGCGGTCATCGAATGGGCGAGGCTGCGGGCGCTGGTGACCAGGCCTTCGAGCTGCGTAGCGCGCAGTTGCGAGACCCAGATCACGCTCGACAAGGTCTGCGCGAACAGCACCGCGAGCAACGTCAGCAGCAACATCCGCCCGAGCAGCGAGCGCGGCATCGGCACTTTGGCGGCGAATTTGCGCAGCGACTCAGTGACCATTGCCGGCAACCACGTTGGCTGCCAGTTGGTAGCCACTGCCGCGCACGGTACGAATCAGCCGTGGCGGTTTTTCCGTGTCGCGCAGGCGTTGGCGCAAACGGCTGACGGCCATGTCGACGATGCGATCGAGCGGCATCAAATCGCGACCACGGGTGGCGTTGCCGATGGTGTCGCGGTCGAGGATTTCCTGCGGGTGATCGAGGAACAGTTTCAGCAGGGCGAAGTCGGCACCGGAGAGAATTACTTCTTCGCCATCGGTGTGAAACAGGCGATGGCTGACCATGTCCAGCCGCCACTCGTCAAAGGCCAGCACGTCGCTGCCACTGCGCTCCTGTCCAAATTGCGCACGCCGCAGCAACGCCTTGATGCGCGCTTGCAGTTCGCGGGGGCTGAAGGGTTTGCCTAGGTAGTCGTCGGCGCCAAGTTCCAGACCGATCACGCGGTCGGCTTCGTCGGAACTGGCGGTGAGCATGATGATCGGCACCTGCGCCTGACGCGGATGCTGACGCACCCAACGGCACAGGCTGAAGCCGTCTTCGTCGGGCAGCATGACATCGAGGATCACCAGATCGCTCGGCGCCTCGTTGAGGGCCTGACGGAAACTGGCACCGTCGGCGGTGGCCCGTACCTGAAACCCGGCGCGGGTCAGGTAGGTTTCCAGCAACTCGCGTATTTCCTGGTCGTCATCGACCAACAATATCGACTTGTTGACTGAGCTCACTTCGAAGGCATCCTTGTTGTTGGAATTGGGGCGGATTATGCCTGATGAACCGATCGTTCCCACGCTGATCGTTCCCACGCTCTGCGTGGGAATGCCTCTGGGGACGCTCCGCGTCCAGTGACGCGGAGCGTCACGGGCTGCATTCCCACGCGGAGCATGGGAACGATCTCACGCTTCAGCCTGCCTGTTCCAGAGCCACACCCGCGCCCATCAGTCCGGAATACGGCGCTGTCACCAGCCACACCGGGATGCCTTTGAAGTAATCGCTCATGCAGCCTTTGTCAGCAAAGCTGCGGGCAAAACCGCTTTCGAGGAAGAAATCGGCAAACCGGGGAATGACACCACCAACGATGTAAACCCCACCTCGGCCCCCGGTAGTCAGCACGTTGTTGCCGGCCACACGGCCGAGCCAGCAGCAGAACTGCTCCAGCACTTCCAGGGCAATCGGATCACCCGCAAGACCGGCCGCCGTGATCGCTTCCGGGGTATCAAGCGTTGGCTCGTGCCCATCCACCGCACAGATCGCCCGGTAAACCCGTGGCAAACCGCCGCCGCTCAACGCAGTTTCCGCGCTGACATGGCCGATTTCGTTGTGGATGTGCTGCCACAGCTGCGTTTCACGCGGGCTGCTCAACGGCAGATCAACATGCCCGCCCTCGCCCGGCAACGCCGCGAAACGGCCCTCGCCAAGATCGAGCAAGGTGCCGACGCCAAGGCCAGTGCCCGGGCCGATCACCACCGCCGGGCGCAACGGCTCCGGCGCGCCCTCGCAGACCACGCGGAATTCGCCGGGCTGCAAACGGGTCATGCCCAGCGCCATCGCCGAGAAGTCGTTCACCAGCAACAACTGCTCGACCTGCAAGGTTTTGCAGAACGCTGTGCGACTCAAGCGCCAGTGATTGTTGGTGAATTTGAATTCATCACCACTGACCGGACCTGCCACGGACAAGCACACCGAACCGATCGAACCAGGCGCCAGACCGAGCCCGCTCAGATAGAGGCTGATTGCCTCTTCCGGGCTGGCATGGTCGGCCGTGGCCAGCACCTGAACCGATTCCAGTTGCTGGTTTTTCCACAACGCAAACCGCGCGTTGGTGCCTCCGATATCACCGACCAAAGCCAGTTTCAATTAAGCGTCTCCAGGGCAGAAGTGAAGGCGCTGGCGCCCTGCTCCGCCGAGCTGAAGGCCATGCGCATGAAGCCAAACAGTTCGCGCCCGCTGCCGATGTTGTTGCCCAACAGGCCTTTGGCGGGTTCGCGCGCTGCAAATTCGGCGGCGTCGACCTTCAGTTCCAAGGTGCCTTTGACGCCATCGACGCGGATGATATCGCCCTCTTGCACGCGCGCCAAAGCGCCACCGACATAAGCTTCCGGGCTGACGTGAATCGCTGCGGGGATTTTCCCCGAGGCACCGGACATCCGCCCGTCGGTCACCAGCGCGACTTTGAAGCCGCGATCCTGCAGCACACCGAGGAACGGCGTCATCTTGTGCAGTTCCGGCATGCCATTGGAACGCGGGCCCTGGAAGCGCATCACGGCGACAAAATCCTTCTCCAGCAAACCGGCCTTGAATGCATCGGCCAAGTCCTGCTGATCCTGGAACACCATGGCTGGCGCTTCGACGATCTGGTTTTCCAACGCGACCGCAGAAACCTTCATCACACCGCGACCGAGGTTGCCCTCCATTACGCGCAGACCACCCTCCGCCGAGAACGCACGCGCCACTGGACGCAGGATGTTTTCGTCGAGGCTGTCCGTCGGGCCTTCGCGCCATACCAACTGGCCGTTATCGAGGAACGGCTCTTTGGTGTACTGGCTCAAGCCGTGGCCGAGCACGGTGTTGACGTCTTCGTGCAGCAGGCCGGCGCCGAGCAGTTCGCGGATCAGGAACGACATGCCGCCAGCCGCCTGGAAGTGATTGATGTCGGCTTTGCCGTTCGGGTAAACGTGGCTCAGGGTCGGCACGACTTCGGAGAGGTCGGCCATGTCCTGCCAGGTCAGTTGAATGCCCGCCGCCATGGCGATGGCCGGCATGTGCAGGGTGTGGTTGGTCGAGCCGCCGGTGGCGTGCAGCGCAACAATCGAGTTGACCAGCGACTTCTCGTCGACGATTTCACCGATCGGCATGAAGTTGCCATTTTGTTTGGTCAGACGCGTCACTTGGTGCGCGGCTTCACGGGTCAGCGCATCACGCAGCGGCGTGTTCGGGTTGACGAAAGAGGCGCCCGGCAAGTGCAGGCCCATGACTTCCATCAGCAACTGGTTGGTGTTGGCGGTGCCGTAGAAGGTGCAGGTACTCGGGCTGTGGTAGGACTTCATCTCCGATTCCAGCAGCTCTTCGCGGGTGGCTTTGCCTTCGGCGTACTTCTGCCGCACGTCGGCTTTTTCCTTGTTGGAAATCCCCGAGACCATCGGCCCACCCGGGACGAAAATCGTCGGCAGGTGACCGAAACGCAGCGACCCCATCATCAGGCCCGGCACGATCTTGTCGCAGATGCCGAGCATCAGTGCGCCGTCGAACATGTTGTGCGACAGCGCCACGGCGGTCGACATGGCGATCACTTCGCGACTCGGCAGGCTCAGTTCCATGCCCGGCTCGCCTTGGGTCACACCGTCGCACATCGCCGGCGTACCGCCAGCGAACTGGCCGACCGAGCCGATTTCGCGCAGGGCATTCTTGATTTGTTCCGGGAACACTTCGTACGGCTGGTGCGCCGAGAGCATGTCGTTATACGAAGAAACAATGGCGATGTTCGCCGAGTTCATCATCCGCAGGCTGTGCTTGTCTTCGCTGCCGCAACCGGCCACGCCGTGGGCGAAGTTGGCGCATTGCAGCTTGCCGCGCATCGGCCCGTCGGTGGCGGCGCCGCGAATCAGTGCAAGGTAAGCCTGACGCGTGGCGCGGCTGCGGGCGATAAGCCGTTCGGTGACCTCAAGGACGCGGGGATGCATGTGTAGAACTCCAGGCTAACGGATGTGGCGACCTGATTGTCTATGCTGATCAAACGCCGTTGTTGTTGGAATGACAGACGGCTTTTTTGACCATTCGGACCAGTTGATTCAGGTCACTCGTTGTAGATAAAACAAAATATTGCCACTAAAAAGGCTTGTTTTCTATTTTTATGCGAATAATCTTGTAATTCCAACAACAAAACGACGGCGGCGCTGTTCCATGACTCTTCGAATCGCAATCAATGGTTTTGGCCGCATCGGCCGTAATGTCCTGCGCGCACTGTATACCCAAGGCTATCGACAGGATCTGCAGATCGTCGCCATCAATGATCTGGGCGACAGCTCGATCAATGCTCATCTGCTCAAATACGACACCGTTCACGGCACGTTCGACGCTCAGGTCGAGCATGACAACGAAAGTCTGACCGTCAACGGCGACCGCATTGCGGTCAGCGCGATTCGCAACCCGGCCGAATTGCCATGGGCGGCGGAAAAGATTGATGTGGTGTTCGAATGCACCGGTCTCTTTACCGATCGCGCCAAAGCGGCCGCGCATATTACTGCCGGCGCGCGCAAAGTGATCATCTCGGCGCCGGCCAAAGGTGCCGACGCCACGGTTGTATATGGTGTGAACCACGACATTCTGCGCCAGTCGCACCAGATCATCTCCAACGCTTCGTGCACCACCAACTGCCTGGCGCCAGTGGCGCAAGTGCTGCACCGCGAGCTGGGGATCGAAAGCGGTCTGATGACCACCATTCACGCCTACACCAACGATCAGAACCTCACTGACGTCTATCACACCGACCCGTACCGCGCGCGCTCGGCCACGCAGAACATGATCCCGAGCAAGACCGGCGCTGCTGAAGCAGTGGGCCTGGTGCTGCCAGAACTGGCGGGCAAACTGACCGGCATGGCCGTGCGCGTGCCGGTGATCAATGTGTCGCTGGTGGACCTGACCGTGCAGCTGAAAAAAGAAGCCAGCGCCGAGGAAGTCAACGCGCTGATGAAAGCTGCGAGCCAACATTCGAAGATTCTCGGCTTCAACACCCTGCCGCTGGTGTCCAGCGACTTCAACCACAATCCGCTGTCGTCGATCTTCGACGCCAACCACACCAAGTCCAGCGGCAAACTGCTGAAAGTGCTGGCCTGGTATGACAACGAGTGGGGCTTCTCCAACCGCATGCTGGATAACTGCCTGGCGTTGTGTAACGCCGAGTAATCTCAAGTAATCCCCCTATCCCTGTGGGAGCGAGCTTGCTCGCGAAAGCGGTGGGTCAGTCGCTAGTTGAATTGGCTGACACGACGCCTTCGCGAGCAAGCTCGCTCCCACAGGGTTTCGATTTCAATTTGAAATCAACACTTGACCATTCGACTAGATGATAAGCATTATCATTCGCTTGAAATCGATCAGGTCCTCCCGTGAGTCAATCGCGCTTCAACCACGTCTTCCTCACCCAGCGCACTTCACTGCTGCGTACGCTGGAACGGATGGTCAACAATCACAGCACCGCTGAAGACCTGTTGCAGGAGACCTACCTGCGCGTGACGCGGGCGTTGAGCGAGCGGGCCATCGATCACCTCGAACCTTTTGTCTTCCAGACCGCACGCAATCTGGCGCTGGATCACTTGCGTGCGCGCAAGATCCATTCGCGAACCATGGTCGATGATGTGCCGCAGGATGTCGTGCACAGCGTCGCCGCCCCTGCCAGCAGCGCCGAAGACGCCGCCCACGCCGAACAGATGCTGGAGCGCCTGAACGTGAGCCTCAGTCAACTCAGCCCCCGCCAGCAACAGATTTTCATCCTCAGCCGTTTGCACGGAAACAGTTATCAGGAAATCGCCGATGAACTGAACGTTTCCCTCAGCACCGTGCAAAAGGAACTGAAGCTGATCATGAGCATTTGCATCGGCGTCGCCGAGCGTCTGAATGGCGACTGAGGTCGTAGGCCTTTTCTGTAAGTGCCAGGATCGACTGCACGGATCATCGGGCTTTGTTACCCTTGCCCGACTTTTACGCTTCACTTAAAAAAACAGCCGTGCGCAGACACTGCCGAGGAAACACCGTGACGGACACCCACCGCTCGCCTTCGCCGGATTCGGTGCAGGACGCTGCCAACGCAATGGACCAGGCTCTGGACTGGCTCATCGTGCTCGGCAGCCCGGACGAGGAGCAGACCCGGCAATTTCATGCCTGGCTGGCGGCCGATCCGTTGAATGCCGAAGCGTTCGCCAAGGCCCAGGCGATCTGGGATGGCCCGCAAGTCGCACAGTGCGCGCAAAGCCTGGCGGCCAAACCTGCGAAGGTCACTTTTCTCAAGCGTCTGCGTCCGCACTGGAAACCACTGGCCACTGCCGCCGTGCTGATCCTCGGTTTGTTCAGTTTCAGCAATTTGCCGATGCGCCTTCAGGCCGATCACCTCACGGTGGTTGGCGAGCGCCAGCGTCTGCAACTGGAGGACGGCTCGAAAGTCCTGCTCAATACCAATTCGGCATTCTCCAGCACCATCAACGATCAACAGCGTGTTGCCCGGTTGTTTCAGGGCGAAGCGTTTTTCGAGATCGCCAGCGGCCGCAGTCAACCGCTGGAAATCGATGCCGGCCCGGTCACCGCCAGCGTGCGCGATACCGCGTTCGCCGTGCGTTATCTCGATGGCGTCGCGCAGGTCAATGTGCAGCGCGGCGACGTCGATTTGCGCGCCACGCACAACGACGCCCGCGTGCGTCTGACTGCCGGCGAAAGCATCCGCATCGGCCCCAACGGTTTCGACCGCCCGGCCAAACTCGATGCCAACACGGACCTGGCCCGGGTCCAAGGCCGACTGGTGTTCGAGAACTGCCCGCTGAATCAGGTGCTGGCCGAGTTGCGCCGCTACTATCCGGGCTGGATCATCAACACCAACGAGCAGTTGGCCGACGTCGCCGTAACCGGCAATTACCGACTCGACCAGCCGCTCGACGTGGTCCGTTCCCTCGCGCACATCACCTCGGCGCAACTGAAAGAATTCCCCGCCTTGGTCATCCTGAACTAAATGAGAATTATTTTTACTCGATAGCCAACGTCAGTACGTCTCGTTATAGCCAATGCAATTGATTCGCAACACGCGAAGCCAATCAGCCCCTATAAAGATTCGTGCGACACGGAGCGCTATCGATGTCCTCACGCCTTACCCGCCAGACCTCCTCCCCTTCCCGCCTGCTGTCGCTGCTGACCGCTGCCATCCTGATGGCCGGTGCTGCGCCGCTGATGGCTGCGACCGAACAACCGTCGCGCAACATGGGCGATTACTCGTTCGCCATCGGCCAGCAGCCGCTGGTGTCGGCGCTCAATGCCTTCACCGCCGTGACCGGTTGGCAGGTTGGCTTGCCGGCAGAATTGGGTCAGGGCGTGTCGTCACCGGGCGTGCGTGGCTCGCTGCCACCGGAAAAAGCCCTCGAGCGTCTGTTGGTGGGGACCAACCTGAGCTTCCGCAAAATCAGCAACAACAATGTCGTGCTGGAAAAGCGCAACGCCAGCGGCACGCTCAATCTGGATCAGGTGACCATCAGCGCCACCCGTCAGGAGCAGTCGGTCAACAGCGTGCCGGCCACTGTCACCGTGCAGACCCGTCAGGATCTGGACCGCAACAACGTCAACACCATCAAGGATCTGGTCCGCTACGAACCGGGTGTTTCCGTCGGCGGCGCCGGCACCCGCGGCGGCATCAGCGGCTATAACATTCGCGGCATCGACGGCGACCGCATCCTGACTCAGGTGGATGGCGTCGAAGTCCCGGATGGTTTTTTCAACGGTCCGTACGCCAAGACCCAGCGCAATTACGTTGACCCGGAAATCGTCAAACGCGTGGAAATTCTCCGTGGCCCGGCCTCGGTGCTGTACGGCAGCAACGCCATCGGCGGCGCCGTCAGCTACTACACCCTTGATGCCGACGACATCATCAAGCCGGGCAAAGACGTCGGTGCGCGCCTGAAAACCGGTTACAGCTCCGCCGATGACAGCTGGCTGAAGTCCGCCACCGTCGCCGGCCGTGCCGACCAGTTCGACGGCTTGCTGCACTACAGCCAGCGCGACGGTCACGAGACCGATTCCTACGGCAGCAACAACGGCACCGGTCTGGAACGCACCGCCGCCAACCCGGAAGACGTCAACGCCTACAACGTGCTGGCCAAGATCGGCTGGAACTACAACGACGATTCGCGTCTGGGCCTGACCTACGAAAAGTACAAGGATGATCGCGACACCGATCAGAAGAGTGCTTACGGCGGGCCGTACTTCAACGGCGCCCCGACCATCCCCGACAGCGTGCTGCCCGGCGGCATGTACCAGTGGCGCACCGGCAACGACACCATCACCCGTGAGCGTTTCGGCATCGAGCACTCGTTCGCCCTCGACAGCCTGCTGGTCGACAACGTGAAGTGGAGCCTCAACCACCAGATCGCCAAGACCGACCAGAGCACCACCGAGTTCTACTACCCGATCACCCGTAAGGTGCTGCGTACTCGCGACACCATTTACGAAGAGAAACAATGGGTCTTCGATGCCCAACTGGACAAGGCGTTCGCCATTGGAAACACCGATCACGTACTGACTTACGGCACCACCCTCAAGCAACAGAAGGTCACCGGTTCGCGCAGCGGTGACGGCACTTGCCTGGCCGTCGGTCGCGGCTGCAGCGCCATCGGTGCGACCAGCACCGCTGACGTGTTGGCCAAAGCCACCGACTTCCCGGACCCGACCATCAACACCTACAGCGTGTTCGCTCAGGATCAGATCAGCTGGAACAACTGGACCTTCCTGCCGGGCCTGCGCTACGACTACACCCAGCTCAAGCCGCACATCACCCAGGAGTTCCTTAACACCGTGGCAGCGGATGGCCAAGGCACAGTCAGCGACGAGAACAAAACCTGGCACAAAGTCTCGCCGAAATTCGGCCTGACCTACGCCCTGACCGAGAACTACACCTGGTACGGTCAGTACGCTGAAGGCTTCCGCACCCCGACCGCGAAAGCCCTGTACGGCCGCTTCGAAAACACTACCACCGGCTACAGCGTGGCGCCGAACCCGGACCTCGAACCGGAAAAAAGCAAAAGCTACGAAACCGGTCTGCGCGGCAACTTCGAACACGGCTCGTTCGACGTGGCGGTGTTCTATAACAAGTATCGCGACTTCATCAACGAAGACGCTGTGACCCCGGGACGCAACGAGCTGACCTTCCAGTCGGCCAACATCAAGCACGCCACCATCAAGGGTGCGGAAGTCAAAGGTCGCCTGAACCTGGATGCGTTTGGCGCGCCGCAAGGCCTCTACACCCAAGGCTCGATTGCCTACGCCTACGGTCGCAACAACGACAACGGCGAGCCGATCAACAGCGTCAACCCGCTGACCGGCGTGTTCGGTCTGGGTTACGACCAGGACAACTACGGCGGCCTGCTGAGCTGGACCGTGGTGAAGAAAAAGGATCGCGTCGACGACAGCAACTTCAAGTCGCCGGATGGCGTCAGCAGCCAGTTCAAAACCCCGGGCTTCGGCATTCTTGATCTGGCCGGGTATTACAAAGTCACCGACGACGTCACCGTCAGCGGCGGCATCTACAACCTGACCGACAAGAAATACTGGCTGTGGGATGACGTGCGCGGTTACGACAGCGTCGGCGAAGCTTCGGTGACACAGCCGGCCAACCTTGATCGACTGACCCAACCGGGCCGCAACTTCGCGATCAATCTGATCTGGGACATCTGATCCGGCGAACCTCACGGCGCGTGTTCAGGCACCACGCCGTGAGGTTTTTTTACGCTTGCACGTCGCCTTGTTCGTCTCGTTATCAAGCGCCTCTTTTATCAAGGACATGTCATGACCACTTCGGAAAAAGCCCTGCGTTCGCAACGCTTGAATCAGATCACCAATGAACCGCACAGCAAACTCGATGCATTGGTGAAGGCACACGCGCCGTTCGAGACCCGCACCAACTTCGCCCGTTTTGTCGTCGCGCAGTACCTCTTTCAATCGGAACTGGTCGACCTCTACAACGACGCCGAACTGACCGCCATCGTCCCGGATCTGCCGGCCCGTTGCCGCGCCGAAGCGGCCAAGGCTGACCTCGCCGATCTCGACACTGAAGTGCCGACACCGGTGGCGGGCGCGGTGAAAAACCCGAGCAAGGCTCGCGCACTGGGCTGGCTCTTTGTCTCCGAAGGTTCGAAGCTCGGTGCGGCGCTCCTGATCAAACGCGCCGTGGCGCTGGAGCTGAGCGAAACCTTTGGCGCCCGTCACCTCGGCGAGCCTGAAGGTGGCCGTGCCGAGGGCTGGAAGAGCTTTGTGCGCACCCTCGACTCGCTGCAGTTCACTGCCGAAGAAGAAGCCGAAGTCGAACAAGGCGCGATCGACGCGTTCAACCGCTTCACCGTGTTGCTGGAACAGGCTTACGCCACCGAAGCCGAAATGGCCTGATCCCCAAAACACCACAAAACCCTGTGGGAGCGAGCTTGCTCGCGAAGACGGCGGCACATTCAACACTGATGTGACTGACCTACCGCTTTCGCGAGCAAGCTCGCTCCCACATGGGAACAGCGCAAGTCTGTAGAATCCCCATCTCGCCTCACAGCAATCCCGAGCCCATGCCGCAACCCGCCTCCTCGAAACTCGCCCGCGTGCTGTTCGGCCTCTTGGCCTACGTCAGCCTCGGCATCGGCCTGATCGCCATCGTCGTGCCCGGCCTGCCGACCACCGAGTTCATCCTTCTCGCCGCCCGGGCCGCAACCCGCAGCTCGCCGCGCCTGAGTGCCTGGCTGGAAAACCACCGGCTGTTCGGGCCGATCCTCAGCAACTGGCGCAACGGCAAGATCATCGCGCGCAAGGCCAAGGTCAGCGCCACGGTAAGCATGTTGCTGTGCGCCACGTTGATGCTGGTGATGCTCGATCACGGCTGGCCGGTTTATCTGGCGATTGCCGGAATGAGCCTGGGCAATCTGTGGATCTGGTCGCGCCCGGAATCCATTCGGGTCTGCACTGACCCGTCTTCACACTGAAACATCCCTGTAATTAATCCCCTTTTCAGCACTTTCCCCTGCGCAAACGTTTAGCGCTGACCGTTCGTCGGCACGCGACTCATGCCCTCTGCTCCCGCGCCGATGAGCATTGAATGGCGCTGAATGGATTTGGCGAACCGGGTAGCTCCTGCCCGAATGCCACCCGTTTATTCATTCGCGAGATCGCCCCATGTTCGACGCTCTGTCCATTCGCCTGAAAATCGTCCTGCTCTCCGGCCTGTGCCTGCTCGGTGTGGTCGCGCTGATCGTCGGCATGAACATTTACCAGACCAATCAGAACGACGAACTGGTCAGCAACTCCAGTAACCAGTTGCTCACCGCCAGTGTGCAGAATCTGTTGCAAGCCAAAGCCGCCGAACAAGCGGTGCGGGTGCAGAAAACCTTCGGCGAAAGCCTGACGGTGATCACTGCCGTAGCGGATCAGATCAAGGACATGCGTGTCATGGCCGCCAAGCGTTCGCTGGACGCCGGCGCCTTGCGTGAAGAGTTGAACCTGAGCCTGAAAACCGCTTTTGAGCGCAACGACAAAGTGCTCGGCATCTGGCTCGCCTTTGAACCCAACGGCCTCGACGGCAAGGACAGCGAGTTCGTCAACGACGCCGCCCGCCAATCCAACGAAGCCGGGCGTTTCGCGACTTACTGGAGTCGCGCCGCCGGTGCCTCGCTGAACACCATCATGGTCGAAGAAGACCTGACCAAAACCACCCTCAGCGTCAGTGGCACGCCCTACAACAGTTGGTACACCTGCCCTCGCGACAACAAGCGCACCTGCCTGCTCGATCCTTATGCCGACACTGTCGGTGGCAAGGAAATGCTCATGACGACCATTTCCGTGCCGTTGATTGTCGACGGCAAAGCCATCGGCGTGGTCGGTGTCGACATCGCCCTCGACGCCCTGCAAGCGGCGGCCGTGGATTCCCAGCGCAACCTGTTCAACAACGCCGGGCATATGCTGATCGTCTCTGGCAGTGGCGTGCTCGGCGCCGACAGTTCCGATGCGACCAAGGTCGGCAAGAAAATCAGCGACACCCTCGGCGCCGATGGCAAGGATGTGCTGCAACTGCTGACCTCCGGCACACCGAAGATTCTTGAACAGGGCGACCTGATTCGCGCCGTTTACCCAGTCGATCCGATTGGCAACTCGCGCGCTTGGGGCGTGGTCATCGACCTGCCGAAACAAGTGCTGCTGGCCGACTCGGTCAAGCTGCAAGCGGTACTCGACAATGCTCAGGAAACCGGTGTGATCACTGCGCTGCTGGTTGCCGTGGTCGCCGGTCTGGTTGGCCTGCTGCTTATCTGGCTGACCGCGTCCGGCGTCACCCGGCCGATCAACAGCGTCGCCGAAATGCTGAAGAACATCGCCAGCGGCGAAGGCGATCTGACTCAGCGGCTGAACTACAGCAAAAAAGATGAACTGGGCGAACTGGTGAACTGGTTCAACCGCTTCCTCGACAAGCTGCAACCGACCATCGCACAGATCAAACAGAGCATCACCGAAGCACGCGGCACCGCCGACCAGTCTTCGGAGATCGCCCGCCAGACCAGTGAAGGCATGCAGGTGCAATTCCGCGAGATCGACCAGGTCGCCACCGCGTCAAACGAAATGAGCGCCACCGCCCACGACGTCGCCAACAGCGCCTCCAACGCGGCCAATGCCGCGAAAGGTGCCGACCAGTCGGCCAGGGATGGCATGTCGATCATCGAGCGCAGCACCCGCGACATCAATCAACTGGCCGACGAAGTCAGCAAAGCCGTGACCGAAGTTGAAGCGTTAGCAGTCAACAGCGAGCAGATCGGCTCGGTGCTGGAAGTGATCCGCAGCATCGCCGAACAGACCAACCTGCTCGCCCTCAACGCAGCGATCGAAGCGGCCCGTGCCGGTGAGAGCGGTCGTGGTTTCGCGGTGGTTGCCGACGAGGTGCGCAACCTGGCCAAACGTACGCAGGATTCGGTGGAAGAAATTCGCATCGTGATCGAGCGCATTCAGACGGGAACGCGTGGCGTGGTCGCGACCATGCATTCGAGCCAGACCCAGGCGCACAACAACGCCGGGCAGATTCGTCAGGCGGTCGATGCACTGGGCAAGATCAGCGACGCGGTGACGGTGATCAGTGACATGAACCTGCAGATTGCCAGTGCGGCCGAGCAGCAAAGTGCGGTGGCCGAAGAGGTCAATCGCAATGTCTCGGCGATTCGCACCGTCACCGAGACGCTGACCGGACAAGCCACTGAGTCGGCGGCGATCAGCAGTCAGCTCAATGCCCTGGCCAGTCAGCAGATGAAATTGATGGATCAGTTCCGCGTCTAAGCCACACCGTTGAACCCTGTGGGAGCGAGCTTGCTCGCGAATGCGGTCTGCCATTCAATGATGATGTTGAATGTGATGACCTCTTCGCGAGCAAGCTCGCTCCCACAGTGGTGAGTGTTCACCCGCTGGCGTTTTCATCTGACTCGAGATTGTTTTGCACTATCATCGCCCTCTCTTCCGGAGGGCCTTCGATGACTGATCTGCTCACGTCCATTCAAGCCGCACTCGGCTTGCCGCACACGCCGATTCCCTTCACCGCACAGGGCGCCCTGCCTTCGGCATTCGCCGTCACCGACCTGGCCTGCGCCAGCATCGCCACGACCGGTCAGGCTGTCAGCGAATTGCTCCGGCAGCAGACCGGTCAGCGACCTGACGTTGAAGTCGATCGTCGATTGGCCTCGTTCTGGTTCGCCACATCAATCCGTCCCATCGGCTGGCAAGTCCCGCCACTGTGGGATCCCGTCGCTGGCGACTATCAGACCCGCGACGGCTGGATCCGTCTGCACACCAATGCCCCGCATCACCGCGCCGCCGCTGAACGAGTGCTCGGTGCCTGCGCCGACCGTGGAGCGATGGCTGCCAAAGTCGCGCAATGGGCGAGTACGGATCTGGAGCAAGCGGTGGTCGAGGCCAAGGGCTGCGCGGCCGAGATGCGCAGTTGGACGCAGTGGCAGACGCATCCGCAGGGGCTGGCGGTGAATGCCGAACCGTTGGTGCATTTCCTGGATTCGTCGGATGAGAACAACCCAGCGTGGCAAGGCTCGGTGGCGCAACCGTTGGCGGGAATCAAGGTGCTGGATCTGACACGCGTGCTCGCCGGCCCCTCCGCCAGCCGTTTTCTCGCAGGCCTTGGCGCCAACGTGTTGCGCATCGATTCCCCGACCTGGAATGAGCCTGGTGTCGTTCCGGAAATGACCCTCGGCAAACGTTGCGCGCGGCTGAACCTGCATGATCCGGTTGATCGTGCGGTGTTCGAAGGATTGTTGAAAGACGCTGACATTCTGCTGCACGGTTACCGCGCCGATGCGCTGGAGAATCTTGGTTTCGGCGTTGAGCGCCGTCGCCAGCTCGCGCCGGGCCTGATCGACGCCGGCCTCAACGCCTACGGCTGGAGCGGCCCGTGGCAGAACCGTCGAGGTTTCGACAGTCTGGTGCAGATGAGCAGCGGCATCGCCGAGGCCGGGCAGCGCTGGCAGCAGGCAGACAAACCGACGCCGTTGCCGGTGCAGGCGCTGGATCATGCGACCGGGTATTTGCTGGCGGCGAGTGCGCTCCGCCTGTTGACCGAGCGTTTGAACACGGGTCGCGGTGGCTCGGCGCGGTTGTCGCTGGCGCGGACGGCGAAGTTGTTGATTGAATCTGGGCCGGGTACGAGTGAGGTATTGCGGGCGGAAGATGAGCGGGATCAGGGCTCATTTCTGGAACAGACCCCGTGGGGCCCGGCGCATCGCTTGCAGGTACCGGTGAAGATCAGCGGCACACCGATTCAGTGGGCGTTGCCGGCTACAGAACTGGGTTCGCATCATCCACGGTGGAATTAAAAGCCCCTCACCCTAACCCTCTCCCAGAGGGAGAGGGGACCGATTGGGGGATATTCGAGAGATTCACCGACTTGAACGAATATCGGTGAATCCCTGATCAACTCGGTCTTTCAACTCGATGGGCAGCGCAAGACACCACGGTCGGCCCCCTATCCCTCAGGCAAAAGGGACTGATTGGGGGATATTCGAGAGATTCACCGACTTGAACGATTGCCGCTGAATCCATAATCGACTCGGTCTTGCAGGTCGATGTATAGCGCAACACACCTCGGTCGGCCCACTCTCCCTCCGGGAGAGGAACTGATTGGGGGATATTGAAGAGACTCACCGACTTGTACGATTGGCGCTGAATCCATAATCGACTCGGGCTTTCAGGTCGATGGACAGCGCAAGACACCTCGGTCGGCCCCCTCTCCCTCCGGGAGAGGGCTGGGGTGAGGGCTGCAATTTCAAGCCGAGCGATGATGATCAATCTGCCCGGCTCAAAGATGTCCACAACAGTTGCGCCGCGTACCCCCGATACGGCCGCCACGCCTCAGCACGTAACGACAATTCCCGCGCTGTCGGCCGCTCGCCTTCCAGCACTTCCAGTGCCCGCAACAACCCGACATCGCCGGTCGGAAACCCATCCATATCCCGCAACTGCCGCAACGCAATGTACTGCGCCGTCCACTCGCCAATCCCGTGCAACGCCAACAACCGCGCCACGCCACCCTCGCGATTAGGTTCAAACAATGAAGGCTCATCGAGCAACGCCTGCGCCACACCCGACAGCGTCCGCCCGCGACTTTTCGGCATGCCCAGCGTTGCCAGATCTGCCGCCGCCAACACGCCCACCTCGGGAAACACGTGAGTCAGCCCCGGCACGCCCGAATCCAGCGGCGCGCCATATTGCGCCACCAGTTTCCCCGCCAGGCGAATCGCCGCAACCACGGTAATCTGCTGCCCGAGCACCGCGCGAAACGCCAACTCCAAGCCATCCCACGCCCCGGGAATCCGTAATCCCGGCCGCTCGGCAATCAACCGCGCCAGCAACGGATCATTCGCCAGATGCGCATGCATCACCGCCAGATCCGCATCCAGATCAAACATCCGCCGCAACCTGACAACGATCTCGGGCACCACCAACGGATCAGGAAAATCCAGCTCAACGGCCAAGGCATTCCCTGCCTCAGGCCAAATTGAAACCGTGCCATGAAGCCCGTTCAAACCGATGCTGCGTGAATACACACCATCGACCACGACCTCCATCCCGACCACCGCCCGTGCCGCGAGAAACCCCAGCATCGCGTCCCAGTCATACGGCAGCGCATTCGCAAGCGCCAACCTCACAACGACAACACACCGCTGTACAACCCATACGCCGCCAGCCCCGCGCCGATGATCACGCAGGTGAAAATGCCTTTCTCGACATGAGTGAACAACGGCTCGCCCGCCTCACGCTTGGCCTTGGCAAACAAAATCACCCCTGGCGCATACAACAGCGCCGACAGCAGCAAATACTTCACCCCACCGGCATACAACAACCACACCGCGTAACCGAGGGCAATGCCACCGATCAGCAGATCCTTGGTGCGCTCGGCCGAGGCATGTTCGTAGGTTTCGCCACGCCCGCTGAGCAGAACCGCGTACGCCGCCGACCACAAGTACGGCACCAGAATCATCGACGACGCCAGATAAATCAGACTGGTGTAAGTGCCCGCCGAAAACAGCGTGATCAACAGGAAGATCTGGATCATCACGTTGGTCAGCCACAACGCATTGACCGGGACGTGATTCTTGTTTTCCTTTTTCAGAAACGCCGGCATGGTCTTGTCCTTCGCCGTGGCGAAGAGAATCTCCGCACACAGCAGCGCCCACGACAACAACGCACCGAGCAGTGAAATCGCCAGGCCAATGCTGATCAGCAACGCACCCCACGGCCCGACGATGTGCTCGAGCACCGCCGCCAGCGACGGGTTCTGCAGATTGGCCAATTCCGGCTGGCTCATGATCCCCAGCGACAGCACGTTGACCAGCACCAGCAGCGCCAGCACGCCGATAAAACCGATCACCGTGGCGCGGCCGACGTCGCTGCGTTTCTCCGCCCGCGCCGAGTACACACTGGCACCTTCGATGCCGATGAACACGAACACGGTGACCAGCATCATGTTGCGCACCTGATCCATTACCCCGCCGAAATTCGGGTTGCTGGTGCCCCAGATGTCGCGGGTAAAAATGTCAGCCTTGAACGCCACCGCCGCGATAACGATGAACATGATTAGCGGTACGACTTTGGCCACCGTGGTAAGTTGATTGATCAGCGCCGCCTCCTTGATCCCGCGCATCACCAAAAAATGCACGGCCCACAGCAGCACCGACGCGCAGCCAATAGCGATCGGCGTATTGCCTTGGCCAAACACCGGAAAGAAATAGCCGAGGGTGCTGAACAGCAGCACGAAATAACCGACGTTGCCCAGCCACGCACTGATCCAGTAACCCCAGGCGGACGAGAAACCCATGTAGTCGCCAAACCCGGCCTTGGCGTAGGAATAGACGCCCGAGTCCAGTTCCGGCTTGCGATTGGCCAGGGTCTGAAAGACGAACGCCAGAGTCAGCATGCCGATCGCGGTAATCCCCCAACCGATCAGAATCGCCCCGGCATCGGCGCGCGCCGCCATGTTCTGCGGCAGCGAGAAAATCCCCCCGCCAATCATCGAACCCACCACCAGGGCGATCAACGCGCCTAATCGCAGCTTTTGCGTCGGTTGCGACATTTCAGTTTCCCTTTGAATGTGTGGTGAGAATTTGGTTTTAAAGACGATTAACTAAACGGATAAAGGTAGATGACGTTTATCAAGTAACGCCAATTAACGCCCATTTATATATAGCCGATGACGCTAACGCCCTAGCACGCTAAGTCGGTTTTGTGCGCTGATCCCGATAATTCAATTCTGTACTGAAAACAGAGACAGAAAATTTGCCAAAAGCTGAAAAAGAACTAGCGTGATAATTCGAAAGTAATAATAGCCATTCCCAAAGATGTAGCCACAACGCCTCTAGGACGGGCCTTGCGGGCAGGAGCTTTATGCCTTCAGCCGAAGCCTAAGTCATTCATTAACAATGGAATGTGACCATGCACTGATCTACGTCAGCTGTTTGAACAGACAACAGAACTACGCTGTGATCTCTTCTCTCCTGCAATGGAGTCATGCAAATGTCTGAAGCTCCCGGAAAACTACGACTAGGTGCACTGGTTGCATTGGTAGTCGGTTCAATGATCGGTGGCGGGATATTCTCCTTGCCTCAAAACATGGCCGCCAGCGCCGACGTCGGTGCGGTACTTATCGGTTGGGCCATCACCGCTGTCGGCATGCTCACCCTCGCTTTTGTCTTTCAAACCCTCGCCAATCGCAAACCTGACCTGGACGGTGGTGTCTACGCCTACGCCAAGGCCGGATTTGGCGATTACATGGGTTTCTCGTCCGCTTGGGGTTACTGGATCAGCGCCTGGCTGGGTAACGTCGGTTACTTCGTTCTGCTGTTCAGCACTCTCGGCTATTTCTTTCCGGTTTTCGGTGAGGGCAACACCGTTGCTGCGGTGATTGGCGCCTCGGTGCTGCTGTGGGCCGTGCACTTTCTGGTGCTGCGCGGGATCAAGGAAGCGGCGTTCATCAACCTGGTGACCACGGTCGCCAAGGTCGTACCGCTGCTGCTGTTCGTACTGATTGCGGTGTTCGCCTTCAAACTGGACATCTTCACCGCCGACATCTGGGGCATCAAAAATCCGGATCTGGGCAGTGTGATGAACCAGGTGCGCAACATGATGCTGGTCACCGTGTGGGTGTTCATCGGTATCGAGGGCGCGAGCATCTTCTCCGCCCGCGCCGAAAAACGCTCCGACGTGGGTAAGGCCACCGTGATCGGCTTCATTACCGTGCTGCTGTTTCTGGTGCTGGTGAACGTGCTGTCGCTGGGCATCATGACCCAACCGGAACTGGCGAAACTGCAGAACCCGTCGATGGCCGCCGTACTCGAGCATGTGGTCGGTCACTGGGGCGCGGTGCTGATCAGCGTCGGTCTGATCATCTCGCTGCTGGGGGCGCTGCTGTCGTGGGTGCTGCTGTGTGCGGAGATCATGTTCGCCGCTGCCAAAGACCACACCATGCCGGAGTTCCTGCGCAAGGAAAACGCCAACCACGTACCGGTCAACGCGCTGTGGCTGACCAACGCGATGGTGCAGATTTTCCTGATCATCACGCTGTTCTCGGCCAGTACTTACCTGTCGCTGATCTACCTCGCCACTTCGATGATTCTGGTGCCGTACCTGTGGTCGGCGGCCTATGCCCTGCTGCTGGCGGTGCGCGGCGAAAGCTACGAAGGCTTCGCGGCCGAGCGGCGCAAGGATCTGATCATCGGCGGCATCGCGCTGATCTATGCGGTCTGGCTGCTGTACGCCGGCGGGATCAAGTACCTGCTGCTCTCAGCCCTGCTCTATGCCCCCGGCGCGATCCTGTTCGCCAAGGCCAAGCTGGAACTCAAACAACCGGTTTTCACTAACGTCGAGAAGCTGATTTTCGCCGCAGTGGTCGTGGGTGCCCTGGTGGCGGCCTACGGTCTCTACGACGGCTTCCTGACTCTGTAACCCCTGATTGTTTTGTTATCTGGAGGATCTGAAATGACCACGGAAAAAGTTAAGTACGGCGTCCATTCCGAAGCCGGCAAACTGCGCAAAGTCATGGTGTGCTCCCCAGGTCTGGCCCATCAGCGGCTGACCCCGAACAACTGCGATGAACTGCTGTTCGACGACGTGCTGTGGGTGGCCCAGGCCAAGCGCGACCACTTCGACTTCGTCACCAAGATGCGCGAGCGCGGCATCGACGTGCTGGAAATGCACAACCTGCTGACCGACATCGTCGCCATCCCGGAGGCGCTGGACTGGATTCTCGAGCGCAAGGTCACTGCCGATTCGGTGGGCCTGGGCCTGATCAACGAAGTCAAATCCTGGCTGAAAAGCCTGGAGCCACGGCACATCGCCGAATTCCTCATCGGTGGCGTGTCGGCCGATGATCTGCCGGACAGCTTCGGCGGCAAGATCATCGAAATGTACCGCGACTTTCTCGGCCATTCGAGCTTCATTCTGCCGCCGCTGCCGAACACTCAGTTCACCCGCGACACCACCTGCTGGATCTACGGCGGCGTGACGCTGAACCCGATGTACTGGCCAGCGCGCCGTCAGGAAACCCTGCTGACCACCGCCATCTACAAATTCCACCCGCAGTTCACCAATGCCGATTTCGAGATCTGGTACGGCGACCCGGACAAGGATCACGGCAGCTCTACCCTTGAGGGCGGCGACGTGATGCCGATCGGTAACGGCGTGGTGTTGATCGGTATGGGCGAACGCTCATCCCGCCAGGCCATCGGCCAACTGGCGCTGAACCTGTTCAAGAACAAAGCCGTGGAAAAAGTCATCGTCGCCGGCCTGCCGAAGTCCCGCGCGGCGATGCACCTGGACACCGTGTTCAGCTTCTGCGACCGCGACCTGGTGACAATTTTCCCGGAAGTGGTGAACCAGATCGTCGCCTTCACCCTGCGCCCTGACGAAAGCAAACAGGGCGGCATCGACATCCGCCGCGAAGAAGGCACCTTCCTCGACACCGTGGCCAAAGCCCTCAACCTGCCGAAGCTGCGCGTGGTGGAAACCGGCGGCAACAGCTTCGCCGCCGAACGCGAGCAATGGGACGACGGCAACAACGTGGTGGCCGTGGAACCGGGCGTGGTCATCGGCTACGACCGCAACACCTACACCAACACCCTGCTGCGCAAGGCCGGCGTGGAAGTCATCACCATCAGCGCCGGTGAACTGGGCCGAGGCCGTGGCGGTGGCCACTGCATGACCTGCCCGATCATCCGCGACCCGATCGATTACTAAACGACCATCTCCCCGGCCGCACACACCCCGTAGCCGCCGGGCCGATTACCGAATCCAAGGAGAATCATCATGGCGTTCAACATCCACAACCGTAACCTGCTCAGCCTCGAACACCACACCCCACGTGAGCTGCGTTACCTGCTCGACCTGTCCCGCGACCTCAAACGCGCGAAATACACCGGCACCGAGCAACAACACCTGAAGGGCAACAACATCGCCCTGATCTTCGAAAAAACCTCGACCCGTACCCGTTGCGCGTTCGAAGTGGCGGCCTATGACCAAGGCGCTAACGTAACCTACATCGACCCGAACTCGTCGCAGATCGGCCACAAAGAAAGCATGAAAGACACCGCCCGCGTGCTGGGGCGCATGTACGACGCCATCGAATACCGTGGCTTCAAACAGGAAATTGTCGAAGAGCTGGCCAAGTTCGCCGGTGTGCCGGTGTTCAACGGCCTGACTGACGAGTACCACCCGACGCAAATGATCGCCGACGTGCTGACCATGCGTGAACACGCCGACAAGCCGATCCACGAAATCAGCTACGCCTACCTCGGCGATGCGCGCAACAACATGGGCAACTCACTGCTGCTGGTCGGCGCCAAACTCGGCATGGACGTGCGCATCTGTGCACCGAAAGCCCTGTGGCCACTGGATGATCTGGTCGAGCGTTGCCACAAATATGCCGAAGAAAGTGGCGCACGTATCACCCTGACTGAAGACCCGAAAGCGGCGGTCAAAGGCGTCGACTTCATCCACACCGACGTTTGGGTATCGATGGGCGAGCCGGTGGAAGCCTGGGCCGAGCGTATCCAGCAACTGCTGCCGTATCAGGTCAACGCCGAACTGATGAAAGCCAGCGGCAACCCGCGCACCAAGTTCATGCACTGCCTGCCGGCGTTCCACAACAGTGATACCAAGGTCGGCAAACAGATCGCCGAGCAGTATCCGCACCTGAAAAACGGCATCGAAGTGACCGACGACGTGTTCGAGTCGCCAGCCTGCATCGCCTTCGAGCAAGCGGAAAACCGCATGCACACGATCAAGGCGATTCTGGTCTCGACCCTGGCTGATCTGTAACCACTGCTGATCCATGATCGTTCCCACGCTCCTGCGTGGGAATGTATCCCGTGACGCTCTGCGTCACAGCGGACGCGGAGCGTCCGTGGCGGCATTCCCACGCAGAGCGTGGGAACGATCAACACGAAAAGGACATGCATTATGCGTATCGTCGTAGCGCTGGGCGGTAACGCCCTGCTCCGCCGTGGTGAACCGATGACCGCTGACAATCAGCGCGCCAACATCCGCATCGCCACCGAGCAAATCGCCAAGATCCATCCCGGCAACCAACTGGTCATCGCCCACGGCAATGGCCCGCAAGTCGGCCTGTTGTCGCTGCAAGCGGCGGCCTACACCTCCGTCACCCCTTACCCGCTGGACGTGCTCGGTGCCGAAACCGAAGGCATGATCGGCTACATCATCGAACAGGAACTGGGCAATCTGCTCGATTTCGAAGTGCCGTTCGCCACCTTGTTGACCCAGGTGGAAGTCGACGCCAAGGATCCGGCCTTCCAGAACCCGACCAAACCCATCGGCCCGGTCTACGACAAGGCCGAAGCGGAAAAACTCGCCGCCGAAAAAGGCTGGGCGATTGCCCCGGACGGCGACAAATTCCGCCGCGTGGTCGCCAGTCCACGGCCAAAACGCATCTTCGAAATCCGCCCGATCAAGTGGCTGCTGGACAAGGGCAGCATCGTGATTTGCGCCGGTGGCGGCGGGATTCCGACCATGTACGACGAGAACCGTAACCTCAAGGGTATCGAGGCGGTGATCGACAAGGACCTGTGCTCGTCGCTGCTCGCCGAGCAACTGGAAGCCGACTTGCTGGTGATCGCCACGGACGTCAACGCGGCGTTCATCGATTACGGCAAACCAACGCAAAAAGCCATTGCCGAAGCGCATCCGGATGAGCTGGAGCGCCTCGGCTTCGCCGCCGGCTCGATGGGGCCGAAGGTGCAGGCAGCCTGCGAATTTGCGCGCCATACTGGCAAGGTTGCGGTGATCGGTTCGCTGGCGGACATCGAAGCGATTGTCCAGGGCACTGCCGGTACTCGCGTGACCACGGCGAAGCCGGGCATCACTTACCGATAATTAGAAACTCCGGGGGCAGACCGAGGGTCTGCCCTTCTCCCATGCCTTGAAAGGAGAAAACCATGGCCCAATTCGAACCCGGTCGCCTGCACATCGAGCGGCATGCGTTGACGCCGGATGACGTCAGTTACAACGTGCACCTCGACTATGAAGTGCTCAGCGATCCGAAAAAAGGCAAAGGGATACAGTTCACCCTGCATGGCAACATGCAGGGCAAGGACATGAAGGAAACGTTTTTCCTGCCCAAGGAAGAGGCTTACAACTTCGCCCGTGACGTGACCCGGATCGCCGAGAAGTACGGGATTCCCAAGGCTCACAGCCAGATCGGTTCGGTGCACAAGCATTACGATCTGATGTTTGAAGACATTCGGCAGAAGTTGAATATGCAATCCGGGGATCCGGTCAATCTTGAGCATTTCGAGTAACCCGCAAAAGCCCCTCACCCTAGCCCTCTCCCGGAGGGAGAGGGAACTGATTGGGGGATGCTCTAGAGTTACACCGACCTGACCTTGCTTTACCGAATCCATAATCGACTGGTTCTTTCAGGTCGATGTCAAACCTCAGACACCTCGGTCGGCTCCCTCTCCCTCCGGGAGAGGGCTGGGCGGGCGGCGTTTCCGATGAGGGTGCTTTTGCTTTCACCTCTCTCCAAGCCCAAGGCATACTGCCACCCTCCGCTCTGCAGATCACTGAACCGCCCCATGCGTATCCACGTCAGCTTCATCGACCGCGTCGGCATCACCCAGGAAGTCCTGGCTATCCTCGGTGGGCGCAATCTCAATCTGGATGCGGTGGAGATGATCCCGCCCAACGTCTATATCGATGCTCCGACCCTCAGCCCGCAAGTGCTCGAAGAGCTCAAAGATGCGCTGTTCCGCGTGCTCGGTGTAGAGGCTGTGACCGTGGTCGACATCCTCCCCGGCCAGCGTCGGCATTTGCAGCTCGACGCGTTGCTGGCGGCGATGACCGACCCGGTGCTCGCTCTCGACAGTGCCGGCAAGGTGCTGCTGGCCAACCCGGCGTTGATCGCGCTGTACGGTCGCGAACCGGCCGGCGAGAGTGTCGCGGAACTGTTCAATGATCCCGCGCTGCTCGACACCTTGCTCGAACATGGCTTCCGTCTGCCGCTGCGCGAGATCACCGTCAACGGCCAGACCCTGTTGCTCGACGCCACGCCGATCACCGACGCCGGCGCCCTGCTGACCTTGTATCAACCAAACCGCATCGGCGAACAACTTTCGGCGCTGCACCACGACCACGCCGAAGGTTTCGACGCGCTGCTCGGCGAATCTCCGGCAATCCGCACCCTCAAGGCCCGCGCGCAAAGAGTCGCCGCTCTTGATGCACCGCTGTTGATTCAAGGCGAAACCGGCACCGGTAAAGAACTGGTCGCCCGCGCCTGCCACGCCATCAGCGCGCGACACAGTGCACCGTTTCTGGCCCTCAACTGCGCAGCCCTACCGGAGAACCTCGCCGAAAGCGAGCTGTTCGGCTACGCCCCCGGCGCCTTCACCGGCGCGGCGCGCGGCGGTAAACCCGGACTGATGGAACTGGCCAACCAAGGCACGGTATTCCTCGATGAGATCGGCGAGATGTCGCCGTACTTGCAGGCCAAGCTGCTGCGTTTCTTGAACGACGGCAGCTTCCGCCGCGTGGGCGGTGATCGCGAAGTGAAGGTCAACGTGCGCATCCTCAGCGCGACCCACCGCGATCTGGAAAAAATGGTCAGCGAAGGCTTGTTCCGCGAAGACCTGTTCTATCGTCTCAACGTGCTCAACGTTGAAGTGCCGCCGCTGCGCGAACGCGGGCAGGACATCCTGCTGCTGGCGCGGTATTTCATGCAGCAGGCCTGCGCGCAGATCCAGCGCCCGGTGTGCCGCCTCGCTCCGGGGACCTACCCGGCGCTGCTCGGCAATCGCTGGCCGGGCAATGTACGGCAATTGCAGAACGTGATCTTCCGCGCGGCGGCGATTTGCGAGAGCAGTCTGGTGGATATTGGCGATCTCGATATTGCTGGCACCTCGGTGGCGCGTCAGGCTGACAGCGATGTCGACAGCCTCGAACAAGCGGTCGAAGCGTTCGAGCGATCGCTGCTGGAAAAACTCTACGTCAGCTACCCCTCGACCCGCCAACTGGCCAGCCGCCTGCAAACTTCGCACACGGCCATTGCCCATCGCCTGCGCAAATACGGCATTCCCAACAAACCCTGAAAAACCACAAATCCCCTGTAGGAGTGAGCCTGCTCGCGATAGCGGTTTGACATTCAACATTTGCGACGTCTGACAGACCGCTATCGCGAGCAGGCTCACTCCTACATTTATTTGTGGCGCATTCGAAATCCGTTCAAAAACGACCTCCAGCTGTACTGAAAGCGCTACAGCGGAACGATATCGCTACACCCTCCTCCGATCACCGCTGTGCAAGGCTTTGATCCCGTTCAGCTTTTATCCTCGCCCCATGCTGTAGCGATTTCGCTACACACGTCAGTACGCGCCACATACAAAAACAACACAACTCATTGATTTATAACGATAAATCAACATTGGCCACATTCTTGCTAATCAGCCCTTCATAAATAAGGGCCTTCGCGCCCGACTATTCCACCGCGTCCACCAGACGAGTCTGGCCCCCTGAGGAGTTTCCATGAGCGAGTTGCGTTTTACTGAAGATCACGAATGGCTGCGCACCGAAGCTGACGGCAGCGTTACTGTCGGCATCACCGCTTTCGCGCAGAACGCCCTGGGCGACGTGGTGTTCGTGCAACTGCCTGAGCTGCAGGCTTACGAAAAAGGCGCTGAAGCCGCCACCGTGGAATCGGTGAAAGCCGCCAGCGGCGTGTACATGCCCCTCGACGGCGACGTACTGGAAGTCAACCCGGCGCTGGAAGACGCCCCGGAACTGGTCAACGAAGATCCGCTGGGCGAAGGCTGGTTCTTCCGCTTCCAGCCTGCCGACGCATCGGCCGTGGCCAAATTGCTCGATCAGGACGCGTACGACCGTCTGATCAAAGCCCAAGCCGAAGCCTGAGGAACACCGACATGACTCAAGTAAACCTTGGCACCGCCAACGAATTCATCGCCCATCACATCGGCCCGCGCGCCGGTGACGAGCAAGCCATGCTCAACAGCCTCGGCTTCGACTCGCTTGAAGCCCTGAGCGCCAGCGTCATTCCGGAAAGCATCAAGGGCACCAGCGTGCTCGGCATGGACGACGGCCTCAGCGAAGCCGATGCCCTGGCGATGATCAAATCGATCGCCGGAAAGAATCAGTTGTTCAAGACCTACATCGGCCAGGGCTACTACAACTGCCACACGCCGTCGCCGATCCTGCGCAACCTCCTGGAAAACCCGGCCTGGTACACCGCGTACACGCCGTACCAGCCAGAAATTTCCCAAGGTCGTCTCGAAGCGCTGCTGAACTTCCAGACGATGATCAGCGACCTCACCGGTCTGCCGATTGCCAACGCATCCTTGCTCGACGAAGCCACCGCCGCTGCCGAAGCCATGACCTTCTGCAAACGCCTGAGCAAGAACAAGGGCAGCCACCAGTTCTTCGCCTCGATCCACAGCCACCCGCAAACCCTTGACGTGCTGCGCACTCGTGCCGAGCCGCTGGGCATCGAAGTGGTTGTTGGCGATGAGCGTGAACTGACTGACGTGACGCCGTTCTTCGGCGCGCTGCTGCAATACCCGGCCAGCAACGGTGATGTGTTCGACTACCGCGAACTGACCGAGCGCTTCCACGCCGCCAACGCTCTGGTCGCCGTGGCTGCCGACCTGCTGGCCCTGACGCTGCTGACCGCCCCGGGCGAGTTCGGCGCGGACGTCGCCATCGGTTCGGCACAACGCTTCGGCGTGCCGCTGGGCTTTGGTGGCCCGCACGCCGCTTACTTCTCCACCAAAGATGCGTTCAAGCGCGACATGCCGGGCCGTCTGGTCGGTGTCTCGGTTGACCGTTTCGGCAAGCCGGCGCTGCGCCTGGCGATGCAGACCCGCGAGCAACACATCCGCCGCGAGAAGGCCACGTCGAACATCTGCACCGCACAAGTGCTGCTGGCCAACATCGCCAGCATGTACGCCGTCTACCACGGCCCGAAAGGCCTCGCGCAGATCGCCAACCGCGTGCATCACCTGACCGCGATTCTGGCCAAAGGCCTGACCGCGCTGGGCGCTAACGTCGAACAAGCCAGTTTCTTCGACACCCTGACCGTCGCCACCGGCGCAAACACCGCCGCGCTGCACGACAAGGCCCACGCTCAGCAGATCAACCTGCGCGTGATCGACGCTCAGCGTCTTGGCCTGTCGGTCGACGAAACCACCACCCAAGCTGACATCGAAACCCTGTGGGGCCTGTTCGCCGACGGCAAGACTCTGCCGGATTTCGCTGCTCTCGCCGTCTCGGTGCAGAGCACCATCCCAGCATCGCTGGTACGTCAGTCGCCGATCCTCAGCCACCCGGTGTTCAACCGTTATCACTCGGAAACCGAGCTGATGCGCTACCTGCGCAAACTGGCGGACAAGGATCTGGCCCTGGATCGCACCATGATCCCGCTGGGTTCGTGCACCATGAAACTCAACGCTGCCAGCGAAATGATCCCGGTGACCTGGGCTGAGTTCGGCGCGCTGCACCCGTTCGCTCCAGCCGCGCAAAGCGCCGGTTACCAGCAACTGACCTTTGAGCTGGAAGCGATGCTCTGTGCCGCGACCGGTTACGACGCGATCTCGCTGCAACCAAACGCCGGTTCGCAAGGTGAGTACGCTGGCCTGCTGGCGATTCGTGCATATCACCAGAGCCGTGGCGATGAGCGCCGCGACATCTGCCTGATTCCGTCGTCCGCCCACGGCACCAACCCGGCCACCGCCAACATGGCTGGCATGCGCGTCGTCGTGACTGCCTGCGATGCCCGTGGCAACGTCGACATCGAAGACCTCCGCGCCAAAGCCATTGAACACCGCGACCACCTCGCCGCGCTGATGATCACTTACCCGTCGACCCACGGCGTGTTCGAAGAAGGCATCCGCGAAATCTGCGGGATCATTCATGACAACGGCGGCCAGGTGTACATCGACGGCGCCAACATGAACGCGATGGTTGGCCTCTGTGCACCGGGCAAGTTCGGCGGCGACGTCTCGCACCTGAACCTGCACAAAACCTTCTGCATTCCGCACGGCGGTGGCGGCCCGGGCGTTGGCCCGATTGGCGTGAAATCGCACCTGACCCCGTTCCTGCCGGGCCACGGCCAGATGGAACGCAAGGAAGGCGCGGTCTGTGCAGCACCGTTCGGCAGCGCAAGTATTTTGCCGATCACCTGGATGTACATTCGCATGATGGGCGGCGCAGGCCTGAAGCGTGCATCGCAGCTGGCGATCCTCAATGCCAACTACATTTCCCGTCGCCTCGAAGAGCACTACCCAGTGCTGTACACCGGCAGCAACGGTCTGGTGGCGCACGAATGCATTCTGGATCTGCGTCCATTGAAAGACAGCAGCGGCATCAGCGTCGATGACGTCGCCAAGCGCCTGATCGACTTCGGCTTCCACGCGCCGACCATGTCGTTCCCGGTCGCGGGCACGCTGATGATCGAGCCGACCGAAAGCGAATCCAAAGAAGAACTGGATCGCTTCTGCGACGCCATGATCCGCATCCGCGAAGAAATCCGCGCGGTGGAAAACGGCACGCTGGACAAGGACGACAACCCGCTGAAAAACGCTCCGCACACGGCGGCAGAGCTGGTTGGCGAGTGGACTCACCCGTACAGCCGCGAGCAAGCCGTGTACCCGGTCGCGTCGCTGATCGAAGGCAAATACTGGCCACCGGTCGGTCGTGTCGACAACGTTTTCGGCGATCGCAACCTGGTCTGCGCCTGCCCGTCGATCGAAAGCTACGCTTAAAAGAATAAGGGGCGGGTTTGCCTGCCCCTTTCTCCAGAACAACGCAAAACCCTGTGGGAGCGAGCTTGCTCGCGAATGCGGTAGGTCAGCAAACATTGGTGGTGACTGACACTCCGTCTTCGCGAGCAAGCTCGCTCCCACAGGGAATTGCTACAAGCCTGATGTTTCGCCAATTCCTATAACAAGAAACCGGAGAACCCCTCATGTCGTTAAGCGTGTTCGACCTGTTCAAGATTGGCATCGGCCCCTCCAGTTCCCACACCGTCGGCCCGATGCGCGCAGCCGCGCGTTTCGTCGAAGGTTTGCGCCGTGAAAACCTGCTGACCACCACCGCCAGCGTTCGCGTTGAGCTGTACGGTTCCCTCGGCGCCACTGGTAAAGGTCACGGCAGCGACAAAGCCGTGCTGCTCGGCCTCGAAGGCGAACACCCGGACACCGTTGATACCGAAACCGTCGCCGCACGCCTGCAAGAAATTCGCGGCAACGGACGACTGAACCTGCTCGGCGAACACAGCATTGCGTTCAACGAGAAAGAACACTTGGCGATGATCCGCAAGCCGTTGGCCTATCACCCCAACGGCATGATCTTCCGCGCCTTCGATGCGGCGGGGATTCAGATCCGCAGCCGCGAGTACTACTCGGTTGGCGGTGGTTTCGTGGTCGACGAGGACGCGGCCGGTGCCGACCGCATCGTCGAAGACGCCACGCCGCTGACCTTCCCGTTCAAAAGCGCCAAGGACCTGCTCGGTCATTGCGCCACCTATGGTCTGTCGATCAGCCAGGTGATGCTGACCAACGAAAGTGCCTGGCGCCCGGAGGCAGAAACCCGCGCCGGCCTGTTGAAAATCTGGCAGGTGATGCAGGACTGCGTCGCTGCGGGCTGCCGTAACGAAGGTATTTTGCCCGGCGGCTTGAAGGTCAAACGCCGTGCGGCAGCGTTGCATCGGCAACTGTGCAAGAACCCGGAATCGGCGTTGCGCGATCCGTTGTCGGTGCTCGACTGGGTCAACCTCTACGCTTTGGCGGTCAACGAAGAAAACGCCAACGGTGGCCGCGTAGTCACCGCGCCCACCAACGGCGCGGCGGGGATTATTCCGGCGGTGCTGCATTACTACATGCGTTTTATCCCCGGCGCGAATGACGACGGCGTCGTACGGTTTCTGCTGACCGCTGCGGCCATTGGCATTCTCTACAAAGAAAATGCCTCGATCTCGGGCGCCGAAGTCGGTTGTCAGGGTGAAGTCGGCGTGGCCTGTTCGATGGCGGCCGGTGCGTTGTGCGAAGTGCTCGGTGGCAGCGTGCAGCAAGTCGAGAACGCTGCGGAAATCGGTATGGAGCACAACCTCGGCCTGACCTGCGACCCGATTGGCGGACTGGTGCAAGTGCCGTGCATCGAGCGCAATGCCATGGGTTCGGTGAAAGCCATCAACGCAGTGCGCATGGCCATGCGAGGCGACGGCCAGCATTTCGTCTCCCTCGACAAAGTCATCCGCACCATGCGCCAGACCGGTGCCGACATGAAAAGCAAATACAAAGAGACCGCCCGCGGCGGTCTGGCGGTCAACATTATCGAATGCTGACCATGAAACCAGCCAAACGAAATTGACCACCTCTCCCCCAGGGAGAGAAACGTAATTAGCCCCCTCTCCCCTCCGGGAGATAAACGTACCTAACTCCCTCTCCCTCTGGGAGAGGGCTGGGGTGAGGGGCTTTTGATCTTGATCTTGCCTCTTACCGCCAAACTCTAATTTTCAAGGAGCCACGCATGTCCACCGAACAACTGTCGAAAACCCCGCTGCACGCTCTGCACATCGAACTCGGCGCTCGCATGGTGCCGTTCGCCGGCTACGACATGCCGGTGCAATACCCACTCGGTGTGATGAAAGAACACCAGCACACCCGTGAGCAGGCCGGACTGTTCGATGTCTCGCACATGGGCCAGATCCGCCTGACTGGTGCCAACGCCGCCAAAGCCCTGGAAAGCCTGGTGCCGGTAGACATCATCGACCTGCCGGTGGGCATGCAGCGTTACGCGATGTTCACCAACGACAACGGCGGCATTCTCGACGACCTGATGGTGGCCAACCTCGGTAATGACGAATTGTTCCTGGTGGTCAACGCCGCGTGCAAGGATCAGGACCTGGCCCACCTGCAAAAACACATCGGCGATCAGTGCACCATTACGGCGCTGTTCGAAGAACGCGCTCTGCTGGCATTGCAAGGTCCGGCGGCGGTGACCGTGCTGGCGCGGCTGGCACCACCCGTTGAAAAAATGACTTTTATGCAGTTCGCCCGTGTCAATCTGCTCGGCGTCGACTGCTTTGTCAGCCGTTCGGGTTACACCGGTGAAGACGGTTTCGAAATCTCCGTACCAGCTGCAGATGCGGAAAAACTTGCCCGCGCCCTGCTCGCCGAACCGGAAGTCCAGGCCATTGGCCTCGGCGCTCGCGACTCGCTGCGTCTGGAAGCCGGTCTGTGCCTCTACGGCCACGACATGAACATCGAGACCACGCCGATCGAAGCCAGCCTGTTATGGGCGATCTCCAAGCCACGTCGCGCTGATGGCGCGCGGGCCGGCGGTTTCCCGGGCGCGGAGAATGTTTTCGCTCAACAACAGAATGGCGTGGCACGCAAACGCGTCGGCCTGCTACCGCAGGAGCGCACCCCCGTGCGTGAAGGCGCAGAAATCGTCAACGAAGCCGGCGAAATCATCGGCAGCGTGTGCAGCGGTGGTTTCGGTCCGACCTTGGGCGGGCCGTTGGCGATGGGTTACCTCGACAGCGCATATGTCACCCTCGACACACCGGTTTGGGCCATTGTTCGTGGGAAAAAGGTGCAAATGCTTGTAAGCAAAATGCCATTTGTTCCACAACGCTACTATCGCGGTTGATTGACTGTTTCTATAAGTAACGCGATTGCGTTATGCGTGCACTAATGTGTAACGCAATCGCCACAAAAAAGTGCATTTTCTATCAACTGATTCGAATATGAACTTTGCTTATAACGATCGAAAACAATTGAACAGGTTAATCGTCTAAGCCCGCACTAGCGAGAGGATTAACTTGCTCAAGCTCAGTAAAACCGGGGGCTTCGCAGGGCTTGTTTTTTCTCCCGTAGTTGGCGTAGAGTTTCTCCACTGTGTTTGCATGGGTCAGCTTGGAATCGTGACCTGGGCAGTAGCCTACAAGTTAGCTACATCCCGTTCGACGTCTTCTTACTCTCCTGCAACCAGCCCCAGTACTCTTTCATGAGAAAGAGACTGTCATTAATTTTTGCGTCAAAGGAAATAAGAAATGTCCACACGTCAGAGCGGTACCGTCAAGTGGTTTAACGACGAGAAAGGTTTTGGTTTTATCACTCCAGAAAGCGGTCCGGATCTGTTCGTGCATTTCCGCGCCATTCAGGGCAACGGCTTCAAAAGCCTGAAAGAAGGCCAGAAAGTGACCTTCGTTGCTGTGCAGGGCCAGAAAGGCATGCAGGCTGACGAAGTACAAGCAGAAGCCTGATTTTCTGTTACGAAAAAGCCCCTGATGTTGATATCAGGGGCTTTTTTGTGTGCGCGAATCCGTAAAATGGCGCTTCATTTTGCGTCCAGAGGCTGCCATGTCGAAAAACCTGCTCACCCCACAGGGCGATTTTCCCGCCGTTGGTCTAGGCCGGCGTCTGGCGGCGATGTTCTATGATTTTCTGCTATGCACCGCCCTGCTGATCGTCACGGGTGGCATCTACAAGATGATTCAGGCAGCGATCATTGGTGAAGAGCGCCTGCGAGTGATGACCGATGCCGGCAAGCTCGACGGTGATCCGCTCTACTCGACCGTGCTGGTGTTGGTGCTGTTCGCATTCTTTGCCAAGTTCTGGACCCACGGCGGGCAGACGCTGGGCATGCAGGTGTGGGGTATTCGTGTGCAGAACGCCAATGGCACGGCGATCAGCCTGTGGCAGGCGTTGTTGCGGTTTATGGTGTCGATTGCGTCGTGGCTGTGCGTGGGGTTGGGATTCCTCTGGTCGCTGTACGACAAGCAGAAGCGCACGTGGCATGACATCTATTCCGACACCCGCGTGGTGCGGATCCCGAAAAAGACCAAATAACTTCCAGACGCCAAAAACCACTGTGGGAGCGAGCTTGCTCGCGAAGGCGTCGTATCAGTCGATTCTATTGGTGACTGATACACCGCTTTCGCGAGCAAGCTCGCTCCCACAGGTTTTGTGTAATGCCTTTAGAGCTTAGGCGTTACCGGCCAGCTTCATCCGCGCCGCCTGAGTGAAATCGAGCATGCGCTTCAACGGCCGGATCGCCTGTGGAATCAACGCCGGATCAACAAAGATCTCGTTGGTCCCTTCCTTCAAGCTCTTGAGCGTGCGCTCAAGGGTGTTCATGGCCATCCACGGGCAATGTGCGCAACTGCGGCACGCCGCGCCGTTACCGGCGGTTGGCGCCTCGATGAAGACCTTGTCCGGACACAGCTGCTGCATCTTGTAGAAGATGCCACGGTCGGTCGCAACGATCAGGGTCTTGTTCGGCAGCGATTGCGCGGCAGCGATCAACTGGCTGGTGGAACCCACCGCGTCCGCCAGCTCGATCACCGACGTGGGCGACTCCGGGTGCACCAGAATCGCAGCGTCCGGGTACAACGCTTTCATGTCTTCAAGCTGCTTGGACTTGAACTCTTCGTGAACGATGCAGGCACCGTCCCACAGCAGCATGTCCGCGCCGGTCTTGCGCTGGATGTAAGTGCCCAGATGCTTGTCCGGCCCCCAGATGATGGTCTCGCCGTTGTCCATCAGGCTTTCGACGATCTCCAGCGCGCAACTCGAAGTCACCACCCAATCAGCTCGAGCCTTAACGGCTGCGGAGGTGTTGGCATAGACCACCACCGTGCGCTCCGGGTGCTGATCGCAGAACGCCGAGAACTCGTCGACCGGGCAACCCAGGTCCAGCGAGCACGTCGCTTCGAGGGTCGGCATCAGCACGCGTTTTTCCGGGTTGAGAATCTTCGCGGTCTCGCCCATGAACTTCACGCCGGCGACCACCACGGTTTTGGCCGGGTGAGCATTGCCGAAGCGAGCCATTTCCAGGGAATCGGAGACGCAACCGCCGGTTTCTTCAGCCAAGGCCTGAATTACCGGATCGCAATAAAAGTGGGCCACCAGCACCGCGTCCTGAGCCTTGAGCTCGGCGGCAATGGCGGAACGGTAATAAGCCTCTTCCTCAGCGGTCAGCGGTTTGGGCTGTTTGGCATCGAGGTGGGCTTGAACCAGAAGGCGTTCGGAAATCTGCGTCATGTTCGCAAGACCTGCAGGCGCGTTCGCGCGAAAGTCGAGTATACACCCGGCTCCGGACCGCTTGAGGGTACCGCCGGGAGAGTGAGTATTATCAGGCACGGACAGCATTGAAGCTGCGCAAGGCTACAGAATATCCCGTTGATACAAAAGATGATTCTGACCTGCGTCAGCGCTGCGGGCGGTGAAATAACGCATAGCGAAATTGCAGGCAAAAAAAACCCGGAAATCCTCACTTTCGTGGGCCTTCCGGATTTTCTAAACCGCCAAATATGGTGGGTCGTGTGGGATTCGAACCTACGACCAATTGGTTAAAAGCCAACTGCTCTACCAACTGAGCTAACGACCCGCTGTGTGGTGGCGCGTATAATACTGATTTTTAAGGACTATTCAACACCTTTTTGAAAATAATCAAAAATAAGCTGTTGGATCGTCCACACCAGCGGCCGCAAAGCCTTCTGCGCGCAGGCGGCAGCTGTCGCATTTACCGCACGCGCGGCCGTCATCGTCGGCCTGATAGCAGGAAACGGTGAGGCCATAATCAACGCCGAGCTTCACGCCCGCCTGAACGATTTGCGCCTTGCTCAGGTTCTGCAGTGGCGCCTGAATGCGGAAGCCATTGCCTTCAACGCCGGCCTTGGTCGCCAGATTGGCCATGCGCTCGAACGACTCGATGAACTCCGGACGGCAATCCGGGTAACCGGAATAGTCCACGGCGTTGACACCAATAAATATGTCACGCGCACCCAGCACTTCTGCCCAGCCCAACGCCAGCGAAAGGAACACCGTGTTACGCGCCGGCACGTAAGTCACCGGAATGCCTTCGCCCAGCTCCTCCGGAATATCGATGCTGCTGTCGGTCAGTGCCGAGCCGCCCATACCATTCAGGTTGAGGCCGATTACTTTGTGCTCAACCACACCCAAGTCGCGGGCGACGCGGGCAGCGGCGTGCAATTCAGCGTGCGAGCGCTGACCGTAATCGAAACTCATGGTGTAGCAGCTGTAGCCTTCGGCGCGAGCCATGGCCACGACGGTGGCCGAATCGAGGCCGCCGGACAGCAGAATGACCGCACGTTTTTCGGTGGTGTTCAGTTGTTCGGTCATCTCAGCGCCCCGGCTCGTCATTCCATAGATATTTATGCAACTGCAATTGCAACCGCACCGGCAGGTTGTCAGCCACCACCCAGTCCGCCAGATCCCGAGCATTGAGGTCATGGTGACTTGGGGAGAACAGCACTTCACCGGCACGCCGTTCAAGACCGTACTGGATCAGCTTGGACACGGCCCAGTCATAGTCTTCCCGCGAACAGATGACAAACTTCACCTGATCGTTGGGGCTCAGCAGTTCGATGTTCTCGTAACGGTTGCGATGGGCTTCTTTCGAGTCCGGCGTTTTCAGATCGACAACCCGACTGACGCGCGGATCGACGGCCGAAATGTCGAGTGCGCCACTGGTTTCCAGCGAAACCTCGTAACCGGCGTCACACAACTGCTTGAGCAAAGGAATGGCGTTCGGCTGCGCCAGCGGCTCACCGCCGGTGACACAGACGTAGCGCGGACGAAATCCGGCCACTTGCTCGAGGATGTCGTCGAGGGTGCGGATGGTGCCGCCACTGAACGCATAGGCGCTGTCGCAGTATTGGCAACGCAAAGGACAACCGGTCAGGCGCACAAAAACCGTGGGCAGCCCGGCGGTCCGCGTTTCCCCCTGCAACGAGTAGAAAACTTCGGTGATTCTCAATGTGTCTTGCATAGTCGCCACGGGCGTAACAGCTAAACAGGCTGTCCGCCTCCGTCAGGCACTTCAGGCAATCCCGCCAACGCGTAGACCGCAAGAAGCGTGTTTCAGAAAAAGGGCGTGAATTCTAACGAAAAAACCCGCGACAAGCGCGGGTTTCTTCTAAACGGGTAACACGACCTTACATGCGTTGCAGATCACGTTGAGCCAACTGAGCGGCGGAGGTACCCGGATATTGGGCCACCACCTGCTGCAGAATGCCTTTGACCTTGTCGGTATGACCAAGGCGGCGCTCTACGTCAGCCAGCTTGTACAGCGAGTCCGGCACTTTAGCGTGCTTTGGATACAGCTGCGAAACCTTGGCGAAAGCCTGACCTGCACCTTGCAGATCGCCTTTGGCCAGATTGACTTCGCCCAACCAGTACTGGGCGTTGCCCGCGTATTGGCTGTTCGGGTATTTGCGCAGGAAAGCGGCAAAAGCCTGGCTGGCCTTGTCGAAATCCTTGGCTTTGATCAGGTCGAAAGCGGCATCGTAATACAGCTTTTCCTTGGCCGGATCACCCGGTTCGCTGCTTGCAGCAGGTGCCTGGGCAGCAGCCCCGGCGCCAGCGGCAGCACCGGCAGCAGCACTTGCGTCGCCACCGGCAGAAGAATTCTCAGGAGTCGCGGCAGGTGCAACGCCGGATCCTATGCGCCGATCAAGATCCTGGTATCGCTCCAGGGATTCCTGCTTCATGCGCGCAACCTGATTCTGCAGTTCTTCGATCACGCCTTGCTGGCGAGAAATCTGATCCTGCATCTGTTGCAATTGGTTGAACAGCATGCCTTGTGCCGAGGCAGGGGCCGAAGCCGCTCCCCCGGCATAGGCGCCGTTCGTACCGTAACCTGCAGGCGGATAACTGCTCCCGCTATTGTTATAACCGGAGTTGTCATCGACCACAGGAACCGCAGCCCACGCCGCAAGCGGCGCGAGACTGAGAGCCAGAACAGTTACAGCACGACGGCACGTTCGCATATCGAATTACTTACGCAGTTCGACGCGACGGTTTTGAGCCCAGGACTGCTCATCGTTGCCGGTAGCAACTGGACGCTCTTCGCCGTAGGAAACCAGTTCCAGCTGAGCTGGGGAAACACCTTGCAGTACCAGGTAGCGCTGAACGGCTTTCGCACGACGCTCGCCCAGTGCCATGTTGTACTCACGAGTACCACGTTCGTCGGTGTTGCCTTCCAGAACAACGCGAGCGCCGTTTGCTTTCAGGTCTTTGGCGTGAACGTCCAGAGCGCGCATGGCTTCTGGCTTCAGGTCCGAGCTGTCGTATTCGAAGTAGAAGGTGGTGATTGCGCGCAGAGCAGCTTCTTCGCTCAGGGAACCGTCAACGGCACCAGTGTTTGCGCCGTAACCAGCGTTTGGATCAACAGCGCCTTCACCGGCGTTGTCGCCGCCTTTGGACGAGCAACCTACAGCTACAGCCATGGCCAGAGCCAGCGCAGCAAATTTACCAAACTTCAGCATTTCCATCGTGAAACTCCTAATGAACCCCAGTGTGTTAAGTAAAACGTGTAGCGCCCGCTCACTTCAGGTAAGGGGACCAGGACGGTTCTCTGACTTCGCCTTGAGCGGTAGGAAGCGGGAGCCTAACGCGTCCATTAATGGACACGAGCATCAAGACTCCCCGGCCCTGTTGGCGGGTGGCGTAGATTACCATGGTGCCGTTGGGCGCAACAGTAGGTGACTCGTCCAGAGTGCTATCAGTGAGGATCTTTACACTCCCTCGCTGCAGATCCTGAGCTGCCACCTTGAAATTGGTGAAGCCATCCTGACGATGGATCATCACCAAAGTCTTTTCATCAGCCGAAAGTTTCGGGTTGGCGTTGTAATTACCTACAAACGTCACACGCTCGGCACCACCGCCACTGGCGCTGGTTTTGTAGATCTGTGGCTTGCCGCCGCGGTCCGAAGTGAAGTAGATGGTCGAGCCATCCTTGCCCCAGTACGGTTCGGTGTTGATGCCCGGGCCTGCGGTTACGCGGGTGATCTGGCGCGAAGCCAGATTCATCACGTAGATGTCCGGGTTACCGTCCTTGGACAGTACGAACGCGAGACGATCACCGTTCGGCGACCAGGCTGGCGCGCCGTTCAGACCTTCGAAGTTGGTAATCTGCTCGCGGCGACCGGTGTCGATGTTCTGCATGAAGATGCGTGGGCGCTTCTGCTCGAACGACACGTAGGCGATGCGCTTGCCATCTGGTGCAAAACGCGGCGACAGGATTGGCTCACGCGATTGCAGCAAGGTCACGGCGCGAGCACCGTCGTAGTCCGAACGCTGCAGGGTGTAACGGGTGTTCTTCTCGGAGAAGCGCTCAGCCGTCACGTACAGCAGACGCGTCGAGAACGCACCTTCAATACCGGTCAGTTTCTGGAACGACTGGTCGGAGATGAAGTGCGCCATGTCACGCAGTTGCTCGGTGGTGCCGGAAACACTGCCGTCAGCCACTTTCTGTTCGGTGGCCACGTTGAACAGTGCCCACTGCACCTGCAGGCGACCGCCGGCTGGCGCAATGCTGCCGACCATCATGTATTGAGCACCCACCGCCTTCCAGTCACGGAAGATGATTTCGCTCGGCTGGCTTGGCTGGCTGATCATGTTTTGCTTTGGAATCGGCGAGTAGTAGCCCGAGTTGCGCAAATCGTTACCAATGATTTCTGCCATGTCGTCCGGCAGCACGGCACCGCCCTGCATGCCGAATGGTACAACGGCGATCGGAGTAGCCCGATCGCTGCCGCTGGTAACCAGAATGTTCTTTTCATCCGCCATCGCGATCCCTGCCATGCAGCAGATCACGACCAGCATTCCTCGAAGAAGGTTTCTCACAAGGCTAGATCCTCAGGTGTGAATGTCATCTTGAATGAACGATACGGAGCGAAATCGCTCGGCTTCATTCCCTGCATTTCTGTCAAACGTCCAATATTCTTCACTGCCGCGACTGCCGACGCATCGAACGGACCATCGCCACTGGACTTGGCCACGCTGACCGAAGTCACCGTACCGTCCGGCAACATGCCGATCTGCAGCACAACTGTCATGCCTTTGCGTGCCGAAGGTGGACGGGCCCAACCTTCTGCCGCTCGCGCACGAATCAGGTCATCGAAACTGCCCGCGACTTCGTCACCCTGCTCATCGGCCAAGGCCTGCTGGCGCTGCGGCGTATCGGAAAGCAAATCGGCCAAGGCCTGAGCCTTTTTGTCTTCAGTCGATTTACGTGCCGCATCCTGCGCTTTCTTCTTCGCAGCATCGGCAGCAGCTTTCTTCTTCGCTTCGTCGGCGATTTTCTTCTTCGCCTCTTCAGCTTCAGCTTTCTTCTTGGCGTCTTCGGCGGCTTTCTTCTTCGCGTCTTCGACGATCTTTTTCTTGGCTTCTTCAGCAGCGGCTTTCTTGGCCTCTTCTTCAGCAGCCTTTTTCGCTTCTTCTTCAGATTTCTTCTTGGCTATATCAGCCAATTTTTTCTCTTCAGCCTTCTTGGCTTCGGCGGTCTTCTTGGCTTCGTCGGCTTTTTTGGCTTCGTCAGCCTTTTTCGCCTCGTCTGCTTTCTTCGACTCGTCGGCCTTCTTGGCTTCCTCGGCTTTTTGAGCCGCTTCTTCTTTCTTTTGTTCCGCAGCGGCCTTGATCTCTTCCTGCTCGACCTTCTTCTGCTCCATCTGCTCGACTTCGGTCTGGCGCGCGGCGGATTTCTTCGCCTCACCCGCAATCTTCTGATTGGTCTGGGTGGTTGCCTGACTTTTCGATTTCAGCTGGTAGAGGGTCGCCTGGACAATCGGTTTGGCCGGCGGCAGCTCTGGTGTAAAGGCAAAACTGACGAACAGCATGCCGAACACCAGCACGTGCAGGACAATTGCCAGAACACTAGGCCAGAAGTAGCTTTCCGAGGCGGACGGCTCTCGCTGTTGCTGCATCAGGGGGCCTCGGTAATCAAACCAACATTACCGACCCCGGCTTTCTGCAACCCGCCCATGGCGCCCATGACGGAACCGTAGTCGACGGTCTTGTCACCGCGGATGAAGACCTGGGTACGCTTGCCGCCTTCAGTGCCGGCACGAATGATCTTGGTCACCGCGTCGGTCATTTGCGGCAGAGTCATGGCCCTGTCCTGTTGCTTCTCGGTATCGACTTCGCTGCCAAGGTTCCAGTAGTAGGTCTTGTCAGCCTTGATCGAAATGGTCAGGACCTGAGTGTTGTTGTCCTGCGGCAAGGCTTCGCTGGAAACCTTGGGCAGATCAACTTTCACGCCCTGATTGAGCATCGGCGCGGTCACCATGAAGATAACCAGCAGCACCAACATCACGTCGATGTAAGGCACCACGTTCATCTCGGCAACCGGCTTGCGCTTTTTGCGAGCTCGAGCGATTAAAGCCATTGGAAATTACCTGCTTATTCTTCGCTGGTGTGCACTTTGCGGTGCAGGATCGCCTGGAATTCATCGGCGAAGGTGTAGTAACGGCCCAGCAAGGTTTCGCTGCGAGCGGCGAAACGGTTGTAAGCGATAACCGCAGGGATCGCGGCGAACAGACCGATCGCGGTGGCGATCAGGGCTTCGGCGATACCCGGGGCCACAGTGGCCAGGGTTGCTTGCTGGGCGCTGGCCAGCCCGCGGAAGGAGTTCATGATGCCCCACACGGTACCGAACAGACCGATGTACGGGCTGACCGAACCGACGGTGGCGAGGAATGGCAGGCTCTGCTCGAGTTTCTCTTCTTCGCGGGAAATGGCGACGCGCATGGCACGGGCCACACCTTCCATGACCGCTTCAGGGTCGACACCTGGCTGCTGACGCAGACGGGAGAACTCCTTGAAGCCGGCACGGAAGATCTGCTCCACGCCAGAATCCGGATCCGGGTTGCTGCCCGCCTGACGGTACAGCTTGGACAGGTCGATACCCGACCAGAAGCGCTCTTCGAAGCTCTCCAGGGCACGTCGACCGGCACGCAGCAGATTGCTGCGCTGAAAGATCATGATCCATGAGGTCACCGATGCGGCCACCAGGGTCAACATTACCAACTGCACCACGATGCTGGCATTGCTGACCAGGCTCCACATGGAGGAATGGTCGACGACGTTAGCTTCCACGCTTTATCTCCTGCTTTGAGTGTGTACCCGGGCCGACCGCGTCGGCGAAGGCCGCACGCAAGTCTTCGGGAAGGGCCCGGGGTTTCAAACTGTTAGTGCGCACACAGGCCACCAGAAACTGCCCTTCACAGAGCAGCACATTATCCGTTGCCCGCCTGACCTGCTGTTTGAAGCGCAGGCTGGCACGGTTCAATTCGATTACTTCAGCGCTTACCAGCAGTTCGTCGTCCAGTCGCGCCGGCGCGTGGTAACGCGCTTCGCTGGAGTGCACGACAAACAACAGGTCCTCCCCTGCCAGCTGCGATTGGGCAAAGCCCAGATCGCGAAGCCGCTCGGTTCGAGCCCGTTCCATAAACTTGAGGTAATTAACGTAATACACGATGCCGCCCGCATCGGTGTCCTCGTAATAAACGCGACAACGATGTGCGAACGACTCAAGCCCGTTTTGCGCGCGCATACTCTAGTGCTTACTCCTCAGGTTGCCAATCCGGCCAGGCAACTGTTTTTCATGGTTTCAGGGCTTTACCGCAAAAGTACCGTCCTATGACCGTACAAACCCTGAATAAATCGACAAAAAATGTGTATCAATCGTCCACGGCATCGAGAAACTCGTCTGCCACGGGCATTTCACCCATTCGTGACGGGATGTTTAAACCAAAGTGCAGGTACGCATGGCGCGTCACCACCCTGCCCCGTGGAGTGCGCATGATGTAACCCTGCTGGATCAGATACGGCTCCAGCACATCTTCAATCGTGTGGCGCTCTTCGCTGATTGCAGCAGCGAGGCTGTCGATACCGACGGGGCCGCCATCGAACTTCTCGATCATGGTCAATAGCAGGCGGCGATCCTGATGATCGAAACCGTGTTCGTCGACATCCAGCAGGTTCAAAGCCAGGTCCGCCACCGCTTTGGTGATATGGCCCTTGGCGCGCACTTCAGCGAAGTCGCGCACACGGCGCAGTAGACGGTTGGCGATCCGCGGCGTGCCCCGGGCGCGGCGCGCGATTTCGAACGAGCCTTCCGGATCCAGCGGCAGACCGAGGATGGCCGCGGAACGGCTGACAATCGTCGCCAGATCAGCCGTGCTGTAGAACTCCAGACGCTGGACGATACCGAAGCGGTCACGCAACGGGTTAGTCAGCATGCCGGCGCGAGTCGTCGCGCCGACCAGGGTGAATGGCGGCAGATCGAGCTTGATCGAACGCGCTGCCGGCCCTTCGCCAATCATGATGTCGAGCTGGAAATCCTCCATCGCCGGGTACAGCACTTCTTCAACGATCGGCGACAGACGATGGATTTCGTCGATGAACAACACATCGTGCGGCTCAAGATTGGTCAGCAACGCCGCCAGATCACCCGGACGCTCAAGCACCGGCCCGGAAGTGCTCTTGATCGATACGCCCATTTCCTGAGCGATGATGTTGGCCAGCGTGGTCTTGCCCAGACCCGGCGGGCCGAAGATCAGCGTGTGGTCGAGGGATTCGCTTCGGCCACGGGCGGCCTGGATGAACAGCTCCATCTGCTCGCGCACGGTCGGCTGGCCGATGTAGTCGGCCAGGCTGACCGGGCGAATGGCGCGGTCCTGGACTTCTTCGCGCTCGCGCGGGCTGTGCGCGGCGGTGATCAGACGATCAGCTTCAATCACTTAAATCATTCCCTTCAGGGCGCGGCGGATCAGGTCTTCACTGCTCAAATTCTTGTCCTTGATGGCGGTAATCGCCTTGCTCGCTTCCTGCGGCTTGTAGCCCAGAGAAATCAGCGCGCTGACCGCATCGTTCTCGGCGGTGTTGACCTGTGCCGGGCCATCCGGCTGGTTCGGTACCAGCGCGAACATGGCCGGCGTAGTTTCCCAGGCCTTGAAGCGATCCTTGAGTTCGACCAGCAGACGCTCAGCGGTTTTCTTGCCGACACCCGGCACCTTGGTCAACGCCGAGGTGTCCTGAGACTGCACGCAGCGGATCAACTCGTCGACTTCCAGACTCGACATCAAGGCCAGGGCCAATTTTGGCCCGACACCATTGAGACGGATCAACTCGCGAAAAAAGTCTCGCTCACGCTTGCCGGCAAAACCATAGAGTAATTGCGCGTCTTCGCGTACGACCAAATGCGTGTGCAAGGTCAGCGGTTCACCGACCGACGGCAGGCGGTAAAGGGTGGTCATGGGCACTTCCAGCTCATACCCGAGGCCGTTTACATCCAGAATCAGGTGCGGCGGCTGTTTCTCAGCCAGGGTGCCGCGCAAGCGTCCAATCACGTTTCAGATCCTTGAGCGTTGGCCAGCCGTGGGCTGGCGACTGTCGAAAGGCGGATTTCGGGCCGACGACCCAGGCGCCAAAAACCGCTTTCAGGAAAATTGATGCTGATGCTATCAGAGACGCAGGCGCCCGCCACGACTGCGTGCCGTTCCCAGACCGTGCGGCAGCAGACTGGAGCGCGTATGTGCGTGACAAATGGCAATGGCCAGGGCGTCCGAGGCATCGATTTGCGGTTTGCTGGTCAGTTTGAGCATGTGCATGACCATCATCTGCACTTGTTCTTTATTGGCGGCGCCGGTGCCGACTACAGCCTGCTTGACCTGAGTGGCCGTGTACTCTGCGATCTCCAGACTCTCTTCAGCGCCAGCCACGATTGCAGCGCCGCGAGCCTGACCGAGTTTCAGCGCCGAATCGGCGTTTTTCGCCATAAACACCTTTTCGATGCCCATGGTCACCGGTCCGTAGGTCTGGATGATCTCGCGTACACCGCGATAGACGATTTGCAGGCGCTCATGCAACTCGCCCGCACCGGTACGGATGCAGCCCGAGGCCACATAGATACAGCCGCCACGCCCGGTATCGCGAACAATCCCGTAACCGGTGATGCGCGAACCGGGGTCGATACCAAGAATTAAAGTCATAACGCCTGCAGATTCGGTAAAAGCACGATTTTCAAATCAACCCATAACAAATGTGGGAGCGAGCCTGCTCGCGAAAGCGGTTTCATCATCAGCAACGATGTTGCCTGAAAATCCGCCTTCGCGAGCAGGCTCGCTCCCACATTGAATCGTAGCCACTCTTAACCGAGCTGAGCGGCCACGTCTTCCGGAATATCCGCGTTGGAATAAACGTTCTGCACGTCATCCAGATCCTCAAGCATGTCGATCAGCTTCAGCACCTTTTCAGCGCCTTCCAGATCCAGTTCGGCGCTGGTGGTCGGCTGCATGACGATTTCCGCGTCATCGCCCTTGAATCCAGCGGCTTCCAGCGCGTTACGCACGGCATAGAAACTGGTGAACGAAGTGAACACATCGATCGAACCATCTTCGTGGCTGACCACGTCATCGGCATCGGCTTCCAGCGCCGCTTCGGTCAGTGCGTCCTCATCAACGCCCGGCGCGAAGCTGATCTGGCCTTTGCGCTCGAACAAGTAAGCTACCGAACCGTCGGTGCCGAGGTTACCCCCGCACTTGCTGAACGCATGGCGCACAGCTGCGGCGGTACGGTTGCGGTTGTCGGTCATACACTCGACCATCACCGCCACACCGCCCGGGCCGTAACCTTCGTAGGTCAGCTCTTCAACATTATCCGCTTCGGTGGCACCAGCGCCGCGCGCCACGGCACGGTCGATGATGTCACGGCTCATGTTCGCGCTCAGCGCCTTGTCCAGGGCCAGACGCAGACGCGGGTTGGAACCCGGATCACCGCCGCCCTGACGGGCCGCAACGGTCAGTTCGCGGATCCACTTGGTGAAGATCTTGCCTCTCTTGGCATCCTGACGTTCTTTGCGGTGCTTGATGTTCGCCCACTTGGAATGACCTGCCATAACTCGCTCCGAATTCTCTTTGAAACGTTGCCCGCCCTGCTCATGCAGCGGCCAGCAAACAAAAAAATCTCGACCTGCTCTCTATAGAAAGAAAAAAGGCGCATCCGAAGATGCGCCTTCAGGCCCGTCTTACTCAGCCTTTGGCGTTTCGCGCAAACGAATGTGCAGCTCGCGCAGTGCCTTGGCATCCACCACACCCGGCGCTTGCGTCATGACGTCGGCAGCACTCTGGGTTTTCGGGAAGGCGATCACTTCACGGATCGACTGGGCGCCGGTCATCAGCATCACCAGACGGTCCAGACCGAAGGCCAGACCACCGTGCGGCGGAGCACCGTACTTCAGCGCGTCGAGCAGGAAGCCGAACTTCTCTTCCTGTTCCGCTTCATTGATACCCAGCAGACGGAACACCGCCTGCTGCATTTCCTTGCGGTGGATACGGATCGAACCGCCACCCAGCTCGGTGCCGTTCAATACCATGTCGTAGGCGCGGGACAGAGCGCCAGCCGGGTTGGCTTCCAGCTCTTCAGGAGAGCATTTCGGCGCGGTGAACGGGTGGTGCAACGCGGAGAAGCTGCCGTCGTCGTTTTCTTCGAACATCGGGAAGTCGACGACCCACATTGGCGCCCACTCGCAGGTCAGCAGCTTGAGGTCGTGACCGAGCTTGATGCGCAGTGCGCCCAAGGCTTCGCTGACGATCTTGGCCTTGTCGGCGCCGAAGAACACGATGTCGCCATCGACTGCGCCAACGCGATCGAGGATCACGTTGAGCTTGTCTTCAGGGATGTTTTTCACGATCGGCGATTGCAGACCGTCAACACCGGCAGCGCGCTCGTTGACCTTGATGTACGCCAGGCCCTTGGCACCGTAGATGCCGACGAACTTGGTGTAATCGTCGATCTGCTTGCGTGGCATGCTCGCCCCGCCTGGAACGCGCAGTGCGGCGATACGGCATTTCGGATCGTTGGCCGGGCCGCTGAACACCTTGAATTCAACTTCTTTCAGTTGATCGGCAACGTCGACCAGTTCCAGCGGGTTACGCAGGTCTGGCTTGTCGGAACCGTAGCGGCGCATGGCTTCTTCGAAAGTCATGTGCGGGAAATCGCCGAATTCCAGACCCAGCACTTCCTTGAACAGGTTGCGGATCATTTCTTCGGTCAGGCCCATGATCTCTTTTTCATCGAGGAAGCTGGTCTCGATGTCGATCTGGGTGAATTCAGGCTGACGGTCAGCACGCAGGTCTTCGTCGCGGAAGCACTTGGCGATCTGGTAATAACGGTCGAAACCGGCAACCATCAGCAGTTGCTTGAACAGCTGTGGCGATTGCGGCAGGGCGAAGAACGAACCGGCGTGGGTACGGCTTGGCACCAGATAGTCACGCGCACCTTCAGGGGTGGCACGGGTCAGGATAGGCGTTTCAACGTCGAGGAAGCCGTTCTCGTCGAGGAAGCGACGGATGCTGGTGGTCATGCGCGAGCGCAGACGCAGCTTCTCGGCCATTTCCGGACGACGCAGGTCGAGGAAACGATAACGCAGACGGGTTTCTTCACCCACGTCGGAGAACTCGTTCAGCGGGAACGGCGGAGTTTCCGACTCGTTCAGCACTTCCAGTTCATAACCCAGCACTTCGATCATGCCCGACGCCATGTTGGCGTTGGTCGCACCGGCCGGACGCAGACGCACCTTGCCGGTGATCTTCACGACGTACTCGCTGCGCACGCGATCGGCAGCGGCGAAGCTCTCGGCGCGATCCGGATCGAATACCACTTGGGCCAGACCGTCACGATCACGGATATCGAGGAAAATCACCCCGCCGTGGTCGCGGCGACGGTGAACCCATCCGCAAAGGGTAATTTCCTGGCCTTCCAGGCTTTCGTTCAGTTGGCCGCAATAGTGGCTGCGCATCATGATAATGGTTCGCTTCTCGTCATTCGATATTCGGTGGAGATCCCGTTGCTTTCAAAGCAATGCGGAAACTCACGCGTGTCGTTCAACCTGGGGTTGAACCCTAGTCAGATTTGTCGCCACCGGCCAGATTCTTCTTGGTCCCGGTCTTGAAATCGGTTTCGTACCAACCGCTGCCGCTGAGGCGGAAGCCTGGCATGGACAGCTGTTTCTTGAGCTCTGGCGCCTGGCAGGCAGGGCAGTCGACCAGCGGTGCATCGCTGATCTTTTGAATGGCTTCCAACTGATGACCACAGGAAGCACATTGGTAATCGTACATCGGCATGGGGGTGTCTCGGCGATCAGATTGCCACCGCGCGCAGGGCTTTGCGGCGAAAGAGCGGGATTATATCGATTAAATGCGGCCTGTGCAGCCGTAAGACTGCACAGGCCGAGACCTCGTTTGCAACCGCCGTTTCAGAGCGATTCGGCAGTTGCTGCCTGCTTGACGCCGTTCATGACGCACACCACCCGCACCAGCGCGCTGAAATTTCTCACCCCGCCGTGACGCAGATGCACTTCGCGGTCAACGTGGGACAACAACGAGCTGATCGAACAGCAGTTATCTGCGGCCATATTGCCGAGGATGTTCCAGTAGACCCGCTCCAGCCGCAGGCAGGTCGCATAACCGTTCAGACGCACGGATCGTGACGATGGCTGAACCAGTGCCATGTCGAACTCGCTGACGAACGGATCAACTTTCAACTCATGGGGCAAGCCGACAATCCTGTCGCCTCGCCTGTCTCCCTCTGCCATATCAGTGACACTCCTTTGCCATCTCTGCTTGTTTGAAAAGTCACATCCTGTGGCTTTCATAAAAGCGCAGACACAAAGTTATAGCCAGACGACTTATTGACCGACTCCGTAGGATAAGCCAACGACACAGGTAGGATTGCGGACAGCGCACGAGCACCGCTGGCGGGCCCGCGCGCTCGGGGGATTACGCTTCCAGCAGCGAGCGCAGCATCCACGCCGTTTTTTCGTGAACCTGCATGCGCTGGGTCAGCAGGTCTGCGGTCGGTTCATCGCTGACCTTGTCGAGCAGTGGGAAGATGCCACGTGCCGTGCGGGTCACGGCTTCCTGACCATCGACCAACTGTTTGATCATGTCTTCGGCACTCGGCACGCCCACCTCTTCCTTGATAGAAGAAAGGCGCGCGTACGTGGCATAGGCGCCCGGCGCCGGAAAGCCCAATGCGCGAATACGCTCGGCGATCGAGTCCACGGCCAGCGCCAGCTCGTTGTATTGCTCTTCGAACATCAAATGCAGCGTACGAAACATCGGGCCGGTGACGTTCCAGTGGAAGTTGTGGGTTTTCAGATACAGCACGTAGGTGTCCGACAGCAGACGCGACAAGCCTTCGACGATGGATTTGCGATCTTCTTCACTGATACCGATATCGATTGCCATATTTACCCCCTAACGGCGATTGAATTCATCCAACAGGTGCAGACCCACTCTAGCAAGCCTACCGACACCCCGCAGCCCGGATCGGGCGCAGGTGCTGCGACAAATCGACCGACGCATGCCGCTGGCCGGGCTGATTTGAGTAGCCGCAGGCTTTGCTGTTAAATAGGCAGTGTGTCGCCATGCCCCATTTTTCGGGGCGTTGCGCATAGGCTGATGCCGTGAACGTGTCCACCGCCTCTTATTTTGTTCCGAAGCGAACCGTGCGCCTTCAGCTCTTCCTTGTGAGCCGTCATAAACGTGAGCCAATCAAAATGTTGAAAATCGTCCACCTGCTAATGGGCGCAGCGGCTTTGCTGCTGTCGTTCATACCCAGCTTGAAATCCGAAGCCGTTCCCTACCTGCAACAACCCGATGCACTTTACCTGGCCTTTTTCGGCCTGCTGAACCTGGTGATTGCTCCAGTGATTCCTTTCTGGAACAAAGGCCCTCGTCAGCATCTGCAAAACCTGGTCAGCGCGCTGCTGGTACTGACCGTCGTCCTGCAAACCTTGACCCTGATCGCCCCGATGCCCGTCATCGCCGGTCAGCCAGCCGTGCTGTTCACTCTGGTGATCGCGCTGGTTGCCGTGGTCCTGCACCTGGCCGTCAGCTTCTATCGTTCTTCACCGGCTGCTGCTCCAACCAGCTATGACATGACCAATCGTGATACCGGTACCGTCAAGTGGTTCAACACCTCCAAAGGCTTCGGCTTTATCTCCCGGGATTCCGGCGATGATATCTTCGTGCACTTTCGCGCGATCCGTGGCGAAGGTCACCGCGTCCTGGTCGAAGGCCAGCGCGTGGAGTTCTCGGTAATGAACCGGGACAAAGGCCTGCAAGCCGAGGACGTGATCGCCGCGCTGCCGCGACGCTGATCCAGGCATAAAAAAACCGCGAGCAGCGTGCTGTTCGCGGTTTTTTTACGCCTGATGAAAAGTGCCTGCCTCAGTAATGTGGCGGTGGCGCCTCATCCTCGAAGGACTCGAACTGGCCGACCATCTCTTCCTGACGCTTGAGCAGCGCCGCCATCTGCAATTGCAGGCGCTCGACCACGCGCTGCTGCGCCACCAGCACGTCGTTCAACGACTGAATGGTGTCATCCTGAAACGCCAGACGACTTTCCAGATCGGTAACACGTTCTTCCAGATTCATGACTCAGTCCTCCACAAAGCTGAAATGCTCGGTCAACACCAGTCGCAACCGTTCGCGAATGGCAGCGACCTGCTCTGTACTGTAAGGCTTGGCCGGGTGTTTGCCCCAGACCGGCGCGGGCCAGGCTGCGTCGTCACGTTTGCGCACAATCACATGCATGTGCATCTGACTGACAACGTTACCCAAGGTCGCGACGTTCATTTTGTCGGCATCGAACAGATCCTTGAGCAGCTCAGCCAGCGCGGTGGTTTCCTGCCAAAACTGCTGTTGATCGGCGACATCCAACTGAAACAACTCACTGATATCGTCCCGACGAGGCACCAGAATGAACCAAGGGTAATTGGCATCATTGGACAACAGCAGTCGGCAGAGAGGGAAATCACCGATCGTCAGCGTGTCCTGTTGAAGTCGTGAATCTAAAGCAAACACTGCGCGTACTCCCGGCTGATCATTATTCAGCTTAGCGGCCATCCCGATGGACAGCGCACCAAGCGACAGGACGGCAGCATACCTGCGAATGCGCCAGCCTTCACGACGACGCTGAACCCCGCAGCCCTGCCAACGCCCCGAGATGTGACATTTGCGAGCTCGACGCACCAGCACGGAACCAACATCGACGTTCAGCGCAAAAAAATGACCAGAATCAGCAGAGACGTGCAGCGTCATGCCCCTGCAAGCTGTATGAATTCAGAACAGCTGTAAATATTTTTGCACCAAAACCGCACAGTGCGTCTACGCTCACTGCGTCGGGCATCCGCCAAATACTCACTGGCGGGGTGAACCGGTAACGTTTTTGGTTGTCACGCGCGTTTCTCGGTGTGGCAACACCATAGGAGGAATGGCGTCAAGCACAGAAAAAATCAGGCTTGAAGCCCAGCTTTCACAAGGTTTTCACAAGCGCAGGCGGGTGTTCAGAAAAATAACCGCAACGAAATTGCGGTTTGTGCACGCTTGTTGCATTCGTACCTATATGGACTATAAGCGCACCACCGGAAGTGGATGCCTTAAGCCCCATAAAAACAGTGGCAGGGTTGCCCGATGGAGATTCAAGTGTTTTGCCAGGGACTCTTTTTTACCGATGCAAAAAGGCCCATAAACAGCGAGAAAGTTGTCAGTCCGGCTGCGTCGGTACTGTGAATTTGCGACATCCACCACGCCATTTGCGACACCGTCGTAAAGAAGCTGAAAGGTTGGAATAGCAAGTATCGCCAACATTGTCGGCGTGATATAAGTTTGCGCCGACACAAAAAGAAAGAGCCGCCCAGATAATAAAACAGGTGGGACGGCAGTACTCTTCTAAAACCAAAGGAGCAAATCACGATGCGCGTGATGAAGTGGAGCATGATCGCACTGGCAGTTGCTGCAGCCGCCAGTACTCAAGTGGCTACGGCCGCCCCGTTTGTTAGTGACCAGGCAGAAGCCAAAGGTTTTGTTGAAGACGCGAAACTCACCGAGACGTTGAAGAACTACTACTTCAACCGCGACAATAAAGACGGTGGCCATGATCAGAAAGACTGGACCCAAGGCTTTCTGGGTAATTTCACCTCCGGTTACACCCAAGGTACTGTCGGCGTAGGTATCGATGCATTCGGTTACCTGGCGATCAAACTGGATGGCGGTGACGGCACTTCCGGCACTGGCAACATGAGCCGCAGCGACACTCTGAAGGCTAACGGCTATGCTCACGACGTTAACGACAGCCAAGGTAAAGCCGGTGCTGCCGTTAAATTCCGCATCTCCAAAACCGAATTGAAAATCGGTGACCAACAGCCAAGCACAGCTCCAGTGTTCGCTGTCGGTGGTTCCCGCGTCATTCCTCAATCTGCCAGCGGCTTCCAGCTGCAGAGCAGCGAAGTCAAAGACCTTGACCTCGAAGCCGGTCACTTCTACTCGGCGACCAGCCAGGACAAAAACGCCCGTGATGGCGGCCTGTACGCTAACTACGCAGGCCAGGAAGCCAAGACCATCGACTATTTCGGTGGCAAATACGGCATCACCGAAAACCTGAGCGCATCGCTCTACGGCGCCAAACTGGAAGACATCTGGAACCAGTACTACGCCAACGTGAACCTCACCACTCCATTCGGTGGCGACACTTCGCTGAACACTGACTTCAACATCTACCGCACCACCGACACCGGTGACAAGCTGGCGGGTGACATCAGCAACACTGCCTTCTCCCTGGCAACCGCGCTGTCGTTCCTGAAAGCACACACCTTCACCCTGGCCTTCCAGAAGGTCAACGGCGATACCCCGTTCGACTACGTCGGTGTGGGTAAAAACAACCGTGGTGGCGACTCGATCTTCCTCGCCAACTCCATCCAGTACTCTGACTTCAACGGTCCTGGCGAGAAATCCGTGCAAGCCCGTTACGACCTGAAAATGGCCGAGTACGGCGTTCCAGGCCTGAGCTTCATGGTTCGTTACGTTAAAGGTTGGGACATTGACGGTACCGGTCTGGCTGCAAACAGCCAATACCGCACCAGCACTGGCGCTCCGCTGTACGGTGAAGATGGCAAACACCACGAAACCAACTTCGAAGCCAAGTATGTTGTTCAGTCTGGCCCGGCTAAAGACCTGTCCTTCCGCATTCGTCAAGCCTGGCACACTGCCAACGCTGACCAAGGCGAAGGCGATATCAAAGAGTTCCGTCTGATCACCGAATACCCACTGAACATCTTGTAATCGTCAGTGGTTAGTTTGGTTGAATGAAAAAGGCCCATCTTCGGATGGGCCTTTTTTGTTATCTGTCACTTGTAATAAATGCCTGACCAACAAGTCAGGCATTTAATTAGCAACCTATCATTGTGTTGCCGATTCCTGTACCACGCGAATCACCCGTTGTGGAAAAGGAATATCAATGCCGGCAGTTTTTAAACGGTCACGCGACTGTTCGTTAAACATGAACATCACGTCCCAGTAGTCTGCAGTTTTCACCCACACACGCAGGGAAACAGTGATCGAACTGTCGCCCAATGTCGAAATCACGGCCTGAGGTGCAGGATCCTGCAACACACGCTCATCCTTGGCCAGATCCAGCAGCACCTGACGGGCCTTCTGCAGATCGGCTTCGTAATCAACGCCGACATCAAACACGACCTTGCGAGTCGGCTGACGGTTGGTGTTGGTGATGATGCCGTTCGACAGGTTGCCGTTCGGTACGATGATGGTTTTGTTGTCGCCAGTACGCAGTACGGTGTGGAAAATCTGGATGCTGTCGACCGTACCCGATACGCCTTGCGCTTCGATCCAGTCACCGATACGGAACGGACGGAACAGCAGAATCAGCACGCCACCGGCGAAGTTCGCCAGACTGCCCTGCAACGCCAAGCCGATTGCCAGACCGGCCGCACCGATCGCAGCAACGAAGGAGGTAGTTTCAACGCCGATCATCGAAGCGACGCTGACAATCAGCAGCACTTTGAGAATGATGTTCGCCAGGCTGCTGATAAAGCCTTGCAGCGCCAGATCGGCATTACGCAGGGCCAGCAGACCACCGAGTTTTTGCGTGACCTTGTTGATCAGCCACCAGCCGATGGCCAGCGTGATCACTGCCAGCAGCACGCGGCTGCCGTATTCCATGATCATCGGAATCCACGCCTGGGATGCCTTGACCAGGTTGTCCACCTCAGCATTCAAATCCATGTTCTATCTCCTGATTTCCGGCCATTCGGCACGCGAAAAATAAGCGGCAGAAACCCGCCGGGTGTACACAAAACAATGTGGGAGCGAGCCTGCTCGCGAAGGCGCCGTGTCATTCAGCAATGAGTTGACTGACACACCGCCTTCGCGAGCAGGCTCGCTCCCACAGATCATCTGACCGAGCTTAGTCGCGGAAGTTGTTGAACTGCAGGGGCATGCCGAATTCCTTGGCCCGCAGGGCAGCGATGGCCTCTTGCAGGTCATCACGCTTCTTGCCGGTCACGCGTACCTGCTCGCCTTGAATGGCGGCCTGCACTTTCAGTTTGGCGTCCTTGATGTGGCCGACGATTTTCTTCGCCAGTTCCTTGTCGATGCCTTCCTTGAGTACCGCGTCCTGCTTCATCAGTTTGCCCGATGCGTAAGCGTCCTTGACCTCAAGGCACTGCACGTCGATCTTGCGCTTGACCAGCGCCAGCTTGAGGATTTCGATCATCGCTTCCAGCTGGAACCCGGCTTCAGCAGTCAGGCTGACGGTGAGGTCCTTTTCCTTGAACTCGAAGCTGCCTTTGCCTTTCAGGTCATAACGACGATCGAGTTCCTTCACGGCGTTCTCGACCGCGTTGGTGAGTTCGTGTTTGTCCAGTTCGGATACCACGTCGAACGACGGCATGTAATCTCTCCAATAAAAAGGCGCGCTCGATATGGATGGAGCGCGCTTGGCTTGCGGTTAAAATCGGGCTCATTATAACGGGTCTTTTCCCACCGACACGGCGAGCCGCACATGCCTGTACGCAATCGAGCAAAAAACTGATGGCCACCCCCTGGCACGTTCTTGGCGCCGGCAGCCTCGGCACATTGTGGGCCACGCGTCTGGCGCGGGCCGGCCTGCCGGTCCGGCTGATCGTGCGTGACGCCAAGCGCTTGCGCAGCTATGAAGCCGTGGGCGGATTGACGCTGGTCGAACAAGGTCAGGCCAGCACCTATGCCGTGCCCGGGGAAACACCCGACAGCCCCGAGCCGATCCGCCGTTTGCTGGTGGCCTGCAAAGCCTACGACGCCGAAAGCGCCGTCGCCCGCCTCGCCCCACGGCTGACTGCGGACGCCGAACTGATCCTCCTGCAAAACGGCCTCGGCAGTCAGGACGCCGTCGCCAACCGTGTGCCGCTGGCACGCTGCATCAGCGCTTCAAGCACCGAGGGTGCCTTTCGCGATGGCGACTGGCGTGTGGTGTTCGCCGGTCACGGATTCACTTGGCTGGGCGACGCGGGCCATCCGGTCGCGCCGATCTGGCTGGACGATCTGGACGCGGCAAAGATCCCCCACGAATGGAGCACCGATATCCTTACGCGGTTGTGGCGCAAACTGGCGCTCAACTGCGCGATCAATCCGCTGACCGTGCTGCACCATTGCCGCAACGGTGGCTTGCAGGAGCACCATTGCGAAGTCGCCACCCTGTGCGCCGAACTCGCCGAATTGCTCGAGCGCTGCGGCCAACCCGCCGCCGCCGACAACCTGCAACAGGAAGTCGAACGGGTGATCCACGCTACGGCTGCCAATTACTCGTCGATGTATCAGGACGTCGCCAACCAGCGCCGCACCGAAATCAGCTATCTGTTGGGCCACGCCTGCAAAGTCGCCACGCGCCACCAGTTGAACCTGCCGCACCTCAATCGATTGCAGCAACGACTGGTCGCTCATCTGCACAGCCTCGGATTGCCCAGCGACTGAGCAGCGGCTACGCTGGCCACTTGTTCCTTTGTTGCGATAAACCTGATGCCATTGCGCCAGCGTCTCGAAAACCTGCCGGTCGGCCAGAAACTGCTGGCCGCCCTCCTGGTGCTGTTGACCACTGTATTGCTGGTCGCCAACCTGACATTTATCAGTGCCGCCTATTACATCTCTCAGGAAAGCATGGCACCACAGGCCTTGCAGACCATCGGCCGACTGATTTCCAACCCGAGCCTGGTCAGCGAAGCGCTGCAATCACCGCAAAGCGCCGAGCGTCTGCTCAAGGAACTCGACAGTTACTCACCGCTGCGCGCCGCCGCCCTTTATGACGGCAAGGGCGAACGGCTGGCGCAAGTCCAGCGCGGCGACAAACTCAGCCTGCCAGAACGCTATCGGCACATCGAAGCGTGGCAACTGACCGAGTTTCGCAGCAACCAGTTGATCACCCTGCCCCGCCCCGGCACCGCGCCAGGCCATCTGTTGCTGGTGGCCAGCAGCGAGCTGCCGATGGCGTTCTACACTGGCACGCTGACCGCGAGCCTCGGTATCCTGATTTTCAGCGTGCTGCTGTGGCTGGTGATTGCCCGGCAGATCAAACGCCTGATCACCCGGCCGATTCATCAGCTTGAGGAATTGTCGCGCCAGGTCACCCGCGAAGAAAACTACGCCCTGCGCGCCTCGCGCGGCAATCATGACGAGATCGGCAGCCTCGCCGAGGCGTTCAACACCATGCTCTCGCGCATCGAAGCCCGCGAACAGCAACTCAAGCGCGCCCGCGACGACTCACAAGCGGCTTACGATCAGGCTCAGGGCCTGGCTGAGGAAACCCGCCACACCAATCGCAAACTGGAACTGGAAGTGCAGGTGCGCAGCAAGATCGAAAAGAAACTCACCGGTTTCCAGAACTACCTCAACAGCATCATCGACTCAATGCCCTCGGCACTGATCGCCCTCGACGAGCAGCTCTACGTCACCCAGTGGAATCAGGAGGCCAGCGCCCTTTCCGGCACTCGGCTGGACGAAGCACTTAACCAGCCGATCTTTCTTGCCTTCGAACCGCTCAAGCCATTTCTGCCGCAACTCAAGCAGACTGTCGAGCAGCACACCGTAGCGAAAATCGAGCGGGTAACCTGGTTCAAGGATGAAGAACCGAAGCATTACGCGCTGACCTTCTATCCATTGATGGGTGGCGCTGGGCGTGGTGTGGTGATCCGCATCGACGACATCACCCAGCGTCTGTCGCTGGAAGAAATGATGGTGCAGTCGGAAAAAATGCTCTCGGTCGGTGGCCTCGCCGCCGGCATGGCCCACGAAATCAACAACCCGCTGGGTGCGATCCTGCACAACGTGCAGAACATCCGTCGACGCCTGTCCGCCGACCTGCCGAAGAACCTCGAAACCGCCGAGCAACTGGGCATTGAACTGGACACGGTGAACCGCTATCTGCAAGGTCGCGAAGTGCCGCAACTGCTCGATGGCATTCAACAGGCCGGCGCTCGCGCTGCGAAAATCGTCACCCACATGCTCAGCTTCAGCCGCCGCAGTACCCGGCAAATGGCGCCGTGCGATCTGCCGGCACTGATCGATCAAGCCGTGGAAATCGCCGGCAACGACTTCGACCTGGCCATCGGCTTCGACTTCAAGGGCCAGGCGATCATCCGTCAGTTCGACCCGGCGCTCGGCCCGGTACCGGGCACCGCCAACGAACTCGAGCAAGTGCTGCTCAACCTGTTGAAAAACGCTGCACAGGCTATTCACCAGCGCGAAGACGACAGCGAGCCGGGGCGAATCATTCTGCGCACCAGGCTTAATCCGCCGTGGGCCGAAATTCAGGTCGAGGATAACGGCATCGGCATGAGCGAGAGCGTGCGCAAACGCACCTTCGAGCCGTTCTTCACCACCAAGGAAATCGGCCAGGGCACCGGGCTTGGCTTGTCGGTGTCTTACTTCATCATCACCAACAATCACAAAGGGCAGATGGAGGTGCAGTCAGCACCGGGCCAGGGCACGTGTTTCACCTTGCGCCTGCCGCTGACGCAACCACTGCCCCTTGCTGCCGAAACCAATCCATTATCGAGGTAACCCATGGGCTTTCGCCTGTCGAAAATCTACACCCGCACCGGCGACAAAGGTGAAACCGGCCTGGGCGATGGCCGCCGCGTCCCCAAGGACCATCCACGCGTCGAGGCCATTGGCGAGGTCGATACGCTGAACAGTCAGGTCGGCGTGTTGCTGGCGGGGCTGATAGCCGAACGCGAGACCTATCCGGGACTGAATGAACTGATCGAGGTGTTGGCGCCTTGTCAGCATCGCTTGTTTGATCTCGGTGGCGAGCTGGCCATGCCGGCGTATCAGGCGCTGAATGCGGCGGAAATCGAACGCCTGGAAACGGCGATCGATGTGTGGAATGAGGAGTTGGGGCCGCTGGAGAATTTCATTCTTCCGGGTGGGTCGATGCTGATTGCGCAGGCGCATGTGTGCCGGAGTCTGGCCAGGAGTGCCGAGCGGCGTTGTCAGCATTTGAATGCGCTGGAACCATTGGCCGGGGTTGGGTTGGCGTATATCAATCGGTTGTCGGATTTGCTGTTTGTCGCGGCGCGGTTGATTGCGCGGCGGCAGGGGGTTGCGGAGATTCTCTGGCAGCCGGCGGCAAAGCCTGCAGAAAAGTAGTGCCTCACAGGCCGCCTTCGCGAGCAAGCTCACTCCCACATTTGATTGCATTCCAACTGACGAAATTCGATCAACTGTGGGAGCGAGCTTGCTCGCGAAGAGGTCAGCAGCCTTTACAGAGAATCAGGCCAGAACGCGCGAATCCCCGCCACGCCTTGCGCACCCACGCCCCAGGCTTTTTCGCGCTCCGCCGGGCCAACCCCGCCCAACAGAAACACCGGCTTGCTGAAGCCTTCGATCAACGCCTCAGCCTGCTCCCAGCCCAACGGCTGTGCATCCGGGTGGGTCAAGGTCGGCTGCACTGGCGACAGCGTGACGAAATCCACGCCCATCTGCTCGGCCAACGCCAGTTCTTCAGCGTTGTGGCACGACGCCGCGAGCCAGCGTTCCGCTGGTAACGGGCGCCCCGCCGCCGCGTATTTGCGCAGCTGTGCTGAGGTGATGTGCCAACCGGCAGAGGGGAAATCACCGAGCCATTCGAACGGCCCCTTGATCATCAGTTGCGCCTTGCCCGCACACAGCCCGGCCGCATCGACTGCCAGATCGCGATACTTGGGGTCATAGCCGTTCGGTGCGCGCAGCTGGATCAGTTTGACCCCGCCGGCAATCGCCTTCTGGATACCGCGCAGCAACGCCGGCGCTTCCAGTTCCTCCGGCGTAATCAAGTACTCCGCAGGCAAACGCGCGGCGGCAACGATCGGCTGGTTGGCGGCCGGGAATTCGTAGCTCGCCAGTTCCTTCGCCGTGACCCAGGCCAACGGCTGCCCTTCGGCACCGTGCGGTTCGCCGGTGAAGGCCGAGACTTCCCAGACATCCAGCAATACCTGTTTGTCGGGGTAATCGTGACGCACTTTGATCAGCGGGCGGGCTGAGCTAACTACTATGCCCAACTCTTCGTGCAGCTCACGGGCCAGTGCGCTTTCGACCGACTCGTCGGCCTCGACCTTGCCGCCGGGAAACTCCCACAGACCACCCTGATGCTGGGTGTCGGCGCGGCGGGCGATGAGGATTTTGCCACTGTTGTCACGAATGACCGCAGCGGCGACGTGTACACGTTTCACGGATTCAACTCCTCCAGTCCAGCCTTCTGCCATGCCTTGAAGGCGGGCCATTGGTAGACGGTTTCAACATAGGCTTCGTCGGCGGCCGGCAGCGTCACCTGATAGGTGCGCAAACGCACGGCAATCGGCGCGAAGAAGGCATCGGCCAGACTCACCCGACCGAACAGGTAAGGCCCGCTCTCGGTCGCGGCGACGCGGCATTCGGCCCACAGTGCGAGCATGCGTTCGATGTCGACCTTCACTTCTGGCGGCACCGGGTTCAGCGGCGCGTCATGATTGAGGTTGAAGGGCATATGATTGCGCATGGCGAAAAAGCCGCTGTGCATTTGGGCGCAGGCGGATCGCGCCTGGGCACGGGCGAATATATCTGTCGGCCAGAGTTGCTCGGACGGAAACTGCTCGGCGAGGTACTCGGCGATGGCTAAGGAGTCAGCGATGGTGCCGCGCGAGGTTTGCAGCAGCGGGACCTTGGCGGTCGGCGAGTGCTTGAGCAGCAGCGCGCGGGTGTCGGGCTTGCCGAGTTTGATCAGTTCTTCGCTGTAGGGTGCGCCGGTCAGTTCAACGGCCAGGGCGGCGCGCAGGGACCAGGAGGAAAGCAGTTTGTCGCCGATGATCAGGTGCAGGGACATGGGTGTGGCGCCTTTTCGTCAGAGGAAGCTTCTAAACTTGTCGAGTCTGAACCATCGCTTTCGCGAGCAAGCTCGCTCCCACAGGTTCTTGGGTGTACACAGCATGTGTGAACGGCCGAAACCACTGTGGGAGCGAGCTTGCTCGCGAAGAGGCCGACAGCCCGCCCCCACCTTTTAGATCAAGTGCGGTATTCAGCGTTGATCTTCACGTATTCATGCGACAGGTCAGTGGTCCAGATGGTTTCGCTGCAATCGCCGCGACCCAGCTCGATACGGATGGTGATTTCTTCCTGCTGCATCACCGCCGAGCCCTGGGCTTCAGTGTAGGTCGCCGCACGGGCGCCACGGCTGGCAATGCACACGTCGCCGAGGAACACGTCGATCTTGCTTACATCCAGATCCGGCACGCCGGCGCGGCCGACGGCGGCGAGGATACGGCCCCAGTTCGGGTCGGAGGCAAACAGCGCGGTCTTGATCAGCGGCGAGTGCGCCACGGTGTAGCCAACGTCCAGGCACTCCTGATGGTTGCCGCCGCCATTCACTTCCACGGTGACAAACTTGGTCGCGCCTTCGCCGTCACGCACGATGGCCTGGGCCACGTCCATGCACACTTCGAACACCGCTAGCTTGAGTTTGGCAAACAGCTCGCCTTCGGCACGGGTGATTTCCGGCAGTGCAGCCTTGCCGGTGGCAATCAGCATGCAGCAGTCGTTGGTCGAAGTGTCGCCGTCGATGGTGATGCGGTTGAACGACTTGTTCGCACCATCGAGCATCAAGCTGTGCAGGACGTCGCGGGAGACTTTGGCGTCAGTGGCGATGTAACCGAGCATGGTCGCCATGTTCGGACGGATCATGCCCGCGCCTTTGCTGATGCCGGTCACGGTGATGGTCACGCCGTCGTGCTCGAACTGGCGGCTGGCGCCCTTCGGCAGGGTGTCGGTGGTCATGATCCCGGTGGCAGCGGCTTCCCAGTTGTTTTCCGACAGATCATCCAGTGCGGCTTGCAGCGCGCCTTCGATCTTCTCGACCGGCAGCGGCTCGCCGATCACACCGGTGGAGTACGGCAGAATCTGGCTGGCATCAACGCCAGTCAACTCGGCCAATTTGGCAGTGGTACGTTCAGCGGCGGCCAGGCCCGGCTCACCGGTGCCAGCGTTGGCGTTGCCAGTGTTGGTCAGCAGATAACGCACGGCGTTCTGCACGCGTTTTTTCGCCAGGATCACCGGAGCCGCGCAAAATGCGTTCAAGGTGAACACGCCCGCCACGGTCGAGCCTTCGGCGCAACGCATCACAACGACATCTTTGCGCCCGGGGCGCTTGATGCCGGCCGAGGCGATACCGAGTTCAAAACCGGCAACCGGGTGCAACGTTGGCAAAGGACCAAGACCAACAGCCATGAATGCGCTCCTTACTCAATGATGTCAGCACCGTCACTCGCAGCGACGGTGGTTTAAATGGCAAAACGCCGCGACGGCAGGAGCCGGTCGCGGCGCGGGTATTTCAGCAGTTGAAACGGGGTTTACTGGATCTGCCCGTGGCAATGCTTGAATTTCTTGCCCGAACCGCAGTAGCACAGCTCGTTGCGGCCCAGCTTCTGCTCGTTGCGAACCGGCGCGGTGGCGAGGGCCACATCGACCTCTTCACCCAGTACTTCCGGTTGCTCCAGACCGGGGGCCTCGGCGTGTTCGAACTGCATGCGGGCGGCCAGTGCTTCGGCTTCCTGACGCAGACGTTGCTCTTCGGCTTCCGGATCTTCGCGGCGCACCTGAACGTGCGACAGCACACGGATCGAGTCGCGCTTGATCGAGTCGAGCAGTTCGGAGAACAGCGTGAACGACTCGCGCTTGTATTCCTGCTTCGGGTTCTTCTGCGCGTAACCACGCAGGTGGATACCGTGACGCAGGTGATCCATGGTCGACAGGTGGTCTTTCCACAGGTCGTCCAGCACGCGCAGTACGATTTGCTTCTCGAACGAGCGCAGTGCGTCGGCACCGGCCTGGTCTTCTTTCTCGTTGTACGCCGCCATCAGCTCGGTCATGAGCTTCTCGCGCAGGGTTTCTTCGTACAGGTGATCGTCTTCGTCGAGCCACTGCTGGATCGGCAGTGTCACGCCGAAGTCGCTGGCAATCGAGGCTTCCAGACCGGCCACGTCCCACTGCTCTGGCAGCGATTGCGGCGGAATGTGCGCGCTGACGGTGGCGTTGAGCACGTCCTGACGGAAATCGGCGATGGTTTCACCGATGTTGTCGGCGGCCAGCAACGTGTTACGCATGTGATAGATCACTTTACGCTGTTCGTTGTTGACGTCATCGAACTCGAGCAGTTGCTTACGGATATCGAAGTTGCGGCCTTCAACCTTGCGCTGCGCCTTCTCGATCGCGTTGGTCACCATGCGGTGTTCGATCGCTTCGCCCGGCTGCATGCCCAGGGCTTTCATGAAGTTCTTCACTCGATCAGAAGCGAAGATGCGCATCAGGCTGTCTTCCAGCGACAGGTAAAAGCGGCTGGAACCGGCGTCACCCTGACGGCCGGCACGGCCACGCAGCTGGTTGTCGATACGACGGGATTCGTGACGCTCGGAGGCAATCACCTGCAAACCGCCGGATTCCAGCACTTGCTGGTGGCGCTTCTGCCAGTCGGCCTTGATCTGGGCAATCTGCTCAGGGGTCGGGTCTTCCAGCGACGCGACTTCAACTTCCCAGTTGCCGCCCAACAGGATGTCGGTACCACGACCGGCCATGTTGGTGGCGATAGTCAGGGCGCCCGGACGACCGGCCTGCGCGATGATCTCGGCTTCTTTTTCGTGGAACTTGGCGTTAAGAACCTTGTGTTCGATGCCTTCCTTCACGAGCAATGCGGACATGTGCTCGGAGGTTTCGATGGTGGCAGTACCCACCAGCACCGGACGGCCGGCCGCCATGCTTTCCTTGATGTCCGCAACAATGGCCGCGTACTTCTCTTCGGCGGTCAGGAACACCAGGTCGTTGAAGTCTTTACGCGCCAACGGTTTGTTCGGCGGAATGACCATGACTTCCAGACCATAGATCTGGTGGAATTCGAACGCTTCGGTGTCGGCGGTACCGGTCATGCCGGACAGCTTGGTGTACAGACGGAAGTAGTTCTGGAAGGTGGTCGAGGCCAGCGTCTGGCTCTCGGCCTGAATGTTCAGGCCTTCCTTGGCTTCGATGGCCTGGTGCAGGCCTTCGGACAAACGACGACCCGGCATGGTACGACCGGTGTGTTCGTCGACCAGTACGACCTGACCATCCTGCACGATGTATTCAATGTTGCGATTGAACAGCTTGTGCGCACGCAGACCGGCATACACGTGGGTCAGCAGGCCCAAATTGTGTGCCGAGTACAGGCTCTCGCCTTCAGCCAGCAGGCCGACGCGGGTGAGCATGTCTTCGATGAACTGGTGACCGGCTTCGTTGAGTTCAACCTGACGGGTCTTCTCGTCAACGGTGTAGTGGCCAGCCTTGGTGACTTCGCCTTCGACTTCTTCAACGTGCAGTTCCAGCTGCGGGATCAGTTTATTGATCTCCATGTACAGCTTGGAGCTGTCCTCGGCCTGACCGGAAATGATCAGCGGGGTACGCGCTTCGTCGATGAGGATGGAGTCGACTTCGTCGATCACGGCAAAGTTGAGTTCGCGCTGGAATTTTTCTTCCATGCTGAACGCCATGTTGTCGCGCAGGTAGTCGAAACCGAATTCGTTGTTGGTGCCGTAGGTGATGTCGGCGGCGTAGGCCAGACGCTTCTCTTCCGGCGGCTGGAACGGCGTCACGACGCCGACGGTCAGGCCGAGGAATTCATACAGCGGGCGCATCCAGTTGGCGTCACGACGCGCCAGGTAGTCGTTCACCGTCACAACGTGCACGCCCTTGCCGGACAATGCGTTGAGGTAAACACCCAGGGTCGCTACGAGGGTTTTACCCTCACCGGTGCGCATTTCGGCGATCTTGCCTTCGTGCAAGGTCATGCCACCGACGAGCTGTACGTCGAAGTGGCGCATACCCATGATGCGCTTGCCGGCTTCGCGGGCGACCGCAAAGGCTTCTGGCAACAGCTTGTCGAGGGTTTCCCCTTTGGCGATGCGGGCCTTGAACTCAGCGGTCTTGGCGCGCAATTGATCGTCCGAAAGGGCCACCATTTGCTCTTCGAAGGCATTGACGAGCTGCACCGTCTTGAGCATGCGTTTGACTTCACGCTCGTTCTTGCTTCCAAAAAGTTTCTTTAACAAAGGCGCAAACATATCGGCAGGATCTTCCACACTAAAGGGATGGAGGGCGGCCCCGTGAGCGTCGCCCGTGCAGCCCTCATGGCCGCATGCGAACGAGCATTCTACCCGGAAACGGAAGTGAGGAAAGTGGCGATGTTCCACGATGCTGGCACTGCGCTTTGACGGGGCTCACTTAAAATAGGGGCGTTTTGCTCAACTTCAAGTCATACAAGGCAGAAGTTAGTCGTTGATTTAATGGGCAAAGCGAGGGCAAAAGCAATGGGCGAGTGATTTCGGCCTTTCTGCTACCATGGCGTTTCTGTTACTTCAGGTGTTCGATCATGGCATTTCGCCCTCTTACGGCCAGAGCACCCGCCGTTCTCCTGCGCGAAGCCAAGCCGCTCAAAGCCATCCTCGGCCATGCCCAACGACTGGGGCATTTGCAGCGTCTGCTCGAAAGCCAACTGCAACCCGCCGCCCGTGAACATTGCCATGTAGCGTCGTGGCGTGAGGGCAGTCTGTTGCTGATTGTCACCGATGGCCATTGGGCCACACGTCTGCGCTATCAGCAAAAACGCTTGCAGAGGCAACTGCAGATGTTTGATGAGTTCGCCAGTTTGACGCGGATTCTGTTCAAGGTGCAGCCGCCGACCGTTCAACGCGGAGCGGCCGGACACACGATGGATTTGTCGACGGATGCAGCGGCGACGATTCAGGCCACGGCGGACGGGATCACTGATCCGGGTTTGCGCGCGGCACTGGAACGACTGGCGGCGCACGCCAAAGCCAAGACCTGACAAATTCCCTGTGGGAGCGAGCTTGCTCGCGAATGCGGACTGTCATTCAACCTATGTGTTGCCTGACACGGCGCCTTCGCGAGCAAGCTCGCTCCCACAGGTTTCAGCGGCGTTTGCTGCCACCGAGTAAAGAGCCCATCAAGCCGCGTACCAGTTGTTTGCCGAGGTTATTGGCAGCCTGACGCATGGCTGACTTCAAGGCCTGCCCTGCTGCCGTACCCAGGAACTCTCCAGCCCTGTCCGCCAGACTCGGCTCTTGTGAAGCCGCTGGCGCTTCAGCCTCCGGCGCCAGCCCTTTACGCCCCATCAGAATTTCATACGCCGACTCACGATCGATCGGCTTGTCATAGCGGCCCTTGAACGGCGAGCCCGCAATCAACAGCGTGCGTTCGGTTTCGGTCAACGGCCCGATCCGCGACTGCGGCGGTGCGACCAGTACGCGCTGCACCATTTCCGGCGTGCCTTTCTCGGTCAGCGTGCCGACCAAGGCCTCGCCAATTCCCAGTTCAGTCAACACCGACAAGCTGTCGAACGCCGGATTCGGTCGGAAGCCGTCCGCCACCGCGCGCAGGGATTTCTGCTCTTTGGCGGTAAAGGCGCGCAAACCGTGTTGAATGCGTAAGCCAAGTTGCGCCAGCACGTCATCGGGCAAGTCCGCCGGCGATTGCGTAACGAAGTACACGCCAACGCCTTTGGAACGGATCAGCCGTACCACTTGCTCAAGTCGCTCCTGCAAGGCCTTCGGTGTATCGCCGAACAACAAGTGCGCCTCATCAAAAAACAGCGCCAGCAGCGGTTTGTCGGCATCGCCGCGCTCGGGCAATTGCTCGAACAGTTCAGCCAGCAGCCACAACAGGAATGTCGCATAGACCTTCGGCGCCTCGTGTACCAGTCGGCTGGCATCGAGCAAATGAATGCGCCCGCGACCATCGGCGGTCGGTTGCAGAATGTCTTCAAGTTGCAGTGCCGGTTCGCCGAACAAGGCTTCGGCGCCCTGCTGCTCCAGCGTCGCCAAGCGACGCAACAGCGCCTGACTGGAACCTGTGGTCATCAGCGCCGCGTCTTCGCCCAACAGCTGCGGGTTTTCCTTGAGGTGATTGAGCAGCGCTTTCAGATCCTTCAAGTCCAGCAGCAACAGGCCCTCGCGATCGGCCACCTTGAAGGCGGCGTAAAGCGCCGATTGCTGGCTATCGGTCAGTTCCAGCAGGCTTCCGATCAGCAACGGACCCATTTCGCTCAACGTGGTGCGCAACGGATGACCGGACTCGCCGTGGATGTCCCACAAGGTCACCGGATAGGCCTGCGGCTTGTGGTTGAGCCACGGCATCCCGGCAATGCGCTCGGCCACCTTGCCCTGCGGATTGCCCGCCGCACCGAGGCCACACAGATCACCCTTTATGTCAGCGGCAAATACCGCGACCCCGGCGTCGCTGAACGCCTCGGCCAAACGCTGCAAGGTGACGGTTTTACCGGTACCGGTGGCGCCGGCGACCAGTCCGTGGCGGTTGGCCAGGCGCATGGCCTGAGCGATCTGTTGGCCTGCGAGGTCGGCGCCGATTACGAGTTGCGAGGAGTCAGGCATTTTGTCACCCAATGGTTAATCTTTGATTCTGCATGGCCGATAAAGAAGAGTGAGAGACCCGACCACAAGTCAGGCCGGACATTTCCCTAAGGAGAGACGGAAATATCAGCTTGTTTTCACCCTTGCCCATTTTGCGCGCTTCTATAAAAGCACGCCCTGGACATTAAGACCTTAGCGGAACCCCAAGCCATGAACAAAAATCTGCGCTTCAGCCATAAAATTTTGCTTGCCGCCGCCCTCATCGTCATCGCCGCCTTCGCCTCGTTTACCTTGTACAACGACTGGTTGCAGCGCAACGCGATCCGCGATGACCTGAACAACTATCTCAACGAGATGGGCGAGGTCACTGCCGGCAATATCCAGACCTGGCTCAGCGGCCGCATTCTACTGATCGAGAACGCCGCCCAAAACATCGCCATCAACCCCGAGCCCGCCAACGTCGCCAGTCTGTTGGAACAGAAAAGCCTGACCTCGACGTTCATGGCGACCTACCTGGGCGATGCCACCGGGCACTTCACCATCCGTCCGGACACCAAGATGCCCGACGGTTTCGATCCGCGCGTGCGCGCTTGGTATAAAGGTGCCGAGGGCAGCAGCACCTCAACCCTGACCGAACCGTACATCGACGCCGCTACCGGCCAGTTGATCATTTCCATCGCCACTGCCTCGAAAAAGGCCGGCCAGAGTGTGGGTGTGGTTGGCGGCGACCTGAGCCTGCAATCGCTGGTCGACACCCTCGCCGCCCGGGATTTCGACGGCATGGGTTATGTGTTCCTGGTCAGCGCCGACGGCAAGATCCTCGTGCACCCGGACAAGGCGTTGGTGATGAAATCACTGAAGGAAGCCTATCCGCAGGACACCCCGCGCATCAGCAGCGACTTCAGCGAAGTCAACGTCGACGGCAAGACCCGCATCGTCACCTTCGCGCCGATCAAAGGCCTGCCGTCGGTGAACTGGTACATCGGCCTGTCGGTGGACAAGGATCAGGCCTTTGCGATGCTCAGCGAATTCCGCACCTCGGCAGTGATCGCGACCGTGATTGCCGTGGCAATCATCATTGCCCTGCTCGGCATGCTGATCCGTATTCTGATCCAGCCGCTGCACGTGATGACCCGCGCCATGGAGGACATCGCCGATGGCGAAGGCGACCTGACCAAACGCCTGACCATCGTCAATAACGATGAATTTGGCGTGCTCGGTACCGCATTCAACCGTTTCGTCGAGCGCATTCACGGCTCGATCCGCGAAGTGTCGTCGGCCACCGGCCAGGTTAACGAAGTCGCCCTGCGCGTGGTCGCGGCATCGAACTCGTCGATGTACAACTCTGATCAGCAAGCCTCGCGCACCAGCAGTGTCGCCGCGGCGATCAACCAGCTCGGTGCCGCGGCGCAGGAAATCGCCCGCAACGCCGCCCAGGCTTCGAATCAGGCCAGCGACGCGCGCGGTCTGGCTGAAGACGGCCAGCAAGTGGTGGATCGCAGCATCAAGGCGATGAATCAACTGTCGAGCATGCTCAGCGCGTCGAGCAGCAACATCGAGTCGCTGAATAGCAAAACCGTGAACATCGGCCAGATTCTCGAAGTGATCACCAGCATTTCCCAACAGACCAACCTGTTGGCGCTCAACGCGGCCATTGAAGCGGCACGTGCCGGTGAAGCCGGCCGGGGTTTTGCCGTGGTGGCGGATGAAGTGCGCAATCTGGCGCACCGCACCCAGGAATCGGCGCAACAGGTGCAGACCATGATCGAGGAGCTGCAAGTCGGCGCCCGTGAGTCGGTGAGCACCATGAGCGACAGTCAGCGTCACAGCCAGGACAGCGTCGAGATTGCCAACCTTGCCGGGGAGCGCTTGAACAGCGTGACCCAGCGCATTGGCGAGATCGACGGGATGAACCAGTCGGTGGCCACCGCGACCGAAGAGCAGACGGCAGTGGTGGAGTCGATCAACGTCGATATCACCGAGATCAACACGCTGAACCAGGAAGGCGTGGAGAACTTGCAGGCGACGTTGCGCGCGTGTTCGGACCTGGAGCAGCAGGCTTCGCGTCTGAAACAACTGGTTGGCAGTTTCCGCATCTGAGATCAAAAGCCTACCCCTCACCCCAGCCCTCTCCCCCAGAGGGGCGAGGGGGAAAGGAAGCCGATCGGGGGATTTTCCAGACCTGAGTTCGACTCAGGTCTCTCAAGTCGGTGTAACTCCAACATCCACTTCGGTCAGTCCCCTCTCCCTCCGGGAGAGGGTTAGGGTGAGGGCGCTCTTCAGCTCCACCGCGCAATCCCGACCGAACATCTATTCTTGATAAAGGTCAACCAAGGGAGAACTACGCAACGGAGGGTTGATCACCGTGCATATCGCCGACATCACCATGTTCTACGCCCCGGCCAGCGGCGGCGTGCGTACTTATCTGGATGCCAAACACCGCCGGCTCGGAGTCAAATCCGGCACCCGCCACAGCCTGCTGATTCCCGGTGCCCATTTCGGCGAACACGACGGCGTTTACACGGTTCCCGCCCCCGCCCTGCCCTTCGGCAAAGGCTATCGATTCCCCCTTCGCCTCGCGCCATGGCGAAATGTCCTGCAGGATTTACAGCCCGATCTGATCGAAGTCGGCGACCCTTATCTGACCGCCTGGGCCGCCCTTGATGCGCGACGACAGCTGGATGTGCCGGTAATCGGTTTCTATCACTCCGATCTGCCCTTGCTGATCGGCAATCGCATGGGCCATTGGGTCACACCGAATATCGAGGCGTATGTCACCAGGCTTTACGGCAACTTCGATCGGGTTCTGGCACCCAGTCAGATCATGGCCGACAAGCTCAGCGGCCTCGGTGTACGCAATGTGTTCGTGCAACCGCTGGGCGTCGACCTGCAGACCTTTCACCCCAAAGCCCGCGACCCGCAACTGCGTGCAGAACTGGGCATCGCCGAAGACACCCGGCTGCTGATTTTTGCCGGACGCGGCTCGAAAGAGAAAAACCTGCCGGTATTGCTCAAATGCATGCAACGCCTCGGCCCGCGCTATCACCTGCTACTGGTCGGTTCGTCGATGCCCACCGCGGTGCCGGAAAACGTCAGTGTGATCGACGAATTCTGCCCCGCGCCACGCGTCGCGCAGTTGATGGCCAGTGCGGATGCCTTGCTGCATGCCGGCGACCAGGAAACCTTCGGCCTGGTGATCCTCGAAGCCATGGCCTGCGGCATTCCCGTGGTGGCCGTTGCCGCCGGGGCTTTCGAAGAGATCGTCACTGATTCCTGCGGCCTCCTGTGCGCACCGAACAACCCGCAAGCAATGGCCAATGCCGTGCGCGAACTGTTCAGTCGCGGCGGTAGCAAACTTGGCACACTGGCGCGCCAGCATGTCGAAACCCACTATGCGTGGGATACGGTGGTCGACAGTTTGTTGGGCCACTATCACGCCGTACTCGGACATACGCTGCCCAAGGTGGCCAATGGTTGAATCGATGAACGACCGCGCCGTCTTGCTGGTGCTGCACGACGTCGCTCCGTCGACGTGGGCGGATTACCAGCCGTTTGTCGAGGCCGTCGACGCCTTGGGCAACGTACCGATCACGTGGCTGGTCGTTCCGAATTTCCACCGGCACAACGCCCTCGACGATCACCCGGCATTTTGCCGACGGCTCGATGAGCGCGTCGCCCGTGGCGATGAGTTGGCGTTGCACGGTTATTTCCACGACGACCAGGCGCCTGGCCCGACGACGCCTCACGACTGGTTCATGCGCCGCGTTTACACCCATGAAGGCGAGTTTTACCGTTTGTCCCGGGAAACCGCCCTCGCCCGCCTGCGCACCGGCATCGAAGTCTTCCAGCGCCACGACTGGCCGCTGCACGGTTTCGTTGCCCCGGCGTGGTTGATGAGCGACGGCACCCGCCAGGCCCTGCGCGATCTGCCCCTGTGCTACACCAGCGATCCGCAGCATCTGTATCGGTTGCCGGATTTCACCGCGATCGATGCGCCGGGTCTGGTCTGGAGCGCTCGCAGCGCTTGGCGAAGGGGCCTGTCGAAGATTGTCAGCGAGCAGCGTCAACAGCGTTGGCGTCGGGCGTCGGTGATTCGTCTAGGCTTGCATCCCGTGGACATGCGCCACGGTTTTTCCCGTGATTACTGGCTGCACACCCTTGAACGACTGCTGAGCGAAGGACGCGTACCGATGACCAAAATCCACTGGCTCGCCCAACAGCGCGGTCAACTGGGAAGCGCCGCATGAGTCGCGGCATTCTCTTGCTGATCGGCCTGCTCGCGGCGGTGCTGATTCCGGTTGTGCTGGGTGGCGGCGACACCTGGGCGCGGCTGCAGAGTTTCCCGCTGCACTGGCTGTTGATCATGTTCGGCATGATCCTGCTTTGCTGGGGCATCAATACCTTGCGTCTGCGCCTGCTACTCGGTGATCAGCGCGAGCGCGTCACGCCGCTGCAAAGCCTTGGTGTAGTGATGGCCGCCGAATTCGCCTACTGCGCGACTCCCGGTGGCAGCGGCGGGCCGTTGACGATCATGGCCCTGTTGGCCCGCTCCGGCGTGCGGCCGGCGCGGGGCAGCGCGGTGTTTGCCATGGATCAGCTCAGCGATTTGCTGTTCTTTCTCTGCGCCCTCAGCGGCATTTTGATTTATGCGCTGTTCCAGCACCTCAGCGATCGCCTCGAGTGGTTGCTGACCGTCAGTGCGATTTCGCTGTTCGGCGGTTTATTCAGTTGTGTGCTGGTCGCGCGCTATCACCGCACCCTGATTCGCCTGAGCGGTCGCCTGCTGGCAAGGATGAACGTCAAGGCCATTACCCGCCGTCGCTGGGCGCGCAAGTTGCTGCATTTTCTCGCGGCGTTTACCGATACATTGAAGTTGCCCTGGCAAACATTGATAAAAGTATTCGCCCTGACGTGTGTGCATTGGTTGCTGCGCTACAGCGTGCTGTATCTGGCGCTACGCGGCCTGGGCGCGGACTTGCAGTGGGCGTGGAGTTTTCTGGTGCAGATGCTTTCGCTGGGCGCCGGGCAATTCAGCCTGCTGCCGGGCGGCGCGGGGGCGGCGGAGTTGACGTCGGCAGCGTTGCTGGCGCCGATGGTGGGGAAATCCACTGCAGCGGCGGCGATTCTGATTTGGCGGGTGGTGACGTATTACTTTTATCTGCTGGTCGGGGGGCCGGTGTTTTTGTTGATGCTGGGCCGACCGCTGTTGAGGAAACTGATGAAGGTGGGGCAGGCTTGATCGTCCGGTCGCACCCCGTGCCTTTGGCTGCGCCTAAATGATCGCGCCTCAGGCATCGTCTTTGTTGTCGTCGGACTTCTCTTGCAATTGTTCCCACAACTCCGCAGCGCCGGGAAACTCGGTGCCATCCTCCGGGCTCATGTCCTCGGGATCATATCGACTCAAACACCCTTCGCCCAACGTCGCCGGCGCTTTGGAAGTGGCTTTGTCCAGTGGATCGGTCATGGCTTTTCCTCACAGCTGAAATGAAAAAGGGTCTGGACGATTGAACGCCCAGACCCTTGGTTTTTCAAGCCTGTGGGGTTGAGATCAGAACACCACAGTCTTGTTGCCGTGCACCAGCACGCGGTCTTCGAGGTGATAACGCAGGCCACGAGCCAGGACCATTTTCTCGACATCACGACCGAAACGCACCATGTCTTCGATACTGTCACTGTGGCTGACACGCACCACGTCCTGCTCGATGATCGGGCCAGCGTCCAGCTCTTCGGTCACGTAGTGACAGGTCGCGCCGATCAGCTTCACGCCACGCAGCGACGCCTGGTGATACGGCTTGGCACCCACGAACGACGGCAGGAAGCTGTGGTGAATGTTGATGACCTTGTGCGCGTATTCGCGGCACATGTCTGGCGGCAGGATCTGCATGTAACGCGCCAGGACCACCACTTCGGCATCGTGCTGTTTGACCAGACGCGACACTTCGTCGAAGGCCGGTTGCTTGTCCTGCGGATTGACCGGGACGTGGTAATAAGGAATGCCGTGCCACTCGACCATGCTGCGCAGGTCGTCGTGGTTGGAAATCACGCAGGAGATTTCGCAGTCCAGTTCATCGCTGTGCCAGCGGTGCAGCAAGTCCGCGAGACAGTGCGATTCGCGGCTGGCCATCAGCACAACGCGTTTTTTCTGCTCGGTGTCGGTGATGCGCCAGTCCATCGAGAACTCTTCGGCGATCGGCGCAAACTTCTCGCGCAGCACTTCAATACCGAAAGGCAGCGAATCGGCACGAATTTCGTGACGCATGAAGAACCAGCCCACCTGGTTGTCCGAGTGGTGGCTCGCTTCGGTGATCCAGCCGTTGTGGGCTGCCAGAAAATTACTGACTTTGGCAACAATGCCAACGCGGTCCGGGCAAGATATCACCAGCCGAAAAGTGCGCATGAGGGGGAAACTCCAGAACTTCGCAAAGGCCGCCATTCTAGCGGCTGCGCAGGAAAACTGCAGTATTGATCAGCAACGGGAGGCGCCAGGCTCAGTGCTACGGATTCTTGATGAGTAACCGACAGACTGGTGCTGATCCTGCGGGATCGCTTGATCAGACAACTGTGAATATCTGTGATGACTCGATCACACTATTTAACTGAATATTCAATAGAGAGCAGTTTCTCGTAACTAATTTAAATAAAAACCCCGGTTAAATGTTTACTTGATGAAACAGCCTGACTATTATTGCGGCACTGTCCCCCTGCCATCCCGCACTCTACTAAGGTAGTAATCATGTCCTTGATCAACGAATATCGCGCCACCGAAGAAGCCATCAAAGAGCTGCAAGCCCGTTTGAAGAACCTGTCCCAAGACGACAAACTGCAAGCCGAGCTGGAATTCGAAGGCAAACTGCGCACCCTGATGGGCGAATACTCCAAATCCCTGCGTGACATTATCGCGCTGCTGGATCCGGAAGCTAAAACCAAAGCAGTACGCGGCGGCGCAGTAAAAACTACCGGCACCAAGCGTGCTCGCAAAGTTAAACAATACAAAAACCCGCACAACGGCGAAGTCATCGAAACCAAAGGTGGCAACCACAAAACTCTGAAAGAGTGGAAAGCCAAGTGGGGCGGTGACGTGGTTGAAGGCTGGGCTACCCTGCTGGGCTAAGCCGCAACGTCTTCGCAGAGCGATCCGCGAAAAAACAAACGCCAGCGAATGCTGGCGTTTTTTTATGCCCGGGATTTAAGCCCGGTCATGTTCGATTTCAAAGATTCAAACGTTTGCGCAATGCCTGGACATAATTCTGCCATTCATTGAGCACCTCACTCTGCATCGGCGTGGCATTAATCGACCATTGCTCGGCCGCCTCGGTAAAAGATTTCAAGGTATTCGGTGCGCCGCACTCAGGCGTGGACAAACGCTGCTGACAGAATATTCTCCAGCGTTCTTGCTCTTCGAAATTCAACGTCTCGGGAAAGTTGCGTGCGCGATATCGAAAGAGTAATTCAGGCAAACGTTCGTCATCGAAAGGCCATTGCTCTTGCGCTAGTTGTGCCGGGTCAGCGCTCCTCACTTGCTCACATAGACGTCGGTCACGGTCACCGATAAATCCGTCGTACAACTGTTGTTCCGGATCCTCGCTCGGAATGAAATCTTCGCTGACATAAATCTCTGCAACTTTATCTTTCCAAACTTGCTGTGCGTCAGTTAGCCGCAGTGCTCGCTGTTGATAAAGCGCCATGTCCAGCCCCAGACGTTGCTGATCCTGCGCGCGCAAAACCGCAAGCGGCGCCACCACCGGACAACGGTTGATGTGAATCAGCTTGAGCGGCACCGGCAACTCACCTTCCAGCAAATCATCACGACGCGTGTACAAACGCTGGCGCAGGGTCTGCGCGTCCAGATCGAGCAACCCCTGCGGGTCGAGGTGCAGATCGCAGACGATCAAGGCGTTACGGTTTTTTGGATGCCAGGCTAATGGCAGCACCACACCGACATAACTGCGCGCGGCCGAGAAACGCCCGGAAATATGCACCAGTGGCTGCAGCAGACGAATCTGATCCATGACCTTTTGCTTGCTGCGCAACTGGAACAGCCAGTCATACAGTTTTGGCTGTTTCTCGCGGATCAGCCGGGCCAATGCGATGGTGGCGCGAACGTCTGACAAGGCTTCGTGGGCGTGGCCATGATCGATATTGTTCGCGGCGGTCAGGCGTTCTAGCTTGAGCGTCACCCGACCTTCGTCATCGCTCGGCCAGACCAGTCCGTCGGGACGCAGCGCATAAGCAGCGCGCACCACATCAATCAGATCCCAACGGCTGTTGCCGCCCTGCCACTCCCGGGCGTACGGGTCGAAAAAATTGCGATACAGGCTGTAACGGGTCATCTCGTCGTCGAAACGCAGGGTGTTGTAACCGGCGCCACAGGTGCCGGGGGCCGCCAGCTGGGCATGCACCCGCGTCATGAAATCAGCTTCGCTCAAGCCCTTTTCGGCGAGCTGGCTCGGGGTGATGCCGGTAATCGCGCAAGCCGCCGGATGCGGCAGTATGTCTTCGCTGGGCTGGCAATAAAGATTGACCGGCTCGTCGATTTCGTTGAGCGCATGGTCGGTGCGGATCCCGGCCACCTGCAACGGGCGGTCGTTACGCGGATTGATGCCAGTGGTTTCGTAGTCGTACCAGAAGATTGAAGTCACGGGCGGTTCCTGAACTGAAGATCGGCAAAGTCTAGGCGCTCGACCGCGCTCGCGGCCAGCCTCGCGTCATTCAAACACTTCGGACTTCACGATGTGCAATACATAGTTATGTCGTTTTCCCCCGAGAGGCTGCTAGCATCGACCTCACTTGCACCCCGAACAGGCGAACACCGGGTAGCCCATGCTCGAGACCACAGCACCGCCAAGGAAAGCACCGCTGGCCCCGCCGCTGGATACGCGGCATCAGGTCGAAACGCCGGAAGGCATCGACCTGCCGTTGCGTCCCGCCGGGTTAATGGTGCGTGCCGTAGCCTTTGCGATCGATCTGGCCCTGCGCGGCGTGATCATGGGGGTGCTGTTCATCGCCCTGGCGTTTCTCGGCAAGCTCGGCATCGGCCTCGGCTCGCTACTGCTGTTTGCGATCAGTTGGTGGTACATGGTGCTGTTCGAAGTGCTGCGTCAGGGCCGCTCGCCGGGTAAACAATGGATGGGGTTGCGCGTGGTGCACGATGACGGCACCCCGGTTGGCTGGTCGGCCTCGTTGCTGCGCAATCTGCTGCGTTTTGTCGATCTGCTGCCCTTCGGCTACTTCCTCGGCACCCTCAGTTGCCTGCAACACCCGACCTTCAAACGCCTTGGCGACATCGCCGCCGGCACATTGGTGGTCTACAGCGAACGCCCGCTCAGTCGTCCGCAACTGCCTGAAGCCGAACCTCGACGCTCACCGGTGCCCCTGACACTCGCCGAACAACGCGCCGTGCTGGGCTTTGCCGAGCGCCAAAGAGAATTATCGCCTGCACGGGTCAATGAACTGGCAGCCCTGCTCGCCCAGCCATTGCACATTTCTGCGCCCAAGGCTGTGGCTGAACTCAATGGCATCGCTCGCGGCTTGTTGGGTCCGACATGAAGCAAAGTCTTTTCGAAACGCGGCACAAGGCCGAATGGGAGCGTTTTGCGCTAGCCCTTGAACGCCTTGAGCGCGGCAAGGAGACCTCGCAAGTCGCCGGTTTCCCCAAAGCCTACCGCCGGCTTTGCCAGCATCTGGCGTTGGCGCAGGATCGCGGCTACAGCAGTTTCCTCATTGATTCGCTGCAACAACAAGTGCTGCGCGGACATCAACAGCTTTACCGTCACCGCAGTCGACTCGGCGCCAATCTGCTGAGTTTCATCCTCGCCGACTTCCCCCGCCTGGTCCGTGCCGAATGGCCGTTTGTGCTGGTCGCCAGCCTGCTGTTCTTCGGCAGTCTGATCGGCGTCGGCGTGTTGGTGTATGTATTTCCCGAACTGGTCTACAACCTGATCCCTGCCGATCAGGTGCGCGAGATGCAAGGCATGTACGACCCGGTCGCCGGCCACCTCGGACGCCCCGCCGAACGTGCGGCCAGCGAAGACTGGGTAATGTTCGGTTACTACGTGATGCACAACATCGGCATTGCCTTTCAGACTTTCGCCAGTGGCTTGTTGCTAGGCGTCGGCAGTGCGTTCTTTCTGTTCTACAACGGCATGGTCATCGGCGCGGTCGCCGGGCATCTCAGCGAGATCGGTTTCGGCCAGACTTTCTGGTCATTCGTCATCGCCCACGGCGCCTTTGAACTCAGCGCCATCGCCCTCGCCGGGGCCGCCGGCCTGGAACTCGGCTGGGCGTTGATCGCACCCGGGCGGCTGACCCGCAGCGAAGCGCTGAAACGCGCCGCACGCAAAAGCGTGTTGCTGGTCTGCGGGGTGATGTTGTTCCTGTTGATTGCCGCGTTTATCGAAGCTTATTGGTCGTCGAAAACCAGCGTCACACCACTGACCAAGTATCTGGTCGGCGCCGGGCTTTGGACGTTGGTCGCGGTCTATCTGTTGTTCGCCGGAAGGACCCGCCATGCGCCTGAGTGACGCCACCGTGGTGATCCGCCCGCGCACGACCTGGGAAGCCATGGACCTCGGCGTGCTGATGAGCCAGCAACATCGGCGTCTGCTGATGACCAGTTGGGCGATCGTCACCCTGCCGCTGTTCGCTTTGCTCAGCCTGTTGCTATGGGACTCGCCGTCGCTGGCGGTGTTTATCTTCTGGTGGCTGAAACCGGCGTACGAACGTCTGCCGCTGTACATCCTGTCGAAAGCGCTGTTTGGCGAAACGCCGACACTCAAGCAAGCTCTGCGCGAATGGCCGCGCCTGCTCAAACCGCAACTGCTGGCCAGCCTGACTTGGCGCCGCCTGAGTTTCAGCCGCAGTTTTCTGCTGCCGGTGGTGCAACTCGAAGGCCTCGATGGCAGCGCCAGGCAACAACGCTTGCACGTGCTCCTGCAACGCAACGCTGGCGCCGCGCAGTGGCTGACCATCATTGGCGTGCACCTGGAATCCGCGCTGTGGATCGGCTTGATGGTGCTGTTCTATATGTTGCTTCCGGAGCAAATCGAAACGGATTGGAGCTGGCAGTCACTGATTCTCGCGGCGGATCAAGACTGGCACTGGCTCGAACACCTGACCAATGCTTTCTACGCGCTGGTGCTGGTGGTGTGGGAGCCGATCTATGTCGCCTGCGGGTTCAGCCTTTATCTGAACCGGCGCACACAACTGGAAGCATGGGATATCGAACTGGTGTTTCGCCGCTTGCGACAGCGCCTGAACAACGGTGTATTGGGAGTGCTGCTGGCGGTCTTTCTGGTGCTGCCGAATGTGCCTTCGGCGTGGGCGGCCGAGCCTGATGACAGTCCGCAGGCACCGCGTTTGTTGAATCAACCACTCACCAGCCAGGCCTCACGGGACAGCATCAAGGCATTGCTTGAACAGCCGCCGTTCAAGAACAAGGAAGTCGTCACCCGCTATCGCTTTGGCGACGACCCGGCGAAACCTGCCGAAGCGCAGAAGCCGGGTGAAGCGCCACAGTGGCTGAAAACCCTGCTGGACTGGCTCGACGGGCAACACTTGAATGGACTGGCGAAGATTATTGAAGTGCTGTTGTGGGGCACGGTGATTGCTGCGTTCGGCTGGCTGATCTGGCGTTATCGCGACTATCTCCAAGCGTTCGTCAGCCGCCGTCCGAGACTGCCTGCCAAACCGAAACGCGCGCTGCCGCAACAAGCCTTCGGTCTGGACTTGAACCGCGACACCTTGCCTGACGACATTGCAGGCAGCGCCGAACACCTCTGGCAAAGCCAACCCCGTGCAGCGCTGGGCCTGCTGTATCGAGGGCTGCTCAGCCATCTGCTCGACGACTTCGACATGACCCTGAAACCCGCCGATACCGAACTTCAGGTACTCGCGCACGTTGAACAATTGCAACGCCCGGAACTACTCGCCTTCAGCCGCAGCCTGACCACCCATTGGCAGAACATGGCCTATGGGCATCGCGTCCCGGCAGCTTCCCTGAAGCAGGAGCTGTGCGATGGCTGGCGCGCCTTGTTTGGTCCCGGAGCCGCCCGTTGAGTCGCCGGACACTGTGGTGGGTGGCTGCGTTGATAGCCCTGTTAATCGGCACGCTGAGCGTGTTCCTCTACCTCAACGCCACGCCTTATCAGGAAGAAGTCGATCACGGCCCCTCGCCCGCCGCGCAAGCCAATCCGTATCTGGCCGCCGAGCTGTTTTTACGTGAACGCGGGCTCAACGTCAGCCATGCCGAAAGCCTCGCGGTACTCCCGGAAATTGACCCACGCAGCCACACGTTGCTGTTGTTCAACGACCGCTCACGCATGACCCCGCGTCAGGTTGACCAAGTGTTGAACTGGACCCGGGCCGGTGGGCGACTGGTGTTCGTCGCCGAGTCGCTGTGGGATGAGCAGAGCAAACAAAGCAACGATCTGTTGCTCGATCGCGTGCAACTGCATCAATCCCTGAGCAAGGATCTGAAAGACTTACCCGCAGACACTGAACCAGAGCGCTTCCCGCAACTGACCAGACTTTATCTGGAAGACGAAGACGCACCGGCCTACGCTGGCTTCGACACCGACTTCCACCTCGACGACCCGCAGAATCTGGCGCAAGCCTGGGCCAACAGCGCCAAGGCCACGCACATGATGCAGTTGCCCTACAGCCTGGGCACGATCACCGTGGTCACCGACGCCGAGTTGTGGAAGAACAAGACCATCAGCCAATACGACAACGCCTGGCTGCTCTGGTATTTGAGCGCCGACACCGACGTCACGTTGATCTACAACACCGAGCACGATGGCCTGCTGACCTTGCTCTGGCGCTACTTCCCGCAAGCCATCGTCGCTTTGCTCGCGTTGATCGGCCTGTGGCTCTGGCACGTCGGCGTACGTCACGGCCCACTGCAATTACCCGCCCCGAGTGGACGCCGGCAATTGCAGGAACACCTGCGCGCCAGCGCCGATTTCCTGTTGCGCCACAACGGCCAGCAGGCGTTGCTGCAAGCACTGCAACAGGACGTTCTGCGCCGTGCCCGTCGCCGTCACCCCGGCTTTGACCAATTGAACGTTGCCGAACAGTGGCTGGCATTGTCACGCCTGACCCGACAACCCACCCGCGCCATCAGCCAGGCCCTGAGCCCGGTGCCGGATCGGCGCCTGTCCAACGCCGATTTCTGCCGCCAGGTCGCCCACCTGCAAACTTTGAGGAACACGCTATGACTGAACAGATCGAGCCCGGCAGCGCCAGCCACGCCGCCCAGCAACGCCAGCGTGCCAGCCAGTTGGCGCAAGCAGTACGTGGCGAATTGCAAAAAGCGTTGATCGGCCAGAACCAGGTGATCGATGACGTGCTGACGGCGCTTATCGCCGGCGGTCACGTGCTGCTCGAAGGCGTGCCGGGACTGGGCAAAACCCTGCTGGTGCGCGCATTGGCCCGTTGTTTCGGCGGCGAGTTTGCGCGGATTCAATTCACCCCGGACCTGATGCCCAGCGACGTCACCGGCCATGCCGTGTACGACCTGCAAACCGAGCAGTTCAAGCTGCGCAAAGGCCCGCTGTTCACCAATCTGCTGCTGGCCGACGAGATCAACCGCGCCCCGGCGAAAACCCAGGCCGCCTTGCTCGAAGCGATGCAGGAGCGCCAGGTCACGCTCGAGGGTCGCGCCCTGCCGATCGCGCAACCGTTCATGGTCCTCGCCACGCAGAACCCGATCGAACAGGAAGGCACTTATCCCCTGCCGGAAGCCGAGCTCGACCGGTTCATGCTCAAGGTGCGCATGGACTACCCCGACGCCGATCAGGAGCTGAACATGGTGCGCCAGGTCTGCCGCTCGACCCGCGCCGACATGCTCGATGTGCAACCGCTGCGCACCGTGTTGCAGGCCAAGGATGTGCAAGCCCTGCAACGGATTGCCAGTGATTTGCCACTGGACGATCAGGTTCTCGATTACGCCGTGCGCCTGGCGCGCGCCACGCGCACCTGGCCGGGGCTGACCCTCGGCGCCGGGCCGCGCGCCTCGATTGCTCTGGTGCGTTGCGCCCGTGCCCGCGCCTTGTTGCGTGGCGGCGAGTTCGTGATTCCCGACGACATCAAGGGCTGCGCGCTGGCCGTGCTGCGCCACCGCGTACGCATCGCGCCGGAGCTGGACATCGAAGGCCTGCAGGTCGATCAAGTGCTCGCACAATTACTCGACCAAGTTCCGGCGCCGCGCCTGTGAAACCCTCGCGCCTGCTGTTGATCTGGCTGGCCTTGCTGCTGCTCATCGGCATTGTGCTGGGCACGTTGCGCGCACTGCTGATCGACACTCCGGCGAGCCTGATATCGATCAACTGGGGTTTGCTGCTCGCGCTGCTGGCTCTGGCGGCGCTGGATGCGTTGCGTCTGCACCGTTTGCCAACACCGCGCATCACCCGGCAGATGCCCGGCAGTCTGGCGCTCGGCCGATGGAGTGAGGTGCGCCCGGAAGTCGAACACGACTTCAGCGAGCCGATGCACATTCGACTCTTCGACCACCCGCCAGAAGGCCTGAGCTTCGAAAACCTGCCGCTGTCGATTGAATTGCAACCCGGCCAGCGCAGCCTGCTCGGCTACCGTCTGCGCCCACTGAAACGCGGACATTTCAGCTTCGCCCACTGCGAAGTCAACCTGCCCAGCCCCTTGGGATTATGGTCAGGCAAACGCTTGCTCAGGGTCAGCGACCAGACCCGCGTCTACCCCGACTTCGCCCGGCTCTACGGCGGTGAGTTGCTGGCGGTGGACAATTGGCTCAGCCAGCTCGGCGTGCGCCAACGGCAACGGCGCGGTCAGGGCCTGGAATTCCATCAATTGCGCGAGTTTCGAGAAGGCGACAGCCTGCGCCAGATCGACTGGAAAGCCACCGCGCGCCAGCGCTCACCGATTGCCCGTGAATATCAGGACGAGCGCGATCAGCAGATCATATTCCTGCTCGACTGTGGCCGACGCATGCGCAGCCAGGACGATGAACTGTCGCACTTCGACCACGCGCTCAATGCCTGCCTGTTGCTCAGTTATGTAGCCTTGCGTCAGGGCGATGCGGTGGGTTTGAGTACCTTCGCTAGCGAACACCCACGCCATCTCGCGCCGGTCAAAGGCAGCGGCCAATTGAACGTGCTGCTCAACACGGTTTATGACCTCGACAGCACGCAGCGCCCTGCCGATTATCAGGCCGCCGCCAATCAACTGCTGACGCGACAGAAGCGCCGGGCCTTGGTGGTGCTGGTAACCAACCTGCGCGATGAGGACGATGAGGAACTGCTGAGCGCGGTCAAACGCCTGAGCGCACAACATCGGGTGTTGGTGGCCAGTCTGCGCGAAGAAGCGCTGGACACGTTACGCCAGACCACGGTGCAAACGCTGCCCGAAGCGCTGGCTTACTGCGGCACGGTGAGTTACCTGAATGAGCGGGCAGAACTCCATGAGCGGTTGAGCGCTCATGGCGTTCCGGTGGTGGATGTCCGGCCCGCAGAACTGGGGGCCGAACTGGTGACGCGGTATCTCAGTTGGAAAAGAAGTGCGGCGCTTTGATCATCTCTCGATCCGCACGTGCACAGATCCGCTGCTCGAGGTACCGTCAGGATTCTCGACTTTGACGTCAAGGGAAACGGTTTCCGACAGATCCATCACCCTCCAAGAGGTTTCGTATTTACCGTTGCCATTTGTACTGTAATCAATGAATGGCCTGCCGTTAATGGAGACAAGAATTTTCCTTTTCGGCATCGGTTCTCCAGAAGCCTTGTCTACGATCAACGCAGTCATGGTTACCCAGTCGTTCACGAAAGCCGGATTCGGCGCAGCGACGACGGACTTCACAACTGCAGGGCGTTCAGTGACAGTCAACCGCAGCGTTTCCACATCCCAGCCAGCCAAGCCGCCCTTTACCGACGCCCACAACGCTGCCTCACCTGCAGTGCCCAAGACAAAGCGCACCGTTGCCATCCCATCGGTACCCGTCAGTGTTGCCGGTAAAGATGTGTTGTTGTATTCCCACATCACTTCGACATTAGCCAAAGGCTCGCCGGTATTGGCTGAAACCACCAAAGCCTGAGCTGAAATTTCTTGCCCCGGATAACCGGTCAGATCATCGCTGAACAGTTCCTTGATCTGTCGAGGTTCATGCAGGAAATACGGCAACGAAATCGATTCCGAATACTGCGTGTCCCCCACCGTCGCGGTCAGTTGCGCCGCTCCGGGCGCCTTGGGCACAAAGCGGATCCGCGCCTCGCCATAGAAGTTGGTGGTCGTCGTCACCTCGCCAAGATCCGCACTGCGCCAGACAACGTTCATCCCCGCCATCGGCCTGCCACTGATGGCCGAAACAACGGTGATCTGCTCGGACACAGCCTCGCCCCAGTACAGCGTCTCGCTAACCCGCGAACGCTCGGCGATTTTCACCACTTGGGCGCCTTCGCCCACCGACATTGCATTGACAGGTGACCATCGAGCCAGGCTTTCGCAGGCCAGAAACAAGCCGAAACTGCCGTTACGCTGGTCATCGACCATGAAGGAATCGGTGAATCCCGCCTCGCGGCTGAAAACTCTTGGCAAACCGAGTACGGGCTGAGTAAAACGAATGCCGAGTGCCTCAGGCCCTGCGCCGACCATACCCAACGTCAACTTTCGACCGGACAAGAAGGTGTCTTGCGGGGCAGTTACATCGATTCTATGGGTCAGTTTGCGACGCGCAAAACCAGTGTCCTGGCCGAAAGGCTGTGCAGGTCCGTTGTCCATACTGAACTGCAATCGAGCCCACGGATCGTCGGCCAGCGAACAGATCTCCATCGATCGTGTATCTGTAGCATTGTCATACGGACTGGTGACCGACACTTCAACCATTGCCGATCCGCCTGTGGTTGCCCCATACGCAAAGCCTGCCCAGCCATCGTCAGCAGTCACATGTTCTTCAGAATGACCATCCACCTTCCACTGCGTTGGCACTTGAACCATGGCAGCTTCCGAGAAATCCGAACGTACTTTCGCCCACATCCATGCTGGGTCCTGACCCACGATCGGGAAAACGGCAGACTCACGTACGGTTTCAATGCTGAGTTTGTTGTGGCCCAAGTGCATTCTGGTGACATCAATCGCGCCAGCCCCAGTCAAGAATCGTAGACCGAACTCCCCGGCCCCACGGCTAGCTGAACAATCCAGTGTCCAGGTCATGCCACTTTCATCAATATAATTGGTGCTTTTCTCTGGAGGATTACGCACGATTCCCAGCTCTTCCGCCGTGCTGCCGTACCAGTTCAGTTCCATGTGAATACCCACCATTGGGCTCAACGCATTCGTTCTGAAAATATATCGGTGCACAGCGCCAATGCAGGGATACAGCGACTGACCTTTGTCGGTGCGCATTTGATCCAGAACGAGCGTGAACTCATCGTAAATATCCGGTGATATCAAGCGACCGAGCAACTCCCGATCCTCAAGTGAATCGGTCAACAACCGGAGTCCGAACATACTGCTGCGGCTCGTTATGAACTCAGAGCTCAGGGTCCAGATCAGCGGTTCATCTGCCCGCAATACCCTGGGCTCGCCAAGTTCACTCACCACCAGCCCGATGCCTGGGTCGTCAATGCCCCATGCCAACGTGATTTCCTGGCCGATAAGAGGACTGTCGGCAAGCGCCGTGACCTGCAGGGAATGGGATTGGCCTCGTCGGCAGAAAAGCCCCCAAACATTGTCGATGTAGCCGCGATCAAACGTGATGTTGACTTTGTCTTTCCATGAACTCCTGGCAATCGCGGTCACGCTAAATTCGCACTCATGCGACTCGGCCGATTCATGCGCTCGCACCGCCGCGGTGATCGCATGAATCCCGTGTTCTCTGGTGTAAAACTTCAGGCTCCCCCAACCACCGCTTCCCGTTTGGCTCTGCACGACGCTTTCGGCCATTTGCCACTCGACCAGCGCACCGATCACCGGTTCGCCGTCGCCCTGATCAGTAACATGCACCACTTGCAAGCGCAGGTACGCACTTTCGTGTTCCTCCACCACCGGACTATTCTCGGCCTGACGCACCTCTTTGATCCTGATCCTGTTGCGCGCCAGCGACATACGTTTTCTGGGCGACGGCAACAACAGCTTCGAGCAGACCAGTGACAACTCGAATATCCCGTCGCGCCGGTCTTCGCAGTTCAGCGTCCAGGATGCAGTGCCCCCTCCATCGATCGGCATGGGCACCGATGTTTCCAGTGGCGGACTGACCACGACACCCAGTTGCCCAGGCTTGTCACCGTGCCAATGCAGATAGAAGTCGCTGCCTCGCAGACGACTGTTGGCCGCCAGCATTACATCAATGAAATGGGTAGAACCCCGGTTCGGATAACTGTTATCAATCCAGTCCCTGATTTCGTTGTTTTCACGGACAGTCAACCGTGCCCACGGATCCTCGCCCAGTACCAGTACGTCAAACGTCTGAGTCCACACACCCTGCTCGTAATAAAGGCTGACCACAGAGGCTTCAATAACGAAGTCCCCTGCTGCCTTCGCCTCATAATCGAAGTAAGCCCAACCTTGTTCATCAGTAACGGTGGCCGCCAACACCCCGTGCTCGGCGGTCGCCCAGTTCACCGTAAGCCCGGCAAATGGCTGGCCGGTGTAATACGACGCTACTTGCACACCCAAACGGACACTTTGCTCAATCAACGGGTAGTAAGCGGCCTCGACCACCTCACGAAAAATCAGTCGATGATGCCCCAGCGATACGGGGATCTCGTAGGCCTGCGCGGTGTAACGGTTGCGCAAGCTCAGGGTGAATTCGTAGTCCTGATCATCGATTAACGGGCAATCGAGCGTCCATGGCACATCCAGCGATTGCGGGGTGTCCCAAGCAGGCGTCGCGACAATCGCGCCCTGCGGGTTATTGTCGATGCTCAATGCAACCGGGGTGCCGTCCCAAGGGTTATCCGGCACAGGTACAAAACCGAGTACGTGGGGTGTGATCAATGCGTCGCTGCCAAAAGCTCCGCCCCTGCTGGCGCCCTGACACAGGTACATTTTGCGCAAGGGCGGGAACGACATGCCGTCCAGCTCAACTTCCTGCAACTCAAGTGGCGCGAGTTTCAACTCGACTTTGACGCGCGTAACCCAGAGTTCGCCAAATGGACTTGAAGACTCTGTCGAGCTGTATATTTCGATGCGCAGCGGCTTTGAGCTTGAGATGTCCGATGTCAGTTCCACTTCATGCAGGGTCGGACTGAAACGCCTCTCTGGCCCTGATCCGAAACCCTCGCGCTGTTGTGCCTGATCAGGTTTACCCACGGGTTTGAGTTCGATGCGGTAATGCTCGATTTCTCCCTGAGAAATCCTCACCCAGCCTGATTGGCTGAAACTGCTTTCCCAAAGAAAACTCAGCCAATAAGCACCATTGCTATCAGGATCTCTGGGAAGTGTGACGTCCTGCGTGACACCCGCGCCCTTCGGCGCTTTGATGTGCTTGACAGGCGTGTTGTCGTAATACGCCAGGCCTATGGCAACCGCCCCCGTTTTTGCCCAACAATCGAACCTTTCTTCGAAATCACCGTTGCACACCAGGTTTTCATTCACCTGAACGATAGGATTATTCATGACTGCGCACTCCCTTGCCCTTGCCGGCCAGGCCCTCTTGTGCTGCATTGACCAACTCCTTCACCGAATCGGTAAACGACTGATCTCCGCTCTTGCACGTGTAGCGAATGCGCAAAATGAAATCGTTCATCGAGCGCAGCGTGGCCTCCTGCGGCGGTTCTTTATGCCATGGCCATTTCAGCTCCCAGGCGGACACCACACCGGTATTTTCAAATGGATAGAGCAAACCTTCGTCTGGCTTCGCCGCCTCCATGCCGTTGTCGGCAATACCCACCGACAGGGCGATCTGCTGGCCCGGACGCAAGTTGAACAGCACATCAGAAGGGGCCACTACCCCAGGACCAGGATTGTGCAAGTACTGCACTGACTGCACCGAAGCCCGGCTGGCGGTCATGCTGCCGACCTGCAGCAAGGTCGCGCGCACGTCCTCGAAAGGCCCCGTCAGCACTGGCAAGTCGACTTCCACCGAACTGATCTGCCGGCAGAAATGTCCCGGATAGTCCCGATCGAACAGCAGTTGGGTGAGTTTGAATTCCAGCGAGCCGTTCGTCTGCAATTGCGCCAATGCAGCCTCCCAACTACCAACGCCCTGAGGGTCAGTTGCGTCATTGAACAGGCGACGCAACGAGATGGTTTTCACCAGTTCCAGACGCCGCTCGGTGCGTTGCAAGTACTCACGTTCCATACGCAGCAGGTACGCGCGCAGATGCTCGCCAGCAGTCAAACCGTGGCGTTGATCCTGCCAGACCTGCGGCAAGGGAATATGTGAGTCGTAATCGCCGGTTTCGGCGCTCATCGCCGCTTGTGCGCTAAGGCACAGACTGACTACTGCGTCGTAAGCCTGATAGTGCAAGGCCTTGAGCTGGCCCAGCATCCAGCCGAACAATTCGGCATTGGTCGCGCGTTTTTTCAGATAGTTGTACATCGTCAACGCCTGAGCGTTAGCTCGTAGCGTTTGCGCGAGGTTGGTTCTGGCCGCATCAATCGCATGGTTCTGCGCGACGATTTGCGCATCGATGGCCGCAATTTCTGCCAGCGCCTGATCGCGTTGCAGCCCCCATTCATTGCGGCGACGGCGATAGCCTTCGGTGGTAGCTTGCTTGTCGGCATCGATTTGCAGCATCGACGAAGCTATCTCCAGGCCAAAGCAGATGGCATCGGTAACTTTGTCGATACGAAACCCGCCGTTCGCCATACCGAAGATATTGGGCGCGGCCGCCAAGGCCGCGCCTACCGGTTTGAGGATTTTGGCAGTCAGCGCCAGCTCTTTGGACTGGTCCAGGTTTGCCATGACCTGATATTCGACAGCCGACACGTTTTCGTCATAGCGAGCTGCGTAAGCAGCAGCCCGTTCCCGAGCCACTGTCCGGCTCTGCTCAAGCGCCGTCATGCTCGCCTCCAACTGAGCGATGGATTGCTCCTGCATGGTTTTGGCGTAGTTACCCAACTCCACCAGATGGTTTTGCTGCAGCTCTTCCTGCTCGGCACGATCACGCCGCTCAAGCAGATTGAGTACCTGGCTGCCGTAATCCTGCAAGGCCTGCACCGCACGCAAGGCAACCTCGAAGATCGTGCGCCAGCGAAACGCAATCACCACCAGCCGTCCGCCCATCGGTCTGGCGCCACCGACACCACCTGCGGCCAGAGCGCGCAGCAATTGGTTCGGGTCAGTCGGTGGGTTGAACAACGGCAGGAGCATGGGCTTGCCATCAATGGTCAAATTGTTGCGCAAGTTGTTCATGCGGTACTGCGGCTCGTTGAACCGCGCGAGCAACTCATCATTGATGGGTGCCCTGAACGGCGGACACCCCAACATGCCCAGCATGGGAGCCGTATCGGAGCCGCCCGGAACATCTGCCAGGCTGTAATTCAATGTCTGCTCGAAAGCTTCCAGTGCCGTACGCGTGCAACTTTGGGCCAGAAGGTTCTCCAGCGTCGCGGTCTGCCACAAGTTCACCGTTTGAGTCAGAGGCGGTTTGCCCATCAATGATCCCGCTTGTACATAGCACAGCTTTGCCGCCACCAGGCTTTCGCGGGTCAGTTGGCGGTAATGCCAGTCCCCCCAGGCCATGAGGTTCTTCACATATTCGATGAACATCAGCAGCCTCAAATGCACAGGCGCCGAATATCCAATCGCATCCGGGTCGGCGGGCGCTGCGGCTTCACAACCGGCATGCCCCAGATCGTTGATCAAGGGGCGGCAGCGCCAGAAACGTGGTTTCTCGGGTACCGAGTTGCTATCGGCAGGGGCCCGGGGATCGAAAATGAAATGCAACCACGTCTGGGCTTCGGCAAACCGCTCTTCATCACGCAAGCGTGTCGCGATCAAATGCGGCAGATGGAAAAACAGCTCCCAGAAAAACAGCCCGTTGGCACCGTCGAAAGCGCCGTTGCGCTCCTCGAAATCAACATTGGTGGGCGGCGGCTCTGGCAGATGCTGGGAGTCCAAATTAATCAGCGTCGCTGGAGAGGCAGTGGAGCGCGTGACCAACTCGGGGCCGAACAGCGAATTGAGCCGAACGTAGCGCAACGCCCAGTCATCACCGAGTTGAAAGTCGAGGAACTGGGCGGCATCCGTGGTGTTTTTAAGCAGCGTTGGCGCGCGGAAATACGGAAGATCGACAATCGTCAGGGCAAACTGTTTACCGCCAAAGCCGTCAGTATCGTTCTTTAGAGTGAACCTGACGTTGCTCCACATCCCCTTTGGTCGAGTGAAGGTACCCAAAAAATTCATTGTCCAACCGCCGGCTGTCGACACCGCACGCGTCACCGGCGCTGGGTCGCCATTGGCGGGATTTTCCAACTGCAAGGTAAAGTTTGTATTCTGCTCTGACAAACCTGTGGGCCGGCAAAAACCCTCAACCGTCAGCACATCATTATTACCCGATCGCATGGCGAAGACGTTCAGCCCCAGAAAAGCTGCCATGGAGCCTGACGGTGACTCACTTGGGACCACAGTAACCTCAAGACCCAAGGGGTGCTGAACCGTCAAGGCAGAAACAAATCGCTCATTCTTGGCCAGCTCCAGCCAGGTACCACCGTCTTCAACAACGGGGCGCATCAGCACATCGATGATCGCAGTCTCGTTCAAGGCAGCTGTGCCGGTTTTATCATTGTCCAGCAATACCCCGAGCTTGCCTTTGGGATTCTGAGAGTCGACCCACACGGTTGCAATCAGCCAGGCACCCGCAGAAAGATCCTCATCAAACTCGCCATGGTGTAAATTCAAAGGCGCCGACCACTGGCCGTTCTGCCTCATGAAGGCCACATTGATATCCAGCTGATGGGGCACGAATCGGGATCTGTCGTCCTTTGAGGGATCCGCGGGGACGGCTTTGATGATCTCGCCGACCTTGTCCCGCCACTCCGCCCAGACCAGACACAGCCGGCCATTCCAGACCACCGGACGCATGTCCAGCACCCGCCCGGCAGGTTGAATATCCACCGCTTTCCATTCACTCCACGCCGCCGGGTTGACGGCCACACACGTGGGCGTGATCTCGATTTGCGCCTTGCGCCAGAAGTACTGGAACGGCGGCACCCGCTGACGCCCGACAAAGTAATAATCGGCGCGCTCCGGGGTCGTGCCGTCCATGTAGCCACTGACAACATCCAGATCGCAGATCTGTTCGAAGGCTTGCAAGTAATCCTGTAGCGCGGCTTGAACCGAATCGCTGTTCAAACGGGCCTGGTTGAGGTTGTTTTCAAGGGCCTTGAACAGATCCGTCTTACGCTGACGGACGAACGGATTGATGTAGTTTTCCGGGTAGAGCGCGATCATCTGCACTGCGGCCCAGTCCGAGTAGTTGTTGTACAGCGCCCAGTTTTCCAGCTGCTCAGAGGGAAACTCGTGGTTTTCGAAACCGGGCTCCATTTTGTTGTACACCGCACTGATATATTGCTGCGCACAACTGATCGCTTCGGCAACCCCCGACGTCTGCACACGAGCACTGTCCAACGGGTCGATGCGCAGCAATTCGAACACGTCCTCCGGGGTCCGCAAAGGCGGGTAACGCTCCGCCTTTACTTGCCCGATGCAATACTCAAGCAACGCGGTACGACGTTTTTCCTGCAACAGGCCAATGTTGTTCGATGTCATGATCCTTGCTCCGTGGAAGAGGTTCCCGAGTCACTGGCGGAAGGCGTTGACGCTTGTTCAAGCGAGTGGCTGCGGCCTTGCGTCACCCCAAACCTGATGGGTTCGAAGAGTGTCCCCAAGCCGCTTGCCAGGCTGCGTATACCGACTTCGAATTCACCGCTGAAATCGCTGGTGATATAAACCGTGGTTTGACCTTGCTGATTGGTGAAACCCTGTGCCGGACGGATCGTTGGCCTTTCTTCGGGATCTGTTTCTACCTCCCAGGCCCAGTCCACCAGCATGTTGGCCCCAAGGTTTCCGTACTGGTCCACCATCGTGGCGTAGAGTGTGATTTCCTGACCAAGCGGCACGACCTCCGTTGGCACCGGAGACATAAGCCCGGTCGGGAAATTCATGCTCTCGGCGTGGGCGATGACGTCGATGCTCACTGCCCACTCAGGCTCGAGCAGGCTCAGGGAAAAATAAAGGCTGTCCGTGCCCAGGACTGTGCCCGGAAAATACTCAGCCGTGAGGACTCCGTCGGGATCGGTGATGCCTGATCTGATGGTCCCTAGCTCGGAGTGCCAATCAACAGCGATGCCTTTCAACGCTGCGCCTCGGGCGTCGGTGAGCGTCATCGTAATGATCGCTTTCTCATCTTTTTTACTAGCGAAGACTTCCGTCGGTTCTACTGCGCAAGTCATCCTGACCAACTGCTTCAGTTCGCCCGGTGCTTGCACGACAGGCACACGCGTCTGGGTCTGACTGAGCAAAGCCAGTTCAGCTGCCTGGGCATAGGCCTCGCTGGCATCGGTTGTCTCCGGCAAGGTACCGATCCGCAAAATGGTCCGGGCATCCATACCGGTCTGCATCGACAACTGGTAAACGCGTATCAGCAGATCCAGTTGTTCCAGGGTTTTCAACACTTGGGTTTCAGGATCGATATGGCGAACACATTCGCTGACTTCCTGCGCGCTCCAGGCAAAGAATTCAGCCAGTTTGATGGCTGCTGCCTGCTGCACCACCCGCAATGCATCCTCGCTGGGTCGGGCAGGAAGCGAATGGACCTGACGCAGATAGTCCAGCAATTTCTGTTCCGGCTGTGCACTCATGCTGAACGCGCGGGTCAGCGTGGTCATCGCGTAAAGTACGCGCACCGAGAACACATATTTTTGAGAGGGATCGATGATGATGATGCTTTGGTCGACCCACGCCTCATATCCATAATCCAGATAATCCCGGAGCAGGGCCGCACTCAAACCCAGCATTGAAACGACTTCGGCGCGCTGGCGCACAACAGCCAGCAATTCGAGTAAAGGATCTGAAGGTTCGTCGCGCCTGCGCTGCGTCGCTGGCGGTTCGAGGTCAGTGCGGTCATACACTTGGCGCAACAGTTGGTACACCGAAGCATCGACCCAGTTCAGCACCAGAACGGCCAATTCGCCCTCGATGCCGGCGTAGACTGCCAGCGACTCCCTGACCAGCGACACTTGAGCGTCTCTGGCCTGCAGAAGAACGGTGAGCATGATCTCGGCCAAGACGCTGACCTGGGCTTCCTCAATGTCCAGGCCGTTCCTGACGGCCCATTCGAGCTTCTCGCGGGCAAAGGCCGAATAATCCTCCGGCGTCATGGCAGTGGCCAGTATCAGGCCATTGGCATCGACAACCGGCGCCAGCTCCTCACTGTCAATCGACAGTAAATCCAGCCAGTCGCTTTCTCCGGCCGGCGGAATACCGGCTACGAGAAAAGAATTATTGGATAACCGCGCGCTGGGCAGGAGGGTGCCGATCTTGTCGAAGAACTGCTGGTCCTGCTGGGAGAAATCGCTCAGACGCAGTGGTGCACTCACGTGCTGCAACATCCACAGCACCGACATGTTGCTTTGCTCGCACCATTGCACGCAGGCCTGCATGGCTTCGATCAGGCTCAGCACACCCGGATCGCCAGACGTGACGTCAATGCGGCTGTCATCAACCGCCACGTCGACAATACGCGGCTTGCCAGCCAGCCCTTTGAGCCAGGTTTCTCCCCCCAGCACACTGAGCATCAACACGCCTTCGACCGGCGTGATATTCAACAGCCGGGGCAGTTTTACCAAACGGTAAAAACTGGAGATGACCGCCGAACTGCGCACCAGATTATCGGTAAGATCATGAGCCTGGGCTATGGCCAGCGCCAGGTAGTGGTAAGTCTGAAGATCGATCCCCAAACCACTGCATAGCTGGCTGACCGTCAGATTGTCTTGGTCTGATGTCGGTATCAGCGCAAACGGTGTGCCGTCGAGTCTCAGCGGCTCGCGATAATTGTCCTGATTGTTGAAGACCTGATCGAACTGCGACAGGGCATCACCGCGACCGTACAGTGACAGTTCATCGAGAAACACGGCGAAATCCGCTGCCGTGCAGTTGTAGCGTTCACGCAGTCGCTGAAACAGACCCAATGCATGGATCACGTTGACCGAAATCGCCCACACCTCAGGCTTTTCGGCTCCACGCGCTTGCGCCCTGATTGCTGCCACCAACAGAGCGTCAGTCTGCTCAGGGGACAGATTCAGCCATTTGTCCAGGCGCAACTTGCGGTTGAGTCGATCAAATGTATTCAAGCCTCTTGGGGTATTGGGATTAACGATTATCCGATGAAAATTTTTCCCTGACTGCGTGGTGATACCGATAGCGGGGTGAGCATTATCATTGATGTAAACCGAGCCGGATCGGCCGCCTTCCGGGACATCGGGCTCACTGGAGTATTTCACATTGGCCGAACGTCGCGGCGCGTAGTCCCCGACCGAAAAAAGACTTGTAATCTCCTCGGCAACAAGATTCGTACGTTGAGCCAGATAAAATATCTGATTGAGATTCAGATACTCAGTGTCTTCTGTGCCAAAGTTCTCCAGATAGAACTGATGCATATCTTCGGGATATGTGTATTCCTCAGTAAGCAGCCGCTGCTGGTAAGGGCCCAGCCGAGAGGCATGCGCCAGAGCAGCAGCGGCAAGCCTGGTCAGGGGCGCGGAGTGCAAGAAGTTGGGGAATTTGCCGTCAACGATGTTGGCAAAATCCCCCACTGATCGTCCGCTGAAACCCGCAACCCCATCAACCGTGACCCAATGCTGGTAATACGGCAGACCGTTGGGATAGCGTGCTGTGATCAATGCCTGTTCAATTGGAACCACCGTGTTCGCAGCGATGAACGCCTGTAGCACGCGTACGATCACGTCGACTGATGACTCCGGCGCGTTCACCGCTTTACTGTCGACCGTCAACGTCATCAAATCCGTGCGACGCTCATGCAACGGCAGCTTGCTGTCGTCACCAACGGATTCGATCAAGTCGCGAATCAAGCGATACAAGAAGACCAGATACGCCGAAGGCCCGAACATGGACTCCAGAGAATCCGAGGGGCACTTGGCTCTCAATTGCAGATCGAATATTCGCTCCAGTTGCGGCCCGTCATCAACGAGCGACATCAAACCACTGGACGGTCCTGTCGACCCGGCGTTGTCCCTCTTCACAGGATGTTCAATAAACCGACGCCGCACATAGCTCGCCAGGCTGTTGGCCCGGCGCAAAAAGCGTCGCGCCTCTTCCTGCTCAAGTCCGTACTCGCCGACCAGCAACGGAATACCCTTTTCGACCAGTGGGAAAAACGATCCCCCCCTCCTCAACGTAACTCCAGAGTTTCGAAAGCCGGTTTTGCGCAGTGGACGTTTGCTGACCAAACAGCTGAATGAACAACTGCGCAGCGGGACGGAGTGAATCAGCCATGGTCACATTCCTTGAGTCGATAACGGGCCCGGTCCGCCTGACTGTCTTGTCAGGCGGACCTAGCTTTCCATAAGGATTTAGCGCTTGAACGCAGCAGCCGCCAACTGTCAGAAGTGACAGGTTTAATGCCCGTTCATCGGAAATTTACAAGCGTGATTTATCCGTCGGTGCTGATTCGATTTCAAACCGCTCACTGGCGATCCAGTCGGAACCCAGCGGATCGCTATCGCTTGGTTGCAGCTTGAAACGGCACCAGTTGCCACCCAACGGTAGCGCTTGGTCAGACAGGCCTTGCCAGTCAGAGTCGACCTGAATCGACGCTGCCCATGTCTTGTCCGGGTTGAACGGGTCGACCAGAACACCGACACCTTGACGGCCCGTGCCGGCAAACAGCACCGGGTTGCTGACCCAGCGTCCCGGCGCGGGTATCTCAATGGTGGGCAGATAAGTTGCCAGCTGAACCGTGCGTTTCGCGCTATCGGATTCAAACCCTTCGTAAGCCGCCACAACTTCCAGCTCATGATTGCCTTCGTTTTGCCCAGGCTTCAGCGTTACCGACCACGTCCGGTTTTCCCGCACCTCGGCGCTTGCCTGGTCGCTACCCAGCGTCACGGTCACGGTGTCGCCGGGCGTCGCGAAACCCGACACCACGACCCGTCGGCCGACATGGTCATCGGCAGTCGGGGTTTCGATAAACGGAGCCGCCGGCACGACCTTGTAACGCAAACGCTCATTGGGCTGAGAGCGTTGTGGAGTGCCATTGTGGACGAAGGTTTGAAAAGCCCAGATGGTTGTGATTCCCACCGGCAAACTCACTTCGGCTTCCCAGTTGTCTGACGCGTTCACCTCAATATCCGTCAGCAGTGGCTCAGTAGCGCCTTCCAGCCAGACCTCCACCCGCGCGCCAGGTCGGCCAGTGCCAGCAATCTTCGAGGTGCGCGGCGCTTTCCCGCCAGGGATCGGCGTCGTGAATCGAGGCGGCGGCACCACCACCTTGAGTTCGTGCACAGCGCTGTTGGTCGACTCTTGCCCGTTAAGTATCTGTTGCGCGTGGAGGAAGTAAGGCCTCAGCTCCAGATCGCGTAGTTCGATCGACCATTTCCCCTCCTCAAGCAATTCGAGCGGAGCACCCAGCGCTCTTCCCATCTGGCTGTCATGCAATTGCATCATCGCGCCCTGCATGCCGTTATCACCTTCAATGGTGACGTCGTACCCCACTTCTGTGCCGGATACCGGCGCGACGATGAGCGGTTGCAACATGACTCTGTGGACAGTGAAGGTTTTCGATGCCGGCACTGAAGGGAGATCGACAACGATCTGGGTAACGGTGACGCGGTGGAGGACTCCAGGTTCAAATGCTTTGGTTCGCTGAAATGCCCAGCGCTCACCCTGCACATCCGCTTCGTAGTCCAAGCCGTCGTCGCTGAACCGGAGCTTTACCACCGCTCCAGACCAACAAGTGCCACTGAAAATCGGCTCCAGCCCCTCCCCGGAAGGATCATCCAGGCCTGGCGCCAGCGGTGGAATCGTGACGTCCAGGATGAAAGGACGTTGCGAAGGATGATTTCCCAGATGCTGTGTAATGCGCACTTCCCGCGTTTTGGTTGGCCCCCACTCCACCAATGCCGGAGTCGACCATTGGCCATTCGCGACCACTACACTTCGTGCAGCCTCGGTTGTATCGGGAAACCTGAGCGAGACGGTGGCGCCTGTGTAACCTTTGCCGCTGAAGACGGGTAGATACTCCTCGGTGTAGCTCGCCTCGGTGATATCCGGCATGTCGTTGTGGACTTTGAACTCGAGAGGCTGCGATTCGATCCAGCCATTGGCGTTGTCGGCGATCTTTTGAATCACCGTCACATCGTAGCTGCCCAGAGGCCAGACAACGGGGGCAGTTTCCCACTGGCCTTGGGCATTGACGCGGACGTTGGGAGGCAAAGGCAGCGAGCCGTCGCTGGCAGAGAACTGGATTTCGGTCCTGAGGTTTTGATCGAAATGGCCGTTGCCGGAGAACTTCACAGTCGTATCAGGGAGAAAGACGACCTCAGGTATTTCCAGTTGTGGAGGGCGGATCCGGAAAGCACGCGGCTCGCCGCGACCGGAAGGGACGTTTTGAAAAACCTGTTCAGCCACCAGGCTGACCGGCCCCGGCGGCAACTCGGCGACAGACACGCTCCAACTACCGTTAACGTTCGACACCCTGCCCACTCCCACCAGGGAAGTTGTCAGGTCCAGGTACACTACAATCGTTGCATCGCGCAGACCGTTATCGCCCTCAAGAACAAATGACTGATCTTGCGCAAATACAGGTTTCGGGATGCGCGGCCAACCAACAACCATAAAGGTACTGGGATCGGTGTAACCAACCCCAATAGCGAGGTGCTGATATTTGACTTTTACGCTCAATTCACCGCTGTTGATATCCGACATCACCCTAGGCATCTCCCACAACACCGTCGTCGTTTCAAGCGGATCACTCAAAATTACAGAGTGGTTATCTGCCCTGACAATCTGAAGAGTCAAGCCAGGATGCCCAGTACCTTTAAACAATAACGTCCCCGCCCCCACGGTCTCATTGACAGAGGGTGAAGTCAGCTTTGGCACAGTGAGATTAAGGATCCTTTTGGTCTTCCCGTCTCTAGAATGATTTTGAGCATTGTGACTAACGGATTGCCGAATAAAGACGTTTATATAGCCGATAGGTAAATTCTGGGAAACATTGACTCTCCAGTTCCCACCGCCAGAAAATTTCTGACCGATAACAGTAGTATCGTCTCCATCGACGAGTACCGGAACGCATTCGCCAAGCTCACCACCCGACCCGCTCAACACGGTTCCTTGAATATTTTCAGCTATAGGTTCGGAAGTAATGAAATAATTTCGAGTGGTGTAGTCTGAAAACTCGGATCCATACCTCCATCGAATACTCAGTTGAGCGATCCCAGACAAAGTTGAAGAAATCTCCCAATCATGAAACCCCTCAGCGTTAAACCATTCACCGGACAATTCATACGCCCATTCATTAACAACATGGACATATATCCAGACTTGATGAACCCCATCAACCATCGGCAATATAAAACGCAAATTGAATGACTTCTCGACCCAAGCAAGGTTATCCGGTTTAACGACCTGTACCGTATCCGGCTTACGGAGTTCATGGCCACCCGATTCGATATTCCCAGCGTTAGATAATGAACCCGCGTCTGACACTGACGGCCGGAGTTCATCCTTTTTAAACTCTGGCTTGTGTCCGATATCCTTTTCTTCGTCAGATGTCATCTGTCGCGCTCCACAGTCGGCAGTCATTTTCCAAAAAATGACGATTGCTCAGACTACGGCTGCTCTCACAATGCGGGCACCTGTAAAACCTGACAGTCCCGACCAACGGTAATTCTTCCAAAAGCGGCAGACCACCGCCTGCCGGCTAGCACCCTTGGCCCGGAACACAAAGCTGCTCCTACGGATACCTGCACGTCATAGATCGAAGGTGAAGCGAGTGCACGCGAAACGTCTGACAGTTTGAATCAGGCCGAAGCCGGCAACGGCTGAAAACTGAAATAACGCTGCAACGCCTGCACCAGCTGCCCAAATTCCGGCGGGGCGCGTTGCAGGACGAAGCCGGCGTCGTAGTGCAGCGGCGTGGCGTCTTCATGGCACCACACGCAGCACGCGGTGAAGTCGATCACCTGTTGGCAGCCATCGCTGGCGGGGATTTTCAGGCGTAACTGAAAGTCCACGCCGACCATCATGGGCAATTGGCTGATGAGCATCAGCCCGTCTTCGGAGAGGTTGCCGAGAAAACCGATGGGCTTTTCGGTGACGCTGTTGAACACTCTGAGGAAATACGGCAACTGATGCCGTTCGATCCGTTCGGTAAACATGCGCAGTTCGCCATGCAAGGCTCCGTCACAGAGCCGCACCTTGCTTCGGAACGTGCCTGCATCGCAGGCTCGCTCTCCCCGCTTCCGGTGTGACGGTCGCTACGTCGCCGTCACCTTACAACTGCCAGTCGCAGGTGTTGCTCCGGATTCAGAACGCGGTGCCGAATCCGGGTTATTCGACTATAGCTCAGCTTGTACACACGGCCAGATTTTGTATGACAACTGTCATCAGAAACGGGTCGGGCGCACCACGGCAGCGGCACTGCGCGTCGGGTAATGGCCCAGGCTCTGCAAGGTTTCCAGACGGGCACGGGCGCGATAGGCGTATTCGCTGTTCGGGTACGAGGCGATGATGAACTGATAGGTCTGCGCCGCGTCGACAAACATTTTCTGCCGTTCCAGGCACTGGCCGCGCATCATCGACACTTCCGGCCACACGTACGGGCGGGCACGGCTGGCGCGTTCGACCTTGGACAGTTCGAGCATGACCTGCTCGCAGTTGCCACGATCGTAGGCGCTGTAGGCGTTGTTCAAATGGTGGTTCATCGACCAACGGGTGCAGCCCGAAACGGCGAGGACGCTGAGGGCAAGGGCGGCAATGGGCAACAATCGCATGGGGGTTCTCCTGTCTTGTGCTCTTTATCGACCCGCGACTGGAAATCTTCAATGCCGCCTTGCACGCTGCAGTGAATCGAGTCGTCAGGATTCAACGGCATCGTTGTGCGGCGCGGACAGCTCGGACGCGAGATGGATTGTGACGACGGGTGAACGTGGCGAGACTTCGCCGTTGGGTGCAACCTCGACAACGTAGAATCCGAACTGCCGCAGGTCTATCAAACTCGACCAGTTGTTACCAGGGCCAACATCTTGACTGAAAAGCGGACTCAAAGAATCCTTGGTGCTGTAAGCGCGCACGGTACTGCCAGGAGTAGCGGTCCCCTTCACGACAAACCTTGCACCTGGTCTATCCCCATTTTGCGGTGAAGTAATCACTGGTGGCTCGAGTGCTTCAGATGCGTCTTTTTTTACGGTCATGTCGGCAGCCTCTTCACCTCGCCAACCATTGGCGAGATGCGATTTTTTATACCGACAGGAAAACCGGGTGACACCTGTAAGAAATACCAGTTCCGATGAACGGTGTATTGCCTGGAACGTCGAATTGAAAAACGCTGCGTTCAATAAAGAAAACGATAAGTAGTGCAAACGAACAATGACTACACCCCAAGAGCATAGTAGCCTTCGCTAGCGCTTGAACTCAGGAGTCTTTGCATGTCCGTCCGTCGTACCAAAATCGTCGCTACCCTTGGCCCGGCCAGTAACTCGCCGGAAGTTCTTGAACAGCTGATTCTGGCTGGTCTGGACGTTGCCCGTCTGAACTTCTCCCACGGCACCCCCGACGAGCACAAGGCTCGCGCGAAGCTGGTGCGTGACCTCGCCGCCAAGCACGGCCGTTTCGTCGCCCTGCTCGGCGACCTGCAAGGCCCGAAAATCCGTATCGCCAAATTCGCCAACAAGAAGATCGAGCTGAAGATCGGTGACAAGTTCACCTTCTCCACCAGCCATCCGTTGACCGAAGGCAACCAGCAAGTGGTCGGCATCGACTACCCGGATCTGGTCAAGGACTGCGGCGTGGGCGACGAGCTGCTGCTCGACGACGGCCGCGTGGTAATGCGCGTGGATACCGCCACCGCAACAGAATTGCATTGCACCGTGACCATCGGCGGCCCGCTGTCCGACCACAAAGGCATCAACCGTCGCGGTGGCGGCCTGACCGCGCCGGCCCTGACTGAAAAAGACAAGGCCGACATCAAGCTCGCTGCAGAAATGGAAGTCGACTACCTCGCGGTGTCCTTCCCGCGTGACGCTGCCGACATGGAATACGCCCGTCAACTGCGCGACGAAGCCGGCGGCACTGCCTGGCTGGTGGCGAAGATCGAACGCGCTGAAGCCGTAGCGGACGACGAAACCCTCGACGGCCTGATCAAGGCATCCGACGCGGTGATGGTTGCCCGTGGTGACCTCGGTGTGGAAATCGGCGACGCCGAACTGGTCGGCATTCAGAAGAAAATCATTCTGCACGCACGCCGCCACAACAAGGCGGTGATCGTCGCGACCCAGATGATGGAGTCGATGATCCAGAATCCGATGCCGACCCGCGCTGAAGTGTCCGACGTAGCCAACGCCGTACTCGACTACACCGACGCCGTGATGCTGTCCGCCGAATCCGCCGCTGGTCTGTACCCGCTGGAGGCCGTGCAGGCAATGGCGCGCATCTGCGTCGGCGCCGAGAAGCACCCGACCGGCAAGACCTCCAGCCACCGTATCGGCAAGGAATTCAGCCGTTGCGACGAAAGCATCGCGCTGGCGACCATGTACACCGCCAACCACTTCCCGGGCGTCAAAGCGATCATCGCACTGACCGAAAGTGGCTTCACTCCGCTGATCATGTCGCGTATCCGCTCCTCGGTGCCGATCTACGCCTTCACCCCGCACCGCGAAGCCCGGGCCCGCGCGGCAATGTTCCGTGGCGTGTACACCATTCCGTTCGATCCGGCTTCGCTGGAACCGCACGAAGTCAGCCAGAAGGCCATCGACGAGCTGACCAAACGCGGCGTTGTGGAAAAAGGCGACTGGGTCATCCTGACCAAGGGCGACAGCTACCACACCACCGGCGGCACCAACGGCATGAAGATCCTGCACGTGGGCGACCCGCAGGTCTGAGTGACGCGCTGAAAAACAAGAGCCCCGGCATGTGAGTGCCGGGGCTTTTTGTTTTCTGCTCTGGAAAATGTGCCGATTGATCCGGCCTCTTCGCGAGCAAGCTCGCTCCCACAGGGAACGCATTCCAATGTGGGAGCGAGCTTGCTCGCGAAGAGGCCGGCACAGTCAGCGACAATCTCAATGTCGTTTGATAAATCCGGTCAACGCCACCATTGCTTCTGGCGAACGAAGGCGCTGGGTGAACAATGCGCCCTCCTCCTCGATCACCTTACGAATCAACTCGCGATCCGGCGCTCGCATCAATTGCTTGCTGATACGCACCGCTTCGGCCGGCAGTTCATCGAAACGCAGCGCCATTTCCCGCGCCTTGCTTAGCGCCGCAGCGCCGCTACCCAATGCTTCGGTCGCAATCCCCCACTGCGCCGCCTGTTCACCGCTGAAGCCTTCGCCCAGTAACAACAACTCTGCCGCTTTGGCCCGCCCAAGCAAACGTGGAAGGATCAGGCTGGAGCCGAACTCCGGGCACAAACCCAGGTTGACGAATGGCATACGCAACCGCGCATCGCGGGCCACATAAACCAGATCGCAGTGCAGCAACAATGTGGTGCCAATGCCCACCGCCGCGCCGGCTACAGCGGCAATCACCGGTTTGCGGCACTCAAGCAGGTTGAGCATGAAATGAAACACCGGGCTGTCGAGGTCACTCGGCGGTTGCTGGATGAAGTCGGCGATGTCGTTGCCGGCGGTGAAGCATTCGGCGCTGCCGGTAATCAGCACGGCGTTGATCGCCGGGTCGCCATCGGCCTGTTTCAGCGCCTCGGCGAGGCGGCTGTACATGGCACGGGTCAGGGCGTTTTTCTTGTCCGGGCGGTTCAAGCGCAGGGTCAGCAAACCGCGTTCGCGTTCCAGCAGGATGGCTTCGGTCATGATGTGTCTCGCGTCTGAAATATCAGCGCTCAACCACGGGACAGGAACACGTCGGCCAGCAGTTGATTGCGCGGCAATCCGGCCAGGTACAGACGCCGGGCGAAGGCGTCGACGCTGGCCGTCGAACCGCAGACTAAGGCCAGGGTTTGCCGGGAGACAAGGCGCAGTTGCGCCAAAGCGGCGGCTGACTCGGCCGCCGTCCACAGCTCGACACTGAGGTTTTCCCGCTGCGCAGCCAATGCCGCCAGGGGTTTGGCCAGATAGTGCTCGCGATCGTCATGAGCCACGTGAATGACGCGGATCAGGCCTTGGTGATCCTGGCGCAAGGCTTCGCGCAGCACGCCGAACAAAGGGCCCAGACCGGTGCCAGCGGCCAGCAGCCACACGGGGCGACTGTGCCAGTCGGGATCGTAATGCAAAGCACCGCCGCGCAGTTCGCCGAGACGGATCGGATCGCCGATCTGCAATTTTCGTGCGCCATCGCTGAATTCACCAGGCTGGCGGCAATCGAGATGGAATTCGAGAAAGCGGTCTTCTTCCGGCAGACTCGCCAGCGAATACGGCCGCGCAATGTGCCCGATCCACAACACCAGATGTTGCCCGGCGCTGTAGCGCAACGGCCGTTGCGGGGTCAGACGCAAGCGCAGGACGCTGTCGCTGAGCCAGTCCAGCGCTTCGACCACTGCCGGGCGACCATCGGTGATCGGGTCGAAGGTGTGCACCTGCAAGTCTTCGACGACCTGACACTGACAGGCCAGGCGCCAGCCTTGCTGACGCTGTTCGGCGCTCAAGGCGTCCGGCCGATTGTCGGCGGGCAGGCCTTGCACACATTGCACCAGACAGGCATGGCAACTGCCGGCGCGGCAACTGTAAGGCACGGCGACGCCATTCTGATTGAGGGCATCGAGCAGATTGCAGCCCGCGGCCACTGACCATTGTCGTTCACCGACGCGAAGTTCAGGCATCGACGTTCTCCCACGCGGCCGCACAACGATTGCGCCCGTCACGCTTGGCCCGATACAAGGCCTGATCAGCGCGCTGCAAGGCGTCGTCCAGATCATCGCCCAACGCCAACAGCGTCATGCCGGCCGACAGGCTGAGGTTGCGCACATTCAGGCCGACCAGTTCAACGTCAGTAAAGGCAATACGCAGACGTTCACAGCAAGCAGTCAGCCGTTCGGCGTCGCAATCGGGCAACAACACAACGAATTCCTCACCACCATATCGCGCCAGCACATCGCCGTCGCGCAGACACGCCTGGGCAACGCCGGCGAAGGCCTGCAACACCTGATCGCCGGCGGCATGGCCGTGCAGGTCGTTGATGCGTTTGAAATGATCGAGGTCGATCAGCGCCAGACCGTGCACGACATCGTCGTCCATTTCATTCAGCTCTCGCGTAGCCAGACGCAGGAAATGCCGACGATTGAACAACCCGGTCAATTCATCGGTGGCGACCAGATCTTCCAGCTGCCGCATCATCCCGCGCAGAGTGTCCTGATGCGCCTGCAAGGCAAACCGGCGCTGGCGCTGGCGTTGCCGCGAAACCTGGACGAAGCGCGCGTAAAGCACCAGCCACGCCAGCACCATTGCCAGAATGCACACCTGCAAAGCGGCAAGCGCCGGCTCGCGCAAGCGGAAGTGGTAACCGTCCCACAGCGTGATGGCACAGAAACTGAAGAACACCAGCAATGCGCAGCGGATGAACGCCCGTCGACTGAGATGGAACAGGCCGAACAGCAGGATCAGCACGTAGAACACCAGAAAGGCGCCGCGGGCTTCATCCAGATGGGCGATCAGCCAGGTCTGCCAGCCGAGACCGATCAACACCTGCGCTTCGGTCAGGCTGGGATCGGCAAAGCGCAGGTTGCGCCCACTCCAGAACAGTGCGAACAGCACCGACTGGCTGATCACCACCAGCGCACTGCCGACGGTCACAGAAGTCAGGGATTGCTCGTAATGCCCCGTGAAAAACGCCAGCCACAGCAGCAGCAAAGCCAATCCATAGGTGGCCGCAGCGAGGGCAAAGCGTTTGAGCAAAAGACGTTGAATGGCGTTATGGGTCAATCGTTGACTCACCGTGCGATAAGAGGCTGACCGAGTGTCCTACTCTACAGACCGGCTGCCACTTTAGAGGCGTAGTCGATAAATGACCACCGATTTTCGGGCTCGAAATTTGACGTCAAAAGTGTGGCCTGCGTATACCGCCAAAAGCCCCTCACCCTAGCCCTCTCCCAAAGGGAGAGGGGACTGACCGAGTCGGTTGTTGGCGATACGCCGACCTGAAATACCGAGTCGAACTCAGATTTGAACAGCATTAACATCGCCCCCCCTTTCCCGAGTCGAACTCAGGTTTGAACAGCATGAAGTTCGGCTCCCTTTCTTGAGTCGAGCACAGGTCTGAACAGCATGAAGATCGGCTCCCTTTCCCCCCTCGCCCCCCTGGGGAGAGGGCTGGGGTGAGGGGGGGAATCTTGAAGTGCAAACCCGCTGTCCGATATTCGCCCACCCATGCGACCAACGAATGACTGCCGGCGCGTGTACGCCCCACCGAGGCGCGTTATACTGCCGCGCCTTTTTAGCGTCGCGCCAGCAGCCCCGGCGTGCCTTGAAAGGTGCTTGCGACCGACCGATGCACCCAAGCCGCAGGCACCTTATTGAATGTTCCCGTCTTTTAGAGGAGCGCGACTCATGACCGTGATCAAGCAAGACGACCTGATTCAGAGCGTTGCCGACGCCCTGCAGTTCATTTCCTATTACCACCCCGTGGATTTCATCCAGGCGATGCACGAAGCCTACCTGCGCGAAGAATCGCCAGCGGCCCGTGACTCGATGGCGCAGATCCTGATCAACTCGCGCATGTGCGCCACCGGCCATCGCCCGATCTGCCAGGACACCGGTATCGTCACCGTGTTCGTGCGCGTCGGCATGGACGTACGTTGGGATGGCGCCACCATGGGCCTGGACGACATGATCAACGAAGGCGTACGTCGCGCCTACAACCTGCCGGAAAACGTCCTGCGTGCCTCGATCCTCGCCGACCCGGCGGGCGCTCGGAAAAACACCAAGGACAACACCCCTGCGGTGATTCACTACTCCATCGTCCCGGGCAACACCGTGGAAGTGGACGTGGCGGCCAAGGGCGGCGGTTCCGAGAACAAGTCGAAAATGGCCATGCTCAACCCGTCCGACTCGATCGTTGACTGGGTATTGAAGACCGTTCCGACCATGGGCGCCGGCTGGTGCCCACCGGGCATGCTCGGCATCGGCATCGGCGGCACCGCCGAGAAAGCTGCGGTCATGGCCAAGGAAGTGTTGATGGAATCCATCGACATCCACGAACTGAAGGCCCGTGGCCCACAGAACCGCATCGAAGAAATGCGCCTGGAGCTGTTCGAGAAGGTCAACCAGCTGGGCATCGGCGCCCAGGGCCTCGGTGGCCTGACCACCGTGCTCGACGTGAAGATCATGGACTACCCGACCCACGCAGCCTCGCTGCCGGTGTGCATGATCCCGAACTGCGCCGCCACCCGTCACGCACACTTCGTGCTCGACGGCTCCGGCCCGGCCTCGCTGGAAGCGCCACCGCTGGACGCCTACCCGGAAATCGTCTGGGAAGCCGGCCCATCGGCTCGCCGTGTCAACCTCGACACCCTGACCCCGGAAGACGTGCAGAGCTGGAAGCCGGGCGAAACCGTCCTGCTCAACGGCAAAATGCTTACCGGTCGCGACGCCGCGCACAAGCGCATGGTCGAGATGCTCAACAAGGGTGAAACCCTGCCGGTCGATCTGAAAGGTCGCTTCATCTACTACGTCGGCCCGGTTGATCCGGTCGGTGACGAAGTGGTTGGTCCGGCTGGTCCGACCACCGCGACGCGGATGGACAAGTTCACCCGGCAGATCCTCGAGCAGACCGGCCTGTTGGGCATGATCGGTAAATCCGAGCGCGGCCCGACCGCCATCGAAGCGATCAAGGACAACAAAGCCGTGTACCTGATGGCCGTTGGCGGCGCTGCTTACCTGGTGGCTCAGGCGATCAAGAAGTCGAAAGTGCTGGCGTTTGCCGAACTGGGCATGGAAGCGATCTACGAGTTCGAGGTCAAGGACATGCCGGTCACCGTTGCGGTGGACAGCAAAGGTGAGTCGGTGCACATCACCGGCCCTGCGATCTGGCAACAGAAGATCAGCGAAAGCCTGGCGGTAGAAGTGCAGTAAGCGCTTCGCCTCGATGAAAACGGCCGGTTCATCCCATGGATGATCCGGCCGTTTTTTGTTTGTGCAAACCGAACGCGATAAAAACTCCGTCAATGCATACAAAATGATCTTGCGCACCTGTCAGATCTGACAGGTTCATTTCAATGCCTTTCTTGTTAGCGTCAGCCCATTCACGCCCTCCCCGTGCGCAATGGATTCGACCATGCCTGATCAGCAAGAATTGAGCATCACCACCCCCTCCATCGCCAAAAGCGCATCGATCGCCACCATCGGCAAAAGTTGGGGCGCTGTGGGCCCGACCGGAGCCGCCTCGTTCGAGTTGCCGATTCCGACGTCTGCCGGGCGGGGCTGGGATCCTCGGTTCTCGCTGAGTTACAGCAGTCAGAGTGGCAATGGTCCATTCGGCCTTTCCTGGCACCTGGCCGGCGTGGGTCAGATCAATCGCAGAACCAACAAAGGCGTGCCACGTTATACCGATCACGACGAGATCGTCGGTGCCGATGGCGAAGTGTGGATGCCGGAGCTGGATGAAAACGGTGAAATCAAATTCCGTGAAGAAAACACCTACAACGGCGTCGACATCGGCCCGCACAGAGTGGTGCGTTACTGGCCGCATATCGAAAGCGACTTTGCCTTGCGCGAGTGCTGGCAGCGGCAAACCCGGGAAGCCGATCCAGCGGTGTTCTGGCTGATCCATGGCGCCGACGGTTCGCTGCACCTTTACGGCAAGACCGAAGCGACACGCGTCGCCGATCCCGAGGCTCCCGGACACATCGCCACCTGGCTGCTGTGCGAAAGCATGAACGCGCGCGGCGAACACATCTGTTTCGAATATAAGGCCGATAATCAGGATCCCGACCCGCTGCATGACTACCGCTCCCAGCGCTATCTGCGCCGCGTGTGCTACGGCAACTTCACGGCCAGCAGCAATCTGTACAGCTGGACCACGGACAATCCGACCGAACTGGACTGGCACTTTCATCTGCTGTTCGATTACGGCGAACGCAGCACGTCACTGACCGATATTCCGGCATATGACGGTGCCCCCCTCAAACCCTGGATCGTTCGCCCAGACAGCTTTTCAACCCACGGTCAGGGTTTTGAACTGGGCACTCGCAGACTCTGCCAGCAGGCATTGCTGTTTCATCATTTTCCCGAGCAATCGACCGACCAACCGAAACTGGTACGCCGCCTGCTGTTGGAATATCACCAACCGCAAAATATCGCGCAGTGGGCCTACAGCCAGATCAGCGCGGCGCACTATCAGGCATTCGATGCGAGCGGCATTGTCGAAAACACGCCGCCGGTCGAGTTCGACTATGCCCCCTTCGACATCAATAAAACCCCGGCGCGCTTCTTCGAACCCGATGTCCAGCCGAGTATCGAGGACGGTGGTTTTTACCAGTGTGTGGATCTTTATGGCGAAGGTGTGCCGGGTTTCCTCTGCCGTTATGACCAGGCCTGGTACTACCGCGAACCATTGCGTGCGACCAAGGGCACCGATGAAATCGGCTATGGGCCATGGACCGCACTGGAAAAGATTCCGCTCGCCGATCGCAACCGTCCGGTACAGCAACTGCTGACCGATCTGACCGGTGACGGTCGGCTCGACTGGGTCACCGCGCAACCGGGTATCAGTGGTTTTCGCACCCTGACAGAACAACGCGAGTTTGCCGACTTCGTCCCCTTCAGCAAATTTCCGCCGGAGTTTTTCAAAACCCTCTCGACACTCGGCGATTTTAGCGGCGATGGTTTGAGAAGCCTGGCATTGATCGGGCCAAACTCGGTGCGGCTCTATGCCAACGAGCGCGAACAGGGCTTTGCCGCGCCTGAAGAGGTGCTTCACCAGCCCGACGACGACCGCTTGCCACTGTTCAGCAATTCGCGCACAGAACTAGTGCTGTTGGGCAACCTGCTGGGTAGCGACATGCCCGAGCTGTGCCGGATACGCCATGACGAAATCCGCTGCTGGCCGAACCTGGGCCACGGCCGGTTTGGCACAGGCCGCAAGATCAGCGCGTTGCCTTTCAGCTACGAGCAATTCGATTCATCCCGCGTACGTCTGGCCGATCTCGACGGTTCCGGTGCCGCATCGCTGATTTATCTGATGTCAGAATCCTTCGAGATCTACCTGAATCGCGGCGGCAATGGTCTGGAGCAAATACCGATCAGCGTGCCGTGGCCCGAAGGCGTGCGCTACGATCGCCTCTGTCAGGTGAGTTTCGCCGACCTGCAAGGCCTGGGCTGCGCCAGTCTGATCCTGACGGTGACGCACATGCAGCCGCAGCATTGGCGCTACGATTTCGTTTCGGCCAAGCCGTATCTGTTGACCAGCAGTAACAACAACATGGGTTGCAGTGCCAGCGTGGTCTACCGCAGCTCGGCGCAGGAATGGCTGGATGAAAAACGCCGCTTGCCAAGCCTTAGACGCTTTCCGGCTTGCCATCTGCCGTTCCCGGTGGCGGTGGTCAAAAAACAGCAGCAACTGGATGAAATCACCGGCAACTGCCTGACGCAGCGCTTCACCTGGTGCGAGGGTTTTTACGACCGCGTTGAGCGCGAGTTCCGCGGTTTCGGCTTGCTGCAGCAAACCGACAGTGAGAGCGCCAGCAACGATGAGGGAGAAGGCTTCAGCGAGCCGATGCGGGTCTTCACCTGGTTTCATACCGGGCAATCGATGGACCGGTCGCGTGACGACTATTTCAATCACGACGCACATTCGGTGCCACTGGGCGATACGCTGTTCAGCCGATATCACGAGGCGGACGATTGCGAGGAAGAGCTGGATTCTTCTGACGCCGACACTCGCTACCAGATCTGCCGGGCGCTGGTCGGCTCGGTCACGCGCATCGAGACCTATGCCGATACTGGCGAGGATGTTCCGCGGATCACCACGCCTTATACGGTCGAAGAAATGCGTTATCGGGTGCGTCAAGTGCGCGAGCAAGGCGTCTATGCCGCCGCAGTCTTGCTGCCGCTGGCGGTGGAAAGGATCAGCTACCAGTACGACGGTTTCGTCGATGACCCCATGTGTCGCAACGATGTGGTCCTGCGCTACAACACTTACGGCCAACCGACGCATTCAATCTCAGTGAGCTACGCCCGGCGGCTCACCGAAACCGATACGCCACCGTTCGACGATCTTGATCAACGGCAGTGGTGGTGCGACGCCCATGACCCGGCACAACGGTCGTTCTACCTCAATGAAAGCCGTTCTGTGTTCATCGATCTGGACAAGGATCCGCAGCATTGGCGTCTTGGTTTGCCCTATCAACAGCGTGGCAATGCACTGGTCTTGCCCAAAGGCACCCTGCCCACCGGGCTTGAAGCCGCGCAAGTGTCCTATGAGTGCCTGAAGGCACATGAGGATTCGGCGCACTGGAACGCTGAACGGGTGCTGACCACGCAGTCTGTACAGCGCTACTTGAGTACCGATGGCCAACGGCTGGACGACGGCGTTGCCGGATTCGAGGCCCTGGTCGGTCCACTGGAAGTGGCACAACTGGACAAGACGGCGCTGGACGCTTACAGCGTGCTGCCTGCGCCTTTCAACGTGCGCGACGAACTGAAGAAGATCGGCTATCTGCCCATGCCGTTTCTGTTCTGGATAAATCCCTTGGGCAGCACGGAGCATGACCTGTGGTCGGCGAATTTCGGCTACGCCGAATACGCCGGCCTCGACGGTTTCTACAAGGTGCGCCGCTATCGCGAGACCCTCAGCCATGGCTTCACTCACGCCGTATACGACGCGTATGCGCTGGCTGTCACCCTCGTGGAACTGCCGGATGGCTGTACCACCTGCATCGAGTACGACTACCACGCGCTGCAACCGCTGAAAATCATCGATGCCAACCTGAACACTCATCAGGCGTTGTATGAACCCTCCAATCAGCCCTTGGCCACCAGTTTTTTTGGCTCAGAGAACAACAGGGAAGCGGGTTTCAGGCCACTGAGCGAATACAGACTTCCGGAGGACCGGAGCCCGGCTACGGCAATTGCCAACCCGACCGATGCCGTGCAAAAAGCCGCGAGTACCCTGCGCAAGGATCTGTTCAGCTGGATGGGGCAGATGGCCAACGACACCCGCGCCACCCTGGCATGGATCGCTCAGGGTTATCTGCTGCCCAGCGGCCACATCAGGGCCAGTACACGCCGCCAACTGACCCGGCGCAGCGGCGCCTTGACGCCTGATGAACAGGCGCTGCAAGACGCCATCGCAACAGTGCGTCGCGAACCGGTGCACAGTGTGATCCTCAGTGCCGACCGCTACCCTGATGACGAGGTGGATGCGCAGATCCAGATCACCAAAGCCTGCGTCGACGGTTTTGGCCGGGCTCTGCAAACCCAGCAATTGGTCGACCCGGGCAAGGCGTATGCCGTGGACGCCGACGGCTCGCTGATCGTCGAGGATGGCCAGATCAAAGTGGTCGATGCCAACCCGCGCTGGCGCATCAGCGAGCGGGTCGAATACAACAACAAAGGCTTGCCCGTTCGTCAGTACCGCGCGTTTTTCGCCAACACCTATACCTACGTCAACGATCAGTCCCTGCGCACACAGAGTCATCACGATCAGCTTCGCTATGACGTCAAGAGCCGGCAGGTCGGAATGGTCAATGCCAAGGGCGACTTTTCCCGAGAGACGTACCACCCTTGGTATCACACCAGCGAAGACTTCAACGACACCGCCGAGCCGTCATCGCCAACCAAGGCATCGCAGCCATGATTGCCAACGTGCATCGCCGTACACCTGCGCTGGCGGTAAGCGATGCGCGTGGCTTGCCAGTGCGGCAGGTCGGGTACTTGCGCAGTGTGACGGCCGACAGCCCCGTAGCGCTGGTAACCCGTCAGCAGCATGACTACGCCGGCCGTCTGAACGAGCAATGGGATTCGCGCTTGTCGGCACCCTGCCTGACCACGGTTTACAGGCTGGACGGCACGGTATTGAAATCCGACAGCGTCGACGCCGGCTGGCGCCTGACTCTGCCGGGTCTGGCCGGCGAGCCATTGCAACGCTGGGATCAGCGCGACAACCATTGGCGCACGAGCTTCGATGAGCAGCTGCGGGTGGTCGCGGTCGAGGAAAATGGCCAACCCGATGTCGATGTTTTCATTTACGCCGATGCCTCGGCCGAAGCCGGGTACAACCGTCGCGGCCAGTTGCAGGAACAGAAAGACCGTTCCGGTTCGTTGCTCACGGACAGCTTTTCCCTGACCGGCCAGCCGCTGCGGGAAACCCGCACGTTCCACGACGGTGAGCCGTTCACCACTCACCATGCGTTCAGCCCGCTCGGCGCGCTGCTCGAGCAGACCGACGCCGGCGGCCATCGGCGACGCTCGCGCTACGGCCTGGCCGGGCACCTTCGGCAGGTACAACTGTTGATCAGCGGCCAGAGCCAATGGCAGCCCGTGTTGCTTGATGCGCAGTACAACGCCGCCGACCAGATCATCGAGCAGCAGGCCGGTAATCTTGTCCTCTGTCGCTGGACGTACGACCCTGCAGACAGTCGTCTGCACACTCAGTCCAGTCGCAAAGACACCGGAGCTGTGCTACAGAACCTCGAATATTTCTACGATCCCGTCGGCAATATCACCCGCATCGAAGACCACGCCTTTCAACCACGTTACTTCGCCAATCAGTTGATCGATGGCCAACGCGACTTTACCTACGACTCGCTCTATCGGTTGACCAGCGCCACCGGCTACGACGACGCCCCACCGCCGGACATTCCCGGCCTGCCGCAACCGGGCGACCCGAACAATCGCCTCAACTACACCCAAACCTACCAGTACGACAACGGTGGCAACCTGATCGAACTGTGTCACGTACGCGCCGGCAACAACTCGACCCGGCAAATGTTCATCGATCTGAAGAGCAATCGCGGGGTACGCTGGAAAACCGGCGACGAGCCGCCGGATTTCGACACTTTGTTCGATCGCCATGGCAATCAACTGACCGTGCAACCGGGCCAACCGCTGCTCTGGAATGCCCGCGATGAGCTGGAAAGCGTGATCCTGGTCCAGCGCGATGGCGGTTCCAATGATGCCGAGTACTACCGTTACAGCCAGGGTACGCGCGTGTTCAAACGTCACGAAACCTTCGCTGCCAACGCCGAACATTTCCACCAGGTGCGCTATCTGCCCGGGCTTGAAATCCGCACCCGCGACAACGGTGAAGAACTGCACGTCATCACGCTCGGCAACGCCCGCTGCCTGCATTGGGCAGCGAAAAAAATCGATGAAATCGCCAATGACCAAATGCGTTACAACCTCGAAGATCATCTCGGTTCCAGCGTGATGGAACTGGGTCAAGACGCCGTCATGATCAGCCAGGAAGGCTATTACCCCTTTGGCGAAACCGCGTGGATGGCACCGAACTCGGAAACCACGTACCGCTTCATCCGCTATTCGGGCAAGGAAATGGACGTCAGTGGCTTGTATTACTACGGCGCGCGGTATTACGCGCCGTGGCTGCAACGCTGGATCAGCACCGACGCAGAACAGGCGGATGGTTTGAATTTATATGCATTTGTGGGGAATAACCCGATCGGTTTTATCGATCCGGACGGTAACACGCGGGCAGAAAGCGTGATCATGCTGTATTCGGCGTTTGCTTCCGCCGTAGAAGGGCACTCCGAGGAAGTACTAGTGCAACTGCACAACATCATTAATCAAAATGTTGCACTGAACATGGCGGTGAATCTGGCGGGAGAAACCGTCAGAGGTATTGTCGGTTATGAAGGTGGATCTTTGGGCGGCGCCCAATTTGACACCATGTTTCCAGCGCTTGAGGTGCAACCGAACGTGTTGAAACCTTCATCGTTGGTCGGTGGCAACATCGGGGGTGATGTCGCCGGGGCCATTCTTGAGCCAGTGGCAAACCATGTCAGACTGCAAGTCGGGCCTTTGATCCCGCAGACCTCGCAAATGTCCGTCAGCGCGATTGATCAAAGCCTGGGGATCGAGGCCCCCGTCAAGGAAATCAATTCATGGAAAGACTTCAAGAGCGAAGTGCTGCATCCGGCACTCAATTCGTTAGTCAACCCATTATTTATAATGAACAGAGTATTCGGGTCAGTGGTGGGGATTATTCCCGGCGCGCTTAATATGGGAAGTCGGGCGCAGGAAGCACAAGACATCAAGAACCGACTTGACCCGGTGAAAATTGAAAAGATCGAAAAAATGCTCAGCGACTGGAAAGCGGCCATCGAACAACGGTCTGCATGGGCGGAAAACGCTTTTGACGCATTGGGCGTTAACAGTGTTTCGCCTGCCAATGTGCTCCCGAATGTCAATGGCAATACTTCCAGCGAAACGCTGGCCGTCATTACGCGTTCTGGCTTGCAACAGAAAAACCGAGCCGTACTCGCCAACATCGCACAGGCTCAGGCCGGACTTGCGCGATACAAAGAGATGGGGACCACTGACAATCTGTACATAGCAAGACAACGGCATCTGGCATCAAAAAAGCCGGGAAACACCTTGCTCACCAAGTTTAAAAACGGTCACTGAAACCATGCATTCACGCACGCCCTCCCTGACAGTGATTGACGGACGAGGCCTGCCAGTTCGCAAGGTCGCCTACCTGCGAAGCATGGCAGGCAACACGTCAAGCACCCTGGTGATCTGCCAGGAACACAATTTAGCCGGGCGTCTGATCACGCAACGCGACCCGCGCTTGTCCATGGCGAACACGGCAACTGTTTATTCGTTGAATGGCAATGCGGTGCTTATCGACAGCGTGGATAGCGGCTGGCGTGTGGTGCTGCCAGGGCTGGCCGGTGAACCTTTGCGCAGGTGGGATCAGCGCGGCAGCCATTGGCGCACGTGCTTCGATGAACAACTGCGGCTCGTGGCCGTCGAGGAAAATGGCGAGGTCGATGTCGATGTGTTCACCTATTCCGACGCCTCGGCCGAAGCCGGATACAACCGTCGCGGCCAATTGCAGGAACAGAAAGACCGTTCCGGTTCGCTGCTCACGGACAGTTTTTCCCTGACCGGCCAGCCGCTGAGCGAAACCCGCACGTTCCACGACGGCGAGCAGTTCACCACTCACCATGCGTTCAGCCCGCTCGGCGCGCTGCTCGAGCAGACCGACGCCGGCGGCCATCGACGACGATCGCGCTACGGCCTGGCCGGGCACCTTCGGCAGGTACAACTGTTGATCAGCGGCCAGAGCCAATGGCAGCCGGTGTTGCTTGATGCGCAGTACAACGCCGCCGACCAGATTATCGAGCAGCAGGCCGGTAATCTTGTCCTCAGTCGCTGGACGTACGACCCTGCAGACAGTCGTCTGCACACTCAGTCCAGTCACAAAGACACCGGCGCAGTGCTGCAAGACCTCGAATATTTCTACGACCCCGTCGGCAACATTACCCGCATCGAAGACCACGCCTTCCAGCCGGTCTATTTCGCCAACCAACTGGTCGACGGTCACCGTGATTTCAGCTACGACTCGTTGTACCGACTGGTCAGCGCCAGCGGTTACGACGACGGCCCGCTCTCGGACATTCCCGGGCTGCCAACGCCCACCGACCCTAACAACCGCCTCAACTACACCCAGACCTACACTTACGACACCGGCGGCAATCTGGTGAAACTGGTGCATGTACGGGCCGGCGCCAACCGCACCGTGCAGATGCGCATTGATTCAGTCAGCAATCGCGGCGTGCGCTGGAAACCGGATGATCCGGAGCCTGACTTCGAGACACTGTTCGACCGCCATGGCAACCAGCAGAACCTGCAACCGGGACAGGCCATGCAATGGAATGCACGGGATGAACTGCAACGCGTGACGCTGATTGCCCGAGACGGCACTGATGACGACGCCGAACACTACCGTTACAGCCAGGGCGTGCGGGTGTTCAAACGCCATGAAACGTACACCGACAGGACTGTGCACTTTCATCAGGTGCGCTACCTGCCGGGCCTGGAAATCCGCAACAAGGACAACTGCGAAGAACTGCACATCATCTCGGTAGGCAGTGCGCGTTGCCTGCATTGGGCGAAAAAACCACCCGATGAAATCGCCAATGACCAAGTGCGTTACAACCTCGAAGATCATCTCGGCTCCTGCGTGATGGAGCTTGATCAACAGGGCGACCTGATCAGCCAGGAGGGTTACTACCCGTTCGGTGCCACAGCGTGGATGGCCGCACGCCACGCCGTCGAAGTGGGCTATAAATTCACCCGTTACTCAGGAAAGGAAATGGATGTCAGTGGCTTGTACTACTACGGCGAGCGCTACTACTCGCCGTGGTTACAGCGCTGGATAAGCGCCGACCCGAATGGCGATGTCGATGGCCTGAACCTGTACGCCATGGTTGGCAACAATCCACTCCTGTACGTCGACAGGACCGGCGGTAAAAAAGCCGTATTCGAATTGCTTGGCGACTTTCTCGGGATGCTGGACAAGGCTCAGACAGCGGCGAACCAGATACATAATCTGGCGACTGAATTCGACGGGCTTGTTCCGGAAAACGCCGACATCAACGAACTGCGTGCAAGCATGACTTTCGGCACCTTCCTCAAGTCAAAACACGGCATAAAATCGGTCCTCAAGGGGATAGCTGCGGGAGGTACGGTAGTCGGGCTCCTGGGCAGCGTCGTACCGGGTGCCGGGAATGCCATCGGCCTGGCAGTCGGTGCGGTTGTCGGAGCCGTGGCGATGCCTTTGTTACGCTACCACTTCTTCAAGAAAGGTCTGAAGTTGGCGCAAACGCTACACACTCAAGAACTCAAGGATGGCCTGAATACACTCGGCGAGACTGTTTCAAACGGGGTCGAAACAGTAAAGGATCTGGTCAATGGCGGCGCCGCCCTGATCGACGGCATCAAAACCTTCACCAATAACCTCAACGCCTACTCTGAGGATATTCAGCAAAGGTTCTACAAACAGCTGGACTCACTGGATGACGAAAAACAACGTCAAGTCATGAAGCTGGCGAGGACCGGAGTCGACCCGTTCGATGCCATCGACAGGATAAAGGAAACAGCTCAGACAGTACTCGACGCGCGTAGCGAAGCCGAAGAGGTTACCGAACGTCTGCAGCAACTGGAACAATCAATCGCTGAAGAACCGAGACCCAGACCCATTCCCAAACCGAGGTTGAATCTCCAGCTTCGACGCCAGGCGCGAGAAACCGCTGTCTGAGCGACGTGGTTCGCGCGAACATCGCGCTTCGCCACGTGGGCGCATGCTATCGTGCCCGCCCGTCCTGTCGACCCTTCGCCCAGCATGCTGCCGACTTCCCGTACCTTGCGTCTGTCGTTGTATACCCTGCTGATCATTGCCGGCGCAGCGCTTGCCGCCACGCTTGCGATCCGCCACGCCGAACGCCAGGCGCTGGAGGAAGACGCCGCACGCGCCAACCAGCAACTGGCGTTGTACGCCAATTCCCTGCACACCCTGATCGACCGCTACCGCGCCCTGCCCGCCGTGCTGGCGCTCGATCCGCAATTGCGTTCGGCGCTGGCCGGGCCGGTCGATGCCGACGAGCAGGCGGCGCTGAATCTCAAGCTGGAAAAGATCAACGGCGCGGCGCAATCCTCGACCCTTGAGTTGCTCGACCACTCGGGCCTCGCCGTAGCGGCGAGCAACTGGCGCTTGCCGAGCAGTTACGTCGGCCACAATTACGGTTTCCGCCCCTACTTCAGCCAGACCCGCACCCAAGGCACCGGGCGTTTTTACGCGGTGGGCGTGACCAGCGGAATTCCCGGCTATTTCCTCTCCAGCGCGGTGCTCGGCGACAACGACGAGTTCCTTGGCGCGATGGTGGTCAAGCTGGAATTCCCCGAGCTGGAACGCGAGTGGAGTCAGGGCAATGACACCCTGCTGGTCAGCGATGCGCGCGGGATCATCTTCATCGCCAACCAGCCCGGCTGGCGCTATCGCGCGCTGCGGCCATTGAGCGCCCGCGACATGGATGAGATCAAAGCCACCCGACAGTACGACAAGCAGTCGCTGCAGCCCTTGACTCATTTATCGCTGCGCCGCTTCGATGACAACAGCGACCTGCGCCGCGTCGAAGGCCCGCAAGGCACGGCCGATTACCTGTGGGAATCACTGCCCCTCAGCGCCGAAGGCTGGACCCTGCACCTGCTGCGCCATCCGCAAGTGGCGTTCGAAGACCTGCGCAACGCCGGGCTGGCCGCCGCCGGGGTGTGGCTGGCGCTGGTGTTTCTGTTGCTGTTTCTCAACCAGCGCTGGCGCCTGTCGAAAATCCGCCAGCGCAACCGTGAGGAACTGGAACAGTTAGTGGAAGAGCGCACCCGCGATTTGCGCACCGCGCAGGACGGCCTGGTGCAATCGGCCAAACTCGCCGCGCTCGGGCAGATGTCCGCCGCGCTGGCCCACGAAATCAATCAACCGCTGACCGCTCAGCGCATGCAACTGGCGACGCTGCGCCTGCTGCTCGAGCATGGCCGGGTCGACGATGCTTATAAAGCCTTGAAACCGGTAGACGAGATGCTCACGCGCATGGCTGCCCTCACCGGCCACCTCAAGACCTTCGCGCGCAAAAGCCCCAGCGGCTTGCGTGAGCGGCTGGATCTGGCGACGGTGGTCGATCAGTCATTGCAGTTACTCGATGCACGGTTGCGTGACGAACAGGTCAGTCTGGTGTTGCACCTGACGCGTCCGGCATGGGTACGCGGCGATGCGATTCGTCTCGAACAGGTGCTGATCAACCTGCTGCGCAACGCCCTCGATGCGATGCAGGGCAAAGCCTGCAAGCGTCTGGAAATCCGTCTGGAAGCCGATGAGCAACTGTGGCGGCTGAGCGTCAGCGACAACGGCGGCGGGATTGCCGAAGACCATTTGGGCCAGGTGTTCGACCCGTTCTTCACCACCAAACCGGTGGGCGACGGTCTGGGTCTCGGCCTGGCGGTATCCTTCGCCATAGTGCATGAATCCGGCGGGCGCCTGAGCGCCGAAAATGGCGACAGCGGCGCGGTGTTCAGCCTGACTTTGCCGATCGATCTGGAGGCACACATCTGATGCTCAACTCGGTGATGGTGGTTGATGACGAAAGCAGCATTCGCAGTGCTGTCGAGCAGTGGCTGAGCCTGTCGGGGTTCGCGGTGCAGTTGTTCAGCCGCGCCGAAGAATGCCTCGCCGCCCTGCCCGCGCACTTTGCCGGGGTGATCCTCAGCGACGTGCGCATGCCTGGCATGGGCGGCCTGGCGTTATTGGCCGAAGTGCAGAAACGCGACGCTGACCTGCCGGTCATTCTGCTCACCGGTCATGGCGATGTACCGATGGCCGTCGAGGCGATGCGCGACGGTGCCTACGACTTTCTGGAAAAACCGTTCAGCCCGGAAACCCTGCTCGGCAGCTTGCGCCGGGCGCTGGACAAACGCCGGCTGATTCTGGAAAACCGTGCGCTGCACGAGCAGGCCGACAACCGCGCGAAACTCGATGCGACGTTGCTCGGTGTGTCCCGTGGTTTGCAGACGTTGCGTCGGCAAGTGCTGGACCTGGCGGCGTTGCCGGTCAATGTGTTGATCCGTGGCGAAACCGGCAGCGGCAAGGAACTGGTCGCGCGCTGCCTGCATGATTTCGGCCCGCGCGCGGCCAAGCCGTTTGTGGCGCTGAACTGCGCGGCGATTCCTGAGCAGTTGTTCGAGGCCGAGTTGTTCGGTCATGAAAGCGGTGCGTTTACCGGCGCCTCGGGCAAGCGCATCGGCAAGCTGGAATACGCCGATGGCGGCACCTTGTTTCTCGATGAAATCGAAAGCATGCCGCTGGCACAACAGGTGAAACTGCTGCGCGTATTGCAGGAGCAGAAGCTTGAACGGCTGGGCTCGAACCAGAGCATTCGTGTTGACCTGCGCATTGTCGCAGCGACCAAACCCGACCTGCTCGATGAAGCCCGGGCCGGACGTTTTCGCGAGGACCTGGCGTATCGCCTGAACGTTGCCGAACTGCGCTTGCCGCCCTTGCGCGATCGCCGCGAAGACATCCCGTTGCTGTTCGAAACCTTCGCCCACAATGCCGCTGAACGCTTGGGCCGCACCTTTCCACCTTTGAGTGGCGCGCAATTGAGCCATCTGCTCAGCCACGACTGGCCGGGCAACGTGCGCGAACTGGCGAACGTTGCCGAACGCCAGGTGTTGGGCCTGGATGAACCGGCGCCGGGGATTGATCCGGGGCAATCGCTGGCGGCGCAGCAGGAAGCGTTTGAAGCGCAGTGTCTGCGCGCGGCGCTGACCCGGCACAAGGGCGATGTGAAAGCGGTGCTTGAAGAGTTGCAACTGCCGCGCCGCACGTTCAATGAAAAACTGCAGCGGCATGGGTTGAGTCGGGAGATGTTTTTGAGCGAGTGAGTCGGGCTTGGGATTTTCGGTGTGGCTGAGATCTTTCCCCCTCACCCCAGCCCTCCCGAAACGTCGGACCGCCCCCAAGGGGGCGAGGGGGAAAGGGAGCCGATCTTTATGCTGTTCGAAACCTGAGTTCGACTCGGTATCTCAGGTCGGTGCAACTCGAACAATCCACTCGGTCACCCCAGCCCTCTCCCCCAGGGGGCGAGGGGGAAGGGAGCCGATCTTTATGCTGTTCGAAACCTGAGTTCGACTCGGTATCTCAGGTCGGTGTAACTCGAACAATCCATTCGGTCAGTCCCCTCTCCCCCTGGGAGAGGGTTAGGGTGAGGGGCTTTTGATCTTCGCCCCAATAAGCGGAAATCCGCTCATCGAACCAAATCCTTCGGCAATATCCCGCTCACCCAATCCCGCCACCCCCTCTAGCCCGGCCCTCACCCCGTTGGCACACCTCCTGCTATAGCCCTCGCAGGCTGCGTTTCGACGCGCTCCACAAAAACAATTAAACGAAGGATCCTTCAATGGATAACTCCAACGCCCTGCCACTTGGGTCGGCTGCTGCGCCGGCCAAAGAAAGAACCACCGCCAGCCGGATCAAATCGATCTTCAGCGGTTCCGTCGGCAACATGGTCGAGTGGTACGACTGGTACGTGTATGCCGCCTTCTCCCTGTATTTCGCAAAAACCTTCTTCCCCGCCGGTTCCACCACCGCCCAACTGATGAACACCGCCGCGATCTTCGCCGTCGGCTTTCTGATGCGTCCGATTGGTGGCTGGCTGATGGGCATGTACGCCGACAAGGTCGGCCGTAAAAAAGCCTTGATGGCCTCGGTCTACCTGATGTGCTTCGGCTCGCTGCTGATCGCCCTCAGCCCGAACTACGAAACCATCGGCATCGGCGCGCCGATCCTGCTGGTGTTCGCGCGCTTGCTGCAAGGCCTGTCGGTCGGCGGCGAATACGGCACCTCGGCGACCTATCTGTCGGAGATGGCGACCAAGGAACGTCGCGGCTTCTTCTCCAGCTTCCAGTACGTGACCCTGATCTCCGGCCAGCTCATCGCGCTGGGCGTCCTGATCGTGCTGCAGAACGTGCTGACCACTGAACAACTGTACGCGTGGGGCTGGCGTATTCCGTTCGCCATCGGCGCGCTGTGTGCGGTCGTGGCGCTGTACCTGCGTCGCGGCATGGAAGAAACCGAGTCGTTCACCAAGAAAGAGAAGTCCAAGGAAAGCGCCATGCGCACCTTGATGCGCCATCCCAAAGAACTGTTGACCGTAGTCGGCCTGACCATGGGCGGCACCCTGGCGTTCTACACCTACACCACCTACATGCAGAAATACCTGGTGAACACCGTCGGCATGAGCATCTCCGACTCGACCACCATTTCTGCCGCCACGCTGTTCCTGTTCATGTGCCTGCAACCGATCATCGGCGGCCTCTCGGACAAGATCGGTCGTCGTCCGATCCTGATCGCCTTCGGCGTGCTGGGGACGATCTTCACCGTGCCAATCCTGATGACCCTGCACACCATTCAAACCTGGTGGGGCGCGTTCTTCCTGATCATGGCAGCGCTGATCATCGTCAGCGGCTACACCTCGATCAACGCGGTGGTGAAAGCCGAACTGTTCCCGACCGAGATCCGCGCGCTGGGCGTTGGCCTGCCATACGCACTGACCGTGTCGATCTTCGGCGGCACCGCTGAATACATCGCGCTGTGGTTCAAGAGCATCGGCATGGAAACCGGTTACTACTGGTATGTGACGGCGTGCATCGCGGTGTCGTTGCTGGTGTACATCACCATGAAGGACACCCAGAAGCATTCGCGCATTGTGACTGACTGACCGGTGTAGATTCAGTCACCATTGTGGTGATTGTTCTGGCCCCTTCGCGAGCAAGCTCGCTCCCACAGTGGTCGGTGGTGTTCACATATTCTGTGGGCACCCCATTACCCTGTGGGAGCGAGCTTGCTCGCGAATGAGCTCAACTCGGTATTAAGTCAACTCGGCAACCTGCGGCTTGCCATAACGTTTCTGCGCATACGAAGCGCCGACAATCATCACCAGCAGAATCCCCGCCAGCACCGCCGACGAACCGATGGTGCCAAAGTCCAGCCCGCCCTTCTCATGGGGCTTGGTCATCAAGTCACCCAACGTCGCGCCAAACGGCCGGGTCAGCACGAACGCCACCCAGAACAGCACCACCGTGGAAATCTTCGTGAAGTATTTCAGCAGCACGACCACGGCAATCGTCGAGCCGATCAGTAACGCACCACCGGCAAATCCCAGGCCCGAGTCGTCGGCCAGGTAATCGCCCAGCGCGGTGCCGAGGGTGTTGGAGAACAGAATCGCCATCCAGTAGAACATCTCGCCACGGAAGGTCTGCACCTTGCTGACGTTGAGCGAATCACCGCTCAGGCGCCAAGCGGCGAAGATCGCCAGCAGGATCGCGATAAGGATCATCGAGCCGGTGGCGTAACCGAGTCCGAGGGTGCGGTCCATGAAGTCCGACATGGTCGTGCCGGCGGTGCTGGTGGACAGGATCACGATCCAGTACAGCAGCGGCTTGTAGGTCTTGGCCATCAACTGCGTGATCAGCGTCAGCACAAACACGCTGATCAGGATCAGCGAGCTCATGGCGTAGCCGACGTTGAGGGTCATCGACAACAAATCGCCCGCGGTTTCCCCCAGGGTCGTCGCGCAGATTTTCATGACCCAGAAGGCCAAGGTGATTTGAGGCAGTTTATTCATCGCAGGCAACGCTCCAGTGTGTGACGGCCGGTTCTTGGTTTTCTGGCCACGGGCAGACTGGCGTTGCAACGGTGAAAAAGCGGTCGGCAAAGTATGAAAAATCTGTCATGCCGCACAAAACAGCGATTAATCGCTAATTAATGCTGCCCCCTCATTCTGCAATCACCTGATCGATGACCTGCGCGACGCTCGCTGCGACGACGAAAGCGAATTCAACGCGTCGCCCTTAACATCAAGTTAATCGATTGTTCTTAGCATTAATTTGCGCTTTTTAATCAATTTATTTGGCGTAGCATTAGACCCATGCAACACACATCGCCAACGAATCCGGAGTAACCGACATGAAAACCAAACTGATCCTCGCCCTGACCCTGTCCGTACTGGCCGCCAACACTTTCGCTGCCGATGGCTCGGACAAAACCAAATCCGCTGACTTCATCAACGGTGCCAGCGCCGCCATCGAAACCAGCCACACCGGCACTTACGCTGCTGATGGATTTGATAAAACCAACATCGGCAAAGCTGTTGCTGCCGATGGCTTCGATAAAACCAACCTGGGTAAAACGGTCGCTGCTGACGGCTTCGACAAAACCGGCACCGCCGCTGCCATCAGCTAAGTATCAGCAGTCCTCCCACAGCCCGGCCTTGGCCGGGCTTAGTCATTTTGGGGCATGCCCCTTTCATGAGTTCACACCGAACCCTGTGGGAGCGAGCTTGCTCGCGAAGGCGTTGTGTCAGGCGATATCAATGCAACTGACCCGACGCTTTCGCGAGCAAGCTCGCTCCCACAGGGGAATTTCATAGCCTGGAATTCCGGTGTCTGCTGGAAATATGCGTTGCGTGCTTGCACTATTGGCCACCTGACTCAGCACTCTCCAGGACCACCCGCCATGCCCGATGACATCCATTTCTACGAACCCGCCAACGGCCACGGTCTGCCCCACGATCCGTTCAACGCCATCGTCGGCCCACGCCCGATCGGCTGGATTTCTTCACAGGATGCCAACGGCCGCTTGAACCTGGCGCCGTACAGCTTCTTCAATGCCTTCAACTACATTCCGCCGATCATTGGTTTTTCCAGCGTCGGGCGCAAAGACAGCCTGAACAACATCGAGCAGACCGGCGAGTTCGTCTGGAACCTCGCCACCCGGCCGCTGGCCGAGCAGATGAACCAGAGCTGCGCGATGGTCGCGCCTGAGGTCAACGAGTTTGAATTGGCGGGTTTGACGACAGTGGCGTCAAAGGTGATTTCAGTACCACGGGTCGCAGAAAGTCCGGTGTCCTTCGAATGCAAGGTCACGCAGATCATTCAATTGCAGCGCGCTGATGGCGAGACGGTGCCGAGCTGGCTGATCCTCGGCGAAGTGGTCGCCGTGCATATCGCCAAGTGGCTGTTGAAGGATGGAATCTACGACACCGCCGCAGCAGAACCGATTCTGCGCGGCGGCGGGCCGGCGGATTATTTCCAGTTGGGGCCTGAGGCCCTGTTCAAGATGTGGCGTCCGGGCGCCAACAAGTAACGCGTTACCAGATCAACTCGGCGTCTTCAGTGACGCCATTGAGGTTATCCAGCTCCTTGATGGCCGCTTCATCAGCGGCAATGGCGCCGGGGAAGATCTGGTCATTCAACAGTTTGTGAAAGCGTGGTGCACCGCCATCGACCAGGGCCTTGACCGCGATTGCCGCGTGATAGCCCTTGTTGCCGCCCAACTCGACGGGGACGACTGCGGAAACTGCTTCGAAGTGTTCGAACTCTTTACGTGCCATGTCACATATCCCGGCTCAGACAAACAAGCCGGACATTAAACCCTCAACCGACGAGTTTGTGTACCGGCGCCGGGCATTGACCGAGGGCTTGCGCCGCCGACACGTCCTTGAACGTGTGGAAGTCGAGGCTGTTGACCACCAGTTCCTGCACCAGCTCGGCGAAGATTTCCATCGATGGGCTGTTGAAATAGTTGGTCATCATTTGCTGGCTGCTCCAGAAGCCGGAGACCAGCCACAACTCGGGATCACACTGCGAATGCTGCAACGCAAAGCTCAGGCAACCGGGGGCGGCGCGGGACGGCTCGATCAACGCGCTCAGGCGTACACCGAGTTCCGCCGAACGCCCGGCGCGCGCTCGAACGAAGGCCATATGACTGACGGGAATCTGCTTGGACATGTTCAACCCTCCCAGGGAGTCGCGTGGCAGCCGGGGGACGGGCTGCGACAGGATCAAAGGTTAAGGGCCGCACGCCAGCCGCCGTTAGTCGATTCCTGTCGCTGAGTTGCACAATCCTGCGAGACTGCGCAGAAGACCTGTAACAACCTGTAAAACTGCGTCACACGGTTGTCATACGGCGTATCAAGCAACTTTGCCGCCCTACAACCTGCTATGGCTGAGCCCGCCCACAATCCCATGCAGGATCAGGCAAGCATTTCGCAGGATGTGTCTACCGCTGGCGCTTGCACAAACATATGTTCTGCTCCATTCCACCTCCCCTGCCGAGGATGCCGTGCATGACGTCATTCGATCGTTTTCAAGCCGAACCCACCGTTGACATGGAAAAACAGCGCGCGGAACTGGCGGCGATCATCCGCCGCAACACCACCGACGATGGCAGCTACGAGACCGCCATCGGCTCGCTGTTCATGTCGCGTCACACCCGATCCCACGACTTTGCCCCGGTGCTCGCGCAACCGGCGCTGTGCATCATGGCGCAGGGACGCAAAGAGGTGCGGCTGGCCGACGAGTTCTTCAATTACGATCCGCTGAATTACCTGGTGGTGTCGGTTTCGATGCCGTTGAGCGGGCGCGTGGTGAATGTCTCGCCAGAAGAACCGATCCTCGCCGTGCGCCTGGATATCGACCCGACCGAAATCACCGCGCTGATCGCCGACGCCGGTCCGATGGGCGTGCCGACGCGGCCGACCGGGCGGGGTTTGTATGTCGAGCAGATTGACAGTTCGATGCTCGATGCCGTGCTGCGACTGGCCCGCTTGCTCGATGCACCGAAAGACATCGCCATGCTCGCGCCGCTGATTCGCCGGGAGATTCTTTATCGCCTGTTGCGCAGCCCGCAGGGCCATCGTTTGTATGAAATCGCGATCGCCAATAGCCAGAGCCATCGCATCAGTCAGGCGATCAAATGGTTGAACGGCAACTTCGAACAGCCGCTGCGCATTGATGATTTGGCGAAAGAAGTGAACCTCAGCGTCTCGACATTGCATCACCGTTTCAAGGCGATGACGGCGATGAGCCCGTTGCAGTATCAGAAGCAGTTGCGCCTGCAAGAGGCGCGGCGGTTGATGTTGGCGGAGGGGCTGGAAGCGTCGGCGGCGGGGTATCGCGTCGGGTATGAAAGTCCGTCGCAGTTCAGCCGTGAGTACAGCCGCTTGTTTGGTGCACCGCCGTTAAGGGATTTGGCGCGGTTGCGGCTTTCGGTGTGACCGTTAGAAGCCCCTCACCCTAGCCCTCTCCCCGAGGGAGAGGGGACTGAATGGGGGATATTGAAGAAGTACGCTGACCTGAAAGTACTTTGCCGAATCCATAATCGACTCGATATCTCAGGTCGATGGATAGCGCCAGACACCTCGGTCGGCCCCCTCTCCCTCCGGGCGGTCCGACGTTTCGGGAGGGCTGGGGTGAGGGGCGATTTGGAGTCAGCCCCCAATCTAAGCTCCCAACACCCGACAAGCCTCCACCGGCAACGTCACCGACACCGGATGCCCGATCGCCAATCCGATCCCCTGACACGGCGTACTCAACGCCGTAAACGTCACCCCGGAACACTCCACCGTGGTCTCGATGGTCGCGCCGATATCACGCACAAACGTCACCTTGCCGAGCAAGCGATTCCCCGCCGTCGCCTGCGCTGCCGACAGTTGCAGGTCTTCCGGACGAATCAGCATCTTCACTTTCTGCCCCACGACAATGCTGCTACAGATCGGCACTTGCAGCGCGTCACCACCCGGCAGGCTGACCTTGCCATCGCCCAGCGCCGTGGCCGGGAAAATATTGCCCGAGCCGATGAAGTCCGCGACAAACTCATTGGCCGGATGCCGATAGATGTCAATCGGCGTACCGACCTGCTGCACCTTGTGTTCGCCCAGCACGACGACGATATCGGCCATGGTCATCGCTTCGCGCTGATCGTGGGTGACCATGATCGTGGTGATGTTCAGGCGCTGCTGCAGTTGGCGGATTTCCACCTGCATCGATTCGCGCAGCTTGGCGTCGAGCGCCGACAGCGGCTCATCGAGCAGGAGGATTTTCGGGTGCGAGGCAATCGCCCGGGCAATCGCCACGCGCTGCCGCTGGCCGCCGGAAAGTTTCCCCACCGGGCGATCGATCATCGCCTGCAACTGGATCAGCTCCAGCAACTCGACCACGCGCTTGTGCTGATCAGCCTTGCTGACGCCGCGCAGTTTCAGCGGGTAGGCGATGTTCTCGCCGACGGTCATGTGCGGGAACAGCGCCAGCGACTGGAACACCATGCCGAAGTTGCGCAGGTGCGCCGGGGTCTGGCCGATGTCCTCGCCGTCCAGGCGAATCTCGCCGCCAGTGAGGGTTTCCAGCCCGGCGATCATCCGCAGCAAGGTGGTTTTGCCGCAGCCGGACGGGCCGAGGAAACACACCAGTTTGCCTTCCGGCAAATGCAGGTTGACGTCTTGTACCGCGCACGCCGAGCCGTAGAATTTCTCGACGTTTTCCAGAATCAGACCAGTCATGTTGCACCTCAAATCAAAAGGAAACGCCGCCCTCGCCCACCAGCTTCTCCAGCGCCCAGATCAGGACGAAGTCGATCAGCACGATCAGCACGGCAAACGAGAACACGGTAGGGTCGAGCGATGACACGGTGCGGCTGTACATCCAGATCGGCACGGTCATGACGTCGATGGTGTAGAGGAAATAGGTCACGGTGAATTCGTTGAACGAGACGATGAACGCCAGCAGCATGCCCGCCAGAATCCCCGACTTCATCAACGGCACCACCACATCGACAATCGCGCGCAGCGGTGAAGCGCCAAGCATTCGCGCCGCTTCCTCGACTTCGCTGCCGATGGAAAGCATCGCTGCGGTACAGTTCTTCACCACAAACGGCAAGGCCAGAATCACGTGGGCAATCACCAGCCGCGAAGTGGTCAGGTGGAACGGCAGGCTGTCGAACACCAACAACAAGGCCAGGCCTAACACGACCATCGGAAACACCAGCGGCAGTGACATCAGTTGCAGCGCCACGGCCTTGCCACGGAATTCGCAGCGGGTCAGCGCATACGCGGCAGGCACCGCGATCAGCGTGGCAAAAACCATCGTCAGGCACGACACCAACAGGCTGGTGGCCATGGCCTGACCGAGGCTGAGCACGTCGCTGGCGTCCGGCGAAACAAAGGTGTGCCAGGCCGCTTTGTACCATTGCAGGCTGTAGCTGCTCGGTGGGAAGTCGAGGTTCGACGCACCGCTGAACGACATGACGATCATGGTCAGGATCGGCAACACCGCCAGCAGCAGAATGCAGCCGGAGAGGATGCCGGCGAACTTGCCGGTTTCGCCGGGCAACAGCGCCATGCGCTTCTTGGTCAGGGCACTCATTGCGAAGCCTCCAGCAGACGCCGACGACGGCCAGTGATGTATTCAGAGAGAGTCATGATCGCCAGCGTGGTGACGATCAGCACCACCCCGGCTGCCGACGCGGCGGGCCAGTTCATCAGCGGCGCGATCTGGTCATGCACCATCACCGCCAGCATCGGCACCCGCCGGCCACCGAGCAGCAACGGCACGACAAAACTGCTGGCGTTGTAGGCGAACACCAACGTTGCACCGGTGATGATCCCGGGCAAACTCATCGGCAGAACCACTTGGCGGAACACTTGAAAACGGCTGGCACCGAGGGTCGCAGCCGCTTCCTCATAGGTGCGGGCGACGCCGCGCATGGCGCTGGCAATCGGCAACACCGCGAGTGGAAACGCTGTTTGCACCAGCCCCATCAGGACGCCGTTCTGGTTGTACAGCAACATGATCGGCCGCTTGATCAGACCGAGGCCCATCAGCGCCTGATTGAGCATGCCGCCGGGCCCGAGAATCACCAGCCAGCCATAGCTTTGCAGCAGCAGATTGACCAGCAACGGCAGCAGCACCGCTGCGAGGAAAATTCGCCGCAGAAACGGCGAGGTCAGCCGCGACATGGTGTACGCCACCGGGATCGCCAGCACCACGGCAATCACCGCGCTGATCAGTGCCAGACGCAAGGTCAGCAGCAAGGATTTCAAGTAATAGGGTTCGAGCAACTGGGCATAACTGGCCAGGCTGAAACCGCTCCACTCCGCGCCTTTGGTGCCGACGCTCATGCGCAGCACCAGCAGGCTGGCGGCGATCAGCACGCCGAGAAACAGCATCGACGGCGTGAGGAAAAACCACGCCCGCGCGGTGGGCGAAACACCGCGCATCGGGCGCACGGCAGCAGCGCCGACCGCTTGGGTCAGGGATTGATGTTCCATAGCAATAATCTCGTCAATGGAAAAACAACTGACGAACACAACTCTCCAAACCACCCCCGCCCCCTTGTAGGAGTGAGCCTGCTCGCGATAGCGGTGTGTCAGCCACCTAATAGGTTGACTGGTATGACGCTATCGCGAGCAGGCTCACTCCTACAGGGGATTTGTGGTGTTCTGAAGGTTTGTGTTCGGCTCAGGAAGAAAAGATTTCCGTATAACGACGAATCCATTGGTCATGCACGGTGGCCAGGAAGGCGTTGTCGTGCATGATCGCCTTCTCGGCAATCTGCTCCGGCGTGAGGATGAACGGGCTCTTGCGCGCTTCGGCGGAGATGATCGCCTTGGCGTTGACCGGGCCGTTGAAGATGTCCTCGGCCATCTTGCCCTGCACCAGCGGGTCGAGGGAGTGGTCGATGAAGGCGTAGGCCAGGTCGGTGTCGCCCGGCCGATTCTTCGGCATCACCGAGAGCATCAGGTCGGTGTAGAACCCTTCCTTCATGCCGAACGTAGCGCCGAGGCCGTAGTTCGGATCGCGAATCTGTTTGGGGAAAAATGCCGGGGCATAGAGGCCGCCCATGTCCAGCGAACCGGTGCGGAACAGCTCGGCAATCTGGTTCGGGTTTTCGCCCAACGTCACCACGCGATCCTTGAGTTCGGCGAGCTTCTTGAAGCCCGGCTCAATGTTGTGTTCGTCACCGCCGGCCAGTTTCGCGGCGATGATGATCAGGTCCATCGCCTCGGTCCAGTTCGGCGGTGGCAGAAAAATATTCGGTGCCAGATCGGCATCCCACAACGCGGCATAACTGCTCGGCGCCTCTTTCTGGGTGCGAGTGCTGTAGACCAGACTGTTGCACCACAACAGGTAACCGATGCCGTGCCCGTTGGCGCCGGTACGGTATTTTTCCGGGACGTCGACCAGGTTGGGAATGCGGTTGAGGTCGGGTTTTTCCAGCAGCCCGGCGGCCGCCAGACCTTCGGCGCCGACGCCTGCCAACGTGATGATGTCGTACTGCGGACGATCACCGCCGGCCTTGAGTTTGGCGACCATTTCCGAAGTGCTGCCGGTGCGGTCGGCGATGACCTTGGCGCCAGTCTTGGCTTCGAACGTGGCGGCGATGTTGCGCAGTGCCGCGAGGCCGGTGTCATCCGACCAGGTCAGCAAACGCAGGGTCTTGCCGGCGAAGCGGGTGTCGCTGGCGCTCGCCCGGATGAAGGGCATGCTCAGGGCAGCCGCCGCCACCGAGGCGACGCCGACGGTTTTAATGAATTGACGCCTGTTCAGATCGTGCTCGCCCATGACGGACTCCCTTTGTTCTTTTAAGTATGAGGTTGGTCGCAACTGTTGCATCCGCGCGGCCGGGTCCGCTGAAAGCCTTGTTTTCAAAGGCCTGCAGCGCTGCCGACGGGTTCATCCTGAGCTCGTGCAAAACACCTGACTATCGATAAAAACTCATTGAAGCCATGACGCCGACGCATGCCTCGTTGCGAGGCATGCGCTGACCTTTTTCGGGCGTTCAGAGCGCCCGGATCACGTGTTTGATTTCCTGAAACGCGGCCAGGCCCCACGGCCCCAATTCGCGGCCGATGCTGCTCTGCTTGTAACCGCCCCACGCCGCCTGCGGGAAGATCACTTGCGGCGCGTTGAGCCACACCAGCCCTGCCTGCAGGGCGTTGGCGACCCGCTCGGCGGTCTCGGCGTTACGCGTCACCACACTGGCGACCAGGCCAAATTGGCTGTCGTTGGCCAGGGCAATTGCCTCGGCTTCGCTGCTGAAACTGCGCACACACAGCACCGGGCCGAAAATCTCTTCGCACCACAGCGCACTGTCGAGGGGCACGTCGGTGAACACCGTCGGCTGCAAAAAATAACCGCGTGGCAGATCTGCCGGACGATTACCGCCGCACACCAGCTTCGCGCCAGCGCTCAGCCCCCGGTCGATGTGACCAAGCACGCGCTGGTATTGCGCCTGATTGACCAGTGCGCCCATCTCCACGTCCGGGTCGAACGGATCCGCCACGCGAATCGCTTGCGCACGCTTGTGCAAACGTTCAAGGAATTCATCCGCCAATTCATCGGCAACCAACACACGGCTGGTGGCCGAGCACATCTGCCCGGCATTGAAGAAACCGCCACCGCAAGCCAGCTCGACCGCTAATTGCAGATCAGCATCTTCGAGCACCAGCAGCGAAGATTTGCCGCCCAGTTCCAGGCTCACGCCCTTCACCGTTTCGGCGGCACGCTGCATCACCTGGACACCGACGGCGTTACTACCGGTGAAGGAAATCTTGGCGATGCGCGGATCCGCCGACAGTGGTGCACCGACCGCCAGACCAGTACCGCAAACGACGTTGAACACGCCGTTGGGCAGGCCGGCTTCGGCGATGATCGCCGCCAGTTCCAGCTCCGGCAGCGGCGTGACTTCCGACGGTTTCAGCACCACGCAGCACCCGGCGGCGAGGGCCGGCGCGAGTTTCCATGCGGTGGTGACCATGGGGAAATTCCACGGCACGATCAGCCCGACCACGCCGCACGGCTCGCGGCGCAAGCGTGCGCTGAAATCATCGCTGGGCAGCGGCACGTTGCTGTCCTGTCTGGCGTCGAGGCCTTCAGCGAGTTCGGCGTAGTACTCGAAGGTGGCGATCACATCGTCGACGTCGATGGCCGCTTCGAACTGCGGTTTGCCGTTGTTGCTCGATTGCAGTTTCATCAAGTGATCGCGACCGTTGCGCACGCCATTGGCGATGTTGCGCAGAATCGCGCCGCGCTCGGCACCGCTGGTTTGCGACCAGTCCCTGAATGCTTCAGTCGCAGCGCTCACGGCCTGGCTCACCGCGTGCTCGTCACCACCATTGACCGTGGTCAGCAACGCCTCAGTGGCCGGGTTGATCACGCGCAGATGTTCGCGGCCGGCCGACCATTGGCCGTTGATGTAGAGGCCGTCGAGTGTGGTTGGAAAATTGATCATTGGGCCACCGCCTGCATCCACAGGTTCTGGTCGATTTCGATCACGGTCGGGCCTTGGCGATCGGTCGCGGCACGCAGTGCACTGCGCAGTTGTTCCACTGAGTTGATCGCTTCGGCGGCGCAGCCGAGGGCCTTGGCCACGCCAATGAAGTCCGGGGTGTAGATGTCGACGCCGACCGGTTCGATGGCGCGGTTGACCATGTATTTCTTGATCTCTTCGTAGCCCTGGTTATTCCACAGCAGGACGATCACCGGGGTGCGCGCTTCGACGGCGCTGGCCAGTTCCGGCAGGGTGAACTGCAGACCGCCGTCGCCGATCAGGCACACCACCGGTGGCCGTGCGCCTTTGTCGAGTTGTCCACCGAGCCATGCGCCAATCGCTGCCGGCAACGCATAGCCGAGGGTGCCGTAGCCGGTCGACGAGTTGAACCAGCGACGCGGACGCTCCGGGTTGAAGGTCAGGTTGCCGGTGTACACCGGTTGCGTGGAGTCGCCGACGAACACCGCGTCGGGCAATTCGTGCAGCACGGTTTCGAGGAAACGGGTTTGCGCCAGCGTCGCTGCATCCCAGGTCGCGGCCAGATCATCACGCAGACGCGCCGCGCGTACCTGGCCCCAATCGTTGCGGCGCTCGGCCAGCGTTTTGTGCGACAAGGCGCTGAGCAATGCCTGCGCGGCATTGCGCGAATCGGCAACCAGGGCGACGTGTGGCGGATAGTTACGCACGGTCTGATCGGCGTCGATGTCGATGCGCAGCAGCTTGCCGGGAATCTCGAAACCACCGGCGAAGGTCACGTCGTAATCGGTTTCGGCCAGTTCGGTGCCGATCGCCAGCACCACATCGGCATCCGCGACCAATTCGCGGGTGGCGACCAGACTTTGTGTAGAGCCGATCAGCAGCGGATGCGCCGACGGCAACAGACCTTTGGCGTTGATGGTCAACGCTACAGGTGCGTCGAGCAGTTCAGCCAGTTCGGTAAGCTCTGCTGCGGCATCGATCGCACCGCCACCGGCGAGAATCAACGGACGTTGGGCACCGGCCAGCAACGCGCTCATACGACTCACGGCAGCGGGCGCGGCACCGGCGCGGTCGATGTTGACCGGGACACTGGCGAGCAACTCATCGGCCTCTTCCACCAACACGTCCAGCGGAATTTCGATGTGCACCGGACGCGGACGCCCGGCCTGGAACAAGGCGAATGCGCGAGCGAGCACGCCGGGCAATTCCGACGCCGACATCAGGGTGTGAGAGAACGCTGCGACGCCAGCGACCAGTGCGCTCTGGTTCGGCAACTCGTGCAGCTTGCCGCGCCCGCCGCCCAACTGGTTGCGGCTCTGTACGCTGGAGATCACCAGCATCGGGATCGAGTCGGCGTAAGCCTGGCCCATGGCGGTGGAGATGTTGGTCATGCCCGGGCCGGTAATGATGAAGCACACACCCGGTTTGCCGCTGGTGCGCGCATAACCGTCGGCCATGAAACCGGCGCCCTGTTCATGCCGTGGGGTGACGTGGTTGATGCTCGAACGGGCCAGCCCGCGATACAGCTCAACGGTGTGCACGCCGGGAATGCCGAACACCTGCTCGACCCCATAACCTTCGAGTAACTTGACCAGTACTTCGCCACACGTCGCCATGTCATTGCCCTTCTTGTTCGTTTGAGACACAAGGCCCATGCAGGCCTTCAATGGGCTCATTGAACGGTCGGCAGGTAGCGGCAACAATCGATTAAAAGTCATACTAGCCATGTCCTCACGTCATACCTTGGATCCCCATGAAACGACTGCCTCCCCTGCCCGCCCTGCACACGTTTCTGATCACCGCGCAGTGCTGCAACTTCACCCGGGCCGCCGAGCAATTGCACATCACACAAGGCGCGGTGAGCCGGCAGATCGCCGGGCTGGAAGATCATCTGGGGTATGAACTGTTCATCCGTCTGGCCCGTGGCCTGGAGTTGACGGCCGAAGGCCGGGAGTGGTTGCCACGAGTGGAGAAGGTCTTCGGACTGATCACTGAGGCCACCGAGCAGATCGGTCTCAAGCGCGAAACCCTGCAACTCAAGGCGCCCAGTTGTGTGATGCGCTGGCTGGTGCCGCGCCTGCTGCAATGGCAAAAGGAACGCCCGGATGTGCCGGTCAAACTGACCACGACGTTGGCCCATGGCGTGGATTTTCAGCGCGAGCAGTTCGACGCGGCGGTGATCTATGGAGCGCCGCCGGACAACTCCTCGACCGCGCTGCATCTGTTCGATGAACAACTGACCCCGGTTTGCTCACCGGCACTTTTGAAAGGCCCACCGGAACTGTCTGACCCGGCTGATCTGCAACAGCATCTGTTGCTGCATCCGACCCGCGACACTCAGGACTGGAAGGTCTGGCTGACGGCGGCCGAACTGCAGTTGAATAACGTCAACATGGGCCAGCATTTCGAAACGCTGGATCAGGCGATGTCGATGGCGTCGCATGGGACGGGGGTGGCGATTGGCGACTGGTCGTTGATCGGCGACGACTTGCGTGCCGGACGGCTGGTGATGCCGTTTGAATTGAAGGTGAGGACGGGGTTGGCGTATTACGTGGTGGTGCCTGCGGGAACCGAGCCTTCGCCGCAGCTGGAAGAATTGATGATCTGGCTGGTTGAGCAGGCGCATTTGCGGTGAGGCTATTTCCCCTCACCCTAACCCTCTCCCAGGGGGAGAGGGGACTGATTGGGGGATGCTCTGGAGATACGCCGACGTGAAATTACTGCGTTGAATCCATAACCGACTTGATCACTCAGGTCGATGTCCAACGCCAGACACCTCGGTCGGCTCCCCTCCCCCTCTCCCTCCGGGAGAGGGGACTGAATGGGGGATGCTCTAGAAATACGCCGACGTGAAATTACTGCGTTGAATCCATAATCGACTCGATCACTCAGGTCGATGTACAACGCCAGACACCTCGGTCGGCTCCCTCTCCCTCGGGAGAGGGCTGGGGTGAGGGGCAAGGATTCACTCAGTACCCGACAGTAAACCGCTGACGCGAATGCTTCGGCGTTTCCACCTCGTCGATCAGCGCAATCGCGTAATCAGCAAAAGTAATCCAGCTACGCCCTTCAGCACTCACCAGCAAATGATCCTGGCCGACACGAAAACTACCCGTGCGCTCACCTTCGACAAACTCTGCCGACGGCGACAGAAAGGTCCAGTCCAGTTCTTTCTCTTGCCGCAACGCCTCAAGAAATGCCGCACCGGCACTGGCCTCAGCTTTGTACTCCGCCGGAAATCCCGCGCTGTCGATCACTCGCGTATCGTCCGGTAGCAACAACGAACCGGCCCCACCCACCACCAGCAGACGCTTCACACCCGCCTGCTTCACTGGCCCGACAATCGCCGCCGCAGGCACGGTGGCAAAATGCGCGGCGGTGATCACCACATCATGACCGGCCACGGCGTCCTGCAACGCGGCCGAATCCAGCACATCGACTTTCTTGCTGACCACACCGCTACGGGCGCCGATCTTCGAGGTATCGCGGGCGATAGCGGTGACGCTATGGCCGCGACGCAGGGCTTCTTCCAGCAGTTGGCTACCGGCTCGGCCGGTGGCACCAATGATTGCGATCTTGCTCATGACATTCTCCAGTTGGCTTGAGAGTGCTGCGTTTTCAGAATCGGCTTACCACTGCATTTCGCCCTTGGCGACTTTCGCGCTCAGCTCCAGCGAACTTTCTTCGCCGAGTGTCGGGTAGCGCTTTTTCATCGCGGCGATCAGTGCGGCGGAATCTTTGGCCTTGGCGGTTTCCGCGTCGAAAGCCTTAATGTAGTCGGCGGTGAATTTCACGCTGGCCAGCGAGCGGCTGCTGTCACCCAGGTAGTGACCCGGCACCACGGTGTTCGGTTTGAGGGTTTCGATCGAGTGCAACGTTTCCAGCCAGTCGGCGTGGGATTGCGCGCTCTGGGTATCGGCCATCCATACGTGGATGTTCTCGGCGACAACCACACCACCGACCACGGCTTTGAGCGACGGGATCCACACAAAACTGCGATCCGGTTGTTTGCCGTCGAGACCGATGACCTGCAATTTCTGCCCTTCGAGCATCAGGCTGTCACCCTTGAGCACGCCCGGCACGATGGTTTTCGCCGGCACGTCGGCGCCCATTTTCGGGCCCCAGAAGGCCAGTTTGCCGGCGACGGTTTTGTTGATGTGATCAACCGTCGGCTGCGAGGCCAATACCTTGGCCTCCGGGAATGCCTTGGTCAGGGTATCAAGGCCGAAGTAGTAATCCGGGTCGCCGTGGCTGATGTAGATAGTGGTGAGGTGCTTGCCGCTGGCGCGGATCTTTTCCACGACTTGCTCGGCCTGGGATTTGCCGAATTGCGCATCAACGAGGATCGCGTCTTTCTCACCGCTGACCAGCACCGAGGTCACCGGGAAAATCGCGTTTGTCCCTGGGTTGTAGACATCCAGGGTCAGATTGGCCGCCGCTGCATGCGCGGCGAAACCCAGGGAAGCAGTGGCGAGCAGAACGCGTTTGAGTGTGGTGAAGCCGATCATCTGTTGCTCCGGTGTCCGAATGCCGTGTTTGGCGATGGAACAGAGCTTAGTTGCCTGACTCAGTACAAAAAATGCGATGCTTGAACATAGTTTGTTTCTGAAAGCGGGCAAATCATGGATCGTCTCCAAGCAATGCGGGTGTTTGTCACCGTGGTGGACCTGGGCAGCCAGTCGGCCGCAGCCGATCATCTGGACCTTTCGCGGCCGGTGGTTTCACGTTATCTGGCAGAGCTGGAGGACTGGGTCGGCGCACGCCTGATGCACCGCACCACGCGCAAGTTGAGCCTGACCGCCGCCGGCAGTGAGATTCTGCCGCGCTGCCGGCAGATGCTGGAGTTGTCGAGCGACATGCAGGCCGCCGTCAGCGAACCCCACGATGCCCCGCGCGGGCTATTGCGGATCAGCGTCAGCACTTCGTTCGGCCAGGCCCAACTGGCGGATGCGATGGCCGCCTACGTCAAACGCTACCCAGGTGTGAGCATCGATCTGCAAATGCTCGATCGCACGGTGAATCTGGTCGATGAGCGCATCGACCTGGCGATTCGCACCAGTAACGATCTCGACCCCAACCTGATCGCCCGACGCCTGACCGTTTGTCGTTCGGTAGTCTGCGCCGCGCCCGCTTATCTGCAGGAGCAAGCGGCGCCATTACGGGTCGAGGATCTGAGCAGACACAATTGCCTGACGCACTCGTATTTCGGCAAAAGCCTGTGGCATTTCGAGGAGGATGGCGAACCGGTTTCAGTGCCGGTGCAGGGCAATATCAGCGCCAACGAGGCCAGCACGTTATTGCGCGCGACACTGGCTGGCGCGGGGGTGGCGATGCTGCCGACCTATCAGGCCGGGGTGCATATTCACAGCGGCGAACTGGTCCGCCTGCTGCCCCATGCCGAGCCGCGACAGATGAACATCTACGCGGTGTACGCCTCACGCAAACACATGCCGGCGGCGCTGCGCAGCATGCTGGATTTTCTGGTAGAGCGCTTTCCTGAGCATCCGCAATGGGACGTTGATCTGTAAACCGATCCAATGTGCTGAATGGCCGGTTAAATCCTCAAGCACACTCGCTGGCAACTCCCCAGCGCTGACCTATGCTGAAAGTAATACCGCAAGGTATGTCGTTCAGAGGTCTACGCCATGAACATCAAAACAAGAAGGTACATCGCGATTTTCATCACCTGCGCCGCCACCCTGGCACTGTACGGCACCGCTGCCTGGCGGGTCGAACAGCTGCGACAACTGCCGCACGAGTATGCGAGCTGCAACTTCGAGCGCTGCATTCCGCACAATGCCACTCTGAACGCATTGCGCTGAGGTAATTGAGCTGGAATGCGCCCCTGTGGGAGCGAGCTTGCTCGCGAATGCAGTGTGTCAATCACCATTATTGGCGGCTGATACACCGCTTCGCGAGCAAGCTCGCTCCCACAGTGTTTAGTGTGGTTATGAAATTATTGTTCGGCTTTCAATCGGTCGCGGAAGGCTTTTGGCGATATCCCCACCCGGCGCCGAAACAGGCGCGTGAAGTTGGTCGGATCGGAAAACCCCAACAACTCCGACATCTCGTAAATCGTCATGCTGGTGTAGGTCAGCAAGCGCTTGGCTTCCAGCAACTGACGCTCGTGCATGATCTGCAACGCCGGTTGCCCCGCCAGTTCACGGCAAGTGCCGTTAAGGTGCGATACCGAAATCCCCAGCCGATGCGCCAGGTCTTCAACCTTCACATGCTGGCGATAAGTTTCCTCGACCAATTGAATAAAGCCATTGAGGTATTCGCGCTGACGTTGCGGCCGCTGACTGGCTTTGTGCCGCACGATCGCCTGCCGGCTGACCCAGACCATGATCACGCTGACCAGCGAATGCATGAGCATTTCCCGCGCCGGTTGGTGGCCGTTGTACTCAGCCTGCAACGCCGAAAACAGGCTGTTGAGGTAATCACCGTCGATGCCTGCCGGGTAGTTCTCTGCACTGGCCAGTGCGTGCACCGAATCGCCCAGTTGCGCCTGCAAGTGATTGATCAGCGGTGTGGCGAGGGTAACGATGAACCCTTCGACGTCTTCGGAAAAACGAAAGCCGTGCACCGACAATGGTGGCAGCACTTGAATCGCCGGAGTTTCGAGTTGCGTGCGCTGCCCTTCGATCTCAAGCTCTGCCTGACCTTTGAAGACGAAGAGCAACTGGCACAAATCAGCATGGCGGTGGGGTTTGATTTCCCACTCATGTTCGCGACTGCGGGAGGAAATGGTTTCACAGTGCAGCAAGTCAGGGGTCGGCCAGTCCAGGCTTTCACCGTAGAGCTTGAACACTGGAATCGAAGGCAGCTCAGGCTTGTTCATCACTTCAATCCAGGCCTCGGGGTTGTGGGCGATAATCGCACCGATTGGCAGAATGTACAGGTATCAGCTCAGTTTTCACCTTCAATTGACAGACCCGCAAGGGAAAAATGCAAGCACTCGATCCATAAAAAATATTCACCGGCGCTTGTCGCGTGAAGCTTGCGAGCCATAAAAACAATGAAAACGCTGAAAACCCAAGTCGCCATTATCGGCGCCGGTCCGTCCGGATTGCTCCTCGGCCAGTTGCTGCACAACGCTGGTATCGACACCCTCATCCTTGAACGCCAGACACCTGATTACGTGCTCGGACGCATTCGCGCCGGGGTACTTGAACAGGGCATGGTAGAGCTGTTGCGTCAGGCTGGCGTGAGTCAGCGCATGGACGCCGAAGGTCTGGTGCATGGCGGTTTCGATCTGGCCCTGGACGGACGTCAGGTGCACATCGATCTGCACGCGCTGACCGGTGGCAAGAGCGTGATGATCTACGGCCAGACCGAAGTCACCCGCGACCTGATGGCCGCTCGTCGGGAGGCTGGTGCGCCGACCATTTACCAGGCGAGGGATGTCGTTCCTCACGGCATGAAAAGCGACGAGGCATTTGTCACCTTCGAAAAGGACGGCGAAACCTTTCGCGTCGATTGCGATTACATCGCCGGTTGCGATGGTTTCCACGGGGTCGCGCGGCAGTCGATTCCGGCCGATAGCCTGAAGGTCTTCGAGCGGGTTTATCCGTTTGGCTGGCTGGGGATTCTGGCCGACACGCCGCCGGTGCATGAGGAGTTGGTCTACGCCCGCCATGAACGTGGCTTCGCTCTGTGCAGCATGCGTTCGGCCACCCGCACCCGCTATTACCTGCAAGTGCCGGCGGATGAAAATGTCGATGACTGGAGCGATCAGCGCTTTTGGGATGAATTGAAAAATCGTCTGCCGGTGGAGCTTGCCGAGAAGCTGGTCACTGGCCCATCGATTGAAAAGAGCATCGCGCCGCTGCGCAGTTTTGTCGTCGAGCCGATGCAGTACGGACGGATGTTTCTCGTCGGCGACGCGGCGCATATCGTCCCGCCCACTGGCGCCAAGGGTTTGAATCTGGCCGCCAGCGACGTCAGCACGTTGTTCAATATTCTGCTGAAGGTTTATCGCGACGAGCGCACCGATCTGCTGGAGAAATACTCGGAAATCTGCCTGCGCCGCGTGTGGAAAGCCGAGCGCTTTTCCTGGTGGATGACCTCGATGCTGCATCGCTTCGATGACCACGATGCGTTCAGCCAGCGCATCAGCGCTTCGGAACTGGACTACTTTGTCAGTTCAGAAGCAGGGCGAAAAACCATTGCAGAAAATTACGTCGGACTTCCTTATGAGGCTATCGAATAGCCTGCTACCGACTTACACTGGCGAGCATCCCCGCTCGCCTGATGATCTGCGGGACTCTCACTGCCCGCAGGTTTTGCCCGTGACCAATCTCAATCACCCCGAAACGCCCAAACCGGCCATTCGCAGCGTGCTGGTCGCGCTGATGATGGCGATCTTTCTCGGCGCGCTGGACCAAACCATTGTCGCCGTGTCGATGCCGGCCATTTCTGCGCAGTTCAAGGACGTCAGCCTGCTGGCCTGGGTGATTTCCGGGTACATGGTCGCGATGACGGTGGCCGTGCCGATCTACGGCAAGCTCGGCGACTTGTACGGGCGGCGCAAATTGATGCTGTTCGGCATGGGCCTGTTCACCCTCGCCTCACTCTTTTGCGGCATGGCGCAGAGCATGGAGCAACTGGTGCTGGCGCGGATCCTTCAGGGCATCGGCGCCGGCGGGATGATCTCGGTAAGTCAGGCAATCATCGGTGACATCGTGCCGCCGCGTGAACGCGGGCGTTATCAGGGTTACTTCAGCAGCATGTACGCGGTGGCCAGTGTCGCCGGCCCGGTACTCGGTGGTTACATGACCGAGTACCTGTCGTGGCGCTGGGTATTTCTGATCAACCTGCCGCTGGGCCTCGGTGCCTGGTGGGTGGCGCGGCGCAATCTGCGTGGCCTGCCGATTCCCCAGCGCAAACCGGTCATCGATTACCTCGGCACGCTGCTGATGATCATCGGCCTCACTGCCCTGCTGCTGGGCATCACTCAGGTTGGCCAGGGTCATTCGTGGCGCAGCAGTGAAGTGCTCGGGCTGTTTGCATGTGCGGTGGTGGTGTTGGCGCTGTTTGTCTGGCACGAACGCCGGGCGCGGGAGCCGTTGCTGCCGATGCACCTGTTCGCCAATCGCAACGCGCTGCTGTGCTGGTGCACGATTTTCTTCACCAGTTTCCAGGCGATTTCGTTGATCGTGCTGATGCCGCTGCGCTTTCAGAGTGTCACTGGGGCAGGGGCCGACAGTGCCGCGTTGCACTTGCTGCCGCTGGCGATGGGGCTGCCGATTGGTGCGTTTTTCGCCGGGCGTCGCACGTCGATTACCGGACGCTACAAACCGCAGATTCTGACCGGTGCGATGCTGATGCCGGTTGCGATCTTCGGTATGGCGTTCAGCCCACCCGAGGCGACGCTGGTCAGTGGTCTGTTCATGTTGCTCTGCGGTATCTCCAGCGGCATGCAATTCCCGACTTCGCTGGTCGGCACGCAAAACTCGGTAGAGCAACGCGACATCGGCGTAGCGACCAGCACCACCAACCTGTTTCGCTCCCTCGGCGGCGCAGTGGGCGTGGCGTTGATGTCGGCGCTGTTGCTGGCGTTGTTACAGGACTCCAGCTTCGCCCATCTGGCAAGCAGTTCACTGATGAGCGAAGGGCATTCGGGCAACGTCTTGCTCGATGGTCTGAACGCCGCGCCGGGTGATGCGCAGAACGCCTTGCGCGCGGAATTGCTGGTGACATTCCGGCATTTGCTGTGGGTAAGTGCGGCGGTGTCGTTGCTGGGATTGGCGGCAGCGATTGCGATGCCGAACAACCTGCTGCGCGGACGCGAGCACGGCGCCAAATAACTTTCTCCCGTTGATCGTTCCCACGCTCTGCGTGGGAATGCCTCAACGGACGCTCTGCGTTCGGCTTTGGATGGGACGCAGAGCGTCCCGGGCTGCATTCCCACGCGGAGCGTGGGAACGATCAGTACAAGAGCGGCATTTCGTTCAGGGGCTGTAGTAACCGACGGCTACAAGGAAATGCCCGGCCTTCTTCAGGTAGGCATGTTTGTCCTCAACCTTGCCGGTCACCGGGTTCTTCCAGCGGTATTCATACTCACCGTCATCCTGCTTGCCGATCAGCGCCAGAATCGGCTCGCCCACCGGTTTGCCATCCGGATCCTTGATCTTGCCGAAGTCGGTGTTGATCAAGCGCAGGTTGGTGCCGTGGGCAACGTAGCGCTGGGTGTTCAGATCAACCACAAACACATACAAGTCGTCCTGCAAGTAGCCACCCTTGAGTGAGTTGATCGCCGTCAGCGTGGCCTTCTCGTCTTTGCCCAAATCAGTCGCCGCTTTATCGAGCAACGCCTTGGCCTGCTCGGCCGAGGCTCGCGGCAAGTAGTAACCCACCGCCAGAATCCGCTGACCGATGCGCTGGTAATACACATGCTTGCGCTCGACCTTGCCGTCCGACCAGTTCTGCCAACGGTATTCGGCCTGCTGGATGCCGTTGCCTTCCGGCACTTTCAACGCGTCCTTGAAGGTTTTCTGCAAATCCGGGCCGAGCACTTCACTGACGTCACGACCGATCAACGCTGATGAAGGCCCGCCGCTGGCGAGCATCACGCCTTTGGTGTCGACCACGAACACGTAGCGATCCTTGTCGACGAACTCGCCCTGACGGCTGAACGCGGCGAACGCCTTGTCGCCATTGTCGTGGTAATAGGCCAGGGCTTTTTCCAGCAAGGCGATGGCGGCCTGACTGTCATCCTTGGCGGTCGTGGCGGCGCTGGCCTGGCCGAAACCGGCCAGTAACATCACGCTGAGCCAGGCCACTTTATGCAAAAACCCCATAGCGCATCCCTCGTTCTTGTTGGTGTTTCAAGAGCGTAGACGGCTTGGGCTGATGTATGGATATTCAGAGGGTTTCTGAACGTTTCGCGGCTTGAGTGGTGAGGCGAGCCTCACCACCGTTGAGCAAGTCTTACGGGCGGGAATTGATCTGCTGCTGCAGGTTCTGAATCTGCGCCTGAAGGGTATTGATGTTGCGGGTCATCTGCCCGCGGAAAGCGTCGAACTCGGCGGTATTGCCGCCGCCTTGCGGGGCTGCCGGGCGGTTGTCCTGCTCGCTTTTGAGGACGACGATTTCCTGTTCGAGGCGATCGATCGCCGCGCTCGGGTTGCCCTGCTTCTTCAACGCCGCGATATCGGCACCGAGGCTTTTGAACTGAGCGTCAAAGGCCTTCAACTGAGCGTCGACCTTGCTGGTGTCGGCCGGTGTGCTTTTCACCGTCGCCAGTTCCGCAGTCAAGGCTTTGACCTGCGCCTGCAACTGGGTATTGGCGTTCTGCTGTTCAGTGGTCTGCGCGGTCATCTGTGCCAGTCGTTTGTCCAGATCACTGGCCTGCCCCGCGACGCCTTGCTGCTGTTTGCTCTGATCGAGCAGCTTGCCTTCGAGCTGTTTGATCTGCAGCTTGAGGGCTTCGCTGTCGCTGGTGACGTTGGACTGGCTGGCCACGACCTTGCCGGAAATGTCCTGCAAGCGCCCCGCCGCTTCTTCACTGATGCGCGCGAAGCTTTCCTGAGTCGCAACCAGTTGCTGCTCCATCAACGAGATTTGCTGGAAACTCCACCAGGCCAGACCGACGAAGGCGAAAAACAGTGCGCCGACCAACGCCCACAACGGGCCGGTGCTGGCCGCCTTGACCTTGACCACGGGCGGCGTGCGCGAATGCACGGAGGTGCGAGCGGTGGTCGGAATGTCATCGTCGTCGAAGGTGTCGGCACGCAGGCTCGGGACATCATCGAAATCGTCGTGGGCATCATTACGCATGGACATTGAGGCAACCTTTGTGAAACGCGGTGATGGCTAAATGCTGCGAAGTATAACCGCCGCAGCCGCAGGGATTGACCCCCAAGCGGCTACACGGTTCATTGCCGCCCGGCCGAATCGTTTCAACGGATGTCCTGAGCTTTCCACCAGCCGCAGAACTCATCCAGCGCCGACCACAGGCTGACTTTCGGATCGTAGTCCAGATAATGTCGGGCGCGGCTGATGTCGAGGGTGAAATTTTTTTTCATTACCTGCATGCCGAGCCGCGACAGGGTTGGCTCCGGACGCCCGGGCCAGAGCTTGCATGCACCTTCGTTGAGCGCCGCGACGCTGTAGGCCAGACCATACGATCGGTACTTGGTGACCTGTGGCACTTCCATCTTGCGCATCACGTAATTGACCACATCCCACAACGGTACCGGCACACCGTTGCTGATGTTGTAGGCCTTGCCCAGCGCGGAACCGGCGGCCAGCAAACTGCTGAGCATCGCTTCGTTGAGGTTCTGCACGCTGGTGAAATCGACTTTGTTCAGGCCATTGCCGATGATCGCCAGGCGGCCCTTGCGCTGCATATTAAGCAGGCGCGGGAAGATGCTCATATCACCGGCGCCGGTGACGAAACGCGGGCGCAGGGCAATGGTTTCCAGGCCGAACTCCTGCGCACCGAAAACCTTTTGCTCAGCCAGATATTTGGTCGCGGCGTAGTGATGCTTGAAGCGCTTGGGTACTTGCTCTTCCGTCAGGTTGAAATGATCGCGGCCATCGAAATAGATCGATGGCGACGACAGATGCACCAAACGGCGGACGCGCTGTTTCAGACAGGCTTCGACAACGTTTTCGGTGACCTGCACGTTGCCTTGATGAAAGTCCTGATAGCGGCCCCACAGCCCGACGGCGCCCGCGCAATGCACCACGGCTTCAACATCGGAACACAGCTCGCGGACCAGATCGGGATCGGTCAGGTCGCCGGGGACAAACTCGGCGCCACGGCGCACCAGATGTTCGACGCTCTCGGCCCGGCGACCGTTGACCCGCACGTCCAGGCCCTGCTCCAGGGCGAAACGCGCAAAGCGTCCGCCAATGAAGCCGCTTGCGCCGGTGACCAGAATTTTCATGTAAAGCTCCGATGTCTTTCGTTTTGCCTGATTCGAGTGTCTTGACGCTGGCCCTCAGTCCAACGGCACTAGCCATTGCGCCGAAGAACGCAGCAATTGCTCGGTCAGCAGGCCCAGCAGCTGACCGCCATTACGCCAATGATGCCAGTACAACGGCACGTCGATCGGTTTATCTGGCAGCAGTTCATGCAATAACCCGCGTTGCAATTGATCGCGCACTTGCAGTTCCGGCACCAGGCCCCAGCCCAGTCCGGCTTCGATCAGGCGGATAAAACCTTCCGAGGAAGGACATAAATGGTGTTCGAATCCGCCATCGACGCCCAACGAGGCGAGGTAACGATGCTGGAGGAAGTCGTCCGGGCCGAACACCAGCGCCGGGGTGCGTGGCAGTTGCTCGGCGCGCACGCCGTCGGGGAAATGCCGTGCGATGAACGCCGGGCTGGCCAGCGCGCGATAACGCATCGCCCCGAGCAACACACTGCGTGCCCCGGCCACCGGCCGTTCACTGGCGCAGAGGCACGCGGCCACTTCACCGGCGCGCATGCGTTTGAGGCCGACGGTCTGGTCTTCGACAATCAGATCGAGCAGCAAATGTTGTTCGGCGCAAAAATCTCCCACCGCTTTGGCCCACCACGTGGCGAGGCTGTCGGCATTAAGAGCGATGCGCAAACGTTCCGGCACCCCCTCCTCGTCCAGCGCGGGCACAAGGGTTTGCAGGTCACGCTCGAGCAGACGCACCTGCTGCACATGGTTGAGCAGACGCCGGCCTATCTCGGTCGGCGACGGTGGCGTGCCGCGAATCAACACCGGTTGGCCGACCCGCGCTTCGAGCAGTTTGATCCGCTGCGAAATCGCCGATTGCGACAAACCCAGCACCTGCGCGGCCCGTTCGAAGCCGGCCTGCTCGACCACAGCGGCCAGAGCAGAAAGCAATTTGTAGTCGAACATCAGTTTTCCTAATGAGCGATCAGCACTATTGGTTTTTCTTATACAGGTTTCGCCCGGAGAATAGCCAGCAAGCACTCTTTATCAAGGATCACTGCAATGGCTGGCGAAACCTCACTCACAACCTTGTTGCGCAGCATGAGCCCGCAATTGAACGCCGGCGAATACGTATTCTGCACCCTGCCCGATGGCGTGTTACCGAGGGATCTGGAGATCGTCGGCAGCTTCCGCGAACAGGAAGGCCTGACCGTGATTCTCGAACGCTCCCAAGCTGAACAGGCCGGTTTCAGTTTCGACTACGTCGCCGCGTGGATCACCCTCAACGTGCACTCGGCGCTGGAAGCCGTGGGCCTCACCGCCGCATTCGCCACGGCACTGGGCAAGGCCGGGATCAGTTGCAACGTGATTGCCGGCTATTACCACGACCATTTGTTCGTCGGCCAGGCCGACGCCGAACGCGCCATGCAAGTGCTGCGCGATCTCGCAGCCAACGCGGAGTAATTGTTATGTGGCAAAGCTATCTGAACGGCCTGCTGGTGGCGTTCGGGCTGATCATGGCGATCGGCACGCAGAACGCTTTTGTATTGGCGCAGAGCCTGCGTCGTGAACATCACCTGCCCGTGGCGGCGTTGTGCGTGGTTTGCGATGCGCTGCTGGTGGCGGCCGGGGTATTCGGCCTGGCGACGATTCTGGCGCAAAACCCGACGCTGCTCGCCATTGCCCGTTGGGGCGGCGCGACGTTTCTGATCTGGTACGGCAGCCAGGCGCTGCGCAGGGCGTGTTCGAAACAGAGCATGGGGCAAGGCGAGAATCAGACCGTGCGTTCGCTGCGTGCGGTAATGCTCAGCGCTTTGGCGGTGACGCTGCTCAACCCGCACGTTTACCTGGATACGGTGTTGCTGATCGGCTCGCTCGGCGCGCAGCAATCGGTGCCGGGCGCTTATGTAGTGGGCGCGGCGAGTGCTTCGTTGCTGTGGTTTTTCACGTTGGCACTGGGTGCTGCGTGGTTGGCGCCATATCTGGCCCGGCCGAGTACCTGGCGGATTCTTGATCTGGTGGTGGCGTTGATGATGTTCACGGTCGCCGGGCAGTTGATATTGGCGAGCTGATTTATTCCAAACCGCTCTGGAACCTCTATCCCACACAGTTGTTGCGTGGTTATGCCGCAACCCCGGTGCTATGATCGAAACCCTGCGCCGCAAAGAGTAAAAACTCGCCGGTGCATTTCTGGCCGCCCGTGATCGGCCTTGCGCTCACCGCAACAGACCTGATTAGGAGAATCATCATGGCTTTCGAATTGCCGCCGCTGCCTTACGCACACGATGCCCTGCAGCCGCACATTTCCAAGGAAACCCTGGAATACCACCACGACAAGCACCACAACACCTATGTCGTGAACCTGAACAACCTGGTGCCAGGCACCGAGTTCGAAGGCAAGACCCTGGAAGAAATCGTCAAGACTTCCTCGGGCGGTATCTTCAACAACGCCGCTCAGGTCTGGAACCACACTTTCTACTGGAACTGCCTGGCGCCAAACGCCGGCGGTCAACCAACCGGCGCGCTGGCTGAAGCCATCAATGCTGCTTTCGGTTCGTTCGACAAGTTCAAGGAAGAGTTCAGCAAAACCTCGATCGGCACCTTCGGTTCCGGCTGGGGCTGGCTGGTGAAAAAGGCTGACGGTTCCCTGGCTCTGGCCAGCACCATCGGCGCCGGCAACCCGCTGACCAGCGGCGACACTCCGCTGCTGACTTGCGACGTCTGGGAACACGCTTACTACATCGACTACCGCAACGTTCGTCCGAAGTATGTCGAAGCGTTCTGGAACCTGGTCAACTGGAAGTTCGTTGCTGAGCAGTTCGAAGGCAAAACCTTCACCGCTTAAGCTGCGCGCCAGTCAAAAAACCCGGCTTTTGCCGGGTTTTTTATGCCTGCATTTAAATAGCGTTTTTCTCACGCTGAAAGCTGTCTGCCGCTGCTTGCCGCCATGCCACAGCGGGCTAACATCAAAAAGAGGAAAAAATGCTGCGAACCGCTCAAGTTGAGGGGCGAAACTACCGACATAGTACAAATTAGGGCTAATACTCCAGACAGCAGCATTTCGGCCAAGGCTATGGGCGAATCGTCCCCGGTCTGATTGTCCCTTTGACTGCAAACTCGGGATTGCCAATACTCATGGCAACTTGACGCTACCCGCACGGAACAAGGAATAACCCTTTGAAGCTGGAACTCAAGAACAGCTTGTCGGTGAAGTTGCTCCGGGTCGTGCTCCTGTCGGCATTGATCGTCGGCGTAGTCTTGAGCTGCGCACAGATCGTTTTCGATGCTTACAAAACCCGCCAGGCTGTTGCCGGCGACGCCGAACGCATCCTCGACATGTTCCGCGATCCCTCGACCCAGGCGGTTTACAGCCTCGACCGGGAAATGGGCATGCAGGTGATCGAAGGCCTGTTCCAGGACGATGCCGTGCGTCAGGCTTCTATCGGCCATCCCAACGAAGCCATGCTCGCGCAGAAGTCCCGCGAATTGCAGCAGTCCAACAGCCGCTGGCTGACCGACCTGATTCTCGGCCAGGAACGCACCTTCACCACGCAACTGGTAGGGCGTGGTCCGTACAGCGAGTACTACGGCGACCTGAGCATCACCCTCGACACCGCCACCTATGGCGAGGGCTTTATCGTCAGTTCGGTGATCATCTTTATTTCCGGGGTTTTGCGCGCACTGGCGATGGGCCTGGTGTTGTATCTGGTCTATCACTGGCTGCTGACCAAGCCGTTGTCGCGGATCATCGAACACCTCACCGAGATCAACCCCGATCGCCCCAGCGAACACAAGATTCCGCAGCTCAAGGGCCACGAAAAAAACGAGCTGGGGATCTGGATCAACACCGCCAATCAGTTGCTTGAGTCGATCGAACGCAACACCCATCTGCGTCATGAAGCGGAAAACAGTCTGCTGCGCATGGCCCAGTACGACTTCCTCACCGGCCTGCCGAATCGCCAGCAACTCCAGCAGCAACTGGACAAGATTCTGGTCGACGCCGGCAAGCTGCAACGCCGGGTCGCGGTGTTGTGCGTGGGGCTGGATGATTTCAAAGGCATCAACGAGCAATTCAGCTACCAGACCGGCGACCAATTGTTGCTGGCCCTGGCCGATCGTCTGCGCGCCCACAGCGGCCGCCTCGGCGCCCTCGCCCGCCTCGGCGGCGACCAGTTCGCACTGGTACAAGCGGATATCGAGCAACCTTACGAAGCGGCCGAACTGGCGCAAAGCATCCTTGATGATCTGGAGGCGCCGTTCGCCCTCGACCATCAGGAAATCCGCCTGCGCGCGACCATTGGCATCACCCTGTTCCCGGAGGACGGCGACAGCACCGAGAAGCTGTTGCAGAAGGCCGAGCAGACCATGACCCTGGCCAAGACCCGCTCGCGCAACCGCTATCAGTTCTACATCGCCAGTGTAGATAGCGAGATGCGCCGTCGTCGTGAACTGGAAAAAGACCTGCGCGATGCGCTGTTGCGTGATCAGTTCTATCTCGTCTATCAGCCGCAGATCAGCTATCGCGATCACCGCGTGGTCGGCGTCGAAGCGCTGATTCGCTGGCAGCATCCGGAACACGGTCTGGTGCCGCCGGACCTGTTCATTCCGCTGGCAGAGCAGAACGGCACGATCATCGCCATTGGCGAATGGGTGCTCGATCAGGCCTGCAAGCAATTGCGCGAATGGCACGATATGGGTTTCGCCGACCTGCGCATGGCAGTGAATCTATCGACCGTGCAATTGCACCACGCCGAATTGCCGCGCGTGGTCAATAACCTGCTGCAGATGTACCGCCTGCCACCGCGCAGCCTGGAACTGGAAGTCACCGAAACCGGCCTGATGGAAGACATCAGCACCGCCGCCCAGCACTTGCTCAGCCTGCGCCGCTCTGGCGCATTGATCGCCATCGATGACTTCGGCACCGGCTATTCATCCCTGAGCTATCTGAAAAGCCTGCCACTGGACAAGATCAAGATCGACAAGAGCTTCGTTCAGGACCTGCTCGATGACGACGACGATGCGACCATCGTTCGCGCGATCATTCAACTGGGCAAGAGCCTGGGCATGCAGGTGATTGCCGAGGGCGTGGAAACCGCCGAACAGGAAAGCTACATCATCTCCGAAGGCTGCCACGAAGGTCAGGGTTACCACTACAGCAAACCGCTGCCGGCCCGGGAACTGGGCGCCTATCTCAAACAGGCGCAACGCAGTAACGCGGCCATTCTCTAGAAGATCAAAAGATCGCAGCCTGCGGCAGCGCCTACAGACGAACGCATTTCAAATGCAGGAGCTGCCGAAGGCTCGGGCCGCGATTGGACGATCTTTTGCTATCGATGCGCGAATAAGAAATATTTCCAAGTACGCCCTTTACACATAATGCGAAAGATTTGCATTATGTCGCAGTTTTGCGCACCCCCAGCGCGAGTCCACTCAACTATCGAAGCAGGATGTTCGCCATGATTCGTATGCCTCTGGCTACCGCCAGTCTGCTGGCCATCGCTATTTCCCTCGCCGGTTGCGGCGAAGGCAAAGACAAGGCCGCCGCTCCGGCCGCACCGACCCCAGCCGCCAGCACCAGCGCACCTGCGGCGCCTGCCGCTGCCGGTAAAGTCGACGAAGCCGCCGCCAAGGCTGTGGTCGCGCACTACGCCGACATGGTCTTCGCCGTTTACAGCGATGCCGAATCCACCGCGAAAACCCTGCAGACCGCCGTCGACGCCTTCCTCGCCAAGCCGAACGCCGACACCCTGAAAGCCGCCAAGGCTGCCTGGGTCGCCGCGCGCGTTCCGTACCTGCAGAGCGAAGTGTTCCGCTTCGGCAACACCATCATCGACGATTGGGAAGGTCAGGTTAACGCCTGGCCACTGGACGAGGGTCTGATCGACTACGTCGACAAATCCTACGAGCACGCACTGGGTAACCCGGGCGCCACCGCCAACATCATTGCCAACACCGAAGTTCAGGTCGGCGAAGACAAGGTCGACGTCAAAGACATCACCCCGGAAAAACTCGCCAGCCTCAACGAGCTGGGCGGTTCCGAAGCCAACGTCGCCACCGGCTACCACGCGATCGAATTCCTGCTGTGGGGCCAGGACCTCAACGGCACCGGCCCTGGCGCTGGCAACCGTCCGGCCTCCGACTACCTGGAAGGCGCCGGCGCCACTGGCGGTCACAACGATCGTCGTCGTGCTTACCTGAAGTCCGTGACCCAACTGCTGGTCAGCGACCTGGAAGAAATGGTCGGCAACTGGAAGCCGAACGTGGCTGACAACTACCGTGCCACCCTGGAAGCCGAGCCGGGCGAAACCGGTCTGCGCAAAATGCTCTTCGGCATGGGCAGCCTGTCCCTGGGTGAACTGGCGGGCGAACGTATGAAGGTTTCCCTGGAAGCCAACTCCCCTGAAGACGAGCAGGATTGCTTCAGCGACAACACGCACAACTCGCACTTCTACGATGCCAAAGGCATTCGTAACGTTTACCTGGGCGAGTACACCCGTGTTGACGGCACCAAAATGACCGGCGCCAGCCTGTCGTCGCTGGTGGCCAAGGCCGACCCGGCTGCCGACACCGCGCTGAAAGCCGATCTGGCCGCCACTGAAGCGAAGATCCAGGTCATGGTCGATCACGCCAACAAGGGTGAGCACTACGACCAACTGATCGCTGCCGGCAACACTGCGGGCAACCAGATCGTTCGCGACGCCATCGCCTCGCTGGTCAAGCAGACCGGTTCGATCGAAGCCGCTGCCGGCAAACTGGGCATCAGCGACCTGAACCCGGACAACGCTGATCACGAGTTCTGATCACTGCGTCCGATTCAAAAAAAGGCGACCTTCGGGTCGCCTTTTTCATGCATGCCAAACACAACCCCCTGCTTCAAGGTGTACCCAATATCAAGTGCACCACCAATCCCTGTGGGAGCGAGCTTGCTCGCGAAGGCGGCATCTGGCGCAACACCAGCAGAGCGACGAACTCCGCTTTCGCGAGCAAGCTCGCTCCCACAAGGTTTGCATTGGCCTTTAGGTTTGCTTCATATCAAGCAAACGATAATTCCTCTTATTCAAACTCCTTCGCCCTGTTAGACTTTGCGCCTTTATTTTCGCCCGTCCGCAGGATGTCTGATGCCCTCGCTGCCTCTTCGCTTGTCCGCACTGTTGCTGGCCCTGGGCCTGAGTGCCTGCGATGACGCCCCGCGTTTCACCAAGGCTGAGCCGGGTGAAGCCCGTTCGGGCGGTGCAGCGACCGTGCGCAAGACCGATCAGAACGCATTCTCCCTGCCCTCGGCCAACCTGCCACCGTCACGGCGAGTGGATTTCAGTGTCGGCAACAGTTTCTTCCGCAGCCCATGGGTGATTGCACCGTCGACCACCACGGCGCGCGATGGCCTCGGCCCGTTGTTCAACACCAACGCCTGCCAGAACTGCCACATCAAGGACGGTCGCGGCCACCCACCGACGCCGGATGCGGCCAACGCGGTGTCGATGCTGGTCAGGCTGTCGATCCCCGACGCGCCGGAATATGCCCGGCTCATCGAGCAGGCTGGCGTAGTGCCGGAGCCGGTCTACGGCGGCCAGTTCCAGGACATGGCCGTGCCCGGCGTCGCCCCGGAAGGCAAAGTGCGCGTCGATTACACGCCAGTGCCCGTGCGTTTCAAGGACGGCACCGAAGTCGAATTGCGCAAGCCAGTGTTGCAGATCACCCAACTGGGCTACGGCCCGATGCACCCGGACACGCGTTTCTCGGCCCGCGTCGCGCCGCCGATGATTGGTCTGGGCCTGCTCGAAGCAATCCCCGAAGAAGCGATTCTGGCCAACGCCGCCGCGCAAGCCAAAGACAACAAAGGCATCAATGGCCGTCCCAATCAGGTCTGGGATGATGCGTTGCAGAAGACCGTCATGGGCAGATTCGGCTGGAAAGCCGGGCAACCGAACCTCAATCAACAGAGCGTCCACGCGTTTTCCGGTGACATGGGTCTCACCACCAGTCTGCGCCCCTTCGATGACTGCACCGAGGCGCAAACTGCCTGCAAACAGGCGCCAAACGGCAATGGCCCGGACGGCGAGCCGGAAGTCAGCGACAACATCCTGCGTCTGGTGCTGTTCTACAGCCGTAACCTCGCCGTACCCGCGCGGCGTGGCGTCAACGATGCACAAGTGCTGGCCGGCAAGAGCCTGTTTTTCCAGGCCGGCTGCCAGTCGTGCCATACACCGAAATACACCACCGCCGCCAACGCAGCCGAACCTGAACTGGCCAATCAGGTGATTCGTCCATACAGCGATCTGTTGCTGCATGACATGGGCGACGGCCTGGCCGACAACCGTACGGAATTCCAGGCCTCCGGCCGCGACTGGCGCACGCCGCCGTTGTGGGGGATCGGCCTGACGCAAGCCGTCAGCGGCCACACACAGTTTTTGCATGACGGTCGCGCGCGCAATCTGCTCGAAGCGGTGCTCTGGCATGGCGGCGAAGCACAAGCCGCGCAGCAACAGGTTTTGTCTTTCAATGCCGAGCAGCGTGCCGCGCTGCTGGCGTTTTTGAACTCACTTTAAACACTGAAAAAGAATCGGGAGCCCGACATGTTCCGTCCCAAGCTACTGTTCACCAGCCTTGCCGCGCTCGCCCTCGGCGCCTGCTCGCCGCAGGATCCGCAAGCGGTCACGTCGGCGGCCATCGCCAAATCGGTGATCCTGCCGACCTACACCCGTTGGGTCGAGGCCGACAAGCAACTGGCGGTCAGCGCCCTCGCCTACTGCCAGGGCAAGGAAACCCCGGAAACCGCCCGCGCCGATTTCCTGCACGCGCAGAAAGCCTGGGCCGAGCTGCAACCGCTGCTGATCGGCCCGTTGGCCGAGGGCAACCGTTCGTGGCAGGTACAGTTCTGGCCGGACAAGAAGAACCTCGTCGGCCGTCAGGTCGAGCAACTGGTCGTCGCGCAGCCGCAGATCGACGCCGCCGCCCTGGCCAAATCGAGCGTAGTCGTTCAAGGTCTGTCGGCGTACGAGTACATCCTGTTCGACGCCAAGCCTGACGTGGCCAACGCCGAGCAGAAAGCCAAGTACTGCCCACTGCTGATCGCCATTGGCGAACGACAGAAGCAACTGGCCGAAGAGATTCTGCAGGGCTGGAACAACACTGACGGCATGCTCGCGCAGATGACCAAGTTCCCCAACCAGCGCTATGCCGACTCCCACGAAGCGATCGCCGATCTGCTGCGCGTGCAGGTCACTGCACTGGACACTCTGAAGAAAAAACTCGGCACGCCAATGGGCCGTCAGAGCAAAGGCGTGCCTCAACCGTTCCAGGCCGATGCCTGGCGCAGCCAGTCCTCGCTGACCGCACTAGAAGCCAGCCTCGCCGCTGCCAAAACCGTCTGGGAAGGTGTCGACAACAAAGGCCTGCGCGGTCTGTTGCCGGCTGAGCAGAAGCCACTGGCGGACAAGATCGACGCTGCCTACGCCGCTTCGCTGAAACTGCTCGACAGCACTCAGCGTTCGCTCGGCGAAATGCTCGAAGACGACGCCGGTCGTCAGCAACTGAACGACATCTACGACAGCCTCAACGTGGTCCATCGCCTGCACGAAGGCGAACTGGCCAAGGCGCTGGGCATCCAACTGGGCTTCAACGCCAACGACGGTGACTGATGAGGGCAAGTGCCATGCTGCGACGTCAGGTTCTGACTTTAGGTAGTGCACTGCTGGGAGCAGTGACGCTGGGCGGCTGGACGCTGTTCAAACGCAAGGATCAGAGCCCGCTGTTGCTGTCGGCGCGCGACGACACCGACGGCAAACACTACGCCGTCGGCTATCGGCTGGATGGCACGCGGGTGTTCGCCACCGAAGTCGGCCAACGCTGCCACGACATCATCAACCATCCGACGCAGCCGATTGCACTGTTCGTCGCACGTCGCCCGGGCACCGAGAGTTACCTGGTCGACCTGCGCGACGGTAAGTTGCTGCAGACCGTGACCTCACAGCCGAACCGGCACTTCTACGGCCACGCCGTGGTGCACAAGGACGGCGAATACCTGTACGCCACCGAGAACGACACCACCGATCCTGGCCGTGGCCTGCTCGGCGTCTACAAGTTCGAAGGCGCGCGACTGGTGCACACGGGCGAGATTTCCACCCACGGTCTCGGTCCGCATCAGGTGTCGTGGATGCCTGACGGCGAGACGCTGGTGGTGGCCAATGGCGGGATTCGTACCGAGGCAGAAAGCCGTGTCGACATGAACCTCAACGCCATGGAGCCAAGTCTGGTGCTGATGCAGCGCGATGGCACCCTGCTGAGCAAGGAAACCCTCGCCCAGCAGATGAACAGCGTGCGCCATCTGGGCATCGCCAGCGACGGTACCATCGTCGCCGGTCAGCAGTTCATGGGCGCCTCGCATGAGCGTTCGGAGTTGCTGGCGATCAAGCGTCCGGGGCAGCCGTTCGTGGCGTTCCCGGTGCCGGAGCATCAGTTGCAGTCGATGGGGCATTACACCGCAAGTGTTGCGGTGCACAGCGACTTGCGCCTGGTTGCGCTGACGGCGCCGCGTGGCAACCGCTTCTTTATCTGGGATCTGGACAGTGGCGAGGTGCGCCTCGACGCGCCGTTGCCCGATTGCGCGGGTGTGGGTGCGGTGAAGGACGGTTTTGTCGTGACCTCCGGGCAAGGACGTTGCCGTTACTACGATTGCCGTCAGGATGAGCTGCTGGCCAAGCCACTGGAATTACCGGCGGGGCTCTGGGACAACCATCTGCATTTGATGGCGTAAAACTGCCTTAAAAGATCGCAGCCTGCGGCAGCTCCTGCATTGGAATGCACTCCTCTGCAGGAACTGCCGCAGGCTGCGGTCTTTTTGCGCGCCCCTGTAAGAACTGCCAGTTGGAATCCCCCCTGTACTCGGAGTAATGTGCCCGCCTGTCTCACCTGATTTATCCAAGGAACTGGAAATATGCTGCGTCGCCGCATGCTGATCATGTTGGGTGTTGTTTTGTTGATCGTCCTGGTGCTGGGCGGATACAAAGCCTTTTCGATCTACACAATGATCCAGGGCTTTTCCAAGCCGAAACCGCCAATCAGCGTTGCCGTGGCCAATGCCACCGAGCAACCGTGGCAGATGCGTTTGCCCACCGTCGGCTCTCTCAAGGCGCTGCAAGGTGTCGAGCTGAGCCTGGAAGTGGCCGGCACCGTCACCGAACTCAAGTTCGAGTCCGGACAGAAGGTCAAGGCCGGGCAACCCTTGCTGCAACTCGACAGTGGCGTCGAAACTGCCCTGCTGGAAACCGCCAAGGCTGATCTCGGGCTGGCGCAACTGGACTTCGGCCGTGGCGCGCAACTGGTCGATAGCCGCGCAATCTCCAAAGGCGAGTACGACCGGCTCTCCGCTGTACTGCAGAAAAATAAAGCCACGGTCAATCAGCTCAACGCTTCGCTGGCGAAAAAACGCATCCTCGCACCGTTCAGCGGCACCATCGGCATCCGTCAGGTCGACGTCGGCGACTACCTCGCCAGCGGCACCAAAATCGCCACGCTGCAAGATCTGAGCAGCCTCTACGCCGACTTCTACCTGCCCGAACAATCGGTGCCGAAACTGGCCATCGGTCAGCCTGTGCAGATCGCTGTCGCCGCCTATCCCAAGCAAAACTTCGCCGGCAAGATCAGCGCGATCAACCCGATCGTCGAAAGCACAACGCGCAACATTCTGGTTCGCGCCACGCTGGCCAACCCCGACGGCAAATTGCTGCCGGGCATGTTCGCCAGCCTCGAGGTGCTGTTGCCGGATCCGCAGAAACACATTGTCGTGCCGGAGAGCGCGATCACCTACACCCTCTACGGCAACTCGATCTACGTGGTCGGGCAAAAGAAAGCCGAAGACGGCAGCGTCGAAAAGGACGACAAGGGCCAACCGGTGCTGATCGCCGAACGCCGCTTCATCGAAACCGGTGAGCGCCGCGATGGCCTGGTGATGATCAAAAAGGGCGTGCAAAGTGGCGAACAAGTGGTGACGGCTGGCCAGATCAAACTGGACAACGGTGCCCACATCGCCATCAGCGACGACAAGACCCTCGGCGAGCAGAACAGTCCGCCGCGCGCCGACTGATCAAGGAATCCCCATGGCCTTTACCGATCCGTTCATCCGCCGCCCGGTGCTCGCCACCGTGGTCAGCCTGTTGATTGTGCTGCTGGGCTTTCAGGCCTGGAGCAAGTTGCCGCTGCGCCAATACCCGCAAATGGAAAACGCCCTGATCACGGTGACCACCGCTTATCCCGGAGCCAACGCCGAAACCATTCAGGGCTACATCACCCAGCCGATGCAGCAGAGCCTCGCCAGCGCCGAGGGCATCGACTACATGACTTCGGTCAGCCGGCAGAACTTCTCGGTGATCTCGATCTACGCGCGCATCGGCTCCAACACCGACCGTTTGTTCACCGAACTGCTGGCCAAAGCCAACGAGGTGAAAAACAAGCTGCCACAGGACGCCGAAGACCCGGTGCTGAGCAAGGAGTCCGCCGACGCCTCGGCGCTGATGTACATCAGTTTCTTCAGCAAGGACTTGAGCAACCCGCAAATCACCGACTACCTGTCACGGGTGATCCAGCCAAAACTGGCGACCTTGCCGGGCATGGCCGAGGCGGAGATTCTCGGCAATCAGGTGTTCGCCATGCGCTTGTGGCTCGACCCGGTGAAACTCGCCGGTTTCGGCCTCAGCGCCAGCGATGTGACCAACGCCGTGCGCCAGTACAACTTCCTCTCCGCCGCCGGCGAAGTGAAAGGCGAGTATGTGGTCACCAGCATCAACGCCAACACCGAACTGAAATCCGCTGAAGCCTTCGCGGCGATTCCGCTCAAGGTCAGTGGCGACAGCCGCGTGTTGCTGAGTGATGTCGCGCGGGTGGAAATGGGCGCGGAAAACTACGATTCGATCAGCTCGTTTGGCGGCACGCCGTCGGTGTACATCGGCATCAAGGCCACCCCGGGCGCCAACCCGCTGGATGTGATCAAGGAAGTGCGCAAGCTGATGCCCGAGCTGGAAGCGCAACTGCCGCCGAACCTGAAAAGCGAGATCGCCTACGACGCCACGCTGTTTATCCAGGCCTCGATCGATGAAGTGGTAAAAACCCTGTTCGAGGCGGTGCTGATCGTCATCGTCGTGGTGTTCCTGTTCCTCGGCGCATTGCGCTCGGTGCTAATCCCGGTGGTGACCATTCCGCTGTCGATGATCGGCGTGATGTTCTTCATGCAGATGATGGGTTACTCGATGAATCTGCTGACGCTGCTGGCGATGGTGCTGGCCATCGGTCTGGTGGTGGACGATGCGATTGTCGTGGTGGAAAACATTCACCGGCATATCGAGGAAGGCAAGACGCCGTTTGATGCGGCGCTGGAAGGCGCACGGGAAATCGCCATGCCGGTGGTGTCGATGACCATCACCCTGGCGGCGGTGTATGCGCCGATCGGTTTCCTCACCGGGCTGACCGGAGCGTTGTTCAAGGAGTTTGCGCTGACCCTGGCCGGCGCCGTGGTGATTTCCGGGATCGTCGCCCTGACCCTGTCGCCGATGATGTGCGCGTTTTTGCTGCGCCACGAGGAAAATCCCAGCGGCCTCGCGCATCGCCTCGACCGCATTTTTGACGGCCTCAAGCGCCGCTATCAGAGCATGCTGCACGGCACGCTGAACACGCGGCCGGTGGTGCTGGTGTTCGCAGTGATCGTGTTGTGCCTGATCCCGGTGTTCCTCAAGTTCACCAAATCGGAACTGGCCCCGGACGAAGATCAGGGCATCATTTTCATGATGGCCACTGCGCCGCAGCCAACCAACCTCGATTACCTGAGCACCTACACCGACGAATTCATCAAGATCTTCAAAGAGTTCCCGGAGTACTACTCCTCGTTCCAGATCAACGGCTACAACGGTGTACAGGCGGGGATCGGCGGCTTCCTGCTCAAGCCGTGGAATGAGCGCAGTCGCACGCAGATGCAAATCCTCCCCGAGGTGCAAGGCAAACTGGAAGGCATTCCTGGCTTGCAGATCTTTGGTTTCAACCTGCCCTCCCTGCCCGGCACCGGTGAAGGCTTGCCGTTTGAGTTCGTGGTCAACACCGCCAACGACTATGAACTGCTGCTGCAAGTGGCTGACCGGATCAAGAAGCGCGCGATGGAGTCGGGCAAGTTCGCCTTCGTCGATCTCGATCTGGCGTTCGACAAACCCGAGGTGGTGGTCGATATTGACCGCGCCAAAGCAGCGCAGATGGGCGTGTCGATGCAGGATCTCGGTGGCACGCTGGCGACGCTGTTGGGCGAGGCGGAAATCAACCGTTTCACCATTGATGGGCGCAGCTACAAGGTCATTGCCCAGGTCGAACGCCCCTATCGCGATAACCCGGACTGGCTGAACAACTACTACGTGAAAAACACTCAGGGCGAGTTATTGCCGCTGTCGACGCTGATCAAGGTCAGCGACCGCGCTCGACCGCGCCAGCTCAATCAGTTCCAGCAACTTAACGCCGCGAAGATCTCCGGTTTCCCGTTGGTGAGCATGGGTGAAGCCATCGACACCGTGTTGCAGATTGCCAGCGAAGAAGCACCGGCCGGGTTTGCTTTCGACTACGGCGGCGCATCGCGACAGTTCGTGCAGGAAGGCAGTGCCCTGTGGGTAACCTTCGCGCTGGCGCTGGCGATTATCTTTCTGGTGCTGGCGGCGCAATTCGAAAGCTTCCGCGATCCGCTGGTGATCCTGGTGACGGTGCCGTTGTCGATCTGCGGCGCGCTGATACCGCTATTCCTCGGCTGGTCGAGCATGAACATCTATACCCAGGTCGGGTTGGTGACGCTGATCGGGCTGATCAGTAAACACGGGATTCTGATCGTCGAGTTCGCCAACCAATTGCGCAAGGATAAAGGCCTGACGGCGCGTGAAGCCGTTGAGGAAGCGGCAGCGATTCGTTTACGCCCGGTGTTGATGACCACGGCGGCGATGGTGTTTGGCATGGTGCCGTTGATTCTCGCCACGGGTGCCGGCGCGGTCAGTCGGTTTGATATCGGCATGGTGATTGCCACGGGGATGTCGATTGGCACGTTGTTTACGCTGTTTGTGTTGCCGTGCGTTTACACCCTGCTGGCGAAACCCGATCCCAAACAAACCGCATAACCCTGTGGGAGCGAGCTTGCTCGCGAAAGCGGTCTTTCAGTTAATACTTATAGTGCCTGACACACCGCCTTCGCGAGCAAGCTCGCTCCCACATTTGGTTGGCGTTTATCCATAAAATCCGCGCATAAAAAAAGGCCTCGCATCTGCGAGGCCTTTTATGTGGGCTTCAATCGGTTCAACTCTGCGGCCTCATCCCTTGAGAAAGTCCGAACATGAACAACAACAGATCATGATCGGGTTTGGTCGCCACGGAGGCTTTTGCCACCCGTGGGACTGCGCAGTGGGCGTCGTCTACGGACGAGCCCACTACCTGCATGCGGGGCTGCTCCCAGGCAGCCACCGCCAATGACGCAACTGCCAAGGCTCCAACCAAAAACAAACCTCGTGCAATTTCTAGTTTCATCGCTATAAACCTTTGATAGCGCTGCCAAACGCCGTCTCATAAAAGTAGACGAGTTTTTTCCAGTCCGTGTCGCGGAACGACGAATGGCGGCGCAATTGCTTCATGTCGTGGGAAGCGGCGCGATAGGCGGTCAGACGCTGGCGGCATTTCTCCAGATCGATCAACGCGACTTCGACCTTGGCCGACTCGCCTTCGCCCGTCACACGCACAAACACGTGTTTGATGTAGATGCAGCTGTGCTGCCAACGGCCCTTGTGCATGCGCGCCAGGTTCTCGGCGAGGTCCTTGAGCACGCGCTCATAAACCACATCACCGCACTGATCGCGACCGCCGGCAGCCGCCAGCCAATGTTCCAGTTCCTGGAAACCGTCCAGGGACTTGGTGACCAGCAGAGCGCGCCATTTGTGCTGAGGATCAGGCTGAGCGCCGCAGAAAACGATTTGCGGTACGCGCACACCGAGCTTGCTCACGCCGGTCAGCGCATCAAGTTCACGCAAAACAGTAGGACGGCCAAAAGGGTGCAACCAACTGCGATAGATGTGACCGGTCTGGCGCTTGGCATACAGCAGTTGACCATCGCGCCCCACGACCCTTTGCACGCCACTTTCCCCGCCACGTCGAACATTGGGTTCTTCCACCCACTCGCCGCGCTGGTTCCAGTAAAAGTCAAAGCGATCTTGCGGAGCGACATCCGTTTCTGCTGCAAATTGCACTGCCATCCTGTTACCTCTTGCGTAATACGTAAACCCGCCACATGGCGTAGAGCGGAATAAAGTCCAGTTGTTCCTGAATCCGAAAACCTGCTTCCTCGAACTCCTTTTCCACCGTAGCGGCCGGTAACACAAAGCGATTCTGATACTCGCGTTTGTCACGGTTGCGCTCGGCTCGCTGGCGTTTCCAGGCTTTGAAATTGCCATCAACCCACAGCGAAACGATCACACTGTCCCGGGTAACGCGCTCGAATTCGCGCAGAATCGCCCGGCGATGCTCGGCTTCACCGATGTGGTGGAGCAGACGCATGCAGAAAATGCTGTCGACGGCGTTGTCAGGCAAGGCAATATCGAAGGCAGAGGTGTGCAAGGGTTGTACCCGTTTCACCACATCGGCCGGTTGCGACTGCATTGCCGTCTTGATCATCGATTCGGAATTGTCCGCGCCGATAATCACCCGGTTGGCCTTTTCGCCCAACAACGGCCAGAAACGCCCGGCACCGCAAGGCAGATCCAGCACCAGTCCCGGTTCACCCACCGACGCCAGCGCCTTGCGGGCCAGCTGTTCGTCACGCCAGTGGGAGAGACGCCGTCCAAGGCTTTCTTTGTGCTTGCGCAGGTATTTCTGCGCGTGTTGATCGTCGTACTTCTCGGAAAAATCGAGTTTGATCGGACCGGCCATCACCTGGACTCCTGAATTGCTGATGTCACCACCTTAAGGAGCGGCGTGTCAGCGTCAGGTCATCCATTTGTGAAAAAAATGTCCGGTAAACAGACAAATTATTACAGCGTTATACAGGAATTAGACAGGAAGGAGGGAGTAGCATCGAGCCACTCCGTGCGTCAGATTTTGCCCAGATCCACCTCGAAGCGGCAGCCATTGGGTTCCATCGTGCTCAGGCTGACGGTCCAGCCCTGGTTCTCGCAGATCCGCTGCACCAGCGACAATCCCAACCCCAGGCCTTCGCCGCGCTTTTCGCTGCCACGCACGAAAGGCTCGAACATGGCTTCGCGTTTTTCTTCCGGAATGCCGACACCGGAGTCTTCCACCACAAAGCCGTTCGCCGTGAGTGTCAGGCGAATGAAGCCCTTCTCGGTGTAGTGACAAGCGTTGCGCAACAGGTTGCCCATCACCGCGGTCAACAACGTTGCGTTGTAGCACGTGGTCGGCGGATTTCCCGGCTCGAACTGCAAGGTCAGCCTTTTGCTTTCGATCGGCTCACGCCACACGCACAACAAGCTGTCCGCGACTTGAGCGAGATTCTGTTGCGGTGCCGAACCAGCATCTTCGCGTTGAGAGCGGGCGAGCATCAGGAAGGTCTGCACCAGCTCGCGCATTTCCTCACTGGCCCGGGCAATGCGCTCGACCTGATTGCGCCCACGCTGATCGATGGCCGGGTTTTCCATCAGCAGCTCACAGGAGCTGGCCAATACCATCAACGGCGTGCGCAACTCGTGACTGACATCGCTGGTGAACAATCTTTCACGTGTCAGCGCCTGACGCAGACGCCCCAGCGTGGCATCGAACGCCACCGCCAGTTCGCCTACTTCGTCTGCCGCGTAATCCGGTGCCAGCGGCGGCGCCAGACCAAGCAACTGATCGCGATGGCGTACCTGCCGGGCCAGGCGCACCACCGGCGCCATTACCTTGCGCGCCAGCACCCAACCGAGGAATACCGCCAGGGCCAGGCTGAGCACAAAGCCCACCAGTACCACGGCAAACAGCACCCGCTCGCGCTCTTCGAAATCGCTTTGATCCTGCAGCAGCACATAACGCCGACCGTCGACGACTTCGACCATCGCGTGATACGACAGCTGCTCGCGGAACACTTCATGGAAACCCGCATCAAGGTGACGCAGGTCCTTGGGCAGCTCGAAATCGCCCGGGCCGCCACTGAAATAGAACAACTGGTCGGGTTCCGGGCGATGGCTCCAGTCCGAAACGTTGTCCATCAGCAGAAGCCGTTGCAGATCGCCGCCCAGCCCCGCCGAAATCAGTTTTTCTTCCACCAGGTGCACGGTCGCGACGATACCCATGGCAAAGGCCCCCGCGACCAGCGCGCTCATCAGCGCAAAGGCAATGATGATCCGCTGGGAAAGGCTTTGCTTAAACTCCATCGCGGCCCTCGGCCAAGCGATAACCGACGCCGTGCACGGTTTGCAGCAATGGCTTGGCAAACGGTTTATCGATCACCTGACGCAATTGGTGGACGTGGCTGCGCAGGCTGTCGCTGTCCGGGCAATCATCGCCCCACAGCGCTTCTTCGAGAATTTCCCGACGCAGGACGTGCGGGCTCTTCTGCATCAACACCGCCAGCAGCTTGAGGCCGACCGGATTGAGTTTCAGCAGTTTGCCTTCGCGGGTAACCTCGAGCGTGTCGAGATCATAGCTCAGATCACCGACCTGCAACGCCCGGCGCCCGCCACCCTGGGTCCGACGCATCACTGCTTCGACGCGCGCGGCCAGCTCGGACAAGGCGAAGGGTTTGACCAGGTAATCGTCAGCCCCGGACTTGAAACCCTGGAGACGATCGTCCAGTTGATCGCGAGCGGTCAGCATGATCACTGGCGTGTCCCGACGGGCGTCTTCACGCAGACGTTTGCACAGGGTGTAGCCATCGATGCCGGGCAACATGATGTCGAGCACGATCAGGTCGTAATGCTCGGTGGCCGCCAGGTGCAGGCCCGACAGACCGTCCTGGGCGCAATCGACGGTATAGCCTTTGAGCCCCAGATAATCGGCCAGATTGGCGAGGATATCGCGGTTGTCTTCAACCAATAGAATTCGCATGGGCACTCCTCCGTACACAGTAACGGCCGTCATGGCTCGCGCAGCTTAAGGCCATCGCCAGCTCAGAGCTAGGGCTGAAAGCCTCGTAAATCAACTCTCTCAAGCAAATTCAAACCTTAACGAGTTTTTCACTATTGGTTCACAACCTGACTACAGTGACAACGCGAGACTCTCGCGCCATTAGATATAAGGAAATGTAGACAATGGACTTTTTCAAGACGGCGCCTGTGCGCCTTCTGTTGCTGGTCACCGGTGTGTGGCTGCTGGTATTTCTCCTGACTCGAACCGTTCTGTTGCTGACTCATCTGGATGAGGCCGGCGGTGGCACGCTTTCGCTGTTTGGCATCGGCTTGCTGTATGACTTGGGGTTTCTTGCCTATGCGGCGTTGCCGATGGGCCTGTACCTGTTGCTCTGCCCGCCGGCCCTGTGGCGCCGCCGTGGCCATCGCTGGTTTCTGCAAGGGCTGCTGACCGTCAGCCTGTTCGCCATGCTGTTCGTGGCGGTGGCCGAGTGGCTGTTCTGGGACGAGTTCGGTGTGCGCTTCAACTTCATCGCGGTCGACTATCTGGTGTATTCCGACGAAGTGCTGAACAACGTGCTGGAGTCTTACCCGATCGGCACGCTGCTGAGCATTCTGGCGTTGCTGGCCGTCGCGCTCGGTTTTGCCCTGCGCAAACCGTTCAATGCCGCGCTGAATGCGCCATTGCCGCCGCTGCGTGGGCGCCTGCTCAATGCCCTGGGGCTGTTGATCATTGCCGGTCTGAGCCTGCAACTGCTCAGCCAGGATGCGCCACGTGCGCAAGGTGGCAATGCCTATCAGAACGAACTGGCCAGCAACGGCCCGTATCAGTTCTTCGCCGCGTTCCGGAACAACGAACTGGATTACACGCAGTTCTACAGCAGCCACACGCCCGAGGTGGTCGCCCGACAGATTCGCGCCGAACTGAGCGAGCCCAACGCGCGCTTCATCGGTCAGGACCCACAGGACATCCGCCGGATGATCGACAATCCCGGCACTGCGCGTACACCCAACATCGTCCTGGTCACCATCGAAAGCCTCAGCGCCAAATACCTGGGCAGTAACGGCGACAAACGCGACCTGACGCCCAATCTGGATGCGCTGCGTAAACAGAGCCTGTATTTCAGCAATTTCTACGCCACCGGCACCCGCACCGACCGCGGCCTGGAAGCCATCACACTGGCCATCCCACCAACCCCGGGGCGTTCGATCGTCAAGCGTATCGGTCGCGAGAGCGGTTTTGCCAGCCTTGGCCAGCAACTCAGCGCGGTGGGTTACGACAGCGTGTTCGTTTACGGTGGCCGCGGCTACTTCGACAACATGAACGCGTTCTTCAGTGGCAACGGCTATCGGGTGGTCGACCAGAGCAGCGTTGATGAAACCGAGATTCACTTCAAGAACGCCTGGGGCATGGCCGACGAGGATCTGTACAAACAGACGCTGAAGCTGGCCGATGCCGACTATGCCAAACAGCAACCGTTTCTGTTGCAGTTGATGACCACCTCCAACCATCGTCCCTACACCTACCCGGACGACCGGATCGACATCAAATCCGGTAACGGTCGCGATGGCGCGGTGAAATACACCGACTATGCGATTGGCCAGTTCCTCGACCAGGCGCGGCAAAAACCGTGGTTCGACAACACGATCTTCATCTTCGTCGCCGATCACACGGCGGGCAGCGCCGGTAAAGAAGACTTGCCGATTGCCAACTATCAAATTCCGCTGTTCATTTATGCACCGAAGCTGATCGAGCCTCGCGAGAATGGCCAACTGGCGAGCCAGATCGACCTGGCACCGACGCTGCTGGGCTTGTTGAACATGGATTACGAGTCGACTTTCTTCGGGCGCAACCTGCTGCAGGACAACCCACTGCCACCACGCGTCGTGGTCGGCAACTACCAGCATCTGGGCCTGTTTGACGGCAAGGATCTGGCGATCCTCAGCCCGCGCCAAGGCTTGCGTCGGCATGACGATGCGCTGACCGAGAGCCGCGAATCGCGGGCCTCCAGCGATGATCCGTTGATCAGCCGCGCCATCACCTATTACCAAACCGCCAGTTATGGCTTCAAGCAACAGCTGCTTGCCTGGAAAGCACCCAAGGAGGGTGTTCCACAAGTCAGCGAACGTTAATTGAAACGCCCCGGGCTGATGCCCCGGGGCGTTTTCTTTTGTTCAGGATCCGACATGTCATCAAGTGTTGTACGCCCTACCCCTCGCCCGCTGAATCTGTGGCTGTATCTGGGTATTCCAATCATCGCGGCGATAAGCCTGATTCTGCTGGAAATGACCGACCTGGACATGGTGCTGGCGCGGTTGTTCTATGACCCGGTGGCCGGCGACTTCATTGGCCGCCACAGTTTTTTCCTGGAAGACATCCTGCACGATCGCGCCAAGCAGGTGGTGATCGCGTTTTCGGTGTTTGCGGTGCTGGGGTTTCTCGGCTCGTTCTTCGTCGGCAGACTGAAACCGTTCAAGCGCGAACTGGGTTGTCTGGTGCTGTCGCTGGGCCTGGCGACCTCGTTCGTCACCCCGGTCAAAGCCGTAACGGCGGTGCAGTGCCCATGGAGCCTGGAGCAATTTGGCGGCCATGAAACCTACAGCAAACTGATGGAACATCGTCCACAAACCGACAAACCTGGCCGTTGCTGGCCTGGTGGTCATGCGGCGACGGGGTTCACCTTGTTTGCGCTGTTCTTTGTCCTGCGTGATCGCCGTCCGCGTCTGGCCCGTCAGGCGTTTATCTTTGCCTTTGCGCTGGGTTCGGTGTTTTCGATCAGCCGGATGATGCAGGGTGCGCACTTCTTTTCGCACAACGTGTGGACGGCGATTTTCTGCTGGCTGATTTGCCTGGGGTCGTATTACTGGGTGCTGTATCGCCCGGCGGTGAAAACCGAGGCCGTGGTCAAGGCACAACCGGTCAGCGCCTGACATATAAATCCAATTGTGGGAGCTAGCCTGCTCGCGAAGGCGGTGTGTCATTCAACATTAATGTTGGCTGATCCGACGCCTTCGCGAGCAGGCTCGCTCCCACAGGGGATTGGTGTGAAGCTGAAATTTGGGCAATAAAAAACCCCGCTGGCTTGCGCCAGCGGGGTTTTGCGTTACAGGGGTAAGGCTGGCTTACATCATGCCGCCCATGCCACCCATGCCGCCCATGTCTGGCATGCCGCCGCCTGCAGCGCCGTCTTTCTTCGGCGCGTCAGCTACAGCTGCTTCGGTGGTCAGGATCAGACCGCCGATCGACGATGCCGCTTGCAGAGCGGAACGAGTCACCTTGGTTGGGTCCAGGATGCCCATTTCGATCATGTCGCCGTATTCGCCAGTCGCAGCGTTGTAACCGAAGTTACCTTTGCCGTTCTTGACTTCGTTGACGACAACGCTTGGCTCGTCGCCGCTGTTGGCAGCGATCTGACGCAGCGGTGCTTCAACAGCGCGACGCAGCACAGCGATACCCACGTCCTGATCAGCGTTGTCGCCTTTCAGGTCAACCAGGGTTTGCAAAGCGCGGATCAGCGCAACGCCACCGCCAGGTACCACGCCTTCTTCAACGGCTGCACGGGTTGCGTGCAGGGCGTCTTCAACGCGGGCCTTCTTCTCTTTCATTTCAACTTCGGAACCAGCGCCAACCTTGATCACTGCAACGCCGCCGGACAGCTTGGCCAGACGCTCTTGCAGTTTTTCACGGTCGTAGTCCGAGGAAGTTTCAGCAACCTGAGCACGGATCTGAGCGATACGCGCCTGGATGTCGGAATCTGCACCGGCACCGTCAACGATGATGGTGTTTTCCTTGGAAATGGTCACACGCTTGGCGCTGCCCAGGTTTTCCAGGGTAGCGGCTTCCAGGCTCAGGCCGATCTCTTCGGAGATAACGGTACCGCCGGTCAGAACTGCGATGTCCTGCAGCATGGCCTTGCGACGGTCGCCGAAGCCTGGCGCCTTGACGGCTGCGACTTTGACGATGCCACGCATGTTGTTCACAACCAGAGTCGCCAGGGCTTCGCCTTCAACGTCTTCGGAAACGATCAGCAGTGGACGGCCGGCTTTGGCAACGGCTTCCAGCACTGGCAGCATTTCACGGATGTTCGAGATCTTTTTGTCGACCAGCAGGATCAGCGGGCTGTCCAGCTCGGCAACCATGGTCTCTGGCTTGTTGACGAAGTACGGGGACAGGTAGCCACGGTCGAACTGCATGCCTTCAACAACCGACAGTTCGTTTTCCAGGCCAGTGCCTTCTTCAACGGTGATCACGCCTTCTTTACCGACTTTTTCCATGGCTTCGGCAATGATGTCGCCGATGGAGTTGTCGGAGTTGGCGGAGATGGTGCCTACCTGAGCGATTGCCTTGGTGTCAGCGCATGGCTTGGACAGGTTCTTCAGCTCTTTGACGATAGCGATGGTCGCTTTGTCGATACCGCGCTTCAGGTCCATCGGGTTCATGCCGGCAGCGACGGCTTTCAGGCCTTCGTTGACGATCGACTGAGCCAGAACGGTAGCGGTGGTAGTACCGTCACCAGCGTCATCGTTGGCACGGGAGGCAACGTCTTTGACCAGCTGCGCGCCCATGTTTTCGAAGCGATCTTCGAGTTCGATTTCTTTGGCGACGGAAACGCCGTCCTTGGTGATGGTCGGAGCGCCGAAGCTCTTCTCGATGATCACGTTACGGCCTTTCGGGCCCAGGGTCGCTTTTACTGCGTCAGCCAGGACGTTGACGCCCTTGAGCATTTTTTTACGGGCGGAATCGCCAAACAGAACTTCTTTAGCAGCCATGATCGATATTCCTTAAATACTTTGTAGTAGCGGGAAAATGAACGGGGTTATCAGCCTTCGATAACAGCGAGGATTTCGTTCTCGCTCATTACCAGCAGGTCTTCGCCGTCGACTTTCACTGTGTTGCTGCCGGAGTAAGGACCGAACACAACCTTGTCGCCTTCTTTAACGGACAGTGCGCGCACTTCGCCGTTTTCCAGAGCTTTGCCCGGGCCTACAGCGAGAATCACACCGTGGTTGGCTTTTTCAGCAGCCGAACCTGGCAGGACGATACCGCCAGCGGTTTTCTTTTCTTCTTCGCTGCGACGGATTACGACGCGGTCATGCAGAGGACGAAGCTTCATTGTCGATCTCTCCTAATTGTGGTTTTCATCGGCCGGTGTAGTCCCGGCGGGTTTAACAAATCCGGCCTGCGCCGGTTGCGATTCGTCGAGCGAACCGCGGAAGTCTGTCCGGTTCAAATACCGGAAACCTTTCGGTGACCGATACATAAGGGCGCATAAGCTGATTACAAGGGCGAGGCGAAAAATTTTTCACCGATGTGTTGCACAAAAGCAGCCCATAAACGAACACGGCACCCGAAGGTGCCGTGTAGATAGAGCAGTTACTTGTTGTCGCGGTGTTCGAACTCGCCTTCGATCACATCACCCTCGCGGCCCAGAGGCTGGCGCGGTGCAGGACCGCCACGGGGTTGCAGGTCATCGGCGAACGCACGCTGGCGCATGGCCTGTTCTTCAGCGCGCTGGCGCATTTTGTTCGCCAGCAATCGACGGCTGACTGGCAACAACATGACCAGACCGACCACATCGCTGATGAAGCCTGGCAGGATCAACAGGCCACCGGCCAGAGCCAGCATCAGCCCTTCGAGCATGGTTTGCGCGGGCAGTTCGCCGCGGTTCAGGCTTTCACGGGCACGCAATGCAGTGGCCAGACCGGCGACGCGCAGCACGAAAATGCCGAACATCGAGCCGACAATGATCAGCAGCAGGGCCGGGAAAAACCCGATAGCCCCTGCCACTTTGACGAATACGAACAGCTCCAGCACCGGAAACAGCAGAAAGAGCAACAGAAAAGGGCGCATCAAAGTTTCCTCAACGCAAGAAATGCCTTGCAGTAAGCCTTAGATGACGTCGCCCTTTCGTGAATTCAAGCACCAGCCACCTCATTTTTTGGCCAGACCTCGGCGTGAGCCAGAGAAACCAAGGCTTCGCGCACTTGTGTCGGCGTATTACAAGGTGCCGGGAACCGCAGCCAGAACAACGCCTGACCGATGCGCAGGTGCATGCCCTCGGTGTCGATCCCGGCCAGTTGCGCCGGCACGGTTTTCGGCAGACCGGCCAGGTCGACGTAGTGCGCGATGGCTTTGGCGTGGTCGCTGTTCATGTGTTCGACCATGCTGATTTCAGCCTTGCCGGCAAACGGATTGGCCAGGGTCAGTTGATCGACCCAGTGAATCGCGCCGAAACCGCCGATGTAGCGGTGACGTACCGGGTTCAGCACCCAGAAGTCAAAATCATGGGCCTTGTGATAGTTCTGCGAATCGGGGAAATAACGGTAGTAACGCTCGGCGGCGGCTTCGATCGCGGCAACGTCTTCGAGCTTTTGCGCCTCCGCCAGATAGGTCAGGCGACCAACGGCTTGCACATCATCTGCCTCGCGCTCGCCGACGAGCATCGAGCATTTCGGGTCTTTTTGGAGGTTGTGGGTGTGCTGGGCGATGCGGCTGATCAGGATCAGCGGCCGACCCTGCTCGTCCAGGCAGTACGGCACCACGGAGCCAAAAGGAAAACCGGGCATCGATTTGGAGTGGGTCGACAGCACTCCACGGTATTCCTTGAGAAGCAATTCTCGGGCATTCTTCGCCACTTCAACGCTCAATTTATGACTCCTTAAATAGTATCCGTCGAAAAAACGGACGGGCGTCCGGGATCAAGTCCCAGTCACGCCAGCGGGCAATTCTCATGTGCAACCCTGCCACGGCCGGTGCAGATCGGGAGTCGCTGAAAACAAAAAACTACTCAGACCTGCTATCGGGGCATGCGAATGCAACTCAACGACAAAGTAATCATTATCACTGGCGGTTGCCAGGGTTTGGGCCGCTCGATGGCCGAGTATTTCGCCGGCAAAGGCGCCAAGCTTGCGCTGGTCGACCTCAATCAGGAAAAACTCGACGACGCGGTCGCGGCCTGCAAAGCCAAGGGCGTCGAGGCGCGCAGCTATCTGTGCAACGTCGCCAATGAAGAGCAGGTCGAACACATGGTCGCCCAGGTCGCCGCCGACTTCGGCGCGATCCACGGCCTGATCAACAACGCCGGGATCCTCCGTGATGGCCTGCTGCTCAAGGTCAAGGACGGCGAAATGACCAAGATGAGCCTGGCACAGTGGCAGGCCGTCATCGACGTCAACCTGACCGGCGTGTTCCTCTGCACCCGTGAAGTGGCGGCAAAAATGGTCGAGCTGAAGAACAGCGGCGCGATCATCAATATCTCGTCGATCTCGCGTGCAGGCAACGTTGGCCAGACCAACTATTCGGCGGCCAAGGCCGGTGTAGCGGCGGCGACGGTGACATGGGCGAAAGAACTGGCGCGATATGGCATTCGTGTGGCGGGGATTGCCCCGGGCTTCATTGAAACCGAGATGACCCTGGGCATGAAGCCGGAAGCGCTGGAGAAGATGACTTCGGGGATTCCGCTCAAGCGCATGGGCAAGCCGGAAGAGATTGCCCATTCGGCGGCGTACATCTTCGAAAACGACTACTACACCGGGCGGATTCTGGAGATGGATGGCGGGCTGCGCATCTAACTGCCAACACAAAACAAATGTAGGAGTGAGCCTGCTCGCGATTGCGGTCATTCATTCAACAAATCTGTTGAATGTTATTCCGCTATCGCGAGCAGGCTCACTCCTACAAGGTTATCGGTGTTGCGGATGCATCAATCGTCGCTGATGGTGATATTCGGCATCGCCGGCGTCGCCGCTTCCTGCAACACAATCCGCGCGCCGACATGGCGGGCCAGTTCCTGATAGACCATGGCAATCTGGCTGTCCGGCTCGGCAATCACCGTTGGCTTGCCGCCATCGGCCTGCTCGCGAATCAGCATCGACAGCGGCAGTGAAGCCAGCAGTTCGACGCCGTACTGGGTCGCCAGTTTCTCACCACCGCCCTCACCGAACAGATGCTCGGCATGCCCGCAGTTCGAGCAGATGTGCACGGCCATGTTTTCCACCACGCCCAGCACCGGAATGTTGACCTTGCGGAACATTTCCACGCCTTTGCGCGCGTCGAGCAAGGCCAGATCCTGTGGTGTGGTGACGATGACCGCGCCAGCCACCGGGACTTTCTGCGCCAGGGTCAGCTGGATATCGCCAGTGCCGGGCGGCATGTCGATGACCAGATAATCCAGATCGCCCCACGCGGTTTGCGTGACCAGTTGCAGCAACGCCCCGGAAACCATCGGCCCACGCCAGACCATCGGCGTGTTGTCGTCGGTCAGGAACGCCATCGACATGACTTCCACGCCGTGCGCCTTGAGCGGCACAAACCACTTCTGGTCCTTGACCTCCGGACGGGTGCGCTCGGGAATGCCGAACATGATGCCTTGGCTCGGGCCGTAGATATCGGCGTCGAGAATGCCGACCTTGGCGCCTTCACGGGCCAGGGCCAGGGCGAGGTTGGCGGCGGTGGTCGATTTGCCCACGCCGCCCTTGCCGGACGCTACGGCGACCACGTTCTTGACGTTGGCCAGCCCGGGAATCTGCGCCTGCGCCTTGTGCGCGGCGATCACGCTGTTCACTTCAACCTTGGCGATCACCACGCCGTCGAGGTTTTCAATGGCCAGTTGCAGCAGTTGCGCCCAGCCGCTCTTGAACAGGCCGGCGGCGTAACCGATTTCCAGCTGCACGTTGACGCGATCACCGACGATCTCGATGTGCTTCACGCAACCGGCGCTGACCGGATCCTGGTTAAGGTAGGGGTCGGTGTATTGGCTGAGGACGGCTTCCACCGCTGCGCGAGTGACGGCGCTCATGGGCAACTCCGATAACAAGACTGGGAATAGATGCCGGGTATCGTACCTGAAAAAGATCGCAGCCTTCGGCAGCTCCTGCAGGAGATCGACGTACATCTGCAGGAGCTGCCGCAGGCTGGGATTTTTTCCGTCTGCTCATCCAATGAAACAGGCGCACAGGGTGAAAAATATGCGCCAGCGCTTTATAGTGGCCGACCTCCGTTTCATCAAGTAGCGAAGCCCCACATGTCCGAACCACGCAAGATCCTCGTCACCAGCGCCCTGCCCTACGCCAACGGTTCGATTCACCTTGGCCATATGCTGGAATATATCCAGACCGATATGTGGGTGCGCTTCCAGAAGCATCGCGGCAACCAGTGCATTTATGTCTGCGCCGACGACGCCCACGGTTCGGCGATCATGCTGCGCGCGGAAAAGGAAGGCATCACCCCGGAACAACTGATCGCCAATGTACAGGCTGAACACAGCGCCGACTTTGCCGAGTTCCTGGTCGATTTCGACAACTTCCACTCCACTCACGCCGAAGAAAACCGTGAGCTGTCGAGTCAGATCTACATCAAGCTGCGTGACGCCGGGCACATTGCCCAACGCTCGATCACCCAGTATTTCGACCCGGAAAAGAAAATGTTCCTGGCCGACCGCTTCATCAAGGGCACCTGCCCGAAATGCGGCACTGAAGACCAGTACGGCGACAACTGCGAGAAATGCGGTGCAACCTACGCTCCAACCGATCTGAAGGATCCGAAGTCGGCGATCTCTGGCGCCACGCCGGTGCTCAAGGATTCCCAGCATTTCTTCTTCAAACTGCCAGACTTTCAGCAAATGCTGCAGACCTGGACCCGCAGCGGCACACTGCAAGACGCCGTGGCCAACAAGATCGCCGAATGGCTGGACGCCGGCCTGCAGCAGTGGGACATCTCCCGCGATGCGCCGTACTTCGGTTTCGAGATTCCGGGCGAGCCGGGCAAGTATTTCTACGTGTGGCTGGACGCGCCGATCGGTTACATGGCCAGCTTCAAGAACCTTTGCGACCGCACGCCGGAGCTGGATTTCGACGCGTTCTGGGCCAAGGATTCCACCGCCGAGCTGTACCACTTCATCGGCAAGGACATCGTCAACTTCCACGCGCTGTTCTGGCCAGCGATGCTTGAAGGCGCCGGCTACCGCAAGCCGACCGGCATCAACGTGCACGGCTACCTGACCGTCAACGGCCAGAAAATGTCCAAGTCGCGCGGCACCTTCATCAAGGCCCGTACGTATCTGGATCACCTGTCGCCGGAATACCTGCGCTACTACTACGCGGCCAAGCTGGGCCGTGGCGTCGATGACCTCGACCTGAACCTCGAAGACTTCGTGCAGAAGGTCAACTCCGACCTGGTCGGCAAAGTGGTCAACATTGCCAGCCGTTGCGCCGGTTTCATTCAAAAAGGCAACGCGGGCCTGCTGGTCGACCAAAACGCTGCGCCAGAGCTGACCGAGGCTTTCCTCGCTGCAGCGCCAAGCATTGCCGATGCTTATGAAGCCCGCGACTTTGCCCGTGCCATGCGTGAAACCATGGCCTTGGCCGACCGCGCCAACGCCTGGATCGCCGACAAGGCCCCGTGGTCGTTGAATAAACAGGAAGGCAAGCAGGATGAAGTCCAGGCGATCTGCGCCACCGGCATCAACCTGTTCCGCCAACTGGTAATCTTCCTCAAACCGGTGTTGCCGCTGCTGGCCGCCGATGCCGAGGCGTTCCTCAACGTCGCCCCGCTGACCTGGAACGACCATACCACGCTGCTGGCCAACCACCAGTTGAACGAATTCAAACCGTTGATGACCCGCATCGACCCGGTAAAAGTGCAAGCCATGAGCGATGCCTCGAAAGAAGACCTGACCGCCAGCCAGACCGACACCGGCGCCGCCGCCCCGGCCGGCAATGGCGAACTGGCCAAGGATCCGCTGTCGCCGGAAATCGACTTCGACGCCTTTGCCGCGATCGACCTGCGCGTCGCACTGATCGTCAAAGCCGAACACGTCGAAGGTGCTGACAAGCTGCTGCGCCTGACCCTGGACATCGGTGACGAGCAACGCAACGTGTTCTCCGGGATCAAGAGCGCGTACCCGGATCCGTCGAAACTCGACGGGCGCCTGACCATGATGATCGCCAACCTCAAGCCACGGAAAATGAAGTTCGGCATCTCCGAAGGCATGGTGATGGCCGCCGGTCCTGGCGGTGAAGAAATCTACCTGCTGAGCCCGGACAGCGGCGCCAAGCCGGGTCAACGCATCAAGTAAGGCTCTGCAACAAATCGATCCCACCGGCGTGCCCCGCATGCCGGTGGGATTTTTCATATCTGGCCCACCCTGCGTGGCTGCCGGATAATGCCTAACCTTATGAGATAGCCGCCCGTTTCTCTGGCAGAACCATGACCGAACTCGTGCTTACGCTTATCAGTGCTGCGCTGCTTAACAACTTCGTGTTGCACTGGCCCCTGGGCGTCGATCCGCTGCTGGCGGGCAGTCGTCGCCAGGTGCATGCGCTGGGACTGGCGACGTTGTGCCTGATGTTGGTTGTGGGTGTAACCGGTTACGGGATCTGGCATTGGCTACTGGTGCCGCTTCACCTTGAAGCACTGCGGCTGTTCGTGTTTCTGCCATTGAGTGTGTTGCTGATCGCACCGCTGCTGAAACTGTTGTCCGGCGGCTTTCCCGGTCTGCCTTTCGACGGGCTATGGCCATTGTTGCTGGGCAATGCCGGAGTGCTCGGGCTGGCACTGATCAACGCGCAAAACGATCAAGGCCTGCCGCAGGCAATAGCGCTAAGTCTTGGCGCCGGGCTGGGTTTCTGGCTGGTGCTGAGCCTCTTCAGCGATTTGCGCGAGCGCACGGGCGACAACGATATCCCCCTGCCCTTTCGTGGCCTGCCGATTGATCTGATCGGCGCCGGACTGATCGCAGTGATTTTTCTCGGATTCAGTGGACTGATCAAAACATGAGTCTGATTCAACGCATCGATGCCCTCCTGCCGCAGACCCAATGCGGCAAGTGCGGCCATCCCGGATGCAAACCGTACGCACAAGGCATCGCCGAGGGCGAGCCGATCAACAAGTGCCCGCCGGGCGGTGACGAAACCATCGCGGCGCTGGCTGAACTGTTGAAAGTGCCGGTGCTGGAACTGGACATCAGTCGCGGCTCGGCACCGCCGCAAGTGGCGTTTATCCGTGAAGCCGAATGCATTGGCTGCACCAAGTGCATTCAGGCCTGCCCGATCGACGCGATCGTCGGCGCGGCGAAACTGATGCACACGGTCATCGTCGACGAGTGCACTGGTTGCGATCTGTGTGTCGCACCGTGCCCGGTGGATTGCATCGAAATGCATCCATTGTCGCCGGGCACGTTGCCGGTGGTGGGCGGCCTCGCCGTCAGTCTCGACGAGCAGCGCGCGCGCGCGGCCAAACGCGATCACGCGCGTCAACGCTTCGAGCGCCGAAACGATCGCTTGCACCGCGAAGAACAACAGAAACAGGCTGAGCGTGAAGCGCGGGCGAAACGGGCGGCGCAGCCTCAAGGGACCGCGACCGATCCGGTGCAGGCGGCACTGGAACGCGTGCGTGCGCAGAAAGCCGCCACCGTAGACGCGGCGCTGAAGAAAGCCAAAATCGATGTAGCGATGAGCCGCGCGCAACTGCACAAAACGTTGAAAGCCTTCGGTCATCCGCCGACGTTCGAGCAGCAGGCACAATTGATCGTGTTGCAGCAGCAGTTCGACGCGGCTGAGGAGGCCTTGGCGATACTTGAAAGCAGCGCCCCGCCTGCCCCGGCAGTCACGGTCCCGGCGAAAGATGCCGACTTGAAACGGGCAAAAATCCAGTTGGCAATGCGTCGTGCCGAACTGAAAAAAGCCCAAACCGCCGAAGCGGCGCCCGAACAGATCGCCGCGCTGGAACAAGCACTGCGCGATGCCGAACAGGCCCTGCACGCAGCCGAAGCTACAAGCGATCAGCCGTTGCCTGACCTGGTGCGCGTCGAAAAACGCCCGGTCGACAGCCAGCTTCGCCAGTTGAAAACCGAATTGGCCTACGCCCGCGCCGACCTCAACAAACTCGAACGGCGCGCCGACACGCCCACCGAAATCCTCGCCAAGGCCCGCGCCCGTCTGCAAGACGCCGAGCGCCAGGTGCAAGATCATGTTGCCCCTTGAGGCACCGGACAATCGCCTGCAACAGGCAATGAAGCTGGTGCTGCTGGCCGCTTTGCCGGGGCTGCTCGCACTGTTCTGGCTGTACGGTTGGGGGATGTTGATCAATCTGATTCTGGCGGCCACCACAGCATTGATTGTCGAAGCAGCGGTCCTGCACCTGCGTCGACAGCCCCTGCAGCCTGCGCTGAGCGACGGCAGCGCGCTGGTCAGTGCGACATTGCTGGCTGCTGCCCTGCCACCTTATTGCCCCTGGTGGCTGACGGTAACGGCCATGGCTGCGGGTCTGCTGTTCGGCAAGCACGTGTACGGCGGCGTCGGCAAAAACCCGTTCAATCCAGCAATGCTCGGGTTTGCCCTGGCCATGGTGATGTTCCCGCAACCGATGACCCATTGGCCGGCTCATGGCCTGGATCTGACGGCAACGTTTCAACAAGTGTTCGGCGCAGGTCAGGCGCCGGATGCTTGGGTCCAGGCCACCGTACTGGACAGCCTACGCATCAATAAAAGCCTGACCATGGACGAGTTGTTCACCAGCAATCCAGGCTTCGGTCGATGGGGCGGACACGGTGTGGAATGGGTGAATCTGGCGTTCCTCGCCGGTGGGGTGTTTCTGCTGCAGCGCCGCGTTTTCAGCTGGCATGCGCCAGTGGGCATGCTCGCCAGCCTGTTTGTCATCAGTCTGCTGTGCTGGAACGGTTCCGGGTCGGACTCGCATGGGTCACCGCTGTTTCACCTGCTCAGTGGCGCGACCATGCTGGGGGCGTTCTTTATCATCACTGAACCGGTCTCTGGCGCTAAGAGCGCGCTTGCCCGTCTGCTGTTCGGAGGCAGTGTCGGGCTGCTGACTTACGTGATTCGAACCTGGGGTGGATACCCGGATGGCGTGGCGTTCGCAGTGCTGCTGATGAACTTTTGCGTGCCTGCGCTGGAGCGATTTGCCGCGAGCCGCCAGTCAGAGGTGCGCCCATGAATCGCACGGCCAGCGCGTCTATTGTGCTGCTGTTGGCGGTCATCGGCGTCGCTGCGACTTATGTTGTATACCGTAGTACTGCAGCGCAAATTGCCAGCGAGCAGCACTGGATCGAAAGCCGCAAACTGCTGGATTTGCTTCCACTCGATGCCTACGACAATCAACCGCTCGAGCAGCCTTTGGCCTTGGCAGACTTGAACTTGAGCCATAGCACCTTGACGGGTGGCTATCGCGCGACCAAACGCGGCCAGACCGTCGCAATCTTGCTACACAGTCAGACCCAGGGTTATGCGGGCGCCATCGAACTGTTGATCGCCATCGATACCAACGGCAAATTGCTCGGTGTAAAAACCCTTAAACAAAGCGAAACGCCAGGACTCGGCGGGCACTTGGGTGACTGGCCGAATACCTGGCTACAGTCGTTTATCGGCACATCGAGCAAGGAGCCGACAGATGCGGGATGGGCGCTGAAAAAGGATCAGGGACAATTTGATCAAATAGCTGGCGCGACCATCACCTCGCGCGCAGCCATCAGCGCGATCCATGATGCCCTGCGCTACTTCGATGAACATCGGGCCGCGCTGCTGGGGAGCGGAACATGAACCGATCAGCAGTCCTCTCGAACACTTTGATGCTGACATTGCTGCTTGGCACCAGTGACTCACTGGCAGGTGGTGTGGGGACATTATTGATGTTCGTTACTGTCGCAGGCTTGTATGGCCTGTGCATGGCTGCTTTGCGACCACGGCTCACAGAAAAAAGCGTGTTGCTCGCCAGCGTGTTGCTCGCCGCGACCCTCACCAGTTGCGCAGATCTTTTGGCGCAACGCTGGTTTCTGCCCTGGCAGCAAACCTTCGGCCTCTATGTCGGCCTGATCGCCTTGCAATGCGTGGTGCTGGAGCACAACGGTTTCTGGCGGCAGTCGTGGATCGAGCGGCTCAAACTCTGCGGCATGTTCGGCGGATTGCTGCTCGGGCTCGCCGGGCTGCGTGAACTCGTCGGTCACGGCAGTCTCGGCCGGGGACTGTTCGAACACTGGCCAGGTCTTGTTGTATTTGGCGAAGGGCTGCACCTGATCACGTTGATCCCCGGTGCTTTTATTTTGTTGGCGCTGCTGCTGGCGGCGCGTCAGGCGATAGTTCGCCCGAACTCGATATCCAAGGAAACACATCGCTCATGAATGCAGTAAAACGCCTGGAGATTTTCCGCCGCCTGCACGAAGACAACCCGGAACCGAAGACCGAACTGGCCTACTCCTCGCCGTTCGAGTTGTTGATCGCGGTGATTCTTTCGGCGCAATCGACAGACGTCGGGGTCAACAAGGCCACGGCAAAGCTGTTCCCGGTTGCCAACACGCCAGCGGCGATCCACGCTTTGGGCGTCGAGGGGCTATCCGAATACATCAAGACGATCGGCCTTTACAACAGCAAGGCCAAGAACGTCATCGAAACCTGCCGCTTGCTGGTCGAACGCCATGGCAGCGAAGTCCCGCAAACCCGTGAAGAGCTCGAAGCCCTGCCGGGAGTGGGCCGCAAGACTGCCAACGTCGTACTCAACACGGCTTTCCGCCAACTGACCATGGCCGTCGACACTCATATCTTTCGGGTCAGCAACCGCACCGGCATTGCACCGGGTAAAAACGTGGTCGAAGTGGAAAAGAAGCTGATGAAGTTTGTACCCAAAGAATTCCTTCTCGACTCTCATCACTGGCTGATACTTCATGGCCGTTATGTGTGTCTGGCCCGCAAGCCACGCTGCGGCAGTTGCCGGATCGAAGACCTGTGCGAGTACAAGGACAAAACTTCGGACGATTGACCGGCTATTGGAATAATTGATAAGTCGATTGAAAAAATCTTTTTTACCCGCCGCAGGAATATCGATATAAGGAGCGCCAAAGGCATTCTTAGCCGGGAGTTAGCTGATGAGTAGCGACAAAGAGCCACTTGATGTAGATGATGATATCGCTGCGGAAACTGAGGACACCGAACCTGTGGTCGAAGTCGCCAAGACCAATCTCAGCAAGCGCCGTACGATCGATAACCTGCTTGAGGAGCGCCGACTGCAAAAGCAATTGGCCGATTACGATTTTGATGACTGATATTTGAAAGCCTCCCGAAATGGAGGCTTTTCACTTTCTGCGGCTAGCTGAGTTCGACCGGCCCATCACCCTGTCAGCCATCGATACATTCAGACCAGACCATTACGCTGCGCCAACTCGATCAGATCAACCAGGGATCGCGCATTGAGCTTCAACAACAAGCGCGTCTTGTAGGTGCTTACGGTTTTGTTGCTCAAAAACATGCCATCGGCAATTTCCTTGTTTGTCTTGCCTCGCGCCAACTGCTGCAACACCATCATTTCCCGACCGGACAGACGATCCACCATGTCGGCTTCACTGGCATTGCCCAGACTGGTGCGGACTGTATGCAAAGCCTGATTGGGAAAATAACTATAGCCCGACAATACCGCCTTGATCGCACTGAGCAACTCGGTCAGGTCCTGTTGTTTACAGACATAGCCGGCCGCTCCCGACTGCATACAGCGCATTGAAAAGTGCCCGGGAGCCTGGGAGGTCAACACCAGAACTTTAATAGGCATGGCCGTCGTAGTCAGGCGCGCGATAACTTCCAGACCATCAAGCTTTGGTATTCCAATATCCAGAATGACAATATCCGGCATTTGTTCTCGAGCAAGTTGTAACGCATCCACACCGTTATCAGTTTCTGCGATGACTTCGTAGCCATGACGTTCCATCAGCATACGTACCGCAAGACGAATGACAGGGTGATCATCCACGATCAGCACTTTATTCATGGGCAAGTCCAGTTTCGCTGTTCGAATTTTTAGAACACGCACAATAGCCCAGTCACTTGCTCTATGGCATGCCAGTGTTAACACGCACCTGCATCGAGAGACATACCCTACAGTCATTGCGGACTATTCCTACAAAAAGCCGCTACCCCCAGTAAACATCCGACGTTATTTCCTTCTCCACTCACGGAAATATTTCGCTTCTAACTAGTTACAGACTACGACTAACGACACAGAAATCATGCCTTGTCGCTGAGTTTCACTATGCCCGAACGGCCATGACACGTGCAAATCTGCGCTCGGCCGAGAACTTTGATTATCAACCCGAAACACCATGCAACAGCCGACACACCAACCTCACAACTTCAAACCCGCTATAAACACTTGAAACAAGATATTTATACCTAACACAATACTTTTGCTATAAATACAAGTATTTGAAAGCCGATTACCAAGCTACTCAATCCACACATACTTACCACCAACGAGACAGATCAAACACAAGAGTACAAGCATGCTGAAAATAAAAAACAAAATCACTAACCCAATGACGGTAATTGCCATATTTGCAGCTATTTCGGAAACATCAGCCGCCATTTCGCTGCCTTTTCTAGACAACAAGGACAGAGAGATCTACGTATGGTTTCTGATCAGCTTTCCGTTCTACTTGCTGTTTCTATTTTTTATAACTTTAAACTTTAACTACCGTTCCCTCTACTCACCCTCGGACTTCGGCAAGGACAAAAACTTTCTTAAAGTAATCGATAACAACGATCGCGAGAACAAACGAAATACACCGCCCTTGGAGCCAGCCACGCAAGGGGCATTTGGACTATCAAGTTGTATCGTGCCAAGCGAGTCAGGCCCAACCGAATGCAAGGACGCGTGCAAAGTCCACAACGCGCCTGACCCGCCATCGGCCATCAACTCAAAACCGAACCTGATTGTTCAGCACAACATTCAGTTGCCCGCGTGGGTCAGTGACCTGCACCTCATCGACGTTCGGGGTGTCGATGCATCGAGAGAGTTAGCCACGATTCTGGAAAACATCCGGAACCTGGACCGGAAAACTCCCCGGGTGGTGGTGTTTCTTTCCAATCATGTATCGGATGTTTTACTGACGCAGCATTCATTGCTGAAGATCAGGCACGTCAGGAAAGGCTCAGGCAAAACGATTTGTATTGTTTATAACCTTTGCACACAGGCGGTAACGTTGCTGGGACGGGCATGAAAGATGAGTCGTAGCCACAGATGCCAAGATCAGGAACAGGCTTCAATCAGACGCAAACAAAGAATCATGCAAAAAGGGCGGCCTTGTCTCGATGACAAGGCCGCCCTTTTCATTACGCTTCAGACCAGAACGCTTAGAACAGCTTGCGGCCCTTGTTGGCAGCAATGCGCATGCGCAGCGCGTTGAGCTTGATGAAGCCCGCGGCATCAGCCTGGTTGTAAGCACCGCCGTCTTCTTCGAAGGTCGCGATGTTGGAATCGAACAGCGAATCGTCGGACTTGCGGCCGGTAACGATCACGTTGCCTTTGTACAACTTCAGGCGCACAACGCCGTTCACGTTGACCTGCGAAGCGTCGATCATCTGCTGCAGCATCAGACGCTCTGGGCTCCACCAGTAACCGGTGTAGATCAGGCTGGCGTATTTCGGCATCAGCTCGTCTTTGAGGTGAGCGACTTCGCGGTCCAGGGTGATCGATTCGATGGCGCGGTGAGCGCGCAGCATGATAGTGCCGCCCGGGGTTTCGTAGCAGCCACGGGACTTCATGCCGACGTAACGGTTTTCGACAATGTCGAGACGGCCGATACCGTGAGCGCCACCGATCTTGTTCAGCGTCGCCAGCACGGTGGCCGGAGTCATTTCGACGCCGTCCAGTGCAACGATGTCGCCGTTGCGGTAGGTCAGTTCCAGGTATTGCGCTTTGTCAGGAGCGTTCTCCGGGGAGACGGTCCATTTCCACATGTCTTCTTCGTGCTCGGTCCAGGTGTCTTCCAGCACGCCGCCTTCATAGGAGATGTGCAGCAGGTTGGCGTCCATCGAGTACGGGGACTTCTTCTTGCCGTGACGCTCGATCGGGATCGCGTGCTTCTCGGCGTAGTCCATCAGCTTCTCGCGGGACAGCAGGTCCCACTCGCGCCAAGGCGCGATCACTTTCACGCCTGGTTTGAGCGCGTAGGCACCCAGTTCGAAACGCACCTGGTCGTTACCCTTGCCGGTGGCGCCATGGGAAATGGCGTCAGCGCCGGTTTCGTTGGCGATTTCGATCAGACGTTTGGCGATCAGCGGACGCGCGATGGAAGTACCCAGCAGGTACTCGCCTTCGTAAACGGTGTTGGCGCGGAACATCGGGAACACGAAATCACGCACGAACTCTTCGCGCAGGTCGTCGATGTAGATTTCTTTGACGCCCATGGCCTGAGCCTTGGCGCGGGCCGGCTCGACCTCTTCGCCTTGACCGAGATCAGCGGTGAAGGTCACCACTTCACAGTTATAAGTATCCTGCAGCCACTTGAGGATCACCGAAGTGTCCAGGCCGCCGGAATACGCCAGAACGACCTTGTTTACGTCCGCCATGCCATCACTCCACGGGGTTCTACGGAAAGCCGAGGAGTCTACCGCCCAAACGCGATAATTTACAGAGGCGCGACAGCTTAAGACGACAAAGCGACAGAATCTGTCGAGAGCGCGACGATGACCGGCGGGTCAGGAAGTCGCCGCAGTATTGGCTGGCGTGCTCGCTTGCGGTGCCGGAGCCGCGACCGGCGCCACGCGCGCCAGTTTGACATTGACCCGACGGTTCTTCGCGCGATTGGCCGCGTTGGTGTTCGGCACAATGGGATATTGCTCGCCATGGAAACGCACGGTGATCTGCGATTCCTGAATGCCGTTGGCCTTGAAGAAGTCGACCACCGCCAGCGCGCGGCGGCGCGACAGTTCACGGTTGGTCAGGCGATTACCGCTGTTGTCGGAATGGCCGTCGAGTTCGATGTGATTGACCGTCGGATCGGCCTTCATGTATTCGAGCATCACTTGCAGCTTGGCTTTAGCGGCAGGATCCAGGTCAACGCCTTCGCCGGGGAAGCCGATCTGCGACTGTTTGATCTGGTCGAAATTCTGCGGCAGCAATTTCGCCACACATGTCTGGTAATCATTGAAGGCTTTGCTGAACTTGACCGGCAACAGGCGTACTTCAGAGACACGGCCATCGCCTGAAGCGCGCCGTACGACCGGGCTGCGACCGTCCAGCAGGCCACTGATCAAACCGCCGGCCTGGGACTGCGAACTGCTGAACAAAACGTTGCCGCTGCCGAGCCTTACAGAGCCCAGATTGATGTCACCACGGCCCGGCTGCCAAGGCGCAGCCGCTGCCAGCAACGTTGCAGAGCCGCCGCCGAGCATGGCGTTGTAGGCGTTCAGACGGAATATCGCCTGCTCGCCGGCCTTGCGCACGAACTCACCCGAGCCGAAATCAGTGATCGGTTGGGTCAGACGACATTCGAACTTGTCGCCGGCGACCGTCCACTCAATGTTCTCCAGACGGGTCTGGTACGTGAGCGCCATCGCCGGAAGGCTGGCAAACACACTGAGCAAGGCTAAATAACGCTGGCGCACGGGAGGCTCCATTGGCTTCTGAAACACAAAGACCGATTCACACTATGTTTACGGCATACCTACGGGATATCGGAAGGTTCCGGCAAAACTTGATAGCGAGTGCCTGCAAGAGTCTTTTCCGGTAGCATTCGCCTCAGTTTGACCCGCCTGGAATCCCCTCATGTCCGACCGCCTGACCCTGCTGCGTCCCGACGACTGGCACATTCATCTTCGCGATGGTGCCGTGTTGACCAATACCGTTGCCGATGTTGCGCGCACTTTTGGCCGCGCCATCATCATGCCCAACCTGGTACCACCGGTGCGCAACGCCGCCGAAGCCGACGGCTATCGCCAGCGGATTCTCGCTGCCCGCCCGGCCGGCAGTCGCTTCGAACCGCTGATGGTGCTGTACCTCACCGACCGCACCCAGCCCGAAGAAATTCGTGAAGCCAAGGCGAGTGGTTTTGTGCACGCAGCCAAGCTGTACCCGGCCGGCGCGACCACCAACTCCGATTCCGGGGTAACCAGCATCGACAAGATCTTCCCGGCACTGGAAGCCATGGCCGAAGTCGGCATGCCGTTGCTGATCCACGGTGAAGTCACCCGTGGCGACGTCGATGTGTTCGACCGCGAAAAGATCTTCATCGACGAGCACATGCGCCGCGTGGTCGAGCGCTTCCCGACGCTGAAAGTGGTGTTTGAACACATCACCACCGGTGACGCCGTGCAGTTCGTCAACGAGGCTTCGGCCAACGTAGGCGCGACCATCACCGCGCATCACCTGCTGTACAACCGCAACCACATGCTGGTGGGCGGGATTCGGCCGCACTTCTATTGCCTGCCGATCCTCAAGCGCAATACGCACCAGGAAGCCCTGCTCGACGCCGCCACCAGTGGCAGCGCGAAGTTCTTCCTCGGCACGGACTCGGCGCCGCACGCCCAGCACGCCAAGGAAGCCGCTTGCGGCTGTGCCGGCTGCTACACCGCGTACGCCGCCATCGAGATGTACGCCGAAGCCTTCGAACAGCGTAATGCGCTGGACAAACTCGAAGCCTTCGCCAGCCTCAACGGCCCGCGTTTCTACGGCCTGCCGGCGAACACCGATCGCATCACCCTGGTTCGTGAAGAATGGACCGCCCCGACCAGCCTGCCGTTTGGCGAGCTGACCGTTATCCCGCTGCGCGCCGGTGAAAAACTGCGCTGGCGCCTGCTGGAGGAACACGCGTGAGTGAAGACCATTTCGACGACGAACTGGACGGTCAAAGTGGTGGTGGCGGTTCCCGCCACCCGATGGCAGCACGCTTTCGCGGCTACCTGCCGGTTGTCGTTGACGTAGAAACCGGCGGCTTCAACTCGGCCACCGATGCGTTGCTGGAGATTGCTGCGACCACCATCGCCATGGATGAAAAGGGTTTTGTATACCCGGATCACACCTACTTCTTCCGCGTTGAGCCGTTCGAAGGCGCCAACATCGAAGCAGCGGCGCTGGAGTTCACCGGAATCAAGCTGGACCATCCACTGCGCATGGCTGTCAGCGAAGAGACCGCGCTGACCGACATCTTCCGTGGCATTCGCAAGGCGCTGAAGGCCAATGGCTGCAAGCGCGCGATTCTGGTCGGGCACAACAGCAGCTTCGATCTTGGCTTCCTGAACGCAGCCGTTGCGCGTCTGGACATGAAACGCAACCCGTTCCACCCATTCTCCAGCTTCGACACCGCGACGCTGGCTGGTCTGGCATACGGTCAAACCGTACTGGCGAAAGCCTGCCAGGCCGCCGACATCGATTTCGACGGCCGCGAGGCGCACTCGGCGCGTTATGACACCGAGAAAACCGCTGAGCTGTTCTGCGGCATCGTCAACCGCTGGAAACAGATGGGCGGCTGGGAAGATTTCGACGACTGATTGAGGGTTGTCGGGTGAATCCCGCGCATAAAAAAACCGGCCACGTGGGCCGGTTTTTTTGTTTAATGCTTATAGAGCTTAAATTCTCGATCAATCCACACGACATAAAAAATCCGATGGCTCTTGTATCCCACCATCGCTACACGTTCAAAAGCCCGAAACACAAGCAATCTGACATCACCTGTCAAAAAAGCAGGAATTCCCACTTTCAGACTGTTTCTCTCAATTGTTTCACAGCCATATCGATGCCTATGCTCTCTGCGCAATTCTCTCCACGGCATTCTTCCCAGAATCCTCAGACGCTCAAGCATTTTCGACCGTTCGACGGCCTCGCAATCTTGAATGCACCAGCCATTCTGCAAATACTCAAATGAGAAAACCGGAGGTCGCGCTTCCGATGAATCTATTTCGATAGTGGACGTCCGTGCCGTTACTGTAATTGCCGCATCGCGCTCCCTGCGTTTGAACTTGGCCATTTCAGTTCACCAAATGCTCCCGGAAATACTCCTCCATCTCACAGGCGGGAATTTCTCGGCTGAACTCCCCTTCCTTGAAGTTTCTACGCCAAGGGGCTTCTTCATGCGTCAACTGACGTAGTTTCCACGCCGAAAACTGGCCATAAACGTCGAATACTTCGTTGAGCAGACTTTGTTGTTTGGCACTGAAAAGATCTGGATTGAAATCACTTGGAGGAGGAATGGCACTCGATCCAAATTGGCTGAATCTTCGATACAGATCCGGAACCACCGGCCCGTGCATCCACGCCTCCAGCTTTTCAGGGAAGAGAGCCTCACCAAGGACGGCCAGACTGAACCCTTGAGCGTAATAAACCATTTTTTGAATCTTGAGGTTGGATATCTCGCCCTCATGCCCTTCCAGGCAGAGGAAATAATCCGCAACGTCCAAGCTACTCGGCATTTGAATCCCCTTCTGCATCATGCAATCCATTGCACCGTCCTTACTGAAGTGAGGCGCGATTCAGGACAAGGCAGTCGCCTTCGTACCCCGTTATCGCTCGAGCACAACCCTATCCAGCCACTGTTCACTCATCCAGTATTTTTTCCGAACATTTGAAACAAATGATGCCGAGAGGCTGTTTCAATTAATTCTCCGCATAAAAAAACCGGCCACGTGGGCCGGTTTTTTGTACCTCGACGTTGCGCCTTACAGGGCTGCAGCGTTCTCGGTCAGGTAAGCCGCAACGCCTTCTGGCGAAGCGTTCATGCCTTTGTCGCCTTTTTTCCAGTTGGCAGGGCAGACTTCGCCGTGCTCTTCGTGGAATTGCAGAGCGTCGACCAGACGGATCAGCTCTTCCATGTTACGGCCCAGCGGCAGGTCGTTGATGATCTGCGAACGGACAACGCCTTTGTCGTCGATCAGGAACGCGCCACGGAAAGCCACGCCGCCTTCGGATTCAACGTCGTAAGCCTTGGCGATGTCGTGCTTCATGTCGGCAGCCATGGTGTATTTCACCTGGCCGATGCCGCCATTGTTTACTGGGGTGTTGCGCCATGCGTTGTGAGTGAAGTGCGAGTCGATCGACACAGCGATCACTTCAACATTGCGAGCCTTGAAGTCGGCCATGCGGTTGTCCAGAGCGATCAGCTCGGACGGGCAGACGAAGGTGAAGTCCAGTGGGTAGAAGAACACCAGGCCGTATTTGCCTTTGATGGCCGAGGACAGGGTGAAGCTGTCAACGATCTCGCCATTGCCGAGTACGGCCGGGACGGTGAAGTCAGGGGCTTGTTTGCCTACGAGTACGCTCATTGATATCTCCTGGTGTAAAAACTTGAAGTTCAGGGTCCGCGCCAGCCTGCCACCCTCAGGCGACAGCCCTGTGACACGAACCCCCTTCGCAAGGGCCGACCATCATACACTGCGAATTTGGCCTGTCCTTAACGGTTTTTCAAAGCAGGCGCAGAACGGCACTGCATTTACGGGGCCAGGCAAAACGCCAGCAAATACCGTTCGTCAGTCACGGCTGAGAATCAGCAAAAGCCTTCCGAAAGCACTTTGACAATCATTCTCGTTAACATTAAGATCCATCGCAATTGAGTCACAACCAGCGACGGTTCTCACTTATGTATGTTTGTCTCTGCACTGGCGTCACCGACGGACAGATCCGCGATGCGATCTATGAAGGTTGCTGCAGCTATAAAGAAGTCCGCCAGGCCACCGGCGTCGCCAGCCAATGCGGCAAATGCGCGTGCCTTGCCAAGGAAGTCGTTCGCGAAACCCTGACCAAGCTGCAAACCGCTCAGGCTGCGATCCCCTACCCCGTAGAATTTACCGCCGCTTGATTGCCCCCCATTTCAAAGAACCGGACTTATGTCCGGTTTTTTTATGCCTGTAAATCAACTGCTTAGCACCCAGACGCGGAACACAAACATTCTTATTCCGATTAATTTTCATATATTATTCAATAACTTAGGTTTGACACTTATAAGTACGAAGCTCAAACTCCGCCGTATATACAGCTAATACAGGGCAGGACTCCGATCATGAAAGGCGACATTACAGTCATCCAGCATCTCAACAAGATCCTTGCCAATGAGCTGGTCGCGATCAATCAGTACTTCCTGCATGCACGCATGTATGAAGATTGGGGCCTGAACAAGCTCGGCAAGCATGAATACAAAGAATCCATCGACGAGATGAAACACGCGGACAAGCTGATCAAGCGCATCCTGTTCCTCGAAGGCCTGCCGAACGTGCAGGACCTGGGCAAGCTGCACATCGGCGAGCACACCAAGGAAATGCTGGAGTGCGACCTGCGTATCGAGAAGACCGGCCATGCTGACCTGAAGACCGCAATCGCCCATTGCGAAACCGTTGGCGATTTCGGCAGCCGTGAACTGCTCGAAGACATTCTCGAATCCGAAGAAGAACATATCGACTGGCTGGAAACCCAACTGGGCCTGATCGACAAAGTCGGTCTTGAGAACTATCTGCAATCGCAGATGGGCGAAGAGTAGGAGCTGCCGAAGGCTGCGATCTTTTCAGGTTGCACCGGCAACTTGCAGTAACTTTTCGAACGCACTAAAAAGCCCCGCCCTCTTTCGAGTGGCGGGGCTTTTTATTGGCTGAAGATCAAAAGATCGCAGCCTCGTTTCACTCGACAGCTCCTACACAAGCAGCAGCTGTCGCATGAAACCTGGCCGATCAGGCTTCGGACTTGTTCGCCGCTGCCGCTTCAACAGCCGCCTTGATGGTGCTTTGCAGCGAACCGTCTGCAGCCATCTCGGTCATGATGTCGCTACCGCCGACCAGTTCACCGCCGACCCACAGTTGCGGGAAAGTCGGCCAGTTGGCGTACTTCGGCAGGTTGGCGCGGATTTCCGGGTTCTGCAGGATGTCCACGTACGCAAACTTTTCGCCACAAGCCATCACAGCCTGCGCAGCTTTCGCAGAGAAGCCACACTGTGGGGCATTCGGCGAGCCTTTCATGTAAAGCAGAATGGTGTTGTTGGCAATCTGCTCTTTAATCGTTTCGATGATATCCATGGAGCACCTCGGCTGAACTTTCCGACTCATGGGTCGGCACGGTGACGCATTGTAACGGAATCCCGAGCGCCATGCTCGGTCTCCCCGACGGTCACATTCAGGCCGCCGCCACCGTCACCGGCACACCATTAAGTGCGGCGTTACCCGACAGCTCATCTAGCTGGCATTCATCGGTCAGATCGTTTGCGCTCGACCCAGGCTGACTGCTGGCAATCGCCATTTGCACGCCCGGCCGCGCATGCCCCCAACCATGCGGCAGGCTGACCACGCCTTTCATCATGTCCAGACTGCCGAGCACCTCGACCTCGATCTGCCCCACCCGCGAGCTGACGCGAACCAACTGACCATCGTTAAGCCCACGGCTGGCGAGATCATCCGGGTGCATCAGCAGTTGATGGCGTGGCTTGCCCTTCACCAGACGGTGATAGTTGTGCATCCACGAGTTATTGCTGCGCACATGACGACGGCCAATCATCAACAGCTCATCGGCGGCCGGCGCCTGCAATGCGGCAAAGCGTGCGAGGTCAGCAAGGATCTCTGGCGGAGCAGCCTGCACGCGCTGATTCGGCGTTTTCAGGCGCGCAGCCAGGTTCGGCTTCAACGCGCCCAGATCAATCCCGTGGGGATGATCGAACAACGTCGCCAACGAAAGCTTCTGTTCGGACGCGTCACCGTACAGGCCCATGCGCAGGCCCATATCGATCATCTTCGCCGGTGGCATGGTCGGTTTCAGTTCCTTGCCAGTCTTCTCGGCAAAGGCCTTGGCCAGGCCCACGAAGATCTCCCAGTCATGCAAGGCGCCCTCGGGTTTGGCGAGGATCGCGCGGTTGAAGCGGGTGACGTTGCGCACCGCGAACAGGTTGAACGTCGTGTCGTAGTGATCGTTTTCCAGCGCCGAGGTTGACGGCAGAATCAGGTCGGCATAGCGCGTGGTTTCGTTGATGTACAGGTCGACGCTGACCATGAACTCCAGGCCATCCAGCGCCTGCTCCAGTTGCCGCCCGTTCGGCGTCGACAACACCGGGTTGCCAGCGACGGTGATCAGCGCACGAATCTGGCCCTCACCTTCGGTAAGCATCTCTTCGGCCAGGGCCGAGACCGGTAGCTCGCCGCCGTACTCGGGACGCCCGGAAACGCGACTCTGCCATTTGTTGAAATGCCCGCCCGAAGTCGACGCCACCAGATCCACTGCGGGCTCAGTGCACAGTGCACCGCCGACGCGATCAAGATTACCGGTGACCAGGTTGATCAATTGCACCACCCAGTGGCACAAGGTGCCGAAGGCCTGTGTCGAAACGCCCATGCGCCCGTAGCACACGGCACTCGGCGCGGCGGCGAAATCCCGGGCCAGTTGGCGGATCTGCTCGGCAGGAACCGCACACAACGGGCTCATGGCTTCAGCGGTAAACGCAGCGACAGCGGCGCGCACGTCATCCAGCCCATCGACCGGCAAATGACTTTCGCTGGTCAAGCCTTCGCTAAACAGGGTGTTCAGCACACCAAACAACAACGCTGCATCGCCCCCCGGACGCACGAACAAATGCTGATCAGCCATGGCCGCCGTCTCGCTGCGCCGTGGATCGACAACCACCACTTTGCCGCCGCGCGCCTGAATCGCTTTCAAACGCTTCTCGACATCCGGCACGGTCATGATGCTGCCGTTGGACGCCAGCGGATTACCGCCGAGAATCAGCATGAAGTCGGTGTGATCGATATCTGGAATCGGCAACAGCAACCCATGGCCGTACATCAGATAACTGCTCAGGTGATGCGGCAACTGATCGACCGAGGTCGCCGAGTAGCGATTGCGCGTCTTCAGCAACCCCAGGAAATAATTGCTGTGGGTCATCAGCCCGTAGTTATGCACGCTCGGGTTGCCTTGATAGACCGCCACGGCGTTCTGGCCATGACGTTCCTGAATGGCCGCCAGCTTCTCGGCCACCAGCGCAAAAGCCTCGTCCCACTCTATCGGTAGCCATTCGCTGCCCACACGGCGCATTGGCTGGCGCAGGCGATCAGGATCGTTCTGGATATCTTGCAGGGCCACAGCTTTGGGGCAGATGTGTCCACGACTAAACGTGTCGAGCGCGTCACCCTTGATTGATGTGATCGCGACGTTGCCATCGGTTTCGGTGGTTTCGATGGTCAGCCCGCAAATGGCTTCACACAGATGGCAGGCACGGTGATGGAGAGTCTTGGTCATGGCCAGTCTCTGTCTTGTTCTGGGCAGGCATTCACGCCCGCGGGAACAAAACTATGGCCCCGGCGCCGATCCTGCGCCAGCGACGTTCGTCCTGTGAATCGGCGGTTATCAGGCGAGCCGATAAACCGCCATGATCAGTTCGACGGCAGCTGAGGCGGTGCGGCCAGCTGAATCTCCTGAATGGTTTCAATCTGCTCGTGGGCGACATGTACGCCGGTGAGCTCGCCGATCAATCGCCAGTGTTCGTCGAGCCCGGCACTGATGGTCGCCATGCGATCGATCATGTGGCGGCCGGCGCTCTTCACCACTTCGTCTTCGCTGCGCAGCAGTTCGAATGACATTGAAGTGACTGAGGCGGTGAGATGGGTCAGTGAGCGAGCCGTGTGGCCCAGCAGTTCCATTAACAGTTTTTCTTTCGATTCCATGCGGAGGCTTCCTGCGTCGCTCGAAACTTATTTATAACCCAGCACTTTGCTTTAGCAAATGTTTCAGCCTGAGCATCCGACCAAGTGATGGCATGGCGCCACGGTCGTAAACCGACCCAAGCGACGCGATCCCCGCCACGCCGCATTGCCAAGCCCTGCAAGGCCAGTGTACAAAGAGGCTCGCTGCTGTCCTGAACCCGGCTTCAAATGCGCGACTGCAACATTCAGTGCGCCCTCCGAATCCCGCAAAAACCGTAGCCTATTGGAAAAACGCGACATTTAGTGTCAATATCGCGCCTTCCCCTATTTCGTCGCCCCGTGCGGCTTACGCCGCAGGTCTCGCCCGTTGTTCCGTTAAACAAGGCTTTGAGCATCTGCGGTTTGTAGCAAAAGGTAGTCAATGATGAGCGCAAGGCACTTTCTCTCCCTGATGGATTGCACGCCCGAAGAGCTGGTCAGCGTGATCCGTCGAGGCGTTGAGCTCAAGGACCTGCGTAACCGCGGCGTACTGTTCGAGCCTCTGAAAAACCGCGTGCTGGGGATGATCTTCGAAAAATCCTCGACCCGCACCCGGATCTCGTTCGAGGCCGGCATGATCCAGCTCGGCGGCCAGGCAATCTTCCTGTCGCCGCGCGATACCCAACTGGGCCGTGGCGAGCCGATCGGCGACTGCGCCATCGTCATGTCGAGCATGCTCGATGCGGTGATGATCCGAACCTTTGCCCACAGCACCCTGACCGAATTCGCCGCCAACTCGCGCGTGCCAGTGATCAACGGCCTGTCCGATGACCTGCACCCGTGCCAGTTGCTGGCCGACATGCAGACGTTCCTTGAACACCGTGGCTCGATCCAGGGCAAAACGGTCGCCTGGATCGGCGACGGCAACAACATGTGCAACAGCTATATAGAAGCGGCGATCCAGTTCGACTTCCAGTTGCGCGTTGCCTGCCCGGAAGGCTACGAGCCAAATCCTGAGTTCGTCGCCAGAGCCGGCGATCGCGTGACCATCGTCCGCGACCCGCAAGACGCCGTGCGCGGCGCGCATCTGGTGAGCACCGACGTCTGGACTTCGATGGGTCAGGAAGAGGAAACTGCCAAGCGCCTCAAGCTGTTCGCGCCGTTTCAGGTCAACCGCGCCCTGCTCGACCTCGCTGCCGAGGACGTGCTGTTCATGCATTGCCTGCCGGCGCACCGTGGCGAAGAAATCAGCCTCGACCTGCTTGATGACCCGCGCTCCGTCGCCCGGGATCAGGCAGAAAACCGTCTCCACGCACAGAAGGCCCTGCTCGAGTTCCTCGTTGAACCGGCATATCACCACGCATGAGTCATGAATTACTGCTGAACCTGCGCAACCTCGCTTGCGGCTATCAAGATCAACGTGTGGTGCAGAACCTCAATCTGCACCTCAACGCCGGCGACATCGGCTGCCTGCTCGGCTCGTCCGGCTGCGGCAAGACCACCACCCTGCGTGCCATTGCCGGATTCGAGCCAGTGCACGAAGGGGAAATCACCCTCGGTGGCGAAACCATTTCCAGCGCCGGCTTCACTCTCGCCCCGGAAAAACGCCGGATCGGCATGGTGTTCCAGGACTACGCACTGTTCCCGCACCTGAGCGTCGCCGACAACATTGCCTTTGGCATTCGCAAGCACCCTAACAAGGAACGCGTCACCGAAGAGCTGCTCGAACTGGTCAACCTGAAAAACCTCGGCAAGCGCTTCCCGCACGAGCTGTCGGGCGGCCAGCAACAGCGCGTCGCCCTCGCCCGTGCGTTGGCGCCAGAGCCGCAATTGCTGCTGCTTGATGAGCCGTTTTCCAACCTCGATGGCGAACTGCGGCGCAAGCTCAGCCATGAAGTGCGCGACATCCTCAAGGCGCGTGGCACCAGCGCAATTCTGGTGACCCACGACCAGGAAGAGGCTTTTGCCGTCAGCGATCACGTTGGCGTGTTCAAGGAAGGTCGACTGGAGCAGTGGGACACGCCGTACAACCTGTATCACGAACCGGCAACGCCTTATGTGGCCAGCTTCATCGGTCAGGGTTACTTCATTCGTGGTCAGCTCGGCAGCCCGGAATCGGTGCAGACCGAACTGGGTGAACTGCGTGGCAATCGAGCCTATACGTGGCCGATTGGCGGCGCGGTGGATGTGCTGCTGCGCCCGGATGACATTGTTTATGCACCGGACAGTGGGTTGAAAGCGCGGATTGTCGGCAAGACGTTCCTTGGCGCTTCGACGCTGTATCGCCTGCAATTGCCAACGGGTGCGCAGCTGGAATCGATTTTCCCCAGCCATGCGGATCATCAGGTGGGTGCGGAGGTGGGGATTCGGGTTGCCGCTGAGCATCTGGTCTTGTTCCAGGCTTCCGGCAGCACCGCCGCACAGATCCCGGCAGTGGAAAACGGCGTCCGCCGCTACAGCGCCGCACTCTGATCCGGCCCGGATCAAAACTGTGGGAGCGAGCCTGCTCGCGAATGCGATGTATCAGTCACAGATGATTTGACTGACCGACCGTATTCGCGAGCAGGCTCGCTCCCACAGGTGTTTTTGGGCTAGCCCAACAACAATGTGCCGCTGGCAACCAGCGTCGCATTACCGCCGATCTTCACCCGCTCTCCTTCCAATCGACAGAACAACTCCCCGCCCCGCGCCGAGCGCTGGCAGGCGGTCAGGCTCGACTTGCCCAGACGCTTGGACCAATACGGGATCAGGCTGCAATGCGTCGACCCGGTCACCGGATCCTCATTGATTCCAATCGCCGGCGCAAAATAGCGCGAGACGAAGTCGTGCTGATTGCCGCGCGCGGTGACGATCGCGCCCAGCCACGGCAATTTGGCCAGCGCGACCATGTCCGGCTTGCAATCAAGCACCGCCTGCTCCGACTCCAGCACCACAAACAGTTCGTTGGAGCCGAGCACATCCACCGCCTCGACCCCCAGCGCTCGCTCGACATCCAGCGTCACGCCAATTTCCGAGGGCACGATCGACGGGAAGTCCAGCCACAAACGGCCCTCTTCACGGCTGACACTCAACGGCCCGGACTGGCAGGTAAAGTCGATACGCTCGGCGCTCTCCTTGTAGATCTCGAACAGCACATAAGCACTCGCCAACGTGGCGTGCCCGCACAACGGCACTTCAGTGGTCGGGGTAAACCAGCGGATATGCCAGGCCTGACCTTCGCGCACCAGAAATGCGGTTTCCGCCAGATTGTGTTCGGCGGCGATCTTCTGCATCAGCTCATCCGCGAGCCACGTCTCCAACCGATAAACCATCGCCGGATTACCACTGAACGGCCGATCACTGAACGCGTCGACCTGATGAAACTCGAGCTGCATAACTTTCTCCCTGAGTCAGTCGGCAGAGGATGCAGCCACGCCGTGATCAGCGCCAGTGACAGAACCCGTCATTTTTTTACATACAGCATTAATGACTAAGGACGGCCGATGTCGGCAAATTTGGCCTGGGTGTGTTCGGCGAGCACTGCGGGCGCCAGTTCCACTTCCAGGCCACGCCGGCCGGCGCTGACATAAATAGTCGCAAAACCCTGAGCCGAGTTGTCGATAAAGGTACGCAGGCGCTTCTTCTGTCCCAACGGACTGATGCCGCCCAACAGATACCCGGTGGAGCGCTGAGCGGCTGCCGGGTCAGCCATCTCGACTTTTTTTACGCCAGCGGCATGGGCCAGACCTTTGAGGTCGAGGCTTCCGACGACCGGCACCACCGCCACCAGCAACTCGCCTTTTTCACTGGCCGCGAGCAGGGTTTTAAACACCTGTGCCGGTTCAAGTGCCAGCTTCTCTGCGGCCTCAAGGCCATAGGACGCGGCCTTCGGGTCATGTTCGTAACTGTGCACGCGATGTTCGGCACGAACTTTTTTCAACAAGTCCAACGCAGGGGTCATGGCAGCTCCAGGCTCGGCAATGGCAAAAAAACCTCCGCCGGATTCTAGGTGATCAGCCTCCAAAAGGCTCTATCCCAAGCCACGATTCCCGCGGCTCGCAGACATTCAGCGCACGTTGTCGCACCTGGGCCACAAAGGATCATTCACCCAGCGAATAGTTTTATTGTGACCGACGGTTCACTTTCGACCTTTGACAGGTTTGTTTCTTGTCTATATTTTTTCGAATCTGAATAATGTAAGAATTGTCGTCACAGCGACACCCAGCAGTAAACCGGAACGGAATGGGGATTCCTACTCGGGGAAAATCGCGCCTTGCCCTGTTGGCAAACGCGCCAGACAACAACAAAAACGAGGTTTTCAATGACAACTGCTTTACAGCAACCATCGCTCTCGAGCCAATGCATGGCCGAGTTTCTGGGTACTGCTCTTCTGATCTTTTTCGGCACCGGCTGTGTCGCCGCGCTCAAAGTCGCGGGTGCCAGCTTCGGCCTGTGGGAAATCAGCATCATCTGGGGCGTCGGCGTGAGCATGGCGATCTACCTCACCGCCGGAGTTTCCGGCGCGCACCTGAACCCGGCCGTGAGCATCGCCCTGGCAATCTTCGCCGACTTCGAAAAGCGCAAACTGCCGTTCTATATTCTTGCCCAGATCGCCGGCGCCTTCTGCGGCGCGCTGCTGGTTTACACGCTGTACAGCAATCTTTTCTTCGATTACGAACAAACTCACCAAATGGTCCGTGGCTCGACCGCCAGCCTTGAGTTGGCCTCGGTGTTCTCGACCTTCCCGAACCCGGTGCTGTCCACCGCCCAGGCATTCCTGGTCGAGATGATCATCACGGCGATCCTGATGGGCGTGATCATGTCCCTGACCGATGACAACAACGGCCTGCCGAAAGGCCCGCTGGCGCCGCTGCTGATCGGCTTGCTGATTGCCGTTATCGGCAGTTCGATGGGGCCGTTGACCGGTTTCGCCATGAACCCGGCGCGTGACTTCGGTCCGAAACTGATGACTTTCTTCGCCGGCTGGGGTGAAATTTCCTTCACTGGCGGCCGTGATATTCCGTATTTCCTGATTCCGATTTTTGCACCGATTGTCGGTGCCTGCCTCGGCGCTGCCGGGTATCGCGGGCTCATCGCCCGTCACCTGACCGGCGCCACACCTGCTACAAAGGATGCAGAACCGGCCATTGACGGCAAACCAAGAACTTCTTGAAACAGTCGGCGCCGGCTCCTGCCCTATAGAGCCTGCGCCACGGCCCACTCTCCCTTATTTCGTCCAAGGCAATCGACATGACCGACATTCAGAATAAGAACTACATCATTGCCCTCGATCAGGGTACGACCAGCTCCCGCGCGATCATTTTCGACCGCGACGCGAACGTGGTCTGCACCGCGCAGCGCGAATTCGCCCAGCATTACCCGCAAGCCGGTTGGGTTGAACACGACCCGATGGAAATCTTCGCCACCCAGAGCGCGGTGATGGTTGAAGCCCTGGCCCAGGCTGGCCTGCATCACGATCAGGTGGCTGCCATCGGCATCACCAACCAGCGTGAAACCACCGTGGTCTGGGACAAGACCACCGGCCGCCCGGTGTACAACGCCATCGTCTGGCAGTGCCGCCGCAGCACCGAGATCTGCCAGCAGCTCAAGCGCGATGGCCACGAAGACTACATCCGCGACAACACCGGTCTGGTCACCGACCCGTACTTCTCCGGCACCAAACTGAAGTGGATCCTCGACAACGTCGAAGGCAGCCGCGAACGAGCGCGCAACGGCGAACTGCTGTTCGGCACCGTCGATAGCTGGCTGATCTGGAAATTCACCGGCGGCAAGGTGCATGTCACCGACTACACCAACGCCTCGCGCACCATGCTCTTCAATATCCATTCGCTGGAATGGGATTCGAAGATGCTGGAAATCCTCGACATCCCGCGCGAGATGCTTCCGGAAGTGAAGGCTTCTTCGGAAATCTACGGTCGCACCAAGAGCGGCATTGCCATCGGTGGTATCGCCGGTGACCAGCAAGCCGCGTTGTTCGGGCAGATGTGCGTGGAGCCGGGTCAAGCGAAAAACACCTACGGCACCGGCTGCTTCCTGCTGATGAACACCGGCGACAAAGCGGTGAAATCCCAGCACGGCATGCTCACCACCATCGCTTGCGGCCCGCGTGGCGAAGTGGCTTATGCGCTGGAAGGCGCGGTGTTCAACGGCGGTTCGACCGTGCAGTGGCTGCGCGATGAACTGAAAATCATCAACGACGCCCACGACACCGAATACTTCGCCAATAAAGTGAAGGACAGCAACGGCGTGTACCTGGTGCCGGCCTTCACCGGTCTGGGCGCGCCGTACTGGGACCCATATGCCCGTGGCGCGCTGTTCGGCCTGACTCGCGGCGTGCGCGTGGATCACATCATCCGCGCCGCACTGGAGTCGATTGCTTACCAGACTCGCGACGTGCTCGACGCCATGCAGCAAGACTCCGGCGAACGCCTCAAAGCCCTGCGCGTGGACGGCGGCGCGGTGGCGAACAACTTCCTCATGCAGTTCCAGGCCGACATCCTCGGCACGCAGGTCGAGCGTCCGCAAATGCGCGAAACCACGGCACTTGGCGCCGCGTATCTGGCCGGTCTGGCGTGCGGTTTCTGGGGCAGCCTGGACGAACTGCGTGGTAAAGCGGTGATCGAGCGTGAGTTCGAGCCGAGCCTGGACGAAACCGAGAAAGAGAAGCTGTACAAAGGCTGGAAAAAAGCCGTCAGCCGCACCCGTGACTGGGCGCGTGAAGACGCTGAATAAGCCAACCTTAGGACTGGCTAAAGCGGTCCAAACAGCGTGAAAGCGTAGCGAGCGAAGGCAAGCCAAGGCAAAAACAGGCGAGGACGCGGAGTTTACGGGCTTGTAAATGAGCAGTCCGAGCCTGTTTTTAACGCAGGATGGCCGAGCGCAGTAGCTTCCACGTTGTTTGGAAACTGGTCGGGAGCGGATTCCTGCGTCATCATGGGCAAATTTTGCACGGCAGCCCAAAGGAAGCCCCATGAATCTGCCTCCCCGTCAGCAGCAAATCCTCGAGCTGGTCCGCGAACGCGGCTATGTGAGCATCGAGGAAATGGCCACGCTGTTCGTTGTTACCCCGCAAACCATCCGCCGCGACATCAATCAGCTCGCGGAAGCCAATCTGTTGCGTCGCTACCATGGCGGTGCGGCTTATGATTCCAGCGTCGAAAACACTGCCTATGCGATGCGCGCCGACCAGATGCGCGATGAAAAACAACGCATCGGTGAAGCCATCGCCGCCCAGATCCCCGATCACGCCTCGCTGTTCATCAACATCGGCACCACCACCGAATCGATTGCCCGCGCCCTGCTCAACCACAATCATCTGAAGATCATCACCAACAACCTGCATGTGGCGTCGATGCTCAGTGCCAAGGATGATTTCGATGTGCTGCTGACCGGCGGCAATGTGCGCCGTGATGGCGGCGTGGTCGGTCAGGCGAGCGTGGATTTCATCAATCAGTTCAAAGTTGATTTCGCCCTGGTCGGAATCAGCGGTATTGATGAAGACGGCAGCTTGCTGGATTTCGATTATCAGGAAGTGCGGGTGTCGCAGGCGATCATTGCCAATGCGCGGCAGGTGATTCTGGCGGCGGACTCCAGCAAGTTCGGGCGTAACGCGATGATTCGGTTGGGGCCGATCAGCCTGATCGATTGCCTGGTAACGGATCAGCAGCCGGTGCCGGCGCTGGCGCAGTTGTTGAGTCAGCACAAGATTCGCCTGGAAGTCGTCTAGTTACTCGTTCCCACGCTCCGCGTGGGAATGCAGCCCGGGACGCTCTGCGTCCCACCTCAAAGCCGACGCAGAGCGTCGATGGATGCATTCCTTTGCTGCGCATGGGAACGATCTGCCCGTAAATGTTCGAAAATTTTCTTTTAACTGCCCTTCGATGAGTTTTTTCAATCGAACGTGACTGGCTGCGCGGGTGTTTATGGGCTACCATTTTCGCAAATGAACATTCATGTTCGATTTCCAATATAGAAAATCAAAAGAACCCGAGGCCAGCCGATGTCCACCTCTACCTTGCGTACGCCCCCAATCTCCGAGATCTACGACATCGCCGTCATTGGCGGCGGGATCAATGGCGTGGGGATCGCAGCGGATGCCGCCGGTCGCGGGCTTTCGGTGTTCCTTTGCGAAAAAGACGATCTGGCTAGCCACACCTCGTCGGCCAGCAGCAAGCTGATCCACGGCGGCCTGCGCTACCTCGAACATTACGAATTCCGTCTGGTGCGTGAAGCGCTGGCTGAGCGCGAAGTGTTGCTGGCCAAGGCGCCGCATATCGTCAAACCGATGCGCTTCGTGTTGCCGCACCGTCCACACCTGCGCCCGGCATGGATGATCCGCGCTGGCCTGTTCCTGTATGACAACCTCGGCAAGCGCGAAAAACTGCCAGGTTCGAAAAGCCTCAAGTTTGGTGCCGACAGCGCACTGAAAAGCGAAATCAAGAAAGGCTTCGAATACTCCGACTGCTGGGTCGATGACGCCCGCCTCGTGGTACTCAACGCCATGGCCGCCCGCGAAAAAGGCGCTCACGTGCACACCCAGACCCGGTGCGTCAGCGCCCGTCGCACCAAAGGTCTGTGGCACCTGCATCTGGAACGTGCCGACGGCAGTCTGTTTTCGATCACCGCCAAAGCGCTGGTGAACGCCGCCGGCCCGTGGGTTGCCAAGTTCATTCGTGACGACCTGAAGATGGAATCGCCGTACGGCATCCGTTTGATCCAGGGCAGCCACATCATCGTGCCGAAGTTGTATGAAGGCGATCACGCGCACATTCTGCAAAACGAAGATCAGCGCATCGTCTTCACCATTCCGTACTTGAACCACTTCACCCTGATCGGCACCACCGATCGTGAGTACACCGGCGATCCGGCGAAAGTGGCAATCACCGACGCCGAAACCGACTACCTGTTGAAAGTGGTCAACGCCCACTTCAAGCAGCAGATCAGCCGTGACGACATCCAGCACAGCTACTCGGGCGTACGCCCACTGTGCAACGACGAATCCGACAACCCGTCGGCCGTCACCCGTGATTACACCCTGGCCTTGTCGGGCAGCACTGAAGAGGCACCGCTATTGTCGGTGTTCGGCGGCAAGCTGACCACTTACCGCAAACTCGCCGAGTCGGCGATGGCGCAGTTGATGCCGTTCTTCACCCAGATGCGCCCGAGTTGGACCGCCACCGCTACCCTGCCCGGCGGTGAGGACATGACCACCCCACAAGCCTTGTGCGCGCAGATCCGCGACAAGTTCGACTTCGTGCCGACCGAGATCGCCCGCCGCTGGGCCACCACCTACGGCAGCCGGACCTGGCGCATGCTTGAAGGTGTGGAAAGCCTCGCGGACATGGGCGAACACATCGGCGGCGGGCTCTACACCCGCGAAGTCGATTACCTGTGCAGCGAAGAGTGGGCAACCACGGCGCATGACATTCTGTGGCGTCGTAGCAAGCTGGGGCTGTTTACCACTCCGGCCGAGCAGGAGAAGCTTGCGGCGTATCTGGGTAAGGTTGAGCAGAACCGTAGCAAGATCGAAGCGGCGTGATGTGAACTTTGTTTAAACGAAAAGCCCCTGAATTGAGAGATTCAGGGGCTTTTTGTTTTGTGGATTCTGTTGAACCTGATTGTGTCAGTCAGATCCTTCCCCCTCACCCCAGCCCTCTCCCCCAAGGGGTAGAGGGGGAAAGGGAGCCGATCTTCATGGGGTTCGAAACTTGAGTTCGACTCGATATCTCACGTCGGCATAAATCGACCATCCACCGCGTTCAGTCCCCCTCTCCCTCCGGGAAAGGGCTAGGGTGAGGGGCTTTTGATCGTTCGGCTTTCCGAACGCGACTTCCCGGTCGATTCGGTAAACCGGATCAGTTACGCCAAAACAAACCATCACAAAACTTTAATAACGTTATAAATCATAAAGTTAAGTACATCACCCTGGTCTGGCACGAGTCATGCTCTACACTCTCTCGACGAATGCTTGTTGTGCCAACACTTCAGGAGCCGTCAGGCATTCGAAGCACAAAAGGGCCGACGAACTGGCTCCATAAAAAAAACAATTCGAGGAAAATTTGATGCGCATCGTTCCCCATATCCTGGGCGCAGCCATTGCGGCCGCTCTGATCAGCACGCCAGTTTTCGCCGCCGAACTCACCGGCACCCTGAAGAAAATCAACGATTCGGGCACCATCACGCTCGCTCACCGCGACAGCTCCATTCCGTTTTCCTACATCGCGGATGCTTCCGGCAAACCAGTGGGCTACTCCCACGACATTCAAGTGGCCATCGTTGAAGCCCTGAAAAAAGACCTGAACAAGCCAGACCTGCAGGTCAAATACAATCTGGTAACCTCGCAAACCCGTATCCCGCTGATCCAGAACGGCACCGCGGATATCGAGTGTGGTTCCACCACCAACAACGCCGAGCGCGCCCAGCAAGTCGACTTCACCGTCAACATCTTCGAAATCGGCACCCGTCTGCTGGTCAAGAAAGACAAGGATGGCAAGCCTTCCTACGCTGACTTTGCCGACCTCAAAGGCAAAAACGTCGTGACCACCGCGGGCACCACGTCCGAGCGCATCATCAAAGCGATGAACGCCGACAAGCAGATGGGCATGAACATCATCTCCGCCAAGGACCACGGCGAATCCTTCAACATGCTGGAAAGCGGCCGCGCCGTAGCCTTCATGATGGACGACGCCCTGCTGGCCGGCGAAGAAGCCAAGGCGAAGAAGCCGGAAGACTGGGTCATCACCGGTACGCCACAGTCCTTCGAAGCCTATGCGTGCATGGTTCGCAAAGACGACCCGGCCTTCAAGAAGGCGGTCGATGACGCCATTGTCGGCCTGTACAAGTCCGGCGAGATCAACAAGATCTACAGCAAGTGGTTCGAAAGCCCGATCCCGCCAAAAAACCTGAACCTGAAGTTCCCGATGAGCGACAAGGTCAAAGATCTGATCGCCAACCCGAGCGACAAGCCGGCGCCTGACGTAAAAATCTGATTCCTGACTAACCTTGTCTCCTGAGGGGGCGACCCTCCCTCAGGCGTTTGTTACTACCTGCTGGCTTCACTGTGGAACACTCGACCTGGCGGTTTCCGAGCCGATCGCGTGTGCCTGACGTTCAACGTCAGGCGGGAAAGGATCTTCCCCAAGCGGGTGCTTGTACATCGATCGATCTCGAGGGGAGACCCTAATGAATTACAACTGGGACTGGGGCGTGTTCTTCAAGTCCACCGGCGTTGGCAGCGAGACTTATCTCGACTGGTACATCTCCGGCCTGGGCTGGACCATTGCCATCGCCATCGTGGCATGGATCATCGCCTTGCTGCTGGGCTCCATTCTGGGGGTCATGCGCACGGTGCCAAACCGTATCGTATCGGGCATCGCCACCTGCTACGTCGAGCTTTTCCGTAACGTGCCGCTGCTGGTGCAACTGTTCATCTGGTACTTCCTGGTGCCCGACCTGCTGCCGCAAAACCTGCAGGACTGGTACAAACAGGACCTCAACCCGACCACCTCGGCTTACCTGAGCGTTGTCGTGTGCCTGGGCCTGTTCACCGCCGCCCGTGTCTGCGAGCAAGTGCGTACTGGCATTCAGGCGCTGCCACGCGGCCAGGAATCCGCTGCTCGCGCCATGGGCTTCAAACTGCCGCAGATCTACTGGAACGTGCTGCTGCCCCAGGCCTACCGGATCATCATTCCGCCGCTTACCTCGGAATTCCTCAACGTCTTCAAGAACTCCTCCGTGGCGTCCCTGATCGGTTTGATGGAACTGCTGGCGCAAACCAAACAGACCGCTGAGTTCTCGGCCAACCTGTTTGAAGCCTTCACCCTGGCCACGCTGATCTACTTCACCCTGAACATGAGCCTGATGTTGCTGATGCGCATGGTCGAGAAGAAAGTCGCAGTGCCCGGCCTGATCTCCGTGGGGGGGTAAATAATGGACTTCGATTTCAGCGGCATCATCCCCGCCATTCCGGGCCTGTGGAACGGCATGGTCATGACCTTGCAGTTGATGGTCATGGGCGTGGTCGGCGGCATCGTGCTGGGGACCATCCTCGCACTGATGCGCCTGTCGTCGAGCAAACTGCTGTCGCGGGTGGCCGGCGCTTATGTGAACTACTTCCGTTCGATCCCGCTCCTGCTGGTGATCACCTGGTTCTACCTGGCGGTGCCGTTCGTGCTGCGCTGGATCACCGGTGAAGACACGCCGATCGGTGCGTTCACCTCCTGCGTCGTGGCCTTCATGATGTTCGAAGCCGCGTACTTCTGCGAGATCGTCCGCGCCGGTGTGCAGTCGATCCCCAAAGGCCAGATGGCCGCCGCGCAAGCGATGGGCATGACCTATGGCCAGACCATGCGTCTGATCATCCTGCCCCAGGCGTTCCGCAAGATGACCCCGTTGCTGTTGCAACAGTCGATCATCCTGTTTCAGGACACCTCGCTGGTTTACACCGTGGGCCTGGTGGACTTCCTTAACTCCGCCCGCTCCAGCGGTGACATCATTGGCCGGTCCAACGAGTTCCTGATCTTCGCCGGTGTCGTCTACTTCATCATCAGCTTTTCCGCCTCGCTGCTGGTCAAGCGTCTGCAAAAAGGTTCGCCGTATGATCTCTATCAAGAACATCAACAAGTGGTATGGGGACTTCCAGGTGCTGACTGATTGCAGCACCGAGGTCAAAAAAGGCGAAGTGATCGTGGTCTGCGGCCCGTCGGGTTCCGGCAAATCGACCCTGATCAAATGCGTCAACGCGCTGGAGCCGTTCCAGAAAGGCGACATCGTCGTCGACGGCACCTCGATTGCCGACTCGAAGACCAACCTGCCGAAACTGCGCTCGCGCGTGGGCATGGTGTTCCAGCATTTCGAACTGTTCCCGCACCTGACCATCACCGAAAACCTGACCATCGCGCAGATCAAGGTGTTGGGCCGCAGCAAGGAAGAAGCGACCAAGAAAGGCCTGCAACTGCTCGAGCGCGTCGGCTTGTCCGCTCACGCCCACAAACATCCGGGGCAATTGTCCGGTGGTCAGCAACAGCGTGTGGCGATTGCCCGTGCGCTGGCGATGGACCCGATCGTCATGCTGTTCGACGAACCGACCTCGGCGCTCGACCCGGAGATGGTCAACGAAGTGCTCGACGTGATGGTGCAACTGGCCCACGAAGGCATGACCATGATGTGCGTAACCCACGAAATGGGCTTTGCGCGCAAAGTGGCTGACCGGGTGATCTTCATGGACGCCGGCAAGATCATCGAAGACTGCCCGAAAGAGGAATTCTTCGGCGACATCAGCGCCCGCTCCGAACGCGCGCAGCACTTCCTCGAGAAAATCCTGCAGCACTAAAACCGAGTACTTGCGCCATCACACTTATCCCTGTGAGAGCGAGCTTGCTCGCGAAAGCGGACTGACATTCAACATTGATGTTGACTGATCCGGCCTCTTCGCGAGCAAGCTCGCTCCCACAGGGACAGCGGTGAGCCTGCAAGTGTGGTGGTTGACCCAAGGCAACTGTGATGAAATGCGACCCCAATCTCTATCGCGCCGCGCCGCCATCACTTGCCGTGAAGCCTCGTCTGATTCGCCATCTGTTTCTGCCGCCGCTGGTCATCATCCTGATGATCGGGCTGGGTTACGCCGGCTTCTGGACCAGTGAGCATTTTGGCATTCGCAGCCTCAGTGAAAACGGTCAGCGTCAGCTCGAACTGAACGCCCGCGCCGTCGAAAGCGAAATCAGCAAATACACCTACCTGCCCAGCCTGCTGGAACTCGAAACCAGTGTGTCGCAGTTGCTGGCCGATCCGACCCCGGAACACCGGCGAACGGTCAACGATTACCTTGAAGGCCTGAACCGGCGCAGTCGCAGTCGGGCCATCTACGTGATGGACACCACCGGCCGTGTCATGGCCACCAGCAACTGGCGCGATGTCGACAGTTATCTCGGTGAAGACCTGTCCTTCCGCGCCTATTTCCAGAAAGCCGTACGCGGCGAGCCGGGGCGTTTCTACGGCATCGGCAGCACCAACGGCGAGCCCGGCTATTACCTCGCCCACGGCCTCGAAGAGCATGGCAAAATCATCGGCGTCGCCGTGGTCAAAGTGCGCCTGGAAGCCATGGAAGAACGCTGGCAACGCGCACGCCTAGAAGCCTTTGTCAGCGATGAGAACGGCATCATCATTCTCTCCAGCGATCCGGCCCGACGCCTCAAGTCAGTGATCCCGCTCACCGACGAAACCAAAGAAAAACTCGCCCGCAGCCTGCAGTACTACTGGTTCCCGCTCAACGAACTGCAACCGCTGGCCCGGGAAACCCTGTCCGAAGGCGTGGAAAAACTGACCTTCCCCGCCAACAGCGAAGTGCGCTCCGACGATGACGACATCAGCTATCTGGCACAGACCCGGCCACTGAGCGACACACCGTGGAATTTCACCCTGCTCACGCCGTTGCAGGACCTGCGCCGCGAAGCCATCAACCAAGGAATTCTGGTCGCCGTCGCGTTTGCGCTGGTGGCATTCCTGTTGATCGCCTGGAACGAGCGGCGCAAGGTCATCGCCACCCGTCTCGCCGCCCGCGAAGCCTTGCAGGAAGCCAACAATCAACTGGAGCGTCGGATTACCGAACGCACCACTGATCTGCGCGCCAGCAACGAGCGCCTGAAGAGCCAGATCCGCGAACGGCGTCAGGCCGAAGAGACGTTGCGCCGTGCGCAGGATGAACTGGTGCAGGCCGGCAAGCTCGCTGCCATCGGTCAGATGTCGACCAGCATCGCTCACGAATTGAACCAGCCGCTGGCGGCGATGCGTACGCTATCGGGCAACACCGTGCGCTTCCTCGAACGGGGCCAACTGGATGTCGCCAGCACCAATCTGAAAACCATCAACGAGCTGATCGACCGCATGGGCCGGATCACCGCCAGCCTGCGTTCGTTCGCCCGGCGCGGTGACAACCAGGGCCAGGCCAGCCTCGGCAAAGCCGTGGAGGCCGCGCTGCAATTGCTCGGGGCACGCCTGGAGAGTTCGGCGGTCAACATTCACCGCCAGTTCATCGATGTCCAGGTGCAGATCGACCAGACCCGCCTCGAACAGATTCTGGTCAACCTGATCGGCAATGCCCTCGACGCCATGCAGGCGCAACCCCTGCCCGAACTGTGGCTGGAGGGTGAAGAATTCAACGCCAAATATCGCCTGCGTGTACGTGACAACGGTCACGGCATCGACGCTGAAGCGCGCAAGCATCTATTCGAACCGTTCTTCACCACCAAACCCGGCGAACAAGGCCTGGGCCTTGGCCTGACCCTTTCCGCCAGCCTCGCCGCCGCCACCGGCGGGCATCTGGGTGTCGAACACCCGGCCAGCGGTGGCACCACCTTCGTCCTCAGTTTACCGTTGGTAAGCCCTACTCCTGCCGAGCCAATATGAACCACGACCTTAGTGTGCTGATCGTCGAAGACGACCCCCATGTGCTGCTCGGCTGCCAACAGGCGCTGACCCTCGAAGACATTCCCTGTGTCGGCGTCGGCAGTGCAGAAGAAGCGCTGGAGCGCGTCGGCGACAACTTTGCCGGCATCGTCATCAGCGACATTCGCCTGCCGGGCATCGATGGCCTCGAACTGCTGACCCGCCTCAAGCAACGTGATCGCAGCCTGCCGGTGGTGTTGATCACCGGCCACGGCGACATTTCCATGGCCGTCGGCGCGATGCAGAAAGGCGCCTACGACTTCATGGAAAAACCGTTCTCGCCGGAGCGCCTGGTCGATGTCGCACGGCGTGCGCTGGAGCAACGCAGCCTCGCCCGCGAGGTCTCATCGCTGCGCCGGCAACTGGCCGAGCGCGACTCCCTTGAGGGGCGGATCATTGGCCGCTCGCCGGCGATGCAGAACCTGCGCGAACTGATTGCCAACGTCGCCGACACTTCGGCCAACGTGCTGATCGAAGGCGAGACCGGCACCGGTAAGGAACTGGTCGCCCGCTGCCTGCACGATTTCAGTCGTCGCCACAGCAAGCAATTCGTCGCGTTGAACTGCGGCGGGCTGCCGGAAAACCTTTTTGAAAGCGAGATTTTCGGCCACGAGGCCAACGCCTTTACCGGTGCAGGCAAACGCCGTATCGGCAAGATCGAACACGCCGACGGCGGCACGCTGTTCCTCGACGAAGTGGAAAGCATGCCGCTGCCATTGCAGATCAAACTGCTGCGCGTACTGCAGGAACGCACCCTCGAACGTCTCGGCTCGAACCAGAGCGTGGCCGTGGATTGCCGGGTGATCGCAGCAACCAAATCCGACCTCGACGAAGCGAGCAAGGCTGGCGAGTTCCGCAGCGACCTGTACTACCGCCTCAACGTGGTAACGCTGGAGCTGCCACCACTGCGCGAACGCCGCGAAGACATCCTGCAACTGTTCGAACACTTCACCCAGCAGTCGGCCCTGCGTTTTGACCGCGTGCTGCCAGAACTGGACAACCAGACCCTGTCGAACCTGATGAGCCACGATTGGCCAGGCAATGTGCGCGAACTGCGCAACGTCGCCGAACGTTTTGCCCTCGGCCTGCCGGCGTTCAAAAAGTCCGGCGCCAGCAGTGGCGGACAAGGCCTGGCGTTTGCCGAAGCGGTGGAAGCGTTCGAGCGCAACCTGCTCAGCGACGCCCTGCAACGCAGCGGCGGTAACCTGACTCAGGCCAGCCTGGAATTGGGCATGGCCAAGACCACGCTGTTCGACAAAGTGAAAAAGTACGGGTTGAGCCATTAAGCGAGAACGATGTGGATCTGTTTTTCAAAGCCCTGTTGGGCGCCGCGGTAGTACTGATCATCGCGGCGCTGTCGAAAACCAAAAACTACTACATCGCCGGATTGGTGCCGCTGTTTCCGACGTTTGCGCTGATTGCGCATTACATCGTCGGCAAGGGGCGTTCGGTTGAGGATCTGAAGACCACGATCGTGTTCGGCATGTGGTCGATCATTCCGTACTTTGTGTATCTGGCGACGTTGTATGTGATGGTGGATCGGTTGCGGCTGGAGGCATCGCTGGCGGTGGCGGCGGTGGCCTGGTTGATGGCTGCCACTGTTTTGGTGACTGTTTGGGTTCGGCTACACAGCTAAGGTTAAAAGCCACCCTCACCCCAGCCCTCTCCCGGAGGGAGAGGGGGCCGACCGAGGTGTCTTGCGTCTGACATTGACCTGAAAGATCCAGTTGATTATGGATTCGGTACAGCACGTTTAGGTCGGTGTACAACTCCAGCATCCCCCAATCAGTCCCCTCTCCCTCTGGGCGGTCCGACGTTTCGGGAGGGTTAGGGTGAGGGGTTTTTGGCTCCCACCGATATCAACTGACAGTGCCGCCCTTGGACTCAGCCATGATCTGCCGGATTGCCCCGACAAACGTCTCCACCGGTTGCCCGCCGGTCACCGCATACTGACCGTTGAACACCACAGTCGGCACCGAACTCACCCCGCGCTGCAACCACAATTGCTCTTCTTCACGCACCTCATCGGCAAACTCATCGGACGCCAGAATCGCCTCGGCCCGCTGACGATCCATCCCGACACTTTCCGCAATCTGCACCAGTTGCCGATGATCCGACGGATTGCCGCCATCGCTGAAATACGCCTTGAACAGCGCCTCTTTCAACAGCAGTTGCACTCCTTCGAGACCGGCCCAGTGCAGCAAGCGGTGCGCATCAAAAGTGTTGTAGATACGGCTGTTGCCGTCAGTGCGAAACGCAAACCCGAGTTCAGCGCCACGGGCACGAATGGCTTCGCGATTTTTCTGCGATTGCTCCGGGGTCGAGCCGTACTTCTCTTGAATGTGCTCAGCGATGTTCTGCCCGTCTGCGCCCATTTTCGGATTGAGTTCGAACGGTTGGAAACGGATCTCGGCCTGCACTTCGTTGCGCAGGATCTCGAGTGCCTGTAACAGGCCACGCAAACCGACGACACACCAGGGGCAGGAGACGTCGCTGACAAAATCGATTTTCAAGGCAGAACTCATCACACACCTCGCGGGGGGAAATCGTGCGGGAAAATTTGCACGATACACCCCGGCCGGATTTTGCGGTGCCCCCTTCGCGAGCAAGCTCGCTCCCACATTTAGATCGCATTCCCCTGTGGGAGCGAGCTTGCTCGCGAAGAGGCCATAACCAACACCGCCCACTTTTGGTTACAGCAGATTCCCGCCCACCACCGGCTCAATCTGTGCCCAATGCGAAGTGTCTTCACGATGCGCCTGCAAATACGGCAGCACCGCCGCCAGCAACGGCTCCTTGAACGCCTCTTGAAAGCGATGCGCCAACCCCGGAATCAGTTTCAACTGGCTGCCGCGAATATGCGCCGCCAGATGAACCCCGTGCATCACCGGCAACAACGGATCCGCCGTGCCATGCACCACCAGCGTCGGTACCCGCAATTGATTGAGCAATGCCACCCGGCTCGGCTCGGCAAGAATCGCCATGATCTGCCGCTTCACGCCTTCGGGATTGAACGCGCGGTCATACGACAGCGCAGCCTGATGCAGCAAGACCTGGCGATCATCGGTGACCGCCGGGCTGCCCAGCGCGGCCAGCAGATCAGCCTGCTGTTCCAGCGCCACCTGTCGATTCGGTGCGCCGCGACGCGACAACAACTGCACCAGCGCCGCGCTGGGTGCCGGCAGACCTTCGGCGCCCGAGGTGGTCATGATCAATGTCAGACTCTCGACCCGCTGCGGTGCCATCGCCGCCATGTGCTGGGCAATCATCCCGCCCATGCTCGCGCCCAGCACGTGGAATTGCTCGACATGCAACGCGTCCATCAAGCCCAGCGCGTCGTCTGCCATGTCGGTCAGGCTGTAAGGCGCCGCCACCGGCAGACCGAGCTTGTAGCGCAGCACTTCGAAGGTCAGATTGGCGTCAGCCGGCGCCTGCCGCCAGGTCGACAGACCGACGTCGCGGTTGTCATAGCGAATCACCCGAAAACCCTGCTGACACAGCGCAACCACTACTTCGTCCGGCCAGTGGATCAACTGTCCACCCAAGCCCATGACCAGCAACAACGCCGGATCCGACGCGCGACCAATGCTCTGGTAAGCCAGGCTCACCTGCTGCAGATCAGCGTGCTCGGTCGGCACATTGACGTCGCAACGCGCCGCCGCCCAAGACGACGATCCGAAAAAAATCGCGACCAGAACAGCCGCGACCGATACAAAACCCTTGACCATGAAAAACACCGAAACGCAGAACCCCAGTAGAGCGCGAGTCTGATGAAGTTTGTTCAAGCGCGCTGCCACACTTCGATGACAGTTTGATGAAGAGTGCCGAGTGGTCATGGGCGGTGGTTGCAAACAATATCTATGTACCGCCATCGCCTTGCGCGATTTCTCTTGAATGACCCGCTCAGGGACGGATTCCCCGCCCCGCCAATGCGAGTCACGCCACCATGCTCGAGCGTCTTATTCTGGATGAGCTCCCCGCACCGTCACCGTTGCCCGAGGCCGTCGAACAGCTACCGAAAACGATTGATGACAGCCTGCTGCTGCAGGCTTGCCAACGCTGGCGCGCCAGCAGCGAGGGTTTGCGCGATTTGTTTGCCGCCAGCCCGGCCCTGCGCGACAGCGTTAATGAATTGCTGCGCCAACAACTGCAACTGGACGGCGAAAAGACCGGCCTGCGCTTTGCGGCCACCGCTGACCAGCCGGAGCACATCGTCAGCCTCACCGACGCCTGTGCCTTTGTCGTTCAACACCCGACACTGGAAACCGATCTGGATCAGCGTTGTGTCCTCACCGGTATCCGCGCGGGCCATCTGTTATCCAACCTGAAGCCCCTGCAGCTCCTGGAAAAACTCAAAGCCCTCGACCCACGCCAAAGCCACGAGATTCGCTGGGCAGAATTCTGGGACGCGCGAGCGCCGCGCACACCGGTGTCACGACGTACCCGCGCCACGCAGCTTTACCGCGAGCATTTCGAAGCCACTGCGCAGATGGCTCTCGCCCATCAGACGATTACCCCGGCGCAACTCAAAACGCTGCAACTGATCATTGATTCAGGTGCTGGCGCGCTGACAATCGAGGGTCAACCTGTGCACACGGAAAAGTTGGCCCTGGTGCTGAGCAACGACAGCAAAATCAAACTCCCCGGTGCATGGGCCGTCAGCGTCGGCGATTTGGCCACGGCGGCGCCTTTGCTTTATCTGCCCGGAAACGCCACATCGATCCAGGCCTTCACCACCCGCGCAGACATGCAGACGTGGCTGACCCATCAGGTACAGATCCCCACCGGACTGCCCAAGGAAATCCTTCGCGTTGACTACAGCGCAGCGCTTGACCCGATGGTCACTGGCGCCAGCGATCTGTTCGCCGACCGTCACCACGCGCAACTCGACGCCTTAAGCAATACCAACAAAGGCCATCCCGGGCTCAGGGCGCATGGCGCGCGCTCACTGGTGCATGTCGACCTGATTGATCATCAGCGCAGCAGCGCGATCATCGTGGCGGCGCCGCCAAAACCGCTCAACTCCGCCAGCGATGTCGAGACCGACGAAACACCGCTGTTCGGCAGCCTGTCCGCCGGGATTCCACTGGCGGTGCGCCACGCGGCGCTCAAACGCCAACGCGAGGCGTTTGAGCGCTTGCAGGCCAATGACAGCGACGGCTCTCGATACCGAGAATGCCAGGACGCCCTCAAAGCGCTGGAAGCCGCCGAAGAAACTGGCGCGACCACTGCCACAACCCTGCTCTACCGCGAAACGGCCCTCGACACGAATACCTTCAACACCGCGCTCAGTGCCCTGCGTCAGGCACACCGGGACGGCCTGTATGCCGAAGGCAGACTGCAAGCAACCCTTGGCCAACTTAACAGCGCCGAACACGATCTGCTCAAGGCCGTGCTGGACACCCCCGTCGCGGCCGAGCGCGACACGGATATCACGGCGGCCAGCCTGACCTTGTCACTGAGCGAAACCAAGGACGGGGTCACGACAACGCAAAGCGAAGTGCTCAAGGGCGCACTCGTCATCGGACGCCAGGCGGCACTCTCGGACACTTCCAGTCTGATGCTCTACTGGCCGGGCAATGGCGGTGGCCTGCAACGCTTTGCCGATCGCCGGACACTGGCGCGCGAGGTGTTCAGGATTCTCGAGGACGACAACGACCTGGCCCTGCAACTGAGTCCGATCACCACCGACCCGTTGCTTTATTGCCTCAACGCGCTGGTGAGCGACTTCGAAGCGAAAGCCACACCCCTGCGCGGCAAACCCGAACAGGCTGACGCGCTGGAGGTTCTGCGCCAGGGCTGCCTGGCCAATCTTCAGGTTCCGCTGCACGCCGCCAGACACCTGGCTTTCACTCATCTGCAGGAACAGCAACGCAGCGGCACCCTCGCCGGCAACCTGCCGGGCTGGCTGGTCAAACTCAAGGAAAACGAGCGTAGCGCGCTGAAACAGAACATCGAGGCGTACGTCGCGGCGATGCGTCAAAGCCACGCCCTCATGACCCTTGCGCTGGAACCTCGTGATGACTTCACCCGCCGTCATCTGCACGCCCGATTGCGCAGGGACTTTTCCCTTGAGGGCGACTTTTCCATACAAGTCGAACTGCCCGACTCGACCAAAACCGAACAGGTCCCGGAGTCGGGGCCGGGTGGCGTCAGAAAGATCACGACCATTGTGCCCAGCAAAGCACGCAGCAAAATGTCACTGGAGGACCTGGCCCAGCTCAATATCGATAACGTGCAATCGGTACTCAATGACTCGCTGTCACAACGCTTGATCTTCTTGCGTCTGGAGATCACCGCGACGCATAAAAAGGATCGGACGCGCCTGCTCAACGGCATCAACCTGACCTATCTGCGCAAGGTTCTGCCGGAGCTGGACCTGCCCAAAGCCTATGAGCAGAAGATCCGTGACGCCTTTCAGGGCGCCGCCAGCGAGTCAGCATTCGTCAAACAACATCGCCGGGAAAGCCTGATCGAGCCGTGGCGCCTGATGCTGAAAATACAGAGCGAAAATGCACGCCTGCAAAAACACCTCAGCGCTGATGAAGCGGCACTGCTGAACATCGCCATCGACGCCGACACCCCACAAGCGTGGCAAGCCAGCGGCAAGCGTCTTGTGCTGTTGCCGGTGTCGCTGAAAGTCGGCGGCAAGGACACTCCCGGCGAAGGCCCGGTGACCCTGTCCGGCGTCAGCTTCATCGAAGAGCAGATCAGCGGCGTCACCCTGCTGTACCTGCCGGACAGCCACGACGGGCAGTTCTTGCGCCGCTACGACACGCTCGAAGCGGCGCGCAAAGGGCTGTTCACCTTGTGCGCAAGTGACAAGTGGATCGAGTACCTGGCGCACAGAACGTTGCAAGGTAACGTCAGGGCCCATGTCAACCGAATCGGTCAGGCCGTGGAAAAAAACTTCGATGCGATCATCGAAGTCGGTGTGCGCTGGCCGGCCAGTACCTCGCTGGCCGCACACCTGCTCGATGCGCACATGGGACGCTTGATCGAGGCCCATCGCGGCACGTCGCGCTCCAACGATGAACTGTTCTTCGAGCGCTACGCCCTGAAAGGCCCGCGCGCCTTCAACTACATCAAAATGGCCTTGGGCATGGTGCCCTTCGTCGGCAGTGTGCTGGCCCTCTATCAGGCCTGGACCGCTGCCAATCAGGCAGCCGCCGCGTTCTTGCGTGGTGACGTGGCTGACGGTCTGGTGGAAATCGAGTCAATGCTGCTGTCGCTGATCGACGCCTTCATGGATCTGCTCCCGGGTGAAGCCGCGGCCTCGACGCTCTCCCGGACGACCCGCGCGTTGACTCGGGCGCGTCAGCTGCACGCGGTGGTGCGCGATGTGGCGACACTGCAGGTCAAGTCGCAGCGCCACGCACGACATGTGCTGGCGCGCTTCAAGGATTACGACTATGAAAAACCGATTTCCCTGGGCGGCACAGAACCGGCCAGCCACGGCCTCTACCGCGGGATCTACCGGCTTGCCGACGGCGACTTCATCGAACGTCAGGGCCGCGTCTACCAAGTGGAGCTGAGCCGGGATTCGCGCAGCTGGCGTCTGTCCGGCAACTCGCGAAAAACCTACAAGCAGCCGATCGCACTGGATGAAAGCGGGCAATGGGATACCTGGTTTGGCGTCTATGGCACAGCCCTTGAAGGTGGCGTGGTGGGGGGTGGCAATGTCGGCGGGCGCCTGGTCGATACACTCGACCCTTACTGGCCGTCGGTGATGCGGCAACGCCTGCCGCGCTGGCTGGTAGATCGAAACTTCCGCCGCCACCATCAACTGGCCGCCACCGCAAACAATTTGGGCCGCCAATTGCAACTCAGGGGAGCGAAAAGTGACCAGGTGATCAATGCCTACGCCGAAGCCACGGAAGCGCAACGCCTGACCATGTTGCCAACGGCCGAAGCCGCATGCATTGGCGATATCCAACTGGCCAGGCAACGTTATGAGGCGTTGACCGAGTTGACTGCGCTGACCCAAGGCAGAAAACACAGGACTGTCGCCAAAATGCAAAGCAAGACCGCATGGCTGTTGACTGATCGTTACCAGCGGCGCGCCTTTCACCTGTCGCATAAAATTCATGGCATGACACGAGCAATCAACCGATTGAAGCAGCTGCACAATGCGCTGCCGGGTGATGCTGTGGCTGAACGTTTGAAACACATTGAAAACATACACAGGTTTCGTGTCGAGATCGTCAACCAGCTCGATCAGTTGGGCGAACTCAGGGACCAGGTCAATCACTGGTATGGACGCATGCTGGCTAAAGACCGGCCGAAAATGTCGGCGCTGGTCGATAACACTAACAGCCGTCACAGTGAACCCATCCTGCTGTACCTGAAAACCTCCCAACGCCTGGAAATCGTCAGAAAAGCCGGCAGCCCCGACGATGCCTCGTGGCGCTATTTTGTGACGATGGCAGAGTCCCTGCGCAACAGAATCGATCTGCATCTGTACCGCCAGTACGACTTGCCGAATATGCAGAACACGACCGCCCAACGTAATCGCATTCTTCAGGAAAGCATCGACACTTGCGTCGAGTATCGGCGCGAGATGGCGGTATGGACCGCCAGCTATCCGCAATTCTTTCATCTGGACGTAGTCGAGCCCTTGCTGGAAGGCGTTGATCGCCTGGCGGATCGAGCGCGTGCCGCTATCAACAGGCCACCCGAGCCGAGGGTCGCGGGGCAACCCCTGCAGCGCGTGTTCATCACTGATGACAACCAATTGCGCCATGGCGTGGAGCAATGGGATAGCCTGACCAACGCCCGTCAATACAGAAGTACCGGGATTGGAGGCTATGAAGAAATCTGGGAACATGGCGCCGATGGCGTCGTGCGCCTGACCAACCCGCAAAACCTGGCAGTTCCCTCCCCCGCCGAGCTGAGTCTGGCCACCCTGATAAGCGAGGCACAGCAACGTCTGGAGAACGTGGCCACTTACCGCACCACGGTGCAGAGCAACGCCAATCGCGGCATGCTGCCCGTCGACCTGCAGCACATGATGGACAGTCATGCGAGTGAACTCACCACCCGTGCCGACGGTATCGCTGCCAAATCGGCAGAGCAGCCGATCATCCAGCAATTGCGCGATCAGGCCGCCGAGCTGATCGTCGAAGGTCGCGCCTTGCGCACCCAACGCTCGATGACCAGTCAAAAGCCCACCGACGGCATGCTTGATGACCTCATCGGACAGAACGCGGTGGAGATCCGCAAACCCCTTGCGATCCGAAAACTGGCGGATCATCAGGGGCGCCCCAACTACCTGCAGGAATATGAGGTCTGGAACCTCACACAGGAGCCCGCGCAATTACTCTGGTACGTGCATTTCCATTACCGTTCGGCGACCCGCCCCTTGCGCCAATTCGAAAGAGCCCACCTGAAACTGCCGGCGCATCGCAAGCTGACTCACGCTGACGACCCGACCCTGCTTGATTCCAGAATCACTGCACAGTCCATTGTCCTGCGGCATTTCGAGGGACTCTGAGCATAAGACACTGTAGTCATAGGAAGAACTGCTGAGCCATCACTCGGCGGTTCTGCCGTAAAAGAACGCGTCGATGTCGACAGCGCTATCATCATGAGACAAACTCACCCTCTTTGCGCTTATCACAAGTTTTCCTCATGGAGCCTTCGGTGCTTGAAATCCGTCACCTGAAAACCCTGCACGCCTTGCGTGAAGCCGACAGCCTGGTCGATGCCGCCGACCGTTTGCACCTGACGCAGTCGGCGCTGTCCCACCAGTTCAAGGAGCTTGAGGAACGCCTGGGCATGGCTTTGTTCGTGCGCAAGACCAAACCGGTACGATTCACCAGCGCCGGTTTGCGCTTGCTGCAACTGGCTGACGCAACCCTGCCACTGTTGCGCGCCGCCGAGCGGGATATAGGTCGTCTCGCCGGTGGTACGGCCGGGCGTTTGCACATGGCCATCGAATGCCACAGCTGCTTTCAGTGGCTGATGCCGACCATCGACCAGTTCCGCGATGCCTGGCCGGAAGTCGAACTCGACCTCGCTTCGGGTTTCGCCTTCGCACCGCTGCCGGCGTTGGCGCGTGGCGATCTGGATCTGGTGGTGACTTCCGATCCACTGGAAATCGCCGGCATCACCTATGTACCGCTGTTCACCTACGAAGCCATGCTTGCCGTGGCCAATCAGCATGCGCTGGCGAGCAAGCCGTACATCGTCCCCGAAGACTTGCTGACGGAAACGCTGATCACCTACCCGGTGGAACGCGACCGTCTCGACATCTTCACACGCTTCCTGGAGCCGGCCGACATCGAGCCGGCGCAGGTGCGCACTTCGGAACTGACGGTGATGATGATGCAACTGGTCGCCAGTGGTCGTGGTGTTTGCGGCATGCCGCACTGGGCGCTGCACGAATACAGCTCGCGCGGTTACGTGAAGGGTAAACGGCTGGGGGAAAAAGGCCTGTTCGCAACGTTGTACGCGGCGATTCGCACCGACATGCTCGATGCACCGTACATGCGGGATTTTCTCCTGACGGCGAAGGACACGTCGTTCTCGACCCTGGACGGTGTCAGCGCGGTTCGCTGAGTCACTTGTGGGAGCGAGCTTGCTCGCGAAAGCGATGTATCAGACACACAAATAGTGACTGTCAGATTGCCTTCGCGAGCAGGCTCGCTCCCACAGGGATCAGCGCAATATCAGAGTTGACGCCACATGTGGATCTTGTCGAAGTAGTCTTCGCCCACCCGCACCGCCAACGGTTCGAGGCCGAACTGGATAAAGCCGCAGCGCTGGTAGAGATTGAACGCGGCGTCATTGCCGGCGGTAACGGTAAGCTGGAGCAGTTTCAGTGCCGGGTGGTTTTGCGCTTCGGTAATGGCCGCCTGTACCAGTTCATGGCCCAGACCGTGCTGACGAAAATCCGCCGAGACGTACATGCCGAACAACGTGGCCTTGTGGCGAGCCTTCTCGCGCGGTTCGAGGGCCAGGCCGACGATGCCGGCCAGCGCGCCGGCTTCAAACGCGCCAAGCACCACATCGAGCTTGCTGGTCAGACGCCCCTCCCACCAGCTCAATGGCATCACCGCGCGTTCGCGAACGCTGGAGGTGAACGCCTGCGGATGGCGGTCATAGGCTTCGAGCATCAGTTCGCGGTAAGCCAGGGCATGACTGGCGTCCAGCCGTTCGATCCACATGTTCACGCCGTCCTGCGTTGCTCAAGCATCAGCCGCACAGCGAGGCCGCCGAGGACGAAGCCCATGAAATAACGCTGCAGCGCCAGCCACGTCGGGTTACGCACAAACCACGAAGCGATGCCCGCGGCGAACAGCGCGATCAGCAAATTGACGCAGAAACTGACGCTGATCTGGGTCAGGCCGAGAATGATGCTTTGGGTGAACACCGAGCCGTGTTCAGGGGAGATGAACTGCGGAAACACCGAGAGGTAGAACACGGCGATTTTCGGGTTCAGCGCGCTGGTGAGAAAGCCCATGGTGATCAGCTTTCGCGACGAGTCCGGCGGCAATTGCTGCGCCTCGAACGGTGAGCGCGCACCGGGTTTCACTGCTTGCCAGCCCAGCCACAGCAGGTACAGCGCACCGGCCCACTTCAGCACTTCATAGGCCATCGGCACTGCCAGAAACACCGCAGTCAATCCCGCAGCCGCGGCGAACATATGCACAAAGAATCCACTGACCACACCGAGCAACGACGTGACCCCGGCCTTGCGTCCCTGACAGATCGAACGCGAAATCAGATAGATCATGTTCGGCCCCGGCGTCAGCACCATCAGCAATGCGGCAGCGGCGAAGATCAGCAAGTCTTGAAGCGGGATCATGGCAAAGTCCTTTGCGTGGATGATCAGGCGATTGCGCTCAGCGATTTGCGATAAAACGGCAGGATCACGTCACGTGTCAATGGCGCCAGAACCACAGCAGGATCAGTGGCCGGATCGACCCAGATCACTTCTTCGATTTCCGCCGCCGGTGTGACGTCGGCCTCGATCGTCAGTTGAAAGATCTCGGCCTGCACGACACACCCCGGCTCGTTGGCCGCAGGCGCCGAGAACTGGCCGAGAAAAGCCGCCTGCGCCGGATCGATCTGCAAGCCCAGCTCTTCTTCCAGCTCGCGGGCCAGCGCGTGCACCGGCAACTCGTGCGCCTCGATCTTGCCGCCCGGTTGCATGAACGCCGTGGTGCCGCGCTTGCGCACCAACAGAGTCTGGCCTGCGGGATTGAGCAACAGCGCGGCGGCTATACGAATGAGGTTTGCAGAGACAACGGATGCAGAAGTCATGGATCAGCCACCGGCACTGGAAAAACCGCAAGGATCCCATGCCCGGCCCAATGACGTCACCTCACCGATCATTCCCCCTGCGCCTTGAGCGTGGCTTCAACCTCCTCCGGCACCTTGACGAAAATCGTGTACTTGCCGCCCTCCATGGCTTCAAACGCAATCAGCTTTTCCACCAACAGCGCGTTGAGCACCTTGCCGGCATTGAGCAGCAGCATGCCGTTATCGGCATTGAGGTTGCGCGCCAGAATCATCCCCGCCGCCAGATCCCGAGTGGACAGCACCTTGACCGACGGATCCGCCAGCGTCACGTCGCTGAGGAACGCGGCACACACCTGAATGAAATCCTCGACCAGATCGGGATCGTACAAACGTCCGGCGTACTGGCGCAGGTACAGCAGCGCTTCATCGCTGTTCATCTGCCGCTCGAGGATCAGACCGCGCTGCAACTCGACGAAATCCACTGCCAGTTTCAGCAAGCGTGAGCCGAACGGAATGCCCTCGCCCTTGAGCCGGTCGGGAAAGCCGCTGCCGTCCCAGCGCTCCTGATGATGCAGGATCAGACGCGCCGCATCCTTCATCGGGTCCAGGGTCATGAGCAACGATTCGCTCTGCTTCGGATAGCTGCGATAGCGCTCGCGTTCGGTATGGCGCAGCAGATCCGAGGGCGTGGTCATCATCGCGTCGGTCCAGCTCAGTTTGCCAATGTTGTACAGCGCCGCCGCCATGGTCAGATCACGGCTGGTGGCCTCGTCCAGCCCATGCTGTTTGCAGTAGCTGCGCACCAGTTCAATGATCTGCCGGTTGGTCTGTTTGGCAGGTGGCAAGCGCAGATTGGCCAGCAGCGAGAACACTTCGGTGCCGGTAACGTAGCTGTGCTTGAGCTCTTCGTACGCCAGATCGAGCATGTCGGCGGTCTGCTGCAGTTCGGCGGTGCGCGCTGCGACATGTTTTTCCAAAGTGCTGTTAAGCAGTTTGAGCTGGTCGTTTTGCACCCGGGTCAAGCGCTCCAGCCGTTGGCGCTCCTGCTCGGAATGCTGGTGTTCGAGGGACTGGCGCAGAATCAGCAGCAGCTCTTCGTCATTCCACGGTTTGCTGATGTACCGGTGAATCTGCCCGTCATTGATGGCTTTGATGATCGCCGCCGGGTCGGCATAGCCGGTGAGCATGATCCGCGCCGTCGCCGGAAAACGTTCACGGACATGCGCCAGCAACGACGCACCGTCCATGCCCGGCATCCGCGCATCGCTCATCACCAGGTTCACCGGCTGCTGCGCGAGGATCTCCAGCGCCTGAGCGCCGCTGGTGGCCAACAGAAGATCGTAGGGTTGGCCGCGTAACAGGCGGCGCAGGCTGTTGAGGATCGACTCCTCGTCATCGACCAGCAGCACTGTGGGTCGATGCGCCGGCAGCGGCGCGGATGGCTCTTCCATGGCATGGCCTCAAGCAAACAGGGAAATTACGACGCACCGAGCCAACACTTCGCCGGTCCGCGCCTGAGTCCAAGGCTAGATGATTTTGGCCGGCATTCACGCCGATCTTTGTCCGGGGCCGAAAGCGCAGTACCGGGGAGCCGACTATGCTGAAGACAGCGCAAGACTCCATCGGCTGATACAAACAGGCAAATGGCGAGGGAAAAGGATGCCCCGGATCACCACAGCATGCCTCCCCACGGGTGGCGCGGCATGACAGCGCCAACCGTGCACATCAATCGCCGCGTGCTGATCGTTGACGACAGCCCGGCGATCCATGGCGATTTCGCCAAGATTCTCAGCCCGATCATCCCCGGTGACGATGGCTTGGGCGAAACCGAGAGCCTGCTGTTCGGCACGCCGTCCGCACCGCAAACCCAACATTTCGAACTGGATTCGGCGTTTCAGGGCCGCGAAGCCCTGGAAAAACTCGAGGCCGCGCTGGCAGAAAACCGCCCCTACGCCATGGCCTTCATCGACATGCGCATGCCACCGGGCTGGGATGGTCTGGAGACCATTGAACGGCTGTGGCAGGTCGACCCCAAGCTGCAAGTTGCGCTGTGCACGGCCTATTCCGATTATTCCTGGGAAGACATCGACCGGCGTCTGGCGCTGAACGACCGCTTGCTGATCCTGAAAAAGCCCTTCGACGCCATCGAGATCCGCCAGATGGCCAGCGCCCTCACGGTCAAATGGCAGATGACCGAAGACGCCGAGCTGAAGATGAGCCTGTTGGAGCAAGCGGTGCAGGAGCGCACCCGGGAGCTGTCCGACGCCAATGTGATCGTGCAGAACAGCCCGACCATTCTTTACCGTTTGCGCGGCGAACCCTCGTTTGCGCTGATGTACATCTCCCACAACATCACCCGTTACGGCCATGTCGCCGCCGACCTGGTGGGTTCGCCCGACTGGGCGCAGGCGCTGATTCATCCGGACGATCAGGCGAACGTCGATGCGGCCATGGCCCGGGTGCTGGATCGGCATGCGTCGGGCGCGTCCATCGAGTTCCGCATGCGCACCGGCCAGGGCACCTGGCGCTGGGTGGAGAACCGCTACATCCCGGTGCGCGATGATGACGGCCGTCTACTGGAAGTCGAAGGCATCATCCTCGACATCACCGAGCGCCGCCTGGCCGAGGACAAGCTGGCCTTGCTCGCCCGCTCCGATGGCCTCACGGGGCTGGCCAATCGCGCCACGCTGATCGAGCGCCTGCATCAAGCGTTCGCCGCCGCACGACGAGGCGCCATGCCGTTCGCGGTGTTCTACCTGGACCTCGACCATTTCAAGCGGATCAATGACACCTTCGGCCACCCGGTGGGCGATCTGCTGTTGCAGGAAGTCGCCCGGCGCATCAAGTCCAGTGTCCGCGAAAGTGACGTAGTGGCGCGCCTGGGCGGCGACGAATTCGCGATCCTGCAACTGGACGTCAGCGACCCGACCCAATCGGCCGCGATGGCCGCCAAGATTCGCGACACGCTGCTGGCGCCCTACCACCTGGCCGGTAATGCGCTGCATATTTCGGTGAGCATCGGCATCAGCAGTTACAGCGACCTCAGTCTCGATGCCGACGCGCTGCTCGGGCAAGCCGACATGGCGCTGTACCGCGCCAAGGAAATGGGCCGCAATCAGTACCACTTCCACTCCGAGGAAATCTCTCGGGAAGTGGCCGAACGCATGACCCTCGTCAGCGAATTGATGACCGCCCTTGAGGGCAATGAGCTGATGCTGCGCTATGCGCCGGAGGTCGATCTGCACAGCGGCAGGATTCTCGGCATGGAGGCACAAGTCCTCTGGCAGCATCCTCGTCGCGGCCTGCTGCAGGCCTGCGACTTCGTGCCGATTGCAGAGAAAACCGGCGCAATCATTCCGCTCGGGCGCTGGGTGCTGGATCACGCCTGCCACCAGATGCATCTGTGGCGTAACGAAGGCGTCGCGCCGCCCGTAATGGCGATCAAACTTTCGCTGGCCCAACTCAAGAGCGGCCCCGAGCTGATCTACAACGTGCTGCGCACCACCGCCCGTTGGGAACTCGCCCCTTGGGACCTGCGTTTCGATGTCACCGAGGCCACACTGGCCCAGACCAAGTGGACGCACAACGACGCGTTGCCGCGCCTGCGTGAACTGGGCGTGAGCATCGCCATCGATGATTTCGGCACCGAATACTCCTCGTTCGACTACCTGAAAACCTACCGGGTCAATCACCTCAAACTGGCGCAGAGTTTCGTCGACAGTGCCGCCCACGATGTTGCCAGTGCCAACGCCCTGCGCGCGATGGTCAACTTCGCCCGGGATCTGGACATCGACATCATTGCTGAAGGCCAGCCGTCGTCGGATCAACCGTGCACGCCGCCCTCCGCGCCCCCGCTGCCCAGCGCCCGGGGCATGTATTTCAGCGCAGCGGTCAGCGCCGAACAAGCCGGGCATTTGCTCAAGGACAGTTGCCGGCTGACGCCAAAGGAGGACGAGGCATGAAAACGCCTTTTCCGCAGACCAACCGGCGCATCCTGATCATCGACGACACGCCGGCGATCCACGATGACTTTCGCAAGATCCTCGCCCCGCAGGTGGCGGACGCCGTCGATTTGCAGCAACTGGAGCAGACGCTGTTCGGCACCCAGCAGACGCCACACCTGAGCTTCCAGCTCGACTCCGCCTATCAGGGCCAGGAAGCGCTGGCGCTGGTCAACCGCGCACTGGCCAGTGGCAATCCCTACGCCCTCGCCTTTATCGACATGCGCATGCCGCCCGGCTGGGATGGCCTGGAAACCATCGAGCAACTGTGGCGGGTCGACCCAAACCTGCAAATCGCCTTGTGCACGGCGTACAGCGACTACAGCTGGGAAGCGATGGCCGAACGGCTGGAGTTCGGCGATCAGTTGCTGATCCTGAAAAAGCCGTTCGACAGCCTGGAAATCCGTCAGATGGCCAACGCCCTGACCTGGAAATGGCAACTGGCGCAGGACGCGGCGCTGAAGATGCTCAGCCTTGAGCGGACCATCGAAGCGCGGGTGCACGAACTGCTCAAGGTCTCGCACCTGCTGCAATACGACAGCCTCACGGAACTGCCCAACAGCACCTTGCTCGGTGATCGCCTGAGTCAGGCCATGGCCGTGTGCCGACGGCATGACAAACAATTGGTGGTGATGTTTCTCGGTCTGGATCGCTTCAAGCGCATCAACAATGCGCTGGGCCATCCGGCGGGTGACGAGATGCTCAAACGGGTCGCCCGGCAACTGTTGTCCTGCGTGCGCGATTCGGACTCGGTGTTTCGCTACGGTTCCGATGAGTTCGTGGTGATCCTCGGCGACATCAACCACCCTCAGCAAACCCACGGCATCGCGGAAAAACTCCTCGCCGCCATTCGCCTGCCGCAGACGATTGCCGGCCACGACGTCAGCGTCACCGCCAGCCTCGGCATCAGCGTCTACCCCGAAGACGGCCTCGAAGCCACCGAGCTGATCAAGAAAGCCGAGACCGCGATGCGCAACGTCAAGGAACAGGGGCCTGACAACATCGGCTTTTTTATCGAAGCCATGAACCAGCACGCCCGGGAACAGCACAGCATCGAGTCGGGCATTCGCCGCGCCCTGCAGGCGCATGAGTTCGTCCTGCACTACCAGCCGAAAATCGACCTGCGCAGTGCCAAAGTGGTGGGTGCCGAAGCACTGCTGCGCTGGCAGAAACCCGGGCATGGCTGGGTCTATCCGTCGGACTTCATCCCGGTGGCCGAGGACAGCGGCCTGATCGTGCCGTTGAGCAAATGGGTGCTGGCTGAAGCTTGTCGTCAGACCCGTGCCTGGCAACTGGCCGGACTGCCGCCGATCCGCATGTCGGTCAACACGTCACCCATCGATTTTCGCCAGCGTGACTTCGTTGCCGGCATCGAGCGCGTACTTGAACAGACAGGTCTGGCCCCCGAATGGCTGGAGCTGGAAATCACCGAAGGCGTGCTGATGCAAAACGTCGAGGCGACGATGACGGCGCTCAAGCGCCTGAAAACGCTGGGCACGCGTCTGGCCATCGATGACTTCGGCACCGGCTATTCCAGCCTGAGCTACTTGCGGCGATTTCCCATCGATGTGCTGAAGATCGACCAATCGTTCATTCGCAACCTGTGCAACGACCGCAACGATGCCGCGCTGGTGAGCGCGATCATCAACCTGGGCAAGAGTCTGGAACTGGACGTCATCGCCGAAGGCATCGAAACCGCTGAGCAACTGGCCTTTCTCAAGGCCCATCACTGCGAAGAAGGCCAGGGCTACTTTTTCAGCGAAGCCCTGCCCGCAGACGCATTTGCGCGGTTGCTGGCCGGTACGCAACCCGCGCCCTGGACGATTGCATGATCACTGTGAAACCAGCCTGGAGTCAGGGAGACAATTGCCGATGAGCCTTTTCCATTACGGCATCGCGTTGCTGCTGTGCGGAGTCTGTATCGGCGCCAGTGCCGAGCCGCTGGACGAGCCGCTCAAACCGCTGCCCGCGGTGCCGCAGCAGGATCCCCGGCGCGTGGAACTCGGTCGACGGCTATTCCACGAACCACGTTTGTCGATCAACAACACGCTGTCCTGCGCCAGCTGCCATCAACTCGACAAGAACGGTGCCGACAGCCGCGCCTTGTCGCTGGGCTTCGACGGCAAACCGGTGGCCGTCAACACACCGACCGTGTTCAACGCGGCCCTCAATTTCCGCCAGTTCTGGGATGGCCGCGTCGAAACGCTGGAGGAACAGAGCAACGTCGTCATCACCAGCCCCCATGAAATGGGCAGCGACTGGCGCACCGTGATCGAACGCATCGGCAACGACCCCGACTATCGTCGTGATTTCGCCGCCACCTACCCGGACGGCGTGACCCAGGCCAACGTCCAGCAGGCGCTGGCCAGTTTTGAACGCACCTTGCTGACGCCCAACTCACGCTTCGATCAATACCTGCTCGGCAACACCGACATCCTCACTCTGGAGGAAAAGTACGGTTACCAGCGCTTCAAGGAGTACGGCTGCATTGCCTGCCATCAGGGGGTCAACATCGGCGGCAACATGTTCCAGAAATTCGGCGTGTTCGGCGATTACATTGCCGATCGCGGCAACCCGACCGTGGCCGACCAGGGCCGCTTCAACGTCACCGCCGATGAAGCAGACCGGGCCGTGTTCAAAGTGCCGAGCCTGCGCAATGTCGCGATCACCGCGCCGTACTTTCACGACGGATCGGCCCCCACCCTCGAACGCGCTGTGGATGTGATGTTCCAGTACCAGTTGGGGCGGATGCCGAGCGCTGAGGACAAACGGCTGATCATGCTGTTCCTCACAACCCTGACCGGCCAAAGGGAGGTCCAGCCATGATCAACATCTCGCGGCGACGCAGCCTGTTGTTGCTGACCCTGGTGGCCCTGGCGCTGGCCTCGATCCTGTTGTTCCTGTACTTCAAATCCAGCTCTGACCAGAGCATGACGTACACCGAATCGCGGGATCTGATCCGGCAGATCAAACAGCAGAATTCGCAGTGGGAGAACGAGATCCTCAAGGCCAGGGTGGCACTGACCCACAACTACGATCCACTGGTGTCACCGATGAATGAGATGAACCGGCTCTGGGCGCGCTTCGACGCGATCGAATCCGGGCATGGGCGCAACGACTCGACGCAATGGAACGATGCTCACGAAAGCTTCCTGCAGGCGATGCAGGAAAAGACCCGTCTGGTCGAACAGTTCAAATCGCACAACGCACTGTTACGCAACTCCCTGGCTTTTTTGCCCACCGCTGAAGACGACATCCAACAGCAACTGGCCAGCCTGTCGGACTTCGATAAATTGCAGCTGCAAAACATCACCACCGACACCTACGACCTGCTGCTCAGCGCCCTCGAATTCGCCCAGGTCACCTCCGACGACCGGGCCGCCGACATCGAGGTCGGTCTGAACAAGCTGAAGGTCAATGCACAACGCCTGCCGCTCGCGTTTCAGACACCGATCAGAATCCTGAGCAGCCATATCTCGCTGATTGCGCGCGAGCAGCCAGTGGTCAATCAGTTGCTCGAAAGCATCGAAAACATCCCCGTGGCCGAGCGCCTCGACAACATCACCACCATGCTCGATCACGACCAGCAAAGCGCCGATCGGGTCGACCGGCAATACCACTTCTACCTGCTGTTGTTTTCGGTCTTGCTGGTGTTGTCACTGGTGTGGCTGGCCATTCGTTTGATCGGTAGTTTCGCCGAAATCAATCGGGTCAATAACGCCCTGCAAACGGCCAACGATGCACTGGAACAAAGAGTCGAAGAACGCACCCGGGAACTGCGGGACGCCCAGAGCGAACTGCTCGACGCGGCACGTCAGGCCGGCATGGCGGAAATCGCCACCAATGTGTTGCACAACGTCGGCAACGTGCTCAACAGCGTGAACATTTCCAGCGACCTGATCACGCGCAAGCTGCGCAACAGCAAGGCCCAAGGCCTGGGCAAGGCCATGCAACTGATCAACGAACACCCGGATGACCTCGGCGTGTTCCTCAGCGAAGACGCCAAGGGCAAATTGCTCCCCGGCTACCTCAACCAATTGGTGGTCGCCATTACCCAGGAACAGCAGGAAATGCTCGACGAGTTGAACCAGATGAACAAAAGCGTCGACCACATCAAAGACATCGTCGCCACCCAGCAATCCTATGCCGGCGCCAACAGCATGACCGAACCGCTGTTCATCAACGAATTGCTCGAAGACGCGTTGCGCATGAACGCCGGGGCACTCACCCGGCACCACGTCACGGTGGTCCGGGAGTACGCTGACGTGCCGCAGGTGATGGGCGACAAACACCGTTTGCTGCTGATCCTGATCAACCTCATCAGCAACGCCAAATACGCCATGTCCGACCTCAGCAACCGCCCCCGGACCATGACCCTGGCGGTCAAAATTGTCGATGACACCTTCCTTGAAATCAGCGTCAAGGATGACGGCGAAGGCATTTCGCCGGAAAACATGACGCGAATCTTTGCCCACGGTTTCACCACCCGCAAGGAAGGCCACGGTTTCGGTCTGCACAGCTGCGCCCTGGCCGCCATCGAGATGAACGGCCACCTCACCGCGCACAGCGACGGCCCGGGCCAGGGTGCATTGTTCACGTTGCAGATCCCCCTGATCAGCGTCACGGAGAGCGCATGAGCGAGCTGTCGAACCGCCGCATTCTGCTGATCGACGACATGCCGTCGATCCATGAAGACTTTCGTAAGATTCTCGCGCCGCCGGCGGCGCAGTCAGTGGAACTGGACGAGATGGAAGCAGCACTGTTTGGCGCTCAGGTGCGCGCCGAACGTCCGCCGTTCGAGCTGGACTCGGCCTATGGCGGCGAGGAAGGCTTGGGCAAGCTGAACCAGGCCTTGGCGGAACAACGCCCCTATGCGCTGGCCTTTGTCGACATGCGCATGCCCGACGGCTGGGACGGCGCGAAAACCATCGAGCATCTGTGGCAGCAGGATCCGCAGTTGCAAGTGGTGGTCTGCACCGCCTACTCGGATTATTCCTGGGATGAACTGCTGGAGCGTCTGCAGGCGCATGACCGCTTGCTGATTCTGAAGAAGCCCTTCGACAACATCGAAGTGCAGCAGATGGCCAACACCCTGCTGACCAAGTGGCAGATGACCGAACGCGCGTCATTGCAAATGCATCACCTGGAACATCTGGTCGATCAGCGCACGGCCCAGTTCAAGCAGGCCAGCGAAGACCTGCAGCGGGAAATCGACGAGCGCAAGCAACTGGAAAGTCAATTGGTACAGTCGGAAAAGCTCGCCTCATTGGGGCAAATGGCGGCGGGCGTGGCCCATGAAATCAACAACCCGATCGGCTTCATCTCCTCCAACCTCGGCACCCTCGACGGCTACTTCAAACAATTGCTCAGCGTACTCGATGCCTGGCAGACGCTTGGGCCAACGCCAGATCCTGAATCCGTGGCGCGGCTTGAGCAATTGCGCAAAGACGCCGATCTGGATTTTCTCCTCGAAGACATTCCGGTGCTGATCCGCGAATCCAAGGAAGGCATTGGCCGGGTCGGGCAGATCGTCAAGGACCTGAAGGATTTCTCCCGGGTCGATAGCCAGCAGCAATGGCAGTGGGCCAATCTGCAACAAGGCATCGAGTCGACGCTGAACATTGTCGCCAGTGAACTCAAGTACAAGGCCGACCTGATCAAGGAGTACCAGCCCCTGCCGGACATCGAATGCCTGCCGTCGCAAATCAATCAGGTGATCATGAACCTGGTGGTCAATGCGGCGCAGGCCATGGGCCCCGAACGCGGCACCATCACCTTGCGCACCGGGCAACAACAAGACACGGCGTGGGTGGAAGTCGCCGACACCGGCGCGGGGATTGCGCCGGACATCCTGCAGAAAATCTTCGATCCGTTCTTCACCACCAAACCCGTCGGCCAGGGCACCGGGCTGGGCCTGTCCCTGTCCTACGGCATTGTGAAAAAGCACGGTGGCGACATTTCGGTACGCAGCGAACCCGGGGTGGGCACGACCTTTCGCATCGAGTTGCCGATGCGCCAGAACCGGCCCGCGGCCTGAAGACGCCTCAGGTCGCTTGCTGAAAGTCCATTTCCGGTGGCTGGCGACGGAAACCACCGGTGAGTACTGCCAGGTAAACTACGCCGATCGCCAGCCAGCTCAAGCCCAGGTACACCGCCAGGTGATCGAGGCTGACCATCAGCCACAAGTCCGCCACCAGCCCGATCAACGGGCAGAGCAGCGCGCGGGATGGTGCGGCGTGGATCGCGGGTTTCTTCGGTCAGCGTGCTGACCGCATCGAAGCCGAGGAACGAGTAGCAGGCGATGGCCGCGCCGCTCATGATCAGCGGCATCTGCATGTCGCCGTTGAAGAACGGCTTGATCGACCACAACGGCGTGCTCGCATCGCCACCGATGTAGTGCACGCACAGCGCGACGAAAGCGATCAGCACGAGGAACTGCACCAGCATCAGCAAGGCGTTGATGCCGTTGGCCAGTTTCAGGCCAATGATGTTGATCGCGCTGGTGATGCCGATAAAGCCCAGCACCCAGATCCATTGCGGGATCGACGGGAATGCAGCGGCCATGCGCCCGTAACTCATGGCGGTGAAGAACATCGCCACCAGCGCCGCCAGATACGCGGCGGGCACCATGCCGGCGGTGGACTGGGCGAGGATGCCGAAGGTGCCGAGGACAATGATCGGCGTCATGTAGGCGATGCCGAACAGCACCACCGACCCTAATGAAAGGGTGCGTTGCAAACGAGCCATGGGCGACTTACTCCGAATGTTATTGGATTTATGGCAGAGCCGGGTTCGGCGAATGTTTTCGGGTGTGGCTGATCGTTCCCACGCTCTGCGTGGGAATGCCTCAATGGACGCTCTGCGTCCGCTCTTGGGACGCGGAGCGTCCCGGGCTGCATTCCCACGCAGAGCGTGGGAACGATCGGGTAAAACCTGAGTTCGACCCGTTGCTCCTGGTCGGCGTAACTCGAGCAATCAACTCGATCAGTCCCCTCTCCCTCCGGGAGAGGGCTAGGGTGAGGGCAGCGGTCAACGGCGTGGAATCAACAACTCGCGAACACCATCACCGTGCTCCAGCACCTCCCCCGGCAACTTCAAGCGCTGATCATCCAGATAGCGGTAATCCCTGCGCGCAATCTCCAACCGCGCGAAATCCAGTTCAACGCAGAACGTCCCTTCCTCACGCCCGGCCTCGAACAACAACGTCCCCAGCGGATCGACCAGCGCACTGCCACCGGCAAACATCAAACCGTCATCCCCCGCCTCGACGCGATTGACCATCAACGCAAAGGCCTGATTCTCCTGGGCACGGGCCATGATCGCGGTGCGGTGAGTCGGCGCGTACGGGTCCATGTTGCCGTTAGTCACGATCAGCAACTCGGCACCCAGTTGCGCCAAGGCACGGGCCGACTCCGGAAACTCGATGTCGTAGCAGATCAGCAGGCCAACGCGCACACCGTTCCACTCGCAGGTGGCGTAACGGTCGCCGGCCTCGAACACGCCGCGATCCGACGCCCACAGATGAGTCTTGCGGTATTTCAGGGCAATGCCTTCAGGGGTGATCAGCAACGTGGTGTTGTAGAAGCGACCGTTGTCGTTCTCGGCCATGCCGATCACCACGGCGATGTCGCGTTCACGCGCCGCGGCCCGCACCGCGCTGACGGTCGGGCCGTCGAGCGGTTCGGCGGTTTGCGCCACGGTTTCGGCTGTCGGGAAGCCCATCAGGTGGGTCTCCGGGAACACGATCAATTGCGTGTCGGCCGCACACGCGGCAATCGCTGCCAGTGCGCGTTCGAGGTTGTAGGCCGTGGCATTGTCACGGCCTGCCAATTGCGCGAGTTCGACTTTCATGGGAATTCCTTGTGATAAGCGGCGGGCGCTGAAAGATTGCCCGGTGGCTGTCTGTGGGCCAGTATGCGCAGCAAGCAGCCGGCCAGGGAATTACGCGGCCGGGGTAACCCGATAGGGGTAGATCGATGACACTTTCGTTTGACGACATCACCTGGCACCGCGCCGTCGGGCAACTGATCGATGCGCTCGACAAGCCGAACTTCTGGGCGCAACTGGTGCGACTGCTCGACCAATACGTGCCGTTCGATAGCTGGGTGGCGCTGCTGTTCAGTGCCGATCAACACCCACAGGTCTTCGCCGAATGCCCCGGCGAAGATGGCAGCCCCGATCAGTTGTTTCAGGATTATCTGCGTGGTCTGTACCTGCTCGACCCGTTCTACATCGCCTGTCGCGAGCAAACCCGCACCGGTCTGTATCGCCTCTCGGAAGTGGCGCCGGAGCATTTCGAACTGACCGAGTATTACCAGCGATACTTTCGTCTGAATGTCGTGGCCGATGAAATCCAGTTCAATTGTCAGCTCGAAGGTGAGCGCACGTTGTGCCTGTCGCTGGGCAGTGAAAAACGTTTCACTGGCGAACAGATTGCCCTGCTGTCATTGATTCAGCCTTGGGTGCTGGGCCTGTTGCGCCAGCGCCTGCCCTACGAGATCAACGAAACCGTGGCCCTCGCCGCCCCTGCCCGGGCTGACTGGCGGGTGCAACTGGAGGCGTCGGTGCAGCAACTCAAGGGCGCGCAGTTGACTGCCCGGGAACTGGATGTCGGGCGTTTGATGCTCAGCGGTTGCTCCAGTAAAGAAATCGCCCGTAAGCTGGAAATCTCCGTAGAAACCGTGAAAGTCCATAAGAAACACATGTACAGCAAGCTGGGAATCAAATCCCAGTCCGAGCTGTTTTCGATTTTTCTTCAGGCGCAAAACGCCTGAAACAGCGCGATTTAAGCTTTTTTGTGGGAGCGAGCTTGCTCGCGAAGGGGCCATCACATCCAACATTCATGTTGGCTGATCCACCGCATTCGCGAGCAAGCTCGCTCCCACAAGGAACTGCGGCGCTGATTATTCCGAGTCCGAACCAAGGAAACCGTATGAGCCTGTCACTCCTGAGCCGCTACGCCTTCTTTGCCGTCTGCGTGATTTTCACCCTCGCCAGCCTGCCTTTCCTCGAACATGACTGGCTGTGGCCAATCACCGCCGTCACCGGCGTGCTGAGCCTGATCGGTCTGTTCGACCTGTTGCAAAGCCCGCACGCGGTACGGCGCAACTACCCGATCCTTGGCAATATCCGCTATCTGGTTGAAGGCATCCGCCCGGAGATCCGCCAGTACCTGCTGGAGTCCGACAGCGATGCCCTGCCCTTCTCCCGCGCCCAGCGTTCGCTGGTCTATTCGCGAGCGAAAAACGAAACCGCCGACAAGCCGTTCGGCACGCTGATCGATGTCTATCAATCCGGTTTCGAATTCATCGGCCACTCGATGCGTCCGGCACCGCTGAGCGACCCGAGCAGTTTCCGCGTCACCGTCGGTGGCCCGCAGTGCAGTCAGCCGTACTCGGCCTCGGTATTCAACATCTCGGCGATGAGCTTCGGTTCGCTCAGCGCCAATGCCATTCGCGCGTTGAACCAAGGCGCGAAACTCGGCAACTTCGCCCACGACACCGGTGAAGGCAGCATCAGCCCGTATCACCGCGAACACGGCGGCGACCTGACCTGGGAGCTGGGCAGTGGCTACTTCGGCTGCCGCACCAGCGACGGCCGTTTCGACCCGGAACGCTTCGCCACCCAGGCACAGAACCCGCAAGTGCGGATGATCGAAATCAAGATGAGCCAAGGCGCGAAACCCGGCCACGGCGGCATCCTGCCCAAACACAAAGTCACCAAGGAAATCGCCGAAACACGCGGCATCCTGATGGGCGAAGATTGCGTCTCGCCGTCACGTCACAGCGCGTTTTCCACGCCGATCGAAATGATGCAGTTCATCCAGCAACTGCGTGAACTGTCCGGTGGCAAACCGGTAGGCTTCAAGTTCTGCCTCGGCCATCCGTGGGAGTTCATGGGCATCGCCAAAGCCATACTGGAAACCGGCATCCTCCCGGACTTCATCGTCGTCGACGGCAAGGAAGGTGGCACCGGCGCCGCACCGGTCGAGTTCACCGACCACATCGGCGTACCGATGCGCGAGGGCCTGCTGTTTGTCCACAACACCCTGGTCGGTCTGAACCTGCGCGACAAGATCAAACTCGGCGCCAGCGGCAAGATCGTCAGCGCCTTCGACATCGCCAGCGTGCTGGCCATCGGCGCCGACTGGGCCAACTCCGCGCGCGGCTTCATGTTCGCCATCGGTTGCATTCAATCGCAGAGCTGCCACACCAACAAATGTCCGACCGGCGTCGCCACCCAGGACGCCCTGCGCCAGCGCGCCCTCGTCGTCCCGGACAAGGCGCAGCGCGTGTTCAACTTCCACCGCAATACCCTCAAGGCACTGGCGGAAATGCTGGCCGCAGCTGGGCTGGAACATCCGTCGCAACTGTCGGCCAAGCACTTGGTGCGGCGCATGTCGGCGACCGAGATCAAGTTGTTCTCGCAGTTGCATGTGTTTCTGAAACCGGGGGAATTGCTCACCGGGGAAGTGAATGGCGAGTTTTACTCGCGGATGTGGCAGATGGCACGGGCGGACAGTTTTGAGCCGCAGGAAGTGGTGGCGGCGTAACGGCCAATGCGCCAGTCTGCGCAACGGACTGGCGCGTTACTGCTGATTTTGGCGCAACAAGACAAACCGGAAAAACAGGTAGCCCGACGACAGATTGAACAGTGTGAACGACGCCACTGTGGCCAATCCATGCCAGTGCTGCGCATCGGCAAGCAAACCGATGGCAAAACTCACCCCGCCCATCCCGCCGATAAACAAAAGATAACCAAGCATCGACGTATTGCGCTCAAAGGTATACAGCACATTCACGTAAAACGAGAACGCCGCGGCCACGCAAAACGCGGCGAAATTACTCGCGGCTTGAGTCAGCCCCGCGGCGGTGCACAGGACAAAAAATATTTGCCAGTGAATCAGTCCATCGGCGAGGCCGATCACACTCAATGCATAGAATCCTTTCATCTCGGTTCCTTGCCAAAGCCGTTTTTGGCGAACAGCCAACCTAGGTCATCACGCGCTGGCGGTCTACTGTCAGAAATTACAGGTCAAGGGTCGATTACGACGAATGGTCAGCACTTCACCCCATGGCGGTTATGTATCGCCGGGCTACGACAGTGCCAACAAAAAAGCCCCGGTCTCGCGACCGGGGCTTGGTTGATGCAGACGCTAAAACTTACGAAGCCGAACGCGCAGCACCTTGCGCTACGTTGCTCGGTTGCAGCTTGAACACGTAGAACAACACCGTCAGCAGCACCAGGAACGCAGGCCCCACATACAGCGCCACGCGCGTGTCCGGGAAGTACGCCATCAGGCCGACCACCAGCACCAGAAACGCTAGCGCAAAGTACGAGCTGACCGGGTACAGCCACATCTTGTACTTGAGGCCGGCACGTTCGCTGGCGCTCAGGCCTCTGCGGAATTTCAGTTGCGCCAGCAGGATCATCACCCAGGTCCAGATCGCGCCGAAGGTGGCAATCGAGGTCACCCAGACAAAGACTTTTTCCGGCACCAGATAGTTGAGCAGCACGCCCAGCAACAACGCACCGATCGACAGCAACAGCGCACGACGCGGTACACCGTTATTCGAAGTCTTGGCAAAACCGGCCGGTGCCTGGCCGTTCTGCGCCAGGCTGTAGAGCATGCGTCCGGTGCTGAAGATACCGCCGTTGCACGACGACAACGCTGCGGTGATCACCACGAAGTTGATGATGCCGGCGGCAGTCTTGATGCCCAGACGCTCGAAAGTCATCACGAACGGACTGCCCTGGGTGCCGATTTCGTTCCACGGGTAGATCGACAGAATCACGAACAGTGCGCCGACGTAGAACAGCAGAATCCGCCAGAACACCGAGCCGATCGCATCGGGAATGGTCTTCTGCGGGTTCTTCGCTTCACCGGCGGTCAGGCCGATCATCTCCACGCCGAGGTAGGCGAACATGACCATTTGCAGGGACATCAGCACGCCGGTCACGCCGTTGGGCATGAAGCCGCCGTGGGCCCACAGGTTGGAAATCCCCAGTGCCACGCCATCATTGCCGAACCCGAAGGCGATGATGCCGACGCCGCCGATCACCATCGCAATGATGGTGACGATCTTGATCAGGGCGAACCAGAATTCGAACTCACCGAAGGCCTTTACCGCGATCAGGTTGACCGAACCCATGCTGATCAGTGCCGCGAGGGCCCAGATCCAGCGCGGTACATCGGGAAACCAGATGCCCATGTACACGGCCACCGCGGTGATTTCCGCGACGCAGGTCACCAGCCACAGGAACCAGTAATTCCAGCCCGTGAGGAAGCCCGCCAACGGGCCGAGGTAGTCTTGCGCGTAACGGCTGAACGAGCCGGCGACCGGATTGTGCACGGCCATTTCGCCGAGAGCGCGCATGATCACCAGGATCGCCAGACCACCCAGAATGTACGACAGCATGATCGCCGGGCCGGCCATTTCGATGGCCTTGGCGGAACCTAAAAACAGACCGACGCCGATACAGGCACCGAGTGCCATCAGGCGAATATGCCGTTCGCCGAGTTCGCGTTTGAGCGGACCGCCCTGAGCGGTGTCGCCGTGAGGCAGTTGATTGCCGACTGGCATAGGAGTGCAACCTCGTCTTGTTATTGGATATGACCACCGAGTGTCGAAGCGTCGGCCGATAAGCCCTGGCTTGAAATGAAACCGCGCCTGCTTTGTGAGCAGACACGTCTTGCAGGACAGCCTGCAAGATCAGCGGGACGTGCAGTATAAAAAGCCTTTGGCAGGGCATTTCACTCTATAAATCACAAGATTAAGGGGGAGTTACCGCAAAGAAGGCAGTTGATCGAGCAGATCAACTGGTAGCTGTAGGAAAACTCGCCACTAAAAGCGGTGGCGAGTATTGCACAACCTTGGTGCATCGTCTTTTCAACGTGCGTTTTTTATCCAGAGGAATCCGCTATCAGGCCGCGCTGCTTTGCCGCGCTGGGTCGGTCACGGTTTTCACGACTTTGGAACCGGTTCTGATGATCTTGTTCTGAGGAAAGGCTTTCGCCTGTCGGGTTGGCTTGTCAAAAAAACCGGGATCTTTAACGGAATATTGTGCAATGGTCGGGGCACCGTACTGGGCTTGGTAGTGAAGCATCCATTCACCCGTCGTCCGCTCATATTTCATGTAGGCGAACCCCGTCAGAATCATATACGCGTTGCCGCTTTCATCATTACGCAACCCGTAATCCGGAAACTCCATGGCGGTACTCAACCCCCAACCATGTGCGTGGTCGGGTAGATCGTTGTATTGAGCAGCTTCCTTGCCCGCTTCCACGTGTCTGACGCGCAGGACATTTTCCCCCATCTGATCCACGGTAAAAGAGCAGCCGCTGAACCCGGGCGTAAACACATGATCGGGCTCACCCCATCGCGGGTGAACGGGTATGTCCACGTATCCTCCCTGAGGAGCCCAATACCCCAACAACGCATTGCTCTGATGTGGCAGTTCGTTAGGGGTGCTCCACACGCTGATGGCATTGAACTCACTGTCCACCGCGCCGGACGTGGTCATCCGTTGCATGGAAAAAATCATCTGCCCTCCTCCTTGGGTATTGGTCATTTGCGGGTCTACGTTGAGGACATCCGACCAGAACTGCGACTTGAAAAGATCAGTGCTGACAGGAAGATGATCAAATTGTGGGGCGGCCAGAGCCTGATGAATATTCGTCGGCCTGCCCGTGAAAGGGACGAATTCAAATGGCCCCCAATCATAGGAAAGATGGCGAACATCGTTGAGCGTCACCACTTCGATCCGAGGCTCCCACAGGCCGTTGGGCAAAAGTTCGCGGCTGAAAGGCGGGCGCAGCCAAACGGGTCTGCCGGAGGTACCTGGCTGCTGTCCGCTGACAACGTCCGTTTCATGCAGATCATCGGTAATATTGCCGCCGAACAGCGACTGCGGTTGCCATTGATCCGGCGCCACTTGCCGGTATCTGCGAGGCGCAAGTTCGTTGAAAGCCGAATCGACGAGGAGGACGTCGACACTTTCCGCGTTCAGGGTGAAATCATTCTTGACCCGGTACACTGCGACCTTGCCGCGCTCATCTATATTGCGGATATAACGGCGCAGTCCGTCAGCACTTTGCAAGATGCCTTTGCCTGCCGGGCTGAGACGCGCGAGTTCGGATGGTTTGACGGCATAGCGACGAAATTGCCTGTTACTGAACCCGGCCGGTGGCGGTTCGACTGATGTCGAAGGCGGCGGCAAGGCATGCTGCCATTCGCCAGCGCCATCTTGTTCAACAATCGGCTGATAAGCCTGCGGTTTGTTCGGGTGCAGAATTCTCGATTGCCCGGTGGCCGGCTCGATGACTTTCTCGAAGACGCCGTCCTCGACCTTCACATAGTGTCTGGCGCCGACCGCAAACTGATTCTGTGGATCAGGTTCCACGTCTGCCAACGACACATCGCTTCGATAGGGTACAAGGTCAGGCTTCCACAAACGCTTCTGTCCACCGGGCATTTCAATCGGCGTGAATTCCGAATGAACGCCGGCCAGCAACGGCAGCGTCGCCACACCAATGCCGATGTTTTCCAGCACGTCGGTGATGTGTTCCCAACCGGCTTCCCTATCGCCCTTGCTGAGATCTTCAAGCCCTTCCAGCACTTCGTCCATCAGTTGCACGGCGGACACTCCGAGCATGACCAAGCCCAATGGAGGTACGGCAAAAGACAGTACATTCAGCGCGGCCAGGCCGACTTCGAGGAATATCGCGAGCAAGGATTGCTCATCCCGCACATCGGCATCGGCATTGGACACGGCAGCGTCGCGGGCATCGCTGAAAATCCGCTGGTTGAACTCCCGCTGCAATGTTGTCCAGATGTCATAGTGCTGGACCCAGGGATCACCTGAAGGGTCCAGCACCCTGAGCTGCAGAAGAAAATCGGGATCATGCTTTTGCCGACGGGTTTGATGATCCCATAGCCGCGGCTTGCCTGACGCCGTTGGAATCTCTTCGGTAAAGCTGTAGTAGAACGTCGACCGATCCCTGTAACGCAAGAACCGGCTGAAGAAATGCTGATAGGCCGTTGGCGCCTTGGGTGAGTCACTTTCAGCGCGGCGCACGAACTGTTCGGTCAATCGGGCCTTGAGTGCCGTCACTGTGGCGTAGTGCTTTACGGGATGATCGGGGTCGTCGGGAATGTAGGCGATGAAATCGTTATTGGCGAAACCGTCAACGGTCGGCAGCAGGTCATCCAGAATGCTTTCATCGTCCGGATCGGCGATCTCGAAAATGATACAGCTGTGTACGGGCAACTCATTGAAACTCAAGCTTCGATACCACAGCGTCTTACCGTTGACGTGAACAGGTTCCTGCCCTGCTGCACTCGACATCAACGCTGCAAAATGTTCCGGGCGAATATCACCCTTACATAAGGCAATATAACTCGCAGCCCTCAGTGCTGCTTTCTGGTAATTGACGAACAGCTTATTCAGTTTGTCGCGAGCATTGCCGTCAGCCCAATGAAGTTCATCATGCAAATAGGCCTGATACTGTTTGCCGATATCCAGTTGTCGGCATAACCCGATGAACTCATGAACATCAAGTCCGACGTCGATTGTCTTTCCACCTGAAACTGTCACATAGCAATTCGGTTTAAAAAAGAACATAGCCTTTTTTTCAGGCGAATGGTTATGCAGGGCGGCGTCAAGCAGCGAAGCGGGTGGAACCTGCGAGCTGTGAAAATCACTTTTACCGGACAAATCCACCTGTACCCGATTGACGTCCAGATCCAGCCCGGAGCTTTCCTTGATGGCCTTTGCCAGCAATGGCGCGGCGAATTCATGAGGTGTTTTCACGGAGGCCATGGCGCTATTCAGCAACGTATGCGCCGCGACACTTTCTTCTATCAGGCGTCGCGCTTCTTCGCGTTGTTTCGGCGACGCAATCTTTAACCATTGTGGCGCATCGGCATCAAACGTCTTTAACATCTCAAGGTTTTCTTTTGACATACCCAACAGTGCTGACGGCGTTGCAGCCTTAACAATATCAATATTCTCGGCAATACTGAAAACCTGACCACGAGATTCCAACATGACTTCATCCCAGAGAAATAAAATTGAAGTCCGAGTTAACAACAAAACATTCAACAGGCGAAGTCCATGAGTACTACCAGACTTTAGCAACTTACATTCATATAAATAACCTTCACTAAAAAGTTACATATTTGTTTTCTTGATTCGCGGTCTCTCAAAGCGCCACGTCGCACCGCACTCTCCGTACCGGGGCTGCCAGCCGGCCCCCGATCGCACATTTTTTTCACCAGCCTCAACCACCGTCTAAGCTTCAGACAAGTCCGATCAATCTGCGTGAATGGATCAATCGACTATGGGCGCTTTGTGGCAAACCGATTCGAGTAAAGCCGTGGTTCCGACTGAACGAGTGGATGAAGCGCCTGTCCCTGAAAAACCCCGCCGCAACCGGCATGGGTGGAAGGCTTTCTGGTTGTTGCTGGTGATTATCGCGATCGTCGTGGGGCTGGCTGCGTCCAAGGAAATGCGCACTTCGCGCTTCCAGTCGCGTGAGCTCAGCCAATACGCCGCGTCGCTGACGTACACCCTCGAACCCGGTCCCAGTGAAGCCATTCGCTATCCGGGCAATGGGCCGTTCGATCTGCGCCTGGGTTACAGCTCGCTGGATGAATTCCTGCCGCGCCTGCTCAAACGCAACTACGTCATCACCGAGCAGGCGCGGTTTTCCCCGGCACTGCTCAGCTACACCGACAAAGGCCTGTTCGTGCCGTATTCGGAAAAGATTCAGGCCGGACTGTCGATCACCGATTGCCGCGCCGCACCGTTGTACAAGTACAACTACCCACAACAGCTGTATTCAAGTTTCGAATCCATCCCGCCGGTGGTGGTCAGCAGCCTGCTATTCATCGAAAACCGCTTCCTGCTCGACCCGAAACAGCCGCTGGCCAACCCGGCGGTGGACTGGCCGCGCTTCGGCATGGCCGCGTGGTCGCAAGTGGCAAAATTGCTGCACCTGCCGGGGCAGTCGGCGGGCGGCAGCACGCTGGCGACGCAATTGGAAAAGTACCGGCATTCCCCGGATGGCCTGACGGTGTCCGGTGCCGAGAAACTGCGGCAGATGATGTCGGCCAGCGTGCGCGCCTATCAGCCCGGCCCGCAAACCCTCGGGGCACGGCAGAACATCGTGCGTGACTACCTCAACAGCGTGCCGCTGTCGGCGGTGCCGGGGCATGGCGAAGTGCATGGCATGGCCGAAGGCCTGCGCGTCTGGTACGGCAGCGACTTCAATCAGGCCAACGAACAACTGAACAGCCCGGCCACCGATGCGAAGACCATGGCTGCCAAAGGTTTGGCCCTGCGCGAGATGTTGTCGCTGATGATCGCCCAGCGCCGCCCTTCGCATTACCTGACCAAGGGCCGCGAAGAGCTTGCCGACCTCACCGACAGCCATTTGCGCCTGCTCAAACAGAACGGTGTGATCGACAACGCCCTGGCCGATGCCGCGCTGACCAGCAAAGTCACCTACCGCGACTGGCAGACCCAGCCGACCCTTCAGCCGATCGAAACCAACAAAGGCATCAGCGTCGCCCGCAGTCGTCTGGCGAGCATGCTCAACCGGCCGCTGTACGACCTCGACCGCCTCGACCTCTCGGCCACCAGCACCCTGCAGGGCGACCTGCAAACCCAGGCCACCGCTTACCTGAAAAAACTCGCCGACCCGGCCTACGCCGCCGAAATCGGCTTGCTCGGTGAACGTTTGCTGACCCCGACCAGCACCACCCAAGTGCGCTACAGCTTTACCCTCTTCGAACTGACCCCGGACGGTTCCCGCGTGCGGGTGCAGACCGATAGCACCGACCAGCCGTTCGATATCAACGAAGGCAGCAAACTCGAACTCGGCTCCACCGCGAAAATGCGCGTGCTCACCACTTACCTGCAAATCATCGCCGAACTGCACGACAAGTACGGCGCAATGGGCGTGCCGGAACTGAAGAAAGTCGAAGTCCCCGATCAGGACCGTTTGAGCCAGTGGGTCATCGATTACCTGATCCAGAACAAGGATCACGACCTGTCGAAGATGCTCGGCGCAGCCCTCGACCGCAAATACTCGGCCAGCCCCGGCGAGGCGTTTTTCACCGGCGGCGGCCTGCATGTATTCCACAACTTCCGCAAGGAAGACAACGGCCGCATACCGACCCTGCGCGATGCCCTGCGTGAATCGATCAACCTGCCGTTCATTCGGCTGATGCGCGATGTGGTGCGTTATGTCACTTATTCAGGGCCCAACAGCAGTGCCGAACTGCTCAAGGACGATCGCGATCCGCGCCGGCAGGAATACCTGGCAAGTTTCGCCGACCGCGAAGGCACGGCGTTCCAGCTCAAGTTCTGGAAAAAATACAGGAACAAAGACACACAGGCGCGTCTCGACACCTTCCTCGACAGCATGCGCCCGACGCCGATCCGCATGGCCGCCGTGCATCGCTACCTACTGCCCGATGCCAGTCAGGAAGACTTCAATACGTTCGTCCGCTCGCACCTCAAAGGCACCAAGCTCACCGAAAAACTCACCGATGATCGCCTGATCCGTCTCTACGATTCCTATGGTCCCGGCAGTTACGATTTGCCCGATCAAGGCTTCATCGCCAAGGTGCATCCGCTGGACCTGTGGATGATGGGCTACCTGTTGAACCACCCGGACGCGACCTTCAGCGAGATCGTCAAGGCCAGTCACTTCGAACGTCAGGAAGTCTACAGCTGGCTGTTCAAGAGCAAGCACAAGGGCGCCCGCGACAGCCGTATTCGCACCATGCTCGAGATCGAAGCGTTCCTCGAAATTCACCAGCGCTGGCAGAAAGTCGGCTACCCGTTCGACCATCTGGTGCCGTCGCTGGCCACCGCGATTGGCAGCTCCGGTGACCGCCCTGCCGCACTGGCCGAGTTGATCGGCACTATCCTCAATGACGGCGTGCGCATGCCGACGCTGCGCATCGACAGCCTGCATTTCGCCGCCGGCACGCCTTACGAAACGCAACTGGTCAATGACCCGCACGTGGGTAAACGAGTGATGCCGTCCGAGGTCGCCACAGCCATGCGCGAGGCACTGTCGCAAGTGGTCGACGCCGGTACAGCAAAACGTGTTTCCGGCAGTTTCAAACTGGCTGATGGCAGCCCACTGGCCATGGGTGGCAAAACCGGGACCGGCGACAACCGGATCGAAGCCATCGGTTCGGGCGGACGCATCCTCAGTTCGAAGTCGATCAACCGCACGGCGACGTTCGTTTTCTACATCGGCGATCACCACTTCGGCACCCTCACCGCGTTCGTTCCGGGGCGTTCGGCAGAGAACTTCAAGTTCACCTCGGCCCTGCCAGTGCAGGTGCTCAAGGGCATGGCGCCGATTCTGACGCCGTATCTGCAACCGGGCAGCGACTCACAGTGCAACCCGACGCAGACCGCCAGCGTGGCGATGCTCGAAGCGCCGCGCCCTACAGCGAGGTAACAAATCGTGTCGGCTTTTTCTGCATCAGGGTGACGAATTTTCGCTTCAGCGGGTGGTATTTATATATTTTTCAGATTCGAATTTTCGTCGAATTGGCGCTGCGCAAAGCCGTTTGCCTCCCGATCTTTGAACTTTTGTTTTGCCCTGCCCTGAGTAGGCTGATCACTCCTCAACAATCAAGGATGATTGGCCATGTCTCTCTCCCCCCTGCCTGCGGAAAACGCGGACAAAGGACGGCACTACGAATTCATCAAGTCCGCCGTCAACGACAACTTCAAAAGCGCCACCGTCACCCGGAGCCTCGCCTTGGCAGTTTCGCCACTGAAGAACGAAGCCTGGTACACCAAAGCACCTTCCGCGTATCTGAACAAACTCGCTGCGGCCAACCTCAAGGCCTGGGGATCGCAGAACCAGGTTGATCATCTCTTGGCGAAAATCGATCTCCATGCCTTCGCCGAGCCGCTGCTCAAGGCAAAAATCAAGGAGCGGCACGGCATCGAGCCGGACGTCAAAAGCACCTTTCTGCGCCTGTATCTGCCCAAGGACAAACCGTGGTACGCCATCGACCTTTCCGCAGGTGTCGTGACCCGCACCGTCTCGCTGCTGGATGCCGCCCTGCACAATTTCGCCAGCAGTGAAACGGTCGGCCATGGCTCGGACTACATCAGCGAGCCCGATGAGCGCGGTCTGTTCGATGTCGTACCGATCAAAAGCGCCATGCCCATCAGCCAGTTTCAGGCGCTGTGCCGCGATCTGGATATCGGCGCGCGGTATAAAAAACACCTGGAAAGTTACCTGCTGCCCGGCGAACCGCTGGCCGAGAGCGTGCTGCAGTACAAGGTCAACGAGAGTCAGAAGGACGCCCTCGCCGTCGCCGCACATTTGGCCCTGATCAAGGACGATATCCAGTACGACGCCTACAAAATGCTCTTGAGCCTGACCGAGGAAAAACCGCAACTGCTGCTCAATGGCCGCGCGATGCAGTGCGCTGACCTGTCACTGCTAGGCACCCGGCTGACCGGGATTCTGCTGCTGACGCACGCGGCGTCGGACAGCCGCGGCGTTCGACGCCTGATCGTCTACATTCCCCACGACCCGGATCACCCGGTCAAGGAGTACAACTCTCTGAAAGCCTTCCGGGAGGAGTTGGTGCGCCAGCTTCGTGAAGACCGATTCAGCGAGTGGACCGAACAGACCTACCGTCAGTTCTTCAGCCAGTTTGTCGACCATCAGCAGCGCGGGCATTTCTTTGCCGAGCTTGAGCAACGCCTGTTCATTGTCAGGTATCACCCGCGTCAGGATCCCACCGATCAGCAACCACCGTGGCGCAAGGACCCGCTGGACAATCCCAACCTGCAGTTCGGTCGGGTGAAATTGCAGGGCGATTACTGGCGCCACGCCTATCAGCAAAAGCTCAACAAGATCCTCAACGACGCCCGGGAGATCGCCGTCTCCACCGCCGACACCGACAGCAAGGCGCGCTGGGCGTGGTGGGACAACTTCAAGAAAATCCTTTCGGACATTTTCAACGTGGCGCTGTTGATCGCCACACCATTCGTGCCGGGGCTGGGCGAATTGATGATGGCCTACACGGCCTACCAGCTGACCAGCGATGTGATCGAAGGCATCGTTGATCTGGCCGAAGGGCTTTGGCAGGACGCTGCCGGGCATGTCATCAGTGTGGTCACCGACATCATTCAGTTTGCCGCCTTCGCCGCCGGCGCGCAGATCGGCAAAACCTTTCGCGTCAAACTGTCGTCGCTGGTAGACGGCATGAAACCGGTCAGGCTGCCCAATGGCAAAAACAGCTTATGGCACCCGGACCTGAGTCCCTACGAGCGCAATGAACTGATGCTCTCGCCCGGCGCCAAACCCGATCGCCATGGCCTGCATCAGTACCGCAACGAACACGTCCTGCCGCTGGAAGGCAAGCTGTATGTCGTCGAAAAGGCCACGACTGATGCGACGTCCAACACCCACCGTATCAAGCACCCGAGCCGCGCCAACGCCTACCGACCGAAAATCGAACACAACGGCCACGGCGCCTGGGTGCATGAAGCGGAGACCCCGCACAACTGGCCGAATGACGCGCTGATGCGACGACTGGGCCACAGCGTCGAACGCTTTTCGCCCGCGGAACTTGAGCAGATCCGCATCGGCAGCGGCACCGATCACGACGCCCTGCGTCAGATGCATATCGACAACAGCCCGCCTCCGCCGCTGTTGGCCGACACAGTCAAGCGCTTCAGCGCCTACGACGATGTACTCACGGCGACTGCCGACATCCGCGCGGGCCGCCCGATCGATCCACAGGCCGTCTGGCTGGAACCGGTGTTGACCGGTTTGCCGGGCTGGCCTTACAGCAAAGCGCTGGAGGTGTTTGCCGATGCCAGCCTGAGTGGTTACTCGCGCAAGTACGGCAATCCGCAGGCTGCGCCGGCGGAGACGTTGCGCATCAGCCAGGCCGATCTCAATACTGGCCGGCTGGCGGAGCGGGTGGTGGACTTTCTCGGTGGCGAAGATCTGAATAATCTGACCGGTCACGCCGCCGCCCGCGACGAACGTATCGCCCGCTTGCGCAATCGGCTCGCGGACGCGGTGGACGAGCGTCGCAGCGCCGTCGCGCATCATATTTACCTGGCCGGTGAACGCTCCGCAAACGCCGACATCCGCGTGGTCAAACAGACCTTTCCAAAACTTCCGGTCGTGCTGGCGGAGGAAGTCGTGGCCCAGGCCAGCCGGGCCGAATTGCAAAGAGTCGCGGACGAACAACGCCTGCCTCTGCGCCTCAAAAACCAGGCCCGGGAACTGGATTTCGAAGCCAGCGCCGCCCGCGCCTACGACGGCTTTTTTCACGATGACCTGATCACCGTCGACACCGAACGACTGGCCCTCAACACTCTGAAATTCAACACTGACAGCTTCAGCAACCTGCTCATCGAAGTCCGCGACGGCACTTGGGATGGGCCTTTGCGCTGCAGTGCCGGAGCGCCGGATGCGACCAGCGTCCGACGCCTGATCCGCGATGAACAGGGGCGCTATGCCGTGCTCGACGGCAACAACCGCGAGCTGCATGAGGCCGACGACTTCTATACATCGCTTCTGCGCGCGGTGCCCGAACAGACCCAATCGGTCCTGGGCCATCGACGCGGCCAGAGTCATGCACTGAAACGCTGGATCATGGAAAAAGCCGCGCCGGCGGCCGAGCGCCGGACCGTGCTGGCCGAACCGCCCATTCGCCCGGTGGCAAGCATTGAAACTGCCACCCTGGTGCGCGGCTGGCCACGGCTTTTCCGTCGATCGACACCGGAGGAAAGAGTCAGCGACCTGTACCCCAAAATGAGTGCAAGGGAAGTAACCGCGTTCATCGAGGCATTGGCACGCAAGGGCGACCCCGTCGACGCCATCGTGCGCCTTGAAAACGATCGTAAGGAATTGCACGAAGAACTGGCGAGTTGGGGTAACAGGTATCGCGAATCGGACCCCGAATCAGAATACATGCCCTTGTCATCGGACTACTTGCACGAAGGCGGTCAATTTATTGCAACACGGCTGATTGATTGCTTTGATCGCCAAAGCGAGTTTTCAGGTGAGCGCAGCGTGCATCCTGCGCAAGGCTATACGCTGGACTTGTCTTCCGAGTTTCTGGGTCACGACCTCGAGCGCTGGTGGAATGACCTGCGCAGCCGTCCGAAAATGAAGAAATACTTTGATCGCATCACCGCGTTGAAACTTGACCGGGCGCGCCTTTCCCCGGAGCCCAGCGCTCTGCTGAGTAACTTCCCTGACCTTCGCCAATTGAGCGCCCGCCAGTGCGGGCTGAAAAAAATGCCCTCCATCCTCGGGTTGATGCGCCAACTCAGAGATCTGGATCTGGCCGATAACGCCATTACACTGACCGGCGAATCCAGCCAGGACCTGGCCAGGCTGGATCAACTGCGAACGCTGGACCTGAACGGCAATCCCCTGCTTCAGCCACCGGATGTCGGGCAAATGGATCACTTGACTGAACTGCGCCTGGCCAAAACGAAAATCCAGACCTGGCCGAAAGGTTTGTTTCACGTCGAGGGTGTCGAAAAACAGCGACCACAAAGTTTCTTTCTGGATCTGCGCGAGGCGCCAATCGACACCTTGCCCAAGGTCACTTCCGGATCCGTTCAGGCCAAAATCCTGAGCCGAGCGCGCTTCGATCTGGAACGTTTGTCCATGGAAGATCGCATACGCTATGGCAAGTACCGAGAGTCCGTAGGCCTCTCTTTCGTGCAGGATTCCTTTCCGGCCGCCGAAAACGAGTTGAGCTATTGGCGATTGTTCCCGAAGGATTCCATTGACTTCAGTCCGTCGGGATCACTCAGCAAATATCGTGAGGATTCCTGGCATGACCTGATGGCCGAACCCTATTCGGACGGTTTTTTCAGTGTGATCCGCAAGCAGCGAGAGAGTGCCGAATACAGAACGGATCACGGTCGCAGACGCTTGACCCAAAGGGTCTGGGACATGGTCGATGCGGCCGCACTGGATGCCCGGTTGCGAGAAAAACTGTTCAAGCAGATTGTGTCACCGCAAGATTGCGGGGATCTCGGCGCCCAGTTGTTCAACTCATTGGGAATGAAAGTGCTGGTATCGAAGGCCTATGCCGGGTCGACCTCAGCCAGCGAACTGGACACCAGGCTGGTCCGTTTGGCACAAAGCGCAGCCCGGCTGGACCGGGTTGCCGATGAAGCCGGGGTCGAGTACAAAAATCAGAAGCAACAAAAGCGTATGGACCCCGGTAACCCCGAGCCGGACGAAGTGGAAATCCATCTGGCTTTCGAGATAGGCCTGGCTGAGAAACTGGGGCTGCCCTGGCAGTCCGAAAGCATGCTGTACCCCCGTGTCTCCGGAGTCTCTGCGGAAAACATCGAGACCGCCTACAAGTTAATCATCAAAGACGAACAGGGTGACGGACTGGTCAACGGGATGATCAACCTCACCTCCGAAAACTTCTGGGAGGAATATTTATACCGTACCCACCCGCAAGAGTACGAAGCCAATGACCGTTTGTTCGACGATAAATCAGCGCAGCTCGAAGACCTGCGCAGCGCGCAGGCGGAGTATGCCAGCTCCGTCCCTCAGACACCCCTGAATGAGCTGATACGAAAAATGGAAAGGCTCGTCGATCTGTTGGGTGCTTCCCAGGCAGAAGTGTTCAGCGGCGACGCCATGAGCGAGCAGTTTTACAAATCCTTGATCGAAAAAATCGCTTATGAGCGCAAAGCGCTTTCCAGAAAACTGACCCGTGAAGCCATGGCCAGGGCCGGTCTCTGACTACGACGATTTACAACCCGGCCAGCCCCGACAAAGACTGGCCGCACTGCCCGGCGACTTGACCGCTTACAAATGCCGGGGGCATACCGATATTGCTCGAGCAGTACCGGGCTTGCGTGCTCTGGGTCAGGCCAAACCGCGCTCATTCTGCACCCGGCGCCCTGGCGGTGAACATCAGCACCACCGTGCCTTGGTAATCCCCGGAGAGATACCCCCCTTCCGGCTCGATCGGATCGATCTTCAACGCCACGCGTTTGCTCCTGGCGGCTTCTTCCTCGGACAGCACCTGGCGCGGAGTGGCGTGCGAACTCAGCTCGACATCATTGAAAGAGACCCGCAGATCGATCACTCCGCCGGGGCGGCCATTATCCAGATAGGGGTCAAAGACCAAACGCGCTTCGATCGCGCTGCTGTCATGGTGCACATCGAAATTGCGCATCAGCCCGCTGAGGGTCGAGCGCTGATAGTCCCACTCAAGCCGCTGTGGCCGGTGAATCCAGTCCGGTTCTGCCGGAATGATGTAGAACGGGCGGCTGGGAATGGTCAGGGACACTTCGAAAGTGTGCTCTTCGCGCGCGGCCCACGCCCCGGCGCCGGTCAGCGCAGTGGCGACCACCAGCGCGGCGGCGGTGCATTGCTTGATCATGTTGGTTACCCGATGGGTCAATGGAAAACGAACCTAGCGACTGGCGGTCTTCATGCTTTTTTTCTCGCTGCCTTCGATCAGGAAGAAGCGGTATTCGCGGCCCTTTTCCTTGTCGAAGGCAAAGGTCTTGCCCGCCAGCACGTGGTGTTTGGTGGTCGCGCCGCAGTCACTTTCCTTGCTCAGTGAACAGCTCTTGAACTCATCGACAATCAGCACGGTGTTGCCATCGTTACGCAGTTCATAGCGTTTTTCGGTGTCATTGATGACGGTGGCAAAACGCGCGTCCTTCGGCCGCACAAAGAAGATCGTGCCGAACCCGGTCATTACGTTGACCCCGGCTGAAAGCGAGTTTTTGTAGTCTTCGCGCTCCTCGCTGCTGACCACGAATTCGTCTTCCTTTTCCGGTACCACCGGGACGAAGCGCACGCGGAAATAGCGCTCGCGATCGCGCTCGCCCATGTACAGCAAACGCGTACCCTGCATGCCCTGCGCCGGGACGATCAGCCGCGCCGGACTGGCCATCACGCCATTGCGTGAAGCGCCGTCGGCCGCGTTTTGCACGGGCACTTCCTGCGGCACACCATCGGCGCCGTAGATGATCTCCAGCACATTGACTTTGACGAAGGCCGTGGCATCGCCGCTGTTGAATACGCGTTTCAGGTAAGTACTTTTATCAGCGTCGAGATAGTCGTAGACGGTGCCGACGTTGATTTGCGGGCCGGCCTGCGCCGTCAGGCAACACACGCTGAGCACGCCCAGCAGAAAACCACGTTTCATCGCGTTCAACTCCATGAAAATCGAAAAGGGCCGGACTGGAGCGCTCACGCATCCGAGTCCCAGATAATGGTGATGTTGCCGCGCAGCCGGTCGTTCTTGCCGGGGCGCAGGAGGAATTCGATCGCAAACGGGTCCAGCTCGAAATGCAGCGTGCCGCCCTTGCGCTCTACGTACATGTTTGGCTGGAACGGCCCCATCCAACTGTTGAAATGCAGTGGAATTTTGCTGACGGGGCCACCGCCGGGGCCGTCGATTCCCGCAGGCAAGGACATCGAGACCTTGACCTGAACGGAATCGCCCGAAGGGCTGCCGAGGTTGCAGTACGCCGCGCCCTGGGAACTGCATAGCATCATCACCTTGAAGCGCGAAGATGCCGAGATGAAGAACGGTTGGTCGCGGAAGATCCGCGACGGCTTGCGCCCGCTGTCGATCCACGGCGCCCATCCGCCTTCGGGTTCCAGCGACACTTTGTTGCCACCCGGCGGGAGATCGACTTTTAGGGTGTGCTGCACGTCCAGTACGAAGTCGAGGGTCAGGTTGGTGTCGTCTGGTTGAAACGCTGCCCCCAAATCGAAATCGCCGTTGGGCCCCATGCTGTAGGAGATCGCTCCCGTATACAGACCGCTCGACATGCTCAACGGGTTGGGAGTTTTCAGCTCGTAAGCAAAATCAATTTTCTCGAAGTACATCGAGGGGATGCGGTAAGCGGCAGTCTTGGTACAGGCCGCTTGCACAGGCGTACGCCAGAAAAAACGATAGGTGTTTTCGCTGTATCCCGCCACGCCGGTACCCTGGCACGGCGCCGGCGCATAAAGCCACCCCGTGCGGGACTCCCAGAGGATGTCATGGCCTGTGGGAGCTGCCACTCCGGTAAGGTTATCCACGGTATCGCTCAGCACAAATCGGGAGCCGATGCCGGTGATACGTAACTCTACGACCTCCGTTTCCTGCGTATCCTGATTGGTCACCGTCAACCGCTTCCAATCAGCGGGCACCTGCAGCGAAACATCGTCGCCTGGCAAAAGCTCGCGAGTGGAACTGTAGCGGACAGGCAACTCGATGCTGAACATGTTGTTGCTGGCGCACTGCGCAGGGAAGTTCACGCAATAGCCACTATTGGGCGTCTGGTTGACGAACAGGTTCTTGCCAGGTTGCGAAGAGTCGGGTTGAAACAGCGCACGGATTTCCTGATTGATCGCCTGTGCCGTGGGCATGCTTAGCGCCAGCAACAATGCACAACCACCTGTAAATTTTTTCATAAGATCAACCTGCCTTCTGTTCGGTGGAGGTGGCGTCAGCGAGGGTGTCCGGCGTGCAGCGCAGATCGCCGATCATCAGCACATTGTTTTCGCTGCGATGGTCGGACTCGTTGAGGCGGAACTGGCAGAGCAACTGGTTGCCCTGACGCACTTCCAGGGTCGGTGAGCCGGCGTTCATTTCCATCGAGAAGAACCCGTCGACTTCGCTCACCCCACGGCTGGCGTGGTTGATCACGTGGTGGCCCTTGAGCGGCCGCCCCTGGCCATCCACCAGTCGGCCGAGCACGGTCATGGTTTTCATCACGCGGACCTTGCGGTACTCCACGCCGCCCTTGTTCAGGTGATAGCGGGTGCGCGGCGGTTCGATGGACGCGGCCGGCACGTGGTTGCCCTCGAAGTCGAAACTCACCGAGCTGTTCTGGTACGCGGTGATCGGGATGAAATTGCGCCCCGGCTTTAACGCCGCACCGCCACCGCTGAAATCGTCGGCCCGCAGGACGATGTCCTCGATGTCCGACTCGACATCGACAATCAGCCCGGCGCCACGCACTTCGGTCTGACTGGTCATGAGCATCTGCTGCGCACCGACCACCAGCGTGCTGTCGAGGTTGAGGCCGCCGGTGAAATTGCCGTTGTAGGAGGAGCGCTGAATAAAGCCGTCACCATTGACCGCGTCGGTGCGGAAGTTGGCCAGGCTGGCGACGCCCACCCCGTAGGTGTCGGTGAGTGCCGTGACCGACACGTTCTGCAAGACGTGATCCCGGAAATCCTTGCGCCAGCCGAGCGAGGCGTTGTTGTCACGCGCACCGTCACGGGCCGTGCGTGAGCCAATACTGCCGCTGATCTGCTGACCGGGGGCGCCGAGCGCCATGTTGATGCTCAGGTCGACCCCGCGATTGCGCGCATCGCCGCTGCTGAAACTGCCCGGCCGATCAAAAATCGACAGGCGCCAACTGGCATCGCTGCCCAGCACCATCGTGCGCTGGGTCCAGCCCAGATCGACGCCCATGCCTTCGACATTGCCCTCGCTGTGCGAGACCCGCGCGTTGACCGAACTCTTGCTGCTGAGGCGATGGTTGAGCGCCAGCGAGGAATTGCTGGTCTGGCCGATGAACACATTGCGCGGGCGCACCCGGGTGCCGTCCGGCAACGTGTCGTAGGTATTGGTGGTGTCGAGCCAGCTGCGGTTATGGCTGACGACAAGGCTGCCGGCGCCGTAGTTGTAGAGGCTTTGCAGATCGAGACCGGTGCCGTAATCCTCGGTCTTGTAGACGTTGGCGTAGAGGCTGATGTGATTGGCCAGGGTCCAGTCGATGGACGTGCCGTATTGCAGCTTTTCGCGAATCTGCCGCGCCGACAGCCCGAGGATGACGCGCGGATGCAACAGGTAATTCAGCGAGGCACCTGCGGTCGGGCTGCCGCTGGCCTGGGTGTCCCAGTTGCTCAGCAGTTTCTGTTCTTCGCCGGCAAAAACGTTGTAGCGCCAGCGCTCGTCGAGGTTGCGCCAGTTGTTGGGCTTGTACACCAGCTCCTGAGTAGTGGAGGTGATCTGGCCGTCTTCGATCAGCCGGACTTCCACCTCATAAATGCCACCGGGCAGCGGCCGGGTGTCGAGGGTCTGCAAACCGGCCGGCACCGATTGGGTATTGATCAGCAGGCCATCGCGCCAGATCTCGACGGAACCCTGGCGGTTGGCGGTGACATAGATCGGATAAACGCTGGGCATCGGGCTGTTGATGGCCAGGCTGTCGGAGCTGCCGTACATCACGCCGACGGCGGTGTCGGGACTGCTGCCGAACGTACGCGGCTGGCGCGTCAGCCCTTCGGAATTGGGGGTGAAATAGCCCAGGCGGAAAAAACTGCCTTGCAGTTCGCGCTGGGTGTGCAGCTCTTGAACAGCGTGATAAAGCTTGTCGTCCGGACCGCCGAGACGGGCCACTTGCAGATTCAGCGTCTGACTCCAGCTGCCCAGACTTGAGCTGGCTTCGAGGCCGAAACGCCCGCCGAGATCCTGATCCTGGCCGCCATTGAGGTTGAGCTGGTTACGCACCATCAAGCCATGACTGCCACCATCAGGCTGTTCGAAGTAACGCTTGGCTTCAACGTCGCGTTCGGCATTTTCGGTGAGAATCGAGACCAGCGAGTTTTCCAGGTTGTAGTGCACCGCCAGAAACTGGTCTGGGCAGGAACCGCTGCACGCACCCAAGGGCACGCCGGGTTTCAGATAGCTCGCCCATTTTTCCCGCTCGGCGGGGCCAAAACGATTTTCGCTGGTGTCAGTGAATTCGAGCAGGGTGAGGCGATCGTCGCGGGACAACACCACCATGGCCTCACCCAGTGGTTGCTGATCGACTTCGACCCGTACCGCCAGCGGCACATCAAAGAAATGCTCCTCGAAATCCGCCGGCAAACCCTTGGCCTGCGCCAGCAGACTGCGTGGTGTGGTGCCGGTGGAGTTGGAAGCCACAGCTGCGCTGGCACAAAACAACAGCGCAAGCGCAGCCGCGATGGGTGTCATCGGGAACATGAACGCGTACTCGGATAACAAACAATGGAAGTCCGTCGAGGCAAACAAATCGTCAGCCCCGACGGTCAAGCGTCAACATTGAAGTTGGGCTTAGTGCCTGATCGATCGATCAAGTGACTGCTGTTATGGCGTCACGGCGTCGAAGATCATCGCCACGGCCCCGGTGTAATCACCTGGCTGGAAGTTGTTGCCCACCGCGCTAATGTTCAGCGGCGCACGGTAGTTGACGTCGGACTCTGCTTCGCCCACGACCAGTTGCGGAGTCAGGGTCAGTTCCTTGTTGTTGAACAGCACGCGCAGTTCGATAGAAGTACTGCCCGAGATCAGTTTTGGCAGGCTCTCGAGGCTGGCGTGTACCGAGCCGTTATTGTTGCGCACGTCGAAGAAGCCATTGACGTCGCGCATCTTGCCGGTGGTTGGCTGATAGCTCATGTCCTGGTCCTTGTTGACCAGATCCGGATCGGTCGGCACCACATAGAAACCGTTGGTCGGCACATGCGCGACAAGGCTGATCGAGTGCGACGCTTCACCAGCGGCGAATGCGCCAGTGGAACCCAGTGCCAGAAGAGCCAGTGGAGCGGCGATTGCGAGTTTCTTGAACATCGTTATGTACCTGTTTTCTTGATAGGGGGATAAACATTGAAAGTTCAGGTAAATCATTGCCCGAGTTGAGCCAGATCAACTTGAACGTTCAACGCCTAGGCATCATCGACTGTTGCCTCTGGAAAGTAAGCAAGCAACTTCCGATAACCTCGTAGTTAAACAACCCCATGACCCGCCAGAAAAAAGAACAAAATAACGATATTCGAAACAGTAACTGTAAGTTATCCCCTACAGACAGTTTAAATTAAAAAACCATACAGCAACTCCGCCCCGACAGTACGGCAACTCAGGGTCATTTAGAACATATACTCTACATCAAATAGAGTGATGACTTTAACTTTCAAGTTATCGCTGACTTACACCCCCCTGAAAAATCATCGCTTGCATTGGCGGGTGGGCTGCCGCTCGTCAGCCGAGGTCGCGACGCGGGGAAAAACGTCTTGCACAGACCTTAAGATATATCTTAAGTTGTATCTAAACACGACGAGAGAAGACCGAAATGAGAGACCATCATTCCCCCCACCGCGAACACGGCGACGGCCGTGACGGCTTCGAGAAGCGCCCCGGACGTGAGCGCGGCGGCCGTGGCCCACGGGTATTCGCCCCCGGTGACCTGAAATTGCTGCTACTGGCGCTGGTGGCCGAACAGCCGTGCCACGGCTACGACCTGATCCGCCAGATCGAAGGCATGTTCGACGGCGCGTACAGCCCCAGTCCCGGGGTGATCTACCCGACCCTGACCTTTCTCGAAGAGAGCGAACTGATCACTGGCGACGCCGAGGACGGTAAAAAACGCTACAGCGTCACCGAGGCCGGTCGTTTATCTCTCAGTGAGCAAGCGGTCGCGCTGGACGGCGTGCGTATGCGCATCGACGTCAGCAAACGCTCACTACGTGGCCATGATCGGCCGCCGGAAATCCACGAAGCCGTGCACAACCTGCGCCATGCCCTGCAAATGCACCACGGCCGCTGGAGCGCCGCAGAAATCCTGCGCGTGCGTGACCTGCTCAACGACACCGCCAAAGCCATCGTCGACGGCCCTGCCGTTCAACCTGCCCCGGAGAAAGCCGAATGACTGCAGTCGATACCCAAACCATTCACCGTGTGATGCACGAAATCAAACGCCGCAAGCTTGAGGTGTTGCGTGTGGTCGACCTGACCCCGCGCATGCGCCGCATTACCCTCGGCGGGCCGGAGCTGGCCGGGTTTATCAGCCTGGGCACTGACGATCACGTCAAACTGTTGTTCCCGCAGAACGCCGAACAAGCCGCCGCGCTGGAGACCATGGTGCTCGGCGCCGGCAAGGACGATGGACCAAAACCGGAAATGCGTGATTACACGCCGCGTCGCTACGACCTCGATGCGCTGGAACTGGACATCGATTTTGTCCTGCACGGTGACGGCCCTGCGTCGACCTGGGCTGAGCAAGCCAAGCCAGGACAATTCCTGCACATCGGCGGCCCGCGCGGCTCGATGATCGTCCCGGATATTTTCGACAGCTACTTGCTGATCGGCGACGAAACCGCCCTGCCCGCCATCGCCCGCCGCCTCGAAGGCCTGGCGGCCAACCGCAAGGCGCTGGTGGTGATCGAAGTCGAAAACGGCGCCGAACAGCAAGTGCTCGAAAGCGCGGCGCAGGTCAATGTGATCTGGGTACTGCGCGAAGGTAGCAAGGACAACCTGCTGGCGACGGTGAAGCAATTGCAGGTGCCTAAAGGCAATCTGTATGCGTGGGTCGCGACCGAAACGAAAGTCTCGCGACAGATTCGCCGGGTGCTGATCGATGAGCATGGGCTGGATGAACAACTCATCAAAGCCGTCGGCTACTGGCGCGCTGCAGGATCGGAAGAAGAGTGATATCCCTTGTAGGAGTGAGCCTGCTCGCGATAGCGGAGTGTCAGTCAATAAATTTGTAACTGATCCACCGCCATCGCGAGCAGGCTCACTCCTACAGGTGCTTTAACTTCGTGCAAGCCTCCAGCGGTCGAGGCCAATGACCAGCAAGCCAATCCCCACAAACCCCAGCAATATCCCCCCGGCATTCAGCAGCACCTGTGGATAACCCAACAGCGCCACATCAATGAACGGATACGCATACGCGCCGAGCAGATGCCCGCGCAGCAAGGCGTAGATGAAATACACCAGCGGATAGATCAGCCACACCGGCAGATGCCCCAACCGCAGCGTACCTTTCGGTACGCAGAGCCACCAATAGCCAAGAAACAGCAGCGGCATCACGTCGTGCAGCAACTCGTCAGCAATAAATTGCCAGCCTTCCGGGTGCCACAAATGCCGCAGCAAAAGGCTATAGGCAAGCCCGACCACAGCAATGCTCACGGCAATGCCACTGCTGACCCACGGCTGCAAAAACCAGCGGCGCGCGGCGGATTCGCGAGCGGTCACGGCACAGGTCAGCACCGTCGCCACCAGCGTGTTGGTCAGAATCGTGAAGTAGCTGAAAAAGCTCACCAGCCCGCCCAACAGGCTGGCGCCGACGCTTAAACGCGCAAAGAAAATCAGATAAAGCTGAATGCCCAACCCCGCCCAGCCCAATATGGCTGCGCAGGTGATCAGGCGGCGGCGCCAACAACCGGCATGCATTTCAGAGCGGTCGCTTGGTGCGCATCAATTTCACGTACAGACGCTCGACCTTCTCGCGCGCCCATGGCGTTTTACGCAGGAACGTCAGGCTCGACTTGATGCTCGGATCACTCTTGAAGCAGCGAATATCGATGCGCTCGGCCAATCCCGACCATTCGTAATGGCTCACCAGTGCATTGAGGATCTGTTCAAGGGTGACGCCGTGCAGCGGATCGGGAGTTTGTTCGTTCATGCCAGGCCTTTGGGCGAAGTGAAAATGCGGAAGCCGCGCACCTTAGCCGAGGGGCTGACCGGGTGGAAGGCCTGACTTCAAATGTAGGCCAACCTGGAAAGATCGCAGGCCACGACCCGGCCGACAATGCGCCCGTTTGCCGCACTGTTACCGAATCCGAAACGCTGCATGTTCACAAAAGGCCTTTGTCTTTTTGTAACAGATCTTTATCCTGCCGCCCTTCCGCTGAATCGCTTCACTGCCTGCGACATATTGAAGCGCTCGAATTGCACCCCGAAAACACCAAAAAAAGACTGAGCCATGCCCGATTTTTCCTTCTCCCGAGACAGCGCTATCTCAACCCTGCGCACCTTTGGCGGCTTTACCGCCCTCGGCCTCGCCACTTGCGTTCAAGCGGCGCCCGCGTTCGACAGTGAATCACCGTACATGCTCGGTGACTGGAACGGCACGCGCACCGAACTCTCGGAAAAAGGCTACGACTTCAAGCTCGACTACACCGGCGAAATGGGCAGCAACCTGCACGGCGGCTACGACCACGACCGCACTGCACGCTATAGCGATCAGTTCGGCCTGGGCACGCACCTGGATTTGCAAAAGATCCTCGGCTGGGACGACGCCGAGTTTCAACTGACCATCACCAAGCGCAGCGGCAACAACATCAGCAACGACCGCATCAACGATCCGCGCGTTGGCGGCTTCACCTCGGCCCAGGAAGTCTGGGGCCGTGGCCAGACCACGCGCCTGACGCAGATGTGGTATCAGCAGAAATTCTTCGATCAGAAACTCGACATCAAGGTCGGTCGCTTCGGTGAAGGCGAAGACTTCAACAGCTTCCCGTGCGACTTCCAGAACCTGGCGTTCTGCGGCTCGCAGGTCGGCAACTGGGTCGGCGGCATCTGGTACAACTGGCCGGTCAGCCAATGGGCGCTGCGCGTCAAATATCACCTGACCCCAGAGCTGTACGCACAGGTCGGCGCTTACGAGCAGAACCCGTCGAACCTCGATCGCGGCAACGGTTTCAAACTCAGCGGCAGCGGCACCCAGGGCGCGATCCTGCCGATCGAACTGGTGTGGACGCCGAAACTCAACGGCCTGCCGGGTGAATACCGTGCCGGTTACTACTACAGCAACGCCAACGCCAGCGACGTCTATAAAGACAGCCACGGCCAACCGGCGGCCCTGAGCGGTGAAGCCTATCGCAGCGCGTCGAGCAAACACGGCGTGTGGCTGGGTATTCAGCAGCAAATCACCAGCATGGCCAGCGATAACTCGCGCGGCCTCAGCGTGTTCGCCAACGGCACGATGCACGACAAGAAAACCAACGCGATCGACAACTACGTGCAGGCCGGCATCACCTACAAAGGCCCGTTCGATGCGCGCGCCAAGGATGACATCGGTTTCGCCCTCGCCCGCGTGCACGTCAACCCGGCCTTCCGCAAAAACGCCGAAGCCAGCAACCGCGCCAACGCCGTGTACGACTACGACGATCCGTCCTTCCTGCCGCCGCAAGACACCGAATACAGCGCCGAGCTGTATTACGGCGTGCACGTGACCAACTGGCTGACCGTACGCCCGAACCTGCAATACATCCGCCACCCCGGTGGCGTGAACAACGTCGACGACGCCCTGATCGGCGGGATCAAGATCCAGTCCTCGTTCTAAAGCACCACTGAGATCCAATGTGGGAGCGAGCCTGCTCGCGAAAGCAATTTCAACTTCGCCAAAGAAGTCGTCTGACACAACGCTTTCGCGAGCAGGCTCGCTCCCACAGGAAAATTCGTTAGCTACACAAGTTTTTATCTGAACCATGCCTGTGCCAAATCGTCATCTAAAGTGACTACAGCGCGGGACTACATAAACGTCACGGAGAATCACACTATGAGCACCGAAAGTGCTTCGAGTCGGGGCCGTCTGCTACCGAGCCTGCTCGGCATTCTGCTTCTACTGATGGGCCTGGCCATGTTGGCCGGTGGGGTCAAGCTGAGCATGCTCGGCGGCTCGCTGTACTACCTGCTGGCCGGTATCGGCATCGCGCTGTCCGGCATTCTGATGCTGATGCGCCGTCGCGCGGCGCTGGGCCTGTACGCCATCGTCTTGTTTGCCAGCACCGTTTGGGCGCTGTGGGAAGTCGGTCTGGACTGGTGGCAACTGGTGCCACGTCTGGCGCTGTGGTTTGTCCTCGGTTTCGTCATGCTGCTGCCGTGGTTCCGTCGTCCGCTGCTGCTTAACGGCCCGGCGCCGATGGGCACTGGCGGTCTGACCGTCGCTGTGGTGCTGGCCGGCGTCACCGCTCTGGCCAGCCTGTTCACCCACCCGGGCGAAACCTTCGGCGAACTGGGCCGCGACACCGCGGACACCACCAGCACCGCGCCAGCCATGCCCGATGGCGACTGGCAGGCCTACGGCCGCACCGAATTCGGTGACCGCTACTCGCCGCTGAAGCAGATCACCCCGGCCAACGTGGGCAAACTGCAAGAAGCCTGGCGCATCCAGACCGGCGACCTGCCAACGGCAGATGATCCGGTCGAACTGACCAATGAAAACACTCCGCTGAAAGCCAACGGCATGATCTATGCGTGCACCGCGCACAGCAAAGTGTTGGCCCTGGACCCGGACACCGGCAAAGAACTGTGGCGCTTCGACCCACAGATCAAGAGCCCGGTCGGCTTCAAAGGCTTCGCCCACATGACTTGCCGTGGCGTGTCGTACTACGACGAAGCCGCTTACGCGAAAACTGAAAACGCTGCCTCGGCGGTGATTTCCGAGGCTGGCAAAGCCGTTGCGCAGGCTTGCCCGCGTCGTCTCTACCTGCCCACCGCTGATGCCCGCCTGATCGCCCTGAACGCCGACACCGGCAAGATCTGCGAAGGCTTCGGCAAAAACGGCGTGGTTGACCTGACCCAAGGCATCGGCCCATTCACCGCTGGCGGCTACTACTCCACCTCGCCAGCGGCGATTACCCGTGATCTGGTGATCATGGGCGGTCACGTGACCGACAACGAATCGACCAACGAGCCATCGGGCGTGATCCGCGCTTTCGACGTGCGCGACGGTCACCTTGTGTGGAACTGGGACAGCGACAAGCCAGACGCCACCGAGCCTTTGGCACCGGGCGAAACCTACAGCCGCAACTCCGCGAACATGTGGTCGCTGGCCAGTGTCGACGAAAAACTCGGCATGGTTTACCTGCCACTGGGCAACCAGACTCCAGACCAGTGGGGCGCTGACCGCACCCCGGGCGCCGAGAAATTCAGCGCCGGTGTAGTTGCTCTGGACCTGGCCACCGGTAAAGTGCGCTGGAACTACCAGTTCACCCACCACGACCTGTGGGACATGGACGTTGGCAGCCAGCCAACCCTGCTCGACATGAAAACCGCCGACGGCGTGAAACCGGCGCTGATCGCTCCGACCAAACAGGGCAGCCTGTACGTCCTCGACCGTCGTGACGGCACGCCGATCATTCCGATCAAGGAAATCCCGGTCCCGCAAGGCGCCGTCAAAGGCGACCACACCGCACCGACCCAGGCCCGTTCGGACCTCAACCTGCTGGCTCCGGAACTGACCGAAAAAGCCATGTGGGGCGCGAGCCCGTTCGACCAGATGCTGTGCCGCATCCAGTTCAAGGAACTGCGTTATGAAGGCCAGTACACCCCGCCGTCGGAACAGGGCAGCCTGATCTATCCGGGTAACGTTGGCGTGTTCAACTGGGGCGGCGTCTCGGTCGACCCGGTTCGCCAGATGCTGTTCACCAGCCCGAACTACATGGCCTTCGTTTCGAAAATGGTGCCACGCGAGCAAGTCGCCGCCGGCAGCAAACGCGAAAGCGAAACCGCTGGTGTGCAGCCAAACACCGGCGCGCCATACGCGGTGATCATGCACCCGTTCATGTCGCCATTCGGCGTACCGTGCCAGGCACCGGCCTGGGGCTACGTTGCCGGTATCGACCTGACCACCGGCAAAGTCGTGTGGAAACGTAAAAACGGCACCAGCCGCGACAGCTCGCCCATCCCGATCGGTTTCACCCTGGGTGTGCCGAGCATGGGCGGTTCGATGGTCACGGCTGGCGGCGTCGGCTTCCTCAGCGGCACCCTCGACCAGTACCTGCGCGCGTACGACGTGAACAGCGGTAAAGAGCTGTGGAAATCGCGTCTGCCCGCTGGCGGCCAGGCAACTCCGATGACCTACACCGGCAAGGACGGCAAGCAATACGTGCTGCTGGTTGTCGGCGGTCACGGTTCGCTGGGCACCAAGATGGGTGACTACGTGATTGCGTACAAACTGCCGGAATAAGTTTTAGCGGCGGTAAAAATGAAGGCGATGTCCCGCAGGGGACATCGCCTTTTTTTGTGCACGCCATTCCTTAACCCACCGGAGAACCCTGTGGGAGCGAGCCTGCTCGCGAAGGCGTCAGCACATTCAACATCTACGGTGCCTGACACACCGCTTTCGCGAGCAAGCTCGCTCCCACAGGTTGAAAAGTGTTTATCTGTGGGAAGTGTGTTCGTCCTACAGACGTTGAAAATTGCGCGGAGTTTTCCGACAAGTCGCGTCGGTTGTGCCTCGGAAATCGGCTGGATAGGCTCGTGGGGTCGCTGCAAATTCAGCGAACGGGCGTCGCGGCCCGAGCAGTTCATTCGATTTGATGCATAATCGCCAGCCCAAACTGAAGCGCTCAGGTGCTTGTTGTCTGGTTTGATGGTGGCTGTGCGCGGGATACCTTCGGGTATGCCGAGATTGCCGAATGGCTCGGTCCGCGAACCCGCGTACAGCTGCCACCCTCCGTCGCGTCGCGGTGATTGAGAGTGACAGCCCCACTTATCATTCGGAGCTTCACCATGAAAAAGCCAACACCCAATCCACCCGAAACCGAAGACACCACCCCCTACGAATTCCCCGGCTCGAAGCGCTTCCACGAAGCCGCCGAACGCGCGCTCGACCACTACCTCAAACCCAACGCCTTGACCCTGCGCTTTCACAAACCCAGCACCATGTTCCAGGTCGCCCCCGAACAGGACAGCGAAAGCCTGCTGGTCCACGCCTGCGAATCGCTGGCCCAGGCCAGCCTCATGACCAGCGACATCGCCGCCTACATCGACCTGCCGCAGCGGCGCACGATTCTGGCCATCCAGCAAATCATCATGCTCGCCGAGCTGGCCGTGAACCGCGTGCTGGATAACCACGAAATCCGCCAATCCCCAACACACAGCTAACCCTCTGTGGGAGCGAGCCTGCTCGCGAAGGTGTCAGCGCATTCGGCAGTTGGACTGACTGACACAGCGCTTTCGCGAGCAAGCCTGCCCCGCACTTGATCAACACTGTGCCTGCTATATAACTCCTATCAAGAAGGCTCATCGCGAACACGTATAAAAACCTGTCAGATATGACAGTTCACTGTCTTCACCCGCTCAATCAGACTTCCTTCTCCAACCAAGATCAGGCACAGGAAGCACCCCATGACCCATCCAAAGGCATCCCCAGCAGTTTGGGTAAACGGTATTCTCAACGTTAATGTAAAAGGCACCATTGGCGGTACGCCGGTTAATCTGACCAGCTTCGCGACAACCAGCATTTCCACCTCTTTCAACGAGCTCGGCGGTTACAATTTTTCTTTCGAAGATAACCACGGTTCATCGAGCCAACGAACCATCTCCATCTCGCTTCGCAAGCTGCTGGACCCTGCAATCGCTGGCTACCTTGAAAATGTCGTGACCGAACGAGGTATTCAGCTTTATGACTATGAAGTGACATCCTCTTCCGACATTTCTGTAAGTCAACTCAATAGCGGCCTGTACTTATACTCCCTCGATAATTTGCAACTTTCCGGTAAGGCACGCCACGGTGATGAAACACGTGAACTCACCGGTAGCGGATACTTTTTTCTCCAAGAGCTGACTTACCCTGTCTAACAAACAGGTCAGGATTTCACTCGTCAGGTTAAACGTGCGTCTGCCGTTCCGTCACAGGTGTAGGGCAGACGCATGCCGACGTGAAATACCGAGTCGAACCCAAGCTCTACATCGACAGACCAATAACCCCCCTATACATATATACCACCCGCCTCCCACTGCCCCTCGCCATGCTGGCCGCTCACCCTCAGCATGGAAAAAATGCCCATGAACCTCGCCATAACCCCCACCTCCGAAGAGGTCAAAAACGATCTCAACGCGATCGCCCATCACCTGTTCAATACATCAACCCCGCTGCTTCCCGAACAAAAACCGAGTACCGAACAGGCCTTTCTGAAACGCCTCGACGAACAACTGAAAACCTATCGCACCAGCTACCTGCAACGCAGCCGCGAGCTGTATCAGGCGCTGGAAAACAGCGATCTGCAGAGCGACGAAGGCAAACAACTGATCGCCACCCTGAAAGTCAGGCTGGCCACTCAACTGATCAACATGGATCAACGCGACCGGATCGACGATAAACCGGCGAAAACCTTCCTCAAATATGACGCAGGCTTCACCGCCATCGGCCACGAAGCCAGACAGGCCGTCACCGACCGCTTGCTGCACCCGCAAGCCGGCGAACTGCTGCAAAAACTCGATGCGGTGCCGGTGCTGCGTCCGGCCATGTACGCGCTGCAGTTCAGCTATCAAGACACCACCGTTGAGCTGGCTGGCGCTTTTGTGGTCACGGAAAAGGACACTCGCCGAGTCAAGGACCTGCTGACCGACCAGAGCATGGGTTTCGCCCTGCTGTTTACCCCCGCAAGAGGCATCGAATTCTTCAACTCCCTTGCTGATCTCGACAACCAACTGCGCACATTGCTGAACCAGGCCAGCGGTAGCAAGGAGTTCATGTCCATGCTGCCGACGCGCTATCACGCCGTCGGCGCAGCAGGGATCTGGCCGCTGCTGCTCGCGCCAATCGACAGCAGACCGTTGTTCGAACACACCTACGACGCGCTGATCGAAAAACGCACGCAGGATATCGAGCGCGCCTTGAGCTTCGCCGAAAACCCACAGCAAGACCCCAGGCAATTGCTCACCGCGCTGGACCACGCCATTGCCGCCGCCCTACCGGATCTCACGCCGCGTCTGGAATTACGCGCGCAAACCTTGTTCGAGCGCCACCTGCGCTACAGCGCACCGGACTGGTTTCGAAGCGCCAGCACCGCGCAAAAAGACGCACTGGCGCAGCATCTGCGCAACTATCAGCAGGCGCGACAAGACCTGCTCGACTTGATGGAGCCGGCCGGCAGCCTGACGGCACTGGCCCGCCAGCAATGGCTGGAGCGCCTGAGCGAAGACCTGGAAATCGACGACCTCGAGCCGGCAAAGTTAAGCATTGCGACCGATCGCCGAGTGCCGGGCTACGGCGTTTATGTGCATCAATCCAGCCTGCTCGAGCTGTCCTTGCGCGGCCCGCACACCGGCGATGAATTACCGGGCTCGGAGTTTTTGAAGTACACCACCCTCACCTACGATGACGCGCCTTTGCCGCCAGCCTACGCGGACGTGACGCCGGCGTGGCTGATCAGGCAAGCCGTGGAGCTGCAGCCTCGGATTGACTTCAATCACTTGCAAAATGAGCTGCAGGCCAGGCCCGCAATCAAACCCGCCATTGAGCAGATGCTCGACAAACGTATCGTCGCCCTCGCTCACACGGCGGTGCTGCAGGGGCACTTGCTCGACAGTGACCTGCAACTGATCCAGCGCCTGCGTGACGGTAGCGATGCGCGCCTGCGCGCCGCCACCCTGTCGCTGCACGGCGCCCAGTTGCAGGATTTGTGGGTGCTGCGCCAGAACGATGACCGCGGCGCGCTCAAACGGCTGTTGCTGTGCACACCACAGGCGCCGCGAACGCAACAATTCCAGGCCTTCGACAGTGAGCGCGAATGCCAGACCCACCTGCTGGGCTGGGCCAAACACAGCGATGCCGCCGACAGCATGGCCGGCTACCTGATCAGCCGTGCGCCCATGCGCTTTCGCGCAAAGCTGCGCCACGTGTTGGCCGGACTGAGTTTCAAACCTGAGGCGCTGGAGCATCAAAAGGTCACGTTCGCTCACACCGGCAGTCATCCCGATTGCCTGCGCACGATGGCTGAACATGTGCTCGCCACACGGATCGACGACTACGATTTCTGTACACCGCTGTGGTATCGCTCCACCACGGCTGCCAACCGCCGAAAGCTGACGACCCTGAGTGAAGACGCCGAAGGCGCCTTGCGCGCGTTCAACAAGCATGCCTTGTCGGGCAGCCGCTTTCCGGCGTTTGATGACTACGTGCACGAGCAAGCCAAAATCAGCTTGAACCGCTTGCTCAAGCGCACCACCAACGATGTCGATCCGGATACCGTCTGGGCTTACTCGCCGACCGCCATCGTGCGCTCGTGGACGCCAAAACCTCTGAACTACACCACGCTGTATCGCGATGGCTACGCCGACGGCGTCGGTTTTCTCGATGAAAAATTTTCCCGCTCGGCGCGCTTCAGAGGCCCGCAGGGCATCGACCTCAGCAACCTGACCGCACAGAATGTCGCGCGCTCGGTCACCGGTGTGTGGATCGGCCAGCGCTACATCGACAAGGTCAAGGCTGAACTGCAAAGTTCGACGAGCGAAGGCTATGACTTTCGGCGCAACACGACCCTGGCCATTACCCAGCGCCAGATGAAAAGCGCCGCGCTGGAATGCCAGCTGCAGGGCCATATCGCCAGCCATGATCTGCAATGGCTGGAGCAGAGTATCGACAGCATGGCTGAAACTTCCGGCGCCACGCGCACGACCTATCCACTCCACCGTTTGATGATCGACGGCGAATGGGTGCTCGACGCGTGGCTGTTCAGCCATGGTGCCAACCCGGTTCTGCTCTACACCCCGGAGGCGCCCGACGGCGTCGCTTTCCGCGAAGCGCGGCTGTTCAATTACCTGCTTCAACAGCAGTCCGGCATGCTCGAATACCTGACGTTGCGCGTCGACGTCAGCGCCCGGACCCGGGTTCGCACATACCTTGAAAACATCAAGAAAGGGCTGCCCAAAGACCTCAATAAAACCACGCCCAGCCCTGCACGTTACGACTCGACCCGCGCAGTCGCGGCGGTCAGTGACCTGCGCACTGTCCTTTACGACATGAGGCTGCAACGTCGTATCGACGACGTTAACGCCACCACCACCAGCCGTGCCGAGATGATCGCCGGTCTGGTCTGGACCAGTGTCGAATGGATCGCCGCCATTGCCACGGCGCCGTTCCCGCTGCTGAGCCTGAGCACCGGCCTGTTACTGGCTTTCAAGGACGCCATGCTCGCCCTGCATGCGTACCGTCAGGGTGACCACGGCGAAGCGTTCCAGCATCTGCTCGGTTATCTGTTCAACAGTGCCGGCGCGGTGCTGACCGACCTGCGTCCGGCGCTGCGTTCGCTCAAGCCCGTGCGCCGGCCTGTGCGGCAGAGCCTCGTCAGTGCCAGCAACGAACAACGCGATGTCATGACCGTGATCGATCAAGTAGCACCTGGCCCCAAGCGGAATGAAATGAGTCCGGTGGTGTACAGAAATGAGCTGTTCTATATCGACAAAGATCCTGATTCCAGCGGTCGTTTTCTGCTTTACCGAGCCCATCCGGATTCCGGCGAACTCACCTCGAGCACCATCCTGACCGTGCGCAACGCAGACGGAAAGTTGGTGCGCAGTGGCGTGGCCGGCGGTGCGCTCGAGTACGAGGCCGTGCCAGAGACACCCGGCCCGGACAAGGTCTATGGTGTGGAGTCCAAATACCATGATCGCATCGAAATGGTGATGAACCCGCAAATCCGGGAGATCATCCTCGAAAACAGTCAGGACTTCAGCGGCATCGATCCGCAAATTTACCTTGTCGGGTTTGTGGAAAGTCACGCCCCGGCGCGCACCGCTTACCTGAAGCAGGTCGAAAAGCTCAGCACCGACGCCACCGCGCATTTCGCCGAACTTGCCCCGTTGCCAGCCCGCGCCGAAGTTCCGCCAGTCGCCGACGACCTGTCGTTTGCCCAGTTACTGGCGAGCGACGCCGTCAAAGGAAAAAATCTGGTGATCGGCGCCCAGCCCGGCTCGATCGCCAGCAAACAGTTGCTGATCGAGGGTGTGGACGAACTCGTGAGCAACGGCTTCAAGCGACTTTACGTGGAATACCTGGCGGGCGATGTCTTCAAAATCAAGCTGGAAAAACTGAATAAGGGCGGAACCTGGAAACACATCGAAAAACATCTTAAAGCCGTCGACCTTGCGCAGGGGTATGAGAAAAAAGCGCCATTCTCTTATCTGGCACTGGTGCGTGCAGCGCGCGAAAAGGGTCTGAAAATCCATGCGCTGGATGCGTCGACCAGCTATCAACTGGAAGGAGTGATGGTACTGGACGACGTCTCGCCATTGACCCCTCGCAGCAACAGCATCAGGAATTTCTATTCGCACAAGACGCTGGCCGTCGATATCGCCGATGCGCCTGAGGAGCGCTGGGTGGTCCTCACCGAACAATCACGCATGAGCACCTTCGACAACACCCCCGGCCTGGCCGACCTGCACGCGGCTGTCGCCGTGCGCGTGGAAGATGTCGCACAGGATCAGGCGGCGCGCATCAGCCTCGATTCAGCCGGGGCAATCCCCGGGGATTCGGCCGCCAAGGGCGATTATCGTGTGCAACGGCCGACGGCGTACAAGGCGCCTCAACCCGTCTCCCGGCCAGCATCGATTGCCCCTGCTGTCGAGCATTTCAGCGAATACGATATTCCACCCGCCATGCGTAACGATATCGCGAGGATGTTGCATCAGCCCAAAGCCATGGACTCACGCTATACCCCGACCGTACCGAAAGAACAACAGGCGCACGATGCGTTCATCGCCAACCGCAAGCGTCTGGAGAAAAAGGCCAGGGACACGTTTGCTCACTACACGCCCCCCGAAGCGGCCGCGCTCCCGACACTCACCTCAGACATCAAGTTCGAGGAGTTTTTGCGGCTGGTGGCCGACGGCCGCTTGAACCTGCTGATCGGCGAGGCCCATAGCCACGTATCGAGCAAAGCGTTGCTGAAAAAGTACATGAAGGCGCTCAAGCAAGCCGGGTATGACACGCTCTACGTGGAACATCTGTTCACCGATTTGCACCAGGCCGATCTGGATACTTTTTTTCGGACACAGCGCATGCCGGACAGACTGAAGAATTACCTGCGCGTTCAGGACCGTGGCCAAATGCCCACTTATAAAGGTAACGATACCTACACAGAGGTCCTCCAGGCGGCGGCGAAGTACAACATCCGTATCAGGGCCCTCGATTGCACGGCGTCTTACCACCTCAAGGGTGTGTTTAACGAAGATATCTCGCGAAACGAGATGTTCAGCTATTTCGCCACCCAAGTGATCGAAGCCGACCAACTGGCACATGGGCCGCATAAGTGGGTAGCCCTTATCGGCAATGCCCACACTAACTACAACCTGGGTGTGCCGGGTCTGGCGGATACCCTCTCGGCGGTCAGTCTCCACGTACGCGACACCGCTCCGGAACTGGCCAGAGATATCCATCGCGGGACCTGGAGAGCGGTGGCCAGCGAGCGCGGAACCAATAGCCGGGCCTTGCGCAGCGATTTCCTGCTGGACGTGGCCGTCGCCGGCAAGAAAAAACCAACCCTGACGCCGGCCGTCGAGCGCAGCAAACTGACCCGGTCCGGGATGTTCATGATCGAAAACACGGATACGGGCGAGCTCCGTCTGGTGCATAAATCCAGGTCCGACGACATCGTTGAGACACCGATTCAGGTCAATGACCACGGCTTGTTTTTCATTGATCGCTGGGAGAAAAAAGAAGAGCGTTTCAAATACCTGGGGACCTTGATCGATATGCTGGTCAGTGATTTGAGAATGACCGAGGTGAAATAAGCGTCAGGTGTAACTGCGCATTGCCAACAACCACCGGGCTGACTGCCCGGTGGTTTTTTATCGTCAATGCCACAGTTCTGCACCCTGCCGAAATAGCGCAGCCCATTGGGTGCGAGCGGGCTGCGGGCGTCGTTCCGCCGAACAACAGAGGTCGCCAGGTCCAGAGAAACCCTGTCAAAACCCTGAACACACAAGCAGAAACGTCTGCCCCCATTGAAACCACCCAAGGCCTGCCCCATCTAAGACCCATACTCCATTGCGCAGGTGCCCCATGAGCGACCAGCAAGAATTCCCGGAAAACCCCGACGACTACACCGAAGCCGAACACATCGAACACACCTCTTCCGGCAAAGGCCTCGCCCTGCCCGGCCAGAACCTGCCGGACAAGGTCTACATCATCCCGATCCACAATCGCCCGTTCTTCCCGGCCCAAGTCCTGCCGGTCATCGTCAATGAAGAGCCGTGGGCCGAGACCCTCGAACTGGTCAGCAAATCCGAACACCACTCCCTGGCCTTGTTCTTCATGGACACGCCCCAGGAAGACCCGCGCCACTTCGACACCGGCGCCCTGCCGCAATACGGCACCCTGGTCAAAGTCCACCACGCCAGCCGCGAGAACGGCAAACTGCAATTCGTCGCCCAGGGCCTGAGCCGAGTGCGCATCAAGACCTGGCTGAAACACCACCGCCCGCCGTATCTGGTGGAGGTCGAATACCCACACCAGCCCACCGAGCCGACCGACGAGGTCAAGGCTTACGGCATGGCGCTGATCAACGCGATCAAAGAACTGCTGCCGCTCAACCCGCTGTACAGCGAAGAACTGAAGAACTACCTCAACCGCTTCAGCCCCAACGACCCGTCGCCGCTGACCGACTTCGCCGCCGCGCTGACCTCAGCCACCGGCCCCGAACTGCAAGAAGTGCTCGACTGCGTGCCGATGCTCAAGCGCATGGAAAAAGTCCTGCCGATGCTGCGCAAGGAAGTCGAAGTCGCGCGCCTGCAAAAAGAGATTTCGGCAGAAGTTAACCGCAAGATCGGCGAGCATCAGCGCGAGTTCTTCCTTAAAGAACAACTCAAGGTCATCCAGCAGGAACTCGGCCTGACCAAGGACGACCGCAGCGCCGACCTTGAACAGTTCGAGCAGCGCCTGGAAGGCAAAGTCCTGCCGGCGCAGGTGCAGAAGCGCCTCGAGGAGGAAATGAACAAGCTGTCGATCCTCGAGACCGGTTCGCCGGAATACGCGGTCACTCGCAACTACCTCGACTGGGCGACCTCGGTGCCGTGGGGCGTCTACGGCGAGGACAAACTCGACCTCAAGCACGCGCGCAAAATCCTCGACAAACACCACGCCGGCCTCGACGACATCAAGGATCGCATCCTCGAATTCCTCGCCGTCGGTGCCTATAAAGGTGAGATCAGCGGTTCCATTGTGCTGCTGGTCGGCCCGCCGGGCGTGGGTAAAACCAGCGTCGGCAAATCCATTGCTGAATCACTCGGCCGGCCGTTCTACCGCTTCAGCCTCGGCGGCATGCGTGATGAGGCCGAGATCAAGGGCCACCGCCGCACCTACATCGGCGCACAGCCGGGCAAACTGGTGCAGGCGTTGAAAGACGTCGAGGTGATGAACCCGGTGATCATGCTCGATGAAATCGACAAGATGGGCCAGAGCTACCAGGGCGACCCGGCTTCGGCGCTGCTGGAAACCCTCGACCCGGAGCAGAACGTCGAATTCCTCGACCACTACCTCGACCTGCGCATGGACCTGTCGAAAGTCCTGTTCGTGTGCACCGCCAACACTCTGGATTCGATCCCCGGCCCATTGCTCGACCGCATGGAAGTGATTCGCCTGTCGGGCTACATCACCGAAGAAAAAGTCGCCATCGCCAAGCGTCACCTGTGGCCGAAACTGCTGGAAAAGGCCGGCGTGTCCAAGGGCAGCCTGAGCATCAGCGACACCGCGCTCAAAGCCTTGATCGACGGTTACGCCCGTGAAGCCGGCGTGCGTCAGCTGGAAAAGCAAATGGGCAAACTGGTGCGCAAAGCGGTGATGAAGCTGATCGACGAACCGAAAGCGGTGATCAAACTCGGGCCGAAAGACCTCGAAGCGTCACTCGGCCATCCCGTGTTTCGCAACGAACAAGTGCTGTCCGGTACTGGCGTGATTACCGGTCTGGCATGGACCAGCATGGGCGGCGCAACGTTGCCGATCGAAGCCACGCGGATTCACACGCTTAACCGTGGCTTCAAACTCACCGGACAACTGGGTGATGTGATGAAGGAGTCGGCCGAGATCGCCTACAGCTACGTCAGCTCACACCTGAAACAATTCGGCGGCGACGCGAAGTTCTTCGACGAAGCCTTCGTCCACCTGCACGTACCGGAAGGCGCGACACCCAAGGACGGCCCGAGCGCCGGCGTGACCATGGCCAGCGCCCTGCTCTCGCTCGCACGCAATCAGCCGCCGAAGAAAGGTGTAGCGATGACCGGCGAATTGACCCTGACCGGGCATGTGCTGCCGATTGGCGGGGTGCGCGAGAAGGTGATTGCGGCGCGCCGGCAGAAGATTTTCGAGTTGATTCTGCCGGAGCCGAACCGGGGTAATTTTGAGGAATTGCCGGATTATCTGAAGGAAGGGATTACGGTGCATTTCGCGAAGAAGTTTGCCGATGTGGCGAAGATCCTGTTCTGACAAACAGCCCCTCATCGGAACGCCGCCCGCCCAGCCCTCTCCCACAGGGAGAGGGAGCCGACCGAGTTGTCTTGCGCTATACATCGACCTGAAACACCGAGTCGATTATGGATTCAATGATCTATTTCAGGTCGGTGGACTTCTGGAATATCCCCCCGGTCAGTCCCCTCTCCCTCTGGGAGAGGGTTAGGGTGAGGGCTTGGCGTTGTCACACTTTGTCTCATCTTCAGTTATGCTCGCCGTTCGTCGTAAACGCCGGAGCCTCTGACCTTATGTCCCCCACTCGCCTGTTTGTCCCCCTCGCCCTTTCGTTGCTGGCCGCCTGCGCCACACAACCGAAACACAACGTGACCGTGGAAAAACAAAGCGAATGCCCCGTACGGCTGACTAACGGGCAAAACCTCATCATCATGCTGCCAAGCAACCCGACCACCGGCTATCGCTGGGCCATTCAGGATTCGGCTGGCGGCGTATTGCGTGCACTGAGCCCCGAGGTCTACAGCAATCCAGAAGACGCCGGCGTCGTCGGCGCGGCGGGCGTATCGACCTGGCGCTTTCAAGCATTTGCCCCCGGCACCGGGCGTCTGCGCCTGACCTCACAACAGCCATGGGCACCGGAAGTGCTGCCAGTGGAAACCTTTGACTGCGCCATTTCGGTGAACTGATCGTGGGCTGGCTGATTCTGGCGCTGATGGGCGCGGTGACGTTTCTCTACGGTGTCAGCACCCACGCGGCGTTACTGTGTCTGTTGGTCAAACCATTGCCGGTGCTGGCGCTGCTCGGCTGGCTCCATGACGCACCGCCCAGCGACTATCGGCGCTGGATCAGTCTCGGCCTGATTTTCTCGTTGCTGGGTGATGTGTTGCTGGCATGGCCAGGCGATTTGTTTGTATTTGGACTTGGCGCATTTCTGATCGCACATCTGGCGTACCTGAAGGCTTATCTGAGCGACTGCAAGCGTTTGGCGGTGATGCCCTTGGTGCTCGCCCTCGGAGTTGGCGCGGTATTGCTGGGACTTCTGATTTCCAGCGGCTTAGGTCCGTTGCTGGTGCCGGTGATTGTCTATGGCACGGCAATCAGCGCGATGCTCTGGCGCGCGCTTGCTCGTCTCGGCACCGATGTGCCGAAACGCTCGGCGTTGCTGGCGGCGGGCGGTGCAGTGGCGTTTGTGTTCTCCGACAGCGTGATTGGCATTGACCGGTTTGTATCGCCATCTCACGCTGCACCGTATGTCATCATCCTCAGCTACTGGCTGGGCCAATGGGGCATCACTGCCTCGTCATTCGAAAGAGTGGAACAACTCAAGCGCACGCTATAAGCCAATAGTTGCCCTTTTATCTCGAAATATTATAAAAACCTGTCAACTCTGACAGTAGTTCATGATTTTTGTTCTCCCTAGTATTCGTTGGCGTTATCCAATCCCATGTAATACAAGGAAGAACTTCATGAGCTTTTTCAAAAGTAAAAACGCAACACTTTCCAACACTGCGGAACCTATCATTACCGTCAGTGCTGAAACACTTGCAACGGTGTCTGGCCGAGTGAAATTCGACAGCCAGATTGTGGAGTTCGATGCTGATCCGGCAAGTGATCAGATTGCACTGGTGACCCGTGCAAATTCTCAAGATTATTCGCATCGCAGTAAAAAAGGTCTGGTACTCGTATTTGATAAAACCATTAAATCGGGCAACTATCCTGTTACTGATCCAGGCTTCCCTTTCCATGATGCCTATTATTTTGAAACGGGTACCATCCCCGGCTTTACAACCTCGTTTCAATACACGGCAAAAAGCGGAACGTTCAATGTAGAGGTGATTGAGGCCACAGCCGAGAAACTGCATTACCAAATCGACTTTGATTTCAAGGGTGTCAACGAGCGTAGTCAGGAACTGAAAATCGCCGGCAAATCTACTTACATCGTATTACTGCAACCTCGGTAATCAGCGTTAAATAATGAATGACCAAGCTCGCCTAGCGAACCTGGTCATTCAGCCTTTCTAAACCCGCTTTCCCACGCTTTATCAGACAACCCAAGCATCCCCGCGCCCTTTTGGCTAAAATGCCGGCCTTTTCCACCGACACCGCCGGAACCGCCGTGAGCAAAGAACCCGATCGCATTTTCGCCAAGCCTTTGGCCCAGAGTACCCGACTTCGCCTTCAACGAAGACGTGGTGCGGGTGTTCCCGGACATGATCAAGCGCTCGGTGCCGGGTTACCCGACCATCGTCGAAAACCTCGGTGTGCTCGCCGCGCAGTTCGCTCAGCCAAACAGCGTGCTCTACGACCTCGGCTCATCGCTGGGCGCTGTCACTCAAGCCCTGCGTCGCCACGTGCGCACCGACGGTTGCCGGGTAATCGCTGTGGATAACTCGGCAGCGATGGTTGAGCGCTGCCGCGAATACCTCAACGGTCAGGACTCGATGTTCCAGGAGTTGCTGCCGGTCGAAGTGATCGAAGGCGACATTCTCGCCCTCGACTTCCAGCCAGCCTCGGTGGTGGCGCTGAACTTCACCCTGCAATTCATCGCCCCCGATCAGCGCACGGCGTTGCTCTCGCGCATTCGCCAATCGCTGCTGCCGGGCGGCGCGCTGATCCTTTCGGAGAAGCTGCGCTTCAACGATGCCGAAGAACACGCGCTGCTCACCGATCTGCATGTCGCCTTCAAACGCGCCAACGGCTACAGCGAACTGGAAATCGCCCAGAAGCGCAGCGCCATCGAAAACGTCATGAAGCCCGACAGCCTCGAAGAACACCGCGAACGCCTGCTGGCCGCCGGGTTCTCGAAAGTCGTGCCGTGGTTCCAGTGTCTTAACTTTGCCTCGTTGATTGCCTTGCCATGATTGATCTGTCCCCCCTCGCCCGCCGTCTGGCCGGCACACCACTGGCCGAATGGGCCAACACCCTGCAAGCGCAACTCGACAAGAAAATGGAGAAAGGTCACGGCGACCTGGAGCGCTGGCAAAGTGCGCTGGATGCCCTGCCGAAAATCCAGCCGAGCGAAGTCGACCTGCTCAACGGTCTGAAACTCGACACCGACTGCGACGAGGAAACCCGCGCGCAGATGCGTACCGCGCTGATGGGCCTGTCGCCCTGGCGCAAAGGCCCGTTTGATTTGTTTGGGGTGCACGTCGACACCGAATGGCGTTCGGACTGGAAGTGGTCGCGTGTCTCTCCGCACCTCGACTTGAAGGGCAAACGCATCCTCGATGTCGGTTGCGGCAACGGTTATTACATGTGGCGCATGCTCGGTGCCGGCGCGGACAGTGTGATCGGTGTTGACCCGAACTGGCTGTTCTTCTGCCAGTTCCAGGCCGTGCAGCGTTATCTGTCAGAACCCAATGCCTGGCACCTGCCCTTTCCGTTCGAAGACCTGCCGCCAAACCTAGAAGGCTTCGACACGGTGTTTTCCATGGGCGTGTTCTACCACCGTCGCTCGCCGATCGAGCATTTGCTGGCGCTGAAGGATTGCCTGGTCAAGGGCGGCGAACTGGTGCTGGAAACGCTGGTGGCCGAAGGCGACAAGCATCAGGTGCTGGTGCCGGAAGACCGTTATGCGCAGATGCGTAATGTGTGGTTCCTGCCGTCGGTGCCGGCGCTGGAGTTGTGGCTACGGCGTGCAGGTTTTACCGACATTCGTTGCGTGGACGTGAGCACAACCACGGTTGAAGAACAGCGCGGGACTGAGTGGATGAAGTATCAGTCGCTGAGCGACTTCCTTGATCCCGAGGACCACAGCAAAACCATCGAAGGATTGCCGGCGCCGATGCGTGCGGTGATTGTCGCTCGTAAATAATCCAATCGCCCAAACACCGCGGTGAGCCCCCCCTCACCCCAGCACTCTCCCCAGGGAGAGGGAGCTGATCATTGGGCTTTTCAAAACTTGAGTTCGACTCGGTATGTCAGGTCGACGGACTTGGCCTATCCAGCTCGGTCAGCCCCCTCTCCCCAAGGAGAGGGGGCTGATCGTTGAGCTTTTCAAGACTTGAGTTCGACTCGGAATCTCAGGTCGACGGACTTGGCCCATCCAGCTCGGTCAGTCCCCTCTCCCCCTGGTAGAGGGGGCCGATCTTTGGGCTTTTCTAAACTTGAGTTCGACTCGGTATCTCAGGTCGGCGGACCTCGCCCATCCAACTCGGTCAGTCCCCTCTCCCTCCGGGAGAGGGTTAGGGTGAGGGGCTTTTTGCTCTTCGGGCGCGAAAGAATTCGGTCAACACCGCGCCACACTCCTCCGCCAACACCCCACCCTCATACAACACCCGGTGATTCAAAAAGCCCTGAGTGAAGAACTGCCCCTGACTCTGCACAATCCCCGCTTTCGGTTCCAGCGCGCCATACACCACCCGCGCCACCCGCGAATGCACGATCAAACCGGCGCACATGCTGCACGGCTCCAGCGTCACGTACAGCGTGCTGCCCGGCAGCCGATAGTTATCCACCGCTTGAGCGGCCGCGCGGATGGCGACCATCTCCGCATGAGCACTCGGGTCGCTGGTGCTGATCGGGCAGTTGAAGCCGCGCCCGATGATTTCTCCATCCTGCACCAGCACTGCACCCACCGGCACTTCGCCGAGGGCTGCGCCTTGTTCGGCAAGGATCAGGGCTTCGCGCATGAAATCGCGGTCACGGCTGCGGTCGATGATCGCGGCAGGGCGAATCTGGCGCATCACTTCACCTCGATGGCGGCCATCAGGCCGGTTTCCATATGGTCGATCACGTGGCAGTGGAACATCCACACCCCCGGATTATCGGCCACCAGCGCCACTTGCGCGCGCTCGTTCTTGCCCAGCAGATAGGTGTCGGTGAAGTACGGAATGATCTTGTGCCGGTTCGACGCGATCACTTTGAAACTCATGCCGTGCAGGTGGATCGGGTGCTGATACTGGGTCATGTTCTTCAATTCGAAGATGTAGCTCTGCCCCAGTTTCAGGCTGGCAATCGGTCGGTCGGCACAGGTCTTGTCAGTGATGTCCCAGGCCTTGCCGTTGATCTGCCACAGGCTCGGCGGCCGGCCATTGTCGACGTTGACCGACACCGAACCGACCCATTCGAAATTGAAGTTGAGTTTCTCGGCATTGGCCAGGTCTGGCTCCGCCACCGGGTTGGCGGGCAGTGCTTTCGGCCAGTCGGTCGGGGCATCGGCGTTGGCCACCGAACGCAGGGTGCCGAGACGCACCGGGCCGTTGCGCAGCGACAGTTCTTCGCCTGCCGCCGGCGCCTTGATTGCCAGGCAAATGCGCATGCCCGGGCCGAGCCAGTATTCCTTGCCCAAAGGCCGCGGCTCGACCGGGTTGCCATCGAGCGCATAGATCTGCGCTTCGACGCCGGGAATGTTGATGCGGTAAGTCAGCGTGTTGTCGAGGTTGAGTAAACGCACGCGAGTGATCTGCCCGGCCGGTAGGTCGATGACCGGCAAGGGCACGCCGTTGATGGTCGACAACCGCCCCGCCGTACCGCCACGCGCTGCTTCACGGGGAATGCTGAATTCGACGAAATTGCCTTCGTCATCGATGTGCCAGTTTTTCAGGCTCAGGGTCTTTTCGTACTTGAAACCGGTCGGTTCGCGCTCTTCGATGATCAATGGCCCGACCAGGCCGCGCCCGAGCTCTTCGCTGCTGCTGACATGCGGGTGATACCAGTAGCTACCGGCATCCGGCACGCGGAATTTGTAATCGAAGTACTCGCCCGGCAACACCGGCAGCTGCGACACGTACGGCACACCGTCCATTTCCAGCGGCAGACGAATGCCGTGCCAGTGAATGGTCGTCGCCACCGGCAAGTGGTTGATGAAACGCACACGCAGCCATTCACCCTGACGCACCCGCAACTCGGTACCCGGCGCCGACGGCCCGAATGCCCAGGCCTCGGTCTTGTGCCCCGGCACCAGCTCGACGTCCAGCGGTGCGGCGATCAGCTCATAGTCGTGGCCCGCCTCGGCGTCGGCCATTTTTCCCAGCCAATACCGCGACGCGCCCCCCGCACCGACACCAACGACAACAAGACCGGCCAGGCCACCGAGGATTTGGCGACGGGTAAAGGACATGAACTCAACTACCTCACGTATCAGCGACAGACCCTGAAAGCCTGCAAAAGGCGAATACGATACACCTGCGGTTGAGAAACAGTAAGGGCGACCTGAGGCCGCACATCAGCTGTCGGCTTAAGATCGCAGCCCGGTAATCAGGTGCACGACACCGTCCTCCAAGGGCATCACGCCCGCGACCCCGGCGACGCTCAACGCCTGTTGATCGATACCCGACACATCACGCAATACAACCCGCACCCGAGTCAACGCCAGCGGTTGCTGTGACTGGAGGTTATCCACACCGCCCAGCGCCGCGACGATCGCGGCGCTCAATCCGGCGCTCGGCTCGGCGAGGACTTCGGGTGTGTCCACCACCAGATCCGGGGTCAGGGCTTTCCAGAATGCCTTCTGCCATTTATCCAACATCTTCAGTTCTCCAGAACCCGTAAAGTATCGACGGTTGCCTCGTGAAAGAGCTGCAACGCCTCGCGCACCTGCCCGGCACTTTCCAGCCCCAGCACCTGTTGGGCGATGATCTGACAATCGGCCAGCTCGAGTTCGCGCGCCGTCGCCTTGACCGGTGCAATCATCGGCACGCTCACCGACAGTTCATCCACGCCCAACCCCAGCAACAACGGCACCGCCAGACGTTCCGAGGCCATTGCCCCGCAGACTCCGACCCATTTGCCATGGGCGTGCGCGGCCTTCACAGTCATGGCGATCAGGCGCAATACCGAGGGATGAAAACTGTCCGCCTGACTGGCCAGACGCGGGTGATCGCGATCCATCGCCAGGGTGTATTGCGTCAGGTCATTGGTGCCGATCGAGAAAAAATCCACCAGCGGCGCAAACAGGTCCGCCATCAGCGCCGCGGCCGGCACCTCGATCATGATCCCCAGTTTCGGCCGTTGCGTTAGCCCCAGCGCGAGGATTTCCTCGTCGAGCATTTGCCGCGCCAGACGCAGCTCCGACAGTTGCGTGACCATCGGCAACATGATGTGCAAACGTGTCAGCTCGCAGCAGCCGAGCATGGCCCGGAACTGCTCACGCAATAACTGCGGGCGCTCCAGGCACAAACGAATGCCGCGCACGCCAAGGAACGGGTTGGTTTCGCTGTCCATCGGCACGTAGGCCAGCGGTTTGTCACCACCGACATCAAGGGTGCGCACCACCAGATTGTGCGCAGGTCCCACGCAGCGAGCGATGGCGCTGTAGGTCGCAGCCTGTTCGTCATGGCTCGGCGCATGATTACGGCCCAGGTAGAGAAACTCCGAACGCAGCAGGCCGACACCCGCACCGCCAAGGGCCATGGCCTGCTCGGTTTCCGCTAACGAGGCGACGTTGGCCGACACCTCGACGTGATGGCCGTCACGGGTCCGCGCCGCGAGCGATGCACTGGCCAACTCATGCTCATGGCGTTGACGCTGTTGCGCGTGCCGCGCCTGCCATTGACTGACGGCCGCAGGATCGGGACGCACATGCAATTCGCCCTTGTCGGCATCGAGCAACACCGGGGTGCCGTTGCTCAACGCCAACATCTGCACCGGCACCCCACAGATCGACGGCAGACCACAAGCGCGCGCAAGAATCGCCACGTGACTGGTTGCGCCGCCGCCGACCGTGGCAAAACCCAGCACCTTCCCGGTATCGATGCCGGCGGTCTGCGACGGGGTCAGTTGATCGGCAATCAGAATGCTTCCATGCGGCAGCTCCATCGCCTGCTCGCCAATCCCCAGCAATAGCTTGAGCACGCGGCGCCCGACATCGGTCAGGTCCGCCGCCCGTTCAGCCAGCAACGCACTGCCCAGTTGGCGAAACATCGCCGCGGTTTCTTCAGTGGCTGCGCGCCAGGCAAACGCTGCGCTTTTGCCCTCGCTGATCAATGCCTGGGCCTGATCGAGCAGCCCCGGATCTTCGAGCAGTTCCTGATGCGCCTTGAAGATCTCGGCCTCGGCCTCGCCAGCGGCGGTGTCGCGCAAATGCTGCAAGGCCAGATCAGCTTCGATCAGGGCATTGGCGAGGGCCTCGCGCTCGCCGTCTGCGCCGCCGCCAAACTCGCTGACGTCGAACACCGGCTCGCTGATCTGCACCACTTGGCCCAACGCCGAACCGGGTGACGCGCAGACGCCACGCAGCAGGGTCAGAACCTCGGTTTCAACCAGCTCGACTGGCGCCACCGCCGTCACCGCTTCACCGCAGCCTTCAATCAGTAATCGAGTCAGCGCATCGATTGCCGCGTCAGCATCTTCGCCCACCGCGCTGACCTGCACGCTGTCGCCGCACGCGGTCTGCAACGCCATGATCGCCACCAGGGATTTGGCGTTGGCCTGAGCCTGCTGTTTATGCAGGTAAATCTTTGCCGCGAAGCCCTTTGCCGCTTGCGCAAACACCGCTGCCGGGCGCGCGTGCAATCCGTTGGGATTAGGCAGTTTCAACGTTTGAGAGAACACGGCCTGACCTTCTGCCGCGCCAGCATCCACGCCACAAGCCTGAGTACGGGCGAGCTCAAGCAACGGCTGACCGGTTTCGACCCATCCGCTCGACGCGACCCGCCAGGTGAACGGTTCTCCGCTAATCACCAGCATCAATGTCATCAGGCTGCGCGCATGCCGGGCAATGTAATCGGCGTCGAACTCGATCAACGCTTGTCCGGCGGCAACCCGTTGCCCCTCTTCAACCAGGCGGGTGAAGCCTTGTCCGCCGAGGTTCACGGTATCAAGGCCAATGTGCATCAACACTTGTACGCCATGGTCATCGGTGATGCTCACGGCATGCCCGCTGGCCTGCACGTTACTGATGACGCCGGCCATGGGCGCACACAGGGTCGATGAAGTCGGGTCGATGCACAGACCGTCGCCGATCACGCGCCCGGAAAACACCGGATCGGGCACCTGCTCAAGCGCGATCAGGACACCGGACAAGGGAGCCAGCAATTGCAATGGTTGGGGTGTGGCCATGACGTCACCTGCAGTTTTGTTCTTTGAAGTGCCCATGGAGCGCGACGCTCCATCAGCATCGCTTATTTCCACCAGTATTCGACCTGCAATCCGACATTCGCACCGTGGCGAGCGCTACCGAAGGCGCCGGTGTCGGAGAGTGCCGAGCCTTTGGCCAGTTCGTTGGCCGCCCGTTTGGCCGCCTCGTTCCAGGTGGCGTACGTGTAATACAGCCGCACCTCGGGACGCGCCCAGAACTCCGGGCCTTTGGGCGACCAGGTCGGGGCAAACGTGAATTTGCTCAGTTTGCGCGTGCCACCCGGGGCTTCGACTTGATCGTGGCCCAGTTCGGTGACCAATTTGAAGTGTTCGCTGAGCGCATAGGCGGGACGCACACCCAGGGAGATCCAGTTCTGGTCGACACCGTCCGGGCGAATGTCTTTCTGGTACACCGCCGCGATCTGGCCACCGAAACGCGGCGTCACTTGCCAGTCGAAAAACTCGACGATCCGGTAACTCTTGTTGCTGTCGTCCAGTTTGACGTTGCCGGTATAACCCAGCCCGGTGCCCGGCCCTTCACCGTATTGCAGCGCCAGTTTGTTTTTGCCGCCGAGAAAATCCGTCTGCACATGTTGCGTGGTGATCGCCCAGCCCCGGTGGGCATCGCGGCTGTCGGGTTTGTCGATATAACTCAAGCCGAACTCCAGCTCACCGCCAGGATTGGTCTTGAAACCGGCGACGTTGAAGTCGTGCCGATTGATGTAGTCCTTCTGGTACAGGTTGTCCTTGCGCGAGAAGGCATAGCTGTATTTCAGATCGCCGATCAACACGTCTTCGACCCCGCCCCCCGTGGCGCTCTGGTTCCAGTAGTAGAAGTCGGAAATATGGATGTCATTGCGCTTGTAGTAACGGCGTCCGGCCCACAATGAACCACCGTTGAGCGCGGGCATCGCCGACCACTGTGCGTAGGCCTGCGGCAAGCGGATCGAACCATTGTCGTCTTTGAACGTGGGGCTGCGGTCGTAGCGGTTATACAGCGAGGCCATGCCGTCGACACTCAGTACCGAACCGTCGTCGAGGGTGTACAGGTCCTGCCGCAACTCGAGTTCGCCGTACTGCTCGCATTCGTTACCCAAGCGATATTTGGTCTGCGCACCCGGTAACTGGAAGCACGACTGACCGCTGCTGTTGACTGACGTGCCGACACCGCTGCGCAGGTAACCGCCAAACTCCAGCGCTTGTGACGTTGGCGGTAAGGCCAGGCAAAAACCTGCGACTGCAAGGCTGCGATTTATTGTTGTTTTCATAAGCCACCCCATTGTTTTTATTGTCTGGTTGCATGAATTCGGCGCGCAGAAATCTCCCGCGCAGTGCTCTGCGTGTTTTCTGAACGTTGTTTTTTTAGTTAAAGGTCAGGGATCGATCAGGTGCAGGACGAAGGACTCGTAAGGTCGCAACGTCACCTGGCGCTTGCGCAACGGGCCGTCCGGATAGTTGCTGATCAACTGGCGCTGGCTCATCGATTCACTGATGACCGTCGCCGGTAATTCCACTTCACAGGTTGTCCCGTAGAAGTTGTTCACCACCAACAAACGCTCGGCGTCACCTTCACGCACATACGCCCAGACCTGCGGATGTTCGGGCAGTAATTGCTGGTACAGCCCGTCGGTGATCAACGGTTCACTGCGGCGCAGCGCGATCAGACGGCGGTAGTGATGCAACACCGAGTCCGGGTCGTCGAGCTGGTTGGCGACGTTGATCTGCGCAGCATTGGCCGGCACTCCGATCCACGGTTCGACACGGCTGAAACCGGCGTTTGGCCCGGCGTCCCAGTGCATCGGCGTGCGCCCGTTATCCCGGGATTTCTGCATAATCGCTGCCATGTTGTCGGCATCGCTGCTGCCAGCCTCGCGCTTGAGGCGAAAAATATTGAGCGTCTCGACATCGCGATAATGCTCGATCGATTCGAACCCCGGATTGGTCATGCCCAACTCTTCGCCCTGATACACGAACGGCGTGCCCTGCAGAAAGTGCAGTGCGGTGCCGAGCATCTTCGCCGAGCATTCGCGGTACTCGCCGTCGTTGCCGAAGCGCGAGACCACGCGCGGCTGATCGTGGTTGCACCAGAACAGCGCGTTCCAGCCGCCCCCCGCCTGCATGCCGGTCTGCCAGTCGGACAGAATTTTCTTTAGCTGAAGGAAATCGAAGTCGGCGCGCACCCACTTCTGCAGGTTTGGATAATCGACTTTCAGGTGATGAAAGTTGAAGGTCATCGACAACTCTTTCGACTGCGGATTCGAATAGCGAATGCAGTGTTCGAGGCTGGTCGATGACATCTCGCCGACATTGATCAGGTCGTGCCCTTCGAAGACTTCGCGGTGCATCTGCTGCAAGTACGCGTGGACATTCGGCCCGTCGGTATAAAAGCGTCGGCCATCGCTGTCGTCTTCGGGGAAGTCCGCAGGCTTGGAGATCAGATTGATCACGTCCAGGCGAAAGCCGCCGACGCCCTTGTCTCGCCAGAATTGCATCATCCGGAACACTTCAGCGCGCACCTTGGGATTGTCCCAATTCAGGTCGGCCTGGGTGTGGTCGAACAGGTGCAGGTAATACTGACCGGTCTGGGCTTCGTACTCCCAGGCGGAACCGCCGAACTTGGATTCCCAGTTGTTCGGCTGATCACGCCAGATGTAGAAGTCACGGTAAGGATTGTCGAGGCTGCTGCGCGCCTGTTGAAACCAGACGTGTTCGATCGAGGTGTGATTGACCACGATGTCGAGCATCAGCTTGATCCCGCGCTTGCCCGCCTCGGCGATCAGCAATTCGCAGTCGGCCATGCTGCCGTAGCTCGGGTCGATGGCGTAGTAATCGCTGATGTCATAGCCGTTATCGCGTTGCGGCGAACGCAGAAATGGCGTTATCCATAAACAGTCGACGCCCAGCCACTTCAGGTAATCGAGTTTGGCGACGATACCGAGCAGATCACCCGTCGGGTTACCGGCGTGACTATGAAAACTCTTCGGATAGATCTGGTAGATCACCGAACGCTGCCAGTCTTGCATGGCACAACTCCTTCAATAAGTCCGTGCGGCTCGCGCCCAGATTGAAATGCAATCAACTGTGGGAGCGAGCCTGCTCGCGAAAGCGATTGTTCAGGCAACCCGATAACCGGGCCGGACAATCTTCATGCTCAATGCACAGGTCAGAACAAACGGCACGAGCATGGCAATCAGCATCCCCAGCACAAACATCGGGATGTACTGCGGAATGATCGAGATGAAACCCGGCAGTCCACCGACGCCGATGGCCGAGGCCTGAACCTTGTTCAGCGACAGGAACACGCAGCCCAGTGCCGAACCGGTCAGCGCGGCATAAAACGGAAACTTGTAGCGCAGGTTGACGCCGAACATCGCTGGCTCGGTGATACCGAAGTAGGCGGAGATTGCCGAAGTCGACGCCATGCTCTTGTCCCGTGCATTACGGGTCATCCAGAACACCGCCAGGGCGGCACTGCCCTGAGCAAGGTTGGACATGACGATCATCGGCCAGATGAAGGTACCGCCCTGGGTCGAGATCAATTGCAGGTCGACCGCGAGAAACATGTGGTGCATGCCGGTGATCACCAGCGGCGCATACAGCAGACCGAAAATCGCGCCACCCACCATGGGTGCCAGGTCAAACAGCATGACCAGCCCTTCGGTGATGAAGATGCCGATGTGGCGGGTCACCGGGCCAATCACGGCCAGCGCCAATACGCCGGTAACGACGATGGTGGTGATCGGTACCACGAGTAACTGAATGGCGTTGGGCACGCGCGCGCGCAGCCATTGCTCGATGACGCTCATTACGTAAGCGGCCAGCAGAATCGGCAGGATCTGCCCCTGATAGCCGACCTTTTCCACCTGAAACAACCCGAGAATGTCGAAGTACGGCAACTGCTGCCCGTCCAGCCCGGCCACGGCCTTGCCGTAGTTCCAGGCGTTAAGCAGATCCGGGTGCACCAGCATCAGACCGAGGACGATGCCGAGGATCTCGCTGCCGCCAAAGCGCTTGGCCGCCGACCAGCCCACCAGCGCTGGCAGAAACACGAACGAGGTGTTGGCCATCAGATTGATCAGGCTCCACAGCCCATCGAGTTTCGGGTAGGCATCGAGCAGGGTCTGCCCGTCGATGAACATGCCTTTGGCACCCAGCAGATTGTTGATGCCCATCAGCAGGCCGGCAATGATCAGCGCCGGCAGAATCGGCATGAACACGTCAGAAAACACCCGCACCAGACGCTGCATGGCGTTGATCTTTTCAGTGCTTTTCTGTTTGACGTCAGCGATCGTCGACGCCGCGAGACCGGTCTGACGACGCAGTTCGGCATAGACCTTTTCCACTTCGCCCGGACCGATCACCACCTGATACAGGCCACCGGTAAAGAACGAGCCTTTGACCAGATCGATCTGGTTGAGCATGGCACTGTCGACCAGGCCCGGATCTTTCAGGGCCAGCCGCAACCGCGTGACGCAGTGGGCGGCCTGCTCGAGGTTGTCGCTGCCGCCGAGGCTTTGCAGCAATTGCCTGGCGATGTTCGGATAGTCGTGGCTCATGCTAGTTCTTCCGCTATGGATTGTTGTTATTGGCAGCACGCCGAAGCGAAAAATACTCGTCTGTACGAGTTAATGCAACAACTCGTACAGACGAGTTTGTTTATGTATGTTCCTGCCAGACCGAAGGCGAATTTTCCTACCCTGCCTTAGGGTGATTTCCATCGCCCACATGGACAAAGCCCTACCCTGGCCTTAAGGTTCGAAGCTTTGAGCACAGTCGGCACCGAGCCTACCCATGAGCAAATACAACCAGATCTATAGCGATCTGCTGGCCAGCATCACGACTGAACGCCTGGAGCGCGGCGCCCGCCTGCCTTCCGAAACCGAACTGATGGACAGCTATCAGGCCAGCCGAGGCACGGTGCGCAAAGCCATTGAACTGCTTCAGGAACGCGGCTTTGCGCAGAAAATCCACGGCAAGGGCACCTTTGTGCTGTCGACCAACCCGATCGAGTTTCAGCTCGGCGGCATCGTCAGTTTCCAGGAAACCTATCCGCGCCTGGGCAACGATGTCAGCACCGAAGTGGTCGAGCTGAGCCAGATCCCGCTCGAAGGCGCCCTGCTCGAACACATCCATGCCGAACCCGGCAGCCTCATCACCCGAATCAAACGTGTGCGGCGGATCGACGGTAAACGCGTGATCCTCGACATCAACCACTTCGTCAGCGAAGTGATTCCCGGCCTGTCCCTCGACATCGCCGAGCAATCGATCTACGCCCATATCGAGCAGACCCTGCAGCTACAGATTGCCTACGCCCAACGCACCATCGAAGCGGTGCCGCGCAGCAAGGATGATCAACTGCACCTGGACCTCGATGGCCAGAGCCATGTGATCGTGGTCAGCAACCAGACCTTCCTCCAGGACGGGCGTCAGTTCGAGTACACCGAATCCCGCCACACCCTCGACAAATTCTACTTTTCCGACGTGGCACGGCGCTGACCCCGACACGTTTCCAACGATCATGTGCGGTACATATGTAGTGCACTCCCCTTGAGCGAATCGGCCATGCTCGGCCTTCATTTCTCAAGGATGGAGAAAGCATGTACGCCACCCAACAAAGCCTTCTGCCTAACGCGGCAGACAAGGCGGCTCTGAAGCGAATCGCCTATACCGTCGTGCACAATTGCCCCGGACTGCAGGACGCTGCCCATGAAGCCGCCCGTGATCTGCTGGAAGCAAAAGGCCTGTCAAGCCTCGACCCGGATGAGGTTTATTTCCATCGCTTCAAGACGGCCCAGAGCAGCACTCGCTCGTTTACCGGCTGGGAGCACATCCGCGAGAAACCCTACGAATCGATGACCCTGACACAGCTGGTCATTCATCGTTTTCGTGCCACCGACCAGGACAACGCCGACCTGCTCGATCTGTACGGTGGCTTCTACAGCGAAGGTCCGCATGGCGAAAATTTCGACGAAAAAAACCAGGTGTGCCTGCACGGCAACGAGGTCCTGAAGGTGTTCTGGAACCTCGATTTCAGTGGGCACTACAGCGCCACGCTGACGGACTTCTGGAACAGCCACGGCGAGGATTTCCGCACCTTGGCCAAGTGCAATTTCCTCAACCGTGCAGTGCAGGCGCTGGACCTTGGGCAACTCACCCGCAGTGACTTTCAATGGCTGGTGGACACAGTGGTGGGACCGGTCAGCTGGCCGGTCAACCTGAGCATGTTGCAAGCAAGCCACACAACAACGGGGAATGTGTTCGCCTTCGACATTGACGGGCATATCTCCACGCAATTGCTGCGTATCGTCGATTCTGCCGGTCGGCAGATTATCTATCTGCCGAGTGAGACTGCAGCGTTCGTGGTCAAGGAAACGCCGGCAGACCTGCATTGGTGGGTTCTGGATCAACTGAACGACGCCAAACGCCGCGCGACCTTCCTGGAGCACTTTGCCCTCGCCGATCGTCAGCACATGAGCGAGAACATGCCCGATCTGATGAATCGCTTGGTGGCCACCTGGGGCCGGGCCGACCATCACCTGATCAACCGCACAAACCAGGAACTGAGCGATGATGCATTCAGTTGGCTGCGTGACTCGACACGTCAGGCGATGTTTGCTGAAGCCCACCTGTCCCTGACGTCCAATGGCGATCTGCGCAAGAAACTGTGGATCGGCTATCTGAGTGCGGGCCTCAAGGTATTTGCTCCGATGGCCACTGTCGGTTGGCCGCTGGCGTTACCGGTGATTGGCGCCACCCTTGCCAGCATGGGTCTGAATATCGATCAGGCGCAAAACGGCAAGACAAGGGCCGAACGCAAGGCCGGCGTGCTGGGTGCGGTTTTGAGTGGTATCAATCTGTTATTCAACCTTCCATTGCTGATCGGCACCGGCCCGATGCTGGAGGTTGGCGCCGAGGTCGAGGCGGCAGAAGCCGCCGAGATGGCTGAGTACAGCGAAGCCTTGAATGCCTCTGTCGAAGCCGATTACCAAGAGCCGATCATGCTGCCGGACGATGCCGACATCCCCGGGCCAGATATTGATGAAACGATGCTGGTTCCGGCGCAGAAAGCCCTACCGCCTCCGGTGCCCGAACGCTACCAATGCAACGAGCTGCTTGATGGCACAGCGCTCGGCGAAGAGTCGGGGAAATTCCGAGGTGTCTACCGCCTCGACTCGGATCCGCCCTATGCCATTCTGATGAATGACACGCCGTACTATGTGCGCTACTTCGCCAACGCTCACGGCAGCGGCGACTGGGCGATCGTCGACCCTGAGCGCCCAAACCAGCTTGTGCACGCGCTGCCTGTCCGTCTCAATGGCGAAGGAGAATGGGAGCGCATGCCAGCTTTGGGTCTCAAGGGTGGCGGCCAGTGCATGGGCAAACAATGCACTCCGGATCTCGAGCTCGACACCTTCGAACCTGCCTCGCCCGAAACGCCCGTGCAACCGGCAGAAGAACCGCAACCCTCGACATCGAGGCCCCCACGCCCGGTGACCAGTGCCTTTGACATCGAACCGTCGGTACGCCGTTCGATAAAAGCCCGGGCGTTGAACCTCAACGAAACCCATGCCCGGTTGCAACCCGACGGTGCCGGCGGTTTCGCCATGGACGATCCGTTCGAGTTGTATGCCGCCGGCAAACGCCAACTTCTGCAAAGTTCGGCCCGAAGCTTTTTCAAGAACCTGCCGTGGGTCATCCAGCCCCCGCGCCCGGTGATACCCGAGATCAACCGGCTGATGCCACTGACCGATCTTTTCGATGGCGTTTTTGAAAGTGCCTCCGGGCTGGTGGTCGGAGAAACCCTCGATCGCATTGCCAGCATGGGTTTTCTGATTGAAAACATGCCGGCGCTGGCCCGACACGTGAAAACCCTTTATCTGCGTGGCCTGCTCAGTGACTTCGCTCAAGTGGAACTGAACCGCTACTTCACCAGCGGCAATATGACTGCGGATTTACACACTTACCTGAACAGCCTGGGCACCGATCCCGCCGGTCGATTCAACCCACTGGAACTGGTCCAGGTCGCGCGAGCGAACGGGGTTCGGGTCCAGGCGATCGACTGCGCCGCCAGCTACAAAATGAAAACACCGCTGCCCTCCGTCGACGAGCAAATGATGAGCACCTACCTGACAAACGACATCATGACCGGTGACGTCTACCTCAACAGCCCGGGAAAATGGATCGTAGTAACCGATGCTCACAGCACCAATACCTTCAGAGGACTGCTGGGCATCAGTGAACTGAAGGGGGGAATAGGCTTGCGAATCGATGAAGTCGGCGCCGGTGAAGAGCTGGGCGTGGATGTCGATCCGGGTATTGAAGTACCACGCGGCAGCTCGCCCGGTGGCACCGTCAGGCAAGGCAATCCAGATCTTCTGCGTGCCGATCTGCGCTTGAGAATGCCGGCACCCGAGGTGACCTGGACCGAAGAAACGCTGGAGAATCTGTTGTACAGGCGCGGCATGTATCTGTTCGAAAAAACAGGTGAGCGCTACACGCTGATCCACCGCAGCAAACAAGGCATGCTGCAACGCACACCGATCACTCGATCGAGTGACGGCAAGGTCTCCCTCCACCGACCTGCGTGGCAGCGGGTGAATGACATCGCATTCGCCAACCTGAAGGACATGTCTCAACGGTTGTCCGATACCGGGCTGATATTGCGTAGCCGGATCCCTGATTGAGGCTCTCCGGTTAAAACTGAGCAAGGAAGGCCCGACAACGAAAAATGCCAGTCAGCAAAACTGACTGGCATTTTTTATCAACCTTCCTCTGCACTTGCGAATCCAGCTAGCGGCTGGATAACGCCAGACAAGCCATCCTCCCCCATCACACCTACTCGATTTATCAATAGGGGAGCAATATGCGGTAGCCGGGTAGTGCACTGCCCTTGAGCGAATCGGTCATGCTCAGTCTTTGTTTCTCAAGGATGAAGAACGCATGACCTCCCCCGAACGACGTCTCCTGCCAAACGCTGAGGACAAAACCGCCCTCAAAGCCATTGCTGCGACGATCGTGCAGACCTGCCCGAGTCTGCTCGACGCTGCCCATCAAGTTGCCAACGAAATACTGGCGGACAACGGACTGTCCGGCCTCGATTCCGACCGTGTTTACTTCCACCGTTTCAAAACGGCGCAGAGCAGCACGCTGACCTTCACGGGTTGGGAACATTTGCTGGAAAAACCTTACGAAACGCTCACCCTCACACAGTTGGTGATCCATCGCTTTCGCGCGACTGATCAAGACAACGCAGATCTGCTTGGTCTTTACTGCGGGTTCTACTCGGATGGCCCGGAGGCGGAAAACTTCAATCAGAGCAATGAAGTCCGGTTGCTGGGCAGTGATGTGCTGAAGGCGTTCTGGGACGTCGACTTCAGCGCGCGCTACATAGGCCAACTGACGACTTTCTGGCAAACCTCGTCGGATAACTTCCGAGCCCTGGCAAAGTGCAACTTTCTCAGCCTGGCGGTGCAGGCGCTGCAACAGGGTGACCTTGACGGAACTGACTTTCAGCGCGTCGTCGACTCGGTAATCGGGCCCGTTACCTGGCCCGTTACCTTGCCAATGCTGCAAGCGTTACACCCGGTAGGTGCTGAAGTGCGGGCGCTGGATCTCGATGGCCACGTAGCTTCCAATGCACTGCGTCTGGTGGAAGACAGTGGCCGCCAGACCCTTTACTTGCCAGGTGAATCCCAGACATTCCTCTTGATGGAGAATGAAGCGGATCTGCATTGGTGGATGCTGGAGCAGATGAATTCAGAGGACAAGCGCACGGCTTTTCTCAAGCATTTCCCGCTGGCTGACCGCAATCACTTGACCGAAAACCTCACCGATCTGATGAACCGCCTGGTGAGCACTTGGGGTCACAGCGATCATCAAATGATCAATCGCAGCAACGTCGCGATCAGCGGTGACGCATTCACTTGGTTGAGCGAGTCGACACGTACGGCCATGGTTGCCGAGGCGCACCTTGTACTCACTTCCAACAGTCAATTGCGCAAAAAACTCTGGATCGGTTATTTGAGTGCCGGTCTGAAAGTATTCGGCCCGATGGCAGCGGTGGGCTGGCCTTTGGCGTTGCCTTTGATTGGCGCCAGCATCACGAACATGGGATTGAACATTGATCAGGCCATCAACGGCACTACGCCAACCGAACGCAAAGCCGGTGTTACCGGAGCAGTGCTGAATGCGATCGACATTGTGTTCAACATTCCGTTTCTGATCAGCACGGGCGCGCAACTTGAAGTGGGCCCGCAGGTGGAGTTTGCCGAAGCGCAAGAAATGCTCGGGTTGGTCGAGTTCACTGCGCCTGACGCACCCTTCTTGCCGCCTGTGGATCAACCGCCAGTCGCGACGATTGATCCACAGGCGACCGTCGAGCTGGCAAACGAAATTGCCACCGGGACCACCATCGCATCCACCCGGCAGTTGGCCACGCCGGCTGCGCGCCAAGGTTGGTCTGTTCCAAAGATTCCTGCCAAATATCGATGCAACGAGCTACTTGCCCAGCGTTCTGCAGAGGCAGCTCCAGGCAAGTATGAGGGCATTTACCGCCTGGACAAGGAGCCGGGCTATGCCATCGAAATGGAGGGTGCGGCTTACTACGTGCGCTACTTTGCCGACTCCGAAGACACTGGCCACTGGGCCATCGTCAATCCCGAGCGACCCAATCAGTTCGCTTACTCGTTGCCAGTACGCTTGAGTAGTAGCGGCAAGTGGGAACGCATACCCGCGTTGCGCCTCAGGGGAGGCGGCCAATGCCTGGGCAAGGCCTGTTTACTGGGCATTGATCTGCCCTCGTCCTCATCCTCGGCCCCAGCCTCATCAACCCCGTCAGCGGAGCTTCCCCTCGTTGAACCGGTTTCACCGGTTGCGCGACCACTGCGTCTGGTTACTCCCCTGAACGACATCGTAGGAATGGACATTGCGAAAATGAAAAGATGGGCAATGAACCTGCCCGAGACTTTCGACGAGTTCTCCAGTGCAAACCGCGGTCATCCATCCACTGCCGAAACGTATGAGGCTTATTTCCGCGACAGACGTACATCCCTGCTAAACAAGGCCAAAGAGTATTACTCGGAGATGAAATGGACCAACCTGCCCGCACGGCCAGTCATCCCGAAAATCGATCCAGAGATGCAGACGGCTGAGTTGATTGATCGCATCTTTGCCAATACCGATGGACTGGTCGTCGGCGAAACCCTTGATCGCATCGCCAGCATGCGGTTCATGATCGAAAACATGCCAGCGTTCGCACGGCATATCGACACACTGTACGTACGTGGTTTGCTGAATGATTTTGCCCAGGCAGATCTCAACGACTTTTACCTGTCGGGAGAGATGTCAGAGGATCTTCGCGGCTACTTGTCCGGCCTGAGTACCGACCCTGATGACCGATTCAACATGCTCGAACTGATCAAGGCTGCCCAGGCCAATGGCATCCGCAGCCATGGTCTTGAAGTCGCACACAGTTACAAACTGAAAATACCGCTGACTTCGATCGAAGAGCAGATGATCCACGCCCGGCTCGCCTCTAAAATCATGTGGGGTGACGAGCTCCTCAACAGACCCGGAAAATGGGTTGCCCTGGTCGAGGCAACGAACACCAACGCTTTCAGAAATCTGCCAGGCATAAGCGAACTCAGGGGCGGCACCGGTTTACGCATTGAAGAAGCGGTGCCCAGCGAAGTGCCCGGTGTCAGTATCGACCCGGGACTGAAAGTCACTCGGGGCCCGTTTGATAACGGGGCAACGACGCGCAACTCATCCGATATTCTATTCGCCGATCTGCGCTTGCAGATCGAAACACCTGTGCCGCAATGGACTGAGGCAACAGAGAACACACTCCTCAATCGCAACGGCATGTTCATACTCAAAAAAATGCAAAACACCTACATGCTCGTGCGTCGCGACAGCTCCAGCAATATCGTTCGAACAATAGTAAATTGCAGGAATGGTCAGTTTTACATCTGGGCACAGTCGATGCCCCGGATCAGCGGCATCATGTTCCGTAACCTCGGCGCTTTATCCCAGCGTCTGATAGAGATCGGCTTGACCCTGCAAAGTCGCTTACCCAACTAACCCGTTTTCAAGGCATGAAACGAAAAAACCCTTGGCTTCAGGCCAAGGGTTTTTCGTTAATCAACGGGTAGTGAGATCATTCCCACTCAATCGTCGCCGGCGGCTTGCTCGACACGTCGTAAGTGACGCGGGAGATGCCTTCGATTTCATTGATGATGCGGCCGGAAACGGTTTCCAGCAGTTCGTAAGGCAGGTGAGCCCAACGCGCGGTCATGAAGTCGATGGTTTCTACGGCACGCAGGGCCACGACCCAGGCGTAACGACGGCCATCGCCGACCACGCCAACCGATTTCACTGGCTGGAACACGACGAACGCCTGGCTGACCTTGTGGTACCAGTCAGCTTTGCGCAGTTCTTCAATGAAGATGTGGTCAGCGCGACGCAGCAGGTCGGCGTATTCCTTCTTCACTTCACCGAGGATGCGCACGCCCAGACCCGGGCCCGGGAACGGGTGACGGTAGACCATGTCGTACGGCAGGCCCAGCTCCAGGCCCAGACGACGGACTTCGTCCTTGAACAGTTCGCGCAGTGGCTCGACCAGTTTCAGGTTCATCTCTTCCGGCAGGCCGCCCACGTTGTGGTGCGACTTGATCACATGGGCCTTGCCGCTTTTCGCGCCAGCCGATTCGATCACGTCCGGGTAGATGGTGCCCTGCGCGAGGTACTTGATGTTTTCCAGTTTGTTCGACTGGGCATCGAATACGTCGATGAAGGTGCGACCGATGATCTTGCGCTTCTTTTCCGGATCGGCTTCGCCGGCCAGGTTGTTGAGGAACTGCTCCTCAGCGTTGGCGCGGATCACCTTGACGCCCATGTTCTCGGCGAACATGGCCATCACTTGCTCGCCTTCGTGCAGACGCAGCAGGCCGTTGTCGACGAAGACGCAGGTCAGCTGGTCGCCGATGGCTTTGTGCAGCAGCGCGGCAACTACCGAAGAGTCGACGCCGCCGGACAGGCCCAGCAGCACGTTGTCGGTGCCGACTTGAGCGCGGATGTTGGCGATGGCGTCTTCAGCGATCTTCGACGGCGTCCACAGGGCTTCACAGCCGCAGATGTCGAGGACGAAGCGCGACAGGATACGACCGCCCTGCTTGGTGTGGGTCACTTCCGGGTGGAACTGCACGCCGTAGTAACCACGGTCGTCGTTGAACATGCCGGCGATCGGGCAGCTTGGGGTGCTGGCGAGGATGTGGAAGTCTTCCGGCATCTTGGTGACTTTGTCACCGTGGCTCATCCATACGTCGAGGCCGAACAGGCCGTCAGCGTCGATGTGGTCTTCGATGCCGTCGAGCAGGCGGCTCTTGCCGACCACGTCAACACGGGCGTAACCGAACTCACGCAGCTCGGAACCTTCAACCTTGCCGCCCAGTTGCTCAGCCATGGTCTGCATGCCGTAGCAGATACCGAAAACCGGTACGCCCAGGTCAAATACTGCCTGTGGGCAACGCGGGCTGTCGGCGACGTGCACGGACTCGGGGCCGCCGGCGAGGATGACGCCTTTAGGAGCGAATTCGCGGATCGCATCTTCGTCCATGTCGAACGGGTGCAGTTCGCAGTACACACCGATTTCGCGCACGCGGCGGGCGATCAGTTGGGTGTATTGCGAGCCGAAGTCGAGGATCAGGATGCGGTGAGCGTGAATATCGAGGGCCATGATTCAGTCTCGTCTAAGTCGTTCAGAAACAGTCGTGATTCAGAAACAACTCGGGGCTGAATCAAACAGCCCCGGTTGCTTTGCTTGTTGCTTGAAGGCTCAACCTACGCGGTAGTTTGGCGCTTCTTTGGTGATCTGCACGTCGTGAACGTGGGATTCGGCCATGCCGGCGCCGGTGATCCGCACGAATTCAGGCTTGGTGCGCATTTCTTCGATGTTGGCGCTACCGGTGTAGCCCATCGAGGAACGCAGACCGCCCATCAACTGGTGAATGATCGCGCTCAGGGTGCCTTTGTAAGGCACACGGCCTTCGATGCCTTCCGGAACGAGTTTCTCGGCACCTGCCGAGGAGTCCTGGAAGTAACGGTCGGAGGAACCTTGAGCACGGGACATGGCGCCCAGCGAACCCATGCCGCGATACGCCTTGTACGAACGGCCCTGGAACAGTTCGATCTCGCCCGGCGCTTCTTCAGTACCGGCGAACATCGAGCCCATCATCACGCAGGAAGCACCGGCTACGATGGCCTTGGACAGGTCACCGGAAAAACGGATGCCGCCGTCGGCGATCAACGGTACGCCAGTGCCTTCAAGGGCAGCGGCGACGTTGGCGATGGCACTGATTTGCGGGACGCCGACACCGGCGACGATACGGGTGGTGCAGATCGAGCCGGGGCCGATACCGACCTTGACCGCATCAGCGCCAGCTTCGGCCAGAGCCTTGGCTGCGGCGCCGGTGGCGATGTTGCCGCCGATCACCTGCACTTCAGGGAAATTCTCTTTGACCCAGCGAACGCGGTCGATCACGCCTTTGGAGTGACCGTGGGCGGTATCAACTACCACCACGTCCACACCGGCATTGACCAGAGCAGCGACGCGGTCACCGGTGTCTTTACCGGTACCGACCGCAGCGCCAACGCGCAGACGACCTTGATCGTCCTTGCTGGCCAGCGGGTAGGCTTTGGCTTTTTCGATGTCTTTGACGGTCATCATGCCTTTGAGGGCAAACTTGTCATCGACGATCAGAACTTTTTCCAGACGGTGCTTGTGCAGCAGCTCGCGGACTTCGTTCTTGTCGGCGCCTTCACGCACGGTGACCAGACGCTCTTTAGGCGTCATCACTTCACGTACGGTGGCTTCCAGACGGGTTTCGAAACGCACGTCACGGGAAGTGACGATGCCGACCAGGTCGCCATCGTGCAGGACCGGAACGCCGGAAATGTTGTGCATGCGGGTCAATTCGAACAGGTCACGTACCGTGGCATCAGCCTCGATGGTGATCGGATCCTTGACGACGCCGGCTTCGAACTTCTTGACCTTACGCACTTCGGCAGCTTGCTGCTCGATGGTCATGTTCTTGTGGATAATGCCGATGCCACCTTCCTGAGCCATGGCGATTGCCAGACGGGCTTCAGTGACGGTGTCCATTGCAGCAGAAACCAGAGGAATGTTCAGCTCGATGCCACGGGTAAGGCGGGTCTTGAGACTGACTTCGTTAGGAAGCACCTCGGAATAACCAGGCACTAAGAGAATGTCGTCGAATGTCAGAGCTTCTTGGCTGATACGCAGCATCGCGGGGGCTCCCGAGCGGGAAAATGGAAGCGCGCCATTATAGTCATCCACCCCCTGCTGTTCAATGTAAAACTCAGCTTAATATCAATGTTGCTGATGTACGGGAATCCCCGCCGTTACAGCTCCACCTTGACCCAAGAGACAGGTTGATCGAGCCAATCGGCGAACTCATCGATAAAGCTCTGCTTGAAGCCCGCCTCCAGCCAGTTGTTGAAGATGAAACCGAGGTTGGAAAACCCGCACTCCTGCAGGTACAGGAAGCCGTTGATGTCGTCTTCGTGACCGCATTCCGGGCAGGTGAAGTTGTCGGTGCGCCCCGGCATCCAGTCTTCGAGGCTTTCAAACAGCGCTTCGCCGATCTCGCGACGACACTCGGCGCAACCGGCCTCTTCGAGAAAGCCCTTGGCCGGTGTGTAGATGCAGCGTTTGGTGACGATCTCCAGCCCGTTGATCGGCTCACCAAATGGCAACGCTTGCGGGTGCAGGACCACGGCGCGGGCGCCATCGGCAATCGCGTAAGCCATGCGGTTGCCGGTGCGGCCACAGGTTGTCAGCTCTTCTTTGATGATGTTCTTGCGCACCAGCCAGCGCACGATCGCCCGGGCCCGGGGTTCGTGGACCGGCAGGGTGGAGATTTTCGGGACGATGATGCTTTGCGAATTCATGGGAAATCCTGCGGTGTGACTTCTGACGCCTTCGCGAGCAAGCTCGCTCCCACAATGGAATGCAGTTCCCTGTGGGAGCGACGGTGCGACGATTCGACCTGCTCGCGAAGAGGCCCTAAAGGCCGGCAGCTTAATCCCTGACAAAATCCGGTCAAGTGCTGAGGTAGCGCCCGATCAACGCCAGCCCGCTCGCCAGCACCAGCCACGTCACCAGCCGTACAAATGCCTCGCGCGACAACTTCATGGTCAAGCGCCGCCCGATCCACAGCCCCAGCGCCATGGCCGGCAACAGACACAGCGCCAGCATCAACAAGGGTAGCTCGGCATACACACCGGCGATGGCAAACAGACTCAAACGCACCACCGTGCTGCAACTGATCAGCGCACTTTGCGTCGCCCGCGCGGCGTCTTTCGGCAGCCGACTGTTGAGATAAATCGCGTATAGAAAGCCGCCACTGCCAAACAGCGCGCCGAACAATCCGCCCACCGTGCCCATCGGCACTGCCCAGGCCGCCGACAATTGCGCCGGCCGGGCTTTGACCCACAGGCTGTAAACCGCATAAGCGCTGATAAACAGACCCATCAACAACAGCAACAGATCGGATTTCAGATTAAGCAGGAAAATCACTCCCAGCGTGCAGCCCAGCGCCATGCACGGCAGTAGCCGCAACAACTCCGGCTTGGCCACATCCCGCCGCGACGGCAGCAGGTTGCCGAACGCTGCAACGAAATCCAGTAGCACCAGCAGCGGCACAATCTTCGACAACGGCATGAACAGAAGCAGAATCGGCCCCGCCACCAATGCAGTGCCAAATCCGGCAATGCCGAACACGATGTAAGCCAATGCGATGCCCAACCCAATCACCGCCCAGCCGCCAGCGCCCCACGCCCATTCACTCAACAACCCCGCCACACTCATCGTTCCGCTTCCTTAATAAGCCTCAGATGACTTTAGCCAGCGCCGAGGGTTGCGACTAATATCTTCAAAGTCGATCACCCATCTCAAAAAGGCATAACTGGTGCTTTCAACCCGTCAATTGCGTTACTTCGTCGAAATTGCCGAATGTGGCAGTTTCAGTGCTGCGGCTGAACGTTTATTCGTTGCGCAATCGGCGCTGAGCCGGCAAATCAAGGACATGGAAACGCGCCTGCAAACCCCGCTTTTCGAGCGCACCGCGCGCCAACCTCGCCTCACTGCGGCTGGGGAAGCTTTTTTGCCGCGAGCAAGAAATCTGCTGAACGAGCTGAGCAAGGCCAGTGCCATGGCCACCGAAGTCGGCAATGGCCAGCTCGGCACCTTGCGCCTCAGTCACTCCAGCACTGTGTCTATCAGTGGCCGGCTGCTCAGTGATATCGGCGCTTATCTGCAGCAACAGCCTGGCGTGTCACTGGATATCGGCAAACTCTCTTCGGAAGCGCAACTGGAAGAACTCGCCGAAGGACGCCTCGATGTCGGCCTGCTGCGCCTGCCAGTGTTGCGCCAGCGCGAAGGTATTCAGATTGTGCCGCTGTTTACTGAACGGCTGCTGTTGGCAGTGCCGATGAATCATCGATTGGCCGAGGCTGAGCGTGTCGACCTGGCCCAACTGAAGGACGAGGCATTCATCTCGATCCCGCATCCGCAACGCGGCGGTCTGAGTTATCTGTGTGCTGAATTGTGCATGCGTCAGGGCTTCTTTCCGCAAGCGGCGCGGGTCATTTCCCGCAAGACCACCCAGCTCCAGCTGATTCAGGCTGGGTTCGGCATCGCCCTGCTGCCGGAATCAATGCAGGACATCGCTCCGAGCGGTGTACGATTTCTGCCGCTGACCGATCCCGATTGCCAAAGCACTGTCGCCCTCGCCTACCCACAGAACCCCACGCCGCTGATCCAACACTTCCTCCAGACCTTCACCAATCCCCCCTGTGGGAGCGAGCTTGCTCGCGAAAGCGGACCGTCAGCCACTGAAGGTGTCGAAGGATAAGACGCCTTCGCGAGCAGGCTCGCTCCCACAGGGATTTATGGTCATTCATGGAGATTGATCAGCAAATGCCTTTAAACTGCGCCCCATGATTAAAGATCCCTTTGCAAGACTTGGCCTGGACCGTGAGGTCCTGACCGTCAGCCAGCTCAACGGCCGCGCGCGGGTGTTGCTCGAAGACGTGTTCAGCAACATCTGGGTCGAAGGCGAAATCTCCAACCTCGCCCGCCCGGCGTCCGGTCACATCTACTTCACCCTCAAGGACAGCGGCGCGCAGGTGCGTTGCGCATTGTTCCGACAGAACGCGGCGCGCGTGCGTCAGGCGCTCAAGGACGGTTTGGCCGTCAAAGTGCGCGGCAAGGTTTCGCTGTTCGAAGGCCGTGGCGACTATCAGTTGATTCTCGACACTGTCGAACCTGCCGGTGACGGTGCACTGCGTCTGGCCTTCGATGCGCTGAAGGAAAAGCTAAGCGCCGAAGGTCTGTTCAGTGCCGAACGCAAAGTGCCGTTGCCCGCGCATCCGCAGCGCATCGGCATCATCAGCTCGCCGACCGGCGCGGTGATTCGCGACATCATCAGCGTATTCCGCCGCCGTGCGCCGCAGGTGCAACTGACGCTGATTCCGACTGCCGTACAAGGCCGGGAAGCCACCGCGCAAATCGTCCGCGCGCTGAAAATGGCCGATGCCCGTGGTTTCGACGCACTGATCCTTGCCCGTGGCGGCGGTTCGCTGGAAGACCTTTGGTGCTTCAACGAAGAAGCCGTGGCCCGCGCCGTCGATGCCTGCGTGACGCCGATTGTCAGCGCCGTCGGCCATGAAACCGATGTGTCGATCAGCGACTTTGTTGCCGACGTTCGCGCACCGACGCCGTCTGCGGCTGCCGAATTACTCGCGCCCGATTCCAGTCATCTGATCCGTCAGGTCGAAAGCCTGCATCGGCGCTTGGTGATGCGCATGCGCGACCGTTTGATGCGTGATCGTCTGCGCCTGGAAGGCATGGCCCGTCGCTTGCGCCATCCCGGCGAACGTCTGCGCCAACAGGCTCAGCGCCTGGATGATCTGGACATGCGCATGCGTCGGGCGTTCGAGCGCCATCTCAATACCCGTCGCGAGCGCCTGATCCGCCTGGAAACACGCCTCGCCGGCCAGCATCCGGGGCGGCAATTGGCGATGCTGCGCCAGCGACTCGACAGCTTCGCCGAACGCTTGCCTCGCGCCATGCGCGAAGGTCTGAAAAACCGGCGCCTGCAATTGCACAGCCAGATGCAGACACTGCACGTGGTCAGCCCGCTGGCAACGCTCGGGCGCGGTTACAGCATTCTGCTGGATGAGCGCGGCCACGCGATCCGCAACGCCGCGCAGACCCACACCGGCCAGCGCCTCAAAGCCAAACTCGGCGAAGGCGAACTGCAAGTGCGCGTCGAGGACAATCACCTGACGCCTGTCACTCTCTCTTTACTGGACTGATCCATGCCTCGCTTTCTCGCTCCACTGTTTTTGCTCTGCCTGACCTTCAATGCCCACGCCGACAGTTACATCACCCGGCTACTGAACAAACCGGTGCCGGGCGGTGTGGCGGTGGTTGATCTGGGCACCGCCGCGCAGGCACCGAAAGCCACGTATCAGGGCAAACCGGTGCTGGTGGTAAAAGAACAGAACACCTGGCTGGCGATCGTCGGCGTGCCACTTACCGTTAAACCGGGTGCGCAGCAGATCAGCAGCGGCGGACGTAACTTGCCATTCACCGTGGGCAACAAGAAATACCCGGAACAACGCATCACCCTGAAGAACAAACAGCAAGTCAACCCGGATCAGTCGAACCTCAAACGCATCGAGGGCGAACTGGCCGAACAGATCAAGGCATATCGCAGCTTCAGCCCGAACACGCCGAGCAATCTGTTGTTGGACAAACCGGTGAACGGTCCGTTGTCGAGCAAGTTTGGTGTGCGTCGCTTCTTTAATGGTGAAGAGCGCAATCCACATGCAGGCCTCGACTTCGCGGTGCCAGCGGGCACGCCGATCAAGACCCCGGCGGCGGGCAAGGTGATCCTCACCGGCAACTACTTCTTCAACGGCAACACCGTGTTTGTCGACCATGGGCAGGGCTTTATCAGCATGTTCTGCCATATGTCGAAGATTGATGTGAAAGTCGGCGATCAACTGGCGCGGGGCGCTGTGGTCGGCAAGGTTGGCTCGACTGGTCGGGCGACCGGGCCGCACATGCACTGGAATGTCAGCCTGAATGATGCGCGGGTGGATCCGGCGATTTTCATTGGCGCATTTCAGCCTTAAGACAGCCGATGGGCTGATGGCCCCTTCGCGAGCAAGCTCGCTCCCACATTGGATTGCGTTCAAAACACAAATCCCTGTGGGAGCGAGCTTGCTCGCGAAGGCGGCCTACAACGCACATCAATACTTACTGAACTGCTATAAACCCCAATTGCGCCCCAATCAAACCTCGCGCAAATATCACAACGATCAGCGACCTCCAGCGCAATAAAATCCTGCAAAAACCCGCTTTCCGAGTATTCCTCTCAATTTTTTTCGACTGCTTGCCATCCTCTCCCCTCGCGGTTAGGGTTGAAGGCATGAAAACCTCTCACACCCTCATTCAGCTTCGCCAGCACCGCAGCCTGTGCCTCGTCAGCGCACGACTGCCAGGCTGAATCGCGGCACCTCGTCCCACGCTTTTCCAAGAACATTCGTAACACCGGCAGGCCGCCTCTTTTCGGCCCAGACAATAAGGAATTTCCCGATGAGCATGCTCAAAGATCCGTCTTCGAAATACCGCGCGTTTCCCGTCATCAACTTGCCGGATCGCACCTGGCCGTCGAAAACCATCGACACCGCGCCGATCTGGTGCAGTTCCGACCTGCGTGACGGCAACCAGTCGCTGATCGAGCCGATGGACGCGGTGAAAAAGCTGCGCTTCTGGAAAACCCTGGTGCAGGTCGGTGTAAAGGAAATCGAAGCGTCGTTCCCGGCCGCTTCGCAAACTGACTTCGACTTCGTGCGTACCCTCATCGAAGAAGGCCACATCCCGGACGACACCACCATTCAGGTGCTGACCCAGGGCCGTGAAGATTTGATCGAGCGTACGTTCGAATCCCTGCGCGGTGCGAAAAAAGCCATCGTTCACTTGTACAACGCCACCTCGCCTTCTTTCCGTCGCATCGTCTTCAACCAGGACAAGGACGGTATCAAGGCCATTGCAGTCAACGCCGCCAAGCTGTTCGTCAAATACGCGGCGATGCAGCCGGACACCGAATGGACCTTCGAATACTCGCCGGAAACCTTCAGCGCCACCGAGTTGGAATTCGCCAAGGAAGTCTGTGACGCGGTGATCGAGGTGTGGAACCCGACGCCTGAGCACAAGATGATCCTCAACCTGCCGGCTACCGTTGAGTGCGCGACCCCGAACGTCTACGCCGACCAGATCGAGTGGTTCGGCCGCAATATCAACCGTCGTGACAGCGTGATCATCAGCCTGCACACCCACAACGACCGTGGCACCGGTGTCGCCGCTACCGAGTTGGGCCTGATGGCCGGCGCCGATCGCGTCGAAGGCTGCCTGTTCGGCAACGGCGAGCGTACCGGTAACGTTGACCTCGTCACCGTCGCCCTGAACATGTACACCCAGGGTCTTGACCCGCAGCTGGACTTCTCCGACATCGACGGCGTGCGCAAAGTGGTCGAAGAGTGCAACCAGATTCAGGTTCACCCACGTCACCCGTACGTTGGCGACCTGGTACACACCGCATTCTCCGGCTCGCACCAGGATGCAATCCGTAAAGGCTTCTCCCAGCAGAAACCGGATGCACTGTGGGAAGTGCCGTATTTGCCGATCGACCCGGCCGACATCGGCCGCAGCTACGAGGCGGTGATTCGCGTCAACAGCCAGTCGGGCAAGGGCGGCATCGCTTACTTGCTGGAGCAGGAATACGGCATCAGCCTGCCACGTCGCATGCAGATCGAATTCAGCCAGGTCGTGCAGCGTGAAACCGATCGTCTGGGCCTGGAGATGACCGCCAAGCAGATCCATTCGCTGTTGATCAGCGAATACCTGCAAGCCAACACCCCGTACGCGCTGGTCAGCCATCGCCTGCAGGAAGAAAACGGCAACAGCGCCGTCGAAGTGGAAGTAGCAAGCAAAGGTCAGGGCGAAACCAACCTGCACTGGCGCGGCAAGGGCAACGGTGCGCTGGAAGCACTGGTCGCCGGTCTGCCGATTCCGGTGGAGATCATGGACTACAACGAACACGCGATCGGCGCGGGCACCAACGCCAAAGCAGCGGCGTACATCGAACTGCGTGTGAACGGCGAACGAGCAGTGCATGGCGTAGGCATCGATGAAAACATCACCACGGCCAGCTTCAAGGCCCTGTTCAGCGCGCTGAACCGCTCGTTGAGTCAGCCAGAGGCGAAAGCGGCGTAATCGACCGCTGAAATGCAAAAGGCCCCGGCGTTTGAACTCCGGGGCCTTTTTTTGCCTGCGATCGTTCCCACGCTCTGCGTGGGAATGCCTCAAGGGACGCTCTGCGTCCAGTGACGCGGAGCGTCACGGGCTGCATTCCCACGCAGAGCGTGGGAACGATCAGTTACCTCAGGTGAACTCAAAGGTGTCGGCATCCAGATTCGCCGGAAAGCGCTCGCGATACGCCGCCAGTGACGCCGCCTCCAAAACCACCTTGAACACCCCGTCCGCCTCCCCTGCCGCCAGTAAGGTCTCACCCTGGAAATCCAGTACCTGACTGTCACCAGTGTAGGCAAAGCCCTTGCCGTCGGTGCCGACGCGATTCACCGCCGCCACATAGCAAAGGTTTTCGATGGCTCGCGCCGGCAACAGGCGATTCCAATGCAGACGCCGCGCGCCCGGCCAGTTGGCGGTGTACAGCAACAGATCAGTGTCCTGCGCATCGCGGCTCCACACCGGGAAGCGCAGGTCGTAACAAATCAGCGGACGGATGCGCCAGCCCTTGAGTTCGAACTGCACCTGACGTTCGCCGGGGGTGTAGTGATTGTGCTCACCGGCCATACGGAACAGGTGACGCTTGTCGTAATGCAGCACTTCGCCGTCCGGTCGCGCCCATAGAAGGCGATTGCGATGGCTGCCGTCGGCGGCCTGGATAATCACACTGCCGGTAATGACCGCATTGAGCTTCGCCGCCTGAACCCGCAGCCATTTGCTGGTCGGGCCATTCTCGGCTTCGGCAAGGGTTTCGGATTCCATGGAGAATCCGGTAGTGAACATCTCCGGCAGAACGATCAGATCCGCCCCCCGCGCCTGCTCCAGCAACACCGCGAAATGTTCAAGGTTGGCCTGGCGGTCATGCCAGGCCAGGCTGGTCTGGATCAGCGCCAGGTTCAGATCAGGTAACGCACTCAGATCACGCATAGTTTTGCCGCCGCTTCACGCAGCGTCTCCTCGCGTTTGGCAAAACACAGACGCACCAGGCGCTGGCCTTGCGGTGGGTTCTGGTAGAACACCGACACCGGGATACTCGCCACGCCGTGTTCGCGGGTCATCCATATGGCCATCTCGACGTCGTTGAGGTCGGGACGGATCTGCGAGTAATCGACCAGTTGGAAATAGGTGCCGGTGACTCGGGTGAAGGTGAAACGCGACGGCGCCAGCAGATCGCAGAACAGATCGCGCTTGGCTTGGTAGAAGCCCGGCAACTCTTCGACGTGTTCCGGGTGCTCGGCCATGTAATCGGCCAGCGCATATTGCAACGGCGTGACGCCGCAGAAACTGACGTACTGGTGGACCTTGCGCAGTTCGGTGGTCAGCGCTGGCGGCGCGACGACGTAACCGGTTTTCCAGCCAGTGACGTGATAGGTCTTGCCGAACGAGCTGACCACGAATGCGCGCTGATACAGCTCTTCATGGGCCAGCACGCTGACGTGCGGCACGCCGTCGAACACCAAGTGTTCGTAGACTTCATCGCTGATCAGGTAGATGTCGCGACCACGGATCAACTCTGCCAGTTGATCGAGTTCGGCACGACTGATCAGTGCGCCGCTCGGGTTGTGCGGGGTGTTGATGACGATCATTTTCGTGCGCGGACTCAGGGCAGCAGCGAGTTGATCGAAATCGATGGAGAAGTCGTTCGGATTCAGTTGTACATGTACGCAACGACCGCCCGCCAACTCCGTCGCCGGTTCGTAGCTGTCGTAGCACGGATCGAACACGATAACTTCGTCGCCGCTGTGGATAACCGCCTGAATCGCACAGAAGATCGCCTGGGTCGCGCCCGGCGTGACCGTCACTTCACTGTCGGCATTGACTTGCACGCCATAGCTGCGAGCGATTTTCGCCGCAATCTGCTCGCGCAGCGCCAGCAGGCCAGTCATCGGTGAATACTGGTTGTGGCCACTGGCGATGTGCCGACCGACCGCGTCACGCAGGGACTGCGGGCCGTCGAAGTCAGGAAAACCCTGGGACAGATTGATCGCTCCGGTCTGGGCCGCGAGCTGAGACATCTGCGTGAAAATAGTGATGCCGACATTCGGCAGCTTACTGGTGATCATCGGGGGTTCCCTGCTCAACACCCGGCTCTGACGACGGCGCGGGAGAGCCCGAGGATAGCCCATCCGGCGCCCATAAAAAAAGGGCGCCGGATGGCACCCTTCTCTCATGTTGATCGTTCCCGCGCTCTGCGTGGGAATGCAGCCCTGGACGCTCTGCGTCCACCGCTTATGTGACGCAGAGCGTCACGGGATACATCCCCACGCGGAGCATGGGAACGATCAACGAGCCGCGACCTTATTTCTTGTCGCGGCGCTTCTTGCTGGCTTTCTTGTTGTGCGACATCAAGCGACGCTTCTTGTTGACCTGGCGGTCGGTCAGCGTGTTCTTGTTGCCTTCGTACGGGTTCTCGCCGCCCTTGAACTCGATGCGGATCGGCGTACCGACCAGCTTCAGCACACGGCGGTAAGTGTTCTCCAGATAGCGCACGTACGACTTCGGCACTTTCTCGATCTGGTTACCGTGGATCACGATGATCGGCGGGTTCGCACCACCCAAGTGGGCGTAGCGCAGCTTGATCCGGCGGTTGTTGACCATCGGTGGCGCGTGCTCGCCCACCGCGTCTTCCAGAATCTGGGTCAGACGGTTGGTCGGCCAGCGGGTGACCGCCGACTTGAACGAGTTCTGTACGGACGCGTAGAGGTTACCCACGCCAGTGCCGTGCAGGGCCGAGATGAAGTGGATGTCGGCGTAGTCAACGAAGAACAGGCGACGTTGCAGCTCGACCTTGACGAAGTCGCGCTCGCTCGGCGTCATGCCGTCCCACTTGTTGATCGCGATCACCAGTGCACGACCGGATTCGATGGCGAAGCCCAGCAGGTTGAGGTCGTGATCGACCACGCCTTCGCGGGCGTCCATCACGAAGATCACCACGTTGGCGTCTTTGATCGCCTGCAGGGTTTTCACCACGGAGAATTTTTCCACTTCTTCGTGGATCTTGCCGCGCTTGCGCACACCGGCGGTGTCGATCAGCGTGTACTTCTCTTCATTCCGTTCGAACGGGATGTAGATACTGTCGCGGGTGGTGCCCGGCTGGTCATAGACGATAACCCGGTCTTCACCGAGCATGCGGTTGACCAGGGTCGACTTGCCGACGTTCGGACGACCGATGATGGCGATCTTGATCCCGTCTTTTTCGCTCGGGCCAGGAATGCGCTTGGCTTCCTCGCCTTCGGCAACGATCTCTTCTTCGCCGTCTTCCGGCTCTTCTTCGTCTTTGGGAAAATCACCCAAGGCGATTTCCAGCATCTGCGTGATGCCACGGCCGTGAGCACCGGCGATCGGGATCGCGTGGCCCATGCCCAGAGGAGCGAATTCAGCGCGGGCCATTTCCGGGTCGATGTTGTCGACCTTGTTGGCGACCACGTAGGAACGCTTGTTACGTTTGCGCAGGTGTTCGGCGATCATCTGGTCGGCGGCGGTAAAACCGGCCTTGGCATCTACCAGGAACAGCACAACATCCGCTTCTTCAATGGCCAGCAGCGACTGCTCGGCCATTTTTTCGTCCATACCGTGCTCGTCACCGGAGATACCACCGGTGTCGACCAGAATGTAGGAACGCCCTTGCCACTTGGCCTCACCGTACTGGCGATCACGGGTCAGACCGGACAAGTCGCCGACGATGGCGTCGCGAGTCCTGGTCAGGCGGTTGAACAAGGTGGACTTGCCGACGTTCGGTCGGCCCACCAGGGCGATTACGGGAACCATGCGGCTCTCCACTTCGTTATTTCAGAAAATACAAAAGCCGCTGCGAGGCAGCGGCTGGTGCTCGGGGCAACGCCTGTTAGCGCTGCAAGCCCCATGAATCCGGGGCCGCCTGGGGGTTTAACCCCAAGCATAGTTGTTACTTGATGGTCAGGGCTTCCAGTTTGCCGCTGTTGCCATAGACATAAATCGTGTCACCCACCACCAGCGGACGGGCACGCAGGCCGTCGCTGTCGATGCGCTCACGGCCGACGAAACGACCGTCAACCTGGCTCAGCAGGTGCAGATAACCTTCCAGGTCACCGACTGCAACATAGCTGGAGAACACTTCCGGAGCCGACAGTTGACGACGAGCCAGCGAATCGTTGCTCCACAATGCTGTGGTGGAACGTTCGTCGACGCCTTCAACGGTGCCCGAGGACAGGCTCACGTAAACGCTGCCGAAACCCTGAGCGATACCGGCGTAGCTCGACGCATCGCGCTGCCAGAGTTGACGACCGCTTTCCAGATCCAGTGCCGCCACGCGACCCTGATAGCTGGCAACGTACAGCGTACCGCCGGACAACAGCAGACCGCCGTCGATGTCGACCACGCGCTCCAGTTCCGAACGACCTTGTGGAATCGCGATCCGTTGTTCCCACACCGGCACGCCGTTGGAAATATCCAGAGCGACCACTTTACCGGTCGACAGGCCAGCCACCGCGAGACGGTTGGTGACCAGCGGTGCGCTGGTGCCACGCAGGGTCAACACGGCCGGGGTGCTGTCATACACCCAGCGCTGAGTACCGGTGGAAGCATCCAGACCGATCAGACGATCGTCCTGGGTCTGTACCACCACCACGTCGCCGTTGTTGGCCGGCGGCGCGAGGACTTCGCTGTTCACACGAGCGCGCCACTTCTCTTCACCGTTGCTGGTGTCCAGAGCAACGACTTCGCCGCGCAGCGTACCGATCAGAACCAGACCGTAACCCACGCCAACGGCGCCGGAGACAGGCAGGTCAAGATCCTGCTTCCATTTCACGTCGCCATTGCCGCGATCCATGGCCATCACCACGCCGGTTACATCGGCGGCGTAGATGGTGTCACCGTCGATCGCCGGCACCAGCATGTTGTAGGTTTCGCCCTGACCGTCACCGATCGAACGACTCCACTGCTTGTGCAGAACCACTTCTTCTTTGAAGTCGGTCAGTTCAGCCGGTGGCAATTCTTTTTTGCTGTTGCTGCTGCAACCCGCGGCCAGAAGGGCCAGAGCCAGCAATGCTGCATGCTTCCAACGGATCACGTCACGCATCCCCTTTGGCCAGGTCGTCGAGCTTGATTTGAAGGCCACCGACCGCCGCTTCATCCGACAGTGCCGCCTTGGCTTTTTGATACGCCTTGTTCGCGTCATCGGTACGGCCCAGCTGTACCAGCAGGTCGCCCTTGAGTTCTTCGCGAGTGGCCAGGAACGCTTTGTCGGCATCGCCGTCGAGCAGTTTCAGGGCATCTTCAGCCTTGTTCTGCGCGCCGAGTACCTGCGCCAGACGCTGACGGGCGATTTCGCCCAGCGCCGGGTTGGCCGGTTTGTCGACAATGGCTTTCAGTTCGGCCGCAGCGTCATCCAGCTTGCCGCTGTCGACCGCCACTTTGGCCACGAACAGGCTGCCGTACTGCGCGTAGGCGGAACCGCTGAATTCGCTGTTGAGCTTGCCGGCCAGATCCGCAACGCGGGCCGCATCAGGCTTGCCGTCAGGCGTCAGCGTGGTTTCCAGCAGTTGCTGATAGAGCACCGAGGCGCCTTGCGACTGGTTGCTCTGGTATCTGTGATATGCCTGCCAGCCGAACACGATGACCAGCGCCAACAGGCCGCCAGTGACCAGAGGTTTGCCGTTGCGTGTCCACCAGTCCTTCAAATCCGCCAACTGTTCGTCTTCGGTACTCGACACCCCAATACTCCTTAATCGCTAAATCGGCTGTTTGGACAGCTTCAACCCTGCACGACGCAGGTGGCCAGGTGAGCGGCGAGCGCATCCCAGGCAATGCTTTGTTGTTCGCCCTGGCCACGCAGGGGTTTGAAACCTACCACTTGCTGGGCCATTTCGTCGTCACCGAGGATCAGTGCGTACAGCGCACCGCTCTTGTCGGCCTTCTTGAACTGGCTTTTGAAGCTGCCGGCGCCGGCATTGACTTGCAGACGCAGGTTTGGAAGTTGATCACGAACACGTTCAGCCAGAGCCAGACCGGCCAGCTCGGCTTCTTCACCGAAGGCGCACAGATAGACATCGACCTGACGGGAGATTTCTTCCGGGATCTGCTCAAGGGTTTCCAGCATCAGCACCAGACGTTCGATGCCCATGGCAAAACCGACGCCGGTGGTCGGCTTGCCACCCATTTGCTCGACCAGACCGTCGTAACGACCGCCCGCGCAAACAGTGCCCTGGGCGCCGAGTTTGTCGGTGACCCATTCGAATACGGTTTTGCTGTAGTAATCGAGGCCGCGCACCAGTTTCGGGTTGAGCACGTAAGGAATGCCGACGGCATCCAGACGCGCTTTCAAACCTTCAAAGTGCGCACGGGATTCGTCGTCGAGGTAATCGGCCATTTTCGGCGCATCGACCAGCACCGCTTGAGTGTCGGCATTTTTCGTGTCGAGCACGCGCAGCGGGTTGGTTTTCAGGCGACGCTGGCTGTCTTCGTCGAGTTTGTCGTGGTGCGCCGAGAGGTACTCGACCAGCGCTTCACGATAACGCCCACGGGACTCGCTGGTGCCGAGGCTGTTGAGTTCAAGCTTGACCGCATCACGAATGCCCAGCTCGCCCCACAGGCGCCAGGTCATGGTGATCAGCTCGGCGTCGATGTCCGGGCCGTCGAGGTTGAACACTTCCAGACCGATCTGGTGGAACTGGCGATAACGGCCTTTCTGCGGACGCTCGTGGCGGAACATCGGGCCGATGTACCAGAGTTTCTGCACCTGGCCACCGCCGGTGATGCCGTGCTCGAGCACAGCACGCACGCACGCCGCAGTACCTTCCGGACGCAAGGTCAGGGAGTCGCCGTTGCGGTCTTCGAAGGTGTACATCTCTTTTTCGACGATGTCGGTGACTTCACCAATCGAGCGTTTGAACAGCTCGGTGAATTCAACGATCGGCATGCGGATCTGCTTGTAACCGTAGTTATCAAGCAGACGCGCAACGGTGCCCTCGAAATAACGCCACAGCGGGGTCTGCTCGGGCAGGATGTCATTCATGCCACGAATGGCTTGCAGAGACTTGCTCACTTTAAATCCTTAAATTCGTTCGGCGCTTCAGTCAGGCTCAGCCGCGCGCAATAACCGCAGCGTCAGCTTCGACCTTTTCGGCCGCTTTCTGGCGGATCAGCTTTTCCAGCTCGTCCACCAGATTGTCATTCGTCAGTTTCTGCGACGGCTTGCCGTCGATGTAAATCAGGTTTGGCGTGCCGCCGGTCAAGCCGATATGGGCTTCCTTGGCTTCGCCGGGGCCGTTGACCACACAACCGATCACCGCGACATCCAGCGGCACCAGCAGGTCTTCAAGGCGCCCTTCCAGCTCGTTCATGGTTTTCACCACATCGAAGTTCTGCCGCGAGCAGCTCGGGCAGGCGATGAAGTTGATGCCACGGGAACGCAGATGCAAAGACTTGAGAATGTCGTAACCGACCTTCACTTCCTCGACCGGGTCGGCCGCCAGCGAGATGCGGATAGTATCGCCAATCCCCTCGGCGAGCAGCATACCTAGGCCCACGGCGGATTTCACTGTGCCCGAACGCAATCCACCGGCTTCGGTGATGCCCGGGTGCAGCGGCTGAACGATTTCTTTCGCCAGCAAGCGGTAGGCTTCGACGGCCATGAACACGTCAGAGGCCTTAACGCTGACCTTGAAGTCCTGAAAATTCAGGCGTTCGAGGTGCTCAACGTGACGCAAAGCAGATTCGACCAGCGCAGCAGGGGTCGGCTCGCCGTATTTCTTTTGCAGGTCTTTTTCCAGTGATCCGGCGTTGACGCCGATGCGGATCGGAATGCCGCGATCACGCGCTGCATCGACCACCGCCCGAACACGGTCTTCACGACCGATGTTGCCCGGGTTGATACGCAGGCAGTCCACGCCCAGTTCGGCCACGCGCAGAGCGATCTTGTAGTCGAAGTGGATGTCGGCAACCAGCGGCACCTTGACCAGTTGCTTGATCTTGCCGAACGCCTCGGCGGCGTCCATGTCCGGCACCGAGACGCGGACGATATCGACGCCAGCGGCTTCCAGACGGTTGATCTGTGCAACGGTGGCGGCGACGTCATTGGTGTCGCTGTTGGTCATGCTCTGCACCGCGATCGGCGCGTCGCCGCCCACCGGTACGTTGCCGACCCAGATCTTGCGCGAAACGCGACGTTTGATTGGAGATTCGCCGTGCATGACTTATTGACCCAACTTCAGGCGAGCAGTCTCGCCACTGGTGAACGGAGCGATATCGACCGGCTGGCCGTTGTAGCTGACCTGCGCGGCGCGGGCAACGCCCAGACGTACGTTAAGCGGCGGCTTGCCGGAAACGGTGACGCTATCGCCTTTATGCTTCAGACCACTGAAAATCACTTTGCCACGGCCATCGGTCACTTGTGCCCAGCAATCGGCGCTGAACTGCAGTTGTACCTGACCATCGCCAGCCACCGGAGCGGTTGCTTCTGCGGTCGCTGCCGGTGTAGCAGGAACGACCGGAGCGGTGACGGTCGGCGCTGGAGTGGTTGGCGCGGGGCTAGCCGGGGTAGCGACAACCGGCGCCGGTGTATGAACCGGGGCGGTCGGCGTTGCAGCCGGTGCTGCTGGAGCAGTTGCCGGAGCAGCGCCTTCTGCACCAGTCGATTCAGCCGTGGTTTCCGACTGAGGCAGCGCCAACGCCGTTGAAGTATCGGCCTGGTTTTCCTCGACAGCCTGGTCCTCCGGCTCGTCGATCGGGTGAATCTGAGTCGTGCCGTCAGCACCTTCGACTTCAACGTGCTCAGGGGCCAGGGACGTCAGGTCCTTGGTGCGCTGGGATGTCTGATCCTGCCACCAGACGAAACCGCCGCCGATGACCGCGATCAGCAACAGCAGGCTGACAATACGCAAAATGGTGTGGGAAACCCGCACTGGCTCTTCGATACGGCCGAGGGCGTGAACATTGCTGCCCTGGGAATCGGTACCGGTGGACTGGTCGAACTGCTGAACCAGAACGGTTTGGTCCATGCCGAGCAATTTGGCATAAGCGCGAATGTAACCGCGAGCGAAGGTATGCCCCGGCAGCTTGTCGAAAGCGCCGGCTTCAAGATTGCTCAGGGAAGTCACGGTGAGGTTGAGCTTGAGGGCCACTTCGGCCAGCGACCAGCCATTGCTTTCGCGGGCCTGGCGCAGGGTCTCACCGGGGTTAACGCGATTCGCTGCTACAACTTCGGGATGCGCCGCTTTCATCATTGCTCCGACAGGTATTGCTGATATTCCGGCGTACCGGGATAGAGTCGTTTTAATTGCAGGCCATAACTGGCGGCCTTGTCGCGATCTTCAAACACTTTTGCCAGCCGAACGCCGAGCAATAGACTACGTGCATTTTGTTCGGTCAACTGGCTGAAACGGTCGTAATAGTCTCGCGCGGGCACATAATGCCTGTCTTCGAAGGACAACTCAGCCATTTCCAGCAACGCGCGTGGTTGTTGACGGTTCAAACGCAGTGCTTTTTCCAGCTGTTGCTGCGCCAGATCACGCTGACCGAGCTTCGCCGCCGTCATGCCGAGGTTCTCGAACACACGCGAACGCTCAGGATACAGGGTATCGGCGGCCGCCTGTTCAAAACGCTCGTAGGCTTCTTTATAACGCTGTTGTTCGTAGAGAAAACTGCCGTAATTGTTGAGGATGCGCGCATCGGCGGGACGGGAGGACAAAGCCTTGCGGAAGTGTTCGTCGGCCAGCTCCGGCTCCATTTCGGACTGAAACACCAACCCGAGGGCAGCGTTGGCGTCAGGATCGGAACCGTCGATTTCCAGCGCCTTCTTCAGCGGCACCTTGGCCCGCTCGGTCATGCCTTGCTGCAAGTATCCCAGCCCCAACTGCACGTAGGCAGCCCGCGCTTCATCGCGGCCCTTGCTGGTCTTCATCGGGTTGTAGTCACCCGACAGGACACAACCAGCACACAGGCTGGCCAACAGCAACAGCAGCGCAAAGCGCAGGGACATAGAGATCCTCTCTTAATTTGTGTTCGCGGCGTTCTGTGCCAGATCGCTGTCGGCGCTCAACTCGCGCACTGCGATGTAACGTTCGCTGCGACGGGTGCGATCCAGCACCTGCCCTACCAATTGACCACATGCAGCGTCGATGTCTTCACCACGGGTGGTGCGGACAGTGACGTTGAAACCGGCCTGATGCAACTGATCCTGGAAACGACGGATCGCGTTGTTGCTTGGCCGCTCGTACCCGGAGTGCGGGAACGGGTTGAACGGAATCAGGTTGATCTTGCACGGAATGTTCTTCAGCAGCTCGATCATCTCGACGGCGTGTTCAACCTTGTCGTTGATGTCCTTGAGCAAGGTGTACTCGATGGTCAGCACACGCTTCTCGCCAAGGGCGGACATGTAGCGCTGGCACGACTCGAGCAGCATCTTAAGCGGATATTTTTTGTTGATCGGCACCAATTGGTTACGCAATGCGTCATTCGGTGCGTGCAGGGACAACGCCAGGGAAACGTCGATGTGCTTGGCCAGCTCATCGATCATCGGCACCACACCCGAGGTGGACAGGGTCACGCGGCGCTTGGAGATCCCGTAGCCGAGGTCATCCATCATCAGATGCATGGCGGCAACGACGTTGTCGAAGTTCAGCAGCGGCTCACCCATGCCCATCATCACCACGTTGGTGATGGCACGGTCGACGGTTGCCGGGACACTGCCGAAAGATTTGTTGGCAATCCACACCTGACCGATGACTTCGGCGGCGGTGAGGTTGCTATTGAAGCCTTGCTTGCCGGTGGAGCAGAAACTGCAATCCAGGGCACAGCCTGCCTGGGACGAAACGCACAGAGTGCCGCGTTTGCCCTGGGGAATGTATACGGTCTCGACGCAGCTGCCGGACGCCACGCGCACCACCCACTTACGGGTGCCGTCGCTGGAGATGTCCTCGCTGACCACTTCCGGACCACGGACCTCGGCAATAGCCTTGAGCTTGTCGCGCAAGGCCTTGCTGACGTTCGTCATGGCGTCGAAATCATCGACGCCAAAGTGGTGAATCCATTTCATTACCTGACCGGCACGGAAACGCTTCTCCCCGATTGAGTCGAAGAATTTTTCCATTTCCTGTTGAGTCAGACCCAGCAGGTTGGTTTTTACAGTCGATGTAGTCATGGATTCACCTTCACTCTTAAGCCAATGCTTAGCGAGTGGTTACTTCAGTAGCTGCGAAGAAGTACGAGATTTCACGAGCAGCTGCGGCTTCGGAGTCCGAACCGTGAACAGCGTTGGCGTCGATGGAATCAGCGAAGTCAGCGCGGATGGTGCCGGCAGCAGCTTCTTTAGGGTTGGTAGCGCCCATCAGCTCACGGTTCAGAGCGATAGCGTTTTCGCCTTCCAGAACCTGAACAACAACAGGACCGGAGATCATGAAAGCAACCAGGTCGCCGAAGAAACCACGAGCGCTGTGCTCAGCGTAGAAGCCTTCAGCTTCAGCTTTGGACAGTTGCTTCAGTTTCGAAGCTACAACGCGCAGGCCGGCTTTTTCGAAACGAGTGGTGATTTCGCCGATGACGTTTTTTGCAACAGCGTCAGGCTTGATGATGGAGAAAGTGCGTTGAACAGCCATGGTGTAACTCCAGAAACGGTAATTTGCGAAAAATTAAACCCGCGAATTATACGCGGGTTCTTGGGTATTGCCTAACCTGCGAGGACGATCAGTCCAATTCTTCAGCCCAGAGCGTCTGAACTGCTTCCAACACCTTCTCGCCAACACGGCCAGAGGTATTGTCGAAATCCGGCAGCTCTTTGATCCATTGCTGCAGATCGACGAAATTGACAGAAAACGGATCTACACCCGGTTTGGCCTCGGCCAATTCTTCTGCAATACGTTGAACATCATTCCAACCGTAGCTCATGACAGTCTTACCAGTCAGTGCGGCGCTTCAGCCGCATGGTTAAGCGAATATTTCGGAATTTCGACGGTGATGTCTTCTTCACCGACGATCGCCTGGCAAGCCAGACGCGATTGCGCTTCCAGACCCCAGGCGCGATCGAGGAAGTCTTCTTCCAGCTCGTCAGCCTCTTCCATCGAGTCGAAACCCTCGCGGATGATGCAGTGGCAGGTGGTGCAAGCACAGACGCCGCCGCAGGCGCTTTCCATCTCGATGTGGTGTTCGTGGGCCAGTTCGAGAATCGATGTGCCGGGCGCAGCCTCGACCACCATGCCTTCAGGGCAGAACTTCTCGTGTGGCAGAAAAATAACCTGCGGCATCAGATATCCTCGATTTCATTCAGATTGCGCCCCGACAGAGCGGCTTTCACCGTCAGATCCATGCGGCGGGCAGCAAAAGCATCGGTCACTTGCGACAGACGCTTGGTCTGCTGCTCGATGGCGTAACCATCCGTACCTTTCATCAGTTCGGCCAGTTCCTGCAGCTGCAGATCGATGACCATGCGCTCTTCAGCGTCAAGCAAACGCTCGCCATCCGCCTCCAGAGCACCCTGCACCGCTTCGATCAGGCGCTGGGCATCGACTTGCTGCTCACGCAGAACGCGGGCGACTTTGTCGTCATTGGCATGCTGGAACGAATCCTTGAGCATTTTGGCGATTTCGCCGTCGGTCAGACCGTAGGACGGTTTGACCTGAATGCTTGCCTCAACGCCTGAACCCAACTCACGAGCGGAAACGCTGAGCAGACCGTCGGCATCGACCTGAAAGGTCACGCGAATCTTCGCAGCGCCGGCGACCATCGCTGGAATGCCGCGCAATTCGAAGCGCGCCAGCGAGCGGCAGTCGCTGATCAGCTCGCGCTCGCCCTGCAATACGTGGATCGCCATGGCCGACTGGCCATCTTTATAAGTAGTGAAATCTTGTGCGCGAGCGACGGGGATGGTGGTGTTGCGCGGAATCACCTTCTCCATCAGACCGCCCATGGTTTCCAGACCCAGGGACAGCGGAATCACGTCGAGCAGCAGCAGTTCGCCACCATCGCGCTTGTTGCCTGCCAATGTATCGGCCTGGATCGCGGCACCGATGGCCACCACTTGATCCGGGTCAATTTCAGTCAGAGGCTGACGACCGAAGGCTTCGGCAACGGCTTCGCGAACGCGCGGCACGCGAGTCGAACCGCCGACCATGACCACAGCGTGCACGTCTTCCAGCTCGATACCGGAATCGCGAACGGCGCGACGGCAGGCTTTCAGGCTGCGAGCGACCATCGGCTCGATCAGCGCATCGAAGGCTTCACGGGTCAGCTGTGCTTTCCAGTCGCCATAGGCCACTTCAACGCTGGCCGCATCGGTCAGGGCTTCTTTGGCCGCGCAAGCGGTTTGCAGCAGATTGCGTTGTGCGCCCGGATCGAGATCGGCAGACAGGCCCGCGCTCTCGATGATCCAGCCGGCAATCGCGTGATCGAAGTCATCGCCACCCAGCGCGCTGTCGCCGCCAGTGGCCAGAACTTCAAAAACACCGCCTGTCAGACGCAGAATCGAAATATCGAAAGTACCGCCGCCCAGGTCATAAATCGCGACCAGGCCTTCAGCGTGTTGATCCAGACCGTACGCCACAGCGGCAGCGGTCGGCTCATTGAGCAGGCGCAACACGTTCAGACCGGCAAGTTTCGCCGCATCCTTGGTGGCTTGGCGCTGAGCATCATCGAAGTAAGCAGGAACGGTGATCACCGCGCCAACCAGTTCGCCACCCAACGTCGCTTCAGCACGCTGACGCAGCACCTTGAGGATATCGGCGGAGACTTCGACCGGGCTTTTCGGGCCTTGCACGGTATCGATGAACGGCATGTGCGATTCGCCACCGACAAAGCGGTATGGCAGTTGCTCGCCCAATTGCTTGACGTCGGACAGACCACGACCCATCAAGCGCTTGACCGACAGCACGGTGTTCAAAGGATCGGACGCAGCGGCCAGTTTGGCCGACTCGCCGACTTCGACGTGATCGGCGTGGTAACGCACAGCGGACGGCAGGATGACCTGCCCGTTTGCGTCGGCCAACGGCTCGGAAAGACCACTGCGCAACGCAGCGACCAGCGAATTGGTAGTGCCCAAGTCGATCCCCACAGCCAGACGACGCTGGTGCGGTTGAGGACTTTGGCCGGGTTCGGCGATCTGCAGTAGGGCCATCGTGATCAGGACTTATCTGTATATCAGGCGTGCGACCGGAGCGGCACTGGGTTAATCGTCGAGGCGCTCTTCTAACTGGCGCACTTCGTAGGTGAGCTTGTCGAGGAACTGCATGCGCCGCATCAGGCGTTCGGCCTGTTCGCGTTGCGCTGCATCATCCCAACAGGCTGCGAAGCTTTCATTGAGTTCTTCCTGAGCCACTTTCAGGCGCCGCTTGAACACCGCGACACCGTCGAGGTCGGCACTGTCCTGGAGGTCTTCGAGCTCTTCGCGCCATTGCATCTGCTGCAGAAGAAACTCGGGATCATGGACCGTGACTTCCATCGGCACTTCATGCCCGCTGATGGTCAGCAGGTAGCGTGCGCGCTGGGCCGGACTCTTGAGCGTCTGATAGGCGTCGTTGAGCCGTGCAGACTGCTCCAGAGCCGACCGTTGCTCACGCTCGGAAGCGTCGGCAAAACGGTCAGGATGAACGCCGCGCGCCAACTCACGATAGCGCGTGGCCAACTGTTCGAGATCCAGACGGAAACCCGGTTGCAGCTCGAATAAAGCGAAATGACAAGGAATACCCACGACAAGCCTCAGATGTTGAAGCTTTCGCCGCAGCCACATTCACCGCGTACGTTGGGGTTGTTGAACTTGAAGCCTTCGTTCAACCCTTCCTTGACGAAATCGAGCTCGGTGCCGTCCAGGTAGGCCAGGCTTTTCGGGTCGATGATCACTTTTTCGCCGTGACTCTCGAACACCTGATCCTCTGCAACCACCTCGTCGACAAACTCCAGCACGTAGGCAAGGCCGGAACAGCCTGTGGTGCGAACACCCAGACGAATCCCTTCACCTTTGCCGCGCCCGTCGAGGGAGCGCCGCACGTGTCGAGCAGCCGCTTCTGTCATGCTGATAGCCATCGGTGACTCCTTACTCGTCGCCAAATCCAGAAAGTCAGATCAAGCCTTTCTTCTGCTTGTAATCGCGAACAGCCGCTTTGATAGCGTCTTCAGCCAGTACCGAGCAGTGAATTTTCACTGGCGGCAGGGCCAGTTCTTCGGCCAGCTGGGTGTTCTTGATGGTTTCGGCTTCGTCCAGGGTCTTGCCCTTCATCCACTCGGTGGCGAGGGAGCTGGAAGCGATGGCCGAACCGCAGCCGTAGGTCTTGAACTTGGCATCTTCGATGATGCCAGCGTCGTTGACCTTGATTTGCAGACGCATCACGTCGCCGCACGCCGGAGCGCCGACCATGCCGGTGCCGACATCAGGATCTTCCGCGTTCATCTTGCCGACGTTGCGCGGGTTTTCGTAGTGGTCGATGACCTTTTCGCTGTAAGCCATGATTCTCAATCCTCACTCATCAGGGCCGCTCTTGAGACCCTGCAACTGCGCTGCGTAAACCGCCGCGTCGTTACAGGATCTGTATCTGGCGGCTTCTATATTTAGTGTGCCGCCCACTCGATTTTCGAGATATCGACGCCGTCTTTGTACATGTCCCACAGCGGCGACAGAGCGCGCAGCTTGGTAACGGCCTCGCAGACTTTCTGCGCGGCGTAGTCGATTTCTTCTTCGGTGGTGAAACGGCCGAAGGTGAAGCGGATCGAGCTGTGTGCCAGTTCGTCGTTGCGGCCCAGGGCGCGCAGCACGTACGAAGGCTCCAGCGACGCCGAGGTGCAGGCCGAACCAGACGATACCGCCAGATCCTTGAGCGCCATGATCAGCGACTCGCCTTCAACGTAGTTGAAGCTCAGGTTCAGGTTGTGCGGAACGCGGGCGGTCAGGCTGCCGTTGACGTACAGCTCTTCCAGATGCTCGACCTGCTTGTAGAAGCGGTCGCTCAAGGCTTTGATACGGACGTTTTCAGCAGCCATGTCTTCTTTGGCTACGCGGAACGCTTCACCCATACCGACGATCTGGTGGGTCGCCAGGGTGCCGGAACGCATGCCGCGCTCGTGACCGCCGCCATGCATGGTCGCTTCAATGCGCACACGCGGCTTGCGGCTAACGTACAGCGCGCCGATGCCTTTAGGGCCGTAGGTTTTGTGGGCGGAGAACGACATCATGTCGACTTTCAGTTTCTGCAGGTCGATCTCGACTTTGCCAGTGGACTGAGCGGCGTCGACGTGGAACAGAACGCCCTTGGCGCGGAGCATTTCGCCGATCGCGGCGATGTCGTTAACGGTGCCGATTTCGTTATTCACGTGCATTACGGAGACCAAAATGGTGTCTTCGCGCAGTGCAGCTTCAATCATGGCCGGGGTGATCAGACCGTCTTCGGTCGGCTCGAGGTAAGTAACCTCGAAACCTTCACGCTCCAGTTGGCGCATGGTGTCCAGGACAGCCTTGTGCTCGATCTTGGAGGTGATCAGGTGCTTGCCCTTGGAGCCGTAGAAATGTGCCGCGCCCTTGATTGCCAGGTTGTCGGACTCGGTAGCACCGGAAGTCCAGACGATTTCGCGCGGATCAGCGTTGACCAGATCGGCCACCTGACGACGGGCGTTTTCAACGGACTCTTCAGCCTTCCAGCCGAACACATGGGAACGGGACGCCGGGTTACCGAAGTTTCCGTCGACCAGCAGGCATTCACTCATTTTTTGCGCAACACGCGGATCAACCGGGGTGGTCGCAGAGTAATCAAGGTAAATCGGCAATTTCATGGACTATCTCCTAAATCAGGGCTGGCGTGCCGCTAGCTCTCTGGCTGTCATTCGACGGCGGACGCTTCAATCTTGTCCAGGCGTGGCGCCTTGCTGTTGCAACGGCGCTGGTCCTGACGCTGGGCTACTTCTTGCACCTCACGGCGAGTCACAAGATCAGCCAAGCTGATACCACTTAGAAATTCGTGAATCTGCAGGCTCAAATCGCACCACAGATGATGGGTCAGGCAGGTGTCGCCGGAATGGCAATCGCCCTGGCCCTGGCATTTGGTGGCATCGACCGATTCGTTTACTGCATCGATCACCTGAGCGACCTGAATGCCCTGCATTTCGCGGGACAACTGGTAGCCACCACCCGGGCCGCGAACACTGGAAACCAGGTTACTGCGGCGCAGCTTGGCGAACAGCTGTTCGAGGTAGGACAGGGAGATGCCTTGGCGCTCGGAGATATCGGCCAGGGACACGGGCCCGTGCTGCGCGTGCAACGCCAGGTCAAGCATGGCGGTCACGGCGTATCGGCCTTTTGTAGTCAGTCGCATGGACAGTTACCACGGAGTTCAGAATGGGGCGAGTATGCAATTCCCGAGTATTTAAGTCAACTTTAAGACCTAGTACTTTAGTCAGGTTTACCCGCAAAAGAGCGCGCGCATCATAGCAAAGGCTGGCGGCATGCAGCCAGCGGTACCGCGTTATCGTTCTTCGCGAGCAGGCTCGCTCCCACACTGGAACGCTATTCCCTGCGGGAGCGAGCCTGCTCGCGAAGGAATCGGCGCGGTTTAGCTGGCCTGACTCTGATCCTTACCCTTCACACAGGCAAAGTCTTCTTCACGCAGCTCAGGCAGATCTTTCGCACAGTAATTGCTACCCAGATCCTTCAGCGCGCCGCACATCCCCTCCAGCCGCCCGTCCACCGCTTGCAGGTGATCGAGCAACTGACCAATGGCACGCGCCACCGGGTCGGGCATGTCTTCGCTGACGCCGTAGGCATCGAAACCGATCTTCTCGGCCATGGCCTTGCGCTTGGCATCCTGCTCTTCATCGGACTTGACGATGATGCGCCCGGGAATACCGACAACCGTGGCGCCCGGCGGTACTTCTTTGGTCACCACGGCGTTGGAACCAACCTTGGCACCAGCGCCGACGGTGAACGGGCCGAGCACCTTGGCGCCCGCGCCCACGACCACACCATCACCCAGCGTCGGGTGGCGTTTGCCCTTATTCCAGCTAGTGCCGCCGAGGGTCACGCCCTGATAAATAGTCACGTCATCGCCAATCTCGGCGGTTTCACCAATGACGATACCCATGCCATGGTCGATAAAGAAACGACGACCGACCTTGGCCCCCGGGTGAATCTCGATCCCGGTCAGCCAGCGACCGAAGTTCGACACCAGCCGCGCCAGCCATTTCAGTTCGTTGCGCCACAGCATGCCGGCCAATCGATGGATCCAGATCGCATGCATGCCGGGGTAGCAGGTCAGGACTTCAAAAGCGTTACGCGCCGCCGGGTCTCGATGGAATACGCTCTGGATATCTTCACGCAAACGCTCAAACATCATTTAGTCCTTCCGCTTAAGAAGCTCACCACGGGCCGCTTTCTGGGTTTCCGTGAGGATGCCACGCAAAATGTTCATTTCCGCCCGGCTGACCGAGCTGCGTCCGTACAACCGGCGCAGGCGCGCCATCAAGTGCCGCGGCTTTTCCGGATCGAGGAATTCGATGGCGACCAGCGTCTGCTCCAGATGCTCATAAAAGCGCTCCAGCTCATCCATGGTCGCCAGCTCGGCGCTTTTCACCGAAGCCACTTCTTCCTTCTCGATCTTGCTCGGCTGACCTTGGGCGGCCAGCCAGGCCATGCGCACCTCATAGCTCAACACCTGCACCGCCGCGCCGAGGTTCAGCGAGCTGAACGCAGGGTCGGACGGGATGTGCACGTGAAAGTGACATCGCTGCAGCTCTTCGTTGGTCAGACCGGAATCTTCACGACCGAATACCAGAGCGATTTCGGCGCCCTGCCCGGCTTCTTCAACCACTTTGGTGCCGCACTCGCGCGGATCCAGCAGTGGCCAGGGAATGCGGCGGTCACGGGCGCTGGTGCCAAGCACCAGATTGCAGCCGACCAAGGCATCTTCCAAGGTGGCGACGACTTGCGCATTTTCAAGGATGTCACCGGCACCGGAAGCACGAGCATCGGCTTCGTGGTGCGGGAAGACCCGCGGTTCGACCAGCACCAATCGCGACAGACCCATGTTTTTCATGGCGCGCGCGGCCCCGCCGATGTTGCCGGGGTGGCTGGTATTGACCAGGACGACACGAATGTTCTGCAGCAAGGGAGGCGCTCTCGGACACAGGAAAGGGGTGCAAATCTTACAGAACAGCCTACCGTTAAGCTATGAAAGCGAACAGCGTCCTTCACCTGAAGAAAAGTTCTGATAGAATGCGCGGCTTTCTTTAACAACCTTAGGTGACACATCCATGCAGCCCATGCTGAATATCGCGCTGCGCGCCGCCCGCAGCGCCAGTGAACTGATCTTCCGCTCCATCGAGCGCCTGGATACCATCAAGGTCGACGAAAAAGACGCCAAGGATTATGTATCCGAGGTCGATCGCGCCGCTGAACAGAAAATCATCGACGCGCTGCGCAAGGCTTACCCGAATCACTCGATCCAGGGTGAAGAAACCGGCCTGCACGCCGGCACCGGCATCGAAGGCGAAGAGTACCTGTGGATCATCGATCCACTGGACGGCACCACCAACTTCCTGCGCGGCATTCCTCACTTCGCTGTCAGCATTGCCTGTAAGTACCGTGGTCGCCTGGAACACGCAGTGGTTCTGGACCCGGTTCGCCAGGAAGAATTCACCGCCAGCCGTGGTCGCGGCGCCCAACTGAACGGTCGTCGCCTGCGCGTCAGCGGTCGCACCAGCCTTGACGGCGCCCTGCTGGGTACCGGCTTCCCGTTCCGTGATGACCAGATGGATAATCTCGACAACTACCTGGGCATGTTCCGCGCCCTGGTTGGCCAGACTGCCGGCATCCGCCGCGCCGGCTCCGCCAGCCTGGACCTGGCCTATGTCGCCGCTGGTCGCTTCGACGCGTTCTGGGAGTCGGGCCTGTCCGAGTGGGACATGGCTGCAGGCGCCCTGCTGATTCAAGAAGCCGGCGGCCTGGTGAGCGACTTCACCGGCGGTCACGACTTCCTTGAAAAAGGCCACATCGTTGCCGGCAACACAAAATGCTTCAAGGCAGTACTGACGGCGATCCAGCCGCACCTGCCGGCTTCGCTGAAGCGCTAAGCTTCACGCGAAAGGAAAAAAGCACCCTTCGGGGTGCTTTTTTTATGCCTATATTCAGGCCGAAACAAATCCTTGTGGGAGCGAGCTTGCTCGCGAAAGCGGTGGAACAGCCTGCATAGATGCTGAATGCCAGACCGAAATCGCGAGCAAGCTCGCTCCCACAGGGGATCCGGGGCGCGCCAGAAATGGCGGGCACAAAAAAAGCACCCCGCAGGGTGCTTCTTTCTAAACGGTCGGCCTGTTACTGACCTGGCTCATTCTGCGACAGAATCAGCTTGCCTTCCTTGTCGACCGGAATCTGGTTGCCCGGATCGCGATCCATCCGCACTTTACCTTCCTTGCCATCGAGCGAGTAACGCACGTCGTAACCGACGACCTTGTCGCTGATGTCGTTGACCGTGTTGCAGCGGGTTTGCGTGGTGGTGTAGGTGTCACGCTCTTGCATGCCTTCCTGCACCTTGTTACCCGCATAACCGCCACCGACCGCACCGGCCACCGTGGCAATTTTCTTGCCGGTGCCGCCGCCAATCTGATTACCCAGCAAACCACCTGCCAGCGCACCCACAACGGTACCGGCAATCTGGTGCTGATCTTTTACCGGTGCCTGACGCGTCACTGTCACGTCCTTGCACACTTCACGTGGAGTCTTGATCTGTGTTTTAACCGGCTCGACGGCCAACACTTGCGCATACTCAGGGCCGCTTTTAACCAGGCTGTAGGTGGCAACAGCACCCCCGGCAGTTACACCGACAGCACCCAATACCGCACCAACCAGCAACGACTTGTTCACATGAACCTCCTGACCATCACATGCGGGACACGCCCGCGCTTCTCCCAGCCTTGGAGCATAAAAAAAGGCGCGAGTTCAACTCGCGCCTTTCTTGGGCTGACAGCCGGGAAAACGATGGCCGTTATGGACGGTCGTCGACTTCCTTCTCGGTGTTCGCCGGAGGAATCAGATCCTCAGTGCTCAGGTTCAGCCAGATCAGCACCACGTTAGCGATGTAGATCGACGAGTAAGTACCCGCCAGAACACCGATGAACAGGGCAATCGAGAAACCGAACAGATTGTCGCCACCGAAGAACAGCAGTGCCGCGATCGCCAGCAAGGTGGAGATCGACGTCGCCATGGTCCGCAGCAGGGTCTGAGTGGTCGAGATATTGATGTTCTCGATCAGCGAAGCCTTGCGCAGCACGCGAAAGTTCTCACGAACCCGGTCGAATACCACGATGGTGTCGTTCAGCGAGTAACCGATGATCGCCAGTACCGCCGCCAGCACCGTCAGGTCGAAGGTGATCTGGAAGAACGACAGGATACCGATGGTCACGATCACGTCGTGGATCAGCGAAACGATGGCGCCGACCGCGAATTTCCACTGAAAGCGGAAAGCCAGGTAGATCAGGATGCCGCCGAGCGCCAGCAGCATGCCGAGGCCGCCCTGGTCACGCAGCTCTTCACCGACCTGCGGGCCAACGAACTCGACGCGCTTGACCGTCGCCGGGTTATCACCGCCGAGCTTCTGCAGCGCTTCCGCGACCTGATGCCCCAACTGCGGATCTTCACCCGGCATACGCACCAGCAGATCGGTGGTTGCACCAAAGCTCTGCACGATGGCCTCGTGGTAACCCGAAGTCACCAGCTCTTCACGCACCTTGGTGACATCGGCCGGACGCTCGTAGGTCAGCTCGATGAGCGTACCGCCGGTAAAGTCCAGGCCCCAGTTCATGCCCTTGGTAACGACACTGAAAATAGCCAGCAACGTGAGAAACACTGTGACGCCGAACGCGAAGTTGCGAACGCCCATGAAGTTGATTGTACGTAACATGGCAGCCCCTTAAATCCACAACTTCTTGAAGTCACGTCCGCCAAAGATCAGGTTGACCATTGCGCGGGTCACCATGATGGCCGTGAACATCGAGGTAAAGATCCCGAGGGACATGGTCACTGCGAAACCTTTGACCGGGCCGGTGCCCATGGCAAAGAGAATCCCGCCGACCAGCAACGTGGTCAGGTTGGCGTCGAGAATCGCGGTGAATGCCCGGCCGAAGCCTTCGTTGATTGCACGCTGCACGGTCATGCCGGCGGCGATCTCTTCACGGATCCGCGAGAAGATCAGCACGTTGGCGTCGACCGCCATACCCATGGTCAGCACGATACCGGCGATACCCGGCAGGGTCAGCGTTGCACCCAGCAGCGACATCAAGGCCAGCAGCAGCACCATGTTCACCGCCAGTGCGACGGTGGCGATGATGCCGAAGAAGCGGTAGATGGCGATGATGAACAGCGACACGAACAGCATGCCCCACAGCGACGCATCGATACCTTTGGTGATGTTGTCCGCACCCAGGCTCGGGCCGATGGTGCGTTCTTCAGCGAAGTACATCGGTGCAGCCAGACCACCGGCACGCAGCAACAGCGCGAGTTCAGACGATTCGCCCTGACCGTTCAGGCCAGTGATGCGGAACTGAGCGCCCAGCGGCGACTGAATGGTCGCCAGGCTGATGATCTTCTTCTCTTCTTTAAACGTCTGAACGGCAACGTCTTTCTCGACGCCATCGACCACTTGCTTGGTGTAAGTGGTGACCGGACGCTGTTCGATGAAGATCACCGCCATGCTGCGACCAACGTTCGAACGGGTGGCGCGACTCATCAGCTCACCACCATGACCATCCAGACGGATGTTCACTTCTGGTGTGCCGTGCTCACCAAAACCAGCCTTGGCATCGGTAACCTGGTCACCGGTGATGATCAGACCACGTTCGATCTGTGCTGGCGGACGCTTGCCTTCGCGGAACTCGAAGGTTTCCGAAGTGGCTTTCGAAGCACCCGGCTCTGCAGCCAGACGGAACTCAAGGTTGGCCGTCTTGCCGAGAATACGCTTGGCTTCGGCAGTGTCCTGCACGCCCGGCAGCTCAACCACGATGCGGTTGGCGCCCTGGCGCTGAACGATTGGTTCGGCAACACCCAGCTCGTTGACGCGGTTACGTACCGTGGTCAAGTTCTGCTTGATGGAGTATTCACGGATTTCCGCCAGCTTGGCCGGGGTCATCGCCAGACGCAGCACCGGTTGACCGTTGAGGTCGGCCGGAACAATGTCGAAATCGTTGAAGTTCTTGCGGATCAGTGCACGGGCCTGTTCGCGGGAGTCTTCATCGCTGAAGCCCAACTGAATGGCACCGCCCAGTTGCGGCAGGCTGCGATAGCGCAGCTTCTCTTTGCGCAGCAGGCTCTTGACGTCGCCTTCGTAAACTTTCAGGCGTGCATCGAGGGCTTTATCCATGTCCACTTCCAGCAGGAAGTGCACACCACCGGACAAGTCCAGACCCAGTTTCATCGGGTGCGCGCCCAGGTTGCGCAGCCATTGCGGGGTGGTCTGTGCCAGGTTCAGCGCGACGACGTAGTCATCACCCAATGCCTTGCGCACAACGTCTTTGGCCGGCAGCTGATCTTCAGCCTTGCTCAGACGGATCAGACCGCCCTTGCCGTTTGCCGCCAGCGTGGCTGCCTTGACGTTGATCCCGGATTCCTTGAGCGCAGTGCTCACACGGTCCAGATCAGCCTGATTGACTTGCAGCGCAGTGCTTGCACCGCTGACCTGAATGGCCGGGTCATCAGGATAAAGATTGGGAGCGGAATAAATCAGACCGACCGCCAGCACCGCCAGGATCAGAATGTATTTCCACAGAGGATATTTGTTCAGCATCACGCCGCCCGTTATGAACGCGGGGCGCCTTGCGCGCCCCGTCGATTGAGTAGAAGTTGTTGCTTCAGATCGCTTTCAGCGTGCCTTTTGGCAGCGTGGCGGCGATGGCGCCTTTCTGGAACTTCATTTCCACGGTGTCGGAAACTTCCAGAACCACGAAGTCATCGGCAACTTTAGTGATCTTGCCGGCGATGCCGCCAGTGGTCACAACTTCGTCACCTTTCTGCAGGCTGCTCAGCAGGTTCTTCTGCTCTTTGGCGCGCTTGGCCTGTGGACGCCAGATCATCAGGTAGAAGATGACCAGGAAGCCGACCAGGAAAATCCACTCGAAACCGCCGCCCATTGGGCCGGCAGCAGCCGGTGCAGCCGCGTCAGCCATGGCGTTAGAGATAAAAAAGCTCATTTAGCACTCCAGTTGCAAATGTTGAATCTTGGGGTCAGAAAACTCAGTCCAAAGGCGGAACGGGGAGCCCGCGTTTGGCGTAGAAGGCATCGACAAAGGCGGCCAATGTACCCTGTTGAATAGCCTCGCGCAAACCAGCCATCAGCACCTGATAATGGCGCAAGTTATGGATGGTATTGAGCATGCTTCCCAGCATTTCGCCGCACTTGTCCAGGTGATGCAGATAAGCGCGGGAGAAGTTCTGGCAGGTATAGCAATCGCAGGTCGGATCCAGCGGCGATTCATCATGGCGATGGAACGCGTTACGGATCTTCAGCACGCCGGTATCAATGAACAGATGCCCATTGCGGGCATTACGGGTTGGCATCACGCAATCGAACATGTCCACACCGCGGCGCACACCCTCAACCAGATCTTCCGGTTTGCCAACGCCCATAAGGTAACGAGGTTTGTCAGCCGGCATCATGCCCGGCAGATAATCCAGGACTTTGATCATCTCGTGCTTCGGCTCGCCCACCGACAGACCGCCGATGGCCAGACCATCGAAGCCGATCTTGTCGAGGCCTTCCAGCGAGCGCATGCGCAGATCCTGGTGCATGCCGCCCTGCACGATGCCGAACAGCGCCGCGGTGTTGTCACCGTGGGCATTTTTCGAACGCTGAGCCCAGCGCAGCGACAGTTCCATCGACACGCGCGCGACGTCTTCGTCAGCCGGGTACGGCGTGCATTCGTCGAAGATCATCACGATGTCGGAGCCGAGATCACGCTGCACCTGCATCGATTCTTCCGGGCCCATGAACACTTTGGCGCCGTCGACCGGGGAGGCGAAGGTCACGCCCTCCTCCTTGATCTTGCGCATCGCGCCGAGGCTGAACACCTGGAAGCCACCGGAGTCGGTGAGGATCGGGCCTTTCCACTGCATGAAATCGTGTAGGTCGCCGTGTTCCTTGATCACTTGGGTGCCGGGGCGCAGCCACAGGTGGAAGGTGTTGCCGAGAATGATTTCTGCGCCAGTGGCAACGATGTCACGCGGCAACATGCCCTTGACCGTGCCGTAGGTGCCCACCGGCATGAACGCTGGGGTCTCGACGGTGCCACGCGGGAAGGTCAGGCGACCACGCCGGGCCTTGCCATCGGTGGCCAGAAGTTCAAAGGACATGCGACATTCGCGACTCATTCTGTTTCCTCTGGGCCGGTTTCTTTAGGGGCAGTAGGTGCGGGATTACGGGTGATGAACATCGCATCACCGTAGCTGAAAAAGCGGTAACCGTTGTCGACGGCGGCCTTGTAGGCGGCCATGGTCTCGGGATAACCGGCAAATGCCGAAACCAGCATCAACAGCGTCGATTCCGGCAAATGGAAATTGGTCACCAAGGCGTCGACCACATGGAACGGCCGGCCCGGGAAGATAAAGATATCGGTGTCGCCACTGAACGGCTTGAGCACGCCATCGCGCGCGGCGCTCTCCAGCGAACGCACGCTGGTGGTGCCGACCGCAATCACTCGACCACCGCGCGCACGGCACGCCGCGACTGCATCGACCACGTCCTGGTCGACTTCCAGCCACTCGGTGTGCATGTGGTGATCTTCAAGCTTCTCGACGCGCACCGGCTGGAACGTCCCCGCGCCCACGTGCAGCGTGACGAATGCGGTCTCGACGCCCTTGGCGGCAATCGCTTCCATCAGCGACTGATCGAAATGCAGCCCCGCCGTCGGCGCCGCCACCGCACCGAGTTTCTCGGCGTACACGGTCTGATAACGCTCGCGATCCGAGCCTTCGTCCGGGCGGTCTATATAAGGAGGCAACGGCATGTGCCCGACACGATCGAGCAACGGCAACACTTCTTCAGCGAAGCCCAGCTCGAACAACGCATCGTGACGCGCGAGCATTTCGGCTTCGCCACCGCCATCGATAAGGATCTTCGAACCCGGCTTCGGCGACTTGCTGGAACGCACATGGGCCAGCACGCGGTGCGTATCGAGCACCCGCTCAACGAGAATTTCCAGCTTGCCGCCGGACGCTTTCTGCCCGAACAGCCGCGCCGGAATCACCCGGGTATTGTTGAACACCATCAAATCGCCCGGGCGCAAATGCTCAAGCAAATCAGTGAATTGACGGTGTGCGAGGGCGCCGCTAGGCCCGTCAAGGGTCAGCAGGCGACTACCGCGACGCTCGGCCAAAGGGTGGCGGGCGATCAGCGAATCAGGGAGCTCGAAAGTAAAGTCAGCAACGCGCATGATGGGGTTCGTCTAGCAGGGCCGGAAAGTCTAGCGGAAATATCGAAAATTCTCTATGTACCTGATTGACCGACGGTAATCTCATCTCTATACTTCGCCGCCATTGAGCCCTGATGGCGGAATTGGTAGACGCGGCGGATTCAAAATCCGTTTTCGAAAGGAGTGGGAGTTCGAGTCTCCCTCGGGGCACCAAAATTAAGAAAGGTCTTGCTTAGCAAGGCCTTTTTTTTCGTCTGCTCGAAAGTGGCTGCTGTTGTAGGAGCTGCCGCAGGCTGCGATCTTTTGATTCACCGCTACTTGGTTAACCGAAACCCCAAGGACCCACCCATGGAAACGTCACTGGAAACAGTCGCCCTTTTCTCTCTCAAACTCGCTTACGAGGAAGAAGGCCTGAGCCCGATCCTGCGGGACGACATGGTCATGGGTGATTACCAGAAAGACATTTTCGAACTATTGGTGCGGCGCGGGGATGTCGAGACCATTCAGTTCAAGATGAATGAATGCCTGGGGCTGGCGATGGATGCCTTGGGCGGTGTCGAAAAACCGCTGGGGCGCGAGTTGCACAAGTTATCCGCTGACTTCAGCGAGGCGCGTTCGCTGGAGCAGCTGGATCAGCCGCTCCTTGCGCTCAAGGGCTATTTGAAAGACATCTTGTAATGGGCTGAGCCGTTACAGCAGATGCTTCGAGATGTACTTGGAGATCTCCACCATCGAGGTCTTCCCGGTGAATTCGAACTTCACCTTCCCCAGTGACGAGAAGTAAATCTCCAGCTCCGAATCCAGATCGAAGGTGCCCGAGGTTTCCACCGAGTAGGCGACGATGTTCTTGTACGGCAAGGACGTGAAATCCTTCTTGCTGCCGGTAATCCCCTGAACGTTGACCGCGATGATGCGTTTGTTGGTAAACACCACGCCGTCACGCATGGCCTTGTAAGAGTCGATCACTTCTTCGCCATCCAGCAGCAGCGCGCTTACGCGTTCGGCGTACTCATCGTTCTGCTTGAGTTTGAAGAAGCCTTTGTTGTTGAAGTCGATCATCTGTCCATCCTCATCTTCAAGAAAACATCCCGGTATTTCTTTGGTTCAACGACGGACTTTCAGCACGCGGATATCCGTCGGGAAGCCATCGGCGCCGACAAGCTTTTTCCAGCCCAGATACTGAAATTCGCCCTTCTCATCAATGTAATCGCCCTTCTCCACCGATCGGCCGCCAACCACCGCTACGCGTTTCACCTCACCACAACCGCCGTCAGAAGGCCGGACCGTATAGATCACATACGGTTTCACGTATTGCGTGGCGCGGAAGTATTGGCCGCAGATTTCGTCGACGGTGATCAACATGGTTTTCAGGCGTGCTTCACCGTCTGTGTCTTCGTGCAGTTTCAGGAAGGAGATGTCGCCGACGTCGCTGTAGCCGAGGGCGCGGGCGCGTTGGTATTCGGGGGAGTTCTGGTGGGCGATGCGACCTTGCTCCGCAGCACCTTGCATTTTCGCGGCGAACTCGGCTTTGCCTTGGGCAATGATTGATTCAGCCTGGCCCGCAAAGTTTTCGCATTCGGCGAATTCTCGCGAGCCCAAGTGATTGGGCGTCAGGTTGGAGCGGTGTTCATTCATGATCTGCAGGTTGCTTTCCAGGGCAAACATCACGTCGTAGGCCGTGGTCCGACCGCTTTGTACGTCGGCCATTTTTTCCAGCACGCGCTGGCAGTTGCCGGCGTAATACTTCCAGCTGTTTTCCGGGTGTTCTTGCACGGCGGCGAATGCGGGGGTTATTGCGACGGTAATTGTGATTGCGCAGAACAGGCGCAAAAAATGAGTTCTGACAGGCATAGGTAGTCCATTACAGATAAGAGCGATGGCGCGAAGCTACTATTTTGCTATCTTGCCGTCCACTGCCAGTAACGAGGTCGCCAGCGCCTCGATGGAGTCAATTTTCAGAGGGAGAAACACCTTGATGGCCGTGTTGTACTTTTTCGTCTGGGCAGCCGTTTGGGCTTGGGTCGTGCAGACCCGTGGTGCCTGGAACCTGATCCTCGCCAACCTGGCGGGTGCCGCCAGCGGCTTCATCGTAGCGATGATTTTTTCGGTGATCTGTTCGGGCCTTTTCCCGGCGCACGTTTCTCCTTCACCGGAAAATCTTGCCAGTAGCGTGTTGCAAATGATCACCACGTTCGGCGTGTTGGCGGGCGTCTGGATGTGGCTGGTCAGGCGCCCTCAGCCCGAGCATCCGTTGGCCCGGCAACTTTTCGCTGGCATCTGTGGATTGGCTGCGGGTGTGACGACGCTGGCGTTTTTCGCGCTCAATTTTCACTGAGCAGCGCTATCGCCACTGGCATTACACGTCTGTTTTGTTATCTTGCCGCCCATCGTCAGCGTTCACCTTGGGCGTGCGTTGATTTCAGGTTTTGAAGGTTTAAGGAAAGGATCAAATGGAGTTTCTGCGTTTTCTGGCGTTTGTCGCGGTGTGGGGGTTCATGTGGCGCTGGGTGGTCAAGAACCGCGGTAGCTGGAATATTGTCTACGGCAACATCGTCGGCGCAGCGGGCGGCTTCATTGTGGCGATGGTGGTGCTGTCGATCACGTTGTCGTTGTTCCCTTCGTCGCATGACTACGAGCCGGCGCAGGCTGAAAACACGCAAGTCACCGAGCCGACCTCTCTATTGCCTGAAGCCGAGGCAGTCACACCCGCCGCCGAACTGAAAGATGCGCCGGCTTTTGCTGCCATCGAGCCGGACGACACGCCCTCTCCCGCCGACTCCGCATTGCTGCCGAACTACGCCAGCCGGGCGCCGAAATCTATCGGGTTACAGACCGTGCTGGATCAAAGCGACTATGACGGTCGCATGGCCCTGGCAGCGCTGAACAAGAAATTGCGCGGCGACGCCCAGGCCGACAAGTCGATGATCGCGTATGTCATGTGCAGCCCGTTTGTGACCAGTACGTTGCGCTTTCCCGCGTCGGCGCGTTTTGCTGACAGCAAAGCCTTGGTCAGCCACCGCTTCAAGGATCAGGTCTACACCTTCAACAACACCGTCACCGCGCGCAACATGAACGGCGACGATGTCACCTACCGTTTCGATTGCTCGGTGCAAGAGCAGCCGAGAGTTGACGCGCTGCCTGCGCAGTGGCGTTTGTTGGCGCTGAAAGTGCAAAAAGCCGACTCTTAAGGCTGATTTAAGGGATCAAGGCGCCGCCTGCGCTATCATCGCCGGCCTGTGCGCCTTGAGCTTTGCCCTCGATGTCTTCGACACCCGCTGACCTGATCCCGCTGCCTCCTGTCCTGGCCGGCCCGCTGCTGCGACGGCTTGAGCCAACGCGCGTGGTCATGTGGCTGGTCGGCACACGGCCACTGGCGCTGACCTTACGCCTGCAAGGTGTAGGAGACATTCCACTCGATGCCGGGAAATGCACGATCATTCCCGTAGGCCGCGAGGCCTTTGTTCATCTCATCGATGTTTCTCTCGATAACACCCTGCCCTGCGATACGCATATCGCCTATGACCTGCTGATCGACAACGCTGAGGGCATCGCCGACTGGGCGCCGCATCTGCTGTACGGCAATGCGACCAGCCCGAACTTCGTTCTGCGCTCACGGATCGATCAACTGCTACACGGCTCCTGCCGCAAACCGCATCACCCGGCGGCGGATGGTTTGCTGTGCGTCGACCAATTGCTGGCGACGGCAACCGACCCGCAACAACGTCCGGCCCTGTTGATGATGAGCGGCGACCAGGTCTACGCCGACGATGTGGCTGGTCCGATGCTGCGGGCGATTCATGCCCTGATCGAAAGGCTCGGCCTGTTCGACGAACACCTCGAAGGCGCGGTAGTCAGCGACAGCGCCAAGCTCTACGAACACCCGGCCAGTTACTACCACCGTGCGGATTTGTTACCGGCGCTGGAGAGCAACGAGACATTGCGCGAGCGATTTTTCGGCGGTGCGCGTAAGCCGATTTTCACCAGCAGCAGCGCTGACAATCACCTGGTGACCTTCGCCGAAGTCATGGCGATGTACTTGCTGGTGTGGTCGCCGACGGCCTGGTCGCTGATCGATCCGCAAGCGCCTGAACTGACGCCCGAACGCCTCAAGCGCTATACCCTCGAACAGACTCGCATCGATGCCTTCAAGGCTGGATTGGGCAAGGTCGCCCGCGCGCTCGCGCATCTGCCGAGCCTGATGATTTTCGACGATCACGACATCACCGATGACTGGAACCTGTCTGCGCAATGGGAGGAAACGGCCTACGGCCATCCGTTCTCCAAACGCATCATCGGCAACGCGTTGATCGCCTATATGTTGTGTCAGGGCTGGGGCAACAATCCCGATGCCTTCAAGGATGTTTTGGAGAAAACACTGGGACTGAGCGCCAGCGGTGATGACCAGTATCTCGACAGCCCGGTGCAAGATGCTCTGATCGATGATTTGCTGCGCTTTCAGCAATGGCATTTCGTCCTGCCGAGCAGTCCGGCGCTGGTAGTCATCGACACCCGTACCCGCCGCTGGCGCAGTGAGATGGCGCTCAAGCAGCCCTCGGGCCTGCTCGATTGGGAGGCGCTGAGCGAACTGCAACAGGAACTGCTCGATCACCCGTCAGCGATCATCGTTTCCCCGGCGCCGATCTTCGGCGTGAAGCTGATTGAAACCGTGCAGAAGGTTTTCAGTTGGTGCGGTTATCCGCTGCTGGTCGACGCGGAAAACTGGATGGCCCATCGCGGTGCCGCGCAGGTAATACTGAACATTTTCCGCCACTCGCGCACACCGGGTAACTACGTGGTGCTGTCGGGCGATGTGCATTATTCCTTCGTCTACGAAGTGCTTATCCGACACCGCAAGGCCGGGCCGCGAATCTGGCAGATCACCAGCAGCGGCATCAAAAACGAGTTTCCGAAAACCCTGCTGGAATGGTTCGACCGCCTCAACCGCTGGCTCTATTCGCCACGGTCACCGCTGAACTGGTTTACCAAACGCCGACGCATGCGCATCGTGCCGTACACGCCGGAACATGCTGAGGCAGGTGAACGGTTGTGGAATTCGGCGGGGATCGGTCAGGTGTTTTTCAATGAGCAGGGGCAGCCGCGCGAGATCATTCAGCACAATTCGAATGGCAAGGCGAAGACGCGGATGCTGGCGCCGGATCTGGCGGATTATCCGGACTAAGGCCTGCACCGTAAATGTGGGAGCGAGCCTGCTCGCTCCCACAGTGCTGGTTGCCAGCCATCAATGCGCGATCAGTGCTCGCCCCACACCTCTGACAATCATCTCCACCTCACGCTCATCAATCGTCAACGGTGGCAGCAGCCGTATCGTCTTGCCACGCGTGACGTTGATCAACAGCCCATGATCCCGCGCGGCGATCAGGGTCAGATCACGCACCGGTTGTTTCAGCTCGATACCGATCATCAAACCCTGACCACGAATCGCCAGCACATTGGGATTGTCCGCCAGCTCTGCGCTCAAACGAGTTAAGAGCCGTTCACCCTGAATCCGGGCGTTTTCCAGCAGGCCCTGTTCTTCGATGATATCCAGCACCGTGCAACCGACCCGACACGCCAGCGGATTGCCGCCGAAGGTGCTGCCATGGCTCCCGGGCGTGAACAGATCCGCCGCCCTGCCCCGCGCCAGACAAGCGCCGATCGGCACGCCGTTGCCCAGCCCTTTTGCCAGGGTCATGACATCCGGGACAATGCCTTCATGTTGAAACGCAAACCAGCGCCCAGTACGGCCGATGCCGGTCTGGATTTCATCGAGCATCAATAACCACGCATGGCGATTGCACAGTTCACGCAGGGCTTTCAGGTAACCCGGCGGCGCGAGCTGCACACCGCTTTCGCCCTGGATTGGCTCGACCAGAATCGCCACGATGCGCTCGCCGTGCTTTTGCTGCACCAGTTCCAGCGCAGCGAGATCACCGAACGGCACTTTGAGGAAATCCCCCGGCAATTCGTTGAAGCCCAGGCGCACCGCCGGGCCATCGCTGGCTGACAAGGTACCAAGTGTGCGGCCATGGAACGCGTTGGCCATGACCACCACCAGCGGTTGTTCGATGCGTTTGCGCCAGCCGTATAAACGCGCGAGTTTCAGCGCTGTTTCATTGGCCTCGGCACCCGAGTTATTGAAGAACGCGCGCTCCATCCCCGACAGCTCAGTCAGCCGTTTCGCCAGTTGTTGCTGCCAGTCGATGCTGTACAGATTCGACGTGTGCAGCAGCAACCCGGCCTGCTCGCTGATCGCCGAAACGATCCGCGGGTGTGAGTGGCCGACATTGGTCACCGCCACACCGGCCACCGCATCCAGATACTCGCGACCGGCCTGATCCCACAGGCGAGTGCCCAGGCCCTTGGTGAAGCTCAAGGCCAGTGGTTGGTAGGTGTTCATCAGGGCGGCGGTCATGACTTCAAACTCCAGTGCAGGTCGGTGTGCTGGCAGTATGGTTAGCCAGCGAAACTGGATAAACTCGGCAAAACTTCATTCATTTAAAAGCAGAGCTTGATAATGGACCTGTTCCTGTCGATGAGCGTGTACGTCAAAGTCGTCGAAGCCGGGAGCATGACGGCGGCCGCGTTGCAGTGCGACATGTCGACGACCATGGTTGGCAATCATCTGCGTGCGCTGGAACGACGGCTCGGCGTGCAACTGCTGCAGCGCACCACTCGACGTCAGCGACTCACTGAATTCGGCAGCGTTTACTACCAGCGCTGTCTGGATGTCTTGGGACTGGTGGCCGACTCCGAACGCTTGGCGGAACAAGCACTCGATGAGCCGCGTGGCCTGCTGCGCATTACCGCGCCACTGACTTTTGGCGTAGAACGCCTGGCGCCAGCGCTCAGCGAATTCTCCCTGCAGTACCCACAGGTCAAAATGGATGTAGTGCTGACCAACAGCCGCCCCGACCTGCTGGAAAGTGGTCTGGACGTGGCGTTTCGGCTGGGGCATTTCGACGAGTCGAATCTAATCGCTCGCCCCCTTATCGATTACACACTGACCGTCTGCGCCTCCCCGCAATACGTGGCGCGTCGAGGCATGCCGCAGACCCCTGAAGATTTGCAACAACACGACTGCCTCTCGTTCGCCTACCCTGCTGGCGACGATTGGCAATCAGTGGAAAAACGCTGGCGCCTCAGCGGCCCGGAGGGAGAAATTCTCGTCGACGTCAGCGGACCGATGCTGATGAACACTTCCGCAGGGTTGCACCAGGCCGCACGCACCGGCATGGGCATCGTGATGCTGCCCGATGCGCTGGTGGAACAGGATCTGCGCGACGGCAAACTGGTGACCGTCGTTCCCGACTATCAACCTCCAAGCCGCCCCCTGCATTTGCTTTATGCTCCGGATCGCTATCGTTTGCCGAAGCTGCGCCGCTTCGTCGAATTCGCGATGCAGACGTGGGGCAGATCCTGAAAACGAGCGACATGGACAATGTCTCGAAGAATTACTGACAAGGAGTCGAAGCGAAGATGAACAACAACCTGACCGTACGCGACCTGCTATCTGACGAAGTGGAGTCGGTACGGCTGTTCCTCGGCCAACATGGCTGGGGGCACCGTACCGGTTCCAGCGAACATTTCGCGCAACTCATCGAACACTCGCAACGCACGGCGATTGCCCTGCTCGGCGCGCAGATCGTTGGCTTTGCCCGGGGCATAACCGATGGCTTGTCCAACGGTTACCTGTCGATGGTCGTGGTCGATGGCGAGTATCGACGCACAGGCATCGGCCGCAGACTGGTTGAGCATGTCATGGGCGATAACCCCGATATCACCTGGGTACTGCGTGCAGGACGAGAAGGCGCCGAAGCCTTTTTTGCCCGCCTGGGTTTTGAGACGTCGGTGATTGCCATGGAGCGACCGCGATTGAAATAACGGGCGTGCGCTCTGGCAAGGGCTATGATCAGCTTCTCTTTCCAGCATGGACGCTGCGCGATGCTCGTCACTCTTCAAAATACTCCCTTGTGGGTTTATGTGGTTTTTCTGGTTCTGGTGTATTTCGGCCTCAAGGCCCGCAAACCCCAACATGAAAGCCGGTTTTCCCTGCTGTCGACCCCGCTGGTATTGTTGGGCTGGTCGCTGTTGTCGTTGAACCTGACGGTTGATCCAGACTTGAGCCTCAGCGGCTGGCTCATTGCTTTGTTACTGGGCACTCTGTCGGCATGGTTGATTTTCCCCAACAAGGGGATAAATCTTGATGATCCGGAAACCGGGTTGATAGTGCCGGGGACTTGGAAAGCGCTGATTCTGCTCCTGCTTTTTTTTGCAGTGAACTACTACTTCGGTTATCAGGATGACGTGCACCCAGAGCGCGCTGCCGCCCCGGATATGTTGCTGTTCAAAGCCGCAGCATCAGGCTTTATCAGTGGTCTGATTAGCGCTCGCTCACTGAAATATTACCGTTTGCTGCGCACCCTTCAGGCTCAACGCCCGCCATTGGGCGCCCAATGATTCAGGAACCGCTTTTCACCAACACCGGTTTTTCCTGAGGGGCTGCGCCGGCCCCCGCATCGCTCCCGAGTTGCGCGAAGGTTTGTTCCTGCGCCCGTTCAATATCGGTGGCGCAAGGCGTGATGGCGGACTGGGGCTGCGTATCGTGCACCGTATCCTGCAATTACACAGGCGCGATATACAGTTACTGGACATGAGCGGGCGTGGCGCGACGTTCCGCTTCTCGCTATCAACAGATCAACAAAGCGCCGAACAATGGATGATGCGTTCAATGAATTTGCACAGCCCGGGCAAATAGTTGAGACCGCCGGCCCGTTGCTCCGTGACAACGCCGCCCCGCTCCCCTAAATTAGTCGGCCTGAAAAAGCCCGCGGCTTTCTCATCTCCACTCAAGTTAAAAAGTAGTGAAATTTCAATGTCCGATTTCAACACCGCTGAATCCGTAGTCACCGAATCGTCCAAAGCGGAATACGAAAACTCCATCAATCTTTCACAACACCTGCCACAAGCCAAAATCATCAGCGAGATGGTCCTGGACGCGTTCCAGTCGACCCGCGAAAGCGACCAGATCCGCGAGCTGCGCGCGGCGATCCGTCAGGCTCACGACAGCTTCGATGACGACAAGGCCTACGAGCTGATGGGCGAACTCAAGGCGCTGAAAGATGCCGAAGCGGCGGACCTCGCCGCCCTTGAAGACCTCAGCAGCAAGTTCTCGATCGGCCGCATCCTGTCCAGCTTCAAGGATGATCCGGCGTTCCAGGAAATCGTTTATGGCCTGGCCCTCAAAGTGCTGAACCAGACCCATCAGGCGATCAGCAACCCGAGCGGCGGCAAGAGCAAGGCTGCGAAGAAGAAAGAAGTCGAAATCTTCACCATCAGCAAGGACGGCATCAGCGTGACCCTGCCGCTGCGCACGCCACGCTCGCGTCTGAACGTAGACCGTGCAGCGCTGGAGTTCCTCGGTTTCACCTTCGTCGGTGAAGGCGAAGAAGCGGAGCTGGAAAGCGAAGTCTTCGTCGACAACGCGGGTACCGAGCAGGCGGTAAACCGCAAGAACATCATCACCGCACTGCAACAGCAGACTGCGTTTGATGGTTACAGCATCGCCGCGCAGTAATAGCGCAGCCGCTGTACGAAAAAAGCCCCGCACTGAGATTCAGTGCGGGGCTTTTTGTTGTCCGGCTTGGGATTCGTGAGGAGGCGAAAATCCTCGCCCCTCATCGGAACGCCGCCCGCCCAGCCCTCTCCCGGGGGAGAGGGAGCCGATCGGGAGATATTCAAGAGATGCACCGAAATGAAAGTACTGCGCCGAATCCACAATCGCCTCAATCTCTCAGGTCGATGTATAGCGCAACACACCTCGGTCAGTCCCCTCTCCCGAGGGAGAGGGTTAGGGTGAGGGCAAGCCGCTAAACCAACCTCAAGCCGAAGGATGCAACGCTACAATCATGTCCACTTCAATCGCTGCGTTCTTCGGCAACTGATACACGCCAACCGTAGTGCGCGTGTGCCGGCCGGCATCGCCGAGCACATGACTGAACACGTCCGAGGCACCGTTGGCGACTTCGCTCAGATCAACGAAGTCCGGCGTCGACTTCACATACACCGTCACCCGCAACAACGCCTTGATTTTGTCCAGCGAACCCACCGCATCGACGATCAGCGCCAGGCAACGCATCGCACTGATGCTCGCGGCGGCTTGCGCATCCTTGAGGGTCAACTCCAGCCCGACGCGACCCGGATACTGAATCTTGCCGTTAGTGCGCGGCACCATGCCGCTGATGTACAGCTCATCATGATGACGGATCAGCGGCGCGTAATTGCCGCCGGCGGTGTTCTCACCATAGATGTCGTAGTTCAGCTCTTGGGCCAGGGCAATAAAACGCTCGTCGCAGGTCATCCTCTCAGTCATTTCGCCCAGCCTTTTGATCAGTGCATGAAGAAGCTCGAATCACGGCAGTAAAACACCGAAAAAATGGCTTGGTGCTATCACTGTCGGGGTTGGATCCAAATCTAGGGGTTTTGAACTCCACTCGCAACCCTCACCCTAGCCCTCTCCCAGAGGGAGAGGGAACTAATTGCGGGATATTGACGAGATACACCGACCTGAAAGCGCTCTACCGAATCCAGAATCGCCAAGATTCTTCAGGTCGACGGCGGATTCAAGACAACTCGGTCGGCCCCCGCTCCCTCTGGGAGAGGGCTGGGCGGGCGGCGTTCCGATGAGGGGCTTTACGCCACCCAACAAAAAACCCCGCACATCTCTCAATGTGCGGGGTTCTTCTTCAAGCCTCGAACCTTACGGCGCGTACGTCAGCAGCAACTCTGCAGGCACCTTGAAGTCCAGGGACATCATGACGCTCAACGCAGTGATGGTGAAGATCGAGAACACGAACAGCTTGCGTGCCCAGACCGTGTCATCCACTGCCTTGTAGCCGGTCCAGGCCATGTACAACCAGTACATGCCCATGGCCGCAGCCACCGCGAGATAGCTCATGCCAGCGTAACCGCTGAAGGTCAGCATCAAGGTCGCTACGAGGAACGCCAGGATGTAGAGCAGGATGTGCTTCTTGGCCACTTGGATCCCGCGCTTCACTGGCAACACCGGAATCGATGCGGCCAGGTAATCGTTGAAGCGGAAGATCGCGATGGCGTAGGAATGCGGCATCTGCCACAGGCTGAACATCACCAGCAACGTCAGCGCGGCCATGTCGAAGCTGTTGGTTACGGCAACGTAACCGATCACTGGCGGCATGGCGCCCGACAGACTGCCCACCAGCGTGCCGTGAACCGACTTGCGCTTGAGGTACAGGCTGTAGAAGCCGACGTAGATGATGAAGCCGATCACCGCGAACAAAGCGGCCAACGGGTTGGCCACCTTGTACAACAACGCAACGCCGAGAACACCAAGGATGGTCGCGTAGACCAGGGCCAGTTTCAGGGAGATCAAGCCCTGCACCAGCACCCGGTTTTTAGTGCGTTCCATCTTCAGGTCGATGTCGCGGTCGATGCAGTTGTTGAACACGCAACCGGAGGCAACAACCAGGGATGTACCGATCATGGCAGCCAGAAACACCGCCAGATCCACATGCCCTTTCGAGGCCAGGAAAAACCCGCCTGCCACAGAAAGCACGTTACCGAAAATGATCCCCGGTTTGGTGATTTGGATAAAGTGCTTGAGCGACATCGGGTCTTACCTCACTTCGCCATCATGTAGGTGTGGATGCTGAACATGATCCACAACGACAGGCCAACCAGCAGCACGATCACAATGGCCGTAAAGACAAACGCGATCACGTTGTTACGCTGAGCAATGGAGCGGTCCAGGTGCAGGAAGTAATACAGGTGAACAATCACCTGGATTACTGCGAACAGCAGAACGATTGCCAGCGTGGTGGCCTTCGGCAGGCTCGGGTACATCACCAGACCGAATGGAATTACGGTCAGGATCACCGACAGGATGAAGCCAATGGCGTACGACTTTACGCTGCCGTGGCCAGCATCATGGCTGTCATGGGAGTGTGCATTAGCCATTACAGAGTCCCCATCAGGTAAACAACGGTGAATACGCAGATCCACACCACGTCCAGGAAGTGCCAGAACAGGCTCAGGCAGCTCAGACGGGTCTTGTTGGTCGCCGTCAGGCCGTGCTTGTTGACCTGGTACATCATGATGCCCATCCAGATCAGACCCGCCGAAACGTGCAGACCGTGGGTACCGACCAGGGTGAAGAACGCGGACAGGAAGCCCGAACGGCTAGGACCGAAGCCCTCGGAGATCAGCAGGTGGAACTCGTTGATCTCCATGGCGATAAAGCCTGCGCCCAGCAGGAAGGTCATGAACAACCAACCCAGAACCTGCTGCTTCTTGCCTTTGAACAACGCCAGCATGGCGAAGCCGTAGGTGATCGAACTGAACAACAGCAGAGCGGTTTCGCCCAGCACATATGGCAGTTCGAAGATGTCGTGGCCCGACGGGCCACCGGCAACGTTGTTTACCAGTACTGCGTACACCGCGAAGATCGACGCAAACAGAATGCAGTCGGTCATCAGGTAGAGCCAGAAACCGTATACGGTCATCTCACCCGAGTCGTGGTGATGGTCATCGTGCCCATGGTCACCATGGGCGTGTCCAACATTGGTCACTAAGTTCGACATGGTTTAAGCCTGTTCCAACGAGGTTTCAACACGGGTGGCACCGGCCGGGATTTTCCCTGCCGCGACCAGACGCTTGTGCTGCTCGGCTTCGATACGCTCGATCGTTTCAACCGGAACCATATAGCCCTGGTCGTCACGTGCAGCGTGGATCACGAAGTAGATGACGGTGCCGGCCAGGCTGGCGATCGCCAACCACCAGATGTGCCAGATCATCGCGAAACCGAAGACGGTCAACAGTGCGCCCATCACTACGCCAGTGGCGGTGTTGTTCGGCATGTGGATCGGCTCGTACTTGGCCGGACGCTGGTACGCAGTACCGTTTTCCTTGGCTTCGGTGAACGGGTCGATGCAGTCAGCCTTAGGCAGCACAGCAAAGTTGTAGAACGGAGGTGGCGACGAGGTCGACCATTCCAGAGTGTGTGCATTCCACGGGTCACCGTGATCGCAAACGTTCTCTGGCTTGTTGCGGTCGCGCACACTGACGTACAGCTGGATCAGCTGGCAGGCGATACCGACAGCGATCATCACCGCACCGAACATGGCAACGTACAGGTACGGTACCCACTCAGGGTTGGTGGTGGCGTTCAGACGACGGGTCATGCCCATGAAGCCCAGTGCATAGAGCGGCATGAACGCGACAAAGAAGCCCGAGATCCAGAACCAGAACGCTGCTTTACCCCAGCCTTCGTGCAGCTTGAAGCCGAACGCTTTCGGGAAGTAGAACGCGAAACCAGCGATGTAACCGAATACCGCACCGCCGATGATCACGTTATGGAAGTGCGCGATCACGAACAGGCTGTTGTGCAGAACGAAGTCAGCACCCGGGATGGCCAGCAGTACGCCGGTCATGCCGCCGATGGCGAAGGTCACCATGAAGCCCAGAGTCCACAGAACCTGGCTGGTGAAGCGCAGACGGCCCTGGTAGATGGTGAACAGCCAGTTGAATAGCTTCACACCCGTCGGGATGGAAATCAGCATCGTCGCCAGACCGAAGAAGGCGTTGACGCTTGCACCCGAACCCATGGTGAAGAAGTGGTGCAGCCAAACCATGAAGCCCAGTACCGAGATCGCGCCCGAGGCGTAGATCATCGAGTGGTGGCCGAACAGTTTCTTGCCGGTGAACGCCGAGATCACTTCCGAGAAGATGCCGAATGCCGGCAGGATCAGGATGTAAACCTCAGGGTGGCCCCAGGCCCAGAACAGGTTGACGTACATCATTGGATTGCCACCAAATTCATTGGTGAAAATGTGGAAATCCATGTAACGGTCAAGGGTCAGCAATGCCAGGGTAGCGGTCAGGATCGGGAACGAAGCCACGATCAGAACGTTTGCCCAGGTGCAGGTCCAGGTGAAGATCGGCATGTCCATCAGTTTCATGCCAGGGGTACGCATTTTCAGTACGGTCGCGAGGAAGTTAACCCCCGTTAGCGTCGTACCTAACCCGGATAGCTGTAGCGCCCAGATGTAGTAGTCCATGCCCACGCCAGGGCTGTATTGCAGACCCGACAATGGTGGATAGGCAACCCAACCGGTCTTGGCGAATTCGCCGACGCCTAGGGACAGGTTGATCAGCACTACGCCGGATACCAGCAGCCAGAAGCTCAGGGAGTTCAGGAACGGGAACGCAACGTCACGCGCGCCGATCTGCAGCGGCACTGCAAGGTTCATCAGGCCGGTGAAGAATGGCATCGCCATGAAGATGATCATGATCACACCGTGAGCGGTGAAGATCTGGTCATAGTGTTCAGGTGGCAGGTAGCCAGGCGAACCCTCGGTGGCCATGGCCAACTGGGTACGCATCATGATGGCGTCGGCAAAACCGCGCAGCAGCATGACCATGGCGACGATGATGTACATCACGCCGATTTTCTTGTGGTCGACCGAGGTCAACCACTCGGTCCACAAGTAGGTCCACTTCTTGAAGTAGGTGATTGCAGCGAACAGCGCCAGACCACCGAGGGCGATCATGGCGATGGTCACCATCACGATCGGCTCGTGGAATGGGACTGCTTCCCAACTTAATTTACCAAACATCGTTTACTCCTCTGCCCCGGCAGCTGAATGCGAACTCGAGTCAATTTCCGTGGCCGCCACTTCTTTCTCTTTCTTCTCGTGCTTCAGCGGCTTGCCCGGCTTCATACCTTCGTACTTGTCGACGATGATCTGGAACTGGTTCGGCGTGACCGAGGAGTAGAGCTCGACTGGGTTGTTCTGGCTCGGTTTGGCAAGGGCCGCGTATTCAGCTTGATCAAGCTGTTTAGGTGACTTCTTGACTTCACTTACCCAGGCGTCGAAATCTTCCTGAGTGGTGGAGATAGCCTTGAATTTCATACCGGTGAAACCCGCGCCGCTGTAGTTGGCGGAGATACCGTCCATTTCAGCGTTACGGTCAGCGATCAGGTGCAGCTTGGTCTGCATGCCCGCCATCGCGTAGATCTGGCCGCCCAGACCCGGGATGAAGAACGAGTTCATCACAGCGTCAGAGGTGATCTTGAAGTTGATTGGCGTGTGCGCCGGGAACACGATCTTGTTGACCGTGGCGATGCCTTGTTCCGGGTAGATGAACAGCCACTTCCAGTCCAGCGCAACGACTTCGATGGTCACTGGCTTGACGTCGGATTGAATCGGACGATACGGGTCCAGTTCGTGGGTCGAAATGTAGGTGATGTAACCCAGGGCAATGATGATCAGGACCGGGATGGTCCAGACTGCCACTTCGATTTTGGTCGAGTGCGACCATTTCGGGGTGTAGACGGCGTTCTTGTTCGACGCGCGGTACTTCCAGGCGAACAGGAAGGTCATGACGATAACCGGCACAACGACCAACAGCATCAGCAGGGTCGCGGTGATGATCAGGTTTCGCTGTTCCAGGCCAACCTGGCCCGTTGGATTGAGCAAGGTCATGTTGCAGCCTCCCAGCAACAACGTGCCGAGCAGCGGCACTAGGCCTAGTAATCTGGGGTACCTGTTTTTACTCATCTCACGACCTCTAAAGCAGCTTGCGCAATGCAGTTGGGTTTTGATCGCCAACACTTCACCCTGCCAAGGGTTGGCATTTTCTTTGGATTGAATAAGGGCCGCCCGTCGCGCGTCAGACGCTCGACAAAACCTGGGACAGCGGTCAGTTCTTATTCGAATTCGTGGTCAAAGGCCTTGTTACAGACCAATTCCATTTGGTGCGGAAAGTTGGAAGGCACCGACACCTGGGTGTCTTGAAAGCCTTTCGACTCACTCGACACCCGACTTTCTGCGCAGCGCCTTAATAAAAAAGCGTTCCTTAATAAAGGCTGAACAGTGCCGGGAATTCAGTGCGGGCGATTGTAGATAGGTAGCGCCCTATACACCATGTCTTATCCCGAAATAATTTTTATCCGTTCGAGCAACAATGCATCGCCATTTTTGCAAAAGTTCCACATGTTATCGAAATAGATTCTCAACAAAAACACCAAAAAATGTAGGTGTACCCGCGTCAGTTCAGACAGCTCCGAAGGCTATTTCCGAACGCTGGAACAGCGCAAAGCCCGATAACCCAAGGCTTTTGGCCATATACCCGCGCTTGTTAAAACTGCCTGCTCTGGCACTCGCGTGCTAAAGCCGAAAAACCCCGAAACTGACCAATCCTTTTTTGTAACAACGGCCGATTCCGCGTCACTCAATGGCCCTGCGACATGGCGCGTGTGACAACATGTCGCACACTTGCCACACCCTTCCTTGCCACCCGTCACGGTGTTTTCACAAACACCGTGAAAAGCAAAACGCCCCGATTGGCTGATCCGCAAATCGAGGCGTTTTCTGTATCGGCCAGACAGCCGATTAGTTGACTCAGCGCAGTGCTTTTCGGTTACGCGAGGTCAGCAGCGGCACCAGGATCACCACCAGCACGAACGCCACCAGTGCCCATTGTGCCAACGACAAGCCAAGGATCGGCGGGTACGGCGTCGAGCAGAAACCGTCAACCTGGAAGCCCAGCGGGAAGATCTTCGCCAGCGGCAGATCATCGACAATCGGCTGCAGCACATCGATGCCGCAACTCACCGCCGGATAGAACTGGGTGTACACGTGATGCCCGGCCACACCGGCCCCGGCAATCGCACAAATCACCACCAGCACCTCGAACACGGTGATGCTGCGACGGGTGCGCATGGCCGCGCCGATGAACGCGAACAGCGCGATCAGCAGCAACGCATAGCGCTGCAAGATGCACAGCGGGCACGGCGCTTCGCCGAGCACGATCTGCATATATAGAGCGCCACCGATCAGCGCCAGGCAGATGATCCCCAACAGCACCAGAAAGCGCCGCTCACGGCCCAACCGAATCGTTTCCTCGCTCATCGCGTTTCCCTTTTATGTCCATGGTTCAACCGGCTCGCGGCTGAAGGTTGTCGCAAGTCTACACCGGGGGAATAAACGATAAAGCGGTTAAGAAACGATTAACCTTGGATCATGTTTCACAAATTCAGACCGCATAACGGCCTTCGCGAGCAAGCTCGCTCCCACTTTGAATTTGCGTCAAACACAAATCCTGTGGGAGCGAGCTTGCTCGCGAAGATGGCGCCTCGGTCTTAAATCATTCCAAAGCCGAAGCCGGCCCGAAGAACTCATAACGGCTTTGTTTCTCCGGCACACCCAGCGCCTTCAGATGACGCTTGATCGCCCCCATGAAACCCTTCGGCCCAAGGAAGTAAGCATCCACATCACGCTGCTGCGGCAACCACTCGCCAAGCTGTGCCTGATCCAGGATCCCGACCTTGTCCGCTGCCGGACTCACACCGTCATCCTCGGCGTAGCAATAAAAACGCTTGAGTTGCGGATGACGTTCAGCCAGTTCATCAATCCAGTCGCGGAACGCATGCACGCTGCCATTGCGCGCGCAGTGGATAAAGTGCACCGGACGCTCGGTTTCCAGCGCCGCTTCCAGCATCGCCAGAGTCGGCGTGATGCCGACGCCGCCGCTGATCAACACCAATGGCTTGTCGCTCGCGGTCAAGGTGAACTCACCCGAAGGCGGGAACAGCTGAATGCTCGCGCCGACCTGCAATTGATCGTGCAAATGATTGGACGCACGACCACCCGGTTCGCGTTTGACGCTGATGCGGTACTGACCGTTGTTCGCCAGTGCCGACAGCGAGTAGTTGCGGCGGATTTCTTCGCCATCGAGGATCAGCTTCATGCCGATGTATTGACCCGGTTCGGCCGCGAGAATCGGGCCTTTGTCTGCCGGCTCAAAGTAGAACGAAATGATTTCCGCGCTCTCCTCGACCCTGGCCGCGACGATGAATTCACGCGCCCCGCGCCAGCCGCCGACGGCTTGTTCTTTCTGGTCATAGATCGCGGTTTCGGCGCCGATCAGAATGTCCGCCAGTTGACCGTACGCCGCGCCCCAGGCGCTCATCACTTCTGGCGTGGCAATCTCTTCGCCGAGCACTTCGGAAATAGCGCGGAGCAGACAGGCACCGACAATCGGGTAATGCTCCGGAAGAATCTGCAAGGCAACGTGCTTGTTGATGATCTTCGCCACCAGATCACCCAACTGGTCGAGCTGATCGATGTGCCGCGCGTACATCAACACGCCGTTGGCCAAGGCGCGCGGCTGGTCACCGCTGGCCTGGTGGGCCTGGTTGAACAGCGGCCGGACCTCAGGGTATTCAGAGAGCATCATGCGGTAGAAGTGAGTGATCAGCGCTTCACCGCCGCTTTCCAGCAGAGGCACGGTGGATTTGACGATGGCACGATCCTGAACGCTAAGCATAAGGTTGACTCCTGAGCTTCTTTGAAAAGTTACCTTAGGGTTATCAGATTCCGTGCCAACTTATTTTTTTATATAAATCAATAACTTAAGAACTATGTAGTCATAACGACCCGAAGGCCTTTATAGTCATCCCGACTACATCTTGTCTCTTTGACTACAAGACCATGACCGCCAAATCCCTGCTCACCGCCCTGTTGCCCTTAGTTTCCGATTTGTCCCGCGAACTGCCCGAGGGCGAGCGTTATCGACGCCTGCTCGAAGCCATGCGCGCCCTGCTGCCCTGCGATGCCGCTGCATTGTTGCGCCTCGACGGCGAATCGCTGGTGCCGCTGGCCGTGGACGGTTTAAGTACGGACACCCTCGGTCGGCGCTTCAAAGTCAGCGAGCACCCGCGTTTCGAAATTCTCCTCAGCGGAGCCGGACCCACGCGCTTCGCCGCCGACAGCGACTTGCCCGATCCTTATGACGGTCTCGTCGACGGACTCGACGAGCATCTGGAGGTTCACGATTGCCTCGGCTGTCCTTTATTTGTCGATGAAAAACTCTGGGGCCTGATCACCCTCGACGCTCTCGACCCCGAGCGTTTCGAACCGATCGAACTCGACGCCCTGCAAGCCTTCGCCAGCCTCGCCTCGGCCACGGTCAACGCCGCCGAACGTATAGAACGTCTGGCCAATCGCGCAGAAGACGAGCACCAGCGCGCCGAGGTTTATCGTCAGGCCAGCGGCCAGCAGAACCGCGAAATGATCGGCCAGAGCAAGGCGCTGAAAAAACTGGTGGAGGAAATCAATCTGGTCGGCGGCAGCGATCTGACGGTGTTGATTACCGGGGAAACCGGCGTCGGCAAAGAACTGGTCGCCCAAGCGATTCACGCCGCCTCGCCCCGTGCCGAAAAACCAATCATCAGCCTCAACTGCGCCGCGCTGCCCGACACGCTGGTAGAAAGCGAACTGTTCGGCCACGTGCGCGGTGCCTTCACCGGCGCCACCAGCGATCGACGCGGCAAGTTCGAACTGGCCAATGGCGGCACGCTGTTTCTCGATGAAGTCGGCGAGTTATCGCTGACCGTGCAGGCGAAATTATTGCGCGTTTTGCAGAGCGGTCAGTTGCAGCGTTTGGGGTCGGACAAGGAGCATCAGGTCGATGTGCGTCTGATTGCAGCGACCAACCGCGACCTCGCCGAAGAAGTGCGCAGCGGTCGCTATCGTGCCGACTTCTACCATCGCCTCAGCGTCTACCCGTTGCGCGTGCCGGCGCTGCGTGATCGTGGCCGCGATGTGTTGTTGCTCAGTGGTTTCTTCCTCGAACAGAACCGCTCGCGCATGGGCCTCAACAGCCTGCGCCTGAACAGCGACGCCCAGGAAGCACTGCTCGCCTACACTTGGCCGGGCAACGTGCGAGAGCTGGAACACTTGATCGGGCGCAGTGCGCTGAAGGCGCTGGGCAACTGCAAGGTGCGGCCGAAGATTCTCAGTTTGAGCGCGGCGGATCTGGATTTACCGCGCGAGGTTGTGGATAACTCGGTTGAGGCGGTTGCCGGAGTTGTGGCTGAGATACCGCTGATCAGCGGGGATCTGCGCAGTGCGACCGAGCAATATCAGCGGCGTTTGATCAGTGCGGCGCTGGAACGTAATCAGGATAACTGGGCGAGTGCGGCGCGGGAGTTGGGGTTGGATCGGGCGAATCTTGGGCGTATGGCCAAACGACTAGGCATGAAGAGCTAAAAGCACACCCTCACCCTAGCCCTCTCCCGGAGGGAGAGGGGACCGACCCGGGGATGCTTAAGAAACACGCAGACCTGAATCTGCTTTACCGAATCCATAATCGACTCGGTCGTTCAGGTCGATATACAACGCCAGACACCTCGGTCGGCCCCCTCTACCTCTGGGAGAGGGCTGGGGTGAGGGGCAGTGATAGAGAGAACAGCGATCAACTCAAGCCGACCACCCGACAACTAACCTAAAGCCCACCCCTTTAACGCCGATAACCCGGCATCAATAGTTTTTGGCGATTTGCACCCTCGCCCACCACCTTTCCACAGAAGGTTCATATGTCCTCCACCAAAGCCCGCGCAGACTCACTTTCGCTTCTGCTGTTTACTTTGCGCAGCGGCAAGCTGATGGCGATCAACCTGCTGAAAGTCAGTGAAATCATCCCCTGCCCGCCGCTGACCAAGCTGCCGGAGTCGCACCCGCACGTGAAAGGCATCGCCACCCTGCGCGGTGCTTCGCTGTCGGTGATCGACCTCAGCCGCGCCATCGGCGAACGCCCGCTGGAAGATCCGAACGGCGGCTGCCTGATCGTCACCGACGTCAGCCGCTCCAAGCAGGGCCTGCATGTACAAGCGGTGAGCAAAATCGTCCACTGCCTGACCACCGACATCAAGCCCCCGCCCTTCGGCTCGGGCGGTTCGCGCGCTTACATCACCGGCGTGACTTCGGTTGACGGCACACTGGTGCAGGTGCTGGATATCGAAAAGGTTATCCACAGCATCGCCCCGGCGCAGATCGAAATGGCCCCGACCGACCTGACCATGGAAGACGCCGAAGTGCTCGGCAACGCACGGATTCTAGTGGTCGACGACAGCCAGGTGGCGCTGCAGCAATCGGTGCACACCCTGCGCAACCTCGGCCTGCAATGCCACACAGCACGCAGCGCCAAGGAAGCCATCGACTGCCTGCTCGACCTGCAAGGCACGGCGCAGCAGATCAACCTGATCGTCTCCGACATCGAAATGTCCGAGATGGACGGCTACGCCTTCACCCGTACCCTGCGCGAGACCCCGGACTTCGCCCATTTGTACGTGCTGCTGCACACCTCGCTCGACAGCGCGATGAACAGCGAAAAAGCGCGCCTGGCCGGGGCGAACGGTGTGCTGACCAAGTTCTCCTCTCCAGAACTGACCCACTGCCTGATCGAAGCGGCCAAACACGTCGCCGCCCACGGGCACTGAGTCTTGGCCCAGAGGTATTGTTTTTTGATGCGGCGCGATCTGGACAAGGACGCGCCGGATGTGCCTTGGCCTCAAGGCATTGAACTGTGTACGTACTCCGTCGAACTGGCGGCGGACGTGCATGACTTGATGCAACTCGGCTACCGCGAAGGTGGCGGCCGAGTGCCGGCGCTGGACGTTTGGCAGCAGCAGTTCGAAACCGATCCTGAATACGATGCGAGCCTGTGTTTGATTGCCCGTGATGGCGAAGGCGTGGTCGGCGTGGCGCAATGCTGGACCAGCTCGTATATCAAAAATCTGGTGGTGCATCCGCGCATGCAGGGCCGAGGATTAGGCCGGGCGTTGCTGTTCAATGCATTCAAGGTGTTTCAGCAGCGCCGTGAAGGGTTTGTTGATCTGAAAGTGCTGGAGGACAACCAGCGGGCGCAGCGCTTGTATGAAAGTGCCGGGATGTATGTGGTCCGCCGCGAGCTGGTGCCGGACTGATCGACCGTCTTCGCGAGCAGGCTCGCTCCCACCCTGGAATGCATTTCAAACGGTGGGAGCGAGCCTGCTCGCGAAGAGGCCAGTACAGGCAACTTCCCTTCTCAGGCGCACTCCAACCTTGGCCCCCCCAAAACCAAGGACGCCCACCATGAAAACTTTCACCGCAAGCCTGCTCTGCCTCACCGCCCTCGCCTCCCAGGCGCACGCCTCCAGCCCCGACGCCTGGGCCGCCTACGACAAAACCGTACTCGCCAGTTGCAGCAAAGCCAGCGGCCTGAAAAACGCCAAACCGGTCGGCACCCCCGCACAATTCGATGACCGCGTCGGCTACACCGCCGTGTTGCTGCAAGGCCAATACCCGCAAAAACACATGAAAGGTCAGCAAGGCACCGAACTGTGTCTGTACAACAAACAGTCGAAAACCGCCTTCGTCACCGAGTGGGATTCGATCCGCCCGCCCGTTAAAACCAAGTGAATGGCGCATAATTTGCTTCGATCCAGTTCTGTGCGGTGGTTTTCCGCCACCGTTTCACACCCTGATTGAAGACAGATCGCTCAATGAATACGACGTTTTCCTGCGTAGGCTGCGGCAAATGCTGCACCGATCACCATGTCCCGCTGACCCTGACCGAAGCCCGCATGTGGGCGGCGGATGGCGGTCAGGTGATCGTGCTGGTCGAGGCATTTCTCGGTAATGGCCTGGGTTTGCCGGCGCAGCAGCGGGAACATGCCGAACGGCGCTCAGCGCTCGTTCGCAGCGGCGCGGCAGACGCCCATGTGGCGATCACTTTCGCCGCGTACAACGTCGGCCCCTGTCGGAATCTTGACGAAGACAAGTTGTGCCGGATCTACGAGCGACGGCCGTTGGTGTGCCGCATTTATCCGGCAGAAATCAATCCGCATATCCCGCTCAACCCTGCCGCCAAGGATTGTCCGCCGGAGTCCTGGCAACAGGGGCCGGTGTTGATTGCCGGCGGTGAGTTGGTGGATCAGGAACTGGTGGAGTTGATTCAGCGCTCGCGCCAGGCCGATCGGGATGACATCGGCATCAAGGACGCGATTTGCGCGATGCTCGGGATTCGCACCACAGCGCTGAAGGGAGACGGGTTTACTGCGTACTTGCCGAATATGAGTGCTTTTGCTTCGGTGATTGATCAGGTCACCGCGCAACCGCTGACGACGACTCCGAGTGAGTGGGTGTTTCATGTGTCCGGGGATGATGTGGCCGGGCAAGTGCTGGCGGCCGGGGCACAGGTGGTGACTGAGCCGGCGCAGACGTATGCGTTTATCTCGCTGCGCGCGGCTTGATCCAGATTCTTAAGCGCCTATCCGGGCCTCTTCGCGAGCAAGCTCGCTCCCACAGAGATTGTGTCGTGCACGAATTTTATGAACGACTGAAAAACCTGTGGGAGCGAGCTTGCTCGCAAAGACGCCGGCCCGGACAATCTCAATCGCGGATCTGCCGCCGCGCCCAGAACTCCCGCGCCAGCAACCTTAAATCACCGGCCAACCCCGCCACGTCCTCGGAGTTGCGCTGACTCTGCCGCCCCTCATCCAGCGCCACATCAACGTTGCGACCGGTCACCGGGAGATTGATCTTCATGGGATAGCGCGAATAAAACTCAGCGCTTGCCCATCGAACGACGGGTGCCCGGCGGCGCCATGCCCGGGGTCTTGGTGTGGCCGTTCTTGGCGCCGTTCTTGTACCACGGCTGGTTCGAGCCTTTGGCAGAAGCCAGCTCGCCCGGTTTGAACGGAAATTTGAACGCCGGGATATCGGCTTTGGTTTCGCTGGTATCGGCCAGTTCAGCCGAGACATCGCTCACAGCGTCGTCAACCGGCGGCAGGGTCGGGGAAGTCATAAAAGCTCCGGAAAGCAAAAAGTCGGGCCCGATCAGTGAGCCGCGAAGGCGCGCAGTATACCTGTGCGCCATGGCTCGGCACCTGAAGATTTGCAGCGCACGCCGAACGGTTTACAGGTAGGTGATGGTGACAATGCCTTTGTCGGCCGAGGTCTTCAGCGCTTCATAGCGCATGGAAATCGGCAGCGACTGATGGCTACAGGCGTTGCGCTCAGTGTCGACATCGACTTTCACGCCGGGCTTGATTTCAATCTGGCGAGACTCACGAGCAACAAACGCCCCGACCGGCCCGACCTGACAACCCGAATCAACGATTTGCCCGGTGAAGCGGATCTCACCGGATTGACTGGCCGGCGCGGCGAATGCTGTGAGTGGAAGCAAGAGAAGCACATACGGCAGAGCGGTTTTCAGCTGCATTTCAAGACACTCCCGGGGTGAGCGGCCCAGAGAACCCGGGCTACACCATGTTATCCGCGTGCTGGGACGGATCTTGAGAAGCATAGTTGGCAAATGGGTCCCGAATAGGGACAGATCGGTCCCTTTTGGGGACCGTTATACCGCCATCGCGAGCAGGCCCACTCCTACAATTGGAATGCGTTTTAACTGTGGGAGCCAGCCTGCTGGCGATGAACGATGACGCGGTGTTCAACCCTGCGGATCAACCCGATCCAGCGCCCGGTTTACCGCCAGCTCGGCCAGCATGACGATCTGCTGGATCGCCAGCGCCGTACTGCGCTGCGGGCGACTGAGCCGATCGGCCAGATCACCGGCCATGACATTGGCTGAAGCCAGCGATTCGCAGGCGTGGGCAAGCAGACTTTCGGTGTCGATGTTCGGGTGGATGAGGAACATCGTACTGGGCTGACGCGGTTTGACCGGTTCGGGGCAGAGGTAGAAATCGAGCGCGCGTTTGATGGCTTCGCGGGTTTTTATCTGGTCGTCGGCGCGGATGGCGTCTTCGAGTGGGGTGGTGGGATCGATGGGTGGATCGGGTACGGGCTTAGTCATTTACTCAGTCCTCACTGATTGCAGCCAACAATTACCGTTTCTCACGCGGCGAATTGGGTGGCAGCTACGTACGGGGTGAGAAACCGGGCAAGGACCAGTAAAACCTCCGGCCGGACCGAAGTCCGCCCGTACATAGCCGCCATAAAAATGCAGGCAGCAATCAGCTGGCGCCGATTATGACGGTACTGGTATTGGAATAATACTTAGCCCGGGTTCTCACACCCGATCGCCGAGTTTTCGGCGACAGCCCAAGACTAGAGAGCGCACGTCCGACGGACAACCTGAAAACCTTGTGGGAAGGTTCTGGTTATTTGACACAAATTTAAACAGCCAAAAGCCAACCCTCACCCTAGCCCTCTCCCAAAGGGAGAGGGAACTGACCGTGGTGTTTGGCAGAGCTACGCCGACGTGCGATACCGTGTTGAACTCAGGTTTTGAAACAGATCAAAAGCCCCTCACCCTGGCCCTCCCCCGGAGGTAGAGGGGACTGACCGTGGTGTTTGGTAGAAGCACGCCGACGTGAAATACCGGGTCGAACTCAGATTCTGAAACAGATCAAAAGCCCCTCACCCTAGCCCTCCCGAAACGTCGGACCGCCCGTAGGGAGAGGGAACTGACCGTGGTGTTTGGACGAAGTACGCCGACGTGAAATACCGAGCTGAACGCAGATTCTGAAACAGATCAAAAGCCCCTCACCCTAGCCCTCTCCCGGAGGGGAGAGGGAACTGACCGCGTGGAATGGAAGAGATACGCCGACGTGCAATTCCGCGCTGAACTCAGATGTTGAAAAGCCCACAAATCGGCTCCCTCTCCCTCGGGAGAGGGCTGGGGTGAGGGGCAGCAACAACGCAAATCAAAAGCCGAACACCCGCGCTCTTCACCACTCAATAGGTCGAGTGTCAGCTCGCCTGCTTTTGATCTTGATCCACGGGCGACGTCGGAAGGCTGAGTGGAGGGATTGATCCGGGCGTGGGAGCGCAGCGACCGTTTGGCGCAGCCAAACACAGCGAGAGGAGGTGCAGCGAAGCAAACCGTAGGCGCTGCGCCCGGATCGATCCCGCAGCGAAGGAACCCCGAGCCCCAGCGAGCGGGCCGCACGTAGGAGCAAGCGTTTTTGGTTACTTTTTAGGCGTTTGTAAAAAGTGACCCGCCGTAAGGGCGGAACCGTAATCAGCCACACCCGCAAAAACGGATATACACCCAGAGAAAACTGACAGCGCCGACAGCTAGCCGTCACCCTCCTGACCCCAAAACAAGTTTATAAAGACCCTAACCCTGCCCAAAATCCGTCCGGCGCCCACCCCGCATGCGAATCCAAAAAAACAAAGCCCTGCTAGCCCTAGTGATCGTCCTGGCCGCCGCAGGTACATGGTGGGCAATGAAACCCGCCCCCACCAAACTCGCCACCCCCACCGCCATCCCGGTGCGAGTCATAGCGGTCAGCGAAAAAGACGTCCCCCGCTACACCAGCGGCATCGGCTCCGTACTCTCATTACACAGCGTCGTAGTACGCCCCCAGATCGACGGCATCCTCACCAAAATCCTCGTCAAAGAAGGCCAACTCGTCAAAGCAGGCGACCTGCTGGCCACCATCGACGACCGCTCCATTCGCGCCAGCCTCGACCAGGCCCGCGCCCAACTGGGCGAAAGCCAGGCGCAACTGCAAGTCGCCCTGGTCAACCTCAAACGCTACAAACTGCTCACCGTCGACGACGGCATCTCGAAACAGACCTACGACCAACAACAAGCCCTGGTCAACCAACTGAAAGCCACCGCCCAAGGCAACCAGGCTTCGATTGATGCTGCGCAAGTACAACTTTCCTACACACAGATCCGCTCCCCGGTCACCGGCCGTGTCGGTATTCGCACCGTCGACGAAGGCAATTTCCTGCGCATGACCGACACCGCCGGCCTGTTCACCGTCACCCAGATCGACCCGATCGCCGTCGAATTCTCCCTGCCCCAGCAAATGCTGCCGACCCTGCAAGGCTTGATCAACGACCCGCAACGCGCGCAGGTCAAGGCCTACATCGGCGCCGACACCGATGGCGAAACCGGCAACCTGCTCGGCGAAGGTCACCTGACCCTCATCGACAACCAGATCAACGCCAACACCGGCACCATCCGCGCCAAGGCCGAATTCGCCAACGCCAGCCAGAAGCTCTGGCCTGGCCTGCTGGTCACGGTAAAAATTCAGACAGCCCTCGACAAAGATGCGCTGGTGGTCCCGCCCACCGTCGTACAACGTGGCCTCGATCAACACTTCGTTTATCGGGTCAACGGTGACAAGGTCGAAGCCGTGCAAGTGCAGATGGTTTATCAAGGCAGCGGCCAGGACATCATCAAAGGCGTGAAGGCCGGTGACGTGCTGGTCACCGACGGCCAGTCGCGGCTTAAACCCGGTTCGACCGTGCAAGTCATGAGCGAGCCGCCGCAAGTGGTGCAGGCGGAGCCGAAGCCATGAAGGCGCATAAAGGTGTTTCGACGTGGTGCATCGATCACCCGGTCGCCACAATCCTGCTGACCATCGCTTTGGTGCTGGTCGGTTTGATTGCCTTCCCGCGCTTGCCAATCGCCCCACTGCCGGAAGCGGAATTTCCTACGATTCAGGTTTCCGCGCAGTTGCCCGGCGCCAGCCCCGACACCATGGCCTCATCCGTGGCCACGCCGCTGGAGGTGCAATTCAGCGCCATCCCCGGCATGACCCAGATGACCTCCAGCAGTGCGCTCGGCTCCAGCCTTTTGACTCTGCAATTCACCCTCGATAAAAGCATCGACACCGCCGCCCAGGAAGTCCAGGCAGCGATCAACACTGCCGCCGGCAAACTGCCCAAGGACATGCCGACCCTGCCGACCTGGAAGAAGGTCAACCCGGCCGACAGCCCGGTGCTGATCCTCAGCGTCAGCTCGACACAAATGCCCGGCACCGAACTCAGCGACCTGGTGGAAACCCTGCTCTCGCGTCAGATCAGTCAGATCGACGGCGTAGGCCAAATCAACATCACCGGTCAGCAACGTCCGGCGATTCGCGTACAAGCCTCGGCGGACAAACTGGCGGCGATCGGCCTGACCCTCGCCGACATCCGACTGGCGATTCAGCAGACCAGCCTCAACCTGGCCAAAGGGGCGCTGTACGGCGAATCAAGCATCTCGACGTTGTCGACCAACGACCAGTTGTTCCACCCTGAGGACTACAGCCAGCTCATCGTTTCCTACAAGGATGGCGCCCCGGTTCACCTGCGCGATGTCGCCAAAGTCGTCAATGGTTCGGAAGATGCCTACGTGCAAGCGTGGGCCGGCGATCAACCCGGTGTGAACCTGGTGATCTCGCGCCAGCCCGGCGCCAACATCGTCGAAACCGTCGACCGCATTCAAGCCGCCCTGCCCGGCCTCGAAGCCATGCTGCCGGCCTCGGTGCAAGTAAAAACCCTGATCGACCGCACCCAGACCATTCGCGCCTCGCTGCATGAAGTCGAAATCACCCTGTTGATCGCGATTCTGCTGGTGGTCGCGGTGATGGCGCTGTTCCTGCGTCAGTTGTCGGCAACCCTGATTGTCTCGGCGGTACTGGGTGTTTCGCTGATCGCCAGTTTCGCTTTGATGTACCTCCTCGGTTTCAGCCTGAACAACCTGACGCTGGTGGCGATCGTCGTCGCGGTCGGCTTCGTCGTCGACGATGCGATCGTGGTGGTGGAAAACATCCACCGCCATCTGGAAGCCGGCGACGATATGCGCGAAGCGGCGATCAAGGGTGCGGGCGAGATTGGCTTCACCGTGGTCTCGATCAGTTTCTCGTTGGTGGCGGCGTTTATTCCGCTGCTGTTCATGGGCGGTGTGGTCGGGCGGCTGTTCAAGGAATTCGCCCTGACCGCGACCTCGACCATCATGATTTCCGTGGTGGTATCGCTGACTTTGGCGCCGACGCTGGCCGCGCTGTTCATGCGCAAACCGGTGCACCACGCCCACGACAAACCGGGTTTCAGCGAACGCCTGCTCGGCTGGTACGAACGAGGCCTGCGTCGCGCCCTCGCCCATCAGAAATTGATGATTGGCGTGTTCGGTTTGTCGCTGGCGATGGCGATTGGCGGTTACATCTTTATCCCCAAGGGTTTCTTCCCGGTACAGGACACCGGTTTCGTCCTCGGCACCACCGAAGCTGCAGCGGATATTTCCTACGGCGACATGGTGAAAAAACACTTGGCGATGGCCGAAATCGTCGCCGCCGACCCCGCCGTGCAGGCGTTTTCCCACTCGGTCGGCGTGTCCGGCAGTAACCAGACCATCGCCAACGGCCGCTTCTGGATCGCCCTGAAAAAACGCGGTGACCGTGATGTTTCAGCCAGCCAGTTCATCGACCGCATCCGTCCGCAACTGATGAAAGTCCCCGGCATCGTCCTCTATCTGCGCGCCGGCCAAGACATCAACCTCAGCTCCGGCCCGAGCCGCGCGCAGTATCAATACGTGCTGAAGAGTAACGACGGCGCAACCCTCGCGACATGGACGCAACGCCTCACGGAAAAACTGCGCAGCAACCCAGCGTTCCGCGACATTTCCAACGACCTGCAACTGGGCGGCAGCATCACCCACATCAGCATCGACCGCAGCGCCGCCGCACGTTTCGGCCTCACCGCGAGCGATGTCGACGAGGCGCTGTACGATGCCTTCGGGCAACGGCAGATCAATGAATTCCAGACCCAGGTCAACCAGTACAACGTGATTCTGGAACTGGACACCAAACAACGCGGCAAGGCCGAAAGCCTCAACTATTTCTACCTGCGTTCGCCACTGAGTGGCGAGATGGTGCCGCTGTCGGCGCTGGCCAAATTCGATGCACCGACCATTGGCCCGTTGTCGATTGCCCACGATGGGATGTTCCCGGCCGCTAACTTGTCGTTCAACCTCGCGCCCGGCGTTGCGCTGGGTGATGCGGTGATTCTGCTCAATCAGGCCAAGGCCGAGATCGGCATGCCGACGGCGATCAGCGGCAATTTCCAGGGCGCGGCGCAGGCGTTCCAGAGTTCGCTGGCCAGTCAGCCGTGGCTGATTCTTGCGGCGCTGGTGGCGGTGTACATCATTCTCGGTGTGCTTTATGAAAGCTTCGTGCACCCGCTGACGATTATTTCGACGCTGCCGGCGGCAGGTTTGGGTGCGGTGATCATGCTGTGGATCTGCGGCCAGGACTTTTCGATCATGGCGCTGATCGGCCTGGTGCTATTGATCGGTATCGTCAAGAAGAACGGCATTCTGATGATCGACTTCGCCCTCGAAGCGCAGCGCCACCGAGGCCTGTCGCCACAGGAGGCGATTTTCGAGGCGTGCATCACGCGATTCCGGCCGATCATCATGACCACCCTCGCGGCCCTGCTTGGCGCCCTGCCGCTGATGCTCGGTTACGGCACCGGCGCCGAACTGCGTCAGCCGCTGGGGATCGCGGTGGTGGGCGGTTTGCTGGTCAGCCAGATGCTGACGTTGTTTACCACTCCGGTCATATACTTGTGGCTTGAGCGGCTGTTCCACCGGCCCAAACCAGCGCCCGTAGCGGCGTTGGCGACCACAGACTGAGGCAGGGTCATGCGCGTTCTGATTATCGAAGACGAGGAAAAAACCGCGGACTATCTGCACCGCGGTCTGACGGAGCAGGGTTACACCGTGGATCTGGCCCGCGACGGCGTCGAGGGTCTGCATCTGGCGCTGGAAAGCGACTACGCGGTGATCGTCCTCGACGTCATGTTGCCGGGCCTCGATGGCTTCGGCGTGCTGCGCGCGTTGCGTGCGCGCAAGCAGACCCCGGTGATCATGCTCACCGCCCGCGAGCGCGTCGAAGACCGCATCAAAGGCCTGCGCGACGGCGCCGACGATTACCTCGGCAAACCGTTTTCCTTCCTTGAGCTGGTCGCGCGCCTGCAAGCGCTGACCCGGCGCAGCGGTGGGCATGAACCGGTGCAGGTGAGCATCGCCGACCTGTGGATAGATTTGATCAGCCGCAAGGCTACCCGCGCCGGCACCCGACTGGATCTGACCGCCAAAGAGTTCTCCCTGTTGAGCGTTCTCGCCCGCCGGCAAGGTGAAATCCTTTCGAAAACCGCCATCGCCGAGATGGTCTGGGACATCAATTTCGACAGCGATGCCAACGTTGTCGAAGTCGCAATCAAACGCCTGCGCGCCAAGCTCGACGGGCCGTTCGACGAGAAACTGCTGCACACCATTCGTGGCATGGGTTATGTGCTGGAGAGCCGTGGTGTCCAGTAACTCGATTGCCCTGCGCCTGAGCGGCATGTTCACGCTGGTGGCGCTGCTGGTGTTTCTGTTGATCGGCGGCGCGCTGTATCAACAGGTCGATAAAGGCTTGGGTCTGCTACCGGAAGCCGAGCTGGATGCGCGTTACAGCGTGCTCGAATCGGCGCTCAATCGCTTCGGTACGCCCGAGCATTGGGTGAAGATCAACGCCAAATTGAAGCTGCTGGGTGAAGAGGACAAACGCATTCGTTTCTGGGTGGTGAGCGGTGATCCGGGTTACGAATACGGTCAGCCCGATGCGGCGATCCGTACTTTTGCCAAAGGCCCGTTGGGCATGCATGACTTGCAGTTGCCCGGCCAGCCCTATCCACTGAAAGTGCTGCTGACCGAGTTGCCGGCCAAGGATCAGCGTCCGCCGCTACGGTTCATGATCGGCATCGATACCGAGACCTTTCATGAGACGCAGCACAACCTGCTGATTGCCTTGATCGGGCTGGCGATTGTCGGTGTGCTGATGGCTTCGGCGCTGGGCTATTGGGTCGCGCGGATTGGTCTCAAACCGCTGATCAAACTGTCCCATGAAGCTCAACGACTGGCGCCTCCGCTGCGGGCCGGGCGCTTGCGTCTGTCGCCGCTGCCACCGGAACTTGAGCAGTTTGTCGACTCCTTCAACTCGACGCTGGAACGGGTTGAGCAGGCCTACTCGCGGCTGGAATCGTTCAACGCCGATGTCGCTCATGAGCTGCGTTCGCCGCTGACCAATCTGATTGGTCAGACTCAGGTGGCGCTGACCCGTGGGCGTTCTGCCGAACATTATTTCGAAGTGCTGCAATCCAATCTGGAAGAGCTGGAGCGGCTGCGTTCGATCATCAACGACATGCTGTTTCTGGCCAGTGCCGACCAGGGCAACAAGGCGACCAAACTGACCTCGACGTCGCTGGCGGATGAGGTGGCAACGACCCTGGAATATCTGGATTTCATTCTTGAAGATGCGCAAGTTGAGGTGCAGGTCAGCGGCGATGCGCAGGTGCAGATCGAGGTCGCGCATTTGCGCCGGGCGTTGATCAATTTGTTGAGCAATGCGGTGCAGCACACCGGCGCGGGTCAGGTGATCGAGGTGCACATCGAGGTTAAAGAGCAGCAGGTGAGTATCGGCGTGGCCAACCCCGGTTCGCCGATTGCCAGCGAGCATTTGCCGCGCTTGTTCGAGCGCTTTTATCGGGTGGATGCCTCGCGCAGCAACAGTGGCAATAACCATGGGCTGGGGCTGGCGATCGTCAAGGCGATTGCGCTGATGCATGGCGGCGATGTGTTTGTGCGCAGTGATCGGGGGATGAATACCTTCGGGATTTATTTGCCGGTCTGAAAAGCCCCTCACCCTAACCCTCTCCCCGAGGGAGAGGGGACTTACCGTGGTGCTCTTTCGAAGTACGCCGACCTGAAATATCCCGTCGAACTCAGGCTTTGAAAAGCATGAAGATCTGCTCCCTTTCCCCCTCGCCCCCCTGGGGGAGAGGGTTGGGGTGAGGGGGTGACTTTTGCTTCTGCTGTAACAGTCATTTATGAAAATCACGCTGTTTCCCAACGCCCGGCGACCTTATCTTTGCCCGCACCAAACAGCACTCGCCAAGCGAGAAGGTTTTCAAGATGTCCAACAGTATGGGTATTGCCAGCGCTTTCGTTTTGTCCTCATTGATCCTGTCGCCGATGGCGATGGCTGAAGAATCGCAGTCGTTCGTAGCGCAAAATATCGCTCGCGCGCAGGCCTTCGATCAGCATCAGGCCGAAGTGATGGCCAAGGCACAAGACGCCACGCAAGCCCCGCAGGCTGCCACCTCACAGGCTCAAGCTGCCGAGAAAGACAGCTGAGTCGCGCACCGCGCCAACGTTTCCCTCGACGCGGTTGTTTGGCTCTTCCCGTTCAACCGTCGTCATTCCAGGCCGCTGCCTTTCAGCGGCCTTTTTTCGTTGTGGTCTGAAAGCCGTTTGGTTCGTCTGTAACAACAAGAAACATCAAGCCCTCAAGCCATTGAAGGGCCAGTTGACCCAAGGAGCTCCATCGCACGTGCGTTACCCAGTTCGCTGCACCCCGCTGTTCATTGCAATTGCCGCAACGATTGCCCCTGCCGCTCACGCTGACGAGCCTGCCAAAGATGGCTTTGTCGAGGGTTCAAGCCTCAACCTCAACGCCCGCAACTACTACATGAATCGCAACCGCTTGCAGAAGGCGGACGACAACATCGAGTGGGGCCAGGGCTTTCTCGGGGTCTTCAAGTCGGGCTACACCGAAGGTACGGTCGGTTTCGGCATCGATGCCCACGCCATGCTCGGGTTGAAGCTCGATGGCGGTGGCGGCACCGACGGCTCGAGCATCCTGCCGGTCAGAGAGAATGGCGGCAAAGCGCCGGGGGCGTTCTCCACGGCGGGTGGCACGTTGAAAATGCGCGCGTTCGATACCGAGTTGAAGGCCGGTGACCTGTTCCTCACCAACCCGGTCATCGCCGGCGGTGATACGCGCATGCTGCCGCAGACTTTCCGTGGTGTGAGCCTGACCAACCACAGCTTCGACGGCTGGTTGATCGAAGGCGGCCAAGCCAGTTTCACCAAGCCTTACAACCAGAGTGGGCACACGCGCATCGGCACTTCCTACGGCACTCTTGCCGACGGCGATGAGAGCCAGCACCTGAACTGGGCCGGCGTGGCGTGGAGCGGTGTCGAAGGCCTGACCAGCAGTCTTTATGCCTCTGAGTTGAAGGACATCTGGAACCAGTATTACTACGACCTCGACTACACCTGGCAGTTGAACGATCTGGTCAGCCTCAACCCGGGCTTGCACTTCTATCACACGCAAGACACCGGTGATGCGCTGCTGGGCAACATCGACAACAACACCTACAGTCTGCATTTCACCGTTGGCGTCGGTAATCACAGCGTTACCGCCGCGTATCAGCGGGTCAACGGCAACACGCCGTTCGACTACATCAGCCAGGGCGACAGCGTTTATCTGGATAACTCACAGCAGTATTCCGACTTCAACGGCCCGAACGAGCGCTCGTGGAAGCTCAAGTACGCCTATGACTTCGCCGGTGTCGGCGTGCCGGGGCTGACCTCGTCGGTGTCCTACTCGCGCGGCACTGTGGATCTGACCAAGGTCGACCCCGACAGCAAAGGCTATTCCAACTGGTACAGCGCCGATGGCCGCAACGCCAAGCACTGGGAACGCGATCTCGACGTGAAGTACGTGGTGCAGAGCGGTCAGGCCAAGGATCTGGCAGTCCACCTGCAATGGGCGACCAACCGAGGCGGCAACGGCTACGGCGTGATTGATTCGGATACAGATGAATACCGCGTGATCATCGACTACCCGATCAACGTCTTCTAAGATCCGCGCTAAGCTGACTGCAGACTCACTCCGATAGCTCAAGCAATGACCAACCCTGTGGGAGCGAGCTTGCTCGCGAAGGCGATCTTTCAGCAACATTGATGTTGGCTGACACAACGCCTTCGCGAGCAAGCTCGCTCCCACAGGTATTTTGCGTCAGGCGCTTCGGTGGTGTTGTGCAACTACGCTTATAAGACTTTCCCCAACCGACAGCCCAATCATGATCGCGAGCCGTACCCCACCCGTTGCGGGCAAGACCGGACGCCCCGAGTTGCTGCTGATCTGCGGCAGTTCGCTGACCGTGATCGCGATTCTGTGCATCGTCACGTTCCTGCTGATCCGCGAGCACGCCAACGCTCAGGAGTCGGCTACCCGCAGTGCCACCACCATCGCGCAACTGATCGACGCCGATGTCCTGCGCACCGTCGAGTTGTACGACTTGACCCTACAAGGCCTGATCGCCGCCGCCCAGCGCGATGACCTGCAAGATGTCTCACCGCAGATCCGCCATCTGGCGCTGTTCGACCGCTCGACCACCGCGCGCTTCAAGGGCGACATTCTGTTGCTCGACAAACACGGCGATGTGGTCGCCGACTCTTCGCGAATCGAGCCGAAACCGGGCAACTTTGCCGACCGCGATTATTTCCTCGCCCACGCATTCAATCGCGATTTCGGCATGTTTATCAGCCGCCCGTTCAAGACCCGTTGCGACTGCGACGAAGCCAACCAGTGGCGCATCAGCTTCAGCCGACGGATTTCCTCGGACACTGGTGAGTTCGCCGGTGTGGCCGTGGCGTCGATGAAACTCGATTACTTCGATCAGTTGTTCAACAGCCTCGACATTGGCAAAGACAGCACGTTGAACATCATCAACAACGACGGCGTCCTGCTGGCGCAAAAACCGTATCTGCAAAGCGATTCCATCGGCAAGAGCTACGGCAACCGACCGAATGTCGTGCGTATTCTGGGTGACAAGGATGGCAATGGCAGTTTTACCAGCACCTCGAGCATGGACCATCAACAACGCCTCTATACCTATTCGCGGGTCGGCAATCTGCCACTGACGGTGATGGTCGCGCTGTCCAGCGACGAGGTGTTCGGCACATGGCGTCGTACCGCCCTGTTGATCAGCGGCGCCACTGGGGTGTTGTGCGTGGGGTTGCTGTGGCTGACCTGGCTGCTGGCTCGCGAGTTGCGCTTGCGTCAACGGGCCGAGCGCGAGCTGGCGCAACTGGCCGCTACCGATGCACTGACGGGAGTGGCCAATCGGCGCATGCTCGATCAGGCACTGCGTCATGAGTGGTTCCGCGCCCAGCGCTCGGGCAAAGCGATGTCGGTGATGATGATCGATGCCGATCACTTCAAGGCCTTCAATGACCGGCATGGACATCAGGCTGGAGATCAGGCGCTGAAGACGCTGGCCGGGGTCATCACGGAAAATGTGCGGCGACCGACGGATCTGGTGGCGCGCTACGGAGGTGAAGAGTTTTCGGTGATTCTCGCCGAGACCGATGGCCATGGCGCACAGCAGATAGCCGAGCATATTCGTCAGGCGGTGGAGCAGTTGCCGTTGGTCGACGGGGCCGAGCGGCCGATGACCGTGAGTATCGGCATTGCGAGCTGGACGGCGGCGAGTGAGATGACGCTGGAGCAGTTGTTGTTTGCGGCGGACAAGGCGCTTTATCAGGCCAAGGAAAGTGGGCGCAATCGGGTGGTGGTGGCTGCCTGAACGTTCTGAGGCGATCGCACCGACGCCTTCGCGAGCAGGCTCGCTCCCACATTTGAAATGCATTCCCCTGTGGGAGCGAGCCTGCTCGCGAAGAGGCCAGATCAGGCACTAGAGCAATTGCAGGCATAAAAAAAGGCCATCCGAGGATGGCCTTCAAAAAACTAGAGAGGTTTTTTACTTACACCGCCGCAACCGGGCGCATGTAAGAGATTGGTGCGGTGCTGGCGTCTTCGAACGTCACCACTTCCCAAGCGTCTGTCTGCTCAATCAACTTGCGCAGCAGCTGGTTGTTCAGTGCGTGGCCGGACTTGAAGCCCTTGAACTCACCAATCAGGCTGTTACCCAGCAGATACAGGTCGCCAATCGCGTCGAGGATCTTGTGCTTCACGAATTCGTCTTCATAGCGAAGGCCGTCTTCGTTCAGTACGCCATCGGCATCGACCACGATTGCGTTTTCAACGCTGCCGCCGAGTGCGAGGTTGTGCTTGCGCAGGTACTCGATATCACTCATGAAACCAAAGGTACGGGCGCGGCTGACTTCTTTTACGAACGAAGTGCTGGAAAAATCCACGCTTGCACTTTGGGTGCGGTCCCGGAATACCGGGTGATCGAAATCGATCTCGAAGCTCACCTTGAACCCTTCGAAAGGGACGAAAGTGGCGCGCTTGTCGCCGTCTTCCACTGTCACTTCACGCAGGATGCGGATGAATTTCTTGGCGGCGTCCTGTTCTTCCAGGCCTGCCGATTGAATCAGGAATACGAAGGGTCCAGCGCTGCCATCCATGATCGGGACTTCGGACGCGGAGAGCTCGACGTAGGCGTTATCGATGCCCAGGCCAGCCATGGCCGAGAGCAAGTGCTCTACCGTGTCCACTTTGACGTCGCCGTTAATCAGCGTCGTCGACATAGTGGTTTCACCGACGTTTTCCGCGCGGGCAGGAATCTGCACCACAGGGTCGAGGTCAGCGCGACAAAACACAATGCCAGTGTCGACAGGCGCAGGCTTGAGGGTCAGATAGACCTTCTCACCGGAGTGCAGGCCTACACCTGTGGCACGGATAATATTTTTCAGTGTGCGTTGTTTAATCATGGCTTGGGCCGCTTCAGCGCAAATTGCGAACTGGTATCAACAAAGGCTGGCGATGATAGCAGACCATGCCTTTGCTGAACACCAATCACCTTCATAGCCCTGATACATTCCATCAATCGGCCTGACGACGCAGGAAAGCCGGGATGTCCAGGTAGTCCAGATCATCTTGCGGATTCATCTTCGCGGCAGCCGCAGCACCGGCCTGAGCCTGGTTGCGCATGACGGTCGGACGGTCCAGATCACGGTAGTTCACCGCTGGCGCTTCCTGACGGGCCGCAGCCGGTTGTTGCACCTGGGCGGAAGCCATGGAGGTGTGAACGGTGTTGTCGATGACCTTGACAGGCTTCTCGATTTTCGCGCCCAGACCGGTGGCAACCACGGTTACGTGCAGCTCGTCGCGCATGTCCGGATCGATAACAGTACCGACCTTGACCATCGCGTGCTCGGAAGCGAAGGCTTCGATGATGCTACCCACGTCGGAGTACTCACCCAGGGACAGGTCAGGACCGGCAGTGATGTTCACCAGGATGCCGCGTGCGCCTTGCAGGTTCACGTCTTCCAGCAGCGGGTTGCGGATCGCCGCTTCGGTGGCTTCACGTGCACGGTTCGGACCGCTGGCGCAGCCAGTGCCCATCATCGCCATGCCCATTTCGCTCATCACGGTACGTACGTCGGCGAAGTCGACGTTGATCATGCCCGGACGCTTGATGATGTCGGAGATACCGCGAACGGCACCGGCCAGTACATCGTCAGCCTTGGCGAAAGCCGACAGCAGGCTGGCGTCTTTACCGAGGATGGTCAGCAGCTTCTCGTTGGGAATGGTGATCAGCGAGTCGACGCTTTCCGAGAGCATGCGGATGCCTTCATCGGCGATCTGCATACGCTTGCGGCCTTCGAACGGGAACGGACGCGTTACGACCGCAACGGTCAGAATGCCCATTTCCTTGGCCACTTCGGCGATGATCGGCGCAGCACCGGTACCGGTACCGCCGCCCATGCCAGTGGTGATGAACACCATGTTGGTGCCCTGCAGGACTTCGGCAATGCGCTCACGGTCTTCGAGAGCGGCCTGACGACCTACTTCAGGGTTGGCGCCAGCGCCCAGACCTTTGGTCACGCCGGTGCCCAGTTGCAGAATGGTGCGCGCGCCGATGTTTTTCAGCGCTTGAGCATCAGTGTTGGCGCAGATGAACTCGACGCCTTCGATGTTGCTCTTGACCATATGATTGACAGCGTTGCCGCCGCCACCGCCAACACCGATAACTTTGATTACCGGGCTTGCGGGGATGTTGTCTACGAGTTCGAACATTTTCCCTCTCCTTACATTCTCTAGTTTTTTCGCCTACTGCTGTTTGTTGCGGTGTTGCGGTAAAGCTTTAGAAGTTGCCTTGAACCCACTTCTTCAATCGGTCCAGCAACGGCGCCTGTGGCTCTTCGTTGCTGTAGCTGTCGCGGCTGCCGATGCCGGAGAACGAAACCCCGTCGGACTGCTTTTGCAGGCCGTACATCAACAAACCAACGCCAGTGGAATAAATCGGGTTGCGCACCACGTCATCCAGACCCTTCACGCCATGCGGCACACCAAGGCGCACCGGCATGTGGAAGATTTCTTCGGCCAGTTCAGTGGCGCCTTCCATTTTCGAAGTGCCACCGGTCAGCACGATGCCGGCCGGAATCAGGTCTTCGTAGCCGCTGCGACGCAGCTCGGCCTGAATCAGCGTGAACAGTTCGTCGTAACGCGGCTCGACCACTTCGGCCAGGGCCTGACGCGACAGTTCGCGTGGTGGACGGTCGCCAACGCTCGGCACCTTGATGGTTTCACCGGCACCGGCCAGTTTGGCCAGGGCGCAGGCGTAGCGGATCTTGATTTCTTCGGCGTACTGGGTCGGGGTGCGCAACGCCATGGCGATGTCGTTGGTCACCTGATCACCGGCAATCGGGATCACCGCCGTGTGGCGAATCGCGCCTTCGGTAAAGATCGCGATGTCGGTGGTACCGCCGCCGATGTCGACCAGGCACACGCCCAGTTCTTTCTCGTCGTCGGTCAGTACCGAGTAGGCCGAGGCCAGTTGCTCGAGAATGATGTCGTCGATTTCCAGACCGCAGCGACGCACGCATTTTTCAATGTTCTGTGCGGCGTTGACGGCGCAGGTGACTACGTGAACCTTGGCTTCCAGACGTACGCCGGACATGCCCAGAGGCTCACGAACGCCTTCCTGGTTATCGATCACGTAATCCTGCGGCAGGGTGTGCAGCACGCGCTGGTCAGCCGGAATCGCCACGGCCTGAGCGGCGTCAAGCACGCGCTCAAGGTCGGCCGAGCTGACTTCACGATCGCGGATCGCGACGATGCCGTGGGAGTTCAGGCTGCGGATGTGATTGCCCGCCACACCGACAAACGCCGAGTGAATGCGGCAGCCCGCCATCAGTTGGGCTTCTTCGATCGCGCGCTGGATCGATTGCACGGTGGACTCGATGTTGACCACCACGCCCTTCTTCAGGCCACGGGACGGATGGGTACCGATCCCGACGATTTCCAGCGAGCCGTCGTCGGAAACCTCGCCGACCAGCGCCACCACCTTGGAGGTGCCGATATCGAGACCGACGATCATTTTGCCGCTTTGCACGTTTGCCATGGGTCCTGCCTCTTCTTAATTCTTCGCGACAGCGGGTTGGGCTGTCGTCGGCGCTACTGGTTCCCGCCAGCCAACAGCGAGGCCGTTGGCGTAGCGCAGATCGATGCGCGCAATGTTCGTAATCTGGTCTTTAAGCGTCTTGTCATAGATGGCGATAAAGCGGCGCATCTTTTCCACCAGGTTGCCGCGTCCCAGCAACAACTCGATGCCGGGGCCGGAACTGCCGGCACCGGTGGTCAGAAACCAACTCCCGCGTTCACGCAGTTCCAGGCGCGCAATCGAGAAGCCCAACGGCCGCAGCATCTGGCTCAGCACCTGATACTGCTGCATCACTTGCTGCTGGGCCCGTTGTGGGCCGAACAGCTGTGGCAGATGTTCGTAGTTCGCCAGTTCCTTGGGCGTAAACGCCTGGCCCTGGTTGTTCAGCAACGACTCATCACCCCAACGCGCCACCGGCAGTTGCTCTTCGAGGCGGATCACCACCTGGTCCGGCCACACCCGACGTACTTCGGCGTGGGCGATCCACGGCATCTGCTCAAGCTCGGTACGCATACCGGCCAGGTCGATGGTGAAGAAGCTCGACGCCACGTACGGGGCGATCCGCTGCTGCACCGCTTGCTGGCTGATGTAGCTCAGGTCGCCTTGCACGGCGATCTTGGTGATCGGCCGGTCGGCGTACGGCAGCAAACGCGTTGCACCTTCGTAAGTACCAAAGCCCAGCACCACCAGCAGCACTGGCCAGAACAGACTTTTCAGAAAGCCGAAATTGGCTTTCGGCAGGCGCGCGGACATCGGCTCTTTCGCCACCATTCGGCTGGCACCCCGTGGCACCGGCTTGCGGCCGGGTGCGGGAGGCTGATGTCGGAGCTGAGCGCCTTGCATCGTCTTAACCTCGAGCGTCTTCAACACTGGCGGCCAGAATGGCCAGAACCAGTTGCTGGAAATCCAGACCGGCCGCACGCGCGGCCATCGGCACCAGACTGTGATCGGTCATACCCGGTGCGGTGTTCACTTCCAGGAACCAGAACTGCCCGTCGGCGTCCTGCATCACGTCCGCCCTGCCCCAACCGGCAATACCCAGCGCCTCACAGGCCTTGGCCGTGAGATCCATGAGTTCCTGTTCCTTGGCGGCATCCAGCCCGCACGGAATGCGGTACTGGGTATCGTTGGCGATGTACTTGGCGTCGTAGTCGTAGAACGTGTGCGGTGTACCCAGGGCAATCGGAGGCAACACCTGGTCACGCAGGGTGGCGATGGTGAACTCCGGACCTTGAATCCATTGCTCAACCAAGACTTGCGAATCGTAGGTACTGGCCGCTTTCCATGCGTCGATCAACTCGGACGCAGAACTCACTTTGGCCATCCCGATACTTGAACCTTCATGCGCCGGTTTGACGATCAAAGGGAAGCCCAGTTCCGTCGCTGCCGAAATACAATCGGCTTCGCTGCACAACACGGCGTGACGCGGCGTCGGAATCCCGAGGCTGTGCCAGACCTGCTTGGTGCGCAGTTTGTCCATCGCCAGTGCCGAGGCCAGGATGCCGCTGCCGGTGTACGGAATGCCCGCTACTTCAAGCAGGCCCTGCATGGAGCCGTCTTCACCGCCACGGCCGTGAAGAATGATGAACGCGCGGTCGATCTTTTCGCTGAGCAGCCGTTGCAGAATGTCTTCGCCAACGTCGATGCCGAACGCGTCCACGCCAGCGCTTTGCAGCGCGTCGAGTACGGCGTTACCGGATTTCAGCGACACCTCACGCTCGGCACTCAGGCCACCGAAGAGCACGGCGACACGGCCGAAGTCTTTCGGCGCGATAGTGGAAAACAGCTTGGCGTAGGCAGCAGTCATTTCAACTTCCCCTCGACCGACGCCGCCACGGCGCCAGCGAACAATTCACTTTTCAACAGCTTAGGCGCGAGACCACCGATATCACCGGCGCCCTGGCACAGCAGGATGTCGCCGGCACGCAGCAGCGGCTTGACCAGCGGCGCCAGATCGACGCCACGCTCGATGTAGATCGGGTCGAGCTGACCGCGCTGGCGGATGCTGTTGCACAGCTTGCGGCTGTCGGCACCCGGGATCGGCTCTTCGCCGGCCGGATAGACTTCCATCAGCAGCAGGACGTTGGCGTCGGCCAGTACATTGACGAAGTCGTCGTACAGGTCACGGGTGCGGCTATAACGGTGCGGCTGGTAAACCATCACCAGACGGCGCTCCGGCCAGCCACCGCGCACGGCTTTGATCACTGCGGCGACTTCGGTCGGGTGGTGACCGTAGTCATCGACCAACATCACGTTGCCGCCGTCCACCGGCAGTTCGCCGTAAACCTGGAAGCGCCGACCAACGCCCTGGAAGCCCGACAGGCCCTGGACGATGGCTTCATCGCTGACGCCTTCGTCAGTGGCGATGCAAATGGTCGCCAGCGAATTGAGTACGTTGTGGTTGCCGGGCATGTTCACCGACACGTCCAGCGGCTCGCGATCCGGACGCAGCACGGTGAAGAACGTCTGCATGCCTTGCTGGCGAATATTGATCGCGCGCACGTCAGCGTCTTCGCTGAAGCCGTAGGTCACGGTCGGACGTTTCACCAGCGGCAGGATTTCACGCACCACCGGATCGTCCAGGCACATCACTGCCAAACCGTAGAACGGCAGGTTGTGCAGGAACTCGACGAAGGTTTTCTTCAGTTTGTTGAAGTCACCGTCGTAGGTCGCCATGTGGTCGGCGTCGATGTTGGTAACCACGGCCACCAGCGGTTGCAGGTGCAAGAAGCTCGCATCGCTTTCGTCGGCTTCGGCGATCAGGTAACGGCTGGTGCCAAGCTGGGCATTGGTGCCCGCGGCATTCAGACGACCACCGATGACGAACGTCGGGTCCAGACCACCGGCGGCGAACACCGAAGCGATCAGGCTGGTGGTGGTGGTTTTGCCGTGCGTACCGGCAACGGCGATGCCGTGGCGATAGCGCATCAGTTCGGCGAGCATCTCGGCACGCGGCACCACCGGAATACGACGCTCAAGCGCGTTCGCCACTTCCGGGTTAGAGGTGTTCACAGCACTCGACACCACCAGCACGTCGGCGGCAGCGGCGTTCTCGGCACGGTGACCAATGAAGATGTGCGCGCCGAACGATTCCAGACGCTCGGTCACCGGCGACGCTTTCAGGTCGGAACCGGAGACTTCATAGCCCAGGTTCAACAACACTTCGGCGATACCGCACATGCCCACGCCGCCGATGCCGACGAAGTGGATGCGACGGATGCGGCGCATTTCCGGTTGCGGCATGGCTTTCTGATTCTCAACCATGAGCCACCTCCAGACAGGTATCGACCACGCTACGGGTGGCATCGGGTTTCGCCAGACGGCGGGCCGCTTGGGCCATATCTTCGAGTCGTTGCGGTTGCATCAAGACCTCTGTCAGGCGCGCGGCAAGGTCCGCGGCACCAGTCGTTCTTTGTGGCATCAGGAAGGCAGCGCCTTCGCGGGCCAAATAATCGGCGTTGCGAGTCTGGTGATCGTCGATCGCGTGGGGCAAAGGCACCAGCATCGAGGGCAGACCGGCGGCAGCCAGCTCACTGATGGTCAACGCGCCTGCGCGGCACACCACCAGGTCAGCCCAGCCATAGGCCTGGGCCATGTCTTTGATGAACGGCTGCACCTGCGCATCGACGCCGGCGGCGCGGTAGCGCTCTGCAGTCACTTCATCGTGGTTTTTGCCGGCCTGATGAAACACTTCCGGGCGCAAATCGGCAGCGACTTGGGCCAGGGCTTCAGGCAGCAATTTGTTCAACGGTTCTGCGCCCAGGCTTCCGCCGAGGATCAGCAAACGCGCTTTGCGACCGGCCAGAGCAGGTCGCGATGTGTCGAGGAACAGCTCGCTGCGCACCGGGTTTCCGGTGGTACGGCGGGTGTCCGACAGAGTAAAGGTGTCGGGGAACGCTTCACACACCCGGGCGGCGAACGGCACCAGCAACCGATTGGCGGTGCCGGCCACAGCGTTCTGCTCGTGAACGATCACCGGCACACCGGCCAGTTTCGCGGCAAGACCACCGGGGCCAGTCACATAACCACCGAAGCCGACCACACACACTGGCTTCAAGCGACGAATGATCGCCCGCGCCTGCCATACCGACTTGAGCAGCATGAACGGCGCCTTGAGCAGCGACAGTTTGCTCTTGCCGCGCAGGCCGGTGGCGTTGATCCGGTGCAGTTCCAGCCCAGCGGCCGGGACCAGTTCGTTTTCGATCCCGCGTGGTGTGCCGAGCCAGTGCACGGTGTAGCCGCGCGCCTGAAACTCGCGGGCACAGGCCAGCGCCGGGAACACGTGGCCGCCGGTGCCGCCGGCCATGATCAATACGTTAGCGCCCATGATTCGGCTCCTCGGCGAAGTCGCTCTCATGGAATTCCATCTCTTCGCTGCCCAAATGGGTTCGACTCTCCCACTCGATCCGCAGCAGCAAGCCAAGGCAGGCACAGCAGATCACCAACGAACTGCCGCCATAACTGAGGAACGGCAAGGTCAGACCTTTGGTTGGCAGCAGGCCGACGTTCACGCCGATGTTGATCAGGAACTGACCAATCCACAGGAACGACAGGCCGTACGCCACGTAAGCGGCGAAGAACTGTTTGGCTTTTTCCGCCCACAGACCGATGTACATGCCACGAATACACACGAACACGAACAGGGCGACGGTGCACAGCGAACCGACGGCGCCCAATTCTTCAGCCAGAACCGAGAACACGAAGTCGGTGTGCGCTTCCGGCAGGTAGAACTGCTTCTGCACGCTGTTACCCAGACCGACGCCGAGCCATTCGCCACGACCGAACGCGATCAAGGCTTGCGACAACTGATAGCCGGCGCCGAACTGGTCGGCCCACGGGTCAGCGAAGTTGGTCAGACGCGCCATTCGGTACGGCTGCATTTGAATCAGCAAGACCACCGCTCCGACCGCCAACACCACCATCAGCGAGAAGCGGAACAGCCCGACCCCGCCGAGGAACAGCATGGCCGCCGCAGCGCCCATCATCACCACGGTGGCGCCGAAGTCCGGCTCCATCAGCAGCAGGCCGGCCATCGGCAGCAGCACGATGAACGGCTTGAAGAAGCCCATCCAGCTTTCGCGCACTTCCTTCTGACGCCGCACCAGATAACCGGCGAGGTAGATCACCACGAACACTTTGGCGATCTCGGACGGCTGCACGTTGAAGAAGCTGAAACCGATCCAGCGCATCGAACCGTTCACTTCGCGACCGATGCCGGGGATGATCACCATTACCAGCAAACCGAACGCACCGATCAGCATCAGCCAGCCGAGGCGTTGCCAGGTGGCAATCGGAATCATCATGGTGACGATGCACGCGCCCAGGCCCAGCACCACATAAATAAGGTGGCGGATCATGTAATACAGTGGGCTGCCGGACTGTGCGGCCGCCACTTCGGTGGACGCCGAGGCAATCATGATCAGGCCGAGGCCGAGCAGCGCCAGACAACCGGCGAGCATCGGGAAGTCGAGGTCGATCCCGCGCCCGGTGATGATCGGTGACGGATACGGTTTGATGATATTACGCAGGCTCATGCCAATTCCTCCACAGCGCGGACGAACTGGTGACCACGGTCTTCGTAATTCTTGAACATGTCGAAACTGGCGCAGGCCGGCGACAGCAGCACCACATCACCCGGTTGGGCAGCGGCGCGGCATTGCGCAACGGCGTCGACCAGCGAGGTCGCGCGAATCAGTGGCACGGCATCACCGATGGCTGCGCCGATCTTGTCGGAGTCGCGGCCCATCAGGATCACGGCGCGGCAGTTGGCCGCGACCGGATCACGCAAGTCGTTGAATTCGGCACCCTTGCCATCGCCACCGGCGATCAGAATGACCTTACCGTCGATGTCCGCGCCCAAGCCTTCGATGGCGGCCAGTGCGGCGCCAACGTTGGTCGCTTTGGAATCGTTGTAGTAAGCGACGCCGTCGAGATCACGCACCCACTGGCAACGGTGTTCGAGGCCGGCGAACGTGCGCAAGGCCGAGAGCATGGCGTCGAACGGCAGGCCCACGGCATGACCGAGCGCCAGCGCCGCGAGGGCATTGGACTGGTTGTGCGCGCCACGAATCTTCAATTCGCGCACTGGCATCAGGTTCTGGAATTCGAAGGCCAGATACTTCTCGCCATCTTCTTCGCGGATACCGAAGGCCTTGAAATCCGGTTTGGTCAGGCCGAAGGTCCAGCATGGTTGACCCTCGCCCATCAGCGGACGGCTCAGCGCATCCTGACGGTTGACCACGAACTGCTTGGCGCCACGGAAGATCCGGTGCTTGGCCAGGTGGTAAGCCGGCAGGCCGCTATAGCGATCCATGTGGTCTTCGCTGATATTCAGCACGGTGGCCACTTCGGCGTTGAGCTGGTCGGTGGTTTCCAGCTGGAAGCTCGACAGCTCCATCACGTACAGCTCGACGTCGTCGCTGAGCAGATCCAGCGCCGGGGTGCCGAGGTTGCCGCCGACAGCGACACGTTTGCCGGCCGCAGCCGCCATTTCGCCGACCAGGGTGGTGACGGTGCTTTTCGCGTTGGAACCGCTGATGGCCACGATCGGCGCCTGCGCGTTACGCGCGAACAGCTCGATGTCGCCGGACAGTTTCACGCCACGGACCGCAGCGGCTTGCAGGGCCGGGGTCGCCAGCGCCAGGCCGGGGCTCACGTAGAGCTCGTCGGCACGGCAGAGGAATTCGACGTCCAGCTCGCCACAACGCACTTCCACGTGCGGATAGTCACGCTTGAGCGTGGCCAGTTCCGGTGGATTTTCCCGCGTGTCCGCCACGGCAAACGACGTGCCCCGGTTCGCCAGGAAGCGAACCAGGGACATGCCGCTCTTGCCGAGGCCGACAACGATGCGGAAGTGGTCAGAAGCGATCAGAGACACTCGTTCTACCTCAGCTTCAGGGTGGCAAGGCCGATCAGCACGAGAATCACGGTGATGATCCAGAAACGGACGATCACGCGCGGCTCGGGCCAGCCCTTGAGTTCAAAATGGTGGTGTATCGGTGCCATGCGGAACACACGGCGACCGGTCAGCTTAAAGGACGCAACCTGAATGACGACTGACAGGGTTTCCATCACGAACACACCGCCCATGATGAACAGGACGATTTCCTGACGGACGATCACCGCTATTGTGCCCAGTGCCGCGCCGAGTGCCAGGGCACCGACGTCGCCCATGAACACTTGCGCCGGATAGGTGTTGAACCAGAGGAAGCCAAGGCCGGCACCGATCAGCGCACCGCAGAACACGATCAGTTCACCCGCGCCCGGCACGTAAGGGATCAACAGGTATTCAGCGAATTTCACGTTACCCGACAGGTAGCAGAAGATGCCGAGGCCACCGCCGACCATCACGGTTGGCATGATCGCCAGGCCGTCGAGGCCGTCAGTCAGGTTGACCGCGTTGCTTGAGCCAACGATCACGAAATAAGTCAGCACGATGAAACCGAGGCCCAGCGGAATGCTGTAGTCCTTGAGCATCGGCAGGATCAGCGTGGTTTCCACCGGGGTGGAGGCGGTCATATAAAGGAAGATCGCCGCGCCGAGGCCGAACACCGACTGCCAGAAATACTTCCAGCGGCTCGGCAAGCCACGCGAGTTCTTCTCGATGACCTTGCGGTAATCGTCGACCCAACCGATGGCGCCGAACAGCAGAGTCACCAGCAAAACAGTCCAGACGTAACGGTTGCTCAGGTCAGCCCAGAGCAGTGTGCTGACACCAATCGAAGACAGAATCAGTGCGCCGCCCATGGTCGGTGTACCCGACTTGGACAGGTGCGATTGCGGGCCGTCGTTACGCACGGATTGACCGATCTGACGGTTCTGCAGGGTGCGGATCATCCACGGGCCATAGCACAGCGACAAAACCAGCGCGGTCAGTACACCGAGAATCCCGCGCAGGGTCAGGTACTGAAAGACCGCGAAGCCTTTGTAGAACTGTTGCAGATACTCCGCTAGCAGCAGCAGCATTAATGTTTCTCCAGACTGGACCCGCACAGAGCCGCAACGATGTTTTCCATCGCCGCACTGCGCGAACCCTTGATCAAAATGGTGGTGTTTGTGTCCTGCTCGGCGTCGAGGGCCTGAATCAGTTCGGCTTGGCTGCCGAAGTGATACGCCTGTTCACCGAAAGCGTTTACGGCGTGAACCATGTTTGGCCCAACGGCATAAAGCGCGGAAACCTTGCCCCGGGCGTACTCGCCCACGTCGCGGTGCCCCTGCTCCGCCCAATCGCCCAACTCGCCGATATCTCCGAGCACCAGGACGGTGCGGCCGGAAAAGCCAGCGAGTATATCAACGGCCGCGCACATCGAGGTGGGGTTTGCGTTGTAAGTGTCATCAATCACGCGCATACCGTTTTTCGCCAGTTGCGCAACGGTGCGCCCCTTGACCGGTTGCACGGCGCCAAGCCCGGTGGCGATGCCGAACAGCGACACGCCCAAGGCGTGCGCGGCAGCGGCGGCGGCCATGGAGTTGGCGACGTTATGGGTGCCGAGCAGGTTCAGTTGAACGTGCTCGACACCTTCAGGTGTGTGCAGATTGAAAGCCGGGCAACCACGAGCATCGGTGCTCAAGTCACTGGCGTAGAAATCCGCCTGAGTGTTGCTCAGGGCGAAAGTCAGCACTTTGCGCGCGCCTGCACGGGCCTTCCAGATACCGAAGGCTTTGTCATCGAGGTTGAGCACGGCGACACCATCAGCCGCCAGCCCGTCGATGATTTCGCCTTTGGCTTCGACGATTTTTTCCGGGCCGCCAAACTCACCGACGTGCGCGGTGCCGGCATTGTTGAGGATCGCCACGTGCGGCTTGGTCAGGCCAACGGTGTAAGCGATTTCGCCGAGGCGCGAGGCACCCAGTTCGATCACCGCCGAGGTGTGCTCCGGGGCCAGTTCGAGCAGGGTCAGCGGCGCGCCGAGGTCGTTGTTCAGATTGCCACGGGTCGCCAATACCGGACCGCGCGTGCGCAGGATGCTCGCGAGCATTTCCTTGACGGTGGTCTTGCCGCTGGAGCCGGTGATCGCAGCAACTGGCTGAGTGAACGCGGCACGGTTCAGCGCGCCCAACTGGCCGAGGGCCTGTCGGGTGTCCTTGACCAGCAGTTGCGGCAGCGTGCTGTTGGCAACTTCACGTTCGACCAGCGCAGCGACGGCGCCTTTGGCGGCGACATCGTTCAAGTAGTCATGACCGTCGAAACGCGGGCCGGTCAACGCTATAAACAGTTGACCCGGCTGGATCGCACGGCTGTCGATGCTGACGCCGTCGAAACTGGCATCGGCGGCGATCAAACGGGCGTCGAGCGCGTTGGTCAGTTCGCTGAGTTTGAGGGCCTTAAGCATGGGCCACCTCCCACGCGGTCAGGGCGTGATCAGCCTCGACCAGATCAGAGAAGGCATGGCGCTCGCCGTTGATTTCCTGATAGTCCTCGTGACCTTTACCGGCCAGAACAATCACGTCATCAGCCGAGGCGCCGGCAATCAGTTGCGCAATCGCCTGGCCCCGGCCGGCGACGAAGGTGACTTTATCCACTGCCGTGAAGCCGGCGCGGATGTCGTCGAAAATCACTGCTGGATCTTCGGTGCGCGGATTGTCGTCGGTGACCAGCACCTGATCGGCCAGACGTTCGACCACTTCGGCCATCAACGGACGCTTGCCGCGATCACGGTCACCGCCGCAGCCGAACAGGCACAGCAGCTGACCTTTAACGTGCGGGCGCAGCGCGGTCAGGACTTTTTCCAGCGCGTCCGGGGTGTGCGCGTAATCGACCACCACCAACGGCTGAGTGCCACCACCAAGACGCTGCATGCGCCCGGCCGGGCCTTCGAGTTTCGGCAGTACTTTGAGAATTTCGTCGAGCGCGTAATCCAGACCGAGCAAGGCACCGACGGCTGCCAGTACGTTGCTCAGGTTGAAACGACCGAGCAAGGTGCTGCGCAGATGATGTTCGCCCTGCGGCGTAACCAGCGTGGCGCGCACGCCGTGGTCGTCGAACTGTGCTTCGCGGCAGAACAGGTAAGCGCTGCTGTCGAGCAGGCTGTAGGTGATCAAGCGCGATTCACGTTTTTCCGCGGCCAACTGCCGGCCGAAATCGTCGTCGAGGTTGACCACGCGGCACTTCAGATCATTCCAGGCGAACAGCTTGGCCTTGGCCTCGGCGTACGCCTCCATGGTGCCGTGATAATCCAGATGATCGCGGGACAGGTTGGTCATCACCGCCACGTCGAACGCCAGCGCCGTCACGCGGCCCTGATCCAGACCGTGGGACGACACTTCCATGGCCACGGCTTTGGCGCCGGCCTTTTTCAGGTCGCCCAGGGTCGCTTGCACGGCGATCGGATTCGGCGTGGTGTGCAGACCGCTTTGCAGTGCGCCATAGAAGCCGGAACCCAAGGTCCCGACGATGCCGCAATGCTGGCCGAGCAGATCCAGCGCCTGCGCAACCAATTGAGTCACGCTGGTCTTGCCGTTGGTACCGGTCACGCCAATCAGGTTCAGGTGATGACTTGGCTCACCGTAAAAACGCCCGGCGATGTCCGACAGTTGCGCGGCCAGGCCTTTGACCGGAATCAGCGGCACGTCAGTGATCGGCAGCACGGTGGCGCCTTCCACTTCATAGGCCACAGCGGCAGCGCCGCGCGCCAGAGCATCGGCAATGTGTGCACGGCCATCGAATTTGCCGCCGGGCACGGCGAGGAACAAATCGCCCGCGCGTACGTTGCGGCTGTCCAGCGCCAATTCACGGATCAACAGATCGTGGCCGGCGTGGGGGAATATCTTGTTCAGACTTAATGACATCAGCCGCGCCCTCCATTGGCTTTCAGCGGTATGACCGGGGTGGCGTTGGCCTGCTGTGTGGTCGGCAAGTTGTCCGGCGTTACGTTCATCAGACGCAGGGTGCCGGACATCACACGGCTGAACACCGGCGCGGAAACCAGACCACCGAAGTAACCGGCCTTGCTTGGCTCATCGATCACGACAACGATGGCGTAACGCGGATCGCTCATCGGGCCGAAACCGGCAAACAGCGAGCGATAAGAGTTTTCCGCGTAGCCCTTGGTACCCACCGAGGTCTTACGCGCAGTACCCGACTTACCCGCCACGTGATACGCCGGCACCTGCGCACGGAACACGCCGCGCGGCGCTTCGATCACCTGGGTGAGCATGCCTTGCAAGGTTTTCGCCACGGCTTCCGGCAGCACTTGCGTGGTCTGCGGCGGCTTGTCGGTTTTGATCAGGGTCAACGGCGCGAGACGACCGTTGTTGGCCAGTGCCGAGAACGCGTGCACCAACTGAATCGCGGTCACGGAAATACCGTAGCCGTAGGACAGGGTCGCGGTTTCAGCCTTGCGCCAATCGCGGTAGTTCGGCAGGTTGCCGACACGTTCGCCCGGGAAGCCGAGGCCGGTGTCCTGGCCGAGACCGACTTTCTGCGCGAGACGGAAAATCGTTTCGCCGCCGATATCGAACGCGACCTTACTCATGCCGACGTTACTGGAATTGATCAGGATGCCGGTCAAGTCGAGCACCGGACCTTCGCTCTTGGAAACGTCCTTGATCGTGTATTTGCCGATCTGCAGGGAGCCCGGATACACCTCGACGGTGTCGCTCGGTTTCCAGCGGCCGGTTTCGATTGCAGCCGCCATCGAGATGGCTTTCATGGTCGAACCCGGTTCGAACACGTCGATCATCGCGCGGTTACGCATCATTGCCGGTTGCAGATTGCGACGGTTGTTCGGGTTGTAGGTCGGCTGGTTGACCATGGCGAGAATCTCGCCGGTCTTGACGTCCATGATCACCAGGCTGCCGGCCTTCGCGCCGTTCTCAATGATCGCGTTGCGCAGTTCGCGGTTGGCCAGATATTGCAGACGCAGGTCAATGGACAACGCCAAGGGCTTGCCGGCCTTGGCGTTTTTGGTGACCTGAACATCCTTGATCAGCCGACCGCGCCGATCCTTGATGACTTGTCGTTTGCCCGGCACCCCGGCGAGCCATTCGTCATAAGCCAGCTCGACACCTTCACGACCGTGGTCATCGATGTCGGTAAAACCGACCATGTGCGCGGTGACTTCACCGGCCGGGTAGAACCGGCGGAATTCTTCGATGCCGTAGACACCAGGGACTTTCAGATCGAGCACAGCCTGGCCTTGCTCGGGGGTCAGCCCGCGCACCAGATAAATGAATTCTTTGTTGGCCTGGGCTTCGAGGCGTTCGGTCAGGGCTTTCGGATCCTGACCCAGCGCGGCAGCAAGTGCCGGCCACTTCTCTTTGGCCGTTTGCATTTCCTTGGCGTTGGCCCACAGCGTGGTCACTGGGGTACTTACGGCCAAAGGCTCGCCGTTACGGTCGGTGATCAGACCACGGTGAGCCGGAATCGGAATATGACGCAGGCTGCGCGCATCGCCCTGACCTTTGAGGAAGTCACGGTCAACCACTTGCAAGTCGATGATGCGCCAGCAGATCGCCGCGACCATCACGCCGAGCAGCGCCACCATCAGGCGGAAGCGCCATGGGAACAGTGCGCCTTCGAGTTTCATCATGGCGCCACCATCTTCACGTCAGCCGCGCCCGGAATGTGCATTTTCAGTTGTTCGGTGGCCAGCACTTCGATGCGGCTGTGCGCGGTCCAGGTGCTCTGCTCCAGAATCAAGCGACCCCACTCGGCCTGCGCCTTGTCGCGCACGCTGAGTTCGTTATAAAGGGTGTTGAGCAACTGCCGGTTCCAGTGCGCGCTGTACGACACGGCGATGGCCGAGACGAGCACGCCGATAAACAGCAGCAGCATCAGAAAGCTGCCGCCGGGCAGTGGCTTGGCGAAAAGCTTGCTCACCGCAGCTTCTCCGCGACGCGCATGACGGCGCTACGGGAACGTGGGTTGGCTTTGAGTTCGGCGTCGGAGGCCGTTTGCGCTTTGCCATGGACTTTGATTTTCGGTTCGAACGCGACATGGCGCACCGGCAGGTTGCGCGGCAGGTTGTCGGCTTCGCCTTTCACCAGTTTGCGCATGAACAGTTTGACGATACGGTCTTCCAGCGAGTGAAAGCTGATCACCACCAGGCGGCCGCCGATTTCCAGCGCGTCCAGCGCGGCTTCGAGGCCGGCTTCCAGATCACCCAGTTCGTTGTTGACGTGAATACGCAAACCCTGGAATGCACGGGTGGCCGGGTTCTTGCCCTTTTCCCATGCCGGGTTGGCGACTTTCAATACTTCGGCCAGATCGGCAGTGCGCTCGAACGGCTTGATATCGCGACGCTCGGCGACGGCGCGGGCCATACGACCGGAGAAACGTTCTTCGCCGTATTCCTTGAACACCCGGGCGATTTCCTCAGCCGGCGCGGTGTTGACGAATTCGGCAGCGCTGATGCCACGGGACGGGTCCATGCGCATGTCGAGCGGGCCGTCATTGAGGAAACTGAAGCCGCGCTCAGCGTCGTCGAGCTGCGGCGAAGACACGCCCAGATCGAGCAGAATGCCGCTGACCTTGCCGGTCAGACCTTGCTCGGCAACCACCGAACCCAGCTCGGCAAAGCTGCGCTGCACAACGACAAAGCGGCCGTCTTCGGCCGCTAGCGTTTGCCCGGTGGCAATCGCTTGTGGATCTTTGTCGAATCCGATGAGCCGGCCGTCCGTGCCGAGCTGGCTGAGGATCAACCGGCTGTGTCCGCCGCGCCCGAACGTGCCGTCCAGATAGCAGCCATCAGGACGTACGGCGAGAGCCTCGACGGCTTCGTCAAGCAGTACGGTGATGTGGTTAAAGCCGCTATCAATAGTCACAGGATCAAATCACGCAGTTCATCAGGCATCGCGCCCGGTTGTTGAATAGCAGCAAGGTCAGCGGCAGATACCGCGTTCCATGCATCCTCGTCCCACAATTGGAACTTGTTCAGTTGGCCTACCAGCATCGCGCGCTTATCGAGCTTGGCGTATTCGCGCAGACGCGGTGGAACCAGAAAACGACCACTGCCATCGAGTTCAAGGTCGACGGCATTACCAATCAGCAAACGTTGCAGGCGACGGTTCTCTTCGCGAAGCGAAGGAAGCGCGCGCAACTTGGTTTCAATAATTTCCCACTCGTCGAGCGGATAGACACACAAACACGGATCAACGGCATCAATGGTCACGATCAATTGGCCAGAACTGCGCGAATCGAGCTCGTCACGGTACCGGCTCGGCATGGCGAGACGGCCCTTTGCATCGAGACTGATAGCGTTAGCTCCGCGAAACACGTCTGCGTTTCTCCAATTTTTATCGTTTTGAGCTCAAAAAACCCACTTCATGCCACTTTCCGCCACTTGCGCACACTATAGGAATGCGCCCACCACACCGTCAAGGCGCGGATTAAAGGAAAACCCTTACAGAACGGAGATTTAGGAGCATAAAAGGAGGTGCAACGAGAATCTGACGGATACTTTTGACCAATAACTTGATGCAGCACTGAAAGCTGCGCTCGAAAGTTAAAGTAATTTGTTAAGAGTAAGATTTTTTCGGTATTACAAAAGCGCTTCTGCTGTTGATTGAAGCAAGGTGGGAAATGGCTATTACTGCGTTTGCCGCTGCCGGACTTTCAGAGCAGGCCTGCTGATATTACACAGCCCTGTTGCCAATGATTCAAGCAGGGAAAGAAAAAGGTGGAGAGTCGATCTGTAAGCCGGGTTCTGTCTTGAACAGTCATTCGTCTACGATGGCCATCACTGGACATCTTTAGCAACCTACCCGGTCCCAGCGCGGGCCACGCCTTGGGACCCTATTTGGTCTTGCTCCAAGTGGGGTTTACCTAGCCACGAACTGTTGCCAGACGTGCGGTGCGCTCTTACCGCACCTTTTCACCCTTACCGGCGCCGAAGCGCTTAGGCGGTTATTTTCTGTGGCACTTTCCGTAGGCTCACGCCTCCCAGGCATTACCTGGCACTTCGCCCTATGGAGCCCGGACTTTCCTCCCCCCTAATTTTCATAGAGGGCAGCGACTGTCCGATCGACTCTCCGCCGCGAAGGTTAACGGCAGAGCGCCCGAAGAACAAGCGCTAAAAGCCTCAAGACCGCTATGGGTGACGGCCTACACGCCTTTCTGTTTCTCCAGCGCGACCTGATACAGCACGTTTTTGCGCTCGCCAGTGATTTGTGCTGCCAACGCGGCGGCACGCTTGAGCGGCATCTCTTCGAGCAACAGATCAAGAATACGCATCGCCTCGCTGCTGACCGCATCCTCGGACTCCGGTGCCGTCCAGCCCGCCACCAGCACTACGCATTCGCCACGCTGCTGATTGCTGTCGGATTCGACGAACGCGCGCAACTCGGCCAATGGCAGACCTTTGAGCGTTTCGAAGGTCTTGGTGATCTCGCGGGCGAGCAATGCCTGGCGCTCACCGCCAAACACGGCTTCCATATCCTGCAGACATTCAAGAATGCGGTGCGGGGCCTCGTAGAAAATCAACGTACGCGGCTCTTCTTTAACCGCTTCCAGTCGCGCCTTGCGTCCGACCGATTTGGCCGGCAGAAAACCTTCGAAGATGAAACGGTCAGACGGCAGACCGGCCGCCGACAGCGCGGCAATAAGCGCACAGGCACCCGGCACTGGCACGACATTGATCCCGGCCGCGCGGGCCTGACGCACCAAGTGATACCCCGGATCGGAAATCAGCGGCGTCCCCGCATCGGAAATCAACGCGACGTTATCACCCGCCAGCAAGCGGGTAATAAAACGGCTACCTTCATCTCGTTCATTGTGTTCGTGACACGCGGCCAGCGGCGTGCCGATCCCGAAGTGTTGCATCAGGCGCGCCGAGTGACGGGTGTCTTCGGCAGCGATCAATGCCACTTCGCGGAGGATCTTCAGGGCCCGGGCGCTGATGTCGTCCAGGTTGCCGATGGGCGTCGCCACCACATAAAGCGAGCCAGCAGCGGAATTCAGGGAACCCGGAGCAGTCAAAGCGCACACCTCGTGATCGGTAAAAGCGGCCATTGTAGCGCGACACGAGGCTTGCGACGCGCTTCGAGCCACCACGGTTTTGTGCGTGGTTATGCAGCACTGCAACATTTACTTCAGCTAAATCGTCCGATTCACGCCAGTAACATCGCGCCCCGGCCAGTGCTTGGGTACAATTCGACGCTAATTTGATCGAGTATCAGGAACACTTACATGATCGCTTGCCTGCGGCTGTTCACTGCCTTCTGCCTCGCTGCCCTGTTGGCGGCTTGCGTCAGCTCCCCTTCCTCCAGCCTTGGCGAACTTCCACGGACCCCGGATGCCAGCATCGAGCAACTGCTCGAACAGGCTAGCCAGGCGAAAACCCCGGAAAAAGCCGCCCTGTTGCGCCTGAGCGCCGCAGACCTGGCCTACCGTCAGGGCAATGCCGGACAGTCCGCGCAAATCCTGCAACAAGTGCCGATGGAGCAACTCAAGCCCGGCCAGCAGATTTTCGCCAGCACCTTGAACGCTGAACTGGCGATGACGCGCAATCAGCCGAAAGCCGCGCTGACCGCCCTGAGCCACCCAAGCCTGCAGCACCTGGGCGAAATGCCTGAAGAGCAGCAAGTGCGCACCGGCACCGCTCACGCCCGCGCCCTTGAAGCCGATGGCCAGACCCTGGCCGCTGCCCGCGAGCGCGTGTTCATCGCGCCGATGCTGCAAGGCGAAGCCGCGAGCAAGAACCACGAAGCGATCTGGACTCTGATCGGCTCGCTGCCAACTGATCAACTGCAACCGAACAGCACCGACGACCTCGGCGGCTGGATGGGCCTGGCCATGGCAGTGAAATCCGCTGGCACCCTGGAACAGCAGCAAGCGGCGATCGACACCTGGCGCGCGCAAAATCCAAAGCACCCGGCGGCGATCAACCTGCCGTTGCCGCTGACCAAACTCAAGGAACTGGCCAGCCAGCCACTGAGCAAGATCGCCCTGCTGCTGCCACAGGACGGCCCGCTGGCCGCTGTTGGCAAGGCGCTACGTGAAGGCTTCATGGCTGCGCACTACCAGGCGCAACAGGCCGGACAGAAGCCCCCAGCAATCGAGTTCTACGACAGCTCGAAACTGACTTCGATGGACGAGTTCTACCGCAAGGCCCAGGCTGACGGCGTGCAACTGGTCGTTGGCCCGTTGGAAAAACCACTGGTCAAGCAACTGAGTACCCGCCCGCAACTGCCGATCACCACCCTCGCGCTGAACTACAGCGAAGGTGATCAAGGCCCGGCGCAATTGTTCCAGTTTGGCCTGGCCGCTGAAGACGAAGCCCGCGAAGTCTCGCGCCGCGCCCGTGCCGATGGCCTGCACCGCGCCGCGATCATGGTGCCGAAAGGCGAATGGGGCGATCGCGTACTGCGTGCTTTCAGCCAGGACTGGCAAGCGAATGGTGGCAGCATCGTAGCGACCGAGCGCGTTGATCAGCCGGTGCAACTGGCCCAGCAAATCGCCGACATGTTCCAGCTGCGTCAAAGCGAAGCGCGCGCCAAGAGCCTGCAGAATGCCGCCGGCACCAACGTCGCCGCGCAGCCTTCGCGTCGTCAGGACATCGAATTCATCTTCCTCGCCGCAACCCCTCAACAGGCTCAGCAGATCAAGCCAACCCTGAACTTCCAGTACGCGGGTGACGTTCCGGTGTACGCGACGTCGCACGTTTACAGCGCCAGCGGCGACGTGAATCAGTACAACGACATGAACGGCATTCGCTTCTGCGAAACCCCATGGCTGCTGGACTCCAGCGATCCACTGCGTCAGCAAGTGGTTGCGCAGTGGCCGCAAGCCGCCGGCAGCCTCGGCCGCCTGTACGCGATGGGTGTGGATGCCTATCGTCTTGCACCACGCCTGGGTCAACTCAAAGCCCTGCCAGACAGCCGCATCGACGGTGAGTCGGGCAGCCTCGGCATGACCCAGACCCAACGCGTCGTGCGTCAATTGCCTTGGGCGCAGTTCGTCAGCGGGCAGGTGCAGCGCCTGCCGGACACCCCGCGCTGATGCCTGACAGGTCACGCTCGCAAAGCGGCAAGGATGCCGAGCGCCAGGCGCTCGAGCATCTGCAACAACAAGGTCTGCGCCTGCTGGCGCAGAACTGGTTATGCAAACGCGGCGAGCTTGATCTGGTCATGCTTGATGGCGATACAGTAGTATTCGTTGAAGTTCGCTACAGAAAAAACACTCAATGGGGTGGCGCGCTCGCTAGCATCGATGGGCGCAAGCAGCAGAAACTGATTTTCGCTGCACAGTATTTTCTTCAGCGCGAATCGCGTTGGGCCAATTCCCCTTGCCGCTTCGACGTGGTGGCCATCGACAGCCATCCGAGTCAGCTGAACTGGTTGCAGAATGCTTTCGACAGTTGATCGTCGGCGTTGCGACCCGGACAATCCCACCGACAAATTTTGCTCTTTGCTTTGCGGGCTGCACATTCATGTGCCGGACAGCCGCGCTACTTAAGGTCACACAGATGGACATGCAATCCCGAATTCGCCAGCTTTTCCAGGCCAGTATCGACACCAAGCAACAGGCGATGGACGTACTTGCACCGCACATCGAGCAAGCCAGCCAGATCATGGTCAACACCCTGCTCAACGGAGGCAAAATGCTCTCGTGCGGCAACGGTGGGTCGGCCGGCGACGCTCAGCATTTTTCCTCGGAGCTGCTCAACCGCTTCGAGCGCGAGCGTCCGAGCCTGCCGGCGATTGCGCTGACCACCGATACCTCGACGATCACCTCGATCGCCAACGACTACAGCTACAACGAAGTGTTCTCCAAGCAGATCCGCGCCCTCGGCCAGTCGGGCGATGTGCTGCTGGCGATTTCGACCAGCGGTAACTCGGCGAACATTATTCAAGCGATCCAGGCCGCACATGATCGCGAAATGATTGTCGTAGCTATGACCGGACGCGATGGTGGCGGCATGGCGTCACTGCTGCTGCCCGAAGACGTCGAGATCCGCGTACCGGCCAATGTCACTGCACGTATTCAAGAAGTCCACTTGCTGGCGATCCATTGCCTCTGCGATCTGATCGACAGCCAACTGTTCGGGAGTGAAGAATGACCCCTAATCGCCTTGGCCTTCTGGCCTTGACCCTGTGCCTCGGCATCAGCGGCTGCACCTCAGTGGTGAACGCCAGCCGTGAAGCACCGATCGACGACGACCGTGGCACGCGCACCTTCGGCAGCAAGATCGATGACTCGTTGATCGAAACCAAAGTCGGTGTGAACGTGGCCAAGGCCGACCCGGCACTGGACAACGACTCGCACATCGTCGTCACCAGTTTCAACGGTGTTGTCTTGCTGGCCGGTCAAACGCCTCGCGCTGACTTGAAAGCCAAAGCCGAGCAAGCGGCAGCCGCCGTGCAACGGGTAAAAACTGTTCATAACGAACTGCAGGTCATACCGCCGTCCGGCTTCTTGGCTCGCCAGAATGACACTTGGCTGACGTCCAAGATCAAGACCCAGATGCTCACCGACGCCAGCATTCCCGGTTCGCGCATCAAGGTCGTGACCGAGAACGGCATCGTCTACCTGCTGGGCCTGCTGACCAAACAGGAAGCCACTCAGGCGACCAATCTGGTTCAGGGCGTTTCCGGCGTGCAGAAGATCGTCAAGCTGTTCGAATACATCGACTGACGCACAACCCTATGTAATAAAAAAGGCGATCCATCCGGATCGCCTTTTTTATTACTTCACCACTTTCAGGCTTGGCCGGCCGCTAGGTCGCGGCGGCTCGCTGTCCGGTGGCGGCAAGTCGTCATCCGACTCGATCTCTTCTTCGTCATCCATCGGCGACTCGAGATCAAACACCATGCCTTGACCGTTCTCCCGGGCGTAGATACCCAGAATCGCGCTGATCGGCACGTACAAGCTGTGCGGAACGCCACCGAAGCGACCCTCGAAGGTCACCACGTCGTTGTCCATGTGCAGATGACGCACAGCACTCGGCGAGATGTTCAGGACAATCTGCCCGTCGCTGGCGAAACCCTGCGGCACCTGCACTGCCGGGTACTCGGAATTGACCAGCATATGCGGGGTGCAATCGTTATCAACAATCCACTCGTAGAGCGCGCGGACCAGATAAGGTCGACTGGAGTTCATAGCGGCTCCTTAAGCCTTAGCGCATATCGCGTTCGACACCAGACAGACTCGCCTGGAAAGCCTCACGCGCAAACGAGCGCTCCATATAATCAAGCAGCGGCTTGGCTGGCCGCGGCAGTTCAATACCCAGAATCGGCAAACGCCAGAGTATTGGCAATAGGCAGCAATCCACCAGACTTTGTTCCTCACTGAGGAAAAACGGCTTGTCGGCAAACAGCGGCGACACGCCCGTCAGGCTTTCACGCAATTCCTTGCGCGCCACGACACGCGCGGCCTCCTTGGACTTGGGATCCAGAATCAGATCCACCAGACCACACCAGTCGCGCTGAATTCGATGAATCAGCAAACGGCTGTTGGCACGCGCCACCGGATAAACCGGCATCAACGGCGGGTGCGGGTAACGCTCATCCAGATATTCCATCACCACGGTCGACTCCCACAACGCCAGGTCACGATCGACCAGCGTCGGCAGACTGCCGTAAGGGTTTACCTCAATCAGTTTAGGCGGCTGGCGACCAGCTTCCACATAAATGATCTCGGCGCTGACACCCTTCTCTGCAAGCACGATGCGCACTCGGTGGGAATAGTGGTCGGCGGGGTCGGAGTAACAGGCCAACCGATTGGTCACGCCCATGGCGATCCTCCTCGCTTGTTGAAATTATCGGAACCGGAAAAACGCGCGCGCCCAGAGGGCGCCTCCGGCAACACCTGGCAAACCAGACGTTGCGCTATCGGAGGCGCCCTTGGGCGCGCGCGATTAACAGCAATGCTTGAAGCGTATCAGTGCACGTCTTTCCAGTATTCACGCTTGAGCAGGTAGGCGAACACAAAGAAGAACGCCAGGTACAGCAAGACATAAGTACCGATGCGCTGATGTTGCAGCTTAACCGGGTTAGCCGAGTAAGCCAGGAAGGTTACCAGATTCTTGACCTTCTCATCGAACTGCTCTTCGTTCAGAGCACCGGTTTTCGGCACGATGGTCAGCTGATCGCACGCTTCATGAGTCAGAGGCGTACCGGTCAACGGATCATATTGCTTCTTGCCGTCTTCGACGATCTGCACCTGTTTGCAACCCACGACCTGACGACCTTGCAGGCCGACCAGCACGTTAGGCATGCCGACGTTCGGGAAAACCTTGTTGTTCACGCCCCATGGACGTGCAGGATCTTCGTAGAACGACTTCAGGTAACCGTAGAGCCAGTCGGTGCCGCGTACGCGAGCGACCAGGGTCAGATCCGGTGGTGCGGCACCAAACCAGGTCTTGGCGTCTGCCGGCTGCATGCCGATGTTCATGTGATCGCCAATCTTGGCGCCAGTGAACACCAGCTTCTCCAGCATCATTTCGTGAGGAATGCCCAAATCATCGGCCACCCGCTCGTAACGCTGGAACTTGGCACTGTGGCAACCCATGCAATAGTTGGCAAAGGTACGTGCGCCATCCTGCAGCGCAGCGTTGTCGGAAACGTCGATGTCGACCTTTTCCAGCTCCGGACCACCGTGTTCAGCGGCGAAGGACAGAACAGGCAGAGCAGCAAAAATCAGAGCAAAAAATAACTTTTTCATCAGCCAGTCACCCTTTCCGGAACCGGTTTGGTCTTCTCGAGCCTGGTGTAGAACGGCATCAGGATGAAGTACGCGAAGTACAGGAAGGTGCAGACCTGCGACAGCAACGTCAGAGACGGCGTCGGAGCTTTCACGCCAGTCCAGCCAAGCAGCACAAAGCAAACGCAGAATATGACGAGCCAGACTTTGCTCATCCAGCCTTTATAGCGCATGGATTTGACCGGACTGCGATCGAGCCACGGCAGGACAAACAGGAAAGCAATTGAAGCGCCCATGGCAATAACGCCCATGAGCTTGTCAGGGATTGCTCGCAGGATCGCGTAGAACGGCGTGAAGTACCAGACCGGCGCGATATGCTCAGGCGTCTTGAACGGGTTGGCCGGCTCGAAGTTTGGTTTTTCGAGGAAATAGCCACCCATTTCCGGGAAGAAGAACACAATAAAGCAGAAGATAAACAGGAACACCACGACACCGACAATGTCTTTCACGGTGTAGTACGGGTGGAAAGCAATGCCGTCCAGCGGGATGCCGTTTTCATCTTTGTGCTTCTTGATGTCGACGCCGTCAGGGTTGTTCGAACCGACTTCGTGCAACGCCAGAATGTGCAGTACCACCAGACCGAGAATCACGATCGGCAGAGCCACGACATGCAAGGCGAAGAAGCGGTTCAGAGTGATTCCGGAGATCAGGTAATCACCACGAATCCACTGGGTCAGGTCGTTACCGATCACCGGAATCGCACCGAACAGCGAGATGATCACTTGGGCACCCCAGTAGGACATCTGGCCCCACGGCAGCAGATAACCCATGAATGCCTCGGCCATCAGCGCCAGGTAAATCAGCATGCCGAACACCCAGACCAGCTCGCGCGGTTTCTGGTACGAGCCGTAAAGCAGGCCCCGGAACATGTGCAGATACACCACGATGAAGAACATCGAAGCGCCGACAGCGTGCAGCAGGCGCAAAATCGAGCCGTGATTGACGTCACGCATGATGCCTTCGACAGACGCAAAAGCCTCTTCTGCCGATGGCGTGTAGCTCATCGTCAGCCAGACGCCGGTGACGAGCTGGTTGACCAGCACCAGCAGCGCCAGAGAGCCGAAGAAATAGAAGAAGTTGAAGTTTTTTGGAGCGTAATACTTGCTGAGATGGTCTTCCCACATTTTGGTCGCAGGAAAGCGCGCATCAACCCAATCCATGAACTTGCTCATCACGCTTTCTCCGTATCGACGCCGATGACAATCAGGTCATCGGTCTCATAGGAATGCGGGGGAACTGGCAGGTTCAAAGGCGCAGGTTGCGACTTGTAGACGCGGCCAGCCAGATCGTAATGGGAACCGTGGCAAGGGCAGAAATAGCCACCGACCCAGTCCTTGCCGAGATCTGCAGGTGCCACTTCGGGACGGAAAGTTGGTGAGCAACCCAGGTGCGTGCAGATCCCGATCAGCAGCAGAATTTCCGGCTTGATCGAACGCACTTCAGGGTCGACATAGGTGGGTTGCGTGGAGTTTTTGGAGGTTGGATCGGAGAGCTGGCCCTCGATCTTCTTGAGATTCCCCAGGATTTCCGCAGTACGGCGGACAATGAACACCGGCTGGCCGCGCCATTCAGCAATCATCTGCTGTCCTGGCTCGATTTTGCTGACATTCACTTTCACCGGTGCACCGGCGGCTTTCGCCTTGGCACTGGGAAACCATGACCCCACGAACGGGACCGCAGCCCCCACCGCTCCTGCAGCACCCACCACGGATGTGGCTGCTACCAAGAAGCGACGCCGGCCTGCATTCACGCCGTCATTGCTCATTCAGTCCTCTCCCATCAGCTTTTGTGGCCTGTTAAATCAGGCATCTACTAAATAAATCAATGTTACTTATAAAAATTTTGCCGAATGGTAATGAAAAGCCCCAATTCTGACAAGGGAATTACCCGGAGCTCTTACCCTCAAGCCTTGCAGTATAGGGGGTCTACGGAAGTGGCAAGTTGTCGCAGCGCAATTCTTTGATAAATCACAGGCATAAAAAAACGCCCGCTTCCGTGAGGAGGCGGGCGTTCTTTTTGAACGCGGAAGCGGAATTAACGCTTCGAGTACTGCGGACGCTTACGCGCTTTACGCAGACCAACTTTCTTACGTTCAACTTCACGGGCGTCGCGAGTAACGAAGCCAGCTTTGCGCAGAGCGCCACGCAGGGTTTCGTCGTAGTCCATCAGAGCGCGAGTGATGCCGTGGCGGATTGCGCCAGCTTGACCACTTACACCACCGCCGATCACGGTGACGTAGATGTCGAACTTCTCGACAGTCTCAGTCAGCTCCAGCGGCTGGCGAACTACCATGCGGGCAGTTTCACGGCCGAAGAAGTTTTCCAGCGAACGGTTGTTGATGGAGATGTTACCAGTACCCGGACGCAGGAAAACGCGTGCGGTTGCGGTCTTGCGACGGCCAGTGCCGTAATTTTGAGTCGCCGACATAATGTACTATTCCGTTAAAACTTCAGTTCTTGGGGCTGCTGAGCAGTATGTGGGTGTGCAGCGCCCGCATAGACTTTCAGCTTACGGTACATGTCGCGACCCAGTGGGTTTTTAGGCAGCATGCCTTTAACCGCGGTCTCGATCACGCGCTCAGGGGCTTTAGCGATCAGCTTTTCAAAGTTGATCGACTTGATGCCGCCCGGGAAACCGGAGTGGGAGTAGTACATTTTGTCAGTGGTTTTAGCACCGGTAACACGAATCTGCTCGGCGTTGATTACGACGATGTAGTCGCCGGTGTCAACGTGAGGAGTGTACTCAGGCTTGTGCTTGCCACGCAGACGGCTCGCGATTTCGGTGGCCAGACGACCCAGGGTCTGACCAGCAGCGTCGACGACAAACCAGTCGCGCTTTACTGTTTCCGGTTTAGCAGTAAAAGTTTTCATTCTTTATAGCCTCAGGGGCCGCCCTGTAAATTAGACGGCGGATCTTACTGAATAGTGCGTACTTTGACAAGTCAAAGGCAGCCGGATACAGACGCTTTCGGGGGCTCGGGTCGGCGCGTCCGTTCAACGGCAAGATTCTTCGGCGGCGGCGCATCACTTCCACTGCAGAAAGAGGTCGGCAATTATGCAGATTGCGAAAAATATTTCAACCTGCTTTTATGATTGTTTTGCCCAAGGAGCACCCGATGGACTATCGCCAGCTAGGCCGTACCGACCTGAACGTGAGTGCAATCTGCCTCGGCACCATGACCTGGGGCGAGCAAAACACTGAAGTTGAAGCCTTCGCGCAGATTGAACGGGCCAAAGAAGCCGGGATCAATTTCATCGACACCGCCGAGATGTACCCGGTGCCGCCGAAAGCCGAAACCTACGCCACCACCGAGCGCTATATCGGCAATTACTTCAAAAGTCGCGGCGACCGCGCCGACTGGATCCTCGCCAGCAAGATCGCCGGCCCCGGCAACACCATCGACTACATCCGCGACAAAAACCTGCGCCATAACCGCCAGCACATCACCGCAGCGGTGGACGCCAGCCTCGAGCGCCTGCAGACCGATTACATCGACCTGTATCAATTGCACTGGCCGGAACGCAGCACCAACTTTTTCGGACAACTGGGTTACAAGCACAAGATCGAAGCCAACCTGACCCCGCTCGAAGACACTCTCGAAGCACTCGACGAGCAAGTGAAGGCCGGCAAGATCCGCCACATCGGCCTGTCCAACGAAACCCCGTGGGGCACCATGCGTTTTCTGGCCTTGGCCGAAGCGCGTGGCTGGCCGCGCGCGGTGTCGATCCAGAACCCCTACAACCTGCTCAACCGCAGTTTTGAAGTGGGCCTGGCGGAAATCGCCATCCGCGAACAGTGCGGCCTGCTCGCCTATTCGCCGTTGGCGTTTGGTTTCCTGTCAGGTAAATACGAAGGCGGCGCTCGTCCACCGAAAGGTCGCCTGAGCCTCTACAGTCGCTTCAGCCGCTATTTCAATGCGCAGTCGGAAGCAGCGTGCAGCCGTTATGTCGCGCTGGCCCGGGAGCACGGTCTGGACCCGGCGCAGATGGCATTGGCGTTCGTCACTCAGCAACCATTCGTCACGAGTAACATCATTGGCGCGACGACGCTTGAGCAACTGGACAGCAACATTGCCAGTTTTGATCTGAAGCTTTCCGATGAAGTGCTGGCAGGGATCGAGGCGATTCACAAGGATCACCCGAACCCAGCGCCTTGATTTACCGCTAAAAGCTTCGCGAGCAGGCTTGCTCCCACAGGTACGGTGATCCCCTGTAGGAGTGAGCCTGCTCGCGATAGCGGTCTGACAGTCACCAGAATTTCAAAGCGACCGCGCAATAATCTCCTTCATGATTTCATTGGTGCCAGCATAGATCCGCTGCACCCGCGCATCCGCCCACGCCCGGGCCACCGGGTACTCCCACATGAAGCCGTAACCGCCATGCAACTGCACGCACTCGTCGAGCACCTTGCATTGCAGATCGGTGCCCCAGTATTTCGCCATCGCCGCCGTCGGCACGTCGAGCTTGCCTTGCAGGTGCAGCTCCAGACATTTATCGACGAACACTCGGCCGATCTGAATTTCCGTGGCCATCTCGGCCAGCTTGAAGCGGGTGTTCTGGAAGTCGGCAATGGCTTTGCCGAAGGCCTTGCGATCGCGGGTGTAATCAAGCGTCCATTGCAACGCCGCTTCAGCTGAAGCCAGGCCACCGATCGCCACCGTCAGACGTTCCTGAGGCAATTCCTGCATCAGATAAGCAAACCCGGCCCCGGCCTGCCCCAGCAGGTTTTCTTTCGGCACGCGCATGTCCTGGAAAAACAATTCCGACGTGTCCTGCGCCTTCATACCAACCTTCTCAAGGCGCTTGCCCTTATCGAAACCCGGCGTACCCGCTTCCACCAGAAACAGGCTGGTACCCTTGGCGCCGGCCTTTGGATCGGTCTTGGCCACCACGATCACCAGATCCGCGAGAAAGCCGTTGGTAATGAAGGTTTTCGAACCGTTGATCACATAGTCGTCACCGTCCAGCACAGCGGTGGTCTTCACACCTTGCAGATCGGATCCCGCCCCCGGCTCGGTCATGGCGATGGCCGTGACCATCTCGCCCGAAACCAGTTTCGGCAGGTATTTGTGCTTCAGCGCCTCGCTGCCGTAATGCAGGATGTACGGCGCGACAATGTCCGAATGCAGCGAGAAGCCGATGCCGGTCAGGCCCAGTCGCCCGACCTCCTCGATCACCACCGCACTGTAGAGAAAGTCCGCCCCCAGGCCGCCGTATTCTTCCGGCAGGTGCGAGCAGAGCATCCCCGCCTCCCCGGCCTTGTTCCACAGTTTGCGGTCGATATGGCCCTGTTTCTCCCATTGCGCATGGAACGGCACCGCCTCTTTTTCGAGGAAGGTGCGGACGCTGTCGCGAAACAATTCGTGCTCGGAGCTGAACAAGGTTCTGGGGATCATGCGGCACCTTTCTTTGTTGTTGGCGGGAGATGGCCTTCAGAGACTAAGCCTCCCCTCTGACACAGGACACTGGACACATCCGACAAAAAATAAGACGATCCAGCCGTCTGGTGACCACTTTCCCTTATAAAAACAAAACAAAAGTTGAATTATGTCCAAGCAAGTCTCCACGCCCTTGCGGCGCGTCAGCATCCTGGCAATCGACCGGGTTTTCGCTTCCACTCTCATGCAAGCCAAGGATTTCTTCCATCTGGCCAGCCTGCGTTATGGCAAACAACTGGGTCACGGCCTGACACCGGCGTTTGAAACACGCCTGGTCAGCCCCGACGGCAAACCGGTGAACAGCTTCAGTGACGTGGTAATGCCGGTCGACGGTGGCCTGGAAAACGCCGACGTCATTATCCTCCCGGCGTTCTGGGACGATTTCGACACGCTGTGCGGCCGTTATCCCCAAGTGTTGCCCTGGCTGCGTGAACAGCACGCTCGTGGCGCGGTGTTGTGCGGCGAAGCCACCGGGGTGTTCTGGCTGGCCGAGGCCGGCCTGCTCAACGGCAAGGAAGCGACCACCTACTGGCGTTTCTTCAATGCATTCGCCGAGCGCTTTCCCAAGGTCTATCTCAATCAGGACAAGCACCTGACCGATGCCGACAACTTGTATTGCGCCGGCGGTACCACGTCAGCCTGCGATCTATACATCTACTTGATCGAGCGTTTCTGTGGGGCCAACGTCGCGCAAGCCGTGGCCCGCGACATTCTCTATGAAGTGCAGCGCAGCTATGCGCCGGGACGCATCGGTTTCGGTGGGCAGAAGCTGCATCAGGACGTGATTATCCTGCAGATCCAGCACTGGCTCGAAGAGCATTTCGCCGACAAGTTCCGCTTCGAAGACGTCGCCCGCGAGCACGGCATGAGCATCCGTAACTTCATGCGCCGCTTCCAGACCGCCACCGGTGACAAGCCATTGCATTACCTGCAACGCCTGCGTATCGAAACCGCGAAAGGTTTGCTGTCCGGCAGCCGCAAGAGCATCAAGACCATCAGTTATGAGGTCGGTTACGACGATGCGAGCTTCTTTGCGCGGCTGTTCCGTCAGCATACTGAACTGTCGCCGAACCAGTATCGGCAGCAGTTCCAACAAGCCGCCTAACCCTCCCCCCCGTTGATCGTTCCCACGCTCTGCGTGGGAATGCTGCCAATGGACGCTCTGCGTCCGCCCCGGAATGTGACGCAGAGCGTCACGGTATGCATTCCCACGCGGAGCGTGGGAACGATCAGTGTGCGCGGGCCGGTGAATTCGAGATAAAAAAAGGGCCTGCAATTGCAGGCCCTTTTTTTGTTTCGCGATTCTGCTTAAGGCTTGTGCGCCCGCGACAGGAATTCGTGCGATTGCATCTCCAGCAGACGGCTCAGCGTACGCTGGAATTCGAAGTTCAAACGGCCGCCGGTGTACAGATCCTTCAACTCGACTTCAGCGGAAATGATCAGCTTCACGTTACGGTCGTAGAACTCGTCGACCATGTTGATGAAGCGGCGCGCAATGTCGTCAGTGGTGACGCTCATCTGCTCGACACCGCTTAGCAGCACGGCGTGGAAGATCTTGCCCAGTTCGATGTAGTCGTTCTGGCTACGCGGGCCGTCGCACAGCTCACGGAAGTCGAACCACGCCACGTCGTCGCACGTACGCAGGGCACGGATTTCGCGGTTTTCGATCATCAGCACATCGTTTTCGACCGCAGCAGTGCATTCCGGCGTCAGCGCCTTGAAGCTCTTGCGCAGACTTTCGTGAGCAGCTTCGTCGAGCGGATAGTGGAACAGCTCGGCTTGTTCGAGGTGACGCAGACGGTAGTCGACGCCGCTGTCGACGTTGACGATCTCGGTATTCTGCTTGATCAGCGCAATCGCCGGCAGGAAACGCGCACGTTGCAGACCGTCCTTGTACAGGCCGTCCGGAACGATGTTCGAGGTCGCGACCAGGGTCACGCCGTTCTTGAACAATTCTTCCATCAGCGTGCCGAGGATCATCGCGTCGGTGATGTCGGAGACGAAGAACTCATCGAAGCAGATCACCCGCGACTCAGTCGCAAAGCGCTTGGCGATGATGGTCAGCGGGTTTTTCTCGCCGCCGAGGGTTTTCATTTCTTCGTGCACACGCTTCATGAAGCGGTGGAAGTGAGTGCGGGTCTTTTCCTTGAACGGCAGTGCTTCGAAGAAGGTGTCGACCAGGTAAGTCTTGCCGCGACCTACGCCGCCCCAGAAGTACAGGCCCTTGACCGGCGTCTGATCCTTTTTGCCAAACAGTTTGCTCAGCAGGCCCGGCTTGTTCTGATCGGCGGCGATCAGATCGTCGTACAGGCGCTGCAAATGACGCACAGCAGTTTCCTGCGCGGCATCATGGAAGAAGTCCGGGCGTTTCAGATCAGCTTGGTATCGTTCTAGGGGCGTCATAATTCGTTAGCAAGGCAACAAAAACGGGCCGTCACTGTAGCGACGGCCCGTGGGAATGGCAATCGGCCCTTGGTCGGACCGTGCCGCCGATTAGTCCTGAACCGGGGTCAGCGCAACGCGCAGAGCCTCGATGGCCGCGTCCCGCGCAGCAGTGTCAGCGAATGCCGGGCTGTCGCCAACGCACTCGCCCTCCAGCCAGACGCTGAAGCTCAGGTCTTCGCTGCGCACGTCCAGCGGCTGGCCGGATTGCAGCTGCTTGGTCACCTGGCCTGCGGTTTTGCCGTCGGCAAAGTTGCGCGACAGCAGCAGTTGCTCGCCATCGGCTGCCAGCAGACGGAAACGGAAGCTGCCGTCGTCTTCACGGAAGCTGACGAAACGCGCGGCTTTCGCGGCCTTCTTCTTGGTCGTCGCGGCGACTTGCACCTGATTGACGAAAGAACGCAGGCCAACCGCTTCACGCAATTCATTGAGGAACGGCGTCGCCACGGCACGGGCCTTCTTGGCGCCGATTTGCAGGATGTCTTCCAGGTCTGCCGGGCGCTCGATCAACTGGTGATACTTGTCGCGCGCTTCACCCAGTTCGTTGTCGAGCAACTGGAACAGACGGTTCTTCGCCTCGCCCCACCCCAGACCACCGAGCAGTTCGCTGCGGAACTCATCAGCCTGCGCCGGTGTGGCGAACGCCTGGAACAAGGTGAACAGGTGCGAGTTGTCCGGATCCTTGGCCTCGCACGGCGCTTTGGAGTCGGTGACGATCCGCGAGATCGCATCCTTCATCTCTTTGGCGCTGGAGAACAGCGGAATGGTGTTGTCGTAGCTCTTCGACATCTTGCGACCGTCGAGGCCCGGCAACGTCGCCACGCTCTCTTCGATCAGCGCTTCGGGCATGGTGAAGAATTCTTTGCCCTGACCGAACAGGTGGTTGAAACGCTGGCCGATATCGCGGGCCATTTCAACGTGCTGGATCTGATCACGACCGACCGGCACCTTGTGCGCGTTGAACATCAGGATGTCTGCGGCCATCAGCACCGGGTAGCTGTAGAGGCCCATGGTGATGCCGGCATCCGGGTCTTCACCGGTTTCGACGTTCTTGTCCACCGAGGCCTTGTAGGCGTGCGCGCGGTTGAGCAGGCCTTTGGCGGCGACGCAGGTCAGCAGCCAGGTCAGCTCAGGGATTTCCGGGATGTCGGACTGGCGGTAGAAGGTCACGCGGTCGACATCGAGGCCACCGGCCAGCCAGGTCGCGGCGATTTCCAGACGCGAGCGCTGGATGCGCAGCGGGTCATCGCATTTGATCAGGGCGTGGTAGTCGGCCAGAAAGTAGAACGAATCGGCATTGCTGTCGCGGCTGGCGAGGATCGCCGGGCGGATGGCGCCGGCGTAGTTGCCCAGGTGCGGCGTGCCGGTGGTGGTGATGCCGGTGAGGATACGGGTACGGTTCGTCATGGGTAATCGCTTGTCAGACTGCAATCAATTCGAGAGACGCGGCAGGATCAGATCCTTGAGATCGGTCAGCTTGCCATGAAAAAAGTGTCCGCATTCTGCCACTTTCAGCAGCTCATGGGGGCGCTGGAGTTTTTCCGACCAGGCGTAGACCAGTTGCGGGTCGATGACTTCGTCGGTTTCCGGCTGGATCACGGTGAGTTCGCCGTGCTGCGGCAGTTGATCCTGCTCGCCCAGACGCATCACCGCCGGCGCGACCATGAACAGGTGCTTGAGCTGCACGCCCTGCGCTTCGAGTCGACCGCCGAGACTTGCTGCAACAAATCCGCCGAAGGAGAAACCGAACAGGGTCAGCGGCAGATTCGGGTGTTTTTCCCGCAGCCACTTGGCCGCCGCCTGGGCGTCGTCGACTTCACCGGTGCCCATATCGTGCGCGCCTTCGCTGGCGCCAACGCCGCGATAGTTGAAGCGCAAGGTAATCAGACCTGCGTCGCGCGCGGTGCGCTGAAGGGTCGAGACAACCTTGTTGAGCATGGTGCCGCCCTGCACCGGGTTCGGATGGCAGATCAGCGCGATGCCGATCGGCTGCTCGTTATCCAGGTACAGAGACTCAAGTTGACCCACCGGGCCGTCAATCACTACAGGGGTTTCACGCATCAGCAAGGAAGGAACTCCGTGACCTCGAATCGGGTCGACTCGTCTAGCAAATTGTCTGTGCCAATCTATTGCGAGTGAATCGCGGTATACAGCGCAGGTTCGAGCCGTTAACGTAAAGCAAAGCCGTTTATAGAGGAAGGACTCGTGGAACACTCGCTCTTAGTTTGGTTGTTACCGACTCTTGCCCTGGTTGTGGGTGTCGCCATTGGATTCCTGATCGCGCGCGTTGCGCCGAACGCCGCGCCGAGCCGTACGCAGCGTCAACTGGATGATATCCAGGAGCGTTTCGACAGTTATCAAAACGAAGTGGTCACCCACTTCAACAGCACCGCGATGCTGGTCAAGAAGCTGACCCAGAGCTATCAGGAAGTGCAGGATCATCTCGCCGAGGGTGCCAATCGTCTGGCCCTGGACGAGCAGACCCGCCAGCGCCTGATCGCTGCCCTGCACGCTGACGCGGCAGTCGCGCCACGCGAACGCCTGACGCCACCGCGCGATCAGGAGCCACCGCGCGACTACGCACCGAAGACCCCGAACTCGCCGGGCATGCTCGATGAGCATTATGGTCTGAAGAAGTAATCAGTCTTCGCTGAAAACAAAAAGCCCCCGGACAGTGATGTATCCGAGGGCTTTTTTGTGTCCGATGATTTGTGCCTGATTGTTATGCCCCCTTCGCGAGCAAGCTCGCTCCCACAGGAATTGATGATGTACACAAAAGTTGTGTTCCACACCTAACCCTGTGGGAGCGAGCTTGCTCGCGAAGGGGCCGGCACAGGCCAGACAAAAAAATGCCCGATCGCAGGACCGGGCATTTTTTTCATTCTGACAAGCGCTTACGGATACTGCTGAACCGTACCCGGCTGCTGTTGCTGCTGACCACCATACTGCTGGCCCGGGATCGCCTTCAGGTTGACTTCAACCCGACGGTTCTGCGCCCGGCCATTCACATCACCGTTGCTGGCAATCGGGTTATCCGGACCGGCGCCACGGGCCGACAGGTTGGCGCCGCTGACACCTTGCGAAGTCAGGTAAGTCGCCACGCTCTGCGCACGACGCTGGGACAGGTCCATGTTGTGCTGGCGGCTGCCGGTACTGTCGGTGTAGCCGACAATTTCGATCTGGTTCTGGTTGAATTCTTTCAACGAGTTGGCCAGGTTGTTCAGCGGCTGGTAGAAGCTGGACGCGATGTTCGCCGAATCGGTAGCGAAGGTGATGTTGCCCGGCATGATCAGTTTGATCTGATCGCCTTGGCGCTGCACTTCAACGCCAGTGTTGGCCATGCTCGCGCGCAGTTTCTTTTCTTGCTGGTCGGCGTAATAACCGTAACCGGCGGCGGACGCACCCACCACCGCCGCACCGATCAAGGCACCTTTGCCGCGGTTGTCGTGACCGATGGCGGCACCGGCCAGTGCGCCGGCGAGTGCACCGAGGCCGCCGTATTTGGCGGTTTTGCTCATTCCTTGGGAGCCACCGTCGGCCTGGCCCTGATTGTCATACGGGTTAGGCGAGGCGCAGCCGGACAGCAAGGCCACGGCAGTAGCGACAATAATCAAACGACGCGTGGTGAACATGGAGAGCTCCTGGTTTTTCGCATTCTGTGGTGCAGCGGCCACTGGGTTAATGGACTTGTGCGGGCGTTGGATCATGACAATGCACAAAAATTCCGCCGGGCACTCGTGACAAAATATTCAGGCGCGTACAAACGGGTTTTCGCGCATTTCATCACCCAGGCGCGTATCCGGCCCGTGTCCGGTAATCACGGTCGCGTCCTCGTCCAAGGTGTACAGCCGCTGCTTGATCGAACGCACGATGGTCGCCTGATCGCCGCCCCATAAATCCGTGCGCCCTACGCCGCGACGAAACAACGTGTCGCCGGCTATCAACAGCTTAGCCTCGGAAAACCAAAAGCTCATGGAACCGGGTGTATGTCCCGGCGTGTGCAGGGCAACACCGCAACCGCAGGCCAGTTCCTCATCGTCACTCAACCAGCGATCTGGCGATGGCACCGGTGTGTACGGCACACCGAACATCTGGCACTGCATTTCGAGGTTGTCCCAAAGGAACTGGTCTTCCTTGTGCAAATGCAGGGTCGCGCCGGTTTTTTCCTTCATCTGCCCGGAAGCGAGGAAGTGATCGAGATGCGCGTGGGTGTGAATAATGCTGACGACTTTCAGGCCATGCGCATCAAGGCGCGCCATGATCAGGTCAGGATTGCCACCGGGGTCGACGACGATGGCTTTTTTGCTGATCGGGTCGCCGATGATGGTGCAGTTGCACTGGAGCGGGCCGACGGGAAAGGTTTCGCGGATGAGCGCAGGTGGGACAGGCATGAACATCCTCGACAAACGGCAATTAACGTTTCTCAGGATTCTACTGCAAGGGCCGATAAAGAACGCCAGGTCAGATATTTGGCGCCATTAATCAAAAAATAATGGCCTAATGATATCAAGTACACAAATTCTGGTGCAAAATCGCATTTTTTTGTAGCGGTCGCATTCAGGAAGGGCCGCATAGTACTCAGGAAATTCCGCATGCCAACGCCCAAGACTTACTCCTTCGCCTTCCCCGCCTCATTGACTGGCAGCGCTATCGTCGACAGCCTAATTTCCGGTAAGTTTTGGCTGGGATCCGGCTGGAATCCATCCGGGGCGACTAATTTGAGCTACAGCTTCATGGCGCCGGTAACGTCATACTTCGTCACCGACTACAGCCCAAAAAATGAATACAACGCTCTGTATGAGCTGACGACAGCACAGAAAACTGCAATAACCGGTGCGTTGGGCGCCTGGAGCGCGGTTGCCAACCTCAATTTCACGTTGACCAGCGACACCCTGACCAACGTTGGCGACCTGCGCTTTGGCGGCTATCGGTTGATGGATGACAAAACCGCGGCCTGGGCCTACTTTCCTGAGAATCTACCTGCGGGAGGCGATGTCTGGGTCGGCGAGGCAACCAACGACCCGAATCCCGTTAAAGGCAGTTACGACTTCATGACGTTCGTGCATGAAATCGGTCACGCGTTGGGCCTCAAGCATCCGTTCGACACCAGCGCTACCAACAACACTCTGCTGGACCCTTCGCTCGACGACGTGCACTTCACAGTGATGAGTTACAACAGTAACTATTCCTATCAGCCGACCACGCCGATGGTTCTGGACATCCTTGCGATCCAGAGCCTGTACGGCGCCAATATGGCGTGGCAGACCGGTGACAACGTCTACAAATGGGCGGCGAACCAGTCGATTTTCGAAACAATCTGGGATGCCGGTGGTAACGACACGATCGATGGCAGCAATCAGCTTGCTGCGGTGTCCATCAATCTCAATGAAGGTGCTTACAGCCAAATCGGCAAGGCTTTCGTTGACCTGAATAATATGACGGCGATCAATGATGGCCTGGCGATCGCGTATGGGGCAAAAATTGAAAACGCCACGGGTTCTGCCTTCGACGACGTATTGACCGGTAACACGCTGAATAACACGCTCAATGGCGGCCTGGGCGCCGACACCATGATCGGCGGCGCAGGTAACGACTCCTATTACGTCGACAACCTCGGCGATGTCGTCGTCGAAACCGGCACCTCACTGACTGAAATCGATCGAGTCTTTGCCTCCATCGACTACACCCTGGGGAGCAACGTCGAGAACGTTCTGCTCATCGGCTCTGCCCTCAATGCCACCGGCAACGAACTCAACAACCGCATGACCGGCAATGACGGCAACAACACACTTGATGGTAAGGCTGGCGCTGACACCATGCTCGGCGGTCTGGGTAACGATACCTATATCGTCGACAACGCCGGCGACACCATCATCGAAACCAGTACTCTGGCTGGCGAAATCGACACCGTACGTTCGTCGGTGAACTGGACGCTGGGAGACAACCTGGAAAATCTGGTACTGACCGGCAGCAGCAACCTGAATGGCATCGGCAACGCCCTGAACAACACGTTGTCTGGCAATGACGGCAACAACTTGCTCAACGGCGGAGCCGGCGCTGACACCATGCTCGGCGGTCTGGGCGACGACACCTACATCGTCGACAACGTCGGCGACACCGTTACCGAACTTGTGGGCGAAGGTCATGATCTGGTCAGATCCTCGATCAGCTATACCCTGTCGGCCAACATCGAAGACGGCACTCTGGTCGGCAGCGGCGTTCTCGACTTGACCGGTAATGCGCTGGACAACGTGCTGACCGGTACCGACGGCGTCAACACGCTCAATGGCGGCCTGGGCGCCGACACCATGATCGGCGGCTCAGGTAACGACTCCTATTACGTCGACAACCTCGGCGATGTCGTCGTCGAAACCGGCACCTCACTGACTGAAATCGATCGAGTCTTTGCCTCCATCGACTACACCCTGGGGAGCAACGTCGAGAACGTTCTGCTCATCGGCTCTGCCCTCAATGCCACCGGCAACGAACTCAACAACCGCATGACCGGCAATGACGGCAACAACACACTTGATGGTAAGGCTGGCGCTGACACCATGCTCGGCGGTCTGGGTAACGATACCTATATCGTCGACAACGCCGGCGACACCATCATCGAAACCAGTACTCTGGCTGGCGAAATCGACACCGTACGTTCGTCGGTGAACTGGACGCTGGGAGACAACCTGGAAAATCTGGTACTGACCGGCAGCAGCAACCTGAATGGCATCGGCAACGCCCTGAACAACACGTTGTCTGGCAATGACGGCAACAATTTGCTCAACGGCGGAGCCGGCGCTGACACCATGCTCGGCGGTCTGGGCGACGACACCTACATCGTCGACAACGTCGGCGACACCGTTACCGAACTTGTGGGCGAAGGTCATGATCTGGTCAGATCCTCGATCAGCTATACCCTGTCGGCCAACATCGAAGACGGCACTCTGGTCGGCAGCGGCGTTCTCGACTTGACCGGTAATGCGCTGGACAACGTGCTGACCGGTACCGACGGCGTCAACACGCTCAATGGCGGCCTGGGCGCCGACACCATGATCGGCGGCGCAGGTAACGACTCCTATTACGTCGACAACCTCGGTGATGTCGTCGTCGAAACCGGCACCTCACTGACTGAAATCGATCGAGTCTTTGCCTCCATCGACTACACCCTGGGGAGCAACGTCGAGAACGTTCTGCTCATCGGCTCTGCCCTCAATGCCACCGGCAACGAACTCAACAACCGCATGACCGGCAATGACGGCAACAACACACTTGATGGTAAGGCTGGCGCTGACACCATGCTCGGCGGTCTGGGCGACGACACCTACATCGTCGACAACGCCGGCGACACCGTTACCGAACTTGTGGGCGAAGGTCATGATCTGGTCAGATCCTCGATCAGCTATACCCTGTCGGCCAACATCGAAGACGGCACTCTGGTCGGCAGCGGCGTTCTCGACTTGACCGGTAATGCGCTGGACAACGTGCTGACCGGTACCGACGGCGTCAACACGCTCAATGGCGGCCTGGGCGCCGACACCATGATCGGCGGCGCAGGTAACGACTCCTATTACGTCGACAACCTCGGCGATGTCGTCGTCGAAACCGGCACCTCACTGACTGAAATCGATCGAGTCTTTGCCTCCATCGACTACACCCTGGGGAGCAACGTCGAGAACGTTCTGCTCATCGGCTCTGCCCTCAATGCCACCGGCAACGAACTCAACAACCGCATGACCGGCAATGATGGCAACAACACACTTGATGGTAAGGCTGGCGCTGACACCATGCTCGGCGGTCTGGGTAACGATACCTATATCGTCGACAACGCCGGCGACACCATCATCGAAACCAGTACTCTGGCTGGCGAAATCGACACCGTACGTTCGTCGGTGAACTGGACGCTGGGAGACAACCTGGAAAATCTGGTACTGACCGGCAGCAGCAACCTGAATGGCATCGGCAACGCCCTGAACAACACGTTGTCTGGCAATGACGGCAACAATTTGCTCAACGGCGGAGCCGGCGCTGACACCATGCTCGGCGGTCTGGGCGACGACACCTACATCGTCGACAACGTCGGCGACACCGTTACCGAACTTGTGGGCGAAGGTCATGATCTGGTCAGATCCTCGATCAGCTATACCCTGTCGGCCAACATCGAAGACGGCACTCTGGTCGGCAGCGGCGTTCTCGACTTGACCGGTAATGCGCTGGACAACGTGCTGACCGGTACCGACGGCGTCAACACGCTCAATGGCGGCCTGGGCGCCGACACCATGATCGGCGGCGCAGGTAACGACTCCTATTACGTCGACAACCTCGGCGATGTCGTCGTCGAAACCGGCACCTCACTGACTGAAATCGATCGAGTCTTTGCCTCCATCGACTACACCCTGGGGAGCAACGTCGAGAACGTTCTGCTCATCGGCTCTGCCCTCAATGCCACCGGCAACGAACTCAACAACCGCATGACCGGCAATGATGGCAACAACACACTTGATGGTAAGGCTGGCGCTGACACCATGCTCGGCGGTCTGGGTAACGATACCTATATCGTCGACAACGCCGGCGACACCATCATCGAAACCAGTACTCTGGCTGGCGAAATCGACACCGTACGTTCGTCGGTGAACTGGACGCTGGGAGACAACCTGGAAAATCTGGTACTGACCGGCAGCAGCAACCTGAATGGCATCGGCAACGCCCTGAACAACACGTTGTCTGGCAATGACGGCAACAATTTGCTCAACGGCGGAGCCGGCGCTGACACCATGCTCGGCGGTCTGGGCGACGACACCTACATCGTCGACAACGTCGGCGACACCGTTACCGAACTTGTGGGCGAAGGTCATGATCTGGTCAGATCCTCGATCAGCTATACCCTGTCGGCCAACATCGAAGACGGCACTCTGGTCGGCAGCGGCGTTCTCGACTTGACCGGTAATGCGCTGGACAACGTGCTGACCGGTACCGACGGCGTCAACACGCTCAATGGCGGCCTGGGCGCCGACACCATGATCGGCGGCGCAGGTAACGACTCCTATTACGTCGACAACCTCGGCGATGTCGTCGTCGAAACCGGCACCTCACTGACTGAAATCGATCGAGTCTTTGCCTCCATCGACTACACCCTGGGGAGCAACGTCGAGAACGTTCTGCTCATCGGCTCTGCCCTCAATGCCACCGGCAACGAACTCAACAACCGCATGACCGGCAATGATGGCAACAACACACTTGATGGTAAGGCTGGCGCTGACACCATGCTCGGCGGTCTGGGTAACGATACCTATATCGTCGACAACGCCGGCGACACCATCATCGAAACCAGTACTCTGGCTGGCGAAATCGACACCGTACGTTCGTCGGTGAACTGGACGCTGGGAGACAACCTGGAAAATCTGGTACTGACCGGCAGCAGCAACCTGAATGGCATCGGCAACGCCCTGAACAACACGTTGTCTGGCAATGACGGCAACAATTTGCTCAACGGCGGAGCCGGCGCTGACACCATGCTCGGCGGTCTGGGCGACGACACCTACATCGTCGACAACGTCGGCGACACCGTTACCGAACTTGTGGGCGAAGGTCATGATCTGGTCAGATCCTCGATCAGCTATACCCTGTCGGCCAACATCGAAGACGGCACTCTGGTCGGCAGCGGCGTTCTCGACTTGACCGGTAATGCGCTGGACAACGTGCTGACCGGTACCGACGGCGTCAACACGCTCAATGGCGGCCTGGGCGCCGACACCATGATCGGCGGCGCAGGTAACGACTCCTATTACGTCGACAACCTCGGCGATGTCGTCGTCGAAACCGGCACCTCACTGACTGAAATCGATCGAGTCTTTGCCTCCATCGACTACACCCTGGGGAGCAACGTCGAGAACGTTTTGCTCATCGGCTCTGCCCTCAATGCCACCGGCAACGAACTCAACAACCGCATGACCGGCAATGACGGCAACAACACACTTGATGGTAAGGCTGGCGCTGACACCATGCTCGGCGGTCTGGGTAACGATACCTATATCGTCGACAACGCCGGCGACACCATCATCGAAACCAGTACTCTGGCTGGCGAAATCGACACCGTACGTTCGTCGGTGAACTGGACGCTGGGAGACAACCTGGAAAATCTGGTACTGACCGGCAGCAGCAACCTGAATGGCATCGGCAACGCCCTGAACAACACGTTGTCTGGCAATGACGGCAACAACTTGCTCAACGGCGGAGCCGGTGCTGACACTCTCATCGGCGGTCAGGGCACCGATACGCTAACTGGGGGTTCAGGTGCAGATACGTTTGTATTCAATGCCTGGAGCGAAACGGGAATTGGCAATCTGCGCGACGTCATCTCCGACTTCAACAGTGCGCAAGGTGACAAGATTGATTTGACGAAGTTTGATGCCAACCTGTTAAGCGACGGCTTCAACGGCTTTTCTTTCATCGGTGCGGCCGACTTCACCGGTGCCGGTCAACTGCGCTTCATCGACCATGTACTGTCGGGGAATGTCAGCGGCAACGCCGGTGCGGACTTCGAAATCCAGCTGGTGGGTGTGAACAGCTTCAGCGCCAACGATCTGGTGGCCTGATGTAACCTCAGCTCCAACCTGCCCGCAGGTCGGACAACCAACAGAAACGCCCCGAGGATTCGGGGCGTTTCTGTTGGTGTCAATATTGCCGAGGACTAGGTCAAGACCCCCAATTCCTTCGCCCGCGCCACTGCCTGCGTACGCCGCTCCACCCCCAGCTTGCTGTTGATATGGCTGGCATGGGTTTTCACTGTATGCAACGAGATGAACAATTGTTCGCTGATTTGCTGATTCGAACAGCCTTGAGCGATCAGGCGTAACACCGACAACTCCCTGCTGCTGAGCTGCTCAGTGCCCCCATGATCGACGACTGGACGCGCCGCTACAGGCGGAAAATGCGCCAGCAATTGTTGCCCTGACAATGTCGCAGAGGCTTGCAAATGCCCACGCAACCAGTCCGCGTGTCCGTTCACCAAGCTATCGAACGGTTGCAATACCCCCCCCGCCGCCGCTTCCAGAGCCTGACCCAATGCCTTGCGGGCTTCTGTCTCTCGACCGCCTGCCAGCAACAGCGCCACCTTCTGCGTCAACGCCATCACACTAAGCAACTGCCGGCCGGTTTGCTGGCCGTTTTCATGCAAGACGTTCAAACGCCCTTCGGCGAGCATCGGTTGGCCCTGATTCAGGTCGAGCAAAGCCTGTTGCAGTTCCACATGCAGCGGCAGTTGTGGATGGAACTCCGGCGGCGCAGCGGCGCGTTCGCCGGTGTAGGTCTGGCCCAACCGCGCCAGCCATGCCTCGGCCAGATCGGTGCGACCCTGCGCCAGCCACAGTTCACATTTGACCAGAGTGATCATCGCCAGATAATAGATCGGCGGCACGTCCCAGATGTGCATCAGGCGTTCGGCTTCGGCGAGTTCGGCAAAAGCCTTGGCGAATTCGCCACTGCTGCCGTCCAGACGAGCGATGACACAATGGCCGATCAATACGCTGATATCGCGACAGGCTCGTGCCTCGCTGATCCCGGCCAACAACCGCACGCGTGCCGCCTGAGGCTGCAAGCGCATGGCCAACAGAAAACCCTCATACAACGTCAGCCGAGCGCGCACCGCGTACAGACGTTGTGGCGACAAACCACGCAGTCGCCCCAGGCCCTGATGGACTTCATCGAGTGCGCGCAGGATTTCGCCACGCGATTGCAACACCCGTGCACGGTCGTAATGGGCCAAAGCTTCGAACAACGGATTGCCGACTCGCTGCGCCAGCTCCAGGGATTCGCGGTTAAGACCGCGTGCGCGCCACAGATCGCCATCGGCAATGGCCAGATTGGACAAGGTCGATAGACACATCAGCCGTTGGCCATAACGTTTGGCCGGCAGGCTTTCCAGGGCCTCGGTGCAATATCTGATCGTCAGCTCACGATGCCCACGCCCTCGAGCGATGATCCCGCTCAACGCCAGCCATTGCGCCAGCATCGACTTTTGCGCAGTAGCGGAAGGCGCCGGCAGGAAGCGGCTCAGGTGACTGGACAACTCCTCGGCGGCATCCAGCTGACAGGCCAGCCCCAGCGCCCAGCTGTACAGCACGATCAAGCGCGGCGTGCTGATCAACAGGCTGTCTGGCAGGTCCATTTTCCAGCGCAGCAACATGCCGACGTTTTGCTCGGCCAGCAGTTGCTCCTCCGAGAGGTTCTGTACCAGATTTGCCGCGACATCCAGGTGACCGGCACGCAACGCCTGCTCCACGGCTTCATCCAGCAGCCCTTGTGCGTTGAACCAGCGACAGGCACGCAGGTGCAGCGTTGCAGTCGGCACCATCGCCTGAGCAATCGGCCGACTGCGCAACAAATCCGAAAATAAATGGTGATAACGATACCAGTGACCGTGCTCGTCCAGCGGCACCAGAAAGACCTGATGGGCCAACAGGAAACGCAGGATCTCGGCGCTGTCGTGGGCTTCGCGAACGGCGTCGCACAACTCGCTGCAAAAGCGTTCCTGGGGGGCGGTGTCGTACAGAAAGGCTTGCACCTCGGCCGGCAGGCAATCGATGACCTCTTCCAGCAGATAGTCGCGGATCAGCCCTTCCCCACCGTTCAACGCTTGCGGTAGCGCCGCATCGCTGCCGGCCTCAGACACCGCGAGCAGCCAGAACCGCAAACCGGCGACCCAGCCTTCGCTGCGCTGGATCAGGTTTTCCAGCGCTTCACCGCGCAGCGAACTGCTGTGGCGATCAAGCAGGGTCAGGGCTTCGTCGTGGGTCAGGCGCAGATCCTGCTCGTGCAATTCGAGCAACTGCCGCGACAGACGCAGGCGCGCCAGATGCCAGTCCGGGCGCTGGCGACTGGTGACCATGACCAGCAAGCCATCGGGCAAATGGTTGAGGAAAAACTGCAGGCAGCGATCGAGCACCGGGCCTTGCGCAAGATGGTAATCGTCGAGCACCAACAGCAGTGGCGCGCCGGGATCGAGGTGCAGGGTCAGTTCATCGAGCAAGCCGTCGAGCCATTCTTCGAAGGCAAAGGGCTGATGGCGTTGGCGCATTTTCAGCAGGCCGAGTGCGCGACTGCCCAGTTGCGGAAAGTAGTCCTGCAAGCCTTCGAGCAGACGTTCGAGAAAGCGCCCCGGGTCGCTGTCGCGAGGACTCAGGCCCAGCCAAAGGCTTTGCCAGTGTGCCGGCAGACTCTGACAGAACTCCACCGCCAGCGAGCTCTTGCCAAACCCGGCGGGAGCACTGACCAGCAACAGACGCCCACCGAGCCCGGCCTGCAGGCGCTCGCAAAGGCGTGGTCGCAAGACGTAGCCGTCGGGCAGCGGCGGGCGGAAAAAACGCCCGTCCAGTGCCGCGATGGCAACGCTTGCGGGACCCGGAAGTGGGGACAGATCAGTCATGGCCGGCTCTTGTTCGAATTGCTGTTGGCGGCGTTGCAGATGTCCGCAGACTAGCCTTAAACGAACCGGTTATGAAGGTTGCTGCTACAAATGGCTACAAAAAGGCTACACGCAAAAAAACGCCCCGAACCAGACGGGGCGTTTTCACGAGGATGCGGCCTCGGTTTTACAGCGGTTTAGCGAACACCATCCTGACGCAGTGCAGCCGGGGTGAAGTCGCTGGTGGTGGCGGTGAAACCGAAGTCATACGCACTCTTCTCTTCGTTCTTCATGCCCAGTGCAAGATAGCGGCCGGACTGCAGGTCGTAGAGGGTTTCCAGGGCATACCACGGCACTTGCTTGTCGTAGTAGTTCTCGGCATGCGCTTCGGCGACGCGCCACAGTTGGCCACGACCGTCGTAGTGATCGATCACGGCGGCTTGCCAGGTGTCTTCGTCGATGTAGAAGTCACGTTTGGCGTAGATGTGACGCTGACCTTCTTTCAGGGTGGCAACCACATGCCAGACGCGGCGCAGCTCGTAACGTGCCAGATCCTGGTTGATGTGACCGGCCTTGATGATGTCGGCGTACTTCAGTTTCGGATCGTCGAGCTTGTAGCTGTCGGAGGCGATGTACATCTCTTTCTTGCCTTCGAGCTTCCAGTCGTAGCGATCCGGAGCACCGTTGAACATGTCGAGGTTGTCGGAGGTACGCAGGCCATCCGCCGCAGTACCCGGACCGTCATAGGACACTTGTGGCGCACGACGCACACGACGCTGGCCGGCGTTATAGACCCACGCCGAACGTGGTTCTTTGACCTGATCGAGAGTTTCGTGCACCAGCAGCACACCACCGGCCAGACGTGCCGGCGCGGTCACTTTCTGCTTGAAGTAGAACAGGATGTTGCCCGGGTTTTTCGGGTCGTAGTCCTTCATCTTGTCGCGGAACACGAACTGATCCTGGAAGTACACCAGGCTGTACGAGCCGTTCGGTTGCGGCGTGGCCTGGGTCACCAGACGAGTCACGCTGCCACCGCGATAGCGGGTGATGTGGTTCCAGATGACTTCCACACCGCTCTTCGGAATCGGGAACGGCACGGCCGTTTCGAAGTTTTCCAGACCGTTGCCGCCGGACACCAGGTTGGTGGTGGTGGCGTTTTTCTTGATCGCGGCAAACACGTCATCTGGCACGGTCGCACCGCGATGGGACGGGTAAACCGGCATCTTGAAGGTGTCCGGATAACGCTTGAACATCGCGTATTGGCCCGGCGCCAGCTTGTCCTTGTACTTGTCGACATCCTTGGCGGTGATGGTAAACAGCGGTTGCTCACTGGCGTAAGGGTTGGACAGGAAGCCACGCGCGTCGACGCTGCCGGCATTCTTCGGCAGCGGCTTCCACGCCGGGATCGAACCGTCGGCGTTACCGGCCATTTCCGCGCCCATCGGCGTCAGACTCTTGCCCAGTTTGTCGGCTTCGGCAGCAGGCACGGCGGCCATGACGCCGGTCGCCAGCAGCGACAGGCCCAGAACACCGGCGTGGAACAGACTCTTTGTTATTTTCATAAATTCGTTCGTCCTGAAATGCAGTGCTTAGAAGTTCACGCCGAAGCTGAGCGCAACAAAGTCGCGGTCATCCACAGTGGTGTACTTGCCGTCGAAGAAGTTGGTGTACGCCAGGCTTGCGGTGTAGGTGTTCTGGTATTCGGCATCGACGCCCAGGCTGACCGCTTTGCGACCTTCCTCGAAGTTGCCGCCAGGGCCTGGCGAGTAACCGCTGACGTCGTGGGACCAGGCCACGTTCGGCTTGAGGTTCACACCGGCGAAGACGTCGTTGTATTCCCAGATGGCGCGACCGCGGTAGCCCCACGACATCGAGGTGGTGAAGCCGTCGTTGTCGCAATTGCGGCTGCGGTTGTTCTGCGGTGAACCCGGCCCGGCACCATTGATGGTGCTGGCGTTGAGAATATTGGCGCAGGTATTCACACCGCCAGTGGCTGGCAACTCACCCGGGCCGTATACCGGATCGCGGCCATAGCGCTTGTCGGAACGGCTTTCCAGCCCGCCGACGTAGGTCGCGCCGACTTCGCCGACGAGGGTCAGACGGCTGGCGCCCATGACCTGATCGAAGAAGTGCGTGAACGTGGTCTGGATCTGGGTGATTTCCTTGCGCTCGTAACCGTGCAGATCCTGTCCCGGCACGCCGTTCAGTATCGAAGCGTTGGTCAGTGCCCCGCCAATCGGACGCACACCGGCGAACAGAATGTCGGTGGAGTTCAGTTGTACCGGCGCGTTCGGCCGGTAGCTGATCTCACCGCTCCACGCCGTACCGGTAGGCAGGGTGGTGGAGAAGCTCAGACCGTAGAGGCGAATGTCTTCAGGGTATTCAATGAAGTAGTTCGAGTTACCCGCGACCAGCAACGGTGCAAGTGCCGCAAACGGCCCTGGCAGCGCGCGCGCGGTGTTGTAGACCGATTGCGGAGCACCGGTGGCGCTGAAGATCGGCGCACGGCTGTGGTAGTTCATGAAGTAGGCGCCGAACTCGGTGTCCAGCGGTTCGTACATGTACTTGAAGGACGCGCCCCACTGGCCGCTGTCACGGGCATCGCGGTCCGGACCACGGCGCACCAGAACGCCTTCTTCGTTGACGTTGACACCGTTGGCCGCCAACGGCCCCAGGGCGATGGCCGGAATTTGCGAGCGCTTGTTCAGCACGCGCAGGTTGTCGTTGCAACCGTCGGCAACGATGTCTGGCTGCGAGAAGAACGTGCCGCAGTTATCGACGACGGTCTGGTCCCATTCCAGCTGATAGAACGCTTCGGCCGAAAGGTTTTCGGTCAGGCTCTGGGACACGTAGAACATGTTGACCGGGATCAGGCCTTCCTTGATTTCGGCGCCCGGACGACGGAACGCGGAAACGTCGATCGGGTTGATCGAGTTGATGCCGCCACCGATGAAGGTACTTTCACCCCAGCTCACCACCTGCTTGCCCAGACGCACGGAACCTGGCTGATCGGCGATCGCGTAGTTGTGGTAGACGAAGGCGTCGAGGATCTGCCCGCCGGACGACTTGGCGCCCTCTTTACGGCCCGAATCGCTGATGTCCTTGAACTCGCGGCTTTCGTCCTTGAGTTCGAAGTCGTACCAGTATTTGCCACGGACAAACACGCCGGTGTCGCCGTATTTCAGTTCAAGGTCATGGATGCCCTTGAAGATCTTCGAAAAGGTTTCGCCGCTCTTGAAGTTGGCGTGGCCATCGTCAGAAGTCTGCGACAGACCATGGCCGCCGTTGTTGACGCCGATGAGGTTCTTGTTCGGGCTCTGGGTAGACCAACTGGCACCGATCGACAGGGAAGAGTCGAACTGGCCCTCGATTTCACCGACGTTGAAACTGACGCCGAATGCGGGCCCGGCGAGCGAAGAGGCAAGACTGACCGCCAGAGGCAGTTTCGCCCGGCGCCAGAACTGGTTTACTGAGGTCATCGACGCTACTCCATGTGCATTATTGTTATGGCAGTGAGTACTTTTAAAAACGCCTGAAGGACCGGGTGCCAGAGACAACCCGAAATCACTCCAAAGATGCATCGCCCCGTTTTGTGCGTGTGCCCCGTTCTTAAAAATCCTTGAGCGGACTATAGCCAGCAGGTGGTACTGCTTGATCCCTCTAAAGTGTGATTTGCAGCTGCCGGCCACTCTGGAACAGTCCTTTCGCCAGTCCGACGCATGTCGGCACGGCAAGGATGGCTGATTTTTTCGATTTCACAAGCCAAGCGCTTGCTTGGTGGGTCTGGCGCGCCGGTTTCGGCGCGCCAGCAGACACTCAAAGTGTCGAGAGGAAGGTGCTGTTGTTGGCCTGCCATTCGGTGATGTCGAGACGGATGCGCTTCTTGTCGAGCTTGCCGACACTGGTCTTGGGAATTTCAGTAACAAGGGCGATCTGACTCGGAATCGCCCACTTGCTCAGGTGTCCCAATTCCACGAACGGCTTGAGGTGTTCCTTGAGCTCGCGGGCCCCGATCACATGCCCTTCGCGGATTACCAGCAAGGCAAACGGGCGCTCGCCCCACTGCGGATCGGCGATGCCCACCACTGCTACTTCGCGTACCGCGACGTGACGGCTGATCAGGTCTTCGAGATCCAGCGAAGAGATCCACTCGCCGCCGGTCTTGATCACGTCTTTGATGCGGTCGCGGATGTCGATCACGCCCATGCTGTCGAGTGTGGCAACGTCGCCGGTATGCAACCAGCCGCCAGCCCAGAGCTCGGCGCCCTTCTGCGGTTCGTTGAAATAGCCTTCGGTGAGCCATGGCGCACGCAGCACCAGTTCGCCACTGGGTCTCGCCGTCGGCCGGGAGAAAGTGACCCTCGGCATCGACAATCGCCGCTTCCACCAGCGGCCCCGGCACACCGGCCTTGATCCGGTAGGTGGTGCGTTCGTCTTCAGTGCCGGCCATCAACTCATCATTGAGGTGCGCACAGGATACAAGCGGCCCGGTTTCCGACATGCCGTACGCAGCGGTGAGCTGAATGCCCCGCGCCTTGGCGGTTTCATACAAGGTGCGATTGAGCGCGCTGCCGCCGATGACAATTTTCCAGCCGCCGAAATCGGTGCCCTGCGCGCCTTTCGCGTTGAGCAGCATCTGCAGAATGGTCGGCACGCAGTGGGAGAAGGTAACCTTCTCCTTGCGCCACAACTCCACCAGAAACTCCGGATCGTAGCGCCCCGGATAAACCTGTTTGAGGCCAAGCATGGTCGCCACGTACGGCAGGCCCCAGGCGTGTACATGGAACATCGGTGTGATCGGCATGTACACGTCGTTGGTGCCGAGCAGGCGCACGCTGTCGATCGCGCCCATGATCGTCGACACCCCCATGGTGTGCAGGACCAGTTGCCGATGGGTGAAATACACGCCTTTCGGATTGCCCGTGGTGCCGGTGGTGTAGAACGTGGTGGCGACCGAGTTTTCGTCGAAGTCCTGAAAGTCGTACTGCGGGCTAGCGGCGGCCAGCAGTTGTTCGTACTCGCCGACCAGATTCGGCAGGTCGGCGGTTTTTTCCGGCAAATCAGTCAGCACCAGGGTTTTCTCGACCGTGCTCAGGTGTGGTGCGATTGCCTGGTAAAGACCGACGAACTCGCTGTTGACCAGCACAAAGCGGTCCTCGGCGTGGTTCATGGTGTAGAGGATCTGTTCCGGCGACAGGCGCACGTTGATGGTATGAATCACCGCGCCAATCATCGGAATCGCAAACATGCATTCCAGGTAACGATGACTGTCCCAGTCCATCACCGCCACGGTGTCACCGGCTTTCACACCGGCGGCCGTCAGCACATTGGCCAACCGCGCCACGCGCTCGATCAAGGTCGGGTAGCTATAGCGCAACTGGTCACGGTAGATGATCTCGCGGGTTTTCTCGTAACGGGCGCCGGACATCAGCAGCCGTTTGATCAGCAATGGATACTGGTAGGCCCCATCGGCCGGGGGAATGACGCGAGTCTGCAACATAAGAATCCCTTTTCTGACTGCACGGTGTTGGCGTAGAGATCGGTACTCTAGAACCCTTATACGCCAGCCAAATCAGCCAAAGGAATGATTTGCAAAGCCGTACAAATGCTAGCCTTGCGCCAGCATTTGCCGGTTTTCGCTATTGATCAGGCTGTTTGCCCTACAGCCTCCTCGGAAGGCGTCCGTGGGAATACGACTGCTGCAAGGAAGGTCAAAGCGCCGAAACCCGCAAGAATCAAGTACAGGCCTACAAAACCATGGCGCGGTTCGACATAGGAAATCAGCGGAATCGCGGTCGCACTGGCACCGAACGATAAACAGTAACGCAGGGCGAACACCCGTGATTGCCATTGCGGGGCGACGAAGTTGGCGACCATCGCATCGTTGACGGTGACCTGACCGAAGACCACGAACATGAACGCTGCGCCGAGGGCGATCACCGCCCAGCCGTCGGCATAGGCCAGCGCAAACAGCAGCGGTGCCTGGCACAGCGTCAGGACAATGAATGGCCATTTCAGGCTGAGCCGATGCAACACCCGACCAATGCTCAACTGTGCAACCGCACCAAAGGCATAGGCCAGACTGACCACCACACCAAGGGTTTGCGGCGAGGCAAACAGCTCATGCAAACGCTCCTGAAACAGCTTCGGATAGGTCATGGTGGTGGCGTTGAACACCACGCCGCCAGTGGCCGTCGCCAGCGCCAGCACGCCGAACACCATGAGCATGGAAATACGCTGGCCAGCGGCCCCCTTGAGTGGCGTGTGCGCACGCTTCGGAATCGGCTCTTCACGCACGTGCAAGGCGAAGCCAACCCCCAGCACAATCGCCACTGCGCCCGGTATCAGAAACGCCGAGCGCCAACCGAATTGCGCCACCAGCAAACCGGTGATCAGCGCCGAAAACGCCACACCCAGATTGCCCCACATACCGTTGATGCCGATTTCCCGGCCGCGATTTTGTGCATAAGCGACCAACATCGCCGTGCCGACCGGGTGATAAATCGCCGCAAAAATACCGATCAGGGTCAGACCGATCACCAGCATGGCCGGGCTGCTGCTCAGGCCAGTGAAAATCGCTGAAGCGCCGATGCCGAAGAAAAACACCAGCATCATCTGCCGCCGACTCCAGTGATCGCCGAGCCAACCAGCGGGTAGCGAACACGCGCCGAAGGCAATGAAGCCGCCCAGTGACAGGCCGATCAGCGTGGCGTAGTCGAGACCGAAGGCCTGCGTCATACCGAGCACGGCGGCGGGAAATATCAGCATGAACATGTGATCGATCACATGGGCGGCGTTGATATAGCGAATGACGTTTCTGGATTGATTCATGGCGGCACGCTTTACGTTGTTGTGTGGCGCTATGCTAAGTTGGCCACAAAGCGCATTCCTGCCAGACAAGTCATCGAATCAGACATGTTGATCAGCCATTTCGAACACGGCCCGGTGAGCGCCTACCCCCGGGATTATCTGGATGGCGCGCACCAGCCGCTGCACCTGCATCGCGAGGCGCAGTTGTTGTATGCGGTCAGCGGGATCATGCGCGTGGTCACGGACTCGGGTGCATGGGTGATTCCGCCTAGTCGCGCGGTGTGGATTCCGCCAGAAGTGGCGCACGAGATTTTCATGAGCGGCGACGTGCAGATGCGCTCGCTGTTCATCGCACCAGAACTGTCACCCGCCGGCCTGCAACAGTGCTGCGTATTGGCGGTGACGCCGCTGCTGCGCGAGCTGATCCTGCGTGCCGTGCAAGGGCCGCCACATGCCGACAATCCGCTGATTCAGCAGTTGATGCTGGAAGAACTCGCCGGTCTGGAAAACCTGCCGCTGCACATTCCGATGCCAACCGACCGGCGTCTGCAAAATATCTGTCTGGCACTGCTGCACACCCCCGATCACACCAATACGCTGGAGGACTGGGCGCAGCAGGTCGGCGCCAGCTCACGCACGCTGGCGCGGCTGTTTCAGCAACAAGTGCAGATGAGTTTCAACGCCTGGCGCCAGCAACTGCGCCTGATGGAAGCCCTGCCGCGCCTGCTCGCCGGGGACAGCGTGCAGCGTGTGGCGCAGGACTTGGGTTACGGCAGCGCGCGGGCGTTCAGCGCGATGTTTCGCCGTTTGCTGGGAGAGAATCCCCGCGACTACCTGAACACCCTGAGCAAACTCAGCGAACTGGTGTAAGGCCCTGTGGGAGCGAGCCTGCTCGCGAAAGCGCTCTTTCAGCCACCAATAATGTCGACTGATCCAACGCCTTCGCGAGCAGGCTCGCTCCCACAGGTTCAAGTCGCGGTTCTGAGATCAGTGCATCTCGGTGAACGCGATTTTCACGCCGAGAGCGATCAGCACCGCGCCCATGGTGCGGTCGAACCAGTGGCCCATGCGGGCGAAACCGGCACGCACCCGCTGCTGACTGAACAACATCGCCACCAGACAGAACCAAAACGCAGTCGCGACCGCCAGGTAAATCCCGTAACCGGCCTGCACCGCCAGTGGCGTGTGCGGGTTGATCACCACAGTGAACAGCGACAGGAAGAACAGCGTGGCTTTCGGATTAAGACCATTGGTGACGAAGCCCGACGTGAACGCGCCGCGAGCCGTGCGTACGCCGGCCTCTTTGTGCAGGTCATCGGCCACGACTTTCGCGGGTTGCGCGCGCAATGCCTTGAAGCCGATGTACAGCAAGTAAGCCGCCGCCGCCCATTTCAACGCGTTGAACAACACGATCGATTGCGACACGATCAGGCCGATACCGAGCAGCGAATAACCAACGTGCAGGAAAATCGCCGTGCCCACGCCCAATGCGGTCCAGGTACCGGCGCGACGACCGTGGGTCACGCTCTCGCGCACCACCACCGCAAAGTCCGGGCCGGGGCTGGCGACAGCCAGCAAATGGATCAGTGCAACGGTCAAGAACTCGGTCCAGTACATGGGGGCTCCTTTCGGCCAAGCGTATCAATTTGTTTCATCTGGTAGGCTCGGCAGATTACGCCCTACGCTCACAGCACGAAAGGTACAGTTGATGACGAACACGCACCGCGCGGTATTCCTTGATCACCCTTCGCTGGATCTCGGCGACCTCGACCTTAGTCCGTTGCGCGAGTGTTTCAGCGATCTGCAGCTGTTCGCCCAAACGTTGCCCGGGCAAGTCGCCGAACGCCTGCAAGGCGCCACCGTAGCGATCACCAACAAGATCCTGATCGACGCCGCCGCCATGGCCGCCAACCCCGACCTGAGGCTGATCCTGATCACCGCCACCGGCACCAACAACGTCGACCTTGCGGCCGCCCGCGCTCACGGCATCACCGTGTGCAACTGTCAGGGTTACGGCACGCCGTCGGTGGCGCAGCACACGATCATGCTGCTGCTCAACCTCGCCACGCGTCTGGCCGATTATCAAAAAGCCGTTGGCGAAGGCCGCTGGCAGCAGGCCAAACAGTTCTGTCTGCTCGACTACCCGATCGTAGAACTGCAAGGCAAAACCCTCGGCCTGCTCGGTCATGGCGAACTTGGCGGCGCCGTGGCGCGATTGGCCGAAGCGTTCGGCATGCGCGTGTTGCTCGGGCAGATTCCCGGGCGCCCAGCTCGCCCGGATCGTTTGCCGCTGGATGAACTGCTGCCACAAATCGACGCCCTCACCCTGCACTGCCCGCTGAACGAACACACCCGCCACTTCATCGGTGCTCGCGAGTTGGCGTCGATGAAGCCCGGTGCGTTCGTGGTCAACACCGCGCGTGGAGGTCTGATCGATGAACAGGCGCTGGCCGATGCCTTGCGCAACGGCCACCTCGGCGGCGCGGCTACCGATGTGTTGAGCGTCGAGCCGCCGACCCAAGGCAATCCGTTGCTCGCGGCGGACATCCCACGCCTGATCGTTACGCCACACAACGCCTGGGGCAGCCGCGAGGCTCGGCAGCGCATCGTCGGCCAATTGACCGAAAACGCTCAGGCGTTCTTCAGCGGTAAGGCGCTGCGGGTCGTCAGTTGATAAACTGCGGCACTTTTTTTGAGGAGCAGTTATGGATCCGCGCAGTGAAGTACTGCTTCGTCAGCCCGAGTTGTTTCAAGGTTCGTTGTTGTTGGCCGGTTTGCCCGCCGATGATTTGCTCGGACGCCTGCCCAACGCATTCGGCTGGTGCTGGCATGCCGGCGACCAGGCCGCACTGGATGCCCGTTTCGAAGGGCGCAGCCATTTCGGCGTGAACATTCCAGAGCTCGAGTTCGACAGCGCCGTGGTGTTCCTGCCCAAGTCCAAAGACCTGACCGATTACATCCTCAATGCCGTGGCCTCGCGTCTGGCCGGGCGTGAAGTATTTCTGGTCGGGGAAAAGCGCAGCGGCATCGAAGGCGCATCCAAGCAGCTCAACCCGTTCGGCAAGCCGCGCAAACTCGACAGCGCGCGGCACTGCCAGCTCTGGCAAGTCACCGTGGCCAACGCGCCTGAAGCCAAGTCTCTGGAAAGCCTGGCGCAGACCTATGAATTGCCTTTGGCCGAGGGTCCGCTGAAAGTTATCAGCCTGCCGGGCGTGTTCAGCCACGGTCGCCTGGATCGCGGCAGTGCCCTGCTGCTGGAGCATCTGGACAAACTGCCGAGCGGCCATCTGCTCGACTTCGGCTGCGGTGCCGGGGTTCTGGGCGCTGCGGTCAAGCGTCGCTACCCGCACAATCAGGTGACCCTGCTCGATGTCGATGCCTTCGCCGCCGCCAGCAGCCGCCTGACATTGGCGGCCAACGGTCTGGAAGCTGAAGTGCTGACTAGCGACGGTATCGATGCCGCGCCGATGGGTTTGAGTGCGATTCTGAGCAATCCACCTTTCCATGTCGGCGTGCACACCGATTATTTCGCAACCGAGAACTTGCTGCGAAAAGCGGCCAAACATCTGAAAAATGGCGGCGAGCTGCGCTTGGTGGCGAACAGCTTCCTCAAGTATCAACCGCTGATCGAAGAGCATCTGGGCGTCTGTGCAATCAAGGCCGAAGGCAATGGTTTCCGCATCTACCGGGCCAAGCGCGGCTGAAAATTTGTTCTTGCTCAATCGGATTTGCGAAGGCAGAATCCGCTCCGTCCTAGGGGAGTAGTCTCCCACGAGCGCCAAGCTCGTCCGGCATACGTCAACATACTTGATCCTCAGATCATGGCGTATGCGACCCAAGCGCCCGCAGCAGACGGATCGCAGGGTTTGACAAGACCTATGACACGCACACCTTACCCGGGGCGGGAAGGCTGTACGTGTCATAGCCGTGTCGACCCGCCCCTTAGGAAATCCTGATGCTGGACTCGTTACTCGTTCCCACCGCAATCGTTGCATTGGCCGAAATCGGCGACAAGACGCAACTGCTCGCGCTGATTCTCGCCGCTCGCTTCCGCAAACCCTGGCCGATCATTGCCGGTATTGTCGCCGCGACCCTGGCCAACCACGCAGCAGCCGGTGCGGTCGGCGCCTGGTTTGGCAGCTTCTTCTCGAATGCCACGCTGCACTGGATTCTCGCCGCAAGCTTTACGGCCACGGCGCTGTGGACACTGGTTCCGGACAAAATGGATGACGATGAAACCAGCACCGCACGCAAGTTCGGGCCGTTCTTGACCACGCTGATTGCGTTTTTCCTCGCAGAAATGGGTGACAAGACTCAGGTCGCGACGGTGATGCTCGCCGCGCAATATCCGGAACTGTGGCTGGTGATTATCGGTACGACGGCGGGCATGTTGATTGCCAACGTGCCGGTGGTGCTGGCAGGTAATTTCGCCGCAGACAAACTGCCATTGACCTTGATCCGTCGCCTCGCGGCTTCGGCATTCATGATTCTGGCGATCGTTGCGGTGTACAAGGCGATGCAGAGCAGCGGCTGGGTTTAATCCTCAGTGAAGGATCGCTCCCACGCTCTGCGTGGGAATGCAGCCGGGGACGCTCTGCGTCCCGCTTGGAACGCGGAGCGTCCCTTGAGGCATTCCCACGCAGAGCGTGGGAACGATCACTGACTCAGGATTTAGGAGCTTTTTCGTACAACGGCATGACCTTCGGAATTGCCGCCTGCAACGAGGCAATCCGGCTGGTCGAAGCCGGGTGAGTGCTCATGAACTCCGGCGGCGAACCTTCCGATGCCTTGCTCATCTTGTTCCACAAAGTGATCGCGGCGTTCGGGTTGTACCCGGCGCGTGCGGCCAGTTCCAGACCAATCAGGTCGGCTTCGTTTTCGTTGGCGCGACTGTTCGGCAGGGTCATCCCGTAGTTGGCCACGGTATCAGCCAGCGCCAGACTGTCCTGCCCCAGACCCAGCAACGCACCCGCGCCCTGTTTGGCCATTTCAATCCCGTACGCCTTGGACATCGCTTCACGACCGTGCTCGCGCAAGGCGTGGGCAATTTCATGGCCCATGACCGCGGCGATTTCATCGTCGGTGAGTTTCAGACTGTCGATCAGCCCGGTGTAGAAAATGATCTTGCCGCCAGGCCCGCAGTTGGCGTTGAGCTCATCGCTCTTGATCAGATTGACTTCCCACTGCCATTGCGCAGCATCCGGACGGAAGTTCGGCGCCTGGGCGATCAGACGGTTGGCAATCGCCTGAACCCGCTTGGCCTCGGGACTGGTCTTGTCCAGCACACCTTTGCTGGACGCCTCGCCGACGGTCTTCTGATACGACTGCGCATACATCTGGTCGACCTCTTGCGAGGACAGCATGCTGAACATGTACTGCTTGCGCTCCACACCCACGGCACCGCCGCTGGTGGTGTTGACCGACTGACAACCGGCCAGCAACAGCGCTGCGCTCAGTGCACTTACAACCAATGTCTTGTTCATTCAAAAGCTCCCTGAAAACCTGCGCGTATCCTAGGCGGGTAATTGTATCGACGCCAGATACAACGGACGTGTTGCAGCGACTTTCAGACGTTTCCCACCAGAGCTGTCGCAAAAAATTCACAGCGACCGCCAAGTCCCGTGCAGCTGCGTCGCGCACTGATCCATTTGCGACATTGGCTTTCAATTGCTCCGGCTCGCACTCATGGCCCAATGCCCGCTGCCGATACATCAGCGCAGACGTCCTCTTGCGTGCGGAGCTCCCATGAAGTTCAAGTCGATCCAGTTTTCCGTCGCCGCCCTGGCCGGCGCCATCGTCCTCAGCGTGGTCGCCGCGCTGGTGCTGTATGCGCTGTTTTCCGGCGCGCGCACGCAAGAGATGGTGCAACAGCGCACCCAGGCGCAGTTCGAGCAAGTCATCGAACAGCGCCTGACCTCGCTGGCGCAAACCCAGGTCAGCCAGATCCAGCGCGAACTCGAAGCGCCGCTGCTGATTGCCGGTGGCCTGGTGCGGGTCAACGCCCTGCTCGGTACGCCGGGCGCAGATGGTCAGCCGCGCCTCACTGTCAGTCGCGAGCAACTGATCAGCCTGATCAAAGAGAACGTCGAAAAGAACCCGAAAATTCTCGGCACCTACATCGGCTGGGAGAAAAACGCCCTCGATCACAACGACGCGGCCTATATCGGCACCAGCGTGGTCGGGATCGATGCCGCCAACGGGCGCTTCCTGCCGTGGTGGTTCCGCAACGATGACGGCACCCTTGGCCTGGACAAACTGGTCGATGTCGACGACCAGAAAGTCCTGTCTACCGGCGTGCGTGCCAGCGAGTACTACCTGTGCTCGAAAGAAAGCAAAAAATCCTGCGTGATCGATCCGGCGCCGTACAAGGTCGGCGACAAGATCGTCATGCTCGCCTCCTTTATCGAACCGATCATGCTTAACGGCGCCTTCCAGGGCATTGTCGGCGCCGACCTGTCGGTGAACTTCATTCAGGAAATGCTCCTCGGCGCCAACCAGAAGCTCTACAGCGGCGCCGGGCAAATGGCCCTGATCGGCGGCAACGGCCGGATCGTCGCCTACACCAAAGACCCGAGCAAATTCGGCGAAAAAGTCAGCGACATCCTCGACGCTGAGCAGACCGCCAACATGGCCAATCTCAAACGCGGCGAAGTGACTTACTCGGTCAACAAGGACAAGGGTCGCATCGAACTGTACCTGCCATTCGGCATCGGCCAGACCGACGCACGCTGGACACTGATGCTGCAATTGCCACTCAACGCGGTGATGGCTGATCTGCAAAAGCTACAGGCCGATCTGGATGCTCAGCGCAAATCCGACACCTTCGGCATGGCCATGGTCGGTCTGCTGATCGCCGGCCTCGGTCTGCTGGTGATCTGGCTGGTCGGCCACGGCATCGCCCGACCGCTGAAGCAAATGGTCGCCATGCTCAATGACATCGCTCAAGGTGAAGGTGATCTGACCCGACGTTTGAGCAGCGATCGCAGTGATGAACTGGGCTCGATCGCCAAGGGCTTCAATACCTTTTTGGCCAAGCTGCAGGCGATGATCACGCAGGTGGTGACGTCGGTGCAGAGCGTCAGCGATTCCTCGGAACACACCGCCGACATTGCCATTCGCACCAACATCGGCATTCAAAAACAAATGGCCGAGATCGATCAGGTCGCCACGGCGGTGCAGGAAATGACCGCCACCGCGCAGGACGTCGCGCGTAACGCGACGCAGGCTGCACAAGCGGCCAGTCATGCCGACCAGGCCGCCAGCCAGGGCATGCAGATTGTCCGCGATACGTCCAATTCGATTGGCGTGCTGGCGCTGGAAATCGGCAAGGCAGTAGATGTGGTACAGACCCTGGCCAAGGACAGCGAGAACATCAACGCCATTCTCACCGCCATTCGCGGCATCGCCGAGCAGACCAACCTGCTGGCCCTGAACGCGGCGATCGAGGCGGCGCGTGCCGGTGAACAGGGGCGTGGGTTTGCCGTGGTCGCCGACGAGGTGCGCAATCTGGCGCAGAAAACCCAGAAAGCCACTGAAGAAATCCAGACCATGATCCAGCAACTGCAACAAGGCACCCGCGATGTGGTGCGGGTCATGGAGGACAGTCAGAACCGCACTGACGAAAGCGTGCAGCATGCGGCGAAAGCGGCTGAAGCGCTGGAAACGATCACCCAGGCGGTTTCGGTGATCAACGACATGAACACGCAGATTGCCAGTGCGGCGGAAGAGCAGAGTGCGGTGGCCGATGACATCAACCGCAATGTGATCAACATCGGGCAAGTGGCCAACGAAGTGGCGGGGGGCGCGGATGAGTCGAGTTCGGCGAGTGCCGATTTGACCAAGCTGGCAGAGCAGCAGCGGCGGTTGATCAATCAGTTCAAGGTCTGAGGTTAAGACACCCTCACCCCAGCCCTCTCCCGGAGGGAGAGGGGGCCGACCGAGTTGTCTCCCGTCATACATCGACCTGAAAAATCGTGGCGATTATGGATTCGGTGAAAAGCTTTCAAGTCGGTGTGTTTCGTCAATATCCCGCGGTCAGTCCCCTCTCCCTCCGGGAGAGGGCTAGGGTGAGGGGCTTTTGATCTAAATGCTCTAACCCGGAGTCAAACACTCCGGTCCATTGAGCTTCGGATCATTAATCAGATTCGCCAGCACCCGCTCGCGTAACGCCGCCGGTTCACTGGCCAGCAACCCCTGCAACACATGCAACGGCGTCTCGGGATCGAGCCACGCCGCCTGCCCCGCCTCATCGAGAATCAACGGCCGGCGCTGACTCGACGCCGGCTGAGTAATCACCGCCGTACTCAACCACACCTGTTCCTGCACCGGATACGCCTCCCAGATCGCCGCGAAAAACAGCGAAGAACCCTCCCCCGGCGTCAGCCAGAACGGCCGCTTGCGCTGCGTCCCGCGCCATTCGTAAAAACCGTTGGCCGGCAGCAGGCAGCGGCGCAGACGCAAGGCTTCGCGGAACATCGGCTGCTCGGCCACGGTTTCCGCCCGGGCATGTGCCGGTGTTTTCGACAGATCGGTCAGCCACGGCGGCGTTAATCCCCAACGGGCGCGGGCCAGGCTGCGCTGGCCATCTTCAGCGGCACGCAGCATCAACACCGAATCATTGGGGGAAATGTTCCACTGCGCCTGCTGATCGGCGGGAAAACCAGGCAGGGCCGCGAAATCGCGGTTCCAGCGAAACAGGGCATAACGTCCACACATGGGGCAACACGACTCTGAAGTAAAACGAAGGCCAGCCTAACAGACCAGCGTCCCGGGGAAGCTCTCCGGTTCATCGCCGGGCAGCGGCAGCGCGGCATTGTACGCGGTGATCAGCTCACGGGCGTATTCGGCCTGGTCGTTATCGACGGACAGTCCCAGTAAACCGAAAATCGGCAATTCGCCCGTACCACCGAGCAAATCGCGGCCGATCAGATGCGCCTCGATGCCTTCGCTGGCGAGCATGCCCTTGAGCATTTCGCCTTCCATCAGGTTTTCCGGCTCGTAGATTCGCTGCATGGGCGCGCCTCACTCGTTTTCGCTGAAGACTTCCAGATGCCATTCCTCTCCATGAACCTGCAATACGAACGTGATGGGCCGACAACACACCTGACAGTCCTCGATATAGGTCTGATCGCCGCCGGACAAGTCCACTGTCGTCTCGACCGTTTCCCCACAATAAGGACATTCGTATTCAGCGGTTTCCAGCATCGCGGTCTCCCAAGTGACTTGTGCGTATAATCGCCGGTCTATTTGCAGGGCTATTTTTGTCTGGCTACTTTTTCAGACCGTGCCCCGCGGGTTTTCGATCAAAACCTTTACTTACCCTAGCCGTTTCCAACAAGAGAGCATGATGGGCGAATTCGATGCCATCCGACCTTACGACGACAGCGAAGTACCTGTGGTACTGGCAAGACTGCTCGGCGACAAGGCGTTTCTAGATATCCTCACCCACTTCCGCTTCCCGCGTTTTGCCGGTGCCTTCGGCTGGATGCTCAAACCACTTATAGCCCATCGGCTGCGTCGTGAGTTCGCCGACGTGACGTCGGTGGCGACGTTGCAGGACAAGGTCGAGTCCTACGTCGACCACACCATCGAGCGCGCCACCGATGGCGTGACCTACACCGGTGTCGAGCAATTCAAGTCCGGCAGCGCTTATCTGTTCATCGCCAACCACCGCGACATCGTGATGGACCCGGCCTTCGTCAACTATGCCGTGTACCACGCCGGCCTGCCGACGCCGCGCATTGCGATTGGCGACAACCTGCTGCAGAAGCCGTTTGTCAGCGACCTGATGCGCCTGAACAAGAGTTTCATCGTTCATCGTTCGATCACCGGCCGTCGCGAGAAAATGGCCGCTTATCAACTGTTATCAGCGTACATCAACCACTCGATCCGCAACGATTGCGCGTCGATCTGGATCGCTCAGGCTGAAGGCCGGGCGAAGGACGGCGACGACCGCACCGAGTCGGCGATCCTCAAGATGTTCCACATGAGCCGCAAGGACGAGCCGTTCGGCGAAGTCATCCGCTCGCTGAACGTTACCCCGGTGTCGATCAGCTACGAATATGACCCGTGCGACCAGGCCAAGGCTCGCGAGCTGTACATCCGCGCCACCACCGGCACTTACGCGAAAGCGCCGGGTGAGGATGATGTGAGCATTGCCAAGGGCATCACCGGCTACAAGGGCCGGGTGCACGTGAACTTTGCCGCGCCGATTACCGAGCTGTTCGAAGACACCAAGCAATTGGCGGTCGAGATGGACAAGCAAATTCTCGGCGGTTACCGGTTGTTCCCGGTGCATTACCTGGCGTACGCGCAGTGGGCCGATGCCGATCCGCAGTTGAATGTGCCGAAGGCTGCCGAGGTGTTCCCGGCGGATGAGCTGGCCAAGGCGCAGGAAGAATGGCAGAGCCGGCTGGATGCCTGCCCGGAAGAGCATCGTCCATATCTGGTGCTGCAATATGCGACGCCAGTGCGCAATCAGTACCGGGTCAAGGCTGGGTTGCCGCTGTAAGCGGTTTCCAGCTGACGCAAAAACGGCGCCTTCGGGCGCCGTTTTTTATGCCTGAAGCTTTCAGAAGCGCGTGCTGATCCAGGAGACGATCAGGGCCAGCCCGAGGCAAGCAAAACCAAAACGATAGAAAAACCGGTTCATGCGCAAAGTCGCCCAATCAAGGATTGGTTCGGCATTCGGTTGCGCCTGGCGCTGAGCGGCAATGCTGGCCATCGCACGTTGTTCACGGCGACGAGTGGCGTGCAGCAGCCAACTCCCCGGAAACGCCAACAACAACGCCAGCAAGTTGATCAACTTGGCGGGATGGGCGGTAAACAGCGTCATCAAGTGCAGCGACATCACAGACCTCTATCTGAACCGGTGTGGCAGACGCCAGATCGACGACTGCGGCGCGGATTCTAACCAAACCTGCCCGTTCAACCCCAGCCTTTGCGACAAATAACCTGACAATCGACCGATGGCTGCCCTGTGTCACGGCTTCGTCATGTGGATACACCAAGATGCGCGCCTCGAAACGCACATGGAACGCGACATGCTTCACGCTGAAAATCAGGATCGTCTGTACCTCATCACCCCTTACGACGAACAGCAAAGTCTCGTCGGCAGCCTTGCCTTCAATGTTCAGGATCGCCATTGGCTGGTGTATTGCGCGCTGGGCGGGCATCAGCATGCGGATTTGCCCGAGACTGATTTGCTGACGGGTGTCAGCGTCCTCGACTTTTATTCCCAGGCGGCCTGAAAAAGCAAAAGCACCCTCACCCTAGCCCTCTCCCCGAGGGAGAGGGAACCGACCGAGTTGTTTTGTCGAGGTACATCGACCTGAAAGTCCGAGGTGAATGTAGATCTCAAGAACAACGCAAATCGACCTGAAACTCCGAGATGAATGCAGATCCCAGGCACAACACAGATCGGCTCCCTTTCCCCCTCTCCCCCCTGGGGGAGAGGGCTGGGGTGAGGGGGTACGATTTCAAGTCCCACAAAAAAGCCCGGGCTCATCACTGATCCCGGGCTTTTTCACATCCGCCGAAAACTTACTCAGCCAGAACCTGACCCACCGTCGGATCCTTGAACAGACGCGTCAGCGCATCGCTCAATACATCGCTGACCAGTTTGGTATTGGTTTCCTGGTTCGGCGCCATGCCGAAACGCTGGTCCAGCGAAGCGCCGTAACGGCCGCTATAACGGCGGTTGGCGTTCTGCACATCAGAGCGGAAGGTTGCGCCAATGGTCGCTTCGGTCACGTACATGCCTTCTTTCGGCGACTGGTATTTCAGCTCGGCCAGGGTCACGGTCAACTGCGGAGCATTTGGCGCGTTGTTGGTCGGGGTGAAGCCGAGCAAACGCACGGCGGCTTCAGCCTGAGCCTGCAACTTCGGCAGGATCTGCTCGCGCTGCACGGTGATAGCGCTGGTTTCCGGGTACAGGCCGCCACGGGTGCCCAACGTTGGCGACGGACGACCGTCAACCACACGCACGACGACTGGCTGGCCACGGCCGACCGCTGGCAGCTGAGTGGTCAGCTTTGGCTCCGGGCTCAGTTGTTGCGGGCTGTGGGCGCAGCCGGCCAGGGTCAAACCGGCCACAGTGATCAAACCGAACAACAGGCGTTGCAACATGCTCTTCTCTCCAGAATCAGGCACAAACAGGCCGGCAGTATAGCGGTGGGCCAGTGCGGGTAACCAGCGCCCGGCAGCGAATACTGAAATGTCTGACAAACCCGTGGGAAAGCGGTTCCTGTCACAGATTATTCACCCGGCATACACGTTCACGTCACGGCGCATTGGCAACCTTGCAATCAGTCCCCCACAAGGTACTCAATCATGCGTTATCTGATCTCGTTGTTCGCCCCACGTCCGCTGCACCGCAGCTTCGCCCTGCTCGACCGCAATGGCCATTGCCAGGCATTCAAGCAGTGCAGCCTGCAGCCGATGGGCGACGGTTGGGTGGAAATCGAAGAAATCCGCCTCAACTGGTTGCACCAGCCACTGCCCGCCAGCGCCCGCGTCATAGCGTCGCAGCCCCGTGCACGGGTGCAAGCGATGTTGAGCATCTGACCGGATGCCTAATAAAAGTCATTAAACACGAGCAACTGCCCGCATTTCTTCGATACAATCTCCCCCCGATTATAAGGACGTCTCCTGATCGGGCCCCGCAACAGCGTCAATGCGCATGCATCGACACCCAAAATCGCCCACAGAGAGCCGCCCACACAGATCGAGTGAAGTTGGCGCGCTTGCCTGTTCTTCCGGCAAAAACCCCGCTTTTCGCGAATCTGCAGAGCTGTCATGACGCTCGGCCACCGCGTTGTTTTGCCTTTGCGGGCAAGGTGCCAGGCCTGGACAGCCCTTTTTTGAGGTTCACGTCTTCAAAAGAGCGTGAAAAAAACGGGTTTTCACAACTTCACAAGAGTGTGGCGAGCAAATGAAAAGTTTTGCGTCTGAACATGCACCATTAGCGTCTGAAACAGCCCAACGACACAGGACCGGGTATACCTCGAATATCGGAGCCTGAAGCCTGTCCGCTACGGATTTGGTTGCACAAAAACGGATGTCTCGACCATAAGTCGAATTGCCAGCTGCGTGCTGAAATGAGTTCATGGAGCTCTTGAAAGCCAAGCCGCATACATCCGTCGAAGTTGCGAAAAATTGCGAAGATTCGGACATGGCGAACCTGACCATGGATAGCCTGGACATCACTGACCTGTCCCGGAATGCCTGGCAGCCATGCCGACAATTTGGTGCTGCAGATTTTGGAGACGCGTTAAATGGCGCATAACGAAGCAGTCGACGTAGTTCTGGTTGGGGCGGGCATCATGAGTGCCACCCTGGCCGTGCTGCTCAAAGAGCTCGACCCCGCGATCAAGCTGGAAGTCGTCGAGCTGATGGATTCCGGTGCTGCCGAGAGTTCCAACCCTTGGAACAACGCCGGCACCGGTCACGCTGGCCTTTGCGAGCTGAACTACACGCCGCAAGCCGCCGATGGCACCGTCGACATCAAGAAAGCCGTGCACATCAACACCCAGTTCGAGGTGTCGAAGCAGTTCTGGTCGTACCTGACCAAGAAAGGCACGTTCGGCTCGTGCAAATCATTCATCAGCCCGGTGCCGCACCTGAGTTTCGTTCAGGGCGACAAAGGCGTTTCCTTCCTCAAGGAACGTTTCGAGGTCCTGCACAAGCATCACGCGTTCTCCGACATGGAGTACACCGAAGACAAGGCCAAGATGGCCGAGTGGATGCCGCTGATGATGCCGGGCCGCTCGCCGGACGAAGTCCTCGCCGCGACCCGCGTGATGAACGGCACCGACGTCAACTTCGGCGCCCTGACCAACCAGTTGCTCAAGCACCTGACCAGCGCTCCCGACACTCAAGTCAAATACTGCAAGCGCGTCACCGGCCTCAAGCGTAACGGCGCTGGCTGGACCGTCAGCATCAAGGACGTCAACAGCGGCAGCAGCCGTGAAGTCGACGCCAGGTTCGTTTTCCTCGGCGCGGGTGGCGCGGCGCTGCCGTTGCTGCAGGCTTCGGGCATCGAGGAAAGCAAAGGCTTCGGCGGCTTCCCGATCAGCGGCCAGTGGCTGCGTTGCGACAACCCGGAAGTGGTCAAGCATCACCAGGCCAAGGTGTACAGCCAGGCCGCGGTGGGTTCGCCACCGATGTCGGTGCCGCACCTGGACACCCGCGTAGTCGACGGCAAGAAGTCCCTGCTGTTCGGGCCATACGCCGGTTTCACCACCAAGTTCCTCAAGCACGGCTCCTTCATGGACCTGCCGCTGTCGGTTCGCGCCGGCAACATCGGGCCGATGCTGGCCGTGGCGAAAAACAACATGGACCTGACCAAGTACCTGGTCAGCGAAGTGATGCAATCGATGGAACAGCGTCTGGATTCCCTGCGCCGTTTCTACCCGGAGGCGAAAGCCGAAGACTGGCGCCTGGAAGTGGCCGGCCAACGGGTACAGATCATCAAGAAAGACCCGAAAAAGGGCGGCATCCTGCAGTTCGGTACCGAACTGGTGTCGGCCAAGGACGGCTCCCTCGCCGCCCTGCTCGGCGCTTCGCCAGGCGCTTCGGTGACCGTTTCGATCATGCTGGAACTGATCGAGAAATGCTTCCCGGCCAAGGCCAAGGGTGAGTGGGCTGGCAAACTGGCCGAGATCTTCCCGGCCCGTGAAAAGGTCCTGGAAACCGATGCTGCGCTGTATCGCAAGATCAACACGCAGAACAACATCGCGCTGGAACTGGTTGAAGAAAGCAGCGAGACCCCAAGCTACGCTTGATCTTGCCGTATAAAAAACGCCCCGTACTCAGTGAGTGCGGGGCGTTTTTTTATGCCTGGGAAAAGTCTCAGGTGCGGGACTTTTCGATCAGCTCGATGTATTCCGGGGCATTGCGCTGATCGGCGATCAGCTCAACGAAGGTCTTGCCCTGCTCGTCCTTGCCATCAACGTCGTAACCGGCAGCGACGAAGAAGCCCAGAAACCGCTCGAAATCATCAATGCGCAGGCCACGATAAGCCTTGATCAGTTTGTGCAGCGACGGCGAAGTGGCGTCGACCGGCTCAAAATCGAGGAACAGCTTGATCTGCTCATCGCCGATCTCGTCACCAATCACTTGTTTCTTATCTTTACGCATTGCCGACTCCAGCTCGCAGACATTACACGGGGCGGGCAGTTTACCCCCTGCCCGGCCGCCCGGCTCAACGCGATCGCACCGCCCCGGTGTGCAAATCGGCCCAGATGTGGCCGTTGGCGTAACTGAGGAACTGCACGTACACGGTGTCGTTGCGCAGCAGATCGATGATCACGCGGTATTGGGCCTGTGGATAAAACAGTGTGAGGGTTTTGCTCTTGTCGTCATAAACCGGCTTTTTCAGGCTTTTGCTTTCACCGTCGAAATTCACCAGCACTTGGGTAATGGTCGCGCCTTTGTTCAGGGATTTGCCCTTGAGGCGAATCAGCAGCGGTGAAGTGACCGGGATCGGTTGTTGATTGGACTGGCGTTGCGCGCCGACGACCACGGAATAATCAGTGACCTGCAGCAATTGCTGCTGCTCGGGCTCGGCATCGCGCACGGTCAGATCGTCCGGCGGCAGGAACTGGCTGTGCATCGGCGCGGCAAAAAGCGGCAGGCTGAAGGTCAGCAACAGGGCGGCAAAGCTGCGGATCAAGAGGCGCATGACAGGCTCCGGAGGGCGGGGCCGAGCACTCTAGCATGGGTATCGCGGATGGATCAGCACACACAAAAACACTGTGGGAGCGAGCTTGCTCGCGAAGGCGGACTGACATTCAAAACAGATGTCGACTGATACACCGCTTTCGCGAGCAAGCTCGCTCCCACATTTAGATCGAGGCGCGGATTACATGCCTTTAACGGCAAAGATCCCGTTGGCGTTGCGCCAGTAGCCTTTGTAGTCCATGCCGTAACCGAAGATGTAGCGGTCGATGCACGGCAGGCCGACGAAATCGGCTTTCAGGTCAGGACGCGCCTTGCGGTCGTGATCCTTGTCGATCAGCACGGCGGTGTGCACTTTGCGCGCACCGGCGTGTTTGCAGAAGTCGATGATCGCGCCGAGGGTGTGACCTTCGTCGAGGATGTCGTCGATGATCAGCACGTCGCGGTCGATGAACGAAACTTCCGGCTTGGCTTTCCAGAACAGGTCGCCGCCGCTGGTTTCGTTGCGATAACGGGTCGCGTGCAGGTAGGAGGCTTCCAGCGGGAACTGCAGATGCGTCAGCAGTTTGCCGGAGAAAATCAGCCCGCCGTTCATCACGCAGAACACTACCGGATTGCTGTCAGCCAGTTGTTCGTTGATTTGTGCACCGACGCGGGCGATGGCGGCCTCGACTTCAGCTTCGGTGTACAGGCAGTCAGCCTCTCGCATGATTTGACGGATATGCTCGAGATCAGCGGACATGGCGCTCTCCAGGGGGGGATGTTTTCGGAAAAGCGGGCAAAGGTACGCATCCATTGAGGCCGAATCAAGCCTTTATGGACTAACGTACAGAATGTCCTATAGGACATCACCCTCGGATAGATTAATCTAGGCCGGTTTTTTTGCCCGCCGCCGGAGTTTTTCCATGCCCATCCTCGAGATCCGCCATCCGCTGATCCGTCATAAACTCGGCCTGATGCGCCGCGCCGATATCAGCACCAAGAACTTCCGTGAGCTCGCTCAGGAAGTCGGCGCCCTGTTGACCTATGAAGCTACCAAAGATTTGCCGCTGGAGTCCTACGATATTGCAGGCTGGTGCGGCACCGTGTCGGTCGAGAAGATCGCCGGCAAGAAGATCACCGTCGTGCCGATCCTGCGCGCCGGCATCGGCATGCTCGAAGGCGTGCTGAGCCTGATCCCGGGTGCCAAGGTTTCCGCTGTGGGCGTTGCCCGCAACGAAGAAACCCTGCAAGCGCACACTTATCTGGAAAAACTGGTTCCGGAAATCGACGAACGGTTGGCGATGATCATCGACCCGATGCTCGCTACCGGCAGCTCGATGGTGGCGACCATTGATCTGTTGAAGAAAGCCGGCTGCAAAGACATCCGCGCCATGGTGCTGGTTGCCGCGCCGGAAGGTATTGCCGCCGTAGAAAAGGCTCACCCGGACGTGACCATCTACACCGCGTCCATCGATGAGCGCTTGAACGAGCACGGTTACATCATCCCAGGGCTTGGCGACGCCGGTGACAAGATCTTCGGCACCAAGCAGAAGGACGCGTGACCATGCAGCAAGAGTTCAACGATCCGCTCTGGCGCACGGTGCTGTCCGGCGCCCAGATGCTGTTCGTGGCTTTCGGCGCCCTGGTGCTGATGCCGCTGATCACGGGCCTGGACCCGAACGTGGCACTGTTTACCGCGGGCCTGGGGACGATCCTGTTCCAGATCGTCACCGGGCGTCAGGTGCCGGTGTTTCTGGCGTCGAGCTTCGCTTTCATCACCCCGATCATTCTCGCCAAGGGCCAGTTCGGCCTCGCCGCGACCATGGGCGGTGTGATGGCAGCCGGTTTCGTCTACACCTTCCTCGGCCTGGCCGTGAAGATCAAAGGCACGGGCTTTATTGACCGCTTGCTGCCACCGGTGGTGATTGGTCCGGTGATCATTTCCATCGGCCTGGCGATGGCGCCGATTGCCGCGAACATGGCGATGGGCAAGGCTGGCGATGGTTCTGAACTGATCCATTACCAGACCGCGATGCTGATCTCGATGCCGGCATTGCTGACCACATTGATCGTGGCGGTGTTCGGTAAAGGCATCTTCCGCCTGGTGCCGATCATTTCCGGCGTGCTGGTCGGTTTTGCCATGGCGTTCTATTTCGGTGTCGTTGATACCGCGAAGATTGCCGCAGCGCCATGGTTTGCGATTCCGCACTTCACCGCGCCGGAATTCAACTGGCAGGCGATTCTGTTCATCGTTCCAGTGGCATTGGCTCCGGCCATTGAACACATCGGCGGTGTGATTGCTGTGGGTAGCGTGACCGGTCGCGATTACCTGAAGAAGCCGGGCCTGCATCGCACCCTGCTCGGCGACGGCATTGCCACCACCGCCGCCGGTCTGTTCGGCGGCCCGCCAAACACCACCTACGCCGAAGTGACGGGTGCGGTGATGCTGACCAAGAACTACAACCCGAAAATCATGACCTGGGCGGCGATCTTCGCTATCAGCCTGGCGTTCATTGGCAAGTTCGGCGCGCTGCTGCAAAGCATTCCGGTGCCGGTGATGGGCGGGATTCTGTGCTTGCTGTTCGGCTCGATCGCGGCGGTGGGGATGAACACCCTGATCCGTCACAAGATCGATCTGGGCGAAGCGCGCAATCTGGTGATTGTCTCGGTGACGCTAGTGTTCGGCATTGGCGGTGTGCTGGTCGGCACCGGTACCGGTCCGGACGACTTTGGCCTCAAAGGCATCGCGCTGTGCGCGGTGGTGGCGATAGCGCTGAACCTGATTCTGCCGGGCAATGATGGCTGGAAGAACAAGAAGGCGGATGAGCCGCTGATCTAAGCCTTCAAGATCTGATCGTTCCCACGCTCTGCGTGGGAATGCAGCCCGTGACGCTCCGCGTCACTGGACGCAGAGCGTCCCTAGAGGCATTCCCACGCAGAGCGTGGGAACGATCACTACAACGCCAGCGGCGCTCTTTCGCAGAGGGTTGCCAACGCCTTAGCCCATTGCCGGTCGTCATTCAGGCACGGCACCAGCACCAACTCTTCGCCCCCCGCTTCGCGGAACTGTTCTTTGCCGCGATCGCCAATCTCTTCCAGCGTCTCGATGCAATCGGCGACAAACGCCGGGCACATCACCAGAATCTTCTTCACGCCGCTTTTCGCCAGTTCATCCAGCCGTGCCTCGGTGTAGGGTTCGATCCACTTGGCCCGCCCCAGACGCGACTGAAACGACACCGACCATTTGCCATCCGGCAAGCCCATGCGCTCAGCGAACAACGCCGCAGTACGCAGGCATTGCGCGCGATAACAGGTCGCCAATACCGCAGGCGAGGCGTTCTTGCAGCAGTCTTCATTCTTGAAGCAATGATTGCCGGTCGGATCGAGTTTGGTCAGATGCCGCTCAGGCAGACCGTGGAAGCTCAGCAGCAAGTGATCGTAATCCTGCTGCAGATGCGGCCGGGCGCTTTCGACCAGCGCATCCAGATATTCCGGCTGATCGTAGAACGGCTGCAGCACCGACAGTTGCACGTCGAGTTTCTTTTCGCGGATCACCCGCTTGGCTTCTTCGATCACTGTGGTCGTGGTGCTGTCGGCGAACTGTGGATACAGCGGTGCCAGCGTGATGCGCTTGTGCCCCGCCGCCACCAGTTTCAGCAGGCAGGTTTCAATCGACGGCTCACCATAACGCATCGCCAGTTCCACAGGGCCGTGATTCCACTGTGCGGTCATCTGCTGTTGCAGACGACGGCTGAGCACCACCAGCGGTGAACCTTCGTCCCACCAGATCGACGCATAGGCGTGGGCCGACTGCTCCGGGCGCTTGATCAGGATCAGCGACACCAGCAAACGCCGCACCGGCCACGGCAGGTCGATCACGTACGGGTCCATCAGGAATTGATTGAGGTAGCGGCGCACATCGGCCACTGAGGTTGAGGCCGGGGAACCCAGGTTGACCAGAAGCAAGGCGTGATCGGTCATGCAACGTCCTATTTCAGAGGCGGCTGGAGAGATCGTCCAGGGCCGCACGTAAATCCGTGAACTGGAAAGTGAAACCCGCTTCCAGCAAGCGTGCCGGCATAGCCTTCTGGCCGCCGAGCAACAACAATGACATCTCGCCGAGACCGACTTTCAGCGCCAGCGTCGGCATCGGCATGAACGCCGGGCGGTGTAAAACGCTGCCCAGCGTCTTGGCAAATTCGCGATTGCGCACAGGTTTCGGCGCGCACGCATTATAAGGACCACTGGCCTGATCACGATGCAGAAGAAAATCAATCAGGGCGATTTGATCGTTGATATGAATCCACGGCATCCACTGCCGACCATTGCCCAAAGGCCCGCCGAGCCCGAGTTTGAATGGCAGCAACAGCCGCGACAAAAAGCCGCCCTCGGCCGACAGCACCAGACCGGTTCGCACCAGCACCACACGGATGCCTTGCGCCTCGGCACGTTGCGCGGTTTCTTCCCAGGCGATGCACAACTGGCTGGCGAAATCGTCGATCACCGGCGGCGAATCTTCAGTCAATTCGCGCTCACCACCATCGCCGTACCAGCCGATCGCCGAACCGGAAATCAGCAATGCCGGTTTCTGCGTGCGGGTTTCGAGCCACGCCAACAGTGTTTCCGTCAAAGTGATACGGCTGCTCCATAGCAACGCTTTGCGTCGATGGGTCCACGGCCGATCGGCAATCGGCGCACCGGCCAGATTGATGATCGCGTCCACAGGCTCATCGCCGAGATCTTCCAGACGCGAGATGCCACGCACCTGCGCACCGCAGATCTTCGCGACCTTCTCCGGTTTTCGGCTCCAGACCGTCAGGCGATGGCCCTGCTGCGACCAGTGTCGGCAGAGCGCACGTCCGATCAAACCAGTACCGCCGGTCAGCAATATGTGCATGACATCTTCCTCGCGTGGCGTTTAACCCGGATCACTAGTCTATTTTTATAAGCAGGGATCTTTTCTATCGGGCAGGCTCTATTGTTTAACCATAGGCCAAGCTGTCAGATCGAGAACGCTAGAAGTTATACCAAAAAACAAAATTGTACAGGTTTCATCCACGGCGTAGTCTGTACAGAAAGGTAAACGAGGCCCCTATGACTGTACCTATCGCAATCATTGGCACCGGCATCGCCGGACTTTCCGCCGCCCAGGCTCTGACAGAGACCGGGCATACCGTGCAATTGTTCGATAAAAGTCGCGGCAGCGGCGGGCGCATGTCGAGCAAGCGCAGCGACGCTGGCTCGCTGGACATGGGCGCGCAATATTTCACCGCGCGTGATCGGCGCTTCGTCACCGAAGTGCAGCGTTGGCAAAGCCTGGGCTGGGTCGCCGAGTGGACACCGCAGCTCTACACGTATCAGGGCGGGCAACTGAATCTGTCGCCGGACGAGCAGACGCGCTGGGTCGGTACACCGCGCATGAGCGCCATCACTCGTGGACTTCTCGATGGCCTGGAAGTGCACTTTGCCTGCCGCATCACCGAGGTCTTTCGCGGTGAAGAGCACTGGCACTTGCAGGACGCCGAAGGCTTCACCCATGGCCCGTTCAGTCACGTGGTGATCGCCACGCCGGCCCCTCAAGCGACAGCCTTACTGGCCGCTGCCCCGAAACTTGCCGGGGCCGCCGCCGGGGTGAAAATGGACCCGACCTGGGCTGTCGCCCTCGCCTTCGATACACCGCTGGATACGCCCCTTGAAGGCTGCTTCGTGCAGGACAGTCCGCTCGACTGGCTGGCACGCAACCGCAGCAAACCCGGACGTGACAACACACTCGACACCTGGGTGCTGCATGCGAGCAGCGCATGGAGCCGGCAGCACATCGACCTGTCCAAGGAAGCTGTGATCGAGCAACTGCACGGTGCTTTTGCCGAACTGCTGCACAGCGCCATGCCCGCGCCAACCTTCAGCCTCGCCCACCGCTGGCTCTACGCACGTCCGGCGACGGGCCACGAATGGGGCACCCTGGCCGATGCCGATCTGGGTTTGTATGCCTGCGGCGACTGGTGCCTGTCTGGCCGTGTCGAAGGCGCTTGGCTCAGTGGCCAGGAAGCCGCGCGACGCTTGCACGAACACCTGCAATGAACCGCATCAATCCGCGTAAATTGCTGCTGTCGAAATGGACAGCAGCCCACCCGCAGAATCGTGAAAAACACTTTCTGGTGACCGAGCTGTTTCGCGACGAGGAAGGCACGGTGCTGGAGGTTGAGTTACAAGCGGTGTTGACCCAACGTGCTGAGCGACTCGATTGGCAGACACTACAAAACAACGCTGAATGGCTGCAGGGCTGGAAGTAAATAGCGTCCCTGTGGGAGCGAACTTGCTCGCGAAGGCGGTGTTTCAATCAATGAATTTGTTGAATGTTAATCCGTATTCGCGAGCAAGCTCGCTCCCACAGTGAACCGCGCTCAACAGAAAAAAGTTATACAAACCATTTGACTTGTACACCCATGAATCTATGCTGAGCAAAGTTGTACAGAGATCAACCTCTGTACAGGTATGGATTCGAGGTGCCCATGTCTGACTCTTGCGCAGCCAAACCCAAAATCGCCATCAGCGCCTGCCTGCTGGGCGCCGAGGTGCGCTACAACGGTGGACACAAGGAATCCCGCCTGTGCAGCCGCACCCTCACCGAGCATTTCGATTTCGTCCCGGTGTGTCCGGAAGTCGCGATCGGTATGGGCATCCCGCGCGAGCCGATCCGCCTTGTCGGCGAGGCCGAGCATCCGCAAGCGGTCGGCACGGTAAACCCGTCGATCAACGTCACTCAGCCATTGGCCGAGTACGGCACAAAAATGGCCGCCGAGCTGAATGACATCTGCGGCTACATCTTCATGCAGCAGTCGCCGTCCTGCGGCCTCGAGCGGGTCAAGGTCTACCACACCAACGGCGCCCCGGTGAACGGCGGCGGACGCGGGATTTACGCCCAGGCGTTCTGCGCACAGCACCCGGATCTGCCCGTAGAAGAAGCCGGTCGCCTCAACGATCCGGTACTGCGTGAGAACTTCATCACCCGAGTATTCGCTTACAGCGAATGGCAACAGGTCCTCGCCAATGGCCTGAGCCGTCGCGCCCTCACCGAATTCCATTCGCGCTACAAATACTTGCTGATGGCGCACAACCCACTGCAATACAAAACGCTGGGCAAGTTGTTGGGCAATATGGCCGACACCGATCCCGCCGAACTCGGCCCGCGCTATTTCAGCGAACTGATGGCCGCCCTGAAGAAATGTGCCACGCGCGGCACTCACAGCAATGTCCTGCTGCACATCAGCGGTTATCTGAAGCAGGCGATCAGCGCCGAAGACAAACAGGAAATGCAACACGTCATCGGCCAATACCGCCAGGGCATCGTGCCGCTGGTGGTGCCGTTGACGCTGCTCAAGCATCACTTTCGCCTCCATCCGGATTCGTACATCGCGCAACAGGTTTACCTGCAACCGCACCCGGAAAACCTCAGCCTGCGAAACGCAATCTAATGAACGACAAAATGGATACCAGCGCCCAGGAAGACCTTGGCGCGGATTTTAAGAAAGCTCTCGACGAGGGCTGGCTGCCGATTCGCGAAGTCGCGCGACAGACCGGCGTCAACGCGATCACTTTGCGCGCGTGGGAACGCCGCTACGGGCTGGTCGTGCCGCAACGCACGCCCAAGGGCCACCGACTGTATTCGGCCGAACACGTGCAGCAGATTCTGACCATCCTCACCTGGCTCAATCGTGGTGTTGCCGTCAGTCAGGTCAAACCGCTGCTCGACGCACCACAAGCGTTCAGCGAATCGGTGGAAAACGACTGGCAGCGTTTGCGCCAGACATTGCTGGCGGCCGTCACGCAGCTCAATGAACGCAGCCTCGACGACAGCGTCAATCAGGCCATGGCGCTCTACCCGCCACGCACGCTGTGCGAGCAATTGCTGATGCCGTTGCTGGCGGAACTGGAGCAGCGCTGGCAAGGCCAGTTCGGCGCGCAGATGGAGCGGGTGTTCTTTTATTCGTGGCTACGCAGCAAATTCGGCACACGCATCTACCATAACAATCGTCAGCTACATGGCGCCCCGCTGTTGTTGATCAATCATTCCGACCTGCCACTGGAACCTCATCTGTGGCTGTGCGCGTGGCTGATCAGCAGCGCCGATTGTCCGGTGCAAGTGTTTGACTGGCCGCTGCCGGCCACCGAACTGGCGCTGGCAGTTGAACACCTGCAGGCCCGTGGCGTACTGCTGTATTCCAGCAAAGCCATGAACCTTGCGCAGTTGCCCAAGCTGCTGAACGGAGTCAGTTGCCCGAAAATGCTGGTCGGACCAACGGTATGCATCCACCACGCCGAGTTGTCCGTAAAAACCTCCGAGATGGCTGATGTGTTCCTGGCGGAAGACGCGCTTCTTGCGCACCAGGAACTCGTTCAGCGCGGGCTGATTTAATGGACGCCGTGAGTGCCGACATGCAATTGATCTGGATGCGCAGCGACTTGCGCCAACATGACAACACCGCCCTCGCGGCCGCCGCAGCGCGCGGCCCGACGGTCGCCGTGTACCTGTTGAGTCCGCAGCAGTGGCTGGAACATGACGATGCGCCGTGCAAGGTCGACTTCTGGTTGCGCAACCTCGATGAGCTGAGCAAAAGCTTCGCCGCGTTGAATATTCCGTTGCTGATCCGTACTGCCGCGCATTGGGATCAAGCCCCAGTGGAACTGCTCAAGCTCTGTCGGCAACTGAAGATCGAAGCCGTCCACGTCAACGAAGAATATGGCGTCCATGAAAGCCGTCGCGATGCAGCGGTGGCGGACACACTGCAGGCCGAGGGCATCACGTTTCACAGCTACCTCGATCAGTTGCTGTTCAAACCCGGCAGCGTGCTGACCAAGACCGAGAGTTACTTCAAGGTGTTCAGCCAGTTCCGCAAAGTCTGTTATGAACGCTTGCACCGCTCGATGCCTGCGTTGGTCAAGGCCCTCGGCAAACAGGCAAAACTTGCCATCGACAGCGACCCGATTCCCGACTCCGTCAAAGGCTTCGCCACACCGAGCCAAACCCTGCGCGATCTGTGGCCGGCCGGTGAACAGGAAGCCCGGCGCCGTCTCGATACCTTCACCGACGCGCAGATCGACTATTACCAAAGCGAACGCGACTTCCCGGCCAAGCCCGGCACCAGTCAGCTCTCGGCATACCTCGCTGCCGGGGTGATTTCGCCGCGCCAATGCCTGCACGCCGCCCTGCAAAGCAATCAGGGCGAATTCGAAAGCGGCAAGGTCGGTGCGGTTACCTGGATCAACGAGCTGCTGTGGCGCGAATTCTACAAACACATTCTGGTCGGCTATCCACGGGTCTCGCGGCACCGCGCGTTTCGCCCGGAAACCGAAGCGCTGGCCTGGCGTGATGCGCCGGACGATCTCGCCGCGTGGCAAGAGGCGCGCACCGGTCTGCCGATCATCGACGCGGCCATGCGCCAATTGCTCGAAACCGGCTGGATGCACAATCGCCTGCGCATGATCGTGGCGATGTTCCTGACCAAAAACCTGCTGATCGACTGGCGCGAAGGCGAGCGTTTTTTCATGCGTCACCTGATTGATGGCGACTTGGCGGCGAACAACGGCGGCTGGCAATGGAGCTCGTCGACGGGCACCGATTCGGCGCCGTACTTCCGCATCTTCAACCCGTTGAGCCAGTCGGAAAAATTCGACAGCGAAGGCCTGTTCATCAAGCACTGGCTACCGGAACTGGCGGCTCTCAACAAGAAAGAAGTGCACAACCCGGCCGACGTCGGTGGTTTGTTCGGCGTGGCTGACTACCCGTCGCCGATCGTCAACCTCAGCACTTCGCGCCAGCGCGCATTGGCCGCCTTCAAGAACCTGCCTTCGCGTACGTCTACCGGAGGCGATGATGAGTGAATTTCTGCGCCGCTTCGCCCGGCAATTTTCAGCGTTGAACAAAGACAACCTGCAAAACCTCGGCGAGCTGTACAGCGATGACATTCATTTCACCGACCCGCTGCACGAGGTGCAAGGGTTGGCGCAATTGCGCGACTACTTCGGCGAGCTGTACGCCAACGTTAGCGAACTGCGTTTCGATTTTCATGGTTTCGACCAGATCGGCGACTGCGAAGGCTACCTGCGTTGGGTCATGAGTTATCGCCATCCGCGCCTGGCGGGTGGCCGTGTGATTCGTGTCAGCGGCTGCTCGCACCTGCTTTGGCACGACAAGGTTTATCGCCATCGGGATTATTTCGATGCCGGGGCGCTGCTGTATGAACATTTACCAATATTGGGCCGGGTCATTGCCTGGCTGAAAAGGAGAATGGGATGAGTCGTACACCTCCACGGCGCTATTGGTTGACCGGGGCCAGCAGTGGCATCGGCGCGGCGCTGGCTGAAGAGATCCTGAAAACCGGTGCGCACCTGGCGGTCAGTTCCCGTCAGATCGCCCCGCTCAAGGTCTTGTCGCAACGCTACCCGGGGCAAGTTCTGGTGGTGCCGGGGGACCTGACCAACAGCCAGACGGTGCGCGAAATCGGCGAGCAGATCGCCACGGATTGGGGTTCACTGGATTCAGTGATTCTCAACGCCGGCACCTGCGAGTACGTCGATGCCAAGCAGTTCGACGCCTCGATCATCGAGCATGTGGTGCGCACCAACCTGCTCGCCAGCAGCTACTGCATCGAGGCCGCCTTGCCGCTGTTGCGCAAAGGCACCGCGCCGCACCTGGTCGGCATGGCCAGTTCGGTGACCTATCTGCCGTTGCCACGGGCCGAAGCCTACGGCGCCTCGAAGGCCGGTTTGCGTTACCTGTTCGAATCGCTGCGCATCGATCTCGCCGACGAAGGCATTGAAGTCACCGTGGTCAGCCCGGGTTTTGTCGAAACCCCGCTGACCGCCAAAAACGATTTCCCCATGCCTTTGAGCTGGCCTGTGGATAAAGCAGCGCGGCACATCTTCGCCAAGCTCAAGGATCGGCCATTGGAAATCGCCTTCCCGGCACTGTTCATGGCCGCGCTGTGGCCGCTGTCGAAACTGCCGGCACGCGTGCAACTGGCCATCGGCAAGCGCATGGTGCGCAAGTCGCCTCCGCTGACGGATCCGACATGAAAATTGCCATCGTCGGCAGCGGCATCGCCGGGCTTACCTGCGCCTACCTGCTCAATCGCCGCCATGAAGTCACGGTGTTCGAGGCGGGCGACTGGGTCGGTGGCCACACGCACACCGTGCCGGTGACCGTCGATGGCCGTCAATATGCCGTGGACACCGGTTTCATCGTGTTCAATGACTGGACCTACCCGAACTTTATCCGCCTGCTCGGCCAGCTTGGCGTGGCGTTCAAACCGACGGAAATGAGTTTCTCGGTGACCGACCCGGACACCGGCCCGGAATACAACGGCAACAACCTCAACAGCCTCTTCGCCCAGCGCAGCAATCTGTTGTCACCGGGGTTCTGGGGCATGTTGCGCGACATCCTGCGCTTCAACAAAGAAGCCCAGCGCGACCTCGTCGAACTGCGCATTGCCGCCGACACCACCCTCGACGAATACCTCAAGGCTGGCGGCTACGGCGAACGTTTCATCCTGCATTACATCGTGCCGATGGGCTCGGCAATCTGGTCTATGCCGATGGCGGAAATGCTCAACTTCCCCCTGCAGTTTTTTGTGCGGTTCTTCAAGAATCACGGGCTGTTGTCAGTCAGTGATCGGCCGCAATGGCAAGTCATCGAAGGCGGCTCGAGTGCTTACATCGCGCCACTGACGGCCGCGTTCAAGGACAGGATTCGGCTCAATTGTCCGGTCACCCGCGTCGATCGTGATGTGCATGGCGTAGTTATCCACAGCCCGGCAGGCCTTGAGCATTTCGACCGGGTGGTGTTCGCCTGTCACAGTGATCAGGCGCTGAAACTGCTGGCGGTGCCCAGCGATGCCGAACGCGCGATCCTCGGTGCGCTGCCCTATGCCGACAACGAAGTGGTGCTGCACACCGACACCCGTTTGCTGCCGACGCGCAAACTGGCCTGGGCCAGTTGGAACTATCGGCTCAGCGGCGCCGGCCATACCCACGCCGCCGTCACCTACGACATGAACATTCTGCAGGGCATTCAGAGCGATACCACGTTCTGCGTCAGCCTCAATCAGAGTGCCGGTATCAACCCCGACAAAGTGCTCGCCCGCTACACCTACGCCCACCCGCAGTTCAGCCTCGCGGCCGTGACCGCGCAGCAGCGCTGGGGCGAACTGGATGGCGCGCAGCACACGCATTATTGCGGCGCTTACTGGGCCAACGGGTTTCATGAGGACGGTGTCGTCAGCGCCTTGCGCGTTGCCGCCGCGTTCGGGGAAAGCTTATGAACAGCGCCCTGTATAGCGGCTGGATCGGCCATCGGCGTTTTTCGCCGCGCCGCCATGAATTCCGTTACCGGATCGGCTTGCTCTACCTCGATCTCAGCGAACAGGACGCGGTGCTTGCACTGTCGCCGCTGGCCGGACGCAGCCGTTTTGCGCCGTTTTCATTTCGCGAGACCGACTATCTCAAGACTTTTACCAGCCGTGGCATGCGCCTGATCGATGCCGTACGTCAGCAGGTCGGCGTCGCCATCGGCCACGAACCGCAAGGCTCGATCTGCCTGCTGACCCAGGCGCGCAGTTGGGGGCTGTCGTTCAACCCGGTGAGTTTCTTTTACTGCCATGAGGCGGACGGGCAACTGGCGGCGATCGTCTGTGAAGTCACCAACACGCCGTGGGGCGAGCGCTATCACTATGTGTTGCCGGCGCGCCCGCCGGTCAATCTGCAGGATTTCCATCAGCATTTTGCCGTGGCCAAAGCCTTTCACGTTTCGCCGTTCCTGCCGCGCGATCTCGAATACCGCATGAGTTTCAGTCCCGCCGCGCAAAACCTCGGTGTGCACATGGCCGACTGGCAAGGCGAGCACAAACTGTTCGACGCCACCCTCAATCTGCAACGCGAAAGCCTCGACCGGCGCAGCCTGCATCGTTACCTGCGGCGCTTTCCGTGGATGACCGCGAAGACCGCCCTGGCCATTTACTGGCAAGCGCTGCGACTGCTGCTCAAACGCGCACCGATTTTTGCTCATCAGACTGCCGACGGCAGTTTTCAAACCGCCACTGTGCCTCCCAAGGAGCACCGCCATGAAATCCTCTAGTCTGTCGGTCAGTCGGCTCAGCACCAACGGTTTGACCGGGTCGCTGCTGCGCCGTGGCGTGCTGCGCCAATTGGCTCAGTTGAAAAACGGCCAACTGCTGGTGGTCGAGGACGGCGAACGCCTGATGTTCGGTACCCCGGGCAGTGCTTTGCTCGGGGAAATCCATGTGCTCGATCCGGCCGTCTGGGGCATGGTTGCCGGGAACGGTTCGATTGGGGCCGGCGAGGCCTTTATCCACGGCTATTGGAGTTCGCCGGATCTGACGGCCGTGGTCCGCGTGTTCGTCAGCAACCTCGACGTGCTCGATGCCATGGAGGGTGGTCTCGCCCGCCTCAGCCGGCCGTTGGTGCAAGGTCTGCACTGGCTCAACCGCAACACGCGCAAGGGTTCGCAGAAGAACATCGCCGCGCACTACGACCTTGGCAATGATCTGTTCGAGCAGTTTCTCGACCCGACCATGATGTATTCGGCGGCGCAGTTCCTGACCCCGGAAGACAGCCTCGAACAGGCACAACTGAACAAACTGGAGCGGATCTGTCAGAAACTCGCGCTGCAACCCAGCGACCACTTGCTGGAGATCGGCACCGGCTGGGGCAGTATGGCGCTGTATGCCGCGCAACATTACGGCTGCCGCGTAACCACCACGACCCTGTCGAAAGAGCAGTACGCGTTTACCGCGCAACGCATCGAACAACTGGGTTTGCAGGATCGCGTCACGCTGTTGCTCAAGGACTACCGCGACCTGACCGGCGAATACGACAAACTGGTGTCGATCGAGATGATCGAAGCCGTCGGCCACCGCTTCCTGCCGACCTACTTCAAACAGTGCGCGCAGTTGCTCAAGAGCAACGGCCTGATGTTGATCCAGGCGATCACCATCCGCGAGCAGCGTTACGAACAGGCCAAGCGCGGCGTCGATTTCATCCAGCGCTACATCTTCCCCGGCGGCGCCCTGCCCTGCGTGCAGAAAATGCTCGAAGTGGTCGGCCGCGACACCGACATGAACCTGCTGCACATGGAAGATTTCGGCCTGCACTACGCCCGCACCCTGCGCCTGTGGCACGAGAACTTCCGCCGCGCCCATTGCCGCTTGAGCGAACTGGGCTATGACGATTATTTCCTGCGGCTGTGGGAGTTTTACCTGTGTTACTGCGAGGGCGGTTTCCTCGAACGCACCATCGGCACCGCGCAGTTGCTATTGGCCAAACCCGCCGCAATGACTGCGCCGCTGCTCGGACGCTTCGATGCTTGAGCGTGTCGCCAATGCCGTACTGTTCCAGATCGGCTGGCTGACCTGCGTGCTCGGCGGCAACAGCCTGTGGTTGCTGGTCGCGCTGGCGGTGCTGGTGATCCATCTGTGCTGGATCAGCAGTTGGGCGGCTGAGGGGCGTTTGATCCTCAGCGTGGTGATTGTCGGCACCGCTGTCGACAGTGTGTTGCGTGGTGCCGGGGTGTTCGCGTTTCAGGATCAGTCGCCGCTAATTCCGTTGTGGCTGATGTTGCTCTGGGCGTTGTTGGCGACCACCTTGCGCCATTGTCTGGCCTGGAGCGCGCGGCCCTGGTGGCTGGCGAGCTTACTCGGCGCTGTCGGCGGCGCGCTGTCGTATTACGCTGGCGGGCGCCTGGCCGGGGTGCAATTTCCCTATGGCGAACTGCCGACACTGATCGGCATCGGCCTGCTCTGGGCGTTGTTGTTTCCGTTGCTGCATGGGATGGCTCGGCGGCTGGCGCACTGAGCGTCTGTCAGACCGTTCACACGCGTATCGGTCACTGCCTTACACTGCCGACCATGAAGACCATTCCCCACCAACAAATCACTGAACCGGCGGTCACTTGCTCGACCTGCGCGGCGTGTTGTTGCCAGCTCGAAGTGATGCTGATCACCGACACTGGCGTGCCTGATCGCTTTATCGATACCGATGAATGGGGCGGCGAAGTAATGCTGCGTCTGGATGACGGCTGGTGCGCGGCGCTGGATCGCGACACGATGATGTGCACGATTTACGAAAAGCGTCCGCTGATTTGCCGCGAGTTCGAGATGGGCGCGCCGGAGTGCATTGAAGAACGCAAAGGCATCACGACTGCCTACCGCTGATCACAAGAACACCCCAAAACAAATGTAGGAGTGAGCCTGCTCGCGATAGCGGTGTGTCAGTCAATATATGTGTGACTGACACACCGCTATCGCGAGCAGGCTCACTCCTACAGGGGTTATGCGCTCGGCTTAGAGCGGCATGGTGTAATGCAGCGAGTAACTTTCTACCCCGTCGTTGTCGCTGGCCAGACCGGCGTTGGAATAGTGCGTCGCACGAATCCCGACTTCATGTCCGCCATTGAAACGCAGACCAAAACCGAAGCGGTCTTCGAACTGGAAAGAGCCGCCGAGATTGTTGGATTCGTACTTGGTATTGGAGAAAGCCGCGACACCAATCCCCGCCTCCACATACGGTTTGACCGATTGACCGGCAAACTCGTAAACAAATACCGGCGAGAACGACAGGCTGTTGTTACTGGAGGTCTTGTCACCTTCCCAGTAGGTGTAAGCCCCGCTCCAGTAACCGGTCAGACGACCGACGTCACTTTGCAGCCAGCTCTTGTCCCAGTCGAAATTCATGCCCAGGCGGTACGTCATGGTCGAGTCGCTGGTGGCCCCCACCGCAAACTCAACACCGGCCGCTTGTGCAGTAAAACTTTGCCCCATCAGTGCGGCCGCAATCGCGGCCAAGCAGAATAGTCGCTTCACGTTGAAACTTCCTTTTCCGGAACGATCGTTTGGTTTTCTAGATAACTCATCGCTATAGAAGCTAGCGCCTGCTCAGAAGTTCAGCTGAAGTTTTAGTTATTTCACAATTTTTTTACAAGCTGAAGTTTTGCACTTCGTCGGCACTCTGCCCCAGTAACGGCAGGATGTTTTTCAAGTACGCAGGATCGGCGCTGGTCCAGAACCTGACCGGTTGGTTCGGTCCGACAGCGAGCAAATCGCGCTCCGCCAAAAGCCGCTGAAGTTGCCGCGCCACAGCAGCGCCCGTATCGATCAGACTAATGTCCGCGGGGATCATCGACTTGAGCATCGGCTTGAGAAAGGGATAGTGGGTGCAGCCCAAAATGATCGTGTCGCAACCGCTGGCCAACAGTGGCTCGACATACCCTTGCAGCAACTGGCGCAACTCGGCGCTGTGCAGATCGCCGCTTTCAATCAGCTCGACCAGACCGGGACATGGCTGAGTAATCACGCGCACGTCGGTGGCAAAGCGATCAAGCAGTGCGGCGAACTTGGCGCTCTGCAATGTGCCGGTGGTGGCGAGCACGCCGACCACTCCGCTGCGGGTCGCGGCAGCGGCAGGTTTGACCGCAGGCTCCATGCCGACAAGCGGCCAGTCAGGGAAATCACGGCGTAGATCGGCGACACCCGCGACCGTCGCGGTATTGCACGCGATGACCAAGGCCTTGGCGCCTTGCTCGCGGAAAAACCCGGCCATCACGCTGCAACGCTGACGGATGAAATCCGGGGTTTTCTCACCGTAGGGAATGTGCCCGCAATCGGCGACATAGAGCAACGTTTCATTGGGCAGCAAACGCTGGATTTCCGCTAGCACCGACAAGCCGCCGACACCGGAGTCGAACACGCCGATCGGCGCTTCACGCATGGCGCGGACCACAGACGCTGCAGCCTGGGTCACGCTTGACGCGCAACTCACGGAAACGCGAACCGAGGGCATCGATCAACAGCAAACGGCCTACCAGCGGCTCACCGAAACCGACCAAGACCTTCAAGGCTTCCAGTGCTTGCAAGCTGCCGACCAGACCGACCAGCGGCCCGACCACACCGGCTTCGCTGCAAGTCAGTTCAGCTTCGCTGCCGTGCCCGTATAAACAGTGGTAACACGGACTCTCGGCACGACGCGGGTCGAACACCGACAACTGCCCTTCCAGCCGAATCGCCGCGCCGCTGACCAAAGGTTTGCACGCCGCCACACACGCAGCATTGACCGCTTCGCGGGTGGAAAAATTATCGGAACAGTCGAGCACCAGATCCACCGCTGCCACGGCAGCAGCGAGAGAATCCTCGTCCAGCGCCTGGCGATGAGCGATCAATTGAATCTCGGGATTGATCGCGCCCAGACGCTTGAGCGCCGAGTCGACCTTGCTCATGCCGACGCTGTCGGTGTCATGAATGATCTGGCGTTGCAGGTTGGTCAGATCGACCGTGTCGAAATCCGCCAGGTGCAGCTCACCGACACCCGCCGCCGCGAGATACAAGGCAACCGGTGCACCGAGACCGCCGAGGCCGACGATCAACACACGACTGTCTTTGAGCTTCAGTTGCCCATCGATGTCGATGTGTTGCAGCAGAATCTGCCGGCTGTAGCGCAGCAATTCCTGATCATTCAGCACGGCAGGCGCCCCAGACTGATGCGTTGATGGCCGCCCAGATCGGTGCGGCTGTGGACCTCTTCAAAACCGCGCGTGAGCAGCAAATCGCGCACGGCTTCGGCTTGATCATAGCCGTGTTCGAGCATCAGCCAGCCAGCGGCCTCCAGATGTTCCGGAGCCTGCGCGACGATCAAACGCAGATCGTCGAGTCCATCCTCACCGGCAACCAGCGCACTGGCCGGTTCGAAGCGCACATCGCCCTCGACCAGATGCGGATCGGCCGCGGCAATGTACGGCGGGTTACTGATGATCAATTGAAAACGCTGGCCCTCCAGCGCACTGAACCAGTGGCTGCTCAACACCGTGGCGTTGTTCAAATGCAGACGCTGACGATTGCGTTCGGCAAGTGCGACAGCTTCCAGCACACGATCCACGGCAGTGACTTTCCACGCTGGGCGTTCGCTGGCCAAGGCCAACGCAATTGCGCCACTGCCAGTGCCGAGGTCGAGCACTTTGGCCGGCGTCGCGGGGAGCAACTCCAGCGCCGCTTCCACCAGCAATTCAGTGTCAGGACGCGGGATCAGCGTGTGCGGCGCGACTTCAAGATCGAGTTTCCAGAAGCCCTGCTGCCCGAGAATATAAGCCACCGGCTCACCGCTACGGCGACGTTGCAAGTATTCGGCAAAAGTCAGTGCTGCTTCACTCGGCACGATGCGCTCCGGCCAGGTGTGCAGAAAACTGCGCGATTTGCCCAGTGCAGCGGCAAGGAGCAACTCGGCATCCAGACGCGCAGTCGGTGAATCCGGCAATTCAGCGGCACGCAACAGGCTGGCAATGATGGTCATTTATTCACCTATCGCTGCGAGTTGGTCAGCCTGGTATTCGGCCAGCAATGGCTCGATCACCGCTTCAACGCCACCGGCAAGAATTTCGTCAAGGGAATACAGGGTCAGGTTGACGCGATGGTCAGTGACCCGGCCCTGAGCAAAGTTGTAGGTGCGAATTCGCTCGGAACGGTCGCCCGAGCCAACCAGCAATTTACGTTCGCTGGCGATCGCGTTGGCCGCCGCTGCGGTTTGCTGATCGTTGAGTTTGGCCGACAGCCAGGCCATCGCCCGAGCGCGGTTCTTGTGCTGGGAACGTTCTTCCTGACACTCGACGACGGTGCCGGTCGGTATGTGCGTGATGCGGATCGCCGAGTCAGTGGTGTTAACGTGCTGACCGCCGGCCCCGGAGGAGCGGAACGTATCGACGCGCAAATCCGCCGGGTTGATCTCGATGGCTTCGCGCTCGTCCGGCTCGGGCAATACCGCCACGGTGCAGGCCGAGGTGTGGATACGGCCCTGGGATTCGGTAGCAGGCACGCGCTGTACGCGGTGCGCACCGGATTCGAATTTCAGCTTGCCGTAAACGTTGTCGCCTTCGATGCGGGCGATGACTTCTTTATAGCCACCGTGTTCGCCTTCGTTTTCCGACAGTATCTCGACACGCCAGCCGCGCCGCTCGGCGTAACGCGAGTACATACGGAACAGGTCGCCGGAGAAGATCGCCGCCTCGTCGCCACCGGTGCCGGCACGGATTTCGAGAAAGACGTTACGGCCGTCGTTGGGATCCTTGGGCAGCAACATGCGTTGCAGGTCGGCTTCCAGGGTGATCAGCAATTCCTTGGCTTCGCGGACTTCTTCCACGGCCATTTCACGCATGTCCGGGTCGCTGTCCTTGAGCAGCGCCTGTGCGCCTTCAAGATCGCTTTGTACGCTGAGCAGCTTTTTATAGCCTTGTACCACCGGCTCAAGTTCGGCGTATTCCTTGGAATAAGCACGGAATTTGGCCTGATCGGCAATGACTTCGCCGTCGCCGAGCAGCGCGGTCAGTTCCTCGAAACGGTCCTGGAGGACATCCAGCTTGTTGAGCAGTGACGCTTTCATTGCGGTTTTTTATCCGAAAAGCTATCCGGTGAGCCCTCAAGGGCAAAGAGTTCCTGGGCCATGGCCAGCGCATCGAGGCGGCCTTCGGCAGAAAGCTTTTTCAGCTGCACGCTAGGCGCATGCAACAGTTTATTGGTCAGGCCACGGGCCAGTTGCCCGAGCACGTCTTCGGCGTTGCCGCCATTGGCCAGCAGGCGCAGGGCTTTTTGCAGCTCCTCGTCGCGCAGGCGTTCGCTCTGTTGACGATAGGCCTTGAGCACGTCGACCGCCGCCAGTTCGCGCAGGCGCACCATGAAATCGTCAGCGCCGACCGAGACCATCTCTTCGGCGGCTTGTGCTGCGCCTTGGCGGCTCTTGAGGTTTTCGGCGACCACTTCGTGGAGATCGTCAACGCTGTAGAGGTAAACGTCGTCCAACTCGCCGACTTCCGGCTCGATATCCCGGGGAACGGCGATGTCGACCATAAAGATCGGTTTGTGCTTGCGCAGTTTCAATGCGCTTTCCACCGCGCCCTTGCCAAGAATCGGCAACTGACTGGCGGTTGAACTGATGACGATATCGCTGCGCACCAGTTCGGCCGGGATGTCCGAGAGCAACACCGCGTGAGCACCGAACTGCTCGGCCAGCAGACTGGCACGTTCCAGTGTGCGGTTAGCGACAACGATGCGCTTGACCCCCAGCTCGTGCAAATGGCGGGCGACCAAAGTGATGGTCTCGCCGGCGCCGATCAACAGAGCCTGACTGCGCTGCAAATCACTGAAAATCTGCTTGGCCAGGCTGACGGCGGCAAACGCCACCGATACCGGGTTTTCACCGATGGCGGTGTCGGTGCGCACCTGTTTGGCGGCATTGAAGGTTGCCTGAAACAGTCGCCCCAGCAGCGGCCCGATGGTGCCGGCCTCGCGGGCCACGGCGTAGGCCGATTTCATCTGACCGAGAATCTGCGGTTCGCCCAGTACCAGCGAGTCGAGCCCGGAGGCGACGCGCATCATGTGACGAACTGCCGCATCATCTTCATGCACATAAGCACTCGCGCGCAGCTCATCGAGGCTTAAATGGTGATAGTCGGCCAGCCAGCGCAGCACGATATCAGCCGAAAGCTGATCCTGTTCTATATAAAGCTCACTGCGATTGCAGGTGGAGAGGATCGCAGCTTCGCGGCTGTCGGTCAGTCGGCAGAGCTGCTGCAAGGCCTCCACCAGCTGTTCAGGAGTAAAAGCCACGCGCTCGCGGACGTCTACTGAAGCAGTCTTGTGGTTGATACCGAGTGCAAGGAAGGCCATTCAAGGTCGCTGATGGTGACGTGAAGCCGGCAATTGTCCTACTTCGAAAGATTCAGAACAACTACCGCTGACTATTGTCCCAATCGTCAGCCCCTATAATGGGCACAATTGAGTCTCGGTTATGTTTGGCCGAAGGCTTGTGTCATGATGATCCGACCGCAGGTTAGTCGTCCTCTTCCTATATGAATAGATCTTCCGCGTTGCTCCTCGCTTTTGTCTTCCTCAGCGGCTGCCAGGCCTTGGCGCCCGTTTCGCCGGACGGTACGCCGTCGGTCGAAGACACCACGCCTGCGCCTGAAAAGCCCAAGGTTTACAGCTCGTTCAGCGAGGAAACCGTTTTCAGCCTGTTGAGCGCCGAACTCGCCGGCCAGCGCAATCGTTTCGACATTGCCCTGGATAACTACGTGACCCAGGCCATCAACACCCAGGATCCGGGTGTCTCCGAGCGTGCGTTCCGTATCGCCGAATATCTGGGCGCCGATCAACCAGCCCTCGATACCGCGCTGATCTGGGCGAAAAACGCCCCGGACGACCTCGAAGCGCAACGCGCCGCCGCCGTGCAACTGGCGCGCGCCGGGCGTTATGACGACTCGATGGTCTATATGGAGAAAGTCCTGCAGGGCAAGGGCGATACCCATTTCGATTTCCTCGCGCTGTCGGCCGCCGATACCGATCAGGAAACCCGTAACGGCCTGATGAAAAGTTTCGACCGTTTGTTGCAGCGCCATCCGAACAACAGCCAGCTGATTTTCGGCAAGGCCCTGTTGTTGCAACAGGACGGTGACAACAAAGCAGCTCTGGCATTGCTCGAAGACCACCCGCCGGAAGAAGGCGAGATCGCCCCGATTCTGCTGCGCGCACGTCTGCTGCAATTGCTGAACCGTGGCGACGAAGCGCTGCCCCTGCTGCAAAAAAGCATCAAGAAGTACCCGGACGACAAGCGCCTGCGCCTGACTTACGCGCGCATGCTGGTTGAGCAAGACCGCATGGACGACGCCAAGGCCGAGTTTTCCAGTCTGGTTCAGCAATACCCGGAAGACGACGAACTGCGTTACTCGCTGGCTCTGGTCTGCCTGGAAGCCAAGGCCTGGGACGAGGCCAAGGGTTATCTGGAAGATTTGATCGCCCGCGAAAGTCACGTCGATTCGGCGCACCTGAACCTCGGTCGCATCGCTGAAGAGCGCAACGACCCGCAAGGCGCCCTTATCGAATACGCCCAGGTTGGCCCGGGCAATGATTATCTGCCGGCGCAATTGCGTCAGGCCGATATTCTGATGAACAACGGCAAGACCGCTGAAGCGCAGAGCAAACTCGCCGCCCAGCGCGACGAGCAACCGGATTACGCGATTCAGCTCTATCTGATCGAATCGGAAACCCTGTCGGCCAACAAACAGGACGACAAGGCCTGGAAAGTCTTGCAACACGCCTTGCAGCAATACCCGGACGACCTGAATCTGCTCTACACCCGGGCGATGCTCGCGGAAAAACGCAATGACCTGGCGCAAATGGAAAAAGACCTGCGCCTGATCATCAAGCGCGATCCGGACAACGCCATGGCACTTAACGCGCTCGGCTACACCTTGTCCGACCGCACCACTCGCTACGCTGAAGCGAAAGCGCTGATCGAGCAGGCGCACCAGATCAATCCGGAAGACCCAGCCGTACTCGACAGCCTCGGCTGGGTGAATTACCGCATGGGCAATCTGGATGACGCCGAGAAATATCTGCGTCAGGCGCTGGAGCGCTTCCCTGATCACGAAGTCGCTGCGCACCTCGGTGAAGTCTTGTGGACCAAGGGCAACCAGCGTGAAGCCAAACAAATCTGGGGCAAATTCCTCAAGGATCAGCCCGACAGCACCATTCTGCGCAGCACCATCAAGCGCCTGACCGGATCCGAGACTCTTTAACCCATGTTTTTGCGCCACGTTATTGTTTTCAGCTTCATCGCCCTGCTCGCCGGCTGCTCGGGTTTTGGTACCCGCGAATCGGTCGAGGGCCACGGCAGTCCGGCTCAATGGGCCGCTAACAAACAACAGCTGACCGGCCTTGATGGCTGGCAGATCGACGGCAAGATTGGCATCCGCGCACCGAAAGATTCCGGTAGCGGCACACTGTTCTGGCTGCAACGTCAGGATTACTACGACATTCGTTTGTCCGGCCCGCTGGGTCGTGGCGCCGCACGCCTGACCGGGCGTCCGGGCAAAGTGTCGCTGGAAGTCGCCAATCAGGGGCGCTACGAATCGCAGTCCCCTGAAGCCCTGCTCGAAGAACAGCTTGGCTGGAAACTGCCGGTGTCGAATCTGGCCTGGTGGGTGCGTGGCCTGCCGGCTCCGGACAGCAAAAGTCGCCTGAATCTGGACGCCAACAGCCGCCTGGCCAACCTGGAACAGGATGGCTGGAAGGTCGAATACACCGCTTACACCGAACAAAACGGTTACTGGTTGCCCGAGCGCATCAAACTGCACGGCACTGACCTCGACGTGACGCTGGTGATCAAGACCTGGCAACCGCGCAAGTTGGGGCAGTAACCCATGACCGCAGCACGCCTGACCCTGCCGTCGCCGGCCAAACTCAACCTGATGCTGCACATTCTCGGTCGCCGTGAAGACGGCTATCACGAATTGCAGACGCTGTTTCAGTTTGTCGATTACGGCGATGAAATCACTTTTGCCGTGCGCGATGACGGCGTGATTCAGTTGCACACCGAGTTCGCCGGCGTGCCGCATGACAGCAACCTGATCGTGCGTGCAGCAAAAATGCTCCAGCAACAGTCCGGTTGCTCGCTCGGCATCGATATCTGGATTGATAAAGTCCTGCCCATGGGCGGCGGTATCGGTGGCGGCAGTTCGAACGCGGCGACGACTTTGCTCGGCCTGAATCATTTGTGGCAGTTGGGTTGGGATGAAGATCGCCTGGCTGCACTAGGCCTTTCGCTGGGGGCCGACGTACCGGTTTTCGTCCGTGGCCACGCGGCGTTTGCCGAGGGCGTGGGCGAGAAACTCACCCCCGTGGATCCCGAAGAACCGTGGTATCTGGTGCTCGTGCCGCAAGTCTCTGTAAGTACGGCAGAAATTTTTTCCGATCCTTTGTTGACACGTAACACGCCGCCCATTAAAGTGCGCCCCGTTCCCGAGGGAAACAGTCGAAATGACTGCTTGCCGGTGGTTGCAAGGCGTTATCCAGAAGTACGTAACGCATTGGATTTGTTAGGTAAATTTACCGAAGCAAAGCTCACCGGAACTGGAAGTTGTGTGTTTGGGGGCTTCCCAAGCAAAGCTGAAGCTGATAAAGTCTCGGCCCTTCTGACAGAGACCCTTACAGGGTTTGTAGCCAAAGGCAGCAACGTTTCGATGTTGCACCGCAAGCTGCAAAGTCTGCTCTAAAGGAACCAAGTGCACGGCACTTGATGCAACAGATACAGGGGCGTCGCCAAGCGGTAAGGCAGCAGGTTTTGATCCTGCCATGCGTTGGTTCGAATCCAGCCGCCCCTGCCATTTTCTATACTCATCCAGGTTACCCTCAGCCTCTAGGTACTGCGCGTGTCCAAGATGATGGTCTTTACGGGGAATGCTAACCCCGATCTGGCTCGGCGTGTTGTACGTCAGCTGCATATCCCTCTCGGTGACATCTCTGTCGGTAAGTTCTCCGACGGCGAAATTACTGCCGAGATCAATGAAAACGTTCGCGGTAAAGACGTTTTCATTATTCAGCCGACTTGCGCTCCGACCAACGATAACCTGATGGAACTGGTAGTGATGGCTGATGCCTTCCGCCGCTCCTCGGCTACTCGTATCACTGCTGTTATTCCTTATTTTGGTTATGCCCGTCAGGATCGCCGTCCGCGTTCCGCACGTGTGGCTATCAGCGCGAAAGTCGTTGCTGACATGCTTACCGTAGTCGGCATTGACCGTGTTCTCACGGTTGATCTGCATGCTGACCAGATTCAGGGTTTCTTCGATATTCCGGTAGATAACATCTACGGCTCCCCGGTTCTGGTGGATGACATTGAAGATCAGCGCTTCGAAAACCTGATGATCGTGTCCCCGGACATTGGTGGCGTCGTGCGTGCACGTGCTGTTGCCAAATCCCTGGGCGTGGACCTCGGGATCATCGACAAACGCCGTGAGAAAGCCAATCACTCTGAAGTGATGCATATCATCGGTGATGTCGAAGGGCGTACCTGCATTCTGGTCGATGACATGGTCGATACCGCCGGCACTCTGTGCCACGCGGCCAAGGCCCTGAAAGAGCATGGCGCAGCCAAGGTCTTTGCCTACTGCACACACCCTGTGCTGTCGGGTCGGGCCATCGAGAATATCGAAAATTCCGTGCTGGACGAGCTGGTGGTGACTAACACCATCCCGCTGTCCGCTGCAGCACAAGCCTGTGCACGTATCCGTCAACTGGATATCGCACCGGTTGTTGCCGAAGCGGTTCGCCGCATCAGCAATGAAGAATCGATCAGCGCGATGTTCCGTTAAGGGCCCTGCCCTTCTCGAAATGTCTCGTTGACGAAAAGCGCCCCGCCCCGGCATTCCTGCCGGGGCGGGGCTTTTTTGCCCATACCGTGTTCGGCGCTGGTCGCAAACGCCACTCGGTCATGGCTATTTTGGAGATACAAAATGAACGATTTTACTCTGAATGCTGAAGTGCGTTCCGACCTGGGGAAAGGTGCGAGCCGCCGCCTGCGTCGTCTCGCCGCTCTGGTTCCAGCTGTTGTTTACGGTGGCGAAAAAGCCCCTGAATCCATCAGCATGCTGGCCAAAGAAGTTGCCAAACTGCTCGAAAACGAAGCTGCCTACAGCCACGTTATCGAACTGAACGTTGGCGGCAAAAAGCAGAACGTCATCATCAAAGCTCTGCAACGTCACCCATCCAAGGGTCACGTTCTGCACGCTGACTTCGTACGCGTCGTAGCCGGTCAGAAACTGACCGCTATCGTGCCTGTGCACTTTGTTGGTGAAGAAGCTCCGATCAAGAAAGGCGGCGAGATCTCGCACGTCCTGAACGAAATCGAAGTAACTTGCCTGCCGAAAGATCTGCCTGAGTTCATCGAAGTCGACCTGTCGGCTCTGGAAATCGGCGCAATCGTCCACCTGTCCGACATCAAAGCCCCTAAAGGCGTTGAGTTCGTTGCACTGGCTCACGGTGACGACAAAGCTGTTGCAAACGTACACGCTCCACGCGTTGCTCCAGAAGCTACCGAAGAAGGCGCAGCAGAGTAATTCACTCTGTTTAGCCTGAGTGAGCAAGTAACATCGCGGACTGGAACGTAGCGAGAAAGCGGGCGAGAACGCGGAGTTTACATCCATGGTAAATGAGCATTTTTCGTCCACTTTCGCCGCTTTGCCTGATCACGGCGATGTTACTCACCACTCAAAGGAAGGGCCCCTATCGTGACTGCCATCAAACTGATCGTTGGCCTGGGAAATCCAGGCGCCGAATACGACCAGACCCGGCATAACGCAGGGGCCCTTTTTGTTGAGCGCATCGCCCACGCACAGAATGTGAATCTTGTGGCCGATCGCAAATATTTCGGCCTGACCGGGCGCTATTCGCATCAGGGTCAGGATGTTCGTCTGCTGATTCCCACCACCTACATGAACCGCAGCGGCCAGGCCGTGGCGGCACTCGCCGGTTTCTTCCGCATCAAGCCTGAAGAAATTCTGGTGGCGCATGACGAACTCGACTTGCCTCCGGGCGTTGCCAAGCTCAAGCAGGGCGGCGGCCATGGCGGTCACAACGGGTTGCGCGACATCATTGCGCAACTGGGCAATCAGAATACGTTCTACCGCCTGCGGCTTGGCATTGGCCACCCGGGCGTCGCCAGTATGGTTTCAAATTTCGTCCTGGGTCGTGCGCCACGCGCCGAACAGGAAAAACTCGATGCCAGCATCGACTTTGCCCTCGGCGTGCTGCCGGATATCCTCGCCGGTGAATGGAACCGCGCGATGAAAAACCTGCACAGCCAGAAGGCCTGACTCTACTCCGAGGGGAAACACCATGGGATTCAATTGCGGCATCGTCGGCCTGCCTAACGTCGGCAAGTCCACCCTGTTCAACGCCCTGACCAAATCCGGTATCGCGGCCGAGAACTTCCCCTTCTGCACCATCGAGCCGAACAGCGGCATCGTGCCGATGCCGGATCCGCGCCTGGAAGCACTGGCGGCCATCGTCAATCCGAAGCGCATCCTGCCGACCACCATGGAATTCGTCGACATCGCAGGCCTGGTTGCCGGCGCCTCGAAAGGTGAAGGCCTGGGCAACAAGTTCCTGGCCAACATCCGTGAAACCGACGCGATCGCTCACGTCGTGCGCTGCTTCGAAGACGAAAACGTGATCCACGTGTCCAACAGCGTCGACCCGAAACGCGACATCGAAATCATCGACCTGGAACTGATCTTCGCCGACCTCGACAGCTGCGAGAAACAACTGCAGAAAGTCGCGCGCAACGCCAAGGGCGGAGACAAGGATGCCGTGGTTCAGAAAGCCTTGCTTGAGCAACTGATCGCGCACTTCACCGAAGCCAAACCGGCGCGCAGCCTGATGAAGAACATGAGCGCTGACGAAAAAGCGGTGATCAAGGGCTTCCACCTGCTGACCACCAAACCGGTCATGTACATCGCCAACGTTGCTGAAGACGGTTTCGAGAACAACCCGCACCTGGACGTGGTTCGCGCCATCGCCGAAGAAGAAGGCGCGATGGTCGTTCCGGTCTGCAACAAGATCGAAGCGGAAATCGCCGAACTGGATGACGGCGAAGAGAAGGACATGTTCCTCGAGGCCCTGGGCCTGGAAGAGCCTGGCCTGAACCGCGTGATCCGCGCCGGCTACGAAATGCTGCACCTGCAGACCTACTTCACCGCCGGTGTCGAAGAAGTCCGCGCCTGGACCGTCAAAGTCGGTGCCACCGCACCTCAGGCTGCCGGCGTGATCCACACCGACTTCGAGAAAGGCTTTATCCGCGCCGAAGTGATCGCCTACAACGACTTCATCCAGTACAAGGGCGAAGCTGGCACCAAAGAGGCCGGTAAATGGCGTCTGGAAGGCAAGGATTACATCGTCAAAGACGGCGACGTGATGCACTTCCGCTTCAACGTGTAAACGTTACGCCCAAGAAAAAGCCGCGTTTGATACGCGGCTTTTTTGTGCCTGCGATTTATGGCCCAACACATTTCCCCTGTGGGAGCGAGCTTGCTCGCGAAGAGGGTGTGTCAGGTAAACATTCGTCGCCTGACACGCCCTCTTCGCGAGCAAGCTCGCTCCCACAGTTGGGAATGGTGTGGCGTCAGGCCTTTTTGGTACGCGGCAAGAAGATTGCCAACACGCCAAACAACGGCAAGAACGAACAGAGGAAATACACGTACTCAATCCCGTGAATATCCGCCAGGTGCCCCAGCAGCGCCGCGCCAATCCCGCCAAAACCAAACATCAAACCGAAGAAGATTCCGGCAATCATCCCGACATTGCCCGGCACCAGTTCCTGCGCATAAACCACAATCGCCGAGAACGCCGAGGCCAGAATGAAGCCGATCACCACACTGAGAACAGTGGTCCAGAACAGATCGACGTGAGGCATCAGCAACGTGAACGGCGCCACACCGAGGATCGAGAACCAGATCACCGCCTTACGCCCGATCTTGTCGCCGATCGGCCCACCGAAGAACGTCCCCGCCGCCACCGCGCCCAAGAACAGGAACAGGTGCAGTTGCGAACTGGCCACCGACAGGTCGAACTTCTCGATCAGGTAAAAGGTGAAATAGCTGGTCAGGCTGGCCATGTAGAAATACTTGGAGAACACCAACAGCCCCAGCACCACCAACGCACTGATCACCCTGCCCTTCGACAGCCCGTGAGTCGCTGCCTGACCGGCCTTGAGCTTGAACAGATTGAGGTGATGGGCGTACCAGCGACTGATGCGGTACAGCACGAACAGCGCAAACACCGCGAACAGGCCGAACCACGCCACGTTGGCCTGACCGAACGGAATGATGATCGCCGCCGCCAGCAACGGACCGAACGCGGAACCGGCGTTACCGCCGACCTGGAAGGTCGATTGCGCCAGACCAAAGCGTCCGCCCGAGGCGAGTCGTGCGATCCGCGAGGCTTCGGGGTGGAACGTCGAGGAACCGATACCGATGAGCGCCGCCGCCAACAGAATCAACGGGAAACTGCCGACCATCGACATCATCACGATGCCAATCAACGTGCAAATCGACCCGGCCGGCAACAACCACGGTTTCGGATGCCGATCGGTGTGATAACCGACCCACGGCTGCAACAAAGATGCGGTCAGCTGAAAGGTCAGAGTAATCAGGCCGACCTGAGTAAAGGTCAGGCCGTAATTGGCCTTGAGCATCGGGTAAATCGACGGCAGCACCGACTGGATCAGGTCGTTGATCAAATGCGCCAGCGCCACCGCGCCGATGATACGCATCACCAATGGGTTGCTTTGCGGAGCAGCGGGCGCCGTGGCAGCGGCGGTCTGAACGTTGCTGATAGCCATGAAAGTTTCCGGACAGCAGATGGGTGCACGCAGGCAGGTGCGTCAATGTGCCATTTTTCGGTGCGCCAGCGCCATCCCCTTAGCCAGCTAACTAACTGACTGGTCGTCGACTGCAAGGTGATAGCGCAACGCCATGGTCTGAATCTTGCCTTGCTACATCCCTTGAACGCGGGCGCCTTACAAAGGCGACCGACAATGGGAAGTTTCGCTACAGAGCCGGCCTACAGAGCGGGCGAGAGTGAACTTTCGAGGCCTTTTAGCAGGGCACAACATCAACGTCGCACGACCGCGATGCACGCCATTGGTGCGTGGTGTCCAGAGGAGTCATGGGGCATGCAGGCTTTCCTTTCACCGGGGATCAAATTGCTGGGGCGGTTTGGCTTCGCAGGTAAATTCCAGTTGTTGTTTCTGCTGTTCATTCTGCCGTTGGCCGGCAGCCTGTTGATGATTGGCCAGGACTATCGCGACAAACTCAATCTGATTTCCGGCGAACGTGCCGGCGTGCGTCAGTTGCTCGCGCTGGATGCGCTGGACAACCTGCTCGCCGCCCAACGTGACCACGCCGCGCGCTGGCGCGCCACGGAAACCAATCGCCAACCGACGCCGGCCACCCTCGCCGCCATGGGCGCATTCGACGCGGTGCAACCGGCGGTTCTGCAAGCCACCACCGATTTAGGCGCTGCGCTGAAAAATGAAGGCGCCGAGGGGGAAACACTCACCCGCTATCAAGCGCTGCAAACCGCGCTCAACGGCCTGGACTCGAAAAGCCTCAGCGGTGTCGGTTGGTGGCCGGACGGTTACGACCGTTTCACCAACGCCCTCAGCGCCCTGCAAGCGTTGCGCGAGCAGATCGTCATGGACAATCGCCTGACGCTCGCACCGTGGCTGGAAACTTATCTGCTCACGCAGATCTCCACGCAACACGCCCCGGACCTGATCGAACGCGTTGGACGCCTCGCTGCCGTCGGCCAGGCTTCAGTAGTCTCGGGCCAGTTCACCCTGCAAAGCCGTCTGCAGTTGCGCGACCTGCGCAGCCGCATCGGTGACGCCCGCGAGCAATTGGTCAAAACCGCCACGCTGCTCGAAGCACGCCTGCCGAAAGATCAGCAGAGCTGGGCCAGCCAATACCACGACAGCCTCAAAAACCTCGACAGCGGTCTGAAGGTGTTGGACGACGGCGTATTCGGCGGCTCTATCAATCTCAAACCCGAAGAGTTCGAACGCAGCCTCGATGCGCTGCTGACCGACCTAGCCGCACTGCGCCAGCAATCGCTGGTGTCGCTGGATCAACGACTTGACGCTTACCACAGCTCAGCGATCCGCCAGTTCATCATCGTCGCGGCGATTTTCGGCTGCCTGCTGCTCGCGGCGTTGTACCTGTTTGTCTGCCTGCAAGCCTCGATCCGTCGCAGCGCCAGCGGCATCACCCTGCTCGCCGAAGCCCTGCGCGATGGCAACCTGAGCTTGCAAGTGCCGGTGGTGGGCCGCGATGAGCTGGCCGCGATCAGCACTGCACTCAACGTTGCCGTGGTGCAACTGCGTAGCAGCATGCTTGGCGTCGATCACGAGACTTCGCAACTGAGCAACGCGGTGCGCAGTCTCAACGAGCATTCCAGCGGCGCCCTCAGTGAAGTCGAAGCGCAGCAATTGCAGATCAGCCAGATCGCCGCAGCCGCCACGCAGTTGGCCGCAACGTCGCAAGGCGTGGCGCAGAGCTGCGAACAGGCTTCCGGCAGCGCCCAACACACCCGGCGCATCGCCGCCGACAGCAGCCGCGACAGCCAGCGCACCACGGCGAGTATTCAGCAGCTCAATCAGCGTTTGAATGAAACGGCTGCGGCGTTGGGTCGGGTCAGTGAACAAGGTCAGCAGATTCAATTGGTCGTCGACACCATTCGCGGCGTCGCCGAACAAACCAATCTGCTGGCGCTCAACGCAGCCATCGAGGCTGCTCGCGCGGGTGAACAGGGACGCGGTTTCGCCGTGGTCGCCGATGAAGTGCGCAGCCTTTCACAACGTACACAGTCGTCCACCGCGCAGATCGCCGGTACGGTCGACAGCTTGCGCGCGACGGTCAACGAAGCCGTGAGTTTGATGGAAGCGGCGTGCGGCCAGGCGCAAACCGATGCCGAGTCGGTGACTGGTCTCGGTGAACGCCTGGGCGAAATCGCCAGCGCCGTGCAAAGCGTCACCGACACCCTGGCGCAGATCGCCACAGCGGTTGAAGAGCAAGCGAGTACCGCCGACGAAGTCAGCGGCAATATTCAGCAGGTTGATCAGGCGGCCGTACGTTTGCTTGAAGGCGCACGGGCGGTGAATCTGGCGGCGGACACCCTGAGCCAGGGCAGCAAAGCGCTGAGTGACAACACCGCACGCTTCCGCCTCAGTTGATCACCGCCTCAGGGAAGTCCGTTTCCAGTTCAGCCTTGAGCCATTGAATAAACCACGCCACATCCGCCGAGAGTTCGGCGGACGGCGTCAGCACCCGATAACTCTCAAGCTTCACCTGAGCGTCGACCGCGCGCACCAGTTTGCCGCTGGCCAGTTCATGGCGCACCAGCACCTCGTTGGCCAGCGCGATGCCCTGCCCGCTCTCGGCGACCGACAGCGCGTGATCGTTGTTGACGTAGAGCATGTCGGAATTGAGGTGGATATCGAGGTCGTGCGCGGCGAACCAGAGGTTCCACCATTCGCCGTCATCGACGTGGATCAGATCGTTTCTGACCAGATCAGCCGGGCTGTTGATCGGTGCGATGCTGGCCAGATACGCCGGCGTGCAGATCGGAAAAACCCGTGGGCAAATCAGCGCTTCCCGTGAGTCGGCATATTGCCCGTCGAGGCCGTAGACGATGCCCAGATCGGCGCTCTTGCCATCGACTTCGGTAAAAGTGGAGTTCGGCTCGATCGCCAGTTTCAATCCCGGGCGCAGATGCCGCAGCGCTTCGATCCGAGGCATCAACCAGCGTTTGGCGAAACCCGGCACCACCATGATCCGCAGCCAGCGCTCGGCATCTTTCGGCTGCGCTTCTTTGCCCGCCTCGATGATCAACTGCAAAGCGGTGCTGATCTTGCGGTGATACTTCTCCCCCGCTGGCGTCAGGTTGACCCCGCGCGAGGTGCGCTCGAACAATTGAATGCCCAGCCAGTCCTCGAGCAATTTCACGTGGCGGCCAATCGCAGGCTGGGTCACGTGCAGGGCTTTCGAGGCTTCGACATAGCTGCCCAAACGGGCAGCGGCATCAAAGGCGCGCACCGCGTTGAGCGGCGGCAAACGGTGGTCGGGCATGATTCCTGGCACCTTCGGCTGTTAAATTTACTAACACCTGCCATGTTTAAATTGAAGTGTCGCGCCGCGCAACCCCTGGCTGATAATCGAGCCACAGCAGAACAAAAAAACAGCTGGTTTCACACCCGAACGCAATCTCGATCCTGCCCAAAAAAATAATATCCATGGCCCGACGGCAACGCTTTGCAAAGCGAGTCACAGGCGATGGGGGAATCGGAGGTAACGCATGAATGCCCTGCATTCGCTGCAAACGCTGGCGGTCTCGATCCGCTCGGTGCGCAAGGTTTACGGTGATCCGCAGACCGGTCCGGTGGCGCTGAAAAGCATCGACCTGGACATTCGCGACAACGAATTCTTCACCCTTCTCGGCCCTTCCGGCTGCGGCAAGACCACGCTGCTGCGGATGATCGCCGGTTTCGAATTTCCCACCGAAGGCGAGATCCTGCTCTACGGCGAAAACATCGCTGATCGCCCGCCGTTCCAGCGTCCGGTCAACACGGTGTTCCAGCATTACGCGCTGTTCCCGCACATGACCATCGCCGAGAATCTGGCCTTCGGCCTCGAATCGCACCCAATGGGCAAAGTCCTCAGCAAGGCGCAAATCGCCGAGCGCGTGCGCGAGATGTTGGCGCTGGTGCAGATGGAGCGCTTCGCCAATCGCAAGCCGGCGCAACTCTCTGGCGGCCAGCAACAACGTGTCGCCCTCGCCCGCGCTTTGGCACCTCATCCGAAAGTGTTGCTGCTCGATGAGCCACTGTCGGCACTCGACCTCAAGCTGCGTCAGGCGATGCGCGAAGAGTTGAAAACCATCCAGGCCAAGACCGGCATTACCTTCATCTTCGTCACCCACGACCAGGAAGAAGCGCTGACCATGTCCGACCGTATTGCCGTGCTCTCCGAAGGCGAAGTGCAGCAGGTCGGTCGGCCAGAAGACATCTACGAACGGCCGCGCAATCGCTTCGTCGCCGACTTCATTGGCGAAACCAATTTCATCGAAGGCACAGTCACTCGCGTGGAAAACGGTCAGGCGTGGTTCGCCGGCCCGGCGGGTCATCCATTGCCGGCGCAACCGTGCAGCGATGTGCAGGTCGGCGCCAATGTCACCTTGTCGGTTCGACCTGAGCGTCTGCATCTGGTACCAGCGGCTACCGAAAACGCGCTGCCGTGCCGGATCGAAGCGCAGATCTATCTCGGCACCGATCTGCAATATCAGGTCAGCATCAGCGACGGTTCGCGCCTCACCGTGCGTACACCCAACTGCGTCGACCAGAGCCTGCGTTTCGCCGTCGGCAGTCAGGCCGGTCTGTTGTTCGACCGTGGAAGCGCCAGCGTCCTGCACGATTGAGCCGGAGGAATTGCCATGCACGCCTTACCGATTGCCAACACGCTGGAACGCCGCAAGGCTTTCCAGAGCTTCCTCGGGGTCAGCCCGGCGCTGATCGCCATCGGCCTGTTTCTGCTGGTGCCGATTCTGATCGTCATCGGCTATTCGCTGATGGAGGCCAACCCCTACGGCGGGGTCAACAAAGTCTTCAGCAGCGACGCCTATACCTCACTGCTGTTCGAGCGGCAACTTGACGACAGCCTCGCGTTTGCCGACTCGTATTTGATCATCGCCCTGCGCTCGATCGGCATTGCCGGGCTGACCACGATCATCACGTTGTTGATCGGTTTTCCGGTGGCGGTGTGGCTGGCCATGCAACCGGCGCATCGCCGTGGCTTGCTGATCTTTCTGATCACCGTGCCGTTCTGGGCCAACCTGCTGATCCGCACTTACGCGTGGATTCTGCTGCTGCGCAACACCGGGGTGATCAACAACAGCCTGATGGGCATGGGCGTTATCCACGAACCGTTGCAGTTGCTCTACACCGACGGCGCGGTGCTGCTGGGGCTGGTTTACACCTATGCGCCATTCGTGGTTTTGCCGATCTACGCGACGCTGGAAAAGATGGACATCCGCCTGCTCGAAGCCGCGCAGGATCTCTACGCCGGACGCATACGCACCTTGCGCAAAGTGGTTTTGCCCATCGCCAAACCGGGAATTCTCGCCGGCGCGATCCTCACTTTTGTACCGTGCCTGGGCGCGATGATCGCCCCGGAACTGCTCGGTGGCGGCACGCGAATGATGCTCGGCAACCTGATCTTCCGGCAGTTCAGCGATGCGCGTAACTGGCCGTTTGGTGCAGCGTTGTCGCTGGTGCTGATGGCCGCCGTGATGCTGGTGCTGACCGTGTATGCCCTGCGCGCCGAGCGCCAGCGCATCGCCAAAGGAGGTGCGTGATGCTTGCATTATTCAAACGCAAAGGCCTGGGCGTGCAGGACTTCCCCGGTTTCGGCGGCTTCAGTTTTCTATTCTATCTGTACCTGTATGCGCCGATCGTGGTGCTGGTGGTGTTCTCCTTCAATGCCAACCAATCGGCGACGGTGTGGACCGGATTCAGCCTCGATTGGTATCGCGCCGCGTTCGCCAATCAGGCCCTGCGCCAGGCCGCTGGCAACAGCCTATTGATCGCCGTCTGCGCAAGCATGATCGCCACGGTGATTGCCACCCTCGCCGCCCTCGGCACCTCGCGCGGCGCCAAGTTCAAGGGCCTGCACTTGTCGATGGGCGCGATCATGTTGCCGCTGGTTTTGCCAGAAATTGTCGTCGGTGTGGCGACGCTGGCGCTGTTCTCCACCATCGGTCTGTCGCTGGGTTACGGCAACCTGATCATCGCGCACACGGTGTTCTGCATTCCCTTCGCCTACCTGCCGATTCGGGCACGACTGAACGACATGGACCTGTCGCTGGAACAAGCCTCCGCCGACCTCTACGCCGGCCCGTGGCGCACCTTTCGCAAAGTCACTTTGCCGCTGCTGATGCCGGGGATTTTCTCCGGGCTGATGCTGGCCTTCATCGTCTCGCTGGATAACTTCGTGATCTCGATGATGGTCTCGCAGGCCGGCACGACGACCCTGCCGATCTTCATTTTCGGCCTGCTACGGATGGGCGTGACACCCGACGTCAACGCCGTGTCGACGCTGATCCTCGGCGTCTCGGTGCTGTTCGTCAGCCTCTCTTACCTGTTGGGCAAAAAGAACGCCTGAACCTTCTACGACCTGTGGGGAAATAGCATGAGCAAGTGGATAAAAAGCGTTGGCACTTCGTTGTTTCTGACTGTGCCGCTGGCGATGATGGGCAGTGTTCAGGCCGCCGAAAAACTCAACGTAGTGAGCTGGAGCGGCTACTTTTCGCCGGAGATTCTCGCCAAGTTCCAGAAGCAGACCGGCATCGAGGTCACCGTCGATTCCTATGACTCCAACGAGACGCTGCTGGCGAAACTGAAACAGGGCGGCGCCGGTTATGACGTGGCGATTCCGTCGCACCAGTTCGTGCCGATCCTGATCAAGGAAAATCTGCTCGAGCGCTTCGACCCGGTCAAGGAACCCTACTACGCCAGCGTTGTGGATAACCTGAAAAAACCGAGCTGGGACCCGGAGGGCGCGTATTCGGTGCCATTCATCTGGGGCACCACCAGCGTCGTGCTGGACTCGGCGCGCTACAAAGGCCCGGCCGACAGCTACAAGGTTTTGTATGAGCCGCCAGCAGAATTGCAGGGGCGTATCAACATGTTCGACTCGGTCAGCGACATGGTCGACATGGCCAGCCTCTATCTGAACATTCCGCTGTGCAGCGAAGACCCGAAACAGATGCAGCAAGTGCTGACTTTGCTCAAGGCACAGAAGCCGTTCGTGAAAACCTACAGCTCCAAGGCCGGCTCGATTCGCGAGAATCTTGCCTCGGGTGAAATCGACATGTCGATGTTCTGGGGCGGCTCGTCGATGCGCGCCCGCGAGATGAAACCGACGCTGAAATACCTCTACCCGAAAGAAGGCGTGCTGGCCTGGGTCGACAATATGGTCATCCCTACCGGCAGCAAGAATCCGGCGAATGCCAAGGCGTTCATCGCCTTCCTCAGCCAGCCGGAAAACTCGGCGATGACGCAGAACTTCCTCAAGCACCAGAGCCCGATCAAAGGCGTCGAACCGTTCCTCGACGCGGCGCTCAAGGACGCGCCGGAATTGCACATTCCCGAGGGCACTAACGTGGTGTTCAGCAAGACCTGCGGCGAAGGCGCGATCCGCCTCGCCGACCGTCTCTGGACCAACCTGATGCGTTGATCTTTACCGCCCCGTCGCACTGGCGGGGCGCTTTTCCAGCCGTCTGAAAGGCCGCTTGCAATGAACTCTAATAACATCAGCGAACTGGTCCTGTTGCAGGCCCACGCGCTCGCCGACCGCATCCGCCTGCGCCAGGTGTCCTGCCGGGAAGTGATGCAGACTTATCTTGCCCATATCGAACGTTTCAATCCGTTGGTCAATGCGCTGATCAGCCTGCAATCGCCGGAACATCTGCTGGCTCAGGCCAATGAGCGCGATGCCGAACTGGCGCGCGGCGAGTACCGTGGCTGGATGCATGGCTTGCCTCACGCGATCAAGGATCTGTCGCTGACCCAAGGTATTCGCACCACGCTGGGGTCGCCGCTGTACAAGGATTTTGTGCCTGATCGCGACGGCATCATGGTCGAGCGGATCAAGGCGGCCGGCGCGATCATCATCGGCAAGACCAACACCCCGGAATTCGGCCTCGGCTCGCAAAGTTACAACCCGTTGTTTGGCGCCACCGCTTGCGCGTATGACTCGAGCAAAACTGCGGGCGGCAGCAGTGGCGGCGCGGCGGCGGCACTGGCGATGCATATGGTGCCGGTGGCGGATGGCAGCGACATGATGGGTTCGCTGCGTAATCCGGCGGCGTTCAACAACATTTTTGGATTTCGTCCTTCGCAGGGGCGTGTGCCGTTTGATGACAGTGCCGATCTGTTTTTTGATCAGCTCGGTTATGAGGGGCCAATGGCGCGCAGTGTGAAAGATGCGGCGCTGCTGTTGTCGGTGCAGGCTGGCGGTGATGCTCGGGCGCCGCTGTCCATCGCTGAATCCGGTGAGGCGTTTGCGGCGCCGCTGGAACGTGATTTCAAGGGCTCGCGGTTGGGTTGGTTGGGCGACTTCAACGGTTATCTGCCGATGGAGAACGGCGTTCTGTCGCTGTGTGAGAAGACCTTTGCCGACTTTGAAAGCTTCGGCTGCCACGTTGAGTCCGCTCAGCCGGATTTCGCGCCTGAGCGGCTGTGGAGCAGTTGGCGGACGTTGCGGCACTGGATGGTCGCGGGGTCGCTTGGCGCGACGTATGCCGATCCGCAGAAACGCGCATTGCTGAAACCGGAGGCGATCTGGGAAGTGGAAAACGGTTTGAAGCTATCGGCCAGCGAAGTGTTCGCCGCCTCAGTGGTGCGCAGCGATTGGTATCGGGCGATTTCTCGGCTGTTCGAAAAGTACGATTACCTGCTGCTGCCCAGCGCCCAAGTGTTCCCTTTCGATAAAACCCAGCCGTGGCCAACGTCTATCGAAGGCGTGGCGATGGATACCTATCACCGCTGGATGGAGGTGGTCATCCCCGGCACGTTGTCGGGTTGCCCGGTCGCCAATGTTCAGGCGGGGTTCAATTCGGACGGTTTACCGATGGGGCTGCAAATCATCGGCAAGCACCAGGCCGACTTCGCTGTCCTGCAATTGGCGCACGCGTATGAGCAGGCCAGCCGCTGGTTCCAACGCTGCCCTTCGCCGCTGCTGAGGCAGTGATTTTGATAAACGGTTGAAAGCGTAGAAAAAATTTTTAAATTTACGCTTGACGCTTTTCCATTTCAGGGGAATAATGCGCGCCACTTGGCTACATAGCTCAGTTGGTTAGAGCATAGCATTCATAATGCTGGGGTCCGGGGTTCAAGTCCCTGTGTAGCCACCAAGTACTAAAAACGGCTTACCGAAAGGTAGGCCGTTTTTTTATGCCTGCAATAATCTCCCCTTCCGGTTACACACCTGCAAAAGGTCTATCTTCAGTCCTTTCGATTGGATCTGTGCGCTCGCAGCCCCTCATCAGTCAGACTTTCTTACATTTTGCACTTCGCCTTTTTTCACATAAGCAAATATCAAATTCAAGATAATGCCTTCCTCACAACCAGGCATTTAGTCAGGTAATACGGGCCTCGCCCGCCATAAAATTCAAGATAATCAAAAGCGCTACTTGAGAAAAAAAGCCGCTATCCCTTGAGGGTTAGCGGCGTTTTTTCCTACGCAAATAGCGTTGCGGCTTTACTCGGACGATTCATCTATTCCGCTGTAATCACCAGACAGCCTTTCATCACACGCACTTTGACGTTCTCGTTCACCTCGAATCCTGCCTGCCGTAACCACAGGCCGCGCAGTCTGATCCAGGGTACGGGTTTGGCGGGGCTGTAGGTTTTTTCCTTGGTGTGGACCGGGTAAAAGTCTGCGGCGATTTTCAACCGGCGTTCAGTGATGGGGGTTGATGTCGTATGATTGGTTTTAGCCATGGTTCAGCTCCTTTTAAGCTGCTTTGTGGTTAGCGGGGCCAGGGTGTTGTCGCACCTTGGTTCCGCGTTCTTTGGGTTACTTCAAATTTCTTTTTCTTCGTCGCTCGCTTTGGTCGCTGCCTGTGCGATCAGGGCGTCAAGCATCTGCGCAATGACCTTCTGTTGGACCTTCGAAAGCTCATTGATGGACTGCAACCGTCGATACCACGTCGAGGTCAAGCTGCGTCTGGGCCTCTCCGTGTACGAGGGAACGCCGAGCAGGTCTTCAACAGGCACGCGAAGCGCAAATGCCAATTTCACCAGTGTCGTGACCGGCATGCTGCGCGTACCCTCCTCATAGCCCTGAAAGGTTTGCCGGGAAAGACCTAAAGCCCTTGCAAACCGCGTCTGTGTGATTTCGTGAACTGTGCGTAAGTGAGCAATGCGACTGCCCATCGCCACCAGAAAATCGCGGTCCTCATTGGAAACACTCATGACAATGGCCGACTGAAAATAGAGTTGAATGGCAACGGACTCATCCTTTTCATCTGAAATCCATCCTGGAAAAAACGATAGAAACCATCCTCAGGTAAGGGCGCGTAAGTTGTCGACCTGAAAAATCCGTAGGAGAAATGCAGAGCAACCGCCAAGTTGCGGCGAGGTACTACAGGCGCGAAATGCCTTTTCAGCAAGCCAACGCCGACAACCCTTTCGCCCAGATTTGTCGAGTGCGCAAACCGACCATGGCCCGCCAATCCGGATCAGCCGGATAGAACTGCTCGAGCAGATTCAGTTTGATCTCGCGCCCTACCGCATCCAGCGGATCACCATGCAAATGCAGCCAATGGTCATCACGTAAATGCCGATGCACAGCCGGCCCCGGATACGTCCCGCACTCGATCACGAACGGCATCAATTGCACGTCCGGTAAAGCATTGAGCAACGCCTGTGAGGTGTACCCCGTAGCCGTCGCCGCCACACCCGTTTCGCTCAAGGTGTCGGCGCCGGTGTGCAGGGTGTAAAGCCAAGAGCCATAAATTGCCTGGGCCTGCGCGAGTGCCGGGTAAGGCGCCTGGGTGATGGTCAGTAACATCGGATGACCGTACTCGCCGGCGCCGGTGTGCAGGTCAAAACACATCACGGTTTCAGCGCCAGCCAGATGCGTTTTGATGATTTGGTGCAGCGTGCGATTCGACCAGCTCGGCGCGCGGCCACCGTAAAACAGTCCGTCGGGATGACTGTGCTGACCACCCTCGACAATCGACATCACCGCCGGCCAGCCGTGTTCGTTGATTTGCGCATCGAGCAAGGCGTCCGCACGTTGGCGCTCGGGGCCGTGCAAATCGGTGCAGGCGTAGATTTCATGCAGTGCCGCGTACGCGCGGTTATCCGGTAAGGGTCCTGTGAAATCGAGGTGATTGCGGTTGAGGTCGATGTTGTCTTCGTTGACCCGGCGTAACCACGCCGTACCCCATGGGTTGATCAGGTGCACCATCACCACCGCGACATCCTTGGGCAGCGATCCGGGTGCGAAGGTTTTCAGCCATTCGATCTGGCAATCCGAGCCGTAATAGCCCTCGACTCCGTGGGTACCGCTGAGCGCTACCAGCCGGCGCTTGGCCAGCGGATCGCCGAGCACGGCGACGTCGGTGCTCAGCGGTTCGCCGAATGGCCCGCAGCGTGGATGTGCGTAGGAGGTGAGCGCGGCACCGGCGGCATTGGCGGCGGCGATGAACTGTTCGCGTTGATCGTGGTAGCTGGACTCGGAGGGGAACTCGCTGTGCATGCCTGGCCTCTTGTGATTTTTATGCCTTTACCTGTAGGAGTGAGCCTGCTCGCGATAGCGGCATTACGGCCAACATCAGTGTTGACTGAACCACCGCTATCGCGAGCAGGCTCACTCCTACAGGGGATGTTGGTGCTCCATAAATTTGCGGTTGACCCTAGCGAACATCCGCCCCGAAAAGAAAGACAAAAATGCCCACCGGTTTGCGTCGCGACCGAGCGGTCGATAAAGTCCCTGAGACTTTTATCCCACGGACGGAGAGCCCGCGTGTTTTCAGCCTTGCCCTTGAGCCGCTTTCGCCTGCCTGCCCTGACGCTGATCATCAGCGCCCTGACCCTCACCGCGTGCAACGCCCCGCCCTCTTCGACCCTGCCGCTGGCACCGGAAGCCGCGTCCGGTTTCCGCACCGATCTGCAAACCCGTCACGCCAACCAACACATGGCCGCCGCTGCCAATCCTCTGGCTGCTGAGGCCGGTCGCGAAATGCTGCGTCAAGGTGGTTCGGCGATTGATGCAGCGATTGCGATGCAAGCGGTGCTGACTCTGGTTGAGCCGCAGTCTTCCGGGATCGGCGGAGGCGCGATGATCGTGTTGTGGGACGGTAAACAGGTGCGCACGTATGACGGCCGCGAAACCGCACCGGCCGGAGCCACCGAGAAGCTGTTCTTGCGTGCCGATGGCCAGCCTATGTCGTTCCCGCAGGCGCAGATCGGCGGTCGTTCGGTCGGCACACCGGGCGTGTTGCGCGCGCTGGAGATGGCACATAAACAACACGGTCGCCTGCCGTGGGCGAAGCTGTTTGAACCGGCGATCAAACTGTCCGAGCAAGGCTTTGCGATCTCCCCGCGATTGCACTCGCTGCTGGAATCAGACCCAGTCATCCGCCAGTCGCCGGATATGGCCAAGTACTTCCTCAACACCGATGGCAGCGTCAAAGCCGTCGGCACGCGCCTGCAAAACCCGGCATTGGCCGCCGTGCTCAAACGCATCGCCAACGAAGGCCCGGACGCACTGTACAAAGGCCCGATCGCCGAAGAAATCGTTGCCAAGGTGCAAGGCCACGCCAATCCCGGCAGCCTGTCACTGAACGATCTGCAGCGCTATCAAGCCAAGGAGCGCGCGCCACTGTGCACCGATTACAAACGCTGGCAGGTCTGCGGCATGCCGCCACCGTCGTCGGGCGGGATCGCCGTGGCGCAGATTCTCGGTACGTTGCAGGCACTGGAAACCCGCGATCCACGTCTTTCCCTGACGCCGCTGAAACCGCAGAAGACCGACAAACCGGCCGGCATTGAACCGGATCCGCAAGCCGTGCATCTGATCGCCGAGGCCGAGCGTCTTACCTACGCCGACCGCGCGCAATACGTCGCCGATACCGACTTCGTGCCGGTACCGGTCAAAGGTCTGGTCGATCCCGGATATCTCGCCAGCCGCGCCAGCCTGATCGGCGAACGCAGCATGGTCAGCGCCAAACCGGGCACGCCACCGGGTGTGCAGGTCGCCTACGCACCGGACCGTTCGCCGCTGCGCATCTCCACCTCGCAAGTGGTCGCGGTGGATGACCTCGGCGGCGCGGTGTCGATGACCACCACCATCGAAGCCGCATTCGGTTCGCACCTGATGGTTCAGGGTTTTCTGCTTAACAACCAGATGACCGACTTCTCGTTCATCCCCGAAGAGAACGGCCAGAAAGTCGCCAACCGCGTCGAACCCGGTAAGCGCCCACGCTCGTCGATGGCCCCGACGCTGATCTTCGATCGCCACAGCGGCGAATTCCTCGCCAGCGTCGGCTCGCCGGGCGGCTCGCAAATCATCGAGTACGTGGCCAAGACCACCGTCGGCCTGCTCGACTGGCACCTCGACCCGCAAAGCGCCATCAGCCTGCCCAACTTCGGCAGCCGCAATGGCCCGACCGAACTGGAACAAGGCCAGTTCAGCCCGGCGCTGATTCAGGCGCTGAAAGACAAAGGGCATGCGGTGAATGAAATCGACATGACCAGCGGCACCCAGGCCATCGTGCGGGTCAAGGATGCGCAGGGGAAAGTGTCGTTGGAGGGTGGCGCGGATCCACGGCGTGAAGGCGAAGCGTTGGGGGATTGAGGCTAGGACGCAAACAAAAAAGGCTTACCGGGAGGTAGGCCTTTTTTTATCGGGGCGAACAACGAGTAAGGGGCGTTGTTTGTCCCGCGAGCAAGGTTTCAATGTTTAAAAATGCCGGAAAAATACAGAACTATCCCACAAGGTTTTCAGGTTGTCCGTCGGACGTCCGCTCTCTAGGCTGTGCACGTCGCTGCCAATTCAGTGACCGGGCCTGGAAATCCGACGACAGTTGTGCGCACCAGCGCCATTCATAACGTATCCTTGCGCGCCCTTATGGTGTGCACTCTGTTATGGCGGCTGTGCGCGGGAGACCTTCGGGTCTGCCGGGTTACTCTGTCCCGGATTTCCAGCCTGCGTACAGCTGCCACCCATTCGCCTGGAAATCGAATGGACCAACTACAACCGTCACACAGGGTAATCATCATGAAAAAGCCAACACCCAATCCCCCCGAAACAAACACCGATCCAACCTCCCCCTACGCCTCCATCGACAGCAAAAAACTCCACGAAGCGGCCGACCGCGCCCTCGACCACTACCTGAAACCGACCGCTCACCTCATGGCGTCCAATCGACCCTACGAGCCGATGTACCTCGCCAACCCGGTGTACGACACGGAATCGTTGCTGGCCAATGCCAGCGAAACCCTCGGCTCGGTCACCGAGATGCTCAACAACTTTGCCGCCATGCTTGATACCTCACACCGCAAGACCGCGCTGGGCATCGCGCAAATCGTCATGCTGACTGAGCTGGCGGTGAATCAGGCGCTGGATAACGTTCAGCCGACGGCGTAATTACTTCGACGTATAAAAAATCCGATGCCCGCAAAGGCATCGGATTTTTTTTGATTGGGCCAAAGGTCAAACATCAACGCAAAGCTATTATTCAAACCGCGAGCGTCTTGCCATCCACCGCATCACCAATCTTCAGGAAATGCCCACCCGCCACGTGGTGCAAGGTGCGCAAACCGTCATGCCCTTCGAAATGCCAGCGCCCGTCACTGAACACACGTTCATCGGCATGGGCGGCGATGACTTCGGCGAGGAACAGGTCGTATTGCTCGTGGTTGCGCGGCTCAGGCAGCAAGCGGCATTCCAGCCAGGCGACGCAGCCGTCAAGCAGCGGCGCTTCGACTTGTTCACCGGCAAAAGTCTGCAAACCATAGGCCTGAAACTTGTCTTGCCCTTGGGTTTGGGTGATGTCCAGACCCGAGGTATTGCCGACGGTTTGCACGATGTCGGCCTGATTGACGCACGGGACGTTGAGCACGAAGGTGCCGGACGCTTCGAGCAACTGGCGGGTCCAGGTGGATTTATCGAGGACGACGGCGACTTTCGGTGGCTCGAAATCCAGCGGCATGGCCCAAGCGGCAGCCATGATGTTGCGCTGGCCGTCGTGAGCGGCGCTGACCAGCACGGTCGGCCCGTGGTTGAGCAAACGGTAGGCTTTGTTCAGGGGCACCGGGCGGCGGTGGGAATCGCTCATGGGATCTGCTCCGGGGGAAAAGGAGCCGATTGTAGCGCTGCCACTGAAGAAACACAGAACCTGTGGGAGCGAGCTTGCTCCGGGCGGCGTTCCGACGAAGGCGATAGGTCAGTCACATCAATGTTGAATGACACACCGCTTTCGCGAGCAAGCTCGCTCCCACAATGGATCAGTGGAGATTAGTGGGAGAGTTGGTTGGCGAACTGGCCGACGGCGTTGACGACTTTCTGCGCACCGTCCTGAATCTCGACAATCACCGTGCCCGCCTCTGCCGCCAGCGCCAGGCCCTGTTCAGCCTGGAGCTTGCCGTCGGTCATCAGCGCCACCGCATTGCGCGCCATTTCCTGGTTCTGCCGCACCACGGTGACAATCTCTTCGGTCGCCTGACTGGTGCGCGAGGCCAGTTGCCGCACTTCGTCGGCCACCACCGCAAAGCCACGGCCCTGCTCACCGGCGCGCGCCGCCTCAATGGCAGCGTTGAGCGCCAGCAGGTTGGTCTGTTCGGCAATGCCGCTGATGGTTTTGACGATGGTACCGATCACCTGCGACTGCTCGTTCAGCGCTTCGATACCCTCACCGGCAGCCTGCATGTGCCGCGACAGATCACGCATTACATTCACCGCCTCGGTGACCACAGTGGTGCCACGTTGCGCGGTGCTGTCGGTTTGCTGCGAGGTGCTGTAGGCAATGCTCGCCGCGTCGGCTACTGCTTGTTCGCGGTTGACCTGATCGGTGATCACCGTGGCGAACTTCACCACTTTGTAGAGTTTGTCGTTGGCATCGACCACCGGGTTATAGGACGCCTCCAGCCAGACCGTACGACCATGACTGTCGACACGTTTAAAGCGTTCAGCGACGAATTCGCCGTTGTTCAAACGGCGCCAGAAGTTCTGGTACTCGGTGCTGTTGTATTCCTCCGGCGTGCAGAACATGCGGTGATGTTTGCCCTTGATCTGCGCCAGGCTGTAACCCATGCCGCTGAGAAAGCGATCGTTGGCATTGAGCACATTACCGTTAAGGTCGAACTCGATTACCGCCGTCGAACGCACCAGCGCACCGATCAGATTTTCGTGTTCACGCGAGGCTTCGATGGTGCGGGTCAGGTCGCTGGCGTAGAGCGAAATGTGCTTGATCCGCCCGTCCGAAGAACGCACCGGTTGCACGATGGAACGCAGCCACGCTTCCTCACCATTGCCGCGCAACAGGCGCACGGCACCGGCGAAATGCTCGCCGCGCGTCATGGCGTTTTTGAAGCGGTGATGGAATTCGTCGGTCTTTACGTGGGCCGGGACGATATCTTCAATCGCTCGACCGATCAGGTCCTGGCTCTTGTAGAGCATCTCGGTAAGGAAGTTCTGGTTGACCGATTGAATGCGCCCGTCAGGTTCCAGACACAGCACCAGCATCTCGCTTTCCAGGCTTTCCTTCACCTGCACAAGGCTGGAGAGTTCTTCACGAAGAGCGGCCAGCTCTTGCTTCAGGCGTTTGTTGAACATGGGAAAGTACCAATGGGCAGGATAGAAAGCGGGATACAGCCTAGCCATCGGCCTTGAAAAGCTTTTCTGAAGAGCGTTTGCGACCCGCCGGTCAAAAATAGTTCGAGCGCACGCTGTCAGGCAGCTCCGGCCACCTGACATTGTCCTGTGCGCGGCATTCGCGAGCCAAAATACGCTGCCGTCAATAGCCCCACAACGCCCATCACCGCGCAGAACATCACACAGATCCACGGACTCCACGACATCAGACCGATCAGCAACAGCGGTGTGGTGCTCGCCCACGCCGCGTAGGCAATGTTGTAGGTGAAGGAAATGCCGGACACGCGGATACGCGCGGGGAACAAGCCGACCATCACCGATGGCACGGCGCCGACGACACCGCACGCCAGACCAGCAATGGCATACGCAATGCCAATCCACTCGCCACCGCTGATCAGGCAGCCATAAAGCACACCGATACCCAATGGCAGCAGCAGACTGTAGAGCATGACCGTGCGCCACGCACCGAGGCGATCAACCAACAGACCGGCAATCACACAGCCGATATTGAGGAAGACGATGCCCAACGCGCTGAGGGCGAAGGTGTGGCTGGCGGTCATGCCGAAGGTTTTCTGCATCATGGTCGGGGTGATGACGACGAATACCACCACCGCCGAAGTCAGCACGCACGTCAAAAGCATCGCCGGCAGCATCGCCAATCGATGCTCGCGAAGCACCGTGCGCAGCGGCAGTTCAACCCGCGCCTCGCGCTGCGTTTCCATGGCCATGAACACCGGGGTTTCGCTCAACCAGCGCCGCAGGTAAACGCCGATCACGCCGAACACACCACCGAGCAGGAACGGATAGCGCCAGGCGTAATCGAGGATTTCCGCCGGGGTGAAGACTTGCGCGAGGAACGTCGCAGTCAACGCGCCGATCAGATAACCGAAGGTCAGCCCGGCCTGCAAAAAGCCCAACGCGTAACCACGATGGCCGGCCGGTGCGTGCTCGGCGACAAACACCCAGGCACTCGGCACCTCCCCGCCAACCGCCGCGCCCTGCAGGATGCGCAGCGCCAGCAACAGCAGCGGCGCGAAATAACCGATCTGGGCATAGGTCGGCATGATCCCGATCAGCAGGCACGGCAGCGCCATCATCAGGATGCTCAGGCTGAAGACTTTCTTGCGCCCGAGTCTGTCGGCGAAATGCGCCATCAGGATCCCGCCCAGCGGCCGCGCCAGGTAGCCGGTGACAAAGATCCCGAAGCTTTGCAGCAGACGCAGCCACTCAGGCATTTCCGGCGGGAAAAACAACTGACTGAGGGTCAGGGCGAAGAATACGAAAATGATGAAATCGTAAATCTCCAGCGCCCCGCCAAGGGCCGCAAGGCCGAGGGTCTTGTAGTCGGAGCGGCTGAACGGCAAGGGTTTGGCCGTGGATTGGGCGGTCATGGCAAAGAACTCTGGCAGGCAAAAAACCAAGGCGCCCATGGTCTACGCAAATGGCCGGATGGACAACCCGTTAGACCATAGTCCCGGTTTTGCAAAACCTGCTCACAAATCGTCTTCGCTTGATTTACTGTTGAAGCCTGTCCTGCCAGGTGAAACCCACCGACCTCGAGCCGAGCCGGGAACCTTGTAGGAGTGAGCCTGCTCGCGATAGCGGTGTGTCTGTCACCTCCATGTTGAACGTGCCGATGCCATCGCGAGCAGGCTCACTCCTACAGGAGATCTGCGTTTCGCCTGCCGGATCAAAAATAACCATAAAAAATCCGAGGTACTTCCTGTGGCCGTTGATATCGAAGATAGCCGCTCCGCACGCTTTGCCCTGCGCTGTTCAAGCTTTGCCGAACGCTGGTTCCCCGATTCCTGGGTATTCGCCGCGCTGGCCGTGATCATCGTCGCCCTGGCCACCCTGGCCATGGGCGCCAAACCCACCGATGCGGCGATGGCGTTCGGCGACGGGTTCTGGAGCCTGATCCCGTTCACTATGCAAATGGCCTTCGTGGTGATCGGCGGCTACGTGGTCGCCAGTTCGCCACCGGCCGTGAAACTGATTGACCGGCTGGCGCGGATCCCGAAAAACGGCCGTTCCGCCGTGGCCTGGGTGGCGCTGATCTCGATGGTCGCGTCCCTACTCAATTGGGGCCTGTCGCTGGTGTTCGGCGGTTTGCTGGTGCGCGCCCTCGCCCGCCGCACTGATCTGAAAATGGATTACCGCGCCGCCGGTGCTGCGGCTTATCTGGGCCTTGGCGCAGTGTGGGCGTTGGGCTTGTCGTCGTCGGCTGCACAGTTGCAGGCCAACCCCGCCAGCCTGCCGCCGTCGATCCTGTCGATCACCGGGGTGATTCCGTTCACCGAAACGATTTTCCTCTGGCAGTCCGGCGTGATGTTGCTGGCGCTGATCGTGATCTCGATCATCATCGCCTACGCCACCGCCCCCGGGCCGAATTCGGCGCGCGACGCCAAGGCCTGTGGCATCGACCCGGCCTTCAACCTGCCACCGCTGCAACCGCGTACGCGTCCGGGTGAATGGCTGGAACACAGTCCGCTGCTGATCATCATGCTGGTGCTGTTGGCAGCGGGATGGCTGTTCCATGAGTTTTCAACCAAACCGGCGATCACCGCGATTTCCGGGCTGAACACCTATAACTTCCTGTTCATCATGCTCGGCGCCTTGCTGCACTGGCGGCCGCGCAGTTTCCTCGATGCCGTCGCCCGCGCCGTGCCGACCACCACAGGCGTGTTGATCCAGTTCCCGCTGTACGGCTCGATCGCCGCGCTGATGACCACGGTCAAAGGTACGGACGCGCAAACCCTGGCGCACCACATCTCAACGTTCTTCGTCAGCATCGCCTCCCACGACACTTATGCACTGTTGATGGGCGTGTACTCGGCGATTCTCGGTTTCTTCATTCCATCCGGTGGCGGCAAGTGGATTATCGAGGCGCCGTACGTGATGCAGGTCGCCAATGATCTGCAGTACCACCTCGGCTGGGCAGTGCAGATCTACAACGCGGCCGAAGCGCTGCCGAACCTGATCAACCCGTTCTACATGCTGCCGCTGCTCGGCGTACTCGGGCTGAAAGCGCGGGACCTGATCGGATTCTCCTTTGTGCAATTGCTGGTGCACACGCCGCTGGTGCTGCTGTTGCTGTGGGCGTTGGGGACGACGCTGGCGTATACGCCGCCAGTGATGCCTTAACCCTAGCGGGGCGCAGTCATGATGGCCGCGCCCCACACTTTTCTCCTGAAACAGCTCTGTGTCGGGCTGCCTGTCGCAAATAATGGCTCAGAGCCATCATCCTGCTTTACCGCATCGCTCCCTCGGTAATATTCTGCGTGCCCATAAATGTTTCCATTTTTTACCAAGCGCAAAGGGAGTTCGTTGCAATGATCGTAGGGATTGACCTGGGAACCACCAACAGCCTGGTCGCCGTCTGGCGTGGCGATGCCACCGAGTTGGTGCCCAATGCCCTGGGTCAGTTCCTGACACCGAGCGTTGTCGGCCTGGATGATCAGGGCCGGATTCTGGTCGGTCAGGCGGCGCGCGAGCGTCTGCACACGCATCCGCGCCTGACCGCGTCGCTGTTCAAGCGCCACATGGGCAGCGCCACGCAAACGTACCTGGCCGACAAGGCGTTTCGCCCGGAAGAGCTGTCCGCGCTGGTGCTCAAGAGTCTGAAGGAAGACGTTGAACGCGCCTACGGCGAAACCGTCACCGAAGCCGTGATCAGCGTTCCGGCCTACTTCAGCGACGCTCAACGCAAAGCCACGCGCATCGCCGGCGAACTGGCCGGGCTGAAGGTCGAGAAGCTGATCAACGAGCCGACCGCTGCCGCCCTCGCCTATGGACTGCACCAACGCGACAAGGAAACTTCGTTCCTGGTCTTCGACCTCGGTGGCGGCACGTTCGACGTGTCGATTCTGGAGCTGTTCGAAGGGGTCATGGAAGTGCGCGCCAGCGCCGGTGACAACTTCCTCGGTGGCGAAGACTTCGACACGGTGCTGCTGGAGCACTTCATCAGCCAGCACCGTTCGGCCGCCGACTTCCCTGAGCGCAGCAGCGTCATCCAGCCGCTGCGTCGCGAGGCCGAGCGCGTGCGCAAGGCGCTGGGCCAGGACGACAGCGCCGAATTCCGCTTGCAACTCGGTGAGCGGCAGTGGACGCACACCATCACCCAACAACAGTTGGCAACGCTGTACATGCCGCTGCTCGAACGCCTACGTGCGCCGATTGAGCGGGCGCTGCGCGATGCGCGCATCCGTGTCAGCGACCTCGACGAGATTTTGCTGGTCGGTGGCACCACGCGCATGCCGCTGGTGCGCAAACTCGCTGCCGGGCTGTTCGGCCGCTTCCCGTCGATCACCCTCGACCCGGATCAGGTCGTGGCACAGGGCGCGGCCATTCAGGCGGCACTCAAGGCTCGCGCTGCAGCGCTGGAAGAAGTGGTGCTGACCGATGTCTGCTCCTACACCCTGGGCATCGAAACCTCCACACAGGTCGGCCGCAACTATGAGAGCGGCCACTACCTGCCGATCATCGAGCGCAACAGCATCGTGCCGGTCAGTCGGGTGAAAACCGTGTACACCCTGCACGACAATCAGGAACAGGTGGTCGTGCGCATCTTTCAGGGCGAAAGCCGCCTGGTCAAAGACAACGTGGCACTCGGCGAACTGGACATCAAGGTGCCGAAACGCAAGGCCGGCGAAGTCGCTCTCGATGTGCGTTTCACCTACGACAACAACGGCCTGCTTGAAGCCCAGGTGAAAATCCCCCTGACTGGGCAACAGCATTCGCTGGTGATCGAGAACAACCCCGGCGTGCTCTCGCCGGAGGAAATCCAGCAACGCCTGCAGAACCTGGCACAGCTGAAAATTCATCCGCGCGAGCAGCAGGTCAACACGCTGTTGACTGCACGTCTGGAGCGCCTCTATCAGGAAAGCCTGGGCGATATGCGTGATCTGATGGGCGATTGGGCCAAGCAATTCCAGATAGCCCTCGACTCTCAGGACGAGCGCCAGATCCGCGAAGTGCGCACCGACTTGAGCCGACGCCTGAGCGAACTTGACCGCACCCCGTGGCAATAAGGAGCCTGACCATGGATTGCTGGTCGGTGCTGCACCTGCACGATGACGCTGAAGCGCGCGACATTAAACGCGCCTATGCGCGTCTGCTGAAAACCTTCCGCCCCGATGAGGATGCCGAGGGTTTCCAGCGTTTGCGCGAAGCCTACGAACAAGCGTTGGCAATTGCCCGGTGGCGCCTTGAAAACGCTGAGCCTGCGGACGAAGACGACGTCGCCGTGGGCACGGCTTCCAGCGCCTTTGCCGCACTGGCTCTCGATGCTGCGCTGGCAAACAACCGCAGCCACCCGCAAAACACCGCGTGGGATTTTGCCGATCTCGACTTTCCGCCCGTCAACCCGGCAGCCCCGGAGCCTTTTGCGCCGCCGGCGAAGGATGATGCTTTGCCTGTCGAGCCTCTGACGGCGGCCCCGGACACAGAAGCGTATGTGCTTGAAGCGCAGGCCGCGCGGCAACTGCTTGAAGGGCTATCGCCAGAAAATCTCGGCGAGCGTTGGGATCAGGCGCAACAGCAAGGCTGCGCCAAGGCCTTCGAAAGGCTGTTACTGCAGTTGTGTTTTGAACAGACACATCTGCGCAGCCCAGTGCTGCACTGGGCCGTCGAGCAACTGGGATGGTTGGGGCCGTGGCAAGACGTGCTGATGAATGATCGTCAGCGTGACGGACTCGCTGAGAGCCTGATGGCCGATTACCGAAACACCCTGCAAGCGCTGCTGGAAAGCCAGAGCGAGCGCGAATTCCTCAACGTGCTCAAACGCTACAGCGCCCAACCGTGGCTGCAGGTTTTCGATCGCCGCGAACAATGGCAGCAAACCCTGCTGCACTTGCTCAATGAAAGCGAGTGGAGCGTGCCGCTGTTCGACCGCATCGGCCAACTGTTCGGCTGGGATCACAACAAAGGCCTGCACCCGCAACCGGACTGGCTCTGGGACAGACTGATCGAACGCTGCGATCAGGAAAGCTTCTATGACAATCTGCGGGGCAAGGCGGAAAGTGACCGCACGTGGGCGGCCGACGTTCAGGCCGCGCATCTGTTGATCAATCCGCTCAAGCCCCTGCAGCAGAAGAAGATCATTGATGGCTTTGGCCAGAATGAATGGCAGGCCTGCCATGACTTGTCGGAAAAGCTTGCTTGGCGCTTCCCCGAACTGCTCGCACGTTTGCCCTATGCCGATGTTTTTTACTGGCGACGGTTCTTTCCACGGCCCATCGCCGCCGAGACCTGGGTACGGGTATGGGCGGCAATTGCCTTGGCGCTGTGCCTGTTCTATCTGGGTATTGAGAAAAGGGATGCCGCCAATCTCATCTTCATTCCGATGATCTTTGCCTGCGTACCGGTATGGTTTTTTCGCTTTGCATTGAGTTGGTGGGTGGTGCTCACGGCCCACGTGATCGTGCCGGATCTGTGGCTCACCGAGGGACTGATTCCGCGCAAATGGAACCCTGACACGCGCTGGCTGGTGATACGCCACGGGGTTCCGCAGGTGGTGATGCTGCTGTTGTTTTCGCTGATGCTCGGGCCGCTGGGCGCGCTCACTTATGTCGGCACGCTCCTGATCGGGCTGGTGCACAAACGCCGTATCGGTTCGCTCGATCCGGAACTGAGCAGCCGCCACCCTTGGCTGACCGCATTGCATTGGGCGCACTTCAGTCCGCTGCAATTGCTGTTTCTGGTGGTCATGACCGCCGTAACAGCGGCGAGCAGGCTCGGCTATTCGCTCACCCAGCTCATGCCCGGCTAGGAGCGCAACGACAAAACGCTCTGTCACCCAACCGTCATATTGCCTTGCTAGCGTCCGCCCGAAACATACTGAAACAATTAAGCAAGCGGGCTGACCGATGAAAGATGAAACAGACGGCACTGACGCACCTGAATCCAATCACCCCACCGACACCAGTCGCCGCCGCTTTCTCGGCGGCGTCGCGGTGCTCGGTGTCGGTGCCACGCTGGCCGGGTGTGGCAGCGCCAGCGATCAACCGGGCAAACCGACCGAACGCCCGCTGACGCCCGCCGAGCTGGACAAAGCCCTGCGCGACCAAGTGAAAACCGTAGTGGTGATCTACGCCGAGAACCGCAGTTTCAATAACCTGTTCGGTGATTTCCCCGGTGTCGAAAAGCCGCTGGCCGCGCTCAAACCCGGCGACTATCAACAACGTGATCGCGACGGCTCGCTGCTGCAAACCCTGCCTCCGGTCTGGGGCGGTGTGCTGCAGATCGGCCCGCAAACCCTTGATGGCGTGACTTACCCCAACGCCACGCAGTTTCAGGAAAACCTGCCCAACGCACCGTTCGCCCTCAAAGGCCCGAACGGCGAGGACTTGCCGTTCGGCCTGGTGACCCGCGACTTGTGGCACGTGTTCTATCAAAACCAAATGCAGATCAATGGCGGCAAGAACGATGGCTTCGTCGCCTGGGCCGACTCCGGCGGCTTGACCATGGGCCACTACGCCCAGAGCCGCTATTCCCTGCGCCTGTGGGATGTCGCGCAGGAATTCGTGCTGTGCGACAACTTCTTCCAGGGCGCCTTCGGAGGCTCGTTTCTCAACCACCAATACCTGATCAGCGCCACCGCGCCGTTCTATCCAGACGCGGCCAATTCGGTGGCCAAGTCGCAGATCGCCGCGCTGCAAAGCGATGATCCGAGCGACCCGCGCCTCAAGCCGCTGGAGCAATCGCCGGCCAGCGCCATGACCGGCCCGCCGCAGTTCGGCCCAAGTGCACTGACCCCGGATGGCTTCGGCGTCAACACCCTCGCCCCACCCTACTGGCCGACGTGGATTCGCGACCCTGAACGCCCGGCGTATTCAAAAGCGGATCTGCCCAACGTGATGGTGCCGCAGACCCACGAACACATCGGCGACAAGCTGTCGAAAAAGCACATTGACTGGGCGTGGTATGCCGGCGCGTGGCAGGCGACGCTGGAGCAGTACAAGGATTCCGGCGGCATTCCGAAAATCCCCAACTTCCAGTATCACCATCAGCCGTTCAACTACTTCAAGCAACAAGGCCCGGAGAACCCCGACGAGCGCAATAAACGCCTGCGCGATGCTGGCCTGGGCGATGAGTCGAGCAGCAACAAATTCTTCGCCGATGCCGAAGCGGGCAAGTTGCCGGCAGTGAGCTTCTACAAACCGCAAGGCAACCTGAACATGCACGCCGGTTATGCAGACGTGGCGTCCGGGGATCGGCACATCGTGCGTGCGCTGAAGGTGCTGCGTGAAAGTCCACAGTGGCAAAACATGGTGGTGATCGTCACGGTCGACGAGAACGGCGGCTGGTGGGATCACGTCGCGCCGCCCAAGGGCGACCGCTGGGGGCCGGGCTCGCGAGTGCCGGCGCTGGTAGTGTCGCCGTTTGCACGCAGGGGCACGGTGGATCATACGGTCTACGACACGGCATCGATCCTGCGGTTGATCACCCGTGTCTTCCAGTTGGAAACGCTCGACGGTCTCAAACAACGTGACGAGGCGATGGTTGCCCGGGGCCAGCAACCCATGGGCGATTTGACCAACGCCCTGCATTTTCCGGCCTGAAACCCAGCCCAGCGAGTTTGCGCAAAAATCTGCGGATGACGGCTTCTCTGTCAAACGCGGCTGATCCACTATGAGGCGCCCCCGACACGCGGGGAACCCACGCTGAAAAGGATCTGAGCATGTTCAAACTCGCAGGACTCACACTTGCCGCGCTGACGCTGAGCGCGGCCGCCCACGCCGATGTCGATCTGAAACTGGGCAGCACCGAACGCGTTACCCGCCTGTTCGCTTACCCCAACAATTGCAGCGTAATCTGCTTCCGCAACTGGACGCTGGAACAGACTGTCGCCCATTACCTGAGCCAGAGCGTGCAACGCGATGGTTATGCCGATGCCAAGGTGTTGGTAAAAACCGATAACGGCCAGCTCTACGCCGAGATCACCGGCGTGCCAAAGGATTACGACAAACCGCTGTCGGCGCTGTTGGACGCGGGAGATCTGGCCTACACCGGCGCCAGCAAACTCAACGCCGACGGTAAATGGGCCTACAGCTGGTACCTGTTCCTGCCGCTGGGCATGGCTTTGGAAAACCGTAAAAGTGTCGAGTTGCTGCACTTCCCGCCGGATTACTCGCTGACCCAAGCGCAGGACTATTTGCGTTCGAACACCACCGATCGTTGGGCGACGCTGCTGACTGACAATGGCATTCCTGCCGAGCAGACGCCGGCCTATCAAACCATCATCGATATCGCCCCGATCGCTGCGCCGTCCAATGCTGGCAGTGATCTGGAAGGCGTGTATGACTACTTCAAGGACTACCAGACCACGCTGGTCAAACAGTTCAGCCAGACCGCCAGCGGCACGACGCTGCCGATGGTCGCGTTCGGCGCGCCGGTGCGTAACTGGATCAAGCAGCAATACGGGCCAACCGTGAATGTCTTGGGCCTGGCGACGATCAGCCCGAGCGAAGGCGTGAAAGTGCCGGTGCTGGGTTCCAACCACCCGAGTTATATCTGGTACGCCGCTGACCCGAAAAGCTACACCGGCGACGACGCACAGGCCAAGGCTGATGCTGCGGGCCTGAAAGTCATGGGTCAGGATTTGAGCGCGGCCTGCTGGCAGGCGGGTATGGGCAGCAAACCAGGCAGCGATGCACAGGCCACGCTCAACAGTTGCACGCAGACGTGGCAGGTCACGCAGAAAGTCAAAACCTGCGAGTTGTTCTACACCTCGATCCGCAACCTGACCCCGGAACAGGCTGTCGCCAAGTGCGCGACCACTCCGATCAAGGCACAACTGAAGCAGTTGCAGGCACCGCTGCCTGCCACCGCCGTTCCCGCCCCGCACCTGTAATCGCTTGAAGCGCTCCCGTGTCAGCCAATGCTGACGCGGGAAAGCGTCTAACTCGCCTGTCAGATCTGACAGTAGACCAGCTATACCTAATACGACAAGATTGGATCCAAACAGAAGTGTTGCAGCACTGACAGGACGTCAACCCCAGGAAGTCGCAAAACCTTTGCGGCAAGGACTGTTATGAATATCCACGCCATGGCGCAATCGTCGCCACGCGACACAGAGGGCATTTATCCCTTCGCCGGTCTTCCCGTGCGACTGGGATTTCCCGCCAGTACCGATTTCGAAATCATCCACGATGCGCACGCCAGCCCTATGGGGGTCGCGGCGCGGCGTGAGTTTCTGCAAAGCCATCGGATGTGCCGGGTGTCAGGGCAACTTCTGCCCTATCGCTGCCGACAGACCCGACAGATGCTGACGGGCATCCACATTTACGATCCGCGCTTTTGCGGTTTGATCGAACACGCCTGCGACCCCAATGTGTTTCTCGACATGAGCGAGCTGTGGTTGTGGGCGTTGAAAGATATCCACAGGGGGGAGCGGCTGACCATGGACTACGCCGCCACCGAAGACAAACTGCTGCATCAGTTTGCCTGCGGCTGCGGAGCCAAACGCTGTCGAGGGTGGATCACCGGTTACGACGAACCGCCCAGCATCGAGGGCCAGCACTTTTTACAGCGCTGGCGGCACTCGGGTTTGCGCTGAAAGGCCGTTTACAACGCGCCAACCGGACGCAAACGGTATTGCGGCGGCAATTGCTCGAAACCACTGATGGTGGTGTTCAGGCTTTTCCAGCGACCGTCCTTGATGCCGTAGATGCAACCGTGGATCGACAGGCTCTGCCCGCGATGCCAGGCGTTCTGGATGATGCTGGTGTGGGCGACGTTAGCCACTTGCTGGATCACGTTGAGTTCGCACATGCGATCAACCTGCTCTTCTTCGGTCGGTAACTTGGCCAGCTCCTCGCGTTTTTCGTAGTACAGATCGCGGATCGAACGCAGCCAGCCGTCGATCAGACCGAACTGACGGTCCTGCATCGAGGCGCGTACACCGCCGCAGCCGTAGTGGCCGGTGACGAGAATGTGTTTAACCTTGAGCACGTCGACCGCGTACTGGATCACCGACAGGCAATTGAGGTCGGTGTGCAGCACCACGTTGGCGACGTTGCGGTGCACAAACAGATCACCCGGCAGCATGCCGACGATCTCGTTAGCCGGCACACGTGCGTCGGAACAGCCGATCCACAGATATTCCGGCGTTTGCTGGCGCGCCAGCTTGGCGAAGAAATCCGGGTCTTCCTTGGTGATCGCGTCAGCCCAACGCTCGTTGTTATCAATCAGGTCTTGTAAGTCGTGCATGCTGTAAGGCCTCAAGAAAGATGCGCTGCTTTGACAGACGACCGCCCGTCGGGGTCACGCCAGAATCGCAAGTGATTTCATGGGAATTCTCGTGTGTCCGGTGAGTCCACCTTAGTAAGGCCCACAGTATGAGGATTTGCCATGACTGATTCACGACGCCCTTACGATGCGGTGCAACCGGAGCCCATCGATGATAACGAAGACCGCATGGGTTCGGTGCATGAGCTGGATTTCGATGAAGACGAGCCTAGCGCGAAAATCGGTGATGAAATCCCCGAGCGTGAACGTGAACAGTTGATGCCCCGTGAGCGTGTACGAGAGGCGGGCATGACCGGGGCTTCGGTCAGTGATCATGAGCCGACTGACGATGACCTGAGCCCGGAAACGCTGATCCATGAAGATGGCGCGCGGGACGCCGAAGAGGCCGGGGAAGGCAATCAGGCCGATTGGGACTTGAGCATCGTCGATGAAGATGACATTGGCGGAGGCAACGGGCTGGATGAGGCGGAACTGGCGCGGCGCGATCCGCTGGATGGCAACCGTTGATCATCAGTGCCTGACGGGACGCTTTCGCGAGCAGGCTCGCTCCCACAGGTTTTTGGTTTGATCACAGAATTTGTGTGCGAATCAAATCCACTGTGGGAGCGAGCTTGCTCCGGGGGGGCGTTCCGACGAAGCTTTTAAAGGCGATCAGTCAACCAGGGTGCAGGCCATGACCACGGCATCTTCGCGCCCACCCACCGCCGGATAATAATCCCGACGTCGGCCAATCTCGTTGAAGCCATAACGCTCATACAACTTGAACGCGCCCGTATTGCTGTCACGCACTTCCAGAAAACATTCTCGCGCCGAAGCCGCATAGGCCCGCGACATCAGATGCTCGAGCAACGTCAGCCCCAGCCCGCGCCCCTGATTTTCCGGTTTGACGGTAATGTTGAGCAGATGCGCCTCATCCAGAATGATCTGCACCACCCCGTGGCCAACCTGTTGCTCACCTTCGAACATCAGCCATATCTGGTATTTACCCAGGCCGTCGAGAAAAATCCCCCGGGTCCACGGATGGCTGTACGCGGCGTACTCGATTTTCAGCACGGTTTCCAGATCCGCCTCGGTCATCGGGCGGAACGATACAGCGTCACTCATTCGATTCTTTCCAGCGCGCCATCAGCCGACGCATGGCTTGCCACACAGCGGCCTTGCGCTGTGGCTCTTCCATTAACAATTCCAGACCGGGAATGGCCCAGGCCGAGCCCAGACCTTCGATCTGCAATTCACGATTGAACGCTTCGGCATCCGCTTCACCGGCAAAACGCACCGCCGGAAGGCCGATCAGCCACAGACAGGCGCAGGGTGCGGCTTCCATTTGCACGGAAAGGAAACCCTGAACGAAATCACGCGCCGCCTCCGGGCCTTGATCCATGGTGCCGCGATTGAGCCACGGCCAGCGCACCGGCTCACCGACGATTTGCGGCGCATCCGGCAGACCGGCGGCGCGCAGCATGTCTTTCAGCAGCAAATAGGCGGGATCACGGCTCTGGAACGGTTCGCCTGTGGGTAACTCGACCAGCAGCAGGCATCGCCCGGCGCGCAGTAATTGCAGGGCGAAACGCGGTGGTGGCACCGGTGCCGGTTTGGCGACGACTGGCGTGTCGTCGGCCTCCTCTACCGGTTTGGCGTTGGTTCGTGTGCTGGCCAGCGAAGGACGCGGCACCTCGATCTTCGGCCGCTCACTCGGACGCGCAGCCGGTGCTGCCGGTGCTTCGGCCTGCGGAGCAAGCACGACCGGCGCCTCTACCTCGGGCTCGGGCATGTCCAGCAGCTCGGGCCGCGACGGTGCGGCGAAGGGCAATTCGGTGCGCGGCAGCCAGTTGACCACCTGCATGGCGTTCAAATAGGCGCGGCGGCGGGACTCGATTAGCAAGGGTCGGCCACTTGTGGATAACTGAAGTGCGCTGATTCTACCGCCCTTCGTTCAAGATCGCCCGTTGTAGATCGATACTCTTTCACGAGGCGCTTTACCCACGCTCTTTATACAAAGAATGCGACAGCCCGTCCCGAGAGTGAATCGCATCCTTCGTGATGCAGTACAATCGCCGCTTTTCATTGCCAACCAGCCGGGCATTCCGATGATCGAACCCAAGCGCGTCTTGCGCGCCCTCGCTGAACACTGGGCACTGCTTGAGCCACTGTGTGAGCACTTCGACCAAGGCACATTGAGCCTCAACGAACTGCGCTCGCAGCTGGCCGCCCAACAACTCGACAGCACGCCGCAGGACATCACCAGCCTGCTCGACGTGTGGATTCGCCTCGATATCCTGATTCCGGTGGCGAAAAGCCCGAACCGTTTCGAGCTGAACGCACAGATCCATGATTTCCTCGCTTATCTGCGTCGCGAGCACCGACTGGGCCTGTGCCTGGAAATCGAAGCCTATCTGCGCCACCTCGAACGTCTGGCCGGGTATATCCAGGACGCGTTCGAGGTTCGCGACGGCCACGATCTCGCCCGCCAGTTGCGCCTGCTCGACATGCGCGTGCGCGACGTACTGAAGAAGCTCGACAACGACGAACAGGCCCTGGTCGCCGTCGCCGAGCGCGCGAAGACCAGCGATCGGCAGATTCCATTGCGTCAGCGTTACGCCGAAGTACTGGCGACGTGGGACGAATACGTCGAGCCGATGATCGACCTGGTGAACGCCGATGGCGCCTTCGAACAAGGCGTGCGCAAAGTCGAAACCGTGTTGCTGAAAATGCTCAGCGAACAGCAGCGCCTCGGCCATCTGGTCGATGACGACATGCTGCTGCGCACCCACGCACGCATCCTCGAGATGCAGACCAGCGCCCAACTGACGTTGCGTCACGCCCGCGAACTGCTGCTGCCGCTGCGTGAAGAAGCGCGCCGGCACAACGCCGTGACCCGTGGTGCCGCGTTAGCCCTGGCAGCGATTCGCCGTAAAGGCATCGACGCCGTGCCGCAAGCCGCGATGCCGCTGTTCACCCGCCCGCAAAGCACCTTCCTCGGCAGCGCCAGTCAGGTCGAAGCCTACGTCTATGCGTTGGCGCGTTTCGAGCCGAAACCGGCGCGCTTCCCCAAGGCGCACAAGACCCAGAAAGGCGAAGCACCACGCGCGCCCCGCACCGTCCGCGAGATGGTCGACCGCTGCGAAGAAGCCTTGCCGATGCCGGATCTGATGACCTGGCTGCTCGAGCAGGAGCCGGACGGCGCCACTGACGAATTGCTCTACTGGTTCTCGCGCCTGTCGCGGGAAAAACGCTTCAAGCGCGAGCGTCTGGAACGCCGCGAATACCACACTCACGAGCACCAGGTCAGCCTGCGCTCCTTCGCCCTGCTCTCGGCCAGCGACAGCGCCGCCGAGAATTCTGCGAGCATCCCCAATGCATCTTGATCTTTCCGAACTGTCGCAACTCGCGCCGATCTTCCGCGAGCTGTTCAAGGGTTACCACGTCAGCCGCCGCGATCCGGAGCTGTACGCGCAACTGTCGAACTTCCAGGATCAGTACCGCACGCTGTTCAAGGCGCTGGGTTTTGAACTGGTCTGCGACACCCGTGGTTTCTACTACTTTGTGCCGGACATGGCCGCTGCGGCGGTAAACAAGACTGCGCAGCGTCTGGCGCTGTTCACCTTTATCCTCGTTGAGCACCTGGCCGATCAGGGCCGCGATCCGATCGCCGTGCTCGATGGCGGCAGCCTCGGCCGTGAAGAACTGCCATCGCTGCTGGAGAAGTACCGCGACCTGTTCATTCAGGCCGAGGTGCAGACCGTTGAAGAGCTCGAAGAAAAGATCATGCGCCGCATGACTCAACTCGGTTTTGCCAGCGAAGAAAACGGCGTTTATCGCTTCCTGCCGCCAATGCACCGTTTCCTCGACGTGTGCCTGTCGGTACAGCAGGACCGCGATCTGGCGGCCAGCGTGCACAGCGTATTGCCGCTGCCGGCACCGGTGCTGATCGACGAAGCGGCGGAAGCCAAATTCCTCGAAACCGACGATCCGCTCGATCTTTCAGAGTTTGAAGAGGAAAGCGAAGAAGACGCACTGGCCCGCGCCATTGCCGAAGAACAGGAGTCCGACGCATGAGCCAGGAACGCTACGGCATCCGCCGCTTTGCCCTTTTGAACACCGCCGGTTACAGCCTCGGCCTGTTCCCGCTGGAAGAACCGTTGTCGGTTTACGGCGCGAACAACCTCGGTAAATCGGCGTCGATCAACGCCCTGCAATTCCCGATTCTGGCGCGCATGTCGGACATGAGTTTCGGCAAGTACAGCCTCGAACAATCGCGGCGCTTCTACTTCGCTTCCGACACCAGCTACATCCTTGTCGAAGTGAATCTGCCGCACGGTCCGCACGTGATCGGCGTGGTCGGTCGTGGCCCGGGCGGTGGTTTCGGTCACCAGTTCTTTGCCTATGCCGGCAAGCTCGATCTGGCGCATTACCAGAAGAACGACACCTGCCTGCGCCAGAAAGAGCTGTTCAGCAACCTTGAGAAAGAAGGCCTGAAAGCCTACGAACTCAAGCCGGACGAGCTGCGTCGTTTGCTGGTTGGCGGTCACACGTCGATCCCGCTCGACCTGACGCTGATCCCGCTGCGCTCCACCAGCGAGCAGAGCCTGAAGACCTTCCGTGCGCTGTTTATCAACCTGCTGCACATGCGCGAAATCACTGCGGCCAAGTTGAAGCAGTTGTTCCTCGACGCCTTCGAACACAGCCTGCGTTCCGGCAGCGTCGATTACATCGCCGCGTGCGAAGAAGCTTTCCGCGACGTGCGCCGGATGGAACAGGACTACAACTCGCTGGTCGCCGCCGGCCCGCTGGTTGAGGCCTTGGCCAACGGCGTGAAACAGCGCGACATACTGCGCGGCAAACTGCATCGCCTGTCGCCGCTGCTCGACTCGTTGCTCGGCACCTGGTCGGACTACGCCAGTGCGCGCAAAGAAGAACTGACCATTCAGGCTGACCACTACCGTGGCGAGCAGGACAGCCTGCAAAACGATCAGCGCGGCGGCACTCAGGAGTTGATGCGTCTGGAGCGGGAGATTTCCGGCATCCAGCGCTGGCTCGGCGAGCTGTCGGTACTGAAGAACCGCTTCGCGCTGGTCGATGACGTCAAAGTGCTTGAGCAACAATTGCTCGCGGCCAAGGATGCGCACGACGAACTGGCCGGTGCCTTGGCGCAATCCCGTCAGTTCAGCGCTGAAGATCTGGAAGAGCGCGTACGCGATCTGGAAAAACGCCTGAAGTCGGTGAAGCAACAACTCGATCACGCCGACAACAACAGCTATGCCCGCCTGCGCGAAGAGTTCTCGCAGCAGGACGTCGAGCGTTTGATGCGCCTGTTCAACAGCGCGCTGTTCAGTCTGCCGCTGGGCGAACACGGCATTACCCTCGACGAAGATGGCGAGTGGGTCAAATCGGTTGAGCTGATTCTCGATGGCTTCAAAGGCGAGCGTTTTGAAGTGCCTGGCCTGTCGATCGACATCTCGCACATCGAGCCGCCGGCGCTGCAAGCCTTGGCTGACCGTGCCGCGCTGCGCGATCAGAAAGAGCGTCTGGAAAAAGAGCTCAAGCAACTCAAGACTCAACAGGCTGTAGCCGCCGACCGCGCCGCGAGCAAAACCCAGACCGAAGCGCTGTACCAGCAAGTGCTGGACGCGCAGAAGGCGCTGGAAGATTTCCGCCGCACCCAGACTCTGAGTGCCGAGGAAGGCGACAAGCTCGAGCAACTGGCGCAGATGGAAGGCGCTCAGGACGAACTCAAGCGTTCCAGCGATGCGTTCACCGAGCGCGTCCAGCAACTGTCGGCCAAGCTGCAACTGGTCGGCCGCCAGATCGCTGACATGGAAGCCAAGCAACGCACCCTCGACGATGCTCTGCGCCGTCGTCAGCTGCTGCCGGCGGATCTGCCGTTCGGTACGCCGTTCATGGATCCGGTCGATGATTCGATGGACAACCTGTTGCCACTGCTCAACGACTATCAGGACAGCTGGCAAGGCTTGCTTCGCGCCGATGGTCAGATCGAAGCGCTGTACGCGCAAGTGCGTCTGAAAGGCGTGGCCAAGTTCGACAGCGAAGACGACATGGAGCGCCGTCTGTCGCTGCTGATCAACGCTTACGCGCACCGTACCGATGAGGCGCTGACCCTGGGCAAGGCCCGTCGCGCGGCGGTCACCGACATCGCCCGGACCCTGCGCAACATTCGCAGCGACTACGACAGCCTCGAGCATCAACTGGCGCTGTTCAACCGCGAGATCAACAAGCGTCAGGTGTCCAACCTGCAGAGCTTCCGCATCGTCCTTGCGCCGAACAAGGAAGCGCTCAAGCACATCGACCAGATCATCCACAGCGCCGGTCAGTACGAAGAAGGCGAAACCCTGTCGGTGTTCGATCTGAGCCAAAGCGCCGAGCAGGACAACAAGAACGAAGAGGCCAAGGAATACCTGGCACGGCTGGTGGCGGCAAACCACAACCAGCTCGGCCTCAAGGACTTGTTCGAACTGGCCTTCGAGATCACCAAGGTCAACGGCCAGCCAGTGATCCACACCGACATCGATGGCGCGGCGTCCAACGGCACGACCATGACCATCAAAGCGCTGACCAACATGTACTTGTTGCTGCACTTGATGGACCGCGATCAGGCCGGTCGCGTACGTCTGCCGTACTACCTTGATGAAGCAGCGGATATAGACGAGAAGAACCAGGCTGCGCTGCTGGAAACCAGTCTGCAACTGGGTTTCGTGCCGATTCTGGCGAGTGTGAAGCCGCAGGTCTGCGCCAGTGTCGCGATCGACCTGGAAGGCGGCAGCGGCCCGGCGGGCATCTACATCGATGAGGCGGACTGGAAGTACATCCGTCGCCATGATGTGGTCAAGGCAACGCTGAATGTTGAAGCGGATGAACCGGAGCTGGATGCGGTTTGATCGGCATTAACTGAAGGCAAAAAAAGGGCCGCGATCTGCTGGGATCGCGGCCCTTTTTTATGGTTTGGGGTTTGTGTTGAATTAAAGGGCCTCTTCGCGAGCAAGCTCGCTCCCACATGAAACGCATTCCAAATGTGGGAGCGACGGTGCGACGATTCGACTTGCTCGCGAAGGCGTCTTAATAGACGCCACATCAACTTCGGGTTACTTACCGAGGGAAATCTTCGGCGCCCACGTCAGCCACTCATCCTCAAACTTGTCGAACAACGGGAACGTCTGCTCAGGGCGCGCCGGATTGCCCATGCGCTCACCGTCCGGCGTGGCGAAGGCGATGCCACCCTGAATCGCCGTCTCCAGCGACTCGGTGCGCACTGTCAGCCCATTGAACAAACCGATATCAAACCCGACACCACTGGTGTTCCAGAAACGGCTACCGCTGCGCACCAACGGTGCGTATTTCGGCTCGATCAGAATGTGCACCAACACTCGATCAGCGGTCTGGCCCAGTTCATAACCGGTGACTTTGCCCACGGTAATTTCACGGTAAGTCACTGGCACACCCGGTTTCAGCGAACCACGACGGGCCGCGCTCAAGACCAGACTCAGACCCGCCTCTTGCTTGGTCACTTCTGGCGCATTGGCCAGGGCCACGAAGTTCTTCTGCGGCCCCAGATTCTTCGCCGCCGGTTGCACTTCCACGTATTTTCCGGTCACCAGGGTTTCCAGATTTTCTGTCTTGATCAGGCCCAGCTCAGGTTTGACCACCCAGAATTGGCTGCCGACCCGGGCGATCTTCTCCGGCACTTCGGTAATCCGCGCCGTGAGGATCACCGATTGCAGATCATCGGTCAGATCGACGCTTTCAATCTTGCCGACATCCAGTCCCTTGAAGCGCACCGGGGTGCCACTGCGCAGACCATCAGCGCGTTCGACTTTGATCGTCACCACCGCGCCTTTCTGATTCGCCTCATCATGGTTGGCGAACAGGCGGAAACGTGGAATACGCTTCTGCAACGGCGCCTTGGCCTGCGGTGTTTCAAAAGCGATGCCACCGGCCATCAGGGTCTGCAGCGATTCGCTCTTCACTTGAATGCCGCCGGTCAGTCCGCCGGTCAGCGTGATGCCGCTGACATTCCAGAAGCGCGTCGACGCATTGACCAGGTTTTCGTATTCCTTCTCGATGTGAACACCGATGACCAGTTGCTTGCGAGTCTTGGAAAACTGGTAGCTCTGCACCGAACCGACCTTGACCTGCTTGTACAGAATCGGACTGCCAACATCGATGGAGCCAAGGACATCGGTGAACAACACCAGGTGCAGCCCCGGCGAACGCAGATCCAGCGGCGGCGCCTTCGGCCGAGCCTCGAACTCGCGTTTCGGCGCAGCGCCCTTGTCACCCGGGCGCACGGCGATGTAGTTACCTTTCACCAGCGCTTCCAGCCCGGTGATACCGGCCAGAGAAATCGACGGTTTGACCACCCAGAACTGGGTGCCATCGACCAGATAGTCTTCGGCCAACGGATCAAGAGTCAGCTCGGCAGTGGCGCTGTTCAGATCCGGGTCGATCTTCAATGCTTTCAGGTTGCCGACCTGAATGCCTTTGTACATCACCGGCGTGCGGCCAGCCTGCAGGCCTTCGAAGTCGCTGAGTTTGACCTTCACCCGGATCCCGGCCGCAGCAGCATCGAAATCTTCGTAGAGACGGAACGGCAGGCTCGGATCGGTCGGCGGGCTGTCCTTGCGGTTCTCCGGCGTGGCGAAGGCGATACCACCGGCGACGATGCTGGCCAGCGATTCGCTGCGCACTTTCACGCCGGACAGGTTGGCGTCGATGCTGATGCCGCTGGCGTTCCAGAAACGCGTATGTTTGCGCACCAGTTTGGCGTAGGTCGGCTCAATGAAGACTTTGAGCTCAACGGTGCTTTGATCTTCCGAAAGCACATAGCTTTTGATCTGGCCAACCTTGATCTGTTTGTAGAACACCGGACTGCCACGGTTCAGCGAACCGAGACGATCGGCCTTGATGGTCAGATGCAGGCCGGGTTTGGCATCCGACAGCGGCGGCTCTTCGGCCAGCGCCTTGAACTTGCGCACAGGTTCGCCTTCGCCAGGGCTGATGGCCACGTAGTTACCGGAGACCAGGGTTTCCAGACCGGTGATGCCGGCCAGGGTCACGCTTGGCTTGACCAGCCAGAAACGCGTGCTGGTCTTGAGGTATTGCTCGACGTCTTTGTTCATCTCGACGGTGGCGATCACGCCTTTGGAGTTGCCTTCGTCGTCGAGTTTGAGCGCCTTGACCTTCCCGACCGACATGCCTTTGTACATGACCTCGGTCTTGTTGGCCTGGATGCCTTCGCCACTCTCGAAGCGGATCTGAATTTCGATCCCAGTCTCGGAATAGGCACGCCAGCCGAGCCAGCCGCCGATGATCAGCGCGATCAGAGGCAGTACCCAAATGGCAGACCAGTTCGAGGCCGGTCGGGTTTTCGCTACGGGCAAATCAGTCATGGTCGTCGTCCGACTCCGTGTTATCCCAAATCAGTCGGGGATCGAAAGTTACTGCGGCGAGCATCGTCAGAATCACCACACTGGCGAAAGCGATGGCGCCAAGATTGGCTTCGACACTGGCAAGCCGGCCGAAGTTGACGACCGCCACGAGAATGGCGATCACAAAAATATCGAGCATCGACCAGCGGCCAATAAACTCGATAAAACGGTACATCCAGATGCGCTGACGGGCGGACAACGGTTGACGTCGTTGCACCGAAAACAGCAGCAGCGCGATGCCCACCAGTTTGAAGGTCGGCACCAGAATACTGGCGATAAACACCACCGCAGCAATCGGAATCATGCCGTGCTGCACCAACTGGATCACGCCGGACATGATAGTGCTCGGATCACCCTGACCCAAAGAACTGACAGTCATGATTGGTAAGACGTTGGCCGGAATATAGATGATCGCTGCCGTGATCAGCAGTGCCCAGGTGCGGGTGAGGCTGTTTGGACGCCGGGCATGAACCAGTGCACCGCAACGGGTGCAGGTTTGCTCGTCGGTGTCGGCTTCTTGCTTGTTCAATTCGTGGCATTCGGTACACACCAGAATGCCCGCATCAATCGCCCGCATGAGCGTCCTCTCCTGATAACGCCTGCCAGATCTGATGCGGTGACATCACCACCTCCAGCCATACCTGTACCAACAACAAACCAATGAAACATACCAGGCCAAGACCAACGGTGATCGCTGCCATATCAGCCAGTTTGACGATCGCCACCAGTACGCCCATGAGGTAGACCTCGAGCATTCCCCAGTCTTTGAGGTGGTGGTAAATGCGATAGAGCAACAAGCCGTAACTGCGGCCGATATCGAAACGGATCGTCAGCAATACGAATAACTGGCACAGCAACTTGAGCAGCGGTATGGCCATGCTGCACAGGAATACGACAATGGAAACACCCTGCATGTCGGTGTTGAACAAGCCAAGCACGCCGCTCCAGACCGTATCCTGCGAAGACTGTCCGAGGATATTGAGTTGCATGATGGGTAAAAAGTTTGCCGGGATGTACAGCAATAATGCTGCAATCACCAGGGCGAGGCTGCGCTGCACCACGTTATGGCGATGGGCGTACAACTCGTAACCGCAGCGTGGGCAGAGCGCTTTCTCGCCATGGGCAAGCGTTGGCTTACGCATCAGCAGGTCGCACTCGTGACAGGCCACCAAGTCTTCCAGCGGTAAATCTGACAGCCCAGGGGCGTCAACCGACTCTGACATAAAGGCTCTGGCTCCGAATAAGGTGGGGCTATTCTAGTGTTCTGATTCGAAAATAACTGTGCAAATTTGTTCGTTGTCGCGAGTAAAAAACTTTCCTGCGGGCAAAACAAAACCCCAACTGCTTTCGCAATTGGGGTTTCGGAATTTAATCTTGACGATGACCTACTCTCACATGGGGAAACCCCACACTACCATCGGCGATGCATCGTTTCACTGCTGAGTTCGGGATGGGATCAGGTGGTTCCAACGCTCTATGGTCGTCAAGAAATTCGGGTACTGACTCGTGACCAGATGGCCTCGCTTCAGCAAATTGGGTATGTGACAGCTTTCGGTGTTTTGTGAACATCGAACTTTCGGTTCGTTTCGTCTTCACACACCGCAATCTGGTCTCTTCGACGCAAATTGCTTGGGTGTTATATGGTCAAGCCTCACGGGCAATTAGTATTGGTTAGCTCAACGCCTCACAGCGCTTACACACCCAACCTATCAACGTCGTAGTCTTCGACGGCCCTTCAGGGAACTCAAGGTTCCAGTGAGATCTCATCTTGAGGCAAGTTTCCCGCTTAGATGCTTTCAGCGGTTATCTTTCCCGAACATAGCTACCCGGCAATGCCACTGGCGTGACAACCGGAACACCAGAGGTTCGTCCACTCCGGTCCTCTCGTACTAGGAGCAGCCCCTCTCAAATCTCAAACGTCCACGGCAGATAGGGACCGAACTGTCTCACGACGTTCTAAACCCAGCTCGCGTACCACTTTAAATGGCGAACAGCCATACCCTTGGGACCGGCTTCAGCCCCAGGATGTGATGAGCCGACATCGAGGTGCCAAACACCGCCGTCGATATGAACTCTTGGGCGGTATCAGCCTGTTATCCCCGGAGTACCTTTTATCCGTTGAGCGATGGCCCTTCCATACAGAACCACCGGATCACTAAGACCTACTTTCGTACCTGCTCGACGTGTCTGTCTCGCAGTCAAGCGCGCTTTTGCCTTTATACTCTACGACCGATTTCCGACCGGTCTGAGCGCACCTTCGTACTCCTCCGTTACTCTTTAGGAGGAGACCGCCCCAGTCAAACTACCCACCATACACTGTCCTCGATCCGGATAACGGACCTGAGTTAGAACCTCAAAGTTGCCAGGGTGGTATTTCAAGGATGGCTCCACGCGAACTGGCGTCCACGCTTCAAAGCCTCCCACCTATCCTACACAAGCAAATTCAAAGTCCAGTGCAAAGCTATAGTAAAGGTTCACGGGGTCTTTCCGTCTAGCCGCGGATACACTGCATCTTCACAGCGATTTCAATTTCACTGAGTCTCGGGTGGAGACAGCGCCGCCATCGTTACGCCATTCGTGCAGGTCGGAACTTACCCGACAAGGAATTTCGCTACCTTAGGACCGTTATAGTTACGGCCGCCGTTTACCGGGGCTTCGATCAAGAGCTTCGCGTTAGCTAACCCCATCAATTAACCTTCCGGCACCGGGCAGGCGTCACACCCTATACGTCCACTTTCGTGTTTGCAGAGTGCTGTGTTTTTAATAAACAGTCGCAGCGGCCTGGTATCTTCGACCGGCATGAGCTTACGGAGCAAGTCCTTCACCCTCACCGGCGCACCTTCTCCCGAAGTTACGGTGCCATTTTGCCTAGTTCCTTCACCCGAGTTCTCTCAAGCGCCTTGGTATTCTCTACCCAACCACCTGTGTCGGTTTGGGGTACGGTTCCTGGTTACCTGAAGCTTAGAAGCTTTTCTTGGAAGCATGGCATCAACCACTTCGTGTTCTAAAAGAACACTCGTCATCAGCTCTCGGCCTTAAGATCCCGGATTTACCTAAGATCTCAGCCTACCACCTTAAACTTGGACAACCAACGCCAAGCTGGCCTAGCCTTCTCCGTCCCTCCATCGCAATAACCAGAAGTACAGGAATATTAACCTGTTTTCCATCGACTACGCTTTTCAGCCTCGCCTTAGGGACCGACTAACCCTGCGTCGATTAACGTTGCGCAGGAAACCTTGGTCTTTCGGCGTGGGTGTTTTTCACACCCATTGTCGTTACTCATGTCAGCATTCGCACTTCTGATACCTCCAGCAAGCTTCTCAACTCA
>NZ_CP162825.1:842500-1180000 GCF_054682705.1 Pseudomonas sp. H1_D05
TCCCCGTCGACCACCACACTCCATGGTTCGGTTTTCAGCGAGCCCGCATTCGCCGCCGGGTCGCCCTTGTCGGTACCGAACTCATAAAAGTTGTTGTAGTGAGTGGCGTCTTTATAAGGCGTGATCGCCTCATCCTTGACGTTGACCGCCCCCCATTTAGTAGAAGGCAGCTTCTCGGTGAACCATGCAGGTGCCTTGCCCGGCTCGACATCGGCATACCGCGCCGCATCGTCGGCATTGGCCCAGCGCGGCAGGCTACTGACGGCGATACCGGCAGCAGTGGCCCCCAGCAATTGGCGGCGAGAGAGATAAATGGACTCAGGCGTGACATCCGACTCGTAGCAGTCGGACGCTTTGGGGACTTTGATCAACATGGCAACTCCGCAGCTTTGGAGGACAGATGCACCCATAGACTGCGGAGTATGCGGGAAATTACATCACTCGGCTTTTTTGTGCCGACGAAGATGCAACAGGTACTGAACCGGGCCGGAAGCCGCGTAAGCGAGGAACACCAGCAACAGAATGCGCGGCGGATCACTGAACACCACGGCGAACACCAGCACCACCGCAAGGATCGCCACGAACGGTACGCGCCCTTTCAGATCCAGCTCTTTAAAGCTGTTGTACTTGATGTTGCTGACCATCAGCATGCCGGCAGCCGCCACCATCAACGCGACCAGGAACGACATCTTCGAACCCTGGATCCCGTAATCACTGAATGCCCAGACAATCCCCGCCACCACACCGGCCGCTGCCGGGCTGGCCAGACCAATGAAATAACGTTTATCCGCCGTGCCAACCTGCGTATTGAAACGCGCCAGACGCAACGCCGCGCCTGCTACATAGATGAAGGCAACCATCCAGCCGACCTTGCCCATGTCGCCCAACGCCCAACCGAATGCCAGCAACGCCGGTGCAACACCGAACGCGACCATATCCGACAGCGAGTCGTACTCGGCGCCAAAGGCACTTTGCGTATTGGTCATGCGCGCGACACGACCGTCGAGGCCGTCGAGCACCATGGCGACGAAAATCGCGATCGCGGCGAACGCAAAATACTTGCTCGCGTTCGCCGAATCACCGGCACTCAACGCAGCCTGGGCGCTCATCGAGTTGATGATGGAGTAAAACCCTGCGAACAGGTTCGCAGTGGTGAACAGGTTCGGCAGCAGATAGATACCACGATGCCGGACTTTACGACCTTCTGCGTCGTGCCCTTCTTCGATGTGCTCATCGATGGGCAACAGGCTTTCGGCGTCAGAAGCCTTGTTCGGCTCTTCGGGACGTTCGCTCATGGACATTACCTTGCAACGGTTTGAAGAAAATTCGACAGGTGCTTGAGGACGACAGTTCGGCCACAAACGCTGCAGCTTTATACCAGAACCACCGCCTCAAACGAAAAAACGCGGCCGAGGCCGCGTTTTTTCATACAAGGGACAACGACTTAGTTTTTGGCTTTGTCGACGATCTTGTTGGCACCGATCCACGGCATCATGGAGCGCAGTTGCTCGCCGATGACTTCGATACCGTGAGCGGCGTTGTTACGACGCTTGGCGGTCATCGAAGGGTAGCCGGTTGCGCCTTCGCTGATGAACATTTTGGCGTATTCGCCGTCCTGAATACGTTTCAGGGCGTTGCGCATGGCCTGACGGGATTCGGCGTTGATCACTTCCGGACCGGTCACGTACTCGCCGTACTCGGCGTTGTTGGAGATCGAGTAGTTCATGTTGGCGATACCGCCTTCGTACATGAGGTCAACGATCAGCTTCAGTTCGTGCAGGCACTCGAAGTAGGCCATTTCCGGCGCGTAGCCAGCTTCAACCAGGGTTTCGAAACCGGCTTTTACCAGTTCAACGGTACCGCCGCACAGAACGGCTTGTTCGCCGAACAGGTCGGTTTCGGTCTCGTCCTTGAAGGTGGTTTCGATGATGCCGGTACGACCGCCACCAACGCCAGCGGCGTAGGACAGCGCAACGTTTTTGGCGTTGCCCGAGGCGTCCTGGTAGATAGCGATCAGGTCAGGGATACCGCCGCCCTTGACGAACTCGGAACGTACGGTGTGACCCGGAGCTTTCGGCGCGATCATGATCACGTCGAGGTCGGCACGCGGAACAACCTGGTTGTAGTGGATCGCGAAGCCGTGGGAGAAGGCCAGGGTGGCGCCTTTCTTGATGTTCGGCTCGATTTCATTCTTGTACAGCGAGGACTGGAACTCGTCCGGGGTCAGGATCATGACCAGGTCGGCCGCAGCAACAGCGGAAGCAACGTCGGTCACTTTCAGGCCGTGAGCTTCAGCTTTGGCAACAGTGGCCGAACCTTTACGCAGACCAACGGTAACGTCGACACCGGAGTCTTTCAGGTTGCACGCTTGGGCGTGGCCCTGGGAACCGTAACCGATGATGGCAACTTTCTTGCCCTGGATGATCGACAGGTCGCAGTCTTTATCGTAGAAAACTTTCATGAATTTCCCCTTTATATCCAGGCCGTTCAGGCCATTCGCTAATTTGGTTTAGATGCTGAGTACTTTGTCGCCGCGGGCAATGCCGGTCACGCCGCTACGGACGGTTTCCAGAATCGATGCGGTGCCGATGGACTGAATGAAGCTGTCGAGCTTGTCGCTGGTACCGGTCAGTTGAACGGTATACACGCTGGCGCTGACATCGACGATCTGTCCACGGTAAATATCGGTGGTGCGTTTGATCTCGGCGCGTTGGGCGCCAGTGGCCTTGACCTTGACCAGCATCAGTTCGCGCTCGATGTGAGCACTTTCCGAGAGGTCCACCAGCTTGACCACTTCGATCAGCTTGTTCAGGTTTTTGGTGATCTGCTCGATGACTTCATCGTGACCCACAGTGGTCAGCGTCAGACGCGACAGGGTCGGGTCTTCGGTCGGGGCCACAGTCAGGCTTTCGATGTTGTAGTTGCGCTGCGAGAACAGGCCGACTACGCGAGACAAAGCGCCGGGTTCGTTTTCCAGAAGCAAGGAAATAATGTGCCGCATGATTAAGTACGCTCCGTCTTGCTCAGCCACATATCGCGCATCGAGCCGTCTTTGATCTGCATCGGGTAGACGTGCTCGCTGGTGTCGACCGAAATATCGATCACGACCAGGCGATCCTTCATGGCGAACGCTTCTGCCATCTTCGACTTCAAATCTTTCGATTCGGTGATGCGTACGCCAACGTGGCCGTAGGCTTCAGCCAGCTTGACGAAGTCAGGCAGCGATTCCATGTAGGAGTGCGAGTGACGGCTGCCGTAGCTCATGTCCTGCCACTGACGAACCATCCCCAGAACACCGTTGTTCAGGATGACGATTTTGACTGGCAAGCCATATTGCAGGCAGGTCGACAGTTCCTGGATGTTCATCTGGATACTGCCTTCGCCGGTGACGCAGGCAACGTCGTCATCCGGGAAGCTCAACTTGATGCCCATGGCCGCCGGGAAACCGAAGCCCATGGTGCCCAGACCACCGGAGTTGATCCAGCGATTCGGCTTGTTGAACGTGTAGTACTGCGCCGCGAACATCTGGTGCTGGCCCACGTCGGAAGTGATAAAGGCATCGCCCTTGGTCACTTCGCAGAGGGTTTCGATCACGGTCTGCGGCTTGATCAGGCTGCCGTCGCCCTTTTCGTAAGGGAACAGGCCGCGATCACCGCGCCATTCATCCACCTGCTTCCACCAACTGGCCACGGACTCCTTGTTCGGGGTCTCGCCGATTTCCTTGAGGATCGCGACCATTTCGGTCAGGACGCTCTCCACCGGGCCCACGATTGGCACGTCGGCCTTGATGGTCTTGGAAATCGAAGCCGGGTCGATGTCGATGTGAATGATCTTGGCGTTCGGGCAGAACTTCGCTGCGCCATTGATCACGCGATCGTCGAAGCGTGCACCGACAGCCAGGATCACGTCAGCATGGTGCATCGCCAGGTTGGCGGTGTAACTTCCGTGCATGCCGAGCATGCCGATGAACTGACGATCAGTCCCCGGGAAACCACCCAGGCCCATCAACGTGTTGGTCACGGGCAGGTTGAGCATTTTCGCCAGTTCGGTCAGCGGTGCGGAACCGTTGCCGAGAATTACGCCGCCACCGGAGTACATGACCGGACGCTTGGCCGCCAGAAGCATTTCTGCTGCCTTGCGGATTTGCCCGGAGTGACCACGAACGGCCGGGCTGTAGGAACGCAGCTTGGCTTTCTTCGGGAAGATGTATTCGAACTTCTCGGCCGGGTTGGTCATGTCTTTCGGGATATCGACCACGACCGGGCCCGGACGACCGGATTGCGCCAGGTAGAACGCCTTCTTCATGACTTCCGGGATTTCCGAGGCGTGCTTGATCATGAAGCTGTGCTTCACGATCGGCCGGGAGATACCGATCATGTCGGTTTCCTGGAACGCGTCGGTGCCGACCATGGTGCTTGGCACCTGACCGGAAATGATCACCATTGGAATCGAGTCCATATAGGCGGTCGCGATACCGGTGATGGCGTTTGTGGCGCCAGGACCGGACGTCACCAATACCACGCCGGCTTTACCGGTGGCACGGGCATAACCGTCAGCCATATGGGTTGCCGCTTGTTCGTGACGAACCAGGATGTGAGTCACTTCCGGTTCTTTGAACAGGGCATCGTAAACATGCAGGAGAGCACCACCCGGGTACCCGTAGATATATTTGACGCCTTCGTCACGCAAAAAGCGGACGAGCATCTCACCGCCAGATAAAAGCTCCACGTTGTTCACCTCTAAAACGCCAGAATACCGTCCACAAAAAAGGGGCGGGTCTTAATAGGTTTACTTCTCGGCAGAGCATGAGCGACGGTGGTCGCCGACTACGTCAGCACTGACTGAGCAAGTATTGGGATCGTCCCAAGTGTTGCGGGCCTTTCCCACCCAGCGCGAGGTAACGCGTTGCGGGTGTAACAGGTCGGCGCGGATGTGCGCCTCATGATCTACCGAGTGGGTCTGCTTCTGGCAGTCCCTCTACAGCGGACTTTGGATTCTTCTGTTTCGCCCTCTCCAAGTCAAGCCGTCTATGTGGTTAATTGTGGGTAAGCACATGAGAACGCAAGAAAAAACCTGAAAACCGCTACTCTGTTAGTGTCAATTGCGCATTTTTGCCAAGGAATCAGCATGCGAACGCTCCTCCTTACTCTGCTGATCGGCCTCAGCCCATGGTGCATGGCCGCTCAAATCTACAAATGGGTCGATGCCCAGGGTGTCACGCACTTCGATGCGCAGCCGCCACCGGGTCAGCCATCGACGACAATGCAGACGCCCTCCTCGCCTCCGACCACACCAGCGGCAATGCCGGGCAGCGGTGTACTCGGTGACCAGAAGACTATCGACAACAAAGTGAAGAAACAGGTCGCGGACCAACAGGAGCAGCTCAAGCAGTTTTGCGAGCAGGCACGCACAAACCTTGCGCAATTGCAGAACAATCCGCGTTTGAGGGAAGAGGTGGAGGGACAGATGCGACGGCTGGATGATGCGCAGCGTCAGGAACGCCTTGTCGAGGCTCAGAAACAGATAGCCGAGAATTGCCAATAGCCATCTGCAGGACTGTAGGAGCTGTCGAGTGAAACGAGGCTTCGATCTTTTGACTTTAAAGATCAATAGATCGCAGCCTTCGGCAGCTCCTACACAGAATCGGTATTAGCGCGAGGCAGTGATCAGCAGGTCAAACTCTTTAAGCAGCACCTGAAGCTGCCGATCCTTGCCACCCAGGTTGCGCTGGGCGAAGACCATTTCAGCCATTTCCTGAATCCCCGAGGCATTCGGCAACGGCTGGTCCTGCTCAAGGATATATTTCATCTTCGGCAGGAAGATCCATTGCAGCCATTGCTCGAAGTCGAGCGTATCGACCGAAAACGGCTCGACACTGCTCAACGCTTCCACCGACGGCTGAACCTCGTCCCACCAGCCTTGAGTGCGCAGTTCACGCTCGATCAGCAACAGCTGATCGGCGATTTTCGGGAAACGAGCATCCATTACAGCGAAACCTTGGCCTTCTGACGGGCCTGAGCGGCACCGGCGGAATCGCCTTGTTTCTCACGGGACTGAGCGATGATTTCCCACAGGTTGGCTTGCAGGTCCGGACGACCGTTGGCCATGGTCAGCGCGCGACGAGCGAATTGCTCCGCTTGTGGCGCATCACCTTGGGCCATGCGCACCTGCGCCAAGCGATAAAGCACTTGCGGCTCACGCGGGGCAACACGCTGAGCACGCTCCAGACTGGAGGACGCACCGTTGAGGTCACCGCCGGCCTGTTGCTGTTGAGCTGTCGTCAGCAAGGCGAGTACCGGGCCGTCCAGTTGCTCATCCGCCGACAGGCCACCGCCGCTGCTAGCCGAGGGAATACCGCTCGGTGTCGACGGCATGCTGTAGCTGCCCGTGTTGACCGGCGCAGAATCAATCGCTGAAGGGTTGTACGGGCCTGCCGTGATACCACCGGACGCAGGGCCCGGCACAATCGGCGAAGAGCTGATCGGCGCGGACGTTGTCGCGCCGCCACCCGGCACCATCACCACCACGCCGGTATCGCCTTGCGGAATCGCTTGAGTCTGCGCTTGCGCAGGACGCTTTACGGTGGTTTGACGAAAGCCGCCATTGGCCGAAATACGTTCGCTGTTGGACACCGCAGTACCGGAGTCAACAACCGGAATCGAACCACGCTGTACGGTAGAGCAGCCGCTGAGCAAAGCCACGGCGGTCACCGCTGGAATCAACCACTTGTTCACTTGAAACCCTCTTTGCTTAATTCATCCAGCCCTTGACCCAATCCATCACCGACTCGCCGGAGGCAGGCGTTTCGCCCGCACACGCGGCGCCGGGTGGCGGTTCGCTGCCGCGAATATACGGCATCTGCACCGCCCCCGGACAGTTGGCATCGGAGCCCTGCCCGGTACGCGAATCGACCCAAGCCTGTACGACATTGTCCGGCTGCGGCATGTCCAGCGGTAGCGGATCGGCCTTGCGCATGAAACTGGTCCAGACCTGCAACGCACCGGTGGCCCCGGTGAACGGCGTCTTGCCGTTGTCATCGCGCCCCAGCCAGACCACCGCCAGCAGATCCTGACTGAAACCGGCGAACCAGCTGTCACGGGAATCGTTACTGGTACCGGTCTTGCCCGCCAGCGTCAAAGTCTTCGGCAACACGTTATAAACCGAGCTGCCGGTACCTTCACGCATCACGCGCTGCATGGCGTTCTGGATCAGATAGATGGACGCCGGATCGAAGCGCTGCTCGATCTGGAACGGATAACGCTTGAGCGGTTCGCCCTCGGCGGTCAGCACACTGCGAATACCGCGCATCGGCGTATTGAAACCACCGTTGGCCAGCGTCTGGTACATGGTCGCGACTTCGATCGGGGTCATGCCACCGGCACCGAGCAACATCGACGGGAATGCAGGAAATTCGCGCGTCACACCCAGACGACCCAAGGTCTTGAGCACATTCGGCACACCAACTTCCAGACCTAGACGCGAAGTCGAAAGGTTGTAGGAATGCGCGAGCCCCTGATAAAGGAACACGGTGCCGTGGGAGCGACGGTCGTAGTTCTGCGGTTTCCACACCTGACCGTTCGCGCCTTTGACCGACAACGGGTCGTCCGACAGCCAACTGGTCAGGGTGTACTGGCTCGGTTTTTCCAGCGCAGTCAGATAAACCGCAGGCTTGATCAACGAGCCGATCGGTCGCACGGCATCCAGTGCGCGGTTGAACCCGGCATAACTGGCCTGACGGCTGCCGATCATCGCCTGGACTTCACCGGTTTCCGGATTGGTCACGACCATCGCCGCTTCCACGTCATCAGAGCCTTTGCGCCCGGACAGACGTTTAAAGGTGTCGTTGACCGACGCCTCGGCTTTCATCTGCAGGATCGGGTCGAAGCTGGTGAAGATGCGCAGGCCTTCTTCGGTCAAGTCTTCGTCGCGATAGTCTTCACGCAACTGACGTTTGACCAGATCGATGAAGCCCGGGAACGAACTGTCGGCGAGCTTGCCGCGCGTGGTTACGCCCAATGGCATTTTCTTCGCCGCTTCGACCTGCTCGGCCGTCGCCACGCCCTGTTGCTCAAGCACATCGAGCACCAGGTTACGCCGTTCAAGTGCGCGCTCCGGGTTGCGACGCGGGTTGTAGTAAGACGGGCCTTTGACCATGCCGACCAGCAACGCTACCTGATGCAGTTTCAGCTCGGACAACGGCTGACCGAAGAAGAACTGACTGGCCAGACCGAAACCGTGGACCGCACGTTGACCGTCCTGGCCGACAAAGACTTCGTTGAGGTAGGCCTCAAGGATTTCCTTTTTGTCGTAATGCAGCTCCAGCAGCATCGCCATCATCGCTTCGGTGAGTTTGCGGGTCAGGCTGCGTTCGTTGGTCAGGTAGAAGTTTTTCACCAACTGCTGGGTCAGCGTACTGCCGCCCTGCGTCATCTTGCCGCCCGAGGTGTTGACCCAGATAGCGCGGGCAATCGACTTCGGCGACACGCCCCAGTGGCTGTAGTAATCGCGGTCTTCCACGGCAACCAGAGTTTCGAGCAGATATGGCGGCACTTGATCGAGCTTGATCAGAATGCGGTCTTCGAGATTTTTCGGATAAATACCACCGATCATCAGCGGTTCGAGGCGCACCACAGACAATTTCGAACCGTTGGTCGCTGACAGCTCAGCCACATAATCGCCAGAGAAACGCACGCGCACCGGCTGCGGTTTTTCCAGGCCTTCATAGAACTGGAAGCCACGGGTATTCAAATCGACGGTGTTGCCGCTAACGGCTGCCGCGCCGGGGCCATTGCTCACGGCTTCGCGGCGATAACCGAGGGCATCGAGTTCGGTAAGGAAGTCGTCCTTGCTGAGCTTTTGTCCGACGAACAGCTCGAGCGGCCGCGCGTAAACCTTGGCCGGGATGGTCCAGCGCTTGCCGGAGAACTTCTCCTGCACCACGGCATCGAGGTAAACGGCGAAGCCAGCCAGCACGACAAGGCCGACCAGACTGAGTTTAATGGCCCAGCTCAACCATGGGCTAAGGCCCTTGGAGGGTGGTTTTTTCTTGGTACGGGGGGATCGAGTTCGAGTCATGGCGGCGGATTATACGCACTTTATTCATCCTCAACAGGAGCGCTCCGAGGTTTGCGTCGGGCTGGCGAGCGGCCATAATGGCGGCCTCGAATTTCCCCCAGTCTCTGAAGGATCGCCCGTGAGCCAGTCTCTGATCGCTGCCCTGCAAAACCCGGCCCTCTACCCGCACCCTGTCGAAGGGTTTCAGGTCATCGAAACCCATATCTCGTGGGTGATCCTCACCGGTCCCTTCGCTTATAAAGTGAAGAAGCCGGTTAATTTCGGCTTCCTCGACTTCACTGGCCTCGAATCGCGCGCGCATTTCTGTGCGGAAGAGCTGCGTTTGAACCAGCATCTGACCGATGATTTGTATCTGGAAGTGTTGCCAGTCACCGGCAGCCTTGAAGCACCGCAACTGGGCGGCGACGGTCCGGCCATCGAATACGTGCTGAAAATGCGTCAATTCCCGCAGAGCGGTTTGCTCAGCACCTTGCAAGCCAACGGTGAGCTGACGACTCGGCACATCGACGAGATGGCAGAGCAGATCGCACGCTTCCACCTCACCGCGCCAAAGGTCCCGGCCGAACACGACGCCGGCACCCCGGACAGCGTGATGGCGCCGGTCTCGCAAAACTTCGAACAGATCCTGCCGTTTCTCAGCGACAAAAACGATCTGCTGCAACTCGAGGCACTGAAAGCCTGGGCCGAAAGCAGCTTCGAACGTCTCAAGCCACTGTTCGCCCAGCGCAAGGTCGAAGGGTTCACCCGTGAATGCCACGGTGATATCCACTTGGGCAACGCCACGGTCATCGACGGCAAAGTGGTTATCTTCGACTGCATCGAGTTCAACGAACCGTTCCGCTTCACTGACGTCTGGGCCGACACCGGTTTCCTCGCGATGGACCTGGAAGACCGTGGTCTGAAATCCCTGGCGCGCCGCTTCATCAGCCAGTATCTGGAGCTGACTGGCGACTATCAGGGCCTGGAAGTGCTGAACTTCTATAAAGCCTACCGTGCACTGGTGCGTGCCAAGGTTGCCCTGTTCAGCATGCCGGCTGACGCGACCCCGGTGCAGCGCGCCACCACCCTGCGCCAGTACCGCAACTACGCCAACCTGGCGGAAAGCTACAGCACCATTCCATCGCGCTTCATGGCAATCACCCACGGTGTTTCCGCTGTCGGCAAGAGCCACGTGGCCATGCGTCTGGTCGAAGCGCTGGGTGCCATCCGTCTGCGTTCGGACGTAGAACGCAAGCGTCTGTTCGGTGAGCAAACTGTTGCTAATGATGTGCAGGCTGGCATTTACAGTGCCGACGCCAGCGCCGCCACTTACGCGCGTCTGCATGAAATCGCTGAAGTGATCCTGCACGCCGGTTTCCCGGTGGTGATCGACGCGACTTACCTGAAGCGCGAACAACGCGACAACGCGGCAAAAATTGCCGAAGCCACCGGCACGCCATTCCTGATCCTCGATTGCAACGCGCCACAAGCGGTGATCGAGAGCTGGCTGGCGATTCGTCAGGCCGACCAAAAGGATCCGTCCGACGCCACCCTGGCGGTGATCGAAGCGCAGCAGGCCAATCGCGAAGCGCTGACGCCGGAAGAAATCCTGCGCAGCAAACGCGTACAGACCAATGAATCCGGCACGCTGGACACCGTGGTCGCGCAGATTCGTCAACGCCTGCCAGGCCTGTAAAAAACTATTTCGGCCGTGAAGCCCACGCTTGCTTCACGGCCGCCAAATAGTGGCACTATACTGGCGTCATAAAACTAACGGTGATATGACATGAGCCAGCCGAAACTTCTCGACACCCCGCTATATGCCTTGCTGCACAAAGACGACATCACAGGTTTCAACAAAGAGCGCCCACAAGATGGCCCGATCGACATGGTCGGCGGCGATTTCCGTGGTCTTGATTTGCGCGAACTGAATGCCGATGGCGTGGATTTCAGGGACGCGTATTTCCGTTCTGCCGATCTGCGAGGCATCGATTTCCGCAATGCGTCGCTGGAAGGCGCGAGCCTGGCTCACGCGCAGATTTCCGGGGCTTACTTCCCGCCGGAACTGAGCGCTGACGAGATTCTGATGTCGATGAATTTCGGTACGCGCCTGCGCTATCGCACCCGCTGATAGTCGCCTCCCCTCTGACACGACGCCCACCCTGTAGGCGTGAGCCTGCTCGCGATAGCGGTCTAACATTAAACACATGTGTGCCTGCCAGTCCGCTATCGCGAGCAGGCTCACGCCTACATTGATATGTGTTTTTTCCCCTTCTTTCTGCGTTCGCAAGCCTTTCAAGCGCCCTTTCTTAGAAGCGTTTGCGTTGAATCCGACCAAACAATCACGCTTTTCCTACTGATGGCTACACTCCTGAGAAGCTCGCCCACGCACCATTCGGCCGTCGCAAGGAGGCTTGATGAATGATGAACTGCAACACCTGAAGAATCTTGGCAAGACGTCGGCGCAATGGCTGCATGCCGTGGGCATCCACAGCGCCTCGGACTTGCGTCGCCTGGGCGCGGTGGACGCCTACCGGGCCGTGCGTACCCGCGGGTTTCGCGCATCGAAGGTGTTGTTGTATGCGATCGAAGGCGCGCTGATGGATGTGCACTGGAACGACATCCCTGCCGAACGCAAGGACGCCCTCAACAAGCAACTCGAAGCCATTTCCTCGCGCCACAAGAACTGAACGGGCATTGACCGTCATGTATTTACTGGGGGAACAATCGGCCTGCGCCGATGCCTTGATCAACCGTTTGCAGAGCTTGCCCGCACTGTGGCTGCGCGATTTGGCGCCTTGCGGTCCAATGCTGGAACTGGAGGCGGCGGATGATTTGCTGACGCAGTTACCCGCCGATCAGCTATTCATGCTGAATGAAGGGATGATCAACGGCTGTATCGGCGCCCGTCCGCTGTTTTATTGGCAGGACGGCGATTTGATCGGCCTTCAGCAAGGTGAGGACTGGGCTGATTGCCGTTTGTGCAGTGACGGGGCGTTGCGCTTGACGCCCTATTGGCGCCGTGAGGTTTTCCAGCATGTGTATGCCGACGCTCATCGGACAGACCAGTTTCTAGAGTATCTGCTGGGGCAGATGGCGATCCTCGCCCATGCCGTCGCGGAACTGAAACCGCGCGAGTTTCGCAGCACCAATGGCTTCAAACGGGTCGAGGCGGGTGAAATCCTCATCAACCAAGGGGACGCGGCTGATCACGTGTTCGTGATCATCGACGGACATGCCGAAGCGTTTGTCGACGGGCATAAGGTGGGAGATGTGGCCAAAGACGAGATTTTCGGTGCCATGGCCGTGTTTACTGGCGAGCCACGCAACGCCACGGTGATCGCACGAGAACCGAGCACGGTGATGCTGATTCCCGGTGATCATTTTTTGAGCATGATCCGCACCAATCCAAAGATCGCCCACAGCCTGATCGAGAGCATGGCACGGCGGATCGGCCAGTTGAATCGGCAGATCACGCAAATGACACCGACTGAAGGTCAACACTAAAAGTCTTTGTTTGCGGGGCGTACCGACCATTTTCCAGACGATTTCAAAGAAACGGAAAAACAGTTGTTGACTCGGTAATGAGAATCGCTATGATTATCACAACTGGTCGCGAGATCAGTCGATATTCTGAAAAGCCCTTGGTTCGGACTCTCAGATTATCTCCTCATCAGGCTAATCACGGTTATTTGACCCGGTTTTTACCGGGTCTTTTTTTGCCTGTGGAAAAGTCATTTGCCGAACTGTTTACGCATCTGCTCGCAGTAATCCTGCTTTGGCGTTGCCGGCGTGTACCAAACGTAGTCGGCCATCGCGGCGGTCACTTCGGCGCCCTGCTCTGCCAGCATCAACACGGTGGGTGCCTGGGCGGCGCCCAGATCCACAACATGCAACGGCACGCCGACGTCCTTGCGCGCATGCCACGCACCGGCCAGCAGGACTGAAGGTGAAGGAGCCGCCAGCAGACGTTCGGCCATACGCCGATCACGTTGTTGCTGAACGGCGAGCATCGCCGGCATCTGTGATTCGGGCAGCAGGCCACAGTGGGAATCGCTGATCTGCTCCAGCAAAACGGCTTTCACGGATTCCGTATTGCTGCGCGTCCCCTTTAACACCGGCGGATCACGATAGAAGGCGCGGATTTCAGCGCTATCCAGATTCGCCGCCAGCAGTGGATACGGCTGAGTCAGCGCGAAGCGGACAATGGGTTCATAGAGATTCCAGTCCCAGCCGTCCTTCCAGGCCAATGCGGCAGGGAAGTCCGCGGGCGGCGTTGCAGCCTGGCGCACTTGATCAACGCGAGGCTGCTGATCCGGCGTGAGCATTTCCAATAGCAGACTGCCCTGCGACCGCTGTTCACCGAGCGAGCGCAACAGCCACAATTGCGCGGCGTGATGATCGGCGTTGTCATGCTGCTCACCAATGATCAGCCGCTCAGGCTCGGCAAGACCCGTCAGCAACTGCTGTGCCGTCAGCACCTGACCGCTGTGCAGGTCGCGAATCTCGCCATTGATCGGCGGTGGCGCCGCAACATGCTGACACCCCGCAAGTAACATCACCGCCAACAACCACAACCCACGCATGCCATCACCTCAAGGATCCTGTCAGCGGGCGATGATCAGCGGATGCCCGCGCTCCGGGTGCGGCTGCACCAACACTTCGAGACCGAATACGGCCTGAAGCGTGTCCGGACGCAAAACCTGCTGCGGTGTATCCAGCGCCACCGGACGCCCACCCTCCAGCAGCAGAATGCGATCACAATAACGCGCCGCCAGATTCAGATCATGCAGGATCACCAACACCGCCGCGCCACGATCGGCAAACTCGCGTACGGCCTGCAGTGTCGTGTGTTGATGCAGCGGATCGAGCATTGACGTTGGTTCATCCAGCAGCAGCGTCTGTCCGGCCTGCCCCGGCCAAAGCTGCGCGAGCACCCGCGCCAGATGCACACGCTGACGCTCGCCCCCGGACAACGCCAGATAACTGCGACCGCTCAAGTGCCCGGCATCCGCTGCCGTCAATGCCTGTGCGATGATTTCGGCATCCCGCACCCGCCCGCTTTGCCAAGGCAAGCGGCCCATGCCGACCACTTCCTCAACGCGAAAAGCAAAATCCAGGGTCGACACCTGAGGCAACACCGCCAGTCGTTGCGCGCGCTGCGGGCCAGTCCAGTGACTCAACGCTTGCCCATCGAGCGAAACTCCGCCCGCGCTCGCTGCCAGTTCACCGCACAAGGCACCGAGTAACGTACTTTTGCCAGCACCGTTCGGCCCAAGCACACCGAGCACTTGACCCGGTTCGAGCTGCAACGAGACATCGCTGAGCACAGCCTTGCGACCACGCTGGATGTGCAGATTCTGCGCACGCAACATCAGGCACGCCCTCGCAGCAGCAAATAGAGGAAGAACGGCGCACCGATAAACGCGGTGACGATGCCGATCGGCAACTCTGCCGGTGCCAGCGCCAGCCGCGCGACCAGATCAGCCAACAGCAACAGGCTCGCCCCCGCCAGCACGGAGGCCGGCAGCAACACTTTGTGATCCGGCCCCGCCAGCAAGCGCACCAGATGCGGCACCACCAGCCCGACAAAACCGATCATCCCGGCGGCCGCCACTGCTGCGCCAACCCCGAGCGCCGTGCAAAACACCAATTCACGCTTGAGCCGCTCGACATCAATGCCCAAATGACCAGCCTCGGATTCCCCGAGCAGCAAGGCATTCAGCGCTTTGGCGCGACGCGGCAACCACAACGCCACGCCGGCGCTGATGATCAGCAATGGCCACAACCGCGCGTAACTGGCGCCGTTGAGACTGCCGAGGTTCCAGAACGTCAGCGTACGCAAGGTCGCGTCATCCGCCAGATAAGTGAACAGCCCCACCGCCGAACCGGCCAGCGCCGTCAGTGCAATGCCCGCCAGCAACATGGTAGCGACGTTGGTCTGGCCATTACGGCGACCCAGTCGATACACCAGCGCCGTCACGCCGAGGCCGCCGAGAAACGCGCAGACCGACAGCAGATACGGCCCGATCCATTCCGGCAGGCCGCCAAAAAAAGCACCGCCGACAATCGCGATCGCTGCGCCCAATGCCGCTCCGCTGGAAACACCGACCAGTCCCGGATCGGCCAGCGGGTTACGAAACAAGCCCTGCATCGCCACGCCAGACAACGCCAGCACACCGCCCACTGCAAGTCCCAGCAGCGTTCGCGGCAGACGAATCTGCCCAAGGATCAGCTCAGCCTGCTCCAGTCCGTCCGGTGCCAACGGCACACCAAGCATGCGTAGCGCGGCACGCAACGTGTCGAACAGCGGCAGACTGACAGGCCCGAGTGCCAACGATAGCCAGATCGCCAATAAACACAGGAGCGTCAGGCCAATGAACAAGTCACGGGGTTTTACCAGTGTGGTCATTGGCCGCTCTTGGCCGGATAGAAACCGTCAGTCAGGGTTTTCAGCGCCGCTGGCAAACGCGGCCCGAGCCCACCGACCAGCAGGGTCGGATCCAGCTCCAGCACACGCCCGGTCTTCGCGGCGCGACTTGAATTGAGAATCGGGTTTTCCTTGAACAGCGCCGCTTTCGCCGCCTCACCGGTCAATGCACGGTCGGCGAACACCAGCACTTCAGGATCGAGACTGGCAAGGGATTCCACGGAAAACGGCTTGTAACCCGTTTGCGTCGCCAGGTTATGTCCGCCCGCCTGTTGCAGCAACCAGTCGGCGGCGGTGTCCTTGCCAGCAATCAATGGCTTGCCACCGGCATGTCCAAGCAACAGCAACACACCCGGTGCTTTTTGTTTGGTCTGCACTTCAGTAACCCGGGCCTTCTGCGCATCGAGTTGCTGTTGATAACTGTGCAGCATTTGCGCGGCCTGAGCCTGTGCGCCGAGCAATTGGCCCAAATGAGTAACGTTTTTCTCCAGCGTTGGCAGATCTGGCTGAGCCGAAAACAACGCCACCTGAACCTTGGCCGCTTTTACCTGCGACAGTACCGGTGGCGGGCCCATTTCTTCGGTGCCGATCAGGATATCCGGGCGCAAACTGAGAATGCCCTCAGCGGACAGACTGCGCTGATAACCAATACTCGGTAGCGCCTTCAACGACTCCGGATGCTGGCTGGTGGTATCGACGCCAACCAGTTTCGACTCGCCGCCCAATGCCGTTACCCACTCCGACAGCGCACCGCCGGCGCTGACCCAACGTTGCGGCAAATCGGCCGCTGCAGCCTGGTGGCTGACCAAAAGTCCGACACACAGCACGGCAACGCGGGTACTCAGGCGCATACACAGCTTCCTTGAATAAGGTTTTTTCCCGGGCATCCGGATGGCAGGCCAAGTATCCTCGACATCTGCCAGATGCCTGCGGGTGAAGGCCGCCATTTGATAATTGTTTGCATTTAAACGTCAAGCTCGGACATATCCAGACACGAGCGGACACTAGAGGATAGTCATGAAGCTTCTCTGCGCAGGCGCCGATCTGGCCGAAGCGAAAAGTCGTGGATTCGAGATCGACGGAAAAAAGCTGTTTGCCGTGCGTCGCAATGGTCAGGCCTATGTCTACCTCAATCGCTGCCCGCACCGGGGCGTGGGCCTGGAATGGCAACCCGACCGGTTTCTCGACCCGAGCAACAGCCTGATCCAGTGCGCCACCCACGGCGCACTGTTTCTGATCGAGGACGGTGAATGCGTCGCCGGGCCTTGCGCCGGGCAAGCACTCACCGCCATTTCTTGCCGGGAAGATGCGCAAGGGCTGTGGATCGATGTTTAACCGTTAAGCAGCACGTCGAGACGCCGGTCGATGACCATCTCTTCATGGTCCAGCCGCACGCCATACGCCAGCACCTCAACGCCACAAGCCACCGCTTCGAGAAGCGCATCGGCGTAGGCCGAATCGATTTCCTTCGCCGGCCGCACCGCGTCAATCCCGGTCAGATTGACGCAATACAACTGCACCGCCCGAATGCCGTCCCGCGCCAGATGCGCCAGCTCACGCAGATGTTTGGCGCCGCGCTGGGTCACCGCATCGGGAAACGCCGCCACGGCGGTGCCGTCGAAACCGAGGGTGACGCTTTTCACTTCAACATAAGCCGGGCCGCTCGGGTATTCGAGGCGGAAGTCGATTCGGCTCTTTTCCTGCCCGTATGCGACTTCACGTTTCAATGCGGTAAAGCCGTTCAACTCGCTGATGACGCCGGCCTGCAGCGCCTCCTCGACCAAACCGTTGGCCCGTGCGGTATTCACGCAAAACAACCGACCCTGCGGGGTTTCGCCAATTTCCCAAGTACCGGGCAATTTACGCTTGGGGTCATTTGAGCGGCTGAACCAGACCTGCCCGCCTTCGACCTGACAGTTGAGCATCGAACCAGTGTTGGGGCAGTGAATGGTCAGCAACTCGCCGTCAACGGTTTCGATATCGGCGAGAAAACGCTTGTAACGACGGATCAGTCGCGCCTCTTCCAGAGCAGGATAAAAGCGCATCAGCCTTGCCAGCTCTTCAAACCACGGGCAATACGCTCCACCGCTTCCTGTAAGCGAGGGAGGTTTTGCGTGTAGGCAAAACGCACATGGTGGCTGGCCTGATAGCGACCGAAATCCAGACCCGGGGTGAACGCTACATGTTCGGTTTCGAGAAAATGTCGGCAGAACGCGAAGGCATCGCCGCCGAACTGGCTGATATCGGCGTAAAGATAGAACGCGCCTTCCGGCTCCACGGCGATGTTGAAACCCAACTCGCGCAACGCTGGCAGGAGGAAATCACGGCGGCGACCAAATTCGGTTCGGCGCTCTTCCAGAATGGCGATGGTGTCCGGTTCGAAACAGGCCAACGCCGCATATTGGGCCATGCTCGGCGCGCTGATGTAGAGGTTCTGCGCCAGTTTTTCCAGCTCGCTGACGGCAGCATCCGGCGCCACCAGCCAGCCGAGACGCCAGCCGGTCATGCCGAAATATTTGGAGAAACTGTTCAACACAAAAGCGCTGTCATCGACTTCCAGCACGCTCGCAGCATCGGTGCCGTAAGTCAGACCGTGATAGATCTCGTCCACCACCAGATGCCCGTGTTTCGCCTTGATGGCTGTGGATAACCCGCCCAGCTCATCGCGGGTCAGGATCGTCCCGGTCGGGTTGGCCGGCGAAGCGACCAATGCACCGACGCTGTCGTGATCCCAATGACGCTCGACCAGATCCGGAGTCAACTGATAGCGCACGTCCGGCCCTACAGGAACAAGCTGCGCGGCACCTTCCACCAGCCGCAGAAAATGCCGGTTACACGGATAACCCGGATCCGCCAGCAGCCAGTGTTTACCTGGATCGACCAGCAAAGCGCTGGCCAGCAACAGCGCACCGGAACCGCCCGGCGTGATCAGAATCCGCCGCGGATCGATGTTCAGGCCATAGCGCGATTGGTAAAAACCGGAAATCGCCTCGCGCAATTCAGGAATGCCGCGCGCAGCGGTGTAACGGGTCTTGCCCGCCGTTAAAGCGGCCTGCCCGGCACGGATGATCGGCTCGGCAGTAGTAAAGTCCGGCTCGCCGATTTCCAGGTGGATCACGTCGTGGCCTTCAGCCTGTAATTCATTGGCCCGCGCCAGCAGCGCCATCACATGGAACGGTTCGATCGCACGACTGCGCGCACTGTAGGGCTGAGCCATTGGTTTTCCTTCGGCAGGGAAAAAGAGACGATTCTACCCATCTGCCGGAACGAGCGAGAACCCGCAGCGGTCACAGCCTCGAGAACGCTGGACTGTAACGATATGAGCGTACGCTCCAGGATTGACTAAAATCAGTGATTGAACAGGTCTTCAGCACCACCAGACACGGCTTGCCAAACATTTGCAAGCGCCACCCGCCGGGGCCTCGACATCCGGGAGTAGCGCAGGCCGAATTGATCTGGTAAGTTCGCCCGCTTGCAGCCGCAGGGCCGGCAGGTGTCGGTGATGGAGCAATCCTGCGCAATGGATTACAAGAGTAGAGGCGGTCCATTTCATGCCCACCCAAGCAAAGCAACAGCAGCAAACGACGATCAGCGGTTTCGAACCTTATGTTCCGAAGGCCGGTGAAGAGTACATGGGCGCCCCGATGCGAGCGCACTTCACCAAGATCCTGAACAAGTGGAAACAGGACTTGATGCAGGAAGTCGACCGTACTGTTGATCACATGAAAGACGAAGCGGCCAACTTCCCTGACCCGGCCGACCGTGCCAGTCAGGAAGAAGAATTCGCCCTCGAGCTGCGCGCCCGCGACCGCGAGCGCAAGTTGATCAAGAAGATCGACAAGACCCTGGAGCTGATTCAGGACGAAGAGTACGGCTGGTGCGAGTCCTGCGGCATCGAGATCGGCGTCAAGCGCCTCGAAGCCCGTCCAACCGCGGATCTGTGCATCGACTGCAAGACCTTGGCGGAAATCAAGGAAAAGCAGGTCGGCAAGTAATCTCGACCTGAACGAAAAACGGAGCGTGCGAACGCTCCGTTTTTGTTTCTGCCTTTTGCCTTTTGTAGGAGTGAGCCTGCTCGCGATAGCGGTGGGTCGGTCGATATCGGTGTTGAATGTCACACCGCTATCGCGAGCAGGCTCACTCCCACAGGTTGACCTGCGTATAGCCTGAAAAGTAGCTTCGTCTCCATGACTGCCAAAACATCCCCCGCCTACATCGGCCGCTTCGCCCCAACCCCCAGTGGCCACTTGCACTTCGGTTCGCTGGTTGCCGCCCTCGCCTCTTACCTCGACGCTCGCTCGGTCGGCGGTCGCTGGCTGGTGCGCATGGAAGATCTCGACCCGCCCCGCGAAGAACCCGGCGCACAAGCGGCGATTCTCAAGGCGCTGGAAAGCTACGGCTTCGAATGGGACGGCGACATGGTGCGCCAGAGCGATCGCCACGACGCCTACGCGGACGTGCTCAACAGCCTGTTCAATCACGGCCTCGCTTACGCCTGCACGTGCTCGCGCAAACAGCTCGAAGCGTATAACGGGATTTATCCGGGCCTGTGCCGCAATGCTGGCCACGATCAGCAAGACGCCGCTATCCGCCTGCGCGTACCCGAACTGGAATACCACTTTATCGACCGCGTGCAAGGCGAATACCGCCAGCATCTGGGTCGCGACGTCGGCGATTTCGTGATCCGCCGCCGTGACGGTCTCTACGCCTATCAACTGGCGGTGGTGCTGGATGATGCCTGGCAAGGTATCACCGACATCGTGCGTGGTGCCGACCTGCTCGACTCGACGCCGCGCCAACTCTATCTGCAAGAGTTGCTGGGGTTGCGCCAGCCGCGCTATCTGCACCTGCCGCTGATTACCCAACCGGACGGCAACAAACTCGGCAAGTCCTATCGCTCGCCGCCGCTGCAAGCCGATCAAGCCACACCATTGTTGCTGCGCGCCCTGCGTGCTCTGGGGCAAAACCCTGGCGCTGAACTGGCCCACGCCTCACCGCAAGAATTACTCAAGTGGGGCAGCGCACACTGGGATGCCACGAAGATCCCGCGCACACTGACCCTGCCCGAAGCGCAACTGCTATGACGACACTTGCAGTCGCGCGCCCATCCGTTACCATCGCCGCACGTTTTCGGGCACGCGCATAAAAAAGAGAGGCCGGGATGTACATCTATCGCTTGGTCCTGCTTTTAGTCGTGGGGATCTACCTGTTTTCCCCCGCCATCATGGATTGGTGGATCGACGCTACGGGCGCCTGGTATCGCCCCTATCTGCTCTGGTTGATCCTGATTGTCGTGACCTTCATCCTGCAGAGCCAAAAAGATGCCGATGAGCTTTAGCCTGACCCAGATGATCCTGATCAGCGCCGCGTACCTGGCGGTGCTGTTCGGCGTCGCCTGGATCAGCGAACGGGGCATGATCCCGCGGGCGATCATTCGCCACCCGCTGACCTACACCTTGTCGCTGGGGGTTTACGCCAGTGCGTGGGCGTTCTACGGCACGGTCGGCCTCGCCTATCAGTACGGCTACGGCTTTCTGTCCAGTTACCTCGGCGTGTCCGGCGCATTTCTGCTAGCGCCGGTGTTGCTCTATCCGATCCTGAAAATCACCCGCACCTATCAACTGTCGTCGCTGGCGGATCTGTTCGCGTTTCGCTTTCGCAGCACCTGGGCCGGCGCGCTGACCACTATTTTCATGTTGATCGGTGTGCTGCCGCTGCTGGCGTTGCAGATTCAGGCGGTGGCCGACTCCATCGGCATTCTGACCGGCGAGCCGATCCAGAGTCGCGTCGCGCTGGCGTTCTGTGCGCTGATCATCCTGTTCACGATTTTCTTCGGTTCCCGGCATATCGCCACTCGTGAGAAGCACGAAGGGCTGGTGTTTGCGATTGCCTTCGAGTCGGTGATCAAACTGATCGCTCTCGGCGGCGTCGGCCTGTATGCGCTGTACGGCGTGTTCGATGGTCCGCAACAGCTTGAGATTTGGCTGCTGCAAAACCAGACTGCCCTCGCCGCGCTGCACACGCCGTTGCAGGAAGGCCCCTGGCGTACGCTGCTGCTGGTGTTCTTTGCCTCGGCGATCGTGATGCCGCACATGTATCACATGACTTTTACCGAAAACCTCAACCCGCGCTCGCTGGTCAGTGCGAGCTGGGGCCTGCCGCTGTTCCTGCTGCTGATGAGCCTGGCGGTGCCGCTGATTCTCTGGGCCGGCCTCAAACTCGGCGCCACAACCAACCCGGAATACTTCACCCTCGGCATCGGCATCGCCGCCAACAGCAAACCGCTGGCGTTGCTCGCCTATGTCGGCGGTTTATCGGCGGCCAGCGGGCTGATCATCGTCACCACGCTGGCGCTGTCGGGCATGGCGCTGAACCACTTGGTTTTGCCGCTCTACCAGCCGCCGGCCGAAGGCAACATCTACCGCTGGCTGAAGTGGACCCGCCGCGCGCTGATCGTCGCGATCATCATGGCCGGTTTCGGTTTCTACCTGATGCTTGGCGCCGAGCAGGATCTGGCCAACCTCGGCATCGTCGCGTTTGTCGCGACCCTGCAATTCCTGCCCGGGGTGTTGTCGGTGTTGTACTGGCCGACCGCCAACCGTCGCGGCTTTATCGCCGGTCTGCTGGCGGGGATTCTGGTCTGGGTAGTGACCATGCTGCTGCCGCTGGTCGGCAATCTGCAGGGTTTCTACATCCCGCTGCTGAACATGATTTACGTGCTCGACGACACCAGTTGGCACATGGCGGCAATCGCCTCGCTGGCTGCAAACGTCTTGATGTTCACGCTGATCTCGCTGTTCACCAACGCCAGCCCGGAAGAAGCCAGCGCCGCCGAAGCCTGTGCGGTAGACAACGTCCGTCGTCCGCAGCGCCGTGAACTGCATGCGGCCTCGCCACAGGAATTCGCCACACAACTGGCCAAACCGCTGGGCGCCAAGGCTGCGCAGAAAGAAGTCGAGCAAGCGTTGCGTGACCTCTATCTACCATTTGACGAACGCCGTCCTTATGCACTGCGCCGTTTGCGTGACCGTATCGAGGCCAACCTTTCCGGTCTGATGGGCCCGAGCGTGGCGCAGGACATGGTGGAAACCTTCCTGCCCTACAAGGCGGGTGGCGAAAACTATGTGACCGAAGACATCCACTTCATCGAAAGCCGCCTCGAGGATTACCACTCGCGCCTCACAGGCCTGGCCGCCGAACTCGACGCCCTGCGCCGTTACCACCGCCAAACCTTGCAGGAACTGCCGATGGGCGTCTGCTCGCTGGCCAAGGATCAAGAGATCCTGATGTGGAACAAGGCCATGGAAGAGCTCACCGGAATCGCCGCGCAACGCGTGGTCGGTTCGCGCCTGAGTACCATCGGCGAGCCATGGAAAGGCCTGCTGCAAGGTTTCATCGATCTGCCGGACGAGCATTTGCACAAACAGCACCTGGCCCTCGATGGCCAAACACGCTGGTTGAACCTGCACAAAGCGGCAATCGACGAACCGTTGGCACCGGGTAACAGCGGCCTGGTGCTACTGGTCGAAGATTTGACCGAAACGCAGATGCTCGAAGACAAACTGGTGCACTCCGAGCGTCTGGCCAGCATTGGTCGTCTCGCGGCGGGTGTGGCTCACGAAATCGGCAACCCGATCACCGGCATTGCTTGTCTTGCGCAAAACCTGCGCGAAGAGCGTGAAGACGACGGCGAACTGACGGAAATCAGCGGGCAGATTCTCGAACAGACCAAACGTGTGTCGCGCATCGTCCAGTCGTTGATGAGTTTCGCCCACGCTGGCAGCCATCAGCACAGTGACGAGCCCGTTTGTCTGGCAGAGGTCGCTCAAGATGCAATCGGCCTGCTGGCCCTGAACCGACGCAATTTCGAGGTGCAGTTCTACAACCTCTGCGATCCTGATCATTGGGTCGAAGGCGATCCGCAGCGACTCGCCCAGGTATTGATCAACTTGCTCTCCAACGCCCGCGACGCCTCGCCGCCGCACAGTGCGGTACGGGTCAAGAGCGAAGCCGGCGAACACACGGTCGATCTGATCGTCGAAGACGAAGGCAGCGGTATTCCGAAGAACATCATGGATAGATTGTTCGAACCCTTCTTCACCACCAAGGATCCTGGCGAAGGCACCGGTCTGGGCCTTGCACTGGTCTATTCCATCGTTGAAGAGCATTATGGACAAATCACCATCGACAGCCCGGCTGATGTACAGAGCCAACGCGGCACCCGTATCCGGGTGACCTTACCGCGTCATGTCGAAGCGACGTCCGCTGTGAACTGAGACCGTCGAGAGTATCGAATCAATGCCGCACATTTTGATCGTCGAAGACGAAACAATTATCCGCTCCGCCTTGCGCCGCCTGCTGGAACGCAACCAGTACCAGGTCAGCGAAGCCGGTTCAGTGCAGGAAGCACAAGAACGCTTCACCATTCCTACGTTCGATCTGATCGTCAGCGATCTGCGTTTGCCGGGCGCGCCGGGTACTGAGCTGATCAAGCTCGGCCAGGGCACACCGGTGCTGATCATGACCAGCTATGCCAGCCTGCGCTCGGCGGTCGACTCGATGAAGATGGGCGCGGTGGACTACATCGCCAAGCCTTTCGACCACGATGAAATGCTTCAGGCTGTCGCGCGGATCCTGCGTGATCGCCAATCGGCACCGGCGGCCGGCGAAGCAGTTGCCAGTAAACCGGCCAATGGCAGCGGCAAATCCGCCGTCGACAACAGCAATGGCGAGATTGGCATCATCGGCTCCTGCCCACCGATGCAGGACTTGTACAGCAAGATCCGCAAAGTCGCGCCAACCGATTCCAATGTGTTGATCCAGGGCGAGTCCGGCACCGGTAAAGAACTGGTGGCCCGCGCACTGCACAACCTGTCGAAACGCGCCAAGGCGCCGATGATCTCGGTGAACTGCGCAGCCATTCCGGAAAGCCTGATCGAGTCCGAACTGTTCGGCCACGAGAAAGGCGCATTCACCGGCGCCAGCGCCGGGCGTGCCGGTCTGGTCGAAGCGGCGGACGGCGGCACCTTGTTCCTCGACGAAATCGGCGAACTGCCGCTGGAAGCTCAGGCTCGACTGCTGCGTGTGTTGCAGGAAGGCGAAATTCGCCGTGTTGGCTCGGTGCAGTCGCAGAAGGTCGATGTACGCCTGATCGCGGCCACTCACCGCGACTTGAAGAGCCTGGCGAAAATCGGCCAGTTCCGTGAAGACCTTTATTACCGTCTGCACGTGATCGCGTTAAAACTGCCTGCCCTGCGCGAGCGCGGCGCCGACGTCAACGAGATCGCCACGGCTTTCCTCGCTCGCCAAAGTGCGCGCATCAACCGTACCGACCTGAAATTTGCCGCGGATGCCGAACAGGCGATTCGTCATTATTCCTGGCCGGGTAACGTGCGTGAACTGGAAAACGCAGTCGAGCGCGCGGTGATTCTGAGCGAAAGCGCGGAAATCTCCGCCGACCTGCTGGGCATCGACATCGAGCTGAGCGATCTGGAAGACGACGAGTTCATCGGTCTGCCGCCACAAACGCCGGGTAACGCCAGCAACAGCAGCCACGAGCCGACCGAAGACCTGTCGCTGGAAGACTACTTCCAGCACTTCGTTCTCGAGCATCAGGACCACATGACCGAGACCGAACTGGCGCGCAAACTGGGCGTCAGCCGTAAATGTCTGTGGGAGCGCCGTCAGCGTCTAGGCATCCCACGGCGCAAGACCGGGGTCGCCAGCGAGAGCTGAACGTTACCTGTCGAGTGTGCGGGTAACGCTTGAAGATGTGAAAAAACTGTTACCTCAGTCGATTCACGTAACAGAAGCCGGGGTTATCGGTAACGAAACCCCGGCTTTTTTTCGCCCCGACAAAACGGTTATATCGACCTAACCCCTTGTTTTATTGGGTTTCGCAAAAGTTGGCACGGCCCCTGCTATATGTTTGGTACAAGAACAATAACAAGCAATGCACAAGACAATAAAAATAAGACGAATCGACTCACGCACAATAAAAACAAGACGGCGAGAGGCGCAGCTAACTGATTCTTTTGGAGAGGCGTTGTATTTGGGGCTTGCCCCACGACCAGGCCGAGAACAACAAAAACTGTCCTAAGACAGAGCCTGTACTGGTTGGATCGAGAGATCACTGCAATTCAGCGACCAAAGCAATCCGTTTGCTCTTGGCTCCCGATTGGGAGGGTCACGAAGGAAACACTTCGTGGCGAGGGCACTCAACAAAAACAAGAAGCCCGAATCAATAATAAAAAGAGCACGCAACTACTTCTTGGGGAGCTTCGGCTCCCCTTGTAGTTTCTCCCTTCCGGCAAAATCCTTCGATTTTCCCTTGCTCGCCCCTTGCAGCTTGCGGCTTACAGCTCAAATCTGCCGTGTCCTACACCATCCCCCGACTAAATGCTAGAATCTGCGCCCATCATGCGGTCATTCTTTGGTATGGCCGAACATTCCTTCAAACAGTGCATCCCATGCTGAAGAAGCTGTTCCAGTCATTCCGAACTCCCGTGCGTCGTACGCAACACATCCGCAGCACCCCTGAAGTGCTCAACAGCGGCCAACATTCGCTGCAGAAAACGCAATTCAGCCGCTATGCGGTGAATATCGTCGAACGCCTGCAAGGTGCCGGTTACCAGGCTTATCTGGTCGGCGGTTGCGTGCGTGACATGCTGCTGGGCATCACGCCCAAGGATTTCGACGTCGCCACCAGCGCCACCCCCGAGCAAGTCCGTGCCGAATTCCGCAATGCGCGGATCATTGGCCGTCGCTTCAAACTGGTGCACATCCATTTCGGTCGCGAAATCATCGAAGTCGCGACCTTCCGCGCCAATCACCCGGTCAACGAAGACGACGAAGACAGCAACCAGTCTTCGCGTAACGAGAGCGGGCGCATTCTGCGCGACAACGTTTACGGCACCCTGGAAGAAGACGCGCAACGCCGCGACTTCACCATCAACGCCCTGTATTACGACCCGGTCAGCGAGCGCATCCTCGACTACGCCAACGGCGTACACGACATCCGCAATCACCTGATCCGACTGATCGGTGATCCGAAGCAGCGCTACCAGGAAGACCCGGTACGCATGCTGCGCGCCGTGCGTTTCGCCGCCAAGCTCAATTTCGGCATCGAGAAGCACACGGTGCAGCCGATCCGCGAACTGGCGCCGATGCTACGCGAGATTCCGTCAGCACGTCTGTTCGAAGAAGTGCTCAAGCTGTTCCTCTCTGGGCACGGCGCGATCACCTTCGAAATGCTGGTCGATCTGCAACTGTTCGCCCCGCTGTTCCCGGCCAGTGCCGATGCGCTGGAACACAACCCGGAATACACCCACACGCTGATCAGCGAAGCGCTGACCAACACTGACCTGCGCATCAAGCAGAACAAACCGGTGACCCCGGCGTTCCTGTTTGCCGCACTGTTGTGGCCTGCTTTGCCGGCTCGCGTGTTGCGCTTGCAGGAACGTGGCATGCCGCCGATTCCAGCGATGCAGGAAGGCGCGCACGAGCTGATCGCCGAACAATGCCAGCGCATTGCGATTCCGAAACGCTTCACTATGCCGATCCGCGAGATCTGGGACATGCAGGAGCGCCTGCCACGCCGCAGCGGCAAACGTGCCGACCTGTTGCTGGACAATCCGCGTTTCCGCGCCGGTTACGACTTCCTGTTGCTGCGTGAAAGCGCCGGCGAGGAGACTGATGGCCTCGGTGAATGGTGGACTGACTATCAGGACGCCAACGACAGCGAACGTCGCGATATGATCCGCGACCTCAGCGGCAAGGGCGATGACGCCAGCGGTGCTCCGCGCAAACGTCGCCGCAGCAGCGGTTCCAAGCGCAAACGCGCCGGCGCCCCGAGCGCTACAGGCGAATAAAGGCATGGAACGCATCTACATCGGCATGGGCAGTAACCTCGCTGACCCGGCCGAACAGTTGCGCAGCGCCGTCGAGGCGCTGGGGCAACTGCCGCAGACCACACTCGCGGGCGTTTCCGCCTTCTATCAAAGCGACTCGTTGCTGCCAGGCCAACCGCGGTACACCAACGCGGTCGCTGCGCTTGACAGCGATCTTGCGCCGCTGGATCTGCTCGATGCCTTACAGGCGATCGAGAATGATCAGGGCCGCGAGCGTCTGGAGCGCTGGGGCCCGCGCACGTTGGACCTGGATATTCTGCTGTTCGGTGATCGCTTGATCGACGAACCGCGCCTGAAAGTCCCGCATTATCAGATTCAGGAACGTGCGTTCGTGCTCTATCCCCTCGCCGAACTGGCGCCGCAAGATATGCGTCTGGCCGATGGCCGCACCTTGTCCGAGCTGCTGGCAGCCTGCCCGTTCGTCGGCCTGGAACGCCTCCCCCACGCCTGACACAAATCCGCCCTTTGTAGGAGTGAGCCTGCTCGCGATAGCGGTGGATCAACCAATAAATCTTTGGCTGACAGAACGCTATCGCGAGCAGGCTCACTCCTACAGGGATTGCGCCACATCCAGATTTATTGTCCGACAAAAACCCCGCGAATCAGGCCCGCCGCAGCGCTGAATCGCATCAGTAACGCCGGTAACACTCCCCTCGTAACAATGCGGTAACACACGCAATTGACTTCCTGTTGGCTCATCACGACTATAGGCGTCCCGCTGCCGCCAACCCGGCACATACGGGCGCAATCCAGGCCTTATAAGCACGACAAAAGAGCGTGCGCCTGAGTAGATGAAGAATCACGCGCGTTACTCGCAGTAGTTTCCAGAGCGCCTGAACGAGGATTTTTTACATGCCAGCCATCACCCTGACCACGCTCCAGAGCCTCAAGCAGAAAGGTGAAAAGATCACCATGCTGACCTGCTATGACGCGACCTTCGCCCACGCCTGCAACGAGGCTGGTGTCGAAGTGCTGCTGGTGGGCGACTCCCTCGGCATGGTCCTGCAAGGTCACGACAGCACTTTGCCGGTGACCACCGCAGAAATGGCCTACCACACCGCTTGCGTCAAACGTGGCAATACCGATGCCCTGATCCTGGCTGACTTGCCGTTCATGGCCAACGCCACCCTTGAACAAACCATGACTAACAGCGCCATGCTGATGCAGGCCGGTGCGCACATGGTCAAGGTCGAAGGTCAGCTGTGGCTGGCCGAGTCGATCCGTCTGCTCGCCGAGCGCGGTGTACCGGTATGCGCGCACATGGGCCTGACTCCGCAAGCAGTGAACATTCTCGGCGGCTATAAAGTGCAGGGCCGTAACGAAAATCAGGCGCGGCAGATGCGTGCCGATGCGATCTCGCTGGAACAGGCCGGCGCCGCCATGCTGCTGCTCGAATGCGTACCGAGCGAACTGGCTGCCGAAATCAGCCAGGCGGTGAAGATTCCAGTCATCGGCATCGGCGCCGGTAACGCCACCGACGGCCAGGTCCTGGTACTGCACGACATGCTCGGCCTGTCGATCACCGGCCGCGTGCCGAAATTTGTCAAAAACTTCATGCACGGCCAGGACAGCATCCAATCCGCGCTGAAGGCTTACGTCAACGAAGTCAAAGCCACCACGTTCCCTGGCATCGAACACGGATTCTCTGCATGAACACCGTTAAAACCGTACGCGAACTGCGCGCCGCCGTAGCCCGCGCCCGCAGCGAAGGCAAGCGCATCGGCTTTGTGCCGACCATGGGCAACCTGCACAGCGGTCACGTTGCACTGATCACCAAAGCCACCCAACGGGTGGACTTCGTGGTCGCGAGTATTTTCGTCAACCCGCTGCAGTTCGGCGCCGGCGAAGACCTCGATAAATACCCGCGCACGTTGGCAGCGGATCAGGAGAAGCTGCTCGAAGCCGGTTGCTCCCTGCTCTTCGCGCCGACTGTCGAAGAAATGTACCCCGACGGCATGGCCGGTCAGACTCGGGTCAGCGTGCCGCAGTTGTCCGAAGGCCTGTGCGGCGCCAGCCGTCCGGGGCATTTCGAGGGTGTGGCGACCGTCGTCAGCAAACTGTTCAACATGGTCCAGCCGGATCTGGCGATTTTCGGTCAGAAGGATTACCAGCAACTGGCGGTGATCCGCGCGCTGGTGCATGACCTGAACATGCCGATCCAGATCATCGGCGAACCGACCGTGCGTGCAGCCGATGGCCTGGCGCTGTCATCGCGCAATGGCTTCCTCAACGAGGAACAGCGCGCGGTGGCTCCGGTGGTCTATCGCTCGCTGAGCAACATTGCCGAGTTGATCAAGCAAGGCCAACGCGACTTCCCGGCAATGATCAGTGCCCAGGTACAGCAGCTGGAAGCGGCGGGCCTGCGTCCGGATTACCTGGAAATCCGCCATGCACTGACCTTGCGTCCAGCGACGGCGGAGGATCGCGATCTGGTGATTCTGGTGGCGGCGTTTCTTGGCACTACTCGGTTGATCGACAACCTGCATCTGAACCTCGACACCCCCGCTTAAAAACACCGCAATACCCCCTGTAGGAGTGAGCCTGCTCGCGATAGCGGTGTGTCAGTCAGCATTAGTGTTGAATGACACACCGCTATCGCGAGCAGGCTCACTCCTACAGTGGTTTTCGGTGTTATGAAAATTGCGTTTCAAGCCTTATTGCCGCCCCTAAAGCCTTCGGGCACACTGCCCGCCGTTCGATTCCAACCCGGGAAAATCCCTCATGCACGCGATCATGCTCAAGGCCAAACTGCACCGCGCCGAAGTCACTCATGCGGTGCTCGATTACGAAGGTTCGTGCGCCATTGATGGCGAGTGGCTGGACTTGTCCGGCATTCGTGAATACGAGCAGATCCAGATTTATAACGTCGACAACGGCGAGCGTTTCACCACCTACGCGATTCGTGGCGAAGAAGGCTCGCGGATGATCTCCGTCAACGGCGCCGCAGCGCACAAAGCCAAGGTTGGCAACCGTGTGATCATTTGTGCCTACGCCCATTACAGCGAAGCGGAACTGGTCAATTTCAAGCCGCGCATGCTCTACATGGCGCCAGGCAACGAGCTGAGTCACACCAGCAACGCCATCCCGGTTCAGCTCGCCTGATCACGAAATCGCCCCGCTCCCCCTCCGTTTGTCGGCCAGTTCCCGGTCTCGATGTTAAAAAAGTACAGGGATCTGGTCAGACAAAGTCAAGACAGAACGCAGCGCGAGGTTTACTGTATTCGCCCTGTGTCCAGAAATCGTGTCGACGCAGTTGATCCCATGCCCAAACATGGCGTGCCGGGTCTGTTCAGTGTTCAAAAGGCCGTTCAAGTAAAAAGGAAAACCGCAGCGATGGCGTATTACCTCACTCCTCAAGACGTTACCGCTCTGCCCGCCTGGCAAGCGTTGAAAGATCACCGCCAAGCCATGCAGGATTTCAGCATGCGCGAAGCCTTCAACGCCGATCCGCAGCGTTTCAACCAGTTCACCCTCAGCAGCTGCGGACTGTTTCTCGATTATTCGAAGAATTTGATCAACGCCCAGACCCGCAACCTGCTGGTCGGTCTGGCCAATGAAGTCGATCTCAAGGGCGCCATCAAAGCGCTGTTTGAAGGCGAAATCGTCAACACTTCCGAAGGCCGCCCGGCGCTGCACACCGCCCTGCGCCGCCCGGTAGGCGACAAACTGTCGGTCAACGGCGTCAACGTGATGCCGGAAGTCCACAAAGTCCTGAACCAGATTACCGATCTGGTCGGCCGAATCCACGACGGTCTGTGGCGCGGTTACACCGAGAAGCCGATCACCGACGTGGTCAACATCGGTATCGGTGGCTCGTTCCTCGGCCCTGAGCTGGTTTCCGAAGCGCTGCTGTCCTACGCACAGAAAGGCGTGCGTTGCCATTATCTGGCGAACATCGACGGCAGTGAGTTCCACGAGCTGACGCAGAAACTGCGCGCCGAGACCACGCTGTTCATTGTTTCGTCGAAATCCTTCAACACCCTCGAAACCCTGAAGAACGCTCAGGCTGCGCGCGCCTGGTACCTGGCGCAGGGCGGTTCGGAAGCCGAGCTGTATCGTCACTTCATCGCCGTATCGAGCAACAACGCTGCTGCCGTAGCGTTCGGTATCCGCGAAGAAAACATCTTCCCGATGTGGGACTGGGTCGGTGGTCGTTATTCGCTGTGGTCGGCCATCGGTTTGCCGATCGCCCTGGCCATCGGCATGTCCAACTTCAAGGAACTGCTGTCCGGCGCCTACACCATGGACCAGCATTTCCAGACCGCGCCGTTCGAACAGAACATGCCGGTGCTGCTGGCCCTGCTCGGTGTGTGGTACGGCAACTTCTGGGGCGCGCAAAGCCACGCGATCCTGCCGTACGACCACTATCTGCGTAACATCACCAAGCACTTGCAACAGCTGGACATGGAATCCAACGGCAAGAGCGTGCGTCAGGACGGCACGCCGGTGTCGACCGATACCGGTCCGGTGATCTGGGGCGGCGTCGGCTGCAACGGTCAGCACGCCTACCACCAGTTGCTGCATCAAGGTTCGCAGTTGATTCCGGCCGATTTCATCGTGCCGATCGTCAGCTTCAACCCGGTCTCCGACCACCACCAGTGGCTTTACGCCAACTGCCTGTCGCAGAGCCAGGCGCTGATGCTCGGCAAGACCTTGCCGGAAGCCGAGCAGGAACTGCGCGACAAGGGCATGAGCGAAGAAGAAGTGCACAAGCTCGCGCCGCACAAGGTGATCCCGGGCAACCGTCCGAGCAACACCCTCGTGGTCGAGCGCATCAGCCCGCGTCGTCTCGGCGCACTGGTGGCGATGTATGAACACAAAGTGTTCGTGCAAAGCGTGGTCTGGGGCATTAACGCCTTCGACCAATGGGGCGTGGAACTGGGCAAGGAACTGGGCAAAGGCGTTTACAACCGTCTGGTCGGCAGCGATGAAACCAACGCTGATGATCCGTCCACTCAGGGCCTGATCAACTACTTCCGCGGTCGTCACCGCGGGTGATGTGAATGGGTTGCCCACAATTCCAGTGGGCAACCCATTTCCAATGTGGGAGCGAGCCTGCTCGCGAATGCGGTGTGTCATTCAGCCTCTTTGTTGACTGACTCACCGCATTCGCGAGCAGGCTCGCTCCCACAGTTGTTTTACACATGACTTGAACCTCTGCATCGCTCGGCGCATCTTTATTCCTGTCGCACCACAAGAATAAGGAACCGTCATGTTCGATATCAGCACGTTCCCCAAAGCCGATGCCGTCCGCCGGGCCGCTCAGTTGAGTCAGGAAGACTATCGGCGCCTGTACCGCGAATCCATTGAACACCCCAGCACCTTCTGGGCCGAACAGGCCACGCGGTTCCTCGACTGGAGCACGCCGTGGCAGACCGTTCAGCGCTACGACCTGAAAACCGGTGAAGCCGCCTGGTTTGCCGGTGCGAAGCTGAACGTCAGTTACAACTGCATCGACCGCCATCTGGACAAGCGCGGCGATCAGACCGCCCTGCTCTGGGAGGGCGACGACCCGGCAGAATCAGCGCAAATCACTTATAAAAAACTCCATCACCACGTCTGCCGCCTGGCCAACGTGCTGAAAAGCCGTGGTGTGAAGAAAGGCGACCGGGTGTGCATCTACATGCCAATGATCCCCGAGGCCGCATACGCCATGCTCGCCTGTTCGCGGATCGGCGCAATCCATTCGGTGGTGTTTGGCGGTTTCTCCCCTGACTCCCTGCGTGACCGCATCCTCGATGCCGATTGCCGCACGGTGATCACCGCCGATGAAGGCGTGCGCGGTGGCAAGTTCGTCCCGCTCAAGCAGAACGTCGACAAAGCCCTGCAAAGTTGCCCCGACGTCAGCACCGTCGTGGTGGTCGAGCGCAGCCAAGGCAAAGTCGACTGGGTCGAGGGTCGTGACCTCTGGTATCACCAGGCCGTGCGCGAGGTCAGCGACGATTGCCCACCGGAGCCGATGGACGCCGAAGACCCGCTGTTCATCCTCTACACCTCCGGCAGCACCGGCAAACCCAAAGGCGTGCTGCACACCACCGGCGGCTACCTGCTGCAAGCGGCGATGACCTTCAAGTACGTGCTCGATTACCGCGACGGCGAAGTGTTCTGGTGCACTGCTGACGTCGGCTGGGTCACCGGTCACAGCTACATTGTCTACGGCCCGCTGGCCAATGGTGCGACCACGCTGATGTTCGAAGGCGTGCCGAGCTATCCGAGCAGTTCACGTTTCTGGCAGGTGATTGATAAACACAAGGTCAACATTTTCTACACCGCGCCGACCGCCCTGCGCGCGTTGATGCGCGAAGGCGCCGAGCCGTTGAAGGAAACCTCGCGCGCCAGCCTCAGATTACTCGGCAGCGTCGGTGAGCCGATCAACCCGGAAGCGTGGGAATGGTATTTCAATGTCGTCGGAGAACAGCGCTGCCCCATCGTCGACACTTGGTGGCAGACCGAAACCGGCGGCATCATGCTCAGTCCCCTGGTCAGCGCCCAGCGAATCAAGCCTGGCTGCGCCACGCAACCGATGTTCGGCGTGCAACCGGTGCTGCTCGATGAGCACGGCAAGGAAATCAAAGGCGCCGGCAGTGGCGTGCTGGCGATCAAGTCGAGTTGGCCGGCGCAGATCCGCAGCGTCTATGGCGACCCGCAGCGCATGGTCGACACCTATTTCAAACCCTACCCCGGCTACTACTTCACCGGCGACGGCGCACGCCGCGATGAGGACGGCGATTACTGGATCACCGGGCGCATCGATGACGTGATCAACGTCTCCGGCCATCGCATCGGCACCGCCGAAGTGGAAAGCGCGCTGGTACTGCACGACAGCATCGCCGAGGCTGCCGTGGTCGGTTACCCCCACGACGTCAAAGGTCAGGGCATCTACGCCTTCGTCACACCCATGAACGGCACCGAACCGAATGACGAGTTGAAGAAAGAATTGCTGGCCCACGTCAGCAAGGAAATCGGCAGCTTCGCCAAACCGGATCTGATCCAGTGGGCGCCGGCCTTGCCGAAAACCCGCTCAGGCAAGATCATGCGGCGCATCTTGCGCAAGATCGCCTGCAACGAACTCGACAGCCTCGGTGATACCTCGACCCTGGCCGATCCGAGTGTGGTGCAAGGCCTGATCGACAAGCGCCTCAATCAGTAACACCCCGGGCGCGGTCAACCGGCCGCGCCTGGCCTTTCTCACTGAGTGGTCATGGAATTCATCCGCTGCCGTATCGAACAGCAACTCATGAGCCTGACCGGGCTGTCGCTCGGTCAGCTCGACCTGGAAAATCCCAAGGGCGATCCCGGCCTGTTTGGTCCGGACTCGATCAGTTGGCAGGTGCACGGCGATTTCAGCAGCATGTTGATCGGTGGCATCAGCGCGCTGTTGCTGCAAGCTTTGCATCCGCTGGCATTGGCCGGGGTCTGGGATCATTCGAACTTTCGTGAGGACATGCTCGGGCGTTTGCGGCGCACCAGCCAGTTTGTGTCCGGTACCACGTTTGGCTCGCGCCGGGACGCCGACTGGTTGATCGAGAAAGTGCGCACCATTCACTTGCAGGTGGTCGGCACGGCGCCTGATGGCCGGCCCTACGCAGCCAGCGATGCGGATTTGTTGACCTGGGTGCATGTGGCGGAAGTGAGTAACTTTCTGGCGGCGCATTTGCGTTATCGCAATCCGCAGTTGTCGGGGGCAGATCAGGATCGTTATTACACGGAAATCGCCGTGATAGCCGAACGCCTGGGCGCGCGCGATGTACCGAAATCGCGGCAAGCCGTGGCCGAGTATCTGCAACGCATGCGCCCGCAGTTGCTGTGCGACGAGCGCAGCCGTGAGGTTTTGCGCCTGCTGCTCGACGCGCCGGCGCCGAGTGTTCTGGCGCGACCGTTTGGCGATCTGATGATGAAGGCCGGGATCGACCTGTTGCCGGACTGGGCCAGCGACATGCTCGACGTCCGCCAGAGTTCGCTGCAACGGCAACTGATTCGCGCCAGCGTCAGACGCAGCGCACCGATGCTGCGCTGGGCAATGCGCAATGGCTCGGTACAACGCGCCAAACGCCGGATGGGCTTGAGCTGAAAACTTCGTCGGACGCCTTCGCGAGCAAGCTCGCTCCCACAGGAGATCTAATTTGCACCATGGATCCCATGAGGGAGCGAGCCTGCTCGCGAAGGGCGCAACTCGATAGCCCGCCAAGCTGCTAAACTCCCGCGCCCCCATTCTCTCCAGCAAGGCGCCCGCATGTCTTCCTTGAATCAGGCGCTGCGCGCCGCCCTCGATCAACGCCAGGATCTGCTGGCCGAGTTGCACCGCCAGGGCACCGATTGCTATCGGCTGTTCCATGGCAGCCAGGAAGGTGCCGGTGGCCTGACCATCGACCGCTACGGCCCGCAACTGCTGGTGCAAAGCTTCCACCAGACGCTGGAGCGCGACGACCTGCTGCAACTGCACGCCATGGTTAATCAGAGCCTGGGGATGGAAACCTTGCTGGTTTACAACGACCGTTCCCGTGGCAACTCGCGCATTGACCGTGAAGACAGCGTCTACAAAGCTGATGACGCAGCGCTGGCAGATCTGGTCGGCCACGAATGGGGCCTAAACTATCGGGTGCGCGGCCGCCATGCCGGGCAGGATCCCTTGCTGTTCCTCGATCTGCGCAACACCCGTGGCTGGGTCAAGGATCACGCCCAAGGCAAATCCGTGCTCAACCTGTTCGCCTACACCTGCGGCGTCGGCCTCAGCGCGGCCGCCGGTGGCGCGCGTGAAGTGTGCAATCTGGATTTCGCCGAAGGCAATCTGGCGGTCGGTCGCGAAAACGGTTTGCTCAACCCCCAGTTGCCCGAGATGGAATTCATCCAGTCCGATTACTTTCCGGCGATCCGGCAACTCGCCGGGCTGCCGATCAGTCAGCGCCGTGGACAAAAACTGCCGAGCTACCAGCGCCTCGATCAGCGCCAATACGATCTGGTCCTGCTTGATCCGCCAGCGTGGGCCAAGAGCGCATTCGGCACTGTCGATTTGCTGCGTGACTATCAGAGCCTGCTCAAACCGGCCCTGCTGACCACCGCCGATAATGGCGTGCTGATCTGCTGCAACAATCTGGCGAAAGTCAGCATGGACGACTGGCGCGAGCAGGTGCTGCGCTGTGCCGAGAAGGCCGGGCGACCGGTGCGTGAGTGGAGCGTGATGACCCCAGGCGCCGACTTCCCGTCGATGGATCAGCAACCGCCGCTGAAAACCCTGATTCTGCAGCTCTGAAGCGCTCGCGCGGCGGCAACTGTTTCCCTGTGGGAGCGAGCTTGCTCGCGAAGGCGTCGTGTCAGTCGGCATCTTGATCAACTGGACGACCGCTTTCGCGAGCAAGCTCGCTCCCACATTTTTTGTGATTACAGAGAAATCTGAACAATCCTGCAGCACGGCTGTTACTTCGGAACCAGAATCGCGTGCCATACTCCAAGGCACTCCGATTCAGACAGATGAAGCCGCACATGCCCAAAGGATTGATTCGCGCGATTGGCGCCTTGTTGACTGCTCTGGCCCTCTACAGCCTGCTGGGGTTTCTGATTTTGCCGGGCATCGCCCTGCGCGTGGCCAATCAGCAACTGGCCAACTACGCAACAGTGCCTGCGCATATCCAGCGTATCGAGCTCAACCCGTTCAGCCTTGAAGTTACCTTGTGGGGGCTGGTCATCGGCGAGCCGGGCAAGGAACAGATCGGTTTTGATCGCCTGTACGCCGACCTGCAAATCGACAGCCTGTGGACCAAAGCCCTGCATCTGGCCAACATCGAGCTGGACAAGCCAAAAACCGAAATCCTCTTCGCCAAAGACGGCAAGCTCAACCTGCTCGGCCTGTTCAATGTGCCGGCCAGCGAGCCGACACCGGCCGACCCTGACGCCAAGCCCTTCCCGCTGCGCATCGACAACATCAAACTGGCCGGCGGCGTCGTGCACTTTGAGGACGTGCGTCCCAGCGAACCCATCGAATTTCTCTACGATGACCTCAGCTTCGAACTGAAAAACCTCAGCACCCTGCCCGAAGACAGCGCCGACATGACCCTGGTCGCCATCGGCCCCGCCGGTGGCCGGATCGACTGGAGCGGCAACTTCAGCCTGATCCCATTCACCTCGGAAGGCACCCTGAAAGTCACCGACGGCAAGATGAAAGCCTTCTGGCCCTACGTGCGTGACTCGGTGCCTTTGGTACTCGAAGACGGCGTGATCAGCCTCAGCAGCGAATACAAACTCAATCTGTCGAAAGAAACCGAACTGCAGTTGAACAATGTCGCAGTGAGCATCGCGCCATTCGCCATCAAGGCTCCGGACGGGCGGCCACTGGCGAAACTTGAACGACTCGATGTCAGCGAGACCTCGGTGGATCTGGCCAAACAACAAGTGGTGGTCGGCAAGATCCGCAGCCAGAAACTGGAAACCTGGGCGGCGCTCGAAGCCGACGGCCAACTCGACTGGCAGAAACTGTTTGCCAGCCAGCCATCGAAACCGGCTGCCAAAGCGGCTGCCGAACCGGCGAACACACCGGCAGCTGCCGACTCGCCGAAAACCCCACCGGCGCCGAGCAAACCGTGGCAAGTGCTGCTCAAAGACGTGCAATTGCGCAATTACACCGTGCATCTGGCCGACCGCTCGGCCAAACCGGCAGTAGCACTGGACATCACCCCGCTGAATGTCGATCTGCAAGACTTCGACAGCCTCAACGGCTCGCCCTTCAAGCTCAAACTCGACAGCGGTGTGGGCAAGCAAGGCAAGATCACGGCTGACGGCACGGTCAATCTCGCCCCAGTCAACGCCCAGCTCAATGTAAAAACCCAGGACATCGACCTGCGAGTCGCGCAGTCTTACATCAACCCGTTCATTCGCCTGGAACTGCGCAGCGGCATGCTCGGCAGTGATCTCAAGGTCAATCTCAAGAGCACCGAGCCGCTGGCCCTAAGCGTCACCGGGCGCGCGCAGATCGATCAACTGCACACCCTCGACACCCTGAAAACCCGCGATTTCCTCAAGTGGCAGCAGGTCGTGGTCGAAGGCTTGAACTATCAGCACGGCGACAGCCTGTCGATTGACAAGGTCAACCTGTTCCAGCCGTATGTGCGGTTCATGATCAACGATGATCGCACCACCAACATCGATGACCTGCTGATCCCGCAGCCCGCCGACAGCGGCACCAAAAGCGCAGCAGCGAAACCGGCCAGCAACCAGAAACCGCTGGGCATTCACATCGGCGGCATCGCCATCAACGACGGTTCGGCCAACTTCGCCGACTTCAGCCTGACGCCGAATTTCGCTACCGCCGTGCAGCAACTCAATGGCCAGATCGGCACCATCGACAGCCGTCAGGCGAAACCGGCCAGTGTCGACATCAAAGGCAAGGTCGACCGCTATGCACCGGTGACCATCAAGGGCGCGGTCAATCCGTTCGACCCGATGGCCAGCCTCGACATCGCCACCAGTTTCAAACGTGTCGAGCTGACGACGTTGACGCCCTACTCCGGCAAATTCGCCGGTTACCGCATCCGCAAGGGCCGCCTCAACCTCGACCTGCATTACCTGATCACCAAGGGCCAGCTCAAAGCCGAAAACAAAGTGGTGGTCGAGCAATTGCAACTCGGTGAGAAAGTCGACAGCCCGGATGCTGTGAGCCTGCCACTGAAACTGGCGATTGCCTTGCTCAAAGACGTCGACGGCAAGATCTCCATCGAGTTGCCGGTGACCGGCGACTTGAACAACCCGCAATTCAGCGTGATGCCGATTGTCTGGCAGACCCTGCGCAATCTCATCGTCAAAGCCGCTGCCGCGCCCTTCAAAATGATTGGCGGACTGATCAGTGGCGGCGGTTCGGAAGACCTTGGCACGGTGTCGTTTGCCCCGGGTTCCAGCGAGTTGAACAAGGATGCCGAAGCGGCGCTGATCAAACTGTCTCAGGCGCTCAAGGAGCGCCCGGCCCTGCGTCTGGAAATCGAAGGCACTGCCGCGCAGAGCAGCGATGGTCCATTGCTCGCCGAGCAGCGTCTGGAGCGTGAGTACCAGTACAACTACTACAAGATGCTCCAGCGTCGCGGCGATAAAGTCCCGGCGCAGGCGTCATTGCTGCAAGTGCCGGACAACGAGAAAGGTCCACTGCTCGAAGGCATTTACCGCACCCGCCTGAAAACCCAGCCACCGGCGCAATGGAAGGATCTGGGCAAGGAAGAACGCACGGCGAAGATGCGCGAAGGCGTGATCAAGTTCTGGAGTGGCAGCGAGGTGTTGTTGCGTCAGTTGGGTCAGGACCGTGCCAGCAGCATCAAGGATTATCTGGTCGATAAAGGCCAGTTGGCAGACGACCGCGTGTACTTCATCGACGCCAGTCTCGGTGAAGCCGAGAGCGATGGCCGCGTGGTGACGCAAATGCACCTGGATGCCGAATGATGAAACTGCAGTGGCTGGCCTTGATCGCAATGACCTTCGCGGCCAGCCACGCCTCGGCGTCCGATACCCTGCGCTGCGGCAGTCAACTGATCAGCCTGGGCGACCGTTCCAGCGAAGTCCTGCAGAAATGCGGTGAGCCGGTCAGCCGTAATGTGTTGGGCTACAAGCGCAGCGCCAATCGCCGCGAGGAGTTTCAGGTCGAGGAGTGGACTTACGGCCCGAGCAACGGCATGTATCAATACCTGCGCTTCGAAGGCAATCGCCTGCGGCAGATCAACAGCAAACGCGGTAACTGATCCAAATCACTTACCCATGTGGGAGCGAGCTTGCTCGCGAAGGCGTCTGGTCAGTCAAATCCATTGTGACTGGCATACCGCTTTCGCGAGCAAGCTCGCTCCCACAGTTGTTTTGCGGTGCCCTTCGACTCTTTCGTCCCTGAAATAGAACAGGCCCCGACACAAGTGCCGGGGCCCGTAATGGTCACATCCGTGTGACCGTTCGCATGAACTCTAAAGTTGCGGCAGACGTATGGCTCGGCCCGTCTGTCGCGCCTTCTCCCGGTCCAGGCGAGAAGTCATGCCTTACTCGGCTTTCAGGCCGTCAGCGGAGACCGCTTTAACGCCTTTGATTTTCTTGGTGATGTTCACTGCGGTGGTTTTCTGAGCCTCGGTCACTGCAACAGTGGAGGACAGGGAAACCACGCCTTTGTTGGTTTCTACTTTGATGTCGGTGCCCGGAATGCCTTTTTCGGTGACCAGATCGCTTTTGACTTTGGTGGTGATCCAGGTGTCGGAAGTAGCTTCTTTCGCCTTGGTGACTTCACCGGCGGCCAGAGTCATTGGAGCCTGAGTAGCCTGGGTGGATTGTGCGAATGCACCGGAAGCCATGGTCAGGGTCAGCGCGGTAGCAGCAGCGGCAGTGATAGCGAACTTCTTCATACGAGTAACTCCTGTTTTTCTGGAAAGTCTGCTGGTTGTCTTGTCAGCAGGGTTACCAAGGTAGTTGCGAACGTTGTGCCAACTTTTTGAAAGACACAAAAGGTATATAAATCAATAGGTTACAGATATATGAAAATTCCGGATTCATGCAAAATGCATGACTCGATGAATATTCACATGCAAGTTGCGGTTTTTTGGAAAGTTCCTAAGGCGCTGAAATTATTGAAGCTTTTGTAAAGTGCCAGACAATAAAAATGCCCCGCAGAGCGGAGCATTCTGGCCAGCACACGTCAGCTTATGTACCGGTGGCAGTGCAGCCTTTAGGCGAATAGTCCGGAGCAACGGTGGTACCACAAGTCCACACACCTGCGCCGGTCCCTGAGGAACGTGTCAGGGTGATGGTTTTGCTCAGCACCGGACCCGGAGCATTGAGCAATGTGCAAGTGATGGTCCCGGCACCGGTGGATGCCGTGCCGGAAGCGGCCAGTGTGCAGTTGGAAGTCGCAGCGGTGGCACTGCCCGCGACTAGGGTCAGAGTCGGATCAGTGCCTTGATTGATGGTGTCTTCAAACGGCACCTTCAGCGCGCTGATTTCCGCCAGCCCCGCCGTCACCTTCGACCGCGCCTGATACTTGGAATACTGCGGCAACGCGATGGTCGCCAGAATCCCGATGATCGCCACCACGATCAGCAGCTCGATCAGAGTAAAACCTTGTTGTTTTTTCATAGACACGCTCCATGCATGAGTCGAATTCTCATGATCTGCAAGGCACGGAGCATAGGCCATGCCAATGCCTGCAAAGCCCCGTTCATTAGGCGCGAAGCGCTTGCAACGCCAATTCCTACAACCTGTAACCGCACTATCTGACACTTTTTGTCACCTGCACCCGCCGTGTTTGGCGCTGTCACTTGACTAGGCTATAAGTCATGAACGGCAAGCGTGCGGAATCCCCATGAATGACATCGCTCTGAGCGGTCTGGCCAAGCAATTGGTCCAGGCCGAACTGCTCACGGAAAAAGGCGCCCAGCAAGCCTGGCAACAGGCCCAGCGCAATCGCCTGTCGCTGGTCAGCTATCTGGTGCAGAACAAACTGGTCAAGAGCTGGCAGGTGGCCGAGATTGCCAGTGAGCATTTCGGCATGGCCTTGCTTGATCTCAATTGCCTGGACAAGGAAACCCAGCCCAAAGGCCTGGTCAGCGAAAAACTCGTGCGTCAGCATCACGCCCTGCCCTTGTGGCGGCGTGGCAACAAGCTGTTCGTGGGCATTTCCGACCCGAGCAATCATCAAGCGATCAACGACATTCAATTCAGCACCGGGCTGAGCACCGAAGCCATTCTGGTCGAGGACGACAAACTTACCGATGCCATCGAAAAATTCTTCGACACCCACACCAGCGGTCTCGAGGACATGGCCGATGTCGATCTCGACGGGGTCGATGTCGAATCCGTCGACGACAGCAAGCAGGACGCCATCGGCGGCCTCGACGCCGACGATGCGCCGGTGGTGCGCTTCGTGCACAAGATGCTGCTCGACGCGATCAAAAGCGGTTCTTCCGACTTGCACTTCGAGCCTTACGAAAAAAACTACCGGGTGCGGGTGCGCACCGACGGCATCCTGCGCGAGGTTGCCAAACCGCCGATTCAACTGGCCGGGCGCATCGCCGCACGCCTGAAAGTCATGGCCAGCCTGGATATTTCGGAACGGCGCAAACCTCAGGACGGGCGGATCAAGATGCGCCTGTCGAAAAGCAAGTCGATCGATTTCCGGGTCAACACGCTGCCGACCCTGTGGGGCGAAAAAGTGGTGATCCGGATTCTCGACCCGTCCAGCGCGCAGATCGGTATCGACGCCCTCGGCTATGAGCCCGAGCAAAAGGATCTGTACATGGCCGCACTCAAGCAGCCACAGGGCATGATCCTGGTCACCGGGCCCACCGGTTCGGGTAAAACCGTTTCGCTGTACACCGGCCTGAATATTCTCAACACCGTCGACATCAATATCTCCACCGCCGAAGACCCGGTGGAAATCAACATGGAAGGCATCAACCAGGTCAACGTCAATCCCAAGCAAGGGCTCGACTTTGCCCAGGCATTGCGCTCGTTTCTGCGTCAGGACCCGGACGTGATCATGGTCGGTGAAATCCGCGACCTGGAAACCGCCGAGATCGCCATCAAAGCCGCGCAGACCGGTCACCTGGTGCTCTCGACCCTGCACACCAACAGCGCTGCGGAAACCCTGACGCGCCTGCACAACATGGGCATTCCCGGTTTCAACATCGCCACCTCGGTCAGCCTGATCATCGCCCAGCGCCTGGCGCGCAAACTGTGCAGCCACTGCAAGAAAGCCATCGAGATCCCGCGCGAAACCTTGCTCAAGGAAGGCTTCCCCGAGGAACGCATCGGCCATTTCACGATCTACGAGCCGGTCGGTTGCGATCACTGCAACGGCGGTTACAAAGGACGCGTGGGGATTTATGAAGTGGTGAAAAACACACCGGAGCTGCAACGCTTGATCATGGCCGAAGGTAACTCGCTGGAAATCGACCTGCAGATGCGCCGCGACGGCTTCGACGACCTGCGCACCTCCGGGCTGCACAAGGCCATGCAAGGCATCACCAGCCTTGAAGAAATCAACCGGGTCACCAAGGACTGAACATGGCGGTCAAGGCAGCAAAAATCAGTATTTATGCCTGGGAAGGCACAGACAGAAAAGGCAGCAAAGTCACCGGTGAACTGAGCGGCCAGAACCCGGCGCTGATCAAGGCACAATTGCGTAAACAGGGGATCAATCCCGGCAAGGTGCGCAAGAAATCCGCGTCATTGCTGAGCTTTGGCAAACGCATCAAGGCCCGGGACATTGCCCTGTTCACCCGGCAGATGGCGACCATGATGAAAGCCGGCGTACCGCTGTTGCAGTCGTTCGACATTATTGGCGAAGGCTTTGATAACCCGGCCATGCGCCAACTGGTGGACGACGTGAAACAGGAGGTCGCGGCCGGTAACAGCTTCGCCGCAGCCCTGCGCAAGAAACCGCAGTATTTCGACGAGTTGTATTGCAACCTGGTCGATGCCGGCGAGCAGTCCGGCGCCCTCGACACCTTGCTCGAACGCGTCGCGACCTATAAGGAAAAAAGCGAAAGCCTCAAAGCCAAGATCAAGAAAGCCATGACCTATCCCACCGCCGTGGTGCTGGTCGCGGCTGTTGTCACCGGGATTCTGCTGGTCAAAGTAGTGCCACAATTTCAGTCAGTGTTTTCCGGTTTCGGTGCCGAACTGCCGGCGTTCACCCTGATGGTGATCAGCCTGTCGGAATTCATGCAGCAATGGTGGTGGGCGATTCTCGCTGCACTGGTCGCAGCGATTTTTGGCACCCGCCACGCGCTAAAAACATCCCAGGCCTTGCGCGATCGCAAAGACACCTGGCTGCTGAAACTGCCACTGGTGGGCACACTGATGTACAAGTCCGCCGTGGCGCGATTCGCTCGAACCTTGTCGACCACGTTTGCCGCCGGTGTGCCGTTGGTCGAAGCGCTTGACTCGGTGGCCGGCGCCACCGGCAACGTGGTCTTCAAGCGAGCCGTGCTGCGCATTCGCCAGGACGTGTCCACCGGTATGCAGCTGAATTTCTCGATGCGCAGCACCGGGGTCTTTCCCAGCATGGCCGTGCAAATGACCGCGATTGGCGAAGAGTCCGGCGCCCTGGATGACATGCTCGACAAGGTTGCGGGCTTTTACGAGGAAGAAGTGGATAACATGGTCGACAACCTCACCAGCCTCATGGAGCCGTTCATCATGGTCGTGCTGGGGGTGATCGTCGGCGGGCTGGTGGTGGCCATGTACCTGCCGATCTTCCAACTCGGCTCAGCGATCTGACATGCCTATCGACGAACTGTTTGCCGTGTATCCGCTAGCGTTTGTCGGCACCGCCCTGCTGCTGGGCCTGGTGGTCGGCAGTTTCCTCAATGTGCTGATCTGGCGCCTGCCGAAAATGCTCGAACGCGACTGGCGCCAACAGGCACACGATGTGCTCGGTTTGCCCGGCGAAGCCTCGCAACCCATCTACAACCTGATGCTGCCGCACTCCGAATGCCCGCATTGCGCCCACCGGATTCGCCCGTGGGAGAACGTTCCCCTGCTCAGTTATCTATGGCTGCGCGGGCGCTGTTCAGCGTGCTCCGCACCGATCAGCAAACGTTATCCGTTGACCGAGCTGGCCTGTGGGCTGCTTTCGGCCTTCATCGCCTGGCACTTGGGTTTCGGTTGGCCGGCGTGCCTGCTGATCGTCCTCACCTGGGGTCTGCTGGCGATGAGTCTGATCGACACCGAGCATCAACTATTGCCCGATGTGCTGGTGCTGCCGTTGCTGTGGCTGGGGTTGATCGTCAACAGTTTCGGCCTGTTCGTGACCTTGCACGATGCGTTGTGGGGCGCGGTGGCCGGTTATCTGGCGCTGTGGTCAGTGTTCTGGCTGTTCAAACTGCTGACTGGCAAGGACGGCATCGGTCATGGTGATTTCAAACTGTTGGCGCTGCTGGGGGCATGGGGCGGCTGGCAGATTCTGCCGCTGACGATTCTGTTGTCATCACTGGTCGGCGCCATTATCGGGGTGATTTTGTTGCGCCTGCGCGAGCAAAAAACCTCGACGCCAATCCCCTTCGGCCCTTATCTGGCAATTGCCGGCTGGATTGCCTTGCTCTGGGGTGGTCAAATAACCGCCTTCTATTGGCAGTTTGTCGGTTTGAAATGAATACCCCTGTGGAAAAACCCTGGATTCTCGGCCTCACCGGCGGCATCGGCAGCGGCAAAAGCGCAGCGGCTCAGCACTTCATTGATCTGGGTGTCCACGTGGTGGATGCCGATCACGCGGCGCGTTGGGTGGTTGAACCCGGACGTCCGGCACTGGCAAAAATAGCCGAACACTTCGGGCCTGGCGTTTTACAGGGCGACGGCACGCTGGATCGCGCCGCCCTGCGCAAACTGATCTTTGAAGTGCCGGAAGAACGCCGCTGGCTCGAAGCCCTGCTGCATCCGTTGATCGCCGAGGAAATCGCTCATCATCTGGCGCTGGCAAAATCGCCTTACGCGATACTGGTTTCGCCGCTGTTGATCGAATCCGGGCAATACGCGATGACTCAGCGCATCCTGGTGATCGACGCCCCGCAACAATTGCAGATCGAACGTACCTTGCAGCGTGACCAGACCAGCGAGCAGCAGGTTCAGGCGATCCTCAAGGCTCAGTCGAGCCGCGAAGAGCGTGTGAGCCGCGCCGACGACGTAGTGGTCAACGACCGCGACCTCGCCTGGCTGCACAGCGAAGTAGAGCGTCTGCATCACTTTTACCTGACTTTATCCGGAGGCCAAGCATGAGCCAGATCCCCACCGTTGAATGCCCAACCTGCGGCGCCCCCGTGGAATTCACGCCTGAAAGCGAATTTCGTCCATTCTGCTCCGCGCGCTGCAAACTGATCGACCTCGGCGCCTGGGCCTCTGAAGAACACAAGATTCCGGTCGCACCGGATGCCGAGGACGAACTGTTTTCCGGCGACTTCGATCCGCGTCACTGATCTCGATCAGGGCCGCATAAAGCCGTAGTCCTGATCGTCGTCGAGGTTTTCCGCCAGAAAGCGCAACTCGTCGGCCAGGTCTTCGGCGTTGCGCACGGCCTTGCTCTGCTGCACCACCGCACTGAGCAAGGCACGCAAACTCAACCCCGGGTCAAAGCCCACCTCCTGCGCCATGTCCAGACTCTGCCGGGTCTCCTGCCTTGCCCACTCGTAAACACTCATGCCGCTGCTCCTGAAGGGATTTGCGCGAGCATGAAATTTCCCGCGCGTGGCGGATTTGATGTGGATCAAGACTTCGGATCGTCGTCCTTCCACGGCGCCGAAAGGTAGCGCGTGCGGTTGAAGGTCTCCAGCCACTCCGGGCTGAATACCACCAGCGCACTGATGATCATGCCGTTGATGAACGCTTCGGGGAAAATGATCAGCCACACGTAACCGATGAAGTCTTCCAGCCACTCCGGCATGGCGAAAAGGCCGTCGTACCACAGCAGCGTCAGGCTGAGGATCAGGCACAACAAGGCCGACAACGCGGCGGCAAAAAAACCGGAACAGAAGATGTACACGAACGGGTTGCGCGGTTGAGCACGCTCGACAAGGATTGCCACGCACTCGGTGACCAGCACCGGCAGCAAAATGAACAAGGCGCCATTGACCCCCATCGCCGCAAGATCCTGACGCCCGAGCAGCACCAGGCCGATTTGCGCCACCAGCCCGCCAACGATCGCCAGCGGCCAGTCCAGCAACAGGGTTACCGCCGTCATACCGAGGAAGTGATACGACACGCCTGTGTCGAAATCCCTGCGCATCAACCACAAGAGAAACAACGCAAACACGGTGCCGAACAGCAGATGCTGACGCCGGCTGTCGCTGAACAACTCGACCCACGGCGCCCGCACGATCGCCCAAAGCAGCACCGGCAGATAAATCAGCCAGCCCAGCAACAGACTTTCAGTCGCCATCACCTCGACGCCGATCATGGGCGCGCCTTCTCCAGTGCCTCGCGCAGGTCACCCGCGTTGGCGTACTCACGTTGCGAGAGCAATCGACCGTCCTTGAGTTGCAACCACAACACCTGGCCTTCCGCGCCGGGATAGCGCGACGCAACCCGTCCTTCTCGATCCAGCATGACCCGATAGTGGTAGTCGCGCATGGCCGGTACGGCAAACATTTTGGCAATCAGCGCCGGCATGCGCTGGATGTCGGCAACGAACACCGCGTGACGGGCCTCCAGATAGCCCTTGGGTTGGTCCTTCAACGCTTCCTTGATCAGCTTGGCGCCGTCCATATCCCGTGCCACCAGCAGCGTGGTGGTGCTGTTGTCGAGGGTGAAGGGTTGCTCGTACTGATCGAGCAACGTCCAGGGAGCCAGACGCTCACCGGTTTCGAGCGCATGGGCACACAGCGGAAAAACAGCAAACAGCAGCAGCCAGCGAAATTTCACGATGAGTCCTCACGGTTTGGCGCAAATAATCGATTTCCATGAGTCTACACCGCCCTTCTCCACTGCCCACTGATGCACTTTGCCGCGGAACGCTTTCAGCTTGTCGCATTTGAACGCTAAGCTTGGGCTTATGGATGACTCAGATTATTTACGCCTGCTGACCATCGCGGCCGAGCAGGCCAACGCCTTTCTGTCCAATGCCCGCAAATGGGAGCGTGAGCGTTGGGTTTGCCAGCGCCTGCTGCAAGGCCTGAACATTCCCTACCGCGCCGACGAATTCGCGCCGGCCGGCGAGCCGCCGGACGTATTGTTTCGCGATGCCAATTTCGAGGTGTTCTTCGTGCTCGACGAGGGCCGTCGGCTCAACGACGAATGGCGCGATGAATTGCAGCGACGACGCAGCGCCTTTTCCCTCAGCCAACTGGTGCGCCGCGAAGCCAAGCCGAAACGAATCCCGGCCAATGAATTCCTGCTGCGACTGGCGCCGACCCTGCGCAAAAAAGCACACAACTACAAAGAACGCGGTATGGACTTGGGCGAACTCGACATCATCGCCTTCGCCAGCCTCAAACGAGAAGTACTGGATTTGAATAGCCATTTCCCCCCGCCCACCGAATACCTGCGTCAAGGCTGGCGCTCGCTGTCGCTCGTCGGCCCGACCTTCGCCCGCGTGCTGTTCGCCCACCCGGACGCGCCGGATTTTCTGCGCAGCAACCTCGGTCGCAGCATCGTGTTTGATGTGGGAATCAGCCTGTGACCCCCCTTCAGCAATTGATCGCCGATGTGCCGCAGACCGGATATGTGCGCTGGATTGGCGTGCGCCCCGAGTCGCGCGGGCCGATGATCGAACTCGATGCCGTCGAGGCGCGGCTGGAAGCAGGACTGACCGGCGATCATGCCCGTCCCGGTGTGCGTAACGCGCGGCAGGTAACCCTGATCCAGTGGGAACATCTGGCGGTAATCAGCGCCTTGATGGGTCGCCCCGACGATCAACCCGTCAGGCCTGAAGATCTGCGGCGCAATCTGGTTATCAGCGGTATCAATTTGTTTAGTCTCAAGGGTCGGCGCTTTCGTATCGGTCAGGCAATATTCGAAACCACGGGCTGGTGTCAGCCCTGCGCACGCCTGCAGAACAACCTCGGCCCGGGCACCTTTCAAGCGGTGCGCGGCCATGGCGGAATTACCGCGCGGGTGTTACAAAGCGGGATCATTCGCCTCGAAGACCGGGTGAGCGTCGAACCGGTTCCGGACAGCGGCTATGCTGCGTTCAACCCCGGATAAAAACCGCTGTAGCTTCTGCCCATTCAGCAACGTCTACCTGACGAGGCAAATATGACCAGCCGCCTGAACCCCGAAGACCAGAAACATGTCGAAGAGTACCTGCAACTGTCCCAACACCGAGTCGAGCGCCGGCCATTTCGGCCATGGATGCTCCTCGTGCTGGTGCTGGCAGTGACCATTGGTCTTGGCCTGTTGAGCCGATTTATCAGTTACCTGACGCTATGAGCAGCTTGGCGCTCGCTTGGGTAACCGCACCGATTTCCTTTAAAAACCTTGCGAGTTATCCCTATGTCCCATCGTATTGTTATTGTCGGCGGCGGCGCCGGCGGTCTGGAGTTGGCTACCCGTCTGGGTAAGACTCTGGGCAAGCGCGGCACGGCCAGTGTGATGCTGGTCGACGCCAACCTGACGCACATCTGGAAACCGCTGTTGCACGAAGTGGCCGCCGGATCGCTGAACTCCTCCGAAGACGAACTCAACTATGTTGCCCAGGCAAAATGGAACCACTTCGAGTTCCAGCTAGGGCGCATGAGCGGGCTCGATCGCGCACAGAAGAAAATCCAGTTGGCCGCCACCTACGACGAAAACGGCGTAGAACTGGTTCCTGCACGTGAAGTGCAATACGACTCACTGGTGATCAGCGTCGGCAGCACCACCAACGACTTCGGCACTCAGGGTGCGGCACAGCACTGCCTGTTCCTCGACACCCGCAAACAGGCCGAGCGCTTCCATCAGCAACTGCTTAATCACTATCTGCGTGCACACGCCGGGCAAACCGATGTGGTCGAGCAAATCAGCGTTGCGATCGTCGGCGCTGGCGCCACTGGTGTCGAGCTGGCGGCTGAACTGCACAACGCCGCGCACGAACTGGCGGCTTATGGTCTGGACCGGATCAAACCGGAAAACATGCACATCACTCTGATCGAAGCCGGTCCACGGGTACTGCCTGCCCTGCCAGAGCGTATCAGCGGGCCGGTGCACAAAACCCTGGAAAAGCTCGGGGTCAACGTGATGACCAACGCTTCGGTCAGCGAAGTAACCGCCGACAGCCTGGTCACCGCCGATGGCAACGAGATCAAGGCCAGCCTGAAAGTCTGGGCAGCGGGCATTCGCGCGCCGGGTTTCCTCAAGGACATCGACGGTCTGGAAACCAACCGCATCAATCAACTGCAAGTGCTGCCGACGCTGCAAACCACCCGCGACGAGAACATCTTTGCTTTCGGTGACTGCGCCGCGTGCCCGCAACCGGGTACCGATCGCAATGTGCCGCCGCGTGCCCAAGCCGCGCACCAACAGGCGTCGCTGCTGGCCAAATCGCTGAAACTGCGCATCGAAGGCAAGACCTTGCCGGAGTACAAGTACACCGACTACGGCTCGCTGATCTCGTTGTCGCGCTTTTCGGCGGTGGGTAACTTGATGGGCAATCTGACCGGTAGCGTGATGCTCGAAGGCTGGCTGGCGCGGATGTTTTACGTGTCGCTGTATCGTATGCACCAGATGGCGCTGTACGGGCCGTTCCGCACGGCGATGTTGATGCTGGGCAGCAAGATTGGCCGTGGCACCGAGCCGCGCCTGAAACTGCACTAAAACCTGTGGGAGCGAGCCTGCTCGCGAATGCGTTCTGTCAGTCAATGTTAATGCGACTGACCCGACGCTTTCGCGAGCCGGCTCGCTCCCACAATGTTTTGTGTTGATCGAAAGATCTGTTTCTTACTGTATCCCCGCCCCGCTTTTCCCTCCTTCGCTTACAAACTCCCCCGCTCCGCGACACAGACGCGATACACCGCCACCGCTTAATGGCCACACCCGAGCAACACCTGCTCAGGCAATCGTCCTTAACGTGTGGTTGCGCAGTGCAGCCCAGGAGAATGTAAATGTCCCGTACTTCGACCCTCGGTAAAAAATCCATTGGCCTGATCGGCGCCGCGCTGGCGGGCGGCCTGATGTTGTCCGGTTCGGTGTTTGCCGCTCAACCACTGGCGCAGGGCTACATGGTCGCCTCGGCAGAAACTTCGGTGAAAGCACCGGAAGGCAAATGCGGTGAAGGCAAATGTGGCGATGCTTCGATGGCCAAGACGGACAGCGACGGTGACGGCAAGGTCTCGCGCGCCGAATTTCTGAAAGTCGCGCCGAAGTCCGATTTCGACAAGATCGACACCAACCATGACGGTTTCATCGACGAACAAGAGGCCTACAACAACGTGAAGGCCAACTTTGAAGCCAATGGCAAGAAGATGCCAAAAGGTCTGTTCGAACACCTGAAAGACCAAGACGGCGCCTGATCGACAATAAAAAACAAGCCGCGCTTCTCCTGAGAGAAACGCGGCTTTTTCACGTCTGCCCGTTTACAACTGGAAGCGCCGTACCATGCCCTGCAAGGCATTGGCCAGTTTCGACAACTCATGGCTGGACGCGCTGGTCTGGTCGGCACCGGCGGCCGAACGTACCGATAAATCACGAATATTCACCAGGTTGCGATCCACTTCCCGGGCTACTTGCGCTTGTTCTTCAGCTGCGCTGGCGATCACCAGATTGCGCTCATGGATCTCATGCACCGACGCGGTAATGGTTTGCAGCGCCTCACCGGCACGCTCAGCCAAGGCCAGCGTGGTCGTCGCCCGTGCGGTACTGGCCTGCATCGAATCCAGCGCCAGGCTCGAACCGCTGCGCATGCCCTGGACCATCTGCTCGATCTCCTGCGTCGATTGCTGCGTGCGATAGGCCAGCGCGCGTACTTCATCGGCGACTACGGCAAAGCCTCGCCCGCTCTCCCCGGCGCGTGCCGCCTCAATCGCCGCGTTGAGCGCCAGCAAATTGGTCTGCTCGGCAATCGCCCGAATCACGTCGAGCACTTTGCCGATGTCCTGCGATTGATTGGCCAGTGATTGCACCAACTCACCGGTCTGTTGCACGTCGCTGGCCAATGCATTGATGGCCGTGGCGGTCTCACTGACGCGCACCTGCCCCAGATGCGCCGACTCGCTGGATTGACGGGTCGCGTCAGACGTCGACACCGCATTGCGTGCGACCTCTTCCACTGCTGCCGTCATCTGGTTGACGGCCGTCGCGGCTTGTTCGATTTCGTTGTTCTGCTGTTGCAGTCCCTGGGTGCTGTCGAGAGTTACCGCATTGAGTTCATCGGCAGCGGTCGCCAGTTGCGTCGCCGAACCGCTGATGCCTTGCAGCGTCTCGCGCAGGTTCTGCTGCATGGTTGCCAAGGCTTTGAGCAAGCGACTGACTTCATCGTTGCCATGGGTTTCGATCGGCCGGGTCAGATCCCCCTGCGCGACACTTTCTGCTGCGTTCACGGCGCTGCTGAGCGGACGAACGATACTGCGGGTGAGCATCATCGCCAGCGCCACCGTGGCCAGCGCGGCCAAGGCAATAAACAAACTGACAATCGTGCGCGAGTTTTCGTAGTGCGCAGCGGACTTCTGGCTTTCTGCGGCGACCTGTTTGGCGAACAAATCCGCCAGGTCGTTGAGTTGCTTGCCGGAGCCATCGACGACGGTTTTCATGTCGACCAGCAACAATTTGGTCAACTCATCACGCTTGCCTTGCTCGGCGAGGGCGAAGGATTGAGCGATACCGCTGCGATACGCGGCGAAGTTCTTTTTGAATTGGTCATATAGCTGCTGGCCCTCCGGGGTGTCGACCAGTTTGTCGTAGGCGGCGATTTTCTCGCTCAGCTCTTTGTCGCGGGTGTCCATCTGGCTGCGGTAGGTGGCGATATTGTTCGCGTCCTGATCCAGCGCCATACGCAACGAGATGGTGCGGATGCGCAGCATGATCTCGCGGATCTCGTCGCCGCCACGAATGCTCGGCAGCCACTGGTTTTCTACTGCGACTTCACTATCGCGAATGCTCGACATCTGCCCCAGCGCAAACACGCCGAGCAAGGCTACCAACACCGCGATCAGGGCGAACCCCAGGGCTGCCCGGGGAGCAATATTCAACTGACGAAGCAACATGACGAACGCCCTTATTCTTGTATTGGCCAGATTCAAGGGGCGAAAGCCATGGCAGTCCCCTCGTGTTAGCGGGCTATCGGCAGGTTGTATGATGACTTGAAGGGGAAATGAGTTTTTGTCGGACAAAAAAATCCCCGTATCTTTCGATACGAGGATTTTTAATATGGTCGGGGTAAGGGGATTCGAACTCCTGACATCCTGCTCCCAAAGCAGGCGCGCTACCGGACTGCGCTATACCCCGGTAAAAAAAAGGCGACCTTTCAAAGATCGCCTTCTTCGATCAGCGCTTTTGGCCTCTGATCTTAAGATTCGATCCCAGCGCAAACTGGTTTCAAAAATGGTGGGTCGTGTGGGATTCGAACCTACGACCAATTGGTTAAAAGCCAACTGCTCTACCAACTGAGCTAACGACCCAAAAATGGTCGGGGTAAGGGGATTCGAACTCCTGACATCCTGCTCCCAAAGCAGGCGCGCTACCGGACTGCGCTATACCCCGGCTTGAAATTGGCTCCGTGACCAGGACTCGAACCTGGGACCCAATGATTAACAGTCATTTGCTCTACCGACTGAGCTATCACGGAACTACATATTTCAATTTACAACGGTGAAACCTGAAGCTTCTCGACACCGTTTTCGCATCGCTGCGTTCGTGTGTCTGAGGCGCGCTATTCTACAACCTAGAACACCTCTGTCAACCCCCTAAATTGCTTTCAAGTTAATGATTTGCAACTTATTTCAGATTTCAACTCAGTGAGCTGAGACCGTCTTGGCGACTGACTGCGGGGCGCACTTTACAAGCCTTTTCCTTTGAGTTCAACAGCCTAACGAAAAAAAAGGCCCCACAATGTGGGGCCCTCCTTTTTTCATTGGCGCTCAGGCTTAGTTGAAAACGATTTCGTCGTTCTCGACAGTGCCGGTTGCCGTGTCGCCCGGCATGAAGTGACCCGAGAGGATCAACTGTGCCAGCGGGTTTTCGATCCAGCGCTGAATCGCCCGTTTCAAAGGACGTGCGCCATACACCGGGTCGTAACCAACGGCGATCAACTTGTCCATCGCCTCTGGACTGAGTTCCAGCTTCAGCTCGCGCTCGGCCAGACGGCTGCGCAGACGGCCCAACTGGATCTCGGTAATGCCCGCGATCTGATCCCGCGCCAAAGGCTCGAAGATCACCACTTCGTCGACCCGGTTGATGAACTCCGGACGGAAGTGCGACGTCAGCGCATCCATGACTGCAGCACGTTGAGCCTCACGATCACCGACCAGTTCCTGGATCTGTACCGACCCCAGGTTCGAAGTCATGACGATCACGGTGTTGCGGAAATCCACCGTACGGCCATGGCTGTCGGTCAGGCGACCATCCTCGAGCACTTGCAGCAAGATGTTGAACACATCCGGGTGCGCCTTCTCGACTTCGTCCAGCAGGATCACCGAATAAGGCTTGCGACGCACCGCCTCGGTCAGGTAACCACCCTCTTCGTAGCCGACGTATCCCGGTGGTGCACCGATCAGGCGAGCCACGGAATGTTTCTCCATGAACTCGGACATGTCGATCCGCACCATCGCCTCTTCCGTATCAAAGAGGAATTCGGCCAGCGCCTTGCACAGCTCGGTTTTACCGACACCGGTCGGGCCGAGGAACATGAACGAGCCGCTCGGACGATTCGGGTCGGACAACCCGGCGCGCGAACGGCGTACCGCGTTGGCGACGGCGACCACGGCCTCTTCCTGACCGATGACCCGTTTGTGCAACAGGCTTTCCATCTTCATCAGCTTGTCGCGCTCGCCTTCGAGCATTTTCGACACCGGGATGCCGGTCCACTTCGACACAACTTCAGCGATTTCTTCTTCAGTCACCTTGCTGCGCAGCAACTGGTTTTCGCTCTTGCCGTGCTGGTCGACCATTTGCAGGCTGCGTTCCAGATCCGGGATCACCCCGTACTGCAATTCAGCCATACGGTTGAGGTCACCTTTACGGCGCGCGGCTTCCAGTTCCTGCCGCGACTGCTCGATCTTCTGCTGAATCTGCGCAGAACCCTGCACCTCGGCTTTTTCCGAGTTCCAGATTTCTTCCAGATCGGAATACTCGCGTTCGAGGCGGACGATTTCTTCCTGGAGTTTCTCCAGACGTTTCATCGCCGCTTCGTCGCTTTCTTTCTTCAGCGCCTGGGATTCCACCTTCAACTGAATCAGGCGACGTTCCAGACGATCGAGCACTTCCGGTTTGGAGTCGATTTCCATGCGGATGCGACTAGCGGCCTCGTCGATCAGATCGATGGCCTTGTCCGGCAACTGCCGGTCAGTGATGTAGCGATGGCTGAGCTTGGCCGCGGCGATGATCGCGCCGTCGGTGATTGCCACCTTGTGGTGAACCTCGTAACGCTCTTTAAGGCCACGCAGGATGGCAATGGTGTCTTCTTCGCTCGGCTCATCCACCAGAACTTTCTGGAAGCGTCGCTCAAGCGCCGCGTCCTTCTCTATATATTGGCGGTACTCGTTGAGCGTGGTCGCGCCAACGCAGTGCAACTCACCGCGAGCCAGCGCAGGCTTGAGCATGTTGCCGGCATCCATCGAGCCTTCGCCTTTACCGGCGCCGACCATGGTATGCAGTTCGTCGATGAACAGAATGATCTGCCCTTCCTGCTTCGACAGTTCGTTGAGCAACGATTTCAGGCGCTCTTCGAACTCACCGCGATACTTGGCACCGGCAATCAGCGCGCCCATGTCCAGCGAGAGCAGACGCTTGCCTTTGAGGCCGTCCGGCACTTCGCCGTTGATGATGCGCTGGGCCAGGCCTTCGGCGATGGCGGTTTTGCCCACGCCTGGCTCACCGATCAACACCGGGTTGTTCTTGGTGCGGCGTTGCAGAACCTGAATGGTGCGGCGAATTTCGTCGTCACGACCGATCACCGGATCGAGCTTGCCATCTTCGGCGCGCTTGGTCAGGTCGACGGTGTATTTATCCAGCGCCTGCCGCGACTCCTCGTGGTTGGCGTCGTTAACCGCTTCGCCACCGCGCAGGTTGTTGATCGCGTTTTCCAGGGCTTTCTTGCTCACGCCCTGGCCGAGCAGCAACTTGCCGAGCTTGCTGTTCTCGTCCATCGCAGCGAGCAGCACCAGTTCGCTGGAAATGAACTGGTCGCCCTTCTGCTGGGCCAGACGGTCAGCCTGATTGAGCAGGCGCGCCAGATCCTGCGACATGTTGACGTCGCCGGTCGGGTTCTGGATTTTCGGTAATTGGTCGAGCTCTTTGGTCAGCTCTTTGCGCAAGCTGTTGACGTCGAAGCCCACCTGCATCAGCAGAGGTTTGATCGAACCACCCTGCTGTTCAAGCATGGCTTGCATCAAGTGCGCCGGCTCAATCGCCGGATGATCGTGGCCGACAGCCAACGACTGGGCGTCGGACAAGGCCAACTGTAACTTGCTGGTTAAACGGTCTATTCGCATAAGTCACCTTCCTTTTGAGCAGGCCGGACCTAAAAACCATCCTGAATAAAGAAACCTGCCAGATACCGCTATAGATGCGGTCGATTCTGCAAGATTCAAGCGTCAGAGCGTTGATTCAGGTCAGGCAAGTCTAGCGGGTGAGCCAGATAAGGGAGGCAAAGCGACCAGTGCGCGAAGCGCGACGGTAGGAGAAGAAGCGCGGATCAGTCACGGTGCAGAAACCGCCACCATAAACAGCGGTGACACCACGTTCAGCCAGACGCAGGCGCGCCAGCAAATAGATGTCAGCCATGAACTTGCCAGCATTGTGGCTTGGCACGAAGGCTGATGCCGCTTCCGGCAATTGCTTGACGAAGACTTCCCGAACCTCCGGGCCGACCTCAAAGGCTTGCGGGCCGATGGCAGGGCCGAGCCAGACCAGTACTTCTGCGGCCGGAACATCGAGACTGTCGAGGGTAGCTTCCAGCACACCCGCCGCCAGCCCCCGCCAACCAGCATGAGCCGCCGCGACACGGGTGCCGGCGCGATCGCAGAACAATGCCGGCAGACAGTCCGCCGTCATCGCCGCGCAGGCGATGCCCGGCGTTGCTGTCCAGCTGGCGTCTGCGGTCGCAACAATGCCCGGATCCGCATGCGCCACGGCAATTCCGTGCACTTGCTGCAACCAGGCAGGCTGTATAGAGAAGTGATCGGTCAGGCGTCGACGGTTCTCGGCAACGGCCTCAGGACGATCATCAACATGATCGCCCAGATTGAGGCTGTCGAACGGCGCCTCGCTGACACCCCCCTCGCGGGTGGTGACGCAGGCTTTGACGCTGGCCGGCGCAGGCCAGTCCGGCGTCAGCCAGTTCATCCGATGAAGGCCTCGCGATCCTGCTTGAGCAAGGTCAGCAGCCAGACGAAATCTTCCGGCAGCGGTGACTCCCAGCTCATGCGCTCACCGGTCGTCGGATGATCCAGCTCAAGGAAGCGCGCGTGCAGGGCCTGACGCGGGAAATGCTTGAGGGATTCAACCATCGTCGGGTTCGCGGCTGGCGGAATGCGGAAACGACCGCCATACGCCGGATCGCCGACCAACGGGAAGTTGATGTGCGACATGTGTACGCGAATCTGGTGAGTACGACCGGTTTCCAGCTTCACCCGTACGTGGGTGTGCGAGCGGAAGCGCTCCAGCACGCGATAGTGGCTGACGGCAGGCTTGCCGCCTTCCATCACCGCCATGCGCTGGCGCTGCTGGCCGTGGCGACCGATCGGGGCGTTGATCTTGCCCCCGGCAGTGACCACACCGATCACGATGCACTCGTAGATGCGGCTGACGCTGCGACTCTGCAGTTGCGTCACCAGCTTGGTCTGCGCCTGAATGGTCTTGGCCACCACCATCAGACCGGTGGTGTCCTTGTCAAGACGATGCACGATACCGGCGCGCGGGACATTGATGATGTCCGGCACGTGGTGCAGCAAGGCGTTGAGCAAGGTGCCATCGGCGTGACCGGCAGCCGGGTGCACCACCAGGCCCGCAGGCTTGTTGATCACCAGAATGTCGTCGTCTTCATAGACGATGTCGAGTTCGATGTCCTGGGCGATCCATTCGCCCTGGGCTTCCTGCTCGGCAGTCAGCTCAAGGATGGCACCGCCGTGCACGATGTCGCGAGGGCGGATGACCGCCCCGTCCACAGTCAGGCGACCTTCTTTGATCCAGGCGGAAAGGCGCGAGCGAGAGTGCTCAGCGAAGAGTTGGGCAGCGACTTGATCGAGGCGTTGGCCGCCCAATTCGGACGGCACCTCTGCGCGAAGTTCAATTTTATCGGACATGCTCTGACTGTGCGTCGGCACAGCTTTTGGTTTCGGCTGCGCGCTTGTGGTTAAATACGGCGTCTTTTGCCCCGAGGCTTTTCAACGGGGCGCTCATCATAACAGGACGGCCCCGCCCAAGACAGCGGCCGTCATAGGGACGCAAGCCGCCATGCAAGTGAAACACCTGCTGCTGATCGCCATCCTCGCATTGACCGCTGCTTGCTCATCGAAGGAAGTCGTAGACGAAAACCTCAGCGAAGCCGAGCTGTATCAGCAGGCTCAGACTGACTTGGACAACAACAGCTACACCAGCGCCACAGCCAAGCTGAAGGCTCTGGAGTCGCGTTATCCGTTCGGTCGCTACGCCGATCAGGCACAGCTGGAGCTGATCTACGCCAACTATAAGAACGCCGAGCCGGAAGCTGCAAAGTCTGCCGCCGAGCGTTTCATTCGTTTGCACCCGCAGCATCCGAACGTGGATTACGCGTACTACTTGAAAGGTCTGACCTCGTTCGACCAGGACGTCGGCCTGCTGGCGCGCTTCCTGCCGCTGGACATGACCAAGCGTGACCCGGGCGCCGCGCGCGACTCGTACAACGAGTTCGCCCAGCTGACCAGCCGCTACCCGAACAGCCGCTACGCGCCGGACGCCAAGCAGCGCATGATTTATCTGCGCAACCTGCTGGCCGCCTACGAAATCCACGTGGCCGACTACTACCTGACCCGTCAGGCTTACGTAGCCGCTGCCAACCGTGGTCGCTATGTCGTGGAAAACTTCCAGGAAACCCCATCGGTCGGCGACGGCCTGGCGGTGATGACTGAAGCCTACCAGCGTCTGCACCTGGACGACCTGGCAGCCACCAGCCTGGAAACCCTGAAGCTCAACTACCCGAACCACCCGAGCCTGCAAGACGGCCAGTTCGTGCCACGGGTTGCCGAAGCCGACAACCGTTCGTTCCTGAGCAAGGCGACTTTGGGTCTGATCGAGTCGCGTCCACCGCTGCCGCCGGGAGAAACCCGTGCCAACCAGGACGTGCAGAAGCAGTTCCAGGACGCGAAAGACGCAATTCCGAACGAGCTCAAGCCTAAAGACGAAAACGGCGACGTGATCGAAGAGCCAGAGCCTGAGTCGAGCAACACCGACCGCTCGTGGTTCAGCTACATGACTTTCGGCGTGTTCGACTGATCACACCGGATGTACAAAAAGGGAGATCTGCGGATCTCCCTTTTTCATTTCTGCGCTTTAATCCGCTGTGCGCTTGTCGGGAGCTTGGCTAAACTGCCGGATCATCAGTCGGAAAGCCGCTCATCATGCTTCGTTTATTGTTCTGGATCGTCGTGATTTTTGCCGCGATATGGTTGTGGCGTAAATTCAAGGCGCCTGCCGCGTCCAATCAATCCAACCGTGCCCCTCGCGAACAGGACGCCCCACCAATGGTGCGTTGCGCCCATTGCGGCGTGCATCTGCCGCGCGACCGCGCGCTGAGCGTGCAACAACAGTGGTATTGCAGCCAGGCTCACCTTGAGCAAGGCCCGGGTACCCGTGATCGCTGAGGCCACCCACGCCGACAGCAAACAGGCGCAGCGCCTGCTGCGCCTTTATCATCTCTACCGCTTGAGTATCGGCATCACGCTGGTGCTGCTGATCTCCAGCAACATGGACAACCGCCTGCTGACGTCGGCCAACGACGAATTGCTGCGCGGTGGCAGTTGGCTGTATCTGATCCTCAACATTCTGTTGGTGGTGTTCCTTGAGAACACCCGACGGCCAGCGCAGCTGTTCAGTCTGGCCCTCGTCGATGTCCTGCTTTTATGCGGTTTGTTCTTTGCTGCGGGCGGCGTCGGCAGTGCGCTGGGCAATTTGCTGATTGTCTCTGTGGCGATCAGCAACACCCTGCTACGGCGGCGCATCGGGCTATTGATCGCCGCCATCGGTGCGCTGGGCATCGTCGGCTCGAGCTTCCTGCTCGGCTTCAACCATGCCCTTAGCGCCAATGAATACTTGCAGGCCGGCACCCTCGGTGCGCTGTGCTTTGCCGCGTCGTTGCTGGTGCAGGGACTGATCCGCCGCCTCGAAGTCAGCGAAACCCTTGCCGAGCAACGTGCCAGTGAAGTGGTCAGCCTCGAAGCCCTCAACGCGCTGATCCTGCAACGCATGCGCACCGGCATTCTGGTGCTCGACGAGGCGCGGCGAGTGCAACTGGCCAATCACAGCGCGCAAACCCTGCTCGCGCAGTCGCACCTTCAGGGGCATTTGATCGATGACTATTCCACGGCGCTGGTCGATCGCCTGCAACTGTGGCTGAACAACCCGACCCTGCGCCCGCAGAGCCTGAAAATCCCCGGCAACGGCCTGGAACTGCAACCGAGCTTCATTGCCCTCGAACAAAGCCCCCACCAACAAACCCTGGTATTTCTCGAAGACCTCGCGCAAATCGCCCAGCAAGCCCAGCAACTTAAGCTCGCCGCACTCGGGCGCTTGACCGCCGGCATCGCCCACGAGATCCGCAATCCGTTGGGCGCCATCAGTCACGCCGCGCAGCTATTGGCTGAGTCCGAGGAACTCGATAGCGCGGATCGGCGTCTGACGCAGATCATTCAAGACCACTCCCAGCGCATGAACCGAGTCATCGAAAACGTCCTGCAACTGTCCCGCCGCCAGCAAAGCGCGCCGCAACGCCTGGATCTCAAGCCATGGCTGGAAAACTTCGTTGTCGAGAGTCGTGAACAGGCCAGCGAACGCCAGCAGATTCACCTGCGGATCAATTCGGGAGACTTCACCACGCTGATGGACCCGAACCAGCTCACGCAAATTCTCGACAATCTGTTACGCAACGGCTGGCGCCACAGCGCCCTGCTGCATGATCAGGCCGAAGTCTGGCTGTCGTTGTTCAGTGATCCCGACAGCCAGTTGGCGGTCCTCGAAGTGCAGGACAACGGCCCCGGCGTCCCGCTCGATCAACAGACGCATCTGTTCGAACCGTTCTTCACCACCAGCAGCCAGGGCACCGGCCTTGGGCTTTATCTGTCCCGTGAGCTGTGCGAAAGCAACCAAGCGCGCCTAGACTTTCAATCACGCCAAGGCGGCGGCTGCTTTCGCATCACCTTTGCTCACGGACGGAAACAAAGTTGAATACGAGCCCACGGCAAAAAATCCTCATCGTCGACGACGAACCGGATATCCGCGAACTCCTGGAAATCACCCTGGGACGGATGAAGCTCGACACCTACAGCGCACGCAATCTGGCTGAAGCCCAGGCGCTGCTGAACCGCGAGAGTTTCGATCTGTGCCTGACCGACATGCGCCTGCCCGATGGTACGGGGCTGGAGCTGGTGCAGCACATTCAGCAACGCTATCCACAACTGCCGGTGGCGATGATCACCGCCTATGGCAGCCTGGAAACGGCCATCAACGCTTTGAAAGCAGGTGCTTTCGACTTCCTCACCAAACCGGTGGACCTCACTCGTTTGCGCGAACTGGTCGGTACAGCCCTGCGCATGCCGGCGGCGGGAGGCAGCTTTACCTCCATCGATCGGCGCTTGCTCGGCGATTCGCCACCGATGCGCATTCTGCGCAAGCAAATCGACAAACTCGCTCGCAGTCAGGCGCCGGTGTACATCAGTGGCGAATCGGGCAGTGGCAAGGAACTGGTTGCGCGGCTGATCCATGAACAAGGGCCGCGCGCCGGCCAGCCGTTCGTGCCGGTGAACTGCGGGGCGATTCCGTCAGAGCTGATGGAAAGCGAGTTTTTTGGCCATCGCAAAGGCAGTTTTACCGGCGCCGTCGAGGACAAACCCGGACTGTTTCAAGCCGCCCATGGCGGCACGTTGTTTCTTGATGAGGTGGCGGACTTGCCGCTGTCGATGCAGGTAAAACTGCTGCGGGCGATCCAGGAAAAAGCCGTGCGCAGTGTCGGCGGCCAGCAGGAAAGCGTGGTCGATGTGCGGATTCTCTGCGCCACGCACAAGGATCTCGATGCAGAGGTCGCGGCCGAACGCTTTCGTCAGGACCTTTATTACCGCTTGAACGTGATCGAACTGCGCGTGCCGTCCCTGCGCGAAAGACGTGATGATATTGAAGTGCTGGCGGCCAGTATGCTCAAGCGTTTGGCCAAGGACACCGGCCAGCCGGCAGCACGCTTGCATCCACAGGCGTTGGCAGCGCTGAAGAATTACCGGTTTCCGGGGAATGTGCGGGAGTTGGAAAACGTGCTTGAGCGGGCACACACCTTGTGTGAAAACCGCACGATCGAGGCTGAAGATTTACGTCTGAGCGAAGGCAACTGCGCGGCGGACGGCGGGATTGCCGATCTGACGCAGATCGACAATCTGGAAGATTATCTGGAGAACGTTGAGAGGAAGCTGATCTTGCAGGCGCTGGAAGAAACGCGCTGGAATCGCACGGCGGCGGCGCAGCGGTTGAGTCTTTCGTTTCGTTCGATGCGCTATCGGCTGAAGAAACTGGGCCTGGATTGAGGACCCCTTCGCGAGCAGGCTCGCTCCCACAGGGATCTAGGGTGTTCACAAAATGTGAGTTAACCGGAGATCCATTGTAGGAGTGAGCCTGCTCGCGATGACGGCCATCCGATCGCTGAAGAAATATCAGACTAGATCCGGCCCTCGGGCGCATACGGCGCCGGATCAATAATCGGCGTCCTTCCCAGCATCACATCGGCAAACAACTGACACGACGCCGGCGCCAGCACCAGTCCATTGCGGTAATGCCCGCAGTTCAACCACAACCCGTCAAACCCCGGCACCCGACCAATGTAAGGAATGCCCTCCGGCGAGCCCGGACGCAGCCCTGCCCAGTGCCCGATCACTTCGGCATCGGCCAACGCTGGCAATAACTCCACTGCCGAAGCCTTGAGACTTTCCAGCGCCACATCGGTCGGCGTCTTGTCGTAGCCTTCGTGCTCCAGCGTGCTGCCAATCAGAATGTGGCCGTCACGACGCGGAATCGCATAACGGCCCTTGGCCAAAACCATGCTCGGCAGAAAATCCGCCGCGCACTTGTAGAGAATCATCTGGCCTTTGACCGGTTCAACCGGCAGCGTCAGGTCCAGCGTCTTGAGCAAATCACCGCTCCACGCACCGGCCGTCAACACGATCTGATCACCTTTGATCACGCCGTTGGAGGTTTCGACGCCGACGACCTGCGCGCCCTCACGGACGAATCCGCTGACCTCGCACTGTTCGTGAATCGTCACGTTCGGCAGTGCCTGCAACGCCGCTTTCAGCGACTTCACCAGACGCGGATTGCGCACGTTGGCGACATCAGCCATGTAGATCGCCCGCGCGAACCCGCCACCGAGCACCGGCACCGCATCATGTGCCGCCGAGATATCCACAGCCCGCAGCGGACGGTTTTCCCGCTCGGCCCAAGCCAGTGCTTCGGCTTCATCGTCCAGATCCAGCCAGTACAGGCCGGTGGTGTGCACTTCAGGATCAACGCCAGTGTCGGCAAACAAACGCTCGCCGAGCTGTGGATAAAAGTCCTGCGACCAGTGCGCTAGCGCCGTGACCGCCGGGCTGTAACGCCACGGATACAACGGCGAAACGATACCGCCGCCCGCCCAGGACGACTCCTGGCCGAGGTTGGAACGATCGAGCAGCACCACGCTGCTTACTTCGGAGGCGAGGTTGTAGGCGGTCAGCAGGCCAATCACCCCGCCACCGACAATCACCACTTGCTGTTGCCTGGTCATGTTTGTTCCAACCGTAAAAAAGACAGTGGGCGCAAAAGGCACCCGAAAGAAAGCGCCTCAGCGGCCCCAGCAATCCTTGGTGGTCAGCCCGGTAGTCGCGTTGTTCATGCTTCTGACCCCGGTGTTGGTCAGGGTGAAATCCCCGCACTTGTCGGTGGCCATGGACGTACCCGTTTTGCGGGTAGCGGTCAGCAGGAAGGTCTGGTCAGCGATGGTCGGGGTGATGGTGTAGAAATCATTGCCCGTGCTGAGTCCGGTGATGCCGGTATAGACATTGTTCTTGGTGTAGAAGCGTTCGAGGGTCTGCGCCTGCTCCGAAAGCAGTGACACCACTTCGGCGCGACGGCCCTTTTTCAGGTACTCGGTATAGCTCGGTGCGGCGATGGTGATGACGATCCCGATGATCGCAATCACGATCATGATTTCGATCAGGGTAAAGCCTCGGTTGAATCTGCGCATGCCTCAAACTCTCACTTACTGTATTTGTCGCCACATGATACGACGGCTGCCACCGCCGCCCTTTTCCACAACGGTTGTGATGGTGCCACTGGTGTCGCCCACAAGCTTTTCGGTGGCATTTGCGGAGATGACGTTAAGGGTCGGAATGCCACCGGTGAATATCACGCCACTGGATATCGTGTCATTGCTGTCGACCAAACGGTCAGTATTGGTGTTGATGACGGCATAGTTGAGCATCTTACCGCTGAACGCATCCAGTTCGATCAGTTTGCCGGTACCAAAACTCGCACAGGGATCGGTGGTATCAACACTGGCCGTGGTAAAGACAATTCGGCCCAGCACGATACTCGCCTGATTGATCACCCGCTCGCCGGTCAGCACGTTGTTGTACACCAGCGGCAGATACCAACCCTTCTCCGCCGGATACGTCGTGTCATTCTGCGTTGTGGTCAGAAACTGTCCAGAGCTGCCGGCAAATGACCCGGTGATCGCCTGCGGCTGCAGACTGCTGACAGTCAGTTGACCAGAACCACCATCGGCGTCCCATACGGAATAGAACGCCTGCAAATCCTTATTGGTCTTGTCGGCCGTTTCATTGAACTTGCCGGTACCGACGAAGATCTGTTTGCCGCCCAGCGCATTATCCGCCAGTAACGGCTGCGCGGTGATCGGTTGAGTCGCCCCGCCCGCCGTGGTGAACAGTGGATTGCCGGAAAACGCCACGCCCCAACTGTCGGAGGACGTGGCACTCAGGTCGAACTTCCATAACCGCCCCTTCAAGTCGCCACCGTAAGCGGCCTGCACCACATTCGAAGAGTTGACCTTGAGTTTCACCGACGACAAACCGTTGCTGGTTTCCGTGCTGTCGATAACGATTTTCCTGATCAGCGAACCATCCAGCGCATCCAGTACATATAAAGCTGCAACGCCCGAATTGCTGCCGTAGCCGTTGGCAATGAATGTCGCCCAGCGACCATTGGCCAAGCGTGCCACTTCCGGACGGGCGTAGGCGTAACCCAGATCATTGAACGCGTTCGCCGTGTTGGCAGTGACCGGCGCACTAGCTTCCCACAATGCCCTGATGACATTGCCCGCCGAGGCATCAAACAGTTGCAGTCCATAAAAGGTTTTACCGCCGGTCCCAGTGCCACCAATGGCTAGAGTTTTCCAGTTGGTGCCGGCCTGCGCATCGAACACGCCGACCTGACCATCCACCAGAAACTTGTGGCTGACGCCGTTGACGTAGTTGGTGTCCGCGATCAGACGCAACGACGGCAGCACGCTGGAGGGCATGTACGCATAACGACGTGTGCCGTTCGCCGAATTGATCACGTTGACGAAACCGTCATTGGCGTTCACCACCAGACTGGCATTCATGTTTGCAGCCTTGGTCGTCAGGTAGTTGGTGTAACTGCTATCGCCCGACAGATCAGAGGCGCTCTTGTCTGCAGGCGACGCGAGTACCAGCGGCGAATTGATAATATCGCCAAGCAGCACACCGCGTACTTTGAGCCCGGTCTTGTTAGTCCCTTTGCTCCACTCCACAAGATCATTGCCGTTGATACCGGTGGGCAGGCCCTGATTCAGCGTCGTCTGCTGGGCTAGGGAAAAGTTGCCGAATGCCAGGGCTATCGGCGCATTGCTCACGGTGTTCCATGATTGAAAAGTCGGTGCCGTGGCAGAGGGCACGATGGTGGTGTCGGTCGTCCATTGCACAGCCGAGGTATTCACCGTGCCGGTCGCGGTAAAGCCGAACGACCTGATCGTGCCGCGCCAATCCTTGGGATCGTAAGTGGTTTGATAAAAACTGCTGCCAATGGTCAACGTGCTGCTGCTGGCGACGCCGGCACCACCAGAGCCAGCCTTGGAAGTGATATCACTCAACGCCGACGACAAGGCAGCATTGAGTCCCGTGCTGTCAGTCGCTTGGTAATACCTGCCCTGCCCATAACTGGCCGCGTCCGACAGCATGTCGTTGTCGGCGGTGAACCCCACGGTATAGGTGTTCATGTTCTGCTTGGGAAAATCCACCGCGTTCCAACTCTTGCCCGCCGCGTCCGTGCCGGTCGAACGCATGTCGATGTCGAAAGCAAATTTGGCGATGTCATCCAGATACAGCGTGTCCCCTTCGTTGTCACCATTGAGATTGTTGCCGTCATTGTTGACGCCGTCCCAGTTCGGCAAACGGCTGCCGCCCAATGGGTCGTTAGTCGGGAAGGTTCGGTCGAAAGTGGGTAGACCGTCGGTAATCACCACGCCGTAGTTTTTCTGGCAGCGATACTGAATCGGGCTCGTGTAGGTAGTCGGCGTGCTGTTGTAGTACGGCGCCATACCGCGCATGTAGCGGGTGATTTCGTAATAGGCTTCCGCCAACGGCGTGTTGGCCACGGCGCTCAAGCCGTTGATGGAAGAGATCAGTGCGTTGTAATTGGTGTCGGCCTGGGCTTGAGTCACGCTGCCGGACACCGGCGACAAATCGGTGATCGATCGGGCGATGAAACCACCATTGCCCGAGTTGGTACTGGTGGCCGGGTTGAAGGTCGATAGGCCCATACGCAGGGTGCGGTTGCTGCTGACCAGTGCTGTGGAAACGCTTCGCGCAACATTCATTCGGTAGTCGTTGGGAATTGCTCCTGTGGTGAAGTCACGGGTGCCATTGCTCGTAGCCAGGCCGACGATATAGGAAATGTAATCGGCGGAATATCGGGTGTTCTCATTGCCTACGGGGTCGGGCAGCTTCAGGCATAACGGCGCCACGCTGTTGTTGTAGAACGCATAGGCGCCGCCCGAGCACCCGGAGGTCGGCAGGCTCGATAGAAACACCGTGTCGCCGGTGATCTGCGGAGCATTGAGCGCAGAGCACAATCCCAGGAAGGCATTGCACTGCCGGGCGGGTGCACGGTTGATGTTCGGATCAAATCCGGCGGCGTAAATGATGCTGTTCATACTCCCCGAATCATCGATCAGCAGCATCACATTCGGTGGCACCGCTGCAGCACTCAACAGCGGCGAATCGGACGGCGTGAATGCATAGACGGGCGTCGCCAGATACAAGCTCAGCAGCAGGCCGAGCAGCAGCGATGTGCAGCGTTCAATACTTCGCATAGACACTCTCCACCACACTGCGCGAGCTGCCGGCAATGCCGACAGCAGTGACGCGATACAACGTCGCCGAGGTGTTGCTCGGCACGTTGACGGCGGTCAGTGTGGTGCCAATGTTCTGCACACCATAGAAACCATTACCGGTCGCAATCCAGGTCACACCCGAGGTCGAGTTGAACCCCGCCGCACTGACCACCGACGACTCCGCCGGCGGTGCGCATTGGGTGGTGCCGCTGCACACGGCGAGCGAATAACTGTCCAGTTGCACAGCGCTCTCCCCAACACGCAGAACCGCCTCGGCCGTCTGGAACGACTGATTGCGCAGGCTCACACTGCCGGCCATTTTTTCCTGCAGGTTGGCGCTTTGCATCGACGACAAACCAATCAGGGTCAACAACAGCAGGAATACCAGACTGACCAGCAACACCATGCCGTGCTGAGTCTGACGGGTGTGAAGAGAAATCCTCATCAGCGCGCCCTCACTGCAAGCGGTTGCGCAAAGCGGCAACCACGTTGAAGGTTTGACTGCGCACCCGGTTGTTCGGGTCGGTTAGGGTCAGGCTCAGGCGCACACTGCGGATACGCGCCGGGTCGCTGGGGTTGGCGTTGTAAGTCGAGGCCGCCACATCCGTCGCGGAACTGGCCAGACCGAAGGTGACGTTGAATGCACTGACATTGTTCACCAACACCTGCTGGGTCGGCGTTCCGCTGCCGGTGCCCATGAGAATCTGATTGTTGCTGAAGCTGTAGATCAGACGCCGGATCGGGAACGCGATCTGCCCGCTCGCCGGTGACCGCAAGCCGGTATAGGCCGTTGCGCTATTGCGGCAGTCGGAGAGCACCGTCCAGGTTGGCGTGCCCCCGCCGCTGCCGATATCGGCGGTGACCAGCGTCAGTTTAAGGTTCGCATTATCCCAACTGATCGGGAGGACCTGTGCGGCGTTGAAATCCCCCGCCGAACTGGAATCCGTGATGGTGCCGAGACAACCGAACATCCCGACCATGCGAATTTCCTGAATCATTTTGCTCAACACAAAACGCGCGTCTTCCTGCATCGCTGCGGCACTGTTCTGGCTGACATAGGTATTTTTTGCCGCAATGAAAATCTGCACCACACCCAGCACCACGATGAGGCCCAGTGCCAGCGCGATGAGCAATTCGATCAGGCCGAAACCACGTTGATGGCGCCTCATGGTGTGGCCACCGGATCGACTGCGGCGCGACTGCTCAGGACAAAACTGCGTTGGGCGCTGGCGGTGTTGGCTGCCCGCGCATCGCTCCAGTTGATGGTGATGGTGTAAACGCGCTGATTGAGGCTGATGCTACCGGTGGCCGTCGGCCCGCCGAAATTGCTGATATTGGTGGAGAAGTCGTAGAGGTCTTGATCGCGGGCAACGCTCAGATTGCCCGAGGTCGGCGGTGTGACAGTGTAGTCAGCGCCGGAGTTGGCGCGGATGCGGTCCATCATGTCGTAGGCGATGAAACTGGCCTGACTGGTCATCCGTGAGCTGTCGGTGTACTTCAGCGCATTCAGTTGCACGGCCGCCGCGCCCAGCAACCCGACCGTCAGTATCAGCAACGCGACCAGCACCTCGATCAGCGTCATGCCCTGCTGTGCGTGTTGACTCCCTGCCCTCATCCGCAAGTTCCACCCAATTGAATTCGTCCGTTCAAACACACGTTCAGCGTCCTGCTTTGCGTTCCCAGCGTGTAACTTATGGCCACCGCCGTCGACGGTGCCGCCAGACCGCCAAGGTTGTTGAAATCCAGTGCGGTCACTCCTGAGGGTAGCGTCAGAGTCGCGCCGCTGCTCATCGCGGGAACAACCCGCAACACATTGGCCGGATTGCCAGTACTGTCGTAGACCGCCAGCTCACCGGTCCAGACGCTGCCACCAGCGGTTGGACGCAAGCGCAGCGTCGTACCACGGTCGATGGCCTCGAGCCTGGCGAAATTGATCGCCCGCTGCAGGTCGCCCATTTCGGTGTCGGCCTTGCTGCCCTGAACCGAACGGGTGAATGCCGGCACCGCCAGGGTGATCAGAATCACGAAGATCGCGATCGCAACCAACAACTCGATCAGCGTGAAACCTTTTGTACGAAGATCCATCGATGCCCTCCGTTGCCGTCGGCTATACCTGCTTCTACACGCTAGAACATTCAACCGGCCCGCGTCGGTTGATTTGCCATGCCCGGCGCACGGAGCGCGCCGTTCATCACACTCCACGGAGGGATTTTTCATGCCGCAACAGGGTTTCAGCCTGATAGAACTGCTTATGGGACTGGCGATTGGCGCAATTGTTCTGCTGCTGGTCAGTCCGGCGTTTGCCGCGCTCAAAGAATCGAACCATCGGGATCAAGCGGCGCAATCGCTGCTCGATGGCCTTCGCAACGCCCGCACACTGGCCATCACGCGCAATCAGAGCGTGGTGATTCATGGCATCAACGGCGACTGGAGTCAGGGCTGGCGGATCATTCTGGATATCAGCGGCAAGGGGCAGAAAGACAGCAACAATCCACTGCTACAAGAAAGTGTGAGCGACACGCAGGTGCCAATTGTCGGCAATTGGTCGGTGAGTCGTTACGTACGTTTCAGCAGTCTGGGGCAACCGCTGATGCCCGGGCGGGCATTTCAGGCAGGGACATTACATGTCTGCTCGGCTCGCGAGCCGGTCAGCCAGCGTCAGATAGTACTGGCGGCGACCGGCCGTGTACGCCTGAACAGCCAAGAGACTGAGCAGGCGCTGTGCCACAAAAACCAGCGTGTCAGATCGAACGCACGCGCAGCTCTTTAGGCATCGAGAACGTGATGTTCTCTTCGCGACCGGCCAGCTCATCGGCACCGGTGGCACCCCAAGCCTGCAGTTGCTGAATCACACCACGCACCAGTACTTCCGGCGCGGAGGCACCGGCGGTGATGCCGATACGCTCAACGCCATCGAACCAGCTCTTTTGCAGGTCTTCCGCGCCGTCAATCAGGTAGGCCGGTGTGGCCATGCGCTCGGCAAGCTCACGCAGACGGTTGGAGTTGGAGCTGTTCGGGCTGCCAACCACCAGCACCACGTCGCACTCGTCGGCCAGTTGCTTGACCGCGTCCTGACGGTTTTGCGTGGCGTAGCAGATGTCGTCCTTGCGCGGACCGCCGATGGCCGGGAAGCGCGTGCGCAATGCATCGATGACGCGACTGGTGTCGTCCATCGACAGCGTGGTCTGGGTCACGAAAGCCAGTTTATCCGGGTTCTGCACCTGCAACTCGGCGACGTCATTCTCGTCTTCGACGAGGTAAATCGCGCCGCCATTGCTGCCGTCGTACTGACCCATGGTGCCTTCGACTTCCGGGTGTCCGGCGTGGCCGATCAGAATGCACTCACGGCCATCGCGGCTGTATTTAGCCACCTCAATGTGCACCTTGGTCACCAGAGGGCAGGTGGCGTCGAACACTTTCAGGCCACGGCCGGCGGCTTCGGTGCGTACGGCCCGGGATACGCCGTGAGCACTGAAGATCACGATAACGTCGTCCGGCACCTGATCCAGCTCTTCGACGAAGATCGCCCCGCGGCTGCGCAGGTCTTCCACGACGAACTTGTTGTGCACTACTTCGTGACGCACGTAGATCGGCGGCCCGAAGACTTCCAGGGCGCGGTTGACGATTTCGATCGCCCGGTCCACGCCAGCGCAGAAGCCACGGGGGTTGGCGAGTTTGATTTGCATGCTGTGCCTCGTGTCTTGCGCGCGAAAACAATGAAAAACCACTGTAGGAGCGAGCTTACTCGCGAAGGGGCGTCACCTTTCAACATCTCTGTTAGCTGACACACCGGTTTCGCGAGCAAGCTCGCTCCCACATTTGACCTTATACAGTCAGTTACAGCGCTTTAACGTTGATGATTTCCACGTCAAAGGTCAGCGTCTTGCCCGACAGCGGGTGGTTGAAGTCGATGGTCACTTGCGTGTCGTCGAACTCTTTCACCACACCCGGCAGCTCAGTATTGGCCGCGTCATTGAAGATCACCAGCAAACCCGGTGACAACTCCATATCGACGAACTGCGAACGCGGAATGATCTGTACGTTCTGCGGGTTCGGCTGACCGAAGGCGTTTTCCGGCTCGACGGTCAGCGTGCGCTTGTCGCCGGCCTTGAAGCCGAACAGCGCCGCTTCGAAACCCGGCAGCAGGTTGCCGTCGCCGACCTTGAAGGTCGCCGGGGCTTTGTCGAACGTACTGTCGACGGTGTCGCCGTTCTCCAGGCGCAATGCAAAGTGCAAGGTGACTTCCGTGTTCTGGCCGATGCGTTGCTCAGCCAATACCTGTTCAGTCATGAACGGCTTCTCCGGTCTTTTTACTTTTGAACATATCCAGTGCCAACATCACCGCGCCAACGGTAATGGCGCTGTCGGCGAAGTTGAACGCCGGGAAGTACCAGCGGTTCTGCCAGTGCACCAGAATGAAATCGATCACATGGCCCAAGGCAATGCGGTCATACAGATTGCCCAGCGCGCCACCCAGCACCAGCGCCAAAGCGACGGCCAGCCAGGTTTCGTTGCGGCCCAGGCGCTTGAGCCAGACCACCAGCACCGCACTGACCACAATCGCGATCAGGGCGAACAACCAGCGCTGCCAGCCGGAGCTGTCCGCCAGGAAGCTGAACGCCGCGCCGGTGTTGTAAGCCAGGGTCCAGCTGAAGTAATCAGGAATGATCACGATCTGCTGGAACATTTCGAGCTTGCCTTCGAAGTAGAACTTGCTGGCCTGGTCGATGACCAGAACCAGCAAACTCAACCACAGCCAGCTCAACCGTCCAAAACGGCCAACGGCATTAGGCATAGTGACGAACCTCGCCAGCGCCGCTGATGTTGTCGACGCAACGACCGCAGATTTCCGGATGCTCCGGGTTCACACCGACGTCTTCACGGCAGTGCCAGCAACGGGCGCATTTCGGGAAGGCCGATTTGACGATCTTCAGCTTCAGGCCGCTGACTTCAGTCACTACTGCATCGGCCGGAGCCTGTACGAACGGCGCAACGCTGGCTGTCGAAGTGATCAATACAAAGCGCAGTTCGTTGCTCAGCTTGGCCAGATCGGCGCTCAGGGCGTCTTCGGCGTAGAGCGTCACTTCGGCTTGCAGGTTGCCACCGACAGCTTTCGCTGCGCGCTGGATTTCCATTTCTTTGTTGACCGCTACTTTGACCGCCATCACGCGTTCCCAGTAGTCGCGGCCCAGTTCAACGTCGGCCGGCAGTTCGGTCAGACCTTCGTACCAGGTGTTGAGCATGACCGATTCGTTACGCTCGCCCGGCAGGTATTCCCACAGTTCGTCGGCGGTGAAGGCGAGGATCGGCGCGATCCAGCGCACCAGCGCTTCGGAGATGTGGAACAGCGCGGTTTGCGCCGAGCGGCGGGCCTTGCTGTTGGCGCCAGTGGTGTACTGACGGTCCTTGATGATGTCGAGGTAGAAACCGCCCAGCTCCTGCACGCAGAAGTTGTGGATCTTCGAGTAAACGTTCCAGAAACGGTATTCGCCGTAGTGCTCTTGCAGCTCACGTTGCAGCAGCAAGGTGCGGTCGACCGCCCAACGATCCAGCGCGAGCATTTCTTCAGCCGGCAGGATGTCGGTAGCCGGGTTGAAACCGCTCAGGTTCGAAAGCAGGAAGCGCGCGGTGTTTCGGATACGACGATAAGCGTCCGCACTGCGTTGCAGGATCTGATCGGAAACCGCCATTTCACCGGAGTAGTCAGTCGAAGCAACCCACAGACGCATGATGTCGGCGCCCAGAGTGTCGTTGACTTTCTGCGGCGCGATCACGTTACCTAGCGACTTGGACATCTTGCGGCCGGCTTCGTCGACGGTGAAACCGTGGGTCAGCAGTTCGCGGTACGGCGCGTGGTTGTCGATGGCGCAACCGGTCAGCAGCGACGAGTGGAACCAGCCACGGTGTTGGTCGGAACCTTCCAGGTACAGGTCGGCACGCGGGCCGCTCTCGTGACCCATCGGGTGCGAACCGCGCAGGACGTGCCAGTGCGTGGTGCCCGAATCGAACCAGACGTCGAGGGTGTCGCTGATCTTGTCGTACAGCGGCGCTTCGTCGCCGAGCAACTCGGCAGCGTCCATCTTGAACCAGGCTTCGATACCTTCGACTTCAACGCGTTTGGCCACTTCTTCCATCAGCTCGACGGTGCGTGGGTGCAGTTCGCCGCTTTCCTTGTTGAGGAAGAACGGGATCGGCACGCCCCAGTTGCGCTGACGCGAGATGCACCAGTCCGGACGGTTGGCGATCATCGAGTGCAGACGCGCCTGGCCCCAGGCCGGTACGAATTTGGTGTCTTCGATGGCTTTGAGCGAGCGCACACGCAGGGTGTCACCGCTGGTTGGCTCTTTGTCCATGCCGATGAACCACTGCGCGGTGGCGCGGTAGATCAGCGGGGTCTTGTGGCGCCAGCAGTGCATGTAGCTGTGTTCGATGACGGTGGTGTGCAGCAGCGCACCGACTTCGGTCAGTTTGTCGACGATCGCCGGGTTGGCCTTCCAGATGAACTGGCCGCCGAAGAATTCCAGCGACGGCACGTACACGCCGTTGCTCTGCACCGGGTTGAGGATGTCGTCGTTGACCATGCCATATTTCTTGCAAGTCACGAAGTCGTCCACGCCGTAGGCCGGAGCGGAGTGAACCACGCCGGTACCAGCGCCCAGTTCGACGTAGTCAGCCAGATACACCGGCGACAGACGGTCATAGAACGGATGACGGAAGTTGATCAGTTCCAGCTGTTTACCGGTGGTGGTGGCGATGACCGAGCCTTCGACGCCATAGCGCGTCAGGCAGGCTTCGACCAGCTCTTCAGCCAGTACCAGCAGCTTGTCGCCGATGTCGACCAACGCGTAGTTGAATTCCGGGTGAACGTTGAGCGCCTGGTTGGCCGGGATGGTCCACGGGGTGGTGGTCCAGATCACGATCGAGGCAGGTTTGCCCAGCGACGGCAGACCGAACGCGGCAGCCAGTTGGGCTTCGTCAGCGATCGGGAAGGCGACGTCGATGGTCGAGGACTTTTTGGTCTCGTACTCGACTTCCGCTTCAGCCAGGGCCGAACCGCAGTCGAAGCACCAGTTCACAGGCTTGAGGCCCTTGAACACGAAACCGCCCTTGACGATTTCAGCGAGGGCGCGGATTTCACCGGCCTCGTTCTTGAAATCCATGGTCTTGTACGGGTTGGCCCAATCGCCCAGCACGCCGAGACGGATGAATTCGGACTTCTGCCCTTCGATCTGCTCGGTGGCGTAGGCACGGCACAGTTCGCGGGTCTTGTCCGCGCCCAGATTCTTGCCGTGGGTCACTTCAACCTTGTGCTCGATCGGCAGGCCGTGGCAGTCCCAACCCGGAACGTACGGCGCGTCGAAGCCCGACAGGGTCTTCGAGCGGATGATCATGTCCTTGAGAATCTTGTTCAGTGCGTGACCGATGTGGATCGTGCCGTTGGCATACGGAGGACCGTCGTGCAGAACGAACTTCGGACGATCCTTGCCAATCTCGCGCAACTTTCCGTACAGGCCAATACTGTCCCAGCGCTGCAGGATCTGCGGTTCGCGCTGTGGCAGGCCGGCCTTCATTGGGAAGGCGGTGTCCGGAAGGTTAAGCGTGGCTTTATAGTCGGTCATTTAAGGCTCTTCATTAGCGATGGGCGCTAGGTGCGGCTAGTGCACGGGCGGTGGCGACATCCGCATTGATCGCCGTTTTCAATGCCTCCAGGGAGGCGAAGCGCTGCTCTTCACGCAGCTTTTGGTGGAAAACCACCGTCAAACGCCGGTCATACAGATCGCCGGCAAAATCTAGAAGATGGACTTCAAGGTGGGCCTTGCCATCACCTTGTACCGTGGGTCGTACGCCGATATTGGCGACACCGGGCCAGGTCTTGCCGTCGATATCGACATTCACCAGGTACACACCTGTGAACGGCACGCGACGACGTTTGAGTTGAATGTTGGCAGTGGGCGTACCCAGTTGCCGGGCCAGTTTCTGGCCGTGCAGCACGCGACCGGCAATGCGGTACGGGCGACCGAGCAAACGTTCGGCCAGGGAAAAATCGGCGGCAGCCAATGCATTACGCACCTGCGTACTGCTGACGCGAATGCCGTCCAGCTCGACGGTTTGTGCCGCTTCAACGGTAAAACCGTGCATCTGCCCGGCCTGCAGCAGGAAGTCGAAATCGCCGAGGCGGTCGCAACCGAAGCGGAAGTCGTCACCGACTTCCAGATGCTGCACGCCGAGACCATCAACGAGGATGGTGTCGACGAACTCGCTGGCGCTGAGCTTGCTCAAGCGCTGGTTGAACGCCAGGCACAACACCCGGTCGACGCCTTCGGCAGCCAGCAATTGCAGCTTGTCGCGCAAGCGGGCCAGACGCGCCGGCGCGGTCTCGGGGGCAAAGAATTCCCGTGGCTGCGGCTCGAAAATCACCACGCAGCTGGGTACGCCCAACTCGAGCGCACGCTCACGCAGTCGGGCCAGGATAGCCTGGTGACCACGGTGAACACCGTCAAAGTTGCCAATAGTGGCGACGCAGCCCCGATGCTGGGGGCGCAAGTTGTGGAGGCCTCGAACCAGCTGCATAACGCGCTTCTTGCTCATAAAGTGGTCGATTATAACCACACCCGACGGTCGACGACAGGCAACACCGTAACGCAAAGTGAACGAGCCGACAAAACTGCCGGCCCGCGCCTGTTTATAAAGGGTAAAACCTTAACTCAAGGCCTTGCGATTGAAGTCGCGCAAACGGAAACCAAGCAGCAGCAACATACCGAAATAGGCGACCACGCCCGCCGCGACCAATGCGCCCAGACGCAGGAAGCGCTCAAGCATGTGCCCTTGGTCCCACGCCGGCATGAAATGCATGCCAACCAGTAACACCGCCGACATCACCGCCACGGCGATAACCAATTTGAAACCGAACCTGGCCCAACCCGGCTGCGGCTGATACATCTGTTGCTTGCGCAGTTGATAGAACAGCAACCCGGCATTCAGGCAGGCACCGGCGCTGATCGCCAAGGCCAGACCGGCGTGAGCCAGAGGACCAATCAGCACCAGGTTGAACAACTGAGTGACGACCAGCGTGAAGATTGCGATTTTTACCGGAGTACGGATGTTCTGCTGCGCATAGAAGCCCGGCGCCAACACCTTGATCACGATAATCCCGAGCAGACCGACAGAATAGGCAATCAGTGCGCGCTGAGTCATTTCCGCGTCGAAACCACTGAATTGACCGTACTGGAACAGCGAAACAGTCAGCGGCTCAGCGAGAATTCCCAGCGCCAGCGCACAGGGCAGCACCAGCACAAAGCACAGACGCAGGCCCCAATCGAGAATCCGCGAATATTCGTGGCGATCCTTGCTCGCGTAGGTTTTTGCCAGCGTCGGCAGCAAAATTGTCCCCAATGCCACGCCAAGCACACCGGATGGCAATTCCATCAAGCGGTCGGCGTAATACATCCACGACACCGAACCCGCGACCAGAAATGAGGCGAAAATCGTGTTGATGATCAGCGAAATCTGGCTGACCGAGACACCGAGAATCGCCGGCAGCATCTGCTTCATCACGCGCCAGACACCGGTATCACGCAGATTCAGACGCGGCAGCACCAGCATGCCGATCTTTTTCAGGTGCGGCAGTTGATAGAGCAACTGCGCCAGACCGCCGACCAAGACCGCCCAACCCAATGCCATGACCGGCGGATCGAAGTACGGCGTGAGGAACAGCGAAAACACAATCATGCTGACGTTGAGCAACGTTGGCACAAAGGCCGGCACTGAGAAACGGTTCCAGGTATTGAGGATCGCCCCGGCCAGCGATGACAGGGATATCAGCAATATATACGGGAAGGTCACCCGCAACAGATCGGAGGTGAGCTGGAATTTTTCCGGCGTATCGGTAAAACCGGGCGCGGTGGCCCAGATCACCCAAGGCGCGGCGATCATGCCCAGCGCAGTGACAACCGCCAGCACCAACGTCAGCAAGCCCGATACGTAGGCAATGAACGTGCGCGTCGCCTCTTCGCCCTGCTGGCTCTTGTATTCGGCCAGAATCGGCACGAATGCCTGCGAGAAAGCGCCCTCGGCGAAGATCCGCCGCAGCAGATTGGGCAGTTTGAAGGCAATAAAGAAGGCATCCGTCGCCATCCCGGCGCCGAATGTACGGGCAATCAGCGTGTCACGAACAAAGCCCAGAATCCGGGAAAGCATCGTGATAGAGCTGACGGCGGCCAACGATTTGAGCAGATTCATTGAGGGAATTTGTGCCTGTCGATAAACAGCAGGCGAACAAAGCGCCTACTTGTGCGATACTCCGCGCCGCAGCAGCACAGAGCCAAAGCTCGCGAGTTTACAGGTCAAGCGCCGGAAATAAATATCCCGCCTCTTTATACCTACCACTTAGCGGAACGTTTCAAGTGCCCTTGACAAGACTTCAACTCATCGGCATGATTCGCGGCCTATTTTGTTTGCTATTTCCTAAAAAGTCTTTCGAGGAGCTCGACGGTGGCCAACTCACCTTCCGCCAAAAAACGTGCAAAACAGGCTGAGAAGCGTCGCAGCCACAACGCCAGCCTGCGTTCCATGGTTCGCACCTACATCAAGAATGTAGTTAAAGCCATCGACGCAAAAGACGCTGAAAAAGCTCAAGCTGCATACGTTCTGGCTGTGCCAGTTATCGACCGTATGGCCGATAAAGGCATCATCCACAAGAACAAGGCTGCTCGCCATAAGAGCCGCCTGAATGGCCACGTCAAAGCGCTGAAAGAAGCTGCTTAATCCGACGTAGTCATTAAAAAACCGACCTTAGGGTCGGTTTTTTATTGCCTGTGATTTAGCAAATCCAGCGCAAAAAAAATGTAGGAGTGAGCCTGCTCCGGGCGGCGTTCCGACGATGGCGGTTAGTCAGATGTACATTTGCTGACTAACACAGCTATCGTCGGCACGCCGCCCGGAGCAGGCTCACCCCTACAATTGGATTTGCGGTGTTATTGCTGGACGGGTACCCACGGCAGGATCGGGATCGCGGTCACGGCATTCTGCGGACTGCCTTCGATCAAGCGATCGCTGTAGACCAGATACACCAGCGTATTGCGCTTCTTGTCCAGGAATCGCACCACCTGCATGGTCTTGAATACCAGCGAAGTGCGCTCCTTGAACACTTCATCGCCATCCTTCAAATCACCCTTGAACTTGATCGGGCCGACCTGACGGCAAGCGATCGACGCTTCTGCGCGATCTTCAGCCAGACCCAGACCACCCTTCACACCACCCGTCTTGGCGCGCGACAGGTAGCAGGTCACCCCCTCAACTTTCGGATCATCGAAAGCCTCGACCACAATGCGGTCGTTCGGACCGACAAACTTGAACACCGTCGACACTTGACCGATCTCCTCGGCCGAGGCCAGCAATGGCATCGCCATCAGCAAGCCCAACAATCCTTTCGCTAAACGCATCGAATTTTCCTTAGACCAGAATCAGGTTGTCACGGTGAACCAGTTCAGGCTCCGCCATGTAACCGAGCAAACCGACAATCGCATCCGACGACTGACCGATGATTTTTTGTGCTTCCAGCGCACTGTAGTTAGCCAGGCCACGAGCAATCTCACGACCATCGGGCGCCACGCAGACGACCATTTCACCGCGACGGAAACTGCCCTGCACCAACTTCACACCTACCGGCAGCAAACTTTTATTGCCCTGTGACAACGCCGACACCGCACCATCATCCAGCACCAACGTGCCGCGAGTCTGCAGATGCCCGGCCAGCCATTGCTTGCGCGCCGCGAGCATGCCGCGCTCAGGCGACAGCAACGTACCGATACGCTCACCCGCCTTCAGGCGATCAAGCACGCGCTCAAGACGCCCACCGACAATGATGGTGTGCGCACCGGAACGCGCAGCCAGTCGCGCCGCTCGCAACTTGGTCTGCATACCGCCACGCCCCAGCGCACCGCCCGTACCACCCGCTACCGCATCGAGACTCGGATCATCGGCGCGCGCTTCGTAAATCAGCTGCGCCTCGGGATTGTTGCGCGGATCGGCGTCAAACATGCCATCGCGGTCGGTCAGGATCACCAGCAAATCCGCCTCGACCAGGTTAGCCACCAGCGCCGCCAGGGTGTCGTTGTCGCCAAAGCGGATTTCGTCGGTGACCACGGTGTCGTTTTCGTTGATCACCGGGATGACTTTCAGGTCGACCAATGCGCGCAAAGTGCTGCGGGCGTTGAGGTAGCGCTTGCGGTCGGACAAATCGTCGTGAGTCAGGAGAATCTGCGCAGTGTGCCGGCCATGCTCGGCGAAACTCGATTCCCACGCCTGCACCAGACCCATCTGACCAATCGCAGCGGCTGCCTGGAGCTCGTGCATCGCACTGGGTCGTGCGGTCCAGCCCAAACGACTCATGCCGGCCGCTACCGCCCCGGAGGACACCAGCACCAACTCGACACCAGCCTCATGCAAGGCCACCATCTGCTCCACCCAGACACTCATTGCCGCGCGATCCAGCCCTTTGCCATCAGCTGTCAGCAAAGCGCTGCCGATCTTCACGACCCAACGCTGCGCACCTGTCACCTTGCTCCGCATCATCTTCAACCTTAGCTTGAGGGCAACGCGACCCAGCGCCGCCCATGACGTTATTTGTGACTTGCGATTTCCAGATACTAAAACGCCGCTCGATTGAGCGGCGCTTAAGTTTACTGCAACGAATCAGTCACGCACGTAAATGATTTCCGGACCGTCTTCGTCATCCACATCTTCTTCGTCCCAATCATCGTCGCCGATGTCATGGACCGACTTCACGCCGCTGCGACGCAGGGCACGCTTGTCATCCAGCGCCTGCAGTTGCGCGCGCGCTTCGTCTTCGATGCGCTGATCGAGATCGGCCAGCTCTTCCTTGTAAGCCGGATCATTGGCCAAGCGATCGGCACGATCTTCCATGTAACGCATGATGTCGTGACACAGACGCTCGGTACCGATCTTGGCGATCGCCGAGATCACATAGACCGGACCGGTCCACTCGAGGCGATCAACGATTTCCTTGACGCGCTCTTCGTGCTCTTCTTCAAGGATCTGGTCGCACTTGTTCAGCACCAGCCAGCGATCACGCTCGGCCAGGGACGGGCTGAACTTGATCAGTTCGTTGACGATCACTTCAGCGGCATCCGGTGCGCTGGAATCATCCAGCGGCGCCATATCGACGAGGTGCAGCAACAGACGCGTACGCGCCAAGTGCTTGAGGAAGCGAATGCCCAGGCCAGCACCGTCGGAAGCGCCTTCGATCAGACCCGGAATATCGGCAATGACGAAACTCTTCCAGCGATCGACACTGACCACACCGAGGTTTGGCACCAGCGTAGTGAACGGGTAGTCGGCGACTTTCGGCTTGGCCGCAGAAACGGAACGGATAAAGGTACTTTTACCGGCGTTCGGCAAGCCCAGCAGACCGACGTCAGCCAGTACTTTCATTTCCAGTTTCAGGTCGCGCTGCTCACCCGGCTTGCCCGGAGTGGTCTGACGCGGCGCCCGGTTGGTACTGGATTTGAAACGGGTGTTACCCAGACCGTGCCAGCCGCCCTGCACTACCATCAACTTCTGGCCAGCCTTGGTCAGGTCGCCAATCACTTCCTGGGTAGCAGAGTCGATCACCGTGGTGCCGACCGGCACGCGCAGGATCAGGTCTTCACCCTTTTTACCGGTGCAGTCGGTGCTGCCACCGTTGGAACCACGCTCGGCATCGAAGTGCCGGGTGTAACGGTAGTCGACCAGGGTGTTGAGGTTTTCGTCGGCCATCATGTAGATGGAACCGCCGTCACCGCCATCACCGCCGTTCGGACCACCGTTTTCGATGAATTTTTCCCGACGGAAACTCATGGCGCCATTGCCGCCATCACCAGCCTTTACGCGAATCGATACTTCATCAACAAACTTCATAACCAACGCCTCTCGCCGTACGGACGAGCCGAAAAACAATCAAGACATAAGACTCTTGCAAAAATGAGCGCAGCGACCCCAAAACACGACCTGCATCGCACGCCGACAGCCCATACAAACAGTTTTGCAAGAGACTCACCCCACAAACGAAAAAGCCCCGTCGCGAGACAGGGCTTTTCCAGCGATCGCGCAATTAAGCTGCGACAACGCTCACGTAACGGCGGTTGAACGCGCCTTTTACTTCAAACTTGATCACGCCTTCGATTTTCGCGAAGAGGGTGTGATCCTTACCCATGCCAACGCCGTAGCCAGCGTGGAATTGGGTGCCGCGCTGACGCACGATGATGTTGCCCGGAATGATTTTCTGGCCGCCATACATCTTAACGCCAAGGCGTTTGGCTTCTGAGTCGCGACCGTTACGGGTACTACCACCAGCTTTTTTGTGTGCCATGAGTCAATTCTCCTAGTGAGGAATTAGGCTGAAATTAAGCCTGAATACCGGTGATTTTGATCTCGGTGTACCACTGGCGGTGGCCCATACGCTTCATGTGGTGCTTACGGCGACGGAACTTGATGATGCGGACTTTATCGTGACGACCTTGGGAGATCACTTCAGCCACAACGGTAGCGCCAGCAACAACTGGAGCGCCGATATTCACGTCGTCGCCATTGGCAACCAACAGAACGCGATCAAAGGTAACGGATTCGCCGGTAGCGATTTCCAGTTTTTCGATCTTCAGGTATTCACCCGGGGCGACTTTGTACTGCTTGCCGCCAGTAACGATTACTGCATAAGACATGGTATTTCTCCGATAATCCTGCTCACCCAGCTCTTTATAAGAAGAGGTATTGGCTGGCATGGCTGCATAAGGCTGGAAGGCCCGTTGCAATTGCGTAAGGCAGGTGCTGCCCAGGAAGTTCAGGGTGCGCGATTGTACGCAAGGTGCCGCAGGCTTGCAAGTAGCCGTCTATCGCGCCTTGACAGGTCTGGATGGGGGTCCTAGCATGCCGCGCAACCCTTCTGGAGCGACTCTCGCTGATGCAACCCCAAGCTTTCTACCGCGCGGTGGCGGACGATTTTAGCGCCGTCGACGGCATCATCAAGAAGCAGCTGACTTCCCGAGTACCGCTGGTATCGAAAATCGGCGATTACATTACCTCGGCCGGCGGCAAACGTCTGCGTCCTTTATTAGTGTTGCTGTGTGGCAAGGCCCTGGGTCGCGAAGGCGACGACATGCGCCTTTTGGCCGCCACCATCGAATTCCTGCACACCGCCACCCTGCTGCATGACGACGTGGTCGACATGTCCGGCATGCGCCGTGGCCGTTCTACCGCCAACGCCATGTGGGGCAACGCCCCGAGCGTGCTGGTCGGCGATTTCCTGTACTCGCGCTCGTTCGAAATGATGGTCGAACTGGGCTCGATGCCGGTGATGAAGATCCTGTCCCAGGCCACGCGCATCATCGCTGAAGGCGAAGTACTACAACTGTCCAAGGTGCGCGACGCCAGCACCACCGAAGAAACCTATATGGAAGTCATCCGCGGCAAGACCGCGATGCTCTTCGAAGCTTCGACCCACAGCGCCGCTGCATTGGCCGGTGCTACCGCTGAGCAGAGCGAAGCCCTGCGCACCTTCGGTGATCACCTCGGTGTGGCGTTCCAACTGGTCGACGACCTGCTCGACTACAAGGGCGACGCCGAAACCCTGGGCAAGAACGTCGGTGACGATCTGGCCGAAGGCAAACCGACCCTGCCGCTGATCTACACCATGCGTGAAGGTACGGCTGAACAGGCTGCACTGGTGCGTCAGGCGATCCAGAAAGGCGGGATCGAAGACCTGGAAAGCATCCGCATTGCCGTGGAAGCCTCCGGTTCGCTTGAGTACACCGCGCAACTGGCCCGCGATTACGTGGCCCGTGCGATCAAGTGCCTCGATGCCCTGCCGGCCAGCGAATACCGCGATGCGCTGGTTGAACTGAGCGAGTTTGCGGTCGCCCGTACGCACTGATACAGCCCACTGTGGGAGCGAGCCTGCTCGCGAAAGCAATCTGCCAATCGACATCAATGTTGACTGACACACCGCTTTCGCGAGCAGGCTCGCTCCCACAGTTGTTTCTGCGCTATGCCCTCCCTCGCGTAAAACCCTATACAATGTGCGACTTTTAGCGATCCATACCCAAGGAGCCTTAGTGAGCACGTTGCCACCCTGCCCGAAATGCAATTCCGAATACACCTACGAAGACGGTACCCAGCTGGTGTGCCCGGAGTGCGCCCACGAGTGGTCCGCCAGCGGCGAAGCCGAAGTGGCGTCTGATGATGCCGTGAAGAAAGACTCGGTCGGCAACGTCCTGCAGGACGGCGACACCATCACCGTGATCAAGGATCTGAAGGTCAAGGGCACTTCGCTGGTGGTCAAGGTCGGCACCAAGGTCAAGAACATCCGTCTGTGCGATGGCGACCACGATATCGACTGCAAGATCGACGGTATCGGCCCGATGAAACTCAAATCCGAGTTCGTCAGAAAGGTCTGATTCCGTTGTCATCCATCCCGCGCCAGGCGTGGGATGGAGCTTCGCCCTCCCCGCTCTAGCCCAGCAAAACCGCGCAATAGCCAAACGCCAGCCGTTTTGACCTTACGCAATCTTTACCCGGAAAATTTCAGAATCCGCCAATAGACGCTTGCTATTTGGCGAATAAGAATTATTCTCATTGAAACCCTTCAAGGAGATGAGAACCATGACTTATTTGATCGACGCGTGGCTGGATCGCCCACACCCTTACCTCAGAATCCTCCATCGGGAGACCGGTGAAGTCTGTGCGGTGCTTGAAGAAGAAGCCTTGCATGAACTGCAGGATCAAGGGGATCTGGACGTCAGCAGCCTAAATTCCAGCGAACCATTGGTGCTCAAGGAGCTGGTGCGCAATCTGTTCCTGTTCTGCTATGCCCGGGCCTTGCGCCCGACCAGTGAACTGCATCACAAGATAGAAGTATGAGCAGTAATACAAAACATGTGGGAGCGAGCCTGCTCGCGAAGGCTTCAACTCGAATCTCAGTTTAGATCCAGTCGCCTGCATTCGCGAGCAAGCTCGCTCCCACAAAGGTCTTACAGAACGTCCAGCAGCTCGACGTCGAATACCAGAACGCTATGCGGCGGGATGCTGCCAACGCCTTGAGCGCCGTAAGCCAGTTCGCTCGGCACGTACAGACGCCATTTGCTGCCGGCATTCATCAGTTGCAGGGCTTCGGTCCAGCCAGCGATCACGCCGCCAACCGGGAATTCTGCAGGCTGGCCACGCTCGTAGGAGCTGTCGAACACAGTGCCGTCGATCAGTGTGCCGTGGTAGTGAGTACGGACCTGGTCTTCACGGGTAGGCTTGGCGCCTTCGCCCTGAGTCAGCACTTCGAATTGCAGGCCGGAAGCCAGGGTGGTGATGCCGTCACGCTTGGCGTTTTCAGCCAGGAAAGCCAGGCCTTCGCCAGCAGCGGCTTCAGCTTTGGCAGCGGCTTCGGCTTGCATGATTTCGCGGATAACCTTGAAGCTGGCGGACATTTCTTCCTGGCCAACACGGCTTTCCTTGCCGGCGAAAGCGTCGGTCAGACCGGCCAGGATCGCGTCCAGGCTAACGCCCGGTGGCGGGTTGTCGCGCAGCTGGTCGCCCAGTTGACGGCCGATGCCGTAGCTGACGCGGGTTTCGTCGGTGGACAGATTTACTTCGGACATGACACTGCTCCGCTGTGCGGACGGCCACAAGACTTGCCGTGCGAGCACAGCGCGTCCCGGCGCGCCCGGAACCAAAAGGGCGAGCAGACTAGCACAGATGCCCGGCGATGGGGCGCAAGGCCTACAGGGCTGAACGCCAGACGAGCGGCACCTTCAGGCTTTCATCGATACTGCCGGCCAGGCCGCACATTTCGTCATGCACCGAGGTGTGGACAAGATTGAAGGGCAGCACCGGAAACGCATGCAGCAGATCCCGCGCATGCTCCACTGATCGCAGGGTCAGCATCTTGCCTTTGGGATCACTCAACGGATATGCCGCCCCGTGCATCCGCGCTTCGAGCAGATAAATCCCGCCCTCCATGGAGATCAGGTTCAACTCATCGACCTTCCTGGCGATGGCAAACGCATTCAGCTCTTGCAGGTTCATGAACGCACCTCACAAAGTGGCGAGTCAGGACCTCTACAGGGATATGCTTGCGCGCACCAAAGCACAAGCCACAAACGACACCGCCCGTCTGTTTCGCAACAGACGGGCGGTGTTTTTTTGCAGCGATCAACGGTTGATCAGTGCTTGGTGACTTTGTCCAGGTAACCCATGGCGAACGCCGAAACGACGAAGGTCATGTGGATGATCACGTACCACATCAAATGCTCGGGATCGACGTTCTTGGCATCCATGAAGATGCGCAGCAAGTGGATCGAGGAAATTGCCACGATCGAAGCCGCCACTTTCATCTTCAACGACGAAGAGTCCATGGTGCCGAGCCAGCTGAGCTTTTCCTTGCCTTCGTCGATGTTCAGTTCAGAGACGAAGTTCTCGTAGCCGGAAATCATCACCATCACCAGCAGGCCGCCGACCAGTGCCATGTCGATCAGCGACAGCAGCACCAGAATCAGTTCCGACTCGGCCATCGAAAAAACGTTGGGCAGGATGTGGAACACTTCCTGGAAAAACTTCAGTGCCAGCGCCAGCAACCCGAGCGAGAGCCCGATATAGATTGGCGCCAGCAGCCAGCGCGAGGCGTACATTGCATTTTCGATAAAGCGTTCCATTGAATCTCACACAAGGGGGTGGAAATGGCGGCGAGTATACCAGCCCCCTGTGACAGCCAGAAACTGCCCGAAAATCCGCCACCTGCGCGTGTGGATGATTTTTTTCTGCTAGTGTCGAAACCATTGACAGCCCAGTGACTGCAGACAGGACGTGTGGAAATGGATGTGCGATTACCGATAATGACGGCCGGAATTTGCCTTGCTCTGTTGATCAGCGGTTGCTCGCCCGGCGACGAAAAACACGCCACCAGCCTTGAAGAAAAAACGGCAAAGTTCGAACAGTCACTGGACGCCATCACCGACACCAAACTCAAGGACGCCATCACCGAACTCGGCGGCTCACTGCTGCTGCTCGAACGCGCGCAACTCAAGCTCAACGACAATCCGCCCCGCACCGAATACGGTGAAGACGCACTCGCCGTGCTCAAGCACTATCCTGCCCCGCAGGCGCTGGTCGATACGTTTATCAACGGCCTGTTCGTGCTGCACAAGGATGCCAGCTCCGATTACCTCACCGATCTGCAACCGGTGTTCCCGTTCAACCTGAACATTCCCGGCGGCTTCTTGTTTCCACACGGTGTGGAATGGCAGTCGGTGACGTTGAGCAACAAACGCGTGATCGCCTATCAGCCGGAATGGTCGGAAACCGATCCGGGCATTCAGCTCAGCCCCTCCAGCTCCAACGTCACCAACCCCGATGACCTGACCGTGACCTACCCGTTCATTGACGGACTGGACGTGGACAAGAAGTCCCTGCCGCAACCGGTCAGCCTGCAAGGCCAGATCGAAGTCATCGCACCGCGCCGCTTGTACAGCTTCGACCTGACGCAAAAAGACGTCGGCCAGACCCGCAGTAACGACAACCTCAGCGTCAAACTGCTGAAGCTCGAGAACAACTACGCCGAAGTGGAATTCAGCAACAATCTGCCACTGGCGGCGGAAGTCGCAGAGACGCAGCTCAATCCGCTGATCGTCCAGGCCCGCGACAAGACCGGGCAATACCTGATACGCGCCGGCTCGATCAACGAGAGTCCGGAGCAAGTCGCGTTCTACGAAAAACAACTGGCCTACCTGCAACAGCAGAAGGGCTGGAGCGATGCGCTGGAGAAGCAACTCACCGAAGAGCAGCAGGCATTCGAGGACAAGCACCCGCGTCGCTATAACAAGGTCTATTTCAATGGCCCGATCGACACTCTGGAAGTCAGCGTACTCGACTTCTCCTCGGCGACGGTGACGCGCAAATCGCTGGATCTGCCGATTCGCACGTTCAATCAACATACGACGCAGAAGGCCATTCAACCGCTGGATCTGCCAGTGACGGTCTACGACGATCTGGCAGCCAACTGGCTCAAAGGCGCGAGCCTGACCGAGGACCAATTGAAGGCTGGCATCCGCGTCCATCAATACGTTGAAGAACCGAGCGCTGCGCGCATCGAGTTTTCCCATCGCCGTACGTTCAACGATGAACTGCTGGGCGATGACTTCAGCCCGGGGGTCAGCCCTGTCACGTTCTTTACCGAAAAACGCAGTGGCAAACTCGATGAACCGATCGAACTGCCGCCCGAGGCATACCAGGTCGATCCGCTGCGCGCGACGATCACTTACGACCTGAACCTGTTCCCGGAAACCCCGGCGATCGCCGTCGGTTCAATGCCGCTGTTTCTCGCGACTGTGGCCAAGCAGGCATACGACGCCAAGTCCTTGCCCAAAGGTCTGGAGATCAAGAACAACCTGCTGGTGGTGGACCTGAAATTGTTTCCGCCCAACGAATGGCGTTTCTTCGTCAAAGACGACAGCGGCAACTACCTCAAGCAGATTCTTTCTGTCAGCCACGATGCGAGCGCAGAAGGCCCGGCGCTGTTCGGCGTGCACTATTTTTATGGCCGCCCGACGCACGTAGAAACCTATCAGCGCACCGACCTCGCCACTGTGCAATACGGCTTTGAGGTCAAACTCGACCGGGCGCAGGTACCTGAGGCTGCCCACTGAAGAGCCAGATCAAAAGATCGCAACCTGCGGCAGCGCCTACAGGGCGCGGCCACGGCCACCGTTGATCTGCCGCAACTGGGCTTGCAGGTGCAGGCTCCAGATCTGCGGATCATCGGCCAGTTCATAGCCGTGCAAGGTCAGGCTTTCAACGATGGTGTCGAGTATCGATTCGGCGGCGACCGGCCCATGAAACGGGCCCTGAGCTTTGATGGCGGAAGGTTGTTCACCGGCCATGCCGGCCGCGAAGAGCAGCGTCCACATGCCGTTATCGCCGGCCAACGGCTTGATGGCGCATTCGATACGGGTCACCAGACCCAGGCATTGACGGGTGAGACAGAGGTTGCGCGACATGGCGGCGACCCTCGGTGAAGCCGGTATTCAGCCCTCACGGGAGGACTGGCTCGATCCAGTGATACTGTCGATATCCTTGAGCTGAGAATAGAAGAAAAGTCCGCTGCGCAAGCCGAATGAGACCAGAAGGCGCCGAATGGTCATTGTGTGAATATTGGCGTCAGAGTTGTGGCATATCTCCCGAAGATCTCCACAAAAATCAATCTGGAAAAACAACTGTGGGAGCGAGCTTGCTCGCGAATACGGAGTGTCAGGCAACTGATTCGTCGACTGATACGCCGCTTTCGCGAGCAAGCTCGCTCCCACAGGGTTCGCTTTAAGACTGTTAAGCCGGTTTGGCTTCGGCCAGCGCTTCTTGGGCCAACTCTTTCTCGGCTTCCTTGAGGTCTTCTTCGCTGATCATCTCGGCGATGTCGCGCAAGCGCTCGACCACCCGTGCGTTGATGCTGCCTTCCGGGAATTCGCCGTCGGCATTCGGTTCACCGGCCGGTTCGCCCACCAACAGACTCAACGCCTCGTCGGCCTGACGCACCGCGTACACGTGGAACTGCCCGGCACGCACCGCCGCCAACACTTTCTCATCAAGCATCAGCGTGGCCACGTTGGCCTGTGGAATGATTGCGCCCTGCTCGCCAGTCAGCCCGCGCGCTTCACAGAGTCGGAAGAAGCCTTCGATCTTCTCGTTGACCCCGCCCACCGCCTGCACTTCGCCGAACTGGTTGATCGAACCAGTGATCGCAAAGCACTGCTTGAGCGGGGTTTTCGACAGCGCCGAAATCAGCGTGCACGCCTCGCCCAGCGACGCGCTGTCGCCGTCGACGTAACCGTACGACTGCTCCAGCGCGATGCTCGCGGAAATCGCCAGCGGGAATTCCTGGGCATAACGGCTGCCCAGATACCCGGTGAGGATCATCACGCCTTTGGAGTGGATCGGCTGACCGAGGTTGACCTCACGCTCAATGTCGACAATGCCGCTGCCACCCGGGTAAACCGTGGCGGAAATCCGCGCCGGCACACCGAACGCCGAATCGCCGACTTCGAGCACGGTCAGACCGTTGCACTTGCCGACCGCCGCGCCATCGGTGTCGATCAGGATGATCCCGGCAAGCATGTCGTCGAGAATCCGCGCCGACACACGACCGGTGCGCGTGGCCTTGGCTTTCAAGGCACGTTCGATATGCCCGGCATCGGTCATTTCATCGCCGGCCAGGTGACGGATGAAATCCGCTTCGCTGACCAGTTGGAACAGATCGCCAATACGCGCCGACAAACGCCCTTGGTGCTCGGCCAAACGTGCGCTGTAAGTCGCCAGGCGCGCTACCGCATCGGCAGTCAGCGGCGCCATGCCTTCTTCCGAAGTACGGGTTTTCAACAACTGGGCGAATTGCTCCAGGCTCTCGTCGACCATCGGGATGTCTTCGTCGAAATCCACGAGGACGCGGAACATCTCCTGGAAGTCCGGATCGAGGTCTTGCAGCGTGTAGTACAGCGACCGCGCACCGATGATGATGACTTTGACCTGCAACGGAATGTGCTGCGGGTTGAGCGTCACAGTGGCGAAACGGCCCATCTCGCCCAGCGGCGATTCCATTTTCAGCTTGCGCGATTGCAGGGCGCGTTTCAGCGCATCCCACACGAACGGCTCGCTGAGCATTTTTTCCGCTTCAAGAATCAGGAAACCGCCGTTGGCGCGGTGCAAGGCGCCCGGACGCAACTGACGATAAGTGGTGTAGAGCGCGCCCTGATCGGTGGTGTATTCGATGCGACCGAAGAGGTTTTCGTACGTCGGGTGCGGCTCGAAAACGACTGGCGCACCGCCGCTGAGCGGATGACCGACCACCAGGCTCGGTGCGTATTGTTCTTCCAGCAGTTTGCGCGCGACGGCGTCGGTCTTGCTGTCATCGACCAGTTGCTCGACCACGGTTTTCAGCAGATAGACCTGCATGGCTTGCAAGTAACCACAGACCGCAGCGTTCTCGGCGTACTTCTCCGACAGCGGCGACAGCAATGGCTGCAAGGCTAGGGTGATGGTTTCTTCGTTGAGCGCACGCAGTTGATTGTTCGATTCGCGCTTCCACTGCGGCAGGCTGGCGAGTTCTTCGTTCAGACGCTCTTCGAGACCGGAGATGTCCTCGTGGAAACGCTCGCGATCGGCTTCCGGCAACTGGGCGAATTCGGCTTCGTCCAGCGCTTTGCCGTCGAGCATCGGCGTGAAGGCGATATTGCTGCTGTCGCGGTACAGGGCGACGTCTTTTTCCAGGGCCAGGCGCTCGATGATGTCGAGGGCTTTGTCGTAGCGCTGGTTGAATGCACGGTCGATGGCACTTTTCTTTTGCTGATAGGACGGGTGCTCGAACACCGCTGGAAACGTCGCCAGCAAGTTGTCGATCAAACCGTTGATGTCACCGATAAACGCGCCGGCAGTGCCCGAAGGCAGTTCCAGCGCACGCGGCTCGCGCGGCTCATCGAAGTTATTGACGTAGACCCAGTCCGCCGGGGTCTGCAGGCGCTTGCCTTCGGCCTTCAGGTAGCGTTTGACGAACGAGAAACGACCAGTGCCGGGCTCGCCCATGACGAATACGTTGTAACCGGGGCGTGGCATGGCCACACCGAACTGCAAGGCTTCGACCGCGCGTTCCTGGCCGAGCACACCGCGAAAGGGCTCCAGATCATTGGTGGTAGTGAAGCTGAACTGTTCAGCGGAAAACGGACGGGTCAGCGCTTCGGGCGCGAGACGCAAGCTGGCAGCAACAGGATCAGGCATCGGGCTTCCTTAACAATCAGGCGGGGCAGATAGCGGCATTCTGGCGCTGCCCGTGCCCCACTGGCAAGGCGCGCCACACTACAAAGCATAGACAACCGGCCAAGCCTGCGGCCCGCCCCCTGAAACCGGGGTTTATTCCAAATATTTTGCAAAAAACCACGGAACCCCTGGAACGTGCCTAAACTCCAAACTGCGCGGCTGGAACTAATACCGGCCCACTGGCTTCGTTTTGATCTGTTTCGTACAGAGCTTGGGGGGCCAGAACCCTGTCCATTGGTATGCACACAAAGAGAAAAAAGCTATGAAACGGATTCTTCTCGGTACTCTCTTCACCGCTGTATCCATCAACGCAATGGCGCAAGCTCCAGGCGGCCCGGATTGCGGTTGGGGCAACATGCTGTTCGAAGGTCAGCGTGGCACCCCTGCTCACTTCCTCGCTTCCACCACCAACGGCACGTCCGGTAACGCCACCTTCGGGATGACGTCCGGCACCAACGGTTGCTCGACCAACGCATCGCTGACCTACGGCGGCAAATCCTGGTTTGCCATGAATGGCATGATGAACGAGCTGTCCGAAGACATGGCCAAAGGCAACGGCGAAGCGCTGACGACTTATGCCGTGGTACTGGGCGTGGCGCCGGAAGACCGTGCGCACTTCGCTGCTGTGACTCACGAGCACTTCCAGCAGATCTTCAGCAAGGCTGACGTGACCGCTGAAGACGTGCATACCAACACCCTGGCCGTACTGAAATCGGATCCTCGTCTGGCCAAGTACGCAACTCAGGCTTAAGCTCGACCCCACCCGCTTCCTTCGGGAAGCGGGTTTTGTTTTTTCGGCCCGCCCTCATTGGGTCTTTATTTCTTTCCTGTTCAAGTTGCCGACTATGCTCAAACGCCTTGCCTGGCTGGCGCTCTGTGTCTGCGCCCCGCTGTCCGCCGCGCCCCACATCGACCCTCAACGTTTGCAGCAACTGGCCAACGACCACTTCTGGATTTCCCTCGGTCACTACGAAACCGCCAAGCTTGGCGGCTGGCGCAGCTATGTCAGCGACAAGAAGTTCTTTCTTGCGCCCGATGGCAATGAACATCCCGATCATGAGCTGGCGACCACCGTGCAAGCGCTGTACGCCCCGGCCAGTCTTGGCGAGCAACATGCGCAATGTGTTTATCCGGCGCGCACTCGCTGGCTGAAGGCGCAACTCAATCTCAGCGATCTGCCGACACCGGCATGCGCCGAATACAAAAAGTGGTTCAAGGACGTCTCGCCGCACAGCGCGGTGATGATCTTCCCGGCGGCTTATTTGAACAGTCCGTCATCGATGTTCGGCCACACCCTGCTGCGCATCGATCAAGCCGATGTGCAGGCCGACAAGACCTCGCTGCTCAGTTACGCGATCAACTTCGGTGCCTACATCGAAGGTTCGGACAACAGCATTCTGTATGCCTGGAAAGGTTTGATGGGCGGCTATCCCGGGTTGTTCGCGCTGGTGCCCTATCAGGAAAAACTCTCGGAATACCGCAGCCTGGAAAACCGCGATCTGTGGGAATACCGATTGAATCTGACCCAGGAAGAAACCGCGCGCATGGTCGAGCATGTGTGGGAGTTGAAGCAGATCCAGTTCGACTATTTCTTCTTCGACGAAAACTGCTCGTATCGTCTGCTTGAGTTGCTGCAGGTGGCGCGGCCGAGCCTGCGCCTGACCGAACAATTCCCGTTGACCGCAATTCCCACCGACACCGTCAAAGCGGTGAAGGAAGCCGGGCTGGTGGAAAGTATCGAATACCGCCCGTCCCGCGAGCGCGAATTGCTCAGCCGTGCCGAGCCTTTGAACAGTGACGAACAGCAATGGGTGCTGAACGTCAGCGCCGATCAACAGCAGTTGCAGGATCCGGCGTTCAAAGCCCTGCCCCGCGACCGTCAAGCGTTGATCATCGACGCGGCATATCGTCTGGAGCGCTACCGCGCCAACGGCCAGGAACGCGATCCACAACGGGCACAGCGCAGCTTTGAACTGCTGCGGGCGATCAACAAGAACCCCGCCCCCGAACTGGACATCCCACAACCGGGCTTGCCCGAAGACGGCCACGAATCGCGCACCTGGCAGGCCGGTCTCGGCACCCGTGGCGACCGTGCGTTCGGTGAGTACGGCTTGCGCATGGCGTATCACGACCTGAATGACAACGCCGAAAGCTTCCCGCTCGGCGCGCAGATTGAAATCCTGCAGATGAAGCTACGTCAGTACGAGGGCAATCACTGGCAGTTCCAGCAACTGGATCTGGCGACCATTCGTTCGCTGACACCGCGCAATGAGCTGCTGCAGCCACTGTCGTGGCAAGTCACTGGTGGTCTTGAGCGCGTACCGGGCAAGCACGATGACGAGACGCTGGTCAGCCACGTCAATGGTGGCGGTGGCGGCACTTGGGCGTTGGGTGATGACGTATTGGGTTTTGCCCTCGGCACCGTGCGCGTCGAGCACAACAATGACTTCGCCGAATTCGTCTCCCCGGCCGGCGGTTTCAATACCGGCGTGCTGTGGAAAAACCCGCTGGGCAATCTCAGCCTCGAAGCCAAAGGTGATTACTTTTTCAATGGCGAAGTGCGCCGCAGTCTGAGTCTGAATCAGCAGTGGGAGTTGTCGCGCAACCTTGGTTTGCGCCTGAGTGCGCAGCGTGAGTTCAGCCATCTCGCCACCCCGGAAACCGAGGTCATGCTTGAAGTGAAGTGGTATCACTACTGATCCCAAAACCAATGTGGGAGCGAGCTTGCTCGCGAAAGCGGTGGGTCAGTCGATATCAGAGTTGCCTGACACGAAGCCTTCGCGAGCAAGCTCGCTCCCACAGGGGATTTGTGGTGTTAATGGATTTTTCACGGCGCTTCGACAGCCGCCTCATGAATCAGCTTCTAGACTTTCCCCATAGGCCGGAGAACCGGCGCGGGAGAGTGCGATGTGGCGGTGTGCGGGTTTGCTGGGTGTTGTGCTGTTACTGGGCGGTTGCCAGACCACCCATGAAGATCTGATCGCCAAGGGTTATCCACCGGCCTTCGCCGACGGCTTCGATGACGGTTGTGTCAGCGGTCGTCAGGCGGCGGGTTCGATCAGCGGCGAGTTTCGCAAGAACGTGCCGCGCTATCTGAAGGACAAGCAATACGCCGAAGGCTGGACCGACGGCTTCCGCCAGTGTCAGGCAATGCTGGAAAACAAGGACCGCGAACAGTATCGCAATGAACATTGGGACGAACGCGAGCGCGCCTGGCAGCAACAGAAAGATCAGGACGCCGGGCGGGCCTATCGCTCGCAATAGTCGTTTCCAGACATCCAGTGAAACCAAATGCCTGCGAGCATGGCCCAAACCTCATACGAGGAGGACACCATGAGTCGCGCATTCGTCAACGAAGACAACGCCGCCGCGCAAGCCGATCAGCCGGTAGAACGGCAGGTCAGCACGCAGCCCAACTACGTCACTGCTCAAGGGCTCGCGCAGCTGCAGGAGAAAGTCGCCGAACTGCAAACCTTGCATGCCGAACAATCGGCCAAAGGAGAGCAGGCTGACAAGCAGCGTCTGGCGGATCTGGAAAGGGATTTGCGGTATTTCAATCAACGCCTGAGCAGCGCACAAGTCGCGGTTGCCGCGACCTCCACCGACAAAGTGCAGATCGGCAGTTGGGTGACCTACGCCGACGAACACGACACCGAACGCCGGGTGCAACTGGTCGGCGAAGATCAGGCCGATGCCAGCAAAGGCCTGATCAATTGGGGCTCACCCTTGGGCCGGGCGCTGTTCGGTGCCCGGCTCAATGACGAGGTGCTGTGGCAGCGCCCCGCCGGCGATCAAGTGATTGAAGTGATCCGCATCGAACCGGCTTAAACCACGCCCTGCGCGAGCATTGCGTCGGCGACTTTGACGAAGCCGGCGATGTTCGCGCCTTTGACGTAGTTGATGCGCCCGTTCTCTTCGCCGTAATGCACGCAAGCGTGGTGGATCGACTGCATGATCGCGTGCAGCTTGCTGTCCACCTCACCTGCCGTCCACAGCAAGCGCATGGCGTTCTGCGACATCTCCAGACCACTCACCGCCACACCGCCAGCGTTGGACGCTTTGCCCGGCGCAAACAGAATCCCGGCCTCGATAAAGATATCCACAGCCTCGAGCGTGGTCGGCATGTTCGCGCCCTCAGCTACGCACACGCAGCCATTGCGCAGCAGTGTGCGCGCGGCTTCGGCGTCGAGTTCGTTCTGCGTAGCGCACGGCAGCGCGATATCGCACGGCAACGACCACGGCAACTGACCGGCGCGGAATTCCAGGCCGAACGCTGCCGCCAGTTCGCTGATGCGTCCGCGTTTGACGTTTTTCAGTTCCAGCAGTGCCAGCCACTGCTCTTCGCTCAGCCCGGCTTCGCAATACAACGTGCCTTCGGAGTCGGACAGGGAAATCACCTTGCCGCCCAGGTCCATCACCTTGCGCGCCGCGTATTGCGCGACGTTGCCGGAACCGGAGATCGCCACACGCTTGCCTTCGACGGTCTGCCCGCGACGCTTGAGCATTTCTTCAGCGAAATATACGCAGCCGAAACCGGTGGCTTCCGGACGAATCAGGCTGCCGCCGTAGGTCATGCCTTTGCCGGTCAGCACACTGGTGAACTGGTTGCTCAGGCGCTTGTACTGGCCAAACAGGAAACCGATCTCGCGCGCACCGACGCCGATGTCACCGGCCGGCACGTCAACGTCGGCGCCGATGTGGCGGTACAACTCGCTCATGAACGCCTGGCAGAAACGCATGACTTCAGCGTCGCTCTTGCCCTTCGGATCGAAGTCGGAGCCGCCCTTGCCGCCGCCCATTGGCAGCGAGGTCAGGGAGTTTTTGAAGGTCTGTTCGAAGGCGAGGAATTTCAGCACGCCCATGTTCACCGACGGATGGAAACGCAGGCCACCCTTGTACGGGCCGATGGCGCTGTTCATCTGGATGCGGAACCCGCGATTGACCTGGACCTTGCCCTGATCGTCGACCCACGACACGCGAAACATCACCGCGCGCTCCGGCTCGCAAATGCGCTCCAGAATCCCCGAGCTCAGGTAATGCGGATTGGCTTCGAGAAACGGCCACAAACTGCGCAGGACTTCTTCGACGGCCTGGTGGAATTCGGGTTGATCCGGATCGCGTTTTTTCAGGCGAGCGAGGAAGGATTCGACGGATTCGATCATGGGAAAAGTCTCGGCAAATTTATTGTCGTTGGAGGAGATTGGGCCGGACTGTAACAAACGAATTGCGCACAGGAACAGAGCAAAATGTCGCAGTTATGAAATTAAATGGTGCACAGGATATAAATCAGGCCGGTTTTTGGACCTGCTTTGCACTCTAATGGTGAGATTAGATTCACGTCATGCACCAACAGTTACAGCCCCTTCGCGAGCAAGCTCGCTCCCACATTTGAAATGCGTTCCCCTGTGGGAGCGAGCTTGCTCGCGAAGGGTTCGACTCGGTTAAACCTGAAAAACACAAAAAAAAACGGAGCCCGAAGGCTCCGTTTTTTCATGCAACCAACCCGATATCAGGCCAGTTTCTTGTGACGTACCCGGTGTGGCTGAGCAGCCGCTTCGCCGAGACGCTTTTTACGATCCGCTTCGTACTCGGTGTAGTTGCCTTCGAAGAACACCGCTTGCGAGTCATCTTCGTACGCCAGGATGTGCGTCGCCACACGGTCCAGGAACCACCGATCGTGAGAGATCACAATGGCAGCGCCCGGGAAGTCCAGCAGGGCTTCTTCCAGGGAACGCAGGGTTTCCACGTCGAGGTCGTTGGACGGTTCGTCGAGCAGCAGGACGTTGCCGCCCTCCTTCAGAGTCAGCGCCAGGTGCAGACGACCGCGCTCACCACCGGACAGATCCTTGACGAACTTCTGCTGATCGCCGCCCTTGAAGTTGAAACGACCGACGTAGGTACGCGACGGGATCTCGTAGTTGCCGATGCGGATCTGGTCGGAACCGTCGGAGATTTGCTGGAATACAGTCTTGCTGCCATCCAGGTCATCACGGCTCTGGTCAACGCAGGCCAGTTGCACGGTTTCACCGACTTCGATGCTGCCCGAATCCGGTTGTTCCTTGCCCATCAGCATGCGGAACAGGGTCGACTTACCGGCACCGTTACCGCCGATCACGCCGACAATGGCGCCTTTCGGCATCGAGAACGACAGGTTGTCGATCAGCACGCGATCGCCGTAGCCCTTGGTGACGTTCTTGAATTCGATGACCTTGTCGCCCAGGCGCGGACCGGCCGGGATGTAGATCTCGTTGGTTTCGCTGCGTTTCTGGAATTCCTGCGATTGCATTTCTTCGAAGCGTTGCAGACGCGCCTTGGATTTCGACTGGCGGGCTTTCGCGCCTTTGCGCACCCACTCCAGTTCTTCTTTCATGGCTTTTTCGTGCGCCGACTGCTGCTTGGATTCAGCGGCCAGACGATCGGACTTGGCTTCAAGCCAACCGGAGTAGTTGCCTTCGTATGGAATGCCCGCGCCGCGGTCGAGTTCGAGAATCCAGCCAGCGACGTTATCGAGGAAGTAACGGTCGTGCGTGATCGCTACCACAGTGCCCGGGAAGTCGTGGAGGAAGTGCTCCAGCCACGCCACCGAGTCGGCGTCCAAGTGGTTGGTCGGTTCGTCGAGCAGCAGCATGTCCGGCGCGGACAGCAGCAGACGGCACAGGGCCACACGGCGTTTTTCACCACCGGACAGGTGTTCTACTTTGGCGTCCCAGGCCGGCAGACGCAGCGCATCGGCGGCGACTTCCAGTTGACGCTCAAGGTTGTGACCATCGCTGGCCTGCAGGATCGCTTCGAGTTTGGCTTGCTCGGCGGCCAGCTTGTCGAAGTCGGCATCCGGATCGGCGTAAGCGGCGTAGACCTCGTCCAGACGCGCTTGCGCATCCTTGATCACGCTGACCGCTTCCTCGACCACTTCACGCACGGTCTTGGTCGGATCAAGTTGTGGCTCTTGCGGCAGATAACCGATGTTCAGGTCCGGCATCGGACGGGCTTCGCCCTCGAACTCGGTGTCGACGCCAGCCATGATTTTCAGCAGCGTGGACTTACCCGAACCGTTGAGGCCGAGTACACCGATCTTGGCGCCGGGGAAGAACGACAGCGAAATGTTTTTGAGAATTTCCCGCTTCGGCGGAACAACTTTGCCCAGCCGATGCATGGTGAAGACGTATTGAGCCATGGAGAACCTTGGGTCAGTGACAGATGAATGATTGCAGCGCAGGCGAAGCCCGGCCAGACCATGCGCGTCGTTCACTTGATGGTTATCAATGCGTGCGCGCTGAAAAAGTCTGAGTCTAGGAGCTGGAACGCTCCCGCGTAACCGGCAAAGCTACCTTAATGACCGGTGGCAGTCCAGCCGCGCGGGGCTGGCACTTCGCCACGACTCAAGGCATGCTAGCCGCCCTTTGGGCGTCCGGCTTATAGTGCACGTCGCGCCAGTCCAGCCAAATCGCAGGATCACAGCTTGTCCAATGTCACTCCGCCAGCTTCTGTGAGCAGCACCCCACCGGCGCCCGGCTCGTCCCTGCGCGGTACATTAAAGGGTGCGCTGGCGACGCTCGTGCTTTTATTGCTGGCGTTGCTGTTCTGGCAACTGCTCGATCAACTGCGCGAAACCCAGAAAAACCAGCGTCAGTACACCATCGATTACACCGCCGACCTCGCCGCGCAGGTCAGCCTGAACATGGCGCTGAACGCGCAAATCGCCCTCAATCTGCTACCGATCGTCGAACAACCGCAATCAGCCGACGAACAGCAGGTGCTATTGCGCAAGCTCCAGCAATCCTTGCCTGACCTGCGCAGCCTGGCCCTGCTCACCCCTTCCGGCAAAATCATCAGCGACAGTGACGACAACAGCCACGACGCCAGCTACCTCACCGAACTGGTACGCCGCAGCCGTGCACAGGCGCATTACTTCAGCAACGCCGACGACGGTTCTGTGGTGCATCTGTTATTGCATCAGGCCAGCGGCAGCACGCGCGGTTATTGGGCATTGCGCCTGACTCCGACGTTCTTCGACTCGCTGACCAAACAGGGCGAAACCGGCATCCGCCCGTTGTGGCTGGTGGAAAACCGCCTCAATCATCAGATCATCAGCCGTGACGAAGCGCAGCCCTCGGCCAAGGCTGGCGTCTTGAGTCCGGACGACATGGCCAACACGGTGTTGACCGTGCCGCTGAGCAGCAGCGACTGGCAGTTGCGTGGTCTGTTTGACCGCCAGCGTGTGCTCGAAGAACTGCTGCCGGCGTTCATCGGCAAATGCCTGCTGGGCCTGGCGTTCTCGATGTTGCCGGTGATTGCCCTGCTCAACATGCGCCGGCGCCAGCGCCAGTTGCATGAGGGTCGCCGGCGTTATCAGGACATCTTCGAAGGCACTGGCGTGGCCCTCTGTGTGCTGGACCTGTCCGGTCTGAAGCAGGTCTTCGACAAGGCGCAGATCCAGACCAGCGACCAGCTCAAGGCCTGGCTCGACCAACCGGCGCAGCGCCAGCAACTGTTGCAGGAACTGCGCGTCACCGAGGTCAACCAGGTCGCGCTGCAACTGCTTAACGTCAACTCCTGCGAGCACGCCTGGCAGCTGTTGATCGACGGCCATCCGCACCGCCAGTGCGCCATCGGCAATCAAGTGCTCGACGCTGTGTTGCAGCAACAAAAGCAGCTGGAACTGGAAATCAAACTGCCGGACATCAACGGCCGCGACCAGCACCTGTGGATGGTGTTGCGTCTGCCGACCGAGCAGCACGACTACAAAGCGGTGATCCTCAGCATCAACGACATCACCAGCCGCAAGCTGATCGAACTGTCGCTGCTCGAACGTGAAGGCTTCTGGTCAGACGTGGTGCGCACCGTGCCGGATCATCTGTATGTGCAGGACGTGATCAGCCAGCGGATGATTTTCAGCAACCACCACCTCGGTCAGACCCTCGGCTACAACCGCACCGAACTGCACCAGATGGGTGAGTATTTCTGGGAAATCCTCCTGCACCCGGAAGATGCCGACTACTACCATCGCTCGCGGCAGATGCAGCGCCACGCCGGTTACAGTCAGTTGCTCCAGTGCCAGTTGCGTTTCCGCCATCGCGACGGCAAATGGCGGCGTTTCGATATTCGCGAACAGGCACTGGCACGGGACAAACACGATCAGGTCACGCGGATCATCGGCGTGGCCAAGGACATCACCGAACAGATCGAAGCCAGCGAATCCCTGCGCGACAGCGAGCAGCGCTACCGCATGCTCGCCGAAAGCATCAGCGACGTGATTTTCTCCACCGACAGTAAGCTCTCGCTGAACTACGTCAGCCCGTCGGTGCAGGCCGTGCTGGGTTATGACGCGGAGTGGATTTTCCAGAACGGCTGGCAATCGACTATCGCCAACCCGCAACAACTGAGCGGCATCTACACGCTGATGGATCGCGTCAGCAAGGCGCTGGACAAACCCGAGCAACTGGCGGTGTTGCGCAATCAGGTACAGACGCAATTGTTCCTGTTCGACTGCCTGCGCGCCGATGGCCGCAAGATCCCGATCGAGCTGCGTCTGGTGCTGGTGTGGGATGAACATGGCGCGTTCGAAGGCGTACTCGGTGTCGGTCGCGACATCAGCCAGCAGCGCCGCGCCGAGAAAGACCTGCGCATGGCCGCCACGGTTTTCGAACACTCGACCTCGGCGATCCTGATCACCGACCCGGCCGGTTACATCGTGCAAGCCAACGAAGCCTTTAGTCGCGTCAGCGGTTACGCCGTGAGCGAAGTGCTCGACCAATTGCCGAACATGCTCACCGTTGATGAGCAACAGGACGCGCACCTGCGCTACGTGCTCAAACAATTGCATCAGCACAGCACCTGGGAAGGCGAAGTCTGGCTCAAGCGCCGTAACGGCGAGCATTACCCGGCGTGGGTCGGCATCACCGCGGTGCTCGACGACGAAGGCGATCTGGCCAGTTACGTGTGCTTCTTCAGCGATATCAGCGAACGCAAGGCCAGCGAGCAGCGGATTCACCGCCTCGCCTACTACGACGCCCTGACCCACTTGCCGAACCGCACGCTGTTCCAGGATCGTCTGCACACCGCGCTGCAATCGGCCGAGCGGCAGAAATCGTGGGTGGTGCTGATGTTCCTCGACCTCGACCGCTTCAAACCGATCAACGACTCCCTCGGTCACGCCGCTGGCGACCGCATGTTGAAAGACATGGCCACGCGCCTGTTGGCCTGCGTCGACGATGACGACACCGTGGCGCGCATGGGCGGCGACGAATTCACACTGCTGCTGCAACATCGCTCCAGCCGCGAACTGGCGCTGAACCGGGCGATTCATGTGGCCGAGCAGATCCTCGGCAGCCTGGTGCGGCCATTCGTGCTCGAAGGCCGCGAGTTCTTCGTCACCGCCAGTATCGGCATCGCCCTGAGTCCACAGGACGGCAACGAACTCAGCCAGTTGATGAAGAACGCCGACACCGCGATGTACCACGCCAAGGAGCGCGGCAAGAACAACTTCCAGTTCTATCAGGCCGACATGAACGCCAGTGCGCTGGAGCGTCTGGAACTGGAAAGCGATTTGCGCCACGCCTTGGAACAGAACGAATTCGTCCTGTATTACCAACCGCAATTCAGCGGTGACGGCAAACGCCTGACCGGCGCCGAAGCGCTGTTGCGCTGGCGCCATCCGCGCCGTGGCCTGGTGCCGCCGGGGGATTTCATTCCGGTGCTGGAAGAGCTGGGTCTGGTGGTGGACGTCGGCGACTGGGTGATCAGCGAGGCGTGCCGTCAGCTGAAGACCTGGCACCAGAATCGTGTGCGTGTGCCGAAGGTGTCGGTGAACATCTCGGCGCGGCAATTTTCCGATGGCCAACTCGGCACGCGGATCGCCACAATCCTGCGTGAAACCGGCCTGCCACCGGCGTGTCTGGAGCTGGAGCTGACCGAAAGTATCCTGATGCGCGAAGTCAGCGAAGCGATGCAGATTCTCGCCGGGCTGAAAAACCTTGGCCTGAGCATTGCGGTCGACGACTTCGGCACCGGTTACTCATCGCTGAACTACCTAAAACAATTCCCGATCGACGTGTTGAAGATTGACCGCACCTTTGTCGATGGTTTGCCGTCCGGTGAGCAGGACGCGCAGATCGCCCGGGCGATCATCGCCATGGCGCATAGCCTGAATCTGGCGGTGATCGCCGAGGGCGTGGAAACCCATGAACAGCTGGACTTCTTGCGTGAGCATGGTTGCGATGAGGTTCAGGGGTATCTGTTCGGGCGGCCGATGCCGGCGGGGCGGTTTGAGGCGCAGTTCAGTAATGATGCACTGTTCATGTTCGACTGAAGTCCTGCGGCGCGGCATTCGCGAGCAGGCTCGCTCCCACAAGGGATTGATGTCGGTCAGGAAATCGCAAGAGCACCCCGGTTACTGTGGGAGCGAGCCTGCTCGCGAAGAGGCCTTCAAAAGCACCGCACATCTGTCATGAACGCCACTTGTCTGCGACATGATGTCGTTTCATATGCCATCCAAAACCCATTGGGTTAGAATGCCCCCCTTTTCTGCCCCCGATCCTTGAGGACCGCCATGTTCAGCCGTGATTTGACTATTGCCAAGTACGACGCCGACCTTTTTGCCGCCATGGAGCAAGAAGCTCAGCGCCAGGAAGAACACATTGAGCTGATCGCTTCGGAAAACTACACCAGCCCAGCGGTGATGGAAGCTCAAGGCTCGGTCCTGACCAACAAGTACGCTGAAGGCTACCCAGGCAAGCGTTACTACGGTGGTTGCGAGTACGTTGACGTTGTTGAGCAACTGGCCATCGACCGCGCCAAGGAACTGTTCGGCGCCGATTACGCCAACGTTCAGCCGCACGCCGGTTCGCAAGCCAACGCCGCTGTTTACCTGGCCCTGCTGCAAGGTGGCGACACCATTCTGGGCATGAGCCTGGCCCACGGTGGTCACCTGACCCACGGCGCCAGCGTTTCCTCCTCCGGCAAGCTGTACAACGCCGTACAGTACGGCATCGACGCCAACGGCCTGATCGACTACGACGAAGTCGAGCGTCTGGCGGTTGAACACAAGCCGAAAATGATCGTGGCCGGTTTCTCTGCCTACTCGCAGATTCTCGACTTCCCACGCTTCCGCGCCATCGCCGACAAAGTCGGTGCTTATCTGTTCGTCGACATGGCTCACGTAGCCGGTCTGGTTGCCGCTGGCGTTTACCCGAACCCGGTGCCTTTCGCTGACGTCGTGACCACCACCACGCACAAGACCCTGCGCGGTCCACGTGGTGGCCTGATCCTGGCTCGCGCCAACGCCGAGATCGAGAAGAAGCTGAACTCCGCGGTATTCCCGGGCGCCCAGGGTGGCCCGCTGGAGCACGTGATCGCCGCTAAAGCGATCTGCTTCAAGGAAGCGCTGCAGCCTGAGTTCAAGGCCTACCAGGAACAAGTGGTGCTGAACGCCCAGGCCATGGCCGAAGTGTTCATCGAGCGCGGTTTCGACGTAGTGTCGGGCGGTACCAAGAACCACCTGTTCCTGCTGTCGCTGATCAAGCAGGACATCTCCGGTAAAGACGCCGACGCCGCGCTGGGCAAAGCGTTCATCACCGTGAACAAGAACTCCGTGCCAAACGATCCACGCTCGCCGTTCGTCACGTCCGGCCTGCGCTTCGGTACTCCGGCTGTGACCACTCGCGGCTTTAAGCAAGCCGAGTGCAAAGAGCTGGCTGGCTGGATCTGCGACATCCTGGCTGACCTGAACAACGAAGCGGTGATCGACGCCGTTCGTGAGAAAGTCAAAGCCATCTGCAAGAAACTGCCGGTATACGGCGCTTAATTGCGACGTTAAACCCGCAGCATGAAAAACCGGCCAAGTGATTGGCCGGTTTTTTTTCGTCCCTGATTTCCCGTGTAGGAGCTGCCGAAGGCTGCGATCCTTTGATCTGGATCTTAAAAACAAGATCAGAAGATCGCAGCCTTCGGCATCTCCTACGCGGATATGGCCACTGGTCAGACCGGCCATGCCAATTTTGATATTTTCACTTGTCATCGCGAAAAAACCGAGCGTAGACTGCACCTGCACTGGACATACCGGTAAGACCACAATAATTAAGTCCTGAATCTGATGCGTTCAAGCGCACGGCAGCCAGGACACCGACCAGGATTCCTCCCATGCTCAGATGGTGCTCGCGTTCAATCTTCCTCCAAGTGGTTCTCGGACTGATGCTCGGCATCGTCTGCGGGCTGACCCTTCCTGAATACTCGGCCCAGCTCAAACCGCTCGGCGACGGTTTCATCAAACTGATCAAGATGCTCATCGGCCTCATCGTGTTCTGCGTGGTGGTCAGCGGCATCAGCGGTGCCGGCGATCTGAAGAAGGTCGGGCGCATCGGCCTCAAATCGGTGATCTACTTCGAAGTCCTGACCACCATCGCGCTGGTGATCGGCCTGGTCTTCGCCTTCAGCACCGGCATCGGCAGCGGCGCGAATATCCATCTCGAGCAATTGTCCGCCGCCGATATGGGCGATATCGCCGAACGCGGCCAGCACATGCACACCACCACGCAGTTCCTGATGGACCTGATCCCAACCTCGGTGATCGGCGCCTTCGCCGACAACAACATCCTGCAAGTTCTGCTGTTTTCGGTGCTGTTCGGCAGCGCGTTGAATCTGGTCGGTGAAGCGGCCTCCGGGATCTCCCGACTGATCAACGAACTGAGCCATGTGATCTTCCGGATCATGGGCATGATCGTGCGTCTGGCACCGATCGGCGTGTTCGGCGCCATAGCCTTCACCACCAGCAAATACGGCCTCGATTCGCTGCAGCACCTGGGCAGTCTGGTCGGCTTGTTCTACCTGACCTGCATCGCATTCGTCAGCGTGATTCTCGGTCTGGTGATGCGTGCTTCCGGCCTGCGCATGTGGCCGCTGTTGAAGTATCTGCGTGAAGAACTGCTGATCGTCATGGGCACGGCATCGTCCGACGCCGTGCTGCCACAGATCATGCGCAAACTCGAACACCTCGGCATTGGCAGCTCGACCGTGGGTCTGGTGATTCCGACCGGCTACTCGTTCAACCTCGACGGTTTCTCGATCTACCTGACTTTGGCCATCGTATTCATTGCCAACGCCACCGGCACACCATTGGCGATGACTGACTTGCTGACGATTCTGCTGGTGTCGCTGATCACCTCGAAAGGAGCCCACGGGATTCCCGGTTCGGCACTGGTGATTCTCGCAGCGACGCTGACCGCGATCCCGGCTATTCCGGTGGTCGGCCTGGTGTTGGTGCTGGCCGTGGACTGGTTCATGGGCATCGGCCGGGCACTCACCAATCTCATCGGCAACTGCGTCGCCACGGTGGCGATCGCCCGTTGGGAAAAAGACATTGATGTACAGCGAGCCAACAAAGTACTGAGCGGTCAGCAGGGCTACACCTTTCAGCCGCGTAAAGCAGCAACTCCGGCGCACCAGCAGGAGTTCTGATTTCAACCCTGCGGGGCTGCCGCAAGCGGCGATTTTTTGATCGAATTTGCGGCGGCCCTCGCAGGCACATGGAGCAAGACAAGTGATTACCACATCAACCGTCGTCAACTCAGTCGTAGAAAAACTCCGCGCCGCATTGGCCAGCGGCCAGTGGCGCTCCGGCGACATGCTGCCGGGTCAGCGCGAACTGGCCGAACAACTGGGCATCAGCCGCCCGAGCCTGCGCGAAGCGGTGATCGTTCTGGAAACCCTTGGCCTCGTACGCTCGATGCCAGGCAAAGGCGTAGTCGTACTCGACGCGCAACTCAGCGACAGCCAAAGCCATGACAGTGCAGTCGCCGGCGCCAGCCTCGAAGACGTGCTGCAACTGCGCTACACCCTTGAGCCGTTCATTGTCGGTCTGGTCGCACAATCGATCAGCAGCAAGGAAGTCGGCCAGTTGCGCCTGACCCTGATGGACATGCGCGAAGCCCTCGAAGCCGGCGACAGTGAGGCCGGGGTCAGCGCCTACATCGCCTTCCACGAAGAGCTGTTCACCCTGACCTCGAATCCGATCTTCCAGAGTGTGGTGCAGCAAACCAGCAACGCCCTCAAGCAGAGCGCCGAGGTGCTGCGCAATTCGCCGGAGCATCTGGCCGAGCGCCTGGAAGAAAACGAAGCGGTGGTCCGCGCGATCCGCAGCAAGAACAGCGCCCAGGCCAGCGCCGAAATGCGTCGGCACATTTTGCGCGAAGGGCAGCGCATGGGCATTGAGCTGAATATTCCGGAAGACAACTTGAGTCGCTGATCCAATGGGAGACCGGTCATGAACAGTTTCGCCTCACCGTCGCCAACCCGATCGACTGCTGCCCCCCTGCCCTTCTCCCGCCTGCGCGCATCGGTGGAGGATCTGTATCCGCGGCTGTTCGATGCGATTCTGGAACAGCGCATCGATTCGGCCAGCCGTTTTACCGAGGACAGTTTGAAAGAGATGTTCGGCGCCAGTCGCGCCGACGTGCGCCGGGTGCTGACCCAACTGTCCCATGAGCACGTCATTGTCTTGCGCGCCAATCACCGGCCGCGGGTGGCGGCACCTGATCGGGAACAAACGCGGCAGGCCCTGCATGCGCGGCGGCTGACCGAGAGCACGCTGGTGCGTCTGGCCTGTCAGCGTCCGCAGGCAGACGATTTGAAGCACCTTCGCACGCTGATCGAGCGCGAACGTCAAGCGGTCGAGCAGGATCGGCGGGGTGCGGCGATTCGCTTGTCCGGGGAGTTTCATCTGCAATTAGCACAAATGGCGGGGAATGCACCACTGGCGCATTTTCTTGGCAGTCTGGTGCCGCTGACGTCACTGGCGATTGCGCGAAGTGAGGGCCAGACGCATAGCTGTTGCGCTTGGAAGGAGCATTTGGCGTTGGTGGAAGCAGTAGAGCGAGGCGATGCTTCCAAGGCCGGGATGCTGATGAATCGGCATTTGAATCTTCTTGAACAGACACTGCTCGGTTCAGACCTTGAGCATTGTGCTGTCGGTTAGATAGCTATCGCGAGCAGGCTCACTCCTACATTTGAAATGCGTTCCCCTGTAGGAGTGAGCCTGCTCGCGATGGCGTCATTACGGGCACCGAAAGCCCATCAGGCAGAAGCCACTCTGGCAAACCCCGCCCGAATCTTCTCTTCCGGCAAATCATCGGCAATAAACACAATCACACTTTCCCGCGCCTCACCCTCGGCCCATTCGGTATCCCAGTCAAAACCATAAAGCTTCAACACCCCCTGAAACACCAGGCGCCGATCCTCACCCGCGATGTTCAGCACACCTTTGTAACGCAACAATTGCTTACCGTGCTCTTCGAGCAATTCATTCATGAACTCGCTGAGCTGATCGATATCCAGCGGCTGATCGGTGCGCAATACCAGACTCGAAATACGATCAATTGACGGCGCCTTGCTCACCGGACGCAGGCTCAATCCGCCGCCGAGATCGGCGTTGAGGTTGAAGCCGCGCACATCAAGAAGTTCTGCCAGATCAATGGTGCCGTGCTCGACTACACGAATCGGCGCCCGGCGGTTGATCCGTGTCAGCCGTTCGCTCAGCGCGTTGAACGTGGCTTCGTCGACCAGATCGGTCTTGCTCACCAACAAGCGGTCGGCAAAACCGATCTGCGCCTGGGCGATGGTCTGGGTCAGGTGTACGTCGGCGTGGGCGGCATCGACCAGGGTGATGATGCCGTCGAGCAGGTAGCGCTCGCGCAATTCCTCATCGATGAAAAAGGTCTGCGCCACGGGTGCCGGATCGGCCAGGCCGGTGCACTCGATGACCAGACGATCGAACGCGATCTCACCGCTGTCCAGCCGTTCAAGCAGCAGGTACAGCGCTTTGGTCAGGTCTGTGTGAATGGTGCAGCACACGCAGCCGTTGGCCAGGGTCATGACTTGCACCGGCTCATCACCGAGCAACTGAGTGTCGATGCCAGCGTCGCTGAATTCGTTTTCGATCACGGCGATTTTCAGGCCGTGCTCGGCTTTGAGGATATGGCGCAGCAAGGTGGTCTTACCGGCGCCGAGGAAACCGCTGAGTACCGTGACCGGGATGGGAGAGGACAAAACTCGATCTCCTTCAAATGAATGAACAACACAAAAACAAATGTGGGAGCGAGCTTGCTCGCGAAAGCGGTGTGCCAGTCAAATTATTCATCAACTGACATTCCGTATTCGCGAGCAGGCTCGCTCCCACAGGGATTACCTCAACCTTGCGCTGTCAGCTCAACAGCACTTCGGCCCACCCTTGCCACCGTAACGCGCCTCCTGACGTTCGCGAAAGAACATCTCGTAGCTCATCACCGGTTTGTCCGGGTGCTTGGTTTGCATATGCTCGACGTAGGTGTCGTAGTCGGGCATGCCGACCATCAGACGCGCGGCCTGACCGAGGTATTTACCGAGGCGACTCAGGTCATTGAACATGGTGCAATCCTCTGGTTACGCATCCGGCAGGGCCTGGAATGGCGATTCTTTATCCGTACGCTCTTTCTTGCCCCAGGCGGCGATGCCGACCTTCAGCGCATAGAACAGGATGCTGAAGACCACGAACAGGAACAGCGCGGTAAGCGTTGCGTTGGTATAAGCGTTGAAGATCACGTGCTGCATCTGCTCGACGCTTTTTGCCGGTGCCAGCACCTGACCATTGGCCAGCGCATCGCTGTATTTCTTGGCCAGCGACAGGAAACCGATCGCCGGGTTGGCATCGAACAGTTTGATGAAGCCAGCGGTCGTGGTGCAGATCAACAGCCAGGTGGCTGGCAGCAGGGTGACCCAGATGTAGCGCTGACGCTTCATCTTGATCAGCACCACGGTGCCGAGCATCAGCGCGATACCGGCCAGCATCTGGTTGGAGATACCGAACAATGGCCACAAGGTATTGATGCCGCCCAACGGATCGATCACGCCTTGGTACAGCAACCAGCCCCACATCGCCACACAACCGGCGGTGGCGATCAGGTTGGCAGTCCACGACTCGGTGCGTCTCAGCGCCGGCACGAAAGAACCGAGCAGATCCTGCAGCATGAAACGCCCGGCACGGGTGCCGGCGTCCACAGCCGTCAGGATGAACAGCGCTTCGAACAGAATCGCGAAGTGGTACCAGAACGCCATGGTGTTTTCACCCGGCAGGACACTGTGCAGGATCTGCGCGATACCGACCGCCAGGGTCGGCGCACCGCCGGCACGGGCCAGAATGGTGGTTTCACCAATGTCATGCGCCACGGCTTGCAGCGCTTCCGGCGTGATCGCGAAGCCCCAGCTGGAAACCACTTGCGCAACCGATGCGACATCACTGCCGACCACAGCAGCCGGGCTGTTCATGGCGAAGTACACGCCAGGCTCGATCACCGACGCGGCAACCATGGCCATGATCGCCACGAACGATTCCATCAACATGCCGCCGTAGCCGATGTAGCGAGCGTTGGTTTCGTTATCCAGCAGCTTCGGCGTGGTGCCCGAAGAGATCAGTGCGTGGAAACCGGATACCGCGCCGCAGGCGATGGTGATGAACAGGAACGGGAACAGACCGCCCTTCCACACCGGGCCAGTGCCGTCGACGAACTGGGTCAGCGCCGGCATTTTCAGCTCGGGCATGGTGATCAGAATACCGATCGCCAGAGCGACGATGGTGCCGATTTTCAGGAACGTCGACAGATAGTCGCGCGGTGCCAGAATCAGCCAAACCGGCAGCGATGCAGCGACGAAACCGTAACCGACCAGCATCCAGGTAATCTGCACGCCGGTGAAGGTGAAGGCCTTGGCCCACACCGGATCAGCGGCGATCTGACCACCGAGCCAGATCGACCCGAGCAGCAGCAACACGCCGACCACGGAGATTTCGCCGATGCGGCCCGGGCGGATGTAGCGCATGTAAATGCCCATGAACATCGCGATCGGAATGGTCGCCATTACGGTGAAGATGCCCCACGGGCTCTCGGCCAACGCTTTAACCACGATCAGCGCCAGCACCGCGAGGATGATGATCATGATCAGGAAGCAGCCGAACAGGGCGATGGTGCCGGGCACGCGGCCCATTTCTTCACGCACCATGTCGCCCAGGGAACGGCCGTTGCGCCGGGTCGACATGAACAACACCATGAAGTCCTGCACCGCGCCCGCCAGCACCACGCCGGCAATCAGCCAGAGCGTGCCGGGCAAGTAGCCCATCTGCGCGGCCAGCACCGGGCCGACCAAAGGTCCGGCGCCCGCGATCGCGGCGAAGTGGTGACCGAAAAGAATGTGTTTGTTGGTCGGCACATAGTCCAGACCGTCGTTGTTGAGCACGGCGGGGGTTGCCCGACGCGGGTCCAGTTGCATCACATTGTTGGCGATGAACAGACTGTAGTAACGGTACGCAACCAGATAAATGGCCACAGCGGCGACCACGATCCACAAGGCGTTGATTGCCTCGCCGCGGCGCAATGCCACTACGCCAAGGGCGCACGCTCCTACGATTGCCAGCACTAGCCAGGGTAAGTGGCGTAGCAGGCTATTATTATTTTTCATTTTATTATTCCAGCCAGGGTGGACAAGAAAGACAGCCACCCCGAGTTTAGCGCTTACGGCGCCAAAGGCCATACCCCGACGTTGGTCTAGACGCTTTAGCGATTGGCTGGCGCCCGCATTCGCGGTCTATAGTCAGCGAACCTTCATGAGGATTGCGCCATGAGCGAGCACCCAGCTGAGCGTCGCCGCTTCAAACGTATCGCGTTCGATGCCAAGACTGAATTGAGTCAGGGCGAGTACATCTGGCCGGTCAAACTGATTGATCTGTCGCTCAAGGGTCTGTTGATCGATAAACCCGAGCCGTGGCTAGGTGATCGGGAGCGGCATTTTCTGGTCGATATTCATCTCAACGATGAGGTCGGCATCAAGATGGAGGTGCAACTGACCCACGACGACCATGGCCAGCTCGGCTTCGTCTGCAAGCACATCAGCCTGGAGTCCATCGAACGCCTGCGGCGCTTGATTGAGTTCAACCTGGGTGACCCGCAGGAGCTGGAACGCGAACTGGGTGCCTTGATCGAAATCTAGCCATCACTGCAAATCCCCTGTGGGAGCGAGCGTGCTCGCGAAGACGGTGTGTCATTGAGCAATGCTGCCGACTGACACGACCCCTTCGCGAGCAGGCTCGCTCCCACAGGTTCGGAGTTCACTCAAACAATGCGTCGAGGGCCTGTTCGAGGCGGGTCACGGCGATGATCTGCAAACCCGGAGGCGATTCCTTCGGCGCATTGCCCTTCGGCACGATCGCCCGCTTGAAGCCATGCTTGGCCGCCTCCTTCAGACGCTCCTGCCCACTCGGCACCGGGCGCACTTCACCCGACAACCCGACCTCACCGAACACCAGCAGATCATGCGGCAACGGCCGGTTGCGCAAGCTCGACATGACCGCCGCCATCAACGCCAGATCCGATGCTGTCTCCAACACCTTTACCCCACCGACCACGTTAAGGAACACGTCCTGATCATGGGTCGGAATGCCGCCATGGCGATGCAAAACTGCGAGCAACATCGCCAAACGGTTTTGATCCAGCCCCAGCGTCACCCGACGCGGATTGGCCAGATGGCTGTCATCAACCAGCGCCTGCACTTCCACCAGCATCGGCCGCGTGCCTTCCCACGTGGCCATGACCACGCTGCCGGGGACTTCTTCCTGCGCACGAGTGAGAAAAATCGCCGAAGGGTTGGAGACTTCTTTCAACCCCTTGTCGGTCATGCCGAACACACCGAGTTCGTTGACCGCACCGAAACGGTTTTTCACCGCACGCAGCAAACGCAAACGCCCATCGGACTCGCCTTCGAAATACAGCACAGTGTCTACCATGTGCTCCAAGACGCGAGGACCGGCCAGCGCGCCCTCCTTGGTCACGTGGCCGACGAGAAAAATCGCCGTGCCGCTCTGTTTTGCATAACGCACCAGCAGCGCCGCGCTCTCACGTACCTGGGAAACACCGCCGGGGGCCGATTGCAGCTGTTCGGTGAAGATCGTCTGGATCGAGTCGATCACCATCACCTTGGGCTTTTCCTGACGGGCGGTGGCGATGATGGTTTCGATGCAGGTTTCGGTCATTACCCGCAGTTGATCCTGCGGTAAGCCGAGGCGCCGGGCACGCATGGCCACTTGCTGTTGGGATTCTTCGCCGGTGACGTAGAGAGCCGGCATGCTTTTGGCCAGGTTGCACAAGGTCTGCAACAGAATGGTCGATTTGCCGATACCCGGATCACCGCCGATCAGCACCACAGAGCCGTCGACCAGACCGCCACCGAGGACCCGGTCCAGCTCACCCGACGCTGTGGAAAAGCGCGGAATTTCTTCGATGCTGACTTCGGCCAGGGTCTTGATCTGCGCCTGCTGCCCGGCCCAGCCGGTGCGGCCGGTCGGTGCCGTGGCGCCGCCGCTTTCGATCATGGTCTCGGTCAGGGTGTTCCAGGCGCCGCACTCGCCGCACTGGCCCGCCCACTTGGGAAAGGTTGCGCCGCACTCGGTGCAACCGTACATGCGCTTGGCCTTGGCCATCAGAACCCCCGACAAAAACCGCGATGATAACGCACGTACCGCCGATCAGCGCGGCGCCGCACTACGGATTTCGCCACTGGCCAGACGCGCGGCGCTATTACCCAACGGATCTTCGGCATTCAGGTCCGCGCCCTTGGCCTTCAGCGCATCGAGCAATTCCAGACGCTTGAACAATCCGGCGTACATGGCTGCCGTCTGCCCGGCGCCATTGCGCTGATCGGGGCTGCAATCGGTGGCCATCAAGCGTCGGGCGATCTGTACTTCACCTTTGAAAATCGCCCCCATCAGCGCGGTGTTGCCACGTTGATCCTGGGCACAGGCATCGGCACCGGCTGCAAGTAAGCGCTCCACGGCCGGAGCCTGACCGTGATAGGCCGCCAGAATCAGCGCGGTGTAACCCTTGCTGTCGCGGGTGTCGAGGGAATACCCGGACTCGATGAACGTGTCGAGCATCGGCACATCACCGCGTCGGGCCGCATCGAAGTAATAGTCGCGCAGTTGCGCCTGGATTGCCTCGGGACTCTGCTCGACCGGTGCCGCCCATGCCGCGAACGACAGGCAACCGGCCAAGAGTAAAAGACAGCTTCGCATCAGCATTCTCCTTTAACGGAACGGGGCCTGACTCAGGCCCCGCGTGCGCTGCATCGGTATCAGTCGACCAGTTTCGCTGCCAGCGCCTTGACCCGGCTCAGGTCGCCTTTGGCCACTTCAGTGACGCCAGTGCCATATTCCGGATCGGCCTTATAAAGGAAGGACAGGATGATGTGCTTGCTCTCGTCATCGGTGGTTGCCAGCGAGCCGCCGAAGCTGTCGATCAAGTCCCGGCGTTCTTGCTTGCTGAACGAGCGATACAGATCGCCGGCCTGCTTGAAGTTCTGCTCACGCTGGATTTTCGCCTGCTGGGTGCTGCCCGATAGCGCCGATTGGCTGTAACGCGCGCTTGGCGTCTCGTCACGGGGTTGCAGTCGGCTTGGCTGGTAGTTCACACCGCTGTTGCTGGCACCGAAGTTCATTGCGCCATCCTGATTGCCATTGTTCACGGCAACTTTCGGCGCATTGATCGGCAATTGCAGGGCATTGGCACCCACGCGATACATTTGCGTATCGGCATAGGAGAACACTCGACCTTGTAACAAACGGTCTTCGGAAGGTTCGATACCTGGAACTACATTGGCTGGCGCCATGGCCACTTGTTCGGTTTCCTGGAAGACATTCGCCGGATTACGGTTCAACACCATTTGTCCAACTTTTCGCTCAGGAATACCTGGCCAGATCTTGGTAGCGTCTAATGGATCAAATTCAAACTTGGACAAATCTTGTGGTTTCAGCACTTGAATGTACAAGTCCCATTTCGGGAAGTTACCTTTATTAATGTTGCTCACCAGGTCATTGGTCATATGACTGTAGTCTTGACCCTGGACGTTCGCGACTTGTTTTGGCGTGAGGTTATTAAGTCCCTGCAAGCTCTTCCAGTGAAACTTGACGTAGTGGACTTCACCCTTGGCGTTAATCAACTTGTAAGCATGAACACCATTACCGTCCATTTCTCGATAACTGGCCGGCGTTCCCGAGTTCGAATACAACTCGGTCAGGGTACGGGTGGCTTCCGGTACATGGGAGAAGAAGTCGAATCGGCGAGAATCGTCATCTAGGTTAGTCCGAGGGTCCGGTTTGAAGGCATGCACCATGTCCGGAAACTTGATCGCGTCACGGATGAAAAAGGTCGGGAAATTGTTGCCGACCAGGTCCCAGTTGCCGTCGGCCGTGTAGAACTTGGTGGCGAAACCTCGTGGATCACGCAGGGTTTCCGGCGAGTGATTACCGTGCACCACCGCAGAGAAGCGTACGAACACCGGTGTGCTCTGGCCAGCAGCAAACACTTTGGCCTTGCTCAGGTCGCTGAGATCGTTGGTGACCGTGAACGTGCCATGGGCGCCAGTGCCTCGGGCGTGAACCACGCGCTCGGGAATGCGCTCGCGATCGAAGCGCTGCAGCTTCTGAATCAACTGCACATCCTGCAGCAGCACCGGGCCGCTGGCACCGGCGGTCTGCGAGTTCTGATTGTCGCCGACGGCGGCACCGTTATCGCGGGTCAGGGGCGCGGCGTTAACCGAAAAGGTCAACAGGCTGGCGGTGAGTACACCGAGGGTGCGGCGACGGGGAAAAGCCCCCAGTCCAAGTGCGGAATTCATATCAGGATCCTCTGGTTGTTTTGGGGCGCATCCAGATGCGCCAACCCAAGGCTAGAGGCCTGCGGCGTTAAACATAAATAGAAAGAACGTAACACCATGATTGAGAAAATTGGCTTTCCGATCAGCGAGTTACAGTATATTTCGCGCGCGATTGATGGCACTTTGCAAACTAATCGCCAATTGATGTGTCGATAAAAACGGGCATTGTAAGAAGGTGTTTCGCGCAGGACGCGTTTTGCTGATTTACACTGCGTACACCAAACTCATCTGTAACAAGGAAATAACTATGGGCGTGCTTAGCGAGTTCAAGGCCTTCGCGGTCAAAGGCAATGTGGTCGACATGGCCGTTGGTATCATCATCGGTGCTGCCTTCGGCAAGATTGTTTCGTCATTTGTCGGTGACGTCATCATGCCGCCAATCGGCCTGTTGATCGGTGGGGTGGACTTCAGTGATCTGGCCGTCACGCTCAAGGCCGCCGAGGGCAATGCGCCTGCAGTGGTAATGGCCTACGGCAAATTCCTGCAGACCATTCTGGACTTCGTGATCGTCGCGTTCGCCATTTTCATGGGTGTCAAAGCGATCAACCGCCTCAAACGCGAAGAAGCCGTGGCCCCTACCCTGCCACCGGTTCCGACCAAGGAAGAAGAGTTGCTGGGCGAGATCCGCGACTTGCTCAAGGCCCAGAACACCCGGCCCTGAATGCTGTGCACGATAGAAACAACGGCGCCTTCGAGGCGCCGTTTGTTTACCAGTAATTTTCCACAGCCACCTGACCGGGCCGGCGGGTCAGGCTGAGGCTCATGTGGCGTTTTTTCAGCAGCGCGCGGGTGTCATCGATCATCTGTGGATTGCCGCACAGCATGACGCGCGAATGCTCCATCGACAGCTCCACACCCGCGGCGCGCTCCAGTTCACCATTTTCAATCAGGGTAGTGATGCGCCCGTGCAATGCGTCAGGATGCGCTTCACGCGTCACCGTCGTGATGAACTGCAACTTGTGCGCATGTTCGCTAAGGTATTCACGCTGCGTGAGTCCGGCAATCAACGCCTGATAGGCCAACTCCCGCGCCTCGCGCACGCTGTACACCAGAATGATTCGCTCGAATTTTTCCCAGACTTCGAAGTCCTGCAAAATCGACAGAAACGGCGCTACCCCGGTGCCTGTGGATAACAGCCACAGATCGCGACCGTCGACGAAACGGTCCAGCGTCAGGTAGCCGAAAGCCTGGCGATCCACCAGCAAGGTGTCGCCGACCTGCAGCCGACTCAGCTCACTGGTGAACTCCCCGCCCGGCACGACAATGGAAAAGAACTCGAGAAACTCGTCAAAAGGCGACGACACCATCGAATAGGCACGCCACACAATGCTGCCATCGGCTTTGGCCACACCGAGCCTGGCAAACTGCCCGGCGCGGAAACGGAACCCTGCATCCCGACTGGTACGCAAGGTAAACAGGCTTGGGGTCAAGGGTTGAACATCAAGCAATGTCTGCGTGGTGTATTTCTCGGCACTGGCGGTCATGAGGCACTCCATTGAACGATTGCTGCCAGTGTCGCGCATATTGGTCGCCTTAAACACCGACGATGAGTAATGGCATTCAGCTATTCACCTACATGAATAGCAACTCAATTCATCAAGAAACCTTAAATGTAAAACTGAAAGTTAGGATGACGACCTGAATACTAAACGCCGTCATTCGCTAAGAACCTTTTATAAAAACATTCTCACCATCAATATCGAAAAAATTTAATGCCCCTTGTATGAAACGTCCTACACTCTGTTGCGTGCCGGATCTTTTGGATCCATTTTGCGCCCCCCCGCAATACCAATGGAGATTCTGTAATGGAAACGTGGAAGGAGTCGCAGTTAAAGCAACTGACTTTCGCCAGGGATATAGACGCTGCTTATACGATTCTGTTGAGATTCGCCGAAAACCTGGGCTTTAATTTTTGTGCCATTTCGGTTACTTCACCCAATCGGGAACTACGTCTTGATCCCTTGCAAATCAACAACTACCCCAAAGAATGGAACGCACAATATGATCAGAAACATTACAGTAAAATCGACCCACTGATAGCACACTGCAATCACTCAATGATGCCCATCGTCTGGAGCGAATCGGTATTCGCAGAAAAGCCTCAGCTTTGGCAGGGTTTGCAGCAATATGGACTGCAATATGGCTGGTCACAGTCGTTCCACCATGAACAAAGCGGTTTGTGCAGCATTATCAGCCTGGCGCGCAAGCATTGCCCCATCAGTCCTCTGGAGTTGTATGAACATTTTGGTTATATGTTCTACGCCACCAGTCACCTGAGTGAACTGTTCGCCAGGACGCTGCCGCCCCAATCTCTCAAGCCCCGCCAACCGCACCTGTCGCCCCGCGAACTGGAGGTTCTGCAATTGTCAGCCGGCGGCAAGACCGCTTATGAGATTTCGAAAATCCTCAGCCTGAGCGAACGCACCGTGAACTACCACGTGCAGAACGTCATCGAGAAACTCAACGTCTGCAACAAGATTTCCGCTGTCATCGCGGCCGCCAGAGCCGGCATCATCTAATCAAGCAGTCTTGCGTCCCCTATAAAACGTGCAGGTAATAACCAAGAAAAAAACGTACCATTCGCGACCCTCCTGAGTGATGACGTGAACGTTCGGCGTTGCAGTACACTCGGTCGGTGCCGCAGCACAATGTCAGGGCTGTGGAACACCCCGTTGATTACCCTGAGTTCCCGCCCCATGCCTTTGCTTGATACGCCCTTTGCCCAACTCGACCTGATCCGCCAGCCCGAACAGCAGAACGAACCGCTGCAAGCCTTCGATGCCGCTGACGAATACCTGCTCAACCATCTGGCGGCGCAGCAACCGGCGGCGGACACGCACGTATTGGTGCTCAACGACAGCTTCGGTGCCTTGGCTGCCAGTTTGTCAAGCAAGGTCAGGGTCAGTAGCAGCGGTGACTCATTCCTCGGTTTCCAGGGGTTGGAAAAAAACCTGCTGCGCAATGGTCAGGCATTCGACGCTGTTCGCGGGATCCCCGCCAGCGAGCCATTGGTCGGACCGTTTGATCGGGTGCTGATCCGCGTGCCGAAAACCCTTGCACTGCTGGAAGAACAACTGATCCGTTTACAGGGGCAACTCGCGCCCGGCGCTGAAGTCGTCGCAGCGGCCATGGTCAAACACCTGCCACGCGCCGCCGGTGATCTGCTTGAACGCTATATTGGTCCGGTGCAAGCCTCGCTGGCGGTGAAAAAGGCTCGCTTGTTGATCGCCACGCCTGAAGCAAAAGCCCCGGCCGTCTCGCCCTACCCGTCACGCTATCGCCTCGACGAGCCACCGATCGAGTTGCTCAACCACGCCAACGTGTTCTGTCGCGAAGGCCTGGATATCGGCACGCGAGCCTTCCTGCCGCATCTGCCGAAAAATCTGGGGAGCGCCCGAGTCGCCGATCTGGGCTGTGGCAACGGTGTACTGGCAATCGCGAGTGCTCTGCAGAACCCTGATGCGCACTACACGCTGGTTGACGAGTCGTACATGGCGGTGCAATCGGCTGGCGAAAACTGGCGCGCAGCACTGGGCGATCGCGAAGTGATCGTGCGGGCCGGCGACGGTCTGGCCGGACAGGAAGCGCAGTCGCTGGACGTGGTGCTGTGCAATCCGCCGTTTCATCAGCAGCAGGTGGTGGGCGATTTCCTCGCCTGGCGCATGTTCCAGCAGGCGCGCGAAGCGCTGGTAGTGGGTGGCGCGCTGTACATCGTCGGCAACCGTCATCTGGGTTACCACAGCAAACTGGCGCGGCTGTTCCGCGGCGTCGAGCAAGTGGCGGCCACGCCAAAGTTCGTCATTATCAAAGCGCGCAAGTAAACCTCAAGGCAAAAAAAACCCTCCGTGAGGAGGGTTGCAAAACCGTACCCGAAGGCGCCGGGACGGGATGATTCAGTGTGTGGTCAGGCCTGCCGCATTCATGAACAGGCGCATCAGGCTGGCAGCGATAAACAGCGCACCGACGCTACCGACCCAGATCAAGGCCAACCAGCCGAGCCGCTGCCACAGCGGTTTTTTTTCGGCTTCTTCAATGTCGTGCAGGGAATGTTTGCCGGTCATTGTTTCGATCCTCAGTAAGATCGATGGCGCCGTTGCCGACGCCATCGCGAGCAAGCTCGCTGCCAAAGGGTTTCGCTTAGTGATAACCGTCCTCATGGGTGACCTTGCCGCGGAACACGTAGTAGCTCCAGAAGGTGTAACCCAGGATGAACGGAATGATGAACAGCGTACCCACCAGCATGAAGCCCTGACTTTGCGGCGGTGCGGCGGCGTCCCAGATCGAGATCGACGGCGGCACGATATTCGGCCACAGGCTGATGCCCAGACCGCTGTAGCCGAGGAAGATCAGCACCAGGGTCAGCAGGAACGGCATGTAGTTGGCATTGCGCGCCACAGCGCGGATCAGGCCGTACATTGTCACCAACACCAGAATCGGCACCGGCATGAACCAGAACAGGTTCGGCATGCTGAACCAGCGCGAAGCGATTTCCGGGTGTGCCAGCGGTGTCCACAGGCTGACGACACCGATCACCGCCAACAGCACGAATGCCAGTGGCCGCGCCAGATTGTGCATTTGCTCTTGCAACTTGCCTTCGGTTTTCATGATCAGCCAGGTGCAGCCGAGCAAGGCATACGCCACCACGAGTGCGGCGCCGCAGAACAGGGTGAACGGTGTCAGCCAATCCAGTGAGCCGCCGGCGAACTGCCGATTGACCACCGGCAAGCCGTCGATGAACGCGCCCAGCGCCACGCCCTGGAAGAACGTCGCCGCCACCGAGCCGCCGATAAAGGCTTTGTCCCACAAGTGGCGCTTGTCGTCCTTGGCCTTGAAGCGGAACTCGAACGCCACGCCGCGGAAGATCAATCCGATCAGCATGAAGATCAGCGGCAAGTACAGCGCCGACAACACCACCGAATAAGCCAGCGGGAAGGCGCCGAACAACGCCGCGCCGCCCAGTACCAGCCAGGTTTCGTTGCCGTCCCAGACCGGCGCGACCGTATTCATCATTACGTCACGGTCGACTTTGCCCGGGATGAACGGGAAGAGAATCCCGATGCCCAGATCGAAGCCGTCCATGACCACGTACATCATGATGCCGAAGATGATGATCACGGCCCAGATCAGCGGAAGATCAATACCCATGGCTCAAATCTCCTTGGTCAGGCTGGGGGTGTCGTGATCGGCATCGGCCGAATCGTCGGCGGCGGACAACGGACGCGCCGGCGTACGCTGCTTGCCCGGACCACCGTCCGGCGTCTCGGCGCCTTCGCTGATCTTCGGCCCTTTGCGCACCAGGCGCATCATGTAACCGAGACCTGCACCGAACAGGGCGAAATACACCACCACAAACATGATCAGGGTGATGCTCATCTGCATGAAGCTGTGGTTTGAAGACGCATCCGCCGTGCGCATCAGCCCGTAGACCACCCACGGCTGACGGCCGATCTCGGTGGTGAACCAGCCAGCGAGAATCGCGATCAGGCCGGAAGGCCCCATCCACAAGGCCAGATAGAGGAACGGCCGTGAGGTGTAGAGCGTGTCGCGCTTACGCAGCCACAGGCTCCACAGACCGGTGAAGATCATCAGGAAACCGAGGCCGACCATGATCCGGAACGACCAGAACACGATGGTCGAATTCGGCCGGTCTTCCGGCGGGAATTCCTTGAGCGCCGGGACCTGTTTGTCCAGCGAGTGAGTGAGGATCAGACTGCCGAGGTACGGGATCTCCACGGCGAATTTGGTTTTCTCTTCTTTCATGTCCGGCCAGCCGAACAGGATCAGCGGCGTCGCTTCGTCGCCTTTGTTTTCCCAGTGACCTTCGATCGCGGCGATTTTCGCCGGCTGATGCTCGAGCGTATTCAGGCCATGGAAGTCGCCGATGATGGCCTGGATCGGCGCGACGATCAGCGCCATCCACATCGCCATCGACAGCATCGTGCGGATCGCCGGATTGTCCTTGCCGCGCAGCAAGTGCCAGGCCGCCGAAGAGCCGACGAAGAACGCCGTGGCGACAAACGCAGCCGTTGCCATGTGCATCAGACGATAAGGGAACGAAGGGTTGAAAATGATTGCCAGCCAGTCGGTGGGGATTACCTGACCGTTGACGATCTCGAAGCCCTGCGGAGTCTGCATCCAGCTATTGGACGCGAGAATCCAGAACGTCGAAATCAGCGTGCCGATGGCCACCATGACGGTGGAAAAGAAGTGCAGCCCACGTCCGACCTTATTCCAGCCAAACAGCATCACCCCGAGGAAACCGGCCTCAAGGAAGAATGCCGTGAGCACTTCATAGGTCAGCAACGGCCCGGTGACGGCACCGGCGAAGTCCGAGAAGCGGCTCCAGTTGGTGCCGAACTGGTAGGCCATGACGAGCCCCGAGACCACGCCCATGCCGAAGTTGACGGCAAAGATCTTCGACCAGAAATGGTAAAGGTCACGGTAGGTGTCGTTATGGGTTTTCAGCCACAAGCCTTCGAGCACCGCGAGGTAACTCGCCAGGCCGATGGTGATGGCCGGGAACAGGATGTGGAACGAAATGGTGAACGCGAACTGAATTCGGGCGAGATCGAGTGCCTCTAAACCGAACATAAGTCTTCCTCTGTCAGGTAATACCGGCTTCGGGGCTTGTGGCCCCTGCGCCTACTGCCCCCACGGATATGGAGTGCGGCGAATTCTGATTCGTTCTTTTTTAACAACCATCGCAACGCAGGGAGTCTGGCCAACGGGCCACCAGAGCATGGCCCGGGAGGGTCTTGATCTGGATCAAGCAACGTTGAAAGAGTAGTCCCATTTCCGACGAACAACTGCGTGGTCGTTTGCCGCGTGACAAGTTGCCTCATCGGCGCGGCAATGCTCTGCAATGGATTTCTTGCGGCGAGCTGGAGGAAATCGATGTCTGGCTAACTAAATTTTTTGTCATAGCAACTTCCTGTTACAGACTGGTGATAACCTCGCGGTTCCCCTCGAGCCAGACCTGCCTTCAGATGCCCAGCCAAGAGCCCCTGCTGTTACGTCACCATCGTCCGTTTCTCGCTTTCTGGTTCGCGCGGATCTTCACCGCCAGCGGCTTTCAGATGCTCACTGTGGCAATTGGCTGGAACCTCTACCAATTGACCGGCAACGTCCTCGATCTGGGTCTGGTCGGGCTCGTCGAATTCGCCCCGCGTGTGCTGTTCATGCTGCACACCGGGCATGTCGCTGATCGTTACGACCGGCGCAAAGTCGCGGCGATCTGTCAGTCGTTGCAGGCATTGATCGCCCTGGCGCTGGCCATCGGCAGCGCCACCGATCACGTCACCCGCGAGATGATCTTCATCCTCGCCTTCCTGCTCGGCGCGGCGCGTTCGTTCGAGATGCCGACCACCCAGGCACTGCTGCCGAGTATTGTGCCCAGCGCACTGTTCCCACGGGCGGTAGCAGCGGCACAATCGGCGCAACAGTCGGCAACCATCGTCGCCCCGGCGCTGGGCGGCTTGCTCTACGCGTTCGGCAGCGTCTGGGTGTATGGCCCGACCGTGTTGCTGTATGTCATTGCCTGCACCTTGATGCTCAACCTGCCCGCGCGGCAAACGCCATTGAACAAAGGCAAAGCCACGCTGGATTCGTTATTGGCCGGGATTCGCTTCATTCGCAGCCGCCCGGACATTCTCGGTGCTATTTCGCTGGATTTGTTTGCGGTACTCCTCGGCGGCGCCACGGCGTTGCTGCCGGTATTCGCCAAGGACATCCTGCTGACCGGGCCATGGGGCCTCGGCCTGCTACGTTCGGCACCGGCGGTCGGCGCACTGGGGATGTCGCTGTTCCTCGCCCGATTTGCCGTAGAACGCAACGTTGGCCGAGTGATGTTCACCGCGGTCGGGGTATTCGGCGTTGCCACCATCGCCTTCGGCCTGTCGACCTCTTTCTGGTTCTCGCTGGCGGTGCTGGTGGTGCTCGGCGCAGCGGACATGATCAGCATGGTCATCCGCGCCTCCTTCGTACAACTGGAAACCCCGGACGAAATGCGCGGCCGGGTCAGCGCGGTGAACGGGTTGTTCATCGGTGCTTCCAATCAGTTGGGCGAATTCGAGTCCGGTGTCACCGCTCACTGGTTTGGTACTGTCCCAGCGGTGGTCATGGGCGGGATCGGCACGCTGGTGGTGACCGGGACGTGGATCAAGTTGTTTCCGACGCTGGCTAACCGGGATCGGATGCATTTGCCGGTGGAAGAGGTGAAGGTCTGACAACCTCCAAAACACAAAATAACTGAAAAGGTGCGGTACATAGTTACCGCACCGAGTGTAATGTATCGCCTTACACTCCAGCCCATGATCAAATCCTTCACTGACAGGAGGCAGGCTCATGCCCATGCACAACCCGCCACACCCCGGCGAAACACTGCTGATGGATGTTTTGCCCGAGCTTGGCATCAGCGTGACCGAATTGGCCCGACACTTGGGCTTCGCGCGCCCACATCTTTCCCGTGTACTACACGGACATGCGCCAATCAGCCCGGATCTGGCTGTGCGTCTTGAGCGTGCTGGCATTGGCAAGGCGCGTGTGTGGCTAGGCGTACAAACCGACTACGATCTGTGGCAAGCGGAGCATCGGGAGCAACCGGTTATCGAACTGATCGCTGTCCACGCCTGACACCTCCAGCCACTACAACTCCCCCGCCACTTTCGCCCGCAAGGCCTTGCCGCCGAGTTGCTCGACCAGCGTCAAGGCAAACTCCAGCGCAGCGCCTGAGCCTTGTGCGGTGACGCAGTTGCCGTCGACCACCACCGGTTGATCAACAAACGTACAGCCCGAGAGTTGATGGCTGGCGCTGGGCAAACAGGTCATGCGCCGCTGGCGCAGCACGCCGAAGGATTGCAGGGCGATGGCCGGGGATTCGGCGATGGCGGCGAACAGGCGGCCGGCACTGGCCTGATCCTTGACCAGTTGTTGCAGCGGTTGATGCGCAGCCAGGTGTTGCGAACCGACGGCGCCGCCGGGCAGTACGATCAGGTCGAAGGTTTGCGCCAGCACGTCGACCAGCATGCCATCGGCGGTCAGGCGTGTGCCACGGGCGCAGGTGAGCATGCGTCGCCCTTCAATACTGGCGGCCACCACCTCGATGCCGGCCCTGCGCAGCACGTCGATCAGGGTCACGCTTTGCAGATCATCGATGCCCTCGGCGAGGGTAATCAGGGCTCTAAAGGTCATGGGCGTTATCCGCTGGGTGATCTTCCAAGCGTAGACAGATTTGTCCGGCCCTGTTCGCAGACAGCCGTTACTTGATGTAAAGCTGGGTCGACATCGTATTGCGTGGCGCGTTGATCGAGGTGTTGCTGAAGGTGAAGGTGCCTTCCTGCTTGCCCGCCAGATCGAAGGTATAAAGAGAACCGACGGTTTTGTTGCCGGGAGTGCACTCGGTCAGGTTGCCGTTTTCAAAGGCACAGACCGGCGCTCGGGTGCCGTTCACCTCGAAACCATCCAGGGTCGCATGCGGCTGGCTCTGGCCGTATCCGACTTCCAGTACATAGACCTTGATGCTCGGCCCACTATGATTGCATTGGGTCTGCGTCTGGCCATCGGCAATGTCCTCCAGGCCACAGGCCGGCGATTGCACCTTGATCACTTTCACTTGGGTCAACGGCTCCGCCGAGGCCGCCAGCACTATCGGACCCACGGCCATCAGTGCGGCAATCAAACCCAAAACCTTTATCCAGCACCTGCTCATGCGCTTCCCGTCCCGAAAAAATCAGCGCGCAGTATGGCGCAGTTGGCTTCTAGGCAAAACTTCGCCGACGATCGACACCAACAACCGCCATATTCCTCACGCTGCTGGTATGATGCGCGGCTTTTTCCGGCCCACCACAATTTTCCAGGCGCTTGCGATGGTCTGTGCTTTGCTGTTGAGGTCGATACATTCACGGCGCCACGCGCGCCACGGGGAGCAGACATGCTGGAAAGGCTGTTTCAACTCAAGGCACACAACACCAACGTGCGCACCGAGATTCTGGCGGGCATCACGACTTTCTTGGCCATGGCCTACATTCTGTTCGTCAACCCGAGCATTCTCGGTGAGACCGGCATGGACAAGGGCGCAGTGTTCGTCGCTACCTGTCTGGCCGCCGCGATCGGTTCGACGATCATGGGCCTGATCGCCAACTACCCGATCGCCCTTGCGCCGGGCATGGGTCTGAACGCCTTCTTCACCTACACCGTTGTCCTGCACATGGGCCACACCTGGCAAGTGGCGCTGGGCGCGGTGTTCATCTCGGCGGTGTGCTTCTTCCTGCTGTCGATCTTCCGCATCCGTGAATGGATCATCAACAGCATCCCGCTGCCGCTGCGCTCGGCGATTGCTGCCGGTATCGGCCTGTTCCTGGCACTGATCGCCCTGCACAACGCAGGTATCGTCGTCAGCAACCCGGCGACCATGGTCGGCCTTGGTGACCTGAAACAACCTGCACCGATTCTCGCCACCCTCGGTTTCGCCCTGATCGTCGCCCTCGAAGCATTGAAAGTGCGCGGTGCAGTACTGATCGGCATTCTGGCAGTGACCATCATTTCCATCGCCATGGGCGTCACCCCGTTCAACGGCGTGACCTCGATGCCACCTTCGCTGGCGCCGACCTTCATGCAACTGGACATCAAAGGTGCGCTGGACATCGGTCTGGTCAGCGTGATCTTCGCGTTCCTGTTCGTTGATCTGTTCGACAACTCCGGCACCCTGATCGGCGTCGCCAAGCGCGCCGGTCTGATGGGCAAAGACGGCCACATGCCGAAAATGGGTCGCGCCCTGATCGCCGACAGCACCGCGGCCATGGCCGGTTCGTTGCTCGGCACGTCGACCACCACCAGCTACATCGAATCCGCGGCTGGCGTGAGTGCGGGCGGGCGTACCGGTCTGACGGCCATCGTCGTGGCGATTCTGTTCCTGCTGGCACTGTTCTTCTCGCCACTGGCGGCCAGCGTTCCGGCGTTCGCCACCGCGCCGGCACTGCTGTTCGTCGCCGTGTTGATGACTTCCGGCCTGGCGGAAATAGACTGGGACGACATCACCGTCGCCGCGCCGGTCGTGGTGACCGCGCTAGCCATGCCGTTCACTTATTCGATCGCCAACGGCATCGCGTTCGGTTTCATCGCCTGGACCGTGATCAAGTTGCTGTCCGGCCGCGCTCGTGAGCTGAACCCGGCGCTGGTGATTCTGTCGATTCTGTTTGTGATCAAGTTGGGTTGGTTCAACGCATGACATTCGATTCCCAGGCTTACGCCGAGCAACTTGAAGCCAAGGTCACGCGTTTGCGTGATCTGCTGGCGCCGTTCGATGCCCCCGAGCCGACCGTGTTCGACTCGCCGCTGCAGAACTTCCGTCTGCGCGCCGAATTCCGCCTATGGCGCGAAGGTGGCGAGCGGCATTACGCGATGTTTTCTCAGGACGACAAACGCACGCCGATCCTCATCGAAGCGTTCCCGATTGCCAGCCTGCGCATCAACCAGTTGATGCCGCAATTGAAAGCGGCGTGGCAAGCCAGTTCGGCGCTGAGCCACAAGCTGTTTCAGGTGGAGTTCCTGACCACGCTGGCCGGCGATGCGATGATCACCCTGTGCTATCACCGCCCGCTGGACGAACACTGGCACGCGGCAGCAACCAGGTTGTCGGCGGATCTCGGTGTGAGCATCATTGGACGCTCGAAGGGCAAACGCGAAGTACTTGGCCTCGATTACGTGGTCGAAAAACTCGAAGTCGGCGGTCGCACCTTCAGCTATCGCCAACCGGAAGGCGCATTCACCCAGCCGAACGGCACGGTGAACCAGAAGATGCTCAACTGGGCGTACGAAGCACTCGGTGACCGCACTGACGACTTGCTGGAGCTGTATTGCGGTAACGGCAACTTCACCCTGCCGCTCGCGACTCGCGTGCGCAAAGTGCTGGCTACCGAAATCAGCAAAACCTCGGTCAACGCTGCACTGAGTAACCTCAGCGAAAACGCTGTGGATAACGTCACCCTGGTGCGTTTGTCCGCCGAAGAACTGACCGAAGCGCTCAACGACGTGCGCCCGTTCCGTCGCCTGCAAGGCATCGACCTGAAGAGCTACGAGTTCGGCAGCGTCTTTGTCGACCCGCCGCGCGCCGGCATGGATCCGGACACCTGCGAGCTGACCCGACGTTTCGATAACATCCTGTACATCTCCTGCAACCCGGAAACCCTGGCGGCGAACATTGCCCAGTTGCACGACACCCACCGCATTACGCAGTGTGCGTTGTTCGACCAGTTCCCGTGGACGCATCATATGGAATCGGGTGTGTTGCTGACCCGGCGTTGATTACGGGACAGCAGATACGAAAAAGCCGTCGTGATTGACGGCTTTTTTGTGGGCGCTCACTAAGCGGGATCGACCTTACGCGGACGCCCGCCCTTTTTGCCATTCGCCCGAGCAGCTTCGGACTTCGCAGCACTGCTTTGACGACCGTTACGTGAAGCAACCACCGACGCGGCCATCCTCATGAGTGACGGGCTCGCTGAAATCAGCCCGGCAATGGAAACGTCAAGGTCTTTGCCCTCATGGCACAGCGCAGTGCCTGCGAAGCCGACTGTCAGCCCCTCGTAATCGCCTGCATCAAACCCGTCAAACTCTGGATACTGGTTCACCGGAAGCAACACACCACTGCCATCCTCAAAACGGATGACCAGAGATGATTCTTCAAAGGTTACGGAGACAGCCTGCAAGCTACTCGCTCGGCGTGCCTCCCCTTGCAGGATGGCGGCGTCGATCATCTCCTCCGTCAGGGGACGATGTGTGGATGGCTTAGCCTTGATGACTTTCATAAATCGATTTCCACTCCTTCCAATGCGCCTATCAATGTCAGAAGAGTTTTGCCCTCTTCTGGCAGATAACGCGCCGATCCCACTCTGTATGTCTTGTCAGTGACGAGTTTCATCCCCAGCACTTCGTTTGAATGGCTGTCCCACAATTGATTGTCGAGACAGACAGTTTGCAATCTTGACCACCAGATCCCGCGTGCTCGTCGCAGATGAGCAGGCTGCTCAAGAGATCGACACAAGCCATCCAGCACGGTTAACGGTGGTCGACGAGAAAGCGGCATGACATCCCAAAGCTCAATATCGTTGTGCCAGAAACTGAACTGTAATCGGGCGCTCCAGCTACCTGAATTCACGTGAACGTGCGGGGGGCAATGCTCATCTCGCAACATGATGACAATCGACAATCCTTTGTAGCTGCACACCTTCATGCTAACCCATCCGTTAGGTTAATAAGTTTCAGGATTCAAGATTCCTTTCAAATCCGACGACTGGTGATCGGCACATGACGTTTCACCGCTTTTCAGGCTAGCGTCGCAACAGGTCATGAGCCGGGCAATCTCCAGTGAAAAACGTAAGCAAAGCTGTCGTCATATCTCGATCAATATTGCTTCTGTGCGATCACCGAACATAAAACGCCACCTCCATTTTTGTTCAATTGACCATGGTAACCATCTAGTACATTTTATCTCCACAGGCTGAAATCCTCGGCCAAAGCCAAAAACAATAAGTGGAGTTACCCCTCATGCCCCCTATCGTTCTGGTGCTCAACGGCCCGAACCTGAACCTGCTCGGCACCCGCGAGCCGGCGACTTACGGTCACGAAACCCTGGCGGACATCTCGGCGTTGTGCGGTCGCGCAGGCGAAGAATTCGGCCTGGCCGTAGAGTTTCGTCAGACCAATCACGAAGGCGAACTGCTCGACTGGATTCACGCTGCCCGCGGCCGTTGCGCCGGGATCGTGATCAATCCGGCCGCGTGGACGCATACTTCGGTGGCGATTCGCGACGCACTGGTGGCCAGTGAATTGCCGGTGATTGAGGTACACCTGTCCAACGTCCACGCCCGCGAGCCGTTTCGTCATCACTCGTTTGTCTCGGCGATTGCCACGGCGGTAATGGCCGGGTTTGGCAGTCATGGCTATCGCCTGGCGCTGGAACATTTCAGTCAGCGGCTGAAGGGGTAATGCGCATGTCTCGCTCTAACGTAATACTCGCCGGGTTGATCGGCGCCGGCATTCAGGCCTCGCGCACGCCGGCGCTGCATGAGCACGAAGGTGATGCCCAAGGCCTGCGTTATCTGTACCGACTGATCGATCTCGATCAACTGAAAATGGACAGCACCGCCCTGCCCGACCTGCTGCTGGCGGCCGAGCGGATGAACTACACCGGGCTGAACATCACCTTCCCGTGCAAGCAGGCAATCATTCCGCTGCTTGATGAGTTGTCGCCGGAAGCCAAAGGTATTGGCGCGGTGAACACCGTGGTGTTGAAGGACGGTAAACGTGTCGGCCACAACACTGACTGCCTTGGATTCGCCGAGGGTTTTCGCCGGGGGCTGAAGGACGCTGCCCGCAAGCGCGTAGTCCAGATGGGCGCCGGTGGCGCAGGCGCAGCAGTGGCCCACGCATTGTTGAGCGAAGGCGTACAGCAACTGACTATTTTCGATGTCGATCGTGAACGCGCTGAGAGTCTGGCGAACAATCTCAATCAGCATTTCGGCTCGGGTCGCGCCGTGGCCGGGCAAGATCTACCGAGTACGCTGAATCAGGCCGACGGGCTGGTGAATACCACGCCAATGGGCATGGCCAAACTGCCGGGCATGCCGGTGCCGGTCGAACTGCTGCGCAAGGAATTGTGGGTGGCGGAGATTGTGTATTTCCCGCTGGAAACCGAACTGCTGCGCAACGCCCGCGCGCTGGGTTGCCGGACGCTGGACGGCGGCAACATGGCGGTGTTTCAGGCAGTGAAAGCGTTTGAATTGTTCAGTGACGTGGTGCCGGACGCGCAGCGGATGCTCGCGCATTTTCAAAGCATGAATGGCTGAGTTCTTTCCCCCTGCTCGCGAAGGCTTACGGCCAGCCAATACATCTATTGACTGACACACCGCTTGCGCGAGCAGGCTCGCTCCCACAGGGGGAATGTGTCAGGCCTGCAGGTAGCGCAGCACCGATTCGCAAATCATCTCGCGATGCCGCTGTTTGATGCTTTCATCCGGCAGATCGATCTGAAAGATCTCGCCAAATGTGTGCCGGTTCGACACACGATAGAAGCAGAACGAGCTGATCAGCAAATGCACATCCAGCGCATCCAGCCCCGCACGGAAAACACCTTCAGCAGCACCACGACGCAGTATCTCACCGAGTGAATCGAGGATGGTGTTGTTCATCGCTTTGATCGCGTCGGAACGCTTCACGTATTCGGCGTTGTGGATGTTTTCGATGCTGACGATGCGCACGAAATCGACATTGCGGTCGTGGTGATCGAAGGTAAATTCCACCAGACGCCGAATCGCCTCTACCGGCGCCAGCTCGGCCAGGTGCAGACGGTTTTCGGTGCTGCGGATGTCACCGTAAAGCTTTTCCAGCACCTCGACGTACAACTGCTCCTTACTGCCGAAGTAGTAATAGATCATGCGTTTGGAGGTGTGGATTCGCTCGGCGATCGCATCGACGCGAGCCCCAGACAAGCCTTGCTGGACGAACTCGACGATCGCCTCCTGCAAGATGTTCTCGCGGGTCTTTTCCGGGTTGTTCTTGCGACTCTTGCGCGGCTCTACAGTGGAAACTTCAGAAGCTGCGGAAAGTTCTGTATTCATCGTCATTGCGGGCTCACGGCCATCACTGCACAGGCGGCGATTATGGGCTGCGCAGCACAGTGAAGGAAGCCGCGCGGCCCGTGTTTAATCCCGCGTTTACGAATTTCCTACAACTTCGCCTGGCGCACGGCACCACTGCGAGATTTGGCCATCGCCGCCAGGCGCACCGCGACGTTCGCCGCGCCATACCCGGCATAGCCATTCTTGCGCTGGATGATCTCGAAGAAGAAACGCCCTTCAAACGGTTCGGTGTAGACGTGGAACAGCTCACCGCCCTGGGCATCACGGTCGTACAGAACGTTGTAATACGCCAGTTCACTGAGAAACTCGTCGTCAAAATCGAAGCGCGCGGCAAGGTCGTCGTAATAGTTGAGCGGAATATCCAGTAGCGGCACGCCGGCTTCTTTGGCGCGACTGACTTCGGCGAAGATGTCGTCACAATCGAAGGCGATGTGGTGCACCCCGGAGCCGCGATAACTCGACAGCGCGTGGGAGATGGCGGTGTTGCGGTTCTCGGAGATGTTCAGCGGCAAGCGGATCGAACTGTCGCGGCTACGCAAGGCGCGGCTCTTCACCAGACCATACGGATCAGGCAGCACCACTTCATCGTCCGCTTCGAAATCCAGCAGGCTCTTGTAGAACAGCACCCAACTGTCGAGGCTGTCGGCCGGCAACGCCATGGCCATATGATCGATACGCTTGAGACCGCCACGGGCCGGCGCGTCTGCCAGCAGGTTGAAATCGGTGCCGTAGACGTCGGCCTGTTCATCCACCAGATAAATCAGGCTGCCGTCCGGCGCGCGCACCGCCGCCAGTTCCAGTTCGTTGGGGCCGACCAGTCCACGATAGGGCTGACCTTTATAGGCGACAGCACGGGCCAAGGCACTGGCGCTGTCCTTGACCCGCACAGCCGTGGCACACAGCGACGGGCCGTGAGCCTCGAAGAAGCTGTGCGCAAAGGAATAAGGCTCGGAGTTGAGGATCAGGTTGATGTCACCCTGACGTAACAGACTCACGCTCTTGGAACGATGCTGCCCAGCCTTGACGAACCCCAAGCGTTCCAGCCAGTTCGACAGTTTGGCGCCGAGGCTTTCATCGACGGCAAACTCGAGAAACTCGATGCCGTTGTACTCGCTGGCCTTCGGTGTTTCGAAAAGGATTTCGCGATTGGCGACAGGTGTCGCTTCCTGCTCAAGACGCTGACGGGTTTTCTCTTCCAGATACAGCAGTGAACGTAAACCGTCGGCGGCATTGGCCCGTGGTGGCGCGGCGCGGAAGCCGTCATTAAAGATTTCCAGCGACAGTGGCCCGGTGTAACCGCTCTGGATGATCGGCGCGAGGAAGCCCGGCAGATCGAATTCGCCCTGTCCCGGGAAGCAACGGAAATGCCGGCTCCACTCCAGCACGTCCATCTGCAGAATCGGCGCGTCGGCCATTTGCACAAAGAAGATTTTGTCGCCAGGAATGTCGGCGATGGCGCGCGGATCGCCCTTCAGCGACAACGTATGAAAGCTGTCGAGCAACACACCGAGGCTCGGGTGATCGGCCTGACGCACGATGTCCCAGACCTGTTGATAAGTATTCACGTGACGGCCCCACGCCAGCGCTTCGTAACCAATGCGCAAGCCGCGCGCACCGGCATGCTCGGCCAGCAGGCGCAGGTCATCGACGAGAATTTGTTGATCACCGACGCTGTCGGCCGAGGCGTTACTGCAGACCAGCACCAGGTCGGTGCCCAGTTCCTGCATCAGGTCGAACTTGCGTTCGGCGCGCTCAAGGTTGCGCGCGAGGCGATCACGGCGGCAGCCTTCGAAATCGCGGAACGGTTGAAACAGAGTGATGGCGATGCCGAGATCGGCGCACATCTGTTTAATTTCCCGCGGGCTGCCGTCGTAGTACAGGAGGTCGTTTTCGAAAATCTCCACCCCGTCGAACCCGGCGGCGGCGATGGCTTCGAGTTTTTCCGGCAGGGTGCCGCTCAAGGAAACGGTGGCAATGGAACGCTGCATGCTTCAACTCCCGGACTGCGCCGCTTTATCTTTACTGTAGGAGCCGCCAAAGCCGGCAATCGTTTGATCTTTATTGCTGAAAAGCAAAATCAAAAGATCGCAGCCTTCGGCAGCTCCTACACAGGATGATTTTTATAGTGGGGGAAATTATTGGCTGCATCGATCGTGGCAGCAATTTAAAGTGTACTACCCGGTTAGTTTTGCGTGCGATTATCGAACACAATGGCGGTTTGGCGAATTGACGATTTTTCGTCCACTGCCCAACATCGACTGCACATTGAGTCCGGATCTGAACCACCGGTCGCAGCGTGCAAGTAACAAGCACACCAAATAACAAATCCAAAAACGGGTGGAACACATGATTCCTTCACAGACTTCCCGCATGGCTCCGGCCATGAGCACTGCCACGGGTGGCATCGGCGACAAGATCCGCGGCGCCATGGCTGTCGGCAAGACCCGTTGGGGCATGCTGGCGCTGGTGTTTTTCGCCACTACCCTGAACTACATCGACCGCGCCGCCCTCGGCGTCATGCAGCCCATCCTCGCCAAGGAAATGAGCTGGACGGCGATGGATTACGCCAACATCAACTTCTGGTTTCAGGTCGGCTACGCGATCGGTTTCGTCCTGCAAGGTCGCTTGATCGACCGGGTCGGCGTCAAGCGCGTGTTCTTCTGCGCCGTGCTGCTCTGGAGTCTGGCCACCGGTGCCCACGGTCTGGCAACGTCAGCCGTTGGTTTCATGGTCTGCCGGTTTATCCTCGGCCTGACTGAAGCGGCGAACTACCCGGCCTGCGTGAAAACCACACGCCTGTGGTTTCCGGCCGGCGAACGTGCGGTTGCCACCGGCATCTTCAACGCCGGCACCAACGTCGGTGCGATGTTCACGCCGATGCTGCTGCCACTGGTGCTGCACGTCTGGGGCTGGCAAGCGGCATTCCTGTGCATGTCGGCACTGGGCGGGATCTGGTTGCTGTTCTGGGGCTTGAAGTACTTCAACCCGGAAGATCATCCTAGCGTTAAGCAGTCCGAACTGGACTACATCCAGCAAGAAGTCGAACCGGAACAGGCCCGCGTGCCGTTCTCGAAAATCTTGCGGATGCGCGGCACCTGGGCCTTCGCCCTCGCCTACTCGCTGACCGCGCCGGTGTTCTGGTTCTACCTGTACTGGCTGCCGCCGTTCCTCAATCAGCAATACAACCTGGGCATCAACGTCACCCAAATGGGTATTCCGCTGATCATCATTTACGTCACGGCTGACTTCGGCAGCGTCGGTGGCGGCATTCTGTCTTCGTTCCTGATCGGTCGCGGGATGAACTCGATCAAGGCGCGGCTGCTGTCGATGTTCCTGTTTGCTTGCTGCATCATCGGCGTGATCATGGCCGCCGGCTCAGCCAACCTGTGGGTGGCAGTGGCAGCGATTTCCCTGGCCATCGGCGCACACCAGGCGTGGACAGCAAACATCTGGAGCCTGGTGATGGACTACACGCCCAAGCACATGATGAGCACCGTGTTCGGTTTCGGCGGCATGTGCGCAGCGATCGGCGGGATGTTCATGACCCAGATCGTCGGCCACATCCTCACCGTCACCAACAACAACTACACCGTGTTGTTCACCCTGATTCCGGCGATGTACTTCATTGCGCTGACGTGGATGTATTTCATGGCACCGCGCAAGATTCCTACCGTCACCGAATAACCTGACCACTTGATTGGCCCCTTGTGGGAGCGAGCTTGCTCGCGAATGCGGACTGACAGTCGAAACAAATGTGACTGACATACCGCTTTCGCGAGCAAGCTCGCTCCCACAGTTTCTTGTGTTGTCAGCTCAACGGCGGCTCTGCTGCCACGCTGCCGCCAGTCCGCTGCAACAGATCACCGCGATACCAATGATCGTCAGCAGACTCGGCGTGTGATTGAACAGCAGCCAGCCCAACAACCCGGCAAACACAATCTGGCAATAACCGAACGGCGCCAGCAGTGCCGGAGCGGCATGGCGGAACGCCTGGGTCAGAAACAAATGCGCGGTCATCCCGCAACTGCCCAGCGCCAGCATCAACCCGGCATGGGTCAACGTCGGCACCTGCCAGAAGAACGGCACCAGTGCACTCATCACCAGCGTGTTGCATAACCCGGCGAAAAAGTTGCTGGTGGTCGGGCTGTCCACCTCGGCGAGCTTGCGGGTCAGCAGTTGATAAAAGCAGAAAAACAGCGCCGAGCAGAACGGCAGCAACACCGCCGGAGTGAACAACTCACCGCCGGGATGGACGATGATCAGCACGCCGATAAAGCCGCAGATCACCGCGATCCATTGACCTCGGGTCACTCGCTCCTTGAGCAGCGGCACCGACAATGCGGTCACCAACACTGGCGCAAGAAAGTTGACCGCCGTGGCTTCCGCCAACGGGATGTACAACAACGCGGTGGTGAAGAACAGGCTGGTGCCGAGCAGGCACAGTGCCCGAACCAATTGCCATAGCGGCTTCTTGGTGCGCAGCACACGCAACCCGGATTGCGGCAGAAAAATCCCCGCCATCAGCAGTGTGTGCACCAGATAGCGCGCCCAGACCACCATCACGATTGGATAAAAACCGGACAGGTATTTCGACAATGCGTCGTGACTGGAGAACAGGAAGGTTGCCACGACAATCAGCAAGATCCCCTTGAAGGGTTGGTTGACACCGGAGAGCGGGGTGCTGACAGTCATTGGTTATCTCTGTTTGAACAACAATACGGTGGCGAAGGAGATCGCGCAGCGGTTACCGATTCGGGACGGCTACGCAGTCCACTGGGAGCAAGCTCCCTCGCCACAAAAAAGACTCACAGTCGCGCCAACAATTCCCGCGTCCTGTCGATCGCCATCTGCGCTCGCTCCAATCCGCTCACGCCCTGCTCCAGCAGTTTTACCGTGGGAATTTCCAGACTCAGTGGAATATTAGTCGGCAGCGCTCGCAGCAACCCGAGCAGATCACAATCACCCTCGCCGGGAAACCGCCGCTCGTTGCGCGCCTGACGCAAGATCTCGGCCATGTCTGACGGCCTCGGCCCCGCTACATCACATAATTGCGCATAACGCAGACGCGACACTGGCACTCCAGCCAGATCCTCCAAGCGTGACGCCGAACGATCAAAGTGGAACGCATCGACCAGCACCGCAGCGTTTTCCCGATCAGCGTTTTCGACCATTCGCAGCGCTTGTTCGAGGTTGCGCGCATCAGTCCAAGGCATGAACTCCAGATGCGGGTGCAGCCCGTAAGGCGCGGCCAGATCGCAAAGCGCCGCAAAGTTATCGGTGAGCCGCTGTTCGTCAGGATCGTTACCGGCGACCAGCAATTCGGTAGCGCCAAATTCCGCACCGACCGTAAGAAGTTTCTCGAAATCGGCGACGTCGGTTTGCGGCTTCAGACGCAGGATTTCCACGTCGAGCACGCGGATGCCGGTGTCGCGCAGCCGCTGCAAAGTCTGACGGCGCAATTCAGCATCGGCGACCAAAGGGAAATGATGCTCCTCGGGCGTCGCCGGTTCCAGGCGCAGGCCGACATGGCTGTAACCAGCACGTGCCGCCACTTCGACCATTTGCGGTGGCGACAACTCCAGCACAGTGAGGCTGGCCAGAGACAGGATTCGTTCGCTCATGTTCAAGCCTCAATCAGTGCAGGGGTGCAGGCACGGCCGGTGGCGGCGGCCTCGCGGATCGCTTCGATCAGCGCCAAAGTGCGCGCAGCGTCGGCCGCACTCACCAGCGGCTCGACTTCACGCCGCGCCACGCGTACGAAATGCAGTAACTGCAAGCGTAAAGCGTCGTCACCGCCGTAGGATTCTTCGACCATCAACAAGGGCTCATGCCAACCGGCGTCGAACTGCTCAGCGGCATAGTGCCAACGCTTGAGCTGCGGAATGCTCAACGCTCCTGCGGTTCCGGCCAGCAGATAGCACGGCTGATCCGCATGACGTGGATACACCGGGTTCTCGCCGGAATCCAGCTCCCAACTCCACGGCGCGGCGACCGCGTCGGAACCGCTCAATGTGCCCAGTGTGCCGCCTTCGAATCGCAGCAACACCGCCGCACTGTCTTCGTTGGCGAAACCGCGCACGGCGTTGTCGGTGATCGCTTGCACCGAGCGTACTTCACCGCACAGATGCCGTAATAGATCGAGGTCGTGAATCAGGTTGGTCAGCAACATCCCGGCGCCCGGTTCACGGCGCCACGGGATCTCGAAATAACTGTCCGGTTTGCGCAACTGGAACAGTGCAGTCACCGTGATCAGCCGTCCAAGCGCCCCGCTCTGCACCAGCTCATGAGCGCGAACGATCAGCGGATTGTGGCGCCGATGATGGCCGACCAGCACCGGCACGCCGCTGCTTTTGATCGCCGCAACCAGTTCGCGCACTTCATCCAGGTGCACGCCGACCGGCTTCTCCAGAAGCACCGGCACACCCGCCGCCAGACAATCGAGCGCCGTGCTGACGTGTTGATTATTCGGATTGGCGACGATCACCGCGTCTGGCCGGATTTGCTCCAGCATCTGACGATGATCAGCGAAATGCCTTACACCCCATTCCGCCGCAAGCCCTGCTGCTTGCGACCCGGGATCCGCCACCGCGCACAGCGTTGCTTCGTTGAGGGTTTGCAGATGCCGATAATGTTGCTGGCCCATGTTGCCGGCGCCGATCAGGGCGATTCGAAGGGGCGAATTCAAGGTACGGTCCTTTTGTGATTGTTGTTGGAATATCACTCCAGCAACAATTTAGAACCCAGTTCCAGAATCAAACACCCATCCATCCTAAAACCGTGCGAACACCGCACAACTTCGTGAACAACAAAAATCCCCTGTAGGAGTGAGCCTGCTCGCGATAGCGGAGTGTCAGTCGCCGTTAACGTTGGCTGACATACCGCTATCGCGAGCAGGCTCACTCCTACAGGGGGTCTGTGTGAACTCGGATTAGATAAACAGTTCTGAGGCCAGGCTTGCTGCTGATAATTCTTCGGTAAAGGTCAGCAACAGCGGTGCCAGCTCATGCAACCGCGCCCCCGGCATCCGCGCACTGGGACCGGCAATACTCAGTACACCAATCACCCGACCATCCGTTGGATGCCTCACCACCGCCGCAATCGCTGAAGTCCCCACTGCCGAACTTTCTTCGACACAGGCATAACCCTGCTCACGAGCCAGACGCAGCCGTTCCAGCAACTCGATATTTGAACGCGGCGCATTCGGCCCGATCCCCACCGGCACCTCCGCCGCCTGCCGCTCGACCAGTGACAACGCCTCGGCGTCGCTCATGCACGCCAGCCACGCATGCCCCGACGCGGTGTAGAACAGCGGCGCGTCGCGGCCCATGTCCGGGTCGTAACGCAGACCGGTGCGCGCGCCTTGTGCCTTGGCGATCCAGGTCTGGCGCTCGCCATCGATCACGCCCAGACGCACCAGTTCGCCGGTTTCCTGCGCCAGTCGGTCGAGTACCGGCTGGACGATATCGGCACCGCAGCTCGACAGGTATTGAAAGCCCATAGCGACCAGTTTGGTCGACAAGTGATAGCGCAACGTTTCCGCATTCTGCCGTACGTAGCCCAACCGAATCAGCTCGGCGAGCAAGCGGTGTGTTGCACTCTTGGGGATATCCAGCTGCTCGGCGAGCGTCTGCATCGGCAGCCCGCGTGGATCACTGGTGAGGCTTTCCAGCACGCTGAAAACCCGTTCGATTTGACTGCCGGCCATGGAGACGTCCAAAGAAATTTTGCCGATTCTAGAAGACATTGGCGGCAAAGCGAAATCTGGAACCGGCTGTTCGATAACCGCCCATTTTATAGGCTCAAGGCTTGTAGAGTCGTCGCGACACTGGTTATTTTCTGGAATCAAATTCCAAAAAAACTTACTGCCGGAGCGTTGTTTGATGTCTGCCGAACACCCTGATATCGACTGCGACGTATTGGTCGTCGGTTCCGGTGCCGCCGGTTTATCGGCCGCCGTGACTGCCGCGTGGCATGGTTTGAAAGTCATCGTTGTCGAGAAAGATCCGGTTTTCGGTGGCGCCACTGCCTGGTCCGGTGGCTGGGCGTGGGTGCCGTGCAATCCACTAGCGCGTCGGGCCGGGATCATCGAAGACATCGAACAACCGCGCACCTATTTGCGCCATGAACTGGGCGAGCACTTCGACCCGGCGATGATCGACGCTTTCCTTGAAGCGGGACCGCGCATGGTCGCTTTTTTCGAGCAACACACTGTGCTGCAATTTGCCGATGGCAATGCCATTGCCGACATTCATGGCGACACGCCGGGCGCTGGCACTGGTGGCCGCTCGGTCATCGCCGCGCCTTATGATGGACGCAAGGTCGGACGCTTGCTCAAGCGCCTTCGTACAACGATGCGCGAAACGTCCTTCATGGGCATGCCGATCATGGCCGGCGCCGATCTGTCGGCGTTCCTCAATCTGACCCGTTCACTGAAAGCCGCATGGCATGTCACCCGGCGCTTTACCCGACATTTGCTAGATCTCGCGATCCATGGCCGGGCCATGCAATTGGTCAATGGCGTGGCGTTGATTGCACGATTGGCAAAATCCGCCGAAGACATCGGCGTGTTGCTCTGGGAATCGGCACCCGTGACAGCGTTGCTGCGTGAAGGCGCTCGCGTCTCGGGCGCTGTGGTCAACACAGACAAAGGCCCGATCCGCATTCATGCACGCAAAGCCGTAGTGCTCGCCGCCGGTGGTTTTGCCAATGACATCGAGCGGCGCAAAGCCCTGTTCCCGCGCACGCCGACCGGTCACGAGCATTGGGCGCTGCCGCCGCTGGCCGTCGACGGCGATGGTTTGCGCCTGGGCGAAAGCGTCGGCGCGCGGGTCAATGCCGATGTGGCTTCGCCCGTGGCGTGGGCGCCGGTGTCGCAAGTGCCACATTCCGACGGCAGCATCGGCCATTTCCCACACATCATTGAGCGCGGAAAACCCGGAGTCATCGGTGTACTGAGTAACGGCCAACGGTTCGTCAACGAAGCCAACGGTTATTACGACTACGTCAGCGCCATGGTCGCTGCTGCGCCGGAAGGTGAAGAAGTCGCCTCATGGCTGATCTGCACGCGCGCCTTTCAACGGCGTTATGGACTGGGCATATCGCGGCCATTTCCGCTGCCAGTGTCAGATTTTATCCGCAGCGGCTATCTGAAAAGCGGCAACAGTATTGAAGAATTGGCCCGCGCCTGCGGCATCGATCCGAGCGGATTGCGCCACACCGTCGACGATTACAACCGCCATGCCCGTCACGGCGAAGACCCGTTGTTCGGTCGCGGAGCAACACCCTACAACCGCAAACAGGGTGATCCGGCGAACCTTCCCAACCCCTGCGTTGCCCCAATAGACACTGGCCCGTTCTACGCCGTGAAAGTCCAGCCGGGCTGCTTCGGCACCTTCGCCGAGCTCAAGGTCAACCCGCACGCGCAAGTACTGGATGCCCACGAACAGCCCATCGCCGGCCTCTACGCAGCCGGTGGCGACATGGCCAGCATCATGGGCGGCCACTACCCGGCGGGCGGTATCAACATCGGCCCGGCGCTGACTTTCGGTTACATCGCCGCCCGGCATATCGCCGGCATGACTGCTTTCGAACAGGAGATCGACCATGCAGCACATCGTTAATGCCCAAGGTTTGAACATGCCGAAACTCGGCCTCGGCACCTGGCCGATGCTCGGCGACGAATGCACTCGCGCCGTGGAGCAAGCGCTGGAATTGGGATATCGACACATCGACACAGCGGCGGCCTACAACAACGAGGAAGCCGTCGGACAAGCACTGGCGAATACCCCGACACCGCGCGAGCAAATTCACGTCACCACCAAAGTCTGGTGGGATCAGCTGCAACCCGACGCGATGCGTCATTCCATGGACCGCAGCCTTACCGCGTTGCGCAGCGACTACGTCGACTTGTTCATGATCCACTGGCCGAGCACCGACTGGGACCTGCCACGCACCCTCGAGACATTGGCTTCGTTCAAAAAACAGGGGCTGGCACGCAACATCGGCGTGGCGAATTTTCCGCTGCCATTGCTGCGCAAAGTCGTCGAAGACTATGGGATTGCTCTGTCAGCGATTCAGGTCGAATACCACGTCCTGCTCGGCCAAAACGCCCTGCTCGACTACGCCCGTCAACACGACATGGCACTAACGGCCTACACCCCGCTGGCGCGCAACAAGGTCTCAGACATCCCGCAGATTCAACAGATCGCCGAAAAGCACGGCGTGCTGCCGACTCAGGTCGCACTGAAATGGCTGCTGGATCAGCCCAACGTCGCGGCGATTCCCAAGGCCAGCAGCCGGGCCAATCAACTGGCCAACCTCGCATCGCTGAAAGTTGAACTGGATGATGAAGACCGCGCATTGATTGCAGCACTGCCGAAAAACCAACGTCAGGTCAGCCCGGATTTCGCCCCGGAGTGGGATGCCTTTGATCGCTGATTGATAATCCAGCGATAGAAATCCTGCGCGGGATTGAATTTGCCGCGCGCCAGACCGTCAATAACAGGCCCGACCTCGTCAGCACGAGGCCGGGCCTGTTTGCGTGTGGCCAATAGACGGACGACCGGACTGGCGCCACACTCACACAACAGCAACACTCATCACCACCCGATACACACAGAGGATTCCCACATGCTATGGAAAAAAGGCCGACGCAGTGACAACGTCGTCGATGCCCGTGGTGATGATGCCGGCGGTGGCGGCATGCGCTTCGGTGGCGGCAAAGGCCTGAGCCTGGGGGCGATTCTGCTGATCGTCGGCATTGGCTGGATCACCGGGCAGGACCCAATGCAGATCCTCGGCCAGCTCGCCGGGCAATCCACACAACAATCTGCACCTACTTCGCAAACCCGCCAGGCACCGCCGGCCAATGATGAACAGGCCGAATTCGTCCGCTCGATCCTTGGTGACACCGAAGACACCTGGGGCGCGATTTTCCAACAGGCCGGGCGCCAATATAAGGACCCGACCTTGGTGCTGTTCAGCAATCGGGTCAATTCCGCCTGCGGTCTGGCGACCTCGGCCACTGGCCCGTTCTATTGCCCGGCGGACCAGAAGGTCTACCTGGACATGGCGTTCTTCCAGGAAATGTCGCAACGCTTCAAGGCTGCCGGCGACTTCGCCCAGGCCTACGTGATCGCGCATGAAGTCGGACACCATGTGCAGACGCTTCTCGGCGTCTCGGCGAAAATTCAGACAGCTCGCCAGCAAGGTCGGCAGATGGAAGGCGACGGCGGTTTGCTGGTGCGTCAGGAATTGCAGGCCGACTGCCTCGCCGGTGTCTGGGCCTACAGTGCGCAGAAGCGTTTGAACTGGCTGGAACCGGGCGATATCGAAGAGGCCTTGAATGCGGCCAACGCCATCGGTGATGATCGCCTGCAACAACAGGGTCAGGGCCGTGTGGTGCCGGACTCGTTTACCCACGGTACGTCGGCGCAAAGGGTGCGCTGGTTCAAAACCGGATTCGCGCAGGGCCAGGTCGGCCAGTGCGACACCTTCGCGGCGAAAAACCTGTAAATGCATAAATGGCTTTTGGCGTTACTGATCGTTGGCAGCACTGCGCAAGCCGCCGGTGTCGATGCGATCAGCCCCGGTCGTTTGCAACTCAAGGCCGGGGAAATGGCGGTCGGCATTGGTCCTGCGCCGGAGAAGATCGAACGGGTGCTGATCGTCATTCATGGCCGGTTGCGCAACTCGGAAACCTATCGCAAAAGCGCGGAGAGCGCCGCCGAGCTGGCGGGACAAAGTGCCCACACGCTGGTAATCGCGCCGCAGTTCCTCAATGAAAGCGATGTCGCGCTGTACTCGCTCCCCGCCACGTTGCTGCGCTGGCAAGGCAACGACTGGATGGGCGGCAGCTTATCCACAGGGCCGAATCCGTTGAGTTCCTATGCCGCGCTCGATGAGATCGTTGGACGGATCAGCGACCGCAAACAGTTTCCCGACGTGAAGCAGATCGTGATCTTCGGTCATTCCGGCGGTGGCCAGGTGGTGCAGCGCTATGCCCTGCTGGCCAAGGATCAGCCTGCGTTGAAGGCCAACGGCATTCGCTTGCGCTACGTGGTGGCCAACCCGTCATCTTATGCCTACTTCAATGAACAACGGCCGGTAGCGTTCGATCACGCCAAATGCGCGGGTTTCGATCGCTGGAAGTACGGTCTGTCAGACATGCCGGTGTACGCCGGTGGGCAAACGCCGTTGCAGCTTGAGAGCAGTTACATCAAACGCGAGGTGATTTATCTGCTTGGACAGCAGGACGTCGATCCCAAGCATCCAGCGTTGGACAAACGCTGTGAAGCCGAGGCGCAAGGTGCGTATCGCCTGGAGCGTGGGAAGTTGTACTTCGGCTATTTGCTGCGGCGGCATCCGGAAGGGGTGAATCAACGATTGGTTGAAGTGCCCGGGGTCGGGCATAACGGCGATGGGATGCTGACCTCGCCGGAGGGGCAGAAGGCGTTGTTCGATCAGTAAACTGTTTGGCGGATTTTATGCCCTCTTCGCGAGCAAGCTCGCTCCCACATTTGGAATACATTTCCTTGTGGGAGCGAGCTTGCTCGCGAAGAGGCCAGCTCAGGCAGCAAAGATTTCAGGCCAGAAGCATCCGCCGCAACTCGACACAATCCTTCGCATGCCAATCGGTCAACTCCGGCCAAGGGTTTTCCGGCAAATTCACCAACACCGTCCGCGCCCCCGCCGCTCGTCCGCAATCCAGATCAAAGCGGTAATCACCGACCATGACCATCGCGCTGGCCGGCACGTCCCAGGCGTCTGCCAGTTTCAGCAAGCCACCCGGATGCGGCTTCGGCGGCGCTTCGTCGCGGCCCAGCACATCGTCCACCGCAAAACAGTCGGCGAGGCCAATCGCTTGCAGCGTCACATGCGCCAGTTCCCGCGCGTTGCGGGTGAGGATGCCGAGGCGATAACCGCGTGCGTGCAGATCACGCACCAGCTCCACCGCGCCGGTGGCCGGGGTCGAACCCAGCGCCAGATCCCTTTCGTGTTCCAGCAGCCAGGCGTGTTTCGCCGCCGCTTCATCCGCCGGCAATGCCGCGAGATGAGTGAGGATGTCGTCCTCCGGCGGAATCGCCAGCGCCACGCGAATCGCCGCAAAATCATGCACGGCGACGGTCAACGTGCCGTCCATATCGAACACCCAGTGCTTGACCTCTTTCAGACTCATGCCCAGTCCTTGCGATGGCGGATCAGGCCTTCCTGCGTCACCGAAGCGACCAGTTGCCCGGCGCGGTTGTACACGCTGCCACGGGAGAATCCACGGGAATTGCCGGCCCACGGACTGTCCATCGCGTAGAGCAACCAGTCATCGGCGCGCAGATCGTTGTGGAACCACAGCGCGTGATCAAGGCTGGCGACCTGCATGTCTTTCTGCCAGACCGATTTGCCGTGGGGCAGCATTGAGGTGGTCAGCAGGCCGAAGTCCGAGGCGTACGCCAACAAGTATTTGTGCAGTGCCGGGATGTCGGCCAATGCGCCGTCGGCACGGAACCACACATATTTGACCGGATCGGCCGGCTGCGGGTTGTACGGGTCCTTTTCGGTGACCGGGCGCACTTCGATCGGTTTCGGGCACAGCAGTTTTTCACGCATGTGTTCCGGAATCAGGTGCGCGCGTTGCTGGGTCAATTCCAGCTCCGACGGCAGATTTTCCGGGCCGACCACCACCGGCATCTGGCTCTGATGTTCGAAGCCTGCCTCGTCGTATTGAAACGAAGCGCTGCAGGTGAAAATCGGATGGCCCTTCTGGATTGCCGTGACGCGACGAGTGCTGAAACTGCCGCCATCGCGCACGCGATCAACCGAGTAGACCACTGGCAACTTGGCATCGCCCGGACGCAGGAAATAGCCGTGCATCGAGTGCACATGTCGCGCTTCTTCAACGGTCTGACTGGCCGCCGACAGCGACTGACCGAGCACCTGACCACCGAACAACTGACGGAAACCCAGATCCTGGCTACGGCCACGGAACAGGTTTTCTTCGATCGGTTCCAGGGTCAGCAAGTCGACCAGATCTTCCAACACTTGGCTCATTCAGACTCTCCTCACACAAAGCACTATGCCGCGCAGTCTTGGCTGCGGCGGCCGATTCAGATTCTGGCGCGGGCCAATGATATGGCGGCCATTGTAAACGTCCGTGTCGGCTTATCCATGCAAGGTTTGCAGCCATTGTTCCCGAGTAATGCGGTACAGCAGATGCCGTCTCAGCGGATGATCGACCGCAAGCTTGGGGTGATCAAAATCATCTTCCGGGGCGTGATGCATGCCGATCGCCTGCATGACTTTCTCTGAGGGCAAATTGGATTGCGCGGTGAAGGAAACGATTTCCTTCAATGCCAACCGATCAAAGCCGCAACGCAGAGCGGTCCACGCTGCTTCGCTGGCGTAACCCAGGCCCCAATGTTCCTTGGCCAGGCGCCAGCCGATTTCCACTGCCGGGGTGAACGGTGCATCGAAACCAACCACGCCGAGCCCGGTGAAACCAATGAATTCGCCACTGTCCTTGCGCTCCAGCGCCCACAGGCCAAAACCGTGTTCGGCAAAATGCCCGCGCACGCGGCCGATCATCGACGCACTTTCCAGGCGGCTCAATGGTGTCGGGAAGTAGCGCATCACTTGAGGATCGGCGCACATCGCGGCAAATGCCGGCAAATCCTCGTCCTGCCACTGACGCATCAGCAAGCGCGCGCTTTCAAGTTCCAGTATCGGCTCCATCATGCCCCTCCGTTTCCATGCCGCAAGTCTACATCGCTGGTAGGATCCTTCACTCTTTCCTACGTTCCTACATGAAACCGCCATGCCACTGCCGCTGATCTACCACGAAGACTACAGCCCCGAGTTTCCGGCGGATCACCGCTTCCCGATGGACAAGTTTCGTCTGCTGCGCGATCACCTGGTCGACAGCGGTTTGACCCGCGACGCTGATCTGCTGCGCCCGGATATCTGCCCCAACGACATCCTCGCCCTCGCCCATGACCGTGCGTATATCGAACGCTATATGAGCGGCGAGTTGTCCCGCGAAGACCAACGGCGTCTGGGTCTACCGTGGAACGAAGCCTTGGCACGGCGCACGGTACGGGCGGTCGGCGGTTCGATTCTGGCCGCGGAGAAAGCCTTGGAGCATGGGCTGGCCTGTCACTTGGCCGGCGGCACTCACCATGCGCATTACGACTACCCGGCGGGGTTCTGCATTTTCAATGACCTGGCGATCATCAGCCATTACCTGCTGCAAAGCGGCCGGGTGAATCGCGTGCTGATCTTCGATTGCGATGTGCATCAGGGTGACGGCACCGCGCGAATTCTGCATGACACGCCGGAGGCGATTACTGTTTCCCTGCACTGCGAGAAGAATTTTCCTGCACGCAAAGCCGAAAGTGACTGGGACATTCCGCTGCCCAAAGGCATGGGCGACGCTGACTATTTGAAAGTGGTCGACGACACACTCAATTACTTGTTGCCGCTGTATCAACCGGACCTGGTGCTGTACGACGCCGGCGTTGATGTACACAAAGACGACGCCCTCGGTTATCTGCAACTGACTGACGAAGGCGTCGCCGCCCGCGATGAAAGCGTGATGCGCCATTGCCTGGGCCGCGACATTCCGGTGATGGGCGTGATTGGCGGCGGTTACAGCAAGGATCGCCACGCCCTCGCACGCCGCCACGGCATCCTCCATCACAGCGCCCAACGGGTCTGGCAGTCACACGGTTGTCATTGAGTTGTGCTGCGTTACCCACAATCGCTGTGGAACGGCCTATGGATAACCTGAGTGAAAGGGACTGCAGGCCATACCGGTTATGGCCTGCAGCGCACTGATCATTTTTCAACCAACATTTCAAGCCAATCCGAATCCCTTGTAGGAGTGAGCCTGCTCGCGATAGCGTCAGCACCTTCAACATTAACTTGGCTGATACACCGCTATCGCGAGCAGGCTCACTCCTACAAAAGATCTCGACTGTTAGAATGCGCGCCTTATCCCGCCATACCGCAGCGCTCACCATGACCCAGAACTCCGCCTCCTCCCCCGCTCACGTCGCCATCATTGGCGGTGGCCCCGCCGGCCTGATGGCCGCCGAAGTGCTGAGCCAGGCCGGAATCCGCGTCGATCTCTACGACGGCATGCCCTCGGTGGGCCGCAAGTTCCTGCTCGCTGGCGTCGGCGGCATGAACATCACCCACTCCGAAGCCTACCCGGCGTTCCTTTCACGCTACGCCGAGCGCGCCCCGCAAATCGCTCCGTTGTTACGCGGCTTCGACGCCGATGCGTTGTGTAAATGGATTCACGACCTGGGCATCGAAACCTTTGTCGGCAGCTCCGGCCGGGTGTTCCCCACTGATATGAAAGCGGCCCCGCTACTGCGCGCCTGGCTCAAGCGCCTGCGTGACAGCGGCATAGTTATCCACACCCGCCACCGCTGGCTCGGCTGGGATGAACACGGCGCGCTGCGCATCGACAGCCCGGAAGGTGAAATAACCGTAAAACCCGATGCCACCCTGCTCGCCCTTGGCGGCGGCAGTTGGTCGCGCCTCGGTTCCGACGGTGCGTGGATGCTGCCGCTGGAGCAACGCGGTGTAGGACTGGCGCCATTACAGCCAAGTAATTGCGGCTTCGAGGTGCAGGCCTGGAGCGAATTGATGGTCAGCAAATTCGCCGGCGCACCGCTGAAAAATATCGCCATCGGTTTGAATGACGATATTCCGCGCTTGGGCGAATGCGTGATCACCGCGACCGGCATTGAAGGCAGTCTGATTTATGCGCTGTCGGCGCCGATTCGTGAGGCGATCAACCAATATGGCGCCGCGGTTGTTCACATTGATCTGTTGCCCGGCCGGCCTGTGGATAAATTGCAGGCGGCGTTGAGCAAACCACGCGGTTCGCGGTCGATGGCCAAGCATCTGCACAGTCAGGTCGGGATTGATGGGGTGAAAGCGGCGTTGTTGCGCGAGTTGACTGATGCGGCGACGTTTGCTGATCCGGCGCTGTTGGCGCGGGCGATCAAGGCGTTGCCGCTGACTCTGGTCAGAACGCGGCCATTGGACGAGGCGATCAGCAGTGCCGGGGGCGTGACGTTCGAGGCGATGGATGAGCGCTTGATGCTCAAGGTGTTGCCGGGAGTGTTCTGCGCGGGGGAGATGCTTGATTGGGAAGCGCCAACGGGCGGGTATTTGCTGACCGGGTGTTTTGCCAGTGGCCGGGCGGCCGGGTTGGGAATTGTGCAGTGGCTGAAAAGCTAAACCCTCACCCCAGCCCTCTCCCAGAGGGAGAGGGAGCCGACCGAGGTGTCTGGCGTCCAACATCGACCTGAAACACCGAGTCGATTATGGATTCGGCCAGCCAACCGAAGTGTCTGGCGAAACTCTGTCGATTGTAGATTCACAACAGTCGGATCAGGTCGGCGTAATTCCCGAATATCCCCCAATCAGTCCCCTCTCCCCCTGGGAGAGGGTTAGGGTGAGGGGCTTTTGACTTTAAGGCTTACGCTTACGCGGCCCGGTATTGAACACCGGCACTTTACGCACAGGCTTGACCGAAGGCTCCGGCGCCTGCGTCTCGCCGCTGTCGACCCACTTGCCCAGATTGCGTTTGCCGCCACCACCCGAAGCTTTAGGTTTCTTCGGTTTCTTCGGCTTCTTGATCACCTGACCGCTGGCATCGGTGTCCGGCACGCGGTGCTCCGGTTCGAAATCCGGCTCGTTCTGACGTTTCAAGGTCTGGCGCGTCAGCATTTCAATCGCCGACAACATGTTCACTTCGTCCGCGCACACCAGCGAGATCGCCTCGCCCGTCGCGCCAGCACGACCCGTGCGGCCGATACGGTGAATGTAGTCTTCAGCCACGATCGGCAGATCGAAGTTGATCACCAGCGGCAGATCTTCGATATCCAGACCACGGGCAGCCACGTCAGTTGCCACCAGAATCTGCACTTCACTGAGCTTGAAACGATCCAGCGCCCGCTGACGGGTGGCCTGAGGTTTATCACCATGGATACCGTCGGCATTCACGCCCAGGCCCTGAAGTTTTTCCACCAGCGCATCGACACCATTACGGGTCTTGGCGAACACCAGCACCTGCTTCCACTTGTTCTTGCGCATCAGGTGCACGAACAGTTCGGCCTTGCGCTTCTTGTCCACCGTGACGATCCACTGCTTGACCGTATTGGCCGCGACGTTGCGCGGGCTGACTTCGACGGTCAGCGGATCGTTGAGCATCTGCCCGGCGAGCAGGCGGATGTCATCGGAGAAGGTTGCGGAAAACAACAGGGTCTGGCGCTTTTTCGGCAGCATGCGGTAAATGTTCGCCAGTTCTTCGGAGAAGCCCAGGTCGAGCATACGATCGGCTTCATCCAGCACCAGAGTCTGCAACTGATCGAGTTTCAGCGCGTTCTGGCGGAACAGGTCGATCAGGCGACCGGGCGTGGCGACCAGCACATCGACGCCGCCGCGCAGCTTCATCATCTGCGGATTGATGCTGACGCCGCCGTAAACCGCATAGGTACGCAGCGGCAGGTTTTCGGCGTACTGACGCACAGACTCATGCACCTGCTCGGCCAGCTCACGGGTCGGCACCAGAATCAGTGCACGCGCCGAGTTGGCAGCGACTTTCGGCCCTTCCATGGCCAGCAACTGCAGCAGTGGCAAGGCGAAACCGGCGGTTTTGCCAGTGCCGGTCTGAGCGGCTGCCATCAAGTCACGACCGGCCAGCACGGCCGGAATGGCTTGCGCCTGAACCGGCGTCGGGGTCTGGTAGCCGAGCGTCTCGAGGGAGCGCAGCAAGGGTTCGATCAGGCCAAGGGAGGCGAAAGTCATGGGAGTACCGTAGGAAAAAATAACGCAGGCATGCAATGCCGCGCAGTTTACCCTAATTCGTACGCGTTTCTGTGGGAACGGCTGTCGGCGCCACGACTGGCGGCTGTGCCGGACGGCGCCACTGCGGCAGTCCGATCAACACCACCGCGCTGATGATCACCAGCATCGCCAGCGCTTCTTCGATGCCGATGGTCTCGCCGACAAACACAATCCCCAGCAACACCGCGACCGCCGGGTTGACGTAGGCATAACTGGTCGCCGCCGCTGGACGCACGTGCTTGAGCAAATACATATAAGAGTTGAAGGCGATGATCGATCCAAAGAAGATCAGGTACGCCAGCGCCAGCCAGCCCTCAATCGGCGGGACAGCTTGCAAGTGTTCACCACTGGCAGCGCTGCCAATCAGCAGCACCACACCGCCAACCAGCATTTCCACCGCGCTGGCCATCGCGCCCTGTGGCAACGGCAAATGTCTGCTCCACACCGAACCGAACGCCCAGGTTGCCGCCGCGAAAATCAGCAATGCTGCGCCCAGCGGACTCGATTGCAGGTTGGAGCCCATGTTGAGCATGGCAATACCAACAATCCCCAACGCCACCCCGGCCCACTCGAGCCGGGTATTGCGCGCGCCCCAGAAATAGCCACACAGCAAAGTAAACAGCGGTACCGTCGCCACCGCCAACGCCGCCACACCCGAAGCCACACCGGTGTGCTCGGCCACACTCACCGCGCCGTTACCGAAACTGAGCAGTAAAATGCCGATGATCCCCGCCGCCTTCCACTGCGCCCAGGTCGGCGCCGGTGCCCCGCGCCAGCGCAGGAAGGCGTACATCAGGCTGCCGGCGATCACGAAGCGCACCCCGCCGAGCATCAGCGGCGGCCAGTATTCGACGCCAATTCGGATCACCAGATAGGTCGATCCCCAAATCACATACAACGCGAAAAACGCGGCGATCAGCGGCAAGGAAAAACGGCGCAAGGCAGGCATGGGCAGCTCGAAAGTCTGAGTCCGGGGATGGATTATTCTAGAAAGGCTGACGAGCAAAAATAAGTTACAAAACCTGTTTATAGCGCCGGTACACTTTTGAAAGAACGGAGATCATCGGAATAAACCGGGATTTCGAAAGTCTGGCATTTTCAGGAGTCCGGCCTTGGACAAATACGACCGCATGCTGCTCAGCGCCCTGCTGGAAAACGGCCGTGCGTCCTACGCCGATCTGGCGCGCAAGGTGAACCTCTCCGCCCCCGCCGTCGCCGAGCGCGTGGCCAAGCTTGAAGCGTCCGGGGTAATTACGGGATATGAGGCGAAAATCGATCTGTCGAAAATCGGTCTGCCAATCCAGTGCATGATCGAATTGCGCCTGCACCAGAACGGCAGCCAGAAGGTCTACGACGAACTGGTGAAAATCCCACAGTTGACCGAGTGCTTCCGAGTCACGGGCGATCCGTGCGTGATGATGAAGGCCGCGGTGGGGTCGATGACGGAGCTGGAGGCGTTGATCAATCGGGTGGCGAAGTTTGGCTTCAGCAAGACCTCGATTGTGTTGTCGAGCGCGATCGAAAAACGCGTGCCGTTAGGCCAGATCGAAAGCAACGGCAAATCCTGAGGACGATGATGCCCCCTGTGGGAGCGAGCTTGCTCGCGAAAGCGGTGTATCAGTCGATACAAATTTTGGCTGACACACCGTCATCGCGAGCAGGTTCATAGCTCATTCACTCGATCAAAAATCAACTTTCCATCCTGAAACAACTAGCGGCCTTCATCTGTAGCTGGCACCTTCCTGAGTCAACATGTACGGCATGTCTCGCATGCGTATCCATGGCTCATTACGCCAATGCAGAAGTCTCAACGTTTCCCCGGCACACATGATCAAGCGCAAATGCGGGTCTGGAACTGACTTCGAGTTCTGACGAAGCATTGGCACAATCTCGTGAGTCAGCCAACGACGCAGATGACGGTTCTCTGGGGAATAGTGATACACCAGCATTGCGTAAACCCCTGACTCGCTCAGCATTAAAAACTCTTGAGCGCCATCATTACCTGACAGATGCATCATCCGCCGCTGATCCTCATCCAGCTTGAGCACTTGCCGCGCATTGATTTCCAGCCCCATGAGACGACCGATGTCTCGGGCACAGAACCAAGCCTCCGCATGTTGCAGAGTAGCCCTCAGTTGAATGTGATGACGGATGAACAATTGGGGTTGTATGAGCGGCTCATGTGGGATTGCTGAACCGAAATTTTCTGAGTGCGTGGGGACAACCTTGACCATGACAAATCTCCTTAGAATATCGGAGCTGCCCGCATCACTTGCAGATGATGGGTGGCAGCTGTGCGCGGGTCTGCAAGACCGAGTAGGAGACCTCGGCAGACCCGAAGGTCTCCCGCACACAGCTACCATAAATCGATAGTCGCTAATTGAAGCGACGCGATTATAGGTTTGCCAGTGGTCTCCTAACAAACTATCGGCGGGCTTGCAGTCCCGATCGCTGAATTTGCAGCGACACACAGAGGTTATCGGCGGGGTTATCTGAGTTCAAGACGGATTCCCCCTAAACTTCAGTAGGATGCTTCGCCAACCCATACACGTAACTAAACAACCCGATTACACGAGACTTTTGGTCGATGGACGCCACCCAACGCAGCAGCTAATGTCCTGACTATGCCGCGAACCGGCCTTCTAAAAAAATAAAGCCCCGTTACAAATGAGAGGAACTCAGAAATGACTTGGAAGGGAACCCTACGCTCGATGCAGGCGTCAGCCAGGAGAGCTGAGCGCAACTCGAAGCGGCGCCACCGCGAATTGCAGGTACGTCAGAAAGAATTCGCAAAAATGGAGGCTCTTGAGCAGGCAGCGTACGAAGTTGAGGTCTATGAAAACCACATAGATTTGTTGCTTTCCGTGCATAAAGATTGTGGCGAGATAATCGACTGGAGTGAGTTCGCAAATCAACTGCCACCGATCAAACCCGAAGCGCTCAATACCCATGAAAACCAGGCAAGGGCAAAACAATCCAGTTACAAGCCTGGTTTCTTTGCGCGCACCTTGAAACTTGAGGCCAGGCAACGCAAAAAAATTGAATTAGCCATTCAAGCAGCGGTTGCCAAAGATACGCAGCAGTTAGCTCAAGAATTAAGCGAGTGGGAAGCGCAGTATCAGGATTGGAAAGTAGATCACGAGCTTGCGTTGGGAATACTCGCTGGTAATGCCCAATCGAAAATTGATGCAGTCCTGCGAGTGGATCCGTTCACGGATATTTCGCACTTGGGCACGTCAATTAATTTCTCGGTTGCCGAAACTGGCATTCTCGAATGCACGCTCTCGGTACACGGCATCAAAGTGATCCCTCAAGAAATCAAGTCACTACTACAGAGTGGAAAACTGTCAGTTAAAAAAATGCCGATCAGCAAATTCAATGAGCTGTTACAGGACTACGTATCCAGCTGTGTTTTGCGCGTAGGCCAGGAACTGCTGAGTATTCTTCCCGAACGACTCGTCATTGTTACGGCGGTTGACTCTCTTCTCAACTCCGCAACCGGCCATCTCGAAGATCAGCCGATCCTCAGCGTCGCGCTTGCACGCGAGACGCTATTCAAACTCAACATGCAAAGCATCGATCCATCCGATTCGATGAAGAACTTTGTACACACGATGAATTTCAAGAAAACAACCGGATTTATGCCGGTGGACAAGGTTGATAGTCAACAATTCGCCAGTCTGGCCTGACGCGAAAAGATCGCAGCCTTCGGCAATTCCTAGACGTCGATTGTGTTGTCGAGTGCGATCGAAAAACGCGTGCCACTCGGCCATATCGAAAGCAACGGCAAATCCTGAGGACGATGATGCCCCCTGTGGGAGCGAGCCTGCTCGCGAAAGCGGTAGATCAGTCACTTTGAAGTTGAATGACACACCGCATTCGCGAGCAAGCTCACTCCTACAGGGGTTCTGTGTTGGGCTTGGGATCAGCGGTAGCGCTGCAGGTGTTCGCTGACTTTCGCGGCCGGGACTTTTTGCAGTTTGCACAGCAGGTCGTGCGATAACTCACTGACGCCGTGCTTGTGCCGTAACTCATCCGCCAGATGCGCCATCAGATTGGCCGCCATCTCGGCATCGGCCATGGCCCGGTGAGCCTGCCCCGTGTGCGGCAGGCGCGCAAACGTGGTCAGCGTACCCAACTTATGATTAGGCGCGGCCGGCATCAGCCGCCGTGCCAGCAGCAGCGAGCAGGCAAAGTTCTGCAACCGCGTGCGCTTGATCCGCCCCAGTTCAAAGTCCCAGAACTTCTGGTCGAACGAGGCGTTGTGCGCGACCAGCGGCGTGCAACCGACAAACTCATTGACCTCGTTCATCACCTGCTCGGCCGAGGGCGCGGTGCGCAACATGGCGTTGCTGATGCCAGTCAGTTGTTCGATGAACGCGGGGACTCGCACGCCGGCGTTCATCAGGCTCTGGTAACGCTCGACGATGCGGCCGTTTTCCAGCATGACCACAGCGATTTCCGTGGCGCGGCAGTTGCTGTTCGGCGACAGGCCAGTGGTTTCAAAGTCGATGACTGCAATGCGTTCCAAACCGGGTTCAACTCCGTACAAATCAATTCTTCAGTAACAGCTCAATTCTTCAACAACAGTGCGCCTTCGATCGGCACATAACGGCTGGCGGCGCGGATCAGCGAGTTGGCGGTCAGGCCGGGCACGCCATAGGCGACCGCTTGCACGCCGTGCTTGTTGATGATGCGTTCGAGCAGCATGTCGAAATCGCCGTCACCGGAAGCCAGGACGATTTCGTCGACGTGGTCGGCGGCGTCCATGATGTCGAGGGTGATGCCCACGTCCCAGTCGCCCTTGGCCGAGCCGTCGCTGCGCTGGATGTAGGGCTTGAGTTTCACCGTGAAACCGAGGTTGCGCAGGATCTGCTGGAACTGTTGCTGTTTGCTGTCGCCACGGTCGATCGCGTAGGCGTAGGCCTCGACGATCTGCCCGTCCTTGCTGATGTCGGCCCACAATGCGGCGTAGTTGAAGTGACAACCATAAGCCTGACGCACGGTGTAGTAGAGGTTCTGCACGTCGGCGAACACTGCGATTTTTTTCACCGGAGTTCCTGTGGGCGCGCAAGCGCACGAAGCGGGATCAGGCGCCAGGCCCGAAAAAGGCGCTCAGTATGCCAGCCATCAGGAGGGTTCCGCGAATAATCGGCCCGGAGCCCTCAGGGGCTCCGGACGAATGGTGAATCAGACGAAGGAATCGTCGTCATCGAAGAACGATGAGTTGTCGTTGCCGTAGTCGGTGTCGGTGAAGCCGCCCTGGTCATTGCCAGAGAAGCCGTTATCGGCCACACGCGGGTCATCGCCCCAACCGTTGTTGCTCTGGTCGGCGACCTGCGCCGGCTCTTCCTTGATCACTTCAACGATTTCTTCCGGCTGCTGGTTGTGATGGAACAGGCTGCTGATGCCCTGCGCCAGCATCACGCCACCGGCCACACCGGCGGCGGTTTTCAAGGCACCGCCGAGGAAGCTGCTGCCGGCCGCCGGAGCGGCTTGCTGCGCATAGTTAGGCGGCGCTGCGCCGAAGTTCTGTTGTGGCGCGGGGGCCGCGTAATTCTGTTGCGCTGCCGGTTCGCGCCAGCCGCCAGTCGAGGCTGGGGCGCTCTGGGTCGGCGCCGGACGCGGGCTGCCACCAAAAATGCTCGACAGGAAACCACCGCCGCCGCTCGGCGCCGGTGCGGCACTCTGCGCCTTGGCCGCTTGCAACTCGGCCTGCAACTGCTGGACTTGCCGGGTCAGTTGCTTGTTCTGCTCGTCAAGGCTCTTGAGCGCTGCCTCTTGCACCAGAATCGCCTGGGTCATGAAATAACCTGCCGCCGGCTGGCGGGTCAGGTGTTCCTTGATCCGCGCCTCGGCCTGGGCGTCGCGCGGGGCTGCCTCCGTTTCGGCCTGTTGCAGCCGGGAAAACAGTCCATCGATCAGGGTTTGCTCTTCGCTGTTCATGGCGACCTCGTAGATTGCCGGGGATAACATTGCCCTCGTCCACGTTGGCCGAGGTGCTCTCCTGTAATGGAGACGGTGACAAAACGTTTCAATGACCTTTACCGAATGTTTACGTTTGTGTCGCGCCAGCCATCATCGGTTAAAGTGAGCCACTGTTTTCGACCTGCGATACCGACTGATGAATGCCCTCGAAGTGCTGCGCGACTCTCTGTATTTTTTCAAACGCCATTTGGGCAGCATCGTGCGGTTGTGCCTGCCGCTGGTGATTTTCGAAGCATTCCTGCAACAAGTGGTCGATCACGCCAGCGGGCCGGATAACATCTCGGCGATCAGCATCGTCGTCGGTCTGTTGGTGTATCCGCTGTACACCGCCGCACTGATCCTCTTTCTCGATGCGCGCAGCCGTGGCGAGGCGCCGCGCAACCGCGATCTGCTGGCGATGGCCGCCACCCTTTGGCCGCGCTTCGCGTTGCTCACGGCGCTCAATACCTTGCTGATTCTGCTGGGCCTGTCGCTGTATTTCCTGCCGGGCCTGATGCTGATGGTGATGCTCGCGTTCGGCGAATACCTGCTGGTACTGCGTGGTATGGGGCCTTTGCAGGCGATGAAGGAAAGCCTGCGCCTGACCCGTGGGCATTTCTGGCGGATCCTGCTGTGCATTCTCTGCGTGATGACGCCGCTGTGGTTGCTCAAAGGCGCGACACTGGCGGTGTACCCCGAGCCGCAGAATCCTGTGATCGCCATTCTGATCGACAGCGCTCACAGCTTCCTGCAACTGTTCACCAGCGTGGTGCTGTTTCGCCTGTTCATGCTGATCAGCGAATTGCCTGACAAACGCGACAGAGCCATCTGAGCGCACTGCGCTTGGGCTTCGAGACGACCGTCAGGTATGCTCGGGGCCACTTTCTGTAACGCTATAAGCCGAGCCATGACCCGTCTACTGCGCTACACCCTGTTGCTTGTCGTGCTCGCCATCATCCTGATCGGCGGGCTGCTGTTCAGCCTGACCTGGCGCCCCGACGCCCGCGAAACCTTGCCGGTCAGTTGCACCGCCACAACGCCGACGCTGGTGCCCGGGCAGGCGCTGAAAGTCATGACCTGGAACGTGCAATACCTGGCCGGCAAACGCTACGTGTTCTGGAATGATCTGGCTCAGGGCGATGATGAAGCGCCGACGCTGGAAGACATGGCCTTCAGCCTCGACGAAGTGGCGCGAGTGATCCGCGACGAGCAGCCCGATCTGGTGCTGTTGCAGGAGCTCGATGACGGCGCCAAGGCCAGTGATTATCAGGATCAGCTCAAACTGTTGCAGGAACGGGTCGCCGATCTGTATCCGTGCAGCGCCAGTGCGTTCGACTGGAAGGCCGAATTCGTCCCCGACCCGCACATTTACGGCAGCGTCGGCCGGCAACTGGCGACCCTGAGTCGCTACCGCATCGAACACGCAGAACGCCTGCAATTGCCGGTCGCTGCCGCCAACTTCATCAACCGCCAGTTCCAGCCGAAAGACGCCCTGCTCGCGACCAAACTGCCCCTGAGTGACGGCGGGCAACTGACCGTATTCAACACCCACCTTGAACGCTCCAGCCAACCGGGTGACACCGCGCTGGCACAATTGACCGCCGTAGCCAAAGTGCTCGACAAGTATGAGAGCCAAGGCCTGCCGTGGCTGATCGGCGGCGATTTCAATCTGTTGCCGCTCGGCCAGTACCGCCGCCTGCCTGCCGAACAGCGCACGCCCTACTCCGCCGACAGCGAACTGCATCTGCTGTGGGACAAGTACCCGATGATCCCGACCAACAACGAAGCCAGCGGCATCGACCGTGCGCACTGGCTGACCCACTACCCCAACGACCCCGGCCTGAATGGCCCGGATCGCACGGTCGACTACCTGTTTTACAGCCCGAAGATCAAGCGGGTCGAAGCAAGGGTGCGCCAGGACGACACGTTGCGCATCTCCGATCACCTGCCGGTGATTGCGCGCTTCCTGCTGCCGGCGGCGCCATAGGCTGGGCCGAGGATCATCGCCCCGTCGCCCGAATTGACGATATGGAATCCCATGAAAATCTTATTGGTGTGCAAGGACATTGGTGGTTACGCGCGCAAACTGGCGGACTATCTGATGATCGACAACGACGTGTGTTTCATCGATACGTCATCGATGCAGAACAGCTTTGATCAAGCGCCGAAAATCCTGCGCCGCCCACTGAGACGCTGGGCGCAGATACGCCTGTTCAACAAAGCCATCGCTGCGCATGGACGTTTCGATGTGGCACTCATCATCAACCCGGCCCAGATCGATGCAAACCAGTTGGCCGCCGGACTCAAGGTCTCCGACCACAAGATCGCCTACCTCTACGACAGCTTCAGTCGTTGGCCGATGACTCGCGAAGCCCTTACCGGTTATGACGAGGTGTTTTCCTTCGACCCGGAAAATGCCGAAAGCTACGGGCTGAAAAAACTCTACAACTTCATTTACGACGACTACATCGCGGACGGTGAGCCCGGTGAGTACTCGGCGTTTGTGGTGATGGCGGGCAAGGATCGGGTGCCGGCACTTGCCGGTCTGGCCGAGGAATTCGATCGCCTCGGGCTGACCGATTACAAGTTTCTGGTTCAGTCCAAGCCGGTTCAGGGCGCGCATCCGGGCATCACCTTTTTCGAGCAAAGAATGTCGCTGGAGTCGGTAGGGGAGCTGGTCAAGCGCTCACGGATCATTCTCGACATTGCCAAGCCCGGTCAGGCGGGATTGAGTTTCCGGTTCTTCGAAGCCATGGCCTCACGGAAAAAAGTCATCACCACCAACAAGAGCGTGGTCGACTATGACTTTTACAACCCAGCGAACATTCTGGTGATCGATGAGGCCAACCCGGTGATTCCGGAACGGTTCATTACTGATCCGTATGTCGATGTGCCTGAGCACATCTACCAGAAGTACACCTTGCAGGGGTGGGTCAAAACGGTCTTTTCGCGTTCATGAAATGACATCGCAGGCAGCCCCACCACGAAACCCTGTGGGAGCTGCGCAGGCTGCGATTTTTTACTCTTCAGGTGCCGCGCGGTTTGGCCCGTGCAGTCGCCTCGGCCACCAGCGGATCATCCGGCCAATAATGCTTCGGATAGCGACCCTTCAAATCCTTTTTCACCTCGGCATAGGTGCTGCGCCAGAAGTTGGCCAGATCCTGCGTCACCTGCACCGGTCGCCTTGCTGGCGACAACAGATGCAACTTGACCACCTGCCGCCCGCCGGCAATGCGCGGGGTATCGGCGAGCCCGAACAACTCCTGCAAACGCACCGCGAGAATCGGTGGAAACTCGCTGTAGTCCAGACGAATCGACGACCCCGACGGCACGCTCAGATGATGTGGCGCCAGCTCATCGAGCTTTTGCGGCAGCGGCCATGGCAGCAGATTGCGCACAATGCTCGACAGGTCGAGGTTGGCAAAATGACTGAGCCGCGAGACCTTGCCCAGATACGGCATCAGCCAGTCTTCGAGGGTGTTCAGTAATGTCGCATCGCTGACATCCGGCCACTGACTGTCGTCCTGATGGTTCAATTCCAACTGCCGCAACAACGCCACCCGCGCCTGCCACTGACGCAATTCCGGCGTCCACGGCAACAGCTCCAGACCCTTGCGCCGCACCAGATTGACCAGCGCCTGACTGCGTGCATTTTCATCGAGACCGGTCAACGGCTCACGGCTGAGAATCAGCTCGCCGACCTTGCGCTGGCGCTCGGCGCGCAGCACACCTTCGCGCTCGTCCCAGTCGAGTTGATCAACGTTGCGCACCTGTTCGGCGAGCACCGAATCGAACAGCGCCGGATCGAAATCCGCCGCCAGATAAATGCGTTCTTCGCGCTGGCCCTGACGGCTGCCGAGATCGGCGATGACGATCCACGGCTCTTTCATCAGGCTGTCGGCTTCGGCGAACAGCGCCGCGCGACCGTTGGCCAGACGATATTCGGCGCCACCGGCACGCCGCTGTTGCGCGACGCGGTCCGGGTAGGCCAGCGCCAGCAAGGCGCCGAGCCAGCGCGGATGATCGGGATCGCTGACCGGCTCGCTCGCCTTGCCGCGCAGATAACCGCGATATTGCCGCGCCAGTTGCCGGGCGCGCTGCACACCACCCTGCGCACCGCGAGCAGCGCGTTCTTCGCCGGATAGCAGGACCAATCGACTGTGCAAATCCGCCCCGGCACCGCGCAAGATATCGCGCTCGCCCAGCAGCGCGGCGACATCGCAGGCCATGTTCGCCAGCCCCAGCGCCTGACCGCGCAGGAGCAAATGCCCGATGCGCGGATGCGCCGGCAACTCAGCCATGGCCCGACCGTGAGTGGTCAGCGTTTCCCCTTCCAGCGCACCGAGCCGTTGCAGCAAATCCTGCGCCTGTGCATAAGCCGCCGCTGGCGGAACATCCAGCCAGACCAGTTCACCCGGCGTGACACCCCAGCGCCCCAATTGCAGCGCCAGGCTGGCGAGATCCGCCGAAAGAATTTCCGCACTGCCATACGCGGCCAGTTGTTCGTGCTGATCCTGAGACCACAAGCGATAGCAAACGCCCGGCTCCAATCGCCCCGCCCGGCCGGCGCGCTGCGTAGCACTGGCCTTGGAAATCCGCTGAGTATCCAGGCGCGTCATACCGCTGCCGGGATCGAAACGCGGCACCCGCGCCAGCCCGGCATCAATGACTACGCGCACGCCGTTGATGGTCAAACTGGTCTCGGCAATATTGGTCGCCAGCACCACTTTGCGCTGGCCGGTCGGCGCCGGGTCGATGGCGGCACGCTGGGCGTTGAGGTCCAGTTCGCCGTGCAATGGGCACAGCAAAACATCGCTGCGCTCACCGATGGCGTCGGCCAGTTGTTGATGGACGCGACGGATTTCCGCCTGCCCCGGCAGGAACACCAACAGGCTGCCGGTTTCGTCGTGCAGCGCTTCGAGCACGGTTTGCGTAACGCGCTGATCGATGTACTCGCCGGGCTGATACGGCCGGCCCCAGCGCATCGTCACCGGGTACATGCGGCCTTCGCTGCGCAGGATCGGCGCGTCATCCAGCAACCCGGCCAGACGCTCGCCTTCCAGCGTGGCCGACATCAGCAAAATCTTCAGCGGCTGTTCAGCCCGGAACAGCTCGCGACCGTTCAGACTTAAGGCCAGCGCCAGATCGGCGTCGAGGCTGCGTTCGTGAAATTCGTCGAAGATCAGCAGGCCCACGCCTTCCAGCGCCGGATCATCCTGCAAACGGCGGGTGAGAATGCCTTCGGTGACCACTTCGATACGCGTATTGGGGCCGACCTTGCTATCGAGACGAATGCGATAACCGACGGTTTCCCCGACCTTCTCGCCCAACTCGCTGGCCAAACGCTCCGCTGCTGCACGCGCGGCGAGACGGCGCGGTTCAAGCATCAGAATGGTCTGCCCGGCCAGCCACGCTTCATTGAGCAAGGCCAAAGGCACGCGGGTGGTTTTACCGGCGCCCGGCGGTGCTTCGAGCACGGCTTCGTGGCGTGTCGCAAGGGCTTCACGCAGGGCGGGTAAAACATCATCGATTGGCAAAGAAATCATGCTGGCTCCCCAGGGCGTGCCCACAGTAAATTGCGAGTCGCGTTAAAGTTGTGAGCGTGCCAGGCAAGGCGCGGGACGCAGGTAAGGGTCGTTTCCTTGCCAAGTCCCGCAACGCAGCACGGCGCGCTCACAGCTTTAGCCCGTAGGGCCGAACCCCGATAGGATTCATTAGCCTTCACGCGGTGTCGATCTGGAGAAAACAACTTCAATCCTCAACGTATTTCGGTAGGGGTGAGACGAGGCCGCAATTTACTGTGGGCATGCCCTGCCAGGCCCGAGTATAACGGCGAACTGCTAGGCGTTCGTCAGGGTCTTAACTTCACACGACTACGCTTCGTTCTTAGATGAATCAGGAGATTTTCCCATGCGCTTACCTTTTCGCCTGATCGGCGGTGTACTGGTCGCCACCCTGCTCACGCAAATCACCGCGTGCGGTTCGATTTTCTACCCGGACCGGCGCGGGCAGATCGACGGCAAGATCGACCCGGCGATTGCCGTGCTCGACGCCGTGGGCCTGCTGTTCTACATCATCCCCGGCCTGATCGCGTTTGCCGTCGACTTCGCCACCGGTGCGATCTATTTCGAACCGGGCCACACTGCACAGATCGACCCGGCCAAACTCAAGCAAGCCATCGGCCCGGACGGTCAGGTCGATAATCACAAGTTGCAGGCTATTCTCGAAAGCGAGTTGGGCCGAGATTTCCCACTGGATGATCCGCGCCTGATTCAACACAAGGGCAGCACTCAACAACTGGCGATGTTCGGCCTGCAACCCGCCGCTTAAAAAGGACGTTCAATGACATCCAGCCCCGAACACGCCCGCCTGCTCAGGCTGGCGACCCGCGCCTCGGTAGCGGTGGCGTGCACGCTGATCATCGCCAAAGCCATCGCCTGGTGGCTCAGCGGCTCGGTGAGCATGCTCGCCGGCCTTACCGACTCGGCGCTGGATGGCATCGCTTCGCTGCTCAATCTGCTGGCCGTGCATTACGCGCTGCGCCCGGCCGATGACGATCATCGTTATGGTCACGGCAAGGCGGAGTCGCTGGCAGGGATGGCGCAGGCGCTGTTCATTGGCGGCAGCGCGGTATTGATCGCGTTTCAAGCCTATGAACGCATCCAGCATCCGGAACCGCTCGGCGCACCGTGGATCAGCATTGGCGTGATCATTTTCTCATTGCTGCTGACGGTGGCCTTGCTGGTGCTGCAGCATCGAGTGATCAAGCAGACCGGTTCCAACGCCGTGCGTGCCGACTCACTGCATTACCGATCCGACCTGTTACTCAACGGCAGTATTCTGGTGGCGCTGGTGTTGGCCGGGTTCGGCTGGCATCAACTGGATGCCTGGTTCGGCCTCGGCATTGCCGCCTATATCCTGTGGAGTGCGATCCAGATCGCCCGGGAAAGTTTTTCGGTGCTAATGGATGAAGAACTGCCAACCGACGTCAGTCAGCACATGCTCGAACTGGCCTGCAGCGTGCCGGGGGTGTTGGGCGCGCATGACTTGCGCACGCGGATCTCCGGCAACCACTGGTTCGTGCAGTTGCACCTGGAATTGCCGGGGGAATTGACCTTGTCAGTGGCACACGGCATCAGCGACCAAGCCGCCGATGCCATTCACAAGGCCTACCCGCGAGCCGAAGTGCTGGTGCACGCCGACCCGCAGGAAGTGGTCAAGTCAGAACGGGCGCAAACCCGGCTTCAGTAACTGACCTGATAACCGCGACTGCTCAGGCAATTCCCTTGAGCCTGGCGGTAGGCCTGCACCACTTCGGGTGCCGGTTGATACGTCGCGGTGCGCGGGTCGAAACCGCTTTGCTGCACGGCGTACTGATAGCACTGGTATCCATCCTGCTGCACCTGCTCCGGCGACTGGCCGTTGGCCGGATAGGCTTCGACGTCATAGCCTTGGGATTGCGGCTGCGGTTGCGGCTGAACCGGCGGCTCGACGACTACATAATCCTGGGTCGCCTCCTGATACGCGTAGTAGGCACCGGCGGCGAGGAACAATAGCGAACCGCCGATCCACACTTCACGGGCGTAATCGGGCAAATACTGAATGCGAATCCCGCGTGGCGGCTGCACGACGATGTAGCGCGGGCCTTGCGGGCGATACCAGTAGCCTGCGGAGTAGAAGTAATCCTGACCGCGATACGGCACGCGGTAGTCACGATCCGGGAAACGGTCGATCACATGCCCCGGTCGATATTGCGGACCAGCCCCCCAGCCATTGCCATGACCATCCGGACGGCCCGGCCAGCGATTGTCATTGGGCCGGTTACCGGTCTGCCATTGCTGATTGTGATAACCGTTTTGCGGGCGCTCGTCGCGGTAGTAACCCTGACGCGGTTCCTGGCTCTGGCGCACGGTGTCGGGCCGTGGCTGGATCGGCAGGCTATTGGCCGGCAGTTGTGGCGGTGGTGGCGGCTGGCGCACCGGGTTGGGGTTATACGCCGGACGGTTCTGGTCGTGGTTTTGCCACTGGCCATTGTTGTTGTGCTGCTGGCCGTTGTGCTCGAACTGGCGACTGTTGTCGCCACGAATGATCTCGTTGTTCTGCGGGCGCGGCTGATTCTGCTGTGGCTGATTATTCTGCGGACGCGGCTGATTGTTGCCGCCATGGCCCTGATTATTGCCCTGATGGTCCTGGCCATGGCCACCGCCCTCCGGCCCGCGATTCTGCGGTTCATCGGCAAGCGCTTGCGCACTGACACTCACACACAGCAAACCAACACCGGCCAGACGCCAGATGCGCGAATTCATGCTTTTTCTCACTGCGGGGCCTGCAAATGTAAGAGGACTTGTCACTAAGACCGGGAATACACACACCGGGTTCTGCAACAGGTTATCAGTCACGCAACTTATTTATTGAGCGTCCGGCATGAAATCGCAGGCAAGAAAAAAGGGAGACCCGTCGGCCTCCCTTTAGAGAACTTCGTCCTGGCTCGACGCTTTTGACGTCGGCTCACCTCACGCCGTCTTCTGGACAGTGTGCAGCTCGGGGGCCGGCACAACCCCGGTGGGGGTGGCGGCCGCGGCGGGCCTGATAGGGCGGGCCGCTGTGGACTGTGTTACCGAGCAGTGATTCTGGTGATAAGAATAGGCCTGAGACGGCGACAGAGGATTGCGAAGATTGCTGAAATAAACACCACTTGCGCAATTTTTAACCCTGGATAGATAATCTGCCGCAATAGTTACAACCAAGGACAGATTGATGAGCAAACTCGACCGTTACGACCTGAGTATTTTGGCGGAATTGCAGCGCGACGCCCGCATCTCCAACCAGGAGCTGGCCGAGCGCATCGGTCTGTCGCCCTCCCCTTGCTCGCGCCGGGTCAAGCAACTGGAAGACGACGGCTACATCTCACGCCAGGTCGCATTGCTCGATCGCAAGATGCTCGGGCTGAGCCTGACGGCGTATGTGCTGATCGGCATGGACCGGCACACGCCGGAGCGTTTCGAGAATTTCGAAGCGGCGATCCGTACGTTGCCGCAGGTGCTGGAATGCAGCCTGGTGACGGGGGTGGATGCTGACTATCAGTTGAAGGTGGTGGTGCCGGATATGGATCACTATCAGAAGCTATTGCTGGGACACCTGACCCGGATTGAAGGCGTGACCAGTGTGCGCTCGAGTTTTGTGCTGAATCAGGTTTTGAACAGCACGGAACTGCCGCTGACCCACCTGCGCAACTGATCAAAGGCCCCCTCATCGGAACGCCGCCCGCCCAGCCCTCTCCCCCAGGAGAGGGAGCCGACCGAGGTGTCTGCTGTCATACATCGACCTGAAAAATTGAGTCGATTATGGATTCACAACAGAACGTTCAGGTCGGCGTATTTTGCGAGCATCCCCGGTCAGTCCCCTCTCCCTCTGGGAGAGGGTTAGGGTGAGGGCAAAGGCTTCGGATCAGACCCAGATCAATGCCACCCCGCACACCTTGGCGTATACTCGCCGCGCCCTTTTAGCCGCGCCCATGCCGGAGAACCCCAATGGATCCAGCAGTATTCGAAGAGTGGATGATGACCGGTCTGGTCAGCATCCTGATCATTTTCATGGGTTTCATCGTCTGGGATCTGGCGAAGAAGTCCAAAGCCGGGCGCTTTGGCTCGTTCATTCTGTTCTTCGTACTGGGCCTGGGCGTGGCCGCGTTCATCATCAAGAGTGTGGTGATCGGCCTGATCGAGTCCGGCGCTTTATAAGCGCGCCGGCACTTCCTTCCACTGGCCCTGATCGAGTCCGTCGATCGTCCAGTCACCAATCTTCACCCGCACCAACCGCAATGTCGGCAGGCCTACCGCCGCCGTCATGCGCCGTACCTGACGGTTGCGCCCTTCGCGAATCACCAGTTCCAGCCATGACGTCGGTATGGTGGCGCGAAAACGCACCGGCGGATTGCGCGGCCACAATTCAGGCTCATCCAGTTGCCGCGCTTCGGCGGGCAAGGTCATGCCGTCATTCAGTTCAACGCCATCGCGCAAGCGCTGCAATTGCTCAGCCGTCGGCACACCTTCGACCTGCACCCAATAGGTCTTCGCCAGTTTGTGTTTCGGATCGGCGATACGCGCCTGCAACTGCCCGTCGTTGGTCAGCAGCAACAATCCTTCGCTGTCGCGATCCAGGCGTCCGGCCGGATAAATGCCGGGCACATCGATGAAATCCTTGAGCGTCGCCCGCCCTTCACCGTCGCTGAATTGCGTCAGCACATCGAACGGTTTGTTGAACAGGATCAGTTTCGGCTCGGCCGGCGGTGCCTTGGCAACACGGCGCGGCGAAGACGACTGAGGCTTCACGCCGGGGCGGCGGGAAGGTGGACGCGGGGGACGAGACATAGGGAGAGCAAACATTTAGCGATCAGGGCTGACAATGCTAGTGCCCCGACCGCCAAATGACCACGACTAACCGTTAACGGAACGGCGGCTCGTCGAAGCTGCGCAATTTGCGCGAGTGCAGCGAGTTGAGTTCAGTGCGCAGCAGGTCCACCGCTTCAATGCCGATCTTCAAGTGCTGGCTGACCGCGCGTTCATAGAAGGCGTTGGCCGAACCCGGCAGTTTGATTTCACTGTGCAGCGGCTTGTCCGAAACACAAAGCAACGTGCCGTATGGGACCCGCAGGCGATAACCCTGCGCTGCAATCGTGCCGCTTTCCATGTCCACGGCCACGGCGCGGGACAGGTTGATCAACGGTCGTTCCTGAGCCCAACGCAATTCCCAGTTACGGTCGTCGTAGGTCAGCACGGTGCCGGTGCGCAGGCGTTTCTTCAGGTCATCGCCCTTCTCGCCGGTGACGTTGGCCGCTGCTTGCTGCAGGGCCATTTGCACTTCGGCCAGGGCCGGGATCGGGATGTTCGGCGGCACCACACGGTCGAGAATGCCGTCGCGACGCATGTAAGCGTGGGCCAGCACGTAGTCGCCGATGGTTTGCGACTGACGCAGACCGCCGCAGTGGCCGATCATCAGCCAGCAATGCGGACGCAGCACCGCCAAGTGGTCGGTGATGTTCTTGGCGTTGGACGGGCCGACACCGATGTTGACCAGCGTCACGCCGTGGCCATCGCTGGCAATCAGGTGATAGGCCGGCATCTGGTATCGGTGCCAGACCACACCGGCCGCAATCGCCGATGCTTCGCCGTGATCCATGCCCTTCTCGATGATCACGTTGCCCGGCAAAACCATGCGCACGAAACGCGGGTCGCGGCGCAACTGTTCCAGACCATGGACGATGAACTGGTCGACATAGCGGTGATAGTTGGTCAGCAGAATCCACGGCTGCACATGGCGCCAATCGCTGCCGGTGTAGTGCACCAGACGGCGCAGGGAGAAATCCACGCGCGCGGCGTCAAACAAGGCCAGCGGCAGCGGATCGGTGTTTTCCCAGTCGTAGAGACCGTCGGCGATGCCATCGGTGGCGGCGGACAGGTCGGTACTCGGGAACACCCGCGCCAGCACGGCAGCAGTGACGCCGGAACCGGCGAGTTCATCGCCCTGCTCGACCACGTACGGATACGGAATGTTTTGCTGGCTGACGCCGACTTCCACGGTCACGGTGAAGTCGTGCATCAACGGCACCAACTGTTCGAGCAGGTATTTGCGGAACGCCGCCGGGTGGGTGACGGTGACGCTGTAGGTGCCCGGCAGTTGCACCTTGGCATAAGCGCGGGTGGTCTGCGGCACTTCGCCCTGGCAGTGATAGGTCAGACGCAGTTCGGGATAACGAAACAGAGCACGCTGCGCAGCGTCGGGTTCGACGCGATCCTTGAGGTAACGCTTGAGCGCCGAGTTCAGCGCAGTGGTGGCCCGCTCATGCAGCTCGGCCAGACGGTCCACGGCTTGTTCGGCGGTTTGAACGACAATAAACGCTTCGGTCACGATCAGCTTCCTGTGTTCTGACTTGCAGAGCTTCATCTTGCCTGCATCGTGGCGTCACGGGAACAGTGGCGTTGTGGGTGTACCCAAATCTTCCCATCTAGGGAGATCCCGTGGGAGCGAGCTTGCTCGCGAATACGGATTGTCATTCAACATAGCTGTCGACTGATGTACCGCTTTCGCGAGCAAGCTCGCTCCCACAGGGTTTTGTGCCGCTTGGGAAATTGAGCTCAGAAACCTTGTGGGGTTGAGCGGGCGACGATGGCTTCGACGTCCAGTCCGCGAGGTAATGCACCGTAAACCCGGCCGCCACCGCTCAGGCGGCTGGCGATGAAGGCATCGCTGACCGTTGAATTTCCGGCCTCCAACAGAAGCTTGGCCTGTAAACCGAGCGCGATGTCTTCGGTCAGTTGCCGCGCGCGATACTGAATATCACTGGTGTCTTTGAACTGCGCCTGCAACTGCTGAATATGCGCCGCCAGACGCTTCTCGCCATGCCCGTCACCGAGTTCGCTGAACAACACATCCAGCACCCCCGGCTCTTTCGACAACGCGCGCAGCACGTCGAGGCATTGCACATTCCCCGAGCCTTCCCACGTCGAGTTCACCGGTGCCTCACGGTACAGACGCGGCAGGATACTGTCCTCGACATACCCGGCGCCGCCCATGCACTCGGCCGCTTCGTTGATCATCCCCGGTGCACGCTTGCAGATCCAATACTTGCCCACCGCCGTCACCAGCCGCGCGAATTGCGCTTCGTGGCGATCATCCAGATGATCCAGCGCCTTGCCCATGCGCAAACTCAGGGCCAGCGCGGCTTCGCTTTCCAGGGCCAGATCAGCCAGGACGTTTTGCATCAACGGCTGTTCGCTGAGCAGCTTGCCGCCGACCTTGCGGTGCGCGCAGTGATGGCTGGCCTGGGTCAGCGCCTGGCGCATCAAAGCGCTGGAACCGACCATGCAATCGAACCGAGTCATGGCGACCATCTCGATAATAGTCGGCACGCCGCGCCCTTCCTCACCGACCATCCACGCCAGCGCGCCACGGAACTCCACTTCGCTGGAGGCGTTGGACTGGTTGCCGAGTTTGTTTTTCAGGCGCTGGATGTAGAACTGATTGCGCGTGTCGTCCGGGCGATGACGCGGCAACAGGAAGCAGCTCAAACCCTTGTCGGTCTGCGCCAGCGTGAGGAAGGCATCGCACATCGGCGCCGAGCAGAACCACTTGTGCCCGACCAGTTCATAGGCCTGACCCGGGCCACTGGCGCCGACCGGGTAAGCCTTGGTGGTATTGGCGCGCACGTCGGTGCCGCCCTGTTTCTCGGTCATGGCCATGCCGATGGTCACGCCGGCCTTGTGCGCCATGCCGACGTTGCGCGGGTCGTATTCGGTGGCGAGGACTTTCGGTAGCCATTGCTCGGCGATGTTCGCCTGCAAACGCAGGGCCGGCACACTGGCGAAGGTCATGGTCAACGGGCAACCGCTGCCGGCTTCTGCCTGGCTGTGCAGATAGGTCATCGAGGCGCGCGCGACATGCGCGCCGTCCTGTGGATGGGTCCATGGCAGCGACGTCAGGCCATGCTCGATCGCCGTCCCCATCAGTTCGTGATAGGCCGGATGAAATTCCACCAGATCGATGCGATGACCGTAGCGGTCATGGCTGGCGAACGTTGGTTTATTCTGGTTGGCGAGGAACCCGGCTTCCATCAACGGCCCACCAGCGAGTGCACCGTAGGCATCGATCCGCGACTCCGCCCACCCGGCACCAAAGCGCCGCGACCACTCCTGCAACGGCAGGTCGATGCGGTACAGGTTAGTGCCGTCCAGCGACGGTGGCTGGTTGGTGACTTCGTGGGTTTCGGCGAACTGATGCAGGTTCATGACGGGCTCCTTCGGGCAACCAAGGAACCCAGTTAAGCACCGCTCCGCAACCGGTCAAAGTGTCATATCCGCCGATTTTGCGGCGCTTTTACCCTGCTAGCAGCACAGCACCCGCCGCTCCAGCGCAGATTGCAGATCTTCGAATTTTACGGGTTTGTTCAGGTAATCGACCGGCGCCCCCGTTGCGCAAAGCTCTCGGTCGGCAGTCAGCGCCAGCATGAATACCGGCAAGTTCGCGCAGCCCGGCAACGCATGAATCTGGCAGCACAATGACGCGCCCTCGTAAGCCGGCAACTGGCAATCGATCAGCACTGCGTCGAAAGTCTCTCGTTGCAAGCAATCCAATGCCGCCGCGCCGTTGTCGGCGGTACGCACGCGAAAGCCGAGCTTGAGCAACATGCCGCGCATCACCAGTTGGTTGACACTGTTGTCATCCACCAGCAACACCGTGCAGTCCTGCGGCGCACGCACACAATCGTGCGAAGGCGCGATGATCGGCGCAGCTTCAACCGCCGGCAGTTCAAACTCAACGTCCAGTTGAAAACGGCTGCCACGTCCGGGTTCGGAGCGATGAGTAAGCTTGCCGCCGAGCAGCTCGACCAACTGTCGGCAGATCGCCAGCCCCACGCCCAGTCCGCCGTATTCGCGGGTCATCGAACCGTCGAGCTGGAAGAAGCGCTGGTACATCGTCGCCTCGCCCAGATCGGTAAAACCGATGCCAGTGTCGATCACCGCAAACGACAACGCCAGGCGATTGTCCGTCGATGGTTTGCCGGTCACCCGCAGCGCCAGCCCGCCGACGCGGGTGAACTTGATCGCGTTGTCCAGCAGGCATTCCAGGCATTGCGCGAGTTTGGCGCTGTCGCCGTGCAGGCGATCCGGCAGTGTCGGCAGCACCTCGACCTTGAAGTCCAGCGACTTGCTCGCCGCGTTGCTGTCGAACTGCACGCGCAGCGCTTCGACCACCGCGCGCAGGCTGAAACTGCCCGGCACAGCCTTGAGCTTGCCGGCCTGCAATTCCGTAAGGGTGAGGATGCCGTTGACCATGCGCATCATGTCCCGCGCCGAACCGGCGGCGGTCTGCTGGTATTGCTCAAGCTCCGGATCCAGCTCGACGGTCTGCATCAATTCCAGCGAACCGATCACGCCGTTCATCGGTGTGCGCAATTCGTGGGTCAGGGTCGCGAGGAATTCGTCCTTGAGTTTGTTGCTGTGGGCCAGTTGCTGGTTGAGCACTTCGAGTTTCTGCCCGGCGTCATACAAGGTCTGCGCCTGTTGCTCGCGCATCGCGTTGATGCGGTCGGCCAGTGCCAGCGACAGCAGCGCCACTTCGATAGCTGAGCCGATCTGGCTGGCATACATGGTCAGGAATACGTTCGGCAGCAAGCCGAGCACCATCAGCGTATTGACGATGCCGCCGAGCAGAAACGCCGACCAGGCGATGATGAAATAGCGCGCCACCCGCAAGCCGCGCCACCAGGCCAGAATCCCGGCGGCGAAAATCACCACAGTGAAGGTCAGCGCCAGTATCGTCGCCAGGCGCAGCGACAACGCGTAACTGGTCATCAGCGACAAACCAACCACCAGCGCGCCGAACGCGATCAGTGCAATCAGCAGGCGATCAAGCCAGCGACTATGGTTTTTGGTCTGCAGGAAACTGCGGGCGAACTGACTGCCGAACAGCCCCGCACAGCCGATGAAAAATGGCGTGGCCGCGTTGGCCCACCACGGATTGTCCGGCCAGAAATACTCCACCGCCGCGCCGTTCACCGACAGCTGATAAAGGCCGAACGAGGCGATATAGAAGATGTAATAGAGGTAACTGGTGTCGCGCACACTCAGATAGATGAACAGGTTGTAGACCAGCATCCCCAGCAGCACGCCATAAATGATCCCCAGCACATACAGGCGCACCGGCTGATCTTCGAGGTACGCGGTGCTCGACCACAACGTCACCGGTGCCTGAATCGAGCCTTCACTGGCCAGTCGCAGGTACACGGTTTGTTGTTGACCCGGTGCGAAAGCGAGGTCGAACAAATAGTTGTTCTGGCGGATCTCGCGGCTGGCGAACGGCCAGGCGTCGCCGGTTTGCCGGACGAGGCGGTAGTCGCCATTGGCGTCGGCCGTATAGAGGTCGAGATGGTCAAGCGGTGGATAAGCCAGTTCCAGCAGCCAGGTGCGCTGGGCGGCGGGATTGCTCGGACGGTACTGCAGGTCAATTTTCAGCCAGAACGCCGAGCGCGAGTAACCGGCATTAAGCGTGGCCTTATCGTGAACTTTGAAATTGCCGGCGGCAGCTTGCGCACGAACATCGGCAATGCTCGCCTGACCGCTCGGGTCTTCGAACACTTGCAGCGACCGGCCCAGAGGGAGGCTCTGGGTAAATTCGTCGAATTCGACGGCGCTCGCCATGAGTGGCAAGCAGAACAACAACATCAGCAAATAGCGCATTGAAGCCCCAGCGTGGCTCGTCCGGTTGTGTCAGGAAGCCCCCCATTCCCTTTGAGTAGACGTAAAACCGGTATTACCTGTTATTGGTTTGGATCCAGACTAGCATAGCCGTTGATGGCCATTGAGCACCATTGAAATTTTTCCTACAAAGGCTCTAGAACGGGCGTTCCAGAGCAAAGCAGCGAGCTAGAGCTGTTGAGATGGTCAGCTTGTGACAGAGCGGTCGGATTCTCCTGCCAGGTTAGCGGCCCGGGACAACGGCACTGAACCCGAAAATCAGGTTTGGTGGTAAGCTCGCGCACCATGAATATCTACAGCTCCCGCCCCGTTGTCCTCTGTCTCTCCGGCCACGACCCAAGTGGTGGCGCCGGCTTGCAGGCAGATATCGAAGCCCTGCTCGCGCAGGGTTGCCATGCGGCTCCGGCCGTCACCGCCCTGACCGTGCAAGACACCGTCAACGTCACTGACTTCCGCGTCCTCGACCGTGAGTGGGTGTTGGCTCAAGCCAATGCCGTACTCAACGACTCCGAAGTCGCGGCAGTCAAACTGGGCATGCTCGGTTCGCTGGAAATGGTCGACACCGTTGTCGAACTGCTTTCCGCGCACCCGCACTTGCCGGTGGTCTGCGACCCGGTGCTGCGCGCCGGCGGCGGCGGACGTCTGGGCAAGGACGAGGTGGGTTACGCGATGCGTGAGCGTCTGCTGCCGCTGTCGATCATTGCCACCCCTAACCTTCCTGAAGCGCAAATCCTCGCCGAACTGCCCGAAGGCACTGCGGACCAGTGCGCTGAAAAACTCCTGCCGTTCGTCAAAAACCTGCTGATCACCGGCGGCCATGGCGACGAAACTGAAATCCACAACCGCGTGTATAGCCGCGACGGTCTGCGTGAAACCTTTATCTGTCAGCGTCTGCCCGGCAGCTATCACGGTTCCGGCTGCACACTGGCCAGCGCGTTGGCCGGTCGCCTGGCGCAGGGCGAACATCTCGCCAGCGCTGTGCGCAGTGCTTTGGATTACACCTGGCGCACCCTGCGCGATGCCGAACAACTGGGCAAAGGCCAGTTCGTCCCGCGTCGCCTGCCGCTGGATTTCTGCTCGTAACGTCGTGAGGTCTGCCTGATGAAACTACGTGGCCTGTATGCCATTACCGACAGCCAGTTGCTGGCCGGCAAGTTTCTGTCTTACGTGGAGGCGGCGCTGGAAGGCGGCGTCACCCTGCTGCAATACCGCGACAAGAGCAACGATGAGGCCCGCCGTCTGCGCGAGGCCGAAGCGCTGCGCGATCTGTGCGAGCGCTACAAGACGCAGCTGATCATCAACGATGACGCTGAGCTGGCGGCGCGCCTCAACGTTGGCGTGCACCTCGGCCAGACCGACGGCCCGCTGTCGCCGACCCGCGCCCTGCTCGGCTCGAAAGCGATCATCGGCTCGACCTGCCACGCGCAAATCGCGCTGGCCGAACAAGCGGCCAAAGAAGGTGCGAGTTATGTCGCCTTCGGTCGCTTCTTCAACTCCAACACCAAGCCCGGCGCGCCGACCTGCAGCCTCGATCTGCTCGACGAAGCCAAGTGCACACTGCACCTGCCAATCTGCGCGATTGGCGGCATCACCCTCGACAACGCCGCGCCGCTGGTGGCCCATGGGGTCGACCTGCTCGCCGTGGTCCACGGTCTGTTTGGTGCCGAGAGCACCGCCGAAGTGACCCGCCGCGCCCGCGCGTTCAATGAATTACTGAAAGTCTGATTTGAGAGCCCGATCATGTCTCGTTCCGAAACCCTGTTTGCCAATGCCCAGAAACACATTCCCGGAGGCGTGAATTCGCCGGTTCGCGCGTTCAAAAGCGTGGGCGGCACGCCGCTGTTCTTCAAACACGCCGAAGGTGCTTACGTTACCGACGAAGACGACAAGCGTTATGTCGATTACGTTGGTTCGTGGGGTCCGATGATCCTCGGCCACAGCCACCCGGATGTTCTGGACGCGGTGCGCAATCAACTGCAACACGGCTTGTCCTACGGCGCGCCGACCGCGATGGAAACCGAGATGGCCGATCTGGTTTGCTCGCTGGTGCCATCGATGGACATGGTGCGCATGGTCAGCTCCGGCACCGAAGCGACCATGAGCGCGATCCGTCTGGCCCGTGGTTACACCGGCCGTGACAGCATCATCAAGTTCGAGGGCTGCTATCACGGCCACTCCGACAGCCTGCTGGTCAAGGCCGGTTCCGGCGCACTGACCCAGGGCGTACCGAGCTCGGCCGGTGTGCCGGCGGCGTTCGCCAAACACACCCTGACCCTGCCGTTCAACGACATCGACGCGGTTGAGAAGATGCTCACTGAAGTCGGCCAGGAAGTGGCCTGCATCATCGTTGAGCCAGTGGCCGGCAACATGAACTGCGTACCACCAGCACCAGGCTTCCTCGAAGGCCTGCGCACGCTGTGCGACAAGCATGGCGTGGTGCTGATTTTCGACGAAGTGATGACCGGTTTCCGCGTTGCCCTCGGCGGTGCTCAGGCGTATTACGGGGTCAATCCAGACCTGACCACCTTCGGCAAGATCATCGGTGGCGGCATGCCGGTCGGCTGCTTCGGCGGCAAGCGTGAAATCATGCAGCGTATTGCGCCGCTGGGCCCGGTGTATCAGGCCGGCACGCTGTCGGGTAATCCGTTGGCCATGGCCGCCGGTTTGACCACGCTACGTTTGATCAGCCGTCCGGGTTTCCACGCCGAGCTGACCGACTACACCACGCGCCTGCTCGATGGCCTGCAACAACGCGCCGATGCTGCTGGCATTCCGTTCGTGACCACGCAGGCTGGCGGCATGTTCGGTCTGTACTTCAGCGGCGCCGACGACATCGTCACCTTTGAAGATGTGATGGCCAGCGACGCTGCCCTGTTCGGTCGCTTCTTCCACCTGATGCTGGAAGGTGGCGTGTACCTGGCGCCGAGCGCCTTCGAAGCCGGGTTTACCTCGATCGCCCACGGCGAAGCCGAGTTGAAACTGACACTGGACGCTGCCGAGCGCGCCTTCGCCGCACTGAAATAACTGCCGTACCGCTGACGTTGGCTATCGCCAGCGTCAGCATTCACCTACATCGACGCTGTTTTTCCGATGCTCCTGCTAAAAATCTCCCCTAAAGTGGGCGATATATTCCCCGCGCAGCAGAAAAACGAGTAAAGACTTTGTAAGGTTGGCCCTGCTTATTTCATAATGCGCGCTTATTGGATCCCTCGATGGGTCCGCGTGCCCTTCAGAGGTAAGTCGATTCCCATGAACCGCACCGGCCGCACCCTTGCCTTGGGCTGCCTGTTGCTCCTTCAGCCCCTGCTCGCGCATGCACAAGCAGGCGGCAACTCGTTGTTGATCCCGGCGATGGGTCGTTGCACCCTCAATACTCAGCCGCAAGACGTCACGCAGGCACTGGCCGCCTGCCAGAAAGCGGCGGACGAAGGGGATGCGCAAGCGCAATACGAGTTGGGTGAGTTCTACTACGACGGCAAGAATGCGCCGCGCGACCTCAATCAAGCCTTGAGCTGTTTCGAAAAAGCCTCGCTGCAAGGCCACGCTCAGGCTCAGTTCAAGCTCGGCACCATGTTCTTCCACGGTGAAGGCGTGCAGGCCAACAATATTCAGGCGTACATCGTGCTGAAGATGGCCGCGGTCAACGGCGCTGAAGACGCGCTGGACACGGCCGACGAAGTCTCCGAAAAAATGTCTCGCGAAGACCTCGAAACCGCGACCCAGGTGCTCGGGCAAATTTTCCGTAAATACCTGATGGAACTGCAGAGCGCCGATGGGCGTACGCCGTTCTCGCCTCTTCCCTGATTTTTGCGCCGACCTTTCCGGCCCCTTCGCGAGCAAGCTCGCTCCCACAGTAGATCTCCAGTGTTCAGAAGATCCCCTGTGGGAGCGACGGTGCGACGATTCGACTTGCTCGCGAATGAGGGCGACGCGGTCTTGTGTTTTACTTCTCAGGCATCGGCATCGGAAACGGCATCACATTGCCGACCGCGCCGCGGGCTTCGCTGATTTTCGGGGTGCCCAGACGTTCCACTTCATCGATGCGCACAATCGAATGCATCGGCACAAAGCTGCGCACCACGCCTTCGAACTGCGCCTTGAGCTTTTCTTCGCTCGGATCGACGACCACTTGCGTGCGCTCGCCAAAGACGAACTCTTCCACTTCCAGAAAGCCCCACAGATCACTTTGATAGATCTGCTTGGCGTACATTTCGAACACCTGGCCCTGGTTGAGGAAAATCACCTTATAGATTGGAGCTTCGCGTTTGGTCATGGCGGGGGGATAACATCGGGGATAAAAATGAGGGCGCAAACTATAGCATAGCCACCGGACGCGCAGCGGTAGGAACCTGAAGGCTTGTTCCCTATAATGCGCGGTTCTTTGAATCACGTGATGACCCTAATCCATGGCCAAGAAGCTTTACATCGAAACCCACGGTTGCCAGATGAACGAGTACGACAGCTCGCGCATGGTCGATCTGCTGGGTGAACATCAGGCCCTGGAAGTCACCGCGCGTGCCGAAGATGCCGACGTAATTCTGCTCAACACCTGCTCGATCCGCGAGCGCGCTCAGGATCGCGTGTATTCGCAGCTCGGCCGCTGGCGCGAACTGAAACTGGCCAACCCGGAGATGGTGATCGCCGTTGGCGGTTGTGTGGCCAGTCAGGAAGGCGCGGCGATTCGTGATCGCGCGCCGTACGTCGACGTGGTCTTCGGCCCGCAGACCCTGCACCGCCTGCCAGAAATGATCGACGCCGCGCGCATCACCAAGCTGCCGCAAGTCGACGTCTCGTTCCCGGAAATCGAAAAATTCGACCATTTGCCCGAACCGCGCATCGATGGCCCGAGCGCTTACGTGTCGGTGATGGAAGGTTGCAGCAAGTACTGCACGTTCTGCGTGGTGCCTTACACCCGTGGCGAAGAAGTCAGCCGGCCGTTCGATGACGTGGTCGCCGAAGTCATTCACCTCGCCGAAAACGGCGTGCGTGAAGTGACGCTGCTGGGGCAGAACGTCAACGGCTATCGCGGTACGACCCATGACGGTCGTCTGGCTGATCTCGCCGAGCTGATCCGCGTCGTCGCCGCCATCGACGGCATCGACCGCATTCGCTACACCACTTCGCACCCGCTGGAATTCTCCGACAGCCTGATCCAGGCCCACGCCGACGTCCCGGAACTGGTCAAGCATCTGCATTTGCCGGTGCAGTCGGGTTCCGACCGGATTCTCGCGGCGATGAAGCGCAACCACACGGCGCTGGAGTACAAATCCAAGCTGCGCAAACTGCGTGCGGCGGTGCCGGGCATCTGTATCAGTTCGGACTTCATCGTCGGCTTCCCCGGCGAGACAGAGAAAGACTTCGAACAGACGATGAAGCTGATTGCCGATGTCGGTTTCGACTTCTCCTACTCGTTCGTTTACAGCCAGCGCCCAGGTACCCCGGCGGCCGATCTGGCCGACGAGACCCCGGAAGAGTTGAAAAAGGAACGCCTGAACGCCCTGCAACATCGCCTGAATCAGCAAGGCTTTGAGATCAGCCGACAAATGGTCGGCTCGATCCAGCGCATTCTGGTTACCGACTATTCGAAGAAAGACCCGGGCGAGCTGCAAGGGCGCACCGAGAATAATCGAATCGTCAACTTCCGCTGCGACAATCCGACCCTGATCGGCCAGTTCGCCGATGTGCACATCGACGCGGCGCAACCGCACTCGCTGCGCGGCTCGCTGGTCCAGTAACACTGCATTTCCCTGTGGGAGCGAGCCTGCTCGCGAAGGCTGCGACACATTAAACATTCATGTGTCTGACAGACCGCCTTCGCGAGCAGGCTCGCTCCCACATGAACCGTGGTGATTTAAGAGCTTTCGCACCCAGGCCTCTGGCGTTATCCTTGATTTCATCTTAATTGCCCCAGGGCGGCTAAATACGACCTTGAACGCACCCATAGAACCACATCGTTTTATCCTCGAGCCTTTTGAGGCTCGCCGCTTCGCCAATCTGTGCGGGCAATTCGACGAGCATTTGCGCTTGATCGAACAGCGCCTGACCATCGAGATCCGCAACCGCGGAAACCAGTTCGAGTTGATCGGCGACCCCAAGCACACCACGTCTGCGGAAAACCTGCTGCGCCGCCTGTACCGGGAAACCAAAGGTACCGAGCTGTCGCCGGACCTCGTGCACCTGTTCCTCCAGGAATCGGCCGTGGTCGAGCTGGACAATCACGCCCCCGCCGAAGCCTCTGTCGCCCTGCGCACCAAGAAAGGCATGATTCGCCCACGCGGCTTGAATCAGTTGCGCTACGTGAAGGAAATCCTCGGTAACGACATCAACTTCGGCATTGGCCCGGCCGGTACCGGCAAGACCTATCTGGCCGTGGCCTGCGCTGTCGATGCCCTGGAGCGCGAGCAGATCCGTCGCATCCTGCTGGTGCGTCCGGCGGTTGAAGCGGGTGAAAAACTCGGCTTCCTGCCCGGCGACCTGTCGCAGAAGATCGACCCGTACCTGCGCCCGCTCTACGACGCGCTCTACGAGATGCTCGGCTTTGAATACGTGGCCAAGCTGATCGAGCGTCAGGTGATTGAAGTTGCGCCGCTGGCCTACATGCGCGGTCGCACGCTGAATAACAGCTTCATCATTCTCGACGAAAGCCAGAACACCACCGTCGAACAGATGAAGATGTTCCTGACCCGGATCGGCTTTGGCTCCACCGCAGTCATCACCGGTGATATCACCCAGGTCGACCTGCCGCGTGGCACCAAGTCCGGCCTGCATCATGTGATCGAAGTGCTCAAAGACGTGCAGGGCATCAGCTTCACGCACTTCCAGCCTAAAGACGTCGTGCGCCATCCTTTGGTACAGCGGATCGTCGAAGCCTACGAGCGCTTCGAAAACCGTGACGATGCCCCCAAGGACACCTCGCGAAATGCTTGAGCTAGACCTGCAAATCGCGACTGACGCGAACGCGCCGAGTGAGGCCGACTTCCGCCTGTGGTGCGAACTGGCCCTGCGCCAGCGCACCGCCGACTCGGAAATGACCATTCGTCTGGTCGACGAGGAAGAAGGCCGCGAGCTCAATCACACCTGGCGCCACAAGGATTACGCGACCAACGTCCTGTCGTTCCCGGCTGAAGTGCCTGACGAGTTTCTCGACATCCCGCTGCTCGGCGATCTGGTGATCTGCGTGGCCGTGGTCGAGCGCGAAGCCGCCGAACAAGGCAAGGAACTAAAGGCCCACTGGGCACATCTGGTCATTCACGGCTGCTTGCATCTGCTTGGTTACGACCATATAGATGACGAAGAAGCCGAAGAAATGGAAGCACTGGAACGCGAGTTGCTTGCTGAACTGGGCTATCCCGATCCGTACGCGGACGACGAACCCGAAACATCCCCTATCGTTACAACAAAGGATTCAGAGTAATCGCTATGAGCGAAGATCGATCGAGCAACGGGCAGAAGTCATGGCTGGGTAAACTGACCCAGGCTTTTGCCCACGAGCCGAAGAACCGTCAGGAGCTCCTCGAGCTGCTGCGTGATGCACATCAGAACAAACTGCTGGACAGCGAAGCGCTGGCCATCGTCGAAGGCGCCATTCAGGTGGCTGACCTGCAAGTACGCGACATCATGGTGCCGCGTTCGCAGATGATCAGCATCAAGGCGACCCAGACACCCCGTGAATTCCTCCCGGCCGTGGTCGATTCGGCCCACTCGCGCTATCCGGTGATCGGCGAAAGCCATGACGACGTGATGGGCGTGCTGCTGGCCAAGGATTTGTTGCCGCTGATCCTCAAGGAGAACGGCGACAGCTTCAACATCAAGGATCTGCTGCGCCCGGCCACCTTCGTGCCGGAGTCCAAGCGCCTGAACGTGTTGCTGCGAGAATTCCGCGCCAACCACAACCACATGGCCATCGTCATCGACGAATACGGCGGCGTGGCCGGTCTGGTAACGATTGAAGACGTGCTGGAACAGATCGTCGGCGACATCGAAGACGAACACGACGTCGAAGAAGACAGCTACATCAAGCCGCTGCCCAGCGGTGACTTCCTGATCAAGGCCCTGACCCCAATCGAGAACTTCAACGAGTTCTTCGACAGCGAGTTCTCCGATGACGAGTTCGACACTGTCGGCGGCCTGGTGATGAGCGCGTTCGGGCACTTGCCAAAACGCAACGAAATCACTGAAATCGGCGCCTATCGTTTCCGCATCCTGAACGCCGACAGCCGTCGGATTCATTTGCTGCGACTGACCCCTATCGCCCGGTGAGAAATCTAAGGACTGAAATGCGCTGGACAACCCGCCCCGGCTGGCCCGGTAACCTGCTGGCCGTGGCGGCCGGTGCAATCACCACTTTCGCTCTGGCACCGTTCAACATCTGGCCGCTGGCTTTGCTGGCGGTCGGCTTGTTCTATGCCGGTTTGCGCGAGCTGAGTCCGCGTCAGGCACTGGGCCGTGGCTGGTGCTTCGGTTTCGGCCTGTTTGGTGCCGGCACCAGTTGGATCTATTACAGCATCCACCATTTCGGCGGCGCTTCGGTGCTGTTGGCCGGATTCCTGATGCTGCTGTTTACCGCGGCGATCGCCTGGTTCTTTGCCCTGCCGGCCTGGCTGTGGGCGCGCTGGTTGCGCCGTAACGAAGCACCTGTGGCTGATGCCTTGGCGTTCGCTGCCTTGTGGGTCGGCCAGGAAGCGTTTCGCGGCTGGTTCCTCACTGGTTTCCCGTGGTTGTACTCGGGTTACAGCCAGCTCGATGGCCCATTGGCCGGACTCGCTCCAGTGGGTGGCATGTGGCTGGTGTCGTTTGTTCTGGCACTGACCGCAGCACTGATCTACAACGCCCCACGCCTGCTGCAAACCGGCCGCAAAGGTTTTGTTGCCGCAGGTTTGGTGCTGCTGGTTGGCCCTTGGGTGGCCGGCATTGCGCTCAAGGGCCATGCCTGGACCAGCCCCTCCGGCGCGCCGCTGAGTGTTGCCGCGATTCAGGGCAACGTCGCGCAAAGCATGAAATGGGATCCGGCCGAGCTCAACGCGCAGTTGGCTTTGTATCGCGATTTGAGCTTCCGCTCGAAACCGGTGGACCTGCTGATCTGGCCGGAAACCGCCGTGCCGGTATTGAAGGAGTCCGCCGAGGGCTACCTGACCATGATGGGCACCTTCGCCGCCGAGCGTAAATCGGCGCTGATCACTGGTGTACCGATCCGCGAAACCGTTCGTCACGAAAAACGCTTCTTCAATGGCATCACCGTGGTGGGCGAAGGCGATGGCACCTACCTGAAGCAGAAACTGGTGCCCTTCGGCGAATACGTGCCACTGCAGGATGTATTGCGCGGGCTGATCGCCTTCTTCGACCTGCCAATGTCCGACTTTGCCCGTGGCCCGGCCGATCAGGCGTTGTTGCAGGCCAAGGGTTATCAGATCGCACCGTTCATCTGCTACGAGGTGGTCTATCCAGAATTCGCCGCCAGCCTGTCGGCGCGCAGTGATTTGCTGCTGACGATCAGCAACGACACCTGGTTCGGCACCTCGATTGGCCCGCTGCAGCATTTGCAGATGGCGCAGATGCGTGCGCTTGAGGCTGGGCGCTGGATGATTCGTGCAACCAACAACGGTGTGACCGGACTGATCAACCCGTTCGGGCAGATCACCGAGCAGATTCCGCAGTTTGAACAGGGCATCCTCTACGGCGAAGTGGTGCCGATGCACAACCTGACGCCGTATCTGCAATGGCGCTCGTGGCCATTGATCATCCTGTGCGTTCTGCTGTTTGGCTGGGCACTGATGGCCAGCCGGATGTCGAAAACGCTTTAAAGCAAAAATCGCAGCCTGCGGCAGCTCCTACACGGGATTTGTATTTTCCCAAGGAGCTGCCGCAGGCTGCGATCTTTTGATCTTCAGCGGTAAAACAGCGAATACCCCACCTGCCCTACCGCTTCATTCAACAACTGCCCGCTCTGCCAGATCGACTTGAACTCCGGCAGCCAGCCACCAAACGGTCTCGCGTTATCGGTTCCGAGAAATCCGACCGGGGCCGGCACCACTTCAAAACCCGCCTGTTGAAAACTCCATACCGATCGCGGCATGTGCCAGGCCTGCGTCACCACGACCACGCGCTTGATCCCCTGCGGCAACAAGATATCGGCCGTGAACTTCGCATTTTCCCACGTAGTGCGGCTCTCGCCTTCCTGCCAGCGCACGGTCACGCCAAAATCGTCGCGCAATGAATCCGCCATCAACTTCGCCTCGGTCGGCGGCGTACCGTAATGCAGGCCACCCGTGGTCAAAATCGGCAAACCGGATGCCTTCGCCAGTCGAGCCGCATACCGCTGACGCTCAAGGCCCACGCCGGTCGGCTGATCCTCTCCCCAGGCCAGATCACCGCGCTCGCGGCCGGAACCCAGCACCACAATCGCGTCAGCGCGCTGCGCCAACGTCGCCCACTCTTCACGGGCCAGCGGTGGCTCGCGTTCCAGAGCTTTCGCGCCCCACTGCACGACCACCGGCAGGCTCATCAGCCACATTCCGCCAAAGCCAATGGCAAAACACAATCCAGCCAGGCGCGGCCGTGAGCGGCGCAGCCACCAAGCGGCCAGCAACAGCAGCAAAAGAATGCCGGGTGGTAACAAAAGTTGTTTGATGAAATAACGAAAAGGCATCGAGCATCTCCACAGATGCCCGAAGCCTAAGAGTGTTAATAAAGCGTTACAACCAATAGGTGGGATCCCGTTGAAAAAGATCCGGTTCTTGACCTGCCATGCGTTTACTTGGCCTGTACAGAGCGAACCTTGACGGTGTCTCTGCCGGGCGCCTTGTCCTTGAGCCAGATGACCTTGGCCGAATGTGCTGCATCGAGCTGCTTCACTGCCTGTGACAAGCATCCGTGCGTTTCACGTTCACTGCGATCCAGATAGGCCTTGACCAGTTTGAACTCGGCGGGGCTCAAGCCACGCAATTCCAGTTCCAGGGGGCGCTCGTCGCGCAGCCGGTCAGCGGTTTTTAATGCGTCCAGGGCCATACCAAGACGATCGATCAATCTTTCGTACAACTCGGGTTTCGTCACGTTTTTTTGCCGTTGCTCCACCATCCCTCACCTCATTGAAGATAAGACTCACTCCCCAGTTAGAGCTTAGCTTCGCTGCACAAACCGGCTGCACGCCGCGACCAACGGCCCTCGCCACGGATTTGCCGGGACAAACAGCTGTAATCAGGGTTTCCCTAGGCCGAGCGCGGTCATGTATGCTACGGCGCTTCCTGTAATTCCACTTCCAGCTCGTCCGGGCCAACCCCGGCACCTGCGTTGAAGAGGATTAGGCCACCCCTATCCAGTACAAAAGTAGCCATGCACGAACAATATCAGCCCCGTGAAATCGAAGCCGCCGCCCAGTCGTTCTGGGACGAGCAAAAGTCCTTTGAAGTCAGTGAACAGCCAGGCAAGGAAACCTACTACTGCCTGTCGATGTTCCCTTACCCCAGCGGCAAGCTACACATGGGGCACGTGCGCAACTACACCATCGGCGACGTGATCTCCCGCTACCAGCGCATGCTCGGCAAGAACGTTCTGCAACCTATGGGTTGGGACGCGTTCGGCATGCCGGCAGAAAACGCCGCGATGAAGAACAACGTCGCGCCGGCCAAGTGGACCTACGAAAACATCGCCTACATGAAAACCCAGCTGCGCAGCCTGGGTCTGGCGGTCGACTGGTCGCGCGAAGTCACCACCTGCAAACCGGATTACTACCGCTGGGAACAATGGCTGTTCACTCGCCTGTTCGAAAAAGGCGTGATCTACCGTAAAAACGGCACCGTGAACTGGGACCCGATCGACCAGACCGTTCTCGCTAACGAACAGGTGATCGACGGTCGCGGCTGGCGTTCCGGCGCGCTGATCGAAAAGCGCGAAATCCCGATGTACTACTTCAAGATCACCGCCTACGCGGATGAGCTGCTGGAGAGCCTCGACGAACTGACTGGCTGGCCTGAACAGGTCAAGACCATGCAGCGCAACTGGATCGGCAAATCCCGCGGCATGGAAGTGCAGTTCCCGTACAACGTCGACTCGATTGGCGAAGCCGGCACCCTGAAAGTCTTCACTACCCGTCCGGACACCCTGATGGGCGCGACCTATGTCGCCGTGGCTGCCGAGCATCCACTGGCGACCCAGGCAGCGCAGAACAACCCTGAGCTGCAAGCGTTCATCGCTGAATGCAAGGGCGGCAGCGTCGCTGAAGCCGACGTCGCCACGCAAGAAAAGAAAGGCCTGCCGACCGGCCTGTTCGTCGAGCATCCGCTGACCGGTGAAAAACTCCCGGTCTGGGTCGCCAACTACGTGCTGATGCACTACGGCGACGGCGCAGTCATGGCTGTACCGGCGCACGACGAGCGCGATTTCGAATTCGCTCACAAGTACAACCTGCCGGTGAAATCGGTAGTGCGTACCAGCTCTGGCGACAGTAACCCGGCCCCGTGGCAAGACGCCTATGGCGAGCACGGTACGCTGATCAACTCTGGCGAATTCGACGGCCTCGACTTCGCTGGCGCGTTCGACGCCATTGAAGTGGCCCTGATCAAGAAAGAACTGGGCGCCTCGCGCACCCAGTTCCGCCTGCGCGACTGGGGCATCAGCCGCCAGCGCTACTGGGGCTGCCCGATCCCGATCATCCACTGCGATGCATGCGGTGACGTGCCGGTGCCGGAAGATCAATTGCCTGTCGTCCTGCCGGAAGATGTGGTTCCAGACGGCGCCGGTTCGCCGCTGGCGCGCATGCCTGAGTTTTACGAGTGTAGCTGCCCGAAATGCGGCCAGCCTGCCAAGCGTGAAACCGACACCATGGATACGTTCGTCGAGTCGTCGTGGTACTACGCCCGTTACGCCTCGCCGCACTTTGAAGGTGGCCTGGTGGAAAAATCCGCAGCCGACCACTGGTTGCCTGTCGATCAGTACATCGGTGGTATCGAACACGCCATTCTGCACCTGCTTTACGCGCGCTTCTTCCACAAGCTGATGCGTGACGAAGGCCTGGTCAGCTCCAACGAACCGTTCAAGAACCTGCTGACCCAAGGCATGGTGATCGCCGAAACCTACTACCGTCGCGAAGCCAATGGTGCTTACACCTGGTTCAACCCGGCGGACGTAGAACTCGAGCGCGACAGCAAAGCCAAGGTCATCAGTGCCAAGCTGAAATCCGACGGTCTGCCGGTAGAAATCGGCGGCACCGAGAAGATGGCCAAGTCGAAGAACAACGGCGTTGACCCACAGTCGATGATCGATCAGTTCGGCGCCGACACCTGCCGCCTGTTCATGATGTTCGCTTCGCCACCTGACATGAGCGCCGAATGGTCCGACTCCGGCGTCGAAGGTTCGCACCGTTTCCTCAAGCGCGTCTGGCGTCTGGCGCAAGCCCACGTCACTCAGGGCTTGCCGGGCAAGCTGGACATCGCCAGCCTGAATGACGAACAGAAGGCCGTACGCCGCGCCATTCACGTGGCCATCAAGCAGGCCAGCCACGACGTCGGCCAGAACCACAAATTCAACACCGCCATCGCCCAGGTAATGACGCTGATGAACGTGCTGGAAAAAGCCGCGCAAAGCACCGAGCAGGATCGCGCGCTGATTCACGAAGGTCTGGAAGCCGTGACGCTGTTGCTGGCACCAATCACGCCGCACATCAGCCACGAACTGTGGAACCAGCTGGGTCACGCCGATGCAGTCATCGACGCCGGCTGGCCGGCAGTGGATGAAAGCGCTTTGGTGCAGGACAGCCTGACCCTGGTCATCCAGGTCAACGGCAAACTGCGCGGCCAGATCGAAATGCCGGCCAGCGCGACCCGCGAAGAAGTTGAAGCAGCAGCCCGCGCCAACGAAAACGTACTGCGTTTCGTCGACGGCCTGACTATTCGTAAAGTGATCGTTGTGCCGGGGAAACTGGTCAACATCGTCGCCAGCTAATTGGATCGGGCGTCAGGCTCGCCTGGCGTCAAGTAAAACCTTTCGGGCCGTACAGTCGGCCCACGTGGTTTCAAGGGGAGCAACACAATGATCAAACGCAATCTGCTGGTGATGGGCCTCGCCGTTCTGTTGAGCGCCTGCGGTTTCCAGCTGCGCGGTACCGGCACCAACGAACTGTCGATCAAGGAACTCGACCTGAGCGCCCGTAACGCCTACGGCGAGACGGTCACGCAACTGCGCCAGGTGCTGGAGTCGAGCGGCGTCAAGGTTTACAGCGGTGCTCCGTACAAGCTGTTCCTGGCTGACCAGCAAGAGAGCCAGCGCATCCTCAGCTACGCCGGTGCCGGTCGTACGGGCGAGTATCAAGTCAGTACTGTTCTGAACTACGAGATCCGTGGCGACAAGAACCTGCAACTGCTCAGCGACAAACTTGAAGTTCAGAAAGTGTTTATTCACGACGGTAACAACCTCGTGGGCTCCGATCAGGAAGCCAACGACGCCCGTCGCGAAACCACTCGCGAACTGGTCCAACGCATGATGTTGCGTCTGCAGCAACTGACCCCGGGTCAACTGCAGCAGCTGCAGCAAGCCGCCAATGACCGCGCCAAGGCAGAAGCCGATGCGCTGCAAGCGGCACAAAAGGCTGAAGCGGAAACCCCGCGCCAGTCGCCGCTCGAAATACCGCAGCAGTAAGACGTTCGGGGCGCTCAGGCGCCCCGTTCGGCATTTCTTATGAAGCTCGCTCCCGCCCAACTCGGTAAACACCTGCAAGGTGCTTTGGCGCCTGTCTACATCATCAGCGGCGATGACCCGCTGCTGTGCCAGGAAGCCGCCGACGCCATCCGCAGCGCTGCGCGTCAGCAAGGTTTTGATGAACGCCAGGTCTTCGCCGCCGACGCCAATTTCGATTGGGGCACTTTGTTGCAGGCCGGCGCCAGCATGTCGTTGTTCGCCGAAAAGCGCCTGCTGGAACTGCGCCTGCCCTCGGGCAAACCCGGTGACAAAGGCGCCGCTGCATTCATCGAATACTGCTCGCGTCCCGCTGAAGACACGGTGCTGCTGATCAGCCTGCCGAAGATGGATGGCAGCGCGCAGAAGACCAAGTGGGGCAAGGCGCTGGTGGAAGGCCAGCAGACCCAGTTCATCCAGATCTGGCCGGTGGACGCCAATCAGTTGCCGAGCTGGATTCGTCAGCGCTTGTCTCAGGCTGGTTTATCGGCCAGCCAGGACGCGGTCGAACTGATTGCTGCACGCGTCGAAGGCAACTTGCTCGCTGCCGCGCAGGAAATCGAAAAGCTCAAATTGATGGCCGAAGGTGGGCAGATCACCGTTGAAACCGTGCAGGCCGCCGTGGCCGACAGTGCGCGGTTCGACGTGTTCGGCCTGACCGATGCCGTGCTCAACGGCGAACCGGCTCACGCTTTGCGCATGCTTGAAGGCTTGCGCGGTGAAGGTGTCGAACCGCCGGTGATTCTCTGGGCGCTGGCGCGGGAGCTGCGCTTGCTGGCTAATATTTCGTTGCAATACAGCCAGGGTACGCCGCTGGACAAGTGTTTCAGCCAGGCGAAGCCGCCGGTCTGGGACAAGCGCAAACCTTTGATGAGCAAAGCCCTGCAACGCTACTCGGCGCAACGCTGGGCGCAGTTGTTGCTTGAGGCGCAGCGTATCGATGCGCAGATCAAAGGTCAGGCTGCCGGCTCACCGTGGATGAGCCTGAGCCGCTTGGCGTTGTTGATGGCTGGCCAACGTCTGACACTCCCCGCCGAATAACCTGCTCTACCGCATAACGGCCATTCGCGAGCAAGCTCGTTCCCACATTGGAATGCATTCCAAATGTGGGAGCGAGCTTGCTCGCGAAAGCGCCAGAACATTCCTACACAACAGAGACTGGACAGACGCCTGACATCGGCAGATTATTTCCCCCGCAAAACCCACTCAATCGAGAGAACCCTCATGAGCAAAAAGCCATCGAAACATGGCCCCAACAAGGCCAAATCCATCGTCGCCCAGCCCCTGTTCCGCAGTCGTCAGGAACGACCAACCAAGGGTAAAGGCAGCTACCGCCGCGAAGCCTTCCAGTCTGACAGCTGGGAGGCTTCTTACTTTCTGGCTGCCTGAAATTCACCCTTTTCCCTCCTCCCTTCCCTCGTTCCGGCTTCTTGTCTTCTGTTATTGAGTCTGGTCTGTCGCCTTAAAGATAAATGACGCTGATTGCTCAAGTGTTTGTGGCAGCGGGATGTAAATGATCGGAATTGTCACCCCTGTCAGTGCCCGGAAACGCCGCTGGTAAAGTTGTGCCCCCGCCAGACCAGTTGGCTTGGTGTAAAAAAAGGCTTCAATCGGCAATTGGCCCGGGATGTTCTGCGCCCAGGTTTTAAGCTTCGTGTCGTTGGGTGTGTTGAATGCATCTGGAGAAACCAGCCGGCCAGCACGCATACCTTCCAGAAACCGTCCAGCTGCTTGGTTATTGACAGAGTCACGCACATTAAATGAACACATTGACTCAAATTTATTGCCGCTAGCAGCGTCGTTTCGATACTTGCTCGCCCACTTGGCTGCCGTGTCAATTATCGGATTCTGTTCCTCGCAGCTTTTACTGGCTACCGGGTATCTGGGATGAGCCGCACAACCTCCATTGGGACGAGCATTTGATGAACCATCAACCGGAAAGAAACACAAAATCTCTATGAGCTGTTTGCCCGGTGGCGTGCTCAGGATGGGATAAAAGATCAATCCACTGTCATAGGTATAAGCGAGGCGTTTGACTTTGTAATCCGATCGCAAATAGGTGAACGATACTCCACCGTTAGCAACTGACGTCGGGCTCGGGTTCCAGGCATCGAACTGCGTGGATGGCTCCGTGCCACGCACCAGCAACCCGGAACACAGGAAAGCAGGTTTCGACGCGGCGCCACAATTGTCACGTGTATCTCGATAACGTTTTTCCAACTCCACTGCCAACTGTGCTCCACTGACAGCATTGGCCGAGGCGCCAACCTCCACTGCGGCGCCATCAGAATGCTCATGCTGTTTTTCAAGGGTATTGGAGGAGGAGCATCCGGCCATCAATGCGAGCAACAGTATTGTTGAGAACCTTTTCATTTGAGCACCTGCATCCTAGAGAGATGAGACGCGCGACGGCTGAAGATGCGCGATACCAGGAGGATTAAACGCTTGAAAATATCCATAGAACAGCTGTTAGAACTGACAGTTGAGTGGGCAAGAAAAAGGGGCTACGATTCTCAGTCCGGCTGTGCGTGACAATGCAATTTCTGGCTGGGCAGCCGATTCATTCAGCAGGCATGTTAAGGTCTGCACCTGATTCGTTTTCCTGGAACTGTGCATGCCCCCAAGTCTTTCCCGTCGTTGGCCTGTTCGCCAACTGATCGCTGCCTCCAGCTTCATTCTGCTTGTCGCCTGCGCGGAAAAACCGACCGCCGCCGACGCGCAACCCCTTCAAGCCGCGCCTGTCGCAACGGCCCCAGCGATCATCCCGCCGGTAGTGCCGTCCGCCGACCCTCTCGACCTGCAACCGACTCAAACCTTCGCTGAATGGCAGGCCGGTTTCCGCAAGGATGCCCTGGCCGCCGGAATTCGCGCGGAGCTGTTCGATCGCGCGTTCGCCAATGTCAGCTTCGACGCCAGCGTGATTCGGGCCGACCGCAGTCAACCGGAGTTCTCCCGGCCAGTGTGGGAATACCTCGATGGCGCCCTCTCGCCACTGCGCGTCCGTAAAGGTCAGGCACTGATCAGTCAGTACGCCGACATCCTGCAAAGCATCGAACAGCATTATGGCGTTGACCGTCAGGCGCTGGTGTCGGTGTGGGGCATGGAAAGCAACTTCGGCCAGTTTCAGGGCAGCAAGTCGGTGATCAACTCGCTGGCCACCCTCGCTTACGAAGGCCGTCGGCCGGGCTTTGCTCATGCGCAATTGATCGCTGCGCTGCAGATCCTGCAACAGGGTGACATCACGCCAGAGAAGATGCTCGGCTCGTGGGCTGGCGCCATGGGGCAGACCCAGTTCATTCCGACCACTTACAACACTCACGCAGTGGATTTCGACGGTGACGGTCGCCGCGATATCTGGGGCAGTCCTGCCGATGCGCTGGCCTCAACTGCGCATTACCTGCAAAGCTCCGGCTGGCAACGTGGCCAGCCGTGGGGGTTTGAAGTGCAGCTGCCGAGCAGCTTCAACTACACCCTGGCTGATGGCGCGATTCGCAAGAGTGTCGCCGAATGGCGTCAGTTGGGCGTGACTCTGCCGAATGGCGGTCAGGTGCCAGCAGGCTCTGAACAGCTGTCTGCCGCCCTGCTGCTGCCGGCTGGTTATCGTGGGCCGGCGTTCCTGATCCTCGACAACTTCCGTGCGATTCTCAAGTACAACAACTCCTCGTCGTACGCGCTGGCAGTGAGCCTGTTGTCCGAGCGTTTCAGCGGTGGCGGCTTGATCAACGGCAGTTGGCCAAAAGATGACCTGCCGCTGAGCCGCACCGAGCGTATGGAGTTGCAGACCCTGCTGAGTGCGCGCAATTACGATGCCGGCACGGCGGACGGGATTATTGGCGCCAATACGCGCAAGGCGATTCGCAGTGCCCAGCAGTCATTTGGCTGGCCGGCGGACGGGTATCCGACGCATAAACTGCTGGAAAGCCTGCGTTCCCAGTAGTGGTCAGTTTGTATGGCTGATGGCGCCTTCGCGAGCAAGCTCGCTCCCACATTGGATATCTGTCATTCACAGAACCCTGTGGGAGCGAGCTTGCTCGCGAAGACTGACTGTCAGGCAACCGACTTCTAAGCCTTGATCACCACATCCTGCTCCAGCATCAATTCCTGCTTCCCGGCATCCAGCCGCACCAGCGCCCCCATCGGCAGTGTCAGGTTCGGATCGCAATGCCCGCTACGCCACCCCGATAACACCGGAATCCGCAATGGCTCGAAGGTCTGCTTGAGCAAGCGGTTCAGCGCTTCGACATCCACGCCAGCAATATCCCCAACCAACACCCCGCGCAACTTGGCCAACTTGCCGGCCAGACGCATCTGGGTCAGCAACCGGTCAATACGATATAGCGGCTCGTTGATGTCCTCGATCAGCAGAATCACCCCTTCGACATCAATTTCGTATGGCGTGCCCAGGGTTGCGGCGATCATCGCCAGATTACCGCCGAGCAAGCGCCCATGCGCGATGCCAGGTTCGACGGTAGTCAACGGATACGCCACCGGATGGCTCAACACACTCCCCGCCTTCAATTGCCCACGCAGCATGGCGAAGAACGAAGTCACCGTCGGTGGCTCCTTGTCGCCCAACAAGTCGGCGTTGAGCAGCGGCCCGTGGAAGGTCACGAATCCTGCGTAACGACTGATGGCCAGGTGCAGCGCGGTGATATCGCTGTAGCCAACGAATGGCTTGGCATGGCGGCTCAGCAGGTCGTAATCGATCCGGTCGAGCAAGCGCGGCGTGCCGTAGCCGCCGCGCAGGCAAATGATGGCATCGACCTCGGGATCAGCGAACGCCGCGTGCAGATCGCGCAAACGCACATCGTCACTGCCGGCCAGATAGCCGTCCTTTTCATAGACACCGGGAAACACCTTCAGCCCATAGCCACGGGCGCGCATCCATTGCACCGCCTTGTCGGTGTCCAGAGCACCGGGACCGGCAGGTGCAATAACACCGACCAGCCCCTCTGAAGGCAGTGCGGGCACGGCTCTGTGTGGACAAAGTGTGTGAGTCGGTCGAACGGTCATCCTTGGATCTCCCTGTGAAGTCATGCACACACAGTAGTCAGGTACGGCGGCAAACAGAAGAGGGTCAGCCACGCCGTGGATTGAAGGAAAAATCAGCAGCGAAGGTAATCCGGGCAAAAAAATGCCCGCCGGGCGTTAAAACCTCGGCGGGCATTTTTTCATTCAACGCCGGATCAGGAACCCAGCAGCTCCGCCTTGACCAGCTTCGCTTGCTCGTCGGCGTGGTATGAAGAACGCACCAGCGGCCCCGAGGCAACGTTTTTGAAGCCCATCTTGTAACCTTCCTCGGCGAACCAGGCGAAGGTGTCCGGGTGCACAAAGCGCTGCACCGGCAAGTGACTACGGGACGGTTGCAGGTACTGGCCGAGGGTCAGCATGTCGATGTCATGTTCGCGCATGCGCTTCATGACCTCGATGACTTCCTCGTCGGTCTCACCCAGACCCAGCATCAAGCCGGATTTGGTCGGAATATGCGGCATCATCTGCTTGAAGCGTTGCAGCAAGGTCAGCGACCACTGGTAATCCGAACCCGGACGCGCTGCCTTGTAGAGGCGCGGCACGGTTTCCAGGTTGTGGTTGAACACATCCGGCGGCTCGGCCGCGGTGATTTCCAGCGCGACGTCCATGCGGCCACGGTAGTCCGGAACCAGGGTTTCCAGCTGCACGTTCGGCGACAGTTTGCGGATTTCGCGGATGCAGTCGGCAAAGTGCTGGGCACCGCCGTCACGCAGGTCGTCGCGGTCAACCGAGGTGATCACCACGTACTTGAGCTTGAGGTCGGCAATGGCGATGGCCAGGCTTTGCGGCTCGTTGACGTCCAGTGGCTTCGGACGACCGTGGCCGACGTCGCAGAACGGGCAACGACGGGTGCAGATGTCACCCATGATCATGAAGGTCGCGGTGCCGCCGGAGAAGCACTCGCCGAGGTTCGGGCAAGACGCTTCTTCGCAGACGCTGTGCAGCTTGTGTTTGCGCAGCAGGCTCTTGATCCGGTCGACTTCCGGCGAAACCGGGATGCGCACGCGAATCCAGTCAGGTTTCTTCGGCAGTTCGGTGGTCGGAATGATCTTTACCGGGATGCGTGCAACCTTCTCGGCGCCGCGCAGCTTGACGCCGGCTTCTACCTTGGGACGCGGGGCCGGGCGCTCGGTCACGTCGAGCGTCGGGATCATGGTTTGCACTGCATCAGTAGTCATATCAGTCGATTCCGCCCGTCAGGGTCGTCTGCTCAGCATAGTCGAGGTGTTTGACGAGCTGCGCGCGCAGCCGGGCACTTACCTCGGCAAATTCAATCGATCCTGCGTGGTCGCTCAGCTGGGTCATCGCCAGCCCGGCATAGCCGCAGGGATTAATCCGTCGAAACGGTTCCAGGTTCATATCCACGTTCAGGGCCAGGCCATGAAAGGAACAACCGTGGCGAATCCGCAAACCCAGAGAAGCGATTTTCGCTCCATCGACATAGACGCCGGGAGCATCTGGCTTGGCGGCAGCGATTACGCCGTAGCTGGCCAGCAGTTCAATCAGGCAAAGCTCCATGCGGCTGACCAGATCGCGCACGCCGAAACCCAGCTTGCGTACATCCAGCAGCAGATAGGCCACTAACTGGCCGGGGCCATGATAAGTCACCTGCCCGCCGCGATCGACCTGCACCACCGGAATATCTCCCGGAAGCAACAAGTGTTCGGCCTTGCCGGCCTGGCCTTGAGTGAACACCGGTGGGTGCTCGACGAGCCAGATTTCGTCGGCGGCATCGCTGCCGCGTTCGTTGGTGAAGCGTTGCATGGCATGCCAGACCGGCTCGTACGCCATCTGGCCGAGCTCACGAAAGCCCAGCGTGCCCGGCATCACAACACCATGTGCACGAAGCCGGTCGCCCGCAGTTCGCTGTTGATGTCGTACAGCTGTTCCTGGGTTTTGGCAACGATGTGCAACTGAATGGTGGTGTATTTGCCGTTGCTGCTTTGACGCTCGTCGATGCGCTCATCATTGATGGTCGCGTGTTTCTTGACGATGTCGATGATCTTGTCTTTGTTGCCCACACCGGTATCGCTGATCACCTTAACGGGATAATCCGTGACAGGGAATTCGATCTTTGGCGCCTTTACTTCGGTATCGGTCATGGCGTAACGGCCTCTTGAGCGCAAGCCGTGATAACGCGCATGGCCCCGCACCAGATCGGGGCGGGGCCATGCAGGTCAACACAAATCAGTTGAACAAGCCGTAGAAGAATAGACGGATGCTATCCCACATGCGGCGGAAGATACCACCCTCCTCGACGCCATCCAGAGCGATCAGGTCAGCGCTGTGCACGACCTTGTCTTCCAGTTTGACTTCGACTTTACCGATCACGTCGCCCTTGGCGATTGGCGCGGTCAGTTGCGGGTTCATGGTCATGCTCGCAGCAAGCTTCTTCAGCTGGCCTTTTGGCAGGGTCATGGTCAGGTCTTCAGCCAGGCCGGCCTTGACTTGATTGGTGGTGCCTTTCCACACCGGGGCCTGAGCCAGTTCGGTGCCCTTCTGATAGAAGGTCTGGGTTTCGAAGAAGCGGAAGCCGTAAGTCAGCAGCTTCTGGGTCTCAGCGGCGCGAGCCACTTCGCTGTTGGTGCCGAACACCACGGCGATCAGACGCTGGCCGTCACGTACAGCCGAGGACACCATGCAGTAGCCGGCTTCGTCGGTGTGACCGGTTTTCAGACCGTCAACGGTCTTGTCGCGCCACAGCAGCAGGTTGCGGTTAGGCTGCTTGATGCCATTCCAGAAGAACTCTTTCTGCGAGTAGATCGCGTAGTGAGCCGGGTCTTCGTGGATGATCGCACGGGCCAGGATCGCCATGTCGTGAGCCGACGAGTAGTGCTCCGGGTTTGGCAGACCGGTCGGGTTCATGAAGTGGGAATTGGTCATGCCCAGATCAGTCACAGTCTTGTTCATCAGGTCGGCGAACGCGTCTTCGCTGCCGGCGATGTGCTCGGACAGCGCCACGCTGGCGTCGTTGCCGGACTGGATGATGATGCCGTGCAGCAGGTCGCTGACAGTCACCTGCGAGCCGACTTTGATGAACATCCGCGAACCGCCGGTGCGCCAGGCGTTTTCGCTGACGGTCACCGGATCGTTTTCACCGATCTGGCCGCGACGGATTTCCAGAGTCGCGATGTAAGCGGTCATCAGCTTGGTCAGGCTGGCCGGTGGCAGACGCTGGTCGCCATTGTTCTCGACCAGTACGTTGCCGCTGCTGGCATCCATCAGAACGTAGGCTTTGGCAGCCAGTTGCGGTGGCGACGGCATCATCTCGGCCGCGAAGGCGGCTGGCGAGAGGAGCAGCGGGACTAGCAGACACAGGCGTTTGGCAAAGGTGGTGATGTTCATCCGTCTCTCGAAATCGCTAATGGAAACTGTCCTTGCGGACAAAATTTAATCAGATGACTTTCTAACGAGTCATCGCGTGTTCAGTTGCTCACTCCAGTCACCCTTGCCGGGCTTTTGTTCTTCGACGAGCCAACAACCTGGTTCACCCCCCGATACCGCAAGTGAACCGTCAATCAAGTTCTACGTATTACTCGGTGACCACACTTGGCGAACCAAGGTTGGCCAGGCGCACGCTGTTCTGCACCTGGGCAATTTCACCCGGCGAGCCGATCGGCCCCAGGCGAACCCGGTGCAGGGTCTGTTGATTGCGCACGATCGAGCTGATGAACACCGGAGCGCTCACCATCCCGCTGAGCTTCGACCTCAGCAGTTCTGCAGCGTCCGGGTTGGCGAACGCGCCCACCTGCAGATACTGGCCAGACGCTGGTGCAGAAGCGTTTTTTTTTGCACTCATCGGCACAGGGACGGTGTCGGAGGCATGTTGCTGCGGTGGTGGCGTCCATTGCTCGACGGTGCCGGCCGAGGCCGTGATCACCGGGGCGCTATTCTGCGCGACTTGCGGCTCGTTGAGCATCAAAGGCGCCGGACGGCCCTTGGCGGCCCACCATTGCTGAGGATCGATGCCTTCGACCTTGACCCGCGCGGTGCCGATTTCGGCATAACCGAGCTTCTTCGCCGCAGCATAGGACAGGTCGATGATACGGTCGGAATAGAACGGCCCACGGTCGTTGACCCGCAGGATCACGCTCTTGTTGTTGTCCAGGTTGGTCACCCGAACGTAACTTGGCAGTGGCAATGTCTTGTGGGCGGCACTCATGCCGTAAAGGTCGTAGACCTCGCCGTTGGCCGTGTTCTGACCGTGAAACTTGGTGCCGTACCAGGACGCCGTGCCCGAAGCCACGTAGGTCTTCGATTCCTGCAGCGGGAAGTAGGTCTTGCCCAGCACCGTGTACGGGTTGGCCTTGTACGGACCGGTGTGCAGGGTCGGCGTGGCGTCCGGGATGCGCGACACATCGACGTCCCACCACGGCGCGCCATCTTTATGCGCACGGTTGATGTCCAGGCCCGGCTGGGCACGCACAGCGGTCGTGGTGGTTTTCTGAGTCGGCGAACGGCTGGTCGAGCAACTGGCGACCAGCACCGCCAACGCAGCGAATGCCACCAGCTTCAGGGGTTTATTGTTAGGCAATGCCCGCATTACTTGACGCCCCGTGCTTGTACCAGCTGTTCAGACAGTTGATGTACGGCCATGGCGTACATCACGCTGCGGTTATAACGCGTGATCGCGTAGAAATTCTTCAGGCCCATCCAGTATTCAGGGCCGTTGTCGCCTTCGAGGCGAAATGCAGTAACCGGCATATCATCGCGCAGCGCATCATGACTTGACCAGCCCAGCGCCCGCAACTCTCCAACGGTTTTCGTCGGCTCAATGCCGGTGGTCAGGCCTTCATCGACCTGCTCGCCGCGGACATCGGCACGGCTGACCACCGGCTCACCGGCGACCCAGCCGTGACGCTTGAAATAGCTCGCGACGCTGCCGATCGCATCATCCGGGTTGTTCCAGATATTGATGTGGCCGTCACCGTCGAAATCCACCGCGTAAGCGCGAAAGCTGCTCGGCATGAACTGCGGCAGGCCCATGGCCCCGGCGTACGAGCCTTTGAGGGTCAATGGATCGACCTGCTCTTCACGCGCCAGCAGCAGGAACTCACGCAGTTCCTTGCGGAAAAATTCGGCACGGGGAGGATAGTCGAAACCGAGCGTCGACAAGGCATCGATCACCCGGTAATTACCGGTATTACGTCCGAAAAAGGTTTCAACGCCGATGATCGACACGATGACTTGTGCCGGCACGCCGTATTCCTGCTCGGCCCGGGCCAGGGTGGCCTCGTGCTGACGCCAGAAGTCCACACCACGGGCGATACGCGCGTCGGTGATGAACATCGGACGGTATTCTTTCCACTGCTTGACCCGCTCGGCAGGCCCGGAAATGGCGTCGAGAATCGCCTGCTTGCGCTGAGCTTCGCGGAACACCGCCATCAGCTGCTCACCAGCAAAACCGTAGTCGCGGGTCATTTCACCGACGAACTCGGCCACCTGCGGCGAGCCTTCGTATTCGCCGGCCAGCGCTTCCTGCACGCTGCCCAGCAGGCCCATCAGGCCTACCAATGGCGCGCATCGAGTCGCCCAGCCACGCATAACTTGCATTGAACTCTTCACCTTATTCAAACCTGTGCGATCCACTTGCGATGGGTATGGATCGACATCAAAACCCCAAACGCTGACAGCAGCGTCACCAGCGAAGTTCCTCCGTAGCTAATGAACGGCAACGGCACCCCTACAACCGGCAACAGGCCACTGACCATACCGATGTTGACGAAAACGTAAACAAAAAACGTCATGGTCAACGCGCCGGCGAGCAATTTGCCGAACAGCGTCTGGGCTTGAGCGGTAATCACCAGCCCCCGGCCAATCAGCAACAGATAGATCAGCAACAGCGCGCAGATACCGACCAGACCGAACTCTTCGCCGAGTACGGCAATGATGAAGTCGGTGTGGCTTTCCGGCAGGAAGTCCAGGTGCGACTGGGTGCCGAGCAGCCAGCCCTTGCCGAACACGCCGCCGGAACCGATCGCGGCTTTCGACTGAATGATGTTCCAGCCGGTGCCGAGCGGATCGCTTTCCGGGTCGAGGAAGGTCAGGATTCGCTGCTTCTGGTAGTCGTGCATGATGAAAAACCACATCGCCACCGACACCGGGATCGCCGCCGCCAGCACGCTGAGAATCCAGCGCCAGCGCAACCCGCCCATGAACAGCACGAACGCACCACCGGCGAGAATCAGCAGCGAAGTGCCGAGGTCAGGCTGACGGACGATCAGGATGAACGGCACACCGATCAGCATCAGGCTGATGCCGACATGCTTGAGTTGCGGCGGCAACGTGCGCTTGGACAGATACCAGGCGATGGTCGCCGGCATCAGGATCTTCATGAACTCCGAAGGCTGGAAGCGGATCACCCCGGGGATATTGATCCAGCGCGTCGCGCCCATGGCGTTGTGGCCCATGATGTCCACCACCATCAGCAGCACCACGCCAATCACATAACCGAGCGGTACCCAACGGGCCATGAAACGCGGTTCGAACTGGGCGATGACGATCATCGACACCAGACCGATACCGAACGAAGTGGCCTGTTTGGCCAGCAGATCCCAGCTTTTGCCACTGGCCGAATACAGCACGAACAGGCTGCCGGCGGCGAGGATCAGCAGCAGGATCAACAACGGGCCATCGATATGCAGTCTTTGCAGCAGCGTCGCGCGGCGACGCATCACATCCTCACTGGAGAGCATGCGATCAAAGTTATTCATCACGGGCCGTAGCCTCCGCACTGATTGGGCTGGCGTATTCGGCCTTCAAACGTCCGTCCTGATCGAGCAGCCAGGCATCCATGACCTGGCGCACCACCGGCGCGGCAACGCCGGAACCGGACTCACCGTTCTCGACCATCACCGATACGACGATGCGTGGATCGTCGGCCGGAGCAAAACCGACGAACAAGGCGTGGTCGCGGTGGCGCTCCTGAACCTTGGAACGGTCGTACTTCTCGCCCTGTTTGATCGCCACGACCTGCGCGGTACCCGACTTGCCGGCGATGCGGTATTGCGCGCCGATCGCCGCTTTGCGCGCGGTACCACGGGCACCGTGCATGACCTGCTGCATGCCGTGGTTGACCTTGGTCCAGTCCGACGGATCACGCAGGACAATGTCCGGCATCGGGTTTTCATCCACCGGCTTCACCCCTTCGAGGGATTTGGCCAGGTGCGGACGGTTCCACACGCCTTTGTTGGCCACCAGCGCTGTGGCTTGTGCCAACTGCAGCGGAGTCGATTGCATGTAGCCCTGGCCGATCCCGAGGATCAGGGTTTCGCCGGGGAACCACGCCTGCTTGCGCGTCGCCCGCTTCCACTCGCGGGACGGCATCAGACCTGGGGATTCTTCGAACATGTCCAGCGAGACCTTCTGGCCGATGCCGAACTTGTTCATGTAAGCCGACAGCCGATCGATGCCGAGCTTGTGGGCCAGGTCATAGAAGTAGGTGTCGTTGGACCGCATGATCGCCGTGTCGAGGTCGACGAAACCGTCACCGGTACGGTTCCAGTTACGGTACTTGTGGTCATAGTTGGGCAGCATGTAGTAGCCGGGGTCGAATACCCGGCTCGACGCAGTGACCACACCGGAATCAAGGCCAGCAATTGCCACCGCCGGTTTGATCGTCGAGCCCGGCGGGTACAGACCGCGCAACACGCGGTTGAAGAGCGGCCGGTCGATGGAATCACGCAACTCGGCATAGGCCTTGAAGCTGATCCCGGTGACGAACAGGTTCGGGTCGAAACTCGGCTGACTGACCATCGCCAGCACTTCGCCGGTCTTCGGATCGAGCGCAACTACCGCACCACGACGTCCACCGAGCGCAGCCTCCGCGGCTTCCTGCAACTTGATGTCCAGGCTCAGAACAATGTCCTTGCCGGGAATCGGATCAGTGCGCTTGAGCACGCGCAAGACGCGGCCGCGGGCGTTGGTTTCGACTTCTTCGTAACCGACCTGACCGTGCAATTCCGGCTCGTAGAAACGCTCGATGCCGGTCTTGCCAATGTGGTGGGTGCCGCTGTAGTTGACCGGATCGAGGGTCTTCAGCTCTTTCTCGTTGATCCGCCCCATGTAGCCGACCGAGTGCGCAAAGTGCGCGCCCTGCGGATAGTGACGAACCAGCTGCGCCACCACTTCTACGCCGGGCAGCCGGAACTGGTTCACCGCAATCCGGGCGATCTGCTCCTCGGTCAGCTCGAACAGGATCGGCACCGGCTCGAACGGTCGGCGCCCCTGACGCATGCGTTTCTCGAAGATCACCCGGTCCTCAGGCGTCAGCTCCAGCACTTCGACGATGACGTCGAGCACTTGCTGCCAGTCGCCGGAGCGCTCGCGGGTCATGCTCAGGCTGAAGCTTGGACGGTTGTCCGCCACCACCACGCCGTTGCGGTCGAAAATCAACCCACGGGTCGGTGGAATTGGCTGCACATGGACACGGTTGTTTTCCGAGAGCGTCGAGTGGTACTCGTACTGGATCACCTGCAAGTAATACAGCCGCGCGATCAACACGCCGATCAGCAACATGATCGCAATGGCCCCGAACACGACGCGGCTACGCACCAGGCGTGCGTCCTTTTCGTGGTCCTTGATGCGGATCGGCTGAGACATGTGGGCTGGATTACTTGTGGTAAGGGTGACCGGACAACACGGTCCAGGCACGATACAACTGTTCGCCGATCAGGATCCGCACCAACGGGTGCGGCAACGTCAGCGGCGACAACGACCAGCGCTGATCGGCACGGGCGCAGACTTCAGGCGCCAGCCCTTCCGGGCCACCGACCATGAAATTGACCGTGCGCGAATCCAGCCGCCAACGGTCGAGTTCGACCGCCAACTGCTCGGTGCTCCAGGGTTTGCCGTGGACTTCCAGCGTGACGATCCGCTCGTTCGGCCCGACCTTGGCCAGCATGGCTTCGCCTTCCTGGCGGATGAATCGGGCCACGTCGGCATTCTTGCCACGGGTATTGAGCGGTATTTCCACCAGTTCCAGCGCCAGCTCGGACGGAAGACGCTTGGCATATTCATGCCAGCCTTCTTCCACCCACTTGGGCATGCGTGAACCGACGGCGATCAGGCGCAGTCGCACAGCAATCCCTTACAGCTGGTCTTTGTTGAGCTTGGTGAAATGCTCGTGGGTGTTTTCCGGGCTGTGATGCTTGGCGTCGGCCGCGCGGCTTTGCTCGGCACCGGCCCACAGGCGTTCCAGGTCGTAGAACTGACGTGCCGAGGCGGTCATCATGTGCACGATCACCAGGTCCAGGTCGAGCAGCACCCAGTCACTGTCGCCCTTGCCTTCTTCGCCCAGCGGCTTGGCGCCCTGCTTTTTGACTTCTTCGCGAACCTTGTCGAGCATCGCGTTGATCTGGCGGTTGGAAGTACCGGTGGCGATGATCATGTAGTCAGTGATGCTCTGCTTGTCGCGAACATCGATGATCTGGATGTCTTGTGCCTTGACGTCTTCCAGGGCAGCCACGGCCAGCTTGACCAGTTCGTCGCCTTTCAGCGGCTCATTGGTGTTGACCGGTTCTGGCAGCGGGGCGCTCTTGAATGTGCCTTTGCGCTTTACTTTGGTTTGGTCTTTGTCAGTCATATAAAACTCGTTTTGCTCGTATATTCGGCGGCTTGGCGACACGTGGATTCGTATCAGTGAAGCACGCCTTGTTCAGTTCGACGCACGGTACAGACCGTGCGCATCGATGTAGGCCAGGACCGCGTCGGGCACCAGGAAACGTACCGACTTACCGCTGGCCAGCAGTTGACGGATCTGGGTGGCGGAAACCGCGAGCGGTGTCTGCCAGACGAATGCAATCTGTCCGCTCGGCCCTTTCAGGGCCAGCGGGTCGCTCACCGAACGCGCTGCCAGCAGGTTGCGCAAGGCATCCGGCGGTTCGCTGTCGGCGTCCGGGCGCTGTAGCACCAGGATATGGCAATGCTGGAGCAACTCTTCCCAGCGGTGCCAAGTGGGCAGGCCGCAAAATGCGTCCCAGCCCAAAAGCAGAAAAACCTGGGTCTCGGCGGGCATTTCAGCGCGCATCGACTCCAGGGTATCAATGGTCCAGGACGGTTTGTCCCGCTGCAATTCGCGGGCGTCCACCACCAGCGGCGGCAATCCGGCCACCGCACATTCGACCATCGCCAGTCGATCCTGCGCCGAGACCTGCGGCGTACCGCGATGAGGCGGCCGCGCGTTCGGCATCAGGCGCAACTCATCGAGCGCCAGCGCTTCGGCGACTTCCAGCCCACCGCGCAAATGGCCGATGTGCACCGGGTCGAACGTGCCGCCCAGGACGCCAATGCGCCGGGGGCGGGACTCGTTGCCGGTTTGCGGCGCTGTCAGGTCGAGGCCGGTCAAGTCAAACCGTCGCCTGGCCGCGCAACTGGCCATCACCGACCACAACGTACTTCTCGCAGGTCAGTCCTTCGAGACCCACCGGGCCGCGGGCGTGCAGCTTATCAGTAGAAATGCCGATCTCGGCACCCAATCCGTATTCAAATCCATCGGCAAAGCACGTCGGCGTGTTGATCATCACCGAGGCCGAGTCGACTTCCGCCACAAAGCGGCGGGTATCGGCGAGGTTTTCGCTGACAATCGAATCGGTGTGATGGGAGCCGTAATGGTTGATGTGTTCGATAGCCTGATCCAGACCGTCGACGACGCGAATCGACAGAATCGGCGCCAGGTACTCGGTGTTCCAGTCGTCTTCGCTGGCGGCAACGGCTTCGATGATCGCCCGGGTGCGCTCGCAGCCGCGCAGTTCGACGCCTTTTTCGCGGAACTGGGCGGCCATCGACGGCAGGAAATCCTTGGCAACAGTTTGATCGACCAGCAAGGTTTCCATCGCACCGCAGATGCCGTAGCGATAAGTCTTGGCGTTGAAAGCAATGCGTTGAGCTTTCGGCAGATCGGCGTGGGCACTGACGTAAACGTGGCAGATACCGTCCAGGTGCTTGATCACCGGCACGCGCGCGTCGCGGCTGATGCGCTCGATCAGGCCACGGCCACCGCGCGGCACGATCACGTCGACGTACTCGGGCATGGTGATCATCGCGCCAACGGCGGCACGGTCTGTGGTTTCAACCACTTGCACCACGGCAGCCGGCAATTCGGCCTCGGCCAGACCGCGCTGAATGCAGACGGCAATCGCCCGGTTGGAATGAATCGCTTCAGAGCCACCGCGCAGGATGGTCGCGTTGCCGGACTTCAGGCACAGGCTGGCAGCATCGATGGTCACGTTGGGTCGGGATTCGTAGATGATTCCGATCACGCCCAGCGGCACGCGCATCTTGCCGACCTGAATGCCCGACGGACGGAAGCTCATATCACGGATCGCACCGACCGGATCCGGCAGTGCAGCGACCTGCCGCAAACCGACGATCATGCCGTCGATGCGCGCCGGGGTCAGTTCCAGACGCTCCAGCAGTGCCGGTTCCAGACCATTGGCGCGACCGGCAGCCAGATCCTGCTCATTGGCGGCGGCAAGCTCGGCGCGCGCGGCGTCCAAGGCATTGGCAGCAGCCTGCAAGGCGCGGTTTTTCTGCGCGGTGCTGGCACGGCCGATGACCCGGGAGGCTTCGCGGGCGGCGCGACCCAATCGGGTCATGTAGTCAAGAACGGACTCAGTCATGGTCTGCTGGGGTCTTGGCAAAGAGGAAAGCGGCAGATTATAGCTGTCGCGTCCCGGGACTAACAGCGGTGACGGGCGGATGGTCGAAATGAACGCGGATTCGCCGGCGTTCAGGCCCAATTAAGCCGCGCGTTGTTATCATCACGACCTCCTGAGCCTGGATAAACATTGCCTGCCATGTCCAACCTGACCGTTCGCAACCGCGCCGAACGCCTGCCGCTAGGGCTGCCGGACGCCTTTTTCGACCGTGATGCGCAAGTGCTGGCGCAGGATCTGCTCGGCAAAGTCATTCGTCACCGGGTCGGCGATCTGTGGCTGAGCGCGCGAATCATCGAAACCGAAGCCTATTACTGCGCAGAAAAAGGCAGCCACGCCTCGTTGGGCTACACAGAAAAGCGTAAGGCTTTGTTTCTGGATGGCGGCCACATCTATATGTATTACGCCCGTGGCGGTGATTCGCTGAATTTCAGTGCGCAGGGGCCGGGCAATGCGGTACTGATCAAATCCGCCTATCCGTGGGTCGATGAAATCAGCGGTCCGGCGAGTCTGGCGCAGATGCTGCTGAACAATCCCGACGCGCAGGGACGTGCGCGGCTTTCGCAAAAGCTCTGCGCCGGGCAAACCCTGCTGTGCAAAGCGCTGGGTCTGAAGGTGCCGGTGTGGGATGCCAAGCGTTTTGATCATGAAGTCCTTCTGGTAGAAGACACCGGGCCGGCACCTTCGCACATCATTCAAACCACCCGCCTGGGCATCCCCCATGGCCGTGACGAGCACCTGATGTACCGCTTTGTCGACGCCAACTATGCGCAATGGTGCACGCGGAACCCGTTGCGACGGGGTCAGGTCGAAGGCCGGGATTATTTTCTGCTGTAACCACACACTCCTGTAGGAGCTGCCGAAGGCTGCTCCTACAGGAGGCCATTAATGATTTGGAGTTTTTCTGTATGGGCCCATGGCTCGATAGCATTACCGGGTGGCTGGCAGCCAATCCACAATGGCTGGCGGCTGCTGTTTTCATTGTGGCCTTTGTGGAATGCCTGGCGATTGCCGGTTTGATCGTGCCGGGCACCGTGCTGCTGTTTGCCGTCGCCGTGCTGGCCGGCAGCGGCGCCCTGTCATTGAGCGAGACTTTGTTGCTGGGCTTCCTTGGCGGGATTCTCGGCGATGCCGTTTCGTACTTCCTCGGTCGCCATTTCCACCAGAACATTCGGCGCCTGCCGGGGCTACGGCATCACCCGGAATGGATGGCCGGTGCCGAGTCGTATTTCCAGCGCTACGGCATCGCCAGTCTGCTGGTCGGCCGCTTCATCGGGCCATTGCGACCGATGCTGCCCATGGTCGCCGGTATGTGCGACATGCCCTTCCCGCGTTTCGCCGCTGTCAGCCTGCTGGCGGCCGCCGGCTGGAGTCTCGCCTATCTGCTGCCGGGCTGGGCCACCGGCGCGGCCTTCCGCCTGCCATTGCCTGAAGGGTTCTGGCTGGAGGCCGGCATTGTCGCTGGCAGCATCGCCGTAATGGTCGGTCTCAGCGTGAACAGCAGCCTGCGTCGCCACCGTCGCGCGACCATCTGGATCAGCAGCATGAGCCTGTTGATTCTGATTGGCCTGTTCATCGGCTATCCGTACCTGACAGCGCTCGATCAAGGGGTGATGACACTGGTGCAGGAACATCGCCAGCCAATGCTGGATGAAATTGCGGTCACACTGACCCTGATCGGTGAGTTCCGCAACATGCTGCTGTTCAGCGTCCTGCTGACCGGCCTGTTGCTGGTGTGCCGGCAATGGCGTCATGCGATCTTCGTTGGCGGTACGCTGCTGGTGACCGCATTGGCCAACACCGGGACCAAATACTTCTTCGCCCGGGTGCGTCCGGAAGTGCTGACTGACCCACTGACCACCTACAGCATGCCCAGTGGTCATGCCTCAGGTTCGTTTGCACTGTTTCTGACCCTGGCGGTACTCGCCGGCCGTGGCCAGCCGCCACGCATGCGCCTGACCTGGTTGCTGATCGCCTGTATTCCGGCCCTCTCCATCGCCCTGTCGCGGGTCTATCTGGGCGCTCATTGGCCAACCGACGTGCTGGCCGGCGCCATGCTTGCCGCCTGTGTCTGCGCTGCCGCCCTGTGGCTGAGCCAGCGTAAAACCCCACTCAATCCCATGCCGTTCAAGATCTGGTGGTTGATCCTGCCGGCAATGTTGGCGCTGTTCGGGTTTTTCGTCCTGCGGCACTTGCCTCATACCTTGTTGCGTTACGCCTATTGAATTTGGCGATACACAAGCCTTAATCCTTCTGCACTGCTCTTTTAGGAATTCTCCGACAAGAGCAGCGCTGTTCTCTTATTCAAACTTACTCGCCCACGGTAAGAATCCTTATTTACCAAACCGCAACTTCGCACACTTCAAACTAAAAACAACCGAAGTTACATATCAATTACGAACCCTCACGCCAGCGCCTTCCATAACTTGAAAAACCGGTTAGATTAAATCCACATATTTGAAACCCTTCGGCACATTCTCACCCATTAAAGTGAGACCGCCTGCACTTGCCTGCCCAACAATCAATTCAACTGACGAAGCGAGGGTTTCAATACATCAACTGATTTCGAGTACGCCATGAGTCCAAAGACACCGCGCAAACCAAACCAGAGCTCAACGCAACAACCTGACGCGAGCACATTCCCGCCCCTGCGTACCGACACACCGTTCACTCCAGGCGGCCCTTCGATTTTCCGGTTACCGGGTTTGCCGAGTGGCCAGAATCCCGTTGACACCGCTGGCGGCCGACCGGTCGCGGATGCCCCCCGCCTGCCGTGGTCATCCAACCGATGCAGGCGACGAACCCTGCCCGCCCCGCAAGCGATATTTCCCCCGACACCTACTGGCTGCGTGACGACTTCCTGCGTGGAATGAAACCGGCGGAGGATGACGGTTTTCGCTGGATCGTCGGACGACAGTTTGTCGACGTCGAATATGAAGGCGACTTGCGCACCACCCATGTTGGCCAGGATGCCGATGGGGTTTATCGCTGCAAGATGGTCACCGAGCGGTCCGCATCCGGACCGGTGCTGTACCGGAATGAAGGCCGGTTGACCTGGCGCCTGACGGAGCATCCGGCACCCGCCATGGCCTCGACAAAGCGACCTGCGCCGCTACCGGGCGATCAACCGGGGATCGCCCCCGGCGCGAAACGGCCTCGACCTGCCCACCTCGATTCGAATCTGTACAAGGCATCGCTGCGCTCACCGGATGCCCAAGGCTATTACGAACTGGCCCCCGCATTCGGGGCGAACAACGCGATCACGCAATTTGCCTTTATGGACGCTTTTGGTCACTGGATCCCGGTCGATCCGCCCGCAGGCGGATTCGGTGCCCAGCCCACGCTCTTGAAGCATTGGACAGACCATGAGATCTGGCAGGTGTACAACATCCATGGCCAGGATCTCGTGCGTTTTCGCACCGAAGCCCAAGCCAGCGGCAAGAGTCCGCAATGGGCGATTCCCGAAGACACGAACCCGCACCGCGACTTGCTACGCGACACCCTGCGCTGGCTGCACCCAAGCATGAATCCTGCACAGCGCGAAGCATTTCTGCAGTCCTACAATCTGCTGCCCAGCCAACTGGCCCGCTTGCAACAGGACCTGAAGACCGAACTGAAAATGCCGCAATGGGCGCAGGCACACAAACACCTGATCGACGCTCTCGACCATCCGCAGCGCCTCGAGCAACTGAGCCGCGAGGCTGTCGAGGAACTTAACCTCAAGCGTGATGCCCGGCATGACTGGTATAGCCCGGAATCCAGCATGACCGCGCCGGTGCGCGAAGCGCTGCTGGGCAAACTCGGCTATCTGCGCAACAAGAACAATTGTCTGTACCGCACCGACGTGCCGGCGCTGTTCCGTGGCGATGAACGCACACCGTTCGAGCTCGCCAATGACGGCTTCATGCTACCGCGATACCAGCATAAACCGGGCGCCACCACGCATAAGCCGATGAGCGCAACCTTCAGCCTCAAAGAAGGCCTGGTGTACGCAAGGGAGCCTGACCCCGAGTACTTGCGGTTCAACAGCCAGACGAGCAAATACCCGGGGCGGGATGCTGACGATAGCGCCTCGGGCAGCGATGTCAGTGATACCGAGAGCAGCTCATCGTCCGAATGGTCCGACGCCACAAGCCCGGTGCCGTGGGATCGCGATCGCCGCTATGAATCAACACGCACACGTCAGCGGGAAATGTTTCTGTATGTGCTCGACACCCGCGACCTGGAAGTGGTGCCTCATGAAGAAAACATGAGTTTCAATTCAGCGGCCCGCGACACACCCCCCACCTGGTTTCCCTCCGATGACTTCGAAGGGCTGATATCAGTCAGCCGCAGAGGACTGGATGCCGAGCGTATCTGGCTGCTGAATTCGCACCTGAGCAAAGCCGTGAGGATCGATGACCTCAAGGAACAGGCAGGCGCGAACGCCGAGCGCATCGAAGCCGCCACCCATGCCGGACACGAGAACAAATTCGCCTACGACCAGTTGATCGACAACGCCGAAGCAGCCGGCAAACCTGTGCTCAGTCTGTCGGGCAACGGCGACGAATTCGCCTACGCCATCCACTGGCCCGAGTCGACAACGCCGGCGGCTCGGCATCAATGACACACCGGTAGGGACACCGGTCATGCGTTTTCATTAAAGGATTAATGACATGTCAAAACTTATCGCTCCGCCACTTCAAATCGCCAATAGCAGCGTCGTTCAGGTCAATCCCGTCAGCGTCTCGGCCAACCCCCATGCGCCGCCGGCGGGCACGCTCAACGCAGTGTTGCCAGACGACGCTGACGCCCCTTATCGACGCACACTCAAATCCCTCGACAAACATTTCGGCCCCTTGCGCATCGGCGAAATACTCACCAGCCGCGTCGAACTCCTGGCCTTGGGCGCGACCGTACACGGCCAACCCATCAGCCCGGCGAATGCCGGCATGCAGCGCGTGGATCAACACTTTCTCGACGGACTCAATTTCGATGCAGACCGGGTGCAGGCGCGTCTGCTGTCCATCGATAACCCGGACAGCAATGTAGCGGCGATGCTGTTTTATGAAATCGCCTGCAAGCGCTCGGTCGATGCCGGGCCGCTGTTCGTCGCCGATATAACCATTGCCACCGGCAGCGCGGTGGACCGCCTGAACCAGTTGGGCAAGGCTGCGCAAAAACTGGATATTCATCGCGCCGACGCACTGGAAAATGCCCCGGGCTGGATCAGCAAAAACAAAAGCTATTTGATGAGCGGCGCCGGGGTCGGCATGCAGGCGTTCGGCATCTACAGCGGCTACAAGGCGATGATTGATGCGATCAAGCACGGAGACACGCTGGAAGCGGTTTTCCAGGGTGGCTCGATCGCCGCCGAGTTCGGCTCACTGATCATCGAACGCGGGCTGACCAAGACCGGTGAGGCCATGCTCAGAAACGGCGGCAACGCGCTGAAGTATTTCCCGCTGACCTCGGTGGGCAAATACATGAGCCGCGGTGCCGGGATGTTCGCCAGCGCCATCACCTTGCCCTTCGACATTGTCGATGCCATCAAGTCGTTCAATGCCGCCGCCGCGGCGCAGGGCAAAGAGGCCCAGGATCATTACGTCAGCGGCGGTCTTAGCGTCGCCGGGGCGGGTATCAGCCTGGTGCTGGGCGTCGCCGCACTGGCCGGGTTTGGCAGCGTCGCCGGGCCGGTCGGGCTGGTCGCCGCCGGACTGCTTATCGCCGCCTCGATGATCTACCAGGCCGCCCGAGTGGTGGACGACATCGATGACTACATCGAACTGACGTTTGAAGAACGCATGCGCTCGGGCTGGTTCGCCTTCACCAACAAGGAATTGGACCAGGACGTACTGGATCGCTTCAAGCTCGCCAAGGGCTATCGGGACCACCAGCGACAACTGCAGTTGTCGGCCAAGGACATGCTGGAGAACGCCTACAAACACACCATCGAACACGTGATCAACGGTGCCTTTCAGGTTGAATTGAAGCCCGTTGAAATCTGGCGCTACCAGTGGGACGAAAGCGCTGGCCAACAACCGTTCAAGCTCGACAACCAGGCCGTGGTTGTCGACGGCGATGACGTGATCGATGCCGGCAAAGGCCTGGCCGCCAACCTCAAAGGCAAAGTGTCGGGCAGTGCCGGTGATGACAAAGGCATTTTCTGGCGCTTGGGTGACGGCAATGACCGGGTTATCGGGGTCCGGGACAAGCCCAATCTGTTCACCTATCGCGCGGATCACAAGGCTTTGACCGGAGGCGACGGGGACGATGCGTTCTATCAGGACATTACCGAGCAGCAATTGAACCTCACCAGCAAACCGGCCCACCTCAATGTGCTGGACGGCGGCGCAGGTGCCGACACCCTGGCCTTCGAAGGCAGCCGCCCGCTCAGCGACACCCGCCATATCGGTCACGACATCAACCTGCACAGTGGCAGGGTGGCGCTGCGCGGTCTTGATCCTGAGGAAAATGCCGTTGACGTCGCGCAGCTCACGTCGATCGAAAACGTCTCGACCCTGCGCAGAGGCACCAGCCGCGTCAGCGGAAACGACGCGGCCAACCGGATTTCCGCCAATGGCTACGACCGCATCAGCGCCGGCGCAGGCGATGACACGATTGCCGTCTACGGAGTGGACTGCCGGGTGGACGGCGGCAGCGGCGCAGATCGTTTTTACATCGCCAGCAGCAACGCCCGCACGACCATCAACGAGGACGCTGAAGCGTCGAGTCTGATCGAGTTCGGCTGGCCGGCGGAGGTCATCCAGCGTTGGCAGATCGTCGGCACTGCGCTGGTGATCAGCTCATTGCGCGGCAAGGATGGTAACGACCCGGAACATGTACTGACACTCGAAAATGTCTACCAGTGGGTCGATGGCAAACGCCTGTTGAACAATGACCGTTTCCGTTTCAAGACCGAGGATGGCTATGAGCTGCTGGTCCAGCTACCCCAGCAGCCAGGTGAGGTGCTGCAGCAGGATATAACCCCCGTCGTTGTCGTCATCGGCCAACCCGCCGCTGCACCGCAAATCGTTAACGGCGGCATGATCGAGATCGCCGAACAGGGCTTGAAGCAGCACTTTGTTGCTCGCACCGAGCGTCCGGTGGAATTCGTTGCCCAGCGCAATACCGCCGAAACGTCCCGCACTGTTTATCTGGAATTCGACAACGCTGAAATCATCGATGTGCAGGTCAGTTATGAGGTGCAGGTGCGCAAAGGCGTCTCTGGGACGACCCACTTGTACTACACAGACTTCACCCTGTCGGTCTCCCTGCCGTCGAAATTGGTCATGTTCAAAGGTGTGGTCCAGCCCATCGCGGCAGCCACCGGTTACAGCGGCAGAAACAACCTGAAAGTCACCACCCCACGCCTGCAGCAGGATGTTGTGCTGGTGCTGCAGGACCAGGTTTCCTACCGCCTGCAAGTTCCCGCACTGGATTATGAAGACGATGTAAAAAACCCCGGCACCCGCGTACGCAGCACGCGAAGTTGCCTCAAGCAACGCAATGGCAACTATCGCTTTGTCAGACCATTGGCCAGCGTGAAACCGCTGATAACGGCAGAACCCAGTCGCATCACCATCGACACCGGTTCGCACACCGGCATCTATGTACTCGATGGCCAGAGCTCGATGTACGATGTCCATCTGGCCAGCAACACCATCATTCGCCTTTCGACGCCAGGCGCTGCAGCGAAAACCGCCGATGCGTCGACCTGGACGCTGTACACCGACAAAATGAAAGAAACGGTCACCCGCGACGACATCCAACTGGACGGCAATCGTCTGCACATCGCCAGCGTCACCGTCGAATTGCCCGATATCGAAGACGACGTCCCGGTGGAATCCATCAGCGTGGCCACTTCGGCCGGCCATATTTATGAAGTGTCGCTGTTGTTTGAAGTGCTGCAGCTTTACGTCATCGATGCACGTGGCTACGCCGATATCGAAGCTCTGTTGGCCGAGATCAATGCCCATCAACAGCGAAACGAACTGGCAGCAAGGGTTCATGTAACCCACGTCGGAATCGACGCCGGAACGATCGGTACGGTGGTTTACAACGCAGTAAGGAAACACTGGGCGCTGGCCAGCGATCCACAGATACGAATCAACCCGCAAGACCTGGTCTTTTCCAACGACAAGACCTGATCCTCGCCACGTGCCCGTATGGACCTGACGTCCACACGGGCACCCGTCCTCCTCAGCCTACGGACAGGCTGACTCGCAAAAAAAGGAGTTTATTCATGCGTCAAAAACCCGGGCTACGGCCTAAATCACCTTCAGTCGAAACGCCCGCCACCTCAACACTGGCCTCCGCAGATCATTCGCCGAGCAGAGCGATAGTTGCAAACCCTGAAAACATTCCGGGGCCTATACCCGTCGAGGCGCCCTCTTCACCCAAGCGAGCTCGTCTGGAGGAACCCGGGACCTCCCAAGCAAAAACCTCACCCATCGAAGTGAGCGTCACATCGAGATCCCCCACAGACAGACAGGACTTTTCGATGACGTCGCTGGAAGATTTCGCCCATCCGTATTTCGGCGATCTGCCAGGTCCGAATGAAGCCGGTATCCGGCGTTATCTCGCCAAGGACTGGGTGGACGTGCGACTGCCAGGCTCAGAAGGCCGACACCACGTTTGTGTTCAATATGATGCCGACCTCAGGGCCTATCGGGCGATGTCCTCCTGGCGCCTGGCACCCGGCCCACCCATTTACCGGACCACGCAAGGCCATCTGTGGAGCCTGGATCGGCACCTCACCCTCCTCAACGTCGATGACTACACGTTTTCCGCGACACCGAATGCTGACGGTTACTACACCTTTCGCGCTCTCGAAACGAGCGGCGATGACGCCATCCTCGGCTATGCCATCAAGGATCCGGAGCATCACTGGATTGCCATCGATCCCGCGCAGGCAAAACGCGACAGGAAAGCCGATGCGCCACTTGCGCAATGGTCGGATCAGGACATCCAGCGCATGTACATTCTGGATGACACCCGGATTGCCGCCTTCCGCGCAGAAGCACAAGCGACCGGTAAGCCACCGGACTGGGCACTTCGCGCGCAGAACACCGAAGACCATCTGTTTGTCGCTGATTCTTTGAAGTGGCTGCATCCACACATGACCCTTGCCCAGCGCCTGCAATTGCAGCGCAGCTATAACCTGACCCAGAACCAACTGTGTCGGCTGCGCACAGAGTCGGGCGACGGCCAGATACCGCAATGGGCTGAACAGCACAAACGCCTGACGCTCGATGCGACCAATGAGCAGCGCTTCAAGCTGATCGGCGAAGAGCTGGAAAACTACATTGAGGAATTACGGAGTCAAGGACTGGCCCTCGCCCACCATTGGCCCGCCACCCGCTACAGCGACGCCTTTTTGGCCGACTACGCGACCCACCTCGGCTATCTGCGAACCCGCCACGGCATGTTATATCGCACCGACATTCCGGCGATGTTCCGCGGCGAAACCCGATTACCCTTCGAGTTGGCGCGGGATGATCGAATGATGCACCGTAAAGGCAATCCCAAGGGCACCACGAACAAGCGCGCATTGAGTGCAACGTTCGGACTGCATGACGCCACCGCCTACGCGGCGACCAAGGGCGGCTTCTATCACGAGCTGCATTACAACTCGCAGGCCAATCGCTTTCCCGGGGTGAATCCTCAAAGCTCGAAAACACGAACCGGCGAATCCTCCGACTCGGGCAGCAGTTCGGTGTCGGAGGGTAAACGAACCGGCGACGAGACCGACTCTGACAGCTCGTTCGTTTTCGATGATTCGAAAGATTATGTATCCACGCGCCGCCAGCAAACCACGTCATTCGTCTACGCCATTGATACCCGAGGCCTGGAAGTGGTGCCGGGGGCGGAAAACAAGGCATTCAACCCCGCTAACGGCACATTCCTCTTCGACGACCTGGAAGGGCATATCTCCACGCCCACACGCGGCATCAGTGCCGAGCGGATCTGGCTGGTGCGTTCCGACCTGACAAAAGCCGCCCGGGTCAAGGATGTGCTGACACAGGCGGGTGACCGGGTCGCGGCCATCGAGCAGGCCACCTGGGCGGGAACCGACAGTCGTGCTGCCGGGTATTTTGGCGCCAACGCCTATGACAGCCTTATCGATGAAATCGCCGGTTCTGGCGGCGTGATACTGGATCTGCCCAAAGGCGACAAGACGTTCGCCGACGACATTGTCTGGCCGTACCCGAGCACGACCGGCCCTGACCCTGTTCAGCCATTGGATGGCTGACTCAACCACATGGAGTGACATTTATGCGCCAAAAACCCGGGCCGCTGCGCCCATCCCCCACACCCGAAACGCCCGGCACCTCGACCTCCCGGCCTGTGCCCTACGATCGTCCTGTCGAACTGGATTCCCGTCTACCTGGACGCATCAAACCGGACGGTTCAACCGAATCGCCGGGCATTCACTCCGACAGTCCTCACAGCAGCACCGAGAGAGTCGAGCACGGCATTACGATTACGCAAATGCCCGAAACGCAGACACCTCAACGTCGAGCAGCGACATCACCTCTGGAGCCCTATTTGCAGAATGTCGACGAGTCGTTGAGTCACAATGCCGAAGGATTGAAGGTGTACAAGGGTCGAACATTCGCTGACATCGCCAACGACGACGGGGCAGCCGCCGGACTGACGGTGATGGTGGCGTTTCACGATCTGATCAAAACCTACCGCGCCCGGTTACCCAGTGAGCGGGTGCCATCAGGACCTCCGCTTTATCGCGTGGCCGACAGTAATGTCTGGAGCCTGAACAAGCCGATCGAATACTACGACCCGATGCAATACGCCTCGTCTTATACCGTGGATGCACGGGGATACTACTCAGTTCACGAACACCGGGCGGTGGAGCACGCTGGCCCGTATGGCAAGTGGATTGAGTTCATCGTGGTGAAGCGAGAGGCAGGTTTCGCCTTTATCGATGAGCATCGACGCTTGATTCGGGTTGATCCGGACGAGGCACGGGGCGATACATCTGTCCCGCTCAAACTTGCGCATTGGAGCGATGGTGATATTTGGAGCCTATACCGCCTGAAGGGCGCGCAGGCCCTGGTCTTTCGAATCGAAGCAGAAGCCCTGGGAAAAGCACCAGACTGGGCCACGCGTTTCAACGAGCCGGATACGCGCAAATTTCTCAGCGACTCATCGAGATGGTCTTATCCACAGAAGTCCGAGACGGAACGTGCGCAAATCCTGCGCAGCTACAACTTGAGCATGGCTCAGCAAAACCGACTGCGACAAGACATGGAGCATGGGCGGTTCCCAGAATGGGCCGAACAGCACAAACGCCTGACTCAGAATCTGTCGGACGACAGCCGCTTTGAGCAGATTGCAGAAGAATTGCAGCCTCTTATTCTAAGAATGAGAGAGGGAGGCCAGACCCCTTACTTCGACTCGCATCCCGTTGAGCAGCGCTATGAAGAGAGCTTTCTGAAGAGCTATCTGGAACATGCCGGCTACCAGCGCAATCAGCATGACTACCTTTATCGAACGGACATTCCCGCCATGTTCCGCGCCGATTTGCGCACGCCCTTCGAACTGGCTCGGGACAAACGCTTGGTGAAGTTAAGGGGGAATCCCTCCGATTCCACGACCAAATCGGCCTTTAGCGCGACATTCGGTGCGGCCAATGCTTTGAGCTACACGGGATTTGATTACTACTCCAACCCTCGGCACTACAACACTCAGGCGAACCTGTATCCAGGGCATTTTTCTGACAGTGATTCCTCTAGCGGGTATCGACATAATTCGGCTGAAGAATCTGATACATCCTTTGAAATGGATCACTCGCGTGACTATCCATTGCTCCGTCGCAAACAAACATTGGGCTTTGTGTATGTCATCGACACCCGCGGCATTGAAGTGGTCCCGCGAGTCGAAAACATTTATCTGAACGACAAGGATTTTGACGGGGACAAACTGGAAGGCCGGATATCAATGCCCACACGTGGGATCAGTGCAGAGAGGATCTGGTTGGTGAACTCGGACCTGAGCCAAGCGGCAAGAGTCGAGGATATTTTGCGCGAGGCCGGGGACAACGCTGAGGCTATCGAGAAAGCCACATGGGCAGGAGCCGATTTCATGCGGTATGGCGCTACCGAATATGACCAGTTGATCAATCGAATAGCCCACGCCGGTGGCGTTGTGTTGAAGCTGCCCAAAGGTGAAAACAGCTACTCCAACGATGTGACCTGGCCGGTACCCGAGCATTACCGAACCTGAAAAAAGGCGCCATTCATCCAGACATGAATGGCGCCTTTTTATGGAGTAGCGGCTGGGCGCTATTGGATAACCTTGATCACAAATATTGCCGGTTTGTGATTGAAGGCGTTATGCCCCGTCCTGTTAGGATCGACGTCGAGGAATGTGCTCATTCCGCTGCTTATATGGCGATACAAGGGCTTGTCATCAGGTTCGCGGATCAACTCCAGATAGGCAGGACCGGATTCGATATCACTGAAGGAGGCCTTTGAAGCACCAGACTTGCTGATTGAAAAGTATTGCTCTGGCGCACGGGTACTGGCCAACAGATTATGAGTCTTGTCCTCTATGAATAACCGCGCACCATCGAATATTCCCGCGAGCACAAGGCTGATTGCATATACGTCACCCTTTGGGACGAACTTCAACAACAGTGGTGTGTCGTCATCATGGTCAGCCAGCGTTATGAAGCTGGACACGCGCGAATCCGCCAACCCCACTTCGGCATCCAGTTTTTCTGCCTTGGTTATGCGAAGGTCACGCAAAGCCTGTTGCAGACGTAGTTGATTAAGTACCACTGGCCGGCCATCAAGATAAAGATGCGCAGTGAATGTCTGGTTATTTGTTTTTGCTAAAGCCATGGGATTGCCCACCTGTAAACACCCCGCCGTCAATTAGCCACGACGACAGGCAATGCTGAAAAAGGAAATAATCAAACCGCAGTCGCAGTCACTACGCTGGTGGCGGACGCCGACATCCGTGGCACTTCGCCGCCAGGAACTTTTTCAGATTTTCGTTTACGCCGGGCTATTACCATCCGGTCCGCATAAGTGGATGCCGCCTCAATCACGTGGCTAACGTTATGATCCGTCTCGGCATGTTTCAAAATATACTTGCCGGCAATATCATCCCAAAACGCCCATTCATCTTCATAGACAGTCATGCTTTCATCCTTATTTTTATTCAAGTTATCCGCTTCCTGCGGACAACTTGAAATTAAGACAAAGACAAAAGCAAAACAATGCTGGCAGGCGCCATCAGTTAATTCAAAGTGCAACTAGGCGAACAATTCACCTTGTAGTTCGTCGAGCAGCGCCTGAATTGCATCCAGCCGCTGCTGGGGATCATCGAGTTGTAACAGATCGATCTTGTCTTCTTCGGCGAAGGGCAGCAGATAGGCCAACTGATTGGCCAGCGATTGCTGACCCAGCGCTTCAGTGCCCATGTCCAGCGCTTCCACCATCGGGTGCTCGGCCAGTGCCTTGAGCAACGCCACCAGATCAGCATCCTCGTCCTGTAACGGTTGCTCGGGTTCGTCATCCAGCCAGTCGACATCGGCGAGGATCAACTGATCGCGCTGCACCTCGGTACGCAACACCGCGAACCGCCGCCCGCCCTGCACACGAATGCCGAGCAAGCCGTTGTCCTGCTGCTGAAAGTCGGTGATGCGCGCTTCGCAGCCGACCCGAGCAAAACCTTCTGGCGCGACGCCGACTTCGTGGCCATCAAGGATGCACACCACACCGAAACCGCCACCCTGCTTCATGCAGCGGCCGATCATGTCGAGATAGCGCGCCTCGAATATCTGCAAATCGAGGTTGCAGCCGGGAAACAACACGGTGTTCAGCGGGAAAAGCGGCAGACTCATAGACATTTCCTTACACCACCATCGACACCGCCAGCGGCAGGAAGACTGCCGTGGCCACGCCCATCAGACTCATCGCCAGCGCCGCAAACGCGCCGCACTCATCACTTTCCTGCAACGCCACCGACGTGCCGACCGCATGCGCGGTCATGCCCAGCGCCATGCCGCGCGCCTCGGGACTGTGCACGCCGAGGCGGGTCAACAACGCCGGGCCGAAGATCGCACCGATCACCCCGGTGATCAACACGAATACCGCCGCCAGCGCCGCAACGCCACCAATCTGCTCAGCCACCAGCATTGCGATCGGTGAGGTCACCGACTTCGGCGCCATGGTCATCAGAATCATGTGCTCGGCACCGAACCACCAGCCCAGCAACACGCCCATGCCCGTCGCGACCACCCCGCCTATCACCAGCGTAGTAAAAATCGGCCAGAACAATTGGCGAATACGCCGCAGGTTGAGATACAGCGGCACCGCCAGTGCCACGGTCGCCGGGCCAAGCAGAATGCTGAGGATCTCGGTGCTCTTGCGATATTCGGCATAGGTCAGGCCACAGCCGACCAGCACACCGATCACCAACAGCATGGAGACCAGCACCGGTTGCAGAAAGATCCAGCGGGTTTTCTCGAAAGCCGCCAGCACCAGTTGATAGGCGCCGAGGGTGATGCCGATGCCGAACAGCGGATGATGGATAACGGAGGCCCAGGCGCCCTGCCAGTCAAAGAGCATCAGGACTCCTCCGACGTGGGGGCGTGCCGTTTGACCAGGCGTTGCATCAGCACCCCGGCGAAGGCCATCGACAGGATCAACGACAGCACCAACGCACCGACAATCGCCCAGAAATCCGCGGCAATGTCGCTCGCATAAACCATCACGCCCACGGCCGGGGGCACCAGCAGCAATGGCAGATAGCGCAGCAGGCTGCCAGCAGCGAGGTTCAGCGGCTCCCCCACTTCACCGCGAACGATCAGGAAGACCAGCAACAGCAGCAGACCGATGATCGGCCCCGGCAGCACTGGCAAGAGCAAATGATTGAGCGCCGTGCCGAGCAATTGGAACAGCACCAGCAGGGTCAGGCCACGTAGCAACATCCGACATCTCCGTCTTACTTTTCACCCAGCAGGGGCTCGGCATTATAAGCACGCCTGCGCTATGGATCGGCATTCGCCAAAAGCATGGTCGATTGACCGGAGCAAATCGCCATGATGATCTACAGTGGTTCGCAGGGCGGTCAAATCCCCCACCTGAAAAACTATAAAACCGATGAACCCAAGGAGAGTCTCAATGCCCTATGTTCCCGTTGCAGAGCTCAAAGATTATGTCGGCAAGGAACTCGGACGTTCCGAATGGCTCACCATCGATCAGGAACGCATCAACCTGTTCGCCGAAGCCACCGGTGATTATCAGTTCATTCACGTCGACCCGGTCAAAGCCGCGCAAACGCCATTTGGCAGCACCATTGCCCACGGTTTCCTGTCGTTGTCGCTGATCCCGAAATTGATGGAAGACATCCTGATTCTGCCGCAAGGCGTGAAGATGGTGGTCAATTACGGGCTGGACAGCGTGCGTTTCATCCAGCCAGTGAAGGTCAATTCCAAGGTCCGCCTCAAGGTCGATCTGGGCGAAGTGACCGAGAAAAAACCGGGCCAGTGGCTGCTCAAGGCCACCGCGACACTGGAGATAGAAGGCTCGGACAAACCGGCCTATATCGCCGAACCACTGTCGCTCTGCTTCGTCTGATGGTTCTGGATGCGAAGCAGCGCACGCTGTTTCGCGTCAACACTGTTTTTACCGGCTGCATTAGGTCACATAGCTGCGGCATACTCGGTCGCCTAATTGCCCGGATCCCGCTATGCGCTCACTCGCTCGTCTTGCACCCCTTGCCTTGACCCTGATGCTCACCGCGTGCGGCGACGGCGAATCGCTGCTGCCCCCGGATGCGCGCCTGCCCGACGGTGGACGCTATCGTGGTGAACTGGTCGATGGCTTGCTGCAAGGTCAGGGCCGCGTCGACTACCCCAACGGCAGCTGGTATGCCGGGCAGTTCGATAAGGGTCAGTGGCATGGTCAGGGCGAATGGCATGGCAGCAACGGCGAGGTCTATCGCGGACAGTTTCAGCAAGGCCTGTTCGACGGCCAAGGCAGCCTGACCACCAACGCCAGTAGTTACACCGGCGGCTTCAAACAGGGACGCCGCGAAGGCGAAGGCACCCTGAAAGAAAACGCCATGACCTACCGTGGCGAGTTCAAGGCCGATCAATATTCCGGGCTCGGCCGTCTGGAAATGGACGACGGCAGCTCCTATCAAGGCCAGTTCGCCCACGGCAAGCCCAACGGCGAGGGCCAGCGCGGCGATGCCAGCGGTAACTCGTTCAGCGGGCATTTCGTCAACGGTCAGCTGGAAGGCAAAGGCACCTTCAACAGCGCGGACGGCGATATCTACGTCGGCGGCTTCAAGAACAATCAACTGCACGGCAAAGGTCGCTACGAAAACGCCGACGGCGATGTCTGGCTCGGCCAGTTCAAGGAAGGCGCGCTGACCGGCAAGGGCGAACTGATCGGCGCCGACGGTAGCCATTACATCGGCACGTTCAGCGACTGGCGCTTCAGCGGTCAGGGCCGCTTGAACCTGTCCGATGGCAGCTTTTACATCGGCGGCTTCGACAACGACAGTTACTCCGGACGCGGCACCCTGGTGCTCACCGATGGCAGTGTGATGAGCGGCACCTGGGTCAATGGCCAGCGCGTGCGCGACGCCGACGGCAAGTTATTGCCCGATACGCTCGAACTCGGCTTGCTCGCTCAGGGCCGCCTGCTTGATGACGCGTTGGCCGCCATTCCCGCGTCGACCCCGGCGGTCGAGTTGTACACGTTGACCCTCGGCGGCGACGGCAAACAAAGCGTATTCCTGCGCGAATCCGACTACGTCGCCAACATGCTCAACACGCGCTTTGGCGCTTATGGCCAGGTCCGTCTGGTCAACCACCGTGACCACCTCGGCGACCGGCCGATGGCCACCCGCGAGAACCTGCGTCGTGCCGCGCAAACGCTGGCCGAACGCAGCGGCCCGGAAGATCTGCTGTTCATCTACCTGACCAGCCACGGCACCGCCGAGCATGAGTTGGTGCTCGACCAGCCGCGCATGGAACTGGCCGACCTGCCCGCCGATGAACTCGCCGCTGTACTGGCGCCGCTGAAAAATCGCGACAAGATCATCGTGATTTCGTCGTGCTACTCCGGCGGCTTTATCCCGGCGCTGAAAGACGAACGCACGCTGATCATGACCGCCTCGCGCGCCGATCGGGTGTCCTTCGGCTGCTCGGAAGAAGCCAACTTCACCTACTTCGGCGATGCACTGTTCGCCCAGGCGCTGAACCAGACCGATGATCTGGAGCAAGCCTTCAAACTGGCCAAGGCCACCGTCGCCGAGCGTGAACTGGCGGATAATTTCGAAGCGTCGGAGCCGCAGATCTGGGCGCCGAAAACCGTGCTGTCGCACTGGCAACTGCTGCGCAAACAGCAAGCCAGAAAAGCATTGCAGAGTGCTGCATTGAACGACGGAGCGACAAAGAGCAACTAAGCTGAACAGTATCAAGGGAGAGACACTATGTACTTGACGCCTCAGCACGTATTGCTTGCCGGAGCCACCGGTTTGACCGGTGAACATCTACTCGACCGTTTGCTCAACGAGCCGACGATTTCTCGCGTGCTCGCCCCTTCCCGTCGCCCCTTGGCCGAACATCCGCATCTTGAAAACCCGGTGGGCGATCCGCAGGTGTTTCTGCCGCAACTCAGTGGCCGCGTCGACATCGCCTATTGCTGCCTCGGCACCACCATCAAACAGGCCGGCTCTGAAGCAGCGTTTCGCGCGGTGGATCTGGACATGGTGGTGGCGTTCGCCAAACGCGCGCGGGAGATGGGCGCGCGGCATCTGATCGTGATCAGCGCAATTGGCGCGGATCCGAAATCGTCGGTTTTCTACAATCGGGTCAAAGGCGAAATGGAGCAGGCCTTGCGTGCGCAGGACTGGCCGCAATTGACCATTTGCCGGCCTTCGCTGTTGTTGGGTGAACGGACCGAACCACGTCTGGCCGAGCAACTGGCCGCGCCGTTGTCAAAGCTGATTCCGGGTAAATACCGGGGCATCGAAGCGTGCCAATTGGCGCGGGCGATGTGGCGGTTGGCGCTGGAAGAGCAGGATGGGGTGCGGGTGATCGAGTCGGATGAGCTGCGCAAGCTGGGCAAATAATCTTCCGCCGCATGATCGTTCCCACGCTCTGCGTGGGAACGCAGCCACGGACGCTCTGCGTCCCAAAGCGTGACGCAGAGCGTCACCGGAGGCGTTACCACGCAGAGCGTGGGAACGATCTGTCTAACTACAAGCCGCCCGTTGCCTGAAAACTCACGCCTATCACCGTGAGCAGTGACAACGGCAGCAACAACGTATCGAGTAATGCACTCGCCGGCAGATCCACCCCCGGATAGCTCGGCGCTTCAGCCCCGAACCGATCCATCGCGCAACACCCGCCATTCAATGCATACAAGTCCAGCCGCGTCCCGGAATACACCACCGGCGCGCCCGGTTTGGCGGCGTCGAGAGTGCGCGCAGTGGCGCAACCGGTCAGTTGCAGCGCCAGCAAAATCGCCAGCAGCTTATTCATCGCTGCTCAGATGATGCTCACCCCAACGCGGCAGCATGTCCTGGGGAATGCCGAGCAGATTGAGAATCCGCGCCACAACGAAATCGATCAGGTCATCAATGGTCTGCGGCTGATGATAGAAACCCGGTGAGGCCGGCAGAATCGTCACACCCATGTTCGACAGCTTGAGCATGTGCTCCAGATGAATACTCGAATAGGGCGCTTCGCGCGGCACCAGAATCAATTGGCGACGCTCTTTCAAAGTGACGTCGGCGGCGCGTTCGATCAGGTTGTTGCAGGCGCCGGTGGCAATCGCCGACAACGTCCCGGTGGAACATGGCACCACGACCATCGCTGCCGGTGCGCCGGAGCCCGAAGCCACCGGCGACATCCAGTCTTCCTTGCCGTACACGCGGATCTGCCCGGCGGCAGCTCCGGTGTATTCGGTCAGGAAGGCCTGCATCATTTGCGGCTTGGGCGGCAGCGTCACATCGGTCTCGGTGGCCATCACCAGTTGCGCAGCCTTGGAGATCAGGAAGTGCACCTCGCGATCTTCCCGCACCAGGCAATCGAGCAGGCGCAAGCCGTATTGCGCGCCAGACGCGCCGGTCATCGCCAGCGTGATGCGTTCGGGACCATTGCTCTCAAAACGAGTGTTCATTGCAGCGCCTCGGCGAGTTTGCCGTGCAGGCCGCCGAAGCCGCCGTTACTCATGATCACCACATGCGTACCCGGCTGCGCCTGGCTCTTCACGCGCTCGATGATGCCTTCCAGCGAGTCGCTGACGATCGACGGCACGGTGCACAACGCGGCAGTGCCGGCCAGGTCCCAGCCGAGGTTGGCCGGAGCGTACCAGATCACCTGATCGGCATCGACCACGCTGTCCGGCAAACCATCACGGTGCGCGCCGAGTTTCATCGAGTTGGAGCGCGGTTCGATGATCGCGATAAGAGGCGCGTCGCCGATGCGTTTGCGCAGGCCGTCGAGGGTGGTGGCAATGGCAGTCGGGTGGTGGGCGAAGTCGTCATAGATGGTAATGCCGCGTACTTCAGCGACCTTCTCCATGCGGCGTTTGACGTTCTTGAACGCGCTCAGGCCAGCGATGCCCATCGACGGCACCACGCCCACATGACGCGCAGCCGCCAAAGCAGCCAAGGCGTTGGCGACGTTGTGCTGACCGGTCAGCTCCCACTCGACGGTGCCTTGCGACACGCCTTCGAACATCACTTCGAACGCCGAGCCGTCTTCGCTGAGCAGTTTGACCTGCCATTGGCCGCCGGCACCGGTGGTCTGCACCGGGGTCCAGCAGCCCATTTCGATCACCCGTTGCAAGGCCGGCTCGGTGGTCGGATGGATGACCAGGCCTTCGCTCGGGATGGTCCGCACCAAGTGGTGGAATTGCCGCTCGATCGCTGGCAGATCCGGGAAGATGTCAGCGTGATCGAACTCAAGGTTATTGAGGATCGCTGTGCGCGGACGGTAGTGGACGAATTTCGAGCGCTTGTCGAAGAAGGCGCTGTCGTACTCGTCGGCCTCGATCACAAAGAACGGCGTACCGCCTAAACGCGCCGACACCGAGAAGTTCTGCGGCACGCCACCGATCAGGAAGCCCGGGCTCATGCCGGCGTGTTCCAGGACCCAGGCGAGCATGCTGCTGGTGGTGGTTTTGCCATGCGTACCGGCAACCGCCAATACCCAGCGACCTTGCAGCACATGGTCAGCCAGCCATTGCGGGCCGGACACGTACGGCAGACCTTTGTTCAGCACATATTCCACCGCCGGATTGCCGCGGGACATGGCGTTGCCGATTACCACCAGATCCGGTGCCGGATCAAGTTGCGCCGGATCGTAGCCCTGCGTCAGTTGAATGCCTTGGGCTTCCAGCTGCGTGCTCATCGGCGGATAGACGTTGGCGTCGGAGCCGGTCACGTGATGGCCCAGCTCTTTGGCCAAGACCGCCATCGAGCCCATGAAAGTCCCGCAGATACCCAGAATATGAATGTGCATAGTCGACCTCGTAAAACATGGCCGCAGGTTAGCGTAGGGAGGGGGAAATCGCACTCTTTAGGTGAGGGGCGGGACTGGTTGGCCGCAGTATCTCGGTTCGGCTGCTAATTGTCGCCCCTCACCCCAGCCCTCTCCCGAGGGAGAGGGAGCCGATCTCGGTCGCTTTCAAATCCTGAGTCCGGCTCGATATTTCAGGTCGGCGTAAATCGCCAAAACACCTCGATCAGTCACCTTTCCCCAGGGAGAGGGAGCCGATCTCGGTCGCTTTCAAATCCTGAGTTCGGCTCAATATTTCAGGTCGGCGTAAATCGCCAAAACACCTCGATCAGTCACCTTTCCCCTCGGGAGAGGGAGCCGATCTTGGTTGCCTTCAAATCCTGAGTTCGGCTCGATATGTCAGGTCGGCGTAAATCGCCAGAACACCTCGATCAGTCACCTTTACCCTCGGGAGAGGGAGCCGATCTTGGTTGCCTTCAAATCCTGAGTTCGGCTCAATATTTCAGGTCGGCGTAGATCAGTAGACCGACTCGGTCAGTCCCCTCTCCCTCCGGGAGAGGGCTAGGGTGAGGGCCTTCTAACTGACCCGCCGCTCAATCCCATGCTTACGCAGCTTCCTGTAAAGAGTGTTGCGGCTGACACCCAGTTGCTGAGCCGTTTGGGTCATGTGCCAGCGGGTTTGCTCCAGCGTATTGAGCAGAGCCAACCGTTCGGCGTCTTCCAGCGGATGATCGGACTCCTTAACCGCTAATACTGCCGGACTCCCCTGCCGAATCATCACCGGTAAATCCTCAACCCCGATCCGCCCTTCATCACACAACGCCGCCAGCGTACGCAGCACATTGCGCAACTGCCGCACATTCCCCGGCCACTTGAAGGCCAGCAAAGCCTGACGCGCCGGCTCTTCGATCAGGATCGCTTCAGCGCCCGCCTCTTCAGCCAGCAGAAAATCCAGCAACTGCGATTTATCACTGCGCTCGCGCAAAGCCGGCAACGCCACTTCCAGGCCGTTGAGCCGATAATACAAATCCTCGCGGAAGCTGCCATCCGCAACCCGATCCAGCAGATGGCGGTGGGTGGCGCTGATGATCCGCACGTTGACCGCTTCCGGTTCGCCGCCAATCGGCACCACCTGCCGATCCTCCAGCACCCGCAACAACCGAGTCTGCAAGGCCAGTGGCATATCGCCGATTTCATCGAGGAACAACGTGCCGCCGTCGGCCTGTTGCAACTTGCCACGCATGCCGTCCTTGCGCGCACCGGTGAAGCTGCCCCCGCGATAGCCGAACAGTTCGCTCTCGATCAGGCTCTCGGGAATGGCCGCGCAATTAAGGGCAACGAAAGCTTTGCTCGAGCGTTGACTGGCCTGATGCACGGCCTTGGCGAAGGCTTCTTTGCCGGAGCCGGTTTCGCCGTTGATCAACAGTGGTACGTCGCGCTCGAAGACGCGCAAGGCTTTTCGGAAGTCAGCCTGCAACGCCTCATCACCGAGACAGATACCCGACAAGCGCGGCGCCTCAGCCACTACCGGCGTCGATAGCATCGGTACAGGTTTGCGCGATTCCCCGCGCAACACAGCAAACAAATGTCGCCCGTCACAGGTGCGCAGTGGCCAACTGGCACTGGCATTGGCACTCGCGCGGCCAAGCAACTCATTCAGTGAACAATCGAAAAACGCCTCCACCGGTTTACCCAGCAAACCACCGCGAATATGCCCGAGCAAATTCAGTGCACTCTGATTCACCGCGCTGATCCGCCCTTCCCCGTCAAACGCCAACAAGCCTTCGCTGAACAACCCGACCGATTCGGCCTGCAGATGAAAACGCAACAACCATTGGTTATCGAAACAACGCAGGAAGTAGCAACTCTCGATCATCTTCGCCGAGAGGTTGACCAGCGCCATGGTGTGAAACTGGCTCTGCCGCGAGACATCGTGACGCGCTGAAGACACGTCGAGCACCGCCAACAGTTCACCGTGCGGGTCGAACACCGGGCTCGCCGAACAGGTCAGGCCGGTGTGACGGCCGCGGAAGTGTTCGTCCTGATGGATGGTCAGGGCCTGACGCTCGACCAAGCAGGTGCCGATGCCGTTGGTGCCTTCGCAGGCCTCGCTCCAGTCAGCACCAAGCCACAGCCCGGCGCGTTCGAAGATCTTGCGTTCGGCCGGCGCGGTGACGCAGTTGAGGATCACCCCGCGCGCGTCGGTCAGCAGCACCGCGTGGCCAGCGCCGGAGAGTTGTTGATGCAGGCTGCTCATTTCATTGCCGGCGATCTGCAGCACTTGTTGCAGGCGTTCGCGGCTTTCCAGTACGCGTCCGTGTTCAAGCACGGTCGGCGCCATGCTTAGCGCCGGGTCGAGGTGATAGTCCTCAAGACAGCGCAGCCATGAACGGGCAATCGACGGATCGGCGCCGGGCCCGTGCAGGTGCGGTTTGCCCCGGGTCACGGTGAGAACCTGTTGGGCATGGCGACTCAAATGATTGTCGTGCATTTCTTATTGTTCTCCCCGAGGCTCGACGGCCCAATGCTGAGGTGATGCCCAGCATCCTCCAGCCATCGACGCATTGCAATGCTGGCAAGACTGTCCGGTCTCTGGCTGTGCCAAAAGCGGTACAAGCTGTCACCCCCGCTGTACCGAAACCGTCACAGGTGCCATCCGCCCGTCCGACAAAAACCTGCCAAACCCTTGATTTACCTGCCCTGCACGGCAGTGGCCCGACCTTTGCTCTACGCTTATAGCAAGCGCACTTGCGCGTTTCTCTAATAAGTACAAAGCCAAGGAGAACATCATCATGCGTTACGCTCACCCCGGTACTGAAGGCGCCAAAGTCTCGTTCAAAGCCAAGTACGGTAACTACATCGGCGGCGAGTTCGTCGCGCCTGTCAAAGGTCAGTACTTCACCAACACCTCGCCAGTCAATGGCCAACCGATTGCCGAATTTCCCCGTTCCACTGCCGAAGACATCGACAAGGCACTGGACGCCGCCCACGCCGCTGCCGACGCGTGGGGCGCGACCTCCGTGCAGGCGCGCTCGCTGATCCTGCTGAAAATCGCCGACCGCATCGAACAGAACCTCGAACTGCTGGCGATCACCGAAACCTGGGACAACGGCAAAGCCATTCGCGAAACCCTCAACGCCGACATCCCGCTGGCCGCTGACCATTTCCGCTACTTCGCTGGCTGCCTGCGCGCCCAGGAAGGCAGCGCTGCCGAAATCGACGGCAACACCGTGGCCTATCACATTCACGAACCGCTGGGCGTGGTCGGCCAGATCATCCCGTGGAACTTCCCGATCCTGATGGCCGCGTGGAAACTCGCGCCAGCGTTGGCCGCCGGCAACTGCGTGGTGCTCAAACCGGCCGAGCAAACCCCGCTGGGCATTACCGTGTTGCTGGAACTGATCGGTGATCTGCTGCCGCCGGGCGTGCTGAACATTGTTCAAGGCTATGGCAAAGAAGCCGGCGAAGCGCTGGCCACCAGCAAACGCATCGCCAAGATCGCCTTCACCGGCTCGACCCCGGTCGGCTCGCACATCATGAAGTGCGCCGCCGAAAACATCATTCCGTCGACCGTGGAACTGGGCGGCAAGTCGCCGAACATCTTCTTCGAAGACATCATGCAGGCCGAACCGACCTTCATTGAGAAGGCCGCTGAAGGTCTGGTGCTGGCGTTCTTCAACCAAGGCGAAGTGTGCACCTGCCCTTCCCGTGCACTGGTACAGGAATCGATCTACGACGAGTTCATGGCTGTCGTGATGAAGAAAGTCCTGCAAATCAAACGTGGCGATCCACTGGACACCGACACCATGGTTGGCGCCCAGGCGTCCGAGCAGCAATTCGACAAAATTCTTTCGTACCTGGAAATTGCCAAGGGCGAAGGCGCTGAGCTGTTGACTGGCGGCAAGGTGGAAAAACTCGAGGGCAACCTGTCGACCGGCTATTACATCCAGCCGACCCTGCTCAAGGGCACCAACAAAATGCGCGTGTTCCAGGAAGAAATCTTCGGCCCGGTGGTGAGCATCACCACGTTCAAGGACGAAGCCGAAGCCTTGGCGATCGCCAACGACACCGAGTTCGGCCTCGGCGCCGGTCTGTGGACTCGCGACATCAACCGCGCCTATCGCATGGGCCGCGCGATCAAGGCCGGTCGTGTGTGGACCAACTGCTACCACCTGTACCCGGCACACGCCGCGTTCGGCGGGTACAAGAAGTCCGGCGTCGGCCGTGAAACCCACAAGATGATGCTCGATCACTATCAGCAGACGAAAAACCTGCTGGTGAGCTACGACATCAATCCGTTGGGCTTCTTCTAAAAACCCGGCGCAACACTGATGTTTCAGTGTTGCCCTATCGACCGCTATCGCGAGCAGGCTCACTCCTACAATTGCACCGTATTCCTCCTGTAGGAGTGAGCCTGCTCGCGATTGGCGTCCTCAATGACACAACACAAGGCCTGGCCGCTCTGGCACGGCCCTTGCGTACCCGTCATTCAGGTTTCGCACTAAAACTGCCGCTGCGTGAACAGCACTCATCCACCCAACTACTGCACCCGAAAGTCCAACAGATCGAACAATAAAAAAACAGAGAGGACTTATGACTTCCACCACACAGCTCAAACCCACACTCGGCACCCTGCATCTGTGGGGCATTGCCGTCGGCCTGGTGATTTCCGGCGAATACTTCGGCTGGAGTTACGGCTGGGGCACCGCGGGCACCCTCGGATTTCTGGTCACGGCGCTGATGGTCGCGACCATGTACACCTGCTTCATCTTCAGCTTTACCGAATTGACCACCGCCATCCCACACGCCGGGGGGCCGTTTGCCTACAGCCGTCGGGCGTTCGGCGAAAAAGGCGGATTGATCGCAGGCATCGCCACGCTGATCGAGTTCGTCTTCGCGCCACCGGCGATTGCCATGGCCATCGGCGCTTACCTGAATGTGCAATATCCGGAACTTGATCCGAAGATCGCCGCCGTCGGCGCGTATTTCGTCTTCATGACGTTGAACATCCTCGGCGTCAGCATCGCGGCGACCTTTGAGCTGGTAGTCACCGTGCTCGCCGTCGCCGAGTTGCTGGTGTTCATGGGCGTGGTCGCGCCGGGCTTCAGCTTCAGCAATTTCGTGCTCAATGGCTGGTCGGGCGCCAACGAATTCACCCTGGGTTCAATTCCGGGAATATTCGCAGCGATACCGTTTGCAATCTGGTTCTTCCTCGCCATCGAAGGTGCAGCCATGGCGGCCGAAGAGGCGAAAGACCCGAAACGCACGATTCCCAAGGCCTATGTCAGCGGCATTCTGACCCTGGTGTTCCTCGCCATCGGTGTGATGGTCATGGCTGGCGGTGTCGGCGACTGGCGCCAACTGTCGAACATCAACGATCCGCTGCCGCAAGCGATGAAAGCCGTGGTCGGTAATAACTCGTCGTGGATGCACATGCTGGTGTGGATCGGTCTGTTCGGGCTGGTGGCGAGTTTCCACGGGATCATCCTCGGCTACTCGCGGCAGTTCTTCGCCCTCGCCCGTGCCGGTTATCTTCCCAAAGGTCTGGCCAAGCTGTCGCGCTTCCAGACGCCGCATCGGGCGATTCTGGCTGGTGGCGTGATCGGCATCGCGGCGATTTACAGCGACGGCCTGGTCAATCTGCAAGGCATGACCCTGACGGCGGCGATGATCACCATGTCGGTATTCGGGGCGATCGTGATGTACATCATCAGCATGCTCAGCCTGTTCAGACTGCGTAAGACCGAACCGAATCTGGAGCGCACCTTCCGCGCCCCGGGCTATCCGGTGGTACCGGCGATTGCGCTGTTTCTGGCGGTGGTGTGCCTGATCGCGATGGCGTGGTTCAACACGCTGATCGGTTGTGTGTTCCTCGGTTTCATGGCCGCCGGTTACCTGTATTTCCAGCTGACCGCTAAGCAGCGCTCCGAAGCGCCGGCAGACGCTATGCTCGAAGGTATCTAGTTGCACCGGCACCGGGCCAAATACCTGGTGCCTGCATTATTGAAGTGCATACAACACCTGTAGGAGTGAGCCTGCTCGCGATCGCATCGACGCGGTATGACTGTTGTACCGAGTTGCCTGCATCGCGAGCAGGCTCACTCCTACACAAAAGCAGATTGCAGTAATTACTGGAGGACACCGCCCCATGGCCGCATTCGCCCATTCCGTCGGCGCCCAGACCTATCGCTTCGACAGCCTCAAGGACGTCATGGCCAAGGCCAGCCCGGCGCGTTCCGGGGACTTTCTTGCCGGCGTCGCCGCGCTCAACGACGGCGAACGCGTGGCCGCGCAAATGGCGCTGGCCGACATTCCGCTCACGCATTTCCTGCAAGAAGCGCTGATTCCCTATGAGGCCGATGAAGTCACCCGGCTGATCATCGACACACACGACAAGCAAGCCTTCGCCGTGGTCAGCCACCTCACGGTGGGCGGCTTCCGCGACTGGTTGCTCAGCGATGCTGCCGACGAAACCAGCCTGCGCGCCCTCGCCCCCGGGCTGACCCCGGAAATGGTCGCCGCCGTGTCGAAGATCATGCGCGTGCAGGATCTGGTGCTGGTGGCGCAAAAGATTCGTGTCGTGACCAAATTTCGCGGCACCCTCGGACTGCGCGGACGTTTGTCGACGCGCCTGCAACCCAATCATCCGACCGACGAACCGTCCGGCATCGCCGCGAGCATTCTCGACGGTCTGCTCTACGGCAACGGCGACGCGATGATCGGCATCAACCCGGCCACCGACAGCATCGCCTCGATCTGCGCGATGCTGGAAATGCTCGACGCGATCATCCAGCGCTACGACATCCCGACCCAGGCCTGTGTGCTGACCCACGTCACCACCTCCATCGAAGCGATCAATCGCGGCGTGCCGCTGGATCTGGTATTCCAGTCAATCGCCGGCACCGAAGCGGCCAACGCCAGTTTCGGCATCAATCTCAACGTCTTGCAGGAAGGCTACGACGCCGGCCTGAGCCTGAATCGCGGCACCCTCGGGCAAAACCTGATGTATTTCGAAACCGGTCAGGGCAGCGCCCTGTCGGCCAACGCCCACCACGGTGTCGACCAACAGACCTGCGAAACCCGGGCCTACGCCGTGGCGCGACATTTCAAGCCGTTTCTGGTGAACACCGTCGTAGGATTTATCGGCCCGGAGTACCTGTACAACGGCAAACAGATCATCCGCGCCGGCCTCGAAGATCATTTCTGCGGCAAGTTGCTCGGCGTGCCGATGGGCTGCGACATCTGCTACACCAACCACGCCGAAGCCGATCAGGACGACATGGACACCCTGCTGACCCTCTTGGGTGTCGCCGGGATCAACTTCATCATGGGCATCCCCGGCTCCGACGACATCATGCTCAACTACCAGACCACCTCGTTCCACGACGCCCTCTACGCCCGCCAGACCCTGGGCCTGAAACCGGCGCCGGAGTTTGAGCAGTGGCTGGCGAACATGGGCATCTTCACCCAAGCGGACGGCAAGGTTCGCTTCGGTAACAACTTGCCGCCGGCCTTCCGCCAGGCGCTGGCGCAACTGGGATGAGTCACATGGAAAAACCGCCCGTGGACCCGCAAAACCCTTGGCTGGAACTGCGCCGCCTGACCCCGGCACGGATCGCCCTCGGCCGTACCGGCACCAGTCTGCCGACCAGCGCGCAACTGGATTTTCAGTTTGCCCACGCGCAGGCACGCGATGCCGTGCATCTGCCATTTGATCATGCCGGACTCAGTGCGCAATTGACTGAACGCGGACGCGAAAGCCTGCTGCTGCACAGCGCCGCTACGGATCGAAACAGTTATCTGCAACGCCCGGATCTGGGGCGCAAGCTCAGCGATGAATCGGCGCAGGCCTTGCGTGAATACGCTGCGGCGCATCCGGGTGGTGTCGATCTGGCGATTGTCGTGGCCGACGGCCTGTCGGCACTGGCGGTGCATCGGCATACCTTGCCGTTTCTGACCCGACTGGAGGAGCAAATGAGCGCTGACGGCTGGTCGATGGCGCCCGTTATCCTGATGGAACAGGGTCGTGTTGCCGTCGGTGATGAAATCGGCCAATTGCTCGGTGCAAAAATGCTGGTGATGCTGATTGGCGAACGCCCGGGCCTCAGTTCGCCAGACAGCCTCGGTTTATATTTCACCTACAATCCAAAGGTCGGCCTGACCGACGCCTACCGCAACTGCATTTCCAATGTACGACTCGAAGGCTTGAGCTACGGCATGGCAGCGCACCGCTTGCTCTACCTGATGCGCGAAGCCTGTCGGCGGCAGCTGTCAGGGGTCAACCTGAAGGACGAAGCACAGGTTCAGACGCTGGAATCGGACGCCGGTGTAGACATGAAAGGTAATTTCCTACTCGATCCGCCCACAACCTGAACCGTTTCCGCATTGCGTTTCTGCGCCGGTTTCAGGCAGGATCGATGCACGGCCGCACGGGTTTCCCATCGCCGTCAGAGCAGTTGAAGACAGCCACTTGAAGACGAGACCTATCATGCGGATTATTCAAGCGACCCTCGAACATCTGGATTTGTTGACCCCATTGTTCGTCAAATATCGCGAGTTCTACGGTTCCCTGCCTTACCCGGATTCCTCCCGTGCGTTCCTTGAAAAGCGTCTGCGCCGCAAGGAATCGGTGATCTACCTGGCACTGGCCGACGATGACGACAAGAAGCTGATGGGCTTTTGTCAGCTCTATCCGAGCTTCTCCTCTTTGTCGCTCAAACGCGTGTGGATCCTCAACGACATCTATGTCGCCGAAGACGCGCGCCGGCAACTGGTCGCTGACAACCTGATCCGCACTGCGAAGAAAATGGCCAAGGAAACCCAAGCCGTGCGCATGCGTGTCTCCACCAGCAGCAACAATGAAGTCGCGCAGAAAACCTACGAGTCCATCGGGTTCAAGGAAGACACCGAGTTCAAGAACTACGTGTTGCCGATCAGCGAAGAGCTTTGACCGCGCATGCAGCCTGTGATGAGGGAGCCTGCTCCCTCAGCCACGTTAAATACATCCTGACAATTGTTCACACCCCGACATCCCCCGCGACAAAACCAACGCGCTTTTCATCTTTCAGACCGTATAATCCCGAGCTTTCCGGCTTGTAAGAAAAACTACACCCCGCTGTAGGCTTACACCCGAATCATCCGCACAGGCCTGCAGAGTCAGGCCGTCATACAGGTGCCCCCATGGATTTCAACCCGCTCGACCTTATCCTGCATCTCGATGTGTACCTCGATTTGCTGGTGAACAACTATGGTCCATGGATCTACGCCATCCTGTTTCTGGTGATTTTCTGTGAAACAGGTCTGGTGGTGATGCCATTCCTGCCGGGTGATTCGTTGCTGTTCATTGCCGGTGCCGTGGCCGCTGGCGGTGGCATGGATCCGGTGCTGCTGGGCGGCCTGCTGATGCTCGCGGCCATACTGGGCGACAGTACCAACTACGTGATCGGACGAACGGCGGGCGAGAAGTTGTTCAGCAACCCGAACTCGAAAATATTCCGTCGCGATTACCTGCAACAAACTCACGACTTCTACGACAAGCACGGTGGCAAAACCGTGACCCTGGCGCGTTTTCTGCCGATCATCCGCACCTTTGCACCCTTCGTCGCTGGTGTAGCGAAGATGCCCTACCCGCGTTTTTTCGGTTTCAGCGTGTTCGGTACGGTGTTGTGGGTTGGCGGTCTGGTGACATTGGGCTACTTCTTCGGCAACGTGCCGTTCATCAAGAAAAACCTGTCGTTGCTGGTCGTCGGCATCATTCTACTGTCGCTGGTACCGATGATTATCGGTGTGGTTCGCAGCCGCTTCGGCGGCACCAAAGCCCAATCGCACTAAGCCGATGTGGTCGCTGAGCGCCTGGCGTCGCCGGCGCACTCTGGCAAAGCACCCGATTGCCGACGACATGTGGCAACGGGTGCGCCATCACCTGAGCTTCCTTGACGGCATCAGCGCAGCCGAAGACCAGTGGCTGCGCGAAGCCAGCGTGCTGTTCCTTGCAGACAAACACCTGAGCACCCTGCCCGGCGTCGAACTGCATCAGGAACAACGCCTGTTGCTCGCCGCCCAGGCGCAGCTGCCGCTGCTCAATCTCGGCGATCTGAACTGGTATCAGGGTTTTCATGAAATCGTCCTCTACCCGGACGATTTCCTCAGCCCGCAACGTCATCGTGACGCCAGCGGTGTCGAGCATGAGTGGGACGGCGAACACAGCGGCGAAGCCTGGCAGCAAGGGCCGATCATTCTTGCCTGGCCGGGTGTGATGGCCAGTGGTGGCTGGGAAGGCTACAACCTGGTGATCCACGAACTGGCGCACAAACTCGACATGCTCAACGGCGACGCCAATGGCCTGCCGCCGCTGCATGCCGACATGCGTGTCAGCGACTGGGCCGACGTCATGCAAAAGGCTTACGACGACCTCAACCGTCAGCTCGACCATGATCCTGACGCCGAAACCGCCATTGATCCCTACGCCGCCGAAAACCCCGCCGAGTTCTTTGCGGTCACCAGCGAGTACTTCTTCAGCGCCCCGGATCTGCTGCACGAGGCTTATCCACAGGTCTATGCGCAGTTGCAGCTTTTCTACCGGCAGGACCCGCTGGGCAGGTTGCGGCAACTTCAGGCCACAGACCCGGTCTATCAGGCGCACGACTAAGGTCTGCACGACTTTCGGTACATGGCGTCGACGGCAGAATATGCCTATAATCGCCGCCACTTTTTGGTCAATCCGGCCAAGTGTTTTTGGTCAACTACGGGGGCAACGCCCAATGAGCTACAGCAAGATTCCGGCTGGCAAAGACCTGCCGAACGACATCTACGTCGCGATCGAGATCCCGGCCAACCACGCGCCGATCAAATACGAAATCGACAAAGACAGCGATTGCCTGTTCGTTGACCGTTTCATGGCCACCCCAATGTTCTACCCGGCCAACTACGGTTACATCCCGAACACCCTGGCTGACGACGGTGATCCGCTCGACGTACTGGTTGTGACCCCTTACCCGGTTGCCCCAGGTTCGGTAATCCGCGCGCGTCCAGTCGGCATCCTGAACATGACCGACGACGGCGGCGGCGATGCCAAAGTCATCGCAGTACCACACGACAAGCTGTCCCAGCTGTACGTCGATGTGAAGGAATACACCGACCTGCCGCCACTGCTGATCCAGCAGATCGAGCACTTCTTCGCGAACTACAAAGATCTCGAAAAAGGCAAATGGGTCAAGATCGAAGGCTGGGCCGGTGCAGACGCCGCCCGCGAAGCGATCACCAAGTCGGTTGCCGCCTACAAAGGCTAAGCAGTTGCGCTACGCGTGAGGCTTGAAGAAAACCCCGGTTGATCCGGGGTTTTTTGTGCTCGGGAAAAGCCGCCTTAAACAGAGTGTTTATGACGGACTACAGAAAAGTTTTATCTTGTGTAATTTCCCACAAGAACGTCTTACATCCCGTCGCAAAATTCAGCCCGTTTTTGAACGCCCGGTTTATTCAAACCGCTCTGGCACGGCCGTAGACTCCGTGTTTATGAGAAAGAACACTAGCGGTCCAAGATTCAAGGCACTCCTGGAAGCTGCGAACATCTCGACGACGGGTTTCGCAAAGTTCTGGGGCACGGAAGCCCAAAATGTCCACAACTGGTACACCCGGGGCGTCCCGGCGTATCGCATGGAAGAAGTCTCACGCCTGCTGTCCGTCAACAGCGAATGGCTGAAAACCGGACAAGGCACAAAAGAGCTGCCAAGCCTGACTCCGCCAGCCAGCAATGGCGACAGCTTCGACGCTCAGGATCCCCAAGGGTCCTATCGATTCATCCATCCCAACGACATCGAACTGGCCTTCTTCAAAGAAACACCCCTGACCAACGGCTCCGACAAAACCCACGTCATCCAGGACCCTGACCTGTCCATCCGCCTGCTGCGTGCACCACTGGATCAACTGGAAATCCGCCACGCCGACGCCATCTGCGCGCACATGATCGGCAACAGCATGGCCGAACGCATCGAAGACGGCTCCATCGTCGCTATCGACCGCAGCCTGACCCAGGTCGTCGACGGTGAGATCTACGCCATCGAACACGACGGCATGCTGCGCATCAAATACCTGCACCGCATGCCCGGCAACGGCCTACGCCTGCGCAGCCACAACAACGCCGAATACCCGGACGAAGTGTTCCGCCCGGCACAGATCGAGGAGCAAAGGATTCACATATTGGGCTGGGTGTTCTGGTGGTCGACCGTGAGCAAGCGGCGGCCGGTGGTGCCGTTTCTATGATCTCACGGCCTGCAAAGCCTCCTGTAGGAGTGAGCCTGCTCGCGATGAGGCCCTGATAATCGGTACAAATCTCGAATTTGTTCGACTGCGGTTGCTCTAAACCGCACTTCAGGCTGGGAATCCACAACAAAACTCAGTATCCTGCGCCCCACATTTGCGCATCGACCCGCCCCGCGGCTCAGACAGCGCCCGACGCGGCAGACCAACGTCTGACCAAGTCCCACAGCCGGACGCAGATCCGGATGTACGTTTTGAAGGCTGGCAAGGCTTACCAAAAATAGGCCAAGCCAGTCCCCGAGAAGCCGGCCACAAGCCGGCTTTTTAATGCCTGAAATAAACCCGGCCTACCGTCTGAAACATAAATTCGCGCTTGTCGAACAGAAGAGCCTCTTGGTACCGTAACGACAAACGTCATTACAGGTATTTCATCATGGCCTCCATCAACATTCGCATCGACGATGATCTGAAGCAGCGCTCCTTCGCCGAACTGGAAAAGCTGGGAGTAACCCCCTCAGAGCTTTTGCGTCAGACACTCCAATACGTCGCCGAGCGAGGCAAGCTACCCTTCAAAGCAGCATTGCTCAGCGAGGAAGATGAAGTACTCATAGCCGTAGTCACCGAACGCCTCGCGGCACCTCAACGAGTCAAGGTAAGTCTGGATGACCTATAACCTTGAATTTGATCGTCGTGCTTTAAAGGAGTGGAACAAACTCGGCGATACGGTTCGCCACCAGTTCAAGAAGAAGCTCACAGAGGTATTGGAGAATCCTCGAATAGAAGCCAATCGACTTCGCGAGCTCCCGGATTGCTACAAAGTGAAGCTGAAAAGCGCTGGCTATCGCCTGATCTATCAGGTCCTTGATCAAGAGATTGTGGTGTTTGTAATCGCAATCGGGAAGCGAGAGAGAGAAGCTGCTTACGAGGTTGCGCAGGACCGTCTTTCGCTCCTGCCCTGAGTCGGTCCAATGTCTGCGACCTGAAATTGGGCAGCAACCCGCAGCCCAATTCCCTCACGGATAACTAAACGCCTTAACCAACGTCAACTCCCCCACCGCCCGCATCGGGATCAGAAACGTCTCCATCTTCTCACTCGGCGTCCCCTCTTCAGTAATCACCGTCACCTGCGCCGTGGTCAGTGCCTGTACCGCCTCATCTCCACCCTCATCATCCCCGCGATACCCACCGCCGTAATAATTCACATACACCAGATATTGCCCCTTGATCGGCGCCGGCATGGCGAAGATTTCCGGGCCATAACCGGTGGTGACGTCAACATCGAGCGCGGCGCCGTTGGCGGCGCTGCGGTTGCCGTACCAGATGTGCGCGCCGTCAGGGGTGATCAGGTGCAGGTCGAGGTCGGTGCCGTCGCTGTCCCACGCCAGCAGTACGCGCAGTTTTGCCGGGGTGGCGCCGCCGCTGGTGTTGAGAAATTGCGTGCGGTGGCGTTGCTGGCCGTCGGGACTGCGCACTTCGACGCTGTTGCTGCCGTTGGGGAAGGAGAACGGGCGGTCGAAGCGGCCGCTGTCGTCGATTTTCAGCGGCATGCTCACGCCATTGACGATCAGGCGGCCGGGCTCGTTGTTCTTTCGCGCAGCTTTGATCTCGCCGCTGATGCGTGCGGTATTGGCCTGGCCGACCGGGGTGTTGACCGATGAGGCCGGGTAGTTGACGGTCTGACGGAAGCTTTCGCCCTCGCCTTCGGGTGCGCCGCTGCGCCAGCCGCCGACCGGGGTGTCGAGTTTGACGCTGTCAGCGGCCATCGCCGGCGCTAGCGCGGTCAATGTGCAGAGCAGCAGCAAGACCTGTGGATAACGGAGTTTCATGGTCTATTCCAGCAAAAGGTGACGGGCGAGCCCTTCGATGTAGGTTTCATCCTGGCCGTTGGGGTGTGCTTCAAAGGCCAGGTGCAGATATTCGTGGGTCAGGTCGAGGCGATCCTGCAGGGTCAGTACGCCACGCACGTAAATACGTTGGCGTTCGCGATCGACAAAGGGACGACCGAAGGCGAGTTTGCACACGGCGAATGTGCTGACTTCGTTGTAGCCGGTTTCGCTTTCCAGCTTCGGGCGCCAGCCGCGTCGCTGTTTCTGCAGCCAGTCTTGCGCGGCGGGCAGCGCTTCGCAGGAGGCGACCGGATTGTCCCAGCGACTGAGGCTGGCGCGCGGATAGGCGTGCAGCAGAATGGCGTCGTAGCGCTGACCGGCATTGGCCTGCTCGACGGCTTGTTGCCAGGCGAGTTTGTCCGGGCCGGGTTGATCGGAGTGATAGGTGACGGTGCTACCGGCCAGTACCAGATCCGCCGTCCACGCCGCGATGTTGCGTGACTCGGCCGAGGCTGGACGCGGTGCGACGCGTTGGCGATTGCTGCTGTCGTCGATGCTCAGGCAATCGCCGTTGCGCGTGGCGTTTTGCAGCAGATAAGTGCGGATTGCCACGGCCAGCGCTTTGGCCGCTTCGGCGGGTTCCGGTTTGGCTTCGCGCTCAAGGACGCGAGCTACATATTCTTCGCGATCAAGCCTTGCGACGAGTTTGTCGTTGAGCAGAAACAGTTCGCCGTCACTGTGGATATCCAGCGCGTTGCCATTGGCGAATTCGACGCGGTAATCGCCCTGCAACGGGCCGGACGTCACCATCCGCTCACCATCCAAAACCCGCGTGAGCGGATAGCGCGAGAACAACCCGACTTCAACACAGCGCCCGGCTTCTGCCGGCCATGCGGCGGGCAACACCGTCGCCAGTGCCTGTCCGTAATGGCGCAAAACCATCTGACTGGTACCACGCCCACCCGCCCAGAGCGGAGATCCGTCCGCGGTCCAACCGGCGAAACCACCCTGGCGCGACTGCGGATCCTGATCGCCAAGCCAGCTCCAGGTTTTCACCCGCAAACGCCCGCCCAGTTCGCCGACGACATTACCGTCCGCCGCATTCAGCACCACATCGAGCAGCACTCGACGCGCTTGATCCTGCGCCGGCAAAGCAGCCAAGACCTTCAACAACTCGATCACGGAAACCCGTTGAGCCGGCTGCACCGACGGCAAATCCAGCAGCCACGATGGCGCCCGCCGCGCCTGCCAATACGTGCGCCAGTCGGCAGAAGAAAGCCCCAATCGCGCAGGCTCAAAGTACAACCCGCAGGATTTCACCAACGCCTGATCACGCTCGATCCTGCTACCCGCCGAGCAGCAATAAACCTCTTCCTTCGACTGTCCGCGACATTCATAAGCAGGCTCACGCGCACCGGTATCGACCAGCCATGCGTATACGAACAATTTCCACAGACTGCCCAACGGGGTATCGAGCGTCGGCGGCAAGGGCTCGCGGGCGATCAATTGCGTCTGACTCAGCGACAACAACTCGCCCTTATAGGCCACGCGCAACGGCTCATCCTGCGCCGTCGCCAGCGCAGGTATCACACACATCAGCAGCCACAGCAGCGGCCGGCTCATGTCAGTTGACCGTGACCTGACCAAGGGCGGCTTTCGCTTCCTGGGCCTGATGCTGCGGCGCGTAGACTTGCTTGAAGCGCACCGGCGGCAGGTTGAACTGGCCCTTCTGCGAGAAGCGCACCAGATGGCGCAGGCGCAACTCACCACTCAACGCATCGACCGGCACCGCGTACGCCAGTTGACCCGGTTCGAAGCGCGCCTTCTCCAGCGCGGTCGGCTCGGTGCCGTCCTTGCCCTGCAACTTGATGCCCCAAGTGGTGCGCTCGACATCGGCGCCCGGTGGTAGCGGCACTTCGAGCATGCCGTAGCGCAGCGGTTTCGGCGCTTTGCTGGTGAGGATCACTTCGTCCAGATACAGGCTGTCGCTGGACAGCGGCTTGCTGCCGATCGGCTCCAGTTTGAAGGTGAACGCTTCGTCGCCCGGCACCAGTCGCGACAGGCGACGGGTAATGGTCACGGCCATCGGATCGACTGCCGCTTGCTGGGTCTGGAAACTCAACGCCGCGCGCAGCGGACGCTCCTGCGTACCGGACACCGACAACACGCTCGGCACTGGCGTCGCGCCCTGCCACGTCCAGTACATCTCGCCGCTGGCTCCGTAGTTCTTCTTCCAGCCTTCACCCGGCGTCAGTGCAATGGTCGGCGACGCCTGGGCGATGCTGCGTTGCAGCCAGGTCAGCGCCAGCGCACGTTCGAGGGTCGATTGCTGCGGCAGCAAACGTTGCAACAACGCCGTAGCACGCGCCTGATCGAATGCTTGCAGCGACAGGTTCAGCGCCTCGGCGAACGGCTGCGAACTGACCGCCAGACGCTGTTGCGCAGCCCCCACCTGACGATTGAACGTTTCCGGCAAGGCAACCTTCGACTGCGTGGCCAACGCAGCGGTCAACACCCGCGCCGCCGCCAGACCGAGCGCCGAATCCGGGTCGCTCATCACCAGACTGTCTTCGCCGTCGTCCATCAGGGTTTCGGCGTTGCCTTCACCGGCCTTGGCCAGATCCTCCATCAAGCCGCTGAGCAAGGTGTTCACCGGCAAATGCATCTGCTTGGCGAACGACAGAATCAGCGCGCGCTGCAGCAACGGTGTGTTCGGCGCTTGCTTGGCGTAGACCTCCAGCACTCGCTGCCAATGTTCCGGCGGCAAGGTCAATTCCAGCACCTGGCTAGCGTTCCAGTCGGCGTAGTAAGCGTAAGCCGTGAGGAACGCATCCGGTTCACCGTCGTAGCCCCACCAGGTGAAGCTCGCCGACGGCCCGGCCATTTGCACCAGACGCAGACGGCTGTTCTGCATGATCAGACGCAAGCGATCACGAATCTGCGGATTCGATGCCAGCGATGGATAGGCAATGCTCAACGGCAGCAAACGGCTGGCAGTCTGCTCGACGCCGCCGTACGGATAGCTGAGCAGATCATCGAGTGCCGAGCGGAACAACGCTTGCGGGCTGTCATCCAGACGCAGGCGAATATCGGTGGCGTCGGCCGGCAGACTCAACGGTGTGTCACCGCTGGCCACGTCGAGGCTTTGAGTCTGAGTGACTTGCCAGCCGTCACCGGTCGCACTCAGGCGCACGGCGAGAGAGTCGGCGGCCTTGCCGTCCTGCACCAACTCCGCCGTCCATTCGCCGGAAGCCAATGAGAACGCCGGCAGCGGCAGATAATTGATGCCGTTGTTCAGGGTCACAGGCAGACGCTGTTCGGCGCCCGCATAGTGAGTCACCAGTTCAGCCTTGACCGGTTTCTCGGCCTGACTGAACGCAAACACGCCAAGTTGCGGCTGATCACCCTTGCGGAATTTGCTCGGCCCGCTCCACTTCAGGTACAGCGGTTTTTCCGAACGCACGAACTGCTTCTTCTGCCCGACCTGACCATCATCGGCAATTGCCCGCGCGGTGATGCGCCAGCGGGTCAGCGAGTCCGGCATCTTGAAGGTGAAACGGATTTTGCCGTCGGCCCCGGTCAACAACTCTGGCTGCCACGCAGCGGTATCGACGTCCTCACGACGCGGCCGCTCCAGCACTTTCACCCCGCGCTCGCTGCGGTTGGCTTTGCCCGGTGCGCCGGGGCTGCCCGGCAACGCGACGTCGTAACTGATGAACGACAGGCTGGCACTGGTGCGCACGTTGTTACGGCGCGGGTGATAGAAGAACTGGTCGATGGTCGGCGCGACTTCCGCTTGCAGTGCGTAGACCATTTCGTCGACAACACTGACGGTCAGATGCGCCGGAACCGCTTTGCCGGCGAACTGGGTGGTCAGATCAACCGTGACCGTGTCGCCCGGCAGGTACACCGCTTTGTCGGTGCTGATCGCCACGTCGATTTGCGGCGCAACCACTTTGATCCCGGCGTTCTGGAAGCTGTACTGACCGCCCTTGGTGTAGAGCACGGAGAAGGTCAGGTTCGGTGCAAAGTTGTCCTTCACCGGAATGCGCGCGCGGTATTGGGTGTCGCTGAGTTTTTCCAGTTTCAACCAGTCGCCGCCCTTGGCCAGCAGCGCGGTGGCTTCGACCTTGTCGCGTTCCAGCGAGAGCAACGCATCACTGACCGGCTCCGGGAAAGTGATCAGCGCCAGCGCTTCATCGCCGGCCTTGTACTCAGGCTTGTCGAGGACGATTTCCACAGTGCCCGGTACCGCTTTGACGCCGTCGCCAGTGACCGAATGCCCCGTGGCACCGAGGACGCGACCGTGTTGATCTTTCAAGGTCAGGTTGTAAGTGCCCGGGCGTTCGAAGGCCATGCTGAAGCCCTTGTCAGTCGCCGCGAGCTTGCCTTCACCGGTGCTCTGGTCTTCCAGACGTACCCAGCCATAGGTGCTCGGCGTCACCGCTTTGCTTTGCTCGGTGCCGCCCTCGTTGGCGTAGCTGAATGCGACTTTGTCGCCGACCGCGCTGAAGCGTTGCGGCGCACTCAGACGGAAGCTCGCCGCGCCACGGTCGATAAGGATTTCCTTGGTGGTCTTGACCCGATACGCCGCGCCATCGCTGGCGAACACGGTGAGCATGTAGCGGCTCGGCTTGTCGGCGGCCGGCAGGTCGAGGCTCGCATTGCCTTTGCTGTCGGTGGTCAGTTCGGTGCTGGTCAGCTCCACCGGGAATTGCCCGAGGTATTGCAGCTCGTTGTCGACCATCGACAGTTGCTGGGCGCGCAGGCTCAGGGTCAACTTGGCGTTGGCCACCGGTTTGCCGTCCGGGTACAGCAACAGCAGACTGCCTTTGACCGGCTCGCCAGTGCGGTAATCCTGCTTGGCCAGATTCAGCGAAATCTCGAAGTGCGGCTTGATGTACTCGGCCACGCGGAAAGCGCTGCTGTAAGCCTGGTCCTTATAGTTGAAACGGATCTCGTAACCACCGGCCACAGCGTTGTCCGGCAACTGGAAGCGGCCCTGAGTGCCGGCCTTCGAATCGAGCTTCAGGTCGAGGTGTTGCAACTCAGTGCCTGTGGCGTCAAGCACGCTGACCGTGACATCTGCAGCACCCGGCAACACCGAGTCCCGCGCATTCTTGAACTCACGACCAACGATTTTCAGCGACACCCAATCACCTGGGCGATACAGCGGCCGGTCGGTGAACGCGTAGAGTTTGGTGTCGTAGATTTCGCTGTCGTAATAGAAGTTCTCGGAGACGAACACCCCGCCTTCTTCGTCCTCGCCGATGACGAACGAACGCTCCGGGCTGACGTGTTTCAGGCGCAGCAAACCGTCAGTATCGGTGGCACCGCTGCTCATCACGCCGAGGCCGTCGGTCCACAGCACATTGACCTTCGGTACCGAACTGCCTTCGTGTTTGCGCGCGGCCCAGACCAGCAATTCATCACCGGCAATCTTGCTCACCGCGACGGTGTTGGAGACGAACACCATGGTGGTTGCGCGGTACTTGCCGATCAGCGCTTCGACCAGGTACAGACCCGGCTTCAGATTGCCCAACGGGATATAAACGTTACCCGGCGCGACGCTGACGAAATCGCTCGAAGACCCGGCCAGATTGACCCCTTCCGGCGGCTGAATCGGCTTGGCCTGCCACAGCGGATAACGGAACTGGCTGACCACCGGCAGACCCGGAATCAGCGCAAATTGCGGCTGCGCGTCGTACGGCGTCGGCGCTGCGATGGCGTTGCCCATCTTCAGTTCCGGCACTTCTTCGGTGACCTGTTTGCGCGATTCATAAGAGAACGCGCGCTGCATCACCCGTCGGGATTTGCGGTACCAGTTGTCCCACAGATACGCGAGGGTGTTGGACAGGCCTTCACCCTTGAACTGGCCGTCGCTGACCACGCGATGCAGATTCTTTTGACGCTTGAGGAAATCCAGCGGTTTGTCGATGCGGTACACACGAATATCCGCGCCGCCGTACGGTTCCATGCGGAAGCGACGGTAATCACGGCCCGGCGCTTCGAGACGGACCATTGCCTGTTCATCAGCAGCAAAACTGCTGTCGGCGAGCAGGAAAAAGCTTTCACCCGAGACCGGCGTGTAGCCGCTCGGCTCGACCGAATCTTCGGCGCTGACGGTAGCCACTGGCAGCAACAGCGCCAGCAGCAAAGGAATTCGGGAGCAGAGTCGCAACATGCGGGCACCGGTCATTGGGAGAGAAAGTTCAGTCGATAGACGCCGATGAAGTTGGGGTTGGCTGCGTCGGGTATCCATCGGGTGTCCTTCCATGTCATGAGTTGCTGCAGGCTTGCCGAACGCATGCCGTTGTCAGTGGGGGTGGTGGTGCCGGTGTGATAGGCGATGTAGCGGCCCATCCAGATCATCAGGTGCTGGTCGTCGCCCTGATCGAAAAACATCAAATCACCGGGCCGTGCCTGCGAGACGTCACGGCTGACCAGATGACTATTGAACTGAATCAGTTTGATCGCGTTGACGTACGGCCCGACCTTGCCGCCGCCCTGCTGCCATTGCTGGGCGAGCTTGCGTTGCTCATCGCTGAGCGACAGCTCTGGCGGCAGGTAGCGATTGGACAGGCCATTGCTGCGCAGCCATTTGTCGTCGTGGACTTTCAGCGCTTCGTTGGCGGCAAAACGCACCAGCCCGGCACAGTCCTGCTGATACCAGCGCGGACTTGGGCCTTGGCTCAACTGCTCTTGAGCGATGCGCACGAACCAGGCGCGAAACACCTGGGATTGCGCCAGATCGAGTGCGGGTGCTTCAACGGCGCGGGCGCCCGCACTGAGCAACAGCGCGAGCAGGCCGAGGCTGCGGATCAGTGTCGTCACAGCGCTTTCCATTCCAGCGGCAGCCACTGCCAGTGGCCGTCAGGCTCGCTGCCTTCAGGCAGCGTCAGCGCGTACTTGCCGTAGCCGCCGAGGGTGCGCAGCTTCGGAATCAGATAGGTTTGCGCGGCGTTGTAGAACACCGGCTCCATGTCCTGCGGCAGGCTATCGAGGGTTTCTTGCTGCATCAGCTGCGCCATCGAATCCGGGCCGAAATAGATCGGCATCAGCACGTCTTTGGGCAACACGTCGGCCATCGGCGGGAAGCGTTTGTCGAGGGTGCCGAGGGCCTTGTCGACGAGTTTGTCGTCGAGGGAAAACAGCAGCGTCGAACCGTGGCGAGCTAGGCTGACCTTCATGAAAGCCTTGCCGGAAATCGCGTCCGGGTTCTCCGCAGTTTTCGCCGCATACGGGCCGAAGTTGGAGCTGACCTGACGCTGCCAGACGTGGTTCTGGCCTTCCTGCTTCTCGACTACCGGGAACACGTTTACTTCAACGTTGGCTTCGAATGCACCGACCATCGAACCGAACAGTTTGCCAAGATCACCGTCGAGTTTGCTGCTGTCCTCGTCTTTCAGACTGGCCACCAGCAATGGCGTGTACAACCGCGAATCGGCGTACCAGCACAGGCCTGCCGCGCCGGCCACGTGTTCGGTGAGAGTTTGCGCCACGGTTTCTTCAGCGCCGAGTTTCACCAGCAATGGTTTTTGCGGTTCGGCCGCGACCGGAAGGGTCACGCAGGCACTTGCGCCCAGCGGCATTGCTTGCCAGACCGGTTTGAAATCGAAGTCGGGCTGGTTGTCCAGTTCGTCCATGGCGAGGTAGCTGTGCCAGCCCTTGTCATCCATGTCGAAGCGCAGCCCGGCGAAGTTCGGGATGAAACGTTGATAACCCATGGCCAGAACGCTGGAGTTGACCGACAGGCGTTGCTTGGTTTCCGGAGTTTTCGCCGGCAGGCCGAACGCTTCGGGGAACAGTTTTTCGCCATTGAGCAGCGCCGCCAGCGCTTGTGGCGAGACATGGCCGGATTCCTCGGAGGCGCCGCTTTCCGGGTCGTAATACTTGGCCGGGTTGGACAGCACCACCAGTTTGTCGCCGTGGGAGGCGAACAACAGGGCTTTGCTGGCGTTATAGGTCAGTTGATACAGCGGCACAGTGTCGCCGCCGACCTTGAGTTCGCTCATCTGACTGAGCTGCGTGTCATCCAGCGCAACCTTTGCCAATGGCTCGAGCAGTTTCGCCAGCCCACCACGATCCATCACCAAAAGGAAATCCTTCAAGCGCCCATCCGCGCCACGCCACAACGCAACGTCGGCCGGTTGATCGAAAAGCTGCTCGATCAGGCTGTCCTGCAACTTCAGATCATGCTCGTAAATGATCCGGCGCAGACTGCCAATCAGCCCCAGGCGGTCGGCGTGGGTTTCGTAATAAAAGACGAAATCTTCGGTGAGCGTGGCCTTGAGGAACGGCACCGTCAGCAAGTCCTTGGGCAACTGACTCAGCGAGCGGGTTTCCAGCAACGCATCCGGGCGGCTGAGGCCGAGCTTGTCACTGGCCAATTCCGCCGGCGGCGCCTTGGGCTTGAGCAGCAGCCAGCCAAAACCACCCGCTACACCGGCCACCAGGCACAACCCGGCCAGCAGCAAGGGCCAGCGCCGCGAAGGTTTGGCCGCTGGCGTGTCGGCAGCCGAAGTAACAGTGTTATCGCTCATCTTTTCGCTCATTTCCCAAAGCTCAGGATTTCATCCGTGGCGGAATGCTTAATAGTTGAAAGTCTTGACCAGCAGCAGATCACCGATCGCCCGCAGGGGCACGATGAACGTTTCGCGTTTTTCGTCGACGGTGTTTTCGTTGAGCACCAGCGTGATTTGCGAGGTGATCACCTCGTTCTGGTTGCTGGTCTCCTCGAAGTTATAGCCGCCGTTGCCGAAGTTGCCCCAATAGTTGACGTAAACCAGATAAGTGCCGTGCAGCGGCGCAGTCATGGTGAACATTTCCGGGCCGGGGCCGTCGACGCCATCCGGGTCGAGACCGCCGCCATTACTCAGCGCCGGCTGCGCCCAGAACGCATGCTGACCGTCGGGCGTGACAATGTGCAGATCGAGCTCGGCTTTTGGATCGTCCCAGCCCAAGACAAGACGAATTCGCGCCGGCGTGCGCAAATTGTTTGCTTCATAAAATTGCACGCGCTTGAGCGACTGGCCTTGGGCGCTGATCACTTCGACGCTGTTGGAGCCGGCGCCGAACGCGTAGGGCCGGGCGAAACGGCCCTGGTCGTCGGTGTACAGATTCAATGGATTGCCATTCACAGCGAGGCTGTGCGGCGGGCGCATATGGCCGATGGCCTTGAGCTGGCCCTGGATCATCGTGCGATTGCGCTGAATGCCGCGATCAATCGGCGGCGTGGGATAGGCGACTTGCGGGTTTTCCGTGCGATCGAGCAAGCCGTGATAGCGCCAGCCGCCCACCGGTTCCGACAGTTCAGCGCTCGGCGCGGCCGACAGCGCGGGCGCGCAGGCCAGGCCGATCAGTAGCCAAAGAAATGAACGCATGTAATGCCTCCTGCCATGCCTGAACGAAACCTTGCACCCGATCCTCGGTACTTCACAGCGGTGAAAACTGCGTTTCGTCTGAAAGACCCGTGACTGTAGGGTCGTAGAAGGCGCGAAGATTAGCCATTTGGCAGTTTTTTAACAATCGGATACATGTGCAATCGCTGTAGGAAACCTGCTTTTCAAGGGGCGTGAGCCGAATAGAGAGATTATTCGGCTCACAAAATGAGCCGAATAGGTTTCAGCCATCCCGAATCGCCTCAGGAAAAAGGGCCGGTCGCACCCCGCTCATTTGCCCATAAACCCCCTATCTGCTAGTGTCGCGCCGGTTTAACGTCAACCGGAAATCGCCGCCATGGCCCGCAAAAAAGCTGCACTGGATTTCGAACAGTCCCTCGCCGACCTGCAAACATTGGTCGAGCGTCTGGAGAACGGTGAATTGTCGCTGGAAGACTCGCTGACCGCTTTCGAGCAGGGCATCGGCCTGACCCGGGATTGCCAGGCAGCGCTGGCGCAAGCCGAGCAGAAGGTGCAGGTGCTGCTGGAGCGCGATGGCGAACTCGCCGAGGAACCCTTCGACGCGGAACAGCCAGAATGATTGCGGCGTATACGGCGAGCAGCCAGACCCGGGTTAACGCGGCTCTGGAAACCCTGTTCAACGCGCCGTTGCCGGAATTGGCGCGGCTTTACGAAGCCATGCGCTACAGCGTGATGAACGGCGGCAAACGCGTGCGTCCGCTGCTCGCCTACGCGGCGTGCGAAGCGCTCGGTGGCAAGGCTGAACAAGCCAACGGTGCGGCCTGCGCGGTTGAGCTGATCCACGCTTATTCGCTGGTTCACGATGATTTGCCGGCGATGGACGACGACGATCTGCGTCGCGGCCAGCCGACCACCCACAAGAAATTCGACGAAGCCTGCGCGATTCTCGCCGGTGACGGCTTGCAGAGCCTGGCTTTCAGTGCCCTGCTCGACCCGCGCCTGAGCGATTGCAGCAGTGACATCCGCCTGCAAATGGTCACCGCGCTGGCTAATGCCGCAGGCCCGGCAGGCATGGTCGGCGGTCAAGCCATCGACCTCGGTTCGGTCGGCCTCAAACTCGATCAGAAAGCCCTTGAACAGATGCACCGGCACAAGACCGGCGCGCTGATCGAAGTCAGCGTCAAACTCGGCGCTCTGGCCAGCGGCCGTGCCGAGCAGGATGAACTGCGTGCCCTGCAGACTTATGCACAGGCCATCGGTCTGGCCTTTCAGGTGCAGGACGACATCCTCGACGTCGAAAGCGATACCGAAACCCTCGGTAAACGCCAAGGCGCCGACATCGCCCGCGACAAGCCGACCTACCCGGCGCTGCTCGGCCTCGACGCCGCCAAGGCTTATGCGCTGGAACTGCGTGATCAGGCTCTGCACGCCCTGCGACCGTTTGACGCGGCCGCCGAGCCCTTGCGCGAGCTGGCCCGGTATATCGTCGAGCGGCGCAACTGACGGCGTATCCGCCAAAAAAGACCAACGCGTGGGCAGGGGGCGATGCATCAGGTAAACTGCCGCATCTTCTATACCTATAACGATTCGCCTGATGCCCACGACGTTTCATGAGATTCCCCGCAAGCGCCCGACCACGCCCCTGCTCGACCGCGCGAACACGCCGGACGGCCTGCGCCGGTTAGGCGAAGCCGAGCTGGAAACCCTGGCCGATGAGTTGCGCCTGGAATTGCTCTACACGGTCGGTCAGACCGGTGGGCATTTCGGTGCCGGCCTGGGCGTGATCGAGCTGACCATCGCGTTGCATTACGTCTTCGACACACCGGACGACCGTCTGCTGTGGGACGTCGGGCACCAGGCGTATCCGCACAAGATCCTCACCGGTCGCCGCGAGCGCATGGGCACCCTGCGCCAGAAGGACGGCATTGCCGCGTTCCCGCGTCGCGCCGAGAGTGAATACGACACCTTTGGCGTCGGCCACTCCAGCACTTCGATCAGCGCTGCACTGGGCATGGCCATCGCCGCCCGCCTGCAGAACAGCGATCGCAAGGCAATCGCGGTGATTGGTGACGGCGCGTTGACCGCCGGCATGGCTTTCGAGGCGCTGAACCACGCGCCGGAAGTCAACGCCAACATGCTGGTGATCCTCAACGACAACGACATGTCGATCTCGCGCAATGTCGGTGGCCTGTCGAATTATCTGGCGAAGATCCTTTCCAGCCGCACCTACGCGAGCATGCGTGAGGGCAGCAAGAAAGTCCTGTCGCGCCTGCCCGGCGCACTGGGAAATCGCCCGTCGTACTGAAGAATACGCCAAAGGCATGCTGGTCCCCGGCACCCTGTTCGAAGAGCTGGGCTGGAACTACATCGGCCCGATCGACGGCCACGACCTTCCAACCCTGATCGCCACCCTGCGCAACATGCGCGATCTGAAAGGCCCGCAGTTCCTGCACATCGTCACCAAGAAAGGCAAGGGTTTCGCCCCGGCGGAAGTCGACCCGATCGGCTACCACGCGATCACCAAACTCGAACCGGTCGATGCTCCGGCTGCTGCGCCGACAAAGGCTGGCGGTCCGAAGTATTCGGCGGTGTTCGGCGAGTGGCTGTGCGACATGGCTGCTACTGATCCGCGTCTCGTCGGGATTACCCCGGCGATGAAGGAAGGCTCGGATCTGGTGGCGTTCAGCGAACGCTTCCCGCTGCGCTACTTTGACGTGGCGATTGCCGAGCAACACGCGGTGACATTCGCGGCCGGCATGGCCTGCGAAGGCGCAAAACCGGTAGTGGCGATCTACTCGACGTTCCTGCAGCGTGGTTACGACCAGTTGGTGCATGACGTCGCGGTGCAGAACCTCGACGTGCTGTTCGCCATCGACCGCGCCGGCCTGGTGGGCGAAGACGGCCCGACCCACGCTGGCAGCTTCGATCTGTCCTACCTGCGTTGCATCCCGGGCATGGTCATCATGACCCCGAGTGATGAAAACGAACTGCGCAAAATGCTCACCACCGGCCACCTGTACAACGGCCCGGCAGCTGTGCGCTATCCACGCGGCACCGGCCCGAACGCGACGATCGACAAAGACCTCGAGCCGATTGAAATCGGCAAAGGCATCGTCCGTCGCCAGGGCAGCAAAGTCGCTCTGCTGGTGTTCGGCGTGCAACTTGCCGAGGCGCTGAAGGTGGCTGAAAAACTCGATGCCACCGTGGTCGACATGCGTTTCGTCAAACCGCTGGATGAAGCGCTGGTGCGCGAGATTGCCGGCAGCCACGAGTTACTGGTGACGATCGAAGAGAACGCGATCATGGGCGGCGCCGGTGGCGCGGTCAGTGAATTCCTCGCGCGAGAGAACATCCTCAAGTCGATGCTGCACCTGGGCTTGCCTGACGTCTACGTCGAACACGCCAAGCCTGCGCAGATGCTGGCCGAGTGCGGGCTGGATGAGGCAGGGATCGAAGCGTCGATTCGTGAGCGTCTGGAATTGCTCAACAAGTAATCGCAATACCTGTGCAAAACCCTGTGGGAGCGAGCTTGCTCGCGAATGCGGACTGTCAGTCGACTCACTCATGACTGACCCAACGCATTCGCGAGCAAGCTCGCTCCCACAGTGGTTTATGAACTTTCAAAATTGAATTAGCCCTACGCGTCAACGGACCACCGATGAACCTCTCGCGCCTCGCCCTGCCCTTCCTCCTGCTGCCAGCCGCCAACGCCCTCGCCGACACCTTCGAACGTGAGCAAGCCCTGAAGCTGCCCGACATGCTGATCTCCGCCAACCGCCAGGTCGAAGCCCGCAACGACAGCAGCGCCGCCAACACGGTGTTCACCCGCGAAGACATCGACCGCCTGCAGCCGAGTGACGTGCCGGACCTGCTGCGTCGCGTCCCTGGTGTGCAAGTGGCGCAAGCCGGCGGACGTGGCAGTCTGCCGGGCATTTACATTCGCGGCACGCAGTCGGCGCAGAGTCTGGTGCTGGTCGACGGCCAGCGCATTGGCAGCTCCACTTCCGGCGACAGCAACCTGCAGCATCTGAACATCGAGCAGATCGAGCGGGTGGAAGTGCTGCGCGGTTCGCGTTCGGTGATTTACGGCAGCGATGCGATTGGCGGGGTGATTCAGATCTTCACCCGGCGCGGCACTGAGCAAGGTTTGCAGCCACGGATGCACGTCGGTTTCGGCAGCAACCAGACCTGGGAGCGCAGCCTCGGCTTGTCCGGGGGCGACGAGAAAACCCGCTTCAATCTCGGTGCCAGCCTTGATGAAACCGACGGAGGTGACCGTACTCACCAGTCGTACCCAAGCGATGCCGATCACGACGCCTACCGCAATCAGTCCGTTAGCCTGAGCCTCAGCCATGCGCTGAGCGATGACATCGAAGTCGGCGCCAATCTGCTGGATAACCGCGGCAAGAACGAGTTCGACAACCCGTTCGGCCGCTTCGACATGAACACCTTCGAATCGGTCCAACAGCAGCCCTACAGCGATTTCAACGTCAGCAGTGTCAGCAGTTACGTCGATGCTCGGGTCAACGAAACCTGGAAAACCCGGATCGAATTCGGCCATACCGAGAACCGCGAGAAGAGCCTCGACAAGCTCAGCGACGAACGCACGGTGTTCAACACCTACCGCGACTCGGTGAACTGGCAGAACGATCTGACGCTGGACGCACGCAACAGCCTGATTCTCGGCGGCGACTGGTACGAAGACCGGGTCAACAGCAGCACCGCATTCGACGAAGACAGCCGCTGGAACCGCGCCGCATTCATCCAGCATCGCTATCAGGCCGACAGCTTCTCCACGGAACTGGGTCTGCGTCACGACGACAACCAGCAATTCGGCAGCCAGAACACCTGGAGCGGCACGTTCACATTGCCGCTGAACCCGGACAATGATCTGTTGCTGAGCTATAGCGAAGGCTTTCGTGCGCCGACTTTCAACGATCTGTACTACCCCGACTTCAGCAACCCGGATTTGAAACCGGAAACCTCGAAAAGCTATGAGTTGCAGTGGCGCAGTCAGTTGACTGACAGCAGCCGTCTGGAGGCGTCGATCTATCGTACGGATCTGGAAGACGCGATCATTTTCGGCAGTAACTCACGCCCGGAGAACGTCGCGTCGGCGCGGATCAACGGTTTTGAAGCGGCACTGAAACAGGAACTGTTCGACTGGCAGAGCAACCTTGGCGTATCGATCATTGATCCGCGCGACCGTGATACTGGCCACACCCTGGCCCGGCGTGCGCGGCGCACGTTGAGTTGGGATCTGGATCGACAATTTGATCAAGTCAGCCTCGGTGCCAGTTGGCAGGCGGTCAGCAGCAGTTATGACGACCTGAAAAATGAAAACCCGCTGGGTGGTTATGCGTTGTTCGGCTTGCGCAGCAGTTGGGCGTTGAACCGCGAGATCAAGCTGGATCTGAAGGTCGATAATGTTTTCGACAAAGGTTACAGCCGGGCGAATTACAGCTATGACGGCAGCCAGTACGGTTATCGCGAGGAAGGTCGGGTGTGGATGTTTGGGGTGACTTGGACTCCCCAGCTTTGATTTGAATCTTCGGTGATTTGACTGCCCCCTTCGCGAGCAGGCTCGCTCCCACATTTGGAATGCAATCCTCCTGTGGGAGCGAGCCTGCTCGCGAAGAAGTCACCGCAATTTCAGCGGTCAGGCGCGATCAATTGGCAGAGTTTGGCGGTAGCGTTGATCATTTGGCCACTTGGGCGTTCGAGACCTTTGTCGGTGACCAACAGTAATTTTTCCTGCTTCACCGCCGCCACCTGTGGCCAGGCTTTCCACGCATTCAGTTGCGCCTGATCACTCGCCAGAATCACTTCAGGGTCGCGCTGCAACACTGCCTCAATACTCACCTGCGGCGCCGGCAGACTCAGGTCGGCGAACACATTGCGCGCCCCGCACACCTCCAGCGCATCGCTGATAATCTGCCCACCACCGACGGTGTACAGCGGTTTGTCCCAGACCTGATAGAAGACCCGCAACGGCACTTCCCGGCGATAGCGCTGGCGCAACTCCACGAGTCGTTGGCGCAACGCCGCCGCCCGTTTCACCCCACGTTCAGGTCGCCCCAATTGCGCGGCAATGGCTTCAATCTGGGTGGTGAGTTGTTCAAGTGAATGCGGTTCGGCGACGAAGGTCGGGATGCCCAGGCGCTTCAGTTGATCACGCTGCGCCGGGCCGACACTGCCGGGCCACAGCAACAACAAGTCAGGTTTGAGGCTCAGCAACTGCTCCATATCGAGCTGACCATAGCGGCCGACAGAAGGAATGCTGGCAATCGCCGCTGGCCGCTCACCGGCATCAAGCACACCGACCAACAGATCTGCCGAATCCAGCTCAACGACAATTTCAGAAAGGGACGGCGCGAGGCTGACCACCCGCAGGCCCGCCAGCACCGGAGTCGAGACTGCCAGCAGCAGAACCGCCAGCCAGAGGCGGCGCATCAGCCGAGTTGACGCGGGATACGGTAGAGATAAAACAGCACCGCCGTGGACAACGCCAACAGCATCAACGGTACGGCTTCAAGACCGACAAACACCGCCAGTGCGCCGATCCACGCCGGCAAGGCTGCCACGAGAAAAGCCGCACGACGACGGGCTGCAAGCGCAATCCACGCGGCCGGTTCATCGGGGGTATCGAGAGCTTTTTGCGTGGCGATCAGCGCATGTTTATAACGGCCAAAAAACTTCAGGCTGACAAACATCGATGCCACGCCGGCAATAAAGAACGGCATCGCCAGCACCGGGAGAATCCCTTTGCCCTGACCGAACAACGCATTGAGTACGAACAGCGGCACCAGCGCCAGTGCGAGGTATTTCCACCAATCAACCGATAACCGGCGCCGCACCTGACCCCGCGTCACGCGCGATCGACCTCGCCCTGATGCTCGTTGCCCATCATGTGGTCGAGCTTGCTGGCCTTGGTCGCCAGATACAGTTTGTTGTGGGGGTTGTGACCGGTGTGTAGCGGCACGCGCTCGGCGACAGTAATGCCCATATCGGTCAAGGCTTTAACCTTGCGCGGGTTGTTGGTCATCAGGCGCAGGGACTTTACGCCCAGATGCTCGAGCATCGGCAGGCACATGGCGTAGTCACGCTGATCAGCGGCAAAGCCCAGACGCTCGTTGGCTTCAACGGTGTCGGCGCCGCCATCCTGTAATTCGTAGGCACGGATCTTGTTCAACAAGCCGATGCCACGACCTTCCTGACGCAGGTACAGCAACACACCACGACCTTCACGGGCGATGGCTTTAAGCGCGCCTTCCAGTTGCGAACCGCAGTCGCAACGCTGGCTGAACAAGGCATCGCCGGTCAGGCATTCGGAGTGCAACCGGCCGAGTACCGGGGCACCGTCGGCAATTTCACCCAGGCTCAGCACGACGTGCTCGCGGCCGGTGGCTTCATCGAGAAAACCGTGCATGGTGAATTGCGCAAAAGGCGTTGGCAGCTTGGAAGCGGCGACAAAGACGACAGGCACCGGTGTGCTCCTGATCTAAAGAGTCTGAAAATTCGCAGGCCGGCATTGTAACAGCAGGTTCCTACCGGCGCTTAGGCTGAATTATCGGGCATAACGATCAAAAAGTTTGATAACTACCTCATGGACGCCGCGACTCCTTGTAGGAGTGAGCCTGCTCGCGATAGCGGTGTGTCAGCTTCATCATTGTTTGAGTTAGACCGCCATCGCGAGCAGGCGAAGGCCTACAGGGGTCTTGTGCAGGCCTTCAGTTCGAGTTGAACGGATACGGCTGCTGCCACTTCTCGAAGATCGGCTTCAACTCGCCGCTCTTCACCAACTGCTCCATACGCTGGTCATACAGCGCCATCAGCGCTCGCGCCTGTGGCGTGTCGGCAAAGCCGAGAAACAGCGGCAACTCGGCCAGGTGTGAATAGCGATACTGCGCCGGATCGGCTGCGGTTTTCACCACGGCTTCAATCTCGGTCAGCGCATCGATGTAGTAATCCGCCCGCCCCTGCTTGAGCATCGACAGGATCCCGCTACGCCGCTCGATCTGGTTGTAGCGCTTGATATTCGGCAAGAAGTTTTCGTAGCGATAACCGCGCACCCAGGCCAGGCGATACTTGCCCAGCGTCGCTTCGGTAGGCGCCGGATTACTCGCCAGGCCCAATGCGTAAATGTGGTCGGAATCGAAATTCCAGTGCGGGTACAGGACCTGCTCGGCTTCGTCACGGTAGGAGCCGACCAGCGCGTCGACTTCCTTCAATTGCACCAGCCCGACCGAGCGGGTGTAAGGCACGCTGCGAATGTCCAGCTTGACCCCGGCCGGTTCGAACACTTTGCGCAGCACGTCCCAGCCCAGGCCATGGCCGTCAGCAGCGGTGTAGTCTTCCCAGTCTTCGCTGGCCAGATGGATGACCGCCGGCGTCGGCGCAGCTTCCTGCGCACCCACCACGGAGCTCAGCAAAGCCAAAACCACTAGCGCCAACCAGCGTCGAGCCATCCCTAGTCCCCTCACTTGACCCTGATATCCCTTGGACTCAGGCGAAAATCCACACCAGTCCCTGCATCGCCAGCCAGGCGAACACGCCGGCCAGCACGTCGTCGAGCATGATGCCGACGCCGCCATGCACGTGCCGGTCGATCCAGCGGATCGGCCATGGCTTGAGAATGTCGAAGAAACGGAATACGAGGAAACCCGCGAGCAACCAGTACCAGCCTTCCGGCACCAGCCACAAGGTGATCCACATCCCGACCATTTCGTCCCAGACGATGCCTTCGTGGTCGTGTACCCGCAGATCGTCAGCGACTTTGCCGCACAGCCAGAAGCCGAACAGCATGGTGATCCCGAGCATCAGCCAGTAACCCCAGTCGGGCAACATCTGCCATAACGGGATAAAGGGTAGCGCAACCAGCGAGCCCCACGTTCCCGGCGCCTTGGGCAGGGTGCCGGAACCAAAGCCGAACGCGAGGAAATGCCAGGGATTGCGCCAGACCGACGGCGGAACGAATTCGGCCGGAACCTGTTTCGGGTGATCTGTCACGGTGTCTCCTGAAAATGTTGATAACCCCGGATTTGCGGGGTGATGTCGTGACCTTCGCGATCCAGCAGGACCACGCCCTGACCTTCGGACACTCGACCGATCACATGGATCGGCCAGCCATTGGCCAGCAGCGCCGGCAACTCGACAGACGGCAAGGTGAACGCCAGCACGTAATCATCGCCACCGCTCAGCGCAGCACGCTCGGCGCCGCGCTGACCGAGAAACGCCACTAATGCATCCGACAGCGGTACGCGCTCGCGTTCAATCTCAAGTCGGACCTTTGAGGCCAGCGCGATATGGCCGCAGTCGGCGAGTAATCCATCGGAGATGTCCAGCGCCGAGGTGGCTTTGCCACGCAGGGCCTGGCCGAGGGCGAGTTGCGGTTGTGGCGACCAGTAATGATCAAGCAGCGGTTGGGCGACGTTCGCTTCGGCGTCACGCTGACCGAGCACCAGCGGCAAGGCGCCGGCCGCATTACCAAGTTCGCCACCGACACAGAGCAAGTCGCCCGGTTGCGCGCCACTGCGGGTCAATGCCTGACCAGCAGGCACGCGACCAAACACGGTTACCGTCAGGCTCAACGGCCCGCGCGTGGTATCGCCGCCGACCAGCGCAACGCCGCAGCTCTGCGCCATGCGGTTCAAACCGAGGGCATAGGCTTGCAGCCAATCGGCGGTCACCGTCGGTACAGTCAGGGCAAGGGTAAAGGCAACGGGCGTGGCGCCCATGGCGGCCAGATCGCTGACCGCAACGGCCAGCGAGCGCTGACCGAGCAGAAACGGATCGCAGGGGTCGGCGAAATGCACACCGGCCACCAACGTATCGGTAGAGATTGCCAACTGCTCCCCGGGGGGAACAGCGAGCAAGGCGCAGTCATCGCCGATCCCCAGAGCAACGCCTTCGCCGCCCTGCGCACAAGGCGCGGCGGCGAAGAAATTGCGGATCAGCTCAAACTCGCCCATGGCTGAGACAAAGTGTTCAAGCGCCGATCAGCGCTTGAACGCCTTCACTTCAGCTTCACGCAGGCGCGGGGCCAGCTTGTCGAGCACGCCGTTGACGAACTTGTGGCCGTCGGTCGAACCGAAGACTTTCGCCAGCTCGATACCTTCGTTGATCACCACGCGGTACGGCACGTCGACGCGCTTGAGCAGTTCCCAGGTCGACAGGCGCAGCACGGCCAGTTCAACCGGGTCCAGCTCTTCGATCGTCAGATCCGGGCAAGGCGTCAGAGCGGTGTCGATCTCGGTCTTGAACTGCGGAACCCCGTGGAGGATTTCGCGGAAGTAGGCACCGTCGACATCGGTGAAATCGTTATCAACGCGAAACTGCGCTTCGATCTCGTTCAGCGATTGCTTGGCCATGTGCCACTGGTACAGCGCTTGAGTCGCGAGCTGACGGGCTTCGCGACGCTTGACGCTTTTCGAGGGCTTGCCGGCATCCGCAGGTTTCGGATCGCGCGGGTTGAAACGATCGCTTTCGTCGCTAATCACTTGGCCTCCAACTGCGCCAGCAGGCTGACCATTTCCAGAGCGGACAGGGCAGCTTCGGCACCTTTGTTACCGGCCTTGGTGCCGGAACGTTCGATGGCTTGCTCGATGGAATCAACGGTCAGGACGCCGAAGGCAACCGGAACGCCGAACTCCATGGACACCTGGGCCAGCCCCTTGGTGCACTCGCCTGCCACGTATTCGAAGTGCGGAGTACCGCCACGAATGACCGCGCCGAGGGCGATGATGGCTGCGAATTCACCTTTCTGGGCGACTTTCTGCGCAACCAGCGGGATTTCGAAGGCGCCAGGTGCGCGGATGATGGTGATGTCGCTTTCGCTCACGCCGTGGCGAACCAGGGCATCAACTGCACCGCTGACCAGGCTTTCAACGACGAAGCTGTTGAAGCGGCCCACTACCAAAGCGTAGCGGCCTTTAGGGGCGATGAAGGTACCTTCGATGGTCTTCAGGGTCATTCGTCAGTTCTCTTAAAGAGCCGGGACGCGTCTGCTACGCGTCCCTCAGTGATTTATTTGCCGCGAATCGGAGACCGGAAACAACCGGTCATTATTCGGAGGGCACGTATTCTACAACTTCCAGATCGAAACCGGATATCGCATTAAATTTCATTGGCGCAGACATCAAACGCATTTTGCGCACACCGAGGTCACGCAGAATCTGCGAACCGGCACCGACGATGCTGTAAGTGGTCGGTTTTTTCGGCGCTGCCTGCTCGCCCGTTTCACGGATATGTGCCAGCAGCACATCGCCATCGAGCGGGTGACCAAGCAACAACACGACACCGCTGCCCGCCTCGGCCACCGCAGCCATGGCGGCGCGCAGGCTCCAGCGGCCCGGTTGTTTGACCATCAGCAGGTCGCGCAGCGGATCCATGTTGTGCACCCGAACCAGGGTCGGCTCTTCGGCGCAAACAGTGCCCAGCGTAAGGGCCATGTGCACATCGCCTTCCACCGAATCACGATAGGTCACCAGGTTGAATTGGCCCAGTTCGCTGTCCAGTGGCTGCTCGGCAATCCGCTGAACGGTACGTTCGTGGATCATCCGGTAGTGAATCAGGTCGGCGATGGTGCCGATCTTGATGTTGTGCTCAGCAGCGAACGCTTCCAGTTCAGCGCGACGGGACATGGTGCCGTCGTCATTCATCACTTCGCAGATCACGCCACTTGGCTCGAAACCGGCCATGCGCGCGAGGTCGCAAGCCGCTTCGGTGTGGCCGGCACGAGCGAGGGTGCCGCCGGCCTGGGCCATCAGCGGGAAAATATGGCCCGGGCTGACGATGTCTTCAGCCTTGGCGTCTTTGGCGGCAGCCGCTTGCACGGTGCGCGCACGGTCGGCGGCGGAAATGCCAGTGGTTACGCCTTCGGCGGCTTCGATCGACACGGTGAACTTGGTGCCGAAACCGGAACCGTTGCGCGGCGCCATCAGCGGCAGCTTCAACAGTTCGCAGCGCTCGCGGCTCATCGGCATGCAGATCAGACCACGGGCATGTTTGGCCATGAAGTTGATGTGCTCGGCCTGGCAGCATTCGGCGGCCATGATCAGGTCGCCTTCGTTCTCGCGGTCTTCGTCATCCATGAGGATGACCATCTTGCCTTGGCGGATGTCTTCAACCAGTTCTTCGATGCTATTGAGCGCCACAAGGCACCCCCTTCAGTCAGGATTTGAGGTAGCCGTTGGCGGCCAGAAAGCTTTCGGTGATGCCACCAGCGCTCGGCTCTGCGGCCTTGTCGCCGAGGAGCAGACGCTCCAGATACCGCGCCAGCAAGTCAACTTCCAGATTCACCCGGCGACCTGGCTTGTACGACGCCATGATGGTTTCACTCAGGGTGTGCGGAATGATCGTCAGCATGAACTCGGCGCCATCGACGGCGTTCACGGTCAGACTGGTGCCGTCGACAGTGATCGAGCCTTTATGGGCGATGTACTTGGCCAGTTCCTTCGGCGCGCGAATGCGAAATTCCACGGCGCGGGCATTGTCGCTGCGCGAGACGATTTCGCCGACACCGTCGACGTGGCCGCTGACCAGGTGCCCGCCGAGACGGGTGGTCGGGGTCAGGGCTTTTTCCAGATTGACCGGGCTGCCGCTTTTCAGGTCGTTCATGGCGGTGCAGTCGAGGGTTTCACGGCTGACGTCGGCGGCAAAGCCGTCGCCCGGCAGCTCAACAGCGGTCAGGCAGACGCCGTTGACCGCGATGCTGTCGCCGAGTTTGACGTCGCTCAGGTCGAGCTTGCCGGTGGCGACGTGGACCCGCACATCACCGCCCTTTGGGGTCAATGCGCGGATACTGCCGATGGATTCGATGATGCCGGTAAACATGGGGTTCTCCTTGAGAACTGGGCCAGCGCTAACGCGATGGCCGGGAATTATACGCTCGCCGAAAGGACAGGGATGGCAGTGACTCGCCAGTCATCGCCCACCGCGCGAATTTCAGTGATTTTCAGCTCCGGCGCATCCTTCATATAAGCCAGCGGCCAGTCCAGCAGCGGACGCGCCGAAGAACCGAGGAACTTGCCGGCGATGAAGATCACGAATTCGTCGACCAGACCGAGCTGAGCAAAGGCACCGGCCAAGCGTGGGCCAGCCTCGACCAGCACTTCGTTGGTGCCTCGCTTGGCCAGTTCGATCAGCAATTGATGCAGATCGACCTGACCGTCATCACCCGGCACGATCAGGCACTCGGGGCCATGCGCGTATTGCTCTTCGATCGCGACACAGGTGGCAACCAATGCCGGGCCAGCCTTGAAGAACGGCGCATCCAGCGGCACCCGCAGGCGCCCGTCGATCAGCACGCGCAGCGGTGGTCGGCTCATGGCCAGCGCGGTTTGCTCGGCATCCAGACCCAACTCGTCGGCACGCACGGTCAAACGCGCGCCATCGGCCAGCACGGTGTCGGCGCCGGTCAGCACCACGGTGGCCTGAGCGCGCAAACGCTGAACGGCCGAACGTGCGGCCGGGCCGGTGATCCACTGGCTCTCGCCGCTTTCCATGGCTGTCCGACCATCGAGACTCATAGCCAACTTGACCCGCACGTACGGCAAGCCGTGCTCCATGCGTTTCAGAAAACCTTGATTGAGCTGGCGCGCCTCGGCTTCGAGCACGCCGCTTTCGGTAGCAATGCCGGCATCGGCCAGGCGCTGCAGACCACGTCCGGCGACTTGCGGGTTCGGATCGCGCATCGCTGCCACCACCCGGGCAACCCCGGCATTCACCAGCGCTTCGGCACACGGCGGCGTGCGGCCATGGTGGCTGCACGGTTCCAGCGTCACATAAGCGGTCGCGCCCCGGGCCAATTCACCGGCGGCGCGCAGGGCGTGGACTTCGGCGTGCGGTTCGCCGGCGCGCTCATGCCAGCCTTCGCCGACGATCTGCCCATCACGCACCACCACGCAGCCGACCCGAGGATTGGGATGGGTGGTGTAATGACCTTTGCGCGCCAGTTCCAGCGCGCGAGCCATGAAGTGAGCGTCGAGGATGGCCTGCTCGCCGGCGCTGGTCATTCTTTCACCGGTTCGCGGGCGAGGCGGTCGATTTCTTCACGGAACTCGTTAAGGTCCTGGAAGCGTTTGTACACCGACGCGAAACGGATGTAGGCGACTTCATCAAGCTTTTGCAACTCAGCCATCACCAGTTCGCCGACCACGAGGGATTTGACCTCGCGCTCGCCGGTGGCGCGCAGCTTGTGCTTGATGTGAACCAGGGAGGATTCGAGGCGCTCGACGCTCACCGGACGTTTCTCCAGGGCGCGCTGCATCCCGGCGCGGAGTTTTTCTTCGTCGAACGGTTGGCGGCTGCCGTCGGTTTTGATCAGGCGCGGCAACACCAGTTCGGCCGTCTCGAACGTCGTGAAACGCTCGCCGCAGGCCAGGCATTCACGCCGGCGGCGCACCTGTTCGCCCTCGGCGACCAGACGCGAGTCGATGACCTTGGTGTCGTTGGCACCGCAGAAGGGACAGTGCATGGTGGCTGGCAACAAAAAAAGGGAGGGCCATGGTAGCGCATCCCGGTGGCAAGACAAGCCATAGGCTTTGCGGTATACAGAACGGCATGATCGTTTGATCCATGGATTTCATTTTGCTGGAGCATCCAATGCCGTTACGTCCGCTCGTTTTGCTCAGTCTTTTCAGCCTGCTGGTGGCCTGTGGCAGCGATGCACCCAAGCCCCAGCCGCCAACACCGGGACCTGCCCCGCAGCAAGCGCAGAAAAAAGCCAAAGAGGCTGCCGAACTTGGCCCGCTGCCGGCTTATCAACGGGAATTGAGCGGCACCCTGCAAGGCGTGCCGGCCGGTGCCGAAGTCGAACTGGCGCTGCTGGTGATCGACGAAAAGGATCGCCCGCAACAATTGCTCGCCAGTTCCAGCCTGATCGGCAACAACCAGATCCTGCCGTTCCGCCTGCGCTTCAACCCGGACGCGTTCCCGGCCGGCGCGCGGGTTGAGCTGCGCGGGCGCGCCAGCCAGTCCGGTCAGTTGATCCTGCATCTGCCGTCGCAAACCATCAGCCAGCCGACCACCCAGGCGCTGGGCCAACTGCAATTTGTCAAAGCACCATGAATGCACCGCTCGACCTGCAACAGGCGTTAGGTGAATTGCTCGGCGACGCCAGACTCAAGGTCTGTGCGTTGCCGGACACTGATTTACAGCTATGGCTGATCGATGGCGACAACATGGGTCGCGAATTCAGCCAGGAAGAAATTCAGCGAATCCTGCATGAGCCACCGTATTGGGGTTTCTGCTGGGCCAGCGGTCTGGCGGTGGCGCGTTATCTGGCGGAATTTCCCGAGTGGGTGCGCGGCAAGCGTGTGCTGGATTTCGGCGCTGGTTCCGGGATTGCCGGGATCGCGGCGGTGAAGGCCGGGGCGCTGGAGGTGGTGGCGTGCGATCTGGATCCGCTGGCGATTTCCGCGTGTCGGGCGAATGCCGAGCTGAATGATGTACAGATGAGTTATTCGACGGATTTCTTTGCCGAAGCGGATCGGTTTGATCTGATTCTGGTGGCGGACGTGTTGTACGACCGGGCGAACTTGCCGTTGCTCGATGCGTTTTTAAGTCGTGGCCGTGAAGCGCTGGTGGCGGATTCGCGGGTTCGGGATTTTAGGCATCCATTGTATGAGCGCATTGAAATGCTTGAGGCGATGACCTTGCCCGATCTGGCGGAGCCGGAAGAATTCAGACATGTCAGCCTCTACCATGCGCGGCGCTAGCTAAAAGCTTCGCGAGCAGGCTCGCTCCCACATTTGGAATGCGTTTCCCTGTGGGAGCGAGCCTGCTCGCGAAGGCGTCCTGCCAGACAACACATCTCTGCCTTCCGGCCACCCCCCGCCAAGCCGTATAGTTGCCCCATTCACGCTTCTACGAGATCCCCCATGAGTGAGCAAACGCCGTACATCTTCGACGCCACGACGGCCGATTTCGACCAGTCGGTGATCGAGGCTTCCTTCAACAAACCGGTGCTGGTGGATTTCTGGGCCGAATGGTGTGCGCCGTGCAAAGCGTTGATGCCGATGCTGCAAGGCATTGCCGAGAGCTATCAGGGCGAGTTGCTGCTGGCCAAGGTCAACTGCGACATCGAGCAGGACATCGTCGCCCGCTTCGGTATTCGCAGCCTGCCGACCGTGGTGCTGTTCAAGGACGGTCAGCCGGTCGACGGCTTTGCCGGTGCACAACCGGAATCCGCCGTGCGCGCCCTGCTTGAGCCGCACGTGCAGATGCCGCCACCGGCCGCAGCCGATCCGTTCGAGCAGGCTCAGGCGTTGTTTGATGACGGCCGTTACGCCGATGCCGAGGCAGCGCTGGTGGTGATGCTCACTGAGGACAACACAAACGCCAAGGCACTGATCCTCTACGCGCGTTGCCTGACCGAGCGCGGCGAACTGGACGAAGCGCAAACCGTACTGGATGCGGTCAAGAGTGATGAGCACAAGGCTGCACTGGCCGGAGCCAAGGCACAGATCAAGTTCCTCGGTCTGGCGCGTGACTTGCCGGATGCTGCCGACCTGAAAGCGCGACTGGCGAAAGATCCGCAGGACGATGAAGCGGTGTATCAACTGGCGATCCAGCAACTGGCGCGTCAGCAGTACGAAGCGGCGCTGGATGCTTTGCTCAAGCTGTTCGTCCGCAACCGCAACTATGCCGAAGGCCTGCCGCACAAGACCTTACTGCAAGTGTTCGAGCTGCTGGGCAATGATCATCCGTTGGTGACGATGTACCGCCGCAAAATGTTTGCTGCGCTTTATTAAGATCAAAAGATCGAAGCCTGCGGCAGCTCCTACATTGGGATCGTGTACACCCTTGTAGGAGATGCCGCTGGCTGCGATCTTTTGCGGTTCACTCGATCCAGCTGTAGAGCGGCGTATCCCCGCCGCTCACCACTTTCACGTCCGCACTGTGGCGCAGGCGCACCAACAAGCGTTTGCCCGCCACCGCGCTGCCGGTCAGCCCTTCCAGTTGATCAAGCAGATCCGGACCGCTGAGCTGCCCGGCCTTGCGCAACAGATCCTTGGCCAACTGCCACAAGGCATCGTCCTGATTCAGCGGTTTCGCCGCCGGGGCAGACGCGACCGCCTCAGATTGAGCAACCGGCGCCTGCCCATTCAGTGCCGAACCGAGCTTCGCCCAATCGCCGTCATCCAGCTCCACCGTCAAATCCACCGGCACGTCGCCGACGGTTCCGCGTATCCGCAACATTGAGTTCGCTCCTGCACTTTTCTGACGTGCATGCTCCCACGGGACTTGTGCAACGCCAAGCGCACGGGCAAACTCTGCGCACTTTCGTTATAAGATTACATAACAAACTCTTCACTTTACTTCCCGGAGACCGTCATGCGTCGTCTGCTGCTCGCTTTGCCGTTTGCCCTGTTGCCGCTGGCCATCGCCCATGCTGCCGATGAGCACGATCACGACCATGAACACGGCAGCCTCGGTGCGCATGAACATGGTGTTGGCCGTCTGAATGCCGCGCTCGATGGCCAGACCCTTGAGCTGGAGCTGGAAAGCCCGGCGATGAACCTCGTTGGTTTCGAACACGTTGCGACCACGGACGCCGACAAGGCCAAAGTCGCTGCAGCCCGTGCGCAACTGGAAAAGCCGCTGACCCTGTTCAGCCTGCCCACTGCTGCCGGTTGCAAAGTGGTCAGTCAGGAACTGGAAAGCCCGTTGTTCGGCGACAAGCCGGATGCCGATGACCATGACGACGATGAAGCGGACAAGGACGGTCACGAGCATCACCACGACCACAGCGAAATCCACGCGCATTACCAATTCAACTGCGCCACACCGGGTGCGTTGAAGACGCTGGATCTGGCTAACATCTTCAATACCTTCCCGGCGACGCAGAAAATTCAGGTACAACTGATCAGCGCCAGCGGCCAGCAAGGTACCGAAGTGACGGCCAAGGCTGCGTCGTTGAAATTCTAAGCCTCACCGGAATCCCCTTGTGGGAGCGAGCTTGCTCGCGAATGCGATTCGTCAGGCGCCTTTGAATTGACTGATCTGCCGCTTTCGCGAGCAGGCTCGCTCCCACAGGGGTTGTGTGTTCACCTCATGAAACTGGTGCCATGACCCAAGCACTCATCGAACTGTCCGACCTGGGCTTCAACTGGCCCGGTCATCCGCCGCTGCTGGACATTCCGGCGTTTCGTCTGGAAGCCGGCGAAACCCTGTTCCTCAAAGGCCCCAGCGGCAGCGGCAAGACCACCCTGCTCGGTCTGCTCGGCGGCGTGCAGAAACCCGGTCGCGGCAGCATTCGCTTGCTCGGCCAGGAGCTGACCGAACTCTCCGCCGGCGCTCGCGACACCTTCCGCGTCGATCACACCGGCTACATTTTCCAGCAGTTCAACCTGCTGCCGTTTCTTTCGGTACGCGAGAACGTTGAACTGCCGTGTCACTTTTCCAAGCTGCGCGCGCAACGGGCGAAACAGCGCCACGGCAGCGTCGATCAAGCCGCCGCCACCCTGCTCGCCCACCTCGGCTTAAAGGATGAAAGCATCCTCAGCCGTCGCGCTGACTCACTGTCAATCGGTCAGCAACAACGGGTCGCTGCCGCGCGTGCCTTGATCGGTCAGCCTGAGCTGGTGATCGCCGACGAACCGACCTCGGCACTGGATTACGACGCCCGGGAAAACTTCATCCGCCTGCTGTTCGCCGAATGCCGCGAGGCCGGATCGAGTCTGCTGTTCGTCAGCCACGACCAGAGCCTGGCGCCGCTGTTCGACCGTCACCTGTCCCTGGCCGAACTCAATCGCGCCGCCACGTCTGCCGAGGTCTGAGATGTATCTGTTTCGTCTGGCCATGGCCAGCCTGGCCAACCGCCGCTTCACCGCTTTGCTCACGGCTTTTGCCATCGCCCTCTCGGTGTGTCTGTTGCTCGCCGTTGAGCGGGTGCGTACCGAGGCCAAAGCCAGTTTCGCCAGTACTATCAGTGGCACCGACCTCATCGTTGGTGCCCGTTCCGGCTCGGTGAACCTGTTGCTGTACTCGGTGTTCCGCATCGGCAACGCCACCAACAACATCCGCTGGGACAGCTTCGAACACTTCGCCAGCAATCCGAAAGTGAAGTGGGCAATCCCGATGTCCCTCGGCGACTCCCATCGTGGCTACCGGGTGATGGGCACTACCGAAGCCTACTTCGAGCATTACCAGTACGGTCGCCAGCAGCATCTGCAACTGGCGGACGGTCGTGCGTTTGCCACCGATCCTTTTGAAGTGGTACTCGGTGCGGAAGTGGCCGATGCGCTGCATTACAAGCTCGGTGACAAACTGGTGCTGGCCCACGGCGTGGCCGCGATCAGTCTGGTCAAGCACGACGACAAACCGTTCACCGTGGTCGGCATTCTCAAGCGCACCGGCACCCCGGTCGATCGCACATTGCACATCAGCCTCGGCGGCATGGAGGCGATTCACATCGACTGGCACAACGGTGTTCCGGCGCGTGGCAATGGGCGGATCACAGCGGATCAGGCGCGCAACATGGACCTGACGCCGCAAGCGATCACCGCATTCATGCTCGGCCTCAACAGCAAGATTTCCACCTTCGCCCTGCAACGCGAGATCAACGAATTCCGTGGCGAGCCGATGCTGGCGATTCTGCCGGGTGTAGCCTTGCAGGAGTTGTGGAGCCTGATGAGCACCGCTGAAAAAGCGCTGTTCGTGGTCTCGTTGTTTGTGGTGTTGACCGGGTTGATCGGCATGCTCACGGCGATTCTCACCAGCCTTAACGAACGGCGTCGCGAGATGGCGATCCTTCGTTCGGTCGGTGCGCGCCCTTGGCATATCGCGAGTCTGCTGGTGCTCGAGGCGTTTGCACTGGCGCTGACCGGGGTGATTGCCGGGGTGGCGTTGTTGTACATCGGCATCGCCGCCGCGCAGGGTTATGTACAGGCCAATTACGGTTTGTATCTGCCGCTGGCGTGGCCGAGCGAGTATGAATGGACGCTGCTCGGTGGCATTCTGGCGGCCGCGCTGCTGATGGGCAGCGTGCCGGCCTGGCGCGCTTATCGCCAATCCTTGGCCGATGGCCTGTCGATCCGTTTATGAGGATGTTCACCATGCCCCGCGCTGCACTCGCGCTGCTGTTGTTGATCGCCCTGCCCGTGTGGGCAGCGGCGCCGAAAGACCTGACGTGGTCGGAAATGATTCCACCGGACGCCGCGCCGGAAGTGCCGAACATGACCCCGCTGCACGACATGTCGAAGATGAGTGATGCGCTGTCCGCCGAGTCCGCGCCAGCGGCCAAGCAGGACCTGCCGAACGCGCCGGTGGTGAAGTCCCTCGACGGTCAGAACATTCGTTTGCCGGGTTATATCGTACCGCTGGAAGTCAATGAAGAAGGACGCACCACGGACTTTTTGCTGGTGCCGTATTTCGGCGCCTGCATCCACGTGCCGCCACCGCCGTCGAACCAGATTGTGCATGTGAAAAGCGAGTTGGGCGTGAAGCTTGATGAGCTGTATCAGCCGTACTGGGTCGAGGGACCGTTGCAGGTCAAGGCGTCGAGCAGCGAACTGGCGGATGCCGGGTATCAGATGGATGCGGACAAGATTTATGTGTATGAACTGCCGGAGTAAACCCCGGTAATTTTGTGCTGTTGCAATGACCCCTTCGCGAGCAAGCTCGCTCCCACAGGTTTCGGTGGTGACCATAAATTTTGTGGTCGACTCGATCAATGTGGGAGCGAGCTTGCTCGCGAAGGGGCCTTCAAAGGTTCCACAGAAACCCGCCCCTTCACTGTTTCATTGAGCTGAGTCAAAAGACCGTATCAGTTGGCTTCGTACCATAGGACATCAGACATTTCTAACGTCCTTTCGGAGCCCCCATGAACAAGTCCTTGCTCAGCGCTTCGCTGTTTGCCCTCGCGCTCGCAGCCCCGCTCGCCCACGCCCACGAAGCCGGTGACATCCTCATCCGCGCCGGTGCGATCACCGTCAACCCGAAGGCCGACAGCTCCAGCGTCAAGGTCGATCAGGGTCCGTTGAGCGGCACCAATCTGGGCGGCAAAGCGACCATGAGCAGCGACACTCAATTGGGTCTGAACTTCGCTTACATGCTTACCGATCACGTCGGCCTCGAGTTGCTCGCGGCCACGCCGTTCGAGCATGACGTCAAACTCAAGGGTACTGCCCTGCCAGCGGCCAACGGCAAGCTCGGCACCCTGAAACACCTGCCGCCGACTCTCAGCGTTGTGTACTACCCGCTGGATTCGAAGTCGCCGTTCCAGCCTTACGTCGGCGGTGGCATCAACTACACCTGGATCTATGACGAACACGTCGGCAGCGAAGCCAGTGCTAACGGTTTCAGCAACTTCAAGGCGAAAAACTCCTGGGGTCTGGCCTGGCAGGTCGGTGCCGACTACATGCTGACCGACAACATCATGCTCAACGCCCAAGTGCGTTACATCGACATCGACACCCGCGCCACCGTCGAAAACAACGCCGTTGCGCCGGGCACTCGCGCTCGGGTGAATGTGGATGTGGATCCGTTCATCTACATGGTCGGTTTGGGCTATAAGTTCTAAGTCGATTGACCGAACGTTCACGTGGTGGTGAATGAGGCTTGGTGGTGAGCAGGCATAGAACTGACGGCGACCGTACGCAGTTGATCGGGGGATAACATCCCCTTGCCACAGGAGTAGCGACATATTCCGGCCGTGAAAAAGGCGCCTGTCAAAGGGCGCCTTTTTCATGTCTGCCTGGAATACGTGGTGAGTTTGAGATCTATCCCCCTCACCCCAGCCCTCTCCCTCAGGGAGAGGGGGAAAGGGAGCCGATTTGTGTGCTTTTCAAATCCAAGTTCGACTCGGTATCTCACGTCGGCGTAACTCGAAAGAACACCTCGGTCAGTCCCCTCTCCCTCTGGGAGAGGGTTAGGCGGGCGGCGTTCCGATGAGGGGCTCTTTTCAGGCACGCCCCAACAACCGCGCCAAACCCACGCTCATCGGCGTCTGCTGCGGCAGCGTGAAGCGTTCGAGCAAACGAGCGTTATTCGCCCGGGAGTGACGGATATCACCGGAACGCGCCGGGCCATAACTGATCGGCGGCAATTCACCGACAACAGCCTGCAGTGCTTCAAGCATCTGCTTGAGGCTCATCGCCTGATTCCATCCAACGTTCACCGGACCGACTTCCACCTCAGGTTTTTCGATGCCCTGTACCAGCAAATCGACCAGGTCTTCGACATAGAGGAAATCGCGCGTTTGCTCACCGTCACCGAACACGGTAATCGGCAAGCCTTTCTGTGCGCGTTCGCTGAAGATGCTGATCACTCCGGAGTACGGCGAGGACGGATCCTGACGTGGGCCGAAGATATTGAAGAAGCGGAAAATCACCGGCTCCAGGCCATGCTGGCGGCGATAGAAATCGAAATAATGTTCGCCCGCCAGCTTGTCCGAAGCGTAAGGCGTCAATGGGGCTTTGGGCGTTTCTTCATCAATCGACTCGCCCTCGCCATTGTTGCCGTACACCGCCGCACTGGAGGCGTACAACACGCGTTTGACCCCGGCCAGACGCATGGCTTCGCAGACATTCAGCGTGCCAATGAAGTTGCTCTGGTGAGTTTTCACCGGATCGTCCACCGAGGCCTGCACCGACGCCACGGCCGCCAGGTGAGCGACTGCGCTGCAGCCTTGCATGGCTCTGGCCACCAGCGCCGCATCGGCGACATCGCCAACAATCAGCTCAACCTTGGAGTTATCCAGCGGCAGGTTGCTGCGCTTGCCGGTCGACAGATCGTCGAGAATGCGCACCGAATGCCCCTTGGCAAGCAAGGCGTCGGTCAGGTGCGAGCCAATGAATCCGGCTCCGCCGGTGATTAAAACAGTCCCTTCAGCCATGACGGTAGAACCTATCCAGTAAGCCCGGGAGTGCGGCGCGCCAGGCGCGCGGTTTGATCCCGAAAGTGTGCAGAATTTTCTTGCAGGCCAGCACCGCGTGTTGCGGCTCTTCGGCAGCGTCCGGTCGCGCGGCGTGAGCCTGGGCGGTTGGTGCTTCGATCGCTAGGGCGTGCAGGCTGCGCGCTTCGGTCAAAATCGCCTGGCCCAGCGCCAGCGGTGTGGTCGCTTCGTGGCCGGCGTAGTGGTAAGTGCCCCACAGCGGCGCGGCGCAATCGAGTTGTTTGAGCACCGAAATGATCACTCGCGCGGCATCGTCGACCGGCGTCGGATTGCCACGGCGGTCATCGGCCAGCAGCAACTCTTCCGGTTGTTCGGCGCGGGCGAGGAAGCGCCCCAGAGTGCCGTCCGGGCTGTCATCGAGCAACCAGCCAAATCGTAGCAAAACGTGTTGCGGGCAAGTGGCGCGCACACTTTGTTCAATTCGCCACAACGCCTGACCGCGCAAACCCAGTGGCACCGGTTCGTCTTTTTCGCTGTACGCCGTGGCACGCGAACCGTCGAACACCCGATAACTGGAGGGCTGGACGAGGACGATGTTGTGGTGCTGGCACAGTTCGGCCAGACGTTCGATCGCACGTTCCTGCCCGGCCATGCGGCTTTCGCTGACGGTTTCGGCCTGGAACCAGTCGAAATAGTAGGCGAGATTGATCAATGCATCGGGACGGGTGTCGTCGAGCAATTGGGTCAGGCTCGCGGCATCCCAGCCGTTTTCGGGCGGGCGGGGGGCGAGGAAACCGATGTCTTCCTCTGCACCGAGGCGAATCAGCGCCTGCCCAAGGGCATTTCCGCCGCCCAGTAACATAAGGCGCATTCGCATAGAGTCAGCAGGCCCAGTCTGATTGGAACGATGGCTTTAGCGACGGCTCTTGTGAAACCGTCGTCGATAATTGCCGGAATCGTTGCATTTTGCGGGTTTAGTGCGCAACCGTCATCCGTAAAGTGCAGATCGCCGGGATTTGTGTCGTGGCCACTGGCCCCTTCGCGAGCAAGCTCGCTCCCACAAGGGATTTACGGCGCACACAAATCCACTGTGGGAGCGAGCTTGCTCGCGAAGAGGTCCGGCAAGACGCTGAAGATCCCAGCGGTACTTGCATCTTCACACCCGCGCCCGCATAACTTAAGCCATGAATCTGCCCATCCCCACGGACGCGGCCCTGGCAGGCTTTCACCCCGCCGTCAGCGCCTGGTTCAGCAACACATTCGCGACGGTCACCGCCGCCCAGGCCCGCGCATGGCCGTTGATCCGCCAGCGCCGTTCGACGCTGATCGCTGCGCCCACCGGCTCCGGCAAAACCCTCACTGCGTTTCTGGCCGTGCTCGACGACCTCGTCCACCGAGGCCTTGAAGATCCCGACGGCCTGCCCGACGAAACCCTGGTGGTCTACGTCTCGCCACTGAAGGCGCTTTCCAACGACATTCGCATCAACCTGCAAAACCCATTGGCGGGGATCACCGAACACCTGCGGCAGATGAGTCTACCTAGGCTGGCAATCACCACCGCCGTGCGCACTGGTGACACCCCGCAAAAAGAACGCGCGGCCATGCGCAAGACCGCGCCGCACATTCTGGTGACCACCCCGGAATCGCTCTACGTGCTGCTCGGTTCGGAATCGGGACGAAAAATGCTCGGCACCACGCGCACGGTGATCATCGATGAAATCCACGCGATAGCCGCAGGCAAACGCGGCAGTCATCTGGCCCTCAGTCTTGAGCGACTGCAGGCGCTGTGCGGCGAACCGCTGACCCGCATCGGCCTTTCGGCCACGCAGAAACCGGTCGAAGCCGTGGCGCAATTTCTCGTCGGCCATGAGCGCCCCTGCGAAATCATCGACATCGGCCATGCGCGGCCACGGGATCTGGGCATCGAAGTGCCGCCCGTGCCGTTGTCGGCAGTGATGGCCAACGATGTCTGGGAACGGGTCTACGACCGCCTCGCCGAACTTGCGCGCGAGCACCGCACCACGCTGATTTTCGTCAACACCCGGCGCCTGGCCGAACGCCTGAGCCGGCACCTCAGCGAACGCCTGGGCAAACACGCCGTAGCCGCGCACCACGGCAGCCTGGCCAAGGAGTTTCGCCTCGACGCCGAACAACGGCTCAAACGCGGCGAGCTAGAGGTGTTGATCGCCACCGCCTCGCTGGAACTGGGCATCGATATCGGCGAAGTCGATCTGGTCTGCCAGATTGCCTCACCGCGCTCTATCGCCGGTTTTCTGCAACGTGTTGGCCGCTCCGGGCACCAGGTGGGCGGCACACCCAAGGGCCGTTTGTTCGCCACCACCCGCGACGACTTGATCGAATGCACCGCCCTGCTCGACTGCGTGCGCCGAGGCGAACTCGACACCCTGCACATCCCGGTCGCGCCGCTGGATGTTTTGGCGCAGCAGATCATCGCCGAAGTCAGTTGTCAGGAATGGCCGGAGGACGCCTTGCTGGCGATGTTCCGCCGCGCCTCGCCCTACCGCGACCTCGACGAAAAACACTATCAAGCCCTGCTGAGCATGCTCGCCGAAGGCTACAACGGTCGCCAGGGCATCCGCAGCGCCTACCTGCACCGCGACGCCGTCAGCCGCACCTTGCGTGGCCGTCGCGGTTCACAACTGACCGCCGTGACCAGCGGCGGCACCATTCCCGATAACGCCGACTACAGCGTCATGCTCGAGCCGCAAGGCCTGAACATCGGCAGCGTCAACGAAGACTTCGCGGTGGAAAGTATTGCCGGCGACGTGTTCCAGCTCGGCAACACCTCCTATCGCATCCTGCGCGTGGAAACCGGCAAGGTCCGCGTCGAGGATGCCCACGGCCAGCCGCCGACCATTCCGTTCTGGCTCGGCGAAGCGCCGGGGCGCAGCGATGAATTGTCATCGGCTGTCGCACGTCTGCAAGCACAACTCGATGAACTGCTCAGCGCCAGCCCCGGCGATCTGCAACCGGCACTCGACTGGCTGACACAGACCCTCGGCCTCAACCTCGCCAGCGCCGAGCAACTGGTCGAATACCTGGCCCGCGCCCGCCAAACCCTCGGCGCCCTGCCCTCGCAAGACACGCTGCTGATGGAGCGCTTTTTCGACGAATCCGGTGGCACCCAACTGATCATTCACTCGCCGTTCGGCAGCCGCATCAACCGCGCCCGGGGCCTGGCCCTGCGCAAGCGATTCTGCCGCACCTTCAACTTCGAATTGCAGGCCGCCGCCAGCGAAGACGCGATCGTCCTGTCGCTGTCCACCAGCCACAGCTTCGAACTCGATGACATCTGGCGTTACCTGCACAGCAACAGCGCCGAGCACATCCTGATTCAAGCCGTACTCGACGCGCCGCTGTTCGGCGTGCGCTGGCGCTGGAATGCCGGTGTGGCGTTGGCGCTGCCGCGCTTTACCGGCGGGCGCAAAGTTGCGCCGCAGTTGCAGCGGATGAAAAGCGAAGACCTGATCGCCAGCGTGTTTCCCGATCAGATCGCCTGCCTGGAAAACCTTGCTGGCGAGCGCGAGATTCCCGAACATCCCCTGATTGAGCAAACCCTCGACGATTGCCTGCACGAGGCGATGGACAGCGAGGGCTGGCTCAATCTGCTACGGCGCATGGAGCGTGGCGACGTGCGCTTGATCAGCCGCGACTTGCCGGCGCCCTCGCCGCTCGCCGCAGAAATTCTCAGTGCGCGGCCGTACACCTTTCTCGACGATGCGCCACTGGAAGAACGGCGCACGCAAGCGGTGATCAACCGGCGCTGGAGCGATCCACAATCGACCGATGATCTCGGTGCGCTGGATGCGGACGCCATAAACGCTGTGCGCGCAGAAGCCTGGCCGACACCGAACGCTGTGGATGAAATGCATGAGGCGCTGATGAGCCTGGCGTGCATCAGCGATGAGGAAGTGCAAACGAACGAAGGCTGGCGTGCATGGCTGGAAAATCTTGCCAGCAGTGGTCGCGCCTGCCGTCTACAGATCGATGCCGAGCATGGCTTGTGGCTGGCCCGCGAACGCCTGACGTGTCTGCAAGCGCTTTATCCACACGCCAAATTGCAAGCCGAACTGGAGGCGTTGCCGGGATTCGATGAGGCGTGGACGTTCGATGAAGCGCTGGTCGAAGTGATCCGCGCACGCCTCGGTGCCTTCGGACCGCTGCCGTTATCCGCGATTGCCGAACCGCTCGCGTTGCAGGCCACTGAAGTCCATCAAGCCCTTGCCCAACTGGAGCGCGAAGGTTACGTGCTACGCGGCCAGTTCACGCCCAAGGTCAACATTGAGGAATGGTGCGAACGGCATCTGCTCGCGCGCATTCATCGCTACACGGTCAAGCGCCTGCGCCGGGAAATCGAACCGGTCGCGCTGCAGGATTTCATGCGGTTTCTGTTCGACTGGCAGCATCTGTCGCCCGCAACTCGCGGTCAGGGCAGCGCCGTGTTGCCAGCGATTGTCGGCCAGTTCGAAGGCTACCCAGCGGCCGCTTCGGCGTGGGACAGCGACATTCTTCCGGCCCGCCTCAAAGACTATTCACGGATCTGGCTGGATGAGCTGTGCCGCAACGGCAAACTGGTGTGGACGCGCCTCAGTGCCCGGCAGAAAGTCAGCGGCACGGCGTTGCGCAGCACGCCGATCGTGCTGCTGCCGCGTAGTCAGGTCGGCCTGTGGAGTGCGTTGGCTGAGCAGACGCCGGTGAGCGAACTGTCGCCGAAAACCCAGAAGGTGTTTGAAGCGCTGAGCCAGCACGGCGCGCTGTTTTTCGATGAGTTGATTCATGAAGCGCGCCTGCTGCGCACCGAACTGGAAATCGCCTTGCAGGAGCTGGTTGGCGCCGGTCTGGTGAACGCCGACAGCTTCGCCGGCCTGCGCGCCTTGATCACCCCGCCGAGCAAACGCCAGCAGCGCAGCAGTCGTCGTGGGCGCGGGGCGTTTGTCGGTGGAATGGATGATGCCGGGCGCTGGGCGTTGTTGCGGCGCGGAACGGCTGTGGATAACAGCGAAACCCTGGAACACGTCGCGATGACATTGTTGCGCCGTTATGGCGTGGTGTTCTGGCGCTTGCTGGAGCGTGAGGCGGACTGGTTGCCGAGCTGGCGCGAATTGTTGCGCACGTTTCATCGGCTGGAAGCACGGGGCGAGATTCGCGGTGGACGATTTGTCAGTGGTTTGGCGGGGGAACAGTTTGCCTTGCCCGAGGCGATTCCATTGTTGCGCGAAGTGCGTCGGCGACCGCATGACGGCAGTCTGGTCGCGGTGTGCGGGGTCGATCCATTGAACCTGGCCGGGACGTTGTTGCCAGGGACGAAAGTGCCGGCGCTGGTGAGTAATCGGTTGGTCTATCGGGATGGGATTCCAGCGGCGGCGGAGATTGCCGGAAAGCAGCAGTTTTGGCTGGAGCTGGATCAGATCGGCATGGAGCAGGTGCGCGGCAAGCTGATCCGGCATTGAGGTTGGCGGGTCTGGCGCCATCGCGAGCAGGCTCACTCCTACATTTGGAATGCGTTCCCCTGTAGGAGTGAGCCTGCTCGCGATAGCGCTGGCATTCCCACCAAAAATCTACCCGTTAAGTCCGCGATTCCTGCGGCACCTCGCTCACCACCACCGCCCCTTCCTGCTGCCGCTTCGGCAACAAAACCTGCTGTGGATAAGTCTGCGCGAAATGCACCACCGGGCTGTTATCCACAAGCTTCTTCAAACGCTGATTGAACGCCCGGCTCACCGCATACTGCCCACCGGATACCGTGCGGAACTGCGCCGTCAGCACCACGCCGTTCAAATCCATCTTGTCGACACCAAACACATCCAGCGGCCCTTGCAGGTTGTACTTTAGGAACGGGTCTTCGCGGATCGAATCGCCGGTCTCGCGGATCAACTCGATGGCCTTATCCACGTCCGTGTCGTAGGTGAACTGCACCGAGAAAAACGCAAAGGCAAACTGCCGCGATTGGTTGGTCACTGCTTTGATCTGACCAAACGGCACCGAGTGCACAAAGCCCTTGCCGTCACGCAGACGCAGGGTGCGAATGGTCAGCCCTTCGACGGTGCCGGCATGGCCCGAATCGAGCACCACCCAATCGCCAATCGACAGGGTGTCTTCAATGATGATGAACAGCCCGGTGATCACGTCCTGCACCAGTTGCTGCGAACCGAAACCGATGGCCAGACCGACCACTCCGGCACCGGCCAGCAGTGGTGCAACGTTGATCCCCAGATTGGCCATAGTGGTGATTGCGCAGATCACCACGAGGATGATTTTGATCGCGTTGCGCAGCAGCGGCAGGATGGTTTTCACTCGCGTACTCGGCTGGCGCGCCGCGCGTTTGCTGAGCGGCGGTTTCAGTGCTTCCTGAATCGCCGTGTCGAGTACCACCCACAGCAACCACGTGACCAGGAAGATCAGGGCAATGCTGCTCAGCGCGTTACTGATGGCTCGTCCAACCGTGCTGCTCTGAGCGAAATCGAGCAACGAAACGCCCCAGATCCGCCCGAGAATATCGATGAAGGCGATAGCGATGACGATCCGCAGCAAGGCATGCAAGAGGCTGAGAAAACGTTCCTTGTAGGCGCTGCTGCGCTGGATCGCTTCGGCTTTTCGTGACTTGAACAAGTGCTGCAGGATCGTGCTGAGGAATACCGTGCCGATTAACAAAACCGTGGTGAACAACGCGCAACGCAGGGCTTTCTGATTGTCCTCGCCGATGCCGATCAGATTGACCGCCGAGACCAGCACCATCAGCACGATTGGCCAGTACCACAGCCCCGAGAAAATCCGCAGCGACTCCTGCAACGACGGTTGTTTCAGGCGTTGGCTCAGCGAACGATTGCGGATCAAATGCGCCACCGGGCGGCGCAGTCGAATCACCAGCAAGCCGAAAATGATCGAGGCGATCAGCCCGGTGAACACCGCGACGCTGCTGGTAATATTGCCGCCCAGTTGTCGGGCGATCTGCGGGCTGGTCAGCGCGTCGCTGAGAGCCGCGAGGAAACCGATCAGGAACAGCGGTCGTGGACAGTAGTTGCGGATGATCAGCGCCGCCGGACGTTTATGACCGACGTTGAACATCACCACCACGCACAACAACATCGAGGTGGAAAAGATGCCGCTGCTGGTGGCGTAGGCCAGACACAGCGCCAACGCGCGGCCGACCGAAGCTTGCAGAAAATGGCTGACGTACAGCGTCAGCGGCAGGCAGATCAGCGCCGGCACGGTGTACGGCAGCAAGTAACCAATCAGATCCTGACTGCGCTGGCGGGTGCGCAACCAGCGGCCCTCGCGCAGACGCTTGGCCATCAAACTGCCGAGCACGGTCAACAACGCGAAACTGCCAAGCCAGACGCCCGACAGCGTGAGGAAGTCCCCGGCGACGCTCCAGCCCGAGCGGTTCGAGGGTTGGTTGACCAGTTTGCCGACTTCATCGGCGGCGCGATCGGCGCGCAGGCGCCAGGCGTCGACCAGGTGTTCGTTGAGATCGAGTTTGTCCTGGACGTCGTCGATGCTGGAACTGATTGCACCGAGCAGACCGCCCTGCACTATTGGCTCGAGTTTGGCCGGCTCTTCGGCGGCGGCCGGGATGCCCGGCAACGCGGCGGCGTCGATTTCACTGGCGCCGAGAAACAACAGTACTCCCAGCAGAATGGCGATCCTGAACTTGCCCAAAACTCCGATCTCCCTTGGCTGAACCTGTAAGGAACTGATCGGTAATTGCACAGCAAGTTCAAGAGCACCCTCACCCCAGCCCTCCCGAAACGTCGGACCGCCCATAGGGAGAGGGAGCTGACCGAGTTGCCTGATCTGGCTGCAACGACCTGAAAGTCCTGAGTCGAACTCGAATCCTGAGAACTCTGCAGATCAGCTCCCTTCCCCCTCGCCCCCTTGGGGGAGAGGGTTGGGGTGAGGGGGAGCGCTTTTGATCTTCGCCTCAAGACGTGACCGTCCGTAATACCGTCGAAACTTTCCCGAACCGCCCGCAGTCATCAAAGGATACCGGCAACACGAGGACTTTCGACGGAGGGCGGCATGGCAACGATCCACATCGGTATTTCCGGCTGGCGCTACGCACCGTGGCGCGGGGACTTCTACCCCAAGGGACTGGCGCAGAAACGCGAATTGCAGTTCGCTTCGCGGGCGGTCAACAGCATCGAAATCAATGGATCGTTCTACGCCCTGCAACGGCCCGAACGCTATGCACAGTGGTACGCCGAAACGCCGGACGACTTCGTTTTCAGCGTCAAGGCGCCGCGTTTCATTACCCACATCCGTCGCTTGCGCGACATCGAAAAGCCTCTGGCCAATTTCTTCGCCTCGGGGGTGCTGGAGCTCAAGGAAAAGCTCGGGCCGATCCTTTGGCAGTTCCCGCCGAACTTCAAATTCGAGCCTGAGCGCTTTGAACATTTCCTCGCGCTACTGCCCCACGATACCGAAGCCGCCGCCACCCTCGCCCATCAACACGACTCCCACCTGCATGGCCACGCCAGCATGAAAGCCTGGCGCAAAAAGCCACTGCGCCATGCCGTGGAAATCCGCAACGATAGCTTCCTCGATCCCGACTTTGTGCGCTTGTTGAAACGCCACAACACCGCACTGGTGATCGCCGACACTGCCAATAAATGGCCGTACCGCGAAGACCTCACCAGCGACTTTGTCTACCTGCGCCTGCACGGCGCCGAAGAACTTTATGCCAGTGGCTACACCGCACCGGCACTCAAGCGCTGGGCCGAGCGCATCGACGCCTGGCACCACGGCGAGCAACCCAAAGATGCTCATCTGATCGCGCCACGCTTGAAGCCACGCGCACGCAAATCCCGCGAAGTTTTCTGCTATTTCGACAACGACATCAAAGTCCGCGCACCGTATGACGCTCGCGAGTTGCTGCATCGTTTCGAACTGGATAAAGACCTCGCCACCACCCCCGGCGAACCTGCTGGCGAAGGAGTGTTGGCATGAGCATTCCGGAACCGGTCGGTTTTACAGACGAAGGTTCGGTAGTCGCGCCATCGGTACGCACGTTCACCGTGCTGACGGTCAATACCCACAAGGGTTTCACCGCCCTCAACCGGCGTTTCATCCTGCCGGAGTTGCGCGAAGCAGTGCGCAGCGTCGCCGCGGACGTGGTGTTTCTGCAGGAAGTCCATGGCACCCACGAACAGCACCCCAAGCGCTACAACAATTGGCCGACGATGCCGCAGTACGAATTCCTCGCCGACAGCCTCTGGCCGCAGTTCGCCTATGGGCGCAACGCGGTGTACCCGGAGGGGGATCACGGCAACGCGCTGCTGTCGAAATTCCAGATCATTCGCCACGACAACCTCGACGTATCGATCAGCGGCCATGAGAACCGTGGCCTGCTGCATTGCGTCCTGCGCCTGCCCGGTGACGGCACCGAAGTGCATGCGATCTGCGTGCATCTGGGCCTGCGCGAGAGTCATCGCAACGCCCAGCTGGACTTGCTCATGCAACGCTTGGCGGAGTTGCCCGACGACGCACCAGTGATCGTCGCTGGCGATTTCAACGACTGGCGCCAGCGCGCCGATGCGCAGCTCAAACCCTGCGGCCTGCGCGAAGTATTCGCCGAGCACCAGGGCAAACCGGCGCGCAGCTTTCCCGCGCGCCTGCCAGCACTTCGGCTTGATCGTATTTACGTGCGCAACCTCAAGGCCAGCCAGCCGAAAGTCCTGGCGAACCGGCCCTGGTCGCACCTTTCCGACCACGTTCCTTTATCGGTAGAGATCGAACTATGAGCAGTGCGCCGCTGGAGAAATCCGCCGTGGAACCGATCGCCATCAACCCGCCGATACGCGAGCCCGGCCATGTTGATGTCGAGTACAGCTGGCAGGGCAACAATCGCGTTGAGTTGCTGGAGAACGGCGAGGAGTATTTCCCGCGGGTGTTCGACGCGATGCGCGCGGCGAAGAGTGAAATCCTCCTTGAGACGTTTATCGTTTTCGAAGACAAGGTCGGTGCCGAGTTGCAGGAGATTCTGATCGACGCCGCGCGACGAGGCGTGCGCACCACCGTGAGCTTCGACGGCTTCGGTTGCGGCGAGTTGAGCACCGGTTATCTCACCGCACTGAGCGAAGCCGGCGTACACCTGCAAATCTTCGATCCGGCACCGAAACGCCTGGGCATCCGCACCAACTGGTTCCGCCGCTTGCACCGCAAGATCGTGGTGGTCGACGGCCTGGTCGCGTTTATTGGCGGGATCAACTTTTCCGGCGATCACCTGGCCGATTTTGGCCCCGAAGCCAAGCAGGATTACTCGGTGCAAGTCCAGGGGCCGGTGGTCGCTGACATCCACCACTTTGCCCTGCTGCAAAGCGGTCGCCCCGGACGCGCACGCTTCTGGTGGCAACGCCGGCGCCAGCGCCGCGCGGAAATGGCGTTCAACGATCACGACGGTCAAGTACGCCTGGTATTCCGCGATAACGACCAGCACAACTCCGACATCGAAGACGTGTATCTGCAGGTGCTGCGGCGCGCCAAACGCCGGGTCGTGATCGCCAACGCCTACTTCTTCCCCGGTTATCGCCTGTTGCGGGAAATCCGCAATGCGGCACGCCGTGGAGTCGAGGTGCGCCTGATTCTGCAGGGGCAACCGGACATGCTGGTGGCCAAACTGGCGGCGCGCATGACCTACGACTACTTGCTCAAGGCCGGGGTGCAGATCCACGAATATTGCCAGCGCCCGCTGCACGGCAAAGTCGCGCTGGTCGATGAAGAATGGAGCACCGTCGGTTCGAGCAATCTCGATCCGCTGAGTCTGTCGCTGAACCTGGAAGCAAACGTGCTGATCCGCGACCGCGCGTTCAATCAGCATCTGTTCGAGCGCCTCGAAGACCTCAGCCAGAACCACTGCAAAGCCATGGACCCGAGCAAGTCCCCGCGTGGTCGGATCTGGCACATGACCGTGGGTTTTCTGGTGTTTCACTTTCTGCGGCATTTTCCGGCGATGGCCGGTTGGCTGCCGGCGCACAAACCACGGCTCAAGCCATTTCGAGGAAACACGCCATGAGCCATTCCGAAGCGCATTCGAGCGGTCATTCGGCACCAGCGACGCACTCGAAATGGAGTCGCTGGAAACGCCCGTTGAGCCTGCTGTTTTTCCTCGCACTGATCGTCTTGCTGACGCTGTTCGCCACGCGTATCGAATGGGCCGAAGTGCTGCAAACCCTTGCCGACTTCAAGCTGCGCACGCTGATCATCGCCGCCGGCCTGACCCTGCTGAGTTTTCTGGTCTACGCCAGTTTTGACCTGATCGGCCGCACCTACATTCGTCAGGACCTGACCTGGAAGCAGATCCTGCCGGTGGGGATCATCAGCTATGCGTTCAACCTCAATCTCAGTGCCTGGGTCGGCGGCATTGCCATGCGCTATCGCCTGTATTCGCGACTGGGCGTGAGCAAAGGCAACATCGCCAAGATTCTCGGGCTGAGCCTGGCGACCAATTGGTTTGGCTACATGACCATTGCCGGCGTGGTGTTCAGCAGTGGATTGGTGACGATGCCGCCGGGCTGGAAAATAAGCAGCAGTGCGCTGCAAGGCATCGGCGTGCTGTTGCTACTGATCAGTGCCGGCTATCTCGCGGCGTGCCAGTTTTCCAAGCGCCGCGAGTGGTCGATTCGCGGGGTGGAAATCAATCTACCGTCGTTGCGCATGGCGGTCCTGCAACTGCTGTTGGGAGCGTTGAACTGGTCGCTGATGGCGGCGGTGATCTTCACGTTGCTGCCGAGCAAACTGGATTATCCGTTGGTGCTGGGGGTGTTGCTGATCAGCGCGATTGCCGGGGTCATTACGCATATTCCGGCGGGGCTTGGGGTGCTGGAGGCGGTGTTTGTGGCGCTGCTGCAACACGAGGCTTCGCGCGGCAGTCTGGTGGCGGGGTTGCTGGCGTATCGGGCGATTTATTTTCTGTTGCCGTTGTTGATTACGGTGGTGATGTATCTGGTGGTTGAGGCCAAGGCCAAGGCGCTTCGGATCGAGAAAAACCCCTCTTGAGTTAGTTTTTGAATTCGAAATCGCTATCGCGAGCAGGCTCACTCCTACAAGTGAACGCATTCCAAAATGTAGGAGTGAGCCTGCTCGCGATAGCGTTCGAAAGAACACTAAAAAATCATGCTGATTGAATAATGCTCAACCGCTCGCCCACCACCATCTCGGTAATCCAGTCCACCAGAATCGAGGTGTAGGCCTGCTGCGACACCGGTTCGCTCAACGCATGATCCGCGCCATCGATAATCCTGTGCGTCAGTGAATGGGTCTGCTGGCACGCCGCGCGGTAACTCATGATCGCCGCATGGGGCACGTAATCATCGGTTTCCGACTCCACCAGCAACACATCCCCGGTGAATTGTGAACAGGCATGCAGCGCGCGGTTAGTGTCCGCGCGCACCAGCGTGCTTCGATAATCACGCAAATCCGCCTTGTCCAGATCGCGCTTGGGTGTGTGCCATTGCTCATCGCGATACAGCGCCGGTACGCGCAGTGCCAGCCAGCGTACCGGGCGCAATGAGGTCAGGATGGCCGCCAGATACCCACCATAACTGGTGCCGACCACGGCGATAGCCGAAGTGTCGAGCGCCGGATGCGCGAGCAGACGATCGTACGCCGCGAGCAAATCACGCAGGTTATCTTCGCGAGTCACGCGGGTCAGCGGGATCCCGGTACCGCCGGTATGTCCGCGCAAGTCGAACGTCAGGCACACACACCCGAGACCGGCGATGCCTTTTGCCCGCTCCAGATCACGCTCCTGACTACCGCCCCAACCGTGGACAAACAACACGCCAGGCACTTTCGATTTGGGACTGAGAAAGGTCCCGCTCATCTGTTCATCATCAATGTCGATTTGAATGCTTTCGCTTCTAGCCGTCATAGGATTTGACCGTTACGTATTTGAGGAGAAATTCGCTGTTCTCAGCCGGGCCGCGATAAACCTCGATGGCATCCGCCGGCAACGGCTGATCGATGTAGGTTTCTACCGAAGACACACGGATCGCGCGCATCCCCGGATCGTTGACGAAGCTTTGCAACGCGGCAACTTCAGCACTGCTGGCACCGCCCATGCGCCAGGATTGTTCGAGCACACCGCTGCGGGATTTACCGTTGCTGTCCAGACCCTGGGCGATGTCGTAATTGCGCCGCGAGGCATAAAAGCGCGGATAGGCTTCATCCGCAGCACCGTCGAAGACCTGCGCCTGCTCGATGGCCAGGCGAACATCGTCGGGCAATTCCAGCGCCAGCAATTCGTCGTAACCACCCTGCACTACCAGCAAGTTCGAGCCGCCGTAAACCTCTTCGCCGTGGGCGTCCTGGGTCAAGTATTGATCACCGCAGTAACTCAGCACTTTATCGCCGATGAACGACTGGCCGACGCTGTGGGTGACAACGTCGCTCAAGTCCTGCTCCAGCACCACGCCTTCGCTGAACTGCTTTGCAATGTCGGGTCGGGACAGGATTTCGTCGAAGGCATCAAGGCTCTTGATCACTTCCTGGCCTCGACCGGCGCAGGCGTGAACCGGCTTCATGCGTATCGGGCCGCTGTACAGCAGATGTTCGGCGGCGGGTCGTGCATCTTCCAAGGCAAACACGCTGAGGCCGTCGAGCACCACGTTGCGCACGCGCTCGGAAAACAATGGCGACCAGCCTCGCGGCGCGTGGGCCAGATGACTGCGCAGGCCGTGGCTGATGGCTTTGGTGCAGATGAAGTCGTGCTCGACGAAACCTCCCCACAGATCGTCCGGTCCTTTGATGCCGAGTTGCTGAGCGCTGGCCGTGCCGACAATGGTTTGCGTCGGCAGTAGATACAGCTCACGACCGCGATGTTTGTCCGGATCGTAACTGCCGCCGAATTTGCATCCGAGAATCTGCGCCAGCCAGCGCGCCAGGGCTTTATTGGTTTGCACTTCGTGCTGCGGCGCGTCAGGGCGCACCGAGTGGGCAACCACGATTTTCCTGCTGGGTGTCGGGGTCATGCGCCCCCCTTCCATCGGTTCGATAACTGTGGCGGTAAGAGGTGCAGAGATCAGGCCAACGGCTGCTCCACAAAAATCCTAGCCTAATCAGAAACTTGCCAGAATCGTACTGGCACCGCGCCTGTTTCAATCTGCACGACCGCGCGCCGATCCCCGGCAAATTGCACGATCTATGGCCCGGTGGAGTTTAATGTCGGAGCGAGCCTGCTCGCGAAGGCGTAGTGCCAGCGAACAACAGTTTCGCAGATCCACCGCTTTCGCGAGCAGGCTCGCACACATTAGATATTCGTCGGCTTCGGGTTTGGGGACACACCAAACCGCGTCCGATAATCACTCGGCGCCAGCCCGGTAATCTTCTTGAATATCGCGCGAAACGCCCCCGGATCCTGATAACCCACCGTCCACGCAATGTGATCAATCGTGCCATTACTGAATTCGAGCATTTCCCGTGCCTTGCCCACCCGCAGATGCTGGCAGTACTCGGTCGGTTTCAACCCGGTTGCCGCACGGAACCGGCGCAGAAACGTGCGCTCCTCCAGGCCTGCCCGCTCGGCCATCGCCGTCAGCGAAACATCCGTCGCGCCGGTGCTTTGCAGCCAATGCTGAACCTTGAGAATCGCCGCATCGCCATGCCCGAGAATCGGCGCGAAATTACTGCCGCACTCACTGGCGCTGTCACTGTGCTCTATCACCAGAAATCGCGCGGTGCCGGTGGCAATGCTCGGCCCGAGCAACCTGTCGACCAGGCGTAATCCCAGCTCCGACCAAGCCATCAATCCGGCCGTGGTGATCAGGTCGCCGTCGTCGACAATCGGGGTATCAGCCTTGAGCTTGATCTTCGGGTAGCGCTCGGCGAAGGCCTTGGCCGAGGTCCAATGGGTGGTGGCGCTGCGGCCGTCGAGCAGACCGCTTTCGGCCAACATCAGCGAGCCTACGCAAACCCCGCCCAGCGTCGCACCGTGGGCATGTTGATCCCGTAACCATTGCATCAGGCTGGCCGGCGCTTGCGCCGCCGAGAACCCGCCGATCGATGGCGGAATCAGCACCGCCAGCAAAGCCCTGTCGTCACCCGCATGACTGGCGTAAGTGCGCGTTGGCGGCTGCTCACCTTCGACCTGCCAGTGACTGACCCGCAGCACCGGCAACTGCGCGGCCTGATGTTCGGCGGCAATCCGGTTGGCCACCGCAAACAGATCGGTCAGACCATGCACCGCCGCCATTTGCGCGCCGGGATAGATCAGCACACCCAATTCAGCGATGGCGGCACTTTCTGCGCCCATTGTCAGTTTTCCCCTGTCTATTGTCGGTGCGGCCAATCCCCGAATCGCTGATCAGCGCCAATACTGCAGCCACTTCCAGCCAACACATCAAGGACACCCCCCATGGCCAAGCAAGCGCTCATCGTAGTCGATATCCAGAACGACTACTTCCCCCAAGGCAAGTGGCCGCTGGCCGGTGCCGACGCCGCTGCCGACAACGCCGCCCGGCTGATCGCCGCCTTCCGTGAGGCCGGCAATACGGTCATCCACATCCGCCACGAGTTCACCTCAGCGGACGCGCCGTTTTTCACCCCGGGCTCGGACGGCGCCAAGCTACACCCGAAAGTGCTCAATCGCGCCGATGAACCGGTAGTACTCAAGCACTTCGTCAACTCGTTCCGCGAAACCGAATTGCAAGCGATCCTCGACGAACAAGGCATCAAGGAGCTGGTGGTGGTCGGCAGCATGAGCCACATGTGCATTGACGGCATTACCCGCGCGGCGGCGGATCTGGGTTACGCCGTCACGGTGATTCATGACGCCTGCGCCAGCCGTGACCTGGCGTTCAATGGTCTGACGGTGCCGGCGGCACACGTCCATGCCGCGTTCATGTCGGCGCTGGGTTTCGCCTACGCCAGCGTGGTATCTACTGACGAATACCTCGCTGCCAAACACTGAGTCATTCTGCGAAAAACCTGGGCCCGCCTCGTAGCGGGCCTTTTTTCGTCTGTCATAAAAATCTCACGCGTGAGCCATTGATGGCACTTTGAATTGGTTGTAGTGTGGCTCACGCGTGAGATGTCCATAACCGAGCCATTGCCATGAAAAGCCGTTCCCCCACCGCGAAATCAGAGAGTCCCAAGGGGGATCGCGCAAAACCGTCTGCGAAAAAACCTTCGAGTTTCTATATGAAGCAGATGCGCGCAGGCCTGGCCGCAGCAGGTTATGTGAAACACGAAACTTGGGTGCTTCCCGAAAACCGAAGCTTGCTCAAGCAAATGGAGCAACAGCTACGCCAACCGATTCTGGCTGGCTCTTTCATGTCGGAGAATTACATGAGCGCAGGCAACAACTGGACCATCGATAGCCTCTTCAACGCCCTCAAGGCCCTCGACGAGGTGGCTTCGCAAGAAATCACGCTGTCGTTGATCCAGAGCTCCGAACCCAGCATCAAGCTGGAAATGAACGAATTCGGCGGTCTGCCGATTCACATCGCCCTGGCCGGCCAGCAGATCATCGTCGACACCGTGCTGGTGGACATCGATTCGATCAGCGACGTGCGCGCCTTCAACGATGCCGTGTTGCGCAGCCGGGAAATGTTCCCGCTGTCGTCGATCGGTATCGAGTCGATGCCGAACGGGCAGACCGTTTACAACATGTTTGGCGCCCTCAGCGCCGACTCGAGCCTGACCAACGTTGTTACCGAGGTGAAAACCCTGGTCGACAACGTGCAGCGCGCGAGCGAAGCCTTCGAACACTTCTTCAAGTAATCAACAGGGAATATCCAATGACTCAGTCCATCTGGAGCAAGTTGTTCACCGCACTGCGCGGCGGCGCCAATGAAGTCGGCGAAGCGATCGCGGACCAACAGGCCCTGCGCATCCTCGATCAGGAAATCCGCGATGCCGACAGCGCGCTGTCGAACGCCCGTCGCGAACTGGTCACCATCATGGCCAAACACAAACTGGCCGCCGACCGCGTAAGCGAGTACGACGCCAAGATCAAGGATCTGGAGGCCAAAGCCGTCTCGGCGCTGAACGCCGGCCGTGAAGACCTGGCACTGGAAGTGGCCGAAGCGATTTCGACCCTGACCAACGAGCTGGATGTTGAGAAAAAGCAGAGCGACGAATTCGGTACTTACGCCGAAAACATGCGCAAAGACATCAGCAAAGCCGAGTCGCGGATCAAGAGCCTGCGCCAGCAAGTGGACATGGCCAAGGCCCGTGAAAGCGTGCAGAAAGCTCAGGTCAGCGCTTCCATCGCCAGCGGCGGCGCCAATGGCAAACTGGAAACTGCCGTCGGTACGTTGAACCGTCTGCAGGCCAAGCAGCAGCAACGTGCGGCTGAACTCAGCGCGGCCGATGAGCTGGCTGACGCCTCGACCGGCAACGATCTGGAACGCAAACTGCGCGACGCCGGCATCACGCCGAACGAAGGCAGCGCCAATGCGATTCTTGAGCGTCTGAAGCAGAAGTCCTCGCAGTAAGCATTTGCACGAAACCTGTGGGAGCGAGCCTGCTCGCGAAGACGGAGTATCAGTCGGCATATGAGTCAGCTGACATGACGCTTTCGCGAGCAGGCTCGCTCCCACATGGTTTGTGGCGTGTCGTTGATCGCTCAGCCCGGTACACTAGCCACGCTTTTTTCGCCGACGAACACCTCCACCCGCTTCAAGGAACGTACCCATGGGATGGTTTAAAGACTTGCTGGGCACCAGCAACTGGCAGACCGCTGCGCCAACACCGACCGTTGCCAGTGGCCCACTCGGCATGGCGCAAGGCAAGGCCGTCAGGTTCGATACAACCCTGGCGCTGCTGCTCGATGGCTCGACCACGGTGCGGGTGCCCTTCGATCAGGCGATCTGGAGCCATGGCTGGGTCGACCTCGGCCAGTCCAACAAACTGCACCGCTATTACATGAACGACGAGGATTTCTGGCTGCAGATCCACGTCACCGGTGACGACCAGATCGAATCGGTCACCCTGTTCAACTACCTCAGTTACGTGACCGTCAACAGTGACGCCGAACTGCAACGCCTGGCCGGCCCCAACAGCTCGATAGGTCTGCCCGCCTACAGCCACGACGGTGTCGAATACACCCGCGAGTGGGGCACCGAACAAGGCCAGACCGAACTCGTACCGATGACCGAACAAGTGGTCAATCCGGACGAGAGCTACACCATCGAACACCACTCCATGCTTTATGCGCGCGAGACCGGCCTGACCGATCGCCGCGAACTGCTGCTGTTCTCCGTCGAACAGGACGAAGAAGGCACCGTCAGCCTGAGCACCTCGCTCGGCATTTCGCTGTACACGACAGATCTGAGCACCATTTAAAAAGGAAGTTTTTCATGCTGGAAGTGCTGGCCGTTTCCCTGAACAAAACCGCGCTGGTCGGTTTCGTCGTCTACCTCATCGGCGCCGTGCTGCTGTTCATGCTGTTTCAATTTGTCTATACCCGCATCACGCCGCACAAAGAGTTCGAGCTGATCCGCTCCGGCAACGTTGCCGCCGCCATCGCCCTGTCCGGCGCGATCATCGGCTTCGCGATTCCGGCCAGTAACGTGATTGCGTTTTCGGTCAACGTCCTCGACTTCGTGCTCTGGGCGGTGATTGCCGCGGTGGTGCAACTGCTGGCATTCCTCGCCACGGGCCTGGTGCTCAAAGGCACATCCCAGCGCATCGCCAACGGCGAAGTGGCTTCGGGTATCTATGTCGCTGCGGTCGCGATCAGCGTCGGCATGCTCAACGCCGCGTGCATGACACCGTCCAACTGATCGGCAGGAAGCCTTAGATGAAACGCAGCAAATACGTTCAGTTGTCCCTCGCCGCCTCGGTGGCGATGGCCATTTCCGGCCAGGCGACAGCCGCAGATCAACCACGAAGTTTCCAGAATGTGGAACAGTGCGTCGACGCCGAAGTGGCCGCCGATGTCTGCTCCAACGCTTACGTCGCCGCCCTGACCGAACATCGGCGCATTGCCCCGGCGTACGACAACAAGGCCAAGTGCGACGCGGACTTTGCCGCTGACTGGTGCCAGAAGAATTCTGACGGCCGCTTCGTGCCGAGACTCGGCGGCTTCAAAGTGCCGAAAGACGGTGAGCCGGCGCAGAATCTCGACGCCATCGCCGGCGCGCAAATGCCTGCGGGTGATGCGGCGGCTGTGCAGAGTGTGCAAAACACTTCGCACACCTCCAGTGGCGGTGGCAACGGTTGGCTGACCGGCTGGCTGATCGGCAACGCGATGAGCAACAACGCCGAACGCACGGTTTACCGCGATCGCGAAACGCGCCAGCCGTACAACACCTCGACGCAGTACCGCAGAGCCGAAACCACGACGCGCAGCCAAACGGATTACGAGAGCAGCAAAAGCAAACCGGTCAACGTGGCTTCTTCGACCTCACGCGGCGGCTTCGGCAGCCAGTCCAGTGCCCGTAGCGGCTGGGGTGGTTGGGGCGGCAGTTCTGGTTCTGGTCGTTCGAGCAGCTGACGATGAAGAAGATCCTCTGCGCCGAGCGCCCCGACTGGAAACAGACCGCCGAGAGCCTCGGTTTCATGTTTCACACCATCGACGATGAGCCGTACTGGGACGAAAGCGCGTACTACCAGTTCACGCTTGCGCAAATCGAAAACGATCTTGAGGACCCGACCACCGAACTGCACGAGATGTGCATGGATCTGGTCGACCGTGTGGTTAGCAGCGAAGAGTTGCTGGATCGCCTGAGCATCCCGGCGGCGTACTACGACATGATCCGCACGTCCTGGCGGGAAGGTCATCAGCATCTGTATGGACGCATGGACTTTTCCTACAGCGGCAACGGCCCGGCGAAGCTGCTGGAGCTCAACTACGACACGCCGACCAGTCTTTATGAAGCGGCGGCGTTCCAGTGGGGCTGGCTGGAACAATGCATCGAGCGCGGCACGCTGCCGCGTCATGCCGACCAGTTCAACAGCATCGACACCCATCTGCATCAGGCCTTCGCCGAATTACAACTGAAGCGGCCGTTCTACTTTGCCTCGATGAAAGACTCGGTCGAGGACAAGGGCACAACGGATTATCTGCGGCTGATCGCCGAGAAAGTCGGCATCGAGTCGCGGCACATCGATATCGAAGACATCGGTTTGACGGCTGAAGGGCGCTTCGTCGACCTGGAAGATCGCTGGATCCCGCACCTGTTCAAACTGCATGCCTGGGAATTCATCTTCCACGAGCCCTTCGGCGCGGCGATTGCCGAGTGCGATACGCAGTTTTTCGAACCGGCGTGGAAGGCGATTCTGTCGAACAAGGGTGCACTGCCATTACTGTGGGAACTGCACAAAGGGCATCCGAATCTTCTGGCGGCGCATCTCGATCCGAACCCGACCAATGCAGTGCCGAAAGGCTGGGTACGCAAGCCGTACTTTTCCCGCGAAGGGGCGAACATTGAGTTGCAAACGGCTGACGGTCTGATCGTCAAAGAGGACGGGCCCTACACGGATGCGCCATTTATCCTGCAGGAGTTTGCGCCGTTGCCGAAGTTTGGCGACAGCTACACGCTGATCGGTTCGTGGGTAGTTGGCGATCAGGCCGCAGGGATTGGGGTGCGGGAAGACAACAGTTTGATCACCAAGGATTCGAGCCGGTTTCTGCCACACCTGATCCTCGACTGACTTGCGCGGCAGAGGTCTGCCCGACACTAAAAAACCCCGCAGCGTTTGCGCGCTGCGGTTTTTTTCGTTGCTGTGCCGGGTCAGGCAATATCCACCGAGCGGGCAGGCTTTTCCACAGATGGTTTTTCTCTGGCCGTTTCGGTCGCGCTAACGCCGGCCATTCTGCGCCGGGCAATCTCTGCGCCACGGCGCCGCAACGGCGTTTCGACAAAGCGGAAATTGAGTTCACTGCATACGACCATGATCACCAGCGAGGTCAGCAGCAGCTCAACCGTGAAGGCAGCCCCCAGCTCCATGTCTCTGCTGGCGGCAACGCGCGTCCAGATCTCGGTGCTCAGATGGTAGGCAAAGATGTGCACCACGTATAACGCGTAAGAGCGCGAACCGAGCCACTGGAAAAGACCATTGAGCAGCGCCGGGCAGTAGATGTAGCCCTTCTGATAACTGGCGAGCCAGACAATGATCAACGCCGTGATCGCGATCAGACCGACGGCAATCGGCGCCATGATCATCTGACCGGCGATGGCGCCCATCATGTACAAAAGGAACAACGTGACGGCCAAACGCTTGAACCTGCTGCCGCCAAGCCCGACAGGCTCAATATCCTTGTATAACGAGGTGCGGGTAAACAGGCAAAGCAGAATCCCCCACATCATCGCGTCCAGGCGGAACGAGAAAAGCATCGGCGCGGGAGGGGCTGCGAAAGTATCGCGATTGAACGGAAATTGCGCCGCAATCAGCAAAATCAGAATCAGCACGCGCCAGCGGGTCGACGTCACCAGCAACAGAAACAACGGAAAGATGAAGTAGAACTGCTCCTCCAGCGCCAGGCTCCAGTACACGGAGTTCGGCCCCAGCAACACACCGTACTGATTCGCCAGGTTGCCGGAAAACGTCGCCACCGCGGTGAAACTGCGCAAGTTTTCATACCAGGACTGGAACGCATTCGACTGGTTGAAAAAGATCGAGAACGCCAGCGGTATCAACACCCACAGCCAGGCTGTCGGCAACAGACGGTAAGCCCGCCGAATCCAGAAAGACGTTGCCGCAAGGCCAAAGCGGTTCTGCTCGCGGTTCTTATCGAAGTAATCGAGATAGGCCTTGCTGACGACGAAACCGGAGATACAGAAGAACAGATCAACGCCGGTCCATGGCGCATACACATTGAACACCTTCAACAGGTACAGACCGAAGAACGGCAGCAACTGAGGGAGATGGGCAAAGATGGTCATGAGAATGGCCACCCCTCGCAGAAACTCAATTTCCTTGTTTTTAGTGCTGCTCATCGGTTTCTCTTGTTTTTGTGAATGAACAGGCACTGATCGTCGCGCAAACTGTTCTGGAGAAGATCGGCCGGTACTCCAGCCGCCGGCGCCGATCATGGAATGGCTTGCGATGGCGTTCAAGAGCCTTCGGCAAACTTTACCGACTCACGTGGAGACGCGAAGATTGGTTTTATGTTTCGCCAAAACGACAAAGCCCCCGCAATGCGGGGGCTTTGAACCTAAACCAGATGTCGGCTCAGGGAAAAATCAAAACGGAATATCGTCATCAAAGCTATCGAAATCCGGAGCAGGTTGCGGTGCGGCCTGCTGAGGAGCCGGGGCCGAACGCTGCTGTGGAGCCGACTGCTGCGGACGCGGAGCCTGCTGGCGTGGAGCCGGAGCCGACTGCTGGTAGTTGTTGCCACCGCCTTGTTGGTCGCCCTGTTGTGGACGGCCGCCGAGCAGTTGCATGGTGCCTTGCATGTCGACCACGATTTCAGTGGTGTAACGCTTGATACCGTCTTTTTCCCACTCGCGGGTCTGCAGCTTGCCTTCGATGTAGACCTGCGAACCTTTACGCAGGTATTCGCCGGCGATTTCCGCAACCTTGCCGAACATCGAAACACGGTGCCACTCGGTCTTCTCGACCTTCTGACCGGTTTGCTTGTCGGTCCATTGTTCGCTGGTGGCCAGACTCAGGTTGGTCACGGCGTTACCGTTAGGCAGGTAGCGAACTTCGGGATCCTGGCCGCAAGTGCCGACCAATATGACTTTGTTAACCCCACGGGCCATAACGTTCTCCTAGGCTTCGCAAGCAGCCCCGGCCGGGTTGTTCACCAGGCGTTCGAGGGTGTCGCGATCCACTAATTCTTTGTCCAGTTTGATGTAAACAGCCGCTTCATCAGCAACTATCACTGCATCGGTTACCCCTACGAGGGCCTTGAGGCGCTCGACCAGACCCGCTTCGCGGATCGCCTCGGGCGACAACGGCAAGCGCAGGCTCGTCACGTAGGGAGGTTCACGCATGGTAACAGCAAAGGCCAGCCAGATGGCAGCCAGACCCGCGCATCCGAGGAACACAACCGACAGACCGCCATGCTGAAACAGCCAGCCGCCGAGTATCCCGCCGAGTGCTGAACCGAGGAACTGACTGGTGGAATACACGCCCATGGCCGTGCCCTTCCCGCCCGCCGGTGAAACCTTGCTGATCAGCGACGGCAATGAAGCCTCCAGCAGATTGAACGCGGTGAAGAACACCACCGTACCGATCACCAGAGCCCGCAGGCTGTCACCGAACTGCCAGAAGAATAGCTCAGTCAGCATCAGCGTCATGACGGCGCCGAGCAAAACTCGTTTCATTTTGCGTTTCTTCTCGCCGTAGATAATGAACGGGATCATGGCGAAGAACGAAATCAGCAGCGCGGTGAGGTAGACCCACCAGTGCTGTTCCTTGGGCAAACCGGCTTTTTCCACCAGCGCCAACGGCAACGCAACGAAGCTCGACATCAACATGGCATGTAACACAAAGATGCCCAGATCGAGGCGCAGCAGATCCGGATGCTTGAGCGTCGGCATCAAGGCCTGACGCGCCACCCCGGACTCCCGATGCTGCAATGGCCCGGTGGAGCGCGGCACCATGAACATGATGATGGCAATACCGACCAGTGCCATGGCACCGGTGGCGAGGAACAGTCCGGACAGACCGAAAGCGCGGGTCAGCAAAGGCCCGACGACCATGGCCACGGCAAACGACAAACCGATGGTCATGCCGATCATCGCCATTGCCTTGGTGCGGTGCTGTTCGCGGGTCAGGTCGGAGAGTAGCGCCATCACCGCCGCTGAAATCGCCCCGGCGCCCTGCAGGATCCGCCCGGCGATCACGCCCCAGATCGAGTCTGCCTGAGACGCCAGCACGCTGCCGAGGGCAAAAACGATCAGCCCGAGGTAAATCACCGGACGGCGGCCAATGCGGTCGGAAATGATCCCGAACGGAATCTGGAAAATCGCCTGGGTCAGACCGTAAGCGCCAATAGCCAGCCCGATCAGGGCCGGGGTCGCTCCTGCCAGGTCCATGCCGTAGGTTGCCAATACCGGCAACACCATGAACATGCCTAGCATACGGAAGGCGAACACCAGGGCCAGACCGCTCGCTGCGCGAGTCTCGCTACCACTCATGCGTTCGCTGTGGGGATCGTGCATGGAAAAACCTCGTGTGAACCGGCGGCGATTCTACCAGTCCCATCGAAAGACGGGGTATATCGCGACGCTATGACGCGTATAGATGAAACTCTCTTCATGTAAGGTAAAAACCCTTCGCTTGATAGTGTGCATCCATCCAGTATTTGCCCGTATACTCCTACGTTTTCGACGCCCGCCGAGCGAGGCCACTTTGGACAAGATCCTGATACGTGGGGCCCGTACCCACAACCTGAAGAACATCGACCTGACCCTGCCACGGGACAAGCTGATCGTCATCACCGGCCTGTCCGGATCCGGCAAGTCGTCCCTGGCCTTCGATACGCTTTACGCCGAAGGTCAGCGCCGCTATGTCGAATCGCTGTCGGCCTACGCCCGACAGTTTCTGTCGATGATGGAAAAACCCGACGTTGACACCATCGAAGGCCTGTCGCCAGCGATCTCCATCGAACAAAAGTCGACCTCGCACAACCCGCGCTCTACGGTCGGCACCATCACCGAAATCTACGACTACCTGCGCCTGCTTTATGCACGCGTCGGTACGCCACGCTGTCCGGATCATGACATTCCGCTGGAAGCGCAGACCGTTAGCCAGATGGTCGACCTGGTGCTGGCGCAGCCGGAAGGCAGCAAACTGATGTTGCTGGCACCGGTTATTCGCGAGCGCAAAGGTGAACACCTTTCGGTCTTCGAAGAGCTGCGCGCCCAAGGTTTCGTTCGCGCCCGGGTCAACGGGCGGATCTGCGAACTGGACGAACTGCCCAAACTGGATAAACAGAAAAAGCACTCGATCGATGTGATCGTCGACCGCTTCAAGGTTCGCGCCGATCTGCAGCAACGTCTGGCCGAATCTTTCGAGACCGCGTTGAAACTGGCGGATGGCATTGCACTTGTCGCACCGATGGACGACGAACCGGGCGAAGAGATGATTTTCTCCGCGCGCTTCGCCTGCCCGATCTGCGGCCACGCGATCAGCGAACTGGAACCGAAGCTGTTCTCCTTCAACAACCCGGCCGGCGCTTGCCCGACCTGTGACGGCCTGGGGGTGAAGCAGTTCTTCGATATCAAACGGCTGGTCAATGGCGATCTGACCTTGGCCGAAGGTGCGATTCGCGGCTGGGACCGGCGTAACGTCTATTACTTCCAGATGCTCGGCTCACTCGCTTCACACTATGGTTTCAGCCTGGAAGTACCGTTCAACGAACTGCCGGCCGATCAGCAGAAATTCATCCTGCATGGCAGCGGCTCGCAGAACGTCGACTTCAAATACCTGAACGACCGTGGCGATATCGTCAAACGTTCGCACCCGTTCGAAGGCATCGTGCCGAACCTGGAGCGTCGCTACCGCGAGACCGAGTCGGCAAGCGTGCGCGAAGAGCTGGCCAAGTTTCTCAGCACCCAATCGTGCCCGGATTGTCGTGGTACCCGTCTGCGTCGCGAAGCGCGGCATGTGTGGGTTGGCGAGAAAACGCTGCCAGCGGTGACCAACCTGCCGATCGGAGACGCTTGCGAGTACTTTGGCGAGCTGAAGATGACTGGCCGTCGCGGCGAAATCGCCGACAAGATTCTCAAGGAAATTCGCGAGCGTCTGCAGTTCCTCGTCAACGTCGGTCTCGACTACCTGTCGCTGGACCGCAGTGCCGATACGCTGTCCGGTGGCGAAGCACAACGTATTCGTCTGGCCAGCCAGATCGGTGCCGGTCTCGTCGGTGTTCTGTACATCCTTGACGAACCGTCCATTGGTTTGCACCAGCGTGATAACGACCGCTTGCTCGGCACGCTCAAGCACCTGCGTGATATTGGCAACACTGTGATCGTGGTCGAACACGACGAAGACGCGATTCGTCTGGCCGATTACGTTGTGGATATCGGCCCGGGGGCTGGTGTGCATGGTGGGCAGATCGTGGCTGAGGGCACGCCGGCGGAAGTCATGGCGCACCCGGATTCCCTGACCGGTAAATACCTCTCGGGCCGCGTGAAGATTGAAGTGCCGGCCAAACGCACGCCACGCAATAAAAAGCTCAATCTGTCGCTCAAAGGGGCGCGCGGCAACAACCTGCGCAATGTCGATCTGGACATCCCGATTGGTCTGCTGACGTGCGTGACCGGCGTGTCCGGCTCGGGCAAATCGACGCTGATCAACAATACCTTGTTCCCGCTGAGCGCCACGGCCCTCAACGGCGCGACCACGCTGGAAGCGGCAGCGCACGACAGCATCAAGGGCACTGGAGCATCTCGACAAAGTGGTCGATATCGACCAGAGCCCGATCGGCCGTACACCGCGCTCCAACCCTGCTACCTATACCGGCCTGTTCACCCCGATCCGCGAGCTGTTCGCCGGCGTACCCGAGTCACGCTCCCGTGGTTACGGCCCGGGGCGTTTCTCGTTCAACGTCAAGGGTGGCCGCTGCGAAGCGTGCCAGGGCGACGGCCTGATCAAAGTGGAAATGCACTTCCTGCCAGACATCTACGTGCCATGCGATGTGTGCAAGAGCAAGCGCTACAACCGCGAAACCCTTGAGATCAAATACAAGGGCAAGAGCATCCACGAAACCCTCGAGATGACCATCGAAGAGGCCCGGGAGTTCTTTGACGCGGTGCCAGCACTGGCGCGCAAGCTACAGACATTGATGGATGTCGGCCTGTCGTACATCAAGCTCGGGCAGTCGGCGACCACGTTGTCGGGTGGTGAGGCGCAGCGAGTGAAACTGTCTCGCGAGTTGTCCAAGCGTGACACCGGCAAAACACTGTACATCCTCGATGAGCCGACCACCGGTTTGCACTTCGCGGACATCCAGCAATTGCTCGACGTGCTGCATCGCCTGCGCGACCACGGCAACACTGTGGTTGTCATCGAACACAACCTCGACGTGATCAAGACGGCTGACTGGCTGGTCGATCTCGGGCCGGAGGGCGGCTCCAAAGGTGGGCAGATCATTGCCACCGGCACGCCTGAGGATGTGGCCGAGATGAAGCAATCTCATACCGGTCATTACCTCAAGCCGCTGCTGATCCGCGATCGGGCTTAAACGCCAGGCATGAAAAAGCCCCTGTCACTTCATCAGTGACAGGGGCTTTTTGTATCGATTGCAATCAGGACGTGTGGGATTGCAGGTAGTTCTCAAGACCGATCAACTTGATCAGGCCCAACTGCTTTTCCAGCCAGTAGGTGTGATCTTCTTCAGTGTCGTTGAGCTGAATCCGAAGGATCTCACGGCTGACGTAATCCTTGTGTTGCTCGCACAACTCGATGCCTTTGCACAGCGCTGCGCGAACTTTGTATTCAAGACGCAGATCCGCTTCGAGCATCTCCGGCACAGTGGTGCCGACATCCAGATCATCCGGACGCATACGCGGCGTGCCTTCGAGCATCAGAATTCGGCGCATCAACGCATCAGCGTGACCGGCTTCCTCTTCCATCTCATGGTTGATTCGCTCGTAGAGCTTGGTGAACCCCCAGTCCTCATACATCCGCGAATGAACGAAATATTGATCACGCGCGGCCAGTTCGCCGGTCAGCAACGTGTTGAGGTAATCGATTACGTCTGGGTGGCCTTGCATCGCCCTACATCTCCCTACTTGAAAGTCTGTAGTTTGAACCAAGCTGACCGGAAGGTCACCCGATTCGCGCAATAAAAGCGAAGATATTCTTAGAAAAGCAGCCTAAATAACGCAAAAACCGCCCAGATGAGGGCGGTTCTGCTTCTCGTTTAGACTTCGTTAAGCTGTACGTTGAGCAGCTTTGCGATTGCTTCTCCATACGCCGGATCGGCCTTGTAGAAGTGCTGCAACTGGCGATCGACGATATCAGTGGAAACGCCCGCCATGGCACCGGCGATATTGCTGACCAGCAATACTCTCTGATCGTCGCTCATCAGGCGGAACAGCGCACCGGCGTGGCTGTAGTAATCGGTATCTTCGCGGTGATCGTAGCGATCGGCAGCACCGCTCAAGGCCAGCGCTGGTTCTGCGTAACGCGGAGCTTGTTTCGGTGCTTCGGTGTAGCTGTTCGGCTCGTAGTTAGGTGCTGCACCACCGTTACTGCCGAATGCCATCGAGCCATCACGCTGGTATGTGTTAACCGGGCTGCGTGGCGCGTTTACCGGCAGTTGCTGGTGATTGGTACCCACGCGGTAGCGGTGAGCATCAGCGTACGCAAATACGCGCCCCTGCAGCATCCGATCTGGCGACAGACCAACCCCCGGCACCATATTGCTCGGGCCGAACGCCGCTTGCTCGACTTCAGCAAAGTAGTTTTGCGGGTTGCGATTCAGTTCCAGTTCACCCACTTCGATCAGCGGAAATTCTTTCTGCGACCAGGTTTTGGTGACGTCGAAAGGGTTCTCATAGTGTGCCGCAGCCTGGGCCTCAGTCATGATCTGAATGCACACGCGCCATTTCGGGAAGTCACCGCGCTCGATGGCTTCGAACAGGTCGCGCTGGGCGTAGTCTGGATCAGTGCCCGCCAACCGTGCGGCATCGGCCGGCGCCAGATTCTTGATGCCTTGTTTGGTCTTATAGTGCCACTTCACCCAGTGACGCTCGCCTTGGGCGCTAATCAGGCTGTAAGTGTGGCTGCCGAAGCCGTGCATGTGACGGTAGCCGTCAGGAATACCGCGATCAGAGAACAGAATGGTGACCTGGTGCAGGGCTTCAGGCGAATGCGACCAGAAGTCCCACATCATCTGCGCGCTTTTCAGGTTGCTTTGCGGAAGGCGTTTCTGGGTGTGAATGAAGTCTGGGAATTTCAGGGGATCACGAATGAAGAACACTGGCGTGTTGTTACCCACGATGTCCCAGTTACCTTCTTCGGTGTAGAACTTCAACGCGAAACCCCGTGGATCGCGCTCGGTGTCGGCAGAACCCCGTTCGCCGCCTACCGTCGAGAAACGCAGGAACGTCGGGGTTTGCTTGCCAACAGCTTCAAACAGCTTGGCGCTGGTGTAATCCGTGATATCGCGGGTAACGGTGAATGTGCCGTAAGCTCCCGAGCCTTTGGCATGAACGCGACGTTCAGGAATGTTTTCACGGTTGAAGTGGGCGAGCTTCTCGATCAGGTGAAAGTCGTCGAGCAGCAGCGGGCCACGTGGGCCAGCGGAGCGAGAATTCTGGTTGTCAGCGACAGGTGCGCCACTGGCGGTCGTAAGCGTTTTGATCTGGCTCATACGGTCTTCTTCCTCTGTCAGTCTTGAAACTGCCGGCTAATCGGCTTGCTGGGAAGTATCGATCATCCATGTGACACCTACAAATTCATTAACTCGCAAGCTTCGATAGATAATTACTAATTATGTTTCCCGGCACATAGTGACAACAGAGACATGTCAGAAGCTTGTATGAACAGCGCATTTTCTTGCGGACACAAAAAACCGGGCACTAGGCCCGGTTTTTTGTTTCAGACTGACGTCTTACTCGGCGGATACAGCTTCGCCGGCAGTAGCACGATCAACCAACTCGACGTACGCCATAGGCGCGTTGTCGCCAGCGCGGAAACCGCACTTGAGGATGCGCAGGTAGCCACCCTCACGGGTAGCGTAACGCTTGCCCAGGTCGTTGAAGAGCTTACCAACGATAGCTTTCGAACGAGTACGATCGAAAGCCAGACGGCGGTTAGCCAGGCTATCTGTCTTGGCCAGAGTGATCAGCGGCTCAGCAACGCGACGCAGTTCTTTGGCTTTTGGCAGAGTAGTTTTGATCAGCTCGTGCTCGAACAGCGACACCGCCATGTTTTGGAACATGGCCTTGCGGTGCGAGCTGGTGCGGCTCAGGTGACGACCACTTTTACGATGACGCATGGTTCATTCCTTACCAAACACTACGTTCGGTGATTACGACGATCAGGCAGTCGCCTTGTCGTCCTTCTTAAGACTTGCAGGCGGCCAGTTGTCGAGGCGCATGCCGAGGGACAGACCGCGGGAGGCCAGAACGTCCTTGATTTCAGTCAAGGATTTCTTGCCCAGGTTCGGAGTCTTCAACAGCTCTACTTCGGTACGCTGAATCAGGTCACCGATGTAGTAGATGTTTTCCGCCTTAAGGCAGTTAGCCGAACGTACAGTCAGTTCCAGATCGTCAACCGGGCGAAGCAGGATCGGATCGATCTCGTCTTCCTGCTCGACAACCACTGGCTCACTGTCACCTTTGAGGTCGACGAACGCAGCCAACTGCTGTTGCAGGATGGTTGCAGCGCGGCGGATAGCCTCTTCAGGATCCAGGGTACCGTTGGTTTCCAGATCAATAACCAGCTTGTCCAGGTTGGTACGCTGCTCGACACGGGCGTTTTCCACCACGTATGCGATACGGCGAACCGGGCTGAACGAAGAGTCAAGCTGCAAGCGACCGATGCTGCGGCTTTCGTCTTCATCGCTCTGACGCGAGTCGGCTGGTTCATAACCACGACCACGAGCTACGGTGAGCTTCATGTTCAGGGCGCCGTTAGACGCCAGGTTAGCGATTACGTGATCGGGATTAACGATCTCGACATCATGATCCAGCTGAATATCGGCAGCGGTAACCACCCCCGAACCCTTCTTCGACAAGGTCAGCGTAACTTCGTCACGACCGTGCAGCTTGATGGCCAGACCTTTAAGGTTCAACAGGATTTCAATTACGTCTTCCTGTACACCTTCGATGGCGCTGTACTCGTGGAGCACACCGTCAATCTCGGCCTCGACTACTGCGCAGCCGGGCATTGAGGACAACAGGATGCGTCGCAGCGCGTTGCCCAGGGTGTGGCCAAAACCACGCTCGAGAGGCTCGAGAGTGATCTTGGCGCGGGTTGGACTGACAACCTGCACATCAATGTGGCGGGGTGTCAGGAACTCATTTACCGAAATCTGCATGGATGCACCTATTTTCTAGCCCTTACTTGGAGTAGAGCTCGACAATCAGGCTTTCGTTGATGTCGGCGGACAGATCACTGCGAGCAGGAACGTTCTTGAAAACGCCCGACTTCTTCTCAGTGTCTACTTCTACCCATTCTACGCGGCCACGTTGGGCACACAGATCGAGAGCTTGGACAATGCGAAGTTGGTTTTTTGCTTTCTCGCGAACTGCAACCACGTCACCAGCACGAACCTGATACGACGGAACGTTTACGGTCTGACCGTTAACGCTGATCGACTTGTGCGATACCAGCTGACGGGATTCGGCACGAGTCGAACCAAAGCCCATACGGTATACAACGTTGTCCAGACGGCATTCGAGCAGTTGCAGCAGGTTTTCACCGGTTGCACCTTTCTTGCCAGCAGCTTCTTTGTAGTAGCCGCTGAACTGACGCTCGAGAACGCCGTAGATACGACGGACCTTCTGCTTTTCACGCAGTTGGGTGCCGTAATCGGACTGGCGACCGCGGCGTTGGCCGTGGATACCAGGTGCTGCTTCAATGTTGCACTTCGATTCGATCGCGCGCACGCCGCTCTTCAGGAAGAGATCGGTGCCTTCGCGACGAGCGAGTTTGCATTTTGGACCAATGTAACGAGCCATTCTTTACAATCTCCTGGATTACACGCGGCGCTTCTTCGGCGGACGGCACCCGTTGTGCGGGATTGGCGTCACGTCGGTGATGCTGGCGATCTTGTAGCCACAGCCGTTCAAAGCGCGGACTGCGGATTCACGACCTGGACCTGGGCCCTTGACGTTAACGTCGAGGTTTTTCAGGCCGTATTCCAGCGCAGCTTGACCAGCACGTTCAGCAGCTACTTGAGCAGCAAACGGCGTGGACTTGCGGGAACCGCGGAAACCCGAACCACCGGAGGTAGCCCAGGAAAGAGCGTTACCTTGACGGTCGGTAATGGTCACGATGGTGTTGTTAAAAGATGCATGGATGTGGGCGATGCCATCAACCACTGTCTTTTTAACTTTTTTACGAGGACGAGCAGCAGGTTTTGCCATGATTAAATTCCTGTCGATTCGCTGGGGCGATTACTTGCGGATCGGCTTACGCGGACCTTTACGGGTACGCGCGTTGGTCTTGGTACGCTGACCGCGTACTGGCAGACCACGACGATGACGCAGACCGCGATAGCAACCGAGGTCCATCAAGCGCTTGATTTTCATGTTGATTTCGCGACGCAGGTCACCTTCAGTGGTGAACTTCGCCACTTCGCCACGCAGCTGTTCAATTTGCTCGTCGCTCAGATCTTTGATCTTTGCTGCTGGGTTTACCCCAGTCACTGCACAGATCTTCTGCGCAGTAGTGCGACCAACACCATAGATGTAGGTCAGCGAGATAACAGTATGCTTGTTATCTGGAATGTTAACGCCTGCAATACGGGCCATTCAGTGGGACTCCAATTGACAGCTACCTACGCCCCGGAAGCCAAGAAATAGGGCGCGAGATAATATCGCTGTAATAACAAATAATCAACCCGGTAGCGCACTAGCTACCGGGCTTGAAGCACAATCACACTCAGCCTTGGCGCTGTTTGTGACGCGGTTCCGCGCTGCAAATTACTCGAACAACACCTTCGCGGCGAATAATCTTGCAGTTACGGCACAGCTTTTTCACCGATGCACGAACTTTCATCACCAACTCCTCGAACCTTATGGGTACTCAGCGCAACATGCCGCTGCCGTAACCCTTCAGGTTGGCTTTCTTCATCAGGGATTCGTACTGGTGCGAAACGAGGTGCGATTGTACTTGGGACATGAAGTCCATCACAACCACGACCACGATCAGCAACGAGGTCCCGCCAAGGTAGAACGGAACGTTTGCTGCAACCACCAGGAACTGGGGCAACAGACACACGGCCGTCATGTAAAGAGCACCGAACATGGTCAAGCGGGTCAGAACGCCATCAATGTAGCGCGCCGACTGCTCACCTGGACGGATGCCCGGAATAAAGGCACCGGACTTCTTCAGGTTTTCCGCTACGTCTTTCGGATTGAACATCAACGCCGTATAGAAGAAGCAGAAGAAAATAATCCCTGCACTAAACAGCAGAATATTCAACGGCTGACCAGGAGCGATCGACTGCGAGATGTCCTGCAACCAGCCCATACCTTCAGACTGACCGAACCAGGCACCCAACGAAGCCGGGAACAGCAAAATGCTGCTCGCGAAAATAGCCGGAATAACACCGGCCATGTTCACCTTCAACGGCAGGTGGCTAGTCTGCGCAGCAAAAACCTTGCGGCCCTGCTGACGCTTGGCGTAGTGAACAGCGATACGACGCTGACCACGCTCAATGAACACCACGAAACCGATAATCGCTACTGCCAGCAAACCGATGGCAACCAAGGCGAAGATGTTGATATCACCCTGACGCGCAGACTCGAAAGACTGCCCGATTGCTCTCGGAAGACCGGCGACGATACCCGAAAAAATCAACATCGAGATACCGTTACCTACACCACGCTCAGTAATCTGCTCACCCAGCCACATCATGAACATCGCACCAGCCACAAAAGTGGATACCGCGACGAAATGGAAGCCAAAGTCACCAGTGAACGCAACGCCCTGCCCCGCCAGACCAATGGACATGCCAATAGCCTGAACGAGAGCGAGGACGACGGTGCCGTAGCGGGTGTACTGGCTGATCTTGCGACGGCCAGCTTCACCTTCCTTCTTCAACTGCTCCAGCTGCGGACTGACGGCGGTCATCAGTTGCATGATGATCGATGCCGAAATGTACGGCATGATCCCCAATGCAAAGATGCTCATCCGTTCCAGCGCGCCGCCGGAGAACATGTTGAACAAGCTAAGAATGGTCCCCTCATTCTGTCGAAACAGGTCTGCGAGTCGGTCCGGGTTGATACCTGGAACCGGGATGTGTGCGCCTATTCGGTAGACGATAATCGCCAGGAACAGAAAACGCAGACGAGCCCAGAGTTCAGACATACCGCCTTTGCCGAGCGCAGAGAGAGCACCTTGCTTAGCCATTTATTCCTCGAACTTGCCGCCAGCTGCTTCGATAGCCGCACGCGCACCTTTGGTGGCGCCGATTCCCTTGCCGATAGTGACAGCGCGAGTCACTTCACCGGACAGCATGATTTTCACACGCTGTACGTTGACGTTGATCACGTTGGCATCTTTCAGGGACTGCACGGTGACGATGTCGCCTTCCACTTTAGCCAGCTCGGACAGACGCACTTCTGCGCGGTCCATGGCTTTCAGGGAAACGAAACCGAACTTCGGCAGGCGACGATGCAGCGGCTGTTGACCGCCTTCAAAGCCTGGAGCAATGGTGCCACCGGAACGGGAGGTCTGACCTTTGTGACCACGGCCACCAGTCTTACCCAAACCGCTACCGATACCACGGCCCGGACGATGCTTTTCGCGACGGGAACCCGGCGCTGGACTCAGATCATTGAGTTTCATCGATTAACCCTCGACACGCAGCATGTAGTAAGCCTTGTTGATCATCCCGCGATTCTCGGGAGTATCCTGGACTTCTACAGTGTGACCGATGCGACGCAGACCCAGACCCTTAACGCACAGTTTGTGGTTAGGGATGCGGCCGGTCATGCTTTTGATCAGCGTTACTTTAACGGTAGCCATGATCAGAAGATCTCCTTGACGCTTTTGCCACGCTTGGCGGCAATGGATTCAGGAGACTGCATAGCTTTCAAACCTTTGAAAGTGGCGTGAACCACGTTTACCGGGTTAGTCGAGCCGTAGCACTTGGCCAGAACGTTCTGAACGCCAGCAACTTCGAGGACAGCACGCATAGCGCCGCCAGCGATGATACCAGTACCTTCAGAAGCAGGCTGCATGTACACCTTCGAAGCGCCGTGAGCGGACTTCATTGCGTACTGCAGAGTGGTGCCGTTCAGATCAACTTGGATCATGTTGCGGCGAGCAGCTTCCATTGCCTTCTGGATCGCAGCAGGCACTTCACGCGACTTGCCACGGCCGAAGCCAACACGCCCTTTACCATCACCCACCACGGTCAACGCAGTGAAAGTGAAGATACGGCCGCCTTTAACGGTTTTGGCTACGCGGTTAACTTGAACCAGCTTCTCAATGTAGCCTTCGTCGCGCTTTTGGTCGTTATTTGACATAACTTAGAACTCCAGCCCAGCTTCACGAGCAGCATCAGCCAGCGCTTTAACGCGGCCGTGGTACTTGAAGCCAGAGCGGTCGAAAGCCACTTGCGAGACGCCAGCGGCCTTAGCACGCGTAGCGACCAGCTGGCCAACCTTTGTGGCCGCGTCGATGTTGCCAGTGGCGCCATCACGCAGTTCTTTATCCAAAGTCGAGGCACTTGCCAGGACTTTGTTGCCGTCGGCCGAGATGACCTGGGCGTAGATGTGCTGCGACGAGCGGAACACGCAGAGACGCACGACTTCGAGTTCGTGCATTTTCAGGCGTGCTTTGCGAGCGCGACGCAGTCGAGTAACTTTTTTGTCGGTCATTTGCTATGCCCTACTTCTTCTTGGCTTCTTTACGACGGACGACTTCGTCCGCGTAGCGCACACCTTTGCCTTTGTACGGCTCTGGTGGACGGAAGTCGCGGATCTCAGCGGCCACTTGACCTACCAGCTGCTTGTCGATGCCCTTGATCAGGATATCGGTCTGGCTAGGAGTCTCAGCGGTGATGCCTTCCGGCAGTTCGTAATCCACTGGGTGCGAGAAGCCAAGGGCCAGGTTCAAAACCGTGCCTTTTGCTTGCGCCTTGTAACCAACACCGACCAGCTGGAGCTTGCGCTCGAAGCCTTGGCTTACGCCTTGGACCATGTTGTTTACCAACGCACGCGTGGTACCGGCCATTGCGCGAGTTTGTTGATCGCCATTGCGAGCAGCGAAACGCAGCTCACCAGCTTCTTCAACGATCTCAACGGACGAATGGATGTTCAGTTCAAGAGTACCCTTGGCACCCTTCACCGAAAGCTGTTGGCCTGCGAATTTTACTTCGACACCGGCTGGCAGCTTAACGGGGTTCTTAGCGACGCGAGACATGCTTATCCCCCCTTAGAACACAGTGCAAAGAACTTCGCCGCCGACACCGGCAGCGCGCGCAGCACGATCCGTCATCACACCTTTGTTGGTGGAGACGATAGACACGCCAAGACCGCCACGAACTTTCGGCAGATCTTCAACGGACTTGTACTGACGCAGGCCTGGACGACTAACGCGCTTCACTTCTTCGATAACCGGACGGCCTTCGAAGTACTTCAGCTCGATGGACAACGACGGCTTAGCGTCGGTGGTGATCTGAAAATCCGCGATGTAACCTTCGTCCTTCAGGACTTTTGCTACAGCCACCTTCAGCGTGGAAGACGGCATGCTTACGACAGACTTTTCAGCCATCTGGGCATTACGGATTCGAGTTAGCATGTCCGCTAACGGGTCCTGCATACTCATGGGCTAGACGCTCCTAATACAGAAAAATTAGCCTTGCGGCTACTACTTGTCGCCGAGAACTTCCGGGCATGAAAAACACGGGCTCAGGCGAGCCGGTCATTCTAGACACACCCCAGAAATGAATCAAGCCCCAAAAGGGGCTTGATTCAGATTCAAGGCCACCGATGGTCAGGTTCTTGCGAACCCGAACATCGAGACTTTGACAGCAATTACCAGCTGGCTTTAACCAGACCTGGTACGTCACCACGCATTGCAGCTTCACGCAGCTTGTTACGGCCAAGGCCGAACTTGCGGTAAACGCCGTGCGGACGACCAGTCAGGCGGCAACGGTTACGCATGCGCGAAGCGCTTGCGTCACGTGGTTGCTTCTGCAGAGCTACGGTAGCTTCCCAACGCGCTTCTGGACTTGCGTTCAGATCAACGATGATAGCTTTCAGCGCTGCACGCTTGGTGGCGTACTTGGCAACGGTGAGCTGACGCTTCAGCTCACGGTTTTTCATGCTCTTCTTGGCCATTTTCCTACTCCAATCAGTTGCGGAACGGGAATTTGAAAGCACGCAGCAGAGCGCGGCCTTCATCATCGTTCTTGGCAGTGGTGGTCAGGGTAATGTCCAGACCGCGGAGAGCATCGATCTTGTCGTAGTCGATTTCCGGGAAAATGATCTGCTCTTTCACGCCCATGCTGTAGTTGCCACGACCATCGAAGGACTTGGCATTCAGGCCGCGGAAGTCGCGAACCCGAGGCAGGGAGATCGACAACAGACGATCCAGGAACTCGTACATACGCTCACGGCGCAGAGTCACCTTGACGCCGATCGGCCATCCTTCACGGACTTTAAAGCCAGCGATGGATTTACGAGCGTAGGTCACAACGACTTTTTGGCCGGTGATCTTTTCCAGGTCAGCAACAGCATGCTCGATGACTTTTTTGTCACCAACAGCTTCGCCCAGACCCATGTTCAGGGTGATTTTTGTAACGCGTGGAACTTCCATCACGTTCGAAAGCTTAAGTTCTTCCTTAAGCTTCGGTGCGATTTCCTTCCAGTAAATCTCTTTTAGTCGTGCCATGGTCTTCTACCTAGCAGTGTTCAAGCATCAACCGCTTTTTGGGTCGACTTGAAGACACGAATTTTCTTGCCGTCTTCTACTTTGAAACCAACGCGGTCAGCCTTGTTGGTTTCGCCGTTGAAAATGGCGACGTTAGAAGCGTCCAGTGGAGCTTCTTTTTCGACGATACCGCCTTGCACGCCCGACATCGGGTTAGGCTTGGTATGACGCTTTACCAGGTTCAGACCGCTGATAACCAGACGGTTATTAGCAAGAACCTTGAGCACCTTACCGCGCTTACCTTTGTCTTTGCCGGCGATCACGATGATCTCGTCGTCACGACGAATCTTTTGCATGTCGGATCTCCTTACAGCACTTCTGGGGCGAGCGAGACGATCTTCATGAACTTCTCAGTACGAAGTTCACGGGTCACTGGCCCAAAGATACGGGTGCCGATCGGCTCTTGCTTGTTGTTCAGAAGAACAGCAGCGTTGCCATCAAAGCGGATAATGGAGCCATCAGCACGACGTACGCCGTGACGAGTGCGGACTACAACAGCAGTCATCACTTGGCCTTTTTTCACTTTACCGCGAGGAATTGCTTCCTTCACGGTAACTTTGATGATGTCACCGATACCAGCGTAACGACGATGGGAGCCACCCAGCACCTTGATGCACATAACACGGCGAGCGCCGCTGTTATCGGCCACATCGAGCATGGATTGAGTCTGAATCATATAATTTCTCCGACCCCTAGTCCTTAGACTTCCACAGCGCGTTCGAGAACATCAACCAGCGCCCAAGACTTGGTCTTGGCCATAGGACGAGTTTCACGAATAGTGACTTTGTCGCCGATGTGGCACTGGTTGGTTTCGTCGTGCGCGTGCAGCTTAGTCGAACGCTTAACGTATTTACCGTAGATCGGGTGCTTTACGCGACGCTCGATCAGTACGGTGATGGTTTTGTCCATCTTGTCGCTGACAACACGGCCAGTCAGCGTACGGACAGTTTTTTCGGCTTCAGCCATGATCACTTACCTGCCTGCTGGTTGAGCACAGTCTTCACGCGAGCGATGTCACGTTTAACTTGCGAGAGCAGATGAGACTGCCCCAACTGGCCAGTTGCTTTCTGCATACGCAGATTGAACTGGTCGCGCAGCAAGCCGAGCAGTTGCTCGTTCAGCTGCTGTGCGGATTTTTCACGAAGTTCATTCGCTTTCATCACATCACCGTCCGTTTAACAAAGGCGGTGGCGAGCGGCAGCTTTGCAGCAGCCAGGGCAAAAGCCTCACGCGCCAGCTCTTCAGAAACACCCTCGATTTCATACAGGACTTTGCCTGGCTGAATCTGGGCAACCCAGTACTCCACACTACCCTTACCTTTACCCATACGAACTTCGAGGGGCTTTTTGGAAATAGGCTTGTCCGGGAATACACGGATCCAGATCTTGCCGCCACGTTTAACGTGACGGGTCAGAGCACGACGCGCTGACTCGATCTGACGAGCGGTGAGACGACCACGAGCTACAGACTTCAGCGCGAACTCGCCGAAGCTGACTTTGCTACCGCGCTGAGCCAGACCACGGTTGTGGCCTGTCATCTGCTTGCGGAACTTCGTACGCTTAGGTTGCAACATTTGGCGTACCCCTTACTTAGCAGCTTTTTTACGAGGCGCTGGTGCTTGTGGTTTCAGCTCTTCTTGGCGACCACCAATTACTTCGCCTTTGAAGATCCAAACCTTTACACCGATCACACCGTAAGTGGTGTGAGCTTCGTAGTTGGCATAGTCGATGTCGGCACGCAGGGTGTGCAATGGCACACGACCTTCGCGATACCATTCAGTACGTGCGATTTCAGCACCGCCGAGACGACCGCTCACTTGGATTTTGATGCCCTTGGCACCAATGCGCATGGCGTTCTGTACTGCGCGCTTCATAGCGCGACGGAACATTACACGACGCTCCAGCTGCTGAGCTACGCTCTGCGCAACCAGCATACCGTCGAGCTCCGGCTTGCGGATCTCTTCGATATTGATGTGCACAGGCACACCCATTTGCTTGGTCAGGTCCTGACGCAGTTTCTCAACATCTTCACCTTTCTTCCCGATAACGATACCTGGACGAGCGGTGTGGATGGTGATACGTGCAGTTTGGGCCGGACGATGGATATCGATACGGCTTACGGACGCGCTTTTTAGTTTGTCTTGGAGATACTCACGCACTTTCAGATCTGCGAACAAGTAGTCCGCATAAGTCCGTCCGTCTGCGTACCAGACGGAGGTGTGCTCCTTGACGATTCCCAGGCGAATGCCAATGGGATGTACTTTCTGACCCATCTCTTCGACTCCGTTACTTGTCAGCAACCTTGACAGTGATATGGCAAGACCGCTTGACGATGCGATCAGCACGGCCTTTGGCACGTGGCATGATGCGCTTCAGCGAACGCCCTTCGTTGACGAAAACGGTGCTGACCTTCAGGTCATCAACGTCTGCGCCTTCGTTATGCTCGGCGTTGGCTACGGCCGACTCCAGCACTTTCTTCATGATCTCGGCGGCTTTCTTACTGCTGAAAGCCAACAAGTTGAGCGCTTCGCCCACCTTCTTCCCGCGGATCTGGTCGGCGACCAAGCGGGCTTTCTGGGCGGAGATTCGAGCGCCCGACAACTTAGCGGCTACTTCCATTTCCTAACCCCTTAACGCTTGGCTTTCTTGTCAGCCACGTGCCCGCGATAGTTGCGGGTACCGGCGAACTCGCCCAGTTTGTGGCCGACCATGTCTTCGTTAACGAGAACTGGGACGTGCTGACGACCGTTGTGTACTGCGATGGTCAGACCGACCATTTGTGGCAGGATCATCGAACGACGCGACCAAGTCTTAATTGGTTTGCGATCGTTCTTTTCCGCCGCCACTTCGATCTTCTTCAGTAGGTGAAGATCAATAAAAGGACCTTTTTTCAGAGAACGTGGCACTGTCGTATCCCTCTATTTACTTGCGACGACGGACGATCATTTTGTCGGTACGCTTATTACCACGAGTCTTCGCGCCCTTAGTCGGGAAGCCCCATGGCGATACCGGATGACGACCACCAGAGGTACGACCTTCACCACCACCATGTGGGTGGTCAACCGGGTTCATGGCAACACCACGAACGGTTGGGCGAACGCCACGCCAGCGCTTGGCACCAGCTTTACCCAACGAACGCAGGCTGTGCTCGGAGTTCGAGACTTCGCCCAGGGTCGCACGGCATTCAGCCAGGACTTTACGCATTTCACCGGAACGCAGACGCAGGGTAACGTAAACGCCTTCACGAGCGATCAGCTGAGCCGAAGCACCAGCGGAACGAGCGATCTGTGCGCCTTTACCTGGCTTCAGTTCGATGCCGTGTACGGTAGAACCGACTGGGATGTTGCGCAGTTGCAGAGCGTTGCCTGGCTTGATTGGAGCCAGAGCGCCTGCGATCAGCTGGTCGCCAGCACTCACGCCTTTAGGGGCGATGATGTAGCGGCGCTCGCCGTCTGCGTAGCAGAGCAGTGCGATGTGAGCAGTACGGTTTGGATCGTATTCGATACGCTCGACAGTGGCGACGATGCCATCTTTGTCGTTGCGACGGAAATCGACCATACGATAATGCTGCTTATGACCACCACCGATGTGACGCGTGGTAATACGGCCATTGTTGTTACGACCACCAGTCTTCGATTTTTTCTCGAGCAGCGGTGCGTGAGGAGCGCCTTTATGCAGCTCCTGGTTGACCACCTTGACCACAAAACGGCGGCCAGGGGAAGTCGGTTTGCATTTAACGATTGCCATGATGCACCCCTTCCTTACTCAGCACTGCTGCTGAAATCGAGATCTTGGCCTGGCTGAAGGGAGATAACTGCCTTCTTCCAGTCATTACGCTTGCCCAGACCGCGAGCAGTGCGCTTGCTCTTACCCAGAACATTCAGGGTAGTGACGCGCTCTACTTTCACGCTGAACAGGCTTTCGACGGCCTTCTTGATTTCCAGCTTGGTTGCGTCAGTAGCAACCTTGAAAACGAACTGGCCTTTCTTGTCTGCCAGAACCGTAGCCTTCTCGGAAACGTGCGGGCCAAGCAGAACTTTAAATACGCGTTCCTGGTTCATCCCAGCAGCTCCTCGAATTTCTTCACGGCCGACACGGTGATCAACACCTTGTCGTATGCGATCAGACTAACTGGATCGGAACCTTGAACGTCACGTACATCTACGTGCGGCAGGTTACGAGCAGCCAGGTACAGGTTCTGATCAACAGCGTCCGACACGATCAAAACGTCGGTCAGGCTCATGTTGTTCAGCTTGCCCAGCAGATCTTTGGTTTTCGGAGTTTCAACAGCGAAATCCTGAACCACGACCAGACGATCAGTACGCACCAGCTCAGCAAGGATGGAACGCATTGCTGCGCGATACATCTTCTTGTTCAGCTTCTGGGAGTGATCCTGTGGACGTGCTGCAAAAGTGGTACCGCCGCCACGCCAGATTGGGCTACGGATAGTACCGGCACGAGCACGGCCAGTACCTTTCTGACGCCATGGGCGCTTACCGCCACCACGAACGTCGGAACGGGTCTTCTGCTGCTTGGTACCTTGACGGCCGCCGGCCATGTAGGCCACGACTGCTTGGTGAACCAGCGTCTCGTTGAATTCGCCGCCAAATGTCAGTTCGGAAACTTCGATCGCTTGAGCGTCATTTACATTTAATTGCATGTCAGCTTCCCCTTAACCGCGAGCCTTGGCTGCTGGACGTACAACCAGGTTGCCGCCAGTAGCGCCAGGAACAGCACCCTTGACCAACAACAGATTGCGTTCAGCGTCCACGCGCACTACTTCCAGGGACTGCACGGTCACGCGCTCAGCGCCCATATGACCGGACATTTTTTTGCCCTTGAATACACGACCAGGAGTCTGGCACTGGCCGATAGAGCCTGGGACGCGGTGGGATACGGAGTTACCGTGGGTGTTATCTTGCCCGCGGAAATTCCAACGCTTGATCGTACCCTGGAAGCCTTTACCCTTGGACTGACCGGTTACATCAACCAGTTGACCAGCGGCGAAGATTTCAGCGTTGATCAGATCGCCAGCCTGGTACTCGCCTTCTTCAAGACGGAATTCCATGGTAGTGCGACCAGCGGCAACGTTCGCTTTAGCGAAGTGGCCAGCCTGAGCTGCTGTTACACGCGAAGCACGACGCTCGCCGACAGTGACTTGCACTGCACGATAGCCATCGGTCTCTTCAGTTTTGAACTGGGTGACGCGATTCGGCTCGATCTCAATGACCGTGACCGGAATGGAGACACCTTCTTCGGTGAAAATACGGGTCATACCGCATTTACGACCGACTACACCAATAGTCATGTTGTAAACCTCATGAGTGTACGGGGCTTTCACCCGCTATGGCCGCCCATTTCAGAGCGTTACACGACTAAGACCGAGTCTTAGCCGAGGCTGATCTGCACTTCCACACCGGCCGCAAGATCAAGCTTCATAAGAGCATCAACGGTTTTATCCGTTGGCTGGACAATGTCCAGAACGCGCTTATGAGTGCGGATTTCGTACTGGTCGCGCGCGTCTTTGTTGACGTGCGGAGAAACCAGAACGGTGAACCGCTCTTTACGGGTAGGCAGTGGAATTGGACCACGCACTTGAGCACCAGTACGTTTCGCGGTTTCCACGATTTCCTGGGTTGATTGGTCGATCAGGCGATGGTCGAAAGCCTTCAACCTGATACGGATTTGCTGATTTTGCATTGGATTTCAGACTCCGGCTGCTATTCCCACCGAGCGCAATACGCCCGTTAAAAGGAGGCGCAATTCTATAGACGCCCCAGATGGGTGTCAACCCAATAAAAAAGCCCCCGCTGAGCGGGGGCTTTTTTTCAAAGCATCAAGCAAACTCTAAAAAAGAGAATTACTCGATGATTTTGGCTACGACGCCAGCGCCGACGGTACGACCGCCTTCACGGATAGCGAAACGCAGACCGTCTTCCATCGCGATGGTTTTGATCAGGGTAACAGTCATCTGAATGTTGTCACCTGGCATTACCATTTCAACGCCTTCTGGCAGCTCGCAGTTACCAGTCACGTCAGTAGTACGGAAGTAGAACTGTGGACGGTAGCCTTTGAAGAACGGAGTGTGACGACCGCCTTCTTCCTTGCTCAGAACGTAAACTTCTGCGGTGAACTTGGTGTGCGGCTTAACCGAACCCGGCTTAACCAGAACCTGACCACGCTCAACGTCGTCACGCTTGGTACCACGCAGCAGAACGCCGCAGTTCTCGCCAGCACGACCTTCGTCGAGCAGCTTGCGGAACATTTCAACACCGGTGCAAGTAGTAACGGTGGTATCACGCAGACCAACGATTTCCAGCGGATCCTGAACGCGAACGATACCGCGCTCGATACGACCAGTCACAACAGTACCGCGACCCGAGATCGAGAATACGTCTTCGATTGGCATCAGGAATGGCTTGTCGATCATACGAACTGGTTCTGGGATGTAAGCATCCAGAGTCTCAACCAGTTTCTTGACGGCAGTGGTGCCCATCTCGTTGTCGTCTTTGCCTTCCAGAGCCATACGAGCCGAACCGATGATGATTGGAGTGTCATCGCCCGGGAAGTCGTAGGTGGACAGCAGGTCACGAACTTCCATCTCAACCAGTTCCAGCAGCTCTGCGTCGTCTACCAGGTCAGCCTTGTTCAGGAAAACCACGATGTACGGAACGCCTACCTGACGGGACAGCAGGATGTGCTCACGGGTTTGCGGCATCGGACCATCAGCGGCCGAGCAAACCAGAATAGCGCCGTCCATTTGAGCAGCACCGGTGATCATGTTCTTCACATAGTCAGCGTGACCTGGGCAGTCAACGTGAGCGTAGTGACGGATCTTCGAGTTGTACTCAACGTGTGCGGTGTTGATGGTGATACCGCGAGCTTTTTCTTCTGGCGCGCTGTCGATCTTGTCGAAGTCAACGATTGCGGAACCGAAAACTTCGGAGCAAACGCGAGTCAGAGCAGCAGTCAGAGTGGTTTTACCGTGGTCAACGTGACCGATGGTGCCAACGTTGACGTGCGGTAGGGAACGATCAAATTTTTCTTTAGCCACGACAATTAACTCCTAGCCTAAAGGGGCTGAATCAGCCTTGTTTTTTGGTTACGGATTCGACGATGTGCGACGGAGCCGTATCGTATTTTTTGAATTCCATAGAGTAGCTTGCGCGACCCTGGGACATGGAACGAACGTCGGTCGCATAACCGAACATCTCACCCAGTGGAACTTCGGCGCGGATAACCTTGCCGGACACTGTGTCTTCCATACCCTGGATCATGCCGCGACGACGGTTAAGGTCGCCCATCACATCACCCATATAGTCTTCAGGCGTAACAACCTCTACAGCCATGATCGGCTCAAGCAACTCACCACCGCCCTTCTGGGCCAGTTGCTTGGTCGCCATGGAGGCAGCCACTTTAAACGCCATCTCGTTGGAGTCGACGTCGTGGTAAGAACCATCGAACACGGTAGCCTTCAGGCCGATCAGCGGATAGCCGGCAACAACGCCGTTCTTCATCTGCTCTTCGATACCCTTCTGGATAGCCGGGATGTATTCCTTAGGAACCACACCACCTACAACTTCGTTCACGAATTGCAGACCTTCCTGACCTTCGTCAGCAGGAGCAAAACGGATCCAGCAGTGGCCGAACTGACCACGACCGCCGGACTGACGAACGAACTTGCCTTCGATTTCACAGTTCTTCGTGATGCGCTCACGATACGAAACCTGAGGCTTGCCGATGTTGGCTTCGACGTTGAACTCACGGCGCATCCGGTCAACCAGGATGTCCAGGTGCAGCTCGCCCATGCCGGAGATGATCGTCTGACCAGTCTCTTCATCAGTTTTAACGCGGAAAGACGGGTCTTCCTGAGCAAGTTTGCCCAGAGCGATACCCATTTTTTCCTGGTCATCCTTGGTCTTAGGCTCTACGGCAACCGAAATAACCGGCTCCGGGAAGTCCATGCGAACCAGGATGATTGGCTTGTCAGCGTTGCAGAGGGTCTCACCAGTGGTGACGTCCTTCATGCCGATCAGGGCCGCGATGTCACCAGCGCGTACTTCCTTGATCTCTTCACGGGCGTTTGCGTGCATTTGCACCATACGACCCACGCGCTCTTTTTTACCTTTAACCGAGTTGATCACGCCGTCGCCGGAGTTCAACACGCCCGAGTAAACACGGACGAAGGTCAAGGTACCCACGAATGGGTCGGTAGCGATCTTGAACGCCAGAGCCGAGAACGGCTCCGCATCGTCTGCATGACGCTCCAGCTCGATTTCCTCGTTATCAGGGTCAGTACCCTTAATCGCAGGGATGTCGGTCGGTGCAGGCAGGAAGTCGATAACGGCGTCGAGAACCAGGGGAACACCCTTGTTCTTGAAGGAAGAACCGCAAACAGCCAGAACGATTTCGCCGGCGATAGTACGCTGACGCAAAGCAGCCTTGATCTCTTCGATCGACAGCTCTTCGCCTTCCAGGTACTTGTTCATCAGCTCTTCGTTGGCTTCAGCAGCAGCTTCAACCATGTTGTTGCGCCACTCTTCAGCCAGCTCTTGGAGCTCAGCAGGAATGTCCTTGCGAACAGGGACCATACCTTTGTCAGAGTCGTTCCAGTAGACAGCTTGCATGTTGATCAGATCGATCTGACCCTGGAAGTTGTCTTCGGAACCGATGGCCAACTGGATCGGCACCGGAGTGTGACCCAGACGCTGCTTGATCTGACCGATCACGCGCAGGAAGTTGGCACCAGCACGGTCCATCTTGTTTACGTAAACAAGACGTGGAACGCCGTATTTGTTGGCTTGACGCCATACGGTTTCCGACTGAGGCTCAACACCCGAAGTACCGCAGAACACAACGACAGCGCCGTCGAGTACGCGCAGGGAACGTTCAACTTCAATAGTGAAGTCAACGTGGCCCGGGGTATCGATCACGTTGAAGCGGTGCTCGTCCTTGTACTGCTTTTCGGAACCTTTCCAGAAAGCGGTGATGGCAGCAGAAGTAATGGTAATACCACGCTCCTGCTCCTGCACCATCCAGTCTGTGGTCGCGGCGCCATCATGCACCTCGCCCATTTTGTGACTTTTGCCGGTGTAAAAAAGGACGCGCTCGGTGGTGGTGGTTTTACCAGCATCCACGTGAGCGACGATACCGATGTTACGGTAGCGGCTAATCGGAGTAGTACGAGCCATAAAGCCCTCGCAAAATTAGTGAAGCTAAAATTAGAAGCGGTAGTGCGAGAAAGCTTTGTTGGCTTCAGCCATACGGTGCACGTCTTCACGCTTCTTAACAGCAGCACCTTTACCTTCAGCAGCATCCAGCAGTTCGCCAGCCAAACGCAGAGCCATAGACTTCTCGCCACGCTTACGGGCGAAGTCTACCAACCAGCGCATTGCCAGAGCGTTACGACGGGAAGGACGAACCTCGACCGGAACCTGGTAAGTAGCACCACCAACGCGGCGCGACTTCACTTCGACCAGCGGAGCGATGGCGTCGAGTGCTTTTTCGAAGAGTTCCAGGGGATCGGTGCCAGCCTTACGGGTCGCAACGGTTTCCAGGGCACCATAAACGATACGTTCGGCAACGGCTTTCTTGCCGCTTTCCATAACGTGGTTCATGAATTTGGCGAGGATCTGGCTTCCGTATTTCGGATCGTCCAGAATCTCACGCTTTGCTGCTACGCGACGTCTTGGCATGATAAGCCCTCAAGCGGTCTTCAGGTTAGCTCGGGACAGATCCAATGGATGCGTGCCCGACCTTACTCTTATCGACTCAATAAAATGAAAATCTGCAAAACGGCCGATTACTTCGGACGCTTGGTACCGTACTTCGAACGACCCTGGTTACGGCCTTTAACGCCGGAAGTATCCAAGGAGCCGCGAACGGTGTGGTAACGAACACCTGGCAAGTCTTTTACACGACCGCCGCGGATCAGTACCACGCTGTGCTCTTGCAGGTTGTGACCTTCACCACCGATGTACGAGGAAACCTCGAAACCGTTGGTCAGGCGCACACGGCATACTTTACGCAGTGCCGAGTTAGGTTTTTTCGGCGTGGTGGTGTACACACGGGTGCACACGCCACGACGTTGCGGGCAGTTCTGCAGCGCAGGTACGTCGGATTTCTCGACGATACGCTTACGCGGCTGACGTACCAGCTGGTTGATAGTTGCCATCTACTAGCTCCACTGTTGTCTTGCGACGCTATTGTCTTGCAAGAAAAGCAAAATGGCAGGAACGAATTCCCGCCAAATTTAGGGGATCAAGAGTCTAAAGAGGATCTTGTCCCCAGTCAAGGCAAGGCCCCGACCTCCCCGCCCTTCGAACCTCGACAAAATGTCTCGATTCGATGAACGGAGCGATCAGGGCCATACGCTCATTTACCGCAGAACTCAGTTACCGCTCGAGTTCAGCGCTTCGGTCAGTGCAGCTTCCACTTCACTGGCGCTTACGCGCAACGGCTTGTCAGCATCACGGCGACGCTTGCGCTCGCTGTGATATGCCAGACCGGTACCGGCCGGGATCAGACGACCCACGACTACGTTTTCTTTCAGGCCGCGCAGGTAATCGCGCTTGCCGGTGACTGCCGCTTCGGTCAGTACACGGGTAGTTTCCTGGAAGGAAGCTGCCGAGATGAACGATTCGGTGGACAACGACGCCTTGGTGATACCCAACAGAACGCGAGTGTACTTGGAGACGAACTTGTCTTCGCCGCCCAAACGCTCGTTTTCTACCAGTACGTGAGTCAGTTCCATCTGGTCGCCCTTGATGAAACTCGAATCGCCGGATTCAGCGATTTCAACTTTACGCAGCATCTGACGCAGGATGGTCTCGATGTGCTTATCGTTGATCTTCACGCCTTGGAGACGGTAAACGTCCTGGATCTCGTTAACGATGTACTTGGCCAGCGCGCTTACACCCAGCAGACGCAGGATGTCGTGCGGATCGCTTGGGCCGTCGGAGATAACTTCGCCGCGGTTTACCTGTTCGCCTTCGAACACGTTCAGGTGACGCCACTTCGGAATCAGCTCCTCGTACGGATCGCTACCGTCGTTCGGGGTAATAACCAGACGGCGCTTGCCTTTGGTTTCTTTACCGAACGCGATGGTGCCGCTGACTTCAGCCAGAATCGACGCTTCTTTCGGACGACGAGCTTCGAACAAGTCGGCAACACGCGGCAGACCACCGGTGATGTCACGGGTCTTCGAAGTTTCTTGCGGGATACGAGCGATAACATCACCGATCGCAATCTTCGCACCGTCAGCCACACCGACCAGGGCGTTGGCTGGCAGGAAGTACTGAGCGATAACGTCAGTGCCTGGCAGCAACAGATCCTTGCCGTTGTCGTCGACCATCTTCACTGCTGGACGGATTTCTTTGCCCGCAGCTGGACGATCTTTCGCGTCGAGTACTTCAATGTTGGTCATACCGGTCAATTCGTCAGTCTGACGCTTGATCGTGATGCCTTCTTCCATGCCCACGTAGGTCACGGTACCTTTCATTTCGGTAACGATCGGGTGAGTGTGCGGATCCCACTTGGCCACGATTGCGCCAGCGTCGACCTTGTCACCTTCTTTAACCGAAATCACAGCACCGTACGGCAGCTTGTAACGCTCACGCTCACGACCGAAGTCATCAGCGATCGCCAGCTCACCGGAACGGGACACAGCAACCAGGTGACCATCCACTCGCTCAACATGCTTCAGGTTGTGCAGACGGACGGTACCGCCATTCTTCACCTGAACGCTGTCAGCTGCGGAAGTACGGCTAGCCGCACCACCGATGTGGAACGTACGCATCGTCAGCTGGGTACCCGGCTCACCGATGGACTGGGCAGCGATAACGCCGACCGCTTCACCGATGTTCACCTGGTGACCACGAGCCAGATCACGGCCGTAGCACTTGGCGCAAATGCCATAGCGGGTTTCGCAGCTGATCGGCGAACGCACGATCACTTCGTCGATGCTGTTCAGCTCGATGAACTCAACCCACTTCTCGTCTACCAGAGTGCCGGCAGGAACGATAACGTCCTCGGTACCTGGCTTGAATACGTCACGGGCAATAACACGACCCAATACGCGCTCACCCAACGGCTCTACAACGTCACCGCCTTCAATGTGCGGAGTCATCAGCAGACCGTGCTCGGTGCCGCAATCGATCTCGGTTACAACCAGATCCTGCGCCACGTCTACCAGACGACGAGTCAGGTAACCGGAGTTCGCAGTTTTCAACGCGGTATCCGCCAGACCTTTACGAGCACCGTGAGTGGAGATGAAGTACTGAAGTACGCTCAAACCTTCACGGAAGTTCGCAGTAATCGGCGTTTCGATGATGGAACCGTCCGGCTTGGCCATCAGACCACGCATACCGGCCAGCTGACGAATCTGTGCTGCGGAACCCCGCGCACCCGAGTCGGCCATCATGTACATCGAGTTGAAAGACTCTTGATCGACTTCAACGCCGTGACGGTCGATAACCTTCTCTTTCGAGAGGTTGGCCATCATTGCCTTGGAAACTTCGTCGTTCGCTTTCGACCAAAGGTCGATCACTTTGTTGTACTTCTCGCCCTGGGTTACCAGGCCGGAGGCGTACTGGCTCTCGATCTCTTTCACTTCGTCGGTGGCAGCACCGATGATGCGGGCTTTCTCGTCAGGGATAACGAAGTCGTTAACACCGATGGAAACGCCGGAGATGGTCGAATAAGCGAAACCGGTGTACATCAACTGGTCAGCGAAGATCACGGTCTCTTTCAGACCAACCACGCGGTAGCACTGGTTGATCAGTTTGGAGATCGCCTTTTTCTTCATCGGCAGGTTGACGACGTCGTACGACAGACCTTTTGGCACAACCTGGAACAGCAGCGCACGGCCGACAGTGGTGTCGACGATACGGGTGCCGCTTACGCTGTTGCCGTCACGGTCGTTGACAGTTTCGTTAATACGAACCTTAACCTTGGCGTGCAGTGCGGCTTCACCGGCACGGAACACACGGTCAACTTCCTGCAGATCCGCAAATACACGACCTTCGCCTTTGGCGTTGATCGCTTCACGAGTCATGTAGTACAGACCCAATACAACGTCCTGCGACGGAACGATGATTGGCTCACCGTTGGCTGGCGACAGAATGTTGTTGGTCGACATCATCAACGCACGCGCTTCGAGCTGGGCTTCCAGCGTCAGCGGTACGTGCACGGCCATTTGGTCGCCGTCGAAGTCGGCGTTGTACGCGGCGCAGACCAGCGGGTGCAGCTGGATAGCCTTACCTTCGATCAGTACCGGTTCAAACGCCTGGATACCCAGACGGTGAAGGGTCGGTGCACGGTTGAGAAGAACCGGGTGTTCACGAATCACTTCAGCGAGAACGTCCCAAACCTCTGGCAGCTCGCGCTCGACCATTTTCTTGGCTGCTTTGATGGTGGTCGCGAGACCACGCATTTCCAGCTTGCCGAAAATGAACGGTTTGAACAGCTCGAGAGCCATCTTCTTCGGCAGACCGCACTGGTGCAGACGCAGGGTCGGGCCTACGGTAATTACCGAACGACCGGAGTAGTCAACACGCTTACCGAGCAAGTTCTGACGGAAACGACCTTGCTTACCCTTGATCATGTCAGCCAGGGATTTCAGAGGACGCTTGTTCGAACCGGTGATAGCGCGGCCACGACGACCGTTGTCGAGCAGAGCATCGACAGCTTCCTGCAACATACGCTTTTCGTTGCGCACGATGATGTCCGGAGCGGACAGATCCAGCAGGCGCTTCAAACGGTTGTTACGGTTGATCACTCGACGATACAGATCGTTGAGGTCGGAAGTCGCGAAGCGACCGCCATCCAGCGGGACCAGCGGACGCAGATCTGGCGGCAGAACCGGCAGAACGGTCAGCACCATCCACTCTGGCAGGTTGCCGGAACCCTGGAAGGCTTCCATCAACTTCAGACGCTTGGACAGCTTCTTGATCTTGGTTTCGGAGTTGGTTTGCGGAATTTCTTCACGCAGACGGCCAATCTCGTGTTCCAGGTCGATAGCGTGCAACAGTTCACGGACAGCTTCAGCACCCATGCGGGCGTCGAAGTCATCACCGAACTCTTCCAGCGCTTCAAAGTACTGCTCGTCGTTCAGCAGCTGACCTTTTTCAAGAGTGGTCATGCCTGGATCGATAACGACATAGCTCTCGAAGTAGAGAACGCGTTCGATATCACGCAGGGTCATGTCCATCAGCAAGCCGATACGGGACGGCAGCGATTTCAGGAACCAGATGTGGGCAACCGGCGAAGCCAGTTCGATGTGCGCCATGCGCTCACGACGAACCTTGGCCAGCGCAACTTCAACGCCGCACTTCTCGCAGATCACACCACGGTGCTTCAAGCGCTTGTACTTACCGCACAGGCACTCGTAATCCTTTACCGGGCCAAAGATCTTGGCGCAGAACAGGCCGTCACGCTCAGGTTTGAACGTACGGTAGTTGATGGTTTCCGGCTTTTTAACTTCACCGAACGACCATGAGCGGATCATCTCAGGCGAGGCCAATCCGATACGGATGGCGTCGAACTCTTCGACTTGACCCTGGTTTTTCAGCAAATTCAGTAGGTCTTTCAAGGCCTTTCCTCCTGGCGGAGCAGAGAGCGGGCAATCCTGCCCCGCTCTCGATTCGCGTCACGTGTTATTCGGTTTCCAGATCGATATCGATGCCGAGGGAACGAATTTCCTTGATCAACACGTTGAAGGACTCGGGCATGCCCGGCTCCATACGGTGATCGCCATCCACGATGTTTTTGTACATCTTGGTACGGCCGTTCACATCGTCCGACTTCACTGTGAGCATTTCTTGCAGAGTGTAAGCAGCACCGTATGCTTCCAGTGCCCAGACCTCCATCTCCCCGAAACGCTGACCACCGAACTGCGCCTTACCACCCAGCGGCTGCTGGGTAACCAGGCTGTACGAACCGGTAGAACGCGCGTGCATCTTGTCGTCTACCAAGTGGTTCAGCTTCAGCATGTACATGTAGCCAACGGTAACTGGACGCTCGAACTTGTTGCCGGTACGGCCATCAGTCAGCTGCATCTGGCCGCTTTCCGGCAGGTCTGCCAGTTTCAGCATGGCCTTGATTTCGCTTTCCTTGGCGCCGTCGAACACTGGAGTGGCCATTGGAACACCGCCACGCAGGTTCTTCGCCAGATCCAGGATTTCCTGATCGGAGAAGCTGTCCAGATCTTCGTTACGACCGCCGATCTGGTTGTAGATCTCGTCCAGGAAGGTGCGCAGTTCAGCGACTTTACGCTGCTCTTCGACCATCCGGTTGATCTTCTCGCCCAGACCTTTGGCCGCGAGGCCCAGGTGGGTTTCAAGGATCTGACCAACGTTCATACGCGAAGGTACGCCCAGCGGGTTGAGGACGACGTCGACCGGGGTGCCATTGGCATCGTGCGGCATGTCTTCAACCGGCATGATCACGGAGACCACACCTTTGTTACCGTGACGACCGGCCATCTTGTCGCCCGGCTGGATGCGACGACGGATTGCCAGGTAAACCTTGACGATTTTCAGCACGCCTGGAGCCAGGTCATCGCCCTGCTGCAGTTTGCGCTTCTTGTCTTCGAACTTGTCGTCCAGCAGACGACGGCGATCAACGATGTAGGCCTGAGCCTTCTCGAGCTGCTCGTTCAGAGCATCTTCAGCCATGCGCAGTTTGAACCACTGACCATGCTCAAGACCGTCGAGAACTTCGTCGGTGATGTCCTGACCTTTCTTCAGACCTGCGCCGCCCTCAGCCTTGTGGCCTACCAGAGCGGAACGCAGACGCTCGAAAGTCGCGCCTTCAACGATACGGAACTCTTCGTTCAGATCCTTGCGGATCTCGTCGAGCTGAGTCTTCTCGATCGACAGTGCACGAGCATCACGCTCAACGCCGTCGCGGGTGAAGACCTGTACGTCGATGACAGTACCTTTGGTACCGGTAGGTACACGCAGGGAGGTGTCTTTAACGTCGCTGGCTTTTTCACCGAAGATTGCACGCAGCAGTTTTTCTTCCGGAGTCAGTTGGGTCTCGCCTTTCGGAGTGACCTTACCTACCAGGATGTCGCCAGCGCCAACTTCAGCACCTACGTAAACGATACCGGCTTCGTCCAGCTTGTTCAGCGCAGCTTCACCCACGTTAGGGATGTCCGCAGTGATTTCCTCTGGGCCAAGCTTGGTGTCACGGGCCACACAGGTCAGTTCCTGGATGTGGATCGTGGTGAAACGGTCTTCCTGAACAACACGCTCGGACAGGCAGATGGAGTCTTCGAAGTTGAAGCCGTTCCATGCCATGAACGCGATGCGCATGTTCTGACCCAGTGCCAGTTCACCCATGTCGGTGGACGGGCCGTCGGCCATGATGTCGCTACGCTGAACGCGATCACCCTTGCTCACCAGCGGACGCTGGTTGATGCAGGTGTTCTGGTTCGAGCGCGTGTATTTGGTCAGGTTGTAGATGTCGACACCAGCTTCGCCGGTTTCAACTTCATCATCAGCAACACGAACCACGATACGGCTGGCATCGACGGAATCGATCACGCCGCCACGACGAGCCACGACGCAAACGCCGGAGTCACGGGCTACGTTACGCTCCATGCCGGTACCTACCAGCGGCTTGTCAGCGCGCAGGGTTGGTACAGCTTGACGCTGCATGTTCGAACCCATCAACGCACGGTTGGCGTCGTCGTGCTCGAGGAACGGGATCAGCGACGCTGCAACCGAAACTACTTGCTTCGGCGAAACGTCCATCAAGGTGACTTCTTCAGGCGCCTTAACGGTGAATTCGTTCAGGTGACGTACGGCTACCAGTTCGTCGATCAGGACTTTCTGGTCGTTCATGGTCGCCGAAGCCTGCGCGATCACGTGATCGGCTTCTTCAATAGCGGACAGGAACACGATCTCGTCGGTGACCACACCCTCTTTCACCACGCGGTACGGGCTTTCCAGGAAGCCGTACTGGTTGGTGCGAGCGTAAGCAGCCAAGGAGTTGATCAGACCGATGTTCGGACCTTCCGGCGTTTCAATCGGGCATACACGACCGTAGTGAGTCGGGTGTACGTCACGGACTTCAAAGCCTGCGCGCTCACGAGTCAGACCGCCAGGGCCGAGTGCAGAGACACGACGCTTGTGGGTGATCTCGGACAGCGGGTTGTTCTGGTCCATGAACTGCGAGAGCTGGCTGGAGCCGAAGAACTCTTTCACCGCTGCAGCCACTGGCTTGGCGTTGATCAGGTCCTGCGGCATCAGGCCTTCGCTTTCAGCCATCGACAGACGCTCTTTGACCGCACGCTCAACACGTACCAGGCCAACGCGGAACTGGTTCTCGGCCATTTCGCCTACGCAGCGAACACGACGGTTACCCAGGTGGTCGATGTCATCGACGATGCCTTTACCGTTACGGATGTCGACCAGAGTCTTCAATACCGCGACGATGTCTTCCTTGCACAGCACGCCCGAACCTTCGATCTCGGTACGACCGATACGACGGTTGAACTTCATCCGGCCGACCGCAGACAGGTCATAACGCTCAGGGCTGAAGAACAGGTTGTTGAACAGGGTTTCGGCAGCGTCTTTGGTTGGCGGCTCGCCTGGACGCATCATGCGATAGATCTCGACCAGCGCTTCCAATTGGTTGCTGGTGGAGTCGATCTTCAGCGTGTCGGAGACGAACGGACCGCAGTCGATATCGTTGGTGTACAGCGTTTCGATGCGAACAACACCAGCCTTGGCAATTTTTGCCAGGACTTCAGTGTTCAGCTCGGTGTTGCACTCTGCCAGGATTTCGCCGGTAGCCGGGTGCACGATGACCTTGGCGGTAGTACGGCCCAGGACGTAGTCCAGAGGTACTTCCAGAGTCTTGATGCCGGCTTTTTCGATCTGGTTGATGTGGCGCGCGGTAATACGGCGGCCCGCTTCAACAATGACCTTGCCCTTCTCGTCCTGAATGTCCAGAACCGCAATTTCACCACGCAGACGCGAAGCAATCAGCTCCAGGCTGAGGGTTTCGCCGCTCAGGTGGAAAACGTTGGTGGTGTAGAAAGCATCCAGCACTTCTTCAGTGGTATAGCCGAGCGCGCGCAGCAGTACCGATGCAGGCAGCTTGCGACGACGGTCGATACGCACGAATACGCAGTCTTTCGGGTCGAACTCGAAGTCCAGCCACGAACCGCGGTAAGGAATGATGCGCGCGGAGTACAGCAGTTTGCCGGAGCTATGCGTCTTGCCGCGGTCGTGGTCAAAGAACACGCCCGGGGAACGGTGCAGCTGGGAAACGATTACACGCTCGGTACCATTGATTACGAAGGTACCGTTCTCAGTCATCAGGGGGATTTCACCCATGTAGACTTCTTGCTCTTTGATGTCCTTGATCGCTTTGTTCGACGATTCTTTGTCGAAAATGATCAGGCGCACTTTTACCCGCAAAGGTACGGCGAAAGTTACACCGCGCAATACGCATTCTTTGACATCAAATGCCGGTTCGCCCAGGCGATAACCGACGTACTCCAGCGCAGCATTGCCGGAGTAGCTGATGATCGGGAAAACGGATTTGAAGGCCGCATGCAGGCCCACGTCGCGGAACTGATCTTTAGTCGCTCCCGCTTGCAAGAATTCACGATACGAATCCAGCTGGATGGCCAGGAGGTAAGGCACATCCATGACGTCCGGCAACTTGCTAAAGTCCTTGCGGATACGTTTTTTCTCAGTATATGAGTAAGCCATCAGCGTTCCCCAGCTTGGTCACCTGCTTGTTTGGCCCCTCCCGACGGGAGCAGCCAGAAAATCGTGCAAACCCCATGGTTTGCGCCACCGCATCGGGTGGTTACAGCACCTTTATCAGCACCGACCCAGTCGGCTGCCAATAACGGAAAAAGGCCGGTGGCAAGAGCCACCAGCCATCAGCCTGTCGCTTGACGCTCGGGCTGGAGGAGCAAAGTCGATACTTATTTCAGCTCGACTTTAGCGCCTGCTTCTTCCAGCTTCTTCTTGGCGTCTTCAGCAGCTTCTTTCGAAACGCCTTCAGCTACAACCTGAGGAGCGCCGTCTACTTTCTCTTTGGCTTCTTTCAGGCCCAGACCGGTCAGTTCACGAACTGCCTTGATCACGTTAACCTTCTTCTCGCCAGCTTCCAGCAGAACAACGTTGAACTCGGTTTGCTCTTCAACAACAGCGGCAGCAGCAGCTGGACCAGCCGAAGCAGCAGCAGCGGTAACACCGAAGGTTTCTTCCATCGCTTTGATCAGCTCAACGATTTCCACTACGGATTTCTGGCCGATTGCTTCGATGATTTGTTCGTTAGTCAGAGACATGACTCAATTCCTGAATTGGGGGACGGCCTACGCGACCATCGAAATAAACAAAAAACGCGAGAAGTTGACGAGCCTTAGGCTGCGGCAGCTTCTTTCTGGTCGCGAATTGCCGCCAGAGTACGAGCCAATTTGCTGGTAGCGCCTTGAATCACGCTCATCAGCTGAGAAATTGCTTCGTCACGGGTCGGCAAGGTTGCCAGTACGTCGATCTGATTAGCTGCGAGGAACTTGCCCTCGAACGCAGCTGCCTTGATCTCGAACTTGTCCTGACCCTTGGCAAACTCTTTGAAGATACGGGCAGCAGCGCCCGGATGTTCGTTCGAGAATGCAATCAGGGTCGGGCCGGTGAACACGTCGTTGAGGACACTGTATTGAGTGTCAGCAACAGCGCGCTTGAGCAAGGTGTTACGTACAACACGTACGTAAACGCCAGCTTCACGAGCCTCTTTACGGAGTCCGGTCATTGCGCCTACTGTTACGCCACGTGCATCAACCACGACAGCGGACAGAGCGACTTTGGCAGCCTCGTTGACTTCAGCGACGATGGCCTTCTTGTCTTCGAGATTAATTGCCACGGGTTTAACTCCTGCTTGTTACCGTTTCATTCGATCGAAACCGAATGTCGTTTTGGTGTCTGATTCGGTAAGGAACCGGGAGCACCATCTGCGTAGGCTTATGGTTTAAGACTTGCGTCGCCTACGGTCTTGGATAGCCCCCGCCAGGCAGGGACCCCAATCTTTCAATTGGCGCGAACAATCGCGCCAACCTTTGTCTTACGCGTCCAGCGAGCTCTGATCGATAACCAGACCTGGGCCCATAGTGGTGCTCAGGGTAACGCGCTTGACATAGATACCTTTCGAAGAAGCTGGCTTGATACGCTTCAGATCAGCGATCAGGGCTTCAACGTTTTCCTTCAGCTTGACGGCGTCGAAGCCCATCTTGCCAACGGAGGTGTGAATGATGCCGTTTTTGTCGGTGCGATAACGAACCTGACCAGCTTTAGCGTTTTTAACCGCGGTAGCTACGTCTGGAGTTACGGTACCAACCTTAGGGTTAGGCATCAGACCACGTGGACCGAGGATCTGACCCAGTTGACCTACAACGCGCATTGCATCCGGGGATGCGATCACTACGTCATAGTTCAGGTCGCCGCCTTTCATTTCGGCAGCCAGGTCGTCCATACCTACACGGTCAGCGCCGGCAGCCAGAGCGGCCTCAGCAGCTGGACCCTGGGTGAACACAGCAACGCGAACGGTCTTGCCAGTGCCGTGTGGCAGCACAGTAGCGCTACGAACAACCTGGTCGGATTTACGCGGGTCTACACCCAGGTTTACAGCAACGTCGAACGACTCGCTGAACTTGACAGTCGACAGCTCAGCCAGCAGAGCAGCGGCGTCTACAATGTTGTAGGCCTTGCCTGCTTCGATTTTGCCGGCGATAGCCTTTTGACGCTTGGTCAGCTTAGCCATTACACACCCTCCACGTTAAGGCCCATGCTACGAGCAGAACCGGCGATAGTACGCACGGCTGCATCCATATCAGCTGCAGTCAGATCCGCGTTTTTGGTTTTCGCGATTTCTTCCAGCTGAGCACGGGTAACAGTGCCAACCTTAACGGTGTTCGGACGAGCGGAACCGCTGGTCAGACCGGCCGCCTTCTTCAGCAGGACCGAAGCAGGGGTGGATTTGGTTTCGAAAGTGAAACTACGGTCGCTGTAGACAGTGATGATCACTGGAGTCGGCAGACCTGCTTCAAGACCCTGAGTACGGGCGTTGAAAGCCTTGCAGAATTCCATGATGTTCACGCCGTGCTGACCCAGAGCAGGACCAACAGGTGGGCTTGGGTTAGCCTGAGCGGCCTTCACTTGCAGCTTGATGTAAGCGGTAATTTTCTTGGCCATGAGGCACTCCAATTACGGGTTCGAACGCCTCGGAAGGCTCCCCGGTTACTTGCGCGTTTATCCCAGTGACGACAAAACCCCACAGCCCAGGGCTGCGGGGTTGGGATGCTTGTCCAGTTAGACCTTTTCGACCTGACTGAACTCCAACTCTACCGGGGTAGAGCGACCGAAAATGAGCACTGCCACTTGGATCCGGCTCTTTTCGTAGTTAACTTCTTCAACAACGCCATTGAAATCAGCAAATGGACCGTCATTGACTCGCACCGTTTCACCTGGCTCGAAGAGAGTCTTCGGCTTAGGCTTGTCGCTACCATCAGCGACGCGACGCAGAATTGCTTCCGCCTCTTTATCGGTGATCGGCGCAGGCTTATCAGCGGTACCGCCGATGAAACCCATCACCCGAGGAGTATCCTTGACCAAGTGCCAAGTACCCTCGTTCATATCCATCTGAACCAGCACATAGCCTGGAAAGAACTTACGTTCGCTTTTGCGCTTCTGGCCATTGCGCATTTCAACCACTTCTTCAGTGGGAACCAGAATCTCGCCGAAGCCATCTTCCATGCCAGCCAGCTTTACGCGCTCGATCAGCGAGCGCATCACATGCTTCTCGTAACCCGAGTAAGCATGCACAACATACCAACGCTTAGCCACGGGACACCCTTAGCCGACAATCAAGGAAACAAGCCAGCCGAGCAGGGAATCAAGCCCCCACAACAGCAACGCCATAACCAGAACAACAGCCACCACAATAAGGGTGGTCTGCGTGGTTTCTTGGCGAGTTGGCCACACGACTTTACGAATCTCGGTGCGAGCTTCCTTAACCAGTACAAAGAAAGACTTGCCCTTGGCAGTCTGCAGGCCTACAAAGGCAGCTACAGCAGCAATGGCAAGTAAAGCGAGCACACGGTACAGGATCGGCGAAGCAGAGTAATACTGATTGCCAACAACGCCAACAACCACCAAAGCGACAACTACAAGCCACTTGAGCAGATCGAAGCGAGAGCCTTGAGCTTCAGCCTTAGGAGTCATCTATGAAGATCCTGTGAAAAGAAAGCCAGACACACCGAGTGAATCTGGCAGGTCAGGAGGGAATCGAACCCCCAACCTACGGTTTTGGAGACCGTCGCTCTGCCAATTGAGCTACTGACCTAAAACAAAATCAGGCCGACCATTATGCCGGCCCGAAAAATACATTACAACCACTTACTCGATGATTTTAGCTACGACGCCAGCACCGACGGTACGACCGCCTTCACGGATAGCGAAACGCAGACCGTCTTCCATCGCGATGGTTTTGATCAGGGTAACAGTCATCTGAATGTTGTCACCTGGCATTACCATTTCAACGCCTTCTGGCAGCTCGCAGTTACCAGTCACGTCAGTAGTACGGAAGTAGAACTGTGGACGGTAGCCTTTGAAGAACGGAGTGTGACGACCGCCTTCTTCCTTGCTCAGAACGTAAACTTCTGCGGTGAACTTGGTGTGCGGCTTAACCGAACCCGGCTTAACCAGAACCTGACCACGTTCAACGTCGTCACGCTTCGTACCACGCAGCAGAACGCCGCAGTTCTCGCCAGCACGACCTTCGTCGAGCAGCTTGCGGAACATTTCAACACCGGTGCAAGTAGTAACGGTGGTGTCACGCAGACCAACGATTTCCAGCGGATCCTGAACGCGAACGATACCGCGCTCGATACGACCAGTCACAACAGTACCGCGACCCGAGATCGAGAATACGTCTTCGATTGGCATCAGGAACGGCTTGTCGATCATACGAACTGGTTCTGGGATGTAGGCATCCAGAGTCTCTACCAGCTTCTTGACAGCGGTAGTGCCCATTTCATTATCGTCTTTGCCTTCCAGAGCCATACGAGCCGAACCGATGATGATTGGAGTGTCATCGCCCGGGAAGTCGTAGGTGGACAGCAGGTCACGAACTTCCATCTCAACCAGTTCCAGCAACTCTGCGTCGTCTACCAGGTCAGCCTTATTCAGGAAAACCACGATGTACGGAACGCCTACCTGACGGGACAGCAGGATGTGCTCACGGGTTTGTGGCATCGGACCATCAGCGGCCGAACAAACCAGAATAGCGCCGTCCATTTGAGCAGCACCGGTGATCATGTTCTTCACATAGTCAGCGTGACCTGGGCAGTCAACGTGAGCGTAGTGACGGATCTTCGAGTTGTACTCAACGTGCGCGGTGTTGATGGTGATACCGCGAGCCTTTTCTTCTGGTGCGCTGTCGATCTTGTCGAAGTCAACGATTGCGGAACCGAAAACTTCCGAGCAAACGCGAGTCAGAGCAGCAGTCAGAGTGGTTTTACCGTGGTCAACGTGACCAATGGTCCCAACGTTGACGTGGGGCAGGGAACGATCAAATTTTTCCTTAGCCATCGATATCACCCTCAACAGAAGAAATTAGACAAACAATATCAACCATTAAAACAAAGGCAGATATTTTCATATCTGCCTTGTTATATGGAGCTCTTGAGCGGATTTGAACCGCTGACCTCACCCTTACCAAGGGTGTGCTCTACCAACTGAGCTACAAGAGCAAAACACTTTGCACAACCTGCAAACTTGGAGCGGGTAGCGGGAATCGAACCCGCATCATCAGCTTGGAAGGCTGAGGTTCTACCACTAAACTATACCCGCGGAGCCTGCAGCTCACGCTTAAATCTGGTGGAGGGAGAAGGATTCGAACCTTCGAAGTCGTAGACGTCAGATTTACAGTCTGATCCCTTTGGCCGCTCGGGAACCCCTCCTAATCAGGCCGGCATTCTATACTATGCCAAACCTCTGTCAAGCATTTTCTCATTTAAAAACCTGAGGTTAGCTGCGTTGACATCGCTTCATTTTGAATCCCTACTTAGGTCTTCGCTGTGGAGCGGGCGCCATTCTATGCAAACTATTCAGTAGGTGCAACCCCCTCACACAGCATTATTTTATGTTTTAACTCATTGAATTCGTTGGAAAGGTTTTGGAGCTGGGCATCCCCCAGCAAACGCTGGCCCTGAGGCGAAACAGACAACCAATAACCAGCCCCAGAAGCATCCCTCGACGAAGATTTTACATCGACTCCCATTTCAGCCAAACGCTGCTGGAGCGCTGTAATCGACTCCTGTCGAGAAAAACCACCAAGGAACAGACACTCTTGCCGACGCCCTCCCTGCCCCTCTCGAACATTGCCCGTCGTTTCGCTGAGCAAGCGAATGTCTTGCTGGGAACCTCGATACAAACTAAGAGGCGTTACATCCTTCGCCCGCAAGGGCGCCTCCTGCTGATGCCAGACATAATAGAAAATATTAAGAACAAGAAGCAGGAGGAACAACCAACGCATACAAACCTCAGGAAAAAGGACACGCCATAGCCAACCCCACGAACACCAGGTCAGGAACGACTCGGGCCTCAGGGGCGACACCTGCAACCAATTCAGCATCCCCCCCAGTTATAAAGACTGCGAAGTCTTCTCTCCAGTAAGAGCGCGCCAGTTCCAACTGTGTCAATACGAAACCTCGCAACATCAATGAACACCCGCGCTCCACCGCCTCAACGGTGGTCCGCCCAGGCGCGTCGCTTGACAGCGCGCGCTCAGCCGCCAGATCTCCATAGCGAATCTTACGGGTATGCGTACGCAACTGATTTCGCATCAAAGGCATTCCGGGACAAATGAAACCACCCAGATGCTCACCACCCGCAGCAATAAAATCCGCAGTCACCGCCGTACCGAAATCAAGCACCAGGCAAGCGCCGCCTGCTGCGAGATGAAACCCGCCAAGCATGGCCAGCCATCGATCCAGCCCTAGACGCTCGTACTCTTCATAACCGTTTTTGACGCCGGACATTTCACGCGCGGGCTTCGCGCACACCACCGAAATACCAAACTCACGCTCGATAATAGCGATCAAGGCATCAGTCTCCTCCGCAGTCCTGACACTGACCACGCGGCACTTACGAAGCGCAAGCCCATTGAGAGCTTTCAAACTGTCTAGCAATGCAAGATCAGAGTCGACAACCCCTTCGGAAAAGACAGCGCCAAGCGCAGCCTTCAGTACTCGCCACTTAATAAAGCTGTTCCCACAGTCGAGCTCAAGAATCATCACGCAACCTCAGGCTGAGCTCACCACCACTAAAGACTTTTTCCACGCCATCCACCTTCAGGCGCAGCGCACCCTGACTATCGATTCCGAGCACAACACCATCTATCTGACTGGAACCCGCAATCAATGACACAGAGCGATCCTGCCACAAATGATTCGCCTCCCATTCCGCCTGGAGAGCCGAAAAACCATCCACTTGATGGCGCCGGATGTAAACGCTTAACTGCTTACTAAGCTCAGCAACCAGAGAGTTACGATCAGTACTTCTACCTGACTCAAGCCGAATAGAAGTCCATTGCTGGCCAACTTCATCAGCCGATTGCATGTTCACATTTACACCAATACCCAGCACCACATGGCAAACGTCTGCCGGATCACCAACGAGCTCAAGGAGAATGCCGGCAATCTTCTTGTTACCAACCAAGACATCGTTGGGCCACTTCAATCCCGCACCTGGCACTCCAAAATTTCTCAGAGCCTGCAAGACAGCCAACCCAACAACAAGACTCAAGCCCTCGAGCTGGCGCATTCCGCCATCAATACGCAGGACAAGACTGTAATAAAGATTCTCTGCAAAGGGACTTACCCACTTGCGACCTCTTCGCCCACGACCAGAGACTTGGCGCTCCGCGAGCACCAAAAAGGGCGCCAAACTACCTTGGCCAATCGCCCGCAAGGCCTCAGCGTTTGTCGAGTCGACCGAATTCAGGACCATCACCGGCCAATCTGGCGCCATTGCCGATATTGCCCGAGAGTCGAGTAGCGTCAATGGCGCAGCCAATTGATAGCCCCGCCCTCGCACTTTATGAATGGACAAGCCAAGTTCGGCCTCAAGATGCTGAAGCTGTTTCCATACCGCACTTCGACTTATTCCCAAGGCGGCGCCAAGATCCTGACCAGAATGGAATCGGCCATCTTTCAGAAGGTTCAACAACGTCAACATGCAGGTCTCGCCCTCACAATGAGGCCCGAATAATATCCATGACCCGGGCTGTTGCATAGAAATCAAGCAGATGCTTTCCCGCGAGCAAAACAAAACCCCAACTGCTTTCGCAATTGGGGTTTCGGAATTTAATCTTGACGATGACCTACTCTCACATGGGGAAACCCCACACTACCATCGGCGATGCATCGTTTCACTGCTGAGTTCGGGATGGGATCAGGTGGTTCCAACGCTCTATGGTCGTCAAGAAATTCGGGTACTGACTCGTGACCAGATGGCCTCGCTTCAGCAAATTGGGTATGTGACAGCTTTCGGTGTTTTGTGAACATCGAACTTTCGGTTCGTTTCGTCTTCACACACCGCAATCTGATGCTCTTTCGAGTAGTCAAATTGCTTGGGTGTTATATGGTCAAGCCTCACGGGCAATTAGTATTGGTTAGCTCAACGCCTCACAGCGCTTACACACCCAACCTATCAACGTCGTAGTCTTCGACGGCCCTTCAGGGAACTCAAGGTTCCAGTGAGATCTCATCTTGAGGCAAGTTTCCCGCTTAGATGCTTTCAGCGGTTATCTTTCCCGAACATAGCTACCCGGCAATGCCACTGGCGTGACAACCGGAACACCAGAGGTTCGTCCACTCCGGTCCTCTCGTACTAGGAGCAGCCCCTCTCAAATCTCAAACGTCCACGGCAGATAGGGACCGAACTGTCTCACGACGTTCTAAACCCAGCTCGCGTACCACTTTAAATGGCGAACAGCCATACCCTTGGGACCGGCTTCAGCCCCAGGATGTGATGAGCCGACATCGAGGTGCCAAACACCGCCGTCGATATGAACTCTTGGGCGGTATCAGCCTGTTATCCCCGGAGTACCTTTTATCCGTTGAGCGATGGCCCTTCCATACAGAACCACCGGATCACTAAGACCTACTTTCGTACCTGCTCGACGTGTCTGTCTCGCAGTCAAGCGCGCTTTTGCCTTTATACTCTACGACCGATTTCCGACCGGTCTGAGCGCACCTTCGTACTCCTCCGTTACTCTTTAGGAGGAGACCGCCCCAGTCAAACTACCCACCATACACTGTCCTCGATCCGGATAACGGACCTGAGTTAGAACCTCAAAGTTGCCAGGGTGGTATTTCAAGGATGGCTCCACGCGAACTGGCGTCCACGCTTCAAAGCCTCCCACCTATCCTACACAAGCAAATTCAAAGTCCAGTGCAAAGCTATAGTAAAGGTTCACGGGGTCTTTCCGTCTAGCCGCGGATACACTGCATCTTCACAGCGATTTCAATTTCACTGAGTCTCGGGTGGAGACAGCGCCGCCATCGTTACGCCATTCGTGCAGGTCGGAACTTACCCGACAAGGAATTTCGCTACCTTAGGACCGTTATAGTTACGGCCGCCGTTTACCGGGGCTTCGATCAAGAGCTTCGCGTTAGCTAACCCCATCAATTAACCTTCCGGCACCGGGCAGGCGTCACACCCTATACGTCCACTTTCGTGTTTGCAGAGTGCTGTGTTTTTAATAAACAGTCGCAGCGGCCTGGTATCTTCGACCGGCATGAGCTTACGGAGCAAGTCCTTCACCCTCACCGGCGCACCTTCTCCCGAAGTTACGGTGCCATTTTGCCTAGTTCCTTCACCCGAGTTCTCTCAAGCGCCTTGGTATTCTCTACCCAACCACCTGTGTCGGTTTGGGGTACGGTTCCTGGTTACCTGAAGCTTAGAAGCTTTTCTTGGAAGCATGGCATCAACCACTTCGTGTTCTAAAAGAACACTCGTCATCAGCTCTCGGCCTTAAGATCCCGGATTTACCTAAGATCTCAGCCTACCACCTTAAACTTGGACAACCAACGCCAAGCTGGCCTAGCCTTCTCCGTCCCTCCATCGCAATAACCAGAAGTACAGGAATATTAACCTGTTTTCCATCGACTACGCTTTTCAGCCTCGCCTTAGGGACCGACTAACCCTGCGTCGATTAACGTTGCGCAGGAAACCTTGGTCTTTCGGCGTGGGTGTTTTTCACACCCATTGTCGTTACTCATGTCAGCATTCGCACTTCTGATACCTCCAGCAAGCTTCTCAACTCACCTTCACAGGCTTACAGAACGCTCCTCTACCGCATCACCCGAAGGTGATACCCGTAGCTTCGGTGTATGGTTTGAGCCCCGTTACATCTTCCGCGCAGGCCGACTCGACTAGTGAGCTATTACGCTTTCTTTAAAGGGTGGCTGCTTCTAAGCCAACCTCCTAGCTGTCTAAGCCTTCCCACATCGTTTCCCACTTAACCATAACTTTGGGACCTTAGCTGACGGTCTGGGTTGTTTCCCTTTTCACGACGGACGTTAGCACCCGCCGTGTGTCTCCCATGCTCGGCACTTGTAGGTATTCGGAGTTTGCATCGGTTTGGTAAGTCGGGATGACCCCCTAGCCGAAACAGTGCTCTACCCCCTACAGTGATACATGAGGCGCTACCTAAATAGCTTTCGAGGAGAACCAGCTATCTCCGAGCTTGATTAGCCTTTCACTCCGATCCACAGGTCATCCGCTAACTTTTCAACGGTAGTCGGTTCGGTCCTCCAGTTAGTGTTACCCAACCTTCAACCTGCCCATGGATAGATCGCCCGGTTTCGGGTCTATTCCCAGCGACTAGACGCCCTATTAAGACTCGCTTTCGCTACGCCTCCCCTATTCGGTTAAGCTCGCCACTGAAAATAAGTCGCTGACCCATTATACAAAAGGTACGCAGTCACAGAACAAAGTCTGCTCCCACTGCTTGTACGCATACGGTTTCAGGATCTATTTCACTCCCCTCTCCGGGGTTCTTTTCGCCTTTCCCTCACGGTACTAGTTCACTATCGGTCAGTCAGTAGTATTTAGCCTTGGAGGATGGTCCCCCCATATTCAGACAAAGTTTCTCGTGCTCCGTCCTACTCGATTTCATGACTAAGAGATTTTCGCGTACAGGGCTATCACCCACTATGGCCGCACTTTCCAGAGCGTTCCGCTAATCTCAAAGCCACTTAAGGGCTAGTCCCCGTTCGCTCGCCACTACTAAGGGAATCTCGGTTGATTTCTTTTCCTCAGGGTACTTAGATGTTTCAGTTCCCCTGGTTCGCCTCTTGCACCTATGTATTCAGTACAAGATAACCATCTTATGATGGCTGGGTTCCCCCATTCAGACATCTCCGGATCAAAGTCTGTTTGCCGACTCCCCGAAGCTTTTCGCAGGCTACCACGTCTTTCATCGCCTCTGACTGCCAAGGCATCCACCGTATGCGCTTCTTCACTTGACCATATAACCCCAAGCAATCTGGTTATACTGTGAAGACGACATTCGCCGAAAATTCGAATTTCTCAATTAAGAGAACTCACAAATTTTACCTTAGCCTGATCCGTTACCAGTGAAAGTAACGTTCAGTCTATCTTTCTATCACATACCCAAATTTTTAAAGAACGATCTAATCAAAAGACTAGAAATCAATATTCTCAACGGAATACTCATTTCTAAGCTTTCAGAAGCAGTTATATGGTGGAGCCAAGCGGGATCGAACCGCTGACCTCCTGCGTGCAAGGCAGGCGCTCTCCCAGCTGAGCTATGGCCCCATAACAAAATTGGTGGGTCTGGGCAGATTCGAACTGCCGACCTCACCCTTATCAGGGGTGCGCTCTAACCAACTGAGCTACAGACCCAATTTCGAGCGCGTAACTGTTAGCTTGGAGCTATCAGCTTGGAGCTTAAAGCTGCTTCTATCGTCTTCTTCAATGAATCAAGCAATTCGTGTGGGAACTTATGGAGCAGCTGATGTCGTCGATTAAGGAG
>NZ_CP162825.1:1182500-1975000 GCF_054682705.1 Pseudomonas sp. H1_D05
CGCCCGGCGCTTCCTGGATACCGACGTAGTTGCCCAAGGATTTGGACATCTTCTTCACGCCATCCAGACCTTCGAGCAGCGGCATGGTCAAAATGCATTGAGCCTCTTGACCATAACCACGCTGCAACTCACGCCCCATCAGCAAGTTGAACTTCTGATCGGTACCACCCAGCTCGACATCCGCCCGAAGCGCAACCGAATCGTATCCCTGCACCAGCGGATAGAGGAACTCGTGAATAGCGATTGGCTGATTGGTGGTGTAGCGCTTATCGAAGTCGTCACGCTCAAGCATACGCGCCACGGTGTACTGAGAGGTCAGGCGGATGAAGTCCGCCGGCCCCATCTGGTCCATCCAGGTGGAGTTGAACGCAACTTCGGTTTTCGCCGGATCAAGAATCTTGAACACCTGCGTCTTGTAAGTCTCGGCGTTTTCCAGAACCTGCTCGCGAGTCAACGGAGGACGCGTAGCACTCTTGCCGCTCGGATCACCGATCATTCCGGTGAAGTCACCTATAAGGAAGATAACCTGATGCCCCAGCTCCTGGAACTGGCGCAGCTTATTAATAAGCACCGTGTGACCCAAATGCAGATCAGGAGCGGTCGGATCGAAACCAGCCTTGATACGCAGCGGTTGGCCGCGCTTGAGCTTCTCGATCAGCTCGGACTCGACCAATAGTTCTTCCGCACCACGTTTAATCAGCGCTAGCTGCTCTTCAACCGACTTCATAACAGACCCGCAAGGCTCAGATTCAAAGGGAACCAACCATACAAGATCGTGCACCAATTACAAGTTTTGCCCGGCGCACGGACACCAATCCACAAACGCGGCGTCTGCAGACTTGCTTCAGAGATGATTTGGTTATATTTTATACAGTTATTTCATCTTCATCATGTCATTCATCTTTTCCAATTCATCTTTTTTCAAAGTCAAAATTACTTATGACCACAGAACCGTCTAAAGCGCCTCCGCTTTACCCGAAGACCCACCTGCTCGCCGCAAGTGGAATCGCCGCCCTTCTCAGCCTGGCACTCCTGGTATTCCCTTCCAGTGATGTTGAAGCCAAAAAGACGACCCTGAGCCTTGAACTGGAAAGTCCTGCTGAACAACTGACACAAGATCAAGACGCCGCTGACGCAGCTCAAGCCACAAATGAGCCCGTAGCTTCGCCATTTGCTCAAATCGAAAACAGTAGCGAAAACACCCCGCAAACCGCAGAGGCTGCACCTGCGCCAGCCGCTGAAAAGCCAAAAGCGCCTGGCCATCGCGAGGTCATTGTTGCCAAGGGCGATACCCTGTCGACCCTGTTCGAAAAGGTCGGCCTGCCTGCCGCCTCCGTTCACGAAGTCCTGGCCAGCGACAAACAAGCCAAACAGTTCAGCCAACTCAAGCATGGCCAGAAGCTCGAATTCGAATTGACCCCTGACGGCCAACTGACCAGTTTGCACAGCAAGGTCAGTGACGTCGAAACCATTACCCTGACCAAGAATGACAAGGGTTATGCCTTCAACCGGGTTACCGCAAAACCAACCGTTCGAACTGCTTACGTCCATGGCGTAATCAATAGCTCGCTCTCACAATCAGCAGCCCGTGCCGGTCTCTCCCATAGTCTGACCATGGATATGGCCAGCGTCTTTGGCTACGACGTCGATTTCGCTCAAGACATCCGCCAGGGTGACGAATTCGATGTGATCTACGAGCAGAAAGTGGTCAACGGCAAAGCCGTCGGCACCGGACCTATCCTGTCCGCTCGCTTTACTAACCGCGGCAAGACCTACACCGCCGTGCGTTACACCAACAAGCAAGGCAACAGCAGCTACTACACCGCTGACGGCAACAGCATGCGCAAGGCGTTCATCCGTACTCCGGTGGATTTCGCCCGCATCAGTTCGAAGTTCTCAATGGGCCGCAAGCACCCGATTCTCAACAAGATTCGCGCCCACAAAGGTGTTGATTACGCTGCGCCGCGCGGCACGCCAATCAAGGCTGCCGGTGACGGTAAAGTGTTGCTGGCCGGACGTCGTGGTGGCTACGGCAACACGGTGATCATCCAGCATGGCAACACCTACCGCACGCTGTACGGCCACATGCAAGGCTTCGCCAAAGGCGTGAAGACTGGCGGCTCCGTTAAGCAAGGCCAAGTCATCGGCTACATCGGCACCACCGGCCTCTCGACCGGCCCGCACTTGCACTATGAGTTCCAGGTCAACGGCGTTCACGTCGATCCGCTGGGACAGAAGCTGCCAATGGCTGATCCAATTGCCAAAGCCGAACGCGCTCGCTTCCTTGCACAGAGCCAGCCGCTGATGGCGCGCATGGATCAAGAGAAAGCCACCATGCTGGCTTCGAGCAAGCGCTAAGTCATGGCCCTGTATATCGGCGTGATGTCCGGAACCAGCCTCGACGGTCTGGACATTGCCCTGATCGAACAGACTTCGGCGATCAAACTGGTCGCCACCCACTACATCCCCATGCCTGAATCCCTGCGCGCCGAGCTGCTTGGCTTGTGCGCCAGCGGTCCTGACGAAATCGCCCGCTCGGCGATTGCCCAGCAGAACTGGGTGACACTCGCGGCGCAGGGCATTCATACCCTCCTCGATCAGCAGCGACTCAAACCGCAAGACATTCGGGCGATAGGCAGCCACGGCCAGACCATTCGCCATGAGCCTGCACGCGGTTTCACCGTGCAGATCGGCAACCCCGCTCTGCTGACCGAACTGACCGGTATCACCGTAGTCAGCGATTTCCGCAGTCGCGATGTGGCGGCCGGAGGCCAAGGCGCTCCGCTGGTACCTGCATTTCATGAAGCGTTATTTGAAGAGCGTACCGGTAACCAGGCCGTCTTGAATGTCGGCGGCTTCAGCAATCTGAGTCTGATTGAGCCGACCAAACCTGTAGCCGGTTTCGACTGCGGCCCCGGGAATGTGCTGATGGACGCCTGGATTCACCAGCAGCGCGGCGAAAACTATGATCGCAATGGCGACTGGGCTAAAACAGGTTCAGTCGAGCCGACACTGCTAAACGCACTCCTCAGCGATCCGTTCTTCGTCACCAAGGGGCCGAAAAGTACCGGCCGAGAAGTGTTCAACCTGCCCTGGCTGGAACAACATCTCTCGCACCTGCCAACCTTTGCTGCCGAGAACGTGCAAGCGACGCTGCTTGAGCTGACCGCGTTGACGATCATTGAATCTTTGCAAAACGCTCAAACCGATACTCAGGAACTGTTGGTCTGCGGCGGCGGCGCGCACAACGCCACGCTGATGAAGCGTCTGGCCGAGCTGCTGCCGACCACCAAAGTCGCCAGCACTGCCACTCACGGCGTTGACCCGGACTGGGTCGAAGCCATGGCCTTCGCCTGGCTGGCCCATTGCTGCCTAGAAGGCATCGCCGCCAACCGCCCAAGCGTCACCGGCGCACGCGGGCTGCGGATACTTGGCGCTATCTACCCTGCTTAAAGATTAAGCACAGCAAAACGCCGCAGAACCGTGAGGCTCTGCGGCGTTTTGTTATCTGGAGCGAGGAGCGATCAGATCGAGAACGAAGACCCGCAACCACACGTCGTGGTGGCGTTCGGGTTCTTGATCACGAAACGCGAACCTTCCAGACCTTCCTGGTAGTCCACTTCAGCACCGGCCAGATACTGGAAGCTCATCGGATCCACCACCAGACTCACGCCTTCGCGCTCGACGATGGTGTCGTCCTCGGCCACATCTTCATCGAAGGTGAAACCGTATTGAAACCCTGAACAACCGCCGCCCGTAACGAATACGCGCAGCTTCAAGCGATCATTCCCCTCTTCATCGACCAGGCTCTTCACCTTGTGCGCGGCACCGTGGGTGAATTGCAAAGCCGTGGGGGTGAAGGATTCGACGCTCATGCTGACTATCTCCCGGCGTTACGCCGCCATAATGCGTGATGACGCGCATTATCCGCTTGTCCGAGAAAATCGGTCAACTATTGTTACGGTATATCAATAAACCCGACGAGCTGTTCAGAATGCAAAAAGGCCCGCTGAACGGGCCTTTTCGCTGTGCTGCTTAAAGTGTTACGGCAGCATACCGGCGTGGGACAGACCGAAACGCTCGTCCAGCCCGAACAGGATGTTCATGTTCTGCACCGCTTGACCCGACGCACCTTTGACCAGGTTGTCGATCACCGACAGCACCACCACCAGATCGCCATCCTGCGGACGATGAACGGCGATACGGCACACGTTGGCACCGCGCACGCTACGGGTTTCCGGATGGCTGCCGGCCGGCATTACATCGACGAACGGTTCGTTGGCATAGCGCTTTTCAAACAGCGCCTGCAGATCCACTGAGCGATCAACCACGGTCGCGTAGAGCGTCGAGTGAATGCCACGGATCATCGGAGTCAGGTGCGGAACGAAGGTCAGACCGACATCCTTGCCCGCTGCGCGACGCAGGCCCTGGCGAATTTCCGGCAGGTGACGGTGACCTTTCACCGCATAGGCCTTCATGCTTTCTGACGTTTCGGAGTACAGCGAGCCGACAGCCGCACCGCGACCGGCACCGCTGACGCCGGATTTGCAGTCGGCGATCAAGCGCGAAGTATCCGCCAGACCAGCCTCGAGCAATGGCAGGAAACCCAGCTGCGTAGCGGTTGGGTAGCAACCCGGTACCGCGATCAGGCGAGCCTTCTTGATTTGCTCGCGATTGACTTCCGGCAGACCGTAAACCGCTTCATCCAGCAACTCCGGTGCGCCGTGCGGCTGACCGTACCACTTGGCCCACTCTTCAGCGTCTTGTAGACGGAAGTCGGCCGACAGGTCGATCACCTTGGTGCCCGCCGCGAGCAATTCACCGGCCAATGCGTGAGCCACACCGTGCGGTGTAGCGAAGAACACTACGTCGCAAGCGCCGAGGGTCTTGATGTCTGGGACGCTGAAGGCCAGGCCGTCGTAGTGTCCGCGCAGGTTCGGGTACATGTCAGCCACGGCCAGACCGGCCTCGGATCGGGAAGTGATCACTACCACTTCTGCCTGCGGATGCTGCGCCAACAGACGCAGCAGTTCGACACCGGTGTAACCCGTGCCGCCGACGATACCGACCTTGACCATAACCTGCCCTCAAAGAACCCACTGGAAAGCCGTCGATAATAGGGGCCGCGCGGCCCTGCGACAACCGTCAAGGTGACGTGCGGACGCTCAAGCCTCTACTATTCGGCTTACCGTGAACCTGGAATAACTAAAAATGCTCTATCTATGGATCAAAGCTTTTCACATTGTCAGCATCGTTTGCTGGTTTGCCGGGCTGTTCTACTTGCCGCGTCTGTTCGTGTATCACGCGCAAAGCGAAGACACGATCAGCAAAGAGCGCTTCAGTGTCATGGAGCGCAAGCTGTATCGCGGCATCATGGGTCCGGCGATGATTGCGACGCTGATCTTCGGCGGCTGGCTGATTTACCTCAACCCGAGCATCTTCAGCATGGGCGGCTGGATTCACGCCAAACTGACCCTGGTCGTCTTGCTGATCGGCTACCACCACATGTGCGGCGCGCAGGTAAAACGTTTTGCCCGTGGCGAAAACACCCGCAGCCATGTCTTTTATCGCTGGTTCAATGAAGTGCCGGTTCTGATATTGCTGGCTATCGTAATTCTGGTCGTGGTCAAGCCGTTCTAACTTCAACAAGTACAGATCCTTGGGGTGTTCATAATGTCGCTGCCCGCTTTGCTCGAACAACGTCTGCGTCTGCCTGTAGTGGCGGCGCCGATGTTTCTGATTTCCAACCCTGAGCTGGTGCTCGCCTGCTGCCGTAATGGCGTGGTCGGCAGTTTTCCTGCGCTGAACCAACGCGAAAGCAGCGGATTCAAAGCCTGGCTGGAACAGATCGAAGCGGGCCTGGCGACACTGGACAACCCGGCGCCGTACGCGGTGAACCTGATCGTGCACAACAGCAACCCGCGCTTGCAGGCAGACCTGAACATCTGCGTCGAACACAAAGTACCGATCGTCATCACCAGCCTCGGCGCGGTGAAGGAGTTGGTCGACGCGGTACACAGTTATGGCGGCCTGGTCTTCCATGACGTCACCACTCGCCGACATGCCGAGAAAGCGGCCGAGGCGGGTGTCGACGGTTTGATCGCCGTGGCGGCCGGCGCCGGGGGGCATGCCGGGACCTGGAGTCCGTTTGCGCTGATTGCCGAGATCCGTCAGTTCTTCGATAAAACCCTTCTGCTTGCAGGATGTCTTAACCACGGGCATGAGATTCTCGCCGCACAGCTGCTCGGCGCGGATCTGGCCTACTTCGGTACGCGATTTATCGGCACCACGGAAAGTCATGCGCCCGACGCCTACAAGGAGATGCTGCTGACAGCCAAGGCGTCCGACATCATCCATACTCCAGCGGTCTCGGGAGTGCCGGCGAGCTTTATGCGGCAGAGCCTGGAAGCGGCCGGGTTCGACATGGCCGCTCTGCAAGGCAAAGGCGAAGTGAATTTCGGTGACAAGCTCAAGCCAATCAATGATGAAGCCAAAGCCTGGAAGACTGTGTGGTCGGCCGGACAAGGCGTCGGACAGATCGATGACCTGCCGAGCGTAGATCAATTGATCGCACGGCTGGACGCTGAATACCGGAAAGCCCAGGAACACGCAGCACAATTGCCAAAACGCTGGCCGCGCGAATAAAACCGGGCCAGTCGACTCAAGACTGGCCTTACACTGACGACCTTTCAAACCATTCGCGACAAGGATGCCTCGGCCATGAGCGAACCCCGTTACAAGATCGTATTCGACGGTGCTTTGCAGCCCGGTGTCGATATCACTACCGCCAAGCTCAATCTGGCTGATCTTTTCAAAAGTGAAGTGGCCGCCATCGAACGCCTGTTCAATGGCCGCGCCGTAGCACTCAAACGCGACCTGTCCCACAACGATGCACAGGCTTATCTACAAGCTCTGAGCAAAACCGGGATTGATGCACGCATTGAAGCAGAGACGGCAATCGAACTGAATCTATCGGACGTCCAGGAACACTCCACTGTGGTGGCAGAACCGGACTCCCCGTATGCACCGCCTCGCGCCAATGTGGGGGAAAATCTTCCGGCGTTCGCCACGCTCAAGCCGTTCAGCGTCGAAGGGCGAATCGGCCGCCTGCGTTTTCTGGCATGGACGATGGTCCTGAGTCTGGTGACCCTGCCCATTGTCGGCGTGTTCGCCCTGCTGGCTCTGGGTCTGGTCAGCGGCGACTCCACCACCGGCCTGATCATCGGCGGAATTTTCGCGTTCTTCCTGTTTATCGCCTTCCTGATTGTCAGCATTCTGTTCAGCGTCCAGCGTCTGCACGACATTGGCTGGTCCGGCTGGCTCTGGCTGCTGAACCCGGTACCGTTCGTGGGCAGCTTCTTCCCGCTGGTGATCATGGTCGTACCGGGCAACACCGGCGCCAATCGCTACGGCCCTCCCCCGCCGCCAAACAGCACCGCCGTGAAAGTGCTGTGCTCCCTGTGGATCGTGTTCTTCGCACTGATTTTTGTCGGTGGAATGCTCGGCGGCATCTCAGCCATCCAGCAGGAATATGAAAGCAATCTGGAAAGCAGCTACGAAAGTGGCTCGGTGACCACTGACGAAGTCGAAGTAGAGGTCGAAACGCCTGCGGATTCCGCCGACGAGGCAGCCGAAGCGGCGCAGGCCCCTGTAGACTCTGCGAAAGAATGAACAGCGCTCCCCGCCGTGACACCCGCGTCGCCGGCGCGGAGCTGTTGCGATGGAGAATTGCATGACCCGTTACGCACTGATCACCGGCGCCTCCAGCGGCATCGGCCTGGCCATGGCCGAAGCTCTGGCCCGGCGTGGCCGCAGCCTGATTCTGGTGGCCCGACAGCGTGATCAGCTCGAAAGCATTGCGATCGAATTGACCCAGCGTTTTGGCGTCGAGGTACTGTTCCGCGCCTGCGATCTGGGCGAGCCATTGCGTCTGTCCGGCTTCCTGCTGGAACTGGAAGAAGGTGACCGACAGATCGACTTGCTGGTCAATTGCGCCGGCATCGGCACCTGCGGCCCGTTTCTCGCACAGGACTGGATGACCGAGCAGGATCTGATCGAAGTGAACATCCTCGCCCTCACCCGTCTCTGCCACGCCATCGGCAACAGCATGGCGCTGCAGGGCGGCGGGCAGATTCTCAACGTCGCCTCGGTGGCCGCCTTCAATCCCGGCCCATGGATGAGCACTTACTACGCCAGCAAGGCGTATGTGCTGCACTTCTCCGAAGCCTTGCGGGTTGAACTGAAACAAAGTGCGGTGAAGGTCTCGGTACTCTGCCCCGGCCCGACACGCACGGCATTTTTCCGCACGGCGCAGCTGAACAGCGACAAACTCAAAGACAGCAAGTTAATGATGAGCCCAGAGGAAGTTGCGCTGTACACCGTACGCGCCCTCGACAAGAACCGCGCAATCATCATTCCCGGACGACGCAACCGCTGGTTCGCGTTCTTGCCGCGACTGGGCTCGCGCTGGCTCAATCGCACCATCGTCGGTATGGTCAATAAAGCTTACTGCCCGCGCTGAAGAAACCGGATTCAACGCGGTACACTCGATTCAGCCCAAACAGCGGAGAAAACAGCAGTGGATACTCTGTTCACCAAGATCATCAACCGGGAAATCCCGGCCAAGATCATTTACGAAGACGACCAGGTTCTGGCCTTCCATGACATCGCCCCTCAGGCACCGGTGCATTTCCTGGTGATCCCGAAAAAACCGGTGCGCACCCTCAATGACCTGACCGAAGATGACAAGGCACTGGCCGGGCACATCCTGTTCACTGCGCAGCGTCTGGCACTGGAACTGGGTTGCGAAGAAGGTTTCCGCGTGGTGATGAACTGCAATGAAAAAGGTGGGCAGACCGTCTATCACATTCATATGCACGTACTCGGTCAGCGTCAGATGAACTGGCCACCGGGCTGATTCACGACAAAAACTGTGGGAGCGAGCTTGCTCGCGAAGGCGTCGGCAGATTCAAAACCTCCATTGCCTGACACTCCGCTTTCGCGAGCAAGCTCACTCCCACAAAAAAGCATGACCGCGCAGCAAATGACCCAACGCAAACCTTCCCCGGCCGATTCGGTTAAACTGGCCGCCGAGATTCTTCCCGGAGGTCAGCATGACTACCCAACGTCACTACTCGCCGATTGACCGTCTTCTGCTGCAAGCCGATGCTGCAATGCGTACTCTGCTGCCCTTCAGTGGCCAGCCGTACCGTCCGTCGCCGGCGATTTTGCAGCCGGACACGCAGATGAGCGACGAAGACACCCGCCACGTCGCCGGCCTGATGCGTATCAACCATACCGGTGAAGTCTGCGCCCAAGCGCTGTATCAGGGGCAGGCGTTGACCGCCAAGCTGCCTCAGGTGCGCGAGGCCATGGAGCACGCCGCCGAAGAAGAGATTGATCATCTGGTCTGGTGCGAACAGCGTATTCATCAGTTGGGCAGCCATACCAGCGTTTTGAATCCACTGTTTTACGGGATGTCGTTCGGGATCGGCGCAGTGGCCGGGTTGATCAGCGACAAGGTCAGCCTTGGATTCGTCGCGGCGACCGAGCATCAGGTGTGCAAGCACTTGAATGAACACCTGGAGCAATTGCCGGCCGAGGACGAAAAGTCCCGGGCAATTCTGGAGCAGATGCGCATAGATGAAGAACATCATGCGGAAAGTGCGCTGGAGGCTGGGGGTTTTCGGTTTCCGGCGCCGGTGAAGTTCGGGATGAGTATTCTGGCCAAGGTGATGACCAAGAGCACTTATCGAATCTGAGATCTGTGTAGGTGCTGAATCGCGAGCAGGCTCGCCCCCACAGGGTGCTTTGTTCCAGCAATAAAAAAGGCGACTGTCCTGAAACAGTCGCCTTTTTTGTACCCGGGAATCTTAGGTCGGCATGTTGCGTGCGTAGAAGATTTCGAGCATTTCGTGTTTCACACGGTCGGTCACCTGAACGCGCTGCTCGGAGGACAGATTGCTGGTGGCGTCGCCGAACAGGTAGTTGTCCAGTTCGAAGTTCTTCAGCAGCATTTTGGTGTGGAACAGGTTTTCCTGGTACACGTTCACGTCAGTCATCTGGTACGCGTCGCGGGTGTCTTCGGAGAGGTAGTTCTGGATCGAATTGATCTCGTGGTCGATGAAGTGCTTGTTGCCTTCAACGTCACGGGTGAAGCCGCGCACACGGTAATCCACAGTCACGATGTCCGAATCGAACTGGTGAATGAGGAAATTGAGCGCTTTGAGCGGTGAAATGACACCACAAGTCGACACATCGATGTCCACACGGAAAGTTGCAATACCGTCATCCGGATGGATTTCCGGGTAGGTGTGCACCGTAATGTGACTCTTGTCGAGGTGGGCCAGGATAATTTCGGGCAACGGACCCGGCGACTCTTCGATCTGGCTTTCAGTCGGGGTTACCGGCTCTTCAGAAATCAGAATCGTGACGCTGGCGCCCTGGGGTTCATAGTCCTGACTGGCAATGTTCAGGATGTTGGCACCAATGATCTCGACAACTTCTGTGAGAATCTGCGTCAGGCGTTTCGCGTTGTACTCTTGATTGATGTACTCGACGTAAGCCTGCTGGTCTTGCGGGGTTTCCGCGTAGCAGATGTCATAGATGTTGAAGCTCAAGGTCTTTGTCAGGTTATTGAACCCGTGGAGCTTGAGTTTGCTTTTCACCGTTAAAAACTCTCTATGTATGCGGCCCGGCCGCGTGATCAAGCATGCCCGTCAAGTGCGAACGACGCACCTGCGTAGGACGGTTAACACCTCTTCGCTATGGCGATTTTGGTTATCTGTTCAAGCGGCTGATCCGTCGGCTGACCGATCACTGCCCTGAAAAAAGTGGCGCAATATGCAGACGTCAACGAGTGATCGTCAGAGTCTGCACTGCGTTTATGATAGTTGAATGTCGGTTCAACCGAGTTCGACGATTTCGTAGTCGTGGGTGATCGCCACGCCTGCCGCGCCAAGCATGATCGAAGCGGAGCAGTATTTCTCGGCGGACAGTTCAATGGCGCGCTTGACCTGAGCTTCTTTCAAGCCACGGCCCTTGACCACGAAATGCATGTGGATCTTGGTGAACACCTTCGGATCTTCGGTCGCGCGCTCGGCGTCGAGAAAGGCCTCGCAGCTTTCAACGGCCTGACGGGATTTCTTCAGGATGCTGACCACGTCGAAGTTGCTGCAACCGCCGACACCCAGCAGAAGCATTTCCATCGGACGAACACCCAGATTACGACCACCGGCGTCCGGCGGACCGTCCATCACCACGACATGACCGCTACCGGATTCGCCGAGGAACATGGCTTCGCCAGCCCATTGGATGCGTGCCTTCATCGCCCAGACTCCACTGTAAAAAAAAGGGTCGCCAGCTTAGCACAGGGCTTTGCCCGGACAGCGAGCAACGTTCCTAGGACACGATGCCTCAGCGCTGTAGGTAATTTCTCGAATTTGCGACGAAGTGTCTGTTAAGCTGGCGCCAATTCGCTGGCGCCCATGCCAGCCCGTGTAGCGACCGCCTTCAGCGCCTCATAAAAAATCAAACATCACCGTGCAGTCTTTTCGGGATACAACCATGGTTGCTATTACCCCCACATCCAAAATCAAGAATCTCGACAAGCTGTTGATGCATTGCCAGCGCCGTCGCCATGCGGCCAAGAGCAACATCATCTGTGCGGGCGATCGCTCGGACACGCTGTACTTCATCATCAAGGGTTCTGTGACGATCCTGATCGAGGATGACGACGGTCGGGAGATGATCATCGCTTACCTCAACGCCGGGGATTTCTTTGGCGAACTGGGCCTGTTCGAGCAAGCGGGACAGGAACAGCAACGCAGCGCCTGGGTGCGGGCCAAGGTCGAATGCGAAACAGCGGAAATCAGCTACGCCAAGTTCCGCGAATTGTCGCAGCAGGATCCGGACATTCTTTACGTACTCAGCGGACAAATCGCACAACGTCTGCGCAACACCACGCGCAAGGTCGGCGATCTGGCGTTCTTCGATGTAACCGGCCGAGTGGCGCGTTGCCTGCTGGAGTTGTGCAAGCAGCCGGACGCAATGACACACCCGGATGGCATGCAGATCAAGGTGACCCGTCAGGAAATCGGCCGGATTGTCGGTTGTTCGCGGGAGATGGTCGGTCGCGTGCTCAAGGATCTTGAGGAGCGCAACCTGGTCGATGTGAAAGGCAAGACCATGGTGGTCTTCGGTACGCGCTAAGCCCGATAGTCAGGCGTTGTAGATCTGCGCCAGCATCAAACGAAACAGTTCATCGAGACGCGCCAAAGCCCCGGGCGCGTTGAACTTTTCATGCAGGCCAATGTGGCTCTCCGCCCGCACCCGCTGCTCCAGGCCGCACGCTTCATTGAAGCGATTGACCGCCGCGACCATCGAGTCGCGCTCGTTATCCATCAGCATCGCACCGTGCACCAGGCCCACCGGACGTTGCCCGCCCTGACTCTGGCGCCAGCGTTGGGCCGTGCCGACCATTTTGCGACCGTCGAGGTTGACGTTGAAACGGCCGTCGCAGAATGCACCGTCGATTTCGCCAAGTGATGACGTGCCGCCCAACTCCTCCAGCAACTGACAGATCGGATCGCAGAGACGGTGGTAGCCGGTTTCGATGCGGTTCAGGTCGCCTTCGCTGCGTGGTGGCGCATAGACCAGGGCGATGTTGATCGTCGCCGCTGATTGCGGGACGGGTTCGCCACCGGTTTCGCGTAGCAGGACGGGCCAGCCAGCGGCGGCTGAGACTTCGCAGGCGTGGTCGAACGTGGCGAGGCGATTGAGGCGGCGAGGCATGACCAACGCACGATCGCTGGGTTGCCAGAATAGAAGGCCGAATTCTGCATCACCGGCGCAGACCGAGGCCAGCAAGTCTTGTTCGGCTTGCAGGCCGGTTTCGATGGTCAGGGAGGTTGGCAGCGACATAACAGGCTCCGGCAACATGGAAATCTTTTGCGGTTTCGATGGCCCCTTCGCGAGCAAGCTCGCTCCCACATTGGAATGCATTTCCCCTGTGGGAGTGAGCCTGCTCGCGATGGTCTCGACTCAGTCTAGAGCGAATCAGTCGAGGGTCGAACCGCTGATGGAAGTCCCGCGCTCCGGGAAGAACAGACGCTGCAATTCAGTGCCAGGATTCTCGGCGCGCATGAACGCTTCACCCACCAGGAACGAATACACTTCGCTGATTTCCATCAACTCGACATCGGCACGATTGAGAATACCGCTCTCAGTGATGACCAGACGATCGCGCGGAATGCGCGGCAGCAGGTCGAGGGTGGTTTCCAGGCTGACGTCGAAGGTGTGCAGGTTACGGTTGTTGACCCCGACCAGCGGCGTGTCGAGGGTTTTCAATGCACGTTCCAGCTCATCGCCGTCGTGCACTTCGACCAACACATCGAGACCGACGCCTTTGGCGACAGCGGCCAGCTCGGCCATTTTCACGTCATCCAGTGCGGAGACGATCAGCAGCACACAGTCAGCACCCAGCGCGCGGGCTTCGACGATCTGGTAAGGATCGATCATGAAGTCCTTGCGAATCACCGGCAGTTTGCACGCGGCTCGGGCCTGTTGCAGATAAGCATCGGCGCCCTGGAAGTAATCGATGTCGGTCAGCACGGACAGACAGGTCGCCCCGCCCTTCTCGTAGCTTTTGGCGATGTCGGCCGGAATGAAGTTCTCGCGGATCACACCTTTGCTCGGCGAGGCCTTTTTGATTTCGGCAATGACTGCAGGCTGCTTCTTCTTGGCTTGCGCCAGCAACGCTTGGGCAAAACCACGGGGTGCATCGGCCGCCTTGGCCAGACTTTCCAGCTCACTCAGGCTCACACGGGCGCTACGCTCGGCGACTTCCTGAACCTTGCGGGCCAGAATGTTTTCCAGAACCGTCGGTACACTCATCCCTCATTCTCCACTTTGAATACCGCGGTAAAGGCACCCAGCTCCTCGAGTTTTTCTCGAGCGAGGCCGGTGTGCAGGGCGTCGTGCGCAAGCTCCACACCCTGTTTCAAACTACTCGCCACGTCAGCGGCATACAGCGCCGCACCGGCATTGAGCACAATCATTTCGGCGGCTTTCTGGCCGTTTTCGGTCTTGCGCTTGCCGAGAGCATCACGGATCAGCGCCAGCGACGCCTCCGGGCCTTCGACCGACAGACCGTGCAGGCTCTGGCTCTTCATGCCGAGATCTTCCGGCTCGACCCAATACTCGGTGATTTCGTTGTTCTTCAACTCGGCAACAAAAGTCGGCGCGGCAAGACTGAACTCGTCCAGGCCGTCCTTCGAATGCACCACCAGTACATGCTTGCTGCCCAGGCGCTGCAAGACTTCGGCCAATGGCCGGCACAATGCCTGAGTGAACACGCCCACCACCTGATGTTTCACACCGGCCGGATTCGTAAGCGGGCCGAGCATGTTGAACAGCGTACGCAGGCCGAGATCGCGGCGCGGGCCGGCGGCGTACTTCATGGCTTTGTGGTGGGTCTGGGCAAACATGAAACCGATGCCGACGTTGTCGATGCAACGCGCGACTTGCACCGGCGTCAGGTTCAGATAGATGCCGGCGGCTTCCAGCAAGTCGGCGCTGCCGCTCTTGCCCGATACCGCGCGGTTGCCGTGCTTGGCCACGGTGCAACCGGCTGCCGCTACGACAAACGAAGAGGCGGTGGATACGTTGAAGATGTTCGCGCCGTCACCGCCGGTGCCGACCACATCGACCACGCCGTCGAGGGTCTTCAGTTCTACCTGATCGGCCAGCTCACGCATCACCGACACGGCGCCGACGATTTCGTCGATGCTCTCGCTCTTCATGCGCATGGCCATCATGAACGCGCCGATCTGCGCGTCGGTGCATTGGCCAGTCATGATTTCGCGCATCACGTCGCGCATTTCATCGGTGCTGAGGTCGAGGTGATCGACGATACGGCTCAGGGCTGTCTTGATATTCATGGGAAGTCCTTAGCGCGTGCCGCCGGTTTGTTTGAGGAAGTTGGCAAACAGCTCATGGCCCTGCTCGGTCAGGATCGACTCGGGGTGAAACTGTACGCCCTCAATGTTCAGGGTCTTGTGACGCAGGCCCATGATTTCGTCGACGCTGCCGTCATCGTGTTGCGTCCATGCGGTCAGCTCCAGGCAATCGGGCAACGTCGCATGCTTGACGATCAGCGAGTGGTAACGGGTGACGGTCAGCGGATGGTTCAGGCCAGCGAAAACGCCCTTGTCCTCGTGGAATACCGGACTAGTCTTACCGTGCATCACCTGCCGCGCACGCACTACGTCGCCGCCAAAGGCCTGACCGATGGACTGGTGGCCGAGGCAGACGCCGAGGATCGGCAGCTTGCCGGCAAAGTGCTTGATGGCTTCGATGGAGATGCCGGCTTCAGTCGGCGTGCAAGGACCGGGGGAAACCACGATGCGCTCAGGCTTGAGTGCTTCGATTTCGGCGATGGTCAGCTCGTCGTTGCGCACGACTTTGACTTCGGCACCCAGCTCGCCGAGGTATTGCACAACGTTGTAAGTAAAGGAGTCGTAGTTGTCGATCATCAGCAACATGGCGTGTCGAACCTCTTGAATTCTGATTTGAAAACAGCCTTCAGATCACTTGCCCGCAGGGCGCTGCACGATGTCGGACGCAGAAAGATGCGTCGGCACAGCGGCATTTCAAACAGGCAAGGAAGGCAAAGCGATACAGATCCGGCGGGGCCGGCAGAAAAGATTCAGGCGCGCCAACGCCAGCGGGCGTGTGCCTTGATGACTTGATCCAGAAGTTTGCTGGTGATCAACACGGGGAAGGTCTCGTTCATACGTTCCGGCACAGTAACTTAGCTGGGCGGAGCGTGCAATATGGCCGGGGCTGCGGCAGATAAAACCGGGGGAGGATTCGCGACCGATGGCAAAACGCCGGGAGTTTTTGGTACTGTCGTTTCGTTCACCCACAATAATAAATAAACGGACTTGCTCATGATCAAACAGACGTTGTTTGTACCGCTGGCTGGCTGCCTGCTTGCACTGGCTTGTGCTCAGGCCAATGCTGCACCCAATCCCTATTCGAATTTCATAGTTTTCGGCGACAGTCTGAATGACGCCGGAACCTTCACCGACACTGGCGGACCGGCCGGCTCCACCGAGCGTTACACCAACCGGACCGGGCCGGTGTATCAGGATGGCAGCGGTGAACTGTATTCATTGAATTCCACGCAGTTGCTCGGCGGACGCCTTGGCTTTTCGCCAGACCAGACAGCCTCCTCCAGCTCTGCCGTGCGCGCCGAAAACGGCCAGCCGGACGGTAACAACTGGGCGGTCGGCGGTTATCGCACCGACCAGATCCTCGACTCGATCACCACGCAATCCGCAACCGGCGAACGCACCCGCGCCGGTTACCTGCCATCGAACGGCTTCCGCGCCGACCCGAAGGCGCTGTATTACATTTCCGGCGGCGGTAACGACTTCCTGCAAGGTCGCATTCTCAGCCTGCCGCAAGCCAACGCCGCCGCCGATCGACTGGCCGACAGCGTGCAGACCCTGCAAACCGCCGGCGCCAAGTACGTGATGGTCTGGCTGTTGCCTGACGTTGGCCTGACCCCGGCCATCAACGGTACACCGCTGCAAGCCTTCAGCAGCCAGCTCGCCACGCAGTTCAACAGCCAGTTGGTCACTCGCCTGCAAGGCATCAACGCTGAAATCATTCCGCTGAACATTCCGGTCCTGTTGTCGGAAGTGTTTGCCGATCCAGGACGTTTTGGCCTCGCAACCGATCAGAACCTCACTGCGACCTGCTTCAGTGGCAATAGCTGCACCGAAAACGCCCGTTACGGCATCAACAGCGCGACACCCGATCCGAGCAAGCTGATCTACAACGACGGCGTGCACCCGACCGAGGCCGGGCAAAAGCTGATCTCCGATTACGCCTATTCCCTGCTCGCCGCGCCGTGGGAGCTGACGCTGCTACCGGAAATGGCCCACGCCACCGTGCGTGCGCATCAGGATGAGCTGCGCAATCAATGGCAGGCGGACTGGGAGAACTGGCAAGCGGTAGGACAATGGCGCGCCATTGTTTCGGCAGGCGGCCAACATCTTGATGTCGACAGCCAAAGCAGCGGCGCCAGCGCCGATGGCAGCGGTTACAACCTCAACGTCGGCGGCAGCTACCGCTTGAATGAAGCTTGGCGCGTCGGTGTGGCAGGCGGTTTCTACCGGCAGAATCTGGAGGCTGGGCATAACGATTCCGACTACAAACTCAACAGCTACATGGCCACGGCATTTGCCCAATATCAGCAAAATCGCTGGTGGGCTGACGCAGCGTTGACCGGCGGCAAACTCGACTACGACAACCTCAAGCGCAAGTTTGATCTGGGCGTCAGCGAAGGTGCTGAAAAAGGCGACACCGACGGCAGCCTCTGGGCCTTCAGCGCCCGCGTCGGTTACGACATTGCCCAGCCGGGCAGCGAGTGGCACCTGTCGCCATTCGTCAGCGCCGACTACGCCAGCGTCGATGTCGACGGCTACTCAGAGAAAAGCAACCGCGCCACGGCGCTGACTTTCGATGATCAGACTCGTGACTCGAAACGCCTGGGGTTGGGCTTGCAGGGCAAGTACAACATCACCCCGCAAACCCAGATATTCGGCGAGTACGCTCACGAGCGTGAGTACGAAGACGACGTGCAGAAGGTCAACATCGCGCTCAATACCTTGCCGGCCAACGACTTCAAACTTGAGGGCTACACGCCGCAGAGTCATTTGAACCGTTTGAGCCTGGGCGTCAGCCACAAACTCACGGCGGATCTGGCGCTGCGCGGCGGCTACTCGCTGCGCAAGGATGATGACTTTACCCAGCAGGGCGTTAATGTCGGGGTTGTGCTCGACTTCTAAATCCCACGCATAAAAAAGCGGCGCCTTCACAGGCGCCGCTTTTTTATGGCTGAACACAGATCAAAATGTAGGAGTGAGCCTGCTCGCGATTACGGTGGTTCAGACAACATATCCGTTGAATGTTAATCCGCTATCGCGAGCAGGCTCACTCCTACAGGGGGTTTTGCGTGAGTTCAGGCTTCCGGGGTTTGCTCGGCCAGGGCCACGGCGCGGAACATCGCGCGGCGTTTGTTCAGGGTTTCTTCCCATTCCAGTGCCGGCACCGAGTCGGCGACGATACCGCCACCGGCCTGCACGTGCAGTTCGCCGTTCTTGATCACCGCCGTACGAATCGCAATCGCGGTGTCCATGTTGCCGTTCCAGGCGAAGTAACCCACCGCCCCACCGTAGACGCCACGCTTGACCGGCTCCAGTTCGTCGATGATTTCCATCGCGCGAATCTTCGGCGCGCCCGACAAGGTGCCCGCCGGCAGAATCGCTCGCAGCGCGTCCATTGCCGTCAGCCCGGCTTTCAACTGGCCGGTGACGTTGGAGACGATGTGCATCACGTTGGAATAGCGCTCGATGACCATCTTCTCGGTGAGCTTCACCGAGCCGATTTCCGAAACCCGGCCAGTGTCGTTACGACCCAGATCGATCAGCATCAAGTGCTCGGCGATCTCCTTGTCGTCTGACAGCAAGTCCTCTTCCAGCGCCACATCCGCTTCTTCCGTGGCGCCACGTGGGCGCGTGCCGGCAATCGGGCGCACGGTGATCAGGTTGTCTTCGACCCGCACCAGCACTTCCGGCGAACTGCCAACGACGTGGAAGTCGCCGAAGTTGAAAAAGTACATGTACGGCGTCGGGTTGAAGCAACGCAAAGCGCGGTACAGATCGATCGGCGCAGCCTTGAAGTCGATCGACATGCGCTGCGACGGCACAACCTGCATGCAGTCACCGGCAAGGATGTATTCCTTGATGGTATCGACGGCTTTTTCGTAGTCGTTCTGGGTGAAACTCGAACGGAACACCGGATCAGCCGACTGCTGCTTGCTGAAATCCAGGCCGCGGCGCGGGGTGATCGGCTGACGGAGTTTTTCCAGCAACGCCTGCAACTGTGCCTGACCTTGTTCGAAGGCATCCGCCTGCGCAGGGTCGGCCAGCACGATCGCGTGCATCTTGCCGGCGAGGTTGTCGAACACCACGACGGCGTCGGAAACCATCAGCAGAATATCCGGTACGCCCAGCGGATCCGGGTTCGGGCACTTGCCCAAGCGCTTCTCGACATAACGCACGCAGTCATAACCGAAGTAACCGACCAGACCACCGTTGAAACGCGGCAGACCGGCGATGGTCGGCACGTTGTAACGCGCCTTGAAGGTTTCGACGAAGGCCAGCGGATCTTCAACGTCGTGGCTTTCGGTCTCGACGCCATCAACGGTGATGCTGACGTGATGGTCATGAACCCGCAACACAGTGCGGCACGGCAGACCGATGATCGAGTAACGGCCCCATTTCTCGCCGCCCTGTACCGATTCGAGCAGGTAGGAGTTGGGCTGGTCGGCCAGTTTCAGGTAGATCGACAGCGGGGTGTCGAAGTCGGCCAGGGTTTCGCAGGCCAACGGAATGCGGTTGTAGCCGTCAGCGGCCAAGCGCAGGAATTCTTCGCGGATCATAAGGTGCCTCGTGGTGTGAGGGGCAAATCAGTCAGGTATGCAAACGCGCCGGCAGGCCGGCCAGGAACAAGTCAGGCGCGCCAACGCCAGCGGGCCAGGGCCTTGATGACTTTCATCCAGAGTTTGCGAGTGACCACCACGATGGCGTTTCCAGAATGGGATTGAGCAGCGTCGGGCAACGTTATCTCAGCGGCCGAACCGAGGCAACCGGGAATTAGCTTGCGCAGATCGTCGATCACCAGCGCCGGGGATTCCTCGGCGATCGGCCTGCCGTGGTTGTAGCCATAACTCAGCGCCACGCATTTGACCCCCGCCGCTTTCGCCGCCAGCACGTCGCTGCGCGAGTCGCCGACGAACAACGATTGCGAGGCCGGGATGTTGGCCATTTTCATCACGAAAAACAGCGCGGCCGGATCAGGCTTTTTCTGCGGCAGGGTATCGCCACCGATGATCCACTTGAAGTAGCGACCGATCTTCATCTGATCCAGCAGCGGCGCGACGAAGCGCTCCGGTTTGTTGGTAATCAGCGCCATGGCCACGCCTTGCTTGTGCAGCCACTTGAGAGTGTCGCGCACGCCGGGATAGACCACGGTCAGCTCATGGCTGGCGCCGTAGGCGTCCATGAATACTTCCAGCGCGTGCTCGGCTTCGACGTCATCCACCGCCGAATGATCGATACCACCGGCCAACGCACGGCGCACCAGTACTGGCGCGCCGTTGCCCACCCACTCGCGCACCGAATCGATGCCCGCCGGTTGCCGGCCGAGAGAGAGCAGCATGGTGTCCACGGCGGCTGCCAGGTCCGGAACCGAGTCGATCAGTGTGCCATCCAGATCGAACATCACCAGCCGTGGCAGTTTCCCCGGGAACAGCTGCTCAAACCCGCTCATGGGCGAGCCAGCGCCAGTTCGGAACGCATCTTGTCGATGACTTCCTGATAGTTCGGCGCATTGAAGATTGCCGAGCCGGCAACAAAGGTGTCAGCGCCAGCAGCGGCGATTTCGCGGATGTTGTTGACGTTGACGCCGCCATCGATTTCCAGGCGGATGTCACGGCCCGAGGCATCGATGATCGCCCGCGCTTCGCGCAGTTTATCGAGGGTGCCAGGAATGAACTTCTGCCCGCCGAAGCCCGGGTTGACGCTCATCAGCAAGACCATGTCGACCTTGTCGATCACATACTTGAGCACGTCCAGCGGGGTCGCCGGGTTGAACACCAGACCGGATTTGCAGCCACCTTCACGGATCAGCTGCAGCGAGCGATCGACGTGCAGCGTGGCTTCCGGGTGGAAGGTGATGTAGGTGGCGCCAGCTTCGATGAAGTCGCCGACAATGCGATCCACCGGGCTGACCATCAGGTGCGCGTCGATCGGCGCGGTAACGCCGTACTTGCGCAATGCCGCGCAGACCATCGGACCGATGGTCAGGTTTGGCACGTAGTGGTTGTCCATGACGTCGAAGTGGACGAAGTCGGCGCCAGCGGCGAGAACGTTGTCTACTTCCTCGCCGAGGCGGGCGAAGTCGGCGGAGAGAATCGACGGAGCAATTACGAAGGGCTGCATGACGCACCTTTTCTGAGCTAAATCACGATGGCGCGCATTGTATACCTCAAGTTTCCAAGCGCGCACCGTGACCGCGATGATTGGGTTATGCCATGACGGATGACCAGCGCTGACTCAATACGCCGCGCGGTAGATCTTCTCGATATCGACAGCACTGAGTTTGCGCGGGTTATTGCGCATCAGCCGCTCAATGCCCGCGGCTTCCACGGCCATCGCCGGGATCGCCTCTTCCGGCACGCCGAAACTACGCAGCCCGGCCGGGATTTCCACGGCCGCGCACAGATCGGTCATCGCCTGCACGGCTTTGTCCGCCGCCTCGGCTGCACTCAGATGAGCAGTCTTCACCCCCATGGCTTCGGCAATATCCTGCATGCGTTCGACGCAGGCCATCTTGTTCCAGGTCATGACATACGGCAGCAGCAAGGCATTGCTCACGCCATGGGCGATATTGAAACGCCCGCCCAGTGGATACGCCAGCGCATGCACCGCGCCAACCCCGGCATTGCCGAACGCCATGCCGGCCATCAGGCTGGCGGTGGCCATGTCTTCGCGAGCCTGCAGGTTGGCGCCGTTGGCATAGGCCTTGGGCAACGCTTTGGCGATCAGCTTGATGGCGCCGATGGCCAGCGAATCGGTGATCGGCGAGGCATTCACCGACAGATAGGATTCGATGGCGTGCACCAACGCGTCGACACCACTGGCGGCGGTGACACTGCGTGGGCAGGTCAGGGTCATTTGCGGGCTGACCAGCGCCACGTCCGGTAACAGAAAGTCGCTGACGATGCCTTTCTTCAACTGCGCGACTTTGTCCGAGAGAATCGCAACATTGGTGACTTCGGAACCGGTGCCGGCGGTGGTCGGGATGGCAATCAGCGGTGGGCCTTTGCGTGGCACCTGATCGACGCCGAACAGATCTTCCAGCGCGCCGTGGTAACCGGCGTAGGCGGCGACGCTTTTGGCGATGTCGATGGCACTGCCGCCACCGAGGCCGATCAAGCCGTCATGCCCGCCCTCGCGGTAAACGCGCATGCAGTCTTCGACGATGGCGATTTCCGGATCGGGCAGCACGCGGTCGAAAATCTCGTAGTCGCGCCCACCGAGTTGCACCAGCGCCAGCTCGACGGTGCCGGATTTGACCAGCGCGGCGTCGGTGACGATCAGTGGATTGTCGATGTCCAGGCGCGTGAGCTCAGCGGCCAGTTGTTCGATGGCGGCGGCGCCGGTGATCAGTTTGTGAGCGATTTTGAACTGGGACAGACTCATCGTGCGCAGCCTCTTATAGATGTGGGAGCTGGGCACAAGATTAGCTGGGGATTTGGGGTTGTCTGCTATTCAGGTGGTGAATGGTTGATCGGTTAGAAGATCAAGAGCCCCTCACCCTAGCCCTCTCCCGGAGGGAGAGGGGACTGACCGAGGTGGATGGGAGAGGTACACCGACGTGCGATACCGAGTCGAACTCGAGTTTTGAAAAGCACAACGATCTGCTCCCCTTCCCCCCGAAGGTAAAAAGACTAACCGAGGTGCATGGAGGAGATACACCGACTTGAGATACCGAGTCGTTCTCGGGTTTTGAAAAGCACAACGATCTGCTCCCTTTCCCCCCGAAGGTAAAAAGACTGACTGACCGAGGTGCATGGAGGAGATACACCGACTTGAGATACCGAGTCGTTCTCGGGTTTTGAAAAGCACAACGATCTGCTCCCTTTCCCCCTCGCCCCCCTGGGGGAGAGGGCTGGGGTGAGGGGGTAAGCTTTTGATCTGGCCCTTAAACCTGAGCCGTACGCAGTTTTTCGCTACGCCCGCGCAGCCATTCCAGGGTCAGCAGCAAAATGACGGAGAAGGCGATCAGCAACGTGGCAGCAGCGGCAATCGTCGGACTCAGGTTCTCGCGAATCCCGCTGAACATCTGCCGTGGCAACGTCGCCTGCTCAGGCCCGGCAAGAAACAACGTCACCACCACCTCATCAAACGAAGTCGCAAACGCAAACAACGCCCCGGAAATCACCCCCGGTGCAATCAGCGGCAAGGTCACCCGGCGGAACGCCGTCAGTGGCGATGCACCGAGACTCGCCGCCGCCCGCACCAGGTTGTGGTTAAACCCCTGCAATGTCGCCGACACGGTGATGATCACAAACGGCACACCCAACACCGCATGCACCACAATCAGCGAGAAAAAGCTGTTGCCCAAACCCAACGGCGCGAAGAACAGATAACTCGCCACGCCGATGATCACCACCGGCACCACCATCGGCGAAATCACCAGCGCCATCACCAGCGCTTTGCCGGGGAAGTCACCGCGAGTCAGACCAATCGCCGCCAGCGTACCGAATATCATCGCCAGCACCGTCGCCGCTGGGGCAACAATGATGCTGTTCTTCAGTGCCCGCATCCATTCCGCCGAGGCGAAGAAGTCGTAGTACCACTGCAGCGAGAAACCCTGCAGCGGATAGACCAGAAAACTCCCCGAGTTGAATGACAGCGGAATAATCACCAGCACCGGCAGAATCAGGAACAACAGAATCAGGCCGCAGAGGATCCGCAGGCTGTAGAACCACACCCGTTCAATGGGCGACATGTAAGGACTCAGCATTTCGAATTCCCCTTAGCTCAGGCGCAGGCGACTGGCGCCGACCAGCCAGCTGTAAATCAGATAAAGCACCACGGTCGCCAGCAGCAACAGCCCGCCCAGCGCGGTGGCCATGCCCCAGTTGATGCTGGTGTTGGTGTAGAAAGCGACGAAGTAGCTGACCATTTGATCGTTCGGGCTGCCGAGCAGCGCCGGGGTGATGTAGTAGCCGATAGCGAGGATGAACACCAACAGGCAACCGGCGCCAACACCGGCGTAGGTCTGCGGGAAGTACACCCGCCAGAAACTGGCGAACGGGTGGCAGCCGAGGGAAATCGCCGCGCGCATGTAGGTCGGCGAGATGCCTTTCATAACGCTGTAGATCGGCAGGATCATGAACGGCAGCAGAATGTGCACCATCGAGATGTACACGCCGGTGCGGTTGAACACCAGTTCCAGCGGTTTATCGATGATGCCCATGGCCATCAGCCCACTGTTGATCAGACCGCCCGATTGCAGCAGTACGATCCACGCGGCGACGCGCACCAGGATCGATGTCCAGAACGGCAGCAGCACGAGGATCATCAGTAGGTTGCTTTGCCGCGACGGCAGATTGGCCAGCAGGTACGCCAGCGGATAAGCCAGCAGCAGGCAGATCACGGTGATGACCAGGCCCATCCAGAAGGTGCGGGCGAAGATGTCGAGGTAGATCGCCTGATCCGGGGTGGCCGGGGCGATTTCGCCGAGGTCGTCGATACGGTGATCGACCGCAGCCAGCAAGTAGTAAGGCGTAATGCTGCTGGTGTTGCGTTTGACCGCTTGCCAGTAGGCCGGGTCGCCCCAACGTTCGTCGAGACCTTCGAGGGCTTCTTTATAAGAGGCCGGCTCGCTGGCAAACGGCAGCGCCCGGGCGGTTTTGGTCAACAGGCTGCGATAGCCGGCCAACTCCATGTTCAAGCGCTTGGACAGATCGCCCAGCGTCTGGTTTTTGCGCGCTTCGGCGAGGTCTTCGCCGGCAGCCTTGTAGACCGGTTCAGCGGGCAGGCCACGGCCGTCCCAACTGGCGATGGCCGCCACGGTGCGCGGCATGCCGCCGACCACTTCGGGGTTGCCGACGCTTTTGTAGAGCAGCGCCACGATCGGCACCAGAAACACCAGCAACAGAAACAGCACCAGCGGCGCAATCAGCGCTTGAGCCTTCCAGCGGTTGACCCGCTCGGCGCGCTTGAGCTTCTGCTTCAAGGTGGGGCTGGTGCCCTCGTTCAGGGGAACGGCGATGGCCATGACGTACTCCGCAAATCTTTGATCGTTACAGAGGTGGTGAACCACCTCGATCGATTGATGCACACAGATCCAAATGTGGGAGCGAGCTTGCTCGCGAAGGCGGCGCATCAGTCGACATCAATGTTCAATGTACTGGCGCTTTCGCGAGCAAGCTCGCTCCCACAGGAGAGCGAGCCCTCGGTTATTTCGCAGCCCAGGAGTTGAAGCGCTGCTCCAGTTGCTCGCCGTTGTCAGCCCAGAAGCTGACGTCGATCTGCACCTGGTTGGCGATGTTTTCCGGGGTGGTCGGCATGTCTTTCAGAACATCCTTGGCCAGCAGCGGTACGGCTTGGGTATTGGCCGGGCCGTAGGCGATGTTTTCCGAGTAGGTTTTCTGCTGCTGCGGCTGTACCGAGTAAGCGATGAATTTCTTCGCCGCTTCGGCGCGCTTGGCGTCCAGACCTTTCGGGATGGCCCAGGCGTCGAAGTCGTAGATGCCGCCGTTCCACACCACTTTCAGGTTGGATTCCTTCTGCACGGCAGCGATGCGACCGTTGTAGGCCGAGCTCATCACTACGTCACCGGAAGCGAGGTATTGCGGCGGTTGCGCGCCGGCTTCCCACCACTGAATGTTTGGCTTCAGCTCATCAAGCTTCTTGAACGCACGATCCTGGCCACCCTTGCTCGCCAGCTCTTTGTAGACGTCTTTCGGCGCCACACCGTCGGCCATCAGCGCGAATTCGAGGGTGTACTTGGCGCCTTTGCGCAGGCCACGCTTGCCCGGGAATTTCTTGGTGTCCCAGAAATCGGCCCAGCTGGTCGGCGCGGTTTTCAGCTTGTCGGCGTTGTAAGCCAGTACGGTCGACCACACGAAGAAGCCCACGCCGCACGGCTGAATCGCGCCTTTGACGTAGTCTTCAGTCTTGCCGAACAGTGCCGGGTCGAGTTGTTCGAACATGTCTTCGTCGCAGCCACGGGACAGCTCTGGCGATTCAACTTCCACCAGATCCCACGACACGCTCTTGGTGTCGACCATGGCTTTGACCTTGGCCATTTCGCCGTTGTATTCGCCGGCGACGATCTTGCCGTTGCCCGCCGCTTCCCACGGTGCATAGAAGGCTTTGACTTGCGCCGCCTTGTTCGCCCCGCCAAACGACACCACGGTCAAATCCGGGCCGGCGGCCATCGCGCTGGCCGCACCCATCAGGCCCAGGGTCAGGGCGGTGAACTTCAGGGATCTCAACATTTATTGTTCTCTCCACGTGCAGGGTTGGTGTTGGTATTGCCGGGGCGATCAGTTCGCCTCTAAAAGCGGATCAAGCGCGCGTACGTGCTCGACCTGCCAGCCAAGCGGTACCACGTCACCGACGGCGAGCGCAGGATCGAGCTCGGCAATCGGTTGTTTCACGAAGAAGTCGGTCTTGCCGCAGACTTCCAGGCGCACCCGGACGTGGTCGCCCAGATAGATGAATTCCGCCACCCTCCCTGAGAAGCGGTTAACGCATTGATCGCTCGAACCGTTGAGGCTGACGCGCTCCGGACGGATCGACAGGGTCACCGGTTCGCCGGTCTGGCCGACGTTGACCGCCAGCGCCTCGACCTTTTCGCCACGGCCCAACTCGACCACGCAGCGCTCACCGGTCTGGCTGAGCAGGCGGCCGTTGAGGCGGTTGTTCTCGCCGATGAAGTTGGCGACGAAAGTGTTTTTTGGCTCTTCGTAAAGGGTGCGGGGCGGGGCGATCTGCTGGATTTCGCCTTGATGGAATACCGCCACGCGGTCGGACATGGTCAGCGCTTCACCCTGATCGTGGGTCACATAGACCACGGTCACACCGAGGCGCTGGTGCAGGTGTTTGATTTCCATCTGCATGTGTTCACGCAGTTGCTTGTCGAGGGCGCCAAGAGGCTCGTCCATCAGCACCAGTTGCGGTTCGAACACCAGCGCACGGGCCAACGCCACACGCTGTTGCTGACCGCCGGACAGTTGCGCCGGATAACGCGAGGCGAACGCGTCGAGCTGAACCATGCTGAGGACTTTTTTCACGCGGTCACTGACATCGCTTTTGTTCAGGCCACGGACGGTCAGTGGAAACGCGAGGTTTTCCGCCACGGTCATGTGCGGGAACAGCGCGTAGTTCTGGAACACCATGCCGATGTCGCGCTTGTGCGGCGGCACGTTGTTGATCGAGCGCCCGGCCAGCAGAATTTCGCCGGCGGTCGGTGTTTCGAAGCCAGCGAGCATCATCAGGCTAGTGGTCTTGCCGGAACCGGATGGCCCTAGCAGGGTGAGAAATTCGCCTTTGCGGATGTCCAGGTTGAGGTCTTTGACGATCAGGTTCTCGCCGTCGTAGCTCTTCTGCACTCCACGAAAGCTGACCAGCACATCACTGGCCCCTGCGTTTGTTTCGACCTGGCTCATACCCACACCTTTGTTGTTGATGACTGCTTGTGGATTAAGCCTAGTGGTTGCTGACAGGCACGCAAATCGGGGCGCAGGAGAGAATCGCCTCAGCCGGATGGAAGGTTGGGGGTAGGGATTGCCCTACAAGGATGGCGCTAATGGATAAGGCAATGGCGAGGGTTGAGCTGCAAGCTGCAAGAACAAGCAAAAGCGCCTGTCGTTAATGGATATGCGCACATCGAGAGCTGAACAAAGAACCCTGTGGGAGCGAGCTTGCTCGCGAAAGCGGTGGGTCATTCAACTCATTCTGTGACTGATACACCGCATTCGCGAGCAGGCTCGCTCCCACAGGGGAACAGTGCTGATCAGAGGAGTTTGTGTTCCATCGCGTACTTGACCAGTTCGGCCAGCGAGGTGATGTTGAGTTTCTGCATCAAACGCGCCTTGTGGGTGCTGATGGTTTTGCTGCTCAGCGCCAGTTGCTGGGCGATGTCATTGACGTTGGCGCCTTGGGCCAAGCGTTCGAACACCGAGAACTCGCGTTCGGACAACAAAGAATGCAGCGGCCGCGCATCGGTCAGGCCGACTTCGAAGACCATGCGATCCGCCAGATCCGGATCAATGTAACGCCCACCGGCCGCGACCTTGCGAATGGCGGTGAGCAACAACGCCGGATCACTGTCCTTGGTCGCATACCCGGCGGCGCCAACCTTCAGCGCCCGAGCAGCCATCTGCGCTTCGTCATGCATCGACAGCACCAGAATCGCTGGCGGATTGTTCAGAGCACGGATGCGCGGGATCGCTTCGAGGCCATTGACCCCGGGCATGGAGATGTCGAGCAGCACCACTTCGCACGGCACATTGCGCAGGGTTTCGAGCAGTTGCTCACCATTGCTCGCCTCGCCCACCACTTGCAGATCCTTGGCCAGGCCAATCAATTGCTTGATGCCTTCGCGGACAATGGTGTGGTCTTCGGCTACCAGTACACGGATCAAATCTTTTCTCCAGATTTCAGGTACACACCAATCCCTGTGGGAGCGAGCCTGCTCGCGATAGCGTCAGCCCAAACACCACAAATCTTCAAACCTCACTCACCGGCACCCGCACCACCAGACTGGTGCCCTCCCCCGGCTCACTCTCCAGCGTCAATCGCCCGCCCATGATCAGCACCCGTTCGCGCATGCCCACCAGACCAAACGAAGTCGGCCGACCTGCAGCGGCGACGAATCCTACGCCATCATCGGCGACCGTCAGACACAATTCGTCGCCTTCCAGCGCCAGCGTCAGTTCCACAGTATGCGCCTGGGCATGGCGCATCACATTGGTCAGCGCCTCCTGCAGGATCCGGAACAGGCCAATCGCCTTGGCATCACTGAGCGCCGGCAGATTGTCCGGCACCTGCACCAGGCATGGAATCTGCGTACGCGCCTCGAACCGCCGCGCCTGCCACTCGATTGCCGACGCAATCCCGGCATCGAGAATCGGTGGTCGCAGCGCCGTCGCCACATCACGCACCAATTGAAATAACTGGGCGATCAGGCGCTTCATGCTGTTCAACCGTTCGTTCAGACCGGGATCGAGTTGCGCGTAGGCCAGTTCGCACATCGATGTTTCCAGTTTCAGCACCGTCAACATCTGCCCCAATTCATCGTGAACCTCGCGGGCAATTCGCGCCTTCTCTTCTTCACGCACGCTTTCAAGGTGCGCCGACAGTTCACGCAATTGCTCGCGGGAGGCCGCCAGTTCCAGCTCGATACGCTTGCTCTCGCTGATGTCCCAGACGATGCCGTCCCAGACATACGCGCCGTCCTCCAGTTGCCGGGTGATCGCTTTGATCTCGGCCCAGCGCTGCTCGCCCTGACGCGTGAGGATCCGGCCTTGCCATGACCAGTCACTGTCGGTGTCCAGCGCCTGATCCTGAGTGCAGTGATAACTCGCCTTATCGTCGGGATGCACCAGGCTGCGCAGGCCCATGTCGCGATGGGCAATGGCGGCCGGGGCATAGCCGACCAGACTTTCGCTGCCCTCGCTGATATAGGCAAAGTCGATCTGCCCGGTCACCGGCGCCCGCTCCAGACGGAACACCAGCCCCGGCACATTCGCCGCAATGCCTTGCAGACGCGCCTCGCTTTCCTGCAACGCCGCCAGTGCCCGGCGGCGCTCGGTGACATCGGTGAGGTAAACCACCAGGTATTCGCTGTCGCGAAAGCGCAGGAAACTCAGCGACACGTCCGCGGGCAAAACACTGCCGTCGGCGCGCACGCAACTGGTTTCGAAACTCAGCGGCCCTTCTTCGCTGGCACGCGCGCGCTTCCACAGATTGAGCCAGCGATCCATGTGCAGTCCCGGCTCGAAGTCGATCAGGGGACGCTCGATCAACCCGCCTGAGGGGTAACCGAGCATGTTTTCCGCCGAACGATTGGCGTAGCGCACATGGCTGTCCCAGTTGACCCAGAGGATGCCGACGGTGCTTTGATCGATGGAGAACTGCGTCAACCGCAGCGCTTCTTCGCTGGCCGCGCGCAAGGCGATGTCTTCCCGGGCGGCCAGCAATCGCTGCTCCAGGCTGTGCTGTTGGCGGCGCTGCCAGAACACGATCGCGACACAACTGAGCAGCATCACCGCAAACAGCAGACTGAGGTTCTGCCAGAAGCCGGGCGACTCCGACAGTCGCGGGTATTTCGGTTGCAGCCATTGGTTGTGCAGTTGCTCCAGATCTTTGGCCGGGATCGCGCGCAAAGCACTTTGCACAATACCGGCCAGCTCCGGCCAATCGCGGCGCGAGCCGACTCGCAGCAGTTGCGGCAGGCCGATATCGCCGACCACCACCAGTTCGGCGAACTCCGGCTCTACCGACAACCGCCCGAGTTGTGCCTCGTCGACCACGGCGTAGGCAGCCTGCTGCGTCAACAACAACTGCAAGGCTTGACGCTCTAGCGGCACGCCTTGCAGGTTCAGGTGTGGATAGTTGCTGCGCAGATAGTCCGCGGTGCTGCCGGGCATGCGCACGGCGACGCGGACCTGGCTGTCGAGTTTCTCCAGATCGATCACGCCACTGGCCTTCTGATCACTGACCACCAGTTGCGGCACGCGCATGTAGGGATCGGAGAACTGCCACAGACGCAACGCACTCGGGGTTTGACTCAGGCCCGGAGCGATATCGATCTCGCCCTCGCGCACGGCGGTTTCCAGTTGTGCGAGATCCTGAAAGTTACGCCAGCTCAGTTCGACATTGAGCGTCTTGGCCAACAACTTCATCAGTTCGACATTGGCCCCGGACAGCCGCTGCAAACGCCGGTCGTATTGCGCATACGGTGCTTGCAGGACCAGACCGACGCGCAGTTCATTGTGCTGCGCCAGCCATTGCTGCTGGCCCGCCGACAATTGCGCAACGTGGGCCGGGGCGCAGGCGCCGCCCAGCCCATCAAGGGAAACCACAAACAGCCGATAACCCACAGGCAGCAAAATCGCTTCATTGAAGTCTCATACACTGACAAATTCTGACCAACCCATTAGGCTGCCGGGATACTTTCTGGCCTGGAATAACCGATGCCCTCTGTTTACCGCCTGGCAATGCCAGCATTGTGCCTGTCGCTGATCCTGCCCTGTGCGTTTTCCGTCAACGCCGCCGACCCCACTCCTGCGGCGGAAAAACCGGCAGAAGAAAAACCGGCCGAACGCCAGCCACTGCTAGAGCGTAGTCAGGAAGAGGCCGCCGCACTGGAACGTAAAGTCCCGGCGCAAGAACAGCAACAATTGCAGGCCGGCAGCGACAGCTTCCTCGCCCTGTGGAAACCGGCCAACACCGCCGAGCCCAAAGGCGTGGTGATCATCATCCCTGGCGCCGGCGAAACCGCTGACTGGCCGCAGGCAATCGGCCCATTGCGGCGCAAACTGCCGGATGCAAAATGGAGCAGCCTGAGTATCACCCTGCCCGACCTGCAAAGCGACGCCATCGCACCGCGCGTGGTTGAAGCGCCGGTTGCGCCGAAAGCACCGGAGTCGGGTAGCAAGGACTCCACTACCGCGCAGCCAATTGAACAAGCCGCTGGCGGTGAAGCCGAAGTGGCGGATCAAGTGGTCGCCGAAACCACTGAAGAACAATCCAAGGCTGACGCCGAACGCATCTTCGCGCGCATCGACGCCGCGATTGCCTACGCCGAACAGCAGAGCGCACGCAGCATTGTCGTGCTCGGACACGGCACTGGCGCCTATTGGGCCGCGCGATACCTGGGCGAGAAACAAACCGCGCAGGTAGAGAAGTTCGTCATGGTCGATGCGCAGATGCCAGCCAAGGCCAAACCGCCACTGGCCGAGCTGACGCCAACGCTGAAGCTGCCGACCGCAGATATTTTCTACATGGACAAGCCGCTGGATCGCAACGCCGCGCTGGAGCGCATGCAGGCGAGCAAGCGTTTGAAGACTTCGGCGTTCAGCCAAGTGGCGCTCAGAGCCTTGCCAGACAACAAGGCTGAGCAGGAACAGTTGTTCCGCCGGGTGCGTGGCTGGTTGAATCCGCAGAACATGGACTGACCGAATAAGACCGAGTCGCCCGCATTCGCGAGCAAGCTCGCTCCCACAATGGATTGTGTACACAGATCCAATGTGGGAGCGAGCTTGCTCGCGAAGGGGCCATCACCGCCAACACAGCTCTAACGACTAGCGAAAATCCCGCCGCTCACGAATCAACGTATAAGCATTGTGCAGCTCCCGGGTTCTATCAGTCGCTTCACGCACCTGCGCTGGCGTCGCCCCCGTTCCGGCAATCTTGTCCGGATGATGACGACTGAGCAGGCGCCGATAGGCCCGTTTGATCTGCGCCGGTTCACTGGAGGCCGACACGCCCAATAAACGCATCGCCTCCTGATAGCTCACTGCAGCACTGACGATCGGACGCTTGCCCGGTTCGTAATCACTGGCCAGCGCCTGCACCTGATGCGTTGTCCAGCCCAGCCATTTGCCCCACTGCGCCAACAATTCACGCTCGCTGACGCCAGCACGACCATCGGCCCAGACCATCCGCCAGCACGCACGCAAGACACCCTCGGCCGCATGGGGCTGCGCGCTCAAGCGCCGCAGATAACCGCGCAGATTGTCATTTTCAGACTTGCCACGGTTGAATGCCGCGATGGCGCGGCGCGTTGCCGGCTCACTCATCTCCAGCGCACGCATCTCGTTGCGCGCCTGCTGGATATGCCCGTCGGTAACCCGACCATCACTCTTGGCCAGACGCCCGAGCAACACAAACAACAGTTCGTCGTTGCGCAGCATCGGCCGACTGCCGAGTTTTTCCAGCAAGTGTCCCCAGCTCTGCAAGTGCAGACGCCGATCCAGCGCCTGCCCCAACAATGCCCCAAGCATGGCCCCCGGAATGCTGGCGATTGCAAATCCCGCTCCGGCTCCAATCAGAGTCCCTGGCCACAACATGTCAGCGACTCGCTTCTATCAATGTTTCAGCTTCAGCCAGACGCTCATGCGTACCGACATCGACCCAGTGCCCTTTCAGGCGCTCGCCACTCACTTCGCCAGCCGCCATGGCTTTGCGCAGCAGCGGTGCCAGCTTGAACGCGCCGTCGGCGCAGCCATCGAACAGTTGCGGATGCAGCACAGCGATGCCGCTGTAGGTCAGGGTTGCAGCATCAGGCTGGCCATCGATCACCTGGCCGTCGGCTAACGTGAAATCACCGTTCGGGTGATGCGTCGGGTTGTCCGCAAGGACCAGATGCGCGAGTCCGTTGATCGGCTGGTGCAGGACGCTGAAGTCATAATCGGTCCAGATATCACCGTTGACCACCAGGAACGCATCATCGCCAAGCATCGGCAGCGCCCGGAAAATCCCGCCGCCGGTTTCCAGTGGCTCGCCTTCGGGCGAGTACTGAATGCTCACACCAAATCGCGAACCGTCACCCAGATAATCCTCGATCTGCTGACCGAGCCAGGCGTGGTTGATCACGATCTCGTTGAATCCTGCGGCCGCGAGGGCGCGCAGGTGATATTCGATCAGGGGAACACCGCCGGCACGCACCAGTGGTTTCGGCGTGGTCAGGGTCAGCGGACGCATGCGCTCGCCTTTGCCTGCCGCCAGAATCATTGCCTTCATGCTGTTGCTCCACCCCGCAGGCTGGTGAACAGCGCTTGCAGTTCGGCCAATTCAGGACGTCGCGCAATCACCGCTTCTATATAGGAGAAGAAACGTGGCACGTCGGCCAGATAACGCGGCTTGCCGTCACGGTGGCAGATGCGCGCGAAGATGCCGATAACTTTCAAATGGCGCTGCACGCCCATCAGATCGCTGGCGCGCAGGAAGTCTTCGAAGTCCGGCTGCACTGGAATGTTCAGCGCCGAAGCTTGCTGCCAGTAATTTTCCAGCCAGCCGCGCACGCGCTCTTCGGGCCAGCTGAGGAAGGCGTCCTTGAACAGGCAGGTCACGTCGTAGGTCACCGGGCCATAAACCGCATCCTGGAAATCCAGCACGCCGGGATTCGGTTCGCTGAGCATCAGGTTGCGTGGCATGTAGTCGCGGTGTACCAGCACTTTGGGTTGAGCGAGTGCGCTGTCGATCAGCAGATCACTAACCTGCTGCCACTGCTGTTGCTGAGTCGAATCAAATTCGACACCGAGTTCACGCGTCACATACCACTCGGGGAACAGTTCCAGCTCACGGCGCAGCAAGGCAACGTCGTAGCTCGGCAACGGTGCAACCATCGGCAACTGCTGAAAAGCCAGCAACGCTTGCAGGGCATCGGCGAACAATGCGTCGGCATTTTCGCCATCGATCACGTCGAGATAGGTCTGGTTGCCCAGGTCATTGAGCAAAAGAAATCCGCGCTCGAGGTCCTCGGCATAAATTTTCGGCACATTTATTCCGGATTTCGCCAGCAAAAAAGCGATATCCACGAACGGTTTGCAGTTTTCCTGGGGCGGCGGTGCGTCCATCACGACGAAGCTGCGCCCCTCGCCTTCCCAGCGGAAGTAACGGCGGAAACTCGCGTCGCTGCTGGCCGCAGTCAACGTGGCCGGGGGCACGGTGCCCCAGCCCTGATCTGCAAACAGGATTGCCAACTGCTCATCGAGCCAAACTTTCAGGTGTTGCAAGCGTACATCTTGGTCAGGCATTGCAAGGGTCTCCGACGGCGCTAGCCGTCAAGCGGGTCATGCTTTATTATCCAGCATCTTTTTCAGACCATCGAGAGGCGTGCGGCCCACACCGCGGGCAGATGGCACGCAGGAAGCCCGGACTAATAAGATGGCATTGAAATCCCCCGCGTTTCGTAAAAAATTTCCGTTGTTGGTAACCGGCAGTCTGCTGGCTATGCAACCTCTGGCCAGTCAATTCGTTGTTGCCGCCGAGCAGTATGACTGCTCCGTCTCGGCTTCGGGTGGTTGGGCCTGTGCGCCCAAATCAACCGCTGCTGCGTTGCCGCCGCGTCCAGTGCATGACGGCAGTGCCGTCAGTGCTACGGGCGAAGCGGCGACCGAGAACGGTTCGGCTGCCGACACAGCGCCTAAAACGGCGCTGGTCACCGAAGCCAAGGGCCGCGGTTTGAAATCCCGTAGCGAAGACTTCAGTCACCTCGACTGGGTTCCGCGCGAGAAGCTCACCGCCGCTCAATTGGCCGAGACCGGGCCTTACTGCTCTGGTGCCTACATCGAACCGATTCGTCCTGGCATGAATGACAAGACGAACAAAAGCGATGCTCCGACCTTTATCGGCGCAAAAGCCTCGCGCTATAACACCGATGATCAAGTCGGTACGCTGGCCGGTGATGTTGTCCTGCGTCAGGGCAGCATGCAGGTCGAATCCGACGAGGCCAGCCTGTATCAGGCCGAGAGCCGCGCCGAACTCAATGGCGATGTACGTATCCGCGACAACGGCGCGCTGATCGTCGGCGACCACGCCGATGTGCAGCTCGACACCGGTGAAGCCAAGGTCGACAACGCCGAATACGTGATGCACAAATCGCGTATCCGCGGTAACGCGCTGTACGCCAAGCGTGCCGAAAACGCGATCATCCGCTTGAAGGACGGCACGTACACCACGTGCGAACCGAACAGCAACGCCTGGCAGCTCAAGGGCAACAACATCACCTTGAACCCGGCCACCGGTTTCGGTACCGCGACCAACGTGACGTTGCGCGTTAAAGACATTCCGATTCTGTACACGCCGTACATCTACTTCCCGATCGACGACCGTCGCCAGTCGGGCTTCCTGCCGCCGACCATTGGCAGCGGCAGCGATACCGGCTTCATGCTGGTCACCCCGTACTACTTCAACCTGGCGCCGAACTATGACGCCACGTTGTATCCGCGTTACATGAGCAAGCGTGGCATGTTGGTGGAAGGCGAATTCCGTTACCTGACCAAGTCGAGTGAAGGTCAGTTTGGTGCTGCGTATCTGAACGATGACGATACCGAGCGCAGCAAGCAGACCGACTACGAAAAAACCCGCTACATGTACAACTGGCAGCACAAGGGCGGTCTCGACTCTCGTGTGCTCACCGAAGTCGACTACACCAAGATCAGCGATCCGTATTATTTCCAGGATCTGCAGACTGATCAGATTGGCGTGAAAAGCAGTGACTACGTGAACCAGCAGGGCGCGATCACTTACCGTGGCGACAGCTACACCGCCCGCCTGAATGCGCAGCAGTACCAGTTGGCAACCGTTTCCAACATCACGCCGTATGGCCGTCTGCCGCAGATCACCTTCAATGGTCAGCTGCCGTATCACCCGGAAGGTCTGAACTTCGACTACGAGACCGAGCTTGTCCGGTTTGATCGTGATCTGAAAACCGGCACTTTCACTCAGGAAGACGGTATTACGACTGAGTCTAGACTGGACAACAACGTTCAAGGCCTTGCACGCGCTAACGGCGACCGCCTGAACCTGAAGCCTGGTGTCAGTCTGCCAATGAACTGGACTTATGGCTTCCTGAAGCCGTCGCTCAAGTACCAGTACACCCAGTATCAATTGGATCTGGACGGTACCGGCAAATCCCAAATCGTTGATCAGCAAAATGCCGCAGCTGCGGCAGGTACTGATTACGTAGGCGGCAAGTTCGGCAGTAACCAGAACCGTGGCGTACCAATTGCCAGCATCGACAGCGGTCTGTACTTCGACCGCAATACGTCTTTCTTCGGCAAGAACTACCGTCAGACACTGGAACCGCGACTGTTCTACCTCTATGTACCTGAGGAGAATCAGGAAGATATTCCAGTATTCGACACCAGCGAATACACCTTCAACTACGCCTCGCTATTCCGCGACAACCGTTTCTCCGGCTCCGACCGTGTCGGCGACGAGAACAAGCTGTCGCTGGGCGTGACCAGCCGCTGGATCGAAGACGACGGTTTCGAACGTCAACGCATCAGTGTCGGCCAGGCTCTGTACTTCAAGGATCGCGAAGTTCAACTGCCAGGTATCGACGCCAAAACCCGTGACGATGCGAAGTCCAACGTTTCGCCATATGCACTGGAATACGAATACCGCTGGAACCGCGACTGGCGCACCACGGCCGACTACAACTGGGATCCGGACAGCCGCAGCCCACGTTCCGGCAGCGCGATGTTCCACTACCAGCCTGAAGACAACCCGAACAAGGTTATCAACGCCGGCTATCGCTATCGCAATGACCAGGTTCGTTACGACCAGAACACCGGTAAATGGTCGGTGGGCGGTGGTGACTACGGCACCCCTGGCCAGCCTGGCTACGTGAAGGACTACTACAAGATCCAGCAGCATGACTTCTCGGTCATCTGGCCGATCGTTCCACAGTGGAACGCGATCAGCCGCTGGCAGTATGACTACAACCGTAACCGTACCCTGGAAGCCTTCGGTGGTTTCGAGTACGACAACTGCTGCTGGAAACTGCGCCTGATCAACCGTTACTGGGTTTCCTATGACGAGTTCAGCCAGGAAGCTCCGCAAAACGAAAAAGGCGACCATGGCGTCTTCCTCCAAATTGTTCTGAAGGGACTCGGCGGCCTCACTGGCGCCAAGGTAGAGAGCTTCCTCGACAAAGGCATTCAAGGTTATCGTGAACGTGAAGACCAAGCTTTCTGATTGTCTGCGCCCGCTGATGCTGGGCGCGCTGTTCCTGGGTACTGCGGCGAACGCCGCAGTTCAATCCATCGACAAAGTGGTAGCGATCGTCGACAACGATGTGGTCATGCAGAGCCAACTGGACCAGCGCGTCCACGAAGTGCAGCAGACCATCGCCAAGCGTGGTGGCGGCCTGCCGCCTCCTGGCGTACTGGATCAACAGGTGCTTGAGCGCCTGATCGTCGAAAACCTGCAACTGCAGATCGGCGAACGCTCCGGCATCCGCATCACCGATGAAGAACTGAACCAGGCGGTCGGCACCATTGCCCAGCGCAATAACATGTCGGTTGAGCAGTTCCGTGCTGCTCTGGCTCGCGACGGCCTGTCCTACGACGACGCCCGTGACCAGATCAAACGCGAAATGGTCATCAGCCGCGTACGTCAACGCCGCGTGGCAGAACGCATTCAGGTCTCCGAGCAGGAAGTGAAGAACTTCCTCGCCTCCGACCTGGGCAAGATGCAACTGTCCGAAGAGCTGCACCTGGCCAACATCCTGATCCCGACGCCGGAAAGCGCCAACTCTGAAGCGATTCAGAACGCTGCCCGTCAGGCCATGGAGGTTTACCAGCAACTCAAGCAAGGCGCTGACTTCGGCCAGATGGCCGTTGCCAAGTCCGGCAGCGACAACGCACTGGAAGGCGGCGACATGGGCTGGCGTAAAGCAGCGCAACTGCCTCCGCCGTTCGACCGCGAGTTGAGCAGCATGGCTGTTGGCGACATCACGCAACCTGCACGCACGCCGGGTGGTTTCATCATCCTCAAGCTGCTGGCAAAACGTGGTGGCGAAGCGCAGATGCGCGATGAAGTGCATGTACGTCACATTCTGGTTAAGCCGAGCCCGATTCGCGATGAAGCGAAGACCAAGGCACTGGTTCAATCCTTGTACGAGCGCATTCTGGCCGGTGAAGATTTTGCCACTCTGGCGAAAAGCTATTCCGAAGACCCGGGTTCGGCGCTCAACGGCGGCGACCTGAACTGGATCGACCCGAACGCACTGGTACCGGAATTCCGCGAAGTGATGGCCAAGACCCCACAAGGTCAGCTGTCCAAGCCATTCCAGACTCAATATGGCTGGCACGTTCTGGAAGTCCTTGGCCGTCGCGCCACTGACAGCACTGAACAGGCCCGCGAGCAGCAAGCCATGACCGTACTGCGTAACCGCAAATACGACGAAGAGCTGCAAACCTGGCTGCGTCAGATCCGTGACGAAGCGTACGTAGAGATCAAACTCCCTGGTGCAGACCAGGCAGCGCAGTGAAACCCAAGCGTTTCGCGCTGACACCCGGCGAACCAGCCGGCATCGGTCCCGACCTGTGCCTGCTGCTCGCCTCGCAAGCCCAGCCACATCCCCTGATTGCCATCACCAGCCGCGACTTGCTCCTTGAGCGGGCCGCGCAGCTGGGGCTGGCCGTCACTTTGCTGGATGTTGCGCCTGATCACTGGCCGGACGCTCCGGCGCCCGCAGGCAGCCTGTATGTCTGGGATACGCCGCTCAGCGCCCCCGTGGTTGCCGGGCAACTGGACAAAGCCAACGCTGCATTCGTCCTCGAGACCTTGACCCGCGCCGGCAATGGCTGCCTGAACGGTGATTTCGCCGGAATGATCACCGCGCCTGTGCACAAAGGCATGATCAACGAGTCCGGCATCGCCTTTTCCGGGCACACAGAATTCCTCGCCGACCTGACTCATACCGCCCAAGTGGTGATGATGCTCGCCACGCGTGGTTTGCGCGTGGCACTGGTCACCACTCACCTGCCCCTGCGCGAGATTGCCGACGCAATCACACCAGAACGGCTGGAGCGCGTGACGCGGATTCTGCACAGCGACCTGCAACACAAATTCGGCATCGCCCAGCCACGCATCCTGGTCTGCGGACTCAACCCGCACGCCGGTGAAGGCGGCCACCTGGGCCATGAAGAAATCGACATCATTGAACCGACATTAGAGCGCCTGCGCGGCGAGGGCATGGACCTTCGTGGCCCGCTGCCTGCCGACACTCTGTTTACCCCCAAATATCTGGAGCACTGCGACGCAGTGCTGGCGATGTACCACGACCAGGGTTTGCCTGTGCTTAAGTACAAAGGCTTCGGCGCTGCCGTCAACGTGACCCTGGGTCTGCCGATCATCCGCACGTCGGTCGATCACGGCACCGCCCTCGATCTGGCCGGCAGCGGCAAGATCGACACCGGCAGCCTGCAAGTCGCCCTGGAAACCGCCTACCAGATGGCCGAGACCCGTTTATGACCGAGCAATACCAACACAAGGCGCGCAAACGCTTTGGCCAGAACTTCCTGCACGATGCCGGCGTTATCGACCGCATCCTGCGCTCCATCAGCGCCAAGTCTGAAGACCGCCTGCTGGAAATCGGACCGGGCCAGGGCGCACTGACCGCCGGCCTGCTGTCCTCCGGCGCACAACTCGACGTGGTGGAACTGGACAAGGATCTGATCCCGATCCTCAACCAGCAGTTTGCCGGCAAGGACAACTTCAACCTGCATCAGGGCGATGCACTGAAGTTCGACTTCAACACGCTCAACGCCGCGCCAAACAGCCTGCGTGTGGTTGGCAACCTGCCGTACAACATCTCCACGCCGCTGATTTTTCACCTGCTGAACAATGCCGGCATCATTCGCGACATGCACTTCATGCTGCAAAAAGAAGTGGTCGAGCGTCTGGCCGCAGGCCCTGGCGGTGGTGACTGGGGTCGCCTGTCGATCATGGTTCAGTACCATTGCCGTGTGGAACACCTGTTCAACGTTGGCCCGGGCGCGTTCAACCCGCCGCCGAAGGTCGACTCGGCCATCGTCCGCTTGGTGCCGCACGCCGTACTGCCGCACCCGGCCAAGGATCACAAGCTGCTGGAGCGCGTGGTGCGCGAAGCGTTCAACCAACGCCGCAAGACCTTGCGCAATACTCTCAAGCAACTGCTCAGCAATGCCGAGATTGAAGCCGCCGGCGTCGATGGCAGCTTGCGTCCGGAGCAACTGGATCTGGCCGCATTCGTACGTCTGGCCGACCAGCTCGCGGTACAAGTCCCGGCCTCCCCCGCCGCCGACTGATAAACGATGAACGCTATCGGGCAGGACGCCACTCTGGTTTACTGCCCGATACTTGCCTAGACTGAATCCCCATCAGCTACGCCCCGCGTTCCGCTTCGTTTAAGGCCTCTTGCATGTCCGATTCCCGTTACCAGGTCGATGTCAGCGTCGTCACCCGCTATCTGGCAGACCAATCGCAACCCGAGCACGACCGCTTCGCCTTCGCCTACACCATCACTGTGCAGAACAATGGCGCAATCCCTGCCAAGCTACTTTCGCGGCACTGGGTGATCACCGACGGTGATGGTCATGTAGAGGAAGTACGCGGCGCTGGCGTGGTCGGCCAGCAACCGTTGATCGATGCCGGCAAAAGCCACACCTACAGCAGCGGCACAGTGATGACCACCAAGGTCGGCACCATGCAAGGCACTTACCAAATGGTCGCCGACGACGGTAAACATTTCGACGCCATCATCAAGCCGTTCCGCCTCGCCGTGCCCGGGTCTTTGCACTGATGGCGACGTATGCCGTCGGCGACCTGCAGGGCTGCCTTGAACCGCTGAAATGCCTGCTCAAGCAAGTGGCGTTCGACCCAAAGCTTGATCGACTGTGGCTGGTCGGTGACCTGGTCAACCGTGGCCCACAATCACTGGAAACCCTGCGTTTTCTGTATGGCATGCGTGAATCGCTGATCTGCGTGCTCGGCAACCACGACCTGCACCTGCTTGCTGCCGCAAAGAATATCGAGCGTTTGAAGAAATCCGACACCCTGCGCGAGATTCTCGATGCGCCAGACAGCGTCGAACTGCTGGAGTGGGTTCGCCAGCAGAAACTGATGCATTACGACGAGACACGCGATATCGCCATGGTGCATGCCGGCATACCACCACAATGGTCGCTGAGCCGCGCACTGAAGTGCGCCGCCGAAGTCGAAACGGCCCTGCGAGACGACAACATGCTGCTCGCCTACCTCGACGGCATGTACGGCAACGATCCAGCGAAATGGGACAACAATCTCAAAGGCGTGACTCGCTTGCGCGTCATCACCAACTACTTCACCCGCATGCGCTTCTGCACCGCCGAAGGCAAACTCGACCTCAAGAGCAAGGAAGGCCTCGACACAGCACCCGCCGGATATAAACCGTGGTTTCAGCACAAGGATCGCAAGACCAAAGGCCTGCGCATCATCTTCGGCCACTGGGCGGCACTCGAAGGCAATATCCATGAGCCAGGTATCTCGGCGCTCGACACCGGTTGTGTCTGGGGCGGCAGCCTGACCCTGATGAATATCGACAGCGGCGAACGGCTGTCGTGCAAATGCGACGAACACGGCGGACTCGCGCCAACTGTCGCACCACTTATCCCCGAAACTTCGCCAGTCAGCGCACCGCGTTAGACTGCGCTTTCAGCCGAGCAACAGGAACCCGCCATGAGCGAATTCAAACGAATCCCCCCGGAACAGGCCCAGGCCCTGCGTGAACAAGGTGCTGTCGTCGTCGACGTGCGCGACCCGGCGACTTTCGCCGCCCTGCACATCCGCGGCTCGAAGCATCTGGACAACCATTCCCTGCACGCTTTCATTCAAGGCGCTGACCTTGATGCGCCGACCGTCGTCGTCTGCTATCACGGCAACTCCAGCCAGGGTGCTGCGGCCTACCTGATCAGCCAAGGCTTCTCCGACGTCTACAGCATGGACGGCGGCTTCGAGCTGTGGCGTACGACTTATCCTGCGGAAACTGCGCAAGGCACCGCCGAATAATTTTTTTGTCACGCGCAGGCCCCGGCTGCCGTGGGCCCGCGCTGGCAGACGAACGGTCTTGCCACAACTAATTACGTATCTCGCCTTTACCTCCCGAATTCCCAACTATCCTTAAGCCCAGGCCATCCAAAACAGGGGAGAGCCGGTACACCGGCGCACGGGTCATCGGGAGTGACTTTCACGATTGTCGATCGTGAAAGTGTTCTGGGGGGTAAACAAACAGCTGCCTAAACGGTTGTTTGCCAGCATCGACTGAGTGATCCGGCGTCGGCTCCACGTATCGAGCGAGGTGACGTCATGAGTATCTTTAGCCACTTCCAACAACGCTTCGAGTCCACACGCCAGGAAGAACTCTCGCTGCAAGAGTACCTGGAGCTGTGCAAAAAAGACCGGAGCGCCTACGTTTCTGCCGCCGAGCGTCTATTACTGGCCATCGGTGAACCGGAACTGCTCGACACCTCGACCAATTCGAGGCTGTCACGCATCTTCTCCAACAAGGTGATCCGTCGCTATCCGGCCTTTGAAGACTTCCACGGGATGGAAGAATGCATCGACCAGATCGTTTCGTATTTCCGCCATGCCGCCCAAGGCCTGGAAGAGAAGAAACAGATCCTTTATCTGCTCGGTCCCGTCGGTGGCGGTAAATCGTCCCTGGCCGAAAAGCTGAAACAGCTGATTGAAAAAGTGCCCTTCTACGCCATCAAGGGCTCGCCAGTATTCGAATCGCCTCTGGGTCTGTTCAACGCCACCGAAGATGGCGCGATCCTCGAGGAAGACTTCGGCATTCCACGGCGCTACCTGAACACCATCATGTCGCCTTGGGCGACCAAGCGCTTGGCCGAATTCGGCGGCGACATCAGCCAGTTCCGCGTGGTCAAACTGTACCCGTCGATCCTCAACCAGATCGCCGTAGCCAAGACCGAACCGGGGGACGAAAACAACCAGGACATCTCCGCACTGGTCGGTAAAGTCGACATCCGCAAACTCGAGGAATACCCACAGAACGACGCCGACGCCTACAGCTACTCCGGTGCGCTGTGCCGTGCCAACCAGGGCCTGATGGAATTCGTCGAAATGTTCAAGGCACCGATCAAGGTGCTGCACCCATTACTGACCGCGACGCAGGAAGGCAACTACAACAGTACCGAAGGCCTCGGCGCGATTCCGTTCACCGGGATCCTGCTCGCTCACTCCAACGAATCGGAATGGCACACCTTCCGCAACAACAAGAACAACGAAGCGTTCATCGACCGGATCTATATCGTCAAAGTGCCGTACTGCCTGCGCGTCAGTGACGAAGTGAAGATCTACGACAAACTGCTGTTCAACAGCTCCCTGGCCAAAGCGCATTGCGCGCCTGACACCCTGAAGATGCTCGCGCAGTTCACTGTGCTGTCGCGCCTCAAGGAGCCGGAAAACTCCAACATCTATTCGAAGATGCGCGTCTACGACGGCGAAAACCTCAAAGACACCGATCCGAAAGCCAAGTCGATCCAGGAATACCGCGACTCGGCAGGCGTCGACGAAGGCATGAACGGTCTGTCGACCCGGTTTGCCTTCAAGATCCTGTCCAAGGTCTTCAACTTCGATCCGCATGAAATCGCTGCCAACCCGGTGCATCTGCTCTATGTGCTGGAACAGCAGATCGAACAGGAACAATTCCAGGCTGAAACCCGCGAGCGCTACCTGCGCTACCTGAAGGAATATCTGGCGCCGCGTTATATCGAATTCATCGGCAAGGAGATCCAGACCGCGTACCTCGAGTCTTACAGCGAGTACGGCCAGAACATCTTCGACCGCTACGTGCTGTACGCGGACTTCTGGATTCAGGATCAGGAATACCGCGATCCGGAAACCGGCGAGATTCTCAACCGCGTCGCGCTGAACGAAGAACTGGAGAAAATCGAAAAACCGGCCGGCATCAGCAATCCGAAGGATTTCCGCAACGAGATCGTCAACTTCGTACTACGCGCACGCGCCAACAACAACGGCAAGAACCCGACCTGGCTCAGCTACGAGAAACTGCGGGTGGTCATCGAGAAGAAAATGTTCTCCAACACCGAAGATCTGCTGCCAGTCATCAGCTTCAACGCCAAGGCCAGCAAGGAGGATCAGCAAAAGCACAACGACTTCGTCACTCGAATGGTCGAACGCGGCTACACCGACAAACAGGTACGGCTTCTTTCCGAATGGTACCTACGGGTACGGAAGTCGCAGTGAAGCAGCTGCAAGCTTCTAGCTACGAGCTGCAAGAACAAAGCGCGTAACCCACTGATGCCCGGGAACCTGCTTTTACTTGCAGCTTGAAGCTCACAACTTGAAGCTGCCCGGAGGGCTTCCTATGAGTTATGTGATCGACCGACGTCTCAATGGCAAGAACAAGAGCACGGTGAACCGTCAGCGCTTCCTGCGGCGTTACCGTGACCACATCAAGAAGGCTGTCGAAGAGGCGGTCAGCCGCCGTTCCATTACCGATATGGAGCACGGCGAACAGATCAGTATTCCCGGTCGCGACATCGACGAACCGGTGCTTCACCATGGCCGCGGCGGCAAGCAGACCGTGGTGCATCCGGGCAACAAGGAGTTCACCGCCGGCGAACACATCGCCCGCCCGCCGGGAGGTGGCGGCGGACGCGGTCCGGGCAAGGCCGGAAACTCCGGCGAGGGCATGGACGAATTCGTCTTCCAGATCACTCAGGAAGAATTCCTCGAATTCATGTTCGAAGACCTCGAACTGCCGAACCTGGTCAAACGCAACCTGAGCGGCACCGACACCTTCAAAACCGTACGCGCCGGGATCAGCAACGAAGGCAACCCGTCGCGCATCAATATCATCCGCACCCTGCGCTCGGCCCACGCACGGCGCATTGCCCTTTCCGGTAGCAGTCGAGCGAAACTGCGTGAAGTCAAAGAAGAACTTGAGCGTCTGAGACGCGAAGAGCCGGACAACTTCGGCGATATTCAGGAACTCGAGGCGGAAATCGAAAAACTCAGCGCGCGCATTCACCGCGTGCCGTTCCTCGATACATTCGACTTGAAGTACAACCTGCTGATCAAGCAGCCCAACCCCAGTTCAAAAGCGGTGATGTTCTGCCTGATGGACGTCTCCGGCTCCATGACCCAGGCGACCAAGGACATCGCCAAACGCTTTTTCATCCTGTTGTACCTGTTCCTGAAACGGAACTACGACAAGATCGATGTCGTGTTCATCCGCCACCACACCAGCGCCCGGGAAGTCGACGAAGAGGAGTTTTTCTATTCACGGGAAACCGGCGGCACCATCGTTTCCAGTGCCCTGAAACTGATGCAGGAGATCATGGCCGAGCGTTACCCGAGCAACGAGTGGAATATCTACGCGGCGCAGGCTTCCGACGGCGACAACTGGAATGATGACTCGCCAATCTGCCGCGACATCCTGATCAACCAGATCATGCCGTTTGTGCAGTACTACACTTACGTGGAGATCACCCCGCGCGAACATCAGGCCTTGTGGTACGAGTACGAACGCATCGCCGAAGCCTTCTCTGACACTTTTGCCCAACAGCAACTGGTCTCGGCCGGGGATATCTATCCGGTCTTCCGTGAACTCTTCCAGCGCAGGTTAGTGACATGACCGCCAAAGAGCAGAAGCGCCAACCCATTTCCACCGGCTCCGAATGGACGTTCGAGCTGATCCAGACCTATGACCGCGAAATAGCCCGGATCGCGGCCCGCTATGCGCTGGATACCTACCCCAACCAGATTGAAGTGATCACCGCCGAGCAGATGATGGATGCGTATGCCTCGGTGGGCATGCCACTGGGCTACCACCACTGGTCCTACGGCAAACACTTCCTCAGCACGGAAAAGTCGTACAGCCGTGGGCAGATGGGCCTCGCCTACGAAATCGTGATCAACTCTGACCCGTGCATTGCCTATCTGATGGAGGAAAACACCATCTGCATGCAAGCGCTGGTAGTGGCGCATGCCTGTTACGGGCATAACAGTTTCTTCAAGGGCAATTACCTGTTCCGCACCTGGACCGACGCCAGCTCGATCATCGATTACCTGGTGTTTGCCAAGCAGTACATCATGCAGTGCGAGGAGCGTCACGGCATCGATGCAGTAGAAGACCTGCTCGACTCCTGCCATGCGTTGATGAACTACGGCGTCGACCGCTACAAACGTCCTTACCCGATTTCCGCCGAAGAAGAACGGCGTCGGCAGAAGGATCGTGAAGAGCACATGCAAAAGCAGATCAACGATTTGTGGCGCACCATTCCCAAAGGCGCGGATAAATACAGCGACAAGGACAACGCACGCTTCCCGGCCGAGCCGCAGGAAAACATCCTGTACTTCATCGAAAAACACGCGCCGTTACTGGAACCGTGGCAGCGCGAGATCGTGCGGATCGTGCGCAAGATCGCCCAGTACTTCTACCCGCAACGCCAGACCCAAGTGATGAACGAGGGCTGGGCAACATTCTGGCACTACACGCTGATGAACGACCTGTATGACGAAGGGCTGGTTACCGACGGCTTCATGATGGAATTCCTCACCTCGCACACCAGCGTGGTGTTTCAGCCAGGTTTCGATAGCCCTTACTACAACGGCATCAACCCCTACGCGCTGGGTTTCGCCATGTATCGCGACATCCGGCGCATGTGTGAAGAACCTACCGAAGAGGATCGTCACTGGTTCCCGGAAATTGCCGGGAGCGACTGGCTGTCGACCATCAAATTCGCCATGAGCAGCTTCAAGGATGAGAGTTTCATCCTGCAGTATCTATCGCCGAAAGTGATCCGTGACCTGAAACTGTTCAGCATCATGGATGACGATCAGAAGGACGACTTGTTGGTGCCTGCGATTCATGACGAACCCGGCTACCGGATCATCCGCGAAACACTGGCCGCGCAATACAACCTCGGCAATCGTGAACCGAACGTGCAGATTTACAGCATCGATCGGCGCGGCGACCGCTCACTGACCTTGCGCCACCAGCAGCATGACCGCAAACCACTGGGTGATTCCACCGACGAGGTGCTTAAACACCTGCATCGCTTGTGGGGCTTCGATATCCATCTGGAAACCCTGCAAGGCGACCAGATCATGAAAACCCACCACGTACCGCCACGCAGTGAACACAGCGAAGGGGATTACGGTCGACTTGACCTTGCCGTCATTCATCTTTGATCCGGTTTCGGCCTCCGAAAGTCTGACGCAAGGGTTATTCTGTCGGGCTAACGGAGGTTTTTTATGCAGATTTTCAAGGTTGGCGGTGCCGTACGTGATCGCTTGCTGGGCAAACCAGTCACCGACATCGATTGGGTCGTGGTCGGTGCCAGCACGGAAGAAATGCTCGCCCAGGGTTATCGCCCGGTTGGCGCGGATTTCCCCGTGTTTCTTCATCCCAAAAGCGGCGAGGAGTACGCCCTCGCCCGCACCGAACGCAAGAGCGGGCTCGGTTATGGCGGTTTCACTTTTCACGCCAGCCCCGAAGTGACGCTTGAAGAAGACCTGATTCGTCGCGACCTGACCATCAACGCCATGGCCGAGGACAATGAGCAAAATCTGACCGATCCCTACCATGGCCAGCGCGATCTTGAAGCACGGATTCTGCGCCACGTTTCTCCGGCGTTCGCCGAAGATCCCCTCCGTGTATTGCGCGTTGCCCGCTTCGCAGCGCGCTATGCCGGGCTGGGTTTTACTGTCGCACCGGAGACGCTGGAATTGATGCGTCAGCTCAGCGAGTCCGGTGAGCTGGAGGCGTTGACCGCTGAACGTAGCTGGAAAGAAATCTCCCGGGCACTGATGGAAGATCAGCCGCAAGTGTTCATTCAGGTGCTGCGCGACTGCGGCGCACTGAAAGTACTGATGCCAGAAGTCGACGCGCTTTTCGGTGTGCCACAACCGGAAGCGCATCACCCGGAAATCGATACCGGCCTGCACACCCTCAGCGTCCTGGAGCAATCAGCGCTGCACAAACAACCGCTGACGGTACGCTGGGCTTGCCTGCTGCACGATCTCGGCAAAGGTCTGACCCCAGAGGAAGAGTGGCCGCGACACATCGCCCATGAGCACACGGGATTGAAGCTGATCAAAGCGGTCAACGAACGCTTTAAGGCACCAAAGGATTGTCAGGAGTTGGCCTTGTTGGTCGGCAAGTACCACACCCACAGCCACCGGGCGCTGGAGTTGAAGGCCTCGACGCTGCTTGAGCTGTTGCAGAGCTTTGATGTGTATCGCCGACCGCAGCGGTTTGAAGAGTTTATCGCGGCATGCGAAATGGACGCCCGAGGCCGTAAAGGGCTGGAGCAGAGAAGTTATCCACAGGCGGATTATTTGCGCGGTGCGGCGAAGGCTGCGCGAGAGGTTGCGGTGCAGCCGTTACTGGAGAAGGGATTCAAGGGCCCGGAACTGGGTGAAGCGCTGAAACGTGAGCGACTGAAGGCGTTGAAGGCTTACAAAGAGAACGCCTGAAGCAAGATCAGAAGATCGCAGCCTGCGGCAGCTCCTACAGAGAAACGCATATTCCCGTGTAGGAGCTGCCGCAGGCTGCGATCTTTTGCTTTTAAAGATTCGGCGGGGTTAACTGCTCACCCCGCCATTCGAACGGCACCGGCGCCAGCACCTGATCAATCTGCGCTTCAGCCCACAAAGTCGCGAAGCTCTTTCCCACCCCCGGATGCACGCGATCCGGCGCAATCAGCGACAGCGGCCACAGCACAAAAGCATTTTTCAGAATCTCCGCGCGCGGCAGAACCAGTCCGTCGAAATTCCCCGCCAGATCACCATACAACAGCACGTCGATATCCAACGGCAAGCCCTTGCGATCCGGTGCGTAGCGACCGTTATCCGCCTCAATGAATTTCAAGCGGCGATCCAGTTCCATCAACGGCAGGTCGGTATACGCCGACACCACGAAATTGAAGAACGGCCCGCTCTTGATGCCCACAGGCGCGCTTTCGAACACCGCCGAACAGCGGACATCCACCAGAAACGTCGCCAAAGCGTCGAGTCCAGCGCGCAAATGAGTTTCGCGCTCGATATTGCTACCGAGCCCGAGGTAGACCTGAGTCAGCGACATCCGCGCTCGATCTCCACACCCACGCCGCCCTTGGCAGCCGGAACGGCGCCGGGTTTGGTCAGCTTCAGGCGTACCCAAGTGATCTTGAATTCGCTCATCAGCACTTCAACCAGACGTTCGGCGAAGGTCTCGACCAGTTGAAACTGCGCTTGCTCGGCAAACGCCTGAATTCGCGTGGACACGCTGGCGTAGTCGAGCGCCAGGGTCAGGTCATCACCGGCGGCGGCCGGGCGATTGTCCCAGGCGAAGCTCAGATCAAGGCGCAGGCACTGGCGGATGCCGCGCTCCCAGTCGTAGGCACCAATCACGGTGTCGACTTCCAGGCCTTCGATAAACACTCTGTCCAAGCACTTCTCTCCGCTGCACGACAAGGGCGCAATGCGCCGTTAGAATCAGGGCGTCCTCGCCCGGAATAGTTAGCATGTTTTGGTTACTGGCGACTCTCGCCTACCTGCTCGGCTCGCTGTCCTTCGCCATTTTGCTCAGCCGCCTGACCGGAAACCCGGATCCGCGAATGAGTGGCTCGGGTAATGCCGGTGCCACCAACATGCTGCGCCTGGCCGGTCGCAAACTGGCGATCCTGACCCTGCTGGGTGATCTGTGCAAAGGCCTGGTGCCGGTGCTGATCGCTTCGACTGCCGGCCTTTCGCTGCAGGATCAGGCGTGGATCGGCGTGTGCGCCGTGATCGGTCACCTGTTCCCGCTGTACTTTCGCTTTCGTGGCGGCAAAGGTGTCGCCACCGCTGCCGGCATGCTGCTGGGCCTGTATCCGCCCGCCGCGCTGCTGGCAGTATGCGCCTGGTTACTGACGTTTTACCTGACCCGCACCAGCTCGCTCGCAGCACTGATCGCAACCCCCTTGACCCTGCCTTTGCTGGCCTGGCAGGAACCGGAAGCGCTGCTGCCGATGAGCGCGCTGACACTGCTGATCGTCTGGCGCCACCGCGGCAATCTACGCGACCTGTTTGCCGGGCGCGAACGGCATTTTTAAATACCGGCCATGAGCGCCACTCATCACAACGCCGACAATTGCTCCATCGGCCAGCGCGCCTGCACGCTGATCGCCAGACTTTCCTGCTGACCGGCCTGCAAACGCTGGCAACCGGCAAAGGCGATCATCGCGCCATTGTCGGTACAGAACTCCGGGCGTGCATAAAACACATCGCCCTTCATGTCGCCGAGCATCTTTTCCAGCGAAACACGCAACGCCTTATTGGCGCTGACGCCGCCCGCAATCACCAGACGCTTCATGCCGGCCTGCTTCAGGGCACGCTTGCACTTGATGGTCAAAGTCTCCACCACGGCCTGCTGGAACGCCAGCGCGATGTCGCAACGGGCTTGCTCGCTGTCGTCCCCGGCGTTGACGCACTGCTGCCAGGCGTTGAGCGCAGAGGTTTTCAGACCACTGAAGCTGAATTGCAGACCCGGGCGATCACACATCGGACGCGGGAAGGTAAAACGTCCTGCGACGCCCTTCTCGGCCAGCTTGGCGATTTCCGGCCCACCCGGATAATTGAGACCCATCATCTTCGCGGTTTTGTCGAATGCCTCACCGGCGGCATCATCCAGCGTCTCGCCGAGCAAACTGTATTGGCCAATGCCATCGACCTGAACCAGCTGCGTATGACCACCGGAGACCAACAAAGCGACGAACGGGAATTCGGGCGGTTTCGGCTCCAGCATCGGCGCCAGCAAGTGGCCTTCCATGTGGTGCACGCCGAGCGCCGGAATGCCCCAGGCAAACGCCAGTGCCTGAGCGCAGGAAGCGCCGACCAGCAATGCGCCAACCAGGCCAGGACCCGCGGTATAGGCGATTGCATCGATCTCGGTCGGTACGCAGTCAGCCTCGGCCAACACCTGACGGATCAAGGGCAGCATGCGTTTGACGTGGTCACGCGAGGCCAGCTCCGGCACCACACCGCCATAAGCGCGGTGCAGGTCGATCTGGCTGAACAGTGCGTCGGCCAGCAGGCCGCGTTCGCTGTCATATAATGCGACGCCGGTTTCGTCGCAGGAGGTTTCTAATCCCAGTACTAGCATGGGTTTGCGCCTTGTTTAGGCTGAATTCGAAGGCGCGCATAATAGTCGCCGCGTGATGCCCCGACCAGCGGTTTTCGATCAGAGGCTTTGCATTCCGAGCGATGAGGGGTTAACATCCGCAACCCTTAAAAACCGACGTCTTCAAGTGCTCTTTTGCCGCGAGGATGTTGACCCCGGTAATGAATGAAGGTAGCTCTGGATGCCAGCCGTCAAAGTTAAAGAGAACGAACCCTTCGACGTAGCTCTGCGTCGTTTCAAGCGCTCCTGCGAAAAAGCCGGTGTACTGGCTGAAGTTCGTAGCCGCGAATTTTACGAGAAGCCAACTTCTGAGCGTAAGCGCAAAGCAGCAGCCGCTGTTAAGCGTCACGCCAAGAAAGTTCAGCGCGAACAGCGCCGCGCCGTTCGTCTGTACTAATACACAGACGTTCGTAGCAAGCTTCTTGCCTAAGCCCGGCTCTCAGCCGGGCTAATGGCATTTGCGTAAAACGCTTGATGCTTCACCGTCGAAGCCGCACACGCGACCGAGACAAATCTGCTTCACGCGTCAGACCTGGCTCTTTTGCCAGCGGTGCACGTCTTTTCTGACGAGCCTTTCAAGGCTACTGACGAGCACACCCACTGATTCCTCTTACGACGATCAGCCCAAGGCACCTGCATGCGTGCCCGCTTTATTGAGCGATCCGAGGCCCTGAACCGGCCGTCAGCGGATTCAGCGCAACACTTTCAAATAGTCGACGACTGATGAGTACTAACGTCAGTGGATTTTCGGCAGATACACTTCCCGACAGCGATTACGCAGACGACACCGGTCGAGCCGCACATTTTGCGTGCTTCAAACAATGACCCGCGTCCGGCAGCCTTTCGCATCGGACTTATTACAGCGCAGACGACGAGAACGCCATGGCCGGGCTGATTCCCCAGAGCTTCATTGACGACCTGCTGAACCGCACCGACATCGTCGATGTGGTCAGTTCGCGCGTGCAATTGAAGAAGGCCGGCAAGAACTACACCGCCTGTTGCCCGTTTCACAAAGAGAAAACGCCGTCTTTCAGCGTCAGCCCCGACAAGCAGTTCTATTACTGTTTCGGCTGTGGCGCCGGCGGCAATGCCCTCGGCTTTCTCATGGATCACGACAACCTGGATTTCCCCCAGGCTGTCGAAGATCTGGCCAAAGCCGCCGGTATGGAAATCCCCCGCGAAGAAAGCGGCCGCGAGCGCAAGCCACGGCAGCCGACCGATTCGCCGCTGTATCCACTGCTCACCGCCGCCGCCGACTTTTACCGGCAGGCGCTCAAGAGCCATCCGGCACGCAAAGCTGCAGTGGATTACCTCAAGGGACGCGGCCTGACTGGCGAGATCGCCCGGGATTTCGGCCTCGGTTTCGCGCCGCCGGGCTGGGACAATCTGTTCAAGCACTTGAGCAGCGATACATTGCAGCAGAAGGCCATGATCGACGCAGGCCTGCTGATCGAGAACGCCGAAACCGGCAAACGCTATGACCGCTTCCGCGATCGCGTAATGTTCCCGATCCGCGACACCCGCGGGCGGATCATCGCTTTCGGCGGCCGCGTACTCGGCGACGACAAGCCGAAATACCTGAACTCACCGGAAACCCCGGTATTCCATAAAGGCCAGGAACTCTATGGCCTCTATGAAGCACGCAAGAACAACCGCAACCTCGACGAAATCATCGTCGTCGAAGGTTACATGGACGTCATCGCCCTCGCACAGCAGGGGCTGAAGAATGCCGTCGCGACGCTGGGCACCGCGACCAGCGAAGAACATTTGAAGCGCCTGTTCCGCGTCGTACCGAACGTGTTGTTCTGTTTCGACGGCGACCAGGCCGGCCGCAACGCCGCGTGGCGCGCCCTGGAAGCAACGCTTTCAAGCCTGCAAGACGGCCGCCGGGCGCGCTTTTTGTTTCTGCCCGAAGGCGAAGACCCGGATACCCTGGTGCGCGCCGAAGGCACTGACGCCTTCAAGGCCCGGATCAATCAGCACGCTCAGCCACTGGCGGATTATTTCTTCCAGCAATTGACCGAAGAAGCCGATCCGCGCTCGCTCGAAGGCAAGGCCCACATGGCCACCCTCGCCGCACCGCTGATCGACAAAGTGCCGGGCGCCAACCTGCGTATTCTGATGCGTCAGCGCCTGACCGAAATCACCGGCCTGAGCAGCGAAACCGTCAGTCAGCTGGCACAAAGCGCGCCACAGGAAGCGCCGCCCGCCTACGATCCGGGCATCGATTACGATGCGATGCCGGACTACAGCGACTACCATCAGCCGCAGGCACAGGATATGTATGTGCCGCAGCAGGAGTGGACGCCGAAAAAGCCCGGCGCTGGCGGCAAGAAGTGGGACAAAAAACCCTGGGACAAGAACGGCAAACGTGGCGGTGATCGCGATCAGCAGCGCCCGCGCACACCGATTGGCGTCGAGTCGCCAACCCTGACCGCCCTGCGCACACTGCTTCATCACCCACAATTGGCCAAGCGCGTCGAAGATGCCGGGCACATTGCGGACGAGAATCAGACCAACGCCCAGTTACTTGTGGCCCTGCTCGAAGCTGTACAGAAGAATCCCAAGCTAAACTCATTTCAGTTGATCGCGCGATGGCACGGCACTGAACAGGGACGCTTGCTCAAGGCTTTGGCAGAAAAGGAGTGGCTGATTGACGGCGATAACCTTGAACAACAGTTTTTCGACACCATTACTAGCTTGTCAGCCCGCCAACGCGAGCGAAATCTGGAACAGTTGCTCAGGAAAGCGCGTCAAAGCGAACTGAGCGTTGAAGAGAAAAACCAACTGCGCGACCTACTAAGTCGCAATGTTTCCGCATCAAACCCGACCTCAACTGGCGCGTGAGGTCATAGCTCAGGTATAATCCTCGGCTTGTTTTTTGCCCGCCAAGACCTTCAGTGGATAGGGTGTTATGTCCGGAAAAGCGCAACAGCAGTCTCGTATTATTGAGTTGATCAAACTGGGTCGTGAGCAGAAGTATCTGACTTACGCCGAGGTCAACGACCACCTGCCCGAGGATATTTCAGATCCTGAGCAGGTGGAAGACATCATCCGCATGATTAACGACATGGGGATCCCCGTACACGAGAGTGCTCCGGATGCGGACGCCCTTATGTTGGCCGACGCCGATACCGACGAGGCCGCTGCGGAAGAAGCAGCCGCTGCGTTGGCAGCGGTGGAGACCGATATCGGTCGCACCACTGACCCTGTGCGCATGTACATGCGTGAAATGGGTACGGTCGAGCTTCTGACTCGTGAAGGCGAAATCGAAATCGCCAAGCGTATCGAAGAGGGCATCCGTGAAGTGATGAGCGCAATCGCGCACTTCCCTGGCACGGTTGACCACATTCTCTCCGAGTACACCCGCGTCACCACCGAAGGTGGTCGCCTGTCCGACGTTCTGAGCGGTTATATCGACCCGGACGACGGCATTGCGCCGCCTGCCGAAGTGCCGCCGCCTGTCGAAGCTAAAGTGGCGAAAGCCGACGACGACACCGACGACGATGAAGCCGAATCTTCCGATGACGAAGAAGAAGCCGAAAGCGGTCCGGATCCGGTCATCGCTGCCCAGCGTTTCGGCGCCGTGGCTGACCAGATGGAAATCACCCGCAAGGCCCTGAAAAAGCACGGTCGCAACAACAAGGCAGCGATTGCCGAGTTGCTCGCACTGGCCGAACTGTTCATGCCGATCAAACTGGTGCCGAAGCAATTCGAAGGCCTGGTCGAGCGTGTCCGCAGTGCCCTGGATCGTCTGCGTCAGCAAGAGCGCGCGATCATGCAACTGTGCGTACGTGATGCACGTATGCCACGCGCCGATTTCCTGCGTCAGTTCCCGAGCAACGAAGTCGACGAAAGCTGGTCCGACGCCCTGGCCAAAGGCAAAAGCAAATACGCCGAAGCCATTGGTCGCGTGCAACCGGACATCATTCGTTGCCAGCAGAAACTGATCGCGCTGGAAACCGAAACCGGTCTGACCATCGCAGAAATCAAGGACATCAACCGTCGCATGTCGATCGGTGAGGCCAAGGCCCGCCGCGCGAAGAAAGAGATGGTTGAAGCCAACCTGCGTCTGGTGATCTCGATCGCCAAGAAGTACACCAACCGTGGCCTGCAATTCCTCGATCTGATCCAGGAAGGCAACATCGGTCTGATGAAAGCGGTAGACAAGTTCGAATACCGTCGTGGTTACAAGTTCTCGACTTATGCCACCTGGTGGATCCGTCAGGCGATCACTCGCTCGATCGCCGACCAGGCCCGCACCATCCGTATTCCGGTGCACATGATCGAGACGATCAACAAGCTCAACCGCATTTCCCGGCAGATGTTGCAGGAAATGGGTCGCGAACCGACCCCGGAAGAGCTGGGCGAACGCATGGAAATGCCTGAGGACAAGATCCGTAAGGTATTGAAGATCGCTAAAGAGCCGATCTCCATGGAAACCCCGATCGGTGATGACGAAGACTCCCATCTGGGTGACTTCATCGAAGACTCGACCATGCAGTCGCCAATCGATGTCGCCACTGTCGAGAGCCTGAAAGAAGCGACTCGCGAAGTGCTGTCCGGCCTCACTGCCCGTGAAGCCAAAGTACTGCGCATGCGTTTCGGTATCGACATGAACACCGACCACACACTCGAAGAAGTGGGCAAACAGTTTGACGTAACGCGTGAGCGGATCCGTCAGATCGAAGCCAAGGCGCTGCGCAAGCTACGCCACCCGACGCGAAGCGAGCATCTGCGCTCCTTCCTCGACGAGTGATACCAGAACCCCCGGCCCAGGCCGGGGGTTTTGTTTATATGGCAGATTAAATCCCTCGCAACACCCCTCCCCCGCATACCCCGTCTACACTCGAAACAATCATCCCCGAGCCATAACGAGAGCGTTATGCCCAGATTGGCGTCCGTGCTTTTTTTGCTGTCACTGATGATCTGGACCGCAACGGCTGACGCGCTGACTCTGACCGATGAAGAACGTAGCTGGCTGGCGGCTCACCCGGACTTGCGCCTGGGTGTCGATGCGTCGTGGCCGCCCTTTGAATTTCGCGACGACCAGAACCGCTATCAGGGCCTGGCGGCGGACTATATCGACGTGATTCGCCAACGCCTGGCAATTAAATTGACGCCCATCGAACCGGTGAGCTGGACGGTGGTGCTCGAACAGGTCAAATCGGGCAAGATCGACCTCCTGCCCGGCATCATGTCCACCCCCGAGCGTCAGACCTACCTGTCGTTCACCCGCCCGTATCTTGATTTTCCGATCGTCATTCTCGCCCACATCGGCGGCGCGCAACCGCGCAAGCTCGACGACTTGTACGGCTTGAAGATCGCCGTGGTGGAAAACTACGCGCCCCACGAACTGCTGCGCACCCACCACCCCGATCTGAACCTGGTGGCCATGCCCAATGTCAGTTCGGCATTGCAGGCGTTGGCGACCGACGAAGTGGACGCCGTCGTCGGTGACCTCGCGTCCAGCGTCTGGAGCCTGCGCCAGCTCAAGCTCGACGGTCTGTACGTCAGCGGCGAAACCCCTTATCGCTACCAACTGGCGATGGCCGTCCCCCGCGCCAACAAGGTACTGGTGGGAATTCTCGACAAAGTCCTCGCTGACATGAGTCCTGATGAAATCAGTAGTATTCAGGAGCATTGGGTCGGCAACGTCCTTGATCATCGGACATTCTGGTCAGACCTGCTGATCTACGGTTTACCGGGTCTGTTGCTGTTGGTGACGATTCTCGCCGTGGTGATCCGCATCAACCGTCGCCTGAGTTCGGAAATCGCCCGACGTATCGACCTCGAACAGGAACTGCGCAGCAGCGAATACCACTATCGTGGCCTGGTCGAGAGCCTGTCGGCCATCGCTTGGGAAGCACGGATGAGCGACTTCACCTACAGCTATGTGTCGCCCCACGCCGAAGACCTGCTTGGCTATCCACAATCCCATTGGTTGATTCCCGGTTTCTGGCACAACATCATTCACCCGGCCGATCTGACCCGTACACAAAGTTACTGCAAAGAAGCGCTTCGCCAGGGTCGCGATCACATCGTCGACTATCGGGTGATAACCGCTGATGGCCGCTGCCTGTGGGTGCGCGACATCGTCAGCCTGATCGAGCATGGCCATGAGCCGGTGATGCGCGGCCTGATGATCGACATCAGCGAAATCAAGCGCACCGAAGAGGCGCTGCGACTCTCGGAGCAAAAGTTCGCCTCGGTGTTTCAGCAATGCCCGGACATTCTGGTGATTGCACGACTGTCCGATGGCTGTCTGCTGGAGGTCAACGAAGCGTTTGAAGAACAGATCGGACTGAAAGCCGAAGAAGTGCTGGGCCAAACGGCGACCGAGCTGAATATCTGGGGGATTCCCGGCGTCGGTCCCGGATTGCTGCAGCGCCTGCAGGCAGGCAGCATTCGTAATCTGGAGATGCCGTTTCGCCGCAACAATGGCCAACTCTTTACCGGCCTGATTTCCGCCGAGCCGTTTGATCTGGACACTACACCCGCGCTTGTCGTCGTAGTACGAGACATTACCCAACTCAAGGAAACCCAACAGCAACTGCAAACCTCCGAAGAGAAATTTGCCAAAGCCTTCCATGCTTCGCCGGACGGTTTGCTGCTGTCACGCCAGAGCGACGGCCTGCTGCTGGAGGTCAACGAAGGATTCAGCCGTATCACCGGTTTCAATAGCGCCATGTCGGTGGATCGCTCGGCACTGGATCTGGGAATCTGGGTCAACCTCAACGAACGCAAACAGATGCTCGATCTGTTGCATCGCGACGGCTTCGTCCGTGACTTCACCTGCCATATCCGCCGCAGTGACGGGCAGATCCGCCTCTGTGAAGTATCCAGCCGTCCACTGCCGATTGGCGAAGATGACTGCATGCTGACCATCGCCCGCGACATTACCGAGCGGCATCTGATGCAGGAAAAACTGCAACAGGCCGCCACCGTGTTCGAAAGTACCGCTGAAGGCGTATTGATCACCGACACCCAACAACACATCAGTGCGGTCAATCGCGCTTTCACCGAAATCACTGGTTACAGCGAAAGCGAAGCGCTCGGGCATACGCCGCGCCTGCTCGCCTCCGGCCTGCATGACAGCGCGTTCTACGCGGCAATGTGGCACCAGTTGACCGACGAAGGTCACTGGCAAGGCGAGATCTCCAACCGACGCAAGAACGGCGAGCTGTACCCGAGCTGGCTGACCATCAGCGCCGTGCGCAATCGAGACAGGTTTATTACCCACTTTGTCGCGGTGTTTGCCGACATCTCCAGCCTCAAACATGCACAAGCCAAACTCGACTATCAGGCGCACCACGACCCGCTTACCGGCCTGCCGAACCGCACGCTGTTCGAAAACCGCTTGCTGATGGCACTGAACAGCCAGCAGGAAAACGGCAGTCAGGGCGCCGTGCTGTTTCTCGATCTCGACCGCTTCAAACACATCAATGACAGCCTCGGCCACCCGGTCGGCGATCTGCTGCTCAAGGGCATCGCCGTGCGCCTGAAGGAGCAATTGCGAGACATCGATACCGTGGCGCGTCTGGGCGGTGACGAATTCATCATTCTGTTACCCGGCCTGCAACAGGCCAGCGACGCCGATAACATCGCAACCAAACTGCTCAACTGCTTCGGTGCGCCATTCCAGGCCGGTGAACATGAATTCTTCATCAGTGCCAGCATCGGCACCAGCCTCTATCCTCGAGACGGTTGCGACGTCGCCACACTGGTGAAAAACGCCGACGCGGCGATGTACCGCTCCAAGGCCAAGGGCCGCAACCGCGTCGAGAGCTACACCCGCGACCTCACCGCCCAGGCCAGCGAGCGCATTGCGCTGGAGCATGAACTGCGTCGGGCCATTGAACGTGATGAACTGTTCCTCTACTACCAACCGAAAATCAGCCTCGACGATCATCGCCTGGTCGGTGCCGAGGCGCTGATCCGCTGGCGTCACCCGACCTTCGGCGACGTGCCGCCAGAGCACTTCATTCCGCTGGCCGAAGAGAACGGCATGATCCTGCAGATTGGTGACTGGGTGCTCGAGACGGCGTGCCGGCAAATGTTCGAATGGAGTCAGGTCTACGACAGCCTCGGCCCACTGTCGGTGAACCTCGCCGGTGCGCAACTTCGTCAGCCAAATCTGCTCGGACGCATCGAACAGCTACTCAACGACAACCGCCTGCAGCCGGATTTACTGCAACTGGAAATTACCGAGAATTTCATCATGAGTCAGGCTGAAGAGGCGTTGGCGGTGTTACACCAACTCAAACACCTCGGCGTTCAATTGGCGATTGATGACTTCGGCACCGGATATTCTTCGCTCAGCTACCTCAAACGGCTGCCGCTGGACATCCTCAAAATCGACCAGTCGTTTGTCCGCGGACTGCCCGATGACCCCCACGATGCAGCCATCGTCAGGGCGATCATCGCACTGGGCCGGAGCATGCAATTCACGGTTATCGCCGAAGGTGTGGAAACCCAGGCACAACAACAATTTCTCGCCGCCGAAGGCTGTGAACAGATCCAGGGCTACATCGTCAGCCTGCCGCTGCCGCCGGAAGAATTCGCAGCAACGTTTCTTCGTGTAACCGTATCGGATTTTTCGGATAGCACAGCCGAGAAACCGTCGCTATAATCCGCGACCTACTGAGGGCCTATAGCTCAGTTGGTTAGAGCAGAGGACTCATAATCCTTTGGTCCACGGTTCAAGTCCGTGTGGGCCCACCAAATTGAAAGCCGCGCTAAATGCGCGGCTTTTTCTTGGGCGATGGATTAGGGTTCGACGTCTTGGCGAGCGCAATGTACGAAGGGCATTGTTAGGAATACAACCGCAAGATCTGTAGGAATGTTCCCAAACTAGGTTTTCTCCCCTCTCCGCGCGTTGTTGACCGTTTCTCCAGACGAGTAATCTCCGGACGCCTCCGCCCGTCCAGGATCGATTTCATGCTCGTGAATGCTGCGCCACTGATAAAGGAAGCAGCCGACCAGCAAACCTGGATCGACCTCGCCTTACCCGATCTCTGAAGACAAAGAAAAGGGCAGCCATCTGGCTGCCCTTAATATTTGAATCCTGATATTTGCATCCTCAGGAAATGGGATGAAGATGTCTCACCTTACACCGATGTTGCAGCATCGCTGAGGTACCTACGTCCACTAATGCCCTGCAAGGCAGCGGATTTCGCGCTCTTGCCGGCATTCTTGATAAATAGGCCAACCAAGTCAAATCAAATATCCGATGTATTGTTTCAGCGCAACGATGGCATCGATTCTTGGGTGAACAATTCAAACATCGCCTGCAAGCGTGTTGCTGACAGTGTCTGTAACATGCGTACTCACCGCCCCCACACCCATGGAGCCGCACCCTTGCCCGACACCCGCCCACCCGCGCTCGATGAGATCGACCGTCAACTGATCGCGTCCCTGCAAATCAACGCCCGCGAAAGCGTTGCCATGCTTGCCCGGCAGTTGGGCATTGCGCGCACCACCGTGACCTCACGATTGGCACGTCTGGAGAAGGCCAAAGTGATCACCGGTTACGGCGTGCGTCTGGGTCAGCGGGTGGTCGATGGCGGTTTGCAGGCTTACGTGGGGATCAAGGTGCAGCCGCGTTCCGGCAAAGAGGTGGTGCGTCGGTTGAGTGCGATGGCGCAGGTGCAGCAGTTGTGTGCGGTGAGTGGCGAGTTTGATTATGTGGCGTGGTTGCGCACCGATTCGCCGGAGCAGCTGGACCAGTTGCTGGATCAGATCGGGAGTGTAGATGGGGTCGAGAAGACCACGACTTCGATCATCTTGAGCAGCAAGATTGATCGGGGGCAGCCGGTTTAAGGTCTTGATCGGGCTTCTCGGCTGGATTTCAGGGCCTCTTCGCGAGCAGGCCCCTCCTAAACTTTGGTCCATATGCAGTCTTTGATCGTCATATTGATCTGCTAACTGGCAAAACGACGACAATTTGCGTCTTATTAACGTGTTCTACGCTCCCTAGAATGGCAGGCATCTTTTCCTATACTCAGACGCGCATCCTGCGTCGGGTCGCCAGCAAGGTCAGCCATGAACAAGAACAATCGCCATCCTGCAGACGGTAAGAAACCAGTCACCATTTTCGGCCCGGACTTTCCGTTCGCGTTCGACGACTGGATCGAGCACCCGGCCGGTCTCGGCACTATTCCTGAACATCATCATGGCGCTGAAGTGGCGATCGTCGGCGCTGGCATCGCCGGCCTGGTAGCGGCTTACGAGCTGATGAAGCTCGGCCTGAAACCGGTGGTCTACGAGGCTTCGAAGCTCGGCGGGCGTCTGCGCTCGCAAGCGTTCAACGGCACTGACGGCATCGTCGCGGAACTGGGTGGCATGCGTTTTCCGGTGTCCTCCACCGCGTTCTATCACTACGTCGACAAGCTCGGCCTGGAAACCAAACCTTTCCCGAACCCGCTGACGCCGGCCTCCGGCAGTACCGTGATCGACCTGGAAGGCAAAACCCATTACGCACAAAAACTGGCGGATCTTCCTGCACTGTTTCAGGAAGTGGCTGACGCCTGGGCGGACGCACTGGAAGCCGGCTCGCAGTTTGCCGATATCCAGCAAGCCATCCGCGATCGCGATGTGCCGCGCCTGAAAGAACTTTGGAATACCCTGGTGCCGTTGTGGGACGACCGCACGTTCTACGACTTCGTCGCCACCTCCGAAGCCTTCGCCAAACTGTCGTTCCATCACCGCGAAGTGTTCGGGCAGGTCGGTTTCGGCACCGGCGGCTGGGATTCCGACTTCCCCAACTCGATGCTGGAAATCTTCCGCGTGGTGATGACCAACTGCGACGATCACCAGCACCTGGTGGTCGGTGGCGTCGAGCAAGTCCCACAAGGCATCTGGCGGCATGTGCCGGAGCGTTGCGTGCACTGGCCGGAAGGCACCAGCCTGAAATCCCTGCACCGTGGTGCGCCACGCTCGGGGGTGAAGAAAATCGCTCACGCGCCCGATGGCCGTTTCGCGGTCACCGACAATAATGGCGACACTCGCGAATACACCGCTGTGCTGACCACTTGCCAGAGCTGGCTGCTGACCACCCAGATCGAATGCGACGAAACCCTGTTCTCGCAGAAGATGTGGATGGCCCTCGACCGCACCCGTTATATGCAATCGTCGAAGACTTTCGTGATGGTCGACCGGCCATTCTGGAAAGACAAAGACCCGGAAACCGGCCGCGACCTGATGAGCATGACCCTCACCGATCGCCTGACCCGTGGCACTTATCTGTTCGACAACGGCGACGACAAACCGGGGGTGATCTGCCTGTCGTACTCGTGGATGAGCGACGCCTTGAAGATGCTTCCGCACCCAGTGGAAAAACGCGTTGAGCTGGCGTTGAACGCGCTGAAAAAGATCTACCCGAAAGTCGACATCGCCGCGCGCATCATCGGCGATCCGATCACCGTGTCGTGGGAAGCCGATCCGTACTTTCTCGGTGCGTTCAAGGGCGCCCTGCCCGGCCACTATCGCTACAACCAGCGCATGTACGCGCACTTCATGCAGGACGAGATGCCCGCCGAGCAGCGCGGGATTTTCATCGCTGGCGACGATGTGTCGTGGACACCGGCGTGGGTTGAAGGCGCAGTGCAGACATCGCTCAACGCGGTGTGGGGGATCATGAAGCATTTCGGCGGTTCGACACATAAAGCGAACCCGGGCCCGGGTGATGTGTTCAAAGACATCGGCCCTATCGCCCTGCCCGAGTAAGAGGAATCCCTGATGCGTGTAGCCCTTTACCAATGTCCACCGCTGCCCCTGGACCCCGCCGCCAACCTGCAACGCCTGCATCAAGTGGCGATGGAGGCCAAAGGCGCCGATCTGCTGGTGCTGCCGGAGATGTTCATGACCGGCTACAACATTGGCGCCGAAGCGGTCGGCACCCTGGCCGAGGTCTACAACGGGGAATGGGCGCAACAGATCGGCCGCATTGCCAAGTCGGCCGGTTTGGCGATTCTCTACGGTTACCCCGAGCGCACGGCGGACGGGCAGATCTACAACGCCGTGCAGTTGATAGACGCCAACGGTGAGCGCCTGTGCAATTACCGCAAGACGCACCTGTTCGGTGACCTTGATCGCTCGATGTTCAGCCCCGGTGAAGGCGATTTTCCGGTGGTTGAACTGAACGGCTGGAAACTCGGTTTCCTGATCTGCTACGACCTGGAATTCCCGGAAAACGCCCGACGCCTGGCCCTCGACGGCGCCGAGCTGATTCTGGTGCCGACGGCGAACATGATTCCGTTCGATTTTATCGCCGATGTCTCCGTACGCGCCCGCGCCTTCGAAAACCAATGCTACGTGGCCTACGCCAACTACTGCGGCCATGAAGGCGATATCCATTATTGCGGGCAAAGCAGCATCGCCGCGCCTGACGGCAGCCGTATTGCTCAGGCCGGTCTGGACGAAGCGTTGATCGTCGGCGAACTGGATCGGCAGTTGATGGTCGATTCCCGCGCGGCCAATCGCTACCTCAGCGACCGCCGCCCGGAGCTTTACGGCGCGCTGAACAAGCGCTAATCCGCTAGCATGGGCACTTCACTGTTCTGGAAGTGCCCATGCCTGCGCCGACTCACCCCCGCCCCCACACCGAAACCCTGGCCAACGGCTTGCGCGTGACCCTGCGTCATGTGCCAGGCCTCAAGCGCAGTGCCGCTGCCCTGCGGGTGGCTGCCGGTAGTCATGACGCGCCATTGGCGTGGCCCGGGCTGGCGCATTTCCTCGAGCATTTGCTGTTTCTCGGCACTGAGCGTTTTCCGGCGGACGAAGGGTTGATGGCCTATGTGCAGCGCCACGGTGGCCAAGTGAATGCCAGCACTGGCGAACGCACCACTGACTTTTTCTTCGAGCTGCCGACGCGCTCGTTCAGCGAGGGGTTGGAGCGTCTGTCAGACATGCTCGCCAAGCCGCGTATGAATCTGGACGATCAGCTGCGGGAACGAGAAGTGTTGCAGGCGGAATTTGTCGCCTGGTCGCAAGATCCTGCGGCTCAGCAGCAGTTTGCGTTGTATGAGGGTTTACCGGCAGAGCATCCGTTGCGCGGATTTCATGCGGGGAATCGGGACAGCCTGAAAGTCGAATTGCCAGCGTTTCAACAAGCGTTGAAGGATTTCCACCAGCAGTTCTATCGCACCGGACAAATGAGCTTGAGCCTGGTGGGGCCGCAGAGCCTTGAAGAGCTGCGCGCACTGGCCGAGCAGTTCGCAGCGGCTTTACCGGCTGGGGATAAAATTGTGCAGGCTGCGCCCCTGCAACTGGCGGTGAAAAGTTATCAACAGGCCGCTGAGCGACGCGCCAATCTGCTGTTTGCGTTCGATGATTTGCCGGAGTCTTCCGCCGAGGCAATGGCATTCCTCTGCCACTGGCTGAACAGTGCCAAGCCCGGTGGGTTGCTGGCGCATCTGCAGGAGCAGAATCTGGCGGATGATCTGAAAGCCGCACCACTGTACTGCTTTGCCGGGCAAGCCTTGCTGCATCTGGCATTCATCGCACCAGCCGAATCGATGAACGTCATTAGCGAACGCGCAAAGGATTGGCTGAGCTTCTTCGCGCAACAGGATTGGACGCCGCTGCGGGCGGAATACATGGCCCTGGTTCAGCGCCAGCAACAAGTCAGCGGTGCGCTGCAACTGGCACGAGTCGACAGCGAGCGACAAGAGAGTGGGCTGTCCGACAGCGGCATCAGCGCCCTCAAACACCTGCTCCGTGAAATCGGTGTTGTGGATAACTTCAGCGCCCACTGGCGATTACCTGCTGCCAATCCATTTCTGCGCGCCAGCGAACCGCTCGCCAATGCGGGCCTGATTCGCGGCCAGATCAGCGCCCACCGTGGCCTTCGTACATTTGCTCAGGATCGCTCGCGCGGCCGTCGCGAACGCTCGCCGATGCAGTTCAGCCAGGTCTTGCCGGACAGCGGCGATGAAGGCGCGATTTATCTGCGTTGGCAGGTTGAGTCTGCCGCCAGCCCTGATCTGCACTCGAGATTGCAACGCAGTCTCCGGCAAACTCAGCAAGACGCGCGCGAGGCTGGAGTCGAGTTGTCTTTCAGCACCACAGGGCATCAATGGTTGCTCAAGCTCAATGGCCTGCAGGAGCCAATGCCCAGCGTCCTGGAGCATGCGCTGAAATGTCTGACGCAAGTTGACGCCGATTCGTTGCGTAGTGAGGCGGAAACGCCGCTGATCCCCATTCGCGAGTTGCTGAAAGCGCTGCCGGAACAGGCGCTGGAATCAGCTGAAACCGGCGACGACGCCCAACAGCTGTGGACAACTTCGCATTGGGACGGCCTCGCGTTGGGACTGAGCCAACAGACCCAGTCCGCCATGGGCCTGGCCCTGAGCCGGGTTCCCGGCATCCCGGACAACCATCTGGCAGCGCCGGCGGCAATCACCGCGCAAAAACACTGGCGCCATGTCGATACCGCCTCCAGCGAACACGCCGTGCTGTTGTTCTGCCCCGCCGCCAGCCGCGACATCGTCGAGGACGCCGCGTGGCGACTGTTGGCGCAGGTGTGCCAGACGCCGTTCTACCAGCGCCTGCGCGTCGAATTGCAATTGGGCTACGCGGTGTTCAGTGCGCTTCGCCAGATGAATGGCCAAACCGCCCTGCTGTTCGGCGTGCAATCTCCGAGCGCCAGACCTGCGGAGTTGCTCGAACACATTCAACAGTTCCTCAAAGGAATGCCCGCGCTGATCGAACAACTTGATGAGGTCAGCCTCAACCAGCGGCGGCAAAACCTCGCGGATCAATTCGACGACGCCAATCTATCCAGCAAAGATGCTGCCGAGTTGCTCTGGCAGGCCAGACTCGCAGGCCACTCGTCGGATTATCTTGGGCAATTGCTCGCCGCCATTGGCCAACTCGATCGCCAGGCGTTGTTTAACGCAGCGCAGCGCTTGATCAACGCCGAAGGCGGCTGGCTCTGTCTCGCCAGCAACCCCGCACCCGGTAACCCATGGCAAACGACAAATTGATCATTACCGAGGCTGCAAGGAGCTTTCTCGAATATTCACGGGCAAACCCGGTGAAATTTTGAGTAACATAGCCGCCTAACTATTTGGAACATCTTTGCGCTGCCGTGGACTATACCTATGGACAGCGCTATCCCACCCAACCTGAGGAGACACCCAATGTCCTGGACAAAACCGGCTTACACCGACCTGCGTATCGGCTTCGAAGTCACCATGTACTTCGCCAGCCGCTGAGTTCTGCTTACGTAGAATTGCAGTGCAACGCCTCGGCTCGCCGGGGCGTTTTATTTTCCGCGTAGAAATGATGGAGCGTTCATGTTCGTCCAGATTCTGGGTTCGGCCGCCGGTGGCGGTTTTCCGCAGTGGAACTGCAACTGCGTCAATTGCGCAGGCTTTCGCGACGGCAGCCTGAATGCCAAGGCCCGCACCCAATCGTCCATCGCGATTTCCGATGACGGCGTGAACTGGGTACTGTGCAACGCCTCGCCGGACATCCGCGCACAGCTGCAAAGCTTCGCCCCGATGCAACCGGGCCGCGCCCTGCGTGACACCGGCATCAGCGCGATCATTCTGATGGACAGCCAGATCGACCACACCACCGGCCTGCTCAGCCTGCGCGAAGGCTGCCCGCATCAGGTCTGGTGCACGGACATGGTTCATGAAGATCTGAGCACTGGTTTTCCGCTGTTCAAGATGCTCACCCACTGGAACGGTGGGCTGGACTGGAACCGCATCGAACTCGACCAGAGCTTCACCGTGGCCGCATGCCCGAACCTGCGTTTCACCCCGCTGCCCCTGCGCAGCGCGGCGCCGCCGTACTCACCGCATCGCTTTGATCCGCACCCGGGGGACAACATCGGTTTGATCGTTGAAGACCTGAACACCGGCGGCAAATTGTTCTACGCGCCGGGTCTGGGCAAAGTCGATGCGCCGTTGCTGGAGATCATGGCCGGCAGCGATTGCCTGCTGGTGGACGGCACGATGTGGGATGACGATGAAATGCAGCGCCGTGGCGTTGGCACCCGCACCGGTCGTGAGATGGGCCATCTGGCACAGAACGGGCCTGGCGGCATGCTGGAAGTGCTGGAGCAGTTGCCTGAGCAGCGCAAAGTGCTTATCCACATCAACAACACCAACCCGATTCTCGACGAAGATTCGCCGGAGCGTGCTGAGTTGGCCCGGCGTAATGTTGAAGTGGCGTTCGATGGCATGAGTATTGTGCTGTAGCCACCGGCCTCTTCGCGAGCAAGCTCGCTCCCACATTGGATCTGTGGCGTTCACAAACCCTGTGGGAGCGAGCTTGCTCGCGAAAGCGTCCGAATAAACACCCAGGATTCCAACGGTTGTTCCCCGGAGAACCGCAATGACCGACACCCCGCTGTCCCCCGCCGAATTCGAAGCGGCCCTGCGCGCCAAAGGCGCCTACTACCACATCCACCACCCCTACCACGTGGCGATGTACCAAGGCCGCGCCACCCGCGAACAGATTCAGGGCTGGGTCGCCAACCGCTTCTACTATCAGGTGAACATCCCCCTGAAGGACGCGGCGATCCTCGCCAACTGCCCCGATAGGGAAATCCGCCGCGAGTGGATTCAACGTCTGCTCGACCATGACGGCGCCCCAGGCGAAGACGGCGGCATCGAAGCCTGGCTGCGACTCGGTCAAGCGGTCGGCCTCGATCCGGATCAATTGCGCTCCCAGGAACTGGTACTGCCCGGCGTACGTTTCGCCGTCGATGCCTACGTCAACTTCGCCCGCAGGGCCAGTTGGCAGGAAGCCGCCAGCAGCTCGCTGACTGAACTGTTCGCGCCGCAGATCCATCAGTCGCGCCTCGACAGCTGGCCACAGCATTACCCGTGGATCGATCCGGCCGGTTACGAATACTTCCGCACCCGCCTCGGTCAGGCCCGGCGTGATGTCGAGCACGGTCTGGCGATCACGCTCGAGCACTACAAGACCCGCGAAGGCCAGGAACGCATGCTGGAAATTCTCCAGTTCAAACTCGACATTCTTTGGAGCATGCTCGATGCCATGAGCATGGCCTACGAACTGAACCGCCCGCCGTATCACAGCGTCACCGAACAACGCGTTTGGCATAAAGGAATCACCTTATGAGTTTCGACCGCAGCAAAGTCCCGACCTGGCGTCCCGGCTACCGCTTCCAGTACGAGCCGGCGCAGAAAGGTCACGTGCTGCTCTACCCCGAAGGCATGATCAAACTCAACGACAGCGCCGCGCTGATCGGCGGCTTGATCGACGGCGAACGCGACGTTGCGGCGATTATTGCCAAACTCGATGAGGAGTTCCCGGGCGTGCCTGAGCTCGGTGACGACATCGAGCAATTCATGGAGGTTGCCCGTGCGCAGCACTGGATCGAACTTGCCTGATCTGCCGCCCAAGCCTGAAGTCGGCCTGCCGCTGTGGCTGCTCGCCGAGCTGACCTACCGCTGCCCGCTGCAATGCCCGTACTGCTCCAATCCGCTGGATTTCGCCGAGCAGGGCAAAGAGCTGAGCACCGAACAGTGGATCAAGGTGTTCCGCGAAGCGCGGGAGATGGGCGCGGCGCAACTGGGCTTTTCCGGCGGCGAGCCGCTGGTGCGTCAGGATCTCGCCGAGCTGATTCATGAAGCGCGGCAGTTGGGTTTCTACACCAACCTGATCACCTCCGGCATCGGCCTGACCGAGCAGAAAATCAGCGACTTCAAAAAGGCTGGCCTGGATCACATCCAGATCAGTTTCCAGGCCAGCGACGAGCAAGTGAACAACCTGCTCGCCGGCTCGAAAAAGGCCTTCGCGCAAAAGCTGGAAATGGCCCGCGCAGTGAAGGCCCACGGCTATCCGATGGTGCTGAACTTCGTCACCCACCGGCACAACATCGACAAGATCGACCGCATCATCGAGCTGTGCATTGCGCTCGAAGCGGATTTTGTCGAACTCGCCACCTGCCAGTTTTACGGTTGGGCACAGCTCAATCGTGTCGGCCTGTTGCCGACCAAAGAGCAACTGGTCCGTGCCGAGCGCATCACTAACGAATACCGCGCAAAACTGGAAGCCGAAGGGCATCCGTGCAAGCTGATTTTCGTCACCCCGGATTACTACGAAGAACGCCCGAAAGCCTGCATGAACGGCTGGGGCAGTATTTTTCTGACAGTCACACCGGACGGCACCGCCCTGCCTTGTCATGGCGCCCGACAGCTGCCGGTGCAATTTCCCAATGTGCGCGATCACAGCATGCAGCACATCTGGTACGACTCGTTCGGCTTCAACCGCTTCCGTGGTTACGACTGGATGCCCGAGCCGTGCCGTTCGTGCGACGAGAAAGAAAAAGACTTCGGCGGCTGCCGCTGTCAGGCGTTCATGCTCACCGGTGATGCGAGCAATGCCGACCCGGTGTGCAGCAAATCCGAACATCACGGCGTGATCCTCAAGGCCCGCGAAGAAGCCGAGACCGCCACTCAAACCATCGAACAATTGGCCTTCCGCAATGAACGAAACTCGCGCCTCATCGCTAAAGGCTGAGCCTTTCAGCGCCTCGCAAGCCGTCGCTGCCGGGATGGACTTTGCCGAACTGCAGCTCGGTGCCAACGGGCTGTTCTGGAATGAATATCGTCCTGAGGATGCCGCCTGCCGGATCTGGCATTGGCGCGATGGTGTGGCGAAATGTCTGACGCCGAATGGTTTTAGCGTGCGCAGTCGGGTGTACGAATATGGCGGCGGTGCGTTTTGTCTGACACCCGATGGGGTGGTATTCGTTGCTGAGACGGATCAGCAGTTGTATCGCCAAAACCTCGATGGCGAGCCTGAAGCATTGACGTCGGGCGAGTGCCGTTATGGCGATCTGCATTTTGCTTTCGGCCAGGTGCTGGCGGTCGAAGAACAGCAAGATCAGCATCGGCTCGTCGTCATTGATCTGGCTGACGGAACCCGGCATTTATTGGCTGAAGGCGCGGATTTTTATGCGGCGCCAATCCTTAGTGTGGATGGCCAGCGTTTGGCCTGGATCGAGTGGAGTCGCCCGCATCAGCCGTGGACGTCGACCCGGTTGATGGTGGCTGAGCGTTCGACTGACGGTGCATTTGGTTCGCCGCAATGCATTGCCGGCACCGAGGTTGAAGAGTCAATTCAGCAACCGCGATTCGATGCCGACAATCGCCTTTATTGCCTGACCGATCGTGGTGGATTCTGGCAGCCGTGGGCTGAGACTTCCGACGGTTTGGAGCGATTACCATCTGCGCAAGCCGATCACGCGCCGGCACCGTGGCAACTGGGCGGCTGCACTTGGTTGCCTGTTGAGAATGCGTTTTTGGCGAGCTGGAGCGAAGGTGGTTTTGGTCGCCTGACGCTCGGTGACGAAGATTTCACTGGTGACTACAGCCGCTTCCGTCATCTCGCTGTGGATGAGCGATTTATCTACTGCATCGCCGCCTCACCGATCAGTCCTTCGGCGGTCATCGCCGTTGATCGAACCACGCGAGAAGTGAACGTGCTGGTGGGTGGCGTAGCGCCCTTGCCTGCTGAGCGCATCAGCCGTCCGCAAACCCTGTGCTACCCAAGCGGTTCGGGCGAAGCACATGGTTTCTTTTATCCGGCCATGAGCGGCGAGACAAACCCGCCGCTGGTGGTGTTCATCCACGGCGGCCCGACATCGGCCTGCTACCCGATGCTCGACCCGCGCATTCAGTACTGGACGCAACGCGGCTTCGCCGTGGCCGATCTCAACTATCGCGGCAGCAGCGGGTATGGCCGCGAATATCGGCAGGCCTTGCATCTGAGCTGGGGTGAGGTGGATGTCGAGGATGCTTGTGCGGTGGTGAGTCATCTCGCCGGCCAGGGTTTGATCGACGGTGATCGCGCATTCATTCGTGGCGGCAGCGCAGGTGGCTACACCACGTTATGTGCGCTGGCGTTCAAGCAAGTCTTCCGCGCTGGAGCGAGTTTGTACGGCGTCAGCGATCCGGTTGCATTAGCTCGAGCTACGCACAAATTTGAAGGTGATTATCTGGACTGGCTGATTGGCGATCCCGAGCAAGACGCCGAACGCTACGCTGCCCGCACGCCGTTGTTGCACGCAAACAACATCCGCGTACCGGTGATTTTCTTTCAGGGTGAACTGGACGCCGTGGTCGTGCCACAACAGACCCGCGACATGGTCACGGCGCTGGAGCAGAACGACATCCCCGTCGAAGCGCATTACTACCCCGACGAACGCCACGGCTTCCGCCGCGCGGCCAATCAAGCGCATGCGCTGGAGCAGGAGTGGAAGTTCTATCGGCGGGTGATGGGATTGGCGGACTGATCACCGCGCCCCGTTCAAAACCGAATTGCCCCATTCGCGAGCAGGCTCGCTCCGACATTGGATCTGTGTTGTTCACAAATCCCCTGTGGGAGCGAGCCTGCTCGCGAAAGCTATCTATCAGGCGCAGCAGTACTCAACGCTTGGCGATGATGTACACCGCATGCACGATCCCCGGAATATACCCGCACAACGTCAGCAGAATGTTCAACCAGAACGCCCCGCCAAACCCGACCTGCAGAAACACACCCAGTGGCGGCAACAGAATGGCGATGATGATGCGAATGAAGTCCATGGGTCAGCTCCTGAATGGGGGTTGGCTCACATGAGCCATACAAGCTAATCGACCTGCGCCGTTCGTCAGGGTTCAGTGCAACTGCCATTTGATCGCCATCACCTCACAAAAAAACGCCCCACGCCAAAAGAATCAGGCGTGGGGCGTGCGTTATACCGCGAGACGGTTCTGGAAATCGGGTAGGAAAGTTCAGCTCAGACGGCAATCCCTTTACGGCATTGCAGTTGCGCGGTGCGCACTCGCGAGAACGCGCGGCCCAGGCGCAGGAGCATTTCGTCGATGTTGGTTTTGCTGACGGTAAGGGCCGGGGTGAAGCGCAAACAGTTGGCTTGCGGGGCGTTGAGCAGCAGGCCTTCGTGCAGGGCTGCATGGACCACAGCATCGGCGGAATCGTCCGACAGGGTCAGACCATAGAACAGGCCTTGGCCGCGCAATTTGCCGTGGTCGTAGCGGTGCGCCAATCGGGCCAGGCCTTCGCGCAGATGCTGGCCATTATCGTTGACCTGCTGCAGGAAGCTGCGGTCGTACACGCTGTCGAGCACCACGAGACCAGCCGCTGTCATCAGCGCATTGCCGTGATGCGTGCCGCCCAGTTCACCCGCGTCGAAACAACACGCCTTGCCTCGCGCCAGCAGCGCCGCCAAGGGCACACCGCCGCCAAGGCCTTTGCCGAGCACGACGATATCGGCGCGTACGCCATAGGACTGTTCGGCAAGCAAGGTGCCACAGCGACCGATGCCGGTTTGCACTTCATCGAGAATCAGCAGAATGCCCAGCTCTCGGCACAGACGTTCAACACCTTTTAGATAATGCCCGGTCGCCGGCACCACCCCCGCATCGCTCTGGATCGGTTCAAGCATGATCGCCACGGTTTGCGCATCGACCGCCGCGTGCAGGGCCGGCAAGTCGTTGAACGGCACCAGATCGAAACCCGGCAGCAACGGCGCGAAACGGTTGTGCAGGTTGCAGCTGTCGGAGGCAGAAATCGTCGCCAGACTGCGGCCATGACAGCCTTGCTTCGCCACAATAATTCGCGAAGCGCCGCCACGATGCAGTTGGCCCCATTTGCGCGCCAGTTTGATCGCCGCTTCACAGGCTTCGCTGCCGCTGTTGAGCAGATAGGCCTGATCGCTGGAGGTGCTGGCGCACAGCCGTTCAGCGAGGCTGAGCATGCCGCGATTGTGCAGATTGAAGCCGGGATTGATCAGTGCCTGCGCCTGACTGCTGATGGCTTTGACCAATGCCGAAGGACTGTGACCAAGACTGTTGGCGCCACCGGCCTGGGAAAAGTCGAGGTACGCACGATCGTTGCTGTCCCACAACCAGGAACCCTGACCACGAACGAACACCTGTTGCGGCCGTTCGACGCTGGGCATCAGGCGTTCGGTGCTCAGATTTTCGTTGATATCAGAAGGATCAGCCTCAAAGGCGAGGTCATCAAGACTCGGCGTCTGGCGCCGCAAACTGAACAGATTCATTGAAAAACACCGCGTTTAAGGTGTTTTGAACTGCCTATGCAAACACTGTCGAAGCGAACGCTATTCATCGCGCTTTCTGGCCCTGTAAGCCTTGTGAATGCGGTTAGACTAGGCTCACTGAGGCCTGCGGGCCATTTCGATTTACCAGCATTTTCGATAAGCATTACTTATGGATTTCAAACAACTGCGTTATTTCGTCGCGGTCTACGAAGAAGGCCATGTCGGTCGCGCCGCCGAACGCCTGTCGATCTCGCAACCGGCACTGTCGCAGCAGATCCGCCAGCTCGAACAGAACCTCGACGTTACCCTGTTCGAGCGCAGCAGCAAGCGTCTGCTGCCAACCCTCGCCGCGCACACGTTGTACAACCACGCCTTGCCGCTGCTCGACGGATTGCAGCGGGCGCGTGAGGCATTGGGCAACTTCAAGGGCCAGGCCTTGCGCACGCTGGCAATCGGCGTGCTGCAAACGGTTCACACCAGTCTCGTTCCGCAAATGCTTGAGCGGGTGCGCAAGGCACAGCCACATCTGGTGGTGCAGATCTATGAATTGACCGGACTTGAGATCGAGCGGCGGCTGCTCAACGGCTCTTTGGACATCGGCATCAGTTACCTGCCGCCGCGCCAACCCGGCCTGCACGGCGTGATGCTCTACGAAGATGAGCTGACGCTGGTCATCCCGGCGGATCATCCGCTGCGTGAATTCAAGAAAGTTTCGATGCGCCAGGCGGCTGAACTGCCGATGTTGCTGCTGGGCGAAGAGTTTCAGATCCGCCAGATCTGGCAGGCGCAACTGACCAACCTCGGACGACGCCCGCAGGTGCAGGCCGAACTGAACAATATGGTGGGGATACTCGACAGTCTGCCGCACACCAAACTGGCGACGGTGCTGCCGGGGCGTTCGCAAAAGGAGTACGACGATCAGGATCTGCTCTGGAAACCGCTGAGCGAACCGCGCGTGCCGCTGAAAGTTGGGTTGGTCTGTCGCGATGTGCAGCGCCAGCAGGCACCTTTGGCGCTATTGCAGACATTGCTGGAGGAAGTGATGGAGCGTGAAGTGCGGCCAGAGAGAGATCCTCTGGTCTGAGCACTTTTCTTCAGGCAAAAGAAAACCCCGCCGAAGCGGGGCTTTGCAGACTGTTTCCCTGACATCCATTTCACTCCGCCACCCTGGCAGAATCCTACGTGTCCGTGTTGTTGCTTTGCGCTTCCTGCGCGACGTCCATGAAATGTAGATTAGCCGTGGATCCAATCTACGCATATGGGAGAACAGCAGCACGTCATGTAAGAGAATGCTTACATGACGTCATCGCGTCAGAATTGCGCCGCATCCAGCAGGAATAGCGACTCGCTACCGGCCTTCACCGACGCACTCAACGAGTGGATACGCGGCAGCAAACGGGCGAAGTAGAAGCGCGCGGTGCCCAGTTTGCTGGCATAGAAATCGTCTTGCGCTTCTTTGCCCAGCGAAGCTTTGGCCATCAGTGCCCACATGTAGGCGTACGCTGTGTATCCGAATGCTTGCAAATATTCGACCGAAGCCGCGCCGATTTCGTTCGGATTGGTTTTCGCCCGGTCCAGCAGCCACGAGGTCAGCTCGTCGAGAGTGTCGACGGCATCGTTCAGCGGCTTGGTGAATTCACCCAGATCGGCGCTGGCCGTCGCGGTGAAATGGCGGATCTCGTCAGCGAACAGCTTGTAGAAAGCGCCACCGCTGCCGACGATCTTGCGCCCGACCAGGTCCAGCGCCTGAATGCCGTTGGTGCCTTCATAGATCTGGGTGATGCGCACGTCACGTACCAGTTGCTCCTGACCCCACTCGCGGATGTAGCCGTGGCCGCCGAAAATCTGCTGGCCGTGCACGGTGGTTTCCAGACCCAGGTCGGTGAGGAATGCCTTGGCCACCGGCGTCAGCAACGCGACCAGATCCTCCGCACGTTTGCGGGTGGTGGCGTCTTCGCTGAACTTGGCGGTGTCGAGCTGCATCGCTACGTAGGTGGAGAACGCACGGCCGCCCTCGTTCGAGGCTTTCATGGTCAGCAACATGCGCCGCACGTCCGGGTGGACGATGATCGGGTCAGCGACTTTGTCTTTGTTCTGCGCGCCGGTTGGCGAACGGCTTTGCAGACGGTCGCGGGCGTATTCGACGGCGTTCTGATAGGAGCGCTCGCCGGTGGCCAGACCCTGGATGCCGACGCCCAAACGCTCGTAGTTCATCATGGTGAACATCGCGGCCAGGCCTTTGTTCGGCTCACCGACCAGATAGCCCACGGCTTCATCGAAGTTCATCACACAGGTCGCGGACGCCTGGATGCCCATTTTGTGTTCGATCGAACCGCAGTTCGCCGGGTTGCGCGCGCCGAGGCTGCCGTCGGCGTTGACCATGAACTTCGGCACGAGGAACAGCGAGATGCCCTTAGGACCGGCCGGGGCGTCCGGCAGCTTGGCCAGCACCAAGTGAATGATGTTTTCGGTGAGGTCGTGTTCGCCACCGGTGATGAAGATCTTGGTGCCGCTGACTTTGTACGACCCGTCGGCCTGAGGCTCGGCCTTGGTACGAATAATCCCCAGGTCGGTGCCGGCGTGCGGCTCGGTCAGGCACATCGAGCCGGCCCAGACGCCAGCGTACATGTTCGGCAGGTACGCGGCTTTCAGCTCTTCGCTGGCGTGAGCGTTGATCGACAGGCAGGCGCCGGCGGTCAGCATCGGGTACAGACCGAACGACAGGCTGGCGGAGTTGACCATTTCTTCGACTTGCGCCGACACGGCTTTGGGCATGCCCATGCCGCCGTATTGCGGATCGCCACCGACGCCAACCCAGCCGCCTTCAGCATACGTCTGATAAGCCTGTGGGAAACCGGCCGGCGTGGTGACGGCACCGTCCTTCCAGTGACAGCCTTCTTCGTCGGCAGCGCGGCTCAGAGGTGCGATGCTTTTGCTGGTGACTTTGCCGGCCTCTTCGAGAATGGCTTCAACGGTTTCGGCGTCGACGGTCTCGGCCAGAGCCGGCAGTTCGGCCCAGAGTTTGGCGACTTCGAACACTTCATTGAGGACGAAGCGCATATCGCGCAGCGGCGCTTTGTAGTCAGCCATGGCAAACCTCGCAAGATCTAAACAGGTGATTCGTGGAATGATGTTTTCTGAGCCCGAGTGTACCTCAACAACTTTTGCGACACATAGGGTCAACTGGTGACCGATTTGTTATTTTTAGTCACCACAAAAAATGATTGCAGCCTGCGGCAGCTCCTACAGATAAAACTCGATCCCATGTAGGAGCTGCCGCAGGCTGCGATCTTTTGATCTGCCTTAAAGCGCAAACATTTCAGCCGGCAACTTCATCAAGCAATCACTGCCCGCCTCGATCGCCGCACGATGCGCCGCCGTACGCGGCAACAAGCGCTTGAAGTAAAACTCGCACGTCGCCAATTTCCCGCGCAGGTAATCCCTCTCGCCCTCGCCCGCCTCCAGTTGCGCCTGCGCCACCAGACCCATGCGCAACCACAGATAGCCAAGGATGATGTAACCGCTGTACATCAGGTAATCCACCGACGCCGCGCCCACTTCATCCGGGTTCTTCATCGCCGCCATGCCGACCTTCATCGTCAGGTCGCCCCACTGCTGGTTCAGCTCATTGAGCTGCGCAACGAAACCGCCCAGTTGCGGGTGTTCGACGTTGGCCGCGCAGAACTTGTGGACGATTTTGGTGAAGCCACGCAACAACTTGCCCTGACTGCCCAGCACCTTGCGCCCAAGCAGATCCAAGGCCTGAATGCCATTGGTGCCTTCGTAGATCGGCGCAATCCGACAGTCGCGAACCAACTGCTCCATGCCCCATTCGCGAATGAAACCGTGGCCGCCGAACACCTGCATGCCGTGGTTGGTCACCTCCAGGCCAGTGTCGGTCATGAAGGCCTTGCAGATTGGCGTGAGAAACGCCAACAAGTCTTCGGCCTCCTGACGCGCCTCGGCATCGCTGCCCAGATGCGCGACATCGAGCAACTGCGCGGTGAAGTAGGTCAGCGCCCGATTGCCTTCGTTAAAGGCTTTCATGGTCAGCAGCATGCGCCGCACGTCCGGGTGGACAATGATCGGGTCGGCAGGTTTATCCGGGGCTTTGGCGCCGGTCAGCGCGCGCATCTGCAAGCGGTCGTTAGCGTATTTGATCGCGCCCTGGAAGCTTGCTTCGCCCAGACACAAACCCTGCATGCCGGTGCCTAGCCGCGCGTGGTTCATCATGGTGAACATGCAGTTCAGGCCCTTGTTCGGCTCACCGATCAGATAGCCCTTGGCGCTATCGAAGTTCAGCACACAAGTGGCCGAAGCCTTGATGCCCATCTTGTGTTCGATCGAACCACAGGAAACACCGTTGCGCTCGCCCGCTTCACCCGCCGTATCCGGCAAGAATTTCGGCACGATAAACAGCGAAATCCCTTTGGTCCCGGCTGGAGCGTCGGGCAATTTGGCCAACACCAGATGGATGATGTTGTCGCTCATGTCGTGCTCGCCGGCAGAGATGAAAATCTTGCTGCCGGTGACCGCGTAACTACCATCAGCCTGAGGCACGGCGCGGGTCTTGATGATGCCCAGATCGGTGCCGCAATGGGCTTCGGTCAGGCACATGGTGCCGGTCCATTGCCCGGCGGTGAGTTTGTTCAGGTAGGTGTCTTTCTGCTCGGCGCTGCCGTGGGCATGGATCGCCGACATCGCGCCGTGGGTCAGGCCCGGGTACATGCCCCAGGAAGTGTTGCTGGAGCCGACCATCTCGCTGATCACCAGCCCAAGCGAGCTCGGCAGGCCTTGGCCGCCGTAAGCCGGATCCGCCGCCAGACCGTGCCAGCCGCCTTCCACGTATTGTGCGAAGGCTTGCTTGAAGCCTGCAGGCGTTGTCACCACGCCGTTGTCAAAATGGCAGCCCTCTTCATCACCGCTGCGATTGAGCGGCGCCAGAACGTTCTCACAGAACTTCGCGCCCTCTTCGAGGATCGCGTTGATCATGTCCGGGCTGGCGTCGTGCGCGCCAAGGGCGGCGTAATTGCTGTGGAAGTCGAAGACGTGATCGATCAGAAAGCGCATGTCGCGCAGGGGGGCTTTGTACTCAGGCATGGTGGCTTCTCCGTCAGCAGATTGCTCCAACCTACTGCTGGCCACCACACCCCACAATCACTGTGCAGACGCTGAATGCGCCGTCATCACTCAACCTGCGGCCGTGTCCATGCGCACCGCGCCACGGCGGTTTTGTCCGTATGCCATCACGCAGTTACGCCCCGCGCCTTTTGCGGCATAGAGCGCCTCGTCGGCGGACTTCAGCACTTGTTCCGGGTTGCGCTGCTCCACTCGTTCGGCAACGCCGATGCTGACCGTCACCGAAACGCTGGAAGCACCAGAGCCGGCGCGGCGCTGACGACCTTGCTGATCATCCTGCGGGCGGTTTTCCTGATTGCGTAGTTGAATGTTGTAGGACGCAATCGACTCGCGGATCACCTCAAGGTGCGGCATGCATTCCTCAAGGGTTTTGCCTGCGAACACCAGGGCGAATTCCTCACCGCCATAGCGATACGCCCTACCGCCACCGCTGATTTTCGACAGCTTGCTGGCGACCAGACGCAGTACCTGGTCACCGACATCGTGACCGTGGGTGTCGTTGAATTTCTTGAAGTGATCGACGTCGCTCATCGCCAATACATAGTTGCGACCCAAGCGCTGCATGCGTTCGTTGAGCGCGCGGCGGCCCGGCAGACCGGTGAGTTCGTCGCGGAAGGCCATCTGATAAGCCTCGTGCGCAACCGCAGCGGCAATCATCAACATCACCTGGCTGCACATGATGTTCAGGGTGAACGGCAGGATGAAGGTTTTCGGCAGCATCCAGAACACGCCGAGCAGGCCAACCAATTGCGCCGCATGCAGCGGACGTGGATTGCGCCAGTATTGCCAGGCCAATAGCAGGAACGCCGAGATGAACACTGGATACGAGAGCTGGATCAGACTCATCCACGCGCCGTGCAGCGCCGGCCAGCGAATTTCCGAGAGCCACATCAGCAATGCCTGGGGATAACTTTGCTCAAGCCCCAATGCCACGCTGCCAAAGGCCAGTAACACGGCGAAACGCGCGACCATGTCCTGGAACAGATGTGTACGTTCCTGCCATGCGGCGAACAAGCCGAACAACAACGGCAACAGCAGGCAGACGAGGTGGAAGACCACCGCAGCGTCTTCGCGGACCTTGCCGTTGTCGCGGTAATAGTCGGTCTGGGTGTCGAGCAGAAAGTAGGCGATGTACACCGTGAGCATCAGAAACAGCTCGCGCTGACGGCGATAAACCGCGCAATACGCGCCGCCCAGCAACAGCACCAACGTCGGCAACACGTTGAACAGCGAAGTGAAGAACACGCTGAGGTCTTTGACGTACGCAGCCGCCAACCCCGCTAGTAACAACAGCAGTGATGGCAGGAAATGACTGAAACGTACAGCGGAAGAACGCGGCAAGGGTAAAGCTCCGACCCGTCATAGCAAAGAGATGGCATTGTGCCTGCAATGCGTGCAGTTAAGCACACACAATGTGATCCAGATCACACGCAGTCTCTTTAACGGCAGAAAACCTGACTATCTGAGCGATTTGCCAAGTTTTTTGCCCGATTTGCCATGCTGGCCACCATCACTGATGGCCAGGCTTGAAAATATCCCTCACAGATCGTTGTAGAACGGCAGTAATGGCCCCTCCGCCGTGCTGCGCCCCTCGGCGCCGTAGGGCTTGAGATTGAGTGAAGCGTCCGCTGCCTGGCGGGTGGTGACTTTCGGACTGGCCGGACGTTGCGTCACGGCGTTTTCATCACCGATATGGCCCTGCGGGATGACCAGCGACGGATGATCGAACGGCGCCCGCTCCCAGGCCACGCGCGGATCGGTCAGGCCGACTTCCATGAATTTCACCAGAGCGTCGATCTCATCCGGCGTCAGGTTGAGATTGGTCATGTCCGGATCGAGATTTGAGGTGTTGTGCTGATTCGCCGAAGGATGCTCGAAACCGCTGGTGTTGTTGGCGTCTTCGCCACGACGGTCGCCGCCACGGTTGTAGAACTCCATCACCTGTTTAAGCGTGGCGCGGCTGCCGTTGTGGAAGTACGGCCCGGTCAGCGCGATGTTGCGCAAGGTCGGCGTCTTGAAGGCGCCGTCGACCGAATCACGGAAGTTGACGTTGGGCTTGAGCGTGGCGTCGCACGGAATCGCTGCGCTCAGCGGCGCCTCGAAGGTGCAGACATCGACGTCCAGCGGATCGGGGATGCTGCCGCCTTGCAACAGCTTGTTGTACTGGCGGCTGAACGACCATGGGTTACCCCGGGCATCCGAGCCACCGAGCGCGAGGTCTTCAGAGGTCGGACGTACACCGGTGTTGTAGAAGCCGTTGTCGTAAAGGGTGATCAGGTTATCGGCCATGACCATGCGTTCGATGCGTTCACGCGGGTGCATCAGCAGGCGGCTGGCCGCGTTGGTCAGCTCCGCGCCGCCGTGGCAATTGACGCATTTGCCCTTGCCGAGGAACAGATTCATGCCCTGAACCTGCTGCGCGTTCATCGCGGCTGAATCGCCTTGCAGATAGGCATCAATCGGCGCCTGGTCAGAGATCAGGGTGGATTCGTACATCTGAATCGCCAACCCGAAGAACAGCGGGAAGTTGGCTTCCATCTGTGTATACGGTGCACCGCCCACCAGCACATTTTGTGTGGCGTTCCACAGGCGTGGCTGGAAGGCATTTTTGATCAATTCGCGATAAGTCGGACGCCGCGCGCCGGATACCGAAGCGAGCACGGAGTCGTTGGAAGAAATCCGCTGTTGCTTGAGCATCAACTGATCAAGCATGCGCCGGCCGATGTCGGCGAAAGTGCGGCCACCGCAGGACATTTCCACCCCGCTCCCGGGCGGACCTACTGCTTGCGACGCCGCAGAAGCATCGTTGAGCGCCAGCCGGACTTTGCTTGCCACGGTGCTGCGCTCGCTGGTCACGTAAATCGCCGCATCAGGGTCGCGATTGCCAAACGGCGAGAAGCCGTTAAACACGTTATTCGCCCTTCCGTCCCAAAAGTTGCGCACATTGAACGCTGCGTTGATCACCGACGGCGCGTTGCGCCCGGTGCTGCGGCGCACGTTGATGCCGCCGACCTGGAAGATGCCATCAGGCTGCTGAGTGCATTTGTCGAAACGTGGCTGGTTGGGTTTGACGAAATTGGCGTCGAACACGCCTTGGGAGCCGATCACGTCGTCCGTCGAGTAAACAATCGGCGAGTTGCGCTCCAGTGGATTACTCAGCACATGGGTCGGGAAGTCGTTTTTCTTCAGTGTGTAGTTCGGCCCGCCCTTGCCGCCGGACAGCGTCGCGTAGGACGCCACATCGCCGGGAATATCCGACGCTACAAAGGGTTTGTTGAAGATCGAAGCGACGTTGGCATTGGTGTGCGCCTGGCCGGGGTTGAGCTGGTTGGTGATGCGGTGATCGACGCCGGCGTGGTAATGGCAGGACGCACACGCCGTGGCGCTGTCGCTGCCGACTTCCATGTCCCAGAACAGCGCTTTGCCCAGCAGGATTGCGGCGGACCGGTTGAGCACGTAGTCGGTCATCAGGTCGACTTTACGGCCACCCTCGGTTCCTGAAGGATCGGGCGGAACCATGCCTCGCAGTGATTGCAGGCTCGGCACTTGCGGCACCGGCGGATCCACTTCCAAAGGATCAGCCGCCATGGCGCCGCAGGCACTTAGCGTGAGGGTTAACCCGACAAGTCGACAGATGTTCATATGCTTCACCCTGACGTTGTTGTTATGAGTTCGCCGGGCGAGAGGCGTCGTGAAACAGGACAGGATTTCTCGTGAGCGCCGGTTAATCTGCGCAGTGCAATTAATTGGCCACCCCTTCCGAGAAACATTTTGAATCAATAAACGCTGGGGCTGCGCGCTGTCAGCTCACCGTTTCTGCTGGGGAAACGTCCCCAGTGTTGGGGGTAAATCCAGCGCAAAAAAAAACCGCCGCCCCCTAAGGAGCAGCGGTTTTTCAAAAGACCACGTTAAGGCTTAGTAGCCCAGTGCGAAGTCTTCTTCTTTCATGTCCATCAGGTTGTTGGCGCCCGACAGCATGGTGGCCACGTGGGTACGGGTGCGTGGCAGGATGCGCTGGAAGTAGAAGCGCGCGGTTTGCAGCTTGGCGGTGTAGAACGCCGCGTCGCCACTGCCTTCTGCCAGCTTCTCGGCTGCTACACGCGCCATGTCGGCCCAGAAGTAAGCCAGGCAGGCATAACCGGAGTACATCAGGTAATCCACGGAGGCCGCGCCGACTTCTTCGCGATCTTTCATGGCAGCCATACCGACCTTCATGGTCAGCTCGCCCCATTCCTTGTTGATCGCGGCCAGCGGTGCGACGAACTCTGCAACGGCTTCGTTGCCTTCGTTGTTCTGGCAGAACTTGTGGACGATCTTGGTGAAGCCCTTCAAAGCCTCGCCTTGCGTCATCAGCACTTTACGGCCCAGCAGGTCGAGTGCCTGGATACCGGTGGTGCCTTCGTACAGCATCGAAATGCGGCTGTCGCGAACGTTCTGCTCCATGCCCCACTCGGCGATGAAGCCGTGGCCGCCGTAGATCTGTACGCCGTGGTTGGCGGACTCAAAACCGACTTCGGTCATGAACGCCTTGGCGATCGGGGTCATGAAGGCCAGCAATGCGTCGGCTTTCTTTTTCTCTTCTTCATCGACGCCGTATTTGACGATGTCGACCTGTTTGGCGGTGAAGTACACCATCGCACGGTTGCCTTCGGCGAAAGCCTTCATGGTCAACAGCATGCGGCGTACGTCAGGGTGCACGATGATCGGGTCAGCGGCTTTGTCCGGCGCTTTCGGGCCAGTCAGGGAGCGCATTTGCAGACGGTCGCGAGCGTATTTCAGACCGCCCTGGAAACCGATTTCGGCGTGGGCCAGACCTTGCAGCGCGGTACCCAGACGTGCGGTGTTCATAAAGGTGAACATGCAGTTCAGGCCTTTGTTCGCCGGGCCGATCAGGTAACCGGTGGCGCCGTCGAAGTTCATCACGCAAGTGGCATTGCCGTGGATGCCCATCTTGTGTTCCAGCGAACCGCAACTCACTGCGTTGCGTGCACCGACGGTGCCATCAGCATTGGGCATGAACTTTGGAACGATGAACAGCGAGATGCCTTTGGTGCCGGCCGGTGCATCCGGCAGGCGGGCCAGTACGATGTGGACGATGTTGTCGGCCATGTCGTGTTCACCGGCCGAGATGAAGATCTTGGTGCCGGAGACTTTATAGGAGCCATCAGCCTGAGGTTCGGCCTTGGTGCGCAGCATGCCCAGGTCGGTGCCGCAGTGTGGTTCGGTCAGGCACATGGTGCCGGTCCATTCGCCGGAAACCAGTTTGGTCAGATAGGCTTCTTGCTGCTCAGGGGTGCCGTGCTCGGAGATGGTGTTCATCGCACCGTGCGACAGGCCTGGGTACATGCCCCACGACCAGTTGGCTTCGCCAACCATCTCGCTCACTGCCAGACCCAGCGACTCCGGCAAGCCTTGGCCGCCGTGCTCAACGTCGTGCGCCAGGCTTGGCCAGCCGCCTTCGACGAATTGCTTGTAAGCCTCTTTGAAGCCGGTCGGGGTTTTCACGCCGGACTCGCTCCAGGTGCAACCTTCGAGGTCGCCCACGCGGTTCAGCGGCGCCAGTACCTGCTCACAAAACTTGGCGCCTTCTTCGAGAATGGCGTCAACCATGTCTGGAGTTGCGTCTGCGCAAGCCGGAAGGCTCTGATAGTGCGCTTCGTAGCCGAGCAGTTCGTCACGAACGAAGCGAATATCACGCAAGGGGGCCTTGTAGTCAGGCATAGCGATAAACCTCTGCTGATGTAACCGGGAATGAACGACCGTGTTGATTTGTTGTGACGGTCAAACAGTTGTTTGAAACATACGTTTACGCCGAAATCTTGTCAAGCGTCGATCTTTTGCCGTTCGTCATCGCATCTTTCAAACGCCGGACACAGCAAACCGCCATGCGCTCGATCGAGTCACGGGTGCTGAAAAAAGATTAGTTGAGGGAGAAGGACTTACAACGAAAAACGCCGCGACAAAGCGCGGCGTTCAGGGTGTAGATGGCGAAAAATCAGGCAAAGGTGTCGATGATCGTACCGAGCATTTCGTCGGAAGCTTTGGCGACTTTTACGCCCAGCTCCACTTGAAACTTGCCTTGGGCCATTTGCACCATGTCGCTGCCCAGGTCCATTTGCTGGCTGCGATCAACGCCACGCAGACGATCGACCTGCGCTTCCGAAGACTGGCTGGTGACCGAACGCTCAATGGTGTTGTTGGCAATCTGGCTGGCGGCCTGATCAACGCGGTTCTGCCCGCTCTGAATCGAGCTCAGACCTGCATAAAAAGCTGTGTTACCGGAGATTTCCATAACAGTTCTCATCCTTGGGAAGGATCAATGGCGCCATTGAACCAGAGGCGCCAGAAAAACACCCGTCAAAAACACTAATGGCACAGTGCCTGCCCATAGAGAAAAGCTTAGTCGAGCAGATCCAGTTGCAAATGATCCGCTACCGCTTCGGCACTCAAGCTCTTGAGTTTCGGCACGCGCCCAAGGCATGGCGCCGGAATTCGCTCGGCCAATGTGGCGAGGTTCTCCTCAAGCCGCGAAGTCTTCGGATCGATGATATTCGCCACCCACCCGGCCAATTGCAGCCCATCACGGGCAATCGCCTCGGCCGTCAGCAAGGCATGACTGATGCACCCCAGCCGCACACCCACCACCAGAATCACCGGCAGCTTCAACGCAATCGCCAGATCTGACAGATTGTCCTGATCCGCCAACGGCACCCGCCAGCCACCCGCGCCCTCGATCAAGGTGAAATCGGCGTTCATCGCCAGAATCTCGCGCATCGGCGCCAGCAACGATTGCACGGTCAACGCTACTCCGGCCTCACGCGCTGCCAGGTGTGGAGCGATCGCAGGCTCGAACGCCACGGGATTGACCTGTTGATAAGTCAGCGGCAGCGAACATTCGGCCAACAGCGCCAATGCATCGGAATTGCGCAGCCCCTTCGGCGTGACTTCGCACCCTGAGGCCACCGGTTTGCCCGCCGCGGTACTCAAGCCTGCTGATCGCGCCGCATGCAGCAACCCGGCAGCCACGGTGGTCTTGCCGACGTCAGTGTCCGTTCCAGTGATGAAATAGGCTGCGCTCATACGGGTTTCTCCAACACGGCGTAGACCACCTGATAAGTCGCCGGCAATCCCGACGTTTCACGGAACTGCTCGTAAGCTTCCACCAGCCCGAGAATTCGCGCCCGCCCGGTCAAACCACCGGGCCGTCCGGGATTCAGATTGTGCGCACCCAAGGCCTTCAATTCATGGGTCAGGCTGCGCACATCGGGGTAATGCAGCACGTGAGGCTGATTATCCAGGCTCAACGTACGCAAGCCACTGGCCGTACACAGTTGCTCATAACGGGTGAACTCGCGGAAGCGGTTGACGTGCACCATCCCGTCGACCTGCCGCCAGCTGTCGCGCAACTCGAACAACGTCCCTACACAAAGACTAGCAAACGCAAAAATCCCACCCGGTTTCAGTACGCGAAAGGCTTCGCTGAGCACCGCATCGAAATCCGCGCACCATTGCACCGCCAGGCTGGAAAAAATCAAGTCGCAAGTCGAGTCCTGCAACGGCAGACGCTCCGCATCGCCAGCAATGAAGTAATCAGCGCCGCCCAACGGCCGCGCGTGATCGAGCATGCCCTCGGCAATGTCCAGCGCCAGACCATGGCCCTCGGCAAAATGCGCGGCCAGTGCCCGGGTGAAATAACCGGTGCCACAGCCCAGATCCAGCCAGCGCGACGGTGAAAAATCCGCCGGCAAGCGTTGAAGCAATTGTGTACCAACATCACGTTGCAACTCGGCGACGCTGTCGTAACTGGCCGCAGCGCGGGAAAAAGAGGCCGCGACCTGACGTTTGTCAGGCAAGCCGCCGGGCAGCACAAGAGACAAATCAGTCATCACCGCACTCATGTAGAAAAGCCTGGATAGCGCCCGCCAGTCCGTGGGGGTCTTCCAGAAGAAAGGCATGGCTGGCCTGTTCGATCAGACCGATTTCGATATCCGGCAACAGGACGAACAACGCCCCCGCCGCTTCCGCCGGAACGAGAGCGTCCTGTCCGGCGAACAGATGAAATTGCGGGCCGCGAAATGCTTGCAGTGCTTCGCGGGTGTCCAGTTGCGCGAGCAATTCCAGGCCCGCCATCAACGCCGACGGCGCCGTGTGCGGTGCGCCGCCGAGCATCAACCGCGACAAGCCGCGCGCATCTTGTGCACCTTGAGCACAGAGCAGCGAAAAGCGTTTGAGGGTCAGCCGGGGATCGGCCTGGCAACCGGCGAGAAATGCATCGAAGGTCTCGCCCGGCATCGCGGTCGGCCACTGTTCATGGGCAACGAAGGAAGGATTGCTCGCCAGCGTCAGCAATCCGCAGCAACGCTCGCCACGGCGCGCCGCCAGTTCGGTCGCGAGCATGCCGCCCAGCGACCAGCCACCGAGCCAGACGTCTTGTGGAATGCGTTCATCGAGTTCATCGAGCCAGTCTTGCAGGTCACTGGAATCCAGCTCCGGCAGCGGCTCGATTTCCACTTTCAGATGCTCGTCGAGCCCTTGCAAAGCGGCGGCCAGAGGCTCCATCGGCGACACACCGAGGCCCCAGCCGGGCAACAGAATCAGGCGATTACGCATGGCTTGGCTCCGACGACAGTTGGGCAAAGCAATCGGCCAGTCCCTCTAACAATAGCTGCACCTGCGCTTCGCTGTGGGCGGCGGTCAGGGTCACGCGCAACCGCGCGCTGCCGGCGGGCACGGTCGGAGGGCGGATGGCGGTGACCATCAGCCCACGCTCGCGCAACATCAGCGAAAGACGTACCGCGCGCCCGGCATCGCCAATCATGATCGGCTGGATCGGCGTGAAGCTGTCCATCAGCTCCAGACCGATCTGCTCGGCGCCCTGGCGGAACTGGCGGATCAAAGTCTGCAGATGCTCACGGCGCCAGTGTTCAGTGCGCAGCAGCTCCAGACTTTTCAGGGTCGCGCAGGCCAGCGCTGGTGGCTGGCTGGTGGTGTAGATGTACGGACGGGCGAACTGGATCAGGCTTTCGATCAGCTCTTCGCTGCCCGCGACGAAGGCGCCAGCGGTGCCGAAGGCTTTACCGAGGGTGCCGACCAGTACCGGCACGTCCTCCTGACTCAAACCGAAATGCTCGACGATGCCGCCACCGTTCGCACCGAGCGGCCCAAAACCGTGAGCGTCATCGACCATCAGCCACGCGCCTTTGGCCTTGGCTTCACGAGCCAATGCCGGCAGGTCAGCGAGGTCGCCGTCCATGCTGAACACACCGTCAGTGACCACCAGCGTATTGCCGCTGGCTTTCTCAAGACGCTTGGCCAGGCTCACCGCGTCGTTGTGCAGATAACGATTGAAACGCGCGCCGGACAACAGACCCGCGTCCAGCAGCGAAGCGTGATTGAGGCGATCTTCCAGCACCGTATCGCCCTGCCCGACCAGCGCCGTAACGGCGCCAAGGTTGGCCATGTAGCCGGTGGTGAACAGCAGCGCACGCGGTCGACCGGTGAGATCGGCCAGCGCTTCTTCCAGAGCGTGGTGCGGGCCGCTGTGGCCAATCACCAGATGCGAGGCACCGCCACCGACGCCCCAGCGTTCAGCACCGGCGCGCCAGGCTTCGATCACTTGCGGATGATTGGCCAAGCCCAGGTAATCGTTGTTGCAGAACGCGAGCAACGGTTTGCCGTCGACCACCACTTCAGGCCCCTGCGGGGACTCAAGCAGCGGTCGCTGGCGATAGAGATTTTCGGCACGACGGGCAGCAAGGCGTGCGGCGAGATCGAAAGACATGCAGGCCTCGACTTTCAAGTGACACAGATCCCTTGTGGGAGCGAGCCTGCTCGCGAATAGGCCTTCACATCCAACACCAATGTCGACTGAGGCACCGCTTTCGCGAGCAGGCTCGCTCCCACAAGGGGTTTTGCATTCCTTCAGAGGAATCCGCGCAGCTTTAAACCGCGGCGTTGTAGAACTGCTCGCTGCTCTTCTGCTCCACCAGCGCCTGTTCGATTGCCGCCTGGTGAACCTCATCGGAATGTTCTTCACGAGCTTCCGGCTGAATGCCCAGACGCGCGAACAACTGCATGTCCTTGTCCGCCTGCGGGTTGGCGGTGGTCAGCAGTTTGTCGCCGTAGAAAATCGAGTTGGCGCCGGCGAAGAAGGCCAGGGCCTGCATCTGCTCGTTCATCGCTTCGCGGCCGGCGGACAGGCGCACGTGGGATTGCGGCATGAGGATGCGGGCCACGGCGAGCATGCGGATGAAGTCGAACGGATCGACGTCTTCGGCGTTTTCCAGCGGGGTGCCGGCAACCTTCACCAACATGTTGATCGGCACCGATTCCGGATGCTCCGGCAGGTTGGCCAACTGGATCAGCAGATTGGCGCGGTCATCCAGCGACTCGCCCATGCCGAGAATGCCGCCGGAGCAGATCTTCATCCCCGATTCACGCACATAGGCCAGCGTTTGCAGACGTTCGCTGTAAGTACGGGTGGTGATGATGCTGCCGTAGAACTCCGGCGACGTGTCGAGGTTGTGGTTGTAGTAATCGAGCCCGGCCTTGGCCAGTGCTTCGGTCTGATCCTGGTCGAGACGGCCAAGAGTCATGCAGGTTTCCAGGCCCATGGCCTTCACGCCTTCGACCATTTTCAGCACGTACGGCATGTCTTTCGCCGACGGATGTTTCCACGCCGCGCCCATGCAGAAACGTGTCGAACCGATAGCCTTGGCGCGTGCAGCCTCTTCGAGGACCTTCTGCACTTCCATCAGCTTTTCTTTTTCCAGGCCGGTGTTGTAGTGACCGGACTGCGGGCAGTACTTGCAGTCTTCCGGGCAGGCGCCGGTCTTGATCGACAGCAGTGTCGACACCTGAACGCGGTTGGCGTTGAAATGTGCGCGGTGCACCGTTTGCGCCTGGAACAGCAAGTCGTTGAATGGCTGTACGAAGAGTGCTTTGACTTCGGCCAGAGACCAGTCGTGACGCAGGGTGGCGGTGGTGCTCGCGCTCATGGGTAGTTCCTTGGTTATGCTTGGCTGGCGGCTGCGGGAACGGAATACCCACAGGCGCGACACGGATGTTCGGCATATTTAAGGAAGAGTCATGCGCTGTCAACCACGATACGAAGGACAGGTTTACATCTGTTTAAATAATGCACAGACCTGCTTACTTTGCGATGAGCCGGCAGAAGCAGAAATGCCAATCTGCGTGGCCTGCGAAACGGATTTGCCCTGGCTCGGCGACCACTGCCAGACCTGCGCCTTGCCACTCTTCGCCGCCGGCCTGACCTGTGGCGAGTGCCTGCTAGAGCCGCCGGCGTTCGAACAGGTGGTGGTGCCGTGGCGCTACGGCTTCCCGGTCGACAGTTTGATTACGCGTTTTAAACACAACGCAAAATGGCCGTTTGGTCACCTGCTCGCCGACGTTCTCGGGCAATACCTGCAACATCGCTTCGATGAGGGGTTGCCGAGGCCTGATGTGTTGTTGCCGGTGCCGCTGGCGAACAAACGTCTGCGTCAACGCGGGTTCAACCAGGCTGCGATGCTGGCGCGGTGGTTGAGTCAGTCACTGGATCTGCCGTGCGAAGAACGGGTTCTGCGGCGAATCAAGGATACCGGTGCCCAGCAGGATCTCGACGCCAAGGCGCGTAAACATAATCTGCGCAATGCCTTCAGCCTCATGCCGGATGCGCGCATAAAAGACCGACATCTCGCGCTGGTTGACGACGTATTGACCACTGGCGCGACCGCACAGGCTCTCGCCCGGTTGCTGATGAACGCAGGCGCTGCGCGGGTTGATGTCTATTGCCTGGCCCGCACGCCAAAACCCGGAAACTGAAGCCAACGCAATGTTCATGTGGGAGCGAGCTTGCTCGCGAAGGGGCCAGCACATTCAAAATCAATGTTGACTGACAAGCCGCTTTCGCGAGCAAGCTCGCTCCCACAGGGTTCTGCGTCAAGCTTGACTCTCGCGTTGCGAGCGGCCAACTTCCTCCTCCACCGCCACAGCAAAAAAGCACCCATTCATGTCCATGCCTTCCCTGCTCTCCCAGCACATCGTCCGCCGTCCGCAGCGCATCGCCCTGCTGCAACATATCGCCGAACAGGGCTCGATCACCCGCGCGGCGAAAAGTGCTGGCCTGAGCTACAAAGCGGCATGGGACGCCATCGATGAGCTGAACAACCTCGCGCAGAAACCGCTGGTCGAGCGCGCCGTCGGTGGTAAGGGTGGCGGCGGTGCGAAACTCTCCAGCGAAGGCGAGCGCGTTTTGCGCCTGTACCAAAAACTGCAGGCCTTGCAGGCCCAGGTGCTGGAGGCAGCGGAAGACGCCAGTGATCTGGATCTGCTCGGTCGTTTGATGCTCAGAACCAGCGCGCGCAATCAGTTGCACGGCAAGGTCGTGGCGATCGAAGCGCAGGGCCGCAATGACCTGATCCGCCTCGAACTGGCCGAAGGCCTGTGCCTCGACGCGCAGATCACCCACGACAGCACCGTGCACCTGGAGCTGCAAGCCGGCACCGAAGTGGTGGCCCTGATCAAGGCCGGCTGGCTGGAATTGCTCAGCAATGAGCAGCCTGCAACGTTTGGTCACAATCTTCTCAACGGCACCATCGAAGCGATCCTCGACGCCGAGGATGGCCCGAGCGAAGTGCGCATTGCCCTGCCCAACGGCCATATCCTCTGTGCCCTGGCGGAACCGTTGGACCTGCGCACTCGCGGGTTGGGCATCGCACAACCAGTGCAGGTGCAGTTTTCGCCGTCCAACGTGCTGCTCGGCACGCCGCTGTAATCAGGCGCTGCAACGAAAGCGTCATCGACGCTCATTAAGGTGGCTGCCAAAACCAAGCAGGGAGCCTGATGTGAGCCTATTAGAAGAAAACCAATCCACTGACCTGGAAAAAATGGTCGGCCTCAGCCGTCGCGGTTTCATCGGCGCCGGCGCGCTGTGCGGCGCGGCGATGTTCCTCGGCGGCAGCCTGTTGAGCCGCAGCGCGCTGGCCACTGGCGTCAGTGCCGGCAACAGCCGTCTGCTCGGTTTCGAGAGTATTCCGGCGGCAACCACCGACGTCATCAGACTGCCCAAAGGCTACAAGTCTTCGGTGCTGATCAGTTGGGGCCAGCCCCTGCAAAAGAACGGCCCGGCCTTCGACCCGAGTGGCAACGGCACCGCTGCCGCACAGGAAGTGCAATTCGGCGACAACAACGACGGCATGAGCCTGTTCGCCTTCCCCGACGACCGCAATCGCGCGCTGATGGCGATCAACAACGAATACACCAACTACCGCTACCTCTATCCGCACGGCGGCATGCCGCAATCGGCCGAAGACGTGCGCAAGGCGCTGGCCTGCGAAGGCGTCTCGGTGATTGAAGTGCAACGCAAGAACGGTCAATGGCAGTTCGTTCAGGGTTCGCGCTACAACCGCCGCATTCACGGCAACTCACCGCTGCGCATCAGCGGCCCGGCTGCCGGTCACGACTTGATGAAAACGGCGGCCGACAAACACGGCAAGAAAGTCCTCGGCACCTTCCAGAACTGCGCCAACGGCAAAACGCCGTGGGGTACTTACCTGACCTGCGAAGAAAACTTCACCGACTGTTTCGGCAGCAGCAATGCCCAGCAACAGTTCGACCCGGCGCAGAAGCGTTACGGTGTCTCGGTCGCCAGCCGCGAGATCAACTGGCACCCGTACGACCCGCGCTTCGACATGGCCAAGAACCCCAACGAACTCAACCGACACGGCTGGGTGGTCGAGATCGATCCGTTCGATCCGCAATCGACCCCGGTCAAACGCACCGCACTGGGCCGCTTCAAGCATGAAAACGCCGCACTGGCCGAGACCGACGACGGTCGCGCCGTGGTGTACATGGGCGACGACGAGCGTGGCGAGTTCATCTATAAATTCGTCAGCCGCGACCGCATCAACCATCGCAACGCCAAGGCCAACCGCGACATCCTCGATCACGGCACCCTGTACGTGGCCAAGTTCGATAATGGCGACAGCAACCCCGACCACCCGAAAGGCCAGGGCCAGTGGATCGAGCTGACCCACGGCAAAAACGGCATCGACGCCAGCAGCGGTTTCGCCGATCAGGCCGAAGTGCTGATCCACGCGCGCCTCGCCGCCAGCGTGGTTGGCGCGACGCGCATGGACCGTCCGGAGTGGATCGTCGTCAGTCCGAAGGACGGTCAGGTCTATTGCACCCTGACCAACAACGCCAAGCGCGGCGAAGACGGGCAGCCGGTGGGCGGGCCGAACCCGCGCGAGAAAAACGTCTACGGGCAGATTCTGCGCTGGCGCACCGACCGTGACGATCACGCCTCGAAGACGTTTGCCTGGGACCTGTTTGTAGTCGCCGGTAATCCGGGCGTGCATGCCGGGACGCCGAAGGGTGGCTCGAAGAACATCACCCCGCAGAACATGTTCAACAGCCCGGATGGCCTGGGTTTCGACAAGGCCGGACGCTTGTGGATTCTCACCGACGGTGATTCGAGCAACACCGGCGACTTTGCCGGGATGGGCAATAACCAGATGCTTTGCGCCGATCCGAAGACCGGTGAGATTCGCCGATTCATGGTCGGGCCGATTGGTTGTGAGGTGACGGGAATCAGCTTCTCGCCGGATCAGAAGACGTTGTTTGTCGGGATTCAGCATCCGGGGGAGAACGGCGGTTCGACCTTCCCCGAGCATCTGCCGAATGGCAAGCCGCGGTCTTCGGTGATGGCGATCACTCGCGAGGATGGTGGAATCGTCGGCGCCTGACAGGCCCTCATCGCGAGCAGGCTCACTCCTACATTTGGAATGCGTTCGTTCCCCTGTAGGAGTGAGCCTGCTCGCGATGGCTTCAGCGAAGACACTAACCACCTCCCCGCTGCCATCTGCGCTACCATGCTGGGCCGGACGCGGCAGCCTGCTGCGCGCAGGAGTCAGCATGGCCCACCCGTTTGAAACCCTTACCCCCGACCTCGTGCTCGATGCCGTTGAAAGCATCGGCTTTCTCAGTGATGCGCGCATTCTGGCGCTCAACAGCTACGAAAACCGCGTCTATCAGGTCGGCATCGAAGACTCCGAGCCGCTGATCGCCAAGTTCTATCGCCCGCAGCGCTGGACCAACGAAGCCATTCTCGAAGAACACAAGTTCACCTTCGAACTGGCCGACGTCGAAATCCCCGTGGTGGCGCCGCTGATCCACAACGGCGAAACCCTGCACGAACATGCCGGTTTTCGCTTCACTCTGTTCCCGCGTCGCGGCGGTCGTGCGCCGGAGCCGGGCAACCTTGATCAGTTGTATCGCCTCGGCCAGTTGCTCGGGCGCATCCACGCGGTCGGCGCGACCAAGCCGTTCGAGCACCGTGAAGCCCTCGCCGTGCAGAACTTCGGCCACGCTTCGCTGAGCACCTTGCTCGAAGGCAACTTCATTCCGAAAAGCCTGCTGCCAGCCTACGAGTCTGTCGCCCGCGACCTGCTCAAACGCGTGGAAGATGCCTACGCCAACACGCCGCACCAGAACATCCGCATGCACGGCGACTGCCACCCCGGCAACATGATGTGCCGCGACGAGATGTTCCACATCGTCGACCTCGACGACTGCCGCATGGGCCCGGCGGTGCAGGACATCTGGATGATGCTCGCCGGTGATCGTCAGGAATGCCTCGGACAACTGTCGGAATTGATGGACGGCTATAACGAGTTTCACGACTTCGATCCGCGCGAACTGGCGCTGATCGAACCGCTGCGCGCCTTGCGCCTGATGCACTACAGCGCCTGGCTGGCGCGGCGCTGGGATGACCCGGCGTTCCCGCACAGCTTTCCGTGGTTTGGCACCGAGCGTTATTGGGGTGATCAGGTGCTGGCGTTGCGTGAGCAACTGTCCGCGCTGAATGAAGAGCCACTGAAACTCTTCTGATCCACCAATATCCTTGTGGGAGCGAGCCTGCTCGCGAATACGGACTGACATTCAACAGTGATGTCGACTGAAACGACGCCTTCGCGAGCAGGCTCACTCCCACAATTGTCCGGTGTTCACAATTTCCCGACCATTGCGCTACGGCATTCGTAGACAAATCTCCTTACAATCCCTCCTTTGTTAGCTGCCTAAGCAAGGATTCTGCATGCAAGCCGCCAACCCGCGTCGCGGGTACATTCTGGGCCTGAGCGCCTACATCATCTGGGGCCTGTTCCCGATCTACTTCAAAGCCATCGCCGAAGTGCCGGCCGTTGAAATCATCATCCATCGAGTGTTGTGGTCGGCGCTGTTTGGTGCGTTGTTGCTGATGGTGTGGAAACACCCGGGCTGGTTGCGCGAACTGCTCGACAACCCTAAACGCCTGGCGATTCTGGCCCTGAGCGGCACGTTGATCGCGGCCAACTGGCTGACCTACGTGTGGTCGGTGAATAACGGGCGCATGCTCGAAGCGAGCCTCGGCTACTACATCAACCCATTGGTAAACGTGCTGCTGGGGATGTTGATTCTCGGTGAACGCTTGCGGCGGATGCAGTGGCTCGCGGTCGGCCTGGCGGCGGTTGGTGTGGCGCAGCAGGTATGGCAGGTCGGCAGTCTGCCGTGGGTATCGCTGGTGCTGGCGTTGACGTTCGGCTTCTACGGTCTGATCCGCAAACAGGCGCCGGTCAAGGCGTTGCCGGGACTGGTGGTGGAAACCTGGATGCTGGTACCGATCGCGATTGCCTGGCTGCTGTTCAATCAGACCGCGACCAGCGCCCAACCGGAGTTCTGGACCACCTCGCAAGCCTGGTGGCTGGTAGCGGCCGGCCCGGTGACACTGGTGCCGCTGGTGTGTTTCAACGCTGCCACGCGTCACTTGCCCTACACCACCATCGGCTTCCTGCAATACCTGGCGCCGACTTTGGTGCTGCTGCAAGCCGTGCTGCTGTTCGGTGAGCATCTATCGTCCAGCACACTGGTGGCGTTTATCTTCATCTGGGCCGGCCTGGCCGTTTACAGCGTCGACGCGGTGATCAGTTTACGCCGGCGCAACTGATCAAAAAACGTACAAACCCTCACAGGCCATGGTTCTCGTGGCCTGCATCGTTTCTTCCCAAGGTTATCCACAACGTGATCCCCGCCGTTTGTGTGCAAGTCACTGAATGTTGGCGGTTTTTTGATCAGTTCCGCGCAAGCCCCGGCCGGCTTGGCGCTGCGCCCGGTCTCTACAGGTTATCCACAGGCAGGTGCACGTTAAAACTGGATAACCCGGTCAGCGCTTAACTGTCTGTGCGTAACACCAGTTCGACCATCAGATCATCGGCCAGGGTTTCCAGCCGCGACTGCAATACATCCAGCGACAGGGTTAGCGGTACCGCGAGAATCGCTTCGGCGTGGAACAGCGGTTCGCTGCTCATCGGTGCCGGACGCACTTCAGTCACCAGCCGCTCAAGGTTGACGCCCTGCTCGCTCAACAGCCGGGTGATGTCGCGAACAATGCCGGGCCGGTCATTGCCCACCAGTTCCATGGCGATCGGTTTCCAGGTACAGGATTGTTCGATACCGCTCTCGGCGATCAGCACGCGAATGCCGTGCGTCGACAATGCTTGTAAGGCATCGACTAATTCGTCGTAAGCCTCTGCCGGCACCCCCACCCGAAGAATCCCGGCGAACTGCCCGGCCATCCGCGACATGCGGCTTTCCAGCCAGTTACCGCCGTGTTCGGCAATGCATTGGGCGATGCGCTCGACCTGCCCGGGCTTGTCCGGGGCGAATACGGTGAGTACGAGATGGTCCATGGCGCAGCCCTCTTGTCATGACTTTTGTTATAGAAGGGGGAAGTATAGGCAAGGGTCGATTTTGCGTTGAGGCGACCGACGCTTTCGCGAGCAAGCTCGCTCCCACAAAAACCGGTGCCATAGCAGCCAATTACTATTTATGTGTACAACTTTTTATATTTAGCTGGAACAATCCATCTGTTTTTTGAGAACATCCCGTTCCGCGATGTGACCGCAATGCGACATGAGGTCGCAGAACGACGTAATTAGTCTGATTTTCACAAGCGCAACTCATCATGTAGTATGCCGCAGCGCGCACTACATAACGCTGGATCGATGTCTGCCCAAAGCCTGTTCGCAACCCTGAAAGCCCCGTCAGCAAGGCCCCAAGCCGTTGATTGGTCCCAGCCCAGCCGCCAGCAATGGCATGTACTGGTCGGCAGGTTTGTGGTTTAAATGGCCAGAGGCTTCATTGTCAAATTGAAGAGCTGAAAAGCGAAATAGCTGAGCAGAGTGAGGCAAGCAATGACTGAACACGTTCAAGTCGGTGGCCTGCAGGTCGCCAAAGTCCTGTTCGACTTCGTGAACAACGAAGCCATTCCCGGTACCGGCCTCACCGCCGAAAAATTCTGGGAAGGTGCCGACAAGGTCATTCATGACCTGGCGCCGAAGAACAAAGCCCTACTCGCCAAACGCGATGACTTCCAGGCTCGCATTGATGCCTGGCACCAGGAACGCAACGGTCAGGCGCACGACGCCGTGGCCTATAAAGCCTTCCTGCAAGAAATCGGTTATCTGCTGCCAGAAGCGGCTGATTTCCAGGCAACGACGCAAAATGTCGATGATGAAATCGCCCGTACCGCCGGCCCGCAACTCGTGGTGCCGGTGATGAACGCCCGCTTCGCTCTCAATGCCTCGAACGCCCGCTGGGGTTCGCTGTATGACGCCCTCTACGGCACCGACGCGATCAGCGAAGACGGTGGCGCGGAAAAAGGCAAAGGCTACAACAAGGTGCGGGGCGACAAAGTCATCGCCTTCGCCCGTGCCTTCCTCGACGAAGCCGCACCATTGGCTGCTGGCTCCCACGTCGATTCGACCGCCTACAAAATCGCTGACGGCAAACTGCTGGTCACCCTCAAGGGCGGCAGCAACACCGGCCTGCGCGACGATGCACAACTGATCGGTTTCCAGGGCGACGCCAACGCGCCAATCGCCATTCTGCTGAAACACAACGGTCTGCACTTCGAAATCCAGGTCGACGCCAGCACCCCGGTTGGCCAGACCGACCCGGCCGGCGTCAAAGACATCCTGATGGAAGCGGCTCTGACCACCATCATGGACTGCGAAGACTCCGTGGCTGCCGTCGATGCCGACGACAAAGTGGTGATCTACCGCAACTGGCTCGGCCTGATGAAGGGCGATCTGTCGGAATCCGTTTCCAAGGGCGGCCAGACCTTCACCCGCACCATGAACCCGGATCGCACCTACACCGCGCCAAATGGCGGTGAAGTGACGTTGCACGGTCGTTCGCTGTTGTTCGTGCGCAACGTTGGCCACTTGATGACCATCGACGCGATCCTCGACAGTCAAGGCAACGAAGTGCCGGAAGGCATCCTTGACGGTCTGGTCACTTGCCTGGCGGCGATGCACAACCTCAACGGTAATACCTCGCGTCGTAACACCCGCACCGGCTCGGTCTACATCGTTAAACCGAAGATGCACGGCCCGAAAGAAGCAGCGTTCACCAACGAGCTGTTCGGCCGCATCGAAGACGTGTTGGGCCTTACGCGCAACACCCTGAAAGTCGGGATCATGGACGAGGAGCGCCGCACCACGGTCAACCTCAAGGCCTGCATCAAGGCCGCCAGCGAGCGCGTGGTGTTCATCAACACTGGTTTCCTCGACCGTACCGGCGACGAAATCCACACCTCCATGGAAGCCGGCCCGGTTGTGCGCAAGGCTGACATGAAGGCTGAGAAATGGATCGGCGCCTACGAAAACTGGAACGTCGATATCGGTCTGAGCACCGGCCTGCAAGGTCGCGCGCAAATCGGTAAAGGCATGTGGGCGATGCCCGACCTGATGGCCGCGATGCTTGAGCAGAAAATCGCGCACCCGTTGGCCGGTGCCAACACCGCTTGGGTGCCGTCGCCGACTGCTGCTGCGCTGCACGCGCTGCACTACCACAAGGTCGACGTGTTCGCCCGTCAGGCCGAACTGGCCAAACGTACTCGCGCCTCGGTGGACGACATCCTGACCATTCCGCTGGCGGTCAATCCGAACTGGACTCCGGAGCAGATCAAGAACGAACTGGACAACAATGCCCAGGGCATTCTTGGTTATGTGGTGCGCTGGATCGACCAGGGTGTGGGCTGCTCGAAAGTGCCGGACATCAATGACGTCGGCCTGATGGAAGACCGTGCCACGCTGCGTATCTCCAGCCAGCACATCGCCAACTGGCTGCGCCACGGTGTCGTCACCGAAGCGCAAGTGATGGAAAGCCTCAAGCGCATGGCGCCGGTGGTGGATCGTCAGAACGCCAACGACCCGCTGTACCGTCCGCTGGCACCGAACTTCGACAGCAACATCGCCTTCCAGGCGGCGGTCGAACTGGTGATCGAAGGCACCAAACAGCCGAACGGCTACACCGAGCCGGTGCTGCACCGTCGTCGTCGCGAGTTCAAGAAGGCCAACGGCCTGTAACTTGCTCTGAATGCCGGACATGAAAAAGCCCTGATCGAAAGATCAGGGCTTTTTTGTTTGTGCTGTGGATTGGATTTTTGTGGTGGGCTTGAGATCCATCCCCCTCACCCCAGCCCTCTCCCCCAAGGGGTAGAGGGGGAAAGGGGGCCGATCTATGTGCTTTTCAAAATCTGAGCTCGGCTCAGGAATTGCCAAGGGTAGAGGGGGAAAGGGAGCCGATATTGGTGCTATTCAAAACCTGAGTTCGACTGAGGAATTTCAGGTCGGTGTACCTCGAACATTCACCGCGGTCAGTCCCCTCTCCCCCTGGGAGAGGGCTAGGGTGAGGGGCTTTTAAGGATCAATACCCAACTCGTGTTTGACCAGACCGAGCAACTTACCCGTATCAATCGGCTTGAGCAAAAAATCCACCACGCTCAAATGCATCGCCGCAATCGCATCTTTCACATCCGCATCGCCGGACACGATGATGATCGGCAGCGCCGCCCGCACCGATTCGCGCACCTGGCGAATCAGCTCAAGGCCACCGACATGGCCCATGCGCAGATCGGTAATCACCAGCCCGATCGACGGTTTTTCTTCGAGCATCTTCAGCGCCGTCTCACCACTGGCTGCGGTCATGCACCGAATGCCATCCAACGCGAGAATCTCCGACAACAGCTCCCGGGCGTCCTTGTCGTCATCGACGATCAGTACACGCTGCGGTGGCAAATCGGGTTCGAGCATTACAGCGCTGAGCGCTTCACGCTCGGCGTCGCTCAAAATATCGTGGTCGGACATGGCGTTCTCTACGTTTTCAAATCAATCACCTGGCACAGTCGTCAGACATCGCTAAGCAGAGCTTCAATGTGCACTTCGTCGGATTTTTTTCCAAGAGGCTGGCGGGCGAATTTCCGACTGTTTTTGTAGGGCACTTCCCAAATGTGCCCAACGGCAGCTCAAACCTAGACTTACGTCCAATGGGCACCCCGCCCGCAGGGGTCGACCATGGTCAGAACGATCCGACAACAACAATTCGAAAAAGACTGCGGTAATGGTTATGAGTAAAGCGGACGCCTTCACCCAGGCAGGGAAAACCGCGGTATTGCAGAACATTCAGGGCACCCTGCAATTCCTCCAGCGCTTCCCGCCCTTCAATCAGATGGAACACGCCCACCTGGCTTATCTGGTGGAACAATGCCAGCTGCGTTTCTACGGCCAGGGCGAGAGCATCATCAAACCTGCCGACGGCCCGGTTGAACACTTCTATATCGTCAAGCAAGGTCGGGTGGTCGGCGAACGTCAGCACATCACCAAGCCCGGCACCGAGACCACGTTTGAAATCACCACCGGCGAATGCTTTCCGCTGGCCGCGCTGCTCGGCGAACGCGCAACCCGCACCGAACACTTGGCCGGCGAAGACACCTTCTGCCTGCAACTGAACAAACTGGCGTTCATCAAGCTGTTCGCCCTCTCCAACGCCTTTCGCGATTTCGCCTTGCGCGGGGTAAGCAGTCTGCTCGATCAAGTCAATCAGCAAGTGCAGCAGAAAGCCGTGGAAACCCTTGGCACCCAGTATTCGCTGAACACCCGACTGGGCGAACTGGCGATGCGTCACCCGGTGACCTGCAGCCCCGACACGCCATTGCGTGAAGCGGTGAAGCTGATGCATGAGCAACAGGTCGGCAGCATCGTGGCGGTAGATGAACACAAAGCCCCGCTGGGGATTTTCACCCTGCGCGATCTGCGTCATGTCGTGGCTGCGGGCGTCGGTGATTTCAGCGAGGCCATCGAGCGCCACATGACGCCTTCGCCCTTTTATCTTTCGCCGGATCACAGTGCGTTCGATGCGGCGATTGCCATGACCGAACGGCATATCGCCCACGTCTGTCTGGTCAAGGATCAGCGTTTGTGTGGCGTGGTCTCAGAACGTGATCTGTTTTCCCTGCAACGGGTCGACCTGGTGCACCTGGCCCGGACGATTCGCAGCGCCCAGCGCGTCGAACAACTGGTGAGCCTGCGCGGCGAGATCGGCCAACTGGTCGAACGCATGCTCGCTCATGGCGCGTCGTCGACGCAGATCACCCACATCATCACCTTGCTAAACGATCACACCGTGTGCCGGGTGATCGAGCTGACCCTCGCGGAAAAAGGCGACCCCGGCGTGCCATTCAGTTGGTTGTGCTTCGGCAGCGAAGGCCGTCGCGAGCAGACGCTGCACACCGATCAGGACAACGGCATTCTGTTCGACGCCCGCGATGCTGCGCATGCAGCAGAGATTCGCGGCAAGCTGCTGCCGATTGCGCAGCAGATCAACCAGAGTCTGGCGCAGTGCGGTTTCACTCTGTGCAAGGGCAACATCATGGCCGGCAATCCCGAGCTGTGTCTGTCGCGGGCAGAATGGGCGCGGCGCTTCGCGGCGTTTATTCGTGAGGCAACGCCGGAGAATCTGCTCGGTTCGAGTATTTACTTCGATCTGCGCGTGGTCTGGGGCGATGAAAAAGGCTGCGAACAATTGCGCCGCGGCATTCTCGATCAGGTCGGCGACAACCGTTTGTTCCAGCGCATGATGGCCGAGAACGCCCTGCGCAATCGTCCACCGGTGGGCCGTTTCCGTGAGTTTGTGCTGGCACGCAAGAATGGCGAGAAAGCAACGCTGGACCTCAAGGTGCAGGGGCTGACGCCGTTCGTGGATGGCGCACGCTTGCTCGCGCTGGCCAACGGTATCGACGCCAACAATACCCTCGAGCGCTTCCGTCAGTTGGTCGAGAAAGAAGTCATCGAGCGACTGGATGGCGCGGCGTATGAAGAGGCCTATCACTTCATACAGCAGACGCGCATGCAGCAGCATCAATTGCAGACGCGGGAGAACCTGCCCTATTCCAACCGCGTCGACCCGGACAGCCTCAATCACCTCGACCGGCGCATCCTGCGTGAATCCCTGCGCCAGGCTCAGCGTCTGCAAAGTAGCCTGATGTTGCGGTATCAGCTATGAGCCTGTTCTCGTGGCTGCGCCCGGCGAGTGCGGTGGTGCCGGTGGATTTTCAGCAGCGTCTGGCGCAGCTGCCGACGATTACCGAGCTGAGCGAATGCACACTGCGCGAACAACGCTGGGTGGTGCTGGATCTGGAGACCACCGGGCTGAATCTGAACAAGGACCGTGTGTTGTCGATTGGCGCGGTGGTGATCGAGGACGGCGCGATCGATTTCAGTCAGCAGTTCGAACGCACGCTGCAATGTCGCGAGCTGAAGCTCAGTCCCAGCGTGTTGATTCACGGGTTGGGGCCGAATGCGATTGCGGCGGGCAGTGAGCCGGTCGAGGCGTTGCTGGAACTCCTGGAATTTATCGGCGACAGCCCGGTGCTGGCGTTTCATGCGCCGTTTGATCAGCACATGCTCGGGCGTGCGCTGAAGGAACATCTGGGGCACAAGTTGCAGCAGGTGTTCCTGGATGTCGCCGACATTGCACCGCTAGTGTGCCCGCAAGCGAACATTCGTGAGGCCGGGCTGGATGAGTGGATCGACTGGTTCAAGCTTGAGGTGTTCGAGCGGCATAACGCGAGTGCCGATGCGCTGGCCACTGCAGAGTTGGCGTTGATTCTGTTCAGCCGGGCGCGGGGTCAGCAGATTCATAGTCCGTTGAATTTGCAGCAGCGGTTGAGTCAGTGGAAGCGGCGGCAGCAGACGCCTTCGTTTTAAATCAGAAGCCCCTCATCGGAACGCCGCCCGCCCAGCCCTCTCCCCGAGGGAGAGGGGAGCCTACCGAGGTGTCTCGGGTTTTCCATCGACCTGAGAAACCGAGTCGATTATGGATTCAGCAGAAATCTTTCACGTCGGTGTATTGCGACAATATCCCCCAATCGGTCCCCTCTCCCTCCGGGAGAGGGCTAGGGTGAGGGCCAGCCTTTAACGCCCACCTGACCAGTGGCCAATTGCTAACCATTCCCACCTCTGCCACAATCGCGAACAATTCGCGTTAGTTAATATTTCCCAATCGGTGATGTCCGGTGTCGTCAGTCCCAAGCCCTAACAGTGAGCTCGTCGGTGCGATGTATCGTGACCATCGCGGTTGGCTGCTGGCGTGGCTGCGGCGCAATGTGGCCTGCCCGCAACGTGCCGAAGACCTCAGTCAGGACACCTTCGTCCGCCTGCTCGGTCGCGACGACATGCTGACACCGCGCGAGCCGCGCGCCTTTCTGGTGGCGATCGCCAAAGGCTTGCTGTTCGACTACTTCCGCCGCGCGGCGCTGGAACAGGCCTACCTCACCGAACTGATGCTGATCCCCGAAGGCGAACAACCGTCGGTGGAAGAACAGCAAATGATCCTCGAAGACCTCAAAGCCATCGACCGCTTGCTCGGCAAACTGTCGACCAAGGCCCGCGCCGCTTTCCTTTATAACCGCCTCGATGGCCTCAGCCATGCCGAGATCGCCGACAAGCTCGGCGTCTCGGTGCCGCGCGTGCGCCAGTATCTGGCCCAGGGGATTCGTCAGTGCTACATCGCGCTGTACGGAGAGCCGACGTGAGCCCGGCCAGTTCCAGACCGGTGCCGGCGCATGTGCTGGACGCGGCGATTGCACGGCAACTGACCCTCGATTCGAGCAGCCCGCTGGAGCGCGAGGAATTCGCCAAATGGCATGCGGCCCATGAAGAACACGCCCGCGCGTGGCGGCAACTGGGCATGCTCGATCAGCGCTTCAGCGTGGCCAAAGGTCCGGCCCGCAGTGCCTTGCTGCAGTCACGCGAAGGCATTCGCCGCCGGGTGCGCAGACTGGGCAGTGGGCTGGCCAGCGTTGTGCTGCTGGTCGGTGTGGGGCTGTTCGCCAGCGAACGCTTTCTGCCACTGGATTACTGGCTCGCCGATCAACGCACCGCGACCGGTGAGCAGCGCACTGTGCGTCTAGCGGACGGCACTGTGTTGAATCTGAACACCCACAGTGCGGTGGACGTGCGGTTCGATGACAAGCGCCGGTTGATCGTCTTGCAGGAAGGCGAAATTCTTGTCGAAACCGGGCATGGCGATGCGCGCCCTTTTATCGTCGAAACCCGCGAAGGCAGCATGCGCGCGCTGGGTACGCGGTTCCTGGTCAAGCGTGAAGACCAAGGCACGCGCCTGAGTGTGTTGCAATCGGCGGTCGCGGCGCGCCCGCAATCCAACCCTGAAGAGCAAATTCTCCATGAAGGCCAGCAAGTGCTGCTGCGCGGTGACGGGCTGGGCTCGATTGTCGCGCTCAATCCCGGCGCCGATGCCTGGACGCGCGGCATGCTGGTGGTCGATAACGCGCGGTTGGGCGATCTGGTGCACGAACTCGGGCGTTATCGTCGCGGGTATCTGGGCGTGGCGTCGGACGTGGCTGACCTGCGGATTACCGGTAGCTTCCCGCTGCATGACACCGATAAGGCCCTGAGCGCATTGCTGCCGACCCTGCCGGTGCAGATCGAGCGGCATACGCCGTATTGGGTCACAGTCGCTAAGGCCGAGCCCTCCTCCCCTTGACCTGATCGTTCCCACGCTCTGCGTGGGAATGCAGCTCGGGACGCTCTGCGTCCCTGCCGAAGCGGACGCAGAGCGTCCATTGAGGCATTCCCACGCGGAGCGTGGGAACGATCAAGCCCGCAGAAATGTGGCTGTTTCCAGTTAATCGAAATTATTTTCATCCTGCCCTATCACTTTCTGCTTTTCATCCGGCACACAGGCAATTGAGAAATATTTCCATTCAGGAGCCGCCGTATGTCCCGTTCGCTAGACACCTTGTTGCGCCCCGGTCTGCTGGCCGTCGCCATCGCGCTCAGCGCGCCGCTGATCAGCAGTCCGTTGCTCGCCGCTGAACAAGCGTCCAGCGTGCGCGCCTACAACCTGCCGGCGGCGCCACTGTCGACCACCCTGAACCAGATCGCCAGCCAGGGCGGCATTGCGCTGTCGCTGAATCCGTCGCTGGCGGCGGGCAAGACCTCGGCGCCGGTCAACGGCCAGTACGACGCGGCCGGTGCCTTGCGCGCGGCCCTGCATGGCACCGGTCTGCAACTGGAACAAAGCAGCACCGGCACCTACACCCTTGTGGCGGTGCCTGAAGGGACGTTGGCCCTGCCGGAAACTTCCGTCATCGGTGTGGAAAACTTCGAAAGCGCCTGGGGCCCGGTCGACGGCTACACCGCCACCCGCACCGCCGCTGGCAGCAAGACCGACACCGCGCTGGTCGAAGCGCCGCGTTCGATCTCCGTCGCGACTCGCCAGCAAATGGACGACCGCAGCGTGCACAGCCTCGATGACGCCGTACGCTACATGCCGGGTATCACCGCCAGCAGCTACGGCAGCGACACCCGTGCCGACTGGTTGCGTGTGCGCGGTTTCGAACCGACCCAGTTCCTCGACGGCCTGCCGCTGCCAAAAGGCGTGTACGCCAACCCGAAACAGGAAACCTGGAACCTCGACCGCCTCGCCCTGCTGCGCGGCCCGGCCTCCTCGGTTTACGGCCAGACGCCACCGGGCGGCCTGCTGGATATGGTCAGCCGTCGCCCAAGTGCTGAAGCCAGCAGCGAAATCCAGTTACAATACGGCAGCGACAACCACCGTCAGATCAACTTCGCCAGCACCGGCAAAATTGACGACGCTGGCCAGTTTCTCTATGGCCTCAGCGGTGTGGTGCGCGACAGCGGCACGCAGGTCGATCACGTCGACAACAAGCGCTACAACATCGCGCCGAGTCTGACCTGGAACATCGACGACGACACCAAGCTCACCCTGCTGAGCCAGTTCACCCGCGACGATACCGGCATCACCAGCCAGTTCCTGCCGGTGCAGGGCACCAAGATCAAATCGCCGTTCGGTGATATTTCCCACCACAAGAATCTGGGTGATCCGGACTGGGAATATTACGATCGCACCTACTACGCGCTGGGCTATGCCTTCGAACATCGTCTGAACGATGTCTGGCAGTTCAAGCAGAACCTGCGCTACACCAAGTCGGACCTGTCGTTCCAGTCGCTGACGCCGGGTTCCTACCCGTTCACCGAAGTGGATGATCAAGGCAACGTCGGGCGCACCAGCACCAGCGTCGAAGAAGACATCAGCCAGTTCGCCGTGGACAACAACTTCCAGGCCGACTTCGCCACTGGCGATATCCGCCACACTCTGTTGTTGGGTCTGGACCATCAGCGCAGCAACACCAACTACACCTCGATCTTCGGTGACGGCCTGACCACCAACGTGATCACGCCGATCTATGGTCAGCCGATCGTGCGTCCAGCGCGCTCCACCGCGTTTTACGATTACGACCAGAAGACCTACCAGACCGGCCTGTACATCCAGGATCAGATGGCCCTCGACCAGTGGCGCCTGACCCTCGGTGGCCGTGAAGACTGGGTGCACACCAGCACCCAGTTCATCAACAAGGGCGATGCCACCAACACCCAGCGCGACAAAGCGTTCAGCGGCAACGCTGCGCTCAGCTACGTCTTCGACAACGGTTTCGTGCCGTACCTGTCGTACGCCGAATCCTTCCAGCCGACCACGGGCGCCGACGCCACCTCGACCGGTTCGCTCAAACCGACCGAAGGCAAGCAGTGGGAACTGGGCATCAAGTACCAGCCACCGGGCAGCAAAACCCTGCTGACCGCTGCCGTATACGACCTCACTCAGAAGAACGTTTCGGTCAACACCTTCGTCAACAACGTGTCGATCACCAGCCAGACCGGCGAAGTGAAAGTCAAAGGCCTGGAGCTGGAAGCGGTTTCCGACGTCACCGACAACCTGAAAGTCATCGCTGCCTACACCCTGGCCAAATCGGAAGTACAAAATGGCGTCGACAAGGGCAATCGCCTGCAACTGATGCCGAACCAGCAAGCGTCGCTGTGGACTGACTACACCTGGCACGCCGGCGTGCTCGACGGCTTCGGCATTGGCGGTGGCGTGCGTTACACCGGCAACACCTACGGCGACAAGGCCAATTCCTGGCTGGGCAAGGCGGACGCCTACACCGTGTTCGACGCTTCGGTGCATTACGACCTCGGCCGCTTGGACAACAGCCTCAAAGGCGCGTCGCTGGCACTCAACGCGACCAACCTGTTCGACAAGGAATACATTTCCACCTGCGACAGCTTCTACTGCTACTACGGCGACACGCGCAGTGTCGTCGCCAGCGCCACTTACAAGTGGTAAGCGTCTGAGCTGAAACAGGCCCTGTGACCAGGCCGTCCTCCGTGGACGGCTTTGGTGTTTTTGAAGGTCATGAAATGAAAAGTAAAACAATTCGCCGCTGGTCGTTCATCCACACCTGGACCAGCTTGGTCTGCACCGTGTTTTTGCTGATGCTGGCACTGACCGGTTTGCCGTTGATCTTTCATCACGAGATCGAGCACCTGCTCGGCGACGCACCCGAAGTGCGCGAGATGCCGGCCGACACGCCTCGATTGAATCTGGCGCAACTGGTCGTGGCCGCCGAACAGCATCGCCCCGATGACGTCGTGCAGTACTTCGGCTTCGATGACGATGAGCCGAACGCCGTGCTGACGATCATGGCGAAAACCGCTGGCACCGAACCGAATTCCTCGCACACGTTCATGCTCGATGCGCGCACCGGGGAAGCGCTGGAAACGCCTTCGGCCAATGGCGGCTTGATGCTGTTCATCCTGCGCCTGCATGTCGACATGTTCGCCGGGCTGCCGGGCAAGTTGCTGCTGGCGTTCATGGGGCTGCTGTTTGTCGTGGCCATCGTATCCGGGACAGTGTTGTACCTGCCGTTCATGCGCCGCTTGAAGTTCGGCACCGTGCGTCAGGACAAATCCACCCGCCTGCGCTGGCTCGACCTGCACAACCTGATCGGTGTCGTCACCCTGACCTGGGCGCTGGTGGTGGGCGTGACCGGCGTGATCAGCGCGTGCGCCGACTTGTTGATCGCGGCCTGGCGCAACGATGCACTGAACACCTTGATCGCACCTTATCGCGATGCCCCGCCACTGACACATCTGGCACCGGCCACACGTTTGCTCGATATCGCTGGCGAAGTCGCGCCGGACATGCAGCCGGACTTCATTGCCTTCCCCGGCACACGCTTTTCCAGCGAACACCATTACTCGGTGTTCATGAAGGGCGGTACGCACCTGACCTCGCATCTGCTGACGCCGGTGCTGATCGATGCGACCACGCTGCAGGTCACCGCCGTGGCCGAACGGCCGTGGTACATGGACGCCATGGGCATGTCGCAGCCGCTGCACTTTGGTGACTATGGCGGCATGCCGATGAAAATCCTCTGGGCCACTCTGGATGTGCTGACGATCATTGTGCTCGGCAGTGGCGTGTATTTGTGGGTGGTGCGGCGCAGAGCGGCCAGGCCTGTGCTGGAAACGGCGGAGGCCTCCGCATGAAGCCGCGTCAGTCGAGTTTCTGGAAGGTGTTCAGCACGCCGATCGTGATTGCGTTGCTCAGTGCGGCGGGGTTGTTTGCGGCGCTGCTTGGGGATGGGATTTGGGATGCGTTGAGCTGGGTTGGGCTGGGTGTGCCGGCGTTTCTGGCGATACGAGGTTTTCTGCCGCGAAGCTGAAAAACCTTTGTAGGAGTGAGCCTGCTCGCGATGGCTGCGAGTCAGTCAACATAGTTATTGAATGTTATTACGCTATCGCGAGCAGGCTCACTCCTACATTTGGTTCGGCGCAAGGCTTGAGCTCGTGCACTGACAGGCTATGCTGCTCCCTCATCGTTCTGATCGAGACCCTGCCAATGTCCGCCCCCAGCATGACCCTGTACCACAACACGCTCTCCCCGTTCGTGCGCAAAGTGATGGTGTTGCTGCACGAAACCGGCCAGCAGGATCGCGTCTCTTTGCAAGATTGCGTGCTCAGCCCGGTCAGCCCGAGCGCTGAGCTCAATGTCGACAACCCGCTGGGCAAGATCCCCGCCCTGCGCACTGGCCGATGGCAACGTCATCCATGACAGCCGTGTGATCCTCGAATACCTCGATCAACAACACGTCGGCAATCCGCTGATCCCGCGCGAAGGCGCGGCCCGCTGGCGGCGTCTGACCCTGGCCTCGATGGCCGACGGGATCATGGATGCGTCGGTGATGGTGCGTTATGAAATGGTCCTGCGCGCGCCGGAAAAGCATTGGGACGAATGGCTCGAGGCTCAGCGTGACAAGATCCGCCGCGCCCTCGCTGTGTTGGAGCGCGACGCGATTGCCGAGCTGACCAGCCATTTCGATGTGGCAGCGATCAGCGTGGCGTGTGCGCTGGGTTACCTCGACCTGCGCTTCCCGGACCTGGGCTGGCGTGATGCCAACCCGCAATTGGCCAACTGGTTCTTTGAAGTGAGTCAGCGACCTTCCATGATCGCCACGATGCCCAAGCCTTAAATCGGCGGCGCTTGTTCCGGCCTCTTCGCGAGCAGGCTCGCTCCCACAGTTGTATTGTGTTGTTCATGCCATGGATGCAACGACATAAATCCAATGTGGGAGCGAGCTTGCTCGCGAATGAACCACCTCGGTTCCGATGGTAGCGCTGCAAAAATCAGCGTCACCAAAACCTCCGCCTCTCGCTGATCTTCACGTAATCCCACCCGGCTCATTGCATCGCCCCCACATCAAACTCCAACGGCTTGCCCGGCTTCTGCCCAATCCCGTACCAATCCAGTTTGCGCGTTAGCACCATGAACACACCGAGCAGACCGAACAGCAACAACGAGCCCATCAACAACGCGTAATCCTCGGCACTCAGCAAGCCATAGAGCAGGCCATACAACGCCGCCAGCCCCGCCGAAAAGCTCAAACCGTGACGCACACTGCGTAGCACATGGCAGACATAAAACCCGATCAACACCACACAAGCACTGGCCGACAACAGATACGCCAGGGCGAAGCCGATGTGTTCCGACAACGACAGCAACAACAGATAAAAGAACGCCAGCGCCACACCGACCAACGCGTATTGCACCGGGTGCACGGCCAGACTCTTGAGCACTTCGAACAGGAAGAAACCAGCGAACGTCAGGACAATGAACAGCAGCGCATATTTGATCGCCCGGTCACTCTTCAGATATTGATCCACCGGATCGATAAAGCTCACACCGAAGCTGCGACCGTTGAACGCCTCGCAATCATTGCTGCTCACGCAACGGCTCATGGCGTCTTGCAGGTTGGTGGAGAAAAACGTGGTCTGCCAATCGGCGCTGAAACCTTGATCATTGATTTCACGTTTGCCCGGCAGGAAGTTGCCGACAAAGCTTGGATGCGGCCAGTTGGCGGTGAGGCTGACGCTGCTGCTCTTGCCCACCGGCAGCACCTGCAATGAACCGGTGCCTTGCAGACGCAGGTCGAAGCCGAAGCTCAGTTCCGTGGTTTTACTGGTGTCGAGCAACGGCAGCGTGACCCGCACACCTTCACCGAGCCAACCGACTTGCGTACCTGGAACGAAATTGAGGCGCTGTCCATCGAGCTCGAGTTTCAGCGCATTTTCGATACCGCGAATATCGCTGATACCGACCGCGAGAAAAGGTGCATCGAACTGGTAGTCGCTGAAGTCTTCCTTGATGCCCAATTGCGCCGGCAATGAGAAATGGCCGTTGATACGGTTATCGGCGTGGAACAACCGCGCTTCATAAATGCCTCGTGCACGCAGTTCGGTTTGCACCTGGCCGTCGAGTTCGAAACGCTCCGGCAGGAAGTACAAACGACCGCGTTCTTCGCTCGGTTCGTCGTAACGCTGGTTGGTTTTATCGTTGGTTTTCCAGTTGTGAATCACTTTGCGATACGGCACCACCATCACCGGGCCGCTCAGTTGCTGGCTGTAGCTGGAGCTGCGGGCAATGTCTTCGAGCACACCGTCACGCAGCTGTTGGCGCTCGTCGATGACGCCGTCGATCATCAGCAGCGGGATCAATAACAGCAGGATCAGCAGAGCGATGGCGCCGAGCTTTATCGTCAGATTCTTGTTCATGGGACTCTCCCTGTTTGGATGGGCAGAGTCTGCTGAGTGGGTGTGGGGGTTTTGTGGGGGGAATGTGGAGATTGTGTGGAGACTTCACTGGCCCCTTCGCGAGCAGGCTCGCTCCCACATTGGTTCTGTGTCGTTCACAAATCCCCTGTGGGAGCGAGCCTGCTCGCGAAGGCAACGACTCGGTATCAAGGCAAGCGCAATGTCACCTCAACACCGCTCTCGACATTGCGAATCTGCATCGCCCCACCATGCAACTTGATCACTTCTTCAACGAAGTTAAGCCCCAACCCCGTGCTTTTGCGCCCACTGTCCGGGCGCGGCAATGAGTAAAAACGCTCGGTCAACCGCGGCAAAGCGTAATCGGGAATCGGCGCCGTCTCATTGAACAATCGACATTCGATTTGCTCGCCAACCCGCTCGGCACTGAACCGCAGCAGCCCCTCAACCGGGGTGAAATCCAGCGCATTCTCCAGCAAGTTGCCCAGCGCCTGACCCAACAGAAACGGCTCGCCAATCAACAGCAGATCCGCGGCAATCGTCTGTTCGATGCGCAACTGTTTGCCTTCAATTCGCGCTGCCTGCCCTTGCAGCAACTCATCGACCAACACGGCCAACGGCACGGCGACCCGCTCTTCAAGGCCCTGACGTTGTTCCACCTGCGCCAGATTGAGCAACCGTTCGATCAACTGCTGCATCCGCGCACTTTCGCTGTCGATGTTGCCGACAAACCGCAAACGCTGAACCGGCGCCATGTCGCCTTGCAGCAACTCCGCCGCACCGCGAATCGCCGCCAGCGGACTTTTCAGTTCATGGGTCAGCGTGTGCACATAACGCTCGACGTAGGCCTTGCCTTCCAGTTGCGTGCGCATCTGTTCCACGGCGGTAGCCAGTTGTTCCAGTTCACCGCCACGGTAATGCGGCACTTCCACCCGCCGGCCTTCGCTCACCGCCTGGGCATAACCGGTCAGACGGTGCAGCGCACGGCTCAGCCACCACGACAACAAAGCACCAAACAGCAGACCGAGGCCGATCAACCCGGCGCCGTAAAACAGCAAGCGCCGCTCGGTGCGATCAACATAGGGCTGCAATGAGCTGTTGGGCTTGGCCACGGTGACTACGCCGATGATCTTGCCGTTATCGCGAATTGGCGCGCCGACGTGCATCACCGACGAGCTGGCGTCATCCGGATCACTGCGGCTCGAACGCGCACCGTACTCGCCACGCAGGGTCAGGTAGACATCGTTCCAGCGCGAGTAATCCTGACCGACCGCGACACCACTGGAATCGAGCACGACGATGCCTTTCGCGTCGGTGACGTAGATACGGTGGTTGACCTGATTTTTCGGCAAGCCCCAGATGGTCGCTTGCGGCTGGCGCTCGCCATAGGCACGCAGCAACTCGGGCCAGCGGTTCTCGCTAAGGGTGCCGGCCTTGAAATCATCACGGAGGATTTCTGCCATCAGGTTGGCGGTATCGACCAGGGTTTCTTCGGTGGACTGGCGCACGCCGGGGCGGATTTCTTCCATCACCGTGTTGAGCACGAAATAACCGGTCAGGCCGACAAACAGCACATACACCAGAAAGATCCGCAGCCCCAGCGACATCAGCTGTGCCCCGGGCTGTAGCTGTAACCGAGGCCGCGATGGGTCTGGATCGGCTCGGCGTCGGCGCGCACCAGACGCAGTTTGGCGCGCACGCTTTTGATATGACTGTCGATGCTGCGCTCGTAGCCGGCGTCGGCAGCGACGCCCAGCGCATCGAGCAATTGCTCACGGCTGAATACCCGTTCGGGTTGTTCGAGCAGGCATTGCAACAGGCGGAATTCGTGGCGGGTCAGGCTTAACGTCTGGCCGCGATAGCTGATTTGTACGCGCTCGGGATCGATGCGAAACAGCGCCGAAGAGGCTTCAATCACTGGACGCGGCGCCATGCGTTTAAGGATGGCCTTCACTCGCGCCGCGACTTCACGCGGGCTGAACGGCTTGACCACGTAGTCGTCGGCGCCGATCTCCAGCCCGACCACGCGATCAATCTCGGCATCGCGGGCGCTGAGGAACAGCACCGGCACGTCGCTGAAGCGACGTAGCTGTTTGCAGGTCTCGAAGCCGCTGATGTCCGGCAGGCCGATGTCGAGGATGATCAGATCGGCAGGCGTCTGCCGCTGATGCTCCAGCGCCGCCGCGCCGAGGCTCAGCCACGTGGTGCCGAACCCCTCGCCTTGCAGGGCAAAAATCAGCGTATCGGCAATCGCCGCTTCGTCTTCGACAATCAGGATATGAGGCATGGCGTCCGAGCCCGTGGGTTAGGTGCGCGAACGGTGCCCCAAGCCTGACGTTACGTCAATGAGACCACTTGGCTCAGCAGTCCGGTTTATCCGCCGTGAAGCGCCGCGCCGGGTTAACCGCCGCGCCGAACTCGCGCAAGGCCTTGGCACCGATCAGCAGCGGATAATTGAAGTTGCTGCGATCGGTCAGGTTGACCTCGACGGTACGCTTGACGTTGCCCAGGCACAGCTCCAGATCGACCACCGGACGTTTGGCGACTTCGGTGCTTTCGCCCTCATCCTCTTCATCCGAGCGGCTCTTGATCTTGCTGATGCGCGCGACCTTGTGTTCGTAGACCTTGTTGCTGGCGTCCTTGGTGCCGAGGCGGAAACGCACCCATTCATCGCCATCGCGGGTAAAGGTTTCGATGTCCTTGGCCGACAGCGAAGCGGTCAGCGCGCCAGTGTCCATCTTGGCCTTGAGCACTTCACCGCCGATTTCCGGCAGCGCGATGTATTCATAGCGCCCGTACAGGGTCGGCTCGGCGGCCATGACCGGCAGGGCGACGAGGGCAAACAGTGCAAGGAGGGATTTCACGTAAGGGGCTTCCTTGAGAGGTTGGGCAACGGGATTTTAGACCGTTGCGCGCTTGATCGTTCCCACGCTCTGCGTGGGCATGCATCCAGTGACGCTCTGCGTCACAGGGACGCGGAGCGTCCCGGGCGGCGTTACCACGCAGAGCGTGGGAACGATCAGGTTAACGCGACTAAAGTGAAACATTCGTCACCACCGATTTGGCCTGCCGCGCGAAGCTGCTTATCATGGCGCGCCCATCCGTTTGCAAAGAGTTGCTTATGCGCCGCCTGCTCACCGGCTGTTTCGTCACCCTGCTGCTGTTGCTCAACACCCTGATCCTGATCGGGCCGTTGCTGGTATTTGCTCTGCTCAAACTGATCGCACCAGGCCGCTGGCGCGATTACGCCTCGTGGGCGGTGATGTGGATCGCTGAGACCTGGGCCGAGATCGACAAGCTGATTTTCCGCCTGTGCATCCCCACTCAGTGGGACATTCGCGGTGGCGAAGACTTGCGCAGTGACACTTCGTATCTGGTGGTCAGTAACCACCAGTCGTGGGTCGACATTCCGGCGCTGATCCAGACCCTCAACCGCCGCACGCCGTTCTTCAAATTCTTCCTCAAGAAAGAACTGATCTGGGTGCCGTTTCTCGGACTGGCGTGGTGGGCGCTGGATTACCCCTTCATGAAACGCTACACCAAGGCATTTCTGGCAAAACATCCGGAGCTGGCCGGCAAGGATCTGGAAATCACCAAACAGGCCTGCGAGCTGTTCAAGCGTCAGCCAGTGACCGTGGTGAATTATCTGGAAGGCACCCGCTACACCGCCGCGAAAAGCGCACAGCAGCAATCACCGTTCAAGCACTTGCTCAAGCCCAAGGCTGGCGGCGTGGCATTTGTGTTGGCGGCGATGGGTGAACAACTGGATGCGATTCTCGACGTCACCGTGGTTTATCCACAGGCGAACATCCCGGGTTTCTGGGATTTGATCAGCGGCAACGTGCCGCGCGTGATCATCGATATCAAGACCCGCGAACTCGACCCGGCGCTGTGGCAGGGTGATTACGAGAATAATCCGGCGTTTCGTCAAACGGTCCAGAGCTGGGTCAACCAGCTCTGGAACGAGAAGGATCAGCGCATCGCCGAACTGCGCGGCGAACGCGGCTGAATCAGCTACCGGTGCCGGCGCCCCAGATGCTGCCGAGGCTTTGCAGCAGCGGGCCGCCGACGCCCTGATCACCCAAGTACTTGAGCAGCACCGGGGCAAACTGGCCGACCATGCCACTGTCCATGCCCAGCGCGCCGAAGGCATTGTTCAGGTCATTGGTGTCCTTGACGTTGCCCAGCGCGTTTTCGAGCCCGGCTGACTTGCCCGACGAGCCCAACAAGCCGCTCAGCGCCGCCAGGTTACCGCCACCGCCCGACAGCTTGTCGATGCCCGGTACTTCTTTGGCCAACTGTGAATAATCAGTGCTGCTCAACTGGTTCTTGGCCAGGCCAAGCATGGCGCTGGTGCCGCCGACGGCTTGTTGAGGGGTAACCCCCAGACCGGTGACGGCTTGCAGCAGACCGGCGGTTTCCGAGGTCGGCGCCGCGGCGGTGGCAGCATTGCCGCCCTGCATGCTCGAAGCCGCCTTGGTCACGTCGTCCAGACTGAAACCGGCGAACACCGGGCTGGCCGCAAGGGTCATCAGTGAAGCCAAGGCAATACCGCGTGAAATCTTCATTCAGACATCCTCTTGCGCTGTGAAAACCACCCGTTGCACGGGCAGTGAAACTGCCGGTTTGACCGGGTATCCGCCGGCATGTTCCGGCGCGGCGCATCCATTTTCGTCCGGCCTGCGTATATAAAACGTGAAATCCCGGACACCTTCGCGATGAATGGCACAACCGCTATCACTGAACTAGCCTGTGAACAGTCCGAGCCCAGCCCTCGTCGCTCGACCTTTGCCTGGAGAGTCGTCATTTCCATCGCCGACACCGATCAGTTGCGCCAGCTGTTGGCCCAGTGTGCACTGGGCGATCGTCGCGCCTTCGAAACGCTGTACCGCAGCGTCGGCCCGCGTCTGCATGGTGTCGCCCTGCGGTTTATGCGCCGCACCGATCTGGCCGAGGAAGTGCTGCAGGAAAGCTTCGTGCGCATCTGGAACAACGCCTCGCGTTACGAAGCGCACCTGTCGGCGCCGCTGACCTGGATGATCAACATCACCCGTAATCAGGCCATCGATCAGTTGCGCAAACATCGCGAAAGGCCACTGACTGATCTGGAACAGGACACACTGCCGGACGAAAGCCCCTCGGCTCACGAGCAACTGAACAGCGCCCGCGAGGCTCAGACGTTGAACCGCTGCCTGGAAACCCTGGAAAGCATGCAGCGCCAGTCGATCACCGTGGCGTACTTTCAGGGATTGTCGTGCTCGGAACTCGCCGAACACCTGGCGACGCCACTGGGAACGGTGAAGTCGTGGATTCGTCGTGGCCTGGAACGTCTGCGCCGGTGCCTTGAATCATGAACTACCAGACCCCTGCCCTGCGCCGCGTCCTTGCTGCCGATTACGCGATCGGGTTGATGGCTGCGCCTGCGCGGCGGCGGTTTGAACAGTTGCTACTGGATGACGCGGCATTAAGGGCTGAACTGGCGCAATGGCAGGAAAGCCTCGCCACTCTCACCGAAGCGCTGCCGGAACATCCGGTGCCCGACCGCGTGTGGCACGGCATCACCTCGCGCATCGAACCACAGGTTCTGCATGTGCCTGAAAAACGGCCATTCTGGAACTGGCTGCGACTCACCGCTGCGATCTGCTCCATTGCCGTGCTGGTGTTCCTCGGCTCGCTGTACAACCGCGACGACGCCCGCTACCGCGCCACCCTGCTGACCGCCGATGCGCAACCGGCGCTGAAGGTCGAAGCGCATGCGGATTATCTGCAAGTTGAGCCGCTGACGCTGGCGGCGGTTGATGCGGATCGTAGCCTGGAGCTGTGGGCGATTCCGGCGGATGGCAAACCGATTTCCCTCGGGGTCATTCCGGCGGGAGGCAAAGGCAAGGTTGAGCTGAGCGAAGCGCAGAAAGCCTTGATCGGTAAACCGATTGCGCTGGCGGTAAGTCTTGAGCCGAAAGGTGGTTCGCCGACCGGGCAGCCGACAGGGCCGGTGCTGTATCAAGGGACGTTGGCGGCCTTGTAAAGCCCCTCACCCTAGCCCTCTCCCAGAGGGAGAGGGGACTGACCATGGGATATTTGCGCAATACACCGACTTGAAAGACTTGCGTTGAATCCATAGTCGACTCGATCTTTCAGGTCGATATACGACGCAAGACACCTCGGTCGGCCCCCTCTCCCTCGGGGAGAGGGCTGGGGTGAGGGTAGCTTTTGACTTTGCCTTCCCACAAAAAACGGCGACCCTAAGGTCGCCGTTTTGTATTGCGCTTAAGCCTTACGCCGCACTAAACAACTTATGCGGGTCAATCACAAACTTCTTCGGCACGCCCGCATCGAACTTCCCACACGACCTTAATCCCCCCGAAACAACCGAAGGCTGCAGTTTTTTTAGGTCATTATTTTCTTGTCGTGAAAATCAATATTTCAAAAAGAACTAGACACCTGTCAGATCTGACAGGTGTCTAGCGATCCGGGCTGGAATAGGCTGCTGGTGTGTCAATTGTTCGAAGAAAGCGAGGTGCAATTAACGGTCATTCAACGGGAGATACGGTGATGGAGAAGCAACTCAGTCCGCGCGATCAACTGCTCGAATCAGATGTCCCGCCGATCATCTTTTGCATCAGCCCGGACGATCCGATCATCAAATACATCAAAGCGGGGCAGAAGGTCACCTATGACCTTGTGCAGGGCGATAACGGTCAATATTACGCAGTCGATATAAAACTGGCTCAGGACGAGGACTTTCTCAAACATCCTCATTCTTCTGTTGTTTTGTAAATGTTTTCACCAATCAATCGAAACGGGAAGCAAAGACATGGCAGGTAGAGAGAATGGCACGGTCAAGTGGTTCAACGATGAAAAGGGGTTTGGTTTCATAACGCCGAAGAATGGCGGCGATGACCTCTTCGTTCATTTCAAAGCAATCAAGGCTGATGGGTTCAAGACTTTGAAGGAAGGACAGTTCGTTAGTTACATTGCTGCTAAAGGGCAGAAAGGACTGCAAGCGGAAGAAGTAGAAATTGAGTAAAAGCGGAAGGAAATTCCCGCCCCCCATGAAACACGGCGCCTCAATGGCGCCGTTTTCTATTGTGTAAAACCTTACGCCGCACTAAACAACTTATGCGGATCAATCACAAACTTCTTCGGCACGCCCGCATCGAACTCGCCGTAACCTTCCGGCGCCTGATCGAGGCTGATCACCTGCACGCCTACCACTTCAGCAATGTTGATGCGATCCCACATGATCGCCTGCATCAGTTGGCGGTTGTACTTCATCACTGGGGTCTGGCCGGTGTGGAAGCTGTGCGACTTGGCCCAGCCCAGGCCGAAGCGAATGCTCAGGCTGCCCATTTTTGCGGCGGCGTCCACGGCACCCGGATCTTCGGTGACGTACAGACCCGGGATACCGATCTTGCCGGCAACACGCACCACGCCCATCAGCGAGTTGAGCACGGTGGCCGGCGCTTCGGCTTTGACCCCGTCGTGGCCATGGCCGCGCGCTTCGAAACCGACGCAGTCCACCGCACAATCCACTTCCGGTTCGCCCAGCAGTGCGGCGATCTGTTCGTGCAGCGGCGTGTCCTTGGACAGGTCGACAATTTCAAAACCCTGTGCCTTGGCGTGCGCCAGGCGGATGGTGTTGACGTCGCCGACGATCACCACCGCCGCACCGAGCAGACGCGCGGAAGCGGCAGCGGCCAGACCGACCGGGCCAGCGCCCGCGATATAAACGGTGCTGCCCGGACCAACGCCGGCAGTGACGGCGCCGTGGTAACCGGTAGGGAGAATGTCGGAGAGGCAGGTCAGGTCGCGGATTTTCTCCATGGCCTTGTCGCGGTCCGGCAATTTCAGCAGGTTGAAGTCGGCGTATGGCACCAGCACGTATTCGGCTTGGCCACCGGTCCAGTCGCCCATGTCGACATAACCGTAAGCACCGCCAGCACGAGCGGGGTTGACGGTCAGGCACACGCCTGTGTGTTGTTCTTTGCAGGAGCGGCAGCGCCCGCATGCGACGTTGAACGGTACGGAAACCAGGTCACCGATTTTCAGGTTTTCGACGTCGGAGCCTTTTTCGATCACCTCGCCGGTGATCTCGTGACCCAGCACCAGACCGGTCTGCGCCGTGGTACGGCCGCGCACCATGTGTTGGTCGGAGCCGCAGATGTTGGTGGAAACCACTTTGAGAATGACCCCGTGCTCGATCTTGCGACCGCGCGGGTCCTGCATTTTCGGATAGTCGATTTTCTGTACTTCGACCTTGCCAGCGCCGAGATACACCACACCACGATTGCCAGACATGCTTTCACCTCGCTGTTGTTTTTATGGAACCGCGTTGCCCAGGCAGGCAGCGCGTTAAGTGCTCGGGTACAGATGCTGTTTATGTGTTGCCTGTTATGGCCTCTTCGCGAGCAAGCTCGCTCCCACATTGGAATGCTTACCCCTGTGGGAGCGAGCCTGCTCGCGAAAGCGATCTAAAGAACGACGGTTCTATTGGCGTTCAAAAACACCCGTCTCTCAATGTGATACCCAACGGCCCGCGCCAGTGTCAGTCCTTCAATATCCCGCCCCTTGGCAATCAGATCCTCAGGGTAATGACTGTGATCCACCGCCTCGACGCCCTGGGCAATGATCGGCCCTTCGTCGAGATCGTTATTGATGTAATGCGCCGTCGCGCCAACCAGTTTCACGCCCTTGTTGTAGGCCTGGTGATACGGCTTGGCGCCCTTGAAACCCGGCAGCAGCGAGTGATGAATGTTGATCGCCTTACCATCGAGCTTGCGGCACAACTCCGGCGACAGCACCTGCATATAGCGGGCGAGGATCACCAGTTCAGCGCCGGACTCTTCGATCACCTGCCACACCTGACGTTCCTGCGACGGTTTGTCGTTGGGGTCGAGGGGGAAATGGTAGTAGGGAATCTGGTGCCAGTCGGCCAATGGCTTGAGATCCGGATGGTTGGACACCACCGCCGCCACATCCATCGACAACTGGCCGATGCGCTGGCGGTAGAGCAAGTCGTTGAGGCAGTGATCGGCCTTGGAGACCATGATCACCACTTTCGGCCGGTAGTTCGGCGCGGTCAGTTCGAAGACCATGCCGAAGGCCTGACCACGTTCGGCTAAACCCGCGCGGAAGGATTGCTCGTCGAAACCGTCGGGTTGACGGAATTCCACGCGAATGAAGAATCGCCCGGAGAGGCGGTCATCGAACGAGTGGTGCTCGGTGACGTAGCAGCCCTGCTCGAACAGAAAACGCGTCACCGCGTCCACCGTGCCGAGGACGCTGGGGCAGTCGGCGGTCAGAATCCATGTGTCTGGGGCGCGGCTCATGGTGCGGTGACTCCTGTTCTTGTGCGGGGTGTCAGGTTTTCCCTCACCCTAGCCCTCTCCCAGAGGGAGAGGGGACTGACCGAGGTGTTCTTTCGAGCTACGCCGACCTGAAATATCGCGGGTGAATATAGATCACAAAAACACCCGAAATCGGCTCCCTTCCCCCTCTCCCCCCCCTGGGGGAGAGGGCTGGGGTGAGGGGGTGGCTTTTGATCTTTCAGGCCTGAACGCTCAACCCGTACTCAGCCGAAGCATCCTGCAACCACAACCACCAGTAATCCGAAAAACTGCGACGAATCAGCAATTCCCAGGTGTCTTCGGCCGTGTGGCGAATCATCAACTGCGACTTGGCAAACACCGTGCCGACCGCTTTACCCACCGGGAAATTGTTCGGGTGCACGTCGTAGCTGGTGGACTTCATCAGCACCTGACGCACGTTCGGCCCGCTCAGTTCGAGCACTTGCTGGCCGCCGCTGACATTGACGATCGCGATGTGCAGATCGCCCAGGGCTTCACGCAGTTTCTGTTCGGCGGCGAATTCCTCACCGCTTGGCACGATCAGCAGCCACTCGTCCGGGCCCATCCATTGCAGGCTGGTTTCACCTTTGACGATCACGCTCAGAGCGCCGGGCAGTTCGATACCCAGGGCCTTGTGCACACCGGCGGCGAACGCGGCATCGTGGCCATCGCCACGAATGGTCAGGTGACCGAGGAGTTTCTTTTCCCGCACGATCACGCCGGCGTTCTTGCGGCCCTTGCCGACCAGGCTGGCGAGGTCGGCATGGTGCAGCGACGACTCGGCCTTGGCCCCGGTGGTCGGGCGTTGTTGGTAAACATTGGCTGTGGTCATAAAGCACCTTCCTGAATTCTTGATCGTTCCCACGCTCTGCGTGGGAATGCCGCCATGGACGCTCTGCGTCCGCTCTTGGGACGCGGAGCGTCCCGGGATGCATTCCCACGCAGAGCGTGGGAACGATCAGTGTCAAATGTTCTGGCGATCACCCTTCGGATCGAAGAACACCGAAGAAACAATCTCCGCCTCGATCACGCTGCCATCGGCCAGCGGTGCAAACACCCGCTCACCCATGCGCTTCAGACCGCCCTTGACCACACCCATGGCAAACGAATAACCGAGGGAGTTGTGCGCGTAACTGGAGGTCACGTGACCGACCATGGTCATCGGGATCGCCTGCTTGGTGTTGAACACCAGTTGCGCACCTTCCGGCAGCCACACGTTCGGATCGATCGGTTTCAAGCCGACCAACTGCTTACGCTGATCCTTCACACAGTCTTCACGGTTCATCCCACGCTGGCCGATCCACGAGAACGGTTTGGTGCGACCGACACACCAGCCCATATTCAAGTCGTCCGGAGTCATCGAGCCGTCAGTGTCCTGGCCAACGATGATGAAACCCTTCTCGGCACGCAGGACGTGCATGGTTTCAGTGCCGTACGGGGTCAGGTTGTACTGCTTGCCGGCCTCGACGATTTTCTCCAGCACGCCCATCGCATAGTCGGCCTGCACGTTGACTTCGTACGACAGCTCACCGGTGAACGAGATGCGGAACACCCGCGCCGGCACGCCGCCGACCAGACCTTCTTTCCAGGTCATGAACGGGAACGCTTCGTTGCTCAGATCAATGTCGGTCACGGCGCTGAGCAGCTTGCGGCTGTTCGGCCCGGACAGGGTCATGGTCGCCCAGTGGTCAGTCACGGAGGTGAAGTAAACCTTCATGTCCGGCCATTCGGTCTGGTGGTACAGCTCCAGCCACTGCAGCACGCGCGCCGCGCCGCCGGTGGTGGTGGTCATGACGAAATGGTTGTCCGCCAGGCACGCCGTGACACCGTCGTCGAAGACCATGCCGTCTTCTTTGCACATCAAACCGTAGCGCGCCTTGCCCACGTCGAGTTTGGTCCAGGCGTTGGTGTACACGCGGTTGAGGAACTCGCGGGCATCCGGGCCTTGAATGTCGATCTTGCCGAGGGTCGAGGCGTCGAGCAGGCCGACGCTGTCGCGCACGGCTTTGCATTCGCGCTTCACGGCGGCATGCAGGTCTTCACCGTTTTTCGGGAAGTACCATGGACGCTTCCACTGACCGACGTCTTCAAACTCGGCACCGTTCTTCACATGCCAGGCATGCAGCGCGGTGTGACGAACCGGTTCGAAGATGTGCCCGCAATGACGACCGGCCACGGCGCCGAAAGTCACCGGCGTGTAGTTCGGACGGAACATGGTGGTGCCCATCTGCGGGATGGTCACGTTCAGCGAGCGGGCCGCGATGGCCAGACCGTTGACATTGCCGAGCTTGCCCTGATCAGTGCCGAAGCCCAGTGCGGTGTAGCGTTTAACGTGCTCGACCGACTCGAAACCTTCGCGGGTTGCCAGTTCGATGGCGGCGGCGGTCACGTCGTTTTGCAGGTCGACGAATTGCTTCGGCGCCCGTGCGGTGTTCTTTTCATGCGGCACTTGGAACAGCGCCAGCGTCGGCTCTTCGAGACGACTCAGGGCTTTTGGCAGCACGCCTTCGACGGTTTGGAAACCGGCTTCAGCGGCAGCGCGCACGCCACCTTCAAAACCGTCAGCCAGCGAATCGCCGAGACCGTACACGCCGTTGATGCCACCAACGCACACGCGCTTCTGCGGTGCTTCGCCCGGTACGAAACCGAGGATGTCTTCACGCCAGGTCGGCTTGCCACCGAGGTGCGAGGCCAAGTGAACGACCGGGCTGTAACCGCCGGAACTGGCGATCACATCGCAGTCGAGCCATTCGCCCGGGCTGGTCACGGCGTGCGCTTTGACATCGATCGCGGCAATACGAGCAGCGGTGACGCGCTTGCTGCCACGGGCTTCGATCACGGCGCTGCCGGTGAGGATGCGGATGCCTTTGGCGCGCGCTTCTTCTACCAGCGCACCACGCGGATTGCTGCGCGCATCGGCGATGGCCACCACTTGCAGACTGGCGTCGAGCCAATCCAGAGCAACGCGGTAGGCGTGATCGTTGTTGGTGCTGAGGACAAGCTTCTTGCCCGGTGCCACACCGTAGCGACGCACGTAAGTCGACACCGCACCGGCAAGCATGTTGCCCGGCACGTCGTTGTTGCCGTAAACCAGCGGACGTTCGCAAGCACCGGTCGCCAGCACGACACGCTTGGCGCGGACACGGTGAATACGCTGACGCACCTGACCGATTGGCGCACGGTCACCGAGGTGATCGGTGAGGCGTTCGTGAATGGTCAGAAAGTTGTGGTCGTGGTAACCGTTGACCGTGGCGCGCGGCAACAGCAGCACGTCCGGGGTGTTCTTCAGTTCAGTGATGACGCTGGCTACCCAGTCCATCGCCGGTTTGCCGTCGAGGCTTTCGCGGGAATCGAGCAGGCTGCCACCGAACTCTTCCTGCTCATCGGCAAGAATCACTCGGGCACCGCTGCGCGCAGCGGCCGGGGCAGCGGCGAGACCGGCCGGGCCAGCGCCGACGATCAGCACGTCGCAATGCTGGTTCATGTAATCGTAGGTGTCCGGATCGACTTCGGTCGGCGAACGGCCCAGACCGGCAGCCTTACGAATGTACTTCTCGTAGGTCATCCAGAACGATTGCGGGTACATAAAGGTTTTGTAGTAGAAGCCCGGCGGCATCAGCTTGCCGCCGACCTTGCCGAGAATACCCATCATGTCGTTGTTGACGCTCGGCCAGCCGTTGGTGCTGGTCGCAACCAGACCTTGATACAGCGCCTGTTGCGTGGCGCGCACGTTGGGAATCTGCGTGGCTTCGGTAGCACCGATCTGCAGCACCGCGTTCGGCTCTTCGGCACCGGCGGCGAAGATCCCGCGAGGACGCGAATACTTGAAGCTGCGGCCAATGATGTCGACGCCGTTGGCGATCAGTGCGGCGGCCAGCGAGTCACCCTCGAAGCCTTTGTAGCTCTGACCGTTGAAGGTGAAGCTCAGCACTTTGTTGCGGTCGATCCGTCCACCGTTGGACAGGCGATTGGTCTGGCTCATACCTTCTCTCCCAGCGCCGTCGTGGCTGTTTTCGCCGAATCAGCCTTGTCGGTGAATTGCGGCTTGGTGCCGATCTTGTAGGTTTCGAGAATCTCGTAGGTCACGGTGTCGCGGGTGACGTTGAAGTACTGGCGGCAACCGGCAACGTGATCCCACAGTTCGTGGTGCAGACCGCGCGGGTTATCGCGGAAGAACATGTAGTCGCCCCACTCCTCGTCGGTGCACGCGCCAGGGTCGAGCGGGCGCGGAATGTGCGCCTGACCGGATGCGTGGAATTCCTCTTCGGAGCGCAGTTCGCCGCAGTGAGGACAGAAGATATGCAACATGGGGATTTCTCCTGTTAGTGGGCGACGGCAGCAGCGCCGTGTTCGTCGATGAGTGCGCCGTTGTGGAAACGGTCGATGGAAAACGGGGCGGCCAACGGGTGCATTTCACCCTTGGCCAGACTCGCGGCAAACACGTTGCCCGAGCCAGGTGTGGCCTTGAAGCCGCCGGTGCCCCAACCGCAGTTGAAGAACATGTTCGGGACCGGGGTTTTCGAAATGATCGGGCAAGCGTCCGGCGTGGTGTCGACGATGCCGCCCCACTGCCGGTTCATGCGTACCCGCGACAGCACCGGGAACATCTCGACGATGGCCTGGATGGTGTGCTCGATCACCGGATACGAACCGCGCTGGCCGTAGCCGTTGTAGCCGTCGATACCGGCGCCGATCACCAGATCGCCCTTGTCAGACTGGCTGATGTAACCGTGCACCGCGTTGGACATGATCACGCTGTCGATAATCGGCTTGATCGGCTCGGACACCAGCGCTTGCAGCGGGTGGGATTCGATCGGCAGACGGAAACCGGCGAGTTTGGCCATGTGCCCGGAGTTACCGGCCGTGACCACACCGACGCGCTTGGCGCCAATGAAGCCCTTGTTGGTTTCCACACCGATGCACACGCCGTTTTCCTTGCGGAAGCCGATCACTTCGGTCTGCTGGATCAAGTCGACACCGAGGGCGTCAGCGGCACGGGCAAAGCCCCAGGCCACGGCATCGTGACGGGCAACGCCGCCGCGACGCTGAACAGTCGCGCCCAACACTGGGTAGCGAGTGTTTTTCGAGCAGTCGAGGTACGGAATCTCGTCAGCGACTTGCTTGGCGTTGAGCAGTTCGCCATCGACGCCATTGAGGCGGTTGGCGCTGACCCGACGCTCGGAATCACGGATGTCCTGCAGGGTGTGGCACAGGTTGTAGACGCCACGCTGGGAGAACATCACGTTGTAGTTGAGATCCTGTGACAGGCCTTCCCACAGTTTCATTGCGTGTTCGTAGAGGTGCGCCGACTCGTCCCACAGGTAGTTGGACCGCACGATGGTGGTGTTGCGCGCGGTGTTACCGCCGCCCAGCCAGCCTTTCTCGACCACGGCGACGTTGGTGATGCCGTGCTCTTTGGCCAGATAGTAAGCAGTCGCCAGACCGTGCCCGCCGCCGCCGACGATGACCACGTCGTAGACCTTCTTCGGCGTTGGCGTGCGCCACATGCGCTGCCAGTTTTCGTGGTGGCTGAGGGAGTGTTTGAAGAGGCCGAAGCCCGAATAGCGTTGCATAGTCATTTACTCCAGAACGCTCAGCGGTAAACCGGGAAGTCAGCGCACAGGGCCGACACTTGCTGGGCAACATTGGCCTCGACATCGGCATCACCGAGGTTGTCGAGGATGTCGCAAATCCAGCCAGCCAACACTTCGCACTGGGTCACCTTGAAGCCGCGAGTTGTGACGGCCGGGGTGCCGATGCGCAGGCCCGAGGTCACGAACGGCGATTGCGGGTCGTTCGGCACGGCATTCTTGTTGACGGTGATGTGCGCGCGCCCGAGGGCGGCGTCGGCGTCTTTGCCGGTCAGGCCCTGACGGATCAGGCTGACCAGGAACAAGTGGTTGTCGGTGCCGCCGGACACTACATCGTAGCCACGCTTGATAAACACGCTGGCCATCGCCTGAGCGTTGTCGATCACCTGTTGCTGATACGCCTTGAAGCCTGGCTCCAGCGCTTCCTTGAAGCACACGGCTTTACCGGCGATGACGTGCATCAGCGGGCCGCCCTGGGCGCCGGGGAACACGGCAGCATTGAGCTTCTTCTCGATCTCTTCGTTGGACTTGGCCAGGATCAAGCCGCCACGTGGACCGCGCAGGGTTTTGTGCGTGGTAGTGGTGACCACGTCGGCGTACGGCAGCGGGTTCGGGTACAGACCGGCGGCGACCAGACCGGCGACGTGAGCCATGTCGACAAACAGCAGCGCACCGACCTTGTCAGCGATCTGACGGAAGCGCGGGAAGTCGAGGGTCTTGGAGTACGCGGAGAACCCGGCGACGATCATCTTCGGCTTGCACTCGACGGCCAGACGCTCGACTTCGTCGTAATCGATCAGCCCGGTGTCGGTGTTGATACCGTACTGCACGGCGTTGTAGAGCTTGCCCGAAGACGACACTTTGGCGCCGTGGGTCAGGTGCCCGCCGTGGGCCAGGCTCATGCCGAGGATGGTGTCGCCCGGCTGGATCAGCGCCAGGTAAACGGCGCTGTTGGCCGAAGAACCGGAGTGCGGCTGGACGTTGGCGTAATCGGCGCCGAACAGTTGCTTGGCGCGTTCGATGGCCAGCGCTTCGACTTTATCCACATGCTCGCAGCCACCGTAGTAGCGCTTGCCCGGATAACCTTCGGCGTATTTGTTGGTCAGGCCGCTGCCTTGCGCTTCCATCACGCGTTTGCTGGTGTAGTTCTCCGACGCGATCAGCTCGATGTGATCTTCCTGACGTTGCTCCTCGGCATTCATCGCCGCCAGCAGTGCATCGTCGTAACCCTGGATCTGGTCTTGCTTGCTGAACATCGCGTCTCTCCCAGCGGCATCTGTGCGCCATTCGTCTCGGTAAGGCACTGGCATTGAAGGCAGTGCCCTTTGATGCCGATGGTATGACCGGCGCAGACAGCTCAAATGCCTGCGCGCGCCACGCAAAGGTGCGTTTACGACATGGCTGGAAATGCCCTGACAGACACAGTCCTCAATATGACGAAGAACCCTGTGGGAGCGAGCTTGCTCGCGAAGAGGCCGTGTCAGTCAACATCAATGCTGGCTGACACACCGCTTTCGCGAGCAAGCTCGCTCCCACAGGGTTATGTAAAGAGTTGGCGGACGGCGAGTAGCAGGAGGAAATGCGCGGGATACAGGGCGTACGCCCAGCGCCGCATCGGCGGTGGCTGGAGATGTCGCACATGTCGCAACAGGAACAGCCCGAGCACTGGCGCAAACAGACAAATGGCAATCCCGAGGATGGCGACGCTACTGCCGAACCTCGCCGAGTCGTACAGGACTTGCCATTGGTTGGCCGCCAGACACACCAACCCCGGCAGCAGGCTGAAATACCACGGCCGGCGAAACACCAGCAGCAACGCCAGCGGCAACAGAATCCCGAACAAACCAAACATCAGTCGTTCCGGAAACATGGCGGCCAGCACCAGCGCAGCAACACCCAGCAATCGCGACATGCTCGAGGGATCCTGCCACCCCCGCGCCACCAGCAAGCCCAACGCCAGCGTCGGCATCACGTTCAACGTATCGGGCTCAGGAATGTACAGCCGATAGGGAATCTCACTGACTGCACTGAACAGCATCAACCAGCCCAGATAGCGCCATTCCATCCTCCGCGACCCGTCGCGCGCCAGATTCGCCGCCATCGCCAGGCAAAACCACGGAAACGCGAGCCGCCCAGGCACATACAGCCAATCGGCGGAGAACCCGGCATATCGCAGGTGATCGAGCAACATGCACAGCAGCGCCAGCCACTTGAGCAGATCCAGTGCGCCGTCGCGTTTGCTCAGGTGCATAATCGTCCTACAAACTGGTAATTTCCTGAACGTGACATCCCGTGTGCTCCCCGGAAGATCTTCGGTAAAGTGCGCACCCTCATTGACCACGAGCCTTCACAAGAGTCTCGACCACGGAAGCCGGCCATGACCGACAAGAGCCAACAATTCGCCAGCGACAACTATTCCGGAATCTGCCCTGAAGCCTGGGCTGCGATGGAACAGGCCAACCACGGCCACCAGCGCGCGTATGGCGACGATGAATGGACCGCACGCGCGGCCGACCATTTCCGCCAATTGTTTGAAACCGACTGCGAAGTGTTCTTCGCCTTCAACGGCACCGCCGCCAACTCGCTGGCCCTGTCGTCGCTGTGCCAGAGTTACCACAGCGTGATCTGCTCGGAAACCGCCCACGTCGAAACCGACGAATGCGGCGCCCCGGAATTCTTCTCCAACGGCTCGAAACTGCTGATCGCTGGCACCGAAAACGGCAAGATCACCCCGCAATCGATCCGCGAAGTCGCGCTCAAGCGCCAGGACATTCACTACCCGAAACCGCGTGTGGTCACCCTGACCCAAGCCACTGAAGTCGGCAGCGTCTACACCCCGGAAGAAGTCCGCGCCATCAGCGCCACCTGCAAAGAGCTGGGTCTGCACCTGCACATGGACGGCGCGCGTTTCTCCAACGCCTGCGCGTTCCTCGGCTGCTCGCCGGCGGATCTGACCTGGAAGGCCGGTGTCGATGTGCTGTGCTTTGGCGGCACCAAGAACGGCATGGCCGTGGGTGAAGCGATCCTGTTCTTCAACCACAAACTCGCCGAAGATTTCGATTACCGCTGCAAACAAGCCGGGCAACTGGCGTCGAAAATGCGTTTCCTCTCGGCACCCTGGGTCGGCATTCTCGAAAACGGCGCCTGGCTGAAATACGCCCGCCACGCCAACCACTGCGCGCAATTGCTGGCAGAGCTGGTCAGCGACATTCCAGGCGTCGAATTGATGTTCCCGGTGCAGGCCAACGGCGTGTTCCTGCAACTGTCGGAACCGGCGATTGCCGCGCTGACCGCAAAAAACTGGCGCTTCTACACCTTCATCGGCAAGGGCGGCGCGCGCTTCATGTGCTCCTGGGACACCGAAGAAGAACGCGTCCGCGAACTGGCTCGCGACATCCGCGAAGTCATGTCCGCCTGACCTGACTCCCGCACACTGATCGTTCCCACGCTCCGCGTGGGAATGCAGCCGTGGACGCTCCGCGTTCCAGCCTCACCACTGTCGACATGCTTAACACCGCTATGACGCGGAGCGTCGACGGCTGCATTCCCACGCAGAGCGTGGGGACGATCTTCGATCGGGAATGATTTTTCCCACCGCAACACCAGACTTCTCTTCTAGCGAGAACATGCCACCCGACTCATCCTGATCGTTCCCACGCTCCGCGTGGTAACGCATCCCGGGACGCTCCGCGTTCCATCTCCAATGCACCGCAAGATTCAAGGAAGAATCCCATGGGCCGCAGCCGCTACACCCTTACCGAAACCGACAAGCCACATTTTCTGACCTGCACGGTCATGGAGTGGTTGCCGCTGTTTATCCGTCCCTACATCGTCGACCACCTGCTCAACTGCTGGCGTTATCAACAGACCCACCATGACTTGAAGCTGTACGGCTACGTGATTCTGGAAAACCATCTTCACTTCGTCGCCCAAGCACCCGACCTGAGCAAATGCCTCAGTCAGTTCAAGTCATTCACCGCTCGAAAGATTATTGATGATCTGCAAAGCAAAGGTGCAGACAAAGCCCTGCAACGTCTGCGCTTTAGCAAACGTGCGCACAAGCAAGACCGGGTTTACCAGTTGTGGCAAGAAGGCTCCCACGCAGAGATGGTTTATAGCGAATCGGTGATGCGCCAGAAGCTTGAATACATCCACAACAACCCAGTGAAACGCGGATATGTGGATTTGCCAGAACAATGGCGTTATTCGAGTGCCAGGAACTACGCGGGAATGCCGGGGCTGATCGAGGTTCAGTGCTGGTATTAAAATGGGACGCGGAGCGTCCCGGGCTGCATTCCCACGCAGAGCGTGGGAACGATCAACTCGCCCACTCAGCCCTCCTCGTTCGCACCTGAAGACTTGGTCTACATTGTCTGTCGAACCCTCCGCTCACATAACAATAAGCAGGAGCATCGGCATGTCGTTACAAGGCAAAACCCTGTTCATCACCGGCGCCAGCCGTGGCATTGGCCGCGAGATTGCGCTACGGGCCGCGAGGGACGGGGCCAATATCGTGATTGCGGCGAAGAGCGCCGAACCCCACGCCAAACTGCCCGGCACCATCCACAGCGTCGCCGCCGAAGTCGAAGCGGCGGGTGGCAAGGCTTTAGCCCTGCAAGTCGATGTGCGTGATGAAGACGCCGTACGCCAGGCACTGGCTCAGGCCAACGATCATTTCGGCGGCATCGATGCACTGGTGAACAACGCCGGGGCGATCAAACTCACCGGTGTGCAACACATCGAGCTCAAACGCTTCGACCTGATGCACCAGATCAACACCCGCGCCGTGCTGCTGTGCAGCCAGGCCGCCCTGCCTTATCTGAAGAAATCTGCCGGGCACATTCTCAACCTGTCGCCCCCGCTGAATCTGGCAAGCAAGTGGTTTGCCCAGTTCAGCCCTTACACCGTGACCAAATACGGCATGAGCATGCTGACGATCGGGATGAGCGAGGAATTTGCCAGTTACGGGATCAGTGTCAATTCGTTGTGGCCGCAGACGATGATTGCGACGGCGGCGATTGAATTTCAGTTGGGTAATCGGGAGTCGTTCAAGCAGGCGCGAACGCCAGCGATCATGGCGGATGCGGCGCATGTGATTCTGGATAGCAGCGGGCGGCAGATTACCGGGCGGTTGTTGATTGATGAGGAGATTTTGCGGGAGAGCGGCGTTGGCGAATTTGAGCATTACCGGTTTGAACCGGGGAGTAATGCGGCGTTGATGACGGATTTGTTTATCGACTGAAAAGCCCCTCACCCTAGCCCTCTCCCAGAGGGAGAGGGGACTGACCGTGGTGTTTATCAGAGTTACGCCGACGTGAAATACCGAGCCGAACTCACATTTTGAAAAGCCCAAAAATCGGCTCCCTCTCCCTCGGGAGAGGGCTGGGGTGAGGGGCAAGCCGTGCGCAAAAATTCGAACCACTCAAAAATCGATTCGCACATCCCCTTTAGGCACACTGCAGCACGACAAGATAAACCCTTCAGCCTCGTCATCCTCGGTAATCCCGCCGTTGTGCTCCATCTCCACCTCGCCGCCCAGCTTCATCACCTTGCACGTGCCGCAAATCCCCATCCCGCACGCCTTCGGAATCATCAAGCCAAGCTTGGCCGCCGCCGCATGCACCGTCTCACCCGGTGCCACACGAATGCTCTTGCCAGACGAAGTGAATTCGACCTGATGCAGATCCGCTGCATCGATTTCCGGCGCATCGGCTGCCTGTTCGGCTTGCTCGACCGCATCGGCACGAGCTTCCGGTGGCGTAGCACCGAAGGATTCCTCGTGATAACGCGACATGTCGTAACCGGCCACTTCCAGCAGGCGCTTGACCGCGTTCATGTACGGCGTCGGGCCGCAGCAGAATACTTCGCGCTCAAGGAAGTCGGGAACCATCAGCTCGAGCATCTTGTGATTGAGGTAGCCGCGATACCCGGCCCACGGCTCACCCAAGCCATGCTTCTCGCAAATCAGGTGCAGGCTGAAGTTGTCGATCCGCGACGCCATGTGTTCCAGCTCGCGGTGGTAAATGATGTCTTTCGGCGAGCGCGCGCTGTGGATAAAGGTCATGTCGACGTTGGCGTTGGTGTCGTAGAACCAGCGCGCCATCGACATGCACGGCGTGATCCCGACGCCGCCGCTGAGGTACAGCACTTTCGGGCTCGGGAAGTCGATGGCATTGAACAGCCCGACCGGCCCGTGCACCGCCAGCTCTTGCCCCTCATGCAGCGTGTCGTGCAACCAGTTGGAGACCTTGCCGCCCGGCACACGTTTGATCGTTACCGAAAAGCTGTACGGCACCGACGGCGAACTGGAGATCGTGTACGAGCGCATGATCGGCTGGCCTTCGATTTCCAGCTCCAGGGTCACGAACTGCCCGGGCTTGAAGAAGAACAGGATCGGCTGGTCGGCCATAAAGCAGAAGGTGCGCACGTCCCAGGTTTCCTGGATGACTTTGACGCAACGGACGATGTGTCGGCCATTGGCCCAGGTCTGGGTGGTGACCGGATTCAGGAAGCTGTTGGACATGCTGTTCTCCACGGCCGACTGTCGGCCTCATGTCGGCGATTCTGCGTATAGCGTGAACCGTCCGTTTACCTATCCGCGACATCGGCATACTTATCGCGACCAGCCCCCAACCACCGGGGGTTGCGCGTCGGGAACAGATTGCACCATGTCGCCCATGGATAAGGTTCCGCCCCGCGCCGGCCCCACACTCGCCCCAACACCAATACAGATTCTTTACACCTTGCGTAGCAACCGTTAGCAGCACACCTGATCAGCCACTTTTCGCCGGCCACGCAGATGGCCATGAGGATCACATCGATGGACGTCACCGCAAAAATCAGCCTGGGCGATCCGCTGGAACCCGCACGCAAGGCCACCGCACAAATGCTGCAAGAGCGCGAGCGCACCTTTTCACTGCCACAGCCGTTCTATAGCGATGAACGGCTGTTCGATATCGACATGCAGGAGATCTTCCAGAAAGAGTGGTTGATCGCTGGTATGACCTGCGAGATCCCGGCCAAGGGCAACTACCTGACCCTGCAGGTCGGCAAAAACCCGATCATCGTCATCCGTGGCGCCGAAGGCGTGGTGCACGCGTTCCATAACGTCTGCCGCCACCGTGGCTCGCGCCTGTGCACCAGCGAAAAAGGCAAGGTTGCCAAACTGGTCTGCCACTACCACCAGTGGACGTACGAGCTGGACGGTCGCCTGCTGTTCGCCGGCACCGAGATGGGCGCCGACTTCGACATGAAGCAGTACGGCCTCAAACCGGTGAACGTGAAGACTGCCGGCGGCTACATCTTCATCAGCCTGGCCGAGAACCCGCCGGCCATTGATGACTTCCTGTCGACGCTGAACCATTACATGGAACCGTACGACATGGAGAACACCAAGGTGGCGATCACCACCACCTTGATGGAAAAGGCCAACTGGAAACTGGTGCTGGAAAACAACCGCGAGTGCTACCACTGCAACGCGTCGCACCCGGAACTGCTGAAAACCTTGCTGGAGTGGGACGACGTCACCGACCCGCGCGCCGATCAGGCGTTCAAGGATCACGTTGCTGCGTCCGCTGCTGCCTGGGAAGCCGAGAAGATTCCTTACGCCCACGCCAGTTTCGGCCTGCGTAACCGTATCGTGCGCATGCCGCTGCTCAAGGGCACCGTGTCGATGACCCTCGACGGCAAGCAGGGCTGCGCGAAACTGATGGGCCGGATCAAGAACCCGGATTTGGGTTCGATGCGCATCCTGCACCTGCCGCACTCTTGGAACCACTGCATGGGCGATCACATCATCGTCTTCACCGTGTGGCCGATCAGCGCGCAGGAAACCATGGTCACCACCAAGTGGATCGTGCACAAAGATGCAGTGGAAGGCGTGGATTACGACGTCGACCGTATGCGCCAGGTGTGGGACGCGACCAACGATCAGGACCGTCGTCTGGCGGAAGAGAACCAGCGCGGGATCAACTCCACCGCCTATCAGCCAGGGCCTTACTCCAAGACTTATGAGTTTGGCGTGGTCAACTTCGTTGATTGGTACAGCGAGCGCTTGCTGAGCAACCTCGGCGCCGAGCCGGCGCCATACCTCAAAGGCGTGCCTGTCCAAGGCTAAAAGCAAAAGCTTCGCGAGCAGGCTCACTCCTACAGGGGAACGCATTCCAATTGTAGGAGTGAGCCTGCTCGCGATGGCGTCATTACAATCGCTGCATCACTTCGATGACCACCTCACCGATCCATCCTCACCAATAAACTCCTCAAATATCTCCTCCCCCACCAACCTGATTTTTGCGTACCCGTTCAACACCCGCAGCGGATATGCCGGGTCCTTGGCATCCTGCGTCTCCGACCACAACACCCGCGAATGCCCGTCCAGTTCACTGGCATTGCCATAGGGAATGGCCCCGTGCCCGGCACAACGCGCATGCAAACCGCCCTGCTGCGCGTACACGATGCCGTTGTGTAGATGCCCCCAATACCAGTAATCCGGCTCACGCCCCAGCGCATCGCACACCGGTTGATACAGCGCGGTCTTGTTGTGCCCGGAAATATCGAAGCCCTGATGATGGCTGAGCACCATGAGCTTTTTGCGTTTTGGCAGGCCTTTCATCCACGCGATCTGCGGCTCGTTCAAAGTGCCGTCCATGTACAAATTCATCGCATCAGACGCGTACGCAGAATCCAGCCCTACCACCAGCCAGTCATCGTTGATCAAGGCGAAGTAACTGGTGCCCTGCTGCCCCGGAAAACGCTTGGCCAGTTCCTTGAAGTAGCCGTGGGCGCCGCTGTACATCTCGTGGTTGGAATTGAGGGTAAACGAGCCATGCGTACCCATCGGCCAACCGGCCATGTCGACGTCTTCCTGGGAATGACTGCCGGCGTAATACACATCGCCCAAATGAATGGTGAAATCGGCCTGGGCCAGTTGCATCTGATTGGCCACCGACACCGCCGGCGCATGACTGTCGAACGGCCCGGTGCCCCAGTCGCCGGCAATCGCCAGGGTCACGTCGCGATCCATTTGCACCACCGCCGGGTCAGTACCGAAGGTCGCGTGATGGCGCAGGTTTTCGATCCACTTCAGCAGCGCCTCGCTCCACAGCAAATCCAGCAGTTCCCACTTGCGACAGCCGAGCAGGCTGCCGTCCTTGAGCACCCGGGTCGCCAGTTGATCGGTGGACTGCGGCAACGGTGCGGCGTTGCCGATGCGCAGGATCGACAGACCGTGGGACAGCTCCCAGGGTACGCTCGGTTCGTCGTCCGGCAACTCGCCGTTCTTCAGCACGTACTGCGCCTGATCATGTCCGCGTTGCAGCAGCTTGATGATCGCCTGAAACTCCTGCGGCTCCAGCTCGCTGATGAGTTTCATCCAGGCCATTTCCATGCGCGTGAACAAGCCGTGAATGCGCACTTTGACCTTGTCGTACTCGTGTTCCCAATGACTGACCAGTGACATGGCGTAATCCTCTTTCCGTAAGGTTCACAGGGTTTTCATGAATTCGATCAAGGCACGCTTGTCGTCGTCCGACAGCGTCGTGCCGTACAGGTGACCGCTGTTGTGGTTGCCCTCCAGCCGCGTGTCGTATTTGAAGTCCGCCGAGGCTTTGGCCTGAGCGCCGCTGGTGACGAAACCGACGTTGACCGGGTCGTAAATATCCGAGCCGGTGATGAACACCTGCGGACGTTTTTCCGGCGGTTGCAGCAAGTCCCACAGGGTCGGCACCGAGCCGTTGTGCAGGTACGGTGCGCGCAACCAGACGCCGTCGGTGGGCGTATTGCTGTAGCTCTGGGTCTTGCGGTAGGCGCCGAAATCGAACGGCGGTTTTTTGAAGGTGTGGAACGCGGCGACCAGCCCCGTGGTGAACGAGTCGAGCCGGTGCGGATCAGTGCCGAGCTGATCGATGTTGGTCGTGACCTGCCCGGTATCGGCGCGCCCGAAGTCATGACAAGCCGCGCAGTTGGCCTCCCAGATCGGTTTGCCCTGGGCGACCTTGGCCTGATCCAGCGCCCACGGCCACGCCGGCGCCTTGTGCCCGAGCAGCCAGTTGGTCACGCGGTTGAAGCTCGGCGGCAACACCGATTCTGGCGTTGCGCCTACGGCCATCGCGGCGGCGTAGTTGCGTTCGTGGATCTTGTTGTTATTGCCGTCCCAGTGCAGGTACATCGATTCGCGTGGTTTCTGATTCCACACTTGCGGCAGGTCGACGGTGCCGATCGTCGAGTCATCCGGGAAGCCAAACACCACCATTTTCGTCGGGTTGAAGGTGTCGGTGCGCCCCGGGCCTTGTTGCGGACGCAGCTTCTGCCAGGCGTAGGCCTGTTTCTGCTTGAGCAATGCGCTTTTGGCCATCGGCATGATCAGGTAGCGGTTGTAGAGCTTCTCGAAGAAGCCCAACTGAAACTTGCTGTTGATCGCCGCCATCACCGCGTCGGTGGTGAATTTCGGATCGCTGGCGCAATCGTAAGCGAACCACTGGAAGGCTTGCAGTTGCAGGGTGTTGGCCGGCGCGCTGGGCACATTGACGGCGACGTCGCTGGCATTGGCGCGGTAGGAGCCGGTGTGGCACAGCGCGCAGTTCGGCTCTACCGTCGGGTAACCGATCTGCCGCTTGGCCATGCCGATCGGCAGGTCCTTGCCGTTTTCAAAGAGGAAGCCGAAAACCTCCCAGCCACCGGGTTTGGGCATTTTCTCCGGGCACATCTGCGGCAGCACGGCGAACAGGTAATACGGGATGCGCGCTTCGATGCCGAGGCCGATGGCAGCGTACTTGTAGTGGTCTTCGTCGGAGGCGTATTCCTGCTCCGGCACCACTCGCAGCATCTGATACCAAGTCTCGTAACCGATGAAACCGAGCACCGCGACGACAAACAGCGTGCCTACCTTGAAGGCGTGACTCTGCCATTGCCGCTGCCACGCCGCGCGCCACTCGCGCCAGCCATCGCAAAGCAATGCCCAAGGGCGATTCTCCGGCGCGGTGCCGAGGTAGAGCAGAATGCCGAGGATCAGAAAGAAGCTCAGATCGCCCATCAACATCGGCACGAATACCGAGCCTTGAGAGCTGGTGTTGATCAGGTAAATCCAGAAAATCACCGCGATCAATCGCGTCAGCACACACAACCAGGAATGCACCACGTAACGCGGCGCGTTGAAACCCGACGGCATGTAAAACACGCTGATGCCGACCAGCAGCATCCCGGCGTTCTCCAGCCATGGGTCAGAGAGTTGCGGCGGCAGCCCGACCACCGATGTCAGCAACCCCGGCGCGAACAGCGCAGGGAGGGCGAACACCATGTTTATCGCAATGCCGATCCAGATGAAGCGTTGAAACCAGCGGATGTAGCTGTCCATGTCATCCATTTCCTTGTGCAGACCCAAGAGGTGTAGCGCCTGACCTACCGCTTTCGCGAGCAAGCTCGCTCCCACATTGGAATGCGTGCCCCTGTGGGAGCGAGCTTGCTCGCGAAGCATTCGACTCGGTCAATAGTCAACCGAGGGCTGTTTTCTCAAGGTGTTCAAGGATGATCGGATAGACATCGACCACCGCGTTCTTGCCGAACATGCAGTCGATGTGGCCATAGCCCGGCACCACTTGCCGGCTATAGCGCTCCGGCCCATGCATTTCGCACAAACGCTGATAGGTCTTGAGGGTGCTTTCCGGCAGGTAACACTGGTTGTCGGCACCGCTGATGAAGCAGATCGGCATGGTCAGGCGATCAAAGTGCGGCATGTACACATCGTTGCCTTTGAAATCCACCAGGTGCCCTTTGCGCACGATCAGCGCCAGGTGCTCGAAGGTCTCGATATTCGACTCGCCGAACAACTCGTGCAGGTTGTCGTGCAGGGTTTCGTTGAGGGTGTCGTGGCGATACAGCGACGCGTACATGAAGGTGATGCGGTGGCACACCGGGTTGGTGCAATAACCCTGCGCCTCGATCCGCGCATAGCCGTTGAGGGCCTTGTCGTAGAGTTTGTTGAACCAGTTTTCCTTGCTGTCGGCGTAAGCGGTCATCGACTTGATGCCGATCGCATCGAGCATCCCCGGCAGGTGCAATCCGGCCTTCAGCCCTGTGGCAGTGGCAACTACGGTGTCAGCGGCAATCTGCGAGCAGACCACCGAACGCACACCCTGCAAACCGGCGAGCAACGACATGAAGAAGGTCGTTGCGCCGTAGCAATGCACCACGCACTGCACGTCCTTGGCCTGGGTCTGCTGCTGAATCTGCGCGATGGCAGCCTTGAAATCGTATTGGGCAATCTGGTCGCCGTTCCATTCCTTCTTGCTCGCCGGCAGCAAAATGCTCACGCGGAAATCAAGCAACCACACGTCGTAATCGTGTTTGCACAGATATTCCAGCAGGTTGGTCTGGATGGTGTCGGTGGAAAAGATATTCGAGCCGACGCCCAAACCATGCACCAGCATCACCGGGCCTTTGCTCCCGGCCTGATACCGGGTCAGGCGCAACTCGACACCGTCCTCGGTGGGGAAGAAATGCACCGCTGGCGTCGGCGCATCCAGCGGTCGTTTCAGGCGTGGCGGTGCATCCGGGTTGAAGTAAATATCCCCGGCAAACACCCCGCCGTAACTTTCCCAGAGGATCCCGGCGAAGAACTTGCCGAACCGCGCCAGGCCTTCAATGCGCTCACGTTCGTTACGCGCGTTGAGGACTTTCATGGTGGTCATCTGCTTGGCGAAATCGGTCGGATGGATGTGCATCACCCCGGAACCGATCACTTCGCCGGTCTTGTCCGGCCCGCGATACAGCGTCACGTACAGCGTGCTGGTGTCGTGCCAGATATTCAGCACGCCGTTGTCTTCCGGCACGGTTTTGAAGGCGCTGAAGAAATAGTCGCTGCCGTCCTCGGCGGTCAGTTTCATGTCGTACTTCATGTGGCGCGTATCGACCTGTTGCTCGAATTGCTCGAACAGGTTGAACACGCCATTGCTGGCGGTCAGCGGTTGTGGCGACAGTGCCGGAGCATTCACCGTGCCGACAATGGTTGCCGCGTGCTCGGGCTCCTTGATCATGCGGTTGAGGTCGTTGGCGGTGATGGTCAGGGTGAAGTCGATCGGCGAATTGTCCGCCTCACCGCGTTTGGCCGCCGCTTCGTAGACTTTCAGATCAGTGCTTTGCGCCGCGGTGAAGGCGCGAGAGAAATAGCCTTTCATGGTTTCGGTGAACTGCACGCCGAGGGTTGGCGGCGCCACCTGTTTGCGCGGCGCCGAAGGCAGCGTGTAGTCGATCTGCCAGCCACGGTCGGCGGCGAGCAAGCCCATGTTGCGCTCACTCACCGCGGAGATGGTCAGCAGCGGATTGACCGCCAGCGACGTCGGAATCACCGCGCCGTCAGTCACGTACAAATTAGCGTAAACATCCGTGCCGCTGGCACCGCTGAACACCTGCCCCTTGTGATTGACCACGCCTTGCGCCGCGTCTTCGCCCATTACGCAACCGCCCAACGGGTGCACCGAGACGATGCTGTGCTTGAGCAGTTTGGTCCAGATCGGATTCTCCACCCACACGCCACCCAGTGCCTTGGTGCTCTGCTGCAAACGCTCGTTGCCGAGCTTGAAGTTCTCCTGCTCGCCAACGCCCGGCCAGTCGATACGCAGTTGATCCTTGTTGTCGAGGACCATCCGTCCCTGGCCGCTGTCGTGGCTCATGATCAGGTAAGTCTGCATGTTGTGCAGTGCGCCGTAATACGGGCCGCGCAGAAAGCTTTCCGCTTCACGCTCCTTGTATTTCACCTTGCCGCTGAAGCTGTCATCCGTGGCCACGCCAATCATCTCGGCAAACCCGGCCATGGCCGGCACCATCGGCCGGCCGAGCGCGCCGGGGATCGAGCCCTCCTCGATGACCATGCGGCTGCGCCAATCGCCCTCGGTGCGCATGTCGATCACCGAGGTGATGCACGGGCCGACCGGGTGCAGTTCCTTGGCCGGGTGCGCACCGAAACCGATGCCGTTGATGGTCTGCTCGCAGTTGTGGCCGAAGCCGAGGATGTCGCCGTTGCCGCTCATGTTCTCGCCGAGCTGGGCGGACATCACCACGCCTTTGTCGCGCGTGCGCAGAAGAATTTCCGTGGAGCCGAGGGTGCCGGCGGAGACCACGACGATGTCGGCCTTCACGAACAACGTCGGCGCGCTGAACATCTCCCGCCCGCTGTCGAGGTACTGGAAGTGCACGATCCAGCCTTCACCATCACGCTCCAGGTGCCGCACTTCGGCCTGACAGAAAATCTCCGCGCCGTGATTCCAGGCGTCCGGCAGATAGTTCATCAGCGTGGTGTTCTTGGCCTTGTTGTTACAGCCCGAAACGCAGTCGCCGCACTGGTTGCACGGCAGTTGCTCGACGCCGACATGGTTGAGGTTGTTCGGCAGCTTGTCGAAGGTCACGTTGATCGGCGGCTTGTAGAAGTGCGCGCCTTGCTTGAGGTAATCCGCGGATTTCTTGTTGGCGTCGAGTTTGGGCAGGTTCGGCGCAGTGTTCGGGTAAGGATTGGGTTTGAGCATTTCCCGGGCGCGGGCATAACCGTCCTTGAGCAGCGTATCGCGGTGTTCACGCACCGCTTGCGGCCAGCGCGGATCATCGAATACGCCCGGCTCCGGTTCGAGGGCCACGTTGGCATTGATCAGCGACGTGCCGCCGAGGCCGCAACCGACCACGACGTTCTGCTGGGCATTCACATGTAAATCGAACAGCCCGGTGCGCGAGCCGATATGGCCATCCGGGTCATGCACCTGCAGTTCCTCGGTGGCGGCGATCATGGTGTTGGGGTATTCGCCGGGCTGGATTTCCCGACCGCGTTCGAGCAGGCACACACGTTTGCCGGCACGGGACAGGCGCGAGGCAGCGATGCCGCCGCCGTAGCCTGAACCAATGACAATCACATCGTAGTGTTCCTTGATCTCGCTGATGGGCGTTGCGATCCGTGTCATGAGGTGGTTCCTCTAATCAGGCAGATGGGGGCAACTCTGCGGTTGCCTGCAATCGATGGGCGAACGGGCACCTGGCCACCGGATCAAGTCCGGCGACAGCACAGCGGTCTGGCGGGTGGGGCGCGCTACAGGCGAGCGTGCTGATTGGCGGCGCGCCGTAGCGTGCGCTTGCGTGGCGAGGGCGGGGGGCGGTGCGGCTGACTATCCATCATGCGTTCTCCCAGAACCTGATGTGGATAAGTGACGGCTGTCCTTGTGCCATTGCAGTGAAGACAGCGCAGGAATCGAAGTCAAGGCAACGTCTTAGAACTGTATGAAATGTGATCAATTGCCGTTTGGACTATGCCGGACGGGGCTTGCAAGGTTTGGCAAACAAGTTATCCACATAGCCACCCACAGCAAATGGGGGTAACTGTGGATGACTGGAAAAATAAACCGCTGATTTATGAAGAAAAATCGTGACTTATCCAGAAGGACGGTTTGCGAGACGCATTGGTTGTTTTTTGATCATAAGCTTGAAAGCCACGCCTTTCATGGCTTTCAGAGGATGGCAAACACGTTATCCACAGAAGCACCAACAGAGATCGGGGGTAACTTTGCCTGTGCTGTGGAAAAGTGTTCCTGACTGTGTGAAATCGGGGTTTACGTGGGAGTTTTGCGTAGAAAGAGATGATTTGATTATTTTTCGATCAATCCTTCCCAGGCCACGTTTTGTATGGGTCGCAGCGGATAGCGAACATCTTATCCACAGAAGCGCCAACAGAGATTGGGGGCAACTTGCTGAGTTATTCTGGCGAAAAAGCCCTGAAAATCCGTGACTTAGGCTGGTTGTTTTTTGATCGGAGGGCTGTAGGGCTTGATTGGCACGGGGTGCAGGGATGGGCGAACACGTTATCCACAGATCCGCCAACAGGGATTGTGGGTAAACCGCCTACCCTCATCGGAACGCCGCCCGCCCAACCCTCTCCCGGAGGGGGAGGGAGCCGACCGAATCGCCTATTTGAACTCCATCGACCTGAACGAACATTGCGATCTCAGGCTTGGCCAAGCCAAGGTCACCGCGCAGTCGCAGGTCGATGTAATTAGCCAATACCACTCGGTAGGTCCCCTCTCCCTCTGGGAGAGGGCTAGGGTGAGGGGCTTTTCAGCGGACAACGCCTTCTTCAATCAGCAACTTGAGGATCGCTTCAGCACCGGCCTGAGGGGTAACACCCTTGAGCACTTGCCCCCCGCCCCCACTGGCCTTGGCCGTCGCGGCTTTCATCCGGTCCGCCCCACTCTTGGCCTTGATCACCTTCAAGCGTTTCGGCCGTGGCTTGGCCGCTTGCAAAGTGCCGACCGCGAGCAACTCATCGTCCACCACCTCAACGTCTTCAGCCTGCAAAACCCCACGTCGCGCCGGTCCATAAGCACTCTGCCGAGGTTTCGGCGCGGCGTTATCCACAGTCGCCAGAAACGGCAGTTTCACTTTCAACCGGCGCCGTTGCCCGCGCGGCAACGCTTGCAGCACCAGTGCTGAACCGTCATTGATCGACTCGACCTGCGCCAGTCCCACCACCAGCGGCCAGCCCAGACCTTCCGCCAGCAAGAACGGCAACATCCCCGAACCTTCACCGGTCTCTGCCTGGCTGCCGGTCAGCACCACCTGCGCACCGGCATCACGCAGATACGCGGTCAGCGCCGGCAGCGCATCGGCACCAGCCGGTTGCTCCAGCACATGCATCTGCTCAAGACCCATGCCCAGATAAGCGCGCAACGCCGGCTCCGCAACGTCGCCGGCATGCAGCACTTGCAAGTTATCCCCAGCCAGTTGCAAACCCAGTTCCACGGCGCGCGCGTCCTGATCAGCGCGGCGTGGCCGCCCGGAAGTAGGGTGAGCGCCGATTGAAACCAGACTGATTACTTTCGTGTTCATAGCGTTTCCTTAAGCCGCATCGCGCTTGGCTTCGTTGCGGTAAGCCGCCACCGCCTCGATCAACGCCTGAAGAATCTCTGCGCTCTCGCCGATCACGGAGAGGTCGGCACGCTTGATCATGTCGCAACCCGGATCGAGGTTGATCGCCACCACCTTGTCGCAGGCACCAATGCCTTGCAGATGCTGGATCGCGCCAGAGATGCCCACAGCCACATAGACCCGCGCGGTAACCCAGGTGCCGGACGCGCCGACCTGGCGATCACGGGCCATGAAGCCATCGTCCACCGCCACCCGCGACGCGCCTTCGGTAGCGCCGAGTGCCGCCGCCGTTTCGTGGAACAGCGCCCAGTCCTTGACCCCGTTGCCGCCGGAGAAAATGAACTCCGCTTCGGCCATAGGAATTGCTGCCGGGTCGACCGCCACGGCGCCGAGATCTTCAATCCGCGACAGGCTGCGCGCTACTGTTGTGGATAACTCCACCGACAAGGCTTCATGACGGGTTTCGCTGACCGGTTCGGCGCATTCAGCGGCGGCCAGAATCAACCGTGCGAACGGACGGGCGAGGTCTTGCAGACCCGCACCGGCACGGCCGATGCATTCCTGATCCTTGACCTGCCAGACTCGCGTGGCCGGGCGCTCGCCCAGTGCAGCGGCAAAACGCCGGCCGAGTTCGCCGCCACCGCTGCGACTGTCTGGGAGCAGCCAGTGACGCGGGTTGAACTGGTTATCCACAGCGCGCAAACCTTGCACGCGTTGCTCCGGTGCATAACCACTAAAGGCTTCGCCTTCGAGCACCAGCAAACGATCGACGCCTGCTGTGGCGAAGGCGTTTTCCTTGTGCTCGCCAAAGACCACCGCCAGCACCGCGCCGTCATTGCCGGCGAGCTGATGAGCGAGGCCGAGCAAGTCGCGATCGTGGCTGCTCAGGCGGCCGCCGACCATTTCCGGCACCACACTGATATAGAACGCCGGGGCCGGCACCTGATGCAGCGGCAATTGCACTTCAACCGTGGCCGAACGTTTGACCGCCCCGCCCTGTTGCGCGCCGCTGCGATCGATCCGCTTGATGCCGTTGGGGCCGATAAAACCAATACCGTGCAGGTTCTTGCGGATGATGCCGTTGGGCCCCATCCAGCTGTGTTGCGCCGGTTGCATCGCCGCGTGCAGCGGATGCAGGCGGTTACGCGCAATCCATTCGGCGCGTGGGTCGCGGCGGATAATGTCGCTCATCAATGGGCCTCCGCAGGTTCACGTTTGGCCGGGGTGGCAGGCTTGTTCGGCGCGGCGTCTTCGAGCAACGCGTCGGCCACCAGTTCGGCGATGTCCTTGATCAGCGGACGCGGTTCGACCACGCCTTCGAGCATCGCCGTGCACTGTGGACAACCCACGGCCACCAGTTCGGCGCCGGTCTCGCGGATGTCTTCCATGCGCATATCAGGAATCCGTTGCTTACCCGGAATGTCGGTGATCGGCGCCCCGCCACCGCCGCCGCAGCAACGCGAGCGGAAGCCGGAACGTTGCATCTCTTTGACCTCGATGCCGAGGGCACGCAGCACTTCGCGCGGCGCTTCGTACTCGCCGTTGTAACGACCGAGGTAGCACGGGTCGTGATAGGTCACGCTGTTGCCTTTGTGCTGACCGAGGTTCAGCGCACCGGCCTGAATGATTTCCGCCATGTAGGTACTGTGGTGCTGCACCAGGTAGTTGCCGTCGAAGGCGCCATATTCGTTTTTCAGCACATGGAAACTGTGCGGATCGCAGGTGACGATGCGGTTGAAGCTGTATTTGGCCAAGGTCTGGATATTGCGTTTGGCGAGCAACTGGAAGGTCGCTTCATCGCCCAGACGACGGGCCACGTCACCGCTGTCACGTTCTTCCAGCCCCAATACGGCGAAGTCGATTTTTGCCGCTTTCAGTACTTTGACGAACGCGCGCAAAGTGCGCTGGTTGCGCATGTCGAAGGCACCGTCGCCGACCCAGAACAGCACGTCAGTGGATTTCTTCTCGCTGAGCAGATTGAGGTTCAAGTCCGCTGCCCAGTTCATCCGTCCGCCCGGGGCAAAACCGCCGGGGTTGTCGGTGGCAATGAGGTTTTCGAGGACTTCTGCGCCCTTGTTCGGGGTTGCGCCTTTTTCCAGGGTCAAATGGCGACGCATGTCGACGATGGCATCGACGTGCTCGATCATCATCGGGCACTCCTCGACGCAGGCACGGCAGGTGGTGCACGACCACAGGGTTTCGGCGTCGACCAGACCGTTGACGATGGGTTGATGGGGATCGCCGCTGTGCTCGCCAATTGGTTTGCCGGGATACGGACTGCCGGCGAACTTGGCATCGGTGCCGCCAGCGAGGCCGACGACCATGTCCTGAATCAGTTTTTTCGGGTTCAACGGCTGGCCGGCGGCGAAGGCCGGGCACGCCGCTTCGCACTTGCCGCACTGCACGCAGGCGTCAAAGCCGAGCAACTGGTTCCAGGTGAAATCCTTGGGTCTCTCAACACCCAACGGCGCTGACGGATCATTGAGATCCAACGGCTTCAAACCCGTGGAACGGCCGCCGCCAAAACGTTCGGCGCGACGGTGCCAGGCCAAGTGCAAGGCACCGGCAAAGGCGTGTTTCATCGGCCCGCCCCAGGTCATGCCGAAGAACAGTTCCGACACGCCCCACAACACGCCGATCCCGAGGATGACCGCGAGTATCCAGCCGCCAAAGTTCACCGGAAGAATTCCGGCCACTGGCAAGGTCAGCAGAAAGAACGACGCCGAGAACGCCAGCAGGCTTTTCGGCAGGCGCATCCACGGGCCTTTCGACAGCCGCGCCGGCGGGTTGCGCCGACGCAGATAAACGAAGATCGCACCGACGAACATCACCGCCGTCATCAGCAGCAAGGCATAACCGAGGATGCGATTGTGCAGGCCAAAACCATGCACCAGCAGCGCCAGCACAATCGACGCCACCGCACCGCCGGCCGTGGCCACGTGGGTGTTGGCGATGTATTTGTCCCGCGCCACGACATGGTGCAAGTCGACCATGTAGCGCTTGGGCATGGCGAACAGGCCGCCGATCAGATCGACCTTCGAGGCCCGGCCCCGACGCCACATCGCTACCCGTCGCAACGCACCAAGGACACCAAGGCCCAGGGCGGCGAACAACAGGATTGGAAGAAGGGTGTTCAACATAGGTGAAGCTCCCAAAGACCGCAGGGTCTTGCAGGTCGAGTTGCCTTACTCGGTCACTGTGGGAGCGAGCTTGCTCGCGAAGGCGGACTGACATTCAACATCGATGTCGACTGATCCACCGCTTTCGCGAGCAAGCTCGCTCCCACAGGGTTGTGTGCAAGCCTTTAGAAGTCTTTACACAGTCTGAGCGCGTCATAGATCGCGGCGTGGGTGTTGCGCTGCGCCACGCAGTCGCCGATGCGGAACAGCAAGTAGCCTTCGCCCGCCTCGCTCAGCGAAGGTTGCGGCTGGATCGCGAACAACGCTTCAACGTCGATCTGGCCCTTGTTGCGCGAACCCTCTTTGAGCGCGTAGTAGATTTCTTCATCCGGACGCACGCCGTTCTCCACCACCACCTGATCGACCACCCGCTCCTCTTTGGCGCCGGTGTATTCGTTTTCCAGCACCGCGACCAGTTTGTCGCCTTCGCGGTAGACCTTCTCCAGCATCATGTCGCCGGTCATGATCACTTCTTTCGGGTACATGCTGCGGTAGTAGGTCGGGAACGACGTACCGCCGATGGCCACGCCCGGTTTGATGTCGTCGGTGACGATCTCGACCTGGCTGCCTTTGTCGGCGAGGAAGTCAGCAACCGACATCCCGGTGAACTCGCAAATGGTGTCGTAGACCAGCACGTTCTTGCCCGGCGCAACCTTGCCGTCGAGCACGTCCCAACTGCTGACCACCAAGCCTTCGGCGGCGCCCCAGTGTTCGTTCTGTTCCAGGTACGGATGCCCGCCGACCGCCAGCACCACCACGTCCGGACGCAAGTCCATGATGGTCTCGGCATCAGCCGCCGTGCCCAGACGCAGATCGACTTTCAGCCGCGCCAGTTCCAGCTGGAACCAGCGGGTAATACCGGCGATCTGGTCACGCTGCGGCGCTTTCGATGCGGTAGTGATCTGCCCGCCGATGAATTCCTTCTTCTCGAACAGGGTCACGTCGTGGCCTCGCTCGGCAGCAACACGTGCCGCTTCCATCCCGGCAGGGCCGGCACCGACGATCACCACTTTGCGCTTCGGCCCGGTGGATTTCTCGATGATGTGCGGCACGCCCATGTATTCGCGGGACGTCGCGGCATTCTGGATGCACAGCACGTCGAGGCCTTGATACTGGCGGTCGATGCAGTAGTTGGCGCCGACGCACTGTTTGATCTGATCGATCTGGCCCATCTTGATCTTGGCGATCAGGTGCGGATCAGCGATGTGCGCACGGGTCATGCCGACCATGTCGACGTAACCGCCCTCAAGAATCCGTGTGGCCTGGTTCGGGTCCTTGATGTTCTGTGCGTGCAGCACCGGCACCTTGACCACTTCCTTGATCCCAGCGGCCAGATGCAGGAACGGCTCCGGTGGATAACTCATGTTCGGAATCACGTTGGCCAGGGTGTTGTGGGTGTCACAACCCGAGCCGACGACGCCGATGAAATCGAGCATGCCGGTGTCGTCGTAATACTTGGCGATCTGCTTCATGTCCTCGTGGGACAAACCGTCCGGGTGGAACTCGTCACCGCACAGACGCATGCCCACGCAAAAGTCATCACCAACCTCGGCGCGCACGGCTTTCAACACTTCCAGACCGAACTTCATCCGGCCTTCGAAGGTGCCGCCCCATTCATCGGTACGCTTGTTGACGCGCGGGCTCCAGAACTGGTCGATCATGTGCTGGTGCACCGCCGACAGTTCAACGCCGTCGAGACCACCGGCCTTGGCCCGGCGCGCAGCCTGGGCGTAGTTGCCGATCACCCGCCAGATTTCTTCTGGTTCGATGGTTTTGCAGGTGGCGCGGTGCACCGGTTCACGGATGCCCGACGGCGACATCAGCGTCGGCCAGTTGAAGCCGTCCCAGCGCGAGCGGCGGCCCATGTGGGTAATCTGAATCATGATCTTGGCGCCATGCTTGTGCATGGCGTCGGCCAGATTCTGGAAGTGCGGGATGATCCGGTCGGTCGACAGGTTGACCGAGCTCCACCATTCCTGCGGGCTGTCGATGGCGACCACGGAGGAGCCGCCACAGATCGCCAGGCCGATGCCGCCCTTGGCTTTCTCTTCATAGTATTTGACGTAGCGGTCGGTGGTCATGCCGCCGTCCGTTGCGTAGACCTCAGCGTGCGCGGTGCTGAGCACGCGGTTGCGGATGGTCAGTTTGCCGATCTGGATCGGCTGGAACATTGCTTCGAAAGCCATGGCGGGTTCCTCGACTTACAACGGCTTGACGGTGAACAGGCCGTCGTCGTGGCCTTCTTCGGAGCCACCGTAGACTTGCTCGGCGACGGTGCGAATCTTGCTGCCGCGAGCCTCAAGAATCTGATCCATGGCCCCGGCAAACCAACCGGTGAACATGTAATCGACTTTGCGCCCGACCTTGCCGTACACGTAGACGAACGCCGAGTGTTCGAGCTTGACGCTGGCAGTGCCTTTGTCGAGGTCGATATCCTGAATCTTGAACAGACCCCAGCCGCGTTGCGACAAGCGCTTCATGTAGTGCTCGAACACCGCGACGCCTTCCAGGCCGTGGCATTCAGCTTCTTTCTCGCACCAGTGCCAGGCGGATTTGTAGCCGGCCTTATAGAGGATTTCGGCGTAGGCGTCGGCGCCCAAAACTTCTTCGATGCCCATGTGGTTATTGACGAAGAAGTGACGCGGTACGTAGAGCATCGGCAGGGCGTCGGAGGTCCAGACACCGGTTTCGCTGTCGACTTCGATTGGCAATTGCGGGGCGATCTTGGCCATGGAAACTTAACTCCAGAAAAATAGTGGATTCAGTGGTGACCGCTGCCCTCACCCCAGCCCTCTCCCACAGGAGAGGGGGCAGATCGGCGGCGGTCTTGAGTCAGCGTTACTCGCCCCAGACGTCTTTCAGGACGTTGACCCAGTTTTCGCCCATGATCTTGCGCACGACGCGCTCGGAATGGCCGCGCTTGAGCAGGGTTTCGGTCAGGTTCGGGAACTCGCCGACGGTGCGGATGCCCAGCGGGTTGATGATCTTGCCGAAGCTGGTCAGACGGCGGGCGTAGCCCTTGTCGTGGGTCAGGTATTCGAAGAAGTCCTGGCCGTGACCCCGGGTGAAGTCGGTGCCGATGCCGATGGCGTCTTCGCCGACGATGTTCATGGTGTATTCGATCGCTTCGGCGTAGTCGTCGATGGTCGAATCGATGCCCTTGGCGAGGAACGGCGCGAACATGGTTACGCCGACGAAGCCGCCGTGGTCGGCGATGAACTTCAATTCTGCATCGGACTTGTTGCGCGGGTGCTCTTTGAGACCCGACGGCAGGCAGTGGGAATAGCAGACCGGTTTTTTCGATTCGAGGATGACTTCTTCGGAAGTCTTCGAGCCGACGTGGGACAGGTCGCACATGACGCCGACGCGGTTCATCTCGGCGACGATCTCGCGACCGAAACCCGACAGGCCGCCGTCACGCTCATAGCAACCGGTGCCGACCAGGTTCTGGGTGTTGTAGCACATCTGCACGATGCCGACGCCGAGCTGCTTGAACACTTCGACATAGCCGATCTGGTCTTCAAACGCGTGAGCATTCTGGAAGCCGAAGAGGATGCCGGTCTTGCCTTGCTCCTTGGCGCGACGGATGTCGGCGGTGGTGCGCACCGGCATCACCAGGTCGCCGTTTTCGCGGATCAGCTTCTGGCTGGCGGCAATATTGTTCACGGTCGCCTGAAAGCCTTCCCACACCGACACAGTGCAGTTGGCTGCCGTCAGACCGCCCTTGCGCATGTCTTCGAACAGCTCGCGGTTCCATTTGGCAATGATCAGACCGTCGATAACGATGCTGTCGGCGTGTAATTCGGCTGGGCTCATCAGGCGTCCCCTTATTGGCGATTCATGCGCCGAATCGTCTGCCGGCGCTTTGGGGCCAGCATATGCCTCGGTGCCGGGGCGACCGGGTGCAAAAACGACAGGGGAATTGCCGAAAGCGTCAATCCGCGACAAAGGGTCGCCAGACGCTCCGATCAGCTACCTGTTCAAGCCCGCCAGCTTGAGCCAGAATCTGGCCCATCTTGGAAACACCACTGGATTAGAGCGGCGACAACAATGAAATCGATCTTCCTGGCTTTGGCTTTGCTTGCGACCGGCGTGCACGCCGCTGAAGAGTCCGACAACAACCCGTGCGACGCCGTCGAAAACGACGTCCAGACCCTGGAATGCTCGACCTATAGCCGCACCACCGCCGAAGACCTGCTCAAGGACAACTACGCCAGCCTCAACGAACGCATGCAGACGGCGTATGGCAAGAACCCGACGCAATTGGCGGACATTACCGCCAAGATCAAGACGGCTCAGCAGCAGTGGTTGAAGACGCGGGACGCGGATTGTGCGGTGGAAGCGTTTCCGGCGACCGAAGGCAGCAAGGCGTTCAAGATTGCGCAGAACGATTGCGTGGCGCGGATGAGTGATGAACGGTCGGAGTTTTTGGAGTCTATTGGGCAGGAGTGATCCTGACTTCTCGCAACATGCGGTCAAACTTGTTGATTGGCTTTGGGAAAAATATAAGCAAAGATTCTGAAATCTTATAAAAGACTTATATTTCTCCTAATATGAAGTTACCCACAGATATCCAAATCATCAACGACGCCGAGGGCAACCCCGCCTTCGTCGTCATCCCTTACGCGCAGTACGTTGCGCAGAAAATGCAGCCCGACCTGATTCCCCATGAGGTCGTCAGTCGGATGGTCGATGGGGCAACACCGATCCGTGCCTGGCGCGAACACCTCAACCTGACTCAAGAAGAAGTCGCCAAACGCATGGGTATTTCGCAACCGGCGTTTGCCCAGCAGGAAACAGTCGCCAAGCCTCGCAAGGTTACGCGTGAGAAAATTGCGTCGGCGTTCGGCATCACCGCCAATCAGCTAGAGCTGTAAGCTGCCCTCTTCACTTCAAGGAATTCCCCATGAACATCTGCGGCATCGAAATCAAAGGCAGCGAAGCGATCATCGCCGTGGCCGCTCTCGACGGTTCGAACCTGAGCCACGTTCCCCTCGCCACCAAGAAGATTGCCCTCGAAGACGATGACGAGGCGGCGAACGTGAAGATGTTTGCGGCGCAGGTGGCGTCGTTTGTGCGGGAGAATTCGGTTGACCGGATTGCGATCAAGAAGCGCAGCAAGAAGGGCGAGTTTGCCGGTGGCCCGACGACGTTCAAGATTGAGGGGATTTTGCAGTTGCTGGATGGTTGCGAGGTGACGTTGTTGTCGCCGCAGACGATCAATGCGCAGGCGAAGAAGCATAATTTCGAGCTGCCGGGGACGTTGAACAAGTATCAGCATGAGGCTTATAAAGCGGCGTGTTCGGCGTTAATGAAGAAGTAACCCGATTTCCGAAATCACAGTAAATCCATGTGGGAGCGAGCTTGCTCGCGAAGAGGGAGTGTCAGTCGACAGTTTTTTTGAATGCTCTACCGCATTCGCGAGCAAGCTCGCTCCCACAGGTTTATTTGCTGGTCTCAAGATCAGGCCTGGGCGGTACGGCGGTCTTCACGCGGGCAGCGGGCGAAGCGTGCCCGGTAGCTGCGGGTGAAGTACGACGGCGATTCGAAGCCGCAGGCGATGCTGACTTCGAGCACGCTCATGTCGGTTTGGCGCAATAACTGCCGGGCTTTTTCCAGCCGTAACCTGAGATAGAAATTGCTCGGTGTATCGTTCAGATGCAGCCGAAACAAGCGCTCCAATTGCCGCCGCGTGACCTTGATCGATTCTGCCAATTGCAAAGTAGTCAGCGGCGGTTCGCTGTGCTGCTCCATCTCGCCGATCACCTGAACCAGCTTCTTGTTATTGATGCCATAACGCGTGGCGACTTCCATGCGCTGGTGGTCTTTGCGCGGACGAATGCGCCCCAGCACAAACTGCTCGCTGACCTGAATCGCCAGTTGCGGGCCATGGGCCTGGGCGATCAGATCGAGCATTAAATCGATGGACGCCGTGCCGCCCGCCGAGGTGATGCGCCGGCGGTCGATCTCGAACAGTTCCTGGGTGACGCTGAGCGTTGGATAAGATTCCTTGAATGCGTCGATGGCTTCCCAGTGCAGGGTCAGGCGATGACCGTCGAGCAGACCTGCTTCAGCGAGGACAAAGCTGCCGGTGTCGATAGCACCGAGGGTCACGCCTTCGTTATCCAGTCGCCGCAACCAGTGTTCAAGGGTTGGCGTGGCGAACTTCAGCGGTTCAAACCCGGCCACCACCAGCAGCGTCGCGCCTTTCTTCAGCGGCTCCAGCGCCGCATCGGCGTTGACCGACATGCCATTGCTCGCCAGCACCGCCCCGCCGTCGGCGCTGAGCACGTGCCAGCGGTACAACTCGCCACGAAAGCGGTTGGCCACGCGCAGCGGTTCGATCGCCGAAATAAAGCCGATGGCGGAGAACCCCGGCATCAGCAGAAAGTAGAAATCCTGGGACATGGGCGCACTCGATTCGCGGGTAACGAGAGGGAGGGGAGCGTGGCTCGTTGATACGCCGATTGTCGTCAGCGTTCAAGCGCACAGGTCGCTACAGTGCAAATGCCAGTCGCCGCAGTGCGCTTTCATGGGCGTATAGCTGCGTAACTTTGCATCACCGGCACGACAGATGCCGGAACTCACAATAACGACCTGCCGAGGAACCCGACATGAAACGACTGATCAGCAGCTGTGTTCTTGCACTCAGCGGTACCGCTTTCTTGAGCGCCAGCGTCATGGCGGCCGAACCTGCGTCATGCCAGAACGTACGCATGGGCGTGGTCAACTGGACCGACGTGATCGCCACCAGTGCCATGACCCAGGTCCTGCTCGACGGCCTCGGCTACAACACCAAACAAACCAGCGCGTCCCAGCAAATCATCTTCGCCGGGATCCGCGATCAGCGCCTGGACCTGTTCCTCGGTTACTGGAACCCGCTGATGACCCAGACCATCACGCCGTTTGTCGACGCCAATCAGGTCAAAGTTCTTGAAGCACCAAGCCTGAAAGACGCTCGCGCGACCCTCGCCGTACCGACCTATCTGGCCGACAAGGGCCTGAAAACCTTCGCCGACATCGCCAAGTTTGAAAAAGAACTGGGCGGCAAGATCTACGGCATCGAGCCGGGCTCGGGCGCCAACACGCAGATCAAGGCAATGATCGCCAAGAACCAGTTCGGCCTCGGCAAGTTCCAGTTGGTCGAGTCGAGCGAGGCCGGCATGCTCGCCGCCGTCGACCGTGCTGTGCGCCGCAAAGAGGCCGTGGTCTTCTTTGGCTGGGCGCCGCACCCGATGAACGTCAACGTCAAGATGACTTATCTGACCGGCAGCGACGACGCCCTCGGCCCGAATGAAGGCATGGCCACCGTGTGGACAGTGACCGCGCCGAAATACGCCGAGCAGTGCCCGAACATTGGTCGCCTGCTGACCAACCTGACGTTCACCGCCGAGGACGAGAGCCGGATGATGCAGCCGCTGCTCGACCACAAGGACGCTTTCGAATCGGCCAAGCAATGGCTCAAGGATCACCCCGAAGACAAGCAGCGCTGGCTGGAAGGTGTGACCACGTTCGATGGCAAACCGGCGGCTGAAAACCTGCAACTGACCAGCAAATAACCCTCTCATTTAAAAGCCCCTCACCCTAGCCCTCTCCCAAGGGGAGAGGGAACCGGACGAAGCTCGCAGCCCCGAAAAGGGCTGCGGACAGACCCATCACGCCTGAAGGAAACCGCACCATGAACCACGACGTCATCATCACCTGCGCACTCACCGGTGCTGGCGACACGACCGCCAAGAGCCCGCACGTGCCGGTCACCCCGAAACAAATTGCTGCTGCTGCGGTGGAAGCGGCCAAGGCCGGCGCCACGGTTGTGCACTGCCATGTGCGCGATCCGCAGACCGGCAAGTTCAGCCGTGACGTGGCGCTGTACCGCGAAGTGATGGAGCGCATCCGCGAGGCCGACGTCGACATCATCGTCAACCTCACCGCCGGCATGGGCGGCGACCTGGAAATCGGCGCTGGCGAGAACCCGATGGAGTTTGGCCCGAATACCGATCTGGTCGGCCCGTTGACTCGTCTGGCTCACGTTGAAGCGCTGTTACCGGAAATCTGCACCCTCGATTGCGGCACGCTGAACTTCGGCGATGGCGACACCATTTACGTCTCCACACCGGCGCAACTGCGTGCCGGCGCCAAGCGCATTACCGAGCTGGGCGTGAAGGCCGAGCTGGAGATTTTCGACACCGGTCACCTGTGGTTCGCCAAGCAGATGATCAAGGAAGGTCTGCTCGATAACCCGTTGTTCCAGCTGTGCCTGGGCATCCCGTGGGGCGCGCCGGCGGATACCACCACGATGAAAGCCATGGTCGACAACCTGCCCGCCGATGCGGTGTGGGCCGGGTTTGGCATTGGCCGCATGCAGATGCCAATGGCCGCGCAAGCAGTGCTGCTCGGCGGCAACGTGCGGGTGGGGCTGGAAGACAACCTGTGGCTGGACAAAGGCGTGCTGGCGACCAACGGCCAACTGGTCGAACGCGCCACCGAAATCCTCAGCCGCCTCGGCGCCCGGGTGCTGACCCCGGCCGAGGGCCGCAAGAAAATGGGCCTGACCCAGCGCGGCTAACGAACTCACCTCAAAACCCTGTGGGAGCGAGCTTGCTCGCGAATGCGATGGATCTGCTGATGAAGATACTGCGGATGTACCGCCCCCTTCGCGAGCAAGCTCGCTCCCACAGTTGATCGCCGAACTATTCAGGAAATCACCATGAGCTTTATCACCGAAATCAAAACCTTCGCCGCGCTGGGCAGCGGTGTCATCGGCAGCGGCTGGGTATCCCGCGCCCTCGCCCATGGCCTGGATGTGATCGCCTGGGACCCGGCACCCGGTGCCGAAGCGGCACTGCGCAAACGCGTGGCCAACGCCTGGGGCGCGCTGGAAAAAAACGGTCTGGCACCGGGCGCTTCGCAGGATCGTCTGCGCTTCGTCGCGACCATCGAGGAGTGCGTGCGCGATGCCGATTTCATTCAGGAAAGCGCTCCGGAACGCCTGGAACTGAAACTCGATCTGCACAGCAAAATCAGCGCCGCGGCCAAGCCCAATGCGTTGATCGGTTCGAGTACCTCGGGCCTGCTGCCAAGTGAGTTCTACGAGAGCTCAACGCACCCTGAACGCTGCGTGGTCGGCCACCCGTTCAACCCGGTTTATCTGCTGCCGTTGGTCGAAGTCGTGGGTGGCAAGAACACCGCGCCCGAGGCCGTTCAGGCAGCGATGAAAGTCTACGAATCCCTCGGCATGCGTCCGCTGCACGTGCGCAAAGAAGTGCCGGGGTTTATCGCCGACCGCTTGCTCGAAGCGCTGTGGCGTGAGGCGCTGCACCTGGTCAACGATGGTGTCGCGACCACTGGCGAGATCGATGATGCGATCCGCTTTGGCGCCGGCCTGCGCTGGTCGTTCATGGGTACGTTCCTGACTTATACCTTGGCCGGGGGTGATGCCGGCATGCGCCACTTCATGTCGCAATTCGGCCCGGCGTTGCAGTTGCCGTGGACCTATCTGCCGGCGCCGGAACTGACTGACAAGTTGATTGATGATGTGGTTGATGGCACCAGTGATCAGCTTGGTCGTCACAGCATTTCGGCACTGGAGCGCTATCGTGATGATTGCTTGCTGGCGGTGCTTGAGGCGGTGAAGACCACAAAGGAAAAGCATGGGATGGCGTTCAGCGAGTAATGCGTTCGCGTCAGACCGCTGCCCTCACCCTAGCCCTCTCCCAGAGGTAGAGGGGACTGACCGCGTTGAGTGTGCAAGTTACGCCGACTTGCACCATCGAGCCGAATTCAAGACTTGAAAAGCTTGAAGATCAGCCCCCTTTCTCCTCTCCTCCATTGGGAAAGGGGACTGACCGCGGTGTTTTTCCCGAGCTACGCCGACTTGATCTATCGAGCCGAACTCAAGTTTTGAAAGGCCCCCGATCTACTCCCTTTCCCCCTCTCCCCTTGGGGGAGAGGGATGGGGTGAGGGGGTAGCTTTTGATCTTGAAGACCACCTAACTGCCGGAACCCAAACCATGCCCCAGCTCACCACGTACCAAACCCGAATCATCCCCGACTGGGTCGACTACAACGGCCACCTGCGCGACGCCTTCTACCTGCTGATTTTCAGCTACGCCACCGACGCCCTGATGGATCGCCTCGGCATGGACAGCAACAACCGCGAAGCCAGCGGCCACTCACTGTTCACCCTTGAACTGCACCTCAACTATCTGCACGAAGTGAAGCTCGACAGCGAAGTCGAAGTACGCACGCAAATCATCGCCCACGACAGCAAACGCCTGCACCTCTATCACAGCCTGCACAAGGTCGGTGACGAGCAGGAACTGGCCGGCAACGAACAGATGCTGTTGCACGTCGATCTCGCCGGCCCGCGTTCGGCGCCGTTCAGCGCGGACACCCTGAGCCGCCTGCAAAGCATCGTCGCCGATCAGCAAGACTTGCCCGCTCCCGCTTACATCGGCCGCGTTATCGCACTGCCACCCGCCAGGTAATCCATCGATCACAAGGAGCCGCCATGAACACCGCTGCCGCTGTTGCCGATTTCCGTACTTATCCGTTGATCAGCGCGCTCGGTGGCGTGCAGACCCTGGCGGATCGCGTTGCCATTGAATGGGCTGACGGTCGCGTCAGCCCGTTTCACCACGTCTGGTTGCGGGATAACTGCCCGTGCCCGCAGTGCGTCTACAACGTTACCCGCGAGCAGGTGTTCGAGATTGTCGATGTCGCTGAAGACCTCAAACCTGCCGCCGCCCATATCGATACCGACGGCTGCCTGCGCATCGACTGGCAGGACGGTCATCTCAGCCGTTTCGATCCCGGCTGGCTGCGCGCTCATGCCTATGACGATGAATCCCGCGCCGAACGCTTGGCCGGCAAACCTAAGTCTTATCTGTGGCGCAGCGATCTGCAGTTGCCAGTGTTCGAATATGCGGCATTGATGAACGACAACGCCGCCCTGCTGCAATGGCTGCTCGCCGTACGCGACATCGGCCTGACGCAAGTACGCGGCGTGCCCACCGAGGCCGGTTCACTGAAGCTCATCGCGCAACGCATTTCCTTCATTCGCGAGAGCAACTTCGGTGTGCTGTTCAACGTGCAATCCAAAGCCGATGCCGACAGCAATGCCTACACCGCTTTCAACCTGCCGTTGCACACCGATCTACCGACCCGCGAGCTGCAACCGGGGCTGCAATTTCTGCATTGCCTGGTGAATGACGCCGAGGGTGGCGAAAGTATTTTTGTCGACGGTTTTGCGATTGCCGATGCGTTGCGCAGTGAAGACCCTGCATCGTTTCAGGCGCTGTGTGAAATACCGGTGGAGTTTCGCAACAAGGATCGTCATAGCGACTATCGCTGCCTGGCGCCGATCATCGCTTTGGACGCCTTGGGACGCGTGGCGGAAATCCGCATGGCAAACTTTCTGCGCGGAGCGTTCGATACCTCGGTAGAGCAGATGCCGGTGCTTTATCGGGCTTATCGGCGGTTTATTGCGATGACCCGTGAGCCACGGTTTCGGCTCATGCAAAGGCTCAATCCCGGTGAGCTGTGGTGCTTCGATAATCGCCGCACGCTGCATGCGCGCAATGCGTTTGACCCGGCCACCGGGGCGCGGCACTTCCAAGGCTGCTATATCGACCGGGATGAGTTGTTGTCGCGGATTCTGGTGTTGCAGCGGTAGACAGCGTCATCGTTCTTCGCGAGCAGGCTCGCTCCCACATTCAACCTCATTCCCATGAATGAACGCGATCACCTGTGGGAGCGAGCTTGCTCGCGAAAGCGTCAGTCCAGACAACGCGTCACTAACTGAATCACAGACAAAAAAAGCCCCGATACCAGCCGTGACTGGATCGGGGCTCAAGCTACTGTTGAGGAGCTGCCAAGCGAGGGTGACCAAACCTTCGTGTTGCAAGCTGAGTTCAGTGTGCCCACTCCCTTGAGCGGCGAGTTAGCCGAAAACGACCTGTTCATAGCCGTCGCAGCCACTGCGACAAATCGCCCTTGCCGTGCTCCCGCATGGCTACCAGAATCGAGCCACGACCTCCGTTACCGAAGAAGGATGCGCGTCATGATGTATGCCGATTTGATCGATCAGGAAGATTTGCTGGGCCAGCTCAAGGCGTTGGGTTTCCAGGTGCCGAGCGGTTCAACGGCCGAGCAGGCTTGCGAATGCGCGGTGCGTGGCTTGGATAAGGCTCGGGCAAATGAACTGCGCAGGATGGTCAAGGAGATGTACACCAGCAGCGCGACGATTCTGCCGTGCGTACGTCAGGCGATCGACAAGCAGTTGTTGCCGGCATTGGCGGACTATCAGCAAAGCCATAGCGCCTGATAAATCCATTCGCGAGCAGGCTCGCTCCCACAGGGTTTGCGTCTGACACAATGATCGTTCCCACGCTATGCGTGGGAATGCCTCAACGGACGCTCCGCGTTCGGCCTTTTGGGACGCAGAGCGTCCCGGGCTGCGTTCCCACGCAGAGCGTGGGAACGATCCTCATCAGAGCCTTACGCTGGCAAACGTCGATTCATTGCGCGCCTGACTCAACGCCGACATCGGCCCCGACAGCGGCGACATCACGATGGCCTGCGGCAGCGGCAGCATCGCCACTTGCTGGGTGGTGTTGGACCCTACGCGCTCGTCACGCGGCGGAATGCCGAAGTATTCGCGATAGCACTTGGAAAAGTGCGGCGTCGAGACGAAACCACACACGGACGCCACTTCGATGATCGACATCGGCGTTTGCTTGAGCAACTGCCGGGCGCGGATCAGGCGCAGCTTCAAGTAGTAACGGGACGGCGAGCAGTGCAGGTATTTCTGAAACAGGCGCTCCAGCTGTCGACGCGACACGGCGACGTACACCGCCAGTTCATCGAGGTCGATCGGCTCTTCGAGGTTGGCTTCCATCAGCGCGACGATTTCCTGCAGCTTCGGCTGGTTGGTGCCGAGCATGTGCTTGAGCGGCACACGCTGGTGATCCTGTTCGTTGCGGATACGTTCGTAGACGAACATCTCCGAGATCGCGGCGGACAGTTCACGGCCGTGATCGCGACTGATCAGGTGCAGCATCATGTCCAGCGGCGCGGTACCGCCGGAGCTGGTGAAACGGTTACGGTCGAGGGTGAACAAACGGGTGCTCATGGCCACGCGCGGGAAAGCTTCCTGCATCGCCGCCAGACATTCCCAGTGCACGCTGCAATCGAAACCATCGAGCAACCCGGCGCAGGCCAAAGCCCAACTGCCGGTGCACACCGCGCCGAGACGCTTGGACTGACGCGCCTGGCTTTGCAGCCAGGAAACGTGTTCACGGGTAACAGTGCGTTGAATGCCGATGCCGCCGCAGACAATCACAGTGTCCAGTGGCGGGGCTTTGTGCATGGAGGCGTCTGGCGTGATTTGCAGACCGTCACTGGCCCACACCTGGCCGCCATCGACGGTGAGGGTACTCCAGCGATACAGCTCGCGACCGGACAATTGGTTGGCCATGCGCAGGGGTTCTACTGCGGACGCCAGAGAAATCAGCGTGAAATTGTCCAGCAGCAGAAAGCCGATGGATTGAGGCGCACGGTTCTGGGGTTGGGCCCCGGAGTTGAACGACGTCATCGCGGTATCTCCTCACTCAAAGCGGGTGATGGCCTCAGGCGGAGGCTCTTGTTATTGCCAGCGTTCTCGCGTGGGAGACGGGCTTTGTTATGACAGAGCAATTGCCATGCCTAAAATTGAATGGCTGTTCAATAACTCCTGAAAACGACGTCGCGACGTGTCTATACGAGCCGTCCGACGAAAGGTGTTTCGAAGTGCCATCAGCGTTGCTGAGCGCCCTGCCCCCAAGGGTGTGAGCAAATCGGTAGCACTTGTGGGAACTGGCCTGCGCGCAGTTTGTGGGGAGTGTCACCGCAAGCACGGGTGACGGACGGTAGGGGGTGCTGAATGCATGTAACAGCTGGGAAAGACTCTTATCTGTTTGCGACGCGCTAAAAGGTGGCGTGATTTATTGTCTGTGTTCACTTGATGAGCAATTTTGACTGGTCTGGCCCCTTCGCGAGCAGGCTCGCTCCCACATTGGACCCTGGCGTTCACACATTTTGTGTTCACTGGAGATCTACTGTGGGAGCGAGCCTGCTCGCGATGGAGGCGACTCGGTCTCAGCACTCAACCGCACTGACCGCCAATCCACCACGCGATGTCTCTTTATATTTGTCATGCATATCAGCGCCGGTATCACGCATGGTGCGGATCACCCGATCCAGCGAGATAAAGTGCTGACCATCGCCACGCAATGCCATTTGCGCCGCGTTGATCGCCTTGACCGCGGCAATCGCATTACGCTCGATGCACGGCACCTGCACCAGGCCACCGACCGGATCGCAAGTCAGCCCAAGGTTGTGTTCAAGACCAATCTCCGCTGCGTTGCACAACTGCTCCGGCGTGGCACCAAGAATCTCCGCCAGCCCCGCCGCCGCCATCGCACACGCCGAACCGACTTCGCCCTGGCAACCCACTTCGGCGCCCGAGATCGAAGCATTCTTCTTGCACAGAATCCCCACCGCCGCTGCACCGAGGAAGTAATCGACCACGTTGGCGTCAGTCACCGCTTCACTGAACTTCATAAAGTAGTGCAACACCGCCGGAATGATGCCCGCCGCGCCATTGGTCGGCGCCGTGACCATGCGCCCACCCGCCGCGTTTTCTTCATTAACCGCCAGAGCGAACAGGTTGACCCACTCCATCGCGCTCAGCGTCGAGCCGATCACATTGGGCTTGCCCAATTCCTGAAGACTGCGATGCAACTTCGCCGCACGTCGACGTACATTCAAACCGCCGGGCAGGATGCCTTCGTGCTTGAGGCCCTGCTCAACGCAATCCTGCATCGCTCGCCACAGCTTCATCAGCCCGGCGCGAATCTCTTCTTCACTGCGCCAGACCTTTTCGTTGGCCAGCATCAATTCGGCAACGCGCAGGTTGTTTTTCTTGCACAACTCCAACAGCTCAACCGCGCTGGAAAAGTCGTACGGCAACTCAGTGCGATCCAGATCGACCACTCCGCTGGACGCCTGCTTTTGATCGACGACAAAACCGCCACCCACCGAATAGTAGGTGTCGCGATGCAGTTCGCCGTGATCGCCGTCAGCAACAATCGTCATGGCATTGGGATGGAAAGGCAGATTTTCATCGATCAGGCGCATGTCCCGTGCCCAGACAAACGGCACCGACAAGCGACCATCCAATAGCAGGGTGTGCGTTTCGCGCAGCGCCTGGATACGTGGGCCGATCTGCGACGGGTCGATTGCGTCCGGCCACTCGCCCATCAACCCCATGATCACCGCGTTGTCGCTGCCGTGACCGATACCGGTAGCCGACAGCGATCCGAACAATTGCACTTCTATACGACGCACCTGTTCCAACTGGTGCTTGTCCCGAAGCGACTCGACGAACAACGCCGCGGCGCGCATGGGCCCGACGGTGTGGGAACTGGAAGGGCCGATGCCGATTTTGAACAGGTCGAAAACGCTGATAGCCATTGCTGCAGAGCTCCTGAGGATGCCGGTCCGGGGCGTGAAGCGCCCGCTGGCGGAGCTGCTACGCTCAAGCTGCGATCCGCCGGAATGCCCGCATCATCAGGCTTTTGTCGGAGCGCACGGCGTCTGACACCGACGCACTCATGTCCACCAGCGCCGCGCCGTTTTCGCCCCGGTTTTTCGCCGTTTTTGTGCGGTTCAGATGGCCATTCGGGGCTGAAAAAAGCTGTAAACGACGTCACTGACACTGGATGCGACCATCCCTGTACTGGATACGACCCCCCCTGTAGGCGTCAGATTTTCACTGGTACATGATCGTTATGACTCGATTGCAAGGCGCCGTGGTAGAGCTGTCTCCAGAACGCCATCCAACCGCAACCTATAAGTGCGGTGGTCCACAGTCGGAACACTGCCAAAAAAAACACCAAGGAGTCCATCCATGAAAGGTTCCCCGTCGTTGTTGTTGGCCGCCATGCTGAGTCTGCCGTTACTGGCGCAAGCTGCAGAACCGGCACAGTGCAGTACCGTTAACTTCTCCGATGTCGGCTGGACCGACATCACCGCTACCACCGCTACCACCTCCGTTGTCCTCAACGCCCTCGGCTACAAGACCAAGACCACCATGATCTCCGTGCCCGTGACCTACAAGTCGCTGGCCGACGGCAAGAACATGGACGTTTTCCTCGGCAACTGGATGCCGACCATGGAAAACGACATCAAGGCTTACCGCGACGCCGGCACCGTGGAAACCGTGCGCACCAACCTCAAGGGCGCCAAGTACACCCTCGCCGTGCCGCAAGCCCTGTATGACAAAGGTCTGCATGACTTCGCCGACATCGCCAAATTCAAGAAAGAACTCGACGGCAAGATCTACGGCATCGAGCCCGGCAATGACGGCAACCGTCTGATCCAGAGCATGATCGACAAGGACGCTTTCGGCCTGAAAACCGCCGGTTTCAAAGTCGTCGAATCGTCGGAAGCGGGCATGCTCTCGCAGGTGGATCGCGCGCAAAAACGCGACACCGCCGTGGTCTTCCTCGGCTGGGCGCCGCACCCGATGAACAAGCGCTTCAAGATTCAATACCTGACCGGTGGCGATGATTTCTTCGGCCCCGATTTCGGTGCTGCGACCGTAGCGACCAACACCCGCAAGGGTTACGCCGAGGAATGCAGCAACGTCGGTCAGTTGCTGAAGAACCTGGAGTTCACCGTCGACATGGAAAGCGAACTGATGGGCAACATCCTCGACGACAAGATGAAGCCTGACGCGGCCGCCAAGGCCTGGCTGAAAAAGAATCCACAAGTGCTCGATACCTGGCTCGCTGGCGTGACCACCATTGACGGTAAACCTGGCCTGGAGGCCGTGAAAGCCAAGCTTCAGTAATCGCTTATGCCGGGTGGGTTCGCCCGCCCGGGCTGTTTATTTCCTTGCATGCGGACGTTCACTACCATGCTGATTGATCAGAAAATACCTTTAGGCCAGTACATCGCGGGCTTCGTTGAATGGTTGACGCAACACGGCGCCAACACCTTCGACGCAATCGCCGTGACACTGGAAACGATGATCCACGGCGTGACGTTTGCGCTGACCTGGTTCAACCCACTGGTCTTGATTGGCCTGATCGCACTACTCGCTCACTTCATTCAGCGTAAATGGGGCCTGACTGCGTTCGTCATTGCCTCCTTCCTGCTGATCCTCAATCTGGGGTACTGGCAGGAGACCATGGAAACCCTCGCCCAGGTCATGTTCGCAACCCTGGTCTGCGTGGTCATCGGCGTGCCGTTGGGCATCGTCGCCGCGCACAAACCGATGTTCTACACGGTCATGCGTCCGGTACTCGATCTGATGCAGACCGTACCGACCTTCGTTTACCTCATTCCTACCCTGACCCTCTTCGGGCTGGGTGTGGTGCCAGGCCTGATCTCCACAGTGGTGTTCGCCATCGCTGCGCCGATCCGCCTGACCTACCTGGGCATCCGCGATGTCCCGCAAGAACTGATGGACGCCGGCAAGGCCTTCGGCTGCTCGCGTCGCCAATTGCTCTCACGGATCGAACTGCCGCACGCCATGCCGAGCATCGCGGCCGGCATCACCCAGTGCATCATGCTGTCGTTGTCGATGGTGGTGATCGCGGCACTGGTAGGCGCCGACGGACTCGGCAAACCGGTGGTCAACGCACTGAACACTGCTGATATCGCCCTGGGCTTCGAAGCGGGCCTGGCGATCGTACTGCTGGCGATCATGCTCGACCGTATCTGCAAACAACCCGACGCTAAAGCAGGGGGTGACGCATGAGCATAATTCGCTTCGAAGACGTCGACGTAATCTTCTCCAAAGACCCGCGCGAGGCGCTCAAGCTGCTGGATCAGGGCATGACCCGCAACGAGATCCTGAAGAAGACCGGACAGATCGTCGGCGTGGAAAAAGCCACGCTGGACATCAATAAAGGCGAGATCTGCGTGCTGATGGGCTTGTCCGGCTCGGGCAAGTCGAGCCTGCTGCGCTGCATCAACGGCCTCAACACCGTGAGCCGCGGCAAGCTGTTCGTCGAGCATGAAAACCGTCAGATCGACATCGCCTCCTGCACCCCGGCCGAACTGAAAATGATGCGCACCAAACGCATCGCCATGGTCTTTCAGAAGTTCGCCCTGATGCCTTGGCTAACGGTGCGCGAGAACATCAGTTTCGGTCTGGAAATGCAGGGTCGCCCGGAGAAGGAACGCAAGAAGCTCGTCGACGAGAAACTCGAACTGGTCGGCCTGACCCAATGGCGCAACAAGAAGCCCGACGAACTCTCCGGCGGCATGCAGCAGCGTGTTGGTCTGGCGCGGGCGCTGGCGATGGACGCCGACATTCTATTGATGGACGAACCGTTCTCGGCCCTCGACCCGCTGATCCGTCAGGGCCTGCAGGATGAACTGCTGGAACTGCAACGCAAGCTGAGCAAGACCATTGTCTTCGTGAGCCACGACCTCGACGAGGCGCTCAAATTGGGTAGCCGCATCGCGATCATGAAAGACGGCCGGATCATCCAGTACAGCGTGCCGGAAGAGATCGTGCTGAACCCGGCGGACGACTACGTGCGCACTTTCGTTGCGCACACCAATCCGCTCAACGTGCTCTGCGGCCGCAGCCTGATGCGCACCCTGGACAAGTGCAAACGCATCAATGGTTCGGTGTGCCTCGATCCGGGCGGCGATTCGTGGCTGGACCTGGCCGAAGGCAACACCATCAAAGGTGCGCGGCAGAATGGTTCGGTGCTGAACCTGCAGAACTGGGCACCGGGCCAAGCGGTGGAAGGCCTGGAGCGCAAGCCGACGCTGGTGGACTCTAATATCGGTATGCGCGATGCGTTGCAGATTCGTTATCAGACCGGCAACAAGCTGGTGCTGCACGATGACAATCATGTGGTGGGGATCTTGGGCGACAGTGAGTTGTATCACGCGTTGCTGGGCAAGAATCTCGGTTAAGGCGGGATAAAAAAAGGGATCGCGGTGAGCGATCCCTGATCGTTCCCACGCTCTGCGTGGGAATGCAGCCGGGACGCTCCGCGTCCCACAACAGCGGACGCAGAGCGTCCATTGAGACATTCCCACGCGGAGCATGGGAACGATCATGCAAAAGGGGCTCAATCGAGCCCCTTTTGTTTTAGCGGTTTAGCTATACACCCGGCCAAGGAGCTGCCGATGGCTTTCAAACTGATCGAGCACATCGCGTGTGATCTGATCCTGCGTGAAGCCCATCAGGTCGTAATCCTGGCTGCCGTTGTGCAGGTACACCTCGGCGCGGTAGTAACGCTGGCGCGCTTCATCGGACTGCGCCGATTCGGTCGGGGTCGCCAGATAGCCGTCCAGGCTCACTTCGTAAACGAAAGGGTTGCCCTCTTCCATCTCCACGCGCACACCCATGCAGCGCTTGGATTTACCCAACAGCGTCTGCACTTCCAGACCCTGCGCACGCATCTGCGCAGCAGCATCTTCCAGCGCCGGGCTGACCTGCTTGTCCATGAAGCGTTGCACCACCGATTGGCTCGGTTGCAGATCCAGTTGCGTCAGACGCTCGCTGAAACCACGACGACCGCGCTCCGCCAGCTGCGCCTGCTCCTGTTCGATCTGCACGTCCTGACGCATGGCCTTGTGCAAGCCGAACATGAAGAACACCAGCACCACCGAGAACGGCAGACCGGCCAGCACCACCATGGTTTGCATGGCTTCGAAGTTACCGGCAAACAGCAGACCGATGGTCACCAGGGTGATCACCACCGACCAGAAGATCCGCAGCCAGTGCGGCGCATCTTCATCGACGTTACCGCCCTTGCAGGACAGATTCGCCATCATCACCGCGCCGGAGTCGGCCGGGGTCAGGAACAGCACGAAGCCAACAAAGATCGACACACCGATAACGACTTTCGACGCCGGGTAGTGCTCAAGCAATTGATAGATCGCCATCGACGGCTGTTCCAGCGCCGTCTTGCCGAGCTCCACCGCGCCATGGTTCATCACCAGGTCCAGTGCCGAGTTACCGAAGATCGACAGCCAGGCCAGGGTGAAGCCCAGCGGAATCAGCAGTACACCCGCCACCAGCTCACGCACGGTACGACCACGGGAAATACGCGCGATGAACATGCCTACGAATGGCGCCCAGGAAATCCACCACGCCCAGTAGAACAGGGTCCACAGGCCCATCCAGCGCTCGGACTTGGCGTTGTCGCCTTCGTACACATAAAGGTCGAAGGTTTTCAGCACGATGCCATTGAGGTAGTCGCCGATGTTCTGCACGAAGCCGTTGAGCAGGTGCAAAGTCGGGCCAAACAACAGCACGAAAATCAGCAGACCGCTGAACAGCACGATGTTCAGGTTGGACAGACGACGGATGCCGTTTTCCACGCCGGACACGGCTGCGATGGTCGCCACGGTGCTCATCACGATGATCACGATCAGCAGGTTGGTGTTGCTGTGTTCCATGCCGAACAGGTTTTCCAGGCCCGAGGACACTTGCAGCGAACCAATCCCCAGGTTGGTCACCAGACCCAGCAGGGTCACGAACATGCCGAAGCCGTCCACCGCGTGACCGGCCGCACCCTTGACCCAACGCTCGCCGACCAGCGGATACAGCGCCGAACGCAGGGCCAGCGGCTGGTTATGACGATAAGCAAAGTACGCCACGGCCAGACCGACCAGTGCGTAGATCGCCCAGCCGTGCAGACCCCAGTGCAGGAAGGTCAGCTGTACCGCCTGGCGCGCGGCCAAGTTGCTGGCCGAAGCGCCTTCCGGCGGGTTGAAGTAGTGATCCAGTGGCTCGGATGCGCCGAAGTACAACAGCGAAATACCGATACCCGACGAGAACAGCATCCCCGCCCAGGCGCCGTAACTGAAATCCGGGGTGTCGTCCTTGCTGCCCAGTTTGAGTTTGCCGTACGAAGAAAACGCCAGGCCCACCACAAACACCAGGTAGGCGGCGATGACCACCATGTAGTACCAGCCGAAGCTGCGCGACAACCAGGCCTGAGCGATACCCAACAGTCTGCCGGCCTCTTGCGGGGCGATAATCAGAATGGCGGTCAACAACAGAATCAGCGCGGTAGAGGTGTAAAACACCCAACCGTTGACCGTCACCTTCTCGGGCGGGGTCTTTATAAGCGAGGCAGAACTCATGGCACAAATGCTCCAGGCAGTGCGAGAGAAGAACACAAGGCAACACGGAACCCGACCAATCGGTTAGTTGGCAGCCGACCGGCGGGTGATATAAAGACACCCCGAAAAAAGCCCGAACCTGCCGAAATGGCGCTGCGAATCGCTTTCGTGGCCGAAGGTGGACGGACGGTCATCCGAAACCTGGCCCTGAGCGTCTTGCCCTTTCAACACGTCCATCGAATCGCGAACCGCGCCATGCCCCACGCAGGTTTCGAGCTTTTTCGGATGTCGGTTTTATCGCCACTTACACGTAGGAAAAAGCTGTAGGCAGCGACGATTTGTCGCAGATCTTATTCTTTGTTGATTGAACGTTCAATCAAAACAAAATAGACTGGCCCTCAATCCGATCGGCGTGATTCGCCGCTCGGAAGGCCTAAGGAGATGTGCAAGATGCCCAAGGTCGGTATGCAACCCATCCGCCGCCAACAACTGATCGAAGCCACATTGCAGGCGGTCGATCAGGTCGGAATGGGGGACGCCAGCATTGCGCTGATCGCCCGTTTGGCCGGTGTCTCGAATGGCATCATCAGTCATTACTTTCAGGACAAGAACGGCCTGATTGCCGCCACGATGCGGTATCTGATGACCGCCCTCAGCGAGAGCGTCACCGCGCGCCGGCAGGCGCTGGCAGATGACAGCCCACGGGCGCATCTGCAGGTGATCATCGAAGGCAACTTCGACGCCAGCCAGGTCAATGGCCCGGCAATGAAAACCTGGCTGGCCTTTTGGGCCACCAGCATGCACCAGCCGTCTTTGCACAGGTTGCAGCGGATCAACGATCACCGTCTGTATTCCAACCTGTGCTGTCAGTTCCGCCGTGTGCTGCCGCTCGAAAATGCGCGCAGCGCAGCGCGGGGGCTGGCAGCGTTGATTGACGGCTTGTGGTTGCGCGGCGCGCTGTCGGGAGACGCTTTCGACACGGCGCAGGCGCAACAGATCGCTTACGAATACATGGATTTCCAATTGGCCAAGAAGGTGAGCTAGAGCACACAGAAAACGCTCGGCCCCTGAACCGCCACCGCAGCCTCACCGCGGTGGTCAACGCCAACCACCAATGCACTTGCGAGGACACTATGGCCCGTTTCGAACTGCAAAAACTTTACATCGATGGCGCGTACTCCGACGCCGGCAGCGATGCCACCTTCGAAGCCATCAACCCGGCTAACGGTGAAGTCCTCGCACTGGTGCAACGTGCGACCAAGGAAGACGTTGAGCGCGCTGTGGTCAGCGCTGAAAAGGGCCAGAAAATCTGGGCCGCGATGACCGCCATGGAGCGTTCGCGCATCCTGCGTCGCGCCGTCGACATCCTGCGCGAGCGCAACGATGAACTGGCCGCGCTGGAAACCCTGGACACCGGTAAAGCCTTCTCCGAAACCAAGTACGTCGACATCGTTACCGGTGCTGACGTGCTGGAATACTACGCAGGCCTGGTGCCAGCGATCGAAGGCGAGCAGATCCCGCTACGTGACACTTCTTTCGTCTACACCCGTCGCGAGCCGCTGGGCGTTGTCGCCGGTATCGGCGCGTGGAACTACCCGATCCAGATCGCGCTGTGGAAATCCGCGCCAGCCCTGGCGGCCGGTAACGCGATGATCTTCAAGCCAAGCGAAGTGACCTCGCTGACCACCCTGAAACTGGCCGAGATCTACACCGAAGCCGGCGTTCCAAATGGCGTTTTCAACGTACTGACCGGCAGCGGCCGTGAAGTCGGTACCTGGCTGACCGAGCACCCGCGCATCGAAAAAATCTCCTTCACCGGCGGCACCGACACCGGCAAGAAGGTGATGGCCAGCGCTTCGGCTTCGTCGCTGAAAGACGTGACCATGGAACTGGGCGGCAAGTCTCCGCTGATCATCTGCGACGACGCCGATCTCGATCGTGCTGCCGACACCGCGATGATGGCCAACTTCTACAGCTCCGGCCAGGTCTGCACCAACGGCACTCGCGTGTTCGTTCCGGCGCACCTGAAAGCCGCTTTCGAAGCCAAGATCGTTGAGCGCGTTGCACGCATCCGCGTCGGCAACCCGGAAGACGAAAACACCAACTTCGGCCCGCTGGTCAGCTTCGCGCACATGGAAAGCGTGTTGGGTTACATCGCCAAGGGTAAAGAACAAGGCGCCCGCGTCCTGTGCGGCGGCGACCGTCTGACCGACGGCGAATTCGCCAAAGGCGCGTTCGTGGCACCTACCGTGTTCACCGATTGCACCGACGACATGACCATCGTTCGCGAAGAAATCTTTGGCCCAGTGATGGCGATCCTCTCCTACGAGACCGAAGAAGAAGTGATCCGCCGCGCCAACGACACCGACTTCGGTTTGGCCGCCGGTATCGTCACCAAAGACCTGAACCGCGCACACCGCGTGATTCATCAACTGGAAGCCGGTATCTGCTGGATCAACGCCTGGGGCGAGTCCGACGCAAAAATGCCGGTCGGCGGTTACAAGCAGTCGGGTGTTGGCCGTGAGAACGGCATCAGCTCGCTGAACAACTTCACCCGCATCAAATCGGTACAGGTCGAGCTGGGCGATTACGTCTCGGTGTTCTAAGACCCGAGTCTTGTATTGCTCGTGAGGCCGTCTTCGCGAGCAGGCTCGCTCCCACATTGGAACAGTGTCTCCTATGGGAGTGAGCCCGCTCGCGATTCGAGTGCAAAGCACTCGTCAGGCCCGACCTGACCACATCTAAAGAGGGTGCATTCAATGTCCCAAGAATTCGATTACATCATCATCGGTGCCGGCTCGGCCGGTAACACCCTGGCGACCCGTCTGACTGAAGACGAAGGCGTCACCGTTCTGCTGCTCGAAGCTGGCGGTCCGGACTACCGTTTCGACTTCCGCACGCAAATGCCCGCTGCCCTGGCATTCCCGCTGCAAGGTCGTCGCTACAACTGGGCCTACGAAACCGATCCAGAGCCACACATGGACGGTCGCCGCATGGAATGCGGTCGCGGCAAAGGCCTCGGCGGTTCCTCGCTGATCAACGGCATGTGCTACATCCGTGGCAACGCGATGGACTACGACGGCTGGGCAAAACTGCCAGGCCTGGAAAACTGGTCGTACCTCGACTGCCTGCCGTACTTCCGCAAAGCGGAAACCCGCGACATCGGCCCGAACGACTACCACGGTGGCGAAGGCCCGGTCAGCGTGACCACGCCGAAGGCGGGCAACAACCCGCTGTTCCACGCCATGGTCGAAGCCGGTGTGCAGGCCGGTTACCCGCGCACCGAAGACCTCAACGGTTACCAGCAGGAAGGCTTCGGCCCGATGGACCGCACCGTGACGCCGAACGGCCGTCGTGCATCCACCGCCCGTGGCTACCTCGACGTCGCCAAGAAGCGTTCGACCCTGACCATCGTCACCCACGCCCTGACCGACAAGATTCTGTTTGAAGGCAAACGTGCGGTCGGCGTGCGTTACCTGGTCGGCGACGCTGAAGAGCGCGTTGAAGCCAAAGCGCGCAAAGAAGTGCTGCTGTGCTCCGGCGCCATCGCTTCGCCGCAGATTCTGCAGCGCTCCGGTGTCGGCCCTGCCGAACTGCTGAAATCCCTCGACATCCCGGTCGTTCACGATCTGCCGGGCGTCGGTGAAAACCTGCAGGATCACCTTGAGCTGTACCTGCAATACGCTTGCACTCAGCCGGTTTCGCTGTACCCGTCGCTGCTCTGGTACAACCAGCCAGCCATCGGTGCCGAGTGGCTGTTCAACGGCACCGGCATCGGCGCCAGCAACCAGTTCGAAGCCGGCGGTTTCATCCGTTCGCGTCCGGAATTCGAATGGCCGAACATCCAGTACCACTTCCTGCCGGTAGCGATTAACTACAACGGCAGCAACGGTGTGAAAGAGCACGGCTTTCAGGCACACATGGGTTCCATGCGTTCGCCAAGCCGTGGTCGCATCCAGGCCAAGTCGAAAGACCCGCGCCAGCACCCGAGCATCCTGTTCAACTACATGGCCACCGAGCAAGACTGGCAGGAATTCCGCGACGGCATTCGCCTGACCCGTGAAATCATGCAACAGCCGGCGCTCGACGCTTTCCGTGGCCGCGAAATCAGCCCGGGCATCGAAGTGCAAACCGATGAGCAGCTGGACAAGTTCATCCGCGAGCACGCCGAAACTGCGTTCCACCCGTCCTGCTCGTGCAAGATGGGCACCGACGAAATGGCTGTAGTGGATGGCGAAGGTCGCGTGCACGGCATGCAGAGCCTGCGTGTGGTCGATGCCTCGATCATGCCGATCATCACCACTGGCAACCTCAACGCGCCAACGATCATGATCGCCGAGAAAATCGCCGACAAGATCCGTGGCCGCCAGCCGCTGCCGCGTAGCACCGCGCCGTACTACGTCGCGGGCGATGCGCCGGTGAAGGGCAAGCCGATGCGTGATATCACCCCGGCTGCTCAGTAGCCTGAAGTGATCGTTCCCACGCTCTGAGTGGGAATGCATCCCCTGACGCTCCGCGTCACACAGCGGACGCAGAGCGTCCATGGCGGCGTTCCCACGCAGAGCGTGGGAACGATCTCCTGCCTCGCACAGTAAATCCCCCTACACCCCCTCTTCACTTGATCCTACCCCCCACGCAGGCCTACTCTAGACCTCGCGCAACCGTTTCACCCCCTCCCCGCCGCTGCTCTACCGCTTCCCCCTGACAAGGAGGTTCCCGAATGTTCGATTTCCACCCCCAGCTCAAGCAGCGCTTTGCTGCCTTGCGCACGGGCGCTGAGTTTTTTTCCCTGCGGTATGTACGCGAGTCCGGGCAATATCTGTCGGTGCGCAAGAATGTCGCCGAGCCGCCGAGCCTGAGACGCGACGAAGGCGCGATGCTCACCGTGCGCGTCAATGGCGTTGAGGCCTACGCGGCGACCAACGACCTCTCGCAACAAGGTCTGCAAGCCGCCCTCGAACGCGCCGAGCAGCAAGCCCGCCGCCTCAAACCGCACGCCTTGCTCGACCTGCGCGATCAGCCGGTGTCCAGCGATCGTGCTGATTACTTTTCACCCAATCTCGACCAAGCCTTCCCGTCCCTGAGCGAATGTTTTGAGCTGCTCGGCGCGGAATCCGCCTCGGTGCCAAAGGATGAGCGCCTGGTGAATTGGGAAGTGAGCATTGGCCTTACCCACGTCGAACAGATCTACCTGAGCAGCGCCGGGGCTGAATTGCGCCAAGCGCAGCGCTTCGTCTATCCGGGCCTCGACGTCACCGCTTACGATGGCAACGACAGCCAGACTCGTAGCCTTGGCCGCGAGAATTTCGGCCAACAGGGCGGCGCTGATGTGATCAGCCGCTGCGGTTTGATCGGCGCCGGCCCGCAAGTCGCCGATCAGGCCCTGCAACTGCTGCTTGCGCCGAACACCCCGCAAGGCCCGCGCGACCTGCTGTTGATGCCCGATCAAATGATGCTGCAAATCCACGAATCCATCGGCCACCCGCTGGAACTCGACCGCATCCTCGGCGACGAGCGCAATTACGCCGGCACCAGTTTCGTCAAAGCCAGCGACTTCGGCAGCCTGCAATACGGCTCGAAACTGCTCAACGTGACGTTCGACCCGGGCATTCCCGAAGAACTCGCCAGCTATGGCCACGATGACGATGGCAGCAAGGCCAGCAAACAATTCCTGATCCGCGATGGCCTGTTGTTGCGCCCGCTGGGCGGTGCGCTGTCGCAGTTCCGCGCCGGTCTCGATGGCGTTGCCAACAGCCGCGCCTGCGGCTGGAACCGCCCGCCGATAGACCGCATGGCCAACCTCAATATCGAACCGGGCGATCAGCCTCTGAACAAACTGATCGAAGGCATCGAGCACGGCATCCTGATGAGCACCAACCGCTCATGGTCGATCGACGATGCGCGCAACAAATTCCAGTTCGGCTGTGAATGGGGCCAGTTGATCGAAAACGGTGAACTGAAAGGTGTGGTGAAAAACCCGAACTACCGGGCGATTTCCGCGCACTTCTGGAAAAGCCTGCGCGCCGTCGGCGACGCCAACACCGTCAAGGTGCTGGGCACGCCGAACTGCGGCAAGGGCGAACCGAACCAGGTGATCCGCGTCGGCCACGCTTCGCCGGCCTGCGTATTCAGCAACGTTGATGTGTTTGGGGGAGACGCCTGATGAGCATTTCGAAGAGTCAGTCCGACGCCTTCAAGGTCATGGTCAATTGGCTGCGCGACAGCGTGCGCGAGCCGGAACAGTTCACCCTCAGCTATGCCGCCGAATCCTCGGCGTTCGTGCGTTTCAATCACGCCAAGGTGCGTCAGGCCGGGCAAGTGCAGCAGGCCAATATCGTCCTGAAACTGATCAACGACGGTCGCCACGCCGACCTGCAAGTCACCCTGTCCGGTGATCAGGAAGGCGATCTGCAACGCCTCGCCGAAGGCCTGCAACAACTGCGCGAAACCCTGCCGCTGCTGCCGCAGGATCCGTACCTGTTGCTCAACCACAACGGCTGGCAGAGCAAAAATGTGCAGGAGCATCCGCTGCCGGACACCGAACAGGTTGTCGATGAAATCTGCGCTGCCGCTGAAGGTCTGGATCTGGTGGGTTTCTATGCCGCCGGCCCGATCAGCCGTGGTTTCGCCAGTTCTTCAGGCGCATTTGGCTGGCATCAGGCCAACAGCTTCAACTTCGATTTCAGCCTGTTCCACCAGAACGGTGAAGCAGTGAAAGCCAGCTACGCCGGGCATGACTGGAGCAGCGAAGGCTTCGCCAAGCGCTTCGGCCAGGCCCGCGAGCAACTGGAATTTCTCGGCCGACCGCTGCGCACCTTGGCGCCGGGGCAGTACCGCGCGTATCTGGCACCGGCGGCGCTGGAAGAAATCATGGGCATGCTGAGCTGGGGCGGTTTCTCGGCGCAGTCGATCGCCAGTAAGAGCAGCCCGTTGCAAAAGCTGTATGTCGGCGATCAGGCGTTCAGTCCACTGCTGTCGCTGGATGAGAAAGTCAGCGAATCGCTGAGCCCGGCGTTTTCCGGCGAGGGTTATCCGCGCAGTGATTTGCGCCTGATCGTCGAAGGCAAGGCTGGCGATCAACTGGTCGGCTCGCGCAGTGCAGCGGAATATGGCCTGACCGCCAACGGCGCCGGCGGCGGGGAAATGCCGAGTGCGTTGAACATGGCGGCGGGCGATCTGGCGCAAGCAGAGATCCTCAAACAGTTGGGCACCGGGCTGTACATCAGCAACCTGTGGTACCTGAACTTCTCGGATCAACCGGCGGCGCGCATGACCGGCATGACTCGGTTTGCGACCTTCTGGGTCGAGAACGGCGAGATCCAGGCGCCGGTCAGCACCATGCGCTTCGACGACAGCGCTTACAGCCTGCTGGGTTCACAGCTGGAAGCGTTGACCGCCGAGCGTGAGTTGTTGCTGTCGGCGAGTACGTACAGCCAGCGCAATACCTCGTCGGCGTTGCTGCCGGGGGCGTTGGTGAGCCGTTTGACCTTGACCCTGTAAACGCAAAACCTGTGGGAGCGAGCCTGCTCGCGAAAGCGGTAGATCAATCGACATCGATGTTGAATGAAATGGCCTCTTCGCGAGCAAGCTCGCTCCCACACTGACCGCGCTCGACAATGGATATGCATTAACTTCAACGACAAGAGGTTCCATGCCCAACCGCCCGCCTCTCGACGCCATCACCGCACGCTGGTTGCCGTGGGTCGTCGCCATTGCGTTCTTCATGCAGTCCCTCGACGGGACCATCCTCAACACCGCCCTGCCGGCCATGGCTCGGGATCTGGCCGAAGACCCGTTGCGCATGCAAGGCGTGATCATCGCCTACATGCTCACCGTGGCCTTGCTGATACCGGCCTCAGGCTGGATCGCCGACCGTTTCGGCACCAAGAAAATCTTCTTCGGCGCGATCTTGTTGTTCAGCTTCGGCTCGCTGCTCTGCGCCTTGTCGAGCAGTCTGAGCATGCTGGTCGGCGCCCGGGTGATTCAGGGCCTGGGCGGTGCGCTGATGCTACCGGTCGGGCGACTCGTCGTACTGCGCGCCTATCCGCGATCCGAACTGGTGCGGATCATGGGCTTCATCACCATCCCCGGCCTGCTCGGTCCGCTGATCGGCCCGACCATGGGCGGCTGGATGGTCGAGTACCTGACGTGGCACTGGATCTTCCTGATCAACCTGCCGGTCGGCGTGATCGGTTGCTACGCCGTGTGGAAATTCATTCCCGACCTGCGCGGCACCGAGCGCACGCGTTTCGATAGCCTGGGTTTCCTGCTGTTCGGCGCGGCGATGATCCTGATCACCATCGCCATGGAAGGCCTTGGCGAACTGCACTTGCCGCATCTGCGGGTGATGTTGCTGCTGTTCGCCGGTCTGGCGTGTCTGGCGGCGTACTGGTTGCGCGCCGGGCACATCGAAAACCCGCTGTTCGCGCCATCGCTGTTCAAGACCCGCACGTTTGCCGTCGGCATTCTCGGAAACCTGTTCGCCCGCCTGGGCAGCGGCGCATTACCATTTCTGGTGCCGTTGCTGCTGCAAGTGGCGCTGGGCTATTCACCGTCGCAAGCGGGGATGAGCATGCTGCCACTGGCGGCGGCGGCGATGTTTGCCAAGTGGATGGCACGGCCGCTGATTGAGCGGCTCGGTTATCGTATCGTGCTCACCGGCAACACCCTGGCACTGGGGATCATGCTGGCGAGCATGGGCCTGGTCAGCGAGCAGACGCCGTATTGGTTGTTGCTGTGCCTGCTGGCAGTGCTGGGCGCGATCAACTCGCTGCAATTTACGGCGATGAACACCGTGACGCTGATTGATCTCGACGATGCCAGCGCCAGCAGTGGCAACAGCTTGCTCTCGGTGGTGGCGCAGTTGTCATTGAGTCTGGGCGTTGCCTGCGCCGGCGCGTTGCTCGGCGGGTTTACCGCAGAGATCGGTAACGATGGCGTGGAGACCGTGCTCGGCGCGTTCCAGCTGACCTTCGTCACCGTCGGCATCATGGCCATGCTCGCTGCGACGATCTTCTCGCAACTGTCGAAGGAAGACGGCCGCCGCGCCAAACGTCCGGAAGAACACATCGAACATTAACCACTGTTCGTCCAGAACTTTCGAAGAAAGTGGCACGGGGCTGCTACACTGCGCGACATTTTGTTTTGCAGGCCAGTCCCGTGACCACCATCGCCACCGCTTTTAATACTCTGCCGCTGTCCGCCGCCATGCTGGCTAACCTCGAATCCCTCGGTTATGCCCAGATGACGCCGATCCAGGCGCAGAGCTTGCCGGTGATCCTCAAGGGGATGGACCTGATCGCTCAGGCCAAGACCGGCAGCGGCAAGACCGCCGCGTTCGGCATCGGCCTGCTCAACCCGATCAACCCGCGCTACTTCGGTTGCCAGGCACTGGTGATCTGCCCGACGCGCGAGCTGGCCGACCAGGTTGCCAAGGAAGTCCGTCGTCTGGCCCGTGCCGAAGACAACATCAAAGTCCTGACCCTGTGCGGCGGCGTGTCGTTCGGCCCGCAAATCGCTTCGCTGGAGCACGGCGCGCACATCATCGTCGGCACCCCGGGGCGTATTCAGCAGCACCTGCGCAAGGGTTCGCTGGTCCTCGACGGCCTGAACACTTTGATCCTCGACGAAGCCGACCGCATGCTCGACATGGGCTTCTACGACGCCATCGAAGACATCATCGTCAAAACCCCGGAGCGCCGTCAGACCCTGCTGTTCTCTGCGACTTACCCGGTGGGCATCAAGCAACTGGCGTCGAAGTTCATGCGTGATCCGCAAACGGTGAAAGCCGAAGCGTTCCACGATGACACGCAGATCGAGCAGCGTTTCTACGAGATTTCCCCGGAAGATCGTATGAGCGTGGTGACCAAAGTCCTGCACCACTTCCGTCCGGCGTCCTGCGTGGCGTTCTGCTTCACCAAGCAGCAAGTGCAGGAAACCGTCGATCACCTGACCGCCAAAGGCATTTCCGCCGTCGGCCTGCATGGCGATCTGGAACAGCGTGACCGCGATCAGGTGCTGGCGATGTTCGCCAACCGCAGTACCTCGGTACTGGTTGCCACCGACGTCGCCGCCCGTGGTCTGGACATCGATGCACTGGACATGGTGATCAACGTCGAACTCGCCCGCGATTCGGAAATCCACATTCACCGCGTTGGCCGTACCGGTCGTGCTGGCGAAAAAGGCATCGCGATCAGCCTGGTTGCTCCGGGCGAAGCGCACCGCGCGCAAGCCATCGAACAACTGCAGAAATCACCGCTGAACTGGGATCAGGTCGATAACCTCAAGTCCCAGGGCCTCGCCCCGCTGCAACCGCCGATGACCACCCTGTGCATCGGTGCTGGCCGTAAAGACAAAGTGCGTCCGGGCGACATTCTGGGTGCACTGACTGGCGATGCCGGCATTCCCGGTGCACAGGTTGGCAAGATCGCGATTTTTGACTTCCAGGCCTATGTGGCTGTTGACCGCACCGTGGCCATGCAGGCCTTGCAGCGTCTGAACGACGGCAAGATCAAAGGCCGTTCGCTGCGCGTCCGCATCCTCTGACCTGATCGTTCCCACGCTCTGCGTGGGAATGCATCCCGTGACGCTCCGCGTCACATAACAACGGACGCAGAGCGTCCATGGCGGCGTTCCCACGCAGAGCGTGGGAACGATCATTGTGTGAGGACACCGTTTTGCGCTCTACCGAAGTCGTGATCATTGGCGCAGGCGCCGCTGGGTTGATGTGTGCACTGACCGCCGCCGGGCGTGGGCGTCAGGTGTTGCTGCTCGACCACGCGAACAAGGCCGGCAAGAAAATCCTGATGTCGGGCGGTGGCCGCTGCAATTTCACCAACATGTACACCGAGCCGAGCAATTTCCTCTCGCAGAACCCACACTTCTGCAAATCCGCGCTGGCGCGCTATACCCAGTGGGATTTCATCGGCATGGTCGGCAAACACGCCGTGCCGTACCACGAGAAGAAACTCGGCCAGTTGTTCTGCGATAACAAATCCAGCGACATCCTCGAAATGCTCCTGACCGAGTGCGATCAGGTCGGTGTCGAGCTGCATCTGGACACCTCGATCCAGACCATCGAGAAGATCGAAAGCGGTTACCTGCTCGACACCACACTGGGCCAGATCCAGTGCCAGTCGCTGGTGATCGCCACCGGCGGTCTGTCGATCCCGACGCTGGGCGCTACCGGTTTCGGTTATCAAGTGGCCAAACAGTTCGGCCATGAACTGCTGCCGACCCGCGCCGGTCTGGTGCCGTTCACCATCACCGATCAACTCAAGGAACTGTGCACCGAGCTGTCCGGCACTTCGGTGGATTGTCTGGTCAGCTGCAACGATCAGAGCTTTCGCGAGAACATCCTCTTCACTCACCGTGGCCTCAGCGGCCCGGCGATTTTGCAGATTTCCTCGTTCTGGGAATCCGGCGACACGGTTGAGATCAACCTGCTGCCGGATCACGACGCGGCGAGCTGGTTGCAGCAGCAAGTGGCCGAGCGTCCGAACAGTGAATTGAAAACTCTGCTGGGTGAGATTTTCACCAAGAAGATGGCCAATCTGCTGGCGGACAACTGGTTCGTGTCCAAACCGATGAAGCAATACACCCACGCGGAACTGGCGGAAATTGCCGAGAAGCTCGGCAGCTGGAAAGTCGTGCCAGCGGGGACTGAGGGTTATCGCACGGCCGAAGTGACCCTTGGCGGTGTCGACACTCGCGAAGTCTCCTCCAAGACCATGGAATCGCTGAAAAGCCCCGGCCTGTATTTCATCGGTGAAGTCCTAGACGTCACTGGCCACTTGGGCGGTTTCAACTTCCAGTGGGCCTGGGCCTCGGGCTACGCCGCCGCGCAGTACGCCTGATTCAAGGCCAAATACAAAAACCTGTAGGAGTGAGCCTGCTCGCGATAGCGGTGAATCAGTCGATGAATGCATTGGCTGACACACCGCTATCGCGAGCAGGCTCACTCCTACAGTTGTTATGTGTGATGCAGTAAGGAACACTTTTTGCTGTCAGATGTGATCGGCGCCATTGCGTCGGCGTCATTACTGGCTCAATTTAGCGGCATCGCCTCGGAAGGCCTTCGCACTTCATGTCCTCGACCTCGTTTCGTCAGTCTTTGCGGCGCCTGTGGGCGCTGGATAAATTCAGCTACAGCGTGCGGGTGTTCATCGCCCTGACCGGCAGCATGGCACTGTGTTGGTATCAGGATGAAATGGGCCTGCTGATCCCGTTATTCCTGGGGATTATCGCCAGCGCCCTGGCCGAAACCGACGACAGTTGGCAGGGCCGCCTCAACGCCCTCGCCGTGACGCTGGTGTGTTTCAGCATCGCCGCGCTGTCGGTCGAATTACTCTTCCCCTACCCCATCGTGTTTGCCATTGCTTTGGCGCTGGCCAGTTTCGGCCTGACCATGCTCGGTGCGCTCGGCGAGCGCTATGGCGCGATTGCTTCGGCGACGCTGATTCTGTCGGTATACACGATGATCGGCGTTGATCAGCGCGGCGGTGCGGTCACCGATTTCTGGCACGAACCGATGCTGCTGGTCGCCGGTGCCGCATGGTACGGCTTGCTCTCGGTGGTGTGGCAGGCGCTGTTTTCCAACCAGCCAGTGCAGCAGAGTCTGGCGCGGCTGTTCCGCGAACTGGGATTTTACCTGAAGCTGAAATCGTCGCTGTTCGAGCCGATCCGGCAGATGGACGTCGAAGCCCGGCGGCTGGAACTGGCCCAGCAAAACGGTCGCGTGGTGGCGGCGCTGAACAGTGCCAAGGAAATCATCCTGCACCGCGTCGGCAATGGCCGCCCCGGATCGAAAGTCAGCCGTTACCTGAAACTGTACTTCCTCGCTCAGGACATCCACGAACGCGCGAGTTCTTCGCACTATCCGTACAACGCACTGGCCGAAGCGTTCTTCCACAGCGACGTGCTGTTCCGCTGCCAACGCCTGTTGCGCCAGCAAGGCAAGGCCTGCCGCGCTCTGGCCGAATCGATCCAGATGCGTCAGCCTTTTATTTATGACGCGAGTTTCGCCGAAGCGCTGGGCGACCTCGACGCCTCCCTTGAACACCTGCGCATCCAGAGCAATCCGGCCTGGCGCGGATTGCTGCGCTCACTGCGCGCCCTGGCGGCCAACCTCGGCACCCTCGACCGTTTGCTCAGCGACGCGAGCAACCCCGACGCCTTGGCCGATGCGACTGACAGCAGCCTGCTCGACCGCTCGCCGCGCAACCTCAAAGACGTCTGGGTGCGCCTGCGCACGCAACTGACGCCGACGTCTCTGCTGTTCCGGCATGCCCTGCGCCTGCCATTGGCGCTGAGTATCGGTTACGGCATGGTGCATTTGATTCACCCGTCGCAGGGTTACTGGATCATCCTCACCACGCTGTTCGTCTGCCAGCCGAACTACGGCGCGACGCGGCGCAAACTCGGTCAGCGGATTTTCGGCACCGCCATCGGCCTGACCGTGGCGTGGGCATTGTTCGATCTGTTCCCGAGTCCGTTGGTGCAGTCGTGCTTTGCCATCGCTGCCGGCGTGGTGTTCTTTACCAACCGCACCACCCGCTACACCCTGGCGACAGCGGCGATCACCATCATGGTGTTGTTCTGCTTCAACCAGGTCGGTGACGGTTACGGACTGTTCCTGCCACGGTTGTTCGATACCTTGCTCGGCAGCCTGATTGCCGGCCTGACGGTGTTCCTGTTCCTGCCGGACTGGCAGGGCCGACGCCTGAACAAAGTGCTGGCCAACACTCTGACCTGCAACAGCATCTACCTGCGCCAGATCATGCAGCAATACGCCGCCGGCAAGAGCGACGATCTCGCCTATCGGCTGGCCCGCCGCAACGCGCACAACGCCGATGCGGCGCTGTCGACAACGCTGGCGAACATGCTCATGGAGCCGGGGCATTTCCGTAAGGAAGCCGATGTCGGTTTCCGCTTTCTGGTGCTGTCGCACACGTTGTTGAGTTATCTGTCAGGGCTGGGTGCACACCGCGAGACGCAGTTGCCGGCGGATGTGCGCGAGCATTTGATTGATGGCGCCGGGGTGAAACTGGCAACGAGTATTGATGAAATTGCCCAAGGGCTGGCCAACAAGCAGCCGGTGGCGATTCAGAGTGACGAGGAAGAAGCGCTGGCCAATGAGCTGGAGCAGATGGCCGATGAGATCGATGAGGGGCAGCGTTTGGTGCAGACGCAACTGGCGTTGATCTGCCGGCAGTTGGGGCCGTTGCGGACGTTGGCGGCACATCTCATCAAGGACACCAGTGAGGTTAGCGCTGGCTGACAAGACGCCTTCGCGAGCAAGCTCGCTCCCACATGTGTTCTGTGTCGTTCACAAATCCAATGTGGGAGCGAGCTTGCTCGCGAAGAGGCCATCAGCCACACAAAAAATTCTGGATCAGCCCTCACATGCCATGCTGGCGAAGCAACTTGTCATAACTCCCATCCGCCTTCATCGCCGCAATCGCCTTATCAAACCCCGCGACAATCTGCTCATGCTGCGGATTCTTCAGGCTCACCAATATATGCAGGCTGTTCTCACTCAACGGCTTGGGTAAAAACTCCACCGAATTGCGCACCTTGGCGGATTCCCGCGCCAGGTAATACTTCGCCACATACTCATCTTCCAGCGTCAGCTTGACCCGATCCGCCGCGAGCATGCGCACGGCCATGGCGAAGTTGTGCACAGGGACTTTCTGCAACGCCGTGTCGGCATCGAACGGCGCCGAATAGGCGTAGCCGCGCACCACCGCAATCGGATAGGTGTGCAGTTGCTGCAGATTGGAATAGTCGAGTGGCGTGTCTTTGCGCTTGAGAAAGCGGATGCGGTTGAGCAGGTATTCCCCGGAAAATTGCCCGAGCTTGGTCCGCTCGTCGTTGTACCAGGCGTTGACCAGCACATCGTAACGGCCCTCCCCCACGCCAAGCAGCGCCCGTGCCCACGGCACCTGCTCGTAACCGCTGGCGTAACCGGCTCTGGACAGCGCGGTGCTGACAATGTCGGTGGCCAGGCCGCCGTTGACCAGCGTGTCGTCGGTAAAGGGTGGCCAGATATCAAACACCAGCCGCAGCTTATCCGCTGCAGCGGTCTGAGCCAGCAAGAGCAATCCGATCAAAGCAAAGGCTCGATGCAAACGCGGCATGCTTGAAAATCCTTAGCGGGCAAGTTGCCCAGCATGTTTTCAGCCAAAACCCCAAGGCCCCTTACCGGCAAAACCCAGGCCCTAACATTAGCTCATTGCAGCCAATGCACAGGGCTCTCCAGCAGATTACACAAAGTCACCGAGGCTGCGAGAAAGGAATGATGGCATTTTGACCTTTGTCACAGACTCTTACGCCATACAGACATCTTTGCCACAGGCGCTTAGTATCGGGCGACACGTTCAAGGAATCGGCAAATGACAATCGAATGGGTCTGCAAACATCACAGTGATCTGGGCAAGGAACAGCTATACGCGCTGTTGAAGCTGCGCTCGGACGTGTTCGTCGTCGAGCAGAAATGCGCCTATCCGGACCTCGATGGCCAGGATCTGGAAGGCGACACCTACCATCTGATGGGGTGGGAGGATGACCAGTTGATGGCGTACCTGCGCCTGCTGGATCCGGAATCCCAGGGGGGTGACGTGGTGATCGGCCGCGTGATTACCGCACCGCAGGGGCGCGGCAAAGGGCTAGGGCATGAAATGATGGAGCAAGCACTGAAACAGGCCGAGAAGCATTGGCCGCAGGTGCCGATCTATCTGTCGGCGCAGGCGCATTTGCAGGGGTATTACGGTCGGTACGGGTTTGTTGTGGCGGGTGAAGAGTATCTGGAGGATGACATTCCACACATTGGGATGCGTCGTTCCTGAAGAGCCCCTCACCCTAGCCCTCTCCCGGAGGGAGAGGGGACTGACCTTATTGTCTTGCGGCAGACATCGACCTGAAAAGCCGAGTCGATTATGGATTCAGAGGAATTCGCTCAAGTCGGCGTACTTCTCCAATATCCCCCAATCGGCTCCCTCTCCCTCTGGGAGAGGGCTGGGGTGAGGGGCTTTTCAGGGATATCCCAGAACTGCCTTGATCTGCCGCAAATTACGCTCGATCCACCCACGATCAATCGCCCCCCACTCACGAATCCGATAGCGCCCGGCGTGATTACGCGCGCCCTCTTCCTGCTCAAATTCACAGACGATATCCAGATCCGCCAACGCGGCAATCGTGTCCTGCGCCGTGCGCCGGGGCATGCCGGTCACTTCGGTCAGCGTCGGCACACTCGGCGCCAGACCGCTGTCGATCAGGTACGCCACATACAAGCGGCGGTAGAAACTGCTTTTGGTCTTGCTGACGTCCATCCCCACCTTCCTGGTTGCGTACGGTTAAGCCTGCATATCGCGCCACGTCAGGTACACACGCAGATCAAACTCGACCTGGTGATACCCCGGCAGCATGTGCTCGCACAATTTATAGAACGCCTTGTTGTGATCCGACTCTTTGAAGTGCGCCAGTTCATGCACCACGATCATTTTCAGAAAGTCCGGCGCGGCGTCTTTGAACAACGAGGCGATACGAATCTCTTTCTTGGCCTTGAGCTTGCCGCCCTGCACCCGTGAAACCGTGGTGTGCAGACCCAGAGCGCGGTGGGTCAGGTCGAGGCGGTTGTCGAACAGCACCTTGTCGATGGCCGGGGCGTTGCGCAGGTACTCCTGCTTCAGGTCCAGCGCGTAGCTGTACAAAGCCTTGTCGCTCTGCACGTCGTGTCGCCCTGAATAGCGTTGATTCAGGTAATCACCCAGACGCCCTTCGGCAATCAGTTGGCGCACCTGATCCTGTAATTGCGCGGGATAGGCCTGGAGGTACTTCAACACAGTCATGGACGAGCGACACGGTTCGAAAAGGTGCGCCAGTGTAGCGAATTCAACCGGGCAGCGCGCTCCAGTCAAACGGTTCGGCGAAGCTGACCGCATCCTCGGCCATCAGCGGCCGCGCGACGAGGAAACCCTGCACGTATTCGCAGCCATGGGCTTGCAGCCATTGGTATTGCTCGATGGTTTCCACCCCCTCGGCAATCACCAGCAAACCGTATTGTTTGCACAGACTGATCACCGTACTGACCAGCGAGGCGTCGCGTTTGGAGTCCGGCAACCGCGCAATAAGATGGCGATCAAGCTTGAGGGTATCCAGCTCCAGATCACGCAGATGCGCCAGCGAACACGGCCCGGAACCGAAGTCATCCAGCGCCACCCGCACGCCCAGATTGCGCAGCAACCGCAGTTGTTTGCGGGTTTCGTCGGGATTCTGCATCAGCGCTTCTTCGGTGACCTCGACCTCCAGTTGCCGAGGCTGCAAGGCATGTCGTTCCATCACCTGACGCAACTCGGTGACCAGATTCGGCAGGCTGAACTGGGTGTTGCTCAAACTCACACCGAGCACCAGATCTTCGGCAAACAGGGTTTCCCAGGCTTTGCGCTGACCGGCACCACGATGATAAATCCAGCTGCCGAGGCGGCTGATCAGCCGCGCCTCTTCCAGCAACGGCAAGAACAACCCCGGCGGCACATCGCCAACGCTCGGGTGCTGCCAGCGCAACAAGGCTTCGAAGCCACGAATCTGGCCCGTGTCGATGGCCACCTGCGGCTGATACACCAAGTTGAAATCGCGGTTCTCGATGGCGGCACGCACGCTCTCTTCGAGCATCAACCGCGAGCGCGCCCGGCCGTTCATTTCATGATCGTAGAAACGATATTGTTGGCGCCCGGCGCGCTTGGCTTCGTACATGGCGATGTCGGAGGCACGCAGCAACCCGTCAAGGTCCGAGCCGCAGTCCGGGTAAGTGGCGATGCCGATGCTGGCGCCTAGAGCGATGTCCAACCCTTCAATCTGCTGACAGATCGACACCCGTTCGATGAGTTTTTCGGCAATCTTCGCCGCTTGCTCGGGAAACTCCAGATCCAGCAGCGCGGTAAATTCATCGCCGCCCATGCGCGCAAGAATGTCGAACGGCCGCAGACATGCCTTCAATTGCTCGGAAACCCAGCGCAACACCCGATCGCCGGCATCGTGGCCTAGCGAATCGTTGACCCGTTTGAAGCCATCGAGGTCCAGATACAGCAACACCCAACTGCTGTCGCTGCGCTCGCCACGCAGCAGCAGGTTTTCAACGGTCTGGTAAAACCCGCGTCGGTTGAGCAACCCGGTCAGTGGATCGGTCACCGCTTGAAATTCCAGTTGCTGGTGCAAGTGTCGAACCACCGACATGTCCAGCACGGTCACCACCATCGCATGTTGCTCAGAAGGCAATGCTGCGCAGGACAAGGCCACCGGCACTTGCTGGCCGGGCGCGGTGCGCAGCAAGGCGTCGTGCAGCCTTAATGTTTCGCCACGCTTGTAGCTGGCATAAAACTCGGAATCGGCCCACAGCGGAATGTGCGGTTTCTGCAGGTAGTCGAGAAATTCCTTACCTTCCAGTTCCTTCACCGGGGCATTGAGCAGTCGTGAAATCGCCGGGTTGGCGAAGCGGATCAAACCGTCCTCGCCCACCACCAATATCCCTTCGGCAGCGTTATCCAGCACCGAAGCATTGAAGGCGCGCGCCAACTCCAGATCATGACTCAAGCGCTGCAACGCGCGGCGATTGCGCTGATGTTCCAGCAACGCCTGCACTTTGGGCTTGAGGATCTGCGGGTCGAACGGCTTGAACAGGTAATCCACCGCGCCACTGGCATAGCCTTTGATCACGGCGTCCTGGGATTGCTCGTTGGCAGTCAGAAAGATAATCGGCGTCAGGCGCGTGCGCTGGCTGCCACGCATCAATCGCGCAACTTCAAAGCCATCCATGCCCGGCATCTGCACATCCAGCAGCACCAGATCGACGTCGTGGGAGAGCAGAATATTGAGCGCTTCGAAACCGGAGGCTGCGGTGAGGACGTGCCAATCCTGGCGCTGCAGCAACGCGCGCATGCTGATCAGATTTTCAGGGTAATCATCAACGATCAAAAGGACAGAGCTGCCTTCACCTGGCGGGGGTTGCGCGCATTCCATGCTGCTTCTCTTGTCGGGACTTTCGGTCGGTTTCCGATAAAAACCGCACACATACTGAGCCTTCACTCTAGTACTGGATCCAGGAAAGCAGAAGCTGTCATCAGGCCATCATTTAACCAAAGCGTGAGTTTGCCGACTAACGGTCACCGCTGAAGCCCCCGGAAACCGGCAGAGATGGCATTTCGACAGGATGTTGACGTCAATCATCTGCCAAACGGGCATTAACAAAAAATCCCTCTACGCTTATAAAGGCCGCCCGAAAAGGCGCGGGCTAGAGCTTCTGGCACCCGCGTTCAGGATGAACTGAGTGGAAGAACCGACATGATCGACCTCGCAACCTGGAACCTCAGCGTTCCCGTTGGCAGCCCGCCATACACCGTCGAAACCTCAAAACTGGTGAACGGCTTCAAAGATCAGTACTTCCATTCCGACACCGGCACCTTGTTCTTCTGGTCACCGGTTACCGGGTCAAAAACCGAAAACGCCATTTATCCGCGCACCGAACTGCGCGAAACCTACAGCAACGGCAGCCTGCGCAACTGGTATTACCCGGATGCCGACAATTCATTGCGCGCGACCGTCACGGTGAACAAAGTGCCGAGCTCCGGCAAGATCGTCATCGGCCAGATTCATGCTTATGAAAGCCAGAAGCCGATGGTCAAACTTGAATATCAGTACAAGACAAAAACCGAGACCGGCAACCTGGTGATCAAGGTGCGCATGCATCCGGACGAGGATGAGAGTCGCGTCATCACGCTGGCGACCGGGATCAAACTGGATCGCGAATTCAACTACTTGATTCACCTGAGTCCTGGCGGTGCGTTGGGTGTGAGTGCGGCGGGATATCAGTGGGATTCACAGATAAGTGCGACTTGGCGGAATAAGCCGCTGTATTTCAAGGCCGGGGTTTATGTGCAGGACAACACAGGGTACACCAGTGAAGGTGGGCAGGTGACCTTCTCCAAACTCGACATTGATCACGATAAATAACCCAAACCCCACGGTAGGAGCTGCCGAAGGCTGCGATCTTTTGATCCTGTTTTTGATTCTGAAAAGACAAAATCAAAAGATCGCAGCCTTCGGCAGCTCCTACCTTTAAACAGTGCTGTTTAGATCTGTCGGCGGTTACTTCCGGATGCCTACAAGGCCTTGCGCCGTTGCCTACCACTACGCCAGAATCCGCCGGCTTGTGCGCCTGGCGGGCCATCGGTAACTTGATTCGCGTCACTGATTTCCAGTGATCGGGTTTAGTAGCCCGTGGTTTCAAGCGTTGTGCACAAGCATCTGTCAGTCAGGTATTCCCATACCTGCGCTTGATGGTAGCTGTGCGCAGGGCACCTTCGGGTGCGCCGGCTTGCTCGAAACCCCGGTCTACTAACCTGCGTACAGTTGCCTCCACTTTGATTTAGTAGCCAGAGCGGGGGCACTCCAATCAGGTTTCGAGCAAATGACAAAATCAACGCCACACCCGCCAGAAACATATCTCGCATCCCCTTACGAATCCCTCGATTCCAAAAAACTCAACGACGCCGCCGAGCGCGCCCTCGACCATTACCTCAAACCGTCCGCCTTCATCATGGCCAGCACGCACAAACCCGAGCCCATGTACCTCGCCAACCCGAAGTACAACACCGAATCCCTGCTGGCCAACGCCAGCGAAACCCTGGGTTCAGCCAGCGAAATGCTCAACAACTTCGCCGCCATGCTCGACACCTCACACCGCAAGACCGCGCTGGGCATCGCGCAAGTGGTCATGCTCGGTGAACTGGCGGTGAATCAGGCACTGGATCACGTTGAACTGAAGGAATAGTCGTCCACAAAAAAGCCCGTCTCACGACGGGCTTCTTGAGCCAAATGGATTAAATGTTCCGCATACGCTACATTGACATAAAAATGTGACGGTAGCGCAACATGGATTACTCTCTTTTGATTACCCGTCTCGGCATTCAATTACGTGAAAAACGTATAAATCGTGGCCTGACGCAGGCGCAGCTCGCCGATCTGGCGGGACTGACGCGATACAAAGTCATCGCGGTGGAGAAAGGCACCCTTTCTGTCGGCATGATCGCTTACGCGCGGGTTTTGGCTGCGTTGGACTGCGAGCTCTCGGTGGTTCCAGCAACGATGCCAACCCTTGAAGAGCTTGGAGATTTATTCGAATGAAAATATCCTCTCTTCAAGTCAGTACCCCTGAAGGTAATAGCGGGAGACTGTTCAGCGATACCGAGGATTTCACTTTCCGTTATCACGAAAATGCATCGCCACAAATGGCGATCAGCCTCTTGATGCCTGTACGGCATGACGAGTTTCGTCGGCGTGAGTTGCACCCTGTATTTCAGCCTCGCGGCGGGCTCCTGAATAGCAATAAGCGCAAAAGCGTAGCTAAACGTTGCTATCTCCCAATACGGGCTTACGCTTCAATCCCGACCCAACCGAGTCGTTCAAGGCAACTGTACGTCCGACATCCCATTCGCGTTGCATCCCCGCAAACAATTCAGCATCCACCCGGGACCGATGAGCAGTCAGTGCCTGGCTCATTGCCTCAGCTATTCGGTCGATGATCAATGCCGGCCTATCCACTGCACAGTGTTTGCGACCGAACTCAATCAGTTGCTGGCGATCCGGGTAGTCTTTGGTTTTATTCATTTTGATTGCCAGGGTACGGTCAACCAGTGACCGCCCGGACTTCGGGTTGTAGTTTTCATAGACCGTGGTGGTCGTAACATCGTAAATCGGGGCTAACTGCACGGTTTCTGGAGCCGCGGGCTGCGTGTATATCACGCCGAAGTTCTTCAGATGTGCATCGCCATTGCGCACCATCACCGAAAGGCAGACTGACGAAAAGTATCGCTCCAGCTCTCGTATCGGTTCGGCATGGCGACATACCTGGCGGATGACAGCCGCGAGGGTTTCATAGCTCTGCGAATACTTGTAATTGTCGTGAGGATCTTTGTTAAGACCCAACAGTACCGCCATGTCTTCGAAGCCGAGCCGGCCAGACGACGTCAGGTCAAACCGCTCCATGACAAATAGCTCACCGCTCTCGGAAAGCCAGAACGGTGGTGTTTCCAATCCTGCCATCCTCGCCGCCTCCAGACACAGAAACTCGTTCTGGGCCAAGTGCTCATACTCCTCGGCTCCTGATTTGACGATAAGATCGGAGCTGAGCATTGTTTTTCGGCTACCGGTGAGTTTGTCCAGGTCAGGCACCAGTACCTTGGGCTGCACTCCGGAAATACCCGACTCGAAGTAGGTTTCAACCAGAAAGTTGAAAACACCCTGAGAGGCGTCGGCAGACAGAATGTCTTGCAGACCGACCTGTGCGCGCACAGCGGTAGACGGCTCAGTCGGATTTTCATAAGTAAGGCGCCCAATCTGATTACCGCCAATGACCGATAGCAGGCGCATTTCATCGACCTGCATATGCTTGGCCATCCGGCGCTTGATCTGATCGGCCAGAAAACCTTCGGGCACATTCATATCAAATATTGGGTGCAGTACATTGCTCACTGCGGGCGTCGGGTCATAGGGCATGACCAACGAGACTTCCCGAGACGCTTCTGCCGTCTGGTAGGCAAACGAGAACTGCGAACCTTTGGATAGCTCGCCCGCGCAGCCTTGCGGCGTCATGACGTTGAGTCGTTTGACCTTATTCATCATGCTCTACCAGATCGGCGAGCGACTTGAGATCGATTCGGTTGTCGACGATTTCAAGCGCCATGCCCAACGCGGCAATCACCCGGAACACGGTATAAAAAGCGACGTTTTCACCGGCCTCAAGATCGATGATGGTCTTGCGACTGCATTTGGCCTTATGCGCCAGCATTAGCTGACTGTAGCCCTTGGCTTTTCGCAGCTGACGAATGCGTTCGGCGAACATCGCGGGATTGTTCAGAATCAAAATGTCACCCATATCGGACTTTAAGCTGATAAAAATCATTAAAGTCCACTATAGGTGACATTTCAAGTGCGGATCTCTAAGTATCGCCACCAGACATTTCACCCACAAAAAAACCCGCCTCACGGCGGGTTTCTTTTAAAGCAGTCTAACGCTCAGGCTTAGTTGACCTTCGCGTTCAACTCACCCTTCAGATAACGCTGATACATCGCTTCCAGCGAGATCGGTTTGATCTTCGAAGCATTACCCGCAGTACCAAACGCTTCATAACGAGCGATACACACGTCACGCATTGCAGTAACAGTCGCGCCGAAGAATTTACGCGGGTCGAATTCGCTCGGGTTGGTGGCCATCAGGCGACGCATTGCGCCAGTGGATGCCAGACGCAGGTCGGTGTCGATGTTGACCTTGCGCACGCCGTGCTTGATGCCTTCAACGATTTCTTCAACCGGCACGCCGTAGGTTTCTTTGATGTCGCCGCCGTACTGGTTGATGATCGCCAGCCATTCTTGTGGCACCGACGAGGAACCGTGCATCACCAGGTGGGTGTTCGGGATGCGTTTGTGGATTTCCTTGATGCGGTCGATCGCCAGAACGTCACCGGTAGGTGGCTTGGTGAACTTGTAGGCGCCGTGGCTGGTGCCGATGGCGATGGCCAGGGCATCGACTTGGGTGCGCTTGACGAAGTCAGCGGCTTCTTCCGGGTCGGTCAGCATTTGGCTGTGATCCAGAACGCCTTCGGCGCCGATGCCGTCTTCTTCACCGGCCATGCCGGTTTCCAGCGATCCCAGGCAGCCCAGCTCGCCTTCTACCGAAACGCCGCAGGCGTGCGCCATGGCCACGGTTTGTTGGGTAACGCGGACGTTGTAGTCGTAGTCGGTCGGGGTCTTGCCGTCTTCGCCCAGCGAGCCGTCCATCATCACCGAGCTGAAGCCCAGTTGAATCGAGCGCTGGCAGACGTCGGGGCTGGTGCCGTGGTCCTGGTGCATGCACACCGGGATGTGCGGGAATTCTTCGATCGCGGCGAGGATCAGGTGACGCAGAAAAGGCGCGCCGGCGTATTTGCGAGCGCCGGCCGAAGCCTGAACGATCACCGGGGAGTCAGTCTTGTCAGCGGCTTCCATGATGGCGCGCATCTGCTCAAGGTTGTTGACGTTGAAGGCTGGAACGCCGTAGCCGAATTCGGCTGCGTGGTCCAACATCTGGCGCATGCTGATAAGTGCCATTGTGTGTGTCTCTCCCGGTTGAGGGTCGTTAATCGTGCCAGCCTGCCGGAGCGGCGGCGGCTATTCAAGTGATTGCAGATCGGGGGTTGAGGCCCGGTCTGGTGATTCGATAAAGCAAAATCCTGAGAGCTACACAGAACCCCTGTGGGAGCGAGCTTGCTCGCGAATGCGGCTTGGCATTCAGCATTGATGCAAGCTGATCCACCGCTTTCGCGAGCAAGCTCGCTCCCACAGTTGGATCGGTTTCCACATTGGATCTGTGTTGTGTCAATTACTGCGCTTTGCAGCCGCGGCCGATCAGGTCATTGGTGGCGACCCAGTACACCAGGCCTTCCTCTCCCTTGACGTGAAACGCCAGCATGCCGTCGCTGTACAGCGTGCCCGAGGCGCCCGGTTCTTCTTTCAGGCGATAGACCTGATCACCGCCACCCAGTCGCACGTCGACTTCCTTCTGGCCGGCATCGGCGTAACGCCACAGCACTTTGGCCTGGCTGTCGCAGGTCCAGGTGGTCCAGTTGTCCGCCGGGGCAGACGACTGAAACAGGTTCAACTGCGCGCAACCGCCCAACAATGCCAACGCCGCAATGGCGATCAAGCCTTTCATCCGTGTTCCTCGACTGACGGCGCACGCCGCCAGCCCTGAGTTAAACAGTCAGACCCGTCAAGGACAACCATGTTCCTTGGCCGGGGTTTGCGTCTCGTATTTGTCCAAGCCGTCCGGGCCCGAGCGCTTGTTCAGCACCAGGTTGGTTTCGGCCTGCCAGTCGGCCTGATAGCAGGCCTTCTGCGACTCGCTCGGCGCCGGCGTAGCCTCGGCCTTCGGGTTACTCCCGCAGGCCGCCAGCGTACCGGTCAGCAACAACAGTGCTAACGACTTGACCATGTAAACACTCCTTTGCCTGGCCAAACGGGCGGCCTCAGGCCTTGGCCCGGCTTTCCAGGACTTCAACGGCGGGCAGCACTTTGCCTTCGACGAATTCGAGGAACGCGCCACCACCGGTGGAAATGTAGGAGATTTGCTCAGCCACGCCATATTTATCGATCGCGGCCAAGGTATCGCCACCGCCAGCAATCGAGAATGCCGAGCTTTCAGCGATGGCCTGAGCCAGCACTTTGGTGCCGTTACCGAACTGGTCGAATTCAAACACGCCGACCGGACCGTTCCACAGAATGGTTTTCGACGATTTCAGCAATTCGGCGAAGTTGGCAGCGGTTTGCGGGCCGATGTCCAGAATCATGTCGTCAGCCGCGACGTCAGCAATCAGCTTGACGGTGGCTTCTGCGGTTTCAGCGAACTCTTTGGCAACCACTACGTCAACCGGCAGTGGCACGCTGACTTTGGCAGCGATGGCGCGTGCGGTGTCGAGCAGATCCGGTTCGTACAGCGACTTGCCAACCGGGTGACCGGCCGCCGCGAGGAAAGTGTTGGCGATGCCGCCGCCGACGATCAGTTGATCGCAGATCTGGCTCAGGCTGTTCAGCACGTCGAGTTTGGTCGACACCTTGGAGCCGGCAACAATGGCAGCCATTGGCTGAGCCGGTGCGCCAAGGGCTTTGCCCAGTGCATCCAGTTCAGCGGCCAGCAGTGGACCAGCAGCCGCAACCTTGGCGAACTTGGCCACGCCGTGGGTCGAACCTTCGGCGCGGTGAGCGGTGCCGAAAGCGTCCATCACGAACACGTCGCACAGAGCAGCGTATTGCTGGGCCAGTTCGTCAGCGTTCTTTTTCTCGCCTTTGTTGAAGCGCACGTTTTCGAACAGCACGATGTCGCCGGCCTTGACGTCCACGCCGCCCAGATAATCAGCCACCAGCGGCACTTCGCGGCCCAGGGCCTTGCTCAGGTAGTCAGCGACAGGCTTGAGGCTGTTCTCGGCAGAGAATTCGCCTTCGGTCGGACGGCCAAGGTGCGAGCAGACCATCACGGCCGCGCCTTTTTCCAGGGCCAGCTTGATGGTCGGCAGCGAAGCCAGGATACGCGCATCGCTGGTGACAACACCGTCCTTGACTGGGACGTTGAGGTCTTCGCGGATCAATACGCGCTTACCTTGCAGATCGAGGTCGGACATCTTCAACACGGTCATGGGTCGCACTTCCTACGGTTTTTTTGAAGTTGCTGTTTGCAGATAGTGTTCTGCTACGTCCAGCATTCGGTTGGCAAAACCCCATTCGTTGTCGAACCAGGCCAGGATGTTCACCAGCTTAGGGCCGGAAACACGGGTCTGACTGGCATCGACGATGGCCGAATGTGGGTCATGGTTGAAATCACAACTGGCGTGCGGCAACTCGGTATAGGCGAGCAGGCCTTTGAGCGGGCCGCTGGTGGCGGCTTCGCGCAGGATCCGGTTGACCTCATTGGCGTCGGTCGCGGTGGCGGTCTGCATCGTGATGTCGAGGCAGGACACGTTGACCGTCGGCACGCGTACGGCTTTGGCCTGAATTCGCCCGGCAAGTTCCGGCAGCAGGCGCTCGATGCCGCGCGCCAGACCGGTGGACACCGGGATCACCGACTGGAACGCCGAACGGGTGCGGCGCAGGTCTTCATGGTGATAGGCGTCGATCACTGGCTGATCGTTCATCGCCGAGTGAATCGTAGTGATCGACACGTAATCGAGGCCGATCGCCTTGTCGAGCAAGCGCAACAGCGGCACGCCGCAGTTGGTGGTGCAGGAGGCGTTGGACACCAGCAGTTCGTCGCCGGTCAGGCAGTCCTGATTGACGCCATAGACGATGGTGGCGTCGACATCCGCCTCGCTGGCCATTGGCTGCGAGAACAGCACACGCGGCGCACCAGCGTCGAGAAAGCGCTGGCCGTCTTCACGAGTGTTGTAGGCACCGGAACATTCAAGCACCAGATCGACGCCCAGTGACGCCCAATCGATGCCTTCGGGGGTGGCACTGCGCAGGACCTTCACGCAGTCGCCATTAATATGCAGACAATCGCCTTCTACTCGCACCTCGCCCGGAAAACGGCCGTGAGTGGAGTCGAAGCGTGTCAGGTATTCGATGCTGGCCATGTCCGCCAGATCGTTGATCGCGACAATTTCAAACCCGGCTTTCTCGCCTCGCTCAAACAACGCACGCAAGACGCAACGACCAATGCGGCCGTAGCCGTTGAGTGCAACTTTGAAGGGACGCGGTTGAGGCATGGGGTTCTCGATTACCGTGGTGAATCAGGCAGTGCGATGTTGCCCGAACCAACGCTTTCGCGAGCAAGCTCGCTCCCACAGGGAAATGCGTTCCAATGTGGGAGCGAGCTTGTTCGCGAAGGCGTCAGCTCAGACGACATCTTTTCTGGATCAGTCTTCCAGCAGTTCTTCAGCCTGACCCAGGATGTTTTCCAGGGTAAAACCGAACTCTTCGAACAGTGCCGAAGCCGGAGCCGATTCGCCGTAAGTGGTCATGCCAATCACGCGACCTTCCAGACCCACGTACTTGAACCAGAAGTCGGCGTGTGCCGCTTCGATTGCAATACGTGCGCTGACCTGCAACGGCAGCACGGCTTGTTTGTAGCCAGCGTCCTGAGCATCGAAAACACTGGTGCACGGCATGGAGACCACACGCACCTTGCGACCTTGTTCGGTCAGCTTGTCGAACGCCTGAACAGCCAGACCGACTTCCGAACCGGTGGCGATCAGGATCAGCTCAGGCTCGCCTGCGCAGTCCTTCAGCACGTAACCGCCACGGCTGATGTCGGCAATCTGGCCGGCATCGCGTTCCTGGTGTTGCAGGTTCTGACGCGAGAAGATCAGCGCCGATGGGCCGTCCTTGCGTTCCAGCGCATTTTTCCAGGCCACTGCCGATTCAACGGCATCGGCTGGACGCCAGGTGTCGAGGTTCGGTGTGGTACGCAGGCTGGTCAGTTGCTCGATCGGCTGGTGCGTCGGGCCGTCTTCGCCCAGACCGATGGAGTCGTGGGTGTAGACGTGGATCACTTGCTTCTTCATCAGCGCGGACATGCGCACGGCGTTGCGGGCGTATTCCATGAACATCAGGAAGGTCGCGCCGTAAGGCACCAGGCCGCCGTGCAGGGTCACGCCGTTCATGATTGCGGTCATGCCGAATTCGCGCACGCCGTAGTACATGTAGTTGCCGCTGGCATCTTCAGCGCTGACGCCTTTGCAACCTTTCCACAGGGTCAGGTTGGAACCGGCCAGGTCAGCGGAGCCGCCGAGCAGTTCCGGCAGCAACGGGCCGAACGCGTTCAGGGTGTTCTGGCTGGCTTTACGGCTGGCGATGGTTTCGCCTTTGGCCGCAACTTCAGCGATGTAAGCCGAAGCTTTTTCGGAGAAATCGGCCGGCAGCTCACCGCTCAGACGACGCACCAGTTCGTTGGCTTCGGTCGGGAATGCAGCGGAGTAGGCAGCGAAACGCTGATCCCACTCGGCTTCGGCCGCGCGACCTTTTTCCTTGGCATCCCACTCGGCATAGATGTCGGCCGGGATTTCGAACGGGCCGTGGTTCCAGTTCAGCGCCTGACGGGTCAGCGCGATTTCCGCATCACCCAGTGGAGCGCCATGGCAGTCTTCTTTGCCCTGCTTGTTTGGCGAACCGAAACCGATGGTGGTCTTGCAGCAGATCAGGGTCGGCAGCGGGCTCTTGCGCGCGGTTTCGATGGCGGTCTTGATCTCTTCCGGGTCGTGACCGTCAACGTTGCGGATCACTTGCCAGTTGTAGGCTTCGAAACGCTTCGGCGTGTCATCGGTGAACCAGCCTTCGACTTCGCCGTCGATGGAGATGCCGTTGTCATCGTAGAAAGCGATCAGCTTGCCCAGACCCAGAGTGCCAGCCAAGGATGCGACTTCGTGGGAAATGCCTTCCATCATGCAGCCATCACCCAGGAACACGTAGGTGTGGTGGTCAACGATGTTGTGGTTTGGGCGGTTGAACTGCGCTGCCAGGACTTTTTCTGCCAGAGCGAAACCGACGGCGTTGGCCAGGCCCTGACCCAGCGGGCCGGTGGTGGTTTCAACGCCCGGGGTGTAACCGAATTCAGGGTGGCCCGGGGTGCGGCTGTGCAGTTGACGGAACTGCTTGAGGTCTTCGATCGACAGGTCGTAACCGGTCAGGTGCAGCAGCGAGTAGATCAACATCGAGCCATGGCCGTTGGACAGCACGAAGCGGTCACGGTCGGCGAACGATGGATTGCTCGGGTTGTGCTTGAGGTAGTCGCGCCAAAGCACTTCGGCGATATCTGCCATACCCATAGGGGCACCGGGATGGCCGCTGTTGGCTTTTTGCACGGCATCCATGCTGAGGGCACGAATGGCGTTGGCACGCTCACGACGGCTAGGCATCGCTGATCTCCTGGGTGTGAATAGATTGAAACGGAAAAAAGGAGGGCATTTTCCCTCACCGGAGCGCCTCGGGGCAATGACAGATAGTCATCCGGAGGCGTTTTTCCAATGGATAGCAGTGGTTTCGGTAGGTGAAACCTTTCCGCTGTTCGTTTGTAGAGTTAACCGTTTCGGGAGAAGTGCCATTTATCGAGCAATATCAAAACTTTTTGATATTGGCCTTGCGATGATTTGCCCCCCTCTCTAGACTGCCAGCCCTATGAACTTACGCGTGCCTTCCATTCGCCATGACGATTGCGACGAGCTGGCGGCCCTGTGCAAGGCCGGCGGCGATCCGCTGCGCCTGAATGTATTGCGCGCGCTGGCCAACGATTCGTTCGGCGTGCTGGAGCTGGCGCAGATTTTCGGCATTGGTCAGTCCGGTATGAGTCACCACCTCAAGGTGCTGGCCCAGGCTGATCTGGTGGCGACGCGCCGCGAAGGCAACGCGATCTTTTATCGCCGCGCCCTGCCCCACACCGAATTGCTCGGCGGCAAGCTGCACGCTGCATTGTTAGAAGAAGTCGACAACCTGGCACTGCCTGACGACGTGCAAGCGCGCATCGAACAGGTTCACGGCCAACGTGCCGCCGCCAGTCAGGACTTTTTCACCCGGGTGGCGGAAAAATTCCGTGCCCAGCAAGACTTGATCGCAGGCCTGCCGCAATACCGTGACAGCGTGCTGGCCCTGCTCGACAAACTGAACTTCGATGGTGCAGCCACGGCCATTGAAGTCGGCCCCGGCGATGGTGCTTTTTTGCCGGAACTGGCCCGTCGCTTCGGCACCGTAACCGCGCTGGACAACAGCCCGGCGATGCTCGAACTGGCGCGCCAGGTATGTGAACGTGAACAGCTGGCTAACGTCAGCCTGCAATTGGCCGATGCATTGAATGGCACAAGCCTTACGGCCGATTGCGTGGTGTTGAACATGGTGTTGCACCATTTCGCCGCGCCGGCCGACGCACTCAAGCATATGGCCAACCTGCTGCAACCGGGCGGTAGCCTGCTCGTGACAGAGTTATGTAGCCACAACCAGAGTTGGGCCAGGGAGGCCTGCGGTGATCTGTGGTTGGGGTTTGAACAGGACGATTTGGCCCGTTGGGCCACCGCTGCGGGACTCGTTCCCGGGGAAAGCCTCTATGTAGGCTTACGTAATGGTTTCCAGATCCAGGTCCGCCATTTTCAGCGACCGGCTGGCGACACTCACCATCGGTAAATTCAGGAAAACATCGAGATGAGCGAATACTCCCTCTTCACCTCCGAGTCCGTGTCCGAAGGACATCCGGACAAAATCGCCGACCAGATTTCCGATGCGGTGCTGGACGCCATTATTGCCCAGGACAAACACGCACGCGTTGCCGTGGAAACCCTGGTCAAGACCGGCGTGGCCATCGTTGCCGGTGAAGTGACCACCAGCGCCTGGGTCGACCTGGAGCAGATCGTTCGTGACGTCATCTGCGACATCGGCTACACCAGCTCCGAAGTCGGCTTCGACGGCGCGACGTGCGGCGTGATGAACATCATCGGCAAGCAGTCCCCAGACATCAACCAGGGTGTTGACCGTGCCAAGCCTGAAGATCAGGGCGCCGGCGACCAGGGCCTGATGTTCGGCTACGCCAGCAACGAAACCGACGTGCTGATGCCAGCGCCGATCACCTTCTCGCACCAGTTGGTGCAGCGCCAGGCCGAAGCCCGTAAATCGGGTCTGCTGCCTTGGCTGCGCCCGGACGCCAAGTCGCAAGTGACTTGCCGTTACGAAGGCGGCAAGGTTGTCGGTATCGACGCGGTTGTTCTGTCGACCCAGCACAACCCTGAAGTGTCGTACAAAGACCTGCGCGAAGGCGTGATGGAGCTGATCGTCAAGCACGTGCTGCCTGCCGAACTGCTGAGCAAAGACACCCAGTTTCACATCAACCCGACCGGCCAGTTCATCATTGGCGGCCCGGTAGGTGACTGCGGTCTGACCGGTCGCAAGATCATCGTCGACAGCTACGGCGGCATGGCCCGTCACGGCGGTGGCGCGTTCTCCGGTAAAGATCCATCGAAGGTTGACCGTTCGGCTGCCTACGCTGGCCGTTATGTTGCCAAGAACATCGTCGCGGCCGGCCTGGCCGAGCGTTGCGAGATTCAGGTTTCCTACGCGATCGGTGTGGCTCAGCCTACTTCGATCTCGCTGAACACCTTCGGCACCGGCAAGATCAGCGATGACAAGATCGTCAAACTGGTGCGTGAAGTGTTCGACCTGCGTCCATACGCAATCACCACTATGCTCGACCTGCTGCACCCGATGTACCAGGAAACTGCAGCGTACGGCCACTTCGGTCGCGCGTCAGAGACCAAGACCGTTGGCGAAGACACCTTCACCACGTTCACCTGGGAAAAAACCGACCGCGCCGACGCCCTGCGCTCTGCTGCTGGTCTGTAAGACTCCCTGGCGGTACAAAAAAGCCCCGCACGGTTCGCCCCGTGCGGGGCTTTTTCATGCCTGAAATACAGTTTTGAACTCGCCCCCCCCTGTGGGAGCGAGCTTGCTCGCGAAGGGGCCAGCCGAACCGACATCAATTTCCGGCCAGACACACCCCGCAAAACACCCCGTCTACCACGCTCCAGATTGTCTTCTAACCTTCAAGCATTCCCCCTGAGCAAGGACGCTCACCATGCTTGTCGCGCTGCGCCTGCTGTTTGTTTTCCTCGTGGCCTGTACGGCCCTCAACGCCCACGCCGATTGCCCGAAATGGCCAGCTACTCAAGCAAAAAGCGAAATCACCGCCCTGCACAAACAGATCAACCAATGGGACGACGCCTATCACCGCGAAGGCCGCTCGCTGGTTGCCGACGAACTCTACGATCAGTCACGTCTGCGCTTAAGTGAGTGGCAGCGCTGCTTCGATCTGCCACCCGCACCTGTGCCACTGCGCACCACCTCAGGTTCAATCACACACCCCATCGCCCATACCGGCCTGGATAAATTACACGAAGCAGCCGCCGTGGAAGCGTGGCTACGCGACCGCCGGAATGTCTGGGTACAACCCAAGATCGACGGCGTCGCGGTGACGCTGATTTACCGCGCAGGCGTTCTGCATCAGGCCATCAGTCGTGGTGACGGGATTCGGGGCCAGGACTGGACGCCATCAGTGCAAAAGATCGCCGCCATTCCGCAACGCCTGACGCAACCGCTGGACCTGCTGGTACAAGGCGAACTTTATTGGCGCTTGAACGAACACGTGCAAGCCAAATCCGGCAGCGTCAACGCTCGCGCCACCGTCGCCGGATTGATGGGGCGTAAATTCCTGAATACAGAACAAGCCGCCGGAATCGGATTCTTCGCCTGGGACTGGCCGCAAAGCCCCCTGGACTTGCCCAAGCGAATAACCGGATTGGCGACGCTGGGTTTCGCCACGACGGAACCTTACAGCCAACCGGTCAGCGAACTCGCAGAGGCGCAGAAATGGCGCGATCACTGGTATCGCTCACCCCTTCCCTTCGCAACCGACGGCGTGGTTCTGCGTCAGGGTCAGCGCCCACCCGCCGAACGCTGGCAGGCACGTGCTCCCTACTGGGCCATCGCTTGGAAATACCCATTCGCGCAGGTACTGGCCGAAGTCCGCAAGGTCAATTTCAAGATCGGGCGCACCGGGCGCATCACCCCGGTGATCGAGCTGAACCCGGTCAGGCTCGATGACCGAGAGATAAAACGGGTCAGCGCCAGTTCGCTAAAACGCTGGCAGGCACTGGATATTCGTCCTGGTGATCAGGTCGCCATCAGCCTCGCCGGCCTGACCATTCCCCGGCTCGACGGCGTCGTGCTGCGAACCGCCGAGCGGGCAGAGATCAACCTCCCCAACGCCGACGACTTCCATACCTTGAGTTGCTGGCAACCTACCCCTGGTTGCGAAAGCCAGTTTCTCGCCCGCTTGACCTGGCTCAGTGGCAAGCAGGGACTGGCGATGCAGCATGTCGGTCGCGGCACCTGGGAGAAACTTTTCGAAACAGGCCGCCTGAATAACCTGCTGGATTGGTTGACCCTTGATGAGCCGGAGCTTGCTAACATTGCCGGCTTTGGCGAACGCAGCAGCGCCCGCCTGATGCACAGTTTTCACAGCGCCCGCCAACGGCCCTTCGCTCAGTGGCTCAAGGCTTTGGGCTTGCCGCCAAGCGGTGAGGCACAACTCCCCGATTCATGGCAGGCGCTGGCACAACGAGACACCGAACAATGGCAGGCAGAACCCGGTATCGGCCCCGGTCGCGCAGCGCAATTGAGCGCCTTCTTCCGCGACCCGCAGGTGTTAGCCTTGAGCGATACCTTGCGGAACGCCGGCATCGACGGTTTCTGAGCACGCAATCCCGGTACCCCGGGAACCCAACCACCACCGAGGCGCTCCAACAGCGCAGTGCCGCCCCGACCCGATTGCCTTTGCACATGGAGCTTTTATGAAATTTCTCGCACCGCTCGCCATGCTGACCCTTTGTGGCGTGATGGCCGCCCCTGTCATGGCCGACGAAGACGCCCCGGGCCTGACCGGTTGCGCGGCCAAGAAGCAAGGCATCATGAACCAGATCGAACAGGCCAAGTCGCGCGGCAACGCTGATCAGCAGGCAGGCCCGGAAACTGCCCTGCGTGAGGTCACCGAACACTGCACCGACGCGGGCCTGAAGAAAGAACGCGAAAACAAGGTGCTCGACGCCAAGCACGAAGTGAGCAAGCGCCAGGCTGATCTCGACAAGGCGATGAAGAAAGGCGATCCAGAGAAGATCAACAAGCGCAAAGACAAACTCGCCGAATCGCGCAAAGAACTTCAGGACGCGCTGGACGAAATCGATAAGTAAAAATCAAAAGATCGCAGCCTGCGGCAGCTCCTTGATCAGGGCAGGAGCTGCCGCAGGCTGCGATCTTTTAAATATCAATGATCGCGAAACTGTTTATGACAAGCGCTGCAGGCATCTTCAACTTTCTGCACCGCAGGCCCGAGATTGCTGGCCTTGTACGGCTGCACCTGGCTGGCAATCACCAATTCACCGGTGGCGGCTTCAAGGTTGCGGGCCATTTCCTGAAAACGTGCCTGTTGTTTCCAGACATCGTCCTTGGCGCTGGTGTGATCTTCTTCGCGAACCTGCGGGAAGTGCTTCCACGGCTCATGGGACAACGCATCAAGCTTGACCGCGCCCTCGGCGAATTTCGGCCCGTCGAACGGAATGCGCCCACGCAACATGCCTCCCAGATCTTCACCGGTCTTGAGCATCTGTTTGAAGATCGCCTTGCGTTGGCCCAGTGGAGAATTCGGATCGACACCGCCACAGGCGGACAAGGTCAGACAGGCCAGCAATACAACAGAAATGCTTTTAAGAGTCATGGTGGCTTCAGGTCACGGAATTCGGCGGCCAGTATCCTCGCGTCACCGCCAAACACCAATAGCCCTATTAAAAATACGGGTTGCTCGAGCGCATGGAGCACTCGGTCAACCGGCACAGGAATTACTCCATGAACAGCCCTTTCAAGGCCTGGCGTCACCCGCTGATCGCATCCCTGCCTCTAGTGGCAATTCTCGCTGGCTGCACTGGCGGTGATAGCGCCAAACCAAAAACCCACGCACTGGCCACTTATTCCAGCGCCACCTGGGAAGCACTGCCGGCAGTATCCGATAGCGATCTGGTCGCCGGTTTCGGTTCGTGGCGTAGCGCCTGCACCCGACTCAAAGCTGATGCCGTATGGGGCTCCACCTGCGCCGCTGCGGCCAACGTGCCACAAAGTGCTGGCGAGATTCGCGCCTTCCTTAAGCAAAACCTCGACGTTTACGGCCTGCGCGCTGAAAACGACAACCCGAACGGTTTGATCACCGGTTACTACGAACCGGTCTACCCCGGCAGCCTGACTCCCACCGACACGGCCAATGTGCCGGTGTACGGCGTGCCCGAAGACATGATCATTGTCTCGCTGGACAGCATTTACCCGGAGCTGAAAGGCAAACGCCTGCGCGGCCGCCTCGAAGGTCGCGTGCTCAAGCCTTACGACGATGCCGCCACCATTGAATCCAAAGGTGTAAAAGCTCCGGTGGTTGCCTACCTGACCGACCCGATGAATCTGCAATTCCTGCAGATCCAGGGTTCCGGGCGAATTCAGACCGAGGACGGCAAACAGTTGCGCATCGCTTACGCCGATCAGAACGGCCATCCGTATCGCCCAATCGGGCGCTGGCTGGTCGAGCAAGGCGAGCTGAAGAAAGAAGACGTGACCATGAGCGCGATCAGCAACTGGGCCAAGGCCAATCCTTCGCGCATTCCGGAACTGCTGGGCAGCAACCCGAGCTACGTGTTCTTCACGCGCAACCCGGACAGCAACGAAGGCCCGCGCGGTTCGCTGAACGTGCCGTTGACTGCCGGTTATAGCGCGGCAGTGGATCGCAAGGTGATTCCGTTGGGCAGCCTGCTGTGGCTGTCGACGACAAAACCGGATGGCACGGCACTGGTTCGCCCGGTGGCGGCACAGGATACCGGCGGCGCGATTGCCGGCGAGGTGCGTGCGGATCTGTTCTGGGGCACCGGTGATGCGGCCGGGCAACTGGCCGGAGACATGAAACAGCAGGGGCAGATCTGGATGCTTTGGCCCAAAGGCGCAGCGCTGCCGCAAGTGCCGCAGGTGGCTGATACAGAGAAGAAGTAACCCTTGGAATCTGCTGAGGTAATCAGATAGCTATCGCGAGCAGGCTCACTCCTACAGGGGAACGCATTCCAAAATGTAGGAGTGAGCCTGCTCGCGATGAGGCCATCAGCAACACCGATAATCAAACAGACACAAAGAAGAACGAAGCAATCAACCCCATCCCCACAAACCACACCAGCGAGCGCAGGATCGCCCAGTCCGCCAGGTAGCAAATGATGTAGAGCAGGCGACTGGTGATAAACAGCACCGCCAGCACATTGACCGTCACCAGCTCCGCCGTCCCCACCAGGTGCGCAACAATCACTGCCGCCGCAAATGCCGGCGTCACTTCAAAGCTGTTCATCTGCGCGGCATGGGCACGCCTCGCCACACCGTTGAGACTTTCGAGAAAGTCGCGCGGATCGTGGTTATCACTCAGCCGGTAGCCGCCCACGGCTTTCGCTACGCCAGTGCAGATATACGGCAGGAAAATCGCAATCAACACACACCACAGAGCCACCGTCATAACGCCGTCCTTTTTCGAGTTTTAGAGTTCGCGAGCGGTCAGAACTTCATTACCAGCATGCCGATCAGTACCAGCCCACAGGCTAAGAGCCGCGGCCGGCCAAAAGGTTCTTTGAGGTAACGCATACCGAACAGCACTACCAGAATCACGCTGATCTCGCGCAATGCCGCCGCCTCCGCAATCGAGCCCAATTGCATCGCCCACAGCACCAGAGCGTAGCTGGCCAATACGCAGAAGCCCACCGCCAACCCCAGCTTCCATTGCTCACGCCAGAACAACATGAACGCCGGACGCTTGGCGACCCACGCCAACAGCGGAAACGGCCAGGCGCTGAGCAGCGTGACCCAGACCAGATAATCCAAAGGATGGGACCAGCGCCGCAACGCCTGGCCATCAATGTAGGTGTAGCAGCCGATGCACAGGCCGATCAGCGCCACCACCGGCAGCATCGACCATGGCAAATGCTTGCCACCGCCACCCTGCCATAGCAGACAAACCATGCCGAACGGGATCAGCATGATGCCGAAGATTTGCTGCGTGGTGAGCACCTCTCCCGCGAAGATCAGGGTCAGCGCGAGCACCACCAAAGGCGATAATCCACGCATCAGCGGATATACCAGCCCGAGATCGCCGACCCGGTAGGCTTGAATCAGCAGGTAGCGATACAGCAGCTCAAAGGCTGCCGAAGCGAGAATCCATGGCCAGATTTCCATGGGCGGCAAGCTTACGAATGGAAACGCGATGGCAACGACCAGCAGCGCCACGGTGTCCATGCACGCCACTACCAACAGTCGCTCGGCGCTGAACTTGATTAACGTATTCCACGTCGCATGCAACAGCGCCGCCATCAATACCAAAGCTGTCGCCAGCACGTTCCACTCCTTATTGTTGTTAGCGAGCCAATTAGTCAGATTATTGATTCGCGATGTGTCAGCAGCTGTTTATACTGCAAGCGACCACGCCGCACTCAGTTGCGCACAGAAAAATACCAATAATCCCTGCCTGCACCGCCCTCCATCGAGATCGGTCGTCGGCCTGCGTATGCCTGATCAAAGCGTCAAGACTATCGACAGAGACCTTGCGCATGCCACTCGCCTTGCTTGCACTCGCTGTTGCCGCGTTCGGCATCGGCACCACTGAATTCGTCATCATGGGCCTGCTGCCCGATGTCGCCCGGGACCTCTCCGTGAGTATTCCCCATGCGGGCCTGCTGATTACCGGCTACGCCCTGGGCGTGGTCTTCGGCGCCCCGATCCTGGCGATCGGCACCGCAAACATGCCGCGCAAAGCAACGTTGCTGGGCATGACGCTGATGTTCATCCTCGGCAACATCCTCTGCGCACTGGCGCCCAACTACGCGACGCTGATGGCCGCTCGTGTGGTCACAGCCCTCTGTCACGGCGCGTTCTTCGGCATTGGCTCGGTGGTTGCCGCCGGGCTGGTCGCACCGAACAAACGCGCGCAGGCGATTGCAATGATGTTCACCGGCCTGACCTTGGCCAACGTTCTCGGCGTGCCGCTGGGCACGGCGCTCGGGCAGTATGCCGGCTGGCGCTCGACGTTCTGGGCGGTGTCGGTGATTGGTGTGATTGCGGCGCTCGCGCAATGGTTGTGGCTGCCAAAACACATCCCCATGGACAAGGCCAACCTCGCCAGCGAATTCAAGGTACTGGGCAAGGTCAACGTGTTGCTGGCTCTGGGCATGAGTGTGCTCGCGTCGACCAGTCTGTTCAGCGTGTTTACCTATATCGCGCCGATCCTCCAGGACATCACCGGCGTCAGCCCGCATGGCGTGACGGTGATGTTGCTGTTGTTCGGCGTCGGTTTGACCGGTGGCAGCATGCTCGGCGGGCGTCTGGCTGATAGCCGTTTGTTGCCGTCGCTGGTCGGTGTGGCCTTGGCGGTGGTGGTGATTCTGGCGGCGTTCAGTCAGACCAGTCGCTCGGTGGTGCCAGCGGCAATCACGCTGGTGCTGTGGGGGATTTTCGCTTTTGCGCTGTGCCCGATTCTGCAACTGCTGATCATCGATCAGGCGCATGAAGCACCGAACCTGGGCTCGACGTTGAACCAGAGCGCATTCAACCTTGGCAACGCAGCGGGTGCGTGGATCGGCGGACTGGTGGTGGCCAGTGGCGCGGATCTGGCGGACTTGCCATGGACGGGTGCGCTGGTCGGTGTATTGACGGTGCTGACGGCGCTGTTTTTCATCTATCTGCAACGTCGCGAAGCGGCTGCGGTCAATGTGTCCGGCTAGCCCTCACCCTAACCCTCTCCCAGAGGGAGAGGGGACTGAATGGGGGATGCTTCAGAAGTACGCCGACCTGAACGCGCATTGCCGAATCCATAATCGACTCGGTTATTCAGGTCGATGCATGCCACAAGACAATAAGGTCGGCTCCCTCTCCCTCCGGGAGAGGGCTGGGGTGAGGGAAGCTTGTGCCCTCTGTCGCTCTCAGCCCATCAAACCCCTGCGCCCAAACATCGGGCGCGCTCCACTCACCCCTCATCCAAAGGACCCCGGATGCTTGAACTTGTCGCCGCTTTCATCTGCCTCACCACCCTCCTCACCTTCGTCAATTTCCGCTTCATCGGCCTGCCGCCGACCATCGGCGTGATGGTCACCGCGCTACTGTTCTCGCTGATCCTGCAAGGCCTGAGCGTGCTCGGTTACCCCGGTCTCGAAGAACGCGTGCAGCAACTGATTGGCCAGATCGACTTCGGCGATCTGCTGATGAACTGGATGCTCTCGTTCCTGCTGTTCGCCGGCGCCCTGCACGTCAACCTCAATGATTTGCGCAGCTACCGCTGGCCCATCGGCCTGCTGGCGACCTTCGGCGTATTGATTGCCACCACGGTGATCGGCAGCCTCGCCTATTACATTTTCGCCCTGTTCGGCTGGCACGTGAGTTTCCTGTACTGCCTGTTGTTCGGCGCGCTGATTTCGCCGACCGACCCCATCGCGGTGCTCGGCGTGCTGCGTACCGCCAATGCCTCGAAACCGCTGAAAACCACCATCGTCGGCGAGTCGCTGTTCAACGACGGCACAGCCGTGGTGGTGTTCACCGTGTTGCTGGGCATCGCCCAACTTGGCGAAACCCCGACCATCAGCGCCACCGCGATGTTGTTCGTTCACGAAGCGATTGGCGGCGTGCTGTTTGGCGGCCTGATCGGTTATCTGGTTTATCGAATGATCAAAAGCGTCGAGCAGCATCAAATCACCGTGATGCTGACGCTGGCGCTGGTCATTGGTGGTTCGGCGATGTCTACCGAGATTCACGTTTCCGCACCGATTGCGATGGTGGTCGCAGGTCTGATCATCGGTAACGTCGGGCGCAATCTGGCGATGAATGACATGACCCGTCGTTATCTCGACGGTTTCTGGGAATTGCTCGATGACATGCTCAACGCGCTGCTGTTCGCGCTGATCGGCGTGGAGCTGTTGCTGCTGCCATTCAACTGGTTGCACATGGCCGCGGCAGGTTTGTTGGCGGTGGCGATTCTGCTGTCGCGCCTGCTCACCGTGGCCCCGGCGATTGTCCTGCTGCGCCGCTGGCGGACGGTGCCGGCCGGCACCATCCGGATTCTGACCTGGGGCGGTTTGCGCGGCGGTGTTTCGGTGGCACTGGCGCTGGCCCTGCCATTGGGCCCGGAGCGCGATCTGCTGCTGAGCATCACTTACATCGTGGTGCTGTCATCGATCCTGTTGCAGGGTCTGACCATCGGCAAACTGGTCAAGTACGCAACTCGCAACGAGTCCGTGACCATCAGCGAAGCCGCTCACCACTGATCATTTTTTGATCTCCTGCGGTTCAGGTTTCCCGGCCTGATCCGCAGGCTCCTTAGGCGCACCGCTCTCGCTGCGAATCTGCGCATGGCTGATCAGCGCAAAGATAAAGCTGCCACCAATGATATTCCCCGCCAACGTGGGACCTGCGAAGACCATCCAGAAATCGCTCCACGGCAACTCGCCGGCAAACACCAGATACGACACTTCCGCTGAACCCACCACAATATGGGTGAAATCGCCGAGCGCCATCAGATAAGTGATGAGGATGATGATCCACATCTTCGCGCTCTCCATGGACGGGATCATCCAGACCATGGTGGCGATCATCCAGCCGGAAACGATGCCTTTGGCGAACATCTGACTGGCGTGGTTCTCCATCACCTTGCGGCCAATTTCGAGGAAGGCGTGGTCAGTCTTGGTGTCGAAGATCGGCAGTTCGAGCATCACGTACGCAACCAGAATCGTCCCGCACAGATTACCGACCAAAACCACTGTCCACAGGCGGATCAACCGGCCGAAGTTTTTCAGGGTCGGCTTGGTCATGACCGGCAATACGGCGGTCAAGGTGTTTTCGGTAAACAGTTGCTGGCGGGCGAGGATCACCGCGAGGAAGCCTGCGCAGTAGCCGAAACTGGCGATTACCTTGAACTCGTCACCTTCGGGCAGACGCGAATTGAGCAGGCCCATGCCCATCAATGACAGGCCCATGGTCAACCCCGCCGCCAACGCCGACCACCAGAGCGCGGCGATGCTGCGTTCCAGTTCCTGATCGCCTTGGGTGCGGATGATTTCATGCAGAACGGCCGCGCGGGGCGGCTGGCTTTTCTCGACTTCGTGTTGCTCATCGGCCGAGAGATCGGGGGTCTTGCCGTCGGTGGGGGTGGTCATGGCGTGGGAACCGTGGGGGTGGTGTTTACCTACGACCCCGGCGGTTCATGGCTGTTCAGTGGCCTGATCAATCTTCGGTGACAGGACAACCGCTTTCGCGAGCAAGCTCGCTCCCACAGGTACAGCGTGATCCTTGTGGGAGCGAGCTTGCTCGCGAAGAAAGCACCGCCGATGTTATTTGGTGACTAACTCATCTTCCTGGAACTGATCTTTCACATATTTGATTTCAGTGCGCCCGTGCGGTGCGGGCAAGCCGTCTTCGCCCAGATTCACGAAAACCATCTTCTCAACCGTCAGAATACTCTTGCGGGTGATTTTGTTGCGCACTTCGCAGGTGAGGGTGATCGAGGTGCGGCCGAACTCGGTGGCAGTGATACCCAGTTCGATGATGTCGCCCTGGCGCGAGGCGCTGACGAAATTGATTTCGGAAATGTACTTGGTCACCACGCGCTGGTTGCCCAACTGGACGATCGCGTAAATCGCCGCTTCTTCGTCGATCCAGCGCAACAGGCTGCCACCGAACAGGGTGCCGTTGGGGTTGAGGTCTTCGGGTTTTACCCATTTGCGGGTGTGGAAATTCATCTTCACTCCTGAGTGTCTTGCCGAACGATGGACGGTATCTTGGCAGACTGAGCGGTCAGGCTCCATGCGGCTTCGACTATGGTCGTCATTAACGATCTTCATCTGGCCGACAGAAACCCTTTGGAAGATCAGTCTAGACGGCTATAATCGCCCCCGTTTCAAAACGGTAACGTTCACTTGCTACCGTTTTCCCGCCACCTGTCCGAGGGGCGCTGCAGCAGGTTCAACCTGTCAGGCTCGGATGGGGCGTTGACTGGCTCAGGCCGGACACTAAACGCACAACGGCGCCCATTCGCATACATTACGAATGGAGGCTCTTCATGAGCGCTGTTATCACGCCTGCAGATTTTAACGATTACAAAGTTGCCGACATGTCCCTGGCTGCCTGGGGCCGTCGCGAAACCATCATCGCCGAATCGGAAATGCCGGCCCTGATGGGTCTGCGTCGCAAGTACTCCGGCGAACAGCCGTTGAAAGGCGCCAAGATCCTCGGCTGCATCCACATGACCATTCAGACTGCCGTGCTGATCGAAACCCTGGTTGCCCTGGGTGCCGAAGTACGCTGGTCGTCCTGCAACATTTTCTCGACTCAGGATCAGGCTGCTGCCGCTATCGCTGCTGCCGGTATCCCGGTTTTCGCCTGGAAAGGCGAAACTGAAGAAGAGTACGAGTGGTGCCTGGAGCAGACCATCCTGAAGGATGGCCAGCCATGGGACGCCAACATGATCCTCGACGACGGCGGCGACCTGACTCAGCTGCTGCACGACAAGTACCCACAAGTACTGGATCGCGTTCACGGCGTGACCGAAGAAACCACCACCGGCGTACACCGTCTGCTGGACATGCTGGCCAAAGGCGAGCTGAAAATCCCGGCCATCAACGTCAACGACTCGGTGACCAAGTCCAAGAACGACAACAAGTACGGCTGCCGTCACAGCCTGAACGACGCGATCAAGCGTGGTACCGACCACCTGCTGTCCGGCAAGCAAGCGCTGGTCATCGGTTACGGTGACGTGGGCAAGGGTTCGGCTCAGTCGCTGCGTCAGGAAGGCATGATCGTTAAAGTCTCCGAAGTTGACCCGATCTGCGCCATGCAAGCATGCATGGACGGTTTCGAACTGGTTTCGCCGTTCATCGACGGTATCAACGACGGTTCCGAAGCGAGCATCGACAAAGCGCTGCTGGGCAAGATCGACCTGATCGTGACCACCACCGGTAACGTCAATGTTTGCGACGCGAACATGCTCAAAGCCCTGAAGAAGCGCGCTGTTGTCTGCAACATCGGTCACTTCGACAACGAAATCGACACCGCTTTCATGCGCAAGAACTGGGCATGGGAAGAAGTGAAGCCACAGGTACACAAGATCCACCGTACCGGCCCGGGCGCGTTCGACGCGCAGAACGACGACTACCTGATCCTGCTGGCCGAAGGCCGTCTGGTTAACCTGGGTAACGCCACTGGCCACCCAAGCCGCATCATGGACGGTTCGTTCGCCAACCAGGTTCTGGCACAGATCTTCCTGTTCGGCCAGAAGTACGCCGACCTGTCGCCAGCCCAGAAAGCCGAGCGTCTGACCGTTGAAGTACTGCCGAAGAAACTCGACGAAGAAGTGGCTCTGGAAATGGTTCGCGGCTTCGGCGGCGTGGTCACCCAACTGACCAAGCAACAGGCTGACTACATCGGCGTGACCGTCGAAGGCCCGTTCAAGCCGCACGCTTACCGCTACTAACAGGTGCTTGCTCGCTCTCCCTGTGGGAGCGAGCCTGCTCGCGAAGGCGGTTTATCATTCAGCATCCGTGTTGTCTGACCCGGCGCTTTCGCGAGCAGGCTCGCTCCCACACGGGATTGCAGCGCCTCGAAGGTTCTTGTTTCCAAGGGTATGACCATGTCCCAAGACCGTCGCTACAGCTTCGAGTTCTTCCCGACCAAGACCGATGCTGGGCATGAAAAGCTGCTCAACGTTGCCCGTCAGTTGGCAACGTACAATCCCGATTTCTTCTCCTGCACCTATGGCGCTGGTGGTTCGACCCGTGATCGCACCCTCAACACCGTTCTGCAACTGGAAAGCGAAGTCAAAGTACCGGCCGCACCGCACCTGTCGTGCGTCGGCGACAGCAAGGACGACCTGCGCGGCCTGCTGAACGAGTACAAGGCTGCCGGCATCAAGCGTATCGTCGCGCTGCGTGGCGACCTGCCATCCGGCATGGGCATGACCAGCGGTGAGCTGCGTCACGCCAATGAACTGGTTGAATTCATTCGTGAAGAAACCGGTGATCATTTCCATATCGAAGTTGCCGCTTACCCGGAGATGCATCCGCAAGCACGCAACTACGAAGACGATCTGGCCAATTTCATCCGCAAGGCCCGTGCCGGCGCCGACAGCGCCATCACCCAGTACTTCTTCAACGCCGACAGCTACTTCTATTTCGTCGAGCGTTTGCAGGCGCAGGGTGTGGATCTGCCGATCGTTCCGGGGATCATGCCGATCACCAACTACAGCAAACTCGCGCGCTTCTCTGATGCCTGCGGTGCGGAAATCCCGCGCTGGATCCGCAAGCAACTGGAAGCCTACGGCGATGACACGCAAAGCATTCAGCGCTTTGGTGAGCAAGTCGTCAGCGAGATGTGCGAACGCCTGCTGCAAGGTGGCGCGCCGGGTCTGCACTTCTATTCCATGAACCAGGCTGAGCCTAGTCTGGCGATCTGGAATAACCTGAAGTTGCCGCGTTAAGCCTCATAGAAAGATCAAAAGATCGCAGTCTTCGGCAACTCCTACAGGGGTGTCGCAGCTGCGATTTTTTGCTTTTAAAGGCCCGAAACAGAGCTTGTGCAGGCACTTTCTGGCTCTTTCGCGTTTCTCGTCGTAATCTCAAGCCATGCCTTTGATCACGCAGTTATTCGCCGTGCTGGTTTTTGCTTGCCTGAGCTTCGCCGCTCGAGGCGAAAAGTTGCGTATTGTCACCGAGCCGTGGGCGCCCTATGTCTACGAAGAGAACGGTAAAAGCCTCGGGCTGGATTACGAAACCACGGCCATTGTCTTCAAACGTCTGGGCATCGAAGTCGAATGGCAGTTCTTGCCGTGGAAGCGCTGCCTGTCGATGCTTGAGACCGGTCAGGCCGATGGCGCGCTGGACATTTTTCACAGCGACGAGCGCGACGCCACCCTGCTTTACCCGAGCGAGCCGCTGTCGGACGTCGAGTTCGTCCTGTTCTACGCCAACGACCGGCCGCACCCGTTCAGCAAACTCGAAGAGCTCAAAGGCCTGACCATCGGCACCTCGCCGGGTTATCTGTACAGCCCCGATTTCAGCGAATCAACACTGTTTACCCGTGAACCGGCACCGACCCACGAAGCCAACTTCGGCAAACTGGTGCGCGGTCGCATCGACTTGCTGATCACCGATCGCCGTGTCGGTCAGCACTTGCTCGATGAGCTGGATATTCGCGATCAGATCACCGAAAACCCCACTGTCATTAGCCGCCAGAGCCAGTTTCTCGCGGTTAGACGCAATGCCGGCATGGATTTGCTGGTGCAGCGATTTGGCGCCGAGCTCAAGCGATTCAAGCGCGAACCGGCTTACGCTGAGCTGAGCGCACGCTACGGCGCGGCTCCCGCCATGGCTGCGCCGCTGGGCAATGCCACGGCCAGCGGCAAAACCGTTGAGCAGCAGGAAAGCAGCGCGCAGTGATTGCTCTGTTATACTCCGGCGTTCCCGCCAGGCTCACGCCCGGACGCCCGGAACCGTAACAGGCCTCTCGACCCGCTACAGCGCAGCTTTGCAGCCCGCGCGAGCGCTCCAGACGTGCCTTCGGAACCGCAGCAGGACCGGACGGGATTGCGTCCTCTTAAACGTGATTCGCGCCAGGCAAGACTCCCATTGGGCCAAGCCCTAACTAAAACAGGATTACTCATGTCCTTTGCTTCCCTCGGTCTCTCCGAGGCTTTAGTCCGCGCCATCGAAGATGCGGGCTATACCGAGCCTACTCCGGTGCAACAGCGGGCCATTCCCGCCGTGTTGCAAGGTCGCGACCTGATGGTTGCGGCACAGACAGGTACCGGTAAAACCGGCGGTTTCGCCCTTCCGATCCTGGAGCGGTTGTTCCCCAACGGTCACCCGGACAAATCCCAGCGTCATGGCCCGCGCCAACCGCGCGTACTGGTCCTGACCCCGACCCGCGAACTCGCGGCCCAGGTTCACGAGAGCTTCAAGATCTACGCCCGTGACCTGAAATTCGTCAGCGCCTGCATCTTCGGCGGCGTCGGCATGAACCCACAGGTTCAGGCCATGTCCCGTGGCGTCGACGTGCTCGTTGCCTGCCCGGGTCGCTTGCTCGACCTCTGCGGCCAGGGCAGCGTTGACCTGTCCCACGTGGAAATCCTCGTCCTCGACGAAGCCGACCGCATGCTCGACATGGGTTTCGTGCACGACGTGAAGAAAGTCCTCGCGCGCCTGCCGTCCAAGCGTCAGAACCTGCTGTTCTCGGCGACCTTCTCCAAAGACATCACCGACCTCGCCGGCAAGCTGCTGCACAACCCGGAACGCATCGAAGTGACGCCGCCGAACACCACGGTCGAGCGCATCGAACAACGCGTGTTCCGTCTGCCGGCCAGCCACAAGCGTGCGCTGCTGGCGCACCTGATCACCGCCGGCGCGTGGGAACAGGTGCTGGTGTTCACCCGCACCAAGCACGGCGCCAACCGTCTGGCCGAGTACCTGGACAAGCACGGCCTGCCGGCTGTAGCGATCCACGGTAACAAGAGCCAGAACGCGCGCACCAAAGCGCTGGCCGACTTCAAGGCCAACCAGGTACGCATCCTGGTTGCGACCGACATCGCCGCACGCGGTCTGGACATCGATCAGTTGCCACACGTGGTCAACTTCGAACTGCCGAACGTCGATGAAGACTACGTGCACCGTATCGGCCGTACTGGCCGTGCCGGTCGTTCGGGCGAGGCGATCTCGCTGGTTGCCCCGGACGAAGAGAAACTGCTGAAAAGCATCGAACGCATGACCAAGCAGAAAATCGCCGACGGCGACCTGATGGGCTTCGATTCGAGCACCATTGAAGCCGAGAAGCCGGAAGTGCGTGAGCGTCCGGACGTGCGTAACCCACGCAATCCACGTGGCCCACGCGGCGACGGCCCGAATGGCGGCGGCGGTGGCGGCGGTCGTAAAGACAAAGGCAAAGACAAGGGCAAGGAAAAACCGGCCGGCGAACGTGGCGAGCGCCCTGCTCGTCAGCAGAAACCGCGCGAAGGCACTCCGAGCCGCGAACAGCGTCCGAGCCAACCGCCACGTGCGGCGGCTGATCGTGCACCGGACGAGTTCCTCGACGACGATATCGATAACTTCGGTAACCGTGTTGATTACGTACCAAAACCAGCCCCTGCCGGCGGCCGTGGCCGTCGTCCAAGCGCACCGGCTCAAGGTGCAGGCGCAGGTTCGGGTGCACCACGTGGCGGTCAGTCGCAGGGTCGTCAGAACGGTCCGCGCAACAGCAACGGTTCGAGCACCGGCACCCCGCCAGCCAAGCGTAGCGGCCCGCGCAACGGCGCACCGCGTGATGGTCAGTCGGGTCGTCGCGACGAATCCTCCTCGTCCTCGCGCAATCGTCGTCCGGCCCGTGACGATCAGCCACGCAGCGAGCCAGCCGTGCAGAACCCGCGCAGCAACGGCCCGAAGATCATGCACAAGGAATCGAAAGCCGACCGCTTCCCGACGCCTGAGCAGCTCGATCAACTGCCAAGCCGCCCGCGTGGCGAAAAACCAGCATTGCTGACCCGCAATCGCTGAGTTAACGCCGCCATATAAAATGCCCCGACTCGCAAGAGCCGGGGCATTTTTTTGCCGCCACGAATCCCCCTGAATCACCGCTCCCACAGGGGATGCGTGTGTGTCGTAGGCAATAAAAAACGCCCCCGATCTTTCGACCGGGGGCGTTTTTTGTGTGGCGGGAGGAAAGTTATTTAACTTTCACGCCTTCCAGCGAGATGTCCAGATCCGCAGTTTGCGAGGTAGGACCTGGGCCCTTGATCCCGAAATCGTTCAGGTTGAGGGTGGTCTTGGCATTGAAGCCAGCGCGCTCGCCGCCCCATGGATCCTTGCCTTCGCCGTTGAACGTAGCCTTGAAGGTCACAGGCTTGGTCACACCGTGCAGGGTCAGGTCGCCAGTCACGTCTGCAGTCTTTTCACCGGTCGATTTAACGGCGGTGGAGACGAACTTGGCATCAGCAAACTTGCCAACATCCAGGAAGTCTTTGCTGGCGATGTGCTTGTCACGTTCAGCGTGGTTCGACCACAGGCTGGCGGTTTTCACATCAACCGAGATCTTGCTGGCTTCAGGCTTGGCCGAATCCCACGAGAATGTACCGTCGAAATCCTTGAAAGTACCGTGAATGAAGCTGTAGCCCAGGTGGCTGATTTTCCAGTCAACGAAGGCGTGCTGGCCTTCCTTGTCGATTTTGTAGTCCGCAGCCATGGCCTGACCAGCCGAGAGCAGTGCAGAACCGATTGCCAGAGCGGCCAGAGTCTTTTTCAACATGCTTTCTTTTCCTTTGAGTCGAGGTTGAATTTCAGGCTTTGCGACCGAGCATTCGCGTCAGGGTCGCATCACGATCGATAAAGTGGTGCTTCAATGCTGCCAACGCATGGAGGCCGGAAAAAATTACCAGTGCCCACGCGAACCAGAGATGAATCACCCCAGCGGTATCTGCCTGATCCGGTAGCCCGGAAACCAGTGCAGGAACTTCAAACAGGCCAAACACCGGAATCCCGACACCGTCTGCGGTGGAAATCAGGTAACCGGCAAGCATCACAGCGAACAGCGCCAGATACAGAAACCCATGGCCGAACTTGGCGCCGATACGGGTCATCCGGCTGTAGCTTTGCAGCGTCGGCGGCGGCGGGCTGATAAAGCGCCACAGCACCCGCAACACCATCACACCCAGCAGCACCAGACCGATGCTCTTGTGCAGATCCGGCGCCTCTTTGCGCCAGCTGCTGTAGTAATCCAGCCCGACCATCCACAGGCCCAGCGCGAACAGCCCGAAGACCACCAGCGCCACGCCCCAGTGCATGAAGATACTGACCCAACCATAGCGCGAAGAAGAGTTACGTAGCTGCATTGCCCAAATCCTGTGAGAACTGCGAACCAAGACTAGCGAGTTATCTATCGAATTAAAGCGGAAAATTTTGCTTTGAAATATCGAGAAATACGATCAAGAGTCTGAAAGTGGCGTGTTAAGGAAAGATTAAAGGCGATTTTGGCGTGGGACGTCTGGACAAATGATCGTTGCTGAACCCTCGGGCGCCTGCACAAGCGCAAGCAAAGGTGGCCAAGGGAAACTGCCGAACGGGACAGAGTTATTCAAGTAACCGGTTCTTTATTCATGGCTGATTAGTTATGAAGTACCGCCGGTGGTTGCAGGCAATCGGCGCTGTAGGGATCTATCTGGCATTTATGCGCGAGTTCTGAACTATAACCGCCAGGTAAGAAACGCCCGTTGGAGCAACCTGGAAGTGCAATCAGCAAAAGCATGAGCGTGAACGTTTTCATCAAGTGCCTCCTATTTTTCCCAGCATAGAATTGGCGCCGGGGCACCCGCTATCACCTCACTCTGAGTACTTTGTGGGAAGGCTCCGGTACACAAGTAAGCTCCGTGACCGGATGGCGAAGGACAAAAATGCAGGAAAAAAAACGCGACCCGAAGGCCGCGTTTTTATTGAAGCAAAGGCCTACTGCGCCTTGGTCTCGGTCGTTGCCGCAGGCTTGGCCGCTGGCTTCTTCGCCGGCTCAGCCTTCTGCGCTGCCGGTTTCGCCGCAGGCTTTTTCGCCTCGGTTTTAGCCGCTGGCTTCTTCACCGCTGGCTTGGCCGCCGCTTTCTTCGCCGGTGCAGCTTTCACTGGTGCCGCAGGCTTTGGCGCTTCCACCGGAGCTGGCGCAGGTGCCGGAGTCGGCGCAGGCGCTGGAGCGACCGGAGCTGGAGCCGGCTCTGGCGCCTTCACAGGCTCAGGCTTCTTCTCGTCATCCGAACCGCCAAACAGATTAGTGAAGAAGTTGCCCTTCTTCGCCGCCACGGCACCCGCCGCGCCTGCCGCTGCTGCAGCCGGCACTACTTTGGCTGGCTCGAACGATTTGCCTGCCGCCAGATCTTCAACCTGACTCGCCGCCCGCTGACCGGTGCGCAGCGCGCCTTCCAGGGTGCCCGGGTACAAGGTGTCGGTGTGTTCGCCGGCGAACGTCACGCGTTGCAGCGGACGTTCCCACAGACGCCAGAACTTGCTGATCTGCCCCGGGCCGTAAGCCAGGTAGGCGCCGCCCATCGACGGGTCGGTGCTGTAGCGACGGATTTCATAACCGGTGAACGAGCCACGAGCCTGTGGATAAAACGCGTGCAGACGAATTAGCACCTGATCGACCATTTGCTTGTCGCCAAACGCCTGCATCACACGAGCGTTGTCGCCGGACAGGTTGATCACCACGTTGGCGCCGCCCTTCAGGGCAGGTTCGATCCAAAGCATGCCGAGACCGGTGTTGCTGTAGATCTCGCCGGACATGCGCGCCTTGCTTTCCCACACCGGCGTCTTGAACTTCAGCATGATCTGGTCGCGCCAGCCGTAGTTGGTGCCCTTGATCGCAGCCAGATGCTGAGCATCCAGCGCCGGCGTCAGGGCAATCTTGTTCAGTGCACGCAGCGGCACGGCCAACACGACGTAGTCAGCCTGATAGCCAACACTGCCGACCTTGACGGTCACGCCGTCCTTGTCCTGAGTGATCGCGGACACCGGCGAGTTGGTCTTGATGGTTTTGATCTGTTTGACGAACGCCTGCGCCAGCACTTGGCTGCCGCCGACCAGACGCGAAGCGCGCAGGTCACGGTCGGAGATGCCGCGATACACGCGGTTCTGCTGAGCGAAATACAGCAGCGACAGACGCGAAGGCTCGTCGTAGTGGGTGCGGATGTCCTGGTTGATCAACTGACGTGCGGTGGCCGGCAGGTTCTGCTTGTCGAGCCAGCTCGATACGGTGATCTGGTCCAGTGCGTGCAGGGTGCTGGTTGCCGCCGGGTTTTGCGGGTCGTCGATCGAACGCGCCAGATCATCGAGGGTTTTCTGGTAGCGCTTCAAGGCATCGGCGGTGGCCGGCTGTTTGGTCGCCAGATCGGCAGCGGAGAAATACTCGCCATCGATCAGATAACCCGGTGTACGCACGAATTCAGGGGCTGGCGTGGTGCTCAGCTTGAACGTCGAAACGTACTTGTTCAGCACTGGCTGGGTCTTGTCGTTGCCGATCCACTCGCTGGTGGCCATACCCGAGCGACCACCCAGGCTCGGTTTGGCTTCCAGCAGGGTGACCTGCCAGCCTTTGTTTTGCAGCTCATAAGCGGCGGTCAGGCCCGACAGGCCGCCGCCGATCACGATTGCAGTTTTATCCTTGGCCAGCGCTGTAACGCTGAACAGCCCCAACATCACCAGCGCACAGGCGCGCAGCCAACCGACAGACATTCAGCGAACTCCGGAAATACACGTAGGAAAAAGCAGTTTTGCGGGTCAGACGACCCAAAGAACCGCGAAGAATACGTTAGCCATCAAAACGCCGCCAGCGACGTCTATCGGCTCATACAAAGTAGCTCAATCGACACAATGGGTTGTCCCCGCGCGACGCATTGCATAGGCTTGCGCGATTGTTTGCCCGCGCCTGACGCGAGCCGCCTCGAGGAGACTGTAAATGGGCCTGAATAACCAGTGGATGCAACGCGACCTCGCGGTGTTGTGGCATCCCTGTACCCAGATGAAAGACCACGAACAGCTGCCGCTGATCCCGATCAAGCGCGGCGAAGGCGTCTGGCTCGAAGACTTCGAAGGCAAGCGCTACCTCGACGCCGTCAGCTCGTGGTGGGTCAACGTGTTCGGCCACGCCAACCCGCGCATCAACCAGCGCATCAAGGATCAGGTCGATCAGCTGGAACACGTGATTTTGGCCGGTTTCAGCCATCAACCGGTGATCGAGCTGTCCGAGCGTCTGGTGAAGATGACCCCGGAAGGCCTGAACCGGGTGTTCTATGCCGATAACGGTTCGTCCTGCATCGAAGTCGCGCTGAAGATGAGCTTTCATTACTGGCTCAATCGCGGCCAACCGAACAAGAAGCGCTTCGTCACCCTGACCAACAGCTACCACGGTGAAACCATGGCAGCGATGGCGGTCGGTGACGTGCCGCTGTTCACCGAAACCTACAAAGCGCTGTTGATGGACACCATCAAGGTGCCGAGCCCGGATTGCTACGGACGCCCCGAAGGCATGAGCTGGGAAGACCATTCGCGCAATATGTTCGCCGCCATGGAACAGACCTTGGCAGAAAATCATGACAGCGTCGCGGCAGTGATCGTCGAGCCGCTGATTCAGGGCGCCGGCGGCATGCGCATGTATCACCCGGTGTATCTGACGTTGCTGCGCGAGGCCTGCGACCGCTACGGCGTGCACCTGATTCTCGACGAAATCGCCGTCGGCTTTGGTCGCACCGGAACCATGTTTGCCTGTGAACAGGCCGGCATTCGCCCGGACTTTCTCTGCTTGTCGAAGGCGCTGACCGGCGGCTATCTGCCGCTGGCGGCGTGCCTGACCACCGATGAGGTCTACAGCGCGTTCTACGACGACTATCCAACCCTGCGCGCCTTCCTCCACTCGCACAGCTACACCGGCAACCCGCTGGCGTGCGCGGCGGCACTGGCAACGCTGGATATCTTCGAGCAGGACAACGTCATCGAGAACAACAAGGCGCTGGCTCAGCGCATGGCGTCGGCGACGGCGCATCTGGTCGATCACCCGAACGTCTCCGAAGTACGCCAGACCGGCATGGTCCTGGCCATCGAGATGGTCAAGGATAAAGCCACGAAAGAGGCCTACCCTTGGCAGGAACGTCGCGGTTTGAAAGTGTTCCAGCATGCACTGGAACGTGGCGCGTTGCTGCGCCCGCTCGGTAGCGTGGTGTATTTCCTGCCGCCGTACGTGATCACCCCGGAGCAGATCGACTTCCTCGCCGAAGTGGCCAGCGAAGGCATCGATATAGCGACGCGTGACAGCGTCAGCGTCGCCGTGCCAAAAGACTTCCACCCGGGGTTCCGCGATCCAGGCTGATTCAAAAAATTTGTGGCGCCTGAACTGCCGCTTTCGCGAGCAAGCTCGCTCCCACAGGGGAATGCATTCCAAATGTGGGAGCGAGCTTGCTCGCGAATGAAGTCGACACCGATCCACCTGATTCACATCTTTCCAGAGACCCGAAATGAGACTGTCCCGCTTCTTTATCGACGCCCCGCTGAGCACCGGCGAACACGAATTGCCGGAAGCCCAGGCGCATTACATCAGCCGCGTACTGCGCATGGCCGAGGGCGATGCGGTGCAGTTGTTCGACGGTTCCGGCCATGAATTTCGCGGCGCCCTGCTGGAAGTCGGCAAGAAGCGCGTGACCGTGCAGATCGATGAGCAATTCGCCGGCCAGGTCGAATCGCCGCTGCACATTCACCTCGGCCAGGGCCTGTCCCGTGGCGAGCGAATGGACTGGGCGATTCAGAAAGCCACCGAACTGGGCGTGAATGAAATCACCCCGATCTTCAGTGATCGCTGTGAAGTCCGCCTCAAGGACGAACGCGCCGACAAACGCCTGCTGCATTGGCGTCAGGTGGCGATCAGCGCGTGTGAGCAATGTGGACGCTCGCGGGTGCCGGTGATTCATCCGCCGGTGTTGTTGGCGGACTGGATCAAGCAGGCCGAAGCCGAGTTGAAACTGGTGCTGCACCCGGTGGCGGAGCCGTTGGTGAGTCATGCCAAACCGGCGACGCTGGCGTTCCTGATCGGGCCGGAAGGCGGTTTGACAGATGCCGAAGTCGAGCAGGCCAAGGGCAACGGTTTCCACGCCGCCCGCCTTGGACCGCGCGTATTGCGTACCGAGACGGCGCCAGTGGTTGCACTGGCGGTGGCTCAACAGCTTTGGGGTGATTTCTAATCCAAAATTGGAATACGTCCCCCTGATTGATCGTTCCCACGCAGCCCGGGACGCGGAGCGTCCCGGGCTGCGTGGGAATGCAGCCCGGGACGCTCCGCGTCCCAAACGGCGTGACGCAGAGCGTCACAGGAGGCGTTACCACGCAGAGCGTGGGAACGATCAGTCAGCCGGGCTACAGGACATAAAACAGAATCGCCACAAAGTGCAGCAAACTCCCGGCAATCACGAACAAATGCCAGATCCCGTGCGCATGCCGCAACCGGTGATCAAGGGCAAAAAAGATAATCCCCACCGTGTACAAAGCCCCGCCCGATGCCAGCCAGGCAAACCCGGCCGTACCCAGCGCCGCAATCAAAGGCTTCACCGCCACCAACACAATCCAGCCCATCACCGCATAAATCACGATCGATAGAATCCGCGCCTCCGAACGCGGTTTGATTTCTTGCAGAATGCCGATCAGCGCCAGCCCCCAGACAATCCCGAACAACGTCCAGCCCCACGGCCCACGCAGGGTGACCAGACAGAATGGCGTGTAGCTACCGGCAATCAGCAAATAGATCGAAAAGTGATCAACCTTCTTCATGATCGCTTTCTTGCGCCCGCGCACGCTGTGGTACACGGTCGATGCGCTGTAGAGCACCAACAAGGTGAAAGCGTAAATCGCCACACTGACAATCTTCCACGGGCTGCCGTCCAGGCAGGCAATCACCAACATCCAGACGCCGCCGACAAAAGCCGCCACTGCCCCGACCAGATGGGTCCAGGCGTTCAATCGTTCTCCGTGATACATGTATCGCTCACCTCAAATTCGTTACCGCAGCGCGCAAGGCTCGGGCCTTAAGCGTAAAAGCGCAATGTTTCTGTTCAACGCGGACCTGCGCACGCCACGGTAATTGGGCACAATCGAAGCATTCCAAAAAGAGTCCGCGCCATGCTGATCGACGAAGAATTGACCCTGAAAAAACTCGAGGTGTTCCTCGCTTTCATGCGTACCGGCAACCTCGCGCGCGCCGCTGCCGAGTTACAGACCAGCAACGTCAGCGTGCACCGCGCGATCCACTCGCTGGAAAGCGCCCTGCGCTGCCCGCTGTTCAAACACGAAGGGCGCAACCTGACGCCGCTGGAAAGCGCTTATGTGCTCGAAGAACGGGCGCAGAAGCTGATCAACGACGTCGTCGAAAGCGTACGCTTGACCCGCGAAGCCGCCGGGTTCTCCGCCGAACGCTTCAAACTCGGCTCGCTGTATTCGCTGACCGTGAAAACCGTACCGCAACTGATCATGGGCCTGAAGATCCGCCGCAGCGAACTCAACATCGACCTGATCCTCGGCTCGAACATCGACCTGCTCTACAAGCTGAAGAACATGGAAGTCGACGCGATTCTGGTGTCGCTGGACGACAGCATCAACGACCCGGATTGCGAGCAGATTGCGCTGTTTTCCGACGACATCTTCCTCGCCACACCGGCGGATTCAAAGTTTGCCCAGCGCAGTGAAGTGGATCTGGCGGAAGTCCGGGATGAAACTTTTATCACCTTGACCCAGGGTTTTGCCACGCATCAGGACGGTAACCGGGTATTCAAGCAGGCGGGGTTCGAGCCGAAGGTGGCGATGCAGGTGAATGACATCTTCACGCTGTTGAGCATGGTCAGTTCGGGAGTGGGTTATGCATTGCTGCCGGGGCGGATTGCGGCGGTGTATGAGAATCGGGTGAAGTTGATTCCGCTGCAGGAGAAGTACCGGTTGCAGCAGCACATTGGCGTGGTGTTTTTGAAGGCCAAGGAGAGGGATCCGAATTTGCTGGCGTTGCTGGCGGAGTGTCGGATGTATGCCAATCGACAGGCTGGGATTTAGAGCAAAATCAAGATCAAGAGCTACCCCCTCACCCCAGCCCTCTCCCCCAAGGGGGCGAGGGGGAAAGGGAGCAGATCTTCATGGGTTTCGGAACCTGAGTTCGACATAAGAATTTCAGATCGATGTATAACGCCAAAACAACTCGGTCAGTCCCCTCTCCCTACGGGCGGTCCGACGTTTCGGGAGGGCTAGGGTGAGGGCAGCTCTTAGCTGTTATCCCATCAACCCGCGCATCGCCAGAAACAACAGCGAAGGCCCAAGCAAACACCCAAGCGCCGTATAAAACGCCGCCGTCAGACACCCGTAAGGCACCAGCTTCGGATCCGTCGCCGCCAACCCGCCGGCCACACCGCTGGACGTGCCCATCAGCCCGCCAAAAATCACCGCGCTGCGTGGATTGTTCAGGCCAATCATCGGCGCCACGAACGGCGTCATCACCATCACCAGAATCGCCTTGATCAACCCCGCTGCAATCGACAACGCCATCACCTCGGAACTGGCACCAATCGCCGCGCCGGTCACCGGGCCGACAATGTAAGTCACCGCGCCGGCACCAATAGTGGTCAGGCTCACGGCATCGGTATAACCGAACGCCATCGCCACACCGACCCCGGCGACAAACGAAGTCCCCACCCCGACAAACAGCGCCAGCACTCCGACGAACCCGGCACGCTTGAGTTCATCGACACTCACGCCAAACGCCGTGGCCACAATCGCGAAATCGCGCAGCATCGCCCCACCGAGCAAGCCGATGCCCGACAGCAACGGAATATCCACCACGCCCTTCTGCCCACCGGTCAGTGCGCCGCCGACATACGACAGCACCAGCCCGAGCAGAATGGCGATGGCCGAGCCGTGCAAACGGCCCTTGGTGAAGGTGTTGGACATCCAGTAGGACACCCACATGGTCAGCCCGACAATCAGGAAACCGCTGATCAAACCGTAACCGGTGATCACTTTCATCATTGATTCGTACATGGCGCTTACCCCGCAGTCTTGGCTGGAGCGATCGGGGTCTGCTCCTTGTTGCCCATGCGCGTCAGCACGGGCACCAGGGCAAAAGCGATCACCACAGCGAGGGTGCCGGCAAGAATCGCCATAGGCCCGCCCTTGAGCGCGCCATAGACGTTTTGCTGCGCGGCCATGGCGACCACGATCGGAATGTAGATAGCGCTCCAGAACTCGACGCCCTGCTCGGTCTTGCCCTTGAGCCAGCCGCTTTTGTTCAGATAACTGCCCAGGCCAATCAACAGCAGCATCGCAATGCCGACACCGCCGACGTTGGCCGGCACGCCGATCAGCTTGCCGAGCAGTTCACCGACCCAGATACCCACCAGCGTACAAAAGGCGAGAAACGCCACACCGTAAATAATCATTGTTGTAGTCCTCAAAGTGCATCGTCGAATGTTGTTTTTGTTGTTCGAAGCTTGAGTCGGCGGTTTTAGAGTTGGCGGCCACCCTCCTCACGCAACAGCGCCTGCAAGGTGTCGAGACGCGCACTGTCGAAGGCCGTGACCGTGCCCTGCTCGAACACCCGGCGCGCCAGTCCGGTCAGCACCGCACCGGGCGGCAGTTCGATCTGTAAACGTACGCCACGCTCGTAGGCGCTTTGTACGGTGCCGCGCCAATCCACCACGCGGCACATGTTGAAGGCGAGGTCGTCGCGCAGCGCTTCGATTTTGGTCACAGGACGCGCGCGGCTGCCGCTCAGGTAAGCGATTTTCGGAGTTTTCAGTTCAACTTTGGCGAAGGCCTCGGCGAGGGTTTGTGCAGGTGCCTCCAGCAGCGGACAGTGCGACGGCACACTCACCGCCAGGCGTTTCGCCAGACCAGCGCCACGACTGCGCGCCAGTTCAGCCACCACTTGCATGGCCTCGTCACTACCGGCGATCACCACCTGGTTATCGGCATTGATGTTGGCCAGGTGCACCGGCGAATCTTCGCTGTGCACCTGTGCGAGCAGTGTTTCGACTGTGGATAATTGCAGGCCGATGATCGCGGTCATGCCGTAGCCCTGTGGATAAGCCTGTTGCATCAACTCACCGCGCAGGCTGACCAGATGCAGCGCATCGCTGAAGCTCAACGCTCCAGCGACCACCGCTGCCGGGTAAGCGCCGATGGACAAGCCGGCGACGTAATCCGCCGTGAGTCCGTCCTGCAATAACTGTCGTGAAGCCGCGACGCCGGCGATCAGCAGGCACAGCTGAACCGCCCTCGTCGTGCGCAATGCTTGAGCAGAATCGAGCAGCAAAACATCTTCGCCAAGTACATCACTGGCTTCGACCAAGGTTTCCCGAGGCAAGCGCTGAAACATGCCCGCCTGCTGCGCGCCCTGACCGGGGAACACCAGCAGACTGCTCACGCTGCCTGCTCCTGCGGATTCCACGGATCAATCACCAGGCAAGCCTGATGAGCATTTTTCAGCAGCACCCGCGCCGAACCGCTAGCCCATTCACGCAAAGCCACAGCACCAAACGGCGTCTGCAATTGCATATCCACCCGGCACACAGCCTGATCAAAAACCGCGACAAGTTTGCGTGCCTGATTACGCGTGATCAGTTGCGGTGTACGCAGAATCAAATCGAGATCACTGGCCGCGTGCATCGCGGTAAAACCGCTGGCCAATTCAAACCCGACACTGCCGCTGACACCCCAGACCCAACCGCAATCGTCGAGCATCGGCCGCAGCTGTTGGAGCGCGTGCATGACTGGCAGATTGCGCTCACTGTCGACGTGACACAGCGCCTCTGGACTGACCCGACAGGCAATCGAATCGACGGCCATAAATGCCGCCCAGCGCTGCTCGCGCAACACACCGCGCACGCCGACCGCGACAAAACCCTCAGCACTCAACGCCCGTCGCACTACCACCGGTTGCCCGGCGGCTAATGACTCGACGGCCCACAGCGGCGCATCCGCCGGCAACTGCGCCGGGGTCATGCCCCAGAGCAGATCGTGGGCCAGAGGCGTGCTCACCACTGCGCCCTCAGCAGTTCGCGAACCTTGCTGGAGGCCGCACGATTCTTCGCGCCGAGGCGATTGCTCAGATCAGTGCTGACGACATCGCCGATGGCTTGCTTCAGGCACTCGTTAACTCTCGATAGATCCTCCGCCGTCGGCTGCTCAATCTGCTGCACCGACAGGGTTTCCCAGAGCAATCCGAGGCTGGCGTAGCTGTCGATGTCATAAGCCATCGGTGGCACACTGGCGGCCAGCGCTTCGAGCTCTTCAACACTGCGCAACGTCACCCGCGCCGCCGACGCCTTGCCCATCGCATGCACCATCACGCCCGGATCGCGCAGCGCAATCAAACGGTTGGCCTGATAACCATGAGCGAGAAACGCCCCGGACATTGCCTTACCGACCAGTAATGCAATCACCGGATGCCCGGCCAACCGCGCACGGGCATAACTGTCCGCCGCACCGGCCAGCGCCTGATGAATGCCGAGTGCTTCTTCGCGCCGACCATAAGCCTGGCTCGGCACATCGACGATGGCGATGATCGGGCGTTTCTGCGCTTTGTCACGATCAGCAGTGATCGCGTCATCCACAGCCTTGGCCAGACCCCAGCCTTCAAGCAAGCCGACTTCGCCATTGCGAGCACGCGGAAAGCGATTGTCCGGGTCAGCGACCACGGCGATAAATCGCCCAAGTTCACCATCGGCAACCCGCAGCGATGGCGGCAAACCCTCAACGGCTTTCGCCCCGGCGCTCAAGGCGTCGAACCAGCTCAAACCGCGCAGTGAATAACCGCTCATGAGCGCTCTCCTTGATACAGATCGCGAACCACCGACGGTTCGATTTGCGGGTCAGTGTTGAGGCTGCTCAGGCGTTGCAGAAACCATTCGGCGCGTTGCCTGCGTGGTTGTTTTGGCAAACCTTGCTGCAGCAATTCGCCGACCTGCTGACGAATCTTCGCCACATCATCGGCGACATAACGATCCACCAGACCAGTGTCGAAACGCTGCTCGCCACCGGTCAGGCTCCAAATGAACGGCCGGTCGCGGGAGTCGTATTCTTCGATCCCGGCTTCTTGCTCGATCACTTGCGGGCCGTTCAAACCGAGGCGTGCTTCCTGAGTCACCAGCAAATAGCTGCACAGCGCCGCCGCAATCGACATACCGCCAAAACAACCAACGCTGCCCGCCACGACCCCAACCACCGGTTGGTACTGCTGCAAATCGACAATCGCCGCATGAATATCAGCAATCGCCGCCAGCCCGAGATTGGCTTCCTGCAAGCGCACGCCACCGGTTTCCAGCAGCAACACCGCGCGGGTCGGAATGCCTTTGCGGTTGTCTTCAGCCGCCAGTTCCAGCGCGCCGGCAATCTTCGCCCCGCCGACTTCGCCAAGGCTGCCGCCCTGAAACGCGCCTTCAATTGCGGCAATGACCACTGGCAAACCGTCGAGGCTGCCCTTGGCGATCACCACGCCGTCATCGGCCTGCGGCACCACGCCCTGACGTTCAAGCCACGGCGACATCACCCGTTGAAACGGGTCGAGCAATTCACGAAAGCTGCCGGCATCGAGCAAGGCTTTCGCCCGTTGCCGCGCGCCGAGCTCGACGAAGCTGTGTTTGTTGAGCAACGCTGCGCTGTCAGTCATGGCCGATCTCCTCGAAACCTTGTTCCAGACGCAAACGCACCACCCCCGGCGTCGCGCCGAAATCGTGGATATCGATGGCCATCGCCGGCGGCGTGGTGCCGTCGAACATCCGCGCAAACAGGTGCTGCCAACGCAACTGCGCGCCGTTGACCGAGGTCTGCACATTGATTGTCAGTTTGCCGGCCAGACCCGGTTCGATCAGCACTTCCAGATCACCCGAGCCGACACAACCGACCAGCGCACGGCCGCGTGGCGGCTGCCCGGCGGGGAATTCAAACGATAGGGTTTCCATCAAAACGCTCCCTGAAGGATGCCGTCGCGCTCGATGCGATCGAGCAGCAGTGTGGCGGCGAGCAAGTCGGCGGCGCCACCGGGCGAGGCATTCAATGCGATGAGTTGTTGATCGAGATCGTGCAGGCGACGGCGACCGCTGAGGCTGGCGCTGCCACCGGCGTCGAGCACCGCTTGCGCGCCGGACTGCATGGCGTGCAGACCCTCTTCGCCGGCGCGGTAGAGCACGCAGGTGTCGGCGAGGTCAGTCATGATTGCGAGCAAGGCGTCGAGCCGGGCGTTCTGTTCGCCGTGGCCATTGGCGCGGCTGAGTTTGAGTTGCGGCAGACCGCGTTGCAGCACCGAAGGGAAGCCGAGTTGCGCTTCCTCACGAGCGCCGCGAGCGCCGTAACGCAGGGCGACTTGCGCGCCGTGGCTCAAGGGTTTTGGTGCGTGGCGATCGTCCAACAAGGCCAGGCGTGCGGCGCGCAAGGTCACGGCATTGGCGCTGGAAGATTGTGGTTCCAGCGCAGCGGCGGTCACCAATAATCCCAAGGCCCAGATCGCCCCACGATGCGTGTTCACGCCGTTGGTGGTGGTGAGCATCGCTTGCTCACCTTCACGGCCGATGCGGCCAATCGCTTCGCGCAACGCTGAATCGACTTCACCGATTGCAACCGCCGCTTCAGCCATCTCCTTGAACGCCGGCCACAACGACAGCGCCGAAGCGTGCATCAGGCCCAGGTGCAGATCGGTGTGCGCGCCATTGCCGCGACGGTCGACCAGTGCCGGTTTCGGCGACAGATCGGCTTCGTCGATCAGCGCGTCCACCGCCAGGTCGGCCAATCGATCAGCCAGGGACAGCGGTTTCGCTTGCAGGTTAAATGCGTGCATTACCAGCTCCTGAATTTGGCGGGCGGGTTGTACAGGCCGCCGGACCACTCGACCAGATCGGCCACGCTTTTTGCCGCGAGCAGTTCGCGGGTGGCGTCGGTGCGACGGATGCCGAGGTCTTCGGGCAAGGCGATCAGGCCTTCGCGGCGCATGCGTTCGGTGTCTTTCGGGTTGTGGCGCAGGCCGATCGCGGTGACGCCGGCGACCGCTGCGATCATCGCCTGACGCTCTTCCAGCGAGCGCGCCTTGTACAGGTAGGCGATGCCTTCTTCGGTGAGCAGGTGGGTGACGTCGTCGCCGTAGATCATGATCGGCGCCAGCGGCATGCCGCTTTTCTTCGCCACTTCCACGGCGTCGAGGGTTTCAACGAAGGTCGGTTTGCCGCCCTCCTGGAACGTCTCGACCATTTGCACCACGAGTTTCTTGCCGCGTTCGAGCATCGGTTGCTGCGCATCGTCATGACGCATATCGAGCCACGCCGGGGTGCCGTGACGCCGACCGCGCGGGTCGTGGCCCATGTTCGGCGCACCACCGAAACCGGCGAGGCGACCACGGGTCACGGTCGAGGAGTGGCCGTCGCCATCAACCTGCAACGTCGCGCCGATAAACAGATCCACCGCGTATTGCCCGGCGAGCTGGCAGAACATCCGGTTGGAACGCAGCGAGCCGTCGCGACCGGTGAAGAACACATCCGGGCGCGCGGCGATGTAGTTTTCCATACCCAGTTCGGTGCCGAAGCAATGCACGCTTTCGACCCAACCGCTCTCGATTGCCGGGATCAAAGTTGGGTGCGGGTTGAGCGTCCAGTTGCGACAGATCTTGCCTTTGAGGCCGAGGGATTCACCGTAGGTCGGCAGGATCAGCTCGATGGCGGCGGTGTTGAAACCGATGCCGTGGTTGAGCGACTGCACGTTGTGTTTTTCGTAGATGCCACGGATCGCCATCATCGCCATCAGCACGTGCACAGGCTTGATATGGCGTGGGTCGCGGGTGAACAGCGGTTCGATGTAGAACGGCTTGTCGGCCACCACCACGAAGTCGACCCATGAGGCGGGGATGTCGACGCGCGGCAGTTCGCTGACGTCGTCGACCAATTGGTTGACCTGGACGATGACGATGCCGTCGCTGAAGGCGGCCGGTTCGATCAGTGCCGGAGTGTCTTCGGTGCTCGGGCCGGTGTAGATGTTGCCGGCGCGGTCGGCCATGAACCCGGCCGAGAGCACGACGTTGGGGATCAGGTCCACCACCAGCCGGGCGTAGAGTTCGATGTAGGTGTGAATCGCGCCGATTTCCAGCAGGCCGTCTTCCAGCAACTGGCTGATGCGCAGGCTCTGGGTTCCGGCGAAGGAGAAATCAAGCTTGCGGGCGATGCCGCGTTCGAACAGGTCGAGGTGCTCGGAGCGGCCGACGCTGGGCATGATCATGTGCAGGTCGTGGAGCTTTTCCGGGTCGGCTTTGGCCAGCGAGCGCGAAAGGAAATCCGCCTGCTTCTGGTTGTTACCCTCCAGCACCACACGGTCACCGGGGTGGATCAGCGCTTCGAGCGCGGCGACGATCTTGTCGGTGGGCAACACCACACCGTCGGCCAGCCCGCGCACCTTGTCGAGGCGGCGCTGCTTCTCATCGCGCCGCCGCGTCCAGCGCGAGTCGGGGGAAATTGTTGTTGTCATGCTCACTCCACGGGGTTCGCTGTCGTGGAGCTAAGGTAGGCGTGTGGGGTGGGGGCATCAATCAAGCGCGGTGGTGAATCGTTACGCTGAGCGTAATGGTCAAGAGCGCCCTCACCCTAGCCCTCTCCCGGAGGGAGAGGGGACTGATTGGGGGATATTCGGGAATTGCGCCGACCTGGGAATGTTGCACTGAATCCGGAATTTACTAGGTTTACCAGATCCATAATCGACTCGGTTTTTCAGGTCGATGTACAACGCCAGACACCTCGGTCGGCCCCCTCTCCCTCCGGGAGAGGGCTGGGGTGAGGGTCAGCTTTTAAGTCACTCCGTCGGCACCAACCTATCCAACAAACGATTGACCGCCATCTCCGCCACCATCACCACCTGCGCAATACCCTGCACAGTCTTGCGGTGCGTACCTTCCACCATTGCCGCATGATTGTTGAGCATCACCGTGGCCGACCCGAGGGTTTCACTGGCGTCGGCCAGCAGGGATTCGGTGTCGGCATTCGGGTTGGCCATGTACAGCGTGTTCGGGGTGTAGGGCGTGGCCATCAGGTCGGCGTTGGTCGGACCGAGGTAATGGTCGAGGGCGCGCTCGGCGGCTTCGTGGAATTTCTTCGAATCGGAGGATTCGTAGGGGGATGCCGGGTCTGCGAGCGGGGGTTAGGCGTTGGTTTAATCATCTTCAGGTTCCGAAATAAAGCTGGAACCGCTTCTCTGCTAAAAGAAGGGGTGGCAGCTGAACGCAGGTTAGCAGACCGGGGAACCTAAGGAAGCCGGCGCGCCGAAGCGCCCTGCGCACAGCCGCCATCGAATGCAGGCGCTGAGCCTGACGATGATGCATGTGCACCCTTAGATTAACCACGGGCTGCTAAACCCGATCACTGGAAATCAGTGACGGAATCAAGTTACGCAGCATGCCCAAGGCGCACAAGCCGGCGGATTCTGGTGCATGCGTAGGCAGCGGCGCAAGGATTTGTAGGTTAGGGAGGCGTAACACAGAGTGTCTTTAAACAGCTGCGCTAAAGGGTGTTTATTGCGCACAAAGATTGAGGATTTTCCTGTCGGATTGAGGTGTAGCGACTGACGCTTTCGCGAGCAAGCTCGCTCCCACAGGAGATCTCCAGAGAACGCAGATTCTGTGTACGACAGAAACCCACTGTGGGAGCGAGCTTGCTCGCGAAGAGGCCAGCCGAAGCAGCGCAAGTTCTGGATCACCCCGCGGATGATCGTTCCCACGCTCTGCGTGGGAATGCCTCAACGGACGCTCTGCGTTCGGCTTTTTGGGACGCGGAGCGTCCCGGGCTGCATTCCCACGCGGAGCGTGGGAACGATCAGTGGGCTAGCCCAGCATCTACCAACAACTTCTCCAGCCCCAACAAATCCGGCACCTTTGCCACCTGCTCCCCGACCTGCACCGCCGCCTGCTCCAGCGCACACAACGGCACATCGACATAACTCAACTGGCTATCAAGCTTGTACGACCGCGGAATCCCCTGCACCAGCAGCGCAATGAATTTCAACTCCGGCAACCCGCCCAGCGCATTCAAAATCACGATCCGCGCGCGCTCGCCAATGACGATTTTCTGCCCGCACGCCGATTCAAAACTCAGCAACGGAATCTGCCGCTCACGCCACGTAACCTTGCCGAGATACCACGGCGGCGTATCCAGATCGAAGGCGCTGGCCTGGTAATCGATCAACTCAGCGACAGCAACGTTAGGCAGGATCAAATTGCGATCCGCCAACGGCAGCAGCAACCCGGTCAGTTGGCTGCTGCGCTGATTATGCCGGCGCTCATGCATGTTTCTTGCTCCATTGGGCAATGCTTTCAAGCAGCACCGACTCTTGATACGGCTTGCCGAGGTAGTCGTTGACGCCAATCGCCATGGCACGGTCGCGGTGTTTCTGGCCGGTGCGTGAGGTGATCATGATGATCGGCAAGTGTTGCAGGCGTTCGTCGTTGCGTACCTGGGTGGCGACTTCGAAGCCGTCCATGCGCGGCATTTCGATGTCGAGCAGCATCAGGTCGGGCATGTGTTCTTCGAGCAGCAGCATGGCGTCGACACCGTCCTTGGCCGTGAGCACGTTCATGCCGTGACGTTCGAGCAAACGGCTGGTGACCTTGCGTACGGTGACCGAGTCGTCGACCACCATCACCAGCAGCGGTTTCTGCGGTTCGCTGTCGATCTCCGGCAGCGTCGGTGTCTGCGCAACCCGCGCTTGCATTGCCCGAATCGGTGCGAGCAAATCGAGAATCAGCACCACCCGGCCATCGCCGAGAATCGTCGCCCCGGACACGCCCTGCACCGCCGCGAATTGCGCGCCAAGGCTCTTCACCACGATCTCGCGGGTGCCGGCCATGGTATCGACCAGCACCGCGATGCGCCGGTCGTTGTAGTGCACCAGCAGCACCGGCAACGGCAGGTTCTGGCCGAGCAGTTTTGGCCGTGGCGCGGTTTTCAGCAGTTCGCCGAGGTAGCACAGTTCATAGGTCTGGCCGCCGTAGTGGTAGCGCGGTGGATCCTGGCGGAAGTGCCCTTCCAGATCATTCGGCAACACGCGGACGATGCCTTCGATGGTGTTCAGCGGAATCGCATATTGATCCTCGCCACACTGCACCATCAATGCGCGGTTGACCGACACGGTGAATGGCAAACGAATACGGAAATGCACGCCCTGCCCCGGCACCGAGTCGATGCTCATGCTGCCGCCGAGTTGCCGCACTTCTTCATGCACCACGTCCATGCCGACGCCGCGTCCGGAAATCTGCGTGATCTTTTCCGCTGTGGAAAACCCCGGCTGAAGGATGAACTGCAACACGTCGCGGTCGCTGATCTCAGCTTCCGGCGCGAGCATGCCACGCTTGATCGCCTTGCGCCGCACCGCTTCCAGTGGCACCCCGGCACCGTCGTCGCGAATGTCGAAAACGATGTCGCCGCCCTCGCGGGACAGGTCCAGGCTTACCGTGCCCTGCGCCGGTTTGCCTGCCGCCAGCCGCACCTCGGCGGACTCCAGACCATGATCGACGGCATTGCGCAGCATGTGTTCCAACGGCGCGGCCATGCGTTCGAGTACGTTGCGATCCATCTCGCCTTCGGCGTTGCCGACGACAAACGCGACGTCTTTGTTCAGCTCTTCAGCGACCTGGCGGACGATGCGTTTCAAACGCGGCAACATGCGCTCGAACGGCACCATGCGCGTGCGCATCAGGCCTTCCTGCAATTCGGTATTGATCCGCCCCTGTTGCTGCAACAGGTTCTCGGCGTCGTGGTTGCGGCGGTCGAGGGTTTCCTTGAGGTCGAGCAAGTCGGAGGCCGATTCGAACAGCGCGCGAGACAGTTGCTGCAACTGCGAATGGCGGTCCATTTCCAGCGGATCGAATTCTTCGTAGCCGAGACGTTCGGCATCGACTTGCTGGCGGCTGAGAATCCGCCCCTGGGTTTCGGTATCGAGACGACGCAACTGATCGCGCATGCGTTCGATGGTGGTTTCCATCTCGTTCAGGGCGATCTGTGCGTCGTTGACCTGCTGCTCGATGCGACCACGGAAGATCGAGGTTTCCCCGGCCAGATTGACCAGCTCATCGAGCAGTTCGGCGGAGACTTTGACCATGTCCGCGCCAGCGTCAGCAGCCGGCGGCGCCGCGTCAGTCTTGACCGGAACGGGTAGCACTGGCGGCGTTTCTATCGTCACCGGATGGCTGAAATTCTGGATCGCGTTGATCAGCCGATCGGCCGGTGGACACGGTTGCCCGGCGCGCACGCCATCGAGCATTTGTGCCAGCCGATCATGGCCGCGCTGCACCAGCGCAAACAGCTCCGCCGACGGCTGCAAAGCGCCGCTGGAAAGACTTTCGTAAAGGTATTCCAGCTCATGGGCGAGGTCGCCGATCGGCCCGATCTCGACCATCCGCGCGCCACCCTTGAGGGTGTGCAGATCGCGCAGCAGGGTTTCCACTTCCTGGCGATTGCCCGGCTCGGCTTGCCAGCGCAGCAGCGCGGCGCCGGAGTTTTCGATGATGTCGAAACCTTCTTCGAGGAAGATTTCCAGCAGTTCGGGATCGTGGCCAGCGCTGTCGTGCTCGGTTGTTGCTGACGGCGCTTCGGCGACGCTGTGGCCCTGACGTACCTGACGAATCGTGTCGATCAGATCCTGCGCCGGGATCAGCGGCTGATGGCTTTGCAGTTGATCAAGCAACAATGCCAAACGCTCATGACTCTTGAGCAGCAAGCGCCCCAGGCTTTCGCTGTAGTGGTAGCGACGATCCACCAAGCCTTCGTAAAAGCTTTCCAGCTCCTGAGCCAGATCGCCAATGGCCTCGACTTCAGCCATCCGCGCGCCACCCTTGAGGGTGTGCAGATCGCGTTGCAGCGAGGACAGTGGTGCAGCGTTGTCCGGGTCGCTCAACCAGCGCTGCAAGGCTTGGCCTGAGCTATCGAGAATGTCGACCGCTTCTTCAAGGAAAATCTCGACGATCTCGTCATCGGGTTCAAGCGCCGTTGCCTTTTGCTGCAACTCGGCGGTGGCGCTGCCCAGTTCACGGATGCTCAGGGTACGGCTGCCATCGCTGCGAATCAGGCCCATGGACGATGGGTCGAGGCTCTGATCGAGCAGATCATGCAACGCCCGGATCCGCACCGGTTGCGGCGTGACTTCCTGGCCTGCGGCCAGTTCGTCGAGCATGTTGATCAGCGCTTCGTGAGCGTTCTGCGCTTCGCGGAAAAACTGTTCACTGACCGCCAGGCTGCTTTCTTCCACCGCGCCATACAGGTCGAGCAAGGCTTCGCACAGCACGTCCACCGGCAGCAGATCCGCCAGATGTGCGCCTTCGCCGAGGGTGGTCAGCTCATCCAGCAAGGCGCTGAGTTCCTGACGCTCGCCGGGGTGTTGCTGCCAGCGCTGCAACAGGCTTTCAGCGTCGAGCAGGATGTCCATGCCCTGAGCGAGGAAGTTGTTGATCAGTTGCGGATCACGCTTGATCCGCAGGCCGGTATTGGGCGCATCGAGGATCGATTCCAGACGCTCGGCGAGCAGGGTTTCCGAGCGTTTGATCAGCGACTGTGCACCGACAATCGGCGCCAGCGGATCATGCTTGAGTTGACGCAGGCCGACGCGGAACAGGCCCTCGGCTTCCAGCAGCAACTCCACTTCGTCGAGGTCCAGCGGCAACTGGTGCGCCTTGAACTCGCGGGCCAGTTGATCGAGCGGCGCAGCGAGTTCGGCAATCGGCAACACCCCGGCCATCGACGCACTGCCCTTGAGCGTGTGCAGGGCGCGCTGCAATTCATCGCTGGCCTGTAGCGGCACATGCTCGGCGGCCTGATCGAGAAAGCGGTTGAGGCTGGCGAGGTGGGTCTCGGCTTCTTTGCGGAAGATTTCCAGCAACAGCGGATCGAGCGCCGCGACATCGTCGACGTCTTCGGCGGCCAGCGGCTCGTCGCCCTTGGCCAAAGCGTGAGCACGGGCAGCGAGTTGATCGACATCACTGCGCTGACGCTGACTATTGATGGCGAACTCGTTGATCAACTCGGGCAGCAACAACACCGTGTCGGTGAGCAGTTGCTGCACCACCGAGCCCGGTTCGACACTTTGTTCGAGCACGCGGTTGAGCAGGTTTTCCACCGACCACGCCAGCTCGCCGAGGATCAGCGCGCGGACCATGCGCCCGCTGCCCTTGAGGGTGTGGAAGGCACGGCGCAGTTCGGTCAGCGCATCGCGATCCTGCGCATTGGCGATCCAGCGCGGCAGGTATTCGTGGAGGACTTCGAGGACCTCGTCGGTCTCTTCGAGGAACACTTCGCGCAGCTCATCGTCGACCGGTTCTTCATCGGCTGGCGGCGGCATCAGGCTGCCCGGCGTGATCAATGCCGGCGGGTTGAGCGCTGAAACCGGGCTGGCCAGAACGTCGGCCAGCGACTGCACGGTTTCCGGGTCATCAAGCGCTTGCATGTCCTGCATCACCAGCGCTTCGCTGGGGCTGAGCACGTCGTCGAGTACCGGTACATGCAGCGCACCGGGCTGTTGATCGGGAAAGAAACCCAGACTGGCGAGGGATTTCTGCGCTACATCCAGCAGCTGTTCGCCCGCTGCCTGCGGGTCATCGCTCAATCGTTCGAGGTAGTACTCGAGGCTGCTGATGACATCGGCCAGATGATCCAGTTGTTCCCAGCCCGGCTCATGCGGATCAAGCAGCAAATGTTCGCGGATAAAACCGTTGCAGGCCTCAACCAGACTCGCCGCCCGGCTGAGCGGAATCATCGCCAGCGCACCGCGCACCTGAGTCAGCAGCGCCGGCAACGGTTGCAGGTGCTGGCGATCCCAATCGGCGTCGATGTAGTCGACGATCATGTCCTTGGCCTGTTGCAGGCAGATGCGTGCTTCCTTGATGACGATCTGATGGATCTGCGTCAGGTCGGTGGTTGGCAGGCGCGTATCTTCCGGGCTTTCCGGCTCGACGGTGCCGACCATTCCGGCCAGCGTCGCTTCGACGTAGAGCAGCGCGCCGGCAACGTCCATCAGGATCGCGTCGTTCGGTTCGCGCTGGCCCTGAGCGAGGCTGAGCACCACGGCCAATTGATCAATGATCACTTTGCGCGGCTGGCCGAAACCGAGCACCGCGAGGGTGTCGGCGATCTGCCGCAGGGGTGCGAGCAGGTTTTCCAGATCCGAGGTGTGCTGGCGGTCGCTGCGCACGAACAGGTCGAGGCGCTCCTTGACCCGCACCAGTTCTTCACACAACGCCGCCAGCACCGAGCGCATCGCATCGCGATCGGGGCCGGCCAGGCGCGCGCGTTCTTCGTCGACCATCGCGCTGTCGGGCAACGCGTCGTCCAGGGAGTAGCGATCTTTCATGGTCAGCATCTGCCCGGTGGGATGTTCGGCTTTGGCAATATAGAACAACAGGCTTTTCAGCAGCTCAGCCGGAGGCGGCTGATTGAGGCCGGACATACCTTGCTCGAGCAGACGCTTGAGCTCTTTGTCGGCATCCTTGAACAGGCTGCGCAGCGCCGGGCTGTTGGCGATGACGCCTGCGCGCATGCCCTCGACCAGCGCCGAGGCGACTTGCCACAGCGGACTCAGCGGCGAATCACCGCTCAGCGCTTCGAGGCGAGTGAATACTTTGGCCAGATAACCGAGGTGGGTCTGGTCATCCTGCTCGCGCAGCAAACCGACCAAAGCCATTTGCAGCATCTGGCGCAATTTGCGCAGCACGTTCGGCAGTTCTGCCGGCTCCAGCAGTGCCAGCGCTTCTGCGTTTAGCTGTGCCAGTTCGGGCAGTTGCGGGCTGAACAGGCTGGTTTCAGACAACAGGCTTTCGCCACGGGCGCTGCGCAGATCGTTGATCAGCGGCAGCACCACCAACGGCAAATCTCTCCGGGCGCTCTGCACGCGGTCGAGGTAGATCGGCAATTGCCCAAGGGCTTGCAGCAACAGGTGCAGGGCTTCGTCGCGATGGCTGACGCGCTCGTGCTGCAAGGCTTCGACCAGATGTTCCATTTCTTCGGCGAGCAAGGCTGCACCGTAGAACTCGACCATCTGCAAACTGCCGTGGACCTGATGGATGTGATCCAGGCACTCGTCCAGCCCGGGAAAGGCTTGCGGGTCGTCGAGCACGGCTTCAATTGCTTGATGCGCCTGTTTCAGCGTTTCGGCAATTTCGCCTTTGACCCATTCGAGGGCCACGTAGTCGTGCCGATCACCCATAACCACTCCACTCACGCTTTATCTGTCGCCGCCGGCAAGGTGAAGCCGGACACCGAACGCCGTAGCTGACTGGCCATTTTCGTCAGGTTGCCGATGCTCTCGGCGGTGGCCGTGGAGCCGGACGAGGTCTGCGAGGTGATCTGCTGGATCACGTTCATCGTCAGCGAGATCTGCCCGGCCGAAGTCGTCTGCTGTTGCGCTGCGTTGGAGATGCTTTGAATCAGCGCCGCAAGGGTCTTCGACACGCCTTCGATTTCTTCCAGGGCCACACCGGCATCCTGCGCCAGTCGCGCGCCGCGCACCACTTCGGTGGTGGTTTGCTCCATCGAGATGACCGCTTCGTTGGTGTCGGTCTGAATGGCCCGCACCAGGGTTTCGATCTGCCGGGTCGCGGCGGACGAGCGTTCAGCCAGTCGCTGCACTTCATCGGCGACCACGGCAAACCCGCGCCCGGCATCACCAGCCATCGACGCCTGAATCGCCGCATTGAGGGCGAGGATGTTGGTCTGGTCGGCAATGTCGTCGATCAGGCTGACGATGTCGCCGATTTCCTGCGACGACTCGCCCAGACGCTTGATGCGTTTGGCGGTGTCCTGAATCTGTTCGCGAATGTTGTCCATGCCGTGGATGGTGTTGTGCACCACCTCGTTGCCCTTGTTGGCGATCTCCACGGACCGCTCGGCTACCGCTGAAGACTCAGCGGCGTTGGCCGAAACCTGGTCGATGGATTCGGCCATGTCGCTGATCGCCGTCGAGGCTTCGGAAATCTGCTGAGCCTGATGCTCCGAGGCCTGGGCCAGGTGCATGGCGGTGGCCTGGGTTTCCTGCACGGCGGCGGCAACCTGGCCGGCGGTGAGGTTGATCGTCGCGACCAGATCGCGCAATTGGTCGACGGAGTAGTTGATCGAGTCGGCGATGGTGCCGGTGAAGTCTTCGGTCACCGAAGCGGTCACGGTGAGGTCGCCGTCAGCGAGGTCTTCGATTTCATCGAGCAGGCGCATGATCGCGTTCTGATTGCGCTCGTTCTTCTCGGCGGTTTCGCGCAACTGGCGATTGGTTTCGCGGACCATGACCATGCCGATGAGGATGATCGAGGCCAGCGCCAGCAAACCGAGGACGTAGCCGCCGATGGTGTCAGTGTTGCGCCCACCGGCAAGGTTCTCGAAGCGAGTGGCCAAGTGCGAGGCTTCGTCGAGCAGGGTTTGCGAGAGGCTGAAGATATTGCTCGCCGATTCACGAACCTTGAACAGCTCCGGCGAGGTTTCGAGGATTTCATCGACGGAGCCGGAGACAAACTGGAACAGCTCGGAGATTTCGCTCAAACGAGCACGGGCGTCGCGATCTTCGACCTGGCTGATTTTCAGCGTCGGGTTGCCTTGCAGCATGCCGTTGAGCACTTGGCCGAAGCGCGTGGCATCGCGGCCAAAGGCGTCGGCGGCTTGCTGCGAGTTTTCGTCGCCAGCGAGCACCGTGTTGACCGCGCCGAGGATGCGTTCGGCGAGCAGCGATTGACGTTGGGCCATCGCCACTTGCGCGGCCGGGGCACCGCGCTGGAGGAGGATTTCGACGACTTTTTCGTATTCAATCTGCAACTGCGGCACGGTTTCGGCCAGCGTTGCGGCGACCTGATGCAGCGACAGCACGGTCTGTTCGCTGGAAAGAATCGCGTCGGTGTTTTTCAGCAGGCGTTCCCAGTCGAGCTGCACGGCGCGCATTTCCGGGCGCACAGTAGCCGGGGCGGGAGGCAGGCCGGTGGCCGGGTCGCCCTTCTTCAGGTAACCCCAGCGCTGGGCGAAATCGTTGCGCGCGTCGCTGAGCAATTTGAACGCGGCAGCCTTGCCGGCGGCGGCTTCGGTGGCGTTCTTGGCGATGCGTTGCGAGAGCACGCGCAGCTCACCGGCGTGGCCGATGTACTGTTTGTCGTAGTTCGCCTGGGTGTTGAGGTAAGCGAAGTTGGCGAACAGCAGCATGATGAACACGATCAGTGCGATGAACAGCACGATGATCTGCGAGCGACTGCGCGAGCCTTCCGCCGGCTTGCCTGTTTTTGCTTTTGTCATCGGTCCTCGCCCTTAACCCACACCTTTGAGGCCTGCTGCAATCCCTGTGGGAGCGAGCCTGCTCGCGAAAGCGCTGGGTCAGCCAATATTTATCTTGCCTGACACGCCCTCTTCGCGAGCAGGCTCGCTCCCACAGGGGACGGTGTTGAATCTGTTATATCGCGACACTCATGAACACCGGGGATTTGGCCAGGGCAAACAGGCTGAACACCCGCCAGTTCTGCTCACGGCGGAAATAGCCTTTGACGAACTCGGCCTTGGAGCCCTGGCGTTTGCTGATCGAGATCGGTTCGAAGCTGTCCTGCTCGAAATGCTGCAGACCAATCACCTCATCGACCATCAGCCCGGCAAACACATCGCCATGCTCGACCACCAATACCCGCCGCTGTTTACGCAACGGCGACAGTTCATGGCCGAAGAAACCGCACAGATCCATGATCGGCAGCAGCCGCCCGCGCAGGTTAGCCACGCCTTTGACCCATGGTTTGACCCCGGGCAACTGGGTGAATCGCGGTTCATGCAGCACTTCGCTGACTTCGCCCATCGGCGCCACATACCAATGCTCGCCAAGGCGAAAGCCGATGCCGCTCCAGCGATCCTGGCGCGCCGCTTGCGACGGCAGGTCCGCCGCCAGCAAGCGGCAGCGCTGGTCGATTTGCCAGAGCAGTTCGAACGCGGTCAGCGATTCGCTCATGGTTGCGCGATCAACCGGCCAAAACGTTGTTCAGCGTCTTGATCAGGGTGTCTTCGTCGACCGGTTTGGTCAGGTAATCCTTGGCGCCCTGACGGGTGCCCCAGACCTTGTCGGTTTCCTGATCCTTGGTAGTGATGATGATCACCGGGATATGTCCGGTTTCCGGGTCTTTGGTCAACTGACGGGTTGCCTGAAAACCATTGAGGCCGGGCATGACGATGTCCATCAATACCGCGTCAGGTTTTTCCTGACGGGCAAGGGCCACGCCGTCGGCGCCGTTTTCGGCCTTCAGCACTTCATGGCCGTGCTTTTCGAGCATGCCGGTGAGTTTGTACATTTCAGTCGGCGAATCATCAACGATCAGGATGCGTGCCATGGTTTTCCCCATTTTTCTTGTCGACGCGCGGCCCGCTGGCCGAGCGTCACTGTACGTGTCTTACTGCGGCAAAACGGCGGCGAAGCCCGGAACATGGGCCTGAATCGCGTTGAGCAGTTCTTCCTTGCTGAAAGGTTTGGTCAAAAATTGATCAGAGCCGACAATCCGCCCCTTGGCCTTGTCGAACAGCCCGTCGCGCGATGACAGCATGATCACCGGCGTCGCCTTGAACGCGCTGTTGTTCTTGATTAAAGCGCAGGTCTGATAACCATCCAGACGCGGCATCATGATGTCGACAAAAATGATCCCGGGATGGTTGTCGGCGATCTTCGCAAGGGCGTCGAAACCGTCGATCGCCGTGATCACTTCGCAACCGACATTCTTCAACAATGTTTCGGCGGTGCGACGAATCGTTTTCGAGTCGTCGATCACCATGACCTTCAAGGCGCTGGACTGCTGTTCCATAAGAGGGCTCTACCGTCGCCTTTGCGAATCAATTTGTCCGTTTTGCGATGACTGATGGCCGGAAACCCTTGATGTTCAAGGGCCAGCACTGCTTGGCAGCCTTTTTAGCACAGTCTCCAGATGCAATCTATCGACGGGTTTTTCCTTGACCGAAAACCCGCCCGGCGCCACTCTGGCGGCACTTTTTCAATACCGATCCGGTAGCCAATTTTCGAGGAAAACCCAATGAGCGTTCGCGTCGGGATTGTCATGGACCCTATCGCCAGCATCTCCTATAAAAAGGATAGCTCGCTGGCCATGCTGCTGGCCGCGCAGAAGCGTGGCTGGGAACTGTTCTATATGGAACAGCGCGACCTGTATCAGGGTGAAGGTCAGGCCCGGGCGCGCATGAAGCCGCTGAAAGTCTTCGCCAACCCGGAAAAATGGTTCGAACTGGACGCCGAGCAGGACAACCTGCTGAGCGATCTCGACGTGATACTGATGCGCAAGGATCCGCCGTTCGACATGGAGTTCGTTTACTCCACCTACCTGCTCGAACAGGCCGAAACCGCTGGCGTGCTGGTGGTGAACAAGCCGCAGAGCCTGCGCGACTGCAACGAAAAGCTGTTCGCCACGCTGTTCCCGCAGTGCACGCCGCCAACCATCGTCAGCCGTCGCGCCGACGTGCTGCGTGAATTCGCCGCCAAGCACGGCGACGTGATCCTCAAGCCGCTGGACGGCATGGGCGGCACGTCGATCTTCCGTCACCGCGCGGGCGATCCGAACCTGTCGGTGATTCTCGAAACCCTGACCGCCCTCGGTGGCCAGCAGATCATGGGCCAGGCCTACCTGCCGGCGATCAAGGACGGCGACAAACGCATCCTGATGATCGACGGCGAGCCGGTGGATTACTGCCTGGCGCGGATTCCGGCGCAGGGCGAAACCCGTGGCAACCTCGCGGCCGGTGGTCGTGGTGAGGCGCGCCCGCTGACTGACAAGGATCGCTGGATCGCCGCCCAAGTCGGCCCGACCCTGCGTGAGAAAGGCCTGCTGTTCGTCGGTCTCGACGTGATCGGCGAGAGCTTGACCGAAATCAACGTCACCAGCCCGACCTGCATCCGTGAAATCGACAATGCCTTCGGCACTGACATTGGCGGCATGCTCATGGATGCGATCGCCAAGAAGCTGCAAGCCGCCGGCAAAATGCCACAAGCTTGATGCACGTCACATGCAGTCTGTCGCTTGAAGCGTGAAGCCCAAGGCGTGAAACCAACATTGCGTTATCATGCGCAGCCTCTGAAAAACGCGATGTTGGTTTTCTTGTCATGACCCTCCCGTCCGATCTGCCCGCAGAACTCGCCCACCGTGGCGTGCGCCCGGCCGATCGCCTCGGATTTACCCTGTTTCTTGCGGCGCTGATCCATTTGGCGCTGCTGCTCGGCGTCGGCTTCACGATGGTCGAGCCCAAGCAAATCAGCAAAACCCTGGAAATCACCCTCGCCACCTTCAAGAGCGAAAAGAAGCCGGAGAAGGCTGACTTTCTCGCTCAACAGCATCAGGAAGGCAGCGGCACGCTGGACAAGAAGGCGATTCCGAAGACCACTGAGGTGGCGCCGTTCCAGGACAATCAGGTCAAAAAAGTCACCCCGCCACCGGCCGCCAAACCGCAAGTGCAGGAAGCCGCACCCAAAGCTGCGGTGACCACCGTCGCGCCGAAACCTAAAAAAGCGCCGACCAAGAAAGAAGAAGCCAAAACCGAAGTCAAACCGACAGTCGACGCGCCAGAATTCGACAGCTCACAGCTGTCCAGCGACATCGCCAGCCTCGAAGCCGAACTGGCCAAGGAACAGCAGTTGTACGCCAAGCGCCCACGCATCCACCGTTTGAGCGCGGCGTCGACCATGCGCGACAAGGGTGCCTGGTACAAAGACGACTGGCGCAAGAAGGTCGAGCGCATCGGTAACCTCAATTACCCCGAGGAAGCGCGGCGCAAGCAGATCTACGGCAATTTGCGCCTGATGGTCTCGATCAACCGCGACGGCTCGCTGTATGAAGTGCTGGTGCTGGAATCGTCCGGCCAGCCGCTGCTGGATCAGGCGGCGCAGCGCATCGTCCGGTTGGCAGCACCGTTTGCGCCGTTTACCGGGGACTTGTCGGATATCGATCGTCTGGAAATCATTCGCACCTGGAAATTTGCCCGGGGCGACAAGCTCTCGAGCAACTGACACACCACAACCCCTTGTAGGAGTGAGCCTGCTCGCGATAGCGGTGTATCAGTCAACAATTCCGATTCTGGCACACCGCTATCGCGAGCAGGCTCACTCCTACAATGGATCTGTGCTGTTGTCAGCATCTCCAGCTTGTCAGTTTGCCCCCCGAACGCCACACTAGCGCACATGAAAAACGTCAGCCCCAGCTACCTCAAGCATCAATTCCTGATCGCCATGCCACACATGGCCGACCCGAACTTTGCCCACACCTTGACCTACATCGTCGAGCACACGGCCAATGGCGCTATGGGGATTGTGGTCAACCGGCCGCAAGAGCTGAATCTGGCCGACATTCTTGAGCAATTGCGCCCGGACATCGACCCGCCTGCACTGTGCCAGCATGTGCCGATCTTCATTGGCGGCCCGGTGCAGACCGATCGCGGTTTTGTTCTGCACCCGGCGGGCAAGACCTTCCAAGCCACCGCGCAATTGGACGGTGATCTGGCCCTCTCGACCTCGCAGGACGTGCTGTTCGCCATCGCTGACGGCGTCGGCCCGGCAAAAAGCCTGATTGCCCTCGGTTACGCCGGTTGGGAAGCCGGGCAACTGGAAGCCGAACTCGCCGACAACGCCTGGCTGAACTGCCCGTACGACGCCGACATCCTGTTCAACACCAGCAGCGAACTGCGTCTGGAAGCGGCGGCCCGGCACTTGGGGATCAACCTCAGCCTGCTGACCAGCCAGGCAGGTCACGCCTGATGGCCCTGCGCCTGATTCTCGGCTTCGACTACGGCACCAAACAGATCGGCGTCGCGGTCGGCCAGGTGATTACCGGCCAGGCCCGTGAGCTGTGCACCTTGAAGGCACAGAACGGCGTGCCGGACTGGAACCAGGTCGAAGCCCTTATAAAAGAATGGAAACCCGATGCCGTTGTTGTCGGACTGCCGCTGAACATGGACGGCACCCCGAGCGACATGTGCGTACGCGCGGAAAAGTTTGCCCGCCGCCTCAATGGCCGCTTCAATCTGCCCTTCTATACCCACGACGAACGCCTGACCACGTTTGAAGCCAAAGGCGAGCGACTGGCCCGTGGCGGTCAAAAAGGCAGTTACCGCGACAACCCGGTGGACGCCATCGCCGCCGCTCTGCTGTTGCAGGGCTGGCTCGATGAAAACACTGCATTGTTTGAGTCCTGACAAGCGCTTCGGCGCTTTTCTTTTGAGTGAAAAACCGAGTCGCGTCCAAGGATCCGACTCGCCCCCAACAAGGAGCAACCATGAGCCTGCCAAATCCCGCCGATCTGATCAGCCAGATGGCGACCCGCCTCAAGGCGCACCTTGCCCAGCGTGAAATCACTGAACCGCGTTACATCGGCATCCGCACCGGCGGCATCTGGGTCGCGCAGGCCTTGCTCAAGGAACTGGGCAGCGATGCACCACTGGGCACGCTGGATGTGTCCTTTTACCGCGACGACTTCAGCCAGAACGGCCTGCACCCGCAAGTGCGCCCGTCCGCCCTGCCCTTCGAGATCGAAGGCCAGCATCTGGTGCTGATCGACGACGTATTGATGAGCGGCCGTACCATCCGCGCCGCCATGAACGAATTGTTCGACTACGGCCGCCCGGCCAGCGTGACCCTGGTCTGCCTGCTGGACCTCGACGCCGGCGAGCTGCCGATCCGCCCGAACGTGGTTGGCGCGACGCTGTCGCTGGCCGCACATGAACGGGTGAAGCTGTCCGGCCCCGAGCCGCTGACGCTCGAACTGCAAGACTTCAACCTTTAATCCGCCCTATTGAGAGTCCCCTTCGCGATGACGCCTCTAGATACCAAGCGCCCGCTGCAGCTCAATGATCAGGGCCAGCTGCGCCACTTCCTCTCGCTCGACGGCCTGCGCCGCGAGTTGCTGACGGAAATCCTCGACACTGCCGACTCGTTCCTCGAAGTCGGTGCCCGGGCGGTGAAGAAAGTCCCGTTGCTGCGCGGCAAGACCGTGTGCAACGTGTTCTTCGAAAACTCCACGCGCACCCGCACCACCTTCGAACTGGCGGCCCAGCGGCTGTCGGCGGACGTGATCACCCTGAACGTGTCGACCTCGTCGGCAAGCAAGGGCGAAACGCTGCTCGACACCCTGCGCAACCTCGAAGCCATGGCCGCCGACATGTTTGTCGTGCGCCACGGTGATTCCGGCGCCGCGCACTTCATCGCCGAGCATGTTTGCCCGCAAGTGGCGATCATCAACGGCGGCGACGGCCGTCACGCGCACCCGACGCAGGGCATGCTCGACATGCTCACCATCCGTCGGCACAAGGGCGGCTTCGAAAACCTCTCGGTGGCCATCGTCGGCGACATCCTGCACTCGCGGGTCGCACGTTCGAACATGCTCGCGCTGAAAACCCTCGGTTGCCCGGACATCCGCGTGATTGCGCCGAAGACCTTGCTGCCGATCGGCATCGAGCAATACGGCGTGAAGGTTTACACCGACATGACCGAAGGCCTGAAAGACGTCGACGTGGTGATCATGCTGCGCCTGCAGCGTGAGCGCATGACCGGCGGCCTGCTGCCGAGCGAAGGCGAATTCTACCGCCTGTTCGGCCTGACCACTGCGCGTCTGGCCGGGGCGAAACCGGATTGCATCGTCATGCACCCGGGGCCGATCAACCGGGGGGTGGAGATCGAGTCCGCAGTGGCCGACGGCCCGCACTCGGTGATCCTCAATCAGGTGACCTACGGCATCGCCATTCGTATGGCTGTGTTGTCCATGGCCATGAGCGGGCAAACCGCGCAGCGTCAATTCGAGCAGGAGAACGCCCAGTGAAGCTCAGCATTCTCGGCGCACGCGTCATCGATCCAAGCAGCGGCCTGGATCAAATCACCGACATTCACGTTGAAGCCTGCAAGATCGTCGCCCTCGGCGCCGCTCCAGCGGGTTTCACGGCAGTAGAAACCATTGATGCCCAAGGCCTCGTTGCCGCTCCGGGCCTGGTCGATCTGAACGTGGCCCTGCGCGAGCCGGGTTACAGCCGCAAAGGCTCGATCATCAGCGAAACCCGCGCTGCGGCGGCCGGCGGCGTGACCAGCCTGTGCTGCCCGCCGAAAACCAAGCCGGTGCTCGACACCTCGGCCGTGGCCGAACTGATCCTCGATCGCGCTCGCGAGGCCGGCAACACCAAGGTGTTCCCGATCGGCGCGCTGAGCAAAGGTCTGGACGGCGAGCAACTGGCCGAACTGGTGGCGCTGCGCGACGCTGGTTGCGTGGCGTTCGGCAACGGTCTGGAGAGCTTCCGCAACACCCGCACCCTGTGCCGGGCGCTGGAATACGCGGCGACCTTCGATCTGACGGTGATCTTCAACTCGCAGGATCACGACTTGGCTGAAGGTGGCTTGGCTCACGAAGGCGCGGTGGCCAGTTTCCTCGGCTTACCGGGGATTCCGGAAACCGCTGAAACCGTGGCATTGGCCCGTGACCTGCTGCTGGTTGAGCAAACCGGCGTACGTGCGCACTTCAGCCAATTGACCAGCGCCCGCGGCGTAGCCCTGATCGCTCAGGCGCAGGCCCGTGGCTTGAAGGTGACGGCGGATGTCGCGCTGTATCAACTGATTCTGACTGATGAGGCGCTGATCGACTTCAGCAGCCTGTACCACGTGCAACCGCCGCTGCGTACGCGTGCTGACCGTGATGGCCTGCGTGAAGCGGTGAAGTCCGGTGTGGTCACGGCGATTTCCAGCCATCACCAGCCGCACGAACGCGACGCCAAACTGGCGCCATTCGGCGCGACCGAGCCGGGCATCAGCAGTGTTGAGTTGCTGTTGCCGCTGGCGATGACGCTGGTTGAGGATGGGTTACTGGATTTGCCGACCTTGCTGGCGCGTTTGAGCGCTGGCCCGGCTGAAGCGCTGCGTCTGCCGGCGGGCAAACTGGCAGTGGGTGGTGCGGCGGATATCGTGCTGTTCGATCCGCAGGCTTCGACGGTGGCCGGTGAAGGCTGGTTGTCGAAGGGTGAGAACTGCCCGTTCATTGGGCACACTTTGCCGGGTGTGGTTCGCTATACGCTGGTGGATGGGCGGATCAGTCACCAGGCTTGATACCGCGTCGCCCCATTCGCGAGCAGGCTCGCTCCCACATTGGATCTGTGAACGACACAAATCCCCTGTGGGAGCGAGCCTGCTCGCGAAGCTTTACTGGAAGGCGCCTCTGCCTTCGGCGTTACGCACCGAGACCTGATCATTCAGCGTCCAGAAGTCATACAGCACCCCCAGAAAGAACAACCCGCCTGTCAGCAGATAGATCAGCCCACTGATCCACTTGCCCTGATACATCCGGTGCACACCCAATGCTCCGAGGAACGTCAGCAGAATCCACGCCACGTTGTACTCGATCGGCCCTGCGGTAAAACGCAGATCCGCCTCGCGATCCATCGCCGGGATCAGAAACAGGTCGATCAGCCAGCCAATACCCAGCAAACCGAAGGTGAAGAACCAGATCGTCCCGGTCACCGGCTTGCCGTAATAGAAGCGGTGAGCACCGGTAAAACCGAAAATCCACAGCAGATAACCGATGATTTTGCTGTGCGTATCTTGCTGCTGAACAAATTGTTGATAGGGGTTCATGAAGACCTCGATTCACACGATAGATAAATATTCTTGAATTCTTTGTGACTTTTTTACAGGTAGCCGACGTACGGCAAATGTTACCGTTGCTACCGTCAAAGCCTTATAGCACCTGACTTCTGTCCGACAATTGCGTCCATTTGCCGCTTATTTGGTTCCGTTGGCCTCCAACTGAATCGACCAACGGACTCGGAATGAAAAAAAACTCTGTTATAAAGTTGCGCGCTATCACTAAAGAGCCACGCCTAATGCGACCATTTTTCAAGACATGGCTAACCATCTGCCTATTAATGCCACTGGCCGCCCACGCCACCAATCGTGAGCAACGTCTTCCTAACGTTAACGGCTTTACCCCTAAATCCCATGCTTCGGCTCCCTCGAGCAAAAGCAGCAAAAGCAAAACCACCACGCTGAGCAGCAAGAGCCACAGCAAGCTGGTGCCACCGATGGCGAGCAAGGAAAGCAGCAACGTACTGAGCCGTGCGGTGAACGTCCTCGGTACCCCTTATCGTTGGGGCGGCAGCAGCCCAAGTAAAGGCTTCGATTGCAGCGGTCTGGTGAAATACGCGTTCAACGACGCTACGTTCGACCTGCCACGCACCTCCAACGCCATGGCCAGCGGTCACGGCGAGAAAGTCGAGCGCAAGGATCTGAAGCCGGGCGACCTGATTTTCTTCAACATCAAGAGCCGTCGGGTCAACCACGTTGCCATCTACCTGGGCAACGATCGCTTCATCCACGCTCCGCGTCGTGGCAAAGCGGTGAGCATCGATACGTTGAACAAGCCGTATTGGCAGCAGCATTACGTGGTTGCCAAGCGTGTGTTGCCGAAAGAGCAAAACCAGATGCGCGTGGTTCAGCGCTAACACCATACCGATCGTTCCCATGCTCCGCGTGGGAATGCCTCAATGGACGCTCCGCGTCCGCTTCGGCAGGGACGCAGAGCGTCCCGGGCTGCATTCCCACGCAGAGCGTGGGAACGATCACTCCCTCAGAAATTATCCGGCGTGCGCGCCTTCTCCCGCGCATGTTCGCGGCTGATCAAGCCCTTGGTCACCAGTTCCTTCAGGCACATGTCCAGTGTCTGCATGCCCAACGACCCACCCGTCTGAATCGCCGAATACATCTGCGCGACCTTGTCCTCGCGGATCAGGTTACGGATCGCCGACGTCCCCAGCATGATCTCGTGCGCCGCCACCCGCCCGCCGCCGATCTTCTTGATCAGCGTCTGCGAAACCACCGCCAGCAGCGACTCGGAAAGCATCGAGCGCACCATCGACTTCTCGTCACCGGGGAACACGTCGACCACGCGGTCGATGGTTTTCGCCGCCGAGGTGGTGTGCAGCGTGCCGAACACCAAGTGCCCGGTTTCGGCTGCGGTCAGCGCCAGGCGAATGGTTTCCAGGTCACGCATCTCACCGACCAAAATTACATCCGGGTCTTCACGCAGTGCCGAGCGCAACGCAGTGGCGAAACTGCGGGTATCACGGTGGACTTCACGCTGATTGATCAGGCATTTGCGCGACTCGTGAACAAACTCGATCGGATCTTCGATAGTCAGGATGTGGTGATGCCGGTGGGTATTGAGGTAATCGATCATCGCCGCCAGCGTGGTCGATTTGCCGGAACCGGTCGGCCCGGTGACCAGCACCAGACCGCGCGGCGCATCGGTGATCTTGCGGAAGACGTCGCCCATGGCAAGGTCTTCCATGCTCAGCACTTTCGACGGAATCGTACGGAATACGGCGCCGGCGCCACGGTTCTGGTTAAAGGCGTTAACCCGGAAACGCGCCACACCCGGCACTTCGAAAGAAAAGTCGGTTTCCAGATGTTTCTCGAAGTCGACCCGCTGGGTGTCGTTCATGATGTCGTAGATCAGTTCGTGCACTTGCTTGTGATCCAGCGCCGGCAGATTGATCCGCCGCACGTCGCCATCGACGCGGATCATCGGCGGCAGACCGGCCGACAGGTGCAGGTCGGAAGCTCCCTGTTTGGCGCTGAAGGCCAGCAGTTCAGTGATATCCATAGCGCTCCTCAATTCCAGTAGAATGCCGCGAACCTTCCGACCGCTGGCGCCTCTTGATGTCCACGATAGCAGACAACATCCAACTGGTTAGTTCGCGCATCCAGGCAGCGGTAACAGCTGCAAACCGCGCTGAAAACAGCGTCCAGCTGCTCGCGGTCAGCAAGACCAAACCCGCCCAGGCCCTGCGCGAAGCGTATGCCGCCGGCCTGCGCGACTTTGGCGAGAACTACCTGCAGGAAGCCCTGGGCAAACAGCTCGAACTGGCCGACCTGCCCTTGATCTGGCACTTCATCGGCCCCATTCAATCGAACAAGACTCGCGCCATCGCCGAGCATTTCGACTGGGTGCACTCCGTGGATCGCCTGAAAATCGCTCAACGCCTGTCCGAACAGCGCCCGGCCGAGTTGCCGCCGCTGAACATCTGCATACAGGTCAACGTCAGCGGTGAGGCGAGCAAGTCCGGCTGCACCCCGGCCGACCTGCCGGCATTGGCCGCGGCCATCAACGCCTTGCCACGCTTGAAACTGCGCGGCTTGATGGCAATTCCCGAGCCGACCGAAGATCGCGCCGAGCAAGACGCGGCCTTCGCCGCCGTGCAGAAATTGCAGGCCAGCCTCGATCTGCCGCTCGACACACTGTCCATGGGCATGAGCCACGACCTCGAGTCGGCCATTGCCCAAGGCGCCACCTGGGTGCGTATCGGTACGGCCCTGTTTGGTGCCAGAGATTATTCCCAGTCTTGAACGATTCCAGATAAGGACCACACATGAGCAACACACGTATTGCGTTTATCGGTGCGGGCAACATGGCGGCCAGCCTGATCGGCGGCCTGCGCGCCAAGGGCCTGGAAGCCGCACAGATCCGCGCCAGCGACCCGGGTGAAGAAACCCGCGCCAAAGTCAGTGCCGAACACGGCATCGAAACTTTCGCCGACAACGCCCAGGCCATCGACGGCGTCGATGTGATTGTGCTGGCAGTCAAGCCACAGGCGATGAAAGCCGTGTGCGAGGCGATTCGCCCAAGCCTGAAACCGAATCAACTGGTGGTCTCCATTGCCGCTGGCATCACTTGCGCCAGCATGACCGCCTGGCTTGGCGAGCAGCCAATCGTGCGCTGCATGCCCAACACCCCGGCACTGCTGCGACAGGGCGTCAGCGGTTTGTACGCGACCAGCGAAGTGACCGCCGAGCAGCGTCAGCAAGCCGAAGAGCTGCTGTCCGCCGTCGGCATTGCCCTGTGGCTGAACGAAGAGCAGCAACTCGATGCGGTCACCGCCGTCTCCGGCTCCGGCCCGGCGTACTTCTTCCTGCTGATCGAAGCCATGACTGCTGCTGGCGTCAAACTCGGCTTGCCGAAGGACATCGCTGAACAACTGACTCTGCAGACCGCACTCGGCGCCGCACACATGGCCGTCTCCAGCGACGTTGACGCTGCTGAACTGCGCCGCCGTGTGACCTCGCCAAATGGCACTACGGAAGCTGCAATCAAATCATTCCAGGCCAATGGCTTCGAAGCCCTGGTCGAAACCGCACTCGGCGCCGCCGCGCACCGCTCGGCCGAAATGGCCGAACAACTGGGCAAATAAGGAGCCTTACATGATTGGATTGAACACCGCAGCGGTTTACGTGCTGCAAACCCTCGGCAGTCTGTACCTGCTGATCGTGCTGCTGCGTTTCGTCCTGCAACTGGTACGGGCGAACTTCTACAACCCGCTGTGCCAGTTCGTGGTCAAGGCGACCCAGCCGCTGCTCAAGCCACTGCGCCGGATCATCCCGAGCCTGTTCGGCCTCGACATGTCGTCGCTGGTGCTGGCGATTCTGGTGCAACTGGCACTGATGGCGCTGACCCTGCTGCTGACTTACGGCACCACCGGCAACCCGCTGCAACTGTTTATCTGGTCGATCATCGGCGTGACCGCACTGTTCCTGAAGATCTTCTTCTTCGCCCTGATCATCAGCGTGATTCTGTCGTGGGTTGCGCCGGGCAGCCACAATCCGGGCGCTGAACTGGTCAACCAGATCTGCGAGCCGGCGCTGGCGCCGTTCCGCAAGTTCCTGCCGAATCTTGGCGGTCTGGACCTGTCGCCGATCTTCGCCTTCCTCGCGCTGAAACTGATCGACATGCTGGTGATCAACAATCTGGCGGCGATGACGATGATGCCGGAAATCCTGCGCTTGCTGATGTGAGCTGGTTCCGTTGGGACGGTGACGACTTGATCCTCGAGTGTCACCTGCAACCGGCAGCCCGCAGCGATGACTTCGCCGGGCTGCACGGTGATCGTTTGAAGATTCGCCTGACTGCGCCGCCGGTCGAGGGTAAGGCCAATGCTTATCTGATGGGCTTTCTGGCCAAGGTGTTCGGGGTTTCCAAGAGCCAGGTCAGCTTGCTCAGTGGTGAGCTGAACAGGCAGAAGCGGGTGAAAATCTGCTCGCCGAAGAAGTTGCCGGATTTGCCTGACCTAATGCGCTGATCGTTCCCACGCTCCGCGTGGGAATGCATCCCGGGACGCTCCGCGTCCCCTGCCGAAGCGGACGCCGAGCGTCCAATGAGGCATTCCCACGCAGAGCGTGGGAACGAGCGCAGGTAGTTGCTTGCCGCTAACCCCCCCGGTCTTTAGACTTACGCCTCATTTCAACGAGAGCAGGGTCGATGCCAACTGCCTTTCCCCCCGATTCTGTTGGTCTGGTGACGCCGCAAACCGCGCACTTCAGCGATCCGCTGGCGCTGGCCTGTGGCCGTTCGCTGGCCGCCTATGACCTGATCTACGAAACCTACGGCACGCTGAACGCGCAGGCGAGCAACGCCGTGCTGATTTGCCATGCCTTGTCCGGCCATCACCACGCTGCCGGCTATCACAGCGTCGACGACCGCAAACCCGGTTGGTGGGACAGCTGCATCGGCCCGGGCAAGCCGATCGACACCAACAAGTTCTTCGTGGTCAGCCTGAATAACCTCGGCGGCTGCAACGGCTCCACCGGCCCGAGCAGCATCAACCCGGAGACCGGCAAACCGTTCGGTGCCGATTTCCCGGTGCTCACCGTGGAAGACTGGGTGCACAGCCGGGCACGCCTCGCTGATCTGCTCGGCATCGGCCAGTGGGCAGCCGTGATCGGCGGCAGCCTCGGCGGCATGCAGGCGCTGCAATGGACCATCACTTACCCGGATCGTGTGCGTCACTGCCTGGCCATCGCCTCGGCACCGAAGCTGTCGGCACAGAACATCGCCTTCAACGAAGTTGCGCGTCAGGCGATCCTCACCGACCCGGAATTCCACGGCGGTTCGTTCCAGTGAAGCAGGTGTAATCCCCAAGCGCGGGCTGATGCTGGCGCGGATGGTCGGCCACATTACTTACCTGTCCGACGATTCGATGGGCGAGAAATTCGGCCGCGGCCTGAAGAGCGAGAAGCTCAACTACGACTTCCACAGCGTCGAATTCCAGGTCGAAAGCTACCTGCGTTATCAGGGCGAAGAGTTCTCCGGACGCTTCGACGCCAACACCTATCTGTTGATGACCAAGGCACTGGATTACTTCGATCCGGCGGCGAACTTCGACGATAACCTTGCGAAAACCTTTCAAAACGCCACGGCCAAGTTCTGCGTAATGTCGTTCACCACCGACTGGCGCTTCTCTCCGGCCCGCTCGCGGGAATTGGTGGATGCGCTGATGGCGGCGCGCAAAGACGTCAGCTATCTGGAAATCGACGCACCGCAGGGCCACGACGCCTTCCTGATTCCGATCCCGCGCTACTTGCAGGCGTTCGGCAATTACATGAACCGCATCACGTTGTGAGAAAGCCATGAGAGCTGATCTGGAAATCATCCAGGAATGGATCCCCGCCGGCAGCCGCGTCCTCGACCTCGGTTGCGGTGACGGCGAGCTGCTGACCTGGCTGCGCGACAACAAGAACGTCACCGGTTATGGCCTGGAAAACGACGCCGACAACATCGCCGAGTGCGTGGCCAAGGGCATCAACGTCATCGAGCAGGATCTGGACAAGGGGCTGGGCAACTTCGCCAGCAACAGTTTCGACATCGTCGTCATGACCCAGGCCCTGCAAGCCGTGCACTACCCGGACAAGATCCTCGACGAAATGCTCCGGGTCGGCCGCCAGTGCATCATCACTTTCCCGAACTTCGGCCACTGGCGCTGCCGCTGGTATCTGGCGAGCAAGGGCCGCATGCCGGTGTCCGAGTTTCTGCCGTACACCTGGTACAACACACCGAACATTCACTTCTGCACCTTCGAAGACTTTGAAGAACTTTGCCGCGAACGTGATGCGAAGGTCATTGATCGGCTTGCCGTGGATCAACAGCACCGTCACGGGTGGGCCAGTAAGCTATGGCCTAATCTGTTAGGTGAGATCGGTATCTACCGCGTCAGCAGCCCGCAGCTTGCAGACCACAAAGTCGCGGTCTGAATCCCGTCATTTCGAGGAGCACGATCATGGGTCGTTTAGCGTTGTTGTTATTGACTGCCTGCCTGAGCGCCAGCGCCATAGCGGCCGACGTCATCAAGGGCGAGCGCAAGGAAACCTTTGGCGACGTCACGGTGCACTACAACACTTTCAACTCGACGTTTCTGACGCCGGACATCGCCAAGGCGGCTGAACTGATTCGCAGCAAAAATCAGGGCGTGATCAATGTCTCGGTGATCAAGGACGGCAAACCGCTGGTCGCCAACGTCACCGGCACGGTCAAAGACCTGACCAGCCAGAGCGTGCCGCTGAATTTCAAGCAAGTCACCGAGCAGGGTGCGATCTACTACATCGCCCAATACCCGGTGCCTCAGCAGGAAACCCGCACCTTTGAAATCAAGGTGCAGAACGGCGACAAGATCAACACCATCAATTTCAACCAAGAACTCTTTCCCGGCGAATGATGAACATCAAGCAGCTCGTACTGGCCAGCCATAACGCCGGCAAACTCAAAGAACTCCAGTGCCATGCTCGGCGAATCGGTGCAACTGCGCTCGATTGGCGAGTGGAGCAAGGTCGAGCCGGAAGAAACCGGTCTGTCGTTCGTCGAGAACGCGATCCTCAAGGCGCGTAATGCCGCGCGCATTTCCGGGTTGCCGGCGCTGGCCGACGACTCCGGTCTGGCGGTGGATTTACTTGGCGGTGCGCCGGGCATCTATTCGGCGCGTTATGCCGACGGCAAGGGCGATGCGGCGAACAATGCCAAATTGCTCGATGCACTGAAAGATGTGCCGGAAGCCGAGCGCGGTGCGCAGTTCGTCTGCGTGCTGGCATTGGTGCGTCACGCCGATGATCCGTTGCCGATCCTCTGCGAAGGCCTGTGGCACGGACGCATCCTGACGGCCGCCAGCGGCGAGCACGGTTTCGGTTATGACCCGCTGTTCTGGGTGCCGGAGCGTGATGTGTCCAGCGCCGAACTGAGTCCGGCCGACAAGAACCAGATCAGCCACCGCGCCCGTGCAATGGATCTGCTGCGCCAGCGTCTGGGCCTGAAATGACCCGTGACTCTTCTGCGCCGTCGCTGATTGTCGGCGGCGCCGCTTCTTCGCCTCGGGCACCGCTGCCAACGCTGCCGCCCCTGGCGCTGTACATCCACATCCCGTGGTGTGTGCGCAAATGTCCGTATTGCGACTTCAACTCGCACACTGCCAGCCCGGTGTTGCCGGAGCAGGAATACGTCGACGCGCTGCTGGCCGATCTCGATCAGGATCTGCACGCCGTGTACGGTCGTGAAATCAGTTCGATCTTCTTTGGTGGCGGCACGCCGAGCCTGTTCAGCGCCGAAGCCCTCGGGCGGCTGCTGGAAGGCGTCGAACAGCGGATTCCGTTTGCCCACGACATCGAAATCACTCTGGAAGCCAACCCCGGGACCTTCGAGCAAGAGAAGTTCGTCGCGTACCGCAAGCTGGGGATCAATCGCCTGTCGATCGGCATCCAGAGCTTCCAGCAGGAAAAGCTCAAGGCGCTGGGGCGGATTCACAACGGTGACGAAGCGGTACGCGCGGCCGGTATGGCGCGGCAGGCCGGGTTCGATAACTTCAACCTCGACTTGATGCACGGTTTGCCCGATCAGTCGCTGGACGATGCCCTCAGCGATCTGCGCCAGGCCATCGCGCTGAATCCAACGCACATTTCCTGGTATCAGCTGACGCTGGAGCCGAACACCGTGTTCTGGAACCAGCCGCCGGTGCTGCCGGAAGATGACACGCTGTGGGACATTCAAGAGGCCGGGCAAGCGCTGCTGGCGGAACACGGTTATGCGCAATACGAAGTGTCGGCTTATGCCCAGGCGGGTCGGCCAGCGCGGCACAACCTCAATTACTGGAGTTTCGGCGACTTCATCGGCATCGGCGCGGGTGCGCATGGCAAGCTCAGCCATCCGGACGGGCGCATCGTGCGTACCTGGAAAACCCGTTTGCCGAAGGACTATCTCAACCCGGCAAAAAGCTTTCAGGCCGGCGAGAAAGCGCTGACCAACGACGAGATGCCGTTCGAGTTTCTGATGAACGCTTTGCGCCTGACCGCAGGCGTCGAATCGCGCCTGTATCCTGAGCGCACCGGGCTGTCGCTGGAAAGCCTCGCTGAAGGCCGGGCAGCGGCAGAACAAAGCGGTCTGTTGCAGGTCGAACCGTCACGTCTGGCGGCCACCGAGCGCGGACAGCTGTTTCTCAACGACTTGCTGCAACAATTTCTGAACTGACTTCAGTCCCAAGGGAAAACGCATGGATTTGATACTCGACCTGCTCGCCACCGTCTCCCGCTGGAGCCGTAGCAACCTCTCGGAAATCGCCCTGGCGCTGGTCGGCTGCCTGCTGGTGCTGTTCGGCGCCGACTTCAAAGGCTGGGTTGAGCAACGCCTGGGCAGCATCGCCGGCGCCCTGCGCGTGCCATTGATGGCGCTGCTCTGCGTGATCGGCAGCGGTGCGGCGCTGATCTATGCAACGCCTTGGGTTATCAAGGGTTTGAGCCAGTTCAACAACTACAGCCTGGCGCCAGTCCTGCTGGTGGTGCTGGTGCTGATCGGCGTCGTCGCCGACCGCCGCTGATCTTTCAGCACACCCAAAACGACTGTAGGAGTGAGCCTGCTCGCGATTGCGGTCTGACATTCAACCTCTTCGGTGACTGTCAGCCCGCAATCGCGAGCAGGCTCACTCCTACATTTTTACCGCGTGATGCTCAGGACTGTTTTTCGAACTTCAGGTCCCACACGCCATGGCCCAGTCGTTCGCCGCGGCGTTCGAACTTGGTGATCGGGCGTTCGGCCGGGCGTGGTACGCACTTGCCGTCTTCGGCGAGGTTGCGGTAGCCCGGGGCGACGTTCATCACTTCCAGCATGTACTCGGCGTACGGTTCCCAGTCGGTGGCCATGTGCAGGATGCCGCCAACCTTCAACTTGCTGCGCACCAGTTCAGCGAACGAGGCCTGAACGATACGACGCTTGTGGTGACGGCTCTTGTGCCATGGGTCCGGGAAGAACAGCATCAGGCGATCGAGGCTGTTGTCGGCGATGCAGCGGTTAAGCACTTCGATCGCGTCGCAATCGTAGACCCGCAGGTTGGTCAGGCCCTGAGTCAGCACGCCATTGAGCAGCGCGCCAACACCCGGACGGTGAACCTCAACGCCGATGAAATCCTGATCCGGCGCGGCCGCAGCCATTTCCAGTAGCGAGTGGCCCATGCCGAAACCGATCTCCAGCGAGCGCGGTGCCGAACGGCCGAACACTTGATCGTAATCCACCGGCGCGTCGGCCAGCGGCAGCACGTAAAGCGGCCCGCCCTGATCCAGGCCGCGTTGCTGGCCTTCGGTCATGCGCCCGGCGCGCATCACGAAGCTCTTGATGCGGCGGTGTTGGCGCTCGTCGCCCTCTTCCGTCTGGACAGGCGTGTCGTTCGATTCAGTCATCAATGGCTCTTACTTGATCAGACCATCCAGCGGCGAGGAGGCGCTGGCATAGAGTTTTTTCGGCATACGGCCAGCGAGGTAGGCCAGACGGCCTGCAACGATGGCGTGTTTCATGGCTTCAGCCATCATCACCGGCTGCTGGGCGTGGGCGATGGCCGAGTTCATCAGCACCGCATCGCAACCCAGTTCCATGGCGATGGTCGCATCGGACGCAGTGCCGACACCGGCATCGACCAGCACAGGGATTTTGGCTTCTTCGAGGATGATCTGCAGGTTGTACGGGTTGCAGATCCCCAGACCGGAACCAATCAAACCGGCCAGCGGCATGACCGCGATGCAGCCGATTTCCGCCAGTTGGCGGGCGATGATCGGGTCATCGCTGGTGTACACCATCACGTCGAAGCCTTCCTTGACCAGCGTTTCTGCGGCCTTAAGGGTTTCGATGACGTTAGGGAACAGGGTCTTCTGGTCGGCCAGCACTTCCAGCTTCACCAGATTGTGGCCATCGAGCAGCTCACGGGCCAGGCGGCAGGTGCGCACGGCTTCGATGGCGTCGTAGCATCCAGCGGTGTTCGGCAGGAAGGTGTAGCGCTCCGGCGACAGCACGTCGAGCAGGTTCGGTTCGCCTTCGATCTGGCCCAGGTTGGTGCGGCGCACGGCGAAGGTGACGATCTCGGCACCCGAGGCTTCGATGGCCTGACGGGTTTCTTCCATGTCACGGTACTTGCCGGTACCGACCAGCAAACGCGACTGGTAAGTACGACCGGCCAGCACAAAAGGCTTGTCGCTACGAACGATGCTCATGGGGAATCCTCTTTAGGAGTGAGGGTCTTGCAGAATTCTGTGCCCTTGCAGACCTGGCGATCAGCCGCCGCCGATGGCGTGCACCACTTCGACGTTGTCACCATCATTGAGGGTGGTGTCGGCATGCTGGCTGCGCGGGACGATATCCAGATTGAGTTCGACTGCCACTCGACGTCCGGTCAGTTCCAGACGAGTGATCAGGGCCGCAACGGTCTCGCCGTCGGGCAGTTCAAGGGATTCGCCGTTCAACTGAATGCGCATGCGTAACGCCGCCATCATTTTTAGGGGCTGGCATTCTAGCCCGATCATGACCTAAAGGTCAGCACCAAGCGTCAAGCGGTTGGTTGCAAGCGCCAGGCGGCGAGGCCCAGGCATAGCCAGCCAATCAGGAACGCCAGGCCACCAAATGGGGTGATGATGCCGAGCTTGCTGATGCCGGTCATGGTCAGCACATACAGACTGCCAGAGAACAACAGGATGCCAATGGTGAATGACACGCCGGCCCAAGTGACCAGTCGGCCCTGAATCTGCGTGGCCAACAGCGCCACACCAAACAGCGCCAAGGTGTGCACCAATTGATAGGTGACGCCGGTATGGAAGATCGCCAGATACTCGGGTGTCAGGCGGTTTTTCAGGCCATGGGCGGCGAATGCACCCAAGGCGACCCCGGTGAAACCGAAAAAAGCGGCCAGCATCAAAAAGCCACGCAGCATTGGGAACTCCAGTCAGACGCGATCGGCAGGGTCTGTATAATGGCCCGCTCCACCGGTTCGGCCAAGCCATCTCTATGCTGCGTACTATTTTCCGTCGTCTCACGAAGGCCCTGCTCTGGTTCGCGGGCGGCAGCATTTTGCTGGTGCTGGTGTTTCGCTTCGTGCCACCGCCGGGCACGGCGTTGATGGTCGAGCGCAAAGTCGAATCCTGGGTCGATGGCGAGCCGATTGACCTGCAACGTACCTGGAAGCCATGGGACGAGATCTCCGATGACCTCAAAGTCGCGGTCATGGCCGGTGAGGATCAGAAGTTTCCCGAGCATTGGGGCTTTGATTTCAGTGCGATCCAGGCAGCGTTGGCCCACAACGAGCTTGGCGGGTCGATTCGCGGCGCCAGCACCTTGAGCCAGCAGGTGTCGAAAAACCTGTTTCTGTGGGCCGGCCGCAGCTATCTGCGTAAAGGCCTGGAGGCGTGGTTTACCGCGCTGATCGAGGTGTTCTGGCCCAAGCAGCGGATTCTTGAGGTGTATCTCAACAGCGTCGAGTGGGATGACGGGGTGTTTGGCGCCGAAGCCGCAGCCCGCCATCACTTTGGTGTGAGCGCGAAGTCGTTGTCGCGGCAGCAGGCGAGTTATCTGGCGGCTGTTCTGCCCAACCCTCGGGTGTGGAGCGCTAGCCATCCGACCGCTTATGTCTCGCGCCGGGCCGGGTGGATTCGTCAGCAGATGAGTCAGTTGGGTGGGGATAGTTATCTGTTGGGGCTCAACGATTCCCGCCGCGCACCTTGGTCGCGATAACACCGAGGATCTAAATGTAGGAGTGAGCCTGCTCGCGATACCGGTGCATCAGTGACGGCAATGCTGACTGTCACACCGCTATCGCGAGCAGGCTCACTCCTACAATTGTTTTGTGTGAAGCCTGAAATGAAAACGCCCCGATCATCGCTGATCGGGGCGTTTTTTTATTGCCTGCTCGCCGGTTATGCGGCGATCGACAACTTGAGCTTGTTCATCGCGCTCTTCTCGAGCTGACGGATCCGCTCGGCCGACACGTTGTACTTCTGCGCCAGGTCGTGCAGCGTGGCTTTCTCTTCGGCCAGCCAGCGCTGGTAAAGGATGTCGCGGCTACGTTCGTCCAGCACTTCCAGCGCTTCGTGCAGGTTGTGGTTGGAGTTGTCGCTCCAATCGGCATCTTCCAGTTGACGCGCCGGGTCGTACCGGTGGTCTTCCAGGTAGTTGGCCGGCGACTGGAAAGCGCTGTCGTCGTCGGCTTCAGCAGCCGGGTCGAAAGCCATGTCATGGCCGGTCAGGCGACTTTCCATTTCGCGCACTTCACGCGGCTCGACGCCGAGGCTTTCCGCCACACGGTGGACTTCCTCGTTGTTCAGCCACGCCAGACGTTTTTTCTGGCTGCGCAGGTTGAAGAACAGCTTGCGCTGGGCCTTGGTGGTCGCGACTTTCACAATGCGCCAGTTGCGCAGGATGAACTCGTGAATTTCCGCCTTGATCCAGTGCACGGCGAACGACACCAGACGCACACCCATTTCCGGGTTGAAGCGCTTCACGGCCTTCATCAGGCCGACGTTACCTTCCTGGATCAGGTCAGCCTGAGCCAGACCGTAGCCGGAATAGCTACGGGCAATGTGTACGACAAAACGCAGGTGGGCGAGCACCATCTGCCGAGCCGCCCCCAAATCCTGCTCATAGTAGAGACTCTCGGCCAGTTCACGCTCCTGCTCCGGCGTCAGCAATGGAATGCTGTTGACGGTGTGCACGTAGGCTTCCAGGTTCGCACCCGGAACCAACGCATACGCAGGTTGCAAAGAATTGGTCATACGAAAAAACCTCCCACTTACATACTCGTGCCTCTCGGCACTGCGAAAAATTGACCGGGAATTCAAGTGCAAGTTCCCAAAAAAACCGCGAGGTCAATCACGCGCAAAAAAGATTCTACTTCGGCGCCAGCTCCCTGAGATGGCGTGCGACTGCAATCCATGCACCGATATAACCCAACAGCACCGCGCCAAGCAAGAGCGACAGACCGTCGGCAACTGGCACTCCGGCCAGAGCGAAATCGCTGCCGTACAAACCGGCCAGCCCAACCACCGCATCGTTCAGCCAGTTCAGGCCGAACGCCAAGACGCCCCAGGACAATAGCCCCGCACCGAAGCCATACAACGCGCCCATATAAAGGAAAGGGCGACGCACATAACTGTCAGTGCCGCCGACGAGTTTAATCACTTCTATCTCGGTGCGGCGGTTTTCAATATGAAGACGAATGGTATTGCCTATCACCAAAAGTAATGCAGAAACCAGCAGCACCGTCAGACCGAAGACAAAACGATCGCCAAGCTTGAGGATCGCGGCCAAACGCTCGACCCAGACTAGATCAAGTTGCGCCTGTTGTACCTTGGGCAATTCGGAAAGTTTTTGTCTTAATGCTTCCAGCGTCGGCTTGTCGACCTCGTTCGGGGTGACCAGCACCACGCCCGGCAACGGGTTCTCCGGCAGCTCGCGCAGGGCTTCGCCCAACCCGGATTGCTGCTGAAACTCTTCCAGCGCCTGATCGCGGCCGACATATTCAGCATCCGCTACGCCGGGCATGCCTTTGATCTGCTCGCGCAACGACTCGCCCTGCTCCGGGCTGGCGTCGAGTTGCAGATACAGCGAAATCTGCGCCGCACGCTGCCACGAACCGCCAAGACGCTCGACGTTGTTGAGCAACAGGGACAAGCCCATTGGCAGACTCAGCGCGACCGCCATCACCATGCAGGTGAAGAAGCTGCCGATCGGCTGCTTGCCGAGACGACGCAGGCTGTCGAGCAGACTGGCGCGATGGCTTTCGACCCAGGCACGGAACAGCGTGGCGAAGTCCGGGCCATCGTCTTCGTCGTGTTTTTTCTTCTTCGGTGGCTGCGGATCGGCGGCTTTCGGGGCCACGCGTTCGGAAACCTTCGGACTGCGTGTGGCACTCATTCTCCGGCCTCCCCGTCGCCAATCAATCGGCCGCGTTGGAGGGTCAGCATGCGGTGACGCATGCGCGCGATCAGTGCCAGGTCGTGACTGGCGATCAGCACGCTGGTGCCCAGACGGTTGATGTCTTCGAATACGCCCATGATTTCCGCCGCCAGACGCGGGTCGAGGTTACCGGTCGGTTCGTCCGCCAGCAGCAAGGCCGGGCGGTGCACGATGGCGCGGGCGATGCCGACGCGCTGTTGCTGACCGGTGGACAGGTCGCCCGGGTACAGATCGGTTTTATCCGACAGCGCCACGCGCTCCAGCGCCGAGTCGACACGCTTGGCGATTTCGGCCTTGGACAAGCCAAGAATCTGCAGCGGCAAGGCGACGTTGTTGAACACCGTGCGATCGAACAGCAGTTGGTGATTCTGGAACACCACGCCGATCTGCCGACGCAGGAACGGAATCTGCGCGTTGCTGATGGTGCTCAGGTCTTGCCCGGCCAGCAGCAGTTTGCCGCTGGTCGGACGCTCCATCGCCAGCAACAGGCGCAACAACGTGGATTTACCGGCGCCGGAGTGGCCGGTGACAAACAAGAACTCGCCACGACGGACTCGAAAGCTCAGCTCATGCAAGCCGACGTGACCGTTCGGGTAGCGTTTACCGACCTGTTCGAAACGAATCATGAACGCTCCCGCTCGGCAAACAGTGCCTGGACAAAGGGTTCGGCTTCAAAGGTACGCAAATCGTCGATGCCTTCACCGACGCCGATGTAGCGGATCGGTAAGCCGAACTGCTTGGCCAGGGCGAAAATCACCCCGCCCTTGGCGGTACCGTCGAGCTTGGTCAGCGCCAGGCCGGTCAGTTCGACGGTCTGGTTGAATTGCTTGGCCTGGTTGATGGCGTTCTGGCCGGTGCCGGCGTCGAGCACCAGCAGCACTTCGTGCGGCGCGTCGGCGTCGAGCTTGCCGATCACCCGGCGAACTTTTTTCAGTTCTTCCATCAGGTTGTCTTTGGTGTGCAGGCGACCGGCGGTGTCGGCGATCAATACATCGATACTACGGGCCTTGGCGGCCTGCACGGCGTCGAAGATCACCGAAGCCGAGTCGGCGCCGGTGTGCTGGGCGATGACCGGGATCTTGTTGCGCTCGCCCCAGACTTGCAGCTGTTCCACGGCAGCGGCGCGGAAGGTGTCACCGGCGGCGAGCATGACTTTCTTGCCTTCCAGTTGCAGCTTCTTCGCCAGTTTGCCGATGGTGGTGGTTTTGCCGGCGCCGTTGACGCCCACCACCAGAATCACGAACGGCTTGTTCTGCGAAACGATTTTCAGCGGTTGTTCGACCGGCTTGAGCATCGCCGCCAGTTCGGCCTGCAGGGATTTGTACAGCGCGTCGGCGTCGGCCAGCTCTTTGCGGGCGACCTTCTGGGTCAGGCGCTGGATGATCTGCGTGGTGGCTTCGACGCCGACGTCGGCGGTGAGCAGACGGGTTTCGAGGTCATCGAGCAGATCGTCATCGATGGTTTTGCGGCCGAGGAACAGGCTGGCCATGCCCTCGCCGATGCTGGCGCTGGTTTTCGACAGGCCTTGCTTGAGGCGGGCGAAGAAACCGGCTTTGGCTTCTTCGGTGCGCGGGGCTTCGACTGGGGCCTCGGTAACCACTTCAACCGGCACAACTGGAGCAGCGACGACCGGTGCAGGTGCAGGTGCAGGTGCAGGCTGTTGAACAACTGGCGCAACAAACACGGGCGCAACAGGCTCGACAACCGGCTCAACCACCGGCGCCGGAGCAACCTCTGGAACGAACGCAGCAGGCGCAGGAATCATCGGGGTGATATGCGGCGCAGCCTCTTCAACCAACGCCACCGGCTCTTCCGCCACCGGCAAGGTCAGCCACGGTTCAGCCGCAGGAGTCAGTGGTAGCTCAGCCGCCACAGGCGCTTCAGGCTCAGGCTCAACCGGTTGCAACACCGGCTCGGCAATCGGCAGCACAATCGGTGCCGGCTCTTCTTCTATGACTGGCGCCGGCGCAGGCGCTGGCTCAGGAATCACCGGCGGCTGTTCGACGACGGGTTCCTGCGGTTTCTTACGCAGCCATCCGAACAGGCTTTTCTTCTCGCCAGCCGCAGCTGGGGTCTTCTTGTCGTCGTTGGAACCAAACATGGAGGACGGCTATCTCACGGTAGCGACGCGCCATAAGGGCGCCCCGGCAAATAAATATTCGATGCAGAACAGACTGTGTTTCATCCAGCTTGTTCACGCGCAACATTTTGTCGAGGCGCCAGCGGCACCTCAAAGAATCGTATAAACGAAGGACTAAACCGGCAAATTCGGCGAAAAAGCGAAGTTTAGTCGATAAACCGTAGCTTTCTGCCGCAAACCCATTCAGCCAGATCAGGTCTGAAAACCTGATAGGCGTGGTCGCCGGTAAAACGGATCAGTATCCTAGCACCCTCTCGCCCGCCGACGCTAAGACCAAGCGGGCAGCCCAACAGGTTAAAAAACGAATGAATGCTCTAGCCCGCCGCGCTGCAGGCCTGCTGCTCAGCACAGTCTGCCTGCCCCTTTCGGCCCTGGCGGCCGACCCGCAACCGACTCACGAATTCACCCTCGACAACGGCCTCAAGGTCGTCGTGCGCGAAGACCATCGCGCGCCGGTGGTGGTCTCGCAGGTCTGGTACAAGGTCGGCTCCAGCTACGAAACCCCGGGCCAGACCGGTCTGTCCCACGCGCTTGAGCACATGATGTTCAAGGGCAGTGAAAAAGTCGGTCCCGGCGAAGCCTCGCTGATCCTGCGTGACCTCGGCGCCGAAGAGAACGCCTTCACCAGCGACGATTTCACCGCTTATTACCAGGTGCTGGCCCGCGACCGTCTGGGCGTCGCCTTCGAACTGGAAGCCGACCGCATGGCCAATCTGCGCCTGCCGGCCGACGAGTTCGCCAAGGAAATCGAAGTCATCAAGGAAGAGCGCCGCTTGCGCACCGATGACAAGCCGATGTCCAAGGCTTACGAGCGCTACAAGGCCATGGCCTATCCGGCCAGCGGTTACCATACGCCGACCATCGGCTGGATGGCCGACCTCGACCGGATGAAAGTCGAGGAGCTGCGCCACTGGTACCAATCCTGGTACGTGCCGAACAACGCCACGCTGGTCGTAGTCGGTGACGTTACTCCGGACGAAGTGAAAACCCTCGCTCAACGCTACTTCGGCCCAATCGCCAAACGCGACGTGCCGCCAGCGAAAAAACCGCTGGAGCTGGCCGAACCCGGCGAACGCCAGATCACCCTGCACGTGCAGACGCAATTGCCTAGCCTGATGCTCGGTTTCAACGTGCCAAGCATTGCCACGGCTGAAGACAAACGCTCGGTCAACGCCTTGCGCCTGATCTCGGCGTTGCTCGACGGCGGTTACAGCGGGCGCATCCCGACGCAACTGGAGCGCGGCGAAGAGCTGGTCTCCGGCGGTTCGTCGAGCTACGACGCCTATACCCGTGGCGACAGTCTGTTCACCCTGTCGGCAACCCCGAACACCCAGAAGAAAAAGACCATCGCGCAAGCCGAGGCAGGTCTGTGGAAGCTGTTGGAACAGCTGAAAACCACCGCGCCGTCCGCTGAAGAACTGGAGCGCGTGCGAGCACAAGTGATTGCCGGTCTGGTCTTCGAACGTGATTCGATCACCAGCCAGGCCACCGCTATTGGCCAACTGGAAACCGTCGGTCTGTCGTGGAAACTGATGGACACCGAACTCGCCGATCTGGAAAGCGTGACCCCGCAAGACATCCAGAACGCCGCCAAGCTGTATTTCACCCGCGAACGTCTCAGCGTCGCCCACGTCCTGCCACTGGAGACGACTCATGAGTAAGCGCAAATCCCCACGCCTGCTGCTCGGCCTGATTGCCGTGGCGGTGATCGGCTCTGCCGCGCTGTACCTGTCGCCAGGCGCTGACAGCAATGCCAGCGAAGCCCTCGACAACGCCAAGACCAGCCAGAAGCTGCAATCACTGACCGAACTCGACGGCAAGGCCCCGGCCAGCCGCAAACTCGACGTGCAAACCTGGAACACCGCCGAAGGCGCCAAAGTATTGTTCGTCGAAGCCCATGAGCTGCCGATGTTCGACATGCGGCTGATCTTCGCCGCCGGCAGCAGCCAGGACGGCAGCGCATCGGGTCTGGCGGTGCTGACCAACGCAATGCTCAACGAAGGTGTCGCCGGTAAAGACGTCGGCGCCATCGCGCAAGGCTTCGAAGGCCTCGGTGCGGATTTCGGCAACGGTGCTTTCAAGGACATGGCGCTGGCTTCGCTACGCAGCTTGAGTGCCACCGACAAGCGTGAACCGGCGCTGAAGCTGTTTTCGGAAGTGGTTGGCAAACCGACCTTCCCTGCCGATTCGTTCGCACGCATCAAGAACCAGCTGCTCGCCGGTTTCGAATACCAGAAACAGAACCCCGGCAAACTCGCCAGCCTTGAGCTGATGAAGCGCTTGTACGGCGATCACCCGTACGCGCATTCGAGTGACGGTAACCCGCAGAGCGTGCCGAAGATCACCCTCGCGCAGTTGCGTGAGTTCCACGCCAAGGCCTACGCCGCTGGCAACGTGGTGATCGCGCTGGTCGGCGACCTGTCGCGGGCGGACGCCGAAGCAATTGCCAATCAGGTCTCTTCTGCCCTGCCGAAAGGCCCGGCGCTGGCGAAGATCGCCCAGCCACAGGAACCGAAGGCCAGCACAGGCCATATCGAGTTCCCGTCGAAGCAGACCAATCTGATGATCGCGCAACTGGGTATCGACCGTGACGATCCGGATTACGCCGCGCTGTCGATGGGCAACCAGATCCTCGGTGGCGGCGGTTTCGGCACGCGCCTGATGAGTGAAGTGCGCGAGAAGCGCGGCCTGACCTACGGCGTGTACTCGGCGTTCAGCCCGATGCAGGTACGTGGCCCGTTCATGATCAACCTGCAAACCCGCGCAGAAATGAGCGAGGGCACCCTGAAACTGGTGCAGGACGTGCTCGCTGACTACCTGAAAACCGGGCCGACGCAGAAGGAACTCGACGACGCCAAACGCGAACTGGCCGGCAGCTTCCCGCTGTCCACCGCGAGCAATGCCGATATCGTCGGCCAACTCGGCGCGATGGGCTTCTATAATCTGCCGCTGAGCTACCTGGATGACTTCATGCGTCAGTCGCAAAGCCTGACCGTGGAGCAAGTCCGCGACGCTCTGAACAAACACCTGAGCACGGACAAAATGGTCATCGTCACCGCTGGCCCGACCGTGCCGCAAAAGCCGTTACCGGCCCCATCTGATAAACCTGCCGAGCAACCGCTCGGGGTTCCGGAGCATTAATGGCGACTCGAGCACCCAAGAAACCTGCGCAAAACGTTCACAACGGTGTGAACCAGTTGCGCATCATTGGCGGCCAATGGCGCAGCCGCAAGCTGAGCTTCCCCGACGCACCGGGCCTGCGCCCGACGCCGGATCGCGTGCGTGAAACCTTGTTCAACTGGCTCGCACCGTACGTTGAAGGGGCCAAGGTGCTTGATCCGTTCGCCGGCAGTGGCGCGCTGTTTCTCGAAGCGCTGTCCCGTGGCGCGGCCATGGGTCAGGCACTGGATGCCAGCAACATTGCGGTGTCCAGCCTGAAAGAACACCTCGGCACCCTGCGCTGCACCAACGGCCAGGTGCAGACCGCCGACGCCCTGCGTTATCTGGAAACCCAGACCGCAACACCGTTCGACCTGGTATTCCTCGACCCGCCGTTCAACCAGAACCTGCTGCCTGCCGTCTGCACCTTGCTCGAAGAGCGCCAGTGGCTGGCGCCGGACTCGTGGATCTACACTGAAAGCGAAACGGCGCCATCGACGCTGGGCCTGCCGGGCAACTGGCGCCTGCATCGCGAACAGAAATCCGGCCGGGTTTATTACGCGTTGTGGCAACGTACGGCAGAGATCGCCGGTTAACCGACCGGTCTGAATAAGCGGCGCCCCTTCCAACAGGGTCGCCGCTCTGCATCGAGAACCATCGTGTCCGCCTCTTCAGAACGCTTCAACCCCGCCTTCGGCCTCGGCAATCCGCACCTGCAAACCTTGTGGGGGCCGCTGTGGCGCAAAACCGTACATATCGAGCGTGAACGCGAACGCCTGTGGCTTGAGGATGGCGACTTTCTCGATCTCGACTGGCACGGCCCGCACACCGCCGATGCACCACTGGTGCTGGTGTTACACGGTCTGACCGGGTCCTCCAATTCGCCTTATGTAGCGGGCATCCAGAAGTCACTGGCTGATCAAGGCTGGGCCAGTGTTGCGTTGAACTGGCGCGGCTGCTCTGGCGAACCGAATTTGCTGCCGCGCAGCTATCACTCCGGCGCCAGCGAAGACCTCGCCGAAACCATCAGACATCTGCGCGCCAAACGACCGCTGGCACCGCTGTATGCCGTCGGCTACTCCCTGGGCGGCAACGTGCTGCTTAAACACCTCGGGGAAACCGGCAGCGCCAGCGGCGTGCTCGGCGCCGTGGCGGTATCAGTGCCGTTTCGCCTCGACCAATGCGCCGACCGCATCGGCCAAGGATTTTCCAAGGTCTATCAGGCGCACTTCATGCGCGAGATGGTCGCCTATATCAAGAACAAGCAGCGGCAGTTTCAACACGACGGGCGTGAAGAAGGACTCGCCGCGCTGGCCGCCCTCGGCTCGCTGGAAAACATGCGCACCTTCTGGGATTTCGATGGCCGGGTAACCGCGCCGTTGCACGGGTTCGAGGATGCCGAGGATTACTATCGTCGCGCTTCTAGCCGCTATTTCCTCGGCGAGATCCGCACGCCGACCCTGATCATTCAGGCGGCGGACGATCCTTTCGTGTTCCCGCACAGTTTGCCGCAGGCCAATGAGCTATCGGCGTCAACCGTCTTCGAATTGCAGGCACGCGGTGGGCATGTCGGCTTTGTCGAAGGCTCGCTGCGTCAGCCCGGTTACTACCTGGAACGACGCATCCCGCAGTGGCTGGCTCGCGTGTCCGCATGAGCGATCAGGGCGAGTCGATCCGCTTCTGGCAAACCGCGCCGCTGGCCGGGGTCGAGTTGCTGTCGGCGCGCTACATCGAGCATCGCTTCGCCCCGCATGTGCATGACGGCTATGTGATCGGCATGATCATGGCCGGCGCCCAGCGTTATCGCTATCGCGGCGCCGAGCATCTGGCGGGCAGCGGCACGCTGGTGTTGATCAATCCCGACGAACTGCACACCGGACACAAGGGCACCGAGGATGGCTGGCTGTATCGGGCGTTTTATCCCGATACCGCGCAAATCGTTTCGCTGCTGGATGAGCTGGAGCTGTCCACCAGCAACCTGCCGGCGTTCAGCGCCACGTTGTATCGCGATGCGGATCTGGTCAACGGCTTTGCGCAGTTGCACCGTCTGCTCGAAAGCCCGACCACCGCGCTGCAACAGCAGACGGTGTGGCGCGAGATGATGTTGCGGCTGTTGCAGCGCCATGCGGCAGTGCCCGTGCCCGGCCGAGCCGGCAAGGAACACCGCGCGGTGCTGTTGGGCAAAGAACTGCTGCGCGCGCAACTGGCGGCGCCGCCATCGCTGGAAGAGCTCGCGGCGGCGGTCAATCTGTCACCCTTCCATTTCGCCCGGGTGTTCCGTCGCGCCACCGGCATGCCGCCGCACACCTGGCTGATGCAGCAGCGCATCGCCCAGGCCCGCGCACTCCTGCAACATGGCTGCCTGCCCGTGGAGGTCGCCACGCAATTGGGTTTTGCCGACCAGAGCCATTTGAGCCGACAGTTCAAACAGGCTTATGGTGTCGGGCCCGCCGCTTACCGCAGCGCCCGACAGCTTCCTTCAGACAACGAATAACCAATGTGGGAGCGAGCCTGCTCGCGAAAGCGGTTGTTCATTCAACATTAATGTCGACTGATCCGACACCTTCGCGAGCAGGCTCGCTCCCACAGATGTTGGTTATTCGCCGGTGGCGATACCGCGCGAAGGCTCGTTGATCCACTCACTCCACGACCCGGCATACAACGACCCCAACGGATAACCCGCCAGACACAAGGCAAACAGGTTATGACACGCCGTCACGCCGGACCCGCAATACGCAACCAGATCCGCTGGCGAACGCTCACCGAGCTTCGCGGCAAAACGCTGCTTGAGTTGATCCGCCGGCAGGAATTGTCCATCGCTGCCGAGGTTGTCGGTGAACGCCGCGCATTGCGCACCGGGAATATGCCCGGCAACCGGATCAATCGGCTCGACCTCACCTTTGAAACGCGGCAAAGCCCGGGCATCGATCAACGTCAGCGCCGGTTGACCAAGGCGCTGTTGCAGTTGCTCGGCGCTGAGCAGCAGGCGGGTGTCCGGCTGGCCACTGAAATTGCCACGGGTAACCGTCGGCGCATCCAGGCTCAGCGGGAGCCCCGCCGCATGCCACGCCTTGAGCCCGCCATCGAGAATGAACACGCCATCGCGCTTGCCCAGCCACGCCAGCAACCACCACGCCCGTGCCGCGTAGGCACCGGGACCGTCGTCGTACAAAACCACGTCGCTGTCCTTGTTGATGCCCCACGCCTGCAGCCGCTCGATCAACGCCGCCGGCTCGGGCAACGGGTGACGGCCAGTCACGCCTTTGACCACTTTACCGCTGAGGTCACGCTCAAGGTCGGCAAAGCTCGCCCCGGCAATGTGCCCTTCGGCATAGCTGCGCTGACCGTAGTCCGGGTCTTCGAGGGCAAAACGACAATCGAGAATCACCAGTCCCGGCTGCACCTTGCGGGCGTCCAGTGCTTCGGGGCTGATCAGTTGCGCAATCGGCATAACGGGCTCCCTGAGGGATTTCAACAGAACGGTTTATTTCACGTCTTCGAGGGCCTGGGCCAGCGGCACGTAGAACTCCTCGAACAACGCATTGACCTCGTCACGCGCCTGCTCGGTGACAAACCCGGCTTCAAGCACCAGTACCTGATACACGCCACGTTTAATAGCTTGTTCACTGAGGTGGTTGGAGTTTTCGCGCGTGGTGCACAGGAAGCGCACCCAGGACGTCAGGATGATCCAGGCATTGAGGGTCAGGGATTCGATCTGCACGCGATCCATATCAAGGATCCCGGCGGAAACAAAACCTTCGTAGATCGCCGCGCCCTGAATCACGCAGCGCTGGGAAAAGCGCCGATAGCGGGCGGCCAGTTCCGGATCGCTGTCGAGCAGATGCTCCAGATCGCGGTGCAGAAAGCGGTAGCGCCACATCGCCGAGAGCAATTCCTTGAGATAGAAACGCTTGTCCTCGACCGTCGCCGCGCGCCCCTGCGGCGGACGCAGAAAGCTGTCCACGAGGCTTTCGTACTCACTGAACAACACGGCGATGATCGCCTGCTTGTTGGGGAAGTGGTAGTACAGGTTGCCCGGAGAAATCTCCATGTGGGCGGCAATATGATTGGTGCTGATGCTGCGCTCACCCTGCTGATTGAACAGTTCAAGGCTGTTCAGCACGATACGCTCGCTGGTTTTTATTCGTGGGGCCATGGCTTGAGCTTTAATTCAGAGTGCGTTGGGGAGCATCTTACGACCTAACCGGAAATGGATAAAACACTGCCGTGCAAGGAAGTCATTTGACTTTCTAGAGCATAGACTCTAAAAAGTTCATCACTACAATAAATCCGGAGCAGACCATGACTGCCGACGTTGCTTACCTGCAAACGCTGCAACAACCGCTGGCCGAACTGGACCGGTTGTTCGAGGCGCAGCGGGCTGCGTATGCCGCCAATCCGATGCCGCCCGCCGCCCAGCGCCAGCAATGGCTCAAGGCCCTGAGTGATTTGCTCAGCAACGAGCGTCAGGCCTTGATCGAGGCGATCAGCTCCGATTTCAGCCATCGCAGTGGCGACGAAACCTTGCTCGCCGAACTGATGCCGAGCCTGCACGGCATTCATTACGCCAGCCGCCATCTCAAAGGCTGGATGAAAGCTTCGCGGCGCAAGGTCGGCATCGCGTTTCAGCCCGCTTCGGCAAAAGTGGTGTATCAGCCTCTGGGCGTAGTCGGCGTCATTGTGCCGTGGAATTACCCGTTGTATCTGGCGGTTGGCCCGCTGGTTGGCGCCTTGGCGGCGGGTAACCGGGTGATGCTCAAACTCAGTGAATCAACCCCCGCCACCGGCCTATTGCTCAAGGAATTGCTGGCGCGGATCTTCCCCGAAGACCTGGTCTGCGTGGTGCTCGGTGAAGCCGACATCGGCGTGGCGTTCTCGCGCTTGCGCTTCGACCACTTGCTGTTTACCGGCGCCACCAGCATCGGCAAACACGTGATGCGCGCCGCCGCCGAAAACCTCACCCCGGTCACCCTGGAACTGGGCGGCAAGTCGCCGGCCATCGTCTCCCGCGATGTACCGCTCAAAGATGCCGCCGAGCGCATAGCCTTCGGTAAAACCCTCAACGCCGGCCAGACCTGCGTTGCCCCGGATTACGTGCTGGTGCCGGAAGACCGGGTCGGTGCTTTTGTCGAAGCCTATCGCCAGGCGGTGCAGGGTTTTTACCCGACACTCACCGACAATCCGGACTACACGGCGATCATCAACGAACGCCAACTGGCGCGGCTCAACGGTTATGTAAGCGACGCCACCAGCAAGGGCGCGCTGTTGATTCCGCTGTTCGAGCAGGGCCAGGGCCGACGCATGCCACACAGTGTGCTGCTGAATGTCAGCGATGAGATGACGGTGATGCAGGACGAAATCTTCGGCCCGCTGCTGCCGATCGTGCCGTATCAGGACCTGGAGCAGGCATTTGCTTACATCAATCAGCGGCCACGTCCTCTGGCTCTTTACTACTTTGGCTACGACAAACGCGAACAGAACCGGGTGCTACACGAAACTCATTCCGGCGGTGTGTGCCTGAACGACACCTTGCTGCATGTGGCTCAGGACGATATGCCATTCGGTGGCATCGGCGCTTCGGGCATGGGCCACTACCACGGTCACGAAGGCTTCCTGACCTTCAGCAAAGCCAAGGGCGTGCTGATTAAACAGCGCTTCAACGCAGCCCGACTGATTTACCCGCCCTACGGCACATCGATTCAGAAACTGATCCAGAAGCTGTTCATTCGCTAAACCTTTGTCACCGCCGGGTAATAAAAACAATGCACCCAAGCCTGACCGAAACACCTGCACTGTCGCGCCGTGGCCTGCTGAAATTCAGCCTCGGCGCCACGGCGTTTCTCGCCACCGCCGGACTCGGCGCCAGCCTCAGTGGCTGTTCATCGAGCGTCGCGGCCAACGGTTTTGTCTCGTTGCGTGACGGCGACCTGCTGTTTCTGCGCGCGCTGATTCCGGTGATGCTCGACGGCGCAGTGGCAGCCGAGAAGATGCCGAGCGCGGTTGATGGCACGCTCAAGTCGCTGGACTACAGCCTTGATCACCTGTCGCCGGAAATGCTCAAGCTCACCCGGCAACTGTTCGACGTACTCGGCATGGCCGTGACGCGCGGGCCACTCACCGGGATCTGGGGCAGTTGGGAGAACGCCAGTGCCGAGGCCATGCGGCATTTCCTTGATCGCTGGGAAAACAGTTCGCTGAACCTACTGCGCATGGGGCGTAGCTCGTTGCAGCAGATGGTGATGATGGCCTGGTATACCCGCGCAGAATCGTGGGTGCATTGCGGTTATCCAGGGCCGCCTAGCGTCTGAAACCGTGTCGCTCCCTTCGCGAGCAAGCTCGCTCCCACATTTGAAATGCATTCCCTGTAGGAGTGAGCCTGCTCGCGATGAGGCCCGCCAGAACAACAAAAACAAGAGAACCTGATCGATGCCCGTACCCGACCCGTTCCGCGAAGGCCTCGCCCGAGGCTGGAAAACCTACAACGGCGCACAACTGAGCGACGATCTCAGCCTTGAAGCCGACGTGGCCATCATCGGCAGCGGCGCCGGTGGCGGCACCACGGCAGAAATCCTCAGCGCTGCCGGCTACAAAGTTCTGCTGATCGAAGAAGGCCCGCTGAAAACCAGTTCAGATTTCAAAATGCTCGAAGACAAGGCCTACAGCAGCCTTTATCAGGAAGGCATCGGGCGCATGAGCAAGGACGGCGCGATCACCATTCTTCAGGGCCGCGCGGTCGGCGGCACGACGCTGATCAACTGGACCTCGAGCTTTCGCACCCCGGAGCCGACCCTCGAGCACTGGGCCAAGGAACACAACGTCAAAGGTCACAGCCCTGCCGAGATGGCGCCGTGGTTCGAGAAAATGGAGCAGCGCCTCGGCGTCGCCCCGTGGAGGGTGCCACCCAATGCCAACAACGACGTGATCCGTAAAGGCTGCGAGCAACTTGGCTATAGCTGGCACGTGATCCCACGTAACGTGCGCGGCTGCTGGAACCTCGGCTATTGCGGCATGGGCTGTCCGACCAATGCCAAACAATCGATGATGGTCACGACCATTCCGGCGACTCTGGAAAAGGGCGGCGAACTGCTTTATCTGGCCCGCGCGGAGAAGCTGCTGATCAACGGCGACAAGGTCACTGGCCTGCAATGCGTGGCGATGGACGAACGTTGCGTCACGCCGACCGGGCGCAAGATCACGGTCAAGGCGCGGCATTACGTGCTCGCCGGCGGCGGCATCAACAGCCCGGCGCTGCTGCTGCGTTCGGATGCTGCGGACCCACATAAAACCCTGGGAAAACGTACCTTCCTGCACCCGGTGAACATGTCCGCAGCGCGCTTCGACGAAGTCATCAACCCGTTTTACGGGGCGCCGCAGTCGATCTACTCCGACCATTTCCAGTGGAAGGACGGCACCAGCGGGCCGATGGCCTTCAAACTCGAAGTGCCGCCGTTGCATCCGGCCTTGGCTGCCACCCTGCTCGGCGGCTTTGGCGCAGAGAGCGCGCAACACATGGCGGACCTGCCGCACACCCACGCCATGCTGGCCTTGCTGCGTGACGGTTTTCACCCGGACAGCACGGGCGGCACCGTCGAGCTGCGTGGCGATGGTTCGCCGGTGCTCGACTATCAGGTGTCACCCTACGCCTGGGAAGGCTTGCGCCGGGCTTTTCACGTCATGGCCGAAATCCAGTTCGCCGGCGGCGCGAAAGCGGTGATGCCGATGCACGCCGACGCCCGTTACGTGAAAACCCTGGCCGAGGCCCGCACGTTGATCGATGGTTTGAGCCTTGAGCTGTACCGCACGCGTCTGGGCAGCGCGCACGTCATGGGCGGTTGCGCGATGGGCGAAGAGCCGAAAAGCGCAGTCACCGACAGTCTCGGCCGGCATCATCAACTGGCTAATCTGTCGATTCACGACGGCTCGCTGTTCCCTACCAGCATCGGCGCCAACCCGCAGCTATCGGTGTATGGCCTGACCGCGCAACTGGCGACTTCCCTCGCCGATCGGCTGAGAAACCCGTGAAAAAACCGATTAATCGCCTCGTCTATAGTGCTTTCTTACCCAACAGGCGACTTGGCCGACCGGGACGGCTGCGATACCATCCGACTCCCCAACGGACTCCCGCCAGGACGACGCGATGAACCGAGTGTTGTACCCAGGTACCTTCGACCCTATTACCAAGGGCCATGGCGATCTGGTCGAACGCGCCTCGCGCCTGTTCGACCACGTGATTATTGCAGTCGCTGCCAGCCCGAAGAAAAACCCGCTGTTCCCGCTGGAACAACGGGTAGAACTGGCTCGCGAAGTGACCAAACACCTGCCGAACGTGGAAGTGGTCGGTTTCTCGACACTGCTGGCGCATTTCGCCAAAGAGCAGAACGCCAACGTGTTCCTGCGCGGCCTGCGTGCGGTGTCGGACTTCGAATACGAATTCCAGCTGGCCAACATGAACCGTCAGTTGGCCCCGGATGTGGAGAGCCTGTTTCTCACGCCGTCCGAGCGTTATTCGTTCATTTCCTCGACGCTGGTGCGGGAAATTGCCGCGCTGGGCGGCGATATCAGCAAGTTCGTCCACCCGGCCGTGGCTGATGCGTTGACCCTGCGCTTCAAGAAGTAGGAGCTGCCGAAGGCTGTGATCTTTTGCTTTTAAAAGATTGCAGTCTCGTGCCCTTGATCGCAGCCGCGTGCACTGCGCTCGCCAATGCGGCACAATTGCGCGCATTGATTTATAGCGCCCGGGCCTGCCGCCCTGGCTGGAGTTAGCATGTCCCTGATCATCACCGACGATTGCATCAACTGCGACGTCTGCGAACCCGAGTGCCCGAACGCCGCCATCTCCCAAGGCGAAGAGATCTACGTGATCGACCCGAACCTGTGCACCCAGTGCGTCGGCCACTACGACGAACCACAATGCCAGCAGGTCTGCCCGGTGGATTGCATTCCGCTGGACGAAGCGCATCCGGAGACTGAAGAACAGTTGATGGAGAAATACCGCAAGATCACTGGCAAGGCTTGATCCGCCGGATTTGTAGCGCTCTTTCGGGCCTCTTCGCGAGCAAGCTCGCTCCCACATTTAAAATGCGTTCCAATGTGGGAGCGAGCTTGCTCGCGAAAGGGCCGTCAGCCACACAGGAAATCCCTGCTCAGCTTACTCGCGCTGCTCAAACCCCTCCCCGATACACCCCAGGCACCGCACAAAAGCGGCTTTAGCCGGATCAACTACCAGCGCCTGCCCGGCATCGCCCACCCCGCCGCCCAGTGCGGTGAACGGCAACGACACGACGAACGCCCCCGCACCGATGACCGTCGCCACCACCAATAAAGGTCGGGCAATCAGCAAGTCGCCGATCATCGCGTAGGCCGGTGGATTCTGGATGGTGTAGCGCGGGTCACCGCTGCCGTTTTCCGTGGCCTGAACCGCCAGACTGGAACACAGCAGCAGCGTAATAACGAGGGTTTGCAAGGATTTCATGGCACGATCCTTCGGGCTGAACAGTGAGACAACTCACTATAGACCGTAGGACTTTTTCAGCCTGTTGTCTCAGGTCTGGCAGCGCGGGCAGAACACACTGGCACGCTGGCCGAGCTTCACTTCACGCAAACCGGTACCGCAGACCTTGCAGTGTTCACCGCCACGGCCATAGACAAACAGTTCCTGCTGGAAATACCCCGGCTGACCGTCGCCGCCAATGAAATCGCGCAGCGTCGTACCTCCGCGCTCGATGGCAGCGGCCAGAATGCGTTTGATCTCTATCGCCAGCTTCAGATAGCGCCCCCGGGAAATGCCCCCGGCCTCGCGGCGCGGGTCAATCCCAGCGGCGAACAGCGCTTCGGTCGCGTAAATATTGCCGACCCCGACCACCACTGCGTTGTCCATGATGAACGGCTTGACCGCCATCGACCGCCCGCGTGACAGCTGAAACAAGCGCTCGCCGTCGAACAGATCGGTCAGTGGCTCAGGCCCCAAGCGAATCAGCAGTTCATGATTGAGCGGGTCGTTGCTCCACAACATCGCGCCGAACCGGCGCGGATCGGTGTAGCGCAGCGCCAGCCCTGACTCCAGCTCGATATCGACGTGTTCGTGCTTAAGCGCCGGCAATCCGGCTTCAACCAGACGCAAATTACCCGACATGCCCAAGTGGCTGATCAGCGTGCCGACTTCGGCGTTGATCAGCAGATACTTGGCGCGACGCTCGACCAGCACGATGCGCTGCCCCGACAGGCGCACATCGAGGTCTTCGGGGATCGGCCAGCGCAACCGCCGGTCACGCACGATCACCCGACTGACGCGCTGGCCTTCCAGGTGCGGGGCAATCCCGCGACGGGTGGTTTCGACTTCTGGCAGTTCAGGCATGGCGTTCTCGGATCAATGCGCGCCGAGGTCGCGGATTGTTTGTTTGAGAGTTTCGAAGTCGTAATCCGACAGTCCTACATAGTCGAGTACCAGCGGGCCGACGGCGTTCCATTCGGAATCTTCGGTCTGGTTGCCCAGCACACGGTATGACGCACAAATATGCTCGGCCATCTTCAGGATCGCCAGGAGGTTTTTCAGCTGACTGTTGCGCGACGATTCATCGCTGAAGATCGCCAGGGCGTTGTGGTGATTGGCGATCGCCGCACTGACATGCTCCGGCAGGCGCCACGACTTGGCGGTGTAGTAGCCGACCACCGCGTGGTTGGTGTTGAACTCGCTGTTCTCGGTGTCGACCACCCGACATTCGGCGCTGGCATTGGCGTAAGCCTTTTCCAGCACCGTCATGTAATTGGGAAACCGTTGCAGCATCAACGGCACACCACAATCGTGGAACAGGCCCAAGGCGTAAGCCTCGTCACCGGCCTGAGTGCCGATACGCTTGGCCAGCGTCAGGCAGGTCATCGCCACATCCTGGGCGGTGTCCCAGAAGCGGTTAAGGGTGACGATGGTGTCGTCGTTCATCTCGCCCTTGATCGACTGCGCGTTGATCAGGTTGATGATCGAGCGGCTACCCAGCAGGTTCACCGCGCGCTGAATCGAGGTGATTTTGTTGCTCAAGCCGTAATACGGCGAGTTGACGATCTTCAGCAACGAGCCGGACAGCCCGGGATCCTGGGCGATCAGCTTGGCGATCACCTCCAGGTCCGGGTCGGGCATGTACTGCTCCATTTGCAGATCCACCATGATCTGCGGTTGCGCAGGCACGCTGATGCCTTGCAGCGATTGTTGAATCTGTTCGGTGGTCAGCTCTTGGGACATAAGTACACACTCTGGGACAGGCGGCGATTCTAACCTCTAAAAACCGCACGACGACACACCAGTGGGCAATTGTCAGGAACTTTCATTCACGTCCAGGCTTCGGAATCTGTAATGCCCAACGGGTCACACCGGCCCATTGCGGCGGCAAACTCCCACAGACTCAGGAGCTTATCGATGGCCACTTCCCTCAACGGCAAACGCGTCGCCATTTTGGTAACAGACGGTTTCGAGCAGGTCGAACTGACCGGTCCCAAGCAGGCACTGGAGCAAGCGGGCGCGCAAGTCGACATCCTCTCCGCCGAGGCCGGCAAGGTCAAAGGCTGGAACCACGATAAACCAGCGGACGACTTCGAGGTCGACCAGACTTTCCAGAGCGCCAGCAGCGAGCAGTACGACGCGATCGTCCTGCCGGGCGGCGTGCAGAACTCCGACACCATCCGCATCGATCAGGATGCCCAGCACCTGGTCAAGACCGGCGCCTCTGCCGGCAAACCGATTGCGGTGATCTGCCATGGCGGATGGCTGCTGATTTCCGCCGGGCTGGTCAACGGCAAGACCATGACCAGTTACAAGACACTCAAGGATGACCTGGTGAATGCCGGGGCCAACTGGGTCGATAAAGAAGTGGTCAAGGATGGTCACCTGATCAGCAGCCGTCAGCCGGATGATATTCCGGCGTTCAGCAAGGAGCTGATCACCGCGCTGTCGGCGTAGTATTCGAGGCCGTCTCGCGAGCAAGCTCGCTCACACAGTAGATTCTGGATCGACACAAGGTCCCTGTGGGAGCGGGCCTGCTCGCGAAGAGGCCATCAGCGTTTCATCGCTCATCAAACCCGGCACAAGTCGCAACACGCTATACTCCCGCTCTTTTTTCCGGAGCGACGTCATGTCCCTGCCTAGCTTGCGCCTCAAAGCCAACGCCGACCGTCGCCTGCGCGCCGGTCACCTGTGGGTCTACAGCAACGAAATCGATGTAGCCGCCACCCCGCTGCACGGCTTCAATGCCGGCGACCAGGCCATCCTCGAAGCCGCTGGCGGCAAGCCGTTGGGCATCGTGGCGATGAGCCCGAACAACCTGATCTGCGCCCGCCTGCTGTCGCGCGATATTAAAGTTGCGCTGGACAAGTCGCTGCTGGTGCACCGTCTGAACGTGGCCCTGTCACTGCGCGAGCGCCTGTTCGACAAACCGTTCTACCGTCTGGTCTACGGTGACTCCGACCTGTTGCCAGGCTTGGTCGTTGACCGTTTCGGCGACATCCTTGTGGTGCAGATCGCCTCGGCGACCATGGAAGCGCACAAAGATGACGTGATCGCGGCCCTGACCCAAGTGCTCAAGCCAAGCGGCATCCTGTTCAAGAACGACTCCGCAGCCCGTGATGCCGAAGGCCTCAACCGCTACGTCGAAACCGTGTTCGGCCTGGTGCCGGAGTGGGTGGCGCTGGAAGAGAACGGCGTGAAGTTCGAAGCCCCGGTCATTCAGGGGCAGAAAACCGGCTGGTTCTACGACCACCGCATGAACCGTGCACGCCTGGCCCCTTACGCCAAAGGCAAACGCGTCCTCGACCTCTATAGCTACATCGGTGGCTGGGGCGTGCAGGCTGCTGCGTTCGGCGCCAGCGAAGTGTTCTGCGTCGACGCCTCGGCTTTCGCCCTCGACGGCGTTGAGCGCAACGCCGCGCTGAACGGTTTCGGCGACAAGATGACCTGCATCGAAGGCGACGTCTTCGAAGCCTTGAAAGAGCTGAAAGCCAGCGAAGAGCGCTTCGACGTGATCGTGGCCGACCCGCCAGCGTTCATCAAACGCAAGAAAGACATGAAAAACGGCGAAGGCGCCTACCGTCGCCTGAACGAGCAAGCCATGCGCCTGCTCAACAAGGACGGCATCCTGGTCAGCGCGTCGTGCTCGATGCACCTGCCGGAAGATGACCTGCAGAACATCCTGCTGACCAGCGCCCGTCACCTGGATCGCAACATCCAGTTGCTCGAGCGGGGCGGCCAGGGTCCGGATCACCCGGTGCACCCTGCCATCGCCGAAACACGCTACATCAAGAGCATCACCTGCCGCCTGCTGCCCAACAGCTGATTTTTTGCGGATAACGGGGAGCCAGCAGGCTCCCCGTTTTGGTTTCTGGCATCGCCCTTCCCTTCACTATCTTCCTGGACTTCCTACAATTATATTCCCGCAGACATGCAGGACATTTCCTTACGTCTTTTAATTACTGAAACTTGCCCTACAAGTTTATTTTCAGCTAAAGATTGCTCCGACAAAATTACTGGAAATTTCCTACCTAATACCCCCTTGCCAATAATCCATTACAAACTATTATGAAGTTGTCACCACGAGGTGACTTCAACTATCAATGAACAAGGAGTTCACATCATGAAAAGTATTTCTCTGGAAAGTAAAAAAATCGCAAACCTGGCTTTTCTGGTTGCCCCTAAAGCCCGCTAAGTAAGTCAGGACGCTGGGGAGTGCCGGCAACCCGGCGTCCTTTTGACTTCTTCCAGAGTGAAACGATCAATATGCACATCAATCCTTACTTGTTTATATTGCCGCGCCAGACCGGACAAGTTGTGTGGAATTATAAAAACCATACACAACACGAACTTGATCTGAACTATGCAACTCGCCTTGCGCAACTAATCAACAACCCTCAACTGTTCGACGCGCACAACATAATAGACACACAACTATTGAGCGCAGATATTCTTACCGTTTCAAAAATAGACAATCCGCCATGGGGCTGGGATGAGCTGTCGAAGATTTATCACATCGGCACACAAAATATTCCCTGCGAACATACCCCACAGAATATTCACGAGTGGTCCAGGCAATATCTGGCGCACTGCAACGAAGTACTGGCCACCCCACAGCCTGCTACAGACCGCCCGACACCAGCACCCGAGCAGCGTATCGCCCTGCCTGCGCCGGGCGCTTTGAATAACGACCGTCTGGGAAATGTTCTGCTCCAGCGCAAAACCTGCCGCTCCTATACAGGTGCAGCGATAACGCTGAAGGACGTCGGCACCCTGCTTTACCTTTCCCTCGGTTATCTCCATGAACGAGACAATGATCGCGACGACAGCATCGCCCAAGGACTAAGCGCACGGCGAAGCAGTCCTTCCGCGGGGGGCCTGAACGCTTGCGAAGGCTTCCTCCTGGTGCAGAACGTCGATGGCCTGGAACCGGGCATCTATGCCTATCATCCGGCCGACCACACCCTGAGCCGGATCAATCCGCTGCCTCAACCAGCGCTGGGCCAATTGCTCGGCGGTCAGCACTTCATCAACAACCTGCCGCTGGGGTTGTTCATCACCGCCCGTTTTGACCGGCTCTGGTGGAAGTACGAACACTCGCGGGCCTATCGCATGGCCTTCGTTGAAGCGGGCCACTTGTCGCAAACCTTTCAACTGGTCGCCACGGCACTGGGCCTCAACACCTGGCTGACCGGCGCATTTGCCGACCAGCAGGTCGAAGCACTGCTCAATCTCGAGGGCAGCGCTGAACAACCGCTGTTCTTTGTTGGCTGTGGACAAAGCGACGGGCAAGTGATGTGCCACGAAATGCGCGAGCTGTTGCGCGAGGGACAGGCATGACCCTGTCGATGGCCGACCCTGATCAAGCGCCGGTGTCCTGGGCGCTCAAATTTACCTTGGGAGACTGGGAAAGCCGGGCCTCGGTGCGCAGCAGTACCCATGACTATCAATTGCCCGCCGATGTGCCGCTGCAACTGCAAACCCGCCACTGGTTCCCGCCGGCATTTCTGCCTTATCTGGCACATCCGGCCATCCAGGCGGCGGGGCGCGACGTACAGCATCGACTGGCAGCCAACCATCTGGTGCATTTTCTCGATTACACCACCTTGCTTGAACACCGCATCGTCAATCGTGCAGTAGAAGTCATCGTGCACCGGGAACTGCCCCTTTACGTGCCTCTGCCGATGAAGCACGCCGCGCTGCAGCTCTATACCGACGAGGGTTATCACGCGCTGTTCTCCAATCGTCTCGCCGAACAGATCGCCGCGTTTTACGGGTTCACCGGACGTCCGACGATTCCGAAGCGCATCAGCCGCCTCAACGCACTGATCGCCCGCACCCCGGAAAACAACCGGCCACTGGCATGGTTTCTGCTCGGTTTCGTCTCGGAAACCATCATTGCCCGCGAACTGCTGGACGTCTGCCGCGACAGCCTGGTGTCCAGCGTCAACGACATGCTGCGCGACCACCTGACTGACGAAGCCCGCCACAGCCGCTACTTCAGCGAGGTGTTCCATTATTTCTGGCTGTCGATGAACAGCCGCCAGCGTGCGTTTGTGAGCCGGACACTGCTGGAGATCATCGGGATTTTTTTCGAGGCCGACGAACGCTGGCTGCAACAGAGCCTGCGAGGGGCAGGCATCGCCGACAGTGACGTGAAACAAATCGTCGGCGGCATGGCGACGGTGCAAGCCAACCGGGCCCGTGCACGATCAGGCGCCGTCGCAACGCTGGACGCACTACGCAAGGCCGGTTTTTTCGCACTTCCCCATAACCAGAAACTTTTCGCCAAGGCAGGACTGATCGATGGATAAAGGACAATCCGTGGCAACCACCAGGCAGCGCCGCGCCGCTGTCAGCCTGTTGCTGGCCATGGTGCTGCTGGGTGTGTTTCCACTGGACGTGCTGCTGCCCTCCTTTCCGGCAATGGCGACGCACTTTCTCCGTTCACCGGCAGACATCGCACTGTCCATCAGCCTGTTCGCCGTGGGGATCGCGTTTGCCCAGCTCTTGATCGGCCCCCTCTCGGACGTGATCGGGCGCAAGGGCCTGTTACTCGCCGGCATGAGCGTATCGATGCTGGGTGCGTTCGGTTGCGTGCTGACCTCCGATTACACGCTATTCCTGATATTTCGGGTGATGCAGGCCTTGGGCTGTGGATGTTTCGTGCTGTCGCAGGCACTGGTGCAGGATCTGTTCGAAGGTGAAGAGCGCGACCGGTTACGGATCCTGATGGTCACGGCGACCGGGATATTCATTTCGGTATCGCCGCTGGCCGGGACTTTTCTCCAGGCGACACTTGGTTGGCGCGGCAGCTTCTGGATCTTTTGCGCACTGTCCGCCACGGTGCTGATCAAGGCCTGGCTGTTTTTACCGAGCAGCCGTCCGGCCTCAGGTGGTTCGCCGACCGGCTTCATTCAATCCTACCGACGCGTGTTGGGAGACTTCGAGTTTGTCGGCTATTGGCTGATTTCGGCGTTCGCCTTCGCCTGCCACTTCTCGTTCATCGTGATTTCGCCGCTGATTTTCATGGACCAACTGCAACTCGCGCCTTACGACTTTTCGCTGATCCTGCTGGTTTACGGTGCGGCGTATGTTGTCGGCGGGATCATCGCCGCGGTACTCAATCGACGCATCACGCCGGTTCAGCAAATCTTCACCGGGCTGAGCCTGATACTGCTGTCGGGACTGGCAATGCTGTACCTGGCAGCCAATCATGTGTTGGCGCCGGCCACGGTGTTGATCCCGATGCTGATCTGCACCGCCGGCACCACCATTGCCCGCCCTGCCGCCACCTCTCGGGCCATGGGCCTGTTTCCTGAGAACGCCGGCACATCGGCCTCGGCGGGCAGTACGATTATCTTTATTTGTGGCGGCCTGATCAGCGCATTGATCAGCCTCAGTCCGGCCAATCTGCAATTGACGCTGGGTTACAGCTTTGTGCTGCTGAGCGCGATCGCGCTGGTGCTCAACAACCGGCTCAGCCGTCGCGCGAAAAACCTTGAAGGCAACGTCATGGCGCAGACCGGCGGTGATTAAACCCGCCGGTCGTCATTCCATACACGCCGTCGGCACTGGAACAACGCTTTGCGCCATTCCCTCCAGACGCCAGCGGTGTAGAATCGGCTGATTCATCGCCATTCATCCCCCGGCGGGTTTATGAGCTCAGGCTGAGACCAGCGGCGATCCCGCAACGTCATCGGCAACTTCACGGACACACGGCCATTTCTGAGTGTTCCAGACGTCAATAGAAGCTCACTCCCCTTTGATACCTGATTAGCCGCCCGGAGTGCTCCATGCCAGATTACCGCTCGAAAACATCCACCCACGGCCGCAACATGGCCGGTGCCCGCGCACTGTGGCGCGCCACGGGGATGAAAGATGACGACTTCAAAAAGCCGATCATCGCCATTGCCAACTCGTTTACCCAGTTCGTACCGGGCCACGTGCACCTGAAGGACCTCGGTCAACTGGTCGCCCGTGAAATCGAACGCGCCGGTGGCGTGGCCAAGGAATTCAACACCATCGCCGTGGATGACGGCATCGCCATGGGCCACGACGGCATGCTGTATTCGCTGCCGAGTCGCGAAATCATCGCCGACTCCGTCGAGTACATGGTCAACGCCCACTGCGCCGACGCCATCGTCTGCATCTCCAACTGCGACAAGATCACCCCGGGCATGCTGATGGCTGCCCTGCGCCTGAACATTCCGGTGATTTTCGTTTCCGGCGGCCCGATGGAAGCCGGCAAGACCAAACTCGCTTCCCACGGCCTCGACCTTGTCGATGCCATGGTGATCGCCGCCGACGCCAGCGCTTCTGACGAGAAAGTCGCTGAGTACGAGCGCAGCGCCTGTCCGACCTGCGGTTCGTGCTCCGGCATGTTCACCGCCAACTCGATGAACTGCCTGACCGAAGCACTGGGTCTGGCATTGCCCGGCAATGGTTCGACCCTCGCCACCCACAGCGACCGCGAACAACTGTTCCTGCAGGCCGGCCGCACCATCGTCGAGCTGTGCAAACGCTACTACGGCGAGAACGATGAGTCGGTATTGCCGCGCAACATCGCCAACTTCAAGGCGTTCGAGAACGCGATGATGCTCGACATCGCCATGGGCGGTTCGACCAATACCATCCTGCACTTGCTCGCTGCCGCTCAGGAAGCCGAGATCGATTTCGACCTGCGCGACATCGATCGTCTCTCGCGCAGCGTCCCGCAACTGTGCAAAGTGGCGCCGAACATCCAGAAGTACCACATGGAAGACGTGCACCGCGCCGGCGGCATCTTCAGCATCCTCGGCTCGCTGGCCCGTGGCGGTCTGCTGCACACCGACCTGCCGACTGTGCACAGCCGCAGCATGGAAGAAGCCATCGCCAAGTGGGACATCACCCAGACCGACGATGAAGCGGTGCACCACTTCTTCAAGGCCGGCCCTGCCGGTATTCCGACACAGACGGCGTTCAGCCAGTCGACCCGTTGGGAAACCCTCGATGACGACCGTGAGAACGGCTGCATCCGCAGCTTCGAACACGCCTATTCGCAAGAAGGTGGCCTGGCCGTGCTGTACGGCAACATCGCGCTCGATGGCTGCGTGGTGAAAACCGCCGGTGTTGACGAGTCGATCCACGTCTTCGAAGGCAACGCGAAGATCTTTGAAAGCCAGGACAGCGCCGTACGCGGCATCCTTGCTGACGAAGTGAAGGCTGGCGACATCGTCATCATTCGCTACGAAGGCCCGAAAGGCGGCCCGGGCATGCAGGAAATGCTCTACCCGACGTCGTACCTGAAATCCAAAGGTCTGGGCAAAGCCTGTGCACTGCTCACCGACGGTCGTTTCTCCGGCGGCACGTCGGGTCTGTCCATCGGCCACGCTTCGCCAGAAGCAGCAGCCGGCGGCGCGATCGGCCTGGTGCAGGACGGCGACAAGGTGCTGATCGACATTCCGAATCGCTCGATCAACCTGTTGGTCAGCGACGAAGAACTGGCCGCACGCCGCGCCGAGCAGGACAAGAAAGGCTGGAAACCGGTCGAAGTGCGTCCACGCAAAGTGACCACCGCCCTCAAGGCCTACGCCCTGCTGGCGACCAGTGCCGACAAGGGTGCTGTGCGTAACAAAGCGATGCTCGACGGGCTGTAAGCCTCAGCTGTCGAAAAGAAAATGCCCCGCCAAGTGCGGGGCATTTTTTTGTCTGGCCGAAATCCCAAAGTCACTGCAGATCACACTGTGGGAGCGAGCCTGCTCGCGAAGGCGGTATGTCAGAAACGAAGATGGTGACTGACACTACGCTTTCGCGAGCAGGCTCGCTCCCACATTAGATCTGCGGTGATTACTGGATTTCTTCTGGCTTGACGATCACCCAGTTCTTGTCCGCCGTCACCGGCAAACCTTCCTTGGCCTGCGCCGCCGCATGCTTGGCCATCATGCCGTTGATTTGCGTCATGTACTTGTCCTTGCGGTTGACCCACAAGTGAATCCCGCCCTTGGCCACATCGACATCGTGAAACAGCATGTAACCGTCGCTGGTCGGGGTATCGCCACCGACCAATACCGGTTTTTTCCATTCATCGATGTAGGTCAGAATCGCTGCGTGCTTGCCGGCCATCCACGTCGCCGGCGTCCACAGATACGGCGTCAGTTCGAGCCCAAGGTTGGCCTTCTCGTCATATTTGCCGGCGGTAATCTGCTTGCGTGCCGTGGTCAGTTCGTTGGTCTCGCGGTTCTTCAGCAGGGTGGTCACGCCGATGACGTTCTGCGGTTTGACGTTGTAGCCGTACTTCGGATCCGCCGCGACCATACGCACCAGTTCTTCCGAGGCGGCGGTCATCACGTAGACCTCGATGCCGTTCTCCATCAGCTTGTTGTACAGCTCTTGCTGGCCGGTGAAGATCTTCGGCGGGTTGACGTCGAGTTTCTTGACCACATCGCCTTCGTAGTAAGTCGCTGGCACCGGCTTGCCCGAAGCCATCAGCTCATCGACGTAGCCTTTGAGTTCCTTGAGGGTGAAACCGGAGAACACCTGCGCCACCCACGGGTAGCAGACCATGTCGTCGACTTCGCAGAGGCGGTAGTAGTAACTGAACAGGCTTTCCTTGTGGTCGGCGGTGTCCTTGAACGGCATCAGTTTCAGGGAAGGATCAAGCTTGTCGCGGGTGATCAGGCCCTTGTTTTCCATGAACGGCAACAAGGATTCTTCGAGGTCGTAGCGGTAACTGGTGTTGTCCATGTCGAACACCGCGTAGTTACCCTTGTTGGCGTTGGCGGCGATCATCGCGTCCAGCGCCTTGGCCTGATCGGCCGGCCAGTGTTTCAGGTCGGTGGCGAACGCCTGAGTGGCCAGGCCCATGCCCACAGCCAGTGCGACAGCCAGAAATTTCGGTGCGAACTTCATAAGCCTCTTCTCCCTGATTCAAAGAGATCGACGCTAACAAATATGTGTGACAGTCCTCGTCTGTCAGCGACCGCCCTCGTCCCTGTTTGCGCCAGATGCATTGCCGAGAGCGACACGGGCTTATTCCAAAAACGACGGACGCCCTAAGATTTCGGTATTAAATCATTGCAAATCAAGCTGTTAGGCTTGCCGGTTCGCAGCAGCCCCGGAAGGCTGTTGGCACAGTCTTTCCTGGAGATCTCATGAATCTACCGTTGATTCTCAACCTGCTGGTGTTCCTCGCCCTGCTTTTCGGTCTGGCACAAACCCGCCACACCACGTGGAGCCTGGCGAAAAAAGTCCTGCTCGCGCTGGTGCTGGGTGTTGCGTTCGGCGTGGCCCTGCACACCGTTTACGGTGCCGGCAACCCGGTGCTGAAAGCGTCGATCGGCTGGTTCGATCTGGTCGGCAACGGCTACGTACAGTTGCTGCAAATGATCGTCATCCCGTTGGTGTTCGCCTCGATCCTCAGCGCCGTGGCACGCCTGCACAATGCTTCGTCGCTGGGCAAGATCAGCTTCCTGACCATCGGCACCCTGCTGTTCACCACTGCGATCGCGGCGCTGATCGGCATCGGCCTGACCAACCTGTTCGGCCTCACCGCTGAAGGTCTGGTCGCCGGCACCCAGGAAATGGCCCGTCTGCAAACCATTCAGACCGACTACGCCGGCAAGGTCGCCGATCTGAATGTGCCGCAACTGCTGCTGTCGTTCATCCCGCAAAACCCGTTTGCCGATCTGGCGCGGGCCAAGCCAACCTCGATCATCAGCGTGGTGATTTTCGCCGCGTTCCTCGGGGTCGCAGCGCTGCAACTGCTCAAGGATGACGTCGAGAAAGGTCAGAAAGTGATCAACGCCATCGACACCCTGCAAGCCTGGGTGATGCGCCTGGTGCGTCTGGTGATGAAACTGACCCCATACGGCGTGCTGGCGCTGATGACCAAAGTGGTCGCCGGTTCCAACCTGCAAGACATCATCAAACTCGGCAGTTTTGTGGTGGTGTCGTACCTCGGTCTGGGCCTGATGTTCGTCGTGCACGGTTTGCTGGTTTCGGCGGCGGGTATCAACCCGCTGCGCTTCTTCCGCAAGATCTGGCCGGTGCTGACGTTCGCGTTCACCAGCCGTTCCAGCGCCGCGAGCATTCCGCTGAGCATTGAAGCGCAGACCCGTCGTCTGGGCATTCCACAATCGGTGGCGAGTTTTGCTGCTTCGTTCGGTGCGACCATCGGCCAGAACGGTTGCGCGGGTCTGTACCCGGCGATGTTGGCAGTGATGGTTGCGCCAACCGTAGGCATCAATCCGCTGGATCCACTGTGGATCGCGACGCTGGTGGCGATTGTGACGTTGAGTTCGGCGGGTGTGGCCGGTGTGGGTGGCGGTGCGACGTTCGCGGCGCTGATCGTGCTGCCGGCGATGGGCTTGCCGGTGTCACTGGTGGCGTTGCTGATTTCGGTTGAGCCGCTGATCGACATGGGCCGCACGGCGTTGAACGTGAGTGGCTCGATTACCGCTGGGGCGATTACCAGTCAGGTGATGCAGCAGACTGATAAAGAATTGCTGGATGCGGATGAGCATGCGGAGCTGGCTCAGGCTTAAGCTCATCTTTGCCTGATCTGGCCTCTTCGCGAGCAGGCTCGCTCCCACATAGGAATGCGTTTCCCCTGTGGGAGCGAGCTTGCTCCGGGCGGCGTTCCGACGAAGCTCTTAGGCTTTCTCCCAAACCTCAAAGCTGTACGCAGGTTTGTCGCCCTCAGCCGGATTCGGCACATTCGAGACCAGTTTCCACTGCTCCAAATCAAACTCTGGAAACCACGCATCCCCTTCCGGGCTCAACGCCACGCGAGTCAGATACAGACGATCCGCCTGCGCCAGCCCTTGCGCATACAGCTGCGCGCCGCCAATCAGCATCAGCTCATCGACGCCCTGCTCCTTCGCCCATTCCTCGGCGCGAACCACGGCTGCTTCCAGCGACGGATAAACTTCCGCACCTTCGAGCACCAGATTGGCCTGACGGCTGACCACGATGTTCAAGCGCCCCGGCAATGGCCGGCCGAGCGAATCCCAGGTCTTGCGACCCATGATGATCGGCTTGCCCAAGGTGGTGGCCTTGAAGTATTTGAAGTCCCCCGGCAGGTGCCAGGGCATGCTGTTGTCGACGCCGATCACGCGGTTTTCACCGAGGGCTGCGATCAGGCTGAGGGGGAGTGATTTAGTCATGCCGGCGAGGATACCAGAGCCGCGCTTACCCCGATAAGCGCCACAGCGGTTATGCTCAGCGCTCATTTAAGCGACGGGACGCCGCGTGACTGAACTGACTCCACTGCAAAACCTCTGGCTGACCGAGACCGTGCGCCTGCGCGAAGAACACGCAGGCCCCTTGGACGATCTGGAAGCCAACCGACTGGCGCGCACGGCCGGCGGCGATCTGCCGAGCCGCATTCAGCGCCGGGCTTTATGGCTGGCCGAGCGTGACGGGCTGACGGCAGCCCTCAAACACTGGCTGCAAGGTGCGCGTCTGGCGCTGGTGCTGATGGCGCTACTGGCCTGCGTCACTGGCGCAGGCATGGCATTTTCTGCGCTCGGCGACGGCACACGAGCGGTCAATATTTTCTGGGCGCTGGGCACCTTGCTCGGGGTCAATCTGATCCTCCTGCTGAGCTGGGCGCTGGGCCTGCTTTTCGCTGGCGAACACGGAGCTGCGCTCGGCCGCCTGTGGCTGTGGCTCAGCGAAAAATTTGCCCGGGACGCCAAGGCCGCGCAATTACCCCCCGCATTACTGGTCTTGCTGCAACGCCACAAACTCAATCGCTGGGCGATTGGCACGCTGGTCAATGGCCTGTGGCTGCTGATCATGTTCAGCGCGCTAAGCATGCTGATATTGATGATGGCCACTCGGCAATATGACTTCATCTGGGAAAGCACGCTGCTGGGTGCAGACTTCTTCGCGGCACTGACTGATGCGTTGACGGTGATTCCCCATGCGCTGGGCTGGAGTGCGCCGAGCGTGGACATGATTCGCGTGACGCTGGACACCGATTACAACCGCGTCCTGGTTCGCCAGATGTGGGCGATATGGCTGGTCGGCGCGGTGCTGATCTATGGCGTGCTACCCCGTCTGCTGCTGATGCTGTTCTGCCGTTGGCGCTGGAAGCGTGGTCGGGATCGCTTGCGTCTGGAGCTGAACCTGCCCGGCTACGCGCAGTTGCGTGAACGTCTGATGCCAACCAGCGAACGCCTCGGCGTCAACGATCCGGAGCCTGCGCAACTGCACCGCGTCGAAAGCAGCGTCGGCGGACTCGCCAGCGAAGGTGCCTTATTGGTCGCCATCGAACTCGATGAACAACGCCCATGGCCACCCGCACTGCCGAAAAACGTCAGCAACGCCGGTATCCTCGACAGTCGCGAATCGCGCCATAAACTCCTCGAACAACTCAGCCGCTTCCCGCCGGCACGTCTGGCGATTGCCTGCGACCCACGGCGCTCGCCGGATCGCGGCAGCCTCGCCTTGATCGCTGAACTGGCGCGCAGCGCGGGCGAGACTCGCGTGTGGCTGCTGCAAGCGCCACCGGGCGAAGCACTGGATGCCGAGCGCCTCGGCGACTGGCACACCGCGCTGCAACAGCTGGATCTGCAGTTTGCCGATTGCGCACCGTTGAACTGGCTGGAGAGTGGCCATGACTGATGCCTGGAAAGCGCCGCTGAAACTCGCGGTGGTCGGCCACACCAACGTCGGCAAAACCTCGCTGCTACGCACGCTGACCCGCGATGTCGGCTTCGGCGAAGTCTCCCATCGCCCGAGTACCACGCGGCATGTCGAAGGTGCGCGGTTGTCGGTGGACGGCGAGCCGTTGCTCGATCTCTACGACACGCCTGGCCTGGAAGATGCGATCGCTCTGCTGGATTTTCTCGAACGACTGGAGCGGCCCGGCGAACGCCTCGATGGCCCGGCGCGGCTGGCGCGGTTTCTCGACGGCAGCGAAGCGCGCCAGCGTTTCGAGCAGGAGGCGAAAGTGCTACGGCAACTGCTCGCCTCCGACGCCGGTTTGTATGTGATCGACGCCCGCGAACCGGTGTTGGCCAAATATCGCGATGAGCTGGAAGTACTCGCCAGTTGCGGCAAACCGCTGCTGCCGGTACTGAATTTTGTCAGCAGCGCCAACCATCGCGAGCCAGATTGGCGTGAAGCGCTGGCGCGGCTTGGGCTGCATGCGCTGGTGCGTTTCGACAGCGTGGCGCCGCCGGAGGATGGCGAGCGGCGGCTGTACGAAAGTCTCGCGTTGTTGCTGGAGAATGCTCGGCCACAATTGGAGCGGTTGATTGCCGATCAACAGGCTCAGCGCCTCGCGCGTCAGCAAAGTGCGGCGCGATTGATTGCTGAATTGTTGATCGACTGTGCGGCTTGCCGACGCAGTGTGGTCAGCGAAGCGGAGCAGGAACAGCAAGCGATCAGCGAGCTGCGCAAGGCTGTGCGTCAGCGTGAGCAGAAGTGTGTTGAGGCGCTGCTCAAGCTGTATGCGTTCCGCCCGCAAGATGCGGCGGCGAGTGATTTGCCGCTGCTGGATGGACGTTGGGGCGATGATTTGTTCAACCCGGAAACCTTGAAGCAACTCGGCGTGCGCGTGGGTGGCGGCATTGCTGCCGGTGCGGCGGCGGGGGCTGGTGTGGATTTGCTGGTTGGCGGGATTACCCTTGGCGCGGCGGCGTTGGCTGGGGCGATTGCCGGTGGTGCGCTGCAGACGGCGCGTAGTTATGGCAGCCGGTTGCTGGGCAAGATCAAAGGGCAGCGTGAGCTGACGGTGGATGACGGGGTGTTGCGGCTGCTGGCGTTGCGTCAGCGGCAACTGGTGTTGGCGCTGGATCAGCGTGGGCATGCGGCGATGGATGCGGTTCAGGTGGCGACACCGCAGGACAAGACCTGGCGAGAGGGCAAGTTGCCGGAGGCATTGAGCAAGGCGCGGGCGCATCCGCAGTGGTCGTCGCTCAATCCGCAGGCGAAATTGAATCAAGCGGAACGGCAGGAGCAGATTGAGGCGTTGGTTGATCGGGTGCTTGAGCTTTAGATCGCTACCCCCTCACCCCAGCCCTCTCCCCCAAGGGGTAGAGGGGGAAGGGAGCAGATCTCCAGCCTTTTCAAAACCTGAGTTCGGCTGGATATTTCAGGTCGATGTATCACCTGAGAACAACTCCGTAGGCGCCCTCTCCCTCCGGGCGAGGGCTGGGCGGGCGGCGATCCGATGAGGGTGACAATCACTCGGCCGACAACAAAACCTCAGCCTTGCGCTTGAGAACCGCCAAATCGATCACCGGCACCGCCATCTCCTTGGCCAACTCATCCCACTGGCGCATCCGCAGGCTGACAGCACACAACGGATCCCGCGCAAACGCATCAGCCTCAGCCTCCGTCATCACCCCGCCCTGATACGCCAGCGTCCGCCGACTCGCCTCACTCAGCCGATCAAAATACCCCGGCTCACGCAACGTCAGATACCGCTTGGCCTGCACGTGATATTCCACCAGCCGCGCCATGCGCTCGCTGAACCCGGCCTCACGCAAATAATCCGCACCCAGCCGTTCATGGCTGACCACGCCATACCCGCCCATGTTCTCCGCGCCCTCGGTACACAAATGGCCGATGTCATGGAAGAACGCCGCGAGCACCACTTCGTCATCGAAGCCTTCGGCCATCGCCAGCTCAGCGGCCCGGGACATGTGCTCGATCTGCGACACCGGCTCGCCGATGTAATCGCTAGTGCCAAAGCGCTCATACAAGCCGAACACCCGGGCGACGACTTGCTCGTGACCTGTCATCAATCTTCCTCCAGCAACTGCGCGATATTGCGCTCAGCCAACGCCGGGCCGACGCTCATGCCGACGCCGGTGTGCATCAGCGCCACACTTAGCCCCGCTGCCGGGCGCAGGAACGAAAACGGCCCCGGTCCCCGGGAACCATAGACGCCCTGCCAGCGCTCGACCACTTGCACCTTGCAGCCCAGCGTCTGCACGGCCAGTTCGAGCATCCAGTCATCCACCTGCTCGGCGTTGAACGGTGAAGGGTCGCTGCCGTAATGGTGCGAGTCGCCGATGATCAGTTCGCCGTACGGCGTCGGGCTGATCAACAGGTGGATGCCGTTGTCGTGCAGGTGCGGTTGCTCACGGAGGATTTGCGCCTGCACCGCCGCCGCTTCCGGCAGATCGGCGAAGGCGCCGTAATGCACGCAGCTGAGGCCGGTGAGCAAGGCGTGTTGCAGATTCAGTTCGGTCTGCGGTTTGGCGCGGAGCATTTGCAGGCGGCAGATTTGCGGGTCGAGTGCGGCAATCGGCTCGGCCAGCAAAGTCTGATAATCGTGGCCCGAGCAGACGATAATCTGCTTCGCCGTAAAGCTGCCGACAGTGCTGTGCAGACGCCCCGGTTCGACGTCGCGCACCAGCGTGGAGAAATGAAACGCCACACCAAGGTCGCGGCGCAGATAATCGATCAGTGCCGGAATCGCTTCGCGCGAATACAGCTGTTGATCGTCCATACCGTGCAACGCGGCGCGGTGGTGGCTGAACTGACCGTGATACAGATCGCGCAAGGCAGCGCCGCGCAGCAACTGGATGTTGTAACCGTGTTCCACGGCGCGACCGTTGCAGAAGGCTTCGAGCAGATGTTCTTCGGCTTCAGTGCGGGCGAACAGATAGGAACCGTTGCGCTTGATTTGCAAACCGGCGAGCTGCGCCCAGTCGCCCCATATTTCGCGGCTGGCCTTGGCCAGTTCGAGCATTGGGCCCGGCGGTTGGCCGGTGACCAAGGCCTGACCGAAGTTGCGCACCGAAGCGCCGAGGGGGGTGGCGGTGCGTTCGAAAACGGCGACCTTGAGGCCGCGTTTGGCGGCGGCGTAGGCGTGGGACAGGCCAAGGATGCCGGCGCCGACGATCAGCAAGTCTTGTTGTTGTGTCATGAAGCTACCTCAATGATCGTTCCCACGCTCTGCGTGGGAATGAATCCCGTGACGCTCCGCGTCACAGGGACGCGGAGCGTCCTTAGCTGCATTCCCACGCGGAGCGTGGGAACGATCGGCAACGGTTACTTGGCAACCACTTTCTCGGACTTGCCGTCATAACGCTTGCGCCACTCGGTGAGGATCTCGTCGCGATTCTTCGAGGCCCAGGCAAAGTCGTTCTTGATCAGGCGTTGCTCATAATCCGCCGGCAATTCGGTCTGCGGCTTGGCGATCCCTGGCTGCGCGAGGACAGCGAAGTTCTCCTTGTACAGATCCATCGCCTCAGCACTCGCTGAGAAGTCAGCCAGTTTCTTGGCTGCCTCTTCATGCGGCGTACCTTTGATCACCGCCGTCGCTTCGATCTCCCAACCCAGACCTTCCTTCGGCAGAATGATGTCCAGCGGCGCGCCCTGACGCTTGAGCTGTACTGCCGGGTATTCAAAGGAAATACCAATCGGGAATTCGCCCGCCGCTGCCAGTTTGCAAGGCTTGGAACCGGAGTGAACGTACTGGCCGATGTTCTGGTGCAGACCGTCCATATAGGCCCAGCCCTGCTTCTCGCCGAAGGTTTGCAGCCAGGCGCTGACGTCGAGGAAACCGGTGCCGGACGACGCCGGGTTGGGCATGACGATCTTGCCCTTGTACTCAGGTTTGGTCAGGTCCTGCCAGCTCACGGGCTTGCTCAGGCCCTGCTTCTCGGCCTCGACGGTGTTGAAGCAAATGGTCGCGGCCCAGACGTCCATGCCGACCCACGCTGGCGGGTTCGCGGCGTCGCGGTAGTTCGCGCCGATCTTGCCGAGGTCCTTTGGCGCGTAGCTCTGCAACATGCCTTGCTGATCGAGGATCGCCAGACTGGAAGCCGCGAGGCCCCACACCGCATCAGCCTGCGGACGGGCCTTCTCGGCGAGCAGCTTGGCGGTGATGATCCCGGTGGAATCACGCACCCACTTGATCTCGACGTCCGGGTTGGCCTTTTCGAAGGCTTCTTTGTAGGACTTCAATTGCTCGGCCTCGAGGGCGGTGTACACCGTCAACTCGGTTTTTGCCGCGAAGGCATTCAGGCTGAAAGTAGCGAGCACAGCAGCGGCCAGGGCCATAGGCTTGAACATGATCGTTTTCCTGTAATGAGTTGAACGGGGTTGGAATCAGTGACCGGGCGCGGTTTGCCGCCAGGCTTGAGAACGGCGCAGCAAGCCGCGCGAAGCCCACGCCAGCAGCAAGGACACGCCCGCCGAGGTGAACAGAATCAGGGTCGACATCGCCGCCGCGCCGCCGACGTTGCCGGCGTCATCCATGTTCAGCACCGCGACCGCCGCAAGGATGGTGTCGGGGCTGTAGAGGAAGATCGCAGCAGAAACCGTGGTCATCGCCGAGACGAACAGGTAGCGCACGATGTCGAGCAGCGCCGGCAGGCAGATCGGCACAGTGACACGCAGGTAGTGGCGGTACAGCGGCGCTTTGAGCGACAGCGCGGCGGCTTCGAACTCGGCATCGAGTTGGCGCAGCGCGGTGGTCGCGGTCATTTGTGCCGTGGTCAGGTAGTGCGCAATCGTGCAGACGATCAGCAGCGTCATCGTCCCGTAGAGCACATGCAGCGGGTTACCCGTGAGGTTGAAGAAGAAGACGTAACCCAGACCGAGCACCAGCCCCGGCACCGCCATCGGCACAAAACTGAGCATGCGCAGGGCCAGATTGAGGCCGCGTTGGCTGCGGGTTTTCTCCATGAGGTAAGCGCCGGTGAAAATCAGCACGCTGCCGATCAACGCCGTGCCCAACGCCATCTTCAGACTGTTGCTGTAGGCCAGCCAGCCACCGCCAGCAGTTTCGTTGAACTGGTAATGATTGAGTGACAGCGACAGGTTGTACGGCCAGAACTTCACCAGCGAGGAAAACACCGCCATGCCGAACACCAGAATCAACGCGGCGCTGATCAGCACAACAATCGCCAGATAGCAGCCATCGCGCAGTTTCGACGGTGCCGGTTTGAACACCTGTGCACGCCCGCTCATGGAATCGCCGTGTCGCCGACGCAACCACGCATCGACGCCGAAGCTGAACAGCGCCGGCAGCAACAGCACCATGCCGATCAACGCGCCGCGACCGAACTGCTGTTGGCCGACCACGGCTTTGTAGGCTTCCAGCGCCAGCACTTGATAGTCGCCACCGACCACCACCGGCACACCGAAATCGGTGATGGTCAGGGTGAACACCAGACAGAACGCGGCAAACACCGCTTGGCGAGTGGCCGGCCAGGTGATGCTGCGGAAAGCCTTGGCGGGACTGGCGCCCATGCTCGACGCAGCATCAAACAGACGCGCATCGGCCAGCGACAGCGCCGAGAGCAAAATCATCAATGCATGCGGGAAGGTGTAAATCACCTCACCCAGCACAATTCCCCAGAACCCGTAGATGTTGTCCGAGAGCAGGCCGCGCAACATGCCCTGGTTGCCGAACAGATAGACCAGTGCAATGCCTGGCAGCATCGACGGCGCCATCAACGGCAGCAGGGAAATTCCGCGCCAGATGCCCTTCGCCGGAATCATTGTGCGTTGCAGCGCGTAGGCAAACAGGTAGGCCAGCGGTACGACGATGGCCGCGACGCTGAGGGAAACCTTCAGGCTGTTGCCGAGCAGCCAGTGGAAATTCTCGCTGGTCACCAACTCCTTGGCCGCGAGCCAGCCACCGCCCTGCCCGGCTTCACTGCTGAAGCCGCGCCAGAAGATCGCCAGCAACGGCAGCAACACCGCGACGCCAAGCAACAGCAGCAAGAGAAGCTTGCCGCCGACGACAAAAATGCGGTCGCCAATCTCGGCTTTCGAAGACTGTCGCACCTGCTTGTGCGGTAGCGGCAGCGCGAGGTTGCTGTTCATCAGGCAAACACCTGCAGGCTGCGCGGCGGCAAGGCGACCATGATTTGCTGGGCGCCGAGGCGCGGCATGGCTTCCGGCGCCAGTTCGGCGAGCAAGGCGTGGCCCGGCAACTGATCGAGTTCGAAGCTCATGCGGCAGCGGTTGCCGAGGAAGGTGATCTCGCGGACTTTGGCCGGGAACAGGTTTTCTTCATGCACTGGCGGATTGACGTTGATCGCTTCCGGGCGGCAGAACAACCGACCCGAGGCGCGCTGGATGCTGCCGTCGCTGAGGCGCAGGTTCATTCCGCCGACCTGCGCGTGAGTGTCGCTGCTGCGCTGGAACGGCAGCCAGTTGCCCTGACCAACGAACTCCGCCACGAAGGGCGTGGCCGGGCGGTTGTAGACTTCCTGCGGGGTGGCGTATTGCTCGACGCGGCCGTTGTTCATCACGGCGATGCGGTCGGCCATCAGCATGGCTTCGTCCTGATTGTGCGTGACCATCAGCGTGGTGATGCCGAGGTTGCGTTGCAGCTGGCGCAGTTCGGTGCACAGATGCTCGCGGACGCGGGCGTCGAGGGCGGACATCGGTTCATCGAGCAACAGCAGCGATGGTGCTGGTGCCAAGGCCCGAGCAAGAGCAACGCGCTGTTGCTGGCCGCCGGACAATTGGCCGGGGTACTTTTTCTCGCTGCCGGTGAGGCCGACCAGTTCCAGCATCTGCCCGACGCGACGGCGTACTTCATCACGACCGCCGCCAGCGAGGCCGTAGGCAATGTTCGCTTCGACCGTCAGATTGGGGAACAGCGCGTAGGACTGGAACAGAATCCCGTAGTCGCGGGCCTGCGGGGCGAGGTGCGAGACATCGCGGTCGCCAAGGTACAGCTCGCCACTGTCCTGCTTCTCCAGACCGGCGATGCAGCGCAGCAACGTGGTCTTGCCGCAGCCCGACGGGCCGAGCAGGCAGACCAGTTCACCGGCGGCGACGTCGAGGGAGACGTTATCCAGCGCAGTGAACGCGCCGAAGCGTTTCTGTACGCCGCGCACTTTCATCGGCGCACCGGGGTTGGTCAGGGCAGTTGCGATGGCAGGATTCATGGACAGACCTCATCAAGCAGATGGGGCCAATCCTAGAGTTGTAATGCGTCCGTCATGTGGCAGTGAGGCAAAAACTGGTGATAGTGGTATTCGGGGATTTTGGTTCACCAGAGATCGTTCCCACGCTCTGCGTGGGAATGCCTCATCGGACGCTCCGCGTTCGGCTGTTGGGACGCAGAGCGTCCCGGGCTGCATTCCCACGCGGAGCGTGGGAACGATCATTACGCGGGGGACATTTCCTGCGCCAACCCGAGGAACGCCGCCGGCAACCGCGCGCCTTTGCGCTCTTTCAGGCAATACAGATACTCCGGAATCTGCGGCGCATTCTCGATCGTCAACACGCGCAACTGCGGGTCATGCGGCACTTCCTGCCGGGCAATGATGCTGATGCCGATATTGCGCAATACCGCCTCACGGATCGACTCACGGCTGCCAATCTCCAGCAACGGACCGAAACTCACCCCGGCGCTGGCCAGCAACTCTTCAGTCAGCCGCCGCGTCGTTGACCCGGTTTCGCGCATCAACAAGGTATGCCCGGCCAGTGCGCTCAATGTCACATGATCATGGGCCGCCAGCGGATGGTTGCGATGCACCGCCAGTACCAGTGGATCAGTGCCGAGCACCCGGCGAATCAATCGCGCATCGTCGAGCAACTGTGACGAAGCGGCGACGTCCACTCGGTAATCCTCCAGCGCTTCGAGCACCTGCTGCGAGTTACCGATTTCCACCGACACTTCCACCTGCGGCAAGCGCTCGCGAAAGGTCTTCACCAGATCGAGGATGTAATACGGCGCCGTCGCGGCAATGCGCAAAGTACCCTGCACCTGACCGCTGTTGCGCAGAAAAAACTCGATGTCGGCCTCCTGCTGCAACAGCGTCTTGACCATCGGCAGCAACCGCGCACCTTCGTCGCTGACGCTCAGACGCCGGCCGCCACGGTAGAACAGCTCCACCGAATACTGGCTTTCCAGATTGCGGATCTGCGTGGTCACGGTCGGTTGGCTGAGGCCGAGTTTTTTCGCCGCCAGCGTGATGCTGCCCAGGCGGGCGACCATGTAAAACGCTTTCAGCTCGGCACTCAGCACAACCTTTCCTCATCTATTTGCGCAGCAGGCGCAAACCGTTGAACACCACCAACAGGCTCACGCCCATGTCGGCGAACACCGCCATCCACATGGTGGCGAGCCCGGCGAAGGTTACCCCAAGAAAGATAGCCTTGATCACCAGTGCCAACGCAATGTTCTGTTTCAGGATGCTTGCGGTATTGCGCGACAGGCTGATGAATGCCGGAATCTTGCGCAGATCGTCGTCCATCAGGGCGACATCGGCGGTTTCAATCGCGGTGTCGGTACCGGCCGCGGCCATGGCAAAACCAATCTCGGCGCGGGCCAGTGCCGGCGCGTCGTTGATGCCGTCGCCGACCATGCCGACTCGGCGGCCCTGTGCATAAAGCTCTTCGATGGCTTGCAGCTTGTCGGTCGGCAGCAAGTCGCCACGCGCTTCGTCGATCCCGACCTGTGCGGCAATCGCTTGGGCGGTGTGGACGTTGTCGCCGGTGAGCATCAGGGTTTTCACCCCGAGTTCATGCAATTGGCGGATCGCTTCGCGGCTGGTTTCCTTGACGGTGTCGGCCACAGCGAACAGTGCCAACGGGCCGGAGCTGTCGAGCAGTAACACCACGGATTTGCCCTGTTTCTCCAGCGCGAAGAGCTTTTCTTCCAGCGCCGGCGAGCACAGGCCGAGTTCTTCGACCAGACGATGGTTGCCCAAGTGGTAGGTCTGGCCGTTGATGTCGCCTTTGACGCCCCGCCCGCCCAGCGCTTCGAAGTTATCCACAATCAGCGCGGCGAAGTTTTTATCCACAGCAGCGTTGGCGATGGCCAGCGACACCGGGTGATCGGAGCGACCGGCCAAGGCAGCGGCAATTGCCGGTGCGGTGGCATCGGCGGTTGGATCGAGCGACAGGTAATCGGTCTGCACCGGTTTGCCGTGGGTGATCGTCCCGGTTTTATCCAGCGCCAGATAATCCAGTTTGAAACCGCCCTCCAGATACACGCCGCCCTTGACCAGAATGCCTTTGCGCGCCGCTGCCGCAAGGCCGCTGACGATGGTCACCGGGGTCGAAATCACCAATGCACATGGGCACGCGACAACCAGCAACACCAGCGCACGGTAGATCCAGTCAAACCACACAGCGCCCATGAACAGCGGCGGAATGATCGCCACGGCCAAGGCAAATACGAACACCACGGGCGTGTAGATTTTCGAGAACTGATCGACGAAGCGCTGGGTCGGCGCACGCGCGCCTTGGGCCTGCTCGACGGCGTGGATGATCCGCGCAAGAGTCGAGTTGTTCGCCGCTGCGGTCACCGCGTATTCCAGCGAACCGGCCTGGTTGATGGTGCCGGCGAAAACTTTGTCGCCGACAGTTTTCTCCACTGGCAGGCTCTCACCGGTGATCGGCGCCTGGTCGATGGTCGAACTGCCGCTGACCACTTCACCGTCCAGCGCGATGCGCTCGCCGGGTTTCACTCGCACGCGGGCGCCGAGCTCGACACTTTTCACGTTCTGCTCAATCCACGAACCGTCAGCCTGCAACACCGTGGCTTGCTCCGGCGTCATCTGCATCAGACCACTGATCGCGTTGCGCGCACGGTCCAGCGAGCGCGCTTCGATCAACTCGGCGACGGTGAACAGGAACATCACCATCGCCGCTTCCGGCCACTGGCCGATGAGGATGGCACCGGTGACGGCGATGCTCATTAGCGCGTTGATGTTGAGGTTGCGGTTCTTCAGGGCGATCCAGCCCTTTTTATAGGTGGTCAGGCCACCGCTGAGGATCGACACCAGCGCGATGATCGCCACCACCCAGGTGGGCGCGGCGTTGGTGAAGTGGATGACTTCGGCAGCGAGGGCGCCGACACCGGACAGCGCCAAGGGCCACCAGTGCTTTTTCACTGGCGCCGGGGCCGGTGCTTCGACGCCCGCCTCCGGGGGCTCGGCGTGCATACCGAGGGATTTGATCGCTTCGGTGATCGGTTCGGTGCCCGGCAAGTTATGGGTCACGCCGAGTACGCGGTTGATCAGGTTGAATTCCAGTTGCTGCACGCCGGCGAGTTTGCCGAGCTTGTTCTGGATCAGCGTCTGCTCGGTCGGGCAGTCCATCGCCTCGATGCGGAAACTGCTCAGCCGCGCGTCAGCGCTGGTCTTTTCGCTCAGTTGCACCAGCGCAGGCGCGGCGGCTTTCGACGAGCAGCAGGAATCTTCGTGCGCATGAACCGGTGCCGGCGCAGCGACTTTCGATCCGCAGCAAGCATCGCCACCCTGTGAATGTTTATGCACAGGCTGCAATTTATGACTGTGATCGTGTCCGTCGCCGGGCTTGTGGGTGTGCTGGGAATCGCTCATTGGTCGCGTCCATGAAGGTGCCTGTTGCCAAGTAAAGACCCTGTAGCCACTATAGGGTCAAGCACCCTTTTGGAGATTGTCGTCATGAAGATTGGAGAACTGGCCAAACTCACCGACTGCGCCGTGGAAACCATCCGCTACTACGAGCGCGAAAACCTGCTGCCGGAACCGGCTCGCAGCGACGGCAACTACCGCGTTTACACCCAGGCGCACGCCGAACGCCTGACCTTCATCCGCAACTGCCGCACCCTCGACATGACCCTCGAAGAAATCCGCAGCCTGCTGGCCATGCGTGATAGCCCGCAGGATCAGTGTGAAAGCGTGAATACGCTGATCGACGAGCACATCCAACATGTGAAGGCGCGGATTGATGGCTTGTTGGCGTTGCAGACACAACTGCTCGACCTGCGCCAACGTTGTGGCGAAGGGCCGATGGCCGATCAGTGCGGAATTTTGCAGCGCCTGGAAGTGAGTGGCGGGGTAGTCGCGACGGAGGTTGAGCATTCCCACGTAGGCCGCAGCCACGGCCATTAAGACTCACGCAAAACCAAATGTGGGAGCGAGCCTGCTCGCGAAAGCGGTGTATCAGTCGACATCTCTACGACTGACACGCCCTCTTCGCGAGCAGGCTCGCTCCCACAGGGGTTTTATGCAACGGCTTAAACCGCCATCGGCGCGGTCATTGGCGCGTGGTGTTCGTAGCCTTCCAGCGAGAAATCGCTCGGCTCGACCAGCTCCAGCCACTCTGGCTGATAAACACCGGTCTTGGCAAACTCCGGCACACGATCCGAAATTTTCAGCTTCGGCATGGCGAACGGCTCGCGCTTGAGCTGTTCGTTGAGCATGTCCAGGTGGTTCTCGTAGACGTGCGCATCACCGATGAAATAGGTGAACCAGCGCGGCGTGTAGCCGGTCAGGCGACCGATCAGGCTCAGCAGCGCGGCGCCTTCGGTGAGGTTGAACGGCGTGCCCAGACCCAGGTCGTTGGAGCGGATGTAGAGGGTCAGGGAAATTTCCTTGGTCTCGACATTCGGGTGGAACTGGTACAGCAGATGGCACGGCGGCAGGGCCATTTCATCGAGCTGAGCGACGTTCCAGCCGTGGAACAGGATGCGGCGGCTGCCCGGATCGTTGATGATCGTGTCGACGCACTGACGCACCTGATCGATGGCTTTGTACAACACCACGTAGGCCTGGCCGTCTTCTTCGCCTTGAGCGATCTGCTTGTAGCCGTTGGCCAGGGTTTGTTCGATGGCGGCGGTGTTGCTCAGCGGGATCTGCTTGTACGCCGGCCATTTGCGCCATTGCACGCCGTAGATTTCGCCGAGGTCGTCGTCGCCCTGACGGAACGGGTTGGCCAGCCACTGCGCGTTTTCGTTGGCGTTCTGGTCCCAGACCTTGCAGCCCAGCGCACGGAATTCCGCGGCGTTGTTCACGCCACGCAAAAATCCGCACATCTCGCCGATGGCCGATTTGAAGGCCATTTTGCGCGTGGTGATCGCCGGAAAACCTTCCTGCAGATCGAAACGCAGCATCGCACCCGGGAAGCTGATGGTGTTGATACCGGTGCGGTTGGCTTGTTTGGTGCCGTTCTGAATGACGTGCGAGACCAGTTCGAGATATTGCTTCATGAGTTACCTGTGTCCTTTGAGCCCCGGCGTCGCGCGCCGGGGTTCGTAGTTTAAGCCGTCGGCGCGAGCGGTGCTGCCGGTGCGCGACGATAGGCCAGCCAGATCAGGAACAGCCCGCCGACGATCATCGGCACGCAGAGTACTTGGCCCATGGTCAGCCAGTTCCAGGCCAGATAGCCCAGTTGCGCATCCGGCACGCGGACGAACTCGACGATGAACCGGAAGATGCCGTAGAACAGCGCGAACATGCCCGAGACGGCCATGGTCGGACGCGGCTTGCGCGAGAAAATCCACAGGATCAGGAACAGCGCCACGCCCTCGAGCGCGAACTGATACAGCTGCGACGGGTGACGCGGCAGTTGCGCCGGATCGCTGAATGGCGGGAAGACCATGGCCCACGGCACGTCGGTCGCCTTACCCCACAACTCGGCGTTGATGAAGTTGCCGATACGCCCGGCGCCCAGGCCGATCGGCACCATTGGTGCGACGAAGTCCATCAACTGGAAGAACGACTTGCCGTTACGCTTGCCGAACCACAGGGCCGCGAGCATCACGCCAATGAACCCGCCGTGGAACGACATGCCGCCCTTCCACACTTCGAAAATCAGCGTCGGGTTGGCCAGGTAGGCACTCAGATCGTAGAACAGCACGTAACCCAGACGTCCGCCGACGATCACGCCCATCGACATCCAGAAGACCATGTCGGAGAGTTTCTCCTTGGTCCAGGTCGGGTCGAAACGGTTGAGCCGGCGCGACGCCAGCAGCCACGCACCGCCGATGCCGACGAGGTACATGAGACCGTACCAGTGGATTTTCAGCGGACCGATGGCCAGGGCCACCGGGTCGATCTGCGGGTAAGGCAGCATTGCGACTCCTCGTTAGAGTTGAAACCAAAATTCCCGGGCGACGCTGCCACCACAGGATTAAGCCAGGATTGCGAAGTGGTTAAAGCAAGAAGCTCAGACCCACGCTGAACAGCAAAGCGGCGAACAGCCGTTTCAGCAAGCGCGGCGACAACCGATGTGCCAAACGCGCGCCGATGCGGGCGAAAACCATGCTGGTCAGGGCGATGCCCAGCAGCGCCGGTAAATAAACAAAACCGAGACTATGCGGTGGCAACAACGGATCGTGCCACCCCAGAATCATGAAACTTAATGCACTGACCAGGGCGATCGGCAGACCGCAGGCCGATGAGGTTGCCACGGCTTGCTGCATCGGCACGCTGCGCCAGGTCAGGAACGGCACGGTCAGCGAACCGCCGCCCACGCCAAAAATCGCCGAGGCCCAACCGATCACACTGCCGGCCACGGTCAGACCGAGTTTACCCGGCACCGTTCGGCTGGCCTTGGGTTTGATGTCCAGCGCCAGTTGCACCGAGATGATCAAGGCGAAAACGCCGATGATCTTTTGCAGGTGCGGGCCAGAAATCGCTTCCGCAGTCAGCGCGCCGAAACCTGCACCGAGCAGGATGCCAACGGCCATCGACATGAAGATCGGCCAGCGCACTGCGCCTCGACGGTGATGCTCACGCACGGCGTTGACCGAGGTGAAGATGATCGTCGCCAGCGAAGTGCCGACCGCCAGATGCGTGAGGATCGACTGATCGAAGCCCTGCAAGGTGAAACTGAACACCAGCACCGGCACGATGATGATCCCGCCGCCAACCCCGAACAGCCCGGCCAGCACGCCCGCACAGGCGCCCAGCGCCAGATAGAGCAGAAATTCCATGACCGTCTCCCCAGACCGCATCCGCAAAACCGGAGCGGCATGGTAACGGATGCACACCCTTTGGCTCCACTGGCGATGGATGCACGGACGCCGGATGCGTAGAGTGAGCAAAAAACACACAAGGACCACCTTATGTGCCTGATTGTTTTCGCCTGGCGCCCGGGCCATGCCCAGCCGCTGATCGTCGCGGCCAACCGTGACGAGTTCTACGCCCGGCCAAGCCTGCCACTGGCGCCATGGCCAGAGGCGCCGCATGTGCATGCCGGACGTGATCTTGAGGCCGGCGGGAGTTGGCTGGGGATTGGCGCCAACGGGCGCTTTGCCGCGCTGACCAATATCCGCGATCCGCAGCAGGCGCCTGCGCGTAAGTCGCGGGGTGAGTTGGTGGCGCGGTTTCTGACCGGCGATGCGTCGATTGATGATTATTTGAGCGAAGTGGTCGGGCGTGCGGCGGAATATGCCGGGTTTAATCTGCTGCTCGGTAATAGTCATGAGCTGTGGCACTTCAATGCGCGGATGTCGGAGCCAGTAATGCTGGGATTGGGGGTTTACGGATTATCCAATGCCGGGCTGGATACGCCGTGGCCGAAGTTGCTCAAGGCCAAGGCAGCGTTAGGTGCAGTGCTGGATGATCCGACGCCTGCGCGGTTGTTGGGGTTGTTGAGTGATGCGCAGGTTGCGCCGTCGGCTGAGCTGCCGGATACAGGGGTGGGGTTGGCGACTGAGACTTTGTTGTCGAGTGTGTTTATTGCCAGTCAGAGTTATGGGACGCGGGCGAGTACGGCGTTGATCGTTCAGGCGGACGGGACTCGGCGGATGGTGGAGCGGAGTTTTGGGCCGTATGGCGGGCATCTTGGGGAAGTTGAGGTTTGTGTCTAAGAGCTGACCCTCACCCCAGCCCTCTCCCGGAGGGAGAGGGGGCCGATCGAGGTGTCTTGCGCCATACACCGACCTGAAAGACCGAGTCGATTATGGATTCGGCACAGCACTATCAGGTCGGGGCGCTTCGATTATGGATTCAGCACAGCCCTTTCAGGTCGGCGTAAGTCCGCAGCATCCCCGGATCAGTCCCCTCTCCCTCTGGGAGAGGGTTAGGCGGGCGGCGTTCCGATGAGGGGCTTTTGATTCAGAGGGCCTTGACCACCGCCGGCGGATGCATCTTCGACAACCCAAGGTTCTTCAGCGCCAATTGCAGCGAGCTGTGGATAACTTGCGGGTTGTCGATAGTCATCAGCTCCGCCAGCAATTCCTGAGCCTTGCTCAGATTGACCTGACGCAGCATCCACTTCACTTTCGGCAAGTTGGTGGCGTTCATCGACAGGCTGTCGAAGCCCATCGCCATCAACAGCACTGCCGCCGCCGGATCACCGGCCATTTCGCCGCAGATACTCACCGGTTTGCCTTCGGCATGGGCATCGCGCACCACGGTCTGCAGGGCTTGCAGCACCGCCGGATGCAGGTAGTCGTAGAGATCGGCCACACGCGGGTTGTTACGGTCGACCGCCAGCAAATACTGGGTCAAGTCGTTGGAACCGACGGACAGGAAGTCGACCATCCGCGCCAGCTCCTTGGTCTGGTACACCGCTGCCGGGATCTCGATCATCACGCCGATCGGCGGCATCGGCACGTCGGTGCCTTCGTCGCGCACTTCGCCCCAGGCCCGGTGGATCAGGTGCAGGGCTTCTTCGAGTTCGTGGGTGCCGGAGATCATCGGCAGCAGAATCCGCAGGTTGTTCAGGCCTTCGCTGGCCTTGAGCATCGCGCGGGTCTGCACCAGGAAGATTTCCGGGTGGTCGAGGGTGACGCGAATGCCGCGCCAGCCGAGGAACGGGTTGTCTTCCTTGATCGGGAAGTACGACAGCGACTTGTCACCGCCGATGTCGAGGCTGCGCATGGTCACCGGTTGCGGGTGGAACGCGGCGAGCTGCTCGCGGTAGATCGCCAGTTGCTCCTTCTCGCTCGGGAAGCGCTGGTTGATCATGAACGGCACTTCGGTGCGGTACAGGCCGACACCTTCGGCGCCACGCTTCTGCGCCCGCGCCACATCGGCCAGCAGGCCGGTGTTGACCCACAGCGGCATGCGGTGGCCATCGAGGGTCACGCACGGCAGGTCACGCAGGGTGTCGAGGCCCAGCGCCAGTTGTTTCTCTTCTTCGACGACTTCGGCGAACTGCTTGCGCAGCACTTCGCTCGGGTTGGTGTAAACCTCACCGCGAGTGCCGTCGACGATCATTTCGATGCCGTCGACCTTGGCGTACGGCAGGTCGACCAGACCCATCACCGTCGGAATGCCCATCGCTCGGGCGAGGATCGCGACGTGCGAGTTACCCGAGCCGAGTACCGAGACCAGACCGACCAGTGTGCCTTCCGGAACCTCGCCGAGCATCGCCGGCGTCAGTTCTTCGCTGACCAGAATGGTTTTTTCCGGGTAGACCAGGTTCTGCTGGCGCTCTTCCTGCAAGTAGGCGAGCAGACGGCGACCAAGGTCTTTGACGTCCGAGGCACGCTCACGCAGGTAGGCGTCGTCCATCAATTCGAAACGGTTGACGTGTTCCGTGACCACCTGACGCAGCGCGCCCTGGGCCCACTGGCCGGTCTTGATCACGGTGGTGATTTCGCTGCCCAGCGAGGCATCGTCGAGCATCATCAGGTAGACGTCGAACAGTGCGCGCTCTTCCGGGCGCAGTTGGGTCGCGAGTTTGGCGGACAACGCGCGCATGTCGGCGCGCACGCCTTCGATGGCGGTCTTGAACAGCGCCAGTTCAGCGTCGATGTCGGTGATGGTCTTGTCGGGCACCACGTCGAGATCGGCCGGCGGCAGCATGACCACCGCGGTACCGACCGCCGCACCCGGCGAGCCCGGCACGCCGACGAACTTGGCTTCTTGAATACCCTTGCCCTGACGGCCCAGACCACGGATCGAACCGGTGGCCTCGGCATGGGCGATAACGCCTGCAAGCTGGGCGCTCATGGTCACGAGGAAGGCTTCTTCACCCTCGTCGAACTGGCGGCGTTCTTTTTGCTGGATGACCAACACGCCGACGACGCGGCGGTGGTGAATGATCGGTGCACCGAGGAACGAGGCGTAACGCTCTTCACCGGTTTCGGCGAAGTAGCGGTAGCGCGGGTGATCCGCAGCGTTTTCGAGGTTCAGGGGTTCTTCACGCGTGCCGACCAGACCGACCAGACCTTCGTTGGGTGCCATGCTGACCTTGCCGATCGAGCGCTTGTTCAAGCCCTCGGTGGCCATCAGGACGAAGCGGTTGGTCTCGGGATCAAGCAGGTAGACCGAGCAGACCTGGCTGCCCATGGCCTCTTTGACGCGCAACACAATAATCCCCAACGCCGCCTTGAGATCCTTGGCGGAGTTAACTTCCTGGACGATCTTGCGCAGCGTATTGAGCATGGCTCGGGGTCGAACTCCGTCGTCAGTCGCGCGCTAAAAGGCGCGGGGCAAGCTCTTTGAGGGCGCGGCGATACACCTCGCGCTTGAATGTCACCACCTGGCCCAACGGATACCAATAGCTGACCCAGCGCCAGCCATCGAACTCCGGTTTACCGGTCAAATCCATCCGCACCCGCTGCTCGTTGGAGATCAGGCGCAGGAGAAACCATTTCTGTTTCTGGCCGATGCACAGCGGTTGGCTGTGCGTACGCACCAGACGTTGCGGCAAACGATAGCGCAACCAGCCCCGGGTACAGGCCAGTATTTCAACATCTTCACGTTCCAGGCCAACTTCTTCGTTCAGCTCGCGGTACAAGGCGTCTTCCGGCGTCTCTTCAGGGTTGATTCCCCCTTGCGGAAACTGCCAGGCATCTTGATTGATACGGCGAGCCCATAGCACCTGGCCGGCGTCATTCGTCAGAATGATCCCGACATTGGGGCGGAAACCATCGGGGTCGATCACGGCAACAACCTCGCAAACGCATGTCGCCGCATTGTTCCACAAAGGTTGATAAGGCGGCAACGAGGCTTCCTACCTTATGTGCACTCTTGTGAAAAGACCGTATTCTTGTCGCCTTTTTACTGACTTTTCAGCGGGTAACTGCAATGCGCCTGGCTCTATTCGATTTGGACAACACCCTTCTGGGCGGCGACAGCGATCACGCCTGGGGCGACTATCTGTGTGAACGCGGCTTCCTCGACCCGATTGCGTACAAGGCGCGCAACGACGAGTTTTATCAGGATTACCTGGCAGGCAAACTGGATAACGCCGCGTACCTGAACTTCTGCCTGGAGATCCTCGGCCGCACCGAAATGGCCGTGCTTGAGCAATGGCACAACGATTACATGCGCGACTGCATTGAGCCGATCGTATTGCCGAAGGCGCTGGAACTGCTGAAAAAACACCGGGACGCCGGCGACAAACTGGTGATCATCACCGCGACCAACCGCTTCGTCACCGCGCCGATTGCTGTGCGTCTGGGCGTTGAAACCCTGATTGCCACCGAATGCGAGATGGTTGATGGCCGCTACAGCGGGCGCAGCACCGACATTCCTTGCTTTCGCGAAGGCAAGGTCACGCGCCTGAACCGTTGGCTGGAGGAAACCGGGTATTCGCTGGATGACAGCTATTTTTATAGCGATTCGATGAATGACTTGCCGCTGCTGGAGCAGGTGGCGAATCCGGTCGCGGTGGATCCGGATCCGAATCTGCGTGCTGAAGCCGAGAAGCGTGGCTGGCCGGTGATTTCGCTGCGCGGCTGATTATGCCTTCGCGAGCAAGCTCGCTCCCACATTGGATCTGTGTCGTTCACAAATCCCCTGTGGGAGCGAGCCTGCTCGCGAATGGGGTCGACACGGTCTCAAGCCTTAAACAGGCTTGGCCCCCATCAACCCGGCAATGGCGAGAAACCCGACGCCGCTGACAATCGCCAGGGCCAGATTGAATTTCCAGTTGCCAACCCCCGTTGTCCACAGCCGATTCAGCCGAACAAGCAGCCACACTGCACTCAACGTGGCCACGGCATAAATCACGCTGGACCCCAGAATCCACAACTGCCCCAATGGCCAGCCAATCAGGTGCACCAACCACCAGCCGGTGAAAGGCATGCTCAGCATACCGATCAGCATCAAACACCAGATAAACAGCCAGGGACGCTGCATCGTGCTGGCCGGCCCTTCGCTGCGATTACGCCAGGTCAGGGCGGCAAGCCCCAGCCCGCTCGCGAGTATGACCACGGTCGCCGCGACGTGAAGGACTTTCAGGGTGGTCAGGGTTTCCATGTAATTCTCTTCCTTGGGCCATGCCCATCAGCGTAGCCGCTCAGCCAAGAAACAGCTGATAGGCCGGGTTTTCGCTTTCATCCCAGTACGGGTAACCGATTTCCTCAAGCGCCGCCGGCACCAGATGACGTTCGTCGTGCGGTACTTGCAGACCGGCGACCACGCGACCATCGGCAGCGCCGTGGTTGCGGTAGTGGAACATCGAGATGTTCCAGCGCCCACCGAGCTTGTTGAGGAAATTGAACAGCGCGCCCGGACGCTCCGGGAACTCGAAGCGGAACACCACTTCATCAATCACGTGCGCCGCGTGGCCGCCGACCATGTGGCGGATGTGCAGTTTGGCCAGTTCGTTGTCGGTCAGGTCGAGTACCGGGAAACCCTGCTCGGTCAGGCTCGCCAGCAATGCACTGCGCGGATCGTTTTCCGGATGGGTCTGCACGCCAACGAAAATGTGCGCTTCGCTGCCGGTGTTGTAGCGGTAGTTGAATTCGGTGATCTGGCGCTTGCCGATCGCTTCGCAGAACGCCTTGAAGCTGCCGGCCTTCTCGGGGATGGTCACAGCGATTATCGCTTCGCGGCCTTCACCCAGCTCGGCGCGTTCGGCGACGTGGCGCAGGCGATCGAAGTTGACGTTGGCGCCGGAGTCGATGGCCACAAAGGTCTGGCCGCTGACGCCGCGCAACTCGACGTACTTCTTGATCCCGGCCACGCCCAATGCGCCGGCAGGTTCGGTGATCGAGCGGGTATCGTCGTAGATATCCTTGATAGCCGCACAGATCTCGTCAGTGCTGACGGTGATCACTTCATCGACGTAGTCCTTGCAGATGTCGAAGGTGTGCTGGCCAATCTGCGCCACCGCCACGCCGTCGGCGAAGATGCCCACGGTCGGCAACACCACGCGCTCACCGGCGGCCATTGCCGCTTGCAGGCAGTTGGAGTCGTCCGGCTCGACGCCGATGACTTTGATGTCCGGACGCAGGTATTTCACGTAGGCAGCGATGCCGGCGATCAGGCCGCCGCCGCCGACCGGAACGAAAATCGCGTCCAGTGGCTGCGGGTGCTGGCGCAGAATTTCCATCGCCACAGTGCCCTGCCCGGCAATGGTGTGCGGATCATCGTACGGGTGAATGTAGACGTAGCCTTTTTCATCGACCAGTTTCAGCGAGTACGCCAGAGCTTCCGGGAACGAGTCACCGTGCAGCACTACTTTGCCGCCACGCGAGCGCACGCCTTCGACTTTGATCTCGGGGGTGGTCTTGGGCATGACGATGGTGGCTTTGACGCCAAGCACTTTCGCCGCCAGGGCCAGACCTTGCGCATGGTTGCCCGCCGACGCAGTGACCACGCCACGGGCACGCTCTTCGTCAGTAAGCTGGGTGAGTTTGTTGTAGGCGCCGCGAATCTTGAACGAGAACACCGGCTGCAAGTCTTCACGCTTGAGCCAGATGTCATTGCCCAGCCGCTCGGAGAGCTGGCGAGCGTTCTGCAACGGGGTTTCTACGGCAACGTCATAAACGCGCGAGGTGAGGATCTTTTTGACGTACTGTTCGAGCATCGGAAAGCATCACTGAGCGGGTTGGGCAGGGCCAAGGAGTCTAACCCGGCTTTTGCCCGGACGACCACACGAATCCAGAGGTTTTAGCCTCGCTTGCGGCTATAATGCCGGCCTTTCCGTTCTCACCTTGCCCGCTTCCGGAGCCCGCATGACCCAGGATCAACTCAAACAGGCAGTGGCTCAGGCCGCCGTCGACTTCATCCTTCCGAAACTCGACGACAAGAGCATCGTCGGGGTCGGCACCGGCTCCACCGCCAACTGCTTCATCGACGCCCTGGCCCAGCACAAGGGCGCCTTCGATGGCGCGGTGGCCAGTTCCGAAGCTACCGCCGCGCGCCTCAAGGGCCACGGGATTCCGGTGTATGAGCTGAACACCGTCAGCGACCTGGAGTTCTACGTCGACGGCGCCGATGAAAGCGACGCGCACCTGAACCTGATCAAGGGCGGCGGCGCAGCGCTGACCCGCGAGAAGATCGTTGCCGCCGTGGCCAAGACCTTCATCTGCATCGCCGACGCCAGCAAACTGGTGCCGGTGCTGGGCGAGTTCCCGCTGCCGGTCGAAGTGATCCCGATGGCCCGCAGCCACGTCGCCCGCCAACTGGTGAAACTGGGCGGCGACCCGGTGTACCGCGAAGGCGTTTTGACCGATAACGGCAACATCATTCTGGATGTGTTCAACCTGCAGATCACCAACCCGGTGGAGCTGGAAGCGCAGATCAATGCGATCGTCGGCGTGGTCACCAACGGTTTGTTCGCGGCGCGTCCGGCGGACTTGCTGTTGCTGGGCACCAGTGAAGGTGTGAAAACCCTGAAGGCTGAGTAAGCCCAGACTGCCCGAAATTAATGGGCAGACGAATAAACCTGTGGGAGCGAGCTTGCTCGCGAATGCGCCAGTTCAGCCAACATTTTCATTGGCTGACACGACGCCTTCGCGAGCAGGCTCGCTCCCACAGTGTTTTGTGGTGTTGGTTAGTTCGGGGTTGGTTTTTTGAAGACGTAAAACAGGTTCGGCTCGCTCACCAGATACAACGTCCCGTCATCATCCATCGCAATGCCTTCCGCCTGCGGCACGGTTTTCTTCAAACCCTGCCGGCCGCCACTGATGGACATGGTGCTCAACGGCCGTCCGCCGACATCCAGCTCCAGAATCAACCGCGACTCATCCGACAGCGCCAGCAAATGCCCGCTGCGCTCGTCGTATTGCAAACTCGACAGATCGCGCACAAACATCCCAGCGTCACGCTTGGGGTCGTTGATCACATGCACCGCGTAGGACTTTTCCGGATTGAAGTGCGGAAAACCGTGCACTTCGTAGATGAGCATCGGATTACGCTCTTTCGCGACAAACAGACGCTTGCCCACCGAGTCATACGCCAGTCCTTCAAAACCTTTGTTGCTGGCCATATGCACGCCGAGGGTCATCTGCTCGGCGTCCGCCGCGTCGAGGAATGTGGTGCCTGCCTCCAAGTGAATCTTGATCAGTCGCTGCTGACGCTCATCAGTGATCACGTAGGTGTCGGCGCTGATGTACTCGACGGCTTCGGGATCGCCAAAACCAATCAGGGCAATGCGCCGCAGGATCTTGCCTTCAAGCGACAGTTCGACCAGCTCGGAATTCTTGTTGGTCACGGTGAACAGGCTTTTGCGCACCGGATCGAAGGTCAGCGCCGAAACATCGTCGTCCAGCCCGTCAATCACCCGCGCCTCAATCTCCACGCGATACTGATCCAGCCCAATCGACTCGCTACTCTGCGGTTGCCACAGGGTGTGCAAGTTAAACCAGGCGCGCTCGAACAGGCGCATGTATTGACCGATCGCAATCAACGCGATCAGGGCAATCACCGACAGGAAGATAATCAGAGGCTTGGGGCGGGCAAGTCGACGCATGTGGATGGCTCGGGATCAAAACAGGCGGATGAAATATCACGCCCGTCTGAACTGAAGCTTAATGGCCACTTGCCTCAAACCACAAGCCAACCCCTGTAGGAGCTGCCGAAGGCTGCTATTTCTGTTTTTCGAAGCGATAGAACAGGTTGGGCTCGCTGACCATGTACAGCGTACCTACCTCGTCCATGGTCACGCCTTCGGCGCGGGGAATGGTGTTTTTCAGGCCATTGAAGCCGCCAAGCAGGGTCATGAAGCTGACCTGTTCGCCCTTCTCGTCCAGTTCCAGCAGCAGATGCGAGTCGGCGGACAGCACCAGTGTGTGCTGAGTGCGCGGGTCAATCGCCAAGGCCGAGAGGTTGCGAATATCCAGTTCATCACTGGCAAGTTTCTGCTTGTCGCCCTTGAGGGTCTGGCTGCCGTCGCTCTTCCAGGTGAACAGCGCCGGTGGCCGCTCCTCACCGAGCAGCAATTGCTGGTTGTGGGAATCCCAGGTAATGGCTTCGAAGGCTTTGTTCTGGTCTTTCGACGGGCCGAGGTCGTATTTCGGGAAGTCGGCGATATTCAGCTCGCGAGTATCGGCATCGACTTTGACGATCGACAGCATGTGCTGACGCTCGTCGACGATGGCCATCAAGCCGTTTTCCATCATCGTCAGGCCTTCCGGATTGCTCCAGCCCACCAGCGGCATTTTGCGCAGTACATCGCCCTGTAACGTCAGTTCAGCGAGAAACGGGTTCTTGCCCATCACCGAGAACAGCGTTTTGGTCTGCGGGTTGTAAGCCAGATCCGAAGCCTCGTCCTTCTCCATACCCTTCAGCGGTTTGGCATCGATGACCACCCGATAGTCCGGCAGCCAGATGCTTTCCTTCTGCTCGGCCTGGCTTTCAAAGCGCTCCTGCAGCCAAAGCACACCGCGATCATCCCAATGCATGGCAAACGCCACGGCATAAGCGGCGGCAAGCACCAGCAACAGCCAGACATACCAGCGCAGGGCGAAACGTGAACGGCGGGTGGGTTTGAGCTGAGTTTGAGATGACATCGAGGGACGCGTTCCGAAAATTCAGGCTATGGGTAATAGCACAAAGAGGCCGGCTCAGACGCCAGAATGAGAGGAATTATCCGTACAGGATGTGAAAAAAACGGCAAATGGCGGGATTGCCGTGTGTTGCCAGCGATCTTCAGGGCAGCACAAAACAATGTGGGAGCGAGCTTGCTCGCGAAGGCAGAGTGTCAGTCGACATCTTTGTTGACTGACAAAATGCTTTCGCGAGCAAGCTCGCTCCCACAGGGGATTTGCAGTGTGGCGGTTAGCGCACGCTGCTGTTGAAGCTGCTCGCGCCAACCAGTTCGAGAACGATGTCATCGCCAACGTTCAGCGGGCCAACGCCCACTGGCGTGCCGGTGAGGATCACGTCACCGGCCTGCAGCGAGAAGCAGCCGGCCATGTGCTGGATCATCGGCACGATCGGGTTGAGCATCGCGCTGCTGTTGCCGTCCTGGCGCACTTCGCCGTTGATGGTCAGGCGAATGCCGATGTCGGTCAGGTCAGCGAAGGTGCTGCCAACCACGAACGGGGCGATCACCGCTGCGCCGTCAAACGACTTGGCGATTTCCCACGGCAGGCCCTTGGCTTTCAGCTCGGCCTGCTTGTCGCGCAGGGTCAGATCCAGTGCCGGGGCAAAACCAGAGATGGCGTCGAGCACTTCTTCACGGCTCGGCTTGGTCGACAAAGGCTTGCCGATCAACACGGCGATTTCCGCTTCGTAGTGCACTGAACCGCGCTCGGTCGGAATGCTGAAACCGCCTTCCAGCGGCACCACGCAACTGCCCGGTTTGATGAACAGCAACGGCTCGGTAGGCACCGGATTGTCCAGTTCCTTGGCGTGTTCGGCGTAATTGCGGCCAATGCACACGACTTTCCCGATCGGGAAGTGGATGCGCGTGCCGTCGACGTACTGGTGCTGATAGCTCATTTACCGACTCCTGCCTTCATTGATTCATCAAAGATTGTCGATCAAACCGCAAAAATCTTGCCCGGGTTCATGATGCCGTTCGGGTCGAACACCGCTTTCACCGCTTTCATGTACTCGATCTCGACCGGCGAGCGGCTGTAGGTCAAGTAATCGCGTTTGGTCATGCCCACGCCGTGCTCGGCGGAGATCGAACCGTTGTACTTCTCGACGGTTTCAAACACCCACTTGTTGACGGTCGCGCATTTGGCGAAGAACTCGTCCTTGCTCAGGTTATCCGGCTTGAGAATGTTCAAGTGCAGGTTGCCGTCGCCGATGTGGCCGAACCAGACGATTTCGAAGTCCGGATAGTGTTCGCCGACGATCGCGTCGATTTCCTTCAGGAACGCTGGCACTTTCGACACGGTGACCGAGATGTCGTTCTTGTACGGCGTCCAGTGCGAGATGGTTTCGGAGATGTACTCGCGCAGCTTCCACAGGTTCTGCAGCTGGGTTTCACTCTGGCTCATCACGCCGTCGAGCACCCAGCCCTGTTCGACGCAGTGCTCGAAGGTTTCCAGTGCGCTGTTGGCCACTTCTTCAGTAGTCGCTTCAAACTCCAGCAACGCATAGAACGGGCAGTCGGTTTCGAATGGCGCCGGTACGTCGCCACGGCCCATGACCTTGGCCAGAGCCTTATCGGAGAAGAATTCGAACGCGGTCAGGTCGAGCTTGCCCTGGAAGGCGTGCAGCACCGGCATGATCGAGTCGAAATCGGCGGTGCCGAGAACCATCGCGGTGAGGTTTTTCGGCGCACGATCGAGGCGCATGGTCGCTTCGACGACGAAACCGAGCGTGCCTTCAGCGCCAATGAACAGCTGACGCAGGTCGTAACCGGTGGCGTTCTTGATCAGGTCTTTGTTCAGTTCCAGCACATCACCCTTGCCGGTGACGACTTTCATGCCGGCCACCCAGTTGCGGGTCATGCCGTAGCGAATCACCTTGATTCCGCCGGCATTGGTGCCGATATTGCCGCCAATCTGACTGGAACCTGCCGAGGCGAAGTCGACCGGGTAGTACAAGCCTTTTTCTTCGGCAACGTTCTGCAAATGCTCGGTGACCACGCCCGGCTGACAAACGGCGGTGCGGTCGGTGAGGTTAACGTCGAGAATCTGATTCATGTAATCGAAGGAGACGACCACTTCGCCGTTGGCCGCCACCGCAGCGGCGGAAAGCCCGGTGCGCCCGCCCGACGGCACCAGCGCAATCTTGTGGGTGTTGGCCCAACGCACCACGGCCTGCACTTGCTCGATGGTCTTGGGAAACACGATGGCGCTTGGCGCCGGGGCGAAGTGCTTGGTCCAATCCTTGCCGTACGCATTCAGGGAGTCGGCGTCGGTCAGGACCTTGCCAGGCTCGACCAGGGTCTTCAGTTCATCAATCAGGGCAGGATTGGTCATCGACAGAACTCTCGAACAATTCATGGTCATCCTGAGAACGCTTCACGTCGCAGGAATGAGTGTTTAGCGGGGAGGCTATGCTAGCATACCGACCCCGCAGGCCAGTGCCCAAGGCCAGTTCTGCGGTAACGGCTTTCCTGCCGTTTGGGTCAGCTCCAGGCTGCTCCCCTCCCTGCCATTTTTCTCCGGGATACAGGTTTACGCAGATGAGCAAGACTTCTCTCGATAAGAGCAAGATCAAGTTCCTTCTTCTCGAAGGCGTCCACCAATCGGCTGTCGACGTCCTCAAGGCGGCGGGCTACACCAGCATCGAATACCTGACAGGTTCCTTGCCGGAAGCCCAGCTCAAGGAAAAGATCGCTGACGCTCACTTCATCGGCATTCGTTCGCGCACCCAACTGACCGAAGAGATCTTCGATCATGCGAAGAAGCTGGTCGCGGTCGGCTGTTTCTGCATCGGCACCAACCAGGTTGACCTGAGTGCTGCCCGCGAGCGCGGTATCGCCGTGTTCAACGCGCCGTACTCCAACACTCGCTCCGTCGCCGAGCTGGTGCTGGCCGAAGCGATCCTGCTGCTGCGCGGCATCCCTGAGAAAAACGCTTCCTGCCACCGTGGCGGCTGGATCAAATCCGCAGCCAACTCCTTCGAGATCCGTGGCAAGAAACTCGGCATCGTCGGCTACGGCTCGATCGGTACGCAGTTGTCGGTTCTGGCTGAAGGTCTGGGCATGCAGGTGTACTTCTATGACACCGTGACCAAGCTGCCACTGGGCAACGCGACCCAGATCGGTAGCCTGACCGAGCTGCTGGGCATGTCCGACATCGTCACCCTGCACGTTCCGGAAACCGCTGCGACCCAGTGGATGATCGGCGAGAAGGAAATCCGCGCCATCAAGAAGGGCGGCATCCTGATCAACGCCGCGCGCGGCACCGTGGTCGAACTGGACGCCCTGGCGGACGCGATCAAGGACAAGCACCTGATCGGCGCGGCCATCGACGTATTCCCGGTGGAGCCTCGTTCCAACGACGAAGAGTTCGAAAGCCCGCTGCGTGGCCTCGACAACGTGATCCTGACCCCGCACATCGGTGGCTCGACCGCCGAAGCACAAGCCAACATCGGTCTGGAAGTGGCAGAGAAACTGGTCAAGTACAGCGACAACGGTACCTCCGTTTCGTCGGTGAACTTCCCGGAAGTGGCCCTGCCGGCTCACCCCGGCAAGCACCGCCTGCTGCACATCCACGAGAACATCCCGGGTGTGATGAGCGAGATCAACAAGGTCTTCGCCGAAAACGGCATCAACATCTCCGGTCAGTTCCTGCAGACCAACGAGAAGGTTGGCTACGTGGTGATCGACGTCGACGCCGAGTACTCGGATCTGGCGCAAGAGAAGCTGCAGCACATCAACGGCACTATCCGTAGCCGCGTGTTGTTCTGATCAAGCGTTGAGCGACAAAAAAAGGGAGCCTTCGGGCTCCCTTTTTCATTCACGCCGAAACGTTATTCGACGTTGACGGTGATTTTCTTCGAGACGATGGGTGGATCGAACGGCATGTGGCCGCTGTCGCCCAGTTCAAGCTGCAGAGTGTGCTTGCCCGGCGCCAACTTGACGTCGGCCTGAGTCTGCGCTTTACCGAAGTGCATGTGGTTGGCGTCATTCGGAATCGGTGCGCCAGCGGCCGGCAGCTTGTCGACGTCGATCAGCAGGTGATGGTGACCGGTGTTCTTGGTGACGTCACCGGCCGGTGCCAGCGCGACGTCCTTGGTACCGAATTTGACGGTGAAGGTCTGCGAAACCGTGGCCCCGTCTTCGGGAGAAACGATGAACACTTCGGCACCTTTGGGGGCCGGTGTCGCCGCACTGGCCAGCACCGAAACACCCATCAGCACACCCGCCAGCGCTGCACGTGACATAAAGCTTTTCATTTTCTTCTCCAGTTTTTCCGTAAAATCCGCAGGGTCATGACAACTTCATGACCATTCGTTGTCGAAGGCACTCGACAACCATAGCAAAGCGAGCCTCACTCAGAGCGTCGCGATAATGATTTCAAAGGAGTGACCATGCGCTTTCTGCCTGGCCTGATCTGCCTGCTACCCCTTCTGAGCCCTTTGGCTCACGCCGAACTGATTGATGACGTCAATGACCGTGGCGAGCTGCGCATTGCCCTTGAGGCTAATACACCGCCCTTCAATTTCAAGGATGGCGACACACTCACGGGGTTCGAGGTCGAGCTTGGGCAACTGCTGGCCAACGAGCTGGATGTGCGCGCCGACTTCATCGTCACTGACGAAGCCGACCTGCTCCAGGGCGTTGAAAGCGGCAAGTACGACGTTGCGCTCAACCACATAGCACTGACACCCGAACTCAAGGATCGTTTCGACTTCAGCGAGCCGTACGGCAAGGTCGATTCGCAGCTGCTGGCGAAGAAGGATGAGCAGCCACGGCCGATGGTGCTGGTGCAGGCGCTTACGGAAGAGAAGCCGAAAGCGGCAGCGCCGGTGGATTTGGCGATTCCGTTCCAGAAGGGTAATCCGGCGTTTCAGGCCAGCCTTGCGAGCGCGATGGAGCGGATCAAGGCGGATGGACGTTTGGCAGCGCTGACTGAGAAGTGGTTGAAACCTTAAAGCCCCTCACCCTGGCCCTCTCCCAGAAAGAGAGGGGACTGATTGGGGGATGCTTTAGAGGTACGCCGACCTGGGATTGCTATACCGAATCCGAAATCGACTGGTCATGGCTTTGTCGAAGCCATAATCGATCAGTCATGGCTGTGTCGAATCCATAGTCGATAAGGTCTTTCAGGTCGATGAATAACGCCAGACACTTCGGTCGGCCCCCTCTCCCTCGGGGAGAGGGCTGGGGTGAGGGCAACGATTTAGGATCAATCCAAAGCAGCCAGAGCCACCGCCGCTAGCGGCAGTTCAACTTCACTGAAGACCTGCACACCATGACGCTTGAGCAATGCTGCCGTCACGCCTTCGCCATTGACCTTCACGCCACTGAACGTCCCGTCGTAAGTCAGCAAATTCCCGCAAGAAGGACTATTGGCCTTGAGCACCGCCACCCGAATGCCATGCTTCTGAACTAACGCCAGCGCCTGCCACGCGCCATCCAGAAACTGCGCACTGACATCCTCGCCTTCGGTGGTCATGACCGAGGCAATGCCATCCAGCACTTCACCACCCTGCCCGCCCGGAATCTCCGCCGCCGCCCGTGGCGTCGGCAATCCGCCAGCGACCTCCGGACACAGCGGCACCACCCGCCCTTCAGCGATCCACTGTTCGAGCAGATCGAACGGCCCGCTCGCGCCACCGTCGTAACGCACGCGATGGCCCAACAGGCAGCGGCTGACCAGAATCTTTTCCATCTCAGAACGGCTCGTTGCCACGGCGGCGGAACCAGCCGGTCAGCGACAGGCGCTCGCGGTTCGCCGGCAGCACTTCATGAGGCACTTCACCGGAAAGGAACACCACCAAGCAACCGCCGGTAGGCTGCACGTCGTGCACGCGCTCATCGCTCAGGTACATTCGCAATTGACCGCCATCCTCCGGCAACCAGGCATCATTGAGGTAGACCACCACTGACACCATGCGTTTGTCATCGTCGCGAAAACGGTCGACATGCCTGCGATAGAACGCGCCCGGCGGATACAGCGCGAAATGGCATTCAAAATCCTCAAGCCCGAGAAACAGGCCACGGTTAAGCGCCTCACGCAGGCTTTCCATCAAGTTCAGATAACGGTCGCTGGCCTCGGCCTGGCCGGGGTCGATCCACTGAATGTGGTCGCCCCGAATCCCTTCGCGGATCTCTGAAAACGGCCCGCGACCGACAGCCGCCGGCGCCAGCTCACCCTCGGCCTCACGTTTACGGCACTCGGCCGCCAGCTCGCGGGTCAAACCGGCGGGCAGGAATATGTTCTGCTGCGACCAGCCGTGTTCCGCCAGGTCGTCGACGATGCGTAACAGCAGTGGGTGTTCAGAGGATATTTGCATGGCGCGCATAGTATGTCGGCGGCAAGAAATCCGACAGAGCCACGCGGCGGCTTGCTACGAATTCTCGACAAGTACCGGCACCGCACGGAGAATAGTCCGCTGCTGACAGGAGTCCCTATGCGCCGTTTGCTTTTTTCACTGTTGATGTTCTGCGTTTTGCCCGCTTGGGCGGACGGCCACGATCAGTTGTACAAGGTCGCCGGCTGGCCAGATCAACGTGCGCATTTCAATGACGCCCTGACCGCCGCGCAGCAGCGCTACCAGAACAGCCTGCCGCCCGCCGTGTTTCAGGCACTGGTGAACAACAGCAACCAGCGCTTCGCCCCGCAAGCTGTGGATCAACGCGCCGAGGCGCAACTGCGGCAGACGCTCGCTGATCCAAAACCGGCCCTGACTTTCTTTCAATCACCGCTGGGCAAGAAAATTGTCGCGGCTGAATTGCTCGCCACCCGTCGCGATCAACTGGCGAAAAATGCCAAGGGCTTGCCGAAGATGCAGGCCAGCGACAGCCGTCTGCTGATCATTGGCCACCTCGCTCAGGCCTTGCCGGCGCGTGAGGCCGGCGCAGAAGTGAGCCTGGCGATTGCCGGCGTGGCGGCGGACAGTTTGAGTTCGATGATCCCGGGATTGCTCGGTGGCGGTCAGGCGCAGGGCATGCTCAATGGTCAGCGCCAGCGTTTGATGGATCAGATTGGCGCGGACATCAACAACACGCTGCTCTACGTGTATCGCGACTTGTCGGATGAAGAGCTGGAAGAGTTTGCGACATTTGCCGAATCGACTGAGGGCAAGGCTTATTACCAGGCGGCACTGGCGGCGATCCGCGCAGGGTTGGCGGTCGGGCAATGATCCTTGTTGCCTGACAAACCGCCTTCGCGAGCAAGCACACTCCCACATTGGATCTTCAGCGGACACAAAATTTGTGAGCATCCCGCCCCCCTGTGGGAGCGAGCCTGCTCGCGAAGGGGCCCTAACAGGCGCTAGAGATTCCGGCCCCTGATGCGCTTGCTCAGAAACTCGAAATACTCTTCCCGCATCTCCGCCGTTTCATTCGCCAGATGATGCCGCGCCTCGGCCAGCAACAGGATCTGCGGCCGGTCGAACTTCCACTTCATCACCTGCAAATTGTGCTGCCAGTCCACCGTCATGTCCGCCTGTCCCTGAATGATCAGCGGCCGTCGCGGACTTTTTTTCGCGTGCTCGACGCGGATGATCCAGCGTGACAGCGCGCCCACCCATTTGGTCGGCAAGCGCCGTGGCTGCAACGGATCGGCCTGGAGAAACGGCAGGAAATCCGGGTCATTGGAATTCTCGCTAAAGCGTCGCGTGACACCCCGAACGAAAGGCCGGAGCAGGTAATAACTAAATTGCGACCAGCCCCATGCCCTTGGACGCACCAGCGGCGCCAGCAAAATCACCTGGCCTTGCGCCGGGCTGTTTTCGCCATGGTTGAGCAGGTGATCAACCACAATCGCCCCGCCGGTGCTTTGCCCGCACAAGTGCCACGGCTGCGGCAACGCGATCGACTGCGCCTCGGCGAACAACGCTTGCAGGACGTCCTGGTATTCAGAGAAATCGCGGATGCTCGCACGCGGCCCGCTCGACAGACCATGCCCCGGCAAATCACACGCGATTACCGCAAAGTCTTGATCCAGCGCCCACTCGATCACATGCCGATACAGCCCGGTGTGATCGTAGTAACCGTGCAGCAGAAACAGCGTCGCCTTGACCTTCTCCGGCCACCAGCAATGGCTGACCACTTCATAGCCATCGACCTCGAAACGGCCCATGCCACGCCAGACATCGCGATGGGGAAAGTCGGTCTGGTAGAAGCGCTGGTAAGCCTTGGCCTCGTCCGACAACGGCTGCCACTCGGCCAAAGGCTTGAGGCTGGCGCGGATTTGATCGGGGTCGAAAGTGGCAGGCATGCGGGAATTCCAAAGCGGTAAACAGACTTTATCGGCCTGCGATATTCATCTGTCGGAGCAAGCATGGCAAGCTAGCCCACCTCTTCTGGAACGAAAACCATGCGTTCGCCCTACCGCTCCGCACTGTTTGCCAGCCTGCTCGCGCTGATTTGCGCCGGGGTACTGTGGGCGGCGTACGACTGGTTTCAGGGGCGTTATCTGCGCGCGTTCAGCGAACACACGGCGGTATTTTCCGGTGATCCGCTGCGCCTGCCGGACAACCTCGCCGGTCCCGGCAAGATTCGCCTGGTACATTTCTGGGACCCGGCCTGCCCGTGCAACGTCGGCAATCAACAGCACCTGACCGAGATGGTCGAGCGGTTTGGCGGCAAAGGCGTGGAGTTCTTCGCCGTGCAGAAAACCGGCAGCCACGGTCAGTTGCCCACGACCCTCAGCAGTCTGAAAACCATCACGATATTGCCCGGCTCCGAACAGGTTCCGGCCAGCCCGGCCGTGGCGATCTGGGACCGCAGCGGTAAGCTGGCGTACTTCGGCCCCTACAGCGAAGGCCTGACCTGCAATTCCAGCAACAGCTTTATCGAACCGATTTTGAATGCCCTGACGGAGGATCGCCCGGTCAATGCCACGCACACCCTGGCGGTCGGTTGTTATTGCCCGTGGCCGGTGGAAACGCCGTAAGGCATTCCGGACTTTTCAAGGACAGCGCTGCACGGCACAGAAGGTCTGTGCTAATTGTTTGCAGCCCGACGGGCGGCAATCCCGCTTGCACAAGGAGTCACCATGAAGCGCGTGTTCACCGTACTTGGCTTGCTCATCGTTGTTCTGCTTGCCGGCGTCGGCTGGTATGTCTACAGCAAACAACCCACACGCCAGGGCCAGGTTGAACTGCGCAACCTGCAAGGTTCGGTGACCGTGCGCTACGACGAGCGCGGCGTGCCACACCTGCGCGCCGAGAACGAAACCGACCTCTACCGCGCCCTCGGCTACGTGCATGCCCAGGATCGCCTGTTCCAGATGGAAGCCATGCGCCGCCTCGCTCGCGGCGAACTGGCCGAAGTGCTCGGGCCGAAACTGCTCGACACCGACAAACTGTTCCGCAGCCTGCGCATCCGCGAACGCGCGGCCAGTTACGTCGCCAGTCTCGATAAACAGTCACCGGCGTGGAAGGGCCTGCAAGCCTATCTGGATGGCATTAACCAATATCAGGACACCCACGCCGCACCGATCGAGTTTGACGTGCTGGGCATCCCCAAGCGGCCGTTCACCGCGGAAGACAGCATCAGCGTCGCCGGCTACATGGCCTACAGCTTTGCGGCGGCGTTTCGCACCGAGCCGTTGCTGACCTATGTGCGCGATCAACTCGGCGCTGATTACCTCAAGGTCTTCGATCTCGACTGGCAACCCAATGGTGTGCTGGCCAACGGTCACGCCAAACCTGCGCCGGTCCTCGCCGCCGGCGACTGGAAAGACCTCAACGCCCTTGCCCGCCTCAGCGAACAAGCGCTGATCGACCATGGCCTGCCGCAGTTCGAAGGCAGCAACGCCTGGGTCATCGCCGGCAGCCGCAGCCAGAGTGGCAAACCTCTGCTGGCGGGTGATCCGCACATTCGCTTCTCGGTGCCGTCGGTGTGGTACGAGGCGCAATTGTCGGCGCCGGGCTTCGAGCTGTACGGCCATCATCAGGCGCTGGTGCCGTTCGCGTTTCTGGGACACAACCTGGATTTCGGCTGGAGCCTGACCATGTTCCAGAACGACGATCTGGATCTGATCGCCGAGAAGGTCAACCCGGACAACCCGAATCAGGTCTGGTATCGCGGCCAGTGGACCGACATGGTCGTCACGCAGCAGCAGATCAATGTGAAAGGCCAGACGCCGGTCAACCTCACCTTGCGCCAATCGCCCCACGGCCCGATCGTCAACGATGCGCTGGGGACTGCTGCCGGGAAAACGCCGATTGCCATGTGGTGGGCCTTCCTCGAAACGCCGAACCCGATCCTCGAAGGCTTCTACCAGCTCAACCGCGCCGACACGCTGGCCAAGGCCCGCGCCGCAGCAGCGAAAGTGCAGGCGCCGGGGCTGAACCTCGTCTACGCCAACGCCAAAGGCGATATCGCCTGGTGGGCTTCAGCGTTGCTGCCCAAGCGCCCCGCTGGGGTGAGGCCGGAATTCATTCTCGACGGCAGCAGCAATCAGGCGGACAAGGACGGCTTCTACCCGTTCAGCGCCAACCCGCAGGAAGAGAACCCGGCACGCGGTTATATCGTCTCGGCCAACTTCCAACCGCTGTCGCCGACCGGCATGGAGATTCCCGGTTACTACAACCTTGCCGATCGCGGGCAGCAACTCAATCGTCAGCTCAGCGACAAGAGCGTGAAGTGGACCAATGAGGCCAACCAGAAACTGCAACTGGGCACTGCGACCGGTTATGGCCCACGTTTGCTCGCGCCGTTGCTGCCGGTGCTGCGTGAGGTAGTGAGCGATCCGGCACAGCTGAAACTGGTCGAGCAACTGGCGCAATGGCCGGGCGACTATCCGCTGGACTCGGTCAGTGCGACGCTGTTCAACCAGTTCCTCTACGACTTGGCCGATGCGGCAATGCGGGATGAGTTGGGCAATGACTTCTTCGACACCTTGCTGTCGACGCGGGTGATCGATGCGGCGTTGCCGAAGCTGGCGGCGAACGCCGATTCACCGTGGTGGGATAACCGCAACACGGCGAACAAGGAGACCCGTGCCGATGTCGTGCGCGCGGCGTGGGCGGCGAGCATGCAGCACCTGAAGCTGACCCTCGGCGACAATTCGGCCGAGTGGAAATGGGGCGCGGCGCACACGCTGACCCACGGCCATCCGTTGGGGCAACAGAAACCGCTGGAGCGGATTTTCAATGTCGGGCCGTTTGCCGCGCCGGGCAGTCATGAGGTGCCGAACAACCTCTCGGCGAGGATCGGCCCGGCGCCGTGGCCGGTGACTTATGGGCCGTCGACGCGGCGGTTGGTGGATTTCGCTGACCCGGCGCACGGCTTGACGATCAACCCGGTCGGTCAGAGTGGTGTGCCGTTTGACAGTCACTATGACGATCAGGCTGAGGCGTATGTTGACGGGATGTATGTGCAGGCGCATTTCAATGCCGAAGAGGTGACAGCGAATACGCGCAGTACCTTGAAGTTGTTGCCGGCGCGGGCAGCGCCTTAAAAGCCCCTCACCCTAACCCTCTCCCGGGGGGAGAGGGGACTGACCGAGGTGTCTTTTGTCATACATCGACCTGAAAGAACGGTGTCGATTATGGATTCACAACCGCTCACTCAGGTCGGCGTATCTCCTCAACATCCCCCAATCGGCGCCCTCTCCCTATGGGCGGTCCGACGTTTCGGGAGGGCTGGGGTGAGGGTAAGGCTCAAACCATCACCGCAAAATTCAGCCGAAACTGCTGCGGCGTAACCCCCAACCGCCGGTTGAACACCCCGCGCATATGCTGCGCATCGCGAAACCCGCACTGATAGGCCACCGTCTTCAACGGCGCCGCCGTGCTTTCCAGCATCACCCGCGCCGCATCCACCCGCGCCCGCTCGACGAACTCCGCCGGGGTGACTTTGGCTTCCCGGGCAAACACCCGCGAGAAATTGCGCGCACTCATGTTCGCCGCATTGGCCAGATCGGCAATCGTCAGATCGCCCGTGAGATTGGCCAGCACATACAACTGCACCATCGCCACCGCCGAGGTCGGCTCCGCGTGCGGTGTGAGGAATGGGCTGAACTGTGACTGCCCACCGGAACGCTGGGTGAACACCACCAGCCGCTTGGCCACGCTCAACGCCACTTCGGCACCGTGATCACGGGCCAGCAGGTACAGCGACAGGTCAATCCCCGCCGTGACCCCGGCCGAGGTGTAGAGCGTGCCGTCCTCGACATACAAGCGATCGGCCTCAACCTGCGTTGTCGGACACAACTGCGCCAACGCCTCGGCATCGTTCCAGTGGGTGGTGACGGTGCGCGCCTCCAGCAATCCGGCCCGCGCCAGCATAAACGCGCCGTTGCAGATTGAGCCGAAACGCTGCGCCCGTGCGCAGGCCCCGCGCAGCCAACCGTCGAACGTCGCGCCGAAATCCATGAAGGGCAGTTGCGGCCCACCGGCGACCAGCAGCAGATCGTAGGCGTCGAGGGCTTCGCTGAAGTGGCGATGGGCATTCAGGGTCAAACCGTTGGAACAGGCCATCGGCCCGTGCTCGACGCCGATTACTTCGAGCCGATAGTGATCCTCGGGCGCCAGGAAGCGATTAGCCTCGGCGAACACATCCATCGGGCCGCTGACGTCCAGCGACTGCACGCCGGGGAACACGACGATGGCGACGGTTTTGCTCATGGCGGCAAAGCTCCTTTGGGTCTGACCCGAGTTGGCACGATTTGCAGGTGGATTGGCAAGGATCGCAGCCATGCATCGATTGTCCGCTTCCAGCGCCGGGAACAGACTTTCCCCATCAGCGCCACAACGGCGTTTCAGTGAGGAAACTTGCCATGACCACAACCATCGCCGGCATCAAAATCCCTGACAGCGCCCTCGCCCGGGCCACCACCGAATACATCCGCGACATCGAATCCGACCTGCTCTACCACCACTCGCGCCGGGTCTTTCTGTTCGGCGCGTTGAGCGGCGAGCGCCAGCAACTGGCTTACAACCCGGAGCTGCTGTACGTCGGCGCAATGTTCCATGACCTCGGTCTGGTCGAAGGTCACCGCAGTGATGATGAGCGCTTCGAAGTGGACGGTGCCAACGCAGCGGCGGCGTTTCTCAAACCGTACGGGTTGAGCGATGACGACATCGAGCAGGTCTGGCTGTCGATTGCCCTGCACACCACGCCGGGCGTGCCCAAGCATCTGCGCCCGACCGTAGCGCTGGTCACCGCTGGTGTGGAAATGGACGTGCTGGGGATGGATTACGCGGCGTTCAGCACCGTGCAGCGTGAAGCGGTGGTGCATGCGCACCCGCGTGGGGAAGGCTTCAAGGAATGCATCATCTGCGCGTTCGCCGATGGTCTGCGGCATCGTCCGCAGACGACGTTTGGCAATGTGAAGACTGATGTCCTGAAGGATCAGCAGCCGGGGTTCAAGCCGATGAACTTTGTTGAAGTCATCCGCCAATCTCCATGGATTTGAATATCACCAAAAACAACTGTGGGAGCGAGCTTGCTCGCGAATGCGGTGGGTCAGCCAACATTTCAGTCGCCTGACACGCCCTCTTCGCGAGCAAGCTCGCTCCCACAGGGACTGGGGTTGATCACAGATTTGTGATCAACCCCATTTGGCTTACGCCGCTTCCGGCGCCGGGGCGCGACGCACGTCCGGCTGCTTCCACGAATCGGCTGCGCTTTCTTCGATGGCTTGCTGGATGGCTTTCTTGCGCGCTTCTTCGGCACGGCGGCTGAAGAACCAGACCATGAAGGTCACGATCGACACCGCCAGCAGAATCAGACTGGCAACGGCATTGATCTCGGGTTTCACACCCAGACGTACCGCCGAGAACACCTCCATCGGCAGGGTCGTCGACCCCGGACCAGAGACGAAGCTCGCCAGCACCAGGTCATCCAGCGACAGCGCGAACGACATCATGCCGCCCGCCGCCAGCGACGGCGCGATCATCGGGATGGTGATCAGGAAGAACACCTTCCACGGCCGTGCACCGAGGTCCATGGCCGCTTCTTCGATCGACAGGTCCAGCTCACGCAGACGCGCCGACACCACCACCGCCACATACGCCGCACAGAATGTGGTGTGGGCGATCCAGATGGTGACGATGCCACGTTCCTGCGGCCAGCCGATCATCTGCGCCATGGCCACGAACAGCAGCAACAGCGACAGACCGGTGATCACTTCCGGCATCACCAACGGCGCTGTGACCAGACCGCCGAACAGCGTGCGGCCCTTGAAGCGGGTGATACGGGTCAGCACGAACGCTGCCAGCGTACCCAGCGCCACCGCAGCGACCGCGGTGTAGCAGGCGATTTCCAGCGAGCGCAGCACCGAGCCCATCAGTTGCGTGTTGTCGAGCAGGCCGACGTACCACTTGATCGACCAGCCGCCCCACACCGTCACCAGTTTCGAGGCGTTGAACGAGTAGATCACCAGGATCAGCATCGGCAGGTAGATGAACAGCAAACCCAGAACCAGCATCAGGCTGGAGAAACGGAAGCGCTTCATTCTTTACCCTCCATTTCCTTGGCCTGACTGCGGTTGAACAGAATGATCGGCACAATCAGGATCGCCAGCATCACCACCGCCAGCGCGGACGCTACCGGCCAGTCACGGTTGTTGAAGAACTCTTGCCACAGCACCTTGCCGATCATCAGGGTTTCCGGACCGCCAAGCAGTTCCGGGATCACGAACTCACCGACCACCGGGATGAACACCAGCATGCAGCCGGCAATGATGCCGTTCTTGGACAGCGGAATAGTGATCTTCCAGAAGCTGTTGAAAGTACTCGAGCCGAGGTCCGATGCCGCTTCGAGCAGACTGTTGTCGTGCTTCACCAGGTTGGCGTACAGCGGCAGGATCATGAACGGCAGGTACGAATAAACAACACCGATGTACACCGCGAGGTTGGTGTTGAGGATTTGCAGCGGCTCGTCGATGAACCCCATGCTCATCAGAAAACCGTTGAGCAAACCGTTGTTGCTGAGGATGCCCATCCACGCGTAAACGCGGATCAGGATCGCGGTCCAGGTCGGCATCATGATCAGCAATACCAACACCGTTTGCATTTCTTTACGGGCGGTGGCGATGGCGTAGGCCATCGGGTAGCCGATCAGCAGGCAGAGGACGGTGCTGATGAACGCCATCTTCAACGAGCCGAGGTAAGCGGCGATGTACAACTCGTCGCCCGCCAGCATCGCGTAGTTGCCCAGGTTCAGCAGCAGTTGCAGCTTCTGCTCGGCGTACGTGTAGATCTCGGTGTACGGCGGAATGGCCACGTCGGCTTCGGCGAAACTGATCTTCAGGACGATGAAGAACGGCAGCATGAAGAACAGAAACAGCCAGATGAACGGAACCCCGATGACCAGTTGCCGGCCATTGGGGATTATTCGGTTGATGCGACGTTTGAATTTGCGCATGTTCATGAGCGAAGTACCACGCCGCTGTCGTCTTCCCACCACACGTAGACCTGATCACCCCAGGTCGGACGCGCGCCGCGACGTTCAGCGTTGGCCACAAACGACTGCACCAGTTTGCCGCTCGGCAATTCAACGTAGAACACCGAGTGCCCGCCGAGGTAGGCGATGTCGTGCACCTTGCCGCTCGACCAGTTGTATTCGCAGGTCGGTTGATCGGCGGTGACCAGCAGCTTCTCCGGACGGATCGCGTAGGTGACGGACTTGTCCTGCACCGAGGTGCTGATGCCGTGGCCGACGTAGATCTGCCGATCGAGATCCTTACAGGTGATGGTCGCGTGGCCTTCGGCGTCGTCGATCACTTCACCTTCGAAGATGTTGACGTTACCGATAAATTCGCAGACCAGACGGCTGGTCGGGGTTTCGTAGATGTCGATCGGGCTGCCGATCTGGGCGATCCAGCCCAGGTGCATGATCGCGATGCGCTCGGCCATGGTCATGGCCTCTTCCTGGTCGTGGGTCACCATCACGCAGGTCACGCCGACGCGCTCGATGATTTCCACCAGTTCCAGCTGCATCTGCGAACGCAGTTTCTTGTCCAATGCGCCCATCGGCTCATCGAGCAACAGCAACTTCGGTCGCTTGGCCAGCGAACGTGCCAGCGCCACACGCTGACGCTGACCGCCCGACAACTGATGCGGCTTGCGCTTGGCGTACTGGCTCATCTGCACCAGCTTGAGCATCTCGGCCACACGGGCATCGACCTCGGCCTTGGGAATCTTGTCCTGCTGCAGGCCGAAGGCGATGTTCTGCGCCACGGTCATGTGCGGGAACAAGGCGTACGACTGGAACATCATGTTGATCGGACGTTCGTACGGCGGCATGTCGGTGATGTCGACGCCGTCGAGGAAAATCCGCCCCTCCGTGGGCCGTTCGAACCCTGCCAGCATCCGCAGCAGAGTGGATTTGCCCGATCCCGAACCGCCGAGCAAGGCGAAGATCTCGCCCTTCTTGATTTCCAGGGACACATCGTCCACGGCAATCGTCTCGTCGAACTTCTTCGTGACCCGGTCGATTTTGACCAACACCTGTTTCGGTGTCTGGTCGCCCTCGAGGGCTTTCTTATAGGCGCCGGAGGCAACTGCCATTTACGAAACTCCCAGAAAAAAACAATGCAGTTCGCCCAATGCAGACGAACCCAGGATAGTTTGTGCCTTACTTGCCCGACTTGACCTTGGTCCAGCTGCGGGTCATCAAACGTTGAATATTGGGCGGCAACTCGGTCGACACGTAGGTCTTGTCGAGTACTGCTTGCGGTGGATAAACCGCTTCATCGGTGCGAATGGACTGTTCCATCAGCTTGTCCGAACCCGGGTTGGGGTTGGCGTAACCGACGTAATCACTGACCTGGGCAATCACCTCAGGTTTCAGCAAATAGTTGATGAAGGCGTGGGCCTCTTTGACGTTGGACGAATCCTTCGGAATCGCCAGCATGTCGAACCACAGCGCGCCGCCTTCTTTCGGGATCGAGTACGCGATGTTCACGCCCTTCTTGGCTTCCTCGGCGCGGTGCTTGGCCTGGAAGATGTCCCCGGAGAAACCGATGGCCACGCAGATATCGCCGTTGGCCAGGTCGCCGATGTACTTGGACGAGTGGAAATAGGTCACGTACGGACGCACGGCGAGCAGTTTGGCCGTGGCCTTTTCGTAATCCTTGGTGTTGGTGCTGTTGGCGTTCAGGCCCATGTAGTTGAGCACGGTCGGCATCATTTCATCCGCCGAATCGAGGAACGCGACGCCGCAGCTGTGCAGCTTCTTGATGTTCTCGGGTTCGAACAGCACGCTCCAGGAATCGATCTTGTCGATACCGAGCACTGCCTTGACCTTGTCGACGTTGTAACCGATGCCGTTGGTGCCCCACAGGTACGGCACGGCGTACAGGTTGCCCGGATCGTTTTGCTCCAGACGCTTGAGCAGCACCGGGTCGAGGTTGGCATAGTTGGGCAGCTGCGACTTGTCGAGTTTCTGGAACGCGCCCGCCTTGATCTGCTTGCCAAGGAAGTGGTTCGACGGCACGACCACGTCGTAACCGGTACGCCCGGCCAGCAGCTTGCCTTCCAGGGTTTCGTTGGAGTCAAAGACGTCGTAGACCGGTTTGATCCCGGTTTCTTTCTGGAAATCGGCCAGCGTGGTCTCGCCGATGTAATCGGACCAGTTATAAATATGTACCGTACCGGCGGCCTGGGCTCCGACGGCGATCGTCAGGCCGGCAGTGGCCAGCAGGGCTTTGCGCAAAGAAGAAAAAATAGGCAAGTGGAGGTCCTCTAAATTAGTTGGGCCCAAGTTGCCCCGCACTGCATGACAGCCATGGCTGCCCGGCAACAAAACCGGCGCGCAACTTACCCTCGAAAAACCGTTCCTGCAAAACTTCCTGTCATTTAATTGATCCGCTGGCCGCCCTCGCGGGGACGACGGCCAGCGGTTGCTGCTTCAAACCGGCTTATTTACCGGATTTGATCTTGGTCCAGCTGCGGGTCATTTCACGCTGGGTCGCTGCCGGCAAGTCGGCGATCGCATACAACTTGGCCTGCACGTCGGCTGGCGGGTAGATGCCTGGATCGCTGGTGATGTCTTTTTCCACCAGTGCGGTTGCAGCGGCGTTACCGTTCGGGAAACGTACGGCGTTGGTGATGCCGGCCATGACTTCAGGCTTCTGCAGGAAGGTCATGAACTTGTAGGCGCCTTCAACGTTTTCGGCATCTTTAGGGATGGCGACCATGTCGAAGAAGCTGCCCGCGCCTTCTTTCGGAATGGCGTAGCTGACTTTCACCTTGTCACCGGCCTCGGCGGCACGCGACTTGGCCTGCTGCACGTCACCCGAGTAGCCGACCGCTACGCAGATGTTGCCGTTGGCCAGGTCCGAGATGTACTTGGAGGAGTGGAAGTAGGTGATCGAAGGACGAATCTTGAGGAACAGTTCCTCGGCTTTCTTGATGTCTTCTTTCTTCTGGCTGTCGGTTGGCAGGCCCAGGTAGTGCAGCGCGACCGGGAGCATTTCGGTCGGCGAATCGAGGAAGCTCACGCCGCAGCCCTTGAGTTTGGCGATGTTCTCCGGCTTGAGCAGCACGTCCCACGAATCGATGGTGTCGACGCCCAGCGCAGCCTTGACCTTCTCCGCGTTGTAACCGATGCCGATCGAGCCCCACATGTACGGGAAGGCGTGCTTGTTGCCCGGGTCGCTGACCGACACGGCCTTGAGCAGGTCCTGGTTGAGGTTCTTCCAGTTAGGCAGCTTGGACTGGTCCAGCTCCTGGTAAACGCCAGCCTTGATCTGCTTGGCCAGGAAGTTGTTCGACGGTACGACCACGTCATAGCCGGACTTGCCCGCGAGCAGTTTGGCTTCCAGGGTTTCGTTACTGTCGAATACGTCGTAGACCACCTTGATCCCCGACTCTTTCTCGAAGTTGGCGATGGTGTCCGGCGCGATGTAATCGGACCAGTTGTAGACGTGCAGTACTTTGTCGTCCGCGTGAACCGCACCCGCCATCATGCCCGCCACGGACAGCGCGAGAAGTGTCTTGCCAGCAAGCTTTTTACCTAATGCCTTCATGCGTCATGCTCCAAATTTTTCTTTTTTGAACCACTTTGTTCAGCGGCCGAACCCGGACAACTGGAACCGCGGTTAGTCTGGCAAGATCCGAGGCGGTCTTTCAAGAAAAGACCGGCCTTTCTGACAGCTTTGAGCGAGAGCGCCGCAGCTCCCCCGCTCAGAGCCTAGCACTTAGCCTTGCAACGCACTGAGGGTCAGGTCCAGACACTTGCGTGCCTTGGTCACCAGCTCATCGATCTCGGCTTTGCTGATCACCAGCGGCGGCGCGATGATCATGGTGTCGCCCACAGCACGCATGATCAGGCCATTGTCGAAGCAGAACTGGCGGCAGATCATGCCGACGCCCTTGCCTTCATAACGCTTGCGCGTGGCCTTGTCCTGCACCAGCTCGATCGCGCCCAACAGACCAACCCCGCGAACTTCACCCACCAACGGGTGATCGCTCAGTTCCCGCAGACGTTTCTGCAAATACGGTGCCGTTTCGTTGCGGGCGTTCTCGATAATTTTTTCGTCGCGCAGAATGCGGATGTTTTCCAGGCCCACCGCTGCTGCCACCGGGTGACCGGAGTAAGTAAAGCCGTGGTTGAAATCGCCGCCTTCGTTGAGCACCGCCACAACGGAGTCGCGAACGATCAGGCCACCCATCGGGATGTAGCCGGAAGTCAGGCCTTTGGCGATGGTCATCATGTCGGGCGCAAGGTCGTAGAAATCGCTACCGAACCACTCACCGGTACGGCCGAAACCACAAATCACTTCGTCGGCGACGAAGAGGATGTCGTACTTGGCGAGGATTTCCTTGATGCGCGGCCAGTAGCTGTCTGGCGGAATGATCACGCCGCCGGCGCCCTGGATCGGCTCGGCAATAAAGGCACCGACGTTGTCGACGCCGACTTCGAGAATCTTCTCTTCCAGCTGGTTGGCCGCCCAGATACCGAACTCTTCCGGGGACATGTCGCCACCCTCAGCGAACCAGTACGGCTGCGCGATATGAACGATGCCCGGGATCGGCAAGTCGCCTTGTTCGTGCATATACGTCATGCCACCGAGGCTCGCGCCGGCTACGGTCGAACCGTGATAACCGTTCTTGCGGCTGATGATGACTTTCTTGTTCGGCTGGCCTTTGATCGCCCAGTAGTGGCGAACCATACGCAGCATGGTGTCGTTGCCTTCGGAGCCAGAGCCGGTGAAGAACACGTGGTTCATGCCTTCCGGCGCCACGTCGGCAATCGCCTTGGCCAGTTCCAGTGCCGGCGGGTGCGCGGTCTGGAAGAACAGGTTGTAGTACGGCAGTTCGCGCATTTGTTTGGCGGCCGCATCGGCCAGCTCATCACGACCATAACCGATAGCCACGCACCACAGACCAGCCATGCCGTCGAGAATCTTGTTGCCTTCGCTGTCCCACAGGTAAACGCCCTTGGCGTTGGTAATGATCCGCGGGCCCTTCTCTTTCAGTTGCTTGAAGTCGCTGAACGGGGCCAGGTGGTGATCATTGCTGAGTGCTTGCCACTCGCGGGTTTGCGGGTTGTTGCTGGTCATGCCAATTCTCCTTGTTATCGGTGAAGGCGCGGCTGCTGCCAGCCGCGCCCGGCGTATCAGACGGCGAAGAGCAGGTACTCACGCTCCCAGGAACTGATCACGCGCTTGAAGTTTTCATGCTCGGCCCGTTTTACCGCGACGTAGCCAGTGATGAAGGTTTTGCCCAGGTACTTCTCGATGGTCGCGCTGTTTTCCATACGTTCCAGTGCGTCTTCGATGGTCAGTGGCAGGCGCAGGTTGCGGCGCTCATAACCACGGCCCACCACCGGCGCGCTCGGGTTCAGGCCTTCGATCATGCCGATGTAGCCGCAGAGCAGGCTCGCGGCAATCGCCAGGTACGGGTTGGCGTCGGCGCCCGGCAAGCGGTTTTCCACACGGCGGTTCTGCGGGCCGGCATCGGGTACGCGCAGGCCCACGGTGCGGTTCTCTTCGCCCCACTCCACGTTCACCGGTGCCGAGGTATCCGGCAGGAAGCGGCGGAACGAGTTGACGTTGGGTGCGAACAGCGGCAGCAATTCCGGGATCAATTTCTGCAGGCCACCGATGTGGTGCAGGAACAACTGGCTCATGGTTCCGTCTTCATTGGAGAAGACGTTTTTGCCGGTTTCGATGTCGATGATGCTTTGGTGCAAATGCATCGCGCTGCCCGGCTCGCCGGTCATTGGCTTGGCCATGAAAGTCGCGGCCACGTCGTGCTTGAGTGCTGCTTCACGCATGGTGCGCTTGAACACCAGAATCTGGTCGGCCAGCGACAGTGCGTCACCGTGACGGAAGTTGATTTCCATCTGCGCCGTGCCGTCTTCGTGGATCAGCGTGTCGAGGTCCAGCTCCTGCAGTTCGCACCAGTCGTAGACATCTTCGAACAGCGGATCGAATTCGTTCGCCGCTTCAATGGAGAACGACTGACGACCGATTTCCGGACGGCCCGAGCGGCCAATCGGAGGCTGCAACGGATAGTCAGGGTCGTCGCTGCGCTTGGTCAGGTAGAACTCCATTTCCGGCGCGACGATCGGCTGCCAGCCCTTGTCGGCATAGAGCTTGAGAACTTTCTTGAGGACGTTGCGCGGCGACAGCTCGATCGGGTTGCCCTGCTTGTCGTAGGTGTCGTGGATCACTTGAGCAGTTGGCTCGATGGCCCACGGCACCAGGTACACGGCGTTCTGGTCGGGGCGGCAGATCATGTCGATGTCGGCCGGGTCGAGCAGTTCGTAATAGATGTCGTCTTCGACGTAGTCGCCGGTCACGGTCTGCAACAGCACGCTTTCTGGCAGGCGCATGCCTTTTTCGGCGATGAACTTGTTGGTCGGCGAGATCTTGCCCCGGGTGATACCGGTCAAGTCGGCGATCATGCATTCGACTTCTGTGATCTTGTGGTCTTTCAACCAATCGGTGAGCTGGTCGAGGTTGTTACTCATAAATGCCTCTGGGCTGAGTCTCCTGACAGGATGTCAGGCAAAGTTTGACGCTTTGAGCGTCGCGTTAAAGGGGGCTTGCTCGCGCAGTACCGGCTTACGCCTGGCACCGCGCATAGACAATGAAAGAGGAGCTTACCTGCCCTTTACGCTGGCGTTGCATTTCCTGTGCACAGACGAGGCGTGCAGAATCATGAGCACGGCTGGGCACGCGACACAGGCTTTGGGAGTGAAAGCGATCTATATTGGAAGGGGACGCCATAAACAGGATGCTGTCCCGTACGTCCAGAATATCGGACGCTTGCGCTTGAGCGACCATGGACGGGAACATCGTCGGCAACGATTCAGCCATGCTGGCTGCGCTACGGACGGATTTTTCGCCACTGATGTGATGAGCATGCAGACCGGACTGTTGCGAGCAGTCGGTGATGCCGATTAACGGCAGGCGAGACATGAAGCACCCCGGTATTATTGCTGTTATGGGTTTGATCGGAGCTTAGCCTTGTTCATTTTTTTACACAACACCCCCGTAAAAAATACAACACGGCCTGCTCAAGCCCGCGGGTGGCAAGCTTCCTCATGACAAAAAACTGCCCAAAAATGCCCCATAAATGCCCTCACAGCGCTTTTTTAGGGCAAAAAAGGCCTCGCTTGACTTCGGCAGGCCGTTCGGGTTGACTGAAACCAGAAAAGATCAATGATTGATATTTTTAACAACAAAGGTGTTGCATCATGTCGGTACCCCCGCGTGCCGTTCAGCTTAACGAAGCGAACGCGTTCCTTAAGGAACATCCTGAGGTTCTGTACGTTGACCTTCTGATTGCGGATATGAATGGTGTGGTGCGCGGCAAGCGCATTGAACGCACCAGCCTCCACAAGGTTTACGAGAAAGGCATCAACCTGCCGGCCTCTCTATTTGCTCTGGATATCAACGGTTCCACGGTGGAAAGCACCGGCCTGGGCCTGGACATCGGCGACGCCGATCGTATCTGCTATCCAATCCCCGATACCCTGTGCAACGAGCCATGGCAGAAGCGCCCGACTGCGCAACTGTTGATGACCATGCACGAACTCGAAGGCGACCCGTTCTTCGCCGATCCGCGCGAAGTGCTCCGTCAAGTTGTTGCAAAGTTTGACGAACTGGGCCTGACCATTTGCGCCGCATTTGAACTCGAGTTCTACCTGATCGACCAGGAGAACGTGAACGGCCGTCCTCAGCCGCCACGCTCGCCGATCTCCGGCAAACGCCCGCACTCGACGCAGGTCTACCTGATCGACGACCTCGACGAATACGTTGACTGCCTCCAGGACATTCTGGAAGGCGCCAAAGAGCAAGGCATTCCGGCCGACGCCATCGTCAAGGAAAGTGCCCCGGCGCAGTTCGAAGTGAACCTGCACCACGTAGCCGACCCGATCAAGGCGTGCGACTACGCGGTACTGCTCAAGCGTCTGATCAAAAACATCGCCTACGACCATGAAATGGACACCACCTTCATGGCCAAGCCGTATCCGGGCCAGGCAGGTAATGGCCTGCACGTACACATCTCGATTCTGGATAAAGAAGGCAAAAACATTTTTGCCAGCGAGGATCCCGAGCAGAACGCCGCGCTGCGTCACGCGATCGGCGGTGTGCTCGAGACCCTGCCCGCGCAGATGGCGTTCCTCTGCCCGAACGTCAACTCCTACCGTCGTTTCGGCGCACAGTTCTACGTGCCGAACTCGCCGTGCTGGGGTCTGGACAACCGCACCGTGGCGATTCGCGTACCGACCGGCTCTGCCGATGCCGTGCGTATCGAACACCGCGTGGCCGGTGCCGACGCCAACCCGTACCTGTTGATGGCTTCGGTACTGGCCGGCGTGCATCATGGTCTGACCAACAAGATCGAGCCAGGCGCGCCAGTCGAAGGCAACAGCTACGAGCAGAACGAGCAAAGCCTGCCGAACAACTTGCGCGATGCCCTGCGTGAGCTGGACGATAGCGAGGTGATGGCCAAGTACATCGATCCGAAATACATCGATATTTTCGTCGCCTGCAAGGAAAGCGAGCTGGAGGAGTTCGAGCACTCCATCTCCGACCTTGAGTACAACTGGTATCTGCATACCGTGTAAGCGGTTGTAGCGCCAAACAGAACGCCGTCGGCTCTTGCAGCCGGCGGCGTTTTTTTATGTCCGGACTCAGATCCCAAGGGTGGGGGTGAATGGCCGCCTGCGGCGGTTCGCGAGCAAGCTCGCTCCCACAGAGATCTTCAGTGAACATGGGTTGTGTGTACACAGGAGATCCCCTGTGGGAGCGAGCTTGCTCCGGGCGGCGCTCCGACGAAAGCGGCCGACAAGACAACACACAAGCCGGCTCGTACAATGCCCGCTGCCCCGCAGGAGACTCCCATGACGCGACCCGCCCCCGTCCGCAAACCCCGTGCCCGCAGTCAGGCGCGCATCGATTCGATACTCGACGCCGCGCGTACATTGCTGGCCGCCGAGGGTGTGGCGAGTCTGTCGATCTACAGCGTCGCCGAGCGCGCGCAGATTCCGCCCTCCTCCGTGTACCACTTCTTCGCCAGCGTCCCGGCGTTGCTTGAGGCACTGACGGCGGATGTGCACGCCGCGTTTCGCGCCTGCCTGCAAGCGCCGATTGATCATGACGCCTTGCGCGACTGGCGCGATCTGTCGCGGTTGGTTGAGCAACGGATGCTGGAGATCTACGATGAAGACGCGGCGGCGCGGCAGTTGATCCTCGCGCAACACGGTTTGACCGAAGTGACCCAGGCTGACCGTCAGCACGACATCGAACTGGGCGATCTGATGCACAAGCTGTTCGATCATCACTTCGAGCTGCCGAGGCTGCCGAAGGATGTCGATGTGTTCGCCCTGGCGATGGAGTTGGGTGATCGGGTATATGCGCGTTCGGTGCAGCAGCATGGGCAGATCACGCCGCGCATGGCCGAGGAAGGGATGCGGGTGTTTGATGCTTATATCGGCCTGTATCTACCGCCGTATCTACCCAAAAGATCTCTAGTGCTCTGACTGGCCCTTTCGCGAGCAAGCTCGCTCCCACAGTGATTTGTAGTGAATACAACATCTGTGGGCAACACCGAACCTGTGGGAACGAGCTTGCTCGCGAAGGCCGCACCGCAGTTTTCAGATCAGGCACAAAAAACCCCGAACGGCTCACGCTCTCCGGGGTTGTTTTTTACTCACCGACTTACAGCTTGGCGATCGACACCTCGGTGGATTTCACAAAGGCGATCACTTCGCTGCCGACCACCAGTTCCAACTCCTTGACCGAGCGGGTGGTGATCACCGAAGTGACAATGCCGGAAGCGGTCTGCACGTCGATTTCCGACAGCACGTCACCGAGGACGATTTCCTTGATCGAGCCTTTGAACTGGTTGCGGACGTTGATGGCTTTGATAGTCATGGCAATGATTCCTGTCGTTTGCTTGAGTTATTGAGCCCAACGCAGTTGCGTAGGCAGTGGTGAAACAGGTTCCGGCGCCGGCGGTTCGCCGGGCAGGGAGAGAACACGGTTAAGCACTTCGGTTTCCAGCGCCGCCAGTCGGTGCGAACCACGCACTCGCGGTCGCGGCAGTTCCACATGCAGATCAAGACCGACTTCGCCGTCCTCAATCAGAATCACCCGGTCGGCAATCGCCACCGCTTCGCTGACGTCGTGAGTCACCAGCAGCACGGTGAAGCCGTGTTGTTGCCAGAGACGTTCGATCAGTTGCTGCATTTCAATGCGGGTCAGTGCGTCCAGTGCGCCGAGCGGTTCGTCGAGCAGCAGCAGACGCGGTTGATGGATCAGCGCCCGCGCCAGTGCAACGCGCTGCTTCTGTCCGCCAGATAACGCCGCCGGCCACTCATTGGCACGATCCGCCAGACCGACTGCTTCCAGCGCATCCAGTGCTTGCTGACGCCAGTTGCCCTTGAGCCCAAGGCCAACGTTGTCGATGATCTTTTTCCACGGCAGCAGACGTGCTTCCTGGAACATCAATCGGGTGTCTTCCCGCGCATCGCTGAGCGGCGCAGAACCGGCGAGCAAGTCGCCGCCAGTCGGTTGATCGAGCCCGGCGAGCAAGCGCAGCAAGGTACTTTTGCCGCAGCCGCTACGCCCGACCACGGCGACAAACTGCCCTGCCGGAATGTGCAGATCGATGTCACGTAACACCTGCCGCGCGCCGAAGGTTTTCTGCAGGTTGCGCACTGCCAGCGGAATCCCGCGCAGCAGGCGTGGAGGTTGTTGAGCAGTCATGCCGCACCTCCTTTGGCAACCTGATAGGCCGGGTGCCAACGCAACCACACACGTTCAAGTCCACGTGCCGCGAGGTCAGCGAGTTTGCCGAGCACTGCGTAAAGCAGGATCGCCAGCACCACCACGTCGGTCTGCAAGAACTCGCGGGCATTCATCGCCAGATAGCCGATGCCCGAGCTGGCGGAAATGGTTTCGGCGACGATCAGCGTCAGCCACATAAAGCCCAGGGCGAAGCGCACGCCGACCAGAATCGAAGGCAGCGCACCCGGCAGAATCACCTGCCAGAACAGGCTGAAACCGCTCAGGCCATAACTGCGCGCCATCTCCACCAGCGCCGGATCGACGTTGCGGATGCCGTGATAGGTATTCAGGTAAATCGGGAACAGCGTGCCCAGCGCCACCAGAAAAATCTTCGCCGACTCGTCGATGCCGAACCACAGGATCACCAGCGGAATCAGTGCTAGGTGCGGCACGTTGCGGATCATCTGCACCGAACTGTCGAGCAGGCGTTCGCCCCATTTCGACAGACCGGTGATAAAGCCCAGGACCAGACCGATGCTGCCGCCGATGGTGAAACCGAGGGCTGCACGCCAGCCACTGATGGCCAGGTGCGTCCAGATCTCGCCGCTGCGCACCAGGCTCACGCCGGCCTCGATCACCGCCACCGGTGCCGGCAGAATCCGTGTCGACAACCAACCCGCCGACACCGACAACTGCCACACCGCTAGCAACAACACCGGCAACGCCCAGGGCGCGAGGCTGTGGATGATTTTCTTCATGGCGCGCCTCAGCTCTGCGACGCGGCTTTGGGAAGAATGTCGTTGGCGACCATCTCGCCGAACGGGCTGACATAACCGGCGCTTTTCGGCAGTTCCGGGCGCTCGATGTCGAGATGCGGGAACAGCAGTTCAGCGACGCGGTACGACTCTTCGAGGTGTGGATAACCGGAGAAGATAAAGGTGTCGATGCCCAGATCGGCGTATTCCTTCACGCGCGCGGCCACGGTCGGGCCATCGCCGACCAGCGCCGTACCGGCACCACCACGCACCAGACCGACGCCGGCCCAGAGGTTAGGGCTGACTTCGAGGTTGTCGCGACTGCCGCCGTGCAGGGCGGCCATGCGTTGCTGGCCGACCGAATCGAACCGCGCCAGCGAAGCCTGAGCACGAGCGATGGTGTCGTCGTCCAGGTGCGAGATCAGCCGATCCGCCGCTTGCCAGGCTTCAGCGTTGGTTTCACGGACGATCACATGCAGACGAATGCCGAAGCGCACGGTGCGGCCGAGCTTGGCGGCTTTGGCGCGCACCTGTTCGATCTTCTCCGCAACCGCTGCGGGCGGCTCGCCCCAGGTCAAAACCATTTCCACTTGTTCTGCAGCCAGATCCTGCGCCGCTTCCGAAGAACCACCGAAGTACAGCGGCGGACGCGGTTGCTGGATCGGCGGATAGAGCAACTTCGCGCCTTTCACGCTGATGTGCTGACCGTCGTAATCGACGGTTTCGCCTTCCAGCACACGACGCCAGATGCGGGTGAATTCCACCGAAGCCTGATAGCGTTCTTCGTGGCTGAGGAACAGACCGTCGCCGGCCAATTCTTCCGGGTCACCGCCGGTGACCAGATTGAACAGCGCACGGCCGCCGGACAGGCGATCCAGCGTGGCTGCCTGCCGCGCCGCCACCGTCGGGGAAATGATCCCGGGGCGCAGAGCCACGAGGAATTTCAGGCGCTGGGTCACCGGGATCAGCGACGCTGCCACCAGCCATGAGTCTTCGCAAGAACGGCCGGTAGGAATCAGCACACCGCCGAATCCCAGACGATCCGCCGCTTGCGCGACCTGTTGCAGATAACCGTGGTCGACGGCGCGAGCGCCTTCGGCGGTGCCAAGGTAATGGCCGTCGCCGTGGGTAGGCAGGAACCAGAAGATATTGAGGCTCATGGAGTGGTCTCCTTAGGAATTCGAATTACTGCGCTTTAGCCACAGCGGCCGGTGGTGTCCAGATCACATCCTTGATGCTCAATGGCTTGGGAATCAGCTTGAGCTGGAAGAACGTGTCGGCGATCTTTTGCTGCGCGGCGACCACTTCCGGGGTCAGGAACAGCGCGCCGTAGCCCTGGCGTTTCACCGAGGTCAGGGTGATGTCAGCCGGCAGACCGAGCAGTGGCGCAACCTGTTGGGTCACGTCTTCAGGATTGGCTTTCGACCACTCGCCGACTGCGCGCACTTCTTCCACGAGGGTCTTGATCACCTGAGGATTTTTCTCGGCGTAAGGCTTGGTCGCGAGGTAAAACTGGTGGTTGTCGACGATGCCTTTACCGTCGCGCAGGGTGTGCGCTTGCAGTTGTTTCTCGGCGGCAGCCTGGTATGGATCCCAGATGACCCAAGCGTCGACGCTGCCACGTTCGAACGCAGCGCGGGCATCGGCGGGCGGCAGGAAGACGGTTTGAATGTCGGAGTATTTGAGGCCGGCGTCTTCCAGTGCGCGCACCAGCAGGTAGTGGACGTTGGAGCCTTTGTTCAGGGCGACTTTCTTGCCCTTGAGATCGGCCACCGATTTGATCGGCGAGTCTTTCGGCACAAGGATCGCTTCGCTGTTCGGCGCTGGCGGTTCGTAGGCAACGTAAAGCAGATCGGCGCCGGCAGCCTGGGCAAAGACGGGCGGGGTTTCGCCGGTGACACCGAAGTCGATCGAGCCGACGTTCAGGCCTTCCAGCAGTTGCGGGCCGCCGGGGAATTCAGTCCATTGCACGTCGACGCCTTGGGCGGCCAGACGTTTTTCCAGAGTGCCCTTGGCCTTGAGCAGCACCAGCGTGCCGTACTTCTGATAACCGATCCGAAGAGTCTCGGCTTGAGCTTGAGTGATGGCGCCGAAGGTGACAGCCGCAGCAAACAGAGCGACCAGACCACGACGCAAAAATACAGTGCGCATAGCGCTCTCCTTTTTGCTGTTGGGTTTTGGCTGCACCTGCTTGGCCGTTAGCGGCTGAGTAAGGTGAGTGGAGCAAATTCGGGTGTGGCTTTTAAATGCTCCAGCGAGCACTCAACAAACGTTCGTTCAACAGGCCCGGTTCCAGCGGTTTCGGCCGGCGGGCCATGGCGCCGACAAACTGATCCAGCGCTTCATGCAGTCGCTGCTCCAGCGCCGGTGCCAGTTGTGCTGCGGCACTGCCTTCGCCGTAAGCGATCTGGCTGTCCTCGGCGAAAATCCCTTGGAGCATTTCCTGGGCTTTCAGCGCGGACAACACAGGCTTGAGCGCGTAATCGACCACCAGCATGTGGGCGATGCTGCCGCCGGTGGCCATTGGCAAAACAATCTTGTGGTTCAGGGCGCGCTCCGGGAGCAGATCCAGCAACGTCTTCAACGCGCCGGAAAACGAAGCCTTGTACACCGGCGTGGCGATCAACAGGCCGTCGGCGTTTTCGATCTGTTGCAGCAGGTCGAGCACCTTCGGGCTGTCGAAGCGGGCGTGAAGCAAATCTTCGGCCGGGAAGTCCCGCACCTGATAACTCACCACTTCCACCCCTTGCGCCTGCAACCAGCGTTGCGAGCGTTCCAGCAGCACCCCGGAACGGGAGCGCAGGCTGGGACTGCCACCGAGTGAGACGACCAGCATCGAGACAATTCCTTAAGCGTTTCAGGCGATTCGCGGGTTGCGATCTCGCTTCGATGGGAATGACCTTACCAGCTGATTCATATATCCATAAATCATATTTATTCATTTGGTTATGCGTTTTGGAGATATACGATTCGCTTTGTTTCGGGCGAAAAAAAAGGCCGTCGAAACGGCCTGAAATCCCCTGCTTAGTAGCAACCACTGATCATTCCCACGCTCTGCGTGGGAATGAATCCATGGACGCTCCGCGTCCACTGTGACGCGGAGCGTCACGGGCGGCATTCCCACGCGGACGGTTCGACGCCTCGACGTGGGAACGATCTGCCCGGTGAGATCACTTATTCGGCTGTGGCGTCAGGCGCAGGTACGGCTTCACCGCGCGATAGCCCTTCGGAAAGCGCTGCTTGATCTCGTCCTCATCCTTGAGCGACGGCACGATCACGACCTCTTCACCGTCCTGCCAGTTGGCCGGCGTAGCCACCTTGTAGTTGTCGGTGAGCTGCAGCGAATCGATCACCCGAAGAATCTCGTGGAAGTTGCGCCCGGTGCTCGCCGGGTAGGTGATGGTCAAACGAATCTTCTTGTTCGGATCGATCACGAACAGCGAGCGCACGGTCAGCGTGTCGTTGGCGTTCGGGTGGATCAGGTCATACAGATCCGAGACCTTGCGATCGGCGTCCGCCAGGATCGGAAAGTTGACGACAGTGTTCTGGGTTTCGTTGATGTCTTCGATCCACTTGTGGTGCGAATCCACCGGGTCGACCGACAGCGCGATGGCTTTGACGCCGCGTTTGCTGAACTCATCCTTGAGCTTGGCGGTGAAGCCCAGCTCAGTGGTGCACACCGGAGTGAAGTCCGCCGGGTGGGAGAACAGCACGCCCCAGCTATCGCCCAGCCATTCGTGGAAACGAATCTTGCCGGCGCTGGAATCCTGTTCGAAATCGGGGGCGATGTCGCCGAGTCTGAGGCTCATGGTGCTGCTCCTGATGAGTTGTTCGAGACCTCAACTGTAGCCCGGGATTTGCCATCGTTAAAAAGAATAAATAACTAGATATCTAGATCATTATTGAATATTAAATATCTGTTCACTGGACGCTGGCAGGCATCCCGACGACCATCGGTCGCAAGGTTCGAGAAGGCCTTGAGTTGCTTTAAAGAGGGAAGTTTCGGGGATGGCTTACGGGGGTGAGCCTGACTCGAAAACGCAAAAGCCCCGTCCGGCGCAATGCCGGACGGGGCTTTTTTACATCAGCGAATCGAGGCGCGCTATTACAGCAGCGGGATCGAGTAGCTGACGATCAGGCGGTTTTCATCCTGGTCACGCTGACCTGGGATGTCGTTGCGCCACATGGCGTTTTTCCACATCACGCCAACGTTTTTCAGCGGGCCTTCCGGTACGACATAACCGATGGTCAGGTCGCGTTCCCACTCGGAACGGCCATTGCCGTTTTCAAGGCCGTTTTTACCCACAGTGTCGATGTTGTCGCCACGCAGGTAAACCATACCGGCAGTCAAGCCCGGCACGCCGACTTTAGCGAAGTCATACGAGTAGCGTGCTTGCCAGGTGCGCTCGCCGGCACGGCCGAACTTCTGGATTTGCATGTCAGTGATGGTGTAGTTCGACGAACCGTCACCTTGGTTCAGCCAAGGGAAGTCGCTGCTACCGTTGGAAACCTGATAGCCGCCACCGAAGGTGTGACCGGCAACGGTATACAAGAACAGGCCGCTGTACAGATTGTTGTCGACCTTACCTTTACCGCTTGTCTGACCGGTGTAGTTACCATTGCTGTAGTAAGCCGGAGTGTTGGAGTTAGCACCATCATCCGAGCTGTTGAAGTAACGGAAGTCAGATTTCAACACGCCAGGGCCAATTGCCCAGTTGTGGACAAGCCCAAGGAAGTGCTGCTTGTAGAAATCTTCTAGGTTGCCGTAGTAGTACTGAGCAGTCAGGTCCTTGGTGATTTTGTAGTCACCACCACCGTAGATGAACTTGTTGCTGTTGGTAATACGTGCGGTTGCACCACCAATGGACATGTTTTCGTTGTTGCTGGAGTTACGTCCCTTCACGGCTTCGATCTGACCGCCAACCAGAGTCAGATCCTTGATTTCGCCAGAGGTAATCTGTCCACCCTGCCACGTTTGCGGCAACAGACGACCGTCGTTGGTCACGATCACTGGCAGTTTCGGCTGCAGGGTGCCCAACTTCAGTTCGGTCTGAGAGATCTTGGCTTTGGCAGTCAGACCCAGACTGGAGAAGCTGTCGACAGCGTCACCATTGTGTTCGCTTGGGAAAACGGTGCCGCCGTAGTTACCGATACCGTTGGTGCCACCACCCGAATCGAGACGCACACCCAGCAGACCAATGGCGTCGATACCGAAACCTACAGTGCCTTGGGTGTAACCAGAGATGAAGCGCAGATCGAAGCCTTGGCCCCATTCTTCGTTCTTCTTCTGAGCGCCAGCCGCTTTTGTGCCGGAGTCACGGTTATCGTTGTTGATGTAGAAGTTACGCAGCCCCAAAGTAGCTTTGCTGTCTTCGATGAAACCGGCGGCGCCTGCCTGCTGCGCCATAACCCCTACGGCCACAGCCAGGGCCAAGGTGGACTTGTTCATGTATCGCTCCTCTCGTTTCTAATTTTTTTGCTTTTTTTACTGTCGGTTCCGGATCTATTGCCCGAAATCCTCAACGCTTGATCGCGACGGACCATCTACCCCCGGTCAAAGCCGCGAAAGGATACCCCGGCATAGTCCTTAAAAGAATTGTTTCACTCTTTTTCAGAGCGTCGAGGCATATATATAGGCAGCGCAGACTGGAGGTATCGGCTTCAACACCGATTCCTGAACCCTGCAGATTGTCGAGGGACAAAAATGCCAAAACACCGCAGCGTATTTTGAACGCCGCACGGGTCTACTTTAGGCCTTCGCCGAAGAACATAAAAAGAATAAAAATCGCCATTAGACTTATATTTTGGAATATAGAAAAATGCGCAAAAAAAACCTTGCCGAGGGGCAAGGTTTTTTTTCAGGACTTGTTACAGGAAGCTGTAGGTGTAGTTGAAGATCAGGCGGGTCTGGTCCTGATCGGCAATATTGATTTCGCTGCCGCGATAAACACCATTGCGCAGTGTCACACCAAAACCTTTGAGAGCACCCTGTTGAATGGTGTAGTCGATACGCATGTCCCGTTCCCACTCGGACATATCGCTGCCGGTGCCATTCGTTGCCTTGATGTTGTCGCCATGCAGGTAAGCGATCGAGGCTTTGAGGCCAGGTACACCCAGGCCTGCGAAGTCATAGGAGTACTGACCGAAGGTGGTGTTTTCACCGGCACGAACGAAACCGTTGATCATGGAGTCGGTGAACAGATAGAAACTGGCGCCACCGGCACCTTCAGGGCGACCGTTGCCATCGACCACGTTGCCTTGGTTCAGGTAGACGAAGCCACCGTCATCGTTGACACGTTGATGGCCAAGCAAGAAGGCGTTGCCACCCAAGGTGTAAGTGAACATGGCGCTCCAGGTCTTGTTATCGACCTCGCCCGGGTTCTTGGCATAACCACCGTTGTTATTGAAGCGGTAGCCTGCGTCCCCGTTCTTGCCATCGGAGCTGCTGTCGAAATAGCGGATGTCCGTCTTGAACGACTGGTTGGTGCCGATCGGAAGCACGTGTATCAGACCAAAGAAGTTCTGCTTGTAATAATCCTGCAGGTTCGAATGGTAGTACTGCAGGGTCAGGTCTTTGGTGACCTTCCAGTCAGCACCGGCATAGCGGAACTGGTTGCTGTCCTGCGTACCACCGGCCACAGCTAGGCCGGTGCTGTTTGTCGAGGCGCGACCCACAGCGTGCTCGAGCTGACCAGCATTGAAGGTAACGTTGTCGATTTCCTTGGAGGTGATCGTGCCACCCTCGAAGGTTTGAGGCAGCAGACGGCTATCGTTCGCAACCAGAATCGGCAAGCTAGGTTGCAGAGCGCCACCCAGGTGAGCTTCGGTCTTGGACAGACGTGCCTTCACGTTGCCCGCTACGCGGCTCCAGGACTGCGTTGCTGAACCGTCGGAGTCACTTGGGCTGAACGAGTTATTGTCTGGGTGGTGCCCACGGCCACCATCCAGGTGAATGCCGCTGAGCGCCTGCACATCAAGACCAAAACCGACCGTGCCTTGAGTGAAACCGGACAGGTAATCAAACTTGAAGCCCTGCGCGGCTTCTCGCTGATCTGCGCCGCCATCACGGTTGTCGTTGTTGAAATACATGGTGCGGGAACTGATAGAAGCCTTGCTGTCTTCGATGAAACCCGCGGCACCTGCCTGCTGCGCCAATACCCCAAAGGCCACAGCCACGGCCAAGGTGGACTTATTCATTGTTAAGCTCCTCTCGTTTCTAATTCTTGTTGACCTGGCCCGGATCGATGCCCGGGTTCCAAAGGTTAGCGATTAGCGCCAGAGCGTGACCCACAAGTCAATCGTAACTTTGTGTGTCTACGACCATAGTCTAATCAGCGGTTTTTTGGTCCATGCAGATTCATGAGTTCGTCATGAATCTGAAAAGAATGGATGCCTTCTTTTCTAATACCCTTTAGGAATTTAACGCCCGTGTTTGCACGCCCTGGTGCTCCCCACAACAACGCGCCGATTAATTCCTGAAGAGTATTAAGCTGCCCTGTTTAGCGAGTTTGCCCTGAAGCAATCCTGTAACAGTTTCATCACCCCAGCAGCTAACCCAGCGCACTATCCGGATCAATTGTTACAGTTTATGTGTCGGCAGATTTTTTTCACGCACGGCGCAGCCGTCGTCCTTGCCGGAATGCACCAAGTCATTTCAGCCGGGGATTTCAGCGGAGGGGAATCAGTAGGAGAGGTTCAGCTTGGAATGCACAACAGGTGCAGCAATGTGAGGACCTCGCAGCCGGCCCCCACTCGCCACACCCTGATGAATCAAAGGGTCTTTTCGAAGATCTTCGAATTACGCTGAAAGTTGTACAGCGAAGCCCGCGCCGCTGGCAGGCGTTCAACGCTGCTCGGCTCGAACCCACGCTCACGGAACCAGTGCGCGGTGCGCGTGGTGAGGACGAACAAGGTCTTCAACCCCTGCGCCCGTGCGCGGGTTTCAATGCGCTCCAGCAGTTCATCGCCGCGACCGCCATGGCGATACTCCGGATTCACCGCCAGGCACGCCAGCTCACCGGCATCGGAATCGGCAATCTGATACAGCGCCGCGCAGGCGATGATCATGCCTTCACGCTCGACCACGCTGAACTGCTCGATCTCACGCTCCAGCACTTCGCGCGAGCGACGCACCAGAATCCCCTGCTCTTCCAGCGGGCTGATCAAGTCGAGCAAACCGCCGACGTCTTCAATCGCCGCCTCACGCACCAGTTCGAATTGCTCTTGCGCGACCAGCGTACCGCCACCGTCACGGGTGAACAGCTCGGTCAGCAGCGCGCCGTCCTCGGCGTAACTGACGATATGGCTGCGCGCCACACCGCCACGGCAAGCCTCGGCAGCGGCATCAAGCAGTTCCGCCTGATAATTGCTGCTGCCCAGACGCTGTAAATGCGCCGGCACTTGCTGTGGACGCAACTCACGCACCAGTTTGCCGTTCTCGTCGATCAGACCGAGATCAGCCCCGAACAGCAACAGCTTGTCAGCGCCCAGGTCGATAGCGGCGCGGGTGGCGACGTCTTCGCAGGCGAGGTTGAAGATTTCACCGGTCGGCGAGTAGCCCAACGGCGACAGCAACACGATCGAACGCTCGTCGAGCAGGCGATTGATGCCCTTGCGGTCGACCCGGCGCACTTCGCCGGTGTGGTGATAGTCGACGCCTTCCAGCACACCGATCGGCCGCGCGGTAACGAGGTTGCCGCTGGCCACGCGCAGACGCGAGCCCTGCATCGGCGACGAAGCCATGTCCATCGACAAACGTGCTTCGATGGCGATGCGCAATTGGCCGACTGCATCGATTACACATTCCAGGGTTGCGGCATCGGTGATGCGCATGCCGTGGTGGTAATGCGGGGTCAGGCCACGGGCGGCAAGGCGGGTTTCAATCTGCGGGCGCGAACCGTGCACCAGCACCAGGCGCACGCCGAGGCTGTGCAGCAGGACGATGTCGTGGACGATGTTGCCGAAATTCGGATGCTCCACACCGTCGCCAGGCAGCATGACGACGAAGGTGCAGTCGCGGTGGGCATTGATATAAGGGGACGCGTGACGAAGCCAATTGACGTATTCGGGCATGAACCTGGGCCTGTAATAAATAGCAGCCAAAAAAGGGGCGAAACGGAAAACGCACAGCGGGCTGATGGTTATCGTCGGAACAGGCTTGGCGACACGCGCGCTCTCCTCATGAATACGGGTTGGGTTGCTGGCAATTTACAGCGTTTGATCGGGCAAAACATAGATCCCTTGTAGGAGTGAGCTTGCTCGCAAAAGCGGTGTATCAGATACATCAATGTCGACTGACCCGACGCCTTCGCGAGCAAGCTCGCTCCCACATGGACAGTGTTCAATTCATAGAACTTTGTCCGGGGTCAGGCAGTAATGTTCAATCAGTTGCCGTAATAGATGCACGGTAGGCTGCAAACGTGACATTTCAAGGTACTCGCCGGGCTGATGCGCACAGGCAATGTCGCCAGGGCCGAGCACGATGGTTTCGCAACCAAGGCGCTGAAGATAAGGTGCTTCGGTGCCAAACGCTACTGCTTCGGCGCTGTGGCCGGTGAGCTTTTCAGCAATGCGCACCAGTTCAGCGTCTTCGGCCTGCTCGAACGACGGCACTTCCGGAAACAAAGGTTTGTAGTCGATCTTCACCTGGTGGCGTTCGGCGACCGGGTTGAGTTTGCGCAGAATCTCTGCGCGCAGGACTTTCGGGTCCATACCCGGCAATGGCCGCAGGTCGAATTCCAGCGAACACTGGCCGCAGATACGGTTGGGATTATCGCCGCCATGGATGCAGCCGAAGTTCATCGTCGGTTGCGGCACGCTGAACTGCGGATTATTGAATTCGCGCTGCCACAGCAGGCGCAGGCCGCGCAGTTCGCCGATCGCATCGTGCATCGCTTCGAGGGCGCTGTGGCCCAGGCGCGGATCCGACGAATGGCCACTCTGCCCGAGAATGTCGATGCGCTCCATCATGATGCCTTTGTGCATGCGGATCGGTTTGAGCCCGGTCGGCTCGCCGATCACCGCCGCACGACCCAGCGGACGCCCGGCCTCGGCCAGTGCGCGGGCGCCGGACATCGAGCTTTCTTCATCGCAGGTGGCGAGGATCAGCAGCGGCTGCTTGAACGGCTGATCGAGCAGCGGCTGCACGGCTTCGATTATCAGCGCGAAGAACCCTTTCATGTCGCAACTGCCCAAGCCAACCCAGCGGCCATCAACTTCGGTAAGTTTCAGCGGGTCGGTCTGCCACAACGCATCGTCGTACGGCACCGTGTCGCTGTGCCCGGCCAGCACCAGCCCGCCGGGGCCGCTGCCGAAACTGGCGAGCAGGTTGAATTTGCCGGGGCTGACCTGCTGGATATCGCAATTGAAACCCAGGTCGCCCAGCCAGTCGGCGAGCAAATCGATCACCGCGCGGTTGGATTGGTCGAGGTTCGGTTGGGTACAGCTGACCGATGGCGCGGCGATCAGCGCAGCGAACTGGTCTTGCATGGACGGCAAAGGCATCGCTGACTCCAACTCCCGATTTGAAGTCCATCATAGAACCATCCGGCGTCAGGAATAAACCGCCGCAGGGCGTAGGACGAATCAGTCCTGTACACTGCACGGCCTTGGCAGCCACATATTCCCCGGCTGCGCTCCCGATCCTGGATTTTCCGGCCATGCAGAAAGAAACCGAAATCAAACTCCGCGTCAGCCGCGAAACCCTCGCTGCGCTGCGCGAGCACCCGTTACTGAAAAAACGCAACAAAAGTGGCTGGGAACGCCGTGAGTTGATGAACCAGTACTTCGACACCCCTGAGCGCGATCTGGCCCAGGCCAAAGTCGCCCTGCGCCTGCGCAAGGACGGTGACGAAGTCATTCAAACCCTCAAGACCCGTGGCCAAAGCGTTGCTGGTCTGTCCGAACGCAATGAATACGACTGGAAGTTGCCGAAAGCCAAGCTCGACGTGAAGAAACTCGACGGCGAATGCTGGCCCGAGTCGCTGGCCGAGCTGGACAAGAAAACCCTCAAGCCGATCTTCACCACCGACTTCGTCCGCGAGCGCGCCGAAATCGCCTGGGGCCGTGGCAAGAGCAAAGTGGTCATCGAAGCCGCGCTGGATCTCGGTCACGTTGTCGTAGGCAAGCAGAAAGAAGAAATCTGCGAGCTGGAACTGGAGCTGCGCGAAGGCGAGCCTGCCGCGCTGCTGGAACTGGCCGCCGAACTGGCTGAAACCCTGGCGTTGATGCCGTGTGACATCAGCAAGGCTGAGCGCGGCTATCGTCTGTACGACGCCAACAGCTATTCGCTGAGCCTGCCGGCGCCGGAGCTGACCCCGGAAACCCAACTCGACGACGCCTTCGCCGCGCTGAGCTGGCATTTGCTCGGCAGCAGCCAGCGTCTGGCCGAACAGTACCGTTTCAACGGCCACTGGCGCCTGTTGCTCGACTGGGTCGAGAACCTCGCCGAAATGCGTGCCCTGTTGAGCAGCCTCGGCCAGGCCGCGCCGCGTCAGTCGACCCACGATTTGCGCGTCGCGCTTGATGCATTGCTGGAAGACTGGCGTCCGCTGGTACAGGCCGGCATCGAAGATGAAGACGTACGCAAGGCTGCGCCGGAGCAGTTCCTCGAAGAGCTTGAAGATCCGCGTTGGGGCCTGTTCTCGCTGAGCACGTCACGCTGGCTGCTGGCTCGCACCTGGGCCGCCGAGCGCAACGTGCGTGGCAATCGTCAGGGCGGTGCGCAGTTGCATAGCTGGTTGCCGCGCCTGTTGGGCGAAGAAGCTACGGCCCTGCAATTGCAGCGCTATCAGCAGCAGCCGGAAGATCTGGCTGAACAACTGCCGCGTATCGAGCGCATTCAGGTCTGGCTGCACCACGCGCGCAACGTGCTGGAAATCCCGGAAATGGATCGTCTGTACGGCGAGCTGAACAAATTGGCGCAACTGGCCAACGAGCCGACAATCACTGACGAACTGCTCGACGCGCGCAAGCAACAGGCGATTGCGGTTTACCAGAATCGCGCGTGGAAAATGCTCCTGCGTATGTAACACCGCTTTCGCGAGCAGGCTCGCTCCCACTTTGGAATGCAATTCCCTGTGGGAGCGAGCCTGCTCGCGAAGAGGCCAGCCGCCTTACTTCAAACCGGCAAGCTTGTGGTGGACTTGATCTCCGACAACGCCACAATCGAATTCACTTCCTGAATCCCCGGCACCAGCGACAGCTTCTCGAAAAAGAATCGCTCATACGCCTCGATGTCCGCCGCAACAATCCGCAGCAAAAAATCCACCGCACCCATCAGCACATAACACTCCAGCACTTCCGGAAAGCCGCGAATCGCTTCGGTGAACTCGGTGAAGTTCGAACGCCCGTGGGCGTTGAGTTTGATCTCGGCAAAGATCTGCGTATTCAGGCCAATCTTCTTGCGATCAAGCAAGGTCACCTGGCCACGAATGATGCCCTCCTCCTTCATCCGCTGAATCCGCCGCCAGCACGGCGATTGCGACAGGCCGACCTGCTCGGCGATCTGCGCGCTCGACAGCGAGGCGTCCTCTTGCAGGAGGGCGAGAATCTTGCGGTCGTAGCTGTCCAGCTCATTGTGCATAGAAAAACCTCTAATCGAACATTTTGCGAATTGATCATTTCGATCAATCGTCAATAACGACGATCATAGCCAAGAAATACCCGGCGTCGAATGTAAAAATTCCTCCAGAGATTTTGGAGACTCGCCATGCCACACCTCGAAGCCGTAACCACCTCGCCTACCCGCGCCGACGTCTGGAACGTCAGCAACGCCCATTGCCTGGCGCAGTATCAGATCCTCGCCGAGGCCGAGCCGGATCTGCTGGTGCGGGTGCTCAACCTGTTCGCACTGCAGTTCCTCACGCCCGAGCAGGTCAATGTGCAGCGCATGGATGATCTGCTGTCGATCGACCTGGTCATGGGCGGTCTCAGTTGGCATCGCGCGCAAGTGATCGCGGAAAAACTTCGTAACCTGATCAGCGTCTGCTCGGTCAATCTGCAAAACGCCGACAGTGCTTGGGATGCCCCCGCGCAAGCCGCTGGCTGACAAATCCGGCAACGGCTTCATCGGGTAGTGGCCCAACGGTCTGCGGGGCCGCGACTATCCTTTTGCGCACTGTCGCTCAAAAGGAAGCCCGCATGTCCGTTCAACTTGCCACTCAGGACCGCTGGCTGGAACTCAACGAGGTGCTGCGTGAACTGGTCGCCCAAGGTTTTATCGGCCAGGACGCGGCCGAGCAGGCGCTGAATGCCCGTCGTCGCCACGCCGTCCATGGCCAGATGCATCCACTGGAATTCATCGCCAGCCAGCAACTGGACGACCTCAGCCGTCCGGGCAAACACCTCGACCTGGAAAGCCTGACCCTGTGGCTGGCGCAACAGGCCGGCCAACCGTACTTGCGTATTGACCCGTTGAAGATCAACGTCGCCGCGATCACGCCGTTGATGTCCTATGCCTTTGCGCAACGGCACAAGATTCTCGCCGTGGCGGTCGACCGCGATTCGGTGACCGTGGCCAGCGCCCAGCCTTATGTCACCGGCTGGGAGGCCGATCTCACCCACGTATTGAAACTGCCGATCAAACGGGTGGTGGCCAACCCGGCGGATATCCAGCGCTTCAGCGTCGAGTTCTTCCGCTTGGCCAAATCGGTCAGCGGCGCCAGCAATGCCGATCAGCAGAGCGGTAACCTTGGCAACTTCGAACAACTGCTCAACCTCGGCGCCAGCGATCAGGAGCCGGATGCCAACGATGCGCACATCGTCAACATCGTCGACTGGCTGTTCCAGTACGCCTTCCAGCAGCGCGCCAGCGATATCCACATCGAGCCTCGGCGTGAACAAGGCACGGTGCGCTTTCGCATCGACGGCGTGCTGCACAACGTCTATCAATTCCCGCCGCAGGTGACCATGGCAATTGTCAGTCGCCTGAAAAGCCTCGGACGGATGAACGTCGCCGAGAAGCGCAAACCCCAGGACGGCCGGGTCAAGACCAAGACCCCGGACGGCGGTGAAGTGGAGCTGCGCCTTTCGACGCTGCCCACCGCGTTCGGCGAAAAAATGGTCATGCGGATTTTCGACCCGGAAGTGCTGCTCAAGGATTTCGACCAGCTGGGTTTCAGTGCCGACGATTTGCGCCGCTGGCAAGACATGACCCGCCAGCCCAACGGCATCATTCTGGTCACCGGGCCGACCGGCTCGGGCAAGACCACCACGCTGTATACCACGCTGAAAAAACTGGCGACGCCGGAGGTCAACCTCTGCACCATCGAAGACCCGATCGAGATGGTCGAGCCGGCGTTCAACCAGATGCAGGTGCAGCACAACATCGACCTGAGTTTCGCCGCCGGGGTGCGCGCGCTGATGCGGCAAGACCCGGACATCATCATGATCGGCGAGATCCGTGACCTGGAAACCGCTGAAATGGCGATTCAGGCGGCGCTCACCGGGCACCTGGTCTTGTCGACGCTGCACACCAACGACGCCCCCAGCGCGATCAGCCGTTTGCTCGAACTCGGCGTGCCGCATTACCTGATCAAGGCCACCGTGCTAGGTGTCATGGCCCAGCGCCTGGTGCGCACCTTGTGCCCGCATTGCAAAGCACCGCTGACGTTGGAGGAGGAAGACTGGCAAACCCTGACCCGCCCGTGGCAAGCGCCGCTACCGGGCAACGCACAACGCGCCATCGGTTGCGTGGAATGCCGCGATACCGGCTATCGCGGCCGCGCCGGGGTCTACGAAATCATGCAACTGAGCGACAGCCTCAAGGCGTTCATCACCCCGGACGCCGACCTCACGGCGATTCGTCGGCAGGCGTTCAAGGAAGGCATGCGCAGTTTGCGTCTGTCCGGGGCACAGAAAGTCGCAGCAGGGCTGACGACGGTGGAAGAAGTGCTGCGGGTGACGCCGCAGAGCGAGCAGAAATAAGCCGCCACGGAACCGGATCAGGGAATGGCGATCCAAGGCCCTAGTTAACCCCCTGGAGTCATCTCATCATGCGTCTCAAACTTGCTGTCGCCACTCTGGCCTTGCTGTCCCTTCCCGTTGGTTCGGCCATGGCGGACAGCTTTTGGCGTAACGTCATCTCGTCCGGTGCCACTACCGGTTCGACCTACCTGACCTTCAAGGATCACAAGCTGATCATCGCCGCACAGGACGATGCCGGCAGCTTCGTTGCCAGTGATGGCGGCATTCGCGGACCGTATCTGGAAGCGGCGATGCAGAAAGTCCGCGCCGACAATCCGGGCCTGCAGGCGACCGATATGGAATTGGCGAATGCGATCCTGGCGAAGAACGCCGTGGCTTCCGAGTAAGCCATCCGCCAACAAAAATGCCGCTCAATCGAGCGGCATTTTTTTGCCTGTCTTCTGAGCCCAACACTAAACCCTGTGGGAGCGAGCTTGCTCGCGAAGGCAATTTCACATCCGAAATATGCGGCGACTGACACGCCGTCTTCGCGAGCAAGCTCGCTCCCACAAGGACCGCATACAGTCTGAATGTCAGCGGTAATCATCCACCGGGACGCAGGCACAGAACAGGTTGCGATCGCCGTAAACGTTATCCACCCGATTCACCGCCGGCCAATACTTGTGCGCTTTGGTGTGCGCATCCGGGGTAATGCCCTGCTCGATGCTGTAGGGCCGCTCCCAAACCCCGGTGACATCCGCCAGGGTATGCGGCGCTCGTTTCAACGGGTTGTCCTCGGCCGGCCAGTTGCCGTTTTGCACTTCGGTGATTTCTGCACGAATGCTCAGCATCGCACCGATAAAACGATCCAGTTCAGCCTTGGATTCACTCTCGGTCGGCTCGACCATCAACGTGCCCGGCACCGGGAAGGACATAGTCGGCGCATGGAAGCCGTAATCCATCAGGCGCTTGGCGACGTCTTCTTCGCTGATCCCGGTCAGCGCCTTCAAGGGCCGCAGGTCGAGAATGCATTCGTGAGCGACCCGCCCGTTGCGCCCGGTGTATAACACCGGGAATGCGCCGGATAAATGCTGCGCCAGATAGTTCGCCGCCAGAATCGCCACCTCGCTGGCATCCGCCAATTGCGGGCCCATCATGGCGATGTACATCCAGCTGATCGGCAGAATGCTCGCGCTGCCCCAGGGCGCCGCGCTGACCGCGCCGTTCTGCGCCAGCGGCCCTTCAATTGGCACCACCGGGTGATTGGCGACAAACGGTGCCAGATGCGCGCGAATGCCGATCGGCCCCATGCCCGGCCCACCGCCGCCGTGAGGGATGCAGAAGGTCTTGTGCAAATTCATGTGCGACACGTCGGCGCCGATGTCCGCCGGCCGCGCCAGCCCGACCTGCGCATTGAGGTTGGCGCCGTCCATGTAGACCTGACCGCCGTACTTGTGGATAACCTCGCAGATCTCGCTGATGCCCTCCTCGTACACACCGTGGGTCGACGGATAGGTCGCCATCAGGCACGACAACTTATCCCCAGCCTCGGCGGCTTTCGCTTGCAGATCCTCCAGATCGACGTTGCCCGCCTCGTCGCACTCGACGATCACTACGCGCATCCCGGCCATTTGCGCCGAGGCCGGGTTGGTGCCATGGGCCGAGGACGGAATCAGGCAGATCTCCCGCGCCCCCTGCTGACGGCTTTCGTGGTATTTGCGGATCGCTAGTAACCCGGCGTACTCGCCCTGAGCGCCGGAGTTGGGCTGCATGCAGATCGCATCAAACCCGGTGATTGCGCACAGCCAGCGCTCCAACTCCTCGATCATCAGCGTATAACCGACCGCCTGCTCACGCGGCACGAACGGATGCAGGTTGGCGAATTGCGGCCAGGTGATCGGAATCATTTCGCTGGTGGCGTTGAGTTTCATGGTGCAGGAGCCCAGCGGGATCATCGACTGATTGAGCGCCAGATCCTTGTTTTCCAGTTGTTTGAGATAGCGCAGCATCTCGGTTTCGCTGTGATGGGCGTTGAACACCGGGTGGCGCAAGTACGGTGTGTTGCGCTGTAGGTTGTCGGGGATGCCCGAACTCAGGGCTTCAGCGTCAAGTTCATCGACGTTCAACCCATGATCGGCGCCAAGCAGGACATCGAACAGCTTGGCCACGGTACTTTCATCGCAGGTCTCATCGAGACTCAGCCCGACCCGACCGCGCCCGAGAATCCGCAGATTGATCTGTGCGGCTTGAGCGCTTTCGATGATCGCCGTTTGCGCACCGCCGACGTCCAGCGTCAGTGTGTCGAAGAACTGCGCATTGACCCGACTGATTCCTTTGCGCTCAAGCCCTGCGGCCAGAATGCAGGTCAGCCGATGCACGCGCTGGGCGATGTGTTTCAGGCCTTCCGGCCCGTGATACACCGCGTAGAAACTGGCGATGTTGGCCAGCAACACCTGAGCCGTGCAGATGTTCGAGTTGGCCTTCTCGCGGCGGATATGTTGTTCGCGGGTTTGCAGCGCCATGCGCAATGCGACGTTACCCCGAGCGTCCTTCGACACGCCGATGATCCGCCCGGGAATCGCCCGTTTGTATTCCTCGCGACTGGCAAAGAACGCCGCGTGCGGGCCGCCATAACCCATCGGCACACCGAAACGTTGGGATGAGCCGAACACCACATCGGCGCCCAACTCACCCGGCGGCGTCAGCAACAGCAGACTCAGCAGGTCCGTGGCGACGCAGGCCAGCGCTTGCTGCGCATGCAAATGGTCGATCAGCGGGCGCAGGTCACGCACCTCGCCATGGGTGTCGGGATATTGCAGCAGCGCACCGAACACTTGGTGCTGTTTGAGATTATCCACAGCATCGACGATCAATTCGAAGCCGAAACCTTCGGCGCGGGTCTGCACCACCGAAATGGTTTGTGGATGACAGTTCTCATCAATGAAGAACAGATTGCTCTTCGATTTGGCTACGCGTTTGGCCAACGCCATGGCTTCCGCCGCCGCCGTGGCCTCATCGAGCAAAGACGCGTTGGCCAGTTCCAGACCGGTGAGGTCGATGGTCAGTTGCTGGAAATTCAGCAACGCTTCGAGCCGGCCCTGGGCGATTTCCGGTTGATACGGCGTGTACGCGGTGTACCAGCCGGGATTTTCCAGGACGTTGCGCAAGATGACCGTGGGCGTGAGGGTGCCGTGATAGCCCATGCCGATGAGGCTGGTCCAGACCTGATTCTGCTCGGCGTAACCGCGCAGTCTGGCCAGCGCCGCTTGTTCGTCGAGGGCCGGCGGCAGATCCAGTGCGCGGTTAAGGCGGATGGCCGGCGGTACAGTCTGTTCGATCAGTTCGACCCGGCTGCCGAGGCCGAGGCTGTCGAGCATCGCCTGTTGTTCGGCAGCATCGGGGCCGAGGTGACGGCGCAAAAAAGCGTCGGGGTCGCGTAACTGGCTCAGGGACGGCAACTGGGACATGACGGGCTCTCTCTTGGCTGGCGCTCGGCGTCAATGCAACACGGTCAAACCAGCATAGCAGTCGATATCGTCGCGCACGGCTTGGCGGCCGAGGGCGTTCCGGGCCATGCTGTGGCGCCTGCGTCAGGCGTTCAACTCGCGGATGATCAAAGCCTCATGAGCACACTGCCGTTTCTGCCGTTTTCCAAACCTGTCATTGATGAAGCGACGATTGCCGCTGTGGGCGAAGTCTTGCGTTCCGGCTGGATCACCAGCGGGCCGAAGGTTCAGGCCTTCGAAGCACAGTTGTCGGAATATTTTGGCGGGCGCCCGGTGCGCACCTTCAATTCCGGCACCTGCACCATGGAAATCGCCTTGCGCATCGCCGGCATCGGGCCCGGAGACGAAGTGATTACCACGCCGATTTCCTGGGTGGCCACAGCCAACGTGATCCTTGAAGTCGGCGCCACACCCGTGTTTGCCGACATCGATCCGCAGACCCGCAATATCGACCTGGACCAACTGGAAGCGGCCATTACCCCACGCACCAAAGCAGTGATTCCGGTGTACCTCGCCGGTCTGCCCGTAGACATGGATCGCCTGTACGCCATCGCGCGCAAACACAATCTGCGCATCGTCGAAGACGCCGCCCAGGCGCTGGGCTCGAGCTGGAACGGCCAGCGCATCGGCGCCACCGGTGACTTCGTGTCGTTCAGTTTTCAGGCGAACAAGAACGTCACCTGCGCCGAGGGGGGTTGTCTGGTGCTGAACACACCTGAGGAAGCGCGGCTAGCGGAGAAGTACCGCTTGCAGGGCGTAACCCGCAACGGTTTCGATGGCCTGGACGTCGATGTCCTGGGCGGCAAGTTCAACATGACCGATGTCGCTGCCACGATCGGTCTGGGCCAGTTTGCTCATATCGAAGCGCTGACGGCGCATCGGCGTGAACTGGCGCGGCATTATTTCCAGTGCTTTGGCGCTGACTTTGAAGCGACCTATGGCGCCCAACTGCCGCTGGCGGATTTCACCAACAGCAACTGGCACCTGTTCCAACTGGTACTGCCGGAGCGCAAGGACGGCTTGCCTGCGCGGGCGACGTTCATGGAGCAGATGCAGGCGCATGGTATCGGGATCGGCTATCACTATCCGCCGATCCACTTGCTGAGTCTGTACCGCGAGCGCGGTTTCAACGAGGGGATGTTGCCGGTGGCCGAGCGTGTCGGGCGGCTGATCGTGTCGCTGCCGATGTTTACCGCGATGAGCAAGGAGGATGTCGAGCGCTCGGTCGCTGCGGTGAAAGCGGTGTTGCACAACGCCTGACAGACACCCATAAAAAAGCCCCGACAAGTCGGGGCTTTGCGGTGTAGCCGGGCAATTACTCGCCGATGGCAGCCTTGTAGGCAGCGGCATCCAGCAGCTTGTCCAGATCAGCTGCATTGTCTGGCTTGAGTTTGAAGATCCACGCACCGTACGGATCGGAGTTCAGCAGTTCCGGAGAAACACTCAGCTCTTCGTTGACGGCGATGACTTCACCGGCGATCGGCGAGTAAATGTCGGAAGCGGCTTTCACCGACTCAACCACACCCGCCTGATCTTCAGCGGCGAATTTGTTACCCACTTCAGTCAACTCGACGAACACCACATCGCCCAGCGCTTCCTGCGCGTGATCGCTGATGCCCACGGTGACGGTGCCGTCGGCTTCCAGACGTGCCCATTCATGACTTTCGGCAAAACGCAGTTCAGCGGGAATATTGCTCATCTTCGGTGTCCTCTGGAATTGGGTCAGCGGTCATGCCCGCCGGAAAAAGGTTAGATCAAAGTTTTGCCATGGCGTACGAAGGTCGGTTTGACCACCCGTACCGGGTACCACTTGCCACGGATTTCCACTTCGGCGCGGTCGGCAGTTGCCATCGGAACACGCGCCAAGGCAATCGATTTGCTCAGCGTAGGAGAGAAACTACCACTGGTGATCTCCCCTTCGCCAACATCGGCGATGCGAACCACTTGATGAGCGCGCAAAACACCACGTTCTTCCAGGACCAGACCAACCAGTTTGTGCGCAATGCCGGCAGCTTTTTCCGCCTCCAGCGCAGCACGGCCGATGAATTGGCGGGTGGCCGGTTCCCAGGCAATGCTCCAGGCCATGTTCGAGGCCAGTGGCGAAACGTCTTGGTGAATGTCCTGACCGTAGAGATTCATCCCGGCTTCAACCCGCAGGGTATCGCGGGCACCGAGGCCGATCGGGGAAATGCCGGCACCGACCAGATCGTTGAAGAACCCAGGCGCCTGATTGGCCGGCAGGCAGATTTCCAGGCCATCTTCACCGGTATAACCGGTACGCGCGATGAACCAGTCACCGTCGGTATAGCCTTCGAAGGGTTTGAGGTGCTGGATCAGCGTGGCGCGCGACTGGGTCACCAGTTCGGCAATCTTGTGCCGGGCCTGTGGGCCTTGGATGGCGAGCATCGCCAGCTCGGAGCGCTCGTGCAGCTGCACGTCGTAATCGCCGCGCTGCGCGTTCATCCAGGCCAGATCCTGATCGCGGGTCGAAGCGTTGAACACCAGTCGATAAGCGTCGTCGAGGCGGTAGACGATCATGTCATCGACGATGCCGCCACGCTCGTTGAGCATAGTGCTGTACAACGCACGGCCGGGGCGGTGCAGGCGGTCGACATCATTGGCCAGCAAATGCTGCAGCCAGGCCTTGGCCTGGGTGCCGGTGACATCGATCACGGTCATGTGGGAAACATCGAACACCCCGCAATCGCGGCGCACTTCGTGGTGCTCCTCGACCTGCGAGCCGTAATGCAGTGGCATGTCCCAACCGCCAAAATCGACCATCTTCGCGCCGAGGGCGAGATGCAGGTCATACAGAGGCGTACGCTGTCCCATGGGTTTCTCCTTCCGGGCGTGGCGAAGGTGCGGACAGCCGCTGTACGGGGTGAAAGCCGCGAAATAGAAGGCTTTCAGCCGATTTCAGCGAACGGGTCTGTCAGACGAACCGCACCGAATGCCGCGCATTGTAGCCGCATGATTCAGGACTGACGACTAAGTGTTTCGGTGCGCCGAGCGGCGGATCAGTCCGATGACCGGCAATAGACCGACCAGAACCAGGGTCAGCGCTGGCAAAGACGCCCTCGCCCATTCACCTTCACTGGTCATTTCAAAGATCCGCACCGCCAGCGTGTCCCAGCCAAACGGGCGCATCAGCAGGGTTGCGGGCATTTCCTTGAGCACATCGACGAACACCAGCAGCGCCGCGCTCAGCGCGCCGGGCAGCAACAGCGGCAGATACACTTTGAAAAACAGTCGCGGCCCACTGACACCCAGGCTACGTGCTGCTTCGGGCAAAGAGGGCCGTATACGCGCCAGACTGCTTTCCAGCGGCCCGTACGCCACCGCAATAAAACGCACCAGATAGGCCATCAGCAACGCCGCCAGACTGCCAAGCAGCAGCGGTTTGCCCGCGCCACCGAGCCAACCGGAGAGCGGAATCACCAGCTCGCGATCCAGATAACTGAACGCCAGCATGATCGACACCGCCAGCACCGAACCCGGCAAGGCGTAACCGAGATTGGCCAGACCAACGCCGGAGTTGATCGCGGGCGTCGGCGCCAGTCGCCGAGCGAAGGCCAGCAGCAACGCGACGCTTACGGTAATCAGCGCCGCCATGCCGCCCAGATACAAGGTGTGCAGGATCAGCCCGGCGTAGCGCTCGTCCAGATCGAAACGGCCGCGCTGCCAGAACCAGACGATCAGTTGCAGCAGCGGAATGACGAAGGCGCAGGCGAACACCAGTGCGCACCAGCTCATCGCCGCGAACGCCTTGAGCCCGCGCAAGTGATACAGGGCTTTCACCCGTGGCCGCTCGTTGCCCGCCCGATTGGCGCCACGCGCGCGACGTTCGCCGTAGAGCACCAGCATCACCACCAGCAGCAACAGACTGGCCAGCTGCGCCGCACTCGACAGGCTGAAGAAGCCGTACCAGGTCTTGTAGATGGCGGTGGTGAAGGTGTCGAAGTTGAACACCGAGACCGCGCCGAAATCCGCCAGGGTTTCCATCAGCGCCAGTGCCACGCCGGCGCCAATGGCCGGACGCGCCATCGGCAACGCCACACGCCAGAACGCTTGCCACGGCGATTGGCCAAGCACCCGCGCCGCTTCCATCAGGCCTTTGCCCTGAGCGAGGAATGCGGTGCGCGCCAACAGATAAACGTAGGGATAGAAGACCAGCACCAGCACGATGATCACCCCGCCGGTGGAGCGCACGCGCGGCAGCCGCAGGCCGCTGCCGAACCATTCGCGCAGCAGGGTCTGCACAGGGCCGGCGAAATCGAGCAGGCCGACGAAAACGAAGGCCAGCACATAGGCGGGAATGGCGAAAGGCAGCATCAGCGCCCAGTCGAGCCAGCGCCGGCCGGGGAATTCGCAGAGGCTGGTGAGCCAGGCGAGGCTGACACCCAGCAGCGTCACACCGACACCGACGCCAACGACCAGCGTCAGGGTGTTGCCCAGCAGGCGCGGCATCTGGGTTTGCCAAAGGTGCGACCAGATCTGTTGATCGATGGTTTGCCAGGAGAGCAGCAGAACGCTCAGGGGCAACAGCACCAGCGCGGCGATGGCGAAGACGATGGGATACCAGCGGCGCTGGGCGGGGTGGGCCAAGGAAACAGTCTCGTTCAAATGATTGTGCCCACGCTCTGCGTGGGCACACATCCTGTGACGCTCTGCGTCACGCTGTCGGCGGCACGACGCAGAGCGTCGATGGATGCATTCCCACGCAGAGCGTGGGAACGATCACAAGTCTATCGAAAAAGCCTCAATTCCAACCCGCCCGATCCATCATCCGGATCGCTTCAGCCTGACGCTTGCCCGCCACTTCCACCGGCAAGGTGTCAGCGACAAACTTGCCCCACGCCGCCACTTCTTCCGAAGGCGCCACCGCCGGGTTGGCCGGAAACTCCTGGTTCACGTCTGCGAAAATCTTCTGCGCCTCGGGCGTGGTCATCCATTCAACCAAAGCTTTGGCCGCTTCCGGGTGCGGCGCGTACTGGGTCAGGCCAATGCCCGACAGGTTCACGTGCACGCCACGATCGGCCTGATTCGGCCAGAACAGCTTCACCGGCAGTTCCGGCTTCTGCTTGTGCAGGCGGCCATAGTAGTAAGTGTTGACGATGCCGACATCACATTGCCCGGCGTTGATCGCTTCGAGCACCGCGACATCATCGGAGAACACGTCGGTGGAGAGGTTGTTGACCCAGCCCTTGAGGATCTTTTCAGTTTTCTCGGCGCCATGGACTTCGATCATGGTCGCGGTCAGCGACTGGTTGTAGACCTTCTTCGCCGTACGCAGGCACAGGCGCCCTTCCCAGTTCTTGTCGGCCAGTGCTTCGTAGGTGGTCAACTCGCCCGGCTTCACCCGTTCGGTGGAGTAGGCGATGGTCCGCGCGCGCAGGCTCAGGCCGGTCCAGGCGTGAGTGGACGAGCGATATTGCAGTGGAACGTTGGCGTCGATGGTTTTCGAGGTGAACGGCTGGAGGATGCCCATCTGCTCGGCCTGCCAGAGGTTGCCGGCGTCAACGGTGAGCAGCAGGTCGGCGGTGGCGTTCTCACCTTCGGCCTTGATGCGCTGCATCAGCGGCGCTTCCTTGTCGGTGATGAACTTGATCTTCACCCCGGTCTTGGCGGTGTAGGCATCGAAGACCGGTTTGATCAGCTCATCGATGCGCGACGAGTAAACCACCACCTCATCAGCGGCCTGGGCCGTTGTGCTGCCGATCAGGGTCAGGGCCAGTGCGGTCAGAAGACGCTTGGGTGCCAACATGGGAGTGGTCTCTCGGTCGGAAAATGTGGGCCAAATGATAAGGACTCACATTTACCACCTCAATCGAACTCTTTTTGAAGGAGTTACCAGATGTTGCACAGTTTGAAATTTGTGGTGTCGGTTCTGACGCCTTCGCGAGCAAGCTCGCTCCCACATTGGAATGCATTTCAAATGTGGGAGCGAGCCTGCTCGCGAAGAGGCCATCAGCCTCAATGGAGAGGTCAGGGTTTGGCGAGGGCCGGAAGATCCCCGGTCAACCCGAGGGCTTCACGCACAAACAGCGCCTTCGCCTCCGGCATCTGCTCCACCAGTTTCAACCCGGCATTGCGCAGCCACCTGACCGGCAACGGATCAGCCTGAAACAACCGCTCAAACCCTTCCATCGCCGCCATCAGCGCCAGGTTGTGCGGCATGCGCCGGCGCTCGTAACGGCTCAGCACCTTCACCTCCGCCAAGCACTCGCCACGCTCGGCCGCCTGCAACAGCACTTCGGCCAACACCGCCGCATCGAGGAAACCGAGGTTCACACCCTGCCCCGCCAACGGGTGAATGGTGTGCGCCGCATCGCCGATCAGCGCCAGCCCTTCGGCCACATAGCGCTTGGCATGGCGCTGACGCAGCGGCACGCACAGTCGCGGATCGGCACTGACGACTGCGCCGAGGCGACCTTCAAAGGCGCGCTCCAGCTCTCGGCAGAACGCCGCTTCATCCAGCGCCATCAAGCGCTCGGCTTCGCTCGGCGTGGTCGACCAGACGATCGAACACCAATCCTGCTGCCCGTCACGCTCAAGCGGCAGAAACGCCAAAGGCCCGTGATCGGTAAAGCGCTGCCACGCGGTCATCTGGTGCGACTTGCTGCTGCGCACGCTGGTGACGATGGCGTGGTGCATGTAATCCCACTCGCGCGTGGCCATCCCGGTGAGGCGGCGAACGGCCGAGTTGGCACCGTCAGCGGCGATCACCAATGGCGCGCGCAACTGACGACCGTCAGCCAGCGTCAGCAACCAGTCATCGCCCGAGCGGCGCATCTGTTCCAGCCGCGCATTAGCGAGCATGCCCAGATCGCAATCGTGCAAACGGTCGAGCAAGGCGTCCTGCACCACACGGTTTTCGACGATATGACCCAGCACCTCGGCGTGCACACTGCTCGCCGAGAAATGGATCTGCCCGGTGCCGCTGCCGTCCCAGACGTGCATGTCGGTGTACGGGCTGCTGCGGCGCATGGCGATGCCGTCCCACACGCCGAGGCGTTCGAGGATGCGTTGGCTGGCAGCCGACAGCGCGCTCACACGCGGTTCAAATGCCGCGTCGGCATCGAACGGCTTGACGCTCAGCGGGCTGCCATCGAGCAGCAGGACTTCCAGCCCGCTGTCCTGCAACGCCAACGCCAGGGCGCTGCCGACCATTCCGGCTCCGACAATCAGCAGATCTGCGCGCATTTCCATGCTTTAAGCCTGTCTCGCTTGCGGCTTGAGCCGCACGTAAAGGGTTTTACCGACCCGCGCCACCAGATTGCCGGCGCCGTCATGAATGTCGACCTGCAACTGCGGCAGGTATTTCTCGCCATTGGCGGTTTGCCGGCGAATCTCGGCGAGCAAGGTCTCGTCGATATTGAAGCGGGCGAACACCGGGCCTTTGCCCGGCGCAATGAAATCGATATCGGCAGCCTTGTCCCAGACAATGTACTTCGAGCCGAGGTTTTCCATGAGCATCAGCATGAAAAACGGGTCGACCATCGAATACAGGCTGCCGCCGAACTGGGTGCCGACGTAGTTGCGGTTGTACCAGCCAAGGCCCATCGACACTTGAATGTCGCGGAAGTCATCGCTGATGTGCCGAACCCGCACGCCAGCACCGAGGTACGGCGGGTAGAACGTCATCACCCAGCGCATCAACCGCGCCTTGCCGAATTTAGCGGTCAACCACTTAAGCATCCGGACGCGTTCCCAAACCCATGGCCTGACGGGCAAACCAGCGCTTGGCCGGTGGCAGCAGATCGAGACCGAGCAAACCGATGTTGCGGCCCAGCGACACCAATGGCTGCGTGCTGCCGAACAGCCGCGTGACCTGATCGGAGAAACCGACGGTAAGGTCCTGATCCAGACGCTGACGCTCGCGATACGCCTGCAACGTGGCGAAGTCGCCCAGCGGCTTACCGCTGGCCAGCAACGCAGCGGCCAAGGCATCGGCGTCACGCAGCGACAGGTTGAAACCCTGCCCGGCTATCGGGTGCAGGCTGTGCGCCGCGTTGCCGAGTACAGCCAGATGCGAGCGCACCTGCTCTTCGGCCTCGACCAACGTCAGCGGATACAAATGCCGTGCGCCAACCTGTTTCAACGTGCCGAGGCGATAACCGAATACGCCCTGCAATTCGCTGAGGAAATCACGCTCGCTCAAATCGGCCAGACGCTGCGCGTCCATGCCCAAACGGGTCCAGACCAGAGCACAGCGGTTTTCCGGCAGCGGCAGCAAGGCCATCGGCCCTTCGTCGGTGAAACGCTCAAAGGCCATGCCGTTGTGCGCTTCGCTCGGGGTGATGTTGGCGATCAGTGCGCTCTGGTTGTACGGACGCTTGCGCACGTTAATGCCTAGCTGCTCGCGCAGACCGGAGCGACCGCCATCGGCGAGCACCGCGAGGTCGCATTCAAGGGTGGTTTCATCATTGAGGGTCAGGCGATAGCCATCGGGCAGCGGTTCCATGCGTGTGACCTCCGCCGGGCAACGCCAACTGATCACGTCTTTGTCGATGTGCTGCCACAGGCACTGGCCGAGCCAGGCATTTTCCACCACGTAACCGAGCGCTGGTACGCCCTCTTCCATCGCCGAAAGACGCGCGGTGGAGAAGCGGCCACGGTCAGAAACATGAATCTGTTTGATCGGCTCGGCGCGACGGGAGATTTCCTGCCACACGCCCAGCCGTTGATAAATCTGCCGCGAGCCGAAGGACAGCGCCGACGAACGTGCGTCGTAACTCGGCTGCCAGCTGTCGCCTGGTGCAAACGGTTCGATCAGGACGATCTTCCAGCCACGCGCCTTGGCCCCGGCCTGCAAGGCCAACGCCAGACTGGCGCCGACCAGACCGCCACCGATGATTGCCAGATTGACTCGACTCATGCCGCGTGGGTCCTTGCTTGCGCCATCAGCGCTTCGATTTCAGCGACGGTTTTCGGCACGCCGCTGGTGAGGATTTCACAACCTGTTTTGGTCACGACCACGTCGTCCTCGATACGTACACCAATGCCGCGCCATTTTTTCGCGACGTTCTGATTGTCCGGGGCGATGTAGATGCCCGGCTCTACGGTCAGCGCCATGCCGACCTCGAGCACTCGCCATTCGCCGCCGACCTTGTACTCACCAACGTCATGCACATCCATGCCCAGCCAGTGACCGGCGCGGTGCATGTAAAAGGCTTTATAGGCTTCGCTGGCGATCAACTCGTCGACCTCACCATGCAGCAATCCCAGTTTCACCAGCCCCGTGGTAATCACTCGAACCGTGGCTTCGTGCGCCTGATTCCAGTGCTTGTTCGGGGCGATTTCGGCGAACGCGGCTTCCTGCGAGGCCAGCACCAACTCATAGATCGCTTTCTGCTCGGGCGAAAACTTGCCGTTGACCGGCCAGGTGCGGGTGATGTCGCTGGCGTAGCAGTCAATCTCGCAACCGGCATCGATCAACACCAGGTCGCCGTCCTTGAGCAGCGCGTCATTCTGCTGGTAATGCAGGATGCAGCTGTTGCGTCCGGCGGCGACGATCGAGCCGTAGGCCGGCATCTTCGCCCCGCCCTTGCGGAACTCGTAGTCGAGTTCGGCTTCGAGGCTGTACTCGTAGAGCCCGGCCCGACTGGCCTGCATCGCACGGATGTGGGCTTGCGCCGAGATCCGTGCGGCTTCGCGCATCACCTTCACTTCTGCCGCCGATTTATACAGACGCATGTCGTGGAGCAGATGATCCAGGGCAACGAATTCGTTCGGCGGCTGGGCGCCGAGGTGCGCCTTGGAGCGGATCACATTGATCCAGTCCATCAGGTGACGGTCGAATTCAGGGTTGCTGCCCATCGCCGAATACACCCGGTCGCGGCCTTCGATCAGGCCCGGGAGGATGTCGTCGATGTCGGTAATAGGGAAAGCGTCATCGGCACCGAAGTCGCGGATCGCGCCCTCTTGCCCGGCGCGCAAACCGTCCCACAATTCGCGTTCGGCGTTGCGCTCACGGCAGAACAGCACGTATTCGCCATGCTCACGGCCGGGCATCAAAACGATGACAGCCTGCGGCTCGGGAAAACCGCTGAGGTACTGGAAATCGCTGTCCTGACGGTAGACGTGCTCGACGTCGCGGTTGCGAATGGCGACCGCGGCGGCGGGCAGGATCGCGATGCTGTTGGGTTCCATCTGCGCCATCAGGGCCTTGCGGCGACGGCTGTATTCCGCTTTCGGGATATGGATCATGGGCAGATGGCTTTCCCTGGCACGCGATTAATGCAGCGACGGCTTGGCGGCTGGCGGCACGTCGGCTTTCTTGGTTTCCGAGAACAGCAGCAGCGGCGCGACGCGCAGATACTCCATGACTTCCATGTAGTCGGTTTCGCCGTCTTCGGATTCTTCGAGAGCATCCTGCACTTGGGAAATGGCGGCCAGATCCTGCAGCACTTCGGTGGCTTCAGTGCTGAGCATGCTGCTGTCGCGGCAGTTCAGGCCGAAACCGCTGAGGAAGCCCTGGCACCATTGGCCCAGTGCAGCGGCGCGGTCAGCCAGCGGTGCGTCATCGGTCGGCAGCAGCAGAACGACAGTGACGTCGTCGCCGGTCAGCTCGCCTTTGACCATCTCTTGCAGGCCGATCAAGGCGTTGCGGACATTGTCCTGCGGTTCGCTTTCGAGCAACTCGGCAGCATCGATCAGCCACTCTTCGGCATTGAAGCCGGCACCGGCGCAACTACGGCCAAGCAGCAGGCCATGCAGTTCGGCAGGCGAGACGTTGTGGCCGCTGGAAGTCAGCAGGGTGGCAAAGGCTTGGTACGGGGAATTCGCATTGGTCATGGGCAGCTAGGCGCCAGACGGCGCTATGTCTAGAATGAAGGCCTTGTATCCTACATCGACAGACTCGCCAAGACTATTAAAGGCTGTCCGCCAGCTACCTCCCATCAGACGAACACGTGGACACAATGGAAGACACCGACCTGCAAGCGCTGATGGCCAGACTCGAACTGTTGATTGGCCGAGTCGAGCAACTAAAGAGTCAAAATGCACTCTTACTAGCTCAGGAAAAGACCTGGCGCGAGGAACGCGCTCACCTCATTGAAAAAAACGAAATCGCCCGGCGTAAGGTCGAATCGATGATTTCGCGCCTCAAGGCCCTGGAGCAAGACTCATGAGTTCAAGCAATAGCGTCACCGTGCAGATCCTCGATAAAGAATATTCGATCATCTGCCCGCAGGAAGAACGCAGCAATCTGGTCAGTGCCGCGCGCTATCTGGATGGCAAGATGCGTGAGATCCGCAGCAGCGGCAAAGTCATCGGTGCCGACCGTATCGCCGTGATGGCCGCGCTGAACATCACCCACGACCTCTTGCACAAAGAAGAGCGTCCGGACATCCAGGCCAGCGGTTCGACCCGTGAACAGGTACGTGACTTGCTCGATCGTGTCGATCTGGTCCTCGCCGACGATCAGAACACCAGCAAGGGCTGATTCAACTGGCCGCTTGCGGTATACTCGCGGCACTCCCTGGGGTGCTTGCCAGTTGACGATGTCCCTGAGCCGATTCGCACTACCCTGGAAGTTGCACGTTGGGCTGGTGTGCATGTCCGCTAGACGGAAAGCCTTAAAGTCTACTGCATCTTCCACCTTGAACTTTCGGGTTCAAGGGCTAAGTTGACAGCGGTTCATCCGGGGAGCCTGATTCGAATCCGATGTCGGTGAAAACCGCCATCGGATTTTTTATGCGTACGTTTTCGTCCAACCTGCCGAAGCCGAACCATGACCGAACCCGCGCTGCTGCCCCGCCCGCAACTCCGCCGCCTGCTGCGCAAGGCGCGCCGTGCGCTGACCAAGAGCGAACAACGCCAGGCTGCCAAGGGCCTGTACCGGCAACTGGCACAAGACCCGCACTTTCGCCGGGCCAGACATATCTCTTTGTATTTGCCCACCGATGGTGAAATCGATCCGCGCCTTCTGCTGCGCGAAGCCCAACGTCGGGGTAAATCGACTTATCTGCCGGTGCTCAGCGCCTGGCCACGCACCAAGATGGTTTTCCAACGCATTCGTCCCGGCGAGAAACTTAAACCCAATCGCTTCCGCATTCTCGAGCCGCGAGCCAATCTGGCACAGCAACGCAAGGTCTGGGCACTGGATCTGGTGTTATTGCCGTTGGTAGGGTTTGACGATGTCGGCGGGCGACTGGGGATGGGCGGCGGTTTCTATGATCGCAGCCTGGCGTATCTGGCTCGGCGAAAAAGCTGGCGCAAGCCGACGCTGCTGGGCCTGGCCCATGAATGTCAGAAGGTCGAACGCTTGGCGCAGGCAAGCTGGGATGTACCGTTACAAGGCACGGTCAGCGACAAGGCTTGGTATTTCGCGGGATAGGACGCCGCGCAGATCAGCGGCGTCGAGAAAGCCGTTTCAGCGCTTGAAGGCTGTCGACTGTTGCACCTGTTGCGCGACTTCAATCGGCGCGTCGGCCTTGTTCGACCACAAGCTCTGCGCATAACCAGTGGTCACGACGCCCAAGCCAAACAAAATTACCAAAGTCCATAGTAGATCCGGTTTGCGTTTCATCGATTGCCCCCCTCAAGGCACATCATCACGATGACAGCAGCGGTTTCCGTTCGTAGGCCGTGCAGCAGCGTCAAGCTTTAAAGGCCGGCATTTTGCGACAACGTGAACCTGCGCGCAAACGCTGACGTCAACCGACTGTCGGTTTGTCATAAAATTGCCCGACAACCTGCCCAATGACCGTTTCAGGAGCAAAAACCATGGCCTATTGGCTGATGAAGTCCGAGCCCGACGAACTCTCTATCAAAGGTCTGGAAAAGCTCGGCACAGCGCGCTGGGACGGAGTTCGCAACTATCAGGCGCGTAACTTCCTGCGCTCGATGGCCGTGGGTGACGAGTTCTTTTTCTACCATTCCAGCTGCCCGGAGCCGGGGATTGCCGGTATCGGGAAAATTATTCAGGCGGCGTACCCGGATCCCACCGCACTGGAGCCGGAAAGCCACTACTTCGACCCGAAGGCTACTCCAGAGAAGAATGCCTGGAGTGCGATTGATGTTGCGCACGTCGAGACGTTTGCCCGGGTATTGAAGCTGGATTATCTGAAGCAGCAGACCGCGCTGGCCGAGATGCCGTTGGTGCAGAAGGGCTCGCGGTTGTCGGTCATGCCCGTGACGGCCGAACAGTGGGCCGCCGTGCTCGGCTTGCGCTGAGAACTGCCCGGTCACGGTTATTAGCCGAAAAAGGGGCTAGGCTTGGCGCTCGGTTGACTGACATCAAGCGACTGGAACGCTTGAGCAGTCAGACTGCACGCCACAGCCGCAGGATGCCCCCATGTCGACGCACAGCCGCTCTTCACTTTTATACGCCGGGTCGCTTCTGGTGTTACTCGCCGCCGCCGGCGGGCTCGGTTACTGGATGTCGATCAGCAGCCGTCTGGTCGAAGGGCTGTCGATGGGCAACGGGCGGCTGGAAGCCACCGAAGTGCAGATCGCCAGCAAGACACCCGGACGCCTGGCCGAGGTGCTGGTCGATGAAGGCGACAAGGTCAACAAGGGCCAACTGCTCGCGCGCATGGATACCCGAACCCTCGAAGCCCAGCGCACTCAAGCCGAAGCCGAAGTCTTGCGCGCCCGGGAAAACCTCAACGCCGCCGAGGCCAATGTGCAATTGCGCCAGAGTGAATTGCTACTGGCCCAGCAGGAACTGGGGCGTTCGCAATCGCTGTTCAAGCACGGTTTCGTCAGCGCCCAGGTTATCGATCAATTGCAGTCGCGTATCGGCACCGGCAATGCTGCCGTGACGGCGGCCCGCGCCCAAGTGTCGGCGGTCGCTGCAGCGATCGGCGCGGCGCAGGCACAGGTCGCTCAACTGACCAGCGAAATCGACGACAGCAGCCTGCGCGCGCCGATTGATGGGGTGATCCAGTTGCGCATGGCCGAACCCGGCGAAGTGCTGGGGGCCGGTGGCCGCGTCCTGCTGTTGATTGATCCCAACGATCAGTACATGAACCTCTACCTGTCTGCCTCGGTGGCCGGGCGTCTGGCCGTAGGCGATGAAGCCCGGGTGCTGCTCGATGCCCTGCCCGACAAACCCTTGCCGGCGAAGATCAGTTTCGTCGCCGGCAAATCGCAGTTCACCCCCAAAGAGGTCGAGACCCGTGACGAGCGGCAAAAACTGGTGTTCCGCGTCAAGCTGCGCCTGATCCAACCCAGCGCCGTGCCGCAAGCCAAGCCCGGCATGCCCGGCGCCGGTTATGTGCGCATCGCGCCGATTGCCTGGCCGGCCAATTTGCAATGAATAGCCTCGCGGTTCAGGCGAACGCGATCGCGCACCGTTACGGCAAACAGCAAGCGCTGAGCGCTATCACCTTCAGCCTGCCCGCCGGCACCCGTTGCGGGCTGATCGGCCCCGATGGTGCGGGCAAGTCCAGCCTGCTCGGGCTGATCGCCGGCGTGAAGGCCTTGCAGCAAGGGCAACTGGACGTCCTCGGCGGGCAAATCCAGCAGCGCCGCCACCGCGACACGCTGTATGCGCGCATCGCCTTCATGCCCCAGGGATTGGGCGGCAACCTCTATCCCGAGCTGTCGATCCGCGAAAACATCCAGTTCTTTGCCACGCTGTTCGGCCTGTCGAAAGCCGACAGCGAGCAACGCATGCACAATCTGCTGCTCGCCACCGACCTGCTGAAGTTCGCCGAGCGCCCCGCCGGCAAGTTGTCCGGCGGCATGAAACAGAAGCTGGGCCTGTGCTGCGCGCTGATCCATGAACCGGATCTGTTGATTCTCGATGAGCCGACCACCGGCGTCGACCCGCTCTCACGCCGACGCTTCTGGGAGCTGATCGACGATGTACGGCGCGAGCGCCCGCAACTGACCCTGCTGGTTGCCACCGCGTATATGGAAGAAGCCGAACAGTTCGAGCATTGCCTGATGCTCGACAACGGCCAATTGATTGCCACCGGTCTGAGCCGCGAGTTGGCAGCCGTCACCCCCAGCGGCAAACTCGATGAAGCCTTCACACACTTCCAGGGCGACAGTCATCACGACGCTCAGCCGTTGGTCATTCCGCCGCGTACTGGCGGTACCACAGACATTGCCATCGAAGCCCACGACCTGACGCTGCGCTTCGGCGACTTCACTGCGGTGGATCACGTCAGCTTCGCCATCGGTCGCGGCGAGATTTTCGGTTTTCTCGGCTCCAACGGCTGCGGCAAGACCACAACCATGAAAGTCCTGACCGGGCTGATGCCGGCCAGCGAAGGCAGCGCGACACTGCTGGGCAATCCGGTGGACGCCAAGGATCTGGCCACGCGCAAGCGGGTCGGCTTCATGTCCCAGAGCTTTTCGCTGTATGGCGAACTCAGCGTGCGGCAGAACCTTGAGCTGCACGCCCGTCTGTTCGACTTGCCCAAGGCCGAAAGCGCGCAACGCATCGACGCATTGATTCAGCGCTTCAACCTGCTCAGCGTCGCCGATCAGCCGTCCGGTGCCCTGCCTCTCGGGCTGCGTCAACGCCTGTCGCTGGCGGTCGCGGTGTTGCATCGTCCGGAAGTGCTGATCCTCGATGAGCCGACCTCCGGCGTCGACCCGGCAGCCCGTGATGACTTCTGGCGACTGCTGATCGAACTGTCCCGCGAGCAAGGCGTGACGATTTTTCTCTCCACCCACTTCATGAACGAAGCCCAGCGCTGCGACCGCATTTCGCTGATGCACGCCGGCAGAGTCCTCGCTTGCGACACCCCGGCAGCGCTGCAGCGTCAGTTTGCCGGAGAGACGCTGGAAGCCGCTTTCGTGACGTGTCTGGAACAGGCCCAAGGCAATACCCCATCGCCTCCCGCGAGTGAATCGCCGACAGCGCCTTCAGCGCCAGCCGCCGCGCCGCCAGACCAGCAACGCGGTTTCAGCCTCGGTCGCCTGCTGGCCGTGGCCAGTCGCGAAGGCAAGGAGCTGCTGCGCGACAAAGTGCGCATGGCTTTTGCGCTGGCGGGGGCGATTTTCATGATGGTGATTTTCGGCTACGGAATTTCCCTCGACGTAGAGAACCTCGCGTTCGCCGTTTACGATCAGGATCAAACCCCGCAGAGCCGAACCTATCTGGAAGCCTTTCGCGGCTCGCGCTACTTCGATGAGCGGCCGGCCATCCACGACGCTCAAGAGCTGCACCGCCGCCTGCAACGCTCGGAAATCAAACTGGCGCTGGAAATCCCGCCCGGCTTTGGCCGCGACCTGTACGCCGGACGCCAGCCTGCGGTGGCGGCGTGGCTGGACGGCGGCATGCCGTTTCGCGCCGAGACCAGCCGCAATTATGTCGAAGCCGTGCACCTGGCCAACCTGCAGCAGTTGGCCGAACAGAGCAGCCCCGCCATCAGCCACCAAGCGGGTGCCAGCCTGGAAACGCGCTTTCGCTACAACCAGGATGTGGTCAGCGTCAACGCTATTGGCCCCGGGGTCATGGCGCTGATTCTGGCGTTCATTCCGGCGATGCTCACCGCACTCGGCATCGTGCGCGAAAAAGAACTCGGCTCGATCACCAACTTCTACGCCACGCCCCTGACCCGCCTGGAGTTTCTGCTGGGCAAACAGGCGCCATACCTGCTGGTCAGTCTGGTCAATCTCGCGCTGCTGGTGGCGATGAACCGCTGGCTGTTTGGCGTGCCGTTCAAGGGCAGCCTGCTGACGCTGGCGTTTGGCGGCCTGCTGTATGTGCTGGCGACCACCAGCATGGGCCTGCTGATCTCGGCGTTCACCCGCACGCAAATCGCCGCGATCCTCGGCACCATGATCATTACCAGCCTGCCGACCATCCAGTTCTCCGGACTGATCGTGCCGCGTTCTTCACTGGAAGGAGCGGCTGCGGTGATGGGCATGCTGTTTCCGGCAGGACACTTTCTCGACATTGCCGTGGGGACGTTCACCAAAGCGCTGGACCTGCGGCAGCTGTGGCCGCAGTGCCTGGCGCTGTTCGGGTTCTTTGTCGGGTTCACCGGGCTGAGCCTGATCATGCTGAAAAAGCAGGAGGCCTGATGCACAAGTTCGCGCACATCCTGCGCCTGGGGCTCAAGGAACTGACCAGCCTGCGCCACGACAGCGTGTTGCTGCTGTTCCTGTTCTACGCCTTCACCGTGGCGATCTACATGCCTGCCGCCGGCTCGGTGATCGGCGTGCACAACGCCAGCGTGGCGATCGTCGACGAAGACCACAGCGCCCTCTCGCGCCAGTTGGCCCAGGCCCTGCAACCGCCGGAATTCCAGACGCCAGTGTTGCTCCCCTACCCGCAACTGGACCAGGTCATGGACAGCGGCCAGTACACTTTCGTGATCAACATTCCGGCGGGGTTTCAAACCGATCTACTGGCGGCGCGGCAACCGGCCATTCAGGTCAACGTCGATGCCACCGCGATGAGCCAGGCGTTCATGGGCGCTGGCTACATCAGCCGGATTTTCCAGCGCGAGCTGCAGGCCTTTGGCGACCAGGACGATGCCGCGAGCAAAACGCCGATTCAACTGACCACCCGCGCGCTGTTCAACACCAACCTGGAGGGTGGCTGGTTTCTGGCGGTGATTCAGATCGTCAACAACATCACTATTCTGGCAATCATCCTCACGGGCACGGCGCTACTGCGCGAACGCGAACACGGCACGCTTGACCATTTGCTGGTGCTGCCGCTGACGGCGCTGGAAATCATGCTGGCGAAAATCTGGAGCAACCTGCTGGTGGTGGTGCTGTGCACCTGGCTGTCGCTGGAGGTGGTGGTCAAAGGCGCACTCGGCGCGCCGCTGTCGGGCTCGATGAGCCTGTTTTTGCTGGTGACTGCGGTTTACCTGTTTGCCAGTACCGCGTTGGGGATCTTTCTGGCGACACTCGCACGTTCGACGCCGCAGTTCGGCTTACTGGCGATTCCGGTGATCATCCCGATGTTGCTGCTGTCGGGTGGCAGCACGCCACTGGACAGCATGCCGCAATGGCTGCAGTGGGTCATGCAGGGCTCGCCGTCCACGCACTTTGTCAGCCTCAGCGCCGCGATTCTGTTTCGCGACGCCGGGCTGAGCGTGGTCTGGCCGGACTTGCTGGCGCTGACGGCCATCGGCCTGCTGTTCTTCGTCATTGCGCTGGCGCGCTTTCGCAAAAGCCTGGCGTCCTGAACAGCAGCCAACGCACTTACTGAATGATCAGGTTGTTGAACAACAGATCCTCAACCACCGGCTTGCCGGTCTCGTCATTCATCACTTGCTGGGTCTGCTTCAACGCTTCCTGACGCAGCTTCTCTTTACCCTCGATGCTGCCCATCGCCTCGGTGGTCTGCTGGGTGAACAGTGCCACCAGCTGATTACGGATCAGCGGCTCGTTGGCCTTGACCAGTTTGGTCGCCTCCTCACCGGTCACGCGCAATGCCACATCGGCCTTGTAAACCTTGAGCTTCGGCGTGCCGTCCAGCCCGTAGTTGCCCACGAACGGCGGGCTCAGGGTGATGTAGTTGACCTTCGGCGCCTCGCCTTCTTTGGCTTCTTCGGCCAGCGCTGCCACAGGCAGAGACAGGGCCAGCAACAACATGATCCACGCTTTCACAATTCGCTCCTTATCCGGTTTGCGGCCTAGCATAACGACCCGCCACGCAAGCACAAGCTTATGGCTGACTATCAGGGCCGGGCATGCTCGTTGACCCGTTGACTGACACACCTACACTTATCGGCCATCACTCCCAAAGGAATAGCCCTGATGAAAGCCGTGCTGTGCAAAGCCTTCGGCCCTGCCGAATCGCTGGTGCTGGAAGACGTCGCCAGCCCTGTCGCGAAGAAGAACGAAATCCTCCTGGAGGTGCACGCCGCCGGGGTCAACTTCCCGGACACGCTGATCATCGAGGGCAAGTACCAGTTCAAGCCGCCCTTCCCGTTCTCGCCGGGTGGTGAAGCGGCTGGCGTGGTCACGGAGGTCGGGGAAAAGGTCAGCCACCTCAAGGTCGGTGACCGAGTCATGGCGCTGACCGGTTGGGGCAGCTTCGCTGAACAGGTCGCGGTGCCGGGCTACAACGTCCTGCCGATTCCGCCGTCGATGGATTTCAACACCGCCGCCGCGTTCAGCATGACTTACGGCACCTCGATGCACGCCCTCAAGCAACGCGCCAACCTGCAAGCGGGGGAAACCCTGCTGGTACTCGGTGCGTCCGGCGGCGTCGGTTTGGCGGCGGTGGAAATCGGTAAAGCCATGGGCGCCCGCGTCATTGCTGCCGCCAGCAGCGCGGAGAAGCTCGCCGTGGCCAAGGCTGCCGGCGCCGATGAGCTGATCAACTACAGCGAAACCAGCCTCAAGGACGAAATCAAACGCCTCACCGACGGCCAGGGCGCCGACGTGATCTACGACCCGGTCGGCGGTGATCTGTTCGACCAAGCCATCCGCGCCATCGCCTGGAATGGTCGCCTGCTGGTGGTGGGTTTTGCCAGCGGGCGCATCCCGGAGCTGCCGGTCAACCTTGCCCTGCTCAAGGGCGCGGCGGTGCTCGGCGTCTTCTGGGGCTCCTTCGCCCAGCGCCAGCCGCAGGACAACGCGGCGAACTTCCAGCAGTTATTCGGCTGGTTCGCCGAGGGCAAGTTGAAACCGCTGGTGTCGCAGGTCTATCCGCTGAGCAATGCGGCGCAGGCGATCAATGATCTTGGCCAGCGCAAGGCTGTCGGGAAGGTTGTGGTGAAGGTTCGCTGAGACTCTTCAACGACCGGGCGACGCCGCAATGTCGCCCGGCATCAGATGTTCCTGAACCTTTTCGCTCTGTGACCCAACCAGCTTTCCCTTGTCATCGAAGCGCAGAACGATCAGCCAGTCGTAAACATCCACCGGCCATTTCGGCTGGCCGATCAGTGCCGGACCATCGCCGCCGAAAGCGGCAATCAGTTTATTGATGTGGCCGTGATGCCAAGCGATCAGCACTGTTTTCGCCTGATTGTTCTTGCGCAGCAGGCTGACCAGTTTGTCGACGTCGTTATTGGCGTAGGGCTGCTCGATGGGCAATTGCAGGCGCTGGGACAGTGGAATCAGTGTCTGACGCGGTCGGATGCTTTCCGGGCTGTCGGCGGTAGCGATCAGACGCTGGGGCGTGAGTGTCTGGTCGTCCAGTTGCAACGAGGTGAAATAGTCCGCGTAGGCAGCGGCGCGCTGTTCGCCCCGGGCATTGAGTTCACGGCCGACTTCAGGCTTTTCCGCATGACGGACGATCAATACGGTGACATTGCGCAGGCCTGGCGCTGCAGAACCCTGTGCGAAGCTCAACACCAGTACTGAAGCAGTCACCGCAGCAACCATCAACAGTCTGGGCAATAGCCTGCGAACTTTCGGGGTCATCGTTTATCTCGCGAAATCAGTCGATCTGTAAATCGCGAGTCTAAGTCACAACGTCCCGAGCGCGACGAAAACGCCCTGTTCTTACAGCTGAGCGACAGGTTCGTAAAGGAACGCGCGACTTCCAACATTTTCCGCTATTTGCTCGATGCGAACCGGTGCTATTTTCGGTAACGAAACTGTAACATTCGCATCCGCAGTCAAAACAAGAAATCTGGAGCTCTTGAATGTTTGCTTTCTTTCGTCCTGCCGCACATCAGGCTCCATTGCCTGAAGAAAAAATAGACAGCACGTACCGACGCCTGCGCTGGCAGATCTTCGCCGGTATTTTCTTTGGCTACGCCGGTTATTACCTGCTGCGCAAAAACTTCTCGCTGGCCATGCCGTACCTGATCGACGAGGGCTACAGCCGTGGTGATCTGGGTCTGGCGATGTCGGCGATCGCCATTGCCTATGGCCTGTCGAAATTCCTCATGGGCCTGGTGTCCGACCGTTCCAACCCGCGCTACTTCCTGCCGTTCGGTCTGCTGGTCTCGGCCGGGGTGATGTTCATTTTCGGCTTCGCGCCTTGGGCAACGTCCAGCGTGACCATGATGTTCATCCTGCTGTTCATCAACGGCTGGGCCCAGGGCATGGGCTGGCCGCCAAGTGGGCGGACCATGGTGCACTGGTGGTCGCAGAAGGAACGCGGTGGCGTGGTATCCGTGTGGAACGTGGCGCATAACGTTGGCGGCGGCCTGATCGGCCCGCTGTTCCTGCTCGGCATGGGCTTGTTCAACGACTGGCACGCGGCGTTTTACGTGCCGGCAGCCGTGGCGCTGGGCGTGGCGGTATTTGCCTTGATCACCATGCGCGACACCCCGCAATCGGTCGGCCTGCCACCCATCGAGAAGTACAAGAACGATTACCCGGAAGGCTACGACGCCAGCCACGAAGACGAATTCAGTGCCAAGGAAATCTTCGTCAAATACGTGCTGCGCAACAAAATGCTCTGGTACATCGCCATGGCTAACGTCTTCGTTTACCTGCTGCGCTACGGCGTACTGGACTGGGCGCCGACCTACCTGAAAGAAGCCAAGGGTTTCACCGTCGATAAAACTTCGTGGGCTTACTTCTTCTACGAGTGGGCGGGCATTCCCGGCACGCTGCTGTGCGGCTGGATGTCGGACAAGATCTTCCGTGGCAACCGTGGCCTGACCGGTATGGTGTTCATGGCGCTGGTGACCGTGGCGACCCTGGTTTACTGGCTGAACCCGGCCGGTAACCCGACCGTCGACATGATCGCGCTGTTTTCGATCGGCTTCCTGATCTACGGCCCGGTGATGTTGATCGGTCTGCAGGCGCTGGAACTGGCGCCGAAGAAAGCCGCCGGCACGGCTGCGGGTTTCACCGGCCTGTTCGGCTATCTGGGTGGTTCGGTCGCGGCCAGTGCGGCGATGGGCTACACCGTTGACCACTTCGGCTGGGACGGCGGTTTCGTCCTGCTGGTGGGCGCTTGCCTGCTGGCGATGGCCTTCCTGGCCCCGACGCTATGGCACAAGCAAGTCGCCAGTCAGAGCCGCGAAGCAGTCGCTTGATCGCTTTGTGATTTACAGCGCTTGAGCCGCGCCTCCAGATTACGGTCTGGCATGGCGTGGCTGCGCAGGGCGTGGGCGGTCTGCTCGACATAATCGCGAGTGGTGCCGTAACGCCCGCAAGCGCTTGCGAACACCTGGCTCAGCACGTGATCCGGCAAGTTGCCGGCATAGCTGGGCAGGTGTCGCTCCAAAACGAATCCCAAGGCCTGCACCTGAGTGCCATCTTCGAGCCGGCAGTTGAGCCAGTGTGGCCGGTAGGACGGCACCGGCATCTCGCGTTTCCACAAGGCGTACAGCGCCGCGTCGAGATTATCTTCCGGCAAGCGATAGGCGAAGCCACTGCACGAACCGCCGCGATCCAGACCAAACACCAGACCGGGCATTTCCGGCGTGCCGCGATGCTCGTGCGACCACAGGTACAAACCGCGATGGTAACCATGCACGCGGCCGCGCACCCGCTCCACCGCCGAGCATTCAGGCCGCCAGATCAGTGAGCCATACGCGAACAGCCACACCGGCCCGCCCTTGTGGCGCGCCATGGTTGACTGCATGGAAGCGAGAAGTTGTTCGTGCGTCAGCTGCGGCCCAAGATCGAGCCGCGGAGGGTAATTCAAATTCAGAAAAGCGTTTTCAATGGCGCTCATGGCGAATAGCGTTCAGCTCCCCGCGGGTGAAGAATTACTTAATAGAACGCACCGCTGTAACAATAAGGCACATATGTTTTAAGGCAATTTGAGTGCCATGGCACGGTTCTTAATTGATTGCCTGATTGATATATAACCTAGCGGTATTTATGCGATTACATAAATACCGATCGGCTATATAGCGAGTTATAACGAATCAGGAGCGGGGGGCGTAAGCGAACACGTCGGCGCGCATTTGATGAGCGTCCATACCCGCTTCAACCAGAGCGTCCAGCGTGCCGTAGACCATGGCCGGCGAGCCGCTGGCGTAGACGTGCAGCGGTTTCAGATCCGGGAAATCTTCACAGACTGCCTCGTGCAGCATGCCGCAGCGCCCTTCCCAACCGCATTGATCGCTGACGACTTTATGCAGGAACAGATTGGGTAATTTCAGCCACTCGTCCCAATGTTCGATCTCATAGAAATCTTCCGGACGGCGCACGCCCCAGTACAGATGCACCGGGTGTTTGAAGCCTTTGGCGCGGCAGTGTTCGATCAGGGCGTGAATCTGGCCCATGCCGGTGCCGGCGGCAACCAGCACCAGCGGCCCGTCGGGCAGCTCGGCCAGATGCGTATCGCCGAACGGCAACTCGACCCGCACCATCGCATTGCGTTGCAGCTGTTCGATCAGGCTCAGTGCACTGGCTTCGCGCGCCAGCACATGGATTTCCAGATCACGCCCGCCGTGCGGTGCCGAGGCCATGGAGAACGCTGACTTCTCGCCGTTCTCGCGCTCGATCATCAAATATTGCCCGGCGTGATAACGCGGTGGCTTGCCCGCCGGAGCGCGCAGCCGCACACGCCAGGTGTCGCCACCGACGTCGCGGCACTCGATGACCTGACACGACAGGCTGCGCACCGGCAGTTCTCCCAGCGCGAGCACGCCATCCCACAGCAGGATGCAGTCTTCCAGCGGCTCGGCTATGCAAGTGTAGAACTCGCCGTGGTCGTGCACTTTGCCATCCTGCGCGACGCGGCCTTCAACCAGCAACGCCGCACACACATGACAATTACCGTTGCGGCAGCTTTGCGGGCATTCGTAGCCCAGACGCCGCGCGCCGTCGAGAATCCGCTCACCGGGCTGTATCTCAAGCACTGCTCCGGAGGGCTGCAGGGTTACACGCATCAATCTATTCCTAACTGATTCCAGATGGCATCGATCCGTTGGGTGACGGCGTCGTCCTTGACGATCACACGGCCCCACTCGCGAGTGGTTTCGCCCGGCCACTTGTGGGTGGCATCGAGGCCCATTTTCGAACCCAGGCCGGAGATCGGCGAGGCGAAGTCGAGGTAGTCGATCGGCGTGTTATCGATCATCACCGTGTCGCGCTTGGGATCCATGCGCGTAGTGATGGCCCAGATCACGTCGTTCCAGTCACGGGCATTGATATCGTCGTCAGTGACGATAACGAACTTGGTGTACATAAACTGTCGCAAAAACGACCAGACACCGAGCATCACGCGCTTGGCGTGCCCCGGATACGACTTCTTCATGGTCACGATGGCCATGCGATACGAGCAGCCTTCCGGCGGCAGGTAGAAGTCGGTGATTTCCGGGAACTGCTTCTGCAGTATCGGCACGAACACTTCATTCAGCGCCACACCGAGGATCGCCGGCTCATCTGGCGGACGGCCGGTGTAGGTACTGTGGTAGATCGGTTTGATCCGGTGGGTGATGCGCTCGACGGTGAACACCGGGAAGCTGTCGACTTCGTTGTAGTAACCGGTGTGGTCGCCGTAAGGACCTTCGTCAGCCATCTCGCCCGGGTGAATTACGCCTTCGAGGATGATTTCGGCGGTGGCCGGCACTTGCAGGTCGTTGCCACGGCACTTGACCAGTTCGGTGCGATTACCGCGCAACAGACCGGCGAAAGCGTATTCGGAGAGGCTGTCCGGCACTGGCGTCACCGCGCCGAGAATGGTCGCCGGATCCGCACCCAGGGCGACGGACACCGGGAACGGCTGGCCCGGATGCTTCTCGCACCACTCGCGGAAGTCGAGAGCGCCGCCACGGTGGCTGAGCCAACGCATGATCACCTTGTTGCGGCCGATCACTTGCTGACGATAGATGCCGAGGTTCTGACGATCCTTGTTCGGGCCTTTGGTGACGGTCAGACCCCAGGTGATCAGCGGGCCGACGTCGCCGGGCCAGCAGGTCTGCACCGGCAGCATCGCGAGGTCGACGTCGTCGCCTTCGATGACCACTTCCTGGCACACCGCGTCTTTGACGACTTTCGGCGCCATCGAGATGATCTTGCGGAAGATCGGCAGTTTCGACCATGCGTCTTTCAAGCCCTTCGGTGGCTCCGGCTCCTTGAGGAACGCCAGCAGCTTGCCGATTTCGCGCAGCTCGCTGACCGACTCGGCGCCCATGCCCATCGCCACCCGTTCAGGCGTGCCGAACAGGTTGCCGAGCACCGGGATGTCGTAGCCGGTGGGTTTCTCGAACAGCAGTGCCGGGCCCTTGGCCCGCAGTGTGCGATCGCACACCTCGGTCATTTCCAGCACCGGCGAGACGGGAATCTGGATGCGTTTCAACTCTCCGCGCTGCTCAAGCTGCTGCACGAAATCCCGAAGATCCTTGAATTTCATTGACGATGGCACCCTCAAAATAGGCGTACATCCTACCTGCTCTGACGGGCAAACAGCAGCCCGTCAGCGCCTGGCATCAATCAATTGTCGCTGGTGCCCAGCATCAATGGCGCAAACAACGGGCTCAGTCTGGCGCTGCCAACGTCCGAAAGATGATCGGCATCCTTGTATTGCGAGTGGCCATCGACATCAATGGCGCACAAGCCGTCCTTGCACATCAGCGAGGTCGGGTCGATAACATGCACGCCGGGATCCGCCGCACTCATCGAGCCGAACAGCTCGGTGAAAAACCGCTGGCGCGCCAGATGCTCGTTGAGCGGGCGACCGAGCCCTTGCGCCGAGCGCCCGATGCGCGCGAGGCTGGTCAGGCGGTCGATGTAGCTCTTGTGCTGCAGCGGCACTTCCTTGAACAGCCAGACTTGCACACCAGCCGCGCGCAGCTCAGCCACTTGCGCCTTGAGCCCGGCAGCCAGACGCTGTTCGGCTTGCGCCGGACTGTCCTTGCGCTCAAGCAGAAACTGTCTGTCGCCGTCGCCGTCTTCGCGACCATAAATGTACAGGCTCCAGTTCGCCGCCAGTACGACATCCTTGATACCTCGACTGAGCACCAGCGCCATGTTGCGTTTGTTGAAGTCCTGGCATTGAGGGCGCAGGCGGTCTTCGACAATCGGCGGGCAGGCCGTCAGGCTGTACAACCAGACCGGCTGCGCGTCGCGACCGAGAGTGCCGGCGATGGCCGGCAACAGTGCCGCCGTGTGACTGTCGCCCCAGAACATCTTGGTCGGAGCGACCTGTTCATCGCCGCCCAACCGACAGGCCTTGTCCAGCGTTTTGTCCGTGCTCAGCTGCATGCAATCCGCTTGCCCGGCCTTCCACTCCCGCGATTGCGCGTATTCCAGCGCCTTGCCGGTCAGACGCTGTGGCACACCGTCTGACGAGTTAATCACCGAGCCGGTAATCGCCAGCACGGTGATCGACAGCAAACCACCGACCAACATGGAATTCCGCTTGGCGAACACTCGTTTCTCACGAAAGGGCAGCTCGATATAACGCAGGCTCAACCACGCCAGGGCCAACGCCAGCGCCATCCAGCCAAGCGCCTCCAGCGGCTGGATGCCGTCGATGGAAATTGCATTGGCATACACATAAACCGGCCAGTGCCACAGATACAGGGAGTAGGACAGCAGGCCGACCCACACCAGAACGCGGACACTCAACAGACGGCTGGCCCACGTCGCACCTTGCGCGCCCGACCAGATCAACGCGGTAGTGCCCAATACCGGCAGCAATGCCGCCCAGCCCGGGAACACCGTGGACTTGTCAAAGGTGAATATCGCCAGCAGCACCGCCGCCAGTCCGGCCAGGCCCACCGACTGGCGCAGCCACGGCCGTGCGACGTGTTTCGACGCGGGCAGCACCGCCAGCATTGCTCCGCAGAGCAGCTCCCAGGCGCGGGTCGGCAGCGCGAAGAAGGCGAATTCAGGCCGGCGTTCGATATAAATGAGGTTCAGGCCAAACGACACCAACAGGACCGCGAACAGCATCCAGCGCCAATGACGGACATACCGCATCAGCAACACCATCATCAACGGGAAGAAGATGTAGTACTGCTCCTCCACCGCCAGCGACCAGGTATGCAGCAGCGGTTTGAGCTCCGACGCCGGCGCAAAGTAGCCGTCTTCACGCATGAACAGAATGTTGGAAATGAACAGCGACTGGTAACGAATCGTCCGCCCGAGTTCAGCCAGGTCTTTGGCCGTCAGCAACAGCCAGCCTAATGCCAGCGTCACGATAACCACGACGGTCAATGCCGGCAGGATACGCCGGGCACGACGGCCCCAGAAGTCCAGAAAACTGAAACGCTGAGCGCTGATTTCGCGGAACAGAATCGAGGTGATCAGGAAGCCGGAAATGACGAAGAACACATCAACGCCGACAAAACCACCGCTGAATGTAGTGAATCCGAAATGAAACAGTACGACGGGAATAACCGCCAGTGCCCGTAATCCGTCGATATCACGGCGATTGCCAAACGTGTGCATGAAAAAACCTTACCTGTTCTGGATACAAAATCCCTTGAAGGCGCGAAGTTATCAGCCGCGCAAACTTCAATCCAGATACAAATAATTCAAGGCAAAAAAAAGCGCCCTTTCGGACGCTTTTTTCAAACGGCTTGCGTATTACTTGCGCTTCATCGACAAGAAGAACTCGTCGTTGGTCTTGGTCGTTTTCAGTTTGTCGACCAGGAACTCGATGGCAGCCACTTCGTCCATCGGGTGCAGCAGCTTGCGCAGGATCCACATACGCTGCAGTTCGTCGTCGGCAGTCAGCAACTCTTCGCGGCGGGTGCCGGAGCGGTTGATGTTGATGGCCGGGAACACGCGCTTCTCGGCGATCTTGCGATCCAGAGGCAGTTCCATGTTGCCGGTACCCTTGAACTCTTCGTAGATCACTTCGTCCATCTTCGAGCCGGTTTCAACCAGCGCGGTGGCGATAATGGTCAGCGAGCCGCCTTCTTCGATGTTACGCGCGGCACCGAAGAAACGCTTTGGCTTCTCGAGGGCGTGGGCATCGACACCACCGGTCAATACCTTGCCGGAGCTCGGGATCACGGTGTTGTAGGCACGGGCCAGACGGGTGATGGAGTCGAGCAGGATCACCACGTCTTTCTTGTGTTCAACAAGGCGCTTGGCCTTCTCGATCACCATTTCAGCAACCTGCACGTGACGGGTCGGCGGCTCGTCGAAGGTCGAGGCAACCACTTCGCCACGCACGGTGCGCTGCATTTCGGTTACTTCTTCCGGACGTTCGTCGATCAGCAGCACGATCAGGTGAACTTCAGGGTTGTTACGGGCGATGTTCGCGGCGATGTTCTGCAGCATGATCGTTTTACCGGCTTTCGGCGGTGCAACGATCAGACCACGCTGGCCTTTGCCGATCGGGGCGCACAGGTCGATGACACGACCGGTCAAGTCTTCGGTGGAGCCGTTACCGGCTTCCATCTTCATGCGCACGGTCGGGAACAGCGGAGTCAGGTTCTCGAAGAGAATCTTGTTTTTCGCGTTCTCTGGACGATCGAAGTTGATCGTGTCGACCTTGAGCAGGGCGAAATACCGCTCGCCTTCCTTCGGAGGGCGAATCTTGCCAACGATGGTGTCACCGGTGCGCAAGTTGAAACGGCGGATCTGGCTCGGCGAGACGTAGATATCGTCCGGGCCGGCCAGGTAGGAAGCGTCAGCGGAGCGCAGGAAGCCGAAGCCGTCCTGGAGAATCTCCAGCACGCCATCACCGGAGATTTCCTCGCCGCTTTTCGCGTGCTTTTTCAGCAGGGAGAAAATCACGTCCTGCTTGCGCGAACGGGCCATATTTTCTATGCCCATCTGTTCGGCCAATTCGAGCAGTTCGGTAATCGGCTTTTGCTTGAGTTCAGTCAGATTCATATAGGAATGACGTAATCATTTATGGAGGGGGGAAATTAAGCTTTTGGCTTAATGAGGCCGCGCCGCGGAGAAGGCGACAGGATCGCGAACTAATTCGAAAAGGAGTGCGTCGGCGACGGCTAGCAGGGGGCAATGGAGAAACCAGTGCGGGGCCGAATGTACCACCTGAGTTTCGGAGCGTCTAGCCCTGAATACGCAAAAAGCCCCGCTAATTTGCGGGGCTTTTTTTCAGGCACTTTACAGCGACGCTTAGATGTTGGCGTCGAGGAAAGCCGCCAGTTGCGACTTCGACAGGGCGCCGACTTTGGTCGCTTCAACGTTGCCGTTCTTGAACAGCATCAGCGTCGGGATACCACGCACGCCGTGCTTGGCCGGGGTTTCCTGGTTTTCGTCGATGTTCAGTTTGGCAACGGTCAGCTTGCCTTTGTAAGTCTCGGCAATCTCGTCCAGAACCGGAGCGATCATTTTGCAAGGACCGCACCATTCAGCCCAGTAATCGACCAGGACAGCGCCTTCGGCCTTGAGTACGTCGGCTTCGAAGCTAGCGTCGCTAACGTGTTTGATAAGATCGCTGCTCATGGAATTCTCCAGGTTGTAAGCAAAAAAACGTGGCCCATCATAGCCGCCCTTCCCCTGTTCAGGAAGCCGCAGTTGATTGAGTCTTGCTATGGCACTCGATGAGTTTGGGTATAGCTCAAGTCACGTCGTGGCGGGGGCAATGAAAGCAATTCCGGTACGCAGGGCGGCGTTGCGCACGTGTTCCTGCATGGCTTTTTGCGCCGCACCCGATGCCCGGCGCGCGAGGGCGCGGAGGATCTTGCGGTGTTCCTGCCAGGTTTCCATGGCGCGTTCGGCACGGATGAACGGTAGTTTCTGGCTCTCCAGGAACATCTCGGCGCTGGCGGTAAGGATGCTCAGCATCGCCTGATTGCCGCTGGCCAAGAGGATTCGGCGGTGGAATTCGAAGTCGAGTTTCGCCGCCGCTTCAAAGTCACCGACCTTCAATTGGTCACGCATGGCCGCAACGTTGTCTTCGAGCGCATCCAGATCGAACGTGCTTAACGTGACCGCCGCCAGCCCTGCGGCGAAGCCTTCCAGCGCATAGCGCAATTGAAAGATGTCCAGCGGTGACGCTTGCGCCGCAAATGGCCAGCCCGGTGCCTGCGCACCACGCGGCAACTCTACGGGCGACTGCACGAACACGCCTTTGCCCGGCTGAATACTGACCACGCCCAGCGCACTCAGCGACGACAGCGCCTCACGCAACGATGCCCGGCTAACGCCCAGTTGTAGCGCCAGGTCCCGTTGCGACGGCAACGCATCGCCCGCACCGAAACCCTGCTCAGTGATCAGTTTGCGGATCGCTTGCAGCGCCACTTCGGGTACCGCACGGGAAATCGAGTTCATGGTTTTTCAGACGCGCCAGGCCAATGTGCGGCTAGTTGTAAAGCTATTCGCCGAGTCCGGCAAGTCGTGCCCCAGCAGGGTTCGGCAAACCACACCGGTGCGCCATGGCAGTGCGAAAAACAACCTGACTGTTCAGACCAGTAAGACCGAGCAAAGTCGCTGAAACTGCGGTCTGCGGGGGCGAAAACCACGTATTGGCACGGCCCATGCTCTGTCCGATCGCAGAAATCACTTCTCGCCGATCCGGAGATTGTCCATGACCAAGCGTTACAGCGCCCTCCTCGCCGCTCTGTTTTCCTCTCTGTTGCTCAGCCAGGCTCCCGCGCACGCCGACGGTCTCGACGACGTGGTCAAACGCGGCACGCTGAAAGTCGCCGTGCCCCAGGACTTCCCGCCATTCGGCTCGGTCGGCCCGGACATGAAGCCTCGCGGCCTGGACATCGACACGGCGAAACTGCTGGCTGATCAACTCAAGGTCAAACTTGAACTGACACCGGTCAACAGCACCAACCGCATCCCGTTCCTGACCACCGGCAAAGTCGATCTGGTGATTTCCAGCCTCGGCAAAAACCCTGAGCGCGAGAAAGTCATCGACTTCTCCCGCGCTTACGCGCCGTTCTACCTCGCCGTGTTCGGCCCGCCAGACGCTGCGATCGCCAACCTCGACGACCTCAAGGGCAAAACCATCAGCGTCACCCGTGGCGCCATCGAAGACATCGAGCTGACCAAGGTCGCCCCCGAAGGCGTGACCATCAAACGCTTCGAAGACAACAACTCGACCATCGCCGCCTACCTCGCCGGCCAGGTTGACCTGATCGCCAGCGGCAACGTGGTGATGGTCGCCATCAGCGAAAAGAACCCGAAACGCGTGCCGGCGCTGAAAGTGAAACTGAAGGATTCGCCGGTCTACGTTGGCGTGAACAAGAACGAAGCGGCGCTGCTGGCCAAGGTCAACGACATCCTGACCACCGCCAAGGCTGACGGCGCACTGGAAAAGAATTCGCAGACCTGGCTGAAAGAGCCGCTGCCGGCCGATCTCTGATCGACTGCGCGGGAGACCTTCATGGCTTATCAGTTCGATTTCATGCCGGTGGTGGAAAACACCGACCTGTTGCTGCGCGGGGCACTGTTCACCCTTGAGCTGACGGCCATCGGTGCGTTGCTCGGGGTCGGTGTCGGAGTTGTCGGGGCTTTGGTGCGGGCGTGGAACATCCGCCCGTTCTCGGCAATCTTCGGCGTCTACGTCGAGTTGATCCGCAACACGCCGTTTCTGGTGCAGTTGTTCTTTATCTTCTTCGGCCTGCCGTCGCTGGGCGTGCAGATTTCCGAGTGGCAAGCGGCGGTGCTGGCGATGGTGATCAACCTCGGCGCGTATTCGACGGAGATTATTCGCGCCGGCATTCAGGCAATCCCGCGCGGACAGCTGGAAGCCGCAGCGGCATTGGCGATGACGCGCTTCGAGGCGTTCCGCCACGTGGTGCTGCTGCCGGCATTGGGCAAGGTCTGGCCGGCGCTGAGCAGCCAGATCATCATCGTCATGCTCGGTTCGGCGGTGTGTTCGCAGATCGCCACCGAAGAGCTGAGCTTTGCCGCCAACTTCATTCAGTCGCGCAACTTCCGCGCCTTTGAAACCTATGCGCTGACCACGCTGATCTACCTGTGCATGGCGCTGCTGATTCGCCAGTTGCTGAACTGGATTGGCCGACGCTATATCAGTCGAAGCGGGAGCCGCGTATGAGCGATTTCACCTTTTGGGACATCCTGCGCAACCTGCTCACCGGCCTGCAATGGACACTGGCGCTGTCGCTGGTGGCGTTCATTGGTGGCGGGGTCGTCGGGCTGCTGATCCTGGTCATGCGCATCTCGAAAAACTCTGTGCCGAGCAGCATCGCCCGCACCTGGATCGAGCTGTTTCAGGGCACGCCGCTGTTGATGCAGCTGTTTCTGGTGTTTTTCGGCGTGGCGCTGGCCGGGATCGAAATCTCGCCGTGGATGGCCGCAGCGATTGCCCTGACCTTGTTTACCAGCGCTTATCTGGCGGAGATCTGGCGCGGCTGCGTCGAGTCGATCCCCCATGGCCAGTGGGAAGCCTCGGCGAGTCTGGCGCTGAATCCGCTGGAACAGCTGCGCTACGTGATCCTGCCGCAAGCACTGCGCATCGCTGTGGCGCCGACCGTGGGTTTCTCGGTGCAAGTGGTCAAAGGCACCGCCGTGACCTCGATCATCGGCTTCACCGAGCTGACCAAGACCGGCGGCATGCTCGCCAATGCCACGTTTGAACCGTTCATGGTCTACGGCCTCGTCGCCCTCGGCTACTTCCTGCTCTGCTACCCCTTGTCCCTCAGTGCGCGCTACCTGGAAAGGAGACTGCATGCCTCTGCTTAGAATTTCCGCCCTGCATAAATACTACGGCGATCACCATGTGCTTAAAGGCATTGACCTCAGTGTCGAGGAAGGCCAGGTGGTGGCGATCATCGGCCGCAGCGGCTCGGGCAAATCCACCCTGCTGCGCACCCTCAATGGGCTGGAGTCGATCAATGACGGCGTGATCGAAGTCGACGGCGAATACCTCGACGCCGCCCGCGCCGATCTGCGCAGCCTGCGGCAGAAAGTCGGCATGGTCTTTCAGCAGTTCAATCTGTTCCCGCACCTGACCGTGGGCGAAAACGTCATGCTCGCGCCGCAAGTGGTGCAGAAAGTGCCGAAAGCCAAAGCGGCGGAGCTGGCCCGGGAAATGCTGGAACGCGTGGGCCTTGGGGAAAAATTCGATGCCTTCCCGGATCGGTTGTCTGGGGGCCAGCAACAGCGGGTAGCGATTGCCCGGGCGCTGGCGATGTCGCCGAAAGTGTTGTTGTGCGATGAAATCACCTCGGCGCTCGACCCGGAACTGGTCAATGAAGTGCTCAGCGTGGTGCGGCAACTGGCCAAGGAAGGCATGACGCTGATCATGGTCACCCACGAAATGCGCTTCGCCCGCGAGGTCGGGGATAAATTGGTGTTCATGCACCATGGCAAAGTCCATGAGGTGGGGGATCCGAAGGTGTTGTTTGCCAATCCGCAGACGGCAGAGCTGGCGAACTTTATTGGCACAGTTGAAGCAACAGCCTGAAGATCTTCTGAGGCAGTGATGCCCTCTTCGCGAGCAAGCTCGCTCCCACATTGGAATGCGCTCACCTGTGGAGCAAGCTTGCTCGCGAATGGCCGCGCCGCGATCTCCAGACTTTCTGCGCTGAATCAACGGTTTGAACCGTGCGCGTTGGCGCCAGCGTTTGATCGTGGCACGATGACGGGGTTATCGACCGAGACCCCCTGACCATGCCGCAATCCCAAGCCAAGAATCTGTCCCTGATCGCCGCAATCGACCTGGGCTCAAACAGCTTTCACATGGTCGTGGCCAAGGCCCAGAACGGTGAGATCCGCATTCTCGAACGCCTCGGGGAGAAGGTTCAGCTCGCCGCCGGCATCGACGATGAGCGCCATCTCAACGAAGAATCGATGCAACGAGGCCTCGATTGCCTCAAGCGTTTCGCCCAACTGATCAACGGTATGCCGCTGGGCGCCGTGCGCATCGTCGGCACCAACGCCTTGCGTGAAGCGCGCAACCGCCTCGAATTCATCCACCGAGCCGAAGAAATCCTCGGTCATCCGGTGGAAGTCATTTCCGGCCGTGAAGAAGCGCGCCTGATTTATCTGGGCGTGTCGCACACCCTCGCCGACACCCCGGGCAAACGTCTGGTCGCCGATATCGGCGGCGGCAGTACCGAATTCATCATTGGCCAGCGCTTTGAGCCATTGTTGCGCGAAAGCCTGCAAATGGGCTGTGTCAGCTTCACTCAGCGCTACTTCAAGGACGGCAAGATCACCCCGGCCCGCTACGCCCAGGCGTATACCGCGGCGCGGCTGGAGATCATGAGCATCGAACACGCCCTGCATCGCCTGACCTGGGATGAAGCCATCGGCTCCTCGGGCACCATCCGTGCCATCGGCCTGGCGCTGAAGGCCGGGGGTCACGGCACTGGCGAAGTGAATGCCGAAGGCCTGGCGTGGCTCAAGCGCCGCCTGTTCAAGCTCGGTGACGTCGACAAGATCGATTTCGAAGGCATCAAGCCTGATCGCCGGACAATCTTCCCGGCGGGTCTGGCGATTCTCGAAGCGATTTTCGACGCCCTCGAACTGCAACGCATGGACCACTGCGACGGCGCACTGCGTGAAGGCGTGCTCTACGACCTGCTCGGCCGTCATCATCATGAAGACGTGCGCGAGCGCACCCTGACCTCGTTGATGGAGCGCTATCACGTTGATCTGGAGCAAGCCGCACGGGTTGAGCGCAAAGCCTTGCACGCGTTTGACCAGGTTGCGGTGGACTGGGAGCTGGATGACGGCATCTGGCGCGAACTCCTCGGCTGGGCGGCGAAAGTGCACGAAGTCGGCCTCGACATCGCTCACTATCACTACCACAAGCACGGCGCCTACCTGATCGAGCACTCGGACCTCGCCGGGTTCTCCCGTGAAGACCAACAGATGCTCGCGCTATTGGTGCGCGGCCATCGCCGCAACATTCCCAAGGACAAGTTTGCCGATTTCGGCGACGACGGTGACAAGCTGATTCGCCTCTGTGTGCTGCTGCGTTTTGCAATCCTGTTCCACCACATTCGTGGCACCCAGGCGATGCCGCAGGTGGTGTTGCATGCCAAGGGCAACACCCTCGATGTGGAGTTTCCGGAGAATTGGCTGGATGAGAATCAGCTGACTCAGGCGGATTTCGGGCTTGAGGCGGATTGGCTGACGCGGGTGGGGATTGTGCTCACTGTTCACTGATACCCAGCAAATTTGTGGATAACAGGTACAAAAAAGGCGATCCGCAGGGATCGCCTTTTTATTGGGTTCGGCTTGAAATTGGAGTTGGGCCTTCCCCTCACCCCAGCCCTCTCCCGAGGGAGAGGGAGCCGATTTGTGGGCTTTTCAAATCCTGAGTTCGACTCGATTTCTCAGGTCGGTTATAGCGTAAGACACCTCGGTCAGTCCCCTCTCCCTCTGGGAGAGGGTTAGGCGGGCGGCGTTCCGATGAGGGGCTTTTGACCTTCAAGGCCTCAACTGCTCACCGGCAAGATCGGGCTACCCAGCCGCTCCAGCAACGTCGCCTGCGCACTCCTCGGGTTCTGGTTGCCGGTCGGCGTGTTGCGAATATAACGACCATCCGACTGCAAACTCCAGCTATGCGTATTGTCAGTCAAATACAGCTCCAGCTCTTTCTTCACCCGGGTCAGCAGCTTCTTGCCTTCTACCGGGAAGCAAGTCTCGACGCGCTTGTCGAGGTTGCGCTCCATCCAGTCGGCGCTGGAGAGGAACATCTGCTCGTCGCCGCCATTGAGGAAGTAGAACACGCGGGTGTGTTCCAGGAAGCGGCCGATGATCGAGCGCACATGGATGTTGTGCGAAACACCGGCGATGCCAGGACGCAGGCAGCACATGCCGCGCACCACCAGATCGATGCGCACGCCGGACTGGCTGGCCTTGTACAGCGCGCGGATGATCTTCGGATCGGTCAGCGAGTTGAACTTGGCGATGATGTGCGCCGGTTTGCCGTCGAGCGCAAATTGCGTCTCGCGGGTGATCATGTCGAGCATGCCCTTCTTCAGGGTGAACGGCGCATGCAGCAGCTTCTTCATACGCAGGGTTTTACCCATGCCGATCAACTGGCTGAACAGTTTGCCGACGTCTTCGCACAAGGCATCGTCGGAGGTCAGCAGGCTGTAGTCGGTGTAGAGCTTGGCGTTGCCGGCGTGGTAGTTACCGGTGCCGAGGTGCGCGTAGCGGACGATCTCGCCGGCCTCGCGACGCAGGATCAGCATCATCTTGGCGTGGGTCTTGAAGCCGACCACGCCGTAGATCACCACCGCACCGGCCGCTTGCAGACGGCTGGCCAGTTGCAGGTTGGACTCTTCGTCGAACCGTGCACGCAGCTCGATGACTGCCGTCACTTCCTTGCCGTTACGCGCGGCATCCACCAGCGCATCGACGATCTCGGAGTTGGCGCCGGAGCGGTACAGCGTCTGGCGCACAGCGAGTACGTGCGGGTCTTTCGCCGCCTGACGCAGGAGGTCGACCACCGGGGTGAACGACTCGAACGGGTGCAGCAGCAGGATGTCCTGCTTGCTGACCACGCTGAAAATGTTTTCGCTGTTCTGCAGCAGTTTCGGGATCTGCGGGGTGAACGGCGTGTATTGCAGCTCCGGATGACTGTCGAGACCGGTGATGCTGAACAGACGCGTCAGGTTGACCGGGCCGTTGACCTGATACAGCTCGCTCTCGCTCAGGTTGAACTGCTTGAGCAAGTAATCCGAGAGGTGTTTCGGGCAGGTGTCAGCGACTTCCAGACGCACCGCATCGCCGTAACGACGCGAGAACAACTCGCCACGCAGGGCGCGGGCCAGGTCTTCGACGTCTTCGGAGTCGAGCGCGAGGTCAGCGTTTCGGGTCAGGCGGAACTGATAGCAGCCTTTTACCTTCATGCCCTGGAACAGGTCATCGGCATGGGCGTGGATCATCGACGACAGGAACACATAGTTGTCGCCGGGACCGCCGACCTCTTCCGGCACCTTGATGATCCGTGGCAGCAGACGCGGTGCCGGGATGATCGCCAGACCGGAATCGCGACCGAAGGCGTCGATGCCTTCCAGTTCGACGATGAAGTTCAGGCTCTTGTTCACCAGCAACGGGAACGGGTGCGTCGGGTCGAGGCCGATCGGGGTGATGATCGGTGCGATCTCGTCGCGGAAATAACGGCGCACCCAGGTTTTGATCTTGACCGTCCAGTGGCGGCGACGGATGAAGCGCACCTGATGCTTTTCCAGCTCCGGCAACAGAATGTCGTTGAGGATCGCGTACTGGCGGTCAACGTGACCGTGGACCAGCTCGCTGATCCGCGCCAGCGCCTGATGCGGCTGCAAGCCGTCAGCACCGGCCTGTTCACGGGCGAAGGTAATCTGCTTCTTCAGGCCGGCGACGCGAATTTCAAAGAATTCGTCAAGGTTGCTGGAAAAGATCAGCAGGAACTTCAGGCGTTCCAGCAACGGATAGGACTCGTCCAGCGCCTGTTCCAGCACGCGGATGTTGAATTGCAGTTGCGAAAGCTCACGGTGGATGTACAGGCTGCTGTCATCAAGGCCCGGTATCGCAATCACTGGCGCCGCCGCGACGGGTTCGGTGACTGGCGCGGGTGGCGCAGGCTCCACCTCAGGCGGGGTCTCGGTGATTTGCTCGACCACCGGTTGAGCTTCTTTTACTGCAACTTCCGTGAGTCCTTCGGTATTCATTGAATGTTCCTGGGAGGGCTATTTCTGCTCTCGTAACAATTGAGCGGCGCGGACAGCAAAGTAAGTCAGGATGCCATCAGCGCCGGCACGTTTAAAGGCGGTCAGTGATTCGAGAATCACCGCCTCGCTCAACCAGCCATTCTGGATCGCCGCCATGTGCATGGCGTATTCGCCGCTAACCTGATAGACGAAGGTCGGCACTTTGAAGGCATCTTTTACCCGGAAAAGAATGTCCAGATACGGCATGCCGGGTTTGACCATGACCATGTCCGCGCCTTCAGACAAGTCGGCGCCGACTTCGTGCAGCGCTTCGTCGCTGTTGGCCGGGTCCATCTGATACGAGGCCTTGTTGGCCTTGCCTAGGTTCGACGCCGAACCGACCGCATCGCGGAACGGGCCGTAATAGGCGCTGGCGTACTTGGCCGAATAAGCCATGATCCGCACGTTGACGTGGCCGGCGATTTCCAGCGCTTCGCGGATCGCCTGTATGCGACCGTCCATCATGTCCGACGGCGCCACCACCTGCGCGCCGGCTTCAGCATGGGACAACGCCTGACGAACCAGCGCGTCGACGGTAATGTCGTTCTGTACGTAGCCTTCTTCGTCGAGAATGCCGTCCTGGCCGTGGGTGGTGAACGGATCGAGCGCGACGTCGGTGATCACCCCCAGCTCCGGGAAACGCTCACGCAGGGCGCGGGTGGCGCGCTGGGCGATGCCTTGAGGATTCCAGGCTTCGGCGGCGTCGAGGGATTTAAGCTCAGGAGGGGTGACCGGGAACAGCGCCAGCGCCGGAATCCCCAGCTCGACCCACCGGGCCGCTTCTTCGAGCAGCAAATCGATCGTCAGCCGCTCTACCCCGGGCATCGAGGCCACGGCTTCGCGGCGGTTTTCACCGTCGAGCACGAACACCGGCAGGATCAGGTCATCGACTGTCAGCACATTTTCCCGCACCAGCCGACGCGAAAAATCATCACGACGATTGCGCCGCAGGCGTGTGGCAGGGAACAGACGATTGGCGGGGGTAAAGCTCACGGCAGACTCCTGAGCCCGCGCAAACGGGCGAGCGTGACAGTTATAGACGGCCATTATGACGAACAGATGACAGTTGTGTGAGACCTGTGACAGGTAGCCGCATTCCATTCTCAGTGTAGGAATTGTTCACGTCGAGACACATTTGGACACTTTCATGAATGTGTCCGAAGGGTTAGGCTGCGCGTTCATTTCGCCAGCACCCAGACAATGCTCCAACAATTTCTGCATGACTTTGGCTACTTTGCCTTGTTCCTCGGCACGTTTTTCGAAGGCGAAACCATTCTGGTGCTCGCGGGCTTCCTCGCGTTCCGTGGATACATGGACATCAATCTGGTGGTGGTTGTGGCGTTCTGCGGCAGCTATGCCGGGGATCAGCTGTGGTACTTCCTCGGCCGCAAGCACGGGCGCAAATTGCTGGCGCGCAAACCGCGCTGGCAGATGATGGGTGACCGCGCGCTGGAGCACATTCGCAAGCATCCTGACATCTGGGTGCTGAGCTTCCGCTTCGTCTATGGCTTGCGCACGGTGATGCCGGTGGCGATCGGTTTGTCGGGTTATCCGCCGGGACGTTATCTGCTGCTCAACGGCATCGGTGCGGCGATCTGGGCGACGGCGCTGGCTGCGGCCGCCTACCACTTCGGTGCGGTACTGGAAGGCATGCTCGGCAGCATCAAGAAGTACGAGTTGTGGGTACTCGGTGCGCTGCTGATTCTTGGCGTCGGCCTGTGGCTGCGCCGCCGCTTCAAGAATGCGCGGCTGGCCAAACAGGTTTACGCCGACGAGCAAGCCGCGAAAGCTGCACTGCTGAGTCAAGACGAAGCGTCCAAGGCTGCCGAACCGAAGACGCCAGCCGAGTAACTCGCTGGCGACTTGCTACAGCCCGCCAGCACTGAGCGGGCTAGCCGACCCTTTCAGTCAGACAGATCACTTTTATCCTCGCTACTCTGGGGCATTCAAGTTCGCCAGCGGCGTTGTCACGCCAAAAATCTCCCGCTCGTTACGCCGCAGGCAACCGCAAATAATGAACACCCCGCCGTCGTTGCGATCCATGTAGAAAGCGCTCCATGCAGGCGCAGCCACCACTTGGGCCTATGGCAACGCGCGACAATTTAGTGGACATTTAGCGCCATGAATCTGGAGAGAAACCCATGAGCAAAAAAGTTGCAGTGATCCTGTCCGGCAGTGGCGTATACGACGGCGCCGAAATCCATGAAAGCGTCATCACCCTGCTCCGTCTCGACCAACGCGGTGCGCAGGTGCAGTGCTTCGCACCGAACATTGCGCAATTGCACGTGATCAATCACCTGACCGGCGAAGAAATGCCCGAGTCGCGTAACGTGCTGGTGGAATCGGCGCGCATTGCTCGCGGCAACATCAAAGACATCCGCGAAGCCGACGTCGACGACTTCGATGCGCTGATCGTGCCCGGCGGTTTTGGTGCGGCGAAGAACCTGTCCAATTTCGCCGTCGAAGGCGCTGGCTGCAGCGTGCAGCCGGAAGTACTAGCGCTGGCCGAGGCATTTGCCGAAGCGGGCAAACCGGTCGGTCTGATGTGCATCTCGCCGGCACTGGCGGCGAAGATCTACGGCCCGGGCGTAACCTGCACCATCGGCAACGACGCCGACACCGCCACGGCGATGAACAAGATGGGCGCCACCCACGAAGACTGTGCGGTGACGGAAATCATCGAAGACAAGGCGCGCAAACTGGTGACGACCCCGGCTTACATGCTGGCGCAGAACATCAGTGAAGCGGCGTCGGGGATTAACAAACTGGTCGATCGCGTGCTCGAGCTGACCCACGAAAACGACGCCTGATTCCCAGCAGTACACAAATCCCAATGTGGGAGCGAGCTTGCTCGCGAAAGCGGTGTGTCATTCAACACAGCGTTGCCTGACCTGGCGCCTTCGCGAGCAAGCTCGCTCCCACAGGTTTTGTGTACCGCTCAAGACTGGCGCGTCAGTCGGGTGAGGATCCGATCCAGCGCATTGGCGAACGCCTGCTTCTCGCGATCGCCAAACGGCGCCGGTCCGCCGCTCATCTGGCCTTGTTCGCGCAGATCAGTGAACAGGTTACGCACGGCCAACCGCTCGCCCATGTTCTGTGCATCGAACTCCTTGCCGCGCGGATCGAGCGCCGCGACGCCCTTCTTCACCAAACGATCAGCCAACGGGATATCGCTGCAAATCACCAGCTCACCGGGCACTGCGTGTTCGACCAGATAATCGTCTGCCGCATCCGGACCACTCGGCACCACGATCAGTTTAACGATGGCCAGCCCCGGCTTGATCTGCGGCTGCCCGGCCACCAGCACTACTTCGAACTGGCGCTTGAGGGCGAACTTCACCACCAGATCCTTCGCCGCCCTCGGGCAGGCGTCGGCATCGATCCATACACGCATTTTTCTAACCTCCAAAAACAACTCGCGAGCAAGTCGAATCGTCGCACCGTCACTCCCACAGGTTACGCGTTAAACCTGTGGGAGCGAGCCTGCTCGCGAAAGTGAGCGCAGCGAATGCTGTTAAGCGACTACCCGCCGCTTCTCCGCCACCCAACTACGCCCATACAACAGCACAATCGCCAGAATCGCCACCGCCTGCGCCGTCAGCGAATAGGCATCGGCATGAATCCCCAGCCAATCAAACTCGAAGAACGCCACCGGCCGCGTGCCGAAGATCCCGGCTTCCTGCAACGCCTTCACGCCATGCCCGGCAAACACCACCGACAATGCGCACAGCAGCGCCGCGTTGATGCCGAAGAACAACGTCAGTGGCAGTTTCGCCGAACCGCGCAGAATCACCCACGCCAGCCCCACCAGCAGCACCAGTGCGGTCGCACCGCCGGCGAGTACCGCGTCATGCCCGGCCGGGCCGGCCTGCAACCACAGGGTTTCGTAGAACAGGATCACTTCGAACAGCTCGCGGTACACCGAGAAGAACGCGAGGATCGCGAAGCCGAAACGCCCGCCACCGCCGACCAGGCTGCTCTTGATGTAATCCTGCCAGGCCGCTGCGTGGCGACGGTCATGCATCCACACGCCGAGCCAAAGCACCATCACACTGGCGAACAGCGCCGTCGCGCCTTCGAGCAGTTCACGCTGCGAACCGCTGACGTCGATCACATACGCCGCCAGCGCCCAGGTGCCGAGGCCGGCCAGCAACGCCAGGCCCCAACCGACGTTGACGCTGCGCACCGCCGATTGCTGGCCGGTGTTGCGCAGGAACGCAAGAATCGCTGCCAGCACCAGAATCGCTTCCAGACCTTCACGCAGCAGAATCAGCAAACCGGAGATGTAGCTCAGCGACCAGCTCAAGCCATCACTGCCGAGCAACCCGGCGGACTCTTTAAGCTTGGCTTTGGCGGCGTCCAGGCGCTGCTCGGCCTGCTCGACCGACAAACCGTCCTGCAACGATTGCCGATACGCCATCAGGGATTTTTCGGTGTCCTTGCGCACATTGGCGTCGACGTTATCCAGCGAGCTTTCGACCAGCTCGAAGCCTTCCAGATAGGCCGCGACCGACAGGTCGTAAGCCTGATCGTGTTCACCGGCGCGGTACGCCGCCAAGCTCTTGTCCAGCGTTGCGGCGGTGTAGTCGAGCAACTGCGCCGGGCCACGCTTGACCTGCGGTGGCTGCGCGCGTTGCGCACGAAACGTCGCCGCCGCTTGCTGGCCTTCGGCAGCCTGCACTTCGGCCGGAGTCTGACGCGCCAGATCGGCGATGTTGTAGGTTTTCTCGGCTTTGGCCGCCGCCGGATCAGCGCTGAACCCGGCGATGTAGGTCGCCAGATCCCAACGCTGCCGGTCATCGAGCTGATCGGCAAACGCCGGCATGTCGGTGCCTTCGACGCCTTGGCCGAGGGTGTTGTAGATCGCGTACAGACTCAGGTGATCAAGACGCGCCGCATCACGCAGATTGGCCGGTGCCGGGGTCATGCCGAGGCCCGCCGGGCCGTCACCGGCGCCACTGTCGCCGTGGCACACCGAGCAATTCTGCGCATAGAGCGGCGCACCCCGGGTGGGATCGGGGGTGATGATCGGCGCTTGGCTGACCTCATACGCCACCGCCAGTTGCGCGCCCAGTTGCCGTGCCTGTCGGGCCACTTCGGCGCCATCCTGCACGGCAGTGATTGCCGCGTGCAAAGCGCTGACACCCTGCTCCAGCGCAGCCTTTTCAGGCTTGGCCGGCATGCCGGCGATCAAGCCTTGCAGCGCCCGCGTGAACTCCAGTTGCTCGCGGTATTCGGAATCATCGACAACCTTGCCCGCCGCTACCGTCGGCGGGTAGTCGGCGCTGATGTAATCGAGCAGGTGCAGCGCTTGCGGCGCGCCTTCCACGGTATCTGCCAGCAGATTAAAGCTGCTCAGGGCAAACAACGGGAACACCAGCCAGGCCAGAAAACGGGACGAGGCAGTCATGAATGAGTCTCAAATGGAAATGCGAAGTTACATATTGTTCACTTCGAACGCGTTTCCCTCAAGCTTTGTCGACGTAACGCCACACAAGACGCGAGCCATCGGCCTGCAAAAACGCCAGATCACTTAGCCACTATTGCACCCTATACTGCGCGACCTGTCGCATTTCCCGCTCAAGGATGAACCCCTTTCATGCGCCACCGCTTGCACTTGCCCCTGTTGATCGCCGCCGTTGTGCAACTGAGCGGCTGCGGTGCATATCGCAACTACGATCTGGAACTGCAACAGACCACCGACCCGTTCAAGGCCGGCAACATCAACAGCGCCCTGGCCGTGATCGAAGCGAACAATCCGGCCGTGGAAAAAGACCTGCTCTACTATTTCGAAAAGGGCGCCGTACTGAGTGCGGGCGGCGAGTTTGCGCAGAGCCAGACAACCTGGCGCAGCGCCGAGCAGATGATCATCGAGCGCCAGGACACAATCCAGACCACCGGCGACAAGCTGCTCGCCGCCATGGGCGATCACTGGGGCAGCATCATCAATGACAAGCTGCGCCGCTACGATGGCTACGACTACGAAAAAGTCATGCTGACCACGCAAATGGCCCTCAACCAACTGGCCATGAATGATTTTGACGGCGCCCGTGCCGACATCAAGAAAACCCACGAGCGCGAAGCGCTTATAGCCCGACAGCGGGAGCTGGAATACGAGCGTGTCGAAGCAGCGGCCAAGGCCCAGGGCGCGCGCGTGCATTACAAGGACCTGCAGGGTTACCCCGTGGTGATGCTCGAATCGCCTGCGGTGATTGCGCTGAAAAACGGCTACCAAAGTGCATTCAGTCACTATCTCGCCGGCTTCACCTACGAAGCGCTGGGCGAGAAAGATCTGGCAGCGCCCGGCTATCGTCAGGCAATTGAACTGCGTCCGGACATGGCGTTTTTCCAACAGGCACTGCGCGACCTCGACAGCCCTGGTCTGAAGGCAGACGAAAGCGATGTGCTGATCATCGTACAGAGCGGCCTGGCGCCGGCCCGCAGCTCCGTGCGCGTGCCCTACCCGGTGAAGCTCGCGGACGGTCAGGTCATCGTCGCCAATATCTCGTTCCCCGTAATGGTGCCCGACATCTCGACGCCTTCATTCAACCAACTGAGCATCGATGGTCGTCAAAAAAAGCTGATTGCGGTCAACAGCATTGCCGACATGTCCTTGCGCACCCTGCGTGACGACATGCCGGGCATTATCCAGCGCACAACCTATCGGGCATTTCTGGCAGCAGATGTTCAGGCCAGGGACAATCGACGCGATCCGAGCAAAGCCTCCTACGTCACCCACTGGGATGCTTTCGAGCATGCCGACACGCGCACTTGGCGCACCTTGCCCAACCTCACCCAAGTCGTGCGCCTGCGCTTGAAAAAAGGTGAGCACCTGATCAGCCTGCCCAACGCTCCCGGTGCTGCGCCCATGAAAATCCGCATCGACCAGAGCCGCCAGGTCATCGGCCTGCGTGCTTTGGGTGAGCGAGTGTTTGCCAATGGCAGCGCGTTCCAGCCCAGCGGAGCGCCGAGCGGCAGTGTGGTATCCGACCTGAAATAAATAATGGCACCAAACTAACAAGTGCAATTAAAAAGATATTACATAGCCACCACTGCCCGCCTATAATGCCGCGCCCTCGCTATCGCGAAACGGCATTAAAGCTCCTCAGGTTATGAGGAATTGGCAGGAGGCCAGCGCCACTGTCGATGGGTCACACCAGCCCGACCAGCATTCGCGGCTGTATTACTCCAGGGAAGAAGTACCCCCATGGCATTCCGCGCTCCCACTCTGATTGCGCTCAGCGCCGTCACTCTGCTGTCCGGCTGTTCGGCGTTTCGCAACTACGACTCCGAACTGGCCCAGACCAATCAGCAACTGGCCTCCGGCAACGTCGACGCCGCGCTGACCCTGCTGGAAAAGAACAACACCGGCCCGGACAAAGACCTGCTCTATTACTTCGAGAAAGGTGAATTGCTGCGCGCCAAGGGCGACCTGTCCGGCAGCCAGAACGCCTGGACCAGCGCTGATCAGGTGGTGGGCAAGTGGGAAGACTCGGTCAAGCTCGACACCGACAAATATCTGGCCCAGTTCGGCAGCTTCCTGGTCAACGACAAGGTGCGTCGCTACGAAGGCTACGACTACGAAAAAGTCATGCTGACCACGCAGATGGCCCTGAACCTGCTGGCGGTCAACGACTTCGACGGCGCGCGCACCGCGATCAAAAAGACTCACGAACGTGAAGCGGTGATCGCCGAGCTGCGCGACAAGGAATACCTCAAGAGCGAAGAAGAGGCCGAGAAAGAAGGCATCAAGACCCAGTACAAAGACCTGCAGGGTTATCCGGTCGCCAGCCTCGACGCACCGGAAGTGGTCGGTCTGAAGAACAGCTACCAGAGTGCTTTCAGCCATTACCTGTCCGGTTTCGTCTACGAAGCCCTGGGCGAAAAAGGCCTCGCGGCGCCGGGTTACCGCAAGGCTGCCGAACTGCGTCCGAACACGCCGTTGCTGGAGCAGGCACTGGTCAACCTCGACAAGCCGAGCAAGTCTGACGACAGCGATATTCTGATCGTCGTGCAAAGCGGTCTGGCGCCAGCTCGCGACTCGATCCGCGTGCCGCTGCCATTGCCGATCTCCAACAACGTGGTGATCACCCCACTGTCGTTCCCGATCATCAAGCCGGACACCTCCACCGCGCCGTTCGCGCAGATCGGTGTCGATGGCCAGCAGGTCGATCTGACCGCTCTGAACAGCACCACCGCCATGTCCCGCCGCGCCCTGCGTGACGATATGCCGGGGATCATCCTGCGCACCACCGTGCGGGCGATCACCAAAGGCGTGGCGCAGAAGAAGATCAACGAAACCAATCCACTGGCCGGTCTGGCCGTCGGCATCTCTTCAGCTGTGCTTGAAGGTGCCGATACCCGTACGTGGCGCACCCTGCCGGACAACACTCAAGTGGTGCGTCTGCGCTTGAAGAAAGGCGAGCATCAGGTCAGTCTGCCGAGCGCCGTCGGCGGTTCGGTGGTCAAGGTCACCGTCGATCAGCGTTATCAGGTGATCACCCTGCGCGCCGTGGGCAACCAGGTGTTCGCCGGTGGCCTCGCCGCCCACGTCATCCCGAGCGCCAGCGCGACCAACGTCGCCAGCCTCAAACAACCTTAAGAACGGAGTCTTTGCATGCGCTTCAAACTCATCGCCGTCGCCGCCCTCGCCTTGCTGGCGAGCGGCTGCGCTACCCCGCCACCGCCAGAGCCGGGCAGCGCCGCGAGCAAAGTCGTGGCCATGGGCCCCCAGAAACACATCGTCGTCGGCGCCATGCGCGTCGCTCGCGAAAACGGCTTCATGACGGTCAACGTGCAGTTGAGCAACACCCTCAACAGCAACAAGATTTTCTACTACCGCTTCGCCTGGCTCGGCGCGGAAGGTTTCCCGATTGCCGAAGAAGAAGTGTGGAAAAGCCAAATGATGTACGGCGCCCAGACCAGCTTCATTCAAGGCATCGCCCCGACCCCGAAAGCCGTGGACTTCCGTCTGGAAATCAAGACGCCGTAAGCCTGTCACCCTATTTCTGTTTTAGAGAGCATTCCCATGTTTGCACGCTTTTCCTGCATCGCTGTTATCGCCCTGCTGGCCTCCGGTTGCGCCAACACTTCGCCGACCCTGGGCAGCAAGAACATCAGCTACGGCGACACCAAAGCGGTTGAAACCGTGACCAACGAATTCGGTTCGACCGACCTGCAAATGATCGCCGAGTCGATGACCCGCTCGCTGGCCCAGTCCGGCATTCTGCAGGGCCGCCCGGTGGTTCAGGTCTACGACGTGAAGAACAAGACCAGCGAATACATCGACACCCGCGAAATCACCACCAGCATCAAGACTCAGCTGATGAAAACCGGCGTGGCCCGCTTCGCCAGCGACAACAACGCCATGCAGAGCCAGGTTGACCAGCTCAAGCTGCAAAACCAGAGCGGCCTGTACAAGAAGAGCACCGTGGCCAAGACTGGCAACATGGTTGCCGCCAAGTACCGCATCGAAGGTTCGATCAGCTCGATCGTCAAACGCAGCAGCGACTATAAGGACGTCTTCTACAAATTCAGCCTGCAACTGATCGACGTTGAAAGCGGTCTGGCCGAGTGGATGGACGAAAAAGAGATCCGCAAAACCACGGAGCGTTAATTGATGCGCGCATGGATTGGCATGATGGCCCTGGCTTGCGCGTTCAGCGTGCAAGCGGCCCCGAAAGTCGCGGTGACGGATCTGGCTTACCAGGAACGTGTGGAGCAATACATCCACATCGTTTCGGCCCAGAGCAATCATCGCGAGGGTTACTACAGCTCCAGCGGCTCGTCGAGCTACAACGAGATCGAAGCGAGCACCAGCTACATCGAGCAAGGCGAGTTGCGCAAATTCACCGGCGACATCAAGGGTGAAATTTTGCGCACCGGTATGTTCCAGCTGGTGCAGGGCACGCCGTACACCGCGTCGTCCAAGGGTGACGTCTACGACGTGATCAAGCGCATCAAGGCCGGCAACTTCAAAGGCGCCGACTATGTGCTGTTCGGTACCGTGTCCGATATCGACTTCACTCAGGACATCAACGAGCTGGCGAATACCGACAGCTATTCGGCGGTGCTGGGCCTGACATTGGTGGCGGACTTCAGCCTGATCAACACCAAGACCTTCGAGATCACCTCGGCCTTCACGGCGATGGGCGAAGCGCAGGACACCAAACTGGTGAACCACCGCGACATCAAGATCTCGCTGAACCGCCCACGGGTGGTGCGCGACGTGTCCAAGGCGCTGGGTGAAGACGTGGCCGGGCAACTGAGCATGCAGCTTGGTGGCGGCGGTTACGAGCAGCCGCGTGAGGCGCCGCAGCGCAACAATTTGCCGCGTGATACTGCGCCGGTGATCTTGCGCTGATCCTTGGCCGCTCTGCGTCCCAGCCACAAAAAAGGCGACCCGCACAGGTCGCCTTTTTTTGTGCCTGCGCGGTTTATGCTGCCGCTTTACGCAGCGTGGCCATAAACGCCGCCGCACCGATGAACAGCCCGGCAAACGTGCGGTTCATGCGCTTCTGCTGTTGCGGGGTGCGCAACAGACGCAGCACCTTCGACGCCAGACCGGTGTAGCCCGCCATGACAATCAGGTCGACGAAGATCATCGTCACACCAATTACCACATACTGAATCAGCAACGGCGCATGCGGGTTGATGAACTGCGGCAGGACCGCGAGCATGAACACCAAAGCCTTGGGGTTGCTGATGTTCACCAGAAAGCCGCGGAACACCAGCGCCAGCGGCTTGCCGATCGGTCGTACCGTCGCGTCGTCGCTCATGTCCATGGGCAGCGCACGCCATTGCTTGATGGCCAGGTACACCAGATAAGCCACACCGAACCATTTAATCGCGTGGAAGGCGGTGGCCGAAGCGGTCAGGATCGCGCCAACACCGGCGCCGACAATCGCGATCTGCACCGCCAGGCCAATCTGCAGGCCGAGGGCGTTCCAGTAACCGCGCCAGAAACCGTATTGCAGACCGCTGGACATCGACGCAATGGCGCCAGCACCCGGGGACAGACTGATCACCCAGCAGGCGGCAAAAAATGCCAGCCATGTTTGAAGCTCCATCGCACACCTCGCATCTGAATTGTGACAGACGCTCAAGCTAATGCGGATTGGGCCTAAAAGCAAAAGATCGCAGCCTCCGGCAGCTCCTACTTTGGAATGCGACCCCTGTAGGAGCTGCCGAAGGCTCGGGCCGCGATCGGACGATCTTTTGATCTTGCTGTAAGACTTACTTCTCGAACCCGCTGGAAGGGAATACATCCGTCCCGCGCCAACGTCGCACCGAGCGCTGGAAAAACAAGCTGTTCGGCACCTGCACCATCGCGCTGCCAGTCCCAAGCTCTTCCGCCTCGATCAACGTGGTGTAAAGCAGATTGATCGCCACCACCCGGCCTTTGACGCCAGGCTTGTCCGTGGTGTCCACCAGCTCAACGATATCGCCCAGCCGGAACGGCCCAACCGTAAAAATCAGAATCGCGCAGAGCAGATTCGACAGCACACTCCACATCGCGAAGAACGCCACCGCCGCCACGGCGACGAACCCTGACAGCGCCGTCCACAGCACCGTGGCCGAGACACCGAGGCGTTCCAGAACAAAGATCAGCGCACTGCCCATGATCAGCCAGCGCAACACACCGCGCAGTGGCATCAGCAATTGCGGCGGGAACGGATAGCGCTCGCCCAACCGGGTCAGGCCTTTGGCGACGAAGCGCTGAGTGAGGTAACCGGCCAGCAGGATCAGCAGAATCTGCACCGCGAACCAGATCGGCTCGACCCACTCCGCCGGCAGCGGCAGCTTGAACGCTTCCATCAGGACAGCGCCTCCAGCTCCGCTTGCATGCTTTCCAATACCTCGAGAGCTTCCATCCACGCCTCTTCCAGCTCGCCTTCACGAACCTTCAGCTTGGCCTGTTCAGCGAGCAGATCACGCAATTCGTTCTTGCGTGCCGGCTCGTAGATGTCGCTGTCGCCGAGGCTGGCGTCGACCTTGGCCAGTTTCTCGTGAAGCTTGCCCAGCTCGGCTTCGAGCTTGTCGGCTTCACGCTTGTGCGGGGCCAGTTGCTGACGCAATGCAGCAGCAGCCTGACGCTGGGCCTTTTTGTCGGTCTTGTCCGGATTCACCGGGGTGTTACTGACCGGCGCGTTACGCTGGCGGTACTCCACCAGCCAGCGCGCGTAGTCTTCGAGGTCGCCATCGAACTCTTCGACTTTGCCATCAGCGACCAGGTAGAAGTTGTCGGTGGTGCTCTTGAGCAAGTGACGATCGTGAGACACCACCAGCACCGCGCCGCTGAATTCCTGCAGCGCCATGGTCAGCGCCAGGCGCATTTCCAGGTCGAGGTGGTTGGTCGGTTCGTCGAGCAGCAACAGGTTCGGCCGTTCCCAGGCGATCAACGCCAGGGCCAGACGCGCTTTTTCACCACCGGAGAAATTCAGTACCGGCTCATCAATTCGCGCACCACGGAAGTCGAAACCGCCGAGGAAGTCACGCAGTGTCTGCTCGCGCTCGGTCGGCGCCAGACGCTGCAAGTGCAATAACGGGCTGGCCTTGGAATCCAGCGAGTCGAGCTGATGCTGGGCGAAGTAGCCAACCACAGTGTTCTCGCCACGGGTCAGCCGCCCGCCCAGCGGTGACAGTTCGCCGGCGAGGTTTTTGATCAGCGTCGACTTACCTGCGCCGTTCGGGCCGAGCAGGCCGATCCGCGCGCCCGGGGTCAGTTGCAGCTTGACCTTCTCCAGGATGGTTTTGTCGCCATAGCCAAGACGCGCATCCGACAGGTCGATCAGCGGGCTGGAGATCTTGGTCGACTCGCGGAAGACGAAGTCGAATGGCGAATCGACGTGGGCCGCCGATAGCTCTTCCATCCGCTCCAGTGCCTTGATCCGGCTCTGTGCCTGACGGGCCTTGGTCGCCTGGGCCTTGAAACGGGCGATGTAGCTTTCCATGTGCGCACGTTGCGCCTGCTGCTTCTCGTAGGCCTGTTGCTGCTGGGCCAGACGCTCGGCACGGGCGCGTTCGAACGCGGTATAGCCGCCGCGATACAGGGTGATTTTGCGCTGATCGACGTGGGCCACGTGATCGACGACTTCATCGAGGAAATCACGGTCGTGGGAGATCAGCAGCAAGGTGCCCGGGTAGCTTTTCAGCCACTCTTCGAGCCAGATGATCGCATCGAGGTCCAAGTGGTTGGTCGGTTCGTCGAGCAACAACAGGTCGGACGGGCACATCAATGCCTGCGCCAGATTCAGACGCATCCGCCAGCCACCGGAGAAATCTCCTACCTGGCGATCCATCTGCTCGTTGGTGAAGCCGAGACCGGCGAGCAATTTGCGCGCCCGCGCGTCGGCGGTGTAGCCGTCGGCGCTGTCGAGTTCCGAGTGCAGGCGGGCCTGAGCGGCACCGTCGTGCGCCGCTTCGGCGGCGGCGAGGTCACGTTGCACCTCGCGTAGACGCAAATCGCCATCGAGCACATAGTCGACGGCAAGACGCTCAAGGGTCTCGATCTCCTGGCGCATGTGGGCGATGCGCCAGTCAGCCGGCAGGAAGCAATCACCCGAGTCGGGGTGCAGTTCGCCCCGAATCAAGGCGAACAGGCTCGATTTGCCGGCGCCGTTGGCACCGATGAGGCCGGCTTTGTGGCCGGCGTGCAGGGTCAGCTCGGCGTCTTCTAGCAGACGTTGCGGGCCACGCTGTAAAGTCAGGTTCTGAAGTCGGATCATAATGGCGGCGGAGTCTACCAGCTTCGCTCACAACTGGCGCGAGTAGCACGATGTCCTCTGACCTGTGGAGCTTTTCCCTTGCCACCTACGCCCGCCCGGGCGTGGAAGATGCCTGCCTGCGACTGCAAACGGCGGGCGCCAATGTGTGCCTGCTGCTGTGCGGTTTATGGCTCGAACAACGCGGGGTGATCTGTGATGAACAACGTGTAAGCCAGCTTCAGACGCTGACCGAGCCTTGGGATACCGAGGTGGTACAGCCGCTGCGCTCACTGCGGATGCAATGGAAAGCACGGGCCGTTGATGATGCGGTGCTGAAAGGCATGCGCGAGCAGATCAAATCACTGGAGCTTGAGGCTGAGCGAGCGTTGCTGTCACGGCTTGAAGGGGCGGCGCAGGAATGGCCGCTAAACGATGCAGGCTCGAAGACTTGGCTTGAAGGATTGGCCGGCATGGCGGCCAGCCCGAACCGCGACGCGCTGCAAGTGCTGCGCGTCGCGGCAACCGGCACTTAGGAAGCGCTGGTCGGGTTGTTGCTGACGCTCGACGCAGCGGCTGGCGATGGCGCAGTCGAAGGAGTCGAAGTGGTGGCGGCTGGAGCAGCGGCGGCTGGCGTGGCCGGAGTGGCTGGCACGGCAGGCTTGGCAGCTGGAGTGGTAGCCGGTTTGGCGGCAGCTGGTTTGGCAGCGGCAGGCTTTTTCACGGCCGGTTTGGCAGTTGGTTTGGTGGCCGGTTTTGCAGCAGCAGGCTTGGCAGCAGTGGTCGCTGGTTTAGCAGCGGCGGCTGGCTTGGCGGCGGCTTTCACTGCTGGTTTTGCCGCCGGCTTGGCGGCAGGTTTTGCCGCGGTTTTTACAGCGGGTTTAGCGGCAGCCGGTTTGGCGGCTGGCTTGGCAGCGGCGGTTTTGGCAGCAGGTTTTGCGGCTGGTTTCGCCACAGCTTTCGCCGCAGGTTTAGCGGCCGGTTTGGCAGCTGCAGCTTTCGCGGGAGCAGCTTTGCTCGCGGCTGGTTTTGCAGCCGGTTTGGCGGCGGCCGTTCTAGCGGCTGGCTTGGCAACAGCTGGTTTTGCAGCAGTGGTTTTAGCCGCCGGTTTGGCAGCGCTCGCGGCAGCCGGTTTTTTCGCCGCAGGTTTGGCCGCAGGTTTGGCCGCGGTTTTGGCAGCTGGCTTGGCCGCCGCTTTCACCGGTGCCTTGGCAGCAGGTTTGGCCGCCGGTTTTGCAGCAGGTTTAGCCGCTGCGGTTTTCGCTGCAGGCTTGGCTGCAGCCGGTTTGGCAGCCGCTTTCTTCGCCGGTGCCGCTGCCGGTTTGGCGGCGCGGGTGGACAGTACTTTGCCCACGGCTTCTTGAACGCGACCCACACCCTGGGCCAGTTTCAGGCTTTCCTGGGCATCGCGCTTGAGTTGCAGAATGTAGCTGCGAGTGTCGGACTGACGATCCTTCAAGGCATCGAGCAGGTCTTCCAGTTCTTTCACTGCGGCCTTGGCTTTGTTCTGTGCCTTGGCTTTACCGGCAGTGGCTGCGTCCTGCAATTTGGTGCGGGATTTGTGCAGTTTTTCTTGCGCCTTGCCGCGTTGCTTTTCCAGTTTGGCGAGCAGTTTTTCAGCATCAGCCAAGGCTTGGGAGCAAGCGTTTTCCAGATGCTCGAGCAGGCTGCCCGAGAGTTGTTGGAGTAAGTGCAACGGAGTATTTACAGGCTTCTTGGTGGCCGACATGGTTTACCTCCTGGCTGACGTGAGTGCGGCTCATACTAGACCTCTGCAGTTACCGCCGCTAGGGCATCTTGACAGTATCGATTGCGTTGCGTTGCACCGAATCGAAAATGTTCTGCGCGAAGTCAAAAGCAGTTCACCGTTGCAGACGTTCGCGCTGGCATAATCCACCGCATCTCAGGACGGAGTGTGCCCATGTCGCGCTACTTTTTTTATCCCTCTGCATGGTTTTTTCGGCCGTTCACGCTGACGAAAAAGACACCGCGAACGATGCTCACGATCTGGCCTACAGCCTCGGTGCCAGCCTCGGTGAACGACTGCGTCAGGAAGTCCCGCAACTGCAGATTCAGGCGCTGGTCGATGGCTTGCAGCAAGCCTACCAAGGCAAGCCGCTGGCGCTGAGCGAAGCACGCATCGAGCAGATTCTGGCTGATCATGAAGCGCAAAACGCCGAGCACTCTGCACAGCCTTCAAGTGATGCGGCGATGGAAAACGAGCAACGCTTTCTCATCGCTGAAAAAGCCAAACCGGGTGTTAAGGAACTGGCTGACGGCATCCTGCTCACCGAGCTGACACCGGGCACTGGCGGCAAGGCTGGCCCCGATGGAAAAGTGCAGGTGCTGTATGTCGGACGGCTGCCGGATGGCACCGTGTTCGATCAGAACACTCAGCCACAATGGTTCAACCTCGACAGCGTGATTGCCGGCTGGCGCACCGCGTTGCAGAACATGCCGGTAGGCGCGAAATGGCGCCTGGTGATTCCATCGGATCAGGCCTATGGCGCTGACGGTGCCGGTGACCTGATTGCGCCGTTCACACCGCTGGTGTTTGAAGTGGAATTGCGTGGAGCGACGAGTTGATCGGGCAATAAAAAACGGTGCGCTTTCGGGCGCACCGTTTTTTTTGATCAGGGTTCGGGATCAGGCCTGAACCGGATCTTCTTCCTTGTGTGCTGTGTGCAGCACTTCAATCAGGCAGTCTTCAAGTTCGAAGCGTTCGTGGAGCAGGCCACCTAGCTCTTTGAACTTCTCTGCAACGCATTTACCTTCATCGCACAGGTCGTTGAAGGCTAGAAGCTTCTCGGTGATGACATCGATGCGCGGATAGATCGTCTCGGCGAGTTCAAGACCACGCGTATCACCGAACGCCTTGGCTTCGCCAGTCAGCTGTTCGTAGATTTCGAAGTGCCCAGCCGAGACGTAATCGACCAACACGCCGCAGAACTCCTGCAAGGGCTTGCGGCTCTCGGACAGCGAATCAGGCTCTGCGCCGAGCTTGTCGTAGGCACCGATCAGATCTTCACGCTCTTGCAACCAGCGGTCGATCAGCAGATGAACCCCACCCCAACGTTCCTGAGCATTCTGACAACTTTCGAGCATGGCGATCTCTCTTCCCTTGTGGGTCATGCTGCTCTACACCCGCGCCCCTCTTTTGATTCTGGCTTGGGGGTCGGCCGGGCAGAGCGTCATCGAGCAACATAAATCCAATGACACGTGCGGGCCAGATTATGCCCGCACGCCTATGGCTTCAAGGTACGCAGGAGATAAAGTTCATACAAGTGTTTAATCCCGCAACAGCACCGGGTGCGACGCTTGGCCGCTGAGCGGGCGTTGCAGAGCACTCCATACCAGCCGCAACAATTGATACACCGCCAGAATCGATACCGCGACAAAGAACAGCAGGCTCCACTCCGGGATACTCAGGTCGAACAGCGTCCAGGATATTTCCGCACAATCGGTACCGCCGCTAAACATTGTTTGCAGGGCACAGATCCATGGCAGACCACTGAACAAGGCCTCGGGAGCAGGCGAACAATTGAGCAGGTGCAGCATCGGATCGCTCTGTATCAGTACCTGCCGCCAGGCCGCCGTGGTCCCACCCAGGCTGGCGCCCAGGGTCAACAGCCAATAGAACCACAAACCGACACGTTTGGGACCGTGCACCGCCGCCAGACCACTGACTACGCACAGCAGCGTGAGGAACAGGCGCTGCACCAGACACAGGCTGCACGGCGTCAGGCCGACTGCATATTCAAGATAATAGGAAGCTCCCAGAGCAAAGGCCCCCGCAGTGAAAGCCATGAAGAACAAGGAGCGTGAGCAGGCCAACGACATGGCTTTTCCGTAACAGTAGAGACAGACGGTTACGGTAGAGGAAAGCGTGTCAGCCTTTCAAGGCAAGGCCCTGCCGACAGTTCACCAGAGGTGTAGGGAAAACCCGACAGGATCGAGAGGAATTGGTGTAGACCGCTGTAGGAATTTGCCTCAAGCGCTCAACGAAGTGGAAAATTCAGCCACAAAAGGTAAGCGAGGGAGCGAACTCCCTCGCCACTTCAGACATGGGCCGGAACCGGCAACGGCGCGGCCAGCAGGCGCTCGTCCAGCAGACCAAGGCCTTCCTGGAACAACTGATTGCTGCGCTCGGTATCGCCCAACTGGGCGAGCAGGCGCGCCAGCTCCGCACAGGCCTCGGGATTGCGCTGCACACGCAGACTGCTTTCCAGGTAATCCCGTGCCTTGCCCCACAGACTGGTTTGCAGACACAGTCGGCCGAGGGTCAACAGCAGGCTCGGATCGTTCGGATGCTCCTTCAGCCAGCCTTCGGCGGTTTGCAACTGGCGGGCCGGATCGCTGCCGCGCACCAGCCCGTAGAGACGGGCCAGATGGCTGTCGTACTTGCGTTTGAGGGCAGTGCGCAGCACCTCCTCCGCTTCGACCTGAGCGCCCAACTGCCGCAACTGTTCGGCGTACGCCAACACCAGCGGCGGCTCCTGCCGTTGCGCCGAAGTGAGCTGTTCCCAGGCGCGCGTGAGCGACTGCAAACCCACGCTGCCATCCTCTTCCCGTTGCGCAGCCAGCGAGAGGTTTTCACCCCAGGCTCGGCGCTCGAGTTCGGCCAGTTCGGCGCGCGGCAGGACTTTGTCCTTGCGCAATTCCGGCAGCAAACGAATCACCGCCGACCATTCGCCGCGCTGCTGATACAAGCGCTGCAACTGCCGCAACGTCTGCGCATTGTGTGGATGGCGATCGTGCATCGCTTGCAGCGTCACCAAGGCACCGTCGGTGTCGCCACGGTCAGTCTGCAACTGCGCATGACTCAAAGCGATGGCCAGCTCCGCCTGGGGCTGACGCTCAAGCGCACGCTCCAACAAACGATCGCACTCTTCGTAAAGACCTTGCTCGTTGGCTGCGCGGGCAGCACCGAGGTAGTACAGCAATGGCTGGCGCTCGGCTTCAGCCGCTCGAGACAGGTGACGCTGAGCGCTGGCCCAGCGACCTTCGGCCAGATCCAGTTGACCGTGCTCGATCGCCACCTGCACGCGCCGACTGCGGTTGCGGCGCGACCATGGGTTGACTACGCCACTGGAGGCCATGACCAATTCGACCAGCGCCTTGATCCCCCAGATCAGCAGCCACAACACCGCGATGACCGCCAGCGTCGCCCACAGGCTGGACTCGTAGCGGAAGCTTTTGTAGGCCACCAGCACGTAACCGGAATGCTCGGCAATCGCCAGACCCAGCGCCGCTGTCGCCGCGATCACCAGAAACACGATCACATACAGGCGTTTCATGGCGTGGTCTCCTGCGCGGTGTTGGCGGCAGGCTTGGCGAAGGGTTTCACCGACTCTTCGGCGTTAACGTTGCGCCGTTCAAGGTAGGCTTGCACCGCACTCAGCGTGCCGGCCAGATCCGGCGTGGTGACCGTGACCGGTTCCTTGCTCAACTCACCGACCTGCTCGAGCATCACTTTGCTTTGCGGATTGTCCGGGTTGAAATTGCCCTTGAGCACATCGCGCGCTTCGGCCAGCGCCTGGGTATAGACCGGCGCCTGACCGTTGAGGGCTGCCCACTGCGCCTGCTCAAGCGCAAGGCTCAGGGCCAGACGCACCTGACTCAGGCTCTGCCCGGCCAGCAGCGGCCGCACATTCTTGTCGGCATTGAAATCGATACGGATATAGCGCGAGACCTGGTCCCACCACTGCGCCCAACGACTGGCGCCGTCACCGTCAGCGGTCAGGCCCAGCAGCGATTCGCCACGATCCTTGTACTCCGGCGCAAGCTCGGTGAGGTCGATGACTTGATCACGCAGCGCGCCGAGACGCAGGAACAGACCGGTGCGATCCGGTTGCGAAGTACTGCGCAGCGCCACCAGGGTTTTCGCCACTTGCTCGCGGGCGGCAAAAGAGCCTGGATCGTTTTGCTCACGGAGAATTTCGTCAGCGCCCTGGACCAGCGCCTGAGCGCTGCTGATGTCCTGTAAAGCCGACAAACGCAGGCTGGCCAGGCGCAGCAAATGCTCGGCCTCGGCCAGACGCCAGTCCTTGCGGCTAGCGCCCAGCACCGTTTCCAGACGTTGATTGAGGCGCTGTTGATCACCTTGAAGCTGGGTCACCAGACGCTGGCGCTCGGCAAGTTCGTCGGCATCCGGCAGCTGCGCGAGGCGCTCGGTCAGACGCTGTTCATTGAGCTTCAGGCTCTGCGCCTGATCGTTCAATGCCTGCACTTCACCGGACTGCTGTTGAGTGTTGGTCTGCAGGTGACGAACCTGCCAGACACCCCAGCCGCCGATCGCAACACCGGCAGCACCGAGCAACAAAGCGACGATGGCCAGTCCATTGCCTCGGCGCGGCTCTGTGGCCGGCGGTGGAGTTTCAACCTGGGGTTCAATCACAGGCTGGACGTCATCTTTTGGCAAGGCTGTTTCGCTCACGTATCCATCCTTTGCATTAGAAAACGGGTTCGGGATACTCCCGCAACGCCGTCAGCAAAGCCGCGGCACTCGCGCCGCGGCAATCCACAACTGTTTGAGCCCCGGCGGCACGTGCCAGCTCGGCGACCCTTGGGCTTGGTACAAACAACGGCAACGGCGCGATGGCCGGCCAGGTATCACCGGCCATTTGGCGCAGGTGCTCGAAACCCTGTCCACTGCTGACCACCAGCCCGTTCAAGCGTTCCGCTTCGATCCGCCGTGGCAGCTCATCCAGGGCATAGGCTGGCAGGTCGCGTCGATACAATTCCAGATACTCGACACTAGCACCTAGCTCACGCAAGCGCTCGGCGAGCAGTTCACGCCCACCCTCCCCGCGCAAGATCAACACCTGCGCGCCGGGCTGGCTGACCGCCTCACGCAGACGCGGTAATTGCAGCAAGGCTTCGCTGTCATCGCCGGCGGCCGGGAAGTTCGCGTCCAGACCGTGATCCAGCAAAATCTGCGCAGTCGCCGCGCCGACACTGAACCACGGCATCGTCAGCGCAGATGCACCTTCGAGCAGATCCAGCGCAATACGCGCCGCCGGTTTGCTGACGACAATCACTGCACTGCAACTTGGCAACTGCGTAATCGCCTGACGAATTTTCTCAGAGACTGGCAGCGGGACAATGTCCAGAAGCGGCAAACAGCTACTGAAAACGCCCTGCCCGGCCAACGTCTGCGCCAGCGCCGCACAGTCTTCCGCGGGGCGCGTCAGCAGCAGGCGCCAACCGGTCACTCGTGACCTGCCTCGCCGTAGACCGCTTTGAGAATGTCGTCGGCGCCCTGGCTGAGCAGGTCTTCGGCGACCTTCACACCCAGTGCTTCGGCATCGGCCCGTGGCGCGCGCGCTTGGGCGCTGAGCAGCTTGCCGCCGCTTGGCTCACCGACCAGACCACGCAACCACAATTGCTCGCCTTCGAGCACGGCATAGCAGGCGATCGGCACTTGGCAGCCGCCATTCAAATGTTTGTTGAGGGCACGCTCGGCGGTGACGCGCGACGAGGTGTCGGCGTGATGCAGCGGTGCGAGCAAGGCGTGGATTTCGGTGTCGGCGCTGCGGCATTCGATGCCGACTGCACCTTGGCCACCGGCAGGCAGGCTGTCATCAACACTGATCGCCGAAGTGATGCGATCTTCGAAGCCGAGGCGGATCAGGCCGGCGGCGGCGAGGATGATCGCGTCGTACTCACCGGCATCGAGTTTGGCCAGGCGAGTGTTGACGTTGCCGCGCAGAAAGCGGATCTGCAGATCCGGACGACGGGTGAGCAACTGTGCCTGCCGACGCAGACTCGACGTGCCGACAATGCTGCCGGCAGGCAATGCTTCCAGGCTGGCATACGTATTGGAAACGAAGGCATCACGCGGATCTTCACGCTCGCAGATGCAGAACAGGCCGAGGCCTTCCGGGAAGTCCATCGGCACATCTTTCATCGAGTGGACGGCGATGTCTGCTTGGTTTTCCAGCAGCGCAGTTTCCAGTTCCTTGACGAACAAGCCCTTGCCACCGATTTTCGACAGTGGCGAATCGAGCAGTTTGTCGCCGCGACTGACCATGGGCACCAGCGTCACCAGCAGGCCCGGGTGGGCCGCTTCAAGACGGGCTTTGACGTATTCGGCCTGCCAGAGGGCAAGCGCACTTTTACGGGTGGCGATGCGGATTTCGCGAGAGGACATGGATCAATCCGTACTGAATAGATACGGCGGATAATAACAGCTCAGCCAAATCCACTTTGACTTGAATCAGAGTCGGCGCGGCCTCCCTGGCCCGCAGTGCCTGGTAAAAAGGAGCTGGAGCCGTCCGGAATGACCGGGTTACAGGCCCTGCATCATCTTGCGCACACCGGCCACGTGCCGACGACTGACGATCAGCGCGTCACCATTTAGACCCTTGAGAAACAGCTGGAAATGCCCCAGCGGCGTACGCTGCAGACGTTCGATGCGGTCGCGGGCGACCAGCGCGTTGCGATGGATACGCACAAAGCGCTCGCCGAATTCGTCTTCGAGGGCCTTGAGCGGCTCGTCCAGCAACACTTCACCGGCCTCGTGGCGCAGGGTCACGTACTTGTGGTCGGCGATAAAGTAGACCACCTGATCCAGCGGGATCAGTTCGATGCCTTTGCGGGTTCGGGCGCTGATATGGCTGCGCGGGCCGTTGCCACTTTCGGCAGCGGGACGGGTCAGGGCCGAGAGTTGCGCCCGATTGGGACGTTCAGCCCGTTTCAGGGCGTCATGCAGATGTTCGGTTCGCACGGGTTTCACCACATAGCCCACGGCGCTGGCCTGCAGGGCTTCCACGGCAAATTCATCGGGGCTGGTGCAAAACACCACGGCCGGCGGCGTTTCACGTTCGCACAAACGGGCAGCAACCTGCAGGCCATCGAGACCCGGCATGCGGATATCGAGCAGAACGATATCCGGCTTGTGGCTGTCGATCAGTGCCAACGCCTCTTCGCCATTCGTGGCGCCGGGCTCCAGAACTGTATAACCCTCGAGCTCGCTCACCATTCGGCTGAGGCGCTCGCGAGCCAGTGGTTCGTCATCAACGATCAGGACATTCATATTGCGCTGGATTCCTGCGTGAGTCTCGCACAAGGATAGCGTAGACAGGTGAAGTGACGTCCGTCACCGCGATCCACGCTAAGACTAGCCCGAGCGCCAAAAAGTGCCGTACGTCGGCCAGCAATATTTGCCAGTGTCCGGGTCGTACTGCTCAAAGCCCGCTGTTTCCTGCGTTTCTCACGGGGTTTGCCGAAGGACAAAACACCCACCCCCTCTTCTTATAGTCGCCGGCCAGACCTTTGCGCGATCCAGAGCCGCGTCGACCCTTATGTCCAACTGTAGACGCTCGCCGGGCCGATATTGCTCAATCGAAAAATATCCTTGTGCAAATACCCCGGCACCAGCGGCCACTATGGCTGACGCAATGAGAAAAAAACGTATCGACCAGTGTCAGCGACAGGATTGGCAACCCTGTTATTATCCGCGCCAGCGTTTCACGCCTTCTTTCTTCAAGCCGATACGAGCGAATTCATGAGCACTGACAAGACCAATCAGTCCTGGGGCGGCCGCTTCAGTGAACCCGTCGACGCCTTCGTCGCCCGCTTCACCGCCTCCGTCACTTTCGACCAGCGCCTGTATCGCCACGACATCATGGGCTCGATCGCCCACGCCACCATGCTGGCCAAGGTCGGCGTGCTGACCGATGCCGAGCGCGACAGCATCATCGACGGCCTGAAGACCATTCAGGGCGAAATCGAGGCCGGCCAGTTCGACTGGCGTGTCGACCTCGAAGACGTGCACATGAACATCGAAGCACGCCTGACCGACCGCATCGGCGTTACCGGTAAAAAGCTGCACACCGGGCGTAGCCGTAACGACCAGGTCGCCACCGACATCCGCCTGTGGCTGCGTGACGAAATCGACCTGATCCTCGCCGAGATCACCCGCCTGCAGAAAGGCCTGCTGGAGCAAGCCGAGCGCGAAGCCGCGAGCATCATGCCGGGCTTCACCCACCTGCAGACCGCGCAACCAGTGACCTTCGGGCACCACATGCTGGCCTGGTTCGAAATGCTCAGCCGCGACTACGAGCGTCTGGTCGACTGCCGCAAGCGCACCAACCGCATGCCACTGGGCAGCGCCGCGCTGGCTGGCACCACCTACCCGATCGACCGCGAATACACCGCGCAACTGCTGGGCTTCGACGCCGTTGGCGGCAACTCGCTGGACAACGTCTCCGATCGCGACTTCGCCATCGAATTCTGCTCGGCCGCGAGCATCGCAATGATGCACTTGTCGCGCTTCTCCGAAGAGCTGGTGCTGTGGACCAGCGCGCAGTTCCAGTTCATTGATCTGCCGGACCGCTTCTGCACCGGCAGTTCGATCATGCCGCAAAAGAAAAACCCTGACGTACCGGAGCTGGTACGTGGCAAGACCGGCCGTGTGTTCGGTGCACTGATGGGTCTGCTGACCCTGATGAAAGGCCAGCCGCTGGCCTACAACAAGGACAACCAGGAAGACAAAGAGCCGCTGTTCGACGCCGCCGACACCCTGCGTGATTCGCTGCGAGCCTTTGCCGACATGATCCCGGCGATCAAGCCCAAGCACGCGATCATGCGTGAAGCGGCGCTGCGCGGTTTCTCCACCGCGACCGACCTGGCTGACTACCTGGTACGCCGTGGCCTGCCGTTCCGTGACTGCCATGAAATCGTCGGTCACGCGGTGAAGTACGGCGTCGACACTGGCAAGGATCTGGCCGAGATGAGCCTGGAAGAGCTGCGTCAGTTCAGCGATCAGATCGAGCAGGACGTGTTTGCCGTGCTGACCCTGGAAGGCTCGGTGAATGCTCGTGACCATATCGGCGGCACTGCGCCGGCGCAGGTCAAGGCAGCGGTGGTACGCGGTCAGGCGCTGATCGCTAGCCGCTAAAAGCCAAAAGCCAAAAGCTTCGCGAGCAGGCTCACTCCCACAGGGGATTTTTTTCGGCCACAAATTTTGTGTTCAACAAAAATCCAAATGTGGGAGCGAGCCTGCTCGCGAAGGCTTCCTTCAGAGCGCTATAAAACTCACTTCTTGGCAGCGATCATCGCCAAAAACGCCGGCATCGCAGCTTCCTTGTCTGCCGCGATCTTCTGCACATGCGGATTCTGCTCCAACCTCTCCAGTAGCGCCTTCGCCTGCGGCAACTCCGCCAGCAGATCAATCCCGAACAGCTTCTGCCCGACCGCACAGGCCAGCGGCACGCTGTAGAGGAAATACAAATCGGCAATGCTCAGACTGTCGCCCGCCACGTACGGGTCGAATTTGCCATGTCGGCCCAGCGCGGCGAAACCCAGCTGCAATTCAGTCTTGGTCTTTTCCTTGATCGCCTCCGGCAGGGTCATGCCGAAGAACGCCTCGCCGTAACAGGCGCGTCCCGGCAACTCGATGTACAGCTCGATTTCCTTGGCAATCGCCAATACCTGCGCGCGTTGGAACGGATCGCTCGGCAGCAGCGGCGTGCCTTTCTGGGTCTGTTCGAGGTATTCGAGGATGATCGCGGTTTCGTTGATAAAACCAGCGTCTACACCCAGCACCGGCACTTTGCCGCGCGGGCTGATGGCCAGAGACTCCGCTGTCTGCGTCGGGTAGAACGTGACCTCTTCGAACGGCAGGCCTTTTTCCAGCAGTGCCAGTTTGACCATGTTGTAGTAGTTGCTGACTGAGAATCCGTAGAGCTTGAACATCACATAGCCTCCAGGCCGTGCGGGGTGGGCAGTGCCTGTTTATAGATCGCTCAGGCGTTTCCCGCCAGCAGCATCACGCCACTGAATGCGGGTAAACTGGCGCCTTTCCATGAAGGAGCCTGCCATGAGCGAGCCGACAGACATCGAGATTGAAGACGAAGAAGAGTTCACCGAGAACACATTGATTGAAGCGATCGAAAATCAGATTGAAAACGACAACCCGCCAGCGGCCAAAGCGACCTTCAACAAGCTGACCCTGGTGGGCGTTGAGCGCGAAGAGATCCTCAATCTGATGGCGCATGTGCTGGCCTATGAGATTGACGCGATGCTCGATGAAGACCGCGCATTTGATACTGAATGGTACGAAGCGGCGCTGCGCGCTTTGCCAGAGTTGCCACCCGAAAAGCAGTAAGCCCCGATCCTGTAGGAGTGAGCCTGCTCGCGATAGCGTTCTGTCAGTGAAAAAGATGCTGACAGGCACTCCGCTATCGCGAGCAGGCTCACTCCTACAATGTTTGTAACGTATCCATCCAGCCAACTCCCGCCTCCCGACTACACTGCAATCCGCCTCAAGACAAAATCCCTGATCTGAGCACTGGACATGCCGCAAAAGCGGGTTCACCTTAGGGACGCTGTCGTCCAATTCCTAGAAAGTCTGGAGTCCTTATGTCGCTTACCCCTGAGTTGGTTGCCGAACTGGAAGTCCTCGCACTCTTCAACCTGGACAGTTCCCAGGAAGGTCTGAAAATTCATCAGACCGCTGCCCCGAAACACATCGCCGCTGCCAAACGCCTCTTTGAAAAAGAACTGACCGACCAGCCCGATGGCGGGTATCTGACCAGCCTCGGTCGCGATGCCGCACAAAGTGTGCAAACCGTGCTGACCATTCTGAGAGAGCAGGAAACCGCCTGATTCCCCCTGACTTTGCCCACGGGAACTCCTGCCACGGGATTTCCGCGGGCTTGCCCGGCCACCCGCGATAGAAATCTGACGTCAAAAAACAAATTCAGCTTAAAAGTCCCGCTGCGCAAAGGCTAAACTGCCTCCCATTCCGAGACCCTCTTCGTCCGAGCCTGCGAGCCGGTTTGAGCTGACATGACGCGCACCCACGAAATCCGCCCCGACCTGGACGAAGGCATCGACCGCAAGGTACTCAGCCAGCTGCGCGCGCGTTTTCTCAAACTCAATGAAGGCCGCCTCGGTCGTGCCCTTGAAGGGCTGTCGACACGCCAGCAAAGTGTGTTGACGCTGTTGCCGCTGTTCTTTCATGTTAATCACCCGCTGCTGCCGGGATACGTATCGGGCAGCACGCCGGCCGGCCTGTCGAATTACGAGCCCGACGCCAACGTGCTGACCGACGCACAGCGTCTGACTCGTTCGTTTTCGTACAAACCGCGTCACGGCAGCAATCCGCCGCGACCGATTCACGGCCTGTTCCTGATGGGCAGCCTTGGCACGCTGGCACAGGCCGATCAGAGTGACATGGACGTGTGGGTCTGCCACGCGCCGGACTTGAACGAAAGCGAGCTCGCCGAACTGCGCAAAAAATGCCAGCTGCTGGAAGCCTGGGCCGCGAGTCAGGGCGCCGAAGCGCATTTTTTCCTGATCGACCCGGAGCGCTTCGTCAAAGGCGAACGCGACACCCAGCTCAGCTCGGAAAACTGCGGCAGCACTCAGCACTATCTGCTGCTGGACGAGTTTTACCGCACCGCGATCTGGCTGGCCGGGCGCACACCCATTTGGTGGCTGGTGCCGGTTTACGAAGAAACCGCGTACAACCTTTACACCCACACCCTGCTGTCCAAGCGTTTTATCCGGGCCGACGAGACCCTCGACCTCGGTCATCTGGCGCGGATTCCGCCGGGCGAATTCATCGGTGCCGGATTGTGGCAGTTGTTCAAGGGCATCGAGTCACCCTACAAATCGGTGCTCAAGCTGCTGCTGACCGAGGTCTACGCCAGCGAACACCCGCAGGTGCAATGTCTGAGCCTGCGCTTCAAAAAAGCCGTGTTCGCCAACCAGCTGGATCTGGATGAACTGGACCCGTACATGGTCGTGTACCGGCGTATCGAGGAATACCTCACCGCGCGCAACGAGCCGGAACGGCTGGAGCTGGTTCGTCGCGCGTTGTATCTGAAGGTCAACCGCAAGCTCACCGGCAACAGCCGCACCCAGAGCTGGCAACGCACGTTGCTGGAACGGCTGGCCAGCGAGTGGCATTGGGATCAGCGGCAGCTGACGCTGCTCGACAGCCGCAGTCAGTGGAAAGTCCGCCAGGTCAGCGCCGAACGCCGCGCGCTGGTCAATGAGCTGAACTACAGCTATCGCTTCCTGACCCAGTTCGCCCGCACAGAACAAACCGTCAGCCTGATCAATAAACGCGATCTCAATGTGCTGGGGCGCCGGCTCTACGCGGCCTTCGAACGCAAGGCCGACAAGGTCGAATTCATCAACCCCGGCATCGCCCCGGATCTGGCCGAAGACACCCTGACCCTGGTGCAGTCACGCAATAAAAAGGAACCGGGACAAACCCAGTGGGGCCTGTATAACGGCAGCCTCACGGCACTTGAGTGGGAACATTTTGCGCCAATCAAGCGCAGCCGCGAGTTACTGGAGCTGTTGACCTGGTGCCACCGCAACGGCGTGATCGACAGCAGCACCCGCCTGGCCCTGCATCCCGGCACCAGCGACCTGAGCGAGTTCGAGCTGTTCAACCTGCTCGGCAGCCTGCAACAGTGCATCGCCCTGCCCTTGCCCACCGTCGCGGAAGAACCGTTGCTGCGTGCAGCGGTGCCAAGCGAAGTGCTGATTCTGGTCAACGTCGGCGTCGACCCGCTCAAGCATCACCGCGACCTGAATATCCTGATGACCACCGAGCGCACCGACTCGCTGAGTTACGCCGGGGTGCGCGAAAACCTCGTGCTGACCCTGGATCAGGTCACGCTCAATAGCTGGAACGAAGTACTGGTCAACCGCTTCGACGGCCCGCATGCCCTGCTCGACTGCCTACGCGATTACCTCAACAACCTGCCGCGCGGGCCGTTGCAGCCGTCATTGAAGGTGCGCTGCTTCTGCCACAACCGCGCGCAGTTCATTGCCCGTCGCGTTGAAGAAATCATCGACACCGCGCAGAACCTGTTGCTCAGCGAGTTGAACCATCGCTACCTGATTCAGGTGCAGCAGCATTATCACGTGCTGGAATTGGTGCCGGGTCAGGTCAACCATGTGGCGCTTGCCACCCTGCCGGCCCTGCTCGACTACCTTGGCGAAGAACAGCCGCGCTACAGTCCGCTGCACCTGGATCCCATGGCACTTGAAGATAACGACCTTGCGCTGATCCTGCCGATGGGTCAGCCGGAGTGCATTCAAGTGTTCTATCGGATCACCGAGCAGCAGGCCGAGCTGTACGTGCTGGATGAGTTCAACGCGCTGTGGCAGCAACATTTGCCCTATCACGACGAGCAGAGTCTGTTGGTGCCGTTGCAACGCTTCCTGCAATCGATTCTGTTCCGCCGCGAAGCCGTGCTGCCGATGGACGCCGGTCCCGACGGCCGTCTCGAAACTTTGTATTACCAGTTATTGCCTTCAGGTCCGGGACGTGCGCGCCGGGTCGAAGCGCGGTCGGCACCACAGACGCCAGTGAACAAGCCGTTCTACGACGTACAGGCGATCGTCGGCAAAGCCGCACCGGGCGAAGTGCAGGTCACGCTGTATTGCAATCAACGGGAATTCAGCGAACTGGAACATGGCGACCAGCTGTTCAGCGTGGTCGCCCGGGAGATCGTCGAGCAGCGCCGCGAGAGCGAACGCTATCGCTGCTACATCACCGACCTCGACCTTTCCGGCCTGCTCGGTGACGGGCAGAGTTCAAGCAATCTGTATCTGCGCTACAAGGCTGACCTGGAGCGCGCTCTGAACGAGGCACTCGAACAGGTCTGAGGCGGGCTTACTCGCGGAATTCACCGCCGTTGGCCGGCTGCGATTCGACTTCAAGCAAGGTCAGTTTGAGGGTCTTGCCACCCGGAGCCGGCCAGTCGATGTGCTGACCGACCTTGAGGCCCAGCAGTGCGCTGCCGACTGGCGCCAGAATCGAGATCTTGCCTTCATCGGCGTTGGCGTCCTTCGGATAGACCAGCGTCAGGTGGTAATCCTTGCCACTGCCTTCTTCGCGGCAATGCACACGGGAATTCATCGTCACGACATCGGCGGGCACTTCATCGTGACCGACCACGGTGTCGGCGCGGTCCAGTTCGGTTTGCAGCGCGATCACGCCCGGCAGCGTGTCATCCAGGCTGTCGATCAGGCGCTCCAGACGTTGCACGTCCAGACGGGTAAGGGTGATGGAAGGTGCGGTCATGATCCGGGCAGACTCCTTTCTTCTGCACACAAAAAAAGCAAAACCCCGCCAAAAAAGACGGGGTTTTCACCAGGCCTCGATGGGTTGAGGCGTGTTCGGACACTATCACAGCTCAAAAAATATACAAGTCACGCCCCGCCGCACTGTTTGCGCTGCAACGCCTGCGCGCAAATCACACGTCGCCGGTCATCATCTGCCGAGCGCCATTCGCGAATGTCTTCGACATGGCGGAAGCAGCCGAGGCAGACCTTCTGCTCATCCAATCGGCACACACCGCTGCACGGCGAAGGCACTGCCGGGCTGATGTTGCTGTACAGCGGCTTCGGTGGACGAACGGGAGCGGTGTCAGTCACGGAATCACAGACCTTCGAAGTCGAATTCGGCGCCGGCCTGCTGCTTGACGATGCGCTCGAGCATTTCGCCCAATTGCTCTTCGCTCTTGTCGCACATCCAGCGCTCGCTTTCTTCGTCGTAGTCGAAGTGGAAACCACCGGACACCGCCGCCAGCCACAGCTGACGCAGCGGCTCCTGGCGGCTGAAGATCAGCTGCGAGCCGTTTTCGAACTTGACGGTCAGCACACCGGCCGAACTTTCCAGATCGATGTCCAGGTCGCTCTCGTCAAAGATGTCTTCCAGTTTTTCCTGGGTTTCATCGACCAGATCGTGGAAACGGGCTTCGGACAAACTCATTGCGGCAACCTCAAAAAATGTCTGATCAGGCACAAGCGCCGAAAGATACGGACGCTGCTGGCCGATTGCAAAGATTAACGACCAAGCACCGGTCAGGGCATCGAACACCCAACCCTGTGGGAGCGAGCCTGCTCGCGAATGGCCGGCACATTCAACATTATTGTTGCCTGACACACCGCCATCGCGAGCAGGCTCGCTCCCTCAGGGTTACCAGTGCTCACGGACAAGCCCCGCCGGACGGGAACCCCCTCGCATAGGCAAGCTGCCGGGTGGCCGGTATACTCCGGCGCAATTAACGCATTTTTCAAGGATTTCGCCATGAAGCGCCTGATCTCTTCCCTTGCTGCGCTCGTCGCGGTTGCCTGCCTCGTTTCGGCCTGTGGTCAAAAAGGCCCGCTGTACCTGCCGGATGACGATCAGGACCCGGCCGAGCAAGCCCAGTCTTCGCAGAAGCAGCCGTCCAAAGCACACAAGCACGACGTTTACCAATAAGGGATCGCCATGGACGCTTTTAACTACCGTGGCGGGGAGCTGTTCGCGGAAGGTGTGGCGCTGTCCGCCATCGCCGATCGCTTCGGCACGCCCACCTACGTCTACTCCCGCGCGCACATCGAAGCCCAGTATCTGGCCTATGCCGATGCGTTGGCCGGCATGCCGCACCTGGTGTGCTTTGCGGTCAAAGCCAACTCCAACCTCGGCGTGCTGAATGTCCTGGCCCGTCTCGGTGCCGGTTTCGACATCGTTTCCCGTGGTGAGCTGGAGCGAGTGCTGGCCGCTGGCGGCAGCCCTGACAAGATCGTCTTCTCCGGTGTCGGCAAGACCCGTGACGACATGCGTCGCGCCCTCGAAGTCGGCGTGCACTGCTTCAACGTCGAATCCACCGACGAGCTGGAGCGCCTGCAAGTGGTCGCCGCCGAGCTGGGCGTTCGCGCCCCGGTATCGCTGCGGGTGAACCCGGACGTCGATGCCGGCACCCACCCTTACATTTCTACCGGTCTCAAAGAGAACAAGTTCGGCATCGCCATCGCCGACGCCGAAGACGTGTACGTGCGCGCCGCGCATCTGCCGAACCTGGAAGTGGTCGGTGTCGACTGCCACATCGGCTCGCAACTGACCACCCTGCCACCGTTCCTTGATGCGCTCGATCGCTTGCTGGATCTGGTCGATCGTCTCGGCGACTGCGGCATTCACCTGCGCCACATCGATCTCGGTGGTGGTTTGGGCGTGCGCTATCGCGATGAAGAGCCTCCATTGGCTGCCGACTACATCAAGGCTGTGCGCGAGCGCTTGAACGGACGTGACCTGGCGCTGGTGTTCGAGCCGGGCCGTTTCATCGTCGCCAATGCCGGCGTGCTGCTGACGCAGGTCGAGTACCTCAAGCACACCGAACATAAAGACTTCGCCATCGTCGACGCGGCGATGAACGACCTGATCCGCCCGGCGCTGTATCAGGCGTGGATGGACGTCACTGCGGTCAAACCGCGTGACACCGCTGCGCGCAAATACGACATCGTCGGCCCGATCTGCGAAACCGGTGACTTCCTCGCCAAGGACCGTGAATTGGCCCTGGCCGAAGGCGATCTGCTGGCCGTGCATTCGGCCGGTGCCTACGGTTTTGTGATGAGTTCCAACTACAACACCCGCGGCCGTGCTGCCGAAGTGTTGGTAGACGGTGATCAGGTTTTTGAAGTGCGCCGCCGCGAAACCGTGGCCGAGCTGTTTGCCGGCGAAAGCCTGCTGCCGGAGTAACCCATGCTGCTGCGTTTTACCAAAATGCACGGCTTGGGTAATGACTTCATGGTTCTCGACCTGGTCAGCCAGCACGCGCATATTCAGCCAAAGCACGCCAAGCAGTGGGGCGACCGCCACACCGGCATCGGTTTCGACCAGTTGCTGATCGTTGAGGCACCGAGCAATCCGGACGTGGATTTCCGTTACCGGATCTTCAATTCCGATGGCTCGGAAGTCGAGCAGTGCGGCAACGGTGCGCGCTGCTTTGCACGCTTCGTGCTCGACAAGCGTCTGACCGCCAAACGGCAGATTCGCGTCGAGACCAAGGGCGGCATCATCGAACTGGACGTGCGTAACGACGGCCAGATCGGCGTGAACATGGGCGCCCCGCGTCTGGTGCCAGCGGACATTCCGTTCGAAGCGCCGGCGCAGGCCAGCAGCTATCAACTGGAAGTCGACGGCACCACGGTCGAATTGGCCGCCGTGTCGATGGGCAACCCGCACGCCGTGTTGCGCGTGCAGGACATCAACAATGCACCGGTGCATGAACTGGGGCCGAAAATCGAACACCACCCGCGCTTCCCGGCGCGGGTCAATGTCGGCTTTCTCCAGGTCATCGACCGCAACCGCGCGCAACTGCGCGTGTGGGAACGTGGCGCCGGGGAAACCCAGGCCTGCGGCACCGGCGCGTGTGCAGCGGCTGTCGCTGCGATCAGCCAGGGGTGGATGGATTCGCCGCTATTGATCGACCTGCCCGGCGGGCGCCTGTCCATTGAATGGGCTGGCCCTGGCCAACCGGTTCTGATGACCGGTCCGGCAGTGCGTGTATACGAAGGACAAGTACGTCTTTGAGTGAGCAGAAACCATGACCGATAAGCCTCAGGTACCCGCCCGACAGTCCGACGAATCAGCGTCCGAGAGCCTGGAGGCGGCAGCGGTTGCCGCATACCTGGAGGCGCATCCGGACTTCTTCGTCGAGCACGAAGAACTGCTGCCCGCCCTGCGCATTCCTCACCAGCGTGGCGATACCGTTTCGCTGGTCGAGCGGCAGATGACCATTCTGCGCGACCGCAACATCGAGATGCGCCATCGCCTCTCGCAATTGATGGACGTCGCCCGCGACAACGATCGACTGTTCGACAAGACCCGCCGTCTCATACTGTCCCTGATGGACGCCGCTAGCCTCGAAGACGTGGTGATCAGCGTCGAAGACAGCCTGCGCCAGGATTTTCAGGTGCCCTTTGTCAGCCTGATTCTGCTCGGTGACAACCCGGCACCGGTCGGTCGCTGGGTCACTCACGCCGACGCACAAGTCGCCATCGGTGGCTTGCTCACCGAAGGCAAAAGCGTCAGCGGCAGCCTGCGTGAGCATGAGCTGGATTTTCTTTTCGGCGAAGAACAGCGCAAACAGATCGGCTCCACCGCCGTGGTTGCGGTCAGTCATCAAGGCATCCACGGCATTCTGGCGATCGCCAGCCGTGATCCGCAGCACTACAAGAGTTCGGTCGGTACGCTGTTCCTCAGCTATATCGCCGAAGTCATGGGCCGTGTGCTGCCACGGGTCAATAGCTCCCTGCGCTCGGTACGCTGAGCATGGAACGGCAACTGGACGCTTACTGCGAACACCTGCGCAGTGAGCGACAGGTGTCGCCGCACACGCTCTCGGCCTATCGCCGCGACCTCGATAAAGTCCTTGGCTGGTGCGTCAAACAGAACATCGGCAGCTGGGCGGCGCTAGACATTCAGCGCCTGCGAAGCCTGATCGCCCGTCTGCATGCGCAGGGCCAATCCTCGCGCAGTCTCGCGCGGCTGCTCTCGGCAGTACGCGGGCTCTATCACTATCTGAATCGCGAAGGTCTTTGCGACCACGATCCGGCGACCGGTCTGGCGCCGCCGAAGGGCGAACGTCGCCTGCCGAAAACCCTCGATACTGATCGCGCACTGCAACTGCTTGAAGGGGCGGTCGAGGATGATTTTCTTGCGCGGCGCGATCAGGCGATTCTTGAGTTGTTCTATTCTTCCGGCCTGCGCCTTTCCGAACTGACCGGACTCAATCTCGATCAACTCGACCTCGCCGATGGCATGGTTCAAGTCCTCGGCAAGGGCAGTAAGACCCGGCTGCTGCCGGTGGGCAAAAAGGCCCGCGAAGCCCTCGAACAATGGCTGCCTCTGCGGGCCATGACCAACCCCGCAGACGACGCCGTGTTCGTCAGCCAGCAAGGTCGGCGCCTCGGTCCACGGGCGATTCAGGTGCGAGTGAAACTGGCCGGCGAACGCGAACTGGGGCAGAACTTGCACCCGCACATGCTGCGCCACTCCTTCGCCAGCCACCTGCTCGAATCCTCGCAGGATCTGCGCGCGGTGCAGGAATTGCTCGGCCACTCGGACATCAAGACCACGCAGATCTACACCCACCTGGACTTCCAGCACCTGGCGGCGGTCTACGACAGTGCCCACCCACGGGCTAAACGCATGAAAGGCGATGATTCATGAGCATCCAGTTGATCACCTTCGACCTCGACGACACCTTGTGGGACACCGCTCCGGTGATCGTCAGCGCCGAAGCGATATTGCGCGAATGGCTGAGCGAACATGCGCCGAATCTGGGTGCGGTGCCGGTGGAGCATTTGTGGGGGATTCGTGAGCGGGTGCTGGCCAATGAGCCGGGGCTGAAACATCGCATCAGCGCGCTGCGCCGGCGGGTGTTGTTCCATGCACTGGAAGAAGCCGGGTACACCCATGACGAGGCGTCGGCGCTGGCGGACAAGAGTTTTGAAGTGTTTCTGCATGCTCGGCATCAGATCGAAGTGTTCCCTGAAGTCGAACCAGTACTGGAGATTCTCGCCAATCACTATGCGCTTGGCGTGGTCACCAATGGCAATGCTGATGTGCGTCGATTGGGCCTGGCGGACTACTTCAAGTTTGCGTTGTGCGCGGAAGATATCGGCATCGCCAAACCGGATGCTCGGTTGTTTCATGAAGCTTTGCAGCGCGGTGGTGCTACAGCCGAAACAGCGGTGCATATTGGCGATCATCCGGGCGATGACATCGCTGGAGCACAACAGGCGGGGTTGCGGGCAATCTGGTTTAATCCGGCGGGGAAAGTCTGGGAAGCGGATCGTCTGCCGGATGCCGAGATTCGCAGCCTGAGTGATTTGCCAGCCGTACTCGCACGCTGGAATGCCACCTCGAAATAATCCACAAACCCTGTGGGAGCGAGCTTGCTCGCGAAAGCGTCAGGTCAGTCACTGCAATGCTGTACGACCTACCGCATTCGCGAGCAAGCTCGCTCCCACAAGGGAACTGCATTCACTTCAGCTCATTTATTCCAGGCATGAAAAAGCCCGCAGCGACGGCGGGCCTTTTCAGCAAGCCAGCGGCACGCCTCAGATAGGGCGGCTGCCGTACTTGTTGTCCGGCTTCTTCGGCGGATCGGCGACCACATTGGCCTCCACTTCCTGCACTTTTCCGCCACGCGACAGGAACTCTTCCATGGCCTTGGCCAGGGCGTCGCGTTCCTTGTTCTTGGCTTCAATGCTCGGCAATTCATCTACCGACACCGCGGCCTTGGCTTTGCCTTTGGCAGCCGGGGCCGGCGTATCGTCGCCACCATCGTCTTCAGCAACGTCTTCCGCTGCTGCTTCCAGACCGTCCTCGGCCTCGTCTTCGTCGCCTACTTCGAGGTCGTCGGTTTCCAGATCATCGTCGCTCATGTTCTACCTCATGACTTGCGAAAAGCAGATTAGTTATAGACCAGCTTTGGCAACTGTCGAAAGTCGCCGTTAAAAAATCATTCACCGCTGCTGACCAGCGGCTATGCCCCTTCACCGTGCAAGGTGGCGAGGACTTTACGGGCACCGCCATGATCACGGTGCTCGCCCAGATAAACGCCTTGCCAGGTTCCCAGTGCCAACCGACCTGCCGAAACCGGCAGACTGATCTGGCAGCCAAGCACGCTGGCCTTGAAGTGCGCCGGGAGGTCGTCCAGGCCTTCGTCGTTATGCTCATAGCCGTCTGTTCCTTGTGGGATCAGACGATTGAAAAATCGTTCGAAGTCGCGACGAACCGCCGGATCGGCATTCTCGTTGATGGTCAACGACGCCGAGGTATGCTGCAGCCACAAATGCAACAGACCGACCCGACATGCCTTGAGTTCAGGCAGGCCGGCGAGTAACTCGTCCGTTACCAGATGAAAGCCCCGGGGTCTTGCCCGCAGAGTTATCAGAGTCTGTTGCCACATACAGTTCTCCGCACGTTCGGGGCGCATTCTAGCGCGCTCAGGGAAAAAACAAAGGCCCTAATATTCCTGCAATGATGTAAGCCATTGGCCGTAGAAAAACGCTCGTCGTAAACACGACCAAAGCCGTACGAAAAATCCTTTCAGCTGCTCTCTTTGCGACAAACTCCAGACAAAAAAATGCCCGGCGAACCGGGCAAGTTTTTTGCTGCGCGTACTTACAGGTTGTAGCCGCGTTCGTTGTGTTGTGCCAGATCGAGGCCGACCGATTCTTCTTCCTCGGTCACACGCAGACCCATCACAGCGTCCAGCACCTTGAGGATGATGAAGGTGACGATCGCGGTGTAGATCACCGTGAAGCCGACGCCTTTGCACTGAATCCACACTTGTGCGGCGATGTCGGTCACGGTGCCGAAGCCACCCAGCGACGGAGCAGCGAATACACCGGTGAGGATCGCGCCGAGGATACCGCCGATACCGTGTACGCCGAACGCGTCCAGGGAATCGTCATAACCGAGTTTGCGTTTAAGGGTGGTGGCGCAGAAGAAGCACACCACGCCTGCGGCCAGACCAATCACCAGTGCGCCCATCGGGCCCACGGTGCCGGCCGCCGGAGTAATCGCTACCAGACCGGCAACCACACCCGATGCGATACCCAGTGCGCTTGGCTTGCCGTGGGTGACCCACTCGGCAAACATCCAGCCCAGTGCCGCAGCAGCGGTAGCAATCTGAGTGACCAGCATCGCCATGCCGGCGGTGCCGTTGGCCGCTGCAGCGGAACCGGCGTTGAAGCCGAACCAGCCGACCCACAGCATCGCCGCGCCCATCAGGGTGTAACCGAGGTTGTGCGGAGCCATCGGCGTGGTCGGGAAGCCTTTGCGCTTGCCCAATACCAGGCAGGCAATCAGACCAGCCACACCGGCGTTGATGTGCACCACGGTGCCGCCCGCGAAGTCGAGCACGCCCCAGTCCCACATCAGGCCGCCGTTGCCGGACCAGACCATGTGCGCGATCGGCGCATAAACCAGGGTGAACCAGACGCCCATGAAGATCAGCATCGCGGAGAACTTCATCCGCTCGGCGAACGCACCGACGATCAGCGCCGGGGTGATGATCGCGAAGGTCATCTGGAAGGTGATGAACACCGCCTCAGGGAACAGCGCCGCTGGGCCGGTCAGGCTCGACGGCGTGACACCGGCGAGGAACGCCTTGCCCATGCCGCCGAAGAACGAGTTGAAGTTGACGACGCCCTGCTCCATGCCGGTGGTGTCGAACGCAATACTGTAGCCATAAATGACCCACAGGATGCTGATCAGACCGGTAATGGCGAAGCACTGCATCATCACGGAAAGAATGTTTTTCGAGCGAACCATGCCGCCGTAGAACAGCGCCAGGCCCGGGATGGTCATGAACAGCACAAGGGCTGTCGAGGTGAGCATCCAGGCAGTGTCGCCGGAATTGAGGACTGGGGCCGCCACTTCGTCTGCCGCCATTGCAAGGCTTGGCATTACGATGGACAACAGGGCTCCTAGCCCTGCGAATTTACGCAGAGTCATATTGTTTTCTCCTGGGGCGTTGGGGTTTGTGGCGGCGCTTAGATCGCGTCGGTATCGGTCTCGCCGGTACGGATGCGGATCGCCTGTTCCAGATTGACCACGAAGATCTTGCCGTCACCGATCTTGCCGGTGTTGGCCGCTTTGGTTATCGCCTCGATAACCCGATCCAGATCCTTGTCGTCGATGGCCACGTCGATTTTCACCTTGGGCAGAAAATCGACCACATATTCCGCGCCGCGATACAGCTCGGTGTGACCCTTCTGCCGGCCGAAGCCTTTGACTTCAGTAACGGTAATGCCCTGCACGCCGATTTCGGACAGCGACTCGCGCACGTCGTCCAACTTGAACGGCTTGATGATGGCAGTGACTAGCTTCATGAAAACTCTCTCCCGAATTGGTGGACTTGCCCCAGGAAAACAAACCCGACTCAAGTCTAAGCGCAGTGCCTGGCTTTGTAACGCATCGTCGGCCTTACCTGCCCGACTGACGCCAGCTAACCGCTGCCGACGAAACTCCCCGCTCCGTCTGCCGCACTGCATTCGTCACAGCGACTGCATCAGTGCATGGGTCGAAGGTGACTAAGCAGAAACCTTGCCATCTCGCCAAAATCCCCTGATTTCAATCCCTTGGCCGCTGCTGCAAGCCATTGCACCCAAAACGCCATCCGGATACGCACAACAACGGTGCGTCGCCGTCCATCCGCCTGCGCGAAAAGCGTGCATCCCTGACCACGAGATTGACTATAGACACTGCGTGATACACTGCCGGCCATTGTTTCCAGGACATCCACCATGCTCGCGCCCAAAGACTTCCTCGACGCCCTGAGCGGCACCGCCTCCCGCCTGTTCAACGGCGACACCCCGCTGCCGAAAGCCGAAATCGAAAGCCAGTTCAAGATGCTGCTGCAGAGTGCCTTCAGCAAACTCGACCTGGTCAGCCGTGAAGAGTTTGATAGTCAGATGGTTGTGTTGGCGCGTACTCGCGCTCGCCTCGAAAGCCTCGAAGCCAAAGTCGCCGAGATGGAAGCCAAGCTGACGCCGCCCGCTGAATAATCCGCGCCCCCTGTAGGAGCTGCCGAAGGCTGCGATCTTTTGATCTCCAGCCCTTCAACCATCCCGGCAACGTCCTACAACCTGAATGACCGCCGTCCGATTGCGCCGAAAAGCCCAGGTTTCTAAGCTCACCCGATGCTGAATGTTCAGCACCGGGTTTGGCGACCCGAACAGCTTAAGGCGCACGACAACCATGATGGCGGCTACATTTACCGCCACATCGTTTCATGGCGGTTGTGCGTGGGAGACCTTCGGGTCTGCCGGGTTCCTTTTGCTCCGGTTCGCCAACCCGCGTACAACTGCCACCCAATCGTTTGGCGACGATTGAGGGCAGCCCCTTAAGCAAGAGGAACTGCTCCATGAATCAAGAAGAGACTTATCTAAGCCCGCACATCTTCACCCGCCACAAACTCCCCCTCCACGCCCTTCTCATCCAGAACCAACCCTGGTTCTGCGCCCGAGACCTGAGCCGCCTGCTGCACATCTACCTCAACGAACGCATGCTGCGAAAGCTCGACCCCGACCAATACCAAACCCGTAAAACCCTGATCCACAATCAAATCGAAAACACCCTGCTGATCAGCGAATCCGGCATCTACGCCCTCCTCGTCTACCACTACTGCCCCGAATACCGAGCGCTACGCGAATGGCTCACCCACCAGGTCATCCCCACCCTGCGCGACGCCCAACATCCCTGCACAAGCGAACGTCCACACCTGAGCCTGCTCAGTTGGCCGGACATGACGTTGAGTTTGTTGCATTGGAATAATCAGCCGTGGATACGGTTGCAGGATGTGCCGTTGATGATGGTGGAACGGGAACAGACCAAGCGCCCAATGACGGGGCCATGGTGGAAAAGAGCTTCGCGGATGCTGCAGTCGCTATAAGCCCGCATGCCTGAGCTGGGCCCTGCGCAAATCGTAAGTCGATTGGAGATTCATCCAGAACTCATGCGTAGTGTTGAGATAAGTGGCAAGGCTGATTGCTAGGTCGGCGCAGATCCTCAACTGGCATTTCACAAGCTTTTCGATCTCACTTGCGGGCCAGTTCGTGGGCATGGCCAGATCCATGATAGTCATGCCCAACGGCTCCATGAATTCCTTATTCAGAACCTCGCCCGGATGAATCGGGCGCATACCATTGCGGTTCATTTCTCGGCTCCAGAGGCTGCATTGAGCGGCCAAACTGGAGCATCCGACTCCGCGATACAAGATCGTCGAAACCCTTTCGCCGGCGTCCTACAACTATTAGGGCACGGCCCTACAAAAATCAGCGTCTGCGCCTGATTCCGTGAGTTGTTCGCTGTGATTACGCTGGTGGCTTTCGCCTGCGCTGGTCGATCCAACAAGTCGAATTGCAGACGAATCACATTGATCGCCAGACACTCTGGTTCTGGATCCCTCTTGTCTGACTTGCTCAAACTCAAAGAAAACACGCTGGTTCAGCATCCAGATGGCGGTTACATCTTCGGCACGATCCCCGATATGCCAAAGTTCGGCTTGCCAGGCGGGAAAATTTATTTGCGAGTAGGTATTCACCGCCGAGCGAATAGCGGTTTTGGCGTAGTACACGTATGGGAAGCCCATAGAGCCGACTTGCTCAAACATGGTTGCCAGACTGTCGATGGGGTAGCAGCGATTGTTGCGAAAATGATCGTCCCGGGAGCGCAAATCTATTGCGAGTTCAAAGAACAGCGATGTGGAAACAGGGTCGCGGTACTGAAGACATCTATGGGAACACTGATTCTTGAACCGCGACACGAGCGCGCCACAGGATTTGGTTACTTCGTGGTGACTTGGTACCCGCAAAAGCGCGCGCATGGCACGTTGGTGGGGCAGATACCACGGGCATCATCCAATCAGAAATAAAAAAGGCGTCCAATGGACGCCTTTTAAGTATTTTTTGAGGAGTAGTCGCAGCGATTCTTTAGCTCCTGGCTTTACAGCCTTGGGTTCAGAATCCGACAGGCTCGCCCGTCGTCACTACTTCAGAGAAACCAGCTTTCTCTGCTGCCAAAAATGCGGGGGAGCTTTTGCTGGTGCCCAGTCCCGACGAATGCGCAGTTGCAGTCCTCGGACGGGATGATCCGTCAATGCCGGTCGAGAGTCAACGCTCCAATTCAGGGAAGCAGTGCCGCGCCATTGGGTTTTGATACGTCTTGTAAACCTCTATTCCAGCACTGAAACCCGGCTCAACTACCCTTAAAAAACCCGCAGGAAGCGGCCCCCGATTCAGCTCAAGGAACGACCATGTCCCTCTCCATCGTCCACAGTCGCGCCCAGATTGGCGTGGAAGCCCCCGCCGTCACCGTCGAAGTGCATCTGGCCAACGGCCTGCCGTCGCTGACCATGGTCGGCCTGCCCGAGGCGGCGGTGAAGGAGAGCAAGGATCGCGTGCGCAGCGCGATCATCAATTCCGGGCTGCAGTTTCCGGCGCGGCGGATCACCCTGAATCTGGCGCCGGCGGATCTGCCCAAGGATGGCGGGCGGTTTGATCTGGCGATTGCCTTGGGAATTCTATCGGCGAGTGTGCAGGTGCCGTGTCTGACGCTGGATGAGGTGGAATGTCTGGGTGAGTTGGCGTTGTCCGGCGCCGTACGAGCGGTGCGTGGGGTGTTGCCGGCAGCGTTGGCGGCGCGCAAGGCGGGTCGTGCACTGGTGGTGCCGCGAGCGAATGCCGAGGAGGCCTGTCTGGCTTCGGGATTGAAGGTGTTTGCGGTGGATCATTTGCTGGAGGCAGTGGCGCATTTCAATGGGCATACGCCGGTTGAGCCCTATGTCTCCGACGGACTGATGCATGCCAGCAAGCCTTATCCCGACTTGAATGAAGTGCAGGGGCAAGTGGCGGCGAAACGGGCATTGCTGATTGCCGCTGCGGGTGCGCATAACCTGCTGTTCAGTGGGCCGCCGGGAACTGGAAAAACGCTGTTAGCTAGTAGGCTACCGGGACTGTTGCCGCCGCTTGCCGAGAGTGAAGCTTTGGAGGTCGCGGCGATTCAGTCAGTCGCCAGTGGTGCACCGCTAACCCATTGGCCGCAGCGTCCCTTCCGTCAACCGCACCATTCGGCCTCCGGGCCGGCACTGGTGGGTGGCAGCTCGAAACCGCAACCCGGCGAGATTACCCTCGCCCACCATGGCGTGCTGTTTCTCGATGAACTGCCGGAGTTTGATCGCAAGGTGCTGGAGGTGCTGCGCGAGCCGCTGGAGTCCGGGCATATCGTGATTGCCCGGGCCAAGGATCGCGTGCGTTTCCCGGCGCGATTTCAGTTGGTGGCGGCGATGAACCCGTGTCCCTGTGGATATCTTGGCGAGCCGAGTGGCAAGTGTTCCTGCACGCCGGACATGGTGCAGCGCTATCGCAACAAACTCTCGGGGCCGTTGCTGGACCGGATCGACTTGCACCTGACAGTGGCGCGGGAAGCGACGGCGTTGAACCCGCAGGTGAAGCCGGGAGAGGACAGCGCCAGCGCCGCAGCACTGGTAGCCGAGGCTCGCGAACGACAGCAAAAGCGTCAAGGCTGTGCCAATGCGTTTCTCGATCTGCCGGGATTGAAGCGGCACTGCAAGTTATCCACAGCCGATGAGAAGTGGCTGGAATCAGCCTGTGAACGGCTGACGCTATCGCTACGCTCAGCGCATCGCCTACTCAAAGTCGCCCGGACACTGGCCGACCTTGAGCAAGTCGATGCAATCAAACGCGAACACTTGGCCGAGGCACTGCAATACCGGCCGGCAATTCCTTAATGCTCGGTCAGATCAACCAGAGGCGTCTGCCGCACTTCGGTTTCACGCCCGGCCTGAATCTCGCTCACACGCTTCAAGGCGTTATCCACAGCACCTTTGTCCGCGAGCAGGCTGTAGCTGATCTGGAACTGTTTGTGTTCTTTGGGTGCAATGGTCGGCACCAGATTCAGCGGACGCTGATAGCGACGGTTGTAGGAAAAACTGGTGCCCGGCTCCAGTCCCGTGACATAGCCCTGCCCTTGGGTATCGGTGTTTTTCCACAGGGAGAACACCGGCAACTGCTGGGTATTGAAGCCAACAGAAACACCGAGGCTGCCGACCTTATTGTGCAAAACCGTCAGGGTTTCGCCTTTGGCATCAGCATAGGGCACGACGTTGTAGACGGTTTCGTCGTAGTCCTTGGTCGGCGCGCGATAGGTCTGCCAGTCGGCCAGGTCGCCCTTGGCCTTATCGTTGAACGGCGACACCTGTTTTACCGGCGCAGCAAATCGTGCGCCTTGCTCGAGGAACGGCGTACTGAAGTTGCTGTGATACAGCGCCTGGTATTCCTTCGGATAATCGCCGTTGTTGGTCAGCGTATCGTTGAGTGCGAAGCGCACGCTGCCGGGCTCGGTGACCAGTTCAGTGACGACCGAGAAGTCGACTTTCTTGAACGCTTGCTCTTTCAGCTCGCCGCGCAAGCTGATGGCGTAGGGCGGCTTTTCGTCGATGTGCAGCGTGACCGTACTGGCCGGGATGTTGGCGGCGCGTCCGTGCAAGGTCAGCAATTCACCATTGTCCATACCGGGATGGCCGACCCACTCGTAACCGCAGCGGGTCACCAGCTCGTTGAAACCTTCCAGCCAGCCCAGCCCACCGCGTCCGTTAAGTTCGATAAAGGCCGGGTTGACCACGTCCTTGACAGGCGAATCCCAACCCATGCGTACATTGCCGACAGAGGCTTGCAAGACATTCATGCCTCGGGTTGGCACCACCGAGAGTTTCATCGTGCCGTTATCGATATCAACAATGCTGACGCCTTCCTGCCGCCCACCGTGCAAGGTACGCAGGCTTACGGAGAAGGGTTTGTCGGTTTTCACGCCGAGTTGCTCACTGGTGATGGTCCAGTTTTGCGCGGGTTTGTTGGCATCGAGAAGAACGTAATCCCAAGCCATGGCGTGGGAAGCAGCAGAGAGTGCGCCGAGAGCGACGGCGAGTTTGAGCGGGGTCATGGCAGCAGCCTTTATTGGAGTTGTGCCATTTTTATAGCGCTGCGGAAACGTTTCAGCAAGTGTAACGGAGCTTGCGATCGTGTGATTTATCAAGAATTGGCAGGGATGCCTTCGCGAGCAAGCTCGCTCCCACAAGGTTTTCGGGTGTTCACACAATTTGTGAGCTACCCCGGAAAATGTGGGAGCGAGCTTGCTCGCGAAAGCTATATCAAGGCTGTATCAACGGAAGCGATCAACCTCGGAACGCAAATCCGCCGCCAGTTTCTCCAGCTCTTTAGCCGTCACCGCCAGGTTCGACACAACCTCACGCTGCTCACTGTTCGCCAACGCAATGCTCTGCAAGTTGCTGCTCAACAAGGTCGCAGTGCTGCTCTGCTCCTGAGTGGCCGTGGTAATCGCAGCAAACTGCTGCCCCGCCGAACGGCTCTGCTCATCGATACGCGCCAGCGCCGACGCAACGTTGGCGTTGCGCGACAAGCCTTCCTGCATCAGCACATTGCCCTGCTCCATGGTGCTGATCGCGTTGCCGGTTTCCTGCTGGATGCTGTGGATCATGCTGGAAATCTCGTCGGTCGCCTGACGGGTGCGCGAAGCCAGGCTGCGCACTTCATCGGCCACCACAGCAAAGCCACGACCCTGCTCACCAGCACGGGCAGCTTCGATTGCTGCGTTAAGTGCCAGAAGGTTGGTCTGCTCGGCGATCGAGGTGATCACACCCACGATGCCGCCGATTTCCTGCGAGCGCTGACCGAGGGTGTTGATCACGGTGGCGGTGCTGTTCAGGGCGCCAGCGATTTGCTCCAGCGAGGACGACGCTTCTTCCATCGAGCTGCGGCCAATCTGCGTTTGCTGGGCATTTTCCTGCGCCAGACGCTGGGTCGCGCCCATGTTGTCGGCGATGTTCAACGACGTCGCACTGAACTCTTCCACCGCGCCGGCCATGCTGGTGATTTCGCCAGATTGTTGCTCCATGCCTTCATACGCACCACCGGACAAACCGGACAGGGCCTGGGCACGGCTATTGACCTCTTCCGAAGAGCGGCGGATGTGCTCGACCATGGTCGACAGCGCCTGGCTCATCTGGTTGAACGCGCGCGACAACTGACCGATTTCATCGTTGCTCGATACGTTCAGGCGAACGCTCAGATCACCGGCGCCCAAGGCCTCGGCCTGACGCACCAGATCCCCCAGAGGCGCCAGTTTGCTGCGCAGCAGCCAGACCACAGATCCGACCGCCAGCAGCATCGCCAACAGACTGCCAATGGCCAGTTGCGTACCCACGCTCCAGGTCACCGCGCGGATCTCGGCTTTCGGCATGCTCGCCACGACCGACCATGGCCCGCCATCGAACGGCACGGCAATGCTGTAGAAATCTTCCGAGGTGTCGCTCCAGAACTCACCCTTGCCCGGCTTTGCAGCCAAACCTTTGATCACCGGAACGGCTTGATCCAGCGCCTGCACCCCCGCTGGCGCGACCAGCCATTTGTTTTGCTCGTCGAGCAACGCCAGCGAACCGCTCTGGCCAATGCGGAAGCGCTTGAGGTTATCGAACTGGATGTTCTGCGCGTCGGTGTAATCGAAGCCGACGAACAGCACCGCAATCACCTTGCCGCTGCCATCACGCACCGGGGTGTATTGGGTCATGTAGGAGCGATCGAACAGCAAGGCGCGACCGACGTAACCCTGCCCCGCCATCAACTTCGCGTAGGCCGGGTGCGCGTGATCGAGCAAGGTGCCGATGGCACGGGTGCCATCCTGTTTGGTCAGCGAAGTGCTGACGCGGATGAAGTCTTCGCCGCTGCGCACGAACAGTGTGGCGACGCCGGCGGTCATCTGCTTGAACTCGTCGACTTCCTTGAAGTTGTTGTTCAGCACTTCGCTGCCCAGGTGCAGGCCCGGGGTCTGGGTGCCGGCAACATTCACCGGCTCACTCGGGTGAATGCTCAGACCTGCGCTAAAGCGCTTCTCGAACAGCCCGCTCAGGCGCTGGGTGCTTTCACGCAGCGTGCCGTGGAAGGTGCTCAGTTGGTCGGCCAGCAGCCGCGCCTCACTGGCCAGATGCTCTTCACGGGTGGCGAGGTTGGCGGAGTCCAGCGAACGCAAGGCGAACACCGTACTGCCACTGATAACTATCGCCAGTATTACAGCGAGCGCGAGGCCCAGCTGCGAGGCGATCCGAGCGCGAGGTTGAGACATGGACAGCTCCTGGCCGAGCCACGGGATCCTCCTTGATCTCGACTCGGAAATTTTTCTGGTTGTGTGGGTGAATCGTGGATACCGGCACGACGGTTCCACAAGCACGTATTCGGCGGTGGATCCAAATACTTGAGCGGAAAACAAGGTTATGGCACAAGGCCGGCATTGTGGCGGCTCTAACGTTTCAGCTCAAGCGCGCAACCGCCGGCAACTCCATGGCGCGGACTTCGCTTTGCAGAAAGTCGCTGAGACGGCGCAAACGTTCACCTCCCGGGCGGGTCTTTGGCCACACAAGGTAGTAATTCAAGCCGCTGGCGACCGCGGTTGGCCACGGCAGGCTCAGCCTTCCCTGCGCCACATCTTCGGCGACCATCAACAGGTCGCCCATCGATACACCGTACCCGCGCGCCGCCGCGATCATGCCCAATTCGAGGGTATCGAACACTTGCCCACCCTTGAGTGACACCTGATCGGACAGCCCCATGTGTTCCAGCCAACTGCGCCAATCGCGACGGTCCGGTGTCGGGTGAAGTAATTCGGTGCAAGCCAGTCGAGCCAGATCCCACGGCTGATCATTCAGCAGGTTTGGCGCCCCCACCGGAATCAGCTCTTCAGGAAACAGCAGGCTCGCCTCCCAATCCGGCGGAAAATGCCCGTCACTCAACAGCACCGCGCAGTCGAACGGCTCATCGTTAAAGTCCACCGAATCGACGTCCATCCACGCACTGGTCAGTTGCACTTCGTTGCCAGGCTGCAAATGACGGAAGCGACTCAGGCGCGCGAGCAACCAGCGCATGGTCAGGGTCGAGGGCGCTTTCATGCGCAAAATGTCGTCCTCGGCACGCAAGGTATTGCAGGCCCGCTCCAGCGCACTGAAGCCTTCGCGGATCCCGGGCAGCAGCAACCGCGCCGCTTCGGTCAGTTGCAGATTGCGCCCGCTGCGATGAAACAGCCGACAGGCGAAGTGATCTTCGAGGGTCCGAATATGCCGACTTACCGCACTCTGGGTAATCGACAGTTCCTCGGCAGCCCGGGTGAACGAACTATGTCGCGCCGCCGCTTCAAATGCGCGCAAGGCATACAAGGGAGGAAGACGACGAGACATGCAGAAAGCTCCGATAGCGGGATAAAGCCAATCTTAAACCGTTTACTCAGGATGAGTTTTAATCATGCCACCCATCCTTTTTATCCCTTTGTGCAAAGCCCGCCAAGCGCCGAGAATCGACGGTCTCCTGTTCCCTCTGAAATTGAGTGGTGATGACCATGCAGCATCCTGTGCGTACCGAACTCTGGGCCATTCTGCGGCTGGCAGGGCCGTTGATTGCTTCACAGTTGGCGCACATGTTGATGGTGCTGACTGACACGTTGATGATGGCGCGCCTGAGTCCTGAAGCGCTTGCGGGCGGCGGTCTCGGTGCGGCGACTTATTCGTTCGTGTCGATTTTCTGCATCGGCGTGATTGCAGCGGTCGGCACATTGGTGGCGATTCGCAAGGGCGCCGGCGACATCATTGGCGCTGCGCGTCTGACCCAGGCCGGATTGTGGCTGGCGTGGCTGATGGCGCTGGGCGCCGGGTTGCTGCTGTGGAACCTGAAACCGGTGTTGCTGCTGTTCGGCCAGACCGAAACCAACGTCAACGCGGCCGGGCAATTCCTGATTGCCCTGCCCTTCGCCCTGCCCGGCTACCTGAGCTTCATGGCCCTGCGCGGTTTCACCAGTGCAATCGGCCGGGCGACACCGGTGATGGTCATCAGCCTGGCCGGCACGGTGGCGAATTTCCTGCTCAATTACGCGCTGATCACCGGCATGTTCGGTCTGCCGAAAATGGGCCTGACGGGCATCGGCCTGGTCACAGCGATTGTCGCCAATTGCATGGCGTTGGCGCTGGCCTGGCATATTCGCCGGCATCCGGCCTATGACGCTTATCCATTGCGCGAAGGCTTGTCGCGGCCCAACCGGCAATATCTCAAAGAACTGTGGCGCCTCGGCCTGCCAATCGGCGGCACCTACGCGGTGGAAGTCGGTTTGTTCGCCTTCGCGGCGTTGTGCATGGGCACCATGGGCAGCACGCAATTGGGCGCGCACCAGATTGCCCTGCAAATTGTCTCGGTGGCGTTCATGGTGCCGGCGGGGATGTCGTACGCGATCACCATGCGCGTCGGCCAGCATTACGGCGCCGGGCAACTGAGTGATGCGCGGATGTCCGGACGGGTCGGGATCGTCTTTGGCGCGGTGGTGATGTTGGGATTCGCGATGGTGTTCTGGCTGTTGCCGAACCAGTTGGTCGGGTTGTTCCTCGATCACAATGATCCGGCGTTTGCCGAGGTGATTCGCCTGGCGGTGAGCCTGCTGGCAGTGGCGGCGTGGTTCGAGCTGTTCGACGGCACGCAGACGATTGCCATGGGTTGCATTCGTGGCCTCAAGGATGCAAAGACCACGTTTCTGGTCGGGCTCGCTTGCTATTGGCTGATTGGCGCACCGGCGGCATGGTGGATGGCGTTCCATTTGAACTGGGGGCCGACGGGTGTCTGGTGGGGATTGGCGCTGGGCCTGGCGTGTGCGGCGGTGAGTTTGACGCTGGCGTTTGAATGGAAGATGAAGCGGATGATTCGGCTGGAGCCGCAATCTCGGGGCTTCAACATCCCTCAACCTGAATGAAGTTCCCCTGTGGGAGCGAGCTTGCTCGCGAAAGCGGTGTACCTGACACATGTGTATTGAATGTGTCGCAGCCTTCGCGAGCAAGCTCGCTCCCACAGGGTTATGCGTTCAGCTCACGATTTCGAGGGCTGACTGTTGGCTTGAGCCGAAGGTTAGATATTCAACCAACTCCGCCAACGGCAACGGCCGGCTGATCAGATAACCCTGCACCTGATCGCAACCAAACCCGCGCAACAGTTCTAGCTGTTCAGGGGTTTCCACCCCCTCCGCCACCACTTCCAGATGCAGGTTGTGCGCGAGATTGATCATCGCGTGCACCAGTTTGCGGTTCTCTTCGCGCTGCTCCATGCCGCCGACAAAGCTTTTGTCGATCTTCAACAAGGTGATCGGCAGGCTGTTGAGGTGCACGAACGACGAGAACCCGGTGCCAAAGTCATCCAGCGAGAAGCGCACACCGAGACGGCCGAGAGCGTCCATGGTCTGCTTGACCAGATCGCTACGGCGCATCACGGCGGTTTCAGTCAGTTCGAATTCCAGCCACTGGGCCTCAACGCCACGCTCGGCAATCAACCGGCTCAGCGTCGGCAACAACTGACTGTCCTGAAACTGACGAAATGACAGATTGATCGCCATGTGCAACGCCGGCAGTCCGCGCTCGCGCAACGCCTGCATGTCACGCAAGGCCCGGGAAATCACCCAGTAACCCAGCGGCACAATCAAACCGCTCTGCTCGGCCAAAGGGACAAATTCACTCGGCGGCAGCAAACCGCGCTCGCCATGACGCCAGCGCACCAACGCTTCGAGGCCGACAATCTGGCCATCCTCAAGATTCAGGCGTGGCTGGTAATGCAACTCCAGCTCATCGCGACGCAACGCTCGGCGCAACTCGCTTTCGAGGTCGGCCATGCTCCGCGCATTGCGGTTGATGCGTTCGTTGAAGATATGGAAGGTGCAGCCCTGGGTGCTCTTGGCCTGCTGCATGGCGATGTGGGCGTGCCACATCAGCGGATCAGCGCCGCCCTGCGCACGGGCGTGGGCGATGCCGAGACTGGAGCCGATCAGCAGGCTTTCGCCATCGACCCAATACGGTTCGGCGAGCGCTTCGGTGATGCGTTCGGCCATCCACTCGGCGCGCTGCGGTGCACGGCGGGTGTCGATCAGCAGTGCAAATTCGTCGCTGCCCAGCCGCGCCAGTTGATCACCGGCTTCGAGCTGACTTTTCAGCCGTGCGACCACTTGCAGGATCAAGCGATCGCCCGCCTGATGGCCAAGCGCATCGTTGGCGTGGCGGAAGTTGTCGAGATCGAGATGCCCGAGGGCCAGGCCGCGACCGTCGTTTTCCGCGAGGCGCGCAGCAAGCAAGGTCTGGAAACCCTGACGGTTGGCGATGCCGGTCAGCGGATCCTGCTCGGCGAGGCGTTGCAGGGTGTTTTCGAGAACGCCGCGTTCGCGCACATGGCGCAGGCAGCGGCGCAGCATGCCGGCGTCGAGGGCGTCGAACACCAGCCAGTCACTGACGCCAACCGGCGCGGTGTCCGGTTCATGTTCCAGCAGCAAGACCGTCGGCAGGCTGCAACGGCCCGGTGCCGGTTGCAATGCCGGAAGGGTCAACAACACCGCATGGCGGTTGTCTTCGAACAAACTGCTGACCGAATCCCAGCTCGGCGCGCTGATCAGCACCGCCGCGCTCCCCATCGGAGCCAGACACTCACGCAATAACGCTGTCCACGCTGGCTCTTCGGCCAGTAGCAGCAAACGCAAGGGTTCGACAGGCGTAGACAAGCTAGCTCCCTAGACTCTGCAATGATGTGGGCGGGGCATTATGCCGTTGCGCCGTTCAATGACCAAATGACAACGGTTATCAAAACGTTATTTTGTGTCACGAATGAGAACATTAGCCGCAAAATCACCGCGCATCCTCCGCGAAAGTAACAAAACCGGCAAATTTGAATCGCGTGGTACGTCACAAGTCGGAGAGAGCAGCACAAATCGCTGAGCCTGTTAAAATGCCGGCCCATTTCGTCAACGACTCCCGAATTTTCGTATGTCCCGACTCAATCCCCGGCAGCAAGAAGCCGTGAACTACGTCGGCGGCCCTCTATTGGTGCTCGCCGGTGCTGGCTCCGGCAAGACCAGCGTGATCACGCGCAAAATCGCGCACCTGATCCAGAACTGCGGCATCCGCGCCCAGTACATCGTCGCCATGACCTTTACCAACAAGGCCGCGCGCGAGATGAAAGAGCGGGTCGGCACCCTGCTGCGCGCCGGCGAAGGTCGCGGCCTGACCGTCTGCACGTTCCACAACCTCGGTCTGAACATCATCCGCAAGGAACACGTGCGGCTGGGCTACAAACCCGGTTTCTCGATCTTTGACGAGACCGACGTCAAAGCCCTGATGACCGACATCATGCAGAAGGAATACGCGGGGGACGACGGCGTCGACGAGATCAAGAACATGATCGGCGCCTGGAAAAACGACCTGATCCTGCCGCCTCAGGCGCTGGAGAACGCGCGCAATCCCAAGGAGCAGACCGCCGCCATCGTCTACACCCACTACCAGCGCACGCTGAAAGCGTTCAACGCGGTGGACTTCGACGACCTGATCCTGCTGCCGGTAAAACTCTTCGAAGAACATGCCGACATCCTCGAAAAGTGGCAGAACAAGGTCCGTTACCTGTTGGTCGACGAATACCAGGACACCAACGCCAGCCAATACCTGCTGGTAAAAATGCTCATCGGCAAGCGCAACCAGTTCACCGTGGTCGGCGACGACGACCAGTCGATCTACGCCTGGCGCGGTGCGCGGCCGGAAAACCTGATGCTGCTCAAGGACGACTATCCGTCCCTGAAAGTGGTGATGCTCGAGCAGAACTACCGCTCCACCAGCCGCATCCTGCGCTGCGCCAACGTGCTGATCTCGAACAACCCGCACGAATTCGAAAAGCAGCTGTGGAGCGAGATGGGCCACGGCGACGAGATCCGCGTGATCCGCTGCCGCAATGAGGACGCCGAAGCCGAGCGCGTGGCCATGGAAATTCTCAGCCTGCACTTGCGCACCGACCGTCCGTACAGCGATTTCGCCATCCTTTATCGCGGCAACTACCAGGCCAAGCTGATCGAACTGAAGCTGCAGCACCACCAGGTGCCGTACCGCCTGAGCGGCGGCAACAGCTTCTTCGGACGTCAGGAAGTGAAGGACCTGATGGCCTACTTCCGCCTGATCGTCAACCCGGATGACGACAACGCCTTCCTGCGGGTGATCAACGTGCCGCGCCGGGAAATCGGCTCGACCACCCTGGAAAAACTCGGCAACTACGCCACCGAACGCAAAATCTCGATGTACGCCGCCACCGACGAAATCGGTCTCGGCGAGCATCTGGACAGCCGCTTCACCGATCGCCTGTCGCGCTTCAAACGCTTCATGGACAAGGTCCGTGAGCAATGCGCCGGCGAGGATCCGATCTCGGCGCTGCGCAGCATGGTCATGGACATCGACTATGAGAACTGGCTGCGCACCAACAGCTCCAGCGACAAGGCGGCCGATTACCGGATGAGCAACGTCTGGTTCCTGATCGAGGCGTTGAAAAACACCCTTGAAAAGGACGAAGAAGGCGAAATGACCGTCGAGGATGCCATCGGCAAACTAGTCCTGCGCGACATGCTCGAACGTCAGCAGGAAGAGGAAGACGGCGCCGAAGGCGTGCAGATGATGACTTTGCACGCGTCCAAGGGTCTGGAATTCCCTTACGTGTTCATCATGGGCATGGAAGAGGAAATCCTCCCGCACCGCTCCAGCATCGAAGCCGACACCATCGAAGAGGAACGCCGCCTGGCCTACGTGGGCATCACCCGCGCGCGTCAGACCACGGCCTTCACCTTCGCCGCCAAGCGCAAGCAGTACGGCGAGATCATCGACTGCGCGCCCAGCCGCTTCCTCGATGAGCTGCCGCCGGACGATCTGGCGTGGGAAGGCAACGACGACACACCGACCGAAGTCAAAGCCGTGCGCGGCAACAACGCATTGGCCGATATACGCGCGATGTTAAAGCGCTAGAATTGACCACTTTTTTTACTAGACCTTCGGCGCACAAAGCGCCAAAAGAGGACAGCTTCATGGAAGCATTGCACCAGAAAATCCGCGAACAAGGCATTGTGCTTTCCGACCAGGTCCTGAAGGTCGACGCCTTCCTGAACCACCAGATCGACCCGGCCCTGATGAAGCTGATCGGCGACGAATTCGCCTCGCTGTTCAAGGACTCGGGCATCACGAAGATCGTCACCATCGAAGCCTCAGGGATAGCCCCGGCGATCATGACCGGTCTGAACCTCGGCGTGCCGGTGATCTTCGCCCGCAAGCAACAGTCCCTGACCCTGACGGAAAACCTGCTGTCGGCGACCGTTTACTCGTTCACCAAGAAGACCGAAAGCACCGTGGCCATCTCCCCGCGCCACCTGACCAGCAGCGACCGCGTGCTGATCATCGACGACTTCCTGGCCAACGGTAAGGCGTCGCAAGCGCTGATCTCGATCATCAAGCAAGCCGGCGCGACCGTTGCCGGTCTGGGCATCGTCATCGAGAAGTCGTTCCAGGGCGGCCGCGCCGAGCTGGACTCGCAAGGCTACCGCGTCGAATCGCTGGCTCGGGTGAAATCGCTGAAAGATGGCGTGGTCACCTTCATCGAATAACCGCTGAAAGCCGCAAGCTCACCGCAATACCTGTGGGAGCGAGCTTGCTCGCGAAGGCGTCAGATCAGTCCCCTCTTCAGTGACTGACTAACCGCTTTTCGCGAGCAAGCTCGCTCCCACAGGTTTTTTGTCGCTTGTTACTGCGCGGTGGCTTTGAGGCCGGTGAGCAGCAGGCGTTGGAAGAGGTCTTCTTTCAGGCCTTCCGGGTTTGTCAGCTGCATGCGTTGAAGATGCTCGGGATACAGCGAAGCCTCCGGCGCATCGAGGGCCGCCTTGCCGAGTTCGAGGATTTCGGTGAGTTTGAATTTGCTCTTCAGCCAGTTCAGCGCCCGCAATAAATCCCGTTCGATCGCAGTGAAATCACAACCCAGCGGATACTCCGGAAACAGGTTCGGATGCCGGGCGGCGATCGCTTGCAGACGCTGCGGTGTGTTGTCGGCAAAGCGCGGATCAAGGCGAAAATCCTTTGGCAATTTGCCGACTTTTTGCGCTTGCTCAATCAGGCCCTGCTGGAAGCGGGAATCGCTGATATTCAGCAATGACTCGATCACCACCGCATCGGACTTGCCGCGCAGATCAGCGATGCCGTACTCGGTCACGACGATATCGCGCAGATGCCGTGGGATCGTGCAATGGCCGTATTCCCAGACGATGTTGGAACTGACGTCACCACCGGATTCGCGCCAGCTACGCAGGATCAGAATCGATCGGGCATCGTGCAGTGCGTGGCCCTGCGCGACGAAGTTGTACTGCCCGCCGACACCGCTGAGCACGCGCCCGTCTTCCAGTTGATCCGCGACGCCCGCGCCCAACAACGTCATGGTGAACACGGTGTTGATGAAGCGCGCATCAAGTCGCTGCAGGCGCTTGAGTTCTTCCTGCCCGTACAGCTCGTTGATGTAGCTGATGCGGGTCATGTTGAATTCGAGGCGTTTGTTTTGCGGCAACTCGCGCAGACGTTCATAGAAACTGCGCGGACCAAGGAAGAAGCCGCCGTGCACCGAAATCCCGTCAGTCTGCGCGGCCTCGTCGAGGGTGCCGGCGTTGGCCCGTTCCTGCGTTGGCACATCCGGGTAGACCTTGCGCCGGATGATCCCGGCATCCGCCAGCACTAGCAGACCGTTGACGAACATTTCACTGCAGCCGTAAAGGCCCTTGGCGAACGGGCCGGTGCCGCCTTCGCGGTCGATCAATTGCGCCCACTGGCTGAGGTTGATGTCATTGAGTAACGCTGTGTATCCGGCGTTATCTGCCTGACGGGCGAGCAGAGCGGCGGTCAAGGCATCGCCCATCGAGCCGATGCCGATCTGCAATGTACCGCCGTCGCGCACCAGCGTGCTGGCGTGCAAGCCAATGAAATGATCCTGAAAGCCCACCGGCATGTTTGGCGTGGAAAACAGCGTGCTGCTGTCTTTCGCGTCGATCAGCAGGTCGAAGGTGTCGATATCGACTTCGGCATCACCGGGCATGTACGGCAGATCGGTGTGCACCTGACCGACCAGCAAAATGGTCTCCCCGGCGTGGCGGCGCTTGGCGATCATCGGCAACAGGTCGAGGGTGATGTCCGGGTTGCAGCTCAGGCTCAGACGATCCGGGTGTTCGCTGCTACTGGCGAGCAATTGCGCTACCAGATTCAGCCCGGCGGCGTTGATGTCGCGCGCGGCGTGGCTGTAGTTGCTGCTGACGTAATTCTGCTGGGCCGGCGCGCTGTTGAGCAGGCTGCCGGGCTGCATGAAAAACTGCTCGATGCGGATGTTGGCGGGCAGGCTGTCGCGGTGCAGGTCGCCAAGGAAATCGAACTCCGGGTAGTCACCGAAGACGCGTTCGACGAAGGGTTCGATAAAGCGCTTCTGCAAACCATCGCCCAGGTTCGGCCGGCCGAGGCACAGCGCGGTGTAGATCGTCAGTTGCCGCTCGGGCAGGCCTTTGATCCGCCGGTACAGCGCGTTGACGAAGTGATTGGGCTTGCCCAACCCCAGCGGCATGCCCATGTGGATATGCGCCGGCAACCGCGTCAGCACGTCGTCCACTGCCTGTTCGATCGAACACAACTGCACCATCTGAAGCCTCCTGCCCGTTCCGTGAATAGGGGTAGACCGAGCTTGCCTTGAGTTTGCTGCAAAGGACAGCCCAAAAGTCCTGGACGATTGTCGGCCACAGGAGTTTTTTATGGCTGGAGATCGCTTGCCCTCACCCTAGCCCTCTCCCAGAGGTAGAGGGGACAGATTGGGGGATATTGGGGAGGTATGCCGACGTGAAAGTGATGTGCTGAATCCATAATCGCTAAGGTCTCTCAGGTCGATGGATAGCGAAAGACACCTCGGTCGGCCCCCTCTCCCTCAGGGAGAGGGCTGGGCGGGCGGCGTTCCGATGAGGCTACTGAATCGCAGGCACAAAAAAACCGTCCGAAGACGGTTTTTTTCGCCAGAGACGCGGCTTATTTCAGGCCAGACATCTTCTGGATCGCGCCCTTCAACTCATCATCCGAGCAATCGGCACAGGTGCCTTTCGGCGGCATCGAATTGATACCGGTGATGGCTTTGGCGAGGATGCCATCAAGACCGCCCTGATGATCAGCACGCTCTTTCCACGCTGCGGTGTCACCGATCTTCGGCGCGCCCAACAACCCGGTACCGTGGCAAGCGTTGCAGTGCTTGGCAATCACTTCATCCGGGGTTTTCGCCCCGCCACCGCCGCCTGCGGAAGCGGCAACTTCCATCCCCTTGCATTCCTTGCCTTGCACACACACCTGGCCAACAGGCTCGAGGCGTTTGGCAATGTCGTCATTCGTCGCAGCTTGAGCGCTGACAGCCCAGAGGGCCAGTACGGTTGCTGGTGCAGCCAGCATTTTCATAATTAGGTTCACGCGTTCACCCTCAATGGTGGCTATTCACGCCTGCGGCCACGGTTCGCAGGCGGGCGGAAGTATAGCGGGTAGCCCGCCACACTGAAACAACCCCATAGTCGAAGGGGTTATACCGCACGGTAGAAAAACTCTCCGGATGCCTTTGCCATCATGGCTTGACACCTCTTTGTTAAAAATTCGCCGGCGTGGCTGCGCTGATTAGTCGCGCAGGCGCGTCGAACGGATTACGAAAACGGTGCGGCTTGGTACTTTCAAAGTAGTAGCTGTCGCCGGCTTCGAGAATAAAAGTTTCCAGACCCACCACCAGCTCCAGACGACCTTCCACCAGAATCCCGGTTTCTTCGCCTTCATGGGTGAGCATTTCTTCGCCGGTGTCGGCGCCCGGCGGGTAGATTTCATTGAGGAAGGCGATGGCGCGGCTGGGGTGCGCACGGCCGACCAGTTTCATGGTCACGGCGCCGTCGGAAATGTCGATCAGCTCGTTGGCCTTGTAGACGATCTGGGTCGGGACTTCCTGCAGGATTTCTTCGGAAAAGAACTCGACCATCGACATGGGAATCCCGCCCAGTACCTTCCTCAGCGAACTGATCGAAGGGCTGACGCTGTTCTTTTCGATCATCGAAATGGTGCTGTTGGTGACGCCCGCGCGTTTGGCGAGTTCACGCTGGGAAAGCCCTTTGAGCTTGCGGATCGATTGCAGTCGTTCACCGACGTCCAAGGCGGGAGCCTCCTGATGTTGTAAGAATATTGAGCGTTATCATGGCGACAGCGTTCAGTATTTACAACACTTGGCCCCCGCAGCGGCGTCAACCCTCGGAATAGAGCCTTGGCACCCGACGCAGGTTGCAGAAGATCTGGTACGGAATGGTGTCCGCCCACTGCGCCACTTCGCTGGCGAGGATGTTTTTACCCCACAGCTCAACGCTCGAACCGAGGCCAGCTTCAGGCACATCGGTGAGGTCGATGCAGAGCATGTCCATCGACACGCGACCGAGAATCCGACTGCGTTTACCCGCCACCAGTACCGGCGTGCCGGTCGGCGCCTGACGCGGGTAGCCATCGGCATAACCCATCGCCACCACGCCGACGCGCATCGGCTTGTCGGTGATGAATTTGGCACCGTAGCCGATCGGCTCACCGGCGGGCAGTTCACGGACGCAGATGACTTTCGACTCCAGGGTCATCACCGGTTGCAGGCGATCAGCCACGGCGTTGGCCTCCTCGAACGGGGTCGCGCCGTAGAGCATGATGCCCGGACGTACCCAGTCGCTGTGAATCTGCGGCCAACCGAGCACGGCCGGCGAGTTACGCAGGCTGACTTCCGCCGCCAGGCCCTGACGCGCCGCTTCAAACACCGCGACTTGCTCGGTGCTGCTCTGCGCGTGCAGCTCATCGGCGCGGGCGAAGTGGCTCATCAACACGATCTTCGCCACTTTGCCGCTGGCCAGCAGACGCTGATAGGCCGCCGGATAGTCCTTCGGATGCAGACCAACGCGATGCATGCCCGAATCGAGCTTCAGCCACACGGTGATCGGCTTGCTCAGTGTCGCCTGCTCGATCGCTTCGAGCTGCCACAGCGAATGCACCACGGTCCAGAAATCATGCTCGACAATCAGCGCCAGCTCATCGGCTTCGAAGATGCCTTCGAGCAACAACACCGGGGCCTTGATGCCGGCCGCGCGCAACTCCAGCGCTTCTTCGATGCAGGCGACGGCAAAACCGTCGGCCTCGGTTTCCAGTACCTGGGCGCAACGCACCGCGCCATGGCCGTAGGCGTCCGCCTTGATCACCGCAAGCGCCTTGGCGCCAGTGACTTCGCGGGCAATTCGGTAGTTGTGGCGCAGGGCTTCTAGGTCGATCAGGGCACGGGCAGGACGCATGGCGGCAGACTTCTAGGCGGTCATGGGAAGAAAAACCGGCGCCGACTGACGACGTGAACCGCCAACAGCGCCGGGAGAGGGATCTTTACAACGGTTACGGCAGCGCGGCGACGATGGAAATTTCCACCAGAATGCTCGGCTTGGCCATTTTCGCTTCGACGGTGGCGCGGGCCGGGGCGGCGCCTTTGGGCAGCCACTGGTCCCACACCGAGTTCATCCCGGCAAAGTGGGCTTCGATGTCGTTCAGGTAGATCGTCGCCGACAGCAGATGCTGTTTGTCGGTGCCGGCCAGATCGAGCAAGCGCTCGATATTGGCCACTACCTCGCGAGTCTGCTGTTCAATCCCGGCGTCGAAGTCGTCGCCGACCTGCCCGGCCAGATACACGGTGCCGTTGTGGCTGACGATCTGACTCATGCGCTCATTGGTGAGCTGGCGCTGGATTGACATGTTTTGCGGACTCCTGGGTCTTGTTGCCGTAACGAGAAATATCGAGGCCTTCGGCGCTGATCTGTGGCTTTTTCTTCGCCATCAGATCGGCCAGCAAACGACCGGAACCGCACGCCATGGTCCAACCGAGCGTGCCGTGACCGGTGTTGAGGAACAGGTTCTTGAACGGCGTAGCGCCAACGATCGGGGTGCCGTCCGGGGTGGTCGGACGCAGGCCGGTCCAGAAGCTCGCCTCGGCCAGATTACCGCCCTGAGGATAAAGGTCGTTGACGATCATCTCCAGGGTTTCGCGGCGGCGCGGGTTCAGCGACAGGTCAAAACCGGCGATCTCGGCCATGCCGCCAACGCGGATGCGGTTGTCGAAACGGGTGATCGCGACCTTGTAGGTCTCGTCGAGAATAGTCGACGTCGGGGCCATTGCCGGGTTGGTGATCGGCACGGTCAGCGAGTAACCCTTGAGCGGATACACCGGCGCCTTGATGCCCAGCGGCTTGAGCAGTTGCGGCGAGTAGCTGCCGAGCGCCAGAACGTAGCGGTCAGCGGTCTCCAGTTTGCCGTCGATCCACACACCGTTGATGCGATCACCGGCGTAGTCGAGTTTCTGGATGTCCTGGCCGAAACGGAATTCGACACCGAGTTTCACGGCCATTTCGGCGAGGCGCGTGGTGAACATCTGGCAGTCGCCAGTCTGGTCATTCGGCAGGCGCAGGGCGCCGGCGAGGATGTCAGTGACACCTGCCAGGGCCGGCTCTACGCGGGCAATGCCGGCGCGGTCGAGGACTTCAAACGGCACGCCGGATTCTTTCAGCACAGCGATGTCTTTGGCGGCGCCATCAAGCTGTGCCTGAGTGCGGAACAATTGAGTCGTGCCGAGGCTGCGGCCTTCGTAGGCGATGCCGGTATCCGCACGCAGTTCATCGAGGCAGTCGCGGCTGTACTCGGACAGACGCACCATGCGCTCCTTGTTCACCGCGTAACGGCTGGCGGTGCAGTTGCGCAGCATCTGCGCCATCCACAGGTACTGGTCGATGTCGGCGGTGGCTTTTATCGCGAGAGGGGCGTGGCGCTGCAACAGCCACTTGATCGCCTTCAGCGGCACGCCCGGCGCGGCCCACGGCGAGGCGTAGCCCGGCGATACCTGGCCGGCGTTGGCGAAACTGGTCTCCATGGCCGCGGCTGGCTGCCGGTCGACCACCACCACTTCAAACCCGGCACGGGCCAGATAGTAAGCACTGGCGGTACCGATGACGCCGCTACCCAAGACCATTACGCGCATTTTTGTATCCCTCATCGCGGCAGGGCCGCGTACGTCTGTTGTTAGAGCAATGATGGGCGCAGTGTAAAAAAGAAATGCCAGTGCTTTTCACTATATAAGCGCCTATATTTGGCGACAATTCTCGGCAAAAACCCTTTTCACGGAGGCGCATCCCCTATGCGTACCAACACTCAGACCAAACGTGAGCTGGACAAGATCGACCGCAACATCTTGCGGATCCTGCAGGCGGACGGGCGGATTTCCTTTACCGAACTTGGGGAAAAGGTCGGCCTCTCCACCACGCCCTGCACCGAACGGGTACGGCGCCTGGAGCGTGAAGGGATCATCATGGGCTACAACGCCCGACTGAATCCGCAGCATTTGAAGGGTAGCTTGCTGGTGTTCGTCGAGATCAGCCTCGACTACAAATCCGGCGACACTTTCGAGGAGTTCCGACGCGCGGTGCTGAAGTTGCCGCACGTGCTGGAGTGTCATCTGGTGTCGGGGGATTTCGACTATCTGGTGAAAGCGCGGATTTCCGAGATGGCCTCGTACCGCAAGCTGCTCGGCGACATTCTGCTGAAGCTGCCGCATGTGCGTGAGTCGAAGAGCTATATCGTGATGGAAGAGGTGAAGGAGAGCTTGAGCTTACCTATTCCGGATTGAAGATCGCTGGCGCTCCATTCGCGAGCAGGCTCGCTCCCACAGGGAAATGCATTCCAAATGTGCGAGCGAGCCTGCTCGCGATGGCGTCGACTCGGTTCCGAGTGAACGCGTTAAACCAACACCTGCCGATTCGCCGCCATGTACTCGAATATCTGCTTCTCCACTCTCGGATGAATCAACTCCACCGGGCGCCGCTCATTCGGGCAAGGCAAGGTCTTGGTCGTGCCGAACAAACGGCAAATCAACGGCCGTTCCTCATACACCGTGCAGCCATTCGGCCCCAGATGCACACAGTTCAGTTCTTCCATCGCCGCATCCTGCTCGGCGCGGGTCTTGCGCGGCAGGCGCGCCATTTCTTCGGGCGAGGTGGTTACCGGACCGCAGCAATCGTGACAGCCGGGCACGCACTCGAACGAGGGTATCTGCTGGCGCAAGGTGCGGATTTTCTGGCTGTTGCAGCTCATTGCAGCGCTGACCGAGAAGGAATTTGCGGCAATTGTGCCGCAAAAGCCGCGATCCAGACACCGCAGGCCGACCAATGTTGCCCACGTTCGGGCGTGCGGCTTATGCTCCGTCAAATTTTCTCGACACTTAGCCGTTGGATGACGCCCATGACTGCCCGCGCCTTCACCTCCGCGAGCCAACCCCACGTTGCCTCTTACTACGCCGCCAGCAGCCTGCCGCAGCCCGATCACCCGGTGTTGCAAGGTGACGTACTGGCCGACGTCTGTGTGGTCGGCGGCGGCTTTTCCGGGTTGAACACGGCGCTGGAACTGGCCGAACGCGGCCTCAGCGTGGTGTTGCTGGAAGCGCACAAGATCGGTTGGGGCGCCAGCGGTCGCAACGGCGGGCAGCTGATTCGCGGGGTCGGTCATGGTCTCGATCAGTTCACCAACGTCATCGGTACCGACGGCGTGCGCGAGATGAAACTGATGGGCCTGGAAGCAGTGGCAATCGTTCGCCAGCGCGTCGAGCGTTTTCAGATTGCCTGCGACCTGACCTGGGGCTATTGCGACCTCGCCAACAAACCGTCCGACCTCGAAGGCTTTGCCGAAGACGCCGAAGAACTGCGTGGCCTTGGCTATCGCTACGAAACCCGCTTGCTGCAAGCCCACGACATGCACACGGTGGTCGGTTCCAAACGCTATGTCGGCGGCTTGATCGACATGGGCTCCGGGCATCTGCATCCGCTGAACCTGGCCTTGGGCGAAGCAGCAGCAGCGCAGCAACTGGGCGTGAAGCTGTTCGAACATTCGGCAGTAACCCGTATCGACTACGGCCCTGAAGTGAAGGTGCATACAGCGCAAGGCTCAGTGCGCGCGAAGACGTTGGTGCTGGGCTGCAATGCCTATCTCAACGATCTGAACCCGCAACTCAGCGGCAAAGTCCTGCCCGCCGGCAGCTACATCATCGCCACCGAGCCGTTAAGCGAAGCGCAGGCGCACAACCTGCTGCCGCAGAACATGGCGGTCTGCGACCAGCGTGTGGCGCTGGATTACTACCGGCTCTCGGCGGATCGCCGCCTGCTGTTCGGCGGTGCCTGCCATTACTCGGGACGCGACCCGAAAGACATCGCGGCGTATATGCAGCCGAAGATGCTTGAGGTATTCCCGCAACTGGCGGGTGTGAAGATCGATTATCAGTGGGGCGGCATGATCGGCATCGGCGCCAATCGCTTGCCGCAGATCGGCCGCCTCGCGGATCAGCCGAATGTGTATTACGCCCAGGCGTACTCAGGGCACGGGGTGAATGCCACGCACCTGGCGGGCAAATTGCTCGCCGAAGCAATCAGCGGGCAGCACAGCGGTGGCTTTGACCTGTTTGCCAAGGTGCCGCACATCACCTTCCCGGGCGGCAAGCATTTGCGTTCGCCGTTGTTGGCGTTGGGGATGTTGTGGCATCGGATGAAAGAGTTGGTCTGATGGTTTTGCAGCGATCCTGAGGCCGCTTTCGCGAGCAGGCTCACTCCCACAGGGGATATGCGGTGGATGGGAATTTTGTATCCACTGAAGATCAATGTGGGAGCGAGCTTGCTCGCGAATGGATCGAAAGAACAATACAGATCTCAGATCCGCCAGAAAGGCTTCAACCCCTCCTCCTGCGCTTGCTCACGCGTCAGCCCGATGTCCTTGAGCTGATCCGCCGTCAGTGCCAGCAACGCCTTGCGCGTGTGCAGACGATGCCACAACAGACTCCAGCGACTCAGGCCGGACGGCGCATTGCGCATGATCTCATTGCGCGCACTGTCCTTCTGCCCTGCCGCCAGTTCCTGACCGTGTAACGTCAACCGCACATCGCTCAAGCCGTTCATTTTCAATGCTCCTGTTTACTTGGGTAGCCAGAGATTCCATGATGCGCGGGCGAGCAAAACCATTACAGATTCAAAGACACTGTATTAACTCCATACAGATTTGCCGCTTTGTCGACTGAATTGTCGATTTTTGCGAGATCTGTACTGGTTTATCGAATCACCGCACCGAGGCTGCGCCATGACCCTTTATGTAAACCTCGCCGAATTGCTCGGCACGCGCATCGAAAACGGCTTCTATCGCCCAGGTGACCGGCTGCCATCGGTGCGCGCCTTGAGCGTCGAACACGGGGTCAGTCTGAGCACGGTGCAACAGGCCTATCGCGTGCTCGAAGACAGCGGCCTGGCCACGCCGAAACCCAAGTCCGGCTACTTTGTGCCGGTCGGCCGCGAACTGCCGGAGCTGCCCGCCGTCGGCCGTCCGGCGCAGCGCCCGGTGGAGATTTCGCAGTGGGATCAAGTGCTGGAGTTGATTCGCGCGGTGCCGCGCAAGGATGTCGTGCAACTGGGTCGTGGCATGCCGGACATCAGCTCGCCGACGATGAAGCCTTTGCTGCGTGGGCTGGCGCGGATCAGCCGCCGTCAGGACATGCCCGGTCTGTATTACGACAACATCCACGGCACTCTCGAACTGCGCGAACAGATCGCTCGACTGATGCTCGACTCCGGCTGCCAGTTGAGCGCGAGCGATCTGGTGATCACCACCGGTTGCCACGAAGCGCTGTCTACCAGCATCCACGCGATCTGCGAACCGGGCGATATTGTCGCGGTGGACTCGCCAAGCTTTCATGGCGCCATGCAGACCCTCAAAGGCCTGGGTATGAAAGCCCTGGAAATTCCCACCGACCCGCTCACCGGGATCAGCCTCGAAGCGCTGGAACTGGCACTGGAACAATGGCCGATCAAGGTCATCCAGCTCACGCCCAACTGCAATAACCCGCTCGGCTACATCATGCCGGAGTCGCGCAAACGCGCCCTCCTCAACCTCGCGCAGCGCTTCGACGTAGCGATCATCGAGGACGATGTGTATGGCGAACTGTCCTACACCTACCCGCGCCCTCGCACGATCAAATCCTTCGACGAAGACGGCCGTGTGCTGTTGTGCAGTTCGTTTTCCAAGACCCTGGCGCCGGGGCTGCGCATTGGCTGGGTCGCGCCGGGTCGATACCTTGAACGGGTGTTGCACATGAAATACATCAGCACCGGCTCGACCGCGCCGCAGCCGCAGATCGCTATTGCCGAATTTCTCAAGGCTGGCCATTTCGAACCGCATTTGCGGCGCATGCGCACGCAATACCAACGCAGCCGCGACCTGATGATCGATTGGGTGACCCGCTATTTCCCGGCAGGTACCCGCGCCAGCCGGCCGCAAGGCAGCTTCATGTTGTGGGTCGAGTTGCCGGAAGGTTTCGACACCTTGAAACTGAATCGTGAGTTGCACGACCAAGGCGTACAGATTGCCGTCGGCAGTATCTTTTCCGCCTCAGGCAAGTACCGCAATTGCCTGCGGATGAACTACGCTGCCAAACCGACAGCGCAGATCGAAGAGGCGGTGCGCAAGGTCGGCGCGACCGCTGTCAGATTGCTGGCGGAAGCCGACTGACCTTTTTCCAGAGAACCGCGTCCATATGCCGACCCTTGCCGCCATTCGGAATGATCCTACGTGAGCTTCAGACAGCCCCTACTCGCTTTGCTGTTACTCGCCTCGTTCCTGAGCGGCTGTGCCAGTCTCGATGTCCCGCGCGAGCCAAGTCAGGCGTTACCGGCAGCTGATTCCAGCTTCGGCCGTTCGATTCAGGCGCAAGCGGCGCCCTATCAGGGCCGCTCAGGTTTTCGCCTGCTGTCCAACAGCAGCGAGGCGTTCACCGCCCGCGCCGAGCTGATTCGCAACGCCCAGACCAGTCTCGATCTGCAGTACTACATCGTCCATGACGGCATCAGCACGCGAATGCTGGTGGAGGAACTGCTCAAGGCTGCCGATCGCGGCGTGCGCGTGCGCATTCTGCTCGACGACACCACCAGCGACGGTCTGGACCAGATCATCGCCACGCTGGCGGCGCATCCGCAGATCCAGATCCGCCTGTTCAACCCGCTGCATCTGGGCCGCAGCACCGGCGTCACCCGCGCGGCGGGCCGCTTGTTCAACCTGTCGCTGCAACACCGGCGCATGCACAACAAGCTGTGGCTGGCGGACAACAGTGTGGCCATCGTCGGCGGGCGCAATCTCGGTGACGAATATTTCGACGCCGAGCCAAACCTGAATTTCACCGACATCGACATGCTCAGTGTCGGGCCGGTGGCCGAGCAGCTCGGGCACAGTTTCGACCAGTACTGGAACAGCGCCCTGAGCAAACCGATCGACGAATTTCTCTCCAGCCGACCGACCGCCAAGGACCTGCAGAACACCCGCACACGTCTGGAAGAATCGCTGGAGGAAACCCGCAAACAGAATCACGCGCTGTACCAGCAGTTGATGACATTCAAGACTGCGCCGCGCATGGATATCTGGCGCAAAGAGCTGATCTGGGCATGGAATCAGGCGCTGTGGGACGCGCCGAGCAAGGTGCTGGCCAAGGCTGAACCGGATCCGCAATTGCTGCTGACCACGCAGCTGGGCCCGGAGTTGAAAAACGTCAGCAAAGAACTGGTGATGATCTCGGCCTATTTCGTTCCGGGCCAGCCGGGACTGGTCTACCTGACCGGTCGTGCCGATGCCGGCGTCTCGGTAAGCCTTCTGACCAACTCGCTGGAAGCCACCGATGTGCCAGCGGTGCACGGCGGCTATGCGCCGTATCGCAAAGCGTTGCTGGAGCATGGCGTGAAACTGTATGAACTGCGCCGTCAGCCTGGGGATAACTACGGCAGTGGCCCGCATGTGTTTTACAGCAAATCGTTTCGCGGCTCTGATTCAAGCTTGCACAGCAAAGCGATGATCTTTGATCGGCAGAAGTCGTTTATCGGCTCGTTCAACTTCGACCCGCGCTCGGTGTTGTGGAACACCGAGGTCGGGGTCTTGGTCGACAGTCCGGAGTTGGCCGAGCATGTGCGTGAGCTGGCCTTGCAGGGGATGGCGCCGGCGCTGAGTTACCAAGCGAAATTGCAGGATGGCCAGATCGTTTGGATCACCGAAGACAACGGCCAGCTGCACACGCTGACCAAGGAACCGGGGAGCTGGTGGCGGCGCTTCAACGCATGGTTCAGCACCACTGTCGGCCTTGAGCGGATGCTTTAAAAAGCAAAGATCGCAGCCTGCGGCAGCTCCTACAGTTGAAATGCATTCCCCCTGCAAGAGCTGCCGCAGGCTGCGATCTTTTGACCTTAAGCCGTTTGCACCGTACCGAATGCACCTTGCCGCATCAGCAGAATCACCAGTCCAAACGCCCCAACCGCCATCAGCAGCGGCAACGCATGTCCGCTGATCCACTGACTGCCCGCCCCCGCCATCAGAGGCCCGATCAGACAGCCAACCCCCCACAGCTGCGCAATATGCGCATTGGCCCGCACCAGTGCATCGTCACGATAACGCTCGCCAATCAGGATCAGTGACAGGGTAAACAGCCCGCCGGCGCTGGCACCGAACAGCACCCACAGCGGCCAGATCAACAGCGTGTCGATCAACATTGGAATCGCCAGGCTCGACAGCATCAGGATCACTGCGCACCCAGTGAACAGGGTGCGCCGCGACAGATAATCGGCCAGCGCACCAATCGGCAGTTGCAGCAGCGCATCACCCACCACCACCGTGCTGACCATCGCCAGCGCAATCTCGGCAGTGAAGCCCTGTTGCAGGCAATACACCGGCAGTAACGTCAGGATCATCGCCTCGAATGCGGCGAACAACGACACCGCCCAGGCAATCGCCGGCAACTCACGGGCGAAGCCCCACAACTCCTTGAACGTTACGCTGCTGGCTTCACTGCTCGGAGCACCGCTGCGGCCCAGCAAAAGCAATGGCGACAGCAACAGCAAAGCGACACCGACCCAGAAACCATAATCATGCTCGGTACCCAGCGCGCCCAACAGCAACGGACCCGACAGTTGGCTCAACGCATAGCTGCTGCCATACAGCGCCACCAGCCGCCCGCGCCAGTTCTCGACCACCAGTTGATTGATCCAGCTCTCGCCGAGGATGAACACGATGGTCAGGATCACCCCGATCATCAGCCGTAGCACCAGCCAGATCGGGTAGCTCGGCAGCAACGCCAACAGACCGATCGACAGCGCACCGGCCCACAGGCACAGGCGCATCAGGTTCGCCGTGCCGAAACGCGCCGCCAGATGGCTGGAAATCTTCGCGCCCAACAACACGCCAATCGCCGGCATCGCCGCCATCACGCCGATGGCAAAGGAGCCGTAGCCCCAACCTTCGAGGCGCAACGACACCAACGGCATGCTGACCCCCAGGGCCAGGCCGACACTCAAGACAGACGCCAACACGGCGAAATACGTCGCCCACCGCATGTTCCACGCTCCTGTGGATTATTTTTATGTGCACCACAAAACCAATGTGGGAGCGAGCTTGCTCGCGAATACGGTTTCACATTCAGCAGATCTGCTGACTGATACACCGCATTCGCGAGCAAGCTCGCTCCCACAAGGGATCTCTGTATGGTTCGGGAGCCTGATTGAATCAGGCTCCCCTCAGCGGCTTACAGCTTGATCCACGTCGCTTTCAGCTCGGTGTACTTGTCGAACGCGTGCAGCGATTTGTCGCGACCGTTACCCGACTGCTTGAAGCCGCCGAACGGTGCGGTCATATCACCACCATCGTACTGGTTAACCCAGACACTGCCTGCGCGCAGTGCCTTGGCGGTCAGATGCGCCTTGGAGATGTCCTGGGTCCATACCGCAGCGGCCAGGCCATACGGCGTGTCGTTGGCGATCTGGATCGCTTCTTCAGCCGTATCGAAAGCGATGACCGACAGCACCGGGCCGAAGATCTCTTCCTGAGCGATCTTCATCGCGTTGCTCACGCCATCGAAGATCGTTGGCTCAACATAAGTGCCGCCGGTTTCCTGAAGAATGCGCTTGCCGCCGGCGACCAGTTTGGCGCCATCGGTGTGACCGGATTCGATGTACGACAGCACAGTATTCATCTGCTGAGTGTCGACCAATGCACCGACGTTGGTGGCCGGATCCAGCGGGTTGCCCGGCTTCCAGGCTTTCAGTGCCTCGATCACCATCGGCAGGAATGTGTCCTTGATCGAACGCTCGACCAGCAGACGCGAACCGGCGGTGCAGACTTCGCCCTGGTTGAAGGCGATGGCGCTGGCAGCGGATTCGGCAGCGGCTTGCAGATCCGGCGCATCGGCAAAGACGATGTTCGGGCTCTTGCCGCCGGCTTCCAGCCAGACGCGTTTCATGTTCGATTCGCCGGAGTAGATCATCAGTTGCTTGGCGATTTTGGTCGAACCGGTGAACACCAGCGTGTCGACATCGTTGTGCAGGGCCAGCGCCTTGCCGACGGTGTGACCGTAGCCCGGCAGCACGTTGAGCACGCCTTTCGGAATACCGGCCTCAACAGCCAGCGCAGCGATGCGGATGGCGGTCAGCGGGGATTTTTCCGATGGTTTGAGGATCACCGAGTTACCGGTCGACAGCGCCGGGCCGAGTTTCCAGCAGGCCATCATCAGCGGGAAGTTCCACGGCACGATGGCACCGACGACACCCACTGGCTCGCGGGTCACCAGGCCCAGTTGGTCGTGCGGCGTGGCCGCCACTTCATCGTAGATCTTGTCGATCGCTTCACCGCTCCAGCTCAGCGCTTGCGCCGCACCCGGAACGTCGATGTACAGCGAATCGCTGATCGGCTTGCCCATGTCGAGGGTTTCGAGCAGGGCCAGTTCTTCAGCGTGCTGCTTCAGCAGGCCGGCAAAACGAATCATGGTGGCTTTGCGTTTGGTCGGTGCCAGACGCGACCAGACGCCGGAGTTGAAGGTGGCGCGGGCGTTTTCCACGGCGCGCTGGGCGTCGGCGGCGTCACAGCTGGCGATCTTGCCAAGCAGACGGCCATCGACCGGGCTGATGCACTCGAAGGTCTCGCCGGAGACGGCGTCGGTGTATTCGCCATTGAGGTAGGCGCGGCCCTCGATTTTCAGATCGCGGGCGCGTTGTTCCCAGTCGGTACGAGTCAGGGTGGTCATTTAAGTGTCCTCCTCTTGTTCAATACGAGCGCCGCGCGATCGTCGCCAGCGTCCTCAAAAATTCTGCCCGGCCAGCCTGCATTTCGGCCCAAGGCACCCGCCACCCTAAACCAGCGGCCGGGGTTGTTTCAATATATTTGACATAAGGTGGTCATACGGCCTTGCGGTGTTGATTTTAATCAACATAGACTTTGGCCCTTTCCAGCCAATCGCGCCGTATTTACGGGGGATAACAACAATGAACATCCAGAACGTCGTCGACATCAGCCTGACCAGCAGCGAAGCCGAACGCTATCGCCCGGACCCGGCGAAAGTACTGAAGGGTGATCCTGAGCAAGCGGTGTTTCATCAATACGACAGCCCGTGTGGGCAGATGGGCGTTGGCGTATGGGAAGGTGCGGTGGGTCAGTGGACGGTGAATTACACCGAGCATGAATACTGCGAGATTTTACAGGGCGCGTCGGTGCTGCGTGACGGCGAGGGCAATGCCAAGACCTTGCGCGTTGGCGACCGGTTTGTGATTCCGGCAGGGTTTCGGGGCACTTGGGAAGTGCTCGAAGCTTGCCGCAAGATCTATGTGATCTTTGAACAGAAGGCTTGAGGATTTTCGCTGGCTGATCCGGCCCTATCGCGAGCAGGCTCACTCCTACAATTGACCGCATTCCATGGTGGGAGCGAGCTTGCTCGCGAAGGCGTCAGGACAGGCGACACAAAAATCGAGACCACAAAAAAGGCCCGTATCGTGAGATACGGGCCTTTTTCGTAAGTCGGGAAAAATCAATTACTTGATTTTGCCTTCCTTGTAGATCACGTGCTTGCGAACAACCGGATCAAATTTCTTGATCTCGATTTTGTCCGGGGTAGTACGCTTGTTCTTGTCGGTAGTGTAGAAGTGACCAGTACCGGCGCTCGAGATCAAACGAATCAATTCACGCATGATTAGCTCCCTTAAATCTTGCCATCGCGGCGAAGTTCGGCGAGCACGACAGTGATGCCACGCTTGTCGATGATACGCATGCCTTTGGCAGATACGCGCAGACGCACAAAACGTTTCTCTTCTTCAACCCAGAAGCGGTGATGCTGCAGGTTCGGCAGGAAACGACGACGGGTTTTGTTGTTTGCGTGGGAAATGTTATTCCCAGTCACCGGACCCTTACCGGTAACTTGACATACTCTCGACATGCCTCAGCCCTCTAAAACCACATGCCCAACCCGGCATGGGTTGGCCGCTTAATCTCTCAGTCATTTGGCGCCAGGCGCCGCGTTTCTTTAGAGGTCTTACCGGCTACACCTACAGTGAAGGAACCGGGCCCCTAGAAAAGAGCGCTGCTTTATACCAGAAAGACTTCGGAGCAACAACATTCGGTGTGCAAACAATCCACAAAAAGGCGCTTTTTCAGCCTGCGAACGCCTTGGATAAAGGCTGGCATCGATTTTTACCACTCGTCGCAGAAAATCGTCCCTACGGGCGATTCAGACTTTTTACCGCGCACCGCGGTCTGAAAAACCGCCATCACTGTGCCCCGAAAATGCAAAAAGGGGATAGTCATTTGTAATCCAGACCTCTAGGGTAGGCCTTTTCCAGACTGCACTTGCAGATGGGCCTTCGATCTGTAAAAGGAAACCGACCATGCGCCTCGCTGCCCTACCCCTGTTGCTCGCCCCGCTCCTGCTGAGCCCCCCGGCCCAGGCCGCCGCGCTGAGCGTCTGCACCGAGGCCAGCCCTGAGGGTTTCGACGTGGTGCAGTACAACTCGCTGACCACCACCAACGCCTCGGCCGACGTGCTGATGAACCGTCTGGTTGAATTCGACACCGCCAGCGGCAAAGTCGTGCCGAGCCTGGCCGACAGCTGGGAAGTCAGCACCGATGGCCTGACGTATGTCTTCAAGCTACACCCGCAGGTGAAGTTTCATACGACTGACTACTTCAGGCCGAGCCGTGAGCTGACTGCAGAAGACGTCAAATTCAGCTTCGACCGCATGCTCGACCCGGCCAACCCGTGGCACAAAGTCGCCCAGAGCGGCTTCCCGCATGCGCAATCGATGCAGTTGCCAGCGTTAATCAAGAAGATCGACGCGCTCGATCCGCTGACTGTGCGCTTCACTCTTGATCACCCGGACTCGACCTTCCTGGCGACCCTGAGCATGGGCTTCGCCTCGATCTACTCCGCCGAATACGCCGACAAATTGATGAAGGCCAACGCCACGGACAAGCTCAACAGCCAGCCGATCGGTACCGGCCCGTTTGTGTTCAATCGCTTCCAGAAAGACGCGGCGATTCGCTACAAGGCCAACCCGGATTACTTCGGCGGCAAGCCTTCGGTAGACCCGTTGATCTTCGCCATCACCCCGGACGCCAACGTGCGCCTGCAAAAGCTACGGCGCAACGAATGCCAGATCGCCCTGTCGCCAAAACCGTTGGACGTACAGGCCGCGCTGAAAGAGCCGACACTGAAAGTAGAAAAGACTGACGCGTTCATGACCGCTTTCGTTGGCATCAACAGCCAGCATCCCCCGCTGGACAAGCCAGAGGTGCGTCAGGCCATAAACCTCGCCTTCGACAAGGCCAACTACATCAAGGCGGTGTTCGAAGACACCGCCGAAGCGGCCAATGGCCCTTACCCACCGAACACCTGGAGTTATGCGAAGAACCTGCCGGGTTACCCGCATGACGTGGCCAAAGCCAAGGCGCTGATGGTCAAGGCCGGTTTGAAAGACGGCTTCCAGACCACCATCTGGACGCGTCCTTCGGGCAGCCTGCTCAACCCGAACCCAAGCCTCGGTGCACAGTTGTTGCAATCGGATCTGGCGGAAATCGGTATTCAGGCGGAAATCCGCGTGATCGAGTGGGGCGAACTGATTCGCCGCGCCAAGGCGGGCGAGCATGACCTGCTGTTCATGGGCTGGGCCGGCGACAACGGCGACCCGGACAATTTCCTGACACCGCAGTTTTCCTGCGCCGCGGTCAAATCGGGCACCAACTTCGCACGCTACTGCAACGCCGATCTGGACAAGCTGATCAGCGCCGGCAAGACCACCAGCGAACAAGGCGTACGCACCAAGCTCTATGAGCAGGCGCAGACGCAGATTCAGCAGCAGGCGTTGTGGCTGCCGCTGGCGCATCCGACCGCGTATGCGCTGACACGTAAGGACGTGCAGGGTTACTCGGTAAGCCCGTTCGGCCGACAGGACTATTCCAAGGTCAACCTGAAATAACCTGCCCTGCACATCACCTGTAGGAGTGAGCCTGCTCGCGATGGCGTCATTTCAGTCAACCCATTCGGTGACTGGAAAATTGCTATCGCGAGCAGGCTCACTCCTACAGGGGTTTAGCGTTTGTCCCTGAGAGTTACATCCAGCCACACTCCGCCATCGACAACGGCTCACCATCACCAACGATGAAGTGATCGAGTACCCGCACGTCAATCAACTCCAGTGCCTTTTGCAGGCGTTTGGTCAGCAGCCGATCTGCCTGACTGGGGTCAGTGTTCCCCGATGGATGGTTGTGGCACAGGATCAACGCAGCGGCGTTATTGGCCAAACATCGCTTCACAACCTCGCGTGGATGCACGCTGGTGTTGTCGATTGAGCCGCGAAACAGTATCTCGAAATTCAGTACTTGATGTTTGGAGTCGAGAAACAGGCAACCAAACACCTCATGCGGTTCGTGACGAAGCATCGATTTCAGATAATCGCGAACGACCTGAGGGTTTTCCAAGGCTGGTTTCTGCCGTGATTTCTCAGCCAGATGCCGCCTGCTCATTTCCTGAGCAGCTTGCAGTTGCGCAAACTTCGCCGGCCCGAGCCCCAATTGTTTGCTGAATTCGTCCTGATCGGCCTCAAGCAGCAAACGCAGGCTGCCGAATTGAGTCAACAGATTGCGCGCCAGATCCACAGCACTTAGTCCGGGCAATCCGGTGCGCAGAAAAATCGCCAGCAACTCAGCGTCTGAAAGGCTCGCTGCCCCGTGTTCCAACAACCTTTCCCGCGGACGTTCCGCCGCAGGCCAATCGCGAATACTCATAGCACTTCCCTGTCTGTGGGCGCCGCTGTTCCGTAGCGGTCGCTGTGATATCGTAGCCCATCTTTTTTGCGGGCGAATTCACCCTGGGGAGGGGGTTTCGCCACGTATGTCACCCACGAAATGAAAGGCAGACCTATGCAGCGGCTGTATCGGAAACGCATCGTGCTCGGCGTCGGCGGCGGCATCGCGGCCTACAAGAGCGCCGATCTGGTTCGTCGCCTGATCGATCAGGGTGCCGAAGTACGCGTGGTCATGACCCATGGCGGCGCCGAGTTCATCACCCCGCTGACCATGCAAGCGCTGTCCGGCCACCCGGTCCACCTCGACTTGCTCGACCCGGCTGCCGAAGCCGCGATGGGCCACATCGAGCTGGCGAAATGGGCCGATCTGGTACTGATCGCCCCGGCCACTGCCGACCTGATCGCCCGCCTGGCCCAAGGCATCGCCAACGATTTGCTGACCACCCTGGTGCTGGCCACCGACGCCGTTGTGGCAGTCGCGCCGGCAATGAATCAGGCGATGTGGCGTGATCCGGCGACCCAGGCCAACCTGCAACTCCTGGAAAGCCGTGGCCTGAAGACCTTCGGCCCGGCCTCGGGTAGCCAGGCCTGCGGCGACGTCGGCATGGGCCGCATGATGGAGGCCACCGACCTCGCACAATGCGCGGCGGACTGCTTCCAGCGCCAGGCGCTGACCGGCAAACACGTCGTCATCACCGCCGGCCCGACTCAGGAAAACATCGACCCGGTTCGCTACATCACCAACCACAGCTCCGGCAAAATGGGCTTCGCACTCGCTGAAGCCGCAGTTGAGGCCGGCGCCCGCGTCACGCTGATCAGCGGCCCGGTGCACCTCCCGACGCCGGATCGCGTCACGCGCATCGACGTGGTCAGCGCCCGCGACATGCTCGCGGCCTGTGAGTCGGCGATCCCGTGTGACGTGTTCATCGCCTCGGCGGCCGTTGCGGACTACCGCCCGGAAGTCGTCGCCCCGCAAAAACTCAAGAAAGATCCTACGAGCGGTGACGGCTTCGTCCTGCAAATGGTGCGTAACCCGGACATCCTGGCCACCATCGCGACCCGTCCCGACCGTCCGTTCAGTGTCGGTTTCGCCGCCGAGACCGAACACCTGCTCGACTACGCTGCACGCAAGCTGAAGGACAAGAATCTCGATTTGATCGTCGCCAACGACGTCGCCAACCCGAGCATCGGTTTCAACAGCGAAGAAAACGCCTGCAGCGTGATTGACCGTGCGCTGCACGCCACGGTTTTCGCCCAGACCAGCAAGAGCAAGATCGCTCGCCAACTGGTCACCTTTATCGCCGAACGTCTGAACCAGGTTTAATTTACATGCACGCTTTGCAAGCCAAGATCCTCGACCCACGCATCGGTACCGATTTCCCGCTGCCGCAATACGCCACCCCGGGTTCCGCCGGCCTCGACCTGCGCGCCATGCTGGATCAGGACATCGTGATCAAGCCGGGTGAAACCGTGCTGATCCCCACCGGTCTGTCGGTTTACATCGGCGACCCGAACCTCGCCGCGCTGATCCTGCCGCGCTCGGGCATGGGCCATAAGCACGGCATCGTGCTGGGCAACCTCGTCGGTTTGATCGACTCCGATTACCAAGGCCCGTTGATGGTGTCCTGCTGGAACCGTGGCCAGACCGATTTCACCATGACCGTCGGCGAACGTCTGGCGCAACTGGTGCTGGTACCGGTGGTACAGGCGCATTTCGAAATGGTTGAAGAGTTCGTCGAAACCGAACGCGGCACCGGCGGGTTTGGCCACACCGGCACCAAGTAACCGGAGTCATCTTCTGTAAGAGCTGCCGCAGGCTGCGATCTTTTGATTTTTAAGATCAAGATCAATAGATCGCAGCCTGCGGCAGCTCCTACAGGGGGAAGTTTCAGCAGATCAGCTGAAAGGTTTAACACCGAAAATCAAGGTTTTGCCGGCCGAAAGCCACGCCCGCCGAGGCATCATGGCCCTTTCATACCACGAACTCTCCGTGAAAAACGCCGTCATACCCTTCAGTTTGAGCCTGCCGTCGAACGATTCGTCGGTCTGTCCCGCCACTTTCGAGATGGAGCATTTCCGTAGATGAGCACCCCAGCCAAGATCGCCCCGAAGCTGCCCGACAGCATTTTCCGCGCCTATGACATTCGCGGCACCGTGCCGGAATTCCTCAATGCCGAAACCGCTTACTGGATCGGCCGCGCCATCGGTTCGCAGAGCCTGGCCCAAGGTGAACCGAACGTTTCCGTCGGTCGCGACGGCCGCCTGTCCGGCCCGGAGCTGGTTGCAGAACTGATTCGCGGCATCGCCGAAAGCGGCTGCCACGTCAGCGATGTCGGCCTGGTGCCAACGCCTGCGCTGTACTACGCCGCCAACGTCCTGGCCGGCAAATCCGGGGTGATGCTCACCGGCAGCCACAACCCGTCGAACTACAACGGTTTCAAGATCGTCATCGCCGGCGACACCCTCGCCAACGAACAGATCCAGGCCCTGCACGAGCGCCTGAAGAGCAACAACTTGAGCAGCGGCACCGGCAGTGTCACTCAGGTCGAGATCCTCGACCGCTACAACACCGAAATCGTCCAGGACATTAAACTGGCACGGCGCCTGAAAGTCGTGGTCGACTGCGGCAACGGCGCGGCCGGTGTGATCGCCCCACAACTGATCGAAGCGCTGAATTGCGAAGTCATCCCGCTGTTCTGCGAGGTCGATGGCAACTTCCCCAACCACCACCCGGATCCGGGCAAGCCTGAGAACCTCGTCGACCTGATCGCCAAGGTCAAGGAAACCAACGCCGATATCGGCCTGGCTTTCGACGGCGACGGCGACCGCGTCGGCGTGGTGACCAACACCGGCAGCATCGTTTATCCCGACCGCCTGCTGATGCTGTTCGCCCGTGACGTGGTCGCGCGCAACCCGGACGCGGAAATCATCTTCGACGTCAAATGCACCCGTCGCCTGGTGCCGCTGATCAAGGAATACGGTGGTCGTCCGCTAATGTGGAAGACCGGTCATTCGTTGATCAAAAAGAAAATGAAACAATCCGGTGCGCTATTGGCCGGGGAAATGAGCGGGCACATCTTCTTCAAGGAGCGCTGGTTCGGTTTTGACGACGGCATCTACAGCGCCGCACGGCTGCTGGAGATCCTCAGCAAGGAAAAATCCACCGCGGAAGAGCTGTTTGCGACGTTCCCGAACGATATTTCTACGCCGGAAATCAATATCCATGTGACCGAAGAGAGCAAATTCAGCATCATTGATGCACTGCACGACGCACAGTGGGGCGCAGGCGCTGACCTGACCACCATCGACGGCGTGCGAGTCGATTACGCCAAAGGCTGGGGCCTGGTGCGCGCGTCCAACACCACACCGGTGCTGGTGCTGCGCTTCGAGGCCGATGACGAGGCTGAATTGCAACGCATCAAGGATGTGTTCCACGCCCAACTGAAACGCGTTGCACCTGATCTCCAACTACCGTTCTGATCCACCCGGAGCCCTGAATGACCCTCGAACGCGAAGCCGCCGCCCATACCGCCCAGGTCCTGTCCGAAGCGTTGCCTTACATCCGACGTTATGTCGGCAAGACCCTGGTGATCAAATACGGCGGCAACGCGATGGAAAGCGAGGAGCTGAAAACCGGCTTTGCGCGCGACATCGTCTTGATGAAAGCCGTGGGCATCAACCCGGTCGTGGTTCACGGTGGCGGCCCGCAGATCGGCGATCTGCTCAAGCGTCTGTCGATCGAAAGCCACTTCGTCGATGGCATGCGCGTCACCGACGCCGCGACCATGGATGTGGTGGAAATGGTCCTTGGCGGCCAGGTCAACAAAAGCATCGTCAACCTGATCAACCGTCACGGCGGCAGCGCCATCGGCCTGACCGGTAAAGACGCCGGGCTGATTCGTGCGAAGAAGCTCACCGTCACCCGTCAGACGCCGGAGATGACTCAACCGGAAATCATCGACATCGGTCAGGTCGGCGAAGTGGTCGGGATCAATACCGAACTGCTGAACCTGCTGGTCAAAGGCAACTTCATCCCGGTGATCGCGCCGATCGGCGTGGGTGAGAACGGCGAGTCGTACAACATCAACGCGGATCTGGTGGCTGGTAAAGTCGCCGAGGCACTGAAAGCCGAGAAGCTGATGTTGCTGACCAATATTGCCGGCCTGATGGACAAGTCGGGCACCGTGTTGACCGGCCTGAGCACGCAGCAGGTCGACGACCTGATCGCCGACGGCACTATCTACGGCGGTATGCTGCCGAAGATCCGTTGTGCACTGGAAGCGGTTCAGGGCGGCGTGGGCAGCTCGCTGATCATCGACGGCCGCGTGCCGAACGCGATCCTGCTGGAAATCTTCACCGACACCGGTGTGGGCACGCTGATCAGCAATCGCAAGCGCCCATAAGCGCTGACGTAAACAAAAAGACCCCGCTCAGCCTGGCTGAGCGGGGTCTTTTTTTGCACCACATTCCCTGTGAGAGCGAGCCTGCTCGCGAAAGCGGTCTCTGCATCACATCAATGTTAAATGTGAAGCCCTCTTCGCGAGCAGGCTCGCTCCCACAGTGCTCTGCGGTTAAACGCCGAACTGGGCGCGATAGGCTTCCACGGCGGGCAGGTGTTGCTTGAGCTGCGGATCATCGGCAAGGAATTCCAGCACCTGATTCAGCGAAACAATGCTGATCACCGGGATACCGAAATCACGCTCGACTTCTTGAATGGCCGACAATTCACCGTTGCCACGTTCCTGACGGTTCAGCGCAATCAGCACGCCCGCAGCCTTGGCACCGTCCTGGGAAGCGATGATCTGCATCACTTCGCGGATTGCTGTACCGGCCGTGATTACGTCATCAATGATCAGCACATCGCCAGTCAGTGGCGCGCCGACCAGACTACCGCCCTCGCCGTGGGCCTTGGCTTCCTTGCGGTTGAAGCACCACGGCAGATCACGGTCGTGGTGCTCGGCCAGTGCCACAGCGGTGGTTGCCGCCAACGGGATGCCTTTGTAGGCCGGGCCGAACAGAACGTCGAAAGGAATGCCGCTCTCAGCGATGGCTGCCGCGTAGAAACGCCCCAGCTGCGCCAGGGCCGAACCCGAGTTGAACAGGCCGGCATTGAAGAAGTAAGGACTGGTGCGCCCGGACTTCAGGGTGAACTCACCGAAGCGCAAAACGCCGCGATCGATGGCAAAACGAATGAAATCGCGCTGATACGCTTGCATGAAAAAAACCCCAAATACCACGGATTTAGCTAATTAGCTTGACGCCGTGTATCATACACGCACGCGATTTTTGGGGCCATTTATGCGGATCATCAGTGTGAACGTCAATGGTATTCAGGCTGCAGTCGAGCGTGGTTTGCTCAGTTGGCTGCAAGCACAGAATGCCGACGTCATCTGCCTGCAGGACACCCGTGCCTCCGCCTTTGAACTGGATGACCCAGCCTTCCAACTGGATGGCTACTTCCTTTATGCCTGCGATGCTGAAGTCCCTGCCCAAGGCGGCGTGGCTTTGTATTCGCGGTTGCAACCGAAGGCTGTCATCAGCGGTCTCGGTTTCGAGACGGCCGACCGCTACGGGCGCTACCTGCAAGCAGATTTCGACAAAGTCAGTATTGCCACCTTGCTGCTTCCTTCGGGGATGAACGGCGATGAGGACTTGAACCAGAAGTTCAAGCTCATGGACGACTTCGGCAAGTACCTGGACAAACAGCGGCGCAAACGTCGCGAGTACATTTATTGTGGCTCGCTGTACGTGGCGCAGCAGAAGCTCGACATCAAGAACTGGCGCGACAGCCAACAATCCCCGGGCTTCCTGGCGCCAGAACGCGCCTGGATGGACGAGATTGTTGGCAACATGGGCTACGTCGATGCCCTGCGCGAAGTCAGCCGCGAAGGCGACCAGTACAGCTGGTGGCCGGACAACGAACAGGCTGAGATGCTCAATCTGGGCTGGCGTTTCGATTACCAGATCCTGACCCCGGGCCTGCGGCGCTTCGTGCGCAGTGCTCGCCTGCCGCGTCAGCCACGGTTCTCGCAGCACGCACCGCTGATCGTCGACTACGACTGGACGCTGACCATCTAAGCGCCTTTTCGCAGTTAAAAATGCCCGTATCGCAAGATACGGGCATTTTTTGTGCCTCACAGTGCAGCAGATTCGAACTCAGACTGCCGCGAAGAACGGTAAGGCCAGATACAGCTTGATCACGATGACATTGATAATGTCGATGAAGAACGCTCCAACCATCGGCACCACCAGAAACGCGATCTGCGAGGGGCCATAGCGCTGCGTCACGGCCTGCATGTTGGCAATGGCAGTCGGCGTGGCACCCAGGCCAAAACCGCAGTGCCCTGCCGCCAGCACGGCCGCGTCGTAGTTGCGCCCCATCATCCGGAATGTCACGAAAATCGCGAACAACGCCATGACCAGCGCCTGCACTGCCAGGATGATGAAGATGGGCAGCGCCAATGCTGCCAGATCCCACAGTTTGAGCGACATCAGGGCAATCGCCAGAAACAGCGACAAGCTGACATTGCCCAGCACCGACACCTCACGCTCGAACACCTGATACAGACCCAACGCCGAAAGCCCGTTGCGCAAGACCACGCCAACAAACAGAACACAAACGAACGTCGGCAACTCGAATGCGGTGCCCTGCAGCAGGCCGTTCAACAGATTGCCCGCCAGCAAACTGACCGCGATCAGGGCGAGTGTTTCTATAAACGAAAACGGGGTAATCGAGCGTTCTTTGTTTGGTTGCTCGAAGCCTTTCGGCAACCGCAGCGGCGCATCCGGACTCTGACAACCGGGCACCTGCACTCGCTTGATGAGCAAGCGCGCGACTGGTCCGCCGATCAAACCACCCAGCACCAGGCCAAACGTCGCGGAAGCCATCGCCAGCTCCGACGCAGATGCCAGACCGTATTTCTCACTGAATACCGTACCCCACGCAGCCCCAGTGCCGTGACCGCCCGCCAAGGTGATCGATCCGGTCAGCAGTCCCATCAATGGATCGAGCCCGAGCATTGTTGCCAGCCCGATCCCCATCGCATTCTGCACTACCAACAATCCGGTGACTGCCAATAGAAATATCCCGACAACGCGCCCGCCTTTCTTCAAGCTGGCAAAGTCTGCACTTAGACCAATGGTGGCAAAAAAGGCCAGCATCAAAGGTGTCTGCAGCGAAGTATCGAAACGAATTTCAATATTGAGCGTTCGCAGCAGCAACAAGATCAAGGCAACTACCAGGCCACCCGCGACAGGTTCGGGAATGTTGTAACTGCGCATGAAACCAACACGCATAACGAGCCCGCGTCCTAGCAGAAGGACTAAGGAGGCGGCCACAAGTGTTCCGTAAAAATCGAGCTGAATCATTGGGATTATTCTTGGCTATATATTCAGAGGCGAGCTGTTTACCTGCACGCGCCTCATGAACCGGCTGATTGTCTCAACACTGATTACTCGGAAATTCAATAGCCTTCGATGGCTTGAATATATCTTAATATTTCAGGAGAAATATTATCCGAGCAACTTTAACAATCGTCGCCTTTGATTCCAAGGCCATGAATCCTAACTAAGCCGATGCAGTTGTGACTAAAAGTGTATATACAGAAAGAGTATCGACCGATCATCGCGATCAGATCATTCCTACCCATAATAACGATTAATTTTGTTGCATTAATAAAATGCCCTGACAGGTCAGGGCATTTGTTTTAAAACTTTTCGAGCGCCTTATTTGATCAGCCGCCAGGTAAACGGATATCGGTAAGGAAAACCTTCATTGGCCTTCACACCGGCGATGATGGTCAATACCAGCGCACCAATGGCCAGTATCCCCAACAGGAAGAACCCGATGATCAGCACCATCAGCAGGAAACAGATCAACGAGGCGATGGCGACGGTGATCTGAAAATTCAGCGCCTCCTTGCCTTGAGCGTCGATGAACGGGTCCGTTTCGCGCTTCATCTGCCAGAGGATCAACGGCCCGATCAGATTGCCGAACGGGATCCAGATCCCCAGCAAGGCGGACAAGTGACAAAACATCGCCCACTGGCGAACCTCCTGGCTCGGTTTGGGCAGCAACTCTTGTTCGTCACTCATCGCGTCCTCCTTGCGGTTATGAACCTGCTCAGTCGGCCAGTGCAGCCTTTTGCAGTTCGAAGATTTCGTTCATGCCTTGCTTGGCCAGTTCCAGCATGGCGTTCAAGTCTTCAGGCTGGAACGGCGCGCCTTCAGCCGTACCCTGCACCTCGATGAAACCACCGGTGCTGGTCATCACCACGTTGAGGTCAGTCTCGGCGGCGGAATCTTCAAGATAGTCCAGATCCAGCACAGCCTCGCCCTGATACATGCCCACCGACACGGCACCGATCATCTGCTTGAGCGGATCGCCACCCTTCAGGCCGCCACGCTTCTTGATTACTTTCAGTGCATCAACCAGTGCAACCATGGCGCCGGTGATCGAAGCCGTGCGAGTACCACCGTCGGCCTGAATCACGTCGCAGTCGACGTACAGGGTCACATCGCCCAGCTTGGACATGTCCAGCGCAGCGCGCAGGGAACGGCCGATCAGGCGCTGGATTTCCAGGGTGCGACCGCCCTGCTTGCCACGGCTCGCTTCACGCTGGTTACGCTCGCCAGTGGCGCGCGGCAGCATGCCGTATTCGGCGGTCAACCAACCCTGGCCCTGGCCTTTGAGGAAGCGTGGTACACCGTTTTCGACGCTGACGGTGCAGATGACTTTGGTATCACCGAATTCGACCAGTACGGATCCCTCGGCGTGTTTGGTGTAGTTGCGGGTAATGCGGATCGAGCGGAGCTGATCGGCAGCGCGACCACTTGGACGTTTCATAGGGAATACCTGTACTGGGGACGGAAAACTGCCGAGCATTATAGAGCGCTGCACCGCGCGTGGGCACTCGTTAAAAATCCAGCCCGACGATCGAAGGCCCTGAAACACCCGTTACCGACGGGATGCAGCCCTTTGTCACACCGTGTGTTTGGGCGCATTCGCCGCACTGCGCTACAATCCTGCGCCTTTGCTGCCAGTCGGCTTAAATTCATACATATCGCGCCTGCGGAACACAGGTTTCGCGCCGATCTGCATTTGCGAGGTCACCGCCATGGTGCACAGCATGACCGCCTTCGCCCGCGTCGAAAAAGCCGGCGCACAGGGCACCCTGAGCTGGGAACTGCGCTCGGTGAACAGCCGCTATCTGGAACCGCACCTGCGCCTGCCGGAGTCGTTTCGCGACCTCGAAGGCGCGGTGCGTGAAGCGCTGCGTCAGGGCCTGTCGCGGGGCAAACTGGAATGCACCCTGCGTTTCACCGAAGAAAGCACCGGCAAAACCCTGCAAGTCGATCGCGAGCGCGCCGCGCAGCTGGTCGCAGCGGCTGAGACCGTGGCTGGCCTGATCAAGAACCCTGCCGCACTCAACCCGCTGGAAGTGCTGGCCTGGCCCGGCGTACTGGTGGGCGATGCGAGCGACCCGCAGGCGCTGAATGCCGACGCACTGGCGCTGTTCAATCAAGGCCTGAAAGAGTTGAAGGCCGGCCGCGAGCGCGAAGGCGCGGAGCTGGCACGCCTGATCAACGAGCGTCTGACCTCCATTGAAGAAGACGTGGTGACCCTGCGTGAACTGGTGCCGCAGATGCTCGCGACCCAGCGCCAGAAAGTCCTCGATCGCTTCGCCGACATGAAGGCCGAACTGGATCCGCAGCGTCTCGAACAGGAAATGGTCATCCTCGCGCAAAAGAGCGACGTGGCCGAAGAACTGGATCGCCTGAGCACCCACATCATCGAAGTTCGCCGGGTGCTCAAGTCCGGCGGTGCCGCCGGTCGGCGCCTGGACTTCCTGATGCAGGAACTCAACCGCGAAGCCAACACACTGGGCTCCAAGGCCTTCGACCCGCGCAGCACCCAAGCCGCCGTCAACCTCAAGGTGTTGATCGAGCAGATGCGCGAACAAGTGCAGAATATTGAGTAAGGCTACCCCGACATGACCCACAGCACCGGCACCCTGTACATCATTTCCGCGCCATCGGGCGCGGGCAAGAGCAGTCTGGTCAAGGCCTTGACCGATGCCATACCGGAAATTCGCGTTTCGGTTTCCCACACCACCCGCGCCATGCGTCCGGGTGAAGTGGACGGCGTGAACTATCACTTCGTGACCCGCGAAGAGTTCGTGAAGATGGGCGAGCATGGCGACTTCCTCGAACGCGCCGAAGTCTTCGGCAACTTCTACGGCACCTCGCAAAGCCGCCTGCAGCAGACGCTGGACGAAGGTCACGACCTGATTCTGGAAATCGACTGGCAAGGCGCCGAGCAAGTACGCAAGCTGATGCCGCAAGCACGCTCGATCTTTATCCTGCCGCCGTCGCTTCAGGCCCTGCACCAACGCCTGACCAATCGCGGTCAGGACAGCGACGAGATCATTGACGGGCGGATGCGCGAAGCGGTCAGCGAGATGAGTCACTATGTCGAATACGACTACCTGATCATCAACGACGATTTTGCTCACGCACTGGACGATCTGAAGGCGATTTTCCGCGCCAATCAACTCCAGCAGAAACGCCAGCAAGTACGTTTCGGCAAATTGCTGGCCGAATTGCTCGGATAATCAGCACTTCCCAAAACAGCTGCAAGCGCTTTACATTGGTGCTTGCAGCGCGTTGAAGGGCTTGGTCAAAAAATCAGCGCTTCCCTAATCGCTGGTGATTTTTTAAACTGTTGAGTCCGCTCGCCCAACCGGGCAGCGCGCATATTGCATTCGCTCCGAGGAATACCATGGCCCGCGTAACCGTTGAAGACTGCCTAGAACACGTGGAAAACCGCTTTGAGCTGGTCATGCTCTCTACCAAGCGTGCCCGTCAACTGGCCACCGGCGGCAAAGAGCCACTGGTTCAGTGGGAAAACGACAAGCCGACCGTTGTCGCCCTGCGTGAAATCGCTGAAGGCCTGATGAGCTACGAGTTCATCGCCAACGCTGAGATCGTCGAAGACGAACCGCTGTTTGCAGCGTTCGAGGACGAGTCCAACGAGGCCGTCTAAGCCTATGCCTGGTCGACGTAGCACGGCGCGGGATCACAGCTTACGGCAGGAATCATCATGCCGAGCATAGACGCCCTCGCCGATCGCTTATCGACCTACCTCGGCAACGACCAGGTCAACCTGGTCCGCCGAGCGTATTTCTACGCCGAACAAGCCCATGACGGTCAACGCCGTCGTAGCGGCGAGGCGTACGTCACGCATCCTCTTGCCGTGGCCAATATTCTTGCCGACATGCACATGGACCATCAGAGCCTGATGGCGGCGATGCTGCATGACGTGATCGAAGACACCGGTATCGCCAAAGAAGCGCTGCAAGCGCAGTTCGGTGAAACCGTGGCCGAACTGGTCGACGGGGTCAGCAAACTGACCCAGATGAATTTCGAGACCAAGGCCGAAGCCCAAGCCGAAAACTTCCAGAAAATGGCCATGGCCATGGCACGCGACATTCGCGTGATCCTGGTCAAACTCGCCGACCGCCTGCACAACATGCGCACGCTGGAAGTGCTGTCCGGCGAAAAGCGCCGACGCATCGCCAAGGAAACCCTGGAAATCTACGCGCCCATCGCCAACCGGCTGGGCATGCATGCCATTCGTATCGAATTTGAAGACCTTGGCTTCAAGGCCATGCACCCGATGCGTTCCGCGCGGATCTACCAAGCGGTCAAACGCGCCCGGGGCAACCGCAAGGAAATCGTCAACAAAATCGAAGAATCCCTTGGCCATTGCCTCGCCATCGACGGCATCCAGGGCGAAGTCAGCGGTCGGCAGAAACACCTCTACGGCATCTACAAGAAAATGCGCGGCAAGCGTCGGGCCTTCAACGAGATCATGGACGTCTATGCGTTCCGGATCATCGTCGACAAGGTCGATACCTGCTACCGCGTGCTGGGTGCTGTACATAATTTGTACAAACCGTTGCCAGGGCGCTTCAAGGATTACATCGCGATTCCCAAGGCCAACGGCTATCAGTCGCTGCACACCACGCTGTTCGGCATGCACGGCGTACCGATCGAAATCCAGATCCGCACCCGCGAAATGGAAGAGATGGCCAACAACGGCATCGCCGCCCATTGGCTGTACAAGTCCAGCGGTGACGAACAGCCGAAAGGCACTCACGCCCGCGCCCGCCAGTGGGTCAAAGGCGTGCTGGAGATGCAGCAACGCGCCGGCAACTCGCTGGAATTCATCGAGAGTGTGAAGATCGACCTGTTCCCGGACGAGGTCTACGTGTTCACACCCAAAGGCCGGATCATGGAGCTGCCGAAAGGCTCCACGGCGGTCGACTTTGCCTACGCGGTACACACCGACGTCGGCAACAGCTGCATTGCCTGCCGGATCAACCGTCGACTCGCACCGCTGTCCGAACCGCTGCAAAGCGGCTCCACGGTCGAAATCGTCAGCGCTCCGGGCGCACGACCGAATCCGGCATGGCTTAATTTCGTGGTCACCGGCAAGGCGCGCACGCACATCCGTCATGCGCTGAAACTGCAACGTCGCTCGGAGTCCATCAGCCTCGGCGAACGCTTGCTGAACAAAGTGCTCAACGGTTTCGACAGCGCGCTGGAAAAGATCCCGGCCGAACGCGTCAAAGCCATGCTCACCGAGTACCGCCTCGAACTGATCGAAGACCTGCTCGAAGACATTGGCCTGGGTAACCGCATGGCCTACGTGGTCGCCCGCCGCCTGCTTGGCGAAGGCGAGCAGCTGCCAAGCCCGGAAGGCCCGCTGGCGATTCGCGGTACCGAAGGTCTGGTGCTGAGCTACGCCAAGTGCTGCACGCCGATCCCGGGCGACCCGATTGTCGGGCACCTGTCGGCGGGCAAAGGCATGGTCGTGCACCTGGACAACTGCCGTAACATCAGCGAAATCAGGCACAACCCGGAAAAATGCATCCAGCTCTCGTGGGCCAAGGATGTCACCGGCGAATTCAACGTCGAACTGCGCGTCGAGCTGGAACACCAGCGCGGCCTGATTGCCCTGCTGGCCAGCAGCGTCAACGCAGCCGACGGCAATATCGAGAAAATCAGCATGGACGAGCGCGATGGTCGCATCAGCGTGGTCCAGTTGGTGGTCAGCGTCCACGACCGTGTGCACCTGGCCCGCGTGATCAAGAAGCTGCGCGCCTTGACCGGGGTGATCCGCATCACCCGCATGCGTGCATAACCTGCCTATTACAAGGAGTCATACATGACCAAAACCGTAATCACCAGCGACAAGGCCCCGGCCGCCATCGGTACTTACTCCCAGGCGATCAAGGCAGGCAACACCGTTTACATGTCGGGTCAGATTCCTCTGGACCCAAAAACCATGGAACTGGTTGAAGGCTTCGAAGCCCAGACCGTCCAGGTATTCGAGAACCTCAAAGCCGTGGCTGAAGCCGCTGGCGGTTCGTTCAAGGACATCGTCAAACTGAACATCTTCCTCACCGACCTGAGCCACTTCGCCAAGGTCAACGAGATCATGGGCAAGTACTTCGACCAGCCATACCCGGCTCGCGCCGCCATCGGCGTGGCTGCCCTGCCAAAGGGTTCGCAGGTTGAAATGGATGCCATTCTGGTCATCGAGTGATGCGCACGGCGCGGCCTTCAAACGCCGCGCCGACTGCTCAGCAAGAAAAGGTTTTGAAAGGATTCCACCATGCGCAAAGCGCTAGCTCTCCCGCTGCTCGCCATTTTCCTCGGCGGCTGCGCCAGCAACCCTGCCGACCGTGACATCAGCGGCACCTGGATCAACCAGGTGGCGATCGATGCCGCAGCCAAGGGCGGCCCCCTGCGCGAAGCGCTTCAGGCTTACGGCCCGAACCTTGAGTGGGACGTCAACACCAAGGCCGGTCAGGCCCGCTACACCAACGGTTTTGAGAACGTCGAAGGACGGCTACTGGGTGAGAAATCCGGCGCCTGGAAAGTCGACTTCTATGGCAGCTCCGCCAGCGAGCTGAAACGCGACGGCGGGCAACTGCAGCAAGCCGCCAGCGAGAACGAACCCGAGCAGCTTTTCGACCGTGCGCAGATTCCGGTGCCGGAAGGTGCGCCGATCGGCGCCAGTTTCGAACGTGCGCTGTATTCCGCCTACATGGGCGGCAGCTGGACAATCGCCAGTGGTCAGGGCGAAGGCAGCACCGTGCAGTTCCAGGCTGACGGCCAGGTTTCCGGGCTGCCAGGAGCCGACCGTTATGCCTTGTGCCTGGCAGGTGATTGCGCTTCGATGAGCAGCACCAACGACAACATGTGGTTGCAGCTCAACGGTCAGGGCAATGCCTACATCTTTGCGCGCAAGGGCAAGGAACTGGAGATTTTCCAGGCAGTGAACACCGCGCTGGCGGATGAAATGCCGCAATACACGCCGGGCGAGCGTAAGTGGTTGCTGGAGAAGCAGTAATCCGGACCACAATCCGCTGAGATCCCCTGTAGGAGTGAGCCTGCTCGCGATAGCGGTGTAACAGTCAGCATAAGTGTTGAATGTTAGACCGCTATCGCGAGCAGGCTCACTCCTACAGTTGTTTTGGGGTGTCAGGAAGTCAGCACTTACCTTCGAGGATCGCGGCATAGCCCTCGCGGTAACTTGGGTACGCTGGCGTCCAGCCCAACGCTTTCGCCCGGGCATTGCTGCATCGCTTGCTGCCCGTGCGCCGAACGCTGGCGTCTTCCGCCCATTCGGTAACGCCCAGATATTCACGCAACCAGCCCACCACTTCGGCCAACGGTGCCGGTGCATCGTCCACGCCGATGTAGAAATCCTCCAGCTTCACGCCCTGCCGATCCTTCTCCAGCAGAAACGCCAGCAATCCCGCCGCGTCGTCAGCGTGAATCCGGTTGCCATACAGCGGCGGCTCCACCGCGACGCGATAACCGCGACGCACCTGAGTCAGCAGCCATTCGCGACCCGGGCCGTAAATCCCGGTCAGGCGCAGGATGCTCGCAGGGATTCCACTGTTTAGAGCCACCTGCTCTGCTTCGAGCATCAGTCGCCCGGAATAACCCGCAGCGACCGTCGCGGATGCCTCGTCAACCCACTCGCCATCCTGCTGACCGTAGACACTGCTGCTGGATACGAACAGCAGCCGCTCAGGAACTTGCCCGTAATCGTCCAGCCAGCTCAGGACATTCTGCAAACCCTGCACATAAGCCGCGCGATAACCGGCCTCATCGTGATCAGTCGCTGCAGCGCAATACACCAGATAGTCCACGGCACCCACCGGCCAGGTCGCCGGGCAGTCTTCGTTGAACAGGTCGCCGGCAACGCCGATCACCCCAGCAGGCAGCTTCGAAACATCCCGGCGCAGGCCGTGAACTTCCCAACCAGCCGCCAGCAATTGCCTGGCCAGACGACTGCCGACATCACCACAACCGGCAATCAAAACAGAAGGCGCGGACATCAAAAAACTCCTATCGGAAAGACACAGACTAGCGCTGGCAAAGGACGGGCGGCTAGCAATGAAGGAAAAAAAGATACTCTATTACTTTTGTTAACAAGAATTACTTGCAATAATGCACCTCACTTTTGTTCTCGGCCTCACGAGGCCTGGAAGAGCATCAACGTTTTTCTATCTCAGGTCCGGCCAGCATGACACGCAATCAAATCCCCGCTTCGCCAACCAATCGACCTCGCGCCTGGAGCGCGCTGGCGGCTCTGCTGCTCAGCATGATGCTGGCACCGACCGCCGCGTTCGCCGACGCACAAGCGCCAGCAGCCCCGGCCGCGACCGAACAGCACGCACCGGCCGCCAACGCGCCTGCCGCTGCTCCCGCTGCCACTGATCCAGTGCAAGCGGTAGACGCTGCCGACGTACCTGAAGTTCTCGAAGCGGACAACAGCCTGGGCATGGCCCACGACCTGTCGCCGTGGGGCATGTACCAGAACGCCGACATCATCGTGAAAATCGTGATGATCGGTCTGGCCATCGCTTCGATCATCACCTGGACCATCTGGATCGCCAAAGGCTTCGAGCTGATGGGCGCCAAACGTCGTCTGCGTGGCGAAATCGCCGCTCTGAAAAAAGCCACCACCCTTAAAGAAGCCAGCGCCACCGCCGGCAAGGAAGGCACCCTCGCCAACCTGTTGGTGCACGACGCCCTCGAAGAGATGCGCTTGTCGGTCAACAGCCGCGAGAAAGAAGGCATCAAGGAACGCGTGAGCTTCCGCCTCGAGCGTCTGGTAGCGGCCTGCGGTCGCAACATGAGCAGCGGCACCGGCGTCCTCGCCACCATCGGTTCCACCGCGCCGTTCGTCGGCCTGTTCGGTACCGTGTGGGGGATCATGAACTCCTTCATCGGCATCGCCAAAACCCAGACCACCAACCTTGCTGTCGTAGCGCCCGGTATTGCTGAAGCGCTGCTGGCCACTGCATTGGGTCTGGTTGCGGCGATTCCTGCGGTAGTGATCTACAACGTCTTCGCCCGTTCCATCGCCGGTTACAAGGCGCAGGTTTCCGACGCGTCGGCAGAAGTTCTGCTGCTGGTCAGCCGCGACCTCGATCACCAGCCTGAGCGCAGCTCGCAACCGCACATGGTGAAAGTGGGGTAATCGGCCATGGGCCTGCATTTGAAAGAAGGCGCAGACGACGATCTGGCCGAGAACCACGAAATCAACGTCACGCCGTTCATCGACGTGATGCTGGTGCTGTTGATCATCTTCATGGTGGCCGCTCCGTTGGCCACCGTGGACATCAAAGTCGACCTGCCGGCCTCGACCGCCAAACCGGCGCCAAGGCCAGAGAAGCCGGTGTTCCTCAGCGTCAAAGCTGACCAGCGCCTGTACATCGGCGACGACGAAGTGAAAGCCGAAACCCTTGGCGCCGTGCTCGACGCCAAGACTCAGGGCAAGAAAGACACCACTATCTTCTTCCAGGCTGATAAAGGCGTGGATTACGGCGACCTGATGAGCGTGATGGACAAGCTACGCTCCGCCGGTTACCTGAAGGTCGGCCTGGTCGGACTTGAGACGGCAGCCAAGAAATGATCACGACGCGCCATAAGCTGACGCGTTACAGCGGTAGCCTGGCCGTGGTGCTGGGCGTGCATGCGCTGGCCATCGCGCTGGCACTGAACTGGACCGCCCGCCCGCCCATCGAATTGCCCCCACAGGCAATGATGGTCGAGCTGGCCCCGGTTCCAGCCCCGCCACCGCCTGCTCCGCCGAAAGTCGTCACACCGCCGCAGCCACCGGCTCCGGTTGAAGAGTTGCCGATTCCGAAGTTGGCCGAAGCACCGAAAGCTGAAATCGCGGTGCAGAAGCCCAAGCCGAAGCCAAAGCCTAAACCGCCGAAGCCGGTCGAGAAGAAGCTGCCTGATCCACCGAAGGAAAAACCTTCCGAGGAGAAACCGGCCGATACACCACCGACCCCGGCACCGACGGAGAAATCCGCTGCACCGGCGCCCGGCCCGTCGCCGGCACAGTTGGCAGCCAAGGCCAGTTGGCAAGGCACTCTGCTTGCGCATTTGGCCAAGTACAAGAAGTACCCGCAAAGTGCACAGGCGCGGGGCAAGGAAGGCTTGAACCGTCTGCGTTTTGTAGTCGATGCCGAAGGCAACGTGTTGTCGTTTGAACTGGTGGGCCGCTCAGGCAACGCCGATCTGGACCGGGCCACCCTGGAAATGATCCGCCGCGCACAACCGCTGCCCAAGCCACCGGCCGACATGTTGACCAACGGTTCGATCGAAATTGTTGCGCCGTTTGTTTACTCCCTCGAACGCCGCCGCTAAGCCACACCGCAATACCCTGTGGGAGCGAGCCTGCTCGCGAAGAGGTCGTGTCAGTCAGCACATGCTTGTCTGACCCACCGCTTTCGCGAGCAGGCTCGCTCCCACATGGGTTATGAGTCGACCGTTAAATCGAGAGAAAGGCACCGAAGGTGCCTTTTGCATATCTTGCAACGGCAAACCGACATTGCCCGGTGTCGCATTCCACACTCAGTCTGATAACGTGCGTCTATCGATTGCAGCCGGTATGCTTGGCCCGCATCTTCATGGACGCTTGCTATGACCCTCACAGAATTACGCTACATCGTTACCCTCGCCCAAGAGCAGCATTTCGGCCACGCCGCCGAACGTTGCCACGTCAGCCAGCCGACCCTGTCGGTGGGCGTGAAAAAGCTTGAAGACGAACTCGGTGTGCTGATTTTCGAGCGCAGCAAAAGCGCCGTGCGCCTGACCCCGGTCGGCGAAGGCATCGTCGCCCAGGCGCAGAAAGTCCTCGAGCAAGCGCAAGGCATCCGCGAACTGGCCCAGGCCGGCAAGAACCAGCTGACCGCACCGCTGAAAGTCGGCGCGATCTACACCGTCGGCCCGTACCTGTTCCCGCACCTGATTCCGCAACTGCACCGGGTCGCCCCGCAGATGCCGTTGTACATCGAAGAAAACTTCACCCACGTGCTGCGCGACAAACTGCGCAACGGCGAGCTCGACGCGATCATCATCGCCCTGCCGTTCAACGAAGCCGACGTGCTGACCCTGCCGCTCTACGACGAGCCGTTCTACGTCCTGATGCCGGCGCAGCACCCGTGGACGCAAAAAGAAACCATCGACGCCGGCCTGCTCAACGACAAAAGCCTGCTGCTGCTCGGCGAAGGCCACTGCTTCCGCGACCAAGTGCTGGAAGCCTGCCCGACCCTGACCAAGGGCAACGATGGCGCCAAGCACACCACGGTTGAATCCAGCTCGCTGGAAACCATCCGCCACATGGTCGCGTCCGGTCTGGGCATCTCGATCCTGCCGCTGTCGGCGGTCGACAGCCATCACTACGCCCCCGGCGTGATCGAAGTGCGCCCACTGTCGCCGCCGGTGCCGTTCCGCACCGTGGCCATTGCCCGGCGCGCGAGCTTCCCACGGCCAAAAGCCATCGAGATCCTCGCCGACTCCATTCGCCTGTGTTCGGTGGCCAAGCCAGCGGCACCGGTTACAGCCGGTTAAGCGAGCGTCATGACGGAGCTGTCGCAAGTGTCGGTGACGGCACTCAAGGGTGTCGGCGAAGCCATGGCCGAGAAATTGGCCAAGGTCGGTCTGGAGAATCTGCAGGACGTGCTGTTTCACCTGCCGCTGCGTTATCAGGATCGCACCCGCGTGGTGCCGATCGGCGCGCTGCGGCCGGGGCAGGACGCCGTGGTCGAAGGCACCGTCAGCGGCGCCGACGTGGTCATGGGCCGACGCCGCAGCCTGGTCGTACGCCTGCAGGACGGCACTGGCGGACTCAGCCTGCGCTTCTACCATTTCAGCAACGCACAGAAAGAAGGCCTCAAGCGCGGCACGCGGGTTCGCTGCTACGGCGAAGCCCGGCCCGGTGCGTCCGGCCTGGAAATCTACCACCCGGAGTATCGCGCCATCACCGGTGACGAACCGCCGCCCGTGGATGAAACCCTGACCCCGGTCTATCCGCTCACCGAAGGTCTGACCCAAGCGCGCCTTCGTCAGTTGTGCATGCAAACGCTGACCCTGCTCAAGCCAGATACCCTGCCCGACTGGCTGCCAACCGAACTGGCGCGCGACTATCAACTGGCGCCGCTGGCCGATGCGATCCGCTACCTGCACAACCCGCCCGCCGACGCCGACGTCGACGAACTCGCCCTCGGTCATCACTGGGCGCAACATCGCCTCGCTTTCGAAGAACTGCTGACGCACCAACTGTCGCAACAGCGTCTGCGCGAAAGCATGCGTTCCCTGCGCGCGCCCGCGATGCCGAAAGCCAAAAAGCTGCCGCCGAAATACCTGGCCAACCTCGGCTTCAACCCGACCGGCGCGCAACAGCGCGTCGGCAACGAAATCGCCTACGACCTCAGCCAGCACGAACCGATGCTGCGGTTGATTCAGGGCGACGTCGGCGCGGGTAAAACCGTGGTCGCCGCCCTCGCCGCACTGCAAGCGCTGGAGGCCGGTTATCAGGTTGCGCTGATGGCGCCGACCGAGATCCTCGCCGAACAGCACTTCATCACCTTCAAGCGCTGGCTCGAACCGCTGGGCATTGAAGTCGCGTGGCTGGCCGGCAAGCTCAAGGGCAAGAACCGCGTCGCCGCGCTGGAGCAGATCGCCAGCGGCACGCCGATGGTGGTCGGTACCCACGCGCTGTTCCAGGACGAAGTGCAGTTCAAGAACCTCGCGCTGGTGATCATCGACGAACAACACCGCTTCGGCGTGCAGCAGCGTCTGGCGCTGCGGCAGAAAGGCGTCGGCGGGCGCATGTGTCCGCATCAACTGATCATGACTGCCACGCCGATTCCGCGGACGCTGGCGATGAGCGCCTACGCCGACCTCGACACCTCGATCCTCGACGAACTGCCGCCCGGGCGCACCCCGGTCAACACCGTGCTGGTCACCGACACCCGTCGCGTCGAAGTCATCGAACGCGTGCGCGGTGCCTGCGCCGAGGGCCGTCAGGCCTATTGGGTGTGCACGCTGATTGAAGAATCCGAAGAGCTGACCTGTCAGGCCGCCGAAACCACGTTTGAAGACCTCACTCTTGCCCTCGGCGAACTGAAAGTCGGGCTGATTCACGGGCGCATGAAACCCGTCGAGAAGGCCGCCGTCATGGCCGAGTTCAAGGCCGGCAACCTGCAACTGCTGGTCGCCACCACGGTGATCGAAGTCGGCGTCGACGTGCCCAACGCCAGCCTGATGATCATCGAAAACCCCGAGCGCCTCGGTCTCGCGCAACTGCATCAATTGCGCGGACGTGTTGGCCGAGGCAGCGCCGCCAGCCATTGCGTGCTGCTCTACCATCCGCCGCTGTCGCAGATCGGTCGCCAGCGCCTGGGCATCATGCGCGAGACCAACGACGGCTTCGTCATCGCCGAAAAAGACCTCGAACTGCGCGGCCCCGGGGAAATGCTCGGCACCCGCCAGACCGGTCTGCTGCAATTCAAAGTTGCCGACCTGATGCGCGACGCCGACCTGCTGCCCGCCGTCCGCGACGCCGCGCAAGCCCTGCTGGAACGCTGGCCAACCCACGTCAGCCCATTACTCGATCGCTGGTTGCGTCACGGGCAGCAATACGGCCAAGTGTGAGCACCGTCGCAGTTTCTGACAGATCGTTCCGACCAAGCTGGTTATACTCCTGCCATTGTTTCAAAAACGGATACAGACCATGACCGAAGCCGCTCTCGCCCCCGAATCCCCGCACGCGCCGTCTGTTATTCGGCTGCTGCTAGGCAAGCTGGGCATCGCCTACGAAGAAGTGCTCGACCACCACGGCCTCAATGCATCGCGCAAGGTACAAGCCGTGTTGCTGGACGACGCCGTCGGCGCGCTGATGGTGCTGTTTCCGCAGAGCCAATTGCTCGACCTCAACCGCCTCGCCGAACTCACTGGCCGGCGTCTGACTGCCGTGTCCACCGAGCGCCTGGAAAAGATGCTCGGCAAACACAGCCTGAGCCTGCTGCCGGGCCTGCCAGCGCTGACCAGCTCGCCGTGCCTCTACGAAGAAAGCCTGCTGCGCGAACCGAAGTTGCTGATCAACTCCGGCGAGCCGGGCCTGCTGCTGGAAATCGCCAGCGAAGACTTCAAGACCATGCTGACCAAGGCCAGCGCCGCCAACTTCGGCGAAGCCCTGAGCAGCATCCGCCCGAACCTCGACCGCCCGGACGATGACCGCGAGGAAATCACCCAGGCCGTGCAAGCGTTCACCGCGCGGCGCATTCAGCAGCGTCTGGAAGCGACCATCGAGATTCCGCCGCTGGCCGAAACCGCGCAAAAAATCATCAAACTGCGCGTCGACCCCAACGCCACCATCGACGACATCACTGGCGTCGTTGAAACCGACCCGGCGCTGGCCGCGCAAGTGGTGAGCTGGGCGGCATCGCCGTACTACGCCTCGCCGGGCAAGATCCGTTCGGTGGAAGACGCGATCGTTCGCGTACTCGGCTTCGATCTGGTGATCAACCTCGCGCTGGGCCCGGCCCTCGGCAAGACCCTGAGCCTGCCCAAAGACCATCCGCAACACACCACGCCGTACTGGCAGCAGTCGATCTACACCGCCGCCGTCATCGAAGGTCTGACCCGTGCCATGCCGCGCGCCCAGCGCCCGGAAGCCGGCCTGACGTATCTGGCCGGTCTGCTGCATAACTTCGGTTACCTGCTGCTGGCCCACGTCTTTCCGCCGCACTTCTCGCTGATCTGCCGCCACCTGGAGGTCAACCCGCACCTGTGCCACAGCTACATCGAGCAACATCTGCTCGGTATCAGCCGTGAACAGATCGGCTCGTGGCTGATGCGCTACTGGGACATGCCGGATGAGCTGGCCACCGCCCTGCGCTTCCAGCACGACCCAAGCTACGACGGCGCCTACGCCGAATACCCGAACCTCGTCTGCCTGGCCGTGCGCTTGCTGCGCAGCCGCGGGATTGGCTCCGGCCCGGATGAAGACATTCCGGATGCCCTGCTCGAACGCGTTGGTCTGACCCGCGACAAAGCCAACGACGTCGTCAGCAAAGTGCTTGAGGCTGAAGTGCTGCTGCGCGAACTGGCCTCGCAGTTCAGCCAGGCCTAAACGCAAACAGGCCCGCTCCCCCAGGATTTACACAAATCCCTGTGGGGAGTGAGCTTGCTTGCGATAAATGCATTTCAGCCAAGACCCGCCTCACACGTAACGTGCAACCCAGCCCTTCGTAGCGACAGGAAAAGGCTCAGCCTCTTTATATGAACTACCGCACATTACAATACGTTTATCCCGCATCAGCACCATGTCATAGGCACTGTTGCACCAATACTCATCCTCGAATATGACATAGCCTTTGCCATTACCATATTTGGTATCCAGTTCACCTGTTGCGAGGTAGCGCGCCGTTATCGTTCTGAGTTCCTCCGTCAGAAGGCCAATGCCAGTATTGCCGAACACAACAATCGAACTATCTTCTTGAGAAGTGCAGCCTCCCCACCCGAGACCCTGCGGCACCAAGAGAGAAAACAGTGGGTTGCCACCATTGAATATGCGATTGAATGAACCACTAGCGTTCAACTTGAAGATCAACCCGCTACGCACACCGCGATGAGCCTCCCCTATCCCAACGATTGCGCCGTCTTCCGACCGGATCTTCAGGCCGTGCACCTGGATATAACCAGTATGAGGAATGGTCACAGCGATGCCACCGTTGAACCCGGCATCCACCTGACCATCTGGGCCAAGGCGCGCCACATAGGCTCCAAGAACTTTAAGACTATCGTCAGAGTAATACCCTCCGACTAGCACTTTCCCGTCCGCTTGAAGTGCAATCGCCCCACCTGAATTAGACGCATGAGTAACGCCCGGTAGCTCCACCCTCGCAGACCCACCATTGAAAGAGCTATTTTTCGAACCATCCGCATTGAAACTCAAGACAAGACTTCGTGCCTGCAGCCAACCCACCGAGACACTGGTTAGCAAAAAAATCTTGCCGTCGGCTTGCTCGGCAGCAACGGCATTGACACCAAGGCTAGCGCTTCTAAGGTTACTGCCATCCAATTGAGAAGCGCAGCCAAGTGCCATGCTCTTATCGTCAGGGTAACCAATATCCCGTCGATTGATTAAAAGAACGCCGCGCTCAGCAAAAGACTCATCAAGCCTGCCGTCTGCAGACTGACGCACAACAAACAACCCAGTCTCGGAAATGTCGTCGCCTACGAAAACCATGTACAGGCCAAACACTAACCACCCACCGTCCACCAGCGCAGTCAGGCCGGAAACCGTCACTTGAAATCCATCGTCGAACTGGATTTCAACGAAGCCCAGTTTGCGCTCGCCAAAACTCTTGTCGAGTGCTCCGTCCTCATTCAGGCGCATTAAAACAAGGTTGGCATCCACACCAAGTTCCACCATGGCAACCAACAGCTTGTTGTCAGTTAGTTCCAGGATCGCATCAGGTGTCATCGCTGAAATTTCGGGACGTGGAAAGCTCACCACGCCCTGGTCACCAAAATTCAGGTCAAGCTTTCCTTCGGCAGATAGCGCTTCAATCCTCTTCATCATCGAACTCCCTGTGATTTCCATGCGCCCACCAATGGACACTGCTCACAGTGAAACACCAACAAGTACTCGAACACACCTGTCAGACCTGACAGGTGTGTTCGAGTATTTAAGAGTTTTGAAGAGGGTTTACGAGTCACTCAATTACCCGCCCTGGCTTTGAAAAACAGCCTGGACATGCCAACCAGACATCACGGTTTTGGCTTGGCCTTCCTCGGCTTCAAATACTTCATCAATTCCTGAAACCACAACACCAGCGCCGGTTTGGAATCAAAGGAATTCCACGAAGCCGCCAAACGCGCCCTCGACCACCATTTCAAACCAGCCCTCGATCCACATCCCAAACGTGAGAACGGCCTCTTCAAACTCTCCCCCGGCACCGACGCCGAAGCCCTCATGGTCAACGCCTCGGAAGATCTCCTGTCCATCAGCGTCATCGCCTGCGACCTGGGCCGACGACCTCCACGGCTTAAGCCGACTTGTCCAGGTAACGGATCACCCAGCCTTTATCGTATCCAGAGTCGGTGAAATACACTCCGCCCACCACGATGCGCCCATCGTCCATTACCGCCATGCCGTGGGGGTATTCGAAACCCGCGCTTTCATTGAAAACGGTAAATCCCGAACCAAAGAAAGAGGAGTCTGGAGAACCATCCGCCAGAAAGCGTGCGGTGACCGCGCTGAGATTCTCGTCAAGCGCGCCAGTGCCACTGTTACCGCAAACGATGACTGAACCGTCCGTACGCGGCACGCAATGCAACCATCTGACGCCTTGGGACACAGGTGACGAAATCAGTGGTTGACCATCATTGAACACCCGATTGTAGGAGCCGCTGAGATTGAGCACCGCAATCAAGCCCTGAGAGACGCCCTCCACCGCCGCACCGCCGGCCACAACAATCTTGTCGTCGACGATTGCCGCAACGTCCAGGCTGATCCATTGATCGAGGGGCACGTTCACCGCTCCGTTGACTCCAAAGCGTGTGTCAACCTTACCCGTAGCGTCGAAACGAGTAACGAAGGCGCCATGCCCACTCACCGCAAAGTAATTGCCGCAGATCACCACGGCGCCGTCAGCCTGGGTCGCGGCCGCCTGCGCAACGATGTCCAAAGGCGAAATATCTGCAAGCTCTACGAACGCAAAGCCCGTGCCGTTGAAGGTCGTATCGGGTGAGCCATTCGGCTCGAACCTCAGAACGATACCTTTTGTCCGGCGGGAAGCATCCTCAACGTTACTGACCACGACGATTTTTTCGTCCAGTTGTTGAGCGACCATCCCTGCTGCGCCATTCCCTGCGGCACCGCTGGCAGACGCTTGCACCACCCCGGTATATCCGCCGCCCATCTTCGCGTAGGGAAGATAGAGCGCACCTTGTTCCCCGAAAGACGTCTGCAGTTGCCCGTCCTCGCGCTGTCTGACCAGCACCAGGCCCGTCGAGTTATTCGCGCCCTCTTCCGCGTACTGAGCACGAACCAGCCAGCCGCCATCGCTCAGCGGTGTAAACCCGAGGATCCGGCTCATGTAAAAATTTTCTTTCAGCCTGATCTCGACGTAGCCGGAGCCTTCTCCACCGAAAGCTGAGTCGAGAGCACCGTCTTCAAGCAGACGAACGACCTGCGTAGGTGCACCGGGCGTTGAAAGGCGAACGGCAACCAGCAATTTGTTTTGCGGCAGCGCCAGCAGCGCCCTGACGTCATATCCCGAGAATCCGGGGAATGGAAATCTGAGGATGCCACCGTCGCCGAAGGTCGGATCGTTATTCAAGGATGGCGTGCCCGCCACATAGCGCACGAAACGCCCAGGGACGTTGGGAAGATCAGAATGGACGGAGAGTTCGATGCACACCACGATCCGGCCGTCCGTCATAACGGAGACACCTCGCGCAAAGGCAGCCCCTGCGCTGTCTTCAAACAGCGCATGCCCCGTACCGTTGAAAGCCGTATCCGGTTTTCCATCAGCAAGAAAACGCGCCGTCACCATGGCTGATTCACCCTGACCGACAACAACGATCGAACCACCCACCTGCGAGGTGTGCGTCCATGCCAACCCTTTTAGTAACGGCGAAAACAGCGGCTTGCCCCCATTGAATACAAGGTTGGGCGCGCCGCTGGTCGTGAATGCAACGATCAACCCACCGTCGAGACCACCACGCTGGGCTTGGCCCGCGACGATAATCCTGCCATCGCCTTCACGTACCGAAATCGACTGCAGAAAACTCTCGCCTTCATCATCGGGCATCAACACGGCCACACCGTTGTTGAATTGACTGTCCGGCGCGCCACTTGCGTCCAGACGCGCCAGAAAAACTCCACGACCTCCCGACCCGTCCTGGTATGAACCGCAGACCAGCACCTTGCCATCGGCTTGAATGGCGATACCGTAGACGTTATTCGATGTGGCGACATCCACAACCACATAGCCTGAACCGTTGAATGATTGATCGAGTGAGCCATCCGCTAACAGACGAATCACAACACCCGCTGGCAGTGGTGCATCATCAAAAAACACTAAATGGAGCAGGACGATTTTGCCATCCACCTGCCGGGCCGTTGATCGTGATGGGACGCGGGCAGTCTGTGAGGATCCGGTGTTCGGGTGACTTGCCTCACGCGGCACGCTAGCGGGATGGGGATTGCCGTAATGGGAGATAAACCGCATGCCGTTGGTGCCGAACGATTCGTTCAGTTCACCGGTATTTTTCAGGCGGACTAGTGCAAGGCCAACGTCATTGGAGGTAGTCGAGGAATATTGAAGGTGTATCAGCCAACCATCATCCTCAAGCGCATCGAGACCGGATACATAGCTGATCCGAGCACCTTCCAACGCTATTTCAACAAAACCTCTGCGCGCGGGACCAAAGGTTTCGTCCAGCGAACCGTCGTCATTCAGCCTCGCAATGGCAACCGGGGCATTCGCTCCCGTTAAAGGTATCGCAACGAGTAATTTTGCATCGGGGAGCGCCAGGACCGCCGCCGCTTCGTCGCCCGCGATACCAGGTATCGGTAAGGTCAACACACCATCCTGAGCAAATGTCGGATCGAGAGACCTAGGGATCGAAATACTGTGTGTCTGCGTCATGAGCTTGCTCCATCAAGTCAGTCAAGTCCCTTAATGCCGGAACTGGAACTTGAGTAGAACATCGCGACTGTGCACGAAACACCTGATAGAAATGACAGTCCGGCAGTCTTTGCGAGCCACAATGATGGCCTTACAAGACAAGCGCACCGTTATTCAGTGCGCGTGCATGGGTTTGTTCTAGCCAGCGACTTCCTAAGCTTTAGCCTTCGCCTTTCTTGGTTTCAAATACTTCATCAACCCTTGAAACCACATCACTAGCGCAGGGTTGCCCTTAAGCTGGATCGACTTGTCCTGAATGCCCTGCATAAACGCCAACTGCTTGTTCTTCGCCTGCATCGTCGCAAAGCCATAACCGGCATCTTTAAACGCAATCGCAAACGCCGGCTCTGCGACCACGCCAGACTTGCTGGTGATGCGCTGATCCTTGACCACGAAATGCCGCGCCACTTTCCCGTCCAGCGTCTGTAGCTGAAATACCAGATCCTTGTCACCCAACTGCTGCTGGAACGCAGGATTTGTCCGGCTGGCCTTACCCATCAACAAACCCATCATCCACAGAAGAAAACGAAATTTCATGCGCACAGCCTCAAAAGGAAAATGAACGGCCGGGGCAGTGTAAGGGATTCGGACGATAACGCCAGTATCTGACTCTGTTGGAGGATGATGCAGTCCAATTCCCGCACGATGACCGCCAAGTCACGATTCCGCAGGCAACGTCCTACACCTGTTGAAACACATCCCTGTAGGAGCTGGCGAAGCCTGCGATCTTTTGATCTTCCGGCCCGCGAATCTATGGGAAATTTCCTGCAAAGTGCGGTGCTGTCCATGAACTAGGCGAGTTGGCTGGCTATCGATAGGCTTTGTGTGTCGCCGCAAAATCGGTGGCCGGATGTGCAAGTCCGAACTCGGGGAAATCAATTAACTGCTCAGGATTTACACCGATGACCGATGAAACATTCAGCGCGGAAGCAACCTCGCCCTACGAATCCCCCAATTCGAAGAAATTCCACGAAGCCGCCGAACGCGCCCTCGACCACCATTTCAAACCAGCCGTCGATCCACACCCCAAACGCGAGAACGGCCTCTTCAAACTCTCCCCCGGCACCGACGCCGAAGCCCTCATGGCCAACGCCTCCGAAGACCTCCTGTCCATCAGCGTCATCGCCTGTGACCTCGCCGACGACCTCCACGGCTCCCGCCGCTCGGTAGCGCTGGCCCTGAGCAGAATGGCGGATGGGGTGAGATTGATGGTGGAAGGGACGCTCGACCAGATTGAAGTGCGAAGCGTGGCGGCTAAGCCGTAGCGAGGTTTGTGGATGAAAAAAGGGGACGTTAAGTCCCCTTTCTGAATATTCCCTGCTTCACCACTGGCAACCTGTTTCAGGTTTCGAATCCACGTTGTAATCGTTTTCAAACGAATACTTCTTTGCGGATTTGTAATTCGTATACGACATCGCATCAACCCGGCCACCCTGAGTGACCATCTGATACTCACCTGTCAGTGCGCCATCAACTACTTCAACCCAAGTTGTCGTGTACTGGTAGGGCCGGCCATACACGAGTTCTTCTTGTTCAGTACTGCGATGAACCAACCCAATAGCCTTTTTTGACTTGCTGTATTTGACGCCAGCACCGCTCCATTTGGCGACAGAGTCGTAATAGGTTCTGAATTCAAAATTTATGGGTTTGCCTTCGTAGGAGCGGAAGCAAAAAACCTCGGTCGTGACCTCGCTATGAGCCGCCAGAGGAACGAAAACGAGCAACGCGGAAAACAATGCAGACGAAAATTTCAAACCGAACATTCCTTTAGCGGTTCATCGGTACAGAACACACAGTTACAGCAACTCAACGAGCTCTTGTCACGCCTCGGGCGCCACAGCGCTGCGCTCACCCACCCTCGCCGGGATTTTCGAAGCTTTTCCCGCTTCAGACATTCGCGATGCGTATTGCTTGTACGCCGCCACCGCCCGCTCTTTATCCTTCACGGCCCAATAACTGTCAGCGAGATTCAGGTAAGCAACCGTCCTGTTTGGGTGGTTAGCAATCACTGCGTTGAGCAACTCAATCGACTCAGCGTAGTAACCCGCCTCGCCGAGCAGAAAACCGAGGTCGTTGGACCAGCCGGGACGCTGCGGGTAGTAGTACTTTGCGACGATATAGCTATCCGGGGGACAAGTGTCATGCGAGCCACCGCCCATCAACGCGTAGCTCATCGTATCCTTGAAGGAAGAGTCATCACCCTTTCGGTAGGCTGCCAGCGCCATATCCATCAAATCAGCCGAATTGACGGTCATCAATTTCTTTCTAACGCCCTCAATACTGCCAGTACGAGCAACCCGCAGCTTCTGCAGCGCTTCACGCCCATCGAAAGAGGCGAGGGTGATCGGGCCCAATGTCTGCACCGGCAACTCCACAACGCTGACAAGCGACCGGTCACAGGAGTCGTTATTCGCCACTTCCAGCAGAGCTTTCAGCTCAAACTGCTTTGAACCTCTATTGAAGGCGAACAACAGGTTGAAGTTGTAAACCGCGTTATCTTCTTCGCTGGTTACCAGCGCGATGTAATCCCCAGCCTCAACGAACGGCTGCTTGACGACAGCTTCCTCAGACTGCGGATCAATGACAGTCATGACGCCGGGGCGACCTTTGACTACATGGACGCTGAAGACACCCTGAAGAGCGGACGAGTACTGACTCTTGATCAGAGGCAGCGCCTTCGACGTATCAAGCAAAATTTCCTCATTACGTGCCTGCACCGGCGCGATCAACAACCGGTTGGAGGCCTCGTCCGCATCCCCTGTCAGAACAAATACCTTTTGCCGTGATGCATCACCCAGCAAGCTAGCCGGAATTTCCTTCAGGACTTGTGGGGCAGCGAGTGCGCATGAAGTGGTTAGCAGCCCAAGGCTCAACACGATAAAGCGGAAGAACATATTCACTGTTTCAGTCCCTGAATTTCAGATCGCTCAACGACGCGTTGCGGAATCTTCTGCGCTTTACCGGCGGCACTCATCGCGTCGCGGTATTCGCGGTAATAACGCTGCGCTTCTTCTTGCCGATCAAGTCGCCACAGCGAATCAGCCATGTTCAGCATCAGCACTGTGCGTTTGCCGACAGCTTCAACGCCTCGATAAAACTTCAGCGCCAACTCATCGTTGCCGCCCTCGGCCAAGTAGAAACCGAGGTCGTTGTAAGTCTGAACACTTTGCGCCGGGGGATGACACGCCATGTAGGATTCCGGGCTTAAAAAGCTCAGGCTCCATTCGATGGACTCTGCTCGGGACTGTACCGGCTCGATACTCGAAGCATATTTCAGCAGGTCCTTGGGTGACTTAGTCTCCAAGACAGGATTGAGCACCCCGCCCTCTTCGGAAACCCATTGCTTGCCTACCCATTTTCCCTCACAAAACCGCTCGTAACTCTCAGCAAGCACGCAACCGGTTTCCATCGAGATCACATCGCAATGCCCTTGTGATGTCGCTATTTCCTCACCGTTCTCACCTATGACTACGCCGTACTCCACCGCAGTCGCCAGTAGAAAATTTTGGTCAGGGCTGAGCCACTCAGGATAAGCCTGGGCAGCAATGCCGGCATGGAACAACGGGAACGTTTTTCCATTCGCGGTGAACCAGGCAGTGGTAGATTCCACGACGGGTGACGTCCATTTTTTAGCCCGGAACGTCACTGTGTTTCCGGCGGCTCCCACTATTGGCGGGTCAACGGCAAAGACATTGGTAGCGCTGAACAAACTGCCGATCATCAACACCCACTTAAGGCTGGCCATAGACGATCCTCTTCACCACCGGGCTTTCTGACATTAACTGTCTCTTCGTAACGCCATAGGCCTTGATCAGCTCGTCCCGAGATCCCCTCGAGCCAAACGAGCGCTGGTTATTATCGAAGCTGTATTGCTCCAATCGCCCTGCTGTCGAGTAATACCCATGCCACTCCGCGCAGGCACCACAACCGCCATAGCCGCCTATCGAAACCAGACTGCCCTTGGTGCCTTCCACGCAATCCATTGCCACAACAACATTGCTCAACATCTTCGTCTTCGCACCGTCGGAAGTGAGCTGTGAAATTTTGCTGATATCGCGACGAAGCACTTTGCCGCCGATGTTGATGGTTTGGTCGGAGCAAACCGGGATGACGTGGGTTTCCGCACCATCCACCGTCACCGATCGGCAAGACGACACCAACACCACTTCAACACCGCCACACTGCATGACATCGCGCTGGGTAAAGGTGTCCGAAGGCGCGGCGAGAGCTGGCAGAGAGAGCAGCAGCGAAAGGCTGCCCGCGAGAAAACGGCTCATCCACTCACTCCTCATCCATCGGCGACGATTCCACGTCGGTCATGCTCAGCAGCCGGAATTCGTTGCTCACAAACTCGTAGTAACGATCCCGGTTGCCGCTCTCCAAAGCATTCCCCTGCGCATCTTCTTCGCCGTCGAGCGTGATGCCGGACACGATGATCATGCGGCTCTCGGGATGGTAAACCATGCCGAACGTACTGCCGTCATAAGCATTGGGCAGCCCGCCAACGACTTCCCCAGTTTGAGCGTCCAGCACTTCGCCGCAAATGGCGCTGCCGCCACAACCGAGCCTGTGCAGGATGTAATGGCCGGCGAAGTTGACCTTGCCTTTCAGGGCTTGCACCCTTGCCTGATCCATCATTGGGCTGCTGTTTTCTTGCGGCACCAGCTTATGGTTGGGGCCGGTGAAAACTGGCGTGACGGTGTAATCCTTGAAGGTTGGATCGGCAGCGAATGCCATGGACGCGGCAGCCAATATCAAGCTGCCGAGAAGAACCGAAAATCCTTTCACGCTGTAGCTCCATCGACGCAAGTCATTGTGGGTGTGTTCATTCGAAGGCAATGCCGCGCACCGCTTTCTTGATTTGCTCGAACCCTTCGTTGCTGATCGCCAATGGGGTGGATGAACCCGATTCCGCCGAGCCGATCAGCACGTCTTTGCCCCTCAGCAGGCAAAAAGCGATGCGGGTAATGTGCCGTCGTGACTTGTCGTGGAAACCGAAGATGAAACCCGAAGAGTTCTCCCCACCCCATTGTTCGAAGGTGTAGGTGTTCGCACGACCCGCCAGAGAGTTTGGTACCCAGCCCTGATCGGTACGAGTCGCCGGACACCTGCGGTCGTTGTCGTCACGCAGGACTTGCACCGCAAACGCATCGTCTACCGGGGGTTTCCAGTCGGTGAGAAGCGAAAAGTACTCCGAGTTTTCACACATCAAACCAAACCACGGCTGGCTCAGGTCACCGTGTTTCTCGAAGTGCCAGTCGGCACCACTCAACGTCTGCGCTTGCCACAAGCTGGGGGCGCTGGACGGTTTGGGCAGTTGTTTGGCTGCGATAAATACCGAATAGAAATCGTCGAACTTCAGCCATTGGTTCTGCAGCAGCGGCATGGAGAACCGACACGGACCCATGTCTACAACTGCCTCGGTCGGGCCTTGCGCAACCGGCGACTGGCCGGGTTCGTTACCGACCAATACAGGACCTGCGGCAGTCACATAATCCACCTGTAAAAACGCGAACAGACCAAAGATCAATTCGCGGAGGCATCGTAGTTTCACTTCGCATCCTTCGAATTGATCAATTCCAAATCCCCATCCCGATACAACACCTCACACCCCACCCACGCCGGATCAACCTGCGGCATCACCGCCGACGGCTTGCGCAATTCCCGCAGCAACGTCGAGCCATGCGACAACCGCCCACCCATTCGCGCAATCACCGCCCGCGCCGCTTGATAGTGCGCATGCCGCCCCGGATCAAGGGTGTCTTCGAGCAGGATGTCGGCGCCGAGGATGCCTTGCACCTGCCCCGGATAAATCATGAACCCGGTGGCCTGCTCCGCACCTTCGCGACCGTCCTGCCAAAAGCTGCCATCGCGGGTGCGCACATCGGGGTGCAGTGCAAACCAGTACTCGCGATCCGCCAGCGGCATGGCGTGATGCAGACGGAAGAAGATGCGCATGAGGTTGTCGCGGTACCACTCGCGCACTTGCAGGTAGTAACCGCGCAGGCCCGGTAGGCCGGTCGAATGCGCTAGGCGGATCAGCCCTGACCATTGCGGGAATGCTTGTAACGGCAGCTCAGTCGCCATAGGTCGAGGCGTAGCGGGATCGGTTTCCCACGGCAATCGATGCGGACTGTTTTCAAGGTTGTCGTACGCGGTCGGCGGGCGGCCCAGCCAATCGCCGCCACTACTGGCCAGCGCCGTGGCGATGCACAGATTGCCTTGCACCACGAACACGTAAAACCGGGTGAACCAGTCCGCGAGTTGTTGGCCATCGGCACTCTGGGCGACGAGTTCGGCCAGTTCCCGATCGAAGCGCTGCAAGCCGTTTTCAAGATTCAGCAAATGCCCGCGAGCCTTGCGTTGCATACGCAAAAACAGCGGCAACGAACGCAGCATCTTCAGCGGCTGCCACGGCAGATGCGGCGTCGCGCCGCCGACTTCACCGGAGTAGTTAGCGGCGCTGATTCCCCAGTCGGCCAGCCTTGCGAGGAACAAATCATTGTTGATATAGGACGCACCGCCGAACACGGCGGTGAACGGCTCGTTGTCCTGCAACACTCGCGCATCCCAGCGCGCCATGATCGCCGGGATACTCGCTGCCGCGCGGCGCTGGGCGTATTCCACCATTACGCTCGGTTGCGGCGGCAGGATCTCGGCGATGTTGGCGGCGGTCAGGTGTCGGCGCCAGCCGTAGTCGCTGATCGGCCGGTATTGCAGGAGCCAGAGTTGCGCGCCGTCCCAGGCCCATTCGACGTCGCCGGGCACGTAGTGGAACACGCGCAGCACGTCTTGCAGAAAGCGCCAGAGCAGGTCTTCGGTCAAGCCATGGGACGGCTTGAACGTGCCGCTGCGCCACGCATCACCGAGCCGCGAAAGCGTTGCCCGCGAGGGGCTGACGTGACCGTCGGCCAGCGATTCGAGATGACCTTCAACCCACTCCAGTTCTACCGAGAGATGGCGCACAAAAGCGATCCCGGAAACGACCGGCGTGATGAAGCGCTGCACCACCACTTCCTCGACACCTTCGGCCGTCAGTTCGGCAATGCGTTTCGGCACGTTGGCGGTCGGCTCGCGCAGATAGGTGGTGCTCAAACCGGCATTCGCCGAGTCGGCCTGATCCTCGCCATAACTGGAGGAGCGCACCGCCCAGGTCACATCAGGTTGGGCGGCGAGAAATGCCGGCAGACGCGGATCGGCACAATCGTTGAGCGTCAGCGCCGCCGGCACCGCTTGCCGCGCCAGTTCGGCCAGACGCAAACGACCACCCTTGGTGTGCACGACAAACCCGCGCTCGCCCGACTCCAGCCACTGCGCGAACTGCGCGGGCGAGTCGATCCACGGGTAATGACCCCAGCCGGGTTTGAGGCTGATGGTCAGATCAGCGCGGGCGAGAATCGCCGACCACGCCGCCGCTTGCTCGATGCCGAGCACCGCGTCCTGATCGCCCCAAACCAGCTCGACCGGATCGGTGATCCACTCCAGCAGCGGCAGTGCGGTATCGGCGCGAACCAGATCCCAATGCGGCACAAACGCGCGGCAGCGCGCATAGCCGGCGCCCATGCGCTGGTACTGCGCGGGGGTCCAGGTCTGGTTGGAGAACTTGCGCGCGAACAGCGTGGGTTTGTTCGACAGCAGCCAGTGAATGGTCTTGCGAATCGGCAGTGGCGACATCAGCGCCGGCAAGCGACGCTGCCACAAAAATGCCCCAACCGGCGCCAACAGAACACTGCGCGAAAAGTGCCCGGGCCGACGTTGCAACGCATGCAATACAAGCAAGGCATTAACCCCGACTGCCATGATCGCGCTGCCCTGCTGGGTCATCGCCAACAAGGTCTGCGCGTAGTCCGCGAGATCCTCGCAGGGCGGCTGCAGATTCGCGCCGAAGCCCGGCAACTCCAGCGGCACCACGTCGTAGCGCTGAAAGTGCGGCAGCGCGTCGTCCCACCAATCGGCAGCGCTACCGTTGCCGGCTAGCAGGTACATCAACGGCTTGCTCATGAGCGATCCTCAGGTCAGATCGCGCAGAGCGGCGTCGAGGGTTGGAAAGCGGAATGTGTAGCCAGCCTCGGTCAAACGCTGCGGCACCACGCGCTGACCGTCGAAGAACAACTGCGCCATCTCGCCTGCCAATGCGCGCACTGGCGCGGCGGGAATGTGCAACCACACCGGGCGCTTGAGGACCTTGCCGGCCTGCTCGGCGAACGCTGCCTGACTGACCGTTTCGGGCGCGACCATGTTGTAGGTGCCGCGCAGACTGTCGTCGTTGAAAGCCCGCTCGATCACCTGAAGCACATCGTCGCGATGCACCCAGCTCATGATCTGCCGACCGTCGCCCATGCGCCCGCCGAAACCCAAGCGGAACGGCAGCAGCAACGGCGTCAACGCACCGCCGGGGCCGAACACTACTCCGAGGCGAAGCACCACCTGACGCACGCCAAACTCGGTGGCCGGTTGCGCGGCGGCTTCCCAACGTGCGCAGAGTTCGGCCATGAAACCGTCGCCCTTGCTGGCGTGTTCGTCGAGGCTTTCGCTGGCGTCGCGCACGCCGTAGAAGCCGATGGCCGAGGCTTGAATCCACAGCGCTGGTTTGTGCTTGGTGTTCTTCAGCCAGGTCATCAGCGCTTCGGTGGTGCCGACTCGGCTGGCGAGCAATTGCGCCTGACGTTTGGGAGTCCAGCGTGGGCCGGCGACGGGGGCGCCGGCGAGATTGATCACTACGTCGAAGGCTTCGTCGTGGCTGAGTTCGCTGAGCGAATGCACGCAGCGGACGCGGCCGTTGAATAGATTGGCTGCGCTCAATGGATCGCGCGTCAGTACGCTGACCGAGTGGCCGGCGGCGAACAGTTGGTTGACCAAGGCTTCGCCGATAAATCCGGTGCCGCCGGTGATCAGCACGCGCTTGAAAGCGCCGCCGGCAAACGGGTTGGATTCGCTCGGTGTCTTTACTGCAGAAGGCTTCCGGCGGTCATGCCGATACAGCCAGAACAACGGAGGCAACAACACCAGCAACGCAAAACCGTCGAGCCACAGGTGCGACCAGACCTGCTGTTGCGCCGAGAGCCACATGTCCTGCGGCGCCCATAACAGGATGCCGGCGATCAACCAGCCCCACACTGCCGGGGTTTTCAAGCGATTGCCCAAGTGCACCAACGCGAGCATGTACAACGAATAACTTTGCAGCGTCGCGCCGAACAGCGCGAGCCACCAGACTTGTTGTTCGTGGCCGGCAGCGGGCACCGCATCAGCGCCCCAGAATGCGAGTTCGAGGATGTGCAGATAGCCGTCGAGTAAACCGGAATGCCCGGCCCAGGTCAGGGTGAGACCGGCGAGAATGTGCACGATTGCGGCGGCGTATAGCCAGAGCACTAACGCAGGGCGAAGGGAGTTCGAGGGGGCTGGCATTCCGTGTCCTGAGCGCATTCCTTGGGGGTGGGGAGTTTAAAGGAAAATCGCGGTCGTCAGATGCTCAAGTATTAAACGTTTAAGCGCTGCGGATTCTGGCTCAGCGCATATGAAAACGCGTTAGCCATGATGGCTGAACGCGTTTGATCACATCGAGGTAAAAGGCGTCGGGCGCTGTAAACGCCCTTCTTCACTTAACCGCACTAAAAGCAGCTGCTGGCCACTATCGGTTCAGCCACTTCGGACTGAAGTCGCTTAATCGCATTGATACCCGAGTCGTTACCTTTGTCGGCAGCAAGCTGATAACAGGCCAAGGCGCGAAGAATATCTTTCTTTCCTAGATCGCCGCTTTTCCAATAATCGCCTAACGAAACGAATGCATGGGTTGATCCCATGGTGGTAGCACGAATCAACTCTTTTTCAACGTCCAGCGGGCGCTGGCAGGGTCCTGAACCGGCCAATTCATTGCCAAAACAATAGAAGCCAGCCAACGACTCAGCACCGCTCGGTGAATCAACGGCTGCTGCTTTGAAAAGAGCCTCAACTTTGCCGTATTCCAATTGCGGGGCCATACCCGACAGACTCAGCCCGGCCGCAGCCGAACTAGATATAGGATCGCCTGAAGCGGCCGCGCACAGGTAATTTTCCAAAGTCGCCTCAAAAAGTTCTCCTGTCAGTCGGTATTGCTCAAGGCCGCCCAAGCCAGCAAATCCTTGTCCGCGCTGCCAACAGAAATTCTCCGCACGACTCATTTTCCGCGTACTGGCTACAGAAAGCTCTTTATCAGGAATCGACCAGTCCTCAACCCCATCTAGCGTCCAGCAGGACTTCCGCGAAAAGTTGAAAATCTTGATATTGCTGTTGCCGGCGCGTTTATCCACAACGTTAACGTGGCGGTCATCCACCTTCTCGATCTCTATTCCTTCCACTTTCCCATCGGGCACAGCCACCATTAAGGGAAACGCCATATCGCGTCCCACCTCCGCAGTAACGTAAGTCACAATCCGCCCTATATCCGACGTCCCCTTTAATACCAGCAGCTTCACGGCCTGCGCAGTTAGTCGCTTCTGCGATTCGGCATTAGCGGAGAATGCTGGAAGAAACTGTGCAAAGTCTTGCGTAGGGCACGAGCCACGTCCAATTGTCGGGCCACTCCCGGTATCGGACGCGATATTGTCCAGAAACGCTGACCGAACACGACTCATGCTGGCGATGCAATTGTTAACCGCTGCCACATGCGCCGAAGAGCCCGGTTCCGCTTCCAACGCATCGATCTGGCAATCGGTATCGCGCAGTTTGATCCAGGCGCGCTGAGCCTCCTGAACCGTGGCCTTTTGGCTTGCGGCAAGAACCGGATCGGTCTGATACCCACCTTCGAGCCGAACCATCAGTTCTTGATAACTGGTATTCAACTGATTATCTGCAGCAACCTTGGCACTTACAGAACATCTTTCCCTCTGAGAGTTCGTAGTGATATCGGCACATGCATCGTCAGCAAATGCATGTCCCCCCAACAGAGATAAACCACCAATCAGCACGGCGGGCAGCACCGGAATAAGATATTTACTCAAGGCAAATTCCAACAATATCTTGCGAAAGTGTTTTTTTAAGTCGTGCTTATTCTTCAAGGGAGATAGCCATTTTCAGAGTAGATCCATTCAGATAAACGACGGCTTCGCGCCCATTAATATCGACAGGGGTAGGATTCTGGATCATTCCTTCATCACTAGCTTTCGCAATTTTTGTTAACGTCTTATCCGCAACATTGGCACGCCAAATAGTTCCATCACCATTCTTGAAATAAAACGTCGGCCGTGACTTGCTCCAAATCGGAGCATATATATTCCAACCAGCCTCGGGCCGACCAGCCTGCGCTATCGTTTCATACCCGGAGGTGTGCGAGTAGTACGCTTGCAATTTTCCATACTCACCACCCCAACCGAATGTCAAACCACTAACAGCATTTTCATCAGTATTTGGCCACTGCTGGAACAGCAAACTGCTTTCCAATGGCGGAGATTTTGAACCGAGCTTATAAACCATCCCCCGCAGCTGATTCTTAGAGAGCTGCTGTCGATAGTAAAACGCCCCATCAAAGATTCCCGCAAACCTTTTCCCTTCGTCGTTTGAACCCAAACTCAGAGCACCATCAAAACCGATATCTTTCGCAATCGTGTGCAATACCGGCCTGTCGTTGCGATCAACGTACTCATATAGATTACCCCGGTACGCAATCATCGCCGCATCAAAATGCCCTTCAAACACGATGACATGCAACATGCCTGAAATTGTTTCAGCGGAGATCACAAATCGTTCAACAGCCCCTTTTTCATTGGGAAGCCATGCTAAATCAATGACCTTCCATGAGCGTTCAAACTGTGTGTAGGGCTTATCACCCAACATTAACTTAATATCTTTCTGAGTCGGCCTAGGCGCAATAGAAACCGGTGTGAGAAAGCTTATCTGCCGAACATAAGAGTCCTCTAAACACTCCACTGACTCACAAGAGTTACGCTCTGACTCAAGCCATTCACTTTCGATTATTTGTAAAGCTCGCCGATTTTTTATCGGTTTGAAGACCTCACTGAGCTTTTCGTCCATTGCGGACAAAGAAGGAGAACTACAAATTTTCCTCTCCACTTCCGTCGAAGCTTTGCCACAGTCGAAACTCGCAGAAAATGCGACCGAACTGAATAGCAAAAAGGTTAACGATAAAAAGCAAGGGAGCGAATGTAAATTTTTCATTGATTCAGCCATCAAAGAAATTTTCCCACCATCGAAACGGATACGTTTACGCTCCGCCTCAAAATCAAATAATTTTGGCGCAACAAATAAATCCGTCCCCTTTCACACGTAAAGGAAATAGCGCAGAAAAGAGAAAGAAAAGTTTGTTCATGCTCATCCAAGTCGACGCTTTCGCGCGAATGCACTGGCTTGTCCGTTTCAACGTCTGCTCTTGTCCGGAGCCAAAGCCAATTGGCGAGCACGCTCTATCGTCGCGCGAATTAGGCAGGCATCGGACCACTCACCGAAAACTGATTTATGCGATTTCGGGTCGGCTTGGCACTCCGCATCTCGAAATTTCATCCAGGCTCTTTGAGTTTCCCTCAGAGCTTTCTGACCGCTTTCGTCCAGCCGACTCATACGATCCCGATATACAGAATTCAGCAATGCATCCGCATCAGGAACCATCAGATCAAGAACACCATTTCCCGAGGGAAACCACTCAACGTCCGCCAATGCCTGTTCGCTCTCATTGTTCCAATTGTAGAGGCCGTACTCTTCGATCTTCAGTGTGGCGGATCGCTGATGGTGATTCGTCGGATCGGTCTCGCTGACCTCCGAGCGATAAACAATTTCCAAATAGATAGGGTCGGTTGTGCGCTGAGGATCATTCAAAAGCGTTTGCCGAACAATGGCCCGTTGCTTTTTGCTCTCAGTGATCTCTATCGAAAAGCACGGATCCGGCCCAGGACGCTCTGCGGACGCCTTCCTCTCCAGGCATTGATTACGAACCGCCATGGAAGGGGTATCCGAACCGCCACCCACATCAACGACTCTGACAAGCAACCGGACTTCCGGGTCCTTGGAAAAGTCGGCCTGAAGGATGGTGGCAATCATCGTGCCCTCAGCCATGACCACAGGCGACAGTATTGAAAGTAAAAAAAAGAGGCTAAATCGGAAAATCTGCATTCCTTGGCGTCCGTAAAAACTCAGTGATCCGTTCAATTCTGAACGGGCCTGCGACAGAAGATAGAGTCAGAACCGACAAACGGGTCAGATCTATTTAAGTTTTCAACTAAATTCAAAGCGGTCGAGCGCAAAAAAATAAATCCGTCCCCTTTGATTGTCCGCTTTGATTATTAACAAATTCAGATGAAAACAAATCCTTCCTCTACCTTAGAGCCTTACTCAACAAACTCAATAGTTTCAACCATCTTAATGACCTCTTTCAACGCAGAGCCATTTAGATCATTCAAGTAGGCCACATTTCCACCTCCACAAAGTGCAGCAGATCCATGAGGGATGCAGAATCCAAACCCACGCGTTCGGTCCTCCTCTTCACCATTTGTAACGTCCTGAGATATCGCTGGACCTTCCCAACTCTTCCCTTTTAATACATAAAAAGTATTATGCATGGACTTGTCAGCCTCAACATCTGGATCCAAACTCATGACCCATCCTTTGTCAGTCATTTTCCCACCCGAAAAGTTAGCAAAAGTTTGGGCATCGGCGGGATCCACACATCGAAATTTCAAATCGACTTCTATCGGCCGCCTAGAATTAGGCTTAATAACTTTCGAATAAAATAAGAGCGCAGGCACTTCTTCCTTATCCACCTCATAATCACCTCTGTACAAATTATTCATTTTAAATTTGCACACATTGAGATCTGCAAATATGACCGACGACTTCACATTTGCTTCATTAGCGAACGAGATCGACGAAAATGAAAGAACCAAAACAATCAACCAAACCTTCATCACTGTCTCCTCGCCTTAAACGGATCTGGGAGCTCACTAATTTTTCCACTAGCGTCTGGAAAGTTCATCTGCTCAGTTAAAACCACCAAAGCGTTGGTATACGCTTGGTTGCGGGCAATTATTCCGTTCACTTTGTTGATTTTAGTTACATCATGAACCGGACTACCAAAATTCACAGTTGCGGCAACCTGTCCAAAAACCTCACAACTATAGTACACAAATTGTTTCCCGCCGGATTCTCTAACAACTCGTTCCATCACAGGACTTTTATCAGCTAATTTGGCTGCCTGCGTCCAAGCCCAATAAGCTCCCGCACTGTTGGTAGCATCAACTGGTTTCTTTTCTACATCGTCACGCCAACGAATCATTTCTGCAGTCAGCCCTTTGGGCGTCAGCTGACTATCAGCAAGGTGGCTGTTACTACCGGTGTTATCCGCAGACTTATGCGCGGCTGTAAGCGCGCTTACTAATGGAGAGGGCACTTTGCGACCACGGAACTTCCAATACTTTACATAGTTTCCAGGCCATGTTAACTGCAGTAACCCACGACCATCCCAGGGAAAATATTTCGCGCTACTATTATTTTCATGCATTTTCCCTAGCCATTGGGTTTCTTGAGTGGCATTCCCAAAAAAAGCAGCCATTCGCAATGTACTATTGGCAACCAAAAACTTCTGCAAAGCCTTATTTAAAGGACGTTTCAGATCTCCAATATTTTGTTGCGCTACTGCACTCAACGTAACGCCTTCTGAGACCAAGTTTGAATCCTTTATCCGCAGAGCGCTAGTCGGAAGCAATTGAGTTAGTTCCTCACCACTCAACCAACCGCATTTCCTAAACACATGAATAAATTCCTTTGGAGGGAAGTGCCAGTGTTTTGCCTTAATATCCTTCAGGCCTGCATCCTCCCAGAAGGCCATCGCCTGTTGATGCTCCTTTAACTGATTGTAATCAATTTTAGGCATCGCTGGCCCTAGCTCGGAGTCGCTCAAAAGCCAGCCATATCGAGTATCAAAATTTTCACACCCCCACTCGCTTGGAAACTTAAAAATGCATTTTTCCAATTGCTTTCGAGACTCTTCCTTTTGAATTATTTCTTGGTTGTGCTTTTTAATCCTAAAACTCTTACTATAAACGTGCTCTTCTTCTGGCTTTGCTGGTGCATGTTTAAAATCTGGCGACTTGGAAATTTCCACAATACTACGAGATGGGGGAAATAGCGGATCCTCATCTAGCTTCAACAATGCTCTTAGATAGGGCGACTGACAGTGGCTGTCTTCATCGGTATCGTCATCAATTAATTTCCAACCTAGCCAATGCGGAAAATCCGCGTCGCTGAAACAGGTTACAGTGCTAGCGTTTAAGTTGAACCAAGCCACCCCTGTTGGTAGTGCTACCTGTCTCCAATGTGCCGCATTGGCTGGAGTAAGGGAATCGGGACCTAGTACTCGACCGAATCGCAGCATTTCATAACCTGCGCTTGGGCAAGCAGGGTAACGAGAGCCAGCAATTTCAAACAGGTCGTATTCGAAGCCTTCGCTCTCTTTATGTTCACCAATACACTTACCCTCAAGCGTGTAAGTACTCAAAACGCATTGCCCTTTTTCGTAATGCATACGTACGAATAAGTCTTCTGGTGGCCGAGCCAAACAATCGCCTGCACTATTCTGATCAGTCCAATTAGCTGCGGGCTGTGAATAGCCTATTACTTCTGGCGGTAAATAAAAATGCATATCGCCCCAGCAGCTATCTGTGCGACCAGCTTTGGTTTGATACATTAGCTCACGTTCAGTTCGACCGAACAGATGTGGTATCTGAGTATCATCCGCAATGATCTCAAAATGAATCTTGTTTGGCACGCCATAGATTTTTCCGGACTCACCAATAATATCTTTCCGATAAACCCGCATATCAACTTTTGGATTTACCAACGATATTTTCGAAAGATGCATGTAAATTGAATAAAAAACGACCTTCGAACTTTCACCTTCGCCAATTTCTGTTTCATGTCGCAGGACAATACAGCCGTTATCTGTCCATCCGCCATAGTTCAAAGGCGCATCGTCGGCAGTATCTACCGGAGTTGGTTGACGGAAATAGGCTAGCTTTCCGTCAGCAATGGCCCGGACCGGAAGTACTTTTCCAGCCAAAGGGGGCGCTTTTAGGTGAGTCCCCCCGTGCCAATTCAAATCAAAGCTGATCGGGAAAAAGCCATCACCCGGCTCTCCACACAGCATTGCTCGATTCAAATACGCTTCGTCAGTCTCTCCGGCCGTCGGAGCTGGAAGAAATGGAGGGCTAATCAACATAGGTGTGATCCATATTTAATAAATTCTTCAAATCCATTGAGCGCTGACGTCACAGCGATAACAGGTACTTTGTTTTAGGTTTCGGCTCTTCTGGCGCGTTCGCAATCGCCTGATCCATCAAACTCCCCGCCTTATCCTTATCCGCCGCCCCCGGCAGCACCGGCGGTTTAATCCCGATCCCCGTGCCGGAACCAGCCGAGCCACCAGCATTGATCTTGATCACCGGCCCAACCACCGTCACACCACCGCCATCCAGCTTGATAAAACTCCCACCCCCCAAGATGGTCAGCTCCGTCCCCGCCTCGATAACGATCTTGTCCCCTGCCTTAAGGTGAATCTCTTTCCCCACGCTGGTGAGCTGCGCAGTCCCCAGCTTCACATGTTGGTTCTGCCCAACCGTGAGGTGGTCATCCAGCTTCGCTTCAATCTTGCGATCGCTAATCGTCGTGCGGTGTTCTTCAGCCTTCAGCTCGGTGTAGGTGTTCTTAACCACCGTGTCATGACGTTCATTGCCGACCCGAATCTTCTGATCGTGCTCAACGTTCTCATCCCAATCCCGCTGGGCATGAATGTAGATCTGCTCCGCACCTTTCTTGTCTTCGATGCGCAGTTCGTTGTACCCACCGCCACCCGGTGAGCTAAGCGTTTTGAACACGCTGCGAGTCTTGTTCGCCGGCAGTGCGTACGGCACCGGGTTTTCCTTGTGGTACAGGCAGCCGGTGACGAGGGGCTGGTCGGGGTCGCCTTCGAGGAAGGTGACGAGGACTTCCATGCCGATGCGCGGGATGCTGATGGCGCCGTAGCGGTCGCCGGCCCAGGAGCTGGAGACGCGTAGCCAGCAGCTGGTTTTGTCGTCGGCCTGGCCTTCGCGGTCCCAGTGGAACTGGACTTTGATGCGGCCGTACTGGTCGCAGTGGATTTCTTCGCCTTTGGGGCCGGTGACCATGGCGGTCTGGCTGCCGAGTACCCGCGGTTTCGGGTGTTCGAGCGCCGGGCGGTAGAACACGTCCCACGGGGTGGCGAGGAAGGTGTTGCGGTAGCCTTGGTGGAAGTCGTCTTTGTTGTCGGTGGTGTCGCTGGTCACGCCTTCTTCGAGGACTTGCGGCTGTTTGCCTTCGTGGAAGATTTCGGTGAGCAGCCACAGGTCGTTCCACTCGCTGCGCGGGTGGTCGGACATGGCCATGAAGTGGCCGCTGACCAGTTTGGTCTGGTCGCCGCGACCTTCGGCCTGACGGTAGTCGGCGCGGTGGCGTTCGAGGGCGCGTTGGCTGAGGAACTTGCCACGGGCCCGGTCGATGAAGCGGCCGGGGTAATCGTAGTCTTCCAGATCCGGCTCAGTGCTCTCGCCTTCGGGTTTGTAGGCCGCTTCCATTTGCAGGCGCGGTTTTTCGAAGTCGTAGTCGCGGCGCGTGGTCCGGCTGGTGCGGGTTTCCAGGCGCAGTTTGAAGCCTTTGATCACCGGTTCTTCGGCGACCATGCCGCTGCCCTGCACATACGCGGTGGGCTGGCCGAGTTTCTGGAACACGGTCTGGTCGTCGCCGAACACCAGCAGGTGGCCTTTGTCGCTGTGCTGGAAGTGGTAGTGAATACCCTCCTCCTCGCACAGGCGCTGGACGAAGTGCAGGTCGGTTTCGTCGTATTGCACGCAGTAGTCGCGATCCGGGCACGGTTGGCTGAGCTGGAAGTTGTAAGCGTTGCCCTTGATGCCGTGTTCTTCGAGGATCAGCGCGATGATTTTCGGCGCCGACATCTGCTGGTAGATGCGCTGGTTGGTGCGGTGATGCAGGTATTGCAGTTGCGGCACCATCGACACTTTGTAGCGGGTCAGGCGCTTGCCGGCATCGCCTTGGGCGACGCGGTAGATCTGGCCGTGGATGCCCGAGCCTTGTGGATCGAATGCGAGAAACGCCTGCTTGTGCAGCAGTTGTTCGAGGTCCAGATCAGGGTTTTCGCTGACCAGTTCGAGGTCGAAACGAAACGGCTGGCTGATGCCTTCAGTGCCGGTGAACGACAGCACTTGCAGGTCGCCGACGTAGTCTTCGACCTTGAGGCTGAAGTGGGTTTCGTTAGCTGGGTTGAACATAAAGTGCTCCCTGTTCGAATGTCATCCGTTACGCCCGAAGTCGCAGACGTTGCAGCCAGGACGAAGTGGCGCCCAAAGCGTCACGCAATTGTTGGGCAGTGATGCTGCGTTCTGCCGGGTCGAAGCTCAGCGCCGCTCGCAGCGCTGGCCAGCCGTGTTTGGGTAAATTCGCCGGTGCTTGCAGTTCGCGCTCCAGGTGCTCGTCGCGGGCCTGGGTGGAGGGCAAGCGGCGGAACGGGTGTTTGCCGCCCGCCAGTTCAAAGATCACGCAGGCCACGCCGTACACGTCCGCGCTGGCCGACAAGGGTTGGCCCTCAAGCAGTTCGGGGGCGGCGTAGCCCGGGGTCCAGGCGTTGAAGCGTTCGCGGCTCAGGTGCGGCAGGCCGGGCATTACACCCTCCTCTGCCTGACCGAGGCCGAAATCGAACAGGCGCAAGCCGTCTTCGCTGAGCATGACGTTGCTCGGTTTCATGTCACCGTGCAGCACGCCGCGACCGTGGGCGTAGGCCAGCGTGTCGAGCAGCGGCAGGACGATGTCGCGCAGCTCTTGCCACGGCAGGCCGAGGGGCCGCTCGCAGAGCAATTTGTCCAGGGTCAGGCCACGCATGTATTCCATGGTGATGAAGGCCCGCTGGCAGTCGGTGTCGACTTCAAAGGTGTGTGCACGCACGACGTTGTCGTGGCGCAGGCGTCGGGTCAGGGCGAACTCGCTGTAGAGCAAGGCACTGGCGTCCGGCGATTCGGCAAATTCTTCGCTGAGGATTTTCAGCGCAATGTAAGGATCGGGATCACCGAACTGTTCGTGCAACAGATCCCGCGCCCGGTAAACGGCGCCCATGCCACCGGCCCCGAGCAGACGCTCGAGGTGGTAGCGACCGGCGAGTACATCCGGCAGTGCACCGATGCTGGCCTTGGTCGGCGCCAGCAAAGGCTCTGCCTTGTTTTCCTTGGCGAAGGCGAAGTAGGTCAGGTTGTTGGCCTGCTCTTCGCTCATCAGCAAGTCATCGACTGAGGATTCGATTTCAGTCATTGGCGGATCACCACTGCTGTCAGGTTGTCGCGCGCGGCACCACGCAGGGCGCCGTCGAACAAACGTTCCAGCGCCACGTGCGGCGCGCTGAGGCTGAGGGCGTTGCCGAGGGCATCGCTGCTCAAGCCCTGATACAAACCATCGCTACAGAGCAAAAACGCATCGCCCGGATAAACCTCGAGTTCGAGGACATCCAGGGTCAGTTGTTCAGCGGCGCCGACGGCTCGGGTCAAGGCCTGAGCCGCTGGGTGCGCTGCCGCTTGTTCGACGCTCATTTGTTGCTCGTCGATCAATTGTTGTTGCAGCGAATGATCCTTGGACAGCTGATACAACCGCTGCCCACGCCACATGTAGCAACGGCTGTCGCCGGCCCAGATGCAGGCCGCGCGATTGCCTTCCACCAGCAGCGCGACGACGGTGCTGCCCATGATGCTGTCGTGACGCCCGGCGGTGACCGTCAACTCCTGCCCCAAACGCCGGTTCAGCCAGTGCAGGCACTGGCGGATGGCTTTGAGGCGTTCGTCGAAGTCCTCGTGTTGCGGCAGTTCAGCCAGGCTGGCGACGATCAACTGGCTGGCGATGTCGCCACCCTGATGACCGCCCATGCCGTCCGCGACCACCCACAGCCCCTGCTGTGGCGAGTCGAGGAAAGCATCTTCGTTGCGCGCCCGCACCTTGCCCGGGTCGGTACGCGCCGCGCTGCGCCAGGCACTGGCCACCAGCATCAGAGCTGCACCGGCATACGGAAGGTGCGCAGTACGCCCATGTCGAACGGGTTCGGCGTGCGCTGGCTGGTCAGCAGGTAGTTGGCGCGCAGGCCACCTACATCGGCTTTCAGCACCAGCACGTCTCGACCGGTCAGGTACTCGGTCTGCATCAGGTCGAACAGACGGAACAGCGACCATGGGCCGGAGTTCTTCTCGATGCCGATCGGGCGACCGGCCATTTTGTCCATGACCAGACTGGTACGACCGTCTTCAGCATCGGTCGGCCATTTGAACGACATTGGCAGGATCGGACCGTGGCGGTATTCCATGGTCTTGTCGCCGAACTTGAACTCGGAACGGCTGACCGCCGGGTCGAGGGTGTACGGCTCCAGTTTGAACTGCACGGTCGGCTCGGCCGGGTTGATCGAGAAGAAGCTCTGACGAATCGTCAGCGCCGCCGCCATCTGGTCCAGATACATTTTCGACACCGGCAGGCTGTGGCCGTCGACGCTGCGCATGCGGTAGTTGCCCGGATCGCCGCTGACGAACGGACGCAGGTAGCTGTCGAAGAAACGGTCGACGGTGCCTTGAGCGCGGAAGAACTCGCGGAAATCGCTGATCGCCACGTCGCTGGTGCTGCTGGCGCTGAACGGATAACGCTTGCTGATGGTTTTGCCATACACGCTGTACAGCTCGTTCTGATAACGGCCGTTCAGGTATTGGTAAGCATCGTTGAGCACCAGACGCCACGAGTCTTCGGCCAGCACGTTGAACCACACGCTCAGTGGACGCGGCAGACGACCGGAGGCATTGTGCAGGTTGGTCAGCGCATCACGCTGGCCGCTCATGCGGGTTTTCGCCATTTCGAACGCGGCTTGTTCCGGCGTGCTGGAACGGGCCAGACCGGCGAGTTGCAGTTGCAGGTCGTTGAGCGCGCTCAGTGCAGGCGTGAGATCCGCCGCCGGGCCGTTGTTGTCATCGAGCAAACGATGCAGCGGTTCGAAGCGGCGTTGCAGCGACTTCTTCGCGGTGTCCGGCAGGGTCTTCGCCACGTTCAGGGCCGAAGCCTTGTCCGCGACAGCCGAGGCCAGTTTACCGACTTTACCCAGTTTGCCTTTCTGCCCGGCCAGTGCATCAGCAGCGTCGCCAGCTTCTTCGACAGGGTCTGCAGCGGCACTGGAAGCGGGTGTTCTCACGCACTTCAGTGAGCAATGCCAGCACCGGCGAATTCGCCGAGGTCAGGCCCGCCAGTTGCTCGGCACCTTCACCGGCGTCGCTGATTGGCGGCAGGGCAACCTGGCCAACCGCTTCGCTCCAATAGTTGGCGTAGTCGCGGAAGTACAGCTGCTCCAGCTCGACCATCAGACGACGCAAGTCCATGTCGCTGATGCCGGCGCCTTCACCCAGCACCCAGTTGTCACGCAGGATGTCGGTGACCAGCGCCGAACCCTGTACCGAGAAGTACTGCTGATAACCGGTTTGCGTGTAGAAACCCGGGATCACGTATTCGGTGCCGATAAACAGCGAGCCTTGTGGGCCGAGGTGTTGGCTGAAACGGTAGTCCGGCAGGTTGCGCGCCTGCTCGCGGAGCATGCGGTAAACCACCGTGGCCAGCGATTCGCTGCGCAATACCTGACGCGCCTGAGTGACCAATTGGTCGTTCAGCGGGTAGATAAACGGCTGCTTCAGCAGGCGATCGAGGTGCGCACTCAAACCGTTCTGTACGGCGGTGTTGCCGGTATAGCGCGTCGACCAGTCAGTAGCGACCCAGTCCTTGAGCCACGCGGCATCGCGACGATCCTTCATGTTCAACATCAGGTACGCGCGCAGGCTGTTGAGCAGGCGGTCGCGGTCCTTCATGTTGGCGCGGATCTGCCCTTCGAGCATGGTCGCCACCCGTGGCAGCAGTTGCTTTTCAAGCTCGCGCTCGTAAGCCTCTTTGACCACTGGATTGACGTCTTCACCTTGATACAGCCCGCCACGTTCGTGATACGAAACGTCGCCCTTTTTCGGAAAGACCTGGGTTGCGGCGTAGCTGGTGTCGAGGGTTTTCAGCACGCCCATGGCGTCATCACGCGGCGACAAAGCCGTGCGCTGCTGCGTCCAGTTCTGCGCCAGATTGCGCAGGTTTTCCAGGCGCTCGTAGTTGGCCGAGAAACCACCGGCCCAGAGCATGCCGAACAGCGCCAGCGAAGCGAGTGCGCCGACGTACAACGCACGCTGGCCCCAATGGATGCGGCTGCGTTCGCGCTTGTCCAGACCGGCCAGATCGGCTTCGGGGAAAATCACTTGGCTGAACAGGTGATGGATAAACCGCGAACGGCCGCTGCGCAGGGTCGGCAGCACGCCGGCGCTCATGCCGAGACTGGCGCCGATGCCGGCGGTGGTGGCATCCATCTCTTGGGTCAGGTGCGGCGCGCTGGTCAGGTAGAAACCGCGCAGTTGCGTGGCACGCTGATAACGGTTGCCGGTGAACGCCATGTCGACGAACAGGCACAGGCGCTCGCCGATCTGCCCCAGTTGATGCGGGAAGTCGAGGATGCGACCACGGCGCTGAGTGTCGCGCTCGGAGTGCATGCGCATGATCACTTGGCTGTTGAGGCGACGCAGCAGTTCTTCGAACTCGTTGCGCAGCACAGCGACGTCGGTGCCGACCTGATCCTTGCGGAAACTGGTGCCGAGCACTTGATCGCTTTCTTCGCGAGTCAGTTGATCGAAGAACTCGTCGAAACCAAGCAGCTTGTCAGCCTTGCTCAGGACCAGGTACACCGGCACGTCGACGTGCAGTTTCTGATGCACGTCTTGCAGACGGCCGCGAACCTGGCGTGCGAGGGTATCGATGTCCTGCTCACTGCCGCCAAGCAGGGTTTCCACCGGAATGGTCACCAGCACGCCGTTCAACGGACGCCCGCGACGGCGCTTGCGCAGCAGTTCCAGCAAGGTGGTCCAGGCGCTGCCGTCGACTTCCGCGTCAGGCTGGGTCATGTAGCGCCCGGCGGTGTCGATCAGCACACCGTGGTCGGCGAAGTACCAGTCGCAATGACGGGTGCCGAGGGTGTCGCGGGTCAGCTTGCGGTCGATCTTGTTGATCGGGAATTCCAGACCGGAAAAGTCCAGCAGGCTGGTCTTGCCGGAAGCCTGCGGACCGATCAGCAGGTACCACGGCAAGTCACTGCGCCAGCGCTCGCTGCGGCCGCGATACAGGCTGGAAGTCTTCAGGGTTTTCAGCGCGTCTTTGAAACGTGCCTTCAACTCCTTCTGTTCTTCGTCGATCAGCTCTTCGCGGCGAATGCGGTCCTGGCCGTCCTCGCTTTCTTCCTCGGCTTTCTTGCGAATACCCGCGCGCCAGCTGACGAAGACCATGGTCAGGCCCCAGATCAGAAACAGCACAGCGATGGTCAGCAAGCGAGAGGTCGAGCTCTCCCAGAACTTGTAGTCATCAACCGCCAACAACGGGCCGACGAACCACACCAGCAGCGCCACGAACAGCACCAGCAGCAAGGTCCAGACCCAGGTCTGGCGCAGGAAGGCGCCGACTTTCTTGAAAAACTTTTTCATCACACGTCCCTGTTTACGGCTGCGACTGCGGTTGCACCGCGGCCGGATCAAGCGGCTGATAAGGTTGCAGAACGGTGTCGCGCTGCTCGCCCAAGACCCAGGCGAAGCCCGAATACATCACCACCAGGCAGACCAAAGTGAACAACACCACCATCCACGCCGGCACGATGCGCACCAGGTTGCGGCGCTGATCGTTCAAGCCTTCCCAGTGCGGCGACAACTCGCGCGGCACGTCGCCACGCAACTGACGAATCTGCCGGTACAGAGCATCGCGGATGCCTTCAAGTTCGAGCATGCCGCGTGCTTGCACGCGGTACTTGCCTTCGAAACCGAGGGACAGGCACAGGTACATCAGCTCGAGCATTGGCAAGTGCTTGACCGGGTTTTTCGACAGGCGATCGAGCAACTGGAAGAACTTCTCGCCACCGAAGGTTTCGTTGTGGAAGCTGCTCAGCAGGCTCATCTGCGACCATTCGCTTTCGTTGCCCCACGGTGTGGTCACGACAGCTTCGTCGACCACGGTGCAGAGCACGTAACGCGCGGCCATCACCTGGCTGCTCTCGGCGCCGTTGTGCAGGGCGCGTACTTCAAACAATTTCAGCCCGGCAGTCAGACGCTCGTTGAGTGCGTACAAGTCTTCGCGGGTTTCGCTGTGCTTGAGGCGCACCACTTCCGAAAGCAGCTCGGACGAAGCAGCGACCAGCGAATTGAGGCTGATGTTGAACGCTTCTGCCGGGCGCAGGCGCGCGGCGTAGATCATGCGTTCTTCCAGTTGCTCGAAACGCGGCGGCGCGGCGAAGTCGGTCAGCGGACTCGATGCCGGTCCGTGGCCCTGACGATCGAGCAGGACGGTTTTGTCGTCCTGGTTGTAATCCGTTTCCTTGATCATGTCGGTCAGTTCCTGATGGCCCAGAATTTCAGTTCAAGCTCGGCGAATTCGCCGGACACATGGAACGCGAAACCGCCGGAGCGCTCGAGTTGTGCCAGGTCTTCGGAACTGAGTTCGAGGATGAAATAGGTTTTGTTCGAATGGAACGCGATCTGCCGCGGGGCCACCGGCAACGGTTTGACCTTGATCCCCGGCAAGTGCAGGTTGACCAGTTGGCGGATACGCTCCACCGGGCCGACCTTGAGGTGCGCCGGCAAGCGGTGGCGCAGTTCTTCGGAGTCGCAGTTGGCACTGGCTGCCAGCACGAACGACGCCGAGCCGAGCAGTTTATGGTCGTGCAACGGCGAGACGATGATGCCGTACTGACGTGCTTGCAGGATCAGCTCGATGGCGTGCTGTTCGAGCACCATCGACAGTACCTGACGAATCGCTTCCATCAGCTTGCGGAAGCTGCCGCCCTGGTCGGCGTGGGAGTAGCGGCTGTCCAGACGCGGACGTTTGCTCTCGCCGGAAAAGGTCGCCAGATCGCCGAGCATGGTCAGCAGCGTGCGGTACAACTCTTCCGGGTGCACTTGCTCCAGGCCGAGGTAGTGGCGCAGCAACAGTTCGGTGCGGTTGATCAGTTGCAGCATCATGAAGTCACCGACCTCAGCACCGCCGACCTTGCCGTTGGAGCGAATCCGCTCGGCAATCGTGTCGCCACGGTGGTTGAGCATGCTGATGACTTCTTTCAGGCACGACAGCAGGTAGCTGGAGGCGTGGGCCTGAATGTAGGTAGGCACGAAATCCGGGTCGAGGCTGATCACGCCGTCCGGCGTGGTGTCGAGCACGTCGCAGATCTTCAGCTTCACGTAGGCCTGATCGCTCTGCTGCTCGCCGAGCAACAGTTTGAAGTCCGGGCGACCGCAGCTGACCTGGCTGGCGGAATCGTCGCCGGCGTTGGAGTCGGCCACTTCGGCGTCGTACGCGGTGTAACGCGCGAGCACGTCGGATTGCTCCGGACGGCGCGACTCGATGTGGTTGCCGGTGACCAGCGGCAGCGCCAGGTAGATCGGCGTGTTGCCGGTGTTCGGCGGCACGTCCAGCGCCAGCGGCTCAGTGTTGCCACCGAGTTCGAACAGGCTGCCGTCCGGCAGAATCCCCGAGGCTTCACTGATCACCAGTTTGCCCATGTTGAGGAACTGCAAGTCGATCTCCAGATTGAGGAAACCCCAGGTGTAGCCACCCAGCAATTGGGTGCGGGTTTTCATCTGGTGATCGTAATAACGATCGTTGTGCTGGAAGTGCTGCGGCCGCAGCAGCATGCCTTCCTGCCAAATGACTTTATGGGTATTCATGATCAGTCATCCGCCTTGGCGAGCACTTGATTGGTGTTACGGATGCCGGTCTGGTCCAGAGTCAGATCGACTTCGGTGACTTCCAGCGGAGTGATCTGAACGGTGTGGCGCCATTGGGTGTCGGGCAAGTCGCGGTAAGCGGCGAGGACGCCCACATAAAGGCTGCCCTCTTCCACCTTGAGCTTCATTTCCACGGTTTCACCCGGGCGCAGCTCGAGTTCTTCGCTGGCCACCAGATCCGGGTTGAGGGATTCCTTGGCGCGTTCGTACAGGCTGAAGAAATCAGCGTTCTCGAAGGTCACCGGGTGCTTGAGTTCGAACAGGCGCACGACGATCGGCGACGGCCGACCGTTGAGGTCCGGGTTGAGCTGATCGCTGCCGGTCAGCTTCAGGTTGATCTTGGTCACTTTCGAGTACGGCGACAGCGACGAGCAACCGGCGAGCAGCACCAGCACGGTGAGCGCAGTCAGCGTCTTGAAAAAAGCGGTCGAGCGGCGAGACATGCGCATCATCCTTGATGGTCGGTGTGGAGGGTGGAGATCAGGCGGATCTGTTCTTCGTAGGCCTGAGCGAAGTCGCGGGCCAGCAGACGCTCGCTCCAGTCATCGTCCTGACGCAGCGCCTGGTGATAGCGGCCGAACGCTCTCCAGCGCCCGCCCGATGTCGCGATCAACGGCTTGTTGTCGCGCTCGAAACGCAGGGTCAGTTGCTCCGGCGAGAAGTGCTCCAGGGTGCCGCGTACGGCGGCGCGGCTGGCGGTCAGCAGTGCCACTTGATGCGCCTGCAGATCGCGGAACGCACGGGAGATCGCTTGCTCGGCCGGCAGATGGCCGGGCTTGCTTGGCTGCAACAGAATCTGCAGGGCTTCGCTCGGATCGACGGCGAATTTCAGCGGATTCTTGTTGGTGCCTTGCACGGTGGTCTGGGCCAGACGCAATTCGTTTTTCAGCTCCGAGCGGGTGCGCAGGCTCTGCTGCAATCCGCCGATGCTTTGGCGCAGCAAGCGCGCCGCGTTCAACGCCAGGGCTTCGCGTTCGTCGTGGCTGAGACCTTTGACGTCGACACCCAGCGCCGCACCGAAATGATCCCAGAAACCTTCGCTCTGGCGCTCGACGGCTTTCGGTGCTGGAGCGGGCTCAGGTTCGACCGGAGCGGCAATCAGCTCCGGCACCATCAGGCTTTCCATGTCGATACGTGCGTAGTCGGCACGCTGACGGGAATCCTCAGGCTTGGTGTTCGGCGCCAGCAGTTCGTCGATTTCCGAGTACACACGCTCTTGCTGCTCGAGAGCATTGAGCGGGTCGAGATCGAGGAAGGCATCATCGGGAATGATGCTGCCAGCGGCGCGTGGGCGGCCGACTTCGCCATCGAAGGTCGCCGGGTCACGGACCAGGCGCGCGCGAATCTCGAAGTCACCCAGCACGTAGGTGCTGCCGTGCTCGATGCGCACTGGTTCGCCTTTGTGCAGACGCGCGCCGCTCTCGCCGTCCTGGACACCGTTGCTGCTGGTGTCGGTGAGGAAGAACGTGCCCTCGCGATAGCTGACAATCGCGTGGTGATTGGACAGGTGACGCTTGCGGTCAGGGATGATCCAGTCGCAGTCCTCGCCCCGCCCGATCACGCCGCCGGCCTGTTTAAAGGTCTTCTGGCACAACTCGGTGGGCACGAACTGCTTGGTGTTCAGCATTTCGAAAACCAATTCCATGTTTGATGCTCCTTGCGGTCACTTGCCGCGATTGACCGCTTGCGGATCACCCAACGGGCGATAGTCGTTGTCGTTGAATTTGTAGTTGCCGCTACAGCCGCCAAGGCCGCATAGAACGACGAGGGTCAGCAGGACAGCGTGCCAGTGACGAACAGACATCAGAGGGTCTCCAGGTGTAGACAAAGCACAAAGCGCCGACCCTTGCGGGCGGCGCTGAAATTGGTTTTTGTGGGGATTTCGATGACGTTTTGCCTACCCATCGAAATCTCCCAGATTGATGTTCAGACGGCCGAGCCGATACAGCAGCGTGCGTCGCGGCAAGCCCAGTTCGCGGGCGGCGAGGGTCTGGTTGCCGTCGTTTTTGCGCAGGCAGTCGAGCAATAACGTGCGTTCGACCTGCTCCAGACGTTCGCGCAAATTCAGGTGGCTGTTGTCTTCCGGCATTGCCTCCATGCGCAGGGAGAAATGCTCGGCGAGCAACTCGCCGCCCTCGCACAACAGCACCGCACGCTCGACCAAGGCCTTGAGTTCACGCACGTTGCCGGGGAAGTTGTAGCCGGACAGGTGTTCCAGCGCCGCGCTCGACCAACGCACCGGATCGCGTTGCAAATAAGTGCAGGTCTTCTCGGCAAAGTGCTGGGCCAGTTCGAGGATGTCGCCTTCGCGCTGACGCAGCGCCGGCAGCTCGATCGGGAATTGCGCGAGGCGGTAGTACAAGTCCTCGCGGAATTTGCCTTCACTGACCAGCGTCGACAGATCGCGGTGCGTCGCAGCGATGATGCGTACGTCGATTTTGTGGGTGTCGTTGGAACCCAGCGGACGAATCTCGCCTTCCTGCAACACGCGCAGAATCTTCGCTTGCAACGACAGCGGCATGTCGCCGATCTCGTCGAGCAACAGCGTGCCGCCATTGGCCGCATCGAACAGGCCGGCGCGGTCGCGATCGGCGCCGGTGAAGGCACCTTTGCGATAGCCGAACAGTTCGCTTTCCAGCAGATTTTCCGGGACGGCCGCGCAGTTCTGCACGATGAATGCCTGAGAACGACGCGGGCCGCAATCGTGAATAGCCCGCGCGACGACTTCCTTACCGGTACCGGTTTCGCCGCGCAATAACACGGTGTACGGGCTGTGCAGGACTTTGCTGATCAGCGAATGGGTCTGGCGCATCGCCGCGCTTTTACCGATCAGGCCATAGCCACTGATGCTCGGCACGCTGCGCGCCACCGTGGCCGATTCCGCCAGTGGCTGGCGCAGGCGTTGCAGCAAATGCAACTGGCCCAGCACGAACGAGCCGAGCTGGCCGAGGGAATCGGCGAAGCCTTGCAAGTTGGTGCGACGACGGCTGGCGCACAGCAGCAGACCCTCGACAGCCTTGTGCTGATTGACCAGTGGCACGCACAACAGCGACTGCCACGGCGAAACCGCCGCCGGCAGGAAACTGGTTTCGTGCAGGCTGCCGCTCAAGTCGTCGAGGCACACCACGCGGTTCTGGCACAGGGCAAACTGCAGCAGTTGTTCACCGTTGTAATCCGCCGGCAGGCTCGCCGCTTCACGCGGTTGCAAGGCGCCGTCGAGGCATTCGGCGTTCATCCCCAGGCACGTGTGGGTGGCGTCGAGCAAATACAGCTGCGTCAATTCGCAACCGCTCAGTTCGGCCAACCCACGCACGAAGTCACCCAGCAACGCAGCACCGTCCGCCGCCCGCGACAGACTGGCGAACTGCGCCAGCAACGCTTCGGCATAGACCAGTGGCTGCGGCACCTGAGTGAACATCACACCCACCTCAGGCGAACTCGCACGTCACGCTGGACTCGCCGTCGAGCGTGGCATGCACACGCTTGAGGCTTTCACCGGTGGCCATGGCGTCGAGCAGACGATCCGCAACCAGCGGCAAAACGTGCTGGTCGAGCAAATGGTCGATCAGGCGCGCACCGCTGTCGCTTTGCGTGCAACGCTCGGACAGGTGATCGACAAGGTTCTGGCACCAGCTGAAATCCAGCTGACGACGATTGAGACGCTCGCCGAGGCGACCGAGTTTGATCTCGATCAGCTCGCGCAATACCGGGCCGCCGACCGGGTAGTACGGCACTACTTTCATCCGCGCCAGCAGTGCCGGTTTGAAGTGTTTGCTGAGCACCGGGCGAATGGTTTCTTCGAGCACTTCGGAGGTTGGCCGCGCGCCGTTTTCACAGAGGTCGCTGATGCGGTCGCTGCCGAGGTTCGAGGTCATCAGGATCAACGTGTTGCGGAAGTCGATCTCGCGACCTTCGCCGTCGTTGGCCACGCCTTTGTCGAAGATTTGGTAGAACAGGTTGAGCACGTCCGGGTCGGCCTTCTCGACTTCATCGAGCAGCACTACCGAGTACGGCTTCTGGCGCACGGCTTCGGTGAGCATGCCGCCCTCGCCGTAACCGACGTAGCCCGGTGGCGCGCCGATCAGGCGGGAAACGGTGTGCTTCTCCTGGAACTCGGACATGTTGATGGTGGTGATGAAACGATCACCGCCGTACAGCAAGTCAGCGAGGGCCAGTGCGGTTTCGGTTTTACCGACGCCGCTTGGGCCGACCAGCAGGAACACGCCCACTGGTGCGTCAGGTTTGTTCAGACCGGCAGCGGTGGCGCGCATCGAGCGATCCAGGGCGTGCACGGCTTGTTCCTGACCACGGATGCGCGTGCGCAGGTCGGTGGCGAAACTGGCGACTTTGGCGTTGTGCTCACGGGCCAGTTGCGCCAATGGCACGCCGGTCCAGGCGCTGATCACTTCGGCGACCAGACGCGGGCACACTTCGAAGCTGACCAGACGCTCTTTGACTTGGGCGGCGGTCAGGGCGCTGTGGGTTTCGTTGAGCTGGGCTTCCAGCGCTTCGACACTCTGGCCTTCTTCGACTTCGGCAGCGATGGTCTCGATCACGGTGCCTTCGGCGTCTTCTTCGACGCTGACGGTCGGCTCGACGGCGGCGGCTTCGCGAGCCTTGGCCAGTTGCTGACGCAGTTCCAGCAGGCGCTCGGCCAATTGCTTCTGTTCAGTCCACAGGGTTTCCAGCGCGACCATTTCGTCTTCGGCTTCGTCGAGACGAGCTTCCAGTGCATCCAGCGCTTCGTGGTCGATCAGCAGACCGGCCTCGGCATCGCGGCGCAGGGCCTGACGCTGACGGCCACCTTCAGCCAGTTCGCCACGCAGGCGCTCAAGGCTTTCCGGGGCAGCGGCGAGGCTGATGCGCACGCGGGCGCAAGCGGTGTCGAGAACGTCGACCGCTTTGTCCGGCAGCTGCCGACCGGCCAGATAACGTGCGGACAGTTCAGCCGCCGAGACCACCGCGTCATCACGCAGATAGATGCCGTGGCTCTTCTCGTAAACCTGGGCCAGACCACGGAGGATGGTCACCGCTTCGCTGACAGTCGGTTCGTGCAGTTGCACCGGTTGGAAACGACGGGCCAGCGCCGGGTCTTTCTCGAAGTATTTCTTGTACTCGGCCCAAGTGGTCGCAGCGATGGTGCGCAGTTCGCCACGGGCCAGTGCCGGCTTCAGCAGGTTGGCCGCGTCGGAACCGCCGGCGTTTCCGCCCGCGCCGATGAGGGTGTGGGCTTCGTCGATGAACAGAATGATCGGTTTCGGCGAAGCTTTGACTTCGTCGATCACGCCTTTAAGACGACGCTCGAACTCACCTTTGACGCTGGCGCCAGCCTGCAGCAGGCCCATGTCCAGCGACAGCAGTTCAACGCCTTTGAGCACTTGCGGCACTTCACCGGCGGCGATGCGCGAAGCCAATCCTTCGACGATGGCGGTCTTGCCGACACCGGCCTCACCGACGACGATCGGGTTGTTCTTGCGGCGACGGGCGAGGATGTCGACCATCTGCCGGATCGCGCCGTCACGGCACAGCACCGGGTCGAGTTTGCCGTCGCGGGCCTGTTGGGTCAGGTTGTGGGTGAAGCGCTGCAACAGCGATTCGCCCTGTGCGGCCGGTTTGCCATTGGCCGCTGGTTGCTCCTGTTGCGACAGGGCAAATTCCTTCAGGCGATCGATGTTCAGCTTGGCGAGCAGCGGCTGATAACGGCTGCCGGCGTAGCGCATCGGATTGCGCAGCAGCGCGAGGATCAGCGCCGCGTCTTCGACCTGGGTCTGGCCCAGTTCGAGGTTGGCCACCAGCAGCGCATCTTGCAGCCACTGCACCAGTTCCGGGGCGAACACCGGATTGCGCGATGCACTGTGCTCGACGCGCGATTGCAGCGCAGCGCTCAGTTCACCGGCGTCGACGTCTGCATCCTGCAGTGCACGCGACAGCAAGCCGTTCGGGCGTTCGAGCAGGCCAAGCATCAAATCTTCGACGAGGATCTTGCTGCCGCCACGGGCCACACAACGCTCGGCCGAACGTTCCAGATCACGACGGGTTTCGGCGTCCAGCGCCTGGATGAGTTGTTGCAGGTCTACGTTGATCATGGCTCACGTCCTTAATGAATTTTGCTGCCCAGGGTTACCACGCCGTCCGCTTTTTCGCGGCCCAGCCAACTAGTCCAACCGAGGCGACAGGCGTTCTGCTCACCGATGCGCAGTTCGCGGATTTCTTCCTGGCGCAGGACCAGGCGAATGTCGTAATCGAGCGGGTCACGCAAGGTGAACCGCACCAGCGCGCAGAGCGGCTGGTAACCGAAACCGATCGGCAGGAATTCATGGAATCGCTGCCAGTCGAGCTCGGTGATGTGAATGCGGAATTTGCCGCTGCGGTCGCGCACATGTTCGCCGAGCACCAGGTCTTCACCGAGCATGCTATTGGCGCGGCCCAAACGATTGCGCTGCTCTTCGAGAATTTCTACGCGGCGCTCGATACACTGCTCGATGACCAGGTCTTCGTGCTTGAAGTAGTAACGCAGCACGGCTTCGATCAGCGCCGCCGAGTGCGCCCGCAAGCTGAGCAAGCCGAGGTACGGCAGCAGGCGTTTCCAGTTGAGTTCCTTGGCCTTGCGGATCTCTTCGCCACCGAGGCCGATAAGGGCAAACAGCTGCGAAGAGAACGGGTCGATCGCGCCGCTCTGGAAGCTCGCGCGGTAGCGGTACTTGCGCCAGATCGGCAGCATCAGCCGTTGCAGGCGATGGTGGAACAGGTCGAGGAAGTTGCGTGTCGGGTTACCGTCCTCACTGTCGCCCAGGGCTTGTTCGCCGTAGAACGCCGGCAATGGCGAACCGGAACCGACCAGGCCGATCAGGTTGAAACGCATACGCGCGCGCATCTGCCCGTGTTCTTCGAAAAACTCCACACGATCGACGTCGCTGCGCGGAAAGCCCAGGCTCGGGTTGGCCTGGAACTCCACGTGGTCGTACAGATCGTCTTCGCTCAGGTGCGGGTGTGCCTCGCGCAGCCGGTCGATCACCAGCAGCACGGCCTGAAACAGCGAGTACTCGCGTATTACCTTGGTCAGCCCGCTTAAAGCAGGGGCTGCAGGCCCATACGTGGTGTCCATTGGTACACCTCTCCCTGTGTGCTTTTTACGCGCAGCTCATGGAATGAATTGAGACTGGCGTAAAGCGCGAAAAACTCGTTAAGAACCGAAGCGAAGACGAACAGGTCGCCTTCGCCGATATACCCTTCCGGGTCGATGGTCAGTTCGGTGCGCAAACCGCGCACCGGCAACCCACGGTGCAAGCGGTCGACGTGGTGATGCTTGATGTGCTTGAGGCCGCCGAGCAGGCGTTTGCTGACCTTCTCCGCGTGCTGGTCGTAGTAGCGCGGCAAGTCGTAGGTTTCGAGAATCACCTTCAACGCATTGACGTCGGCCAGCGACAGATAGTTAAGCGACATGTTGCTGATCAGCTTCCACAGGAAGTCACGGTTCAGCGGTGGCGCGAAGCTGGAAGTGGCCGGGGTAATGTTGCGGAAGCTCAAGAACTCCGGCGTCTCTTCACTGGCCATGCAGATGTCGCCGAGCTTGAGCTTGCGCGGCAGGTTCTGGTTGGTGCACATCAGCTCGATCGACAGGGTTTCGTGGGCTTCGGTATGGCGAATACCGAAGCTCAGGTAGGTGTCGAGGCCGTCGTGCAGCAAGGACGAACGCTGGCGGATGCTGTAATGCGGACGGCTGTTGGGCACGTCGAAACTCGGGTCGTGCTCGAAGGATTCGAACGGCACGTACTCCTGATAACCGAGGCCGCCGGGCTTCCAGCCGGTCACGGTTTCCACCGAGAACACACCGCAGTTTTCCAGATCGTATTCCGCCGGCAGCAACAGGTATTCATCCTGTTTGCCGTCGAGGCGAATCGGCAGCGCGTCGTGGGCGAAGAGGTTGGCAATCGGCGTGCAGAACAGCTTCACATTATCCAGGGTCGGCCGCATGCGCATGATGCCGCTCTTGCGAATATCGAAGCGCAATTCGAGGCCGCGCATCTGCTTGAGGGTGTCCTCCGGCAGTGCGTTGATGATGTCCAGACCATTCACATCGACGAACAGGAACTTGTCCTGGAAGGCGAAGTATTCCTGCAGGTAGCGATAGCCGCGGAAGGTATTCAGCGGATACGGGATCAACGCCTCTTCTTCGGCAAAGCCCACCGGTTTGACCCGATCACCGGGAATCTTGAACGCCATCGGCTTGCCGCTGACGCCATCAATCGGTTTGCCGGCGCCGTCGAGCGGGATCAGTTCGATGCCTTCAAGGTTGCGCAACAGGCTCAGGTAGAGCATCTGGCTGATGTAGCGCTCGCCGGCAAAGTGCAGACGCAGTTTGCTCAGTTCCAACTCACCGAGGTGACCGTCGGCACTCATTTCCAGACGCAGGCTGAGCAGCGAGCCGTCGCCCTTCACCGAGTAGTTCAGCGCGGCCAGATCCAGCGGCAGCACGTCAGTCGGGTAACAAGTACGGAAGCGGCAACGCACGTCTTCGATCGGTTTGCTTTCGATCGGCGTATCACGCTCGACGCGCAACGCCGGCCCGGAACGCTTGAGCGGATCGAACTGCAAAATGCTGAACGCCGGCAGCGGGCGCATGTAGTTCGGCCACAGCAATTGCATCAGCGAATGGCTGAGTTCCGGCAGCTCGTCATCGAGCTTCTGGCGCAGACGCCCAGTCAGAAACGCAAAGCCTTCGAGCAACCGCTCCACGTCCGGATCCCGCCCGGCCTGGCCCAGATACGGCGCCAACGCCGGACTACGCTCGGCGAAACGGCGACCGAGTTGGCGCAGTGCGGTGAGTTCGCTTTGGTAGTAGTGGTTAAAGGACATGTATGGCTGCCTGGGTATTTATTCGTTTGATTTGCAAACTGAAAGCGACTGAGAGCGCAAATATGGGAAAACAAAAAAAATCATTTCGTACTCCGAGCTAGCAAGAACCGTTCAAACTTACCAGCCACCCATATCGCCAGAGCAGTGAGCCCACCTGTAAGAATGCTATAGGCGACCGCTCGAACGGGATAAAGCGGCAACAAGTAAAGCAATATCATCGAAACCATTAAAACAACAATACTAAACTTAAAAAATAGTCTTGGAATTATAGCAACCAATAAATTAGCAAAAACAAATAGGTAAAAAATCATATACATGGCAATCCCAATGGAAGCGCCACGAGACGTCAAACCACCAAATGAAACTTTATACAGAGAGACCCCGTAATAATTAACAACAACATAAACGACGCAGGCAAAAAAGTGCACGAGCAAGCCCGCTGCTATCCTCGTCATCATCTCTTCCACTCTCCATACTTATCTACAGAGCCCTGAGTGATGGAGCTTCTCAATTTCTGATCGGAAACGCCGAGGTAAACTGTGCTGGTCACCACTTTTTCGCGATAGCCCATTCGCCCAGCAAATACTCTTATAGTTTCAGTGCGTAGCTCAAAATTTTCAGAGGCCCACAAAGCACCGCGCAGCACCATGTAGTTATCGTATTCGTTGGTTTTGTCCTCCTTCGGAAATATAGGGATACCATCACCATACGTCATACCGGTTTCAACGGTTTTCTTGATAGCCGTTTCCGAAGACTTGGTTTCTTCCAAATATAAACGGTAGGTATCGGTCGAGAACGGTATTTGTCCAACACCGTCAGTCCAATAGGGCTCGCCCTCGATCATCACCATTATAAATCCGGCGCCGCCCTCTGAACTATTTTTCCAATCACCGGGCATTCTGGGAGCGAAGCTAATTGACATTCTGTCAACAATTGCAAACTTTATAATTTCTGCCCAGGTAAATTGTTTATAAGCATTGTATGCGTCCGTGCCGGCAGTTTTAGACTCGGGATTCACCCATACCTTTTCCCGGTAGTTATCAGCTAGAGGCTCAAACCATTGGATGGCTTCCGCATAGAGCTTTTCAGCCGTCATGATTCTGAACTGAACATCTGATGCATTCGGTTTTACAGCAAAAAGAGGCACGCCATTGCCTCTGATTATCAGCCAAACATTTGGCAAAGGAAGCTTTTTCGGTTCTTTATCTTCACTCGGCGTAGTTTCGGCTTTAATTTTCAGCTCCGTTTTTCCATCGGAGGTCTCGAAAACATGTGCGATGCCGTCGATAACAATAGAGGTTTCCACGCGATTACTCCGCCGACACGTAGATGGTAACCATCTCGCCTTGTTTACCAGTGGAGAAACACCCCGTGCCCCCAGCTGCCGACGAACATCCTGCTTTTTCTAATCCACTCTCAGAAACCATTCTGTAATTCAAGTTCGCGATTGGTTGTCCGTCCGCTGCATGAAAGGAAAAAACTCGGTTGAAGATCCCAGGAATAACAACGGGCTCCGGCGGCACAAACGGCGCCGGCGAATGCGAATTCCCGATAATCACCGTCCCGGATCCAGCCGTAACCTTGTTGCCATGCGTACCCACCGAATCAACCGTCGCGGCAGGTTTGCCGTTGATCAACACAGTGGTCGCCAAACCTCCCGACATCGCACCACCACACGCCGAGGCATCGCCCTGGCGGGCGGCCGCGAGGCCGTCGAAGAACACGTCGCCGGAACCGGCGGCGATCGGATTGGTGCCGTGACCGGGGAGCGGGCAAGCGGTGGGGTCGGATACACGTGCCGCGGGTTTGCCAGACATCGGGGTTCTCCTTAGTTGACCTTGGCTTGATGACTATTCATTTCTTGAGCACACGCCGGAATATTCCAGCCCTCATAACCCGTCGCTGTCGGGTAGATCGCGTGACCGTATACCCACTGCGAGCGTTCATCGGTGGTGAACTCGTTCTGCCAGAGCAGCCATTCGGACGACTTCAGCAACGTGCCGTCTTTTGCATAAACGCGGAAAAAGGCTTCGCTGGCGAATAGCTTGAAAAGCTTTCCCGGTATGCCGAAGGCTGAGTACTGCGGAATGTAGGAACGGATGGAGCACGTACCATTGCCGTTCCAGACAATCGAGTACTCGTGAGCCAGCCGTGCTGCCGTCGTTTTCACGTAACAGGCAATTGAAATCAGGACAGTGGCCGTCAGGGCTAGAAACAGCAAAGCGCTACGCCCCAACTTTGCCAAAAGACCTAAATTCACGGCGCCCCCTCGCATGGTCCTAATTCACCTTCACTTGTCCGCTGCCATCCAGGCGCGCGGAAAAACTGACCTGACGCTTGAACCCTTCTACTTCCAGCAGGCCTTCGATGCTGAAGGCGAGGCGAAGCTGATCGTGGTCACGCGGCAGGGAAATGACACGCACGTTGCTCAGGCGCGGCTCGTAGGCTTCGATGAAGTTTTCGATGGCCAGACGGGCCTGACTCAGGGAGTCGTGCAGGCTCAGACGCATGTCATTGAGATCGGGCAACCCGTAGTCGGACAGCGTTTGCACGCTGCCGGCCCGGGTGCTGAGCATTTTGGCCAGATGGGCAGCCACTGACGCCATGGCACAAGCCTCAAGGCTGTTGCCCTTGCGTAGTTGCGCGTCGCCATTGAGGCGTTCGAACAGGCTGCCGTATCCGTCCATGAGTCGCTCTTACTCTTTGTCCAGCTTGCCAACCAGCGACAGGGTGAAATCGGCACCCATGTACTTGAAGTGCGGACGCACGTTCAAGCTCACGCGGTACCAGCCCGGCTCGCCTTCAACGTCGCTGACGATCACTTGCGCAGCGCGCAGCGGACGACGGCCACGCACTTCGGCGCTCGGGTTTTCCTGGTCGGCAACGTACTGACGGATCCACTTGTTCAGTTCCAGCTCGAGGTCGGTACGCTCTTTCCACGAACCGAGTTGCTCGCGCTGCAGCACTTTCAAGTAGTGAGCCAGGCGGTTGACGATCATCATGTACGGCAGTTGGGTGCCGAGCTTGTAGTTCAGCTCTGCGGCCTTGCCTTCTGCGCTGATGCCGAAGAACTTCGGCTTCTGCACCGAGCTGGCGGAGAAGAACGCCGCGTTGTCGGAGCCTTTACGCATGGTCAGGGAGATGAAGCCTTCCTCGGCCAGTTCGTATTCACGACGGTCGGAAACCAGAACCTCAGTAGGGATCTTGGTTTCGATTTCGCCCATGCTTTCGAAATGGTGCAACGGCAGGTCTTCAACTGCGCCACCGCTCTGCGGGCCGATGATGTTCGGGCACCAGCGGAATTTGGCGAAGCTGTCGGTCAGCTTGGTGCCGAACGCGTAAGCGGTGTTGCCCCACAGGTAGTGCTCGTGGCTGTTGGCAACGGTTTCCTTGTACACGAACGATTTGACCGGGTTTTCTTCCGGATCGTACGGGTTACGCAGCAGGAAACGCGGCACGGTCAGGCCAACATAACGGGAGTCTTCCGAGGTACGGAAGCTCTGCCATTTGGCGAATTGCGGGCCTTCGAAGTGGTCTTTCAGATCTTTCAGATCCGGCAGGCCGGTGAAGCTTTCCAGACCGAAGAATTTCGGGCCGGCGGCAGCGATGAACGGTGCGTGCGACATGCACGAAACGCTGGCCACGTATTGCATCAGCTTCACGTCTGGCGAGCTTGGCGACATGTAGTAGTTGGCGATGATCGCGCCCACCGGCTGACCACCGAACTGGCCGTATTCAGCGGTGTAGATGTGCTTGTACAGGCCCGACTGCATGACTTCCGGCGAATCTTCGAAATCGTCCAGCAGGTCTTCTTTCGAGACGTTGAGGATTTCGATCTTGATGTTTTCGCGGAAGTTGGTGCGGTCGACCAGCAACTGCAGGCCACGCCACGACGATTCCAGCGCCTGGAAGTCCGGGTGGTGCAGGATCTCGTCCATCTGACGGCTGAGCTTGGCATCGATCTCGGCGATCATGCGGTCAACCATGGCCTTCTTGACCGGCTCACCGTTGTTCTGCGGCTTGAGCAGTTCTTCGATGAAGGCCGACACACCGCGCTTGGCGATGTCGTAGGCTTCGTCGTCCGGAGTCAGACGGGTTTCGGCGATGATGCTGTCGAGAATGCTGTATTCGCCGCTGGCGGCGCTCTTCTCTTGTGCTGCGCTAGTGCTCATTGTGTTGGCTTCCTTGGCTGGAGTCTCAGGCGTCCGGGGCTGCGGCGTTCAGGCCCAGCTCACCGAGTACGCGACCGCGGGATTCGTCGTCGGCGAGCACGCCTTCGATCGCTTTACGGAACGCAGGTGCGTTACCCAGCGGGCCTTTGAGGGCCACCAGCGCATCGCGCAGTTCCATCAGTTTTTTCAGCTCAGGCACTTGCTCGACCAGGCTGGCCGGGTTGAAGTCCTTCATCGAATTGACGCGCAGTTGCACAGCCAGCTCGTCGGCCTCGCCATCTTCCTGCAGACGGTTCGGCACGCTCAGCGTCAGACCCAGCTCTTGCTTGGCCAACACTTCGTCGAAGGTCATCTTGTCGATGCTGATCGGCTTGCGATCTTCGATTTTGCGATCGTCCTTGCGGTGGGTGTAGTCACCGATTGCCAGCAGCTTCAGCGGCAGTTCAATCTCTTCCTGAGCACCGCCGGTGGCGGGTTTGAAGGTGACGTTGATGCGTTCCTTGGGGGCTACCGAGCCTTCTTTGGCCATGGCTTTTCTCCTTGCGGTTGTGGCCCTGGGGCCTATTCGAGTACCACTTCGAGGTCGAGGTGGCACAGCCTGCGATAAATCTCTTCCTTGCGTTCACGTACGGCATGGTTCTGCGGCAACAACTCGCAGCAACTGTGCAGCAGGTGCAGCACTTCCAATGCAAGATCGGGCTCCCAGGCGTGCAGGCCTGAGTCCTGTAATGTCTGATCGAGGGTTTCCAGCTGGTTCTTGGCCAGTTCGTATTTCTTGGCCATGAAGCACAGGCGCGCGAGGGCGAACTGCCAGAAGAAGCGTTCGCGGCCGCCGTGGGCGGATTGCAAACCCTGTTTGAGCGTCTGCACGGCAGGCTTCAAGCCTTCCTTGCGCAGCAGCGGCAGGACTTCCTCAAGGGCCTTTTCCCAGGCCGGCTGGGTTTCGACGTTTTCGCTTTCGACCTTGCGCGGCGCGCTGGCGCTTTGCAGGTGCGGCATGACGTTGGCGGCGATCCACGCCCGGGTGGACGGATCGGCAAACGGCGCGCCGTCATGGAAGCGCAACTCGACAATGCCGGGCAGCCGTTGAACCAAAAGCGCGAAGTGGATCTCCACTTCGCGCATTGCCAATTCGGCGTTGAGGTTCTGGAGACACTCCCAGACCATCCTCTGGCCATCGAACCAGAACGGCGCCTTCGCCAGGCTCGCCTCCAGTTCCACCAGCAGGTCAGCGTATTTGCCCTGATCGAAACGGTCCTGATAGAGCTTGAGCTTTTCCAGCGGCAAACCGCGCAGCACGGTGATCTGCTCGGCGTTGCGCTCCGGCACCGCGTCGATGGTCATCCACAGCAGCGTGCGATTGAGGCGCAGGGCGCGCAGGTCGGTGGCTTTCTGCTTGAGCCACCAGGCGCACAACGGACGGGCGCTTTCCTGTTGGGCGCGCAGGGCTTTGTGCGCCTCGCGCTCGTTGTCGATCGGTGCGCCGGGAGTGAGCAACTGGCTGGCAGCCTGCTTGACCTGCGCCACCGCCGCACCGACCACACCGGGGGCTGGCTGATTGTCGGCCGCGCGCTGGATCATGGTTTTCAGGCGACGGGAGATCGGCAGCAACAGCGGCGAGTCATCGCCCAGGTGCTCAGCACACGCCGCTTCGAGACCGGACAGGTGCTCGGAGAGCTGCCGGAACATCGGCAACTGCTCTTTGATCGCAATGTTTTCGGTGATGACCTGCTCGAGACGCGGCACCAGCCAGCCGATCGCGGCGGCACGGGTGCGGGGTTTGAGCGGGTGAACGTCAGCCCAGTTGTTTTCCGACAGATGGTGCAGCAGACCGAGGCCGGCCAGCAGCCCGGGGAAGGATTCGCGCTGGTACAGCGACCAGGTCAGCCAGGCGCCGACACGTAAATCCTTGGATTGGGTACGCAGCAGGTTTTCGCTGTTTTCGCGAATTTTCAGCCAGTCGATCTGCCCGCTTTCGTGCATCGACGAGGCTTTGGCCAGCTCACTTTCCAAGGCCTCGAATTCGCTCGAAAAACGAACGTCTTCGCCCGCGAAATTCTCTTTGGAAACAGAGACTTTAGCGAGTTCGAGGTAATGGGCGGAAAGTTTGCTTGAGTAGGACATCCATGGCCTTTATTAAGGATTACAGTCAGGCGCCTATTGGAGTTACCGCGGCGCGGGACAGTATCGAAGAGCGGTGAAGCGACTCATCCAATTGAGATGTGCTCTTTCAAGTGGGCGCATCGTAATCACTATGATGGCCACTAGCAAGCATCTGATTAAACAACAAGACGAACTGTTCTTTGTTTGTTGTAGGAGGTTTCCCTATATTCAGTCAGGGAATCCCCGATGCCGTCTTCATATATACGCAGCTGCACGAAACACCTGAAAACCCTGATTTAGAGCGATCGTTCCAATCTGCGGTGATCACCGAAGACCGGGGCCGACGACAATGGCGCGGAGCATGACGGGTTTTGAAAAAAACGGATGTAGGATGATTCCGAAAGATTTCAGTGTTGTTTCAACAATCCACAGCGAGACAACCAACAATGGCAAAAGTGCCATCACTATGATGGCTTTTATATATAGGGTATTGATTTAAGTGTGAGGCAGATCGATAGCCAACCAATGCAATTGATTACGTGGCTTTATTATTGCTGCAGGGCATAACAAATAGGCAGGCATAAAAAATGGGCACCCGACCGCAATCGGTGTGCCCATTTTTTCAGCGGTTCTCCCCGTTATTCGAGGAGTTCGCCGCAATTAAGGATTTACGCTGTCTTTCAACGATTTGCCTGGCTTGAACGCAACAGTGTTGCTGGCCTTGATTTTAACCGGCTCGCCGGTCTGCGGGTTTTTGCCGGTGCGGGCGCCGCGGTGGCGTTGCAGGAAGGTGCCGAAGCCGACCAGCGTCACGCTGTCCTTGCGGTGCAGAGCGCCGGTGATTTCTTCGAGAACGGCGTTGAGTACGCGGTTGGCCTGTTCTTTGGTCAGATCTGCTTTTTCAGCGATTGCAGCGGCGAGTTCTGGTTTACGCATTAGTGAAGCCCCTTTGACGGTTTTTTGTTGTTATGTCCGTGCTGTTCTCGTTGGAACAGCGCCCAAGGCGCCGCAGGCTCTACTCTGCGGCAGACGGGAGTGAGAATGGCACGCGGATACCGGCGGCGCCAGTCTCCACGCGACCTTTGTAGGGGCAAAAGCGGGGTGATTCCGACAGAACGACCGGTATTTACGCCAGCAGCGCCGGAAGCTGTTTGTTCAGGGCGAGTTTTTCCATCACCGCTGCACCCGTCAGCGCATAACCGAGCAACTGCCCATCGGCACCGTGGCACAGCGCCTTGATGTCGGCGCCCAGACCTTCGACGGTCCACACACCTTCGCTGCCCCGTGGTGGTGGCGAAACCACCAGCGGGCACACCGGGGTTTTTACGGTGATCGGCATCGGGCCGTAGCTCACGGCAGTAGGGTTTCCAGCGAGGGTTTGCGCCAGCGCGCGCGCGCAACTCATCAGGGGCATCACGTACAGCAGATTCAATCCGTCGACCTCGGCGCAGTCGCCCAGGGCGTAAATATTGGCGTGGGAGGTTTTCAGGTGCCGGTCGACCACGACGCCGCGATTGACCTGCACGCCGGCAGCCGCCGCCAGATCGATACGCGGGCGCAGGCCGATGGCCGAAACCACCACGTCGCAAGGAATGACCTGGCCGTCGGACAGGTGCGCTTCCAGGCCGTCGGCGACTTTTTGCAGGCGGGTCAGTACCGGGCCGAGGTGGAATTTCGCACCAAGGCTTTCCAGCCCGGCCTGCACCGCCGCCGCAGCGGCCGGGTGCAGCAGCATCGGCATGACTTGTTCGCACGGCGCCACCAGTTGCACTTCGTAGCCGCCAACTATCAGGTCGTTGGCAAACTCACAGCCGATCAGTCCAGCGCCGAGCAATAGCACCCGACGCTTGCCCGCCGCAGCGGCGCGGAAGCGCGCATAGTCTTCGAGATCATTGATCGGGAACACCAGATCGCTGCCATCGCCTTCAATCGGCACACGCACGGTTTCCGCGCCCCAGGCGAGAATCAGGTCGCGATAGCTGACCGCCTCCTCGCCAATCCACAGGCGCTTGTGGCCAGCGTCGATGCCGCTGATGCGCGTGTGCGTGCGCACTTCGGCCTTCAACTGCTCGGCCATGGTGCCCGGCTCGGCCATGCTCAGGCCGTCCGCGTCCTTGTTCTTGCCGAAACCGGTGGAGAGCATCGGCTTGGAGTAAGAGCGACCGTCATCAGCAGTGATCAGCAACAGCGGGGTTTCGCTGTCGAGCTTGCGAAACTCGCGGGCCAGGTTGTAGCCCGCCAGGCCAGTGCCAACGATGACGACAGGTGCGCTCATGCCTTACTCCTTTGTTTTTCTTGCTTAGTTGATTTCGATCATTTCGAAGTCCGTCTTGCCGACGCCGCAGTCCGGGCACAGCCAGTCTGCCGGTACATCCTGCCAAGCGGTGCCCGGCGCAATGCCGTCATCCGGCCAACCCTCGGCTTCGTTGTAGATCAGGCCACAGACGATGCATTGCCACTTTTTCATTCAGGTACTTCCTCAGGGTTCAGGCGTGGTGCCGGCGCGGACGGTCGATGGGTGTTGCGCTGCCATCCGGCTCAGGGCGTTTTGTACTGATGGAGCCGGGCAGATGCAAGCCTGTTCGGCGCAACGGCGACCCGGATCAATCAATCTCGCAGCTCGCCATGGTAAGCTCGCCGCCTCATTTGCGGCCAATAATGACTCATTGTGCGACATTCAAATGCCTGCCCGGCCCCGCTCTGGCTGACCCAAAGCCAACTGACGCCCCTCCCCGATTCGGTGACCCTCGACTGGCTGTTCGACGAAGGCTCCCTCACCCGCCGACTGACCCGGCTGTCCCATGATGGCTTCAGCGTCACGCCGTTGTTCGAAGGCTGGGACACTCTGCGCGCCGACGAATGCGCGGCGCTGGAGTTGGCCGAAGGCAGCGAAGGCTGGGTGCGCGAGGTGTATTTGCGCGGTCACGGCGAGGCTTGGGTGTTTGCCCGCAGCGTCGCTTCGCGCGCCGCCTTGCAAGGCGACGGCTTGCATATGGATGAACTGGGTAGCCGTTCGCTGGGCGAATTGCTGTTTTGCGATCAGGCGTTCCAGCGTCGCGCCCTCGAAGTTTGTCACTACCCTGAACAATGGTTGCCGCCAGACGTGAAGGCGCCTGAGCTGTGGGGTCGGCGTTCGCGTTTCGACCGTGGCGCGCTGAGCGTCCTGGTCGCAGAAATCTTCCTGCCGAGCCTGTGGCGGGCCGCCCGCGCCCATCCGGAGAACTGCTGATGTATCAGAGCCTGCTCAAGTCGCTGAACCGCTTGAACCCGCGCGCGTGGGACTTCATTCAGTTGACCCGGATGGACAAGCCGATCGGCATTTATCTGCTGCTGTGGCCAACCCTTTGGGCCCTGTGGATTGCCGGCAAAGGCTCGCCGTCGCTGGCCAACGTGGTGATTTTCGTCCTCGGCGTGGTACTGACCCGCGCCGGCGGTTGCGTGATCAACGACTGGGCCGACCGCAAGGTCGACGGCCACGTCAAACGCACCGCGCAACGACCGCTGGCCAGCGGCAAGATCAGTTCGAAAGAGGCGCTGGTGTTCTTTGCGCTGTTGATGGGAGTGAGTTTTCTGCTGGTGCTGTGCACCAATGCGCCGACGATCTGGCTGTCGCTGGGCGGCCTGGCGTTGGCGTTCACATATCCGTTCATGAAGCGCTACACCTATTACCCGCAAGTGGTGCTGGGCGCGGCGTTTTCGTGGGGCATGCCGATGGCGTTCACGGCCGAGACCGGTGAACTGCCGGCGGCAGCGTGGCTGCTGTGGATCGCCAACCTGCTGTGGACAGTGGGTTACGACACCTATTACGCAATGACCGATCGGGATGACGATTTGAAGATTGGCGTGAAATCCACGGCGATTCTGTTTGGCGAGGCGGACCGGGTGATCATCCTGAGCTTGCAGGGACTGTCGCTGGGCTGCTTGTTGCTGGCGGGGTCGAAGTTCGAGCTGGGGGTATGGTTCCATCTTGGCTTGCTGATGGCTGCCGGGTGTTATGCGTGGGAGTTCTGGTACACCCGCGATCGCGACCGCATGCGTTGTTTCAAGGCGTTCTTGCATAACCATTGGGCCGGGTTGGCGATTTTCGTCGGGATCGTGCTGGATTACGCATTGCGCTGAAGATTCAAACCTGTGGCAGCGAGCTTGCTCGCGAAAGCGTTGGGTCAGTTGCCACATAGGCTGACTGAGACGACGCCTTCGCGAGCAAGCTCGCTCCCACAGGGACGCAGTTGCTGCAGGACTCAGTGTTTCGGCATGTGCCACATGTCCTTGAACCCTTCCCCCTTCATGTCGCCTGGTTTTTCATCCATTTTGAAGGTGTAAAGCGGCTTGCCGTCATATGCCCATTGCATCATGCCGTCATCACGCTTGATGGGGGTGAATTTGCCTTCAGCCTTGGCCCCCGCCGGCGCCATCATCGGCGGCCAGTTCTTCGCGCAATCGCCGTTGCACATCGATTTACCGCCATCGTCCTTGTCGAACGTATAAACGGTCATGCCTTTGTGATCGACCATCATGCCGTCCTTCATCATGGCCGGCTCGGCGGCCATGGCAAATCCAGGCAGCGTCAGGGCAGCAGCCATCAGCAGGGCTTTGAAAGAAACAGTCATTTGAGTCATGGAAACCTTCTTTTGTGGTTGTCAGGATTCGGACTTAGAGCTTAGTTGAGGATTTGCACAATCGCCGCCGGACTAAAATACTGTCACACGACTGCAATAATTCCGTTATCTAATGCGGCGCAAGACAGTTAAATGACAAGAGGATTAAGGCATGGTTGGCAGGAGCATTCTGATCGTCGACGACGAAGCGCCCATTCGCGAAATGATCGCCGTTGCGTTGGAAATGGCCGGCTATGACTGCCTCGAGGCCGAGAACTCGCAGCAGGCCCACGCCATCATCGTCGACCGCAAGCCGGACCTGATCCTGCTCGACTGGATGCTGCCCGGCACCTCCGGCATCGAACTGGCCCGTCGTCTGAAGCGTGACGAGCTGACCGGGGACATCCCGATCATCATGCTCACCGCCAAGGGCGAAGAGGACAACAAGATCCAGGGTCTGGAAGTCGGCGCCGACGACTACATCACCAAACCGTTTTCCCCGCGCGAACTGGTCGCCCGCCTCAAAGCCGTGCTGCGCCGCGCCGGCCCGACCGACGGCGAAGCGCCGATCGAAGTCGGCGGCCTGCTGCTCGATCCGATCAGCCACCGCGTGACCATCGACGGCAAACCGGCCGAGATGGGCCCGACCGAATACCGTCTGCTGCAATTCTTCATGACCCACCAGGAACGCGCCTACACCCGTGGCCAGTTGCTGGATCAGGTCTGGGGCGGCAACGTCTATGTTGAAGAGCGCACCGTCGACGTGCACATCCGGCGCCTGCGCAAGGCGCTCGGCGACGCCTACGAAAATCTGGTACAAACCGTGCGCGGCACCGGCTACCGGTTTTCCACCAAGGCCTGATCCGACCGCCAGACTCGCAGACAAGGACCGTATTTTCCGTGAATCAAAACTGGCATGGCACCCTGATCCGCCACATGCTGTTGCTAGTCACAGCGTGTCTGGTGATCGGCCTGATCACCGGCTATTACGGCTGGAGCCTTGCGGCGGGCCTGGGGATTTATCTGGCCTGGACACTCAAGCAATTGCTGCGTCTGCACGAGTGGCTGCGCCAGCACCAACCCGACGAAGCACCGCCCGACGGCTACGGCCTGTGGGGCGAGGTGTTCGACAGCATCTACCACCTGCAACGCCGCGACCAACGCGTGCGCGGGCGTCTGCAAGCGGTGATCGACCGGGTGCAGGAATCCACCGCCGCGCTGAAAGACGCGGTGATCATGCTCGACAGCGACGGCAATCTGGAATGGTGGAACCGCGCCGCCGAAACCTTGCTTGGCCTCAAGACCCCCCAGGACAGCGGCCAACCGGTGACCAACCTGGTGCGCCATCCGCGTTTCAAGGAGTACTTCGAGCAGGAGAGCTACGCCGAGCCGCTGGAAATCCCCTCGCCGACCAACGATCGCGTGCGTATTCAGCTGTACCTGACCCGCTACGGCAACAACGAACACTTGATGCTGGTGCGCGACGTCACGCGCATCCATCAGCTGGAACAGATGCGCAAAGATTTCATTGCCAACGTCTCCCACGAGTTGCGCACGCCGCTGACGGTGATCTGCGGCTACCTGGAAACCCTGCTCGACAACGTCGAGGAAGTGAATCCGCGCTGGAGTCGCGCGCTGCAGCAGATGCAACAACAGGGCGGGCGCATGCAGACGCTGCTCAACGATTTGTTGTTGCTGGCGAAACTCGAAGCCACCGATTACCCGTCGGACAATCATCCGGTGCAGATCGACACCCTGCTGCAATCGATCAAGAGCGATGCCCAGCAATTGTCCGGCGCGAAGAACCAGCGCATCAGCCTCGAAGCCGATGCCGGCCTGTTGCTCAAGGGCAGCGAAGCGGAATTGCGCAGCGCGTTCTCCAATCTGGTGTTCAACGCGGTGAAGTACACCCCGGCCGAGGGCAACATCCGCATTCGCTGGTGGGGTGACGATCAAGGCGCACACCTGAGCGTGCAGGATTCCGGCATCGGCATCGACAGCAAACACCTGCCGCGCCTGACCGAGCGTTTCTACCGCGTCGACTCCAGCCGCAACTCCAACACCGGCGGCACCGGGCTCGGTCTGGCCATCGTCAAACACGTGTTGCTGCGCCACCGCGCACGCATGGAAATCAGCAGCGTGCCCGGTCACGGCAGCACGTTCACCTGCCATTTCGCCCCAGCTCAGGTGGCTCAGGCGCGGGCCATCAGCGCCGCCGAGTAAGACCGACCGGCACTCGCCACTAGGCAATCGCCATGTCAGCCGCTACATTGGCTGACTTGTGCCTGCCTTTCAGGCGCGATTTTTCTCTCTCTTGAATCACACGGAACCCGCAAAACTCCATCATGGACCCTTCCCCTGGCTTGTCCCTCGCTACAATTTTCGCCGATTTCGGCATGATCCTTTTTGCTCTGATCCTGGTTTTGCTCAACGGCTTTTTCGTTGCGGCGGAATTTGCCATGGTCAAACTGCGCTCGACCCGGGTCGAGGCCATCGCTGATCAGAACGGCTGGCGCGGGCACATCCTGCGCACCGTACACAGTCAGCTCGATGCATACCTCTCGGCGTGTCAGCTCGGTATCACGCTCGCCTCCCTTGGCCTTGGCTGGGTCGGTGAGCCGGCGTTCGCACACATCCTCGAACCGCTGCTGAGCGCGGTCGGCGTGCAGTCGCCGGAGATCGTCAAAGGTGTGTCGTTCTTCACCGCGTTCTTCATCATTTCGTACTTGCACATCGTGGTTGGTGAGCTGGCCCCGAAATCCTGGGCGATCCGCAAACCCGAGCTGCTGTCGCTATGGACGGCGGTGCCGCTGTACTTGTTCTACTGGGCGATGTACCCGGCGATTTACCTGCTCAACGCCAGCGCCAACGCGATTCTGCGTATCGCAGGGCAAGGCGAACCCGGTCCGCACCATGAGCACCATTACAGCCGCGAAGAACTGAAACTGATCCTGCACTCCAGCCGTGGCCAGGATCCGAGCGATCAGGGCATGCGCGTTCTGGCCTCGGCGGTGGAAATGGGCGAGCTGGAAGTGGTCGACTGGGCCAACTCCCGCGAAGACCTGATCACCCTCGAATTCAACGCGCCGCTGAAAGAAATCCTCGCGATGTTCCGTCGTCACAAGTTCAGCCGTTACCCGGTGTACGACAGTGAGCGCCAGGAGTTCGTCGGCCTGCTGCACATCAAGGATCTGCTGCTGGAACTGGCGGCGCTGGACCACATTCCCGAGTCGTTCAACCTTGCTGAGCTGACCCGTCCCCTCGAGCGCGTGTCGCGGCACATGCCGCTGTCGCAGTTGCTGGAGCAGTTCCGCAAGGGCGGCTCGCACTTCGCCGTGGTCGAGGAGGCTGACGGCAACATCATCGGCTACCTGACCATGGAAGACGTGCTGGAAGTGCTGGTCGGTGACATTCAGGACGAACACCGCAAGGCTGAGCGCGGGATCCTCGCCTATCAGCCGGGCAAGCTCTTGGTGCGTGGCGACACGCCACTGTTCAAGGTGGAACGCCTGCTGGGCATCGACCTCGACCACATCGAAGCGGAAACCCTTGCCGGGCTGGTCTACGAAACCCTGAAACGGGTGCCGGAAGAGGAAGAAGTGCTGGAAGTCGAAGGCCTGCGGATCATCATCAAGAAGATGAAAGGGCCGAAGATTGTGCTGGCGAAGGTGTTGATGCTGGATTGAGTGCAATGCGGGAAACCGCGTTGCCTGCTAAAAGATCGCAGCCTGCGGCAGCTCCTACAGGATCGCATTCCTGTGTAGGAGCTGCCGCAGGCTGCGATCTTTTTTGCTTTATTGCTTGCCCAACGCAAAGTTGGGCAACGCCCCCAGCGGCTGGATGAACTGATACGGAATCGACACCAGCCCCTCGCCGGTATTGCGCTGCACCACAAAGTGCAGGTGCGGGCCGCTGCTGTTGCCGGTATTGCCCGACAGGGCCAGCGGACTGCCCACCGCCACCCGTTGCCCTTCGCGCACGCTCACCGAACCTTGCTTGAGGTGCAGGTACACGCCCATGGTGCCGTCGTCATGCAGTACCCGCACGAAATTGCCGGACGCATCCGAACCGCGCCCGCTCTGGGAATTCTCGGTCTTCACCACCACCCCGGCCCGCGCGGCAATGATCGGCGTGCCTACCGGCATGGCGATGTCCATCGCATAGCGATTCTTCGGCCCATAGTGACTGTACTGACCGTTGGCGCCCTGACTCAGACGAAACGGCCCGCCACGCCACGGCAGCGGATAGCGATAGCCCTGCGCGATACCAGTGGGGTCACCGAGGGAATAGTAGAACTGCGGCGTATACACTAGCGGCTGCTTGCCGGATATCGCCGTCAGCAACGCCAACCGCGTGTTGCTGCGCGCCGGCAAAACCCGGTGGATGGTTTGCGCCGGCGCACCGCGGACATTGCTCAGCCCGGTGAATGCCAAGGCAATTTTGACCGGCGCATACAAATCGTTGCGCACGAAGACCACGTCTGTGCCCTTCTGCTTCTTGATATCGAGGTAAACCTGCCGTTCCAGGCGCTCGACCATGCGGTCCTGAAACACGAACACCTGCGAGCCTTTGCTCGGCCGGTCGCTGTACGACACCACACCGTTGGCATCAGTGGATTTGTAGATGGTCATGGCCACAGCCGAAGTGGATGCCATGAAAAGACCATAGAAAAACAGCAGGCGCGCGAGCATGGGCAAGAGTCTGTCGAAGTAAGGCCTGTGAATGAGCCTAGCAGGTGAAGCAGACCAGGCTAGTCGACAGATGTTTCAAATTAGGCAGCCTAGAAAATGTAAGTCGTAAGGGATGGCCCCTTCGCGAGCAGGCTCGCTCCCACATTTGGAATGCATTCCAGGGTGGGAGCGAGCCTGCTCGCGAAGGCGATGTGTCAGGCGACGAAGATCACGCGCCCGGAACGAAGTGCTTCTGCGCCGTACCGCGGGCGATCAGGCGGGAGATGTAGTCGAGTTTCTGCGCGTCCTGGTCGACGAAACGGAAGGTCAGTTGCAGCCAGTCGCTGTCGGGTTTCTGCTCATGCGCAACGATGGCGTGCAGGTAACCATTGAGACGGGCGATTTCGGCGTTGTCGCCCTGCTCCAGGTCGAGTACGGCGCTGTCGAGGATCTGCGGCAGGGTCTCGGTGCGTTTCACCACCAGCAACGCTTCCTTGATGCTCAGGGCCTTGATCACGCATTGCTGGGTGCCGCTTGGCAGGCGCAATTGGCCCTGACCGCGACCACCGACCGGCGCTTTCGACGTGGCGGGAGCCTGAATCGGTGGGCTGTTGAGCAGACCGCGCGATGGAGCAGCAGCGGGCGCTGGTGCAGCGACGGCAGGTTTGGCGAACGGATTGACCGCCGCCGCAGCCGGAGCACCACCGACCACGGCAGGCTTGCCGCCAGTCAAGGCGCTCAGGGAATCGTTGCCGAACGCCGAGTTCATCTTGGTCGGCGCGCTGTTCATCAGGGTGTCGAGCTTGCCGACCTTGTTCAGCGCCTGTTTGACCTTGGTCAGCAGTTGCTCGTTGGTGAACGGCTTGCTGACGTAGCCGGAAACGCCGGCCTGAATCGCCTGCACGACGTTTTCCTTGTCGCCACGGCTAGTGACCATGACGAACGGCATGGTCTTGAGGTTGTCTTGCTCGCGGCACCAGGTCAGCAGCTCGAGACCGGACATTTCCGGCATTTCCCAGTCGCACAGAACCAGGTCGAACGCTTCCCTGGCCAGCATGGCCTGAGCCTTTTTGCCGTTGACGGCGTCCTCGGTGCGGATCCCCGGGAAGTAATTACGCAGGCACTTTTTCACCAGGTCACGAATGAACGAAGCATCGTCCACGACCAACACACTGATCTTGCTCATCCAACACCCCTATTAAAATCCCGGCAAGCATAACGCTGGCTGATGGCACATTGCCAAAACTCTTCAGTCACGCCGGGACTTTTCGTTCGCGGGTGCTGCTTTTTAATCGAATCTGCCCATGAAAAGCACAAACAAAAACGCCCGGCCAAAGGGCCGGGCGCTTTTCTCAGGCAATCTTACTTATCGTCAGCATCGCCCGGAACATTAGCGGTTTCGCCGCTTGTGCCTTCAACTTCTTCTTTCATGCGTTTGAGGCCCATGTGGCGCACGTCGGTGCCGCGCACCAGGTAAATGACCAATTCGGAGATGTTGCGTGCGTGGTCGCCGATGCGTTCCAGCGAACGCAGCACCCAGATAATGCTCAAGACCCGCGAGATAGAGCGCGGGTCTTCCATCATGTAGGTCGCCAGCTCACGCAGCGCGGTCTTGTATTCGCGGTCGATGATCTTGTCGTATTGCGCCACCGACAACGCCAGATCGGCGTCGAAACGGGCAAACGCGTCCAGCGCATCGCGGACCATGTTGCGCACCTGGTCGCCGATGTGGCGAACCTCGACGTAACCGCGTGGCGCTTCACCTTCTTCGCACAATTGAATCGCACGGCGAGCAATCTTGGTCGCTTCGTCACCGATGCGCTCCAGGTCGATCACCGACTTGGAAATGCTGATGATCAGACGCAGATCGGAGGCCGCCGGTTGACGGCGGGCGAGAATGCGCAGGCATTCTTCGTCGATGTTGCGTTCCATCTGGTTGATCTGGTCATCGATCTCGCGCACTTGCTGAGCGAGACCGGAGTCGGCTTCGATCAGTGCGGTGACCGCGTCGTTGACCTGCTTCTCGACCAGCCCGCCCATGGCCAGGAGGTGGCTGCGCACTTCCTCAAGCTCAGCGTTGAACTGCGCGGAGATGTGGTGGGTAAGGCCTTCTTTACTAATCATGTTGGCGTCCTTGGAGCGTCCGGTAAGGTGCGGTGGGCCGCAGCGTCAATTCTGTGAATAACCCGCAACTGTCAGCCATAACGACCGGTGATGTAGTCTTCGGTCTGCTTCTTCGCCGGATTGGTGAACAGGGTATCGGTGTCGCCAAATTCCACCAGTTTGCCCATGTACATGAACGCCGTGTAGTCAGACACTCGCGCGGCCTGCTGCATGTTGTGGGTAACGATGACGATGGTGAACTTGGACTTCAGCTCGTAGATCAGCTCTTCGACTTTCAGCGTCGAGATCGGGTCGAGGGCCGAGCACGGTTCGTCGAGCAGCAGCACTTCCGGCTCAACCGCGATGGTGCGGGCGATGACCAGACGCTGCTGCTGACCACCGGACAGGCCGAGTGCCGATTCATGCAGACGATCTTTGACTTCGTCCCACAGTGCCGCGCCTTTCAACGCCCACTCGACCGCTTCGTCGAGGACGCGCTTCTTGTTGATGCCCTGGATGCGCAGACCGTAAACGACGTTTTCGTAGATGGTCTTCGGGAACGGGTTGGGCTTCTGGAACACCATGCCGACGCGACGACGCAGCTCCGCAACGTCTTCGCCCTTGCGATAGATGTTATTGCCGTAGAGGTTGATCGCGCCTTCTACGCGGCAGCCGTCAACCAGGTCGTTCATGCGGTTGAAGGTGCGCAGCAGCGTGGATTTACCGCAGCCGGACGGGCCGATGAAGGCGGTCACGCGCTGTTTCGGGATGTTCATGCTGACGTCGAACAGCGCTTGTTTCTCGCCGTAGTAAAGGCTCAGGCCGGGTACTTCGATGGCCACGGTTTCCTGTTCGAGATTCAGGCTCTGCTTGTCGCGGCCCAGGGCAGACATGTTGATGCCGTGGGTATGTGTTTCGTGCTGCATGGGAGGCTCCCTGTGCTAACAAATTCGGTTCGGAACACTGCTCGGTGCAGCTTCCATCAATATTGCGGCGGTCGCGATTCAATGTGGGAGCGAGCTTGCTCGCGAAGGGGCCCTCACGGCCGCCAAAAGCTTCGCGAGCAAGCTCGCTCCCACAGGGTTCGCGTCGTCCTTAGCTATCCAGTGCTTTGTATTTTTCGCGCAGGTGGTTGCGGATATACACCGCCGACAGGTTCAACGTCGCGATCACCAGTACCAGCAACAGCGCCGTGGCATACACCAGCGGACGCGCCGCTTCGACGTTCGGGCTCTGGAAGCCGACGTCATAGATGTGGAAGCCCAAGTGCATGATCTTCTGATCCAGGTGCAGGTACGGGTAGTTACCGTCCACCGGCAGCGACGGCGCCAGTTTCACCACACCCACCAGCATCAGCGGCGCCACTTCACCGGCGGCGCGGGCCACGGCGAGGATCATGCCGGTCATCATTGCCGGGCTGGCCATCGGGATGACGATCTTCCACAAGGTTTCAGCCTTGGTCGCGCCGAGGGCCAACGAGCCTTCACGCACGGTACGCGGAATACGTGCCAGACCTTCTTCAGTCGCGACGATCACCACCGGCACCGCCAGCAGCGCCAGGGTCAGCGAGGCCCAGAGCAGACCCGGTGTACCGAAGGTCGGCGCCGGCAGTGCTTCGGGGAAGAACAAACGGTCGACCGAACCACCGAGTACGTAAACGAAGAAGCCCAGACCGAACACGCCGTAAACGATCGCCGGAACACCGGCGAGGTTGTTCACCGCGATACGGATGATCCGCGTCAGGGTGTTCTGCTTGGCGTATTCACGCAGGTACACCGCCGCCAGCACACCAAACGGGGTGACGATCATCGCCATGATCAGGGTCATCATCACGGTGCCGAAGATCGCCGGGAAGATCCCGCCTTCGGTGTTCGCTTCACGCGGGTCGTCCGAGAGGAATTCCCAGATCTTGCTGAAGTAGAAACCGAGCTTGGTGAAGGTGCTCATCGCGTTCGGCTGGTAAGCGTGAACCACTTTGCCCAGGCCGATTTCAATCTCTTTGCCGTTGGCGTCACGTGCGGTCAAGGCATCACGGTTGAACTGCGCATGCAGATCGGCCAGACGTGCTTCGATGTCCTGATAACGCGCATTCAGCTCGGCACGCTCGGACTCCATGTCCGCCTGCGCGGTGGCGTCGAGCTTGCCTTCCAGTTCCAGTTTTCGACCGTGCAGACGGATGCGTTCGAGCCCTGCGTTGATTGCACCGATGTCGGTCTTTTCCAACGACTTCAGTTGCGCCGCCAGACCGTTCACACGGTTGATCCGCGCTTGCAACTCTGGCCATGCCGCCTCGCCTTCGGCGATGACCTTGCCGTCCTGTTTGACGTTGACCAGGTAGCCGTAGAAGTTGCCCCACTCGCGACGTTCGATCGCCATCAACTCGGGAGGCGTCGTCTGGTTGGTCAGCCACTCGCCGACGATCCAGGTAAAGTCGTTGCCGTTCAGGTCACGGTTGCCGACCTTGATCAGCTCACGGGTCATGAATTCCGGACCTGCATCAGGCACCGGCAAACCGGCGCTCTTCAGACGGGCACGGGGCACTTCTTCTTTCTGCACCACTTCACCGACGACCAGGTGATTGGCCTGACCCGGTACGTCGTAATTGGCGTGGACCAGGTCCGCCGGCCAAAAGTGACCCAGACCGCGCACGGCAATCACCGCCAGCAGGCCAATGGTCATGATGACCGCGATGGACACCGCGCCACCGCTGATCCAGACGCCCGGGGCGCCGCTCTTGAACCATCCTTTCAGGGAGTTCTGTTTCACAGACTTCTACCTTTGCTTAAAGCGACGAGTATTTCTTGCGCAGACGCTGACGAATCAGTTCTGCCAGGGTGTTCATGACGAAGGTGAACAACAGTAGCACCAGCGCCGAGAGGAACAGCACGCGGTAGTGGCTGCCGCCGACTTCCGACTCGGGCATTTCCACCGCGACGTTGGCGGCCAGGGTGCGCAGGCCTTCGAACAGGTTCATTTCCATGACCGGGGTGTTACCGGTGGCCATCAACACGATCATGGTTTCGCCGACCGCACGGCCCATGCCGATCATCAGCGCCGAGAAGATCCCCGGGCTGGCAGTCAGGATCACCACGCGGGTCATGGTCTGCCACGGCGTGGCACCCAGCGCCAGCGAGCCGAGGGTCAGGCCGCGCGGCACACTGAACACGGCGTCTTCAGCGATCGAGTAAATGTTCGGAATCACCGCGAAACCCATGGCCAGACCGACCACCAGAGCGTTGCGCTGGTCGTAGGTGATGCCCAGGTCGTGGGAGATCCACATGCGCATGTCACCGCCGAAGAACCAGTTTTCCATGAACGGGCTCATGTACAGCGACAACCAACCCACAAACAGGATCACCGGAATCAGCAGCGCACTTTCCCAACCGTCCGGGACTTTCAGGCGGATCGATTCAGGCAGGCGGCTGAAGGTGAAACCGGCGACCAGAATGCCGATAGGCAGCAACATCAACAGGCTGAAGATGCCCGGCAGATGCCCTTCGACATATGGCGCGAGGAACAGCCCGGCGAAGAAACCGAGGATCACCGTCGGCATCGCTTCCATCAGCTCGATCACCGGTTTGACCTTGCGGCGCATGCCCGGGGCCATGAAGTACGCGGTGTAGATCGCAGCGGCAACGGCCAGTGGAGCAGCGAGCAGCATGGCGTAGAACGCAGCTTTCAGAGTGCCGAAGGTCAGTGGCGACAGACTCAGTTTCGGTTCGAAATCGGTGTTGGCCGCGGTCGATTGCCAGACGTATTTAGGCTCGTCGTAGTTCTCGTACCAGACCTTGCTCCACAGCGCGCTCCAGGAAACTTCCGGGTGCGGGTTGTCGAGCAGTAATGGTTGCAGCTTGCCGCCGGCTTCGACGATCACGCGGTTGGCACGCGGCGACAGACCGAACAGGCCTTGACCTTCTACCACTTGATCGACCAGCAAGGTGCGATGCGCGGTGCTGTGGAACACGCCAAGCTTGCCGCTAGCATCCAGAGCAAGGAAGCCCTTGCGACGCTCTTCGGCAGTGATTTCAACGATCGGCGTGGTGCCCATCTGGAAAGTTCGAATCTGCTTCAGGCGCAGCTCACCATCGGTGTCACGGGCCATGAACCACTGGGCCAGACCACCCTTGGAGTCGCCGACGATCAGCGAGATACCACCGACCAGTTGCGTGGTCGCAGTGACTTCGGCGTCAGCGTTTTCCAGCAGTTTGTAGCGACCGTTGAGGCTCTTGTCGCGCAGGCTGAACACATCGGCCTGAGCGCGACCGTTGACCACGTACAGCCACTGCTGGCGCGGGTCGACGAAGATGTTTTTCACCGGCTCAGTCATTTGCGGCAGATCGATACGCTTCTGCTCGTTGGTGACTTCGCCAGTCATCATGTTTTCTTCGCTGGTCAGCGACAGCACGTTGAGTTGCGAACCGGTCGAACCGACCAGCATCAACGTCGTGTCGGTGGCGTTCAGGCTGACATGCTCCAGCGCGCCGCCGGCTTCGTTCAGCGCGATCGGCGTCTCGCCGTACGGATACTCGATGGCCGGGCTGATGGTTTTCTTGCCATCGGGGTAGCTGACTTTATAGGTGTGACGGAACACCAGCGCCTGACCGTTGGACAGACCCACGGCCACCAGCGGATGGCCCGGCTGATCTTCACCAATAGAAGTCACGGTTGCGCCGGCTGGCACTGGCAGATCGACGCGCTTCAGTTCAGCGCCACTGTCGATGTCAAAAAACAATGCCTGGCCCTTGTCGGAAACGCGCATGGCCACCTGATTCTGCTCTTCGAGCGAAATCATCAGCGGCTTGCCGGCGTCCTGCATCCAGGCTGGGGTGATCGAGTCTTTCGCAGTCAGGTCGGCACCCTGGAACAGCGGCGCCACCACGTAGGCGAGGAAGAAGAAGATCAGGGTGATGGCTGCCAGCACCGCGAGACCGCCAACGAGGACGTACCAGCGGGTGAAGCGATCCTTGAGCGCGCGAATGCGGCGCTTGCGTTGCAGCTCAGGCGTATTGAAATCAATGCGCTTGGGAGGATTAGTAGTCATGTGGGAATTGGCCAGATCATTCATGCGCTCACCCTAGCGATCCTGTATGACAGAAAGATGACAATGCAGTGACGCAGCAAATCCACCGCCAGCGGGACTGGCAGGGGATCAAAAATTTGAGGTGTGTAAAAGGCCGGTCTGCGCGCAGATCCGGCCTTTTACATGAGTCCGGTGGGGTTCACTCTGGACTCAATTTGTTACTTTTTTGCGACTTCAGCGCCGCCTTCCTGCAGACCCAGGTCAGCCAGTGCTTTTGCAGCAACCTTGGCTGGCAGTGGGATGTAGCCGTCTTTCACTACCACTTCCTGGCCCTGCTTCGACAGCACCAGTTTCACGAACTCAGCTTCCAGCGGAGCCAAAGGCTTGTTCGGGGCTTTGTTGACGTACACGTAGAGGAAACGCGACAGCGGGTACTTGCCGTTCAGGGCGTTTTCTTCGCTGTCTTCGATGAACTCGGTGCTGCCCTTCTTCGACAGAGCAACGGTCTTCACGCTAGCGGTCTTGTAGCCGATGCCCGAGTAACCGATGCCGTTCAGCGAGGAGCTGATCGACTGCACAACCGACGCCGAACCTGGTTGTTCGTTGACGTTTGGTTTGTAGTCGCCTTTGCACAGGGCTTCTTCTTTGAAGTAGCCGTAGGTGCCGGATACCGAGTTACGGCCGAACAGTTGCACTGGCTTGTTGGCCAGGTCGCCGGTCACGCCCAGGTCGCCCCAGGTTTTCACGTCGGTTTTGGCGCCGCACAGGCGGGTGGACGAGAAGATCGCGTCAACCTGTTCCATGGTCAGGTGCTGGATCGGGTTGTCCTTGTGCACGAACACTGCCAGGGCATCCACGGCAACCGGAATAGCGGTTGGCTTGTAGCCATACTTCTGCTCGAAGGCCGCCAGTTCTGTGTCCTTCATCTTGCGGCTCATCGGGCCCAGGTTGGAGGTGCCTTCAGTCAGCGCAGGTGGCGCAGTGGCGGAGCCAGCGGCCTGAATCTGGATGTTTACGTTCGGGTATTCTTTTTTGTAGTTCTCAGCCCAGAGGGTCATGAGGTTGGCCAGGGTATCGGAACCGACGCTGGACAGGTTGCCCGACACACCAGTGGTCTTGGTGTAGCTCGGGATAGCAGGGTCAACAGCGGCGAACGCGTTGGCAGTCGCAACGCCAGCAGCGACAAAAGTCATTGCCGCCATCAAACGCTTCAGTTTCATGCCTTACTCCTAGCAGATAGGGTGTGTTAAGTCGGGGCCAAGTATCAGCAGGCCGTGTGAACACTCTATGGCTGAAATATGACAATTGGATGAAAGGCCAGCATGGGCCTCGTCTTAAAAAAAGGAAACTCTCGTCAGGTTGACAAATCACTAGCAGAAGATAGTCTTGTCAACCACGAGAGGACACCATGATAAACGACCGAATTCGCCGCGCACGCCTGCAACGAGGACTAACCCTTGATGCTCTGGCCATCCAGCTCGGCGACATAACCAAACAAGCATTGAGCAAATATGAGAAGGGGTTGAGCACCCCTAACTCCACTCGCCTGCTGCAATTAGCTAAAGCACTGCAGGTCAATCCTGAGTACTTTTTCCGTGCAGAAGCGGTCCCGTTGGCGCCTCTGGAATTTCGTAAGCTGGCCAGGATGCCTAAATATCGCCAAGCCCAAGTAGAAGAAAAAATTCGAGAGCACCTCGAGCGATACATCGCCCTAGAGGAATGTTTCGATCCCGCAGACATCCACACTCCTGTCACTCCCGCGCAAATGATTGCAGTTTCCTCTCTTGAAGAAGCCGAGCTAGCAGCTGAGGAGCTTCGCCAATTCTGGGGAATCGGCACTGACCCCATTGCCAACCTCACCGAACAGCTAGAAGAGCACAGCATCAAGGTTGCAATGCTCAATGGCCCAGACGATTTCGATGGCGCCTGCGCTACCACCGGCGACGGCGAGCATGTCCTAATTGCGTTGAATGCTGATCGCCCAGGCGAACGAATCAGGTTTACTGCCGCCCATGAGCTCGGTCATTGGGTCATGGCATTACCAGAGGAGATGCCTGAAAAGGATAAAGAGAACTGCTGCCACCGTTTCGCGGGGGCATTTCTGTATCCCGCCAAAAGCGTTACTAGCGATTTCGGCAGCCATCCTCGCACTAGGGTTCATCCACAGGAACTACTGATTGCGAAGCGGCAATACGGTATATCGATGCACGCAGCCCTGAGGCGACTGAAGGATCTGAAGCTACTCAGCGAAGGTGGTTATAAATCCCTCACTATCCAATTCAGTGCCAAAGGTTGGCGAAAGTCAGAACCTGAACCGATGCCGTGCAAACCGCCGCAAAGGTTTGAGTCATTAGCATTTTGGGCGCTGGCGGAGGGGCTGATCACCAAATCTCGGGCTGCCGAACTCTTGCGAAGGCCAGTAAAAACCTTGGACCCGAGTTTCTTGGGCTCACTGGAGAGTGCATGAGTCTTATCTACATCAGTGATACGAATATCTGGATCGATTTCAGAAATGCCGGATTACTGGAGCAGATGTTTAGATTGCCTTTCACTTTGTGCTGCACTGACTTCGTGATGCAGGAACTTGAAGACTTCCCCCACGACGAATTGCTCGACCAAGGTCTGATTATCGAGTCGCTTGATGAAGCCAGTGTAATGCGTTTATACGGCTTGCGAGTCGAGCACAACAACAGCTCGCTGGCTGATGTTTCCTGTTACCTTCTGGCACAGGAAACACGCCGCCCTTTACTAACTGGAGATGGTAGGTTGAGGCGCCAGGCACAACGAGACGGGCTCTAGGTACACGGCGCTTTGTGGCTATTAGACTTAATGGTTGAACACCAAGTAATCGAAGAGCCGCATGCTGCGGTCGCCTTAGCTCACATGCTTGAGCATGGAGCTCGACTCCCAACAAGCGAGTGTGAAACAAGGCTCTTGCGCTGGCGAGAGCCCTAGATAGCTGAACTTGGATCAACGCCCTTTCTTCCAGAGCCAGGCCCCGACCAGAATCCCCATCGCGCACAGCACCGCCACATAGTAGGCAGGCCCCATCGCGCTTTCTTTCAGCAGCAGGCTGACCACCATCGGCGTCAACCCGCCGAAGATCGCGTAAGCCACGTTGTACGAGAACGACAATCCACTAAAGCGCACCACCGGCGGGAACGCCTTGACCATCACGTACGGCACCGCACCAATGGTGCCAACCAGAAAACCGGTCAGCGCATACAGCGGGAACAGCCAGTTCGGGTGATCGGCGAGGCTGTGATAGAAGGTCCATGAGCTGATCAGCAAACCCAGGCAACCGAAGACGAATACCCGGCCGGCCCCAAAGCGATCCGCCAGTGCGCCGGAAATGATGCAGCCGATGCTCAGGAACACAATCGCCAGACTGTTCGATTGCAACGACTCGGTCGGCGAGAAGTGATAGACCGTTTGCAGCACGGTCGGGGTCATCAGGATCACCACAACGATCCCGGCCGACAGCAACCAGGTCAGCAGCATCGAGATCGCAATCGCCCCGCGATGATCACGCAGCACTGCGCGCAGAGGCACTTCTTCAGCCAAGGCTTTACGCAGTTGCAGCTCGGCGAATACCGGGGTTTCGTGCAGCCAGCGGCGCAAGTAAACCGAGAACAGGCCGAACACACCGCCCAGCAGGAATGGAATACGCCAGGCGTAATCGGATACTTCCGCCAGCGTATAAATGCTGTTGATCGCGGTGGCGACCAGCGAGCCGAGCAAAATGCCGGCGGTCAGGCCGCTGGTGAGGGTGCCGCAGGCGTAACCCATGTGCTTTTGCGGTACGTGTTCGGAAACGAAGACCCACGCGCCCGGTACTTCGCCACCAATCGCCGCGCCCTGAATGACCCGCATCAATAGAAGAAGGATCGGCGCCCACAGGCCGATCTGCGCGTAGGTTGGCAGCAGACCCATGATCAGGGTCGGCACGGCCATCATGAAAATGCTCAGGGTGAACATCTTCTTGCGCCCCAGCAGGTCGCCGAAGTGTGCCATGACGATGCCGCCCAGCGGTCGCGCCAGATAGCCGGCGGCGAAAATGCCGAAGGTCTGCATCAGGCGCAGCCACTCGGGCATGTCGGCGGGGAAGAACAGCTTGCCGACCACGGTGGCAAAGAAAACGAAGATGATGAAATCGTAGAACTCCAGCGCGCCACCGAGGGCGGACAGCGACAGAGTCTTGTAGTCATTGCGGGTCAACGGTCGTGCGGGTTGCTCGGGCTGCGCGAGGCTCGAAGGCGCTGTGGTCATGGCAAGGGCTTCTCTTATAGTCGGATCTGCCGCCACAACAACGCTGGCGGTGGCTTGGGCAGGTTCGGCACCATAGCAAATTGTTCGAAAAAGCACATAGAGGTGCGTATTTGACGGTCGAAATGAGAACCGGATGGTCGTCGCGGAGTCTACCGACCGATATACTCGCAACCTGCTCCGGTTTGTAGGGGGTTGCTGTGCGAAAACGTCGTTGGCCCGGCCTTTGCTCGGGATTAGCCGGTTTCGCAGAGTTTCTCCTTAGGCGCCTGATGGAAAACGTGACGAACGTAGTATGTTCGGTGCTGAATCGTTTTTCCCGAAGACGGCTACCACCAGCAATACCAACGAAGAGTCACGGGTCAGAGGCACCCCCGGCATGATAGAGCTCGAACAAGAAGATCCGATCCCGCAAGGCGACCTGGCCCTGCAAATCACCGCACTCCCACGCGAAACCAACGGCTTTGGCGATATTTTCGGCGGCTGGCTGGTGGCACAGATGGATTTGGCCGGCACCGCAATGGCCAGCCGTGTCGCTGGCGGACGCGTCGCCACCGTCGCCATCGACCGCATGGCGTTCCTCGTGCCTGTGGCTGTCGGCGCGCAATTGTCCTTTTATACCCAGACCCTGGAAATCGGCCGCAGCTCGATCCAGATGATGGTCGAAGTGTGGAGCGACGACCCGTTGTCCAGCGAGTGGCGTAAAGTCACCGAAGCGGTCTTCGTCTTCGTCGCCATCGACGGCAGCGGTCGCACTCGCTCGGTTCCACCACGCGCGCGTTAAACATCGTCGCCGTTTTACGGTCGATAGTTGTCCTTGTTACTGATCGAGAGCTGTCCCATGAACACGCCCAACGTTGAAGCAGTGAAACTGGATGAACTGAACTGCTGGCGTATCCGCCACGGTCAGGCCGAAGTGCTGGTGGCCCAGCAAGGCGCGCACATCCTCAGTTATCAGATCGATGGCCAGCCGCCGATCATCTGGCTCAACGACAAGGCCGAGTTCAAGACCGGCAAAAGCATCCGCGCCGGTGTACCGGTGTGCTGGCCGTGGTTCGGCAAGTTCGAGCGTAACCCGCAGAGCGTGCAGGCCATGTTTACCGGTGAGCAACCGGCACCCGCGCACGGTCTGGTGCGGGCGATGGATTGGGAGCTGGGCGGCATCGAATCGGAGGCTGACGGCGTCAAGGTCGAATTCAAGCTGCCCTACCCCGAAGGTGGCCTGCCGGGCTGGCCACATCAGGTCGATCTGACCCTGACCCTGCATTTGTCCGAGCAACTGAGTTTCAGCCTGACCAGCCATAACCGTGGCAGTGACAGCGTCAGCCTGAGCCAGGCGCTGCACACTTACTTCGCGGTCAGTGACGTGCGCAATGTGCATGTCGATGGCGTGGATGGTTTGAATTACATCGAGACGCTGGATGACTGGAAAACCACCAGTCAGCAAGGTGCTCTGCATTTTGCCGGAGAGACCGACCGCATCTACCTCGATGCTCCGCCACAGCTGAGCATTGTCGATCCAACGTGGGAACGACGCATTGTGCTGACGGCTACCGGTTCGCGCACGGCGGTGATCTGGAACCCGTGGATCGACCGTGCCGCCGCGCTGGCCGACATGGATAACGATGGCTGGCAGCGCATGCTGTGCATCGAGACGGCGAATGTGATGGATGACGTGGTTACGCTGGCACCGGGTGCGAGCCATACCATGGGTGTTAGCGTCGGCAGCCAACCGCTTTAAGACGCGCCGCAATACGAAATGTGGGAGCGAGCTTGCTCGCGAAGGCGTTGTATCAGTCAACATTCAAATGTCTGACACACCGCTTTCGCGAGCAGTCTCGCTCCCACAATTGTTTTGTATAGGTCCTACAGATCAGATTCCTGCACAACCCGCACCTTGTCCGCTTCCAGCGCATACGCCGCATCGGCAAGATCATTGCTGACCTTCTCGACCTTCAGCGTGCCGGTCACCCACAGCGGCGTGTAGATATCGTCCAGCTTCAAGCCTTTCGGATAACGCACCAGCACCAGTTGATTCGGTGGCGGTGGCGGCACATGGATGCACGCGCCCGGGTACGGCACGAGGAAGAACAGCGTGCTGCGACCCTTGGCGTCGGATTCCAGCGGCACCGGATAACCACCGATGCGGATGTGCTTGTCGTTCATCGACGCCACGGTTTTGGTCGAATACATCACTGCCGGCAGACCTTTGGCCTGCTTCATCCCGCCCTTCTCGGTGAAGGTGCCGGTGGCTTCCGGGGAGTTGTGGTCGATTTCTGGCATGGCCTCGAGGGCCTTTTGGTCCGACTTGGGCATCAGTTCGAGCCAGTCGGTTTCCGGCAGTTCGCCGGCGTGGGCCAAACCGCTACCCAGGAAAAGGAGAGTCAACAAAAGACGGCGCATGAAGGTGCTCGGTATAGAAAGGAAAGAACAGTAAATCGCCGAGCATTCTAGCCCTCCCGGCCACTTTGGCAGAGAGGGCTTTGTCGCTTTGGATCAGTTCTTTTTGATCAGGCCGTAGATCACCAGCAACACGATCGCGCCGACCAGTGCGCCGATGAAGCCTGCGCCCTGACCTGCCTGATAGATGCCCAAGGCCTGGCCGCCGTAGGTGGCTGCCAGCGAACCGCCGATACCGAGCAGGATGGTCATGATCCAGCCCATGCTGTCATCGCCCGGTTTCAGGAACCGCGCCAGCAGGCCGACGATCAAGCCGATAAAGATGGTTCCGATAATTCCCATGGCATTTCCCTCTGAATAGTAGATATGCGAAGCCTAGTCAGACTTTAGCATCCTGCCATCAGAGAACGGCGGCACCTGAATGGTTCCGCCGCTGGCACATGAAACTGTCGTTACTCAGCGATCAGCGCTTCGACCTTGACGATCTGCGCCTGTAGCGTGGCCATGTCGGCGCAGCGCAGGTTGGCGTGACCGACCTTGCGCCCGGCCTTGAAGGCCTTGCCGTAGTGATGCAGATGGCAGTCTTCGATAGCGATGACTTTCTCAACCGGCGGTACAACACCGATGAAGTTAAGCATCGCGCTCTCGCCGACTTTGGCCGTCGAGCCCAGCGGCAGGCCGGCAACGGCGCGCAGATGGTTTTCGAACTGGCTGCACTCGGCGCCTTCGGTGGTCCAGTGCCCGGAGTTGTGCACGCGCGGGGCGATTTCGTTGGCCTTGAGGCCACCGTCGACTTCAAAGAACTCGAACGCCATGACGCCGACGTAGTCGAGTTGCTTGAGCACGCGGCTCGAGTAGTCTTCGGCCAGCGCCTGCAACGGGTGATCGGTACTGGCCACCGACAGCTTGAGGATGCCGCTGTCGTGGGTGTTGTGCACCAGCGGATAAAACTTCGTTTCACCATCGCGGGCACGCACGGCGATCAGCGAGACTTCACCGGTGAACGGCACAAAGCCTTCCAGCAGGCAGGCAACGCTGCCCAGCTCGGCGAAAGTGCCGACCACGTCTTCCGGCTTGCGCAGGACTTTCTGGCCCTTGCCGTCATAACCCAGGGTGCGGGTTTTCAGCACGGCCGGCAGACCGATCGAAGCCACCGCAGCGTCCAGATCGGCTTGCGACTGAATGTCAGCGAAAGCCGGAGTCGGGATGCCCAGGTCCTTGAACATGCTCTTTTCGAACCAGCGGTCGCGCGCGATGCGCAGGGCTTCGGCGCTCGGGTAGACCGGAACGAATTGCGACAGGAATGCCACGGTTTCGGCCGGGACGCTTTCGAACTCGAAGGTCACCAGATCGACTTCATCGGCGAGTTGGCGCAGATGATCCTGATCGCCGTAATCGGCCCGCAGGTGTTCGCCCAGCGCAGCGGCGCAAGCGTCCGGCGCAGGGTCGAGAAAAGCGAAGTTCATGCCCAGCGGCGTACCCGCCAGAGCCAACATGCGACCCAACTGGCCGCCACCGATTACACCGATCTTCATCTCAACAACCTCAGGCAATACGTGGGTCTGGATTGTCCAGGACGCTGTCTGTCTGCTCGGCACGGAAGGTTTTCAGTACCGCGTGGAACTGCGGATGCTTGGCGCCGAGGATGCTCGCCGAGAGCAGGGCAGCGTTGATCGCGCCGGCCTTGCCGATGGCCGGGGTGGCGACCGGAACGCCCGCTGGCATCTGCACGATCGACAGCAGCGAGTCGACGCCAGAGAGCATGGCCGACTGCACCGGCACACCCAGCACCGGCAGGTGGGTCTTGGCCGCACACATGCCTGGCAGGTGGGCCGCGCCACCGGCTCCGGCGATGATCACCTCGATGCCACGACCTTCAGCCTCTTCGGCGTACTGGAACAGCAGATCCGGGGTGCGGTGGGCAGAGACCACTTTGACCTCGTACGGGATGCCGAGCTTTTCCAGCATATCGGCGGTGTGGCTAAGGGTGGACCAATCGGACTTGGAGCCCATGATCACGCCAACCAGTGCACTCATCGTCGCGCCTCTTCTCTCTGGAGCGCCCGCAGGCGCGTCATAAAACAACAAGCCACGCAGGTTGCGTGGCTTGATTGTACGAAAAATGGCCGGACGTGCCGGCCGAAGGCCGCGCAGTATACCGCAAAGAAAGCAATAAACAGCCCCCCGCACGACCATCTGTCATCTGCCGCAAATGCCCGGTTTTATTGACTTGAAGGTCAGCGACAGAACACCGCAAATCCCCTGTAGGAGTGAGCCTGCTCGCGATGGCGGTGTATCAGTCACATCATCGTTGAATGTGCAGACGCTATCGCGAGCAGGCTCACTCCTACAAGGGGGCCGCGTAGGCTCAGGAAGCTTGGGCAGCGCCACCCTCGAGCTTGCGCCACAGCAGGCGTACGTTGGCTTTGCGTACCAAGGCGCAGCGGTAGAGGCGAATTTCTAGCGGCACATGCCATTGCGGGCCGCCGCAGACCACCAGCTCGCCACGAGCCAGCTCAGCACGCACGCTCAATTGCGGTACCCAGGCGATACCCAGGCCTTCCAGTGCCATGCTTTTCAGACTGTCAGCCATCGCCGTTTCGTAAATAGTGGTGAAACGCAGCTGACGCTGACGCAGCAAACCATTCACCGAACGCCCGAGAAACGCACCGGCGCTATACGCCAGCAACGGCACGCTCGCATCACCTTCGAGATCGAACAGGGGCTTGCCCTCGGCATCCGCCGCACACACAGGGAGCATTTCCGTCTGGCCCAAATGCAATGAAGGGAAAATCTCCGGGTCCATCTGCATTGCCGCATCCGGATCGTAGAACGCCAGCATCAAATCACAGCCACCTTCGCGCAACGCATGCACCGCATCGCCGACGTTGGTTGCAACCAATCGGGTGGCGATGTTCAACCCTTCATTACGCAACTGCGCGATCCAGCGCGGGAAGAAACCCAGCGCCAAGGAGTGAGCGGCAGCGACCTGCATCACTTCGCCCTGCCCGCCTTCCAGATGATGCAGATGGCGTAGCACTTCACCGAGCTGTTCAACCACCGTGCGCGCGGTCACCAGAAACAACTGCCCCGCTGCCGTCAGTTCGATCGGCGTGCGCGAGCGATTGACCAGAGTCAGCCCCAGCGCAGCCTCCAGACTGCGAATCCGTCGGCTGAACGCCGGCTGGGTCACGAAGCGCCGTTCGGCCGCCTGCGAAAAGCTGCGGGTGGCGGCCAGAGCACTGAAGTCCTCGAGCCATTTGCTTTCCAGATTCATCACGTCCTCCAGGACACGCACCAAAACAGGTCACACGTCTGCCGCGCACGCGGCGTCACACGGGCATTATGCCGAATGTGCATAGGGCAGTGCTGAACAGCATTGGCCCAAAATTTCCCACAAGCCTAGCATTCGCAGCGTTCCGGCACAGACCGGGTCCATATCGAGATGATTTCTATCATGTCCTCCGCTGCATCTTTCCGCACAGAAAACGACCTGCTTGGCGCCCTCGAAGTACCGGCTCAAGCGTATTACGGCATCCAGACCCTGCGAGCGGTGAACAACTTCCGTCTCTCCGGCGTTCCGATTTCGCATTACCCGAAACTGGTTGTCGGCCTGGCGATGGTCAAACAGGCCGCCGCTGACGCCAACCGCGAGTTGGGTCACCTGAGCGAAGCCAAGCACGCTGCCATCAGCGAAGCCTGTGCCCGATTGATCCGCGGTGATTTCCACGAAGAGTTCGTGGTCGACATGATTCAAGGTGGCGCCGGTACTTCCACCAACATGAACGCCAACGAAGTGATCGCCAACATTGCTCTGGAAGCAATGGGTCACCAGAAAGGCGAGTACCAGTACCTGCACCCGAACGACGACGTCAACATGGCGCAGTCGACCAACGACGCCTACCCAACGGCGATCCGCCTGGGTCTGCTGCTCGGTCACGACACCCTGCTGGCCAGCCTCGACAGCCTGATTCAGGCGTTCGCGGCCAAGGGCAAAGAATTCGATCACGTCCTGAAAATGGGCCGTACCCAGCTGCAAGATGCCGTGCCGATGACCCTCGGCCAGGAATTCCGCGCGTTCGCCACCACCATGGGCGAAGACCTGGCGCGTCTGAAGTCGCTGGCCCCGGAACTGCTGACTGAAGTGAACCTGGGCGGCACCGCGATCGGTACCGGCATCAACGCCGACCCGCGTTATCAAGCGCTGGCTGTACAGCGTCTGGCCCTGATCAGCGGTCAACCGGTAGTGCCGGCGGCCGACCTGATCGAAGCGACTTCCGACATGGGCGCCTTCGTGCTGTTCTCCGGCATGCTCAAGCGCACCGCAGTCAAACTGTCGAAGATCTGCAACGACCTGCGCCTGCTGTCCAGCGGCCCACGCACCGGCATCAACGAAATCAACCTGCCAGCGCGTCAGCCAGGCAGCTCGATCATGCCCGGCAAGGTCAACCCGGTGATCCCGGAAGCCGTGAATCAGGTGGCGTTCCAGGTCATCGGTAACGACCTGGCGCTGACCATGGCAGCCGAAGGCGGCCAACTGCAGTTGAACGTGATGGAGCCGCTGATCGCCTTCAAGATCTTCGACTCGATCCGCCTGCTGCAACGCGCCATGGACATGCTGCGCGAGCACTGCATCGTCGGCATCACCGCCAACGAAGCGCGCTGCCGCGAACTGGTCGAGCACTCGATCGGTCTGGTCACCGCACTGAACCCGTACATCGGCTACAAAAACGCCACCCGTATTGCCGGCCTCGCCCTTGAAAGCGGCCGCGGCGTACTGGAACTGGTGCGCGAAGAAGGTCTGCTCGACGAAGCCATGCTCGCCGACATTCTGCGCCCGGAAAACATGATTGCTCCGCGTCTGGTTCCGCTTAAAGCCTGAGCCGACGCGTAGTTTGTAGCACCGCTCACCAGGTCGAGGGACTAGACACCTCTCACCTTTTGAGGGCTTGGGGATTTGTCCCCAAGCCCTTTTTTTTAACTTTCTGACCCTGAGACCCGTATGTCTGGGGACTGAACAATGGGGGAGTCCGCTCCCACAAAAAAGCAGTTCCCGCACAAGCCCGGCGCCGGTAACGCCGGGTGTTTCACAGCTTCGTTTCGTCGCTTGCACCACAACCGTGCAGACGGGCGCCGCACTGATCGGTATAGTGCCGCCCCTCTTCGCGTGAGCGGTCGTCGGTAACGAGGCCACAACCCATGCGAAACCCGAACTAATAACAAACCCGCGAAATGGATCCGGGACGAAACCATCGCCTCACCTGTCGTGCCGTGCGCACACCGGTGTAACACGATATTTCTACCATCCAGCATTTGCTCACACAAAAAACAGCGAGGAAAAATCCATGCTCGAAGTCATCAACGACTTCCTCTCAGGGAAAGTACTGATCGTGCTCATTGTCGGGCTCGGTAGCTACTTCACGATTCGCTCGCGTTTCGTTCAATTGCGGCACTTCTTCCACATGTTCGCGGTGTTCCGCGACAGCCTCAAAGGCAGCACCGGGCAACTCAGCTCGTTCCAGGCCCTGATGCTCAGCCTTGCCGGCCGTGTCGGTGCAGGCAACATCGCCGGTGTCGGCATCGCCGTGACCCTGGGTGGTCCAGGTGCGGTCTTCTGGATGTGGGTGACCGCACTGGTCGGCATGTCCAGCAGCTTCTTCGAATGCACCCTGGCCCAAGTCTACAAGCGCGCCGATGGCGACGGCCTGTACCGTGGCGGTCCGGCTTACTACATCCAGCACGGCCTGAAACTCAAAGGCATGGCGGTGGTGTTCTCGGTCCTGCTGCTGGTCACCTACGGCTTTGCCTTCATTGGCCTGCAGTCCTACACCGTGACTCACTCGCTGCAGAACGCCTTTGAATTCAACCCACAACACACCGGTATCGTCCTGGCAGTGTTGCTGGCCATCACCTTCATCGGCGGCATCAAGCGCATCGCCTCGGTGTCCGACCTGCTGGTACCGATCAAGACCCTCGCCTATATCGGCGTGACCCTGTACGTGATCGGTACTCAGATCGAACACGTACCAGCCATGCTGGAAACCATCTTCAAGAGCGCCTTCGGCCTCGACCCGGCCTTTGGTGGCCTGCTCGGCAGCGCCATTGTCATGGGCGTGAAGCGTGGCGTGTTCGCCAACGAAGCAGGCCTGGGCAGTGCGCCGAACGTCGCCGCCGTGGCTGCCGTGAAGCACCCGGGTGCCCAGGGCGTGGTTCAGGCCTTCAGCGTGTTCCTCGACACCTTCGTGATTTGCACCTGCACCGCGCTGCTGATTCTGCTGTCGGGCTTCTACACCCCGGGCTTCGAAGGTGACGGCATCGTCCTGACCCAGAACTCGCTGGCCGCTGTGGTCGGTGACTGGGGTCGCATGTTCGTCAGCGTCGCGCTGTCGCTGTTCGTCTTCACTTGCATCCTCTACAACTACTACCTGGGCGAAAACAGCCTGCAGTTCCTCACCCGCAACCGCGCCGCGCTGATGATTTTCCGCGGCCTGGTGCTGGCGCTGGTGGTATGGGGTTCGATGCAGGACCTGTCGACCGTGTTCGCCTTCGCTGACATCACCATGACCTGCCTGGCCTTCGTCAACCTGATGGCCCTGGCCATGCTGTTCAAGGTCGGCATGCGTGTAATGCGCGACTACGACGAGCAGCGCCGCGCCGGCGTTAAACAGCCCGTTTTCGACTCCAGCAAATTTACCGATCTGGATCTCGACCTGCAGGCCTGGCCGACCAACCCGTCTGCCGCTGCCGGCAAGACCGAAGCCGAGCCGCAAGGCGTGCCTGCAGCGCAACGCTGACAGGTGAATGACGGGCGCATCCCCTGCGCTCGTCAGTTATTGTGATGCAATAACTTGTAGGAGCGAGCCTGCTCGCGATAGCTGTCTTTCAGCCAACACCAATGTTGAATGATGAACCGCTATCGCGAGCAGGCTCACTCCTACAATGTCATCTCTTGTGGAGACCCTCAGATGATTGCCAATTCCTACCCAGCCGCCCAACACGTCATGGTGCTCTACACCGGTGGCACCATCGGCATGCAGGCCAGCGCCAACGGTCTGGCCCCGGCATCCGGTTTCGAAGCGCGGATGCGCGACTACCTGCACAGTCAGCCTGAGCTCGTTGTGCCGCAGTGGCGTTTCCGGGAAATGTCGCCGCTGATCGACAGCGCCAACATGACCCCGGCCTATTGGCAGCAACTGCGTGAAGCGGTGGTCGATGCCGTGGATGTGCAAGGCTGCGACAGCGTACTGATCCTGCACGGCACCGACACCCTGGCTTACAGTGCGGCGGCGATGAGCTTCCAGTTACTGGGGCTGAATGCTCGCGTGTGTTTCACCGGCTCCATGCTGCCGGCCGGTGTTACCGACAGCGATGCCTGGGAAAACCTCGGTGGCGCACTGATCGCCCTCGGCCAAGGCCTGGCGCCCGGTGTGCATCTGTACTTCCACGGTGAGTTACTGGCGCCAACCCGTTGCGCGAAGGTGCGCAGCTTCGGCCGTCATCCGTTCAAACGACTTGAGCGTCAGGGCGGCGGCGTGAAAGCGCCTTCGATTCCAGCGTCGTTGAACTACAACCAGCCGAAGCAACTGGCCAAGGTTGCCGTGCTGCCACTGTTCCCCGGCATCAGCGCCGAAGTCCTCGATGGTCTGCTCGACAGCGGCATTCAGGGTCTGGTGCTGGAGTGCTACGGCAGCGGTACAGGGCCGAGCGACAACCCTGAGTTTCTGGCAAGCCTTGGCCGTGCGCGGGATAACGGTGTGGTGGTGGTTGCCGTGACGCAATGCCATGAAGGCGGCGTTGAGCTGGATGTTTACGAGGCTGGCAGTCGATTGCGCGGTGTAGGCGTGTTGTCCGGTGGTGGCATGACTCGTGAGGCGGCGTTCGGCAAGTTGCATGGCCTGCTCGGTGCTGGGCTTGAAACTCAAGAAGTGCGCCGACTGATCGAACTGGATCTGTGTGGTGAGCTGCTCTGAGCATAACTCTGGATCGGCCCTCACCCTAGCCCTCTCCCGGAGGGAGAGGGAACTGACCGAGTTGTTTTTCGCTGTCCGTCGACCTGATAAACCGTGTCGATCGTGGATTCGGCAGAGATGTCTCACGTCGATGGATCTCGCCAATATCCCCCAATCGGCCCCCTCTACCTTTGGGAGAGGGTTGGGGTGAGGGGCTGCTGCGGCATGCAACTTGCTGCATTCCAGCCATCCTCAGGCTGGAAGATCTTATGCTCCACTCCCACCTCACCACCCTCAACGCCGTCTCGCTAATCCTCAACACCTTCAAAGCCGAAGGCCTGTCGAGCGAAGCGTTGCTGGCCGGCAGCGGCATCAGTGCGGCGGATCTCAGCCGGGCCGACACGCGCATCACCACCAATCAGGAGATGCAGGTCTGCGCCAATGCGGTCGCGCTTAAGCACGACATCGGCCTAGAGCTGGGCCGGCGCATGCACGTTTCCTGCTACGGCATCCTTGGCTATGCCTTGCTGACCTGTGCCACCTTCGGTGACGCTTTGCGTCTGGCGATTCGTTATCCGGCGCTGTTGGGAACACTTTTCGAACTCAGTCTGGAGGACGATGGCGAACGCGTCTGGTTCGTCGCTGCCGATTATCGCGAGAGCCCGGCGATGGCGGTGTTCAATGCCGAGTTCTGCCTGGTGTCGCTGAAAGTCATTTGTGATGACCTGCTCGGGCATCCGCTGCCCTTGCTCGCCACGCGCTTCGAACACGCCGCACCGGATTACCGTGACAGTTATGCCGAGCACTTCGACAGCCCGCTGCACTTCGCCGCCAAGGACAACGCCTTCGCCTTCGACCGTCACTGGCTCGATCAACCGCTGCCGCTGGCCGATGCCATCACCCATCAAGCCATGGCCGAACGTTGTCGCAAGCAGAACCTTGAGTTCACCGGACGCCAAGCGTGGCTCGGGCGCATCCGCCAGTTGCTCAGCGCCCAACTGAACGCCGCGCCGGGGCTGGAAGGTCTGGCGCAACAGATGAAGTGCTCGCCACGCACTCTGCGCCGGCATCTCAAGGACATGGGCTGCAGCTATCAGGAATTGCTCGATGAACTGCGCTTCGAGCGAGCCAAGCAGATGTTGTGTGAGGATCAGTTGCCGATCTACCGCATCGCCGAGACCCTTGGCTTCAGTGAGACTGCGAGCTTTCGTCATGCCTTCGTGCGCTGGAGCGGCGTGGCGCCGAGCCAATTCCGGGCCTGAGGGGGCGAATTTCGGTCAGTGTTTTTGGCCATATCCATCCCCTTTTGGCCTTTCCTGCCGTTCTCCGATTCACCTTGCGCCGCAACACTGGGAGCAACCGAATCAGCCCTGCGGAGACCAACAAATGCTGACGATCTACTCGGACGATCACCACCTGCACCATGGCCGCTGCGAACTCATCGATGGCCAACTGAAGCCGTGCTTCGAGATGCCGTCGCGCGCCGACCATGTGCTGCAGCGCGTTAAAAACCAGAAGCTCGGCTCGGTCGAAGCGCCGAAGGATTTCGGTCTGGAGCCGATCGCCCGCATCCACAGCCGTGACTACCTCGACTTTTTCAAAGGCGCGTGGGCGCGCTGGACTGAATTCAATACCGATGGCGATCTGCTGCCCTACACCTGGCCGGCGCGCACTCTGCGTGCAATCAAACCGACCAGCCTGCACGGCCAGCTCGGTTATTACAGCTTCGATGGCGGCGCACCGATCACCGCCGGCACCTGGCAAGCGGCGTACAGCGCGGCGCAAGTGGCCCTGACCGCACAAGCGGAAATTCAGCGCGCGCGCGCGCGGCCTTCGCCTTGTGCCGGCCACCGGGACACCACGCCGCCAGCGATTTGATGGGCGGTTATTGCTACCTCAACAACGCCGCCATCGCCGCACAAGCCTTTCTCGATCAGGGCCACAGGAAAGTCGCGATCCTCGACGTCGATTACCATCACGGCAACGGTACGCAGTCGATTTTCTATGAGCGCAGCGACGTGCTGTTCACCTCGATCCACGGCCACCCGGAAGCAGAATTTCCGTTTTTCCTCGGCTACGACGATGAGCGTGGCGAAGGCGCTGGGGAAGGCTTCAACTTCAACTATCCGCTAGCCGCCGGCTCCGGCTGGGACGTGTGGAGTGCGGCGCTGGATCAGGCCTGCGATGAGATCGATCGCTACGGCGCCGACATCATTGTCGTATCGCTCGGCGTCGACACCTTCAAGGATGACCCGATTTCGCAGTTCAAACTCGACAGCCCCGATTACCTGGCGATGGGCAAGCGCATCGCTGCACTCGGCAAACCGACATTGTTCGTCATGGAGGGCGGTTACGCTGTGGAGGAAATCGGCATCAACGCGGTGAACGTACTGGAAGGCTTCGAACGATAACCGGATTCCCGTCGCAATCGTAAACACCAGACCCGCCCAGGCGGGTCTTTTTTTGCCCGCAATATGTATGTACCGCACGTGCGCCGCCGCTCGCCGCTACCTTGCCCGGAACCGCCGCCCTTGGGCGCGCCCATCAGAGCAGGAGTTGCCCATGCCCGAAATCCCCTCGCCCAGCGCCGTCGATGTCGTGACTCAACTGGTGACCGGCCCTTCACTGCGAGAAGTTGCGTCGAAAACGCTGCGCCCCGCGCTCAGGACGCTGTATCCCGACCTCGATCTCGACCCGCAGCTGGCCATGGTCGTAAGACCGACCTGGGTCATTGAAGATGATCGGGTCGTCCCCGGTCGCCACCTGATCGAATCGCTGACCGACACCCTGGTACGCCTGGGCCTCTCCGGCACGACTGTGGCGTATCTCGACGGTGAGCATTATCTGACCTTGCAGCCCGACCTGCCGTCCGCCATCCAGCTGCCGGTGAAAATCAGCGCGATCGGTAAGCTGCTCAATGAGCTGGCACCGTTGCTGTTCATCGCCTACAAGGAACACCAGGTCAATTACTGGGATGATTTCACCTACCCAGGGCAGCCGCGCTGGCAGCAGATGTCACAGGCCCTGCGCAATTTGTGGAAGGTCGACGCGAACCCTGGCTGGGATGCCGACCAGCGCGCCATGGCCGAAGCGCTTTATAAATACCCGGACAAACACCAGCGACTGCCCACCGACAAATACAAGACCCGCGCCTGCCTGATTGATCTTGACCGTGGCGAGGGTGACGAGCAGAAGCATGTGACCCTGCTCGATACCGCGGTACTGATCGGCACCGATGACAAGCGCACCTTGATCATGACCCACTCGGTGCTGCAGGGCTTCGAGAGTTTTCAATCGCTGGAAAAACTCGGCGAAGCCCTGCCGCGTCGTTATTGGCAAGGTGCCTCCGGTGCCGGGTTGAAATGGCGACTGGTCGAACCACAGGGCCATTTCTTCGACTATCAAGCCTGCACACTGGTCGCCCTGGAAGCCGAGGCGCTGGGCGCGATCAATTATTTTCAGGGTTCGAGTTCCAGCGAGCTATATCCGCACACCGGGACTGTCGGCAATCCGCGAGAGCCGACACCGCGCCTCAAACCTCATATCGCTCGCCTGCGTCCGATGCTGCCAGAATGGCTCGACAGCGCCTCTCCCGCCGATCAAACCCGTTACAGCCGGCATCTGCTGGATCTGACGATGGTGCAGCACACGAACAAGGGAAAATCATTTCAAAGCGAAGTCATCAGCCTGCAAGCGTTCACCCGTGATGCCCTGAAACAACAGATAGCCAAGGATCATCCGCAAGCCGGCGAGGTGAGGATCGATGACATCGAGATCAGCATCACCAGCCTGGTGGTCTGGGGCACATTTGTCTTTCCGGGTAACACGCAGACCAAGACGCTGTCGCTCATTGAACTCGCGCTGCAGAACCTCGCGGGGCAGCCAGCCGGCAACAAAACCGTACGTTACAAGGATGGCGGCGTGTTGCCTGAGTGGATGACCGCAAGCTACCTGCAACAACTGGTCAGCAGCGTCGATATCGGCCAGACCTACCCGGCGTACCTGCAAAACCTGCTGATTGACAACAATGAGCAGGCGTCGGCAGTGCAAGCACTTTATGCCAGCCAGTTGCCCATCGAGCTGCCGCTGCTGGCGTTACAGCACAAAATACAGGGCAAGACCGGCATCACTGAGCAGGGTTATCGCTATGTGGTTGCCGCGCTGGCAAACACCGGCGATGAGCGTCATGTCGATCGCGATGAAATCGTCATTCGCCCGCTGGGGTTCGTGGCCCATCGCAGTCGATCACAGGCCGACATCGTCAACAACATGTTCGTCATCGGCCCGCGCGAGGCGGACAAAGGGCCGTGCCTGCTTTATCGACCACTGTTCGAAACGGCACTGATGCAATTTCCCTCACACGCCAACCTGTTTTACGAGATCCAGCACTCACAGGAGCTGCGCGAATCGGTCCTGGCCTGGTTGCCGGACGATGTGCGCTTCAAGTACAGCCAGTTCGTCTTCACCGCCCGATTGCCTTCAGTCTGGACTATCCCGCAATTGCTGGTGAACCCCTTCACCGCCCTCGACATGTCCGGCCCCGTTGCGCTGGCGACCGCAACGATTGAACACGATGTACTGGCGACCCTGCATAACAGCAACGTGCAGGCTGTCATCACCCAGGCCGATCGGCAATCGGTCTCTGATGCAGAAGCACGCTGGGCAACGCTCAAACACGGCGGTTGGATGCTGTTCAACGCGGCGTTGCCATTCCTCGGGCGCAGCGTCGGCACGGCAGCGTGGATCTGGCAGATCATGGACGACCTGCAAGAGATCAGCGACGAGGCCAATGAGCAATCCGGCAAGCTTGCCTGGACAGCCCTCACCGACATTCTCCTGGCCTTGGGCATGGTGCTCGCCCATCGCGCAGCGGTCGGCGACAAGCCATTCAGCGAGTCGATCTCGCAGGAAGAACCCACCGCCACCGTCACCACCGAACTCGTCGTCAGCAAACCGTTGCAGTTGCCGGACGTCTCCAGCACTGCACTGCCCATTGCGCATGAGATGGTGGTCAACCCCTTCACGGCGCTGAAACGATCCCCGGTCGCACTCGCAGCGCTGCTCGACAGTTTTCAGATCGCCAAACCCAAAGGCATCGGCGATGCCGCCACCGAGGGCACGCACAGGCATCTTTATCCCCGCCAACAACAGTGGTTCGCTCCCGTAGGCCAGCGCTGGTTCGAAGTCATGCTCAATGAGCACGCCGAGGTGCAGATCATCGACTCGCGCCAGCAACCGCCACGCAACGGGCCGCAACTGACCCGCACGGCCAACGGCCAATGGGTGGTCGACCTTCGCTTGCGCCTGCGAGGCGGCGGACTCGACAGCGCACTTGAGGCCGTTCAGGACGTGAGCAAAATGGACGCCAGGCAACTGACTGCCGAAATCAGTGCGTTCGACGTAACGATGAAAGCCAAGCAGATTCAGCGTGATGCTGACCACAAGGCCTTCAACGATGCGGACGGGCAAGCACGAGGACCGGCACGCGAGCACTATCTGGCAACGCTAGACGCACAGCTCAAGGCGTACGGCGCGAATATTGAACAGATCAAGGCGTTGAATCAGAAAGAGCCGATTCCGAACTACCGGACCGTCATGATTGAGCGCCTGCAAATGCAGCTGTTTCTCGGGCAGGAATGGCTCGACCTGCATTCCGCCGTATTTCAGACTGACCTGAAGGCCATGCAGACAATGCTTGCCGATGAAGCCGGATTCATCGCGCAGGCGTTTGTTCAGACCTTTGAAAGAATGACCCTCCAGACCCAGGCCATCATTGAAAAAACAGAGTTGGCCAATAGCCGTTTTGACGAACTGATGTTGTTGGGAAAAGATGCCGTCAAAATTATTCCAACCTATCGCAAGGCATTGCCGAAATATGATCTGAACGACCTCAAGCTTTTGCAGATCAGTCTTGGCCAGGAGATTTGCATCAAGGCCGGTACGACAGCGGACGCGGCCAATGCCTATCAGGCACTCGCCAGTCTCGTCGAAGACGCCGCGTTGAGTATCCAGAGCACGCTGAATCTGACCGAGGATGAAAGCCTCGACAACCTGCGCGAACGCATCGATGTCCTGAGCAATGTGGCCGAACAGTTTTCCGCCATCGATCAGCGCTTTGGTGATCTGCTCATCGACTACCCCGAACAGATCAACACTGAGCGACTGCAGCATGTGCGTAAACGGGTAAACGGGTTCAGGGCGCGCACGGATGTAAAACTGGCCGAGTTGCTGCACTTCAAGCACCTGCTGGGACCGACACCGGGGCCTTCGAAGGCGAGATCATCAACGCGCCAGATCATCAAAACCCAATCCAGAGGCACGGTAGTCGGCAATCGAAAAAAACGCATCAAGGGGCAAAAATCCGACCAGGTGGAAGTACGAACCACCCTGACGGGTGTCATCGCCACATTCCAGGAAGAGTCACCCGGTGTCTGGGTAGAACAGCGCACGGCAAAGACCCGCCAACCCAAGGCCCATTCTTCCGTGAGTGCCAGCAGCCGTGCCGGCCAGGCGCTGATCGACGGCCTGGATGCATTCCACCAACGTATCGAGGCTCACCTCAAACGAGGGCGGCGGATACCTGTCGAGGTCGAGGAGGAATACCACAAGCATGCCGCTGTCTTGCGCGAAGCCAATGCGGCGATTGATGAAGCATTGACCGCCAGTAATCTGACCGCAGACTTCAAAAAGCCGACCGAAGAAATCAGCCACAAGCTTGACGAGGCCGCTAACGCCCTTGACGAAAAAGGCACCAGCATTCGCATCGGACTGGTCAAACAACAACCACCGACTGCGGCGGGGGTGCAGTGGCTCAAAGAAAAAGGTGAAGTAACGGTTTCCAAAACCATTACCCGTCGCCGGCTCAAAGGCCACTCAAGGGGTTTTCTCGACGAATACGAAGTACGCGATGCCCACACCGGCAAGGTGCTGTGTTACGCACACTTCCACTACAGCAGTGTCGACGCTCCCGTCGCTTCGTTCACCGCCGGGCATATGAAAACAGTCGCGCAACGACACATCGGCGGTTCCCACGAGCCGAGCGATCCCACCAGTTCGCAGCTCCTCGAAATCCATCGCAGCGAGATTTCACGACAGTCAGCCGAGCATCTGTTCTTCACGCCTGCCAAACCTGCCGCAAGCGCTTCAGTGCCGCTGTAATGTCAGGTTCAGGGACGGCGGCAAAGCCCAGGACCAGCCCGGCACGCTGGTCCAGCGGTGTAGTGGAGTCCGGCAGCCAGTAACTGCTCAAGCCGTTGATCTCCACGTCAACGCCTGCTGCCTGCGCAATCAACTGCTGCTCGCGTTCGATGCTTGTTACGGCCACGGTCAGGTGCAGCCCGGCGGAAACGGCGGGCAAATCTCCAACACCGGCAATGGCGGTCGGCCAACCGTCGAGCAAGGTGTTGCGACGGCTAAGGGCGGCGCGGCGCATGCGCCGGATATGCCGCTGGAAGTGCCCGGCCGCCATGAACTCGGCCATCACCGCTTGGGTACTGACCTCGGAATGGCGGACATCCACCGCGCGGCGTTGCGAGAAGGCATCGACCAGCGCCGGCGGCAGCACCAGATAACCGAGGCGCAATGCCGGAAAGGCAACTTTGCCGAAAGTGCCGACATACAGCACTCGCCCCTGTCGATCGAGTGCCGCCAACGGCGCCAGCGGCGCACCGGTGTAGCGATATTCGCCATCGTAGTCGTCCTCGACGATCCAGCCTTGGTTGCGCTCGGCCCAGGCGAGCAGTTCGAGGCGCCGGGCAAGACTCATCACCACGCCTGTCGGGTACTGATGAGAGGGCGTGACATACGCTACCCGACAATCCCCGGTGGCCGACAACGCCGAGCAGTCCATACCCTCCTCGTCCACGGCAATACCCTGCAAACGACCTCCTGCCACCGCGAACGCATGACCGGCCGCGCGGTAGCCCGGATTCTCGATCGCTACACCGTCGCCCGGCTCCACCAGCAACTGTGCACAAAGGCTAATGCCTTGCTGTGCGCCGCTGGTGATCACAATTTGCTCAGGCGAGCACTGCATGCCGCGCGAACTGCGCAAATAGGCCGCGATCATTGCACGCAGGCGCGCGTCGCCGGACGGATCGCCATAGCACAGTTGCTCCAGATCCGGTTTGCGCCAGAAAGCCGCATTCAGCTTGGCCCACACCTCGAACGGGAACAGATCAAACGCCGGTACACCGACCCGAAATGCTCGTGGCGGACCACTCGGTGGCCGGGCCAAATGGTTCTTTTCGATGCGCGAAAAACTATCGCTGTGGATAACTTTACTGGATGAAATTACAGGTAAATCCAGCCAATTTGTGGATAAGGCTGTGGGTAAGCCTGTTGAAAACCCTGTGGATACTTTTGTGGATAATTTTTTCGCAGGGCTCGCTACCGGCATCAATTGTGCGACGTAGGTGCCATCGCCTACCCGCCCTTCGATAAAGCCTTCGGCATACAGTTGATCGTAGGCGCGCACCACGCTGTTGCGGGAAATCCCCAACGCCGCCGCCAGATCGCGACTGGCCGGCAACCGCGTGCCGCTCGCCAGTCGCCCGTCCAGTACCCGCAGGCGCAACGCCTGATACAGCTGACGACTCAAACCCTGGCGGCGATCAAGCTCGATCCCGGCAGGGTTGAACGGCATGGATAACAGCGGCGAATCGGGCATGGCAATGGACCTATGAAATTGGTCATCAATGGCTCTTACAACAGACCAATAGCCTGCCTAGGATGCTGGCATTCGCCAAGGAAAATCTGCCCATGTACACGCCACGCGCCTTTGCCATCGAAGAATTGTCCCAACTGCACGAACTGATTCTCGCCACCCGCCTCGCCATTCTGGTGAGCCATGGCGAAAGCGGCTTGCAGGCCAGCCATGTGCCGGTACTGCTGCATTGCGAACAGGGCGAGTACGGCACGCTCTACGGGCACCTGGCCCGCGCCAACCCACAGTGGAAAGACCTGCGCGACGGCGCCGAAGCCATGCTGATCTTCGCCGGCGCCGATGCCTACGTCAGCCCGGGCTTTTACCCGAGCAAGGCCGAACACGGCAAAGTCGTGCCGACCTGGAACTACATCGCCGTGCACGCTTATGGCCACGCCGAAACCTTCAGCGATGGCGGACGCCTGCTCGACATTGTCAGCACCCTCACCGACCGGCATGAGGCCGGCCGCGCCCAGCCGTGGTCGGTCGCCGACGCGCCTGCCGATTACATCGACGGCATGCTCAAGGCGATTGTCGGTTTCGCCATTCCCATCGACCGCCTCGAAGGCAAGCGCAAACTCAGCCAGAACCGCAGCGCCGAAGACATTGCCGGCGTCCGCGAAGGCCTGGCCGCCAGCCCGGACATCAATGATCAAACCCTCGCCCGATTGATGCGCTAAGGAAATCCCCCATGAGTCAGATCGACATTCGCCCGGTCAGCGCCGACGACCACGCCGCCTGGCTGCCGCTATGGCAGGCCTACCTGCGTTTCTACAACACCGAACTGCCGGACGCTGTGACGCACAGCACCTGGCAGCGCTTTCTCGACCCGAACGAACCGACCCACGCCGCCCTCGCCTGGGCTGGCGGTAAAGCGGTAGGCATGGTGCATTACATCTATCATCGTTCGAACTGGAGCATCGAAAACTCCTGCTACCTGCAGGACTTGCTGGTGATCCCGGAGACCCGGGGCACCGGCGTCGGCCGCCAGTTGATCGAACACGTCTACGCCACCGCCAAGGCTGACGGCTGCTGCAAGGTTCATTGGTTGACCCACGAAACCAACGCCACCGCGATCCAGCTCTACGAGCGTATCGCCGAACGCCCGGGCTTCATCCAGTTTCGCCAAGCCCTTTAAGGAGACGCACGCATGACCGCTTCACTCGCTGACTGGAAAGGCGTCGCCGCCCCCACCGCCACCTTGCTTGAAGGGCGTTTTATTCGTCTGGAAAGACTCGACCCGGCGCGCCACGGTGACCAGCTGTTCGCCGCACTCGAAGGCCCCGGTGCCGACCCGAAACTCTGGGATTATTTGCCCTACGGCCCGTTCCCGGAACGCAGCGTTTTCGACGCTTGGCTGAACAACCACGCGGCCGCCAGCGACCCGTATTTCTTCAGCGTCGTCGATCGCGCCAGCGGTCAGGTACAAGGCATCCTCAGCCTGATGTCGATTGTCCCGGCCCAGGGCCGTATCGAAATCGGCCACGTCACCTTCGGCGCGCCGATGCAGCGCTCGCCGAGAAGCACCGAAGCGGTGTACCTGTTGGCCAAATATTCCTTCGACCTCGGCTACCGCCGCCTCGAATGGAAATGCAACAACGGCAACGCCCGCTCGAAATACGCCGCCGAACGTCTGGGTTTCAGCTTCGAAGGCGTGTTCCGCCAGCACATGGTGGTCAAGGGCCAGAACCGCGACACTGCGTGGTACTCGATTCTGGATGGCGAGTGGCCGGCAATTGCGGCAGGTTTCGAGCGGTGGCTGTCGGATGAAAATCAGACGCCCAACGGGCAGGTGAAAGGTTTGGTCGAGTGCCGTTCCTGATTATCTGAAAAGCAAAAGATCGCAGCCTGCGGCAGCTCCTACACGGTGAATTTAAATCCCATGCAGGAGTGGCCGCAGGCTGCGATCTTTTGATCTGCGGTTACACCAGCTTTTGCGCCAGCACCGCAATGTGCTCCGGCCCGATCCCGCAGCAACCGCCCAAATGGCTCGCACCGCGCTGCTGCCAGTCAATCGCCCAGTGCAAGTAACCCGGCGGATCCAGGTCATCGCGCAGCGGATCAAGTCCGTCATTGGCCGTAGCTTCTTTTGGCTGCGGCGGAAACGCATTGGCATAGGCACCAAGGTGAATTTTCGCCCCCAGACGCTCGAAGGTGTCACGCGCGGCATCAATCGCGGCACCGATCACTTCCGGCTGACTGCAATTGAACAACAACGTCTCGACGCCCAACTCAGCCGCCACCGCAGCCGCCTCGGCGACTGGCTCACCCGAGCGCAGGCGCGGCACTTCATCGGTGTCTTCGTCCTTCAAGGTGAACGACAACCAGAACGGTTTGCCATCCTTCGGCAACCCGGCGTGAATGGCACGCGCCTCGATGATCGAGCTTTGGGTTTCCGCCAGCCACAGATCAACGTGCGGGGCCAGACCATTGACCAAGGGCGCCAGCAACTCGGTCACTCGTGCGGCCTCGAACAGATCCGGACGATAAGAACCGAACAGCGGCGGCAATGAGCCGGCCACCCGCACGGATTTCCCCGAGGCCTGCACCGCACGTCGCGCCAGCTCACCGGCCAACGCGGCCAGCGCCTGCCCTTCTGCGGCGAAACGCTCTTCGCCAATATGGAACGGCACCACGGCATAACTGTTGGTGGTAATCACATTGGCGCCACTGGCGATATAAGCGGCATGCACCCCCTCAACCGCTTGCGGCGCCTCGCTCAACGCCAGCGCCGACCACTCCGGCTGACGAAATGGCGCCCCGGCGCGCTGCAACTCACGGCCCATGCCGCCATCGAGAATAATCGTGCTTCCTGCGCCCATATGCTTTTCACTCATATGCTTATGAAAATAACTCACTATCAGAGTCGTTCTTATAACTATTTAATACGCACCATTCCGTTAAAAACAACCTCTTTTTTACCCAGGGATCGACTGTGAAATTTAAACCGCTACTGGCCCTGGGCCTGACGATTCTGGCCGCTTCCACTCAAGCCTTTGCTGGCGCCACGCTGGATCGTATCGAGCAGAAAAAAGAGCTGGTCGGTGTGCTGATGGAAAGCTATCCACCGTTCTCGTTTCTCAATGACCAGAATCAGCTTGATGGCTTCGATGTGGACGTCGCCAAGGCCGTGGCTGACAAGTTGGGCGTGAAGTTGCGACTGGAAACGCCGTCCTGGGACGTCATTGCCGCCGGCCGCTGGAGCGGGCGTTACGATATCTGCATCTGCTCGATGACACCGAGCAAGGCCCGCGCCGAAGTGTTCGATTTCCCGGTCGAGTACTACGCCTCGCCCGCAGTGATCGTAGTCAACGCCAAGGATGATCGGATTCACGCTGCCAAGGATCTGAGTGGCAAAAAAGTCGGCCTCACCAGCGCGTCCAGTTACGAAAGTTATCTGAACAAGAACCTGGTCATCGAAGGTGCCGAAGACAAGCAGTTGCAGTACCCGTTCGAAGATGTGCAGATCGCGCCGTACGACACCGACAACGTTGCCTTCCAGGATTTGGGCCTGGGCGCCGGCGTGCGTCTGGATGCAATCCTCACCAACCTCGTCACCGCGCAGCCACGCCTGAACGAAGACAAACGCTTCAAACTGGCCGGCGCGCCGCTGTATTCGGAACCGAACTCGGTGGCCATCGAAAAAGGTGACGCGCAATGGGATGCCAAAGTGCGCGAGGTGTTCGCGCAACTGAAACAGGACGGCACCCTGAGCAAGCTGTCGCAAAAATGGATCGGTGCTGATATCAGCCAATGACTTCTTTCCCGACACCGCCACAGCCACCACAACCGGTGGCTGAATCACGCATGCAACGCCTGTTCGGTTTTCGTACGCGGCTGTACCTGACATGGGCGGCGCTGTTCTGCCTGTTCGCCGGGTTCTTCCTGAGCTTCGACCTGAAGTTCTCGATCATCCTCGACAAACTGCCCAACCTGGTCGGTTTGCACCTGGCGCCCAACGGCTTTCTGCAAGGCGCGGCGCTGACGCTTTTCCTGTGTATGTGCTCGATTGTCGCCTCGTCCCTGCTGGGCTTCATCACGGCATTGGCGCGCCTGTCGAAAAGCGCCGTGGCGTTCGGTATCGCCAGCTTCTACACCTCGTTCTTTCGCGGCACGCCACTGCTCATTCAGATCCTGTTGATCTACCTCGGCTTGCCACAACTGGGCATCGTGCCTGGCGCCATTGTCGCGGGCATCATTGCCCTGTCGTTGAACTACGGCGCCTATCTCAGCGAAATCTTCCGCGCCGGCATCCTCGGGGTCGACCACGGCCAGCGTGAAGCTTCGCTGGCATTGGGGATGCGCGAGACGGTGATTTTCTGGCGCATCACCCTGCCGCAAGCCATGCGCACGATCATCCCGCCCACCACCAACCAGTTCATCTCGATGCTCAAGGACTCGTCGCTGATCTCGGTGATGGGGGTCTGGGAAGTGATGTTTCTCGCCCAGTCATACGGGCGCTCAAGCTACCGCTATATCGAAATGCTGACGACGGCGGCGATCATTTACTGGCTGATGTCGATTGGCCTGGAGTTGATTCAGGCACGCATGGAGCGGCATTACGGCAAGGCTTACGTGCGTCGCGATCAGTGACTCATCACCTCAAAGACATCATTCTGTAAAAACCCTTCGCTATACAGGACGGCCCGCTTATAACAAAAAGGCCGTCCGACCATGCCGTTCCCGCCCCAGCGTCTGTCTCTCGCCATTGCCCTGTTGATCACCGCCACGGCAGCCCACGGCAAAACCGTGCAGATCGACACCGCCACCACGGCAGCGCAAACGCTGGGAGGCAGCGATACGCTGACGATTTCCGCACCGGGCAGCATCACCAACAGCGGCAAGGCCGTGAGCCTGAAAGACAAGACCAGTGGTGCGGGTGTGGTGATCGATAACGCCGGCAAAATCGTGTCCAGCGGTGGCCGGGCCATCGACAGCAGCGGCGACCTGACCCAGGCGCGCAACTACACGATCTACAACCGCAGCGGCGGGCAGATTCTCGGCGCCAACGACGCCTTGCGCATCGACAGCAACTTCGTCAGCGGCAGCCTGTTGATCGACAACAGCGGCGTGATTCGCTCAACCACGGGCCAAGGTCTGGATCTGGATGCGCTGCGCAGCGACGGGGTGAAAACCACCATCATCAACCGTGCCGGCGGGCTGATTCGCGGCGACGCAAGCGACGGCATGAAGACCGGGGCCAACGCGACCATTACCAACTACGGCGAGATTTCCACCGGCGATTCGCACAATGCCGACGAGAAATTCGACGGCATCGATATCGACTCGGCGAGTGGCGTCAGCGTGACCAACTACGGGGTGATTTCCGGCGGCCGGCACGGCATCACCACCGACCTCGGCGCGACGCTGATCAACTACGGGCAGATCACCGGCCGCAATGGTTCCGGGTTCGGTTCCGACGGCGATGGCACGGTGATTAACCACGGCACCATCACTGGCGCTTACTCAGGCTTGCAAGCGAACGGTGACGGCGATGGCGTGGACATCGACAAGATCGCCCACATCGAAAACTACGGGACCATTCAGGGCGTCGGTGCAGGTGGTGTCGACAAGGGCGGTTTCGCCAACGGCAGCGAAGGTATTGCCCTCGGTGGTGGCTACATACTCAACGCCAGCAACGCGTTGATCAGCGGTGCCGACAGCGCCATCCTGGTGGACGATGGCAGCGGCGGTTTGGGGCTGGCGGCGACCACCCTGGAAAACTTCGGCACCATCCAAGGCCTCAACGGTTTTGGCGTGAAGTTCGTCGGTGAGTTCGCCGACAACGTCATCAACGGCGGCACGATCAGCGGCAGCAATGGCCTGGCGCTGGATCTGGGCAGCGGCAACGACAGCCTGACCTTGCGCAATGGCAGTCGCTTTGTCGGCGTGGTGGATGGCGGCAGCGGTTACGACCGCGTGGTGATGGAGGACGCGGCCGGTGGCAGCTTCGGCGCCAGTCGCAACTTCGAATGGCTGGAGGTCAAGCAAGGCGCGTGGACGCTGTCCGGCAGTGGCGATTTCAGCGACGGCGGCGCGGTGCGCAACGGCGCCACCCTGATCAACCAAGGCAGCATCACTGGCAACCTGACCGTCGACGCTGGCGGTGTGTATGCCGGTGGCGGTTCGGTGGGCAATCTCAACGTCAACGGCACGCTACGCACGGACACCGGACTCGGCCGCGCCACCATCGTTCACGACTTGAACATGGGCAGCGCCGGCACCCTCGCCTACGGCGTCAATGCCGACGGCAGCAGCGCGCCGGTACAGGTCGGCGGCATCGCCAACCTCAACGGTGCAACGCTCGCCGTCAATCCCGGCAGCGGCACCTATCCCTGGCAGAGCCACTACACCGTACTGCAAGCGGCGCAGGTCAACGGCACCTTCGGCAAGGTCAGCAGCGACTACGCATTCCTGACGCCGACTCTCGCCTACACACCCACGCAAGTCGATCTGACCTACACCCGCAATGATGTGGCGTTCAATGAGTTCGCCACGACTGGCAACGGCACAAACGCCGCCAACAGCCTCGCCTCAATCGGCAAAGGCAACGCCTTGTACAACGCCTTGCTCAATACCAGCCAAAGCAGCGCCGGCGCGGCGATCGAGCAACTGGCCGGTGCCAGCAATGCCAACCTGACCAGCGCCACCCTCGGCGCCAGCAGTCAGGTCGGCAGCAGCATGCTCTCGGCGATGCAGCAAATGGGCGCCAGCCCGGGACTGATGGTCGGTCTCGATCAGCGCGACACCCCCGTGCTGGCAGCCAATGGCGTGCCGTCCGAAGCACGCAACCTGAATGACCCGAACGCTCGCGGGCGGCTCTGGCTGCAAGGCATCGGCGGCTACGGCAAGCTCGATGGCGAACATGGCAGCAGTGGTCTGGAACAACGCACCAAGGGCAGCGTGCTGGGTGCCGACTGGTCGCTGAATGCAGCATGGCGGCTGGGCGTACTCGGTGGCTATTCGAAAACCGATCTGGACGCGACCGGCGTCGACGGCAACGTCGAGAGCTGGCACGCCGGCGTCTACGCGCTGCACCAGAACGGCCCGATCGCTTTGCGCCTCGGCGCGGCGTACAGCGGCCATCAGGGCGAAAGCAAACGCACCATCGCCTTCAATGGTTTCAGCGACCGCCCGAAAGGCGACTACGACGCCGATAGCCAGCAAGCCTTCGCCGAACTCGGCTATGCCATGGGCAGCGGCCGCCTCAGCGCCGAACCATTCGCCAGCCTCGGTTATCAGCGCTACCACCGCGACAGCTATAAGGAAAAAGGTGGCGCCGCCGCACTGCAAGTCGACAGCCAGACCCAGGACAACTTCAGCAGCACCTTCGGCCTGCGCCTAGCGCACCTGAGCAGCCTGGACAACGGCATGAGCGTGACCCCGCGCATGGCCGCTGGCTGGAAACACACCTATGGCGATGTCAGCAGCTCGACTCGTCAGGCGTTTGTGACTGGCGGCACGGCGTTCAGTGTCGATGGCAGCTCGCTGGATCGCGACAGCCTGGTGCTGGAGGCCGGTCTGGATGTGGGGATCTCGGCGCGGCACACGCTGGGTGTGGGATACAGCGGTGAGATCGGCAGCAACAGCCGCAATCACGGTTTGATCGGGCAGTGGCAGATGAGCTTTTGAGGGTTGAACAGCCGGCGGGGTCTTGAATGGTTGTAGGAAAAGGGAACGCTGCAACCGAGTAAAAATCCTGGTTGCGGATCTCGCGGTCATTTTCTACAAAACGATGCGATGTCGCCTGCAAGCCTGCGGGAAGCAGCCGACATCGGATTTTTTGGGGCATCAATAGAGTTGGGTCTCCTGCTAACCGAGGCTCGACTCAATGACCATTCGACACACGTTCAAACCAAAACATCTGGCTTTGGCCATTTCGCTGGCGCTGGGTTGCGTAGCGGTTGCCAACGCTCAGCAACCCTCTGAAGTCGCTGATTCAACCGCAGTAGCGGATGTCACTGAATTGTCCGAAACCAGCCCTAAAAAAATGGCGCTTGAACGACTGAAGGGATTTCTCACCGACCCAAGTACGGTGCCCATCGCTTTTAAAACCCCTAAAGAAACGTTTAAAGGTACCGCTGTAAACGATCTGATCACGCTCACGGACGGCGCAAGCTTTACCGGCCTGCTGGATGGTGGCGGGGGAGATAACGTCCTGTTCCTGGATGCAGCGGCAGGCGGCGAGCTGAAAGACACACGTAATTTCAACGGCCTGTTCCTCAGCCGGGGCGATTGGGCGCTGAGTTCCAAGGGAGACTTCAAGGAGGGCGTGCTGGTCAACAGCGGTACCACGTTGACCAACCTGGGGAGCATTAAGGGCGACGTGTATGTCGAGAGCGGTGGCAGCTTTGCCGGTAAAGGTGTGGTGGGAAGCCTGGAGGTCGCCGGCCTGCTCACCGTCAATGAGGTGCTAGGCAGCCCGCGCGTGAAAGGCGACTTGCGCTTGTCCCCGACCGCCGAACTGGCTTACGAGGTCACCCCCGGTGGCAGTCAAACGATCAAGGTTGATGGCACCGCCAAGCTGGAAGGCGCCACCCTGAAAGTCGTTGCAGGTCCGGGAGAATATCCGCAAAGCAGACAGTACAAAATCCTCGAAGCGGGCAAGGTAGAAGGCGAATTCGGTACGGTCGTTAGCGACCTCGCCTTCATGACAGCCACTGCGCAATACAACAAAAAGTCCGTCGGGCTGACTTACGCCCGTAACGGTAAGCCGCTTTCGAGCGCTGCCACGACAGCCAACACTCGTGCCGCTGCCGAGGCCATTGTCGATCCAACAGCACCTCCGCCATCAGTGACAACAACGCCATTGACGGCGTCTGCACCAGCTCCAATTTCTGTTCCTGTCCCGACTTCAGCGCCGACTCCCACTGCAGAGTCCGTCCCATCGCCAATGCCGGACGAACCTCTTACTGCGCAAGTTAACGAGACCGCCGAACCGCCCGCACCTGCGCCTATAAAACCTGCAAACGCAGCAGTCGCCGCGCTTCTGACCAGCGACAAAACCACCGCACCGGTCGCCCTCGAACAACTCGCCGCCGGCAGCAATGCAAACCTCGCCAAAGCCACGCTGAGCAGCATCACTCCCGTAAGCGCGAGCATGCTTTCGGCCATGCAGCAACTGAACAGCCGTTACGGTTCTGCCTACAGTTCCGGCAACTCGCCGCGTCAGGCCGCCGGCGCTGCCGATTCCGGGCGCGTGTGGATTCAGGCGCTTGGCCATGGTGGCAAAGTCGACCGCAACTTCGACAGCACCCTCAAACACGCTACCCAAGGCCTGGTCATGGGCGCCGACTGGCGGCTCAACGAGCAATGGCATGTCGGCCTGGTCGGCGGTAAATCGCAGACCAGACTCGATGCCCGGCAATACGATGGCGACCTCGACAGCTGGCACCTCGGTGCCTACGCCGCACGTCAGGACGGCCCCTTCTCGCTGCGTCTCGGGGCGACCTACGCCAGTCATGACGGCGCCAGTAAACGTCGCGTGGCCTTCAACGGCTTCAGCGATCGCCTCAAGGGCAACTATGACGCCAACACCCAACAAGCCTTTGCCGAACTGGCGGTCAACATCGGCCGGCACAACGCGACGCTCGAACCGTTCGCCAGCGTCGGCTATCAGCGCTATCAACGCGACAGCTACCGCGAAAACGGCGGGGATGCGGCGCTGAAAGTCTTCGGACAAACCCGCGACAACCTCAGCAGTACCTTTGGCCTGCGCACGGCGAAAATCAATCGGCTGGACAACGGCATGACGCTGACACCGCGATTCAGTGCCGGCTGGAAACACACCTTTGGCGAGATCGAAAGCGACACCCGCCAGCAACTGGTCAAGGGTGGCAAACGCTTTGAAATTGCCGGTGCCGCGCTGGATCGCAACAGCCTGTCGGTGGATGCCGGCCTCGATCTCGGGCTGTCTGCCAATCACACGGTCGGTGTGGGTCTCACGGGTGAAATGGCCACTGACAGCCGCACTCATGGCGTAATGGGCCAATGGCGCATGGCGTTCTGACGGATTGAACATCGTCACTGTGGGAGCGAGCCTGCTCGCGAATGCGATCGGTCAGTTGAATAAATATCGACTGACACTCCTCTTCGCGAGCAGGCTCGCTCCCACATAGGCCTCATGTGATGCAGACAAATTCCGGATGAAAAAAAGGGGAGCACATGCCCCCCCGAGGTTTAAAACGTTGGATCGCGGCCGTTATCTCAGCCTTCGATCTCGATCAGAATTTCACCCGGATTGACCCGATCACCCTTGGCCACATGAATGGCGGTTACCTTGCCGGCAATCGCTGCCTGGACTTCGGTTTCCATCTTCATCGCTTCGGTGATCAGCACAGCCTGGCCGGCCTTGACGGTATCGCCCTCCTTGACCAGCACATCAACGATGTTGCCCGGCATGGTGGTGCTGACGTGGCCCGGTGCAGAGGCTTGCTTACGCTTGCTGCTGCCACCGCCGACGAATTCGTTGAGCGGTTCGAACACCACTTCTTCCGGCATGCCGTCGATGGACAGGTAGAAGTGACGCTTGCCTTCAGCTTTGACGCCGACACCGGTGATGTCGACGCGGTAAGTTTCGCCGTGAACGTCGATGACGAACTCGGTCGGCACGCCTTCGCCGCCCGCCTTGGTCACACCGCCCGCTTCCGGAATCGGCAGCAGTACTTCAGGGGTCAGGGTGCCGGCAGCACGCTCTTCGAGGAACTTGCGGCCGATGTCCGGGAACATCGCAAAGGTCAGCACGTCTTCTTCGGACTTGGCCAAGGCGCCGATATCAGCACGCAACTTGGTCATTTCCGGCTTGAGCAGATCGGCCGGACGCACGTCGATGACTTCTTCGCTGCCGATCGCCTGGCGACGCAGCTTCTCGTTGACCACGCCCGGCGCCTTGCCGTAACCGCCCTGCAGGTACAGCTTCACTTCGTTGGTGATGGTCTTGTAGCGCTCGCCGGCCAGCACGTTGAAGAACGCCTGGGTGCCGACGATTTGCGAAGTCGGGGTCACCAGTGGCGGGAAGCCGAGGTCCTCACGCACGCGTGGGATTTCCGCCAGCACTTCGGCCATGCGGTTAAGGGCGCCCTGCTCTTTCAACTGGTTGGCGAGGTTGGAGATCATCCCGCCCGGCACCTGGTTGACTTGCACGCGGGTGTCGACGGCGGTGAACTCGCTTTCGAACTGGTGGTACTTCTTGCGTACGGCGTAGAAGTACAGACCGATCTCTTGCAGCAGTTCGAGGTTCAGACCGGTGTCGTACTCGGTGCCCTTGAGTGCTGCAACCATCGACTCGGTGCACTGGGTGGCTGGTGCCCGAAGCGAAGCTGGAGATCGCGGTGTCGATATGATCGGCGCCGTTTTCGATCGCCTTGAGCTGGCACATGGTCGCCAGACCGGCCGTGTCGTGGGAGTGGATGAACACCGGCAGCGATTGCTCGGCTTTCAACGCGCGAACCAGTTCGCCAGTGGCGTACGGAGTCAGCAGGCCGGCCATGTCCTTGATCGCCACCGAGTCGCAACCCATGGCTTCCATCTGCTTGGCCTGCGTGACGAACGCATCGATGGTGTGCACCGGGCTGGTGGTGTAAGCGATGGTGCCTTGCGCATGTTTGCCGGCAGCCTTCACCGCCTCGATCGCCACGCGCAGGTTACGCACGTCGTTCATCGCATCGAAGATGCGGAACACGTCGATGCCGTTGACCGCAGCTTTGGCGACGAAGGCTTTGACCACGTCGTCGCTGTAGTGGCGGTAGCCCAGCAGGTTCTGCCCGCGCAGAAGCATTTGCAGGCGCGTGTTAGGCAGCGCCGCGCGCAGTTGGCGCAGACGCTCCCACGGGTCTTCTTTCAGGAAGCGTACGCAGGCGTCGAACGTCGCGCCGCCCCAGCACTCCAGCGACCAGTAGCCGACTTTGTCGAGCTTGTCGCAGATCGGCAGCATATCTTCGGTGCGCATGCGGGTGGCGAGCAGCGATTGGTGAGCGTCGCGCAGGATGGTATCGGTGACAAAGATCTTCTTGGACATTGTTGTATTCCTCACAGGCCTGCGTGGGCGGCGATGGCGGCGGCGATGGCCAGGGCCAGCTCTTCGGGTTTGCGCTTGATCGAGTAGTTGGTCAGTTCAGGGTGGCTTTCAACGAAGCTGGTATTGAACTGGCCGCTACGGAATTCCGGGTTGCGCAGGATTTCCTGGTAGTACGCGGCGGTGGTCTTCACACCTTGCAGACGCATGTCGTCGAGGGCGCGCAGGCCACGGTCCATCGCCTCTTCCCAGGTCAGCGCCCAGACCACAAGCTTCAGGCACATCGAATCGTAGAACGGCGGAATGGTGTAGCCGGTATAGATCGCTGTGTCGGTGCGCACACCCGGTCCGCCGGGGGCGTAATAACGGGTGATCTTGCCGAAGCTCGGCAGAAAGTTGTTCTTCGGGTCTTCGGCGTTGATGCGGAACTGCAACGCGAAACCCCGGTGCTGAATGTCTTCCTGCTTCACCGACAACGGCAGGCCGGAGGCGATGCGAATCTGTTCGCGGACGATGTCGATCCCGGTGATTTCTTCGGTGATGGTGTGCTCCACCTGCACCCGGGTATTCATCTCCATGAAGTACACCTCGCCCTCGGCGAGCAGGAACTCCACGGTACCGGCGTTCTCGTAACCGACAGCCTTGGCCGCACGCACCGACAGGTCGCCGATGTAGGCGCGCTGTTCCGGGGTCAGTTGCGGACTCGGGGCGATTTCGATGAGTTTCTGGTTGCGGCGCTGGATCGAGCAATCACGCTCGAACAGGTGCACGACATTGCCGAAGCTGTCGCCGAGAATCTGCGCTTCGATGTGCTTGGGGTTAACGATGCATTTTTCCAGAAACACTTCGGCCGAACCGAAGGCCTTGGTCGCTTCGGAAATCACCCGAGGGAAATTCTGTTCGAGTTCTTCGCGGCTGTTGCAGCGACGGATACCGCGACCGCCACCACCGGAAGTGGCTTTGAGCATCACCGGGTAACCGATGCGGTCGCCCTCGGCCAAGGCTTCTTCGATGTCGGCGACGTTACCTTCGGTGCCCGGCGTCACCGGTACACCGGCCTTGATCATGCTGCGCCGGGCTTCGGTCTTGTCGCCCATGCGGCGAATGACTTCCGCCGACGGGCCAATGAATTTGATGCCGCGCTCGGCGCAGATGTCTGCCAGCTCGGCATTTTCCGAAAGGAAACCGTAACCGGGGTGCAACGCATCGCAGCCGGTTTCAACCGCCAGGTTCACCAGCTTGCGCGGGTTCAGGTAACCCGCCAGTGGCTCGGCACCGATGCTGTGGGCCTCGTCCGCGCGTTTCACATGCAGCGCATGGCGGTCGGCGTCGGAAAAAATCGCAACCGAGCGAATGCCCATTTCGGCGCAGGCTCGCACGATTCGTACGGCAATCTCACCACGGTTGGCGATCAGGATCTTTGTTATCACTTGGAGGTTCCCTTGAGCCGGTGGCACCACGACCTGCTAGACCCAGGTCGACGCGTGACCAAATGTTTCAATTCAGTCGCAGGTCCACACTAGCGCTCATGAGGGATTAACAAAAATGAATAAAAATTGGGTTAGCCATAAGCAAAGACTTATAGTTGAACGATCAGCCTGCCATCAGAGCCTATAAGAAATGCGTAAGTCATTGATGCGTATGACATTGCGTCAGTTGCAAATCTTCAATGAAGTGTGTGATTTACGCTCTTACAGCCGCGCAGCCGAGGAAATGTCGCTCACACAACCGGCCGTCAGCCTACAGATTCGTCAGCTCGAAGAGCTGATCGGGCAGCCATTATTCGATTACGTCGGCAAAAAACTCTACATGACCGAGGCCGCCGAAGCACTTCAGCGCGCCAGCCGGGACATCTTCGGGCGTCTGGAAAACCTCGATATGCAGCTGTCCGACATGCAGGGTTCGCTGCAGGGCCAATTGAAGCTGGCGGTGGAATCCAGCGCCAAATACTTCGTGCCGCACCTGTTCGCCGCGTTCAAGCGTCAGCACCCGGAAGTGAATCTGCAACTGACCGTGGTCAACCGTGGCCAGGTGATTCGCAGGCTGTCCGACAACCGCGACGATCTGGTGATCATGTCGATGGTGCCGCAGGACATGGGTCTGGAATTCCTGCCGTTCCTCAACAACCCGATTGTTGCCGTGGCGCGCCCGGATCACCCGCTGGCACACATGGGTCCGCTGCGGTTACAGGATCTGGAACCCTACACGCTGCTGATCCGCGAGCCCGGCTCGGGCACACGATTGGCCTGCGAAGAGTACTTCAAAGAGAAACGCGTGCACTTCACCCAGACTCAGGAAGTGGCCTCGGCCGAAGCTCAGCGTGAATGTGTGCAGGCGGGTCTGGGCCTGGCGCTGTTGACGCGCCACGCCCTGAACCTGGAGCTGGCGACCGGCGGCCTCGTCGAGTTGCCGGTCGAGGAATTGCCGCTATTCCGTAGCTGGTGTCTGGTGCAAGCCAAGGCCAAACGCTTGTCACCGGTGGCACACGCCTTCCTGGCGTTTATCCGCAGCGAACGGGTGCAGATCAGCGCGCTGGTTGAGCGCTTCGACGGGAAGCTGCGGGTGCTGCCTGCCAATGGTTGATCTCGGGAAAATCGCCGATTTCGGCTTGTAGCTGGCGAAGTTCGAAGCGATCTTCGATAGCGCGGCGAAACTCCATGCGGCGCTGGTCTTCCTGCTGACGACGGGTTTTCGCGGCGCTGTTGCGTTCTTCGTAGGGCTGAGCCATTTCGAGTCTCCCAAGGCGATTACGGGAGTTTCACCATAGGCGGGAGGGATGACGGTTTGGCTGCGTGTGGATGACAGTGCGATGAAACTTGCGCAGGGTTGTGGTGTTTTTGAGGACACCTTCGCGAGCAGGCTCGCTCCCACATCTGATCTCGGTATGACACAGAATCTGTGTTCACAGGAAATCCCCTGTGGGAGCGAGCCTGCTCGCGATTACTTAGATAACTTCAGTCATCCAGCGCTTTCACGGCTTTCGGCGACAAGCGCAAGCTGCGCAGACTGCGCTTCACGCTCTTCAGGTGATTGACCAGACTCGGCCCACGCGCCATCGCCACGCCCATCGCCAGCACGTCAATCACTACCAGGTGAGCAATACGCGAAGTCAGCGGCGTATAGATTTCGGTGTCTTCGTGCACATCGATTGCCAGATTGACGGTCGACAGTTCGGCCAACGGCGTCTGGCTAGGGCACAGAGTAATCAGCGAAGCGCCGCTCTCACGCACCAGATTGGCGGTAATCAGCAGGTCCTTGGAACGCCCCGACTGGGAAATGCAGATCGCCACATCGGTCGGTTTCAACGTCACCGCCGACATCGCCTGCATATGCGGATCGGAATACGCCGCCGCCGTCAGCAGCAAACGGAAGAACTTGTGCTGCGCATCCGCCGCCACCGCGCCCGACGCGCCGAAGCCGTAGAACTCGACGCGCTGCGCCTGCGACATCAACGTCACCGCACGCTGCAGCTCAACCGGATCGAGCTTCTCGCGAACCTCCATCAAGGTGTGCAACGTGGTGTCGAAAATCTTCAGGCTGTAATCGGCAACCGAGTCGTCTTCATGGATTGCGAACTGGCCGAAGCTGGCACCGGCGGCCAGGCTTTGCGCCAGTTTGAGCTTGAGATCCTGGAAACCGGAGCAACCAATGGCGCGACAGAAGCGCACGATGGTCGGCTCGCTGATGCCAACGCTGTGGGCCAGGTCGGCCATGGAACTGTGCATCACCGCCGCAGGGTCAAGCAGCACGTGGTCGGCGACCTTGAGCTCCGACTTGCGTAACAGGTGACGTGACTGGGCGATGTGTTGCAGCAGATTCAAGGGGCTGGACTCTTCTTATGGGCAAGGATGTAGCACGCTTGTAGTTATACTACATGAATTGGCTTTTTGCCTGCTCAATGCGTAACTCCATGTCCCCATATCAGGCGCGATGGGGTGTATGTAGCCCTTAAAACGGTTTTTCCTGTTCGCGCAAAAGCCCGGCGAGGCCGCTCGCCTCCACCGGCCGGCTGATCAGGTAACCCTGCACTTCATCGCAACGCTCGGCGCGTAAAAATTCCAGCTGCTCCTGGCGCTCGACACCTTCGGCGACCACTTTCAGTGACAGCCCATGGGCCATGGCAATGATCGCGCGAGTGATCGCCGCATCTTCACTGCCCTCCCCCAAACCGCGAATGAATGCCTGATCGATCTTCACGTAATCCACCGGAATGCGCTTGAGGTAACTCAGCGACGAATACCCGGTGCCAAAATCATCGATGGCCAGTTTCACCCCCAGATCGCGCAGTTGCTGGAAGGTCGCGATGATGTGCTCGACGCTGTCGAGCAACTGGCTTTCGGTCAGTTCCAGTTCGAGGTAGTGCGGCGCCAGTCCGGTTTCCTCCAGCACCTGCCGCACCAGACTGACCAGTTTGCCCTGACGCAGTTGATGCACCGACAGGTTCACCGAAACACGAATCGGCTCCAGCCCCTGACGCTGCCATTCGCAGGCCTGCCAGCACGCCTGACGCAGGACGAATTCGCCGATCGGCCCGATCAGACCGGTTTCCTCGGCCAGCCCGATGAAGTCCCCCGGCGGCACCTGGCCCATGGTTGGATGATCCCAGCGCACCAGTGCCTCTGCCGCATTCAAACGCCCGGTTTGCAGGCACAGCTTCGGTTGATAGAACACTTTCAGCTGCTTGTCTTCGATGGCCTTGCGCAGATGGTTTTCCAGCTGCAAGCGCTCAAGGGTGCTGGCCTGCAGGCTGTCGGTGTAGAACTGGAAGTTGTTCCCGCCCAGATGCTTGGCATGTTGCATGGCCATGTTCGACTGGCTGACCAGTGCGGAGATTTCCCGAGCGTTGTCCGGCAGCATGCTGATGCCCATCGAGGCGCTGACCACCAGCTCATGCCCTTCGACCGTCAGTGGCAGGCGCAACTTGCTCGACAGGCGCGTGGCGACCCGGGCCAGACTTGAGAGATTGCCGTAGGCATCGAACAGTACGGCGAACTCGTCACCGGACAAGCGGGCGATGGTATCCGCTTCCGGTAAGGCGTTGACCAGCCGGCGCGCCATTTTCTGCAGTAACTGGTCAGCAATCTCATGGCCGAGACTGTCGTTGAGCAATTTGAAGCGATCCAGATTGATGTGCAGCAACGCCAGGCTGCGCCGGCCCTGACGCGAACGTTGATGCGCTTCATGCAAGCGCTCGCGGAACAGCGAGCGGTTGGCCAACCCGGTGAGCTCGTCGTAATGGGTCAGATAGCGCATGCGCTCTTCGGATTCGCGGCGTGCTGACAGATCGGCGAAGAAGCCGACGATATGGCTGACATTTCCCCGACCATCACGCACTGCATTCAGTTGCAGCCACTGCGGATACAGCTCGCCATTCTTGCGCGTCTCCACCAGTTCGCCCTGCCAACTGCCGTGCTGCTCCAAGGCATGACGTATCGCCACGTAATGACGGCGGGCGTCGCGGCTGCACGGCAGCTCGACGACGTTGCGCCCGAGCATGTCCTCGATGTCGTAACCGGTAACCCGGCTGAACGCCTGATTGATCGCGATCAGCGCATAGTTCGGGTCGAGAATCACGATGCCTTCACTGGCCGCTTCGAATACGGTCGCCGCCAGGCGCTGCTGCTCTTCGAGGCTTTTGCTGGCGCTGATGTCGCGGCGGGTGCCGACCATGCGGATCACCCGGCCGCTGTCGCTGCGCTCTACGGCGCGGCCTCGGTCTTCGATCCACACCCAATGGCCATCGCCGTGACGTACGCGGTATTCGATCTGATAGTCCTCGGTGCGCCCCTTCAAGTGCTCGATCAACGCGTATTTCAGCGTCGGCACATCGTCTGGATGCAGACGTGGCTTGAGGTCGCGCAAAAGTGCCGTGACGTATTCCGGAGCGAGGCCGAACAGTTCCTGAATCTGCGTGTGGTGGACCTCATCGGTTTGCAGGTTCCAGTCCCACAGCCCCAGCTCACTGGCCTTCAGCGCCAGCGCCAGCCGCGCTTCGCTTTTGCTCAGGGCCTGATTGGCCGCGTCCAGTTCAAGGCTGCGCTGGGCAACGCGGTCTTCGAGTTCGACCTGCGCTTCACGCAACTTGCCCTCGGCGCAGCGGCGCTGATCGATTTCTTTGGCCAGTTCCTGATTGAGCTGTTCGCTGCGCGCCTGCGTCTGTTGCAGGTGTTCGATCAAGCGCTGATTCTGGAAGCGCCGCAGCAAGCCCCGATCAATCAGCCGATTGACTTGCCACGCGACCACGCTCAGCGAGCCGAGCAGGATCAGACCGAGCCAGCCCCAACCGCGCGCCTGCTCGTCACCGCCCCAGAACAGATAACCGATCGCCGGCAACAGGCAGGGCAAGGTAAATGACAGAAACGCTGGCAGGCTCACCGCGTAGGCGACGCTGGCCGAGAGGGTTGCGGCGCCGATCAGGCCGAACACCCAGGCCTGTTGTATGAAGTTGTCGGCGGGCACCAGGGCGATGCCGGCACCGGCCAGGGTCAGACCGGTCATGGTCGAGCCGAGCAGAAACATCCGCCGCCAGATCGGTTGCGCCTGACGATCAGGGATCGCCGAATCGAACGCCGCCACCTGAATCACCCGCAATGCCACCAGCGACAGCAACCACACCAGCCAGACGCTGACCACGAAATAGCGCTGCGGGCTCCAGAGCAAAGCGGCGCAGACCAGACCATTGATCAACATGAACAGCGTGGGCAACAACGAGCCCTGATACAGCAGACGCGTGCGCTCGACCGCCATCTCGACGGCATAGTGCTTGCGGATAACCCGGGGATCCACGGAGGGGCCCGACAGTTCGGAGCTGAGGGTCATGGGCAACGTTCTTGTTCTTATAAGGAGGGCGTGCGCCCGAAACGTGGACGGAGCATACACAAGCCGATCCCGTTGCCAAACTGCTCCACATCATAATTTCAGCGAAACTTTTCCGTCCTTTGCCACCGGCCAAACCCTTGGAGCGCGGCGGGCCGATGCCTGTAGCCAGTGACCGACCGGTCGTCATCGACGGGAGTTTCATCGGCTAATGCAAAGCTCGGTTTGCCCGGGCCTGCGGCGCACCCTAGAATGCCCCGATGCGCGATGATCTCTCCCTTCTGCTGAACTCCCTCAACGATGCCCAACGCCAGGCCGTAGCAGCCCCCGTTGGCCGTCAGTTGGTCCTGGCCGGTGCTGGCTCCGGTAAAACCCGAGTGCTGGTGCACCGTATCGCCTGGTTGATCCAGGTAGAAAACGCCTCGCCCCACTCCATTCTGTCGGTGACCTTCACCAACAAGGCCGCTGCGGAGATGCGTCACCGCATCGAGCAGTTGCTGGGGATCAACCCGGCCGGCATGTGGGTCGGCACCTTCCACGGCCTGGCGCACCGCTTGCTGCGGGCGCACTGGCAGGAAGCAGGCCTGAGCCAGACTTTCCAGATTCTCGACAGCGATGACCAGCAACGGCTGGTCAAACGGGTGATCCGCGAACTCGGCCTCGACGAGCAACGCTGGCCGGCGCGTCAGGCGCAGTGGTTCATCAATGGCCAGAAAGACGAAGGCCTGCGTCCGCAACACATTCAGGCCAGCGGCGATTTGTACCTGGCGACCATGCGCGGCATCTATGAGGCCTATGAGGCGGCGTGTCAGCGTGCCGGCGTCATCGATTTCTCCGAACTGCTGCTGCGTGCCCTCGACCTGTGGCGCGATCACCCGGGCCTGTTGGCGCATTATCAAAAGCGCTTTCGGCACATTCTGGTGGACGAGTTCCAGGATACCAACGCCGTGCAGTACGCCTGGTTGCGCCTGCTTGGCAAAGGCGGCGACAGCCTGATGGTGGTCGGCGACGACGACCAGTCGATCTACGGCTGGCGCGGCGCGAAAATCGAGAACATTCATCAGTATTCTTCCGACTTCGCGGATTCGGTGACCATTCGTCTGGAGCAGAACTACCGCTCCACCGCCGGCATCCTCAAGGCCGCCAACGCCTTGATCGCCAACAATACCGGGCGTCTGGGCAAAGAGCTGTGGACTGACGGCGGCGACGGCGAAGCGATCAATCTGTACGCCGCGTTCAATGAACACGACGAAGCACGCTACGTTGTCGAAACCATCGAAAGCGCGCTGAAAACCGGCTTGGCCCGCAGCGATATCGCGATTCTGTACCGCTCCAACGCCCAATCGCGCGTTCTCGAAGAAGCCTTGCTGCGTGAGCGCATTCCCTACCGCATTTATGGTGGCCAGCGCTTCTTCGAACGTGCCGAAATCAAGAACGCCATGGCCTACCTGCGTTTGCTCGAAGGTCGCGGCAACGATGCGGCGCTGGAACGGGTGATCAACGTGCCGGCCCGAGGCATTGGCGAAAAAACCGTCGAAGCCATCCGCGATCACGCACGCCACAGCGATGTGTCGATGTGGGAAGCGATGCGTCAACTGGTCGCCAACAAAGGCCTGACCGGTCGAGCAGCCGGTGCGCTGGGTGCGTTTATCGAGTTGATCGAAAATCTCGCTGCCAAGTGCATGGAGATGCCGCTGCACTTGATGACCCAGACCGTCATTGAGCAATCGGGGCTGATCGCCTATCACGAAGCGGAAAAAGGCGAGAAAGGCCAGGCCCGGGTAGAAAACCTTGAGGAACTGGTCAGCGCCGCGCGCAACTTCGAGAACACCGAAGAGGATGAAGAACTGACGCCGCTGGCGGCGTTCCTCGGCCATGCTTCGCTGGAAGCCGGGGACACTCAGGCTGACGAACACGAAGACAGCATTCAGCTGATGACCCTGCACAGCGCCAAAGGCCTGGAATTCCCTTACGTGTTCCTCGTGGGCATGGAAGAAGGCCTGTTCCCGCACAAGATGAGCCTGGAAGAACCGGGGCGTCTCGAAGAAGAGCGGCGTCTGGCTTACGTGGGCATTACCCGGGCAATGCAGAATCTGGTGATGACCTATGCTGAAACCCGACGCCTGTACGGCAGCGAGACCTACAACAAGGTTTCGCGCTTCGTGCGCGAAGTACCGAAAGGCCTGATTCAGGAAGTGCGCTTGTCGAACAGCGTCAGCCGACCCTTCGGCGGCAATCAGTCGATGAGCGGAAGCAATCTGTTCAGCGGCAGCGAGATTCCGGAAACGGGTTTCAGCCTCGGTCAGGCGGTACGCCATTCGATCTTTGGTGACGGCGTGATCCTCAACTTCGAAGGCGCCGGCGCCCAGGCACGGGTGCAGGTGAATTTCAGCGAAGGCAGCAAATGGCTGATGCTCGGTTACGCCAAGCTGGAAGCGATCTGACGCCGATTTCGCTTTTCTGTGGGAGCGAGCCTGCTCGCGAATGAAATCACCGCGGTTGATCTGATAAACCGTGGTGCGGCATTCGCGAGCAAGCTCGCTCCCACAGGATCTGGGTCGGCAGGTTGATCAAAGGAAATTTCCATGGGCTCAGGCTTCTTTTCTTCTTGGACATTCTGGGCCCTGCTCTCGGCGACTTTCGCCGCATTGACGGCGATCTTCGCCAAAGTCGGCATCGAAAACGTCAATTCCGACTTCGCCACCCTGCTGCGCACCATCGTGGTACTCGTCAGCCTGGCCTTGATTTTGTACGCGACGGGCCAATATCAATCTTTGGGATCGATCTCTGCGAAGAGTTATCTGTTCCTGCTGCTGTCTGGCCTGGGAACCGGTGCGTCGTGGCTGTGCTATTTCCGCGCGCTGAAAGTCGGTCCGGCCTCGCTGGTCGCGCCAGTGGACAAACTCAGCGTGGTGCTGGTGGCAGTGCTCGGCGTGATCCTGCTGGGCGAGAAACTCGACCTGCGTCAATGGGGCGGCATCGGCCTGATCACCGCAGGTGTGGTGATGCTCGCTTTTCGTCGCTAAACGAGCTTTCTCACTGAACCTGTCCCGATTTCCTACAACCAAAAGTACATGGCCTTATTGTCCCGACCGAGCTGAACGTAACCTGTCAGGCAAAAGCCCGAAACACTCTCTCGCTAGCCAGTAACACTTCAGCTGTGCAACATGGCGCGCGTGTCTCCACAAACGGGAATTCCCTTTATGAAACGTTTTCTTAGCATCGCCATGGCGTTGTGCATCGGCCTGACGATGAGCCTCGACGCCAACGCCAAGCGCTTTGGTGGTGGCAAAAGCGCCGGCGCTGCGCCGACGCACCAGACCAGCCAGATGGCTCCTTCTTCTCCAGGTGTCGGCGGCGCTGCGGCGACCGCAGGTGCTGCCGGTGCCGCAGGCGCTGCCGCCAAGGCCGGCGGTGCTTCGAAATGGCTCGGCCCTCTGGCCGGTATCGCCGCCGGTGGCCTGCTCGCGTCCATGTTCATGGGCGGCGGCTTCCAGGGCATGCAGATCTTCGACATCCTGATCATGGCCGTGATCGCGTTCGTGATCTTCCGCTTCATCGCCGCGCGTCGACGCAAGCAGCAGGAGCAGTTCGCTCCGGCCGGCGCGCCGATGCAGCGTGAAGTGTTCGAGCAGAAGCCTGCCGCCATGGGTTCGATCTTCGGTGGTTCGGCCGCACCCGCCGCCGCTCGTCCTGTGATCAACGCGCCAGCCTGGTTCAATGAGCATAACTTCCTTGAAGCTGCCCGCAGCCACTTCCAGGCGCTGCAGCAGCACTGGGACGCCAACGAGATGGACAAGATCGCCGAGTTCGTGACCCCGCAAATGCTCGAGTTCCTCAAGCGTGAGCGTGCGGATCTGGGCGATGCGTTCCAGTCGACCTACATCGACAACCTCCAGGTTCAACTGGATGGTGTGGATGACCGCGCCGACAAGACCATCGCCACCCTGACCTTCAGCGGTGTGTCGAAGACCTCGCGTTTCGACCAGGGCGAAGTGTTCAGCGAAAGCTGGAACATGGAACGTCCGCAGGGCGAAAACCAGCCTTGGCTGGTTGCCGGTATCCGCCAGAACGGCTGATCCCTTCCAGGCGTCACTTGCCGTAATAAAAAACCCCAGCCTCGGCTGGGGTTTTCTATTTCGCGGTTGCATCTATAGCGAGCTACTGTATAAACCGGCCCATATAAACCGCGCCATTCAAGCAAGAGGATCCCGGACGTGGAAGAAATCATCGAACAACTGCGTGAAGCCAACGAACCCGTGCCGGTTCCATTGGAGTTGCCTGACGAAGATCTGCTGGTCGAAATCGAAGAACAGCTGTTCATCGACATTCCGTTTGTCTTCAGAGAGTTTTTGCTGACCGTCAGCGATGTGGTGTATGGCAGCCTCGAACCGGTGACTGTCACCGACCCACAATCCCACACCTACTTGCCGGATGTTGCCGCCAACGCCTGGGATGCCGGTGTTGATCGCAGCCTGATTCCAATCTGTCAGGACGGCGATGACTACTACTGTGTCGAAGAGGATGGCACGGTGGTGTTGTGGCAGGCCGAAGAAGAGTTGATTGCCGAGGAAACCTGGGAATCGGTATGGCACTGGGCGCGGGACGTCTGGCTGGAAAGCTGATCGGCCAGCCGCCCCGTATGATCAATGCCCCGACGACTCCTTATGGTTGTCGAGGGTTTCCAGCAGCGCCACTTGCATCCGCGTGTGCACGCGGATGAACCAGCGCCAGAGCAGCGCCGCCACGGCCGCCGCCACCACAGCGATCAGTACCAGCAACTTGTTGGTCGGCAAGATACTGGCCGACAAGGCTGCCAGCAGCAGGAAAATCACCAGCAGCGAGAGAATCGGGATCACTTCGGAGATCACCCGGCGCACTCGCTGTGTATGACGCCCGGCCATCTCGGGCTTCACACCCATCTCCGCCAGCAGCATCGACAACGCCTTGAGCTTGCGATAAGCGGCGATCAGGAACGGCAACGACACCAACAATGCCCCGCCCCAGATCAACGCCTTCTGCCAGCTCGGGTCGCTGATCCAGTCTTGCAGCCACAGCGAGATGCGTTCAGCGAAATACGCGCCGGCGAAGAAGATCGCAATCACCAGCGCCAGGTTGACGCCGACTTGCAGCAAGATCTTGCGAATGATTGACGCCAGCATCGCACCCTCGCCTTGCGGCTGAATGCTGCGCAGCCATTCGCCATACATGCCCAGCACGCGGCCGAGAGGCTTGGGCACAGCCGCGGACAACTTGATCGACAGCGGATCAGCCGCGCGGATCAGATACGGCGTCAGCAAAGTGGTAATCACCGACACCGCCACGGCGACCGGGTAGAGGAAGTTACTGGTCACCTGCAACGTCATCCCGAGAGCGGCGATGATGAAGGAAAATTCACCAATCTGTGACAGCCCCATCCCCACGCGCAGTGAGGTACGTCCGTCATTGCCGGCGATAAACGCTCCGAGACCGCAGGACAACATCTTGCCGAGTACAACGGCTACGGTGATCACCGCAATCGGCCACGCGTATTCGAGCAGAATCATCGGATCGAGCATCAGCCCGATAGCGACAAAGAAGATCGCGCTGAACAGGTCGCGAACCGGCTCGATCAGACGCTCGATTTTTAGCAGTTGTCGCGACTCGGCCATGATCGCGCCGATCAGGAACGCACCGAGTACCATGCTGTATTCGAGTTTGACCACCAGCAGGCAGAAGCCGAAACACAGGCCGAGCACGGTGATCAGCAGCATCTCGTTGCTTTCGAATTTGGCCACATAGGCCAGCAATCGCGGCACCAGCAGAATGCCGATGACCAGCGCGACGATCATGAACAGCGACAGTTTGCCAACCGTGGAAAACACTTCTCCGGAACTGACCGTGCCGCTGACGGCGATGCTTGAAAGCAGTGCGATGATGCCGATGCCGAGGATGTCTTCGACGATCAGCACGCCGAAGATCAACTGCGCAAAGCGCTCGTTTTTCATCTTCAGATCATTGAGGGCCTTGACGATGATGGTGGTCGAGGAGATTGCCAGAATCGCGCCGAGGAACAGCGAGTCCATGGTGTTCCAGTCGAACCAGCGGCCGATTTCATAGCCGATCCAGATCATCAGGACGATCTCGAGGAACGCCGCAATAAACGCCGTGGCGCCGACCTTGAACAGCTTGCGCAGGCTGAACTCCAGGCCGAGGCAGAACATCAGGAAAATCACCCCCAGCTCGGCGAGGGTCTTGATGGTGTCTTCGTCGTGGATCAGGCCGAACGGCGGGGTGTGCGGGCCGATGATGAAGCCGGCGACGATATAGCCGAGCACCACCGGCTGTTTGAAGCGATGAAACAATACGGTCACCACGCCCGCGACCAACATGATCACTGCCAGATCCTGAATAAAGCTGATGGCATGCATGGTGTGGGCTCCTTGAATGACGAGGCCCGCCAGCAGACGTCAGAAAGGTCTGGGCGAGCGTAGTAAAAGTCCGCTTTTCCTGTGGGAATTGCCTTTGTAAGGGGCTTTTGCAGGTTAACACCGCGACTTGCGGCTGGAAGGCGGTGCAATATATGGAAACAGATCGATTCCGGCGTGACGGCGGCCAGTCGCCCGGCGTCCCGATAACGGTGCTTTTGAAAAGCGACCAGGCACCCGCAGAGGTGCTTCCAGCAATCAGCCTTGATCCGTGAGAACGTTATGGAACCCGGAAACGCCCAGCTGTCGATGACGGTACTGATGACCCCCGACATGGCCAACTTCTCTGGCAATGTCCACGGTGGCACCCTGCTCAAATACCTCGACGAAGTGGCCTACGCCTGCGCGAGCCGTTATGCCGGTCGCTACGTGGTGACGCTGTCGGTGGATCAGGTGATTTTTCGCGAGCCGATCCATGTCGGCGAACTGGTGACCTTCCTCGCGTCGGTCAACTACACCGGCAACACCTCAATGGAAGTCGGTATCAAAGTCGTTACCGAGAACATCCGCGAGCGCTCGGTGCGCCACACCAACAGCTGCTTCTTCACCATGGTCGCGGTGGATGACCAGCGTAAGCCGGCCGCCGTGCCGCCGCTGCAACCGCAGAACAGTGAAGACAAACGTCGTTACATGCAGGCGCAGCAGCGTCGGCAGATTCGTCAGGAGCTGGAAAAGCGCTATCAGGAGATCAAGGGCGACGCCTGATCAGTCTTTGAACTGATGCTGTCTGAGCTATAGCCTTCGCGAGCAAGCTCGCTCCCACACTGGACCTGTGGCGTACACAAAACCAAATGTGGGAGCGAGCTTGCTCGCGAATGGGGGCAGCGCGGTCTTACAGACTGATCGCCGTCGCCTCGAACTTCACCCGCGGATGCGCAATCCGGTCCTGCGCCCGCACCAGTTGTAGCTCATAACTGGCGCATGCCTGCGTTTCCAGCAGCACCTCATGCACCGCCGCCGCGGTGAATTCGAACGCCGCCACCAGACTGTCACCCAGCAGCACCCGCGCCAGGAACAGGCCGGATGTCAGATCGCCCACACCCACTGGCTGACGCGGGAACGCCAGCAACGGACGGCGCAGATGCCAGCTGCCTTCAGCCGTCACCAGTAGCATTTCAAAGCCATCGGCCGGTTTGCCCGGATAATCCAGATGCTTGACCAGTACTGCTTTCGGCCCGCGCGCCAGCAAGGCCCGCGCCATTGCCAGGCAATCGAACAGCGACTGCGGCTTGCGCCCGGAGAAGCTGTCCAGCTCCAACTGGTTTGGACACATGATGTCCGCTACGGCCGCCGCCTCTTCCAGCAGGAAATCACTGACCTCGGTCGGCACGCTGCAGCCCTTCTCCGGATGGCCCATCACCGGATCGCACAGATACAGCGCCTTCGGATTGACCGATTTGATGCGCTCGACGCCGCTGAGAATCGCCCGGCCCTGCGCCGCGCTGCCGAGGTAACCGGACAGCACCGCATCGCAATTGCCCAGCTCGCCAATCGCAGCAATCCCTTCGACCAGCTCGGGAATCTGTTGCGGTGCCAGCACTTCGCCAGCCCACTGACCGTACTGGGTGTGGTTGGAAAACTGCACGGTGTTGAGCGGCCAGACATTAACCCCGACCCGCTGCATCGGAAAAACCGCGGCGCTGTTGCCGGCGTGGCCGAACACCACATGGGACTGAATGGCGAGCAGATGAGGCGTACGTTTCATTCGGGTCATTCCGTAAAACGATTGAAATTCAAGCCGCGCAGTATGCGACGAAACGCAGCCTGTACGACAGACCAGCGACGCAGTTAAGCTGACGCTATCTTTTGGAGTTCGATGTTGATGCTGACCCTGGAAAACATCTTCGTGCTGATACTGTTCGCCGCTGCCGGCGCGTGGTTATGGCACAACCACGGCTTGCGCGAGCGCGCGCTGGAGCGGGTCAAACAGCATTGCCTGAACGTACGGGTCGAGTTGCTCGACGGCAACGTTGCCCTGAAGAGGATCGGTTTCATCAAGGACGCCAACGGTCGCCGACGACTGGCGCGGGTGTACAACTTTGAATTCACCGTGACCGGCGAAACCCGGCATAACGGCACCATCACCCAGTTTGGCGCGCACAGTGCGCAGATCGAACTGGCGCCCTACCCGGCACCGTTCGACGACACGCCGCCAGTAGTGGAAGTGCACAAGCCGCGGGCGGAAGTGATCGAGTTGAGCCAGTGGCGGCAAGAACATACGAAGTGGAAACCGTAAAAATCGCAGCCTTCGGCAGCTTCTAAAGGGTGCACAAAAATCCCATGTAGGAGCTGCCGAAGGCTGCGATCTTTTGATCTAACCCTCCCGACACCCCAATAGCTCCCGCTGCAACACTTCAACACTCTGTGCCTCAGCGAAGATCAGCTCGAGTCGCGAATCTTTTCGCCATTCGCTGGCTTGCCAGATCAGTTCGGCATTATTCAGAGCATTAGCCGACACCCAACCCTGCGAGCTGTGGATAACCAGTTTCGCCCGCTGCCAATTGAGGCTGGCTAGCCAGTCAGCAATCTGCCGCTTGTCGAACGTCTGTCCCGGATGCCAACGCCAACCAATACTCCAGCCTCCCTCCTGCGCCTGACTCAGGCAAATCGGCAGCGTCGGATCAGTCCAGACGGCCGGCATTTGTCCTAATCCCTTGGGTACGGCCAAATTATCCACACCGTTGACCGCTTTTGCGGCTAGGCCCGGCAGTTCGCCCAGGCTTAGTTGCGCCTCTTGAGTCCAGACCAACGGCACTGCCGGCAACTGACTGGCGATTTTTTCTCTGGCCCTGTCATCAAGGTTTTCAGCCTTGTTCAACAACAGCAGGCCAGCGGCTTTTAAGGCTTCTTGTTGCGCTACCGGCAAGGCTTTCCCTGCCTGCAGCGCTTGAGCATCCAGCACCAACACACACGGCTGCACCGCCAGCACACCTCGCCACGGCGCCTCATTCAACTGGCTAATCAGCTGCGCCGGATGCCCCAGCCCGGACGGTTCGATAAACAACCGATCCGGCTTCGCCTTGCGCAACAACCGCCCCAGGCCAATCTGAAACGGCGCGCCGTTGACGCAACACAGGCAGCCGCCGGCCACTTCGCCCAGTGCGATACCCTCGGCGTCACTCGTCAACAGGGCGGCGTCGAGGCCGATCTGGCCGAACTCGTTGATCAATACCGCCCAACGTTCGCCTTCTGGACGCTGGGCCATGAGTTGGCGAATCAGGCTGGTTTTGCCGGCGCCCAAAGGGCCAGCAATGACATGGGTAGGAATGTTCTGCAACATGGCCGGGAGCTTTCTTGGGAGATTCAAAGATGCGTTGGAGGGGATGGTCGTTGCTGTTGGCGCTGCTGTCGAGTGAAGCATGGGCCCAGGCCTGCGTGGTGCACAGTCAGGGCGAGCGGCTCGACGTCAAAGTCTGTCAGCAGAACCGCAATATCCCGGAGAAACTGTTCAACGACGGTTTCTGCCAGCCGACGCTGGCCGGGCAGAAAGTCAAAGTGCAGTACGTCGACCAGTGCCCGAGCGGTGCATTTGGCGTATGCAGCAACGCGCAAGTCGCCAATATGCCCTATCGCCAGGATATCCACTATTACGGCGTGGCCACGGATGCGGCGTATCTGCAACCGTACTGCGAAGGCCTGAGCCAGGGTAAGTGGCTCAAGCCTTGAGGCGTCAGCCGAGCCAGTCGAGGGTCAGTATCAGACGGCGCTGCCCCGCGTCCGGGTGCGGCGAGCGGTGGATCAGGCCAAAGCCTTCATTGCCGTGCCATTTCTCGCCTTTCAACAGCGCCACGTCGCCGCTGTTGAGTTGCTGGATCTGCACGTGGGGCTCGGCGTTGGCCTGCCCCAGCTGGCTGCGATCCATCGCACCTTCCTTGAGCCATTGGCTGCCAACGCCCGCATAAGTCGTGATCAGTCGCACCGGCACGTGATCGACATGGAAGCGTGGACACATGGCTTTATCCAGTACCCGCAGGCGCAGGCCCACGCGCTTTGCCCCCAGTAAGCAGGCGAATGCGCTGACCAGCCATTTCAGGTCGGCGATAAAGCCCTCGTAGCCTTCCAGATCACGGAAGCCTGATGCCACACCGGTGAGATCAGGCTCGGCGTCCTCATCCGGCAACTCGAGGCACAACGATTCCGCCAAGGGTTCATTGAGCGACAGCAGCAGGTGGGCGAACTCGCTGATGTGCAACGGCAGTTGGCGTTGCCAGACGGCGAGGTTGGTGTCGTCTTCGAGGATTCGCGTCAACGCCTTCGGTGTCGGACCTTGATGCTGATGGCGCGTACGGTTCTGCAGCAGCTTTAGCGCGAGCATCAGGCAGCCTCTTCGTGCCAAGGGCCGAACGGATCGGGCAACAATTGCCAGCCTTCGACACCGAGCGCCATTTCTTCATCGTTGAGCAGGCAGGCATCCAGTTCGGCTGAGAGCTGTAGGAAATCAATATTTTGACCGATAAACACCAGCTCCTGGCGGCAGTCTCCTACGCTCGACAGCCAGTTTTCCATGATGGCAGCGGTGCTTTCCTGATCTTGTGGCCACTGCTCCTTTGGCACGAAACGCCACCAGCGCCCGGCAAAACCGTGGCGCATCAAACCACCGGCTTGCGACCAGCTGCCGGCGTCGGTGGGTTTGCTCGCGAGCCAGAAGAAGCCTTTGGAGCGCAGCAATTTCCCGTTCAGCCAAGGACGATCGATAAAGCTGAAAAACCGTTGCGGGTGAAAGGGTCGGCGGGCGCGATAGGCTGTGGAGGCGATGCCGTACTCATCGGTTTCCGGCACGTGTTCGCCGCGTAATTCCTGCAACCAACCCGGTGCCTGTGCGGCTCTCTCGAAGTCGAAACGCCCGGTGTTGAGGATTTTTTCCAACGGCACCTCACCCATCACCATCGGGATGATTTCCGCTTGGGCGTTGAGACGCTGGAGGATCGCGATCAACTCCTCACGCTCGCGCTGGCTGATCAAGTCGATCTTGCTGATCAACAACACGTCGGCGAACTCGATCTGTTCGATCAACAGATCGGTGATGGAGCGTTCGTCTTCTTCGCCAAGGATCTCGCCACGGGACGCGAGGCTTTCCGCTGCCTGGTAGTCCGGCAGGAAGTTCACACCGTCGACTACAGTGACCATGGTGTCCAGACGCGCGATGTCGGAGAGACTCTGGCCGTGCTCATCGCGGAAGGTAAACGTCTCTGCCACGGGCAGTGGCTCGGAAATCCCGGTGGACTCGATCAGCAGGTAATCGAAGCGATTTTCACGGGCCAGCTTGCTGACTTCTTCCAGCAGGTCTTCGCGTAACGTACAGCAGATGCAGCCGTTACTCATTTCGACTATTTTTTCTTCGGCGCGGTTCAGGCTGACATCACGCTGGACTTCGCTGCCATCAATGTTGATCTCGCTCATATCATTAACGATAACAGCCACGCGCAAACCCTTTCGATTACGTAGTACGTAATTCAAAAGTGTACTTTTTCCAGCGCCGAGAAATCCTGAAAGTACGGTGACGGGCAATTCTGCTGACATTGGATAATCCTCTTCAGAAGGCAGCCAATTGGCGCTTTTACTGGCGCATGGCGTTTTTGCGCTTCCCACGGGTGGATTACGTAGAAAACCAACGCCTTGAAATCGGGCTGCCCAAGCTTAATTCGAATAAATGTTATATTATAACAATAAAAAGAAACCAGCCTTCTCTTGTCTTGATCGACAAACAACAGGAAGCTTCGCCAATCCCGCACCCGGAAATCGCCATGAGAAATGCGCTGAAATGCTCGATGTTGAGCCTTGGGTTGTTGCTGGGCGGCAATGCCTACGCGCAGTTGCCGGCACTCGCCAGCTGCACACGCAGCGCCAACCTGCTGGCTTGTGTCGACGCCGATGGCAACGCTTATAGCGTCAATACCGTAGGCAACACCCTTTATCTGCGCGGTTTTGAGAAGAATGGCCAACGTTATTGGGCGCAGACCAACAGCCGTTTCGGGCAATTGACGTTTTTCACCGGGATCGCCTCTGACGGCGAAGCCTGGGTTGGTTACACCCGACGTGTCGGCTGGACGACCATCAATCGTTTCTCCAGCTCGGGCGGCAGCAGCGCAAAATTCACCTGCAGCCGCATTACCGGCTGTTAAACCTGGGTGTTTTTCTGCGCCTGCTGCCAGGCAAGGTAGCTGTCGATGGGCGGATTCTTTGCAAAATAACGCTGCAATCCTTCAAACAAACCGTTGGCCACGGCCTGCTGATGTCGCGCAGTAACCAGCCGTTGACTGTCGCGCGCATTGGAAATGAAGCCTGTCTCCACCAGAATTGAAGGTACGTCTGGCGATTTCAGGACCGCGAATCCTGCCTGCTCCACACGCTTCTGATGCAGCGTAGTGATGCCGGCCAGACTGCCAAGTACCGTGCTGCCCAACTGCAGACTGGCAGCGATCGTCGCGTTCATCGACATGTCGAGAATCACCCCCGCCAGCATCGGATCCTTATCTTTCAGGTTGAGCAGACTGGTGGCGCCGAGCAGATCCGCACCATTCTCGCGCTGCGCCATGAAACGCGCCGTCGCCGATGTCGCACCGCCCTCAGACAGGCAATAGACCGACGCGCCGGAAGCAGTCAGACGCGGCGCTGCATCGGCATGCACTGAGATAAACATGTCCGCCTTATGCTGACGCGCGATCTCCACGCGTTTGCGCAACGGCACGAAAAAGTCGTCATTGCGCACCAGTTTTACATTGAAGCCCCTCTCTTTTTTCAGGCGTTTGGCGAGCAGTTGCGCAATGGCAAGCACCACATCCTTTTCCCTTTCGCCCTTGGCACCGACAGCACCGGGATCCTTTCCGCCGTGCCCAGGGTCAACGACAACAATGATGTCGCGTCTGGGATGCGCTTTCAGCGCAGGTGTTTCACGTGGAACCATTGGCGTATTTGGCGTTGATTTGGCGCTAACCAGATCCAGAACCAAGCGATGGCCCTGGCCGTCCAGCGGCGCCAAAAGGAAGCTGTTCAACAGCACCGGATTGCTCAGATCCAGAACAATCCGTGTGTCACCGTGACCAAAAGGCCCGGAGCGAATCGAACGAATCACCGTTCCATTTAGCGCGAGCTGACGGAAATCTGCGCCTACGCTCGCACTAGACACATCAATTATCAGACGTTCCGGGGCCGTTAGCGTGAAGGTTTTATAGCGCACCGGGCCGCTTAGATCGAACACCAATCGCAGCTTTGCATCCGAGCGCCATAGGCGCGCATTACGAATTTGCGTAGCTGAAACACTGAAAGGGAGGGCAAGGGCCGCGCTGGCCAGGATGAGATTAAGCAAGTGGCGTCTGTGCATATGAAAGCCTGTTCATGAAAAAGGCGTCGTGATTTGAATTGTTATAATGTAACATTCAATTCAATCAACATGACGGTCCCGAACATGAATTCGATGACACTTCCGGATATCGCCGCGCAGGCCGCACGCCAAACTTTGCCACTCGAATGGGTGGGCATGCGCGGCATTGCGTTACCTGTTTTGTTAGAGGGTCAGCGATTGAGCGCCAAGGCTGATGCGGGTGTCAGTCTTGATGATGGCGAGGCGCGTGGCATTCACATGTCGCGGCTGTATCTGGCCTTGGAAGCACTCGAACAGAAGAACCTGTCCCCAGCGCTACTGCATCAGGTGCTCAAGGATTTCCTGCAAAGCCACGAAGGTTTATCCACCCGCGCCTACCTGAATATCCACACCGATTTGCTGCTAAAGAGGTTAGCGCTGATCAGCCCATTGGCCGGCTGGAAGTCATATCCCGCGAGCATTTTCGCCAGCCTGATAAATGAAGTGTTCCACGTGGAACTCAAAATCGAAGTGCCCTACTCCTCAACTTGCCCTTGCTCAGCAGCCTTGGCGCGACAGTTGATCCAGCAGAAATTCATCGCCGACTTCGCCAACAAAGCTCTACAACACGCCGACGTTCTGGCATGGCTTGGCTCGACCCAAGGCATCCTTGCCACGCCTCACAGCCAACGCAGCACAGCACAATTGCACCTTCACCTCGACGACTTCATTGATGAGTTTCCTCTTAGCGTGATCATCAATGACGCTGAAGCTGCCCTCGGCACCGCCGTACAAACCGCCGTGAAACGCGCAGACGAACAAGCCTTCGCCCTCGCCAACGGGCAGAACCTGATGTTCTGCGAAGACGCGGCACGCCGTCTGAATCTGGCCCTGCGACGTACTCCCGGTATCAGCGCATTTCAACTGCGAGTGATCCACGCCGAAAGTCTGCACGCTCACGACGCCGTCGCCGAAAGCCATTGGCAGCGTGAGCAAGCATGATCCGCTGCCAATCCCTGAGTTGGGGTGCGCCCGGCCAACCACTGACCGTGCCCCTGGACCTTGAACTCGACAGCGGCAGCCTGACGGCGATCATCGGCGCCAACGGCTGTGGCAAAAGCAGCCTGCTGAAAGTTATCGCCGGGCTACAAAAGCCATTGGCAGGCAATGTCGGGCTGAGTGTCCCACGTCAAAGCGGGTTGTCCTTTCTGCCCCAGCAACAGCATCTGGATCGCCAATTCCCCATCAGCCTTGAAGATCTGGTCGCCGCCGGTTTCTGGGGACGCAGGCTCTCGACTCAACTACGAAGCCAGCGCCTGAAAGACGCACTGGCGAACTGGCACCTGAGCGGACTTGAGCAACGCCCACTCATGGCCCTGTCCGGTGGCGAACTGCAACGCGCCCTGCTCGCGAGACTGAGCCTGACCGACGCGCCCGTGCTGCTGCTCGACGAGCCCCACGCCGCACTCGATGAACTCGGTCAGCAGTTGCTCTGGCAGCACATCCACGGCTGGCACGGCGAAGGTCGGACACTGGTCGTCGTGTGTCACGACCTCGCCGCCGTACGCCAACACATCCCGAAAACGTTGCTGATCAAAAACCGCGACTGCGTGTTTGGTGCAAGCGCAGAACTCATTCAGCAAACACCTCACACACAGGTGGCCTGATGCTCACCGTCGCCCACCTCTGGCAACCATTTAATGAGTTCGTGTTCATGCGCCGTGCCCTGCTCGGCGGACTGGTATTGGCGTGCAGCACCGCCCCCCTCGGCGTGTTCTTGATCCTGCGACGGATGAGCCTGATCGGTGACGCCGTGGCCCACGGTATCCTTCCCGGCGCGGCACTGGGTTTCTGGTTTGCCGGACTGAGCCTGCCCGCGCTAACGCTGGGAGGCTTGGGCGCCGGTTTGAGCATGGCTGGCCTCGCCGCCTGGATCACCCGTCGCACGGGCCTGCGCGAAGACGCCAGTCTCGCTGCGATCTATCCGATCTCGCTGGCCAGTGGCGTACTCATACTCGGCATCGCCGGCAAACGCCTCGACCTGTTGCACCTGCTGTTCGGCTCAGCACTGGCCGTCGATGGTCCGACCCTCACCGGCATGTTGTGGGTTTCGGGATTCAGCCTGATCGCCATGGCGCTGATCTACAAACCGCTGCTGCTCGACACCCTCGATCCGTTGTTCTTGAGAACCGTCAGCCGCCTCGGCCCACTCGCCCATGGCGTGTTCCTGACGCTGGTCGTACTCAATCTGGTGATCGGTTTCCGTGCCATCGGCGCGCTGATGGTGGTCGGCCTGATGATGCTTCCCGCTGCGGCTTCGCGATTCTGGAGCCGCCGGCTGCCGACCCTGATTGCCATCGCGGCCGTCATCGGTTGCCTCTCGGTCTGGTTCGGCTTGCTGCTGTCGTTCTACTACTCGTTGCCGAGCGGCCCGGCCATCGTGCTGATCGCCGGTCTTGGCTATCTGTTGTCCGTGGTGTTCGGGCCGGTGCACGGTCTGTTGCGCCGCCCGCCTTTGCTCACATCCCAATGAGGTGCTTCCCGATGCGCGCTCTACTCGTGCTGTTCAGCCTGATGCTGTCGATGTCATTGTCGGCGGCAGAAAAACTGCCTGTGGTCACCAGCTTCAGCATCCTCGCCGACATGGTTCATCAAGTCGGTGGTGAGCATATCCAGATCAGCAATATGGTCGGCCCGGACAGCGATGCGCACACTTACGAGCCGACACCGGATGATGCGAAAGCGCTGCTCAGCGCCAAACTGATCATCAAGAACGGTCTTGGTTTCGAGCCGTGGCTGGATCGCCTCGTGACCAGCACCGAGACCAAAGCCACGGTCATCAGTGCCAGTCACGGCGTGATTCCACGCTCGCTGGATGAAGACGGCGAAACCGTTCCCGACCCGCATGCCTGGCACAATCTGGCAAACGCCGAGTTGTACGTCGCCAATATCACCAAAGCACTGATCGCTGCGGATCCCGCGAACAAGGCCGACTACGAACGCAACAGCAAAACCTACCTGAAGCAGATCTACGCCCTGCTCGCCGAAGCCAAAGCCAAACTCGGTGCGCTGCCACCGGGCAACCGCAAGATCGTTACCAGCCATGATGCTTTTGGTTATCTCGGTCAGGCCTACGGTATCGACTTCATGGCACCGCAAGGCCTGTCCACCGAACGCGACCCCTCGGCTGCCGAAGTCGCCGCGCTGATCACCCAGATTCGCCAGGCCCACGTCAAAGCGGTGTTCATGGAAAACATCAAGGACGCACGCCTGCTCAAACAGATCGCTGACGAAAGCGGCGCGCACATTGGCGGCACGCTGTACTCGGATGCCCTCGCTGCCAGCGGTCCCGCCAGTACCTTCACCGGTCTGTTCGAATACAACCTCAACACTCTTTACGACGCACTGAGCCAACCATGATCCGCAAGAATCCTTCAGGTGATCTGCCCCACATTGCCGAGTCGGCCTACGTCGATAAAACCGCGATCATCTGCGGCAAAGTGGTGATCGGCGAGAACGTCTTCGTTGGCCCCTATGCAGTCATTCGCGCCGACGAAGTAGACGCCTCAGGCGAGATGGAGCCGATCATCATCGGCGCCAATTCGAATATCCAGGACGGCGTGGTCATCCATTCCAAATCCGGCGCGGCAGTGACCATCGGTGAGTACAGTTCCATCGCCCACCGCTCGATCGTGCACGGCCCCTGCGTCGTCGGCGATCGAGTGTTCATCGGTTTCAACAGCGTCCTGTTCAACTGCGTCGTCGGCAACGGTTGTGTGGTGCGGCACAACTCGGTGGTCGACGGTCGGGATTTGCCGGACGCTTTCTATGTGCCCTCGACGACTCGCATCGGCCCGAACACCGACCTCTCGCAATTTCCACCGGTGAGCGTCAGCGCCTCGGAGTTTTCCGAAGACGTGGCGCGCACCAACGTCGACCTGGTGCGCGGCTACAAAGCCTTGCAGAACGAGTTCTGAACCATGAGCAGCGTGCTGATTCGCAACGCAAGGCTGGTCAACGAAGGACGCGAGTTCGACGGCGATCTATTGGTCAGCAATGGGCGCATCGTCAAGATTGCCCGCAGCATCGAAGGCGAAAACGCCAAGGTGGAAATCGACGCGAAGGGCCAATGGCTGCTGCCGGGGATGATCGACGACCAAGTGCATTTTCGTGAGCCTGGTGCGCCAGCCAAGGGCAGCATTCATACCGAGTCGCGGGCGGCGGTCGCCGGTGGCATCACCAGTTTTATGGACATGCCGAATACAAACCCGGCCACTCTCACCCTCGAAGCGTTGGCGGATAAAAAGCGCCGGGCTGCGATCAACTCCGTGGCCAACTACGGGTTTCACTTTGGCGTGAGCCAGGACAACCTCGATACAGTGGCGGCGCTCAATCCGTGTGAAGTCGCCGGGGTGAAAGTGTTCATGGGCGCATCGACCGGCAACATGCTGGTGGACGATCCGAAGATCCTCGAGCGACTGTTCGCCGAGGTGCCGACGATCCTCTTGGCTCACTGCGAGCACACGCCCAGCATCAACGCCAATGCCGCCAACTTGCATGAGCTGTTCGGTGATCGTTTGCCCCCGGCTGCCCATGCGTTGATCCGTAATGCCGTGACCTGTTATCGCTCTTCTTCAATGGCGGTTGATCTGGCGAAACGTCACGGCACGCGCCTGCATGTTTTGCACCTGACCACGGCGCGTGAACTGGCGTTGTTCGAGGACAGACCGCTGGCGCAAAAACACATCACGGCGGAAGTCTGCCTGCACCATTTGCTGTTTGATGATCGCGACTATCCCCATCTCGGCAACCTGATCAAATGCAATCCGGCGATCAAAACCCAATCCGATCGCGATGCACTACGCGCGGCACTGAACAGCAATCGACTCGATGTGATCGGCAGTGACCATGCACCGCATACCTGGGCTGAAAAACAGCGACCTTATGCGCAGGCACCTGCGGGTTTACCATTGGTGCAGCACGCGTTACCGGCACTGCTGGAGTTAGTGGCGGACGAGGTGCTGCCAATCACTACGCTGGTGGCGAAGACCAGCCACAGAGTCGCGGATCTTTTTGCGATTCCCGATCGTGGGTATCTACGTGAGGGCTACTGGGCGGATCTGGTGCTGGTTGAGGCGCAGACGCTGGAGGTCGATCGGCAACCCATTCTGTCGCAGTGCGGATGGACGCCGTTTGCCGGGCGCAGCTTTCGGCATCGGGTGAATGCGACGATGGTGTCGGGGCAGATTGCCTGGCGGGAGGGTCGGGTGAACGAGGGATGTCGGGGGCTGGCGCTGAGGTTTATGCGCTGAATACGAAGACGCTTTCGCGAGCAGGCTCCCACATTAGACTGCATTTCAAAGGTGGGAGCGACGGTACGACGATTCGACCTGCTCGCGAAGCTTTTAAGCTCTTGGCTTCACAGCGCCGCAGTCCTGACCCAACCAAACCGCGCGAGTCTCCAGACTGCCCTTCTGATTGATCCCGATCGCATTGAACGTGCCGTTGGCCACGGTGGTGAATTCACGATCACTGAGGAACGTCGCCACCCCGGTACCCTGCGCTTTCGGGCAACTGAAACGGAATTTCCACTGGTTGCCCGTGCGGTCGGTAATCTGCTGTTTGCAGCCCGATTGCGGGTCGGCCAATGGAATATCGTTGGTCGCCACCTGCTCCGGCGTCAGACAGGCACGAATGCCCTTGCCGCCGATATTGATCCCGTTCTTCTCCAGCGCAGCACGCTGTTGCGGGGTCATCTGGCCTTGCAACTGGCCGAGGATCGATTGCACATCCATCGGCTGGTCATCGACCTTGACGTTGCTCGATGTCATTTCCCACAGCCCCGGCTGCAGCATCTGCGCCTGCGCAACCACCGGCAATGCCAAACCCAGGCCCAGCGCCAAACCCAGCAGACGAACGTTCATCGAAAAACTCCTGATCAGTAGTGGCCGTTAGACGTCGGCCGATTGCTTCGGTTCATGCCCCAATTAAATAGCGACATTCGCGGCAGAACATGGTCTGTTAAGCATTGAATCTTCCGGAGCAAGGCTGCCCCATGGATTATTTTGGACCACACATTTTCGGTTATCTGATCGCCCTGATACACACCCTCGGCTTGATCGCCGCAATTCACGCGGTGCTCACCGTGCGCACGGCTCAAGGCTCGATCGCCTGGGCATTGTCGCTGATCTTCATTCCCTATCTCACGCTAATTCCGTACCTGGTGTTCGGGCGCAGCACCTTTGATGGTTACATCAAGGCACGACGCCAGGCCAACGAACAGATGCGTCAGGCCATCTCCGAGTTGAACTGGCGTCCGTGGGTGGAAGAAGCGCTGACCGCGCGTGCCTCGAATGCCTACGCTTCGTTACGCGCAATGCCCAAACTCGGACGCATGCCGTGTCTGGCGAATAACGAAGTGCAATTACTGGTCAACGGTGCAGCCACGTTCGAGGCGATTTTCCACGCCATCGATCAAGCCAGAGAAGCCGTGCTGATTCAGTTTTTCATCATCCACGATGATAGGCTCGGTCAGGGTTTGCGTGATCTGCTACTGAAGAAGGCCGCTGAAGGCGTATCCATCCATCTGCTTTACGACCGCATCGGCAGCCATGCCCTGCCCCACAGCTATGTGCAGACGTTGCGTGATGGCGGCGTCGAGGTCAAAGCCTTCGCCACACGCAGTGGCTGGCTCAATCGCTTTCAGGTCAACTTCCGTAATCACCGCAAGATCGTCGTGGTCGATGGAGTGGTCGGGTTTGTCGGCGGGCATAACGTTGGCGATGAATACATGGGTGAAAAACCACCGCTGGCACCTTGGCGCGATACGCATGTGAAGGTACGTGGCCCGGTGGTCGCCTGCATGCAGGAATCCTTTGCCGAAGACTGGTTCTGGGCTGCGCGCGCACTGCCGCCACTGATCCTGCCTGACGAGTACCCGGATGACGGCGTGCTCTGCCAATTGCTCGCCAGCGGCCCGGCGGATGCCTACGAAACCTGCTCGTTGTTCTTTGTCGAAGCGATCCACGCGGCGACCGAACGGGTGTGGATCACCAGCCCGTATTTCATTCCGGACGAAGCCGTATTCGCCGCACTGAGGCTGGCCGTATTGCGTGGCGTCGACGTGCGATTGCTGCTGCCGTCGCGTCCCGATCACCGCATCGTTTACGCCGCGTCCAGTCTCTACGCCTTTGAAGCCGTGCGCGCCGGCGTACGGGTATTCCGCTACGAACCCGGTTTCCTGCATCAGAAAGTGGTGTTGATCGACAGCGAGATCAGCGCGATCGGCAGCGCCAATCTGGACAACCGTTCGTTCCGGCTGAATTTCGAAGTGATGCTGCTGACCGTCGACAGTGACTTCGCCGCCAGCGTGGAGAACATGCTCAGCGCCGATTTCGCGCAAGCCTACGAGGTCGCCAAAGAAGAAAGCCGGGAGATCCACCGCCTGCAACAGGTCGGCATGCGGATCGCCCGGCTTATTTCACCGATTCTATGAAAGCCCTCACCGGTAAGAAAAGGACTGCTTAGCGGTTAAGGGTTGTAGATATCGTCGCGCGTCCACGGCAGTTCATGGCTGCCATCCGCATGCGCCTTCACCGCGAGGATCTGGTGCAGATTGATCCAGCCGCGCGCAAACGCATAAGCGCAGCCGGCCAGGTACAGACGCCAGATACGCAGCGCTTGATCCGGCACCAGTTTGCCAGCGGCTTCCAGGTTGTCCTCCAGCCGCTCACTCCAGTGGTCCAGCGTGCGCGCGTAGTGCAGGCGCAGGCTTTCGACGTCGACAATCTCCAGACCGGCTTCGCTGATCTCGGCCGATATCATCGCCAGGTGCGGTAATTCGCCGTTGGGGAAGACGTATTTCTCAATGAAATCCCCGGCACCACGTCCCACCGGGCGGCCGTCGGTGTGCTTGGCGGTGATGCCATGGTTCATCACCAGACCGCCCTCCTTCACCGCGCCAAACAGGGTTTTGCAGTACTCGGCCAGGTTGGCATGGCCAACGTGTTCGAACATGCCGACGCTGACTACCTTGTCGAAACGCCCGTCCTGAGGCAGGTCGCGATAGTCGAGCAATTGCAGTTCGACCTGGTCTTCCAGGCCTTCGGCTTTGACCCGCTCGCGGGCCAGTTCCAGCTGTTCCTTGCTCAGGGTGATGCCGAACACTTTCGCCCCGAACTCCCGCGCGGCATACCTGGCCAGCCCACCCCAGCCGCAACCGACATCCAGCAGATAGTCACCCGGCTGCAAACGCAGCTTGCGGCAAAGGTGGCGGAATTTGGCTTGTTGCGCCTGCTCGAGGGATTCGCTGCCGGTTTCGAAATACGCGCAGGAGTAGGCCATGTCGCTGTCCAGCCAGAGCTGGTAGAACGCATTCGACAGATCGTAATGGTAGGAAATGGCTTTGGCGTCGGTTTCCTTGTCGTGCAAGGTACGCACTGGCTGACTGTCGTCATCTTCGCCGAGCAACGCGTTGCTCAATTCGTCGCAGACCCGGATGACCTCGCTGATCGAGCCCTCCAGTTCCAGCTTGCCTTCAACGAATGCCGCTCCGAGCGTGTCGAGGCTTGGATGGGTAAACTGGGTGACCATCGTCGGGTCCTTGACCACGATGGTGACGCTGGGCGCCGGCCCCAGATTGAACTCATGGCCATCCCAGAGTCGCAGGCGCAGCGGAAGCTGCAGATTCTGTAAGGCCGGTGGAAGTTGCGCGAGCATGGAAAATCCCCCTTGTTTCAGACGTCAGATCTGAGGGTAGACCATCCCGAAAAAATAGCAGGCTATCGATTTGATTAACCTTGTCTATCGTTGCAGACGCTCCAGCAAACCATCCTGTATCCACTGTTTCAACCAGGTAACCGCTTGAAGTGGCGCGCCCTCACCATAAGTGACTGCTAACTCGGCGCACAGTTCGGCGAAATTCCAGCCACCGTTGAGTATGCCCATGAGAGCTGAGGCTTCGGCTGAATCCAGGCTGCGGTAACTGCAGATCAACTGGTTTCGCCAGATCAGACAGATCTGTGGGATTTCGATCGGCGCGCTTTCAGGGAATTGCGCTTCTTCCTTTACCGAGCGCCATAAAGAAAGGCTGTTGAAACGGCACTCCAGCCGTTGCATGGACGGCACCGCTCTGACGCGTAATTCGGGCCACTCCTCCGGAGCCAAGGCCGCCATGGCCTCAATTGTCAGCGGCTCAGCGGCAGGTGCATCGAAAGCCAGGGTGAAGGCCCATTCGAGCGCAATCAGCTCGGCCAGCGGCGCGCTCTGTTCCGGCACCAGATGCTCGCGGACGAAGCCTTCGAAGCCTTTACCCAACCAGCGCAGGCTGAAGTGCGCAGACGGATACCGATAGATGTAAGCCATTGCGAGGCGGTCGAATTCCTCATCGCCCAGCCAGTGCAGGCTCGTGGGAAAGTCATTGCGCAACACGTCCAGCAAACGCGCCTTGTAAGCATTGTGGTAGATCGCCAGTCCCGTGCCGACATCCAGTGTCGGGCCACTGATCAGGCTCTCGCTCAACGTCGGATTCGCGTTGGGGTCTTCTTCGAGCAGAAACGCTTCAAACGCCAGTTGCCAGTCTTTCAGGAGCATGGTTGCCTCCGCGCAAGAACCTTGTTCCCGAGCTGACGGGCCGTTTGTAGTTCATCAAGCAGCGCTTCGAAGGGCGGAAAATGATCGTCGCGTTCCAGCAACGTGGCCACCGGGCCGAAATGTTCGAGTGTGCGTTGATAGAGCGCCCAGACCGGATCGCTCACCGGATGGTCGTGGGTGTCGATCACGTAATCGCCGTAATCGCTGTGCCCCGCCAGATGCAGTTGGCGGACTTTATCAACGGGCAGGCTGCTGATGAAGTCCCATGGATCGAAGCCATGATTACGTGAACTGACGTAGACATTGTTCACATCCAGCAGTAATTCGCAGCCGCTCACATGGCTGAGCAAAGCAAGAAACTCCCACTCGGTGAATTCGTCAGAGGCGCCGCGCACGTAACTGGAGACGTTTTCCAGCACCAACGGGCGCTGCAGAATGTCCTGAACCTGCATCACCCGAGCAGCAATGTGGACCAGGCTTTCTTCGGTGTAAGGCAACGGCAGCAAATCGTGTAGCTGATGGGCATTGCCGCGGCTCCAGCACAGGTGATCAGAAATCCATGCCGGTCGGACGCGTTCGGCCAATTGTTTGAGTTGTTTGAGGTAGTCAGGATCGAGGGCATGCGGCCCGCCGATGGACAACGATACGCCGTGCATCACCAACGGATAGCGTTCGGCGAAGGCATCGAGGTAATACAGAGCCTTGCCGCCCTGCACCATGAAGTTTTCCGAGACCACCTCGAACCAGTCGACATCCGGCGACTGCTCAAGGATCTGTTGATAATAAGCACTGCGTAAACCCAGGCCATAACCCAGAAAAGGAAAAGAGGCGGACATGTGCGGACTCCTGATAAAAAGTGGCCGCAGTGGCGCAAACCACTGCGGCAACACTTGCCGGTCAGTTATTCGCCGACCTTGCCACCGGCTTTTTCGCACGCCGCCTGAGTCATTGCCTTGAAGCCCTGGCCTTTGCAGGCGCCCATGCCTTTACAGGCGTGGTCTTTGGTTTTGCAGTCGTTCTGGCCTTTGCAAGCGGTCACGCCGTAGCAGTGAACGTTGGCATCGGCGGCCATCGCGTTGGAGGCAACACCGGCAAACATTGTGGCGGCAGCCAAAGCGAGAGCGGCACCAGCAGCAGCGGTCTTGATGGTCATTTTTATTATCCTCGGTAATCGTCAGGGGTGTCGGCTGGAAGGTTGTTCAGTCCCGACATAGCACTAGAGAGAGCGGCCCCGACGGCGTTACAGAGGATCGAAAAATAATTTCAAAGATCGTTCTTGAGCTTGAGCAACGGCTCCTGAAAGCGCAGCAAGCGCCCGGCATTCCCGAGGACCAGCAACGTGCTGAGGTTGTGCAGCAGCGCGGCGATCATCGCCCCGGCGGCACCCAGCCAACCGAAAGCGGCAAACACGACAATGGCCAGCGTCCAGCCCAGGCCGATGATCACATTGACCTGCAACGTCCTGCGGCACTGGCGGCTAAGCCGCACACATGTACCGAGACGGCGCAGGTCACTGCCGATCAACACGATGTCGGCTGAGGCCAGCGCGATGTCCGCTCCGCCCGCGCCCATCGCTACACCGACCACGCCCGCCTTCAGTGCGAGGGAATCGTTGATACCGTCACCGACTACCATCGGCCGGAAACCATTGTTGATTTCCTTGAGTACGTGATTGAGTTTGTCCTCGGGCAGGGCTTGGGCTTGCACCTCATGCAAGCCGACCTCGCTGGCCAGCGATTGCGCCACGCTTTGGCGATCGCCGGTCAGCAGCAATTGCCGGCCAAGACCCAACTCGCGCAATTCGTCGAGGGCAAAACGCGCTTCCGGTTTAACCGTGTCGGCAAGCAACAACCAAGCGAGGAATGCACCGTTCAATGCCAACCCGGCAATCGGACCGTCGTGATCGGGAACCGTCGTCGTGGTGATGCCCAGTTGCGCGAACAACTCCGGTCGGCCCAACGCGGCTTCGCCTTGCGCGGTCATGGCCACTACGCCGAGGCCCTGACGTTCGTGGATATCACTGAGTGCCAAACATTCTTCCTGACTGACCAACCCTGCGAGCGCACGACTGACCGGATGACTGCTTGCCGCGCCAAGGCTGGCGGCAAGCGCGATGATCACGGACGAATCTGCACACGGATTATTGATCGACTGCAGGCGCAGGGTGCCGAAAGTCAGGGTGCCGGTCTTGTCGACCACCAGCGAAGTCAGGTCGGCCAGTTCTTCAAGGAACGCCGAACTGCGGATCAGTATGCCGTGACGTGCGGCCACCGCCACACCCGCAATCGCCGTGGCCGGAGCCGACAGCACCAACGCACACGGACAAGCGGCGACCAATACCGCAAGCATCGCTTGCGCATCGTGAGTGATAAACCAGGTCACTGCCGCCAGCAGCAAGACCAGCACCATATAGCTGCCAGCGTAACGTTCGAGCAACCGGGTGATTGGCGGTTTCGAGCGCTCGGCGTTCTGCATCAACGCAATGACCTTGCCCAGCGTCGACTCGCCACCGGTGCGCGTCACTTCAATACGCAACAGACCGTCGAGGTTGATCGCACCGCCGAACACCGACATGCCGACACCCGTCTCGACCGGCACCGATTCACCGGTAATCGATGCAGTGTCGAGACTGGCCTGACCGGATAACACTCGACCATCTGCGGGAATCCGATCACCGGCGCGCACTTCAACGGTGTCGCCGGCTTTCAACGTGCCGTTGTCCACTTCGATGATCGAGCCATCCACTTGCACCTTGCGCGCATGGCTGCGCGTCAGTTGGCCAAGGGCATGGATCGCCTCTTGCGAGCCGATGACGCTGCGCTCCTCCAGCACATGGCCAAAGATCATGATGATTGGCAGCAACGCCGCTGTCAGCAAGTCACCAGTCGCCCATGCACCGAGCATAGCCAGGGCAATCAGTTGATCGGTGATGCCGTGCAAGCTCGGATAGCGCAGGCTGTACCACGCCGAGCGCATTACCGGCACGCCAACCAATAAAGATGCAAACCCAAGCAGCAACTGACTGACACCGGTTTGCTCGGGCATCTGCCAGCGCCAGATCAGACCCAGACCAAGCAGGCCCAGCGCAAGCATGGCCAAGGTCAGTTGCCGTGCAGCACGGCGTTGTTCTGCCGAAGACAACAGGCTCGGTGCGGCGGTGGTCGCAGTCATTTACTGGCTCCCTGAATGATCAGACGGGAATCGTCTTTCGGGTCGACCGTGGTCACCGATCCGGCCTGGCCGAGTATTTTCGGCATGCGCTCGCGGTACAGGCGCAGGAGCATTTGCGGGTCGGTAGTGTTGGCCAGACTCAACACCGTGGCTGTGTCGGCTGAGGCTTTGGCCAAGCGCTCACCAGCCTGCGCGTGAGCGACTTGTAGCGTGCGGTCGGCCTGTTCATTGGCGGTCTGGGTGAGTTTTTCGGCGTCGGTGCGTGCATTGGCCACAGCTTTGTCGGCTTGCTGACTAGCGGTCAATACCGCGTTGAAAGCACTGACCGCCGGATCGGGCAGACTCGATTGCACATCCACCCGCGCGACTTCGATGCCGATGCCCTGCCCGCCTGCCTTCAACTCGGCCAAGCGTTTGTTGATGCCTTGCACCAGATCGCCACGCAGTTTTTCCCGACGTTCCGCGGCTTGATTATCAGCACCGATCAACTCCGGTCGAGCGACCAGAATGGTGTCCAGATCGCGTGCGGCCGTCAGCGCCACCGCGCTGCGTGTCACCAGACGATCCAGCGCCGGCAAGACATGCTCGCCCTGCAACACGAAGTCGTAAGGATCAGTGACTTTGTAGAACACCCGCACATCCAGTTGCACCACGCCGGCATCACCGGTCAATAAATAACCGGATCCGGCCAGCGCATCACTCAGGGGGGTGGCAAAGGAAGCGACCCGATCGGCCTTCAGCGCCTCATCACTGCGCAACAGATTCTCGACGCGACGCTCGATCACCCGATCGGCTGCCGGCAGCAAAATCACCTGTTCGAATGGCTGCGGCCAGGCCAATAGCAGACCGGCATTCTGGATGCGATCCAGCGCGCCGAAATGCAAAACCACGGCACGATTTTGCGGATCAATTTGCCGCACATTGGAAAACACCCAGACCAATGCAGCCAGGATCGTCACCGCGTACAAGGCAAAAAATGCCAAACGCCCCGCCTGAATCCATGGACTGTTCAGCGAAGATGTTCCACGTGGAACTTCATCATTCATGGCTGCGATCCGGATTTGCTGTCGAGTGTCGGCGGGCCGTCGACCAATACTCGAAATGGCGCGGCGTCGGTGCGCAGAATCAGTTTGGTGTCCGGCGTAACGATGGTGCCGAGGGTGTCCAGCGAGCGCAGCAAGTTGTAAAGCTGCGGTGAACTGGCGTAAGCACGGCCATAAATCTGCGCAGCTTCGACACGAGACTGCGCTTCGATCTCTGCCGCTTTTACCGTCGCGTCAGCCTGCACAATTCGCGCATCGCGCTCAGCTGCGGAACGGATTTGCGCGGCCTCACGTTTGCCGATCGCCGTGCGTTCAGTGGCAATTGTTTCACGCTCGGCGCGCATGCGATCGACCGTGGCAGTGAGTGTCACCGACGGCAAGGTCAAACGCTCGATGCCGACTTGCACAACCCGCACGCCATACGTCGCGAGCAATTGCTGATCGATCTGCTGGCGCAACTGCGCTTCGAAATCGGCGATACGCACCTGACTGGCATCGGTGTTCACCAGATTCGCCAGATCAAAACTGCTCGCGGTGGTTTCCAGCGCCGAGCCGACAAAGGTACGAATCTGCCGCGCCGCTTCGTCCGGCTGATTCTGCACCGCACGCATGAAACGCTGCACATTGTCGGCATCGCCCTGCACCTGCCACGCCACGTAGGCCTGCACAATGATGCGCAAGCCGTCACGGGTGCCGACATCCTGCAAGCCACTGGACGTCGTGCGCAAACGCAAGTCGACCGGAATCGCCGCCTCGAACGGCGCTGGCCAACGCCAGCTCAAACCCGGATCAAGCAACACCCGCGCAGGGTTACCAAAACGCGTGATGACCGTGGCCTCGCCCGAGCGCACTTGCACCAGGCTTGCCGCCGCGATGGCGAACGCCACCAGCAATAGGGCCCAACTCATGCGTCGCCACGGGAAAGGCCCTGCCTCTTCCGGCGCACCGTGGTGATGGTGATGATGCCCATGATGATGGTGATGTCCGCCGTTGCCATGATCGTGGCCGCTGTGATCATGCGGTTCGTGAGTATGCGACTGGCTCAATGGGCGACTCCTGGTTGAGCGGTGGTACGCGCGGGCGTCGGGTCAGCCGGCAGCGTGAAGGTCCGCAAGTCGATGGTCGGCGCATTGCTGCTGCCCCCGAGACGATGGTCGAGTACCAGCAACTTGGCCTTGCTCAGCCCTTGGCTGAGCTGACCGAGGTATTGCTCCAGCACGAAAGCCTGGCCGGCACTGGCGTAAGCTTTTTGCTCGGCGCTGAATTTCAGATCCGCCGCCTGCGCAGTAGCATTGATTTCCCGAGCATTGGCGCTGGCCTGATCGTGAGCCAGGCTGGCCTGCAATTGCGCCTGATTACTCGCCTCGGCCGCCGCGCCACGCTCGCGGGAGATCAATGCCTGCGCGCCGATCTGCGCGGCTTGCACGCTGTGATAGGCATTGGCAGCACCGGCCGGCGGGTGAATGGCTTCGACGACCGTGGCGAGAATCTCCACGCCACTGTTGAGTGTTTGCAGATCACGCTGCACCGCGCGACCAATCTCATCGCCCAGCCCTACCCGGTCTTGACCAAGTAAGCCGTCCAGCGTGCGCGAGGCAAAGTCGTGCACCAGAATCCGGCTGGCGGTGCTGCGAATCAGCGTTGGCACATCGGCGCTGTTATACGTCGCCGCCAGTGCGGCCTGATCGCTGAGGCCGATGCGATAGACGAAGCGCACGTCCATGTTGACGATCTGCAAGCTCTGCTGATCGCCACGGCTGCTGGCGATCACTTGCGATTTGTCGTTGACGTGGCTGGCGTCCCACAAACGGTTGGCGGTCATCGGTGCCGGACCCTCAGCAGGGTCGGCTTGCAGCGGGACCGGGTTGTCGCCGACGCTGGTGGCCAGTTCATGCACCACGCCGTTTTCGATGATCCGCACCCGCCCCAGCGGCCAGGGTAAGCCGCTGTGCAACCCCGGGCCGAATACCTGCACCGGTTTGCCGAAGCGCTCATAAATACCGCGTCCCTGTAGCGGAATTTCATGGATCCCGGTGAGCAACCAACCCACTGCGGCTACTAGCACCAGCACCGGTAGAAAAGCACGGCGCATGTAGCTGAACGCCCAGATCTGGCGCAGATCGATGCCAAAACGGTTGTGCAATTCATGCTGCAACGCGAGTAAAGGTTGTGGCGGCCAGCGCAACATATCGGCGACAAAACTGCGCGCCAGCAGGCGCGGCTCAAGCTGCTCGCGACGAGGGCTGAACACTGAAAGAACGGCGCGCAATAACAACTCGATCGCGACCAATCCCGGCAAGATACCGATCAGGGCAGCGACACGAACTGGCCACACCGCATTCTCGCCAGCGAACAACAAACACAGTGCGCCTAGCACCAGGCTAATGATCGCCACACGCGTCAGTTGCGCGAGTGAAACCGCTTCGGGCCATTGCGCCGGGTTTTCCTGGGCCAGTTGCCGCTCCAGCACCAGCAGACCGAACGCCAGCAACAATGCCAGCGCTGCGCCCACCGTTGCCGATAAACCCACCGCAGCGGCCGGCAACGTCAGGTTCCACACTTGCTCGATGCTCAGCACCGTCAGCAGCGCCCAGCCCCCCAACCACAGCGTCGCCGCGCCGATCTGACCAAGCAAATGCAAACCGCGCTGACTCAAGCGATCCAGCAGCCGCTCATACCACCCTTGCGGCGCGGGTTGTTCCTCCACGGCAAGCGGCGCCAGCACCACAGGATTGATAACCCGCGAGCGCCACTGTGTCACCCACCACGCCGATTGCAGCCCGGCAACCAGCACCAGCAGCGCGGCGCTCTGATTGACCAGCAGCGGCAGCCACAATGATTGCGGGGCAAACAGCCCGACAAAGAACGCCAGCACCCACCCTGCCCCGGCCAGTCCGCCGAGGCCGATCGCCCAGCGGCGCAGACGCCGGCTCTGCACGGCCGCCTGTTGAAAGCGCGGCAGTGCGGCCACTTGCGTGCCATCCACTTCCAGATCGACTTGCATATCACCCCAATTCATTAGCCAACACTGCATATCGTTACGATATAACGAAAAGCGTGAAATATTCGTACACAATTACGCTTATTCAAAGATGCCCAACCTGTCGCTTGGCTGAAGCCTTGACCGAAATGTCCGCAAACGCACATATTACGTTCGTAATTTTTATCCGAAACTACCGTTAGCGATCTGCATCCATCCATCAGGAGCAAGCACATGAGCAACTATGACGTAGTGATTCTGGGCGGCGGCCCGGGTGGTTATAACGCGGCGATCCGCGCCGGCCAGTTGGGGCTCAAGGCCGCTTGCGTCGAAGGCCGGGCAACCCTCGGCGGCACCTGCCTGAACGTTGGTTGCATGCCGTCCAAAGCCTTGCTGCATGCATCAGAGCTTTACGATGCGGCGATGGGTGCGGAATTCGCCAACCTCGGCATCGAGGTCAAACCGACGCTAAACCTTGTGCAAATGATGAAACAGAAAGACGAAAGCGTGGCCGGCCTGACCAAAGGCATCGAATTTCTGTTTCGCAAGAACAAGGTCGACTGGATCAAGGGCTGGGGCCATATCGACGGCCCCGGCAAGGTCACGGTGACCGACGATCAGGGCGGCAAAGTCGAACTGACCGCCAAGGACATCATCATCGCCACCGGTTCCGAGCCCACTCCCCTGCCCGGTGTCGAGATCGACAACAAACGTATCCTTGATTCGACCGGCGCGCTTTCCCTGAGTGAAGTGCCCAAACACCTGGTGGTGATCGGGGCCGGTGTTATCGGCCTGGAGTTGGGCTCGGTGTGGCGGCGGCTCGGCGCGCAGGTCACCGTGGTCGAATACCTCGACCGCATCTGCCCGGGCGTCGATGGCGAGGCCGGCAAAACCCTGCAACGCTCGCTGAGCAAACAGGGCATCGCATTCAAGTTGAGTTCGAAAGTCACCAGCGCCACCGCTTCCGCCAACGGTGTGCAACTCAGCGTCGAGCCGGCCGCTGGCGGCACTGCCGAGTTGCTGGAAGCCGATTACGTGCTGGTCGCTATCGGTCGTCGCCCGTACACCCAGGGCCTCGGTCTGGAGAACGTCGGCCTGAGCACCGACAAACGCGGCATGCTCGCCAACAAACAGCATCGCACCGAAGCCGCCGGGGTCTGGGTGATCGGCGATGTGACCTCCGGGCCGATGCTCGCGCACAAGGCTGAAGACGAAGCGATGGCTTGCGTCGAGCAGATCCATGGCAAGGCCGGCGAGGTCAATTACGACCTGATCCCCAACGTGATCTACACCAAACCGGAACTGGCCAGCGTCGGCAAGACCGAAGAACAGCTCAAGGCTGAAGGACGCGCCTACAAGGTCGGCAAATTCCCGTTCACCGCCAACAGCCGGGCGAAGATCAACCACGAGACCGAGGGGTTTGCCAAAGTCATCGCCGACGAGCGCACTGATGAAGTCCTCGGCGTACACCTGGTCGGTCCGAGCGTGAGTGAAATGATTGGCGAGTTTTGCGTGGCGATGGAGTTCAGTGCTTCGGCGGAGGACATTGCGTTGACGTGCCATCCGCATCCAACGCGGTCAGAGGCGTTGCGCCAGGCGGCGATGAATGTCGAGGGGATGGCGACGCAGATGTAAGCAAAAAAGTATGTGGTGACTGGGCGTCTGCTATCGCGAGCAGGCTCACTCCTACAGTTGATCGCGTTTGTTCAGAAGCATCGCGATCAATGTGGGAGCGAGCCTGCTCGCGATTGGGGACAACTCGGTCTCAGGCAGGAAGATGCCCCAGCGGCAACGCCCCCGGCGTCTTCACCGTGTGAATCGCAAAGTTGCTGCGGATGTCACTCACCCCCGGCAGTTTCAACAGGCAGCCGCTGAGAAAACGGTCATACGCACGCAAATCCGGCACCACCACTTGCAGCAAAAAATCCGACTCCCCCGACACCAGAAATGCTGAAATCACTTCCGGCAATGCCGTCACTGCGGTGTAAAACGCCTCGGCCTGTGCATCGTTGTGGCGCTCGACCTTGACCCCGACAAACACCGTCAGTCCCAGCCCGACTTCATCGCGATCGAGATTGGCCTGATAACCGCGAATCACCCCGGCCTCCTCGAGCATCCGCACCCGGCGCAGACACGGTGAGGCCGACAAGCCGATTTCGTCCGCCAGCTCGACATTGCTCAAGCGTCCGTTGCGTTGCAGCGCCGCGAGAATCTTGCGGTCGAAGGCGTCGAGTTTCATGGTTGGCAGATCCTGATAGTCGGGGCGTTGAAAACCAGCAGATTATGCCAAAGCAGCAGGCTTTTGAAGCGGACTACGCAAGCACCTGCCTCACCTTTCGGGCCTAGACTTGGCGCACCGAATCGACAACGAAAGGGCTGCAACATGGCGAGTCTCTGGCTGTTCTTCCTGGCATTGGCGGTGGTCTATCTGTTGCCCGGCCCGGACATGATCCTGCTGCTGCAAACCGGCGCTCGGCAGGGACGCGGCGCGGCGCTGGCCACCGCTGTCGGTCTGGGCATCGCCCGTGGTTGTCACGTGGCCCTTGCGGCGTTGGGGCTGGCGGCGCTGTTCAAAGCGGCGCCGTGGACATTCGAGGTGGTGCGATTGGCGGGGGCAGCATATCTGCTGTGGATCGGCATTCAATGCCTGCGCAGCACCCTGCTGCCGAACCTGAATACCGGTGAAGCTGTCGACGCGCACGGGCAATGGCGCGAAGCCGTCCGACGCGGTTTGCTGACCAACCTGCTCAACCCCAAAGCGCTGCTGTTCTGCTCGGTGTTGCTGCCGCAGTTCATCGTCAATGACGGCGTGGCGGTGCTAAGCCAGTTCGCCGTGCTGGGCATGCTGCTTGTCGGTATCGGCCTGCTGTTCGACAGCGCCTACGCCCTCACCGGCGCCGCGCTGGGTCGTTGGCTGCAACACAGTCCAACGGCCCAACGCGTACAACAATGGTTGTTCGGCAGCTTGCTGATCGGTTTCGCCGTGCGCCTGACCTTCGTCCAGCAAGCTTAGCCTTTACGGACCTTGCGCTGGCGACGGCTGATCAACAGCAACGCAGCACCGGCGACCAGCACAACCGCGCCGATCTGCACCGGCCACTTGTACGGCCGCAGCGATGAACGCACGGCATCCGTGACCTGGGTGACGTAACGCTTGTCGGCGTTTTCGAAATCCGGGTACGGGCACTGATTGCCGAAATCCACCGCCCACGGGACAAACGGACCTTCCTTGATGTAACGCTGATACAGCGCGCTCTGATCTTCCAGGCTACTGTTCCAGCCAGCGGCGTTGCACAGCACTGCGGCAAACGCCTGACTGGTGTGCGGCAGGTTGTCAGCGGCGCGCCCGGCCAGCGCGGTGGCGACGAAACGGTAGTGATAGCGCTGATCCGGTTTCGCTTCGCTGGCGACCTGACGTTGCACTTCGGCTTCGCTCACCAGCGGACCGACTTTCAGCTCGGTACTTTCCAGGCTGTAGTTGCCACCGAACGTGGCGTAGTCCGGCGCCATCTCGTAACCGAGAATATCCATGCCCCACTCGCGGGCTGTCCACGCCGCGTTGTACAAGGCACTGGCGCGCTTGGTCGGCCACCACGCGGCATCAGCCTTCAGCCGTTGTTCGCCGTAGAGTCGGGCCTTGTTTTGCAGGTCGGAATTGTCGAAATAAGCCACCGCGTCGGCGTAATGCCCTTCACGCAGCAAGCGTCTACCGAGCAGATTGCGCAGGCTGGCGGCGACCGGCAGCGGCACGTAGTTGTCACGCTCCTGCTGGGTCAACGCCGGCGGCGCCGGGACGTTGTCGTCGACGTATTTTTTCAATTCCTCGACCGTCAGCACGCGTTCGGCCACGGTCGCAGCGTCGAACCAATAGGTGCTGTTGCTGCGATACAACTGCACGAAGGCTTGCAGGTATTCGCCGCGCTGCAAGGCGAGAATCGCGCTTTCGCCCTCGACCCGGCACTTCGGCTGAACGGCTTCATACGCCCAGTCCGGGGTGCGCCGGTAACCCCAGTCTTCGCTCTGCGGGAAGGCCTGCGCGGCTTTCGAATAGGCGGCGGCCGCGGCATTTTTATCGCCGTCACGCACCGCCAGTTTCGCCCGTAGCCACCACGCCAATCCGCCGTCGCCGGCGTTCTCGAGAAAAGCCTTGGCCCCAGCGTAATCACCCTGTTGATAACTCATTGCCGCCAGACGATCAGCGTTGTCGAGGCTGCCACGGGTGCTGTTTTGCAGCAGCTTGACCAGTTTCTTCTCGTTCGGCGGCTCATCGCCAAACGACCAGCCTTGGCGGCTGACCAGCGATGCCGTGACCATTTGCTGCACGGCTTTGTGTTGCAGCAGCTCGGCCAGTTCGGCCTCGGGCAACTCCGCCAGTTCATTCATCAATTGCTTGAGCGAGGTGTAACCCACGGCCGAACCGTGCAGATTCTGTGCTTCATACAATTCGATGGCGCCGCTCCAGTCGCCTGCCGAGCGCAACACCCGCGCCTCTTCACCGAGGCTGGCAACACCCAACTCCAGCGGATCGCTGAAACCGTCGATGCTCAGTTGCCGGGCCTGGCGGAACGCATCACGCGATTGTTCCAGCGCCTCGACCCCATCCCCTCCTTCGCTGCTCATCGCAAACCAGGTACGGCCCAGCGAATACGCCGCCCACGTGCTGCGCAACGGACGCTGATCTGCCGGCAGCGCCAGCAGCTTGTTGAAATACGCGACCGCGAGTTGATGATCGCCTGTGGCAAACGCCACCGCACCGGCCACATACAAACGGATTTCCGTCGGCAGACTGGCGCCCTGCACCTCGACCTGACGCGCATCGGTCAGGCCACGCAGTTGTTTGACCAACGCTTGCTGCTCGGCGCTCAGTCCGGCCTGCTCGGCCTTCTCCCGTGCCTCGGCGGCCGCGTTTTCCTCGCCGTACATATCGTTCGGATTGTGCGTTGCCGCGGTGACATTCTTCAGCCCGGCGATGGCTTTGCCGAGGCGACTGAGTTCGAAGTTGAAGTTGCCCTCAGGCAGATCCGCGAGGGTTTGCCCGCGATTGTCGAGCAGGCGCATGGGGAAATCCGGTCCGCAGGCCAGCGCCGAACCCAGCGGCAGGCAGAGGCTCAGGCAGAGCAGATGGCGGGGCCAGTTACGGGTCAACATGCGAACCTCCTTGATCAATATTGGCGCAGCGCGCCCAACCGATGGCGCGCTGCCCGCCCGCCGGCAAACGGCCGTCGCGCAGGCGGGTGAAGGTAAGCAGATCCGGGGCTAGTTGCAACGAGTAACCGGCGAGCGCATCGGCGCCTTCACAGCTTTGCGCCTTCAAGGTGATTTGCGCAGGCCAGGCACTGTCGAGGTTACCGGGGTTTTCGAGTTTGATGTCGTAGAGACCGTCGTGTTCGCTGAACGTCACGCCGAGCTGGCTGACGAGTTGATCACCCCGGGCCACCGCGCGCAGGGTGGTCAGGCTCCAGGCGCGGCGATCATTGGCCAGCGGCAAGCGAAACCAGATCAGCCCGGCCAGATGCGCCGGCGGGTCTTCGCGCAGGGTCTTGCCGAGTTGGCTCAACTGCAGCGGATCGGCGAGCAACTCCTGACGCTCACCGCCGCGCTCAAGTTGCACCTCGCTTTCCACCACCGGCGCCCCGCCGTCATCCGGCAACAGCGCGACACCGTAAGCCGGCAGCGCGAGATAAAAAGGTTTGTCGGTAATCCGTGCCCAGGCCTTGGCCCACTTCAACGCCTGATCAGGATCGAACAAACCCCGGCGTGGATCGCTGACGGCATGCACTTGCAGCACGCTGCTGTCGACGGTTTGCAGAAGTTCGGGCAATTGCACACTGCCGAGCCAGGCCGGTAGTGCCGTGATGCTCAAGGGCAGATTCGTCGGTAAGGCCGAGCGCAGATGTCTGAGAAATTCAGCATACGCCGGCAACCGCGCATTGCCCGCGTCGTGGTCGATTTCGACACCGCTCAGCGTCAGCCCTTGCGCCTGCCAATCGGCAAGCACCTGCAGAATCTGCGCGGTGACCTGATCCTGATCCAGCGACATGAGCTGGCCGTCGAGACGAATCACCGCAATCAACGGACGACCCTCGGCTTTCAGTAAGTGCGCATCGATCCGCGCCCGACTCCATCCCGCGTTCGGAAAGGCCTGCAGCGCCAGCACGCGCAGCGTCGAGAAGTCTTGGCGGCTGTCACGCAACGCCGTCTCATGGGCCGGCGTCCATTGCCGTTGCCAGATGTAGAGTTGTTGGTCGAGGGCTGGCGCATCCTGCTGCTCGCAAGCACAAAGCACCATCAAAGCAAACAGACCGACAATAAACCGCATACCTTCCAGATCCCTGACACCTCAAGGCTGCAAGGTTACACAAATCGATCAGAACGTGGCTTCAGTAGACGCAACGGATTTTCGCGACGTCCCGAGACGTTGTATCAGTGCGGTACCGCGAAGTCGCATAGGCATTTCAATGAAGCGATAATTCAGTTCGCTGATCAATACAATCAGGCCCCCTGCAAGCAACAGGGTAACGATCGGGTGTCCCGCCGGACTCGGCAGGCCTGCACTCTGCAAACGGAAAGTGACCTCGCGTACCAGTAAATACACCGGAATGTGGATCAGGTAGATCCCGTAGGAACGGTTGCCTACCCACGCCATCACTCGCTGCAAGCGCCCGGTCGGCAACAGATAGTCTCTGTTGTACGAGGCGATCCATACCAGCACGGCGCTGAGAATGGCGATGGCACCGATGCGATAGGGCGCCATGGTAAAGCGTTCGGCGCCCAGGAAAGCCATCAGCAACCCGACAATGACCAGCACCGAAATCCCGGTCCACGGACGGCGCAGAAACGTAGGCTGCCAGCGTTGATAACCCGGTTGAACGCTCCACATTGCCAACAAAACGCCAAGGGCGAGCGCGTCGGTTCGTATGGTCATCAACAGCGTTGTCCGCACCGTGAACAGTTGCACCGCAACCAGCGCCAGCAAGACCCACACCAGGTGCTTGCGACAGAGCAGGATCAGCAACGGAAACAGCAGATAGAACTGTTCCTCCAGCGCCAGGCTCCAGTAGACGAAACTGCTGCCGTACTCGTAATGAAAAATCGCATCAGCAAAGCGGAAATTGGCGTATTGAAATACCCCCGCAAGCGTGGCCTGCACGTTGGCTTGCACCGTGCCGAACGCCCCGGAGCGGTTGAAAAAAACGCACAGCAGCAGTATCAGTGCCAGCCACAACCAGGCCGATGGCAGCAGGCGAAAGGCTCGCCGCAACCAGAAGTTACGCGTTTGCTCCCAGTACTCCTGACGATTGCTGCAACTGCGCAGCGCAGGAATCAGACTGCGGGCGATGACAAATCCGGAAATCGCAAAAAAAAGATCCACCCCCCACCACAGTCCAAACCAGGCACGACTGGATTCGAGCAGCGGCACGGGGTCTCTGAACAGAGCTGGCAAGTGATGAAACAACACACCAAGCACTGCAATGGCGCGCAGCACCTCGATGTCCATGATTCGCTTACTGCCCATCCGGCTCCCCCGCATCGAGTGGTTTACGGGCAATGATCACCTGGCTCTTGGGCATGAACTGGTCGAGTACCTGTTTGATCGCAAGCCCGTCGGGCCGGTCAAGCATCTCTTCCCAGGTCCTCGCCCACCCGCCCATCAAATGCGGGAACGGTGCATGAATGCGATCGCGCACCGCACCGCCCGGATCCTTGCCGGCAGCCTTTTCGCTGGCCCAGAAAAAAATCATCCCCATCACCCAGAAGAACCCGGTGGCTTGCCGATGTTCGATGACCAATCCGACATCCTCGACCATCGCCTCGAAGCGCTCCGGGGTGAAAATCTGTACATGATTGGGAGACTGGTAATAACTCGCGGGGGCGATACCTTTCTGCAGATGCTCGCCAACCGGTGCCGGCACGCTGAGCAGATACAACGCACCGGGCCGCCCCATACGCGCCAGTTCGGCCATGAACGGCTCGGGCTCGTCGACGTGCTCCAACACCTCCATACACACCACTCGGCTCGCGCAACCGTCCGCCAGAGGCAAGGGCAAGCTGTTACTGACCAGCCCCAGACTCGGCCTGGAACTCTTGGCTTCAACCTGACGCGCCAGCTCGCTCACTTTGTCGTGCTCACTGTCGGTGAAGATCACCGATGCGCCCTGGCGTACCGCAAACAACGTCGCGGCCCCCTCGCCACAACCGACGTCGAGCAAGGTGTCGTCAGGCGTTATGGCAAAGCCCTTGAGCAATTCGCCGCTGTCATTGAGAAACCAGCCGTCCAGAACCGCATCACGCAAACCGACGTCGCGCGGCGACCAGGTGAACAAAGGTTCCGGTTCGGATTCAGGTGTCGGATCAACCACGGGTTCGTCGACGGGTTCAACGGCTTGCGGCGCTTGCGGTTCGGCTAAAAATCGCTGGAACAATCGACGTATCATGCTCCGGCAGCCTCCATGGCAAGTTCAGCGCGGCGCTCGAACAGTTGCGCAAAAAATGCCTGCAAGCGCTGTTCAGCCACAGCCTGACTGCAAAACCCTCGCAGACTCTCCACGGCTTGCGCCGACAGGTGCGCGTAACGCTGCGGATCGTTTTTGGCCACCGCGTAGCTGGCTCGGTAGGCCGCGCAAATCGACGCCCAATTGGCCGCGTAGCGCAGGGTCCGGTAGGCCGAGCGCGGATCGTGCGGCCAGGCCGTAAACTCCTCGGTCGCCTCGATCAGGAACGCGTTATCGGCGTTCAGATAATCGATCATCGCCGTCGTGCACGGCGCCACGGCCGGCTTGCCGCAAGACATGAATTCCATCAGCGGCAGGCACTGGCCTTCGCCGTAGGACGTATTGACCACGTAGCGCGTCGCCTGCACCAGCCGCTCGTAATCCGCGTCCGCCAGATAGCCATAGACCAATACGACGCGGCAGCGATAAGGCTGGTTTTTGTACAGATGATGAAGGATGTCGGTGAGTGCTTCTTCGGCATCGTGGTGAGTGAGTTTGAGCACCAGTGTCGCGTCATCAGTCTCACGGAACGTCACGCAGAATGCGCTGATCATGTCCTCCCAGTTCTTGCGGCCATCGCGCGGGTTGAACACCGAGGTGTAGACCACGCCTTCAAGCAACAACGTCTGCTCGGTGACAGGCGCCAGGAAATCGATGCCCGGGCCACTGCGCAAATGCACCGGGCCGAAGGCATCCAGATCGACTTCGCGACTGTCGACCACCAGCCCTCTGATCGTCAGTCGTACCGAATCGACCACAGGTTGCCCCTGCAACTGAACGCCACGCGCGGCGAATCGATCCCAGACCGGGGCGGGTACGGCAACAATCGGGTAACCGACGCTCATCGCTTCGCGCACCGCATCGACCGTGTAACTGGAATGGGTGATCGCCGCACCGCAGGCGTTGAGTACCGTACGCCAGTCGTTCAACGGATCGCCGGCAAACGGCTCGTTGGGGATGGTGCTGAATTCCCAGGCGAATACCGGCAACGTCGGGCAGGCCAGATGCACCGGGGTGCGGTGCGGAGGCGAGAACGACAGAAATACACAAGGCTCGCCTCGGGACTGGCAATCTGCATACAGCGCATCGACTTCAGTGTTCGGGTCCAGGACCTCGATCACCCGCCCGAGCCGCTCCAGCACCGGTCGATACTCCTTGAGTACGAAGTAATAGCTGTACTCGGAACGCCCGAGGTTGCGGCTGATGGTGTGCTGGTTGGTTTCCGAATGGATGATGATCAGCATGAGGCGTTATCCGTAATCGGGGCAACGTTGTCGACCGGTGATGCCAGCCCGAAAAAATCGGCGACACGCTTTTGCAACGCCGGTTGCGCGCAGTAATCGTGCATGCGTTCGATCGCCTGCAGCGACATGCGCTGATACTCCTGGGGTTGTGTCTTGGCCATCCGGTAACTGTTTTCGTAGGCCTTCTTCAATGACCCCCAGTCCGGCCGATGCCGTTGTGCGCGAAACAGCATTCGCGGGTCATGGGGCCATGTGCACGCCTCTACGCTGGAGCCGACCACGAACGCCACAGACTCATCGATATAATCCTGCATCGCCGAGTGATCGGGAGCGATCACCGGTTTGCCGCACGCCATGAACTCCATCAGCGGCAAGCACAAGCCTTCGCAGTGCGAAGCGTTGACGTAAAAACTCGCCGCTTGGTACAGCCGCGCGTATTCAGCATCATCCAGATAGCCCTGAATCATCACGACACGGCAGGAGAACGGCGCCAGTTGCGCCAGCGGTGTCATCAGGTGCGCGTACACCGCCGCCAGATCACTCTGGGTAAATTTCATCACCAGTGTGGCGTCGGGGGTGTCGCGAAATGCCGCGCAAAAAGCAGTCAGGATCTGTAGCCAGTTCTTGCGCCCGTCCTCGGGGCGGAACACCGTCACATAGATCACGCCGTCCACGCGGGTTTGAACCGCTAATGAACTGTCCGGCATATCCCGGGGCGGCGGTTGGACTGCTACCGGTAAAGGCTGTGGGCCTGCGATGTTTGGCAGACGTTTGCCGAGCCAGTCATGCAAAGTCTCTGGAACCAGATCGCGAATCCCTTCCCAGTACCAGTTCTGCAGAAACCTCACGCGTCGCACTGGCGGTTTCTGCTCGTGGCCCAGATTCAGCAACCACAACCGCAGGAAATGCCGGGCAATGACAAAGCGCCGCTTCAAGGTCAGCGGTGGTGGACGCAAGGCCTCCAGCTGTGCCTCGATTTCGGCCAGCTCTTCGGGGGTCAGCGGCTCGGGCAGCAGATTATCCGGATGCAGGTTCATCTGGCGAGAATCAAAGATGCAACCTTTGACCGTCAATGTCGTACCCGCATTGACCGGCGCGCTGACGTGTTGCTCACGAATCGCTGCAAAGTGCTCCCACAGCGGGGCTGGCAAGACCAACACCGGAAAGTCTTCGCCCATGGTGCGCTGGATCGCTCGGGCGGTGTAGCTGGACAGTGTGATCACGCGGCCATGTTTGGCCAGCATGCGCGTCCAGTCCTGGCGTGGATCGTTGCCCCACTGCTCGTTGGGGATGGAGTCGTACTCCCACGTCACAACACAAACGGTCGGGCATTGGAGATCGGTCAGGGTTTTCTGCGGCCGGGTGAACGAGAGGAAAACACTCTCCTGGCCAGCGGCGAGCAACTGTCGGTAGAGCGGATCTACCTCTGTCACAGCACTGACCACGTGCACTCGCCCGAGCGTTTCGAGCAACGGCACATAGGCCTTCAGCACAAAGTAGTGACTGGCATCGGGATGCCCAAGATTCTGGCTGATTGAACTGTCGTTGATGTCCGAATAAAGAATGAAATTCATGGCATTCCACAATGAAACTGCCATCCCGGCAGCCTCACACTATGACGGCAAAGCGTTGGATCGGATCAATATCCGTCCTCCGTCTTCGGTCCCGTCTTGTTCTTGTTTTAGTGGTCAGTTTCACCTTTTTTCACGACGATGCCGACGAGCCCGGCCAATCGTGACAAGGCGCATTCTAAACACATCCGCGAAGGGTTCGTGAACCGCCCGGCGAGAATAAACCGGACTACGCTAACGAGAACTGACCGGTCACGGTTTGGCCTGTTGAAATTGCCGAGCATTTGGCACAGATTGGCAACAAACAACTACAACAACTGACTTCGCCTTTCTTAAAAGCAGTTTTTCTACTGTTCTGACAGACCTTCCTTCAAAGCCTGTGGGAAAGTGGCGCAAGTTCAAGACCAAGGGGTCGCTGTTTGAAAAAGCGTCTGTTCGTCACGGGTCTCAGTGGATTCGTGGGACACCATATTCAGTCGCGTCTGGCATTGCCGGATTCGTCGTGGGAGCTGCTGCCTGCCGCTTTGCCTTACGACCTCACCGATGCGAGCAGCCTCACCGATCTGTGGCCGCAGCTGCCTGATGCAGTCATTCATCTGGCCGGGCAGACTTTCGTCCCCGAAGCCTTCCGCGATCCGGCACGCACACTCGAGATCAATCTGCTCGGTACGCTCAATCTGCTGCAAGCCCTCAAGACACGCGGCTTTGCCGGCACTTTCCTGTATGTCAGCTCCGGTGACGTTTACGGCCAGGTTGGCGAAAGCGATCTGCCCATCACCGAACAACAGGCGCCCTGCCCGCGCAATCCTTACGCAGTGAGCAAGCTCTCGGCCGAATTTCTCAGCCTCCAATGGGGCCTGAGTGAAGGCTGGCCGGTGTTGGTGGCGCGTCCGTTCAACCACATCGGCAGCGGCCAGAAAGACAGCTTTGTCATCGCCAGTGCCGCCCGCCAGATAAGTCGCATCAAACAGGGCCGTCAAGCACCGCAACTTGAAGTCGGCGATATCGACGTGACGCGAGATTTTCTTGATGTCGGCGATGTGATCTCGGCCTATCTCGCGCTGCTGGAAAAAGGCACACCCGGCCAGGTCTACAACATCTGCTCGGGTCGTGAGCAAAGCATCCGCAGCCTGATCGAGCAACTCGGCGACCTGGCCGAAGTGGAGATGCAACTGGTGCAAGACCCCGCGCGCATACGCCGCGCCGATCAGCGCCGCGTTTGCGGCAGCCACGCAAAACTGGCCAAAGCCACCGGATGGTCGCCAGCCATCACCACACAACAATCCCTGCGGACGATCCTGTCCGACTGGGAGACGCGAGTACGACAAGAATGACAAAAAGTGCACTCATCACAGGGATCACCGGCCAGGACGGCGCGTATCTGGCCAAGTTGCTGCTCGACAAGGGCTACAAGGTTCACGGCCTCGTTGCACGACGCAGCAGCGACTCGCGCTGGCGTCTGCGCGAAATGGGCGTCGAAGCCGACATCGTCTATTTGGACGGTGACATGGCCGATGCCTGTTCGGTACAGCGAGCAGTCATTCAATCAGCGCCGGACGAGGTCTATAACCTCGCCGCGCAGAGCTTTGTCGCCGCGTCGTGGAGTCAACCGGTGACCACCGGCATCGTCGATGGCCTGGGCGTTACCCACCTGCTCGAAGCGATCCGCCAGTTCAGCCCGCACACCCGGTTCTATCAAGCCTCGACCAGCGAAATGTTCGGTCTGATCCAGGCCGAGCAACAGGATGAAAACACGCCGTTCTATCCGCGCAGCCCTTACGGAGTGGCCAAACTCTACGGTCACTGGATCACCGTCAACTACCGCGAAAGTTTCAACCTGCACGCCAACAGCGGCATCCTCTTCAACCACGAATCGCCGCTGCGCGGCATCGAGTTCGTCACACGCAAGGTCACCGATGCCGCCGCACGCATCAAGCAAGGCAAACAGCAGGAGCTGGCCCTGGGCAACATCGATGCGAAACGCGATTGGGGGTTTGCCGGTGATTACGTCGAAGCCATGTGGCTGATGCTGCAACAGGACAAACCTGACGACTTCGTGGTGGCCACCGGTGTCACCACCACCGTGCGGGAAATGTGCCGCATCGCCTTCGATCACGTCGGCCTCAACTACCGCGATTACGTGAAGATCGACCCGGCGTTCTTCCGCCCCGCCGAAGTTGAAGTGCTGCTCGGCAATCCGGCCAAGGCTCAGCGCGTGCTGGGCTGGAAGCCGAAAACAGACCTGGATACCTTGATCCGCATGATGATGGATGCGGACATGAAACGCGTCGCCAAGGAGTAGGCCATGCTGATTCCCGTGATTTTGTCCGGCGGTGCCGGCACCCGTTTGTGGCCGGTGTCCCGCGAGGGCCATCCGAAACCGTTCATGAATTTGCCCGACGGCCAGTCGCTGTTGGGCAAGACCTACCGGCGTGCGGCAGCGTTGCTCGACGGCTGGGGCGATATTGTCACGGTGACCAACCGCGAGTACTACTTCCAGAGCAAGGATCACTATTGCGCCGCACATGTCTCGCGTCATCGCGGGCATTTCCTGCTGGAGCCGACCGGGCGCAACACGGCGCCGGCCATTGCTGCTGCCGCGTTGTCGCTGCAAGCACTGCACGGTGACGACGCGATCATGGTGGTGATGCCCGCCGATCATTTGATCGTCAATCAGGACGCGCTGAAGACGGCTGTCGAGCACGCGGTCAATCTGGCCAAAGACGGTTATCTGGTGACCTTCGGTGTGACGCCGACCGCCCCGGAAACCGGCTTCGGCTACATCGAAACCGGTGCCCCGCTGGATGCCAAAGGCGCGGCGAAAGTGCAGCGTTTCGTCGAGAAACCCGACCTGCAAACCGCGACCCATTACCTGGAAAGCGGCAACTTCCTGTGGAACTCGGGAATGTTCTGCTTCACCACTGCCAGCGTGATTGCCGAACTGCAATTACATGCGCCTGAACTGCTGGAGCAGACCCGCGTCTGTATGGCCGCCAGTGCGCCGATCGAAACCGTCGGCTGCCTGCAACAGGAGCTTTCACCGGCGCTGTTTGCTGAAATCACCGACATTTCCATCGATTACGCACTGATGGAGCGCTCGGAAAAAGTGGTGGTCGTGCCCGCCGGTTTCGACTGGAGCGACATCGGTTCGTGGGGCGCCGTCGCGGCCCTGGTACCGGCCGACGCCGACAACAACCGCGCCAGCGGTGAAGCGATCTTTATCGACAGCCATAACAACTTTGTCCAGAGCGATGGCCGGCTGGTAGCAACAGTGGGTGTGGATAACCTGATCGTGGTCGATACTGCTGACGCCGTGCTGGTAGCCCACGCCGACCGTGCGCAGGATGTGCGCCGCGTGGCCAAGCAACTCAAGGACAAATCCCACGAAGCCTATCGCCTGCATCGCACCGTCAGCCGTCCGTGGGGCACCTACACCGTGCTCGAGGAAGGCCCGCGATTCAAGATCAAACGCATCGTGGTCAAGCCTGGCGGCAAGTTGTCGCTGCAAATGCACCATCACCGCAATGAACACTGGGTAGTGGTCGAAGGCATGGCCAAGGTCACCAACAATGGCAGCGGTACGACGCTGGTAGCCAAGAACGAATCGACCTTCATCGCCGCCGGCCACAAGCATCGCCTGGAAAACCCCGGGGTGATCGATCTGGTGATCATCGAGGTGCAAAGCGGTGAATACCTGGGAGAGGACGATATCGTCCGCTTCGAAGACCAGTACGGCAGGACGGTTTAGATGCTGCTTTCCCTGTTCCGCTCGCTGCATGAATACCGGGGTTTCATCCTCGGCAGCGTACAACGAGAGTTTCAAGCGCGTTATCGCAATTCGCTGTTCGGCGCCCTGTGGCCGATCTTCAATCCGCTGTCGATGATCATCGTGTACACCGTGATCTTTTCTCACATCATGCGCGCCCGCTTGCCCGGTGTGGATGACGGCATGGCCTACAGCATTTACCTGTGCGCCGGCCTGCTGACGTGGGGGCTGTTTTCGGAAATCACCCTGCGCAGCCAGAACATGTTTCTGGACAACGCCAACCTGCTGAAGAAAATAAGTTTCCCGAGGGTCTGCCTGCCGGTGATCGTGTTGATCAATGCCGGGATAAATTTCGCCATCATCATCGGCTTGTTTCTCGGTTTCCTGCTCGTCACCGGACGCTGGCCGGGCATGGCCCTGATGGCGCTGGTGCCGCTGGTGGCCCTGCAAATGATGCTCTGCGCCGGACTCGGTATGGTGCTGGGCGTACTCAATGTGTTCTTCCGTGATGTCGGGCAGCTCTTCGGTATCTGTCTGCAATTCTGGTTCTGGCTGACGCCGATCGTCTATCCCATCTCCATCTTGCCGGAGTGGTTGCAGAGCCTGCTGCAATACAACCCGCTGACCAACCTGATCGCCAGCTACCAGAATCTGTTCCTCTACGGCCAATGGCCACTCTGGAGCTCACTGCTGCCGACATTCGTGATCGGCGTAGTGTTCTGCGCCATCGGCCTGCGCCTGTTCCGTCAACGGGTTGGTGAAATGGTGGATGAACTCTGATGGGACATATCCGTGTCACCGGGCTGGGCAAAGCCTATAAGCAATACCCCAGCCGCTGGAGTCGCCTGGCTGAATGGCTGATTCCTTTTTCAGCACTGCGTCACCGCCAGCATTGGGTACTCAAGGACCTGACATTCGAGATCCCGGCCGGCCAGGCCGTGGGCATCGTCGGGGCCAATGGCGCGGGCAAGAGTACGCTCCTGAAGATGATTACCGGCACCAGCCGACAGACTTGCGGCACCATTGAGCTATCGGGTCGGGTCGCCGCATTGCTGGAACTGGGCATGGGCTTTCACCCGGACTTCACTGGCCGGCAAAACGCCGTGATGGCCGGGCAACTGCTCGGTATGCAACTGGAGGAAATCAATGCATTGATGCCGCAGATCGAGCGCTTTGCTGAAATCGGCGAGGCGATTGATCATCCGGTGCGCACCTACTCCAGTGGCATGCAGATGCGGCTGGCATTCAGCGTCGCCACCGCGCGCCGCCCCGATATTCTGATCGTCGACGAAGCGTTGTCCGTGGGCGATGCCTATTTCCAGCATAAAAGCTTCGAACGCATCCGCGGCTTCCGCGCGGCCGGCACCACCCTGCTGATCGTGTCCCATGACCGTTCGGCGATTCAATCGATCTGCGATTCGGCGATACTGCTAGAGGGTGGCCGCATGGCCATGCACGACACGCCCGAAACGGTGATGGATTACTACAACGCCTTGCTCGCTGAACGTGAAGGCCAGACCGTACGTCAGGAAATACTCAGCGACGGCCAGGTGCAAACGGTGTCGGGCACTGGCGAAGCCGGCATTCTGCGGGTGCGCCTGCTGGACGAGTCCGAACGCTCGATCGAAGCCGCCGAAGTCGGTCAGCCAGTGGTACTGGCGGTTGACGTCGAAGTGCGTCAGGACATCGAACGGCTGGTATTGGGGTTCATGATCAAGGATCGCCTCGGCCAGCCCATGTACGGCATCAACACTCATCGCCAGCATCAGGCACTGGAAAACCTGCGGGCCGGCGAGCGCATCAGCTATCGCTTTGCGTTTGTCATGGGGCTGGGCAAAGGCAACTACTCCGTGGCCCTGAGCCTGTCGCGGCTGGACTCGCACCTGGATCGAAATTACGAGTGGCGTGATCTCGGTCTGGTGTTTCATGTCATCAACAATCGACGAGAAGATTTCGTCGGTTGCGCATGGCTCAACGCGCAGACCACGATCAGCCGTGACACCGAAGTCAGCCATGTCGAGCGCACACCATGACCCGCTTGCTGGTGGAGTGCACCCATGTATTCAAAAACCCGACGGTCAACTCGGGGATTCAGCGTGTGGTGCGCAACGTCATCAAGCAACTGCCTGCCAGCGCCGCAGGCGTCGAGTGCATGCCAGTGGTGGTGCTCAATGGCGAACTTTATCGCGTCCTGCAATTGGCAGCGTGCGATACGCCTTTTTTCAACGCGCTGGAAACCTTCGGTGGACGCCTGGAGCGCCTCGCCCATCGCGTCTGGCAATGGCACCAGCGGCGTGACGCCCAATGCACCTCGAAGCTGGCGCGACGAATTTTGTATGTCGGATACCGGCTCACCATCTTCGGCGCATTCGGCCTGCCGATCCGCCTGATCCGAAGAATCAACCGCAGGCAATTGCTCAAGCGTTGTTCACCACTGCAACATCAGCCGGGCGATCAATTGATGCTGCTGGATTCATCCTGGCACTCGGATTTTTTTGCCCACGTCGAGCGACTGAAACGCGACGGCGTCGGCATGATTGCGGTGATCTACGACCTGATCCCGCTGACTCACCCACAGTTTTACGATACGCGTCTGGTCGAGGTCTTCAGCGAATGGTTCGACTGGATCACCCGCACAGCGGATGGCTACATGGCGATTTCCGCCACGGTGCGCGATCAAGTGCATGAAGAGATGCAGCGCAGAATCGGTGCCGAGCAGACCAATAAACGCTGGTTCGATTTCTTTCACTTGGGTTCCGAACTGGATCTGCACAACGACCAGGCCACGGTTGATCCACGCCTAAGACAATTGTTCACGACAACAGACCCGGTTTACCTGATGGTCAGCACCATCGAGCCGCGCAAGAATCATGCGTATCTGCTCGATGCCTTCGAGCGCGCCTGGGCCACAGGCTCGACGGCCCGGCTGTGCATCGCCGGGCGGGTCGGCTGGAAATGCGACACCCTCCTCGCCCGGGTGCGCAATCATCCCGAGCTGAACCAGCGTCTGTTCATGTTCAACGACCTCAGTGACACCAGCCTTGAACACGCCTACGCCCACGCCAGTGCGCTGGTGTTTCCCTCGTTCGTCGAAGGCTTTGGTCTGCCCCTGGTGGAAGCCATGCAGCGTGGCTTGCCGGCGATGGGCAGTGATATCGCGGTGTTCCGCGAAATCGGCGGCGAGTTCATGGCGTACTTTGATCTGCAGGATCCGCAAAGCCTTGCCGACCTGATCAATCAATTCCAGCGCAGCGGCCAGTTCCCCGCTGCTCGCGACGTCACGGACTGGCAGTGGATCGGCTGGCGCGAAGCCAGTCTGCAACTGGCCGAACGCAGCGTGCGTAACGTTCTGCAAGCGCCGGCGGCGCCAGCGAGGCTGCATGCGCATTGCCCTTAACGCACGAATTCTCCAGGCGCCGCGTGCCGGCATCGGCCACTACGTCGCCGAACTGGTCAACGCCTTGCGCAGCGAGCCTGATATGGATGTGACGTTATTCCATGGCTGGGGCTGGAGTTCGGCGCTGCCGGAAGCGGCCATGCCCGGTTACTCGCGTCTGACGCCACTGCTGCGGCAAATCCCCGGTGCCTATCAGGCGCGCCGCTGGCTGGAGCAGAAACGCTTCGATCAGGGGCGCGCGCAAGGTATCGACCTCTATCACGAGCCAAGTCTGTGGCCGCTGGCCTTCGACGGCCCGACCGTAATCACCCTGCACGACCTGACACACCTGCATTTCCCCGAGACCCAGCCCCCGGCACGGCTCAAGGAAATCGAGCGTCGCTTGGCTCAGGGTGTGCAACAGGCGCAGGTGATTCTCACCGACTCGCAAGCCATTGCTGAGGAAGCTCAAGCTTATTTCGGCCTGCCTGCCGAGCGTTTTGTGGTGGCGCCACTGGGCGTCGCCGAGCGCTTTCATCCACGCGAGGCGAGCACCATTGACGCGGTGCTCAAGGCGCACGCGGTCGAGGCGCGGGAATATTTCCTGAGTGTGGGTACGCTGGAGCCGCGCAAGAATCTTGGCCTGGCCCTACGTGCCCATGCCCTGTTGCCGGAGGCTGTGCGCCAGCGCTTTCCGCTGTTGATCGTCGGTATGACCGGGTGGGAGCGCGAACAGTTCAGCGACCCCTTGCGTCAGGCACTGGCCAGCGGGCACGTGTGCCTGCTCGGTTATCTGCCCGATGAACAGGTCGCGCAACTGCTGGCCGGCGCCCGGGCGCTGATTTTTCCATCACTGTATGAAGGTTTTGGTCTGCCGGTATTGGAGGCCATGGCCAGCGGCACACCGGTGGTGCTCACGCGTTCTTCAGCGATGCCGGAAGTCGCGGGCGCGGCGGGCAACTATATTGAAGCTGACGATGCAGAAGGCCTGCGTGACGCGCTGAGCCGACTGATCGACGATCAAGCGCATTGGCAGGCATGCCAAGAAGCCGGGTTACAGCAGTCACGGCTTTTTTCCTGGGAGCGTTGTGCACAGGCCACAGCCAGTGCCTACCGCCAGGCCATGGGAGGTTGAATGCGAGTTCTTCATTTTTTCAAGACGTACCTGCCTGACTCCGTCGGCGGCATTGAGCAAGTGATCTTCCAGCTCTGCGAGAGCGGCGCCCAGCACGGCATCGATGGCCAGGTGCTGACATTGAGCGCTGACCCGACACCGGCCGTGGTGCAACTCGGTCAGCACGAAGTGCACCGCGCCAAACTGGATATTCAATTCGCCTCCACCGGTTTTTCCTGGAGTGTGTTCAAACAGTTTCGCGAGCTGGCCGCCGAGGCCGACGTGGTCAATTACCACTTCCCGTGGCCGTTCATGGACATGGTGCATTTCGCCAGTGCGATGAATAAACCAAGCGTGGTGACCTACCATTCGGACATCATTCGCCAAAAGCACTTGCTCAAACTCTATCGCCCGTTGATGAATCGCTTCCTCGCCAGCGCCGACCGCATCGTTGCCGCTTCACCGAACTACCTGCACACCAGCGATGTGCTGCAGCAGTTCCAGGACAAGACCCGAGTGATTCCCTACGGTTTGAACAAGGCCGGTTATCCACAGCCTGATGCCGAACGAATGAATCGCTGGCGCCAGCAGGTTGGGGACAAGTTTTTTCTGTTTGTCGGCGTGATGCGTTACTACAAAGGCCTGCACATTTTGCTGGAGGCCCTGAAAGACGTGGACTATCCCGTGGTCATTGTCGGCGCCGGGCCTCTGGAACTGGAACTGCACGCTCAGGCTCGGGCGCTGGGCCTGCGCAACATTCATTTCCTCGGGCGCCTGGGTGACGAAGACAAAGTCGCACTGCTGCAACTGAGCTACGCCATCGTCTTCCCTTCGCACCTGCGCTCGGAAGCGTTCGGCATTTCTTTGCTGGAAGGCGCGATGTACGGCAAGCCGATGATCTCCAGCGAGATCGGCACTGGCACCAGCTACATCAATATTCACAACGAAACCGGGCTGGTGGTGCCTCCGAGTCATCCACAGGCGTTTCGCGAGGCGATGCGCACACTGTGGGAAGACCCGGTGCGCGCCGCAACGATGGGGGTGAAAGCCGAAGCGCGTTACCGGCAGTTATTCACAGCCGATGACATGGGCCGCAAGTGGACAGAGCTGTATCAGGAATTGCTGGAAGAGAAATCCCTGTCTTACGCTTAATGCTATTCAACACAGATTCATTGTAGGAGTGAGCCTGCTCGCGATAGCGGTCTGTCAGCAACAATGATGTTGATTGACCCGACGCGATCGCGAGCAGGCTCACTCCTACAGGGTCAGGTTACAGATCCAGTACCAGCGGCTGCGTGCTTTGCGCCGGGACCGCGCAACAAATCAGCACATGCCCCGCTTCCGGAATATCCGCCGGCACCTGTGGATAATTCACCGCGCCACTGACCAGCCGGGTCTTGCAGGTACCGCACGACCCACCACGGCAACTGAACTCCGGGCGTAGTCCGCGACTTTCTGCCAGTTCCAGCAAACTGCCGCCATCGGGTTGCCAACGTGCCTCTTTCGCCGAGCGCTCAAACACCACCGGCACCGAAGTGGTCGCTGCGGGCGGTTGCTCGATCACGATCGCATCCGGATCGGCCTGACGTTTCAGGGTCGACGGGCCAAAGGTTTCCGCGTGAATCTGCGCGTCGCGCACATCCAGTTCGCGCAGGGTGTCGTACAACCCTTGGGTAAAACCACCAGGGCCGCAGAGCACGAAGTCGAGCTGGTCGAAATCCTCGGCCTCCAGCAGGTTCCTCAGCACCGCGCCGTCGATGCGCCCATGCACATCGAAATCCTCGCCCTCTTGCAGATCGGCTTCCGGCTGGCTGAGCAGACGCAGCACTCGTACAGAATCGCCGGCGGTTTCGAGCAAACGATCCAGCTCCTTTCGAAATGGCTGATCCGCCAGACTGCGCGAACTCTGCAGCAACAACGTCGGACGAATCCCCCGCGTGCGCAAGCCCTGGTACACAACCTCGCGCAGCATCGACAGCAACGGCGTGATGCCTACTCCGGCCGCCAACAGCACCAACGGTCGGTGCTCCAGTGGCGCGACAGTGAAATGCCCTTGCGGTGCCCGCGCCTCCAGTACATCGCCAACGCGAATCTGCTCATGCAGGTGCGAGGAGATCAGCCCTTCGCGCTTCACGCTGATCCGGTAGAAACCATCCGATGGCGCACTCGAAAGGCTGTAGGTGCGGATGTGTACCTCACCGTCGAGGGTAAAACGCAGCGGCAGATGCTGGCCGGCGAGAAACACCGGCAAACCGGCGCCGTCGGTCGGCTCCAGATAGATCGAGCGGATGTGGCGACTCTCCGCTTCGATCTTCGCCACGCGCAGCGGCCGCCATTGATTACCCAGTGCCTGCGCCTGCAAACGCGCGTCCGCCTCGGCCCAATTACCGGTCAACAGACTGGTCGGCGACATGCCGTCGAAGCGCCAGCGCAACGCCAGAGCTGCCGGACGCCGCACCAGTTTTTCCACCTCAAATGTCCACAGCCGTTCCGCACCTTGAAAGGCCTCGATCTGCGGGTCATCGAGAAGGATCTCGGTACGCCCGCTGAGTTGCAGCAGATCACCTGTGGAAAAGTCGATGAACAGCAAGCCGGCCTTGGGATTGAGCAGCAGATTGCCGAGGGTGTTGAAATGCAGGTTGCCGGCAAAGTCAGGGATGGTCAGACGATTGCCTTCCACCCGTACGAAACCGGCCTGGCCACCCCGGTGAGAAACATCCACCGCACGCTGGCCGTCGACATCGACATAACTGGCGACAAAAAACGTATCAGCGCCAGCGATCAGCGCTATGGCTGCATCATCGAGGCCGCTCAGATGCTCAGCCGGGCGTGTCCGCGGATCCGTGAGCGGCACCCGCTGAAACTGCCGCAGTTGAATGTACTGCGGGCAGTTGCCGAAGGCCTGATCCACGCTGACGTCAAAACCATCAGCGCTTAGATTGCCGACATGGCCGTTGAGCCGATTGCGCCGGCGGGTGTGCAATTCGATGCCGAGCAAACCGATCGGCTCGCCATTGCGCAGTTGCGCCGGGTCATCGGCAGCAGGCTGGCTGGCGAAATGCAAATGCTCGGGATCCGGCGACCGGGCAAACCCCGGCGCACCTTCGAGCACACTGGCCCACGGCATCCCCTGCGCATCGACTGCGCCGTACAGCATGAAGGGCAGTTGCTGATAGAACTCACGGTGCTGATCCGGCATCCAGGTGCGAATCACCTTACGCCCGAATGCTTCCATACGATCGGCAACGCCGACATGGGCCTGCAATTGCTGTTCGCCAGCGTGCCACGGTGAACGTTCCATCACGACCTCTCCCCTGCACCGTCGGCGCAGTGTCGATTGCGAAAATCAGGCAGTGGTTTGCAGACCGGCAACCGTACGCGGCATGCCGACGAAACCAGGCAAGGCTTCAACCCGCGCCAGCCAGGCGCGGACGTTGCCGTAGTCGTCCAGCGACACGTTGCCTTCCGGTGCGTGGGCGATGTAACTGTAGGCAGAAACGTCGGCAATGGTCGGTTCGTCGCCGGCCAGGTACGCGGTTTTGCCCAACTCGATGTCCATCACCTTGAGCAGGTTATGCGCCCGGGTGATTGCCTCGTCCGCATTCAGTTGTGCGCCAAACACCGTGACCAGTCGCGCTGCAGCGGGCCCGAAAGCGATAGGTCCGGCTGCGGCCGACAACCAGCGCTGCACACGTGCGGCGCCGACAGGATCCGTTGGCAACCAACGGCCGTTGCCGTATTTCTGCGCCAGGTACACCAGAATCGCGTTGGAGTCGGCCAGCACCACGCCGCCGTCATCAATCGCCGGTACTTGGCCAAAACTGTTGATCGCCAGATACGCCGGCTGCTTGTGCTCACCCTTGGCCAGATCGACGAAAACCAGCTCGGTCGGCAGTTGCAGCAGGGACAACATCAGCTCGACACGGTGGGCGTGGCCGGAACGTGGAAAGTTGTAGAGTTTGATCGCTTGCATGGTCGACTCCGCTGAACAGGGGCGCCACTGCGGGAATGAGAGCGCCGATGGAGGCCATCTTGCGCTGATCGCAAAAACAACAGAATAACCAGTAACCGCAATCGATTATTTCATTGGGTGCAATAACGCAGCGCCTTTCAAAGCAGGATGTTCGCGCAAAGCGTTGGCGGTGAAATCGACAAAACTGCGAATCCGCGCCGGCGCCTTGCGCCCGCCCTGATAAACCACATGGATCGGCAATGTCGGCAGTTCAAATTCAGCGAGGACGATTTCCAGCTCACCGGTCGCGATTTTGCTGGCAACTTGATAAGACAGCACCCGAGTCAAGCCCAGCCCCATGCAGGCTGCGGTAATCGCTGCCTGATTGGCGGTCACGATCAGACGCGGCTCAGGACGCACGCTAAGCGGTTCGCCCGCGTCGAGAAACGGCCAACTGCGTTGCTGGCCAATCGCTGAAGTCGCCACCACTGGCGCGCCCGCCAACGCGTGGGGATGAGCCGGTCGGCCATATTTGGCAAAGTAGTCCGGCGAGCCGCAAATGACCCTACGCACCTCACCCACGCGAACAGCATGCTGACTGCTGTCCGGCAGATCACCGATACGCACCGCCACATCGATGCCCTCCTCGACCATGTTGACGATCCGATCGACCAGTACCGCATTGATCGTGACATCCGGATACTGCGCCAGATAACGCGCCATCAGCGGCGTCACAAACAAATCACCGAACAACACCGGCGCTGTGACCGTCAGTTGCCCACGCGGCTCGGCATGACTGCCCGCTGCCGAATCCTCGGCTTCCTGCACCTCAGCGAGAATCCTCCGACAATCCTCCAGATAACGCTGCCCGGCTTCGCTCAAATGCACACTGCGCGTAGTACGAATCAGCAACTGCGTGCCGATGCGCAACTCCAGCGCCGCCACCGCACGCGTGACGCTGGCCGCTGACAAACCCAGACGCCGCGCGGCAGAGGAGAAGCCTTGCTCCTGAGCGACGGTGGTGAAGATGTGCATTTCCTGGAAGCGATCCATGGTGCCTCTCGAGTCAGATACAAAAATCGCAGCCGAAGCTGCGATTTTTTTTGTGCGTAGGTCAGCTGTGGATAACTTATTCCACCGTCACCGACTTCGCCAGGTTACGCGGCTGATCGACGTCCGTGCCCTTGAGCACCGCCACGTAGTACGACAGCAACTGCAGCGGAACCGTGTAAAGGATCGGTGAGAGGATGTCGTGGATGTGCGGCATCTGCACCACGTGAGTGCCTTCGCCGTTGGTCATCCCGGATTTTTCGTCGGCGAACACGATCAGTTCACCGCCACGGGCGCGGACTTCCTGCAGGTTGGATTTGAGCTTTTCCAGCAGTTCGTTGTTCGGCGCGACGGTAACCACCGGCATGTCGTTATCCACAAGCGCCAGCGGGCCGTGTTTCAGTTCGCCGGCCGGATAGGCTTCGGCGTGGATGTAGGAGATTTCCTTGAGTTTCAGGGCGCCTTCCATTGCTACCGGGAATTGCGCACCACGACCGAGAAATAGCGTGTGGTTCTTCTCGGCGAACAACTCGGCGATTTTTTCCACCGTGCTGTCCATGGCCAGTGCTTCGCCGAGACGGGTTGGCAGGCGACGCAGTTCTTCGACCAGACGTGCTTCGACGCCGTCGGCCAGAGTGCCGCGCACTTGGCCCAGCGACAGGGTCAGCAGCAACAGGCCGACCAACTGCGTGGTGAAGGCTTTGGTCGAGGCCACGCCGATTTCGCGGCCGGCCTGGGTCAGCAGGGTCAGGTCGGATTCGCGCACCAGTGAGCTGATGCCAACGTTGCAGATGGCCAGGCTGGCGAGGAAGCCCAGTTCCTTGGCATTGCGCAGCGCCGCCAGGGTGTCGGCGGTTTCGCCGGACTGCGAGATGGTCACGAACAAGGTGTCCGGCTGCACCACCACTTTGCGGTAGCGGAATTCGCTGGCGACTTCGACCTGGCACGGGATACCGGCCAGTTCTTCGAGCCAGTAACGCGCGACCATGCCGGCGTGATAGCTGGTGCCACAGGCGACGATCTGTACGTTGCGGACTTTGGCGAACAGCTCGGCCGCTTGTGGGCCGAATGCTTGCACCAGCACCTGATCATTGCTCAGGCGACCTTCGAGGGTGCGTTGTACAACGGCCGGTTGCTCGTGGATTTCCTTGAGCATGTAGTGGCGATATTCGCCCTTGTCGGCGGCTTCGGCACCGTCGCTGTACTGCACGGTCTGGCGCTCGACGGCATTGCCGTTGACGTCCCAGATCTGCACGTTATCGCGGCGAATTTCGGCGATATCGCCTTCTTCCAGGTACATGAAGCGGTCGGTGACCTGGCGCAGCGCCAACTGGTCAGACGCGAGGAAGTTCTCGCCCAGACCCAGACCGATCACCAACGGGCTGCCACTGCGCGCGGCGACCAGACGATCCGGCTGTTTGGCATTGATCACGGCCAGACCGTAAGCACCGTGCAGTTCCTTGACCGTCGCTTTAAGCGCAACGCTCAGGTCTGGCTGGTCCTTGAGCTTGTGGTTGAGCAGGTGGGCAATGACTTCGGTGTCGGTGTCCGAAGTAAACACGTAACCCAGCGCTTTCAGTTGTTCACGCAGGGCTTCGTGGTTTTCGATGATGCCGTTGTGCACCACCGCGATGTCGCCGGAGAAATGCGGGTGCGCGTTACGCTCGCAAGGAGCGCCGTGGGTGGCCCAACGGGTGTGAGCAATGCCGAGACGGCCCACCAGTGGGTGTTCGGCCAGCGCCGCTTCGAGTTCACTGACCTTGCCCGGGCGACGCATGCGCTCGAGGGTTTCGTCGTTGGTGAAGACCGCGACACCGGCGCTGTCATAGCCACGGTATTCAAGGCGCTTGAGGCCTTCGAGCAGGATGGCGGTGATATTACGTTCAGCAACTGCGCCGACAATTCCACACATGCTTATTTCTCCTGACTGACAGCCGCGCAAATCACGGTGATACCGCGGGCCTGTATCTGATCGCGCGCTTCGATAGGCAGGCGATCATCGGTAATGAGGGTATGGACGCTGCTCCACGGCAGTTCCAGATTGGGGATCTTGCGACCGATCTTGTCGGCCTCGACCATGACGATGACTTCTCGCGCCACCTCGGCCATGACCCGGCTCAGTCCCAGCAATTCATTGAAAGTCGTCGTGCCGCGCACCAGATCGATACCGTCGGCGCCAATGAACAACTGGTCGAAGTCGTAAGAGCGTAGTACCTGCTCGGCGACCTGGCCCTGAAAGGATTCCGAATGCGGATCCCAGGTGCCGCCGGTCATCAACAGCACCGGTTCGTGCTCAAGTTCACTCAGGGCGTTGGCGACGTGCAGGGAATTGGTCATCACCACCAAACCCGGCTGCTGGCCAAGTTCGGGGATCATCGCGGCGGTGGTGCTGCCGCTGTCGATGATGATCCGCGCGTGTTCGCGGATGCGTTTCACCGCCGCGCGGGCGATGGCCTGTTTGTACTTGGAAACGCTCTGCGCGGTTTCCGCGACCAGTTCCTGCGGCATGGTGATCGCCCCACCGTAGCGGCGCAGCAACAGACCGTGGCTTTCCAGGGCGGCGAGATCCTTGCGGATCGTAACTTCCGAGGTTTCGAAGCGCTTGGCCAGTTCATCCACACTGACTTCGCCCTGCTCGTTGAGCAAGGCGAGGATGTTGTGACGGCGTTGCGGCGTGTTGCGTTTCGACATGGCGACTTAAGTTTCGTTTCGAAAGATAACGGAAGCAATCAAAACCTATCGGCTCTAAATCGTCAAGCGGCAGCAAGGCTTTTTTGAAAACGACACAAACAAAAATGTGGGAGCGAGCTTGCTCGCGAAGGCATCGTGTCAGTCAACATCAATGTTGAATGATCTACGGCATTCGCGAGCAAGCTCGCTCCCACATTGGATTTTCGTCGCTAAAAAGAAACTGTGGATAACTCAGCTCTTCTTGATCTTCTCCGGCCGCTTCCAGCCGTCGATATTTCTCTGCCGCGCTCGGCCCACGGCCAACTGCGCGTTATCCACATTCTGCGTAATCGTCGAGCCGGCCGCCGTGGTTGCACCATCGGAGATATCCACAGGCGCGACCAGCGAATTATTGGAACCGATGAACACATCTGCACCCAGCACGGTTCTCCACTTGTTGGCGCCATCGTAGTTGCAAGTGATGGTGCCGGCGCCGATGTTGGTACGCGCACCGATCTCGGCATCGCCTAGATAAGTCAGGTGTCCCGCCTTGGCGCCTTCGCCCATGCGGGCATTTTTCAGCTCAACGAAGTTACCCACATGCGCACGTGCTTCAAGCACGGTGCCTGGACGCAGACGCGCGAACGGGCCGGCGTCACTGCCCTCGCCCAGTACGGCACCTTCGATATGACTGTTGGCTTTGATGACCACGCCTTTGCGCAGGGTGCTGTCCTTGATCACGCAGTTCGGGCCGATCACCACGTCATCTTCGATGACCACATTGCCTTCGAGGATCACGTTGATGTCGATCAGCACATCGCGACCGACGGTCACTTCACCACGCACGTCAAAGCGCGCCGGATCACGCAAAGTGACGCCTTGCGCCATCAACCGACGACCAGCGCGCAACTGGTAATGACGCTCGAGCTCAGACAGCTGCTTGCGGTCATTGGCGCCCTGCACTTCCATCGGGTCGTGTGGTTGCTCGGTGGCGACCACCAGACCATCATTGACCGCCATCTCGATCACGTCGGTCAGGTAGTACTCGCCTTGAGCGTTGTTGTTCGACAGACGGCTCATCCAGTCAGCCAGACGATTGGCCGGGACAGCAAGAATGCCGGTGTTGCCTTCAGTAATTGCGCGTTGCGCTTCGCTGGCATCTTTGTGCTCAACGATCGCGGCCACCTTACCGTCGGCATCGCGCACGATGCGGCCGTAACCGGTCGGGTCATCCAGCTCGACGGTGAGCAAGCCCATCTGTCCAGGCACGACATGCTTGAGCAGACGCTGCAGGGTTTCGACTTCGATCAGCGGCACGTCCCCGTAGAGGATCAGCACGGTGTCGGCAGTAATGAACGGCACCGCTTGAGCGGTGGCGTGGCCGGTGCCGAGTTGCTTGTCCTGCAGGACGAAATTCAGATCGTCGGCAGCCAGTCGCTCGCGCACCACGTCGGCACCATGACCAATCACCACATGAATGCGTTGTGGATCGAGTTGCCGAGCGCTGTGGATAACATGACCCAGCATGGAGTTGCCGGCAATCGGGTGCAGCACCTTCGGCAGGGCCGAGCGCATACGGGTGCCTTGACCGGCCGCGAGGATAACGATTTCAAGAGACATGACTGGCTACCAATCCTGGGTGGTCAGCAACTGCGACCGGGTTGTAAAAATCGGAAAAGAAAAAAGGGTAGCCGAGGCTACCCTTTTTTATCAATCGCACAACAAGCGGCTGACGGATTAACCGCCAAACTTCTTGCGGATCTGCTGGACGGTGCGCAGCTGAGCTGCAGCCTCGGCCAGTCGCGCGGACGCAGCTCCGTAGTCGAACTCGGCGCCACGTTCATGCAATGCCTTCTCGGCAGCCTGAACGGCTTGCTGAGCGGAGGCTTCATCCAGGTCGGCAGCACGTTGCACGGTATCGGCAAGTACCTTGACCATGTTCGGCTGAACCTCGAGGAAACCACCGGAGATGTAGAACACCTCGGCTTCCCCGCCTTGCTTGATCAGGCGGATCGGACCTGGCTTCAGATTAGTGATCAGCGGCGCGTGACCCAGAGCGATACCAAGATCACCCAGTGCACCGTGCGCAATCACCATCTCGACCAGGCCGGAAAAGATTTCCCCTTCCGCGCTGACGATATCGCAATGGACTGTCATAGCCATCTGATTGCCTCAACCTAAATTAGCGCCCGTTGCCGGGCGCCGGGATTACAGTTTCTTGGCTTTCTCGATCGCTTCTTCGATGCCGCCAACCATGTAGAACGCTTGTTCTGGCAGGTGGTCGTAGTCACCGTTGAGGATGCCTTTGAAGCCAGCAATGGTGTCTTTCAGGGAAACGTATTTACCCGAAGCACCGGTGAAGACTTCAGCCACGAAGAACGGCTGCGACAAGAAGCGCTGGATCTTACGAGCACGGTTTACCAACTGCTTGTCGGCTTCCGACAGCTCGTCCATACCCAGGATCGCGATGATGTCCTTCAGCTCTTTGTAACGTTGCAGAACGTACTGAACGCCGCGAGCGGTGTCGTAGTGGTCCTGGCCGATTACGTTCGGGTCCAGCTGGCGCGAAGTCGAATCCAGTGGATCTACCGCTGGGTAGATACCCAGGGAAGCGATGTCACGGGACAGAACGACGGTGGCGTCCAAGTGGGCGAAGGTGGTCGCTGGCGACGGGTCGGTCAAGTCATCCGCAGGTACGTATACCGCTTGGATCGAAGTGATCGAACCTTCCTTGGTCGAAGTGATACGTTCTTGCAGAACGCCCATCTCTTCAGCCAGGGTCGGCTGGTAACCTACTGCCGAAGGCATACGGCCCAGCAGTGCGGATACTTCAGTACCGGCCAGGGTGTAACGATAGATGTTGTCGACGAACAGCAGAACGTCGTTACCTTCGTCACGGAACTTCTCGGCCATGGTCAGGCCGGTCAGTGCTACGCGCAGACGGTTACCCGGCGGCTCGTTCATCTGACCGTAAACCAGTGCCACTTTGTCCAGAACGTTGGAGTCCTTCATCTCGTGGTAGAAGTCGTTACCCTCACGAGTACGCTCACCCACACCGGCGAACACGGAATAACCGCTGTGCTCGATGGCGATGTTACGGATCAGTTCCATCATGTTTACGGTTTTGCCTACACCGGCACCACCGAACAGACCGACTTTACCGCCTTTGGCAAACGGGCAAACCAGGTCGATAACCTTGATGCCGGTTTCCAGCAGGTCGTTGCCGCCTGCCTGTTCAGCGAACGAAGGCGCTGGACGGTGAATGCCCCAACGCTCTTCGGTGTCGATCGGGCCAGCTTCGTCGATCGGGTTACCGAGGACGTCCATGATCCGGCCCAGGGTCGCTTTACCGACCGGTACGGAGATGGCTGCGCCAGAGTCGGTAACTTCCAGACCGCGCTTCAAGCCCTCGGTGGAACCCATCGCAATGGTGCGAACCACGCCGTCGCCCAGCTGTTGCTGAACTTCCAGAGTGGTTTCAGCCGCGCTCACTACTTTCAGCGCGTTGTAGATGCTCGGTACGCTGTCGCGTGGAAATTCCACGTCGATAACGGCGCCGATGATTTGAACGATACGTCCGCTACTCATAGCTGGATCCTCTGAATATTTGAACCGTTAAACCGCGGCAGCGCCGCCGACGATTTCCGAGATCTCTTGGGTGATCGCAGCCTGACGCGCCTTGTTGTAGATCAGCTGCAAATCGCTGATCAAATCACCGGCGTTGTCGGTAGCGTTCTTCATCGCGATCATCCGCGCAGCTTGTTCAGCCGCGTTGTTCTCGACCACCGCCTGGTAGACCTGCGACTCAACGTAGCGGACCATCAAGCCGTCAAGCAGCTCTTTGGCATCCGGTTCGTAGAGATAGTCCCAGTGGTGCTTGAGATCCTGATCCGGGGTGGCCACCAGTGGAATCAACTGCTCCACGGTAGGCTGTTGCGTCATGGTGTTGATGAACTTGTTGGACACCACGGACAGGCGGTCAATACGGCCGTCCAGGTAGGCATCCAGCATCACCTTGACGCTGCCGATCAGATCATTGATCGACGGCTCTTCACCCAAGTGGCTGATAGCTGCAACGACGTTACCGCCGAAGTTGCGGAAAAAGGCCGCACCCTTGCTACCAACAACACACAGATCAATCTCGACGCCGTTTTCGCGGTTTACCGCCATGTCCTTGACCAGGGCCTTGAACAGGTTGGTATTCAAGCCGCCGCACAGACCACGGTCACTGCTCACCACGACATAACCGACACGCTTGATAGCGCGGTCGATCATGAACGGGTGGCGGTATTCCGGGTTGGCGTTGGCCAGATGCCCAATAACCTGGCGGATACGCTCCGCATAAGGACGGCTAGCAGCCATGCGCATTTGTGCCTTGCGCATTTTGCTGACCGCCACTTTTTCCATGGCGCTGGTAATCTTTTGCGTGCTTTTGATGCTCGCAATCTTACTGCGAATCTCTTTTGCGCCTGCCATGTAACACCTATCAGGTTAGCAAGCGGGAGCCTCGCGGCTCCCGCTGCGGCTTACCAGGTTTGGGTGGCCTTGAACTTCTCGATACCGGCTTTCATGCCAGCGTCGATTTCGTCATTGAAGTCACCTTTAACGTTGATCTTGGCCATCAAATCGGCGTGATCGCGGTTGAAGAAAGCAATCAGCGCTTGTTCGAAGCTGCCGATCTTGGCGATTTCAATGTCAGTCAGGAACCCACGCTCAGCGGCATACAGCGACAGCGCCATGTCAGCGATCGACATTGGTGCGTATTGCTTCTGCTTCATCAGCTCGGTAACGCGCTGACCATGCTCAAGTTGCTTACGGGTCGCTTCGTCCAGGTCAGAAGCGAACTGGGCGAATGCCGCCAGTTCACGGTACTGAGCCAGAGCGGTACGGATACCACCGGAGAGCTTCTTGATGATCTTGGTCTGAGCGGCACCACCCACACGGGATACCGAAACACCGGCGTTCACCGCAGGGCGGATGCCCGAGTTGAACATGGCCGATTCCAGGAAGATCTGACCGTCGGTGATGGAAATCACGTTGGTCGGAACGAACGCGGAAACGTCGCCAGCCTGGGTTTCGATGATCGGCAGTGCGGTCAGGGAACCGGTTTTGCCGGTCACTGCGCCGTTGGTGAACTTCTCTACGTATTCTTCCGAAACGCGGGATGCGCGCTCCAGCAGACGGGAGTGGAGATAGAACACGTCGCCTGGGTATGCTTCACGGCCTGGTGGACGGCGCAGCAGCAGGGAAATCTGGCGGTAAGCCACTGCTTGCTTGGACAGATCGTCATAAACGATCAGCGCGTCTTCACCGCGGTCGCGGAAGAATTCACCCATGGTGCAACCGGAGTACGGTGCCAGGAATTGCAGCGCAGGAGATTCCGAAGCACTGGCAGCCACGATGATCGTGTTGGCCAGGGCGCCGTTTTCTTCCAGCTTGCGAACCACGTTGGCGATGGTCGATTGCTTCTGACCGATAGCTACGTAGACGCAGAAAATGCCGCTGTCTTTCTGGTTGATGATCGCGTCGATCGCCAGAGCGGTTTTACCGATCTGACGGTCACCGATGATCAGCTCACGCTGGCCACGGCCGACAGGGATCATGGCATCGACAGCCTTGTAGCCAGTCTGTACAGGCTGGTCTACCGACTTACGCCAGATCACGCCCGGTGCAACTTTCTCGACCGCGTCGGTCTCGGTGTTGCCCAGTGGACCTTTGCCGTCAACAGGGTTACCCAGTGCGTCGACTACGCGACCCAGCAGTTCCTTACCAACCGGAACTTCGAGGATGCGGCCAGTGCACTTGGCGCTCATGCCTTCAGCCAGAGACTGGTAAGCGCCCAGTACAACGGCACCTACGGAGTCTTGCTCCAGGTTGAGGGCCATACCGTAGACGCCGCCCGGAAACTCGATCATCTCGCCGTACATAACGTCGGCCAGACCGTGAATCCGCACGATGCCGTCAGATACGCTGACGACAGTGCCTTCGTTACGGGCTTGGGAGGTCACATCGAGCTTGTCGATGCGGCCCTTGATAATTTCACTTATTTCGGAAGGATTGAGTTGCTGCATTGCTCTGCTGCCCCTTCAAACTCAAGATTTCAATGCTTCGGCAAGTTTCGCGATTTTGCCGCGAATCGAGCCATCGATAACCAGGTCGCCGGCGCGGATAACGACACCACCTATAAGGGCAGCATCCTCCGCAACTTGCAGGCGCACTTCCCGGTTGAGTCGTGCACTGAGAACCTTGGCGAGTTTGTCTTGCTGTTCTTGGTTCAATGCAAAAGCACTGGTCACTTCAACGTCTACCGACTTCTCTTGTTCGGCCTTGTACAGGTCGAAAAGAGCGGCAATCTCCGGCAGAAGCGGGAGACGGTCGTTTTCGGCAACGACATTGATGAAGTTCTGTGCCTTGGCATCAAACTTGTCGCCGCACACGTCAATAAACGTGGCGGCCTTTTCTGCGCTCGTCAGTCGCGGGGCCTTGAGCACGCGCTGCATGGTGTCGTCTTGCGACACCGCTGCAGCCAGGCCGAGCATGGCTGACCAATTGGCCAGTTGCTGGTGGGCCTGAGCGTGCTCGAAGGCCGCCTTAGCGTAAGGTCGGGCCAACGTGGTCAGTTCTGCCATGATCGCCCTCGCTTAGATTTCAGCAGCCAGTTGGTTAACCAGCTCTGCGTGCGCGTTTTGATCGATTGTGGCACCCAGGATCTTCTCGGCGCCGCCGACAGCCAGCAAACCCACTTGGGCGCGCAGTTTGTCTTTGACACTGTTCAGTTCCTGTTCGATCTCGGCTTGAGCCTGAACCTTCACACGGTCAGCGTCGACACGGGCCTTTTCAACGGCCTCTTCGACAATCTGGTTACCGCGTTTCTTGGCTTGCTCGATGATTTCAGCTGCCTGAGCTTTCGCTTCGCGCAGTTGCTGACCCGCTTTTTCTTGGGCCAACTCCAGGTCGCGAGCTGCACGGCTGGCAGCGTCCAGACCATCAGCGATCTTCTTTTGACGTTCGTGCAGAGCAGCGATGACCGGAGGCCATACATACTTCATGCAGAACAGTACAAAAATCAGGAACGCAACGGACTGGCCAATCAGGGTCGCATTAATGTTCACGCCAACACCTCGCAGTTACGTTGTCCATCACATCAAATTACTCGGAAGAATCCGGGTAATTAGCCAGCGATCTGACCAACGAACGGGTTCGCAAAGGTGAAGAACAGAGCGATACCAACACCGATCATGGTTACGGCGTCGAGCAGACCGGCAACGATGAACATTTTAACTTGCAGCATTGGAACCATTTCTGGCTGACGCGCTGCGCCTTCCAGGAACTTGCCGCCCAGCAGGCCGAAACCAATTGCGGTACCCAGTGCGCCCAGGCCGATCAACAGTGCAACAGCGATAGCGGTTAGACCAACTACAGTTTCCATCTTTCCTCCCGACTTTTACGTCGTATGGTTTAGGTTTTTTAGATTAAAGCGGTAAAACAAATCGTTTCAGGTGCCCTGTGAAGAGCCCCTTCCCGTTTGACCGGGAAGGACATCAGACTAGTCGAGACTGGCCTTAATGGTTTTCTTCGTGCGCCATCGACAGGTAGACGATGGTCAGCATCATGAAGATGAACGCCTGCAGCGTGATGATCAGGATGTGGAACACAGCCCACGCCCACTGCAGAACAACGCCCAGGCCGCTCAGCCAGAGCAGGCCGCTGCCGAACATCACAGCGATCAGAATGAACACCAGCTCGCCGGCATACATGTTGCCGAACAGACGCAGAGCCAGAGAGATCGGCTTGGCGATCAGGGTCACGAATTCCAGCAGGAAGTTCACCGGGATCAGCAGGGCTTGAACGAAGATGTTCTTGCTGCCGAACGGGTGCAGGGTCAGTTCGCCGATGAAGCCGCCGAAGCCCTTGACCTTGATGCTATAGAAAATGATCAGTGCGAAAACCGAGAACGCCATGCCCAGAGTCGCGTTCGGGTCGGTAGTCGACACGGCGCGGAACGGGATGTGGTGGTCGCCGGTGATCAGGATGGCCAACTGAGGAATCCAGTCGACCGGTACCAGGTCGACGGCGTTCATCAGGAACACCCAGACGAAGATGGTCAGTGCCAGCGGTGCAATCACCGGGCTACGGCCATGGAAGCTGTCTTTCACGCTGCCATCGACGAATTCGACCAATACTTCAACGAAGTTCTGCAAAGCACCCGGCTGACCCGAAGTCGCTTTCTTTGCCGCCATGCGGAAAAGAAGTACGAAGATCAGACCCAACGCGACCGACCAGCCGAGGGTATCGACGTGGAAAGCCCAGAAGCCCATTTCTTTGGCTTCTGCTGCGGTATGGGCAAAGCCCCAGCCGCCGTTAGGTAGCTGACCGAAGGTCAGGTTCTGCAAGTGGTGCTGGATATAGCCCGAAGCGGTTGTTTCTGCCATGGTTGCCTCAAACGCCCTAAGGTCTCGAAAGTCTTGTTCTCATCAGCAGGGGAGCGAACCAGCTGACCGACTGAGTCAGCACGAACGCGCCGAATACAGCTATCGGCGCCAGTGGCTTCACACCTGCAAACACCAGTGCAAAGAGCACTGCCGTCAAAATCAGTTTGCCTGCCTCGCCGGCATAAAAAGACCGGACGATGGACTGGGCTGCTCGGGCGCCGGAAAACCGAAATGCCTTGTGAGCGAAATAAACATTGGGCAGCAAGGCTATCAGGCCTCCGCAAAGTCCCGAGTATCCGGCAACGACTCCGTGCCATTGCCAGAGCGCCAAAGCGGCAATGAGCAAAATGACAAATTGAGCCATTAACACCGGAAAAACCGCCAGGCGATGGAACGGCAGGCGGTTTGGCTTGCGGGTTTCCATCACGTTTGCTCTCCAATGGTCGGCTGCCAGAATTCAATAACTTGGCATAATTTGTGCCGACAAAATGCGCGCAGAGTATAGGGGCGGTTCTGCCCCTATTCAACTGTCAGGTAGTGATTTCCGACTGCGCGCTACATGAGGAAATGTTTCAGCGGATGTGTGCGAGCACACCTTGAAGCTCATCGAGAGAGTTGTAACCGATCACCAACTGGCCCTTTCCCTTCTTCCCATGGCGAATCTGCACCGCAGAGCCTAGGCGCTCGGCCAGACGCTGTTCGAGGCGGGCGATATCCGGGTCGGGTTTGGTTGCTTCCACAGGCTCCGGTTTGCCACTCAACCACTGGCGAACCAGTGCCTCAGTTTGGCGCACGGTGAGACCGCGTGCGACAACATGTCGCGCCCCTTCCACCTGCTGATTGTCCGGCAGACCGAGCAAAGCACGGGCATGCCCCATTTCCAGGTCGCCATGGGACAGCATGGTCTTGATGACTTCCGGTAGTGCAATAAGCCGCAACAGGTTAGCCACAGTGACGCGGGACTTACCCACAGCCTCGGCGACCTGCTGCTGCGTCAGCTGGAATTCCTGCTGCAAACGCTGCAGGGCCACCGCTTCTTCGATCGGGTTGAGGTCTTCGCGCTGGATGTTCTCGATCAGCGCAATGGCGATTGCGGTTTCATCCGGCACATCGCGGACCATCGCCGGGATGGTTTCCTGCCCGGCTTGCTGACTCGCGCGCCAGCGACGTTCACCAGCGATGATCTCAAAGCGGCCACCGCCAATCGGGCGCACCACGATCGGCTGCATGACGCCTTGCGCCTTGATCGACGCTGCCAGTTCTTCCAGCGCCTGCGGATCCATGTCGCGGCGCGGCTGGTATTTGCCGCGCTGCAGCAGATCCAACGGCAAGTGCTGCAGTTCGCGGGTGTCAGCTTGCGCCGCTTGTTCTTCCAGCGCGCTGACGGTCGGACCACTCAGCAGTGCATCCAGTCCACGTCCGAGACCTCGTTTCTTGACGGCCATGGGGATTCCTTAAGTTGCCTGAGCGGCGGCGATGCGTGAGTTTTTGCGCTGACGGCGAACCATCTCGCCGGCCAGGGCCAGATAAGCCAGGGCGCCGCGCGATTGCTTGTCGTAGGCCAGCGCCGGCATGCCGTAGCTCGGCGCTTCGGCCAGGCGGATGTTGCGCGGGATCACCGTGTCGTACAGCTGATCGCCGAAGTGCTCCTTGAGCTGCGCCGAAACGTCGTTCATCAGGCTCAGGCGCGGGTCATACATGGTCCGCAGCAACCCTTCGACTTTCAGGTTCGGATTCAGCAGTTCAGCGATGCGCTTGATGTTATCCACAAGGTCGCTGAGACCTTCGAGCGCAAAGTACTCGCACTGCATGGGGATAATGACCCCGTCAGCAGCAACCAAGGCGTTCAGCGTAAGCATCGACAGCGACGGCGGGCAGTCGATCAGAATGTAATCGTAGTTTTCGCGGATTGGCGCCAGCGCGCTGCGCAGACGGCTTTCCTTCATCTGCATTTCCAGCAGCACGACTTCGGCCGCCGTCAGATCGCGGTTGGCCGGCAGCAGTTGGTAACCGCCATGTTCGGAATAGTGCATGGCCTGAGCCAGATCACATTCGCCGATCAGCAGGTCGTAGACCGAGTTTTCCAGGCCGTGTTTATCCACACCGCTACCCATGGTGGCGTTGCCCTGTGGATCGAGATCGATCAACAGCACCCGGCGCTTGGTCGCGACCAGGGATGCTGCGAGGTTGATGCAGGTGGTGGTCTTGCCCACACCACCCTTTTGGTTCGCTATCGCGAATACCTTAGCCATTCTTGCTTGTGTTCCCAATCATGCCGTGCGGCGCAGTATCAGCAGATGGCGTTGGCCTTGGCAACCGGGTACGGCCAGGGCGTGTTCGCTATCGAGTTTGAAGTCTGCCGGCAATGCTACCAGCTCATCGGCCGGATGAACGCCCTTCATTGCCAGCCAGCGTGTATCGGCGTCGCCTAAGTGGCGAGTCCAGTTGGTGAAGTTTTCCATGCTGCTGAACGCCCGGGAAATGATCCCGTTGAACGGCTGCGCAGGCTGGAACGCTTCGACACGACTGTGGATAACTTGCAGGTTATCCAGTTTGAGTTCGAGTTTGACCTGGGTCAGAAAGCGGGTTTTCTTGCCGTTGCTGTCCAGACAAGTCACTTGCGAGTCCGGATACAGGATCGCCAACGGGATTCCCGGCATGCCGCCGCCGCTACCGACGTCGAGCCAACGGCCGTTTTCGATGAACGACATCACGCTCAGGCTATCGAGCAGGTGACGCGAAACCATTTCGTCCGGATCACGCACCGCAGTCAGGTTGTAGGCCTGGTTCCATTTGATCAACAGGGCCAGATAACCCAGCAGCAATTCATGCTGGGCTTCAGTGAGGTTGACACCGAGCTCGCGGGCTCCTGTGGATAACTCTTCGGCGTGTTGCGAAGTGACCTTAGAACTCAAGCGCTTTGCTCCAACTGACGGCCCGCGCCGCGTTTTTTCAAATGAATCATCAACAGCGAAATCGCTGCCGGGGTCACACCCGGGATCCGCGAAGCCTGGCCCAGCGTCTCTGGTCGAGTCGCGCCGAGCTTGCTCTGGATCTCCTTGGAGAGACCGGAAATGTTGGTGTAATCGATATCCACAGGCAATTTCGTGTCTTCACTGGCGCGCAGACGGGCGATTTCGTCCTGTTGACGGTCGATGTAACCGGCGTATTTGGTCTTGATCTCAACCTGTTCGGCGACCTGTGGATCTTCGGCGCCATTGCCGGTCACTTCGACCAGACCAGCGTAGTCGATTTCCGGACGACTCAAGAGGTTGAGCAAGTTGTATTCGTGGGTCAGCGGCGTGCCGAATTTTTCCGCGATCGCATCGCCCTGCTGCGTATTCGGGCGAACCCAAGTGCTTTTCAGGCGCTGTTCTTCGAGTTCGATGCTTTCGCGTTTCTTGCAGAAGGCTGCCCAACGTGCGTCATCGACCAATCCGAGCTCGCGACCTTTTTCGGTCAAACGCAGGTCGGCGTTGTCCTCGCGCAGTATCAGGCGGTACTCGGCACGGGAAGTGAACATGCGGTACGGCTCTTGGGTACCGAGGGTGATCAGGTCGTCGACCAACACACCGATGTACGCTTCATCGCGACGCGGACACCAGGCTTCTTTGCCCTTGGCGCGCAGTGCCGCGTTGGCCCCGGCCAGCAAACCCTGGGCGCCAGCTTCTTCGTAACCGGTGGTGCCGTTGATTTGTCCGGCAAAGAACAGACCGCCGATGACCTTGGTTTCGAGGCTGTACTTCAGGTCGCGCGGATCGAAGTAGTCGTACTCGATCGCATAACCCGGACGCACGATGTGCGCGTTTTCCATGCCGCGAATCGATTGCACGATCTGCAATTGCACATCGAAAGGCAAGCTTGTGGATATTCCGTTCGGGTACAGCTCATGGGTGGTCAAACCTTCCGGTTCGATAAACACCTGATGGCTTTCCTTGTCGGCAAAGCGGTGGATCTTGTCTTCGATCGACGGGCAGTAGCGCGGGCCAATGCCTTCGATCTCACCGGCAGCGGAATACATCGGCGAACGGTCGAGGTTCGCCGCGATGATTTCGTGGGTGCGGGCGTTGGTGTGAGTAATCCAGCAACTGACCTGACGTGGATGCTGTTCTTTGTTACCCATGAACGACATCACCGGGATCGGCGTATCGCCTGGTTGCTCGGTCATTACCGAGAAATCCACAGACTTGCCGTCGATACGCGGCGGTGTGCCGGTTTTCAGGCGACCGACACGCAGCGGCAGTTCACGCAGACGGTGAGCCAGTGCGATGGACGGCGGATCACCGGCACGACCGCCGGAAAAATTCTGCAAACCGATGTGGATAAGTCCGCCGAGGAACGTACCGGTGGTCAACACCACAGAATCGGCGAGAAAACGCAGACCCATTTGCGTGACAACACCACGGACTTGTTCCTGCTCGACGATCAGGTCGTCAGCAGCTTGTTGAAATATCCACAGGTTCGGCTGGTTTTCCAGAATTTCGCGGACAGCGGCTTTGTACAGAATCCGGTCAGCTTGCGCACGGGTCGCCCGTACGGCCGGGCCTTTGCGGCTGTTCAACACGCGAAACTGAATGCCACCCAAATCGGTAGCGGTGGCCATCGCGCCGCCGAGGGCATCGATTTCCTTGACCAGATGGCTTTTGCCAATGCCACCGATGGCCGGGTTGCAACTCATGGCACCGAGGGTTTCCACGTTATGCGTCAGCAACAGGGTTTTTGCCCCCATACGTGCTGAGGCCAGTGCTGCCTCGGTACCGGCATGACCGCCGCCGATGACGATCACTTCAAAACGGGAAGGGAAATCCACCACGCACCTCGTGCCTGCTTAAGTAGGTAATTCAGGAATAGTTTGAGATCAGGTTTCTGAACCTGGTCGACAAGTATAGGGACTTCGCCCTTCCTAAAGAACCCTTTGCACAAAATTTAACCAGCTGTGGAGAACTCGAGGTTAAAAGAATAAAAAAGAGAGAAATTTATAAAACCTTTGTTTTTATGTTTATTTCTACTGAGGCTACTTTCTGTGGATAGATTGATACAGGCCTTTATATTCAATATGTACAGAGATTCAAAACCCTGTGACCATGTGCCAATGAGGGCCTTGGATAACCGGTTTAAGCCTGTGGATTAAAGGGTTGGTTATCCACAGAGGGGGTTATGTCCAGTTTTCAGGCCCTGTTATCAACTGCCCTTAGTGGCAGTTATTCACAGGGCTTAATCCACAGAAATACGGTGAATGAAGAAATAACAGGCGCGAGAAATCCGCTCAGGGAGACGAAATCTGCCCGGCACTGGAGAAAGGTTTGAGAAAGAGGAGGCGCAGACAGGTCGCGAATGGACCTGTCTGTGGAAAGCGGAGGGTTTATTTACCGATACAGAAGCTGGAAAAGATCCGTCCCAGCAGATCATCAGAGCTGAATGCCCCGGTGATTTCCCCTAGAGAGTGCTGAGCCTGACGCAGGTCTTCGGCCAGCAACTCGCCCGCACCCGCCAGAGTCAGTTGCGCACGACCGTGTTCAAGGGCTGCACTGGCATGGCGCAACGCTTCCAGATGGCGACGACGAGCACTGAAGCTGCTTTCCGAAGTCTGCTCGTAGCCCATACAGGCCTTGAGGTGATCACGCAGGAGTTCCAGGCCATCACCTGCAGATTTGGCGCTCAGACTGATCGTCACGTGGCTATCTTCACTGACTTCCAGGGAAATGGATTCACCAGTCAGGTCTGCTTTGTTACGGATCAACGTAACCTTGGCCGGATCCGGGCGGGTTTCGAGGAATTCAGGCCACAAGGCAAACGGATCCAGTGCTTCCGGAGCGGTTGCATCGACCACCAGCAGGACGCGATCCGCTTCGCCGATGGCTTTCAGTGCGCGTTCAACGCCAATCTTTTCCACCTGGTCTTCGGTATCACGCAAACCTGCGGTATCCACAACGTGCAACGGCATACCGTCGATGTGGATATGTTCACGCAAAATATCGCGGGTGGTGCCGGCAATCTCGGTGACGATCGCCGCTTCGCGACCGGCTAACGCATTCAACAGGCTGGACTTGCCGGCATTCGGACGACCGGCAATCACCACGGTCATGCCATCGCGCAACAACGCGCCCTGCCCGGCTTCGCGCAATACTGTGGATAATTCATCACGGACTTTGTCGAGCATGCTCAGCACATGGCCATCGGCGAGGAAGTCGATTTCTTCTTCCGGGAAGTCGATGGCGGCTTCGACGTAGATGCGCAGGCCGATCAGTTGTTCGGTCAAGTTATGCACACGCTGGGAAAACGCACCTTGCAAAGACCGCAGGGCATTGCGCGCCGCCTGTGCAGAACTCGCCTCGATCAAATCGGCAATCGCCTCGGCCTGGGCCAGGTCGAGTTTGTCATTGAGGAACGCGCGTTCGCTGAACTCCCCCGGACGCGCCAGACGGCAGCCCAGTTCCAGGCAGCGTTTGAGCAGCATGTCCAGAACGATCGGCCCACCGTGGCCCTGCAATTCCAGAACGTCTTCGCCGGTGAACGAGTTTGGCCCCGGGAAATATAGCGCCAGACCTTCATCGAGCACTTGCTGGTCATCACTGAAAAATGGCCCGTAATGGGCGTAACGCGGTTTCAGCTCGCGGCCGCTTATAGCTTTGGCTGCAACACTGGCCAGCGGCCCGGAAATACGAACAATGCCCACACCGCCGCGACCCTGAGCGGTGGCGACGGCGGCGATGGTTTCACGAGGTGTGCTCATAAACCGGAATCCAGACAAAAGTGGCAGATAGCAAAACGCCCCACTAGGGGGCGTTTTGAGTGGTTATCCACAGTGTAAATCAAGCGGCTGCTTTGGTAGCCCGTTCGATCTTACGTGTGATGTACCACTGTTGGGTGATGGACAGGCAGTTGTTCACAACCCAGTACAGCACCAGACCAGCCGGGAACCACAGGAAGAAGAAGGTGAAGATGATTGGCATCATTTTCATGACCTTCGCCTGCATCGGATCCGGCGGAGTCGGGTTCAGCTGCTGCTGGATGAACATGGTTGCGCCCATGATGATCGGCAGAATGAAGAACGGATCCTTGATCGACAGGTCAGTGATCCACAGCATGAACGGCGCCTGGCGCATTTCCACGCTTTCCAGCAGAACCCAGTACAGCGAAAGGAAAACCGGCATCTGCACGAGGATCGGCAAGCAGCCGCCCAGCGGATTGATCTTCTCTTTCTTGTACAGCTCCATCATGGCTTGCGACATTTTCTGCCGGTCATCGCCATGTTGTTCTTTCAATGCAGCCAGTTTCGGTGCAACGGCACGCATGCGCGCCATCGATTTGTAGCTGGCAGCCGACAGAGGGAAGAACAGACCCTTGATCAGCATGGTCAGGAAGATGATCGACCAGCCCCAGTTACCAACGATCGCGTGGATGTGTTGCAGCAGCCAGAAGATTGGCTGGGCAATGAACCACAGAATGCCGTAGTCGACGGTCAGTTCCAGACCTGGGGACAACTCTTTCAGTACAGCCTGGCTTTTCGGACCGGCGTACAGCACAGCGCTGGTTTCAACTTTGGCACCCGGAGCAGCGGTCAGTGTAGGACCGGTGTAACCGATGATGTAGTTGCCTTTGCTGTCTTTACGGGTCTGGACGATGTTGTTTTCGCCCTTGGCCGGAATCCACGCGGTCACAAAGTAGTGTTGCAGCCAGGCTACCCAACCACCGGTGACGGTTTCCTTCAGTTGCGCCTTGTCCATGTCCTTCATGGACACTTTCTTGTACGGCTCCGAACTTGTCCACAGGGCAGCGCCCAGGTAGGTCGCGGTGCCAGTAGCAGTAGTGGACGAAGGGTCAGCGCTGTTATCACGCTTCAACTGAGCAAACATTGCGCCGTTCCAAGGCTGAGCGCTCTGGTTATCCACAATGTAGGAAACGGCTACGTCATACAGGCCGCGTTTCAGGGTGAAACGCTTGATGTAGTTGACGCCGTCCTTGCTGAATTTCAGGTCGACGACCAGTTGGTCCTGACCGTCAGCCAGTTGATAAGTCTTCTTCTCCGAAGAGTAGACCGGACGACCGGCCGGATTTGCATCCGGGCCATTGGTGCCGATCAGGCCGCTTTGTGCCAGATAAACACGTTCGCCGCCGTTATCGAACAGCTGGAACGGCACATCAGGACGATCCTGACGACGTGGATACAAAGGCAAGGTCAGTTGAGCAACATCACCACCTTGTGGATCGATCGCCAGATCGAGCACGTCGGTTTTGATCTGGATCAGATCCTTGCTGGCGGCTACCGGTGTTTCGGCAGGTGCGCTGGTATCGCTAGCGGCGCGCGGAATATCGTCACTGGCGGCAGCATTATTGCCAGTGGCGGTGTCCGGCAAACCGGATGTAGTCGTACTGGAAGCAACATTCTGAGTCGGCAGGGCAGCCTGACCATAGTCCTGGTTCCATTTAAGGACCATAACGTAGGCCACGATTGCCAGGGCGACGATCAGGATCGTGCGTTTGATATCCATGATTACTCGGCCATCGAAGAAGAACGGGAGGTAGGGATAGGTGGAACCGGGTCATAACCACCGGGATTCCACGGATGACAGCGACCTAAACGACGAAAGGTCAGCCAGCCACCGCGCAGAAGGCCATGATTTTCGATGGCTTCATACGCGTAGCAGGAACAACTGGGGTAGAAACGACAGTGACTGGCCATCAAAGGACTAATGGCATAGCGATAAAACTGGATCGGAACGAGGGCCAGTTTACGCATCTGGACTGTCTACCCCTACAGTTTCGGTTTTGACTTCTGGAACTGGCTTGCTGCGTGCCAGACGCTTCCAGAGCTTGCCGAAATGCTGAATCAATTCGGGGTTTTCTACATCGCCCAGACCTTTGCGCGCGACGATAACGATGTCCCAGCCGACCAGTGAATCCTGGTGCAGACGGAACGATTCGCGCATCAAACGTTTGAGGCGATTGCGCTCAACGGAGAGCTTTACGCTCTTTTTCCCGATAACCAGCCCGAGACGGGGGTGATCAAGATCGTTGTTGCGTGCAAGGAGCAGGAGATTTTTCCCCGGAACCTTGCCGGTAGGGGAGTCAAAGACTGCCTTGAAATGCCGGGGAGTAAGCAGACGCTTTTCCCGACTGAAGTCCTGACTCACCTCCAGTACCGGATTATCAAACTGCCAGACGCGCACGACCTTTGGCGCGGCGACGCGACAGGACAGCACGGCCGTTCTTGGTAGCCATGCGAGCACGGAAACCGTGGGTACGGGCGCGTTTGATGGTGCTTGGTTGGAAAGTACGTTTCATGTCGTGTTACCTGGTTCGTCCACAACGGGCCGGAATGGCCCCCGTTTTAAGAGACCGGGGATTCTAGAGAAAGCAAGCCTTCAGGTCAATTTCCAACCAGCGTTTCCTTATAAATAGATCTCAGGGCTGTCTCTGGCTGAAAGCCTGTCTGCCAAACATAAAAATAAAGAAGGGAATTATTTAAAGCTTTTCTGTAAAGCTTATAAAAGCTAGGAATGCCTCCTTCTGTGGATAAGTGCTATCAGCCCTTATTTCGCCTGATGTACAGAGAATGACAACTACAGTGGAAAACCGTGTTCAGCCTGTGCTGCACTATCGGATAACCTGTGTGTGGAAAGGCCTGTTATCCACAGGCAGGTTATCCACCGAGTTCAGCCCCCAGTTGTCCAGTGCCCTTAGAGGCGGTTATCCACAGAGCTTATTCACGCACCGTTGGTCGCTTTTTCATCGGTTAACACATTGATAAATCATGGTCACCGGGCAACCTGCATGTGGATAAGTGGACGGCTCGCCGCTACAATGGCCGCTTGTTTTTGCCTCACCGGCTTTCAACTTAGGGGATATCCGTGTCAGTGGAACTTTGGCAGCAGTGCGTGGAGCTTTTGCGCGAGGAGCTGCCTGCCCAACAATTCAACACCTGGATCCGTCCACTACAGGTCGAAGCCGAAGGCGACGAGTTGCGCGTCTACGCACCGAACCGTTTTGTGCTGGACTGGGTCAACGAAAAGTACCTGGGCCGCGTCCTTGAACTGCTGGATGAGCATGGCAACGGCACGGCGCCGGCGCTCTCCTTATTAATAGGCAGCAAGCGCAGCTCGGCACCGCGTGCCGCACCGAATGCACCGCTGGCCGCCGCTCAGGTTTCCCAGGCTCAGGTCAATGCCGCACCTGCGAACGTGCAGGCACCGACGCAGACGCCCGCACCGACGGCCAAGCGCTCGACGCAGAAAAGCCCTGAAGTCAGCGATGAACCGTCTCGCGACAGTTTCGATCCGATGTCCGGTGCCGCTTCGCAGCAAGCCCCGGTTCGCGCCGAACAGCGCACCGTGCAGGTCGAAGGTGCGCTCAAGCACACCAGCTACCTGAACCGCACCTTCACCTTCGAAAACTTCGTCGAAGGTAAATCCAACCAGCTCGCCCGCGCGGCGGCCTGGCAAGTGGCGGACAACCCAAAGCACGGCTACAACCCACTCTTCCTTTATGGTGGCGTTGGTCTGGGTAAGACTCACTTGATGCACGCGGTGGGTAATCATCTATTAAAGAAGAACCCGAATGCCAAGGTCGTTTACCTGCATTCCGAGCGTTTCGTGGCCGACATGGTCAAGGCACTGCAACTGAACGCGATCAACGAGTTCAAGCGTTTCTACCGTTCGGTGGATGCCTTGCTGATCGACGACATTCAGTTCTTCGCCCGCAAAGAGCGCTCGCAGGAAGAGTTTTTCCACACCTTCAACGCCCTGCTTGAAGGTGGCCAGCAGGTCATTCTCACCAGTGACCGCTACCCGAAAGAAATCGAAGGCCTTGAAGAACGCCTCAAATCCCGCTTCGGCTGGGGCCTGACGGTTGCCGTCGAGCCGCCGGAACTGGAAACCCGCGTGGCGATCTTGATGAAGAAGGCCGACCAGGCCAAAGTCGAGTTACCGCATGACGCCGCGTTCTTCATCGCCCAGCGCATTCGCTCCAACGTCCGTGAGCTGGAAGGTGCGCTGAAACGCGTGATCGCCCACTCGCACTTCATGGGCCGCGACATCACCATCGAGCTGATTCGCGAATCCCTGAAAGACCTGTTGGCGTTGCAGGACAAACTGGTCTCTGTGGATAACATTCAGCGCACCGTTGCCGAGTACTACAAGATCAAGATCTCGGATCTGCTGTCCAAGCGCCGTTCGCGCTCGGTGGCTCGTCCGCGTCAGGTCGCCATGGCCTTGTCCAAGGAACTGACCAACCACAGCCTGCCGGAAATCGGCGATGTGTTCGGCGGCCGCGACCACACCACGGTGTTGCACGCCTGTCGAAAGATCAACGAACTTAAGGAATCCGACGCGGACATCCGCGAGGACTACAAGAACCTGCTGCGTACACTGACCACTTGATGAACACCAGCGCAGCTTATTAAGGCAAGGGACTAGACCATGCATTTCACCATTCAACGCGAAGCCCTGTTGAAACCCCTGCAACTGGTCGCAGGCGTCGTCGAGCGCCGACAGACCTTGCCGGTACTCTCCAACGTGCTGCTGGTTGTCGAAGGCCAGCAACTGTCGCTGACCGGTACCGACCTCGAGGTCGAGCTGGTCGGTCGTGTGCAACTTGAAGAGCCGGCTGAAACAGGTTCCATCACCGTGCCTGCGCGCAAGCTGATGGATATCTGCAAAAGCCTGCCCAACGACGCGCTGATCGACATCAAGGTCGACGAGCAGAAGCTGGTGGTGAAGGCTGGCCGTAGCCGCTTCACCCTGTCGACTCTGCCGGCCAACGATTTCCCGACCGTTGAAGAAGGTCCGGGCTCGCTGACTTGCAGTCTTGAACAAAGCAAACTGCGTCGCCTGATCGAACGCACAAGCTTCGCCATGGCCCAGCAGGACGTGCGTTATTACCTCAATGGCATGCTGCTGGAAGTGTCCGAAGGCATCATCCGCGCTGTGGCCACCGACGGTCACCGTCTGGCCATGTGCTCGATGAAGGCCGATATCGGCCAGCCAGATCGCCATCAGGTGATCGTGCCGCGCAAAGGTATTCTGGAACTGGCGCGTCTGCTCACCGAGCCGGACGGCAATGTCAGCATCGTGCTGGGTCAACATCACATCCGCGCCACCACCGGCGAATTCACCTTCACCTCGAAACTGGTTGACGGCAAGTTCCCGGACTACGAGCGCGTTCTGCCAAAGGGCGGCGACAAGCTGGTATTGGGCGATCGCCAGGCCTTGCGTGAAGCGTTCAGCCGTACCGCGATTCTGTCCAACGAGAAGTACCGTGGTATCCGTCTGCAACTGGCCAGCGGTCAGTTGAAGATCCAGGCCAACAACCCGGAGCAGGAAGAAGCGGAAGAGGAAGTGGGCGTTGAATACAACGGCGGCTCTCTGGAAATCGGCTTCAACGTGAGCTATTTGCTCGACGTGCTGGGCGTGATGACCACCGAGCAGGTTCGTCTGATCCTGTCCGACTCCAACAGCAGTGCATTGGTGCAAGAGTCCGACAACGACGATTCGGCTTACGTTGTCATGCCGATGCGTCTGTAATCAGCTGACCCTGGATGTCCTTAAGTCGTGTTTCGGTCACCGCGGTGCGCAATCTGCACCCGGTGACCTTCTCCCCCTCCCCCCGCATCAACATTCTTTACGGCGCCAACGGCAGCGGCAAAACCAGTGTTCTGGAAGCCATTCATCTGCTGGGGCTTGCCCGTTCGTTTCGTAGCACGCGGCTGTTGCCGGTCATTCAGTACGAGCAACTCGCCTGCACCGTGTTCGGTCAGGTCGAATTGGCTGAGGGTGGGCACAGTGCGTTGGGGATCTCGCGCGATCGTCAGGGCGAGTTCCAGATCCGCATCGACGGCCAGAACGCCCGCAGTGCTGCGCAGCTGGCGGAGATCCTGCCGCTGCAGTTGATCAACCCCGACAGCTTCCGCTTGCTTGAAGGTGCGCCGAAGATTCGTCGACAGTTTCTCGACTGGGGCGTGTTCCACGTCGAGCCGCGCTTTATGGCCACCTGGCAGCGGTTGCAGAAGGCCCTGCGCCAGAGAAACTCTTGGCTGCGACATGGTACACTTGACGCCGTTTCGCAAGCGGTTTGGGACAGGGAACTGTGCCAGGCCAGCGCTGAAATCGATGAATACCGCCGCGCCTACATCAAAGCCTTGAAACCAGTCTTTGAACAAACCTTGAGCGAACTGGTTGAGCTTGAAGGTTTGACGCTCAGCTATTACCGAGGCTGGGACAAAGACCGGGAATTGAGCGCCGTACTGGCTGGATCCGTGCAACGGGATCAGCAAATGGGTCATACCCAGGCCGGACCGCAACGGGCTGATTTGCGTCTTAGATTGGGCGCTCACAACGCCGCGGACATATTGTCCCGGGGTCAGCAGAAGTTAGTGGTCTGTGCACTACGGATTGCCCAAGGGCATTTGGTCAGCCAGGCCCGTCGCGGTCAGTGTATTTATCTGGTGGATGACTTGCCGTCCGAGCTGGACGAGGGCCATCGTCGCGCGCTGTGCCGTTTGCTGGAAGACTTACGCTGCCAGGTGTTCATCACCTGTGTAGATCACGAATTATTGAGGGAAGGCTGGCAGACGGAAACGCCAGTCGCTCTGTTCCACGTGGAACAGGGCCGTATCACCCAGACCCACGACCATCGGGAGTGAAGGCATTGAGCGAAGAAAATACGTACGACTCAACGAGCATTAAAGTGCTGAAAGGCCTGGATGCCGTACGCAAACGTCCCGGTATGTACATTGGTGACACTGACGATGGCAGCGGTCTGCACCACATGGTGTTCGAGGTGGTCGACAACTCGATCGACGAAGCCCTCGCCGGCCACTGCGACGACATCAGCATCATTATCCACCCGGATGAGTCCATCACCGTTAAAGACAACGGCCGTGGCATCCCGGTAGACGTGCACAAAGAGGAAGGCGTTTCCGCCGCCGAGGTCATCATGACCGTCCTCCACGCTGGCGGTAAGTTCGACGACAACTCCTACAAGGTCTCCGGCGGTCTGCACGGCGTAGGTGTATCGGTAGTGAACGCACTGTCCGAAGAACTGGTCCTGACCGTTCGCCGCAGCGGCAAGATCTGGGAACAGACCTACGTCCACGGCGTACCTCAGGCACCGATGGCCATCGTTGGCGACAGCGAAACCACCGGTACCCAGATCCACTTCAAGGCTTCCAGCGAAACCTTCAAGAACATTCACTTCAGCTGGGACATCCTGGCCAAGCGCATTCGTGAACTGTCCTTCCTCAACTCCGGTGTCGGCATCGTCCTCAAGGATGAGCGCAGCGGCAAGGAAGAGCTGTTCAAATACGAAGGTGGCCTGCGTGCGTTCGTTGAATACCTGAACACCAACAAGACTGCGGTCAACCAGGTGTTCCACTTCAACATCCAGCGTGAAGACGGCATCGGCGTGGAAATCGCCCTGCAGTGGAACGACAGCTTCAACGAGAACCTGTTGTGCTTCACCAACAACATTCCGCAGCGCGACGGCGGTACCCACCTGGTGGGCTTCCGCTCGGCCCTGACGCGTAACCTGAACAACTACATCGAGCAGGAAGGTCTGGCGAAGAAGCACAAAGTCGCCACCACCGGCGACGATGCCCGTGAAGGCCTGACCGCGATCATTTCGGTGAAAGTGCCGGATCCGAAGTTCAGCTCGCAGACCAAAGACAAGCTGGTGTCTTCCGAAGTGAAGACTGCGGTCGAGCAGGAGATGGGCAAGTACTTCTCCGACTTCCTCCTGGAAAACCCGAACGAAGCCAAGCTGGTCGTCGGCAAGATGATCGACGCCGCCCGTGCCCGTGAAGCTGCGCGCAAGGCCCGTGAGATGACCCGCCGCAAAGGCGCGCTGGACATTGCCGGTCTGCCAGGCAAGCTCGCTGACTGCCAGGAAAAAGACCCGGCACTCTCCGAACTGTACCTCGTGGAAGGTGACTCCGCGGGCGGCTCTGCCAAGCAGGGACGTAACCGCAAGACCCAGGCGATCCTGCCGTTGAAGGGCAAGATCCTCAACGTCGAGAAAGCGCGTTTCGACAAGATGATCTCTTCCCAGGAAGTGGGCACCTTGATCACCGCGCTGGGCTGCGGCATCGGTCGCGACGAATACAACATCGACAAGCTGCGTTATCACAACATCATCATCATGACCGATGCTGACGTCGACGGTTCGCACATCCGTACCCTGCTGCTGACCTTCTTCTTCCGTCAGTTGCCGGAGCTGATCGAGCGCGGCTACATCTACATCGCCCAGCCGCCGCTGTACAAGGTCAAGAAAGGCAAGCAAGAGCAATACATCAAAGACGACGACGCCATGGAAGAGTACATGACGCAGTCGGCTCTGGAAGATGCCAGCCTGCACCTGAACGAAGAGGCCCCAGTGCATTTCCGGTGAAGCTTTGGAGCGTCTGGTAAACGACTTCCGCATGGTGATGAAGACCCTCAAGCGCCTGTCGCGCCTGTACCCGCAAGAGCTGACCGAGCACTTCATCTACCTGCCGGCCGTGAGCCTGGAAATGCTTGGCGACCACGCCAAGATGCAGGACTGGCTGGCCCAGTACGAAGTCCGTCTGCGCACCGTCGAGAAGTCCGGTCTGGTCTACAAGGCCAGCCTGCGTGAAGACCGTGAACGTGGTGTATGGCTGCCGGAGGTCGAACTGATCTCCCACGGCCTGTCGAACTACGTCACTTTCAACCGCGACTTCTTCGGCAGCAACGACTACAAAACCGTCGTCACCCTTGGCGCTCAACTGAGCACCCTGCTCGACGACGGCGCGTACATCCAGCGTGGCGAGCGCAAGAAGGCAGTCACCGAGTTCAAGGAAGCCCTTGACTGGCTGATGGCGGAAAGCACCAAGCGCCACACCATTCAGCGATACAAAGGTCTGGGCGAAATGAACCCGGATCAGCTGTGGGAAACCACCATGGACCCAAGCGTGCGCCGCATGCTGAAAGTCACCATCGAAGACGCCATTGGCGCAGACCAGATCTTCAACACCCTGATGGGTGATGCGGTCGAACCTCGCCGTGACTTCATCGAGAGCAATGCGCTGGCGGTTTCGAACCTGGATTTCTGATCCATATCAGCTGCAACGAAAAAGGCCAACGCATTGCGTTGGCCTTTTTTTATTTTCCCGGTTTGCCACTGTCAACCATTCCGAGCATGTGCTCGGAATGGCCTACTCGACCGCAGATGCGACACTTTCTAAACGATACCCATACCCATAAATCGTCAGCAACTGCCACCCTCGATCCGCCGTCAGCCCGAGCTTGTTCCGCAACCGGTAGATATGCGTATCCAACGGTCGCGACGACGCCATCTCTTCATGCGGCCAAAACCGCTCATATAGATAATCCCGCGACAACGGCCGGCCCAGATTGCTGAACAGACACCGCGCCAGCCGATATTCACGCTCGGTCATGACGATCGGCTTTCCCTCCCGGGTAACGGTCAGCTCTGCATCATCAAACGTCAGGTCATTGAAGCTCAGCACTTCCGTCGCCGTGCTGCGTGGCTGGCTATGCCGACGTAGTACTGCGGCGACTCGGGCTTTCAGTTCATTGGGGCGGAACGGTTTACTTACATAATCGTCGGCCCCGGCATTCAACGCCTGGACGATATCGCTCTCGCCATCACGACTGGTGAGCATGATCGCCGCAGGCGGTGCTTCCATGTGTTCGCGAGTCCAGCGCAGCAGGGCCAGGCCGGTCAGGTCTGGCAGTTGCCAGTCGAGGATCAACAGGTCGAAGGTTTCCCGGCGCAACTGGCGCAGCAAGTCTTCGCCACGCTCGAAGCTGTGCAGCGACCATGGCTGATCGCCGGCATCGGCCATTTGCTGCAGGGTTTGCTCGACCCGGCGCAGTTCGGCGGGTTCGTCGTCCAGAATCGCAACGCGCATTCGCGGTTATTCCTTGTTGCTGGGGCAGTTGGCGGACAACCATAGTCGCTCGGCCCAAGCTGTGAAAGTAAGCGGCCCGCCGTTGGTCGACGTCCGCTATGATTCTTCGGGTCTACGTCTCAGACCTGTGGCCCATGAAACCATTCACACTGCCCTGCCCTTTTTCCCCATGAACAATCAGCGTCGGCGTGAAAGCCGTGAACCGAGCCAGGTGCAGCGATTGTTTCGACAGTTGGTGCGCGAATGGTTGTGGATAAGTCTAGTGCTGTTGCCGCTGACTGCGCTGCTGTCTTATCGCGCGCAGATTAACCTGCACGATGCGTCTGCCGCCAAAGGCGCCCTGTTGTCGGTCGCCTTGGTGGCCGGCAGTCTTGGGCTGCTGTTGTGGCGCCCGCGCTGGGCGCTCTGGGTCACGTTGATCAGCATGGCGTGCGCGTTGCTGACCAGTGCAGGTTTAGCGGAAACGCGCCGCTGGTGGTCGCCGACGCCAGCCGTGTTGGGGATGTTGTTCGGTTATCTGATCTGGAACTGGCGGCGCCTGAGCGTAGTGCTGACTTATTTCGGCTGGGAGCTGGCACGACTGGACAGCGAGCCGAAGGTTTTCCCCGAACGCCGTCGCTCGCAATTCACCGGTGCTGATCGCTTGCAGGGGCAGATCATGGCGCTGGAACAGGCTATGAGTCGCACCCGTGATACCCGGCGCTTTATTGCCGACGGTCTGGAGTACTTGCCCGTCGCCACACTGATCAGCGATCCCAAAGGCCAGATCCTGCTGGGCAATCGCAAGGCTCGCCAGCTATTCGATCACAATCTGGTGGGGGACGACGTCCTCGATCAACTGGCCAGCCTCGGTTACCCGGAGTTGTCCACAGAGTTGCGCTCGTCACTGTCGGCCATTCCGCTGTTGGAGTTTCGCGATCACAAGGAACGCAGCCTGCGCCTGGAGCGTGCCGCCCTGCTGCCGGTGGACGGAGACACGCCGATTGGTTGGCTGCTCAGCCTCACCGATCTCAGCGCCGAACGTGCCGCCGAGGAACAACGCGGGGTATTGCTGCGCTTTCTTTCCCACGACTTGCGTGCCCCGCATTCGGCGATCCTCGCCCTGCTCGATGTTCACCGCCATCAGGCCGGGGCGGACTCGCCGTTATTCGAACAGATTGAGCGGCAGGTGCGTCGCGCGCTGGATCTCACCGATGGTTTCGTCTTGCTGGCGCGGGCCGAGTCCGAAGCCTATCAGTTCCAGCCGAGCCTGTTCGCTATGTTGGTGCTGGACGTGCTGGATCAGGCGTTGCCCATCGCCCAGCAGAAACGCATCGAACTGCTGCACGACATGGATGAGCAATCCCAGGAGCGCCTGATCATGGCTGACCAGGGATTACTGACGCGTGCGCTGTTCAACCTGCTGGAGAATGCGATCAAGTACAGCCCGGCAGATACCACGATTGAACTACGAGTCAGTTGCCAAGGAGAGTGGCTACGGTGCGAACTGACCGATCAAGGCAAAGGCATCGCCGAACAAGAGTTGCCTGATCTGTTCAGTCAGTACCGACGCTTTTCCTCCGCACAAGGCATCGACGGCGTTGGCCTGGGCTTGTCGATGGTCAAAGCGGTGGTTGATCACCACGGAGGCAAAATCTCGTGCCACAGCATGGTCGATCAAGGCACCACATTTCTGTTCGAATTACCACTGATCGCCGAGTGAACAGGCACAAAAAAACCGGCTATATCAGCCGGTCTTTTTACATCCGAAAAAAACTTATGCACGTTTTACGGTGTTTTATGAGCTTGAGAAATATATAAGTAAATCAATTACTTAATTTCAATATTCAGGCTTTTTCAACAAAACCGTACACAGGTTATCCACAAAATCTCAGACAGCGATCTGATCGCTTGCAGCCGGTGCTTGCGGTGCCGGTGGCAGCGAACCCATTTCCCGTTGAGTCTTCTCGTTCCACGCTTGTACGCGGTCGTTCAGATCAGCAATGGCGCGAGGCCCTGTGCCTTCGGCATACATCGGCTCACCGATGACCACGGTGATCACCCCGGACTTCTTGCCCCAGCCGATTTTCGGCCAGAATTTGCCGGCATTGTGTGCAATCGGCAGGACCGGAAGCGCCGCATTTACCGCCAAAGCGCTACCACTGCGGGAGAACTTGCCGACAGTGCCAAACGGCACGCGTGTGCCTTCAGGAAAGATCAGCACCCAAACGTTGTCCTTGAGCAGCTCGTCACCTTTGGCGGCGACTTGTTTCAGTGCAGCTTTCGGGTTGTCACGGTCAATCGCGATTGGCCGCAGCATGGCCATGGCCCAGCCAAAGAACGGTACATAAAGCAGCTCGCGCTTGAGCACCTGGCTCAACGGCGAAAAATAAGCGGAGAGAAAGAACGTCTCCCAAGTGCTCTGGTGGTTCGACTGAATCACGCAGGGCCGGTCAGGTACGTTTTCCGCGCCTTTGATTTCGTAACGGATACCGAGGAACACCTTGGTCAACCACAAGGCACAGCGGCACCAGTACACGTTGATAAAACGATAGCGCGCCTTGAACGGCAAAAACGGCGCGATAAAAAAACTCAAGCTGCACCACAGCAGGGAGGTGGTGCCCAGCAGCAGGTAAAAGAGAAAAATCCTGATGGCCCGCAGTATCGACATAGTGACGTTTACCGTTACGGGGCAATGCCCGAATGTTCAAGCGCACTCCCGATCAATCCCTGGTCAGGAACTTCAGAAGTACTCTAGTTGTGGATAAGTTCTGCGGCAATCGCCGCCAGATCGTCAAAAATCAGAGTGCCAACCGGCAGGGTTTTGCCCTGAGTCTTTGCGCCCTTTCCGGTCTTTACCAAAACTGGCTGTGAATCGACGGCTTTGGCAGCTTCCAGGTCACCAAGGCTGTCGCCGACGAACCAGACATTGGCCAGCGTCACGCTGTAATGCGCCGCGATGGTTTTCAGCATCCCCGGTTTCGGCTTGCGGCAATCGCAGCCTTCGTCCGGCCCATGCGGGCAATACACGATCAGCCCGACTTCACCGCCCTGCTCCGCCACGAGCGTACGCAGTCGCGCGTGCATGGCATCGAGGGTGGCGAGGTCGTAGTAGCCGCGAGCAATGCCCGACTGGTTGGTGGCGACCGCCACCGTCCAGCCGGCCTTGCTCAACTGCGCAATCGCCTCGATCGAGCCGGGCAGCGGAATCCACTCCGCCACTGACTTGATGTAAGCGTCGGAGTCGTAATTGATCACTCCGTCCCGATCGAGAATCAGCAGTTTCAACAGCAATCCCTCAACCCAGCAGCGAAATGTCGGCAACACCGAGGAACAGACCACGCAGACGCGCCAGCAGCGCGTAACGGTTGGCCCGCACATTGGCGTCGTCGGCATTGACCATCACCGCGTCGAAGAACGCATCGACTGGCTCACGCAATGCTGCCAGGCGTGCCAGCGATTCGTTGTACTGACGCGCTGCCGCCATTGGCTGCACCGCTTGATCCGCTTGCTGGATCGCCGAGTACAGCGAGAACTCGTTGGCGTTGTCGAAGTACTTGGCTTGCACCTCGGTCGGTACCGCGCCTTCGAGTTTGCTCAACAGGTTCGACACACGCTTGTTCACCGCCGCCAGCGCTGCCGCTTCCGGCAGTTTGCGGAAGGCTTGCACTGCTTGCACACGCTGGTCGAAGTCCAGCGCCGAACCCGGCTTCAGGGCACGCACCGACAGGTAAGTGGCGACTTCAACGCCTTCGTCTTCGTAACGCGCACGCAGACGGTCGAAGATGAATTCCAGCACGGACTCGTTGAGGCCGGCAGCCTTGACCTTGGCGCCGAACGCAGTCACGGCGAAAGCCACGGCGTCGTTCAGGTCGAGGTCGAGTTTTTTCTCGATCAGGATGCGCAGCACACCGAGGGCCGCACGGCGCAGGGCATACGGGTCTTTGCTGCCGGTTGGCAGCATGCCGATACCGAAGATACCGACCAGAGTGTCGAGCTTGTCAGCGATCGCGACGGCTGCACCAGTCAGGGTGGCTGGCAGTTCCGCACCGGCACCGCGTGGCATGTACTGCTCGTTGAGCGCCAGCGCGACGTCTTCCGGCTCGCCGTCATTGAGGGCGTAGTAGTAACCAGCGACACCTTGCATCTCCGGGAATTCGCCGACCATTTCGGTGGCCAGGTCACACTTCGACAGCAGACCTGCGCGCGCAGCCCACGAGGCGTTACCACCGATGCGCGCGGCGATGTACGCAGCCAGTTTGGAAACGCGCTCGGCCTTGTCGTAGACGCTGCCGAGTTTTTCCTGGAACACCACGTTCTTCAGGCGATCATTGAAAGCTTCGAGCTTCTGCTTCTTGTCTTGCTTGAAGAAGAACTCGGCGTCGGTCAGACGTGGGCGAACCACTTTCTCGTTACCGGCGATGATCTGCTGCGGGTCTTTGCTTTCGATGTTGGCCACAGTGATGAAACGTGGCAGCAACTTGCCGTCGGCATCCAGCAGGCAGAAGTACTTCTGGTTGTCCTGCATGGTGGTGATCAGGGCTTCTTGCGGCACGTCGAGGAAACGCTCCTCGAACGAGCACACCAGCGGCACCGGCCATTCAACCAGCGCGGTCACTTCGTCGAGCAGTGCCGGCGGAACGATTGCCGTGCCTTCCTGACGGGTGGCCAGCTCTTCGGTGCGCTTGCTGATGATCTCGCGACGCTCGTTGGCGTCGGCCAATACATAAGCGGCACGCAGGTCGGCGAGGTAGCTCGACGGCGAACCGATGCGCACGCTTTCCGGGTGATGGAAGCGGTGACCACGGGAATCACGGCCAGCCTTCTGCGCGAGGATGGTGCAGTCGATGACCTGGTCACCGAGCAGCATCACCAGCCATTGGGTCGGACGAACGAACTCTTCCTTGCGCGCACCCCAACGCATGCGTTTCGGGATCGGCAGGTCGTTCAGCGAGTCTTCGACGATGGTCGGCAGCAGGCTCGCGGTCGGCTTGCCGGCGATGCTCTGGCTGTAACGCAGTTTCGGGCCGCTCTGATCGATTTCGCTCAGATCGACGCCGCACTTCTTGGCGAAGCCCAGTGCTGCTTGCGTTGGATTGCCGTCAGCGTCGAACGCCGCCTGACGTGGCGGGCCGTCGAGGTTGATGCTGCGATCCGGTTGCTGGGTAGCCAGCGCGGTGATCAGCACAGCCAGACGACGCGGTGCGGCGTAGACGGTTTTAGTCTCGTAGCTCAGGCCAGCGGCTTGCAGGCCCTTGTCGATACCGGCGAGGAACGCTTCAGCCAGGGTGTTCAGGGCTTTCGGTGGCAGTTCTTCGGTGCCCAGTTCAACCAGAAAATCTTGCGCACTCATTGTGCTGCCTCCAGCTTGGCCAGTACTTCGTCACGCAGGTCCGGGGTCGCCATCGGGAAGCCCAGCTTGGCGCGCGCCAGCAGGTAGGCTTGCGCAACGGAACGCGCCAGGGTGCGTACGCGCAGAATGTATTGCTGACGCGCGGTCACCGAGATCGCCCGGCGTGCATCCAGCAGGTTGAAGGTGTGCGACGCCTTCAACACCATTTCGTAGCTCGGCAACGGCAGCGGCTGGTCGAGTTCGATCAGGCGTTTGGCTTCGCTTTCATAGAAGTCGAACAGTTCGAACAGCTTGTCGACGTTGGCGTGTTCGAAGTTGTAAGTAGACTGTTCCACTTCGTTCTGGTGGAACACGTCGCCGTAGGTCACCTTGCCAAACGGACCGTCAGCCCAGACCAGGTCGTAGACCGAATCCACGCCTTGCAGGTACATGGCCAGACGCTCGAGACCGTAAGTGATCTCGCCGGTCACCGGGTAGCACTCGATGCCGCCCGCCTGCTGGAAGTAAGTGAACTGAGTCACTTCCATGCCGTTCAGCCAGACTTCCCAGCCCAGACCCCAGGCGCCGAGAGTCGGCGATTCCCAGTTGTCTTCGACGAAGCGAATGTCGTGGACCAGCGGGTCCAGGCCGACATGCTTGAGCGAGCCCAGGTACAGTTCCTGGAAGTTATCCGGGTTCGGCTTCAGGACGACCTGGAACTGATAGTAGTGCTGCAGACGGTTCGGGTTTTCGCCGTAGCGGCCGTCAGTCGGACGGCGGCTTGGCTGCACGTAGGCGGCGTTCCAGGTTTCCGGGCCGATGGCGCGGAGGAAGGTCGCGGTGTGGAAAGTGCCGGCGCCTACTTCCATATCGTAGGGCTGAAGTACCACGCAACCTTGCTCGGCCCAGTATTGCTGGAGCGCGAGGATCAAGTCTTGGAAGGTACGCACGGCTGGCGTAGGCTGGCTCACGAAATTCACCTGTTTCTTGGGCTGCGATTTAAAGAGCGGGAGTATACCCGATTCAGTCGCACCTCCACCCCCTGGAGCCTTATGCCACGCTGCTTTTGGTGTACCGAAGATCCGCTGTACATGGCTTATCACGATCAGGAGTGGGGCACGCCGCTACGCGATGCGCAGGGTTTGTTCGAGTTGCTTTTGCTCGAAGGGTTCCAGGCCGGGCTGTCCTGGATCACCGTGTTGCGCAAGCGCGAGCGTTATCGCGAGGTGTTGTTCGGCTTCGACGTACAGCGCGTGGCGCAGATGAGCGACGCTGAAATCGACGAATTGATGCTCGATCCTGGGATCATCCGCAACCGCCTGAAACTCAACGCCGCCCGGCGTAATGCCCAGGCCTGGCTGGCGCTGGAGGACCCGGTGGCGTTCCTCTGGTCGTTCGTCGGTGACCAACCGATCATCAATCATTTCAAGGATCGCAGCGAAGTCCCGGCGATCACCCCCGAAGCGCTGGCGATGAGCAAAGCCTTGAAAAAGGCCGGATTCACGTTCGTCGGCCCGACCATTTGCTACGCACTGATGCAGGCCTCGGGCATGGTCATGGACCACACTCAGGACTGCGACCGCTACGCGCAGCTCGTCAACGCCGGTTAGAATGGCCGCCTCGCGCACCGCACAAGATCAGGAGTGACCTGTGGAAAAGTTTAAAGGCGCCTTGCTGGTAGGCGCTCTGCGGCTGTTTGCCCTGCTGCCATGGCGGGCCGTGCAGGCCGTAGGTTCGGCGATTGGCTGGATCATGTGGAAAACCCCCAACCGTTCCCGCGAAGTGGTGCGGATCAACCTTGCGAAATGTTTTCCACAGATGGATGCCGCCGAACGTGAACGTCTGGTCGGCCAAAGCCTGAAAGACATCGGCAAGTCGCTGACCGAAAGCGCCTGCGCGTGGATCTGGCCGGCGCAGCGCTCGATCGATCTGGTGCGCGAAGTCGAAGGTCTCGACATCCTCAAGAATGCCTTGGCCTCGGGCAAAGGCGTGGTCGGCATCACCAGCCATTTAGGCAATTGGGAAGTGCTCAATCACTTCTATTGCAGCCAGTGCAAACCGATCATTTTCTACCGTCCGCCGAAGCTCAAAGCTGTGGACGAATTGCTGCGCAAACAGCGCGTGCAATTGGGCAACAAAGTCGCTGCTTCCACCAAGGAAGGCATCCTCAGTGTGATCAAGGAAGTGCGCAAAGGTGGTGCAGTGGGCATTCCTGCTGACCCGGAACCGGCCGAATCCGCCGGGATCTTCGTGCCGTTCTTCGCCACTCAAGCGCTGACCAGCAAATTCGTGCCGAACATGCTCGCCGGTGGCAAAGCCGTCGGTGTGTTCCTGCATGCGCTGCGCCTGCCCGACGGTTCCGGCTACAAAGTGATCCTCGAAGCTGCGCCAGAAGCCATGTACAGCACCGATACCGCCGAATCCTGCGCCGCGATGAGTAAAGTCGTCGAGCGTTACGTCGCCGCGTACCCGAGCCAGTACATGTGGAGCATGAAGCGCTTCAAGAAGCGTCCGCCGGGCGAAGAGCGCTGGTACTGAGCTGATTGGCATGATCTGTGGATAACCTCACTGGCGAGGTTATCCACAACCGTTCATCAAAGGGCGCAACAAGATGTCCGAACAACGCAAATCCTTCCGCATCAAGATTACCCACGACAGCTTTGGCGAATGCCTCGGGCAGACGCGCAACCTCTCGCCTACCGGGGTGTTTGTGCAGCATCCGGTTTTGGCTACTTTGCCCAAAGGCGCAGTGGTTTACGGCGAGGTGCAGGGTTTACCCACAGGCGCGCCGCGGGTGCGGATGGAAGTGGTGACGGTAGATGCCGACGGGATCGGTCTTCGCTACCTTTGACTTATAGCGCCTGACGATCAAGCTTCTTCAGAAACACCATCATTTCCTTCTCGGCCTGCTTGTCGCCATGGGCGCGGGCCGCTTCCAGACCTTGTTCCCACGCCTGACGTGCGGCGGCGTGATCGCCCAGCGCCAGATGCGCCTTGCCCAACAGCTTCCAGGCTGCCGAATATTTCGGATCGAAGCCGACACAACGTTCAAAGTGCTCGGCGGCCTTGGCGTTTTCACCCAGATCCAGATAACCCTTGCCCAGGCCGAAGCGCAGCAGGGAGTTATCCACACCCTTGGCGAGCATTTTTTCCAGGGATTCGAGCATCGGTGGATTCCTTTCTTGGGACTGTCAGGCGTTGATGGGGCTTAGTGAGACCGCCTTCGCGAGCAGGCTCGCTCCCACAGGGGAAACGCATTCCAGATGTGGGAGCGAGCCTGCTCGCGAAGGCGCCAGTGCCGTCAGCGCAAACCTCAAAAGAAGCTCAACCCCACATGAAACAGCTTCTCCACATCGCGAATATGCTTTTTATCCACAAGGAACAGGATCACATGGTCGCCCGCTTCGATTACCGTGTCGTCGTGGGCGATGATCACTTGCTCGTTGCGAATGACCGCGCCAATGGTGGTGCCGGGCGGCAGGCCAATCTTCTCGATGGGCTTGCCGATGACCTTGCTCGACTTCGCATCACCGTGGGCAATCGCCTCGATGGCTTCTGCCGCACCGCGGCGCAGTGAGTGCACACTGACGATATCGCCACGACGCACGTGCGCCAGCAAGGTGCCGATGGTCGCCAGTTGCGGGCTGATGGCGATGTCGATATCGCCGCCCTGAATCAGATCGACGTAGGCCGGGTTGTTGATGATCGTCATGACCTTCTTCGCCCCCAGCCGTTTGGCCAGCAGCGACGACATGATGTTGGCTTCGTCATCGTTGGTGAGGGCGAGGAAGATATCGGCGTCGGCAATGTTCTCCTCCATCAGTAAATCACGATCTGATGCACTGCCCTGCAGCACCACGGTGCTGTCGAGGGTGTCGGAGAGATAACGGCAACGCGCCGGATTCATCTCGATGATCTTCACCTGATAACGGCTTTCGATGGCCTCGGCCAGACGTTCACCGATCTGCCCGCCACCGGCAATGACGATGCGTTTGTAGGTTTCGTCGAGGCGGCGCATTTCGCTCATCACCGCGCGAATATTCTCACGGGCGGCGATGAAAAAGACTTCGTCATCCGCCTCGATCACCGTATCGCCCTGGGGCAGGATCGGCCGGTCACGGCGGAAAATTGCGGCGACGCGAGTCTCGACATTCGGCATGTGCTCACGCAACTGCCGCAGTTGCTGACCCACCAGCGGCCCGCCGTAATAGGCGCGCACCGCTACCAGTTGCGCTGCACCCTCGGCGAAGTCGATCACCTGCAAGGCGCCCGGATGCTGGATCAGGCGCTTGATGTAGTTGGTCACCACCTGCTCGGGGCTGATCAGCACGTCGACCGGAATCGCTTCGTTCTGAAACAGTTGCTCCTCGCGATTGAGGTAGGACGCTTCGCGCACCCGGGCGATCTTGGTCGGGGTGTGGAACAGCGTGTGGGCGACCTGGCAGGCGACCATGTTGGTTTCGTCGCTGTTGGTCACCGCCACCAGCATGTCCGCGTCGTCGGCGCCGGCCTGACGCAGCACCGACGGCAGCGAGCCCCGGCCCTGCACGGTGCGGATGTCGAGGCGGTCGCCGAGGTCGCGCAGGCGCTCACCGTCGGTGTCGACTACCGTAATATCGTTGGCCTCGCTGGCCAGATGTTCTGCCAGCGAACCGCCGACCTGTCCTGCACCGAGGATGATGATTTTCATCCAGTCACTCCGTTAAATCCGTTTAGCTGCGTGCGGCAGCAATCTTGATCAGCTTGGCGTAGTAGAACCCGTCATGCCCACCTTGCTGGGCCAGCAGTTGGCGACCATGGGGCTGTTTGATTCCGGCCGACGTGGCCAGATCCAGTTCACGGGCGCCTGGGTACGCTCAAGGAACGCAGCGATGACTTCGGTATTCTCGGTCGGCAGCGTCGAGCAGGTGGCGTACAGCAGGATGCCGCCGACTTCGAGGGTTTTCCACATCGCGTCGAGCAGTTCGCCTTGCAGTTGCGCGAGGGCGACGATGTCGTCCGGCTGACGGGTCAGCTTGATGTCCGGATGGCGGCGGATCACGCCGGTCGCCGAGCACGGCGCGTCTAGCAGAATGCGCTGGAACGGTTTGCCGTCCCACCACTTTTCGGTATCGCGACCGTCGGCGGCGATCAGTTCGGCGTTCAGACCAAGGCGTTCAAGGTTCTCCTTGACCCGCACCAGACGCTTGGCTTCCAGATCCACCGCCACTACACCGGCCAGCGCAGGTTCGGCTTCGAGGATGTGGCAAGTCTTGCCGCCCGGCGCGCAGCAGGCGTCGAGCACGCGTTGCCCCGGCGCCAGATTGAGCAGATCGGCGGCCAGTTGCGCCGCTTCGTCCTGCACGCTGATCCAGCCTTCGGCGAAACCGGGCAGGCTGCGTACGTCGGCGGCGGCTTCGAGAATGATGCCGTCGCAACTGTACACACATGGCGTCGCGGCAATCCCGGCCTCCGTCAGCAAGCCAAGATAGGCGTCGCGGCTGTGGTGACGGCGGTTGACCCGCAGGATCATCGGCGGATGCGCATTGTTCGCCTCGCAAATCGCTTCCCACTGTTCCGGCCAGAAGGCCTTCAGGGATTTTTGCAGCCAGCGCGGGTGAGCGGTGCGCACCACTGGGTCACGTTCCAGCTCGGCGAAAATCGTTTCGCTTTCGCGCTGGGCGTTACGCAGCACCGCGTTGAGCAGGCCTTTGGCCCACGGCTTCTTCAGCTTGTCGGCGCAACCGACGGTTTCGCCGATGGCGGCATGGGCCGGCACGCGGGTGTAGAGCAATTGGTAGAGACCGACCAGCAGCAGCGCTTCGACATCGGCGTCGGCAGCCTTGAACGGTTTCTGCAGCAGCTTCTCGGCGAGTGCCGACAGGCGTGGCTGCCAGCGCGCAGTGCCGAAGGCCAGATCCTGAGTGAAGCCGCGATCACGATCCTCGACCTTGTCCAGTTGCGTCGGCAGGGAGCTGTTCAACGAGGCTTTGCCGCTGAGCACGGCGGCGAGTGCCTTGGCGGCGGCCAGACGCGGGTTCATTGCGCGTCCACCGCTGCGCCGAGCACGGTGCCGACAGAGAATTTCTCTCGACGGCTGTTGAACAGGTCGCTGAAGTTCAGCGCCTTGCCACCCGGCAATTGCAGGCGGGTCAGGCACAGCGCCTGCTCGCCGCAAGCGACGACCAAACCGTCCTTGCTGGCGCTGAGGATTTCACCCGGCGCGCCTTTACCTTCGGCGAGTGTCGCCGCCAGTACTTTCAGCGCTTCACCGTTGAGGGTGCTGTGGGTGATCGGCCATGGGTTGAAGGCGCGCACCAGGCGTTCCAGCTCAACGGCCGGACGGCTCCAGTCGATGCGTGCTTCGTCTTTGTTCAGCTTGTGCGCGTAAGTGGCGAGCTCATCGTTCTGCACTTCGCCTTCCAGCGTGCCTGCAGCCAGACCGGCAATCGCCTGGACCACGGCGGGCGGGCCCATTTCGGCGAGGCGGTCGTGCAGCGTGCCGCCGGTGTCTTCGCCGGTGATCGGCGTGACGACCTTGAGCAGCATCGGTCCGGTGTCGAGGCCCGCTTCCATGCGCATCACGGTCACGCCGCTTTCCGCGTCACCGTGTTCGACGGCGCGCTGAATCGGCGCCGCACCGCGCCAGCGTGGCAGCAAGGAGGCGTGGCTGTTGATGCAGCCCAGACGCGGGATATCCAGCACCACTTGCGGCAGGATCAGGCCGTAGGCGACCACTACCAGCAAGTCCGGCTTCAGTGCGGCCAGTTCTGCCTGAGCGTCAGCGTTGCGCAAGGTCGGTGGCTGCAACACCTGGATATGGTTTTCCAGGGCGAGCTGTTTGACCGGGCTTGGCATCAGTTTTTGCCCGCGACCGGCCGGACGATCCGGTTGGGTGTAGACCGCAACGATCTCGTAAGGGCTGTTCAGCAGGGCCTTGAGGTGTTCGGCGGCGAATTCCGGGGTGCCGGCAAAAACGATGCGCAGTGGCTCAGTCATGAAGGGCGTCTCATAAAAGAAAAAGGCTTGCCGCAGCAAGCCTTTGAAGAGGGGCATCAAGCGTTCTGGCGGTGCTGCTTTTCCAGTTTCTTCTTGATCCGGTCGCGTTTGAGCGTGGACAGGTAATCGACGAACAATTTGCCGTTGAGGTGGTCGCATTCGTGCTGGATGCAGACCGCGAGCAGGCCTTCGGCGATCAGCTCATAGGGCTTGCCGTCGCGGTCCAGCGCCTTGATCTTGACCTTTTGCGGGCGGTCGACGTTTTCGTAGAAACCCGGTACCGACAGGCAACCTTCCTGGTATTGGTCCATTTCGTCGGTCAGCGATTCGAACTCGGGGTTGATGAACACCCGCGGTTCGGTGCGGTCTTCGGAAAGGTCCATCACGACGATACGTTTGTGCACGTTGACCTGGGTCGCGGCAAGGCCGATGCCCGGCGCTTCATACATTGTTTCAAACATGTCATCGACCAACTGACGCACTTCGTCGTCCACTACAGCCACAGGCTTGGCGATAGTGCGCAGACGCGGGTCCGGGAATTCGAGGATGTTTAAAATGGCCATAGGCTTTGATTGCTGCACACGTTGAGTAAAGTCGGGCGATGGCCTGGCAGGTCCGAAGATGCAGGCTACCGTTGTGAAGCGTAGCTTGTGCATTTTGCACAAGCGAGCCACGGGGGCTCTGACGGTTCACGCGAATGCACATGATAAAGGGATTCACTGCATGAGGAAAACACTACTCGCCCTGCTGCTGTTGGCTTCGGCCGGCGTGGCGCAAGGGCAAGTGCAACTCAGGGATGGTTTTCCACAGCAATACACGGTGGTTTCGGGGGATACGCTCTGGGACATTTCCGGCAAATACCTGCGCGAGCCCTGGCAGTGGCCACAACTGTGGCGGGCCAATCCGCAAATCGAAAACCCCAACCTGATCTATCCCGGCGACACGCTGACGCTCAGTTATGTCGATGGCCAGCCACGTCTGACCCTTAATCGCGGCGAGTCGCGCGGCACCATCAAGCTCTCGCCACGCATTCGCACCAGCCCGGTGGCCGAGGCTATTCCGAGCATTCCGCTGAAATCCATCAACAGCTTTTTGCTGAGCAACCGCATCGTCGACAAGGTCGAGGACTTCGACAAGGCGCCGTACATCGTTGCCGGCGATGCCGAACGCGTGCTCAGCGGTACCGGTGACCGGATCTTCGCGCGCGGCCATTTCGACCCGGATCAACCGGTCTACGGCATCTTCCGTCAGGGCAAGGTCTACACCGATCCACAGACCAAGGAGTTCCTGGGAATCAACGCCGACGACATCGGCGGCGGCGAAATCGTCGCCACTGAAGGCGACGTCGCCACCCTCGCCCTGCAACGCACCACCCAGGAAGTGCGCCTTGGCGACCGTTTGTTCAGCGGCGAAGAGCGCTCGATCAACTCGACCTTCATGCCCAGCGCGCCAACGACCAGCATCAACGGCGTGATCATCGATGTGCCGCGCGGTGTCACCCAGATCGGCGTGATGGACGTGGTCACCCTGAACAAGGGCAAGCGCGACGGTCTGGCCGAAGGCAACGTGCTGGTGGTAATGAAAACCGGTGAAACCGTGCGCGACCGCATCACTGGCCAGCCGCTGAAAATTCCCGATGAACGCGCCGGGTTGCTGATGGTGTTCCGCACCTACGACAAACTCAGCTACGGCCTCGTCCTCAACGCATCGCGCTCGCTCGCGGTGCTCGACAAGGTGCGCAATCCGTAAGCGTGCTTCACAAGTTACCAACAGAGTTATCCACAGCTTGTTCCGAATGGTTCGGGGCTTATAACGATCAAGGATGATCCATCATGTTGCCTGTCTGTACGCCGGTTTCCCCGGCGGAACTGGAAGCGCGTCTGCGCCTGCACCGCTTGCCGGATGTTGGCCCGAAGCGTTTTGCCAAGTTGCTCGAAGCCTTCGGCTCGGCCTCCAAAGCCATCAGCGCGCCGGCCAGCGCCTGGCGTTCTCTCGGTTTGCCGGCGGCGTGCGCCGAAGCGCGGCGCTGCCCCGAAGTTCGCGACGGCGCCAGCCATGCAATGCGCTGGCTAGAGCGTCCGGATCAGCATTTGCTGATGTGGGACCAACCCGATTACCCCGCATTGCTGGCGCAGATTCCCGACCCGCCGCCAATGTTGTTCGTGGCCGGTGATCCGCAGATTTTGGAAAAACCGCAACTAGCGATGGTGGGCAGTCGCCGGGCATCGCGTCCGGGCATGGACACCGCAGCGGCATTTTCCCGCAGTCTCGCCGGGGCCGGTTTTGTCATCACCAGCGGCCTGGCGCTAGGCATCGATGCCGCTGCGCATCAGGCCGCGCTGGATGTTGGCGGGTTGACGGTCGGTGTCCTCGGCACGGGACTGGAAAACTTTTATCCACAGCGCAATCGCCGCCTGGCTGACGCGATGATTGCGTGCGGCAGCGCAGTGCTTTCCGAGTTTCCGCTGGACGCCGGACCAACGGCGAGCAACTTCCCGCGACGTAACCGCATCATCAGCGGTTTGTCCCTTGGTGTACTGGTGGTCGAGGCCAGTGTGGCCAGCGGTTCACTGATCACCGCGCGGCTGGCAGCAGAACAGGGGCGCGAGGTTTATGCCATTCCCGGTTCGATCCATCATCCCGGCGCGCGCGGCTGTCACCAATTGATCCGCGATGGCGCGGTGCTGGTGGAAACCATTGAGCACATCCTCGAAGCCTTGCGTGGTTGGCAGCATCTGCCGCTATCCACTGACACGGCGAAAGCCGATCACCCGTTGCTCATCCTGCTCCATGCCGCCCCGCACACCAGCGAAGGCTTGGCTGACAGCAGCGGCTGGACGTTGCCCAAAGTGCTGGCGGCACTCACCGAACTGGAAATGGATGGCCGTGCAGTGTGCGAAAACGGTCGCTGGTTGGCCAGGACACGCTAGGTTTTACAAGGAAGATCGGTAAACTGCGCGAAACCTGTTTGCGGAGAGTTTTTTCATGGTTAACAGTTGGCGTGTGCAACAAGCCGCACGAGAGATTCGCGCCGGGGCGGTGATTGCCTATCCAACCGAAGCCGTCTGGGGGCTGGGTTGCGACCCATGGAACGAAGAGGCCGTGGATCGGTTGCTGGCGATCAAGAATCGTTCGGTGGTCAAAGGCCTGATTCTGGTTGCCGACAACATTCGCCAGTTCGACTTTCTGTTCGAAGACTTCCCGCAAGAATGGATCGACCGCATGGCCAGCACCTGGCCGGGGCCGAACACCTGGCTGGTGCCGCATCAGGGCTTGCTCCCGGAATGGGTGACCGGCATGCACGACACCGTCGCACTGCGGGTCAGTGATCATCCGCAAGTACGCGATCTGTGCTCGATGGTCGGGCCGTTGATTTCGACCTCAGCCAACCCGCAGGGACGCCCGGCGGCGCGCACGCGATTGCGTGTCGAGCAGTATTTCCGTGGGCAGATCGATCTGATACTGGGCGGGCAACTGGGTGGGCGCAAGAACCCCAGCGTGATTCGTGATCTGGCGACCGGCAAAGTCATTCGTCCCGACTGATTCAGCCTCGAACATTTGTAACGTGGGTACTCCTCGCCTTGATGGCGAGGAGTACTACACGTGCCTGCGAATTATCCTGCAATGATGCTGATTGCTGCGTCGGAAAAATCATCAACTATCTGAATCAACTGAATTTTCCCACCTGATTATCAGACCGCGTTTCGTGGCGGTATCGCCAAAAGCAACCATCCTTTCCCTGCACTCGAAACACTTCGATAAGTTAAGGTCTGCGGAGAAAGAATGGACACTACGGATTTGCAACTCACGGATTACCTGCAGGCGCTCCAGGTGACGTTAAACAGTCATCAGGAGGGTTGCCGTATCGTGATGCTTGAAGCGGGGTCGGATACCCAGGTGTTCGATCGGTTTATCGATCGGCAATTTCGGCTTCGGCTGCAGCATTACATGCTGACGTCCAGGGCGCGGATGCTCGAAACCCGACTGGCGACACGGTCGCGCAGTACCCACTTTCTGCTGTATCGGCACGAGCAACTGCTGGCGGTATTGAGGGCCACTCCGGCGCCGTTCGAGTGGGCATCACTGGCGCAGCAACATGTTTCGCCCACGGTGGCGTTGTCACGCCATGTCGAACTCAGTCGCTTGATCTCGTACGCGCCCAGCCAACAGCCCATTGCCGTCGACAGTCTGCTGGCGGCCGCTGCCGAGTGGGCCATAAAACAGGGCTATCTAGGTGTCACCGCGTTGTGCAGGGCATCGCAGCTGCGCCTGTACCAGCGTTTCGGTCTGATGCCGGTCGCCTCCAATCCCTTGCATATCGAACAGCGCGCACGCGGGGATTACTGGGTGTTGTCAGCCGAGTGGCGGCAAATCCTCGCCGCGTTGCAACAGCCTGATTCCGCGACGGTCGGTCATTGGGCGCCAAGACCGTTGGCGGCTCATCCACCGCAGTACTGAACACGCTCGAAGCGTCCTGCCAGTCATGGTTCTGAAACCCTGACTGGCAGGACGCCGGGAGGTATCAAGGCAGCAGGATGGTGGAACCGGTAGTGCGCCGCGCCGACAGCTCGGTTTGCGCCTTCGCCGCATCAGCCAGTGGATAACGCTGGCTGACGTCCACCTTCAACTTGCCGCTGATGATCATCTCGAACAGCTCATCGGCCATTCGCTGCAGGTTTTCGGCGTTGTTGGCATAAGTCGCCAGCGTCGGCCGGGTCACGTACAGCGAACCCTTGGCGGAGAGAATCCCCAGATTCACGCCGTCCACCGCACCGGAGGCATTGCCGAAGCTCACCACCAGGCCACGCGGCGACACGCTGTCGAGGGACGTCAGCCAGGTGTCCTTGCCAACACCGTCATAGACCACCGGGACTTTCTTGCCATCGGTCAATTCCAGCACGCGCTGGGCAACGTTTTCGTGGCTGTAATCGATAGTCGCCCAGGCGCCATTGGCCTTGGCCAGTTCGGCTTTCTCTTTGGAGCTGACGGTGCCAATCAGCTTCACGCCTAACGCTTTGGCCCATTGGCAGGCCAGTGAACCGACACCGCCGGCCGCCGCGTGGAACAGAATGGTTTCGCCAACCTTGAGTTCATAGGTCTGGCGCAGCAGGTATTGCACGGTCAGGCCTTTGAGCATTACACCGGCAGCCGTTTCGAAACTGATTTCGTCGGGCAGATGCACCAGATTGTCCTGGGGCAGCACATGCAATTCGCTGTAGGCCCCCAACGGGCCGCTGCCATAGGCCACGCGATCACCGACCTTGAACCGGGTGACGTCGCTGCCCACGGCATCGACGATCCCCGCACCTTCAGCACCCAGGCCGGACGGCAAGGCGGGCGGTGCGTACAGACCGCTGCGGTAATAGGTGTCGATGAAGTTCAGGCCGATCGCCTTGTTCGCCACGCGGACTTGATTGGGGCCGGGCGCGGCGGGTTGGTAATCAACATATTCGAGCACTTCGGGGCCGCCGTGGGCGCGGAACTGGATACGCTTTGCCATCTGCCTGCTCTCCTTGGGTCTTTTGTGAGCCCCCTATCCAACTCCCATGCTTGATCTTCGTCAACTGCGGCGGGTTGTTGTGCGGTGGTATGCTACGCGCCCATTTGCGTCGCCCGTCTGCCGGGGCGCCGCCCGATTCAAGGTGAAGCCATGACGACCCGCACCGACGCCGTAAAGGCCTATCTGCTCGACCTGCAAGACCGCATCTGCGCGGCTCTCGAAACCGAAGACGGCGGTACGCGCTTCGTCGAAGACGCCTGGACCCGGCCCGCCGGCGGTGGCGGTCGTACTCGCGTGATCGAGAACGGCACGGTAATCGAAAAGGGCGGTGTCAACTTTTCCCACGTCTTCGGCAGTGGTCTGCCACCGTCGGCCAGCGCCCATCGCCCGGAATTGGCTGGCCGCGGTTTCGAAGCCCTTGGCGTGTCGCTGGTGATCCACCCGCACAACCCGCATGTGCCGACGTCCCACGCCAACGTGCGCTTTTTCATCGCCGAGAAGGAGGGTGAAGAGCCGGTCTGGTGGTTCGGCGGCGGCTTTGACCTGACCCCGTATTACGGCAATGAAGAAGATTGCGTTCACTGGCACCGCGTTGCCGAGCAGGCTTGCGCGCCGTTTGGCCCGGACGTCTACCCGCGCTACAAGGCCTGGTGTGACACCTACTTCCACATCAAGCATCGCCACGAACCGCGCGGCATTGGCGGTTTGTTCTTCGATGACCTGAACGAGTGGGACTTCGATACCAGCTTCGCTTTTATGCGGGCCATCGGCGACGCCTACATCGATGCTTATCTGCCGATCGTGCAGCGCCGCAAAAACGATGCGTTTACCGCTCAGCAGCGTGAATTCCAGGAATTCCGCCGTGGCCGTTACGTCGAGTTCAACCTGGTGTATGACCGTGGCACCTTGTTCGGTCTGCAATCGGGCGGGCGTACCGAGTCGATCCTGATGTCGTTGCCGCCGCAAGTGCGCTGGGGCTATGACTGGAAAGCCGAGCCTGGCAGCGAAGAAGCACGCCTGACCGAGTACTTCCTGCAAGACCGCGACTGGCTGGCCGAGGCCTGAGGACATCTGATGGATCGTTACGTCGTTTTCGGCAACCCGATCGGCCACAGCAAATCGCCGATGATTCACAAGCTGTTCGCCGAGCAGACCGGCCAGCACCTCGACTACAGCACCTTGCTGGCGCCGCTTGAAGATTTCGCCAACTGCGCCACGGCGTTTTTCCAGGAAGGTCGCGGCGCCAACGTCACCGTGCCGTTCAAGGAAGACGCCTATCGTCTGGCCAATAGCCTGACCGCTCGCGCACAACGGGCCGGTGCGGTGAACACCTTGAGCAAACTGGCCGACGGCTCACTCCTCGGTGATAACACTGACGGCGCCGGACTGGTGCGCGATCTGACGGTGAACGCCGGGTTCAGCCTGACCGGCAAACGCATTCTGCTGCTCGGTGCCGGTGGTGCGGTGCGCGGTGCGCTGGAACCGTTGCTGGCGGAACAACCGGCCTCGGTGATCATCGCCAATCGTACGGTGGACAAGGCTGAGTTGCTGGCGGAATTGTTCTGCGACCTCGGGCCGGTCTCGGCCAGTGGTTTCGACTGGTTGCGCGAGCCGGTGGACGTGATCATCAACGCCACGTCGGCCAGTCTTACTGGTGATGTGCCGCCGATTGCACCGAGCCTGATCGAGCCGGGCAAGACCCTGTGCTACGACATGATGTACGGCAAAGAGCCGACGGCGTTCTGCCGCTGGGCCAGTGAACATGGCGCGGCGGTGGCGATGGATGGCTTGGGGATGTTGGCGGAGCAGGCGGCTGAGGCGTTTTTCCTGTGGCGTGGTGTGCGCCCTGATACCGCACCGGTACTCGCCGAGTTGCGTCGACAATTAACCCTCTAAAAGCTTCGCGAGCAAGCTCGCTCCCACAGTGGAATGCGATCAAATGTGGGAGCGAGCTTGCTCGCGAATGGCCTCACCACCGATTCTGGGTCAGTCTTCAAACCGGATCGGACATTTCTCCGGCCCTTCCAGCTTCCGCAACTCCTCCACCACCTGCGGCCGCGCCCGGCGCAAGGTCAGGCTGCGATTCTGGCCAAGCAAGCGCCGCGCCTCCTGATGCAGCATTTCCACCCCCGAATAGTCGATGAAGTTGATCTGCTGCGCCTCGATCACCACCCGCGTGCCATGCATACGTTGCAGGCGTACTTGCAGGTAATGGCTGGCGCCGAAAAAGATCGATCCGCCGACACGCAACACATCGTCTTCGCCGTCGCGCCAGTGCTGCACGCGCGGTTGCGAAGTGCGCTTGAGGTAGAAGAACAGCGAGGCCAGCACACCGGCATAAATCGCCGTCTGCAATTCCAGTAGCAAAGTCGCGAGGCAGGTCAGCGCCATGACCACAAACTCGGCGCGGCTGACACGCAGCAATGCGCGAATGCCTCGGTGGTCGACCAGCCCCCAGGCAATCAACAGAATGCTCCCGGCCATCGCCGGGATCGGAATGTGCGCGATCAGCCCCGCACCAAAAATTGCGAACAACGCCACCCAGATTGCCGAAAACACTCCGGCCAGCGGCGAGCAAGCGCCTGCCTCGTAACTGAGGCCCGAGCGGGTGAACGACCCGGCCGACAGCGACCCGGAAAAGAACGCCCCGAGAATATTCGACAAGCCCTGTGCACGGACTTCCTGATTGGCATCAAGCAATTGCTGCGACCGCGCCGAAATCGAGCGTGCAATAGACAGACTGGTAACCAGGCCGAGCATGCCCACCGCCACGGCACTGGGCAGCAACCGCAGGATCAAATCCAGATCCAGCGGCAATCCACTGAACGGCGGCAAACGCCCGACAAACGCGCTGACCAGATGCACATGGCCGAACACGCCCGGCCACAACCACACCAGCAAACTGGCCAGCACCAGTGTGATCAACAGCGTCGGCCAGCGCGGCAACAGGTGTTTGAGCAGCAGACCGACGACCACCGTGGCCAAACCCAACACCAGCGAAGGTTTATCCACAGCCCGCAGGTGTTGCAGCAAATCCATCAAACTGGCCAGCGCCGTGGCTTTTGCCGGCAACTCCAGGCCCAGCAGGTTTGGCAATTGCCCGATAGCAATCACCACCGCCGCGCCAAGGGTGAACCCCAGCACCACCGAATGCGAGACGAAATTCACCAGCGCGCCAAAGCGCAGCAAACCGAGCAGCCACTGGAATATCCCCGCAAGCAAGGTCAGCAGCAGGATCAGGGTGATGTAGTCCTGCGAGGCTGGAACCGCTAAAGGGCTGACACTGGCAAACAGCACAATCGAAATCGCTGCCGTCGGACCGCAGATCAAATGCCACGACGAACCCCACAGGCAGGCGATCAGCACCGGAATGATTGCGGCGTAGAGGCCGTACTCGGGAGGCAGACCGGCGATCAACGCGTAAGCAATCGACTGGGGGAGCGCGAGAATCGCCCCGCTGAGGCCGACGATCAGATCCCGTCCGACGCTGGCGCGGGTTTGTCGCGGCAACCAGGTGAGGAAGGGGAAGAGAGAGTGGCGGCTGGGGAAGGCCATGGGTCCTCGCGGTTGGGTTTTGTTCAAGGTTATCAGGGTGCCAGGGGAAAGGCCCCTCACCCTAACCCTCTCCCAAGGGAGAGGGGACTGACCGTGGTGTTTATTCAAGATTCACCGACCTGCGATTTCAGAGTTGAACGCAAGTTTTGAATCCAACAGATATCGGCTCCCTTTCCCCCTCGCCCCTCTGGGGAGAGGGCTGGGGTGAGGGGGCAAAAATCTCGAGCCGAGCACAATTCCAGCCACCCCACGATCAAAGCTTCGCTTTCACCGCCGCCAACGCATCCTTCCCGTCAGACGTCTTGACGCCATCCAGCCACTTATCCAACACCGCCGGATTTGCCTTGATCCAAGCCTTCGCCGCCTCGGCATTGCTGACCTTTTTGTTCACCACCTCAGCCATGATGCTGTTCTCCATCTCCTGCGTGAACGACAGATTGGTCAGCAATTTACCCACATTCGGACACGCCTCGGCGTAGCCCTTGCGCGTTAACGTAAACACGCTGCCGGTGTCGCCAAAGTACTTCTCGCCACCCTTGAGGTAATGCATCTTCAACTGCACGTTCATCGGGTGCGGCGTCCAGCCGAGGAAGGTGACGAATTTCTGTTTCTTCACCGCCCGCGACACTTCAGCCAGCATCGCCTGTTCGCTGGATTCGATCAGCTTCCACTGGCCCATGTCGAAGTCGTTCTTCTTGATGATTTCCTGCAGCGAGATATTCGCCGGCGCACCCGAACCGATGCCGTAGATCTTACGATCGAACTTGTCCGCGTATTTGTTCAGGTCGGCAAAGTTATGCACACCCGCGTCCCACACGTAGTCCGGCACGGCGAGGGTGAATTCGGTGCCGTCGAGGTTCTTCGCCAGTTGCGTGACGTCACCGGTGGCGACGAACTTGTCGTAGAAGCCCTGCTGCGCCGGCATCCAGTTGCCGAGAAACACGTCCACCTGGCCGTCCTTCAAACCACCGAAGGTGATCGGCACCGCGAGGGTGTCGACCTTGGCCTTGTAGCCCATGCCGTCCAGCAGAAACCCGGTGATGGCGTTGGTCGCGGCGATGTCGCTCCAGCCCGGATCGGCCATTTTCACGGTGTCGCAGCTTTGCTCGGCGAAGGCCGAGGCGCTGCTCAGCGCGAGCAGGCCGACCGTCACTACTGTGGATAACTTACGCATGGACTTCCCCTTAACATTATTGGTTTTGGCAGGGTTGTGGATAACGTGCTTTGCGTTCCAGATCGTCGAGGTCGATGTGGTTGCGCATGTATTGCTGACTGGCGTCCACCAGTGGCTGGTGATCCCAGCTCTTCAGCTTGCCGAGGGTCAACGCATCGGCGACAAATCGGCGGCGGCGCTGGCTCGCGAGGACCTCCCGGTGAATCGACTGAATGTCCCATTTGGCCCGTGCTTCGGCGAGAAAATCGTCGAACAGCGGGCGATGTTGCGGCGATTGGCTGAGTTCTTCCAGTTCATGCGGATCGTTATCTACGTCGAAGAGTAGGCAAGGGTCGCTTTCACTGTAGATAAATTTGTAGGCGCCGCGACGGATCATCATCAGCGGGCTGATGGTGCCTTCGGCCATGTATTCGCCGAACACTTCGTCATGACCGCCCTGCCCTTGAAGGTGTGATACCAGCGAGCGGCCATCCAGTGGCAGGCCCGGTTCCAGCGTGCCGCCGGCCAATTCGACGAAGGTTGGCAACAGGTCTGCGGTCGATACGGCAGCGCTGACACGCCCGGCATCGAACTGGCCTGGAGCACTTATCAACAGGGGGACGCGGGCCGCCATTTCGTACCAGTGCATTTTGTACCAAAGGCCCTTTTCGCCGAGCATGTCGCCGTGGTCACCGGAGAAGACAATAATTGTGTCTTCGATCAGCCCGGTTTCTTCGAGGGTTTCCAGAAGTTTGCCGACGTTGGCGTCGATATAGCTGCATGCACCGAAATATGCCCGGCGTGCATCGCGAATCTTATCCACAGGCAGTGGCTTGTCCCACAGGTCATAAACCTTGAGCAGCCGCTGTGAGTGCGGATCGAGTTCGTGTTGATCCGGGGTTGTAGGCAACGGGATATCGGCATCGTCGTACAAATCCCAGAACGCCTTGGGAATGGTGTACGGGTCGTGTGGGTGAGTCATCGATACTGTCAGGCAGAACGGCTGATCGCCGTCCTCGCGGATGTGATCGAACAGATATTGCTGTGCCTTGAACACCACCTCTTCATCGAAATCCAGTTGATTGGTGCGCACACATGGCCCGGCCTGCAGCACCGAAGACATGTTGTGGTACCAGCTCGGCCGTACATCCGGCTCATCCCAGTTCACGGCCCAACCGTAATCGGCCGGGTAGATATCACTGGTCAGGCGTTCTTCATAACCGTGCAACTGGTCCGGACCGCAGAAGTGCATCTTGCCGGATAGCGCGGTGCGGTAGCCGAGGCGGCGCAAGTAATGGGCATAAGTCGGCACATCGGCAGGGAAATCGGCGGCGTTGTCGTAGGCGCCGATCTTGCTCGGCAACTGGCCGCTGACCAGGGTGAACCGCGATGGCGCGCACAACGGGCTGTTGCAGTAAGCGGCATCGAACACCACGCCTTGGGCGGCGAGGCGGGAAAGATTCGGCAGTTTGATCGGCGATGGGCCGTAGAACGGCAACATTGGCGCGGCCATCTGATCGGCCATGATGAAAAGAATATTCTTGCGCTTCATGTGATCGCGGCATTCCATAGTAAATATTTATGCGACATTGCTGCGATCGAGCATGGAGTCCATGCTTTATCCGGTAAAGCCCGCGCCAGACAATGACTAGGATAAGCACAGCTTATGTATGAAGCCTTGGGTGATCTGTCCCTCGACCTGTTGCGCGCCTTTGAGGCGGCCGCTCGCCAGCGCAGCTTTACCGCAGCGGCGGTAGAGCTTGGCACCACGCAACCAGCGATCAGTCAGCAGATCAAACGGCTGGAAGAACAACTCGGTACGCGACTATTTGATCGCATTTACCGTGGGATCGAGCTGACCGAAGTCGGCGCGATACTGTTTGAGCAAGTTACTCTCGGTTTACAGAATATCGATGCAGGATTGAGCACGATCAGCGCACAGCAACAACATGAAGTCCTGCAAGTTGCCACCGACTTTGCCTTCGCTGCTTATTGGCTGATGCCGCGCCTGCACCGCTTTCATGAAGCTAACCCGCAGGTCGACGTCAGCCTGGTGACCAGCGAACGCAACCACAACATGCTGCGCACCGATATCGACGTGGCGATCCTGTTCGGTGATGGTCGTTTCAAGCAGGGCGAAAGCCATTGGTTGTTCAGCGAAGAAGTATTCCCGGTGTGCAGCCCGCAATTGCTCAAGGATCGCGCCCTGCCCTTGCCTGCTCACGCACTGCTGGAGTTCCCGTTGCTGCACCTGCGTGGGGAAAACAGCAGCAACTGGTTTGACTGGAGTGGTCTGTTCCGTGAACTCGGTATCAATACGCCGCCGGCGCCGGGGCAATTGCGCTTCGACAATTACACGTTGTTGATTCAAGCGGCGATTGGCGGTCAAGGCGTAGCGATTGGCTGGCGGCACCTTGTGGATAACTTGCTGAGTCAGGGTTTGCTGTGCCGCCCCATCGCCGAAACGACCTTGTCGCGCCTCGGTTATTACGTGGTGCTGCCCCAGCGCAAACGTCGGGGCGCGTTGATTCAACAGTTTGTCGATTGGTTAATGGCGGAACAGGCGAGCAGCGCGCAATCCCTCAACGGTTTGACGTTGCCGTCGATCGCGGTTTGAAGATCTTTTACGAATCTGAAGCCGCAACGAAATTCACATGCTGCCCTATATGCAAATTCAGCCGTAGCTCATCGGCAATCCCCACCGCCACGCGGTTCAGCCGCTCCAATGGCTCGGCCAGACCCGGTTCGAGATTGCCGCCGACCTGGCTGAAATGCTCAATGGTCAGCCCGGCCACGCCGTGTGGCGCATTGACCAGTGTCCAGTGCAGCGGGCTGCTTTGCACGGCTTCGCGAATTTCTTCGGCAACATGGCGTTGCAGGCGATCATCGACGTCCGGCTCATCGAGTACGGCAAAATCCCCCACCAGAAACAGCCGCGAAACGTTGGCGGCTTGCAGTCCATCGACCAATGCATCGACGGCCAGCACCTGCTCGACGGGGCCGAGTACGACAGAGCGCTCAACGTGATCGCTGCTGAATGGCAAACCTGGCGCATCCAATAAGCAGATGACCACCGAACTGCCGGCCACACTTTGATTGACCCTCTCGGAGTCGAACAGATCGCCGCTCTTGGTGCGTAGTCCGGGACGCGGCGCAAGTGCGGTCAGATCGTCGAGAATGGCGATGACTTCATGCTGACGACGCAGCAACTCAGCCATCAACGCGCTGCCCAGGCTACTCATGGCACCATAGAGCACCACTTTTACCGCCGGGGTTTCGGCATTTTTCATGGCTGATCCCTTTTCTTATCCCTTGTATGACGTGTGACATACGGGCAACGCCGAGGGTTCGAACCGATTTCCGAGGGCTTCAGATGCAAGCGATCAAGGGCTACCACGCCCACGTCTATTTCGACGCCAGCACCATTGAACAGGCACGGGCCTTGTGCGAGCAGGCCGCGCAGTTATTTCCAGTGAAAATGGGCCGCGTTCACGAACGTCCGGTCGGTCCGCATCCGGACTGGAGCTGCCAGTTGGCCTTCGGCCCCGAGTTGATCAGCGATGTGCTGCCGTGGCTGGTGTTGAACCGCAAAGGTCTGGTGGTGTTTCTGCACCCGGACACCGGCGATGACCTGCTCGACCACACCGAACACGCAATCTGGATGGGCGCGATGCGGTCGCTGGATCTGTCTGTTTTCTGATCAGATCGTTTCTTCGGCTTCGCCCGGCAGATGCTCGTCCAGGTGCAGCCAGGGCAATTGGCTGTCGGTCCAGATGTGTCGTTCGGCGGGCGCCAGCTCGGGTTGATCGAGGGTGGCGATGGTCACGTCGATACTCTGTGGGCTGAGCAACGTCACCAACGCCAGTTGCGCGCCGCACTGTGGGCAAAAGAACCGCGTACAACTGGCAGACGAGTCGTAACGCGACGGCGTACCGACCAGCCATTGGAAACTGGAGGCTGGCACCGTGATCCACGTCGTGACGATGCCGCCGCTGACCTTGCGGCAAATCGAACAATGGCAATGGGCTATGTCCTGCAACGCCCCGCTGAACTGATAACGAATGTGTCCGCAGTGGCAGCCTCCGCTGTGCGATTGGCTCATCTCGAAAGCTCCCCTTCCCGTGTTTATTGACTCTAGATCGCATCCGACGGCCGGTTGACCGTTCATTCAAAGCTTTCTGCAGCGAAAGGTAGCTGAAAGCTTGCCCGATTAGGATCGCCTCACTTCCGGCAACAGACCGGTTGGCCAATGCGTGTGATACCTCGCACTAAAGGCCCAATTAACAACAACAATGGTGATTCTGATGTCCTCTGTAGCCCGCCTTTACGCTGTCACTCCGCCCGTACGTCTCGTGCTTCCCGTTCTGCGCTGATCGGCCCGATCTGCTCATTTAACTAGCCGCGCTACGCCTGGAGTATTCCCATGCTGACTTTCCTTGGCTTCGCCATGGTCATCACGTTCATGTTCCTGATCATGACCAAGCGCCTGTCCGCGCTGATCGCTCTGATCATCATCCCGATCGTCTTCGCCCTGTTCGGCGGCTTTGCACCGAAGATCGGCCCGATGATGCTCGAAGGCATCACCAAGCTCGCGCCGACTGGCGTGATGCTGATGTTCGCCATTCTCTATTTCGCCCTGATGATCGACTCCGGCCTGTTCGACCCGGCCGTGCGCAAGATCCTCAAACTGGTCAAGGGCGACCCGCTGAAGGTTTCGGTCGGCACCGCCGTACTGGCGCTCGTCGTTTCCCTCGATGGTGACGGCGCGACCACTTACATGATCTGCGTGGCCGCCATGCTGCCGCTGTACAGCCGCATCGGCATGAGCCCGCGGATCATGGCCGGTCTGATCATTCTCGCCGGCGGCGTGATGAACATGACTCCATGGGGTGGCCCGACTGCCCGCGCCGCGAGTGCGCTGCACGTTGACCCGTCGGACATCTTCGTACCGATGATCCCGGCGATGGCCGCGGGTGTGGTCGCGATTCTGGTTATCGCTTATTTCTACGGCAAACGTGAACGTGCGCGTCTGGGTGAGCTGCATCTGGTTGGCGATGATATCGATCACAGCGAAATCAGCGTGTCGCAGTTCCCGGATGCCCGCCGTCCAAAACTGATCTGGTTCAACGGCGCCCTGACCTTCGGCCTGATGTGCACCCTGATCGCTGGCCTGCTGCCGCTGCCGGTTCTATTCATGGTCGCGTTCAGTATTGCCATGATCGTCAACTACCCTTGCCTGCAGATGCAGAAGGATCGCGTTGCGGCTCACGCCGGTAGCGTGCTGGCAGTGGTCGGGCTGATCTTTGCGGCGGGTATCTTCACCGGTATCCTGAGCGGCACCGGCATGGTCGATGCGATGTCGAAGAGCCTGTTGGCGGTGATTCCGGATTTCCTCGGCCCTTACCTGGCCGTGATCACGGCGCTGGTGAGCATGCCGTTCACCTTCTTCATGTCCAACGATGCGTTCTACTATGGCGTGTTGCCGGTGTTGGCCGAAGCCGCCAGCCACTACGGGATCACCGCAGTGGAAATGGCCCGTGCCTCGATCGTCGGTCAGCCCGTCCACTTGCTGAGCCCGTTGGTGCCATCGACCTATCTGTTGGTGGCCCTGGCCGGTATTGATTTTGGTGACCACCAGCGTTTCACCCTGAAATGGGCGATCCTGGTATGTATCTGCATTCTGATTGCTGCACTGCTGTTGGGGACTTTCCCGGTGTTCAGCACTCTATAAGCCCACGACTCACCGTTTCGGGTCCTGGCTTCGCGGTTTGAAGCCCGGGCCTTTTTCGGTTTAACACTCGCTCAAAGGAATACACATGGATTGGCTGACCAACCCCGAAATCTGGGTTGCCTTCTTTACCCTGACCGCCCTGGAAATCGTTCTGGGCATCGATAACATCATCATGATTTCGATCCTGGTCAGCCGCATGCCCAAACACATGCAACAGCGCACCCGGATCTTCGGTCTTGGCCTGGCCATGATCACCCGCATCCTGTTGCTGCTGTCGATCACCTGGGTCATGCGCCTCACCGCCGATCTGTTCGAGGTGTTCGGCCAAGGCATTTCCGGCCGCGACCTGATCCTGTTCTTCGGTGGTCTGTTCCTGCTGTGGAAGAGCTCGCAAGAGATGTACCACGCGCTGGAAGGCGAAGACGAAAGCGACGAAACCCCGGGCGGCAAGGGTGGCAACTTCCTCTACACCATCATCCAGATTGCAATCATCGACATCGTCTTCTCGCTGGATTCGGTGATCACGGCGGTGGGCATGGTGTCCCACGTGCCGGTGATGGTCGCGGCGATCGTCGTGGCGGTGCTGGTGATGATGCTGGCCTCGGGCAAGATCAGCGAGTTCATCGACAAACACCCGTCGCTGAAGATGCTGGCGCTGTCGTTCCTGCTGGTGGTCGGCACCGTGCTGATTGCCGAGTCGTTCGACGTGCATGTGCCGAAGGGCTACGTCTACTTCGCCATGGCGTTCTCGCTGGCCGTGGAAGCGATCAACATCAAGCTGCGCGGCGCAATGGCCAAGAAAAAACAGCAGCAAGACCCGGTGAAACTGCGCAAGGACATCCCGGGCCAGTAACCCGGTAATCCAGACGCACGCAATACCCCTGTGGGAGCGAGCTTGCTCGCGAAGGCTTCGTGTCAGTCGACAGAAATGTTGGCTGGCCCACCGCTTTCGCGAGCAAGCTCGCTCCCACATTTGTTTTGAGTAACACAGGGGGAACGTGTCGGATTCAGGTGGGTGAATGAACCCGTTTTCATGACACTTTTGTTTCAATCGACACTTTAGCTGTGCAATGCTGGCGCCCAGACCGTTAGCCAACTACAGCTTAAGTATCAAAAACGTAGAAACCGCGCGGTACCGTCAACTTGCCTCTCTGAGGCGCTGCTACTACAGGGGGTTTGTATGCTCACCCTGCTCAATCTGCTTTCCGCCGTCGCCCTGCTGATCTGGGGCACGCACATCGTTCGAACCGGCATCCTGCGGGTGTACGGCACCAATCTGCGCCATGTGATTGGCCAGAACATGTCCAAGCGCTGGCTGGCCTTTGTCGCCGGCATCGTCGTTACCGCGATGGTGCAGAGCAGCAATGCCACGGCCATGCTCGTGACCTCTTTCGTCGGCCAGGGCCTGATGGCGCTGACCCCGGCGCTGGCGACCATGCTCGGCGCCGACGTCGGTACCGCGCTGATGGCGCGGGTGCTGACGTTTGACTTGTCGTGGCTGTCGCCGCTGCTGATTTTCCTCGGGGTGATTTTCTTTCTGTCGCGCAAACAGACGCGGCTCGGGCAGATGGGCCGGGTCAGCATCGGTCTGGGGCTGATCATTCTCGCGCTGCAATTGATCGTCGAGGCCGCCGCACCGATCACCCACGCGCAAGGGGTCAAGGTGATCTTCGCCTCGCTGACCGGCGATATCCTTCTCGACGCCTTGGTCGGCGCGTTGTTCGCGATGATTTCCTACTCGAGCCTCGCCGCCGTGTTGCTCACCGCGACACTGGCCGGCGCCAGTGTGATCAGTCTGCCGGTGGCGATCGGCCTGGTGATCGGCGCCAATATTGGCAGCGGCATTCTTGCGTTCATGAGCACCAGCATGCAGAACGCGGCCGGGCGGCAAGTGGCGCTGGGCAGTCTGCTGTACAAACTGATCGGCTTGCTGCTGATCATTCCGGTACTCGATCCGTTGGTGCACTGGATCGACAGCCTCGATTTCAGCCCGCAGGAAATGGTCATCGGCTTTCACCTGCTCTACAACACCGCGCGCTGCCTGATTCTTCTACCAAGCGTCGGGCCGATGGCACGCCTGTGTGCTTGGCTGCTGCCGGAGCGGCCGGAGGTCAACGGCACCGCCAAACCCCGCCATCTCGACGCGACCGCGCTGGTCACACCGAGCCTGGCGTTGGCCAACGCCGCGCGGGAAACCCTGCGCATGGGCGATCTGCTCGACAACATGCTCGACGCGACCCTCGATGTGCTGCGCGGCAAGCAGACCGCCGTCACCCAGGAAATGCGCCGATTGACCGACGACGTCGAAGCGCTGTACAGCGCAATCAAACTGTACCTGGCGCAGATGCCCCGCGAAGACCTCGGCGAGCAGGACAGTCGGCGCTGGGCCGAAATCATCGAGCTGGCGATCAATCTGAAACTGGCCGCCGATTTGATCGAACGCATGCTGCGCAAGATCCAGCAGCAGAAAACCTCGCAGCGGCGCTCGTTTTCCGAAGAAGGTCTGGAGGACCTGGCCGGGCTGCAGCAGCAACTGATCGCCAATTTGCGTTTGGGCCTGTCGGTGTTTCTCAGCGGCGACCGCGAAAGTGCCCGGCAATTGCTCCGCGAGAAACGCCGCTTTCGCGCGCAGGAACGTCGTCTGGCCCACGCGCATGTCAGCCGTTTGCAACGCAAGATCGTGCAGAGTATTGAAACCAGCTCGCTGCACCTGGAGTTGATTGCCGACATGAAACGCTTGAATTCGCTGTTTTGCGGCAGTGCGTATGTGGTGCTGGAAACGGCGGATACCGGGGCGCTGGCGGCGGATGATATTGCCGACATTACGCATTCGCCTTGAACGACTGGGGCTGGGTTTAGTCAGTTACATTGATTCAGCCTTCAGGCCGCTATCGCGAGCAGGCTCACTCCTACAGGGGGGACGCATTCCAAATGCAGGAGTGAGCCTGCTCGCGATGGGGCCCTGACTGACGACACGGATCTCCAAATCAGCCGTACGGAAGCCTGTTATGCGTTGCCTGTTGTTCGCCTGTCTGTTGCTCGGTTCCCTGCCCGCCTTCGCCCTGGATCGTTTTCAGGTTGAAGGCTATGCGCTGCCCAACGGTTTGCAGCTAATGCTCAAGCCCGGCACCGAACGGGGGCACGTGGCGATCCGGCTGGTGGTCGGCGTCGGCCTTGATGATTTCGAGTGCGATGACAAGGAGCTGCCGCACCTGCTCGAACACCTGCTGTTCAGTGGCATCGACGCCACCGGCGAAGGTGGTCTGGAGGAGCGCATGCAAGCGCTGGGCGGTGACTGGAATGCCTTCACCAGCAACGCCGACACCACCTTCGTCATCGAAGCTCCGGCGAAAAACCAGCGCAAGGTACTCGACCTGCTGCTCGCTCTGCTCACGCAAACGCGTATCGACGACAACGCGATCAACGCCGCCAAACGTGTGGTCGAGCGCGAGGACGGCGGCCATTACACACGCCTGCAACGCTTTCTCGATCGTCAGGACCTCGGCCACACCGCGAGCAATCAGCTCGCTGTTGAACTGGGCCTCAAATGCCCGCAACGCGCCGAGGTCGGCCATCTGACTCAGGAGCAACTGGAGAAGGTGCGCAAGGCCTGGTACGCGCCGAACAACATGACGCTGATTGTCGTCGGCGAACTCGACAAACTGCTGCCGGCCTATCTGGAACGCACCTGGGGCGCGCTCGAAGCGGTCGAGCCGAGCGAACACCGCCCACTGCCGGATATCCGCACCAGCGCCGCCCACGAGCGCACGCTCACCCGTGGCTTTATCGGCGACAGCGCCAAATTGCACTGGCTGGTGCCGGAACCGGTGCTGGACGATCAGTACGACCAGACGTTCGACATTCTCAAGGATTACCTCGACTGGGCGTTGTACCGACAGATCCGTCTCAACCACGGTTTGTCCTACGGGCCGTGGGCTGAGCGTGAGGTGTTTGGCGGTGTGGGCTTCATGAGTCTGAACGCCGATCTGGATCGTGATGACGTTGACGAAGCCATTCAGGTGCTGGAGGACCTCAAGGCTGATCTGCTGAAAAACGGCCTAGACCCGGATACTTTCGCGCGGATCAAGCAGGCCTCGATCGCCCATCAGGCGTGGGCGGTGCAAGGCAACAGTGCGCTGGCGGATTATTACTGGAGCGCCCTCGGTGATTACCAGGATGGCCGCTTCGCCAACCCGGCGCGGGAGCTGCAAGGGGTGACGCTGGAAGCGGCGAACAAGGCCATGCGCGAGTTGCTGTTGCAGCCGGGGTATCTGCGGATCGAGAAGCCGTTGATCAGTGATGATCAGGTTTTGTGGTTGAGTGCGGGTGGCTTGGGTCTGGTGTTGTTGATCCTGATCGGCTGGCGTTTGCATCACCGCCGAAAACCCGCCGAACACTGACCCTGTGGGAGCGAGCTTGCTCGCGAAAGCGGTGTGTCATTCAACAAATGTGGTGACTGACCCGCCGCCTTCGCGAGCAAGCTCGCTCCCACAGGGTGAGGTGTTGGATTTACTGACCGGCAGCCTCGCCACAGCGCACGGCGGGCGCTACTCTGTCGAGGTTTTTTCCCCTCAAGTCGTGAACCGCCCAAATGCCAAAAATACAGCTCCTGATCCAGCGCATTCTCGAACTGATGAAGCGTTATCCCGGGGTCATTGCGCTTGGCGGGTTCATCTCCGGGGTCGGCAGTTTCATCATGGTCGATCGTCAGCAGGGCCTGGCGAGCTGGATCACCGTGATCATGCTGCTCAGCTGGATCTGGCTGATGCTGGAAAACACCCTCACCGGCCTCTTCACCCGCGTGTTCAAACGCGAGATTCCCCAGCCGCTGCTGCGTTACGCGACGCAGATGATTCATCAGGAAAGCCTGTTTTTCGTCTTGCCGTTTTTCTTCATCACCACGACCTGGAACAGCGGCCAGTTGTTTTTCACCGGGCTGCTCAGCGTCGCCGCACTGATTTCCATCGTCGATCCGCTTTATTACAAATGGCTGGCGCCACGGCGCTGGGCGTTTCTCGCGCTGCACACGCTGACCCTGTTCGCCGCCCTGCTCACCGCGTTGCCGGTGATCATGCACCTGACCACCGCGCAAAGCTTCAAATGGGCGCTGGGCATTGCCGTGTTGTTGTCGTTCCCGAGCCTGGCGTCGATCTTCCCGATCCGCACGGTGCGCAATGCTTTGGCAATCCTGTGCATCACGGTCGGCATCGGTGGCGTGGGTTGGGCGCTGCGTTCGTGGGTGCCACCGGCGACGCTGTGGATGACCGACGTGGCTATCAGCACGCAAATGCAGGACCGCACCCCCGGCGCCAGCCTCGACACGGTCAGTGCCGAGCAGATTCGTGGCGATGGCCTCTATGCCTACACCGCAATCAACGCGCCGCGCGGGCTCGATGAGCGGATCTATCACGTCTGGCAATTCAACGGCAAAGAGGTCGACCGCATCGCCCTCGACATCCATGGCGGGCGCAAGGAAGGCTACCGGGCGTGGACGCACAAGCAGAACTTCCCCGGCAACCCGGCGGGCAAGTGGCAAGTACGGGTGTTGACCGAAGATGGCCAGGTGATCGGCGTGTTGCGTTTCGAAGTCACGGACAGCACAGCGATCAAAGAAAAGTAATCCGGTTCGTGCTATTACGTTAGTTCGCATAAAGGCCGAACAAGCACGGAGCTTATGACCAGCAGCTCGATCAGCGGTAATGCTCAACTGGACACGTCGATAACCCCTGCGCGCCTGCGGGTCACCGGGGACTGGACGCTTGCCCATTACGCCGAGCTCAAGCAACTGAGCGAAAAGCTCCACGGTCAGTACGATGCCAACACCCCGATCGACCTCAACAGCCTCGGCGCCCTCGACACCGCTGGCGCTTCGTTGCTGGTCGAACTGCTCGGCTCCGAACGCCTGGGCAAATCCGCCGAACACCCCGATTGCACCCTGACCTCCGCCGACCGCGCGCTGCTGCAAACCGTGTACTGCTCGATGACCGATTTCTGCGTGCCAATCAAAGAGCCGGAAATCAGCGTCAGTGTGCAACTGCTGACGCGCATTGGTCGGGCCGTCGACACGGTCTGGCAAGACACCCTGCAACTGCTCGGCTTCGTCGGCCTGATCATGGAAACCATCGCTCGCAACTTGTTCCGACCCAAGCGCTGGCGCATCACGCCGATGATCGCGCACATCGAGCAGACTGGCCTCGACGCCGCGCCGATTGTGGCGTTGCTGACTTTTCTGGTGGGTGCGGTGGTGGCGTTTCTTGGCGCGACGGTGCTGGCCAGTTTCGGTGCGACAATCTTTACTGTGGACCTGGTGGGCTTCTCGTTCCTGCGCGAATTCGGTGTGCTGCTCACGGCGATCCTCATGGCCGGGCGCACTGCCAGTGCCTTCACTGCGCAGATCGGTTCGATGAAGGCCAACGAGGAAATCGACGCAATCCGCACCCTCGGCCTCAATCCGATGGAGTTGCTGGTGGTGCCGCGGGTATTGGCGATGCTGGTGGCGCTGCCGATGCTGACGTTTCTCGCCATGCTTTGCGGGATCATCGGTGGCGGCGTGGTCTGCGCGGTGTCGCTGGATATTTCGCCGGCGATGTTTCTGTCGTTGCTGCAATCGGACATCGGCATCCAGCATTTTCTGGTGGGCCTGGTCAAAGCCCCGATCTTCGCTTTCCTGATTGCCGCGATTGGTTGTCTGGAAGGTTTCAAGGTCAGTGGCAGCGCCGAGTCGGTTGGCGCGCACACCACGTCTGCCGTGGTGCAATCGATTTTCGTGGTGATCGTGCTCGACGCGGTGGCCGCGCTGTTCTTCATGGAGATGGGCTGGTGAGTCGTCTACCCCGCACGCCCTCGGAGGCGGTGATCGAAGTCCGTGGCCTGTGCAATCGCTTCGGCAGCCAGAGCGTGCACGAGAACCTCGACCTGGATTTGTACAAAGGCGAGATTCTCGCCGTGGTCGGCGGCTCCGGCAGCGGCAAATCGGTGTTGCTGCGCAGCATCGTCGGCCTGCGCCGGCCTAGCGAAGGCATCGTCAAAGTGTTCGGCAAGAACCTGCCGAGCCTGTCCGAGCATGAGCGTTCGCTGGTCGAACGCCGTTTTGGCGTGCTGTTTCAGAAAGGCGCGCTGTTCTCCTCGCTGACCGTTACTGAGAACGTCGCCCTGCCCCTTATCGAACACGCCGGCCTCAGCCGCAACGACGCCGAGCACTTGGCTGCGGTGAAGCTGGCGCTGGCCGGGTTGCCGCTGTCGGCGGCGGACAAATACCCGGCATCGCTGTCCGGCGGCATGATCAAACGCGCTGCTCTGGCCCGGGCTCTGGCGCTGGACCCGGACATCCTGTTTCTCGACGAACCCACCGCTGGCCTTGATCCGATTGGCGCGGCGCAATTCGATCAATTGATCCTGACCTTGCGCGATGCGCTCGGCCTCAGCGTGTTTCTGGTGACCCACGACCTCGACACGCTCTACACCATCACTGACCGCGTGGCGGTGCTGGCGCAGAAGAAGGTGCTAGTGGCAGGTCCCATCGACGTTGTCTCGGAAACCGACGACGCGTGGATTCACGAATACTTCCACGGCCCGCGCGGCCGCTCGGCGCTGGACGCCGCCAAATTGCTCAACGAGGTCTGACATGGAAACCCGAGCGCATCATGTGTTGATCGGCCTGTTCACCGTGATTGTGGTGGCAGGCGCCCTGCTCTTCGGCCTGTGGCTGGCCAAGTCCAGCGTCGACACCGAGTTCAAGGATTACGAAATTGTCTTCAGTGAGGCGGTCAGTGGCTTGTCCAAAGGCAGCCCGGTGCAGTACAGCGGGATCAAGGTCGGCGATGTGATCAACCTGCGCCTTGATCCGAAGGACCCACGGCGGGTGCTGGCGCGGATTCGTCTGGCCGGTGACACCCCGGTCAAGGAAGACACCCAGGCCAAACTGGCGCTGGCCGGGATCACCGGTACGTCGATTATCCAGCTCAGCGGCGGTACGCCCGAGAGCTCGAAACTGCGTGGACATGACGGCAATCTGCCGACCATCGTCGCTTCGCCCTCGCCTATTTCGCGGCTGCTCAATGACAGCAATGATTTGATGAGCGGCATCACCGCGCTGCTGCAAAACGCCAACCAGATGTTCTCTGCCGACAACGTCGAGCGTGTGAGCAAGACCCTCGCCCATCTGGAGCAGACCACCGGCACCATCAACGATCAGCGCGGCGACATCAAGCAAGCCATGCAGCAATTGGCGACCGTCGGCAAACAGGCCGGCAGTATGCTCGAACAGACCTCGTTGCTAATGCGCAATGCCAACGGCTTGATCAACGATCAGGGCAAACAGGCATTGGGCAGTGCCGAACAAGCCATGAAGTCGCTGGAGCAAAGTACCGCGACGATCAGCACCCTGCTGAACAAAAACGAAAACTCCCTCGACAACGGCATGCAGGGCCTCAATGGCCTGGCCCCGGCGATCCGCGAACTGCGCGAGACGCTGACCTCGCTGCGCGCCATCTCCCAACGCCTTGAGGCCAACCCCAGCGGCTACCTGCTGGGCCGTGACAAGAACAAGGAATTCACGCCATGAAGCTGACTCGACTTGCCCTTCTCGCCGGCTTCACGCTGATCAGCGCCTGTTCGATTCTGCCCCAGTCGGAGCCGTCGGATGTCTATCGCCTGCCGGCCGCCCAGGCGCCCGCCTCGGCCAGTTCGGCGGCGACTCAGTCTTGGTCGTTGCGGCTGAACAAGTTGCAGGCCAGTGAGGCGTTGAACCGGCCGACGATTGCGGTGATTCCGCAGGGCGACGTGATCAGCAGTTACAAGGGCTCGCGCTGGAGTGATCCGGCGCCGGTGCTGGTGCGTAATCGCTTGCTCGATGGGTTTCAGCGTGATGGTCGGGTGACGTTGCTTAGTACCGATGACAGCAACTTTGCGGCGGATCTGGAATTGGGCGGGAGTTTGCAGGCGTTTCAGACCGAATACCAAGGCTCACAGGCCAGCGTTGTGGTGCGCGTCGATGCGTTGCTGGTGCGCGGTTATGACCAGCGCATTCTCGCCAGTCGCCGCTTTGAAGAGCGCCACCCGTTGAGCGATGTGCAGGTGCCGGCGGTGGTGGCCGGGTTTGGCCAGGCCAGTGATCGCCTGACCGCCAAAATCGTCGCTTGGGCCGTCGACCAAGGCCAGAAACTCGCCCCCCCAAAACCTTAAGCCCGACACACAACCCCTGTAGGAGTGAGCCTGCTCGCGATAGCGGTTTATCAATCGCCATCATCGGTGACTGATACACCGCTATCGCGAGCAGGCTCACTCCTACAGTCTGGATTTTTGTTCAGCCGAAGAACCAGTAGCAGACGGCAATGGCGCCAATCACACCAGCGAACTCCGCCAGCAACGCACACCCCACCGCATGCCTCGCGCGTTGAATCCCCACCGCGCCGAAATACACTGCCAGCACATAGAACGTCGTCTCGGTACTACCCTGCACCGTCGCCGCGACCAGCGCCGGGAAGCTGTCGACGCCCGAGGTCTTCATCGTCTCGATCAGCATGGCCCGCGCTGCGCTGCCGGAGAACGGCTTGACCATCGCCGTCGGCAACGCATCGACAAACCGCGTGTCCCAACCCGCCCACTCGACCAGATGACGAATGCCGTCCAGACCGAAGTCCAGCGCCCCGGACGCACGCAGTACGCCGACCGCGCAGAGCATCGCCACCAGATACGGCAGCAGGTTCTTCGCGACGTCGAAGCCTTCCTTCGCGCCTTCAACGAACGCCTCGTAAACCTTCACTTTCCTCAACGCGCCGATGATCAGAAACAGCATGATCAACCCGAACAGCGTGATATTGCCGAGGATCGACGACAATCCCGCCAAAGCCGTCGCTGAAAGGGTGCCGAGCAACGCCATGAAACCACCCAACAACAGCGCACCCGGTACCAGATAGGCCAGCACCACCGGATCCCAGATCCGCAGGCGCTGCATGAACGCCACCGAGAGGAAGCCGACGATCGTCGAACAACTGGTCGCCAGCAGAATCGGCAGGAACACCAGCGTCGGATCTGGCGCGCCTTGCTGGGCGCGGTACATGAAGATCGTCACCGGCAGCAGGGTCAGGGAGGAGGCGTTGAGCACCAGGAAGAGGATTTGCGCGTTACTGGCGATGGTGGCGCTGGGATTGAGCTCTTGCAGCGCCTTCATGGCTTTCAGGCCGATGGGCGTCGCGGCATTGTCGAGGCCCAAGCCGTTGGCGGCGAAGTTCAGGGTGATCAGGCCAAGGGCAGGGTGACCGGGTGGGACTTCCGGCATCAGCCTTAGAAACAGCGGGCCGAGGACCTTGGCCAACCATTCGACAATGCCGGCCTTCTCGGCAATGCGCAGAAAGCCCAGCCACAGGGTGAGGGTGCCGAACAGCAGCACCATGACTTCGACCGAGAGCTTGGCCATGGCGAAAATGCTTTCCACCATCGCCGCGAAGATCCCGGCGTTGCCGCCGATCAGCCACTGCGCCAGCGCCGATACGGCTGCCACGATGAAGAAGCCAAGCCACAGGCCATTAAGCATCAGTCAAATCCCCCGAAGAATGCCGCGAATGATAGCGGGGTCACCAGAAACGACAAACCCCGGATTTCTCCGGGGTTCGTTGGTAAGCCTTGCATCAATCACTGTGGGAGCGAGCTTGCTCGCGAAGGCGGTGTGTCAATCAACATAATGGTTGAATGTGCCGGCCTCTTCGCGAGCAAGCTCGCTCCCACAGGGTTTTGCGTTACGGCTTGGAGATTTCGCCCGCTGGCAGTTTTTCCTTGCTGCGCCAGTGTGGCAGGGAGTTCCAGTAGCGCTGGCCCTTGGCATCGTCGTACATGCCTTCCCAGCGTGCGATAACCAGTACCGCGAGGGCATTGCCGATCACGTTCAGAGCGGTACGCGCCATGTCCATGATGCGGTCGACACCGGCGATGAACGCCAAGCCTTCCAGCGGAATGCCGACGCTGCCCAGAGTGGCCAGCAGCACCACGAAGGACACGCCCGGTACACCGGCGATGCCTTTGGAGGTGACCATCAGGGTCAGGACCAGCAGCAGCTGCTGGCTGATCGACAGGTCGATGCCATACAGCTGGGCAATAAAGATGGCGGCGATCGACTGGTACAGGGTCGAACCGTCGAGGTTGAACGAATAACCGGTCGGGACCACGAAGCTGCAGATGGCTTTCGGTGCGCCGTAGGCTTCCATCTTCTCGATCACGCGTGGCAGCACGGTTTCCGAAGACGCGGTGGAGTAGGCCAGCACCAGCTCATCCTTGAAGATGCGCATCAGCTTGATCACAGAGAAACCGAACAGCTTGGCGATCAGGCCCAGCACCACGAAGGCAAAGAAGGCGATGGCGACGTAAACCAGGATCACCAGTTTCGCCAGCGGCAGCAGCGAGGCGAAACCGAAGTTGGCCACGGTCACCGCGATCAGTGCGAACACGCCGATCGGGGCGTAGTTCATGATCATGTGGGTGACTTTGAACATGCTTTCCGAGACGCCCTGGAACATCTTCACCAGCGGCTCGCGCAGGTCCGACTGCAGGCTCGACAGACCGAGACCGAACAGCACGGAGAAGAAGATGATCGGCAGCATTTCGCCGCGGGCCATGGCCGCGAAGATGTTCGACGGGATCAGGTTGAGGATGGTCTCGATGAACGCGTGTTCATGCTGCACTTCGGCGGCGGTCGCCTGGTACTTCGAGATGTCGACCGTACCCAGGGTGCTCATGTCGATGCCGGTGCCCGGGTGGAACAGGTTGGCCAGCAGCAGGCCGACAACGATGGCGATGGTGGTGACGATTTCGAAATAGATGATCGTCTTCAGGCCGATCCGCCCGAGTTTCTTGGCGTCGCCCACGCCGGCGATGCCGACGATCAGGGAAGAGATGACGATCGGGATCACGATCATCTTGATCAGACGGATAAAGATATCGCCTGCCGGTTGCAGGACGTTGCTGATCCACCAGGCCTTCTCGGCACTGAAGTGATTGAGCAACGCACCAATTGCAATCCCTAGAACAAGACCGATGAGGATCTGCCAGGCGAGGCTGATTTTTGCCTTCTTCATTATCTTTACCCTTACTTGCGTTTGACTCAGGCACATGCAGGAACTGGAACGCTCTTTAGCGGAAAAGTCTGTGCATCTGCCTCCGTATAAGGTGCCCCGAAGCGCGTAGTTACGGCTCTTCGGCAGGCGAAAAAAGGCGCAACTATTCCGATGCAAGGTTGCGCCGTCTAATGCCGTAAACGCCTACCCTATGCCGAATCGGCATGAGCTTTTTTAAATGAAACTGGCGTCCCAACCGGTTCGATTGTGACATTTCGGCCGGCATAAGTGCCGTGAACCGGTCATCACAGCCTAGGTTGGTTATTTTTTGAACGAGAAAAATCGACGAAATAATTAGGAAAAAGCCTACGCAGGAAGACTAGAAGTCCTACTGTTTAAGCGGTCTCTTTGTCGATATACGGTCGCCATGAAACACCGCGTAATGTTTTCGCGCGCAGTGTCAGCGATAAAAAGGATGAGCTGGACGCTCTGGATCAATGTTTTGCGTGTTGGAAAGCTCAGCGCAAGTCCGTCGAGCCACTACGGGTCGGCGAACCTGCGGCGCAGCTTTTACCCTGACCCGGCCCTTGCGCAGGCACTCCCTGTCCCCGTAGGTCACTCCGACCCTGCAACAGTCAGAACGTCCCGGCCCCTTGGTCATGCGCCTGCCTTCCTCAGGTGGGCGCAATGGAAGGCAGCAGGGCTGCTGCCTTCATGTTCAAATCAGTACCACTTCGGATCTTTCTTCAGGGTTTCCATCAAAAGATCCTGCATGCCTTGATCGGGTTTGCCGAGGAAGCGATAGGTCGCATGTCGCGTCGGCGACTTGTCGGCCGGCAGTCCTTCGGGCACATCAACGAGCATGGCGTAAGCGTCTTTCTTGTCGAAACTGAAGGCGACGATCAAACGGTGGTTGAGGCACTTGTCTGCGGATTCGCAGAGGGGGCCGACCAGATACTTGTCGCCATCTTCAGTCACGGCATTCATCTGCTGGTCAGGCGTGCCGGACAGGTTCATCACCCATTCCGGCAGGCGTTCTTCCTTCTTCACAACGCCTTCCCAGGTTTCGCGATACTGCGGGTCGGAACTCAACAGTTCGTTGACCCGCGTCTGGCCGTCATTGGCCGCCATCGCCATGGCACTACCGCCCAGAAGCAGGGCGGCTGCCAGTGTCTTTAACACAGTCATCGTTAACCTCGGCCGCGACGGCCAAAGAAGAAGGAAGCGATGAACATCACCAGGAACACGACAAAGAGAATCTTGGCGATACCCGTGGCGGTGCCCGCGATACCACCGAAGCCCAGTACTGCAGCGATGATGGCAATGATCAAGAATGTAATTGCCCAGCTCAACATGGTGATTCTCCTTACTTCTCTATTTAGGGGTGTTACGTGTTCTGGCGCTGTGCGCCCGAATTCATGTGTTCTTTAGAAAACCCAACGCTCTTCACGTGGCAGTTGATCCAGCGGCTGCGCCTGATCGACATCCATCATGCGCATCGAGGCGCTCTCGGCCTGGCTGCTGCTGACGGCGCTGAAGTGCGTTTGCGTGTTGTGCTGGATCGAAATCAGCGGCTCAACCTGCTGGCTGTTTTCCCAGCGCAGGTATTGCTGACAGGCGATCAGGGTGATCAACAGCGCCAGTACGCCAAACAGACCTTGCTGAATATGCAGTGGCGAGATACGCACTTGGGCGGCACGTTGGCGAGTCATCCTGGGTTCCTCACTCTTATTCGGTTGGGGCAGTTCATTTCTGCCCGGGCTGAATGAGGTATTGCAGCCTGCATGCCAGTTTTTTAACTGAAAAATATTCAATAAAATCAATTAGTTATGATCTTAGTAAAAAACGTTCGCGACGCATCCTGCACGATGGGTCATCTGGGATCGTGCGCAATGCACGATTTTTTCGTAGGAGATTTCATTCTTATGGAATTGAGAGCAGGGCGCAGATGTCAGAAAAGTACGCAGGGAATGCCCTGCAAATCGGCATTTGTTTAAAAAACCAACAAAATCAACGTATTGGCCGTAAAGGCAGGAGAGAGCTACCCTCCTATGGCTGGCATCGTTCAGAATCAACCATGCAACTTGCCCGATTTTTCCGGGACTAACCCAAGACCAATCACTATGGAGCGTAGGAAAAATGGAATCTGCCACTGAGCATCAAGGCCGCATTCTGCTGGTGGACGACGAATCCGCCATCCTGCGTACTTTCCGTTATTGCCTCGAAGATGAAGGCTATACGGTTGCCACAGCCAACAGCGCGGCTCAGGCCGACGCCTTGCTGCAACGCCAGGTCTTCGACCTGTGCTTCCTTGATTTACGTCTGGGTGAAGACAACGGCCTCGACGTACTGGCGCAGATGCGCATTCAGGCACCATGGATGCGAGTGGTGATTGTCACCGCGCATTCGGCTGTCGATACCGCCGTCGACGCGATCCAGGCCGGCGCCGCCGACTATCTGGTCAAACCGTGCAGCCCGGATCAGCTGCGTCTGGCCACCGCCAAGCAACTGGAAGTGCGCCAACTGTCGGCGCGCCTCGAAGCCCTCGAAGGCGAGATCCGCAAACCGAAGGACGGTCTTGATTCCCACAGCCCGGCAATGAAAGTCGTACTGGAAACTGCACGTCAGGTCGCCGGCACCGACGCCAACATTCTGATCCTCGGCGAGTCCGGCACCGGTAAAGGTGAGCTGGCCCGAGCGATTCACGGCTGGAGCAAGCGCGAGAAAAAATCCTGCGTGACCATCAACTGCCCGTCGTTGACCGCTGAACTGATGGAAAGCGAGCTGTTTGGCCACAGTCGAGGCGCATTTACCGGTGCCAGCGAAAGTACACTGGGCCGAGTCAATCAGGCCGACGGCGGTACGCTGTTTCTCGACGAAATCGGCGATTTTCCGCTGACATTGCAACCAAAATTGCTGCGTTTCATTCAGGACAAGGAATATGAGCGGGTAGGGGATCCGGTGACTCGTCGCGCGGATGTGCGCATCCTCGCCGCAACCAACCTCAATCTGGAAGACATGGTCCGTGACGGCCGATTCCGTGAAGACCTGCTCTATCGCCTCAACGTCATTACTCTGCACCTGCCGCCTCTGCGCGAGCGTGCCGAGGACATCCTGACGTTGGCCGACCGCTTCCTCGCGCGCTTCGTCAAAGAGTATGCGCGTCCGGCACGCGGCTTCAGCGACGAGGCTCGCGAGGCACTGCTCGGCTATCGCTGGCCGGGCAACATTCGTGAGCTGCGCAATGTGGTCGAACGGGCGAGCATCATCTGCCCGCAGGAACGCGTGGAGATCAGCCACCTGGGCATGGCCGAACAACCGGCCAACAACGCGCCACGAGTCGGTGCCGCGTTGAGTCTCGACGAGTTGGAGAAGGCCCACATCGGCGCCGTCCTCGCCACCGCCGGCACCTTGGACCAGGCGGCGAAAACGCTCGGCATCGATGCCTCGACCCTGTATCGCAAGCGCAAGCAGTACAACCTGTGAGCGCCCGTCGATGAAATTGGCGATGAAGTTGCGGACCCGTTTGTTCTTGAGCATTTCCGCGCTCATCACCGTGGCCTTGCTCGGGCTGTTGCTCGGGCTGGTCAGCGTGATGCAAATGGCTGGCTCGCAGGAAACGACGCTGCGTAACAACTTCGTCACTCTCGATCTGGGCCTCAAGCTGCGACAAACCCTGGGTGATCAACTGGTCCTCATGCTCGCCGAAAAACCCGATGCGGTCGCGTTCGAGGCGTCGAAGCAGCAGTATCTCAAGTTGCTTGATGACGGTATCGCCCAAGAGCACATTGGCGATGGCCGCCAGTATGGTTTCAGTCAGGCCAAGGCTGATTACCTGAGTTTTCTTCAGGCCTTTGATGTGTCCCGTGATCCGGCGACTGCGTTGAGCAGCAACGCCAACCTCAGAGAGCGCTTCAACACGCTGCGCAACGGTTTGATCACTGAACACAAGCATGCACTGGACAACATCAACGCGGTTCAGCATCAAGCGCGCGACCGGGCATTGTTGATCGCCGGTCTGTTGGGTTTTGTCGGGCTGGCGGTGTTGATCATCGGCTTCATCACGGCCCACGGGATTGCCCGGCGTTTCGGCGCGCCGATCGAGGCGCTGGCGCAGGCGGCGGACAATATCGGCCAAGGCAATTTTGAAGTGACCCTGCCGATTTCCTCGGCGATGGAAATGAACCTGCTGACCAAGCGTTTCGGCCTGATGGCTGAGGCCCTGCGGGAACATCAGGCGACCAATGTCGACGAATTGTTCGCCGGTCAGCAGCGGCTGCAAGCGGTGCTCGACAGTATCGACGACGGCTTGCTGATGATCGACCGCGAGGGGCATCTGGAACACCTCAATCCGGTGGCTCAGCGCCAGTTGGGTTGGGACGATGATCGCCTCGGCCAAGGCTTGGGCACCGCGCTGGAGCGGCCGGAGCTGGATGCGCAGTTGCAACTGGTGTTGCGCGGTGGCTCGCTTGAGCGCGCACCGGAAGACCTGAGCATCGAGGTCGACGGCGAATCTCGTTTGCTGACCTACAGCCTGACGCCGGTCAGCCACACGCAGGGGCATATCCTTGGCGCGGTGATGGTCTTGCATGACGTGACCGAGCAACGCGCCTTCGAGCGGGTGCGCAGCGAATTCGTGTTGCGCGCTTCCCATGAGCTGCGCACGCCGGTCACCGGCATGCACATGGCCTTCGGGCTGTTCCGCGAACGAGCGAAGTACGCCCCGGAATCGCGCGAAGCCGATTTGCTCGACACCGTGAACGAAGAGATGCAGCGCTTGATGCAGTTGATAAACGACTTGCTCAACTTCTCGCGTTATCAGAACGGCCTGCAGAAACTAACGCTGGCACCATGCTCCATCGAGGATTTGCTGGAGCAGGCGCAACTGCGCTTTGCCGATTCGGCGGCGGCCAAGGGCATCGCCCTGCATGTCGAAGTGCAGGGACCGTTGCCACGTTTGCAGGCCGATCAGGCACAGCTCGATCGTGTGCTGGATAACCTGATCGACAACGCCTTGCGCCATACCGCCCGCGACGGTCAGATCCGCTTGCAGGCACGTCGGCATGGCGAGCGGCTGATTATCAGCGTCGAAGACAACGGCGAAGGCATTGCCTACGGCCAGCAGGGGCGGATCTTCGAACCTTTCGTGCAGGTAGGGCGCAAGAAGGGCGGTGCCGGTTTGGGCCTGGCGTTGTGTAAGGAAATCGTCCAGTTGCATGGTGGTCGTATGGGCGTTTACTCACGGCCGGGGCAGGGTACGCAGTTTTATATGGCGCTCGCTGTCTAGGCTTCGTCATCCATGCGTCGACCGGCAAGGCGCCGGCCACGGGTGATCAGTTCGATGAATTGCACCGCGCTCAGCGCATGGGCGAACAACCAGCCCTGACCGAATTTCACCCCTTCACTGCTGAGCAATTGCGCTTGGGATTCGAGCTCGATGCCTTCGGCAATCACCTTCAAATCCAGCGCCTGAGCCATGTGAATGATGTGCGGGGCGACGCCGCTGCTGGCCGCGTCATGGCCCAGTGCATCAATGAATGCTTTGTCGATCTTCAAGCAGTCCACTGGCAAGGTTTGCAAGTAGGCGAGACTGCAATAGCCGGTGCCGAAGTCGTCGATCAACACCTGATGGCCAACGTTGCGCAAGGCTTGCAGGTTTTCCCGCGCCACTACCACATCAATCAAGCCACGTTCGGTGACCTCGAAGGCAATCTGCCGCGCCGCCACGCGATGCAGTGTGAGCAGCCGCGCCATGACCTGGCCGATGCGCGGCACCATCACGTCGCAAGCTGCCAGGTTGACCGAGATGTATAGCTGCGGATTGGCGCGCAGCAACTGGCCCAGTTGCTCCAGCAGGCGCTGCAGGACGAAGTCGGTCATCTGCCGGATCTGCCCGGTGTTTTCTGCCATGGGGATGAACAGGTCGGGGCTGGTCAGCGTACCGTCGGGGCGGCGCCACCGCAGCAGGGCCTCGGCACCGACGCAGTTGCGGCTGTCGAGGTCGAAGATCGGTTGATAGAGCACCTGCAACTCGCCACGGCGGATCGCACCGTGTAGTTCGGCATCCAGAGACTGACGCTGGCGCACCAGTAAGAACACGAAAAATCCGACAAAGGCGCCGAGCAGCAGACACGCCGGGATGATCCACCACCAGACAGCCGGAATGTGCATGCCGGTTCTGGGTGTGATCAGGACCAACTGATATTCCGGATTATCCGTGGGCATGCGGTAGATCAGCCGGGTTTGCGTAACTTGCAGGGCATCGCGACTTTTCGGTGGCCAGTGTTCCGTGGGTGGCCAGGCTTGCGCCGTGCCAAGCACCGGGATAGCACGGGTGCCATGATCGAGCACCACCAGCAGGCTGCTGCCGGGGGACAAATCGACCATGTCGGTCAGATGCCCGCGCGAGGTGGCCACGCGGAAATTGCCGCGCCCCAGCATCAGCGCTGCGCGATTTTCATCAGGTTCGGTGGTGGTGTTCAGCCAATAGCTGTAGGTCGGGCCTTTGATGTCTGGCGCGCGGACCACTGACAGACCTTCCTGGCGCGGACGGTTGGAGCAGATCCGCGAGGCGTCCATGTAAGCCGCTTCATAGACGAAGCGATAGTTGAAGGTGACTTGCTGCAGGGTGGCGATCATTTCATCGTCACAACTGCGCAAGGGCTGCGCTTCCAGATCATCGAGACTTTCACGCAACTGGCCAAACAATTGTTCGAGGCGGGCCAGAAAACGTTCGCCTTGTGCGTTCATTTGTTGGCTTTCGTTTTGCTCGACCTGACGCATCGCCACGAACATACCGCCGGCGATCAGCAGGCTGGCACTGAGGACAGCCGCGATCATCGCCAAAAACCAGGGGCGATAAAACCAGCTACGCAGCGTCTCTCGGGTAGCAACCATCATGGAATATCCGAAGAATTACCAATGAGTTATAGCTGCTGATTGCAATTTCGCCCTGACCGTCGGGCGGGCGTCATTATTTTGTCTGATTGAGTACCAGCAACAACGCTGCCGTTTGTGCATCCGGCGTGCCGTCGAAGCGCGAAGGGCGGAAGTGCATCTGGAAGGCGGCGAGGACGTGGCGTGTGGCAACGTCCAGCTCACCGGTCTGCGGTGTGTCATAACCCAAGTGCGCCAACTGTGCCTGGAACCAGCTGATGCTCGGCAGTTCGCTGCTGTTGAACAGCATTTGCTGGCGCGCTACTGCCTGTTCGTTCGGCCATACGCCCAAGCCTTCGGCGGCGAGACGTTTCCACGGGAACAATGGGCCCGGATCGAGTTTGCGCAGTGGCGCGATGTCGCTATGGCCGATGATGTGGCGCGGGCTGATGCCGTTGCGCTTGCTGATGTCCTTGAGCAGGACGATCAACGATTGAATCTGCGCTTCGCTGTACGGATACCACAGACGGCCGGTCGGGGTGTCCTTGAAGCCCGGATTGACGATTTCGATACCGATCGAGCTTGAGTTAAGCCAGGTACGGCCCTGCCATTGGCTTTCGCCGGCGTGCCAGGCGCGCTGGTTTTCCTCCATCAGCTTGTAGATGGTGCCGCTCTTGTCGTCGCCGATCAGGTAATGGCTGCTGACTTCGCCATGGGTCAGCAGTTGCAGCGAGCGTTCCAGCGACGCCGAGGTGTAGTGGACGATCACGAACTGGATACGGCTGTCGTAATTGGCTGAAGGATGGCTAGTGTCGTAACGCGGGGCGCTGGCACAACCGGCCAGAACGAGCAGCGACGCGAGGAGGGCAAAGAATTTCATGGCAGAGGACAGTACACGCAAGACAGTAATGCAACAGTGTAACGTACTGCCTCGCGTCTCGACGGTCAGTGGGCGGATTTAAACAAAATGGAACAATTTGCTCAGCCCAGCTCGACCCTGTTGCGCCCCGCATTTTTCGCCCGGTACAACGCCTGATCGGCTCTTTTCAATACAAGATCGCTGTGTTCTCCGGCACGGAATGTCGCCAGTCCCATGGAAAGGGTGATGGTCACTCGTTCACCCTTGAAGTGGAACGGGCAGGCTTCGATAGCGGCGCGCAGGGTTTCCAGCAGTTTTGCGCCGACCGCTGGCGGCGTCGCCGGCATCAACAGAACGAACTCCTCACCGCCGAAACGGGCGATGAAATCGCCGCCGCGCAGACGTTTGCGCAGTACGGTGGCGATGATTTTCAGCACCTTGTCGCCGGCCAGATGGCCGTAGTTGTCATTGATCCGCTTGAAATGATCGAGGTCGAGCATGGCCAGGCTCAGCGTGTTGCCGTGCTGTTGCCACTGCTTGATTTCATGCTCAAGGCGTTCGCTCCACGCGGCGCGGTTCGGCAGGCCGGTGAGCGGGTCGATCAGTGCTTTCTGCCGCTGTACTTCAAGATGCTCGCGGAAACCCTGGGCTTCCTGCTCCATATGCGCCACGCGTTCGGACAGGCTTTTCAGCCGCGTGGCGACTTCCTGCTCACGGGCGTCGCGCTGCTTCTGGTGCTGGTCCATGGTGCCGAGCAGGCCTTCAAGATGGTTTTCCAGCACGTGCTTGAGGTCTTCCAGATCCGCAGCTTCCTGCACGCTGGTCTGCAGGCCGTCGACTTGCTCACGGATCTGCGTGTCCATGGCTTTCGCCGCCGAGCTGTTGTCGGCATGGCCCTCGCTGGCGGCTTGCAGATTGCTCTGAAACGCTTCGAGGCGTTCATTGAGTTGTTGCAGATAGGCTTCGAATTCGTGCTGGCCGCTATCGGTGATCGCCAGCATCAACGTTGCAAGATCGTCGAGAATCGGGATCAGTTCGTACCAGTTCAAACCGTGTTTTAGCCGCTCACGCATGGCTTCGGCTTGCGGGCGGTGGCGTTCCGGCAGAGTCAGGTCGTCGAGCAGCCCGATCAGGGTATCTTCGATGTGCTTGGCCACGGAACTGTAAGAAGGCTCCGGGGTGTCCGGCAGGGCGAACAGGATGTCGTGCTCGGGCTGTTCCGGGTCGATGGCGGCCAGCGCCTGAGCAATCGGTTCTGGCAGGGGCAGGCTGTCGATGATCGGTGGTGATGGATCACCGGGGCGGATCAGTTCATCGGGATTGACCGCCTCAGCGGTGATCGGCGCTTGAGCCGGTGCTGAAGCCGGGGCGAAAACAGGCTCGGGCTCGAAGCGCTGTGCCTCCGGTTCGAGCGGTTCACTGATAACTTCGCTGACGACCGTTGGCGGCACGAAGGCCACTACATTTGCCGGTTCCAACGGGGTTGGAGCGGCTGGCGTGGGTGGTTCGACAACAGGCGCAAGTGCTTCGCTGGCAGGCGCTGCCGGTACCGGCTCAGCCGCCGCGACAGGCGCGAGCTGTGCGGTTTCCGCTGTGGGTGACGGTGCAGCCAGCGGTTGCTCTGGCGGCGAGGCTGGAACCTGCGCGGGGGATTGTGTCGCTAGCGCTTCTTCGCTGTCACGGCTACCAAACAAACGCTGCAACAATCCTGGGCGCCCCGGTTCGGCTGGCGTTTCCAGCTGACTCAAAGCCTTGCCCTGCAAGCCGCTGAGTTCACTCAGCAACAGGGGCATTTCCCGCGCCGAACCGACGCGGCTATCCAGTTGTTTGGCGAATTTCTTCAGTGGCTGAGCGACTTCACGCGGCAACGGCAAAGCCTGCAACTGAGTGACCAGCGATGTCAGCGCGGTACTGACTTGATCGATGCGGGTTTCGCGGCGCTGCTCGGAATCGAGCACGGCTTTTTCCAGGCGCGGTAGCAGGGCGGCGAGGCCGGCGTCCATGTCGTCGGTGCGCACCACGTCGCGCATCTCTTTCATGCACTGATCGACGACTTTATCGGTGCCTTCAGCCGCTAGCGTGCTGCGCACCAGACCGCGCCGCAGCAAGTCGAGCCTGGCGGCCCAGCGCCGTTCAAGCTTGTCTTGCTGTTCGATGCTTTTGAGGTACTTCTCTTTCCAGCGCTGGACGTCGTCGCTCATTCAGGGGTTCCGCGAGGGGCAGGACTCAACGCGGGCAATGCATCGGCCGTGAGCGAACCCGGCAGACGAATCTCTACCGCGACCGGCAGGTGATCGGAAATTGGTTGTGCCAGCACTTCGACCTTTTCCAGGGTCAGGGTCGGGCTGAGCAAAATATGATCAAGGCAACGCTGAGGACGCCAGCTGGGGAATGTCGCTTCCACCTGCGGTGCCAGCAGGCCGAGATCGCGTAACGGAGAATGTTGCAGCAGATCGCTGGCATGGGTGTTCATGTCGCCCATCAACACCTGGTGTTTATAGCCACCGATCAGCTCACGAATATAGGCCAGTTGCAGGCTGCGGGTTCGCGCGCCAAGGGCCAGATGCATCATCACCACCACTAACGCCTCCGGACCTTCGCCGAAGCGCAGCAGAATCGCGCCGCGACCTTTCGGACCGGGCAGCGGGTGATCCTCGATCGCCCACGGTTTCAGGCGACTGAGCACGCCATTGCTGTGCTGGGCCAGTCGACCGAGGTTGCGATTGAGTTGTTGATACCAATAAGGGAAGGCGCCGAGCTGCGCCAGATGTTCGACCTGATTGACGTAGCCCGAACGCAGGCTGCCGCCATCGGCTTCCTGCAGCGCGACCAGATCGAAGTCGCCGAGCAGGTCGCCGATCTTTTGCAGATTGCCTGAGCGGCCGTTGTGCGGCAGCAGGTGCTGCCAGCTACGGGTCAGGTAATGCCGATAACGCTCGGTGCTGATGCCCACCTGGATATTGAAACTGAGCAAACGCAGACGCTGGTCTGCGGGCAGGCCCGTGGACTCCAGGTGATGCTCGTTGACCTGCGGATCATGCAGGCCAACGATGCGTTCAGACTTCCAGCGGCGCATGGCGGTTGCCGCGCTTAGTTGGCAGCAGCCTTGGTTGCCGCTCGCTCTTTGGCAACCAGTTGGTCAGCCAGTTTCAGCGCCTGCTCGGCACCACCGGCAGAGCCGATGTCAAAGCGGTACTTGCCGTTGACGATCATGGTTGGCACGCCAGTGATTTCGTACTTCTTGGCCAGTTCACGGGCCTTGACGATCTGGCCTTTGATGGCGAACGAGTCGAAGGTGGCGAGGAACTTGTCCTTGTCCACGCCTTGAGTGGCGAGGAAGTCAGCCATGTCGTTCTTGTCGGTCAGCTTCTTGTGTTCTTTCTGGATTGCGTTGAACACGGCGTTGTGAACCTTGTGCTCGACACCCATCGCTTCCAGGGTCAGGAACATCTGGCCGTGAGCGTCCCACGGGCCGCCGAACATCGCCGGGATACGCACGAAGTTGACGTCGGATGGCAGTTTTTCAACCCACGGGTTGATCACCGGTTCAAACGCGTAGCAGTGCGGGCAGCCGTACCAGAACAGCTCGACCACTTCGATCTTGCCAGGCTCTGCAACCGGTACCGGGTTGGCCAGTTCCACGTAAGGGGCGGCTGGGGCTTCGGCGGCTTGAGCGGTCACGCCGAACAGGCTGGCAGCGACGAGGGCGGCGCTGATGATCAGATTACGCATGCTTTACTCCTGGACAATTTGGGTCGCCTCGCGCGACCTGTTTTCAGACAGATCCTGGCGGGCATGAGTTCTGTAGTGTAACGGCAGCGGCCACAAAAAAGGGCGGCCAAAGCCACCCTTTTTATACTTGCTGCGACGGATTAATCGAGCGTTAACGTTGCACGAGATCTATCGCTGCCAAATGCTCTTAGTGCAGACCTTGAATGTAGCTGGAGACCGCAGCAATATCTTCGTCGCTCAGGCGCTTGGCGATGGTCTGCATGGTCATGGTGTCGCCGTCGTTGGTGCGGCCACCTTCTTCCTTGCGGAAATCGGTCAGCTGCTTGGCGATGTATTGAGCGTGTTGGCCACCCAGGTGCGGGAACCCGGCGGCGGCGTTGCCAGCGCCATTCGGCGAATGGCAGCCAGTGCAGGCTGGCAGGCCCTTGGCCAGGTTGCCGCCACGGAACAGGTCCTCACCGCGAGCGACGATCTTCGGATCGGCGGCGCCGACGCTGCCTTTCTGGCTGGCGAAGTAGGCGGCGATGTCGGCCAGGTCCTGATCGCTCAGGTTGGTCAGCAAGCCGGTCATTTCCAGAACGGTGCGTTTGCCCGACTTGATGTCGTGCAGTTGCTTGGTCAGGTAGCGTTCACCTTGACCGGCCAGTTTCGGAAAGTTTGGCGCCATGCTGTTCCCGTCCGGGCCATGACAGGCTCCGCATACGGCGGCTTTTGCCTGGCCTGCTGCGGCATCACCGGCAGCATGGGCGAAGCCTGAGATTCCCACGGTCAACAGCAGACTCACGATCAATTTGTTCATCAGCTAATCCAACTACGGCTAAGGGTTAAGTTATGGACCGGGTTTACTCGCTCATCCACAGGATGATGGCTTGGTAATCCTCGGCACTGCAGTCCATGCACAAACCACGCGGCGGCATCGCCTTGAAACCCTGGGTCACGTGTTGCACCAGCGTCTCCATACCTTTCGCCAACCTCGGCGTCCAAGCTTCCTGATCGCCTCTTTCGGGCGCCATGGGTAGTTGGCCGGAATGACAGGCACCACAAACACGGTTGTACACAGCTTCCGGATCCTGTGTAGCCTGTGCGCTGTAAAGCGGCATCAAGACTCCGGCAGCCAGCAGCCATTTCGTCATAAAACGACCTTTTCAGGGTTGAGAGCGTTCTGCGTTCTAATGCGCAATCAAGGTCTGTCGCTCTCGTGAACTTCATCCTACGCTGGGACAAAGCACACACAAAATCTGCGGCATTATATACTGGCGTCACTGAAACGGAAGCGACACCGCGTTCCGCGCCCAATCCCGGCGCCGCCCACATCGGAAATCCCATGCAACTCAAGAATCCCATCCTCGGCCTGTGCCAACAGTCCACGTTCATGCTCAGTGCCGCCAAAGTCGATCAATGCCCTGACGACGAAGGCTTCGAAGTAGCGTTCGCCGGTCGTTCCAACGCCGGCAAATCCAGCGCGCTGAACACTTTGACTCACGCTAGCCTGGCGCGCACCTCGAAAACCCCGGGTCGCACACAGCTGTTGAACTTCTTCAAGCTAGACGAAGATCGCCGTCTGGTCGACCTGCCGGGCTACGGTTACGCAAAAGTACCGATCCCGCTGAAGATGCACTGGCAGCGTCACCTTGAGGCTTACCTCGGTGGCCGCGAGAGTTTGAAGGGTTTGATTCTGATGATGGACATCCGTCATCCAATGACCGACTTCGACCTGCTGATGCTCGACTGGGCCGTTGCGGCCGGCATGCCGATGCACATCCTGCTGACCAAGGCCGACAAACTCACCTACGGCGCAGCCAAGAACACCCTGCTCAAAGTGCAGTCGGAAATCCGCAAGGGTTGGGGCGACCTGGTCACCATCCAGCTGTTCTCCGCGCCAAAACGCATGGGCCTGGAAGAGGCCTACACTGTACTGGCCGGCTGGATGGAACTGGCAGACAAAAGCGCCGAGGCGGCAGCCGAGTAAGTCGGGATTGGGAAAAATTGCTTGTAGTGTGGTCAGGCAAGGCAAAGGTGATGCTCAAAAGCGGAGTTTAGGGGATCTAAATGAGCATTTTGAGTAGCGCCTTTAACGCAGCATGGCCGCGCTACAGCCGATTTTTGGGCAAAAAAAGCCCCGGATTTCATTGGGGAGGGAGAAATTCCGGGGTTTAAGTTCCGAACCGCTAGGGCGGGGTTCAGATATCTGCCAACACTTAACACAACATAGGAGCATCGAAGGGCTTCACCAGCCATTCAGTAACTCTGAGTGGTGTCCTTCCAGATTAGTTCAGATTTTTTTCAAAAAGCTTTGGAATAATCCCAAGCGCTTTTCGAAATAAGCAGGTTTTACCGGCTTTGCCGCGACAACAGGTCGCGGCAGACCGAGATCAAATGGCTCAGTGAGCCTCATCCCAATTGTTGCCCACACCCACTTCGACCAGCAGCGGCACATCCAGTTTCGCCGCCTCGCTCATGTGCACGCGAATCTCGGCACTGACTTGTTCGACCAGATCCTCACGAACCTCCAGCACCAGTTCATCGTGCACCTGCAGGATGACTTTGGCGTCCAGCCCGGATGTCGCCAGCCAGTTATCCACCGCCACCATGGCTTTCTTGATGATGTCGGCAGCCGTGCCCTGCATCGGCGCGTTGATCGCTGTGCGCTCGGCAGCGGCGCGTTCCTGCGGCTTGTTCGAGTTGATCTCCGGCAGGTACAGACGACGACCGAAAAACGTATCGACATAACCCTGATCCGCTGCCTGCGCGCGGGTGCGATCCATGTATTCGCGAACCCCCGGATAACGGGCGAAGTAGGTATCGATGTAAGCCTTGGCGGTCTTGGTATCGACGCCGATGTCCTTGCCGAGCTTCTGTGCGCCCATGCCGTAGATCAGGCCGAAGTTGATCGCCTTGGCGCCACGGCGCTGGGCGGAGGTCACTTCGTTGAGTTCGACCTTGAACACTTCGGCAGCGGTGGCGGTGTGCACGTCCAGATTGTTGCGGAAGGCATTCATCAGGCCTTCGTCCTTGGACAGGTGCGCCATGATCCGCAGTTCGATCTGCGAATAGTCCGCCGCCAGCAGTTTGTAGCCCTTTGGCGCGACGAACGCCTGACGAATGCGTCGACCTTCAGCGGTGCGCACCGGGATGTTCTGCAGGTTTGGATCGCTGGAGGACAAACGTCCGGTCGATGCCACAGCCTGGTGATACGAGGTGTGGACACGCCCGGTGCGCGGATTGATCTGCTCCGGCAGACGATCGGTGTAAGTGCTTTTCAGCTTGCTCATCGAGCGGTGCTCCATCAGCACCTTCGGCAAGCGGTGATCGTCTTCAGCGAGTTTCGCCAACACTTCTTCAGCAGTGGACGGCTGACCCTTGGCGGTCTTCTTCAGTACCGGCAGGCCGAGTTTCTCGTAAAGAATCACGCCCAGTTGCTTTGGCGAGCCAAGATTGAATTCTTCCCCGGCGATCTCGAACGCTTCGCGCTCCAGCGCGACCATTTTGTTGCCCAGTTCGATGCTCTGAATGCCGAGCAACTCAGCGTCAACGAACGCGCCTTGGCGCTCGATGCGGGCGAGAACGGGCACCAGCGGAATCTCGATATCGGTCAAAACGCTGGCCAGACTCGGGATCGCGCTGAGTTTTTCGAACAGCGTCTGGTGCAGGCGCAGGGTGATATCAGCGTCTTCAGCGGCGTACGGCCCGGCCTGTTCCAAAGCGATCTGGTCGAAAGTCAGCTGCTTGGCGCCTTTGCCGGCGATGTCCTGGAAGCTCACGGTGGTGTGATCCAGGTACTTCTGCGCGAGGCTGTCCATGTCGTGGCGGGTGGCGGTGGAGTTGAGCACGTAGGACTCAAGCATCGTGTCGAAGGCGATGCCGCGCACGTTGATGCCTTGGCTCTGATCGCCGCCGATGGCACAGTTGGCCAGAATATTCATATCGAACTTGGCGTGCTGGCCGACCTTCAGCTTGCTCGGGTCTTCGAGAATCGGCTTGAGTGCGCGCAGCACGGTGTCGCGATCCAGCTGTTCCGGCACGCCGATGTAGGAGTGGGTCAGCGGAATGTACGCGGCTTCGTTGGCCTGCACGGCGAACGACAGGCCGACCAGTTGCGCCTGCTGCGCGTCGATGCCGGTGGTTTCGGTGTCGAAGGCGAACAGCTTGGCGTTGTTGAGTTTTTCCAGCCAGACGTCAAACCGTGCCTGATCGAGAATGGTTTCGTACGCAGCTTCGGCGGGAGCGGCAGGCGCTTCTTCCGCTGGTGCGCTGAACAGATCGCCGGCCAGCGCAGGTTCGCTGGCTGCGCTCAGTTCCAGACGTTTGGCGTCGCGATCGAGATCGTTGATCCAGCTTTTGAATTCCAGCAGCGAGTACAGTTCGTAGAGCTTGGCCGGGTCTTCGGCGCCCATCTGCAGATCGTCGAGTTCGACGTCCAGCGGCACATCGACCTTGATGGTCGCCAGTTGATAGGAGAGGAACGCCATCTCCTTGTGCTCTTCGAGCTTGGCCGGCAGGGTTTTCGCGCCGCGAATCGGCAGGGTCGGGACGATGTCGAGATTGGCGTACAGCTCGGTGAGGCCGCCGTTGACGCCGACCAACAGGCCGGACGCAGTCTTCGGGCCGATGCCGGGAACGCCCGGAATGTTGTCGGACGAATCGCCCATCAGCGCCAGATAATCGATGATCTGCTCCGGAGCGACGCCGAATTTCTCCTTAACGCCCTCCACGTCCATCGAGCTACCGGACATGGTGTTGACCAAAGTAATGTGGCCATCGACCAGTTGCGCCATGTCCTTGTCGCCGGTGGAGATGATCACCGGGCGATCCGCCGCCGCGCTGCTGCGCGCCAGGGTGCCGATCACGTCGTCAGCCTCGACGCCTTCCACGCACAGCAGCGGAAAACCGAGGGCGATCACGCTCTGGTGCAGCGGCTCGATCTGCACGCGCATGTCGTCGGGCATGCTTGGGCGGTTGGCTTTGTATTCGGCGTACATTTCATCGCGAAATGTCCCGCCCTTGGCGTCGAACACCACGGCGAACGGGCTGTCCGGGTACTGCTTGCGCAGACTCTTGAGCATGTTCAGCACGCCTTTGACCGCACCGGTCGGCAGGCCTTTGGAGGTGGTCAGTGGTGGCAGCGCGTGAAAGGCGCGGTACAGGTAAGACGAACCGTCCACCAGGACGAGGGGGGCTTGGCTCATGAGCAGGATCAACCTTTTCGGCGGGTCCGGCGCTAGAATAGCGGGACCGTTGACGACAAAGGGACAAGGTTATCATGCGTACGTTAAATCGCTTGCTGCTGGTCGGTCTGATTGCTGCCTCACCGTTGGCCGCGATGGCGGCGGATGATGCGCCGTCAAAGGAGCCGGAAGTTACCATTAACACGCACACGGAAGGCGACAAGGTTATCCAGGAATACAGTCGCAGTGGTTTCGTCTATGCGATCAAGGTCACGCCAAAGGGTGGCAAACCGTATTTCCTGGTGCGCGCCGATGGTACGGACGCGAACTACATTCGCTCCGACCAGCCGGATATGCTGATTCCGTCGTGGGAAATCTTTACCTGGAAGTAAGTTTCCCGACTTTTAATCGGCGTCGCCTGACCGCGACGCCTGAACTGAGCAGTTTTTGACCATGTCTGTGTTCACTCCCCTGGCTCGGCCCGAGCTGGAAACTTTTCTCGCCCCTTACGGGCTTGGCCGTCTGCTTGATTTCCAGGGGATCGCCGCCGGCAGCGAAAACACCAATTTCTTTATCAGCCTGGAGCAGGGCGAATTCGTCCTGACTCTGGTCGAGCGCGGCCCGGTGCAGGAGATGCCGTTTTTCATCGATCTGCTCGATGTGCTCCACGAAGCCGATCTGCCGGTGCCGTACGCGCTGCGCACCACTGATGGCGTGGCATTGCGTGAGCTGAAGGGCAAACCGGCGCTGCTGCAACCGCGGCTGTCCGGCAAGCACATCAAAGTCGCCAATGCTCAGCATTGCGCGCAGGTCGGCGAGTTGCAGGCGCATCTGCATCTGGCGACCCAGGGCGAGCGCATGATCAAGCGCAAGACCGATCGTGGCCTGGACTGGATGCTGGAGGAGGGCAACGAGTTGCTCTCGCACCTGAGCGATGAACCGCGCGCGTTGCTGCAAAAGGCGCTGGATGAAATCACCGAGCGCAAAGAGAAGATTCTCGCGCTGCCTCGGGCCAACATTCATGCCGACCTGTTTCGCGATAACGCGATGTTCGAAGGTACGCACCTGACCGGGCTGATCGACTTCTACAACGCCTGCTCGGGGCCGATGCTGTATGACGTGGCGATTGCGTTGAACGACTGGTGTTCGGACGAGGACGGTCTGATCGATGGGCCGCGTGCCCGCGCATTCCTTGGCGCTTATGCGGCGCTGCGACCATTCACGGCGGCGGAGGCCGAGTTGTGGCCGACCATGCTGCGCGTGGCGTGCGTGCGGTTCTGGCTGTCGCGGTTGATCGCGGCGGAGCAGTTTGCCGGGCAGGATGTGTTGATTCACGATCCCAAGGAGTTTGAGCAGCGCTTGGCGCAGCGGCAGCAGGTTCACACACCGTTACCTTTCGCCCTCTGAGTTAATTCTGGAAGCTAACTCGAACCTGTGGGAGCGAGCTTGCTCCCACAGGGTTTGAGTTGTTACAACGATTCCAGGCACCCGGCCAAATCGTTACCCAACTTCTCCAGCACTTGCTCATAGCCCTGAGCCGTAGCCGGGGTGTACCCGCCCAGCGCATCCAGCTCCGCCAGTTTCACTGGCAAACCCGCCACCAGCGTCTCCGCCAGACGCGGCCGCAACGGCGGCTCGCTGAACACACACGTCTTGCCGACTTCCTGCAAGCGCTTGCGCATCGCCGCGACATGTTGCGCGCCCGGCTGCACTTCGGCGGCCACGCTGAACACGCCGGCATGCTTCAGGCCGTAAGCCTCTTCAAAGTAATCAAACGCCTCGTGAAAGACGAAGTACGGCTTGCCTCCAACGCTGGCCAGACGCTTCTTCAAACGCTGATCCAATGCGTCCAGACGCTCATCAAACGCCTTGGCATTGCTCTGATAACGCTCAGCATTCGCCGGATCAACGGCGCTGAGGTCAGCGGCCATCTTGTCGGCAATCACCCGCGCATTGACCGGCGACAACCACAAATGCGCATCGAGCGTGCCAGGACGGTGATCGTGATCATGCTCGTCAGCCTCTTCGGCGTGGGAGTGGCTGTCCTCAGCGAAACGCCGCAGTTTCATTCCTGGCAGATCCTGCACCGCGACGCTCGGCAGCGTCCGACCGTTCAACACGCGCGGCAGAAAGCCTTCCATGTCCGGGCCGATCCAGTAGAGCAGATCCACCGATTGCACCTTCCGTACGTCGGATGGCCGCAGGGCGTAATTGTGTGGCGAAGCACCCGGCGGCAGCAGCACTTCGGGAATCGCTACGCCGTCCTGCACGGCTGCTGCAATCAACTGCAACGGTTTGATGCTGGTGAGGACTTTGACCTCGGCCTGAGCCGAACCGATCAGCAGAAAACTGGCGACAAAAGCCACAAAAACAGAAAAAAGTCGGGACACGATGACCACTCAAGGAGGCGAGAACGGGTAACATAATAACGTCTCTATCAAAACTCGTCGCCGCCCATGCCTATTACACCGATTGCCAGCCGTCCCCACGACCACTCTCATTGCGTGCACAGCGCTTTGTCCGAGGCCGATACCTTGTGCGCCCAGAAAGGCTTGCGCCTGACCGCGTTGCGCCGCCGGGTGCTGGAATTGGTGTGGCAGAGCCACAAGCCGCTGGGCGCCTACGACATTCTTGCCGTGCTGAGCGAGCAGGACGGCCGCCGCGCCGCGCCGCCGACCGTGTACCGCGCGCTGGATTTCCTTCTGGAAAACGGCCTGGTGCACCGCATCTCCTCGCTCAACGCCTTCGTTGGCTGCGTACACCCGGAACACGCGCATCAGGGCCAATTCCTGATCTGCCGCGATTGCCACGCCGCCATCGAACTTGAGCAAAAAGTGATCAGCGACGCGATCATCAACAGCGCCAAAGACGTTGGTTTCATCGTCGAAGCGCAGACCGTCGAAGTCGTCGGCCTGTGTTCCGGTTGCCAGGGGGCTTGATGAGCAATGCGCTGATCCGTCTGGAGCAGGTCGCCGTCACGTTTGCCGGGCAGGCTGTGCTGGACAACATCGAGCTGAGCGTCGAGCCGGGGCAGATCGTCACCCTGATCGGCCCCAACGGCGCCGGCAAGACCACGCTGGTGCGCGCCGTGCTCGGCTTGCTCAAGCCGGACAGCGGCAGTGTCTGGCGCAAGCCAAAGCTGCGCGTCGGTTACATGCCGCAAAAACTCCACGTCGATCCGACCTTGCCGTTGTCGGTGCTGCGCTTTCTGCGCCTGGTTCCGGGCGTTGATCGGCCGCGCGCGCTGGCTGCGCTGAAAGAAGTTGGCGCCGAACACGTCATCGACAGCCCGGTGCAAAGCGTTTCCGGCGGTGAAATGCAGCGCGTGCTGCTCGCTCGCGCGTTGTTGCGCGAGCCGGAATTGCTGGTGCTCGATGAACCGGTGCAGGGTGTCGACGTCGCCGGCCAAGCGGAGTTGTACAGCCTGATCACCCGTCTGCGCGATCGTCATGGTTGCGGCGTGTTGATGGTGTCCCACGATTTGCATCTGGTGATGAGCACCACCGACCAAGTGGTCTGCCTCAACCGTCATGTCTGCTGTTCCGGGCATCCCGAGCAGGTCAGCGGCGATCCTGCGTTCGTCGAGCTGTTCGGCAAGAACGCGCAGAGCCTGGCGGTTTATCACCACCATCACGACCACGCTCACGACCTGCACGGTTCGGTGGTCAAAGGGCCGGTTATTGGCCAACCTCACGTTCACGGAGACAACTGCAAGCATGGCTGATTTTCTGTTGTATGCCCTGCTTGCAGGTCTGGCGCTGGCGATCGTTGCAGGTCCGCTGGGTTCGTTTGTGGTCTGGCGGCGCATGGCGTATTTCGGCGACACCTTGTCCCACGCCGCGTTGCTGGGTGTGGCGCTGGGCTTTCTGCTGGATGTCAGCCCGACCGTTGCGGTGACCGTAGGCTGTCTGTTGCTGGCGGTGCTGCTGGTCACATTGCAACAGCGTCAACCGCTGGCGTCCGACACGTTGTTGGGAATTCTCGCACCGAGCACGCTCTCTCTCGGCCTGGTGGTACTAAGCTTCATGCATGAAGTGCGGATCGACCTGATGGCCTATCTGTTTGGCGACCTGCTGGCGATCAGCCCGACCGATCTGGCGTGGATCCTCGGTGGCAGCGCGGCGGTACTGGCATTGCTGGTGACACTGTGGCGGCCATTGCTGGCGATCACCGTGCACGAAGAGCTGGCCAAGGTTGAAGGTCTGCCGGTGGCGGGCCTGCGCATGGCGCTGATGCTGTTGATCGCGGTGGTGATTGCGGTGGCGATGAAAATCGTCGGAGTGTTGCTGATTACTTCACTGTTGATCATCCCGGCGGCTGCGGCACAGCGTCACGCCCGCTCGCCGGAGCAGATGGCACTGGGCGCAAGCCTGCTGGGCATGCTCGCCGTGTGTGGCGGGCTGGCGCTGTCGTGGTTCAAAGACACCCCGGCGGGGCCGTCTATCGTTGTGACGGCGGCCGCACTGTTTCTGTTGAGTTTTGTTCTGCCCCGTCGTGGGGTGTAGACTTGGCCGCTTTTTGCGCAAATAGAGAGTCGCAGGAATGAAGCCGTTCGCCTCCCGTTATCTGCTCCTTGTCGCATTTTCAGTGCTACTGGGCGCCTGCCAAAGCACGCCGCCGGTGGCCGAAGTCCCCGATGCGCGAGCTGCGGCCATCGCACAGCTGGAGCAAAGCCTGGCCAGCAGCGAGCTGGCCACTGCCGAAGATCAGTTGGCCGCTTTGCAGAAAGAAACCCCCAACGATCAATCCCTTGAGCAATACCAGCGGCAATTGGCCGAAGCGTATCTGCGTCGCAGCCAGATTGTGCTGCAGAAGGGCGATGTGAATGCTGCCGCTACGGCGTTAAGTCGTGCCCGCGCTTTGATGCCGAAAGCGCCGGCGCTGACCGGTGGCGTCAACGGTGCCATTACTGAAGCGCGCAAGGCTGAGCTGGAAAAGGCTGAGGCTGCATTGCTGGCCGCCGAGGCCAAGCCGAAAGCCAAAGTGATTGATCCGACTGCCGAGAGCACCACGGTTGCGCTGAACATCACCGATAGCCGCAAACTTCGTCGGCAACTCGATGCGATCGCCGCTGATGTGGTGAATTATGAGTGTGGGGTGACCATTCAGGCACCGCGTACAGATGACTATCCGTGGCTGGCGACTCTGCTGACCAAGCGGGTGAAGAAGTTGAACCCGGATTTTGATCTGAAGATTGAGAAGCAGACCGTGCGTACCGTGCCTGCACAAATGGTCTTGAGTCCGCGTAAACCCTAAAAAGCTTCGCGAGCAGGCTCGCTCCCACACTGGGTTTGTGAACGACACAAAACCAGGGTGGGAGCGAGCTTGCTCGCGAAAGCGTCCTTTCAGCCAACGAAGCTTTTAAGCCGGAATGGCCTTCGCCTTAGGCTCCCGCGCCCAAACCCGATGCTGCCCGATCGCCGCAAAGAACGGCTTGGTCAACGCCGGCACATCCTTGCCTTGCAGCAATCCGTCATCCGTCTCCAGTTTCAGCAGATCCTGCAACTGCTTCGCATCACCCTGCAACGCAATCGCCTTCAGATGCTTGTACGCCTCCAGCAGGTAATGCAACGCCACGCCATCGCCGCTCAACGCCTTCACCGACGCCGCGCCACCCGGTACGAACACCGCATCGAAGATCACCGACGGCATGCCTTCCATCGACGCATCCACCGCCAGGGTTTTGCCGTCAGCGGTCTTCACCGGCGCTGAAGTTGGGCCGAGCAACTTGGCGTGCGCACCCTCAGCGGCCAATGCCTTCTTCATTGCATCAATCGCCGCACCATCGACGCCGTTGGCAGCAAGAATCGCCACTTTTCGGGTTTTGATGTTTTCTGGCAGCAAATTAGCCTGACTCAATGACGGCGAGTGATCGAAGGCAACCTTGCGCACTTCGACCGTACCTTTGCTCGGCGCCGGCAGACCCAGATTAGCCGCGACACGCTTGGCGAGTTCCAGATCGATGTTGGCGAGAATCTCGTTCACCTCCCGCGCGCGGATGAACTCACGCTCAACCTTGCCCAGCTCGAAGCTGTAAGCGGCAATGATGTGCTCCTTCTCGTGATCGCTCATGCTGTTGAAGAACAACGTCGCCTGGGAGAAGTGATCGCTGAACGACTCACTGCGCTGGCGGATCTTGTTCGCGTCGATGCGTTCCGGATAGCTCTCGAAGCCACCGTCCTGTGCGGCCGGCGGGGTTTCTTTCGGCCAGCCGCCATCAATCGAGTTCGGCTCATACGAGGCGCGACCCTTGTCGATCACCGTGCGGTGCTGCGCATCACGCTGGCCATTGTGGAACGGTGCCACCGGCCGGTTGATCGGCAACTCATGAAAGTTCGGCCCGCCGAGTCGGCTGATTTGCGTGTCGGTGTAGGAAAACAGCCGACCTTGCAGCAGCGGGTCATTGGAGAAGTCGATGCCGGGCACGATGTGGCCGGGGCAGAACGCGACCTGCTCGGTCTCGGCAAAGAAGTTGTCGGGGTTGCGGTTCAGGGTCATTTTGCCGAGCGGCGTGATCGGCACGATTTCTTCGGGGATCAGCTTGGTCGGGTCGAGGATGTCGAAATCGAAGTCGTGCTCGTTTTCCTCCTCGATGATCTGTACGCCGAGTTCCCATTCCGGGTAATCGCCCATCTCGATCGCTTCCCACAGATCGCGACGGTGGTAGTCAGTGTCCTTACCGGCAAGCTTCTGCGCCTCGTCCCACACCAGCGAACAAGTGCCGGCGGTAGGGCGCCAGTGGAATTTGACGAAGCGCGATTTGCCCTCGGCATTGATCAGGCGGAACGTGTGCACGCCGAAGCCCTGCATGCTGCGCAGGCTTTTCGGGATCGCCCGGTCGGACATCGCCCAGATGACCATGTGCGCCGATTCCGGGACCAGCGAAACGAAGTCCCAGAAGGTGTCGTGAGCCGAGCCGCCGGTAGGGATTTCGTTGTGCGGCTCGGGTTTCACCGCGTGGACGAAGTCGGGAAACTTGATCGCGTCCTGAATGAAAAACACCGGCATGTTGTTGCCGACCAGGTCGAAGTTGCCTTCATCGGTAAAGAACTTCACCGCGAAACCGCGTACGTCACGCACGGTGTCGCCGGAACCGCGTGGGCCCTGAACCGTGGAAAAGCGCACGAACACCGGGGTCTTTTTCCCCGGATCCTGTAGGAACCCGGCCTTGGTCAGCGTCGAATGGTTCTCGTAGGCCTGAAAGAAACCATGCGCCCCGGTGCCGCGTGCGTGGACGATGCGTTCCGGGATCCGCTCATGGTCAAAATGCGTGATCTTTTCCCGCATGATGAAATCTTCAAGCAGCGACGGCCCACGCGGGCCGGCCTTGAGGGTGTTCTGGTTGTCAGCGATCTTCACACCTTGGTTGGTGCGCAGGGCCCGGCCGGTGGCGTCGGAGCGGAATTTCTCCAGGCTGTCGAGTTTGGCGTTGGTGTTGGCGCGATCCGGGGCATCGGTTCCGGCCATCTGGCTTTTATCGGTCGTAGGCTTCTTGCTCATCAGTCGTAAACTCCTCGGTTGACCCCGATGCTGGCCGGGGACTCTTGAGTGGTTCCCGGGCACGGCACCCAGGGTTTTCAAGTCGCTTACTTAGTGACTGATGGGCTGCTTTGGACGTTCCTTTTTTATGACCTTTGATCTTGTTATTGCCAAATCGAAGGTTAATTGCGAAATAAATGCTAAGAACCTCTATACGGACAGGCTAAAATGCGCGCCCGGCTAACCGCTGATCCTTTTCTAACGCGCCCCACAAGGTTCGCTACGTGATCGAGTTTCAAAACGTCCACAAGACTTACCGCGTCGCCGGTAAGGACATTCCCGCGCTGCATCCGACCAGTCTCTCCATCGAGAACGGGCAGGTGTTCGGCCTGATCGGCCATTCCGGCGCGGGCAAAAGTACCCTGCTGCGCCTGATCAATCGCCTGGAAGACTCCAGTGGCGGCAAGATCATCGTCGACGGCGAAGAAGTCACCGCACTGGACGCCAACGGCCTGCGCCATTTCCGTCAGCAAGTCGGGATGATCTTTCAGCACTTCAACCTGCTTGCCTCCAAGACCGTGGCCGACAACGTTGCGTTGCCGCTGACCCTGGCCGGCGAACTGTCGGGCGGCGAGATTGACAAGCGTGTTGCCGAATTGCTGGCGCGGGTCGGTCTGTCCGACCACGCCAAGAAGTACCCGGCGCAATTGTCCGGTGGCCAGAAGCAGCGCGTCGGCATCGCCCGCGCCCCGGCAACCAAGCCGAAGATTCTGCTGTGCGACGAGGCCACCAGTGCCCTCGACCCGCAGACCACCGCTTCGGTCCTGCAATTGCTGGCCGAGATCAACCGCGAACTGAAACTGACCATCGTCCTGATCACCCACGAGATGGATGTGATCCGTCGCGTTTGCGATCAAGTGGCCGTAATGGACGCTGGTGTGATCGTCGAGCAAGGTTCGGTCGCCGATGTGTTCCTGCATCCAAAACACCCGACCACCAAGCGTTTTGTGCAGGAAAGCGAGCAGATCGACGAAAGCGAACAGCGTGATGACTTCGCTCACGTGCCGGGTCGCATCGTGCGTCTGACCTTCCAGGGCGAAGCGACCTACGCGCCGCTGCTCGGTACCGTCGCCCGGGAAACCGGCGTCGACTACAGCATCCTCGCTGGTCGCATCGACCGCATCAAAGACATTCCGTACGGGCAATTGACCCTCGCCGTCACCGGTGGCGACATGGAAGCGGCCTTCGCCCGCTTCACCGCCGCTGACGTTCACATGGAGGTATTGCGCTAATGGAAGACCTGATCAGTTTCTTCACCAATATCGACTGGTACGAAATCTGGCTGGCAACCGGCGATACGATGCTGATGCTCGGTGGTTCGCTGCTGTTCACCGTATTACTCGGCCTACCGCTGGGCGTGTTGCTGTTTCTGTGCAGCCCGCGTCAATTGCTGGAAAACCGTGGCCTCTACGCATTCATGTCGCTGGCGGTGAACATCCTGCGTTCGCTGCCGTTCATCATTCTGTTGATCGTGATGATCCCGTTCACCGTGCTGATCACCGGCACGTCGCTGGGCGTGGCCGGTGCGATTCCGCCATTGGTAGTCGGTGCGACACCGTTCTTCGCGCGTCTGGTGGAAACCGCGCTGCGTGAAGTCGATCGCGGCATCATCGAAGCGACCCAGTCGATGGGCGCGACCACGCGGCAGATCATCATGAACGCTTTGCTGCCGGAAGCCCGCCCGGGCATCTTCGCGGCGATTACGGTGACGGCGATTACACTGGTGTCCTACACGGCGATGGCCGGTGTGGTCGGCGCCGGTGGTCTGGGTGACCTGGCGATCCGTTTCGGTTACCAGCGTTTCCAGACTGACGTGATGATCGTCACCGTGGTGTTGCTGTTGATTCTGGTGCAAGTGCTGCAGATGGTCGGTGATCGACTGGTTGTGCATTTCTCGCGCAAATAACCGGTTTTGTAATCAAGAGATGAGCCGGCCATTCGCTGGCAGGCGCCAGACGGGCGCCTCATAAGGAGTTAGCTGAATGAAAAAACTGATCGCTGCTTTCGCTGCCGTTGCAGCATTCTCGGCCCACGCCGAAACCCTGACCGTTGCCGCCACCCCGGTGCCGCACGCGGAAATCCTTGAGTTCGTGAAGCCGGCGTTGGCCAAAGAAGGCGTGGAGCTGAAGGTCAAGGTCTTCACCGACTACATTCAGCCGAACGTACAGGTCGCGGAAAAGCGTCTGGACGCCAACTTCTTCCAGCACCAGCCGTACCTCGATGAGTTCAACAAGGCCAAGGGCACTAGTCTGGTTGCCGTGACCGGTGTGCACCTGGAGCCGCTGGGCGCCTACTCGAGCAAGCTCAAGGATCTGAAGGATCTGCCAAGCGGTGCCAACGTGGTGATTCCGAACGACGCCACCAACGGCGGCCGTGCCCTGTTGCTGCTGGCCAAGGCGGGCGTGATCACTCTGAAGGATCCGACCAACATCCTGTCGACCGTCAAAGACATCGCGACAAACCCGAAAGACCTGAAAATCCGTGAACTGGAAGCCGCGACCATCCCGCGCGTGCTCACCCAGGTCGATCTGGCGCTGATCAACACCAACTACGCGCTGGAAGCCAAGCTCGATCCGTCCAAGGATGCGCTGGTAATCGAAGGCAACGACTCGCCGTACGTGAACATCCTCGTGTCCCGCGCGGACAACAAAGACAGCGACGCGATGCAGAAACTCGCTGCTGCGCTGCACAGCCCGGAAGTGAAGAAATTCATTACCGAGAAGTACAAAGGCGCAGTATTGCCGGCGTTCTGATTGGGTTGTTGCAACGAAAAAGGGGACGCCATGTGCGTCCCCTTTTTTTGTCTCTGGTGTTTGGCTTTGGACCTGCTGTGAAGCTTCCCCTCACCCCAGCCCTCTCCCAGAGGGAGAGGGGGCCGACCGAGGTGTCTTGCGTTCTACATCGACCTGAAAGATCCAGTCGATTATGGGTTCGGCACTGCACATCGATCTGAACGATCTTGGCGATTATGGATTCAGCACAGCGCTTACAGGTCGGCGTATTTCGTCAGCATCCCCCAATCAGTCCCCTCTCCCTCTGGGAGAGGGCTAGGGTGAGGGGCTTTTGCCTTTAGGCGATTACTTGCGGTTAAGCATGACCGGCAGTTGCGCAACCAGTTTGGCATTGTTCAGCGGCGCTCGGATAAACCCCCGCTGCGTCCCGTCCGGCCCGATCACCGCCAGATTGCCGCTATGGTCAACGGTGTAATTCGGCTTGCTCGTATCCGCCGGAATAAAAGGAATACTCACCGCGTTCGCCACCTTCTGCAGCTCTTCAATCGAAGTCGGTGTCAGGCCAATGAACTGCGGATCAAAATAGCCCAGGTACTGCTTCAACTGCTTGGGGTTATCGCGGTTCGGGTCAACGCTGACCAGCACGATCTGCAACTTGTCCACAGCGTCTTTCGGCAGTTCACTCTTGATCTGCCGCAGCTGCGCCAACGTTGTCGGGCAGATGTCCGGGCAGAAGGTGTAGCCGAAGAACAGCAGGCTCCACTTGCCTTTCAACTCGTTGATCGCCACCGGTTTACCGTCCTGATCGGTCATCGTCACGTCCGGCAGATTGCGGCTCTGCGGCAGCAGGATAATGCCGGCGTCGATCAGCGCAGTCGGGTCGCCCTGGCCCTTGCCGCTCAGCACTTTGTTGACGGTAAGTCCCAGGATCAGCGCGATCACGGCGACGAGGATGAAGACGGTTTTCTGGGTTCGAGTCATAGGTTCAACAGTAAGTAGTGGTCTACGAGCAGGGCGATGAACAACAGGAACAAGTACCAAATAGAGTACTTGAAGGTGTTGATCGCCGCGTGCGGCCGAGTGCCACGGTACAGCACCACGGCCCATTGCAGAAACCTCGCGCCCAAGCAGAGCGCGCAAATCAGGTAGAGCATGCCGCTCATGTGAATCACGTAAGGCAGCAGACTCACCGCCAGCAGCGCAAACGTGTACAGCAGAATGTGCACCTTGGTGTAGTGCTCGCCGTGGGTGACTGGCAGCATCGGGATGTCGGCCTTGGCGTATTCCTCCTTGCGATGAATCGCCAGCGCCCAGAAGTGCGGTGGGGTCCAGGCGAAGATGATCAGCACCAGCAACAACGGTTCGGCGCTGACGTGGCCGGTGGCTGCGGTCCAGCCCAGTAATGGCGGGGCAGCACCGGCGAGGCCACCGATGACGATGTTCTGCGGCGTCGCGCGTTTGAGGAAACCGGTGTAAATCACTGCATAACCAAGAAGCGAAGCCAAGGTCAGCCAAGCGGTCAGCGGATTGGTGAAAGTCAGCAACAACGCCTGACCGAGCAACGCCAGCACCAAGGCAAACGTCAGTGCCGCCGCCGGTGAAACCCGGCCCTCGGCTAGCGGCCGTTTATGCGTACGCGCCATCACCGCATCGATGCGCCGATCCACCACATGGTTGACCGCCGCCGCACCACCGGCACACAGGGCAATCCCCAGATTGCCGAACACCAGCACCGTCCACGGCACCCCGGCACGGGTCGCGAGGAACATGCCAACCAGCGAGGTGATCAGCATCAGCACCACGACTTTCGGTTTGGTCAGCTCCAGATAATCACGCCAGATCGCCTGATGCGGGCGCTCGCCAATCAGAATCGCCACGGCGTTTCTCCTTTTATGGTGATGGGCGCGGCCGCGTGTTTGCGCGGGCTCAGGCGCCAGCGCGCGAGCACCGGTTGTTTGACCCGGACCAGGCTGGTGCGCGCGTGGTAATTGACCAGCACCATGGTCAGCAACAGCGCCGCGCCGCCAGCGTTATGCGCGACCGCCACCGGCAGCGGCAGGTGGAACAGCACGTTGCTGATGCCGAGGGTGATCTGCGCTGCGAGGGCGATCAACACAAGACCGGCCAACCGCGTCATGCCAACCACTTTCAATTGCCAGGCGAGGCCGAGCAGCACCAGCGTCACCAGCAGCGCGCCGATACGATGAGTCAGGTGAATCGCCGTGCGTGCATCGCTGTCGAGTTGTCCGCCGAGATAATTCGGGCCGATGTGTTGAGTCAGGTGAAAGCCATTGGCGAAATCTGCCGGTGGCAGCCATTGCCCGTGGCAGGTCGGGAAATCGATGCAGGCCACCGCCGCGTAGTTGGAACTGACCCAGCCACCCAGCGCGATCTGGCCAATCACCAACAACAATCCCGCTGTCGCCCAATACTGCAAACGCTTGGGCACGGTCAGTGCCGGCAGCACGCCGGACAGTCGCAAGGTCAGCAAAAACAGCAAACTCAACGTCGCAAAACCGCCGAGCAAATGCCCGGTGACCACTTGCGGCCAGAGCTTGAGCGTCACCGTCCACATGCCGAACGCCGCTTGCGCGAACACCACCGCGAGCAGAAACAACGGCAGCTTCAACGGCAGCCCCGGATGACGACGGTTAACCCACGCGCGTCCGGCAAGAATCGAAATGAGCAGGCCGAGGGTGCCGGCGAAGTAGCGGTGGATCATCTCGTTCCAGCCCTTGTGCGCCACCACTGGCGAGTCGGGGTAATGCAGTTCGGCATGGGCCAGTTGCGCTTCGCTTTTCGGCACGCTGATAAAACCGTAGCAGCCCGGCCAGTCCGGACAGCCGAGGCCGGCGTGGGTCAGGCGCGTATAGGCGCCGAGCAGCACCACAATCAGCGCCAGCAGGGTGGCAAACAGCGCGAGGCGAAATCCAGGTTTGGCCATGACGATGCCCTTATCCGATGTTCGACAGTTTCAGCAGGTGACGCAGGTCGTTGAGCAGATCCTTGCCTTTCACATTCGGCTCGTAACGCAGTACGAGATTGCCGTGGGGGTCGATGATCCACAGCTGCGGCGTGGCTTTGTCGCCCGTGGTTTTACTGAACGATGTAGCGTCCAGCGGATAGCGTTGCAGCTGTGGATATTCGCGGTTGAGCTTGGCCTCGTAATCGGCGCTCACTGGTTGCGCCATGGCGAGAGCGTGGCTGGCGCGGCCGGCATCGCGACCGAGGCCGATCTGGATCTGCCGCGCCAGATACACCAGTTGCTGGCAATCCACCGCGCAATCCTTCGGCGCGGTGACCAGCATCTGCCAGCGCTCCTCGTCGGCCTGCACGCCGAGGTCGGCGCGGGTCTGGCCGTTGCCGATCAGTTCGCCGTGATAGCTGCGACCCTCCGGCACCCAGAACTGCAATTTGTACATGCCGGTGGCGAGCACCATCGGGCCGATCACGCCGAGCAATATCAGCAGCAACTGAATGCGCCCGCGACGACGGGTGGCGGCAGGTTTCGCCTCAGACATGCTGGGTGGATTCATGGCCGTTCCCATGGTGTTTCTCCTTTGCGTTGTGCAAGCCCAAATAGACGTAGAGGCCGAGCAGGGCGGTGGCCATGGCGAACCACTGCACGGCGTAACCGAGGTGTTTTTCCGGGCCCATGGCGACCACCGGCCAATCGGCCTCGTAGCTGGCCGGGCCGGGTTCGGCGCGTAACTCGTAGGTAAAGCCGTCGCGCTCAAGGGTTTTCCACAGCTTGGCGGGTTCGACGGCAGTGATGGTTTGCGGCCAGGTGTTGCTGACCGGATCGGCATGAAGTTGAAAAGTGGCGCCGGGGGCGACGTAGACCCAGGCATCGACATTCAAGGCTTCGGAAGGCGTGGTGAATTGCGGCGGCACGCGGCGGTCCGGCCACGGCAGCCAGCCGCGATTAACCAGCAGCCACAGGCCTGTGCGTTGATCCTGAAACGGTTGCAGCAGCTCGACACCGACCTTGCCGTTACGCTGACGGTTATCCAGCAGCAAGCTGTGCGCGGCATCGAACTGGCCGTGCAGATGCACGCGGCGATAAGCCGGATCAGCGCTATTGAGCAGTTCGCTGCTGGCCATCGGTTCGGCCGCGCGGCGTTCGGCGTAGCTGGTGAGCAGAGCGGTTTTCTCGGCACCCCGGCTCAATTGCCAGAAGCCTAGCGAAACCAGCAACGGCAGCAACAACGCCACCACCACGGTCGGTATCACGCCCGGGCGAAAGCGCTTCATGGCTGCGCCACAAAGTCAGTCGTTGCGATCGCTATACTCAACTGCATCGCCTGTCCCCCGGAGTTCTTCCCATGCTCAAAACAGCCATCGTCCTGATGCTGATTGCCACGGTGATCAGCCTGTTCAGCGGCCTGTTTTTCCTGGTCAAGGACGACAGCAGCTCGAATCGCCTGGTCATCGCCTTGAGTGTTCGGGTGGCATTGGCCGCCGCCACCGTCGGCTTGATCGCCTGGGGCTTTTACAGCGGCCAATTGGTGTCGCATGCGCCTTGGTAGTGGTGATCCTCAGAGTACGTAGACGAAGATAAACAGACCGATCCAGACCACGTCGACGAAGTGCCAATACCAGCTCGCCGCTTCGAAGCCGAACTGGTGCTCGTTGTCGAAGTGGCCCTTCATGATGCGCATCAGCATCACAAACAGAATGATCGTGCCGATGGTCACGTGGGCGCCGTGGAAACCGGTGAGCATGAAGAACGTCGCGCCATAAATACCGGAACCGAGGGTCAGGCCCAGTTCGTGGTAGGCGTGCATGTATTCCTCAGCCTGGAAGCCGAGAAACGCGCAGCCCAGCAGCACGGTGATCGCCAGCCAGATTTTCAGTGCGCCGCGATGGCCCTTTTTCAGCGCATGGTGGGCGATGGTGATGGTCACGCTGGAGCTGACCAGCAGAATTGTGTTGATCAGCGGCAGGCCCCACGGGCTGATGACTTCTTTTGGCGGCGGGAACAGTTTCGGATCCGGCGTGTGCAGCAACGGCCAGGTGAACTGGAAGTTCGGCCAGAGCATGTGCGCGATGCCTTTGGTGCCCTCACCGCCGAGCGCCGGTCCGGAGACGTGCCGCACGTAAAACAGCGCACCGAAGAAGGCGACGAAGAACATCACTTCGGAGAAGATGAACCAACTCATGCCCCAGCGGAACGAGCGATCGAGTTGCGGGCTATAAAGCCCCGCGCGGCTTTCCTTGATCACCGCCCCGAACCAGCCGAACAGCATGTACGCCAGCAACAGGCCACCGACGAAAAAGATGTACGGGCCGTGGGATTCCGGGCGCGCTGCCTTCAGATCGTTGAACCAGGTGGCGAGGCCGTACACGGTGATGGCCATGCCGAATGTCGCGATGATCGGCCATTTGCTTTGCGGCGGAACGTAATAATGCTCATGAGTTGCCATTTATTGTTCTCCTTATCGGGCACGCTCAACCGCCAGTGTTTACAGCCACCGGCGGATGTCGGGCGGTGATATCGAACAGCGTGTAGGACAGCGTCAGGTGCTTCACATCCTTGGGCATGTCGCGGTCAACAATGAAGCGAACCGGCATCTCGATCTGTTGACCGGGCTGCAGCACCTGCTGGGTAAAGCAAAAGCATTCGGTCTTGTGGAAGTATGCCGCGGCGTTGCTCGGCGCGATGCTCGGCACGGCTTGCGCACTCATCGGTTTGTCGGTGGGGTTGCGCGCGATGAAGATCATCTCGTTGACCGCGCCGGGGTTGGCGGTGAGTTCGTCATGCTTGGGGTAAAAGTCCCACGGCATGTCGACGTTGTTGGTCGACAGAAACTGCACACGCACCTGGCGCGAAGTGTCGACCACCTGCTCACCCTCGTACTGCCCGGCGGTCTTGCCGTTGATGCCGAAGGCTTTGCACATCACGTCGTAGATCGGCACCAAGGCAAAACCGAAGACAAACATCGCCACCACCACGCCGAGCAGGCGGGTGACGAGTTTTTTCATCGAGATCGAATCAGCCATGGTTCATGCCTCCCCACCAAACCCTGTAGGAGTGAGCCTGCTCGCGATGGGTGCACCGCGGTGTGCCCGACACACCGCCATCGCGAGCAGGCTCACTCCTACAAAAGCCAAGCGTTTCATTTCACTTCCGGCGGTGTGGTGAAGGTGTGATACGGCGCCGGGGACGGCACGCTCCACTCCAGACCTTCAGCACCATCCCACGGTTTGGCCGGTGCTGGCGGGCCGCCGCGAATGGTCTTGATGACGATGAACAGGAAGAAAATCTGCGTCGCACCGAACATGAACGCGCCAATCGACGAGACCATGTTGAAGTCGGCGAATTGCAGGTTGTAGTCCGGAATCCGCCGCGGCATTCCCGCAAGACCGACGAAGTGCATCGGGAAAAAGGTCAGGTTCATGCCGACGAACGACAGCCAGAAATGCAGCTTGCCGAGGGTTTCGTCGTACATGTGGCCGGTCCATTTCGGCAGCCAGTAGTAGGTCGAGGCGAAGATCCCGAAGATCGCCCCCGGCACCAGCACGTAATGGAAGTGCGCGACCACAAAGTAGGTGTCCTGATACTGGAAGTCCGCCGGCGCGATGGCCAGCATCAACCCGGAGAAACCGCCGATGGAGAACAGGATCACGAACGCCACGGCAAACAGCATCGGCGTTTCGAAGGTCAGCGAGCCTTGCCACATGGTGCTGGCCCAGTTGAACACCTTCACCCCGGTCGGCACCGCGATCAACAGCGTGGCGTACATGAAGAACAGCTCGCCCACCAGCGGAATGCCGACCACGAACATGTGGTGCGCCCAGACAATGAACGACAGGAAGGCGATGCTCGCCGTCGCGTAGACCATCGAGGTGTAGCCGAACAGCGGCTTGCGCGAGAAGGTCGGGATGATCGAGCTGACGGCGCCGAAGGCCGGCAGGATCATGATGTACACCTCGGGATGGCCGAAGAACCAGAACACATGCTGGAACAGCACCGGGTCACCGCCACCGGCAGCGCTGAAGAAGCTGGTGCCGAAGTGGATGTCCATCAGCATCATCGTCACGCACCCGGCCAGCACCGGCATCACCGCGATCAGCAGGAACGCGGTGATCAGCCAGGTCCAGACGAACAGCGGCATTTTCATCAGCGTCATGCCGGGTGCGCGCAGATTGAGGATGGTGGCGATCACGTTGATCGCGCCCATGATCGAACTGATGCCCATCAAGTGGATGGCGAAGATGAAGAAGGTCACGCTTTCCGGTGCATACGTCGTCGACAGCGGCGCATAGAACGTCCAGCCGAAGTTCGGCCCGCCGCCGGGGGTGAATAGCGTCGACACCAAGATCAGGAACGCCGCCGGCAACAGCCAGAAGCTGAAGTTGTTCATCCGGGGCAAGGCCATGTCCGGCGCGCCGATCATCAACGGGATCATCCAGTTGGCGAGGCCGACAAACGCCGGCATCACCGCACCGAAGACCATCACCAGACCGTGCATGGTGGTCATCTGGTTGAAGAACGCCGGCTCGACGATCTGCAAGCCGGGCTGGAACAGTTCGGCGCGAATCACCATCGCGAACGTGCCGCCGAGCAGAAACATGGAGAACGCAAACCACAGGTACAGCGTGCCGATGTCCTTGTGGTTGGTGGTCAGCACCCAGCGCATCAGGCCTTTGGCGGGGCCGTGGGCGTGGTCGGCATGACCGTGGTCATCAATGACAGCGCTCATGGCCGGTCTCCTTTACGTGAGTGGATGAGGCAGGCCGGGGCGCTCTGCCCCGACCGGTTCACGAGGTACGCGATAGACCGGCTCATTTGCTTTCCGCCTGTTTCAGCTCCAGCACTTCTTTTGGCGTGACCATGTCGCCCTTGTTGTTGCCCCAGGCGTTACGTTCGTAGGTCACGACCGCTGCGATATCGACTTCCGACAACTGCTTGCCGAACGCCGCCATGGCGGTGCCGGGCTTGCCGTGGAAGACAATGCTCAAGTGGCCTTCTTTCGGTCCGGTGGCGATTTTCGAGCCTTTGAGCGCCGGGAACATCGGCGGCAGGCCCTGACCTTCGGCCTGGTGACAGGCGACGCAGGTGGTGTGATAGATCTTGTCGCCGCGTTCCTTGAGTTCGTCGAGGGTCCATTCCTTGCTGGTCAGCTCTTTGAGCTGCGCAGCCTCGGCTTTGCGGTCGGCGAGCCATTTGTCGTAGTCGGCCTTCTCTTTGACCTCGACCACGATCGGCATGAAGCCGTGATCCTTGCCGCACAATTCGGCGCACTGGCCACGGTAGATGCCGGGCTTGTCGATGCGCGTCCACGCCTCGTTGACGAATCCCGGGATCGCATCGCGTTTCACCGCGAAGGCCGGCACCCACCAGGAGTGAATGACGTCGGCGGAAGTCACGAGGAAGCGCACTTTGGCGCCGGTCGGCAGCACCAACGGCTTGTCGACCTCGAGCAAGTAATGCTCGCCCTTGGTTTCCTTGTTGTGGATCTGTTCGGCGGGAGTGGCCAGGTTGCTGAAAAACTCGACGTCCTGGCCCAGGTATTTGTAGTGCCACTTCCACTGATAACCGGTGATCTGGATATCGATATCCGGCTCACTGGTGTCGTACATCTTGATCAGGGTGGCGGTCGCCGGTACGGCCATCGCCACCAGAATCAGGAACGGTACGACGGTCCAGAGAATTTCGACGGTAGTGCTTTCGTGGAATTTTGCGGCGACCTGCCCGGTAGAACGGCGGTGCACCATCATCGACCAGAACATGGCGCCGAAGACGATGATCCCGATCACCACACAGATCCAGAAAATGGTCATGTGCAGGTCGAATACTGCGTGACTGATTTCAGTCGCTCCAGGCGCCATATTTACAGTCCAGGCAGCGTGTGCCGGACTGAAAATCGACCACAACAGGAGGCCCATCCAGACGTGTGGATGTCGCATCATTGCGGGTTCCCCTTATCGTTCTTGTTATCCCGCCGGCTTTCGCCTGCGGCAAGGGAGCGGCTGCATCAGACTACGAACTTGAATCGCCGGGCCTTGCTGCGGGTGCAGTCGGGCGTCATCAGCTAACTCCATTCAATGGCGAGTATAGACAGCGACGGGAAATTGCAATGTGCGCACGTAAATGAACTGAAACAGCTGGCACTTGCGTTCAAGGGCACGAATGGAGAAGGATGCAGACGAGTGGTGGCAAACCGATATAACGCAGGTGCATCAAGGATGAAATAATTATGACAAATGCGTCTTAGCATTTTTCGTAAGCCAGCTAAGTTATGTCTTCCCTATTTCATTGCCTTGTTTCCTGGAGTTTTCATGAACACCGCCGCATTGCGCGAGCAGATCCAAAAAGCCCAACAACACGAAAAAGAAACCGGCCTGCTGACCCGTCAGCTAGAAAGCAAGCTGCCTCATTTACACCCGGCGATCCAATTGCCGGAAGCCGACGCCAACGGTGTGCTGACGCGTTTTGTCGCCGCCTACATTGATGAAGTGCCAGACCTGCTGGATGCAGCCAATGAAGTTGCCAGGGAAGCGGGAATCGAATCGCAGATCAAACCGGTGCTGAAAATCGCCGAGCAGTATTTCCTCCAGCCGCCAGCCATCATGGCCGGGCACGTTGGCCTGGACAGCCTGCTCGACGAAGCCTATCTGGCGCACCGTTTTGTCGAAGAGGTCAACGACCTGTACATCAAGCATTTCGGCCAGCCACTGATCCCCTTGGACATGACGGTCGCTAACTTGATTGCTCACCAATTGATCGGTGAGGAATTTGCCAACCAACTGGACGAAGCGGTGCATCACGCCATCGACGAGATGCTCAACGACGAGAGTTTTGCCCTGGAATCGGTAGAAGCCTACCGCGGCAAACTCAGCAGCCCGGACACCGGCGCCGCGTGGAAACGCTGGCCGTGCATGGGCCGCCGACTGGGTGTAGGCCTGGAACTGGACCAGCCTGCCGCGTAATCCTCATACGCCATAGATCCAATGTGGGAGCGAGCCTGCTCGCGAATGCGGTCGATCATTCAACATCTCTGTTGGCTGATACATCGCTTTCGCGAGCCGGCTCGCTCCCACAAGGTTTATCGCAACATGGCCTTTTTAGCCGGCCGCACCGATACCGGTGGTGGTTCGAATCCGTCCCTCAAGCCTGCGCTTCAACCCGCGCGACTCAATCAACAGCTTCGAGCCCTTCGCCGCATTCGCCCGGCCCCACTCCTCCAGCAACTCCAGACACGAATGGTCGATGTAGCTCAGGTTATTGAGCGGCACATGCACCGTGGTGCCGTGCGGAATACTGCCCAGCACCTGCGTCAACGCCGGCACTTTGAGGAATGTCGCCGCGCCGACCAGACGCAACTCCATCTCGCCGTCCTGCGGCAGATCGATCAGGCTGATCTTCAATCGCGAAGCCTTGAACGCCAGTTTCAACATCGTCAGACCGAAACCGATCAACACCCCGGTCAACAGGTCAGTGAAGATGATCGCCAGCGCCGTCGCCGCATAGGTGAACATCGGCATCCGCCCATAACGACCCAGACCTCGAAACGCTTTGAGATCGACCAGTTTGAACCCGGTGTACACCAGCACACCCGCCAGACTCGCCACCGGAATGCTTTGCAGCACACTCGACAGCAACAGCACGAACGCCAGCAGCCACAGACCATGGAAGATCGTCGAGTAACGCGTGGTCGCGCCGGCCTGGACGTTGGCCGAACTGCGCACAATCACCCCGGTCATCGGCAGTGCCCCGAGCAGACCGCAGAGCATGTTGCCGACACCTTGCGCCGACAGCTCACGGTCGAAGTCCGAACGCACGCCGCTGTGCATACGATCCACCGCAGCGGCGGACAACAGGGTTTCGGCGCTGGCGATAAACGCCACGGCGAACGCGGCGATCAGCAGCGTAGGATCGGCCAGGCTGAGCAGGTCCGCCGGTTTCAGCCAATCAATGGCTTCGGCCAGATTCGCCGGTACTTCAACACGTTTGACCTGCAACGCCAGCAGCAGACTGGCAGCTGTCGCCAGACCCACGCCGAGCAATGCACCGGGCACGAAACGTAGCGAATGCGGGCGAAATTTTTCCCATAGCCACATCACCGCAATCGTCGACAGACCGAGGAGTCCGGCCTGCCAGCCGAACGACGGCAAGGCCTGCGCCACTGCCGCCGGGAACGCCGTAAGGTTATCCAGGCCAGAAGGCTTCGGTGACGCATCGAGCATCACATGCACCTGCGACAGCACGATCAATACGCCAATCCCCGCCAGCATCCCGTAAACCACCGCTGGCGCCGTGACCCGAAACCAGCAACCGAGTTTCAAGCGCCCGGCCACCAGTTGCAGGAAACCGGCGAGCAGCAGAATCGGCCCCAGCATTTCAATACCGTGCTGGCGCACCAGTTCAAACACCAACACCGCCAGACCCGCCGCCGGCCCGCTGACCTGCAACGGCGAACCCGCCAGCCAGCCAACCACCAGACCGCCGATGATCCCGGTGATCAGACCTTTGGCCGGTGGCAACCCTGAAGCAATCGCGATACCCATGCACAGCGGCAACGCGACCAGAAACACAACCACTGAAGCGAGCAACTCCCGTGGCAACACCGCTTTCAATTGAGCCGCACGCATGGCGATTCTCCCGAAGTTTTCTTCAGGCATGGCTTCGCCGAACCGCTGAAACAGCGGCCGGCGTCAAACCACACAGATGTTTAGGAAGATTTAGAAGCGCGCTTTGGGCGTCGCCACCGGAATCGGATGGCTACCATCGAGCGGCAGGAAACGTCCCTGATCCGCGTCGTAAGCTTTTATTTCGCTGGTTTCGATGTTGTAGACCCAGCCATGGATGAACAGATGACCGTTCGCCATGCGCGAGGCTACCGAAGGATGGGTACGCAAGTGCTGCAATTGGGCGATGACGTTTTCCTCGGTGAGGATCGGCATGCTTTCTTTTTCGTCGGCGCAGTGACAGTTATCGTGCACCATGGTTTTCGCGACTTCAGCGTGGCGCAGCCAGGCTTTGACTGTCGGCATCTTTTCCAGGCTGTCCGGATTGAGCACCGCACGCATGGCGCCGCAATCGGAGTGGCCGCAGATGATGATGTGCTGCACGCCCAGCGCCAGCACCGCGTATTCGATCGCGGTGGAAACGCCGCCGTTCATCTGGCCGTAAGGCGGGACAACGTTGCCGACGTTACGGGTCACGAACAGATCGCCCGGCGAGCTCTGGGTGATCAGCTCAGGGACGATGCGCGAGTCGGCGCAGGTGATGAACATCGCCTTTGGCGCCTGGGCCGTGGCGAGTTTCTTGAAGAGTTCTTCCTGCTGGGGAAAGACCTCATGATGAAAATGCAAAAAGCCGTCTACGATCTGTCGCAGCGCTGCATCGGCGGATTCCGCTTCAGGGGTTTGCGCCGACGCAGCCAACGGCTGTTTATCCTTGTCACTCATGATTCATCCTCTTTGGCGGATTAGGGGAGTCGTTCCCATGTATTCCGGTATGAAGCCAGTGGCTGTTTAAAACATCCGGGTCATCCCGACCCGTCAGTCACTCGATGAACAAGGTAGCCGCCGAAACTTAACTCAAACTGAATCAAACGCTCTAGCACGTGTGTTCCAGGTCACAAAAAACGTGACTGAGTGATTTCGGCGGAAGATTCCAACCCCTCAACCATAGGCCAATTGTCGCTAAATCAACGACATCTGGCGACCCGGCGGACAGAAGGCAGTGCAATCGAGGTTGTAGCTTTCGCGGTGATTGATGCCCAGACGCTTGATGGCTTTGGCAAATCGTTGCGCGAGCAGGTCGGCGAACACCCCTTCGCCGCGCATGCGTGCGCCGAAACGGCTGTCGTAGAGCTCGCCGCCACGGCTCTGGCGGATCAGGCTCAGCACATGCGCGGCGCGTTGCGGATAGTGCGCCTGAAGCCATTCTTCGAACAGCGGCGCCACTTCCAGCGGCAGACGCAGCATCATATAGGCAGCGCTTTGTGCTCCGGCCGCGTGGGCTTCGTTAAGCAGGTTTTCGATCTCGCTGTCGTTGATCATCGGAATCATCGGCGAACACAGCACGCCGACCGGTATGCCTGCTTCGCGCATGACCCGAATGGCGCGCAATCGCGCTTTGGGGGCAGCAGCGCGCGGTTCGAGGATCCGTTTGAGCTCGTCATCGAGCGTGGTCAGGCTGATCATCACCGCGACCAGGCGTTGCTCGGCCAACTCGGTCAGCAGGTCGAGATCGCGCAGAATCAGCGAGCCTTTGGTGACGATGGTCACGGGATGTCGATAGCGCAGAAGCACTTCGAGGGTCTGCCGGGTGATTTTGTGTTCGCGCTCGATCGGCTGATACGGATCGGTGTTGGAGCCCAGGTTGATCGGCGCACATTGATAGCCTTTTTTCCCGAGCTGTTCCTCCAGCACTTGGGCGGCGTTGGTCTTGGCGATCAGCCTGGTTTCGAAGTCCAGCCCTGGCGACATGTCCCAATAAGCGTGGCTGGGCCGTGCGTAGCAATAGATGCAGCCATGCTCGCAGCCACGGTAGGGATTGATCGAGCGGTCGAAGGGCAGATCCGGAGAGGTATTGCGGGTAATGATGGTTTTCGCGGTTTCGATCATCACCTCGGTGCCTTGGGTCAGCGGCACTTCCTGATACCAGCCGTCATCCTCGGCCACCGAACGGTTCGGCGCGAAGCGGTTGTGCGGGTTGCTGGCGGTGCCGCGACCGCGCTGGGGGAGAGGGTTGATCATTGGGCAGGCTCCAGATCTGTATATGCATACAGTACATGAGCAAGCCCGCTGTGATCCAGTACCGTTCAGCGATGGGATACTTGCTGAGTTCCAAAGTATATATATAGGTGCAGAGCCGAAGTACAACCCGAGATACATATGTTTGATTGTCGCGACAAGTTATCAAAGATAGCCTTGGCTACTCCGAGTGGCACTTGTCCGATAACTAAATTAAAAGGATTTAATTCATGTCTTACCTCAATCAGCGCGGTGTCTTTGTGCAAATGATGCAACCCAATGCATCGGAACCCAACACCATTGTTTCGATGCAACTGGCACGAAAGGAACTGGGCTGGAACGCCGAACAGGAATTGCCTACCGAGGCGCTGGTCGACTCGATCTACGTGGTGGCGGTATCCAGCGACCGTGGCAAAACGTTCACTGTTCGCACCAACAAGAAAGATGTGGACGGTGATGGCGATATTGATAACGACGACAAAGCGAAGTTGATTGCACTGGCCAGGGCTTATGTAAGTATCGTTAATCCGTAATTGAAAATTCAAGAGTCTCACAGCAAATGAAAATAAAGTCCTGCATGACGACTCATGCAGGACTTTATTGTTTTAGAAGAAAAGACGGTAAATGGCAGGTGGCCGGTAAAGGACTGGCTGGGCATACACCCTGTCAGCTTTGACAGTAGACCGGAATTCTCGCCAAACCTAATCTCAAGCACGCAATCAATCTGCAGGGTTTCATCCATGGCTATCAGAATACTGCTGGAAATCGCGGATATGGATCGGGATGCAAGTCCGGAAATCGCTTTTTATCACTACAGCGAGGACGCGACCGAAATGATGGATTACGACTATTCGCTTTTTGCTTCGTCGTCGCAGGCCAATGGTCGTTATGACCTGATCTCCGAAGACGCCGTCGATACTGACGGCGATGGCGACATCGACAAATACGACGAGAAGCTTTATCTGCAGCTGGCCGATGCATTTGCGCAGTTTAAAGGCTTTCAGCCCAAGCGTTGATCGGCCGCTGACACCGCACGAAAAGTCGAACCGTGCCAACGGCGTATCAATCACATCCGTCAGTTATGCGTAGTGACTTGCCCCAAATCATCCCCGGAAGTCGTTTGCATATCGTTCTTGCGTAGATTGGCTACATCTTCAGCGTCAACTGGCGCGCCTTTGTTGCCCCAACTGCCACGAATGAAACTCACCACATCCGCCACTTCCTGGTCCGACAGGCGCCAGGCAAAGCCCGGCATGGTGAACGTCGACGGTGCCGTGTGCGTCGCCGGCAACGTACCGCCCCTGAGCACGATGTGAATCAACGAAGTCGGGTCTGCCGATTGCAGCACCGGATTGCCCGCCAGCGCCGGGAACACCCGGGTGTAGCCGTGACCATCGGTGCGGTGGCACGCCGCGCAGTTGTCGATGTACACCGCAGCTCCGCGCTGACTGTCGTCACCGTTCCACAAGGCTTTGGCGGCTTTTTCATCGTACTGATGCGGTTGATCGTTCGGATCAGTGGCCGGCAGTGATTTGAGGTAGCGGGCAATCGCCGTCAGGTCGGCATCGGTCATGTATTGCATGCTGTGGGTGACCACGTCGCTCATGCCGCCGAACACGGCGCTGCGGTCGCTGCGCCCGGTCTTGAGGAACTGCACCAGTTGTTCCTCGTTCCAGCTGCCGAGGCCATCCTTGTGATCGCCGCGCAGACTCTTGGCGATCCAGCCTTCCAGCGGCGCACTGCCGGCGAGAAAGGTTGTGCCGTCAGCCGCACTCAGGGATTTTTCCTGCATGGTCAGCGCGCGTGGCGTATGGCAGGCACCGCAATGGCCGAGGCCTTCGACCAGATACGCGCCACGGCTGATGACGGCGTCGTCACCGACTGCCTTGTAGTCCTCGACCTTCGGCGCAAACATCCAGCGCCAGCCCATCAACGGCCAACGCATGCTCAACGGCCACGGAATGTCGCTGGCCTTGTTTTCCTGCGCCACCGGTTCTACGCCGTGCATGAAGTACGCGTACAACGCTTGCATGTCGGTTTCGCTGACACGCGCGTAGGACGGATACGGCATCGCCGGGTACAACGTACTGCCGTTTTTGGCGACGCCATGGCGTACGGCCTGATCGAAGTCTTCGAAGCTGTATTCACCGACGCCGGTTTTGTCCGGGGTGATGTTGGTCGAGTAAATCGTGCCGATCGGGGTTTCCATCGGCAGGCCACCGGCGAACGGTTTGCCGCCCTTGGCAGTGTGGCAGGCCACACAGTCACCGGCGCGGGCAAGGTATTCGCCCTGTTTGATCAAACTTTGATCAACTTCAGCCGCATGGATTGCGGCACTGCCGAGCAGCGCCAGAGTCGCGATAACGAGATTTTTCATGGTCATCGCTCCTTAAGCCTGAACCAGCGGGCCGGGGTTTTTCAGGTATTGCTCGCGGATCGCCTTCGCCGACCAATAGGTCAGCGCAGCAACCAGCCCGGTCGGGTTGTAACCGAGGCCCTGCGGGAAGGCCGAGGCGCCCGGGACGAAGACGTTGTGCACGTCCCAGCTCTGCAAGTAGCGGTTCAGCGCGCTCTTCTTCGGATCGGTGCCCATGATCGCGCCACCATTGAGGTGGGTGGTCTGGTACGACGCCGTATTGAAGTGGTCGCCGACTTTCTTGCCGATCACCGCGATGGCTTTCGGGCCCATCGCTTCGGCGACCTTGCCCATTTTCTCGACCATGAAGCGGTTCATCTTTATGTCGTTTTCCTGCCAGTCGAAGGTCATCCGCAGCAGCGGCAAGCCGTAGGCGTCGCGGTACACCGGATCGAGATCGAGGTAGTTGCCACGGTAGGACTGATGCGCGCCGTGGGCGTCCATCGACACCTGGTGGGTGTAGTAATCGGCGGTCGCGCGTTTCCAGGCACTGCCCCACGCAGGTGTGCCCGGCGGGTTCGAAGTGCCGGCAATCGGCCGGCTGCCGGCCTGGTTGACCCACATCGGCGAGCCACCGACGAAGCCGTGCGGGCCGTGGTCGAAGTTGTCGGCGTTGAAATCGTCCAGCGCCACGCCGTTGCCGCCGGCGCCGATGAAGTTGTTGGTGTGGGTGTCCTTGTCGAAGAACGCCTTGATGGTCGCCATGTTCTGGTAGGCGAAGTTACGCCCGACCACGCCTTCGCCGCTGATCGGGTCGTATGGCTTGCCGATCCCGGACAGCAGCATCAGACGCACGTTGTGCAACTGGAACGCGCCGAGGATCACCAGATCCGCCGGTTGCTCGATCTCGCGGCCCTGACCGTCGATGTAGGTCACGCCGGTGGCTTTGGATTTGCTGCTGTCGAGATTGACCCGCAACACATGCGAGTTAGGCCGCAGCTCGAAATTCGGCAGCGGCTTGAGCGCCGGCAGAATGTTCACGTTCGGCGAGGCCTTGGAATACATGTAGCAAACGTAACCACTGCAGAAACCGCAGAAGTTGCACGGGCCCATCTGTGCGCCGTAAGGGTTGGTGTAAGGCCCCGAGGTGTTTGCCGAAGGCAAGTTGTAGGGCTTGTAACCGACTTCAGTCGCTGCTTTGCCGAACAGCTGTGCGGAGACTGTGTTTTTCTGCGCTTCCAGCGGGAACGGATTGGAGCGATCCGGCGCGTACGGGTTGCCGCCCTTGCCCTGACCGACCAATTGGCCTTTCACCGTCCAGGCCTGGCCCGAGGTGCCGAAGATTTTTTCGGCGAAATCGAAGAACGGCTCTAGTTCTTCATAGCTGACGCCGAAGTCCTGGATGGTCATGTCCTTGGGGATAAAGCTTTTGCCGTAGCGCTCTTCGTAGTGGCTGCGCATGCGCAACTCGATCGGATCGACCCGGAAGTGCACGCCCGACCAGTGCAGTCCGGCGCCGCCAACACCATTGCCCGGCAGAAACGCGCCCAACTGGCGGTTCGGCAGGGCGATGTCGTTGACGCTGTGGCGAATGGTGACGGTTTCCTTGGAGATGTCCTGAAAGAGTTTTTTGCGCACGCTGTAGGTGAGTTCGTCGATCACCTGCGGATAGTTGCCGTCCGGGTAGGTGTCCTGCATCGGCCCGCGCTCCAGCGCCAGCACGTTGAGACCCGCTTCGGTCAGCTCCTTGGCCATGATCGCGCCGGTCCAGCCGAAGCCCACGATCACTGCGTCAACCTTCTTCATTACCGTTGCCATGCTTACGCCCTCTCGCCGCGAATCGAAACTGCCGGGAAGGGGTATTGCTCGTTACGTTCCACCCAATCCATGAAATCGGCGCGGGCGCCGGGGAAGCCGATCATGGTCCAGCCGACCATGCCTTTGTTGCCACCGTGGATCGGGTCGCAGAAGAACCCTTCCTTGGTGTTTTGCAGCAGCAGATTGAAGAAAATCTTTGCCGGAACCGCATCGAATTGCGGCTTGCCAGCTTCGAGTTGCTTGAGCAAATCGTCTCGGGTAGCGCTGTCTTGCTCAGCAAATACTTTACCGTTGAGAGATTTTGCCCACTGATCCGTGGCGGCGATGCCGAGTCGATAGATCTCTTTGGGCACCAGTTTGCTCTGCCAACCCATTTCCGGAGCGGCGTCGGCATTGAACGGGCCTTGCATGTACCAAAGTGCACCGGCGGCGTACGGCGTGTTCATCTGGCGGTCGATGTATTCCGGGACACCGGCTTCTAGCGCACCCGGACCTTGGGCATCGTTGGGGATCAGCTGTGCGACGGCGGCATTGATGAACGCCCATTCTTCGGCGGTGAAATAGCTCGGCTGATACACGCTGGCATCAGTGCGAACCGGTTGCGGCGCGGGCGCAGCTGGTTTGGCTTCAGGCGCTGCTTGCAAGACGCTGCTGCCCAGACCGGTGCCAGCCAGGGTGACCACCGGTATCAGGGTCAGGGATTTGCGTAAGAACTCACGCCGCGGGTTGTCTCGACTTTCATCAGACATGGGGTGCACCTCATCAGGCATTAGGGGACAGCCGCTTCTGCGAACGGCTTGAGGATTTTTCGTCGCGACGTGACGGTATGACCCGGAAAATGGGGACGCGTCTGCAACATCGTGTGACAAATGGTAGCAGGCTAAGCTTCGGGATGAATCGATTCAGTGGAAAAAAACAGCGGTTTTCCGCATGCCAGTGCATGAAACCGTGCGGATTCACGATTCTTTGACAAGCGCCTCACAGGGCTTTGACCGCTCAACATCGAAGCTGCAGTTCCTCTCACCGATGAACCCCGACACGGTTACCCCAGCATGTCCCGAGTGCGTTTTTTTTCCGCTTTGTGCTTATCGCTATTGGTGCTGTTGCCCTGGATGCCTGCCCAGGCTGCGGCAACTGCGACAGTTCGTCCTGCTGATTGGGCGCAACCGGTCGAAGTGCAATACAACCTGTTCCAGATGTCGCCGACGCTCTATCGCAGCGCCTTGCCCGATGGCGGTGCGGTGCCGTTGCTGAAGAATCTGAAAGTCGCCACGGTGATCAACTTCCTTCCGGAAGCGGACAATAACTGGTTGTCAGAGCCGGGCATCAATCAGGTGCAATTGCCTTACCGCACCAATCATGTCGATGACGCCGATGTGCTCAAGACTCTGCGCGCGATTCAGTCCGCCGAAGCCAACGGTCCGGTGTTGATGCATTGCAAACACGGCTCTGACCGCACCGGCCTGATGGCGGCGATGTACCGGATCGTGGTGCAAGGCTGGAGCAAGGAAGATGCGCTGAATGAAATGACTCAGGGCGGATTTGGAGAAAGCGGTCATTTCAAGGATGGCGTGCGTTATGTGATGCAGGCCGATGTCGACAAGCTGCGCACCGCTCTGGCCAATGGTGATTGCAGCACCAGTGCGTTTGCCACCTGCTCGATGAAGAGCTGGTTTCAGTCAGTCAATCTGAAGTAATCCGCTACCTTCCACGACATTGCATCGTGGAAGGTTTTCAAGCTGCAGCTCAGTCTTCGGATTTCTTCTTGAGCTTCGGATTCGGGAAGAACTGTACTGCCTGCACCGTCTTGTCCGGCGCAGGTTTGTTCAGCGCGCTGGTGTTGACCCGCGTGCCCAGTTCTTTCGGTACCGACAGCCCTTGCTCGTTTAGCGTATCCGAGTAACCGCAGGCCACACATTCGCGGTGCGGCACGCCGTCCTCGTTCCACATCATCAGCTTGTCCGGTTCGCTGCACGCCGGGCAGACCGCCCCGGCGATAAAGCGTTTCTTGGTAATCACAGGTGCCTCACTCATGCTGCCGCGTCCTCACTCAGGCCGCTGTGGCGCAAGAGTGCGTCAATCGATGGCTCACGGCCACGGAAGTCGACGAACAGCACCATCGGCGCCTGCGAACCGCCGCGCGCGAGAATCGCTTCACGGAAGGCCCGACCGGTTTCAGCATTGAGCACGCCGTCTTCTTCGAATTTCGAGAAGGCATCCGCCGACAGTACTTCAGCCCACTTGTAGCTGTAGTAACCCGCCGCGTAACCGCCGGCAAAGATGTGCGCGAAGCTGTTCGGGAAACGGTTGTAGGCCGGCGGACGCATCACCGATACCTCGTCACGCACGCCTTCGAGCACTTGCAGCACGCTACGGCCGTCGCCGTGGGTGGCATGCAGTTCGAAGTCGAACAGCGAGAACTCGAGTTGGCGGACCATCATCAGGCCGGACTGGAAATTCTTCGCCGCGAGCATTTTTTCCAGCAGGTCCTGGGGCAGCGGCTCGCCGCTTTCGTAGTGACCGGAAATCAGTGCGAGGCCTTCCGGCTCCCAGCACCAGTTTTCCATGAATTGGCTCGGCAGCTCGACCGCGTCCCATGCCACACCGTTGATCCCGGAAACGCCGGCGTGATCAACGCGGGTCAGCAAGTGATGCAGGCCATGACCGAATTCGTGGAACAGCGTGGTCACTTCATCGTGGGTCAGCAGCGCAGGCTTGCCGCTGTCGGCCGGGGTGAAGTTGCACACCAGATTGGCCACCGGGCTTTGCAGCACGCCGTCGACGGTGCGGCGACGGTCGCGGGCGCCATCCATCCAGGCACCGCCACGCTTGTTGGCGCGGGCGTAGAGGTCGAAGAAAAAGCGGCCGACGTGCTGGCCGTTTTCCTTGATTTCGAACAGGCGCACGTCCGGATGCCAGGTGTCGAAACCTTTCTGTTCAGCGATTTCGATGCCGTACAGACGCTGCACGATGGCGAACAGACCGCCCAGCACTTTGTCGATCGGGAAGTAGGCGCGCAGGGTTTCCTGAGCAACGCTGTAGCGTTGTTCACGCAGCTTTTCACCGTAGAAACCGCTGTCCCAGCTTTGCAGGTCGGCGCAGCCCTGTTCGGCGGCGTAGGCGCGCAGCTGTTGCAGATCCTGCGCAGCGAACGGCTTGCTGCGCTTGGCCAGATCGCGCAGGAAGCTCAGCACCTGATCGCTGGATTCAGCCATTTTGGTGGCCAGGCTCAGCTCGGAGAAACTGGCGAAGCCCAACAGTTTGGCCAGTTCCTGACGCAGGTCGAGGATCTCTTCCATCACCGGGCCGTTGTCGTTCTGACCGGCGTTCGGACCTTGGTCCGAGGCGCGGGTGCAGTAAGCGGCATAGACTTCTTCGCGCAGCGCGCGGTCTTGCGCGTAGGTCATCACCGCGTAGTAGCTCGGGAATTCCAGGGTGATCAGCCAGCCGTCGAGGCCTTTGGCCTGTGCGGCAGCAGCCATTTGCGCCTTGGCTGAATCGGTCAGGCCGGCGAGGGCGGCTTCGTCGGTGACGTGCTTGGTCCACGCCTGAGTGGCGTCGAGCAGTTGATTGGAGAAACGGCTGCCCAGCTCGGACAGTTTGCTCTGCACTTCGGCGTAGCGTTTCTGTTCGGCTTCCGGCAGATCGATACCCGACAGACGGAAATCACGCAGGGCGTGTTCCAGAATAGTCTTTTGCGCCACGTCGAAACCGGCGGCTTCCGGGCTGTTGGCCAGCGCTTCATAAGCCTGGAACAGCTCGCGGTTCTGGCCCATCTCGGTGGAGTAGGCGCTCAAAGCCGGCAGGCATGACTCGTAGGCTTCACGCAATTCGGCGCTGTTGCACACGGCATTGAGGTGGCTGACCGGGCTCCAGGCAGCGCCGAGGCGGTCATTGAGTTCGTCCATCGCCAGTACCAGACCGGCCCAAGTCGGGTTCTGAACCTGAGTCTTGAGGATTTCGGCAATGGCGGCGCGGTTGTCGGCCAGGATCGTTTCGATGGCGGGCAGGACGTGTTCGGCACGGATCGTGGAGAACGGCGGCAGGTCGTAGGACTGCAGAAGAGGGTTGTTCACGCTCACGGTTGGCACCTTGGCTGGGGAAACATTGCCCCATCTTAATTACAATCGGCATTCACCGCAGCTATCGGCGACAGAGAGAGAAATTATCGTGTCCGTTCGCAAGTACCAGAATCACACCCCGCACTTGAACAAAGGCGCGTTTGTCGACGGCTCGGCGGTGGTTATCGGCGACGTCGAAATCGGCGAAGACAGCTCTGTCTGGCCGCTGACCGTGATCCGTGGCGACATGCACCGTATCCGTATCGGTGCGCGCACCAGCGTGCAGGACGGCTGCGTGTTGCACATCACCCACGCCGGCCCGTTCAACCCCGACGGCTTCCCGCTGCTGATCGGCGATGACGTCACCATCGCCCACAAAGTCATGCTGCACGGCTGTACCGTCGGCAGCCGCGTGTTGATCGGCATGGGCAGCATCGTCATGGACGGCGCGGTGGTCGAGGACGACGTGATCATCGGCGCCGGCAGCCTGGTGCCTCCGGGCAAGCGTCTGCAAAGTGGCTTCCTCTATGTGGGTAGCCCGGTGAAACAGGTGCGAGAACTCACCGACAAGGAAAAAGCTTTCTTCACCTACAGCGCGGCGAACTACGTGAAACTCAAGGACCTGCATCTGGCCGAAGGCTACGACCAGCTCTGAATCGCCTTACACCTGCTCAGGATTTCTCATGCATTACCAGACCGTACTGTTCGACCTTGATGGCACCCTGACCGACCCGCGTGAGGGCATCACCCGTTCCATCCAGTTCGCCCTCGCCAAGCTCGGCATCGATGAGCCGGATCTGACCAAGCTGGAACACTTCATCGGCCCGCCGTTATTGCAGGCGTTCATGCAGTTTTACGGATTCGATGAGGCCAAGGCATGGCAGGCGGTGAATTTCTATCGCGAGCGCTTCAAAGTGACGGGCCTGTACGAGAACCGTGTGTTCGATGGTGTCACGCCGTTGCTGGAAACCCTCAGTGGCCAAGGCCGGCAGCTGTATATCGCCACTTCGAAGCCGTGGGAATTTGCCCGCGAGATTGCCCGGCATTTTGATTTTGCCCGGCACTTCAAGGTGATCTACGGCAGTGAGCTGGATGGCACGCGGACCAACAAGGTTGAGTTGATTGCGCATCTGATCAAGGAAGAAGGGCTGGACCCGGCGAAGACGTTGATGATCGGTGACCGTAAGCATGATCTGATCGGGGCGCGCAGCAATGGGCTGGATGCGGCGGCGGTCGGTTATGGGTTTGGCAGTTTTGAAGAGTTGAGTGCCGAGGCGCCGGCTTATCATTTTGAAACGCTGGACGAGTTGCATCAGGCGTTTCTGCAGCGCTGATTAGATTGCTATCGCGAGCAGGCTCACTCCTGCATGTGGAACGCATTCCCCTGTAGGAGTGAGCCTGCTCGCGATGACGCCCTTTCAGCCACCTCAGACTTCCGGATATGCCAACGCTTTCAGTGCCGCCTTGCGCTCAGCGGCCGGCAGCCCACCCAACCGCTCTACCTCAGCATAAAACTTCAGCCAATCTCCCCCGACCTTTTTGAATAGTGTCGAAAACGCGGGGACCCACTGGTCATAAAGCCCAAACGGCAACAACCGCGCATTGTTCAGCGGCGCATTCACCCAAGCGTCATAACGCTTGTCCCCGGACCACTGACTGTCCCTCATCAGCCGATAATCCCGGCGAAACTGCTCGAACTCGGCCGCTTTTCGCTCGCGCATTTGCTCAACCGGCATTGACTGCACGTAAAGCTTCTCCAGCCGTGAACGGGTATCGAGGACCAATTCAATAAACTGATCGCGCTGCTTCAGCCGTGAATCGGTATCCGCCGGCAACCCGCGAAACGCCCGCCACTGCCGCGTGCCTTCCTGCTCGACAAACGTGGCAAAGGACTCGTTGAACTCGGTGTCGTCCTTCACATAGAAACGCTGGTGCGCCAGCTCATGAAAGATCAGCGTGGCCAGGCGCTCATCACCCCAGCCCATCATTGAATTGAGGATCGGGTCGTTGAACCAGCCGAGCGTCGAGTAGGCCTCGACACCGCCAATCGACACGTCCATACCCTGCAAGCGCTGGATCGCTGCCTCGCCGCGCGCGGCGCTCTGGCTGTAATAACCGCGATAGGCCACGCAGCCGGCAATCGGGAAACAATGGTTCTGCGGTGTCAGGGAGAACTCTTGAGTGGCGAACACATTCCACACCACGTACGGGCGATGGATGTCGGCGTACAGGCGATAGCTCTGGTTATCCGGCAAATGCAGATGTTCACTCGCAAAGGCGCGGGCCTTTTGCGCTTGCGCCAGGTGTTCGCGCAGTGTCGCGTCGCGGCTCGAATCGTTGATCACCTTTTCCACAGGCTCGCGCGCCCGCAGCAATTGCAGTTGGCCGCTGGCCAACTGCGTGTAATAGCTGACGCTGGCGCAACCGTTGAGCAACAAAAACAACACACCCGGAAACAAAATCCGAAAAACGCGATCAAGTAACCCAAGGCTTGGAAACGGCCTGCTCAAAATAAGAAATCCCCCGGAGAGTCTGCCCGCAAGACTATCCCGCCTTAAGGAGCACCGCTATGCGCATGTTGATGCTGTCAGGAGGCCTGCTGACGCTGGCCGGTTGTGCCGGATTCGGAATGCCCGATCCTGACCCTTCGCAAGCCTGGATCGATCTGGATGCCCGGCAGCAGGACACGGCGCTGCAAGCGCTGCAGGTCGATACCCAAGCGACTGCCGACAAACGCTACTTCGAAGTACAGCCCGGCAGCCATGAGTTGAAGGTGCGTTATCAATTTCCGGTCGAGGCGACCAACATCGGTCCCGACGCTGAGCCGCTGTGGCGCGATTGCCAGTTGAGCGTGAAATTCAAGGACTTCAACGCCGGCCAGCGTTATCAGTTGCAGGCCGGCAGTATTGGTTTCCGGCCTTGGGCCAAGCTCTATGACGAGCAGCGCAAAGTGGTAGGCCAAGGCACGCCGGCAGGCTGTCAGCGCACCTGAACGGCGCTATGCTGAGTATTCAGATCAGTGGATATTCGTCATGCGCCAGTTGCTGTTGTTGCTCGTTGCCAGTCTTGTGGCCGGTTGTCAGACGCCATTGCCCCCGGTCGATCCGCAGATGGCCTGGGTCGATTTTTCGACGCCGACACCCGGCGGTAAAGTGCTCATGGCCGAGCGCCTCGACAAACAGCGACTGAATGACGGGCGCTACTTTCAGGTCACGCCGGGCAGCCACGAATTGCGCGTGCGGTTTGATTTCGAAGTGTTTGGTGGTGGCGGCAGTTTGATGAACGGCCCGGTAGAGCGGTTGTGTTACCTGTACATCCGCTACGACCATTTCGAGGCCGGGCAGCGTTATGTGCTGGAAGGGCGTTCGCTGGGGTTCACACCGAGCGCCCGGCTGTATAACGCCAAGCGAGAAATCGTCGCCGAGGATTACGACTACAACTGCATTATCTAGTCAGGTTCAGCGATCGTTCTTCTGATAAATGATCGCTTTGGTGCCGTTGTCGCAGGTGCCGACGACCATCGCCACATCGTGTTTGTCGGCCTCTTCCTTGCTGACGATTTCCAGCGTGTAAGACGGCACGGCGTTGGCCTGAATTTTTACTTCGATTTCGTTCTTCAGTTCTTCGCAATCTTTGGGTGCTGCAATGACAGAAGTGGCCAGTGCACTGCAGAGGATCGCCAAGCCAATACGTTTCATGAGTGAAGCTCCCTGAGGCAGCGCGCACGGGTGTGCGCTGAAGCTGCTGTCATTTATTCGACCATATTTTTACAGCGAGGGTTCTGACTTCGCTCACAACTTGTGTTTTTGGTTTCAAACCTGTGTCGATCTCGAGATCGCCTTCGCGAGCAAGCTCGCTCCCACAATGTTCCGGTTTAGTCAGAACCAATGTGGGAGCGAGCTTGCTCGCGAAGGCGTCGGTAAAGCCAGCGACTGTTTCGAAGCTTAAGAAATCAGCGAAGCCTCAAGCGTAATCTTCGCATTCAGCACTTTCGAGACCGGGCACCCTTCCTTGGCCTTGTTGCTCAGCTCTTCAAACTGCTCCTGCGTCGCTCCAGGGATTTTCGCCTTGAGGATCAGCTTCACCGCAGTGATCGCGAACCCGCCATCCACCTGATCCAGGGTCACTTCAGCCTGAGTATCAATGCTGTCAGCCTTCAGGCCCGCATCGCCGAGAATCATCGAAAACGCCATGGAAAAACAACCGGCATGCGCGGCGCCGATCAGCTCTTCCGGGTTAGTGCCCTTACCGCCCTCAAAGCGCGCCTTGAAGCCGTAAGGGGCTTCTCTGAGGACACCGGTTTCGGTGGAGATCGAGCCGATACCGGTTTTCAGATCGCCTGCCCAATGTGCGGATGCTTTCTTCACGATAGCCATGTCTGCCTCCTCAAGATCTGACGCGGAAACGCCGCGTCGTCGTGGTTTTTGCTTGCAAGGCTTCTGAGGATAGACGCCGCAGCAAAGTTCAGCCCGGCTGAATCGTTGACTTTTTTAGTAGGAAATTTCATCACTGCTATTGAAACTCGGGTATATGCCCTCATTGCACAAAACACGCTTATGGATTCGGCAGGTTTTCGTTTGCAAGAAGAACCTGCCTCCTCACTCGGAGACGCAGGTTTATGAAGCAACTGTCCGACGTAAAATTTTCCACCCTCGATCTGGTACCGGTGCGCGAAAACGGCAGCCCGGCGCAATCGCTGCGCAACTCGCTGGATCTGGCGCAGCACGTCGAGAAATTCGGCTATACGCGGTTCTGGGTGGCCGAACACCACAACATGGACGGTATCGCCAGCTCCGCGACGTCTGTATTACTCGGTTATCTGGCTGGCGGTACGTCGACCATTCGTGTTGGCTCTGGCGGCGTAATGCTGCCCAACCATGCGCCGCTGGTGATCGCCGAGCAGTTCGGCACGCTGGAAAGCCTGTATCCGGGCCGGATCGACCTCGGCCTGGGCCGTGCGCCCGGTTCCGATCAGATGACTGCCCGCGCCTTGCGCCGCGAGCGCTCCGGCAGCGCTGACGATTTCCCCGAAGACGTTGCCGAACTGGTGCGCTACCTCGGTCCGCGTACCCCGGACCAGCGCGTGATCGCGATGCCTGGCACCGGCACCAATGTGCCGATCTGGCTGCTCGGTTCCAGTCTGTTCAGCGCGCAATTAGCCGGTGAGCGCGGTTTGCCGTATGCCTTCGCCTCGCATTTCGCTCCGCGCTTCATGCACGAGGCGATTCGCGTCTATCGCAATCACTTCAAGCCGTCGGCAGTGCTCGACAAGCCGTACGTGATGCTCGGCGTACCGCTGGTGGCGGCGGATACCGATGAACAAGCCGATTATCTGGCGACGTCGGTGTATCAGCGCATTCTGGCGTTGATGCGTGGGCAGAGCCTGGTGCAGCGTCCGCCGGTGAAAACCATGGACGGGCTGTGGCTACCGCATGAGCGTGAGGCGGTGGGGGATTTCCTGGGGCTGGCGATGGTGGGGAGTCCGCAGAAGATCCGCGCCAAGCTTGAGGTGTTGGTTGAGCAGACGCAGGCGGATGAGCTGATTTTCACCAGTGATCTGTATGAACACGCTGATCGGGTGCACTCGTACGAACTGCTCGCGCAGGTCATGAAGGGCTGAAAAGCCGAAAGGCACCCTCACCCTAGCCCTCTCCCAGGGGGAGAGGGGACTGATTGAGGTCTTCTTGCGCTCGACATCGACCTGAAAAATCGAGTCGAACTCAGGATCTGAACAACCCCCGATCCGCTCCCTTTCCCCCTCGCCCCCCCGGGGGAGAGGGCTGGGGTGAGGGGGATCAATCTCAAACACACCACAAATCTTTCAGACACAAAAAAGCCGACGCCTTCACGTCGGCTTTTTGTATTTCAGGCGCGATCAGCTCACTTCTTGTAGACGATTTCCTTCGAGCCACCTTCGCATTTGCCAACGACTTTGCCACCAGCGGCAGCGCCCTTATCAACAATCTCCAGCGAATACCCGGAAACGCCCTTGGCATCCAGCTTCGCCGCAATCTCGCTTTTCAGCTCTTCACAAGGCTTACCGGCAGCAAACGCACCACCCGCAAGGCTCAACAAACCTACTGCCAACATGAACTTCTTCATCGGTCGCACTCCCTGGTCGGATTAAAAGAGGCGGGCATCGAGCGTTCACCCGATGCAGCCACCCTGTAGCGCTTTGCCATTCCTATGGCACTCGGCCAGCGCGCAAGTTCAGAAGACTAGACCAAACTCAGCTGCTAGCAATGCGGAAGCCGACTTTCAGCGTCACCTGAAAGTGCGCTGCCTTGCCGTCCTTGATGTGGCCACGGGTGTCGACCACTTCAAACCACTCAAGATGCTTGATGCTCTTGTTGGCTTCGGCCAGCGCGTTGTTGATGGCGTCTTCGATGCTGCTGGTGGACGAACCGACCAGCTCGACTTTCTTGTACGTGTGATGGTCACTCATAACGATCTCCTTGGCGTGTGGAATTGAGACTAGCAGTGAATCTGCACTGTTGATTTCGGCGGCACCGCGCAGGCGAAGTTCAGATTTTCTGCACTTTCTCAAACCGCTGAAGTCCCAACCAACACACGCCACTCATCACCAATGCAGGAGAGCCACCATGGCCAACACCTCTTTACGTAAAGCCTCGTTGCAAAGCATGGAAGCCGAGATCGAGAGTCTGCTCAAATCGTTGGAAAGCTTGAAAGACGACGCTTCGGACGAGTCGCGCAAGACCCTCAAGGCGCTGAAAAGCAATGCCGAAAGTGCGCTGAAGCACTCGCGCCACCTGCTCAGCGATGCCTACGAAGAAGTCAAGGTTAAAACCCGCGAAACCGGGATCGCCACCCGTGATTACGCTCAGGAACATCCATGGACGACGGCCGGTGTGGCCGTCGGTGCGATCGGTCTGCTGGCGGCTTACTTGCTGTTCAAGCGCGGCGAGTGATCCGTCTGGCGCAGTTCGTTCTTGAGCCATTGCGCCAGTTGCCGGGCGCGCCCGTCTGCGGCGCGCTTGGGTAGCCACAACGCCAGTTGCGCCGGGGTTTCACAGAAACCCCATGGCGCAACCAGGCGACCGGCCTTCAAATCTTCCGTCACCAGCGGCTCCGGCGCGATGGCTACGCCGAGACCCGCGACCGCTGCTTCCAGCAAATAATACAAATGCTCAAAACCTTGCCCGAGCTTCATTGCTTTTGCGTCGAGTGCGTTCTGCTGCGCCCAACTCGGCCAGGCTTGCGGGCGCGAAGTGGTGTGCAGCAACGGTTCGTTTAGCAGGGCCGAGGCTGGCGCGGTTTGCAGACGTTGATAACCACTGAACAGCGGACTCATGACCGGGCCGATGCGTTCTGCGGCCAGTTCATAGACCTGCATGTCCGCCGGCCACGGTGGTTCGGCGAACAGCAGCAAAGCATCCAGCCCCGGGCGTCGTGGATCGAGATCGCCTTCGCCCGCCGACAGGTGCAGCCGCAAATCCGGCAGATCTGCATTCAACCGGCCCAGACGCGGAATGAACCAGCGCGCCAACAAGCTTCCGGAGCAGCCGAGTACAAACGGGGCATCGGCCGTAATTTGGGTGAGCTCGGCACAAACACTGCGCAAGCGATCAAACGCCTCGCCACTGGCATCGCGTAACCGCATGCCGGCATCTGTGAGTTTCAAGCCGCGCCCATCTTTGACGAACAGACTGGCGCCAAGGTGCTCTTCCAGCACCTTGAGCTGACGGCTGACCGCGCCATGGGTGACGTGCAGCTGTTCGGCAGCCTGACTGACGCTGTTCAGCCGGGCGGTGGCTTCGAACGCACGCAAGGCGTTCAGCGGGGGAAGGTCTTGGCTCATGGTATCTGTGAGTTTTCCTGACAGGTTGTGGCGATCTTATCGGTTTTCAGCATAGAAGGTCAGGGGTAGAGTGGTCGTCATTGTCTTCTCACCCGAATTCACCTGGAGCGACTCATGACCCAGACTTCGAACACCTCTGATCTGCGTAACGGCCCTGACGCCAACGGCCTGTTCGGTTCGTTCGGTGGCCGCTACGTGGCGGAAACGCTGATGCCGTTGATCCTCGACCTGGCCCGCGAATACGAAGCGGCCAAGGAAGATCCGGCGTTCAAAGAAGAATTGGCCTACTTCCAGCGTGACTACGTCGGGCGTCCGAGCCCGCTGTATTTCGCCGAACGCCTGACCGAGTTCTGCGGCGGCGCGAAGATTTACCTCAAGCGTGAAGAGCTGAACCACACCGGCGCGCACAAGATCAACAACTGCATCGGCCAGATCCTGCTGGCACGGCGCATGGGCAAGAAACGCATCATCGCCGAGACCGGCGCCGGCATGCACGGCGTGGCCACGGCCACCGTCGCCGCACGTTTCGGTCTGGACTGCGTGATCTACATGGGCACCACTGACATCGAACGTCAGCAGGCCAACGTCTTCCGCATGAAGCTGTTGGGCGCTGAAGTAATTCCGGTGGTGGCCGGCACCGGCACCCTTAAAGACGCGATGAACGAAGCCCTGCGTGACTGGGTGACCAACGTCGACAACACGTTCTACCTGATCGGCACCGTGGCCGGCCCGCACCCTTATCCTGCAATGGTTCGCGACTTTCAGGCCGTCATCGGCAAGGAAACCCGTGATCAGTTGCAGGCTCAGGAAGGTCGTCTGCCGGACAGCCTGGTGGCGTGCATCGGTGGCGGTTCCAACGCGATGGGCCTGTTCCACCCGTTCCTCGACGACAAGAGCGTTGAAATCATCGGTGTTGAAGCCGCCGGTTACGGCATTGAAACCGGCAAGCATGCGGCGAGCCTGAATGGCGGCGTTCCGGGTGTGTTGCACGGCAACCGTACCTTCCTGCTGCAGGACGACGACGGCCAGATCATCGACGCTCACTCGATTTCCGCCGGCCTCGATTACCCAGGCATTGGTCCTGAACACGCGTGGTTGCATGACATCGGCCGCGTTCAGTACACCTCGGTGACCGACGACGAAGCGCTGGATGCGTTCCACAAATGCTGCCGCCTGGAAGGGATCATTCCTGCCCTGGAAAGCGCCCACGCCTTGGCTGAAGTGTTCAAGCGCGCACCGAACTTGCCGAAGGATCACCTGATGGTGGTCAACCTTTCCGGCCGTGGTGACAAAGACATGCAGACCGTCATGCACCATATGGAACAGTCTAAGCAGGAGAAACACTGATGAGCCGCCTGCAAACCCGTTTTGCCGATCTCAAAGAACAGAACCGCGCTGCGCTGGTGACCTTCGTCACCGCCGGTGACCCGGACTACGACACCTCGCTGGCGATCCTCAAAGGCTTGCCGGGTGCTGGCGCCGACGTGATCGAGCTGGGCATGCCGTTCACCGACCCGATGGCCGACGGCCCGGCGATTCAACTGGCGAACATCCGTGCCTTGGGCGCCAAGCAGAACCTGATGAAAACCCTGCAAATGGTTCGCGAGTTCCGTGAAGGCAACAGTGATACGCCGCTGGTGCTGATGGGCTACTTCAACCCGATCCACATGTATGGCGTTGAGCGCTTCATCGCCGATGCGAAAGAGGCTGGCGTCGATGGCCTGATCGTGGTCGACATGCCGCCTGAGCACAACGCCGAGCTGTGCGACCCGGCGCAGGCTGCGGGTCTGGACTTCATCCGCCTGACCACGCCGACCACCGACGATGCGCGTCTGCCGAAGGTGCTTAATGGCAGTTCCGGTTTCGTTTACTACGTGTCGGTCGCCGGTGTGACCGGTGCCGGCGCGGCGACGCTGGAGCACGTTGAAGAGGCGGTGACCCGTCTGCGTCGCCATACCGATCTGCCGATCAGCATCGGTTTCGGCATCCGCACGCCGGAGCAAGCGGCGTCCATCGCGCGTCTGGCCGACGGTGTGGTGGTGGGTTCGGCGTTGATCGATCACATCGCCAACGCGACCACACCCGACCAGGCCATCGACGGCGTGCTGAGCCTGTGCTCGGCTCTCTCCGAAGGCGTGCGTAAGGCCCGCGTCAGCTGAAGGTAAAGTTCCTGATACAGAGGAATTAGCGCCTCGCGGCACAGACTAATCCAGCAAGACCGAGGGATTCAGAACCACGTTCTGAATCCCTTTTTGCTGTTTGTGCCGTGAGGAAAGACCCGATGAAAATGCCGAAACGTCTGATGGCCGGACTGGGCGTGCTGATGATCAGCGTGACACCGCTGCTGGCCAGCGCCGATCCGCGCGATGATCATGACCACGGCGGCCCACAGCAGGGCCAATACAACAACCATGGTAATGATCATCGTGGCTCGCCAAACGATCACCGTGGCGGCCCGCCGCCGTACGACTTCGGCCCGGTGCGCCAGACCATTCGTGACAATCATGGCTACTTCGTGCGCGGCGCACCGCCGCCTCCGGGGATTCATCTGGAGCGTGGCCGGCCGTTGCCGCACGGCTATTACGGCGAGCGTCTGGATAGTCGGGCGTTAGGTCGTCTGCCGGTGTACCCGGGTTACGAATGGCGCCGGGCGGGGGGTGATATCGTGCTGATCGCGGTGGGCACCGGGATCGTCTACGAAATTCTCGATGGCGTTTTGTATTGATCTGCAGGCAATAAAAAAGACCGCAGCCATTGGCTGCGGTCTTTTTTTCAGGGCAGCTCCAGTCCGCCGGAGGCCTTGTGCAGTTTGCGCAGATGCGCGCCGATCTGCTTCACGTTCTCCTCACTGGCCGCAATTTCGGCGGCCCGCTTCGGCTCCAGCAACTTACGCACTTCTGCATCCAGATCTCCGGACAGTGCCAACAGCTTCTTCTGCCGCTGACTGCTCTCCGCTTCGAGTCGACTGAACTCGGTCGGCTGCGGCAATCCGTAACCCTTGGAATCGAGCAATTCCGCCGGACGACTGAGGAACCCGCTGTTGGCGAGGATTTCCTGCAAGGTCGCGTTGGCCTTGTCCATGCCGCCGTTTTCCAGCTCCCGCGCGCCGAGGTAGCGTTGCTTGACCTCATCCTGAGCCAGCAACAACTGGCGTCGATAACTCGCCTGCTCCAACAGCAGCAGGGCGGCGCTGGTACGCAAGTCGGCGCGTTCGAACCACTCACGGCGTTCTTCGGCTGTCAGCGAAAGCCATTCCTCGACGGTGTTCTGTTTGATCGGCAATTGCTTCTTCAGCACATCGAACATGGCCTGATAGCGATCGCGGAACGAGTCGAAGCGGTAACCCAGGCGCAGGGCTTCTTTCGGATCATCCAGCACACTGGTGTCCGCCAGACCACGGCCCTTCATCACTTCCAGCAAACCGTTGGGCATGATGCTGTCCAGACCCACGAACTGGTTGTTGTTACTGCCGCTGCGCAACAGCTTCAGGCCTTCTACCGCGCAGTTGTTGGAGAGGAAGAAGTAGTTGCCGTCGTAGCTCCAGTGCATTTCGGCGGCGTGTTCGACCACGCCTTCGATCTCGTCCCGTGACAGGTTCAGCGGCACGGAAGCAAGGCTGCGCAGTTCGGTCTTGGTGTATTCGTCGATGACCTGCGCGAGCGGCAGCACGAACAGGCGCGACGGGTATTTGCCGACCAGTCCGTCCCAGCTCGACAGCTGTACATCACCGACAAAGGCGCGGTAGGACAACACCAGATGCTGATCGAGGTCGAGCCGGCAATCCGGCCCGCGCGGGCGACCCGGTGCACAGATCACCAGGCGCAACATGCTGTGGCCCCAGCGGCTGACCCAGTTCTGATTGGCCTCGGCCAGTAGATAGTCGACGGCGTAGACCCGCTCGGGATCGACCTGCCCCAAGGGTTGCTTGGCGAAGTCGTTGCCGGCATTGAGGAAGGAGAAGGTCTTGCTGCAGGTGTCCTTGGCCGACGGTGTCCAGCCGAAGTGCTGCTGGTAATAGCGATACAACGCCGGGCGACGGCAGGCATAGCTCGGGTCGAGGAGGAAATACTCCATGTTGACCGCGACAAACTCCTTCGGGCTGGAGATTTCGTACAGGTCCGGGCTGCGCGCGATCTGGCGGTTGTGTTGTTCGCGCTCACCCCGACGGCCGACGTATTGCTGCCAACCGGCGAGATCGAGCAGGCGTGGGTCATCGCTGAGGGTGAAACGCCGCCCGTTCTGCCCGCGACACTCATCGGGAATGCCGATCAGCCCGGCGCTGTTGAAGCGGCGGGTGCAGCGCTGGATTAGCGTGCGCTCGGCGTCCGGCCACAAGCGCGCGCGATCGTAAATGTGGGTAATTTCGTGCAACACCGTGGCGAGCAATTCCTGGCGCACAGTGCCGTGGGGGCGATTGGTTTTTTCTTTGGCTGCACTGCCGTCAGTGAGGCTGGCCAGCAGTTTGCGATTCAGATCGAGTTCGGCAACGAGCGTGGCCTGGCCGTAAGCGTTGGCGGGCATGTCGTCGGTCCAGCCGACATCGATGCGCCGATCCAGCCGCTCGATAAAGCTCGGCGGCAGCTTTTGCATCGCCTCATCGATCAGCGCCTGGCTGGCCTGTTGTTGGGCGGGGCTCAGACCGTCGGTCTTGAGCCGCAATTGCAGGCCGGCGTGGGCGCTGTTGCCAAGCAGCAACAACGCCCCGGCCAGCAGCCAGGTGCCGAGTGACTTCACAGTGCGAGGATGGCTTCGGCGAGAACCTGATCGCTGGCGTCGCGCGCTTCCGGCACACGGGTGCGCAGGGTGTTGAGCGCGGCTTCCAGATGCGCGCCACGGATATCACCGTTAGTGGCGACGAAACTGGCGGCATCATCGTGTGCTTCGCGGATGATTTTCGAATCGCGGATCGACGTGGTGGTGTCGGAAGTGAAATCGATAGTGCGCTGGGAGGCACGAACGATGATGTTACTGGTGGCTACCAGGGTGTGCGCCTGGGCCACGTCGGCCAACAAAAACAGGCCAAGGGCGGCAGCAATCAGCGGGCTACGCATGGAACGACTCCGGAAGGGCAAGGATAACAGGGGTACAGGATAACTATTGGACGAGAATTGCCTCTGCCAGTTCAAGGTCGCTGACATGAAGTTTCGGCCGGGTTTTGCGCAGGTAATGCAGCGCGGATTCCAGTCGAGCACCACGCCATTCACCGTCACTGGCAACAAAAGCTGCGGCATCATCGTGGGCCGCGAGCAGCAGTTTACGGTCGAATGGGGCGGAAGACACCATGCTGGTGGCGTAACCACTGACGACGGTGCCTTGCGTCGACGCATTGAAAGCATCAAAGGCATCGACCGATGTCGCCCAGCAGGCGGTGAACAATACGGAGGGAATCAGTAGATTTGGAAGAAAGCGCATCGGACTCGGTAATTTTTGGTGAGCCCAAAGGCTAGCGCAATGCCCGGGCCAGAGCCAGCGCCGAAACATCGGGACACGACCGGCGTGTCCCGAACGGTGTCACGCGCTTAGATCGTCAGGATGGCTTGAGCCAACTGTGCGTCGGTAGCTTGTAGCTGTGGGGCCTGATGACGGATGTGATCCAGCGCGCTTTCCAGTTTCACACCACGGATTTCGCCTTCGCTGGCCACGAAGCTGGCAGCGTCGTCACGGGCGGCGAGGACGATTTTGTCATCACGGAACGACGAGGAAACGTCGGAGGTGGCGTCGGACGAGGATTTCAGTGCACCGACAACAGCGTCGGTGGTCACGATGAAGCTGGTGGCGCTGGCGTTGGCAGCCACGGCCAGCAGGGCGGCAGCACTGATCAGACGAAGACGGGACATGGTGTAACTCCTATGGATAAACCGTATTGAGAGGTGGCTCGGGATCTGAGGAGTCAGACGCCAGTGACACAGCATTCGCCACGTTCTGCGTGGATATTAGGCTTGCTTTGCGAGGTTCGCACAGTGGGCAAAATGCTAGCGCCAGAACGGTTTATGCAGTTCACTCAGTCGATCAGCATGGCTGAGGCCAAGATCGGCGAGATCCCGACCGTCGAGTTGAGAGAGCAGGCGCCTTGTTCTGGCGCGCTCCAGGCTGTCCAGAAGCCCGCGAATCAGGCGACGCAGAGCATTGGGGCGAGGGTAGGAATGGCTGAAGTTTCTTGAAACATCCCGTAAGTCATTCATGACGTATTCCTTATTACCGGTGAAGGCGGAAGGTCATGTTGAGCCTGTGACAGAGGAAGAGGCAGATACAGCAGAAGCAAATTGTACTGGTCCAGGTGGTGATTATAATGAACTGTACCTGTCAGCGATAAAGCTAGCTGTATAGGGATTTAAAACTCCCCAAAACGACGAAACCCGTCGTGGTTTCCCACGACGGGTTTCGTTTGTTCAATTCGGGTTGCTGGCGGTGGGTCTAATGACCAGAGCCAGCGACGCTACTTAGCGCCAGAACGGCTTGCTCAGCTCTTCGTAGCGTTGTGCTTCGCTGATACCGGCGTCAGCCAGCAAACGCGAATCCAGGCGAGCCAGTTGATGGCGGCTGGAGATGCGGCGCTGCCACAACATCAGGTTGGCGATAACGCGCAGAGGCAGGGAAGCCTGGGTGTTTACAGCTTTGTCTTCGAAGAACAGTTCGGAACTGAGTGTACGTTCCATGGTTGACATCCTTCCGCTTGTGGCGGGATCAGGTAGTGGTTTGACTGGTGCCCATGATCCTCTCGTTTGCCAAGTCTCTCTAGATACAGTTCAACTGTATTGTGAGTGACCAGTTAACTGTTTATAGGGGGTGTACGGGTCAAAAACGAGCAAACTGTACCTGTCCGCACTTAAGTGGTGCGTTTTTGCTCGATTCGAGGAAAAAGGTAGGCAAAAGCTGTAGGAAAGGACCGGTACAGCGGTACAGTTTTTGTCAGCTTTGAAGATTGCAACAATCCGCTGACGCAAACTGTGTTTGCGCCAACGGTTATCTGAGTGAATTACACCGCAAGCATGCGCCCGGTTTCTTCCAGGTTGATATGCCAGCTCAACGCTTCACGCAGAATGTGTGGGGTATGGCCACCGATTGCACAGGCCTTCGTGAAGTAATCATCCAGCGCTTGACGGAAGTCCGGGTGCACACAGTTATCGATGATCACACGTGCACGTTCCCGCGGCGCCAAGCCGCGTAAATCGGCCAGACCCACTTCGGTCACCAGAATGTCGACATCGTGCTCTGTGTGGTCGACGTGGCTGACCATCGGCACCACGCTGGAAATCGCCCCGCCCTTGGCGATCGACTTGGTCACGAACACCGCCAGATGCGCGTTACGCGCGAAGTCGCCGGAACCGCCGATGCCGTTCATCATCCGCGTGCCGCAAACGTGGGTGGAGTTGACGTTGCCGTAAATGTCGAACTCCAGCGCCGTGTTGATCCCGATGATGCCTAGGCGGCGCACCACTTCCGGGTGGTTGGAGATCTCCTGCGGACGTAGTACCAGTTTGTCCTTGTACTTCTCCAGGTTACCGAACACGTCGCTGTTGCGGCGCTCCGACAGGGTGATCGAGCTGCCCGAAGCGAAGCTCAGCTTGCCGGCGTCGATCAGGTCGAAGGTCGAATCCTGTAGTACTTCGGAGTACATGGTCAGGTCTTCAAACGGCGAATCGATCAGACCGAACATCACCGCGTTGGCAATGTTGCCGATCCCTGCCTGCAACGGGCCGAGCTTGTTGGTCATGCGCCCGGCGTCGACTTCCTGCTTGAAGAAGGTGATCAGGTGATCGGCAATGGCGTTGGTGTCGACGTCCGGCGACGACACGGTAGACGGCGAGTCCGCCTGCTGGGTGATCACGATGGCGACGATTTTTTCCGGCGGAATCGGAATCGCCGTGCTGCCGATGCGGTCGTCGACTTTTACCAGCGGGATCGGCGTGCGCGTCGGGCGATAGGTCGGGATATAGATGTCATGCAGGCCTTCGAGGTTGGCGTTGTGCGCCAGGTTGATCTCGACAATCACCTGTTTGGCGAAAATTGCGAAGCTCGCCGAGTTGCCCACCGAGGTGGTCGGCACGATGTGGCCTTGCTCGGTGATGGCCACAGCTTCGATGACCGCGATGTCCGGCAGCTTCAGTTGCTGGTTGCGTAGCTGCTCGACGGTTTCCGACAGGTGCTGATCAATGAACATTACCTGGCCGGCATTGATTGCCTTGCGCAAGGTGCTGTCGACCTGGAACGGCATCCGCCGCGACAGCACGCCGGCTTCGGTCAGTTGCTTGTCGAGGTCGTTGCCCAGGCTGGCGCCGGTCATCAGGCTGATCTTCAGCGGCGTGACCTTGGCGCGCTCGGCCAGTGCATGAGGGACGGCTTTGGCTTCGCCAGCACGAGTAAATCCGCTCATGCCGACGGTCATGCCGTCCTCAATCAAAGCGGCTGCGTCGGCGGCGCTCATCACTTTATCCAACAACGAAGGCAGGCGAATACGGTCACGGTACATGGATTATTATCTCGGGAAGCGAGTAGCAGGATGCGCAGTCTAGTGAATTTGACGAGCGCCTGTCCCGCTACCAAGGTCGCAAACGAGGCGTCTATTTAGCGGGTTTGAAGTAAAACACCGTTACTGGATCTGCAACAACGCGGCAAATTGTCCGACTGTTTGCGCAAACAAAAACGCCCCGACAAGTCGGGGCGTTCGGTATTGCAGCGGGGAATTACTCGACCGCTTTGACCATGTCTTCGATGACTTTCTTCGCGTCGCCGAAGACCATCATGGTTTTGTCCAGATAGAACAGCTCGTTGTCCAGGCCGGCATAGCCGCTGGCCATCGAGCGCTTGTTGACGATGATGGTCTTGGCTTTGAACGCTTCGAGAATCGGCATGCCGGCAATCGGCGATTTCGGATCGTTCTTTGCGGCCGGGTTAACCACGTCGTTCGCGCCGAGCACCAGCACCACATCGGCCTGACCGAACTCGGAGTTGATGTCCTCCATCTCGAACACCTGGTCGTAAGGCACTTCGGCCTCGGCGAGCAGAACGTTCATGTGCCCCGGCATACGGCCCGCTACGGGGTGGATCGCGTACTTCACGGTCACGCCACGGTGGGTCAGCTTCTCGGTCAGCTCTTTCAGCGCATGTTGCGCACGTGCCACTGCCAGACCGTAGCCCGGGACGATGATCACGGTGTCGGCGTTGGTCAGCAGGAAGGTCGCGTCGTCAGCCGAACCGGATTTCACCGGACGTGCTTCCTTCGCACCGGCAGGACCTGCGTCGGCCGTGTTGCCGAAACCGCCGAGCAGTACATTAAAGAAGGAACGGTTCATCGCCTTGCACATGATGTACGACAGGATCGCACCGCTCGAACCCACCAGGGAACCGGCAATGATCAGCATCGAGTTGTTCAGCGAGAAGCCGATACCCGCCGCCGCCCAGCCCGAGTAGCTGTTGAGCATCGACACCACGACCGGCATGTCGGCGCCGCCAATCGGGATGATGATCAGCACGCCCATCACAAACGCCAGCGCCAGCATCAGCGCGAACGCAGTGAGGTTACCGGTGAACATGAAGGTCAGGCCCAGTGCCAGCGTCGCCAGGCCCAGCACGGCGTTCAGCTTGTGCTGACCAACGAACTGTACCGGGGCGCCCTGGAACAGACGGAACTTGTATTTGCCCGACAGCTTGCCGAACGCAATCACCGAACCGGAGAAGGTGATCGCACCGATCGCAGCGCCGAGGAACAGCTCCAGACGGTTGCCCGCCGGAATCGAGTCGCCCAGTTGCTTGACGATGCCCAGCGATTGCGGCTCCACCACAGCGGCGATGGCAATGAACACTGCCGCAAGGCCGATCATGCTGTGCATGAAGGCGACCAGTTCCGGCATCTTGGTCATTTCAACGCGCTTGGCCATGATCGAACCGGCGGTGCCGCCGACCAGCAGGCCAACGATCACGTAACCGATGCCAGCCGTGGCCAGCTCAGCACCCAACTTATAGATAAGGCCGACGGTGGTCAGGATGGCCAACGCCATGCCGAGCATGCCGAACAGGTTGCCGCGCCGCGAGGTAGTCGGGTGCGACAAGCCTTTGAGGGCCTGGATAAAGCAGATCGACGCGATCAGGTAGAGCGTCGTGACAAGATTCATGCTCATTACTTCGGCGCCTCTTCTTTTACTTTCGGGGCTTTCTTCTTGAACATCTCAAGCATGCGGCGGGTCACCAGGAAGCCACCGAACACGTTGACCGCAGCCAGCGCCACAGCAAGGGTGCCCATGGTTTTGCCCAGCGGCGTGACGGTCAGCGCAGCGGCAAGCATGGCGCCGACGATCACAATCGCCGAGATGGCGTTGGTTACCGCCATCAAAGGTGTGTGCAGCGCAGGTGTAACGTTCCAGACCACGTGGTAACCGACATAAATCGCCAGCACGAAGATGATCAGGTTGTAGATACCGGGGGAGATAAGCTCTTCCATCGTCTGAATCCCTGCTTAGGCGTTTTTGCGGATGACTTGGCCGTCGCGGCACATCAGGCACGCGGCGACGATGTCGTCTTCGAGGTTGACGTCGAACTGGCCTTCTTTGGTGAAGACCAGCTTGAGGAAGTCCAGCAGGTTGCGCGCATACAGTGCCGAGGCGTCTGCAGCGACTTCACCGGCCAGATTGGTCGGGCCGCAAATGGTCACGCCATTCTCGACCACGACTTGATCAGCCACGGTCAGCGGGCAGTTGCCGCCCTGAGCAGCGGCGAGGTCGATGACCACCGAGCCCGGTTTCATCTGCGCTACGGTCTCCGCGCTCAACAGCGTCGGTGCCTTTCGGCCCGGAATCAGCGCGGTGGTGATGACGATGTCAGCTTGCTTGGCGCGCTCGTGCACGGCCTGCGCCTGACGCTGCATCCAGCTCGCCGGCATTGGTCGCGCGTAACCGCCGACACCGACGGCGCATTCACGCTCTTCATCGGTCTCGTAAGGTACGTCGACGAACTTGGCGCCGAGTGATTCGATCTGCTCTTTTACCGCCGGACGCACGTCGGACGCTTCGATCACCGCACCCAGACGCTTCGCCGTAGCAATCGCCTGCAACCCGGCCACACCGGCGCCGAGAATCAGCACGCGCGCCGCTTTCACGGTGCCCGCAGCGGTCATCAGCATCGGCATGAAGCGCGGATAGTAATGAGCGGCCAGCAACACAGCCTTATAGCCGGCAATGTTCGCCTGCGACGACAACACATCGAGACTCTGCGCGCGCGAGGTGCGCGGCGCCGCTTCGAGGGCGAACGCGGTAATGCCGCACTCGGCCATCTTTGCGATGGTTTCGTTGTTGAACGGATTGAGCATGCCGACCAACACCGTACCGCGCTTGATCAGCGTCAGTTCGGCATCGCTTGGCGCGACCACTTTGAGAATCAGCTCGGCGCCAAACGCGTCATTGGCACTGCCAATGGTTGCGCCTGCCGCTTCATAGGCACTGTCGACAACGCTGGCTTTAACGCCGGCGCCGGTTTGCACAGTGACCTTATGACCTTGGCTGATCAGCTTTTTAATGGTTTCCGGGGTTGCAGCAACCCGTGTTTCACCGGTCTGGGTTTCGAGAGGAACACCAATGTGCACGTCAAATCTCCTGCGTGATCTTATTGAGTAAACCCATGCACTACGGATGGTGCGACTGGGGCGGCCGATCAGCACGATCCCGCCAAATCAGGGCGGGGCGCGGCATTTTGCAGGCGAACTTTATGCCCTTCAAGGGATTATGACGGGTGACGGAAAATTAACTACAAGTCATCCCGTGACCGAATGTCGCAGATGGCCAGCCGAATCCCTTGCAGGCCGTGCCTTGTAAGGATTCTGGCCGAATATGGAAAAATTTCTCATCGGTGACGTGAATAGGCACTAATGCGTCGCTGATGAAGGCTGAAAGCCACGTCTTCAGCCGCTTGTGGGACGTCTGTACGACTTTCGGATACAGTCTGTTGAATTGCGACAAATACTTATATCTGTAGGGCTTTTGTTTTCCTGACTACGGGGTTAGGTAACGTTGTAAGCCTTTACCCTTCTAGGCTATAGCTCTGTGCCTGAGTTACCAGCCAGTCACGAAATGCCTTTAATGACGCTGATTCGACCTTTCGCTCAGGAATCATCAGGTAGTAGGCCTTGATGCTGGAAAGCGCCTGCGGGTTTGCAATCACCAGGCGTTTCTCGGCCAGCTCACGCTGAATCAGGAACGGTGGAATCAGCGCGATCCCCATGTCGTGCATGGCCGCTTGGGCGAGCATGGAGAATAGCTCGTAGCGCGGGCCTGTCATGTCGCGCGGGATATTCAGCTGTTGCGAGTTGAACCACTGGCGCCAAGCGTAAGGTCGGGTAGTCTGCTGCAGCAGCGGCAGTTCGGCGATGGCTGCGGCTGTCAGAAGCGTCTTGTTGCCGAGTAGGGCCGGGCTGCACACCGGCATCGGATTCTCGCCCATCAGCCTGTGGGATTCGGTACCGGACCAATCGGCATCACCGAAGTAGATCGCCGCATCGAATTCGGTATCGGCAAACAGAAAGGGCCGGGTGCGGTTGGTCAGGTTGACCGTGACTTCCGGATGCTTGTGCTGGAAATCCTTCAGACGTGGCAGCAGCCATTGCGTGCCAAAGGTCGGCACCACCGCCAGTTCGATTACGTTGGTGCCTTGCTGGCCCATCACGGACAGCGTGTCGCGTTCGACTGCATCTAGTTGCGTCGCGACTCGGCGGCTGTAGGAAAGCCCCGCCTCGGTCAGCTTCACCCCGCGCCGCGAGCGTCGGAATAGTTCCACACTGAGGAACTCCTCAAGGCTGGCTATTTGTCGGCAAATGGCGCCTTGAGTCAGGGAAAGTTCTTCGGCAGCGCGGGTAAAGCTCTCGTGGCGCGCGGCAGCTTCGAAACTGATCAGGGCGGTGGTGCTGGGGATCTTCCTGCGCATGTACGTCAACCTCACTAATGCGCCGCATAAAAGGCATTCCGCGACGTTTCGGAGTGAGAAATTAGCACAACAGAATGCGAAATCCTCGTTTGCCGCGACGGCGAACCGCGCCTAGGATCAATGCCACGTTAATTCACCGATTTGCGAGGACAGACTCATGGGCGGTAAAGCTAGCTTCAACTGGATTGATCCCCTGCTGCTGGATCAACAGCTCACTGAAGAAGAGCGCATGATCCGCGACACCGCCGAGCAGTTTGCTCAACAGAGCCTCGCGCCGCGTGTTCTTGAAGCCTTCCGTCATGAGAAAACCGACCCGGCGATCTTCCGCGAGATGGGCGAAGTCGGTCTGTTGGGCGCGACCATCCCTGAACAGTACGGCGGCAGCGGTCTGAACTATGTCAGCTACGGTCTGATTGCTCGTGAAGTCGAGCGTGTCGACTCAGGCTACCGCTCGATGATGAGCGTGCAGTCGTCGCTGGTGATGGTGCCGATCAACGAATTCGGTACTGAAGCGCAAAAGCAGAAGTACCTGCCGAAGCTGGCTTCCGGCGAATGGATCGGCTGCTTCGGTCTGACCGAACCCAACCACGGTTCCGACCCGGGCGCGATGATCACTCGTGCACGTAAGGTCGACGGCGGCTACAGCCTGACCGGCGCGAAAATGTGGATCACCAACAGCCCGATCGCCGATGTGTTCGTGGTCTGGGCCAAAGACGATGCCGGTGACATTCGTGGCTTCGTCCTGGAAAAAGGCTGGAAAGGCCTTAGTGCTCCGGCGATTCACGGCAAGGTCGGCCTGCGTGCGTCGATCACTGGTGAAATCGTTATGGATAACGTGTTTGTGCCGGAAGAGAACATCTTCCCGGACGTGCGTGGCCTGAAAGGTCCGTTCACCTGCCTCAACTCGGCGCGTTACGGCATTTCTTGGGGCGCACTGGGCGCTGCCGAGTTCTGCTGGCACACCGCTCGTCAGTACACCCTCGATCGCCAGCAGTTTGGTCGCCCATTGGCTGCCACTCAGTTGATCCAGAAAAAACTGGCAGACATGCAGACCGAAATCACCTTGGCCCTGCAAGGCTGCCTGCGGTTGGGGCGTATGAAAGATGAAGGCACTGCTGCGGTCGAAATCACTTCGATCATGAAGCGCAACTCCTGCGGCAAGTCGCTGGACATTGCCCGTATGGCGCGCGACATGTTGGGTGGTAACGGCATCTCCGACGAATTCGGCGTGGCCCGTCAT
>NZ_CP162825.1:1980000-2685000 GCF_054682705.1 Pseudomonas sp. H1_D05
GACAGCTAGGAGGTTGGCTTAGAAGCAGCCACCCTTTAAAGAAAGCGTAATAGCTCACTAGTCGAGTCGGCCTGCGCGGAAGATGTAACGGGGCTCAAACCATACACCGAAGCTACGGGTATCACCTTCGGGTGATGCGGTAGAGGAGCGTTCTGTAAGCCTGTGAAGGTGAGTTGAGAAGCTTGCTGGAGGTATCAGAAGTGCGAATGCTGACATGAGTAACGACAATGGGTGTGAAAAACACCCACGCCGAAAGACCAAGGTTTCCTGCGCAACGTTAATCGACGCAGGGTTAGTCGGTCCCTAAGGCGAGGCTGAAAAGCGTAGTCGATGGAAAACAGGTTAATATTCCTGTACTTCTGGTTATTGCGATGGAGGGACGGAGAAGGCTAGGCCAGCTTGGCGTTGGTTGTCCAAGTTTAAGGTGGTAGGCTGAGATCTTAGGTAAATCCGGGATCTTAAGGCCGAGAGCTGATGACGAGTGTTCTTTTAGAACACGAAGTGGTTGATGCCATGCTTCCAAGAAAAGCTTCTAAGCTTCAGGTAACCAGGAACCGTACCCCAAACCGACACAGGTGGTTGGGTAGAGAATACCAAGGCGCTTGAGAGAACTCGGGTGAAGGAACTAGGCAAAATGGCACCGTAACTTCGGGAGAAGGTGCGCCGGTGAGGGTGAAGGACTTGCTCCGTAAGCTCATGCCGGTCGAAGATACCAGGCCGCTGCGACTGTTTATTAAAAACACAGCACTCTGCAAACACGAAAGTGGACGTATAGGGTGTGACGCCTGCCCGGTGCCGGAAGGTTAATTGATGGGGTTAGCTAACGCGAAGCTCTTGATCGAAGCCCCGGTAAACGGCGGCCGTAACTATAACGGTCCTAAGGTAGCGAAATTCCTTGTCGGGTAAGTTCCGACCTGCACGAATGGCGTAACGATGGCGGCGCTGTCTCCACCCGAGACTCAGTGAAATTGAAATCGCTGTGAAGATGCAGTGTATCCGCGGCTAGACGGAAAGACCCCGTGAACCTTTACTATAGCTTTGCACTGGACTTTGAATTTGCTTGTGTAGGATAGGTGGGAGGCTTTGAAGCGTGGACGCCAGTTCGCGTGGAGCCATCCTTGAAATACCACCCTGGCAACTTTGAGGTTCTAACTCAGGTCCGTTATCCGGATCGAGGACAGTGTATGGTGGGTAGTTTGACTGGGGCGGTCTCCTCCTAAAGAGTAACGGAGGAGTACGAAGGTGCGCTCAGACCGGTCGGAAATCGGTCGTAGAGTATAAAGGCAAAAGCGCGCTTGACTGCGAGACAGACACGTCGAGCAGGTACGAAAGTAGGTCTTAGTGATCCGGTGGTTCTGTATGGAAGGGCCATCGCTCAACGGATAAAAGGTACTCCGGGGATAACAGGCTGATACCGCCCAAGAGTTCATATCGACGGCGGTGTTTGGCACCTCGATGTCGGCTCATCACATCCTGGGGCTGAAGCCGGTCCCAAGGGTATGGCTGTTCGCCATTTAAAGTGGTACGCGAGCTGGGTTTAGAACGTCGTGAGACAGTTCGGTCCCTATCTGCCGTGGACGTTTGAGATTTGAGAGGGGCTGCTCCTAGTACGAGAGGACCGGAGTGGACGAACCTCTGGTGTTCCGGTTGTCACGCCAGTGGCATTGCCGGGTAGCTATGTTCGGGAAAGATAACCGCTGAAAGCATCTAAGCGGGAAACTTGCCTCAAGATGAGATCTCACTGGAACCTTGAGTTCCCTGAAGGGCCGTCGAAGACTACGACGTTGATAGGTTGGGTGTGTAAGCGCTGTGAGGCGTTGAGCTAACCAATACTAATTGCCCGTGAGGCTTGACCATATAACACCCAAGCAATTTGCGTCGAAGAGACCAGATTGCGGTGTGTGAAGACGAAACGAACCGAAAGTTCGATGTTCACAAAACACCGAAAGCTGTCACATACCCAATTTGCTGAAGCGAGGCCATCTGGTCACGAGTCAGTACCCGAATTTCTTGACGACCATAGAGCGTTGGAACCACCTGATCCCATCCCGAACTCAGCAGTGAAACGATGCATCGCCGATGGTAGTGTGGGGTTTCCCCATGTGAGAGTAGGTCATCGTCAAGATTAAATTCCGAAACCCCAATTGCGAAAGCAGTTGGGGTTTTGTTTTAGTAGAAGTAACTGTTTTTGCTGGCTCGTTACCGTGTTGACGGGCCAGATACAGAATTTCTTGACGACCATAGAGCGTTGGAACCACCTGATCCCATCCCGAACTCAGAAGTGAAACGATGCATCGCCGATGGTAGTGTGGGGTTTCCCCATGTGAGAGTAGGTCATCGTCAAGATTGAATTCCGAAACCCCTGTCTGCTAACGCGGACGGGGGTTTTGTCATTTCAGGATCAGATAAAGAAACGACAAAGCCAGCCCCTGAGACATCAGGGGCTGGCTTTTTTATGCACAGGAAAAAGGGTTGCAGGATTTGAAACTGCCGCCGGAACGTTGCTCCGGAAACACCGTGACGAACGCTCTGGCACGCCGTTGGGCGGGAATCTGGCAGAAATACCATCCATTTCCTGTATGGCCCTAAGATTTCTCCGACACGTGCCGACAGACTGGTGAGACATGCGTGCACCAAAGTAGAGCGGCTAGTAGAACGCTGCCTGCACTGTACATGGATGTTGCATCCGGAACGCATCCCCACTTTTGGCATAAGAAGTCCCATGAAATGAATCTCAAGTTCAGCCATAAAATCCTGTTGGCCGCCTCGGGCGTCGTGGTCCTGGCGTTCGCGCTGTTCACCCTCTACAACGACTATCTGCAGCGAAACACCATTCGCCAGAACCTCCAGTCTTCCGTGCAGCAGGCCGGTGATCTGACCGCCAGCAGCGTGCAGAACTGGATGAGCGGGCGGATCCTGGTGCTGGAAAACCTCGCGCAGAACGTTGCCCATCAGGGTAAGGACGCGGACTTCCCGGGCCTGGTCGATCAACCGGCCTTCACCTCGAACTTCCAGTTCACCTACGTCGGTCAGGCCAACGGTGTGTTCACCCAGCGTCCTGACGCGAAGATGCCGGACGGCTATGACCCGCGTCAGCGCCCTTGGTACAAGCAGGCCGTGGTAGCTGACAAAACCATGCTGACGCCGCCGTACATGGCTGCTGTCGGCGGGCTGGTGGTGACCATCGCCATGCCGGTGAAAAAGAACGGTGAACTGCTCGGCGTCGTCGGGGGTGACCTGAGCCTGGAAACCCTGGTGAAGATCATCAACTCGGTGGACTTCGGTGGCCTCGGCCATGCATTCCTGGTTAGCGCCGACGGTCAGGTGATCGTTAGCCCGGACAAGGATCAGGTCATGAAAAACCTGAAAGACATCTACCCAAACACCAGCGTACGCATCGAGAAGGGCAACCAGAACGTGTTGCTCAACGGTCAGGAACGTATTCTGTCGTTTACCCCGGTCAGCGATCTGCCGAATGCGCAGTGGTACATCGGTCTGTCGATCGACCGCGACAAGGCCTACGCAGCACTCAGCCAATTCCGCACCTCGGCACTGATTGCGATGTTCGTGGCCGTGGCGGCCATTGCCTTGCTGCTGAGCCTGTTGATCAATGTGTTGATGCGTCCGCTGACCACCATGGGCCGTGCGATGCAGGATATCGCTCAGGGCGAAGGCGACCTGACCCGCCGCCTGGTGGTCGAGAGCAAAGACGAGTTCGGTGAATTGGGCAGCGCGTTCAACCAGTTCGTTGAGCGTATTCACGCGTCGATTTCCGAAGTGTCTTCCGCCACCCGTCATGTGCATGACTTGTCGCAACGGGTGATGGCATCGTCCAACGCCTCGATCGTCGGTTCCGACGAACAAAGCGCGCGCACCAACAGCGTGGCTGCCGCTATTAACGAGTTGGGCGCCGCCACTCAGGAAATTGCGCGCAACGCCGCCGATGCTTCGCAACACGCCAGCGGCGCCAGCGAGCAGGCTGATGACGGTCGTCAGGTGGTCGAGCAGACGATTCAAGCGATGACAGAGTTGTCGCAGAAGATCAGCCTGTCGTGCACGCAGATCGAAACCCTGAACGCCAGCACCGACAACATCGGCCACATCCTCGATGTGATCAAAGGGATTTCGCAGCAGACCAACCTGCTGGCACTTAACGCCGCAATCGAAGCGGCGCGTGCCGGTGAAGCCGGACGTGGTTTTGCCGTGGTGGCGGACGAGGTGCGAAACCTTGCCCATCGCACCCAGGAGTCGGCGGAAGAGATCCACAAAATGATCACGTCGTTGCAGATCGGTTCGCGGGAAGCGGTGACCACGATGAACGCCAGTCAGGTGTCCAGCGAGCAGAGCGTGGAAGTGGCCAATCAGGCCGGTTTGCGTCTGGTCAGCGTGACTCAACGCATCGGTGAAATCGACGGCATGAACCAATCGGTGGCAGCGGCCACTGAAGAGCAGACCGCGGTTGTGGAAACCCTCAACGTCGACGTTAACCAGATCAATCTGCTGAACCAGCAGAGCGTGGCTAACCTCAACGAGACGTTGAAGGATTGTGATGCGTTGTCGCAGCAGGCTAACCGTCTGAAGCAATTGGTCGACAGCTTCAAGATCTGATTATTCAGATTGGAGACCGCGTTATCGTTCTTCGCGAGCAAGCTCGCTCCCACAGATTGACCGCATTCCTACAGAAGGAATGCAATCAAAATGTGGGAGCGAGCCTGCTCGCGAAAGCGGTCTGACATTCACCGCAAAGCCGAAGCCTTAAACAAACAGCTTCAGCACATTCCCCATCGCATCATCCGCAAACCCCTGCACAAAATCCTTGAACCCTGGCAGTGCCTCTTCACCGCCCGCAGCCGCCTCGGCAATGATCGTCCACGTCGCCCGAGACTTACCCGCGCCCAGCGATTCGACATTCATCGCCGCCCACAGATTCGCCACCCCCAACGTGTTGTAAATCGTCGTCCAGGTCATGCTCCGCGCGTGCTCATCGCGGGAGTTGAGTTGCTCGACTACCACGTTGCCATCCTTGAAGCATTTCTTGCGCAGCGAGGACACGCCCTCGCCGATTGTTTCGATGTGCGACAGCGCCGGAATGAAACGGTCGAATCCGCCGAAATCGCCGACCACCGCCCAGACCTGCGCCGCGTCTGCCGGCACTTCTACCGAAGACACTACGTGGCAGCCATGCGGGTTTTTGATCAGGGTATCGGGTTGCAAAGTGCTCATGGTGTTGCTCCTTTTGTTGGATCAGATGAAGTTGATTTCTTTCAGGTAATCGCAGCCACGACGCAGCAGCGCCGGGGATTTCTGCGGGTAGTGCGCGCCCATCAGATGCACGCCGGCCTCAGCGTTGGCATGACCAATCAGGGAGATGTCGCCGATGTCTTCTTCGAAGCCGTTGAGGTAGAAACCGAGCACGCCGAACAGCGCGTTGTCGGCATCGACGCGGTTTAGTTGCTGCTGCCAGTCGGCGACGCTGACCAGCGCGAACTCGCTGCCGGTTTCGCGGAACGAAGTGACGTAGGCGTCCCAGCTCAAAGGCTCGGGGTTATGCAGGTTGAACACCGCGCGGTCGGACGAATAACGGCTGGCGTGGAAAGCAATGAAGCGGGCGAGAAAGTCCACCGGCATCAGGTCAAAATTCAGCGCGAAGGCCGGTACCTGGCCGAGCTGAATCGAGCCTTTGAGCATCAGCATCAAACGGTTTTTGTGCGGCTGACAAACGCCGCTCAAGCTGTTGAAACTAATGTTGCCAGGGCGATACAGATTGACCCGTACACCGCGTTCCCGCGCCCGTTCGAGGATGCGTTCGCCGACCCATTTCGACAGGTTGTAGCCGTTGCGAATATAGATCGGTGGGGTCGTGGCGGCTGGCAGTTCCAGCACCCGTCCAGCATCGTCCACCGTGCTGGAAGCCGACAGCGTCGAGACGAAGTTGAAAACCTTTTTGCTCTGCCCTTCGCACAAGCGCAGCAGGGCGAAAATCGGTTCGACGTTGTCCGCCGCCAGCGACTCGTAATCGAGTACGTGATTGACGTTAGCGGCGTTGTGCACCAGTGCGCCGAACTCGCGATCCAGGCGCTGATAGTCGTCGTCATTCAGGCCCAACTGCGGACGCGTAATATCCGCCGCGTAAACCCGCACACGACTCAGATCCAGATGCTCCAGGCGGTTTTCACGCAGTGACTCGGCAAAGCGTTGCGCCGCCGTTTTACCGCCGCCGTCGCGCACCAGACACGCTACTTCGGTGGCACCCCAACCGAGCAGCGCCTCGACGATGTGCACGCCGACAAAGCTATTGGCGCCGGTGACGATGACTTTATGCACATCACCCATGCGGCTGATCGGCAGTGGCTCGATTTCCAGTGCACGCTCGGCGTCGGCCGTGGCCTGGGCGCTGAGTACGGCGCTGTCATCGGTGCCGCGTACCAGCGTTGCCAGTTTGATGATGGTCGGCAGTTCGATGAAGCGATTGATCGAAATGCTACGCCCGAACTCCTCACGCAAACGCAGCAACATGCGCGAGAGCAGAATCGAGTGGCCACCGAGATTGAAGAAGCTTTCGTCGGTGGAAATGTCGCTGCTCGGCAGCTCCAGCAACTCCGCCCAGATCTCCAGCAACAGCGCTTCATCGGCATTCACCGGCAGGCATTTCGGCGCGTTGCCCTGCACGCTCACTGGCAGTTCCAGCAGTGCTTTGCGATCGACTTTGCCGTTGCTGGCGAACGGCATGCTCGCCAGCTCGGTCCACGCCACCGGTTGCATGTAGTCCGGCAAAAACTGTCTGGCGTGGGCTTTCAGCGCGTCGCGTGCGGTGTCCGATTGCGCTTGTGCGAGGAACGCGAGAATGCGCCGCTGACTGTCGATCACCACCGCCATTTGCCGGTACAACTGGCTCTCGCGCAGGCAGCGCTCGATCTCTTCCGGCTCGACCCGGAAGCCACGGATTTTTACCTGATTGTCGCGCCGCCCGCACAGTTCGATACCGTGCTCGCCCCACCTGGCCATGTCGCCGCTGCGGTAGGCGCGCAGCGTTTGGCCGTCCGGTAATTGCAGGGTCAGATAACGCTCGGCGGTCTGCTGCGGATTGTTCAGATAACCGAGGCAAACACCGGGGCCGACGATGAACAATTCGCCGACGGTGTGCTCCGCCACCGGTTGCAAATCGTCATCGAGAATCAGCACTTGGCTGTTGGCGATTGGTGCCCCGAGGGTACGGTTACTGTCGCCCGGTTTGAGCTGGCGCGCGGTGATCAGTACGGTGGCTTCGGTCGGGCCGTAAAGGTTGTGCAGTGTGCCTTGGCGGGTGAGTTGCTCAATGACAAACGGCTCGCAGACATCGCCGCCGGTCATCACTTGCACGCCTTCCAGTTGCTCCAGCGGCAGGATGCTCAACAGCGCCGGTGGCAGGAATGCGTGGGTCAGGTGTCGGCGGCGGATCAACGCGACCAGTTGCAATGGATCTCGTCGTTGCGTGTCGTCCGGCACCACCAGTTCGGCACCTTCCAGCAGGGTCGGGAAGATGTCGATCAGTGACGAATCGAAGCTCAGCGACGAGAACTGCAAGACCCGACTCTCGGCACGCAATTGCACGTAATCGGCGTACCACGCGGTAAAGTGCGCGAGGTTGGCCTGACTGAGCAACACGCCTTTCGGATGCCCGGTGGTGCCCGAGGTGTAGAGCGCCATGCACGGTGCATCAAGTTCGGGGCGGCGGCGCATCAACGGTTGGCTGAGATCTGCCTCTGAGTTGTCGATGCGGCTGACGTTCAGCCCCGCCATGGATGCGCTGAACGGATGCTCGCCATCATGCAGCAACAGCAGCGCGCCAGCGTTTTGCAGAATGTATTGCTGACGCTGCAGCGGGTGGCTCGGCTCCAGCGGCAGATACACCGCGCCGCTGCCGAGGATCGCCAGAATCGAGGCAAACAACGCCGGGCTTTTTGGCAGGCAGATGCCGACCACCCACGGTTTTGGCTGTTGCTCGAGCAACGGCAGCAAGCGCTGTTGAATCGCACGGCTGTGAGCGTGCAGTTGGCGATAGCTGATCGACTGTTCGGCGATGTGCAGCGCCGGGCGTTCAGCGTGGTGGATCAAGCTTCGTTGCAGGCGCTCGATCACCGGGATCTGCGCCTCTTCCAGCAATGCGGGATTGGCCGTGTCGTTGCGGTGATGGACGTAAGCCAGGTTGTCGAGGAACAGCAGGTTTTCCATTCTCTCGAAATCCGGCGCAGTCACTGACGCGGCCAGCTGCAGATAGTCAGCATCACGGGAGAAGCGGCTGACCAGCAACGCCACTTCATCGACCACCTGCGTCAGCACCCGTTGCCGCAGCGCCTGCCCATTGCCGGACGGCTCATCGCCAATCGGTACGCGGCTGATCAGTGACGAGCCAAGGAAACACAGCAAGTCGAGTGTCGGCAAACCGGCAGGGCTCTGCACGCCGACACCCAAACGCAGATGCAGGTGCGGGATCGAGCAGAAATCGCCGGCGCCGATAAAACCATCGTCGATGATCAGATCCACCGTCGATGCACCGGCAGCGCTGCGCTGCAAGGAGTGACCGTGTTGTTCCAGTTCCTGCGCCAGGTCGGTCATCGCCTGGCTGGTGCCAATCAGCAAAATGTCGAGACGTTTCATATCGGCCTCCTCATCAAACCAGATAGTCGCGCAGCGCGTGCTGCACGCAGGGCGCATCGAGCAGCGAGCTGTTGTGGAAGAACTTGACGATGTTGCCCACCAGCGGGTGATGGCGATTGATCGGGAATGCCAGCCCGGCCATCTCGTCCCTGAGCGAACGGCGCGTGGTCTCGCTGACCGGCAGTGCGTCGATCAGGCGCAGGTCGAAGGATTTCTGGATGTCGTTGGTCAGGTAATGGCCGATGAACACCGGCAGAATCTGCGCGATGGTTTCGCGATCCGCCGCGTTGGCGGTGTGCCAATAGATGCGCACCATCCGCGCCCAGAAACTCGAATGGCGACCTTCATCGAGCAAGTGATCGGCCATCAGGCCTTTGATCGACGGCTTGACCGTGTCGTCGCGTGCGAACGCCGCGACATCACCGGTCACGGTGTTTTCGGCGATGGCCACGCAGATTAATTCGACCGCGCTGCGCAGGTGCTCTGGCGCCAGCGCTACTGCCGCAGGAATCGCCCGGCTCAGTTCGATTTCATCGGGGAGCTGAATCGGTTCGATGCCGGTCATCGCCACCGTTTGCTGCATGAAATCCATCGCCACGAGGGCGTGGTAATCCTCGTCGACCACCACGGTCATCGCGTCGTAACGACAGGCAAACGGGAAGGCCACGGCGAAGCGATTCTTGGCGATGCTGCGCGCGGTCTTGTCGACGATCTCGGTCTCGAAAATCACCACGTCGTTGATGAATTTGTACAGCGTCTGCACCAAGGCGAAATCACGCTGCTGCGGGCACTCGCGCAGGAAAGTTTCGCTGAGCACCAGCGGCTGGCGGCTGAGCGGATAGATCAGCCGTTCATCGTCTTCGAGTACGCGTCGCGGACGGGTGCGGATGGTCGCGCGATTCTCCCAGGCGTCGGCAAAGGATTGATAGTCAGCAGCGTTCATTGGGTCACCTCTGCCAACGGCTCGCGCATGCTTACGCGCAGGCCGTCCCACAAGGCGATACGGCTTTCCACGGCGGCAATGGCGCTGGCGTAGACCTCGGCTTCACGTTGCGGGTCGCCGTCGACCAGGCGCTCGAGCAGGTGTTCGGCCGCCGGGCCGTGGTCTTCGGAGTCGACCTCGATGTGCCGTTCGAGGTAATAGCGAAAGGTCGGCGCCTGTTCGATACCGATGCCCCAGTCGTCAAGAATGCGCTGGAACATGGTCGGGATCACGCTCTCGCGACCATGCAGAAACGCCGCCGCCACGCTGTGTCCCGGTGCATGCAGGGCGGTGCGCAAGGTGTCGCGGACAAACTGCGCGGCGGCCGGATCAACCTCGACGCTTTGCAGCGCGACGTCATAGCTCACGCCTTCCTGTTGCAGGGCGACAAAGCGCTCCACGGCTTGGGTACTCGCGCCGATTTCGCGCATTGCGTCCAGGTACAGCTCAAAATGGCTGTAATGCCCTTCGGCCAGGCGATTATCCGACTCTTCGCCGAGAACGATCTCGTTGATCAGTCGGGCGGCGAGAGGATCGCGCGGCGGCAACCACGGTAGTCGGGTGCAGGTCAGCTCCTGCTGCAGGCGTTTGGTCAGCGACATGAAGTCCCACACGGCAAATACATGGGTTTCCATGAAGCGACGCAACACCGATAACGACGTGATCTCGGCAAAGATCGGGTGAATGCTAAGTTCGGCTTTCTTCAGGGCGAGTTGGTGCTTAGTGGGCATCATGATGTCCTTTATCGTTGATATTAAATGGAACTGCTCTGCAACTGCGCAATCAATGAAACTACGACTTACTTGTTTCCTGTCGGCGGACGACAGCCTTCCTTCCTGATAGGTAAGTGCGGATCGATATACCTTTGACATGGCTTCATGTCTGCCCATCAAGCGCTGCTGCTGTACCGCAGGCATTGGGCTGCTGCCGAAGTGAAGGGTGAAGTTCAAACTTGGCGAAGAAAAGCTAATACACCGACAAAGTGTTTAACAAGTATATTTTTAATTATTTTAAGTTTGCTGTTTTTTGAAGTTGAGTTGTTCCAATAAAACTTTCAGGTAAAGTTTTATTTGGGCGTAGTTGCTCCTTTCGGCGAATAACGGCCAAAATTGCTCAAGAAGAGTGAATGCCTCACTCGAAGCAACTTTCCAGTAATAAGAATTGAATGATTTAAAAGGGGCGGAAGTTGGCCGTGACCCCGCGCCATGACTTCCTTTTTCCCGTGGCAAGGCTCCTTCCGTAGGTTCCTGGTGCGGGGACTGCGCCGGCAGGGCGGCGCGTCGCCCGTTCTTTATGGGGTGGCGGCTCAAGAGTGCGGGTAAATTTGCGCCACGGCTATGACCGATTCATCAGCGGCAACGTGCAAATATCGGACTGAACGGCGCAAGGAGGTTAGAGCGGACATGTGGATCCGCCCAGCAGAGGGCTGGCGGATCGCTTGGGGATTTGTAAGCGGGTGATTCGCGGGGCAGTGCGCGCTCAGCGCGCAGCTTGGCGGTTTTGCGCGGCAGGGGTAGCGAGATAACGGGTAATCACTTCGACACCGCGATTGAGGTGCTGCTCGAGGAGTTTGATCGACAGCTCAGTGTCGCGATCCTGCACGGCTTGCAACATCGCCCGGTGATCGTCCTGGGACAATTTGCCCAGGCCCATGGCCTCAAGGTTGAAGCGCAGAAAACGCTCTTCTTCGTTGAGCCCGTCTTCAACCAGTCGCAGTAAGCGTTGGTTGGGCGCCTTGCTGTACAGGGCCATGTGGAACAAACGGTTGAGCCGGCCGATTTCCGTGTAGTCGTGTTGCGCCTCAAGCTCTTCGATGTACCCGGCTGCGCGTGCGTGGTCGGCAGCGGTCAGCAGCGGAATCGATTGCCGCATGGCTTCGGATTCGAGCAGGATGCGCAACTCGTAGGTTTCGGTCGCGTCACCCTGAATCAATGGCGCAACCACTGCACCTTTATGCGTAGTAACGCTCAGCAGTTCTTGGGCTTCGAGCTGGCGCAACGCTTCGCGCACCGGCATGCGGCTGACACCGAAAAGGTCGGCCAGATCCTGCTGGCGCAGCGCCGTGCCACAGGGCAGACGACCGTCGAGGATTGCCGAGCGCAGGGTTTCTTCGATCACCGAACGGGCCAGATGAGCAGGAATCGGTCCATCGACTTTAATGCTGTGCAACGGTTTGGGCTTCTGTGTCACGACTACGCACCCTGTATGTCGGCCTGGTTTGGATCCAAATGACACTAGTGATTGCTCTACAGGTTGTCAAACCTTGTAAAACATCGCTGTGCCAACTGAAGTTTAGCGTGCCGAGTATGATCTCATGGTGCCATTGTTTTTTGTCGGGCTAAGCTTCACCATCAAACGCTTTCCTTCCTGCCCCCTGGAAACCTGCTGTGGCGGTACGTTTCGCGATCCCCCGGACTCTGCGCTGGCTAGGCTGCGCACTGCTGCTGGCCGGCGTCATGCTGGGCGGTCTGCATGCCGATTGGGATTTTTCCACGATCAGCCGCAAAGCCACGGCACTCTACGGGCCGCTGGGTGCCGGGCAGCAGCGCATTGATGCCTGGCAGAATCTGTTGGCCACGCAGAAACAAGTCAGCGAGATGGAAAAGCTCAAAGTGGTGAACCTGTTCTTCAACAAACAGGTGCGCTACGTCGAGGACATCGATCTGTGGCACGAGGTCGATTACTGGGAAACGCCGATCGAAGCGCTGTGGAAGGGCGCCGGCGACTGCGAAGACTATGCGATCGCCAAGTATTTCAGCTTGCGTCATCTTGGGGTTTCCAGTGACAAGCTGCGTATCACCTACGTCAAGGCGTTGCGTCAGAACCGCGCGCACATGGTCCTGACTTACTATGCCACCCCCGATGCCATGCCTCTGGTGCTCGACAGCCTGATCGATCCGATCCAGCCGGCGTCGCAGCGAACCGATTTGCTGCCGGTCTACTCTTTTAATGCTGAAGGGTTGTACCTGCCGGGCGCCAAGGGCAACAAGAAGGTCGGTGACACCAAACGCCTGTCACGCTGGCAGGATGTGTTGAAGAAAATGCAGGCCGAAGGTTTCCCGGTCGAAACGACTAACTAGGAGCATGCGCTCAGATGTCTTTGTTCAAACAGCTGTTGATCGCTATCTGTCTGTTCCTGGTGGTCGCCTTCACCGGCAGCTTCATGGTCAGTCTGGAAAGCTCGCGCACCCAGTACGTCAACCAGTTGCGTTCCCACGCCCAGGACGCCGCGACGGCGCTGGCGTTGTCGCTGACGCCGAATATCGACGATCCGGCCATGGTCGAGTTGCTGGTCAGCTCGATTTTCGACAGCGGTTATTACGCGAGCATCCGCGTGGTCGATCTGAAGACTGACCAGACGATTGTTGAGCGCAACGGCATTCCGGCCGTCACCAATGTGCCGGACTGGTTCGTCAAGCTGATCGGCCTGGAGCCGGCCGGTGGCGACGCGCTGGTCAGCCGTGGCTGGGAGCAGGCGGCGCGAGTCGAGGTGGTCAGCCATCCGATGTTTGCTGTGGCCAAATTGTGGCAGAGCGCGTTGGGCAGCCTTGGCTGGCTGCTGATCTGCGGGGCGATCAGTGCCGTGCTCGGCGCGCTGCTGCTGCGCCGGCAGTTGAAGCCGCTGGATTACATGGTCAAGCAGTCCCACGCCATCGCCCGTCGCGAATTCCTCAGCCTGCCGGAACTGCCGCGCACACCTGAGTTGCGCCGTGTGGTGCAGGCGATGAACCAGATGGTCGAGAAGCTCAAGGCGCTGTTCCAGGAGCAGGCCGAACGCAGTGAAAAGCTGCGCGCCGAGTCCTATCAGGACAATCTCACGGGGCTTGCCAACCGGCGCTATTTCGAAATGCAGTTGCACAACCGGGTGAGCAACCCGGAGCAGGCCAGTTCCGGTTATCTGCTGCTATTGCGGGTCAAGGATCTGGCCGGGCTCAACCAGCGTCTCGGTGGCCAGCGCACCGATGAATTGTTGAAAGCAGTTGGCGAGCAACTGTCCCGCGAATGCGCCAAATACCCGGAAACCCAAAACCTCGTCACCCGTATTCGTGGCGGAGAGTTTGCCGTGCTGGCGCCGGGGCTGGTTCGTGAGGAAGCGCTGCAACTGGCGCAGAACCTCGACAGCGCTTTGAGCAGTCTGCACGCCACCGGGGCGACCGATTTGGCTGCCGTGGCGTCGATCGGCCTGGCGCCGTTCACCCACGGTGATTCACCGCAACAAGTACTGACGCTCGGCGATCAGGCGCTGGCGCAAGCTGAAGGTCAGGGCGAGCAGAATTGGGCGTGCATCGATCAGAGCCTGACGGCGGATGTCGGCGACGATCACCATGCCTGGCATCGCTTGCTCGATCAGGCCTTGAGTCAGCAGCGTTTCGAGCTGTATTTCCAGCCGGTGGTCGCCGCCGCAGACACGCAGCTGGTGCTGCATTACAAAGTGCTCTCGCGCCTGCTCGATGATCAGGGCCAGACCATCCCGGCCGGGCGCTTCCTGCCTTGGCTGGAACGCTTCGGCTGGACTGCACGGCTTGACCGCCTGATGCTCGAACGCGTGCTGGAGCAAATGAAAGAGCACGAAGATTCGCTGGCGCTGAATTTGTCCTCGGCGACTCTGGCTGACCCGCAGGCGTTGAACAAAGTCTTCGAGATTCTGCGTGCGCATTCCAACTTGGGCGAGCGTTTGACCCTGGAAATCGGCGAGGAGCAATTGCCCGAACAAGCGGTGCTGGAGCAGTTGACCCGGCGCCTGCGCGAACTCGGTTTCTCTCTGAGCCTGCAACGCTTTGGTGGGCGCTTCAGCATGATCGGCAACCTGGCGCGGCTGGGGCTGGCGTACTTGAAGATCGATGGCAGTTACATTCGTGCGATTGATCAGGAGAGTGACAAGCGTCTGTTTATCGAGGCGATCCAGCGTGCGGCGCACAGCATTGATCTGCCGCTGATTGCCGAGCGGGTCGAGACGGAAGGGGAGTTGTCGGTGATTCGCGAGATGGGCTTGTATGGGGTTCAGGGGCGGTTGTTTGGTGAGCCTCGGCCTTGGCGGTGAGATTGCAAAAGCCACCCTCACCCTAGCCCTCTCCCAGAGGGAGAGGGGACTGATTGGGGGATGTTCGGGAAGTACGCCGACGTGAACGATTTGCGCTGAATCCATAATCGACTCGATTTCTCAGGTCGATGTATGGCGCCAGACACCTCGGTCAGCCCCTCTCCCTCACGGGGACTGATTGGGGGATGTTCGGGAAGTACGCCGACGTGAACGATTTGCGCTGAATCCATAATCGACTCGAATTCTCAGGTCGATGTATGGCGCCAGACACCTCGGTCGGCCCCTCTCCCTCACGGGGACTGATTGGGGGATGTTCGGGAAGTACGCTGACGTGAACGATTTTCGCTGAATCCATAATCGACTCGATTTCTCAGGTCGATGTATGGCGCCAGACACCTCGGTCGGCCCCCTCTCCCACCGGGAGAGGGCTGGGGTGAGGGTAGGCTTTTGATACTGGGTGGATCAGATCAACCCGCCCTCATCCTCATCGATCAACTGGCTCAACCCGCCCAACGCCTCACGCGCCTGGGTCCGGTCCATCAGTTTGGCCTGGGCCGCCGGCGGCAGGTCGGTGACGCGGATCACGCCCTTCTGGGTCAGCACCTGAATCAGGTCGTCGAGTACCCGAATCATTTCGAAGTCGCTCTGCTTGAGCTGCTTCAGGCTGGTTTCCACCACTTCATTGGCGAACCAGGCCTGGATTTCATGGCTGTCGGCCGGCAGCGTTTCCGTGGCCTCGGCGTAGGCCGCGGCTTCCACGCGAATCAACAGACCTTGCGCATCGCGTTGCACGTAAAACATTGAGCATCCCTCAGAAATGAACCAGCGTCATGCTGTCAGCAGCATAGCCAACTGTGCGCGAGTATGCGGTGCGGCGACGCGATCGTCACCGGTCCGGTCAGCACAAACGTGACGGCCGCCCCATCGGGGCGGCCGTTTTGTTCACGATCAGCTGTTGTTGTGGTCGACCTTGATGGTCGGGTCGCTGCCGGCAATCAGGTTGTGAATGTTGGCGCTCGACCAGTTGTTGCCTTCCAGTTTGATCGTCACGTCCGGGGTTGCCGCCGCAGCGTCGCCGGAGTTGAACTTGCCCGCCGAGCTGACTTGCAGCGACGACGTGCCGTCGACCGTAGTGATCTTCAGGAAGTTGTCGATGGTGCTGCCGGTCTCGCCCTGCAACAGATCACGCAAGTCGATGCGGTCACCTTCGCTGGCCTTGAAGTCCTTGATCACGTCGTTGCCGGTGTCGCCCGCCTTCCAGACGAAGGTGTCGGCACCCGAACCACCGATAAGGATGTCATTACCCTGACCGCCGATCAGCGTGTCGTTGCCGGTGCCGCCGAGCAGGATGTCATTGCCTTTGCCGCCATCGAGCAGGTCGTTGCCGCCCGAGCCGAACAGGATGTCATTGCCCGCGCCGCCCAGCAGTGTGTCGTTGCCGTCATGCGCACCGGAGACATCGAACGCCTGATAGTGCTCGGTGATGTACTGGTGCACGTTGCTGGTGGTGACTTTGCTGACATCGACCCCGGTTTCCTTGGCAACGAACGCCTGCATCGCTTGATAACCCTCGCCGGCAATGCCGTTGAAGCTCACCAGATCGCCGAACAGGATGTCGTTGCCGTCGCCACCGCTGACGGTGTCGTTGCCCGGCAGCGTCGCCTCGGTGTGGCCGATGATCGAGTTGGCCAGATCCTTCGGATCGATGTTGGTCTGCGGCGTTTTATCCGAATCGTACGGCTTCAGATCGTTGAGGCTGACGCCGCTGTTGAGGCCGATGGCTTCGACGTTCGACAGGCCGCTGAGCAAGGTGAAGCTGCTGTTGGAGTTGGTAGTGGTGTAGTAATCGGTGCTGCTACCGCTGCCCGCCAGGCCGGAGAACTCATAGGTGCCGTCGCCCTGGGCGTGCAGCGTGCCGAAGTTCTGATACGACCAATTGCCGCCCGATTTGGTCCAGACCGTCACCGAGCCGTTCGCGCTGATATCAATCTGGTGCGAGCTGTCCGGGTACAGGCTGACCGCTGTCCCCAACTTATAGTTGGTGGTGGTGATCAGGCTATCGAGGGTTTTGTTGCCGTACAGGTACGGGTTGGTCGACTCGCCGGTCTGGTAGTAGGTCGGCTGGCCGTCGGTGATGAAGTACGTGAGGTTTTTCGCCCCGGTGTTGGCCACGGCTTCCGCGCTCTGGAAGAAGTTGGCCGTGGTCTTGAACACGTCTTCATAGTTGGTGCCGCCGCCGGACGCCATCGAGTCCAGTACCGCTTTGAGCTTGGTCAGCGCGTTCGGGTCATTGAGGTTCACCGACACCGACTTGTTGACCTGGGTATCGAAGTCCACCAGGAAGATGTTCACCGTACCCGAGTTGCTGCCGCCCAGGCTCTGCTTGAGGGTGTTGAACACCGATGTCAGCGAGTCTTTGGCCGCGTTGAGCGACGACGCGGTCATGCTGCCAGAGCTGTCGACCATGAACGCGATGTTGTAGTTGGTGCCCGGCACCACGGTCAGACCACCGATGTCGGCGACCATGATGTCGTTGCCATCGGTGCCGGTGACGGTGTCATCGGCTGAGGTGGCGACAATGGCGTTGTAGACCGCCGGCACCACGGTGACCGGAATGGTCGCGGTGCTGCTGGCCGAGCCGCCGACCATCTCGGTGGAGGTCGAGGTCACGGTCAGGTTGAACTGGCCGTTGTAGTACGGCGGCGGGGTCACGGTCAGGCTGCCGAGGTTCCAGCCGGTGACGTTGGCGTCGCCGCTGCTGGCGGTGACGGTGAAGGTATGGCCCGCGCCATCGCTGAGCACCGAGCCGACTGGCGCGCCGCTGATCTTCACGCTCAGGGTTTCCGAGCCGTCGGTATCAGTCAGTGCGGTGGTGATTGCCGACAGTTTCACCGTGGTGCCTTCGGCGCCGGTGTTGAGTTTATAGCCGTCGTAATAGCCTTCGCCGTTGCTGCCGTGCAGATCGGAGACGGTCACGCCCGAATTCACCAGATCCTGCACGCCGGTGTAGATCGGTATGCCAGCGCTGCTCAGGTCGATCGGCGTGCTGCCGTTGACCGACAGGTTGACGTCGTAGCTGCCCGGGCCGCTCTGATTGTGGTGGTAGATATCCAGTGTGTAGTAGCCGCTGGTGGTCGGGGTGAACGAACCGCTGATCGCACCGCCCGCGCCCCAGGTACCCGAAGCCACGCTCTTGCCGCCAATGGTGATCAGCAGGCTGTCGTCGGCAACACCACTGAAGGAATAGGTTTTGCCGGCTTCCAGGTAGATCAGGCCCGAAGTTTTCGAAGCGGTGCCGGCGGCCACACTGCCGTCCGACTGCACGTTAGTCACGTTGCCGCTGCTGTTCGGGGTGCCGGCACCGTCGATCACGTTTTTCAGGGTGGTCGAGTTCGCACCGCTACCGTCGGTACCCAGACCTGACAGACCGGTCCAGACTTCTTTGATCAAACCGGTCGACTTCACGCTGTTGTCGGCCACGCTCACGGTCGGCGCATCCGCTACCGGGGTGATGTCGATCTTCACGGTGCCGGTGTTGCCCAGCAGTTGACCGTCGGTTGGCTGGAACTTGATCTGCGCGTAGTCCGCCTGATTGTTGCCCAGGCCGCTGCCGCCGTAACCGTTGACGCCCGACTCGTTGGCATCCGGCAGGAAGCGCAGCTTGCCCGCGTCGATGTCAGCCTTGCTGAAGGTCTGGTTGTTGGCGACGTCCTTCCAGGTCGAGCCGTCCAGGTACTGCAGTTTGCCTTCGCCCGGCAGTTGGGTAATTTTGATGCCGAGGCTGTTGGCCGGGCTGTCGACGTCAGTTACGCCGAAAGTCGACCAGCCGAGTACCAGCGGCGTGTCTTCGGTGCCGGTGACATTGCTCGGTGCAGCAACCGGAGCGTCGTTGACCGCCACCACGTTGACCGTGGTGGTCGCGGTGTTGGAGTAATTGCCGCCATCGGTCACGGTCACGGTGATGATCCGCGGCACGGTGCTCGGGTTTTCACTGCTATTGGTGAAGCTGATGTTCTTGATGGCCTGCATGTAATCAGCCAGCGTCGCGTTGCCCGACAAGGTCAGGGTCACGGTGCCGTTGGTGCTGTTGGCATTGATGGTGATGCCGTTGACGCTGTTGCCCAGGTTCAGCGCATCGCCGTCCTGACGGTTGGTCAGGACTACAGTGGCGCCGGTGAGCATGGTGCTGTCCGGGTCGGTGATGCTGATATCGGTGTCGGCAATCGACACACCAGCGCCCGGGGTGTTTTCGGTGAAGGTCACCTTGTAGTCGGCACCGGTGGCGCCGCTGGAGTTGTTGGCATCCAGGTCGATGACCGGCGGTGCGTCGTTGTCGATGATCGACGTGCTGACGCTGCCATTGGTGCTGCTGACCGCGAGGTTCTCGAAGTTGCCGCCAGTGGCCGAATCGATCTTGACCACGAAGTTCTCGGTGCCTTCGGTGATCTTGTCATCGAGGGTGGCGACGTTGAACTGCGCGCTGCTCGCACCTGCCGGGATCTTCACGGTGTACACGCCGGTGAAGTCCGAACCGTCGGCGGCGGTGCCGCTGTAGACGATTTTCAGGGTCACTTCGGTTTGCGCCGGGTGGTTCAGGCTGACCGTGTAGCTGGCGGTCTGGCCTTCGGTCACCGAGCTGCTGCCAGTGATGCTGACCGTGGTGGTATCGACTGTGTCGGTGACGTTGGTCACGGCTGGCGTGTTGCTGGTCACCAGATTTTCGAAGCTGCCGCCGCTGGTGCCGGTGATGGTCGCCTGCACGGTGCCGGCGTCTTTGTAGACGTCATCGGCCGGAGCCGGAACGGTCACGGTGCCAGTGGTTTTGCCGGCGTCGATGGTGATCACCGAACCGTTGCTGAGGGTCACGGTGACTGGCGAGCCAGCGGCGTTGGTCAGGGTCGCGGTGTAGGTGATCTGGCCACCTTCGGCCACGGTGCCGGTCGCGGACAGCGTCAGGTTGGTGGTGTCGACGGTGTCGGTGACGGTAGTGCTGACCGGGGTTTTGTCGGCGACCAGATTTTCGTAGTTGCCGCCCGTGACGTTGCTGATCGAGTTGGTCAGCGGGGCGTGGCCGGTCAGCGCATCGTTCGGTGCGGTGGTGGTCACGGTGCCGGTGGTTTTGCCGATGTCGATGGTGATGGTCTGACCGTTGGCCAAGGTCACCACGACCGGCGAACCGGTCACGGCTGCACCGACAGTGGCGGTGTAGACGACGTTGCCGCCTTCCGCCGCAGAGCCGGTCGCAGTCAGCTTCACGGTAGTCGTGTCGATGGTGTCGGTGACGCTGGTCACGGCCGGGGCCGTGCTGGTGACGAGATTTTCGAAGCTGCCACCGGTGGCGGTTTTGATCGTGGCCTGGACGTTGCCGGCGTCTTTGTAGACGTCATCGGCTGGCGCTGGAACGGTCACGGTGCCAGTGGTTTTGCCGGCGTCGATGGTGATCACGGCGCCGTTCGACAGCGTCACGGTCACTGGCGAGCCAGCGGCGTTGGTCAGGGTCGCGGTGTAGACGATCGAACCGCCTTCAGCGACCGAATTGGTAGCGCTGAGCGACAGATTGGTCGTGTCGACAGTGTCGGTCACCGTAGTGCTGACCGGCGTCTTATCCGCCACGAGGTTTTCGTAGTTACCGCCGCTGACGTCGGTGATCGCGTTGGTTAGCGGTGCGTGACCGGTCAATACGTCGTTTGGTGCGGTAGTGGTTGCTGTGCCAGTGGTCTGGCCGACGCCGATGGTGATCGTCTGACCGTTGGCCAGGGTAACGACAACTGGCGAACCAGTGACCGGAGCACCAACAGTGGCGGTGTACGTGACGTTGCCACCCTCAGCTGTCGACTCTGTTGCTGTCAGTTTGACAGTGGTGGTGTCGATCGTGTCGGTAACGCTGGTCACGGCCGGCGTAGTGCTAGGCACCAGATTTTCGAAGTTGCCACCGGTGGCGGTGCTGATGGTCGCCTGCACGGTGCCCGCATCTTTGTAGACGTCGTCGGCCGGGGCTGGAACGGTCACGGTGCCAGTGGTTTTGCCGGCGTCGATGGTAATCACCGCGCCGTTCGACAGGGTCACGGTCACTGGCGAGCCAGCAGCGTTGGTCAGCGTTGCGGTGTAAACAATCGAACCACCCTCGGCCACGGTACCGGTCGCGCTCAGCGACAGGTTGGTGGTGTCGACGGTATCGGTCACGTTGGTGCTGACTGGCGTCTTGTCGGCCACGAGATTTTCGTAGTTTCCGCCGGTCACGTTGGTGATCGAGTTGGTCAGCGGCGCATGACCGGTCAATGCATCGTTTGGCGCAGCGGTGGTTGCGGTGCCCGTAGTCTGGCCAACACCGATGGTGATGGTTTGACCATTGGCCAACGTCACGACAACTGGCGAGCCGGTAACCGGTGCGCCGACAGTCGCGGTGTAGACAACATTGCCGCCTTCAGCCGCCGACTCGGTGGCCGTGAGTTTGACGGTGGTGGTGTCGATGGTGTCGGTGACGCTGGTCACGGCTGGCGTCGTGCTCGGCACCAGATTTTCGAAGTTGCCACCGGTGGCGTTGCTGATCGTCGCCTGCACGGTGCCGGCATCTTTGTAGACGTCGTCGGCCGGGGCTGGAACGGTCACGGTGCCAGTGGTTTTGCCGGCGTCGATGGTGATCACGGCGCCGTTGGACAGGGTCACGGTCACTGGCGAGCCAGCCGCGTTGGTCAGCGTTGCGGTGTAAACAATCGAACCACCCTCGGCCACTGTCCCTGTGGCGCTGAGCGACAGGTTAGTGGTGTCGACGGTGTCGGTCACGGTGGTGCTGACTGGCGTCTTGTCGGCCACGAGATTTTCGTAGTTTCCGCCGGTCACGTCAGTGATCGCGTTGGTCAGTGGAGCATGACCAGTCAATGCATCGTTTGGCGCAGCGGTGGTTGCGGTGCCCGTAGTCTGGCCAACACCGATGGTGATGGTTTGACCATTGGCCAAAGTCACGACAACTGGCGAGCCGGTAACCGGTGCGCCGACAGTCGCGGTGTAGACAACATTGCCGCCTTCAGCCGCCGACTCGGTGGCCGTCAGTTTGACGGTGGTGGTGTCGATGGTGTCGGTGACGCTAGTCACGGCCGGCGTAGTGCTTGGCACCAGGTTTTCGAAGTTGCCACCGGTGGCGGTGGAGATTGTCGCTTCAACCTTGCCGGCGTCTTTGTAGACGTCATCAGCCGGAGCTGGAACGGTCACGGTGCCGGTGGTTTTACCGGCGTCGATGGTGATCACGGCGCCGTTGCTCAGCGTCACGGTCACTGGCGAGCCAGCGGCGTTGGTCAGGGTTGCGGTGTAAACAATCGAACCACCCTCGGCCACGGTACCGGTCGCGCTCAGCGACAGGTTGGTGGTGTCGACGGTATCGGTCACGTTGGTGCTGACTGGCGTCTTGTCGGCCACGAGATTTTCGTAGTTTCCGCCGGTCACGTCAGTGATCGCGTTGGTCAGTGGAGCATGACCAGTCAATGCATCGTTTGGCGCAGCGGTGGTTGCGGTGCCCGTAGTCTGGCCAACACCGATGGTGATGGTTTGACCATTGGCCAAAGTCACGACAACTGGCGAGCCGGTAACCGGTGCGCCGACAGTCGCGGTGTAGACAACATTGCCGCCTTCAGCCGCCGACTCGGTGGCCGTCAGTTTGACGGTGGTGGTGTCGATGGTGTCGGTAACGCTGGTCACGGCCGGCGTAGTGCTCGGCACCAGGTTTTCGAAGTTGCCACCGGTGGCGTTGCTGATCGTCGCCTGCACGGTGCCGGCATCTTTGTAGACGTCATCAGCCGGAGCTGGAACGGTCACGGTGCCGGTGGTTTTACCGGCGTCGATGGTGATCACGGCGCCGTTGCTCAGCGTCACGGTCACTGGCGAGCCAGCAGCGTTGGTCAGCGTTGCGGTGTAAACAATCGAGCCACCCTCGGCCACGGTACCGGTCGCGCTCAGCGACAGATTGGTGGTGTCGACAGTGTCGGTGACATTGGTCGAAACCAGGGTCTTGTCGGCCACCAGGTTCTCGAAGTTGCCACCTGTTACGTCAGTGATCGAGTTGGTCAGCGGTGCGTGGCCAGTCAATGCGTCGTTTGGCGCCGTGGTGGTCGCGGTACCGGTGGTCTGGCCGACGCCGATGGTGATCGTCTGACCGTTGGCCAGGGTAACGACAACCGGCGAGCCGGTGACTGGCGCGCCGACAGTCGCGGTGTAGGTGACGTTGCCACCTTCAGCTGCCGACTCTGTCGCTGTCAGTTTGACGGTGGTGGTGTCGATGGTGTCGGTGACGTTGGTCACTGCCGGCACGGTGCTCGGTACCAGATTCTCGAAGTTGCCGCCGGTCGCGGTCGAAATGGTTGCTTCGACTTTGCCTGCATCTTTGTATACGTCATCCGCTGGCGCTGCGACGGTGACGGTGCCGGTGGTTTTACCGGCCTCGATGGTGATCACGGCGCCGTTGCTCAGCGTCACGGTCACTGGTGAACCGGCGGCGTTGGTCAAAGTAGCGGTGTAGACAATCGAACCGCCCTCGGCCACGGAACCGGTCGCACTGAGCGACAGATTGGTGGTGTCGACGGTATCGGTGACCGTGGTCGAAACCGGGGTCTTGTCGGCTACGAGATTCTCGTAATTGCCGCCGGTTACACTGGTGATCGAGTTGGTCAGTGGTGCCTGACCGGTCAGTGCATCGTTTGGCGCCGTGGTGGTCGCGGTACCGGTGGTCTGGCCGACGCCGATGGTGATCGTCTGACCGTTGGCCAGGGTAACGACAACCGGCGAGCCGGTGACTGGCGCGCCGACAGTCGCGGTGTAGGTGACGTTGCCACCTTCAGCTGCCGACTCTGTCGCTGTCAGTTTGACGGTGGTGGTGTCGATGGTATCGGTGACTTCGGTCACGGCCGGCGTCGTGCTCGGCACCAGGTTTTCGAAGTTGCCACCGGTAGCGGTGGAGATCGTCGCTTCAACCTTGCCGGCGTCTTTGTAGACGTCGTCGGCTGGCGCTGGAACGGTCACGGTGCCAGTGGTTTTGCCGGCGTCGATGGTGATCACGGCGCCGTTGGACAGGGTCACGGTCACTGGCGAGCCAGCCGCGTTGGTCAGCGTTGCGGTGTAAACAATCGAACCACCCTCGGCCACTGTCCCTGTGGCGCTGAGCGACAGGTTAGTGGTGTCGACGGTGTCGGTCACGGTGGTGCTGACCGGAGTTTTGTCGGCAACAAGGTTTTCGTAGTTGCCGCCGGTCACGTTGGTGATCGAGTTGGTCAGTGGCGCATGGCCGGTCAACGCATCATTTGGTGCGGTGAAGGTCACGGTACCGGTGGTTTTGCCGACTTCGATGGTGATGTTCTGGCCGTTAGCCAGGGTCACGGTGACCGGCGAACCGGTTACTGGAGCGCCCACAGTGGCGGTGTAAGTGACGGTGCCGCCTTCAGCCACGGACGTATCGGCGGTCAGTTTGACGGTCGAGGTGTCGATGGTGTCGGTGACTTCGGTCACGGCCGGCGTCGTGCTCGGCACCAGGTTTTCGAAGTTGCCACCGGTAGCGGTGGAGATCGTCGCTTCAACCTTGCCGGCGTCTTTGTAGACGTCGTCGGCTGGCGCTGGAACGGACACGGTGCCGCTGGTTTTGCCGGCGTCGATGGTAATCACCGCGCCGTTCGACAGGGTCACGGTCACTGGCGAGCCAGCAGCGTTGGTCAATGTCGCGGTATAGATGATCGAACCGCCTTCGGCCACAGAACCGGTCGCACTGAGCGACAGGTTGGTGGTGTCGACGGTGTCGGTGACCGTGGTCGAAACCGGGGTCTTGTCGGCAACCAGATTTTCGTAGTTGCCGCCAGTGACACCGGTGATCGCGTTGGTGATCGGCGCGTGGCCGGTCAGGGCATCGTTCGGTGCGGTGAAGGTTACGGTGCCGGTGGTTTTGCCGACTTCGATAGTGATGTTCTGACCGTTGGCCAGGGTCACCACAACCGGCGAGCCTGTCACAGGCGCCCCGACTGTCGCGGTGTAAGTGACGGTGCCCCCTTCAGCGGCGGTCTCGGTCGCCGTCAGTTTCACGGTCGAGGTGTCGATGGTGTCAGTCACTTCGGTGACGGCTGGAACAGTGCTCGGCACCAGGTTTTCGAAGTTGCCACCGGTAGCGGTCGAAATCGTCGCTTCGACTTTTCCGGCGTCTTTGTAGACGTCGTCAGCCGGAGCTGGAACTGTCACGGTGCCGCTGGTTTTGCCGGCTTCGATGGTGATTACCGCGCCGTTCGACAGGGTCACCGTGACTGGCGAGCCTGCAGCGTTGGTCAGGGTTGCGGTGTAAACAATCGAACCACCCTCGGCCACAGAACCCGTGGCGCTGAGCGACAGGTTAGTGGTGTCGACAGTGTCGGTGACATTGGTCGAAACCGGTGTCTTGTCGGCAACCAGATTTTCGAAGTTACCACCGCTCACCTCAGTGATCGCATTGGTCAGCGGCGTGTGGCCGGTCAATGCATCGTTCGGTGCGGTGGTGGTCGCGGTGCCGGTGGTCTGGCCAACACCAATGGTGATGGTCTGACCGTTAGCCAGGGTCACGACCACAGGGGAACCGGTCACTGGCGCGCCGACGGTTGCGGTGTAAGTCACGCTGCCACCCTCAGCCGCCGACTCGGTCGCGGTGAGCTTGACGGTGGTGGTGTCGATGGTATCGGTGACGTTGGTCACGGCCGGCACAGTGCTCGGCACCAGATTTTCGAAGTTACCGCCCGTTGCATCCTTGATCGTCACTTCGACCTTGCCGGCGTCTTTGTAGACGTCATCGGCAGGCGCTGGAACGGTTACGGTGCCGGTGGTTTTGCCGGCTTCGATAGTGATCACCGAACCGTTCGACAGGGTCACGGTCACCGGGGTGCCGGCCGGGTTGGTCAGCGTCGCGGTGTAAACGATCGAACCGCCTTCAGCCACCGAATCGGTTGCGGTCAGGTTCAGGTTGGTGGTGTCGGTGGTGTCCGAAACCGCGGTGTCGGCGGACTTGCCGTCGACCGCGAGTTTTTCGTAGTTGCCACCGGTAGCGCCGTCGATGGTTACGCTCAGCGAGCTGCCACCAGCCAGTGGGCTGTTCGGTGCAACGAAGTTCACCGAACCGGTGGTTTCACCGACAGCGATGGTAATGGTCTGGCCGTTGGACAGGGTCAGGACAACCGGTGAGCCAGTCACTGGCGCGGTCACGGTCGCGGTGTAGACCACGGTTTCGCCTTCAGCGACGTTCGCCGTGGCGGTCAGCGACACGGTGGAGGTGTCGATGGTGTCGTTGACGGTGGTGACGGCCGGAGTAGTGCTGGTGACGAGGTTTTCGAAGTCGCCACCGGTCGCGCCCTTGATGGTCGCTTCAACGGTACCGGCATCTTTGTAGACGTCATCTTTCGGCGCGTCGACGGTGACGGTGCCGGTGGTTTTGCCGGCGTCGATGGTGATCACGGCACCGTTCGACAGAGTCACGGTGACTGGCGAACCAGCGGCGTTGGTCAGGGTCGCGGTGTAGGTGATCTGGCCGCCTTCGTTCACCGAACCGGTCGCGGTCAGCGACAGGTTGGTGGTGTCGACGGTGTCGGTGACGGTGGTGCTGACCGGGGTTTTGTCAGCCACGAGGTTTTCGTAATTGCCGCCGGAAATGTCGGTGATCGCGTTGGTCAGTGGAGCGTGGCCAGTCAACGCATCGTTTGGCGCGGTGGTGGTCACGGTACCGGTGGTTTTACCCACTTCGATGGTGATGTTCTGACCGTTGGCCGGGGTCACCACAACCGGCGAACCGGTCACCGGTGCACCGACCGTGGCGGTGTAGGTGACGGTGCCACCTTCAGCCGCCGACTCGGTGGCGGTCAGTTTGACCGTCGAAGTGTCGATGGTGTCAGAGACGTCGGTAACGGCTGGGTTGGTGCTCGGAACGAGGTTCTCGAAGTTGCCGCCAGTGGCGTCCTTGATCGTGACTTCAACTTTGCCGGCGTCTTTATAGACGTCATCGGCGGGCGCAGCGACGGTGACGGTGCCAGTGGTTTTACCCGCCTCAATGGTGATCACGGCGCCGTTGGACAGGGTAACGGTGACTGGCGTGCCGGCCGGATTGGTCAGTGTTGCGGTGTAAACGATCGAACCGCCTTCAGCCACGGTGTCGGTCGCAGTCAGCGACAGGTTGGTGGTGTCGACAGTGTCAGTAACAGTGGTCGAAACCGGAGTCTTGTCGGCAACCAGATTCTCGTAGTTACCGCCGCTTACGTCAGTGATCGCATTGGTCAGCGGGGTGTGGCCGTTCAACGCATCGTTCGGCGCAGTGGTGGTCACGGTGCCGGTGGTTTTGCCGATTTCGATGGTGATGTTCTGGCCGTTGGCCAGGGTCACGACGACCGGCGAACCGGTGACTGGAGCGCCTACGGTGGCGGTGTAAGTAACGGTGCCACCTTCAGCCGCTGACTCGGTGGCGGTCAGTTTGACGGTGGTAGTGTCGATGGTATCAGTCACTTCGGTAACGGCTGGCGTGGTGCTCGGGACCAGGTTCTCGAAATTACCGCCAGACACATCCTTGATGGTGACTTCGACTTTGCCGGCGTCTTTGTAGACGTCATCGGCTGGCGCAGCGACAGTCACGGTGCCGGTGGTTTTACCGGCCTCGATGGTGATGGTCGAGCCGTTCGACAGGTTCACAGTCACCGGCGAGCCAGCCGGGTTGGTCAGCGTCGCGGTGTAGATGATCGAGCCGCCCTCGGCGACCGAGTTGGTGGCGCTGAGCGACAGGTCAGTGGTGTCGATGGTGTCAGTGACCGTGGTCGAAACCGGGGTCTTGTCGGCCACCAGGTTTTCGTAGTTACCGCCGCTTACACCCGTGATCGAATTACCCAGCGACGCCTGACCGGTCAGTGCATCGTTCGGCGCGGTGAAGGTCACGGTGCCGGTGGTCTTGCCGACTTCGATGGTGATGTTCTGGCCGTTGGCGGGGGTCACCACGACCGGCGAACCGGTGACCGGCGCGCCAACAGTGGCGGTGTAGGTGACGGTGCCACCTTCGGCCACAGTGGTGTCGGCCGTCAGTTTCACGGTCGAGGTGTCGATGGTGTCAGTGACGTCGGTCACGGCTGGCGTGGTGCTCGGGACCAGATTCTCGAAGTTGCCGCCAGTGGCGTCCTTGATGGTCACTTCGACTTTGCCGGCGTCCTTGTAGACGTCATCGGCAGGCGCTGCAACGGTCACGGTGCCGGTGGTTTTGCCCGCTTCGATGGTGATCACCGAACCGTTGCTCAGGGTCACGGTCACTGGCGTGCCGGCCGGATTGGTCAGGGTCGCGGTGTAAACAATTGAACCGCCTTCAGCCACGGTGCCGGTCGCGCTCAGCGTCAGGTCGGTGGTGTCAGTGGTGTCGGTGACGGTGGTGCTGACCGGAGTTTTGTCGGCCACGAGGTTTTCGTAATTGCCGCCGGAAACGTCGGTGATCGCGTTGGTCAGTGGAGCGTGGCCAGTCAACGCATCGTTTGGCGCGGTGGTGGTCACGGTGCCGCTGGTTTTACCCACTTCGATGGTGATGTTCTGGCCGTTGGCCGGGGTCACCACAACTGGCGAGCCAGTGACTGGCGCACCGACCGTGGCGGTGTAGGTGACAGTGCCACCTTCAGCCGCGGACTCGGTAGCGGTCAGTTTGACCGTCGAAGTGTCGATGGTGTCAGAGACGTCGGTAACGGCTGGGTTGGTGCTCGGAACGAGGTTCTCGAAGTTGCCGCCAGTGGCGTCCTTGATCGTGACTTCAACTTTGCCGGCGTCTTTATAGACGTCATCGGCGGGCGCAGCGACGGTGACGGTGCCAGTGGTTTTACCCGCCTCAATGGTGATCACGGCGCCGTTGGACAGGGTAACGGTGACTGGCGTGCCGGCCGGATTGGTCAGTGTTGCGGTGTAAACGATCGAACCGCCTTCAGCCACGGTGTCGGTCGCAGTCAGCGACAGGTTGGTGGTGTCGACAGTGTCAGTAACAGTGGTCGAAACCGGAGTCTTGTCGGCAACCAGATTCTCGTAGTTACCGCCGCTTACGTCAGTGATCGCATTGGTCAGCGGCGTGTGGCCAGTCAGCGCATCGTTTGGTGCAGTGGTAGTCACGGTGCCGGTGGTTTTGCCGACTTCAATAGTGATGTTCTGACCATTGGCCAGAGTCACGACCACCGGCGAACCGGTCACCGGTGCGCCAACAGTGGCGGTGTAAGTGACGGTGCCACCTTCAGCGGCAGTCTCGGTGGCGGTCAGTTTGACCGTCGAGGTGTCGATGGTATCGGTTACGTCAGTGACAGCCGGAACGGTGCTTGGCACCAGGTTCTCGAAGTTGCCGCCAGTCGCGTCCTTGATGGTGACTTCGACTTTGCCGGCGTCTTTGTAGACGTCATCGACGGGCGCCGGAACGGTCACGGTGCCAGTGGTTTTGCCAGTCTCGATGGTGATCACCGAGCCGTTCGACAGGGTCACGGTAACAGGCGAACCTGCGGCATTGGTCAGGGTCGCGGTGTAGGTGATCTGGCCGCCTTCAGTCACGGTGCCCGTCGCGCTCAGGGTCAGGTCGGTGGTGTCAGTGGTGTCGGTGACCGTGGTGCTGACCGGCGTTTTGTCGGCAACGAGGTCTTCGTAATTGCCGCCGCTCACGCCCGTGATCGCATTGGTAATCGGCGCGTGGCCGGTCAACGCATCGTTCGGTGCAATGGTCGTCACGGTGCCGGTTGTTTTGCCGACTTCAATGGTGATGTTCTGACCATTCGCCAGAGTCACGACCACAGGCGAACCGGTCACTGGAGCACCGATAGTGGCGGTGTAGGTGACGGTGCCACCTTCAGCGGCCGTCTCGGTGGCGGTCAGTTTCACCGTCGAGGTATCAACGGTATCGGTCACGTCGGTGACGGCAGGAACGGTGCTTGGCACCAGGTTCTCGAAGTTGCCGCCAGTGGCGTCCTTGATGGTGACTTCGACTTTGCCAGCGTCTTTATAGACATCATCGGCTGGCGCAGGAACGGTCACGGTGCCGGTGGTTTTCCCCGCTTCGATGGTGATCACCGAGCCGTTCGACAGGGTTACGGTAACAGGCGAACCTGCGGCATTGCTCAGGGTCGCGGTGTAAGTGATCTGGCCGCCTTCAGCCACGGTTCCCGTCGCACTCAGCGTCAGGTCGGTGGTGTCAGTGGTGTCGGTGACGGTGGTGCTGACGGGGGTTTTGTCGGCCACGAGGTTTTCGTAATTGCCGCCGGAAACGTCGGTGATCGCGTTGGTCAGCGGAGCCTGGCCAGTCAGTGCATCGTTTGGCGCAGTGGTGGTCACGGTGCCGCTGGTTTTGCCGACTTCAATGGTGATGTTCTGGCCGTTGGCCAGGGTCACGACCACGGGCGAGCCGGTCACCGGCGCGCCGACAGTGGCGGTATAAGTGACGGTGCCGCCTTCAGCCACCGAGGTGTCAGCCGTCAGCTTTACGGTCGACGTGTCGATGGTATCAGTCACTTCGGTAACGGCTGGCGTGGTGCTCGGGACCAGGTTCTCGAAATTACCGCCAGACACATCCTTGATGGTGACTTCGACTTTGCCGGCGTCTTTGTAAACGTCATCAGCTGGCGCCGGAACAGTCACAGTGCCAGTGGTTTTACCCGCGTCGATGGTGATCACCGAGCCGTTGCTCAGGGTCACGGTAACGGGCGTGCCGGCCGGATTGGTCAGCGTCGCGGTGTAAACGATCGAACCACCCTCGGCCACGGAACCGGTCGCGCTCAGCGACAGGTTGGTGGTGTCGACGACATCGGTAACAGTGGTCGATACCGGGGTCTTGTCGGCAACCAGATCTTCGTAATTACCACCGGAAACACCGGTGATCGAGTTGGTCAGCGGCGCATTGCCGGTCAACGCATCGTTAGGAGCGGTGGTGGTCACGGTGCCGCTGGTTTTACCGACTTCGATGGTGATGTTCTGACCGTTGGCCAGGGTCACGATCACTGGCGAGCCAGTCACCGGCGCACCGACGGTGGCGGTGTAAGTGACGGTGCCGCCTTCAGCCACCGAGGTGTCAGCCGTCAGTTTCACGGTCGACGTGTCGATGGTGTCGGTCACTTCGGTCACGGCTGGAGCGGTGCTTGGCACCAGGTTCTCGAAGTTGCCGCCGGAAGCGTCCTTGATGGTCACTTCGACTTTGCCGGCGTCTTTATAGACGTCATCGGCTGGCGCCGGAACAGTCACGGTGCCAGTGGTTTTGCCTGCCTCGATGGTGATCACCGAGCCATTGCTCAGGGTCACGGTGACTGGGGTGCCAGCAGGATTGGTCAGGGTCGCGGTGTAAACAATCGAACCACCTTCGGCCACGGTCCCGGTTGCCGTCAGCGACAGGTTGGTGTCGTCGATCGAGTCGGTAATGGTGGTGGTCGCTGGCGTCGTGTTCGGCACCAGATTTTCGAAGTTGCCACCGGTAGTACCGGTGATGGTGGTGCTGACGGTGCTGCCATTGTTGTAAACGTCGTTGGCCGCAGTTGGCACGTTGACGGTGCCGGTGGTCTGGCCGGCGTCAATGGTGATGGTCGAGCCGTTCGACAGGGTGATCGTCACCGGAGTCTGCGCAGCATTGGTCAGCGTCGCGGTGTAAGTGATCTGGCCGCCTTCGACGACCGTACCGGTGGCGGTAAGGCTCACGCTGGTGGTGTCGATCGAATCGGTAACGGTGGTGGTCGCAGGCGTAGTGTTCGGCACCAGGCTTTCAAAATTGCCGCCAGTGGCGCCGGTAATGGTGGTGCTGACGGTGCCGCCATTGTTGTAGACGTCATTGGCCGCCGTCGGCACGTTGACGGTGCCGGTGGTCTGCCCAGCCTCAATGGTGATGGTCGAACCGTTCGACAGGGTGACCGTTACCGGGGTTTGCGCCGGGTTGGTCAGAGTCGCGGTGTAGGTGATCTGGCCGCCTTCGACCACTGTGCCGGTGGCGGTCAGGGTCAGATTAGTGGTGTCGATCGAATCGGTGATGGTGGTCACCGCTGGCGTCGGGTTCGGCACCAGGTTTTCGAAGTTGCCGCCAGTCGCACCGGTAATCGTCGTGGTGACAGTGCTGCCGTTGTTATAGACGTCGTTGGCCGGGGTCGGCACGTTGACGGTGCCGGTGGTCTGGCCGGCGCCGATGGTGATGGTCGAGCCGTTCGACAGGGTGACGGTCACCGGGGTTTGCGCCGGGTTGGTCAGGGTCGCGGTGTAAGTGATCTGCCCGCCTTCGGTGACACTCGGCCCAGCCGTCAGGGTGACGGTGGTGGTGTCGATGGTGTCAGTGACCTGGGTCGTGGCCGGAGTGGTTGGCGTGGTCACGGTGATGCCATTGCCGCCGGTGGTGCCGGTGACGGTCACGTCGATCTGGGTCGGGTCGTTGTAAACGGTGTCGTTCGGCGCCAGCGGCACATTGACGGTGCCAGTGGTTGCGCCTGCCGGAATCACAATCACCGCGCCGTTGGACAGGGTGATGGTCAGGTCGGTCAGCGGCGCCTGGGTCAGGGTCGCGGTGTACACCAGCACGCCGCCGGCTTCGGTGATGGATGGCGTGGCGCTGAGGCTCAGGGTCGAATCACGCAAGGCGTTGGTGGTGGTGTCGGTGGTCTGGCCGCCGGTGATGTTTTGCGCGGCTTGTCCGCCCGCGTTGATGCCTGCAGTCGGGAAACCAATGGTCGGGTCAACGCGGCCAGCGGTGGCGTCGAGCATGACGAAGCTGTGACCACCACCGGCGGCACCGCCCGTGCCTGCGGCACTCGGGCCGGCAGCAGTGGCGTCCAGCGCGGTGGTCGGGTCGACACCGGCGGCGATGGCTTGCTGCAGTTCGGCTACCGACGGCGCTGCCTGCGCAGTGGCTTCGGCCAGGTCAGTGCTGGAGTCAGGCGCGTTGGCGCTCCACTGGGTTTCACGGCCCAGATCGAGGGTGCGGCCATCAGCCAACTCAAGCGACACGGCGCCGGAGAGGCCGGTGTCGATCTGGTCACCCACGAACAGGCGATCGCCTTCAACGAGTACGCGACGTACACCCTCAGGGGAGACTGCAACTACCTGACCGACAATGCTTTTGACGATGGCAACAACACTGCTCATTGAAGACTCTCCGGGGTGTCACGTTCAGTTGACTTCCATAAACCTGATGGCTTTTAGCGCCGACTCAGTCTGGACGTACTTTTAAATTTTGCGAATCAAGTTTGACGCATCTAATCGTCAATAATTTGGCTATATTCTTTCGCTATTAACTTTATGCCAAACTATTGACCTTCTGGGTGCCATCCTAAACAATCGCCCCACTAATGTCACATTGATATTTCCGCGGCGACCTGTCCTTTAGCGTGTGATCCAGTTCCTGTTTTGAACTTTCCGACATACGGTCAATCTGGTTGCCATCATCCGACGCAGCGCCACGTTTTGCTGTGATTCAAGACAAGAAGTCCTGGGAAATTCCTATCATGCGTTCGCCCCTGCTTTTCGCCGTACCCTTCGCCCTCGCCGCCTCTTTTGTACAAGCACAATCCTTACCAGAAGCCATGCAGCAGGCACTGGATGTCCATCCGGAAATCCAGGCAGGGGTCAACAGTCGTTTGGCTGCGGATTATCAATTAAGAGCGGCGAAAGGGGGATACCTGCCGAAGGTCGATCTGCTCGGCGGTTATGGCCGTGAAGGCACCGACAGCGTCACCACCCGCGCCAATGGCGGCGGCAACCATTGGGAAACCCTGAACCGCAGCGAGTCAAGTTTACGTCTCTCGCAAATGGTCTTTGACGGTTTTGCGACGTCCAGCGAAGTCGGGCGTCAACAAGCCACCGTCAACTCCCGCGCCTACTCGTTGCTCGGCACTTCCGAGCGCACCGCGCTGACCGTCGCCCAGGTCTACCTGGATGTGCTGACCCGCCGCGAATTCGTGCGCTTGGCCGAGGACAACCTCAAGAGCCATCAGCGCATCTACGACCAGATCCAGTTGCGCACCCAGCGCGGCGTCGGCAGCGGTGCCGACCTCGATCAAGCCGAAGCGCGGATGGCCCAGGCTCGCAACAACCTGATCACCGAGCAAACCAATCTGGCCGACTCGGAAACCAACTTCCTCAGCGCCGTCGGCCAGATGCCTGATCAACTGGAGCGGCCGGCACCGTTCATGGCGATGATGCCGGCCAACCTCAATGAAGCGCGCCAGCAGATGCTGGAAAATAGCCCGATCCTGCGTTCGGCCGAGTCCGATATCGCCGCTGCCGAGAAACAGTACGAAACCGCCAAGTCGACCTTCTACCCGCGTTTCGACGCCGAACTGGGCCGTACCGCCGACAACGATCTCGATGGTCAGAACGGTCACAACAACGAATGGCAAGCGATGCTGCGCATGCGCTTCAACCTGTATTCCGGTGGCAGCAACAAGGCTGATCTGGAATCCAAGTCGTACCTGTCGAACCAAGCGCTGGACATCCGCAACAACGCCCTGCGCCAGTTGAACGAAGAACTCGGTCTGGCCTGGAACGCCTTGAACAACGCCAACGCGCAGGTGCCGATCGCGCAGCAATATGTCGACCACAGCACCTCGGTGCGCACCGCCTACCAGCGTCAGTTCAGCCTCGGCGAACGGACCCTGCTCGATTTGCTCGACAGCGAAAACGAGTTGTTCACCGCTTCGCGGCGTCTGGCGGAAATCAAAAACATTCAGTTATTTACTCAGTACCGAATCAAGGCGACCATGGGCGAGTTGCTCAGAAGCCAGGGAGTGGTCGCACCGTTGGCATCCGTTGTGCAGAACGACGTGAAGCCCAAGGTCCAGCTGCCTGGGATGAATTGAGTTATCCCTTTTCAACTGTCAAAGAGTGTCGAGCGTGGAATCAGAAGTCAGTCGAGTTCAACTCAGTCATGATCCACGCGCGTTGCACGACGATCCTTTACTGGACGGTCTGCTCGCCCTTTGCATGCTGCACCAGAAGCCCGCCAGCGCGGCGATGCTGACCACCGGCCTGCCGCTGCCCAAACAACGCCTGAGTGTCGAGTTGCTGCCCCGCGCGGCGGCTCGCGCCGGCCTGCAAGGTCGGGTGCTGCAGCGCAAACTGGAAGAAATTCCGGCGATCGCCATGCCGGCCTTGTTGCTGCTCAAGGATGGCCGCAGCGCCGTCCTGCTCGGTTGGCAAGGTGACAATGAAGCACGAGTCCTGCTCAGCGAAACCGACGGCGGCGAGTCCATCGTCAGTCGCGAACTGCTCGCCGACGATTACACCGGTAAAGTCTTCTTCGCTCAGCCGCAACACAAATTCGACGTCAACCACGGCACGCTGATTCCACGTGCCCGCTCGTGGTTCCGCGACACCCTCAAGCGCTCGCGCTGGCTGTACGCCGATGCCATCGCCGCGAGCTTCCTGATCAACATCATCGCCATGGCCGCGCCGCTGTTCGTGATGAACGTCTACGACCGCGTGGTGCCGAACCAGGCCGAAGCGACCCTGTGGGTGCTGGCGCTGGGTATCACCGGCGCCTATATCTTCGACCTGGTCCTCAAAAGCCTGCGCAGCCTGTGCCTGGACCTGGCCGGGAAGAAAACCGACCTGATCATCTCCGCGACGCTGTTCGAGCGCATTGTTGGCATGGCGATGAAATACCGTCCGGCGCGGGTCGGCAGTTTTGCGCAGAACATCCATGAGTTTCAGAGCCTGCGCGACTTCCTCGCCTCGCTGACCCTGACCAGCCTGATCGACCTGCCGTTCACCATCCTCATCTTTATTGTCATCGCCATTCTCGGCGGGCACCTGGTGTGGATTCCGGTGTTGGCCTTCCCGATTGCCTTGCTGATCGGCTACGCGTTGCAGAAACCGCTGGTGGCGACCATGGAGCGCACCATGGCCCTCGGTGCCGAGCGCCAGTCGAGCCTGATCGAAACCCTCGCCGGCCTCGACGCGGTGAAGGTCAACAACGCCGAGAGCGAACGCCAATACCAGTGGGAACAGACCATCGGCACCCTCAGCCGCCTCGAGCTGCGAGTGAAAATGCTCTCCGGTCTGGCGATGAACATCACCCTGCTGATCCAGCAACTGGCCGGGGTGATCATGATCGTCTTCGGCGTCTACCAGATCATCGCCGGCAACCTGAGCATGGGCGGTCTGATTGCCTGCTACATGCTTAGCGGCCGCGCCCTCAGCCCGTTGGCCTCGCTGTCCGGTCTGTTGACGCGTTACCAGCAGGCGCGTGTGACCATGACCTCGGTCGACCAGATGATGGAGCTGCCGCAAGAGCGCAATTTCGAAGAGCGCCCGCTGAGCCGCAAGGTGCTGCAAGGCGCGATCGAGTGCCGCCAGCTCAGCTTCACCTACCCGGAACAACAGAACCCGGCGCTGAAAAACATCAACCTGGTGATTCGCCCCGGCGAGAAAATTGGCATCATCGGCCGCAGCGGCTCGGGCAAAAGCTCCCTGGCAAAACTGCTGGTCGGCCTCTATCAACCGGATGACGGCGCGTTGCTGGTCGACGGTGTGGATATCCGTCAGATCGACGTCAGCGAACTGCGCTACAACATTGGCTACGTGCCGCAAGACATCCAACTGCTGGCCGGCACCCTGCGTGACAACCTCGTCTCCGGCGCGCGTTATGTCGAAGATGAGCTTGTCCTGCAGGCGGCCGAACTGGCCGGCGTCCACGAATTCGCCCGTCTGCATCCACAAGGTTACGAGCTGCAAGTCGGCGAGCGCGGGCAGAACCTCTCCGGCGGTCAACGGCAGAACGTTGCACTGGCCCGGGCGCTGTTGCTCAATCCACCGATCCTGTTAATGGACGAGCCGACCAGCGCCATGGACAACACCGGTGAAGAACGACTCAAGCAACGCCTCGCGGCAGTGATAGAAAACAAGACCGTGGTGCTGGTAACGCACCGGGCGTCGCTGCTGTCGCTGGTGGATCGCCTGCTGGTGGTTGACCGTGGACAGATTCTCGCCGATGGCCCGAAAGCCGCCGTGATGGAAGCGTTGAAGAAGGGGCAGATCAGTGTTGCTTAAGTCGGGTTTCAAGGATTCGATCCGTCGCTACTTCAAAGGCTCGGCATCACTGCAGGGCCAGCCCCTCCCAGAGGTCAACAAAGCGCTGATCGAAGACGCCCCGCGCGTCGTGCGTCTGACCATCTGGGCGATCATCGGCTTCTTTATCTTCCTGCTGCTGTGGGCCAACTTCGCCGTGATCGACGAAGTGACCAAGGGCGACGGCAAGGCGATTCCGTCGTCGAAGATCCAGAAAATCCAGAACCTCGAAGGCGGGATCATCTCCGAGCTGTTCGTCAAGGAAGGCCAGATCGTCGAAGCCGGTGCACCACTGATTCGCCTCGACGACACACGATTTGCTTCCAACGTCGGCGAAACCGAAGCCGATCGCCTGTCGATGTTGCTGCGCGTAGAGCGTCTTAGCGCTGAAGTTGATGATCGTCCGCTGAATTTCCCCGAGGACGTGCTCAAGGCTGTGCCGGGACAGGCGAAAAGCGAAGAGTCGCTGTACATCAGCCGTCGTCAGCAACTGCACGACGAGATCGGTGGTTTGCAGGAGCAGTTGATCCAGCGTCAGCAAGAGCTGCGCGAATTCAGCTCCAAGCAGGCGCAGTACCGCCAGCAACTGGGCTTACAGCGCCAGGAAATCAACATGTCCGAGCCGCTGGTGGCGCAGGGCGCGGTTTCCCCGGTGGAAGTCTTGCGCCTCAAGCGTGCCGAAGTGGAAACCCGCGGTCAGCTCGACGCCACCACGCTGGCCATCCCGCGTGCCGAATCGGCGATCAAGGAAGTGCAGCGCAAGATCGACGAGACGCGTGGCAAATTCCGCAGTGAAGCGCTGACCCAACTCAACGAAGCGCGCACCGACCTGAACAAGGCCCAGGCCACCGGCAAGGCGCTGGAAGACCGCGTCAGCCGCACGCTGGTGACATCGCCGGTGCGCGGCATCGTCAACAAGTTGCTGGTCAACACCATCGGCGGCGTGATCCAGCCGGGCAGCGACATGGTTGAAATCGTACCGTTGGACGACACTTTGCTGGTCGAAGCCAAGATCCGTCCGCAGGACATTGCCTTCCTGCACCCGGGGCAGGAAGCGATCGTGAAATTCACCGCGTACGACTACACCATCTACGGCGGGCTCAAAGCCAAGCTTGAGCAGATCGGCGCTGACACCATCACCGACGAAGACAAGAAAACCACTTACTACATCATCAAGGTGCGCACCGAGCGCAGCCACTTGGGTACCGATGAAAAGCCGTTGCTGATCATTCCGGGGATGGTGGCGTCGGTGGACATCATTACCGGCAAGAAGTCGGTGTTGAGTTATCTGCTCAAGCCGATCATTCGTGCGCGGGCAGAGGCGTTGCACGAGCGTTAGATCTTCAGCGCGGCTGCCGGCCTCTTCGTCGGTTCGCCGCCCGGAGCAGGCTCGCTCCCACATTTGGATTTCTTTTGAACACAGAATTTGTGTCCACTGAAGATCAACTGTGGGAGCGAGCTTGCTCGCGAAGGCGTCAGTCGGATCGCTGCATCTGTCAGGAAGTGACAAAAACCGTCACTCACCATCCAGTCCATTCCGCCATATCGTTATTCATTAACGGTATTTAATTTCCAATTCTTATAGCTATAAAGTCATCCCCCTGCGTACCTGCCGACCAATCGGCGCGCCGCACGACCTGAACCAACACGCAATCCAGCGTGAGTGTCTGATCGACGAGCGCGCCCGTGAGCGTGCCGTGCGTGGGAGATGGAAAGATGTCCGCAGCTACTGCTTCCCCAAGCGCCGCGACCGCCGCGCCGCAAGCCTTCGAAATCCGCCCTTTCAGCGGTGCCGTCGGCGCAGAGATCATTGGCCTCGACCTCACCCGGCCGATCAATGATCAGGACTTTGCGCGCATTCATCGCGCGCACCTGGATCACCACGTCGTGGTATTTCGCGACCAGCAAATCACCCCACAGCAACAGATCGACTTCAGCCGCCGCTTCGGCGTGTTGCAGATCCACGTGCTCAAGCAGTTCCTGCTGGCCAACCACCCGGAAATCCTCATCGTTTCCAACATCATCGAAAACGGCCAGAACATCGGCCTCGGTGATGCTGGCAAGTTCTGGCACTCCGACCTTTCCTATAAAGAGCTGCCAAGTCTCGGCTCGATGCTGCATGCGCAAGAGCTGCCTTCCGAGGGCGGCGATACGTTGTTCGCCGACATGCACAAAGCCTGGGACAGCTTGCCCGAGGCCTTGCGCAAAGCTGTTGAAGGTCGTTCGGCCGCGCATTCCTACACCGCCCGCTATAGCGAAACCAAATTCGAAGGCAACTGGCGCCCGACCCTGACCCCGGAGCAACTGGTTCAGGTCGCGGAAGTGGTGCACCCGGTGGTGCGCACGCATCCGGAGAACGGTCGCAAGGCGCTGTTCGTCAGCGAAGGGTTCACCACGCGCATCGTCGGCCTGCCCGAAGACGAGAGCCAGCAGCTGCTGACCGAGCTCTACGCCCACAGCGTGCTGCCGCAAAACATCTACCGCCATCAGTGGCAGCCCCACGATCTGGTGTTCTGGGACAACCGTTCGCTGATCCATCTCGCCGCCGGCTGCCCCGCGCACCTGCGCCGCAAGCTGTATCGCACGACCATTCAGGGCGACGCGCCTTTCTGATTCGCCGGAGATTGATCAAACCATGAACGCTCCCTTGCCAGGCCACGCGGCCAGCAACCTGATCGCCCGCAGCGACGCGTTGCTGGCGGTCGATCACGTCAGTCTCGAATACCGCACGCCGCAACGCGTAGTGCGCGCCACCCATCAGGTCAGTTTTGAAATCGACCCGGCCGATCGTTACGTGCTGCTCGGTCCGTCCGGTTGCGGCAAATCGACGTTGCTCAAAGCGGTCGCCGGGTTTATTCAACCGTGCGAAGGCGAGATCCGTCTGCAAGGCCAGCGCATCGACGCGCCGGGGCCGGACCGGATCGTGGTGTTTCAGGAGTTCGACCAACTGCCACCGTGGAAAACTGTCAAACAGAACGTGATGTTTCCGCTGCTCGCATCGCGCACGCTGAAGAAAAAAGAAGCCGAAGAACGTGCGCTGCACTATCTGGAAAAGGTCGGTCTGGCGGCGTTTGCCGATGCCTATCCGCACACGTTGTCCGGCGGCATGAAGGCGCGCGTGGCGATTGCCCGGGCGCTGGCGATGCAGCCGAAAATCCTGCTGATGGACGAACCATTCGCCGCACTCGATGCGCTGACTAGACGCAAGATGCAGGAAGAATTGCTGCTGCTCTGGGAAGAGGTGCGCTTCACCCTGCTGTTCGTCACCCACTCGATTGAAGAAGCATTGGTGGTCGGCAATCGCATCCTGCTGCTGTCGCCGCATCCGGGTCGAGTGCGCGCCGAAGTGCACAGCCATCAATACGATCTGCACAGCCTCGGCGGCGTGGCGTTTCAGGAGTCGGCGCGGCGCATTCATCGGCTGCTGTTCGACGAAGGTCAGCCGCCGGAAACCGAGCGTGACCACGACTTCAACGACATTCGCATCGCTTATTGAGCGGCCAGGAGGACTACCCGATGAGCCATTCATCATCTGTGCGTGAAGAGTTCGAAATTGTGCTGGAACCGTTGACGCAGGTGCCGGTCGAGCGAGAGCTGTCGCTCGGCACGCGACTGTGGCAACAGGGCTGGCTGCGTAAAAGCCTGATCCTGATTGTGCTGGCGGTGCTGTGGGAAGTGGTCGCGCGGATTCAGAACAACGACCTGATGCTGCCGAGTTTCCTGCAGACCAGCCATGCGTTGTTCGACGGGCTGCTCAGTGGTGAGTTATTGGCCAAAGTGTGGATATCGCTGGTGGTGCTGATCAAGGGTTATCTGATCGGCATCGTTTTGGCATTCGCTCTGACCACGTTGGCCGTATCGACGCAGTTGGGCCGCGATCTGCTGAGCACGATGACCTCGATGTTCAATCCACTGCCAGCGATTGCCCTGTTGCCGTTGGCGCTGCTGTGGTTTGGCCTGGGGCAGAACAGCCTGATTTTTGTGCTGGTGCATTCGGTGTTGTGGGCGCTGGCGCTGAATACCTATGCCGGGTTTCTCGGCGTTTCGGAAACCCTGCGCATGGCTGGGCGCAATTATGGTTTGAAGGGCTTGCGGCTGGTGCTGTTCATTTTGATTCCGGCAGCGCTGCCGTCGATTCTGGCCGGGTTGAAGATTGGCTGGGCGTTTGCCTGGCGCACGTTGATCGCGGCGGAATTGGTGTTTGGCGCGACCAGTGGCAAGGGCGGTCTGGGTTGGTACATTTTTCAGAATCGTAATGAGCTGTACACCGACAAGGTGTTTGCCGGGCTGGCGGTGGTGATCCTGATCGGGTTGCTGGTGGAGAATCTGGTGTTCGATACGCTGGAGCGGGTGACCGTTAAGCGGTGGGGGATGCAGCGGTAACTCTGTGGCGTTGCGTCTGGCCCCTTCGCGAGCAAGCTCGCTCCCACAGGAGAATGCATTCCAAATGTGGGAGCGAGCTTGCTCGCGAAGGCGGCAGTAAGATCAACGCCTACTCTGAAAGATGTTTGCTAGCATTGCGCCCAGATCAATCCCGATCGGCCAAGAGTGCTCAGCATGCAACTTCCGGACATGAACCTTCTGGTAGCCCTCGACGCCTTGCTCGACGAGGGCAGTGTGGTCGGCGCCGCGCGGCGGATGAACCTCAGTCCGGCCGCCATGAGCCGAACCCTGACGCGAATCCGCGAAGCCATCGGCGACCCGATTCTGGTGCGAGCCGGTCGGGGTCTGGTGCCAACGCCCAAAGCCCTGGAATTACGCGAACAGGTGCGCGATGTGGTCGAGCAGGCGGCGCTGTTGTTCCGTTCCGCCGACACCGTGGAACTGGGCACGTTACGCCGTCGTTTCAGCATCCGCGCCAATGACTTTTTCATCGGTGTTTACGGCGGCAAGCTGTTCGACACCCTAGATCAACTGGCGCCGCACTGCGAATTGCGTTTCGTCCCGGAAGGCGATGGCGACGATGAGGCACTGCGCGAGGGCCGCATCGATCTGAGCGTCAGCAACACCCGCCCCGTCACCCCTGAAGTCAAAGTGCAGAACCTGTTTTCCACGCACTTCGTGGGACTGGTGCGCGAAGATCATCCACTGCTCGACGGTGAAATCACCGCCGAGCGCTACGCCGGGTTTTCCCATATCAGCATGTCGCGCCGTGGTATCGCGCGCGGCCCGATCGATACGGCGCTGAATGCGCTAGGCCTGGAGCGGCGCGTGGCGGTGATCGCGCCGAGTTTCCATGCGGCGATGTTTGCCTTGCCGGATTCCGATCTGATCTTGCCGGTGCCCAAAGAAGCGCTGCTCAGCGTGCGCCGGCTGGGTTTGAAACTGCGCTCATTCGACCTGCCTATCCCGTTGCCGACGCTGATGCTGACCCAGGCCTGGCACCCGCGTTTCGACAAGGATCCGGCGCATCGCTGGCTGCGGGAAACGCTCAAGGCTTGCTGCGACGAAACGTGGCTGGCTGCCCAGCCCTGACCTTCGAATCAACACAAAACCCTGTGGGAGCGAGCTTGCTCGCGAAAGCGGTGGGTCATTCCCCCATGATGTTGGCTGACCTGACGCATTCGCGAGCAAGCTCGCTCCCACAGGAGGGGTTAATTGTTGCGTCTGGCGCACTTATAACCTGCCAATAAGTCAATTTTAGTCATTGCCAAGCCCGACTAAGATGCTCCCGTATTTTTCCCTCCGGAGTGTGTACTCATGACATCCCTGACGGCCGCGATGCCCATCGCTGCGGCCAGCCCGGCGAAGGCGGCGACGCCACCGGTGTTCGGGGCGCGGATCATCATTGGCCTGGTCGGCGTGCTGCTGGCGGTGCTGGTGTCGGGTCTCAACGAGATGGTCACCAAGGTGGCCCTGGCCGACATCCGTGGCGCGCTGAGCATCGGTTACGACGAAGGCACCTGGCTGGTGGCCAGTTACACCGCCACTTCGGTCGCGGCCATGGCCTTCGCGCCGTGGTGTTCGGTGACCTTCTCGTTGCGCCGCTTCACCCTTTGCGCGATCGGTCTGTTCACGTTGCTCGGCGTGTTGTGTCCATTCGCGCCGAACTACGAAAGTCTGCTGCTGATGCGCATCCTGCAAGGGCTGGCAGGCGGTGCGCTGCCACCGATGCTGATGACCGTCGCCCTGCGCTTTTTGCCGGCGAACATCAAGCTTTACGGTCTGGCCGGATACGCACTGACGGCGACATTCGGCCCCGGCCTCGGCACGCCGCTGGCCGGTTTGTGGACGGAATACGTCGGCTGGCAGTGGACGTTCTGGCAAATCATCGTGCCTTGTCTGATCGCCATGGCGATGGTCGCGTGGGGTATTCCGCAGGACCCGCTACGCCTGGAGCGCCTCAAATCGTTCAACTGGAAAGGCCTGCTGCTGGGCTTTCCGGCGATCTGCATGTTGGTGATCGGTTTGCTGCAGGGCAATCGGCTGGACTGGTTCGAGTCGAGCCTGATCTGTGGATTGCTCGGCGCCGGCTCGCTGCTGCTGGTGGCGTTCCTGATCAACGAGTGGTCGCAGCCGATCCCGTTTTTCAAATTGCAGATGCTCGGTATTCGTAACCTGTCGTTCGCCTTGATGACCTTGGCCGGTGTGCTGATAGTTCTGCAGGCGGTGGTGTTGATTCCGTCGAGTTATCTGGCGCAGGTGCAGGGTTATCGCCCGGCGCAGACCGCACCGATCATGCTGATCGCCGCATTGCCGCAACTGATTGCGCTGCCGTTGGTGGCAGCGTTGTGCAACCTGCGCTGGGTCGATTGCCGCTGGGTGCTTGGCATGGGTTTGAGCATGTTGACGCTGTCCTGCCTGGGCGGATCGCTGCTGACTTCAGAATGGATTCGCGACAACTTCTACGTTCTGCAATGGCTGCAGATCTTCGGCCAGCCGATGTCGGTGCTGCCGCTGTTGATGCTCTCGACCGGCAGCATCCAGCCAACGGACGGTCCGTTTGCCTCGGCGTGGTTCAACACCGTGAAAGGTCTGGCGGCGGTGGTCGCCACCGGGGTGCTTGAGGCGCTGACTACGGCGCGTCTGCATTTCCACTCGACCATGTTGGTCGACAGCCTCGGCAATTCGCCGCTTGCCGATCGCAGCGATCCGGGCCTTGCCCATCGCCTGCACGAACAAGCCGTGGTGCTGACTTCTTCCGATCTCTATGTGTGCATGGCCGGCGTCGCGGTGGCGTTGATCCTGCTGATTTTCTGGCTGCCGACGCGGATCTTTCCGCCCCGCGCGTCGACCTGATTGCTGCACTGAACAATGAAGGTTTTTATGACGACTCAAGCAAAGCAAAAACTCGCGGTGGCCATCGCGGCCGCGCTGGCCGTCGGCGTGCTGGTGTATCTGGCGCTGCCCGGTGTGTTTGGCAAACGCACCCAGCAAAACACCAACGACGCCTTTGTCTCTGCCGACTACACCCTGGTGGTGCCGCGTGTGGCCGGTTTCATCAAGGAAGTGCTGGTGGAAGACAACCAGCAAGTGAAGGCCGGGCAATTGCTGGCGCTGATTGATGATCGCGATTTGCGCGCGTCAGCCGAAGCGGCGGACGCGCAGACCCTGGTCGCGCGGGCGCAATTGCAGAACGCCAAAGCGACGCTGGAACGCCAGACTTCGGTGATCGCCCAGGCGCAGGCCTCGGTGGTGTCGGCCAAAGCTGAAATGGCTTTCGCCCAGCAGGAGTTGAATCGCTACAACCATTTGGCCGGCGTTGGTGCCGGTACGGTGCAGAACGCGCAACAGGCGCGTACTCGCATCGATCAAGCCACGGCGCATCTCGACACCGCCACGGCGAAACTGGCGGCAGAGCGCAAGCAGGTCGACATTCTCACGGCTCAGCGGGATGCCGCCGAAGGCAGTTTGAAGCACGCACAAGCGGCGCTGGAAATCGCCAGTTTTGAACTCTCTTACACGCGTATCACTGCACCGCAGGACGGCATGATCGGTGAGCGCGCCGTGCGTGTTGGTGCCTATGTGACGCCGGGCAGCAAGCTGCTGGCGGTGGTTCCTTTGAAGCAGGCATATGTCGTGGCGAACTTTCAGGAGACGCAACTGACTGACGTGCAGCCAGGGCAAGAGGTGCAAGTACGCGTCGACAGCCTGGGTGGTGAAGCGCTGACCGGTCGTGTCGAGAGTATCGCTCCGGCGACGGGCGTGACCTTTGCGGCGGTGAAACCGGACAACGCCACCGGTAACTTCACCAAGGTGGTGCAGCGGATTCCGGTGAAGATCATGCTGGAACCGGGGCAGCCGTTGGCCGAACGGTTGCGGGTGGGCATGTCGGTGGAGGCGAGCATTGATACCAGAAGCTCGGCGACGTCGGTGCGTGAGGTGACTCAGCGATGAGCCGTGTTGATCGAACCGACGCCTTCGCGAGCAGGCTCGCTCCCACATTGGACCTCGGCAACACCGCAGCCCCCCTGTGGGAGCGAGCTTGCTCGCGAAGAGGCCAGTGGCAGCCACTCACTTTAAGTATCTTGCTTGCAGTAAGCCTCAGCGCCTGCACCGTAGGCCCTGATTTCCAGAAACCCGAAGCCACACAAATCGCCGACTGGGCCAAACCTGCCAATTCCGCCCCCAGCCAAGCCATCAGCGAACCCCTGAACGAACGCTGGTGGGAAGTCTTCCACGACCCGCAACTCTCCGCGCTCACTCAACGTGCGGTGCAGAGCAACCTCGACTTGCAACTGGCCAGCAGCCGTCTGCAACAAAGCCGCGCCGCTCGCCAGGTGATCACCGCTGATCGTTATCCGAACACCGCCGCCACGGGCAGTTATGCGCGCAAACGCAACAGCGGCGAAGGCCTGAACGACCCGTCCGGGCATAACGGTGATTCCGCCTTCAACCTGTGGGACGCCGGTTTTTCCGCCTCGTGGGAACTGGATTTCTGGGGTCGCGTGCGCCGCGAAACCGAAGCTGCCGACGCCAACCTCGAAGTCGCCGAAAACGACCGTCGTGGGGTGTTGCTGGCGGTGCTTGCCGACACCGCACAAAACTACATTCAACTGCGCGGCGTGCAAAACACCCGCGCCGTCACCGAGCAGAACCTCGACGTCGCCCGGCACAGCCTGAAACTCTCGCAACTGCGCTTGGCTGATGGTGTGGCGACTGACCTCGACGTCGCCGAAGCCGCCGCGCAAGTCGCCGCGATCGACTCGCGCCTGCCCGCGCTGGAACAGCGCCAATCGCAACTGATCAATGCGATCAGCCTGTTGATGGGCGAACCGCCACAGGCATTGGCCAAGGAGTTATCCACAGACGCCGCCGTGCCGCAGTCGCCGCTGCAAGTCGCCATCGGTCTGCCGTCGCAACTGGCCGAACGCCGACCGGATATCCGCCAGGCCGAAGCGCGTCTGCACGCCGCCACTGCCAATATCGGCGTGGCCAAGGGTGATTTCTATCCGCGTATCACCTTGTCCGGCAACCTCGGCTCGCAAGCCATGCAACTCAGCGACTTTGGCTCGTGGGGCTCACGCGCGTTCGGCATCGGCCCGCAATTCAGCCTGCCGCTGTTCGACGGCGGACGCCTGCGCGGCATGCTGCAACTGCGCGAAGCCCAGCAGCAGGAAGCGGCCGTCGCCTACCAGCAAACCGTACTGCGCGCCTGGCACGAAATCGATGATCAACTGACCGCCTACAACGCCAGTCAACGCCGCCGTGACAGCCTCGCCGAAGCCGTCCGCCAGAACCAGATCGCCCTGCGCACCGCGCAACAGCAATACGTCGAAGGCGTGGTCGATTTCGTCAACGTCCTCACCGTGCAAAGCGCGCTGCTGGCGACGCAGGAGCAGTGGGTTGAGAGTTCGACCGGTGTTTCGTTGGCGATGGTGGGTTTGTACAAGGCGTTGGGTGGGGGATGGGAGTCGGTGTATCCGGCAGAAGTACCTACCAATAATCCGGTTTGAACGCTGGTTTTTTGTGCGTGGCTACTCGGCCTGGAAACTGATTAATGAGCAATTCTTCCTCTGTGATCACGCGGCGCAGCCAGTGAGAGTGATCTTTCAGAGAGCCCGGGGTGGGCCGATTCAAACCTGCCCTGTGAGGAAGAAGGACGCCGATGGTTAGGTGAGGAAAGTCCGCACGTATTGCTCTCAATGTGGGGGTGATATCAGTGTCACTCGAAACCAGTACGAGTTGTTCGACGCGATCTTGCGTTGCGAACATTGCCTGCTGGCAGGCAGTGCGATACATGCTGATCGCGATATGAACGTCGGTTTCCTTTTCTTCAAGCTTCCAGATGTCGACCTTGTCCTGACGTGAGGCCTTGGTGTTTTTGTCGATGAATCGAGGCGCTTTAGCCTGTTCAAGGTGATGTCGACCAAAATGCACCCTGACATTGGTCGTGCGCAGTGCCCTTATATAAGTGTCTTGTGCCTCTTTTGAAATCCGGCCCAATGTCGCGAGCTCGGGTTTGATTGAGGAGGTGAAATAGTCAATCGAGACAACGGCGTTCTGCGGGTTTTCGATGTGTGCGACATGAATCAGCAAACCTTCGAGATTGAGCCATTTATAGGGGGTGCCCGCGAGCAGCCCATAGAACAAGTTGTAGCCATCAACAAAGAAAGCAGTACGCACAAATTATTCCTCAGAAACGAAAAAACCGGCCTAGGCCGGTTTCTTCACCCCAACTGCCAGCGAACTGAATCGCTACGTACGGGGTTGAGTAAGGCAATCCTAGATTGAGCGCGTCATGCAGGTCAACCACCAAATAATTGCACGCTCACTTCGCTGGTTTAGCTCCAGCACCGGCTTGTCAGTTTTGGTTGCTGGTATCCGCCATGGTCAAGCCATTTAAGGGCTTGTGTATTAGAGGTTGTTGCAGAGAGAGGTAAATTCGCTCCGCGCCTATTTGCATAGGTAGCCTGTCTATCGCCGTTTTCGCAGTGAGCAATCAGCAGTATCCCCAACTCGTGTAGGACGCCGGAATTTGCCTACATCTCTTAAACGGTCATTGAGCGGCTTTCTCTTTTGAAACATTACATTTCCGAAGAGTGATGGCCTTTCGCTTGACGCTAACCCCCGCTGTCGTAGACTCCGCACATCCGTCAGGGAGTAGCGGTTATGCAGCGTTTTCGCGGTTGGGTTATCGGATTGACCTTAGTTACGTGTGCAGTTCAGGCGCAAACGCCCGGGCCAGACGATCCGCTGCTGGATAATCCGGGGACGGCGGCGGCCACCGCGAGCAGTGAGGCGCGGGGGGTGTTGCGGGCGCGCGATCAGGCGACGCTGGCCAGTGAGCTTTCCGGGCGGATTGTCGAACTGCCGTTCAGTGAGGGCGAGTCGTTCAAGAAGGGCGATACGCTGGCGAAGTTCGATTGCTCTGCTTATCAAGCACAGCTCAATGCCGCACAAGCGGCCAGCCGGGGTGCCGGTGAAGAGCTGGCGCACAACAAACAGTTGGCTGCACTCAACTCTGTCGGGCGTTTCGAAGTGGCGCGGGCCGAGGCCAAGGTCAGCGAAACCCAGGCGCAATCCCAGGTGTATCAAGTGCAGGTCAAGCGCTGCAGCGTCGTCGCGCCGTTCGACGGGCAAGTGGTTGAGCGCAAGGTGCAGCGCTATGAAAGCGTGCCGGCCGGTGCACCGCTGCTCGATGTCGTCGATAACCGTACCCTCGAGATTCATTTGCTGGTGCCGTCGCGCTGGATGGCCAGACTCAAGCCCGGCCAGACCTTCAGCTTCGTTCCCGATGAAACCGGCCAGGCCATCGACGCCACGGTCAAACGCCTCGGCGCGCGAATCGATGAGGGCAGTCAGACCCTGTTGCTGGTCGCAACACTTCCCGAAGCCAAAGGTTTGCTCGCCGGCATGAGCGGCACCGCGCGTTTCCCGGAGCTTAAGTGAACGCCCCGGTGAGCGGCGGCGCTGAACAGGTGTTCGCACGGTTTCTCGACCTTGAACGGCAGACTCGCGCTGCCCGTGATGCCGCGCAACTGGCCTACAGCCTGGTCAATGACGGCCAGTCGTTGTTTGGCTTTCGCCATGCCGCGTTATTGATCGCCGGCAAGGTACAAGCCGTGACGGGCGTCAGTGCGGTTGAGCCGAATGCGCCGTTCGTGGCGTTCGTCGAGCAGGCCGTGGCGCAGTTGTTCAAGCAGGATGTGCTGAAGCAAGCGCGGGTGATCGCGCCGGAACTGCTCAGCGAATCGATCCAGGCCGACTGGCGCAGTCTGTCCGCTGCGCAGGTGTTCTGGTTACCGCTGGTGGATCGCGACGCGCAGGTGTTCGGCGGCTTGTGGCTGGCGCGCGATGTGCCGTGGAATCCTTCCGAACAAGTCTTGCTGTCGCAACTCGGTGACACCTACAGCCACGCCTGGCTGGCGCTGCAACCGCGCAAACCGTGGCGGCTGCGCTGGACCCGCAAGCGTCAGGTGGCGTTGCTCGCGGTGCTGTTGCTCGGGCTGTTGCTTCCGGTGCGTCAATCGGTGCTGGCCCCGGCCGAAGTGGTACCGCTGGGTGGCCGCGTGGTGGCGGCGCCGCTGGACGGAGTAATCGCCGAGTTTCTGGTCAAACCCAATCAAACGGTAAAAAACGGCGATGTGCTGGTGCGTTTCGAAAGCACCACGCTCAAGGCGCAGGCCGACGTCGCTGAGCGTGCGCTGGGTGTGGCCGAAGCTGAACTGAAATCCAATTCCCAGCGCTCGTTTGCTGATGCCGAGTCGAGCGCAAAAGTCGACTTGCTCGCCGCTCGGGTTGAGCAGAAGCGCGCCGAACGTGACTACGCCCGTGAGCTGCTCAAGCGCAGCGAAGTGCGTGCCGAACGTGATGGCATCGCGGTGTTCGCCGACGCCGAGCGCTTGACCGGCAAACCGGTGCAGACCGGCGAACGCCTGATGGAAATTGCCGACCCCAATCAGGCTGAACTACGTATCGAACTGGCGGTGGGCGACGCGATCTCGTTGGAGCCTGGTGCCGAAGTGGCGTTGTTTCTCGACAGCGATCCGCTGAAGCGCCATCTCGCCACACTGGAACGCTCGGCGTACGAGGCGCAGCCGACGGCGGGCGGGCAACTGGCCTATCGGCTCGACGCCAATTTTACCGAGACACCGCCACGCATCGGCCTGCGCGGCACGGCGAAAATCTTCGGCGACCGCGCGCCGCTGGCGCTGTACTTGCTGCGCCGGCCACTGGCCGGTTTGCGCCAGAGTGTGGGTCTGTAGATGAATCTGCCGAGCCTGCGTGCCGACCTGCAACTGTCGCCCGCGGCGCCGGCCTTGGACGGTTCGCCGCGCTGGACCCTCGCCGATCCGGTGCGCGGGCGTTATTTCAAACTGGGCACGGCGGCGATGCGCTTGTTGCGCCATTGGTCGTTGGGCGACGCCGAGCAAGTCTTGCGCGCGGCCAATCGCGAGCCGGGTTTACCGTTGGCCGGCACCGAGCTTGAGCAGTTGCTGGAGTTCTTGCGCGGACACGATTTGATCAGTGCGCTCGACGATCAACAGCGCGCCAGCTACCGCCTCAAGGCCTTGGCGCAGAAGCAAAGCCTGTGGCAAATCCTCCTGCATCAATATCTGTTTTTCCGTATTCCGCTGTGGCGCCCGGACGCGTTTCTCAATCGCGCGTGGCCGTGGCTTGCGCGCTTCGGCCCGCGCCTGCTGCGTTACGGTTTACCGGCGACGCTGGCGTTGGGTGTGTTTCTGGTGGCGCGCGACTGGCAGCGTTTTATCGGCACGTTTCCACACCTGTTCAGCCTCGGCGGCGCATTGGCGTTTGGCGTGGCGTTGTTCTTTGCCAAGCTCTGTCACGAATTCGGCCATGCGTTCATGGCCAAGCGCGCCGGGTGTCGAGTGCAGAGCATGGGCGTGGCGTTCATGGTCTTGCTGCCGATGTTCTACACCGATGTCAGCGACGCCTGACGGGTCAATGATCGCCGTGCGCGATTGCTGATCGGTGCCGGCGGTGTGCTCGCGGAATTGCTGTTGGCGTGTATTGCGCTACTCGCATGGTCGTTGCTGCCGGATGGACCGGGGCGCACAGCGGCGTTCATGCTCGCCAGCGCCACGTGGATCACCACGCTGGTGGTCAACCTCAATCCGTTCATGCGTTTTGATGGTTATTTTCTGATCAGTGATTTCTGGGAAGTCGACAACTTGCAGGGGCGCGCATTTGCCCTGTGCCGTTGGCGTCTGCGCGAGTTTTTGCTCGGTTATGGCGCCCCGGCGCCGGAACCTTGGTCGCCGAAGATGCGACGGCGTTTGCTGATCTGGGGGTATGGCTCATGGTTGTGGCGTGCGGCGTTGTTTTTCGGGATCGCACTGGCGGTCTATCACCTGTTTTTCAAGGTGTTGGGGATCTTCCTGATGCTGGTGGAACTGGTGTGGTTCATTTTTCTGCCGATCATGCGTGAGTGGCGCCAGTGGTGGAGCCGCCGCGAACAGGCGCACGGCCCGCGCGTGCTGCTCAGTGGGTTGGCGCTGCTCGGATTGTTGCTGGTGCTGATCGTGCCGTGGCGCAGTTCGGTGGAGTTGCCGACCATGCTCGAGGCCGGGCGCGCCAGTGCCCTGCACGCGCCGACGGCGGCGCGGGTCAAAGCGGTGAAGGTGACGGACGGGCAGAAAGTCGCGCAGGGCGATGTGCTGATCGAACTGGAGTCACCGGATCTAGAATCGCGGCTGGCGATCGTGCGCCGGGAAATCCAGATCCAGCAGCTGTTGATGCGTCGTCAGGCCAGTCGCAGCGAAACCGCCGCCGACGCTGGCATTGTCGAGCAGCGATTGGCCGAAGCGGTCGCCGAATACCGCGGGCTGACGGCGCAACGCGAACGCTTGCTGCTGCGCGCACCGCAGGCCGGCAACGTGCGTGATCTGCTGCCGAACATGACGGTCGGGCGCTGGCTGTCGAGCAAGGATGCACTGGCACGGGTCGTCGAAGACGGCGCGCGCCTGCGCGGTTATCTCGCCGAAGCCGAATTGTGGCGAGTCAAGCCCGGGGCCAGTGGCCGCTTCATCGCCGATGACCCGATGCACCCGGCGCTCGCCGTGCAATTGAATGAAATCGACACCAATGGCGTGGCCTACGTCGATCAGGAGGCGCTGACCTCCGATCACCACGGGCCGATTGCCGTGCGCCGCGATCAACAGCAGCGGGCCGAACCGGTGCAGGCGCAATACGGCGCACGGCTCAGCGTGCTCGATACCGCGCCGACACCGCCGCAACCGTTGCGCGGTGTTGTGATTTTGCAGGGTAGCGGTGAATCGTTGCTCGGCGTAGCCTGGCGCCGAATGGCGGCGCTGGGGGTCAGGGAAAGCGGTTTCTAACGGAGAGCACGATGGCGGACAACGCAGCAGTGGCGGCAGACGGATTGGTGGTGCGACCTTCGCGGGCAACCGACGCGCCATTTTTGCAGGGCCTGTATCAGACGGCGCGGCCGGACCTGCAATGGGTCGACGGCGAGCAGGAACAGGTGCAGCAACTGGTCGCGCAGCAGTTTCAGGTGCAGGAGCAGGGCATGGCCGACAACTACCCCAACGCCATGCACTACGTGGTAGAAAAACTCGGCACGGCGATTGGCGCGTTGAGTACTGATTTCGGCGCCAACGAGATTCGCGTGTTGTACCTGGCGTTCATTCCGCAGGCGCGTGGCCAGGGTTTTGGGCGGGCGGTGCTGCAAGGCGTGCAGAAAGCCGCGCAGCAGATTCGCTGCCCGGTGGCGACGGTGGTCTGGACCAGCAATCCCCATGCGCGACGGCATTACCTCGCGCTCGGGTTTGCGGTTGAAGAAAGCAACCCGGCGGCGGAGCGACTGGTCTGGTATCCCCAGTAATCTCCGTGCAGGAGCCGCCGAAGGCTGCTCCTTGGGTTCGGGTCAGTTGAAGGTGATGTGGAAGTAAGCCAGCTCTGGCGGCCGCCCCATCGGTGGTACGCGCGACACGAAGATGCCGTCCACTCGCCCCAGTTCAGGCAACTCCAGTGTACATAAACCATCGACGAATTCAGTCGCTTCCAGGCTGCTCAGTTCGACGCTGAATGGCATGCGCTCGCTGTAACGCATTTGCGCCAGCGGTTTCTCTGCGAGTTCGCCGATATGGATTTGCAATGCGCTGCCATCGGGCAGATACAGGGTGCCGATCCGCCCGAGAAGGGCCTGGAAATGTTGGCTTTTAACCGATTGCAGCATGGTCTCGCTCCGGCAAAGAGGGGAGCCGGGGGAGGGTGATCCCCCGGTGGTCGATCAGTTACGCGAAGGGAAAATACCGTTCAGCGCGATGCTGAAGTTCATCACCAGATACGGGTTCATGATGGGCAGCGGTAAGCCGTTGCCAGTTGGCGAGATTGTGCCGCTGATAGTGGTCGCAGCACCTTTGAGAGGAATGGCTGAGGTGCCCTGGGCATCGGAAAAGATATTCGCCAGACCCGGCCCGGTCCCCGAAGCGCCGATGTAGGCATTGGTCGCCGTCGGAGCGCCCACCGGGTTGCTGGCCGGGTTGGCCAGTTGCACGGTGGTGGTGGCGGTGAGGCCGGCGAGGGTGTGAGTGTGGTTCGGCAGGTTGTTGAGGGTGGCGGTGACTTGTTCGGCGCCGGAGATTTCGCCCATGACTCTCGGCGTCAGGCCCCCGCCATTGCCTTGGCAGATCGGCATGCGGCTCTGCAGGTTGGGCAGGCCGAAGTTGACGGTACCGTTGCCGCCGTAGGTGGTGCCCAGCAATGCAAACAACGCCTGGTTCTGGTTGATGCCGATGATCTGACCGTTGCACAAGGCCCAGCCGCTGGGCGCGTAGTTGAAGGCAAACGTCAGAACAGTGCCCATGTAAACGTCCATAAAGTCCTTATCCTTCTGATTGGTTGTCGGCGGGCCGCTAGTGGGATCAGGCTGGTGCTATTGCCTTGGCACTCCGTGGCCAGGTCACGCCACGCCAGAGCGTAGACGCGGATTGGCAAGGTTGCCGGGTGTCGTGAAGTCGCAAATCGGCATCGACGGGTCTCCTGCGCCTGACCTAGAGTGACTGGCAGGTTCGGGCTCATACAGGCGTGGTGTCGTGGCACGGCAAGAGGAAGCGATGGAGGTCAACAGAGTGACACCGGTGGGCGACACACAGGATCCGCATGCGACGCCGGGTTCGTGGTTTGTCCGCTTGCCCTTGATCCGTTGGGCGAGGGAGCACTGGCTGCTGCCGATCCTGCTCTTGGCCGCCGCTGTGCGTTTTTACGACCTGACTGCGGCGGCGATCTGGGGCGACGAAGGTTCCAGCCTGCTACTGGCGCGCTACTCGCTGGGCGATATCTGGCGCCACGCGGCGTTCGATGTGCATCCGCCGCTGTACTTCATGCTGCTGCATGGCTGGATCGAACTGTTCGGCGACGGGATTTTTGCCATTCGCTGTCTTAGCGCTCTGGCCGGCCTCGCCGCAGTCGGAATGGGCGTCTGGCTGGTGGATCGCTTGGCCACGCGCCGCGCTGCGATCCTCGCCGGCCTGCTGCTGGCGCTGTTGCCGACGGCGGTGCGCTACAGCCAGGAAGTGCGCATGTATTCGCTGCTCGGCCTGTTGTTGATCGCCGCGACGCTGGCGTTGGTCTACTGGATCCGCCGGCCGCAGCGTCATCGCTATCTGGCGGTTTATGCGCTGTTGATGACGGCGGCGTTCTACACCCATTACTTCGCGGTGCTGGCGGCGCTGTGTCACTGGGTTTATCTGGGAGTGATCCGGTTCCAGCGCGGCTATCGCTTGCGGCATATCCAGCGCCCGGGCTGGTGGCTGGCGAATCTGGCCATCGCGGCGTTGTACCTGCCGTGGCTGCCCAACCTGCTCGATCTGACGCAGCACATGGAACAACTCAAGGTCGGTGGCGATGTCGGCTGGGAAGACCCGGTGACGCTGGCGTCGTTGCCGTCGATGATCTGGACATGGCTGATCCAGGATGACGGCGAACATCTGCCGTTGCTGGTGTTCGGCGCGTTGCCGCTGGCATTGCTGCTGCTGACGGCGGTGGCGGTCATTCGTGATCGCAGCGTGTCGCGCGGCAGTGTCCTGCTGGCGTTGTACACCGGCTTACCGCTGTTGCTGGTGTTTGCGGTGTCGTTCATCACGCCGGTATTCATCGAGCGCTATCTGACCGCCTACGCCTTGGGTTTGCCGCTGCTGGCGGCGCTGGCCATCGACCGTTTGTACAGCCGCGTGCGGGTCCTCGCGTTGGCGGTGCTGGTGGTATTGCTCGGGGTGGAAATGGTTGGTCTGAACAACAACGCCGCGGTCGACAGCAGTGATCAGTTCGATCGCGTGGTGAACTACGTCAATCAGCATTTCCAGCCCGGAGATCGCATCATCACCAGCGACATGCTCTGGTACTTGAGTTACGTCTACTACGATCGCACCGACGCACAGGTGCGGCTGTACACGCCGCCGGCTGCAGACGGCCGCTCGACGCGGCCGAATCAATATGGTTTCGGTACGCTGGTCAGCGACGATGTCTACCTCGACAGCCTTGCCGAGGTTTCTGGCAACGCGCGGATATGGCTGGTCGGCACCCAGGATGACCCGACAGAGTTTGCAGCGCTGCCCGCCACTTGGCAGATCAGCGCGCAAGTCCATGCGGGCGGGGCACAAGTGCGCTTGATCACGCCGAAATCCGCAGCCGAATAGCGACTGTTCAGACTAAAACGTTTCACCTTTAAATCCGCGATAAAAAATTAACTGGTTAGTTCTTTTTGCTCTGAATTGATATCAAAACACTACTAGTCGCAGGGGGGTGTTGGACTACGCTTTGTCGGACAAAAGGACTTTAGATCAGGGTGAAGGGATTGCAGCAGTTCCACTTTATCTCCGGCTTGCCGCGCTCAGGCTCCACCCTGCTTTCTGCGATTCTTTTGCAGAACCCGCGCTTTCACGCCGGCATGACCAGCCCGGTCGGATCGCTGTTCGCCAGTGTCCTCGAGCAATGCAGCGCCGGCAGTGAATACGGCGCGGTAATTGACACCGACATGCGCCGTCGCCTGTTGCGTGGTCTGTTCGACTCCTACTATGCCGACAAGGCCGACAAACCGGTGGTGTTCGACACCAATCGGCAGTGGAGCTCGCGTCTGCCGGCACTCAACGATCTGTTTCCGCAAGCCAAAGTCATCGCCTGCGTACGCAACGTCGCTTGGGTCATGGACAGTCTTGAACGCTTGTACCGCGCCAATCCCTTTGAAAACACCAAGCTGTTTGGCGATGCCGTCGAGCGCAACACGGTGTACAGCCGCTGCGAAACCCTGGCTCAGCGCAATCGCCTGGTAGGTTTTGCCTGGGCTGCGCTCAAGGAAGCCTATTACGGCGAACACGCTGACTCACTGCTGATCATCGATTACGACTTGTTGACCCAGGCACCGGAGCGCGTGCTGCGGCTGGTCTATGAATTTATCGGTGAGCCCTGGTTCGAGCACGATTTCGAACATCTGGCCTATGACGCGCCGGCGTTCGACCAAGGCCTTGGCCTGGCTGGCCTGCACAAGGTCAAACCGAAAGTGGCCTTGCAGTCACGGCGCACCATTCTGCCGCCCGACCTGTTCAAGCAATACGCAGATTTGTCCTTTTGGCTCGATGGCTCAGCCAGCGCCGCCAATGTCATTCGTATGAAATCCGACGCCGCGATCAGTTGATCGCGGCGTTTTTCATTGATGCCTTACGTATCTTCGTTCGAGTTCGGGTGAGCAACATGTGGTGGAGCATTTTTGGCGGTGCAAAAGTCAGGTCTCGGGCAACCGCAGGTCAGCGTTCGCTGGCCTCGCCGATGATCATGTCGCTGGAGCCGCGCATGCTGTTCGACGGCGCGGTGGCCGCCACCGTGGCCGATACCGCTGCGCAAGCCGACAACCATGCACCCACCGCTGCCGATGCGGCCAAGGCGCCGGCAGCCGATCATCCCGTAGCGAGTAAAGACACCCACGGCCAGGCTGATGCCACGCCGGCGGCCAGCCCGGTCGCGGTGCCCGGTCAGAGTGTGGTGTTCGTCGATTCGCGGGTGAAGGATGCCGACAGCCTGCTGCAAGGCATTGCTCCCGGCACGCAAGTGGTGAAACTCGACGCCAGCAAGGATGGTTTGCAACAGATCGCCGACTTCCTTGATCAGCATCACGGCGTCAGCTCGGTGCAGATCATTGCCCACGGCAACGCCGGTGACTTGTGGCTGGGCAACAGTTATCTCTCGGCAGACAACGTCGCCCAGCGCAGCGCGGTTCTCGCGGAAATCGGCAAGGACATGAATGCTGGCGGCGACATCCTGATTTACGGCTGCTACACCGCCGAAGGTGATCGTGGCTTGAGTTTCGTCGATTCGCTGGCGCAGTTGACCGGACGTGATGTGGCCGCTTCGAACAATCGCACCGGTGTCGGCGGCGACTGGGATCTGGAGATCGCCACCGGCACCATCGAAAGCGCCAACGTGCTGTCGAGCAAAGCCATGAGCGAGTACCAGTGGGGCCTGGCCACCTGGACGGCGACCAACAACCTCAACTCGGGTGTCGGCTCCCTGCGCGCGGCGCTGGCTTCGGCGCAGAACGGCGACATTGTCACGTTCAGTTCCGGCATGACCGTTCAGCTCACGTCGGAATTGCTGATCAACAAGAACATCACCGTCGATGGCGACCTGAACAACGACGGCGTCGCCGACGTGACCCTCGATGGTCAGTACAAAACCCGCGTGGTGGAAGTCACCTCCGGCAGCACCGTGACTCTCGACGGCCTGGTGATCACCAAAGGTCTGGTGGCGGGCAACGGCGGTAATGGCGGCTCGGCGGCGGCGGGCGCCATGGGCGGCGGCATTTTCAACGCCGGCACTCTTACCCTGAACAACGTCACCGTGACCGCGAACGCCGCTTCCGGCGGTGGCGGCGGCGGGGGGGTGACCGGCGGTTATGTCGGCGGTGGCGGTGGCGGTGGCGCGGGTATCGGTGGCCAGACCGGTGGCCATGGTGGTTCGTCCGGCCCAGCCACTGGCACTTATGCCGGCGGCGCAGGCAGTGCCAATGCCGGCGGTTATGGCGGTGGTTACAGCCCGACCGACATGGGCGGCCGAGGCGGCACCAGCACCGGTGGCGTGGGCGGCAATGGCGGCAGCGCCGGTGCCGGTTACAGTCATGGCGGCAATGGCGGTTCGGCGAGCAACGGCAGCCTGTCGATTGGCGGCGGCGGCGGTGGTTCCGGCTGGGACAAAGTCGGCGGCGTCGGCGGCAATGCGGCGGGCGGTATCTACAACGCTTCGAGCGGCACCCTGAAAGTCATCGGCACCTCGGTCATCAGCAACAACATTGCTGCCGGCGGCGGCGGTGGTGGTGGCGGTGGGGTCGGCAGCAACGGTGCCGATGGCGGTGCCGGCGGTCGCGGCGTCGGAGCGATCTGGAACAACGGCGGTGTGGTGCTGATCACCGCGAGCAACTTCGCGGCGATCAGCGGCAACGGCGCCGCCAGCGGTGGCGGGGGGCTTTCCAACGGCGGTTCGACCGGCACGACGCCGAGCGCACTGGTGGGGATCTACAACAACGGCGGTACGCTCAACACCGCTTACGTGGAACCACCCACCGCCACCGTCGTGGTCGCCGATACCGCGCTGAGAATCGGCGAAACGTCGCTGGTGACCATCACCTTCAGTCGTGCGGTCAGCGGTTTCACCAACGCCGACCTGACCATTGCCAACGGCACGCTGACCAGTGTTTCCAGCGCCGACGGCGGAATTACCTGGACAGCGACCTTCACGCCGACCAACAACATTACCGACACCACCAACCTCATCACCCTCGATAACACCGGGGTGGCGGCAGTGTCCGACAGCGTGGCCGGTGTTGGCACCACCAACTCGAACAATTACGCGATCGATACTCAGCGCCCGACCGCGACCATCGTCATGGCCGACACCGCGCTGAAAATTGGCGATACATCTCTGGTGACCATTACCTTCAGCGAAGCGGTATCCGGTTTCACCAACGCCGACCTGACCATTGCCAATGGCACGCTGACCAACGTGTCCAGTGCTGACGGCGGCATCACCTGGACGGCGACCTTTACTCCGAGCAGCAGCATCAACGATGCGACCAACCTGATTACCCTGGACAACACCGGGATCGCAGATCTGGCCGGCAACGCCGGCAGCGGCACCACCGATTCAGCCAATTACGCCATCGACACCGTGCGTCCGACAGCGACCATTGTCGTTGCCGACACCAATCTCGCGGCAGGCGAAACCTCTGTGGTGACCATCACCTTCAGCGAAGCGGTGAGCGGCTTCACCGCCGCCGACCTGACGGTGGCCAACGGCACCTTGAGCGGACTGAGCAGCAGCGACGGCGGCATCACCTGGACCGCCACGCTGACGCCAACCACGAGCGTCACCGACACCACCAACCTGATCACTCTGGACAATACCGGTGTCAATGACCTGTCCGGCAACGCCGGCACTGGCAGCACCAACTCCAACAACTACGCGATCGACACCGCACGGCCGACGGCGACCATCGTGGTCGCCGACAACGCGCTGAAAATCGGTGAAACCTCTCTGGTGACCATCACCTTCAGTGAGGCGGTCAGCGGTTTCACCAACGCCGATCTGAGCATTGCCAACGGTACGTTGAGCGCAGTCAGCAGCGCGGATGGCGGCATCACCTGGACGGCCACTTTCACGCCGACCAGCAGCATCACCGACGCCACCAACCTGATCACCCTGAATAACAGCGGGGTCGCGGATCTGTCGGGCAACGCTGGCACTGGCACCACCGACTCGAACAATTACGCGATCGACACCGTGCGGCCGACCGCCACCGTGGTGTTCGCGCAAAACACTTTGAAAATCGGCGATACCTCGCTGGTGACCATCACCTTCAGTGAAGCGGTGAGCGGTTTCACCAACGCCGACCTGACCATCGCCAACGGCACTCTGACGGCGGTCAGCAGTGCGGACGGCGGGATTACCTGGACGGCGACGTTTACGCCGAGTGCGAACATCACCGATGCCACCAACCTGGTGACGCTGGACAACACCGGTGTCGCCGACCTCGCCGGCAACGCTGGCAGCGGCACCACCGATTCGAACAATTACAGCATCGACACCCAGCGGCCGACCGCGACCATCGTGATCGCCGATCCTGCCCTGAGCGCCGGCGAAACCTCACTGGTGACCATCACCTTCAGCGAAGCGATCAGCGGTTTCACCAACGCCGACCTCGCCGTGCCCAACGGCACGCTCACGGCGGTCAGTAGCGCGGATGGCGGCATCACCTGGACAGCGACATTCACGCCGACCGTGGGGGTCAACGACACCAGCAATATCATCACCCTGGCCAACACCGGGATCGCTGACCTGGCCGGGAACGCCGGCACGGGCACGACCAACTCGGGCAACTTCACCATCAACACCGTGGCACCGACCGCGACCATCGTCGTCGCTGACAACAGCCTGACGATTGGTGAAACGTCGCTGGTGACCATCACCTTCAGCGAAGCCGTCAGCGGTTTCAACAATGCCGACCTGACGATTGCCAACGGTACGCTGACGGCGGTGAGCAGCAGCGATGGCGGCATCACCTGGACGGCGACGTTCACGCCAACCAGCAACATCACCGACGCCTCCAACCTGATCAGCCTCGACAACAGCGGCGTGCAAAACGCCTCCGGCAACGCGGGCAATGGCACCACCAACTCCAACAACTACGCCATCGACACCCAACGCCCAACGGCAACCATTGCACTCGCCGACTCGGCACTGGGCGTCGGCCAGACCACCACCGTGACCATCACTTTCAGCGAGGCGGTCAGCGGTTTGACTCTGGCCGATCTGACTGTGGCCAACGGCACGCTCTCCGGATTGAGTACGTCGGACAACATCACCTACACGGCGACGTTTACGCCGTCGGCGGGCATCACCGACACCAGCAACATCATCACCCTGGACAACACCGGCATTACTGACGTGGCGGGCAACACCGGCAGCGGCACCACCGACTCGGGCAACTATGTGATCGACAGCCAGCGCCCTACCGCCACCATCGTTATCAGTGATACCGACTTGCGCCCGGGCGAAGCCGCGCTCGTCACAATTACCTTCAGCGAGGCGGTCACGGGCTTCGACAATTCCGACCTGAGCGTCGCCAACGGCACGCTGAGCAACGTCTCGTCGAGCGACGGCGGCATCACCTGGACCGCCACGTTTACCCCGACCATTGGCCTCAGCGATGCGACTAACCTGATCGTGCTGAATAACGCTGGCATCAGCGATCTGGCGGGCAATGCCGGCACCGGCACCACCAACTCGGCGAACTATGCGGTACAGACCGAAGTGCCGACGGCGACCATTGTCGTTGCGGACAGCTCGCTCAAGGCCGGGGAAACTTCGATCGTGACGATCACCTTCAGCGAGGCCGTCAGCGGTTTCAGCAACGCTGACCTGACCATCGCCAACGGCACCTTGAGCAATGTGGCCTCCAGCGACGGCGGCATTACCTGGACCGCTACGCTGACGCCGACCGCCAACATCACCGACACCAGCAACCTGATCACCCTCGACAACAGTGGCGTGACCAACGCCTCCGGCAACAGTGGCGTCGGCACCACCGATTCGAACAATTTCGCCATCGACACGGCGTTGCCGACTGCAACCATCGTGGTCGCCGACAATCGCCTGGGCATCGGTGAAACCACCACAGTGACCATCACGTTCAGTGAAGCAGTCAGCGGTTTTGACCTGTCGGACATCAGTGTCGCCAACGGCACACTGGCGAACCTGACCAGCAACGATGGCGGCATCACCTGGACCGCCACGTTGACACCGACCGCCAACGTCAACGATGCAACCAACCTGATCATCGTCGACACCGCTGGTGTGCAGGATCTGGCCGGCAACCTTGGCGCCAGCATCGCCATCTCCAACAATTACGCGCTGGATGCGACCCGGCCAACGGTGGACATCGTGGTCGCCAATTCGCACTTGGGCATCGGCCAGACCACCACGGTGACCTTCACTTTCAGCGAGGCGGTGAGCAATTTCGACTTGTCCGACCTGAGCGTGACCAACGGTGATCTGAGCAACCTCAGCAGCAGTGATGGCGGCAAGACCTGGACCGCGACCTTCACGCCGACCGCCAACGTCAGCGATCCGAGCAACTTCATCGCGCTGGACACCAGCAACGTCACGGATCTGGCCGGTAACGTCGGCAGCACGGTGGCGGTGTCGAACAACTACGTACTCGACAGCGAACGGCCCACGGCGACGGTGGTGATTGCCAATCCGAATCTCGGTCTCGGCCAGACCTCACAGGTAACCATCACCTTCAATGAGGCGGTCAGTGGTTTTGATCTGGCGGACATCAATGTCGGCAATGGCACCTTGTCCAACCTGAGCAGCAGCGACGGCGGCAAAACCTGGACCGCGACCCTGACGCCGAATGCCAACATCAACAGCGCCAGCAATGCCATCAGCGTCAATAGCGCCGGGGTCAGTGATCTGTCAGGCAACAGCGGCAGCGGTGTCAGCAGCTCGAACAATTACGCGATCAACACCGTGCCGGCGGTCGTTCCTCCCACTACGCCAACCAGTGTGGTGATTCCCGATCCACTGATTCGCAGCAGTGATCCGGTGGTGGCACCACCGCCACCGAACGTGCCGTTACAACCGATCATTTTCACCGCGCCGACCGGCGACCTCGGCTCCCCGCTGACCTTCGCGCCGCTGTTCGAGCAACGGGTGATCGGCAATGGCATCCGTCCTTTGGGCGATATCTTCATGAACCACGGTGCCCTCAGCCCGAGCTTCATCGCGCAGGTGTTCAGCAGCAGCGACAGCGGCGCTGATGGATCCGGCCACGGCTTCCTCGGTTTTGGCGGGGGTGACGGCGGCGTGTTCGGCAGCAGCACACTGGCGAGCCTGTTCAATCAGGACAGTGCCGCCGAGCGCGATTCATTGAATGCGTTCGGCAGTCAGTCACTCAAGGCGGGTGATGTTTCTCAAGGCCTGCGCGGCGTGTTTGGCGCGCCGACGCTGGGCCAGCAACTGCAACAACTCAAAGACACCGAACAGCACCGGGTCGACAACCTGGCGGCAGCACTGCAACAGGTCGGCATCAGCGAAATATCGGCCTGAACCAACCATTACTCAACACTGTGCGGGACCTAGGGGCGATCCAGGGATGAAGAGAAGTCAGAAGTTGTTCGGCGCCAGCCTGCTGGCGCTGGCGATCAGCGGATGTGCAGTGACCAGTGAACCGATTGAGCGCAGCGTCAGTGAACAGCGTGCCAAAAGCGATCTGCAAGGCATGTACAAGGATCAGGAACCGCTGCGCGGTCCGTTGACCCTGCACCAGGCCATGGCCCGCGCCGTGAAGTACAACCTCGAAGGCCGCTTGAAGATCATGGAGGAAGCGCTGGCCAAGCGGCAGCTCGACCTCGCCAGTTTCGACATGCTGCCGCGCATGGCGCTGGATGCCGGCTACGTCGGGCGCAACAATGTCAACGCCTCCAGCAGCCAGAGCGTACGCACCGGCACCCAGTCTCTGGAACCGTCGACCTCGCAGGATCGTGACCGCGAAGTCGCCGACCTGACCATGGTCTGGAACGTCCTCGACTTCGGCGTCAGCTACATCAGCGCCAAGCAGCAGGGCGATCAGCGCCTGATCGTCCAGGAACGGCGCCGCAAGGTGATCAACACCATCGTTCAGGACGTGCGCTCGGCCTATTGGCGGGCGATGGCCGCTGAACGTCTGCTCAAGCAGATCGACAGCCTGATGGCACGAGTGCAGACCGCCCGCGACAACAGTCAGACCCTGAGCGATCAACGCATTGGTGATCCGGTGCAGTCGCTCGGTTACCAGCGCTCGCTGATCGAAGCGACCCGGCAACTGGAAGAACAACGCCGCGCCTTGTCGCTGGCGAAAACCGAACTGGCGACGCTGATCAACTTGCCGCTGGGCACCCCTTTAACTTTGGCCACCGATGACGGTTATCAGATTCCCGAACTCAAGGTCGATCTGGCCAAACTCGAACAGGAAGCCCTGACCAGCCGCCCGGAACTGCGCGAGCAGGATTACCAGACGCGCATCAGCGCCGCTGAAACCCGCAAGGCCATGCTGCGCTTGCTGCCGGGCCTGGAGTTTTCTGCTGGCGGGCATTACGACAGCAACTCCTTCCTTGTCGAGCAGGGCTGGGCCGACTATGGCGTGAAAGTCACCTGGAACCTGTTCAACGTGATCTCCGCTCCGGCGGCGATCAACGTCGCCAAGGCCGGCGAAGAAGTGGCCACTGCGCGGCGACAAGCAATGTCGATAGCGGTGCTCGCGCAACTGTATGTGGCGAATGCCAACTATCAAGAAGCCTTGCGCCAGTTCAAGACCAACCAACAGTTGTCGGACATCGACGGGCAAATCGTTGGCCAGTTACGCAACCGTCATCAGGCTGCCGGGATTGGTGAGCTGGAGTTGATTCAGGGCGAGTTGAACAACCTGCAAGCCGACTTGCGCCGTGATTTGTCGTACGCCGATTTGCGCAATGCCTACGGCCAGATCTTCGCCAGTGCCGGCCTCGATCCGCTGCCGGATCAGGTGCAGTCGACCGAAGTGCAGTCGATCGCTACCGCGCTGGCCAACCGCGAGTCGGCGTGGGCGTCGGGGGATATCTCGGTGCCGGTGGTGGCGCATGCCCCAGCGCAGTGATGTGCTGGCGCCCGTTGCCAGCGTCAGCCGCACGCAACGCGAGGTTCGTAATGGGCATCGCGGTGCAGCGATTCTGTTGACCGGTTTGCCGGCGGCGGGCAAGTCGACACTTGCCCAGGCGCTGCACGCCGAGTTGTTCGGGCGAGGTTTGCAAAGCGTGGTACTGGATGGCGACGGTTTGCGCATCGGGCTCAATCGGGATCTGCGATTCACCGACGCTGATCGCCAGGAAAATATTCGTCGCGCCAGCGAGCTCGCCGCGTTGCTGGTGGAAAACGGGCAAATCGTGATTTTGGCGATGATTGCGCCACTGGTTGAGCTACGTGAGGTGTTCGCGCAACGGTTAGGTGAGGACTATCGCGACGTTTGGTGCAGCGCCTCTCTGGCTGTTTGCGAACAGCGCGACCCGAAAGGACACTACGCACGGGCGCGACGCGGTGACCTCGCTGGATTTACCGGAGTGTCGGCACCGTATGAGCCGCCAACGCAGGCGTCGCTGGTGCTCGACACCGGTGCGCAAACGGTCGAAGCCTGCCTTGATCGATTGCTGACCTGGCTCGGCGAGTGCGCGGTGTTGCCCAGGACATGAGCCGGCCGGCGTTCTCGCGTTTGCCGGTGACGGTGGATTTGCCGCTGTTGCTGCAAGCGCTGGCGGCGATTGCCGACGACGCTTGGCGCAGTCACTTCAACGCCGAGTATTTCTCGGGTGACTGGAGTGGCGTCGCGCTGATTTCGGCAGCCGATGCGTTGACCGAACTGTCGCCCGGTCGCGGTGAGCCGTTGCTACGCGAACCGTGGTTGCGTGATGAGCGCTGGCGCCACGGCTTGCGCAATCTGTCGCTGGATATCGTCAGCGCTCGACTGCTGCGCCTGGGCCCTGGCGCGCGCATTCACGAACATCGCGATTACGATCTGAATGGCCCGGACGCCGATCGCCGTTTGCACATTCCGTTGCTCAGTCCGCCCAATGTCGACTTCTGGCTCGACGGCCAACGCGTGCCGATGGCTGCTGGGGAATGCTGGTTTCTCGATCTCGCCCGTCCGCACCGAGTGGATAACCGCGATACCTCAGCGCGTATTCATCTGGTCATCGATTGCAAACCCGATGCCTGGCTTGAACAGATGATCGTCGAAGGATTGCCCGACACACCAGCGCCGGGTTTGGCCGATACCGACTTGCAGCGCTTTCAGAGGCTGGTGACTGAGGATGGCTCGCTGTCACTGGTCTTGCGCACGCTGCATGACCCTGAGGTGTTTATCGCCCGAACGCTGGAACTCGCGACGGAACGCGGCTTGGTATTTTCTCGCGAAGAACTGCGTACCGCGATGCGCAATGGTCGGCGGCAATGGAACGAACAATGGAGCTGTTGAGTTTCGACGGTTGGCTGCCCATTCGTGTCTGGCCGGTCGACGGGCAGTGGCGGGTCGATTGGTGCTGGTTCGGTGAGACACCGCTGCATCAGCCGTTTTTCCGTGAGGCGGTGGACGATGCACTGCGGCTGCCCTTCAATCAGGCGTTTCGACGGCAGACGCCGCTGTCGGCGCTGACCGAATGGCAAGCGCAAAGCCCCGGCCTCGCACCAAGCGCTTTTATTCTGCACGCCTCGCGCTGTGGCTCGACGTTGATCAGTCAGATGCTCGCGCAACTCGACGATCACATCGTTGTGTCCGAACCGCCACCGCTGGACGCACTGTTGCGCAACGAATTGCCTGCCATCGAACGCCGGGCGGTGATCACTGGATTGCTCTCGGCTTATGGTCAGCGCCGGCGCGGTATTGAACAGCGTTTAGTGATCAAACTCGACGCTTGGAACATCGGTGAATGGCCGCTGCTGCAGGACTGTTTCGCAGATACGCCGTGGCTGTTTCTCTATCGCGATCCTTTGGAAATTGCCGTTTCTCATCTGCGCCGGCCGGGGATGCACATGGTGCCGGGGATGCTCGGTGATTGCGTATTGGAGGATGGTTTGCCGTTTGAAGGACGTGAAGATTTTATCGCGCGGCGTTTGGGACGCTTGCTTGAGGCGGGGTGGCTGCATTGCCGTGATTCCGGCGGTTTGGCGGTGAATTACAGTGAGTTGCCTGATGCGATGGCAGGGCGTTTGGCGCGGTTCTTTCGATTGAATGATGTGCAGCGTCAGCAGGTGTTTGCCGCTGCCGCGCAGCATGCGAAACAGCCTTCGCAAGTGTTTGTTGCCGATGGTGAAGACAAGCTCCGCGAGGCTTCGGCGCTGTTGCAGGAACGTGTGCGCACTTTTGCGCTAGCACCATTTGAAGCCCTGGAAGAATTGCGCGGCATTCAAAAGATCGCAGCCTTCGGCGGCTCCTGCATTGAAATGTGATCCCCTGTAGATGCCGCAGGCTGCGATCTTTTGCTCTTCAGGACTTGCCAGACAAATCCGCCATGCCCTTGAGCAATTCGATCGGCAACGGAAAGACAATCGTCGAACTCTTGTCTCCGGCAATCGAACTCAAGGTCTGCATATAGCGCAACTGCATCGCCCCGGGCTGGCGTCCGAGCATTTCCGCCGCTTGCATGAGTTTTTCCGAGGCCTGCAATTCGCCTTCGGCGTGAATCACTTTCGCGCGCCGCTCGCGTTCGGCTTCTGCCTGTTTGGCGATGGCGCGGACCATCGATTCGTTGAGATCGACATGCTTGATCTCGACGTTGGCGACCTTGATCCCCCAGGCATCGGTCTGCGCATCGAGCACCTGCTGAATGTCGATGTTCAACTGCTCGCGCTCGGCCAGCAGCTCATCCAGTTCATGCTTGCCAAGCACCGCGCGCAGGGTGGTTTGCGCCAGTTGGCTGGTGGCAGAAAGATAATCCTCAACCTGAATAATCGCCTTCTGCGGATCGAGCACGCGGAAATACAGCACGGCGTTGACCTTGACCGAGACGTTGTCGCGGGTGATCACGTCCTGCGGCGGCACGTCGAGGACGACCGTGCGCAGGTCGACCCTGACCATTTGCTGGACCACCGGGATCAGCAGGATCAAACCGGGGCCTTTGACCTGCCAAAAACGGCCGAGCTGAAACACCACGCCCCGTTCGTATTCGCGCAGGATGCGAAACGTCGAGCCGGCCAGGGCAATGACCAGTAACAGCAGCGCAACAAAGCCGATTTGCAGACCCATGATCACTCTCCGAGCGGTGCCGCGTCAGTCGCGGCCACTTGCAGCAACAATCCCTTGCGCGCCACCACGCGCACCGGTTGCCCGGTGTGCAGCGGTGTGGCACTGAGCACTTGCCAGCGTTCACCTTGCAGTTGCACCCAGCCGTTACGGGCATCGCCCGGTTGCACCGTGGTGATCGCGGTCACACTGCCGAGCAGGCCGGCGTCGCCACTGACGGCATGGCGCGGGCGGGTTTTCAGGGCGCGAATCAGCAGCGCGAGCAACAGCAGCGCGCTGATCAGACCGAGGCCGATCATCATCGGCACCGGCAATTCGGCGTTGCTCAGAATCAGCGCGCCGATGACGAACATGATGATTCCGGCCAAGCCGATCACCCCGTAATTGGGCAGCGCCGCTTCGGCGATCAGAAACACGATGCCCAAGGTAATCAGCCACAAACCGGCCGGACTCATGGCCGGTAACTGGCTGTCGGCAGCCAGGGCTGATCCGCTGATCAGCAGGAGCAAGGCAAACGCACAACATCGGCTGTTCACGTGACCCTCCGCGAGCGTCATGTCTGGTTCTTACAGTCTAGTTGAGGGTTGTCCTGTATGAATTTTGATCAATATGCAGATATGTCCGGTGAGCGGATTTCCCTGCGCCAGACACCCGCCGAACTAGACTCAAAGACACGGCAATCACCGTTCAGCGCAACACCGAGGTGCATCATGCGTATGGCAAGAAAGGTGCAGAGCAGCCTGAACCGGGCGCACTGCGAATACGATATCGTCGCCCATCGACACTCGTCCAGCAGCCTGGAAACCGCACGGGTCGCAGGGGTACCCGCCGAGCGCGTGGCCAAATCGATCATCCTTGACGACCACCACGGGCATTACCTGATGGCCGTATTGCCGGCCAGTCGTCACCTGGACCTGAGCAAGGTACGCACCAGCGGCGAATGGCAACTGACTCGCGAAAGCAATCTGGCGCACATCTTTGACGACTGTGAACGCGGCGCGGTGCCGCCGCTGGGTGATTCCTACGGGCTGGACATGGTTATCGACCCGTTGCTGACGCGGCAGAAGGATATTTATCTGGAGGCGGGCAACCACAACTACCTGCTGCACATGAGCATGCCCGAATTTCTGAAAATGGTGCCGCATGCCGAGGTGCGGGAGTTGTGTGATTAGGATTTGTGGCGCCGGCACTGACGCCTTCGCGAGCAGGTTCGCTCCCGCAGGTTGATCGCATTCCCCTGTGGGAGCGAGCCTGCTCGCGAATAATCTTCCAAACACCCCATTCATCAAGGAATTGCTCAATGGAAAGCCCAACGCACAGCTTGCCATCCCTGTTCAAACAACTCGGCCTTCCCGACGATCCGATCAACATCGACAAATTCATCGCCACCCATTCCCCGCTCGAACCTGAGCTGCATTTGGCTGATGCGTTTTTCTGGACGAAGAGCCAAGCGGATTTTTTGCGTGACGAGATTCTGGATGACGCCGACTGGGCGGAGGTCGTGGATCAGTTGGATGTGTTGTTGCGTAAGGGCAGGAGTGTGTAAAAAAAATTGTAGGAAAAGGCTGAAATGTAAAAAAAACATGCGCGATGTAAAAAAACTGGGCTTTAATCGTCGCAGTGAATTTTTTATGTGGACGATGACGATGCCAACTGTTGGTTATGCCCACCTGCGTGATGCGCTGAAGCTTAATGCATTTGCCCCCAAGCGTATTGCGATGATCAAACCGGTTACCCGGATTACCTTGATCGGTGAGTGTCTAGCGGTTCCAAACGGCGTCGCGCCGGCACAGGGTTCGACACTTGAGCACATCTTGTTTGCTCTGAAGCATGAGGGAATAAACCTGTGCATTCTTGCTCAGGCGCTTGAAACCGTTGAAGCGGACGAGTTGCTAGGTGAGTTGAGCCGATCACCTAACGGGGTATTTATCCGCAAGGCCTGTTTTCTTTGGGAAAGTTTCACGGGCAAACAGCTGGAATATTCCGTACCGGTTCGGGGCAACGTTGTCGCTTTGTTTGATCCCAAGCGTTATGTCACCGGGCCTGCAATTCGAAATAGTCGTTGGCGGGTAGATTTTAACGGGTTGGGGTCAATGCGTTACTGCGCCACAGTCGAGCGTACGACGGAGCTGCAGGCGCTGCTTGATCTGGACATCCTTGGTCGAGCCCAGGCTTTTATGGCGACGTTGCCGCCGGAAATGATGGATCGGGCAATCAATTGGGCCTATCTGCATGAGACCCGCGATTCTTTCGCCATTGAGAAAGAAGAGCCCAACGAAGAAAAGTCGCGCCGTTTTGTTCGGCTTCTGCGCCAAGCCCATGAGCGAACAGAGTTGAGCGAAGACTATTTGGTCGAGTTGCAGAACAGTACGGTTTCCAATCCTTTCGATAAAGCTGTGCTTTTCCGTCATGAACAGAACCATTTACACAACGGCTTGAGAGGCGCAGCTGGCGTCAGCTATGTCCCGCCTCCACCGCAATTGTGCAGGGAGTTGATGGACGAGTTGATGAGTTTTGCCAATCACTCAGCCAAGCAGGTTGATCCGTTGATAGCTGCAGCGGTTGTGGCTTTCGGGTTTGTCTTTCTTCACCCGTTCATGGATGGCAATGGTCGACTTTCACGTTTCCTGATTCACCAGACGCTTTGCCACTCTGACGCTCTAAAAAATGGTTTGTTGTTACCGGTTTCCGTAGCGATGAAACACGAAGAGTCTGGCTATCTCGAAGCGTTAAAGGAGTTCTCGAAACCAGCAAGAGAGTTCTGGAATGTCACTTGGCTGGACGCTGATCAGATGGCTTTCGATTTTATTGGGCACGACTCAATCTATCGATTCTGGGACGGGACTCAATGTGCAGAATTTACCTTGCAGATGGCCTTGCGAGCATTGGAAGTGGAGCTGCGCGAGGAGACCGAGTTTCTTGAAAAATACGACTACGTCATCAAAGAGGTGAATGGGCGTTTTGACGTACGGGGGAGCGACCTCTCGAAACTGGTAATGATGTGTCTGGATAACGGTAACAAAGTTTCAAAGCATCGACGTAAGCAGTTCCAGTTCAGCGTGCCGGAGGAGGTTTTCGATTTCATTGAGCAGATAGCGGGTGATTTCGATTCGGTAGGCTAACCCTGAACAGGCAATTTGTTTCAAAACTTGACTGAAATTCCCCTCCAATGCGATATTGATAGTTAGCAAACTAACAGTGTGCATTTCCTCGTGCCGAACGAACTCGACGCTCTCCAGATGAACATCAGCAGTGCCATGGTGGTGGCCGCCAGGCATTGGCGGAAGATCTGCCAGACCACGCTGGTCAACTACGGAATCTCCGAAGCCTGCGCCGTGCCGCTGTTGATGATCGGCCGCTTGGGCGAGGGCGTGCGCCAGGTGCGGGTGGCGCAGGCCGCCGGGATGGAGAGTCCGTCGCTGGTGCGTCTGCTCGATCAGTTGTGCCATTCCGGCTACGTCTGCCGCACCGAAGATGCCCAGGATCGCCGGGCCAAATGCCTGAGCCTGACCGACACCGGTCGTGAACTGGTGCAAGCGGTGGAGATCGAACTGGTGCGCTTGCGTCACGAGGTGCTCGAAGGCATCGAGCAAAGCGATCTGGAAGCTACGCTTCGGGTACTCAGAGCTTTTGAGGCGGCCAGTCCGCCTTTGGTGGTCAATTCTTGAACGGTTTTTTCTCCGGCATTCCGCCGGCCCGTGACTGGTTCTACGGGGTCCGTACGTTTGCAGCGTCGATGATCGCGCTGTACATCGCCTTGCTCATGCAAATGCCGCGTCCATATTGGGCGATGGCCACGGTGTATATCGTCTCCAGCCCGTTTCTCGGGCCGACCAGTTCCAAGGCCTTGTACCGCGCCATCGGGACTTTTCTCGGTGCCGCGGCGGCGGTTTTTTTCGTGCCGATGTTCGTGCAGAGTCCGTTTGTGCTGGTGGTGGTCATCGCGCTGTGGACGGGTATTTTGCTGTTCCTGTCCCTGCAACTGCGCACGGCCAACAACTATGCATTGATGCTCGCCGGTTACACCCTGCCGCTGATTGCCTTGCCGGTGGTGGATAACCCGCTGGCGGTGTGGGACGTAGCAGAGGCGCGCACCGAAGAGATTTTCCTCGGCATCGCCGTTGCCGCCGTGGTCGGCGCGATGTTCTGGCCGCGTCGTCTGGCCCCGGTGTTCAACGATGCCGTGAGCAAGTGGTTCACCGACGCAACGACCTACAGCCTGAAATTCCTCAGCCGCGACGTGCAGCCCGAAGAAGTCACTGCGTTGCGCATGGCCATGGTTGCCAACTTCAACAGCCTCGAATTAATGATTGGCCAGTTGCCTCACGAAGGTGCGCGACCGCAAACCGTGCGCAACACCAAAGAATTGCGCGGGCGGATGATTCATCTATTACCGGTGATTGATGCGCTGGAAGATTCGCTCTACGCCCTCGAACGGCGCACGCCGGAACTGGTGGAAAAATTCGCACCGCTGCTTACCGCGACCCGTGAATGGCTCGGTCACCCGGACGCCGATCTCGACCGTTGGCAAACGCTGAAAGATCAGCTCGAAGCCCTGCAGCCGAGCGTCGAGGCGCTTGAGGATCGTAGGCAATTGCTGTTCTCAAATTCGATTTATCGTCTCGGCGAATTCATCGATCTGTGGCAAGACTGCCGCAGTCTGCAGGACGCGATTCTTTGCGAACGCCAGGACAGCTGGCGCGCGGTGTATCGCCACTGGCGACTGGGTCGACTGACACCGTTTATTGATCGTGGACTGATGCTCTACTCGGTGGCCTCGACCGTTCTGGCGATCATCACCGCCTCGGTGCTGTGGATTCTGCTCGGCTGGCCGGACGGCGGCAGCGCGGTGATTCTCGCCGCGGTGGCCTGTAGCTTTTTCGCCTCGATGGACGACCCGGCACCGCAGATTTACCGGTTCTTTTTCTGGACCGGGATGTCGGTGCTGTTCGCCAGCCTTTATCTGTTTCTGATTCTGCCCAACCTGCATGACTTCCCGATGCTGGTGCTGGCGTTTTCCATCCCGTTCATCTGCGTCGGTACGTTGACGGTACAGCCGCGGTTCTTCCTCGGCATGCTGCTGACGCTGGTTAACACCTCGTCGTTCATCAGCATTCAGGGCGCTTACGATGCGGATTTTTTCGCCTTCGTGAACTCCAACCTCGCTGGACCGATCGGCCTGCTTTTCGCTTTCATCTGGACGCTGGTCGCACGCCCGTTCGGCGCCGAACTGGCAGCCAAACGCCTGACCCGTTTCAGCTGGAAAGACATCGTCCACATGACCGAGCCGGCCAACCTTGCCGAACATCGCAAATTGGGCGTGCAGTTGCTCGATCGACTGATGCAGCACCTGCCGCGTCTGGCCCTCACCGGCCAAGACACCGGCATCGCCATGCGCGAAGTCCGCGTCGGCCTGAACCTGCTCGATTTACTCGCCTATACCCCACGGGTGACGGGCGCGCCGAACGCGCTGTTGCAGCAAGTAGTCAGTGAAGTCGGCGAGTATTTCCGCGCTTGTCTCAAGGCTGGCGAACGCTTGCCGGCGCCAGCGCCATTGTTGATGACCCTCGATCGCACTCGTCGCGCACTCAATGGCCAGGGCGACGATGAAACCCGTCTGAACCTGTTGCATGCCTTGAGCGGTTTGCGTCTGGCGTTGTTGCCCGGCGTCGAATTCGTCGCCAGTGCCGACTCCGAAGAACCGCTGCCCGATGGAGCGCCCCTATGATCGGTGATCTGGACATCAGCGGCATTTTCCTGCCGACCCTGCTGGTGTTGATGGGCATTACTTATGTGCTGTTTTTGTTGGTGCATGGCGTACTTCAGCGCGTGCACTTTTACCGTCTGGTCTGGCACCGGGCATTGTTCAACGTGGCTCTCTACGCGGTACTGCTGTACGGCGTGGACTCACTCAGTCGATACCTGATGACATGAAAAAACCGTTTTTGACCATCGGTCGCGTGGTACTGACCCTGCTGATCGTGACTTTTGCCGTTGTCCTCGTCTGGCGCATGGTGATGTATTACATGTTCGCGCCGTGGACCCGTGACGGCCACATTCGCGCCGACATCATCCAGATCGCCCCGGACGTTTCCGGGTTGATCCAGCAGGTTGAAGTGAAAGACAACCAGTTGATCAAGCGTGGCCAGGTGCTGTTCAGCATCGACCAGGATCGCTTCAAACTGGCCCTGCGTCAGGCCAAGGCGGCCGTCGCTGATCGCGAAGAAACCCTCGCTCAAGCCCAGCGCGAGGCCAAGCGTAACCGTGGCCTCGGTAACCTGGTGCCGGCCGAGCAACTGGAAGAAAGCCAGTCGAAGGTCGCCCGCGCGCAATCGGCACTGGCCGAAGCCATGGTCACCGTGGACAGCGCTCAGCTCAACCTCGACCGCTCAGTGATCCGCAGCCCGGTGGACGGCTACGTCAACGACCGTGCGCCGCGTCCGCAGGAATTCGTTACCGCCGGGCGTCCGGTGTTGTCGGTGGTCGACAGCAATTCGTTTCACATCGACGGCTATTTCGAAGAGACCAAACTCGACGGCATTCATGTTGGCCAGTCGGTGGATATTCGTGTGATCGGCGACCGCGCCAAACTGCGCGGGCATGTTGAAAGCATCGTCGCCGGTATCGAAGACCGCGACCGTACCAGCGGCAGCAATCTGTTGCCGAACGTCAACCCGGCGTTCAGCTGGGTGCGGCTGGCGCAGCGGATTCCGGTGCGGATTGCCTTTGATGACGTGCCGGCAGATTTCCGCATGATCGCCGGACGCACTGCCACCGTTTCGATCATCGACGATCAGCCACGCGACGAGCGGAAACAGGAGCCTGCGCAATGAGCAGGGCGCTGATGATCGCCGGGTTGGGCGTGATGCTCTCGGCCTGTCAGATGGTCGGGCCGGATTATCACGTGCCTGAGGATGCAGCGGTGCAGCGCAAGGATTTTCAGGGCGAACTGGCGGTGGCCGGCAAACCGGTAGTTTCGGCGCCGGTGCCGGCGGATTGGTGGCGTCTTTATAAGGATGCGCGGCTGGATCAACTGGTGCAGCAGGCCATGGCTTCCAATACCGATCTGCGCGTAGCGGCGGCGAACCTGCAGCGGGCTCGAGCTCAGGTCGATGAGGCCGAAGCAGCGGGCGGCTGGAGCGCAGGTGTGAAGATGGGTGCGCAGCGTTTGCAAGAGTCTGGTCAGGCATTCTTGCTGCCGGAAAAAGTCCCGGTCGATAACGTCGGCGACATCGGCATCAGCGCTTCTTATCAGTTCGATCTGTGGGGCACTTTGCAACGCGGCATCGAAGGCGCAAAGGCCAATGCCGACGCGACCCAGGCAGCGGCAGACACGGCGCGGATCACCTTGGTGGCAGACGTCGTGCGTGCTTACACCCAAGTCTGCGCGGCCAACGAAGAACGGGAAATTGCCCAGCACTCCCTCGACCTGCAATCGCAAGGCACCACGCTGATTCAACGTCTGCGCGATGCCGGCCGTGGCGACGAAACTCAGGTGACTCGCTCGCAAACCCAATTCAAATCCCTGCGCGCCGAACTGCCGCGCTATGAAGCGGCCCGTCAAGCTGGGTTGTACCGTCTGTCGATGCTGCTGGCCAAACCGGTCGATCAATTGCCGGCCGGCACCGCCACCTGCGCCGAACTGCCGAAAATCGCCCAACTGGTGCCGGTCGGCGATGGCGCTGCGCTGCTCAAACGTCGCCCGGACATTCGTCAGGCCGAACGTCGTCTGGCCGCTTCGACCGCCGGCATCGGCGTCGCCACTGGCGAGTTGTATCCGGACATCAGTATCGGCGCGACCATCGGCACTGTTGGTCTCATCGATGACTTGGGTGATCCGTCGACCAACCGCTGGGGTTTCGGCCCATCGCTGAGCTGGAAAGTGCCGACCAACGGCGCTCGTGCGCGAATCCGCGAGGCAGAAGCGGCGACCCAAGGCGCACTGGCGCACTTTGACGGCGTGGTGCTCAACGCCATTCGCGAAACCCAGACCGGTCTGGCTCAGTACAGCGCCTTGCTGCAACGCCGCGATGCGCTGGCCGATGCCGAGCAGTCAGCGAAACTGGCCGCCGACCAGACCCACCGCTTCTTCCAGGCCGGCCGCGAGTCGTTCCTCGCCGACCTGCAAGCAACGCGCACCTACACCGATGTCACCGCGCAACTGGCCGCCGCCAACACCCAGGTTGCGATGAGCCAGATCGATTTGTTCCTCGCCTTGGGCGGCGGTTGGGAAAGCGGACGAACGCACGCTGCAAGCCCCAGCAAACCCTGAGGCCGTTGCTATGCTTTGAAGTGTTGGAAGGGTGCCCCGAGCAAGGCGCCCTTTCAGCGCACATTGCTAGCGCTGGTCTAGGGGAAACCAATAATGAAAAACCCTTACGCTCTCGGCTTCTGGTGCGCCCTCGCAGCGCTGGTGCTGCTCTCGGCCACCTATTTCTACGGCATCATGCTGGCCCATCAGATCGACAAGGCCATGGTTTTCCTCGACAGCGCCGTCGCGCTGATTGCGGTCATGGCCATCGTCGTGGTCGCCTGGGCGTCGGTTCAGGTGCAGCGCGTGAAGAAGCGGCAGCTTGAACAGGGCAAGACCCTGGTGCTGATCTGGGACACCAAAGTCGCCCTGCGCCGGGTCGAAACCGTGTTCGACCGGTATTTCTGGGGCAGTTACTGGCAACCGGGGCGGACATTCGCCGAAGTCATGGGCGAACTCACCGGCACGCCGTTGGAAAAGAGCCTCGAAGCGCTGAAAAAGCAGTGTCTTGAACTAGACAAGCAGATCGATGACGAGGGCTGGCATTGGTTGAACAACGCCCGCGAATTGTCCGATGTCGCCACGGCCATGGCCCGCGAGCGCTATCAACTGGATTTCTGTGATCCGCGCGCCGACGGGCCGGGTGGGGCGGTGATCGATCGGGACTTCGAAGTGCTGGTGTATACGTGGACCGCGCGGCTGAAAAGCTTTGATCATCAACTGGATGAGATTGAGGTTCAGTATTCCTGATTCTCTGCTGAATCATCTGGCCCCTTCGCGAGCAAGCTCGCTCCCACAGTGGATTTGTGTTGAGCACAGATCCACTGTGGGAGCGAGCTTGCTCGCGAAGGCGGACTGAAAAACAGCGAAACTCTCACTGCCCGCCCACTGTCCACTCTCCCCAAAGACACTCTTTAACCTTTAAACATTGGGCCGTCTTGCGCGCCCGGTGCTAATCTCCACCGCTGAATTCAGCGCAGTCGAGCCGCGACCCGGTCACGGGTTCAGGGAAGACGACCACACTCACAGCCACGGAAATCGATCAGGTCATTCATGAATAAATCAGCAGGCGTGCTTCTCGGAATTGTTGTTGCCATCGGCGCGATCAGCGCGGGCGGGGCCTGGTACACCGGGACCAAGATCGAAGGTGTGTTGAACAACGCCGTCAGCAATGCCAACAAAGAGCTGCAAACCGCGATGGCCGGCTCCAACGGCACCGCATCGCTGGAGCTGGTGTCGCTGGAACGCCACACTTTCACCAGTACCGCGCACTATCGCCTCAAGGGTGAAGGCGAGATGTTTGGCGACAAGCCGGTCGAACTGTTGTTTGTCGACCACATCGAACACGGTCCGCTGCCGTTCTCGCGTCTGGTTTCGCTGAAATGGCTGCCGGTCATGGCCACCAGCAACTACGAACTGGAAAAGAATCCGGCCACCGAGAAATGGTTCGCCGCCACCAAGGGCGCCGCGCCGCTCAAAGGCGTAACCAGCATCGGCTACGACGAGTCCACCACCAGCACTCTCGACCTGCTGCCGTTCGAAACTGCGCTGGATGAGCAATCGAGTCTGAAATTTTCCGGCCTGACCATGAACATCTCCGCTAACGCCAAAGCGCAGAAGGTCAAGGCAGACGGTTACATGGACAACCTGAAGCTGGTCACCGTGGCTGAAGATCAGGCGCCGGTGCAGGTCGAACTCAACGGTCTGACCCTGGCCAGCAACCTCGCCAAAAGCAGCTACGGCTACTACACCGGGGAAAACACCCTGGAGCTGACCAACAGCAAAACCACCTTCGGCACCAAGCAATCGGTGCTCGGTGTGAAGAACTTCGAAATGAAGAACCTCACCGAAGAAAACGGCAGCAATGCCTCGGGTCGTGCTGATTACAAGATTGGCGAAGTCAGCATCAACGACAAGAAAGTCGGTTCGGCGAACATGGCCATGAGCCTGAAAAACCTCGACATCCCGTCGACCATGTCGCTGATGCAGATCTACCAGACCAAATTGCAGCCGTATGAAAAAGCCGCGGCCGAGGCTGCAGCCCAGGGCTTGCCAGCGCCGGAGCTGAACCTCACCGAAGCTGAAAACGCCCAGGTCAAAGCCGACCTGCAGAAATTGCTGGCCGCCGGCCCACAGATTGCGCTGGAAAACCTCTCGTTCAACACCGCCAACGGCGAGAGCAAGGCCAATCTGGTGATCGACCTGACCAAGCCGCAATCGATGGATTTGCCGCCGGATCAACTGGGCAAACAACTGATTGCGTTGCTTGATCTGAATATCCAGGTGTCCAAGCCGATGCTGGTCGATCTGCTTAGCGTACAGGCGCAACTGGATGGTCAGACCGATGCCAAAGCCATCGTCGATCAGTCCAAGGAAGCGGCTGACATGTTCGCCGGCATGGCGGTCGGTTCGCAGTTGGCCGTCGTCGACGGCACCAACGTCGTGACCAAGCTGCACTACGCCGCCAATCAGGTCGAATTCAACGGCCAGAAGATGACCGTTGAGCAGTTCGTCGGCTTCCTGATGAGCAAGTTCGCAGGCGTCACGCAAGTGCAGTAATTCTGCGTTCTTAATAGCAGCGCCCGGCCTCTGTATCGCACAGACGCCGGGCGTTTTGCTGTCTGGCGTTCGGGTTTCGGCTGAACCGCCAGCACGATTCTGAACAATTATTGTGTTCTGGATGTTGCTCTACGCTTGCGTGCAAAACTGCCTGACTAAGCTTGGCCGTTGCATGTGCATTGGCGGCCACCGTTACGAATGGGCAAGGAGGGCATTGCGACCCGGCTGGCCATGTAAGGATGCTGACGAATGCCGCGTATTGATGTTCCTGTATTACATCGTGGTTTACGCCCTTTGTTCCGAGTCGCGCTGTGCAGCCAGTTGCTCTGGCCGGCGCTGGCGTTTGCCGACACACCCTACGATCAGATGGTGCGCGACGCTCGCGCCGGGCAGTACACGCCGACGCTGACGGTTTTGCGTCAGGTGCCACCCGGTCAGTCGACGACCGGGCAGATCAGCGATCACCTGCAAATCGCCAGTTGGGCCGGCCTCGATGCCGAGGTGGTGCAGGTTTATGAAACCCAGGGCCGCGACCGCGTCCTGCCGGTTCAGGCGCTGACCGCCACCGCCCGTGCCTATCGCAACCTCAAGCGCTGGGACCAGGCGACTCAGGTCTACAACAAGGCCCTGGCGCTGGAGCCGGATAACGCCGATCTGCAACTGGGCCTGGCCCTGACCCAGGCTGACGCCGGTAAACCCGACGAAGCGGTGACCCGCGCCAAAGCGCTGGTGGCGGCCAAGCCCGATGATCCGTCGCGCCGTCTCGCCTTGGGCTATGCCCTGACCCGTGACAACAAACCTTACGATGCCCTGTTCGAATACGATCAGGCCTTCAAGCGCGCCGGCAGCAAGCCGGAAGTCGCTCGCGAATACGTGGTTGCTCTGCAAAAGGCGCGTTTGCCGGAACCGGCGCTGCGTCTGGCCAATCAGCGTCCGGGGTTGATCGATCCGGTCACGTTGCGTCGCCTCGAAGGTGATCTGGCCGCCGAGCGCGTGCGTCTCGCCGAACTCGCCACCCGCAGCGAAAAAGAACGCTACGTCATCGCCGACCGTGCGCTGGTCGATTACGACAAACTGCTCGCCACCTGGACACCTGACGCCACAGCTCACGACGACGTCATTCGCTGGCGCATCGACCGCATGGGCGCACTCAAGGCCAGGGTACGCACGGCCGACGTCATCACTGAGTACCAGAAGCTGCAAGCCGAAGGCGTGAAGATTCCGACTTATGCCCTGCGCTGGGTAGCGGCGTCGTATCTGGATCAACGTGAACCGGAAATCGCCGCGGACTTGTATCGCCAGGTGCTGTCGGCGCCGGACGCTGATGTCGGTGATCGCCTCGAAGACACCACCGCGCTGTATTACGCATTGCTGGAAAGCGACCGTGCCGATGAAGCGCGCAAAGTCGCCGAGGACGCTGCCAAGTCCCAGCGTCCGCGTGTCGAACTCAAAGGTTTGCCCATCGGCAATCCCAACCATGAATGGATGGACGCCCAGCAGTTGGCCGCGCAGGCCGGGACCTATGGTTCCGACTTGCCCCACAGCGAAGAACGCTTGCAGACGCTGGTCGATCAGGCCCCCGGCAATGTCGGCCTGCGTCTGGCCCAGGCTGACCTGTATCTGGCGCGGCAATGGCCGCGCCGTGCGGAAATCCAGCTCAAGGAAACCGAGAGCATGGTGCCGCGCGGCATGGGCCTGGAAGTCGCGCAGGCGCGCACGGCGATGACGCTGCAGGAATGGCGGCAGATGGATGCGCTGACCGATGACGTGGTCGCGCGTTTCCCTGATAACCGTCAGGTCCAGCGTGCAGCGCGCGAGCGCGAAGTGCATGACATGTCCGAACTGCGCGTTGAAGCCTACGGCGGCAAGGCCAATGGCGGCGGCAGTGGCGATGCCGGAGCCGTCAGTGGCAGCCGCGATTTTGGTATCCAGACCACCCTGTACAGCCCGCCGATCGATGAAGACTGGCGCGTGTTCGCCGGGGCCGGGTATGCCACCGGCGACTTCGCCGAAGGCACCGGGCACCACCGCTTTCAGCGTGTCGGCCTGGAGCGCCGCACTCGTGACATGACCCTTGAAGCCGAGGTGTCCAATCACGATTACGGTTTCGGCGACAAACAGGGCGCGCGTCTGGCGATCGCCCGCGACTTCAATGACCACTGGCAGTACGGCGGCAGCCTCGAATACCTGTCGGCCGAGACGCCATTGCGCGCGCTCAACAGTGACATCAAGGCCAATGGCGGCAGCGGTTTCATTCGCTGGCGTGCCAACGAAAGCCGCGAGTGGCGCCTGTCGGTAAGCCCGTCGCACTTCAGCGACGGCAACAACCGCGTTGAAGCCTTGCTCACCGGCCGCGAGGGCGTCTACAGCGCGCCGAACGTGCAGGTCGACGCCGGTCTGGAAGTCGGTACCAGCCACAACTCCAAGTCCGATGACGTGCCGTACTTCAACCCCAAATCCGACTTCAGCGTGATGCCGCTGGTCAACGTCAATCACGTGCTCTACCACCGCTACGAAACCTCCTGGAGCCAACAATTCCAGGCCGGTGCAGGCACGTACAGCCAGCGTGAGCACGGCACCGGCGGCATGGCCCTGCTCGGTTACGGCCAGCGTTATGCCTGGAACGACGTGTTCGAGGTGGGCGGTTTGTTCAGTGTGATCAACCGGCCTTACGACGGTGATCGGGAGACCGATCTGCGTCTGCTCGTCGACCTCACTTTCCGCTTCTAGAAGAGTTTGAAGATGCCTTTGATTTCGCGTTTCATCCTTCTGCTGGGAGCGCTGCTGGTCAGCGCCTGCGCCCAGCAAGCTCCGGCCTTTGCGCCGCCGTCCGAGCGTCCGCTGGCGGCCAGCGAAAAACCGTGGCCGAAAAATCACGTGCTCGGCATCGCCTATCACGATGTTGAAGACCGCGATCCCGATCAGGCCGTGGTGGCGGTGCGCACCGAGCGTATGATCGAGCAGCTCGCGTGGCTGCGCGAGAACGGCTACAAACCGGTGACGGTCGACCAGATCATGGCCGCGCGCAAGGGCGGCCCGGAGCTGCCGGCGAAAGCGATCCTGCTCAGCTTCGACGACGGCTATTCGAGCTTTTACACCCGCGTGCTGCCGGTGCTGCGTGCCTACAACTGGCACGCCTTGCTGGCCCCGGTCGGCGTCTGGATCGACACGCCGCTCAATCAACCGGTGGATTTTGCCGGTGCGCCGCGTGCGCGTTCCGACTTCCTGACCTGGGAACAGGTGCGCGAAATCTCGCAATCCGGCCTGGTGGAAATTGCCGCGCACACCGACGCCAACCACAAAGGGATCCTGGCCAACCCGCAGGGCAACCTGCAGCCTGCTGCTGCGACCCGGCGCTATGACCCGGTGACCAAACGTTATGAGTCCGAGGCCGATTTCCAGGCACGGATTCGCATCGACGTGAACAACATTTCGGAAAAAATCCGCAAGGTCACCGGCAAGAAACCACGCGTCTGGGTCTGGCCGTATGGTGCGGCGGATGGCACATCGCTGACCGTGGTCGGCGAGGAGGGCTACGAAATGGCCCTGACGCTGGACGACGGTCTCGACGCCCTCGACAACCTGATGAGCAGCCCGCGCTTCCTGGTTTCCTCCGATCCCGACGGCGAGGTTTTCTCCAATAGCATCGTCGACGTGCAGTCGGATTTCGTCATGCGTGTGGTGCACGTTGATCTGGACAACGTCTACGACCCGGATCCGGCACAACAGGACATCAACCTCGGCAAACTGGTGCAGCGCATGGCCGACATGGGCGCCAACACGGTGTTCCTGCAAGCCTTTGCCGATCCGCAGGGCGATGGTCTGGTGCACTCGCTGTACTTTCCCAACCGTCACTTGCCGGTACGTGCGGATATTTTCGACCGCGTGGCCCGGCAACTGCGTACTCGCGCCAATGTGAAGGTGTTTGCGTGGATGCCGGTGCTGAGTTTCGGCCTTGATGCGAAGCTGCCGCGTGTCACGCGCTGGGATCCGAAAACCGGCACCACCGCAATCGATCCGGATCAGTACCAACGCCTGTCACCGTTCGATCCGGAGGTGCGGCGGATCATCGGCGAAATCTACGAGGACGTGGCGCGGCTGACCTCGGTCGACGGCATCCTCTATCACGACGATGCGATTCTGTCGGACTTCGAGGACGCCGGCCCCGAAGCGTTGAAAGCCTACGTCGCCCACGGTTTGCCAGGTTCAATTGCCGCCCTGCGCGATGATCCGGCGGCCCTGCAGCGATGGACGCGGTTCAAGAGCCGCTACCTGATCGACTTCACCAACGAGCTGACCGCTAAAGTCCGCGCCATTCGGGGCCCGCAGGTGCTGACCGCACGTAATATTTTCGCCGAGCCGATGCTCAATCCCGGCAGCGAAGCCTGGTACGCACAGAACCTCGACGATTTCCTGCAGACCTATGACTGGACCGCGCCGATGGCCATGCCGCTCATGGAAAAACAGACCCAGGCCGAGTCCGGCCCGTGGCTGGAAACCCTGGTGCAAACCGTCAGCGAGCGCCCCGGAGCCCTGAACCGCACGGTGTTCGAATTGCAGGCCCGCGACTGGACGAAAAAGGATCAGGCCGACATCGACGGCGCACATCTGGCGGACTGGATGGGCCGTCTCAAGCGTCAGGGCGCGACCAGTTTCGGTTACTACCCGGACAACTTCCTCGACAACCTGCCGGACCTGAAAACCGTAAGGCCTGCACTCTCCAACAAATGGAATCCATAACATGCTGGATAGACTGTTAGCCCTGCTTGTTCTGGCGCTCGTCCTCGGCGTGCCGCTGGGGCTGATCTTCCTGGTCACCGGGCAGTTCCTGATGGACTTCGTGTTCTTCTACCCGCTGTTCATGTCCGGGTTGTGGATTGCCGGCGGCCTGTACTTCTGGCTGCACTGGGAACGCCACTGGCCGTGGCAGGACGACACCCTGCCACCGCCACTGGAAGGCGAGCCGCTGATCTCGATCCTGATCCCTTGCTACAACGAAGGCGACAATGCCGCCGATACGATCCACGCGGCGCTGGCCCAGCATTATCCGAACATCGAAGTTATCGCGATCAACGACGGCTCGAAGGACAACACCGCGCAAGTGCTGGATGCGCTGGCCAAGGAAGATCCGCGCCTGCGCGTGCTGCACCTGGCGGAAAACCAGGGCAAAGCCGTCGCCTTGCGCATGGGCGCTATCGCAGCGCGCAGTGAGTATCTGGTATGCATCGACGGTGATGCGCTGCTGGCGCCGAACACCGCAGCCTATCTGGTCGCACCGATGCTGGATAACGCACGCCTTGGCGCGGTGACCGGTAACCCGCGGATCCGAACGCGCTCGACGCTGGTCGGGCGGGTGCAGGTCGGTGAGTTCTCATCCATCATCGGCTTGATCAAGCGCACGCAACGGGTATTCGGGCGGATTTTTACCGTCTCCGGGGTGATCGTCGCGTTCCGCCGTACCGCGTTGAACCGCGTCGGTTACTGGAGCCCGGACATGATCACCGAAGACATCGATATCAGCTGGAAGCTGCAACTCGACCACTGGAGCATCTTCTACGAGCCGCGCGCGCTGTGCTGGATCCTCATGCCGGAAACCCTCGGCGGTCTGTGGAAGCAACGACTGCGCTGGGCGCAGGGCGGTGCCGAAGTGCTGTTCAAAAACATTCGTGGTATCTGGCAGTACCGTCACCGTTACCTGTGGCCGCTGCTGTTCGAATACTGCCTGTCGACCGGTTGGGCGTTCACCTTCTTGTTGTCGGTAATCTTCTGGGGCGTCGGCAAGTTTGTGGTCATGCCCGAGGCAATCGCAGTGGATCACCTGATGCCACCGGCATTTACCGGTTTGTTGCTGGCGTTCGTCTGTCTGGTGCAGTTCGCGGTAAGCATCGTCATCGATCGGCGCTATGAGCCGGGATTGGGCCGCACGATGTTCTGGGTGGTCTGGTATCCGTTGGTGTTCTGGCTTATCAGCCTGCTGACCACGTTGGTCAGCTTCCCCAAAGTGCTGTTCGGTCAACATCAGAAACGTGCGCGTTGGGTCAGTCCTGATCGGGGCATCAAACCGATCGGCGACGACGAAGAGGAGGTCATCAAATGAAAATCATCCGGACCCGCCAGCGGCCCTTTCTGGTCGTGATCGACGTGATCCTTACGGTCATTGCCTGGGTTGGCCTGCTGTTTCTGCTGATCCGTGGCTTGTGGCCGCTTATTGAAACTCACGCGGGCGGGCCGCTGCTTGATAAATCGGCGTTCGACGCGCTGGGCACCTTGCAGATTTATCTGTGGATTGCCTTGGTCAACGCGGTGATTCTGATTTCCTGGGCGCGCTATCAGCAGCGCAAAAGCCGCAGCTTCGCCCAGCGCCGCTTGCCATCGCCGGTGATTGACGATGAAGGGCTGAGCAAGAGTTTCAAACTCTGCGATGAGCGCTTTCAGAAACTGCGCACGCCTGGGGTGATGACCATTCATAACGATCAGGAGGGTGACATCAGCCATGTGGTGACACATTTCTGGCCGGTTCATCCGCAGGAATTGCCACCGCCGCTGGCACCACTGGAGCATCCGCGGGTGATCTTTCTGCATGCTGAAGATGACGATAATCGCGAACCCCTTCCCCGTTAATTAATCGTTCCCACGCTCCGCGTGGAAATGCCTCTAGGGACGCTCTGCGTCCAGTGACGCGGAGCGTCACGGGCTGCATTCCCACGCAGAGCGTGGGAACGATCAAGCGTAATCGCGGATCAATGTCCAGGCCTCTTCCATTGCCAGCGGTTGCTTCATCCGTTCGGCCAACAGCGCCATTGCACGTTCTTTTTCGCAGGCGACTGCAGCGACCAGCACACCGTTTCTGCCGAACAGACCGATAAAGGGCGGATTTTCGGGTTCGCCGAGAAACTCCACTTCATCCCAGTGTTCGGCGTGGCCGAGGTAGTCGTAATTCTTGCCGAAGTGCCAGGTCCAGAAAAACGGCACGTCGAGGTAATGTTCTTCGCCACCGAGCATATTGGCCGCGGCGATGCGTGCGTGTTGCTGGGCCAGGCGCCAGTGTTCGATACGCTGCAACTGGCCGTTCAGCGGGAAGGTGGCGATGTCGCCGATCGCCCACAGGCCGTCCGTAACGCGCATGCCGTCATCGACGCGCAGTGACTGATCTTTTTCCCTCGGCAGTGACGCGAAGGCCTCGGTGGCCGGGTGCACGCCGACCCCGGCCAGCACCAGATCCGCCGAAAGACGCAGGCCATTGTCCAGCAATACGGCCTCGACTTTGCCTTCGCCGATGATCTCGGTGGCTGCGTGTTCGGTGATGAACTTCACCCCGTTCTGTTCGTGCAGCGCGCGAATCGCTTTGCCCACGGCTTCACCGAATTGCGCAGCGAAGGGAATCGCGTGGCGAGCCAGCACCGTGACATCGAGACCATACTGGCGCAGGGCCGACGCACATTCGAGGGCGATGAAGCTGTCGCCGATGATTACCGCACGTTGCTCCTCTCTGGCAGCGTGCATGATCCGTTCTGCCTGAGCTTTTGAGCGCAGCACGAATACCTGCGGAAGATCTGCGCCGGGTAAATCCAGCGGATTGGGCTCGCCGCCAGTGGCGAGCACCGCCGCGTCATAACTCAGCGTCTGGCCGTCGATAAGGTGCAGGGTTTTGTTCGGAGCGTCGATTGCGCTAATTTCGCCTTGTTGGCGTTCAATGCGCTGGTCTTTATAGAAATCATCCTCACGCAGCGGCGGTATTTCTTGCGGGGGCATCTCCCCGGCAAGGACAAATTTGCTCAGCACCGTACGGTCGTAACCCGCCCCCGGCTCGTGATCGATCATCACGATCCGGCCACCGAAACCCTTTTCCCGCAACGCCGCCGCGCACGCTGTACCTGCCGCGCCGGCACCGACAATCACGAAAGTGCGCGAATCGTCCGCCGGCGGCGTATGCGGGTCGGGCAACGGCTGATCATCGACCCAAACCTCGTCGCCACGCAGCTCCAGCGGATAGCGCTTGAGGCTGTCGAGCGCCGGGGGCTCGCACAACGCACCATCCTCGGCGCGAAACGCAGCCTTGTGCCAAGGGCAAATCAGCCGTCCGTGACACAACGCACCGTCAGCCAGCGGTGCGCCGGCATGTGGGCATTCGCCCTGATAGGCACGTAATTGCCCACCGGCGCGCAGCAGCACGATCTTGCACGCGCCGATTTCAACTTGCAGGCCACGGTCTTCTGGGACATCGGCGATACGGGCGACACGGTGCACTGGCATGATCGGCTTCCTCACGGGCATTTCTCTTGTGAGTTTGCGCGGTAGTGCGAGGTTCAGCCATTTGCTACTGCCACGGCGCGAACGGTACAGCTATAGTTTGCAAGCCGACGACGGCCCAACTGCACAAGGTGCTCCCGGAATGACCCGATTGACCTCTCTCAACCCATGGCTGGCGGCTCTCGCCGTCACCCTTTGCGTGCAGTTTCCGGCGCAGGCCCAGGAGCGTTTCACCCTGAACATCCCGGGTGTTTCCGATAACCGCCTGTTTACCTCGGCCGCGGCCAGCGATGCACCCGGTTGCGGCGGCAAGAACCAGTCGCCAGCGCTGAGCTGGAACGCTGGACCTGTCGGCACCCAGAGCTACGCGATTGTCATGCACGACCCGGATGGCCAGAAAGGCCTGGGCGTCGATCACTGGATTCATTACGGCATCAAAGCCACCACGCACCAGATTGCAGCGGGCGTCGGTGCCAAATCCGCGCTCGAAGGTCTCGGCGGCACCAACAGCAAGGGCAACACCCATTACATGGGACCGTGCCCGCCAGTTGGCGACAGTGCGCACCACTACATCATCCAGATCTACGCGCTGGATCTGGCCCCGGACGCCTTGCCGGCCGGTCTGACCCGCGCCGAGCTGATGGAAAAAATCAAAGGCCATGTGCTGCGCAACAGCAGTGCGGTGCGCCGTTATCACCGCTGAAAATATTTTTAGCGGCGTTTAACCCGAACTGAAAGGGCTGCCCGTCTCAGGAGATGAATGATCAAATTCATCCCGAGGTCAGCCCCCATGTCTCATTCTCTTTTGCGTCCTGTTGCGGTTGGTGTGCTGCTGGCGCTCGCCGGTTGCGGTGCTTCGTCCACACCCGATTCTGCTGCTGTGCCAGCGCCGGCGCAGCCTGAGGTGCTGGTTCATCAGGAAGCCGTGATGGCTGACAGCTCAATGGCCAAACGCGCGCTGTACAGGATGCCCAATGCGGGCAGCGCGCCGATGCCGTTGAGTGAAAGTTATCCACAGAGCTATCGCGACGAGCAGCGCGAGCAGTATCAGACGTTGGCCGATAACCCGATCCACAGCGTCGCCGAGGCACCGGTTTCGACTTTCAGCGCAGACGTCGATACGGGCGCTTATGCCAACGTCCGCCGCTTGCTCAATCAGGGCCGACTGCCGCCGGAAGGCGCGGTGAGGCTGGAGGAAATGGTCAATTACTTCCCCTACGACTACGCGCTGCCCAGTGATGGCTCGCCCTTCGGCGTGACCACCGAACTGGCCGCTTCACCGTGGAACCCGCACACGCGCTTGCTGCGCATCGGCATCAAGGCCTCCGACCGCGCCGTGGCGGAACTGGCCCCGGCCAATCTGGTATTTCTGGTCGACGTGTCCGGCTCGATGGATCGCCGCGAAGGCCTGCCGATGGTCAAAAGCACGCTGAAATTGCTGGTCGATCAGTTACGCGATCAGGATCGCGTTTCGTTAGTGGTGTATGCCGGCGAATCGAGAGTGGTACTGGAGCCGACCTCCGGACGCGAGAAAGCGAAAATTCGTACAGCCATCGTGCAATTGACCGCCGGTGGCTCGACCGCTGGCGCCTCGGGTATCGAACTGGCCTACCAAATGGCGCAGCAGGCCTTCATCCCCAAAGGCATCAACCGCATCCTCCTGGCCACTGATGGTGACTTCAATGTCGGCGTCAGCGACTTCGACAGCCTCAAACAAATGGCTGTGGATAAACGCAGAACCGGGATTTCGCTGACGACCCTGGGTTTCGGTGTGGATAACTACAATGAGCACTTGATGGAACAACTGGCCGACGCAGGCGACGGTAACTACGCCTACATCGACAATCTGCGCGAGGCACGCAAAGTATTGGTGGATCAGTTGAGCTCGACCCTCGCCGTGGTGGCGCAAAACGTCAAATTGCAGGTGGAATTCAACCCGGCGCAGGTCAGCGAATATCGCCTGCTCGGCTACGAGAACCGTGCGTTGAAGCGTGAGGATTTCAGCAATGACAAAGTCGATGCCGGCGAAATCGGCGCAGGACACACGGTGACCGCGTTGTACGAAATTGTTCCGGCGGGCGAGCAGGGCTGGCTGGAGCCGCTGCGTTACGGCAAATCCGACGCTGTTGTTTCGGCAAAGAGCGGAGAATTAGCAATGCTGCGTGTGCGTTATCAGCGTGCCGAAGGTGGGAAAAGTCTGCTGATCGAACGGCCCATCGCCAATCAGGTTGCAACTGCCAGCGAGGATCTGCGTTTTGCCGCCGCCGTGGCCGCGTTCTCCCAGCAGCTCAAAGACGGCCGTTATACCGGCGACTTCAGCTTGAAGGACACCGAGGCATTGGCCCGTGGCGCTCGCGGCGATGATCGCTTCGGTCTGCGCAACGAGTTCGTGCAACTGGTCGAACTGGCGCAGAGCTTGCGCAGCTCAACCGCATCGAACGCGTTGGCCACTGAACAACGGATCGAATAAGTGAGTCGTCTGAAAGGCTTCATCAGTCAGCTGTTTGCCTCGGCAGACAGCTCAACCACCAGCAGCGATGAATCGCTGCTGGCGCGTTATCGCGAGGGCGACGGAGCCGCGTTCGAGATCTTGTACGCGCGCCATCGCCAAGGCCTGTACCGGTTTCTGCTCGGTTTGAGCGGCAAACCGGAACTGGCCGATGAGGTGTTTCAGGAAACCTGGTTGAGCCTGATCCGCAGTAGCAGTCAGCCACAAGGCCGGGCGACATTTCGGACGTGGTTGTTCCAGATTGCCCGTAATCGCCTGATCGACCACTGGCGCAAACACGGCGCCCGGCAACCGTTGCTCGACAGCTACGACGAGCAAAATCATGCGGTCAGCGATGAGGCAAATGATCCCGAACAGCTGCTCAGCCTCAGTCGCGACAGCCAGCGCCTGGAAAGCGCCCTGCAAACCCTGCCTGCCGACCAGCGCGAGGTGTTCTTGCTGCGCGCCCACGGCGACCTCGACCTGGCACAAATCGCCAGCCTCACCGAAACACCGCTGGAAACCGTCAAAAGCCGCTTGCGCTATGCCCAGCAAAAACTGCGTCGGCTGCTGGCCGAGGAGGTACTGACATGACTGACGCCCGCCAGACACCGGAAGATTCGGTGATTAAACATGTTCGCGAACAGCACAACGCTGAACCGCCAGCGCACCTTGATGCGTTCATCCTCAACGCTGCGCAGCGTCAAACCCCTGCGATGAAGCCAAGCCTGTGGCAACGCTGGCTCGACGCTTGCCGTAAACCCCGCTGGCAGGTTGCATTCGCCAGCCTCGTCGGCGTGGCATTGATGTTGTCACTGGTACAGCGCGCTCCTGAGCCGCTGCGTCATTACGACTACGCCCCAGCCCCCAAACTTGCCGTACCGATGACCGACACGGATTCAGCGCAACTGCACCGATTGTCCGCTCCGGCCGGCGCCATGCCGGCACCTGCGCCGATGATGGAAATGGCCGCGCCGATGCAAGATCAAGCCATCAGCGCCGATGAAGCCAAATTCAGCAAACGCGCCACCGCCCCGGCCAACGGCCTCGACGCACAACTGCGCGAAGTCCTGCGCCTACGCGAATCCGGCCAATCGCAAGCCGCCGACAGCCTGTTCAACAACCTGCACAAACGCTACCCGAACGCCGATCTCGACGCCCGACTCCAACAGCTGCAGAAAAAATGACCGCCTGACCCCTCAGCCATTTGGCATTGCCCCGCAAAAACGCGCACTATCGGGGCATTGCCGATGCGCTGGAGGACAACGTGGCAGCAAAAATTGACCGCATCGCCCAACTGCTCAACTGCCCGGAGAAGGGCGAAGAGATGCGGCGAGCGATTACCGAGACGCGTAAGGAATTTCTGCTGAATCAACCGGAAGAGGATGTCGTTGATGAAGACGACGTTTTTGAAGAGGTTGAGGAGGAAGAGGATGACGATGATTACGACGAGTTCGACTGGACGACGGAGTAACGTCGTTCCGGTCCATTTGCGTCACCCACAAAAAAGCCCCGGACCATCACAGTCCGGGGCTTTCTCGTTTGAATCAATGGTGCACCAGGCGGGATTCGAACCCACGACCCCTGCCTTCGGAGGGCAGTACTCTATCCAGCTGAGCTACTGGTGCAGCGGGCGACATCATACCTAGGTCGGCTCGGGGCGTCCATGCTGGGTTTGAGCGGGTATTGTCAGTGCGCGTGTCGGCAGAAAGCGCTGCATTCCATAAAGCTGTAACGTCCTGCAAAACCCTCGCTTGGCGCTTTGGCAGGGTTGATCTAAGGTTTTCCTGCGGCGGGGACTTTTGGCTCGTTGATCTGAAAAATTCCACAAACGCGGCGTTTTTGTTCTTTTTTTCGAACGACCTATTGTCCTTTAACCCCTTTGATCCTACGATCCGTTTGAGATTTCAAACGCTCGTTGACCGGGCGTAGAAGCGCCGGTGTTTCGAATCGTGCACTGTCGATGCGCCACACCCGGTCACTGATTTCCCTGACGGCAGCCTTGCGAGGCGCCTTTCTACAATCATAATTTGCTCCGCGCAGGCCGCGGTGCTGTTAAGGAAAGCCGACATGCAGCTTAAAGACACCCTGTTGTTCCGCCAGCAAGCCTTCATTGATGGCGCTTGGGTCGATGCGGACAACGGTCAGACGATCAAGGTCAACAACCCGGCCACCGGCGAAATCCTCGGTACCGTGCCAAAAATGGGCGCTGCCGAAACCCGCCGTGCCATCGAAGCCGCCGACAAGGCGCTGCCGGCCTGGCGTGCCCTGACCGCCAAAGAGCGTGCCGGCAAGCTGCGTCGCTGGTTCGAACTGATGATCGAGAACCAGGACGACCTCGCACGCCTGATGACCCTCGAACAGGGCAAGCCGCTGGCCGAAGCCAAGGGCGAAATCGTTTACGCCGCTTCGTTCATCGAGTGGTTCGCCGAAGAAGCCAAGCGCATCTACGGTGACGTGATTCCGGGCCACCAGCCAGACAAACGCCTGATCGTGATCAAGCAGCCAATCGGCGTGACCGCCGCGATCACCCCGTGGAACTTCCCGGCGGCGATGATCACCCGTAAGGCCGGTCCAGCACTGGCTGCCGGTTGCACCATGGTGCTCAAGCCTGCTTCGCAAACTCCGTTTTCCGCTTTCGCGTTGGCCGAACTGGCCCAGCGCGCGGGTATTCCTGCGGGCGTGTTCAGCGTGGTCTCCGGCAGCGCTGGCGACATCGGCAGCGAGCTGACCAGCAACCCGATCGTGCGTAAATTGTCCTTCACCGGTTCGACCGAAATCGGTCGTCAGCTGATGTCGGAATGCGCCAAGGACATCAAGAAAGTCTCGCTGGAACTGGGCGGCAACGCGCCGTTCATCGTGTTCGACGACGCGGACCTGGATAAGGCCGTCGAAGGCGCGATCATTTCCAAGTACCGCAACAACGGCCAGACCTGCGTCTGCGCCAACCGTCTGTACATTCAGGATTCGGTCTACGACGCGTTCGCCGAGAAGCTGAAAGTGGCGGTGGCGAAACTGAAGATCGGCAATGGTCTGGAAGACGGCACCACCACGGGTCCGCTGATTGACGAAAAAGCCGTGGCCAAGGTGCAAGAACACATTGCTGACGCCGTAGCCAAAGGCGCCACCGTGCTGGCTGGCGGCAAGGCGATGGAAGGTAACTTCTTCGAGCCGACCATCCTCACCAACGTGCCGAAAAACGCCGCTGTGGCCAAGGAAGAAACCTTCGGTCCACTGGCGCCGCTGTTCCGCTTCAAAGATGAAGCCGAAGTGATCGCGATGTCCAACGACACCGAGTTCGGCCTGGCCTCCTACTTCTACGCTCGCGACCTCGGTCGTGTGTTCCGCGTCGCGGAAGCGCTGGAATACGGCATGGTTGGCGTCAACACCGGGCTGATCTCCAACGAAGTCGCGCCGTTCGGCGGCATCAAGGCCTCGGGCCTGGGCCGTGAAGGCTCCAAGTACGGCATCGAAGATTACCTGGAAATCAAATACCTCTGCCTGGGCATCTAAGCCCTGTAAGAGACCGCTGCAAACGCAAAGGGCACGAGAGCGCTGTCCCTTTGCGTCGTTTCAAACCGGAATTTTCTCTGCGGCCAGGAACGCCGTGGCAGTCGATCATCGCATGCTGCCACCGTCGATTTCTCCCGCTAATCCTTGAACCACGCCGCCCGATGAGCGGCGAATGAGGACTGTAATGAGCAAGACTAACGCTGAACTGATGGCCCGTCGTACCGCAGCTGTTCCACGTGGTGTCGGCCAGATTCACCCGATCTTCGCTGAATCGGCGAAGAACGCCACCGTGACTGACGTTGAAGGTCGTGAATTCATCGACTTCGCCGGCGGTATCGCGGTACTGAACACCGGCCACGTGCACCCGAAAATCATCGCCGCCGTGACCGAACAGCTGAACAAGCTGACTCACACTTGCTTCCAGGTACTGGCTTACGAGCCGTACGTTGAGCTGTGCGAGAAAATCAACGCCAAGGTGCCAGGTGATTTCGCCAAGAAAACCCTGCTGGTCACCACCGGTTCCGAAGCCGTTGAAAACGCCGTGAAAATCGCCCGTGCCGCCACTGGCCGCGCTGGCGTGATCGCCTTCACCGGCGCTTACCACGGTCGCACCATGATGACCTTGGGCCTGACCGGTAAAGTCGTGCCGTACTCGGCCGGCATGGGCCTGATGCCAGGCGGCATCTTCCGCGCGCTGTACCCGAACGAACTGCACGGCGTGAGCATCGATGATTCGATCGCTTCCATCGAGCGTATCTTCAAGAACGATGCTGAGCCGAAAGACATCGCCGCGATCATCATCGAACCTGTGCAGGGTGAAGGTGGTTTCTACGTTGCGCCGAAAGAGTTCATGAAGCGTCTGCGTGCCCTGTGCGACCAGCACGGCATCCTGCTGATCGCTGACGAAGTACAGACTGGCGCTGGCCGTACCGGCACCTTCTTCGCTATGGAGCAGATGGGCGTTGCTGCCGACCTGACCACCTTCGCCAAATCCATCGCAGGCGGCTTCCCGCTGGCCGGTGTGTGCGGCAAGGCCGAATACATGGACGCCATCGCCCCGGGTGGCCTGGGCGGCACTTACGCCGGTAGCCCGATCGCTTGCGCCGCTGCGCTGGCGGTGATGGAAGTGTTCGAAGAAGAGCAACTGCTGGACCGCTGCAAGGCTGTCGGCGAGCGTCTGGTTACTGGCCTGAAAGCTATCCAGGCCAAGTATCCGGTGATCGGCGAAGTCCGTGCCTTGGGCGCGATGATCGCGGTCGAGCTGTTCGAAAACGGCGACAGCCACAAGCCGAACGCCGCCGCTGTAGCGTCCGTTGTGGCCAAGGCGCGCGACAAGGGCCTGATCCTGCTGTCCTGCGGCACCTACGGCAACGTTCTGCGCGTCCTCGTACCGCTGACCTCGCCGGACGAGCAACTGGACAAAGGTCTGGCGATCATCGAAGAGTGCTTCTCGGAGCTGTAAGCCGCGCACAGTGTGATCGGATAGACAAAAAAACCCGCTTCGGCGGGTTTTTTTTCGCCCCGTGAACATATCAATTGCTTTAGCGCTGTATCGAATGGCCAGCATTGGCTAAGGTTCAGGCATTGCAAGGGAGAGCGCGCATGACTGCCGTTGATTTACCCGCCGTACCCCGAGTGCTGATTGCCGAGGCCGATCCGTGGTCCCGGGACCTGCTCAAACAAGTGCTCCTGAACGTGCGTTGCGATGCGCGGATAGACTTGTGCGCCGACGGGCAGCAAGCCCTGTCATTGCTCAGTGAAGTGCCGTATGACCTGGCGATCGTTGATTGGGAGTTGCCCGGCATCGATGGTTTGAGCGTGCTGCGCAGCGTGCGCCAGCGCAAACGCAATCCGCCGCTGCCGTTCATCCTGATGAGCAGCCGCAACGACAGCGCGAGTGTGCGCGAAGCGCTTCCGTTGGCACCAACGGCCTATCTGACCAAACCACTGAACATGGAAAGCCTGACCGAGCGTTTGCAGGGCTTGCTGCTGAATGCCGGTGAAGAGGTTTTCTGTGAAGTACCGGCATTGGCGCCGGGCATGACCTTGTCGGTGTTTCTCGAGCGACGTCGTGAGCAGGCTGACGGTGCGCCGTTGATGACCGATGTGCAGGTGGCGGTGAAGCGCAGCCTCAATCCCAATGGCCTCGATCTGAAGCTGTTGGAAGATGAGATCAAGACCGATCCACAAATCACGGCGGTGCTGATCGCTGCGGCCAACAGCGCGGCGCAGCACCATGGCGCGCCGGTGCAGACACTGGCGCAGGCCCTGCATCGGCTGGGCACCGGGCAGAGCATGAACCTGATTCTGGGGCTGGCGCTCAAGCGCAGCGCCAGGCTCAGCGATCCATGTTTGGCGGACTATGCCGAACGTTACTGGGGGTTGTCGCTGCACACCGCTGAATATGCGCGCACCCTCGCGCGGCTGCTCGATCTCGATCAGGAACGCTGTTACTGCGCGGGCATGCTGCATCGCCTGGGTGATCTGGCGTTGTTGCGTTGTCTGCAGGAGTGGAAGCAGGCCGGCGGAGAGCTGGATGAGTGGGAGGAGGTGGGCGACGCGCTGGCCGAGTTTGGTGCGGCTTATGGTTCGGCGTTGCGTACCCGATGGCGCCTGCCGCTGGAATTGCGGGAGCTGATTGCGTCGGTCTACCAACTCGGCGGCGGGGTGTATTCCCGTGAGGCGTTGGTGATGAACATGGCAGCGCAGATGGCGCATCTGACCGAGCATGAAGGCGTTGAGGAACTGGCGAAGAGTCGCACGGCGCGGTTGCTGAAGATTGGCTTGCCGGAATTGATGCGGATGCGCAAATAACCTGACTTACGCAAACCCCTGTAGGAGTGAGCCTGCTCGCGATGCTGAGTGTCAGACACCAACGATTCGTTTGACACTCCGCTATCGCGAGCAGGCTCACTCCTACAATGGATCTCTGTGTAGCTGAGATACGGGTCAGGCAGAAATGATGCGGTTCTTGCCCTGTCGCTTGGCCTCATACATCGCCGCATCCGCGCGGGCGAACAGGCTGTCGAGGCTGTCGTCGGTCTCGGTCAGACTGGTCAACCCCTGGCTGACGGTGATACCGAACGTCTGGCCATCATGGCTGAAACTCAACCGTTGAATCTCCTGCTGCAGCCGTTCCGCCACTTGCATGGCCATGTCCGGCGCACAACCGGGAAATACCGCTGCAAACTCTTCGCCGCCAATCCGCCCGAACAGATCTCCTCGACGTAATGACCCGCGCCCGCACTCGGCAATCCGCTGCAACACGTTGTCGCCTTCGGGATGACCGTAGGTGTCGTTGATCATTTTGAAGTCATCGATATCCAGCAGCAGAAAGGCCATTTGCGCGCCCTGCACCCGCGCTACTTCGAACTCGCGATTGGCGCACTCGAAGAAGTGCCGGCGATTGCTGCTTTGCGTCAGCACATCGGTAGTCGCCAAACGGTGCAGCTCGGTTTCCATCTGCTTCTTGTCAGTAATGTCTTCGGCGATGCCGACGATGATCACCGGCTGACCGGGTTCGTCCTGACGGTTGATGAAGCATTTGTCGCTGAGCCAGCGCACCTGGCCGTCGGCGGCGATGATCCGGTATTCGCGATCTTCCACCGCGCCTTTGTGCAGGACTTCGGCGAGGCTGCGTTCGGCGTAGTCGAGATCGTCGGGGTAGATGCTGTCGCGCCACTGGTTGTAGTCGGCGAGCAGCAGGCCGGCGGAACGGCCGAAAATCCTTTCATAGGCGGGGCTGACGTACAGCACCTGCCGGGTTTCCCAGTTGAAGGCCCAGAGCACGGCGTTGACGCTGACCAGCAAGGAGCTGAACAGCTGCTCGCGTTCGCTCAGTCGAGCGACTTCACCTTGGGCGTGCATCAACGCCATGAGGGTTTGCGCGGCTTCGGGCCACTGCGGGAAGGATGAGTCTTTTTGATTGTTGTTGACCATCGGCACAGATCTCAAAGGACGTGCCGCAATTCGACAACGGCCACAGTACAGCCCGCCGGGATGGCGAAGTGTCTTTGAGATAGGCGATTTTTGGCGAAGTTCCGAAGGGTGCATCCGGGAGCCGGGTGCACCGATCAACGGTCTCAGACCGCGGCAGGACGCAACGAGTAGGTTTTCAACTGATCAGCAAATTCGCGCAGGGACTGGATGCCGCTGGCTTCTGCCTCGTGAATCCACTCTTTGATGGCCGCGAGCATGTCGTGGCCATTTGCACTGGTCTTGACCCAGATCTGCTGCAGGGCCAGGCGTTTTTCGTAAATTACCTTCAGTGCCTGGCTGTGCTCGAGCATGGTCTGGATACGCAAGTGATGACGATCTTCCAGCAGGCTGGTTTCCCGCGACAGCAGACGTTTGGCGCGGTGGAACTGATGACGCACCGAATGATCGACCTTGGCCAGCTCTTGCTTGACCAGCGGGCCGATTACCAGCTTTCGGTACTGGGCCATGATCTGGAAGCGGTTGTTGAGGATGGCCATCGCGGTGTCCATGTCCAGATTGCCCTTGCCTTCGACACGGTGGGCAATTGGCGCGACACGCTGGACCTTGGCCAGACGCAGGAAACAGAAGACTTTGATCCATGCCCAGCCGAGGTCGAACTCCCACTTTTTCACCGACAGCTTGGCCGAATTAGGGTAGGTGTGATGGTTGTTGTGCAGTTCTTCGCCGCCGATCAGGATGCCCCAAGGCACCAGATTGGTCGCCGCATCGCGGCATTCGAAGTTGCGATAGCCGACCGCATGGCCCAGGCCATTGATCACGCCAGCGGCCCACACCGGGATCCACATCATCTGGATCGCCCAGATGGTGATGCCGATGGTGCCGAACAGTAGCAGGTCGATAACGCCCATGATCGCCACGCCCAACAGCGGGTAGCGGCTGTAGACGTTGCGTTCGATCCAGTCTTCGGGGCAGTTCTTGCCGTAGATGCGCAGGGTTTCCGGGTTCTGCGCTTCGGCACGATACAGCTCGGCGCCGGTGCGCAGCACGGTGGAAAGGCCTTTGATGACCGGACTGTGCGGGTCATCTTCGGTTTCGCACTTGGCGTGATGCTTACGGTGGATGGCGGTCCACTCGCGGGTGTTCTGCGCCGTGGTCAGCCACAGCCAGAAACGGAAAAAGTGCTTCAGGCCGGCATTCAGCTCCAACGAGCGATGGGCCGAGTAGCGGTGCAGATAGACCGTGACGGCGACAATTGTCACGTGGGTCATCAGCAGGGTGACTGCGACCAGAGACCAGGCCGACAAGCCAAGAAAACCTTCGTACCACATAGGCTATAGGGCCCTCGATAAAGATAAAAACAGCCGTTGCATTATCACCAAGCACACAGATAAAACCAGTCGCCCTTTCAGATAAGAGTCGCTGGATGTTTCTTGACCTATAATTCCAACCTTTTTGTAGGGACATGGACAGCCGAATGCGTGCCACTTACCGCGATGCTTTGCGTGCAGCGCTGCTCTATCTCGTACTTGCGGTTGTCTGGCTGCAGGGAACTGATCATTTATTAAACAATTTCTTCGATAACTCCGTCGATCTTGCCCGATGGCAACTGATCAACGGTTACGTGTTTGCGGCGCTCAGCGCCGGGCTGATCTTTCTGGCGCGGGCGCGCTTGTGCGAGTTTCTCGGCATCGGTGCGCGGTTGCGCGAGCGCCAAGCTGATCGCGAACGCCTGCGTCAAGCGGCGGCCGTTTTCGATTGCACCCGCGAAGGGGTGTTGGTCACCAACCACCAAGGGCTGATCGTGCACGTCAATCGGGCGTTTATCGAGATCACCGGTTATCAGCGTGAAGAAGTCCTCGGGCAGCAGCCGAGCCTGTTCAAGTCCGGCCATCATCCGCCGGGTTTCTACCAAGCGATGTTCGCCACCCTGGAGTCGCAGGGCGAGTGGAGTGGCGAGATCTGGAACCGGCGTAAAAGCGGCGAGATTTATCCACAGTGGCAAACCATCCGGGTCATTCACGATGATCAGGGCCGGCTCAGCCATTACGTTGCGGTGTTTTCCGATATCAGCGCCATCAAGGATTCCGAGCATGAACTCAAACACCTGGCGCACCACGATCCGCTGACCGATCTGCCCAATCGCCTGCTGTTCAGCGACCGCGCCGAACAGGCGCTGGCTTCGGCGCAGATCCACAAGCGCGGCTGCGCGTTACTGATGCTCGATCTCGATCATTTCAAAATGATCAACGACAGCCTTGGCCATAACGTCGGCGATCGCTTGCTCAAGGCAGTCGCGGCGCGCCTGCAAGAACTGTTTGGACCCGGTATCACCCTGGCGCGCCTGGGCGGCGACGAGTTCGCGGTGTTGGCAGAGAGTTGTCCACAGCCGGTGCAGGCAGCGGCGCTGGCGCAACGGATTCTCGATGCGCTGAAGGAGCCGTTCAGCATTGATGGCAATCAGTTGTTCATCAACGCCAGCCTCGGCATCAGCCTGTTCCCCAGCGACGCGCTAAGCGCCGAGCAACTGTTGCGCAATGCCGATGCGGCGCTGTTCAAGGCCAAGAGCAGCGGCCGCAACGGTTATGCCTTGTATACCGAAGAACTCACCGCCCACGCCCAGCAACGTGTGGAGATCGCATTCGAGCTGCGCCGGGCGCTGGAGCAACAGGAACTGCGAGTTTATTACCAACCGGTGCATGACTTGAAAACCAGTCGCTTGATTGGCGTTGAAGCGTTGGTGCGCTGGCAGCATCCGCAACGCGGTCTGGTCTCGCCTGCGGAGTTCATCCCGATTGCCGAACGCACCGGTTTGATCGCTGAAATCGACGCCTGGGTCATGCAGCAGGCGTGTCGGCAAATGTGCCAATGGCAGCAGGCCGGAGTGGTGTTGTCGTTTGTCGCAGTGAATGTCTCGTCGCGCCTGTTTGCCCGGCGCGAGTTGTACCAGCAGGTGGCGCAGGTGCTGCACGACACCGGACTGGATCCGGCATATCTGGAGCTGGAAGTCACTGAAAGTGCAGTGATGGATGATCCGGAAGTGGCGCTGGAGCAGATGCACCGTTTGCGCGAATTGGGTATTCGCCTGGCCATCGATGATTTCGGCACGGGTTACTCGTCACTGCTGCGGCTCAAGCGCTTGCCGGTGCAGAAGCTGAAGATCGATCAGGGTTTCGTTGCCGGGTTGCCGTGGGATGAGGATGACGTGGCGATTGTCCGGGTGATCATCGCGCTGGCCCGAAGCATGGGCATGCAGGTGCATGCCGAGGGCATCGAGCAGGTTGAGCAGGCGGCGTTTCTGCTTGAGCAGGAATGTGATCTGGGGCAGGGCTACTGGTTTGGGCGACCGGCTCCGGCGCAGGAGATTGATTGGGCGAGAACTCCGGTGGTTAGCTAAGACAGGGGCAAACTTGTTCCTGCGCTCAGCAAAGGGGCGCTCTGCGTCGGCCCAAAATCGCGGCGCAGAGCGCCGCTGGCTGCATTCCTTTGCTGCGCGTGGGAACGATCAGTTTTTCAGTTATATAAACATTCTTAAATAGTCTTTTTAAGAATATCTGCGCCTCTCTTATATTGCTCCCACGCCGAACGCAGTGCCGCCCACTGCCAGGCAAATCCCATTCAAAGGAGCAGCACCATGAGCGCATCCCTTCGCAGCGTTGACGGTCAGGACGAAACCACCATCTTGCGTGAAATCCAGAGCGCTCTGCGCGATCTGCGTTTCGGCGCGGTGGAGATCACTGTGCACAACGCCCAGGTCGTGCAGATCGAACGCAAAGAGAAATTCCGTTTGCAGCAACCGGGCAAACAACCGGGCTAAAAGATCGCAGCCTGCGGCAGCTCCTACAGGGGGCTGTGCGTAGGAGCTGTCGAAGGCTGCGATCTTTGAACCGACAACACGATTCCCGAAATACATAAGAAAAAGCCACCACCCAGAATTCCAGGAGCTTTCACCATGTCGTCGATTCGCCGTTACGCTTTGGCCGCTCTGGCCAGTGCCGTGTTTGCCGGTTCCGCGGTTGCCAAGGATTACGAACTGCTCAACGTGTCGTATGACCCGACGCGCGAGCTGTATCAGGACTACAACGCTGAATTCATCAAGTACTGGCAGAAAGATCACGCCGGCGACACCGTGAAAATCCAGCAATCCCACGGCGGTTCGGGCAAGCAGGGCCGTGCGGTGATCGACGGTCTGCGTGCCGACGTAGTGACCCTGGCGCTGGCCGGCGACATCGACGAAATCGCCAAACTCGGCAAGACCCTGCCCGCCGACTGGCAGAAGCGGCTGCCGGAAGCGAGCACGCCGTACACCTCGACCATCGTCTTCCTGGTGCGCAAGGGCAACCCGAAAGGCATCAAGGACTGGGGCGATCTGGTCAAGAACGACGTCTCGGTGATCACCCCGAACCCGAAAACCTCCGGCGGTGCGCGCTGGAACTTCCTCGCCGCATGGGCCTACGGCCTGAAAGCCAACGGCGGTGACGAAGCCAAAGCCAAAGAATATGTGCAGACCCTGTTCAAGCACGTGCCGATTCTCGACACCGGTGCACGCGGTTCGACCATTACCTTCGTCAACAACGGTCAGGGTGACGTGTTGCTGGCCTGGGAAAACGAAGCGTTCCTGGCACTGAAAGAAGATGGCGGCGCCGACAAGTTCGACATCGTCGTGCCTTCGCTGTCGATCCTCGCCGAGCCGCCAGTGGCCGTGGTCGACAAGAACGCCGAGAAAAAAGGCAACGAGCAGATCGCCGAGGCCTACCTGAAGCACCTGTACAGCCCGGCCGGTCAGGAAATTGCCGCGAAGAACTTCTACCGTCCGCGTGATAAGGACGTGGCTGCCAAGTACGCTCAGCAGTTCCCGAAACTGGAACTGGTGACCATCGACAAAGACTTCGGCGGCTGGAAAACCGCGCAGCCGAAATTCTTCAACGACGGTGGCGTGTTCGACCAGATTTATCAGGCGCAGTAATCTGACTTCAGCCACACATCAAGCCTTTAGCCAGGCGCAGAAAATGTGGGAGCGAGCTTGCTCGCGAAAGCGCAGTGTCAGACGACGTGGAGTTGGCTGATACTCCTTCTTCGCGAGCAAGCTCGCTCCCACATGGGTGCGTTCAGCGGATCGCTTTTTAACCAAGGACTTTTATGTCGCGTCGTATCTCCCCCGTCATACCCGGCTTCGGGCTGACGCTGGGCTACACCTTGGTGTACCTCAGTCTGATTGTGCTTATCCCGCTGGCGGCGATGTTCGTCCACGCCGCGCAACTCACCTGGGATCAGTTCTGGACGATCATCTCCGCACCGCGCGTGCTGGCCGCCCTGAAGCTGAGCTTCGGCACCGCGCTGTGTGCCGCGATCATCAACGGCATCATTGGCACGCTGCTCGCTTGGGTGCTGGTGCGCTACACCTTCCCGGGGCGCAAGGTGATCGACGCGATGATCGATCTGCCGTTTGCCCTGCCGACTGCCGTGGCCGGTATCGCGTTGACCGCGCTGTACGCGCCGGCAGGACTGGTCGGGCAATTCGCCGCTGACCTCGGTTTCAAGATTGCCTATACCCCGCTGGGTATCACGTTGGCGCTGACCTTCGTCACTCTGCCGTTTGTGGTGCGTACCGTGCAGCCGGTGCTGGCCGACATTCCCCGTGAAGTCGAGGAAGCCGCCGCGTGCCTAGGTGCTAAACCCTTGCAGGTGTTCCGCCACATCCTCGTTCCCGCATTGTTGCCCGCCTGGCTGACCGGTTTTGCCCTGGCCTTCGCCCGTGGTGTCGGCGAGTACGGTTCGGTGATTTTCATCGCCGGCAACATGCCGATGAAAACGGAGATCCTGCCGCTGCTGATCATGGTCAAACTCGACCAATACGATTACACCGGCGCTACCGCCATCGGCGTTTTGATGCTGGTGGTTTCCTTCGTCCTGTTGCTGCTGATCAACTTGCTGCAGCGGCGCATCGAAACCCCATAAGGAGGCGCGAACCATGTCCCAATCTTCTATTGCGGCCGCCTCTTCGGCCAATGCGGCACGCCGTGGCAGCGCCACTTCGCGCAGGGTCCTGATCGGCCTCGGCTGGCTGGTTTTTTTCCTGTTTCTGCTGCTGCCGTTGTTTATCGTCGTATCGCAGGGTTTGAAGAATGGCCTCGGTGCATTCTTCACCGCGATCTTTGAACCGGATGCTCTGTCGGCATTGAAACTCACCGTGTTCGCCGTGCTGATTTCGGTGCCGTTGAACCTGGTGTTCGGCGTCAGCGCCGCGTGGTGCGTGAGTAAATACTCGTTCCGCGGCAAGAGCATGCTGGTGACCCTGATTGATTTGCCGTTCTCGGTGTCGCCGGTGATCGCCGGTCTGGTCTACGTGCTGATGTTCGGCGCACAAGGCTTGTTCGGGCCGTGGCTGCAGGATCACGACATCCAGATCGTCTTCGCCCTGCCGGGCATCGTGCTGGCGACGATCTTCGTCACCGTGCCCTTCGTGGCCCGCGAGCTGATTCCGTTGATGCAGGAACAAGGCACGCAGGAAGAGGAGGCCGCGCGCCTGCTCGGCGCCAACGGCTGGCAGATGTTCTGGCATGTCACCGTGCCGAACATCAAGTGGGGCCTGATCTATGGCGTGGTGCTGTGTACCGCGCGAGCCATGGGTGAATTCGGTGCGGTGTCGGTGGTGTCCGGGCACATTCGCGGGGTGACCAACACCTTGCCGCTGCACGTCGAGATCCTCTACAACGAATACAACCACGTGGCCGCGTTCGCCGTGGCGAGCCTGTTGCTGATCCTGGCGCTCTTCATCCTGCTGGCCAAGCAGTGGAGCGAAAACCGTATCAACCGCCTGCGCGCTAGCGCCGCGGAGGAATAATTCATGTCGATCGAAGTGCGTAACGTCAGCAAGAATTTCAATGCGTTCAAGGCGCTGGACAACATCAGCCTGGATATCCACAGCGGCGAACTGGTCGCGCTGCTCGGCCCCTCGGGCTGCGGCAAGACCACGCTGCTGCGGATTATCGCCGGCCTGGAAACCCCGGATAACGGCAACATTGTTTTCCACGGTGAAGACGTCTCCGGCCACGACGTGCGTGATCGCAATGTCGGTTTCGTGTTCCAGCACTACGCGTTGTTCCGCCACATGACCGTGTTCGACAACGTCGCGTTCGGCCTGCGCATGAAACCGAAAAACCAGCGCCCGAGCGAAAGCCAGATTGCGGTCAAGGTTCATGAGTTGCTGAACATGGTGCAGCTGGATTGGTTGTCGGATCGTTATCCGGAGCAGTTGTCCGGCGGTCAGCGTCAGCGGATTGCTCTGGCACGCGCCTTGGCGGTCGAGCCGAAAGTACTGCTGCTCGACGAACCGTTTGGGGCCCTGGATGCCAAGGTGCGTAAAGAACTGCGCCGCTGGCTGGCGCGTCTGCACGAAGATATCAACCTGACCTCGGTGTTCGTGACCCACGATCAGGAAGAAGCGATGGAAGTGGCCGACCGTATCGTGGTGATGAACAAAGGCGTGATCGAGCAGATCGGCTCACCGGGCGACGTCTACGAAAACCCGGCCAGCGATTTCGTTTATCACTTCCTCGGCGACTCGAACCGCTTGCTGTTGAGCGACGACAACCACGTGCTGTTCCGCCCGCATGAGGTGTCGCTGTCCAAGCATGAGCTGGAGGATCACCACGCGGCAGAGGTGCGTGATATCCGGCCGTTGGGCGCGACCACGCGGGTCACGCTGAAGGTAGAAGGGCAGACTGATCTGATTGAAGCCGAAGTGGTGAAAGACCACGACAGCCTGATCGGCTTGGCCAAGGGTGAAACCCTGTTCTTCAAGCCGAAGGTCTGGCAGAAAGTCGCCAGCCTCTAAGACTGATCGTTCCCACGCTCTGCGTGGGAACGAGCGGGCATAAAGTCTAGATTGCAGCACGCTTCGGATTAACCCGCACCACCCCCGCCCGCGCCTCGATCTGCTCCTTCAATTCACGCCGCATCCCGAGCATGAACGCCAACTCGGCCACGACAAACAACGGCCCGACAATCAGCCCCGACACATCATCGACAAACGCCGGTTTGCGCCCTTCATAGTGATGCCCGACAAACTGGATCACCCAGCCAACGACAAACATCGCCAGCCCGCTGCTCAGCCAGACCATCGTGCTTTGCTGCGCCAATACATGCCCGGCCCAGACCGACAGACCCATCAGCACCGTCATCAACACCCCGAGCTTCATTTCCAGGCGCAGATAAAACCACGCCGAGGCCAAAGCCACGATAACCGCTGGAGATATCCACAACCCGCCCAGCGACCATTCCGGCCGCGACAACAACACCGCCACGGCCACCACTATCAGCGGAATGCCGATAAAGTGGCTGGCGATGTTGCGCGGGTCACGGTGGTAGGCGGCGTATTGACTGAGATGGTCGACGAGGCTTTTCATTGTTGTTCCTCCGGTAGGGTTGATCGCATCATCCCTCGGGATCAGGGTTCGCTCTGTCAGGCAGGCGACAGTCCAGGAGTGTTTATGCAAATACGTTCACGGTTGATGAGCGGCCAGTGGTTCAGTCATCTGCCGGCGTCCTTTCAGGATAGTCTGTTGGCTACGGCCCGGGAGCGGCGGTTGACGGCAGGGCAGCGGCTGTTCCAGCGCGGTGATCCACCTTGCGGTTTATACGCGGTGCTCAATGGCGCCGTGCGTATAGGCGCGGTGAGCGAGCAGGGCAAAGAGGCGTTGTTGAGTCTGGTCGAGGCGCCGCACTGGTTCGGCGAAATCTGCCTGTTCGATGGCCAGCCGCGCACTCATGACGCCTATGCAGTCGGGCCGTGCACCTTGCTCAATATCCCTCAGGCGACGTTGCTCAAACTGCTCGACGAACACCCGGTGTACTGGCGGCACCTGGCGCTGCTGATGAGCCATAAACTGCGCCTGACCTTTATCAATCTCGAACAACTGAGCCTGCTGCCAGCGCCGGCACGCTTGGCCCATCGCTTGCTGATGATTGCCGAAGGCTACGGCGAGCTCGATGCGCCACGCCGCGTTCTGCAACTGCCGCAGGAGCAGTTGGCATCGATGCTGTCGCTGTCGCGGCAGACCACCAACCAGATCCTTAAGGATTTGCAGGGGCAGGGGATTATCGGACTCGGGTATGGAGAGATCGAAATCCTTGATGCCATGCGATTGCGCGCTCTCGCCACGATCTGACAATTCGCCCAAGCCCCTGTGGGAGCGAGCTTGCTCGCGAATGCGATTTAACATTCAACATGATTGCTGACTGACACACCGCCTTCGCGAGCAAGCTCGCTCCCACATGGGGCAGTATTGATTCAGGAACCGCGATAGGTCGAGAAACCGTACGGGCTGAGCAGCAGCGGGATGTGGTAATGCTGATCGGTCTGCTTCACTTCAAAAATCACCGGAATCTCCGGGAAGAACGTGTCGTGCTTGACCTTCTTGAAGTACTCGCCGGTCTTGAACACCACCCGGTATTCACCCGCTTCAAAAGGCTGTCTGGCCGGGAACAACTCGGCAATTCGCCCCTGTTCATTGGTCGTGCCTTGAGCCAGTGGCTGCCAGTTCTGGCCGACGAGTTTCTCCAGCGTCACGTTGATACCTGGCGAAGGCAGGCCGTTTTCCAGATTGAGCACGTGCACGCTCAGGGGATTGCCGGCAGCCAGAGCCAGACTGGAAAAAGCGCTCAGGCCGAGCGCGGCGAAGGTCATGCGCAAAGTGCTCATGGATGCATCTCCTTATTGGGAACGGGTAGTGGCCAGACCGGTTTTCCCGGCAGCCTTGATCGCACAGTTTTCGTCTTGCTCGCCGCCGCCGGAACCGGCTACACCCATCGCGCCGACCAACTCATTAGCAGCGAACAAAGGGATGCCGCCGCCGAGCAACAGCAACTCGTCGAGGGTGTTGAGGTTGGCGGTTTCCGGGTTGCTGCGAGCGCGTTCGGCGAACAACCGGGTCGCGGTCTTGGTCGACAGCGCGGTGTAAGCCTTGCGCTGGCTGGCAACAGTGTTGTGCGGGCCTACGCCATCGCCGCGCAGGGTCACTAGAAGATTGCCGCCCCGATCGAGCACCGACACCGTGCCGGTGCAGTTGGCCATTGCCGTGTCGGCGAGCAGCCGTGCAGTTTTCAGGTCGAGATCAGCGTGACGCGGCAGTTCAGGGCTGGCGACAGCGGCACCACTGAGGCCGATGATCAGGCTTGCAACGAAGTATTTGAAAGTCATGAACAGGCTCCAAAAGCGAAGGTGGTCACCTTAATCGCCGGTCTTCGTCAGAACCTCGTCAGTCTGATTACAAGTTTGTAATGGGCAACGCCTTCGAAGGCGCCTAGCCTGTGTGCCTGATCAATCGAGGTGTGCCATGCGTTTGCTGGTCGTAGAAGATGAAGCCAAAACCGCGAATTTCCTCGCCAAAGGCCTGGGCGAGTCGGGTTTTGCCGTAGACGTGGCGCTCAATGGCCTCGATGGGCGCTATTTTATCGAGCAGCAGGAGTACGACCTGATCATCCTCGACGTGATGCTGCCGGGCCTCAACGGTTGGCAATTGTTGCAACTGATCCGCCAGCGCGGCGCCACGCCGGTGCTGTTCCTGACCGCCAAGGACGCCATTGAAGATCGCGTGCGCGGCCTCGAGCTGGGCGCCGATGATTACCTGCTCAAGCCCTTCGCCTTCGCCGAACTGCTCGCGCGGGTGCGCACGTTGTTGCGGCGCGGGCCGATGCGCGAAGCCGAGTCGTACACCATCGCCGATCTGGAAATCGACGTCCTGCGCCGCCGCGTCAGCCGTGGTGGCCAGCGCATTGCCCTGACCAACAAGGAATTCGCCCTGCTGCAATTGCTCGCCAGTCGCCAGGGCGAAGTGCTGTCGCGCACGCTGATTGCCTCGCAGGTGTGGAACCTGAATTTTGATAGCGACACCAACATGGTCGAAGTCGCGGTGCGGCGTTTGCGTGCGAAAGTCGATGACCCGTACATGCCGAAACTGATTCACACCGTGCGCGGCGTCGGTTATCAACTGGAAGCCCCCGACGATGCGCTCTAGATCGATCGCCTGGCGTCTGGCGCTGGCGTTCGCATTGGTCTGCGCTTTGGTGCTGAGCGCGATTGGTGTGTTCCTCTACCGTTCGCTGGCGTCGGAAATCGCCTACCGCGACGACCTCGCGTTGCTCGGACGACTGGAGCAAGTGCGCGCGTTGCTCGCTGACAGCGACAGCCTCGATGCCTTGCAGGCGCGGCCACGGCTGTATCAGAACATGCTCGGTAATCTCGACAGCCTGTTGCTGGTGCGCCGCGCCGACGGATCGAGCGTGATCGCGATCAATCCACGGCAACGCGAGTTGCCCGCGCTGAGCGCGATCCCCCGCGAGCAAACGCCGCAGCGCCGTGATGTGTTGACGTGGCAAGCGCCGGACGGTGCCGAACTCGCGCTGTTGTCCGGCGAAGCGCAGGGGCCGAACGGCGAACCGCTGACCGTGATCGCCGGCAAAGTGCTTAGCGAGCGCGAACAGATGCTCGGCAGCTATCGCTTGCGCCTGTACTTATCGGTTGGACTGGGTGCTTTGCTGGCCTTTGCCTTGGGCTTGCTGTTGCTGCGCCGGGGTCTGCAACCGTTGCGGCAGTTGAGCGAAGCGGTACGCGGTATCGATCTGCGCAGCCTCGACCAACGCTTGCCCGCCACCGGCACGCCCGCAGAACTGCTTGAGCCGGTGCAGGCGCTCAACGGCATGCTGGCGCGGCTGGACGACAGCGTGCAGCGCCTCTCGCAGTTTTCCGCCGATCTCGCCCACGAGATACGTACGCCGCTGCACACCTTGTTGGCGAGCAACGGTCAGGCGCTGAATCATCCGCGCAGCACCGAGGAGTATCAGGAAGTCCTCGCCTCGAACATGGAAGAGTTCGAACGGCTCAAGCGCATGGCGGAAAACCTGATGTTCCTTGCCCGCGCCGAGCAGGCCGAGCGCGCGCTTAACCTGCAAGTGCTGGATCTGCACGGCGTGGGCGCTGAACTGTGTGATTACTTTGAAGCCTTGGCCGATGACCGCGACCTGCGGCTGGACAATCAACTGCATGGCGAACTGCGTGCCGATCAGCAGTTGCTGCAACGGGCGCTGGGCAACTTGCTGGCCAATGCCGTGCGTCATGCTGACTCCGAAACCGTGATCAGCCTGCGCCGGCGTGACGAGTCGGGCTGGTGCTGGTTACAAGTGCACAACCATGGCCCGGCCATTGCGGCGGAGCATCTGGGCAAACTGTTCGACCGTTTCTACCGCGTCGATCCTTCGCGCGCGGAGCCGGGGGATTCGGGTGGGCTGGGGTTGGCGATCGTGCAGTCGATCATGCAGTTGCATGGTGGGCAGGTGCGGGTGAACAGTGATGTTGGCGGCACCATTTTTGAGCTGGGCTTTGCGTTGAATTAAAGGGCGCTATCGCGAGCAGGCTCACTCCTACAATTGGAATGCGTTCCCCCTGTAGGAGTGAGCCTGCTCGCGATGGCGCCAGATCAGACAAACTGATTCTGGATCAGCGCAACCCATCACGAAACTGCCCCGGCGTCAGCCCCGTCCAGCGTTTGAACGCGCGGCTGAAACTGCTGGTGTCGGCGAACCCGAGCAAATAACTCACCTCACTCAACGAGCACTGCGGATCGCGCAGGTGCAGCAGCGCCAGATTCTCGCGGCTCTCGTTGAGCAACGTATCAAAGCGACAACCTTCATCCGCCAGATGCCTTTGCAGACTGCGCAAACTCAGGTGCAACGCCTGAGCAATGCGTTCTGCACTTGGCTCACCTTCCGGCAATTGTTCTTCAATCGCATCGCGCACCTTGCGCTCCCAAGTCAGCGGTTGAAGCTGGGCCATCGTGCGTTTGAGCACCGCTTCATTGTGTTCAGCGAGTTCCGGATTGGCGTCGTCGAGGTGGCTGTCGAAGTCGGCGAGGGCGAATTCCAGACGATCCTCGACACAACCGAAATGCACCGGAGCGCGGAAGACTTTGTGCCACTGGTGCGCATCGCTCGGCTCCGGGCGGCGCAGATAAACCGCCAGCGGTGCGTAATCACGGCCGAGACGATTGCGGCAGGTGCGCACGTAGATCGCGGTGAACGCGTCGATGGCTTCGAAGGCTGGTGCGGGATTGCCTGACGGAATTTTCAGACGAAATTGATAGCGGTCGTCGCCACGACTCAGCTCCAGTTCCAGCGCATCGCTGACCACCGGGTGATAGCGCACGATGCGCTCGAACACCTCGCGCAAACTGCCGCTGGCGACCAGCGCATAACCGAGGGCATGGAACGTGGTCGGGCTGACGAAGCGCGACACGCGCAGACCAATCGCCGGGTCGCCACTGACCTGCACGGCAATTTCCCACAGGCGCGTGGTGCCGGACAGTGGATAGCGCGCGTTGGGATCATCCATCAAGCTCGGATCGAGCCCGGCCTGTTGACACAGGGCAATGCTGTCCAGTCCCAGCGCATCGAGTTGCTTGCGCAAGGCACGGGTCCAGCTGGCGAGGGAGGTCGGTTCCTTCATGCTGATTGGCGCTTCCGGTCAACAGGTTGGCGTTCTCGGCTACCGCAATTGAAGCGTTGGCGAGGCACGATGCGAACATCATAAACCCGAGGATGGAAGCATGGACGGTACTTCTGCAAGTCCCCAGCGACACAATGCGGCCCAGCGATCAGCGCATATTCGTGAAGTGGTGCTGGCCAAAGGCGTCGAATTGCGCGAGCGCTACCCGATTCTCCAGCATCAGGATGCGCTGGGCGCGGGGATTCTGGCCTTTGCCCTGATCGGGATGATCGGCTCGGCGACGCTGTACATCACCGGCCATATGGCGTGGTGGGTTTGTCTGTTGCTCAACGCGTTTTTTGCTTCGTTGACCCATGAGCTTGAGCACGACCTGATCCACAGCATGTATTTCCGCAAGCAGCGCGTGCCGCACAACCTGATGATGGGCCTGGTGTGGCTGGCGCGGCCGAGCACGATCAACCCGTGGATCCGTCGGCACCTGCACCTCAATCACCACAAGGTCTCCGGCACTGAAACCGATATGGAAGAGCGCGCGATCACCAACGGCGAGCCGTGGGGTTTTGCACGTTTGCTGATGGTTGGCGACAACGTCATGTCGGCGTTCATCCGCATGCTGCGAGCCAAGACCTGGGCGCACAAGTTCAGCATCATCAAGCGCACGCTGAAGGTCTACGCGCCGCTGGCGCTGGTGCATTGGGGGGCGTGGTATGTGTTTCTCGGCTTTCATGCGGCCAATGGCATTGCTTACCTGCTGGGCGCGCCGATCGACTGGTCAGCAACCACGTTGTCGGTGATGCAGGTGATCGATATCGCCGCCGTGGTGATCATCGGCCCGAACGTGTTGCGCACGTTTTGCCTGCACTTCATCAGCTCGAACATGCATTACTACGGTGATGTCGAGCTGGGCAATGTGCTGCAGCAGTGCCAGGTGCTGAACCCTTGGTGGCTGTGGCCGTTGCAGGCGTTTTGCTTCAACTTTGGCAGCAGCCACGGGATTCATCATTTTGTCGTGAAGGAGCCGTTTTATATTCGCCAAATGACGGTGCCGGTGGCGCATAAGGTGATGCGTGAGATGGGGGTTCGGTTTAATGATTTTGGGACGTTTGGGCGGGCGAACCGGTTTGTTCGTCGGGATGAAGTTGCGGTGTCTGGGGAGGCGGTGGAGGCGTGACAAGCTGCCCTCACCCTAACCCTCTCCCGGAGGGAGAGGGGACCGACCCGGGGATATTGAGGAGTTACACCGAAGTGAAAGAGCTTTGTCGAATCCATAATCGACCCGATTTTTCAGGTCGATGTTTGACGAAAGACACCTCGGTCGGCCCCCTCTCCCTCCGGGAGAGGGCTGGGGTGAGGGTGTTTTTGATCTTGCCCTCAGTCCGGCTGAAACGGCGACTCACTCAAGATCACCCCAGTCTCCTCGACATACTGCTGCCAATGCCCGATCAACGCACTGAGCTTCTCCGGCCGACTCAACGCCAGATCATGAATCTCCCCCGGATCACTGCTCAAATCATACAGCTGCCAGGTCGCCGGCCCGACCGGCCCGGGGATCCACACCGCTTTCCACGACCCCTGGCGAATCGCCCGACGCCCGAACAATTCCCACCCCGTCACCGTGTGCTCGTCATGCACCTGCGCAGTCTCACCCGACAAGAACCCCAGCCACGATTTGCCACGTAACGGTGCGACCGGTTTTCCGTGCCACAACTTGCCCGGATGCCGCACACCTGCCAGATCGAGAATCGTCGGTGTGACGTCCATCACCGTGCCGAAACCATGGCTGATCTGCCCTTTGAGCGGCAACTGCGGATAGTGCAACAGCGCCGGCACGCGAATCCCGCCCTCGGTGGTAAATGCCTTGAACAGGCGCGACGGCGCAGTCGCCACCTGCGCCCAGTTCGGCCCGTACCAGACGTAGGAGTTGGCCCGGCCAATGTTGTCGAGGCTGTTGTCGTAATGCTGGCTGAGGTACGTCACCAGTTCCGGGCCGAATTTCGGAAATGCTTCAAGCAGCGCGCCTTCGGCACCGTTGTCGGACATGAACAGGATGAACGTGTTGTCGAGCTGCCCCTGCTGGCGCAGATAATCGACAACCCGACCGATGTTCCAGTCCATGCGCTCGACCATCGCTGCGTAGACCTCCATGGCCCGCGCGGAAATCTGCTTTTGCTCCTCGCTCAACGCGTCCCACTGCTGGGTCAACTGAATCAGTGGATGCGGCTCGACGTCCGGCTCGATCAGGCCGAGTTCTTTGAGCTTTTCCAGACGCTCCAGACGCAGCACTTCGGGGCCAGCGTCATAGCGGCCACGGTATTTCTCGACGATCTCGGCCGGTGCCTGCAACGGCCAGTGCGGTGCGGAGAACGGCAGGTAAGCGAAGAACGGCCGGGTCTGGTCACGTTCCTTGAGGTACTGCAGCAACTTGTCGCCGAAGGCATCGGAGGAATAGAAATCCTTCGGCAATTCGTCGAGAAACGTATCGTCTTCAATGTACAGCGCCGGCGTGGATTTCAGCAGGCCTGGCGTTTGCTCATCGTAGGTCGGTTCGAAACCGTAATGGTTCGCCGCGCCGGGCAGCAGCGAAAACGAGCGCTCGAAACCTCGTGCATGGGGCGCCAGTTCAGCCTTCAAACCCAAGTGCCATTTGCCACTCATCAAGGTTTGATAACCGGCCTCGCGTAACAGCTCGGGCAGTGCGACGACGCGGTCATTGAGATAACCCTCGTAACCCGGTTTACCGATCAGTTCCGGCGTCAGCGTTTCGGCCATGGTGCCGATCCCGGCGATGTGGTGGTCGGTGCCTGTCAGCAGCATCGAGCGGGTCGGCGAGCAGGTCGGTGCGGTATGAAAATCGGTCAGGCGCAGGCCATTGTTGGCCAGGGCATCAAGGTGCGGCGTGGCGATTTCGCCGCCGAAGGCACCGATGTCGGAAAAGCCGAGATCGTCGGCCAGAATCACCAGAAAATTGGGACGTTGCGGCATCGCAAAACTCCTGTTCAGCAGGCAATGAACGTCAGCGGCAGATCGCGGATCTGCACCGGCACGCTCGGTTGGTAATGGTCGTCACTGGTCAGCTCGTGCAGCAGCTCTTCACGCAACTGATGGAAGTCGAAACTGCTGCGCTGGCGCGGATGGGGCAGGGCGATGTCGACCACCTGCTTGATCCGTCCCGGGCGCGGCTCCATCACCACCACGCGGTCGGCGAGGAAGATCGCTTCTTCGACGTCATGGGTGACGAGGATCGTGGTGATTTTTGCGCGCTCGCGGATCGCCAGCAGCTCGTCCTGCATCTGCTGGCGGGTGAGTGCATCAAGGGCACCGAAGGGTTCATCAAGCAGCAGAATGCGTGGGCTGGCGACCAGACCGCGAGCGATCGCCACACGCTGGGCCATGCCGCCGGACAGCTGATGCGGGTAGGCACGGGTGAAATCGCGCAGGCCGACCAGGTCAATGAAATCGTTGATTCGCTTTTGTTTCTGCGCAGCAGTCAGCGGTTCGTTGACCAAGCCCAGACCGATGTTGTCGGCAACGGTCAGCCACGGGAACAAACGGTGTTCCTGAAAGACAATGCCACGCTCGCCACCGATGCCGCTGACGGCTTTGCCATCCACGGTAATCTGCCCGCGAAACTGCGTATCAAGGCCCACCAATAACCGCAGCAATGTCGATTTGCCGCAGCCGCTAGAGCCGACAATGGCGACGAACTCGCCCTCGACGATGTCCAGGTTGAATTCGCGAATCGCCTCCAGTTCGAAACCGTCGACGTCGAAGGATTTGCCTACGTGATTGAAGCTGACAATCGGTGCGTTCATGCGTGTCTCCAGCGGGTCGCGCGAATTTCCAGGCGTTGGCCAATGAGGTTGAGCAGGGCGCCGGTGATGCCGACGAAAAGCATGCCGGCCATGATCAGGTCCATGCGCAGCAGTTGTTGCGCGCCGATCATCTGGCTGCCGATGCCGCCGTTCGACGGCATGAAGTATTCGGCGCCGATGGTGCCGAGCCAGGCGTAGATCAGGCTCAGTCTGAGCCCGGCGAAAATCCCCGGCGCGGCGCCCGGCAGTACCAGTCGACGCAGACGCTGGCCGAGGCTCAGGCGCAGCACTTGTGCGGCTTCGTTGAGTTGCGGTGAGAGATTGGCGACGCTGCGTTGCGTGGCGATAAACAGCGGGAAGAAAGCGGCAAGGGCGACGAACACCCACTTGGCCAATTCGCCGAGACCGAACCATGCGGTGAGCAGCGGCACCCAGGCGAAAATGGCGATCTGGCGGATGGCCGCGAGGGTCGGGCCGAGCAGGCGTTCGCTGATGTTCGACAGGCCCAGCAGCAGGCCCAAGGCAAATCCGAGACCGCCGCCGAGCAACAGGCCACCGAGTGTGCGACCAAGACTGAGGGCCATGGCGCTGATCAACGTGCCGTCGAGCACGCCAGCCCATGCCGTGCTCAAAACGGCCAACGGGCTGACCAGAATATTGGCGTCGACCCACTGCTGGTCACTCGCCAATTGCCACAGCGCCAACAAGCCCAGCGGTAGCAGCCACGGTTGCAGCCGCTGCCAGCCGTCATAACGCGGGCCGCGACGAATTTCGGCGGTGGCGGGGTGCGGCCAGTGCACCAGTTTTTTGTCCAGCAGACCGATGCCGCGATCCATCGCCATGCCGATCAAACCGATGACGACGATGCAGACGAACACGATGTCGAGCATGAACAGTTGTCGCGCCCAGACCATCAGGTAACCGATGCCTTCGCTCGAGGCCAGTAGTTCGACGGCCAGCAACGACGTCCATCCGGCGGCCAGCGCCAGACGCACGCCAGCCATGAACGCGGGGAGGGCGGCGGGCAATACCAAGCGCCGAATCAGCAGGCGCGGCGGCAGGCGCAGAACAGCGGCGGCTTCACGCAGTTTCGGCTGGGCATCTCTTACGCCGACCAAGGTGTGCAGGGTCACCGGCACCACGATGGCCTTGATCAGCACCACCAGTTTCAGCACTTCGCCGATGCCGAAAAACACCATGAACAATGGAATCCACGCCAGCGTCGGTATTTGCGACAGGCCGGCGAAGGTCGGGAAGATCAAACGTTCAAGACGCCGGCTGAAGCCCAGTGCTGCGCCGAGCAATGCACCGGCCGAAACCCCGGCAAGCAGGCCCCAGAACAAACGCTGCAGGCTGATCCACAAATGGCTCCATAACTCGCCTTGAGACAGCTCGACAGCGCTGTTCCAGACCAGCGACGGCGCCGGCAAGATCTGCTCGCTCATCCATTCATTGCGTGCGGCCAGCCACCATAGGGCGAACAGGCTGAGCGGCAGCAGCCACGGCAACAGGCGCTGGTTCAGGCTGGGCCAGGTACGGCGGCTTTTCAGCGGCGGCGCGGGGAGTGGAAGACTGAGCAAGGATTGGCGGGCCATGGGTGACCTCCGTTGTCGGGTTGGCTCAAGATCTTTAGCGGTATTAGCTAAAAACAAAAAGTTATAAAAACATCGATATAGATTCTTTTGAGGGATAAGCGAGGCCATTTAAGGCTTCCAACCCAAACGCATCCAATGCATTCGAAGAATATTTTCGATGCTGTTAATGCATACGCCGCTACGAGCCCCGGCGCTGCTCGCTTAGCGTTAAAAGCTATAAAAATGTGCATTTATAGTATTTAAGCGTAGGTAGTCATTCGGCCTACTTTCGGCTCCTCAACGCCCGTCGTGATCAAGGAGCAGCACCCATGAACCTCCCCTTCAAACATGTTTTCAGTCTGTTTGCCGTTCCTGCTCTGGTGGGCCTGCTGGCGTTTACCGCGCATGCCGACGAACTCAAGGAAATCAGAATCGCCGTGCCCGACCTGAGCGCGGGGACTCAACACAGCGGCGGCGGTGTGGTCGACGTGCTGCGCGATCAGCAGATCTTCGAAAAGGCCTTTGCCGATCAGGGCATCAAGATTCAGTGGAGTTTCTTCAAGGGTGCGGGACCGGTGATCAATGAAGCGTTTGCCAACGGTCAGGTTGATCTGGCGTATCTCGGCGATCTGGCGGCAATCATCGGTAAGTCCAATGGCACTGGATACTCGCTTGCTCAGCGCCAGTGCGCGTGGGGTGAAGCAGTATCTGGGGGTGGTGCCGGGTTCGGGGATCAAGACGTTGCAGGATCTCAAGGGCAAGCGCGTGGCGATCTTCCGTGGCACCGCGACGCAGTTGTCGTTTGATGCGGCGCTGGCAAGTCAGGGCCTGAGCGAGAAGGATCTGAAAGTGATCAATCTGGATTTCAATGCAGCGGTCGCGGCGTTGGCAGCCAAGCAGATCGATGCGTCATGGGGCAGCTCCGGGTTGAGCGCATTGCAGGCCAAGGGGCTGGCCGAGTTGCCGCTGAACACCAAAGATCTCGGTGGCGCAGGCAGCGTGCAGTCGGTATTGGTCGGCACGGGCAAGTTTGTCGACGCTCACCCGGAGGCGGTGGCCAAGTTGCTCAAGGCGCAACAACAGGCCGTGGAGTGGTTGACGCAGGACGGCAACAAGGCCGCATACGTGCAACTGGTCTCGGGTTTGGCCAGCTATCCGCCGGTGATCCTGACCCAGGATCTGCAGGATCAGAAGTTGAGCGAAGTGTTCCCGTCGACGCTGGATCCGGTGTTCCTTGGCAGCTTGCAGGACAAAGTTGATCTGGCGGCGCAGCAGAAGCTGATTCGCAAGCCGTTCAAGGTGAATGATTGGGTGGCGCCTGAGTTGGCAGCGGCCAAGCTCTGAATCTTTAGCGCCTGCTCTGGCCTCTTCGCGAGCAGGCTCGCTCCCACAGGGTTCTTCGGTGAACACAGATTCTGCATTCACCACCGAACCACTGTGGGAGCGAGCCTGCTCGCGAAAGGGCCCTAAACAGCGACGCTGATCTCCTGCCGATCCACCGCCACCAACGTCTCGATCATCGCCCGTGCCGCCGGCGACAGGCGAAACCCGGTACGACTGACAATCCCGCAACGCGCATTCATGCTCTCCAGGTTCTGCGGCAGATTGCGCCAGTGCAGCAACACCAGCGAACCCTTGGCAATGTCCTCGACAAACGCCTCTTCCGTACCGACGCCAATCGCATTCGATTGCAGCACCACCTTCACCAGCGCCGGAAAATGCTCGGTCTCGATGGTCGGGGAAAAATCGATGCGGCCGCTGAGGTTCGCCAATAATTTGCGAATCCCCGGGGGGATCAGCGTCGTCGCCAGCGGATAGTCGAACATGTCGTTGGTCGACAGACTTTCCTTTGCCAGCAACGGGTGTCCCGGGCGGCAGAAAAATACCCCGCGTTTGGGTGTCAGTGCCTGGGTCTGGAAGTTCGGATCGGACTCGAAATGGCGAATGTCGGCGATAAAGAATTCGATCTCTTCACGGCTCAACGCGCGGCTGAGTTTTTCCCAGTTATCCACCTGAAAACAGGTGCGCACTTTCGGGTGCGCGTTGATGAATTGCGCCACGGCGTCCGGCACCAGTTTCACTGCTGGCGCCGGGCCGCAACCGAAGTGCACTTCGCCGGCATCGAGCTTGGTCATCTGCGTCACTTCGGCACTGAGCAGCGCGGCACCCTGCACCAGGCTCAGGGCGTGTTGCAGCACCACTTGGCCTTCGGGCGTGGGGCGCAGATCCTTGTTGCCGCGATCCACCAGCACGCAGCCGAACTCCTGCTCGAGCCCTTGAATACTGCGGCTGAACGCCGGTTGAGTGATGCCCATCGCGTCCGCCGCGCGGACAAAACTGCGGTGTTCGTTGAGGGCGATGAAGTAACGCAATTGGCGAAGGTCCATATGCTTTTCCGGCATCCTAAAAATAGCTCGAAGGCATTTGCGACGAGGGTTGCTAGAGGTTTTAAATGCAAGCTCTTATTCCGTCAACGAAGCATGTGAATATCTATTAGATGTAAATGGAATATAGATAGAGCGTTGTTTCGCTGCCGTCCAAAACCGTAAGCAGTCGATGAGGGTCTACCCATGAGCAATGCCGCACTCGCAGTAAAACCCGCTGTCCACGCGCTGGAGATTCATCCGGTGGCCGGTCGTATCGGCGCCGAGATCCGTGGCGTGCACCTGTCCGGTGAGCTGGACGCCGCCACCGTCGAAGCTATCCAGCAGGCTCTGGTTCAATACAAAGTCGTGTTCTTCCGTGAGCAGACCCAACTCGACGATCAGCGTCAGGAAGCCTTCGCCCATTTGCTCGGCGAGCCGGTGGCGCACCCGACCGTGCCGTCGCGTGAAGGCACGCGTTATCTGCTGGAGCTGGACGGTGCTGAAGGTCAGCGCGCCAACTCCTGGCACACCGACGTGACTTTCGTCGACGCCTACCCGAAAGCCTCGATCCTGCGCTCGGTCGTCGCGCCGGCATTCGGCGGCGACACCCTGTGGGCCAACACCGCGACGGCGTACAACGGCTTGCCGACCGAGCTGCGTGAACTGGCCGACAAACTGGTCGCCGTGCACAGCAACGAATACGACTACGCCAGCGCCAAGCCGGACGTCTCGGCGGAGAAGCTTGAGCGTTATCGCAAGGTCTTCACGTCGACCGTTTACGAGACTGAGCATCCGGTGGTGCGCGTGCACCCGATCAGCGGCGAGAAGAGCTTGCTGCTGGGGCATTTCGTCAAACGCATCAAGGGTTACTCGCAAGCGGATTCAGCGCATCTGTTCGGGCTGTTGCAGAGTCATGTGATCCGTCAGGAAAACACCGTGCGCTGGCGCTGGAAGGCCGGTGATGTGGCGATCTGGGATAACCGCTCGACGCAGCATTATGCGATTGATGATTACGGTACTCAGGATCGGGTGGTGCGTCGGGTGACGTTGAAGGGTGAAGTGCCGGTTGGGGCTTCAGGGCAGCGCAGTCAGACAATTAAGGGGCGTGATTGAAGATCAAAAGCCCCTCACCCCAGCCCTCTCCCCGAGGGAGAGGGAGCTGACCGAGTTGTCTTTCGGGATGCATCGACCTGAACCACCTTATTGATTATGGATTCGGTGAAGCTGGATCAGGTCGGTGTATCTCTGCAATATCCCCCATTCAGTCCCCTCTCCCTCCGGGAGAGGGTTAGGGTGAGGGGCTCTTCCCGCTACCAAACACCAATCTGAACAACCTTCTCGGCTTGCGGCTCACCATAACGAAACCGCTGCCCACGCCCATCTATCTCCTGATGACTGATCGTCGTCCGCCGCTTCAACCCCCGCACCCACTCAAACAAATACCCCGCATGCTCCTCGCGCACCGCCGCGAATTCCGGGGCATCACCCAAATCCCGCAACTCCTGCGGATCATTCAGCAGGTCAAACAACTGCGGTCGAAAGCCGTCGTAAGCCAGGTACTTCCAGCGCTCGCTACGCACCATGGTCATCCGGCAGCGATCGATCGGCTGGCCCAGACGCTCACGCGCCGGCGCCTGGAAGGCGTAGTCGTATTCGCTGATTGCATAGTGGCGCCAATCCGGATTTTCGCCGTGCAGAAGCGGGATCAACGAACGCCCTTCAAGCCGATGCTCTGCCCCCGGCAATCCCAGTGCTTCAAGAAAGGTCGGCAACGCATCGATGGTTTCCGCGAGTCGATCATCCACCGTGCCGCGCGTGACATCCGCCGCCGCCCGAGGATCACGCACGATCAACGGCACGCCCACCGCCTGCTCCAGCAAAAACTCCTTCTCACCGAGCCAGTGATCGCCCAAAAAGTCGCCGTGATCGCTGGTGAACACGATCAGCGTGTCATCCCAGCGACCGTTGCTCTGCAAAAAGTCGAACAGCCGTCCGAGTTGATCATCCACCTGCTTGATCAGACCCATGTACGTAGGGATTACAGTCAATCGTACTGAATCGCGGGAAAAGTTGAGGCTTTCCTCATGCTGGCGAAAGGCAGTGTATACGGGGTGTTTGCTGGCTTTGGAGGGCGTCGGGCGGACCGCTTCGAGAATCGATTTCGTACTGTACAATGCGTGGTACGGCGATGGCACGATGTACGGCCAGTGCGGTTTGATATAGGAAAGGTGTAAACACCACGATTTCTCGCCTTGCTCGGTGATGAAGTCGATGGCTCGATTTGTAGTGTAGACAGTCTCTGAGTGTTGCTCGGGAATTCGTGCTGGCAAATTCGCATGACGCATTTGCCAGCCGCTGAGGATTTCACCGTGCTCGCCTTCGGCGGCGTTGGCCCAGTCGTGCCAAGGGTTTTTGCCGTCGAACCCCTGCTCGCGCAGATAATGGGTGTAGGGCGCGGATTCGCGTTTGTCGTCGAACAGCGGGTCGTCGGGGTAGATGCCGTCGTGGCGCATGTAAGGTTCGAAACCGACTTCGTTGAGGATTTCGGCCTGTTCGCTTTCGGGATTGATTGCCAGGCGTTGCAAGGCATCGACATTCGCCGTCGCGTGGGTCTTGCCGACCAGCGCAGTACGAATGCCGTGCGGGCGCAGGTAATCGCCGATGGTCAGTTCTTCCAGCGGCAACGGCACGGCGTTCCACGCCACTTGATGGCTGCTGACATAGCGTCCGGTGTAGGCCGACATCCGCGACGGGCCACAAATCGTGCCTTGGGTGTAGGCGCGGCTGAAACGCACGCCGGCTGCAGCCAGGCGATCGATATTCGGCGTGTGCAGATGCGGATGGCCGTAGCAGGACAGGTAATCGCGGCGCAGTTGATCGCACATGATGTACAGCACGTTGCGCACGGGGTTTGGCGAGTTGGACATGGTTTCACCGGTCAGAGAGACAGGTGGGGTTTTTCGCTTTCAGTGGGGGTGTTCGGCAAGTGCATTTGGGGAATGGGTTTTATGCAGGAAATGCATCGGTGCCTGTGCCGGCCTCTTCGCGAGCAGGCTCGCTCCCACAGGGTTGGTGGCGATCACACATTCTGTATTCACCACAATCCATTGTGGGAGCGAGCCTGCTCGCGAAAGCGTCAATTCAGACAGCAAAATTCTCCAGTGAACAGACTTCTTCAACCACCGCATCAATCGCCTTGATCTGCTCAATCATCGCCTCCGCCAACGGCGACAACCGATACCCTGCGCGGCTGACAATCCCGTAGCGGGTGTACAGTTCCTCAAGATCATCCGCCAGTCCTTCGATGCGCAAGCACACCAACTCGCCCTTGGCCTGATGCAGCGCGTCGGAATACGCCCCGACAATTCCGATCGCATCCGAACGCAGCACCACGCTGAGCAGGCTCGAGCTGTTTTCACACTCCACATTGGGTGTGAAATCCGGACGCCCACTGAGGTCGACTATGACTTTGCGCAGGTTCGGCGGACGAATACTTACCGCCAAGGGATAGCTCATCAATTGCTCGGCGGTGACCCGCTCAAACCCGGCCAAAGGGTGGCCGGCACGGCAGCAGAAATGCCATTTGCGCGGTCGCAACCGGTAGGTCAGGTAATCCGGATCTGCCTCGAAGTGCCGAGTGTCCGCGACGAAAAATTCAAACTCTTCGCTGAGTAACCGCTTACTCAGACTCTGCCAGTCATCGACCTGAAACTGCACCCGCGCTTTCGGATAGCGGCCGATGAAGCTGCCAATCGCCCGAGGGATCAAACCCGCCGCCGGTGCCGGCCCACAACCGAAGCGTAATTCCCCCGCCTCCAGCCCATTGAACTGACTGATCTCGTTGGCCATCTGCTGCGCACCACTGACCAGTCGCCGCGCGTGCTCAAGCAGGACCTGGCCCTGTTTGGTCGGCGGTAATTCCTTGCGGCCACGATCGACCAACTGGCAGCCGACGCTGTGTTCCAGCGCCTGAATGCTGCGGCTGAACGCCGACTGCGACAGGTTCACCGCCTGCGCGCCGGCGACGAAGCTGCGTTGTTCAGCCAAGGCGATGAAGTGACGAAGTTGACGCAAGTCGATATGCATTTTTCACATAAAAAATATCCGGGAAATGCATTGGATATGCATTAGGTCGACTCCTTATAAAGGCAATCTCTTATGCAGTAAATATCTGTAAATATATAAATAAATAACTTAAAAGAATATGCAGGGCTGAAGATGTCTGTGTGTTTTTTGACCAGGAGCCGCGCCATGAGTCCGTTGAACCTTGCGTCACCCTTAACGCCAAGACGGCTCAAACGCCTGCCTCTGGCCCTGTTGCTGGCCGGGAGCGCGAGCTGGACTCACGGTTACGCCGCCGAAGCAGAAACCCCGGCGCCAGTTCCGGCCGGCAAGCCTGCCGCCAACAGTTCGCAACTGGAAACCGTAACCGTCACCACCCGCCGCCGCGAAGAAAGTTCGCAAGATGTACCGACGCCGATGAGCGTGGTCAGTGGGCAGAATCTGGAGACGCAGCGGGTCTACCGGATTCAGGATTTGCAGCAACTGGTGCCCAGCGTCAACGTCGCCTACATGCACGCACGCCAGTCCAGCGTATCGATCCGCGGCCTCGGTAATAACCCGGCCAGCGATGGCCTGGAAGGCAGCGTTGGCCTGTACATCGACAACGTCTATCTGGGCCGCCCGGGGATGGCGGTGTTTGACCTGATGGATATCGAACAGCTCGAAGTCTTGCGTGGGCCGCAGGGGACGTTGTTCGGCAAAAACACCACTGCCGGGGTGATCAACATCAGCACCCGCGCGCCAACCTTCACCCCTGAGCGCAGCATCGAAACCTCGGTGGGTGAGGACGGTTACTTCCAGACCAAGGGCACCATTTCCGGCCCGCTCAACGATCAACTGGCCGGACGCTTTTCGGCTTATCGAACCCGTAGCGACGGTGACATCAAAAACGAATACGACGGCCATGATCTCAACGGCGGCTCGCGCGAGGGCTTCCGCGCGCAGCTGCTGTTCAAGCCCAACGAAGATTTCAACCTGCGCTGGATCGGCGACTACAACGAAGAAGATTCCAGCGCCGGCACCCGCGTGTTGTACAACACCGGGCCGACCATCAACGGCGTCAACCTGTACCAGTCGCGCGCCAATGCCGCCGGCGCAACGCTGGTCAATGGCTCGCACCGCAAGGTCAATCTGGACAACGACCAGCATGTCACCGTGCATCAGGGCGGCACTTCGGTGGAGGCTAACTGGACGCTTCCGAGCGATTTCACGCTGACCTCGATCAGCTCCTATCGCTTCTGGAATTTCACCCCGCGCAACGACGATGGCCTCAACGTGCCGGCGAGTTACAACGCCGGGGTTTCGGTGGAAGACAAACAGTACTCGCAGGAATTTCGCCTGGCCTCGCCCAAGGGCGAGTTCTTCGATTACGTCGTAGGCGCGTACTACTTCGGCTCGGATCTGGACAATAAATCCTTCGCTTATTACGGCCCGCAAGCGGATATCTGGAATGGTACGGCGCCCGGTGCGCTGGCCAACGTCACCAGTGTCGGCAACGGTCATATCAAGACCGACAGTTTTGCATTGTTCGCCCAAGGCACCTGGCACCTCACCGAGCGACTGGACTTCACCGCCGGGGTGCGTGGCACGTATGAAGAGAAATCAGCCTGGGTCACTCGCGATGCGCCGCTCGGTGGTGCCGCCGTTACGGGCGCTGCGGCCACGGCGCGGCGCGGTCGTGCCGGCGCTTACGATTCCGGCGATCTGAATCAGTACAGCTCGAGTCCTTCCGGGCTGCTCAACCTCAGCTATCGCATCACTGATGATGTGCTCGGTTACGCCACGTTATCCCACGGCGAGAAGTCCGGCGGGGTCAACCTCGCCGTCGGTTCCGCACCGGTAGCGGGTTCCGATTCGCTGCTGATCGGCACCGAGCGCGCGAACAACGCCGAACTCGGCTTCAAGAGCACGCTGTGGGATCACCGTCTGCAACTCAACGCCAACGTCTTCTGGACTCAGGTCAACGCTTACCAGACCAACGCCTACGACGCGGAAAACCGTGTGCAGTACCTGACCAACGCCGGTTCCGTACGTTCACGCGGGGTCGAGTTCGAAAGCACGGTGATCCCGCTGCGCGGCCTGACCCTGAACATCAACGGCTCCTACAACGACGTCAGTTACCTCTCGTACAAAGATGCCCCGTGCCCGCCGGAAGTCAGTCAGGCGCCGGGGGCTCCAGCGTCCTGCGACCTCAGCGGCCATCAGGTGGTCGGCGCTTCGAAATGGATCGGCAACGCCAACGGTGAATACAAATGGAATCTGGATAACGGCTTCGAACCTTACGTCACCGCTAGCTATGCGTTTCGCTCGAAAGCCGTCGGTACCGTCGAGGATTCCGACTTCGGACAGATCCCGAGTTATGCGGTGGTCAACTTTTCCACCGGCCTGCGCGGCGATTTCAATCAGGGCCAGTGGGACGTGTCGCTGTGGCTGAAAAACGCTTTCGACAAAACCTACTACACGACCCTGTGGACGGGCGGCAATGGCGGCTATGAAGGCTTGCTCGGCACACCTCGCACCCTCGGCGTCACCGGTCGCTACGACTTCTGATTCGTCACTCAAGGAACTGCATCATGTTGCGTATCAAAACCGCTTTGCCGGTGTTGCTGTCCGGCGCAGTGCTCAGTGCCGGCGCCTTCGCCGCACCGAGTGTTTACCCGACCGGCGTGACCCGTTATGACCCGAACAAGGCTTTCAATCAGTACGTGATTTTCAGCGGCGCCGACAAGCAGACGCACCTGATCGACATGAACGGCAACGAGGTGAAAACCTGGCCACAGGCAGGTTTCCCGTCAGCGATCATCGACCCGAAACTGGTCGGCGGCGAGCGCGGCCATGTGCTGTTGCAACTGAGTGAAAAGGATCCCGGTAAACTCGGTTCGGCCGGCAACGGGTTGGGCAATCAGAGCGTCGGCGAGCTGGACTGGAATGGCAAAGTCGTCTGGCAGTGGGGCGACAAGGCGCCCGGTGGCGCAGCGCAACAACACCATGATCAGCGCCGTTTGAGCAACGGCAACACCGTGGTGCTGGCGAACAAGGTGCACAAAGTCAAAGGCTTTAAAGTGCCCGAGGTGATTGACGATGCGATCTATGAAGTCAGCCCCGACGGCGCGCTGAAATGGCAGTGGCTGGCCTCGGAGCATCTGAATGAATTCGGCTTCACCGCCGAGCAGTTGAAGCTGGTGCGCGCCAGTGAAAATCCGGACTACCTGCACATCAACAACCTCAGTCTGGTGGGGCCGAACAAGTGGTTCGATGCCGGTGACAAGCGCTTCAATCCGGACAACCTGCTGATCGATTCACGCAACGCCAACTTCATCGCGATCATCGACAAGAACAGCGGCAAAGTGGTCTGGCGTCTCGGCCCGAACCTGCCGCTGATCAACCCGAAAACTGCGCAAAAATTGCCGCGCCCGGTGGATCAGTTCGTCGGTCAGCATGATGCACACATCATTCCGGCCGGATTGCCAGGTGCCGGCAATTTGCTGGTGTTCGATAACCAGGGATCGGCGGGTTATCCGAACGTTACCCTCGGGCTGATTTCCGGCTCGCGGGTACTGGAAATCGATCCGGTGAAAAGTGAGATCGTCTGGCAGTACAGCGCGGCCAATTCGAAGCAACCGGGGTGGGCGTTCTACAGCTCGTTTATCAGCAGCGCGCGGCGCTTGCCCAACGGCAACACGCTGATCGACGAAGGCATGAACGGACGGTTTTTCCAGGTGACGGCCAGTGGTGAAAATGTCTGGGAATACGTCAGCCCGTATCTCGGCAAGGCGCCGGGCAGCGACGCGATCAGCAATTGGGTCTATCGGGCGTTGCCTGTGAGTTATGACTGGGTGCCAACGGGTACGCCACGCTCCGAGACGGCGGTTAATGCCCCGGTTGTCGGCGCGCAACAAACCAATGCCAGTCGTTAGTTGAATTGGAATTATTGCTCGAACGAACGGCGATAAGTTATGAGCGGGTTGAAGGGTGCTTATTGCAAATTCGTTAGTAAGTCGCGTGGACAATAATTGAATGTGCAACCATCCTGACTGTCGTGAGTTTCCAGGAGGAAACTTGCTCTCATCGGAAGATACTTATCCCAACGATAAAGGAAATCGAATCATGTCGAGCATTAATGGCACTTATGTGAACGCTAACGCTGGCGCCAAACTGACGATTACCGATGGCAACGATTCCAACGGTACATTCAGTGGCACGTTCAGCCAGGGCGGCGTTAACTATGACGTCAGCTACGGGCATTACCATTTCCAGAACAGCACCGGACAACCTACCACCATCACATTTGTCGGTCTGAATGGTAATAGCGGATTTCAAGCGTGGTCATTGTTTTCTCCTGATCACAATTACGCAAAAGTTCGTGCGGCCGGTTCCCGTACTAATTTTGACGGTGAAGTAGTGACCCTGGCAGGGGAATTCGTCAAACAATAATCCGCGCGCAATTGATAAAGGCCGACGCACGAAAGTACGTCGGCCTTTTTTATTGTTCCAGCAAAATAATAATCAACTATCTACTTGGTATTAGTTGTCCGGCAAAACCGGGTCAGGCGAATTTGATGCGTTGCGTGAATACTTTCAATGCCTGAAAAGCATGCGAATTTTCCCGCATCGCTACAGCCCACGTGGCACGTGGCTTTGGCGGAATTGATCAATTCATATATTCCATAAAGACCTATGCATAACGTTAAAGATTACTTTCGGAGATAAGCGCCAAGCCCAATGATTCATCCATCGATTCGCCGTGGGGAATTCAACAAACGGTTGATCGGCAGTGTTTGTAGAGAACGCAAAAAGACCGCAGGGAGTGAATCAATGGGCAATGTCCAGACCGCCGCCAGCGCAGAGGAATTGCTGTGGCGTCAGACGCCGGGTGGCGAGTTGGTCGATCTCGGCCGGCCGCATCGTGTGCCGTTGGGACAGCTGCGTTTGCAGCGTGCGCCCAAAGGAATTTTGAGTCGGCGCGAAACCCTTCTGCTCGGCGTGCTCGCATTGGTGGTGCATGGCGCGGTGATCTACTGGATCAGCCAGAAGCCGACGCCGGTGCTGCCGATCGTGCCGCCGGAAATTCCGCCGATGACTATCGAATTCTCGCGCCCGGCACCACCAGCACCACCGGTTGTCGAGCCGCCACCACCTGCGCCTGTGGTTGAGCCACCGCCGCCGGTAGAAGACGAACTGGCGGTAAAACCACCGCCGCCAAAACCCGTTCCGAAACCCAAACCGGTGGTTAAACAGGCCCCCAAACCAGCGCCGAAAGCCGTCGAGCAACCACCCGCGCCGCCACAACCGGCAGTTCCGGTTGCAGCGCCAGCGCCACCTGCTCCCCCCGCGCCGGCACCGGTAACCCCAGCCTCAGCGAACGCCGCGTACCTGAAAAACCCGGCACCGGAATACCCGTCGCTGGCTCAGCGTCGCGGTTGGGAAGGCACGGTGTTGCTGCGCGTGCATGTGTTGGCCAGCGGCAAACCGGGTGAGATCCAGATAGCCAAAAGCAGCGGCCGGCAACAGCTCGACGACGCGGCGCTGAACGCCGTCAAACGTTGGAGTTTCGTCCCGGCCAAGCAGGGTGATGTCGCCCAGGACGGCTGGGTCAGCGTGCCCATCGATTTCAAGATTCATTAAACCGAAACCAAATTCGCGCGAAACGTTTACACGAGGGAATCATCATGACGTTACTGGCATCTCCACTGGAATCCATCGAAAGCGCGGTGATCTGGCTGTTGGTGGTTTTTTCCGTCGCCACCTGGGGCCTGGCACTGCTCAAGGCTGTGCAGTTCGGGCGGCTGAAGGCGCAGGATCGGCGTTTTCATAAGCGTTTCTGGGCGGCGTCGAGTCTGGATTCAGCCGCTGAATTGAGCGAGACCCAACCCGGCGCCGCAGCGCGGGTGGCACAGGCCGGTTACGCGGCGATTCAGGTGGGTGAGACGCCACAGGCGAATGATTTGAGCCAGGCGATCAACCATCAGGATCGCCTCGAGCGCGCATTGCGTCAGCAGATCGTTCGCGAACGGCGTTCGCTGGAAACGGGCCTTGCAGTGGTCGCAAGTATTGGTAGCACCTCGCCGTTCATTGGATTGTTCGGCACGGTGTGGGGAATCATGGAGGCGTTGAAAGGCATCAGCGCCGCAGGTTCGGCGAGCCTGGAAACGGTCGCCGGGCCAATCGGGGCGGCACTGGTCGCCACAGGTGTGGGGATCGCCGTCGCGGTGCCGGCAGTGCTGGTTTACAACTACTTTTTGCGTCGGTTGAAACTGACGGCGGCGGATCTGGATGACTTCGCCCACGACTTCTACAGCCTGGCGCAGAAGAGTGCATTCCGCGTGTTGATCCACCCGACGGCGCACAAGGTCGCAACGCCGGGCAACGCAGCAAAAGTGAAGGAGGCGTCCTGATATGGCCTTCTCCACGCAAGACAGTGATGAGGTGCTCAGCGAGATCAACGTGACTCCGCTGGTGGACGTGATGCTGGTGCTGCTGGTGGTGTTTATCGTCACCGCGCCGCTGCTGACCAACGCGATCCCGATCAACCTGCCGAAAACCGAAGCGGTGGCGCCGGTCGAGCAGAAGGACCCGCTGGTGGTGAGCATCGATGGCGCCGGCAAGCTGTTTATCAACAAGGACGAGATTCAGCCTGACTTGCTCGAATTCAACCTCAAGTCGGCCAAGGCCAAGGATCCGGAAGTGCGCGTGCAATTGCAGGCCGATGACGGGGTGAACTACGGCGAAGTGGCGCGGGCGATGGCTTCGATTGAACGGGCGGGGATTACCAAGTTATCGGTGATTACTGCGCGGTAACAGGATTTACGTTTTTCCGGGGCCGTCTCCTTGGCAGGGTGCGGCCCTTTTTTTGTTTCTGGCATTAGACGCAAGACCCTCACCCTAGCCCTCCCGAAACGTCGGACCGCCCATAGGGAGAGGGAACTGATCTCGGTTGTTCTCACGAGTTACGCCGACCTGAAATCCCAGTCGAACTCAGGATTTGAACGGCATGAAGATTGGCTCCCTTTCCCCCTCGCCCCCATGGGGGAGAGGGCTGGGGTGAGGGGGAAAGATTTCAAGCCAGGCACACATCTCATATTCAATTCAGGTCTTAATAAATAGCTTCTTATTCCTTAACGAATATAAATCCCCTCCCTATACTCGTCCAGGAACAGACACGACGCAGGAGAGCTCCCCATGCGCAACGAATCAATCCGCTACCTGATTGTGCCGGGCTGGCAAGGATCGCCAGATGATCATTGGCAAAGCCACTGGCAGAACAGCCTGCCAAACAGTGCGCGGGTCGAGCAGGCCGATTGGCTGACGCCGCGTCGTGAAGACTGGGTGGCGGCACTGGCCGAGGCGATTGCCGCCGATAGCACGCCTGTCATCCTTATCGCCCACAGCCTCGGCTGCATCACCGTTGCCCATTGGGCAGCCACTGCGCCGCTGCAATACCTGCGTCAGGTGCGTGGTGCCTTGTTGGTCGCGCCGGCAGATGTCGAGCGTCCGGCATGTGCCCCGGCGCTGCGCAATTTCGCGCCGATTCCGACTGATCTGCTGCCGTTTCCGAGCCAGGTCGTCAGTTCCGACAACGACGCCGCCGTGAGTGCGCCGCGCGCACTGGAGCTGGCGCGCAACTGGGGTGCCGAGGCGGGGATCCTCGCCGGTGCCGGACACATCAACGTCAAGTCCGGGCATCAGCGTTGGGAGCAGGGTTTTGCTTATCTCTATCGCCTGCAAAACCGTATGGAACACCACGCCCGCCGCCGCGCCTGACCTTTTTTCTTTCAACGCCCCCGTCTGCCGGCGGTTTTGGGCGGGAGCCTGCCATGAGTTTCGAAACCTTCGGTCAGCCGTTGCTGACCTTTCCCGATGCGGAAAAAAGCCCCCTGAGCATTCGCGCCAAGGCGCTGGTGTTCGTCGATCCGCGCTCGCGTCAACTGCGTGAGGAGCTCGAGCAACTGGCGCCGCGCTCGACTTCGGTATTGATCCGTGGCGAGACCGGTACGGGTAAAGAATTGCTCGCCCGGCACATCCATCGCGCCAGTGACCGCAGCGGTCTGTTTGTTTCGGTCAATTGCGGAGCGATCAGCCCGACCTACGCTGATGCCGAGCTGTTCGGCTACGCTGCCGGCAGTTACAGCGGCTCGGCCAGCAGCCGTGCAGGCTGGTTCGGTTCGGCCAACGGCGGCACCTTGTATCTGGATGAAATCGGCGACTTGCCGCTGCCGATCCAGATCAAATTGCTTGCCGCGTTGGAGAACCACGAAGTCACTCGTGTCGGTGCGCATCAGCCAAGTCCCGTGGATGTGCGCCTGGTCGCGGCCACCAGCATCGATCTGGCGCAAGCGGTGGACGCCGGGAAATTCCACGAGCGCCTTTATCACTACCTCAGCGAGGGCCACCTCGAATTGCCGGCGTTACGTGCGCGTACCGGCGATATCCTGTCGCTGGCCGAGTATTTCCTCGGCATCTACAGCCAGCGTCTCGACCTTCCTGTACCGCTGATCAGCGAAGCGGCGCAGCACGTGCTCGAACAACACAGTTGGCCGGGCAATACCCGCGAGCTGGAAAACGTCATTCACTTTGCCTTGCTGGTGAGTACCGGTGACGAGATTCTGCCGGAGCACCTGAACCTGCCCGAGGCGTCTGGCCCGCAGCTTCAGATCGAACGGCTGGTTGCACAAATCAACATCGGCGGCAGCGTCGCCGAGCGTAAGGCATTGAAAGATTTGCTGATTCGTTTGAGTGAGGGGTTGTAACCGTTTCGTTCAACATGAACAAAATGGAATATGAAGCTGAATAAACGTTATTGTCCGGGAATAAAAAATCCCGGTATTGTCCGCCCCACGCCAGCGATATCACTTCACTGGCACACGTATTAATGCCGTCGTCGATGACGACCGTGATTTTCGATAAGGACACTGCATGAAAAAGGTTCTGTTGTTTACCGCATTGGCGGCTGCTCTGACTGCTTCCCTGGCCAATGCTGGCGAAAAACTGGTGGTTGCCGCGACCCCGGTTCCGCACGCTGAAATCCTTGAGCTGATCAAACCGACCCTGGCCAAAGAAGGCGTGGATCTGGAAATCAAAGTGTTCACCGACTACGTTCAGCCGAACGTACAGGTGGGCGAGAAGCGTCTGGACGCCAACTACTTCCAGACCCTGCCGTACCTGAACAGCTTCAACCAGGGCAAATACAAGGACGACAAGTCCAAGTACCTGGTGACCGTGCAGGGCGTGCACGTTGAACCGTTCGGTGGTTACTCGAGCAAGTACAAGACCCTGGCTGAACTGCCGGACGGCGCCACCATCGCCATCCCGAACGAAGGCAGCAACAGTGGCCGCGCACTGATCCTGCTGCAGAAGGCTGGCCTGATCGAGCTGAAAGACCCGAAGAACGCGCTGGCAACGCCAAAAGACATCGCGAAGAACCCGCACAACTTCAAGTTCAAGGAACTGGAGTCGGCCCTGCTGCCACGCGTTCTGAAAGAAGTTGATCTGGACATGATCAACACCAACTACGCACTGGAAGCCAAGTTGAACCCGCAAAAAGATGCGCTGGTGATTGAAGGTGCTGATTCGCCGTACGTGAACTTCCTGGTGGCCCGTGAGGACAACAAGAACAGCGACGCGATCCAGAAACTGGCCAAAGCCCTGACCAGCCCGGAAGTCAAAGCGTTCATCGAGAAGAAGTACAACGGCGCGGTACTGCCGGCGTTCTGATCTGACGCTTGAACCACCCCCTTCAAGGTGTGAAAACGCCGATGGCCAGTGATGGGCATCGGCGTTTTTGTGTGTGCGTTGAAAAGCCCCTCACCCTAGCCCTCCCGAAACGTCGGACCGCCCAGAGGGAGAGGGGACTGATTGGGGGATGCTGTAGAAGTCGCCGACCTGACACGGCTTTACCGAATCCATAATCGATAAGGTCTATGACGCCAGACACCTCGGTCGGCCCCCTCTCCCTCGGGGAGAGGGCTGGGCGGGCGGCGTTCCGATGAGGGGATTTTGACTTACGCTGCAGCCTTCAATGCCCGCCTCAACGCCACCAACAATTTCAAAATTTCCTGCGGATCCAGTCGCTGCGGCACTTTTACGTCCATGTTCTCTTCCTTGTTATGAGGTTGGCCGGGGGAGTCTGGCCAAAAGCTGTTCGTCCTTGGAGGGCTTTCATGAAAAAAAGATCCTTCCTACAGCGCAAAGAAAAATAGCCTTCTTATTCCTTCCCGGCAAACCCACAAGATAGTTTTTTGGGTGATATCAATATGCTTTAACGGTATTTAAATTCTTGTTTTTATACCTATAAAGTCGGTGTCTGCCGGACAGCCATCCGCTGCCCATGGACTGCACCACCGTCGCTTACCGAGCGGCGTTCAGGACGTTTCATGACCTTCGATTACGCATTTATCCTCAGCACCCTGCCGGCGTTTCTCAAAGCCGTGGGCGTAACGCTGCAGGTCGGTTTTATCGCCATTGGCACCTCGCTGCTGGTGGCGCTGCTCAACGCGACGATTCTGGTGTTCCGCACGCCGTACCTGCAAAGACTGGTGGGCCTGTATGTGGAACTGGCACGCAACACGCCGTTGCTGATTCAGTTGTTCTTCGTCTACTTCGCCTTGCCGGCGTTGGGGATCAAAGTCTCTGGTTTCACTGCCGCGATCATCACCATGACCTTTCTCGGCGGCGCTTACCTTACCGAAGTGCTGCGCGCCGGCGTCGATGCGGTGCCCCAAGCGCAACTGGAATCAGGGCGCTCAATCGGCCTGTCCCATGGCCAGTTGCTACGCTACGTGATCCTGCCGCAAGCGGGGATTCTCAGCCTGCCGTCGTTGTTCGCCAATTTCATTTTCCTGCTCAAGGAAACCACCGTGGTTTCGGCGGTGGCCGTGCCGGAAATCCTCTACACCACCAAGAGCTACATCGCGCTCTACTACAAAACCTACGAAATGCTCGCCGTGCTGACGCTGATCTGCGTGCTGCTGTTCTTGCCGCTGTCGCTGCTGCTCAGCCGTCTGGAAAGGAGGCTCCAGCATGGCCAGTTCGGGTCTTGAACTGCTCTGGGTGTCGTTGCCGCAACTGGCCAAAGGCGCCGGGCAAACTTTGTCGATCTCGTTCCTGAGCATCGCCATCAGCACTGTCGGCGGCGTGCTCTACGGTGTGCTGCGAACGCTCAACGTGAGGTGGCTGAACGCGATCCTGCGGGGCTATCTGGAGTTGTTCCGGGCGATTCCGGTGCTGGTCTGGTTGTACCTGCTGTTCTTCGGCTTACCGATCTTTTTAGGCCTGAGCCTGCCGAGTTTCTGGTGCGCGGTGCTGGTGCTGTCGCTGTGGGGCGCCAGCGAGGTGGGCGAAGTGGCGCGCGGTGCGCTGCATTCGTTGCCGCGCGGGCAGCGTGAAGCGGGGCTGTCGATCGGCCTAAACGCCGCACAACTTTATGGCTACGTACTGCTGCCGCAAGCGTTGAAGCGCATGACGCCGCCGACCATCAACGTCTACACGCGGATCATCAAGACCAGCTCATTGGCGGTGCTGATCGGTGTGGTCGATGTGATCAAGGTCGGCCAGCAGATCATCGAGCGCACCTACGAGTCGGTGCTGATCTACGGCGCGCTGTTCCTGTTTTTCTTTTTCATCTGCTACCCGCTCTCGGCCGCTTCGCGCGTGCTGGAGCGGCGCTGGACGCAAGCATGAGCGCATTGATCGAGTTTTACGGTTTCAACAAATTCTACGGCGAGCAGCAGGTGCTCAACGGCATCGACCTGCAAGTGCAGAGTGGCGAAGTGATCGTCATCCTCGGCCCCAGCGGTTGCGGCAAAAGCACCTTGCTGCGTTGCCTCAATGGTCTGGAAGAAGCCCACAGCGGCAGCCTGAAATTTGTCGGCCGCGAGCTGCTGGACAAGTCCACCGACTGGCGCGAGATCCGCCAGCAGATCGGCATGGTGTTCCAGAGTTATCACCTGTTCCCGCACATGAGCGTGCTCGACAACTTGCTACTTGGCCCGCTCAAGGTACAGAAGCGTCAGCGCCGCGAAGCGCAACAGGAAGCCGAAGCGCTGCTCGAACGCGTTGGCCTGGCGGACAAGCGCGATGCCTTCCCGCGTCAGCTCTCCGGCGGCCAGCAGCAACGCATCGCCATCGTCCGCTCGCTGTGCATGAACCCACGGGTGATGCTCTTCGACGAAGTCACCGCCGCCCTCGACCCGGAAATGGTCAAGGAAGTTTTGCAGGTCATTCAGGGCCTGGCCCGCGAAGGCATGACCCTGTTGATCGTCACCCATGAAATGGCCTTCGCTCGCGCGGTGGCCGATCGCATCGTGTTCATGGATGCCGGGCGCATCCTTGAACAGAACCCGCCCGAGATTTTCTTTACGAACCCGCAAACCGCACGCGCGCAGCAGTTTCTGGAGAAGTTCTCCTTCGTGGCAACACTGCCAAAAACGAATCCGACAAAGGAACTGGAACTGTTATGAAAACTGCCGCTTTTTTACTGCCTCTGCTCAGCCTCGTCTTGCTTGCCGGTTGCAGCAAAACCGAAGAACCACCGAAGCCGAAAGTCGCCAGCGAAAGCACTGCGCCGGCCGGTTATCTGGACAAGATCAAGGGCCGCGACAAGTTGATTGTCGGTGTCTTCACCGATAAACCACCATTCGGTTTTGTCGACGAAGCGGGGCGCTACGTCGGTTTCGATACCGACATCGGCCGCCGTTTCGCCAAGGATCTGCTTGGCGATGAAAACAAGGTCGAGTTCGTCGCCGTGGAACCGGCGAGTCGCATTCCATTTCTGCAAAGCGACAAGGTCGACCTGATCCTCGCCAACATGACCGTCACGCCTGAGCGCAAGGAAGCGGTGGAGTTTACTAACCCGAATCTCAAGGTCGCGGTGCAGGCGCTGGTACCGCAAAGCAGCTCGGTGAAAAGCCTTGATGACTTGGCAACCCGCACCACCATCGTCACCACTGGCACCACCGCTGATATCTGGCTGACCAAGAATCATCCGGACTGGAAATTGCTCAAGTTCGAGAAAAACTCCGAATCGCTGCAAGCCCTGGCCAATGGTCGTGGCGATGCGTACGCACAGGACAACCTGGTGTTGTTCAGCTGGGCCAAGCAGAACCCGGGCTATCGCGTGCTGGATGAAAAACTGGGGGCTGAAGCGCCGATCGCGCCGGCGGTGAAGAAGGGCAATCTCGAGTTGCGTGACTGGGTGAATACTGAGCTGACCAAGCTGGGTGAAGAGAAGTATCTGCTCAAGCTGTACGACCAGTATGTGCGTAAAGAGCTGAGTGATGACACCAAGCCTGAGAGCGTGATTGTCGAGGGTGGCAAGTGGCAGGGGTGATTGCCTGTTGAGTCGGGGGTGAGGCCTGCCCCTCACCCCAGCCCTCTCCCGAGGGAGAGGGAGCCGATCCTCATGCCTTTCAAAACTTGAGTTCAGCTCAGGAATTTCACGCCGGCGTAACTCGAAAGAACAACTCGGTCAGTTCCCTCTCCCTCTGGGAGAGGGTTAGGGTGAGGGGCTTTTGGCTTGAACGCTCAATCCGGCCAGTTCCACGCCGGCTCATCCAGCACCCGCTGGCCGACAATCCCGGTCTGTCCCAGGGTTTTCTCCAACACAATACAATTGCACTCCGGGTCTTCCTGCAACGCCGAAATCAACCGCCGCGCATGCGACACCACCCACACCTGACACTGCTCCGAGGCACGGATAATCAACCGCGCCAACGCTGGCAACAGATCCGGGTGCAGGCTGGTCTCCGGTTCGTTCAGCACCATCAGCGACGGCGGCCTCGGCGTCAGTAGCGCCGCAACCAACAGCAAATAACGCAACGTGCCGTCCGACAGCTCCGCCGCCGACAATGGCCGCAACAAACCTTCCTGATAAAACTCGATGGCAAAACGTCCACCGGCCTGCGCTTCGATATGCACCCGCGCGCCAGGAAACGCATCGGTAATCGCCGCACGCATCGCATCGCCATCACCAATCTCGATGATGGTCTGCAACGCCGCCGCCAGATCACGGCCGTCGTGATGCAGCACTGGCGTGCGCGTACCCAATTGCGGTTGGCGTACTGGGGCGTCGGCATCGCTGCGAAAGTGATCATAAAAGCGCCAGCGGCGAATGAACTCGCGCATCTGGAACACTTCCGGCGAGCTGCGCAGGCTGCCGACCTGATCGAACAGGCTGTCGAAGTTCGGCGTGTGTTGCGCCAGCACATCCCATTGGCGCTCGTTGCGTGTGCGGATCATCGGGCCGTCACGATCCACCAGCAGGCTGGCGGGGCGGTAGAGCGGGCCGGCCCAGATGCACTCGCGCTTGATCTGCGGGTCGAGGCTGAAGCGCGAGGGAATCGGGTGCGAATGCTCGGGCAGCATGAAGTGCCCGTTGGAGTCGGGCAGGCCGAGGCTGATCGAGTAGCTGAAATCTTCCCCGGCGAACCCCAGGCGCAGTCGCTTCACGCCTTGGCGTACCGTCGACTGGATCGGCACCTCACCATTGCGCATGCGTCGGCTGATGGTTTCCGGCCCGGCCCAGAAGGTCGACTCTAGCCCACCCTCACGGGCCAGCGCATTGACCACCCCGCCCTGAGCGGTTTCCGCTAGCAGGCGCAAGGCCCGGTAGAGATTGGACTTACCGCTGCCGTTGGGCCCGGTGATCAGGTTCAGCCGGCCGAGCGGGATCACCAGTTTGTTGATCGAGCGGTAATTGGCCACCGCGAGAGTATTGAGCATGGAATTCCTTCTCTTGAGGCGCCCATTGCAGGAGCTGCCGCAGGCTGCGATTTTTTGACGTTGTTTTCAGAAGATCGCAGCCTTCGGTAGCTCCTGCAGGGAAATATGGGGATCGAACGGGCGAACGTTGAACCCTGTTCTAAGCTCACAGTCGTATCGTCACTTGCACGTTCGTACACAGGAAGGAGTCTGCATGGCGAGTCCCGGTTTGAAAACAGCGGTCATGCTGAGTCTGCTCACTTTGCTGACCGCCTGCGGCGAGAAAAAAGCCCCTGAGGAATACCTGCCCAGGGTCTTTGTACAGGAAGTGAAACCCACGGATTACGCCGCGTCGGTGACGTTGACCGGTGACGTGCAGGCGCGCGTGCAGACCGAATTGTCGTTCCGCGTCGGCGGCAAGATCATCCAGCGTATGGTTGACGTCGGTGACCGGGTCACGGCCAAGCAAGTGCTGGCCAAACTCGACCCCAAGGATTTGCAGACCAACGTCGACTCGGCTCAAGCCCAGGTCGTCGCTGAACAAGCCCGGGTGAAACAGAGCGCGGCCGCTTTCGTGCGCCAGCAAAAACTCCTGCCCAAGGGTTACACCAGCCAGAGCGAATACGATTCCGCCCAAGCCGCGTTGCGCAGCAGCCAGAGCGCCTTGAGCGCGGCGCAGGCGCAATTGGCCAACGCTAAAGATCAGCTCAGCTACACCGCACTGATCGCCGACGCCCCGGGCGTGATCACTGAGCGTCAGGCCGAAGTCGGCCAGGTGGTACAGGCCACGGCACCGATTTTTTCGTTGGCCCGCGATGGCGACCGTGACGCGGTGTTCAATGTCTACGAATCACTGCTGGCCGAGCGTCCTGCGGATCCCTCGATCGTCGTCAGTCTGCTCGATAACCCTGCCATCAAAACCACCGGCACGGTGCGTGAAATCACCCCGGCGGTGTCGGCGCAGTCCGGCACGGTGCAAGTCAAAGTCAGCCTCGACAGCCTGCCACAAGGGATGCAGCTGGGCTCGGTGGTCAGCGCCACCGCCAAGGGCAGCGGCAAGTCGGCAGTCGAATTGCCATGGTCGGCGCTGACTAAAAACATCAGTGATCCGGCGGTGTGGATGGTCGACGATAAAGGTGAAGCGCAGTTGCACAACGTGACCGTCGGCCGCTACCTGATCGGCAAGGTCATCATCAGCGAAGGCCTCAAGGGCGGGGAGAAAGTCATTGTCGCCGGAGGACAGTTATTGCATCCCGGCATGAAAGTCGAAATCGCTGAAAACACCTACAAGGGTCTGCAACCGGGAGCACAGCCATGAAGCGTCTGGGGCTGTTATCCGTGGGTGTGTTGCTGGCGGCCTGCTCGAAAAGCGAGCCACCTCCGGAGCCGGTACGTCCGGTGCTATCGGTCAAGGTTCAAGCGTTGAGCGAGGAAAGCCTCGGGCGTTTCGCCGGCAGCATCCAGGCGCGTTATGAAAGCAACACTGGTTTCCGCGTCGGTGGCCGCATCGCCAGCCGCAACGTCGATGTCGGAACCGAAGTGCAAAAGGGCACGCTGCTCGCCACCCTCGATCCGTCTGATCAGCAGAACCAATTGCGTTCGGCTCAAGGCGACCTGGCCAGGGTTCAGGCGCAACTGATCAATGCCCAGGCCAATGCCCGCCGTCAGCAGGCGCTGTTCGATCGTGGCGTAGGGGCGCAGGCACAACTGGACATCGCCACCACGGACTTGAAAACCACCCAGGCCTCGCTGGACCAGGCACGGGCGGCGGTCAATCAAAGCAAGGACCAGCTTGGCTACACCGAACTGCGTTCCGACCATAAAGCCGTGGTCACCGCGTGGAACGCCGAAGCCGGGCAAGTGGTGACGGCGGGCCAGCAGGTCGTGACTCTGGCGCAACCGGACATCAAGGAAGCGGTGATCGATCTGCCCGACACCCTGGTCGATCAGATTCCTTCCGACGTGGTGTTTCTGGTGGCCGGGCAACTCGACCCGAGCATCAACACCACGGCAACCCTTCGCGAGATCGAACCGCAGGCGCAAAGCGCCACGCGTACTCGTCGGGCACGCCTGACACTGGCCGAGACACCGGACGGTTTCCGCCTCGGCACGGCGATCAGCGTGACCCTCAGTTCGGCGATCAAACCGCGCATCGAATTGCCGGCTACCGCTTTGCAGGAAGTCGACGGCAAACCACGGATCTGGGTCATCGACACCCAGAGCAAAACCGTCAGCCCCCGCGACGTCAGCGTGATCAGCCGCACCGACAGCAGCGTAGTGCTCGCGGGCGGCGTGAAGAATGGCGAGCGCGTGGTCAGCGCCGGCGTCAACAGCCTCAAACCCGGACAATCGGTAAAACTTGACGAGGACAGTCAATGAAAGGCTCTTTCAACCTCTCCGAATGGGCCCTCAAGCATCAGTCATTCGTCTGGTACCTGATGTTCGTCGCGTTGCTGATGGGCGTGTTCTCGTACTTCAATCTGGGCCGCGAAGAAGATCCGTCGTTCACCATCAAGACCATGGTGATCCAGACCAAATGGCCGGGCGCGACCCAGGAAGAAACCCTCGCACAGGTCACCGACCGCATCGAGAAAAAACTCGAAGAACTCGACTCCCTCGACTACGTGAAAAGTTACACGCGCCCCGGCGAATCGACGGTTTACGTGTACCTGCGCGACACCACCAGCGCCAAGGACATCCCGGAAATCTGGTACCAGGTGCGCAAGAAGATCGACGACATTCGCGGGCAGTTCCCCAAAGGTATTCAGGGGCCCGGGTTCAACGACGAGTTCGGTGATGTGTTCGGCTCGGTCTACGCCTTCACCGCCGACGGCCTGACCATGCGCCAGTTGCGCGATTACGTAGAACAGGCGCGGGCCGAGATCCGCAATGTACCGGGGCTGGGCAAGATCGAAATGATCGGCCAGCAGGACGAAGTGATTTATCTGAACTTCTCCACCCGTAAACTGGCGGCGTTGGGTATCGATCAGCGTCAGGTTGTGCAGAGCCTGCAATCGCAGAACGCCGTGACCCCGGCCGGTGTGATCGAGGCCGGCCCTGAGCGGATTTCCGTGCGCACTTCGGGGCAGTTCGCCTCGGAGAAAGATCTGGCCGAGGTCAATCTCAAGCTCAACGACCGTTTCTATCGCTTGGCTGACATCGCCGACATCACTCGCGGTTACACCGATCCGGCTACCCCGGAATTCCGCTTCGACGGCAAACCGGCCATCGGTCTGGCGATTGCCATGCAGAAGGGCGGCAACGTTCAGGAGTTCGGCAAGGCGTTGCACCAACGCATCGATGAACTGACCGCAGACTTGCCGGTTGGCGTGGGTGTGCACACCGTGTCCGATCAGGCGGTGGTGGTGGAAGAAGCGGTCGGTGGCTTTACCAGTGCCCTGTTCGAGGCGGTGATCATCGTGCTGGTGGTCAGCTTCATCAGCCTCGGCGTGCGCGCCGGCCTGGTGGTGGCGTGCTCGATTCCGCTGGTGCTGGCGATGGTGTTCGTATTCATGGAATACAGTGGCATCACCATGCAGCGGATTTCGCTCGGTGCCTTGATCATCGCCCTCGGTCTGTTGGTCGACGATGCGATGATTACCGTGGAGATGATGGTCACGCGCCTGGAAATGGGCGAGACCCGCGAGCAGGCCGCGACGTTCGCCTACACCTCGACGGCGTTCCCGATGCTCACCGGCACGCTGGTGACCGTCGCGGGTTTCGTGCCCATCGGCCTCAATGCCAGCTCCGCCGGTGAGTACACCTTCACCCTGTTCGCGGTGATCGCCGTGGCGATGCTGGTGTCATGGGTGGTGGCGGTGTTCTTCGCTCCGGTGATCGGCGTGCACATTCTCAGCGCCAACGTGAAACCCCATGAAGCCGAGCCGGGCCGCGTCGGGCGTGCGTTCAATGGCGGTCTGCTGTGGGCGATGCGCAATCGCTGGTGGGCCATCGGCATTACCGTGCTGCTGTTCGTGCTGGCAGTGTTTTGCATGCGCTTTGTGCAGAACCAGTTCTTCCCTTCCTCGGACCGGCCGGAAATTCTCGTCGACCTGAACCTGCCGCAAAACGCCTCGATCGACGAAACCCGCAAAGCCGTCGACAAGCTGGAAGAAACCCTCAAAGGCGACGCGGACATTGTGCGTTGGAGCACCTACATCGGTCAGGGCGCGATCCGTTTCTACCTGCCGCTCGACCAGCAATTGCAAAACCCGTACTACGCACAACTGGTGATTGTCAGCAAAGACTTCGAAGCCCGCGAGGCCCTGAGCCAACGCCTGCGTGAGCGCTTGCACAAAGACTTCGTCGGCATCGGCAGTTACGTCCAGGCGCTGGAAATGGGCCCGCCGGTGGGGCGTCCGATCCAGTACCGGGTCAGTGGCAAGGACATCGATCAGGTGCGCAAGCACGCCATCGACCTGGCCACCGAACTGGACAAGAACCCGCACATCGGCGAGATCATTTACGACTGGAACGAGCCGGGCAAAGTCCTGCGCATCGACATCGCCCAGGACAAGGCGCGGCAGCTCGGGTTGTCCTCCGAAGACGTCGCGAACCTGATGAACAGCATCGTCAGCGGCGCGCCGCTGACCCAGGTCAACGACGACATCTACCTGATCAATGTGGTCGGCCGGGCGGTGAATTCGGAGCGCGGTACGCCGGAAACCCTGCAGAATCTGCAGATCGTTACGCCCAACGGCACGTCGATCCCGCTGCTGGCGTTCGCCACCGTGCGTTATGAACTGGAGCAGCCGCTGGTGTGGCGTCGTGACCGCTTGCCGACCATCACCATCAAGGCCTCGGTGCGCGACGAGATCCAGCCGACCGATCTGGTGAAACTGCTCAAGCCGTCGATTGATGCCTTCGCTGACAAACTGCCAGTGGGCTACAAGGTCGCCACCGGCGGTACGGTCGAGGAAAGCGGCAAGGCCCAAGGGCCGATTGCCAAGGTTTTGCCGTTGATGCTGTTTTTGATGGCGACCTTCCTGATGATCCAGTTGCACAGCGTGCAGAAGATGTTCCTCGTCGCCAGTGTCGCGCCGCTGGGGCTGATCGGCGTAGTGCTGGCGCTGGTGCCGACCGGCACGCCGATGGGCTTCGTGGCGATCCTGGGGATTCTCGCGCTGATCGGCATCATCATCCGTAACTCGGTGATCCTCGTGACGCAGATCGATGAGTTCGAGCAGAAAGGCTATGCGCCGTGGGATGCGGTGGTGGAAGCGACCGAGCACCGGCGCCGGCCGATCCTGTTGACCGCGGCAGCGGCGAGCATGGGCATGATCCCGATTGCCCGGGAAGTGTTCTGGGGACCGATGGCTTACGCAATGATTGGCGGGATTGTGGTGGCGACGTTGCTGACGCTGCTGTTCCTGCCGGCGCTGTATGTGGCCTGGTACAAGATTCGCGAGCCGAAGAAGGATCAAGTCAACAACGACCCTCACCCTAACTCTCTCCCGGGGGGAGAGGGGACTGACCGAGGTGTCTGACGCTATCCATCGACCTGAAGGATCGGGTCGATTATGGGTTCAGCGAAGTTCGATCAAGTCGGTGTACTTCTACAATCTCCCCCAATCTGCTCTGGGAGAGGGCTGGGGGTGAGGGACTTGTCTCTGACTCGACTCAAGCCTTACGCCAAACGCTGGCCAACCAAGGCTGCTGCTCACGCGGCAGCCCGGCCGGCCGATAGTAATGCTCAAGCTCGACAAACCCTGCCGCCGTCAGCAACTCCTGCCACGCCTCAAGATCGTGATACGAGCCATAGCGCGGCCCGTTCCAGCCCTCACGGTTATCCCCGCGTGGATTCGAGCTGAAGAGCACACCACCGGGCTTCAGGGCGCCATGCAATTGCTTGAGCACCCGTGGCAATTCCTGCAAAGGCACATGAAACAACACCGCGTTGGCGAAGATGCCGTCGAAGCGTTCGGCCGGCAGATCCAGCTTCAGAAAGTCCTGTTGCAGCACCTCGCAGCCACTGTCTTCACGGGCCATTCGCGCAAACTCTTGAGAGCCGTCGAGCCCTACAGCGACATGCCCCATGCGCGTAAACGTTTGCAGATCCCGCCCTGGGCCGCAGCCAAAATCCAGAATCGTGAATGGCGCCGTGCCCTGAATATGCCGCAGCAACGCATCGATGTTCTGGCTGACATCGTGATCGCGGGTGCCTTCGCGGAAGTCTTCGGCCACTGAGTTGTAATGGCCGAGGGTGGTGGCGGTGATCTGTTCGAGATCGGTGGGGGTCTGCTTCATGGTCGAGGGCTGCACGGGCAAAGGAGATTTGCCGAATATACGCCATCGGGTTCGGGGCTGCTGCGCAGCCATTCGCGAGCAGGCTCGCTCCCACAGTGGAACGCATTCCAAATGTGGGAAGCCTGCTCGCGATAACGGTTGTGAAGGCGCCGCATGAGCTCGGCCAGACTCAGCGCTTGTTCAACCCCCGCGCCAAGCGATCCCCACCCAACTGAATCACCGCGACCAACGCCACCAGCAACACAATCACCGTCAACATGATCTGGCTGTCAAAGCGCTGATAGCCGTAGCGATAAGCGATATCCCCCAAGCCACCGGCACCAATCGCCCCGGCCATGGCCGAGGAGTTGATCATCGTCACCAGCGTAATCGTGAACCCGCCGACAATCCCCGGCAGCGCCTCGGGCAATAGCACATGCCAGACAATGTGCCAACGTCGGCAACCCATCGCCTGCGCGGCTTCGATCAAACCATGATCGACCTCACGCAGGCTCACTTCGGCAATCCGCGCAAAAAACGGCGTCGCCGCAATCGTCAGCGGCACCACGGCCGCCCACACTCCGTACGTGGTGCCGACAATCAACCGGGTAAACGGAATCAGCGCGACCATCAGAATCAGAAACGGGATCGAGCGGAACAGGTTCACGAACGCGCCCAAGGCACGATTCAGCACCGGCGCCTCGTAGATGCCGCCCTTGTCGCTGGTGACCAGGATCACCGCCATGGGAATCCCCACCAGCAAGGCGATCAGCGACGACACGCCGACCATCAGAAACGTGTCGATAAAACCCTGCAACAAGCGATCAAACCACATAACCCAATACCTCCACCCGTTGCGCCCAAGGCGTGGCGCGCTCGCGCAGTTGCTCGGCGCTGAACGAAGAGCCGCTCACCGCTAGCAATAGTTGCCCCAGCGCATGCCCCTGAATCCGTTCGACGCCGCCCTGAAGCAGCTTCACCCGGCCACCCAATGCCGCGAACAGTGCCGCCAGATCCGGCTCGTCACTGGCGCTGCCGGTGAACTGCAAACGCAGCACCACAGCGGCATCGGAGGACGGCGCTTGAGCCTGCAAACGACTCTGCAGTTCTTCCGGCAACGCGTGTTGCAGCGGCGCGAGCATGGTCTGGCTGACCTCGTGCTGCGGATTGCCGAACACTTCCCAGACCGGGCCTTGCTCGACCACCCGCCCGTGCTCAAGCACGACAACGCGGTCGCAGATTTCGCGAATCACAGCCATCTCATGGGTAATCAATACGATGGTCAGGCCCAGGCGTTGGTTGATCTCGCGCAGCAGGCCGAGGATCGACTGCGTGGTTTCCGGATCAAGGGCTGAAGTCGCTTCGTCGCAGAGCAAAATATCCGGGTCGTGCACCAGCGCACGGGCGATGCCGACACGCTGTTTCTGCCCACCGGAAAGCTGCGCCGGATAAGCCTTGTGCTTGCTTTGCAGACCGACCAGTTCGAGCAATTCGCGGACTTTTTTGTCGCGCTGCTCTTTTGGCACGCCCGCGACTTTCAGCGGCAATTCGACGTTCTGCCAAACGGTCTTGGCCGACATCAGATTGAAGTGCTGGAAGATCATGCCGATGCGCCGGCGCAAAGCAACGAGACGGTCTTCATCGAATTCGCCGATGTCGACCTGATCGATCAGCACGCGCCCGGACGTCGGCTGTTCCAAACGATTGATCGTCCGAATCAGCGACGACTTGCCGGCGCCGCTACGGCCGATGATGCCGAACACTTCACCGCGCTGGATCGCCAGATCAATGCCCTGCAAAGCCGCGACCGGGCCTTGCCGGCCGTTGTAGGTTTTGCCCAGACCGATGAAGCGTACGTGGGCGCGATTCAGCTCAGGGTGCAGCTCGGTTTTTTCAGCATGGTGTGGCTCTGGAATCTCCAGTCGCCGTTGGATCGCGGCCGTCATGCTCAGCTTTCCCAACCGGCTTGATAGAGCTTGCCGTGGGCTTTATCCAGCGCCGCGCGAACAACCGGCGAATGCTGGTAAATGTCGACGAATTTGATCAGGCGCGGGTCGGTTTTGCTTTTCGGCTGGATGACGAACTGGATCACGTATTCCTTGTGGTCGAGGCCGTCGAACAGCAGCGCCGAACCGGCATCGAAAGTCTTCGCCAGACGAATGTAGGCCGGGTAGCCCTGGACCAGATCGGCGTCGTCATAGGCGCGTACCAATTGCACGGCTTCGACTTGGAGGATTTTGATTTTCTTCGGGTTGGCGACGATATCGTCTTCAGTAGCCTTGTAGCCGACGCCCGGCTTCAGCGTGATCAAACCGGCCTTGGCCAGCAATTGCAAACCACGGCCGCTGTTGATCGGGTCGTTGGCGATGGCGACGCTGGCGCCTTCGGGCAACTCATCGAAGCTTTTGTATTTTTTCGAGTAGAGACCGACGTTGTTGATGATCCCCGGGGCGAACGGCACCAGATCAAAACCCGAGGCGGCTTTGGCGTTTTCGAGGAACGGAATGTGCTGGAAGTAGTTCACGTCGATGTCGCCGGCGGCGAGGCTGACGTTAGGCGCGATCCAGTCGGTGAACTCCACAAGTTCGACTTTCAGGCCTTGTCTGGAGGCCTCTTCGACGGCAGCTTCCAGCGGAATGGCGAAGGCGGCGGTGGTGCCGATTTTCAGTGGGGCGTCGGCGGCGAACAGCGCCGAGCTGAACAGGCCGAAGGCCAGGGCCAGTGCTTTGACTGGGTGGGACAGGATTTTCTGGGTCATGATGGTTTTTCCAGTCAGTGCATAAGATTTGTGGTGTCTGGTCGGGCCTCTTCGCGAGCAAGCTCGCTCCCACAGGGAAATGCATTCCAAATGTGGGAGCGAGCTTGCTCGCGAAGCTTTTAATGCCGGTACGAAGAGCCGGTGTGTTGCTCCGGTAGCTGCGCCGCGCCGTGAAACAGCTTCTCGCGCAAGCTGCCACTGTCGTACGCGGTCTTGTACGACCCGCGCCGTTGTAACTCCGGAATTACCATCTCAATGAAATCGACATAGCTTTCCGGCGTGACAATGCGGGTCAGGTTGAACCCATCCAGGCCGGTCTCGGCGATCCACGATTCCAGCTCATCCGCCACTTGCTCAGCCGAACCGACCACGGTGATGTAGCGGCCACCGAGGGCGTGCTGGTCGAGCAATTTGCGCCGGGTCCAGTCGTTGTTCTGCAGGTTCTTGGTGGCCGACTGAATGGCGTTGCTCTTCACGTACTGGATCGGTTCGTCGATCTCGTATTGGGAAAAGTCGATGCCGGTGGAGGCGGAAAAATGCGCCACGCCGGCTTCGGCGCTGGCGTAGCTCAGATACTCGGCGTGCTTGGCCCACGCGGCTTCTTCGGTCTCGCCGACAATCACGTTAAGGCCCATGAACACCTTGATGTCTTCAGGATTACGCCCGGCTTCCACGGCGCTGGCGCGAACCTTGTCGACCTGAACCTTGGTCGATGGCTTGTTCTGACCGCTGATGAATACGCACTCGGCGTGACGCCCGGCGAACAGCAAACCGCGCTCAGAACTGCCGGCCTGAAACAGCACTGGTGTGCGTTGTGGCGAAGGTTCGCAGAGGTGATAACCCTCGACCTGATAGAACTCGCCCTTGTGCTCGACCTTGTGCACTTTTTCCGGGTTGGCGTAGATCCGCTGCTCACGGTTATTCAGTACCGCGCCGTTTTCCCAACTGCCTTCCCAGAGTTTGTAGAGCACCTCCAGGTACTCGTCGGCCTGGTCATAACGACGGTCATGCTCGACCTGCTCGCTCAGTCCCATGGCTTTCGCGGCGCTGTCGAGATAGCCGGTAACAATGTTCCAGCCCACTCGACCACGGCTCAAATGATCGAGCGTCGACATGCGCCGGGCGAACAGATACGGCGGTTCGTAGGTGAGGTTGGCGGTCAGGCCGAAACCGAGGTTTTTGGTCACGGCAGCCATCGCTGAAACCAGCAATAACGGATCGTTGACCGGCAACTGGATCGACTCTTTCAACGTCACGTCCACGGAGTTCTGATAGACGTCATACACGCCGACGATGTCAGCGATAAACAACCCGTCGAACAGTCCACGCTCCAGCAGTCGCGCCAGTTCGGTCCAGTATTCAATGGTGTTGTAGCGCGTCGAGGTGTCGCGCGGATGCGTCCACAGGCCATGGTTGATGTGGCCGATGCAGTTCATGTTGAACGCATTGAGCAGGATCTTCTTTTTCACGGCGCTCATCAGATCGTCCCTCGCAATGGAGGGTTTTCATCGTTGAGGTAGTAGTTGCCCACCGCGTGGTATTTCCAGCGCACCGGGTCGTGCAAGGTGTGCACGCGGGCGTTGCGCCAGTGGCGGTCGAGGCCGTGTTCGATCAGGGTCGCCTGGCTGCCGGCCAGTTCGAATAGCGTGCTGCCGGCGGCCAAAGAGATTTCAGTGCTGATCGCCCGTGCTTCGGCGACGGCAATCGAAGCGGCAGCGACGGTTTCTGCACGGGTCTCGGCTTGCGCAGCGTCGAGGAATTCGCCGGCACGTTCGAGCAAGGCTTCGGTAGCGTGCAGGCGAATGCTCAAGTGGCCGAAGCTTTTCAGCGTCAATGGATCTTCAGTGGCTTTGTCGTTGCCGGAGTCGATCCACGGCCGCGTCTTGCTGCGCACAAAGTGCAGGGCGTCTTCGTAAGCGGCGCGGGCGATGCCGGTGTCGATGGCGGCGTGAAGGATCTGCGCCAGCGGGCCGACGGTGGTTGGACGTTCAAAGGCGCTTTGAAATGGCAACACGTCTTCAGCCGCGACGTACACGTCTTCGAACACCACCGAACCGCTGCCGGTGGTGCGCTGGCCGAAGCCGCTCCAGTCGTCGATCACGGTCAGGCCTTTGCTGTCGCGGGGGACGAAGGCCAGTTGCTGTACACCGTTTTCATCCACCACAGAAGTGGGAATGCGCTGTGCGTAAATCGCGCCGGTCGCATAGAACTTGCGGCCGTTGATGCGATAGCCGTCACCGTCGCGTTTGAGACTGGTGACGCGATCGTGGGCCGTTTTGGTGCCCAGTTCTGCCAAGGCATTGCCGAAGCGTTGGCCAGCGAGCACTTCGGCGTACAGCCGTTGTTTTTGCGCGTGGCTGCCGTTTACGCGCAGCACTTCCAGTGCGTAGAAATGGTTCTGCGGAATCTGCCCAAGCGAGCCGTCAGCCTGAGCGATCAGGGCAATGACTTGGGCCAGAGTTACGTTGGACACGCCAGCGCCGCCGTATTCCTTGGGTACGCTGATGCCCCACAGACCCGAGCGGGAAAACACGTCGAGTTCCGGTAATGGCAAGCGACGTTCACGGTCACGCAGGGCGCTGTCGCGTTTGAAATCTTCGGCCAGGTCGCTGGCGACGATCAGGGCTTGCTCATCGCTGGTGATGACCGCGACGTGATGGGAAAAAGTCATAGGTTTCTCCAGATGTCTGGTCGTCTCAGATCCAGGAATGGCGAGCAGGCAAAGTGCCGTTGAGGCGATAGGCGCCGACCACGTGATATTTCCAGCGCACCGGGTCATGCAGGGTGTGCACGCGGGCGTTGCGCCAGTGGCGGTCGAGGTTGAATTCGGCGAGGGTGGCGCGGCTGCCGGCCAGTTCGAAAAGCTTTTCGCTGGCGAGCAAGGAAATCTCGGTGGTCAGCACTTTCGCTTCGGCCACGGCGATCGAAGCGCGGGCGGCAGATTCGGCAGTGAGCGGCGCAGCGTGTACTTGATCGAGAACCTGCCCGGCCTTGCGCAGCAGCGCTTCGGCGGCGTGCAGTTCGATTTTCAGTTTGCCGATATCGGCGATCACATAAAGATCATCGCTGGCGCGATCAACCTTGGCGTCGATCCACGGCCGTGCGCGGGTTTTGATGAACTCAATGGCGTCATCAATGGCGCCACGGGCGATGCCGGCGTCGATCGCGGCTTGAATCAGCTGCGACACCGCGCCTTGGGTGTTCGGGGTTTCGTTGATCTTCCAGTTGTCGACCACCAGGCTCGACTCGACGCGCACGTTGTTCAGCAGAATCGTACCGCTGGCGGTGGTGCGCTGACCGAAGCCCGACCAGTCATCAACGATGCGCAAACCCGGTGTGCCGCGACGAACGAAGGCCAGCACTTGCTTGCCGTCATCGTTGAGCGCCTTGACCGCGACCCAATGCGCAAACAGCGCGCCGGTGGAGTAAAACTTCTGGCCATTGATCACGAAATCATCGCCATCAGCGGTGATCCGCGCTTTCAGTTCCAAGGTGTTTTTGGTGCCGCGCTCAGGACCGGCGTTGCCGATGCGCCAGCCTTCCAGAACGCTCTGGAATAGCTGTTGTTTCTGCGCTTCGGTGGCGCTGCCGAGTACCAGATTGATGATGCCGAACTGGTTCTGCGGGATCTGCCCCAACGCCGGGTCGGCCGCGGAGATGATCGCGAACACTTCGGCCAGAGTGACGAATGAAACCTGCGGGCCACCGTATTCGCGCGGGATGGCGATGCTGCCTAATCCGCTGCGGGTGAACTGTTCGATTTCCGACCACGGCAGCTTGCGCTGACGGTCGCGTTTGGCCGCCTGCACGCGGGCGACTTGCGCCAGTTCATGGGCGGCCTCGATGGCTTGGGCGTCGTTGCGCAAGACCTGCGCAGGCAACAACAACGGGGCGATGTCCAGATCAGACTGGACGTTTGCATTTGCCAGACTGGACATCAGTGCCGCTCCTTGGCTGCACGCAATGCCCTGGCGATCTGCACTGGGGTGATTGTGTTCCGGACCATACTACCTACCTCACATCTCATGAAAAACGCCGCAAAAGTGCGGCGAACGAATGAATGTCCGGTGGTCCGGTTTATATACCCTAAACGTGTATAAATATTAAATAAACTAACTTTTAGGAATATGCATAGAAGAGGTGATGGTCGGGTTGGTTAAGAATTTTTTTGCGGCTGGAATGATCCGGTGGCGAGGGCGCTTGCTCTCTCGCCACAGGGGCATTGTGTTCAGGGCTTGCGGGATTCGGCGGCTTTGAGTTCGGGCCTGAGCGGGACTTTCAGATAAGGATTTGCGCAGCCGATTTTCAAGGTGCGGGGCGGTGCCCAGCGGGAGTTGTTGCCGACCCGATCGAGAATGCAATACGTCACGTCCAGGCGCAGATCCTCGCCTGCTTCGACGATCACCGACGGCGGTACCCAGACTCGAATCGGCAAGCCGATATCTGCGGCGGTGACCGGTGCCAGATCCATGCGCACGTCACCCCAGCGCAAGGTGATCGCGTCATCCTCGGCCATGTTCAGATACGGCTCGATGGTCAGCGGCACACCGCGTTTGATCTGGTTCGGATTGACGCCCTGACGGCGTATGGCGTCGGGGATGGTCACCGGGGCCAGTTGCTGATTTTCGTCTGCGCTCAGCGCCGTGGGTTGCCCGCCGGGGCAGTCCAGTTTGACCTGTACGCGCGTCGCCGCCGAAAACGCCGGCCCCTGACCGACCTGCATCACCCGGTAGTGGATGCGCGCGGTGCCGTTGGCGATGAAACTTTCCGGCACTCGCAGGCTGACGGTTGTGCCGACGTCATCCGCCGTCAGCACTTTGGAAGCGACATAGCATTTGTTCCAGAACAGCTCGATGAGATCGCCGCTGTCCATATCAGGGTAGGGCGACACCTCGATCAAGAGGTGTGCGGCGGCAGCCAGATTGATGCCGGTTTTTTGCGCTGGCGCGAGGGTCGGCGCTGCCAGTTCGGGGGTGTGCGAAGTGCGGGTCATCGATTTCTCTCCTTGAAGCCTTGCAGCGAAGTCCGTTTCTGAAAGAACAAAAAGCGTGAATAAACTGGCAATAAAGCTTTGGGCTTTTATTCAAGTTGAAGACGGGGTGGTTGAACTAGTTGATGCCGGTTGCCGACTAGATAAGAGTCTGCGGGATGGGGTGTCAATAGACGATATTAGTTAATCCGTGAATTACGAATTAATCAGAAGTTTCCTACGCCATTGCGGCCATATGCCTAGGTGGTCAGGCGAAATTAACCACGAGGCACAGGGCTTTCCCGGCGTTTTATGCGCGGATTTATTTGAGCACTATCATTTGATGTGGCATGGAAGGAGGCGGGTGTTATCTGTTGCAGAACATATATATGTACTGTTAGGGATATGTTTTGTTTGAGAGGGACTGAAGCAGCTAGATGTTTTATAAAGGGGACTTCCATCCGTGGAAGTTGTCGGTGATGCAATAAAAGTTCTCAGGCGTGATTCAGAAACTTGCTGAGAAACTGTTTAGTACGTTCTTCTTTCGGGTTGGCAAACAATGCCTTCGCTTCACCTTGTTCGACGATCACACCTTTATCGAAAAACACCACACGGTTGGCCACGTCACGAGCAAAACCCATCTCGTGGGTGACGATCACCATGGTGCGTTTTTCTTCAGCCAGGCCACGAATCGTCGCCAGCACTTCGCCGACCAGTTCCGGGTCAAGCGCCGAAGTCGGCTCGTCGAACAGAATCACTTCCGGTTCCATCGCCAGCGCCCGGGCAATCGCTACGCGCTGTTGCTGACCACCCGAAAGACGACGCGGATAAGCGTCTTCCTTACCGGCGAGTCCGACCTTGGCCATCAGCTTTTTGCCCAACGCAATTGCCTCGTCGCGCGGCATCTTCTTGACCACGATCGGGCCTTCGATGACGTTTTCCAGTGCGGTGCGATGGGGGAACAGGTTGAAGTTCTGGAACACGAAGCCCACATGCTGGCGCAGGTTGCGCACGAGACTTTGCTGCTGGTTCAGCGGGCGGCTGGTATCGATTTCGATATCGCCGACCTTGATCCGGCCACTGGTGGGTTGTTCAAGGAAGTTCAGGCAGCGCAGGAACGTCGTTTTCCCCGACCCGCTGGGGCCGATGATCGCGACGACTTCGCCTTCCTTGACCTCGAGGTCGATGCCGTTGAGCACGACCTGACCCTTGAATTGCTTGGTCAGTTTTTCCACGACAATCATGGGGTCAGGACTCCTGGTCGTGCCGATTGACCCGCTCTTCCAGCTTGTTCTGGAAGTGCGAAAGCACCGTGGCCAGAATCCAGTAGATCAGCGCGGCGGCAAGATACATGGTGAAGACTTCGAAAGTCCGGGCGGTTATCAACTGTGCCTGACGGAACAGCTCCGGCACCTGAATGGTGGCGGCCAGTGCCGTGTCCTTGACCAGTGAAATGAAGCTGTTGCCCAGCGGTGGCAACGCCGTGCGCATCGCTTGCGGCAGGATGGCCCGGCGCAGGGTTTGCGCGCGGGTCATGCCGATGCTCGCAGCGGCTTCCCACTGGCCGCGCTCGATCGAACCGATCGCGGCACGGAGGATTTCACAGGCGTACGCGGCCATGTTCAGCGAAAAGCCGATCAGTGCCGCTGGCAGTGGATCAAGCTCTATTCCCAGTTGCGGGAAGCCGTAATAGATCACGAACAGCTGCACCAGTAACGGCGTACCGCGGAAGAACGACACGTAGACGCGGGCCAGCCAGCTGACCGATTTGAAGCGCGACAGGCGCATCAATGCCAGGCCGAAGCCCAGCAGCAGCCCGAAGAACATCCCGCCTAGGCTGAGGATGACCGTGAAATACGCGCCCTTGAACAGGAAGGGCGCGGAGTCCACCAACAGCTGTGTGGTTTCGGCGATTTGCTGGCTCAACTGCGGGAAGTCCAGTCCGAACTGAAAACCTGCTTCCATTATTTAGTGACGTCTGCGTTGAAGTATTTTTTCGACAGCTTCTCAAGGGTGCCGTCGGCACGCAGTTCGTCGAGCGCCTTGTTCAATGCAGCCAGCAACTCAGGCTCGCCTTTACGCAGGGCAATACCGGATTCCTGACGGGAGAAAGCTTCACCGGCAGCGACGGTTTTTGGCGCTTTCTTGGCGTACTCAAGTGCAGCCAGACGATCGATCAGGATGGCGTCGGTGCGGCCGTTGTTCAGGTCGGCGAACTTGGTCGGATCATCGTCGTAAGTACGGACGTCGGCGCCCGGCACGTTGGCGCGGACCCATTGTTCGTAGTTGGTGCCCAGACCTACGCCGACTTTCTTGCCGGACAGGTCATTGGCGGTCTTGATGTTCAACGCGGCTTCCTTGCTCTTCAGCACCAGCGCCTGAATGCCGGAAACGGTGTACGGCTCGGAGAAGTCATACTTCTTCTTGCGCTCTTCGGAGATGGTCACCTGATTGACCACAACGTCCAGACGCTTGGATTCCAGCGCGGCGAGAATGCCGTCCCACTTGGTTGGCTGAATCTTGGCTTTGACGCCGAGTTTTTGCGCCAGCGCTTCGGAGAGTTCGACTTCGAAACCGGACAGCTTGCCGTCGGCATCAACGAAGCTGAACGGTGGGTAAGTGCCTTCCAGGCCGACGTTGATAACGCCTTTGTCCTTGATCTGTTGCAACTGTTCACCGGCCACTGCCTGGCCGATCAGGCCGGCGCTCAGCGCAAGCCCCAGCGAACCCACCAGCAGATTGCGACGTAGTGCGGAAAAATTCATGACAAGCCCCTGTGTTTTCTTATGGAAGACGCTTAAGCAAAGTTGGCGAATGGGTGATTCGGACGACAGCGCTATCCTGCCTTAAAGCAGCTTATGCGTCTCTCGCGAAATTCGCCTGCGGCGAGACTATAAGATGTCTGTGTTAGACTTGAAAATACTTAATATCTGAAATGTTATTCTTTATTGGAATATGTATTGTCTGTGGAAAAAGATCGCCGCCTGCGGCAGCTCCTGCATGAGATCACTTGTAGAAGCTGCCGTTTTGATCTTCTGTTACAGGAAGTCCTTGTAGGCAAACAACGCCGGCGCCCCACCGGTATGCAGGAAGATGATCGGGCCTTCATCAAAGCGCTGACGACCAATCCCGTCGAGTAAACCTGCCATGGCCTTGCCGGTGTACACCGGATCGAGCAACACCGCTTCCTGACTCGCCAGCAGCTTCAGCGCCGCCAGCGTCCCGGCATTCGGCTCGCCATAACGCGGGCCGAAATATTCGTCCCACAACTCGACCTTGAAGCTGGCCGGCAGTTCGACGCCGAGCAGCGCCGCCGTGCGTTCGGCAAGTCCCTGAACCTTCGGCCGCTGATCTTCTTCACTGCGCGAAACCGTCACGCCAATCACCGGCAATTGCGGCAGCACTTCGCTCAACGCCAATGCCAGACCGCTGTGCGTCCCGGCACTGCCCGAGGCCAACACCACGGCGGCGAAATTCAGGCCGGTGTCGTTGATCTGCTCGGCCAGTTCCAGACCGGCGCGCACATAGCCCAACGCACCGAGCGCATTGGAGCCACCAATTGGCACCAGATACGGCTTCTTGCCGTTGCTGCGCAGGCGGGCGGCGAGGGCGGTCAGTTGTTCGTCGGCGTTGTCGAGGTTGTCGACCAGTTCGACCTTGGTATCGAACAGATCCAGCAGCAGGCGGTTGCCGTTGCCGGTGTAATTGCTGTCGTCAGTGCCCAGCGGATTTTCCAGCAGCGCCACACAGCCAAGACCGAGTTTGGCGGCGAGTGCGGCGGTTTGACGAACGTGGTTCGATTGCAGCGCACCGGCGGTAATTAGCGTATCGGCACCTTGCGCCAAGGCATCGGCAGCGAGGTATTCGAGTTTGCGCAATTTGTTGCCGCCCATGGCCAGCGGCGTCAGGTCATCGCGCTTGATGTACACCTCGCGGCCGAGCCAAGTGGACAGGCGTTCGAGTTTTTCCAGGGGCGTCGGGTGGCCGAGCAGGTCGAGACGGTTAAAGCGGTCCAGCTGTTGTTTGATCATGGGTCCGTACTGGCGGAGGAAGATGAAAGGACTATAGGCACGCGCTTTTGCAGGGGCAACCGTGAATCGCTTATAGCCAAATGAACTGAGCCCAGCACTATCGGTTCTTAATTCGCCTTCGCGAGCATGCCGTAAAGTAGGCGCCGTTGACGCGGCCAGACAGTCCGGCCGCCCGTGAGGAGTCTTTACCGTGAGCGAGCGTTCCAGCCATTGGCAATTGCAGACCATCGTCAGTCAACTGCGCAGCGCGCGGGATCAGTGGCGGGCACAGAACGGCCGGGCGTCCGGCGAGCAGGGCGGTCGCGAGTTGCCGTCCCGCGCAGCGATGGCGGAGATTCTTGAAGCATTGTGTGGCGCGTTGTTCCCGATGCGTCTGGGCCCGGTGGATCTGCGCGAAGAGAGTGAAGATTTCTACGTCGGCCACACCCTCGATGTCGCGCTGAATGCGTTGCTGGCGCAGACCCGCCTGGAGCTGCGTTACGTCGCCCGCCATATTGCGCAGGCCGACACCGAAGTCGAAGCACGCGCGATTCAGATCGTGCAGGATTTCGCCCTCGCACTGCCGGGCCTGCGCACGCTGCTCGACACCGATGTGCTGGCGGCCTATCACGGTGATCCGGCGGCACGCAGTGTCGACGAAGTGCTGCTGTGCTACCCGGGGATTCTTGCGGTGATTCACCATCGCCTCGCGCACCATTTGTATCGCGCCGGTTTGCCGTTGCTGGCGCGTATCAGCGCGGAAATCGCCCATTCGGCGACCGGTATCGATATCCATCCGGGTGCGCAGATCGGCCGTAGTTTCTTTATCGATCACGGCACGGGCGTGGTGATCGGCGAGACCGCGATCATTGGTGAGCGCGTGCGGATTTATCAGGCCGTGACCTTGGGTGCCAAGCGCTTCCCGGCGGATGAGGACGGGCAGTTGCAGAAGGGCCATCCGCGCCATCCGATCGTTGAAGATGACGTGGTGATTTATGCCGGGGCGACGATTCTCGGGCGGATCACCATTGGCAAGGGTTCGACCATTGGCGGCAATGTGTGGCTGACGCGGAGTGTGCCGGCGGGGTGCAATTTGACTCAGGCCAATTTGCAGCATGATGACGGGACGCAGAAGTAGGCTCTGAAATTGCGTTGCGGCATCAGGCCTCTTCGCGAGCAGGCTCGCTCCCACACTGGAATGCGTTTCAAATGTGGGAGCGAGCCTGCTCGCGAATGATTTTCAGACCAAATCAAGATAATGGCAATCAGCCAATTCTCCAGTGAACGAATACCCTCAAACCCGCGTCATACCCATCCTTGAGCTAGCGTAGGAAAACTACCGCCTAGCCGTACGATTAGTCCTTGCCACCCTATCCATGTTTAACTTGAACGTTCATTCAAGTTAAACCGGTGGTTCGCTGCCCGCTCACAACAGGAGGCTTGCCTTTGCTGAGTCCGATCATTTCAGCCACGTTTCAACCCTTCGAGGTGCACGTTTCATGAGTGCATCGTCTACCCCCGCCAGCGGTCTGGTACGCATGAATCCGCCGGTGTTCTACTTCGCCGCGACGGTCATTCTGCTGTTTGGTCTCGTTGTCATCGCCATGCCGGAGCAGGCAGGCGCCTGGCTGCTGGAAGCGCAAAACTGGGCGGCCAATACGGTCGGCTGGTACTACATGCTCGCGATGACCCTGTATCTGGTCTTCGTGGTGGTCACCGCCTTATCCGGCTACGGCAAGATAAAACTCGGTGCCGACCACGACGAGCCCGAATTCAGTTACTTGTCATGGGCCGGCATGCTGTTCGCCGCCGGGATCAGCATCACGCTGTTCTTCTTCTGCGTCTCTGAACCGCTGACCCACATGCTCCAACCGCCGCAAGGCGAGGCGGGCACGGCAGACGCGGCACGTCAGGCGATGCAAATTCTGTTTCTGCACTGGGGCCTGCATGGCTGGGGCGTGTTTGCCTTCGTCGGCATGGCGCTGGCGTATTTCGCTTACCGCCACAACCTGCCGCTGGCTCTGCGTTCGGCGCTGTATCCGCTGATCGGCAAACGCATCAACGGCCCGATCGGTTACGCAGTGGACGGCTTCGGCATCATCGCCACGGTGTTCGGTCTGGGCGCCGACATGGGCTTTGGTGTGCTGCACCTCAACTCCGGTCTCGACTACCTGTTCGGCATCGCTCACACCCAGTGGATTCAGGTCGGCCTGATCACGCTGATGATGGGCGCAGCGATCATCGTTGCCGTCTCCGGCGTCGATAAAGGCGTGCGGGTGATGTCCGACATCAACATGCTGCTGGCCTGTGCGCTGCTGCTGTTCGTGTTGTTCGCCGGGCCTACCCAGCACCTGCTCAACACCTTGATCCAGAATCTTGGCGACTACCTCGGCGCCTTGCCGATGAAGAGTTTCGACCTCTACGCCTACGACAAACCGAGCGACTGGCTTGGTGGCTGGACAGTGTTCTACTGGGCCTGGTGGATTGCATGGTCGCCGTTCGTGGGCCTGTTCATCGCACGGATTTCCCGTGGCCGGACCATCCGTGAATTCGTTTTCGGCGTGCTGCTGATTCCGCTCGGTTTCACCCTCGCGTGGATGTCGATTTTCGGCAACAGCGCGCTGGATCAAGTGCTCAATCACGGCATGAGTGCATTGGGCATGTCGGCCATCGACAATCCGTCGATGAGCATTTACCTGCTGCTGGAAACCTACCCATGGAGCAAAACCGTCATCGCTGTGACGGTGTTTATCAGCTTCGTGTTCTTCGTCACGTCTGCCGATTCCGGCACCGTGGTGCTCTCGACGCTGTCGGCCAAGGGCGGTAATCCGGACGAAGACGGACCGAAATGGCTGCGGGTGTTCTGGGGCGCAATGACCGCGTTGATCACCAGTGCGCTGTTGTTCTCCGGCAGTATCGATGCGCTGAAATCAGCGGTAGTGCTGACCTCGTTGCCGTTCTCGTTGATCTTGCTGCTGATGATGTGGGGCTTGCACAAGGCGTTCTATCTGGAGTCGCAGAAGCAGATCGCGCAGTTGCACTCGCTGGCACCGGTCTCCGGTTCACGGCGCGGTACGGGCGGCTGGCGTCAGCGGCTGAGTCAGGCGGTGCACTTCCCGTCGCGTGACGAGGTGTACCGCTTCATGGACACCACGGTACGCCCGGCAATTGAAGAAGTGACGGCGGTGTTCGTTGAAAAAGGCCTCAACGTGGTCACCCAGCCGGATCCGGCGAATGACAGCGTCAGCCTCGAAATCGGCCATGGTGATGCGCATCCGTTCATCTATCAGGTGCAGATGCGCGGCTACTTCACGCCGTCGTTCGCGCGTGGCGGGATGGGCTCGAAGCAGCTCAACAATCGTCGTTACTACCGCGCCGAAGTGCACTTGAGCGAGGGCAGTCAGGACTACGATCTGGTCGGCTACACCAAAGAACAGATCATCAACGACATCCTCGATCAGTACGAACGCCATATGCAGTTCCTGCACTTGGTACGTTGATCGGCGCCTGAGCGCCGGGTCCGCTCAGGATTCGGCGCTCAGCACCATGAACAACACCATCGCCGCCACCGGCACCCCGAACACCGCACTGCCTATGGCTATTTCCGAACCCACGGACTGGCCGGCATGCACCACGCCCACCGCGCCATTGATCACCGTCAACGCCAACCACAGGGCGGCGAAGCCGTAGGCCATGGTCTGGCGGCTGAAGCCGATGCGCTCGCCGATGTAAAGCATCAGAGCGAGCAGGACCAGGCCGAAGAAAATGATGATGGCGGTGTGCATGGCGGGTTCTGCCTGGTGGAGGTGCATTGCCTGAAGGATCGCTTTCGCGAGCAGGCTCGCTCCCACAGGGATTTCATGTACACAGGAAATCCCTGTGGGAGCGAGCCTGCTCGCGAAGGGGCCACCTCGGTGTTCTTTAGAGCATAGCCAGTCCCGCCACATCTCTATTGGACATATTTTGCGACCCTTACAGAGAGTTTGGCCGGCGACATGTTTTTCTTGCTGGCCCAAGCCTGCCGTTGATCTGCCCCATAACCGAGCGATTGTTCAGTGAGCTAATATTTATCCTAGTGTGTATCGTGTGTATCAAAGGCTACTGCGCCCTCTAGAGTAAATGGCTCTAGCTGTCGAACAGGGCAAAGGAAATGCGCAGTCGGGAAATGATCAGGATGATCGAAGACGATGGTTGGTATCTCGTGGCGGTGAAAGGCAGCCACCACCAATACAAGCATCCGCACAAGCCAGGAAGGGTGACGATCAAGCACCCTGATTCGGATCTGCCCAAGGGCACGATCAACAGCATTTTGAAACAGGCGGCCTTGAAATGAGGCCCGTTATTGGAAACGAAGGCCGTTTTATGGGCCTGTCAGAGGAAGGACTCACTCATATGAAATTCCCTGTCGTTCTGCACAAGGATGTCGACTCAGACTACGGAGTGATCATCCCGGATGTCCCGGGTTGTTTCTCCGCAGGCACTACGGTCGCTGAGGCGTTTGAAAATACTCAGGAGGCATTGGCGCTTCACTATGAGGGGTTGGTCGCCGACAACGCGCCGTTACCGCAAGTGCGGGACATTGATGCTCATCTCGATAACCCGGATTACGCGGGAGGGATCTGGGGCGTGGTCGATTTTGATATCACCCCGTATTTCGGCAAGTCAGTGCGTTTTAACGCCACGCTGCCGGAGCAGTTGCTTGAGCGTATTGACCAGACAGTCCGCCGTGACCAGCGCTATCGATCCCGTTCCGGATTTCTCGCGGCGGCCGCCTTGCGCGAACTGTCGGTATAGCGAAGTCAGGTACTTTCGCGTTCGATGACTTGGCACTGCAGCAGGTTCAGACGTTGCACTTCGTCGCTCGGCAACACGCCAAGACTTTCCAATACGCGTGTTGCGGCCAGTACGCCGATCTCCAGCGCCGGCGGTTTGATCGTGCTCAGGCTAGGTAGCAGCATCTCGGCGAACGGGTAATCGCCGAAACCGAGGACGGCGCAGTCCTCGGGGATCTTGAGGCCTGCGCGTTGCCCGGCGAGCAGGCCGCCGGCGGCGAGGTTGTCGTTGGCGAAAATGATTGCGTCGGGGCGCGGTGAGGCATTCATCAGCGCATCCATCGCCTGTTTGCCGGCCTCGAATGGCGCTCGATCGGCGTCAGGGGCGTAGATCCAAGGGTCCAGGCCGGATTCGCGCAAGGTCGCCGCGTAACCGTCGCGGCGTTCCAATGCGCTGAAGTCGCCCGCAGCGCTGTTTTGCACGAAGGCAATGCGTCGGTAGCCTTTTCCCAGCAGATGTTTTGCCGCCTTCACGCCCACTTCAAAATGCGAAAAACCGATCTGCATCGGCTCACGCTCCGGCTGGTAATCCCACGTCTCGATCACCGGAACATCCGCCTCGGCGATCATCTTTTCCGTGCCCGCACTGTGAAAGTGACTGGTCAGCACCAGCGCCGCTGGCGACCAGCCGAGAAACGCACGCACGGCGTTTTCTTCTTGTTCAGTGCTGAAGTAACTCGACGCCAGCAACAGCTGATAGCCATAACGACTGAGCGTATCGCTGAAGCCTTGAATGGTATTGGCGAAGATCGGCCCGGAGATATTCGGGATCACCATGCCGACGATTTTCCCTCGCGCCGAGGCCAGCCCGCCGGCCACCAGATTCGGCACGTAACCCAACTCGGCCACCACCGCCGCAATCCGCTCGCGACGCTCGGGCGAAACCTGCTCAGGTTGGTTGAAATAGCGTGACACGGTGATCGCCGAAACCCCGGCCTCACGCGCCACGGCATTCAGCGTTACACGCCCGGCGCCACGACGTTTGCGGGGTTTTTCTTCGCTCAAGGCTCGATCCTTCTTAAAAACCAAATCGCATATAAAAGTGATTTTTCAGTATTTGACGCTCTATGTGCGGCTTGCCAATACTGTCGATGGTAGCGCTAACAAAGCGCGCTGTCTGCTACTCGCTCGAGCGAATGCCCAAGACACCGATTCAGGCGCTGTCGTCGCAGAACGGCAGCGGTTAAGGGCCAATTTCGAGCGGGCAAACATGCACAACATTCCTGGGGCGACAAACAAACTGGCGCAATCGATCCGCGCCGCCGGCTGGTTATTCACGGGGTTGGCGGCGCTGCCGTTGCCCAACGCATTCGCTGCCGAGAGCAGTGATCAGGAGCCAACACTCAAATCGGTGACAGTCACCGCGACCCGCCGCGAAGAGTCACTGCAAAAAGTGCCGGTCGCAGTGTCGGTGATCGACGGCGAACAACTTGAGCGCGACAACCGCAACGGCGTGGCGAGCATCGTCCAGCAAGTGCCGTCGCTGAACTTCCGCACTGGCGCTTCGAACAAGGACACCTCGTTGTTCGTGCGCGGTGTCGGCACGATTTCCACCTCGCCGGGTGTCGAGCCGACCGTGGCGACGGTGATCGACGGCGTGGTCTACGCGCGTCCCGGGCAATCCACTCTCGACTTGCTGGATCTGGAGCGCGTCGAAGTGCTGCGCGGCCCGCAAGGTACGCTGTTCGGCAAGAACGCCTCGGCCGGTGTACTCAACATCACCAGCAAGGCACCCACCGCCGAGACCCATGGCTACATCGATCAGTCGTACTACAGCGGCAACGAAAGTCGCACCCGTTTCGGCATCGGCGGCAGCCTGATTCCGGACACGTTGAAAGGCTCGATCAGCACGCTGTTCGGCACCTACGACGGCAACGTCGACAACCAGCACAATGGCCAGGAGGTCAACGGCTACAACCATCGCGGCGTGCGCGGCAAACTCGAATTCACCCCGAATGACGACGTCACCTTCACCCTGATCGCCGACTACATGCAGTCCCATGACGACGGCCCCAACGGCGTGGTCAGCAAGTCGCTGACGCCGGCCTTCGCCAACGCGCTGAACCCGGTCAATGCGACTAGCCACAATCGCGATATCAACACCGACACCCGCAGCCATGTCGAGGACACCAACAAGGGCCTGTCCGGCCAGCTCGACTGGCAACTGGGCGATTACACCCTGACGTCGATCACCGCATGGCGCGGTTGGGACAACACCCAGTATCAGGACGGTGACCGTCTCGGTACGGTGACGGCGGCGTTCCCCGGCACGGCGGACAAAGGTGATCTGGCCTTCGATCAATATTCGCAAGAGCTGCGCCTGGCCTCGCCGAAGGGCGAGTTTCTTGAGTACGTCGGCGGCCTGTTCTACATGCACGGCAAGGATGACGAGACCTATCAGCGCACGCTGAACACCACCACGCGCACCGACCGAGGCGTCGCCGATTACAGCACCACCAGCGACAGCTATGCGGTGTTCGGTGAGAGCACGCTGAACTTCACCTCGGATTTTCGTGGCATCGCCGGCCTGCGCTACACCCACGATGAGTTGGAATACGATCACCGCCGCGTCTCGACCTCGTCGACCACCGTCAGCGGCATTCAACCGGCCACCAGCAGTTCCGGTTCAGTGGACGAAGACGGTTGGTCCGGCCGCCTCGGTGTGCAGTACGACTTGAGCGATGCTGTCACTACCTATCTGACCTACTCGCGCGGCTACAAAGGCCCGGCCTACAACGTCTTCTTCAACATGCAGCCGCGCGATACCGAAGCGCTGAAACCGGAGACCTCCAACACCTGGGAAGCGGGCATCAAAGCCACTTCCTGGAACAATCGCCTGACCACCAATCTCGCGGTGTTCCACAGCGATTACGACAACTATCAGGCGAACTTCTTCGACACCGTCGCCGGGCAAGTGGTGACGCGCCTGATCAACGCTGGCAGCGTCAGCACCGAGGGCGTCGAACTCGATTACGCCTTGCAGGCCACCCAGCAATTGAAACTGTCCGGCGCACTCGCCTACACCCGTGCGCGCATCGACGAATTCGCCTGCCCGGCAGGCGCAGCGGCGTCGTGCAACGTCAACGGTAAACCGCTGCCGTTCAGTCCGGACTGGAAAAGCTACGTGCGTGCTGACTACAGCATCCCGCTGGATAACGGCCTGGATATCGAACTCGGCACCGACTATAGCTGGCAGAGCGAAGTGCAGTACGACATCAGCCAGAACGTCGACACCAAGCAGGGCGCCTACGGTCTTTGGAACGCCAGTGTCGCGCTGGCTGATTACAGCAATGGCTGGCGCGTGGCACTGCTGGGCAAAAACCTCACCGACAAGTCGTACTCGCCATTGCTCGCCAGCGGCGGCAATTACATCTATCGCGCCGTGCCACGGGATGACGAGCGCTACTTTGGCGTGCAACTGCGCAAGGATTTCTGAGATGAGCAGACAGTTGAAACTCGGTGCATTCCTTATGGCCACCGGGCACCACGTGGCAGCGTGGCGTCATCCGGATGTGCCGGCGAATGCGGGACTGGATTTCGCCCATTACAAACGGCTGGCGCAGATCGCCGAGGCGGCAAAATTCGATGCGTTGTTTGTCGCCGACAGCGTCGCCGCGCCAACTCAGGACATCGCCAGCCGCATGGCGCGTTCCGATCACTTTGAACCGCTGACCTTGCTCTCGGCCCTTAGTGCGGTGACCGAGCATATCGGCCTGATCGCCACGGCGACCACCAGTTACAACGAGCCGTATCACGTGGCGCGCAAATTTGCTTCGCTCGATCACCTGTCGGGTGGCCGCGCGGGGTGGAATCTGGTGACGTCGGACAATGCTGCCGAAGCGCTGAATTTCGGGCGTGACGAACACATTGGCCACGCCGAACGCTACAGCCGAGCCCGCGAGTTTCATCAGGTGGTGACCGGGCTTTGGGACAGTTGGGAGGACGATGCCTTCTTTCGCGACAAGGCCAGCGGAGCGTATTACGACCCTTCGAAATTGCATGTGCTGGATCACGTTGGTGAACACTTCAGGGTCAAAGGTCCGCTGAACGTTGCGCGTTCGCCGCAGGGGCAACCGGTGATTGTTCAGGCTGGATCTTCGGAAACCGGGCGCGAATTGGCGGCGCAAACCGCTGAAGTGGTGTTCACCGCACAGACTTCGCTGGCCAGTGCCCAAGCGTTTTACGCTGACCTCAAAGCACGTTTGCCCAAGTACGGGCGCAGCGCGGATTCGCTGAAAATCATGCCCGGGGTTTTCGTTGTGGTCGGCCGCACCGAAGCCGAAGCGCGGGAAAAATGTGAAACGTTTCAGCAATTAGTCGAACCCGAGGTTGGCGTCGCCTTGCTTGGGCGTATGCTGGGCAACTTCGATTTGTCGAAGTACCCGCTGGACGGGCCGTTGCCGGAGTTGCCGCTGACCGAAAGCGGTCAGCAGAGCCGGCAGAAATTGCTCACTGAACTGGCGGGCCGGGAGAACCTGAGCCTTGCCGAACTGGGGCGCAAGATTGCTGGCGGACGCGGGCATTACAGCCTGGTCGGTACGCCGGAGCAGATTGCCGATCGTTTGCAGGAATGGTTCGAACAAGGCGCAGCGGACGGTTTCAACGTGCTGGTGCCGCACTTGCCCGGCGGGCTCGAAGACTTCGCCAATGGCGTGGTCCCGGAACTGCAACGGCGCGGGCTGTTCAGAACCGAGTATGAAGGCCGGACCTTGCGCGAGAACCTGGGTCTGGCCCGACCCGGCAATCGATTTGTGTAACACCCTTCGCGAGCTTGCTCGCGAAGCAGTCGACACCCTATTCAAGACAGACAAGAGAGGATTCGATGACTTACACCGCTGCCGAAAACCGCTACGACTCCATCCCTTACCGCCGCGTCGGCCGCAGCGGTCTGGTGCTGCCGGCGTTGTCGCTGGGTCTGTGGCACAACTTCGGTGACAGCACGCCGATCGACACCCAGCGCGCCTTGTTACGCACCGCGTTCGACCTGGGCATCAACCACTTCGACCTGGCCAACAACTACGGCCCGCCCTACGGCAGCGCCGAGATCAATTTTGGTCGTCTGCTGCGCGAAGACTTCAAGCAGTACCGCGACGAGCTGATCATCTCCAGCAAGGCCGGTTGGGACATGTGGCCCGGCCCTTACGGCCAGGGCGGCGGTTCGCGCAAATACGTGCTGGCCAGCCTCGACCAGAGCCTGCAACGGCTCGGTCTGGACTATGTGGATATCTTCTATTCGCACCGCTTCGACCCGGACACCCCGCTGGAAGAAACCGCCAGCGCCCTCGCCACTGCCGTGCAACAGGGCAAGGCGTTGTACATCGGTATCTCGTCGTATTCCGGGGTAAAAACCCGCGAGATCGCTGCGCTGTTGAAAGAGTGGAAAGTACCGCTGTTGATCCATCAGCCGGCGTACAACCTGCTCAATCGCTGGGTGGAAAAAGACCTGCTGGATACCACCGATGAACTCGGCACGGGCGTGATTGCTTTCACTCCGTTGGCGCAAGGTCTGCTCACCGACAAATACCTCAACGGCGTGCCGGCGGATGCGCGGGTCAATCGTCCGGGCGGCGGTTCGTTGCAGGCTTCGCACCTGTCTGATGCCAACATCGCTCATGTGCGCGCATTGAACGAGATCGCCAAGCGTCGCGGCCAGAGCCTGGCGCAACTGGCGCTGGCGTGGACGTTGCGGGATCCTCGGGTGACCTCGGCACTGATTGGGGCGAGCCGGCCGGAGCAGATTATCGAGAACGTCGGGGCGTTGAAGAATTTGAGCTTCAGTGCTGAGGAATTGGCGGAGATTGACCGGTTTGCCCAAGAGGGTGGGATCAATCTTTGGGAGAAGCCTTCGACGGCGGAGTGATGAAGATTGGGTTTGGTCAGCAAGATCCATCCCCCTCACCCCAGCCCTCTCCCCCGAGGGGGCGAGGGGGAAAGGGAGCCGATCTTCATGCTTTTCAAAACTTGAATTCAACCCGACATTTCAGGTCGATGTAGCTAGTACAAACACCTCGGTCAGTTCCCTCTCCCTCCGGGAGAGGGTTAGGGTGAGGGGCTTTTGCCTTTAAAAGGACTCAGCGAAAAAACGGCACATCGCCCAACACCGTCGCCCGTTGCATCACCCGCCGCGCCGGCCGATAATCATCCACCGCGTAATGCTGCGTCACGCGGTTATCCCAGAACGCAATGTCGTCCTGCTGCCAACGCCAGCGAATGGTGAATTCCGGTCGCGTTGCATGGGCGAACAGAAACTTCAGAATCGCCTCGCTCTCGGTTTCCGACAGCTCATTGATCTTCGACGTGAAGCCTTCATTGACGAACAACGAACGCCGCCCGCTGACCGGATGCGTACGAATCACCGGGTGCGACAGCGGTGGATTCTTGCGTCGGGCCTCTTCCCACTGCGCCAACGCTTCCGGCGTATTGCCGTAGCGCTCCAGCGGAAACGAGCGAGTGAAATCGTGAGTCGCGGTCAGCCCTTCGAGCAAGGCTTTCATTGGCGCCGACAGCGCTTCGTACGCAGCAATCCCGCTGGCCCACAGCGTGTCGCCACCAAATTCCGGCAACAGCTTTGCACTGAGCACCGCGCCCATCGCCGGCGTCGGCAGGAAGGTCACGTCGGTGTGCCAGATCGCGTTGTCGCGCACGTCGGTGACGGCGGTGTCGAGGATCAACACTTCCGGTTGTTCCGGTACGTTCGGGTAGATCGGGTGAATGTGCAGATCACCGAAGTACGCGGCGAAACGCGCTTGTTGCGGCGGTTCGATTGGCTGGTTGCGGAAGAACAGCACTTGATAATTGAGCAGCGCCTGCTCGATCGCGTCGCGGTGTTCCAGGGTCAACGGCTGGCTGATGTCGACGCCACTGATCTGTGCGCCGAGGGCTGAGCTTAATGGGGTGATATTGAGGCTGCTCATGGTCTTTCTCTTCGAATTCGGGGTTCAAGCTTTTGTAGGAGTGAGCCTGCTCGCGATTGCAGACTGGCAGTCAATGCTGTGGTGAATGACACACCGCAATCGCGAGCAGGCTCGCTCCCACAGGGGAAGTTTCACAGGGCGATTTAGTGGGCCTGGCCGTGCCACGGCACCAGTTTGCGCTGCAGGGCGCGCAGGCCCATTTCCATGGCGAAGGCGATCAGGGCGATGACCAGAATCCCCAGCACCACCACATCGGTGACCAGGAACTGCGCAGCCGACTGCACCATAAAGCCCAAACCGCTGGTGGCCGCGATCAGTTCAGCAGCAACCAAGGTCGACCAACCAACGCCCAGACCAATACGCACACCCGTGAGAATGTCCGGCAGAGCGCTCGGCAAAATCACATGACGAATCAGCTGCACGCGAGTCGCGCCCAACGACTGCGCGGCACGCAATTTCGCCGGATCAACCGTGCGCACACCGGTCGCCGTGGCAATGGCGATCGGCGCGAAAATCGCCAGATAAATCAGCAGCACTTTCGACAACTCGCCGATGCCGCACCAGATCACGATCAGCGGCAAATAGGCCAGCGGTGGAATAGGGCGATAGAACTCGATCAGCGGATCAAGCACGCCACGGGCGATGCGGTTGGCGCCAATGGCAATGCCCACCGGCACGGCGGTCAGGATCGCAAAACCGAGGCCCAGACCGATGCGGCTCAGGCTTGCGCCGAGGTGCTGCCACAACGTTGAATCCATGTAACCGGTAGTCGCCAGCAACCAGCCCTTTTGCAGCACGGCGGACGGTGGCGGCAGGAACAGCGGCTCGATCAATCCAGTGGCTGTTACGGCCCACCAGATTGCCAACAACGCGAACAGCGTCAGCAGGCTGATCCAGCGAGTGCTGAGGCTGCGACGTACAGGAATGGCCGCCGAAGCGCTGACCGGTTTTACCGCAGCCGAGGAAACGTCGTAACTGCTCATGCGCGCTCCTGCCGTTGCCCGGCGCTGCGTTGCGAGAACACTTTGCTCAGCACGTGTTCGCGGGTTTCGATAAAACTCGGATCGGATTTGATCGCCCGGGCGGATTCACCGGCGGCATAACGCTGACCGAAATCCAGATGCAGGCGCTCAACGATCTGCCCCGGATTCGGTGCGAGCAGAATCAGGTCAGTGGCGAGGAAAACCGCTTCTTCAATATCGTGGGTAATCAGGAAAACCGGTTTGGCCGTGCGCTGCCAGACTTGCAGCAACAGCTCTTGCATCTGTTCGCGAGTGAACGCGTCGAGGGCACCGAAAGGCTCGTCCATCAGCAACACGCGCGGATCAGCGGCGAGGGCGCGGGCGAGGCCAACACGTTGTTTCTGGCCGCCGGAGAGTTGCCAGATGCGGCGACTTTCGAACCCTGAAAGATCAACCAGCGCGAGCATTTCACGGGCGATTTTTTCGCGTTTGTCCCGGGCGATACCGGCCAGTTCGAGACCGAACGCGACGTTCGCCAGCACGTCCTGCCATGGCAGCAACGCATCATCCTGGAACACCACGCCCCGTTCGGCGCTCGGGCCTTTGACCGGCACACCGTCGAGGGTGATGCGCCCGGCGCTCGGCTCGACGAAACCGGCAATCAGGTTCAACAGCGAAGTCTTGCCACTGCCGGACGGGCCGAGGGCCACCAGCAATTGCTGAGGCCCCAGGGTCAGAGAAATATCCGCCAGCACCGGTGTCGGGCTGCCCGGGTACTGTGCGCTGATGCGCTCCAGCTGTAGCAAGGCCATCGCGGTTAACTCCTGGTCAGTTGGTGATGTATTTGGCGCTGACGTATGGCGCATAGTCCGGCAGAACCGCTTCGACCTTGCCTTGCTCCTTGAGGAACGCGGCGGTGTCAGTGATGGCTTTGGTGGTCGGCGCGCCGAGGCTGACGACCTGGTCCGCCGCCAGCGGGTAGACGTTGCCTTGCAGCAACAGCGGAATGTCGCTGGCCTTGGCGCCGGAGAGTTTCACCAGTTTGTCGACGTTGGACTGATCGGCGAGCCAGGCTTTCGGGTCTTTGCGGTAGTCGGCGTAGGCGTCGAGGGTGACCTTGGCGAACGCGGTGACGATTTCCGGGTGCTTCTCGGCGAAGTCTTTGCGCACGATCCACGCATCGAAGGTCGGCGCGCCAAACTTGGCCAGTTCGCCGGAGGTGATCAGCACTTTGCCGTTTTCCTTGGCCACGCCGAGTGCCGGATCCCACACGTAGGTGGCGTCGATGTCACCGCGTTTCCACGCGGCAATGATCGCTGGCGGGGCGAGGTTGAGCACGGTGACCTTCGACGGGTCGATGTTCCAGTGCTTCAGCGCGGCGAGCAGGCTGTAGTGACCGGTCGATACGAATGGCACGGCGATTTTCTTGCCGATCAGATCCTGTGGCGTCTTGATGCCGGAACCGTCGCGCGCGACCAGTGCTTCAGCGGCGCCGATCTGCGTGGCGATGAGGAAAGTTTCGACCGGGACTTTGCGCGTGATCGCGGCGGTCAGCGGGCTCGAACCAAGGTAGCCGATCTGCACGTCACCAGAGGCGATGGCGGCGATGATGTCGGCGCCGTTGTCGAACTTGCGCCAGGCGATGTCGGCTTTGGTGGCTTTTTCGTAGGCGCCGTCGGCCTGGGCGACTTTCGCCGGGTCAACGGTGGTTTGGTAGGCGACGGTAAGGTCGGCGGCCTGGGCCAGAAAACTCGCGGCAGCCAGGGAGGCTACGGCGAGCAGGCGAAGCGGGAAATTCAGTTTCATTGAACAGCTCCATATCAGGCGACCGAGCGTCGGCGTGAAAGGAGACTAAATGATCTAAGAATCAGTAAATAAATAACTTTTTAGAATGAGCTTATGAGCGGAAAAATCTAAGGCTTGGTGGGATTGGGGGGGGTAGATCGTTCCCACGCTCTGCGTGGGAATGCAGCCGGTGACGCTCCGCGTCACCTGGACGCAGAGCGTCCCTTGAGGCGTTACCACGCGGAGCGTGGGAACGATCAGAATTGTGGATATTTCGGATCTTGCGTTCGGCGTTAGATCTTTGCCCCCTCACCCCAGCCCTCCCGAAACGTCGGACCGCCCCCAAGGGGGCGAGGGGGAAAGGGGGCCGATCTCTGTGCTTTTCAAGGCCTGATTTCGGCTGGATATTTCAAGTCGGCGTACTTCGTATCAACACCGCGGTCAGTCCCCTCTCCCTCTGGGAGAGGGCTAGGGTGAGGGGCTTTTAGTTGCTGATTGCGAGAATGCTTGCCTGATACGACCCGACGAATACGTCGAAATCACCGACTTCGTTCTGCTCCAGCTCAGCCTGCGCTGCCAGAGAAGTACGCGCCAACTCCTCAAACTTCGCCTGCTCATCCGCCACCAACGGCTCGCTACGGAAGAACTCCGCATGCGCCTGACTCTGACGCAACGAGAACTGCGCAAAGCTTTCCTTGTGCTCTGCCATCGCCGCCAGCACTTGCGCCGAAGGTGTCAGGGACGGATCGCTGACCTTGGCCAGTTGCGCGTCCAGCGCCTTGCTATGGGCATCGCCGCCATGGCTCTGATCCAGCAACGCCGCCAGTGGAGCGATCTGCTCCAGCAGTTCGGCCGCCCAGGTCTTCATCTCGACCGGTTCACCGTCACGCTGCAATTGCAGGCCTGGACGACGACCTTCCTTGACCACGCTGAGGAAGTTCGAGGTGGCGTTGCCGCACGAGGTGTTGGTCAGCAACGGGCTGTCGCTCAGCGCGCAGAACAGCAGGAACGCATCGAGGAAGCGCGACTCGGTGAGGTCGATGCCCATCGGCAGGAACGGGTTGATGTCCAGGCAACGCACTTCAACGTACTGAATGCCACGGGCCACCAGCGCCTGAATCGGCCGCTCGCCGGTGTAGGTCACGCGTTTCGGGCGGATGTTGGAGTAGTACTCGTTTTCGATCTGCAGGATGTTGGTGTTGAGCTGCACCCACTCGCCATCCTGGTGCGTGCCGACTTCAACGTACGGCGCGTACGGCGTGGCCACGGCTTTGCGCAGACTGTCGGTGTAGCTTGCCAGATCGTTGTAGCACGGCGTCAGGCCGGCCTGGGCGTTGCTCTGATAACCGAGGTCGCTCATGCGCAGGCTGGTCGCGTAGGGCAGATACAGCGTGTCCGGATCAAGTTGTTCCAACTGATGCGACCGACCGCGCAGGAAGCCTGCATCCAGCGCCGGCGAGGCACCGAACAGGTACATCAGCAACCAGCTATAGCGGCGGAAATTACGGATCAGCGCGATATAGGACGTCGACTGGAAATCGCGATCCGTGCCGACAAAACCTTCGGTTTCGCGCAGCAGTGGCCAGAGCTTTTCCGGCAGGGAGAAATTGTAGTGAATCCCGGCGATGCACTGCATGGTCTTGCCGTACCGCAGGGCCAGGCCCTTGCGGTAGACGTACTTGAGCTGACCGATGTTGGAGGTGCCGTAGTAGGCTATCGGGATGTCTTCCTCGGCCGGCAACGGGCACGGCATCGATGGACTCCACAGGTACTCGTTGCCGAGTTTGCTGTAGGCAAAACGGTGAATCTTGTCCAGGCTCGCCAAGGTATCAGCCGGGTCGGGCAGGGCGGGCGTGATGAATTCCAGCAGCGACTCGGAGTAGTCGGTGGTGATTTGTTCGTTGGTCAGCGCGGAACCCAAGGCTTCGGGGTGCGGCGTTTGCGCCAGGCGACCTTCGCTGGTCACGCGCAGGCATTCACGTTCGATACCGTGCAGGCACTGCTCGAGCAGAGAGAGGTTAGCGCGCTCGCCGAGCAGAGCCAGGCGGCGGTTGAGAAGTTCGCTCAATTTGGATTCCTTCACGCGTCAGTCGCCCCAATATGGGGGTGGGCAAGACGGTCTACAAGGGTGAAGTTGAAACTGGCGTTTTCGCCTGGTTTTATAGCGGCAGGCCATTTGCCGGTCAGTCAAGAACTGCACAATCCCTGTGGGAGCGAGCTTGCTCGCGAAGAGGGTTTATCAGCCAACATTTCGGTTGCCTGACACACCGCCTTCGCGAGCAAGCTCGCTCCCACAAGGTTCGTTGCGCCGAAATTAACTCAAAATGATGACCGGTAGCTACAGGACAGCGAACGTGCCTTGCGCTTTTGCGACCAGTTTGTCGCCCTGCATCACGTCGGCTTCGACCACCAAAGTACGTCGGCCCGGGTGAATCACCCGCGCCGTGCACATGACCTCACCGTCGGAAACGGCGCGGATATAGTTGATCTTGCACTCGATGGTCGCGCTCTGCTGATCGAAGCCATGAGTGCTGGAACAGGCCAGCCCCATGGCGATATCGACCAGACTGAACAGCGCGCCACCGTGTAATTTGCCGCCGCGATTGCGCAGTTCCGGTTCCAGCACCAGGGCGACTTGCGCCACCCCGGTTTCCAGGCTGTGCAGGCGGCAGCCCAACAGCTTGAAAAACGCGCTCTCGACGAGCCCGGCCGGAATCTCCATCAGCGTTTCTTCAACTGCTTGGCATTGGCGAACAGCGAGGCCATCGCATTGTTCACTGGCGCTGCGGTCGCGGTTTCCTTGCGTGGTGCGTTGTTCGAAGGCTGGCGTTGCGCTGAGCCCGGACGCGAGCCACGGGCGCCGTCGATTTTCTCGCCCGGGGTGTCGCCCATGCGCATCGACAGGCCAACACGTTTGCGCGGGATGTCGACTTCCATGACCTTCACTTTCACTACATCACCGGCCTTCACCGCTTCACGCGGATCCTTGATGAATTTCTCCGACAGCGCCGAGATGTGCACCAGACCGTCCTGATGCACGCCGATGTCGACGAAGGCACCGAATGCGGTCACGTTGGTGACAACGCCTTCGAGGATCATCCCCAGTTGCAGGTCTTTGAGGTCTTCAACGCCTTCCTGGAACTCGGCAGTCTTGAACTCCGGACGCGGGTCGCGGCCCGGTTTTTCCAGCTCTTGCAGGATGTCGGTGACGGTTGGCAGACCGAAGGTCTCGTCGGTGAATTTCTTCGGATCCAGACGCTTGAGGAACCCGGCATCGCCGATCAGCGAGCGAATATCGCGGTCGGTTTCAGCGGCAATGCGCTGCACTAGCGGGTAGGCTTCCGGGTGAACGGCCGACGAATCCAGCGGGTTGTCGCCGTTCATCACGCGCAAGAAACCGGCCGCCTGTTCGAAGGTTTTTTCGCCCAGACGCGCGACTTTCTTCAGCGCTGCGCGGGTTTTGAACGCACCGTGTTCGTCGCGGTGCGTGACGATGTTTTGCGCCAGCGTCGCGTTGAGGCCGGAGATCCGCGCCAACAGCGCCACCGAAGCAGTGTTCACATCAACGCCAACGGCGTTCACGCAGTCCTCGACCACAGCGTCCAGACCACGCGCCAGTTTCAACTGCGAAACGTCGTGCTGGTACTGGCCGACACCAATGGATTTCGGATCGATTTTCACCAGCTCGGCCAGCGGGTCCTGCAAGCGACGGGCAATCGATACCGCGCCACGGATCGACACGTCGAGGTCCGGGAATTCCTTGGCCGCCAGTTCCGACGCCGAGTACACCGATGCACCGGCCTCGGAAACCATGACCTTGGTCATTTTCATCGCTGGGTATTTTTTGATCAGCTCGATCGCCAGTTTGTCGGTTTCGCGGCTGGCGGTGCCGTTGCCGATGGCGATCAGGTCAACCGAATGCTTGGCGCACAGGGCGGCCAGAATGGCGATGGTCTGATCCCATTTGTTGTGCGGCACGTGCGGGTAAACCGTGGCGTGATCGAGCAGTTTTCCGGTCGAGTCGACCACGGCGACCTTGCAGCCGGTACGCAGGCCCGGGTCGAGACCCAGTGTTGCACGCGGGCCGGCCGGGGCGGCCAGCAGCAAGTCGTGCAGGTTGTGGGCGAAGACGTTGATCGCTTCGGTTTCGGCGCCGTCACGCAGCTCGCCGAGCAGGTCGGTTTCCAGGTGGGTGTAGAGCTTGACCTTCCAGGTCCAGCGCACCACTTCGCCGAGCCATTTGTCGGCCGGGCGGTTCTGGTTCTGGATGTTGAATTGCTGGCCGATCATGCCCTCGCACGGGTGCATGGTGCCCGGCAGTTCGTCGCCGACTTTCAGCGCGGAGCTGAGGATGCCTTCGTTGCGGCCACGGAAAATGGCGAGCGCACGGTGCGACGGCATGCTTTTCAGCGGTTCGTCGTGTTCGAAGTAATCGCGGAACTTGGCGCCTTCCTCTTCCTTGCCAGCGATGACGCGGGCACTGAGGGTCGCTTCCTGTTTCAGGTAGTTACGCAGTTTCTCCAGCAGGCTGGCGTCTTCTGCGAAGCGTTCCATGAGGATGTATTTGGCGCCTTCGAGCGCAGCCTTCACGTCGGCCACGCCTTTTTCGGCATCGACGAAGCGTGCGGCTTCGGTTTCCGGGGTCAGGTTGGGGTCGTTGAACAGGCCATCGGCCAAGTCGCCGAGGCCGGCTTCCAGGGCGATCTGGCCCTTGGTACGGCGCTTCTGCTTGTACGGCAGGTACAAGTCTTCGAGGCGAGTCTTGGTGTCGGCGAGTTTGATGTCGCGCTCGAGGGCAGGGGTGAGTTTGCCTTGCTCTTCGATGCTGGCGAGGATGCTGATGCGCCGTTCGTCGAGTTCTCGCAGGTAGCGCAGGCGCTCTTCCAGATGACGCAACTGGGTGTCATCGAGGCTGCCGGTGACTTCTTTCCGGTAACGGGCGATGAAGGGAACGGTAGAGCCTTCATCGAGTAGCGCGACGGCCGCTTCGACCTGTTGTGGGCGTACGCCGAGTTCCTCGGCAATGCGGCTGTTGATGCTGTCCATAAAACCACCTGACATATTGTGAAATCAGGCTCGCAGGCACGGAAATAAAGGCCCGGAGTCTGGTTGAGCGGCTAGAAAATTGCCGCTGCCTGGGTCAAAAGGCAGCCCATTGACCCGTGAAATCGAACAATTACTGCGCGCGGCAGGAAAAAAGCCTGCCACCTGCGGTAACGATTCAGACGTTGCCTGGCACAAAACGCCGCGCATTATAACCAGCGTTCTGTCATTCGGGGGCGTCGCAGTCTGTAGGCATAAACCCCGGTTTTCTGGCAGTGAAGGAAAAATCTGCTAACAATGCACACGGTGCGTATAACGGCAGCTACGCCATAATGCGCGCCGAGCTAAAAGGAGCATCCAATGAGCAGCACTGCACAAACTGCTGAAGGCGAAAAAATTCTCATCGTTGACGACGATCCGGGCTTAAGCAGCCTGCTGGAACGTTTTTTCGTCAGCAAGGGCTATCGCGCCCGTACCGTACCGAACACCGAGCAGATGGATCGTCTGCTGTCGCGTGAAGTTTTCAATCTGGTCGTCCTCGACCTGATGCTGCCCGGTGAAGACGGTCTGACCGCGTGCCGGCGTCTGCGGGCCGCGAACAACCAGATCCCGATCATCATGCTCACCGCCAAGGGCGATGAGATGAGCCGTATCAAGGGTCTGGAACTGGGCGCCGACGATTATCTGGCCAAGCCGTTCAACCCGGACGAGCTGATGGCGCGGGTCAAAGCTGTTCTGCGTCGTCAGGCCGCACCAGTACCGGGCGCGCCGGGCAGCGAAGACGAAAACGTCACCTTCGGTGATTACGTGTTGTCGCTGGCCACCCGCGAACTAAAACGCGGCGACGAAGTGCACATGCTCACCACCGGTGAGTTTGCGGTACTCAAGGCCCTGGTGATGAACGCGCGTCAGCCGCTGACCCGCGACAAACTGATGAACCTGGCCCGTGGCCGCGAGTGGGATGCCCTCGAACGTTCCATCGACGTGCAGATTTCCCGTCTGCGCCGCATGATCGAGCCTGATGCATCGAAGCCGCGCTATATCCAGACTGTCTGGGGTGTGGGCTACGTGTTCGTACCGGATGGCGCCGCCACCAAGTGATCGGCGATTTGTAGGAGCGGGTCTGCAGGTTTTGGTCGAACGGCCATGCCCGCAGACTCGCAATCCGCAATATGCGAGCATTGCTCGCTCCTGCAAGTGTGTAGCGGTTATAGATGAAAACCCCTGTCTGGTTCCCCCAAAGTTTTTTCTCCCGCACCCTTTGGCTGGTGCTCATCGTCGTGCTGTTTTCCAAGGCGCTGACCCTGGTTTATCTATTGATGAACGAGGACGTGCTGGTGGATCGCCAATACAGCCATGGCGTCGCCCTGACGCTGCGTGCCTATTGGGCTGCGGATGAAGAGAACCGCGCAAAGATTGCTGATGCGGCGACCCTGATCCGGGTGGTCGGCGCCGGTGTGCCGGAAGGCGAACAGCACTGGCCGTACAGCGAAATCTATCAGCGACAAATGCAGGCGGAGTTGGGCGCCGACACTGAAGTGCGTTTGCGCATGCACTCGCCGCCAGCGTTGTGGGTGCGTGCGCCGAGCCTCGGTGATGGCTGGTTGAAGGTGCCGTTGTATCCGCACCCGTTGCGTGGCCAGAAAATCTGGAACGTGCTCGGCTGGTTCCTCGCCATCGGCTTGCTCTCGACAGCCTCTGCATGGATTTTCGTCAGTCAGCTCAACCAGCCGTTGAAACGTCTGGTGTATGCCGCCCGGCAGCTTGGTCAGGGTCGTAGCGTGCGGCTGCCGATCAGCGATACACCGAGCGAGATGACCGAGGTCTATCGCGCTTTCAACCAGATGGCGGAAGACGTCGAACAGGCCGGTCGCGAGCGTGAATTGATGTTGGCCGGCGTGTCCCACGACTTGCGCACACCGTTGACCCGCTTGCGGCTGTCGCTGGAATTGATGGGCGACCGAAATGACCTGACGGACGACATGGTCCGGGACATCGAAGACATGGATGCGATTCTCGACCAGTTTCTCGCGTTTATTCGCGATGGTCGTGACGAGTCGGTGGAGGAGGTGGATCTGACTGATCTGGTGCGCGAGGTGGCGGCGCCTTACAACCAGAATGAAGAGAAAGTGCGTTTGCGTCTGGAGCCGATTCAGCCGTTCCCGCTGCGTCGGGTCTCGATGAAGCGCTTGCTGAATAACCTGATCGGCAACGCCTTGAACCATGCCGGTGGCAGCGTTGAGGTAGCCGCTTATGTGTCCGGTGACGTCAGTGCGCCGTATGTGGTGCTGAGCGTGATGGACCGAGGCGCGGGGATTGATCCTTCGGAACTTGAAGCGATTTTCAACCCGTTTACCCGAGGCGATCGTGCCCGGGGCGGTAAGGGCACCGGCTTGGGGTTGGCGATTGTGAAGCGGATTGCTTCGATGCATGGCGGCAATGTTGAATTGCGCAATCGGTCCGGGGGTGGACTGGAAGCGCGGGTGCGGCTGCCGTTGGGATTGATGCTGCCGCGGGATGCTGTGTAGATCAAAAGCCCCTCATCGGAACGCCGCCCGCCCAGCCCTCTCCCCGAGGGAGAGGGAGCTGACCGAGGTGTCTGGCGTTATACATCGACCTGAAAGACTGGGGCGATTGTGGATTCGGCACAGCAGGATCAGGTCGGCGTAGTTCTTCAATATCCCCCAATCAGTCCCCTCCCCCTTCGGGAGAGGGTTAGGCGGGCGGCGTTCCGATGAGGGGCTCTTGCTCTTAGCTCTAGCTCTTCGCTCTAGCCCTTGCCTTTGGTCCGGGTCATATTCGGCCCGCCATTCTTCTCAAGATGTTCAATGATGATCCCCGCCACATTCTTGCCGGTAGTGGTCTCGATCCCTTCCAGCCCCGGCGACGAGTTCACTTCCATCACCAGCGGCCCGTGATTGGAACGCAGGATATCCACACCCGCCACCGCCAGGCCCATGACCTTGGCCGCGCGCAATGCGGTCATGCGCTCTTCCGGGGTGATCTTGATCAGGCTGGCGCTGCCGCCACGATGCAGGTTGGAGCGGAACTCGCCCGGCTTGGCCTGACGCTTCATCGCTGCGATGACCTTGTCACCGACCACGAAGCAGCGAATATCCGCACCGCCCGCTTCCTTGATGTACTCCTGAACCATGATGTTCTGCTTCAGGCCCATGAACGCCTCGATCACCGATTCGGCGGCGGTCGCGGTTTCGCACAACACCACACCGATGCCCTGCGTGCCTTCCAGCACCTTGATCACCAGTGGCGCGCCGTTGACCATGTCGATCAGGTCGGGAATGTCATCCGGCGAGTGAGCAAAACCGGTCACCGGCAGACCGATGCCGCGCCGCGACAGCAGTTGCAGCGAACGCAACTTGTCCCGTGAACGGGCGATGGCCACCGATTCGTTGAGCGGGAACACCCCCATCATTTCGAACTGACGCAACACCGCGCAGCCATAAAACGTCACCGACGCACCGATCCGCGGAATCACCGCGTCGAAACCCTCCAGCGGTTTGCCGCGATAGTGGATCTGCGGCTTGTGGCTGGCGATGTTCATGTAGGCGCGCAAGGTGTCGATCACTACCATTTCATGCCCGCGCTCGGTTCCGGCTTCGACCAGACGGCGGGTGGAATACAGACGCGGGTTCCGCGACAGCACAGCGATCTTCATGCAACACCTGTGGAAGAGGTAGATACCGGGAACACCGGCTTGTCTTGTACATACTTGATGCCCGGATTGACGACCAGATGGCCATCGATCAGGGCTTTGGAACCGAGCAACAGGCGATAGCGCATGGACTTGCGGCAGGCGAGGGTGAACTCGATCGGCCAGACCCGATCACCCAGGGCCAGAGTGGTGCTAATCACATAGCGCTCCTGGGCATGGCCGTTGGAGCTTTTGATGGTTTTGCGCGTCACCAGTAGCGCTTCGCAGCGGCGGTGACGCAGTTGCACCACCGTGCCCAGGTGCGCGGTGAAACGTACCCACTTCTGGCCGTCGCGTTCGAACGGCTCGATGTCGGTGGCATGCAGGCTGGAGGTGCTGGCGCCGGTGTCGATTTTCGCTCGCAGGCCTGCGACTCCCAAATCCGGGAGCGCCACCCACTCGCGCAGACCGACAACGGTCAAATGGTCAAATGTCTTCAATAGAAAAAACCAACGATTAACGCGTCCAGGCCTCAGGCGAAACCCGGGCCAACGCTTTGAATGCAGGTTTGGCGAACCAGTAGCCCTGCATCAGAAATATTCCACAGTCCGCCAGGAAATCCCGTTCACCGGCGCTCTCAATGCCTTCGGCAATGACTGTAACGTCCAACTCCGCACAGATTGTGACAATCCCCCGAACGATCACCTGACGAACACGGTCTTGATCGACATCGCGGATCAGCGCCATGTCGAGTTTGATCAGGTCCGGTTGAAAATCAGCCAGCAGATTGAGCCCCGAATGACCGGCACCGAAATCGTCGATGGCGGTCTTGAAGCCGAATTCGCGGTATTCACGCAGAATATTGGTCAAATGGCGATAGTTATCTACGTGCTCGCTTTCCAGGGTTTCAAAAATCAGTCGGTCGAGCGGGAAACAGTGCTTTTTTGCCGCTTCGAGCGTACTGCGAATGCACAGCTCTGGACGATAGACGGCGTTGGGCATGAAGTTGATCGACAAGTGTGTCTGCATATTAAGATCAGCCGCACCTTTGATGGCGCGGGTCCGGCAGAGCTGGTCGAAACGGTAGCGGTTTTCTTCTGTAACCTGATTCAACACAGTGAATGCGCCTTCACCGCTCACCCCACGGACCAACGCTTCATGGGCGAAAACCGACTGATCGCGCAGATCCACGATGGGTTGATAGGCAAAGTCAAAATCGAAGCCCAACGGTTCACTGTGCTGGCAGCCCTGGCAACCGGTGTGAGTCGAAGTCAATGAAGAGGGAAATTTAGTCATTCGAGCACCCCCATGCCGGTGCACCGGCCAAGATCACAGTCTATCTGGAGGGCCGAGTTGTTGCGCCCGACAGAAACGGTAGTACAGTTCCGACTACTGGCTGAACGAGGAATTCAAATGGCGCAAAAAAGCGAAGAGGACGACAAGGTTCGTCTCGACAAGTGGCTATGGGCCGCGCGTTTTTACAAAACCCGTGCCTTGGCCAAAGCGGCGATCGAAAGCGGCAAGGTGCATTGTCGCGGTGAGCGCTGCAAGCCTGGCAAAGAGCCGCGCATTGGCGATGAGTTCGAGATTCGTACCGGGTTCGAGGTGCGTACGGTGAAGGTCGAGGCGTTGTCGATTGTGCGGCGCGGCGCACCGGAGGCACAGACGTTGTACGCGGAGACCGAGGCGAGTATTGCCAAACGTGAAGCGGCCGCGGCAATGCGCAAGGCGGGGGCGTTGGGTGTGAGCACCGACGGCAAGCCGAGCAAGAAGCAGCGGCGGGATTTGTTCAAGTTTCGGGGTAGCAGCAACGACGAGTAAGCGCGACGTTTCCGGGCTGCTTGTGCTGGCCTCTTCGCGAGCAAGGTTGCTCCCACAGTAGATCCGGTTCCTCCAGTGGATACTTGATCAATTGTGGGAGCGAGCCTGCTCGCGAATCGAGGGCGCAGCCCTCGCCGAAGCCAGCTCGGTATCAGGCGCTACGCACCACACTCATTCGCGAAACCAGCGGCAACTTGCTCAGCAGATTGAAAATCGGCGAAGTCACCTTCAGCCAGAAATTCGAGACGTGATAAGCAAACGGTGTGTAGTAACCCCAGCCCAACGCCCACACCGCCAGCAGCATACCGCCGATGTAATCGTCCTGACCCCAATGCGCACCGGCCACCAGACGCGGCAGCATGAACAACAGCGCCAGACCCCAGATCGCCACAAACTGCCCGACCGTGCGGCTGAACACGCCCATGAACAACGCCCAGATCAGCAGCACCGAAGCATGGTCACCGGGAAAGCTCTGGCTCGAGCGATCCTTCAGCTCCCAGGTCTTCTCCATGTGCGGGAAGTAATCGCTGATATGCACCGCGCCTTCCAGCACCATCGACGGGCTGCTGTGCTGCCAGTCCATGTGGTCGGCGAATTTGGAAAACAGTGCGCGAATCACCACCATCAATAGCAGGATCGAGAAAAAACCGAAGAACGCACGACGCACATCAATTGCCTTGAAGACCCAGTCGCCCTTGATCAGCAGCGTCAGCAAGATCAGACCGACAACGATGTCGAACGGACGCAGACTTGCAATTGCCCAGATGTGGAGCCATATCGGGTTGCTGGCCAGCGGTGCATTGAGCAAGCGGAACAGCCACTCGTCGAAAATCACACACAGCGAGTTGCCCGTAGGCCATAACCAGAAAGCCAGTAGCGCCAGTGGCACTGCGTTGCACAGAACCAGCCGGCCGAGGTTCCACCTAGATTGGAACAAACCCGGATTGTTCATAAAATGCCTCCCATGGCAGAGCAGTCGGCACCAAAAAGAGTGCCAAGAAGCGCAAATTTTCACGCCTTGTAACCATTTTGTCACCACATTCAGATACCCAAAATTATGACCGAGCTAGCGGATACCGATTTCACCCAACGTTTCATCTTCGATGACAGCGACACGCGCGGCGAACTGGTTGCGCTTGAACGCAGCTACGCCGAGGTCCTCGCCAAGCACCCGTACCCGGAGCCGGTGGCGCAATTGCTGGGCGAATTGATGGCGGCCGCCTCGTTGCTGGTGGGCACGCTGAAGTTCGATGGCTTGCTGATTCTGCAGGCGCGTTCCGAAGGGCCGATCCCGCTGCTGATGATCGAATGCTCCAGCGAGCGCGAAATTCGTGGTCTGGCGCGTTATGACGCTGAGCGGATCAAGCCGGACGCGAGCCTTGCCGACCTGATGCCGGGCGGTGACCTGACCCTGACCGTCGACCCGACGATTGGCCAGCGTTACCAGGGCATCGTCGATCTTGATGGCGAAACCCTGTCTGAGTGCTTCACCAACTATTTCGTCATGTCGCAACAAGTCGGCACGCGCTTCAAGTTGTTCGCTGACGGCCGCCGCGCCCGCGGGATGCTGCTGCAACAACTGCCGGCCGATCGCCTGAAAGACGAAGAAGAGCGCGCCGCCAGCTGGCAGCACCTCACGGCACTGGCGAGCACGCTGACCGCCGATGAGTTGTTGAGCCTGGACAACGAAACCGTCCTGCATCGCCTCTACCATGAAGAGCAGGTGCGCCTGTTCGATGTGCAGAATCTGCGCTTCCGTTGCACCTGCTCACGCGAGCGTTCGGGCAACGCGCTGGTCAGTCTGGGTCTTGAGGATGCACAGCAATTGGTTCAAGAGAACGGCGGCACTGTCGAGATCGATTGCCAGTTCTGCAACCAGCAGTACCTGTTCGACGCAGCCGATATTGCTCAATTGTTCGCTGGCGCAGGCGTCGACACGCCGTCAGATACCCGGCACTAAAACGGTTCAGCGCAGGTAAATTCACTGCGTAACGACGGAATTTCGCCGTTACGACGGGAGGACCCTACTCTTTTTGGGCTTTTCTGGCATAATCCGGCCCACTTTTTTCGCGGTAGTAGTGCACGACTTTCTACTACAAAACGTTTGGAGCACACTCGGCCACTGGCCGACGGGGAACCTCATGACGCAAGCCAATAACGCCGTGTACACCGATCTGAGTGTTGATGATCTGGTTAAAGAAGCCCTGAACCGCGGTGAGGGCGAGCTTGCCGATACCGGCGCTCTGGTTGTTCGCACTGGTCACCGCACCGGTCGTTCGCCTGTTGACCGTTTCATCGTTGAAGAGCCTTCCACCCAGGCCGCTATCGCCTGGGGCCCGATCAACCGCAAGTTCCCGGCCGACAAGTTCGACGCGCTGTGGGCTCGCGTAGAAGCCTTCAACAACGCGCAAGAGCACTTTGTGTCCCACGTGCATGTAGGCGCGGCGGAAGATCACTACCTGGCCGTGAAAATGACCACCCAGACTGCCTGGCAGAATCTGTTCGGTCGTTGCCTGTTCATCAACCCGGCCCAGTACAACCCGGCCGGTCGTGAAGAGTGGCAAGTGCTCAACGTGGCCAACTTCGAATGCGTGCCTGAGCGTGACGGCACCAACTCCGACGGTTGCGTGATCCTCAACTTCGCACAGAAGAAAGTGCTGATCGCTGGCATGCGTTACGCCGGTGAGATGAAGAAAGCCATGTTCTCCGTGCAGAACTTCCTGCTGCCGGCCGCTGACGTGCTGCCAATGCACTGCGCTGCCAACATCGGCGAAGAAGGCGACGTGACCCTGTTCTTCGGTCTGTCGGGCACCGGTAAAACCACCCTGTCGGCCGACGAAAGCCGTTACCTGATCGGTGACGACGAACACGGTTGGGGCGAAGGCGTGGTGTTCAACATCGAAGGCGGTTGCTATGCCAAGTGCATCGACCTCTCCGAGAAGAACGAGCCGGTGATCTGGAAAGCCATCAAGCACGGCGCAGTGCTGGAAAACGTTGTCATCGACGACGCCAAGCACGCCGACTACGCCGATGTCAGCCTGACCCAGAACAGCCGCGCCGCGTACCCGCTGGAGCACGTTGCCAAGCGTTCCGAGAAGAACCTGGGCGGCGAGCCAAACGCGGTGATCTTCCTGACCTGCGACCTGACCGGCGTCCTGCCGCCAGTGTCGATCCTCAACGAAGAACAAGCGGCCTACCACTTTCTGTCCGGCTACACCGCACTGGTTGGCTCGACTGAAATGGGTTCGGGCAGCGGCATCAAGTCGACCTTCTCCACCTGCTTCGGCGCACCGTTCTTCCCGCGTCCGGCTGGCGAATACGCTGAGCTGCTGATCAAGCGCATCCGCGGCTTCGGCTCCAAGGTTTACCTGGTCAACACCGGCTGGACCGGCGGCGGCTACGGCGTCGGCAAACGCTTCAACATCCCGACCACCCGCGCGGTGATCGCAGCGATCCAGAGCGGCGCGCTGATCGGTGCAGCCACCGAACACCTCGACACCATCAACCTCGACGTGCCACTGGCCGTACCGGGCGTTGAAACCAACCTGCTCAACCCACGCAACACCTGGGCTGACAAGGCTGCGTACGACGAGGCTGCCAAGGCATTGGCCGGTCTGTTCATCGAGAACTTCAAGAAGTTCGAAGTGAGCGACGCGATCAAGGCTGCTGGGCCGAAGTTGTAAGATTGGTTTGTTGTGAATGAAAAAGCCGCCCTTTAGGGGCGGTTTTTTTGTGGGTTTATTTTAAGAACCAGTCATATCTTGCTTTCTCCATCGTTCAATGACACTTGAAAACACTACTTCCTGCCAGTTGTCATTCCATTCTTTATACACATTAACACTTGCTGATTTTGGTTCAGGATTAGGTTTTTCTAAACGAACCAGGCTAGGCATCAAGACTGCGTCACCAACTATTAGTGCTTCTCCTTGCGCTAGGCTAGGAAGTAGGTCAACCAATCCGTCAGCGCTGTCTGGGAGCAGCGCTTTTATATAGCCCTGATCTATGGTGTTGGTGAGTCTTAAAGAAATAAAATTGCTGCACTGTGAAAATATTGTGTCTGATACTTCTGAAGGTCGTTGACTGACCACCATCAAACTAAGCCCGTATTTCCTACCTTCTTTAGCAATCCGTTCAATGGATTTTTTTGATGCTTTGAACTCTGCGCTATTTGAGCGAGGTATATAGTTATGGGCTTCTTCACAAACTATCATAAATGGAACATTGTTCGTCTCGTCTTTTTTATGCTTTAATTTTGAATAGTGAAATGCAAAGTCGAATACGAGACGAGAAATAAGGCTTACAGTTATACTCAGTACTTCAAATGGGATTCCGCTGAGATCAACTATAGTTACGTTGGATTTTTCTAAATAGCCCAAAAACTGCTTGAGTATTTCTTCAAAGTCTTTAGTTTCGTATTCTCCCCCGCCAGTTGGTTTTGTCGGGTTCAGTAGAAAGCCTAACCTCTTATCATTAAGTTTTGTCTCTAATCTTGATACAAATCTATCAAATTCTCCATTAAAACCGCCATCTTTTGAAACTTTTTCCCCAATGACTGCATGTTTGGAGTTTGCGGTTGATGTCTCGAAGAAAATATTCTCCCATAGACAGTCTTCAGTATATTCGCGCGTTAATGAGTTAAGAGACGCTAGATAAGTTTTTCCGTTTTTCTCGTAAGTGGTTAGGTTGTTTTTATTTTTTATATAGTTAAATACTTCTCTGATGCTGAAATATACTGGCGTATCGTAGGTTATGGATCCGAGTTCAGGGTTGAACCTCTCTTTATTGAGAATTACGGCTTTTTTGAATTGTGAGATTTGGTTGTGGGCACCTTGTTCGTTTCCTTCTATGAATAGAGACTCAAGCTCTTCTGAGTTCATTAGCCAGTAAGGCAGCTTTAAGTCATCAACATTCAACAAGTTGAGATTGAAATTTTGAGAGTTATGCATGGTGAACGCCGATGCATACTCTGAGTGCATGTCAAATATTATTACATGCGAATTTTTTTGACATTCGAGATTCAGATTTTTGTTATCGTTTATACCGACTGCGTTGTGAAGGATCCTAGCAACAGTGCATGATTTTCCAGAACCCGTCGAGCCTACAATTCCGATATGCTTACCAAAAAATTTATCCCCGTCCACATGAAAATCTATTGCTTTATTGTTTGATAGAGTACCTATTTTGTAATTAAAGTTCCCATCTTTAGAAAAAATAAAATCTAGATCTTTGGGTTCAAATATATGTACTTTTTCCGTTGGGACAGGTAACACCTGCGTGCCTCGGGTGAAGATGAACTGATCTTCGTCGTTTCTAGTTAAAGCTCCAGTGGGAGAGGCTTCAATGGAAAATTTCCACTCTAACTCGCCTTCTTTGTTGATATGCTGGCTACTTATGTTTCTTATCGAAGCTACAGCGAAGTTGTGATTGCCATCTTCGATTTTTAAAAACTTTCCAACTTGTAAGGAAGGTTTGAATTTTTCGAAATTTTCTAATCCGTTTATTTCGATTGTTATGGATGTTGGCGAACTGGATACAACATATCCTAAATTACTCATAAGTTTCCCTCAATTGCATGATGTATTCTAGTTCTCGGAAGTCATTCACTCCCACTAGGTATGCATTGGTATCGCTTATATCTATATCGATTGGAATTGCGTTGCAAATAAAGAAAAAATCATCCCCTTTTTTGTAATCCAGTCCATTGGGATAATCGGCTAATGCAAGGAGCCTTAGGTGAAACTCAATATCTTCAATTCTATTGTTGGCTTTTTTTACTAATGGGTCTTTCCAGAATTTTTCTGGAACAAAGTTAGCGCCAATTATTCCTGTGTTTGATTTAATGTTTTTTGTATATAGGCGAGCTTCGATGTCTTGCAATGTTACTAGTGTGCAGTTAATTGCAAATAATGGAGGTTTTATGTGTGTGGGCTTGCAATGATAAATTGATATGTAGTTGCTTATGAAACTTACGATGTGAGTTGAAAAATCTTTTATGGTGTTTTGTTCAAAGTAAAAGTATCGACTTTGTGAGTTATTATTTAGGCTGCTCTTTAATTGCTTTCGCGTTGCTTGGAGTAGCTCTTTTTTATTTTTTAATGCAAGTGTCCATTTATTGATTGCAGTACTGGTTATTTTCGATAGGAAATCCTTCAGTTTGAGTTTTGTTGTCTTCCTATCGTTTTCATTGGATTGACTAGATGTTTTTGCAATTTGACTCACTGCGTTTGGGTAAAGAATGCAGTTTGTGTCAGACGCTTTTATTTCAAGCAAGTCAAGTTTTCTCTTTACCTGTTCTTCGATAGTATCAAGAGAAGGACCAAACTCTAACTCTACCAATGTGGCAAAGTTGCTGGATGAGAATGGGCGTGTAATTCGACCTGCGATTTTTATAAGGTTAACGTCTTGGGTTGCTAATGCCGCGTCAATTTCTGCTGGGGTAATATGTCTGATCGATTCTTTCTCGGATGGTATATGTATGAAAATTTTGTACTTAATATTTGCTGGAGCTGTCTGCTTAGAAAAAGCTTCTGCCATTTGCAGTAGAGGTTTGTAAATTACACTGGTTGTAAAATTAGCAACTGACTCATGGTATTTGCATTGGATTGCAATTATATCTCCAGAGGATGATTCTATGTCTATATCCTCTATTATTCCTTCTATTGTTATTTCTTTGTTATGGTCGGAGTCTAATATCTCTATTAGTGTCTTATTGAATTGATATAAGAAACCTTTGATTGTGCTGTCCGCCACACGACTCATTAAGCTAGTCTCGATATTTTGTCTTAGGATTTCTGGTCTATAGACTGAGAAAGTTTTATTGACGTATCAAAATAAACTGGATGACTAAAATGCTAAATATCTGCTTAAACTTAGTCTATTTTTTGGTTCTGTCCATTTTTTGGTGGGATTGAGGTGAGGTTTTTGATAAGAGGATGTGTCTATTCTTTCGAATAAGGTCTTTGGTGAGGCTATGGAGTTGTGCGTGTATTCTTATTTTCAAGCAGCTACTCGAAAATTTTAATGTTGAAGGAAGACGCCATTTTTTCTTGTTCGCGTCTAGATAGACCCAAAGCACTAGCTAATGCCATCCACTGGCTAATTACAGATTTAAAATGCTGAATGATGCTTTCAGCGTCTGAGCGGTTAACCCGAAAATACTCCGCCACTTCCCTCGCCAGCTCCAAATCCAAAGCATTGTCAGAATCAGTGATGTTCAGCTTCAACCCATCCGCATGCGCTACCGGATTCATGTCATACGCTGCCGACAGTCGCCATCCCCGACCAGGATCCAGAATAAAACCATGGTTTCGCAGGTGGTCGTCGGTGTTGGAGACCAGGATGTTGAAGACGATTCGTGACCAGAGTTCACGGAGGTCGGTGTTGGGTTCCGAGCCGTGTTCCATGATGACTTCCGCCAACTCTAGATAGCTGGCGCCGGTTGAGGCGTCGTCGCCGTCGACGCGGTTGGTCATGGTCATGGCTGATGCGAAGTGATGTCGGCCGCCGTGTTCGGTTCGGTCGAAACGCTTCACCAGGAAGCAGTGGTGATCGCTTGCGTAGCGTCGGGCCATGCCGGTCGCAACACGCAGACCACAGTTGACTGCCAAAGCGTTTACTACAAATTCCCAACCACCAACATCGTAGTCATCTCTCGTACTAGGGAATTTGGCGATCCACAGTTGGCCGAACTCGTCGACTACGCTGGCTTTCGGTCTGGCGCCGCCCAGCGAGCCGCCCGGTGCGATGAGCATTCTTAGCCATTCGCGGCCCTCGGTGGCTGTGTTGTCCCTATCGTTTTCCAGGGCGAGACTTGCCTGCTCTAACGCGCGTAGCTCGACAAAGGGTGGGGCGGCAACGCCGTCGCGGTCGTCGAGGAAGTTGCCTTCGTCATTGAGTTTGTAGCGAAGGGCGCCGACACGGAACAGGTCGTGGACGCCAAGCAGGTAATCGGATTCAAACAACTTGCTGTTGCTGGGGAGCAAGCCGTCGCGAATGTCCCTTTCCAATCGGCGTTTCATCAGCAGTTGGCCCCAACGATCGGGGCTCGAGTCTGCAAAGACGCCAAAGCGGCTCTGATGTTCGCCGGGGAATTGGCGGCCTTCGAAGGGGCCGATGCGCGGGTCTAGAGTTATGGAACTCAACTCGGGATCGGCCAACGCCTTAGGGTCGTACTCAAATTCGAACACGTTGGTGTTGCGTGTTTTCCTTGCGTGTAGAAATCCGAGGCGTCTGGCGCCTTTCAAGGATTCCCAGTCTGCATAAACAGCAATCAGCGTCATTCTTCACCTGTTGGGGGGCCGGCCTTTTTCTTCGTGTTCAAAAGGCTGGAGAGTGAGTGTGTGTTGAATGGGAAGTCAGCCGGAATTTTCGTGGTAGTGGCGGCATCGATAACGTTTGAAGTCCCGGCGTGTTCGGATGTGCCCTTTTTTGCCGCACTGACTGCTCGTACTCGCTGGGTTTTTTTGGCTGCGGATCTTGTTGCAGGCATTAACTGCGCATCCTGCAATTGGCGACCCATTTCATCGGATGCAGCCAGTTTGTTCAGATCCTTTTCCAGCCCCAGCACTTGCATGACCGACAAGTAGGCCCCGATGGTGACGCCTGATCCACCTGACTCCAGATGGCGCAAGGTTGTCAGCGACATGCCTGATCTTTCGGCGACCTGCTTGGCCGTCAATTTGCGGCGTAGGCGAGCCAGCTTCAGTCGTTCACCAAGGTCGACCAACAGCCGAGCAGTGGAGGGCAAAAGCGGCGCTGTTTTCTTGGCCATGTGGCAGTATTCCTTCATTTTTAAACCTTAACTGCCAGAATAATAGCACTTAAGCTGAAGGACGCTGTTTGCCGCAAGATCCCTGAAAAAAGAAGTTAAGTGGCATTATTCCATCTGTTTTTGGCTTGTATAGCTAGAATACTGCCACTTAAACGTGAGCGCTTCCTCGAGTCAGCCCGGTTTTTGCCGGTACTTTTCGAGAACCTCCATGCGTGAGGAAAGTGGCTTTTCAGCATCGGCAGGGGTGGTTTCAAAACCTTCAATACTTAGGCTAGCCAAGTAGTTTGACCGGCGAACCTTGTCGTAATGGGCCTGCTTTTGCTGAAACGTCAAAACGCTCGTGTCAGCATTTGAGTCTGAATCGCGATGATTTTTGCGTAAGATCTCGTCCATTTCGATAACGCTTTCCATCAGCTCATCAAAGAATTTGCTCATGGTTGCTCCCATGTTTAATTACCGTTTTTTGATCGCTCTCACAGAGTGCATAAGAGCGATACGATCACTCAATTTCAGACTGGAGCCTTCCAATTGAGCATCTGCTGCTGTGCGACTTGCAGCAGGTCACAGCCATCCTGCGTCAGCAGATAGAGGGCGTGGGTGATGTGGGGGATGTCTTCGACGTCGGCTTGTTTGAAGCTGAGGCAGTAGAGGGTTTTTAGCAGGTCGCTTGAAGCGCGCAGGCGCTGGACGGCGCATTCGAGGATGTCTTGTGGATTGGCCGTTGTGTCGATGATCAGGGGCTTGGTGTCGGTGAGGTTGGATTCGAGGGCGCGGTAGCGATCGGTGGTGAATTGATTCCAAGTTGTCATTTTTTAATCCTCAATTGCTTCGAAAGAAGCCACCGCATCGTGACCAAGCGACAGGAGGCGACTGTGTTCGGGTTGGTCAACCGGTGAGGATCGTGCACATACCCGGCACACCCGAAGGTGTCCCAAACACAGTCACCATAAACCGCAGGCAAGTGAGTGCCGGCAGCATACAGCGCGTGCGTATACACGATCCAATCGGGTGACCAAGCCCGAGCCGCTGATTTGGCAGCGACAGTCACGACTATAGATTTGGCTTACCAAGCTGCGATAGGCGGCAAGGGAGTCTGGGTTTGTAGGAATGGGACGAATAGCGGATAGGCCATTGCTGTAGGTTTTTTCGTCCGCTCACGCGCCCACGGCCTTCAGCCAATAACCCGATACGCCGCCACATCCAGCACACTCGTCGTCAGCCCCGTCGCAGGCGCGTAGATCGGGCCTTTCACCGCCGAGAACGGCACGCCTTTGCTGCCCAGAGACACGTAGCGTTCGCCTTTATCCAGTTCGGTGAAGTAGGTGTAGGAAATGCTGTGCATCCGCTTGTAGCGCGCTTCGTCGGCGACGATGGCGCCTGTCAGGCGCAGGAGGTCGGCTTCGTTCAGATTCAGGGTTTTGTTCAGTTGTACGCCCCAGCGTTTGAGGCAGGTTTCGGCGAGGTGGCGAACGATGCGGCCAGGTTCCACCAGGGTTTTCAGGTCGCTTGCGCTGGCAGGCACGCCACCGTCAGCTGTGGCGTTGCCGGCCATGGTCGCGTGGCGACCGGCCATCGGGTACACGCAGGTTTTAGTGCCGGTGGCGGTTTGTGGAATGACGCAGCTGAACCCTTTGGAGCGTTCATCGCGGGCATAGAAGGCGACATATTCTTTGACGTTGGCGCCGAGTTTGACGCGCGCATCCTGGAAGTTGCCGATTCCTGGTACCGGATCAAGGGCAAATATATTCACCGGGATATTATTCAGCTCGCGATCATTGAGCATCGCATTGGCCAGCATATGGCAACTTACACCACCTCGGCTCCAGCCCACCAGATTGACCTGAGTGGGAATAACGCCATCCTTGCGAAATGTCTTGATGATCTGCTCCTGTAACTTTTGTTGGGTCACGCTGCGATCACCGTAGTTATATTTACGCCAGAACCACGAACCCTCGACTTTTACATCTTCAATGGGAATCCCAGCGGCTTTGAGGCGGTTGTATTCGGCCTCGGTAAGTTGCTCACGCTGCCAGTCGCACTTGCCCTTTGTAACATTGACGGCATGCTGCACGTTTTCCTCCCAGCCTTTACCGAACAGTGTGCCGGTAAGGCCGTACTCCTTGGTTTTGGTGAACAGATCGTCAGCTTGCAGGTTGCCGCTGCCAGGTCCGTCGACGATGATCCATTCGGCGAACTCACGGCCGGTATGATTGGCGGCCAGTGTTGAAACCAGTTCGCCGTCCCAGAAATTTTCATGGGCGGTATCGAACTTGTTGGAGCCAGTGCCGCAAAAAAATATGGTTAAAACTGTCATGGTGTTGCTCTCGCTTAGTTGTAAGAGCGAACAAGTTAGTGCGGGTTTCATATATAAATAAAGAGTTCTGGTGTTTCCGAGTTTGTAGCAAATTTTAGTTATATGTTGTTTGTGGTGGTTTTTGTTTGGCCACTTCAAGCAAGTCACAACCATCCTGAACCAGCAGATAAAGCGCGTTAACGATGTTTGGAATATCTTTCACGTCAGCCTGTTTGAAACATAAGCAGTAGAGCGTTTCCAGCAAATCCCCGGCCGCGCGCAGGCGTTGATCGGCGGCATTGATCAGGTCAGTCTGGCTGGAGTGGCTGTCGATAAGCAGTACCGGGTTTTCGCTGTAGCAAGTCTTGAGGGGGCGATAGCGGTTGATCATGTGAGGCGTGTCCTGTTCGAAGGCGCTGGGGCGGGCTGGTGCAGTGTTTGCAGCCGCGCCGGCCACTATAGAAGGGCGTTTCTCTGTGGGACAAGACAGCCGCAATGGACAGTATTCGTAGGGGTTTTTCCGTGTTTTGAGGAAATACCCTACGTGTTTTCGCAGCTTTTTCAGGCCAAAACCCTTAGGCGTAATAATTCCTACGTGATTGTCAGGCGATTCGCGGTAAACCGCTGTATCGTGCGCGCCAGAATCTGTAGGGCGTTTCCAAACGTCTGACACGCGCTTAAAGGGAATTAGGTATGCACTGGCTACGAATGGCCGCGATTTTATTGCTCGGGCTGGGCACTTGCCGTTTGGCCATGGCCTCTGACGTTGGCAATGCGTGGGTGCTGGATCGCCTCGATCGCACCGATTGGCCGGAGGCACTCATCAGCCAGGCGAGCATGGACACGGCGGCGCGCGGTGAAGTGTTGATGTTCGCCAAAGCTCTGTTGGCCAGCGAAGCACTGGATGAGGAAGGGCTTGAGCAGCGACTCGGTGTGCCCCACGTGCAATTGAAGTCGATTCGCCACGTGCGTGATGGCCTCTGGGAGGGGTTGTTGAGCACCTATCGCAACGCCAGTCAGAGCTGTGATGAACAACTGTTCTGCCCGCGTGTGCGCAGCGTCGCTGACCTGCGGCAGTTGGCGGCAGCGTTCACGGGGGACATCAGCCCGGCTCATGCGCTGTGGGCGAGCAAGAGCCAAGGTGTGCATGAGCAGATGCTGAATGAACAGTTGCGGGTGGCGGTGTTGCGCCCCTGAACCTTCGGTGTGGTGTTGTTCTGACTGGCCTCTTCGCGAGCAGGCTCGCTCCCACAGGGACCGTGGCAATCAAGTAATCGCTGTATCATTCCGAATCGATTTGGCCCCGACCTTTTCTCGACTCGCTGCGATCGCCCGCTAGGCTGTTGGCATGGCAGCAGTCAATGGAGTGACAGCGAATGCACAACACCCTGGAACAGGTTTTTGGTTTTCCACAGTTTCGACCCGGTCAAGAAACCGCGATCAGCGCGGTGCTGGCCGGGCGTTCGGCGGCGGCGATTTTTCCTACCGGTTCCGGCAAGTCGATTTGCTACCAATTGCCGGCGCTGATGCTGCCGCACCTGACGTTGGTAGTCTCGCCGTTGCTGGCGTTGATGCAGGATCAACTGGCCTTTTTGCAGCGACACGGTATTTCCGCTGGCAGCATCGATTCGGCGCAGAGTCGCGATGATGCCAATGACGTGATGGCCCGCGCCCGCTCGGGTGAATTGAAGATTTTGATGATCTCGGTGGAGCGCTTGAAAAACGAGCGCTTTCGCAACTTTTTGCAGCAGGTACCCATCTCGCTGCTGGTGGTGGACGAGGCGCATTGCATCTCGGAGTGGGGCCATAACTTCCGCCCCGATTATCTCAAGCTGCCGGACTATCAGCGGCAGTTCAACATCCCGCAAACCTTGCTGCTGACCGCTACGGCAACGCCGAAAGTCATCGCCGACATGCAGGCCAAATTCGCTATCGCCGCTGACGATGTGGTGACCACGGGCTTCTACCGGCCCAACCTCAATCTGCTGGTGGAACCGGTACGTGGCCAGGACAAGCGCCGGCGGCTGGTCGAGTGGATGACCGAGCGTGCGGGGCAGCCGAGCATCGTCTACGTGACCTTGCAGAAAACTGCTGAGCACATCGCTGAACACCTTGAGCGCAACGGCATTCAGGCTGAGGCGTATCACGCTGGCCTAGCGCACGACAAACGCGAAGCGATCCAGAAACGCTTCATGGCCGGACAATCCAATTGCATCGTCGCGACCATCGCGTTCGGCATGGGGATCGACAAGAGTGACATCCGCAATGTCGTGCACTTCGACCTGCCCAAATCCATCGAAAACTACAGTCAGGAAATCGGCCGCGCCGGGCGTGACGGGCAGCCGTCGGATTGTCTGGTATTGGCCAATCGCGACAGCCTCAATGTGCTGGAAAACTTCGTCTACGGCGATACGCCGGAGCGCGACGGCATTCGCTATGTACTCGATGAGCTAAAGGCCTCGGTGCCGGAAGGGCAGTGGGAGTTTCTGCTCGGGCCATTGGCTGATCAAAGCAACATACGTGCACTGCCGCTGAAGACCTTGCTGGTGCAACTGGAACTGCGCGGTTTGATCGCGCCGCGCTACGCCTATTACGCCGAATACCGTTTCAAATACCTGTTGGAACCCGAAGCGCTGCTTGAGCGCTTCGACGGTGAGCGCAGGGATTTTGTCGGCGCAATCATTCAGACCTCGGCGCGCGCGCGCACCTGGGCCACGGTGAATTTCGAGGCGATGTATTCGCAGTATTCCGCCGAGCGCAATCGAGTGGTGAAGGCGCTGGATTACTTCCAGGAGAAGGGTTGGGTCGAGCTGGAAAGCAAGCAGATGACCGAGGTCTACAGCCTGCTGCACAGCGACTTCGACAGCGATGCCCTGAGTGCCGAGCTGCATGAGTATTTCACCCGGCATGAGCAGGCCGAAGTGGCGCGCATCCACGCCATGCTTGAGGTATTCGCCACCGAACGCTGCCTGGGTTATCGCCTGGCGGAGTATTTCGGTGATCACAATGCGCCTGAGCGGTGTGGGCATTGTTCGGTGTGTCATGGTCAAGTGGCGCGGTTGCCGGCACCACCGGAGTTGCCAGCACTTGTGGATAAAAACTTTGCGGCGCTGTGTGGTGATTTTATCCACAGGCATGAGCAGTACACCGGGGTGATTCCAACGGCTGAGCGGTTGACGCGATTTTTGTGTGGGATCAGCGTGCCGTTGTTCACCAAGCTCAAGGCGCGCGCTATTCCCGGGTTTGCTGCGTTGGAGGAATATCCCTACGCCGAAGTCCGCAGCTGGGCTGATGATCATTTGCTCGGTTGAGCAAGAGCCCTTGTGGGAGCGAGCCTGCTCGCGAAAGCGGTACATCAGGCAACACTATTTTGAATGTGATGACCCTTTCGCGAGCAGGCTCGCTCCCACAAAAGCAGGGCTGTATCCATCCGCTGAATGTCGATCATCACGGTAATAAACTTCAAAAACCGTCGTTGGCTGACTATGGTTGAGGTCTGTCTTTGGATCGCCAACAAGAGAACAACATGGGCCAGACAACCTTCGATATTCAGCAAGCCGCGGTGATCGGCGCGGGCACCATGGGCCGGGGCATTGTCATGTGTCTGGCCAATGCCGGCGTGACGGTGCATTGGGTGGATAACAATCCACAGATGCTTGAACAGGCACTCGCCACTGTGGCCGAGACTTATGCACACAACGTGCGCCAGGGACGGATTGATCAGGCCGAAGCGGATGCGCGTTTGGCGCGGGTCAGTGCGGCAGCGGATTATGCGGCGATTCGCAATGTCGATCTGGTGATCGAGGCGGTGTACGAAAATCTTGAGCTGAAGCAGAAGATCTTTCGTGAGCTGGATGGTTTGCTCAAGCCTGAGGCACTGTTGGCAAGCAATACGTCGGCGCTGGACATCGATGCGATAGCCGCAGCGACAAAGCGTCCGAATCAGGTGCTGGGCCTGCATTTCTTCAGCCCGGCGCACATCATGAAACTGCTGGAAATCGTTCGCGGCGCACAGACCTCTGCGACGGTGCTGGAGGCGGCACTGGCACTGGGCAAACGCATGGGCAAGGTCAGTGTGGTGTCGGGTAACTGCCATGGTTTTATCGGCAATCGCATGCTGCATCCGTATGTCCTCGAGGCGCGCAAGATGTTGCTTGAGGGCGCTTATCCACAGCAGGTCGACGCAGCCTTGCAAGGTTTCGGTTTTGCCATGGGGCCGTTCCGCATGTACGACGTGGTCGGCATCGATCTGGAATGGCGTGCACGCGAGTTGGCCGGCAAGGGCCAGGATGCGCCAGAGGTGCAGGTGGATAACCGTTTGTGCGAGATGGGCCGGTTCGGGCAGAAGTCTGGCAACGGTTATTACCATTACGAACCGGGCAGTCGTCAGGCTGAGCACGATCCTGAGGTCGATGCGCTGGTATTGCAGGTCAGCGAAGAGTTGGGCTTCCAGCGCCGCGAGATCGGTCCTGAGGAGATCCTGGAGCGCAGTCTTCTGGCATTGGTCAACGAGGGTGCGAAGATTTTGCAGGAGGGCATTGCCGAGTCTGCACACGACATCGATCTGGTGTACCTGAACGGCTACGGCTTCCCGGCGGACAAGGGCGGGCCGATGGCCTGGGCGGATCAGCAAGGGCTCGCGGATATTCATCAGCGCTTGCTGGCGCTGGAGACGCGGCAGGGCGATCAGTGGAAACCGGCGCGGTTGATTGGTGAGTTGGTGGCGCAGGATAAGGGGTTTGCTCAAGTGTAATGTCGCGGCCAAAATCGTTCCCCCTCACCCCAGCCCTCTCCCCCAGGGGGGGAGAGGGGGAAGGGAGCCGATCTGCGTGGGTTTCAGCATCTGAGTTCGACTCGAAGGATCAGGTCGGTGTATTTCGAGAGAACACCTCGGTCAGTCCCCTCTACCTCTGGGAGAGGGCTAGGGTGAGGGCAAGCAGCCTCACTGAAAAAACAAGAGAACCAGCACAACCATGTCCACCCCTCAGCGCACCGACTACCCCCACTTCCAGCCCATCACCACACGCTGGCACGACAACGACGCCTACGGTCACGTCAACAACGTCACCTACTACAGCTTCTTCGACACGGCGGTGAACACCTACCTGATACAGGTCGGTGGTCTGGATATTCATGGCGGTGAGGTGGTGGGATTTGTAGTCAGTTCGGCGTGCGATTACTTCGCCTCGATCGCCTTCCCGGACCTGATCGAGATCGGTCTGCGAGTCGGCAAGTTGGGCAACAGTTCAGTGCAATACGAATTGGCGGTGTTCAAGGTGGGTGAAAGCGAGGCGTGTGCGGCCGGGCGCTTCGTTCACGTATTCGTCGATCGGGCGAGTAATCAGCCGGTGCCGATCCCTGCTGAACTGCGACAGGCACTGGAATACCTGGTGGTGTAAACGGCAAAAAAAATCGCAGCCCTTGGGCTGCGATTTTGCTTTACCGGCCAGCGAGGTGTTTGAGGCCTCAGTCGCGATAGTACTTGTGATGCTTGCGGTGGCCGTAGGCATGGCCGCGACCACGGTGGTCGTCACGATAGTAGCGACGATCATCATGGCGGCGATCGTAACGACGATCGTCGTCATCGCTCTTGTTGCCCATGTAGTTGCCCAGCGCGCCACCGGCGCCGCCACCTGCTGCGGAGCCGATCAGGCTGCCGGTGGTGCCGCCCATGCTGCGGCCGACCACGTTACCGCCGGCTGCGCCCAGCGCACCACCGATGGCGGCTTCGCCACGGCTGCGTTTGTCGGCGCCAACCGCGCTACCACCCGCGCCGCCCAAGGCTGCGCCGATGGTGGAACCTGTATTGCCGCCTAAGGACTGACCGACGACCGAGCCAAGAACCCCGCCCAATGCGCCGCCCACACCTGCTTCGGTGGTGCCGCCTGCGGAAGCAAAACCACTGACCAGGCCAAGGGACAACAAGAGAATCGAGGAGAACTTCATAGATGAGCCTCAAAGGGATGACGGCGCCGATCCTGAGGCTGTGTAACGAGCGTGACAATCGAAATCCGACGAATAACACGACTTGTATACAATTTTGCAAGTTGCTGTTTTATCAGCGGAACTTAACCGATTTTCGCCGGTCTTTAGCTACTTCGGATAGGCCGCTTTTGTGAAAAAGCGGCCTTTTTTGTGGGCGTTGGAAAAGTGCCAGGGCTTGGAAGCGTATTGCTTGAACCTACGCCTTCGCGAGCAAGCTCGCTCCCACATTTGAAATGCATTCCAATGTGGGAGCGAGCTTGCTCGCGAAGAGGCCGGTTCTGACATCGCGTTACGCGGACTTGGCCATGATCAACCCAGTCTCACTCGCCGCTTCCAGTCGAATCGCAATGAACTTCGACGTCGGTGTATGGCTGCCATCCCCGGTGCTTTCCAGCGGCACCAGCGGATTCACTTCCGGGTAATAAGCTGCGGCTTGTCCCGCCGGAATATCAAATGCCAGCAGTGTGAAGCCCTTTACCCGACGCTCGCGACCATCGTCCCATATCGAAACAATGTCAGCCTTCTGCCCCGGACGGAAGCCTAGGCGAATGATGTCCGCCTCATTGGCGAACAGCACATCACGCTGGCCTTTCACCCCGCGATAGCGGTCGTCGAGGCCATAAATCGTCGTGTTGTACTGATCGTGGGAGCGCATCGATTGCAGGATCAGGTCCGGTATTTGCCCGGTGGCGCGAGTGCGTTCGTGCACCAGATCTTTCGGCAACATGTTGGCGCGGAAGTTGGCCCGGCCCGACGGCGTGTTCCACTTGCGTGCGCCAGCGCTGTTGCCGAGGTAGAAACCGCCCGGGTTCTTGATCTTCTCGTTGAACGCTTTGAAGTTGGGAATGGTGTCGGCGATCAGTTCGCGGATGCGCCCGTAATCAGCCACCAGCCAGTTCCAGTCCACCGGTTTACTGCCCAATGTGGCGGCAGCGATACCGGCAATGATCGACGGCTCTGAACGCATCTGGTTCGACAGCGGCTGCAACTGACCGTTGGAAGCGTGAACCATGCTGAACGAGTCTTCCACGGTGACCGCTTGCGGGCCTTCGGTCTGGATATCGATGTCGGTACGACCGAGGCACGGCAGGATCAGCGCGTCTTTACCGTGAGCCAGGTGGCTGCGGTTGAGCTTGGTGCTGATCTGCACGGTCAGGTCGCAATTGCTCAGTGCGGCGAAGGTACGCGGGCTATCCGGCGTGGCTTGGGCGAAGTTACCGCCCAGACCGATGAAGACCTTGGCGCGACCCTCAGCCATTGCGTGGATCGCTTCAACCACGTTGTGGCCGTTGTGGCGCGGCACCTTGAACTGGAAGCGTCGCTCCAGCGAATCGAGGAACGCCACCGGCGGACGCTCGTTGATGCCCATTGTGCGGTCGCCTTGCACGTTACTGTGGCCGCGCACCGGGCACAGGCCGGCGCCCGGTTTGCCGATGTTGCCGCGCAGTAGCATCAGGTTGGCGATTTCCTGAATCGTCGGCACCGAGTGGCGATGCTGAGTGATGCCCATCGCCCAGCACATGATTACGTTCTTGCCCTTGGCGTACATACGCGCGGCTTGCTCGATTTCTACGAGGGTCAGGCCGGATTGCTCGACGATCTGTTCCCACGGCGTGTCATCGACTACGCCCAGGTACTCGAGCACGTTGGCGCTGTGGGCATTGAGGAAGTCATGATCGAACACGGCAGGTTCGCCAGCCTTCTGCGCATCGCGCTCCCACTGCAGGAGGAACTTGGCCATGCCGCGCAGCAGCGCCATGTCACCGCCGAGTGCCGGGCGGAAATAAGCGGTGTTGGTTGGCTTGTCGCCGTTGGTGAGCATTTCGATCGGGTGTTGCGGATGCTGGAAGCGTTCCAGACCACGCTCTTTCAATGGGTTGATGCACACCACTTGCGCGCCGCGTTTCACTGCCTCACGCAAGGGTTCGAGCATGCGCGGGTGGTTGGTGCCCGGGTTCTGGCCCCAAACGAAAATCGCATCGGCGTGTTCGAAGTCATCGAAGGTCACGGTGCCTTTGCCGACGCCGACGCTCTGCGCCAGGGCAACACCGCTGGCCTCGTGGCACATGTTCGAGCAGTCCGGGAAGTTGTTGGTACCGTAGGCGCGCACAAACAGTTGATACAGATACGCCGCTTCGTTGCTGGCGCGACCCGAGGTGTAGAACTCGGCCAGATCGGGGCTCGGCAGACTTTGCAGGTGCTTGGCGATCAGCGTGTAGGCGTCGTCCCAACTGATCGGCTTGTAGCGATCGGTTTCGGCGTCGTAAACCATCGGTTCGGTGAGACGACCCTGATATTCCAGCCAGTAGTCGCTCTGCTCCAGCAGTGAAGTCACGCTGTGCTTGGCGAAGAACTTGGCGTCTACACGACGCTTGGTCGCTTCCCAGTTCACCGCTTTCGCGCCGTTTTCGCAGAACTTGACCATGCCGCTTTCCGGCGAATCGCCCCACGCGCAACCCGGGCAGTCGAAACCGCCGTTCTGGTTGGTCTTGAGCATCATGCGCAGGTTTTTCAGGGCGTTGTCGCTGGTCAACCAGGCCTGAGCCACACTGATCAGGGCACCCCAGCCGCCGGCGGCACCTTTGTAAGGCTTGTAGCGCGGGACAGGTTTCTGGTCGGCTTGATGATGTTGGCTCACGCTTGATTCTCCATCGCGGGGCTATACACCCGCGGCGCACTTTTCTGCGGCAGGTGGATGAGATTGAGGTTATGTCGACGGGCCCACTGCACGGCAAGGCCGGTGGGTGCGGACAGGCTGACCAGGGTCTGGATGCCGGCGCGCAAAACTTTCTGGATCAATTCGAGACTGCAACGGCTGGTGACAATCGCCAGTCCGCCATCTGTGGATATCTTCTGGCGGATCAGTCCGCCGATCAGCTTGTCGAGGGCGTTGTGCCGGCCGATGTCTTCGCGCCCGAGCAACAATTCGCCGCTGGCGTTCATGAACACGGCCGCATGTACCGCGCCGCAGTGCTGACCGAGCGGTTGGAACGCACCGATGCGCTGACGCAGACCGTCGAGCCATTCGCTCGGTGGCAGCGGCGCGCCGGGCAAGACCTTGAGATCAGGCAGTGCCTGCTCCACCGCTTCAACCCCGCACAAGCCGCAACCGCTGGTGCCCGCCATTTGCCGACGTTGTTGCTTGAGGTTCCAGAACGCGCGATTGGCGATGGTCACTTGCGCGTATTGCGCGGAGCCTGCGCCGGTCAGTTGCAGGTCATAGATGTCGGTGGCATCGATGATGATGCCGCTGCCAAGGCTGAAGCCGACGATGAAGTCTTCCAGGTCGGTCGGCGTCACCAGCATGACGGCCTGGCTGATACCGTTGTAGGCAATCGCCAACGCGATTTCCTCGGCGAGCGCAGTGCTGGCCGATTCCTCACGGGGTAAATCGCTGTAACTGTAGGTCTGGCTGGCGGCAGGCGCGGGCGTTTCAAGTGCAGGCGCCGCGCAGGCAGGGCGCTTGGCGTTCATGGCATCACCGACGGTTTGATCAACGTTAAGACTAGGCGCGGCAAGTTGTCGCGTCTAATCGCTAGTGTCGATCTATCGATAGAGGCCGTCGATCAAGGCGCCGTTGGTGATTTCTGATACAGCGCAAAACACGCCTCGGCGAGCGCCGAGCGTGGCGCCCCGCGACGCATGATCAAGCCCAGTGGCGCTAGGGTCTGGGCTTTTTCGATGGGCTGCAGACGCAGATGGTCGGTGAGTTTTTCCAGCCCGCCGTCCAACGGCATGATCGCGCAGCAGAAACCGCCGTGTACGGCTTGTAACAATTGATGCACGGCGTCGGTTTGCAGCAACGGTTGCGGAGTCAGCCCACGGCTGTGGAAGTTGTGGTCGATGGACTGACGGAAATGCATGCCGCTGGTGAGCATGCCCAGCGGCAGTTCGATCAGCGATTCCCAGCTCAGCGGAGCTTCGCCGAAGGTAAAAGTGCGCTGGTCGTACAGCAGGCCCATGCGGGTTTCGTCGAATGCCAGTGATTCGAAACGTTCGTGATCCAGGCGGTCGAGATAAGAAACACCGATGTCGATTCGGTTGTTCGCCAGATGCTCGAGGATCTGCTCAGAACTCAGTGCCGACATTTCAAAGTGCAGATTCGGGTGGGCGCTGTGCAGGCGTTGCATCAACGGCAGTGGATCGAAACTCGACAGCGGCACCACGCCCAGCCTCAGCGTGCCGATCAGATTGCCGCGACACGCCGCCGCTTCCGCGTGCAAACCGTCATAAGCCGCCATCACCGAGCGCGCCCACGCCAGTACGCGCTCGCCCGGCGCGGTAAAACCTTCAAAGCGTTGGCCACGGTTGACCAGTGGCAAGTCGAGTTCTTCTTCGAGGCTGCGCAGGCGCATCGACAGGGTTGGCTGGGTGATGTGGCAACGCGCTGCGGCCTGGCCGAAGTGGCGGGTTTCGTCGAGGGCGATGAGGAATTTCAGCTGCTTGATGTCCATCTTCGCTCCGGGCGCTGGCAGGGTTGGGCGATTCTACCGCTTGCGCGGTGGCAGGGTCATTGGTCGGCTTGGAACCGGGTTTGTCTGTCGTGGTCTAGGCTTGGACGACTGAACCTTTATTCCATGGAGAGAACCACGATGAGTCTTTTAAGTTTTGTAAAAGAAGCCGGTGAAAAGCTGCTTGATCTGTTGACCCCGGGCAACGCCAATGCCAGTGAGCAGTTGAAGGAACACATCAGCAAGGTCGGTCTGGGTAATCCGAATGTGCATGCGACGGTGGATGGCGACAAAGTGACCGTCACCGGTGAAGTCGCGAGTCAGGAAGAGAAAGAGAAAATTTTGCTGGCGGTGGGCAATATTGCCGGGGTTGGCAGCGTGGATGATCAGATCACGGTGACTGGTCCGGTGGTGGCGGCAGCAAAGTTTGTCGTGGTGAAAAAAGGCGACACCCTCAGCGCGATTTCCCTCGCTGTGTATGGCAATGCCAACCAGTACAACAAGATCTTTGAGGCCAATAAGCCGATGCTCAAGGATGAGAACAAAATCTATCCGGGTCAGACCCTGCGTATTCCTGAGTAACACAAACCCTCTGAGCTGCCGAAGGCTGCGATCTTTTGATCTTGTTTGTAAAAAATCAAAATCAAAAGATCGCAGCCTGCGGCAGCTCCTACAGAAGATTAGAGTCCGGCAATCAAATCCCGATAATCCTCAACCGCCGCAAACTCAGCCGTGTCCTTCGGCCCCTTGCGACTGTCCGGCTCTTTCACCGCCAACAAATGCGCCACACCAAAATCCCGCGCACTGCGCAGAATCGGCAAGGTGTCGTCGATAAACAGACTGCGCGCCGGATCAAAGCCGATGTCCGCCTGCAAGGCATCCCAGAACTGCGGGTTCTCCTTGGGAAAACCGTAATCGTGGGAGCTGATCAGCCGCTCAAAATACGGCGCCAGTTCGATTCGCTCAAGCTTCAGCGACAGTGAGTCGCGGTGTGCATTGGTGATCATGATCACCCGTTTGCCCGCGCGTTTGATCGCTTCCAGAAAGGTATCGGCATCCGGGCGCAAGGCAATCAGGTGCGCAGTTTCCAGCTTCAGTTCACGCACCGACAACTTCAGTTCGGCACTCCAGAAATCCAGGCAGTACCACTGCAACTGGCCGGCATGGCGTTCGAACAACGGCTGCAATTCCATTTCGGCCATGGCCCGGCTGACCCCGTGCAGTTCGGCGTAACGCTGGGGCAGGTGTTCCAGCCAGAAGTGATTGTCGAAGTGCAGATCCAGCAGCGTGCCGTCCATGTCGAGCAGAACGGTATCGATGTCGGACCACGTTAATGAAGGCATGGCAACGTCTCGAACGGTAGAAAGATATCCGACATAAACAATCGGGAAAGCCGCGTTATAGTAGCGCGTTCACGCCAAGGAGCTTTGCATGCGCCAGAAACCCACCGTACTTGCCCGCGAGATCGTCGCCACCAGTCGCCTGTTTTGCGTCGAAGAACTCAAGCTGCGCTTTTCCAACGGCGTGGAACGCACTTACGAACGTCTGGTTGGTAAAGGTGCGGGCTACGGCGCGGTGATGATCGTGGCGATGCTGGATGCCGAGCACGCGGTATTGGTCGAAGAGTACTGCGGCGGCACTGATGAATATGAATTGTCCTTGCCCAAAGGTCTGATCGAACCGGGCGAGGATGTGTTGGCGGCAGCCGAACGTGAGCTCAAGGAAGAGGCTGGTTTTGGTGCGCGGCAACTGGAGCATCTGACCGAGCTGTCGCTGTCGCCCGGTTACATGAGCCAGAAGATTCAGGTGGTTCTGGCGACTGATTTGTACGAGGAGCGTCTCGAAGGCGACGAGCCTGAGCCGATGCGTGTCGACAAAGTGAACCTGCGCGAACTGTCGTCGCTGGCGCTCAATCCTCAGTTTTCCGAAGGCCGTGCATTGGCTGCACTGTATCTGACCCGCGATCTGCTGACCGAGCGCGGGTTCTTTCCAGCATGAGTGAGATATCGATGAATTTCCCCCACCCGTTGATGGCGCCGGTCGTAGAGCTGGCCTTGCAGGCCGGCGAGGCGATTTTGCCGTTCTGGCGCGCCGGGGTTGAGGTCACGGCCAAGTCCGATGACTCGCCCGTGACGGCGGCCGATCTGGCCGCGCATCACCTGATCCTCGCCGGGCTGACGGCGCTGGACCCGAGCATTCCAGTGTTGTCGGAAGAAGACGCCAACATCCCTCAGAGCGTGCGCGCCGGCTGGCAGCGCTGGTGGTTGGTCGACCCGTTGGACGGCACCAAGGAATTTATCAGCGGCAGCGAAGAGTTCACCGTGAACATCGCGCTGATCGAAAACGGTCGCGTGGTGTTTGGTGTGGTGTCGATGCCGACCAATGGTCGTTTCTACGTCGGCGGTGCCGGGCTTGGCGCTTGGCGTTGTGACAAGGGCGGCACGCCGGTTGCGATTCAGGTGCGCGATGTACCGGGGCCGGGCGAGGCGTTCACCGTGGTCGCCAGCCGTCGCCATTCGAGTCCCGAGCAGGAACGTTTGCTCGCCGGGTTGAGTGCGAGTCTGGGCGAGTTGCAACTGGCCAATATTGGCAGCTCGCTGAAATTCTGCCTGTTGGCTGAAGGCGCGGCGGATTGCTATCCGCGACTGGCGCCGACTTCGCAGTGGGACACGGCGGCGGCTCAAGGTGTGCTGGAAGGTGCGGGCGGTGAGGTGCTGGATCTGCGCGGGGAGGCGTTCTGTTATCCGGCGCGGGAATCGCTACTCAATGAGTTCTTTTTGGCATTGCCGGCCAAGGCGGCCTGGCGCTCCAGATTGTTGGAGTTGGCTCGCGGTTAAGTGGGCTGATCCGAAATCCCCCCTCACCCCAGCCCTCTCCCCCAGGAGAGGGAGCCGACCGCGGGATATTTGAGAGTAGCGCCGACCTGGTCGAGTTTTGCTGAATCCATAATCGCTTCGATCTTTCAGGTCGATCTATATCGCAAGACGCCTCACCCTAACCCTGTCCCTTTGGGAGAGGGTTAGGGTGAGGGGCTTTTGATTGTCAGCGATGCAAAACGTACTGCCCGGTAAATGTCACGGCGTCTTCTTCGCTACCCTGATTGACGATCCGCGTATTCAACGTCAACCGCGCCCGCCCATAACGCCGATACATCGCCAGAAACCTCTTCCACTCCTTCGCATCAGGCGCCGGGCAAATCGCCGTAGCGTCCCCGGTCACCGGCAGCGGATAACTGATCTGCCCTTCCTGAATAACAATGTGCCCGTCGGTGATTCCTTCCTCTTTCAGGCGCAAATGCAACCAGCCCCACCCGGCCAGCACCGCGCCGCAGTAGAGGCTGCCACCGAACATCGTGCTCTTGTGGTTGACGTTCGGCTCGAGTGGCAGATGCAGGCTCAGTTGCTGTTCATGCCAGTCGAGCACCTTAAGGCCCATGTCTCGGGTCAGCGGGATGTCGTGATGCAAAACTGACTGAAGATAGGCGCTGTGGCTGATCATTCGTTCTCGTCCCCATGGCTGCTGTCGCCAAAGTTGAGGCCATGCTTGCGCAACTTGTCATGCAGGGTCTTGCGCGGAATGCCCAAGGCTTCGGCGAGGCTGCGCACCGAACTGTGGGAGCGCGCCAGTTCAGCAGCGATCAGCGATTTCTCGAAATTTTCCACCTGCTCGCTGAGGCCCCCATTGATGACTTCGACCGTGGTACTGCCACCGCCCTCGGCGTCAGCGTTATCCAGCGCCAATTCCAGGCCGAGGGCGAAACGTTCGGCGGCATTCTGCAGTTCGCGTACGTTGCCCGGCCAGGTGTGGCGCAGCAGCAAGGCGCGTTGCGCCGGTTGCAGTTCATGGGGCGGCAAACCGTGGCGGGCGCTGGCTTCATCGGCGTAATGCTGGAACAGCACCAGCGCATCTTCACCGCGCTCACGCAGTGGCGGAATGCGCAGTGGCGCGACGTTGAGGCGGTAATACAAGTCGGCGCGGAAGCGGCCCTGGTCAGCGGCCTGACGCAAGTCTTCCTTGGTCGCGGCGATGACGCGGATGTCCAGCGGGATCAGTTGATTGCCACCCAGACGCTCGACCACGCGCTCTTGCAGCATGCGCAGCAACTTCACCTGCACATCCATGCTCATGCTCTCGATTTCATCGAGAAACAAAGTGCCGCCATTGGCGAATTCGAATTTGCCGATCCGCCGTTTTTGCGCGCCGGTGAACGCGCCGGGTTCGTGGCCGAACAGTTCGCTTTCCACTACCGACTCGGCCAGTGCGCCAGCGTTGATCGCCACGAACGGGCCGTTTCGGCGGCTGGATAAATCGTGCAAGGCGCGGGCAACCACTTCTTTACCGGCGCCGGTTTCGCCGAGGATCAGCACGTCAGCCTTGGTCGCGGCCAGCGCGCCGATCTGCTCGCGCAGGCGCAGCATTGGGGGCGAATGGCCGACCAGCCGCGCGCTCAGCTCATTGCGATCGCTGAGGGCCAGGCGCAGGCTACGGTTGTCCAGCACTAGTCGGCGCAAGGCCAGGGCGCGGCGCACGCTGTCGAGCAGCGCATCGCTGGCGAAAGGTTTTTCGAGAAAGTCATAAGCGCCGGCACGCATGGCTTGCACCGCCAGCGGCACATCGCCGTGGCCGGTGATCAGCAATACCGGTAGTTCGGGATCCTGCGCGTGCAGTTCGCTGAGCAATTCGAGACCGTCCATGCCTGGCATGCGGATATCGCTGACCACCACACCCGGCCAGTCACGCTCAAGCTGTGCGGCCAGGCCTTTGGCTTCGGACAGCGGCAGAATTTTCAGGCCGGCCAGGTCCAGGGTCTGGCCGAGGGCCTGACGCAGGTGCGGATCGTCGTCGATCAACACCACCTGAATGCGATTGTCGATGGTCATGCACTTCGATCCTCGGACGGTTGCAGGCTGACCCCGGGCGCACCGGCGCGCAGCCGCAGGGTAATCAAGGCGCCACCTTGCTTGTGGTTGGCGAACGACAGTTCACCGCCGAAGGCGCGCATCAGCGTTTCACAAATGGCCAGCCCCAGGCCAAGGCCTTGAGTGCGGGTCTTGGTGGTGTAAAAGGGCTCGCTGGCGCGGCCGAGGGCTTCCATGCAAAAACCCGGGCCGTTGTCGCGAATGTACAGATTGACGCCCTCGGCGGTGGATTCGGCACTCAGCCAGAGTTTGCGCGGCGGGCCTTTCTCGGTGAGGGCGTCGAGGGCGTTGGCCAGCAGATTGCCGAGCACTTGGCGCAATCGGGTTTCCCCGGCCTCGACCCACAGAGTCGCGGCTGGCAGATCGCGGATCAGTTCGACTTCCATGCTGCGACGCCGTTTGGCCAGCAGCGCCAAGGCATCGTCGAGCGCCGGTTGCAGGGCAACGCTTTCCGGCGCGTGGCGATCGCGGCGGGCAAAGGCGCGCAGGTGGGCGATGATCGAGGCCATGCGCCCGGTCAGTTCGCTGATCAGTTTGAGGTTGCCGCGCGCATCGTCGGTGCGCTGATGATCGAGCAGCACTTCGGCGTTTTCCGCGTAGCTGCGGATCGCTGCCAACGGCTGATTGAGTTCGTGGCTGATGCTCGCGGACATCGTCCCCAGCGCCGACAGCTTGCCGGCCTGGACCAGATCGTCCTGGGCACGCACCAGTTCCTGTTGGGCTTGTTCACGCTCCAGCACTTCCTCCTTCAAGCGCCGGTTGAGGCCTTCGAGGTCGCTGGTACGCTCGGCGACGCGGCCCTCCAGCTCGCGACGTGCTTTGGCCTCGAAGGCGATGCGCTCCAGATAATGGCGGCGGCGCTGCATCATCAGACCGAGCAACAACATCAGCACCAGCAGCGTGGCGCCGCCGATGGCGACCACGGTGCGCACCGGACGGTCGATCAGCGTGCGTGGGGCAAGGATGCTGACGCTCCAGCCGGTTTCGGCGATGTCGTGAGTCTGGATCAGCCACGCAGTCGGGCTGAGGTTCAGGGGGCGCGGCTCGCGGGTCGGGTAAGGCTGGATAGCGGTGATCGCCGAGCGTTCGCTGTCGCTCAAGTTACGGGTCGAACGGAAGCGCCATTCCGGGCGCGAGGTGAGGATGACCACGCCGTTGTGGTCGGTCACCAGCAGTTGTTCCGGGGTTTTGCCCCAGAGGCTTTCGGTGTGGTCGAGGTCAACCTTGATCACCAGCACGCCGATGATTTTTTCGCCGTTGCGCACGGCGGCAGCGAAGAAGTAGCCGCGTTTGGCCGAGGTCGTGCCGAGGCCGAAAAAGCGTCCGAGGCGTCCGGCCATGGCTTCACTGAAGTACGGACGGAACGAAAAATTGCGGCCGACGAAACTGTCGTGCTTGTCCCAATTCGACGCAGCCAGCGTCTGCCCGCTGGTGTCCATCAGGTACATGACTTCGGCGCCGGTCTGCGCGGCGATGTTCTTCAGCAGGCGATTGGCGTTGCCTTGGCTGACGCCGTCGTCTGGCGCGCCGAGTACCGCACGCAGGGCAGGCAGGTCGCCGAGAATTTGCGGCAACACTTCATAGCGGTGCAGGGTGCCCAGCAGGTTGGCGACGTACAGGTCTAGGGTCTGCCGGTTCTGTCCGGCCAGTTCGCTGCGGTAATAGCGCTCGGCGAGATGTTCCAGCGGCCACAGCAGCGGCGCCAGACACAGGGCCAGCAGAGCGAGGCTGCGCCAGCGGGGTCTGCGGGGGAGGGTTGGTTTCATGAGCCGGATGCGCCTGAGATGTCAGGCGCATTATGCCTAGGCTCAGGCGAAGACGTCAGCGTCCTTGAGCAGGGCTGCAGCCTGATCCTTGGCGGACAGCTTCGGCGCTTCGTCCAGCTGCCAGTCGATGCCCAGCGCGGGATCATCCCAGCGAATGCTGCGCTCGGATGATGGATCGTAGTAGTTGGTGGTCTTGTAGAGGAATTCAGCGAACTCGCTCAGCACCACGAAACCATGGGCAAAACCTTCCGGCACCCACAGTTGACGATGATTTTCGGCCGACAAGCGCACAGCCACCGATTTGCCGAAGTGCGGCGAGCTGCGCCGAATATCCACGGCCACATCCAGCACTTCACCGACGGTCACACGGACCAGTTTGCCCTGGGTGTTTTGCAACTGGTAATGCAGGCCACGCAACACGCCTTTTTGCGAGCGCGAGTGGTTGTCCTGAACGAATTGCGTGTCCAGACCGGTAGCGTCCTGGAACGCCTTGGCATTGAAACTCTCGTAGAAAAAGCCGCGCTCGTCACCGAACACCTTCGGTTCGATGATCAGGACACCGGGCAGGTCGGTGGTGATTACATTCATGGGGAGTTCCATAGGCAGGTGTGAATGGTCGACATTCTTGCGCAAAGTGCCTGAGGGTGCGAGTGCTGCAAGACAAATAGCCCGTATACCTTTGCGCGGTTGGGGGTTGCGGATCCCGTCCAGCAATGGCGATATAGGCGCCTAATAAAATTACAGGGGTCTTTTCATGCCGCTCGCCACGTTGATTCATCGCGCCAGTTTGCCCAGCCCGCAGGTTTCTGCCGAGCAGGCCCGGCAATGGCTGGCGGAGCATTACGGGCTCAGCGGCACGTTGCAGGCTCTTGGCAGTCAGCAGGATCTCAATTACCGCGTCGACAGCCCGCGTGGGCGGTTCGTGCTGAAAATCTGCCGTGGCGATTACGCCTTGGTGGAGCTGCAAGCCCAGCATGCCGGGCTCAAGTATCTGGCCGAGCACTCGGCGGTGACGGTGCCGCGGGTGATCGCGGCCAATAACTGCGAGGATCTGCTGTCGCTCGAGGTCGGCGGCGAAGCCGTCCATGTGCGGCTGCTGGATTACATCGAGGGCCAGCCGCTCACGCATCTCGAACACTTGGGGCGCGACGTGGTGGCGGGGTTTGGCCGGCTCTGCGGTGAGATGGATCTGGCGCTGGCCGGGTTCGATCACCCGGGCCTGGAGCGCACGTTGCAGTGGGATGCCCGTCACGCCAGTGCCCTGATCAGCCATCTGCTGCCGGTGATCAAGGATGAGCAGCAACGCATATTGATTGCCGATGCGGCCGAACAAGCCGAGCGCCGCTTGCAGCCGTTGCAGGGCAAGCTGCCGGTGCAGGCGATCCACATGGACATCACTGATGACAACGCCGTCTGGGCGCGCGATGCCTTGCGTCACTGGCAGTTGCAGGGCGTGATCGACTTTGGCGATCTGGTGCGCACCTGGCGCATCACCGATCTGTCGGTGACCTGTGCGGCGTTGCTGCATCACGCCGGTGGCGATCCGTTTGTCATCCTGCCGGCGGTGCAGGCCTACCACGCGGTCAACCCGCTGCAACATGAAGAGCTGCAGGCGCTGTGGCCATTGATCGTCGCGCGTGCGGCGGTGCTGGTGCTCAGTGGCGAGCAACAGGTCAGCATCGACCCCGCGAATACCTACAGCCGTGACAACCTAAGCCATGAGTGGGAAATCTTCCGCGTAGCGACATCGGTGCCACAGGCACTGATGGAAGCGGCGATCCTCACTGCCGTCGGTCACGCATTGCCGGTGATCGATAGCGAAGGTTTTGCGCCCTTGCTGCCCGGTCTGGTCGGACGTGAATTTGCCCTGATCGATCTCGGTGTCCTCAGCCCGCATTTCGAGGCCGGCAACTGGGAGCAGGCCGGCATCGATCAGCACCTGTTGAACGAAGCGGCGGCGGCCCATGGTTTGGCGGCAAGCCGTTATGGTCAGTACCGTTTGTCGCGCACCCGTCCCGACAGCGCCGTTGAACCGGACACTTTCCCGCTGCACGTGGAATTGCGCGTGCCCGATGGTACCGCCGTGGAAGCGCCGTTCGCTGGCGTCGTGCATCAGCCAGCAGACGGTGTGCTGCAACTGGATGGCCCGCAACTCAGCGTGCGCTTGTGGGGCGTGACACCTTCGCTGCACAGCGGCGCGGCGCTGGTCAAAGGTCAGGTGCTGGGCGCAGTCAGCGGCCCATTACGGGTGCAGTTGTGCCGGGGCGCGCAGATCAATGCGCCGTTGTTTTGCACCCCGGCGCATGCTGCAGCGTGGCAGGCCCTGTGCCCGTCGCCAGCGGCGTTGTTAGGACTGGCCTGCGATGCCGAGCCGGAACTGGACGCAAAAACCCTGCTCGAACGCCGCGATGCCAGTTTCGCCCGCACGCAGAAACACTACTACGTTGATCCGCCGCGGATTGAACGCGGCTGGCGTAATCACCTGATCGACATGCAGGGCCGCTCCTACCTCGACATGCTCAACAACGTTGCCGTGCTCGGTCACGGCCACCCGCGCATGTCGGCAGTCGCGGCGCGGCAGTGGTCGCTGCTCAACACCAACTCGCGATTCAACTATGCGGCGGTGGCGGAGTTTTCCGAGCGCTTGCTGAAATTGGCGCCGGAAGGCATGGACCGGGTGTTTCTGGTCAACAGCGGCAGCGAGGCCAATGACCTGGCGATTCGTCTGGCGTGGGCCTACAGCGGCGGGCGCGACATGATCAGCGTGCTTGAGGCCTATCACGGCTGGACGGTCGGCGCCGATGCGGTATCGACGTCAATCGCTGACAACCCGAAAGCCCTGGAAAGCCGCCCGGACTGGGTGCATCCGGTGCCTGCGCCAAACACTTATCGCGGTGAATTCCGTGGTCTCGATTCGGCGCCGGATTACGTGCGCAGTGTTGAGCATCACCTGGCGAAACTTGCCGAACAGAAGCGCCAGCTGGCCGGGTTTATCTGCGAGCCGGTGTATGGCAATGCCGGCGGTATCTCGCTGCCGCCGGGATATCTCCAGCAGGTATACGCGCTGGTGCGCGCGCAGGGCGGCGTGTGCATCGCCGACGAAGTGCAGGTCGGTTACGGGCGCATGGGCCACTTCTTCTGGGGCTTTGAAGAGCAGGGTGTGGTGCCGGACATCATCTGCATGGCCAAGGGCATGGGCAACGGTCAACCGCTGGGCGCGGTGATCACGCGACGGGAAATTGCCGAGGCGCTGGAGGCCGAGGGCTATTTCTTCTCGTCGGCGGGCGGCAGTCCGGTCAGTTGTCAGATCGGCATGGCGGTGCTCGATGTCATGGCAGAAGAAAAGCTCTGGGAGAACGCGCAGGTGGTCGGTGGCCACTTCAAGGCGCGGCTCGAAGCGTTGATCGATAAACATCCGTTGGTGGGCGCGGTGCACGGTTCCGGGTTCTATCTCGGGCTTGAGCTGATCCGCAATCGCGAGACGCTGGAAGCGGCGACCGAGGAGACGGCGTTACTGTGCGATCGCTTGCGTGAACTGGGGATTTTCATGCAGCCGACCGGGGATGATCTGAACATTCTCAAGATCAAACCGCCGATGGTGACGTCGCGTCAGAGTGTGGATTTCTTTGTCGATATGCTTGATCAAGTCCTAACCGAGGGCCTGTAAAACGCAGCCAATCCCCTGTGGGAGCGAGCTTGCTCGCGAAAGCGGTGTGTCAGTCACCTTACTCAGTTCCTGACACACCGTATTTGCGAGCAAGCTCGCTCCCACATTTTCTTGGGTTTCTAATTCGATTTGTATCGGCTTTTATCGGGATTATTTAGACGAAAGGCACTTTGCAAGCTTCTAAAGCCGATATTTATCGGCTATAAAGTCGCCATTGCTCCGGCATGGTGATCTCATGTCCGGTGCGCGCGTTTTTCTTTTCGGTCGAATTGTCGACCGTCAAAGCACTTGCCCGGAGATGATTCATGAGCCGTATCGTTACCGTTGCCGCCACTCAGATGGCCTGTTCCTGGGATCTGGAAGCCAACCTCGAAATCGCTGAAAGGCTGGTGCGCGAAGCCGCCGCCAAAGGCGCGCAGATCATCTTGATCCAGGAGCTGTTCGAGGCGCCGTACTTCTGCCAGAAGCCGAACCCGGACTATCTGCAACTGGCGACGACGGTGGAAGAAAACGTCGCGATCAAACATTTCCAGAAAATCGCCAAAGAGCTGCAAGTGGTGCTGCCGATCAGCTTCTATGAGCTGGCCGGCCGCGCGCGTTTCAACAGCATCGCGATCATCGATGCCGACGGCAGCAACCTCGGGATTTATCGTAAAAGCCACATCCCGGATGGCCCGGGCTACCACGAGAAGTATTACTTCAACCCGGGCGACACCGGTTTCAAGGTGTGGAACACCCGTTACGCGAAAATCGGCGTGGGCATTTGCTGGGACCAGTGGTTCCCGGAAGCTGCGCGCAGCATGGCGTTGCAAGGCGCTGAAATCCTCTTCTATCCAACCGCAATCGGCAGCGAGCCGCACGACAAGACCATTTCGTCGCGCGATCACTGGCAGCGCGTGCAACAGGGTCATGCCGGCGCCAACCTGATGCCGCTGATCGCCAGCAACCGCATCGGCAACGAAGAACAGGACGGCTACGACATCACGTTCTACGGCTCTTCGTTCATCGCCAATCAGTTCGGCGAAAAAGTGCAGGAGCTGAATAAAACCGAAGAAGGTATTCTTGTGCACACTTTCAACCTCGACGAGCTCGAACACATTCGCAGCGCGTGGGGTTCATTCCGTGACCGCCGTCCGAACCTGTACGGCGCGTTGAAAACCCTCGACGGTTCCCTGGAGTCCTGATCCCGATGACAACTTTGAAAAGTACCCCGCGCGCCGACGGCTTTCACATGCCGGCCGAGTGGGCGCCGCAAACGCAGACCTGGATGATCTGGCCCGAGCGCCCGGACAACTGGCGTCTGGGCGGCAAACCGGCGCAAGCCGCACATGCTGCGGTGGCCAAGGCCATCGCGCGTTTTGAACCGGTCACCGTGGCCGTGTCCGCCGGCCAGTATGAAAACGCCCGCGCGCGCCTCGACGTGCCGAATATCCGCGTGGTCGAGATGTCCAGCGATGACGCTTGGGTACGCGACAGCGGCCCGACTTTCGTCATCAACAACAGCGGCGAAGTGCGCGGTGTGAACTGGGACTTCAACGCCTGGGGAGGTTTCGACGGCGGTTTGTATTCGCCGTGGAATCGCGATTCGCAGGTCGGCGGCAAGATCCTCGAGATCGAGCGCAGCCCGCGTTACCGCACTGAAGGTTTCGTGCTTGAAGGCGGTTCGATTCATGTCGACGGCGAAGGCACGCTGATCACCACCGAAGAATGCCTGCTCAACCGCAATCGCAACCCGCACCTGAGCCGCGAAGAGATTGAAGCGGTACTCAGCGCCAATCTGTCTGTGGATAAAATCATCTGGCTGCCGGACGGTCTGTTCAACGACGAAACCGACGGCCATGTGGATAACTTCTGCTGCTACGTGCGTCCGGGTGAAGTATTGCTGGCGTGGACCGACGATCCGCAGGATCCGAACTACCCGCGCTGCCAGGCTGCGATGAAAGTCCTGCAAAGCAGCACTGACGCCAAGGGTCGCCCGTTCACGGTGCACAAAATGCCGATTCCGGGACCGCTTTACGCGACAGAAGAAGAGTGCGCCGGTGTCGATCCGGTGGACGGCACGCAGGAACGCAATCCGTCTGTGCGCTTGGCGGGTTCCTACGTGAACTTCCTGATCGTCAACGGCGGCATCATCGCGCCGAGCTTCGACGATCCAATGGACGCGCCGGCCAAGGAAATCCTGCAGAAGCTGTTCCCGCAGCACGAAGTGGTGATGGTGCCGGGTCGCGAACTGTTACTGGGTGGCGGCAATATCCATTGCCTTACCCAACAGCAACCCGCGCCGCACAAAGAGTGAGTTGAGTCGTAACACCTTGAGTTGATTAACAAATCAGCCGGGTAATGATTAGCTCGCTATGCATCAACTGAGGCCCGCAGCCCGACAGGACCGCGGGCTTCTTTGTATCCGCTTGTCGACAACTAAGAAACATTGGCATAGCTCTTGTATTCATCACCCGTGCACTAGGGAGGGGGGAGAACTTCAACAGTTCTGTCATAAACCTTGGATAACGTAGCCGCTCACGAACGGGGAGAGAGCGCTGAAATGAACGCCGAAGTGAACGTAGTCAGCGAGCGGACGTTGCATCCCATGGCCGTAAACGGCGAATCGCTCCAGATTGTCGCGCACTGGTTAAAGTCCAATGGAACGCGTCAGATCAGGGAACCTGATCCGCGCCGGATGATGATCGAGCGTTACCCCGCTGGTCTGTTCAGCGAGGCCGAACTGGAAGCATTGTGGGCTGTGATGGAAGGATAAGAAGCACAACAGGGATTGGTGAAAGCGCTGCCGGGATGGCGGCGCTTTTTTATGCACGGCTATCTTGTACACACCCAATCAATATGGGAGCGAGCCTGCTCGCGAAAGCGGTGGATCAGTTAACGAAGATGCCGACTGATCCGACGCTTTCGCGAGCAGGCTCGCTCCCACAGGATTGGTGTGAAATCAGAAACTGTAGGTGCCGGTCATCACAACGCTACGTGGTGCACCCGGTTGGATTTGATACTGGCTGGTCGCGGACGCGTAGTACTCACGATCGGTGATGTTGTTCAGCGCCGCGCGTAAATCCCAATCCTTGAAGCGGTAACCGACCAAGGCATCCCAGCGGCCGTAACCCGGCAACACGGTGGTGTTGGCGTTATCGGCATAGCGTTGGCCAACCAGGGTCAGGCCGGTTTCGCCGTACCAGCCCATCTCCGGTTTCCAGGTCAGGAACAGGCTGCCGTTATGCTTGGCAACGTTGTTGATGCGTTTGCCTTCGAGGCCGTTGTTGTCCTTCTCGATCTTCGCATCCTGCAGACCGACGCCACCGCGCATGTACCAGTTGCCGACGAGATTGCCGGTGGCCGTCAATTCGATCCCGCGCGAGCGTTGCAAACCTGACATCACCGTTAGGGTCGGATCGTTTGGATCAGTGGTGCGGCGGTTGTAGAGTTCCAGATCGTAGATCGCCAGCGTGGTGCTCAAGCGGTCATCGAGCCAGTCGCTTTTCACGCCGATTTCTTTCTGCTTGGTCAGCTCGGGACTGAGGTCGTTGGTGTTGCCGGCTGCACCCGGAGTGATGCCGATCAAGCCACCGCCCACCGGCGAAAACGTCTTCGACCACGAGGCGTAGAACGAATGATTTTGTAGCGGCGTCCAGACCAGGCCGACGCGCGGGCTGGTGCTATGGCTGTCGCGATCTTCGGAGATGTTGCGCAGCTTGTTGGTCGACTCGATATCGAAAGTGTCGTAACGCAGACCGGCGAGCACTTGCCATTGGTCGTTCAGGCGCAGTTGATCTTGCACATATACCGCACGGCTTTCGACTTCGGTGTGGCTGCTGCTGGAGACCTGAATGCTGCCGGTGTGGCGCAGATCACGGTTCGGGTTGTACAGGTCGAGCGACGGTACGGGGCGCGCGCCCGGGGTTCTGCCAGTGGCCGCGTTGTACAGCGTCGGGTCGCGGCGCTGGCTGCCGATCTCGATGCCAGTGAGCAGGCGATGCTCAAGGCCCAAGGTATCGAATCCGCCCTCAAGTTCAACGTTGTTATAGACGTTGCGAGTGGTCAGATCCTGCTGCCAATGCTGGCGCGTGACCTTGTTGGTCGCCGGCGTGTAACCGGTGAGGTAGGTGTTGTCGAAATCACTGTCGAGCTTGAACACGCCGAGGGTCTGGCGCAGTTGCCAGTTGTCATTGATTTCATAAGTGAGTTTCGAGCGCAGCGATTGCGACTTGTCGTCGATGAAATCGTGATCGTTGCCGTAGGTCGTATCGCGCCCGACATCGGCCGGGCGCCCGTTGATGCCGGGGATGCCGCGATCCGGGGTGCGGTTGTAGCGGCTGTATTCGTACTGCACCAGCCAGTTCAGGTCCGGCGTCAGTTGCCAGCTCATCGACGGCGCGAACAATTGGCGATTGCCACTGACACCGTCGCGGAAGCTTTTTTCATCCATGTTGCCCATGTTCAGGCGCAGGCTGATGTTTTCGCTCGGGTCGCTGCTGAGGTCGGCGTAAAGACTGCGCAAATCTTCGCTGCCAGCCTGGGCTTCGATAGTCGAGCGCCGGCCGAACTCGGGTATTTTGCTCACGCGGTTGACGATCCCGCCCTGACTGCCACGGCCATACAGTACGGCGGCCGGGCCTTTGAGCACTTCGACGCGTTCAATATTGTGCAAGTCGCGTTTGTATTGGCTGTCGTCGCGGATGCCATCCAGATAGAAATCGTTGCTCGCGTCGAAGCCGCGGATGCGCAGGCTGTCGAAACGGGTGTCGGCGCTGCTGCTGACGTTAGGCATACCGCTCAACGCGTCGCCGATGTCATTGGTGCCGTAGCTGGCGACGTTCGAGGTCTTGACCGAATCGATCGCCTGCGGCACATAACGTACGGGCGTCGAGGTCCGAGTCGCGGTGCTGCTGAGCTTCTCGCGTGGGTCATCGGCTTGCGCTTCGGCGCTGATTGCGGTGGCGGGTAACTCGGTCGCGGAACAGGCAAAACCGCTGGACAGAAAAGCAGAAAGCCCAAGGGTGACGGGCGTAAGACGGAACGGGGCAGGCATTGAACAGCGCATCCGAAAGGGTGGAAGAATTCGATTGTGCGAATGGTAATGCTTTGCATTTACTTCCGTTAATTATTCCTTATAAGCTCCCTTGGCTGATTGTTTCAATTTGTGTCCTAACCGACACAATCTGACTGAACAAATCATTCGACCGATTCCTGAAACAGACTGAAAGCCATTCCGGCGTTTTTCCGCAAGAGTGCGAGGACTAATCTGCCGCCATCGATTTTCCTGACTTTCTGCCGGAGTTTTTCCCATGATTCTTCACTACATCTACGATCCGCTGTGTGGCTGGTGTTACGGCGCCAAGCCGCTGGTGGAAGCGGCACAGTCAGTGTTGCCGGTGAATGCCCATGCCGGCGGAATGATGAGTGGCGCTAATCGCCAGCGTGTTTCCCCGCAACTGCGCGATTACGTCATGCCCCATGACCGACGCATTGCCGAGTACACCGGCCAGCCGTTTGGCGAGGCCTATTTCGAAGGTTTGCTGCGTGATCACTCAGCGGTGTTCGATTCGACGCCAGCGATTGCTGCGGTCATGGCGGCTGAAGCCATCGACGGCGGCGGTTTGCGCCTGCTGGGGCGGTTGCAGACGGCGCACTATGTGGAAGGGCGACGCATTGCCGATTCAGCCGTGCTGTTGGAATTGGCGATGCAGATGGGCTATGCGCAGGAAGATTTCCACCTTGCGTTTGAGTCCGTTGATAGCGAGGGGCATATAAAAGCCAGTCGCCAGTTTTTGGCTCAATTGGGTGGTCAGGGTTTTCCAACGATTGCTCTGGAGCAGAACGGCACGTTCCAGTTGATCGACATCAGCCCCTGGCTGGGCAAGCCGCAGGCATTTGCCGATTGGTTGCAACAGGCAATCGTCGTCGATGAAACCGGTAAAACTTCTGCATTTTGTTCTATCGATGGTTGCGCCTGATACGCGCTGGATTCACTGGCTGTTTGCATTTCCCAGCAAGGAGTCAGCGCAAAATTTACGTTTCTTAGACGATTTTTACCTATTTAAAGACGATTCTTGAAATTGACACATTGTTCAGGGCGCGGCTACGATTCGGCTCAACGCCTGTGGCCAACCGCCATGACTCAAAATAAGGAGCAGGCCCGCCATGACATCGTCGTGGGCGGGTCTTTTTGTTTCGGGGTGAATAAAAGAGTGCAAAAGCGCCGTTTCCGCCGTTCGACACAGCGCGTTTCAACCCGTAATAAGGAAAACAAAATGTTGAACAAGCGAATCAGTCTGATCGCACTGGGGATGTTGAGCGCCACTCAGGCCATGGCTAACGACCAGGCCGAGTCCAAGGGTTTTGTTGAAGACAGCAGCCTCAAAGTGCTGCTGCGCAATGCCTACATCAATCGTGATTACAAAGACGGCAACAAAGACAAAGCCGAGTGGGGCCAAGCGGCCATCGGTACGTTCTCGTCCGGTTTCACCCAAGGCACCGTGGGTGTCGGTGTCGACGCTTTCGGTCTGTACGCACTGCGTCTGGACGGCGGCAAGGGCCGCAGCGGCGCCGGTGGTATCGATTTCTTCAAGCAGGAAAATGACGGTCGCGCGAACCATGACATAGCGAAGGGCGGTGCAGCGGTGAAGTTCCGCTTCTCCAACACCGTGTTGACCTACGGCGACCAGATGCCGGCCCTGCCGGTGCTGAGCTACGACAATGTGCGTCTGCTGCCGGAAAGCTACACCGGTACCCTGATCACTTCCAAAGAGATCAAAGGCCTGGAACTGAACGCCGGTCGTTTCACCGCCGAATCGCGCAAGAGCGATGAAGGCCGTGACAGCGGTGGACTGAAGTCGATCAACGTATTGGGCGGTAGCTACCAGTTCACTGAGAACTTCAAAGGTGCGTTGTACGCTTCCGACGTCGAAGACGTATTGAAGAAACAATACGTGAACGCCAACTACGTGTTGCCGTTCAACAAGGATCAGTCGCTGACCCTGGACTTCAACGGCTATCGCACCAAGCTGGACAGCTCGTACGTTCGCGAAAACACCGTTCCGGGCGAAAGCATCGTGACCGGTCGCGACAACAAGATCTGGAGCCTGGCCGCGACATTCGCCACTGGCCCGCACTCGTTCACCGTGGCGCACCAGCGCTCCACCGGCGACAGCAACCTGGGCTACGCCTATGGCGGTTACCAGAAAGATCAACACCGCGTCGGTGACGGTGGTAACTCCATCTACCTGGCCAACTCCTACTGGTCCGACTTCAACGCTGAAGACGAGCGCAGCTGGCAGTTGGGCTACGGCCTCGACTTCGGCGCATTCGGCGTACCGGGCCTGAGCTACAACTTCGCTTATGTGCGTGGCGACAACATCACCACGTCCACCAGCGAAGGCGGTACCGAGCGTGAGATCTTCAACCAGTTCAAATACGTCGTGCAGTCTGGCCCGGCCAAAGACCTGAGCGTGAAACTGCGCAGCTCGATCCTGCGTGTTTCGCAGAAATCCAGCGAGTACAACGTCAGCGGTAACGAACTGCGCGTTTTCGTGGATTACCCGATCAACATCTTCTGATGCCTGATCCAGTGTAAGAAACATGAGAAAAACCCCGACTGGTTCGGGGTTTTTTTCGACGGTTATTCGATGAAAACCGGAAAAAACCCGTGTTTTTGTCATGTAAAAGTTGTTTTTAAGCGCCTGCAAACGCCGTTTCAAACAGTGCTTTAAATGCCTGAAATTCTTTCTCATGGACGCAAATTCTCCACCTAATAGATTAGGCCGCTCAACGCAGCGGAGAATTTGGTAATGATCGTTTTGAACAGAGAAGTGGGCGAATCGCTACGGCGCGACAAATATGTCAACGTCCAGGGTGGTGACTTCAATCTCTACGGTCATTTTGCCGACTTCGTCAGACTGACCAAAAGTTGGGAAAACATGGAGCCTGACAGCTACTACGGTCAGGCCGAAGCCGGCATGCGTTACCGTCGTTACAGCGACTTTGAGTACAACCCGAAAACCCGCGAGCTCAAGCAACTCGAGCATCGCGCCTACGTGCAGTCGAAAGAGAACAACGCCTATGTTGGCGGCCTGGTACGACACTTTCAGGACTTCTCCGATGAAGTAATTACTTCACCGGTGATGCGCAGCCTGATCGACACCGATTTCGAAGTGTACAAAAGCGTACTGCCGGAAGAGCTGCACGATGAAATCTGGCAGTGCCAGATCCATCAGATCCGCATCGAAATCAAACCCGGCAAACAACTGGAAATCACCCCTGAAGGCATTCACTGCGACGGCTATCCGTTCAGCGGTGTGCACTTCTGGGGTCGCAATAATGTCGAGGGCGCGGAGAGTCGTTTGTACGACATCCACGAGCATCAACTGGCGTCGACCACCTACCAGGAAATTCTCGATACCACCTACTTCCTCGATCGTGACATGCGCCACTACGTGACCCCGGCCCGCAACACGCACACCCATGCGATGGCGTACCGGCAGATTCTGGCGATCTCCTTCTCGCGGCCCGGGACCGCTTTCGACATTGTTCGCTAATCAGATCACCCCAATCGACGGCGTCGAGTGCTCGACGCCGGTGGTGCTGCGACGCGCCACGGCCAAGGATGCGCAGCGCATGGAGCGCTTCTTCCGCCAGTTCGACGAAGTGTCCTTCTGCGAGTGGCAGGACGCCAAGTGCCTGCGTGGCGTGCTGATCCAGAAAACCACCACGGCCTATCTCGCCTTTGACGTGGCGGGCGAGATCGTCGGCGCGGTACTCGGTGGCATGCTCGGCAGTCGCGGCACGATTAATCATCTGGCGGTCAGCCCGCGCTATCGCAGCCAGGGCGTCGGTCAACGACTGGTTGAAGCGGCGTCGTCCGATATGAAACGGGTCGGCGTGTTACGGATGTTTCTGTTCGTCGACGATGCTAACCTCGCGGGCAAGCGATTCTGGACTGCCCAGGGTTTTTGCGAACCCCACGGCGAGCGGACATTTGAGAGGGATCTATGAATGAAACGTCCGGCAGTGCGCCGCTGATGGCTACCCATCAGCCGTCGCGCACGTTTGCCGAAGCCAGCCCGGTAGTCGCTGGCTACTTCACGGTGTCATTCGTGTTCGGGTTGATGGCCGTCAACGCCGGGTTGCCGATGTGGCTGCCAGTGGCGATGTGTTTGTTCGTATATGCCGGCGCTTCGCAATTCGCCGCACTGGCGCTGATCTCCAGCGGCGCCTCGCTGACGACTATCGTACTGACCACTTTCCTGATCAACGCGCGGCACATGTTGATGTCGGTTTACATGGCCAAGGCTCTGCGCGCACTCGGCTTGAGCCGCATGGAGCGCTGGGCTTATGCCGGTGGCCTGACGGACGAATCCTTCGCTTTCCACAGCGTTAAACTCGGCACCGGTGCGCCGGTCAATGTGCGTTATCTGATTGGCTTCAACCTGTTCTGCCACACCTCGTGGGTGCTCGGCGGTTTGCTTGGCGCCGTTTGTGCGCAGTACGCGGCGCACCTGATCAAATATCAGCTCGACTACGCCCTGACCGCGATGATGCTCTACGTGCTGGTGTCGCTGTGCAACACGCGCAACAAACTCATCGCTGCTGCGGCTGCCGTGGCCTGCATGGGCGCGCTGAGCCTGGTCGGCAGTTCGCCGTTCAATGTGTTTATCGCCACGTTTGTGGGCTGCGGAGTGGGTGTATGCCTGACCAAACGTTCCTGATTCTGGTGGTCGCGCTGATGATGGCCGTGACTTTCCTGCCACGCGCGCTGCCACTGCAAGTCAACACCGAGCACTGGCCGCCGTTTATTGCGCGGGCGCTGGAATACTTGCCGGTGGCGATCGTCGCTGCGATCAGCCTGACACCCTTGTTGATCAAGGATCAGCACATACAGCTCGATCGCCCGGAATTCTATGCCGCAATTCCGACGTTGTTATGTGCGTATTTCAGCAAAAACCTCTTTCTCAGTGTGGCGGTTGGGACGGCTGCGTACATTGCGCTCGGCTCGTTCATGTAGCGGCAAGTCGACGACATCGTTGAGTGCCTGGTTCGACAACTCCGGATTGTTCACCGCCAGACGCACTTCGAGAAAATCCTCGAACCCGGGGAAAATCGTCAGGCCGTTCTTCTGCGCAGCTTCACGCGAGACCATGCCCACCGCGTCCATCTGCGTGATCAACGACAGCGTTAACGTTTCACTGCATGAATAGACCATGCGCTGGCCGTTCTCGTGATTGCCCAGCCCCGCGTCGAGAAAACGCAAAAAGCTGTGGGAATACGGACAATCTTCCGCAGGACGTACCTGAAACTTGTTGCCCAGCAAGGTCAGGGGATCATTCTCCTGACCACAATGGGCGCCAACGACCTGCACCTGTACATCCGGCAGGACGATACTCGGCAAGCCCGGCCGCTGCGGGCCGATCAGTACCGCAAGGTCGAAGTCTTCGTTCTTCAGCTTGCTGAGATTTTCCATCGACTCGGCGTAGCTGAATTCCATCTGATAATCGGGAAACACCTCGATCAGGCGTCCGATCATTCGGCGGTTGAAGTCAGCCGCCAAAGTGTTGTTCAACGCCACCTTCAACGTGCGCTGGCCGGGCACCTTCAGCGCCTCGACCTTCTCTTCCATCTGTCGCGTGGCAATCAGCACTTTGTCCATATAAGGCGTCAGCTCAGTGCCTTGCGGCGTCAGCGTCAGGCCTTTGTTGGAACGTCGAAACAAGCGGAAACCGAACTGCTCTTCGACCTTGTTCAACTGCGCGGCCAAGGCCTGCACAGTCAGGCACGAATGCTCGGCTGCGGCCGACAACGAGCCGGTCTGCACGATGCGCATGAGGTTGCGTAAGGTTCTGCTATCCATGGGTAATGCCCTCTAAAGTGGGCTGGGTATTGTTGTTTACGAGACTGCCGGTCAGGCGCCATATGCTGGCTATATTCCTGTACCTGAGCATAGTTGTCGCGGGTTTAGTAGCGAATTGATGTCCTCGCCGATGGCTGGAGGCTGACACAGGATCGGGGTTTTTGGTGACGTGGGGGTGATGAGGGTCAAAAAAAATGCGTGGTTTTGGTGCGTGGGGGTGATTTTTCACGGGGAAATGGCTGACAACGTTAGTGGTTTTGGCCTGCGAAATACGTGGATGCATCCTAGGCGAACTTGCGACCGAGCTGATAGCGGCGACTTGTTAAAGCAGATGAAGTGGCAGCGTCGAGACATCGAGTCTCTGTGGCTACAGTTCTGAGTGAGGTAAGCGAAGTGATTGCATCACAAGAAGCGGCCGATATGGAGTGCCAAGTTGGCAACAGGCTTCACGACGTTATTGAAATCCAAGAGCAGCCGTCCATTGCACGAATTCCTACGGACAAGACTGCCCAAGCCATGTTGGAAGCACGAACTATTCGGCAGCGGTTCGATTCGGTCGACGAAATGCTCAAATCCGGTCATATCCGAATCCCAATCAATGGGGAATGTGGTAACCAGTAATACGCTTACGGAGCTTTTTTATCGATTTATTCGTATATGTACTAGTATCAAAGCAAGACAAATCTGGAGAGGCTCAATGACTACCTCATCCCCAGCCCTCACCCCACGCGAACAACTAGACGCCCCCGAAGCCGGCCGCGTCGCGCTGAAGTTCTTCTTTAACCTCATGGAGCGTTGGGGCTGCAGCGCTGAGCAGCAACGCACATTGCTGGGCGGTGTCGGTAACACCACGTTCTATAAATACAAACACCTGCCGAACATACGTCTGCCTAACGATACCCTTGAGCGCATCTCTTATCTGATGGGCATTCACAAGGCGTTGAGCATCATCTTCAGCAACAGCCGTGAGCGCGCGTACACATGGGTCAGTAGTCCGAACACGGCGGCGCCGTTCAATGGGCTAACGGCGCTGGATTACATGCTCGCCGGACGCGTGGTCGATATCGCCGATGTGCGTCGTTACCTCGATGGGGTGCGCGGTTGAAGGCGCCAGAGATGGTTGATGTGGCGTGGCCGAGAGCCTATCGGATCGTCAACAGCAGCTTCCCGCCGATTGCGCTGTTCGAAGACGTGCTCGATCCCGAAGACCTGGAAGTTGCCTACGCGATTGAAGCGCTAACCAACGATCGCCTGATCGAACAGGCCGGCGTACTCGCCCGCGTGCGACTCGAAGATCGACTCTCCGGCCCCGGCTCGACTCCGGTGATGGCTGCGTTTACCCACATCGGCAAACGCAGTCGTTTCTGCGACGGCACCTTCGGCGTTTACTACGCTGCGAGCAGTCAGGCTGCTGCCATCGCCGAGACCTGTTATCACCAGGAACGATTTCTTGCGGCGACCCAAGAAGCGGACCTTGAATTGACCATGCGGACTTACGTTAATCGGGTGGTTAAACCGCTGCACGATATCCGCCACAATCACCCCGAACTGCACAATCCGGATCCGGAGGCTTACGGGCCGTCTCAGCAATTCGCCCGGCAACTGCGCGAAACCGAGTCGTGGGGGCTGCTCTACAACAGCGTTCGCCTGCCGGGCCATGAATGCATCGCGGCGTTTCGACCACCGGCAGTGTCGATCCCGAAGCAGGGTAAGCATTTGCGCTATGTGTGGAGTGCGAGTCAGCAGAAGATTTCGTTTGTGTTTGAGATCAGTCAGGTCTGAAACGCAAAAGCCCTCGCATCAACGAGGGCCTTAAACCGGCGTTTACATCAACGGCTTGTCCGGCGGCGCATCCATCACTTTCACGACATCATCGATCAACGCTTTGCTTAACTCCTGCAGATACTGCGAGGCATAAGCGTGAAGGTCAGGGTCGCGAGAGACTGAGGTGTCCGCAGTGAGCAGTCGTGAAATGTGAAGCAAGTGCGAGGCGTGGAAAAGGGCGGCGATTACCGGTACACCACGGTTGGTGCGGAACATCGCTTGATTGGAGTGGAAGGAAAAGTGGGTGAGGCCGAGGGTTTTCAGATCTTGAGAGTGGGTCATTTCGGTTCACCTGCCGTTCGAGATGGACGGACTTGAAGTGACCGGTGTGCTGACGGATCAATGCCTTTCATTTGTTAACTCCCTGTATCAAATGAGAGCTGCCATTTCGTTCTCAGGCGAAAAGGTGGCAGCTATGCGCAGGCTGAGAAACCGGAGATACAGGAACCCGGCAGACCCGAAGGTCTCCCACGCACAGCCGCCATTGCACAGTAATGCAGACACAAAAAATGCGCCGGCAAACGTGAGTTGGGGCGCTGGTGCGCCTGCATCTTACCCGGGTTCTCAGGCCCGGTCGCTGAATTGGCAGCGACGAACTGAACGTTAGCTTGAGGAAGAGCCGATGCACAATCGTGGCCCGTAGTGGCTTTGCTTGGCTTCTCGTTACAAAAATTTCGCAGGATGTCGCGCAATGCGTTTTGTCGGTCACGACTTGTCCTTCGCCTTTTCTAAGCAACAAAACGAGGAGATCAGCGATGGTCGATGAACTGGAGCATTCCAGCAGGATTTACTGGAGTCTGTGCGTCAGATGAAGGCCGGTGAGGCCGCGCGCGTAACGCAGATGCTGCTCTCTGCGGCGGAGGAACAAAGCGTCGAGGCATCAAGCACTCTTGGACTGGGAAACCGGGTTGCCATTCACCCCGCCGGTTCAGTGAGCTGAGAAGCGCTGCTCATGCAATTACACTTTTTATGGGCACGCCATAATTATTGCCAGTTCATAATTTGGCATAAAAGCGGAAATTTGAGCGTTTTGGTCAGAAGCTGTGCTTTTTGGGAGAAGGGCGTCTGGCAATTAGATCGACGTGTGCGGAGGAGAGACTCTATTTCTACTGAAGGTGAAACGCGGTTAAAGATATAGACGCCCAGAAACAACAAAGCCCCTGCATTTCTGCAGAGGCTTTGTTTTGTATGGTGCGGTACCGGACGAACGGATCCACGGTTGGCAATCTGTGGTTTAGGCACCACATTTTGCTTTAGGCCTGCGTTCGCTCCTGACATTTCTCCAGACGCAATGGCAAAAAAACAAGACGTATGTTTTCCCTACCCCAAACACCATTGCGGTTGCCGTTTCCAGTCATCTGGAAATCCCATAAGTCTCAAATAACCCGGCTCTCTTTCGTCCATCATTTCGGCCAAGTGAAATTTCCAATGGCTGTCTGGACTGATCAAATCGGTTAGATACGCTAGCATCGTTAGTACTATGAATAGCCGCTGCTTGGGCTGAGGCCGATCGCCAGGTGCATTTTGGATGACCCATTCTTTAGGTAAGGATGGTCGAATCGAGAGCTCTCTGTTCCATAGTCGTGAGTGGTGGGCGCAGCAGTTTCGAATGAAGGTCAAAGTGTGGAGCCAGGAGGCCAGTACTTCGAAGGGGAGATTGAATCTGCTCGCGATCGCTTTCTTGTCGACGCTTTTGCCTATGGCATTGAACAGGGTGGATACCGTCCCAAGGCTAAGCTCTTCCAGAACAGCCCAAGCGGGCGGCAACTCGGGATTGGAATATGTTGATCCGTAGAATCGAAAATAGTTATCGCGCGTGCGATTTTCAATTCGCTGCTGCTGGATCTGATCTGCTCGGCTGCTCTTTTTTATACGATCAATCTCACGTCCAAGTTTGTTGCGTTCCTTGCTCAGTTGATCTCGCAGGGGCCGCAATAAATCCGAATGAGAGTATGACGAGGAGAAGATTGACGCATCAGCTATCCAGTCAGGCCCGTACTTCGGGCACATGTGATTGCTGATAGTCGCTCGTATGGCGACTTCGACACGTTCGATAGCATCCATGGTAATGCGTCGCAACGAACCATCGAAACGGTAGATGTCGACGACTGCTTTCAGACTGCTACCAGGTTTGAAGGTGTGTTCAGGGTTTGTTTCCTGAAAAGGGCGCATATAGGGGCTCAAGCGAAACAGCGTGACCACTTCTAGGAAACGCATGGCGCGCTCGTCGTTTGCGACTTGCAGGCCTCGTTGCTTTAGCAGTTCCAATTGCTGTTCTACGCTGAGGGCCGGCTTGTCGAAGGGCCTCATGTAGCTTTCTCCAGGCAAAAAAAACCCGCACGATTTGAGCTTGCTGACAGGGTCAACCTAGGCTTGGCGGGTGTGTTGGGGTGCATTATAGGTAGGTGTAAGAGCCCGTCAATGTTGGGCTGATGTGAAATTGTAACGGGTCGAGGCGCGCGGGCTGAGTTGGTCTGTTGATTGAGTGGCGTCGCTGATCGCATCTCAGCGATGCTGAAGCTCCTTGGAGTTCCAAACGCCAGAAACAACAAAGCCCCTGCATTTCTGCAGGGGCTTCGTTTTGTATGGTGCCGGCACCAGGAGTCGAACCCGGGACCTACTGATTACAAGTCAGTTGCTCTACCAACTGAGCTATACCGGCGTTGTGGGCGACGATTATAGCGATTGGGAAGATCCTGTAAACCCCTGAATTCAGACTATTTTTGCATCGCGGCAAATTAAGCCCTGCGCAATGCGCAACGTAGGATTTGCGCCTTACGTACGATAGGGCTGTTTTGCAGGGCGCACAGTTGAATTTCGGCTTTCTCGAGCTTCCCAATTATTCGTTCGGCGGGATAATTATTCGGCGGTTATGTCGTTTTGATTGGCAGCTTATGCACAACTGAGAGGCACGAAGTCATACTCAGGCGAGGTTTTGTGAACCTATTCTCATTTTGTTCGCAAATCCCTGTTTTACAGGTTTTTTATTTATGTGAACAAAAAATGACCAGTGTTGTTAAGGCGACGAAACAGGCGCAGATATTGGATCCACGGCAAATCCATCAACAGAGTTATCCACAGGCTGTAAGGTTTTAAGCGCGTTCGGCGAGCAGCAGTAAATTACGCGGTGTGAGCGAGGTGTCGCAAAAAGTGCCGAGGCGTACGACGTATCCCTGTTCGACGAGGAAAAGTGCCCGATCCAGATTCAGCCAAAGCTCCAGTGGTCGTCGGAACAATCCGCGAAGCAATTCGAGGTTACGAACTTCGGCCAACCGCTGCCAACCGGCGGCTTCGAGTGTCGACCAATCTGGCGAGCCGATTGTGGATAACTCTTTCAGCGCTGCCAGATCGCGGCAGTAATCGGCGAAGGTTTTGTCCAACCAGGCGCTGGGCAGGGACGGGGTGGGCAGGTATTCGTCTATTCCACGTACTTGCCGTTGCAGCAAATCGAAAGCCAAGCGCCGGGCCATGGAGGTGTCACGCTGACGTCGGACCCGTGCACCGGCGGTGACAGTTTCGCTCATGGGTAGAGCCAGATCTTCGAGCGAGAGCTGTAGGACGGATCGCAAACCGACAGAGGACAACGCCTGGTACTCGTTGCGACTGATGCGGTTGTAACAGCAGGGCGCGATCGCCATTTGCTGGCAGTCGGCAGCGCTGGCCAGTTGCATCAAACGCACATGCAGATCGCCGCAGGCGTGGAGGGCGACGGGTGTGTGGGCTGCGCTCAATACACTTGAAGCATTCGCTGCCAACACATCCTGCTCGACATGCAGCGCGTGTAAATGATGGCGCTGACTCAACGCCTGACCGCTGGCGACCAATGCCGGATCGTATTCAACGCAGGTCAACTGTTGGCCATCACTCAACAACCGCCGGCCCAAATGCCCCTTGCCGGAACACCAATCGAGCCAGTGCGTCGGTTGCGAGGAAAAAGACAAACGACTGGCAAACGCTTCAATCTGCTGCCACTTGCGCCCCGGTACATCGACATTCAAGCGATGCGCCGCAGCTTCCAGCGCATGCCCCGGCAACTGACCGACAGCGCTCAGCTCAGCCGATATCGCTGCCAATGAAGCAAATGGCTCCGGCGCTTCGGCAAGATCAGCAGGTTGGTTGTGTGCGTTTTCTGCATCGTCCAGCGACCGTCCTCGTAGCCACAAGGCCAACTTCGGGTAGGACGCTTCCCAGGGAAGCTGCAGATGAGTGAACGGACGAGGTTTCCACAGCGCCTGATGCTCAATCAAAAAAGCATCCAGCGCGGTGAAGCGGGCGAGTAACTCCTCGCCCGTCAGCACGCAGGAGGAGTCAACGCCCTTGGCAGGCATCGACGCGCAACCATCGCTCCAGCTGTTTGAATGCCTGAACGAGAACAAACGACATCAGCAGGTAAATGACGCCTGCGGTGAAGAACATATCCACGGTGAGGTAGTTGCGGGCAATGATCGTGCGGGTAATGCCGGTGAGTTCGAGCAAGGTCACCGTGCTCGCCAGAGAACTGGCCTTCAACATCAGGATGACTTCGTTGCTGTAGGCCGGCAGGCCGATGCGAGCGGCGCGCGGCAGGACGATATAGAACAATGCCTTGGCCTTTGACATGCCCAGTGCACGCGCGGCTTCGATCTCGCCCGGCGGGATCGCTTGAATGGCGCCACGCAGGATTTCGGCGATATAGGCGGCAGTATGCAGGGTCATCGTGGCGACAGCGCACCAGAAGGGTTCTCGCAAATACGGCCACATGAAACTGTCGCGTACGGCGTCGAACTGAGCCAGGCCGTAGTAGACCAGAAACAGTTGTACGAGCAACGGAGTGCCACGAAAGAAAAAGATGTAAGCGTAAGGAAATGCGCGAACAAACCAGAGCTTGGAGGAGCGCGCGATGCCCAGAGGGATCGCCAGCAACAACCCGAGAATAACGGCGATGCCCACCAGTTCGAGTGTCAGGACGGCGCCCTGAAAGAACTTCGGCAGCCACTTATAGATGACTTCCCATTCCATTACGTCGTCCTCACGAAGCCACGGGCGGCGCGTTTTTCCATGAAGTGCATGGTGGCCATCGCCAATATGGTCAGGCCCAGATACATGACGGCTGCGACCAGATAGAAGGTGAATGGATGCTTGGCGAAGGTTACGGCGTTCTGCGCATTGCGCATGATTTCTTCCAGGCCGATGACCGACACCAGAGCGGTGTCTTTCATCAGGATCATGAACAGATTGCCCAGGCCGGGCAGGGCGATGCGCCACATCTGCGGCATGATCAACCGGGTGAAGATCCGCCATTTCGACAGGCCCAGGGCCTGACCGGCCTCACGGTGTCCTTTCGGAATGGCCAGGATGGCGCCACGAAATACCTCCGTGGCATAGGCGCCGAAGCACAGTCCAAGTGCGGTTACGCCCGCCACAAAGGGGCTTAGCGCCAGGTCTGGATTGCCAAAGTATTCGCCAATGGCATTCATCGTCTTGACGGTGCCGAGGTAGATCAGCAGAACCCAAAGCAGCTCCGGCACACCACGTACGATGGTCGAGTAGGTTTCGCCAAGCCATTGCAGCGGCTTGTACGGGGAAGTCTTGGCCAAGGCGCCGAGCAGACCGAGCACCAGCCCCAGGCACAGGGCGGTGAGAGCCAGTTGGACGGTCATCAGCGCGCCGGCAGCGAGGGCCGGGCCGAATCCGTAGAGGTCGATAATCATGGGTTTCTGTTCAAATTGCGGCAGGCAAAGTCGGGAGCCGGCGCCGTTCAATCACGGCGCCAGTCCCACAGGTCAGGATCAATAGATGCTGAACGGGAAGTACTTGTCGTTGATCTTCTTGTAGGTACCGTCGGCGACGATTTCCTTCAGGGCAGCGTTCAGCTTGTTGCGCAGTTCGTTGTCACCCTTGCGCACAGCGATGCCGATCTTGTCGCTTTCTAGAACCGGGTCGCCCTTGAACTCGTAGTTCTTGCCCGCGTCGCTTTTCAGCCAGTCGTAGTTGGCGTACTTGTCGGCGAGGATCGCGTCGACACGACCGGACGTCAGGTCGAGGTAGGCGTTTTCCTGGGTGTCATAGAGTTTGACGTTGAGATCGCTGCCGTAGTTGTCTTCCAGCCAGGTGCCGGCCAGCGTGGCACGCTGGGTACCGATGGACTTGCCCTTCAGCGAGTCCTTGTCGGTTTTGAAGTCGACGTTTTTCGGTGCAATGAACTGCAGTTTGTTCGAGTAGTACGGGTCGGTGAAGTCGACCGCGCCCTTGCGCTCGTCGGTGATCGACAGCGACGAGATCAGGAAGTCGAACTTCTTCGCGTTCAGGGCCGGGATGATGCCGTCCCAGTCGGAAGTGACCACGGTGCACTCGACTTTCATCTTCGCGCAGAGGGCGTCGCCGATGTCTTTGTCGAAGCCGACCACGTTGCCGCTGGCGTCTTTGTTGTTGAACGGCGGGTAAGCCGCTTCGATGCCCATCTTCAGTGTTTCGGCCATGGCACCGGCGCTGAACGCCAGGGTGACGGCGGCGGCCAGGAAGACCTTTTTAAAATTCTGCATGCATGTTGCTCCGTTAGCGGTTGCTGGACATGAATTGTTTGCAGCGCGCCGAAAGCGGGTTTTCGAACACCTGCTGAGGCGATCCTTGCTCTTCTATAAGGCCCTGATGAAGGAACACCACTTCGCTGGAGACCTGACGGGCGAAACCCATTTCGTGGGTCACGAGCAGCATGGTACGGCCTTCTTCGGCCAATGCGCGGATGACACTAAGTACTTCCTGAACCATTTCCGGGTCAAGCGCCGAGGTGGGTTCATCGAACAGGATCACCTTCGGTTGCATCGCCAGCGTGCGGGCAATCGCCGCGCGTTGTTGCTGGCCACCGGACAGTTGCGCCGGGTAGGCATGGCGCTTGTCGGCGATGCCGACCTTGGCCAGCAGCGCTTCGGCGACTTCGATGGCTTCGGCCTTGCTCTGGCCGAGCACGCGACGCGGTGCCTCGATGATGTTGTCGAGGATGCTCATGTGCGGCCACAGATTAAAGTTTTGAAACACAAAACCAATCTCGGAACGCAGGCGGTTGATCTGTTTGCCGTCGGCGGCAATCAGTTCGCCATTTTTGGCGGATTTGAGCTTGAGTTCTTCGCCGGCCACCAGAATCTGGCCCTGGTGCGGGTTTTCAAGAAGATTGATGCAGCGCAGGAACGTGGACTTGCCGGAACCGGAGGAACCGAGGATCGAGATCACATCGCCGTCGCGTGCGGTCAGCGAGATACCTTTGAGCACCTCAAGCTGTCCGTAGCGTTTATGCAAGTTGCGGATTTCAAGCGCGGGCGTGGCCTCAGCCATGTGCGTTCCTCATATATGTTGCGCTCCAGCTGTTGGATGGCCTTCCTGGCGAGGCGGCCAAGCTAGCATAGCGTTTCAATGGCAGCCAACAGCGCTACGAGCGGTTAACGGGTGGCATGTGGCAGGTTGTCGCATCGGCACAGCAGACTGTCGCCCCATCAACAACCGAACGGGTGTTTGATCGAGCAAACCCGTGGGTGTCGCGTAAAAAAAGGCGCGATGTTGCCAGCTTTGGCGGGGTGTTGGAAGCGCTATCCGGCCGAACGTTCCTGAATCGCCCTTTTATTGTGCATCCCACACTTTTTCGGTGTGTTTCTGGTGCGCTGTTTCGTTTGAAAAGTGAGTCGCAGGGTAACGCTCTGGCGGATTGCCATTAAATCCAAGGACTTGCGATGACTGTCCGGTCGCGCGCAAAGCCGCGGCACAGAAGAGTTTGAAACATTTTGGCGCAAAACTTGCGTGCAGAATAAGGAACGCCCCGTTGGTTTCTTTTTACGAGAAAGAAAATGCCAGACGGGCCGGACGCAATCGCTTTCCTCGCAAAGGTAGTTTCGATGAGCAGTACCCCAAGCTCCAATGGCCTCGAACAGGGGCTCAAACCGCGTCATGTGACCATGTTGTCGATCGCCGGTGTAATCGGCGCCGGTCTGTTCGTTGGCTCCGGCCACGCCATCGCTGCCGCCGGCCCTGCCGTGCTGCTGGCCTACGCCGCCGCCGGTACCCTGGTGGTTTTAGTGATGCGCATGCTCGGCGAAATGGCCGTTGCCTCGCCGGACACGGGCTCCTTCTCGACGTACGCCGACCGTGCCATCGGGCACTGGGCCGGTTTCACCATCGGCTGGCTGTACTGGTGGTTCTGGGTCTTGGTGATTCCACTGGAAGCCAACGCCGCCGCAACCATTCTCCATGCGTGGTTCCCTGATGTCGGCATCTGGGCATTTGCGCTGGTCATCACCTTGTTGTTGACCGTCACCAACCTGTTCAGCGTAAAGAATTACGGCGAGTTCGAATTCTGGTTCGCGCTGATCAAAGTGCTGGCAATCATCGGCTTCATCCTCCTCGGCCTTGCGGCGATCTTCGGCTTTCTGCCGAACAGCCAGGTCAGCGGCGTTTCGCACCTGTTCGACAGCGGCGGCTTCCTGCCCAACGGCATGGGCGCGGTACTGGGTGCGATCCTGACCACCATGTTCTCCTTCATGGGTACCGAGATCGTCACCATCGCGGCCGCGGAATCGAAGAACCCGGGCAAGCAAATCTCCAAGGCCACCAACTCGGTGATCTGGCGGATCGGCCTGTTCTATCTCGTGTCGATCTTCATCGTTGTGGCCTTGGTGCCGTGGAACGATCCTACGCTGGCCAATCTCGGTTCCTACCAGACTGTGCTTGAGCGCATGGGCATCCCGAACGCCAAGATGATCGTCGACATCGTGGTACTGGTCGCGGTGACCAGCTGCCTGAACTCGGCGCTGTACACCTCGTCGCGCATGCTCTTCTCCCTCGGCAAGCGTGGCGATGCGCCGGCCATGGCGACACGCACCAACAAAAGCGGCACACCTTACTGGGCGGTCATGCTGTCCACCGGCGCTGCGTTCCTGTGCACCTTCGCCAACTACGTGGCCCCGGCGGCGGTGTTCGAATTCCTGCTGGCCAGCTCCGGTGCGATCGCACTGCTGGTGTACCTGGTGATCGCTTTCTCGCAACTGCGTATGCGTAAACAACGCATGGCGCGCGGCGAGAAAATCGTCTTCAGCATGTGGCTGTTCCCGGGCCTGACCTACGCGGTGATCATCTTCATCGTCGCAGCCCTGACCATCATGCTGTTCCAGGAAGCGCATCGCGTGGAGATCCTCGCGACTGGCTTGCTGAGTCTGATGGTGGTGGCTGCCGGTTTGCTGGTGGCACGCCGTCGCAAACTGGAAAAACGTGGTGCGGTGGTGTTGAACTGATCCGTTACGCGTAATGCAAAACGGCCGCTGTCAGTGATGACGAGCGGCCGTTTTTGTTTCTGCTAACGGTTTCGAAATATTCTGCGCTTCAGATCCGAATCAGCTTTGCTCTCGCGAGAGCATGAAGTCTGAGCTGCATTTCTCTCCGTCGAACCATTCATCCCAAGTTGGTTGTTTGAGAGATTTAACAGGGTCGCTCTCGAGGTTCGCTGCTGAGTCTTCTGCTTTCGGGATTTGCCCGTCCTCGCGTGAGTCTGCTGTCTTCATCTGACTTCCTTTTCCTGATCGTGCGTGGACGTGAAGCGGAAAAAATTACTCGGACTTGGGTTCGGTGTCTTCAACCGACTTGCCATAAGCATCCAGCGCAACCCCGAAATCGGTGATGAACTGCGGTTCGCTCAGCCAGGCCTGGGCCTCTTCGATCGTTGCGCCTTCGGCCCACATGCGGTAGTCGATCAACATGTCGGCGGCCAGGTGAGTGGCGGCCATGCCTTCATTGTCGGCGTTTTCCATGTCCAGCAACTCTGGATGGTCAACGATGACGAACGCCAGTTCGCGCAGCAGGGTCAGCAGCATTTCGTTGCGGCTGACGGCTTCGGCGTCGCGCATTTTGCTGAACATCGCCAGGGTGTATTCCGGGATCGGCTCGGCGAGGTGGTCGAGGTCTTCGTCCTGTTCCAGCGGCTTGCGGCCGACCATACGGATTTGCTTGGCTTTGGCCTTGGCGCGTTTGGCGCGTTTCTGTTGCTTGTTCAGGGATGCCATGGGAACTCAGTTCTTCTGTTGGGTTTGCGCGGCGATCGCGTCGGACGCCGCCACATAGTCGGCCTGGAAGGCCGGGGATTCGATCCACGCCAGCGCGCCGGCCTCGTCGGTTTCCTGCGACCACTGGCGATACTCGATCAGCGCGGCGAGGATGAAATCCATCGCGCCTTCTTCGCCTTCCTGCTCGTAGACCAATTCCAGCAGCGGGTCTTCGAGGAACGCGGTGCACAGCGCTTGCTGGCTGATCTTCTCGGCGTCGATCATTTTCTTGAACAGCTCGGTCAGGTCCACCGATTCGAAGTCGATGCGATCATCGTTCGGGTCCAGCTCGACCGGCGCTTCGGCGCGTTTGGTACGGTTCTGTTTGGCCTTGGCTTTGGCCCGGGTGGCGCGTTTTTGCTGCTTGTTGGCGGAGGCCATGATGTGTTCCGTCGTGCGTTGAGAGGGGCTCAGCTGCGTGGCACTTGCCGCCCGGGAGTATCGGGGGCCAGTTCTCCGGTTTGCAGCCAGGTCAGAGCGATGGGCCATAGTGTGGCTTGGTATGCGCTGCGAAAAAAGGCGAAATGTCCGACTTGTTGTTCGTTGATGTCCTGCGGTTCGATGCGCAAGTGGGTTTTCGTAGCGTTACTGAGGTAGTCGAGCAGGCGTTCGATGGCAGGAAGGGTGCCGTAGGGATCGTCGTTGATGCTGATCGCCAGTGTCTGTGCGCGGACGTTGGCGAAGGGCAGGGCGCCGCTCTTTTTCATCAACGCGCGACCACTGGGGCGCTGTTCGTAACGCGCTGCAGGCGTGCTCCAGTCGCGCACTACACCGGCCGGCGTATCTTCCAGCCAGCCAAGACGTTTGCCCGGGAAGTAACCGCAGACCAGCGTCAGCAGTGGCATCAACACATGCCATTTGCCGAACATTCGCCAGCGCTGTTCGGGGGCGTAATCGCGCCAGTAGGCGAACTGGGCACCGACGGTGACCAGCCGTCGGATAACCTTTCCCGACTCACCGAGGCCAGCGGCGCAGCCACCAAAACTGTGGCCGACCACATCGATCGGCTGACCGGGAAATTGCCGTTGTGCGCGTTTGAGCATCGCCTCGAAATCCAGCGCGCCCCAGTCTGTCCACGAGGCCTCAAGGCCTTTCATTGAGTCGGGTCGAGATTCGCCGATGCCACGGTAGTCGAAGATGATCACGTCGAAACCATTGGCGAACAGATAGGCCGCGAAACGCGAGTAATGGCGACAGCGCACGGACGTGGCGGCGTTGATGATCACCACCGGGCGCTGAAGGTCGGGCAGGGCATGGCGCCAGGTGAAACCGCCAAGGACAAAACCGTCGGCGGCTGTTTCCTTGAAGGCTTCATTTTGCAGCTCGGCGGCCAATAGCGGCTTGCGCTGCACAGCTGGCAATGGAGGCGTGTCCTGAAAACTCATGGCGCTCGACCTTCGCGGGTAGCTGGCAACAATAGTCTCAGTGCCTCCAGCGGACAATCCGCAGCGCTTATTCAGTGGACTCGGTGAGCAAGCGTTCCTCGATCAATGCTTGCTCTCTTTGCAGCTCCGCTCGCAGTTCTTCCACACTTGGCAGCACCGTTTTATAGCTGCTGGCAAACAGTTGCTCACTGCCTTTGAGTATTGAGTAGCGCGCGACGGCCTCGTTGTCCTGTGAACACAGAATGATCCCGACAGTGGGTTTGTCGCCTTCACTGCGCTTGAGTTCGTCGTACATGCGCACGTACATGTCCATCTGTCCGACATCACGCGCACTGAGCTGGCCGCGTTTGAGATCAATGATCACGAAGCATTTGAGCAAGTAGTTGTAAAACACCAGATCGATGTACAGATCCGAGCCACCGGCGCTGATGCGTTGTTGTCGAGCGACAAAGGAAAACCCTTTGCCCAGTTCAAGCAGGAAGCTCTGCAGGTGATCGATGAGCGCTTGCTCAAGCCCCGTTTCGTTAACCTTGCCCGGAGAGGGCAAGCCTAGAAACTCGAGAATCACGGGGTCGCGGATGAACTCTCGGGGATTGCAGTTCATCGCTGCGATGTTGGTGGTAGCTTCCTCGATCACGCCGGCCTTGTCCTGGCTCATCAGCAGGCGTTCGTAGTAGAGCGTATTGATCTGGCGATCCAGAGCGCGGCTGGACCAGTTGAGGGTGGCGCACTCATCCATGTACCACTGGCGAGCCTTGTCACTTTCAACCCGCAGGAGCCTGCGATAGTGCGTCCAGCTCAATTCGGGACGCAGTGCGTCTCGAATTGGGAAGGTCTGATAGAAAAGGCGCATCTTGCGCAGGTTGGTCTCATCAAATCCCTTCCCGAATTGAACCGTCAGATCCTTCGCCAGTATGGCCAGCAACTGCTTGCCATACCCCGCTCGCCGGGCGCCGTCCTGTTCAAACTCAACAATATGCCGGCCAATCTGCCAGCAGGTCTGAACCTGAATCGTATCGACCACTCGCAGCACTTTTTGCCGTGCCTGACGGATCAGTTCGCCAAGATCGCCCTGTAATGAATCGATTTTCGGGTCTTGCAGGTCAGCAGGTTTCAGCTGGCTCATCGAATTTTCCGCATCATTGAAAACAGAAGCGTCAGCATGCCGAGAACCGCTTGCGAAGGATGTCGGCCGAGCCTGCGAAGCCAGCAGGAAGACGGGATGGGTGTCGCAGGAAGTTGCTGGCAGGGACGCTTTTGCTGGTTTTGGTCTGTAGTCCATTTCGTACACACCCCAAGTTCGAATCATTCTGAAACGTCACCCTCCCGCACTGAATCCAATACAGGGTAACGATTGGGTTCTGTCAGAGCCCGGGAGTCGCCATCATGAAACGTGTCCTTTCCTGCCTGCTACCTGTCGTCGCGGTTGCTGCATTGTTATTTGCCGCGACGGCGCAAGCCGCCAGTCTTGAGCCCGTCGACAGCGCAGGCGTGCAAGTTCAACAGCAGCAACAAAACGGTATCAGCTATCTGGCCGGCGGGGTCGGCGAGGATGAAGCAAAAGCCATCCAGCAAACCGTCGGCTACAACCTGCACATGACCTTTTCGGTGGGCATGCAGAACGAGTACACCTCCGACGTCGATGTGACGATTGCAAATGCTGCAGGACAAAATCTGCTGGTTCTCAATCAGACCGGCCCGTTGCTGTACGCAAAATTGCCGACCGGCAAATACACCGTGGTTGCCACACGCAAGGGAGAGGTGCGGCGCGATGTGACCGATGTTGCAAACGGTACTGCGCGCAATCTGGTGTTTCACTGGAGCGACAGCGATTAATCACGGGTGCCAGGCGCGGAGGGCGCGGTTGATTGTGCGTACAATCGCGGCCCTCACGCTTTATGGTCAGAAGGATGTTGGCATTGAAAGGGATTTTGCGTTTTGGCTCCGTGGCGAGCCTTGTTGCGCTGTTGGCCGGTTGTGGAACGATGACGGGGCGCTTGAGTGGCGCCTCGCCAGAGCCTTACTACAAGGGTGTCGACGGTAATTTACGCCTGCTCGGCGTGAGGGATGACGACGGCAAGCCAACAGCGGTGATCTGTTATGTCACGATCGTTTGCCCTTTGATTACTGTCGTATCGCTACCGGTAGATGCCGCCGTGGATACCGTTCTGTTGCCCATCGACTACGTCAATACGCTCTGAAACCGCTCACCTGATTATCGTCGTATGCGCTTGCCTTTGGGCTTCTCCGCCGGCTCCTGCACTTTGCGATAAATCCATAGGCCGAACACCCCGGCAGCCAGCAGAAACACGGTTCCTAGGCTTTGCGAGACAAACTCGATCCAGAACCGTCGTGGTTGCACAGCCAGGTGATAAGTGTGCTTCGGGCCGCGGTTGGTGGTGGTGATGGCGCCGCTGATCCAGCTGTCGATCAGTATGTAGATCGATGCACAGAGGGCGAAGGCAATCAGTACGCCGACGAGCACGGTCAGCCAGAAGCTTGTCCGGCTCTGGCGATACGGCGGCGGATGGGGCAGGGGAATGCGGGTTCTTTTCTGATTCATGAAGTGTTACTGCAAACGTCCTTTTGCGCTCAGGAAATGGCTGGTTCTTGATGTTGCTCAGTCAGGTTTTGCCGTCCGTCAGAGGGTCGCCCGGCGAGGTGTGCGCTTTCGGCAATCACCTTGAGGATCTCGATCACTCCCGGAGTCAGCGCAGTGCCAAGGCAGATGCGCACACCCGTGGTTGCATGCCCGTCGGCGAAGAAGATGCCGTTGCCGGCCACGTGGCAGCCGCGTTCGCTGGCTAAATCCTGCAATGCCGACATGTCGGTGTGCAGCGGCAGTTCAATCCAGTGGATGAACCCTCCACGCGGCGGCACGTATACGGTGCCCGCAGGGAAATCCGTACGCACCAGCGCTTCGACAAAACTGGCCAGCGAAGACAGTTGCGAGCGGAGTCTGGCGCAGTGCTCTTCCATGTAGCCGCGCCCGATAAATTCGTTGAGGACATTTTGCGCAAGGCTGGAAACCGCCAGATTGCGCGAAAACATTTGCGCCAGGATGGCATTGCGGTACTTGCCAGCCAGACACCAGCCGACGCGATAACCCGGCGCGATGGTCTTGGAGAACGACGAGCAGTAAATCGTCTGCCCGCTGGTGTCGTAGCTCTTGATGGCGCGGGGGCGATCGCCTTCCGGCACCAGGTCGAAGAAGATGTCGTCCTCGATAATCGGCACGTCCGCTTCGCGCGCGATCTGTGACAGCCGTGCGCGAGTCTCGTCGGGCATGATGAAACCCCGCGGGTTCTGCAGGGTTGGGTTGAGAAAGATCACCGCGACCTTTTTCAGCTTCAACGCTTCTTCGAGGTGATCGACATCGAGACCGAGTTTGCCGTGCGTGCGGATGGGCAAGGCGCGCATGCCCAGACGTTCGATGGTCTGCAGGATGCCGTAATAAGTCGGCGTTTCGATGGCGACCGTAGCGCCTTTCGATGCGACGGCTTCAAGGGCCAGCTCCAGAGCAATGGTGTCGCCCGACGTCACCAGAATATCGTCCGGCCCGCAGACCACGCCGCGGGTCAGCATCAGCCCGGCGATGCGTCGTCGCAGTGCCGGCAGACCGGGCGGTGCGACCAGTCCGGTCAGCGAGTTGTCAGCTTTGCCAGCCAATACCGACAGGCACTTGTTGAGCAGCACGTTGGGTGTGAGGTCGCTGTGCAACACCGCTGAATTCAACGACGCGGTGGTGCGCGAGGCCGCTTGGGAGAGCATCGCGACCACCGCATGATTGACGTTGACGGTGACACTGGAGAAGTCAAAACCCCTGGCGGGTTTTGCTTGTCCGGAGGCTGAGACGAAGTAGCCGATGCGCGGTTTGGTCGAAACGTAAGCATCGGCTTCCAGATCCGCCAACGCGCGCTGAACGGTGGTGATGCTGGTTTCAAACATTCGCGCCAGCGTACGGATCGAGGGCAGTTTCGCTTCGGCTGCCCATTCACCGCTGTCGATCTGACGAATAATCCAGTCCTTGACTATCCGCCAGCGCTTGTCCGGTAGATCAAACCTGTCCATAAGTTCTCTGTGATGTTTCGAAACAATTCAGAGAAAGTAGAGCAAAACGATCCCCGTTGCAGCAACTATGACGATGTTGAGCGCAACCAGGCCGAAGGCGAATCGGATCAGGTTGTTTTCTTCATGCCGATTGGCGCCCGCCAGCCCGGTGATCAGCGACAGGATCGACAGCGACCCCAGCGCGCCATGCCCGGCGGCACTGTTGACCATCGCGGCCAGCCAGGCACCGTGTTCGCTGCTCAGCGCAGCAATGGACGGCATGACGAGAGTGTTGCCGCCGACGTTGGAACCGGTGACGTAACCGGCAAGCCCCGCCAGCACTGCGATGGTTGGCGCCAGGGAAATCCCCGACAACGATTGCAGTGTGCGCTGTGCTTCGACGAGGAAACCGGCGTTGACCATCACCTGCGAAAGCAGCAGGAACAGGAAAATTGTCGTGACCGGAAACTTCGCCCGGTTGAACAGCGCTCGCCACGGGAAACCTGCGGCGGCGCTTTGCTTGATTGCCATCAACAGCGTAACGATCAATAGCGCGAGCCCCGGGGAGGCCAATGGCTTCCACGAAACATGCTCGCCTTTGATGATCCATAGCCCATCCCAGCCCGACAGGACGAACAGCCCGCGTGACGCAACGATTACCCCCAGCAAGGCCAGATAGGGCCAGGCTGCGTTCGGCCAGCGCACCAGTTTCTTCCGTTGTGCATAAGAGATCCCCAGGCCGACGCAAGCCACCGCCAGACCGGCCAGCACACCGGAGACTTCCGGGCCGATCCACAGGTTGATGGAAAACAGCACCGCGACGAACAGCGCCGTCACCACGATCAGTCCAAGCCACGGCGAAACCGTGCGGATGCCACCCTGCCACAGAGCAATCGCCGCCAGGCAGAGGAACACTGGCGCACTGATCAGCGCCGAATGACTGCCAAGGGTTTGTGCCGGCAAGTGCGCCAACAGCGCGCCGATCACGGTGGCCAGACCCAGTGTGCCCCAAGGCATGATGACCATCCCGGCGAGGGCGATTTTCATCCCCGACTGGCGGGTGAACAGCCCCATCAGCAATGGCACGGTTGCGATCAGCGAAACGCCGAAACCGGTCATCGCTTCAAGCAGCGGTGCGAGGCCCAGCACGATGAAGATGACCTGCGCCGGCGGTGTCCAGCCGAGTTCTTTGACCCAGGCGCCGATGGCCTGCGGCGCACCACCGCGCTCGACCAGGATGACGAAGGCCAGCCCCGGGATGATCACGCACGCCGTGCTGAGAAACAGGATGGTGGTGTCCTGAAAGATCGCCGTGCTGATCGCCGCCGACACAGGCCCGGCTGCGTCCAAGGCCCACAGCACGAGCACCAGCACTACGCCGGCCAGTGCCGCTTGCACTGGCGGTCGGCGGACGATCAGGATCAACGAGATCACCAGCGCGATCGGTGACATTTGCAACAAGAGAGAACTCATACCCGGTTTTCCTTAACTTAATCGTGAGTCTGCCCGCTGTACTCGGTCGCCCGCATGGACGCCCGCTCACAAAAAGTCTGATACCACTCGGTCAGGCGTGCTTGAGCGGAAAAGTCCGAGAGTTGGCGAAAGGCGATCCAGTCGAGCGCGGTCGCCAGGGCAATGTGGCCGAGGGTGATCGGGCCATTGAGGTCGACGTGTTCCTCGATGAAGCGGTAAGCCTCCTTGAGTTTGAACGCCTGACCGTCGGCGTAGGCCGGATAGCGCAAGGCCTCGGGGCGGCGCTCGACTTCCCAGCGCAGCTTGATGCCGACATCGCACATGCCCTGCGCCAATGCTTGCAGGCGCAGCGCCTTGTAGCGCTCAGGGCCGTTTGCCGGGATGAGTTTCGGCCCGTCGCTCAGGTCGTCGAGGTATTCACAGATCACGATGGAATCGAACAGCGCCGTGTCGTCAGGCAGGATCAGCACCGGCACTTTGCCCAGCGGATTGGCCTTGTAGATGATCTCGTTTGGCGACGTCGGGCTGGTCTCGTGATGGATCACTTCCAGGCTCGACGCGATGCCCAGTTCGTGAGCCAGCACCAGCACCTTGCGGGCGTAGGGTGAATGCGTCTGGTAGAAAAGCTTCATGCTGAAGTCCCTGTCTCAAGGATGGCAGTGGCTGCTCGATGGGCGTCCATGAACAGACGCGAAGGCGCGCCCGCCGAGGTGACGTAGTGGTTGTAGTAGCAAGAACCTTCGGCGAGCGGGCCGAGTACCCAAATGTTGCGCACCGGTTCGCCAGCGCTCGATTTCGGGTGGCACGCGGCGTCGACATCGATGCCGTCGATGCCTGGTTCGTCGGTTCTCGGGCGGATCAGGCCCAGCCGCGCCAGATCACGCACCGGCGCGCAGTCGCTGTTGCTCACGCCGCTGCTCTGGACATAACCGGCGACGCGTTTGAAGTCGTTGATCGCAGGACGTGAGCCGGGCTTGAGGAATGTCAGCAGACCGGCGTCACACAGGGCGAGCAGGTCGGCGTGGCGCTCTTTTTGCGGGCCCGCAACGAGGCGGTTGATCGCCTTGTGCCAACGGCCATAGAACTGCCGATGCGACGCGTCGGTCAGCCCGTCGAAATCGACGGCCTCACGCAGGCGGTCACGCAGATCGCGCCAGACTTCGATGGCGGCTTTGATCGCCGATCCTCCGCGCCCCAGTCGCGACTCGTGCAAATCGGCTTCGAGGGTGTCGTAGATCCAGGCGTGATAGTTGTAGGTCTGCACGTCGTCCGGCAGTGCATGCCAGATCAGCGCTTGCGGATCGATCGAGCCGCTGGTCGCTTCGTACTCACGCAGTAACGTCTCACAGGCGACAACCCCGGGTTCGCCAGCAACGCTAACGGCCCTGAGTCGCTCCAGCACCTGCTCTGGCGCTGATGGGCTGTGTACGACGGCGACGGCCGCCGCCCGCATCTCCAGCAGCATCAGCGGCAGGATGTCCTGTTCGAAGTCCAACTGTCGGTTATTGCTGCTTGCCCGCAGGGATTCGATGCGCGCACTCGTCAGCAGTACGGCGCGATGGCGCGGGCATTCAATCAGACCGTTGGGCCGGGTGCGAAACGGCAGCCCGTCCCGCGACTGGATAAAGATCACCGGTTCCTGGCCCGAAGGCTGATAGGCGTGGCTGCCGTCGGCCATGCGCTTGTAGCTTCCGCCCCTGCCGGAGGTCAGCGCCGCCAGGGTGTCCATCGCACCCAGCCCGAGCCCTTCAACCAGCACGGTTTCGCCGGGCTCGATGGTGGCGAGGCTGCCGGGCAGCGGATAGACATCATCAACGCGGTTGCGATCCGCCGAGCGCAGGCGACCGGTATGGCCGACCGTCAGAATCAGCCGATCCACGGTGACCGCAGCCCCCGAAGCGGTCTGCAGCAGGTATTGCTGACCGGCGTTGCTCTCGACTGCGGTGACGGCCTGCTGATGCAGGTTCACGCTCACCCAGTGCGGTGCCGTCGCGAGGATTTGCGCGAAGGCATCCGCCAGATAGGCGCCGAGCAAATGGCGTGGCAGGAAGTCCTGCGGCTCAACGTCACGGCCGTCCGCGGCGAGCAGTCCGCTGTCCGCGTCGACCTTGATGCGCTGCTCGTGGCACCACGTCAGGAAATCCGCGCCCGGCCGTTCCCGCGCATCCGCCAGGTTTCCGAATGCCGCTGCGTCGGGAAAAACTCCGAGCTGGCCTGCGACGGTGTTGAGCAACAGATAGTCCGGTTGATCCGGCCAATGCGCGCCGCTTCCGAGCACGTTCGGATCGAAAATATCGATGACGACTGGCTGCTCCGCAAGCGTTTCAGCAAGGCTCAACAGGCGTTCGAAAATCGACAGCCCGCGTGAGCCGCAGCCCACCAGGCCGATGTGCAGAGGCGCCTTCACCATCTGCGCTCCTCCCCGAAGAAGGATGGGATGGCGACCGCCGAACCGTCCTTGACCGCGATGTCGTGGATCATCCGGCCAATTGCCAGATCGAGGATGCCCATGCCGAACGGCGAATAAATCAGCGGCTTGTCCGTGGCAACCTGCAGGTCGCCGCGAATCAATTGCCCGACGGTGCCGGTAACGAAATCACGATGACCGTATTTTTGCTCGGCCAGATGCGGCGAGGTATTGGCTTTCAGGCAATGGGTCACGTCGTCGAAGTAGTTGTAACTTTCTTCGATGATCTCGGCGCCGATATCCCGCAGCGAGATGTTCAGCACGATCTGTCCCGGGCGGAAGGTGGCGCTGCCGTTGACGTAGGGTTCGCCGGCACTGGTGGCGAACACCACGATGTCGGCGCTCAGTGCCTCGTCCAGCGACAACAGCTGTACATCCGGCACCCCGAGCTGTTTGCCGAAGGACGACAGCGCTTGCGCTGACTCTGCGTTGAGGTCGTGAATACCCACGCTGTCGAACGACCAGTCATCGGCGATGAACGTCTCAAGGATGTTCCGCGAAATCACCCCGCCGCCAATGATCGAGAGTTTCTGTGCGCTCTTGCTCTGGCCATTCAGCCACCAGGCACCGAGCACCGCCGACGCTGCGGTGCGCACGGCACTGATCAGCGCGCCTTCAAGCAGCGCGTAGGGATAGCCGGTGTCCGGATCGTTGAGGATCAGCACCGCTGAAGCGCGCGGGATGCCCGACTTGATGTTGTCGGGATAGCTGGCAATCCACTTGATCCCGGAGACGGACTGATCGACCTCGCTGTCGACGATCGCCGCCGGCAAGGCAATGATCCGGTTCGCCGGTTGCGCCGGAAAACGCAGGAAGTAGCTATCCGGGTTAACGGTTTCGCCGCGCTCGTGGGTCAGGTAGGTCTGGGCGACCATGTCGATGGTTTCGTGACGCAGCCCGTTGAGGATGTCCTTGACGACGGCGCCTGGGATGACATGGAACGGTTGAATCGGGTTCTGTGTGGTCATGGGGATTACGCCGAAAGTGCCAGAGCGATTTCTGGAAAGAGTGATTGCAAAGCGCTTGCGCCGATTCGCTGGGTGACCCAGTCATCGGAGTAGATGGTTTCGAGGTAGCGCTCACCCATGTCGGGGGAGATCGCCACGACGACATCGTCAGGACGGATGTGCGGCGCCCATTGCTGGATGCCCGCCAGGACAGTGCCGGTGGAGCCACCAAAAAGCAGGCCGTAGCGTTGCGCCAGCCAGCGGCAGACCTTGATCGTCTGTTCCTCGGCGATCGATACGAAGTCGTGAATCCCCGACGGCTCGAAGATCTCTGGCAGACGGCTGGTACCCAGCCCCGGGATATGCCGCGTACCGCCCGGCAGACCGAAGGTCACCGAGCCGACCGTATCGACGGCAATCACTTTGGTGTGCGGATGGTGTTCGGCGAAGTAGTTCTTGCAGCCCATCAAAGTACCGGTGGTACCGGCGCCGACGAACAAGTAGTCCACGTGTGGAAACTTATGGGCGATGGACTTCGCGGTCGCTTGATAGTGAGCGAGGGGGTTGGTCGGGTTTTTGTATTGATTGAGCCAGATGTAGTCGGCGTTCTCTGCGACCAGTTGCTCGATCAAACGGATACGCGAATTCAGGTAGCCGCCGTTTTCGTCACGCTGATCGACCATGATCATTTCGGCGCCCAGTGCCTGCATGAGTTTTCTGTTCGGCGCAGAAATGTTCGGGTCGATCACACAGACAAACTTGTAGCCCTTGGCGGCGCAGACCATGGCCAGCGCGACCCCCAGATTCCCCGAGGAAGACTCGACCAGGCGAGTCTTATGGTGAATCCGGCCCTGGTTTTCCAGATCCGTGATCAGGGCATGTGCGGTTTTGAGCTTGATCGATCCGGCAGGATTCAGTCCTTCGATTTTCAGCTGAATCGTTGCGCTGCACAGATCGCCAATCTGCACATAACTGTCTTCATTGATAAGTTGCTTGATCATACGTCGTCCGTTTCGCTCTTTTGCCGGGCGCACAGGGGCGCCAGCATTCATCCTGGAATGTTTGAAAAGCAGTAAATGCAGTTCGCCTGTTGGGTTTGTTTTTAGATTTTTTAGCTGGACAGGAAGTGACCTTGCGGTGGACGCCGATCTATTCAAAAAATCAGGTTTTGCGCTCTGAGGGCTTCAGAGGCCCAGAGTGTTGCGGGGCGCAAAGTAGAGCCAGTCGTTGGCTCGCCAAGGCTTGGAGGAATACTGGCGAATTTTCCTACATGGGGAGAGATACAGATTTTGGGTATTTTTCAGTACAGGCGGGTTTGAGGTGTATCGAGAGGAGGGCGTTGCGGGGCGCAGAGAGAGGCGTGATCAAATCGCAGGCATAAAAAAACCCTGAATCTTGCGATTCAGGGTTTTCGGTATTTGGTGCCCAGAGACGGAATCGAACCGCCGACACGGGGATTTTCAATCCCCTGCTCTACCGACTGAGCTATCTGGGCAACGGGGCGCATTAAAAGGGTTTTTCGGATTTACGTCAACGACTTTTTTAAAATTTCTTAAATTAATTCCGTCGCTTACGATCCGGCCCCCGATTTTGCAGGGTTTACTCAGCAGGCGGAACGTAGCCTTCGGCCTTGGCGTATTCCTCGCCGGAGAAGTACTTGTCCATTTCGCCCTGAAGATATTTGCGGTCTTCGGCGTTCATCATGTTCAGACGCTTTTCGTTGATCAGCAGGGTTTGGTGTTTCTGCCAGTCAGCCCAGGCCTTGGCCGAGACGTGGTCAAAAATATCCTGACCTTTGGCGCCCGGGAAAGGGGCGCGGTCCAGCGCGGGCAATTCTTCTTTGTACTTGCGGCACATTACGGTGCGGGTCATGGCGACTCTCCTGCATTCAAGACGGCGGCCGCGCGTTCGAGCAAGGTTTTGACCGGGGCGGCGAGGCCCAGGCGCGGCGGGGTGGCGAGGTTATACCAGAGCCAGTCGGCCTCGGCCACGTGATGGGCGGCCTCCTGCACCTGAACCAGCCAGGGTTCGATGGACAGCTGGAAATGGCTGAACGTGTGAACGAGGTTCGGCAGCGCCTGCTGCTCGCCCATGGTCAGCGAGTGCTGATCGGCGAGATGTTGCAGGTCATTGAGGTCGTCGAGTTCCGGCAGGCTCCACAGACCGCCCCACAAACCGCTCGAGGGGCGACGGTAGAGCAGAATCGCGCCGTCGCCGTTGGCCAGCATCGGCATCAGCGTGCGCTTCTGCGGAATGGCTTTGCGCGGCTTGGGAATCGGGTAGCGGGTTTCCAGGCCGAGCATGTGCGCCTCGCAGCCACGCTCCAGCGGGCACAGCAGGCAGCTCGGTTTGCTACGCGTGCACAGTGTGGCGCCGAGATCCATCATCGCCTGGGTGTAGGCGTTGACCCGATCGTGCGGCGTAAAGCGTTCAGCGGTGGCCCACAGTTGTTTGGCGACCTTCGGCTCGCCGGGGTAGCCCTCTTGCGCAGTAAAACGCGCCAGCACGCGTTTGACGTTGCCGTCGAGGATCGGCGCGCGCAGGCCCATGCTGATGCTCGCGATGGCGCCGGCAGTGGACAGACCAATGCCTGGTAGATCGGTAAGCTTTTCAACGTCACGCGGAAACTCGCCAGCGTATTGGCTGACGACGATCTTCGCAGTCTTCTGCAAATTGCGCGCGCGGGTGTAGTAACCCAGCCCGGTCCACAGGTGCAGCACTTCGTCTTCGGGGGCTTCTGCCAGCGCTTCGACCGTCGGCAGCGCGGCCATGAAACGGTCGAAGTAATTGAGCACGGTGCTGACCTGGGTCTGCTGCAACATGATCTCCGACACCCACACCCGATACGGGTTGATGTTCTGCTGCCAAGGCAGATCGTGGCGGCCGTGGCGGTCGAACCAATCCAGCACCGCCGTGGAAAATTGCTCCGCTCTCATCGCTTGAACAGCCCCTTCAATGCGTTTTTCAGTTCCGGGCTGACCTTGTCACCGAGTTTTTCGTCGATTTTTTCGCTGAGCTTGTCGCCGGCCAGTTTAGTTGCGACCTGACCGAGGCGATCGTTGTCGACACGGCAGGCCTTGGCGCCCAATTCCAGCGGGCCACGGCAGCGCAGTGGCCATTCGATGCCGACGAATTTTTCGCCGACCTGACACGCCGGATCCGGCATGGCGCTGGTGTCGCCTTCGACGATGATGCCGACGCGATAGTCCATGCCGAGCACGCGCAAGTCGATGTCGCCGTCACCGTTGACGGTCATGCCGGGGATGCGCACTTTCAGGTCCGGGTTGCTGGCAATGCCATTGCGGAAAGTCAGGTTGCCCTTGAGTTCCTGGAATGGCGTGTCTTTACCGCGTGGTTCGCCGCTGAGGGTTTTGCGGTTAAGCGTGGCGATGCCTTTGCACAGTTGCTGTTCAAGATTGGCGTTGAGCAGCACGCCGTTGTTGATCACGAAACTGGCGTTGCCGTTAAGCGTATCGATCAGCGCCTGCTGGCTGTTGCCGCTGCCAGTGACATTGCTGGTGAGGGTTACCAGGCCTTTGACGGGCGGGTTCTTGCCTTGGCTTTCGAGGATTTTTTCTACAGGCACGCGATTGAGCTTGGTCTGCAGGTTCAGCACAGGCGCGCTCGGGCGTACATCGAGGGTGCCATTGGCGGCGAAACCGCCGTTGTACAGTTCGCCGCTCAGGTTGGTCAGGGTCAGCAAGCCGCCTTGGCCGGTGGCTTTCAGTGCGGCGTTCTGGATCGGCAGTTTGTCGAGGGTCAGTTGGCCGAAGGTCAGATCGGCATCGACGTCGAGTTTGGCCAGGCGCTCAACCGGTAACAGGCGCTCGGTGCTCCAGGCGGTTTTGCTTGGTTTGTCCGGCAGTGGGGTAGAGCCGGCACCGGCCATGGCATCGGCTTCGGTGCTGGCGACTTCGGCCTGACGCACTTGCGTGGCGCTGTTGGCTTGTGCCGATTTCGGCGGCAGGTAGCGGTCAGCGTTGAACGTATCGGCCTTGAGAATTGCCCGCAGCGATTGTTTGGCGAAGTCTTCGACGGCGATGCGGCCGCTGAAGCTGCTGTCGTCGAGTTTCAGGTTGATGTTGTCGAAGGCGATGCTGGTTGGCGTGGCGGCAACGCGGCTGACCAATTCGACTTTGCTCAGACTGCCCTCGGCCATGGCCGGCAGTTTCTGACCGATGCTGTCGACGAATTTCGCCAGATCGAACTGGGCGATGGAGAGCCCGCCAGTGATTTGCGGGGTCTTGTCGAGGTCATTGGCTTTCAGCTCACCCAAGGCGCGCAACTGGTTGGCAGAGATTTTGATACCGGTCCATTCGGCGACGTTCGCCGCTTTATCCAGCGATAACTGGCCCTGAGCTGCGAAGGTCATGGTCTTGCCTTGCAACGGATCGCCGGCCAGTTCGCCGGACAGCTTCATGTCTTCGAATTTGTAGCGCTGCAGTGCGCGCTCGATGCGCAGTTCGCCAGTGAGCTCGGTACGCACGCGCAGGACCGGCTGGTTGGTGCCGAGGAATGCCGTGGCTTTCACCGGAATATTCGTCGAATCGTGTACCGGGCCGGTGCTCAACTGGATGCTCTCGGCGCTGAATTGCTTGCCGGTCAGCTCGTCGTTGTATTCAACGCGGGCGTTGTTGACGGTCAGGCTGTCGATGTCGAGGCGGATCGGCTGTGGCGGTTTTTCCGGTTGGGCAGGGGCTTGTGCAGTGGCTGCGCTAGCAGGTGCCGGGCTGCCGGCAGGTGCGGCGGCTGTCGGTACCTTGCCAATGTCTTCCCAGTTGCCGTGGCCGTTTTTGTCGCGTTTCAGGCGCAGGTTCAGCCCTTCAACGCGGACATCGCTCATTTGCACTTCGCGGCGCAACAGCGGCAGCACCCGCACGGACAGGCCGAGCATCTGCAAATCGGCATACGGTTCAGTCGGATTGATCAGGGTGGCAACGCTGGCCTCGTGCAGTTCCAGGCCGAGCCACGGGAACAGGCTCCAGCCGATGTCGCCATTGAGCGTCAGCTCGATGTGGGCCTTGTCGCGGGCTATCTGGCGAATCTCGTCTTTGTAATCGTTGGGATCGAAGAGGTGGGTCAGGGCAAAACCTGCCGCCACAATGATCAGCAACAATCCGAGAAGTACCAGACCCAGGATTTTGCCGAACGCTTTCATGGGCGAGTCCTTGTAGTTAGTCGAATTCGTAATTTAGCCGGGGAGTATAGCGCTGCAATTGCCCGGTTCGGTGTGGCGTCATGTTGCCATTACCTCCAGCGGGAGGTGTAACTTCGCTGCGATTGCCAAGGCTTCAGGATGCCCGGCAGGCGCCAGCAGACGCAGTTCAGCCCCCGCTTGCGACGCCATTTTCTGCGCTTGGTTCACCAGCCGTTCAGCAACCCCACGGCGACGGGTAACTTTTCGTACGCATAAATGGGACAAGTACCAAACGTCGTGGTGCCTCTGTAGACGAGCGGCACCGAGCAGGCGGTCGTTGAAACGCCCGGCAATAAAACTTCCCTCGGCGAGCGTGCGGTCGATCAGATTGTTTTCACCGGAAAACGGCGCAAACAGCCAGTCCGGCGCGTCGCGATAAATCTTCCGCAAATCCTCCTGATCCTGATAATTGGCGGCGTTCAGCGCTTGTACGACGATTGGCATGGCGTTTTCCTGAGTGATACGAGATCAGACGACAGAAAAAAGGTGATATCAGTTTGGTTTTTCTGTCACGTGCAAATGGTAACCTTCGCCCGTTCGTCCGTCCTTCTGCGACTTAACGTCGCGCCTTCAAGGAGCTTCACCCAAAAAAACGGTCATGCCTGCGTGCATAAAGGCCGGGGGTGAACAGTGGCTGGCGAACCATACTAATAATTGGGGGATACACAATGAGCACGAGCATCACGGCGGACGGCCTCAAAGCCGATCAGCCCGCGTTCCTGTCCAAGGAACGCATCATCGCCAAGCCCGGTTTCAACCGTTGGCTAGTCCCACCGGCCGCTCTGGCCATCCACCTGTGCATCGGCATGGCCTATGGCTTCTCGGTGTTCTGGTTGCCGCTGTCCAAGGCGCTGGGCGTCACCGCTCCGGTGGCTTGCGGACCGGACATGAGCTTCATCGCACAAGTGTTCTCGTCGCAATGCGACTGGCCGATCTCGATGCTCGGCTGGATCTACACGCTGTTCTTCATCTTCCTCGGCTGCTCGGCAGCGATCTGGGGTGGCTGGCTGGAACACGCGGGGCCACGCAAGGCCGGTGTCGTATCTGCACTGTGCTGGTGCGGCGGTCTGCTGATCTCCGCGTTGGGTATTTATACCCACCAGATCTGGCTGATGTGGCTCGGTTCGGGCGTGATCGGCGGTATCGGTCTGGGTCTGGGCTATATCTCGCCGGTCTCGACCCTGATCAAGTGGTTCCCGGATAAGCGCGGCATGGCTACCGGCATGGCAATCATGGGTTTCGGTGGCGGCGCGATGGTTGGTGCACCGCTGGCAACCGCGCTGATGAGCCACTTCGCTTCGCCAACCGGTGTCGGCGTCTGGCAGAGCTTCGTCGCCATGGCCGCGATCTACTTCGTGTTCATGATCGGTGGTGCTCTGGCTTACCGCGTTCCGCCAACCGGCTGGAAACCTGAAGGCTGGACCGCTCCGGCGAAGAAAGCCTCGAACTCGATGATCACCCACCGTCACGTGCACGTGAATGTGGCGTGGAAAACCCCGCAATTCCGTCTGGTCTGGCTGGTGCTGTGCCTGAACGTGTCTGCCGGCATCGGCATCCTCGGCATGGCTTCGCCACTGCTGCAGGAAGTGTTCGGCGGCAAACTGCTGGGTGTCGATGTGCCGTTTGGTCAGCTCGACGCCGGACAACTGGCTTCGATCGCTGCGATTGCTGCCGGTTTCACCGGTCTGCTCAGCCTGTTCAATATCGGTGGCCGCTTCTTCTGGGCTTCGTTCTCGGACTACCTGGGCCGCAAAAACACCTACTTCGTGTTCTTCGCCCTGGGTTTTGCCCTGTACGCGCTGATCCCGAACATGGGCCATTTGGGTAACGTTGCGCTGTTCGTGGCGGCGTTCTGCATCATTCTGTCGATGTACGGCGGCGGTTTTGCCACGGTGCCGGCGTATCTGGCCGACCTGTTCGGTACGCAGATGGTCGGTGCGATCCACGGTCGTCTGCTGACCGCTTGGGCTGCGGCCGGCGTGCTCGGTCCGGTGCTGGTGAACTACCTGCGTGAGTATCAGTTGAGCATCGGCGTTGAACGCGCTGCCGCTTACGACATCACCCTGTACATCCTCGCAGGCCTGCTGGTGCTGGGCTTCCTGTGCAACCTGCTGGTGCGTCCGGTGGCTGACAAATACTTCATGACCGACGCTGAGCTGGCTGCCGAACAGGCGCTGGGTCACGACAAAGGTGCTGATGCCAGCACGGTCCTGGAGTGGAAAGCCGCCCCGGGCAGCAAGCCGCTGGCGATCGCTGCGTGGCTGGTGGTGGGTATTCCGTTGGCGTGGGGTGTGTGGGTGACCCTGCAGAAAACGGCGGTACTGTTTCACTAAGGTGTTAGCTGAATAAACACCGAACCTGTGGGAGCGAGCCTGCTCGCGAAGACGGAATATCAGTCAACTTAATTGTTGGCTGATCCACCGCATTCGCGAGCAAGCTCGCTCCCACATTTGTTTTTGCGCTGCCTGTAATGGCTTGTATGGACATGTCTACCCGCGACAGCCGGGCGTTCTATCCGTCAGCCATCTCACCTGTCGTGTTTCTGTTTGCGCCTCGCGTGCCTATAATGGCTGCCTTTTTCGCCCAATGATTTTGCGGAGCTGGTGATGGCCGAACGTAAGGCGTCTGTCGAGCGCGACACTCTGGAAACCCAGATCAAAGCCTCGATCAACCTTGATGGCACCGGAAAGGCCCGATTCGATATCGGTGTTCCTTTTCTTGAGCACATGCTGGATCAGATCGCCCGTCACGGGTTGATCGACCTGGATATTGAATGCAAGGGCGATCTGCATATCGACGACCACCATACGGTGGAAGATGTCGGTATCACCCTCGGCCAGGCGTTTGCCAAAGCCATCGGCGATAAAAAAGGCATCCGTCGCTACGGTCATGCCTACGTGCCGCTCGATGAAGCGCTGTCGCGCGTCGTCATCGACTTCTCCGGTCGTCCAGGCCTGCAGATGCACGTGCCGTACACCCGCGCCACCGTCGGCGGCTTCGACGTTGACCTGTTCCAGGAGTTCTTCCAGGGCTTCGTCAACCATGCGCTGGTCAGTCTGCACATCGACAACCTGCGTGGCACCAACACCCACCACCAGATCGAAACCGTGTTCAAGGCTTTCGGCCGCGCGCTGCGCATGGCTGTCGAGCTGGATGAGCGCATGGCCGGGCAAATGCCATCGACCAAAGGCGTTCTGTAATGCAGACGGTTGCAGTTATCGATTACGGCATGGGCAACCTGCACTCGGTGGCCAAAGCCCTCGAGCACGTCGGCGCCGGTAAAGTGCTGATCACCAGCGATGCAGCCGTGATTCGCGAAGCTGACCGCGTGGTGTTCCCCGGTGTTGGCGCGATTCGCGACTGCATGGCGGAGATCCGTCGCCTCGGCTTCGATTCACTGGTGCGTGAAGTCAGTCAGGATCGTCCATTTCTTGGCATCTGTGTCGGCATGCAGGCCTTGCTCGACACCAGTGAAGAGAACGACGGCGTCGACTGCATCGGCCTGTTCCCGGGCGCGGTGAAGTTCTTCGGCAAAGACCTGCATGAAGACGGCGAGCACCTGAAAGTCCCGCACATGGGCTGGAACGAGGTGAAGCAGAAGGTCAGCCACCCGTTGTGGCACGACATTCCGGACATGGCGCGTTTTTACTTCGTGCACAGCTACTACATCGCCGCCGCCAACGCGCGGCAGGTGGTCGGTGGCGGTCATTACGGTGTCGATTTCGCTGCGGCGCTGGCCGATGGCTCGCGTTTCGCCGTGCAGTTCCACCCGGAGAAGAGCCATACCCATGGCCTGCAATTGCTGCAGAACTTCGCTGCGTGGGACGGTCGCTGGTAAATGGCTGCCAAGAAGTCCAAGCCGCCGATTCTGACCCTCACTCCCGAACAGGAGAACGAGGCCAATCGCAAGATTCAGCGGTTCATGGAAGACCGTTTCGAACTGGATCTCGGTTCGTTCGAAGCGGCGGAAATTCTTGAGTTATTTACCCGCGAAATTGCTCCGCACTATTACAACAGGGCGATTTTCGATGTGCAGACCCACCTCAAAGAGCGGTTTGAAAGCATCGAAAGCGACCTGTGGGCGCTCGAGAAAAACTGATTTCCGAGCCAAGCTGAACATTCAAATTTGAAGGTTTGCCAGATGCTGATTATTCCCGCTATCGATCTTAAAGACGGTGCCTGCGTACGTTTGCGTCAGGGCCGCATGGAAGATTCCACGGTGTTCTCCGATGATCCGGTGAGCATGGCTGCCAAGTGGGTGGAGGGCGGTTGCCGCCGTCTGCATCTGGTCGATCTGAACGGCGCTTTTGAAGGCCAGCCAGTCAACGGCGAAGTGGTTACCGCGATCGCCAAGCGCTACCCGACCCTGCCGATCCAGATCGGTGGCGGCATCCGTTCGCTGGAAACCATCGAGCACTACGTCAAGGCTGGCGTGAGCTACGTGATCATCGGCACCAAAGCCGTGAAAGATCCGGCGTTCGTCGCTGAAGCCTGCCGTGCGTTCCCGGGCAAGATCATCGTCGGTCTGGATGCCAAAGACGGTTTCGTCGCCACCGATGGCTGGGCTGAAATCAGCACCGTGCAGGTCATCGATCTGGCCAAGCAGTTTGAAGCCGACGGCGTCTCCTCGATCGTTTATACCGACATCGCCAAAGACGGCATGATGCAGGGTTGCAACGTGCCGTTCACCGCTGCGCTGGCCGCTGCCACCAAGATCCCGGTGATCGCTTCCGGCGGCATCCACAATCTGGGTGACATCAAGTCGCTGCTCGACGCCAAAGCGCCAGGCATCATCGGCGCCATCACGGGCCGGGCGATTTACGAAGGCACCCTCGACGTCGCCGAAGCGCAAGCTTTCTGCGATTCGTACCAAGGCTGAGGACTGACCATGGCGCTGGCCAAACGCATCATCCCTTGCCTGGACGTGGACAACGGCCGGGTCGTCAAAGGTGTGAAGTTCGAAAACATCCGCGACGCCGGTGACCCGGTGGAAATCGCCCGTCGTTACGACGAGCAGGGCGCCGACGAGATTACTTTTCTCGATATCACCGCCAGCGTCGATGGCCGCGACACCACGCTGCATACCGTCGAGCGCATGGCCAGTCAGGTGTTCATCCCGCTGACCGTCGGCGGTGGCGTGCGTACCGTGCAGGACATTCGCAATCTGTTGAATGCCGGCGCGGACAAGGTATCGATCAACACCGCTGCCGTATTCAACCCGGAGTTCGTCGGTGAAGCGGCGCAGCATTTCGGCTCGCAGTGCATCGTTGTCGCCATCGACGCGAAGAAAGTCTCCGGCCCGGGCGAAACCCCGCGCTGGGAAATCTTCACCCACGGCGGGCGCAAGCCAACCGGCCTCGACGCGGTCGAGTGGGCGAAGAAAATGGAAGGCCTCGGTGCCGGTGAAATCCTGCTGACCAGCATGGATCAGGACGGCATGAAAAACGGTTTCGATCTCGGCGTGACCCGCGCGATCAGCGATGCGCTGGGCATCCCGGTGATCGCTTCCGGCGGCGTCGGCAATCTGCAGCACTTGGCTGACGGCATTCTCGAGGGCCATGCCAGTGCGGTGCTGGCGGCGAGTATTTTCCACTTCGGCGAATACACCGTGCAGGAAGCCAAGGCCTATATGGCGCATCGCGGGATCGTGATGCGTTAAGCGTCACGATCGATACAGGCCAGTGGACAGCATGGCGCACCCAAGGCACTCTTGGGCACGCCATGGATTCCGGTAGCCCGACATGATCAAACGCCTGCTTCTTGTTCTCGCCAGTGCATCGATGTTGCTCATCAACACCGCCCGCGCCGAAAACAGTCCCGACACCGATCTGGTGCTCCTCACCGAAAATTTCCCGCCGTATAACATGGCGAAAAACGGCAAGAACTTCGCCCAAGGCGAGAACATCAATGGCATCGCCACCGACATCGTGCGCGAAGTGTTCCAGCGTGCCGGCATCACTTACAGCCTGACCCTGCGCTTTCCTTGGGAGCGCGTCTACAAACTGGCTCTGGAAAATCCCGGTTATGGCGCCTTCGTGATGGCGCGTCTGCCGGACCGCGAAAAGCTCTTCAAATGGGTCGGCCCGATCGGTCCGGATGACTGGATCATGCTGGCCAAGGCTGACAGCAAGATCACCCTCGAAACCCTCAATGATGCGCGCAAGTACAAGATCGGTGCCTACAAGGGCGATGCGATTGCCGAGACACTGACCAAACAAGGTCTGAAGCCGATAGTAGTGCTGCGCGATCAGGACAACGCGAAGAAACTGGTCAATGGTCAGATCGACCTGTGGGCCACCGGTGATCCTGCCGGGCGTTATCTGGCGCGGCAGGACGGTGTCACCGGTCTCAAGACCGTGCTGCGCTTCAACAGTGCAGAACTGTATCTGGCGCTGAATAAGGACGTCTCCGACGAAGTAGTCGCCAAGCTTCAGGCTGCGCTGGATCAGTTGCGCAAAGAAGGCGTGGTGGACGAAATCATGGGGCGGTATCTATAACGACATCCAGGCCCGATGATGGCTGCTCTTTAGCGTTGGCGCCATCGGTGCCAGATATTGCCGGGGTGTCTGTCGTCAGCGGCGGACACGCGCTGGCGAGCTCAACGGACTCCGGCGGATATTGCGTCAGCAGAACGCTTGAATCATCGGTATAACCAAAGTCGACCGCCACTTGAGTACCGTCTTCCCGTACCAACTCGTAATGGCTTTGCATCTGATAAACCGCGACGGCTGTTTGCTTCGGCGCCATGGCAACAACCACTTGAGATCGTAGCTCGTTCCAACCGTTGGAAGACGTTTCGGTGCGGGTCAAACTTTTTGGCAGGCAGGCCGAGAATTTTGTCATGCGGATATCGCTGAGAGGCACGGTCGGCCAGGCTTTGACGATTTCCATGGCGGTAAAACTATGGAACATGCGCATTGTCACCGCGTTCTGCAGACGTGGTGCTGTCCATTTAACGGCCCGATGCTTGTCCGATTCATTGCGCTCGTGACCAATGAGCACATATTCGTCAGTTCTCTTCAGTTCGTAGTAAGGCGAATTGCGAAATTGTTCGCCGGGATGAGCATGATCTCGCACTGCGAACCAAGGCAGGCGGGCAATCTGGGTGACGGTGGCGGGTTCGTTCACTACGGGCTTCGTGTATCCGGTGAGGGTCGGAATTTGCGGCGATGCGCTGACTTGCAGCGGAATTTGCATGCGCAAGCCATACGCCGTCGAAGGTGCTGCAGGCTTGCTGTAGCCCTGGATGCCCACGAAGGTGCCGGGCGCAAAATGGATGTCGCCTGCGGCGGCAGTCGACGGTTCGATGCCAAAGGCGCTGAAACTGAGCTTGGCACCGCTGCCCTTGTCATTCCAGATCAGATCACCGACGTTCGCTGCTATGACCAGGTCGAGCCTGACGCAGCGCACCGAGTTCAACGAAGGTTTGCAGTGATCGTTGGAGCATACGAGCCCCAGAGCGACGTAACCGACGGGTGCCAGAGGTCGCCAGATCGACATGCGAGTAACACCGGGCGCTCCGGTTTCTTTCCAGACCAGTTCAAAATCGGCAGGGCGGGCCAGTGCCTTTCCTTTAGTGCTTAAGGACCCTGCCATATCTTTCTCGCAGACCACGGCTGCGACCATTTCGCCATTGATATTGGCGTCGCCGGGAAAGAGCACGTCGCCCAGCGGAAAGTAGCCCGGCAATGCATCCGGAGCAGGAGTGGGGCGCCAGAATGTGGCAGGTTTGGCTTTTGAGCCGTTAGTGCTCCAGACCCGGTGAAACTCCGTGGTGAAGTTGATCAGCAGATTGTCCTGCATGATCGGTTCCATTGGCATGGGATGCGCTGCGGTGTTGTCTTCAATAGTCATGATGATTCCTGATAGTTGAAAGCGACGCGAGGGCGTCGCGACCTGTTGCAGGTCGCACTATCGGGAATGGGGACGGTTTCCGGGCGGTAACTATGTATGTGCTAGCGTCACAGGGTATTACCGGTAAACCCCGTCTTTACCATGACTGGCCATGGCGCGATTGCTGCGCAGGCTGATCATCTGTTTGATATCGATCCAGTCGATTCCCTGGCCCTTCAACTTCGGCAGTTCGCGCTCGAGCACCGCCAGTGTCTGCGGATAGGGATGGCCGATCATCACCGCCGAACCCTGCTTGCGCGCCAGGCTGATCGCGGTCTGCAACTGCGTGTAGATCGCTGCCTCAGTGCGCTCGTCATCAAGAAACACGTCCCGCGAGACACTGGCCAGATCGATCTTCTGTGCCTGTTGCGCTGCCACGGTTTGTGCGCTGGTACGGCTGTCGACGAAGAACTTGTGCCGGCGCTGCAGTTCGCCCATCAACCAGGCCATCGCCACCGGTTGCGCAGTCATGCGGCTGCCCATGTGGTTATTGATGCCGGCAGTGTAGGGGACCATTTTGAACGCGGCGTTGAGGCGTTTTTCCAGTTCTTCGATGGGCAGTTCGGGGTGCCAGGCATAGGGACCGGTGGCCGGGTCCATGGGCATGTGCAGGATAACGATCTTGCCGGCGCGATGGGCTTCGCGGGCAAACTCGGTGGCGTGCGGGGTGTCCGGCATGATCGCCGTGGTCACCGGGCCGGGCAGGGCCAGCACGCGGCGATCCCGGGGCAGGTTCTGCCCCAGGTCGTCGATGATCAATGTCAGGTAGGCTTTGTGTGGCTTTGGGCTGGCGGGCTCTGCGTGAGCAGCACCCGCCAGACAGCACAACAGAACGAGGATGAAACGCAGCGACATCCTCAACGGCCGGACGTGATGCTCAGCCCTTTGAGCAGGCTCAGGGCCTGGGCCAATTGATAGTCATCATCCTGCGGCATGGCTTTGGGCTTGGCGCCGGAGCCGGTTGGTTTGTCCGCGCCGCCGTTGCCGTTGCCCAGGTGACCTTGCAGGTCGGCTTCCTTGAAGTAGTCGCCATCGGCCTCGTTGGTGATCTTGGCCTTGCGCACTTCGATGTCCGGAACGATGCCCTGCGCCTGAATCGAACGACCATTCGGCGTGAAGTACAGCGCGGTAGTGATCTTCAATGCACGGTCATTGTTCAGCGGCAGTACGGTTTGTACCGAGCCTTTGCCGAAACTGGTGGTGCCCATGACCACCGCGCGTTTCTGGTCCTGCAGGGCGCCGGCGACGATTTCCGAAGCCGAGGCACTGCCACCATTGATCAGCACGACCATCGGCACGGCTTCACTTTCGTCTTTGCCGGTGGCCGAGAAACGCAGTTCGGAATTGGCGATGCGGCCTTTGGTGTAAACGATCAGACCTTTGGTGATGAAATGGTCGACCACTTCCACCGCCGCTTGCAACACGCCGCCCGGGTTGTTGCGCAGGTCGAGAATGATGCCGTTGAGCTTCTTGCCGTTGTCCTTGCGCAGCTTGGCCAGGGCCTTGGAAACCTCTTCGCCGGTCTTGACCTGGAACTGGGTGATGCGGATGTACGCATAACCGGTTTCCAGCAGCTGCGCCTTGACGCTCTTCACCTGAATCACCGCACGGGCCAGGGTCACGTCGAACGGCGTACCGCCGTCGCGTACCAGGGTCAGGGTGATTTTCTGGCCGATCTTGCCGCGCATTTTGTCGACGGCTTCGGTCATGGTCTGGCCGCGCGTCGGCTGGCCGTTGATCTTGACGATGAAGTCGCCGGCCTGAATGCCGGCCTTCGACGCCGGGGTGTCATCGATTGGCGAGACGACTTTGATGAAACCGTCTTCGGCGCCGACTTCGATGCCCAGGCCGCCGAACTCACCGCTGGTGCTTTCCTGCAGCTCGGTGAAGTCTTCCGGGCCAAGATAAGCCGAGTGCGGATCAAGGTTGCTGAGCATGCCCTTGATCGCGTTTTCCAGCAGGGTCTTGTCGTCCACCGGCTCGACGTAAGCGGCTTTGATCCGGTCCATGACCTCGGCAAAGGTGCGCAATTCTTCCAGCGGCAACGGTGCCTTGGAAGTCGCGGCAGTGCCTGCCGGAGCGACGGCCGGGGCCGGTTGAGCGGCGAACGCCAGAGGCGCGCCGATCACCAGGGCGATCGTCAGGGCCAGCGAGGTAAGGCGGGACAAATGCAGCATGTCGAACGAACTCCTGAATTAGGCGGCACGCTTATCCTTGCGCGCGGCACCATTGTGCTGGATCACTCGGGTGACCCTGCTGACGAATTGCGAAATACAGCGCTGATGTGTCCTGGCCGCCACTGTTACCGACAGTGGAGATGGACTCACCGGCTTTAACCACGTCACCGGCTGACTTGAGCAGTGTCTGGTTGTGACCGTAAAGACTCAGAAAACCGTTGCCGTGGTCGAGGATCACCAGCAGCCCGGCGCCGCGCAGCCAGTCGGCGAACACCACGCGACCACCGTGTACGGCATGCACCTGGCTGCCGGCGGAGGCGCTGATCATTACGCCGTCCCACTTGGTGCGGGCGTCGTCGCCACGGGATTCGCCGAAGCGTGCCAACAATCGACCATCAACCGGCCAAGGAAGTTTTCCCCGGGTTGCAGCAAAAGGGCCACCGAAGGTCTCGCCGCTGCTGGAGACCAGCGCGCCGGGAGTGGATCTGGCGGGTTTTCGTGGGGCGTCGCTGTTTTCAGCCTGCGCCTCACGCAAACGCTTTTTTTCCGCTTCCTGCTGGGCGATCAGCGCTTTCTGCCGCGCTTCTTCTGCCTCACGGGCCTGGCGGGCCAGGGTTTCTTCAATGGTTTTAAGGACTTTAGACAGGTCTGCCTGATCCTGCTCGCGGGCGGCGAGTTTCTGGTCGCGGGCCTTCACGTCATCGTTGAGCTTGGCGAGCACTTGCTGGCGTTCCTTGCGGACATTTTCCAGTTCGTCGCGCTGGGTATCGAGGCTGCTTTTCTGTACCAGCAATTGCGCCTGTTGGGCGGCAATGTCTTTTTCGACATTGGCCAGTTGGCGCAGGGTTTCGTTGAAGTTCTTCAGCTGTTCCAGGCGGGCCTGGCTCAGGTAATCGTAATAGGTGAGGGTGCGGGCGAATTTCTCGGGATTCTGCTGGTTGAGCAGCAGCTTGAGGTATTCCTGCCGACCGTTCTGATAGGCCGCGCGGGCCTGAATGGCGATCAGTCGCTGCTGTTCAGTGCGCGCGCTCTGGAGTTTTTTTCTCTGCATCGAGTCGCTGCAGCTCGGATTCGCTTTTCTGCAGTTCTTTCTGCAGCGCGTCGACCTGCTTCTGCAGTTTACCCAGCTCGGTTTCAGTGCCCTTGAGCTCTTTCTGTACGCCGGACTTTTCTTCCTGGACTTTGCTCAGCAGCTTTTTCAGCTCGGCAATGTCCTGACGCGTGGCGTCCAACTGTTGTTGGGTTTGCGCGCGCTCGTCAGCGAAGGCCGGTTGGAGCAGGCAGGTCAGAGCGAGGGCGATCAGGACGCGGAGCATAGAGGCGGGCGGCACCAGGGTAATGGACGGCCTAGTATGCCCGCCCGAGGCTGCAAAAAAAACGCCCAATTGGGGCTGTGTGATAACTGGCCTGAAAAACACCACAAACCAATGTAGGAGTGAGTCTGCTCGCGATGGCTTACTGACATTCAACAGAGTAGTTGACTGTCAGATGGCTATCGCGAGCAGGCTCACTCCTGCAGGGTTTTGCGGTGTTTTGGTGATTCGGGTCAGACCAGAATCGAAGTGCCAGTCATTTCCGCCGGTTTTTCCAGGCCCAGCAGCTTCAGCATGGTTGGTGCCACGTCCGCCAGCACGCCGCCTTCACGGACCTTGAGGTCGCGCTTGCCGACGTAAATGAACGGTACCGGCTCGGTGGTGTGTGCGGTGTGCGCCTGGCCGGTGGATTCATCGGCCATTTGCTCGACGTTGCCGTGGTCAGCGGTGATCAGCGCTTCGCCGCCAACCTTCTCCAGCGCTTCGACAATGCGCCCGACGCAGGTATCAAGGCATTCCACAGCCTTCACCGCCGCGTCGAACACGCCGCTGTGGCCGACCATGTCGCCGTTGGCGTAGTTGACCACGATCACGTCGTAACGCTGGTTTTCGATGGCGTCGACGATGCGGTCTGTGACTTCCGGCGCGCTCATTTCCGGCTGCAAGTCGTAAGTGGCGACTTTCGGCGATGGAATCAGGATGCGCTCTTCGCCCGGGAACGGTTCTTCACGACCGCCGGAGAAGAAGAAGGTCACGTGGGCGTATTTTTCGGTTTCAGCGATGCGCAGCTGGGTTTTGCCGTTTTTCGCCAGATAGTCGCCGAGGACGTTTTCCAGGCTGCCCGGGGCGAACGCCGAGGGTGCAGGGATGCTCGCTGCGTATTGGGTCAACATCACAAAACCGGCCAGTTTCGGCTGGCGCGCGCGTTCGAAATCCTTGAAGTCGTCTTCGACGAACACGCGAGTCAGCTCGCGGGCGCGGTCGGCGCGGAAGTTCATGAACACCACGGCGTCGCCGTCTTCGACTTTCACCGGCTCACCGATGGTCGTGGCTTTGACGAATTCGTCGCTCTCGCCGCGCGCATAAGCGGCGTCCAGACCTTCCTGCGCAGTGGCGGCGTGGAATTCGCTGTTGCCGTCGACGATCAGGTTGTAGGCCTGAGCCACACGGTCCCAGCGGTTGTCACGGTCCATGGCGAAGTAGCGGCCGATGATGCTGGCGATGCGGCCCTTGCCCAGTGCCTGGAAGGTCGCATCGAGTAGTTCGATGGACGACGCAGCGCTTTTCGGTGGGGTGTCGCGACCGTCAAGGAAAGCGTGCAGGTAGATTTTTTCGGCGCCGCGCTTGAAGGCCAGTTCGGCCATGGCGATCAGGTGATCCTGGTGGCTGTGTACGCCGCCATCGGAGAGCAGACCCATGAAGTGCACGGCTTTGCCGGCGGCCACGGCTTTGTCCACAGCGGCGCAGATGGTCGGGTTCTCGAAGAACTCGCCGTCGCGGATCGCTTTGGTCACGCGGGTAAAGTCCTGATACACCACGCGGCCGGCGCCAAGGTTCATGTGGCCGACTTCGGAGTTGCCCATCTGGCCGTCCGGCAGGCCGACGTCCATGCCGCTGCCCGAAATCAAGCCGTTGGGCACGGTGGCCCACAGGCGATCCAGAACAGGCTTCTTCGCCGCAAAAACGGCGTTGGATTCGGGGCTGTCGCTGTGACCGAAGCCGTCGAGAATCATCAGGACCAAAGGTTTAGGCGTGGTAGTCATGGAATCCACTCGTGGCTAATAAAGAAGAGGGCGATGGAAAAGGGAGTTGGAGTTTAAAGCTAAGTTCCGACCGCGTCACCGCCGGACGGGGTTTGGCCGACCATAGTGGCTGTGTATACTGGCCGACATTTTAACGCCCTGGAACCTCCTTCGATGGTTGCTCACCTGATTGAATTTGCCACTAACCACTACATTCTTGTCGGTATCTTCGTCGTACTGCTGGCTCTGCTGCTGGCGCACACGATGCAGGGCGGCGGTAAAAGCCTGAGCACCGGCGAGCTGACCGCGCTGGTCAATAAAGATGCTGGCGTGGTGGTGGACATCCGTCCGGCCAAGGATTTCGCTGCCGGCCACATCGTTGGCGCGATCAACATTCCCCAGGACAAACTGGCTGCGCGCACCGCCGAGCTGGAAAAGCACAAGGCCAAGACCATTATTCTGGTCGACGCCCTGGGCCAGACCGCCGGCACTCATGCCCGCGAACTGATGAAATCCGGCTTCACCGCCGCCAAGCTGTCCGGCGGGATCTCCAGCTGGAAAGGCGATAACCTGCCGCTGGTGAAGTGATATGAGCGAAGTCATCGTCTACTCCAGCGATTACTGCCCTTATTGCGTGCGAGCCAAGCAGTTGCTCGCGAACAAAGGCGTGGCCTTCGAAGAGATCAAGGTCGATGGCAAGCCGCAAGTGCGCGCTGAAATGACCCAGAAAGCCGGACGTACGTCCGTGCCGCAGATCTGGATCGGCAGCAAGCACATCGGCGGTTGTGACGATTTGTATGCCCTGGAACGCGCCGGCAAGCTCGACGCGCTGCTCAAGGCCTGAACGGCTGCACCCACGTACAGCACTCCCTAAAAGACCCAAGATCGATAAGGATCTGAGATGACTGACCAACAGAACACTGCAGCCAGCGAAGAAGAAACCGCACCGCAATTCTCCTTGCAGCGCATCTACGTACGCGACCTGTCCTTCGAAGCCCCGAAAAGCCCGGCGATCTTCCGCCAGCAGTGGGATCCGGCGGTCGCTCTGGATCTGAACACTCGTCAGAAAGCACTGGAAGGTGATTTTTACGAAGTCGTGCTGACCCTGTCCGTCACCGTGAAAAACGGTGAAGAAGTCGCCTTCATCGCTGAAGTGCAACAGGCCGGTATCTTCCTGATCAAGAACCTGGACGCGGCTTCGATGAGCCACACCCTGGGTGCGTTCTGCCCGAACATCCTGTTCCCGTACGCGCGCGAAACCCTGGACAGCCTGGTGACCCGTGGTTCGTTCCCGGCCCTGATGCTGGCCCCGGTGAACTTCGACGCCCTGTACGCGCAAGAGCTGCAGCGCATGCAGGAAAGCGGCGAGACGCCAACCGTTCAGTAAGACGGTTCAGCAACACCCCATGTGGGAGCGAGCCTGCTCGCGATAGCGGTCTGTCAGACACATCAATGTTGCCTGACACTCCGTAATCGTGAGCAGGCCAGCTCCCACATTTGTTTTGTGGTGTTACTTGAAGTCGTTCTGGCGCCAGGCTTCGTACACGGCCACCGCTACGGTGTTGGACAGGTTCAGGCTGCGACAGCCTTCGCGCATCGGCAGGCGCAGGCGCTGTTCCGGCGGCAGTGCGTCGAGCACTTCCGGCGGCAGGCCACGGCTTTCCGGGCCGAAGATGAACGCATCGCCGGGGACGAACGCGGCATCATGAAACGGCCGTGAGCCCTTGGTGGTGAACGCAAACAACCGCGGGTTGCCCAGGCTTTCCAGGCAAGTGGCCAGGTCCGCGTGACGTTGCAGCGTGGCATATTCGTGGTAATCGAGACCGGCACGGCGCAGGCGCTTGTCGTCCATCTCGAAGCCCAGCGGTTCGATCAAATGCAGGTGGCAGCCGCTGTTGGCGCATAGCCTGATAACGTTGCCGGTATTCGGCGGAATTTCTGGTTGAAAAAGGATGACGTGAAACATGCACGGCTCCGAAGGTAAAGATGAGCGGCATTCTACGCCGCCTGTGGACAACCGTTCGAAACTATTCCCGCGCGTCATCGGTTCGCTGGCGATTGTCGGCTTGATGATCGGCTTGATGATCGGCCGCCTGACCACGCCGGACCCGAGCATATTGCAGCAGGTTGAAATGACCGATGGCGGTTTGGTGGTGTGGTTCAACAACGAACCCAAACTGCACGGCGAAATCATCGATGGCACCGTGGCGTTGCTGTTTCAGGCCGAAGGCCGGGCGCAGAAGGGCCAGTTCAAACTCAACGGCAGGGATGTGAACTGGCGTACACGCATGAGCGATGGCGGGTTGTTGTTGACCATACTGGCAGCGCGGCCGTTGCAGGGTAATTGGGTCGGCAGTGAGGTCGATGACCGCTGGCGGCTGGAGATCCGTTTGCAAACGAACTGATCGTAATCCCGCCATCCTTCTAGAGTAATCCTACGCTTCTTGACGTCCTTTCCCACTGCGCCTGTCTGCCTTTCCACTCTCCTTGAATACTTGCGCACGCTATCGTGCGCTCCTCTTTTAGACCGGCAGGATGCCGAAAGCCTCCGTCCCTGGCACGACAGTCAGGGCGACTTTTTCAAGGATGAAAAACATGCCAGTAAAACCACCTACCGGTGGCAGCACCCACGTCAAAGTAGATGCTTCTACCAGCCCGACTCGACCGGCCGACGTGGACATTCCGCTCCCCGGCTTATTGAGTCGCAGAGGTTTTGATTCAGGCACCTCTCGCGATGATTCGCAGCCGCGAGCCGGGTCGTCCAGGGCCGTTGAGGCAGATGCCACTCGTGCAACGCCGTCGATCATTATTCACGCGGCCCCTGTTGAAGCTCGTTTGCTTGCGCCTCAACCGACGCTGGACGATTACGTAATCAATGCCCGGTCGTTACTTCCTGAAACCAACGGCGAAGGCTTAAGGGTTTTTAACAATCGTACCTACGCTGAGGTGGCCGATGGCGCTTTCGTTCTTGTCGCCGTAGATCCGGTGACTGGATTGCATCGTGCCCGACGGCCAAGTGAGCTGCTCCCAGGTCCGGTGATGCTGCGTAATGTCGATAACGGTCTTTGGTACCAGCGTACGCTCGTAAAGCCAACCACCCGAGCGCAGGTCCAAAGATACCTTCCGGAAACGACGGACCTGGACGCTGATGCCTTCATCGCCCGGTTTGGCGACAAGGATGTGGCAGAGGTGGAGCTGAAGCGCATCGAGCGTGGGCTCTCTGAGCTGGAGAGGACGAGCTTTAGTGTCAGTGAGGAAATGGCGAGCAAGCTACGCAGACTTTACAAGTGGCAGGGCGAACCCAGTGAGCGCGTCTATCACGAAGGCCGACTAGTGGGTTTCAAGATGGATATCGAGCTTGGGGCTCGGCAATACGGTGTTCCTGTCTCAACAAAATTCAACGCTGTTGTCGCCCTTACTCTGAGAGTGGGTGGAGATCTAAACTCGTATCGTTTATCTGCGCAGTTTCCCAACATTGAAAGTCTGACGGTGGTTGGCTGGCCACCCATTTTCCCTAACGGTAATCCTTTTCGGACTGCCTCGAGGCACAACATTGAGCGAGGTTTCGTTGAAGAATTGGCAAAGCTTCCCCAATTACGCGAGCTGCACCTGCAAAACTGCAATTTGCCAGCCGAGTTCTCGCTGACAGGCATGACCGGCCTGCGAGCTCTGACTCTTGGCAACATTCAGGGGGTGGCGGATCTGAATGCCGTAGTGAATGGCCTGCCAGGGCGGTTGAGCTTGCAGGTCCTCGACCTGCACCAGAATCCGTCCTTGAAAGTGGCACCTGACGTGACGGGGATGACTCAGTTGCGCGTATTGGATCTGACGCAGACCGGTATAGAACAGCTCCCGCTCGGGCTTGATGCTGATAACGGGCCGTTACGATTGGAAGTATTGAAGCTCGGCAACAATCCGCTTTCTGTCATGCCTTCACTAAAAGTCAGGACTGCGCTGCAGGAGCTGCACCTTCCCAACACCGGTTTAGACCGGTTTCCGGAGGGCGTCACGTCCGAAATTCCCGGAAAAATGCTGAATCTTTCGAACAACCGTATTGCATCGATCCCTGAGACCGTTGAAATCAGAGCGAGCTTTGATCTCTTTGGCAATCCCATAACAGATCTGGCGACTCTCCGGCGGCTGAGGGACGCGCGGATAAAAACAGGCATTGACGTTTGGCTGGGAGAGCGAAGTACTGATCGCTCGCCAAATGCCTGGTTACGACATTCGCCGCTAGAGGAACTCGCTGAAAATTTGAAGCTCTGGGACAGTGTTGACGTTGACGCATATTGGTTCGTGGCGAGGAGAATCGTCTGGGATCTGGCGCGTGCACCCGAGTTTCACATTGAGCGGCCGCTTTTGCAGCAACGAGTCTGGCGGTTTTTCGAGCACTACCGTAAGGCTGAGCCTGGCGTTCAGGTCAGGCTGAGGGCCATTCAGGATGATGTAATCAGTCCCTTGAACAAGCTGGAAAGGCTGGAGGCAGAAGCAGGGCTGTCAAGCGAATCACTGCCGGCGGGCTTGGTGCTGCGCAGCGATACCGGCAGCGACGTTGGGTCCTTGCTCGATGCCGCTGCGCTAACCACCCGAGCGCAGGTCCGAAAATACTTGCCGCAAGTGACCGATCAACAAGCAGATCACTTTCGCCTGCACTTCGGTGACAAGGATGCGGCAGAGGTGGAGCTCAAACGACTCCAGCTTGGACTTGCTCAACTGGACCAGGACCTCAGCTCTGGGGTCTACGGAAGTGAGTTGGGTTCCACGTTGCGCCGTCTGTACACGTGGCAAGGGGAGCCTGACGAGCTGGTCTTTCACGATAAGCGGCCGGTGGGTTTCAAGCTGTCTTCGAGTCTTTCGATATGGCCAAGCCATCGGCCACTCTCAACACCCTTCAACGCCATCGTTTCCCTTGAGCTAAGGGGGGCAAGCGTGCCTCTTCCGGAAGGTTTTTTTTCAGCTTTCCCCAATCTTGAAAGTCTGAGGGTGGTTAATGGACGTGCATTGCTTTCTGATAATCGCGGGCTGCGGCTCACCGAGGGGCCAGCCAGTGTTGATGAATTGGCAAGGCGTGCGCGATTACGAGAGTTGACGCTGCAAAGGACCAACCTGTCGCCTGATTTTTCGGTGGCCGGCATGACCGGGTTGCGTGTATTGGAGCTGGAGCAGAACGGAATACTCCATCTTCCAGGGCTTGATGCCGATAACGGGCCGTTGCGATTGGAAGTATTGAAACTCAGTAATAACCCACTCACGGTTGCGCCTTCTGTCAAAGGGAGGACCGAGCTGCAGGTGCTGGAGCTTTCCTATGCAGGGTTAGACAGATTTCCGGAGGGCATCACCAACGAGATTCCCGGGAAAGTGCTGGATCTGACGAACAATCGAATTACATCGATTCCCGAATCCATTGAAATCAGAGCCGGATTCAAGCTCAGTGGTAATCCAATTACCGATCCGGCTTCCCTCCGGCGGTTGATACATGCGCGTATAAAAACAGGCACCGACATCTGGCTGGGAGAGGAAAGCACTGATCGGTCGGCAAACCTGTGGCTACGAAATGTGCCGCCCTTGGAAATACCTGAAAAACTTAAGCTCTGGGACAGCTTTGGCGGGGCTGGAAGTGACGTTATCAATGGGATTCGCAAACTGAGTCGCACGCCTGAATTTCACGTCGAGCATCCGCTTTTGCAGCGGCGGGTGTGGTGGTTCCTGGATATCTATGCGAAGGCTGACCCAGGCGATCAGGCAAGGATGAAGGGCATTCTGATCAATGAATCCAGCCCCGGAAAAATGCTGGACAGGCTGGAGGCCGTGATTCGGGAATATGACTCAGGGCGGCAAAATCAGCCCCTGCATCATTTACCCAAACGGCCCAGGCTCAATTGACGTCGGACTCGATGTCTCGGCGAACGGTGTAAAAGCGGGAATCCCTGACCTGCCTGTATCAGGGTTCCCAAAACGGGTGGACTTCGCTGCTAGCGTCGGTCCGGTGTAAAGAGGGAACCCCCGGCCTGCCTGTACCAAGGATCCCAAAAGGGTGGGCTCGTCGCGTTGCGGTATGAGCCCGGTGTAAAGAGGGGAATCCCCGGCCTGCCTGTACCAAGGTCCCCGAAACGGGTGGTGAATCGAATCACCTGTAAGAGGTATTGCAGGGGGCGTGCCAGGTTTTCATTTGCTGAAACAAAAAAGCTGATCAGAGACATCAAAGCCCCGAAATTCGGGGCTTTGATGTTTATGAAAACGGGTTTATCAGCGTTTTCAGGGTTGAGTTGTGGCGATGCGGCTGTGCGCGATCGCGGGTCATTGTGCATTGATGCGGTGCACGGTGGCCCCTCACCCTAACCCTCTCCCAGAGGGAGAGGGGACTGACCGAGTTGCTGGTTCAAGTTGCGCCGACCTGAAATATTGAGCCGAATTCAGGTTTCGAAAACATCCGGGATCTGCGCCCTCTCCCTCTGGGAGAGGGCTGAGATGGATCCTGAGCACGCAGCAATCCTCAAGCGAACAAACCGTTAACCCTCATCCCCCTCATCATCATCCCCGCCATCGACCTTCATCCCCAATTCCTTGATCTTGCGCGTCAGGGTATTGCGCCCCCAGCCCAGCAACACGGCGGCATCGCGACGACGCCCGGCGGTGTGCTTCAAAGCCGTCTCGATCATGATCCGCTCGAACGCCGGTACCGCGCTGTCGAGCAGGCTCGACTGGCCACGCGCCAACGCCTGATCGGCCCACTGACGCAGTGCTTGCTCCCAATTGGTCACTGGCGCCGAGTCCTGCGGCAGGTTCAGCAGTTCTGGCGGCAGGTCGCTGATGTGCACTTCGCGCCCGGACGCCATCACGGTGATCCAGCGGCAGGTGTTCTCCAACTGACGCACGTTGCCGCCCCACGGCAGGTTCTTCAGGTATTCCTCGGTCTCGCTCTTCAGCAGCTTCGGTTCCACCGCCAGTTCTTGCGCAGCGCGGCTGAGGAAGTGCTTGGCCAGGGTCGGGATGTCTTCACGACGATCCGACAGGCGCGGGATGTGGATACGGATTACGTTGAGGCGGTGGAACAAGTCCTCGCGGAACTTGCCGGCGTGCACCAGGGTTTCCAGATTCTGGTGCGTCGCGGCGATGATGCGCACATCGACTTTGACCGGCACGTGGCCGCCCACACGATAGAATTCGCCATCGGCGAGAACCCGGAGCAAGCGGGTTTGGGTGTCGGCCGGCATATCACCGATTTCATCGAGGAACAGTGTGCCGCCGTCGGCCTGTTCGAAACGCCCGCGACGCAAATTTGCTGCGCCGGTGAACGCGCCTTTCTCATGGCCGAACAGTTCGGATTCCATCAGATCCTTGGGGATCGCCGCCATGTTCAGCGCGATGAATGGCGAGGCCGCGCGCGGACTGTGGCGGTGAAGGGCGTGGGCCACCAGTTCTTTACCGGTACCGGATTCGCCGTTGATCAACACGGTAATGTTGGAGTGGCTCAAGCGGCCGATGGCGCGAAACACTTCCTGCATCGCCGGCGCTTCGCCGATGATTTCCGGGGTGCGCGTCAGTGCCGGCACCACTTCCAGGCCTTGCTGCTCTTGCGCATGCTGATTCGCGCGCTTGACCAGCGACACCGCTTCATCAACGTCGAACGGCTTCGGCAGGTACTCGAACGCGCCGCCCTGATACGAGGCGACAGCGCTGTCCAGATCGGAGTGAGCGGTCATGATGATGACCGGCAACCGTGGGTGCTGCTCGCGAATCCGCGCCAACAAATCCAGACCGCTGGCACCGGGCATGCGAATGTCGGAAATGATCACGTCTGGCTGCTGACGGGCCAGACGACTCATCACGCCATCGGCGCTGTCGAAACTCTGGGTGGTCATGCCTTCCTGCTGCAAGGCCTTTTCCAGAACCCAACGGATAGAACGGTCGTCATCGACGATCCACACGGTTTCACTACGGCTCATGTCGATGTGGCTCCTTGTTCCAGTGGCAGAAAGATCGAGAAGGTGGTGTGGCCTGGATGGCTGTCACACTCGATCAGGCCCTGGTGCTGGCTGATGATGTTCTGGGTAATGGCCAGGCCGAGTCCGGTACCGTCCGGGCGTCCGCTGACCATGGGAAAGAAAATGGTTTCCTGAAGTTCCGCCGGGATCCCCGGGCCGTTGTCGATGATTTCGATCTTGGTCACCAGACGATGGCGGACGTGGCCGATGGTGAACTGGCGCATGGTCCGGGTACGCAGGCTGATGCGGCCAAGGCGCAATTCGTTCTGGCTGCTGATCGCTTGCATCGCGTTGCGTACGATGTTCAACACGGCCTGAATCATTTGTTCGCGGTCGATCAGCACGTCGGGGATGCTTGGGTCGTAATCACGCACCAAGGTGATGCAGCCCCGGCTTTCCGCTTCGACCAGTTGGCAGACGCGCTCCAGCACTTCATGAACGTTGCACATCGCCAGCGACGGCAACTTGTTCGAGCCGAGCATGCGGTCGACCAGATTGCGCAGGCGGTCGGCTTCTTCAATGATCACGTTGGTGTAGTCGCGCAGGCTTTCTTCCGGCAGTTCGCGGGCCAGCAATTGCGCAGCGCCACGGATGCCGCCGAGCGGATTTTTGATCTCGTGGGCGAGACCACGCACCAGCATTTTGCTGGTTTCCTGTTTCGACAGTTGCGCCTCTTCCTTGGTGATCCGCAGCAGGCGGTCACGCGGGTGGACTTCCAGCAGCAACATCGTGGCGCCGTTGCTGAGGATCGGCGTCACCGCGTAATCCACGGTCAGCGTCTGGCCGGTCAGTGCGGTGAGCATCGCTTCGCGCTTGGTGAACGGGTGCGCCTGCTCTACCGCTTGGCGCAACGAATTCAGCGCTTCGGTCGATTCTGTGAACAGCTCGCTGATGAATTGCCCATGGCTACGCTGCCCGCTGATGGCGAGCAGCATCTCCGCCGCCGGGTTCATGTACTCGAGGCGCAATTCGGCGTCGAGCAGGATGGTGGCGGTGGTCAGGTTGTCGAGCAGCAAACGGTGGATTGCGTCGCTAATAGTCATCGGAGCCTCTTTTGGGGGCGGAGCGTGCGCAACAAGCAAGCGTCGGTGAACGGAAAATGCAAAAACCAAACCAAGGCTCCGAAAAGAAGCGTTCGTCGCCTGAAACAGGCGTTTGACGCTCGTTTGAGTGGCAGGGTGCCAGCTCGAACGGGAAGTTTCGAACCAAAATGGGTTGGAATGTGAGTACGGTGCAGTCTGTTGCACCAATATAGTGCGCAAAGCTGGGCGGAGTTAGAAGAAACGCAGGAAGGGGTTTTTCGGCTCGGGCGGTTTGTCTTTCAGCGGGCATTCCGGGCGCACGCCGTAGTCGTCGGCGACGCAGGGTTTGACTTGGCGTTTCTGCGCTAGGGAAATGCGTAGCATGTGGAAGGGCTGGTTGGCGGTGCGTTCGACGGTACGTCCTTCCATGTCGAGGATTTCAACCGAGAGATTGTGGCTGCCACGGTCGATGTTGCTGAGCGGGAAGACCGGGCTCAGGCCGGGCTCGCCGGTGGCTTGGCCATCCAGTAGCAGTCGATAACGATGACCTTTTTGCAGACCCGGTTCGCTGGTGACGCTGACGATGATTTCGCCGGCGCTGCTGCGAATCGTTGCATCGGGTTCAGGTACCAGAATGCGCAGCATGTCGTAGTGGAAGGGTGGTTGCTCTGGGGTTTTTTTTGCAGTTGTGACTGGCACGGCGACGGTGGGGTTTGCGGACATGCGATTGCTGTTCGCGATCGGTACGCGCTTGGCATTGCCACGCGGCTGGTCGGTGTAGACGCGATTGCCTTGGGCATCGATATAAGTGAACACCTCAGCCGATGCTTGCAGCGCGAGCAGCGCCAGCACCGCGATCAGCCACGCACGAATCATGGCTTGTGCACCCGCTGTACGCTGAGAGGGACTGGCGCGCTCTGCTGGATGACCGTCTGCCCGTCAATCACCTGCACCGCTAGACGATGTTCGCCGCGATCAACGTTCACCAATTGCAGGATCGGCACGTTGCTCGGCTGGCCGTAAGGCTCATCGTCCAATACCAGCCTTAACTGATGCGGCGGTCGAAGGCGTGGCTTGATCAGCACATTGACGGTGAAGGTGCCGTTGTTCGCGCGCAATGCTTCTTCGGTGGGCAGTCCGGCGAGTTCAAGAATGTCGTAGGCGTTGCGCGCAGGTTCACGGTTGTCGGTTTCGGGCGCGGGTGGTGCGCTGGGCGCCTGCGGCTCGACCCGATTGAGCGGCGGCAATTCCACCGGTTGTGCCTGCACGCCGTCCGGCGAGTGATCGCTGTACACCGTGTGGCCGTTGGCATCGGTGTATTTGTAGATCTGCGCGGCGGCGGGCAGGGCGATCATCAGCAATAGAATGTAGAGAAAGGTGCGACCCATGAAATCGACCGGGATTGAAAGCGATGGGGTGCAGCATAGGACAGGTGTGGCGGTTGGCCCAACCCTGCACACATCCAGAGATCATTCATACACCACAATTGATCGTTCCCACGCTCTGCGTGGGTACGCCTCAAGGGACGCTCCGCGTCCAGTGACGCGGAGCGTCACGGGCTGCATTCCCACGCGGAGCGTGGGAACGATCAGCATCACGTCATAAATCGCGGGCAATAAAAAAGGCCTCCCGAAGGAGGCCTCTTTCACTCACGCCACTTAACGCAGCGCTACCGGATCAGCAGCTGTAGTACAGCTCATATTCCAGTGGGTGTACGAAGGTGCGAACCTTGATTTCTTCTTCCGATTTCAGCGCGATGTAAGCGTCGATGAAGTCGTCGGAGAACACGCCGCCCTTGGTCAGGAACGCGCGGCCCTTGTCCAGCTCTTCCAGGGCTTCTTTCAGGCTACCGCAAACTTGCGGGATCTCTTTCGCCTCTTCAGGCGGCAGGTCGTACAGGTTTTTGTCAGCTGCGTCGCCTGGGTGGATCTTGTTCTGGATACCGTCCAGACCGGCCATCAGCAGAGCTGCGAAGGCCAGGTACGGGTTGGCAGCCGGATCCGGGAAGCGTGCTTCGATACGGCGGGCTTTCGGGCTCGACACGTAAGGAATACGGATCGAAGCGGAACGGTTGCGGGCCGAGTAGGCCAGCATTACCGGAGCTTCGAAGCCCGGTACCAGACGCTTGTAGGAGTTGGTCGCCGGGTTGGTGAAGCCGTTCAGGGCCTTACCGTGTTTGATGATGCCGCCGATGAAGTACAGAGCGGTATCGGACAGACCGGCATAGCCTTCACCGGCGAAGGTGTTCTTGCCGTCTTTCCAGATCGACATGTGTACGTGCATGCCCGAACCGTTGTCGCCGTACAGTGGCTTCGGCATGAAGGTCGCGGTGCGGCCGTAAGCGTCAGCAACGTTGTGCACAACGTACTTCAGGGTTTGGGTTTCGTCGGCTTTCTTCACCAGGGTGTTGAACTTGACGCCGATTTCGTTCTGGCCGGCAGTCGCCACTTCGTGGTGGTGAACTTCGACGGTCAGGCCCATTTCTTCCAGTGCGTTGCACATGGAGGTACGGATTTCGTGGTCGTGGTCGAACGGCGGAACCGGGAAGTAGCCGCCTTTGACGCCTGGACGGTGACCTTTGTTGCCGCCTTCGATGTCCTGGTCGGACATCCACGAACCTTGCTCGGAGTAGATCTTGAACATCGAGCCGGAGATGTCCGACTTGAATTTCACCGAGTCAAAGATGAAGAACTCAGGCTCCGGACCGGCGAACACGGTGTCACCGATACCGGTGGCTTTCAGGTGTTCTTCGGCACGCTTGGCGATCGCACGTGGGTCGCGGTCGTAGCCTTGCATGCTCGAAGGTTCGATGATGTCGCACACCAGGATCAGGGTGGCGTCTTCGGTGAACGGGTCGAGAACGGCAGTTTCGTCAACCGGCATCAGGATCATGTCGGAGGCTTCGATGCCTTTCCAGCCAGCAATGGAGGAACCGTCGAACATCTTGCCGACTTCGAAGAAGTCTTCATCCAGCGCATCGCGAGCCGGCATGGTCACGTGGTGCTGAGTGCCTTTGGTGTCCGTGAAGCGCAGATCAATCCACTTGACGTCATGATCTTTGATGAGTTGAACCGTCTTCGACATATGTCCTCCGGGTGGCTTCGGGCTTGGTAGTGGATGCCCTTGAATTTGGGTGATGCCGGCGCGAATACTCTGCCAAGGCAACCTGCCTCACAAGGGAGCAAATTGCATGCCAGTGCCCCAGCATGGGTTTTTTGCCCCAAATTCACGCTTATAAAGGTGCAAAGCACCTGATTGTGAAAATTCTCGCCCTCTAATGTAGCGTCCTGAGTCAGAAATGACCTGTTTTGGTGCGTGCAAAACCTTCTGCACATTAACTGGTTAAACCTTGAGCAATTTCCGCTATAATCCGCGCCCCCCTTTTTCGGCTGGCCGTTCGCGCGCTGTTTTCATGAAACTAATCGTAAAAGTCTTCCCCGAGATCACCATCAAAAGCCGACCTGTCCGGACGAAGTTCATCCGCCAGTTGGCCAAGAACATCCGCACCGTGCTCCGTGACCTGGACCCGGCCGTGGTGGTGAACGGTGTGTGGGACAATCTCGAGCTGGAAACCCGCGTTACCGACCCCAAAGCCTTGAAAGAGATGGGTGAGCGCCTGACCTGCATGCCGGGCATCGCGCACTTTCTGCAGATCGACGAGTACCCGCTGGGCGACTTCGACGACATCACCGAGAAGTGCAAACAGCACTACGGCGATGCACTGGCCGGGAAGATTTTCTCGGTGCGCTGCAAGCGCGCGGGCAAGCACACCTTCAGCTCGATGGACGTCGAAAAATACGTCGGCAGCAAGCTGCGCCGTGAGTGCGGTGCCGCTGGTATCGACCTGAAAGCACCGGAAATCGAAGTCCGCATCGAAGTTCGCGACAAACGGTTGTTTGTCATTCACAGCCAGCACAACGGCATCGGCGGTTACCCGCTCGGTGCGTTGGAGCAGACGCTGGTATTGATGTCCGGCGGCTTTGACTCAACCGTTGCGGCGTACCAGATCATTCGTCGCGGCCTGATGACGCACTTCTGCTTCTTCAATCTGGGCGGTCGTGCCCATGAATTGGGCGTGATGGAAGTCGCGCATTTCATCTGGAAGAAGTACGGCAGCTCGCAACGCGTGCTATTTGTCAGTGTTCCGTTCGAAGAAGTGTTGGGCGAAATTCTCGGCAAAGTCGATAACAGTCATATGGGCGTCGTATTGAAGCGTATGATGTTGCGCGCGGCTTCCAACATCGCCGATCGCCTGCACATCGAAGCGCTGGTCACCGGCGAGGCGATCTCCCAGGTGTCGAGCCAGACCCTGCCGAATCTGTCGGTGATCGACTGCGTGACCGACAAACTGGTCCTGCGTCCGCTGATCGTGGCGCACAAGCAGGACATCATCGACACGGCCAATGAGATCGGCACCGCCGATTTCGCCCGGCACATGCCGGAGTACTGCGGGGTCATTTCGGTCAATCCGAAGACGGCCGCCAAACGCGGTCGCGTTGAGCACGAAGAGAAAGAATTCGACATGGCGGTGCTCGAGCGTGCGCTCGAAAACGCCAAACTGGTGCCGATCGATCGGGTGATCGACGAATTGGGCCAGGACGTACAGATTGAAGAAGTCAGCGAAGCACTGGCCGGTCAGATCGTGATCGACATCCGTCACCCGGATGCCGCCGAGGATGAGCCGCTGGAACTCGCTGGCGTAGAAGTACAGACGATGCCGTTCTACGCAGTGAACGCTCGTTTCAAGGAGCTGGATCCGACTCGCCAGTACCTGCTGTATTGCGACAAAGGCGTGATGAGTCGCCTGCATGCTCACCATTTGCTCAGTGAGGGGCATGCCAATGTGCGCGTTTATCGACCGAGCTAAGTGCCCGGGGCTGTTTGCCTGTGGCCTGCGTCACCGGCCCCCCGACACCGCCGTCAAGCTGTAACGGCCATGCCGGACACTACTGCTAATCGCTGCCAAGACTTGTCAGCAAACCGAATCCTCTGATCGAGATACACAAGTGATCGAAAATCTACGCAACATCGCCATCATTGCCCACGTTGACCATGGTAAGACCACCCTGGTAGACAAACTCCTGCGTCAATCCGGCACCCTGGAGCGCAACGAGCTCAACGACGAGCGCGTGATGGACTCCAACGACCAGGAAAAAGAGCGCGGTATTACCATTCTGGCGAAAAACACCGCCATCAACTGGAACGGCTACCACATCAACATCGTGGACACCCCGGGCCACGCCGACTTCGGCGGCGAAGTTGAACGTGTAATGTCGATGGTTGACTCCGTTCTGCTGCTGGTTGACGCTCAAGACGGCCCTATGCCGCAAACCCGTTTCGTGACCAAGAAGGCTTTCGAAGCCGGCCTGCGTCCAATCGTGGTAATCAACAAGGTTGACCGTCCAGGCGCGCGTCCGGACTGGGTTCTGGATCAGATCTTCGACCTGTTCGACAACCTCGGTGCTACCGAAGAACAACTGGACTTCCAGGTTGTTTACGCCTCGGCCCTGAACGGCATTGCCGGTCTGGATCACACCGCCATGGCTGAAGACATGACCCCGCTGTACCAAGCGGTAGTCGACCACGTTCCGCCTCCGGCCGTTGACCGTGACGGCGCGTTCCAGATGCAGATCTCCGCTCTGGACTACAACAGCTTCCTGGGTGTTATCGGTGTTGGCCGTATCGCTCGTGGCCGCGTCAAGCCGAACACCCCGGTTGTGGCGATCGGTGCCGACGGCAAGCGCCGTAACGGCCGTATCCTGAAACTGATGGGTCACCACGGTCTGCACCGCATCGACGTTGAAGAAGCTGCAGCAGGCGATATCGTTTGCATCAGCGGTATGGACTCGCTGTTCATCTCCGACACCCTGTGCCACCCGGACACTGTCGAGGCGATGAAGCCTCTGACCGTTGACGAGCCAACCGTTTCGATGACCTTCCAGGTAAACGACTCGCCATTCTGCGGTAAAGAAGGCAAGTTCGTGACGTCCCGCAACATCAAGGACCGTCTGGACAAAGAGCTGCTGTACAACGTTGCACTGCGCGTTGAAGAAGGCGACACCGCTGACAAGTTCAAGGTTTCCGGCCGTGGTGAGCTGCACCTCTCGGTACTGATCGAAACCATGCGTCGCGAAGGCTTCGAGCTGGCCCTGGGCCGTCCTGAAGTGATCATTCGTGAAGTGAACGGCGTTAAACAAGAACCGTTCGAAAACGTGACCATCGACATCCCTGAAGAAGCTCAGGGCAAGGTCATGGAAGAGATGGGTCTGCGTAAAGGCGACCTGAGCAACATGGTGCCGGATGGCAAGGGCCGTGTTCGTCTGGAGTACAACATCCCTGCTCGCGGTCTGATCGGTTTCCGTAACCAGTTCCTGACCCTGACCAACGGTGCTGGCATCCTGACCTCGATCTTCGATCGCTACGACACCGTCAAGTCGGGCCACATGTCCGGCCGTCAGAACGGCGTTCTGGTTTCGGTTGAAACCGGCAAGGCACTGACCTACTCGCTGGAAACCCTGCAGGCTCGTGGCAAGCTGTTCGTAGAACACGGCCAGGAGATCTACAACGGTCAAATCGTTGGTCAGAACAGCCGCGACAACGACCTGGGTGTAAACCCGACCAAAGGCAAGAAGCTCGACAACATGCGTGCTTCGGGTAAAGACGAAACCATCGCTCTGGTACCACCTGTTCGCTTCACTCTGGAACAGGCTCTGGAATACATCCAGGAAGACGAGCTGTGCGAAGTTACTCCTAAGTCCATCCGTCTTCGCAAGAAGATCCTGGACGAAAGCGAGCGTACCCGCGCTGCCAAGAAAGCCAAGGCGTAATTTAGCCTGAGCTTGAAAAAACGCCCCCGGTCGCGAGACCGGGGGCGTTTTTGTTTGTCTGGGATAAGTGTGTTGAAGCTGAAAAGCCCCTCACCCTAGCCCTCCCGAAACGTCGGACCGCCCGTAGGGAGAGGGGACTGACCGAGTTGTTCTTTGGCTTTGCATCGACCTCAGGTTTGGAAGCGACAGAGATCGGCTCCCTCTCCCTCGGAAGAGGGCTGGGGTGAGGGGCTGGGGTTTAACGGCTACCGAAGAACTCAGCGTCGTTCAGAAGCGCTCTATCGCGCGGAAATTCTGCACGCGTTCAACTTCCTTCGGCTTGTACGCGCAATACCCCGGACGCGGTCCGATCTTCGGGTGATTGCGGCAGGTATCCGGGCGCTTGTCATAAATGGTGCACAAGCGGCTCTTACGATCCAGGTAGTAGCAATCGTTGTTGCTCATGCGCTGCAGGGTAAAGATGCCGGACTTCTGATTGAAGCGCTCGACCAGGCCTTCCTTTTGCAGACGCTTGGCGATGTTCTTCGGCGGGTCGCCCAGTTCGAACTCGTCGACCACGCCGATGCGCACCAGATCCTTGATCTTTACTTCGACCGGCAGCGTGCAGCAGCTGGACATGCAGGAACCGCACATCGGGGCCGAATATTTCGCCCACGTATCGAGACGATCGATCTCGGCGGCGGCAATCAGGTTGGGCTTCATCATCGGGAGTTACCAGGCGTGTGTGCATCAGGGCGCGCGATCATACCGGGACTGGTGGATTTTTGAACAACCTTTCGCCAGATTTTTTCTCCATGCAGGCACATTGCCGGACAATTCGGCACGGCCCCTGCATTCATTAGCCCATCCGCCAGGGTAATGCCGGGCCATCGCACCGTCTCAGGAAAAACTGCCGAACCAGCGCCGCGACCGTCGGTCAGACCGTCTAGGCTCAGACAATTCCCGCTCGCTCGAGGTCCTATTGATGACTCAAGAACCACTAGTTCGCGAAGCAGAGGTGGCCGCATTCCGCGACGCCGTCCTGACCAAGCTCACCTACGCGGTGGGCAAAGACCCCGACCACGCTTTCGACCATGACTGGTTCGAAGCCATCGCTTTGGCGGCGCGTGATCATATGGTCGAGCACTGGATGGACCACACCCGGCAGATCTACCGCAAAGGTCAGAAACGGGTGTATTACCTCTCGCTGGAATTCCTCATCGGCCGCTTGCTCTACGACAGCCTGAGCAATCTTGGCTTGCTCGACGTCGCCCGTGAAGCGCTGACTGAACTCGGTGTCGACCTGGAGCGTATCCGTTTGCTGGAACCTGATGCAGCGCTCGGTAACGGTGGCCTCGGTCGTCTGGCCGCGTGCTTCATGGAAAGCATGTCGACCCTCGGCATCGCCGGCCACGGTTATGGCATTCGGTATGAGCACGGCTTGTTCCGCCAGGCCATCGTCGACGGCTGGCAGCAGGAACAGACCGAGCACTGGCTGGATTTCGGCAACCCGTGGGAGTTCGAGCGGCCAGAGGTCGTCTACTCCATCGGCTTCGGCGGCAGCGTCGAAACCGTCACCGACATCTCCGGCAAGTCCAAACAAGTCTGGTCGCCGGCAGAAACTGTCCGCGCGATCGCTTATGACACGCCGGTCGTTGGCTGGCGCGGGGCGAGCGTCAATACACTGCGCCTCTGGCGTGCGCGCGCCATGGAAGATTTGCACCTGGAGCGTTTCAACGCCGGTGACCACTTGGGCGCTGTCGCCGAAGTGGCCCGGGCCGAAAGTATCTCCCGCGTGCTCTACCCGGCGGACAGCACCGAAGCGGGGCAGGAGCTGCGCCTGCGTCAGGAATACTTCTTTGTCGCCGCTTCGCTTCAGGATCTGCTGCGCCGTCATCGCAACATGCACACCTCGGTGCTGACCCTGGGTGATCACGCGGCGATTCAGCTCAACGACACGCACCCCTCGATTGCTGTCGCCGAATTGATGCGCCAACTGGTCGACGTCTACGACGTGGCTTGGGATGCGGCGTGGCAAGTCACCGTCGACACGCTGTCGTATACCAACCACACGTTGCTGCCGGAAGCGCTGGAAACCTGGCCGGTGGGCTTGATGGAGCGCATGCTGCCGCGACATATGCAGATCATTTATCTGATCAATGCTCAGCACATCGACTCGCTGCGCGCCAAAGGCATTCACGATTTCGACGTGCTGCGCGCGGTGTCGCTGATCGAAGAAGACAACGGTCGCCGTGTGCGCATGGGTAACCTCGCGTTCCTCGGTTCGCACAGCGTCAACGGCGTGTCCGGACTGCATACGCAACTGATGCGCAAAACCGTGTTTGCCGAACTGCACAAGCTCTATCCCGAGCGGATCAACAACAAAACCAACGGCATTACCTTCCGCCGTTGGCTGTTCCAGGCCAACTCTGAACTGACCTCGATGCTGGTCGACTCGCTGGGTCCCGAGGTGCTGGATAACCCCGAAGAGCGCCTGCTCGATCTCGAACCGTTCGCCGAGAAAACCGCATTCCGCAAAGCCTTTGCCGAGCAACGGCTGCACAGCAAGAAAGCCCTGGCGTATCTGATTCACGAACGCTTGGGCATCGCGGTCAATCCGGCGGCGATGTTCGATGTACAGGTCAAACGCATCCACGAATATAAACGTCAGTTGCTCAACCTGATGCACACCGTGGCGCTGTATCAGGCGATCCGCGCCGAGCCGGAAGTCGACTGGGTGCCGAGGGTGAAAATCTTCGCCGGTAAAGCGGCGGCGAGTTATCACCAGGCCAAACTGATCATCAAACTGACCAACGACATCGCTCGGGTGGTGAACAACGATCCGACCGTGCGCGGCCTGCTGAAAGTGGTGTTCCTGCCCAACTACAACGTCAGCCTGGCGGAGAGCATCATTCCGGCGGCGGACTTGTCCGAGCAGATTTCCACTGCCGGCTTCGAAGCATCAGGCACCAGTAACATGAAGTTCGGCCTCAACGGCGCGCTGACCATTGGCACACTGGACGGCGCCAACGTGGAAATGTGCGAACGCATCGGGGCCGAGCACATGTTTATCTTCGGTCTCAGCGCGCAGCAGGTGGAAGCGCGTAAACAGAATCACGAGTTCAGTGCGTTGCCAGACATTGCTGCATCCCATCGCTTGAACGATGTGCTGCAGGCGATTCGCGGCGGGGTGTTTTCGCCGGATGACACCTCGCGCTATACCGGGCTGATCGATTCGCTGGTGGATTACGACCGCTTCCTGGTCTGCGCCGACTTCGACTCCTACTGGGAAGCGCAGAAACGCGTTGAGGCGCACTGGCACGACTCCAACAACTGGTGGCGTTCAGCAGTACTCAACACGGCGCGGATGGGCTGGTTCTCGTCTGACCGGACGATTCGTGAGTACGCCACGGATATCTGGAAAGCGTTGGAGTAACTTTCCGCAACAAATCTGCGCAAGGCCCAACGTTTGTTGGGCCGGATCGATATACTGAGCGCCGGTTACCGGTAGCTCCAGTCACCACCAATCCAATGTAGGAGTGAGCCTGCTCGCGAAGCGGTTGTCTTGTTAAACAGAAATGTTGGCTGACAAACCGCTTTCGCGAGCAGGCTCGCTCCCACAGGGTTTGTGCCTAGACTGAAGCAATCGCCGGACTCGCCCCGTCTTGGGGCTGCTTAGGGATATCGACCATGCAATGGATGTTCATGTTGATCGGGCTGGTGCTCGGCTGGCTGCTCGACGAGTCGTTCAGTGATGCGCTGTTGGGCGCGTTGTTGGGGCTGGTGATCGGGCAGACGATCCGCATCGCGCGGCTAGGCTCGCAGGCGATGGAGCAGCAGCGTCAACTTGAGCTGGCGAAGGTCGCTTTGCAGGGCGTCGAACAGCGCCTGTTTCTGCTCGAAGGTGCCCCGGTTCGTGCCACGCCGCCACCGGGTCCCGAACCTGTTGCTGAAACAGTCACAGTCGTAGAAGCAGCTCCAGCACCTGAACTGATCTGGGAGCTGCCGCCCGAACTCGAACCGATTTCCGCCGTCGCCAGCGAAACCAGTCAACCGCTGCCCGCCGATGTCTGGCGCCTTGATGCCGTGACGCCCGAACCGCAACAACCTGCCGAACCCCGTGGCCCGAACCTCATCGAACGCGGCATAAGTGCTGCGCGCAACTGGCTGTTCGGCGGCAACACCGTGCTGCGGGTCGGCGTGGTGTTGCTGTTCTTCGGTCTCGCATTCCTGCTGCGCTACGCCACCGAAGGCATGGTCGTGCCGATCGAGTTGCGTTACGCCGGTGTCGCGGCGGCCGCGTTGGGCCTGCTCGCGCTGGGTTGGTGGTTGCGCCGGCGCAACAGTAATTACGCGTTGATGCTGCAAGGCACCGGGATCGCGGTGCTGTATTTGACGGTGTTTGCGGCCATGCGTCTGCATCCGTTGCTTGATCCATCGGCCGCGCTCGGCCTGCTGGTGGCGGTCACCGTTTTCTCGGCGATTCTCGCCATCACTCAAGATGCTTTAGGGCTTGCCGCAGCGGCGGCATTGGGCGGTTTCGCGGCGCCGATCCTGACCTCGACCGGCGCCGGCAACCACGTCGCGCTGTTCAGCTATTTCGCGCTACTCAATGCTGGCATTCTTGCCATCGCCTGGTTCAAGGCCTGGCGTCTACTCAACCTGATCGGCTTCGTCGGCACCTTTGGCATCGGCTTCGCCTGGGGCCTTCGTTCGTATGCGCCAGAACTGTTGTGGAGTACCGAGCCGTTCCTGATCCTGTTCTTCCTGATGTATCTCGCCATCGGCCTGCTATTCGCCCGCCGCAAGTTGCTCGACATGCCCGACGCACCTGCGGATGGCGATCGCGAAGCGTTGCTGCACTGGTCGGCGCGCAAGGGCGATTACGTCGACGGCACGATGCTGTTCGGACCGCCGATCATTGGCTTCGGATTGCAGTTTGCGTTGGTGCAGCATATGGAATTTGCCGCAGCGTTCAGTGCGCTGGCGCTAGGCATGATCTACATGGCACTGGCCAAGGTGTTGATGGGTGGCCGGGCGGTTCTGCTGGGCGAAACCTGTCTGGCGCTCGGAGTGATTTTTGCCAGTCTGGCGATCCCGCTGGGACTCGATGCGCGCTGGACCTCGGCGGCATGGGCAGTGGAAGGCGCGGGGATTTTCTGGCTCGGTTTGCGTCAGCATCGACCGTTCGCTCGGGCGTTTGCCTTGCTGCTGCAACTGGGGTCGGCACTGGCGTTTCTCAGTCAGTTGCGCGTCGGCGAGAGCAGTCTGCTTGACGGTGCTCCGCTGGGTGCGCTGATGCTCGGCATTGCGTTGCTGTTCAGTTTCTATCAATTGCGCAAGGCCACGCCGGAACAAGCCTCGCCTTGGGAGCGTCAAGGCTTGCCGGTGTTGGCGTGTCTGGGCCTGACCTTCCTCTATCTGCTGGCGCCGCTGTTCTTCTTCGTTCAAGCCACGGCGATCAGTTGGGCGCTGGCCGGGCTGGCAACTCTGTTGGTCGGTCTGCGCATTCAATCGCGCACGTTCCTGTTCAGCGCGTTTGCCGTGCAGTTGCTCGGCGGTGCGTTATTCCTGTTGCGTCTGCAAGGCGCGGGCGAGGATTCGGCGGCGGTGTTCAGCGCCGGCTGGAGCGGATTGCTCAGCGCGTCGTTGATCGGGCTGGCGTTGATCGCCGGCATGCTGTTGGCGGCTCGCGATGAAATGGTGCGTGGCGATGTGCGTCTGTTACGCGGTTTGTCGGTGGTGCTGCTGGCCGGTCTGGTGCTGATCAATCTGGCGGTGCTGTTCGTGCTGCCATGGCAAACGGCGAGTGCGGTGTGGGCCGCGAGTGGTTTGCTGATCATCTGGCTGAGCCTGTACCTCAAGCAGCGCGTAAGTTTTGTCTTTGGTCTGCTGTTGCAGTTGATTGGTGGCGCGGCGTTTTTGCTGGCCGGCCCCGAGTTGCTTGGGCCACTGTCCAGCGAAGGCCTGAAACCGTTGGCCCATGGCGGATTCTGGACACCGCTGGTACTGGGCTTGGCTGCGATGATCGGTGCCTGGCGCCTGCAACTGGGCAACCACGCTTCAGCATTCGATGCGCTGAGTCTGCAGCGTTTGTCCGAAGTGCTGCTGGTGTGGGGCGCGGGTTGGTGGGCGCTGGCGTGGGTTAGCGAGGTGCTGCGTTTTGCGTCGCCGAATCTGCAAGGTACGTTGTTGCTGTTGGTCGCGGCGCTCAGTGTTGCGCTGTGGACGCTGTTGTCGCTGCGCTTGAAATGGCCGGCGCTGGGCTTGCTCTGCACCTTGCTGATTCCGGCGGCTGGTCTTGTGCTGCTCGCCGCATGGCACTCGCGTTATCACCCGGCGGCCGATTTCGGCTGGCTGGCGTGGGCGGCGGTGTTCGCCGTGCATTTCTTCAGCCTGCGCCGCTTGGCACCGATGCTGCCGGCACGAGCCTTGAGCACCGCGCATGTGCTCGGCTGTTGGTTGCTGATTGGCGTGCTGGCGCTGGAATTGCGCTACGGTCTGCTGCTGTTGTCCGAGCAATACAACGCCTGGCGTTGGCTGGGCTGGGCGATTCTGCCGAGCCTGTATCTGCTGCTGGCGGCGGCACCGCGCAGTTGGCCTTGGCCGGTGGCGGCATTCCCTCGCGAGTACCGTTTGTACGCCGCTGCGCCGTTGGCGGTGTTGATGCTCGCATGGTTCTGGCTGGCTAATGGTGTCAGCGATGGCAACGCCGAGCCGCTGCCATACGTGCCGCTGCTCAATCCATTGGAGCTGGGTTTGTTGTTCGCATTGTTCGGTGTTTACGTCTGGTCGCGCAGCGCGGTTTCGCAGCTGTCGATTCGCCAGGACTACGCCGATTACGCGACGCAACTGGTCGCGGGGGTTTCGCTGTTCGCCTTTTGCACCGCGTTGGTCACCCGCGCGGCGCACCATTGGGCCGGGATCCCGTTCGAGCTGGATACGTTGCTCGCCTCAATGCTGGTGCAGGCCGGGTTGTCGATCGTCTGGACGCTGATGGCGCTGGGGTTGATGATCGGCGGCCATCTGCGCCATCGTCGCGAAGTGTGGCTGATTGGCGCGGCGCTGATTGCGTTGGTGGTGGCCAAACTGATTTTTGTCGAATTGAGCAACCGTGGCGGTCTCGCCCGGATCGTCTCGTTTATCGGTGTCGGCGTGTTGCTGCTGGTGGTCGGCTATTTCGCGCCACTGCCGCCCAAACGCGTCGACGCTGAACCGGCGGCGGACAAACCGGCCCCGGACACCGAAGGAGTTTCATCTTGAGTCGCATGCGAAATCTGGGTTGGTTGGCGTTGGGCGTGGTGATGGCGGCCGGCGCTCAGGAAAAACCGGCGGACTTCGCCACGCAGGTGCCGCTGTCAGTCACTGGCAACGGTCCGTGGTACCGCCTCGAATTGCCGTTGAGCGTGCAATTGCAGGCACGCCAGACCGATCTCAGTGATCTGCGTGTGTTCAACGCTGCCGGCGAAGCGCAGGCCTACGCCTTGGCGCGAGAATCAGCGCAGACCCGCGACGACGGCCGCTTGCATGAGGTGAAATGGTTCCCGCTGTACAACGCCGCCGACGCCAGCGAACGCGCGCCGAATGTGCGTGTGCAATCGACCACCAACGGCACGCTGGTCGAGGTGCAGCCGTCCAGTCAGTTGGAGGTGGGTGAAGAGGTGCTGCGTGGCTGGCTGCTGGATGCCAGCGCGATCAAGGCGCCGTTGCAGCAGTTGATCCTCGACTGGACCAGCGAGCGCGACGGCTTCCAGCGCTTCAGCATTGAAGCCAGCGACGATCTGCAACACTGGCAAGCGTGGGGCGAGGGGCAGGTCGCGCGGCTGACCTTTTCCGATGAGCGCATCGAGCAGCACGAAGTGACGCTGCCGGGGCAGTCGGCGCGTTATGTGCGGTTGTTATGGGAGTCGCCGAACTCGGCGCCGATCCTGACGTCGGCGCAGCTGAAAAGCAGTGATCCGCGCAACGTTCCGCTGCCTTTGGTCTGGTCGCAGGCGTTGGCCGGCAGCAGCACCAAGGCTGGGGAGTACACCTGGCAGTTGCCGATGGGGCTGAATGTCGAGCGCGTGCAGGTCGAGCTGAAACAGCCGAACAGCCTCGCGCCGGTGACGCTGGCGGGGCGTCGCGAAAGCAGCTTGCCGTGGCAGACGTTGGGCAATGGCTTGCTCTATCGCCTGACCCAGAATGGTCAGGATGTGGTGCAGAACGAATTGCCGCTCTACGGGCAGACCGTGCAGCAGTTGAAACTGAGCGTGGATGAGCGTGGCGGTGGTTTGGGTGAGCAGGCGCCGAGTCTGAAATATGCGGTGCGGGCGACGCAGGTGGTTTTCCTCGCGCGGGGCGAGGGGCCGTACAGTTTGGCGGTGGGCAATGCGACGGTGAAGACGGCGAACTTGCCGTTGGCGACGCTGATTCCGGATTTCAAACCGGAGAAGCTGGCGGGGTTGGGTAAGGCGATGGTCCAGGGTGAGGCGGTTGTCACGCAAACTTCAACCGCAACAGCGGCGGCGGTGGCCGAGACCAATTGGAAGAAGATCGGCCTGTGGGCGGTGTTGTTGTTGAGTGTGGTTTTTCTCGGGGCGATGGCGTTCAGCCTATTGCGCAAACCGCCGACCAACACCTGAGAAAGGCTGGCGCTGTGCGCCATTCGCTAGCAGGCTAGCTCCCACAGTGGATCTGCAGTGGACGCCAATTGTGTGTTCACTCAAATCCCCCTGAGGGAGCGAGCCTGCTCGCGAAAGCGGTATCTCAATCAATACATATCCCAAACCGATCGGCCTTCGTCGGATTTCGGACTACGCTAAATCCGCTACCTGAACTCTCCCCCGACAATCACGTCTCATACAGGCAAATACACCCCAACGCACGTTACCGGGCGTCTTCGCTCGCTACGTTTTCAGACTCCCTGTAAACTGCGCGGGTTTTTAGCCCCCCATTCCACCGGAGCCGTCCATGTCCCGCGTTACCCTGAGTCGCTATTTGATTGAGCAGACCCGCAGCAATAACACTCCTGCCGATCTGCGTTTCCTGATCGAAGTGGTCGCGCGTGCTTGCAAAGAAATCAGCCACGCCGTGTCCAAAGGCGCCCTGGGTGGTGTTCTGGGCAGCATGGGCACTGAAAACGTCCAAGGCGAAGTGCAGAAGAAGCTCGACGTGATCTCCAACGAGATCCTGCTCGAAGCCAACGAATGGGGCGGTCACCTGGCCGGCATGGCGTCCGAAGAAATGGACAACGCCTACCAGATCCCGGGCAAATACCCGAAAGGCGCATACCTGCTGGTATTCGACCCACTGGACGGCTCGTCGAACATCGACATCAACGCCCCGGTCGGCACCATCTTCTCGGTACTGCGTTGCCCGAACGAATACCTGAGCCAGAACGAGCCGCTGAACGAAAAAGCCTTCCTGCAGCCAGGCACCCAGCAGGTTGCTGCCGGTTACGCGATCTACGGCCCGCAAACCATGCTGGTACTGACCCTGGGCGACGGCGTGAAGGGCTTCACCCTCGATCGTGAAATGGGCAGCTTCGTGCTGACCCACGAAGACATCACCATTCCTGAATCGACCCAGGAATTCGCGATCAACATGTCCAACCAGCGTCACTGGGAAGCCCCGGTACAACGTTACGTTGGCGAGTTGCTGGCCGGCGAAGAAGGTCCGCTGAAAAAGAACTACAACATGCGTTGGGTCGCGGCGATGGTTGCCGACGTACACCGCATCCTGACCCGTGGCGGTCTGTTCATGTACCCGCGCGACAGCCGCGAGCCATCCAAACCAGGCAAACTGCGTCTGATGTACGAAGCCAACCCGATGTCGTTCCTGGTGGAACAAGCGGGCGGCGCGTCCACTGACGGTCACCAGCGCATCCTCGACATTCAGCCGGACGGTCTGCACCAGCGTGTAGCGGTGTTCCTCGGTTCGAAAGAAGAAGTCGCCCGCGCTACGGCCTACCACAAGGAATAAACCATGACCGCGCCCTGGCAGCCGTTGCTCGATTGGTGGTTCGGACATGCCGAATCCCCCGACGAGATAGCGGCTGACAAGGGCAAGTTGTGGTTCGGTAAGCGAGACAGCCAAGACCTCGAAGCGCGTGAGCGTTTCGGGGTCTTTGTCGATCAGGCCCTGGCCGGCGAATTGACCGCGTGGACGCAACGTCCCGAAGGTTGGCTGGCGGTGGTGTTATTGCTCGATCAACTGCCGCGAATGATCTTTCGCGACACCCCAAAAGCGTTTTCCGGCGATCTGCGCGCGCAGAAACTCGTTGCCCAAGGCATTGCGGCGGATTTTGATCGGCAGTTGAAACCGATTCAGCGTGTGTTTATTTATCTTGTGTTTGAGCACTGCGAGAATCTTGCGGTGCAGAACGAGGCGGTTTCCAGGTTTATCGAACTGGTGGCTGAACAGCCGGAAGCGGAGCGGGCGGTGTTTGCGGATAATCTGGATTATGCCGAGCGGCATCGGAAAGTGATTGCGCGGTTTGGCCGGTTTCCGCATCGCAATGCGGTGTTGGGGCGGGAGTCTACGGCGGAGGAGTTGGTGTTTCTTTCCGAGCCGGGTTCACGGTTTTAAGAGCTTTCCCTCACCCTAGCCCTCTCCCGGAGGGAGAGGGGACTGACCGAGTTGTCTGGTCTTGATACATCGACCTGCAATTTCTGAGTCGAACTCAGGTCTGGAAAATCCCCCGATCGGCTCCCTTTCCCCCTCGCCCCCCTTGGGGGAGAGGGCTGGGGTGAGGGGGTAAAGCCCTTGATCTTAAATGCGGAAACTACCCACCAATTGCTTCAGCCGCGCCGCCTGCTGCTCCAGATCCGAGCACGCGCGCAACGTCGCCTGCAAGTTCTCCACACCTTCCTGATTCAGCGTGTTGATCTCGTTGATATCGACATTGATCGACTCGACCACCGCCGTCTGCTCTTCAGTCGCCGTCGCTACCGACTGGTTCATCCCGTCGATCTCACCGATACGCTGAGTCACGCTACCCAATCGCTCACCGGCCTGGTTGGCGATACCGACACTGCTTTCACTCTCACGCTGGCTCTCGGTCATGATGCTGACCGCCTGACGCGCGCCGACCTGCAGCTCTTCGATCATCTTTTGCACTTGCTGCGCCGAATCCTGGGTGCGGTGGGCGAGGTTGCGCACTTCATCTGCGACCACGGCGAAACCACGCCCAGCTTCACCGGCACGCGCTGCTTCGATCGCGGCGTTGAGCGCGAGCAGATTGGTCTGCTGGGAAATGCTGGTGATCACTTCGAGAATCTGGCCGATGTTCACCGTGTTGCTGTTCAGGGTTTCGATGTTGCCGCAGGAATCGCTGATCTTCGCCGACAGCTGTTGCATGGCCTGGATGGTTTTATCCACAACCTGCTGACCGTCGACCGCGAGGCTGCGGGCATCGCTGGAGTGCTGCGAGGCGAGGGCGGCGTTCTGGGCGATTTCCTGGGCGGCGGCGCCGAGTTGGTTGATCGCGGCGGCGACGCTGTTGGTACGGCTGGACTGCTGATCGGAGTTGTACATCGACGAGTTCGACGCCGCGACTACGCGCAGGGCGACTTCGTTGACCTGGCCGGTGGCCGAAGACACTTCACGGATCGAGGTGTGAATGCGCTCGACGAAACGGTTGAACGAGGTGCCTAGCGCGCCGAACTCGTCGTTGCCGTGGATCACCAGACGTTTAGTCAGGTCGCCTTCACCTTCGGCGATGTCGTGCATCGCGCGGCCCATGGTCAGCAACGGTTGCATCAGCACGCGAATGAGCATGCCGAGCAGGGCGATGATGATCACCACGGCAATAACCATGGCGATCAGCGCCGAGGTGCGGAATTCGCTGAGCATTGCGAACGCGGTGTCTTTATCGAGTACCAGCGCCACGTACCAGTCGGCCGACGGCACGCCGTTGATGTGGGTGAAGGAGATCAGTTGGGTTTTGCCGTCGAGCTCGACTTCTTTCAGACCCGGGCTGACTTTCGGCGCACCATTGGGATAGGCCTCGGCAAGGGTCTTGAGTACCAGTTTGCTGTCCGGGTGGATCAGGATCTTGCCGTCGGCACTGACGATGAATGCGTGACCGTGGCCACCGAAGTTCAGCGAGTTGATGATCGCGCTGACGCTGGTCAGGTCGATGTCGGCACCGGCGACGCCGAGCATCTGGCCCTGGCGCTGAACAGGTGTTGCGACAGTGATCACCAGTTTGCCCGAGGACGCGGCGATGTACGGTTCGGTGACAATGGTCTGTTGCGCGCTGTTTGCCGCTTTGTACCAGCCACGGGCGCGTGGATCGTAGTCCGGTGCGCGGTTGCCGGCAGGCACCGAGAACATCACGCCGTCAGCGCCGCCGAAATAGCTGAGCTGGAAATTGCCGGTGTAGGCGGGCAGGTCGATGATGCGTTTCAGGTTGGCGGGGGCGTTGCCGTCGACGGCGACTTGCTGCGACAGCGATTGCAGCAATTGAATGCGGCTTTCCAGCCAGGTCTGGATGTTGCTGGTGGTCAGGCTGCCCAGCTCCTGCATCGAGGCTTCGGTGCTGCTGTTCAAGGCTTCGCGCTGTCGATAGTCGTTGAAGAAAATGAAACAGGCGAACGCAATGGCCACCACGAGGGCGGCAGCCAACAAGATCTTGTGGCTGAATTTCATGTTTCTGGTCATCGAATGAACTACCGCGAAGGGACTGGTCAAGAAAGGGCGGCAATTTGCCACACTCGGGGGCTTTGCGCTGCTTTTATGTCGACCGCGGTGCGCCAAAGATTAGGCGTGTTTGGCGAAAGGCGACGAAATGCTCAATAGCGTTACAAAGTGGCTGATTTATCGGCAAATGCCAGACGGGCGGGCTAATAAATAGCCATTCCCCCACGGAACCAGATGAGGGTTTTCTCTTCTAAGCTTCTGGTTGGCACCATGCCATCCCCCCTCGTTCCAGGAGTTACACCATGTCGCTGCGATCTATCGCCCTTCTGACGTTTTGCGTGCTGTTGGCCGCATGCAGCAAGGTCAATCAGGAAAACTATTCGAAGCTCTCGGCCGGTATGGCCAAGGCCGAAGTCGAGACTCTGCTCGGCAAGCCCACCGATTGCTCGGGCGCGCTCGGCATGTCCAGTTGCACTTGGGGCGACAAGAACAGCTTTATCAGCGTGCAGTACGCCGGTGACAAAGTGCTGATGTTTTCCGGCCAAGGCCTGAAGTAAACCGGGGCTTCGCGCCCACGGAGAAGAAAAATGAAGCGGTTATTGCTGATCCTTTTTGCCGGCCTGGTACTGGCCGGCTGCGCCACTTCCGGCGTCGACCCGTTGGCGCCGAAAACCGTCAACAGCGTCAATCTCAAGCGTTATCAGGGCACCTGGTATGAACTGGCGCGCTTGCCGATGTATTTCCAGCGCAATTGCGCGCAGTCCGAAGCCCATTACACCCTCAAGCCGGACGGCAATGTCGCGGTGCTCAATCGCTGCCTGACACCGGACTGGCAATGGGAAGAAGCCAAGGGCACGGCTTATCCACAGGTGCCGGGCAAGACCGACAAGCTGTGGGTCGAATTCGATACCTGGTTCTCACGTCTGATTCCGGGTGTGGCGAAAGGTGAATACTGGGTGTTGTACGTCAGCGATGACTACAAGACCGCCATCGTCGGCGACCCGAGTCGCAAGTACATGTGGTTGCTGTCGCGCACACCGACCGTCAACGGGGTGGTCCGTGAAGAGCTGCTGAGCAAGGCGCGTCAGCAGGGTTATGACACCACGCGATTGATCTGGCGAGCGTCGGATCGGCAGATGGCCAAGACCTCGAATTAATCACCCATCCTGATCGCTCCGCTCCGCGTGGGAGTGTCTCAATGGACGCTCTGCGTCCGCTTGTGGGACGCAGAGCGTCCCGGGCTGCATTCCCACGCAGAGCGTGGGAACGATCAGCTGTCAGCCGAGGAGGTCGCGCAGGACCTGGGTGAAGGCGCGTGCACTGTCTTCTTCGCCAGCATGCCGGCCATCACGCACAACCCATTGGCCATTGACCAGCACATCGCGCACCTGACGATCGCCGCCGGCAAACAACCAGCGATTCAAAATCCCGTCACCCGTGGCCGTCGCCAGATACGGATCGCTGCCGTCGAGCACAATCCAGTCCGCACGCTTGCCAACCTCCAGCGCGCCAATCGGCTGCCCCAACGCTTGCGCACCGCCATCCAGCGCCGCGTCATACAGCGTGCGCCCGACCATCGGTTGATCCGCGCCATACAAGCGATTGCGCCGCTGATCACGCAGGCGCTGGCCGTATTCCAGCCAACGCAATTCTTCGACCACGCTCAGTGACACATGGCTGTCGGAACCGATACCCATGCGCCCACCCTGAGCGAGGAAATCCACCGCCGGGAAGATCCCGTCGCCCAGATTTGCTTCGGTGGTCAGGCACAGCCCGGCGATGGCGCGACTCTTGGCCATCAGGGTGACTTCTTCCGGATTGGCGTGAGTCGCGTGGACCAGGCACCAGCGTTGATCGACTTGGGTATTTTCGTAGAGCCATTGCAAAGGGCGACGACCGCTCCAGCTCAGGCAATCGTTGACTTCTTTTTGCTGCTCGGCGATGTGGATGTGCACCGGGCATTGCTTGTCGCTGGCCGCCAAAACTTCACTGATCTGTTGCGGCGTCACTGCGCGCAACGAGTGAAAGCAAAGGCCCAGCGATTGCGCCTTTTGCTGCGCCAGTAACGGCTGCAAACGCGATTGCAGATTCAGGTAATTTTCGGTGCTGTTGATGAAGCGGCGCTGGCCGTCATTCGGCGTCTGGCCGCCAAAACCAGAGTGGCTGTAGAGCACCGGCAACAGGGTCAGACCGATGCCGCTTTCACTCGCAGCCTGGCTGATGCGCAAGGCCAGTTCAGCCGGGTCGGCGTAAGGCTGACCATTGTTGTCGTGGTGCACGTAGTGAAATTCAGCGACGGAGGTATAACCGGCCTTGAGCATTTCGATGTACAGCTGACGGGCAATCACGCCGAGTTGATCCGGGCTGATTTTTCCGACGAGGCGATACATCAGATCGCGCCACGTCCAGAAACTGTCGTTCGGATTGCCGGCCACTTCAGCCAGACCCGCCATCGCCCGCTGGAAGGCGTGGGAGTGCAGATTCGGCATGCCCGGCAGCAGCGGGCCGCTCAGCCGTTCGGCGCCGTCTGCGGTGGAATCGGCCTGAATCTGGGTCAGCAGGCCATCGGCGCTGACCTCAAGACGTACATTGTTGGCCCATCCGTTAGGCAGCAGCGCGCGTTCGGCAAAGAAGGCGGACATGGTTCGGCACCCCATCGTGTGTTATTTGTATATACATATACAGACGTTTGCCTGCCCGGTAAACTCCGGCAAGCTAGCCACTTTCACCAATGAACAGGGATCAACCGTGCCGACTCCGCCTCCAGTCTCCCCGTTGGCCGCGAACATGGGCGACAGTCCGGCGCCCTTGTACGCCCGCGTCAAACAGATGATCACCCAGCAGATCGACAGCGGAAACTGGCCGCCGCACTACCGCGTGCCGTCCGAAAGCGAGCTGGTCAATCAACTCGGTTTCAGCCGCATGACCATCAACCGTGCCCTGCGTGAGATGACTGCCGATGGTCTGTTGGTGCGCATGCAAGGCGTCGGCACCTTTGTCGCCGAACCGAAGAGCCAGTCTGCGCTGTTCGAAGTGCACAACATCGCCGACGAAATCGCCTCCCGTGGCCATCGCCATACCTGCCAGGTCATCACTCTTGAAGAAGAGGCTGCCGGTTCCGAGCGCGCGCTGGCGCTGGACATGCGTGAAGGGCAGAAGGTGTTCCACTCGCTGATCGTGCATTACGAAAATGATATTCCGGTGCAAATCGAAGACCGTTTCGTCAACGCACTGGTCGCGCCGGAATACCTCAAGCAGGATTTCACTCTGCAGACGCCTTACGCGTATCTCAATCAGGTGGCGCCGCTGACTGAGGGCGAGCACGTGGTTGAAGCGATTCTGGCCGAGCCCTCCGAGTGCAAGTTGCTGCAGATTGAAAAAGGCGAGCCGTGTTTGCTGATTCGTCGCCGCACGTGGTCGGGGCGTCAGCCGGTTACCGCTGCACGATTGATTCACCCAGGTTCCCGTCATCGTCTGGAAGGACGCTTTCATAAATGACTCAAGTGAAGGTTTTACGCGCCGAAGGCTACCCGCGCATGCCGTGGAAAAACGGTGGCGGCAGCACTGAAGAAATCACCCGTGACGCGGGGGCCGGCCTGGACGGTTTTGGCTGGCGCCTGTCGATTGCCGACATCGCTGAGTCGGGTGGTTTTTCGACGTTCGCCGGTTACCAGCGGGTGATCACCGTGTTGCAGGGTGACGGCATGACCTTGTGCGTTGACGGCGACGATACGCGGCCGCTGTTACCGCTCGACCCGTTTGCTTTCAGTGGTGAGAGCCAGGTGTCGTGCACGCTGCTAGGCGGTGCGATTCGCGATTTCAACCTGATCTATGCGCCGCAGCGTTACAGCGCGCGGTTGCAGTGGCTGGATGGCGAGCAGCGATTCTTCAGCTCGGCGGGGACGGTATTGGTGTTCAGTGTCAGTGAGCTGTTGCAAGTGCACGTCGGTGACAGTGTTTCGCAGCTCGGTCGCCATGATTGCCTGCAACTGGACGGTAACAATGGTTTGGTTGAAGTGTCCGTTGATGCGGGTTGCTGTGTCATTGAGCTGACTGCCCGCTGATTGAAAAATCTTAAAAGATCGCAGCCTTCGGCAGCTCCTACAATGGGATTGATGTACGCCCTGTAAGAGCTGCCGAAGGCTGCGATCTTTTGCTTTTGGGGTGTTCCCAACCCACGCACCAACTTGTTACCGAACGCCCCAGCGTGGCGCAAAACCACGCTCACGTAACAAAGTCCCGTCGCCCTGAATCATCCCCACGAAAAAATTTCATCCACGCCCGAACCCTTGATTCAGGCGCCCTCCAGCCGTGCCCAGGATTTTTCTTGAACACCCCTCCAACAAGTTGGCCGCTTGATTGCATATGCTTGTATGTACAAGTAAAGACGTATGCGTATGAGTCGCTCGAGACTCTCCGCAGCGTCCACTGATTCGCTTGTCGCGCAGCGAAGCGCACAGGCTGCTTGCCCACTGCCAGGGTTGGTTTGAATTGATCGCTGAGGAGTCTTTTTCGTGACTGACAATAAGCCTACAAAGTTTCGTAACGTCGAGATCCGCGCTGCCCGCGGTAATAAGCTGACCGCCAAGAGCTGGCTGACTGAAGCGCCGCTGCGCATGCTGATGAACAACCTTGACCCGGAAGTCGCCGAGAACCCGAAAGAGCTGGTGGTTTACGGTGGTATCGGTCGCGCCGCGCGTAACTGGGAGTGCTACGACAAAATCGTCGAGAGCCTGACCAACCTGAATGACGACGAGACCCTGCTGGTGCAATCCGGCAAGCCGGTCGGCGTGTTCAAGACCCACAGCAACGCCCCGCGTGTACTCATCGCCAACTCCAACCTCGTCCCGCACTGGGCGAGCTGGGAACACTTCAATGAGCTCGACGCCAAAGGCCTGGCCATGTACGGCCAGATGACCGCGGGCAGCTGGATCTACATCGGCAGCCAGGGCATCGTTCAAGGCACCTACGAAACCTTCGTTGAAGCCGGTCGCCAGCACTACAACGACAACCTCACCGGCAAGTGGGTGTTGACCGCTGGCCTCGGTGGCATGGGCGGCGCACAACCTCTGGCGGCAACCCTCGCCGGCGCTTGCTCGCTGAACATCGAATGCCAACAAGTCAGCATCGATTTCCGCCTGAAAAGCCGTTACGTCGACGAGCAGGCCAAAGACCTCGACGACGCCCTGGCGCGCATCGACAAATACACCAAAGAAGGTAAAGCGATTTCCATCGCGCTGCTGGGTAACGCCGCAGAAATCCTCCCGGAACTGGTCAAGCGCGGCGTACGCCCGGACATGGTCACCGACCAGACCAGCGCCCACGATCCGCTCAACGGTTACCTGCCGGCGGGCTGGACCTGGGACGAATACCGCGCCCGCGCCAAGACCGAACCGGCCGCTGTGATCAAAGCCGCCAAGCAGTCGATGGCGGTGCACGTCAAAGCGATGCTGGAATTCCAGAAGCAAGGCATTCCGACCTTCGACTACGGCAACAACATCCGTCAGATGGCGCAGGAAGAAGGCGTCGAAAACGCCTTCGACTTTCCGGGTTTCGTACCGGCCTACATCCGTCCGCTGTTCTGCCGTGGCATCGGCCCGTTCCGTTGGGCGGCGCTGTCGGGCGATCCACAAGACATCTACAAAACCGACGCCAAGGTCAAAGAGCTGATCCCCGACGACGCCCATCTGCACAACTGGCTGGACATGGCCCGCGAGCGCATCAGCTTCCAGGGTCTGCCGGCACGTATCTGCTGGGTCGGTCTGGGTCTGCGCGCCAAGCTCGGTCTGGCCTTCAACGAGATGGTCCGCAGCGGCGAATTGTCGGCACCGATCGTGATCGGTCGCGATCACCTCGACTCCGGCTCGGTCGCAAGCCCGAACCGTGAAACCGAATCGATGCAGGACGGTTCCGACGCCGTATCCGACTGGCCACTGCTCAACGCTCTGCTGAATACCGCGAGCGGCGCGACCTGGGTTTCCCTGCACCACGGCGGCGGCGTCGGCATGGGCTTCTCGCAGCACTCGGGCATGGTGATTGTTTGCGACGGTACGGACGAAGCGGCCGAGCGTATTGCGCGCGTACTGCACAACGACCCGGCCACCGGTGTCATGCGTCACGCCGATGCCGGTTACCAGATCGCCATCGACTGCGCCAAGGAACAGGGGCTGAACCTGCCGATGATTACCGGCGGTAAGTAACACGCTTTGGCTTTATGTGGGAGCGAGCTTGCTCGCGAAAGCAATCTGTCAGCCAGCACAGATGTTGACTGTGCTGGCCTATTCGCGAGCAAGCTCGCTCCCACAGAAAAGCAGCACTACCGAAGCTCAGTGAACTATTAAAACAATCCACAGAGGTTGAATCATGGCTGTTAACACCGATCGTGCAAGCAACAAACCGTTGATCGAGAGGCGTTCGATCGACTACATCCCGGAAGCGGAAAGACACGGTCGTCTGTTTAGCCAGTTCACCCTGTGGATGGGGGCGAATCTGCAAATCACCGCGATTGTCACCGGGGCCTTGGCCGTGGTGCTGGGCGGTGATGTGTTCTGGTCGTTGATCGGTCTGTTGATCGGCCAACTGCTCGGCGGCGGGGTGATGGCGTTGCACGCTGCGCAAGGGCCGAAACTGGGTCTGCCACAGATGATTTCCAGCCGCGTGCAGTTTGGCGTTTACGGCGCGGCAATCCCGATCGTGCTGGTGTGCCTGATGTACCTGGGTTTCACCGCGACGGGCACCGTGCTTTCCGGTCAAGCGTTGGGCCAGTTGTTTAACGTCAGTGACAGCGTCGGCATCCTGATTTTTGCCAGCGTCATCGTGCTGGTGACGGTGCTCGGTTATCGGGTGATCCACTGGATCGGCCGTGTTGCCAGCGTGATTGGCGTGATCGCTTTCGTCTTCCTGTTCTGGCGCCTGATGAGCCAGACCGACGTCGGCGCACTTCTGCAAATTCGTCATTTCAGCTGGAGCAGCTTCCTCCTCGCGGTGTCGCTCGCGGCCTCCTGGCAGATCGCTTTCGGCCCCTACGTGGCTGACTATTCCCGTTACCTGCCGAGCAACACCTCGGCGGTAAAAACCTTCTTCGCCGCCGGTGCTGGTTCAGTGGTCGGCGCGCAAGTGGCGATGATCCTCGGCGTGTTCGCTGCGGCTTCGGCCAACGGCCAGTTCGCCGGTCATGAAGTTGCTTACATCGTCGGTCTGGGCGGCACCGGTGCCACCGCCGCGCTGCTGTACTTCAGCATCGCGTTCGGCAAGGTGACCATCTCGACGCTGAACTCCTACGGCAGCTTCATGTGCATCGCGACCATCATCAGTGGTTTCAAAGGCCACCTGACCGTTACGCGCATGCAGCGTCTGGTGTTTGTGCTGGTGATTGTCGGCGCAGCGACCCTGATTGCGCTGCTTGGTCAGCACTCGTTCCTCGGTGCGTTCAAGTCTTTCATCCTGTTCCTGCTCGCGTTCTTCACACCGTGGAGCGCGATCAACCTGGTGGATTACTACTGCATCACCCGCGAGCGCTATGACGTGCCGGCGCTGGCCAATCCGAACGGTCGCTACGGGCGCTGGAACCTGCTCGGCATCAGCGTCTATGTGTTCGGCGTGCTGGTGCAGTTGCCGTTCATCTCCACCAAGTTCTACACCGGCCCGCTGGTGGCGGCCCTCGGTGATGTGGACATTTCCTGGATCATCGGTCTGGTGCTGCCGGCTGCCGTCTACTACGTGTGTGCAAAAAAATGGCACAGCGCGGTACCTGATCAACTGATTCTGCCGGTCGAGCAGAACAGCGTTGTACCACCTGAAAAAAGTGGGGCCGGGCGCGCTGCGGCGCAGGCCTGATTGGACGTGGACAGGGCTGGATGCCTCTTGACTGCCGTAAGCCAATTCATGATTAGGAGCGTCGAAACAATGAAATCGAACAAGACCCTGCTCACCACACTGCTGTCCATGGGCCTGCTGGCCAGTGCCGGTGCGACCCAAGCCGCTGGCTGGTGCGAATCGGGCAAACCGGTGAAGTTCGCCGGCCTGAACTGGGAAAGCGGCATGCTGCTGACCGACGTGCTGCAAGTGGTGCTGGAAAAAGGTTACGACTGCAAGACCGACAGCCTGCCGGGCAACTCCATCACCATGGAGAACGCCCTGAGCAGCAACGATATTCAAGTGTTCGCCGAAGAGTGGGTCGGCCGCAGCGAGGTCTGGAACAAGGCCGAGAAGGCCGGCAAGGTCGTCGGTGTCGGTGCGCCGATCGTCGGCGCCGTGGAAGGTTGGTATGTGCCGCGATACGTGATCGAAGGCGACGCCAAACGCAAGCTGGAAGCCAAAGCCCCAGACCTGAAAAACATCGCCGATCTGGGCAAATACGCCGCCGTGTTCAAGGACGCCGAAGAGCCATCCAAGGGCCGTTTCTATAACTGCCCGGCCGGCTGGACCTGCGAGCTGGACAACAGCGAAATGCTCAAAAGCTACGGTCTGGAAAGCAGCTACACCAACTTCCGTCCGGGCACCGGCCCGGCGCTCGATGCGGCGGTGCTGTCGAGCTACAAGCGCGGCGAGCCGATCCTGTTCTACTACTGGTCGCCAACCCCGCTGATGGGCCAGATCGACGCGGTGAAACTGGAAGAAAAACCCGGCGTCGACAAGACCGTAAGCATCAAGGTCGGTCTGTCGAAAACCTTCCACGACGAGGCCCCGGAACTGGTCGCCGTGCTGGAAAAGGTCAACCTGCCGATCGACCTGCTGAACCAGAACCTGGGCCGCATGGCCAAGGAACGTATCGAGTCGCCAAAACTGGCGAAAATCTTCCTCAAGGAACATCCTGAGGTCTGGCATGCGTGGGTCAGTGCAGACGCAGCCAAGAAAATCGACGCGGCGCTGTAGGTCGATACCTCCCGGTCAACCGTGAGGCTGGCCGGGAGATATGCCGTAATCGCTTGATTGAGATTTCTGATTGAGAGCCGCTTATGTTTCCCGAAAGCTTTACCTTTTCCATCGCCGACTGGGTCAACGGTTGGGTCGATTCGCTGGTCACCAACTACGGTGATGTGTTCCGCCACATCTCCGACACCCTGCTCTGGGCCATCGTCAACCTCGAAGGCCTGCTGCGTGCGGCGCCGTGGTGGTTGATGCTGGCGATCGTCGGTGTCGTCGCCTGGCACGCCACGCGCAAAGTGGTGACCACGGCGGTCATCGTCGGTCTGCTGTTCCTCGTCGGCGCCGTTGGCCTGTGGGACAAGCTGATGCAGACACTGGCGCTGATGATGGTCGCGACGATCATTTCGGTGCTGATCGGCATCCCGCTGGGGATTCTCTCGGCGCGCAGCAATCGCCTGCGTTCGGTGCTGATGCCGCTGCTCGACATCATGCAGACCATGCCGAGTTTCGTGTACCTGATTCCGGTGCTGATGCTGTTCGGTCTGGGCAAGGTGCCGGCTATTTTCGCCACGGTGATTTACGCCGCGCCACCGCTGATTCGCCTGACTGATCTGGGCATTCGCCAGGTTGACGGTGAAGTGATGGAAGCCATTAACGCATTCGGCGCCAACCGCTGGCAGCAACTGTTCGGCGTGCAACTGCCACTGGCCCTGCCGAGCATCATGGCCGGGATCAACCAGACCACCATGATGGCCCTGTCGATGGTGGTGATTGCCTCGATGATCGGTGCCCGTGGCCTCGGTGAAGATGTGTTGGTGGGGATTCAGACCCTCAATGTCGGGCGTGGCCTCGAAGCCGGTCTGGCGATCGTGATTCTCGCAGTGGTCATCGACCGCATTACTCAGGCGTACGGTCGGCCACGGCATGAGGTGAGCAAATGAGCAACGCAACCGTGAGCAAGATCGAAGTCAAAAACGTCTTCAAGATTTTCGGCAACCGGGCCAAGGATGCACTGGCCATGGTCGGCCAGGGCAAGACCAAGGATCAGGTGCTGAGCGAGACCGGTTGCGTGGTCGGCGTTAACGACCTGTCGTTGAGCATCGGCACCGGCGAGATCTTCGTGATCATGGGCCTGTCCGGCTCCGGCAAATCGACGCTGGTGCGTCACTTCAACCGGCTGATCGACCCGACCAGCGGCGCGATCCTCGTCGACGGCGTGGACATCCTGCAATACGACATGGACGCCCTGCGCGAATTTCGCCGGCACAAGATCAGCATGGTGTTCCAGAGCTTCGGCCTGCTGCCGCACAAGAGCGTGCTCGACAACGTCGCCTACGGCCTGAAAGTGCGTGGCGAGAGCAAGCAAATGTGCTCGGAACGCGCGCTGCACTGGATCAACACCGTGGGGCTCAAAGGCTACGAAAACAAATATCCGCACCAGCTCTCTGGCGGCATGCGCCAGCGTGTCGGCCTGGCTCGAGCCTTGGCGGCGGACACCGACATCATCCTCATGGATGAGGCGTTCAGTGCGCTGGATCCACTGATCCGGGCGGAAATGCAGGACCAGTTGCTGGAACTGCAAAAGACCCTGCACAAGACCATCGTCTTCATCACTCACGACCTCGATGAGGCGGTGCGTATCGGCAACCGCATTGCGATTCTCAAGGATGGGAAGTTGATTCAGGTTGGTACGCCGAGAGAGATCCTGCATTCGCCGGCTGATGAGTACGTTGACCGGTTTGTGCAGCGGCGGGCGGCGGTGGTTTAACAGACTTGCGGTGAGGCTGCCGGCCCCTTCGCGAGCAGGCTCACTCCCACAGGAGACTGCATTCCAATGTGGGAGCGAGCCTGCTCGCGAAAGGGCCGGCAGAGCTGCATCAATATTACGGTTGAGGTTTTAGATGTCCCAGGCTGAAAAAATCGTTATCACAGGCAGCCCCTTGCGTTGGCAGGACGTGGTCGCCGTCGCTCGTCACGGCGCTCAACTTGAGCTGTCCAGCGACACCTGGGCGCGCATCGAAAACGCCCAAGGCATCGTCCAGCGCATCGTCGAAAGCGGCGAACGCGCCTATGGCGTCAACACCGGCCTGGGCGGTTTGTCCAACGTCTCGCTGCAAGACGAACAACTCAGCCAGTTGTCGCGCAATACCTTGCTCAGCCATGCCTGCGGCGTCGGCCCGGTACTCGCCGACGAGCAGACCCGCGCGATCATCTGCGCGGCGATTCACAACTACAGCCACGGCAAATCCGGCATCCATCGCCGGGTCGTCGAAGGCCTGCTGGCGCTGCTCAATCGCGGTATCACCCCGCAAGTGCCGTCGCAAGGTTCGGTGGGTTATCTGACGCACATGGCGCACATCGGCATCGCGTTGCTCGGCGTCGGTAATGTCAGCTATCGCGGCCAGATCACCTCGGCGCAACAGGCATTGGCAGAAGAAGGCTTGAAACCGGTGCAGCTGGGTGCAAAGGACGGTTTGTGCCTGGTCAACGGCACGCCGTGCATGACCGGCCTCAGTTGCCTGGCGATTGCCGATGCGACGCGGCTGCTGCAGTGGGCCGACGTCATCGGCGCCATGAGTTTCGAAGCCCAGCGCGGCCAGATCGATGCGTTCGATGCTGAGATCATCGCACTGAAACCGCACCCGGGCATGCAGCAAGTGGGGATCAATTTGCGTGCGTTGCTCGATGGCAGTGAAGTGATTGCGTCGAGCAAAGGCATTCGCACTCAGGATGCGCTGAGTATCCGTTCGATTCCGCAGGTGCACGGCGCTGCACGCGATCAATTGGAACATGCGATCAGACAGGTCGAAGCCGAACTCAACGGCTGCACCGACAACCCGCTGTTGCTCGGCACACCGGACAATTTCCGGGTGATGTCGCAAGCCAACCCGCACGGTCAGTCGGTGGCAATGGCAGCCGATCTGCTGGCGATTGCCATGGCCGAAATCGGCTCGATTGCCGAGCGTCGCCTCGACCGTTTGGTGAACCCGCACGTCAGCGGTCTGCCGGCGTTTCTGGTGGCCAATCCGGGGGTGAACTCCGGGATGATGATCGTCCAATACGTCGCCGCATCGCTGTGTGCGGAAAACCGCCAATTGGCGCAACCGGCGGTGCTCGATAACTACATCACTTCGGGCCTGCAGGAAGATCACTTGAGCATGGGCACCAACGCCGTGCTGAAGCTGCATCGTGCGCTGGAAAACTGCACGCAGATTCTCGCCATTGAGTACCTGCTGGCGGCGCAGGCGTTTGAATTCCTCAAGGAACAGCGCTTTGGCGTGGGCACCGATATCGCTTGGCGACTGCTGCGCGAAAAAGTCCCGGCTTACGATCAGGATCGCTGGCTGGCGCCGGACATCGCTGCCGCTGCGAGCGTGTTGAAAAACACGAATTTGCCGCACAACGTTTTACCGAATTTGCACTGACCAATACCCACGCCAGCGTGCCAAGGCGCGACTCCCCAAAAGGCGAGACGCGACGGACAACGGATATCTCCGGAGCGTCTGGCGAGTTAATAACAAACTCTCAAAAGGAGCACAAAATGACTGCGCTGAACCTGATTCCCGGCCAACTGAGCCTGGCCCAACTGCGTGACGTCTACCAGAACCCGGTCAAGCTGACTCTCGATAACAGCGCATCGCAGCAGATCGAAGCCAGTGTTGCCTGCGTCGAGCAGATCCTCGCCGAGAATCGCACCGCCTACGGCATCAACACCGGTTTCGGCCTGCTGGCCTCGACCCGCATTGCCAGCGAAGACCTCGAGAACCTGCAGCGCTCGCTGGTGTTGTCCCACGCTGCGGGTGTCGGTCAGCCGATCAGCGATGAGCTGGTGCGGCTGATCATGGTGCTCAAGGTCAACAGTCTCAGCCGTGGTTTCTCCGGCATTCGCCGAGTGGTGATCGATGCGCTGATCGCGCTGATCAACGCCGAGGTTTATCCGCACATTCCGTTGAAAGGTTCGGTAGGTGCTTCGGGCGATCTGGCGCCGTTGGCGCACATGTCGCTGGTGCTGCTCGGTGAGGGCAAGGCGCGCTATAAGGGCGAGTGGATGGAAGCCACCGAAGCGCTGAAAGTTGCTGGCCTGACCCCGCTGACACTGGCCGCGAAAGAAGGCCTGGCGCTGCTCAACGGCACTCAGGTCTCCACCGCGTTTGCGTTGCGTGGTCTGTTTGAAGGTGAAGATTTGTTCGCTGGTGCACTGGCGCTGGGCGGTCTGACGGTTGAAGCGGTATTGGGTTCGCGTTCGCCGTTCGATGCACGCATTCACGCGGCTCGTGGCCAGAAAGGTCAGATCGACGCTGCTGCCGCTTACCGCGATCTGCTCGGTGAACGCAGTGAAGTCTCCGACTCGCACCAGAACTGCGAAAAGGTTCAGGATCCGTATTCGTTGCGCTGCCAGCCGCAAGTCATGGGCGCTTGCCTGACGCAGTTCCGTCAGGCCGCAGAGGTTTTGGCTGTTGAAGCCAACGCCGTTTCCGACAATCCGCTGGTGTTTGCTGCTGAAGGCGACGTGATTTCCGGCGGCAACTTCCACGCCGAACCGGTGGCCATGGCCGCTGACAACATGGCGCTGGCTATCGCCGAAATCGGCTCGCTGAGCGAGCGTCGTATTTCGCTGATGATGGATAAACACATGTCGCAACTGCCGCCATTCCTCGTCGCCAATGGCGGGGTGAACTCCGGCTTCATGATTGCGCAGGTGACTGCAGCCGCACTGGCCAGTGAGAACAAGGCGTTGTCGCATCCGCATTCGGTCGACAGTTTGCCGACCTCGGCTAACCAGGAAGACCATGTATCGATGGCCCCGGCGGCCGGCAAGCGTCTGTGGGAAATGGCTGAAAACACCCGTGGGATTCTCGCGGTGGAATGGCTGGCGGCGGTGCAGGGTCTGGATCTGCGTAACGGTCTGAAGACTTCGGCGAAGCTGGAACAGGCGCGGGCGATTTTGCGCAAGGAAGTGCCGTTTTATGAGAAGGATCGGTTCTTTGCGCCGGACATCAATGCGGCGACTGAACTGCTGGCTTCGCGGTGTTTGACTGAGCTGGTTTCGGCGAAGCTTTTGCCTAGCCTTTAACCCTACACACTGATCGTTCCCACGCTCTGCGTGGGAATGCCTCAAGGGACGCTCCGCGTCCAGTGACGCGGAGCGTCACGGGCTGCATTCCCACGCAGAGCGTGGGAACGATCACCAACCCCAACGGAGGCCAACAGTGAAAACCCTCTGGCAACACTGCCACGTCGCAACCATGGCGCAGGGCGTCTACTCGATCATCGAAGATGCAGCCATCGTGACGTCCGGTGCGCACATCGAGTGGATCGGCCCGCGCAATCAATTGCCGTCCGGCGAATACCCGGCGGTCAACGACTTGCAAGGCGCCTGGGTCACCCCCGGTCTGATCGACTGCCACACCCACACGGTGTTCGGTGGCAACCGCAGCGGTGAATTCGAAAAACGTCTGCAAGGTGTCAGCTACGCGGAAATCGCGGCATCCGGCGGCGGCATTGCCAGCACCGTGCGTGCGACTCGCGAAGCCACTGAAGACGAACTGTTTGCCAGCGCCGCCAAACGCCTGAAAAGCCTGATGCGTGACGGCGTGACCACGGTTGAAATGAAGTCTGGTTACGGTCTCGATCTGGCCAGCGAACGTAAGATTCTTCGGGTCATCCGGCGTCTGGCCAAGGAGTTGCCGATCAGCGTGCGCAGCACCTGCCTGGCGGCCCACGCGTTGCCGCCGGAATACAAGGATCGCGCCGACGATTACATCGATCTGATCTGCACGGAGATGCTCCCCGCGCTGGCTGCCGAAGGGCTGGTCGACGCCGTGGACGCTTTCTGCGAATACCTGGCGTTCTCGCCAGAGCAGGTCGAGCGTGTGTTCATCGCCGCACAAAAACTCGGCCTGCCGGTGAAACTGCACGCCGAGCAACTGTCGTCGCTGCACGGCTCCAGCCTCGCCGCGCGCTATAAGGCGCTGTCCGCCGATCACCTGGAATTCATGGACGAAGCCGACGCCATCGCCATGGCCGAAGCCGACACCGTCGCGGTGCTGCTGCCGGGCGCATTCTACTTCCTGCGTGAAACCCAATTGCCGCCGATGGACGCCCTGCGCAAGCACAAGGTGAAGATCGCCATTGCCAGCGATCTCAACCCCGGCACCTCGCCGGCGCTGTCGCTGCGCCTGATGCTGAACATGGCCTGCACTTGTTTGCGCATGACCCCGGAAGAAGCCCTGGCCGGCGCGACCATTCACGCCGCACAAGCGCTGGGCATGGCCGACACCCACGGTTCGCTGGAAGTCGGCAAGGTCGCGGATTTCGTTGCCTGGCACATTGATCGTCCGGCGGATCTGGCTTATTGGCTGGGTGGCGATCTGGACAAACGCGTCGTCCGTCACGGCGTCGAATCAAGTCTGTAGGAGAGCGGTTGTGGATAAGGTTCTGAATTTCAAACAAGGTCGCGTGCCGCTGCTGATCAGCATGCCGCATGCCGGTGTGCGCCTGACCCCGGCGGTGGAGGCCGGGCTGATCCCGGACGCGAAAAGCCTGCCGGACACTGACTGGCATATCCCGCAGCTTTACGACTTTGCTGAAGAACTGGGCACCAGCACCTTGGCCGCCGAGTATTCGCGTTTTGTGATTGACCTGAATCGTCCGTCCGACGACAAACCGCTGTACGCCGGCGCCACCACCGGGCTGTATCCGGCAACGCTGTTCGATGGCATCCCGTTGTTCCGCGAAGGGCACGAGCCGTCGAAAGAAGAGCGCGCAACTTACCTGGAGCAGATCTGGACGCCGTACCACCGCACGCTTCAAGAAGAACTGGCGCGATTGAAAGCCGAGTTCGGCTACGCGCTGCTGTTCGACGCGCACTCGATCCGCTCGATCATCCCGCACCTGTTCGACGGCAAACTACCGGACTTCAACCTCGGCACCTTCAACGGCGCCAGTTGTGATCCGCAATTGGCCACGCAACTTGAAGCGATCTGCGCGCGTCACGACCAATACAGCCACGTGCTCAACGGACGCTTCAAGGGCGGCCACATCACCCGTCACTACGGCAACCCGGCCGAGAACATCCACGCCGTGCAACTGGAGTTGTGCCAGAGCACCTACATGGAAGAGTTCGAACCGTTCCGCTATCGCGCCGATCTGGCCGAGCCGACGCAGGTGGTGCTCAAGGAGTTGCTGCAGGGCTATCTGGCGTGGGCAAAATCTCACTACGCCGCGTAACCCCTGTGGGAGCGAGCCTGCTCGCGAAGGCGTCCGTTCAGCCAACATCTACGTTGAATGACACACCGCATTCGCGAGCAGGCTCGCTCCCACAGGATGGCCGACAGCCTGCGAAGTTTACGGCTGACAAACGGTGACTGCTCTGGAGCATGCTCATTGACGTAAATCGGGTTTATGATGCCCAACGGCAGAATAATAGAAGTCCCCCCAGGGATGACCTCGACCCCTTACGGAGCGCGCAATGCAGACTTTGTTTCCGCAGATCAAACCTCACGCCCGGCACGATCTGGCTGTCGATGACACCCATACGCTGTACGTCGACGAAAGCGGTTCACCGGAGGGTTTGCCGGTTGTGTTCATCCATGGCGGCCCCGGCGCCGGTTGCGACGCGCAGAGCCGTCGCTATTTCGATCCGAACCTCTATCGCATTGTCACCTTCGACCAGCGTGGTTGCGGACGCTCCACGCCGCACGCCAGCCTGGAAAACAACACCACTTGGGATCTGGTCGCCGACCTTGAGCGCATCCGCAAACACCTGGGCATCGATAAATGGGTGCTGTTTGGCGGTTCGTGGGGTTCGACCCTGGCGCTGGCTTACGCACAAACCCACCCGGAACGTGTGCACGGTCTGATCCTGCGCGGGATCTTTCTCTGCCGCCCGCAGGAAATCGAATGGTTCTATCAGGCGGGGGCCAGCCGTCTGTTCCCTGATTACTGGCAGGACTACATCGCGCCAATTCCGCTGGACGAGCGCGATGACTTGCTCAGCGCTTTCCACAAACGTCTGACCGGCAACGACCAGATCGCCCAGATGCACGCGGCCAAAGCCTGGTCGACCTGGGAAGGGCGCACCGCGACCCTGCGGCCGAACCCGCTGGTGGTCGATCGTTTCTCCGAGCCGCAGCGCGCGCTGTCGATTGCGCGGATCGAGTGCCATTACTTCACCAACAATGCCTTTCTTGAGCCGAACCAGCTGATCCGCGACATGGGCAAGATCGCCCATTTGCCGGGTGTGATCATTCACGGCCGTTACGACGTGATTTGCCCGCTCGACAACGCCTGGGAATTGCACCAGGCCTGGCCGAACAGCGAACTGCAGGTGATCCGTGATGCCGGCCACGCGGCCTCTGAACCGGGCATCACCGATGCACTGGTGCGTGCGGCGGGCAACATGGCCCGACGCCTGCTCGACCTGCCGCCTGAAGAAGCATGAAGGGGCTGTTACAGCGCGTACGCGGTGCGCGGGTTGAAGTCGCCGGCGAGGTGGTTGGCGCGGTAGATCACGGTTTGCTGGTGCTGGTGGCGGTCGAACCCGACGACACGCGGACCAGCGCCGACAAACTTCTGCATAAGCTGCTTAACTATCGGGTATTCAGCGATGCGGAGGGCAAGATGAACTTGTCCCTCGCCGATGTCGGCGGTGGGTTGCTGCTGGTCTCGCAGTTCACCCTCGCGGCCGACACCAAAAGCGGGTTGCGCCCGAGCTTTTCGACGGCCGCGCCTCCAGCTTTGGGCGAGGAATTGTTCGACTATCTATTGAGCAGTGCGAAACAGGTGCATGGCACTGTGGCATCAGGTAGATTCGGCGCCGATATGCAGGTGCATTTGGTCAACGATGGCCCGGTTACCTTTTTGTTACAGACCTGAAAGCGCTTGAAACACCTTTTTAGGAAATTTCGACTGTTTTTAGGGTGTTTTCGCGATAAATACTTTGTTACCCCTGATGCGTTGTCATGCGGGCTACTAGATAATCGCGCGCACTGGGATCAGCGTTCGCTGATTCATTTTTGACTTAGGTAGAGACTTGTCTGGATCCGATTGGGGAATCATTTTGCCCCAGCGGAGTCGGAACAATGCTCGCCAACCTGGCATATAGATAGCTGGCCGTTGGTTTATTGATCTGTTTTCGGCGAGGGTTGCTCGTGATTGTTAGTCCCTGTAATGCAGCAAAAATGTCTGCCAAACGCATGCGAAGTGCCCTGGTAGCGGGTTCGGCGCTCCTGTGCCTGCTCAGCGCCGGTCAGCTTTGGGCGTTCAATCTTGACGATGTATCGGCCAAGGCCAAAGAGCTGGCCGGGCAGAAGTTCGAGGCCCCGCGCAGCAACCTGCCGAACGAATTCCGCGACATGAAGTTCGCGGACTATCAGAAAATCCGCTTCCTCACCGAAAAGGCTGAGTGGGCTGATCAGAAGACCCCGTTCAAACTGTCCTTCTATCACCAGGGTATGCATTTCGATACACCGGTGAAAATCAACGAAATCACAGCGAACACCGTCGAAGAGATCAAATACGATCCGACCCGCTTTGATTTCGGCGACCTGAAATTCGATCCGAAAGCCACTGAACAACTGGGTTATGCCGGTTTCCGTGTGCTGTACCCGATCAACAAGGCCGACAAGCAAGACGAAATCATGACCATGCTCGGCGCGAGTTACTTCCGCGTTGTCGGCAAGGGCCACACCTACGGCCTCTCGGCCCGTGGCCTGGCGATTGATACCGCGCTGCCGTCGGGTGAAGAGTTCCCGCGTTTTCGCGAGTTCTGGATTCAGCAGCCGAAGCCGGGCGACAAGCACCTGGTGATCTTCGCCCTGCTGGATTCGCCGCGCGCTACCGGTGCCTACCGTCTGATCCTGCGTCCGGGCAGCGACACCATTGTCGACGTCAAGGCGCAGATGTTCCTGCGTGACAAGGTCGGCAAACTGGGTATCGCACCGCTGACCAGCATGTTCCTGTTCGGTGCCAACCAGCCGTCGAAAGTCCTCAACTACCGTCGTGAACTGCACGACTCCAGCGGTCTGTCGATCCATGCCGGCAACGGCGAGTGGATCTGGCGTCCGTTGAACAACCCGAAACATCTGGCCGTGAGCAACTTCAGCGTCGAGAACCCGCGTGGTTTCGGTCTGCTGCAGCGTGGCCGCGACTTCAGTCACTACGAAGACCTCGACGATCGCTACGACAAGCGCCCAAGCGCCTGGATCGAGCCGAAGGGCGAGTGGGGCAAAGGCACCGTTGATCTGGTAGAAATTCCGACCGCCGACGAAACCAACGACAACATCGTTGCGTTCTGGAGCCCGGAAAAAATGCCGGAGCCGGGTCAGCCGCTGGACTTCGCCTACCGCATGCACTGGACCATGGACGAAGCGGCGATTCATGCGCCGGACAGCGCCTGGGTTTCGCAGACTCTGCGTTCGACCGGTGACGTCAAGCAATCGAACCTGATCCGTCAGCCGGATGGCAGCGTTGCCTACCTGGTCGACTTCGAAGGTCCGTCGCTGGCTGCACTGACTCCGGATGCTGACGTACGCAGTCAGGTCAGCGTCGGCGACAACGCCGAGCTGGTCGAGAACAGCGTGCGCTACAACCCGGAAACCAAGGGCTGGCGTTTGACCTTGCGCATGAAGATCAAGGACGCGAGCAAGTCGACCGAGATGCGTGCCGCCCTGGTTCAGCCAGTCGTGACTGCTGATCTGGCGAAATCGGTGCCGGCGTCCAACTCGTCCGTCGCCAAGGCCGACAAGGTTGCCGCCAAGCAACAAGAGAAACTCGACAAGGAAGCCAAGGCCGCCGAGGCCAAACAGGCCGACGCCAAGCCAGCTGCAGATGCCAAGGACAAGGCTAATAAAGACGCCAAGCAGCCAGCCGCTGCGGACGCGGCCCCAGCCACACCGGAATCGGCACCGACTGAAGAAGTCCTGACCGAGACCTGGAGCTATCAGTTGCCTGCCGATGAGTAACTCTCAAGTACAGCCAGAGACTCTGTCCGAGTATCTGGCGCATCTGCCGATGACCGACGAGCAGCGCGCGGAACTCGCGGGCTGCCAGTCGTTCAGCGAGCTGCATGAACGCCTGTCGTCTTCAACGTTCGACGCACCTGCCGAGGCCGCCCAGGCTTCGGTGGGCAAGCGCCTGATCCTCAGCACCGCCGAAGAGCTTGAAGACGCGGAGATGCTGGTGCTCGACGCCAGCGGTCGCGTCAGCATGAAGGCAACGCCGCCGATCCGTCGGACCAAGGTCGTGCCGGAGCCGTGGCGCACCAATATTCTGGTGCGTGGCTGGCGCCGTATGACCGGTCGCACCAATCCGCCGCAGCCGCCAAAGGACGAAAACGTCCTGCCGGCCGCGCGCTGGCGCACCGTCGGTTCGATCCGTCGCTACATTCTGTTGCTGCTGATGCTTGGCCAGACCATCGTCGCCGGCTGGTACATGAAAGGCATCATGCCGTACCAGGGCTGGTCGTTCGTCGACCTCGAAGAAGTCCTGCACCAGCCGCTGCTGCAAACCGCTACGCAAGTGCTGCCGTATGCGCTGCAAACCAGCATCCTGATTCTGTTCGGGATTCTGTTCTGCTGGGTATCGGCGGGTTTCTGGACCGCGTTGATGGGCTTCCTCGAGTTGCTCACCGGTCACGATAAATATCGTATCTCCGGCAAAAGCGCCGGTAACGAGCCGATTGCCAAAGACGCGCGTACCGCGCTGGTCATGCCGATCTGCAACGAAGACGTGCCGCGTGTGTTCGCCGGTTTGCGGGCGACGTTCGAGTCGGTCGCTGCCACCGGTGATCTGGACCGCTTCGACTTCTTCGTTCTCAGCGACAGTAACGACACCGACATCTGTGTCGCCGAGCAACAGGCCTGGCTGGATGTCTGCCGCGAAGCCAAAGGCTTCGGCAAGATCTTCTATCGCCGTCGTCGCCGTCGTGTGAAACGCAAGAGCGGCAACCTTGACGACTTCTGCCGTCGCTGGGGCGGTGACTATAAGTACATGGTCGTGCTCGACGCTGACTCGGTGATGAGCGGCGAGTGCCTGACCAGTCTGGTGCGCTTGATGGAAGCCACGCCGGACGCCGGGATCATCCAGACCGCGCCGCGTGCGTCGGGCATGGACACCCTGTATGCGCGCATGCAGCAGTTCGCCACCCGCGTTTACGGCCCGCTGTTTACCGCCGGTCTGCACTTCTGGCAGTTGGGTGAATCCCATTACTGGGGTCACAACGCGATCATCCGCATGAAGCCGTTTATCGACCACTGCGCCCTGGCGCCGTTGCCGGGTAAAGGTGCGTTCTCCGGTGCGATCCTGTCTCACGACTTTGTTGAGGCCGCGCTGATGCGCCGTGCCGGTTGGGGCGTGTGGATTGCCTACGACCTGCCGGGCAGCTACGAAGAACTGCCGCCAAACCTGCTCGACGAACTCAAGCGTGACCGTCGCTGGTGCCACGGTAACCTGATGAACTTCCGGCTGTTCCTGGTTAAAGGCATGCACCCGGTGCACCGTGCGGTGTTCCTGACGGGCGTAATGTCGTACCTGTCGGCGCCGTTGTGGTTCTTCTTTCTGGTGTTGTCGACCGCGCTGTTGGCGGTGAACACGCTGATGGAGCCGCAGTACTTCCTCGAACCGCGACAGCTCTATCCGCTGTGGCCACAATGGCACCCGGACAAGGCGATCGCGCTGTTCTCGACGACCATCGTGCTGCTGTTCCTGCCGAAACTGTTGAGCATCATTCTGATCTGGGCCAAGGGCGCGAAAGAGTTCGGCGGCAAGTTCAAGGTGACCTTGTCGATGCTGCTGGAGATGCTGTTCTCCATGCTGCTGGCGCCGGTGCGGATGATTTTCCACACCCGTTTCGTCCTCGCCGCGTTCCTCGGCTGGGCCGCGACCTGGAATTCGCCGCAACGTGACGACGACTCGACGCCTTGGAGCGAAGCGGTCAAACGCCACGGTCCGCAGACCCTGCTGGGTTTCTGCTGGGCGCTGCTGGTGATCTGGCTGAACCCGAGCTTTCTCTGGTGGCTGGTGCCGATCGTCGGTTCGCTGATGCTGTCGATCCCGGTGTCGGTGATCTCCAGCCGTGTCGGTCTGGGCCTGAAGTCTCGTGACGAGAGCCTGTTCCTCATCCCTGAGGAATACAATCCGCCGCAGGCGCTGCTGGCAACCGACCAGTACACCCACGAAAACCGTTACCACGCCCTCAACGACGGCTTCGTCCGCGCGGTGGTCGATCCTCAGCAGAACGCTTTGGCGTGCTCGCTGGCGACTTCCCGTCATGGTCAGGCCGAGCCGATCGAGTGGTTGCGTCAGGAGCGTGTGCGCCACGCGATCAAGGTTGGCCCAGCCGGGCTGAACAACCATGATCGCCTGCAATTGCTTAGCGACCCTGTGGCGCTGGCGCGTCTGCATGAGCAGGTCTGGGCCGAAGGTCATGCCGAGTGGCTGGATGCGTGGCGCGCTTCGGTGAAGGCCGATCCGCATGCGCCGTTGCTGCCGTTGCAACCGGTTAGCCAGCAGGCTCAGCCGGCCTGATGAAAAAACCCCGCTGATTCAGCGGGGTTTTTTTATGGCCGCCGAAATCCCCTCACCCCAGCCCTCTCCCAGAGGGAGAGGGGGCCGACCGAGGTGTCTGGCGCTATCCGTCGACCTGAAGCATCGAGTCGATTATGGATTCGGCAAATCCGATTCAGGTCGGCGTACCTCTGAAGCATCCCCCGATCGGCCCCCTCTCCCTCGGGGAGAGGGCTGGGGTGAGGGGGTAGCTCTTGATTGTTAAACAAATCGTCCATTAAACCTTGTGCAAAAAAACGAGTGCGTTAGCATCCGTCCCCGAATTGGCGCACCCGGGCTTTTTTGCCCGTCACTGTTGGTTTTCGCGCCGCAAACGCAATGGTTTTGGGGACTTGAAGATGAAGAAGTATCTGTCGATGCTGCTGGTCGGCGTCACGGCACTGGTTGCAGTCAATGCGGCGCAGGCTGGCGCAATCGATGACGCGGTCAAGCGCGGCACGTTGAAAGTCGGCATGGATCCGACCTACATGCCGTTCGAAATGACCAACAAGCGCGGCGAAATCATCGGTTTCGAAGTCGACATCCTCAAAGCCATGTCCAAGGCCATGGGCGTCAAGCTGGAACTGGTTTCCACCGGTTACGACGGCATCATCCCGGCGCTGATGACCGACAAGTTCGACATGATCGGCAGCGGCATGACCCTGACTCAGGAACGCAACCTGCGCCTGAACTTCAGCGAACCGTTCATCGTTGTAGGCCAGACCCTGCTGATCCGCAAGGAGCTGGAAGGCACCATCAAGTCGTACAAAGACCTGAACAGCGCCGACTACCGCATCACCTCCAAGCTTGGCACCACCGGTGAAATGGTCGCCAAGAAGCTCATCTCCAAAGCCAAGTACCACGGCTACGACAACGAGCAGGAAGCCGTGCTCGACGTGGTCAACGGCAAGGCTGACGCCTTCATCTACGACGCGCCGTACAACGTCGTTGCGGTGACCAAGGTCGGCGCCGGCAAACTGGTGTTCCTCGACAAGCCATTCACCTACGAGCCTTTGGCCTTCGGTCTGAGGAAGGGCGATTACGACAGCCTCAACTTCATCAACAACTTCCTGCACCAGATCCACGAAGACGGCACCTACGATCGTATCCATGACAAGTGGTTCAAGAGCACCGAGTGGCTCAAGGACATGGAATAAGCCCGGTCAGATAGACCGAGTCGCCCCATTCGCGAGCAAGCTCGCTCCCACAGAGGAATGCATTCCAATGTGGGAGCGAGCTTGCTCGCGAAGGGGCCCTCCAGAGCAACACAAAATCCGGAACCTGCAATGAAACAGAAAAAAGCCCAATGGCCCTGGCACGTCCTCACCGTGCTGGTGCTGGTCGGCCTCACGGGCGCGTTGTATTACGCGACGTCGCTGATGTCCTACGAATGGCGCTGGAATCGCGTGCCGCAGTACTTCGCCTATCAGGCCGAGGAAACCCAGCGTGCCACCGACATTTCCACCGTCACCGAACTGGTGCGCAAGGGCAGCAGCGCGCAAGTCACCCTGCGCAACGACGCCGGTGATGAGCAGCACCTGACCGTCGACGAGAACAGCCTGCAATTCGCTCAGGGCGATGATGTCGCCGAAGGTGACGTCGTGGGCGTGACTCGGCATTGGGCGGCAGGCCCGCTGTTGTGGGGGCTGTGGACCACGCTTTGGCTGTCAGTGGTTTCCGGTGTCCTGGGTTTGCTGATCGGTCTGGTCACCGGCCTCTGCCGACTGTCGAACAACCCGACCCTGCGCGACCTCTCGACGATCTACGTCGAATTGGTGCGCGGTACGCCGTTGCTGGTGCAGATCTTCATTTTCTACTTCTTCATCGGCACGGTGATGAACCTGTCCCGCGAGTTCGCCGGGATCGCCGCGCTGTCGCTGTTCACTGGCGCCTACGTGGCGGAGATCATCCGCTCCGGCGTGCAATCGATTGCCCGTGGCCAGAACGAAGCGGCGCGCTCGCTCGGTCTGAGTGCCGGTCAATCGATGCGTCACGTGGTGTTGCCGCAAGCGTTCAAACGCGTGCTGCCACCGCTGGCCGGGCAATTCATCAGTCTGGTCAAGGACACCTCGCTGGTGTCGGTGATCGCCATCACCGAACTGCTAAAAAGCGGCCGTGAGGTCATCACCACCTCGTTCTCGCCGTTCGAGATTCTATTCTGCGTCGCCGGTCTGTACCTGTTGATCAACCTGCCGCTGTCGAAAATCGCCAGCCGGCTTGAGCGGAGGCTCGCGCAAAGTGATTGAAGTCCGCGATCTGGTAAAAGTCTTCGACACCCGTGGGCAAGTAGTGCGCGCGGTGGATAACGTCAGCACCACGGTCGCCAAAGGCGAAGTGCTGGTGGTGATCGGCCCGTCGGGTTCCGGCAAGTCGACCTTCCTGCGCTGCCTCAATGGCCTGGAAGAATTCGATTCCGGCTCGGTGAGCATCGACGGCCTGCAACTGGCCGATCCGAAAACCGACGTCAACGCCTACCGCCGTGAAGTCGGCATGGTGTTCCAGCATTTCAACCTGTTCCCGCACATGACGGTGCTGGAAAACCTCTGTCTGGCGCAGAAAGTCGTGCGCAAGCGCGGCAAGCAAGAGCGCGAAGCCAAGGCGATGGAGTTGCTGCAAAAGGTCGGGATTGCGCAGAAGGCCAACGAATTTCCGTCACGCCTGTCCGGTGGTCAGCAACAGCGCGTGGCGATTGCCCGGGCGCTGGCGATGGAGCCGAAGGTCATGCTGTTCGATGAGCCGACCTCGGCGCTCGACCCGGAAATGGTCGGCGAGGTGCTGGACGTGATGAAGAACCTGGCCGTGGAAGGCATGACCATGGTCTGCGTGACCCACGAAATGGGCTTTGCCCGGGAAGTGGCGGATCGGGTGTTGTTTTTCGATCACGGCAAGTTGCTGGAAGATGCCGCGCCGGCGGAGTTCTTCGATGCACCGAAGGATCCGCGCGCGCAGGCCTTCTTGCGTCAGGTTCTGTAATTTCAGCGCCAGGCTCGCTCCCACAGTGAATGGGTCGAATACAACCTTTGTGATCGACACAAATCCTGTGGGAGCGAGCTTGCTCGCGAAGGCATCACCTCGATTCTGAATGAATCGAGGTTTTCGGATCACCTCAAACCTTGAACCGCCCCACCAGCATCTGCAGATGCGTCCCCAGCCGCGCCAGCTCAACGCTGGACGCCGCCGTCTCTTCACTCGCCGCCGATGTCTGATCCGACACGTCCCGCACATTCAGCACGCTACGGTTGATCTCTTCCGCCACCGCGCTCTGTTGCTCGGCCGCTGCCGCAATCTGCTGGTTCATCGCCTGAATCGCCGACACGGTACGGGTGATGCTTTCCAGCGAACCGCCCGCGCGACGGGTCAGCTCAACGCTGCTGTCGGTGAGGTTGCGGCTGTTGTCCATGATCGTCGCCACTTGCTGGGTGCCGTTTTGCAGGCCGACGATCAGCTCTTCGATCTCTTCGGTGGATTTTTGCGTGCGCTGGGCGAGGCTGCGCACCTCGTCGGCAACTACCGCGAAACCACGTCCGGCTTCACCGGCACGCGCGGCTTCGATGGCGGCGTTGAGGGCCAGCAGGTTGGTTTGTTGCGCTACCGACTTGATCACGTCGAGGACGCTGCCGATCTTGTCGCTTTCGCGCTTCAGTTCACCCATGGCTTCGGTCGAGTGACCGACTTCAGCGGCCAGCCGCTCGATCTGCGCGATCGCTTCGCCCACCACTTTGTCGCCTTCGCGAGCCTGTTGGTCGGCTGCGACGGCGGCCTCGGAAGCTTCTTCGGCATTACGCGCGACTTCCTGCACGGTGGCGGCCATTTCGTTCATGGCCGTGGCAACCTGATCGGTCTCGATTTTCTGGTTGTTGACCCCGGCGCTGGTCTGCTCGGTCACCGCCGAGAGTTCTTCAGCGGCGCTGGCGATCTGGGTAACGCCATCGCTGATCCCGCCGACCAGTTCACGCAGGCCTTGGGTCATGCTCTGCATCGAACGTTGTAGTTGGCCCAATTCGTCGCGACGCAGGGAAACCAGGTTGTGGGTCAGGTCGCCCGCAGCCACGCGCTCGGCGACTTTCAGGGTCTGGTTCAGCGGGATGATGATCTGGCGGGTGATTGCCCAGGCGGCAAGCAAGCCGAAAGCCACGGCGAGCAAGGTGGCGATGATCAGCATGTTCTTGGCGTGGGCGGCATCGGTATCACGAACGATGGTCTGCGATTCAGTGAGTTTCTTGCTGACGTCGATAAGGATGTCGCCCTGCGTCGACATGCGCGCGGCGGCCTTGGCGTTGTTGACCTGCGAGTCGCGGAACTGCGCAACGGCCGCGCGATAGGCTTTGATCGAGGCGGTAGCCTGTTGCAGGTTGGCGATGTGCTGCTCCGGCAATTTGGCCGGCAGGCTGTCGAGGTTTTTCAGGGCGTTGTCGATGGCGTCGAGCGCCGGTTGCTCGGCTTCGGCCTTGCCGCTGTAGGTGTAGCCGCGTACTTGATAGCGTGCTTGCTGCAGCAGTTTGCTCAGCTCGATCACGCTGTTGAATTGCGCGACGCTGTCACCCGCCAGCATGGATTTTTCCACTTCCGCGACTTTCGCCACGGCATTGTCGGCACTGGCGCCGAGCTTGCTGCGGGCGTCTTCGCGCTGCACGGTGGCTTGGGTCATGTCGGCAAAAGCGCGTTTGTATTCGGCAACGGCGGCCAGTTGTTGATCGACCATCGCCGCGTCGGACGGCTGTTCAATCAGGCTGCGCGCGGTTTGCAGGCCGCTGTCGAGTTTGCCGAGCAGGTCGTTGACCACGCCCGGACCTTGTTCGCCACGGCGCGCTTCGTAGTCCAGACGCGCGAGGCGCAGGTCTTTGGTCAGTTCGTTGAGGCTGGAGATAAAACCGAGCTTGTCACCGCGGCTGATAATACCGCTCATGCCGGTCCAGCCGGTGAAGGTGATCAACAGCGTCAGCAACAGCACCAGGCCGAAACCGATTCCCAGCTTGCGTTTGACGCTGACGTTTCCAAGACTCTCGGCTAACCAACGGTACATGCGACGACTCCCCGACCACTAATTGGACTTATGGAGAGGTTATCGGCCGGGTGATGGCAATCTGTAACACCATTTATCCGATGCGCAGAATCAGAAGAGCCGGGCGAGCAGGGCGGTGACGGCGGTTTCGACGCGCAGGATGCGCTCGCCCAGTTGCACCGGTTGCAGACCGGACTTGGCCAGCAGGTCGATTTCGTAAGGAATCCAGCCACCTTCGGGGCCGATGGCCAACGTCACCGGTTCGCTCAAGGCGCGTGGGCACGGCGGATAGTTGCCGGGGTGGCCGACCAGACCGAGGGTACCGTCGGTGATCGCCGGCAACCGGTCTTCCACGAAAGGCTTGAAGCGTTTTTCGATGATGATTTCCGGCAGCACGGTGTCGCGGGCCTGTTCGAGGCCGAGGATCAGTTGCTCACGAATCGCTTCAGGTTCCAGAAACGGCGTCTGCCAAAAACTCTTCTCGACCCGATAGCTGTTGACCAGGATCACCTTTGACACGCCCATGGTCGCCACGGTCTGAAACACCCGACGGAGCATCTTCGGGCGTGGCAGAGCGAGTACCAAGGTCAGCGGCAGCTTGGCTGGTGGTGGCTGATCGAGGCTGACGCGCAGCTCGGCTTCACCTGCTTCGAGGCGCAGCAGCTCAGCCGAACCCATCAGCCCGTTGATACGGCCAACGCGCAGGCTGTCACCGACTTCCGAGCGGTGGACTTCCTGCATGTGGGTCAAGCGGCGATCACGCAGCACCACGCGGTCGGCCGCAATGAAATCGGCCTCTTCGAGCAACAGCAGGTTCATGCCTGGGTCGCTGGCGGCTGGTCGTTGTGGTCGTCGGCCGGGTTCTCTTCCGGACGTTCGCGCTTGCTGATCAAACCACCGAACAGAATGCCGATTTCAAACAACATCCACATCGGCACGGCCAGCAGAGTCTGCGAGAAGATATCCGGCGGCGTCAGGATCATGCCGACCACGAAGCAGCCGATGATCACGTAAGGGCGGATTTTCTTCAGGTATTTGACGTCGACCACGCCGATCCACACCAGCAGCACCACAGCCACCGGGATCTCGAACGCCACGCCGAAGGCGAAGAACAGCGTCATGACGAAATCGAGGTAACTGGCGATGTCGGTCATCATTTCCACTCCGGCCGGGGTGGCGGCAGCGAAGAACTTGAAGATCAGCGGGAACACGAAGTAATAGGCGAACGCCATGCCGGTGTAGAACAGCAGAATGCTGGAGACCAGCAGCGGCACCGCAATGCGCTTCTCGTGTTTGTACAGGCCCGGCGCGATAAAGCCCCAGATCTGATGCAGGATCACCGGGATCGCGAGGAACAGCGAAACCATCATCGTCAGCTTCAGCGGCGTCAGGAACGGCGACGACACGTCGGTGGCGATCATCGTCGCGCCGACCGGCAGGTACTGGCGCAGCGGGGTCGAGACAAAGGTATAGATCTGCTGGGTGAACGCAAACAGCCCGGCGAAGATGATGAAGATCGCCGCCACACAACGCAGCAGGCGGGTGCGCAACTCGGTGAGGTGCGAAACCAGCGGCATGTGCTGGTCGTTTTCGGGGAGATCGCTCATGGGGCTCGCGGCGGCAATGTTGGGTCGTGAGGCGCTGGTGTGATCGGCGCGGCGGTTGGGGACACGTGTTCAACCGAAGTTTCTGCGGCCACCGGTTCTGTCGGCGCTACAACGGCAGTAGGTGCAGGTGCAGGTGCAGGTGCAGGTGCAGATGCAGATGCAGGTGTCGGTGCTGGCGCAACGGGTGCAGCTGGCGCATGAATCGTCTGCTGCCCGACATGTTCAACTTCAACCGGCGCCGGCTCTTGCTGGACCGGATTGAAAATCTTCCGCGCTTCCTGCTCCAGCGACAGAATGTGCTCGTTGTGCAGTTGCCGACGGATCTCGTCGGCACCGATTTCACGTTCAACTTCCTGTTTGATCGCGTTGAAGCTGCGCTTCAGCCGTCCGACCCACAGGCCAGCGGTGCGCGCAGCGCCCGGCAGACGCTCGGGGCCCAGCACCAGCAGGGCGACGAGGCCGACGAGCAGCAGTTCACAGAAGCTGATACCAAACATTAGTCAGTGCTCACACGTCTTTGCGGATCGGCTCTTCGACTTTTTGCGCCTGCACGTCGATGGTGTGCGGCGGATTGGCCTGAGCGGTGGCTTGCGGCTGCACCGGTGGCACCGGTTGCGCAGGCGTCACGGTTGGATCAGCGGCCGGTTTTTCGTCGTCGTTCATGGCTTTGCGGAAGCCCTTGATCGACTCGCCAACGTCGGTGCCGAGGTTTTTCAGTTTCTTGGTGCCGAACACCAGCACCACGACAACCAGAATGACGATCCAGTGTTTCCAGTCAAAAATGCCCATGTTGCTGTTCCTCTCTAAAAATTGTTCAGGCGGACGGACGCGAGGCTTTCTCGACGTGTCCGGACAGGCCGAAGCGACGATCCAGTTCATCCAGCACGGCCTGTGGATGCTGCCCCAGTTGGGCGAGCATGACCATGCTGTGGAACCACAGGTCGGCGGTCTCGTAGATCACGTCGCTGCAGTCGCCGCTGATGGCGGCGTCCTTCGCGGCAATAATGGTTTCGACCGACTCTTCGCCGACTTTCTCCAGAATCTTGTTCAGGCCCTTGTGATACAGACTAGCTACATAGGAGCTGTCGGCAGCGGCGCCCTTGCGCTCTTCAAGCACCTGAGCGAGGCGGGTCAGGGTGTCACTCATGTTTGTGTCCTGCGGAATAGATGGCGTGCGGGTCTTTCAGGACTGGGTCGACTGTCTTCCAGTCGCCGTTTTCGAAGACACGGTAAAAGCAGCTTTGACGGCCGGTATGGCAAGCGATGTCGCCGATCTGTTCAACCATCAGGATGATCACGTCGGCGTCACAGTCCAGACGCATCTCATGCAAGGTCTGTACATGGCCGGACTCTTCGCCCTTGCGCCACAGCTTGCCACGGGAACGTGACCAGTAGATTGCACGGTTTTCCGCAGCGGTCAGTTCGAGCGCTTCGCGGTTCATCCAGGCCATCATCAGCACGCGTCCGGTCTTGTGATCCTGGGCAATCGCCGGCACCAGGCCATCAGCGTCCCATTTGATCTCGTCCAGCCAGTTTTTCATCTTCGACTCCGACAGCGAACCCCACACTTCAATAGTCGGGTTCAGGCATTGAAACAGTGTGCCAGCCGATCACGAAACTGGCTATCGGCGAACGACCAGATACAAGCCGACTGCCACCATGATTCCCGCAGGCCAATGCCCCAACTCGTTAAGCGGGCCACCGATGGCGAGGATCACCCCGCCGGCCAGATGCGCGCAACCGAGCAGGCGCAGGAACCAGTCGTCCTTGCGTTTATGCCATGGCGGCGGTGGATCGTAGGCGTGCGGCTGCGACATGCGTTCGAGCAGATCACGGGCCATGTTGGCCAGGTGCGGCAGTTGTTCGAACTGGCTCTGCACGTTGCCGAGCAAGGCTTTCGGGCTGACGCGCTCGCGCATCCAGCGCTCGAGGAATGGCTGCGCGGTGTTCCACAGATCCAGATCCGGATACAACTGACGACCGAGGCCTTCGATGTTCAACAGGGTCTTTTGCAGCAGCACCAGTTGCGGCTGCACTTCCATGTTGAAGCGCCGTGCGGTCTGGAACAGGCGCATCAGCACCTGGCCAAATGAAATATCTTTTAACGGTTTTTCGAAGATCGGTTCGCACACCGTACGGATCGCCGCTTCGAATTCGTTGAGTTTGGTTTCCGCCGGCACCCAGCCCGAATCGATGTGCAGTTGCGCCACACGGCGGTAGTCACGCTTGAAGAAGGCGAACAGGTTGCGCGCCAGATAATCCTGGTCTTCCGGGGTCAGGCTGCCGACGATGCCGCAGTCGATCGCGATGTACTGCGGACTCCAAGGATTGACGGTGCTGACGAAGATGTTGCCCGGGTGCATGTCGGCGTGGAAGAAACTGTCGCGGAACACTTGGGTGAAGAAGATTTCCACACCGCGTTCGGCAAGCATTTTCATGTCGGTGCGCTGATCGGCAAGTGTCGCCAGATCGGTGACCTGAATGCCGTAGATGCGCTCCATCACCAGCACTTTCGGCCGGCACCAGTCCCAATAGACTTGCGGCACGTAGAGCAGCGGCGAACCTTCGAAGTTACGCTTCAACTGGCTGGCGTTGGCCGCTTCGCGCAGCAGATCCAATTCGTCGTAGATGGTTTTTTCGTAGTCCTGGACCACATCGACCGGGTGCAGCAGACGCGCATCGGCGGAGAGTTTTTCGGCAGCACGGGCGAGGATGAACAGCCACGCCAGATCCTGCGCAATGATCGGCTTCAGGCCCGGGCGGATCACTTTGACCACGACTTCTTCGCCGGTTTTCAACTGCGCGGCATGCACCTGCGCCACCGAGGCCGAGGCCAGCGGTTCGACGTCGAAACGGCTGAACACGTCGCTGATCTTCTTGCCGAGCTGTTCTTCGATCAGCTTGATCGACAGCTGCGAGTCGAACGGCGGCACGCGGTCCTGCAACAGCATCAGCTCATCGGCGATGTCTTCCGGCAGCAGGTCGCGGCGGGTCGAAAGAATCTGCCCGAACTTGATGAAAATCGGCCCGAGATCCTGCAACGCCAGGCGCAGACGCGCGCCCCGGCTCAGGTCCAGCGGCTTGCGCGGGAACCAGCGCCACGGCAGCACATAGCGCAGCGCCAGAAGGAACCACGGCAACGGCAGATCGAACAGCAGGTCATCGAGGCGGTAGCGGATCACGACGCGCTGGATGCGCAACAGACGGCGGACGGCAAGCAGCTTCATGCGTTATCGCTTGGGTCGAGGGATCGGGAAAGGCGCTCGAAACGCGCCTCGAGACGTTCCAGATCAAGTTTGATCCGGTCCAGTTCGCTGAATCGCGCTTCGGCTTCGCGCTGTCCGACGAGGGTGCGCGATTCTTCGGCGAGGTATTCGGCGAGGTTCTGGTTGAGGCTGGCAAATCCTTGTTGATACCAGCGTGCGCGGCTGCGCAGATGGCCACCGACCAGTTGCGTGGCGACCGGGCCGAGCCAGCGCGAGAGTTCGTACTCCCAGTCCAGCTCAAGGTCTTGCAGCACACCGGCCAGCTCCAGCAGCACGCCGCTGTCGCCATCGAGCTCGACTTCCGGGGCATGCAGCACTGCGGTCTTGTCTTTGCTCACGGCCAGTTTGATCAGGCTCGAGGCCGGCGCACGCAAGGTGCAGTCGACACCGGTTCCCCAATGCGAGGCCAGCATCAGACCTTCGTCACTCGGCAGGATGAACAGTTGCAGCGCCGGGCTGCGGCAGTCGACGGCAATCACCTTGCCGGTCAAATGCGCCAGCCGCGGCAGCGCCGTGCTGTCGAGACGCAGCACCCGGTTGAGGCCGAGTTCAACGCTGGCGAGCAGCCCGGTGAGCAACATCAGGGCTTGATGCCACGGTGCAGGGCGACGATGCCTGCGGTCATGTTGTGATAGGTCACGCGGTCGAAACCGGCGTCGACCATCATCGACTTCAGGGTTTCCTGATTCGGATGCATGCGGATCGATTCGGCCAGGTAGCGATAGCTTTCCGAGTCGTTGGTGATCAGCTTGCCCATCAGCGGCATGAAGGCGAACGAATAAGCGTCGTAGGCTTTCGACATCAGCGCGTTGGTCGGTTTGGAGAATTCCAGCACCAGCAGACGACCGCCGGGCTTGAGTACACGCAGCATCGAGCGCAGCGCGTCTTCTTTGTGCGTCACGTTGCGCAGGCCGAAAGCGATGGTCACGCAGTCGAAGTGGTTGTCCGGGAACGGCAGTTTTTCCGCGTCCGCCTGAACGAATTCGACGTTGCCGGCGACACCCAGATCGAGCAGGCGGTCACGGCCGACCTTGAGCATCGATTCGTTGATGTCGGCCAATACCACCTGACCGGTCGGGCCGACCAGGTGCGAGAATTTTTTGGTCAGGTCACCGGTACCGCCGGCGATGTCCAGCACGCGGTTACCGCTGCGTACGCCCGACAGTTCGATCGCGAAACGCTTCCACAGGCGGTGCATGCCGCCCGACAGAAGGTCGTTCATCAAGTCGTATTTCGCGGCTACCGAGTGGAAAACTTCAGCGACTTTTTCCGCTTTCTGGCTTTCCGGAACGTTTTTGAAGCCGAAGTGAGTGGTGGGTTCGGCATCGCTGCCTTTGCGCTGATCAGTCATATCGCTGTCACCAAAAGAGAATGCGCGACATTCTAATCCCCAAGCCATGCTTTGTCTTGGAATGGCTAAAGGTAAGATGGGCAACCCTCGGGACGATTTGCCGCAGCGGCGGTCAAGATTTACCGACACATCTTTTTAAATCAGGAGTCATGCAATGGCCAAAATCACTGTTGAGCGTGCCCACAACCTGGGTAAGGAAGCCGCCCGCGAGAAGGCCGACAAGCTGGCGCAAAAACTCTCCGATCAATATGGCCTGGAGCCGCAATGGTCCGGCGATACCCTGAACCTCAAGCGCTCGGGCGTGAAAGGCGCGGTGCATGTGGCGGACGATTCGATCAAGGTCGATGTGGAGTTGGGCATCATGATGTCGGCCATGAGCGGCATGATCAAAGCCGAGATCGAGAAGGCCCTCGATAAAGCGTTGGTCTGAAATACGGTCCCCTGTAGGAGTGAGCCTGCTCGCGATAGCGGTCTGTCAGTCACCAGAAATTTGATTGAAAGACCGCTATCGCGAGCAGGCTCACTCCTACATTTTTTTGCGCTGCACCCAAGCTTTTATGTCAGTTGTTAGGGTGCCGTTTCTAATTTATCTCCTTACTTTGTGCCTGAGCCCGACACTTTCGCGGGCAGTTCCTCAAACCTTCTGCGCGTGAGGTGCACCATGGCCAAAGTCATTTTGAAGAAAAAAATCGACGCTTCGACTTCTGCTCTGAGCGACGTCAAATCCTATGCCCGCAAGATCTGGCTGGCAGGCCTGGGTGCCTACGCCAAGGTCGGCCAAGAGGGCAGCGACTACTTTCAAGAGCTGATCAAGGCTGGTCAAACTGTTGAAAAGAAAGGCAAAAAAGCCGTCACCGAAAAACTCGAAGCGGCCAACGCCGAGATCGATGAAGCCAAGAGCGAAGTCAGCTCGTTCAAAGGTCGTGTCGAAGTTCAGCTCGACAAGGTCGAGAAGGCGTTCGACTCCCGTGTAGCAAGCGCCTTGAATCGTATCGGCATTCCGTCTAAACATGACGTTGAGACACTCTCTGCTAAGCTCGATGAGCTGACGGCATTGCTCGAACGCGTCGCGCGTAAATCTTAAGGAGAACGGGATGGCTGGTAAAAAGAACACCGATAAAGAAGGCAGCTCGTGGATCGGGAAAGTCGAAGACTACTCCCGCAAAATCTGGCTGGCTGGTTTAGGCGTGTACTCGAAGATCGACACTGACGGCAGCAAGCTCTTCGATACATTGGTCAAAGACGGCGAGAAAGCCGAGAAGCTCACCAAATCCGCAGTCGGCAAAAAAGTCGACGCTGCCAAGGATTCCGCTTCTTCGGCCAAGTCGCGCATCAGCGGCGTGAAAGATCGCGCACTGGGCAAATGGGACGAGCTGGAAGGGGCTTTCGACAAACGCCTGAACAGCGCAATCTCGCGCTTGGGTGTACCGAGCCGCAATGAGGTCAAAGCACTGCATAGCAAGGTGGAAACCTTGACCAAGCAGATCGAAAAACTCACCGGTCTGAAAACCCAACCGGTGGCGGCGAAAACCGCTGCGGCAAAACCGGCCGCGAAAACGGCTGCGGCCAAACCAGCAGCCAAGTCGGCTGCCAAGCCACTGGCCAAAGCGGCAGCTAAACCTGCTGCTAAAGCCGCGGCCAAGCCAGCAGCGAAAACCGCAGCCGCCAAGCCTGCAGCCAAAGCCGCAGCCAAACCGGTTGCCGCCAAAGCCGCTGCCAAGCCGGCAGCTAAATCTGCGGCCAAAACTGCAGCGAAACCCGCCGCCAAGCCAGCAGCGAAAACTGCTGCCGCCAAACCGGCTGCCAAGCCTGCAGCGAAACCAGCTGCGGCGAAAAAACCGGCAGTGAAAAAACCGGCCGCGCCGAAAGCCGCTGCGTCGAAACCGGCCGCACCTGCTGCAGCCAAACCTGCCGCTCCGGTAGCTCCGGTGAGTGCGTCGAATTCCGCCGCAGCACCGACTCCGGCGGCCACCCCGACTGCTGCATCGACCCCGTCGACGCCAACCAGTCAGTCCTGATTCTTCAGGGCAAAATAAAACGCCCGGCCTGTGAAGGTCGGGCGTTTTTGTTTGTGCATTTCAAGGCCGCCCCTCACCCCAGCCCTCTCCCAGAGGGAGAGGGGGCCGAACGAGGTGTCTTGCGTCGTACGTCGACCTGAACGATCGAGTCGATTATGGATTCAACAAAACCCTTTCAGGTCGGTGTAGCTCATCAGCATCCCCCAATCAGTCCCCTCTCCCTCCGGGCGGTCCGACGTTTCGGGAGGGCTAGGGTGAGGGGCTTTTGATTTCAGTCGTGATCTTCAAGGTATTGCAGAGCCATCCTTTCGGTCGCGACTTTCACCGGCGGTAGCAAATGCGGCGCTACCAGCATCATGATCTGGTAAACCACCAACCTGACCTCACCCTCACGATCCAGAATCCGCTGATAATCCAGCGAAAACAGCAGCGTCATGGTGATCTGCTCCACCAGTTGCCCCAACGCCTGCGTATCACTGACCAGTTGCCCCGAAGCCTTTAACCGCGCGAGCAACGACGCCAGTGTGCGCTTCAGTGCATTGAGCAAATGGCGAATGCCCTTGGCCAGTTTTGGCAAGCGCCCGGCGAGGTTCGACAGGTCCTGGAACAGAAAGCGGTACTGCGCCAACCGCTCGACGATCAAATGCAAAAACAGCCAGTAATCTTCCGGCGCCAGTTCCACATCCGAGGGCGGATCGAGCAGTGGCGCCAGTTCACTCTGGAAGCGTTCGAACAAGCCGAGAATCAGCGGTTCCTTGCCGTGGAAGTGGTAGTAGAGGTTGCCCGGGCTGATCCCCATTTCGTTCGCCACCTCCATGGTGGAGACGTTCGGCTCGCCCTTTTCGTTGAACAGTTGCAAAGCACATTCGAGAATCCGGTCGCGGGTTTTCATCCAGTCTTCTTAGAAAAGTTCGGTTAAGCGTCAGCGCACACGCACGTAAGTACCGGGCGCTGCCTCCATCGGTGGATAGTTCGGGTTGCCCAGGGTAAACGTGGTTTCGTGCTGGGCGCCGGAGCGCTGTTGAATCCACTCCAGCCACTGCGGCCACCAACTGCCATCGACGTGTTTGCCATCGTAGTACCAGGCACGCGGGTCGCTGCTCATCTTGCCGTTCTCGATATAGGCAGCTTTCGGGTTGCTCGGCGGGTTGAGAATGCTCTGCACGTGGCCGCTGTTGGACAGCACGAAACGCCGCTCGCCACCGAGCAGCAGGGTTGAGCGATACACCGCATCCCACGGCGTGATGTGGTCGTTCATGCCGGCGACGCTGAAGCTGTCCACGGTGACTTTCTGCAGGTCGATCGGCGTGCCGCACACTTCCAGCCCGCCCGGATGGGTCAGCGGGTTGTGCTTGAAGAAGTCCAGCAGGTCGCCGTGAAATGCCGCTGGCAGACGGGTGTTGTCGTTGTTCCAGTAGAGGATGTCGAAGGCCGGCGGCTCTTTGCCCAGCAGGTAATTGTTGACGAAGTAGCTCCAGATCAAATCGTTGGGGCGCATCCAGGCGAAGACCTTGGCCATGTCGCGCCCGTCGAGCACGCCTTTCTGGTACGAGCGGCGTTTGGCGGCTTCGAGGGTTTGTTCATCAGCGAAGAGGGTGGCCGGAGTTTCGATCTGGCTGTCGAGCAGGCTGACCAGGTAGGTCGCACTGGAGACGCGGCGCAGTTGCCGCTTGGCCTGCAAATGCCCTTGCAGGGCGGCGATGGTCAGGCCGCCAGCGCAGGCGCCCATCAGGTTGACTTCGCGGGCGCCGGTGATCGCCCGGCAGATGTTCATCGCCTCTTCCACCGCCTCGACATACGTCGACAGGCCCCATTCGCGATGGCGTACATCCGGGTTGCGCCAACTGATCATGAAGGTCTGCAGGCCGTTTTTCAGTGCGTACTGGACGAAGCTGTTATGTGGGCTGAGGTCGAAAATGTAGTACTTGTTGATTTGCGGCGGCACCACCAGCAGCGGCTTGGCGTACTGCTTTTCGCTCATCGGTCGATACTGGATCAGCTCAAGCAAATCGTTGCGAAACACCACCGAGCCGGTGGTGGTGGCCACGGTCTTGCCGACCTCGAAAGCCTGTTTGGTCACCTGACGTGGCAGGCCGTCGTTGTGCAGCAGATCATCGAACAAATGACTGAGGCCGCGCACCAGGCTGTGCCCGCCGGAGTTGAACAGCTCCTTGACCGCCAGCGGGTTGAGCAAGGTGTTCGACGGCGCCACAGCGTCGTTGAGCAGGGTGAAGGCGAAATGCGCGCGGGCGCGATCGTCATCGCTCATGTTGCTTTCGTCGATCCAGCTTTTGACCTGTTTTTGCCAGGCCAGATAGGCCTGCAGGCTGCGCCGGTAGAACGGATTGAGGCTCCACGCCGGATCAGCGAAACGGCTGTCGTTCGGATTGGTCGGGTGCAGGGTTTCGCCGAGCAGCACGCGGCCCAATTGACCGCCGAGTTTCAAGGCATGCTTCGCACTGTGGATCGGGTTACGCAGGCCATGGGCTGCCACGCTGCGCAAGGTCGAGATCAGGTCCCGGCCACGCAGGCCGGTGATCGCACTTTGTGCATTGATGAACACGGCGGGGCTGGGCACTACGCCCGTCGCTGGTTTGTCGCGCATGACTCAACACTCCTTCGTCTTCAGGCCAAAAACAAACTCACCGAACCAGAACACCATAGACGCTGTTACGGGTTGCTGCCTGCGCGGCGTCCTGCCGCGCACTCTTTACTAAAGGCCTGCATAAAGCCTGCCGCCGGGGTTAGCCGCCGAGCGGTGTCGGATGCGGGTGCATCACCGCCCGCTGACGTTCCTCCTGGAGGAATTTCATGATGATCGGCGCCACCGCTTCAGCACGGGTAATCAGGAACAGGTGGCCGTCGTCGATGATGTGCAGTTGCGCGTTGGGAATGCGCCAGGCGAGCATGCGCATGTTGATCAGCGGGATCAGCGGATCGTCATCACCGGCCAGCACCAGCGTCGGCTGATGGATCTTGTGCAGCCAGTGAATGCTGGTCCAGCCGAGGCCGGCGAACAGTTGCCAGTAATAACCGAGCTTGCCCGCCGAACGCACTTTCGCCGCGTGGCTGGCCGCCAGGGTCGGGTCGCGGCGGAACGAGCCGCCATAGATCAGCGGGGCGATACGGATCACGTGGGACGGCTGAATGTAGCGCCGCGGACTGGCCATCATCCACAGCACTTTCGGTTTGCCCGGCACCATCACGGCACCGGCCGCGGTCGCCGCCAGCACCAGTTTCTTGCAGCGCTCGGGGTAGTCGTAGGCGAACTGCTGCGCAAGTGCGCCGCCCCACGACACGCCGATGACGTTGACCTGCCCGTAGTCGAGATAATCGAGCATGCGCGACGTCAGCTTGGCCAGACCGGGAAAACGATATGGCCGGTTCGGCGTCGAGGAGCCGCCGACACCGGGCACGTCAAAGGCGATCACTTCCAGATCCGGGTCCAGCGCCGCGACAAACGGAAATACCAGCTCCAGGTTGGCGCCAATGCCGTTGAAAATCAGCAAGGGCGTCAAGTGAGGCTTGCCGGGGCGCACCGCCGTGCGGAGGGTTTGACCATCCAGATCGACGGTACGGAATATGAACGGTTGCGGCATGCGTCAGGCCCTGTGGATTTCAAGTACACCCCGCCCCCTGTGGGAGCGAGCCTGCTCGCGAAGGCGTCGTGTCAGCCAACATCGATGTTGATTGAATGAGCGCTTTCGCGAGCAGGCTCGCTCCCACAATGACGGGGTGGTGTCAGTTACCGCTCATGTACATAAGTGCCCGGCGAAGCTTCACCCGCCGGGTACGCTTTGTTGCCCAGTTTCAGCGGGGCCTTTTTCAGGTTGCCCGAGCGCTCGGCCTGCCACGCCTGCCAGTACAGCCACCAGGAATCGGTGTGCTTGGTCGAGTTCTCTTGCCACTCATCGGCATTGGCGGCCATCTCCTCGCCGGTCATGTAGCGCGATTTCGGGTTGCCCGGCGGGTTCAGAATGCTCTGGATATGCCCGCTGCTCGACAACACGAATTCCACCTTGCCACCGAACAACTGCGCCGACTTGTAGCAGGACTTCCACGGCGTGATGTGGTCGTTGGTGCCGGCCAGCGAGAATATATCGGCGGTGACCTGCTTGAGGTCGATCGGCGTACCGCACACTTCCAGTGCATTGGGGCGAATCAGTGGGTTGTTTTTGAACATCTCGATCAGGTCGCCATGGAACGCGGCGGGTAGGCGGGTGGTGTCGTTGTTCCAGAACAGGATGTCGAACACCGGCGGCTCGTTGCCGAGCAGGTAGTTGTTGACCCAGTAGTTCCAGATCAGATCATTGGGGCGCATCCACGCGAAGACCTTGGCCATGTCTTTGCCTTCAAGCACGCCGGCCTGATACGAGTGGCGCTTGGCGGTCTCCAGGGTCTGCTCGTCGACGAACAGCGCGACGTCGCTGTCCAGCGTCGTGTCGAGCACGCTGACCAGCAGCGTCAGGGCATTGACCTTCTTCTCGCCGATCGCCGCGTAGTGGCCGAGCAGGGCGGTGCAGGTGATGCCGCCGGAGCAGGCGCCGAGCATGTTCACGTCTTTGCTGCCGGTGATCGCGGTGACCACATCGACCGCTTCTTTCAGCGCATCGATATATGTCGACAGGCCCCACTCACGCTGGGCCTTGGTCGGGTTGCGCCAGCTGACAATGAACGTCTGCACGTTATTGCGCAGGCAAAAGCGCGCCAGACTCTTGTCCGGGCTCAAATCGAATACGTAGAACTTGTTGATCTGCGGCGGCACCACCAGCAATGGACGCTCGTGGACTTGCTCGGTGATCGGCTTGTACTGGATCAGCTCCAGCACGTCGTTGCGAAACACCACCGCGCCGTCGGTGACGCCGAGGCTCTTGCCGACCTCGAACGCGCCCATGTTGACCTGACTCGGCATGCCGCCGTTGTGCACCAGATCCTTGGCCAGATGCGAGAGGCCGTCGAGCAGGCTTTTGCCGCCGGTTTCGAAGAAGCGTTTGACTGCTGCGGGGTTGGCCGCCGTGTTGGTCGGGGCCATGGCTTCAGTCATCAGGTTGATGACAAAGTGGCCGCGCGCGATGTCTTTGGGTGAGAGGCTGCTGTCATCGATCCAGGCATGGAGTTCCTTGCGCCACGCCAGGTAAGTTTGCAGATAACGTTTGTAGAGCGGGTTCTGGCTCCACGCAGGATCAGCGAAGCGACGGTCATCGCCTGCCGGTTGCAGTTCGGATTTGCCGAACAGCACGTTCTTCAGTTCGAGGCCGAAATGGGTGACGTGCCTGACGCTATGGATCGGTTGTTTGATGGCCTGTTTCAGCACCATACGAGCAGAGGCCAGCAGATCCTTTCCGCGTAGCCCAACGACGGGATTAAGCCCCAGGGTGTTTTCCGAGGCTTGGTACTTCAGGTCATCGTTATTCTTGTTACTCATCTACGACGCTCCATTGTCCTGAGACGAGTACCCGGTTTTCTGCTGTGCAGTTCCACAGCCAATGCCAGGTACTACTGCTCGGGTGACCGTTAATTCTGCATAGCTGCTTTACAGTCGTAGAGCACTGCAGGGAACTTGCCAGCTCCATTGGTTACCCGAGTTTAATTTTTTTCGCAAGCAGGCCGATCCTCGGCCACACAGCAGAGCATTCAAACAGATGAATTTAGAAAATGCCCTCTAATGAGCGCAAGGCTCGGACTAGAGCATCAGCTTGACGATCGACTCGCTCGGGTCGCGGGTTTTTCCGGCGGCTTTGAGCTCGGCCAGATAATCGGCCCAGAGTGCGTCATAACGTCGCCCCAGCTCGTAGAGATAATCCCAGGTGAACAAGCCACTGTCGTGACCATCGTCGAAGGTCAGTTTCAGTGCGTAGTGACCGGCCGGTTCCAGCTTGCTCAGACCGACGTTGATCTTGCCAAATTGCAGGATCGGTTTGCCGTGGCCCTGGACTTCAGCGGAGGGGGAGTGCACGCGCAGGAATTCGGCGGGCAGGGTGTATTCCTCGCCGGACGCGTAGGTGAGCGTCAGGGTCTTCGAGGCTTTGTGCAGTTTGATGTCGGTGGGGATTTGAGTCATGGGCTGGCGTCCGAAGTGTGGGCGACCCTTGAGCAAATGTGGGAGCGAGCTTGCTCGCGAAAGCGGTGTGTCAGACAACATTGATGTCGACTGACACGGCCTCTTCGCGAGCAAGCTCGCTCCCACAGGGTCCGCTACCGCTGTAAGTATGGCTTACAGGATATAACGGGACAGGTCTTCGTTCTGCGCCAATTCACCGAGGTGGCTGTTGACGTATTCGGCGTCGATCAGAATCGGCTTCTCATCGTGGGTGCTGGCCAGATCGCCGGCACTGAACGACACCTCTTCGAGCAGACGCTCAAGCAGCGTGTGCAGACGACGGGCACCGATGTTTTCGGTTTTCTCGTTGACCTGCCAGGCGATCTCCGCCAGACGCTTGATGCCTTCCGGCTGGAACTGGATATTCAGGCCTTCGGTTTTCAACAGCGCGCAATATTGCTCGGTCAGGGAGGCATGCGGTTCGCTGAGGATGCGTTCGAAGTCCGACGGGCTCAGGGCCTTGAGTTCAACGCGGATCGGCAGGCGACCTTGCAACTCAGGCACCAGATCGCTCGGCTTGCTCAGGTGGAACGCACCGGAGGCGATAAACAGGATGTGGTCAGTCTTGACCATGCCCAGTTTGGTGTTGACGGTGCAGCCTTCGATCAGCGGCAGCAGGTCGCGCTGTACGCCTTCACGGGACACATCAGCGCCACCGACGTTACCGCGCTTGGCGACTTTGTCGATTTCGTCGATGAACACGATGCCGTGCTGTTCAACGGCTTCCAGCGCCTTAGCCTTCAGCTCTTCTTCGTTAACCAGACGTCCGGCTTCTTCGTCGCGCACCAGCTTCAGCGCTTCTTTGACCTTGAGCTTGCGCGCTTTCTTTTTGCCCTTGCCCATGTTGGCGAACAGCGACTGCAACTGGTTGGTCATCTCTTCCATGCCGGGCGGCGTGGCGATCTCGATGCCGGCCACTTCGGCGACTTCGATCTCGATTTCCTTGTCATCCAGCTGACCTTCGCGCAGGCGCTTGCGGAACAGCTGACGGGTGTTGGAATCGGAGCTCGGCGCTTCTTCATTGCTGAAGCCCATGCGGGCCGGCGGCAGCAGTGCGTCGAGGATACGATCCTCGGCAGCGTCTTCGGCGCGGTGGCGAACGCGGGTCATTTCCTGCTCGCGGAGCATCTTGATCGCGGCGTCGGCCAGATCACGGATGATCGATTCGACGTCACGACCGACGTAGCCGACTTCGGTGAACTTGGTCGCTTCGACCTTGATGAACGGTGCGTTGGCCAGTTTCGCCAGACGACGGGCGATTTCGGTTTTACCGACACCGGTCGGGCCGATCATCAGGATGTTCTTCGGGGTCACTTCAACACGCAGCTCTTCAGGCAGCTGCATGCGGCGCCAGCGGTTGCGCAGGGCAATCGCGACGGCGCGCTTGGCATCGTCCTGGCCGATGATATGGCGGTTGAGTTCGTGGACGATTTCGCGGGGAGTCATGGACATAATAATTGACGGTCCTCAAGCAGAAACAAGCCGTGGCACAGGGCCGCGTCAGGCTTATTCAGCGAGATCCTGCTCCTCAATGGTCTGAGTGTGGTTGGTGAATACACAGATGTCGCCGGCGATACCGAGGGCGGTTTCGACGATTTCACGGGCCGACAGATCGGTCTTTTTCAGCAGGGCGCTGGCCGCGGCTTGCGCGTAGCCGCCGCCGGAACCCATGGCGATCAGGCCATCTTCGGGCTCGACCACATCACCGTTGCCGGTAATGATCAGCGAGGCGTCCTTGTTGGCGACCGCGAGCATGGCTTCGAGGCGGCTCAGGGAGCGGTCGGTGCGCCATTCTTTGGCGAGTTCGACAGCGGCGCGCACCAGGTGGCCCTGATGTTTTTCAAGCTGGCCTTCGAAACGTTCGAAGAGGGTAAAGGCGTCGGCGGTGGCACCGGCAAAACCGGCGATGACCTGGCCGTGGTACAGGCGACGAACTTTTTTCGCGTTGCCTTTCATCACGGTATTGCCGAGAGAAACCTGGCCGTCGCCGCCCATGACGACTTTGCCGTGACGGCGGACTGAAACGATGGTGGTCAAGGGAAGAGTCTCCACACAGCGGGGCGAAAGTGCCTTATGCCCATTCATATGGGGGTGCTGGAGAGGATTTCAACCGGGGAGGATGCGGAGGGACGAACGGCGGGGACTGATCAGGGATATGTGGTGTTGCAAACATTGCCTTCGCGAGCAGGCTCGCTCCCACAGGGACTGCGTTATTCCTGTGGGAGCGAGCTTGCTCGCGAAGAACGATGACGCGGTGGTTTGGCGAATCAGCGGCTCTGGCGTTGTTGTAACAACAGGTTGCTGAAGCCGGCGCCAGCCAGTTGTTTCTGTGCAGTAGTTAGTTGCTCACGGTTGCTGAACGGCCCGACCAATACGCGATACCAGGTTTCATCCTTCACCGTGCCGGACTCAACCGCCACCGCCTGACCGAGCAGAATGATCTGCGCGCGGACCTTGTCGGCATCCGTCTCCTTGCGGAACGAACCGGCCTGCAAGAAGAACTTGGTCACCGGCGCGGCTTTGCTCACTGGTGGCGCTGGCGGCGGGGTAATCCCGGCCAGCGCGGCCTGCGCGCGCGCGGTGTCGATCTTCGCCGCTTCCGCCGGAGTAACTGGCGTGGTCGGGATGGCCGGCACTTGTGGCGTCGGCAACGTCTTCTCCGGCACCGCGTCTGGCGGCACGATCACTTCCGATTCCGGCAGCAGGGTGTAGAAGTCGTACTTCGGCTTCACCGGTTGCGTCGGGCTCGGCGGGGTCTTGTTGGCCTCGGCGATCTTCGACGCTTTCTGCTGTTGCGCCTGTTCGACTTTCTCGCGCTTGACCGTGTCGCTGCCCTTGCCCGGCTCCAGCTTCATCAGAAACACGATGAACGCGCCGACCGTGAGGCCGATGGCCATCCACAGCCAACCCGGAATCGGTTGCTTCGCAGGAGCTTGGTAACGGCTGGCGCCACGCTTGGGTGCAGGTTTTTTCTTGGCAGCCAACTTACATACGCTCCAGAGTTTCCAGACCCAACAGCTCCAGGCCTTGCTTGAGGGTGCGACCGGTCAGCGCGGCCAGACGCAGACGGCTCTGCATCTGGGCCGGGGTTTCGGCAGCGAGGATCGGGCAGTTCTCGTAGAAGCTGGAGAACAGACCGGCAACGTCGTACAGATAAGTGCAGAGAATGTGCGGCGTGCCTTTGTCGGACACGTTGTTCAGCACTTCACCGAACTGCGCCAGTTTCGCCGCCAGCTCAAGTTCGTGCTCGGCTTCGAGAACGATCTGACCGTCGACTTCGCTGAAATCCTTGCCCAGCTTTCGGAACACACCGGCCACGCGGGTGTAGGCGTAAAGCAGGTACGGCGCGGTGTTGCCTTCGAAATTCAGCATCAGGTCGAAGTTGAAGCTGTAGTCGCTGGTGCGGTGCTTCGACAGGTCGGCGTATTTCACCGCGCCGATGCCGACGACTTTGGCGATGTTGCGCAGCTCGTCTTCGGCCAGTTGCGGGTTCTTCTCTTTCACCAGGTTGTAGGCGCGTTCCTGCGCTTCGGTGAGCAGGTCGATCAGCTTCACGGTGCCGCCGTCACGGGTCTTGAACGGACGGCCATCGGCGCCGTTCATGGTGCCGAAGCCCATGTGCTCCATTTCCATCGGATGGGTGACGAAACCGGCCTTGCGCGCCACGGCGAACACTTGCTGGAAGTGCAGGGCTTGACGCTGGTCGACGAAGTACAACGCGCGGTCGGCTTTCAGCTTGCCACTGCGGTAGCGCACGGCTGCCAGGTCAGTGGTGGCATAGAGATAGCCGCCGTCAGCCTTGACGATGATCACTGGCAGCGGATCGCCGTCGGCGTTCTTGAACTCGTCGAGGAACACACACTGGGCGCCGTTGCTTTCGACCAGCATGCCGGCGGCTTTCAGATCGTTGACCACGTTGATCAGGTCGTCGTTGTAGGCGCTTTCACCCATCACGTCGGCCATGGTCAGCTTGACGTTGAGCAGTTCGTAGATCTTCTGGCAGTGCGACAGCGAGATGTCCTTGAACCGGGTCCACAGCGCCAGGCACTCGGCATCGCCGGCCTGCAACTTGACCACCAGGCCACGGGCGCGGTCGGCGAATTCTGCGGATTCGTCGAAACGCTGCTTGGCGGCGCGGTAGAAGTTTTCCAGGTCCGACAGCTCATCGCTGGTGATCGGGTTTTCCTGCAGATACGCCATCAGCATGCCGAACTGGGTGCCCCAGTCGCCCACGTGGTTCTGACGGATCACTTCGTCGCCGAGGAATTCCAGTACGCGCGCCACGCCGTCGCCGATGATGGTCGAGCGCAAGTGGCCGACGTGCATCTCTTTGGCCAGGTTCGGTGCCGACAGGTCGACCACGGTGCGCTGCGCCGGGCCAGCCTTGCGCACGCCAATGTGAGCATCAGCCAGTGCGGCATCGAGGCGGTTGGCCAAGGCCTGGGTGTTCTGGAAGAAATTGATGAAGCCCGGGCCGGCGATTTCGGCCTTGGTGACGTTCTCGTCGGCAGGCAGTGCGGCAATGATTTTTTCCGCCAGATCGCGCGGCTTCATGCCCGCAGGCTTGGCCAGCATCATGGCGATGTTGCTGGCGAAGTCGCCGTGGGTCTTGTCACGGGCGTTCTCCACCTGGATCGCCGGCGACAGGCCTTCAGGCAACACACCTTCGTTGACGAGTTGGGTGAGGGCTTGTTGGATCAGCTGGCGAATGGTGTCTTTCATGGTCTTCTCTTTCGACCGCAAGCGCGGCGGGCGCATCGATGCGCGGGTGGAAAAACTGGGCATTATCCGTTGCGAAGACGGGCTTGCCAACCTTAGCAGGCAGCTTATGGATATGTGGTGACATTCAGATCAAAAGATCGCCGCCTGCGGCGGCTCCTACAAGGGGATAGGCGTTTTCCTGCAAGAGTTGCCGCAGGCGGCGATCTTTTGATCTTCAATACAAATCGACGGGATCGACATCCAGCGACCAGCGCACCGCCCGCCCGCTTGGCATCTGCTCCAGCACCAGCAACCAACTGGCCAGCAACCGATGCAGCGGCGCCCGTGCTGTCGCCTGCAACAGCAGCTGCGCGCGATAACGCCCGGCGCGGCGTTCCATCGGTGCTGGCACTGGCCCGAGCAATTCGATCCCGCTCAGGTTCTGCTCAGCCAGCAAACGCTCGGCTTCGCTACACGCCTCATCGAGAAAACCTTCCGCTTGCCCGGGCTTGTGCGCTTCAGCACGCAACAGCGCCAGATGCGCAAACGGCGGCAACCCGGCGGCGCGGCGCTCGCTCAAGGCCTGTTCGGCAAAGGCGAAATAGCCCTGTTCGGTGAGTTGCACCAATAAAGGATGGTCAGCGAGGTGTGTCTGGATAATCACCTTGCCCGGTTCCTCCGCTCGCCCGGCACGACCTGCGACCTGCACGATCAACTGCGCCATGCGCTCGCTGGCGCGGAAGTCGCCGGAGAACAGACCGCCGTCAGCATCCAGAATCGACACCAGCGTCACCCTTGGAAAATGGTGACCCTTGGCCAACATCTGCGTGCCGACCAGAATGCACGGCTGGCCCTTCTGAATCGTTGCGAACAACTGATTCATCGCGTCCTTGCGCGAGGTACTGTCGCGGTCGACGCGCAGTACCGGGTAGTCGGGAAACAGAATCGCCAGACGTTCCTCGGCGCGCTCAGTACCCGCGCCGACCGGTCGCAGATCGACCTTGTTGCACTTCGGACATTGGCGCGGCGTGCGCTCGACGTAGCCACAGTGGTGGCAGCGCAGTTCGCCGTAACGCTGGTGCACGGTCATCCGCGCATCGCAGCGCGAACACTCGGACATCCAGCCGCAGTCGTGGCAGAGCAACGTCGGTGCGAAGCCGCGCCGGTTGAGGAACACCAGCACCTGTTGGCCATTGGCGAGGGTCTGGCCGATGGCTTGTTGCATCGGCCCGGAAATACCGCTGTCCAGTGGACGGCTTTTCACATCCAGCCGCAGGAAGCGTGGCTGCTTGGCACCGCCAGCACGTTCATTCAGGCGTAGGAGGCCGTAACGGCCGGTGTAGGCGTTGTGCAGGCTTTCCAGTGATGGCGTCGCGGAACCGAGAACGATCGGGATGTTTTCCTGCCGTGCACGCACCAGCGCCAGATCACGGGCGTGGTAGCGCAAACCTTCCTGCTGTTTATAAGAGCCGTCGTGCTCTTCATCGATGATGATCAGTCCGGGATTCTTCATCGGCGTAAACAGCGCCGAGCGGGTGCCGATAATAATGTCGGCCTCGCCATCACGTGCGGCGAGCCAGGCTTCGAGGCGCTCGCGATCATTGACCGCCGAGTGCAGCAGGGCGATGCGCGCATTGAAGCGCTGCTCGAAACGCGCCAGGGTCTGCGGGCCGAGGTTGATCTCCGGGATCAGCACCAGCGCCTGTTTGCCGGCTTCGAGGGTTTCGCGGATCAGTTGCAAATAGACTTCGGTCTTGCCACTGCCGGTGACCCCGGCCAGCAGGAACGCGTGATAACTGTCGAAGCCGGCGCGGATCGCCTCGTAGGCGGCGCGCTGTTCGGCGTTCAGCGGCAATTCCGGCTGCGCCAGCCAATGCTCATGGCGCACGCCGGGTGCATGCCGGCGGATTTCCACTTGCACCAGATTTTTCGCCAGCAGCAGATCAAGGCTGTCCTTGCTCAGCATCAGTTTGCTCAGCAACTGATGGGCGACGCCGTGCGGGTGTTGAGCGAGGGTGGCGAGTGCTTCCCGCTGGCGCGGGGCGCGGGCGATGCGCGGATCATCAAGGCTGGCGCCCGGGACGATCGACCAGAAACGTTCCTGTCGCGCCTCTGCCAGCTCGCCTTGGCGCAACAGGACTGGCAGCGCCCAGCTCAGGGTGTCGCCGAGGCTGTGCTGATAATACTGCGACGTCCACAGGCACAGCTTGAACAGCGCCGGTGGCAGTGGCGCTGTGGCGTCGAGCAGGGCCAGCGCTGGTTTCAGTTTCTCCACCGGCACTTCGCTGGTGTCCGTGACCTCGACCAGAATCCCGATCATCTCGCGTCGACCGAACGGCACTCGCAGGCGCATGCCCGGCTGCAATTGCTCACGCAGCACGCCGGCCGGCGCTCGATAGTCGAACAGGCGGCGCAAGGGTGAAGGCAGGGCTAGGCGCAGAATGGCGTCGGGCACGCGGGGGGATCTCTATAAACGCAAAATAAGGGACGAGTGCAGATCAATTGTGGGAGCGAGCTTGCTCGCGAAGGCGGTGTATCAGGCGCTTAAGGATTGACTGACACAACGCATTCGCGAGCAGGCTCGCTCCCACTGGGAATCGCGTATTGGGCCGGGAGCCTAGCAGACGGTCGGTCTCGGTGACAGCTTGCGTGTTTGAAAAGGTCTGGTAGAATCCGCGGCCTAATTACGTGCGGTATTCAACAATAGTGTTGGGTGGCGGCACGCTAGCTGAGGAAGACACCATGAAAGCTGATATCCACCCGAATTACCCAGTCATCGCTGTTACCTGCAGCTGTGGCAACAAGTTCGAAACCCGTTCGACTTTCGGCAAAGCTCTGCCAATCGACGTTTGCAACGAATGCCACCCGTTCTACACCGGTAAGCAGAAGACTCTGGACACTGGCGGCCGCGTTCAGCGCTTCGCAGACCGTTTCGGTGCTTTCGGCAAGAAACCTGCTGCTGCAGAGTAAGGTTGAAGGGCCCGGTGGGCTTTTCCTCGTTGCTGAAAAAGGCGTCCCTCGCGGGCGCCTTTTTTGTGTCTGCGATTTGGCTATCCGGCGCTCAGGCCTTTTGCCCGGCGCCTGCGGGGCTGACCAGCGTCACCGTGCAGCGCGTGGTCGATGGCGACACGCTGCGCCTGAGCGACGGTCGCAGCGTGCGGATGATCGGCCTCAACACGCCTGAGCTGGGCAGGCAGGGCCGCAGCGACGAACCCTTCGCCGTGGCGGCACGCAAACGCCTGCAAGCGCTGGTCGATGCCAGCGGCGGACGTGTCGGTTTGCGCCCCGGCAAGCAAGCCAAAGACCATTACGGGCGTACGCTCGCGCATATTTACAGCACCAGCGGCGCCAATCTCGAAGCGCAAATGCTCGCCGATGGCCTCGGTTTCCAGGTCGCGGTTGCGCCGAATGTCGATCTTGTTGCCTGCCAGCAAGCCGCCGAACGTAGTGCGCGAAAGGCCGGGCTGGGCCTCTGGCGGCAATCACCTGTACTGAAAGCGGAGCAGATCCAGCGCTCGGGTTTTGCCGTGATCAGTGGGCGTGTGAGCAAGGTTCAGCGCAATCGAGGCGGAATCTGGATCGAGTTGCAGGACTCGCTTGTATTGCGCGTTGCACCCAATCTGGTCGGACAATTTGACAATGCCCGGTTGCAGGCATTGAAAGGCAAGCAGATCGAGGCTCGTGGCTGGATCGTTGATCGTTCCCGGCGCGGTGGATTGCAATCCGGCCAGTCGCGCTGGCTGCTTCCGTTGACGGATCCTTCGATGTTGCAAACGCTGCGCTGAAGAAAAATTGTAGACATTTTTTCTATCGATTGTGAACAGTCCAGCCCTTGTGCGCCGTGGCTCTTGGCCCAAAGTCGTAGGGCAGGGCGCTTGACAGGGGTGACCGCTCAGTCTTGTGGGGACTTTGCGAGGCGCGTATCCTCGCTGACCAGTCTGTCCAACAGTAAAAAGCGGAATGCCAAAATGTCTGATCTGAAAACTGCCGCTCTCGAATATCATGCCAATCCTCGTCCAGGGAAGCTGAGTGTCGAGCTCACCAAGGCCACTGCTACCGCTCGCGACTTGTCGCTGGCCTACAGCCCCGGCGTAGCTGAACCAGTGCGTGAGATCGCTCGCGATCCTGAACTGGCCTACAAATACACCGGCAAGGGCAACCTGGTTGCAGTCATTTCCGATGGCACCGCGATTCTCGGTCTGGGCAACCTCGGCCCATTGGCTTCCAAGCCAGTGATGGAAGGTAAAGGCGTACTGTTCAAGCGCTTCGCCGGCATCGACGTTTTCGACATCGAAGTCGACTCCGAAAGCCCGCAAGCCTTTATCGATACCGTAAAACGCATCTCCATCACATTCGGTGGTATCAACCTGGAAGACATCAAGGCGCCAGAGTGCTTTGAGATCGAACGTGCTCTGATTGAGCAGTGCGACATTCCGGTGTTCCACGATGACCAGCACGGCACCGCGATCGTGACCGCTGCGGGCATGATCAACGCCCTGGAAATCGCTGGCAAAACCCTGCCAGAAGCGAAAATCGTCTGCCTGGGCGCCGGTGCTGCCGCCATCTCCTGCATGAAACTGCTGGTGAGCATGGGCGCACGCATCGAAAACATCTTCATGGTTGACCGTACCGGTGTGATCCATTCCGGCCGTGACGACCTGAACCAGTACAAAGCGGTATTCGCTCACGCCACCGAGAAGCGCAGCCTGGCTGACGCACTGGCAGGCGCTGACGTGTTCGTCGGTCTGTCCGGCCCGAACCTGCTGAGCGCAGAAGGCCTGCTGTCGATGGCGGCCAACCCGATCGTGTTCGCCTGCTCGAACCCGGATCCGGAAATCTCCCCGGAGCTGGCGCACGCTACCCGTAGCGACGTGATCATGGCCACCGGCCGTTCGGACTACCCGAACCAGGTCAACAACGTGCTGGGCTTCCCGTTCATCTTCCGTGGTGCTCTGGACGTTCGCGCCAAGCGCATCAACGAAGAAATGAAAGTGGCTGCCGCCAACGCCCTGCGTGAACTGGCCAAGCTGCCTGTCCCTCAGGACGTGTGCGATGCCTACGGTGGTGCGCCGCTGGAATTCGGCCGTGAGTACATCATTCCGAAGCCAATGGACAAGCGCCTGATCACCCTGATCTCCGACGCTGTGGCCAAGGCCGCGATCGAGACTGGTGTGGCGACGCTACCGTATCCGAAGAACTACCCGCTGAAAAGCGTGGATGACGTGTTCAACGGCTAAGCCGTTGTAGCGCTTCAAACGAAAGCCCCGGCTCGTGAGAGTCGGGGCTTTTTATTGCCTGAAGATCAAGAACCCCCTCACCCTAGCCCCTCTCCCAGGGGGAGAGGGGACTGATTGGGGGATGTTCGGGAGTTACGCCGACTTGAACGTATTGTTTTGAATCCATAATCGACACAGCTCTCTCAGGTCGATGTAGAGCGCTAGACAACTCGGTCAGTCCCCTCTCCCTCCGGGAGAGGGCTAGGGTGAGGGGCTCTAGATCTTCAGCCATAAAAAAGCCCCGCACATCTCACGAAGGCGGGGCTTTTTGCTGCTTCAGGATTAGAACAGATCGATCGGCGCCTGCTCATCCGCTGGCAGCGGGCTGCCCGGTACGGCGCCATTACCCAGTTCATTCACCGACGGCGGCGTGTCTTCAGACTTGAACAGCTCGAAATACGCGCCTGGCGTGCTCGGCGTCGCCGCTCGGCCACTGACCGGGTCCACGCGCAGGCTCAGCAAACCTTCCGGCTCAGGCTGCACGTGCGGCGGTTTGTCCTTCAGTGCAGCCGACATGTAGTTCATCCAGATCGGCAGCGCCACAGTACCGCCGAACTCGCGACGACCGAGGCTTTCCGGCTGGTCAAAGCCAGTCCACACGGTGGTCACGTAATCGGCGTTGTAACCAGAGAACCACGCGTCTTTCGATTCGTTGGTGGTACCGGTTTTACCGGCGATATCGCTGCGGCCCATGGCCAACGCGCGACGGCCGGTGCCGAGCTTGATCACGTCCTGCAACATGCTGTTGAGGATGTAGGTGGTGCGGCCATCGACAATTCGCTCGGCCACTGCCGGTGTTTGCGGCACGGCCGCGCTGCCCGGCACTTCGCCCGCAACCGGTGTGGCGTTGACCGTAAACGAATCGGTGTGCGGCGCCGCGATACCGTCCGTCGCCGAACCGCCCTGAGGCACGGTTGGCGGGTTGGCGACGAACAGCGTGTCGCCATTACGGCTTTCGATCTTGTCGATGATGTACGGGGTGATCTTGTAACCGCCGTTGGCGAACGTACTCCAACCGGTCGCAATTTCCATCGGCGTCAGCGTTGCAGTACCCAGCGCCAGCGACAGGTTGGGCGGCAGATCCTGCTTGTTGAAGCCGAAACGGGTGATGTAGTCGATGGTCTTGCCTACGCCCATCGCCTGCAGCAAGCGGATCGACACCAGGTTACGCGACTTGTACAGCGCCTCACGCAGGCGGATCGGGCCGAGGAAGGTGTTGGTGTCGTTCTTCGGGCGCCAGACCTTGTCCAGATATTCGTCGACAAACACGATCGGCGCATCGTTGACCAGCGTGGCAGCGGTGTAGCCGCTATCCAGCGCGGCGCTGTAGACGAACGGCTTGAAGCTCGAGCCCGGCTGACGCTTGGCCTGCATCGCACGGTTGTAGTTGCTCTGTTCGAAGGCGAAACCGCCGACCAGCGAGCGAATCGCGCCGTTCTGCGGATCCAGCGACACCAGCGCACCTTGCGCCTGCGGGATCTGGCTGAACTTCAGTGAATTGTCTTTCTGACGCTGCACGCGAACCAGATCACCGACCGCCGCGACATCCGACGGCTGGCGCGGATTGGCACCCATGCTGTTGGTGTTGAGGAACGGTCGTGCCCATTTCATGGTGTCCCAGGCGACGTGTTCTTCGCCGGTGCGGGTCAGCACTTGCAGGCCGTTCTTATCGACCTGGGTGACGATGGCCGGCTCAAGGCTGCTGATGGTGCGCTGCTTGGTCAGTTCGTTGGCCCAGGCCTCACGGGTCTTGCCCGGCAGACGCGATTCGGGGCCACGGTAGCCGTGACGCTGGTCGTAGGTCATCAAACCTTCGTGCAGCGCGGTGTTGGCCATTTCCTGCAGGTTGCTCGGCACCGTGGTGGTGACGCGGAAACCTTCGGTGTAAGCGTCGCTGCCATAACGGCCGACCATCTCGGCACGGGCCATTTCAGCGATATACGGTGCATTCACTTCCGGGGTCGGCACGTGATAGCTGGCGTTCAGCGGTTCGTTGATCGCAGCGGTGTAGTCCGCTTCGCTGATCTTGCCAAGCTTGTACATGCGCCCGAGGATCCAGTCGCGGCGTTCTTTGCTGCGCGCCGGGTTGGCTAGCGGGTTGAAACGCGACGGGGCTTTCGGCAGGCCGGCGATCATCGCCATCTGCGCCAGGCTGACATCACGGATCGACTTGCCGTAATACACCTGCGCCGCCGCTTCGATGCCATAGGCGCGGTTGCCCAGATAGATCTTGTTCACGTACAGCTCAAGGATTTCATCCTTGGTCAGCTGTCGCTCGATCTGCAGGGCCAGAAGAATTTCGGTGGTTTTGCGCGAGAAGCTGCGTTCGCTGGTCAGGAAGAAGTTCTTCGCTACCTGCATGGTGATGGTGCTGCCGCCGGACTGAATGTGTCCGCTTTTGACCAGTTGGGTCGCGGCGCGCATCAGGCTGCTCGGATCGACGCCATAGTGGTTGGCGAAATTGTCGTCTTCAGCACTTAGTAACGCATTAATGAAATTGGGGGGAATGTCGGCGAAACGGATCGGTGTGCGGCGCATTTCGCCAAATTCGGCGATCAACTTGTTGTCGCTGGAGTAGACCCGCAGCGGAATCTGCAACTGAATGCTTCGCAGAGCCTCCACAGACGGCAAACCCGGACTAAGGTAAAGAAACGCGCCGCTGAGACCTAAAAGCAGTCCGCAGAAAACGGCGACGATGGACCAACCGAAAAATTTCAGCAGACGAATCAAGGCTTTTGGACATCCAGTGCAAAGAATGAATTTGGCGACGGGGCTCCGGCTACACACAGAACCATCCGCGCTTGCAGTAAAAAGCGGAAAAAAACGCTGGGCATTATAAGCACTTTTCTGCTGGGGGCGTCATTTGCGCTTCTGTCAAGACGGGGTGAAGGAACGCAATGCGTATTACAGAGTCCGTAACTCACGGAAAGTCATAGGGAATTGGTAGTGCTGGGACTCTTCAATAAAAAGGCCAATACGTTACTGGGGATCGACATCAGTTCCACGTCAGTGAAGCTGCTGGAACTGAGCCGTCAGGGTGATCGCTACCGGGTCGAGGCGTATGCGGTAGAGCCATTGCCAGTCAACGCCGTGGTCGAAAAGAACATCGCCGAACTTGAAGGCGTCGGTCAGGCCCTGAGCCGTTTACTGGTCAAGGCGCGCACCGGGCTCAAGAGCGTGGCAGTCGCAGTGGCCGGTTCCGCCGTGATCACCAAGATCATCGAGATGGACGCCGGGCTGTCCGACGACGAGCTGGAAAACCAGCTCAAGATCGAGGCCGATCAGTACATTCCCTACCCGCTGGACGAGGTCGCCATCGATTTCGAAGTCCAGTGGCGTGTCACCGCGCAACCCTGAGCGGGTCAACGTGTTGCTCGCTGCCTGTCGCAAGGAAAACGTCGAAGTCCGCGAAGCGGCGCTGGCTCTGGCCGGGCTGACCGCACGGGTAGTCGACGTCGAAGCCTATGCGCTGGAGCGCTCGTTCGGCTTGCTGGCCACGCAACTGGCGGCGTCTCAGGAGCGTCTGACTGTCGCTGTGGTCGACATCGGCGCGACCATGACCACGCTCAGCGTCCTGTACAATGGCAAGATCATCTATACCCGCGAGCAATTGTTCGGCGGCCGGCAACTGACCGAGGAAATCCAGCGCCGCTATGGCCTGACCCTCGAACAAGCGGGGCTGGCGAAAAAACAGGGTGGCCTGCCCGATGATTACATCAGCGAGGTCTTGCAACCGTTTCGCGAGGCGCTGGTGCAGCAAGTGTCGCGCTCGCTGCAGTTCTTCTTCGCCTCCGGGCAATACAACGCGGTCGATCACATTCTGCTGGCCGGCGGCACGGCTTCAGTGCCCGGACTGGATCGGCTGATCGAGCAGCGCCTGAGCACACCGACACAAGTAGCCAACCCGTTTGCCAACATGGCCCTGAGCAGCAAAGTCAACGCCGGGGCTTTGGCCAGCGACGCGCCGGCGCTGATGATCGCCTGCGGGCTCGCGCTCAGGAGTTTCGACTGATGGCGCGGATCAACCTCCTACCCTGGCGCGAGGAACGTCGCGAAGAGCGGCACAAGCGCTTTCTGCTGGCCTTGATCGGCGTGTTGGCCGGCTCGGTCGGTGCGGTGCTCATCGCCGATCAGATCATCAGTGCGGCGATTGAGCAGCAAGTGGCGCGCAACGACTACATCGGCAAGCAGATCGCCGTGGTCGACGAACGGATCAAGCAGATCAGTGAACTCAAGGCGCGTCGTCAGCAACTGGTCGAGCGCATGCGCATCATCCAGGACTTGCAGGGCAACCGGCAGATCAGTGGGCGAATCTTCGATCAACTGGCGCGCACGCTGCCGGACGGTGTGTATTTCACCGACGTGAAGATGGTTGGCAAAACCCTGTCGATCAGCGGTGCAGCCGAATCGAACAACCGGGTCTCCGAGTTGATGCGCAATCTGGATGCTTCCGACTGGTTCGACGCGCCCAGTCTCAACGAGGTGAAGGCGACGACGGCGGGCCAGGTGGATCAGGCCAACACGTTTGAGTTGACCGTACGGCAGACCCAGCCCCGCACCGTGGAGGACGAGCAATGAAGCCGTCCGAATGGCTGGAAAGTCTGCGCGACATCGATTTCAACGACCTCGATACCAGCAACATCGGCTCATGGCCGGCAGCAGTGAAAGCCATCGCCGGGGCGCTGTTGATGGTGTTGGTCCTGGCGCTCGGTTATAGCTTTTTCATCAGTGACCTGGAAAACCAACTCGAAGCCAAGCGCGAGGAAGAAGCCACGCTCAAGGAGCAGTTCGCCAGCAAGGCGCGTCTTTCAGCCAACCTTGAGCTGTACACCCAACAAATGAAGGAGATGGAAAACACCTTTGGCGTGCTGTTGCGCCAATTGCCCAGTGACACCGAAGTGCCGGGCCTGCTCGAAGACATTACCCGCACGGGGCTGGGCAGCGGCCTGGAGTTCGAAGAGATCAAACTGCTGCCGGAGGTCACCCAGCAGTTTTACATCGAGCTGCCGATCCAGATCACCGTCACCGGTGCCTATCACGACCTTGCGACCTTCGTCAGTGGCGTGGCCGGGTTGCCACGCATTGTCACCTTGCACGATTTCGAACTCGCGCCTGCCGATAAAGAGGGCGGGCCGAAGCTGCGCATGAGCATCCTTGCCAAGACCTACCGGTATAACGACAAGGGGCTGCAGAAATGAGCCCGACTCGTTACATCGCGTTGTCGATGACGCTGCTCGCGTTGAACGGTTGTGGTGGCAGCAATGACTTCAGCGATCTTGATGCCTACCTGAATGAAGTACGCCTGCGCCCGGCAGGCAAGATTGAACCAACCCCGACATTCCGGTCTTACCCAACATTCACTTACAGCGCGGCCAACCTGCGCAGTCCGTTCTCGCGCCAGGTGCGGGTTGATCTGGCCGGGCAGAAACATGGCTCACGCAACGTCAAGCCCGATCCCAATCGGGTCAAGCAATACCTCGAAGGTTTCAACATCGAGCAGTTCGAGATGGTCGGCACGATTGCCAATGCTTCCGGCTCCTTTGCGTTGCTGCGCGGCGCTGGCGGCGTGCATCGTTTGAAGGTCGGCGATTACCTGGGGCGCAATGACGGTCGCATCGTCGCCATCAGCGCTACCCAGGTCGATGTCGTCGAAATCGTCCCCGACGGCGAAGGCGCCTGGCTGGAGCGTCCGCGCACCATTCCTTTGAAAGAGCACTCATAGTGGAAGTCGAACAATGAACAGGATTTTCTCCACCCTCGGTTTTTCGCTATGGATAGCGCTGATGTCACCGATGGTACTCGCGGCCAATCTGAAGATGCTGGACGTGGCGGCGTTGCCGGGTGATCGCGTCGAGCTGAAGTTGTCGTTCGACGGCCCGCCACCACAACCCAAGGGCTACACCACCGAATCGCCGGCGCGGATTGCCCTGGACCTGCCCGGTGTCGCCAGTCAGTTGGCCAGCAAGAACCTCGATCTGGGCAGTGGCAATGCGCGCACCGCCACTGTGGTTGAGGCCAAGGAACGCACGCGGCTGATTGTCAGCCTGACGCAATTGGCGCCGTACACCACGCGGGTTCAGGGCAATAACCTGTTCGTGGTGGTCGGTCAGGGCGCACCGGCCACCGCGCCGCGTCCCGCTGCCGCTGCACCTCGTGCTACCGCTAAAGCTGCTGCGTCCGCCAAGGCTTTTGTGCCGAAAAGCCGGGCGATTCGCGGTGTGGACTTCCAGCGTGGTACGGCGGGGGAAGGCAATGTGGTCATCGACCTGTCCGATCCGACCATCGCTCCGGATATCCAGGAGCATGACGGCAAGATCATCCTCACCTTCGCGCGCACGCAGTTGCCGGACAAGTTGCGGGTACGCCTCGACGTCAAGGATTTCGCCACCCCGGTGCAGTTCGTCAATGCCGGAGTAACCGCTGATCGGACAGTTATTACGGTTGAACCCAGTGGCACCTACGAGTACTCCACCTTCCAGACTGACAACAAACTGACCGTCAGCATCCGCCCGATGACCGTCGATGACCTGCAAAAACGCAACGCTGACCGTCAGGCGTACGTCGGCGAAAAGCTCTCGCTGAACTTCCAGGACATTGATGTGCGCTCGGTGCTGCAACTGATCGCCGACTTCACCAACCTCAATCTGGTTGCCAGCGACACGGTGCAGGGTGGCATCACCTTGCGCCTGCAAAATGTGCCGTGGGATCAGGCCCTGGATCTGGTGTTGAAAACCAAGGGCCTGGATAAGCGCAAGATCGGCAATGTGCTGCTGGTGGCGCCGGCCGATGAAATCGCTGCCCGCGAGCGTCAGGAACTGGAGTCGCAGAAGCAGATCGCCGAACTGGCGCCGTTGCGCCGCGAGCTGCTACAGGTGAACTACGCCAAAGCCGCGGACATCGCCAAGCTGTTCCAGTCGGTGACCAGCGCTGAGGCGAAAATCGACGAGCGCGGTTCGATTACCGTCGACGAGCGCACCAACAATATCATTGCCTATCAGACTCAGGATCGCCTCGACGAACTGCGGCGGATCGTGGCGCAACTGGATATTCCGGTGCGTCAGGTGATGATCGAAGCGCGGATTGTCGAGGCCAACGTCGATTACGACAAAAGTCTGGGCGTGCGCTGGGGCGGCTCGATCCAGAACAAGGGCAACTGGAACGCTTCCGGGGTCAACGGTTCATCGACCACCATTGGTACGCCGGGCAGTACCAGCACCAATTCGCCGTTCGTCGACATGGGCACTGTGGGTAATACATCGGGGATCGGCATTGCCTTCATTACCGACAATGTACTGCTTGATCTTGAGCTGACTGCCATGGAGAAGACCGGCAACGGCGAAATCGTCTCGCAGCCGAAGGTTGTCACCTCCGACAAGGAAACCGCAAAAATCCTCAAAGGCACCGAGATTCCGTATCAGGAAGCCAGCTCCAGCGGCGCGACGTCGGTGTCGTTCAAGGAGGCCTCGCTGTCGCTGGAAGTCACCCCGCAGATCACCCCGGACAACCGCATCATCATGGAGGTCAAGGTCACCAAGGACGAACCGGATTACCTGAACAAAGTGCAGGATGTGCCGCCGATCAAGAAAAACGAGGTCAACGCCAAGGTACTAGTCAATGACGGCGAAACCATCGTGATTGGCGGTGTTTTCTCAAATACTCAAAGCAAGGTCGTAGATAAGGTGCCATTTCTTGGCGATGTGCCGTATCTTGGCCGCCTTTTCCGGCGTGATGTGGTATCGGAGAAAAAATCCGAGCTGCTGGTATTTCTCACACCACGTATCATGAATAACCAGGCGATTGCTGTGAGTCGTTGATTCTGTGCGAAATTTGATTCTTGTAGGACCGATGGGTGCTGGCAAAAGCACCATCGGCCGGTTACTGGCCAAAGAGCTGCGCCTGCCGTTCAAAGATTCCGACAAGGAAATTGAATTGCGCACGGGCGCCAATATCCCGTGGATCTTCGACAAGGAAGGCGAACCCGGCTTTCGTGACCGTGAGCAGGCGATGATCGCTGAGCTGTGCGCGTTCGATGGTGTGGTGTTGGCGACCGGCGGTGGCGCAGTCATGCGCGATGCCAATCGCAAGGCCCTGCATGAGGGTGGGCGAGTGGTGTATCTGCACGCCTCTGTGGAGCAGCAGGTCGGCCGCACGTCGCGCGATCGCAACCGGCCGTTGCTGCGTACTGCCAATCCGGAAAAAACCCTGCGTGACCTGCTGGCGATCCGCGATCCGCTTTATCGGGAAATTGCCGATCTGGTGGTGGAAACCGACGAGCGGCCGCCACGTATGGTGGTGCTCGACATTCTCGATCGTCTGGCGCAGCTTCCTCCCCGTTAAAGCAGCGCTCGAAATGCGCTATCCTCGGCGTCCTGTCACAGTCCGCCGAGGTTGTGGCGGATGGCGTGCAAGCGGCGTCATACCCGCTATAGGCCGCAGATAACCAATAATTCAGGGCAGGACGCCTGCTTCCATCTTCACTGTGGGGACACATGCAGACACTCAAGGTCGATCTAGGCGAGCGCAGCTACCCGATTCATATTGGCGAAGGTTTGTTGGATCAGCCCGAGCTGCTGGCTCCGCATATCCATGGGCGGCAGGTGGCAATCATCTCCAACGAGACCGTTGCGCCGCTCTATCTTGAACGTCTGACCCGCAGCCTGGCGCAGTTCTCGGTGATCTCCGTGGTGTTGCCGGACGGCGAAGCCTTCAAGAACTGGGAAACCCTGCAACTGATCTTCGACGGTCTGCTGACCGCCCGTCATGATCGCCGTACCACCGTGATCGCCCTCGGCGGCGGTGTGATCGGCGACATGGCCGGTTTTGCCGCAGCGTGTTACCAGCGCGGTGTCGACTTCATCCAGATTCCGACGACATTGCTGTCCCAGGTCGATTCTTCGGTGGGCGGCAAGACCGGTATCAACCATCCACTAGGCAAGAACATGGTCGGCGCGTTCTACCAGCCGAACGTGGTGCTGATCGATACGGCGTCCCTGAAAACCCTGCCAGAGCGCGAGCTGTCTGCCGGTCTGGCCGAAGTCATCAAGTACGGGCTGATCTGCGACGAGCCATTCCTGACCTGGCTCGAAGAAAACGTCGATGCCCTGCGCGCGCTGGACCAGAAAGCCCTGACTTACGCGATCGAGCGCTCTTGCGCGGCCAAGGCTGCGGTGGTTGGCGCCGATGAGAAAGAAACCGGCGTACGTGCCACGCTCAACCTCGGCCACACTTTCGGCCACGCCATCGAGACCCACATGGGCTATGGTGTCTGGTTGCACGGGGAAGCGGTCGCGGCTGGCACCGTGATGGCGCTGGAGATGTCCGCGCGTCTGGGCTGGATCAGTGACGAGGAGCGTGATCGCGGTATTCGTCTGTTCCAGCGCGCCGGCTTGCCAGTGGTGCCGCCGACTGAAATGACCGAAGCCGATTTTCTTCAACACATGGCAATCGACAAAAAAGTGATCGACGGTCGTCTGCGCCTGGTGCTGCTGCGCCGGATGGGCGAAGCGGTAGTGACCGACGATTATCCGAAAGAGGTTCTACAGGCCACGCTGGGAGCGGATTACCGCGCCCTGGCTCAGCTTAAAGGTTGAAAAGATTCCAATGACTAGTTTGCATGCCGACGAGGCGTTCCTCGGCCATTTCCAGTTAAGTCACGACCCGTTCGCGCCACGCGTGCCGGGCTTCAAGTTCTTCCCGGCTCAGCGCAAACCGGTGCTGGGTCAACTGCATCATCTGGCGCGTTACAGCCAGTTGCTGCTGGTGGTCACCGGCCCGCAAGGCAGTGGCAAGACCTTGCTGCGTCAGGCGCTGGTCGCCAGCACCAACAAACAGTCGGTGCAGAGCGTCGTGGTTTCCGCCCGCGGTGCCGGTGATGCCGCTGGCGTGCTGCGCCAGGTGGCGCAGGCGCTGAACGTCGCTCAGGCCGAAGTTGGTGCGATTCTCGATCAAGTGGTGCAACTCGCACTGACCGGCCAGGAAGTCTATCTGTTGGTGGACGACGCTGAGCAACTCGACGAGTCCGCTCTCGAAGCACTGATGGCGCTGGGTGCCGGCGCACCCGAAGGTCGCCCGCATGTGTTCCTGTTCGGTGAATCGTCGCTGATCGCTCAGCTCGAGGCTTTGCACCTTGAGGAAGAGCGTTTCCACGTCATCGAGTTGCAGCCGTACACCGAAGAAGAGACCCGCGAATATCTCGACCAACGGCTCGAAGGTGCCGGCCGGGGTGTCGAACTTTTCAGCGCAGATCAGATCTCTGATATTCACGAAAGTGCCGAGGGTTGGCCGGGCAACATCAACCAGGTCGCTCGCGATGCTCTGATCGAAGTCATGATTGCCAGCCGCTCTGCGGTCAAGCGTCCAAGTATGGGGTTCAACATGCCGAAGAAACACGTATTGGCGATTTCCGCCGTCGTTGTGGTCGCGGTCGCCGCCGCCTGGTTGATGCCGGGTCGCAACAAGGCGCCAACCACCGGCGCTCCTGCCAATGAACAGGCACAGTTGCCTTTGGGGCAGGGTGCCAATGGCGGCGCACCGAACGTCGAGTTCGCCGGCAATACGCAACCGATGCCGTTGCCGCTGGTCGGTAACTCGCAACCGGTCATGCGCGGCCCGTTGGCCGAGGCGGCTGGCGGTATAACCGAAGGCGACGATGGCGTGCCGCTGGAAGGTTCCAGTGCGACTCCGCCGACCGTGACCACTTCCGCGCCACCGGCGGGCGTTCCTGCCGGTCCCGCGCCGACACCGGTTCCGTTGCCGGCCGCCAAACCGACTCCTGCTCCTACTCAGGTTGCCACCGCCAAGCCTGCTCCGGCCGCGCCAGTCGCCAAACCGGCCCCAGCGCCGGCCAAGCCAGTCGCCGCTGCAAAACCGGCCGAGAAGCCGGTGACCGTTGCCAAAGCCGCCGGTGGCAGCTGGTATGCCGGTCAGCCGACCGGCAACTACGTGGTGCAGATCCTCGGCACCAGCTCTGAAGCGGCAGCGCAAAACTTCGTCAAAGAGCAGGGCGGTGAGTACCGTTATTTCAAGAAAGTCCTCAACGGCAAACCGCTTTACGTGATCACCTACGGCAACTTCGCCAATCGTGATGCAGCCGTTTCTGCCATCAAGGCCTTGCCAGCGAAGGTTCAGGCTGGTAAACCTTGGCCTCGCACTGTCGCCAGCGTCCAACAGGAACTGGCAACAACTCGCTGAAGATTCGGCGGCCTTACCCAGGCCGCCTCTCCAAGCACCTCAAAATTTCTACGAGTGCGCGCCGCCTTCTCAGGTCGCGTGCCTTGTGGTGTCTGCGTCACAGTAGTCTTTGAGTCGTTGCGGTCAAAATTAAAAAAGTTTTGACTAGCACAGCAGATCGCTTTAAACCTTTCACAAATGCGACATGAATTTGCGACATTTCGTCGTCAAATTTGTGAGCCTCTGTGTCGCTGTGTACAATGACCACCCTTTTGCCCCCGCGAAGCCGGCGTACGTTCGGCGCAGGATGCAAGTGGTTGAATTGAAAAGAAATTTGCCTCGAAAAGAGGCAGCCTGGTGAGAAAGTGTCTATGAAAGCAGGTCTGTACCAACCAGATGAATTCAAGGATAACTGCGGTTTCGGCCTGATAGCCCATATGCAGGGCGAGCCCAGTCATACCCTTTTGCAAACGGCCATCGAGGCCCTGACCTGCATGACCCACCGCGGTGGGATTAATGCCGACGGCAAGACCGGTGACGGTTGCGGTCTGCTGATTCAAAAACCTGATGCGTTCCTGCGCGCCATTGCCCAAGAAACCTTCAGCGTCGAGCTGCCCAAGCAATACGCGGTGGGCATGGTCTTCTTCAACCAGGATCCGGCCAAAGCCGAAGCCGCTCGCGAGAACATGAACCGCGAGATCCTCGCTGAAGGCCTGCAACTGATCGGCTGGCGCAAAGTGCCGATCGACACCAGCGTCCTCGGCCGCCTGGCCCTTGAGCGTCTGCCGCAAATCGAGCAGGTGTACATCGGCGGCGAAGGCCTGAGCGATCAGGACATGGCCGTGAAGCTGTTCAGTGCGCGTCGTCGTTCGTCGGTGGCCAACGCCGTCGACTCCGACCACTACATCTGCAGCTTTTCGCACAAGACCATCATCTATAAAGGCCTGATGATGCCGGCCGATCTGGCCGCATTTTATCCAGACCTGAGTGACGAGCGCCTGCAAACCGCGATCTGCGTGTTCCACCAGCGCTTCTCCACCAACACCCTGCCGAAATGGCCGCTGGCCCAGCCATTCCGCTTCCTCGCCCACAACGGCGAGATCAACACCATCACCGGTAACCGTAACTGGGCGCAGGCCCGTCGGACCAAGTTCACCAATGATCTGATGGATCTGGAAGAACTCGGCCCGCTGGTCAACCGTGTCGGTTCCGACTCCTCGAGCATGGACAACATGCTCGAGCTGATGGTCACCGGTGGCATCGACCTGTTCCGTGGTGTGCGGATGATCATTCCGCCAGCGTGGCAGAACGTTGAAACCATGGACCCAGATCTGCGTGCGTTCTACGAGTACAACTCGATGCACATGGAGCCGTGGGACGGCCCGGCTGGTGTAGTAATGACCGACGGTCGCTACGCGGTGTGCCTGCTCGACCGTAACGGTCTGCGTCCGGCACGCTGGGTCACCACCACCAACGGTTTCATCACCCTCGCCTCGGAAATCGGCGTGTGGGACTACAAACCGGAAGACGTGATTGCCAAGGGCCGTGTCGGCCCGGGCCAGATCTTCGCCGTGGACACCGAAACCGGGCAGATCCTCGACACCGATGCGATCGACAACCGTCTGAAGTCCCGTCATCCGTACAAGCAATGGCTGCGCAAGAATGCCCTACGCATTCAGGCGACCATGGAAGACAACGACCACGGTTCGGCGTTTTACGACGTTGATCAACTCAAGCAATACATGAAGATGTATCAGGTCACGTTCGAAGAGCGCGATCAGGTCCTGCGTCCGCTCGGCGAGCAAGGCTACGAAGCCGTTGGCTCGATGGGCGATGACACGCCGATGGCCGTGCTCTCGCAGCGTGTGCGCACGCCGTACGACTATTTCCGCCAGCAGTTCGCGCAGGTCACCAACCCGCCGATCGACCCGCTGCGTGAAGCGATCGTGATGTCGCTGGAAATCTGCCTCGGTGCCGAGCGCAACATTTTCCAGGAGTCGCCGGAACACGCTTCGCGCGTGATCCTCAGCTCGCCGGTGATCTCGCCGGCCAAGTGGCGCTCGCTGATGAACCTCGACCGCCCGGGTTTCGAGCGGCAGATCATCGACCTCAACTACGACGAAAGCGTTGGCCTCGAAGCGGCGATCCGCAACGTTGCGGATCAGGCTGAGGAAGCCGTGCGCGCCGGGCGGACTCAGATCGTTCTGAGCGACCGCCATATTGCCCCGGGCAAACTGCCAATCCACGCATCCTTGGCGACCGGTGCCGTACACCACCGCCTGACCGAAAAAGGCCTGCGCTGCGATTCCAACATCCTCGTTGAAACCGCAACCGCGCGCGATCCGCATCACTTTGCGGTGCTGATCGGCTTCGGCGCCTCGGCGGTCTATCCGTTCCTGGCCTATGAAGTGCTGGGCGACCTGATCCGCACCGGTGAAGTGCTGGGCGACCTCTATGAGGTGTTCAAGAACTACCGCAAAGGCATCACCAAAGGTCTGCTGAAAATTCTGTCGAAGATGGGCATTTCGACCATCGCTTCGTACCGTGGTGCGCAGCTGTTCGAAGCCATTGGCCTGTCCGAAGAAGTCTGCGACCTGAGCTTCCGTGGCGTGCCGAGCCGCATAAAGGGTGCGCGTTTCGTCGACATCGAAGCCGAGCAGAAAGCGCTCGCCACCGAAGCCTGGAGTCCGCGCAAGCCGATCCAGCAGGGTGGTCTGCTGAAGTTCGTCCACGGTGGCGAATACCACGCCTACAACCCGGACGTGGTCAACACCCTGCAAGCTGCCGTGCAGCAGGGCGACTACGCCAAGTTCAAGGAATACACCTCGCTGGTGGACAATCGTCCGGTGTCGATGATCCGCGACCTGTTCAAGGTCAAGACCCTCGACAAGCCGCTGGACATCAGTGAAATCGAACCACTGGAATCGGTGCTCAAGCGCTTCGACTCCGCCGGTATCTCGCTGGGTGCCTTGTCGCCGGAAGCTCACGAAGCCCTGGCCGAAGCCATGAACCGCCTCGGTGCGCGTTCCAACTCCGGCGAAGGTGGTGAAGATCCGGCGCGTTACGGCACCATCAAGAGCTCGAAAATCAAGCAAGTCGCGACTGGCCGTTTCGGGGTAACCCCGGAATACCTGGTCAACGCTGAAGTGCTGCAGATCAAGGTCGCGCAAGGCGCCAAGCCGGGCGAGGGCGGGCAACTGCCGGGCGGTAAAGTGAACGGGCTGATCGCCAAACTGCGTTATGCAGTGCCGGGCGTGACCTTGATTTCGCCACCGCCGCACCACGACATCTACTCGATCGAAGACTTGTCGCAGCTGATTTTTGACCTGAAGCAGGTCAACCCGAAGGCACTGGTTTCGGTCAAATTGGTAGCTGAAGCAGGCGTCGGCACCATCGCCGCTGGTGTGGCCAAGGCCTATGCGGACTTGATCACTATCTCCGGCTACGACGGTGGCACCGGTGCTTCGCCGCTGACCTCGATCAAGTACGCCGGCGCGCCGTGGGAACTCGGCCTCGCTGAAACCCACCAGACCCTGCGCGGCAACGACCTGCGCGGCAAAGTCCGGGTGCAGACCGACGGCGGCCTGAAAACCGGCCTCGACGTGATCAAGGCAGCGATTCTCGGCGCCGAAAGCTTCGGCTTCGGTACTGCGCCGATGATCGCGCTGGGCTGCAAATACCTGCGTATCTGCCACCTGAACAACTGCGCCACCGGCGTCGCGACGCAGAACGAGAAGCTGCGCAAGGATCACTACATCGATACCGTCGACATGGTGGTGAATTTCTTCACCTACGTCGCCGAGGAAACCCGTGAGTGGCTGGCCAAGCTCGGCGTACGCTCCCTCGAAGAACTGATCGGTCGTACCGATCTGCTGGAAATTCTCGAAGGCCAGACCGCCAAGCAGAACCACCTGGATCTGACGCCACTGTTGGGCAGCGATCACATCCCGGCAGACAAACCGCAGTTCTGCGGTGTTGAGCGCAACCCGCCGTTCGACCAAGGTTTGCTGGCCGAGAAAATGGTCGAGATGGCCTCGTCGGCGATCAACGACATGAGCGGCGCCGAGTTCGATCTGGACATCTGCAACTGCGACCGTTCGATCGGCGCGCGGATCTCCGGCGAAATCGCCCGCAAGCATGGCAACCAAGGGATGGCGAAAGCGCCGATCACCTTCCGCTTCAAGGGCACGGCGGGTCAGAGCTTCGGCGTGTGGAACGCCGGCGGTCTGAACATGTACCTCGAAGGCGACGCCAACGACTACGTCGGCAAAGGCATGACCGGTGGCAAGCTGACCATCGTGCCGCCGAAGGGCAGCGTTTACAAAACTCAGGAAAGCGCCATCATCGGCAACACCTGCCTCTATGGCGCCACGGGCGGCAAGCTGTTCGCCGCCGGCACCGCAGGCGAGCGTTTTGCCGTGCGTAACTCCGGTGCCCACACGGTTGTGGAAGGCACTGGCGATCACTGCTGTGAGTACATGACCGGTGGTTTTGTCTGCGTTCTGGGCAAGACCGGTTACAACTTTGGCTCTGGCATGACCGGTGGTTTCGCCTACGTGCTCGATCAGGACAACACCTTCGTTGACCGGGTCAACCACGAACTGGTGGAAATCCAGCGGATCAGCGGCGAGGCGATGGAAGCCTATCGCAGCCACCTGCAAAACGTGCTGAACGAGTACGTCGCGGAAACCGACAGCGAGTGGGGTCGTGAACTCGCTGAAAACCTCGATGACTACCTGCGCCGTTTCTGGCTGGTCAAGCCTAAGGCTGCCAACCTGAAGTCGTTGCTTTCCAGCACTCGTGCCAACCCGCAGTGATATGCGCCTGAAGAGTTTGATGAGGTTTTAACAATGGCTGAACGTCTGAATAACGACTTCCAGTTCATCGATGTCGGGCGCAAAGATCCGAAGAAGAAACTGTTGCGTCAACGCAAGAAAGAGTTCGTCGAAATCTACGAACCGTTCAAACCCCAGCAGTCGGCCGATCAGGCCCACCGCTGCCTGGGTTGCGGCAACCCGTATTGCGAATGGAAGTGCCCGGTGCACAACTTCATTCCCAACTGGCTGAAGCTGGTGGCCGAGGGCAACATCCTTCAGGCCGCCGAGCTGTCGCACCAGACCAACACCCTGCCGGAAGTCTGCGGCCGGGTGTGTCCGCAGGATCGTCTGTGCGAGGGTGCCTGCACCCTTAACGACGGTTTCGGCGCGGTGACCATCGGTTCGGTCGAGAAGTACATCACCGACACCGCGTTCGCCATGGGCTGGCGCCCGGACATGTCCAAGGTCAAACCGACCGGCAAACGTGTCGCCATCATCGGCGCGGGCCCGGCGGGTCTGGGTTGTGCCGACGTGCTGGTACGCGGCGGCGTGACCCCGGTGGTGTTCGACAAGAACCCGGAAATCGGCGGTCTGCTGACCTTCGGCATCCCCGAGTTCAAGCTGGAAAAGACCGTGCTGAGCAATCGTCGCGAAGTCTTCACTGGCATGGGCATCGAGTTCCGTCTGAATACCGAAGTCGGCAAAGACGTGACCATGGAACAACTGCTCGCCGAATACGACGCAGTGTTCATGGGCATGGGCACCTACACCTACATGAAGGGCGGTTTTGCCGGTGAGGATCTGCCGGGCGTTTATGACGCGCTGGACTTCCTGATCGCTAACGTCAATCGCAACCTGGGCTTTGAAAAGTCGCCGGAAGATTTCGTCGACATGAAAGGCAAGAAGGTTGTGGTACTCGGCGGCGGCGACACGGCGATGGACTGCAACCGCACGTCGATCCGTCAGGGCGCCAAGTCGGTGACCTGCGCTTATCGTCGCGACGAAGCGAACATGCCCGGCTCGCGCAAAGAGGTGAAGAACGCCAAGGAAGAAGGCGTGAAATTCCTCTACAACCGCCAGCCGATCGCTATCGTCGGCGAAGACAAGGTTGAAGGCGTGAAAGTGGTCGAGACCCGTCTCGGCGAACCGGACGCCCGTGGCCGTCGCAGCCCAGAGCCGATCCCGGGTTCCGAAGAGATCATCCCGGCTGATGCCGTGGTCATCGCCTTCGGTTTCCGCCCGAGCCCGGCGCCGTGGTTCGAACAGTTCGAAATCCAGACCGACAGCCAGGGCCGCGTTGTTGCGCCTGAGCAAGGTCAGTACAAGCACCAGACCAGCAACCCGAAAATCTTTGCCGGTGGCGACATGGTGCGCGGTTCCGACCTGGTGGTGACGGCGATCTTCGAAGGGCGCAATGCTGCCGAAGGGATCCTCGATTACCTGGGCGTCTGATCCCGGCTCCTGAGCCAAAGCAACACCCCTGTGGGAGCGAGCTTGCTCGCGAAAGCGGTCTGTCAGCCAACTGTAATGTTGGATGTGCCGGCCCTTTCGCGAGCAGGCTCGCTCCCACAGTTGTTTCTCGGTGTTGCTGATAACGCGTTTCCAGCGCAATAAATTGACCCGATAGACAAAAGGCTGACCTGCATCCGTGCCTTTTGCGCCGCGCTCTGAGAAAATGCCCGCACTTTTTTTCCGGATGCCGACATGACTGCCCTGAAGAACGACCGTTTCCTCCGCGCCCTGCTCAAGCAACCCGTTGACGTCACCCCGGTGTGGATGATGCGCCAGGCCGGCCGCTACCTGCCGGAATACCGCGCCAGCCGCGCCCAGGCCGGTGATTTCATGAGCCTGTGCATGAATCCGGAATTCGCCTGCGAAGTCACCATGCAACCGCTCGACCGTTATCCACAACTGGACGCGGCGATCCTGTTTTCTGACATCCTCACCATCCCTGATGCCATGGGCCAAGGCCTGTACTTCGAGACCGGTGAAGGTCCGCGCTTCAAGAAAGTCGTCAGCACCCTCGCTGACATCGAAGCCTTGCCAATCCCTGATCCGCACAAAGACCTCGGCTATGTAATGGACGCAGTCAGCACCATCCGTCGCGAGCTGAACGGCCGTGTGCCGTTGATCGGTTTCTCCGGCAGCCCGTGGACCCTGGCGACCTACATGGTTGAAGGCGGTTCGTCGAAAGACTTCCGCAAGACCAAGGCGATGCTCTACGACAACCCGCAAGCCATGCACCTGCTGCTGGATAAACTGGCGCAATCGGTGACCGCGTACCTCAACGGCCAGATCATGGCCGGTGCACAAGCGGTGCAGATTTTCGACACCTGGGGCGGCAACCTGTCGGCGGCGGCGTATCAGGAGTTCTCGCTGGCCTACATGAAGAAAATCGTCAGCGGCCTGATCCGCGAACACGACGGTCGCAAGGTGCCGGTGATCCTCTTCACCAAAAACGGCGGCCTGTGGCTGGAAAGCATCGCCGAGGCTGGTGCCGACGCACTGGGCCTGGACTGGACCTGCGACATCGGCAACGCCCGCGCCCGTGTTGGTGACAAGGTTGCACTGCAAGGCAACATGGACCCAACCGTGCTCTACGCCAAACCGGAAGCGATCCGCACTGAAGTCGGACGCATTCTGGCCAGCTATGGCAAGGGCAGTGGCCATGTGTTCAACCTGGGTCACGGCATCACGCCTGAGGTTGATCCGGAACATGCCGGTGCGTTCCTGCGGGCGGTGCATGAATTGTCGGCGCAGTATCACGAGTGATCGCCACACCATAAAAAACGCCCGGCTAAATGCCGGGCGTTTTTGTTTCCACGATTCAACGTTGTACGCAGATCAATTGTAGGAGTGAGCCTGCTCGCGATAGCGGTGGATCAGCAAACTTTGCATCAACTGACAAAACGCCTTCGCGAGCAGGCTCGCTCTCACATGGGTTTTGTCTCAGGCCTTAACACCCTGCAACGGCGGCAACTTCGCCAGCTTCAACGCCACCAGCAGCGCAATCAGCAACAGCGCACCAATAAACAGGCCTATGCCATTCCAGCCGCCGAGATGCCAGAACACCCCGCCCGCCGTGCCTGCAATGCTCGATCCTGCGTAATAGCTGAACAGGTACAACGACGAGGCCTGCCCCTTTGCCTTCGTCGCGCGTCGACCGATCCAGCTACTAGCCACCGAATGCGCGCCAAAGAAGCCAAAGGTGAAAATCAGCATGCCGATGATCACCAGCAACAACGGCGTAAACATCGTCAACGCTAGACCCGCAAACATCAGCACAATGGTCGCCCACAGCACTTTGCGTCGCCCCAGTTTGTCTGCCAGCGAGCCAATCTTCGCCGAGCTGTAGATCCCCGACAGATACACCACCGACAGCAAGCCCACGAACACCTGATCGAGGTTGTACGGTGCGGCCAGCAAGCGATAGCCGATGTAGTTGAACAGCGTGACGAACGCGCCCATCAGCACGAACGCCTCAAGAAACAGCAGCGGCAGACCGGCATCACGAAAGTGCATGGTGAAACCGTCGAGCAAACTGCGTGGGTGCAGTGAGCGCGAACGGAAGTTGCGCGACTCCGGAAGGATCTTCCAGAACACCGCTGCGGCAATCATCGCCAGACCGCCGATCACCAGCATCGCCGTGTGCCAGCTGACAAAGTCGATCAGTACTCCGGTGATCAAGCGCCCGCTCATCCCGCCAATCGCGTTGCCGCCGATGTACAACCCCATCGCCAGGCCGATGTGCTGTGGATGAATCTCTTCGCTCAGATAAGTCATTGCCACCGCCGCCAGCCCGCTCAGTGATAGCCCGATCAGCGCACGCATGATCAGCACGCCTTCCCAGCTCGGCATCATCGCGCTGGCCATGGTGCACAGCGCTGCTGCGAACAGCGCAGTCACCATCACCGGTTTGCGCCCGACCCGATCGGAAATCGGCCCGGTGATCAGCAGGCCGATGGCGAGCATGCCGGTGGCCACCGAGAGGATCAGGCTGCTCTGCGCGGCGTTGATTCCGTATTCTTGGGACAACAGCGGCATCATTGGCTGCACGCAATACAGCAGGGCAAACGTCGCAAAACCGCCGCTGAACAGCGCCAGCACCGTGCGCATGAACATCGGCGTGCCTTTTTCGATGTAGATCTCTTGCAGCTCGGCGACGACATCGTCCGCAGCGGCGGGCGGGACTTCATGGGCAAGGGGCGCGACAGCAGTTTTCACTTCAGACCTCGGAGGGCACGGCCAGGCAGGCAATGAAAAAATCATATAGCTGGCTAATGTTTCTATCCAATATATTGTTCGACCTGTTTGATAGCTTTAACGACCTAATGAGGTTTCCATGGAATTGCGTCATCTGCGCTACTTCATCGCCGTTGCCGAAGAGCTGCATTTTGGCCGTGCCGCACAAGTGCTGGGGATTTCTCAGCCACCACTGAGCCAGCAGATTCAGGCGCTGGAGCAAGAGGTAGGCGCGCGACTGTTCGAACGGACTAATCGTCGGGTCGAGCTGAGTGAGGCCGGGCGATTGTTTCTGGAGGAGGCGCGGTTGGTGCTGGCGCAGGTTGATAAAGCGGCGGATGTTGCCCGACGTGCGCAACTCGGTGAGCTGGGTGAGTTGAAGATTGGCTTCACCTCGTCGGCACCGTTCAACTCGACCATTCCCCAGGCGATTTTTTCCTTTCGCCAGCGTTTTCCAGCGGTGCACCTCAATCTGCGGGAGATGAGCAGCACGCAAGTCGCCGAGGGTTTGGTGGATGAGTCGATAGAGGTTGGCATCATGCGCCCGCTGGGTTTGCCCGATTCGCTGAGTGTGGTGGAGTTGATGCGTGAGCCGCTGGTCGCCGTGCTCGGTTCCAAGCATCCACTGGCCCAGGGATCGGAGGAGGGCTTGTTCCTCTCGGCGCTGGCGCTGGAGCCGTTCGTGTTCTTTCCGCGCAGCTACGGCAGCGGGCTGTATGCACAATTGCTGAGCCTGGCGCGTGATGCCGGGTTCAGCCCGCATTTCGCCCAAGAGGCGGGGGAAGCCATGACCATCATCGGTCTGGTCGCAGCGGGGCTGGGGGTTTCGGTGCTGCCGGCGTCTTATCAGCGGATGCGTATCGACGGCGTGGTCTACCGCCCGTTGCTCGATCCGGAAGCGGTGTCGGCGGTGTGGCTGGTGCAGCGCAAGGATCAGAAGTCGCCAATGGCCAAGGCGTTCGTCGACCTGCTCACGCAAAAGGTCGAACCTTCAAAGGCGTGATTGCTGCGCAATCAAATCGCGAGCAGGCTCACTCCCACAGGGGAACGCATTCCAAGGTGGGAGCGAGCCTGCTCGCGAAGACGTCCGCTCAATCAACACAATGTTCATGGCAACCGCACCAAATCCCCCTTCAACGCCACCCGCGTGACAAAAATCCCCGCCCGGCACTCGTAGGTATTCAAGTCCTTGCGCACATGCTGGTCGTAGTAACTGACGATATTGACCACTGCATTCGCCCCGACCCGCTTGGCATCGGCCTGCAGCTTGATCAGATTCGACTGCAACACCCACTCGCAGGAGTTGTGGTCGCTCTTGTTGAACCCATTGGTCTTCAAATCACTGACCACCCCCCGGCGCAGTAACTGCTGAGTGCCCTGCGGCCCATTGCCGAGCAAATAGAACTTCACACTGCCATCCAGCCGTCCGGCGCGAATCGCGTCCGACAGCACGGTTTCGAAGGGCATGTACATCAGGTTGGTGGCTTGGCTGGCGCTGGGCAGTAGCGCGAGAAGCGCAGCGGCGATCAGGGCTTTCACTTGCATGGTCATCTCCTTGACGGTGAAAGAGAACCGCGAGTGCAGGGCTGATAGGCTCGCCGTTCCATCAGGCGCGGTGCGACGGCCTGTCCGGACGAGTGTAGAGCTGAAATGAGCAGGGCGCCGAATGGTGCCCTTGTGGCGAGAAAATTTATCTTCGCTTGATCGCGGATTTGAGGTGATTGCGATCTGGACTACACAAGGTCAGTGCATTCCCTACGAAAACTTCAGAAGTGAGTGCCTTGTGTGAATAACCTAAGGACGTTAATTTTCTTAACGCCAGAAATCATCAAGAAAAAACATGATCGAAAAATTCACGAACTGGGACTCAATCGATTATTTGAAAACTGAAGAGGACTTGGTGGCCTATCTTGAGATTTGCCTGGATGAAGCAGGGGGAGATCTTCGGTTCATCGCCAAAGTGCATGGGACGATTGCCCGTGCCCGCCTCAGGATGTTGGGCAACGCCCCAAAATGTTCCCGCAAGGGGCTTGTGAGACTCTGAGGATTCTGGGTGACCAGCCATCGCAGAGCCAGACAGGTAATCGGCGATGACAAGCCAACCTGTTTGTGAAAGGGCGCCGAATGGCGCCCTTTGTCGTTTCTACAATCCCATCAATCCACGTGCGCCAAATCTCCGCGCAACGCCACGCTCGACACCACCAGCCCGGCACGGCACTGGAATTTTTCGGTGTCCTTGTACAGGTCGCGCTGGTCGACGCTGGCGATGTTGATCACCGCATTGGCGTCAGCTTTTTTCGCAGCGTTCTGCAGGGTGGCCAAGGCCGATTGCAGGGCCCAGAAGCAGGCGTCTTCGTCGGATTTGTTCGAGCCGTTGGTCTTGCGGCTGCTGCTCACGGTGTCGAGTTTGCGCACCTGTTTTGGCAGCGTTTCGCCGGCCAGGTAGAACTTCACGCTGCCGTCGAGCAGGCCGGCGTCGGTGGCGCGTTTAACGCCTTCGCGGAAGCTCAGGTAAGTCGGCTCGTCGGCGCCCTGTTTGATGATGCCCAAGCTGTTGACGGCTTCGATGTCCGGGTTGATCGACAGCTCTTTGAGCACGTTGTCGCGCAGGCGATTGACCCAGCGGTTGTAGTTGCCGTGGATCTTGCCGTCCTTGGCATCGAGGCCGTAGCTGCTGCGGTAGTCGATTTCAAACGAAGTCGGGGTGAACGGGATGTCGACTTCGGCGTGATGGCGACCGCGCACGGTGATCGCTGCTTTGATCATGCCCGGACGCACCGATTGCACGACCCACTGGCGATCGTTCAGCGCCGTGACGATGGCGCGGCTCATCTGTTGCTGGGTGAAGCCGAGGTTGGGCGAGAACTCTTCCTTGGCGTTGTAAACCGGTTTGCTGGTGCAACCGCCGAGCACAAAAGCCAGTGCCAACAGAGCGGCGATGCGGTGAAACTGAGTCATTCCCTTCACTCCAAACGTGGTGCGGTCAGTGCCAGCGGCGGAAAATCAACGAGGTGTTGACGCCACCAAAAGCGAAATTGTTGTTCATCACGTAGTCGTGATGCATCTGGCGGAATTCGCCGCGCAGGTAATCGAGTTTGCCGCAGTGCGGATCGACCTCGTCGAGGTTGAACGTGTGCACGTACAGGTCGCGGTTCATCATCTCGATGCTGAACCACGACTCCAGCGCGCCGCAGGCGCCGAGGGTGTGGCCGAGGAAACTCTTCTGCGAGCTGATCGGCATGCGTTCACCGAACAAACTGCTGGTCGCCAGTGTTTCGGCAATGTCGCCCTGTTCTGTAGCGGTGCCGTGGCCATTTACATAACCGATGGCCTCCGGCGTCAGGCCGGCGTCTTCCAGCGCCAGTTCCATGGCACGGCGCATGGTCACTTGTTCCGGGCGTGTGGTGTGCTGGCCGTCGGCGTTACTGCCGAAACCGACGATCTCGGCGTGGATATGCGCACCGCGCGCCAGAGCATGTTCCAGCTCTTCAAGGACCAGCATGCCGCCGCCTTCACCGATCACCAGACCATCGCGGCCCTTGTCGTACGGGCGTGGACTGGTCTGCGGCGCATCGTTTTTCAGGCTGGTGGCGTAGAGCGCGTCGAAGACCATGGCTTCGGTCGGGCACAGCTCTTCGGCGCCGCCGGCGAGCATCAACGGCAGGCGGCCGAATTTGATCGCCTCGTAGGCGTAACCGATGCCCTGGCTGCCGCTGGTGCAGGCGCTGGACGTCGGGATCAGCCGCCCGGTGAGACCAAAGAAGATGCTGATGTTGGCGGCGGTGGTGTGCGGCATCATCCGCACGTAGGAGTTGGCGTTGAGTCCTTCGGCCACCGAGTTGAGCAGCATGTTGCCGAACGCTTTGATCTCGTCGGTGCTGCCGGTGGACGAACCACAAGCGACGCCCATGCGCCCATCCTTGATCGATTCATCGCCGAGCAAACCGGCGTCAGCCAGGGCTTTTTCTGCTGCGCCGACCGCCAGCCGCGACACCCGGCCCATGCTGCGCAGTTGCTTGCGCGTCCAGTGCGCAGGCACTGCAAAGTCATCGATCGGCCCGGCCAGGCGCGTGTTGAGTTCGCTGAAACGATCCCACTCGTCCATCCGGCGGATGCCGCTGCGATTGGCCGCAAAGTTGCCGGCGATGGTCTGCCAGTCGCTGCCCAGCGAGGTGATGCCGGCCATGCCGGTGACGACGACGCGCTTCATCAGCACAAGCCTCCGTTGACCGCCAGCACCTGGCGGGTGATGTACGAGGCTTCCGCCGACATCAGGAAATTCACCGCACTGGCCACCTCTTCCGGGGTGCCCATGCGTTGCGCGGGGATCATCTTCATCAACTCTTCCACCGGCACGTTTTCATCCAGCATCGCCGTGTCGATCAGGCCCGGTGCGACGCAGTTAACGGTGATTTTGCGCTTGCCCAGCTCGATCGCCAACGCCTTTGCCGCGCCGATCACTCCGGCCTTGGAGGCGCTGTAGTTGACCTGGCCACGGTTGCCGATCAGCCCCGACACCGAGGTGATGCAGACAATGCGACCAGCGGCACGGCGGCGTATCATCGGCATCATCACCGGGTGCAGGACGTTGTAGAAACCGTCAAGGTTAGTGCGCAACACCACGTCCCAATCGTCGTCACTCAGAGCTGGAAATGCGCCATCGCGGGTCAGCCCGGCATTCAACACCACGCCGTAATAGGCGCCGTGGCTTTCGACGTCGGCTTCCAGAATGGTTTTGCAGGTTTCGCGATCGGCAACGTCGAATTGCAGGATGCGCGCCTTGCGCCCCAGTGCTTCGATTTCTGCGTGAACGCCTTGCGCTTCGGCTACGCCGCTGCGGCAGTGCAGGACGATGTCGTACCCGGCCTTTGCGAGGCGCAAGGCAATGGCGCGGCCGATGCCACGGCTGGAGCCGGTGACCAGTACGGATTCAGTCATCGTTCGACTCCTGTGTCTGTTGCAGATATTGATTGACCTGAGGCGGACGGAACACGTTCAGGCGTGCGCTGGCGTGAATGCCGGCGCCGTTGATATGGCATTCGAAGACGCCCATGCCGTTGTCATCTTCCAGCGAACGCAGACCATGGATGGTCAGTTCGCTGCCGGCGGGAAACGCTTCGACGTTGCACTCGAACTTGCGCGTACCGAGCAGAAAGCCCAGCTCCACCGGATTGCCTTTCTGCCGCGCGTGGCAACCGGCAAATGCGGCGACGCTCTGCGCCATCAGTTCGATGCCGACCCAGGCCGGCAGGCTGCCGTCGGGCAGGTTGAACAGGCCATCAGGCTGGACCGTGAGACGGGTGTAGATCTGCTCATCGTCAAAACTTGTGATGCTGTCGATCAGAATCATGTCGCCCGCATGGGGCAGCAGTTCGGCGAGCGGCCAGGGGATCATGGGGCGTCTCCGATAATCAGGCTGACGTTGTTGCCGCCGAAGGCAAACGAGTTGCTCATCAGGTAGCGGGGTGCAATGGACGTCAGGCGCTCGCTCGCGGTCACCCACTTCAGCGGTGGCAGCGCAGGATCGGGCTGAGCGTCCCAGACGTGTGGCGGCAAGGCGTGGTCGGGGTTGTCGGTGCTCAGGCTCAACCAGCAAAACGCTGCTTCCAGCGCACCGGCCGCGCCAAGGGTGTGGCCGGTCATCGGCTTGGTCGATGAACAAGCCACGCCTGCGGGGAACAGCGCGGCAACCGCCAGGCTTTCCATGGCGTCGTTGTGTTGGGTAGCGGTGCCGTGCAGGTTCAGGTAGTTGATCTGCGCTGCTTGCAGATGAGCGCGGCTCAAGGCTTTCTGCATCGCTTGCAGGGCGCCGCGCCCGGTCGGTTCAGGGGCAGAAATATGATGGGCGTCGGAGCTGGCGCCGGCGCCGAGCAAGGCAATGGCCGGGCCTTTGCCCTGTTGTTTGCTCATGACAAACAGCACCGCCGCTTCGCCGATATTGATGCCGCTGCGGTTGGCCGAGAACGGATTGCAGCGCTCGTCGGACATCGCTTCAAGTGACGAGAAACCGTTGAGGGTCAGTTTGCACAGGCTGTCGACGCCGCCACACAGCACCGCGTCGCACAGGCCCAGATCGAGCAAACGCTGAGCGCTCATCAGGGCACGGGCGCTGGAAGTGCAAGCGGTGGAAATCACATAGGCCGGGCCGCTCAGTTGCAGCCAGTCGGCGAGGAAATTGGCCGGGGCGCCGAGTTCCTGTTGACGATAATCGTATTCCGCCGGGAACTGCTGTTCGCGGATGTAGTGCGCCAGACCACGGCTGGCCTCGTCGATGCCCGAGGTGCTGGTGCCGAGCACGACACCAATGCGGTCGCGGCCGTAGGTCTGGATCGCTTGATCAATGTCATCGCGAATCTGCAACGCCGCTTCCAGCAGCAGCTGATTGTTGCGGCTGCGCTGATCGGCGAGTTCTGCCGGGATCGGCGCCAGTTCACCCTGGACGGCCGCGACGGGCAACTCACGCTCCGCCACCCAGCCGGACTCGCGGCGCATGCCTGAGCAGTCGCCGGCGAACAGCTTGCGCGCGACGGCTTGTTTGTCGCGGCCCAGCGCGCAGATCACGCCGAGGGCATTCAGGTAAGCGGTCATGGCGTCGGTTCACCCAACGGAGAAACGCGGTAGTGCGGGCCTTGAGGCAGGTTCAATTCGAAGCTCAACGGTTGTGAATAACGGATATCCCAGCGCGCCGGCAGGGCGCGTTGCTGGCCCTGTTGCAGTGCGGCGGGGTAATTGCGCAGCAGCTCGCCGGACGGGGTCAGGGCGAACAACAGCGCGGCAAACAGCTCTCGGGCTTCCGGGTTCGGTGGCAGCAGCCCATCGGCCTGCCAGTGGCCGTCGATCAGTTGCTGCCGCGCTTGGGGAATGCCCAGCGGGTCCATCATCGACCAGCGGATACCCGGGCCTTCGCGCTGGATCACCAGCAGCCAGTCCTGGCGTTGTTCGGCTTGTTGGCGTTCGATGTGCAGTTGCAGAGGCAGCGGGAGTGTTGGATTGCCCGCAGGCAACGGCGCCCGGCTGGCGCAGGCGCTCAACAGAAGCATCACGCCGACCACAAAAAATCGCCACACCGCGGACACTGTGGGAGCGAGCCTGCTCGCGAAGGCGCCGGCACATTCAACAAAGAGGTTGGCTGACCCACCGCTTTCGCGAGCAGGCTCGCTCCCACAGGTTATGTGTAGCATCAACGATCACCTTCAAGCGGTTTGCGCGCGACAACGTTGACCAACGTCTCTTCGCGCTCGCCAAACGGCTTCGGCTTGCGCAACCCGAACCGTTCCAGCAAGCCAAAATCTTTCGACCGGCTCCACCACAAATACGGGTAGGAAACATTGCCCTCGCCAAATTCGAAACCCTGGCCGCGAATCATCTGCAGATACTGCGCCGCACTCTTTTGCACGTGCATCGGATGACGGAACAACCAGCGGATCACCCACGTATCAATGTAAGCCTCGGTGGATTCGGCGAACAGTAGATAGCCACCCGGTTTCAGCACTCGATAAAACTCGGCGAGGGCTTTTTCCTGCTCGACCAGATGATGGAACGTCTGATGGCAGAACAGCAGATCAACACTGGCGTCCGCCACATTGAGCGTCGCGCAGTCACTGCCGATCAGTTCCACCTCCAGATCCAGACGCGCCGCTTCTGCGCCGCTCAATTCAAGGCTGTGCGGGTCGGCATCAACGCCGATCAGGCGCTGTGGCGCAAAGGTCTGGCGCAGATGAGCGAACGACTTGCCCTGGCCACAACCGGCGTCCAGCAACACCGGGTTTGGCGGCAGTGCTTCACTGAACAAACCGCGCAAATCATTGATCGCCACCCGCAACACATGGTGCTGCCAGGTGTGGCTGCGCAGGAACCAGAAACCGAAGCGGGTTTCCTCGACGTAGCTGTCGCTCAAGTAGTTCATGTGGCGTCCTTTGCACAGAGTTCGGAAATCATCTTCAAGCGGCGACGCGCTTCGCTGACGAACGGGTTGTGTTCATCCCAGGCGTAGCCGGCGAGGATCGAACAGATCATCCGACGGATTTCCGCCTGACTGTCTTCATAAAAAATCACGTCCTGAAAGGTGCCGGCGTACCAGCCCTCGACGTAGCAGCGAAAGGTGTCGACGCCGCGCTTGAGTGGCTCGGCAAATTCGCCTTGCCAGTCGACCGTTTCACCTTGCAACTGACGGTGCAGCACCGCTGCGGCCATGCTCGCCGAGCGCATGGCGATGGTCACGCCGGAGGAGAACACCGGGTCGAGAAATTCTGCCGCGTTGCCGAGCAAGGCAAAGCCCGGCCCGTGCAGGGTTTTCACGTTGGCGGCGTAACCGCCGAGCGTGCGTGCAGGGGTGTCCCACACAGCATTGTTCAGAACGCCGGCGAGGCTCGGGGTTTCGGCGATGAAGCTGCGCAGACAGGCATCCAGATCGCTGTCGCGACCCTTGAAATGTTCCTCGGCGGCGACCACGCCCACCGAGCAGCGTCCATTACTGAACGGGATCGTCCAGAACCAGACATCGCGATGCTCTGGATGGGTGGTGACGAGGATTTTCTCGCGGTCGAACGCCGGGTTGTCGATGTGATCTTCGACGTGGGTGAACACCGCTTGGCGCACCGGGAAGTTCGACGGCGCTTCCAGATCCAGCAGTCGCGACAGCACACGACCGTAGCCGCTGGCATCAAGGACGAAATCCGCTTCGACGCGATAGTCGCCGCCGTCCTCGCGACGTACATTCAGCTGCGGTTTCGTCCGCTCGAAATCGACGCTGACGATGGCGTCACCGTAGCGGATTTCCGCGCCTTGCAGCGCCGCCTGATCAGCCAGCAGTTTGTCAAAATCGGCGCGCTGCACCTGAAACGTGGTCGGTTTGCCGCCGGTAAAGGTGTCACCGAAATCGAAGGCGCTGTAACGCTCGCCCCAGGCGAACGCGGCGCCGGTCTTTCGCTGGAATCCGGCGGCATTGACGGCGTCGAGCATGCCGGCTTCTTCGACGAAATCCAGACAATGGCTGAGCAGGCTTTCACCGATCGAAAAGCGCGGAAAGTGCTGGCGCTCGATCACCAGTACATCGTGGCCCTTGCGCTTGAGCAGCGCGGCGGCGATGGCGCCGGACGGACCGGCGCCGATGATCACGACCTGACGGGATTCCATTTCAACGATTGGCACGTGAGCTCCGGGGCAAAGGATGTTGCAGATTCAATGGCGCGCGATGCAGGCCGATCAGGGCCGGTAGCAGCGTCGCGATCAGGCCCATCAGCATCAGCGCGAAGTACAGCGCCGGGGTGATGAGCTGTTGTTGCAAGAGCAGATTGAGAAAGACGATTTCGCTCAGGCCGCGAATATTCAGCAGCACACTTTCGCGCCAGCGGCTGGCGCCTTCGAACGAGGCGCCGGCCCAGCCGAGGCCGAGCCAGTTGCCGAGCAGTTTACTGGCAATCGGCAACAGCAGCAGCGCCGCCCATTGCAGCGGACCAAGGCTGGAGAGCGCACTGTGCACGTCGATCTGGACGATGCCGAACGTCAGAATCAGCGGGATCGCCAGCCACGTCTGCAAACGGCTCATCCAGCGCGCCGGCAATGGCAGTACCAACGGCACTTTCAGCGCGGCCATGCATAGCAGGTAGCCGATGCCGAAGATCAGTGCGTTGAGTTTGTAGTGCTCGGCCATTACCAACAGCGCAAAGAAACCGAGGCTATAGGTCAGCGGTCGACGCGCACGCAACAGATGCAACAGTAACGGCACCAGGGCGAGAGCCAGCGGCAGCAGCAGACTGCTCAGATGCAGGCTGCCCTGGGCGAGGCCGAACAGCGTCCAGCAGGTCAGATCGATGAGGATCGCGGTCTGCACCAACCGGCGAGTGGCGGCGGGCGGATAATCGATGTGGCGCAGATACAGGTACAGCACCGGGATCGCGGTAATCGCGAACACCAGACCGATGGCCAGCGAGTTGAGCCACGGTTGCGCCGGCAGCAGCCAATAGGCAGCGGCCAGGCCACAGGCAAACGGCACGAGGAAACTCGGCACGGCGATTTTCACGCTCTGGCGATCGAGTTTCAGATCGATCACATCACTGAGGATATGCCCGAGCAGTAGGGCAAAACTCAGGCTGTAGAGGTTTTTCAGCCGGTCAGGCGCAATCAGTTGCGCGCCGCTGAGCTGCCAGTCCGGCTCGATCCAGAAGTACATCAGCAGCGGCAAGCCGAAGCTCGCCAGCAGCAATTGGCTGACGATCGGGATCAGGCCGAAGTGGCGCCCGATGCGCGTGGCCACAGCGAACAACGCCAGGGCCAGCAGCCAGAAAGCGGCGACCATCATGCCGCTGGCTCCGCGACGGCTGCCGTGTGTTCGTGGCGCCCGGCCCACGGTGCGAGCAGGAAACTGAACGCCAGACCGAGGCTCACCGACAGCCCGAAGTTGCTCACCGCCGGGGTGCTGGAAACCGCCAGCAAACCGAACGACAACCATGTCGTCACAGCGGCCAGCAAGGTACCGAGCAGGCTCACCGCCGCACCGCCGACCTGTTCGCGCATGAGAATCGCGTAGTCGACGCTGATCGCTGTGACCAGCAGCAGGCCGAACAGGCTGAACAGGGTCAGCGGCTGACCGAGCCAGCCGAGACTGGCGAGGCTGCACAACGCGGCGAGCAACGGCAGGGCAACGATGCGCAACGCACCGCCGAGACCGAACGGCAGCATCAGCACCAGCACGATCAACGCGCAGGAAGCGAGTTTCAGTTCAGCGGCGCTGATCTGCGTCGCGGCGAATACCTCGTTCAACTCACCGAGGCGATCGACCAGCGTCACCCCCGGCAAATCCAGCGCCTGCACGCGCAACAGTGCCGGGTTGTTCAGGCCTTGCAGGCTGGTCATTGCCGCTACGCCGTCTTCGCTGGGGCCGAGCCAGAGCGTGCGATAAGGTTCGCCGAGCGGGCCGGCCAGAGCCGCGTCGATGTCTTCGGCGGGCACGGTCTGCAATTGCTGTAGTTCGGTTTGCAGCGCGGCGAGCGGCACGCCGAGGTCGAGCAGTGGCTGCCAGTATTGCGGCAGTTTGTTCAGCGCCTGACGTACCTGTTCTTGCTGGTTCGGCGGGCTGAGCAGTTGATCGAGGGCCAGATAGCCTTGCAGCTTGTCGAGGTTGACCAGTTGCTGCAGACGCTCGCTCAGCGCGGCCTGACGCTCGAGCAATTGCTGCTGATTGTCGGCGCGCACGAGGAAAAACTGGCTGGTCGGCTGATAGCCGGTGATGCGCGCGATGGTCTGCGCTTCGTCGGTCAGCTGTTGCGGTGCGCCGACCCATTGGCGAATGTCATTCTTGCTTTGCAGTTGTACTAGACCGCCTACGCAGAAGGCGATCAGCAGCGCCAGCAACACCGGCGTGCGCACGTGCTCGAGCAGTTTTTCACGCAGCGCAACCATGCGCTCGGCCAGCTGCAGCGGCCATTGCGCGGGGCGCAGTTCGACGTTTTTCAGCAACGCCGGCAACAGGCACACCGCCGACAAATAGGCACCGAGCAAGCCAGCGGCGGAGAACACCGCGATTTGCGTCAGCGCCGGGAACGGCGTCCACGCCAGTGCCAGATAACCGATGGCGCTGGTGATCAGGCTCAGGGTCAGCCCGGACAGCGTCAAACGCAACGCCGGCCAACTGCGCCAAGGCTTCAGGCTCCAGCTCTTCGACAAATAGTGCAGTGGGTAATCCACGGCCACGCCGATCAGGCTGGAGCCGAGCACCAGCGTCATCACGTGCATATGGCCGAACAGCGCCACACACGCCACCGCGCCGAACAACATGCCGACCAGCACCGGCACGAACGCCAGCAACACGCGCCAGCGGCGGAAAGCGAGCAACAGCAGCAAGAGAATGCCGACCGTCGCACCACCACCGACCCAGGTCATTTCGCGCGTGGCTTGCTGCTGACCGTTGGCCGCGTAGAGCAAGCCGCTGGCGGCCAGCAATTGCACGTCGGATTTCGCCGCCTGCTCGCGGCTGGCTTGCAGCAGTGCCGCGACTTGCAGCGGCAAGTTCATATCGAAAGCATTGCCGGTGGTGCGTGCACGCAGCAGCACCCAGCTCTTGCCGTCCGCATCGGCAATCAACGCGCCGCTGCCGATGTCCAGTTGCACCGAACCGTGCTGCGGCTGGCTGTTCTGAATGCGCCCGGTCAGGCCCAGCCAGTCATCCTGACTCGGCACCAGACTGAAACCGCTGAACGGATCGAACAGGGCCTGCACGCGTTGTTGAATGAATGCGTCGGGGTGTTCGATCAGCAGTTGCCGGTCATCCGCCGAGAGCATCGCCAGTCGCCCTTGCAGCAGTTGCGTGCGCAGCGCTGGCAGATCCGCCTGCAGGTTCCACTGCACTTTCTCGAACAGACCGCTGGCCTGCCATTGCTCGCCCAGCGTCTGCGCCATGGCCACCGCGTGCTGGCGATCGGCGTGGCCGACCAGCACCAGCATTTCGCGGTTGAGCGGTTCCTGCATGCGCTGCTCGGCGCGCTGTTCGAGGGCATCGGGGTGGGTGCCGGGCACCAGTTCCATCAGGTTCGCCGACAATGGCGCACCGTCACGCCACTGCCAACCGGCCAGAGCGACGACCGCCAGCAGCAGAATCAGAAACAGCCAGGGCAGCCTGCGTTCACTCGGCAAAGTCATGTTGCTCCGCGTCGTTCAACGGTTGCCCGGCGGTGCTGTCCTGCATGCGCAGCACGGTGCTGTCGCCCTGGGTTTCCAGCAGTTCGATGGTTTGCACCAGCGTGCCGCCGTCGATATTGATCTGGTTGAACACTTGCTTGAGCAGCAGCGAGCGCGGGGTCAGCGTGAGTTTCCACTGCTGTGCATCGCCGCTCAGGGCCAGTTCGAAATCGCGCTGCAGGCCACTGCTGTCGCCTTGCAGCACGGCGAGGAACAAGCGGTTCTGCTCGGCCCCGGCGCTCTTGTTCGGCAGCAGTTGCCAGCCGTTGCCGTCACGCCGGGCGATGCCCTTGGCGGTGATGCGGTAGTCCTGTTGCAGCGGGGTCTTCAGCAGCCAGAGCAGGCCGTGGTTTTTCGCCAGAACAAAACTGCCCTTGCTGATCAGCGGCTGCGGTAATGCACGCAGGTGTTTTTCCTGAATGAACTGACCGTGGATCACGTCCGGTTTCGCCAGTTGCTCGCTCAGTTGTTGCAGGTCGAAGGCGTTGGCCAGAGAGGACATCACCAGTAGCGCCAGTACACTCAAGCCTTTAACAAAAGCATTCATCGCAGCATCCTTTCCACGGCATCGGTGAAGACCTTCGGCGAAGCCAGTTGCATCTCGCGGCTGCTGACTTCCACTGCCACTTGCACCGAGCTGGCACGGGTGAGGCGTTCGCCGCTGTGCAGGTCGGTGATCAGGTAATTGATCTTCAGACGGTTTTCCCATTCGACCAGACTGGCGCGCACATTCAGGCGCTGACCGAACACCGCGCCACGCACGTAGCGCAGTTGCAGGTCGATGATCGGCCAGGCATAACCGGCCTCGACCATGTGCGTGTAGTTGTGGCCGATCTTGTCGAGCAGCGCGCAACGCGCCACTTCGAGGTATTTGACGTAATGGCCGTGCCAGACGACGTGCATGGTGTCGACGTCGAAAAACGGTACGAGGATTTCCGTGTCGGCGTGAAGCACTCCGGCGCTACGCATGCAGCCTCCAGTGTTGCGCGGCGATGCGTTGCAGGCACAGACGCAGCTCGCCTTCCAGGGCGCGGTCTTCGATCACCGGCGGGAAATCCTTGGCCAGTTCTACGTGCATCGCCGCCAGCGATGGCGGCAACGGTCGCGCGTCTTCGGCCTGAGCGCGCAGCCACACGCCTTGGTTGGCGGCGAGCAGGGTGGCGGCGGCGACTTGCTCGGTCAGCTCCAGCACGCGGATCGCATCGCGGGCGGCGATGGTGCCCATGCTGACTTTGTCCTGGTTGTGGCACTCGGTGGAGCGCGAGAACACGCTGGCCGGCATGGTGTTTTTCAATGCTTCGGCGGTCCAGGCGCTGGTGCCGATCTGCACGGCTTTGAAGCCATGATTGATCATGGCGCGATCCGCCGGAGCACCGGAGAGGTTGCTCGGCAGACCGTGGTTGTAACGCTCATCCACCAGCAAGGCGAGTTGCCGATCGAGCAGATCGGCGACGTTGGCCACCAGATTTTTCAGGCTGTCCATGGCGAACGCGATATGCCCGCCGTAGAAGTGCCCACCGTGCAGCACGCGCTCGGCTTCGGCGTCGATGATCGGGTTGTCGTTGGCGCTGTTCAGTTCGGTTTCGATGAATGAACGCAGCCAGTTCAGGCTATCGGCCAATACGCCGAGCACGTGCGGGGCGCAGCGCAGCGAGTAGCGATCCTGCAGGCGATGCAGCGGCGCGGTCGGCGCGTCGATCGCCAGATCCTTGCGCAGCCACGCGGCGACCTGCATTTGCCCCGGATGTGGTTTGGCGGCGAACAGACGTTCGTCGAAGTGCTCCGGATTGCCTTGCAGCGCGACCACATTGAGCGCGGTGATGCGCGTGGCCAGTTGCAACAGATAGTCGGCACGGGCGAAAGCGAGGCAGGCGAGACCGGTCATTACGGCGGTGCCGTTCATCAGCGCCAGCGCTTCTTTCGGGCGCAGCACCAGCGGTGTCCAGCCGAGTTCACGATGCACATCGGCAGACTGGCGACGTTCGCTACGGAACATTACTTCACGTTCACCGGACAGCGTTGCGGCGACGTAGGACAGCGGCGTCAGATCACCGCTGGCGCCGACCGAGCCTTCTTCAGGGATCAGCGGCAGGATGTCGTATTCGAGGAACGCGTGCAGACGCTCCAGCAATTCCACGCGCACCCCGGAGACGCCGTGACACAACGACTGCAGACGCGCCGCCAACACCGCGCGGGTGGCTTGCGCGTCGAGCAGTTTACCCAGCCCGCAACCGTGGAAGGTGTAGAGGTGACGCGGCAGCGCCTCTACGTGATGCAGCGGCACCGCGACCACGCAGGAGTCGCCGTAACCGGTGGTTACGCCGTAGATCACGCCTTCCTTGTCCAGCAGCGAATCGAGGAACCGCGCGCCCTTGGCGATGCGCTCGCGATAGTCGGCGTCGCTCTGCAACTGCACGGGCGCCTGACGGTTGGCCAGGGCCAGCACGTCTTCGATGCGCAAAGGGCGTTCGCCGAAGGTTACCGGCTCATGGGTTGGCGTCGTCATCGGTCTTCCAGAAAGGGTAAAAGTTGAACCATTGTTGCGGCGCTTCGAGGCAATAGTGACTCAGGCGCTGCGCATAGCGGGTGGCCCACTGATGAATGACCTGCTCGCGCTCGCTGCGCTTCCACACCACGGCGTCGGCGAAGGGCTCGAGAGTCAGGCGATAGTGACCGTCCGGTTGCTTGAGGCACATCAGCAGATTGACCGGGCATTTGAGCAGGCCGGCGAGCAGCCACGGGCCTTGCGGGAACGGCGCCGGATGGCCGAGAAAGTCCACGGTTACGCTGCGCCCGCCATGCAGGGGGACGCGGTCGCCGGCAATCGCCAGCCACTCACCGCGCTCCAGGCGTTCGTGCAGTTGCAGCATGATCACCGGGTCCAGTTCGCTGACTTGAATCAGGCGCAGATTGGTCGCCCCAGCCTCACCCAGCAAACGGTTGAATTGTTCGGCGTGCTTGGTGTGCACCAGCACGTTCATGGTGACCTTTTCGCCGATTTCCGCCAGTGCGCGACAGACTTCCAGATTGCCCAGGTGCGCGCCGACCAGCAGTTGTCCGCGACTGCCGCGCAGCTGATTGCGCAGCAGGGCCGGGTCGATGATTTCGATCTGTTCGATGCGCAGCTTGCCGTTCCACACGTCGAGCTTGTCGAGCATCGAATCGGCGAATGCCATGAACTGACCGAACACCCGCCAATGAGTGGGGTGTAAATCTTCGCGCTGACTCCACGCCGCCAAACGCTGCTGATATTGCCAGGCGCTGCGCCGTGCGGTGCGGCCGAAGAGGAAAAAGTACAGGACGATGCCGTACAGCAACGGACTGAGCAGGCGTCGGCCAAGGACCTTGGCGGCGAACGCGGTGAATTTCATCAACAGAAAGCTGCCGCGTTCTTCGCGGTCGGCCCAGTGCTGCTTGTCGGCTTCACCGCTCATGCGCGCCACCGCCGCCAGAGGATCACCGGGAAGCGCAGCAACATGCCGAGAAACAGCCGCGTGTGCATGCTGGAAATCAGTGCGTTGTCATGGAACAGACGGAAGTGCGACACACCGTCCAGCGGATAATGCACGCTGGTTTGCAGCCAGCGCATCGGCTGATTGCGCCACGACAGGCGCACGAGAATGTCCGAGTCGAAATCCATGCGCTTGCCGACTTTCGCCGAATCGATCACCGCCAGCGTCGGGGCCAGCGGATAGACGCGGAAACCACACATTGAATCGCGGATCTGCAGCGACAGCGTGTTGATCCAGACCATCACGTGGGTCAGGTAGCGCGCGTACAAACGACCTTTCGGCACGCTTTCGTCGAACAGCGGATAACCGCAGATCATCGCCTCGGGATGAGCGCGAGACTCGGCGACAAAACGCTCCACATCGTGCAAGTCGTGCTGGCCGTCGGCATCGACCTGCAGCGCATGGCTGAAACCCAATAACGAGGCTTCGCGCAAACCGGTCATCACCGCGCCGCCCTTGCCCTGATTCGCGGTCAGGCGTACCAGATGCACGTTGTCGCGCTCGGCCAGTGCGTCGAGCACTCTGGCGCAAGATGGCGTGCTGGCGTCGTCCACCAGAATGCACGGCAGGCTTTGCGCGAGCAGAGCCTCGACCACGGTGCCGATCGCAGTTTCGTGGTTATAAACCGGGATCACGGCGCAAGGGTTATGCATACGTTTTCTCCACTGGAAGACCGCGATCCCTGTAGGAGTGAGCCTGCTCGCGATTGAGTGCGCAGCACTCACCAAGGTCAACCATGCTCTACACCCAAAAGAATCCGCCCACTGGAACAGGTCGCCGTGTCATTGCGATAAGCGAAATACAATTTGCCGCGCTCCGGATCAAAGCGCAGGTGCAGCTGAATTTCATCCCCAGGCCGCACCAATTGCTGGAACTTCAGCACTTCCATCCCGGCAAACGGACCGGTCAGATTGAGCAGTTGGCGACCGAGGTTCAGTGCCCATTCCACCTGCACCACGCCAGGCAATACCGGGGCTTTGGGGAAGTGGCCGCTGAAATAGGCCAGGTCCGGTGGCACGCTCAGTTGCAGGCTCCACTCGCCAGTGGTCTCGACTTGTTCCAGCACTTCGGGCGCTTTCGCTCGCGGCGCCATCAGCAGCGCTTCGATATCGGCCTGAGGCAGCTTGCCTTGGCTGTTCAACGGTAATTGCCGCACCAGTCGCCAGCGTCGTGGCAGCGCCAGGGCTTCACAGTGTTGGCGCAAATGCTGGCGCAGGGTTTCGGTCAGGCTGCGGCGACCGTGCTCACGCAAGGCAAACAGGCCGGCCTCGCTGAGCACCAGTAGAGCACCGAGAGAGGCGCGATTTTCCTGGACCACGCCCAAGCGCGCTTCGGCGACCCAGTCGTGGACAACCAAGGCTTGCTCAAGCATGGGCAGCGAGATGCGTTTTTCTTCCAGTTTGACGATCCGGTCCAGCCGTCCGAGCAGTTCGAAGCGGCCATCGATGCCGATGCGCGCGGCGTCAGCGGTCTGCTCGACGTGTCCGGCAGGCAAGTAAGGTGAGGCGATCAGCAGGGCGCCGTCGCTGTCCTGGCTCAGTTGGACACCGGCAAACGGTTGCCACAGATGTTCGCCCTGACGCCAGGCAATGCCGCCGGTTTCCGAGCTGCCGAGGATTTCCGTCGGCCATTGCTGCAAGCGTTGCTGCAGACTTTGCGCAGCGTCGAACGGCAACGCACCGCCGGAGGAAAACACCCGGCGCACGGCGCTCAGGGCCGGCCAGTCGAGGTTGTCGCCCATGCGTTTGAGTAACGCCGGGCTGGCCACCCACGCAAAGGCTGGATGTTCGCGGCTGGCACGCTGCAAGTCTTCGGGGAACGCCAGTTGCTTGCGCACAAACGGGCGCCCGGCACACAGCGGCCACAGCACGCGAAACAGCAAACCGTAAATATGCTGGGTGGCGACGCTGCCGATGATGCAGGCCTCACCGAGATTCGCGCCCCACAACTGTTCCAGTGCTTCGACCTCGTTGGCCAGTTGGCGCAGGGTTTTGTCGATGCGCTTGGGCTCGCCGCTGGAGCCGGACGTGCACAGGCTCAGACGGCACTGGTCGAGGTCCAGTGCGGCGCCGGCTAGCGGCGGCTGCTGAACGTCGCTCAGTTGCGCGTCATCGGCTTGATCCGTCAGCCACAGATCGACCTCAGCCGACCAGCGCTGGCGGGTTTGCGCTTGCAGGTCCGAGGGCAGCAGAACACTCACGCCTGCACGCCATGCACCCAGCAAGGCGATGGCCAGTTCGGCAGCATCTTCCAGGTGCACAGCCAGACGTTTCACGCCTTGCGCTTGCAGACCGGCGGCAACGCTCAGCGCCTGCTCGCACAGTTGCGCATGTTCGAGGGCCGGTGCGTGGCTGATGGCCCGCGCCGGCACAGGCTTGAGCAACAACTGCTCAAGTTTTATCCAGTTCATGTACGGCCTCTTACCCGTTGTCGTATCAGCCATTCAATGGCAAACATCAGGCCGATCAATCCATAGGAGATCAGGCCGGTGTACAACATCCACCAATTCAGCGGCGCCCACAGGGTCAGCAGGGCGGCGCATAAACCGTTGCAGAAGAAAAACACGCTCCAGGCCACGGTGACCTTGCGTGTATAGCGGATCGCGATGTCCGGCAGCTCTGGCTCACGCAAGCGCGCCAGGCGCTCGACCATCGGCGGGCCGTATTTCAGGCTCAGGCTGAACAGCACCAGCATGAAGCCGCTGATCAGCACCGGGTACCAACGCAGCAACAGCGGACTGTCGAACAGCGCCAGCAGCAGGCAAAAGGCGATCGCCACACAGGCCATCCACAGGCTGCCGGGTTTGCGCTCGCCGGTCAGTGCCCGCGCCAGCCACAGGCTGCCCAGCAGCAGACCGAACTGCCACGGGGCAAAATGCTCCATGCCGAAATACACCGCAAAGGGGTACAGCAGACCGGCCAGCAGCAGGCCCAGGCCGATCAATCGGCTCATGCGGCCGGTTGAACCAGACGGTAGACCGCCTCGACCACGTCGCCGACGGTGCGCACCGATTTGAATTCTTCGGCGGCGATTTTCTTGCCGGTCTGGCGTTTGATGTGATCGATCAGATCGACCGCGTCGATGCTGTCGATTTCCAGATCCTGATACAGGTTGGAGTCCAGGCTCACACGGGCCGGATCCAGTTCGAACAGCTCGACCAAGGCATCGCGCAGGGTGTTGAAAATATCGTCACGAGTTTGCATGGTCCGGTCTCAAGCTGCCTGTTTTGCCGTGACGAACGCCGCAAGGCTCGCCACGTTGGTGAAATGGTTACGGGTGTCTTTGGCGTCAGCATCGATCTTGATGCCGTATTTTTTCTGGATGGCCAGACCCAGTTCCAGCGCGTCGACGGAATCCAGGCCCAGGCCTTCGCCGAACAGTGTTTGCTCGTCTTCGATGTCGTCGACGCTGATGTCTTCGAGGCCGAGGGCGTCGATGATCAGCAGTTTGATGTCACGATTCAGATCGCTCATCTTCGGCGAGCTCCTTAATGAAGTAGGTGTGCAAATAATCGTTGAGCTTGCGCGAGGCTTGCGGTGCAGGGCCTTGCGCGGCGAAGGCTTGTGGGTCTATATCGGCCCCGACGCGAAAACTGAAGTGCACACGGCGGCTGGGGATCCGGTACCACGGTTCGGCTTTGGTCAATGTGGTCGGGCTGACCTTGATAATCACTGGCGTAAGGATTTTCGCACCGCGCAGGGCAATCGCCGCAGCGCCCCGATGAAAGGCCGGCGCCTGGCCCGGCTGGGTGCGCGTGCCTTCGGGAAAGATGATCAGGGTCTGGCCGTTTTGCAGGGATTGGGCGGCGGCATCGAGCATGTCCATGCTGCCGTCATTACTGATGTATTCGGTGCGGCGCAACGGGCCACGGGTGAAGGGGTTTTCCCACAGGCTTTTCTTCACCACGCAATTGGCCTGGCGCACCAGACCGATGAGGAACACCACGTCGATCAGCGACGGGTGGTTGGCGATGATCATCTGCCCGGGTCGACCGAGACGCTCGGCGCCCTGAATGTCATAGGTCAGCACACCGGTGCGGGCCATGAACCGGACGAAAAACCAGAACAGCCGGCTGACGGTCTGCCGCGCGCGTTGGCGATGCACAACGGCGTCACCGGGCAGGCAAGCCAATAGCGGAAACACCAGCAAACGCAGGCACAGCCCGCCTAGCCCGAACAGGGTAAAGCTTGCGGCGGTGGCCAGCAGGCGCCAGTAATAGGCATCGCGGTTTTTTTCGGTCACGGGTTGCGTTGCCAGGTCCATACACGATTTTTCCAGGCATGTTGGCAATGGGTTTGCTGGCCGAGCAGGTTTTGCAACAGATTGAGCGCGTGGGGCCAGTGCGCTTTTGACCGTGTTTCTGTGACGCTGTTCAGGGTCAGCCGCCAGTCGGTACCGGGGGTGAGCAAAAGACCGAGCGCGTAGGGAAACGGTACATCGTCGATCCACGCTGAATAGGCTTCGGGTGGTTGTTCTTCGGTGATCACCAGCAACACCGCCGGGGCGCCTTCATTGAGCAGCGCCGCTGCTTCGAGCATGCCGTGCTCAAGTCCGTCGCCGGCTGCGGCGAGGGCAGTCATTTCACTGGTTTCGCCACGCATGATCGACCACAGACCGATGATCGCGTTGTGCACGGACAGGCTGAACTGGGTCGGCGACAGCGGCTGTTCGGTCGCCAGATCACTGAGGATGTCGTAAGTCCGTGGGGTTTCACCGTGGCGCGAGACGAACACCAGCGGCAGGCTGTCCCGCCCGTCGGCCAGGGGCCAGCCAACGCTGAACGCCATGCGTGCCAGACGACTGAGGCGGCGGCGCTGCATGGCCGGCAAAAACGACACATCGGGCGCGGCATCACTGCGCTGGAGTACGACCGGTTGTCGGCTCCAGGCCTGCCAGGCGTCCACGCTGTCGAGGCCAGGGGCCCACGCGCGCCATTGGGCGATGTTGAAGTTGATCACGGACATTCATCCCGCCCCTGCGGGCTTTTGTTGACGCGTTTGGTCGCCAAAACCGCAGCAGGCTTGACGTGGCGCTTGGCGCCGGGTGGCGCGCATTATCCCGGTGCGACGAGTGTGTAGCAAATGCTGGTTACATTTTGCGCAACGAAATGTACCGAGTGGTTCGCAAGAAAACTGTCACTTGGCCATTATCCAGATTGTCAGCGGCTTGTCTGTCGGGGATCGCGGCGATCAATGGCGGTAATTGCGCTATCTGTCCGCGGATATTTGCACCTGACTCTGTAGTCCATGTTCATGAAGGTAGCGAAGCGAGGTCACGCGCATCTACACTCGGTCATTCTTTGATACACGGAGGTTTTGTCATGCGGCGCGTGGTGTTCAATCAGAAAGGTGGGGTAGGCAAGTCCAGCATTGCCTGCAATCTGGCGGCGGTCAGCGCCAGTGAGGGTTATCGCACGCTGTTGGTCGATCTCGATGCCCAGGCCAACTCCACTCAGTATCTGACCGGGCTCACCGGCGACGACATTCCGATGGGTATTGCCGACTTCTTCAAGCAGACCCTGTCTTCCGGGCCGTTCTCGAAGAAGAATCAGGCGGACATCTACGAAACCCCGTTCGACAACCTCCACATCATCACCGCCACGGCGGAGCTGGCCGACCTGCAGCCCAAGCTTGAGGCCAAACACAAGATCAACAAGCTACGGAAGTTGCTCGATGAGCTGTCCGAGGATTACGACCGGATTTACCTTGATACGCCGCCGGCGCTGAATTTTTATGCAGTATCGGCGTTGATTGCTGCCGATCGCGTGCTGATCCCTTTCGATTGCGACAGCTTTTCCCGTCAGGCGCTGTACGGGCTGATCGCGGAGATCGAGGAGTTGAAGGACGACCACAACGAAGGCCTGGAAGTCGAAGGCATTGTGGTCAACCAGTTCCAGGCCCGGGCGAGCCTGCCACAGCAGATCCTCGATGAGCTGATTGCCGAAGGTCTACCGGTGCTGCCGGTGTACCTGACCAGTTCGGTGCGCATGCGCGAATCGCATCAGGCCAGCATGCCGCTGATCCACCTCGATCCCCGGCACAAGCTGACCCAGCAATTCGTCGAACTGCACAACTTGCTCGAAGATCACTGATCCCTTGAGCTATCCATGAACACCTGTGGGAGCGAGCTTGCTCGCGAATGCGTCAGTTCAGTAGACATCTTCGTTAACTGATCCACCGCTTTCGCGAGCAAGCTCGCTCCCACAGGGGGGGTGGGTGTGTCAGATCCCTTGGCTACGCAGCCACGCCATCAACTGCGGCAACGGCAACGCACCACTCTGCCGCGCCACTTCCCGGCCGTTCTTGAACAGAATCAGACTCGGAATCGAGCGAATCCCCAACTGCGCCGACAACTGTTGATTGGCCTCGCTATCAAGCTTGGCCAAGCGGCACTTGCCGGCCAGCTGCGCCGCCGCCTGCTCGAACACCGGCGCAAACGACTTGCACGGCCCACACCATTGCGCCCAGACATCCACCAGCAACGGCAGATCACCCTTGATCTGGCTGGCGTAATCGCCTTGCTTGAGTTCGAAGGGTTTGTTCAGCAGCACGGCGGATTTGCAGCGTCCGCACTTGGGTTGATCCGCAAGGCGCTCGGCAGGGATGCGGTTGAGGCCGTTGCAGGAGGGGCAGGGGATGAGGAGTGGGTCAGTCATATTCGGCTCGTTGGCGTTCAGCGTTTCGTACGACTTATCTGGAGCCGTACGAACTGTTTATCAAGATGAGGCGCTGGCACTCAGGAAGAACAACTGATCTCCAAATGCTTGCCCCACTCCGGTGGCCGCTCGGCATAAGCCTCCATCCCCGGCTGCTCCTCAAACGGTTTGCTCAGCACCGCATGCAACCGGCGTACCTCCGAGTAATCCCCTTGCTCTGCCGCATCAATGGCTTTTTGCGCCAGATAGTTGCGCAGGATGTATAGCGGATTGACCGCATGCATCCGCGCTTGGCGCTGCGTTTGATCAGCATCGCCATCGCGGGCAACCCGGGCGACGTAGCGTTCACCCCAGGCATCAAAACCCTTGATGTCGACGAAATCGTCGCGCAAACGGGCAATGGCTTCTACGGCGGACTCTTCACCGAGTCGGCGGAAAAACAGCGTGTAATCAACGCCGCTGTTCTGCATCAGTTGCAGCAGATTTTCCAGCAGTGTTTGGTCGTCATCTTCAGCTGTGGTGAAGCCTAAACGGCGGCGCATCAGGTCGAGGTAATGCGCCTGAAACAGCGGCAAGTACAGGCCGAGGGTTTCGCGCAGGGCTTCGACGCTGATGAACGGCGTCAGTGCCTGCGCCAGCGCGCTGAGGTTCCACTGGCCAACCGGCACCTGATTGCTGAACGAGTAGCGCCCTTGATCATCCGAGTGATTGCAGATGAAGTTGGCGTCGAAATCGTCGAGAAAAGCGAACGGGCCGAAGTCGAAGGTGATGCCGAGGATCGACATGTTGTCGGTGTTCATCACGCCGTGGCAGAAGCCATAGGCCTGCCACTTGGCGATCAGTTCGGCGTTGCGCTCGACGATCTCGCGGAACATCGCCAGATATGGTTCCGGCTGTTCCAGGCACTCAGGGAAATGCATCGCCAGAACGTGTTCGCCAAGCTGCTTCTGCTGCTCGGGGCGCTTGGTGTAATAGAAGTATTCGAAGTGGCCGAAGCGGATATGGCTCGGCGCCAGACGCAGCACCATCGCTGCGCGTTCCTGCTTTTCGCGCCATACCGGGGTGTCGGAGCCGATCACGCAAGCCGCGCGCGATGAAGGAATGTTCAACGCGTACAACGCCTCGGAAGCAAGGAATTCGCGGATCGACGAACGCAGCACCGCACGGCCATCACCCATGCGCGAAAACGGCGTCTGCCCGGCGCCCTTGAGGTGCAAGTCCCAATGCTCGCCGGCAGTGTTGTAGACCTCGCCGAGCAGCAAGCCCCGACCGTCACCCAGTTGCGGCGTGTAGCCACCGAACTGATGCCCGGAGTAAACCATCGCCCGTGGTTCGGCATCGGCCCACAGCTTGTGGCCACCAAACAGTTCGGCAAATTCGTTGGTTTCGGCGGTCGCCGGGTCGAGATCCAGCAAGGCCAGCGCCGCCGGGCTGGCGACGACCAGACGCGGATTATCGATCGGCTCGGGCAGCACGTGGGCGGAGAACGCGTCGCCCAGGCGGGCGAAGCGATTGTCGAAGGTCAGTTCGTCGAGGGCTTTCAAGGGCCGGCTCCAGCAGAATGTCCGAGCATTCTGCTGGGAATAGACCGGTTAGTCGAGTTTGGCCGGCGGTGGCTCTTGCAGCGGTTTCTGATCGTCGGCGACCGGCACGATGGTTTTCGTTTCCGGCTCGATCGGCACCATCTTGTATTCCTGGCCCTGAAGGTTCTTCAGGTACACCTCCATCTGGCGGAACGAGATGTTGATGTGCTGCTTCTTGAACTCGCGGTTGATGAAGCGGTTGACCTCATCAAGCACCGGGTTGCGGTCACCGAGGTCGCGTACGTGCATGCGCAACTCGTGGTCGAGGGTGCTTTCGCCGAAGTTGAGGAAGTACACGTGCGGCTCAGGCTCTTTGAGTACACGCGGGTTTTCGCGGGCAGCCTTGAGCAGCAGCTCTTTGACCAGATCCAGATCGGAGCCGTAGTCGACGCCAAGTTTCAGCGTCACGCGGGTGATGGTGTCGGTCAGCGACCAGTTGATCAGTTGTCCGGTGATGAACGTCTTGTTCGGGACAATGATGTCCTTGCGGTCGAAGTCGGTGATGGTCGTGGCGCGGATGCGGATCTTGCTCACCGTGCCCGACAGGTTGCCGATGGTGATGGTGTCACCGATCCGCACTGGGCGTTCGAACAGAATCATGATGCCGGAGATGAAGTTCGCAAAAATCTCCTGCATACCGAAACCGAGGCCGACCGACAGCGCCGCCACCAGCCATTGCAACTTGTCCCAGCTGACGCCGAGGGTCGACAGGGTCGAGACGAAACCGACACCGGCGATCACATACGACAGCAGCGTCGTGGTCGCGTAGGCACTGCCCTGGGCCAGATTGAGCTTGGACAGCACAAACACTTCCAGCAGGCCGGGCAAGTTGCGCGCGAGGGCGAAAGTGATGCCGATGATGATCAGTGCACCAAGCATGTCGCCGATGCTGATTGGCACCATGCTCATGTTGGCGCCGGTGCCGCTGGTGTACTCGTAGAGGGTGATGTTGTCGAGGTACGAGAACACCGAAATCAGGTCCGACCAGACCCAGTACAGCGCGGCGATGAAACCGCCGAGCAGGGCCAGACGGATCAGGCGCAGGGATTGTTCGTTGACCTTTTCGATGTCCAGCGTCGGCTCTTCGATCACCGCTTCGCCATCGCCGGCTTCTTTCGCCGCCTGACGTTTGGCCAGGGCACGCTGGTAGGCCAGACGTCGTGCGGCAACGCTCAGACCGCGCACGAAGGTGGCTTCGATCACCAGCCAGAACATCAGCAGGTACAGGGTGTTGATCAACCGGTCGCTGAGCTTCAGCGCGGTGTAGTAGTAGCCGAAGCACACCGCCACGAACAACGCGATCGGCAGCAGGGTGAACATCACGCCGACGGCTTTGCGGAACAGCGAAGTGTTCTCGTGGGCCGGGCTGCTGATCAGCAAGCGACTGAGCAGCCAGGCCATCAGGGCATAGCAGGTCAGCACCACCGGCATGCCGAGCACGTCGTCTGCCAGTGCTGCCGGTTGCAGTTCGGCCACGGCGACAATAGTCACCAGCGCCATGACCACCAGACCCAGACGACGGATCCAGCCCTGGAGGAATTCGACCTGCGGCTTCTCCCAGCGGAAATGCAGTTCCGCCACGCCACCCGGCGCCAGAATCCGATAAGCGGTGTAGAACACCAGCCATGCCTGGCCCATTTGCAGCAGCGCCGCGCCCATGTTGGCGTTCTGCCCGCGAGCGTCGATCTGCAACGCCAGACCACACAAGGCCAGGCCCAACGCGACCGGCATCGCCAGCAGAATATTGATCAGAATCGCCTGCGGCGTGTGCCACTGGCTGTCACGCTTGAAGTGACCGATGTCCTGGTGAACCTTGTTCAGCCGCGCGTACAGATTCTTGCGCCGCCATAGCAGAGCACCGATCAACAGCGCCAGTGGCAGGAACAGCAACGGTCGCTGGATCAGACCGTCTGTCAGCTCACTCAGGCTGGAGGCCCACGGCAGGGTGTCGACCTGACGTTTCAGGCGTTCCGGCACCGCGCGCATCCATTCCAGGTCCAAGGGCTTGTTGCTGGGGATCCAGAACATCTGCTCATCCAGCGTTGCGCGCAGGCTCTGTGCGGTGCTCAGCAGTTGTTTCTGGTTGAGCTGCAGGGTGATCGACTCGTTGAGCATGGCGCTCAGTTCGCGGTTCAACCGCTCCAGCAGATCGGCGCGGGTGTTGGCCAGGTCCAGCAGGTTTTTGCGCAATTGCGGCGTGACCTGCTCCGGCGGCTGCGTGGATAGTAGGTTGTCGACATAGGCGACGGGATTACTCAGTTGCTCACGCTGCTGGCTGACGTCGAATTGCCACAAGCGAATGTCGGCGATCTGATCGGCCAGATCGCGGTCGACCTTGAGGCGCGGCAGGGCTTGTTTCTGCTTATAGAGAATCTTCGACAGCAGCAGGCTGCCCTTGAGCACGCTGATCTGCTCGTCCAGCGCTGAATCGCTTTGGGTCAGGCTGTCGAGCTGTTGTTTGGTCTGCAGATTCTGCTGGGTGACTTCGTTGAGGCGGTCAGTGCTTTTGAGCAGGTAGTCGGAGAGCTTGAGGTTCGCCGTGCTTTCGATGGCCAGCAGACTGCTGCTCCCGGCCTTCTGCGCTTCGATCGACTGTTGGGTAACGGTTTCCTGCGACTGCGCCAGACGTTTCTGGTTGATCAGGGTTTGCAGTTCCTGAATCTCGCGGTCGAGGCGGTCGGACTTCTCCGATAGCAAGTCATGCTGGGCATTGCCCAGATCCTGCAACTGGCTGTTGCCGGCCAGCTCCTGACGGCGCAGCGGGATCAGCGCATTCAGCGCCGCCAGTTCCGCGTTCAACTGGTCGCGCTGCTCGGCGGTGACGGTTTTACCCGCGTCCTTGCCGGATTTGAGGATGTTGTTGATCTGCTGGATGCGCGTCTGGCTGGCGGATATCTCCGCTTGCGCGCGTTCGGGACGCGTCTGCGCGGTGATGATCAGGCTGTTAGCGTCGGCGAGGGCTTTTTGCAGGTCACTTTGCTGAGTCGAGCGATCGGTGAGGATCTGCTCCAGTTGTTGGATCGACTCTTTGGGAAAACGCTGTGCCACCGGCACCACGGCCGTAGCCTTGAGGCGTGTCAGTTCGCGGGTGTTTTCAATCGTTTGCTTGGGCGCGGTGGCCAGCTGCTGCTTGAGATCGATCAGCTTCTGTTCGTAATCACGCTGGTTGTTCAGCTGATTGAGCGTGTTCTGCAGGACGGTCTGCAGGCTCTTTTTATCGGCATCCGGCAGTTTGCTGTCGGCGAGTTTGTCGAGGCTGGCCTGCACGGCGTCGCTGGACGGTGGTTCGGCGGCGTACAGCGGGCCGACAGTAAGACTCAGGCCCAGCAGGGCCGCGGCGAAAAAGGAGCGCAGGGTAGGCATAGAGACCGGTCAAGCAAGTGAGAGTGGACGCAGTTTAGAGGAAGAGCCCGGGGCCCGGGCGACTTCCTTCGGGGAATCTGACGCCCACTTTGCCGATCTTGTTCCCGTCCATGACCGCAACCGTCCAGTGAGTGTTGTTCCACTCCACCTGGTCGCCAACGATCGGTGCACCACCGACCTTGTGGGCAATGAACGCGCCCAGGGTCATGTCCGGATCGATGCCCTCGGCCGGCAGGCCATACAGCGCTGCAACCGCTTTAAGCTGGGCGTCTCCTTCGAGTACAAAATCGCCGAAGAAACGCAGATCGAGGCCGCGTTGCGGCGCCTGGCTGAACAGTTTTCCGAGGGCGCCGAGGTTGTGTTCATGGCCGATAACGCACAGTAAATCATCGACTTCCAGCACCGTACTACCCGACGGATGGAGCAGTTGCTGGCCACGAAACAGTGCCGCGATGCGCGTACCTTCGGGCATTTTCAGCTCACGCAGGGGCGAACCGATGCACCATTTCTCCGCACCCAGCTTGTACACGAACAGCTCCCACTCGCTGGTGACGTGGACTTCCAGCGCTGCGCGAGAAATCGGCGCCGGCTCTGGCGGCACGGTCACCTTCAATAGCTTGGCGACCCACGGCAGGCTCGTGCCCTGCACCAGCAGCGACACCAGCACGATGAAGAAGGCGAGGTTGAAGTACAGCTGCGCATTCGGCAGCCCGGCCATCAGCGGGAACACCGCGAGAATGATCGGCACCGCGCCGCGCAGGCCAACCCAGGAAATAAAGGCTTTCTCGCGGCCATGGAACGCCTTGAACGGCAGCAGGCCGACCATCACCGACAGCGGCCGCGCAAACAGAATCATCCATAGCGCCAGACCCAGGGCGGGCAGGGCGATCGGCAGCAAATCGTGCGGCGTCACCAGCAGCCCCAGCACCAGGAACATGCCGATCTGCGCCAGCCAAGCCATGCCGTCGAGCATGTGCAGAATGCCGTGACGGCTGCGCACCGGACGGTTGCCGATCACCAGACCGCACAGGTAAACGGCAAGGAAGCCGCTGCCATGCAGGGCGTTGGTCAGGGCGAATACCACCAGACCGCCAGCGATCACCAGAATCGGATACAGACCGGCAGCGAGGTTGATTCGATTGACCAGTTGCAGCATCAACCAGCCACCGCCCAGGCCGATCACGCCACCGATGCCGAACTCGCGGATCAGGTGGGTCAGCAGGCTCCAGTGCAAACCGGTCTGGCCGCTGGCGAGCATGTCGATCAGAGTCACGGTGAGAAACACCGCCATCGGGTCGTTGCTGCCGGATTCGATTTCCAGACTGGCGGTCACCCGCTCGTTCAGGCCTTTGCCGCCGAGCAGCGAGAACACCGCTGCGGCGTCGGTTGAGCCAACGATGGCACCGATCAACAAGCCTTGAATCAGATTGAGATCGAACAGCCAGGCAGCGGCCATGCCGGTCAGCCCGGTAGTGATCAACACCCCGACCGTGGCCAGCGACAACGCCGGCCATAACGCCACGCGGAAACTCGACACCCGCGTGCGCAAACCGCCGTCGAGGAGGATCACCGCCAGGGCGAGGTTGCCGACCAGATAGGCCGTCGGGTAGTTATCGAAGATGATCCCGCCGCCATCGACCCCGGCGGCCATGCCGACAGCGAGGATGATGACCAGAATCGGGATGCCGAGACGGGAAGAAAGCGAGCTGACGAGAATGCTTGCGCCTACCAGCAACGCGCCGATCAAGAACAGGCTGTTGATGGTCGTCGCATTCAAAGGCAGTACTCCAGAAGCGTAAAAACGGGCACAAACTGACCATGCAGTCTGCGTGCCAGCGATTCTAACCTGTTGAAATGTGATGCTGTCAAAAAGGTTTTTACGCTGGGGGATTCGAGGTTTTGGTTCGGCTGGCGATTGCTGCCCTCACCCTAGCCCTCTCCCGGAGGGAGAGGGGACTGATCGCGGTGTTTGTGCAAGGTACATCGACCTGAAATATCGCGTCGAACTGAAAATCTGAAAGGCCCCCGATCTGCTCCCTTTCCCCCTCTCCCTCTGGGAGAGGGCTGGGGTGAGGGGCTTTTGATCTTGATCTCAAAATTTACAGGCTGAACCGCCCAACCATGTTGTTCAGGTCCAGCGCCAACCGCGACAGCTCATTGCTCGCCGCACTCGTCTGATTCGCCCCAGTCGCCGATTGCACCGACAGATCACGAATATTCACCAGATTACGATCCACTTCCCGCGCCACCTGCGCCTGCTCTTCGGCGGCGCTGGCGATCACCAGGTTGCGCTCGTTGATTTCGACGATGGCGGTGTTGATGGTGTCCAGCGACATGCCGGCACCTCGAGCAATGTTCAGCGTCGACTCGGCACGCTCGGTGCTGTTACGCATCGAATCCACGGCGTGTTCGGTGCCGCTCTGAATGCTGCCGATCATCCGCTCGATTTCGCTGGTCGACTGCTGAGTACGGTGCGCCAGGGCACGCACTTCATCCGCCACCACGGCAAAACCACGCCCGGCTTCACCGGCACGCGCCGCTTCAATCGCCGCGTTCAGCGCCAGCAGGTTGGTCTGATCGGCCAGACCCCGGATCACATCCAGCACCTTGCCGATGTCACGGGATTCATTGGCCAGATCGCCGATCAGGCTTGCAGTGCTCTGTACATCCGCACTCATGCGTTCGATCGCGCTGACCGTTTCCTGGACCAGGTCACGACCGTCGCCAGCCGAAGTGGTGGCGTTCTTCGAGGCTTCGGAGGTGCTCACCGCATTGCGGGCGACTTCTTCTACGGCGCTGGTCATTTCGTTGACCGCAGTGGCCGCTTGTTCGATCTCGTTGTTCTGCTGAGTCAGGCCACGCGCGCTTTCGTCGGTGACGCTATTCAGCTCTTCAGCCGCTGAAGCCAACTGAGTGGCCGAGCCGGAAATGCGTTGCAGGGTGTCCCGCAGTTTCGATTGCATCTTCGCCATCGCTGCCAGCAGACGTCCTGCCTCGTCTTCACCGTCAACGTGGATCGGCTGGGTCAGGTTGCCTTCGGCGATGGTTTCCGCAGCGTCCAGTGCTTTGGAAATCGGCTTGGTGATGCTGACGGTCAGCAGCCAGGCGAAGAGGAACGTCAGGCCAGTGGCGATCACCAACAACGTGACCACAAGGTTGAAGGACATCGAAAACTGATCGCTCGCGCCTTTATCAGTCTCGGCGATTTGCTGGGTGTTGATCTCCAGCAGGCGCGCCAGGGCTGTGTTCACCGCTTCCGAGTTGCTCAGCAAATCCGAGTTGAGCATCTGCCGCAGTTCATCGATCTGATTGTTGCGCGACAGGGTTTTCATCCGGTCTTCGAGTTGACGGTATTGCCCCAGGAGCTGCACGTACTGATCGTAGGCTGCACGTTCTTGCGGGCCGTCGATCAACGGTTCGTAGGCACGCTGAGCGTCGGCGATCTGCCGATTGCGCAACTCGAACAGCTCGATGGTTTTTTGCTGCACGTCGGGTTCGCGGTTGATCAGCAACCGGTACGACAGCACCCGCAGGCGCAGCGTCAGCTGAGTGAATTCATCGAGGGCCTTGATCGACGGCACGCTTTCAGTAGCGATGTCTTCACCCGCTGCGCGGATTTTGCTCATCTGATTCAACGCAAACACGCCGAGAATCAGCATCAGGCCGCCGATCAGGGCGAAGCCGGTAAACGCCCGTGGGGCGATATTCATATTGCGAAGGGACATGGGGCGGATACCAAGAGAGGGCCGCATCCATGCGGGCTGAGACTGCGATATGGATGACTTATCGGTCATGCGACTAAAGTCTTGAGGCACTGTGCGTATTTGTCGCATAGGGGCCGGGGCGACGAAGTGCAGGAACCAGATCGGCAGATCACAGTCTTTAAAACTCGCGAGAACGGTCGGCCACCAGGAAAATCAAGGCTTTGCGCCGGTTTAACCCTGGCATCCGTGATGACTTTTCTTTATCGTACGCGCCCTTTGAAAAACGCTTGGAAGATCAAAATGTTGGAAGCATCCCTCAGCCAATTGGAACAGCTCGTCAGCGACCTGGTGCAACAGAACCAGACACTCGCGCAAACCAACCAGACCCTGTCCACGGAACTGGCCCAGGCCAAGGATGAAAACGAAAGCCTGCAACTGAACCTGATGGAGCAGGAAGAAAAGCACGGCGCCACCGCTGCACGCATTCAAGCCCTGGTTGATCGCGTCAACGCAGGTCCTGTCAGCGCATGAACCACCATACAGCAGGGGTAAAAGTCGTCTCCATTCTCGGGGAGGACTATTCGATCAAGGCACCGGCCGGGGAAGAACAGACCCTGCTGGACGCGGCCATGATGCTCAAGGCAGCGCTGGATGACACCAAGCGCAAATACCCGACACTGATCGGTGACCGCTTGCTGGTGCTGGCGGCGATGAATCTGTGCTCGCAGCAGATTGAAATGAAGAAGCAGCACAAAGAAGAACTCGACCGTTACCAAGAGCAAGTCAGCGCCACGGTCGACACCATCGCCAAGACCATCAATCAGGGTTGATGGAGGTGCGCACAACCAAAGAATAGATTGTCGACTGGGTTGTATACAATCGGCACGGCTGTTGCATTGTTTCGGCCACTTATTCTTTGGGGGTGCTCCATGCAGTTGTGGCGACGCAGTATTCAATGGCAGCTGATTCTCAGCATGGGCACCGCCCTGCTGGTCAGCATCCTGATCGTGGTTGGCATTTATACCCTGGTGGTCAACCGCCTCGCCCAGAGCTATCTGGTCGAACAAGCGCTGCCGTCGAGCATTGAAGCGACGCGCAACGATATCGAGCGCATCCTCGTGCAACCGCTGACGGCGGCCAAAGATATCGCCAGCAATACGATGGTCCGCGACTGGCTCTCCTCAGGCGAAGACAGCAGCAAAACGGCTGGCTTCGCGCAGTATCTGGAAGGCATCCGCGCCGAACACAAGGCTTTTACCGCTTTGATCATCGGCACCGAATCCAATCACTACATCACCGAAAAAGGTCTGGATCGCACCCTCAGCCGTTCAAAACCGGCTGACGCGTGGTTCTATTCCTTTCTCGACAGCAATCAGCCGCGCACCCTGAACATCGACAACGACGGGGCGACCGGAGAGTTGGCGCTGTTCATTGATTTGAAGGTGGAGCAGGCCGGTAAGGTAGTCGGTGTGGCCGGGCTCGGTTTGAGTATGAAAGAGCTGTCGGAGCTGATTCACAACTTCAGCTTTGGTGAGCGCGGCAAGGTCTATCTGGTGCGTTCCGACGGTTTGATCCAGGTGCATCCCGAGGCGCAGTTCAGCGGCAAACGCACGCTGACGGAGCAGATTGGCGCCTCCGCTGCTCAAGCCGTCATGGGTCAAAAAAATGCTGTGAGCAGCAGCTTCCAAAGGGAGGGTGAAGACTTCCTCGCCTTCAGCCTGCCTCTGCGTGATCTGGGCTGGACCCTGGTGGCCGAAGTGCCGCAATCGCAGATCTATGCCGAGGCGCGCAAAGCCATGTGGATGAGCGGCGGTATCGGTCTGGCCGTAGCGCTGGTGTGCCTCGCTTTGGTGGTGTGGCTGGCGCAAGGGCTGGTGCGGCCGATTCGTCAGGTAACAGCGGCGCTGGTAGCGATTGGTAGCGGCGGTGGAGATTTGACCCACCGGTTAGATTCCAGCCGTGCCGATGAACTGGGCGACCTCGCTCGCGGCTTCAATCGTTTCCTCGACAGCCAGCGCGGGATGATCGGCGAAGTACTGACCACCAGCGAGCGTCTGCGCACGGCCGTGGGGCAAGTGGCGAAAGTGGTGGAGAACACCGCCGAACGTTCCGGCCGTCAGCAGGAAATGACCGACATGGTCGCAACTGCGGTTCACGAAATGGGCCTGACCGTGCAAGAAATTGCGCAGAACGCTGGTAACGCGGCACTCGCTTCGCAAACCGCGCGGGATGAAGCGATGCAGGCGCGGGAAGTGGTCGGCGGCTCGATCAAGCATATTGAAAGCATGTCCGATGAGATTGGCGTAGCGGCGGGTGTGGTCGGCGAGCTGGCGCATCAAGTGGCGTCGATTGATTCGGTGCTGGCGGTGATTCGCGGAGTTTCCGAGCAGACCAACCTGCTGGCACTTAATGCCGCCATCGAGGCGGCGCGCGCCGGTGATATGGGTCGCGGCTTTGCAGTTGTCGCCGATGAAGTGCGCACCTTGGCGCGCCGCACTCAGGCATCCACTGACGAAATCCAGCAAATGATCGGCAGCCTCAAGCAAGGCGCGGAAAACGCCGTGTCGTCTATGCGCACCGGTCAGGCGGCGACCGGTACCGGGGTTGAGTCGAGCCAGCGCACCGGGGCGTCGCTGACGGCGATTACCGGGCAGGTCGAGCGCATCAGTGACATGAACCATCAAGTGGCGACGGCGACCGAAGAGCAGTCGGCGGTGACGGAAGAGATCAATCGTAACGTGCAGGGGATTTCTGATTTGGCGCGGGCGACGGCTGGGGAGGTTCGGGCGTGTCGTGAGGATTGTCAGATGTTGCAGAGGTTGGCGGACGATCTGGCGCGGCAGATGGGTGGGTTCAAACTCAGCTGAGTGTTAAACCAGAAAAGCCCCTCACCCTAGCCCTCTCCCGGAGGGAGAGGGAACTGAATGTGGGATGCTTGAGAAGTACGCCGACCTGAAAGTGCTTTACCGAATCCATAATCGACACGGTTTTTCAGGTCGATGCGTAGACACCTCGGGTCGGCCCCCTCTCCCTCTGGGCGGTCCGACGTTTCGGGAGGGCTGGGGTGAGGGTTGCGCTTCAGAACCACGCATCCTGCATCGCCAGGCACGTATCATCCCGCGCCTCCAGCAACGCCAGTTCATGGTGGCAACCCGGCACTTCCCACGTCAGAAAATACCGCGCTGCCTGCAACTTGCCCTTATAGAAGTCGGCATCCGCTGCATTCCCTTTGGCCAGCCCTTCCTCGGCTCGAATCGCCTGCTCCAGCCAGCGCCAGCCAATCACCGTGTGGCCGAACACCTTCAGGTACAGCGCCGAATTCGCCAGACTGCTATTTACCTTGCCCTGTGCCAGGTCGGTCAACAAACCGATGGTTACCGTTTGCAGGCGCGCGACCAGCTTTTCCAGTGGTTCACGCAGGGCGGTCAGCGATTCATACGCCGTCGCGCGTTCAGCGGTGGTGGCGATCAGTCGAATCAATTGCTTCAGTCCAGCGCCACCGTTCTGCGCCAATTTACGCCCGAGCAAGTCCAGCGATTGAATGCCATGGGTGCCTTCGTGAATCGGGTTCAAACGGTTGTCGCGGTAATACTGCTCGACCGGGTATTCGCGGGTGTAACCGTGGCCTCCAAGAATCTGGATCGCCAGTTCGTTGGCCTTGAGGCAGAACTCCGATGGCCAGGACTTGACGATCGGCGTCAGCAGATCCAGCAATTCGTGGGCCTGTTTACGCTCGGCTTCGGACTCAAGCGTCGTGGTGTCATCGAACAGGCGCGCTGCATACAAGCCGAGGTCAAATGCACCTTCGACGTAGGACTTTTGCGTCAACAGCATGCGTCGTACATCGGCGTGCTGAATGATCGCCACCGGCGCCGTCGTCGGATCTTTGCTGTCCGGAACGCGACCCTGTGGCCGTTCGCGGGCGTACTCCAGCGAATACAGGTAACCGGCATAACCGAGCATCACCGCCCCCATACCGACGCCGATCCGCGCTTCGTTCATCATCTGGAACATGTAGCTCAGGCCCTGATGCGGCTTACCCACCAGATAACCGACACATTCACCGTTATCGCCGAAGTTCAGTGCTGTGGAGGTGGTGCCGCGCCAGCCCATCTTGTGGAACAGCCCGGCCAGCAGCACGTCATTGCGTGGGCCGAGGCTGCCGTCATCGTTGACCAGAAACTTCGGCACGATGAACAGCGAAATGCCTTTAACGCCCGCAGGTGCGTCCGGCAGTTTGGCCAGGACCATGTGCACGATGTTTTCCGAGAGCGGGTGATCGCCGCCGGAGATGAAGATTTTGTTGCCCTTCAGGCGATAAGTGCCGTCGGACGCCGGCTCGGCGCGTGTACGAATATCCGACAGCGATGAACCTGCATGCGGTTCGGTCAGCGCCATGGTGCCGAAGAAGCGGCCATCGATCATGGGCTGCAGGAAGCGTTGTTTCTGTTCCTCAGTGCCAAAGCTCTCGATCAGGTTCGCCGCGCCCATGGTCAGGAACGGGTAGGACGTCGAAGCCGCGTTGGCCGACTGGAAATGCGCGAAGCAAGCTTGGGACAGCAGCGTCGGCAGTTGCATGCCGCCAGCATCGAAGCTGCGCGCAGCGTTGAGGAATCCGGCTTCAAGGAAGGCATCCACCGCCGGTTTCACTTCAGGAATCAGAATCGCCTGACCGTCTTCGTAGCGCGGCTCGTTCTCGTCGCCCTTGCGGTTGTGTGGCGCAAAGTACTTTTCGGCAATGTTGCGCGCGGTGCCGATGGCGGCGTCGAAGGTTTCGCGATTGTGCTCGGCAAAGCGCTCACGCCGGGTCAGGCCCTCGGCATCAAGGACTTCATACAGCTCGAAAGCCAGATTGCGGGAACTGAGCAGCGTTTCGGACATGGCGGCCTACCTGAAGTTGGGGTTGGGCCGAGTCTAGGCGTGCTGATAAAGGCTGAACAGGATGATTGATAAGCGTGATGTTGAAGCCGCGCGCAGACTTAACAAACACCACAAAACACTGTGGGAGCGAGCTTGCTCGCGAAGAGGCCGGCACATTCAACATTCACGTTGACTGGCAAACCGCTTTCGCGAGCAAGCTCGCTCCCACAGGGACTGTTGCTATGCCGGACACCCATGCAGGTGCCCGGTTTATCGGGTGTTAGCCGATAGTCATCAAGCTGGCATTACCCCCCGCCGCAGCGGTGTTAACGCTCAACGCCCGCTCAATCACCAGGCGCTCCAGCGCAATGTTGGTCTCGCCCTGGGACAAGCCCTGAACCCCAACGATCGCACCGGCACGCTTGGCAATCTGCTGGCAAACGCCGCGCAACTGGTCGGAATGGCCGTGATGCAGAACCGCATCAAACACCACCTCGTCTTTATTCCAGTCGGCAACCAGCTTGATCCGCGCCTGAATCTCCTTCGGCAGGCGTGCGAACAAGGCCTTGCTGATGTCGGACTCCGGCCATACCGCCGAACCGCCTACCGCCAGCACCGCCGCCAGTTGCGTCAGCAAATCACCTTCAACCTCGGCCAGGCACAACACGTGCTCACGCGGCAGGATGGCATAGCTGTTTTTCTCACCGGTCGGGCCGGCCAGCACGCGGGTGATGCCGCTCTGCGATTGCGCAGCGTACTGCACGCAAAGAGTGCTCAGGTCGGCAAACTTGTTGCTGTCGGCCCAGGCTTTCAGCGCGGTCAGCGGTTTGCTCATGGCGTCGCGCAGACGAACGTCCGGTGCCACGGCAGCATCACCGCGAGCGAAGGATTGTTCGATGGCATCAGTAGGGCGCGTCGACAGCAAGCGGTACAAGTACAGCGGGCCACCGGCTTTCGGACCGGTACCCGACAAGCCTTCGCCGCCGAATGGCTGCACGCCGACCACAGCGCCAACGATGTTGCGGTTGACGTAGACGTTACCGGCGTTGACGTTGTCGATCACCTTGGCGATGGTCTCGTCGATGCGCGTGTGTACGCCCAAAGTCAGGCCATAACCGGAAGCGTTGATCTGGCCGATCAGTTGATCGATCTCTTTGCGCTTGTAGCGAACCACGTGCAGCACCGGGCCGAAGATCTCGCGTTGCAGTTCGTCGAAGCTTTCCAGTTCGATCAGGGTCGGCATGACGAAGGTGCCGCGTTTGACTTCTTCGGTGTCGGCGATAGCGACCTGATACACGTTGCGACCTTTATCGCGCATGCCCTGGATGTGCTTGTCGATGCCCGCCTTGGCTTCGGCGTCGATCACCGGGCCGATGTCCACGGACAGGCGCTCTGGGTTGCCGAGACGGCTTTCCGCCATGGCACCTTTGAGCATCTCGATGACGCGATCGGCGGAATCTTCCTGCAGGCACAGTACGCGCAGCGCCGAGCAACGCTGACCGGCGCTGTCGAAGGCCGACGAAACTACGTCGATCACGACTTGTTCGGTCAGAGCCGAGGAGTCGACGATCATCGCGTTCTGGCCACCGGTTTCGGCGATCAGCGGAATCGGACGGCCCTGGTTGTCGAGGCGACCGGCAATGTTGCGTTGCAGCAGGCGCGCGACTTCGGTGGAACCGGTGAACATCACGCCTTTGACGCGCTCATCGCCGACCAGACCGGCGCCGACGGTTTCACCGCGACCCGGCAGCAGTTGCAGCACGCCTTCCGGGATGCCGGCCTCAAGCATCAGGCGAACAGCCTGAGCCGCCACCAGTGGGGTTTGTTCGGCCGGTTTGGCCAGTACCGGGTTACCGGCAGCCAGTGCAGCAGCGACCTGGCCGCTGAAGATTGCCAGCGGGAAGTTCCACGGGCTGATGCACACCACCGGACCCAGTGGGCGGTGGGCGTCATTACTGAAATCGTTGCGAGCCTGCACCGCGTAATAACGCAGGAAGTCGACCGCTTCGCGGACTTCGGCGATGGCGTTGGCGTAGGTCTTGCCGGCTTCACGAGCCAACAGGCCCATCAGTGGCTGAATCTCGCCTTCCATCAAGTCAGCGGCACGTTCCAGAATCGCCGCACGTTCGGCCGGCGGGGTAGCCTGCCAGATCGGTGCGGCGTTCAGTGCGCATTGGATGGCGTTGTCGACGTCTTCAACCGTGGCTTCTTGAACATGACCGACCACATCACGGTGATCAGCCGGGTTCAGAACCGCTGCCGGCGTTTCGTTGCTGGAAGCGCAACCGAGCATCGGCGCGGCTTTCCAGTCATTGTGCGCAGTGGCGAGCAAGGCGCAGGACAATGAGGCCAGACGATGTTCGTTGGCCATGTCGATGCCGCTGGAGTTGGCACGCTCGGCACCATAAAGATCACGCGGCAGCGGAATGCGCGGGTGCGGCAGGCCGAAACCACCTTCCACGGTCGCCATCTGCTCGATCTGCGCCACCGGATCGGCCACCAGTTCCTGAATCGAAATCGACTGGTCGGCGATGCGGTTGACGAACGAGGTGTTCGCGCCGTTTTCCAGCAAGCGACGTACGAGGTACGCCAGAAGGGTTTCGTGAGTACCGACCGGAGCGTACACGCGGCACGGACGGTTCAGCTTGCCTTCGGAAACCTTGCCTACAACCTGTTCGTAGAGCGGTTCGCCCATGCCGTGCAGGCACTGGAATTCGTACTGGCCCGGGTAATAGTTCTGACCGGCAATGTGGTAAATCGCCGACAGGGTGTGGGCGTTGTGCGTGGCGAACTGCGGGTAGATGACTTCCGGCACCGACAGCAGTTTGCGTGCGCAAGCGATGTAGGAAACGTCGGTGTACACCTTGCGGGTGTAGACCGGATAGCCTTCCAGACCTTCGACCTGGGCGCGCTTGATTTCGCTGTCCCAGTACGCGCCTTTTACCAGGCGGATCATCAGGCGATGGCGGCTGCGACGGGCCAGATCGATCACGTAGTCGATCACGTACGGGCAACGCTTCTGGTAAGCCTGGATGACGAAACCGATGCCGTTCCAGCCGGTCAGTTGCGGCTCGAAGCACAGGCGCTCAAGCAGATCCAGCGACAGTTCGAGACGGTCGGCTTCTTCGGCGTCGATGTTCAGGCCGATGTCGTATTGCTTGGCCAGCAGAGTCAGCGACAGCAGGCGCGGGTACAGCTCGTCCATCACACGCTCGTACTGCGCACGGCTGTAACGCGGGTGCAGTGCCGACAACTTGATGGAGATGCCCGGGCCTTCATAAATCCCACGGCCGTGGGAGGCTTTGCCGATCGAGTGAATGGCTTGTTCGTACGACGCCAGGTACTTCTGCGCGTCGTGTTCGGTGAGGGCCGCTTCACCGAGCATGTCGTAGGAATAACGGAAGCCCTTGGCTTCGAACTTGCTCGCGTTGGCCAGCGCTTCGGCGATGGTTTCGCCGGTGACGAACTGCTCGCCCATCAGGCGCATGGCCATGTCGACGCCCTTGCGGATCATCGGCTCGCCGCTCTTGCCGATGATGCGGCTCAGCGAAGAGGTCAGGCCAGCTTCGTTGTGCGTAGACACCAGTTTGCCGGTCAACAGCAGGCCCCAAGTGGCGGCGTTGACGAACAGCGACGGGCTGTTGCCCAAATGCGGATGCCAGTTGCCGGTGCTGATCTTGTCGCGGATCAGTGCGTCGCGAGTGCCCTTGTCCGGGATACGCAGCAGCGCTTCGGCCAGGCACATCAGCGCTACGCCTTCCTGAGACGACAGGGAAAATTCCTGCAGCAGACCCTGAACAATGCCTGCACGACCGCCGGCACTTTTCTGGTTACGCAATTTTTCCGCGATGGAAGCGGCGAGTTTGTTGGTGGCTTCTGCCATCGGCGCTGGCAGGCGAGCCTGCTCGATCAGCATCGGCACCACTTCCGGCTCAGGGCGACGGTAAGCGGCAGTGATCGAAGCACGCAGTACTGATTGCGGCAGGATGCTTTCGGCGAATTCAAGGAAGCACTGGTGGGCGTGATCGGTGTGCACTTCGCCCGCCTCATCGGCGTCCTTGGCGGTCAAACCGTTCAGCTCGGTCAGGGTTGCACCACCCTCGAGTTTTTCCAGGTAATTGAAAATTGCCTGCTTGATCAGCCAGTGCGGCGTGCGATCAATCGAGGTTGCGGCGGCCTTCAGGCGTTCGCGGGTCGGGTCATCGAGTTTGACCCCAAGGGTGGTGGTAGCCATATTTTTATCCTCATGGTTGCCACAGTTGCGTGGCATCAGCTGGCGGCAAGATTAGCCGTGCGCCGAAAGAGGTGCAACCGGGTGCAACCCTTTTTTTGTCGGAATAACAGGCAACTCGTCAGGAATTATTTTCTGGTACGAAAGTGCTGCTCCTGCTTGGTGCTTTTGCTTCTAGCAAAGGGTTATGACTGCCACAAAAGGGAGCAAAAACGGGGTGATTGTCGATAAATCCGACTAGGTGCAACTAATTCTCACGAAACTGGTTGCACCTTATTTGATTTGTTGCATAGCATTCGCGCCCTAGGTGCAACCGGGAATAACCCGGTGTACCGGCTGATGGCTTTCCTGGGGAAACATCAGTCCTAAATGCGCGGGATCCCGGATCGTCTGCCAAACGTCGTCGTTTGCGTGCGGTTCACCACCGCCGCTACATAAAAACAAAGCCAGGGCGTAACTCAATGAGCGTAAGCAATCCAACCCTGATCACGTTCGTGATCTACATCGCAGCAATGGTGCTGATCGGCTTGATGGCCTATCGCTCCACCAACAACCTTTCTGACTATATCCTCGGCGGTCGAAGCCTCGGCAGCGTCGTCACCGCGCTGTCGGCCGGTGCTTCCGATATGAGCGGCTGGTTGTTGATGGGCCTGCCGGGCGCCATCTATATGTCGGGTCTGTCTGAAAGCTGGATCGCCATCGGTCTGGTCATCGGTGCCTACCTGAACTGGCTGTTCGTTGCCGGCCGTCTGCGCGTGCAGACCGAGCACAATGGCGACGCCCTGACCCTGCCGGACTACTTTGCCAGCCGTTTCGAAGACAAAAGCGGCCTGCTGCGGATCATCTCGGCGATCGTGATTCTGGTGTTCTTCACCATCTACTGCGCTTCCGGCATTGTGGCCGGTGCCCGTCTGTTCGAAAGCACCTTCGGCATGTCCTACGAGACCGCGCTGTGGGCCGGTGCTGCGGCGACAATTGCCTACACCTTTATCGGCGGTTTCCTGGCAGTGAGCTGGACCGACACCGTGCAAGCCACTCTGATGATTTTCGCGCTGATCCTTACGCCAATCATCGTGCTGCTGGCCACCGGTGGTGTCGACACCACGTTCCTGGCCATCGAAGCGCAAGATCCAAGCAACTTCGACATGCTCAAGGGCACCACTTTCATCGGCATCATTTCGCTGATGGGCTGGGGTCTGGGCTACTTCGGCCAACCGCATATCCTCGCGCGTTTCATGGCGGCGGATTCGGTGAAATCGATCGCCAAGGCGCGTCGCATTTCCATGACCTGGATGATCCTGTGCCTGGGCGGCACCGTGGCGGTGGGCTTCTTCGGTATCGCGTATTTCTCGGCACACCCGGAAGTGGCCGGCCCCGTGACCGAGAACCCTGAGCGCGTGTTCATCGAACTGGCAAAGATCCTCTTCAATCCGTGGGTGGCCGGTGTCCTGCTGTCGGCGATTCTGGCTGCCGTCATGAGCACCCTGAGCTGCCAGTTACTGGTGTGCTCGAGCGCCCTGACTGAAGATTTCTACAAAGCCTTCCTGCGCAAATCCGCCTCCCAGGTTGAGCTGGTCTGGGTCGGCCGCGCCATGGTGCTGTTGGTGGCACTGATCGCGATCGCTCTGGCCGCCAACCCGGAAAACCGCGTACTGGGCCTGGTGTCCTACGCATGGGCCGGTTTCGGTGCTGCGTTCGGTCCGGTTGTGCTGATTTCGGTTATCTGGAAAGGCATGACTCGCGACGGCGCACTGGCCGGTATTCTGGTCGGCGCGATCACCGTGGTGGTCTGGAAGCATTTCGAACTGCTGGGTCTGTACGAAATCATCCCGGGCTTCATCTTCGCCAGCCTGGCCATCTACATCGTCAGCAAGATGGGCGAGCCGACCAGAGGCATGGTGCAACGCTTCGACGCGGCGGAAAAAGATTTCCACCTGAACAAGTAATGCCCTGAGCTTCGGCTCACCCGAAAACGGCCCGTTTCCTACAGGAGACGGGCCGTTTTTTTTGTGCCTGTGATTTCTCTGATTCACCGCGATCCCCTGTAGGAGTGAGCCTGCTCGCGATAGCGGTTCATCAGTAACGAAAATGTTGACTGACACACTGCTATCGCGAGCAGGCTCACTCCTACAAGGTTCGGCGGTGGTTTTGGAGACTTGTCTGTAGTTGAAGGCGCCGCTTTTTGCAGGGTTTTTCGTCAATGAAAGTAGGGCAAATCTGATTTTCCCGTCACCCATTCATCACCCCTTGCCCCTCATGCAGAATCGCCCGCCCTTCATTCTGCAGAGAGACATCGGATGTTCGCGCCTGCCAATCAACCGCGTTTCACGTTGACCCTCGAAGGCGCCCAACATGACCTCAAGGTCCTTGAGTTCACGGGCAAGGAAGCCATCAGCCAACCCTTTCGTTTCGAGCTGGAACTGGTCAGTGAACGGCCGGACCTGGACCTCGAAAGCCTGCTGCACTGTCAGGCGTTTCTGAGCTTTGATGCGGACGGTTCCGGCGTCCACGGTCAGATTTATCAGGTCGGGCAGGGCGATTCCGGGAAACGTCTGACGCGTTATCACATCAGCCTGGTCCCGCGTCTGACCTACCTCGGCCAGCGGATCAATCAGCGGATCTTCCAGCATCTGACGGTGCCGCAAATTGTCGCGCGAGTGCTCAAGGATCATTCGATCCTGCGTGATGCTTTTGAATTTCGCCTCGGCAGCGATTACCCGGTGCGTGAGTATTGCGTGCAGTACGCCGAGAGTGACCTGGCCTTTATCCAGCGCCTGTGTGCCGAGGTCGGCATTCATTACCATTTCCAACACAGTCCCCACGGTCACCTGTTGATTTTTGGCGATGACCAGACCGTGTTCCCGCGTCTGGGCGAGTCGACGGTTTATCTGCCGGGCAGTGGCATGTCCGCTGGCGCGCGGGCGATTCAGCGCTTTAACGTTCGCGTCGAAACCCGTACCAGCGTGGTCACCCGGCGCGACTACAACTTCGAAAAGCCGCGGCTGCAGTTGCAAAGCCGTATCGACGGCGAGCAGCGCCCGGTGCTGGAGGACTATCACTTCCCCGGTCAATTCAATGATCGGGAAACCGGCAAGCACCTGGCCCAGCGGGCACTTGAGCGACATGTCGCCGATTACCGTCAGGCTGAAGGCGTCAGCGACGAATCCGCATTGGTTTGCGGACATTTCCTGCAACTGACCGAGCATCCGCGCCACGACTGGAATGACCTCTGGTTGCTGACCGCCATCGAGCATCATGGCCGCCAGCCGCAGGTGCTGGAGGAATCGGTGACCAGCGATGGCGAGGGATTTCAGGGTTACCGTAATAGCTTTGTCACCACACCGTGGGACGTGTTCTTCCGCCCGGCGCTGGGGCCGGAAAAACCACGCATGCTCGGCTATCAACCGGCGGTCGTGACCGGGCCGAAAGACACGGAAATCCACTGCGACGAGTACGGCCGGGTCAAGGTGCAACTGGCCTGGGATCGCGACGGCGAATTGAACGAGCATTCCAGTTGCTGGCTGCGCGTTGCTACTAATTGGGCGCACGACCTTTACGGCAGTGTGCTGATTCCGCGAGTCGGCATGGAAGTGCTGGTCGGCTTCATCGATGCCGACGCCGACAAGCCTTTGGTCGTGGGCTGCCTGCCCAACGCCGCGACGCCGATTCCGCTGGACCTGCCGGCGGACAAGACTCGTAGCATTTTTCGTAGTCAGAGCAGCTCCGGCGGTGGCGGCTACAACGAACTGCGCATTGAGGATAAGAAAGGCGCTGAGGAAATCTATCTGCGCGCCCAGCGTAACTGGACGCAGCATGTGTTGAACGATCAACAGGTGCAGGTTGATAACCAGCGCAGCATCGTCGTCACCGGCACCGCCCGCCACGAGTTGAAGGCTGATGAGCAGCGCATCACCCACGGGCAGCGCCAGACCGAAGTGAAGCAGGACGATCATCTGAGCGTGACCGGCGACCGTCATGTTCGCGTGAGTAATCAGGCGATCAGCGCCAGTGGGCAATTCCACGTCAGCGCCGGTCAGCAAGTGGTCATCGACGGCGGCGCGAGTGCGACGATTCAGGCGGGCGGGCAGTGGATCAACATCGGTCCCGGCGGGATTTTCAGCAGCGTGCCGATTGTTGTGGGCGGTGCGCCGATGGCGGCGATGAGTGCCGCGCCGGTTGTACCGGGATTGCCGGAGAAACTCGCCGCCGCGCCGGCTGCCATGCTCACCGCTGCACAAATCATGAGTTTTAAAGGTGATGCGCCATTCTGCGAAGAGTGTGAGCGTTGCAAGGACGGTCTCTGTGCAGCCTGATTCCCTTTTGCCTGTTGATTGGCTGGCGCGTGAACCGTTGAGCGCATCCGAGCAATTGTTCGCGGTGTTCAGCAATGCCAGCGAGGCAAAGCCGTTCAAGGCTTGGTCAGAAGCGGCCAGTCCGATCTGGGCCGGGACGATCTATGCCGAGTGGGATGCGGTGATGCCTTACGTGGGAATTGTCGCTGCTGACAGTGAGTTTCTGCATTGGGTCGCCACTACCGAGTCGCGGGATTGGGGATGGCTGGCGGTGTCTTCGGCGAGTCTTGAAGAGGTGGCGGCGCACTTTCGCAGCCTCACCCAAGTGTGGATGCCGGGCGGCAAAACGGTGTTTTTTCGTTTCTGGGACGGGCGGTTTCTATTGCCGGTTCTGCAGGCCAATGAAGTGGATACGGCGCAGCTGTTTCCGCTGATCGGGCGTTGTTTGATTAATGGTCAGGCGCTGGAAATTGGTGGCAGGGCGCAGGTTTCGGGGCGGGCATTGCCGTGGTGGCAGGTGCCGGAGTCAGTGCTGGCGCAGCAGGGTAATGACGTGCAAACGGCCAATGCGTTGCAGTGGTTGAGCGAAGAATATCCGATTCTTTTCGAGGCCTTTCCCGAGGCGGTTTTGCGTTGCAAGGTGAGGCGGTTTTTTCAGGTTTCAATGTCGGAAGATTCGTCGCAATCGGCGTTACTGGCGTTTTTGCGGGCAGAGTCGGAGTGAGTTTTCGGGGCGAAGGTCTCAGACGATTCCTTCGAGTTGCGGCGGTTTTCATGAACTGGTGGGCGGTGGGTTGCAGGGATAGTCTTTTCGTTGTCACTGCGAGAGTGGTGACAGGGCGTAGGACCCCTGTGAAATTCACCGCGCACCAGCGCTGTCGTTTGATTGCGGCACTTAATACGTGTCCGTAGCATCGTTTGCGGCAGCTGTGCGCGGGAACGCTTCGGCGTGACTGAGTTTGGTGGGTTTCTCAGTTTCCTACTCTCGCGTACGGCTGCCACCTATACCCGTAGGAAGGTCACTTGGCAGCCTCTCTAAACCTATTGAGGTAAAACTGAAATGACTATGCTTAAACCCTATCCACCCTACGAAAAGATCATCCCCCATCCCGACAACCGCTTCATGGCGCTGACCGGCAATTGCAGCGACATGCCGACGCTGTTCATCGACACCCACGTGCTCCTCGACAGCCTCATGGACGCCGCCAACCATCGTCTGCGCGCCGTGATCCAGGTGCTGGAAAACATGTGCATGCGCGGCTCGGTCGAATGCGACTCCGTCATCCTCAGCGACTTCGCCCAGCTCTGCGTGATTCCTTTGCGCGACGGCTGTGATGTGCTGGATGTCATCGGCAGGCGCCTGCGCGGCATGCCCGCCTGAAAAAGGTCAAAAGATCGCAGCCTGCGGCAGCTCCTACACGAGATTGGTGCTCACCCTGTTGGAGCTGCCGAAGGCTGCGTTCCTTTGACTTTGATGGATGGAATGTACGCATCCTGCGATTTGATAAAGCGGCTGAACGCCTCGGAGTTGTAGACCTTCAGGCACGCAAGGAACACTACTTTTTCATTCGAGTATTTGCTGTTTGAAGGTGTCTCTTCGTAAGCCGTTAATACGTAGTTTCGGGTTTCTTTATAGGGGTCGTGCAGCACCTGCAGTGTGTCTTCATTTTGCAGGATGGAATGCATGCCTTTGCCCATGAACGAATAGGCATTGGCGGACAATGCGATGTCTTTTTCCAGCGCGGAGTGTTCGTTGAATGGCTTCAGAATGCAGTGGCTCAGGCCGTAGTTCTTTAGTGTCTCGCGTGCCTGTTCAATGTGGGTTTCGTCGGCAAGGGCGAGGTATGGGCTAAGCAGGCTGAATAAGCAGATGATCAGATATCGCATGAGTTTTTGACTTCCTGTCGTTCATGGCTAGCCAGTTTAACGCCATAAAAGCAAAGCCCCTCACCCTAACCCTCTCCCAGAGGGAGAGGGGACTGACCGAGTTGTCTGGGTGATGTACGCCGACCTGCGACTTCAGCGGTGAACTTCGCTTGGTCAAGCCTGGAGGGTGGTGTTCTTTCTGGGGACTGACCGAGTTGTCTGGGTGATGTACGCCGACCTGCGACTTCAGCGGTGAACTTCGCTTGGCCAAGCCTGGAGGGTGGTGTTCTTTCTGGGGACTGACCGAGTTGTCTGGGTGATGTACGCCGACCTGCGACTTCAGCGGTGAACTTCGCTTGGTCAAGCCTGGAGGGTGGTGTTCTTCGGGGGACTGACCGAGTTGTCTGGGTGATGTACGCCGACCTGCGACTTCAGCGGTGAACTTCGCTTGGCCAAGCCTGGAGGGTGGTGTTCTTTCTGGGGACTGACCGAGTTGTCTGGGTGATGTACGCCGACCTGCGACTTCAGCGGTGAACTTCGCTTGGTCAAGCCTGGAGGGTGGTGTTCTTCGGGGGACTGACCGAGTTGTCTGGGTGATGTACGCCGACCTGCGACTTCAGCGATGAACTTCGCTTGGCCGAGCCTGGATGGAGGTGTTGTTTCGGGGGACTGACCGAGTTGTCTGGGCGGTTTACGCCGACTTGCGACTTCTGCACTGATCTTCGCTTGGACAAACCTGAGATCACGCTGATCTTTCAGGTCGGTGTAACTCGCAAGATCACCACCGTCAGTCCCCTCTCCCTCGGGGAGAGGGCTAGGGTGAGGGAAAGGCTTTTGTCCGCTCGGCTGCGAACCCCTGACTTGCCGCCCGGTAAAAGGTAAACTTTGCGCCCTTCGCAGGAGCAGCCATGAATTATCGTCACGCCTTCCATGCCGGCAATCACGCCGATGTGTTCAAACATCTGACCTTGACCCGCCTCATCGCCTTGATGTCGCGCAAGGAGCAGCCGTTTGCCTATCTCGACACGCACGCCGGCATCGGTCTGTATGACTTGCAGGGCGATCAGGCCAACCGTACCGGTGAGTACCTGGAAGGCATCGCGCGCTTATGGGATCAACCGGATCTGCCGGCGCTGACCGCCGACTACATGAAGGTGCTGCACGAGATGAACCCGGATGGCCAACTGCGCTACTACCCGGGTTCGCCGGAGCTGGCGCGGCGCCTGACCCGCCCGCAGGACCGGGTGATGCTCAACGAGAAACACCCCGAAGACGGCGTGCTGCTCAAGGACAACATGGCCGGTGATCGCCGGGTAAAAGTGCATCTGGGCGAGGGCTGGCACGTCGCGCGGGCGATGTTGCCGGTTCAGGAAAAACGCGCGGTGATGTTGATTGATCCGCCGTTCGAGCAGCTCGACGAGATGCAGCGTTGTGCGGCGTCGTTGAAAGAGGCGATTGGCCGTATGCGCCAAACCGTAGCGGCGATATGGTATCCGGTGAAGGATCAGCGTGCGTTGCGCCGTTTCTATCAGGATCTGGCTGGCACCGGTGCGCCGAAGTTGCTGCGTGTGGAGCTGCTGGTGCATCCGCTGGATACGCCGAACAGCCTGAACGGTTCGGGCATGGCGATTGCCAATCCGCCGTGGGGGCTGGAGGAGGAATTACGTGAGCTGCTGCCGTGGTTGTCGAAGAAGCTGGGGCAGACTCAGGGTGGGTGGCAGATGGATTGGTTGATTGCCGAGAGCTGATCACTGACTGATCGTTCCCACGCTCCGCGTGGGAATGCAGCCCGGGACGCTCCGCGTCCCAACAGCGGACGCAGAGCGTCCATTGAGGCATTCCCACGCAGAGCGGGGGAACGATCGGCGGCGGGGTCAGTTACCCGCCAGGCTCGGTGGCATGCACACGCCGGTGCCGCCGATCCCGCAATAACCCTCAGGATTCTTCGCCAGATACTGCTGGTGATACGCCTCGGCGAAGTACACGGTCGGCGCCTGTTCGATCTCGGTGCTGATTTCGCCCAGACCCGCCTTCGACAGTTCCGCCTGATACACCGCTTTGCTTTTCAGCGCCGCGTCCAGATGCTCAGGCGAGGTCGCGTAGATCACCGAGCGGTACTGCGTGCCGATGTCATTGCCTTGGCGCATGCCCTGCGTCGGGTTGTGCAGTTCCCAGAACATCGCCAGCAGCTCTTCGTAGCTGACCTTGGCCTTGTCATACACCACCAGCACCACTTCAGCGTGGCCGGTCAGGCCCGAGCAGACTTCTTCGTAGGTCGGATTCGGCGTGAAACCGCCGGCATAACCGACGACCGTGCTGACCACGCCTTCACGCTGCCAGAAGCGGCGCTCGGCGCCCCAGAAGCAGCCCAGACCGAAGATCGCAAAGTCGACGTCCTGGAAAAACGGGCCAAGCAGCGGGGTTTCTTCAAACACGAAGTGCTTTTCAGGCAGGGTCATCGCGGTTTCGCGGCCGGGCAGAGCTTGTTCTTTAGTCGGGAGCACGTTCTTGTTCACCAGAATTTCCGAGCGCAGAACCATGATCGTTCCTCTCAGTCAGGTTGGATGTGAAAAGTCAGACCGCCAGTGTGCCGAATGATGCCCGACTTCGCACTCTCCAAATGTGGGGGCGACGGTGCGACGATTCGACTTGCTCGCGAAAGCGGTGGGTCAGGCGATGTTGATGTTGACTGACACTCCGTCTTCGCGAGCAGGCTCGCTCCCACAGGGGAGTGTCTTCTAGAGGAACAGCTTGTGGTGATCAGAGGCAGAGCGGACCGCGCGGGTAGCGTTTCAGCGCTTGGATGAGTTCTGCGCCCGGAATCGGCCGGTCGAACAGGTAACCCTGTCCGACATCGCAACGGTGGCGGCGCAGGAACGCCAGTTGTTCGGCGGTCTCGATGCCTTCGGCCACAACCTTGAGTTTCAGGTTGTGCGCCATGGCGATCACCGCCGAGGTGATTTCCATGTCGTCCTGGTTGTCGGGAATTTCGTGGATGAAGCTGCGATCAATCTTGATGATGTCGATCGGGAATTTCTTCAAATAACTCAGCGATGAATACCCGGTGCCGAAGTCGTCCATGGCTAGCGTCAACCCAAGGCGCTTGAGCTGGTCGAGTTGCAGGTGCGTGTCTTCGGTGGCTTCCAGCAGCAGGCCTTCGGTCAGCTCCAGCTCGAGCAGATTGGCCGGCAGCGCTTCTTCCTTGAGGATGTTGGCGATCGAGGCGACCAGATCCGGGTCGGAGAACTGTTTCGGCGACAGGTTGATCGCCACTTGCAGATTGCCCATGCCGGCGGCAGTCAACGCCTTGCTCATGCGGCAGGCCTGACGGGCGATCCACTTGCCGATCGGAATGATCAGGCCAGTTTCTTCGGCGACGCTGATGAACTGGTCCGGGCGAATCATGCCGCGTTCCGGGTGGTTCCAGCGCAGCAGCGCTTCCATGCCCAGCAGACGCCCGCTGCGCAGGCACAGCTTGGGCTGGTAGAACACGTCCAGCTCGTTCTGGGTCAGGGCTCGGCGCAGGTTGTTTTCGACGAACAGTTTGTAGCTGGCCTCGGCGTTCAGTGCTTCGGTGAAGACTTGCACCTGATGTTTACCGTTGGCCTTGGCTTTGTGCAGCGCCAGGCCGGCGTTACGCATCAGCGTTTGCGGATCGCGACCGTGTAGCGGCGCGCAGGCCAGGCCGACCGAACCGGTGACGCTGATCAACTGGTTGTCGACGAACATCGGCTTGTCGAGGGTCGCCAGCAATTGGTTGGCGATCTGCTGACCGGTCGCCAGGTCGGTGTCGTCGAGCAGCACGGCAAACTCGTTACTGGCGAACCGCGCGAGGCTGCCACTTGGGCTCAGGCTGTTGCGCAGACGCCGGGCCAGACTGATCAGCAGCTTGTCGCCGGTCTGGTGACCGAGGCTGTCGTTGATCCGCTTGAAATTGTCGATGTCGACCAGCAACAGGCTGATCGGCGTATCGCTATCGCGGGCGAAGCGTTCGTCCAGATTGCGGATAAACGCCGGCCGGTTGCCGAGGTTGGTCAGGTTGTCGGTGTAGGCCAGTCGTTCGATGCGCTGCTGCGCCAGTTTGGTCTGGGTGATGTCTTCGTAGATGCCGATGTAATGCGTCAGCTCACGGTTGTCACCGTAGACTTTGGAGATCGACAGCTGACCCCAGTACGGTTCGAGGTTCTTGCGGCGGCTTTTGAATTCGCCCTGCCAACTGTTGCTCTTGGCCAGCGCCGAGGGCGCGTCGAACAACAGTTCACTGAGGTTTTCCAGCGCCGGCAGCTCGGACAGACGCTGGCCGTGGACTTCTTCGGTGGTGTATTGGGTGATCGCGGTGAAGCTCGGGTTGACGTACTCGACCACGCCGTCGCAATTGACCAGCAAAAACGCGTTGGCGCTTTGCTCGACTGCACGCTGGAACAGGTGCAGGGCGCTGGTGGCAGTGCGGCGGTTGTGGTTGTTGATGACTTGCGCGAACTGGTCAGCCAGCTCGCCGGCAAAGGCGATTTCATCGGACTGCCAGGCGCGGGTGACGCCGGTCTGTTCCAGGCACAGCACGCCGACCACTTGCCCGTCGACGCGAATACTGGCGTCGAGCATGGCGTTGACGTCGCGCGGGCGCAGGGCTTCGGCCATCTCCCGGGTACGCGGGTCGCGCATCGCGTTGTGCGCATCGATGGCGCGACTGCCGTGCAGGGCGTCCATGTAATCCGGGAAGCTACTGATGTCGATCACGTCCGGAAGGATGTATTCCTGGGTCGCGCGGTGGTACGCGGAGATCGGCACCAGATGCTGGCCTTCGAGGTTCCACAAGCTGGCGCAGTCGATTTCATAGATATCGCAGGCGCAGCGGGTGATCAGCTCGGCGGCTTCCTGCAACGAGTTGTGCGTGCTGTAGCGCTGGCGCGCGAGCAGCAGAATCAGGTCCTGCTGGGCGCGCACGCGTTCCAGGTGCTGCAGTTGTTCCTGCTGCGCGCGTTGATTGAGTTCAAGGGCGATTTGCAGGCGTGAATTCTGGGTTTCGAGGTCGACGCAGGGCACCTGCGGCACTTCGTCGAACACATCATCGACCGCCAATAGATAGCCGCGCAGCAGATGACGATTGTGCTGTTTATACGCTTCGCCCAATTCGAGGATGTTCAGCTTGCCTGCGGCGGTGTGCAGGGTATAGCGCACCAGATAATGCGGGCTGTCGCGCAGTTGCTGCTGGATCGCGTCGTGCAGTTGATAGCGCGCTTCGGGTTCCATCAGGCTGGCGTAGGGTGAACCGACCAGGGCGCAAAGCTCAACGGCCGGCTGACCGAACTGGCGTTCACAGTTGGGATCGAGAAACAGCATCGCCCAACTGGCTTCATTCAAGCGCTCGAAACGCAGCATGCCGAGCCGCGAGGGCACAGGCAACTGCGTCACTACCTCGGCCGCCATACGGCTGGCGGCATCGGGTTGGCTCTTCATGAAGGGAACTCGCTTGGAAATATGCTGAACGCGCCGGGCTCTCGCCCTCTTTACTGTTGCCTGCGGCAAGGTTGCATCATTGCGGCACTGACTGACAAGAGACATGAAGGCCAAGTGCTATAAGAATATGTCGGCTGCGTCGGGCATTTCTCCAGCACGTCGTTGAAAAGAGTAAAAGATCGCAGCCTTGGGCAGTGTCTACAGGGGAATGCGCCCTCTGTAGGCGCTGTCGAAGGCTGCGATCTTTAAGGCTTAGCGCAGCTTTATGGCGATCGACTGCAGCCGTTTTCCATCCCGATCATGGTAATTGACCACAAGCTGATCAGCCTCGACCACCAAGTGGGCGAAATTGTCTTCACTCACCACCGTGCTGGTCAGTTCATGCCGATAATCGCCCGCCGCCGTGCGCACCAGCGGCTGATCCAGGATGAACGTGGACGCTTTGGCATATGGCAGCAGTTTGCTGTTGCACAGCGGCGAGGACACCACCGTGTGGATTTCGAAGTCCGGGTCTTCGCTGTGTGTCAAACGAGCCGTCAGCGAGCCATGCACGTCCCCGGAAATGAACACGACATTCTTGATTCGCCGGGTGCGGATGGTTTCCAGCAGGCGCAGACGTTGTTCGGGAAAGGCTTTCCAAGCGTCATCGCCGTGGCGTTTGCGATCGGGATAGAACATCACGCTGGTGACCACGAACTTGACCCGCGCTGTGCTGTGGCTCAGCCATTTGAGCAGGGCCTGTTCCTGTGCCTCGTCGAGGATGCGTCGGTCATCGGCTGACAAGTTGCGGCGGGTGCGACTATCGGTGACAAACCATTCGATATCGCCGTCGCTGAATTGATACCAGTAATGCTCAAGTGTCGAGTGATCTATTTCACCGTTAGTTGTCAGCGGATGTACCGGGCTATGACTGGCCTGATACAACTCATAGGCAGCCATTGCGTTACGGTACAAGTCGCCGTCGGACTTGCTGGCATTGGCAGGCCAGTTATCTTCGATTTCGTGATCATCGAGAATCATGTAAGTCGACGTGCCAGACATCAACCGTTGAATGTTGGGTTGGGAAAACGCGGCGCGGTACTTGTTGAGAATGTCTTTGTATTCGCGATCCGGTGCGACCAGGTTCAAGTCGTCCACATAAATTTGATCGCCTGTCATCAATACCGCGCTGATCGGGGGTTGTATGCCCTCGATGAGCTGATTGATGGATGCAAAGATCCGGTCACCCAGTTGCGGCAGGGAGGCAATGCCAGCAGTCATGCGCAAGTAGCGGCAGGAGCCGACGATGTAGGCTCTGGGGTGCAGGGCTTTGCTGGAGCGGGTGCGCAGGCGATAGATTTCCCGTGGCCATTGCAACGGCAACTCGGCAACGCTGTCTGGCGTATGTACCGGATTCATCGGGCTGAACCAGCCGGTCTGATATTCATATTCGGTGTCGGCACTCAAGTTGTTGAGGGCGAACACATGTGACATGTCGCGTAATTCACTCAGTTGCGCAAAGTTACCTTTGGACCAATGTTGTGTGCTGGAAGCGCGATAACGAATCCCGGCAAATACCGGCGAGTTGTTCTGACGATCGCCACGCATGAAGATGCGCACATGATCAGTTGTAACGTGGCCGGTAATTGGGCCGATAGTTGGTTTTAACATGTCGATTCCATTCGAGTTAACTTGAATTAACAGGGTTTCACTAAGTTTTCTTAGTTGAATTGGTTGCGCCTAGGTTAGTTGCGTATCGAATAAAAAAGATCGGTGCCAAGTCGACCGGAGTTGTGGCCGATGTCAGCGCGACGTGTGGGAAAAAGACGAGGGAGGTGTTTCTTCAGGCAAAAAAAAGCCCCGCCAAACTGACGGGGTTGAGGTACGAGCGTGTGGCGCTCGAAAGGGTGCAGCAATCGGCCCTCCGTTGCCGGAGGGCCGATCGAGTTACAGCAGGATCGTGCGGATGTCCGCCAGCAGGCTGCCCAGACGCTGGGTGAAGCGTGCGGCAGCGGCACCGTTGATCACACGGTGATCGTAGGACAGCGACAGCGGCAGCATCAGTTTCGGCTGGAAGGCTTTGCCGTCCCAGACTGGCTGGATGGTTGCCTTGGAAACACCGAGGATCGCCACTTCCGGCGCGTTGACGATCGGCGTGAAGCCGGTGCCGCCAATGTGGCCGAGGCTGGAAATGGTGAAGCAGGCGCCCTGCATGTCGTCAGCGGTGAGCTTCTTGTCGCGGGCTTTGGCGGCCAGCGCAGCGGCTTCGGCTGCCAGTTGCAGCAGACTCTTCTGGTCGACGTTCTTGATCACCGGTACCAGCAGGCCATCCGGGGTGTCGACGGCGAAGCCGATGTTCACGTATTTCTTGCGGATGATCGCTTTGCCGCTTGGCGCCAGCGAACTGTTGAAGTCCGGCAGCTCCTTGAGCATGTGCGCGCACGACTTGAGCAGCAGCGGCAGGATGGTCAGCTTGACGCCAGCCTTCTCTGCAACGGCTTTCTGTGCAACGCGGAAGGCTTCCAGCTCGGTGATATCAGCCGAATCGAACTGAGTCACGTGCGGGATGTTCAGCCAACTGCGGTGCAGGCTCGACGCGCCGATCTGCATCAGGCGAGTCATCGGCACTTCTTCGATTTCGCCGAAACGGCTGAAGTCGACGACCGGAATCGGCGGGATGCCCGCGCCACCGGTTGCGCCCGCTGCAGCGGCCGGTGCTTCCTTGGCCTTCTGCATCATCGCTTTGACGTAAACCTGCACGTCTTCTTTCAAGATACGACCGTGCGGGCCGCTGGCGCCGACAGCGTTCAGCTCAACGCCGAACTCACGGGCCAGTTGACGCACCGCTGGGCCGGCGTGAACTTTCGCGCCCGGCTTGGCCGGTGCGGCGGCTGGAGCGGCAGCAGCAGGTGCAGCAGCCGGAGCGGCAGGTGCCGGAGCGCTCGGAGCAGCAGCGGCGGCAGCTGGAGCCGGGGCAGCAGCAGGCGCCGCGCCTTTGACTTTCAGCTTCAGAATCAGGTCGCCAGTACCGACTTCGTCATCCAGCTTGATGGAAACGCTTTCCACCACGCCAGCGGCAGGCGATGGGATTTCCATGCTCGCTTTGTCGGATTCCAGGGTGATCAGCGACTGGTCGGCTTCAACGCTGTCGCCAGCCTTGACCAACACTTCGATGATCTTGGCTTTGCCAGCCGAGCCGATGTCCGGAACGTGGATGTCCTGAACGCTGTCAGCCACCGGTGCTGCTGGCGCGGCTGCCGGAGCAGGCGCAGCGGCAGCGGCCGGTGCAGCAGCTCGGGCCGGAGCGGCAGCCGCAGGGGCCGCAGCACCCGCCACTTCCAGATCCAGAATCAGGTCGCCAGTGCCGACTTCGTCGTTGAGCTTGACGCTGATGGCTTTAACCACGCCAGCGGCAGGCGACGGGATTTCCATGCTCGCCTTGTCGGATTCCAGAGTGATCAAAGATTGATCAGCTTCGACGGTGTCGCCGACCTTGACCTGGATCTCGATGATCTGCGCCTTGCCCGACGAACCGATGTCCGGCACGTGCACTTGCTGAACCGAAGCGGCAGCAGGGGCAGCGGCTGGTGCAGTGGCAGCAGGCGCGGCAGCCGGTTTGGCCTCCGCTTTTGCGGCCGGCGCAGCGGCAGGAGCAGGGGCCGCTTCAGCGGCGCCCTCGACTTCCAGCTCAAGCAGTTCGTCGCCTTCTTTCAGACGGTCGCCCAGCTTCACTTTCAGGCTCTTGATGACGCCGGCTTTCGGGGCCGGCACTTCCATGCTGGCCTTGTCCGATTCCAGGGTCAGGATGCTCTGGTCGGCTTCGATACGGTCGCCGACCTTCACAAACAGTTCAATTACTTCACCTTCACCGCTGCCGATGTCAGGTACGCGAATGAGTTCGCTCACAAAATGTCTCCTCAGCAGTCCAGTGGGTTGCGTTTTTCCGGGTCGATGCCGAACTTGACGATGGCCTCAGCCACGACTTTAGGTTCGATATCACCACGGTCAGCCAGTGCTTCCAGGGCTGCCAACACCACGAAATGACGGTCAACTTCGAAGAAATGACGCAGTTTCTTGCGGCTGTCGCTGCGGCCGAAACCATCGGTGCCCAGGACTTTGAATTCCTTGGACGGTACCCACTGACGGATCTGCTCGGCGAACAGTTTCATGTAGTCGGTAGAGGCGATGACCGGACCTTTACGGCCGTTCAGACACTCTTCGACGTAGCTCAGCTTAGGCTTCTGGCCAGGCTTGAGACGGTTGCTGCGCTCGACAGCGAGGCCGTCGCGACGCAGTTCGTTGAAGCTGGTAACGCTCCAGACGTCGGCGCCAACGTTGAACTCTTCACGCAGGATCTTCGCCGCTTCACGGACTTCACGCAGGATGGTGCCGGAGCCCATCAGCTGAACGTGGTGCGCCGCATCGCGGGTGTCTTCTTCGAGCAGGTACATGCCTTTCTTGATGCCTTCTTCGGCACCGGCCGGCATGGCTGGCTGCTGGTACGACTCGTTCATCACGGTGATGTAGTAGAAGATGTCCTGTTGCTCTTCGGTCATCTTCTTCATGCCGTCCTGAATGATCACCGCCAGCTCGTAGCCGTAGGTTGGATCGTAGGTGCGGCAGTTCGGGATGGTTGCAGCCAACAGGTGGCTGTGACCGTCTTCGTGTTGCAGGCCTTCACCGTTCAGGGTGGTCCGGCCGGCGGTGCCGCCGATCAGGAAGCCACGGGTACGGCTGTCGCCGGCAGCCCAGGCCAGGTCGCCAATACGCTGGAAGCCGAACATCGAGTAGAAGATGTAGAACGGCAGCATCGGCTGGTTGTGGCTGGAGTACGAAGTACCGGCAGCGATGAAGGAGCTCATGGCGCCTGCTTCGTTGATGCCTTCTTCAAGGATCTGACCTTTCTGGTCTTCCTTGTAGAACATCACCTGGTCTTTATCGACTGGCTCGTAGAGCTGGCCGACGGACGAGTAGATGCCGAGCTGACGGAACATGCCTTCCATACCGAAGGTACGGGCTTCGTCCGGGATGATCGGAACGATGCGCGGGCCGATTTCCTTGTCCTTGACCAGTTGCGCGAGGATCCGCACGAAAGCCATGGTGGTGGAAATTTCACGGTCGCCGGAACCATCGAGGATGGCCTTGAGGGTGTCCAGGTCCGGCGTCGGTACGCTGAAGCTTTGTGCGCGGCGCTGAGGCACGAAACCGCCCAGTGCAGTGCGACGCTCACTGAGGTAGCGGGCTTCGGCGCTGTTTGGCTCTGGCTTGAAGAACGGCAGGTTCTCCAGCTCTTCGTCCTTGACCGGGATGTCGAAACGATCGCGGAACAACTTCAGGCTGTCGACATCGACTTTCTTGGTGTTGTGCGCAGTGTTCTTCGCTTCGCCGGCACCGGTGCCATAACCCTTGATGGTCTTGGCGAGGATAACGGTTGGTTGTTCTTTGTGGTTGACCGCTTCGTGGTAAGCCGCATAGACCTTGTACGGGTCGTGGCCGCCACGGTTGAGTTTCCAGATCTCGTCGTCGGACAGATCAGCAACCATCGCCTTGAGTTCTGGCGTGTTGAAGAAGTGTTCACGGACGAACGCGCCGTCTTTGGCTTTGTAGTTCTGGTACTCGCCGTCGATGACTTCGTCCATGCGACGTTGCAGGATGCCGTCGACGTCTTTGGCCAGCAGTGGGTCCCAGAAACGGCCCCAGATGACTTTGGTCACGTTCCACTGAGCACCGCGGAACACGCCTTCGAGTTCCTGGATGATCTTGCCGTTGCCGCGAACCGGGCCGTCGAGGCGCTGCAGGTTGCAGTTGATGACGAAGATCAGGTTGTCCAGCTTCTCGCGGCCGGCCAGGGAGATCGCGCCCAGGGATTCCGGCTCGTCGCACTCGCCGTCGCCCAGGAAGCACCAGACTTTCTGTTTGCCCGGCTGGATGAAACCGCGGTGTTCCAGGTACTTCATGAAGCGTGCCTGGTAGATCGCTTGAATTGGACCCAGACCCATCGATACGGTCGGGAACTGCCAGAAGTCAGGCATCAGCCAAGGGTGCGGGTAGGACGACAGGCCCTGACCGTCGACTTCCTGGCGGAAGTTGTTCATCTGGTCTTCGGTGATGCGGCCTTCCATGAACGCACGGGCGTAAACGCCTGGCGAAGTGTGGCCCTGGAAGTAGATCAGGTCGCCGCCGTGTTCGTCGGTCGGGGCCTGGAAGAAGTAGTTGAAGCCGATGTCATACAGGGTCGCACTGGAAGCGAAGCTGGAGATGTGACCACCCAGGTCAGAATCTTTCAGGTTCGTACGCATTACCATGGCCATCGCGTTCCAGCGTACCAGCGAGCGAATGCGGCGTTCCATGAACAGGTCGCCAGGCATGCGTGCTTCGTGGGTTACCGGGATGGTGTTGCGGTAAGGCGTGGTGATGGCGTAAGGGAGCTGCGAGCCGCTGCGGGTCGCGAGTTCGCCCATACGGGTCATCAGATAGTGAGCACGGTCTTCGCCTTCTTTGTCGAGAACCGATTCCAGGGCGTCCAGCCATTCCTGGGTTTCGACGGGATCGAGGTCTTGCATGGCTTGCTCCAGGGCGGAAAGGCTTCCAGAATCGGTTGCCTGAGTTTGCGACTGGCCTTGTGGGCAGACGATTTAAAATTCTTGGATTGCCGATAGGTTGTTCCGGCGGCGTGTAGTTTTACTACAAATCTTCCGGCATTTCAGCCTTTCGAATGTATAGACGAGTAGTAAAACTACAGAAGAATGGCTTGTGGCCTCCGGCTGCGTTGTGAGAATAATCGTTAAGGTTGGTCTTTTACCATCCGAAAAAGGTGAAACTTTGATGTTCGCTGCCAACGATAAAGAAATTTCAGCTATTTCTAACTTTTGTTCGACAGTCTTCCGGGTAGCGGCTTTTCACCAATCACTACAAGCGGCCATTTACACGCCGATCAAGGATAGACCATGACCCTGCCCGTGCTTGCCGAACTGCCCGCCATTCTCCTGCCGTTGGTCACTCGATCGGAGCAGTCGTTCCGTACGGCCGTCGCCGCGCTGGAAGACGATCACGGCCTGGCGAACTGGACGCCAGAGCGCTGGGCGCAATTCGCCCGCGTCACCGCCGCCAGCGAATTCGTCATTGAACAGAGCGTTCGTGACCCTTTGATGTTGCTCACACTGGTGCAGTCCGGCGAACTCGACCGGGCCTTCGCGCCGGGTGAATTGTGTGCGCAGATTGCCGCTGCGGTGAACGCTGCCCAGAATGAAGATGAACTCGGTCGCGCCCTGCGCCGCCAGCGCGCCCGTCATCAAGTGCGGATCATCTGGCGCGATCTCACCCGCCAGGCCGATCTGGTACAGAGCTGCCGGGATCTCTCGGACATGGCCGACGCCACCATCGACCAGGCCTATCAATGGTTGTACAGCCGCCATTGCGAGCAGTTCGGCACGCCGACCGGCCGCCGCAGCGGTGAGCCGCAGCAAATGGTCATCCTTGGCATGGGCAAGCTCGGCGCCGTTGAGTTGAACCTGTCTTCGGACATCGATCTGATCTTCGCTTACCCCGAGGGCGGCGAGACCGTTGGCGTGAAGCGTTCGCTGGATAATCAGGAATTCTTCATTCGTCTCGGCCAGCGCTTGATCAAGGCGCTGGATCCGATGACCGTCGACGGCTTCGTTTTCCGCGTCGACATGCGCCTGCGCCCTTACGGTTCATCTGGCGCGCTGGTGCTGAGCTTCAATGCGCTGGAGCAGTATTACCAGGATCAGGGCCGGGACTGGGAACGCTACGCGATGATCAAGGCGCGGGTGGTGGCCGGCGATCAGGTGGCGGGTGCGCAGTTGCTCGACATGCTGCGGCCGTTCGTTTACCGCCGTTATCTGGACTTCTCGGCGATCGAAGCGCTGCGCACCATGAAGCAGTTGATCCAGCAGGAAGTACGGCGCAAGGGCATGGCCGACAACATCAAGCTCGGCTCAGGCGGCATCCGCGAGGTCGAGTTCATCGCGCAGGCTTTTCAGTTGATCCATGGTGGCCGCGATCTGAGCCTGCAACAGCGTCCTCTATTAAAGGTGCTGAGCACGCTGGAAGGGCAGGGTTATCTGCCGCCAGCGGTGATCAGCGAATTGCGCGAGGGCTACGAATTTCTGCGTTACACCGAACACGCCATTCAGGCGATCGCCGACCGCCAGACCCAGATGCTGCCGGATGGCGCGCAGGATCAGGCGCGCATTGCGTTTATGCTCGGTTTTGCCGATTGGGACGCCTTCCACGAGAAGTTGATGTTCTGGCGCGGCCGCGTGGCCTGGCACTTCGCCCAGGTGATTGCCGATCCCGACGAGGATGAAAACGCCGAAAGTGAAGTGGTGGTCGGCGGTGAATGGCTGCCGCTGTGGGAAGAGGCGCAAGACGAAGAGGCGGCGTGCCGGCAGTTGGAGGAGGGCGGCTTTGCTGATGCCAGCAAAGCTCTGAAAGCGCTGGCCGGATTGCGCAGCAGCCCGCAATTGCGGGCGATGCAGCGGTTGGGGCGTGAGCGTCTGGATGCCTTTATTCCGCGTCTGCTCGCACAGGCTGTGGAACACGCCAACCCGGATCTGGTGCTTGAGCGGGTGTTGCCGCTGGTCGAAGCGGTGGCCCGGCGTTCGGCGTATCTGGTCTTGCTGACGGAAAACCCCGGCGCATTGCGGCGCTTGCTGACGTTGTGCGCCGCGAGCCCGTGGATCGCTGAGCAAATTACGCGTTTCCCGCTGCTGCTTGATGAATTGCTGAACGAAGGTCGTTTGTTCAAGCCGCCCTTGGCGCCGGAACTGGCGGCTGAATTGCGCGAGCGCCTGACGCGGATTCCCGAAGACGACCTCGAACAACAAATGGAAGCCTTGCGCCATTTCAAATTGGCGCACCGCTTGCGCGTGGCAGCGTCGGAAATCGCCGGCAGCCTGCCGCTGATGAAAGTCAGCGATTACCTGACCTGGCTGGCCGAGGCAATTCTCGAGCAAGTGCTGGCCCTGGCCTGGCGCCAGACCGTGGCCAAGTACGGCACGCCGCTGCGCACCGACGGCACCTTGTGCGATCCAGGCTTCATCATTGTCGGTTATGGCAAAGTCGGCGGCCTGGAACTGGGGCATGGTTCGGATCTGGACCTGGTGTTTATCCACGACGGCGATCCGCAGGCGGAAACCGACGGGCCGAAGTCGATTGATGGCGCGCAGTTCTTCACGCGCCTGGGGCAGCGGATCATTCACCTGCTGACGGCGCAGACCAACTCCGGTCAGCTCTATGAAGTGGACATGCGTCTGCGGCCATCCGGTGCTTCGGGGCTGTTGGTCAGTTCGCTGGGGGCGTTTGCCCGCTATCAGGAAAATGAAGCCTGGACCTGGGAACATCAGGCGTTGGTACGGGCGCGGGTGCTGGTCGGCAGTCAGGATGTCGGCCGGGCGTTCGAGAGCGTCCGCGCGCAGGTCTTGGGCAAGGCGCGCGATCTGGCCAAGTTGCAACAGGAGGTCAGTGAGATGCGCGCGAAGATGCGCGATAACCTCGGCACCAAGAGCACCGCGGCCGGTACGGCGGCAAATGCCTTCGACGCCACAGCGCCCTTCGACCTCAAGCAGGACGCCGGAGGTATCGTCGATATTGAATTTATGGTGCAATACGCGGCTCTGGCGTGGTCGCAAAGCCACCCGCCATTGCTGCGCTGGACCGATAACATCCGCATTCTGGAAGAGCTGGAACACGAAGGGCTGATGCCTGCCGAAGATGCCAGCCTGTTGCGCGAGGCCTATAAAGCCTACCGCTCCGCCGCTCACCGGCAGGCGTTGCAGAAGGACGCCGGGGTGATATCGGGCGATCAGTTTGCCGAAGAACGGCGGCAGGTTTTGCGGATATGGAAAGAGATGGGGCTAAGCTGAAACCGGTTTGTGCAGCACCCAATACCCTGTGGGAGCGAGCTTGCTCGCGAAGACGGAGTGTCAGACGACACCGATGTCGGATGTGCTGGCCCCTTCGCGAGCAAGCTCGCTCCCACAGTGGATCTACAGTGTCTGTAGATCTGAAGCAGGACGAAAAAACCATGTGGGAGCGAGCCTGCTCGCGATAGCGGAGTGACAGTCGACAGTCATGTTGAAGGTAATGACCCATCGCAAGCAGTGCCGCTCCCTCAGTGATTCTCGAGGCGGGGAGGCGTAAATGCCTCCCCGGTTCGTTTTTGGAAACCACATGAATATTCTGATCGTTGGGCCCAGTTGGGTCGGTGACATGGTGATGGCACAGACACTGTTTCAGTGTCTCAAACAGCGCCATCCGCAATGCGAAATCGACGTCCTGGCCCCTGAGTGGAGCCGGCCGATCCTGGAACGCATGCCCGAAGTGCGCAAGGCCTTGAGCTTCCCGCTCGGCCACGGTGCGCTGGAATTGGCGACGCGTCGGCGCATCGGCAAATCCCTGCGTGGTCAGTACGATCAGGCGATCCTGCTGCCCAACTCGCTGAAGTCGGCGCTGGTGCCGTTTTTCGCCGGCATTCCGAAACGCACCGGCTGGCGCGGCGAATTCCGCTACGGCCTGCTCAACGATGTGCGCACCCTCGACAAACAACGCTATCCGTTGATGATCGAGCGGTTCATGGCTTTGGCCTATGAGCCGAACGCCGAGCTGCCGAAGCCTTATCCGCGCCCAAGCCTGCAAATCGACCCGGTCACTCGCGAAGCAGCGTTGGCCAAGTTCGGCCTGACCCTCGACCGCCCGGTGTTGGCCCTGTGCCCTGGCGCCGAGTTTGGCGAGTCCAAGCGCTGGCCGTCCGAGCACTACGCCAAAGTCGCCGAAGCGCGCATTCGTGAAGGCTGGCAGGTGTGGCTGTTCGGTTCGAAGAACGATCATGCGGTCGGTGAAGATATCCGCGCTCGACTGATTCCTGGCCTGCGTGAAGAATCGGTCAACCTCAGCGGCGGCACTTCGCTGGCCGAGGCCATCGACCTGATGTCCTGCGCCGACGCGGTGGTCTCCAACGACTCCGGCCTGATGCACGTTGCCGCTGCGCTGAACCGTCCACTGGTGGCGGTCTACGGTTCGACTTCGCCGGGTTTTACCCCGCCGCTGGCCGAGCATGTCGAAGTGGTTCGTCTGGGCCTCGATTGCAGCCCCTGCTTCGACCGCACCTGCCGTTTCGGTCATTACAACTGCCTGCGCCAGCTGATGCCGGATGCGGTCAACGATGCCTTGCAGAAGTTGCAGGGCTCTGTGGTCGAGGTTCATTAAGTTGCGGGTACTGCTGATCAAGACTTCATCGCTGGGTGACGTGATTCATGCGTTGCCGGCGCTGACCGACGCCGCCCGGGCCATTCCTGGGATCAAGTTCGACTGGGTGGTGGAAGAAGGCTTTGCCGAGATCCCGACCTGGCACCCGGCCGTTGGCAAAGTGATTCCGGTGGCGATCCGTCGCTGGCGCAAAAACCTCTGGAAAACCATCACCAGCGGCGAGTGGAAACGCTTCAAACAAAGTGTGCGCGCCAATAAATACGACTTGGTGATCGACGCTCAAGGCCTGCTGAAAAGCGCCTGGCTGACCCGTTACGTCAAAGCACCGGTGGCCGGTCTCGATAAAGGTTCGGCGCGCGAGCCGATGGCTTCGCGTTTCTATGATCGCAAACTGGCTGTGGCCCGCGGTCAGCACGCCGTCGAGCGCGTGCGCCAACTGTTCGCCATCGCTCTCGGCTACGACTTGCCGAAAGGCTTGGGTGATTACGGCCTCAACGTCGAGCGTTTGGTCGAACTGCCGCGCAAAAATGCCTTTGTGGTGTTCCTGCATGGCACCACCTGGGACACCAAACACTGGCCGGAAAGTTACTGGCGTGAACTGACCGAGCGCGTCGGCTACCTCGGCGTCGGCGTCAAACTGCCGTGGGGCAATCCGCAGGAAAAGGCCCGCGCCGAGCGCATCGCCGCCGGTTTCAAACACGCCGAAGTGCTGCCGAAGCTCAATCTGGCCGGCGTCGGCAAAGTCCTCGCCGGTGCGCAAGCCTGCGTCGCGGTGGACACCGGTCTCGGCCACTTGGCCGCCGCGCTGGACGTGCCGACCATCTCGCTGTTCGGCCCGACCAACCCAGGCCTGACCGGCGCTTACGGCAAGCTGCAGATTCACCTGGCCAGCGACTTCCCGTGCGCGCCATGCCTGCAAAAGAAATGTACCTATCAACCGACCGCGCAGGATGCCCGTCAGTTTGACCTGAAGCGTGAACAGCCGCTGTGCTTCACGCGTCTGAACCCCGAGCGTGTCGCCAGCCGACTGAGCACGTTGTTAATGGCTGAGGAGCTGCGCTGATGCAATTGGCATTCGTCCTGTACAAATATTTCCCGTTCGGTGGCTTGCAGCGCGACTTCATGCGCATCGCCCTTGAATGCCAGAAGCGTGGTCACCAGATCCGCGTCTACACGTTGATCTGGGAAGGCGACGTGCCGCCCGGTTTCGAAGTGCTGGTGGCGCCGGTCAAAGCGTTCTTCAATCACCGTCGCAACGAAAAGCTCAGCGCATGGATGGAAGCGGATCTGGCCAAGCGCCCGGTTGATCGCCTGATCGGTTTCAACAAGATGCCGGGGCTGGACGTTTATTACGCCGCCGACGGCTGCTTCGAAGACAAGGCGCAGAACCTGCGCAACTCTTTGTACCGTCGCTGGGGCCGTTATCGCCACTTCGCCGAGTACGAGCGCGCGGTGTTCGCCAAAGACGCGAAGACCGAAGTGCTGATGATTTCCGAAGTGCAGCAGCCGCTGTTCATCAAGCATTACGACACGCCGCTGGAGCGTTTCCACCTGCTGCCACCGGGCATTGCCCAGGATCGTCGCCGCCCGGCGGATGCCGCTGAAATTCGCGCCGGGTTCCGCGCTGAATTCAATCTCAAGGACGACGAACTGCTGCTGGTGCAGATCGGCTCCGGCTTCAAGACCAAAGGCGTCGATCGCAGCCTGAAAGCGCTGGCTGCATTGCCTGCCGAACTGAAGAAACGCACCCGGCTGTTTGTAATCGGCCAGGATGACCCCAAATTATTCCAGATGCAGAGCGCAACCTTGGGGCTGGGCGATAACGTAACGTTCCTCAAGGGGCGCAGCGATATCCCGCGTTTCCTGCTCGGCGCCGATCTGTTGATCCACCCGGCCTACAACGAAAACACCGGTACTGTGTTGCTCGAAGCGCTGGTCGCCGGTTTGCCGGTGCTGGTCAGCGCGGTCTGCGGTTACGCCCATTACATTGCCGAGGCGGACGCCGGGCGAGTGCTGGACGAGCCGTTCGATCAGGCGCAGCTGACGCAATACCTGACTGAAATGTTGAATGATGACGCTGCACGCGCGGCCTGGAGCCGCAATGGTCTGGCCTTCGCCGAGACGGCCGACCTCTACAGCATGCCGCAGCACGCGGCCGATGTGATTCTGGCGGAGCACGCTTAATGAAGTTGATGCTGGCTGAACCGTTCAAAAGCCTGTGGGCCGGCCGCGACCCGTTCGCTGAAGTCGAAGGCTTGCAGGGCGAGGTATACCGCGAGCTGGAAGCACGCCGGACGCTGCGCACGGAAGTCGACGGCAACGGATTTTTCGTCAAGATCCACCGAGGTATCGGCTGGGGCGAGATCTTCAAGAATCTGCTGACCGCCAAGCTGCCGGTTCTCGGCGCGGGCCAGGAGTGGCAAGCCATTCAACGTCTGCAGGAAGTCGGCGTGCCGACCATGACTGCCGTGGCTTACGGCGAGAAGGGCAGTAACCCGGCAGATCAGCACTCGTTTATCGTCACGGAAGAACTGGCGCCGACCATCAGCCTCGAAGACTTCAGCATCGATTGGGTCAAGCAGCCGCCCGAGCCGAAACTCAAGCGCGCGCTGATCGCCGAAGTCGCACGCATGACCGGCATGATGCACCGCGCTGGCGTCAACCATCGTGACTGCTACATCTGCCACTTCCTGCTGCACACCGATAAACCGGTGACGCCAGCCGACTTCAAACTCTCAGTGATCGACCTGCACCGTGCCCAGACCCGCACGAAAATCACGCAGCGCTGGCGCAATAAAGATCTGGCCGCGTTGTACTTTTCCGCGCTGGACATCGGCCTGACCCGCCGCGACAAACTGCGTTTCCTCAAAGGCTATTTCCAGCAACCGCTGCGCCAGATCCTGGCTGAAGAAGCGCCGTTGCTGAGCTGGCTGGAAGGCAAGGCCAACAAACTCTACGCGCGTAAACAGCGTTACGGGGATGCGCTCTGATGGCGGGTTGGACTCTCGAGCCGCAATACAGCGAGCTCGCCGAAGACTTCGGCAGTCTCGAAGCGGTATTTGCGTTGCAGGGCGAACGCCTGACCCGTGATCCGCTGTCGGAAGTGATTCGCGTGCAGCGCAACGGTGTCAATTATTACGTCAAACGCTATGTCGGCGCTGGTAAAGGCTTGCGCCGTTACCTCGGCAAGCCGCGGGTGAAGATGGAATGGCAGAACCTCAAGCGCTTCGCCAAGTGGGGCATTCCCACCGCTGAAGTGGTGGCCTGGGGCCTGGAGCGACGTGGCGCGGCGTATGATCGTGGCGCGATGATCACCCGTGAACTGCCCGACACCGAAGACCTTTCGGCGCTCGCCGAGCGCAAGGATCCGAAACTCAAGGATCGCGCCTGGGTTGACGGCGTCAGTCGGCAATTGGCCGGCTATACCCGGACGATGCATGACCACCGATTTACCCATAACGATCTGAAATGGCGCAACCTGTTGATCGATGATCAGGCGCGGATATTTCTGATCGATTGCCCTAACGGCGAGTTCTGGCGCGGCTTCTGGCTCAAGTATCGGATCACCAAGGATCTGGCCTGTCTCGATAAACTCGCCAAATACCACCTGTCCAATACCCAACGCCTGCGCTTCTATAAGCAGTACCGCCAGTGCGATCGGCTTGATAGCGCCGACAAGAAACGGATTCGGCACGTGGTGAGATTTTTCGAGGGACGCGAATGACTGATTTTCTCGCCGCTGAAGACCGCGCACTGCTTGAGCGCCATGGTCTCGGCACTTTTGACGCGCTTTGGGCGAAGCAGCTTGAGGCCGTGGACGAACCCAATACCGCCCGTGGCGGTTGGAGCAGCGTCTTCCGTCTGGATCTTGAAGGGCAGGGTTATTACCTCAAGCGCCAGAGCAACTACCTGACGCGGACCTTGCACGCGCCTTTCGGCGAGCCAAGCTTTGCCCGCGAGTTTCGCAATATCAGTCGCTATCGCAAGCTCGGTATCCCGGCGCTGCAAGCGGCGTTTTTCGGTGAGCGTAAGGTCGACGGCGAAGTCCGTGCCATTCTGCTGACTCGGGCACTCGATGGCTGGAGTGATCTGGAATCGCTGTTGCAGCGTTGGGAGCAGCTCAGTGCTGCACAGCATTCAGCCATCCTCAAGGCTTGTGGATTGCTCGCGCGGCATCTGCACGGTGTGCGTCAGGTGCACGGCTGCTTCTATCCCAAGCATATTTTTCTGCGGGCAACCGGTGACGGGTATCAGGCGCAATTGATCGACCTGGAAAAAACCCGGCCTCTGTTGTTCGGCATGCGCGACCGGATCAAGGATCTGGAGCCGCTGCAACGCCGCGCGCCGGAATGGAACGAGGCACAACTGCGTGAGTTGCTGGCGGCTTATCTCGATCAGTCGACCGATAGCACGCTGCTCGACAGCTGGCTCGCCCGGCTGACTGCGCGCCGCAGTCACAAGGAGACGCGCTGATGCAATTGTCCGAGCTGGCCGCTGTCGGGCGAGCCCCGCAACTGCCTCTGACGGTGACGCTGGCTGATGCCGCCGGGAGTGCGGATCTGCAGTTGCTGAGTCTGCTGCGGGTGTTGCCGGGACAGCGTTATGTTGGTGCCGGTGTCTGGCGCGGGCGTCCGGTGCTGGCCAAATTGCTGGTCGGCGGCAAAGCTGCCCGGCATTTTCAGCGCGAGCTGGAAGGCGTGCGCTTGCTGGCTGCGCAAAGTCTGACCACGCCGATGCTACTGGCCGATGGTTTGCAAAATGGCGAAGGTGGCTGGTTGCTGTTCGATTTCCTTGAGGGTGCCGAAAGCCTTGGCGATGCCTGGGCGAAAGTCGAGTCGCTGCCGGTGTTGGCCGATGAGCAATCGGCGGTGCTGGCCGAGGCGCTGGGCGCTATTGGCCAATTGCACGGCAAAGGGCTTTGGCAGGAAGATCTGCACCTGGACAATCTGTTGCGCCACGGCGACCAGTTGTACTTGATTGACGGTGCCGGGATTTGCGCAGAAACCGCCGGCCAGCCGTTGTCGCGACAAAAAGTCCTGGAAAATCTCGGGGTGTTTTTCGCCCAGTTACCCAAGGCGCTGGAACCGTTCACTGAAGAACTGCTGGTGTATTACCTGTTGAGCAACAGCGAGCATGCGTTGCCGCTGGAGGCCTTGCAGAAACAGATCGACAAAGTGCGGCGCTGGCGTTTGAAAGACTTCCTGATCAAGGTCGGTCGCGAGTGCACGCTGTTCAGTGTGCAGCGTGGAGCGTTCGCTCTGCGCGCAATCCGTCGCGAAGAAGAGTCAGCCATGCTGCCGGTGCTGGCGCAGGCCGACGCGTTGCTTGATCAGGGTCACCTTTACAAGACCGGTGGTGCGGCGAGCGTTGGCAAGGTTCAGGCCGGTGCGCGCACGCTGGTGATCAAGCGCTACAACATCAAGGGCTTTGCGCATTGGCTCAAGCGTTTCTGGCGGCCAAGTCGGGCCTGGCATTCGTGGCGCGAAGGCAATCGCCTGGCGTTTCTCGGCATCGCCACACCCAAACCGCTGGCGGTGCTGGAACAGCGCTTTTTGTGGCTGCGCAGCCGTGCGTATCTGGTGACCGAGTTCCTGCCGGGGCCGGATATCATCGAGCGCTTTGCGCCGTACGTTGAAAGTGGTGAAGCGCCGGAAGCGGAGTTGCAGGCGCTGGATCAGTTGTTCGCCAGATTGATTGACGAGCGGATCAGCCATGGCGACTTCAAGGGACATAATCTGTTCTGGCAGCAGGATCGCTGGGCGCTGATCGATCTGGACTCGATGTGCCAGCATGGATCTGTCGGCAGTTTCGCGCCGGCCTATGCCCGTGACCGTGCGCGATTCATGCGCAACTGGCCCGAAAGCAGCGCGCTGTATCAGATTATTGATCTGCGTTTGCCGAAAGACATTTCCAGCGTGGCCTGAGACAAACCAGCAGTAGAGGACAAGATTCAGCGACTTGTCCTACAGCTTCGCCAGAAGCCATGAGCTGTGCCCTGTTCAGTCCCGATGCTAATTTGCCCAACGACCTTGGAGGGCAAATTTTGACCATTAAACAGGCTGCAACGCTGAGTGTTTTTTCATGGATTCTTTCTGGCTGTGGCAGCGCCATGACTGTCTTGCAGGATGATGCCGACGTGGCGCGGGACATGCGCAAACAAAAAACCTATTGCCAGTCCATTCCGCGGATTTACAGCGGTCTGGCCTTCGATTTCTGCGTGTTGAACGCGCCGCCGGATCCCAGCGGTTTTCTGGTGCCATTCGTGTTGCTGGATCTGCCATTGTCGGGAGTATTCGATACAGTAGCGTTGCCCTATACGGTTTATCGTCAGCTCACCGACGGCAATCTTGGTATTTACTGGCGCAAGGGCAGTTATTGAGTAGCAGGGTAAGGTTTCTCCAGACCATTCACCCAGAGGGCAATCGCACAGGGTAATTCCCTACTCGTTTACGCTATAATCCCGCCCTTTAGCTGTCACTCGCCCTGTGCGAGGGCACATCAATTTTCAAGGCGCATCGCGCCTGCACGCAGACTAAAGAGGCTAGACCCCTGTGGCATTGACGATTCTTGGCCTGTCCGGCGCCCTTAGCCATGACCCTTCAGCAGCCTTGTACATCGACGGCAAGCTGGTGGCGGCGGCTGAAGAAGAGCGCTTCGTACGCGATAAGCATGCAAAGAACCGCATGCCCTACGAATCGGCGAAGTTCTGTCTTGAGCAGGCCGGCATCAAGCCGTCCGACGTTGACGTAGTTGCGATCCCGTTCGCTCCGATCAGCCTGTTCGGCAAGGCGCGCTGGCACTACGCCAAGCGTTACTGGTATGCACCGGATCGCGCCCTGGATGCGATCCTGATGGGCAACCGCCGCTACAAGCGCTACCGCAACAAGATTGTCTGGTGCCTGGAGCAATTGGGTTTTGATCCGAAGAAGATCAAGATCGAACCAGTCGAGCACCACTTGGCTCACGCCTCCAGCGCCTACCACTGCTCCGGTTTCAAAGAAAAAACCGCGATCCTCGGTATCGACGGCAAGGGCGAGTACGCCACGACCTTCTTTGGCTACGGTGAAAACGGCAAGATCCACAAGATCAAGGAATTCTTCGATCCGGACTCCCTCGGCGGCCTGTATGGCGCGATCACCGAGTTCCTCGGCTTCGAGATGCTCGACGGTGAGTTCAAGGTCATGGGCATGGCGCCGTACGGCGATGCCAGCAAGTACGATTTCTCGCGTCTGGCCTCGTTCGAAAACGGTGAGCTGGTGATCAACACCGACTACGCCAACGTTATCGGCCTGCGCCGCTATAAAGAGAAGGGTAAAGGCTTCTACTTCTCGCCTAAGCTGATCGAGTGGCTGGGGCCGAAGCGCGAAGGCGATATTGCTGACGAACCGTACATTCACTACGCCGCGAGCATGCAAGCGCTGTTCGAGAAACTGGCGCTGCAGATGATTGATCACTATTTGGGTGACGTGCTCAAGGAAACCGGCAAACTGGCCTTCGCTGGTGGCTGTGCGCTGAACGTCAAACTGAACCAGAAAATCATTGCCCGCGACGACATCAAGGAACTGTTCGTGCAACCGGCGTCCGGCGATGCCGGTACGGCGGTCGGCGCAGCAGCCTATGTGTCCCACGCCCGTGGCGTGCCGGTAGAAAAGATGGAACACGTCTACCTCGGCCCGTCGTACAGCAACGAGGACGTGATCGCCGCCTGCGCCCGTCACGAGAACAAGCCGGCGTGGCGCAAGCTCGATAACATGCCGGAACAGATCGCCAAAATCATGGTTGATGGTAATCCCGTGGCCTGGTTCCAGGGACGTATGGAGTTCGGTCCGCGTGCATTGGGCGGTCGATCGATCATTGGTTGCCCGAGCGTGGCCGGCGTGGCCGACCGCATCAACCATCAGATCAAGTTCCGCGAGCGCTGGAGGCCTTTCTGCCCGTCGATGCTCGACACCGTTGCGCCACAGATGATCAAGATCGATCATCCGGCGCCGTTCATGACTTTCACTTTCGAAGTGGCGGACGAGTGGAAGACCCGTGTGCCGGAAGTCGTTCACGAAGATGGCACTTCTCGTGCCCAGGTCCTCAAGCGTGAATACAACCCGCGCTACTACGACATGATGAAGGCGCTGGAAAACCTGACCGGTAACGGCGTATCGCTGAACACCTCGCTCAACCGTCGTGGCGAACCGATGATTTGCTCGCCGACCGACGCGCTGAACATGTTTTTCGGTTCGGATCTGGAATACCTGATCATGGAAGATATTCTGGTCGTAAAAGAGGGTGTGAAAGGATACGAACTTGACTGAAACACTGATCAGCGTCGTCATTCCGGTTTACAACTATGCGCGAACGCTGCCTCGTGCAGTGGAGTCGGTGTTGGCGCAATTGGATGAAACGACGGCGGATCTGCTGGTCATCGACGACGGGTCGACGGACGATACGCCTGAGGTAGTGGAACGGCTCCTGCTTAAGCATGGCGGTCGTTTTCGTGCGCTGCGTAAAAGCAACGGCGGATTGTCATCGGTGCGCAATCGGGGGCTGGAAGAGACAACCGGGCGATATCTGGTGTTTCTCGACTCTGACGATGAAATGGCTCCCGGTGCATTGGCTGCGCTTGCGCAGCACATTGCCAGTCATCCGCAGACTCTTATGGTGATCGGTGCGCACTGGTCAGTGTTCGCTGACGGGCGCCGCAGTTTGCAGGCGGCCAGGCCTTTGCCTGGGACGCCCCGCCAGCGCCTGCAGGGTTACCTGCTGAACAAGACGGTGTCGATTTCCAACGGTGCCTGTGCGATGCACCGCGAAGTGTTCGCTCTGGGCAATTACCCGGAACATTTGCGCAACGTCGAGGACCTGCCAGTGTTTGCCCAAGTGCTGGCGCGCTACCCCTGCACCGTTCTGGACAAGCCTCTCGCACTGATCCACAAGCACGCCGACAGCATGCGCCATGATTTGCGCCAGAGTCTTGCTGCCGGTACGGAGCAGGTCGTCAGCGAAGTGTTTTCCAGCCGAAGAATGCCCGAAGAAATGTGTGATCTGCGCCAGGCGTTTCTGGCACAACGCTGTTTGTCGCTGTTTCGCGACTGTTATTCCCATGGCGAGTACAAGCTGGCCAGGTCGTTCTATTTCCAGGCTTTGCGTGCAGACTGGCGGACGTTTTCACGCTGGTCATACACCCGCAAGGCTTTGCGGTTGCTGTTTCGGTAAGCGGGTCGCGATGATGTGCGCGTACCTTGTAACGGATGTCGGTGAGGTGGCTGGGTGAAAGATACGGGCGGTAGCGTGGCAACTCGAGTCTCCAGAATCATCGATAAATACCCGGTCTGGCTGGCGTTTGTGGGCAGCGCGCTGTTATCGCTGATAGCCGTCCTGGGCACTGCGACAGTGGGGCGTGATGCCGCGCTGTACATCGATATTGCGCAACAGGTCACCGAGTACGGGCCGAATGTGGCTTGGGCTACTTTCGACTGGCCCTGGTTTTCCTTTCTGCTGGCCGCTACGCATTCCATCCTGCATTTGCCGCTGGAGCTGAGTGCCTATCTTTGGTGTGCACTCTTTTTTGCCGGCACCAGCGCGTTGATGGTGGACTGCGTGCGTCAGCGGTCTGCGCAGGTCACCGGTTGGGCGTGCCTGGTGGTATTGGCCATGCCGGCGGTGAATGCCTTTCGAAACGACATCATCCGTGAGTGCGGTTTCTGGTTCTTCTGCACGCTGACGCTTTGGCTCGCGCTGCACTGGCAAGCCCGTGGCGGCTGGTTGCGCGCGGCATTCATCCACCTGGCAATCGTCGCAGCAGCCTTGTTTCGGCTGGAGGCCTTGTTGCTGGTGCCGGCGTTGGCTCTGTGGCAGTTGCCCAACCTGTGGTCATCTGGCCGGCGGATGCAGTTTGCCCAGTTTTCGCTGCTGCCGGTTTTGGGGCTGCTGGCCATTTCGGCAACCGGTGTACTCATGTCGGCGCGAGTGATGCTGTATCTGGACATGATTGCCCCGCACAGTGTGTTTGCGTCCTTTCAGATGCTGTGCGATCAGTTTGCCAATTCGCTCATCAACAAGTACTCCCAGGATGAAGCCGGGCGGATCATTTTCTTCGGCATCCTGGCGACCATGACCATCAGTTTTGTGAAGTTGATGGGGCCTTTCGCCGTTCCCTTCATTCTGCGGCGTAACTGGGGGGTGCTAGGCGTCTACTGGCGCGACTATCGACCCTTCGCCTGGGCGGCGCTGCTGTATCTGGTCGTGCTGGTGCTGTTTTTCATCAAGCAACAGTTCATGAATACGCGCTACCTGAGCTTTCTCAATCTGTTGTTTGTGCCCGTGCTGGCGATGGGGCTGGCGGCGTTCGTTCGCGAGTTCCCGCGTTGGGGCAAGTGGCTGGTGGTTCTGTGTTTGCTGGTGATGCTGTCGAACGTCATCTCCACCGGGGCCGGCAAAACCCATTACGTCCAGGCCGGGCGCTGGTTGTCGGCCCATGTCGAGCCAGGGGCGAAGACCTATTTCGAGGATGGGCGGATCAGCTATTACGCCGGTCGTGGCTATGTGATACCGGTATTGACCGCAGAGGAAGCGATGTCGGCAGCGCACGCGGGCGACTATCAATATTTCCTCATCGAGGCCAAGGGTGACGAGCCTTGGCTGAATGAGTGGCTGGTGGCGCACAAGCTGCGCATCATCGAGCATTTCGCCAATCGCAAAGGTGCCACTGTAGTGGTCATCGGCCGCTAAGGCTTAACCGAGCAGCGGGCGCAGGCGCGAGATCAGCGGCGCTTGCCGGTTGCTCGGCAGTGCCTGCCGATAGCCCTCGATAAACGTGTCGCCGGCGTCCTGGCCGAGCAGCCATTGGCGGTCTTCCTTGTAGCGCAGCAAATGCGCGAAGTTACGCAGGCGTTTACTGTCACTGAGCGCGTGCTTCTGGCAGCGCAGGTCGGCAATATCGATCAGGCCCAAACGCTTGTCGGGGGTCTGCACGACGTTGCCAAAGTGCAGTGATCGAAAGTACACACCTTTTTCGTGCAGCAGGGCGAAGTACCCGCCCAGCTGGAATCTCAGTGTGTCAGCCTCTTCGTCAGTGCCTTGTAGCTGACGCACTGTATTGCCTTCCAGCGGGCTGTAATACACGCAGTCACGTTCGATGCTCGGGATGCGGTAGACCGCGATGACTTTGGGGCAGAGGATGCCGCGTTGTTCGAGGGCCCGGGTATTGTCGGCAAAGCGTTGTGCATAGGGGTAGAACAGTGCCGAACTGAGCAGCCGCTTGCGGCGGAACAGCTTGAGCATGCGTCCATCGGCCAATCTGAGCACCTTGTCGCCGGAACCGTCGGCTTCCAATACGTGTGCACCCGCGCGCAGTGCCTCGTAAGTGCTGTGATCAATCGATTGCATATCCGGCTCCCCATCATTAGCGGGGTATCTTAACCGAGTTGGTCGAAGGCTGGCTTGAAGTCATGTTTATCGGGGCAAAAACGCGTGTGATATCATCGGCGCCTCACTGAATTGCGCGGATCACCATGAGCAGTCCTGAACCGAAAGCCCAGTCCACGCTGGCGATCTATTTCCGCCTTTTGGCTTACGTGCGGCCTTATGCCGGCCTTTTCCTTCTCAGCATCGTCGGGTTTCTGATCTTCGCATCGACTCAGCCGATGCTCGCTTACATCCTCAAGTACTTTGTCGACGGTCTGGCCAATCCTGAAGCCAGTCTGTTCCCGGGCAACCCTTATCTGGGCAAGCTGCAGTTGCTCGAAACCGTGCCACTGATGATCGTCTTCATCGCGTTGTGGCAGGGCGTGGGTTCTTACCTGGGTAACTTCTTCCTGGCGCGGGTTTCTCTGGGCCTGGTGCATGACCTGCGGGTGGTGTTGTTCAATAAATTGCTGGAGTTGCCCAATCGCTTCTTCGACAAGAACAATTCCGGCCACCTGATTTCCCGAATCACCTTCAACGTGACCATGGTCACCGGCGCGGCAACGGATGCAATCAAAGTCGTCATCCGTGAAGGCATGACCGTAATTTTCCTGTTCTGCACACTGTTGTGGATGAACTGGAAGCTCACGCTGGTGATGGTCGCCATCCTGCCGTTGATCGGTTTGATGGTGAACAGCACCAGCAAAAAATTCCGCAAGCAAAGCAAGAAGATCCAGGTCTCGATGGGCAACGTCACGCACGTCGCGTCCGAGACCATTCACGGCTATCGCGTCGTGCGCAGTTTTGGCGGCGAGCAGTACGAAAAGGATCGCTTTCGCGATGCCAGCCAGAGCAACACCGACAAGCAGTTGACGATGACCAAGACCGGCGCCGTTTACACGCCGATGCTGCAGCTGGTGACTTACAGCGCCATGGCGGTGGTCATGTTCCTCGTCCTGTACCTTCGCGGCGATGCATCGCCGGGTGATCTGGTGGCCTACATCACCATGGCTGGCTTGTTGCCCAAGCCGATCCGTCAGTTGTCGGAGGTCAGCTCGACGATTCAGAAAGGTGTCGCCGGTGCCGAAAGTATTTTCGAGCAACTGGATGAGCCGGCGGAAGTGGATCAGGGCACGGTCGAGCAAGATCGTCTCGAAGGCCGTCTGGAAGTGCGCAATCTGAGCTTCCACTATCCTGACACCGACAAAGCGGTGCTCAATGACATCAGTTTCGTCGTCGAACCGGGGCAAATGGTTGCCTTGGTCGGCCGCTCGGGCAGTGGCAAATCGACCCTGGCCAGCCTGATTCCGCGCTTCTATCAGCATGATCATGCGCAGGGCCAGATCCTGCTCGATGGCGTGCAGGTGCAGGACTTTACCTTGCGCAGCCTGCGTCGGCAGATTGCTCTGGTGACCCAGCAGGTCACGCTGTTCAACGATACGGTGACCAACAACATCGCCTACGGTGATCTGGCCGGTGCGCCGTTCGATGAGGTCAAGCGCGCGGCCACCGAAGCCTATGCCGATGAGTTCATCATCAAGATGCCGCAAGGCTACGAAACCATGGTCGGCGAAAACGGCGTGCTGCTGTCCGGCGGCCAGCGTCAGCGCATCGCTATTGCCCGGGCGTTGCTCAAGGATGCACCGCTGCTGATTCTCGACGAGGCCACTTCCGCGCTCGATACCGAGTCGGAGCGGCATATCCAGGCTGCCCTGGATCATGTGGTGAAAAACCGCACGACCCTGGTGATCGCCCACCGTTTGAGCACCATCGAGAAAGCCGACCTGATTCTGGTCATGGACGAAGGTCGCATCGTCGAGCGCGGCTCTCACGCACAATTGCTCGAGCAGAACGGCTATTACGCCCGTCTGCACGCCAAAGAGTTTGAAGAGGGTGACGAGCCTCAGCCGGCACACGCGACCGACGTATGCTGACGATGTTTCGCAGTTTTCGCGAGCGTGGCTGGACCGAAATCGACCGGGACAGCTACGCCCGCGCCTGGCAACGTTTCGGCGGCAGTTTTGCTACACACCCCGAAGTCGTCGAGCGCTTGTCGACGTTCCTTGGCATCGAGTTGCGCTACCTGGGCTGGGTCGTTGGCGGTGATGTGCTGGCCGCCATCCCTTGCTGGGGGCGGCATGTTGCGTTGTCCAAGGAGGTGCTCAAGCGCGAGGGCAAGCGTGGCTTGCTGGACATGGGCAATGCGGAAATCATTCTGCCGATCGCGCCAGACGTCATCGTGCCGGTGCGCCAGCGCGTGGCTTATGTGTCCCAGCTCAATGCCGGGCAGATCAGCACGCTGAAGCCACAGCCTGAGGGCCTGGCGCTGGCCCGGTTGCCGGAAGAATATTCGAAGAAGTTCCGCTACAACCAGCGTCGCGAACGGCGCCTGCTGGAAGAGGCGGGCGGATCGCTGGTGCCGATGTCCGACTTTACGCCGCAGGAACAGGCTGCCGCTTACGGCGATCTGTTTCAGCGTCGCTGGGGCTTCGAGGTGCCGGGCAAGGCCGGGTTGGTTGAGGTCTTTACCTTGCTGCGCGAGTTCATGACCGGTTCGGTGGTGATGCTCGAATCGGCGCCCGTCGCCATTCAGGTGCTCTATCGCGTCGAGGCCCCGCAATGGGTTTCGCTGGAATACATCAACGGTGGTGTCGACCCGCAGAGCCGCGAGTTCAGCCCCGGCAGTGTGCTGAGTTTCGTCAATACCCAAGAGGCCTGGGCGCACGCGCAAGCGCTGGGCAAACCTCTGCGTTACTCATTCGGTCGTGCCGACCGAGAGTACAAGGATCGCTGGTGCCACTCGGTGCCGGTCTACAAGGTCTGAATTCATGAGCGCTCGCAAGCAACAGCTTCTCAAAGCTCATCGGCGCAACAAGCGTCTGTTCCTGATCGCCTTTGTGCTGGCGCTGTTGCTGATCGGCGTGCTGATCGCGTGGTGGCTGGTGCCGTTGTTGCTGGTGCTGGCCTGGGTCGCTCACGAGGCCTGGTTTGCCGACCATTTGTTCTACCGGCCTACCGACGACTATCAATACGACTTTCCGCCGCTAACCGCACGGCAGGCCGTGAGTCTTGAGGGCGGCGTGGTAGGCCTGAGCGAACCGCTGGCGCAGGGCGAGACATTGGTACTCGAACTCGAAGTGAAGTCCACCTGGCTGGGGCGCTGGCTCGATCCCTATGTTGAGGTGGGCGATGATCGTCAGGATCTGGAGCGGGGCGTCAGAGGGCGGCGTTTCCTCAATCTGTCGGGGCAGGTCGATGCGCTGGCGCAAGGGACTCTGACGCTGCGTGGCCGATATTGCGTACCTGCTGCGACGGGCGTGTTGTGGGTAATGGCCAATCCGGACTACAGCCGCCAGCGGGTCATGGTCATCGCGCCCCATGCCGATGATGCAGAACTCGCCGCCTTCGGTCTGTACAGTCGATGCGAAGGCGTCAGCATCGTCACCCTGACCCAGGGTGAGATCGAGGCTGAAGACTTTCAGCGCCTGGGCCTTGATCAATCCGCAGCAGCACGATTGAAGGGCCGCTTGCGCAGTTGGGACAGCCTGGTGATTCCGCTGTGGGGGGGCGTGCCTGCCGAGCGTTGTGTGCAATTGGGCTATTACTGCCTGCAACTGCCGTCGATGGCCGAAGCGCCGACCCAGGCGTTCGGCTCCCGGGAATCGCAGGAAAACGATATTCGCAGTGTGCGCCGGCATAACCCATTGATCCTGCCCGCCGACGTTGACGGGCAGTCGACCTGGCAAAACCTGCTGGGTGATCTGACGGCCCTGCTTGAGCACTATCGCCCGGAAGTGGTCGTTACACCGCATCCTGAACTCGATCCCCACAGTGATCATGTAGCGTCGACCCAAGCGCTGCTTGAGGCTATCGAACGCAGTAGCTGGAAACCGGCGACCCTGCTGCTGTACGCCAATCACCTGCACGACAATGATCGCTGGCCGATGGGGCCTGCCGGTGCGGGTGTTCCGCTGCCTCCCGCCATCGAGCCGCTACCGGCTGATCGCCTGTGGAGTCCGCTGCTGTCGGCTGACGTGCAACTGGACAAAGCCATGGCGCTGGCCATGGAGCACGATCTGCAGGGCCGACAGGCGTTCAAACGGCAATTGCGCCGCTGGATCCAGCAGGCTCTGGCCGGCCGTCGCTGGCCTGAAACGGGCAGTAACGAGTTTTTCCGCAAGGCAGTCCGGCGTCACGAGTTGTTCTGGGTGCGCGACCTTTCAGATTGAGGCGGACGGCGCTTTACCCTGTGTTAATATCGCGCCCCTGTTCATTTTGTATGTGGGTTGCTCCATGAAGTTGTCCATGCCGCGTTTCGATCAAGCCCCGGTCTTGGTAGTCGGCGATGTCATGCTCGACCGTTACTGGCATGGCGGAACCTCACGGATTTCCCCTGAGGCGCCGGTGCCGGTCGTTAAGGTCGAGCAGATCGAAGACCGTCCGGGCGGTGCCGCGAACGTTGCCTTGAACATTGCCGCGCTGGGTGCGCCGGCGTCGCTGGTCGGTGTGACCGGCGATGACGAAGCCGCCGACAGCCTGAGCAACAGTCTCAAAGGCGCGGGCGTACGCGCTCTGTTCCAGCGCATCGCGCACCAGCCAACCATCGTCAAGCTGCGGGTCATGAGCCGGCACCAGCAACTGCTGCGTATCGACTTTGAAGAACCGTTCGCCACCGACGCTCTGGCCCTTGGTTCGCAGGTCGACGACCTGCTCGAAGGCATCAAGGTGCTGGTGCTCTCCGATTACGGCAAAGGCGCCCTGAAAAACCATCAGGCGCTGATCCAGGCCGCCCGCGCGAAGAACATTCCGGTGCTGGCCGATCCAAAGGGCAAGGACTTCTCGATCTATCGCGGCGCCAGCCTGATCACTCCCAATCTCAGCGAATTCGAAGCCATCGTCGGCGGTTGCGTCGATGAGCATGAGCTGGTGAGCAAGGGCGCCGCCCTGATGCACGACCTCGAACTCGGTGCGCTGCTGGTAACGCGCGGCGAACATGGCATGACCCTGTTGCGTCCGGATCAGCCGGCGCTGCACCTGCCGGCCCGTGCCCGTGAAGTGTTTGATGTCACCGGTGCCGGTGACACGGTGATCTCCACCCTGGCGGCAGCGATTGCCGCCGGTGAAGACCTGCCCCACGCCGTTGCGCTGGCCAACCTGGCCGCCGGCATCGTGGTTGGCAAACTCGGTACGGCCGCCATCAGCGCCCCGGAACTGCGTCGCGCCATTCAGCGTGAAGAAGGTTCCGAGCGCGGAGTGTTGGGGCTGGAGCAGTTGCTGCTCGCCGTGGCCGATGCCCGTGCGCACAACGAGAGGATCGTCTTCACCAACGGCTGCTTCGACATCCTCCATGCCGGCCATGTGACCTACCTGGAGCAGGCGCGGGCACAGGGCGACCGGCTGATTGTCGCGGTCAACGATGATGCTTCGGTCAGCCGTCTCAAAGGCCCGGGCCGCCCGATCAACAGTGTTGACCGGCGCATGGCGGTTCTCGCCGGCCTCGGCGCTGTGGACTGGGTGATCAGTTTCCCTGAAGGCACCCCGGAGAACCTGCTGCGCGAGGTCAAACCGGACGTGCTGGTCAAGGGCGGCGATTACGGCATCGATCAGGTAGTCGGCGCTGATATCGTCACTGCTTATGGCGGTACCGTAAAGGTGCTGGGACTGGTGGAAAACAGCTCGACAACTGCGATTGTCGAGAAGATCCGCAGTCGTTGATCAGATGAATTTTTACCGTTGTGTACTGCGTGTGAACGGATTTTGCCTTGGGGATTTTACCGTTTCCGTTGATGTAGGCTGCTTTGAATCCGATGCGCTTGCCTGCCTACGTCGCGTGGTCAATTAACCTATGAAAGTCATGCTCCTGGTGATGGACGAGCAGCGGGTCATTCTCGACCGGCTCTACGACATCGTGCAGCAGAACTGTGATGAGTGTTTCATCTATCGTTTGAGCAAAAAACAGCAGTTGAATCTGGGGTCGTTTCTGGCCTCGGTCGATTACCAGACCTTCGATCGCGTGGTGATTTTCTCCCGGGTCAAACGCCTGGCCACGCAACTGCAGGTGCTCAAATGCATCCCCGGGCTGGTCTTCCTCGAACACGACGCCTACCAGAACTACATGCCAGCGAGTAAATACCGCGGCGCGTATTCACGGCTCTACCGTCGTCTGCCGAGTTGCCGGGCGCTGGTGTCCGGTGCCGTGGTCGCGCGCAAGATGCTCGCTGAAGGCATCGACACGGTGTTTGTCTCCAAAGGTTATGACGAGCAGATGCTGCACAACACCGGCGTCGAGCGGGACATTCCCATCGGTTTTCTTGGCAGCTTGAAAAGCACCGAATATGCCGAGCGCAAAGCCATGCTCGAGTCGCTCTCGCAGCGAACCGGGATGCTGGTGACCCGTACCAAGTCGGGTGCGGAATACCTGCAGACGCTCAATCGCATCAGGATTTTCGTCAGCGCCGACATCGGCATGAACGAGTTCATGATCAAGAACTATGAGGCCATGGCCTGCGGTTGTGTGCTGCTGGCCTGGAGTCAGGGCGAAGAAGACCGTCTGCTCGGCTTTGAAGACATGCACAACACCGTGTTCTACCGCAGCGCAGATGAAGCGGTGGAAAAGATCCAGCTGCTGCAGAGCGACCCGGAACTGGCAGAGCGCATCGCCCGCAATGGCCAGGAGTTCGCGCAAAGCCGTTATTCCTTTGCCCGTGTCGGTCAGGCACTGGCTACGGAAATCCAGCGTGAGATGCGTCCATGGCAGCCGCCCTCGGCGTTCACGCGATTCTGGGTGAAGCTGCGTTACGGGATGAAGGTGCCGGTCTGAATGAAGGACGAACACATGGCGCTGGATGCGCTGCCCGGTGGTGATCAGTCCGTACCGGGGGCGTTACCGACAGAACTTCTCGACTGTCTGAGCCGTGCGCCTCGGGTGGTGCTGATTGCCAACAACCCGGCCATCACCGCGGCGGACTTTCAGGCGTTGAACATTGGCGTCGATGACGTCGTCGTCAGCTTCAATACCTGCATCAAAGCGGCGCTGCTCAACAAGCAGAGCGTCAATGTCTTTGTGCATGGCTACAACGCGCCGGACGCGTATTTTTTTGGTCTGCCTTACGCGCCGCCGGTACAGCAGATGTTCGAACAGGCGAGCGAACGTTGTTTCAGCATGCTGGTGGGCTGCGCCGCACCGATGTGTCCACTGCCACGCGTGGCCATGTACTGGGATCGCATTCCACTGCCGCCACTGTGGAACTACCCGGTCGACCGCCCGGGCGGCAAGCGCTACGTTGGGCCTTCTACCGGTTTCAACACGCTGGTGCTGTTTGACTGGTTGCGCGCTCATGCCGGTTATAGCTATCAGCTCATGACCCTGGGCTTTTCCAACGAAGCAGGAAAACTGTGGGGCGGCCATGCCTGGGACTATGAGCGTGACTGGCTGCAGAAGTCGGACATCATCGTGGTGCCGCTGCAACCCCGTCGCTGGTGGCAAAAACTGTTTCGACAGAAGTAAGCGACATCGTCTGTCCGGTTGCCAGCAGGCCCGAACTACTTTCAAAAGGTGCTGTTGAGTGTTGAAAATTGCCGTGGCTTTTTTCGGAATCCCGAGAAATTCGCCGATCTGTTTCCCCTCCATCGAGCAGAATGTGCTGGCGCAGTTGCCTGCAGGCAGCGACGTAAAGTGCTTCTACCATCTGTACAAGATCGATGAGGTGCAGAACTCGCGATCCGGTGAGAAAGGCGAACTGAAGGCGGACAACTACCAGCCATTCGAATCGATGACCGGCACACTCACCTCGACCGAGGGCGTGCTGGAGCGCTGGGATTTCGAACAGGTCAAAGCACAGGGCGATACCTGGGCAGATGACTTTGCGTCATTGCGCAATTTGATCTTTCAGCTCAACTCATTGCATACCGTGACCAGCATGATCGAGCCGTTCAATCCGGATTTCGTTGTGTTCGTGCGCCCGGACAATTTCTTTCACAGCGCATTGCCTGCCTATGTCTTCGCTCACCCCGAGGCTCGCAAGCACAACGCTTATATTCCTGACTGGCAATGGTGGGGCGGTTTGAACGACCGTTTTGCCGTGTGCGGGCGCGACACGTATGTCGCGTACGGCAAGCGCATCGAATGTATTTTCGATTTCTGCAAGGCAACAGGCCGAAAGCTGCATTCCGAACGCTTGCTTAAATATGCCCTGCAGCAGGTCGATGCCAAAATCTGCACGCTGCCGACGCAGGCATCGCGGGTGCGCATTACCGGTGCATTTGCCGAAGAATCGTTCTCGCCCAAGCGTGGCATGGGCAAGCGCGAAAACCGCTACTTTCATTTCTTCGCCGGGTTGCGCACCTGGTGGGACCGTCGCCGCTAAACCGTTATTTACCGGTTTTCTTGCCCAGACCGACCAGTCGCAGCGCCTTGATACTCAGTTGCTTGAGTCCCTGACGCGGGGCCTTCGCCGGTTGCAGGCCCTGCTGCACCAACCAGTCCTTCCAGCGAATCCTCTCTTCGCGCACAACCCAGCCGGATTGTGTGGCAAAGCTCTCGGCCAGATAAAGACCCCGGGTGCTGGCCGGTACCAGTTTGTCGCGCTTGAGCGTGTACAACTCTGCCAGTGGCGCGCCGTCCTTGAGTGGCATCAAGTACAGGTCGGGCCGTTTGCGGTCGAGTCGGGCCACCAGTTGATCACCCTCCAGGCGTTCGTCGACGTGGAACAGGCTCAGGGACTTGGCTTCCTTGGGCACATCCAGACGCAAGTCGTAGATCAATTGCAGCGATGCGGTCGGCAGATGCACGTAGGCCCGTGGGCGTTCGAGCAATTGCAGATTGGCGCTACGTATCGGTCGCGCTGAGCCGGACAACGGGGTCAGGCGAAACGGCAGCGCTTCGCGATAATGCAGTGCAGCGGAGTAGGGCGCCGGCAGCCAGGTGTCGTTGAAACGTCCACCGAGCCAGCCTTCCGGTGTTTCCAGCAAGCACTCTTCGGCAATTTCCTGAATGGCCGTGTGTAGCGGAATATTCAGTTCATGCGCCGGCACGTAACCGGAAATCAATTTGAGCACGACGTCGCCACGATCCTGACGGCGCTGGCGCACCAGCACCCAGTAATCGCGATTCTGCCAATGCAGGGTCAGGCGCACCGAGACCCCGAGGTTGGCCAGTTCCAGCGAGAAGCGCTCGGTGTCAGCCACGCTCACCGGTTTACGCCGCTGCAAGGTCTGCGCAAAGTTCAGCGGCATGCCGACGCTCTGGTAGGTCAGACCTTCGGGGGTGGCTTCGACGTACAACGGCAGGGTCTTGAAGTTGCTCGGGTTCTTTCTGATGAGCGTGCGCGGCATATCGGCTCCTGCTTAAGGCCGCGAAGCGGCGTCAGTGACCACGTAGGACCTGGGCAACGGTCGCAACGTTGTGGGCGAGGTGCAGCGGATTGATCGTCCCGACAATAGCACTGGCCACGCCAGGTTGCGCGAACAGCAATTCGAAGCTTGCGCGCACCGGATCCACGCCCGGACTCAAACAGACGTGACCGCTGGCCAAGGCTTTTTTCACCAGAATGGCTTTGCCGTGGGCAGCAGCATAGTCAATGACAGCTTTCTCGTTTTGTTCGTTCAGATTGTAGGTGACCATCGCGCAGTCGCCTTGCTCCAGTGCTTTCAAGCCACCTTCGACGGTTTTTCCGGAGAAGCCGAAGCCGCGAATCTTGCCTTCGGCCTTGAGCGCCGCGAGTGTCGCGTAAACCTCTTCGTGCTCGAGGATCGCCATGTCGTTGCCGTCGGAATGCACCAGCACCAGGTCGATAAAATCGGTTTCAAGACGTTGCAGGCTGCGCTCCACCGACATCCGTGTGTGTGCTGCGCTGAAATCGTGTTGCGAGAGGCCATCGGCAAACTCTTCGCCGACCTTGCTGACGATCACCCAGTCTTGCCGCTGGCCGCGTAGCAGCGGGCCAAGGCGTTCTTCGCTGCGTCCATAAGCAGGAGCGGTGTCGATCAGGTTGATGCCCAGATCGCGGGCCTGACGCAGCAGCATGCGCGCTTCGTCGTCGCCGGGGATCTGAAAACCGTTGGGATATTTCACCCCTTGGTCGCGGCCAAGTTTGACCGTACCCAGGCCCAGTGGCGAAACCATCAGGCCGGTGCTGCCCAAGGGACGATGCAGATCGTGCAGGGTGGCAATGGTCATGGCAGCAATTGCTCCCAGGCAGGAACGCCCAGCGGTGGTTTTGGCAGTGCGGGCAATGGTTCGGTGGCTTGTGGCTGGATGCCGTCGCGCTCCAGGGCGGCGATGACCCGGTCAGCGAAGTCCGGCGCCAGCGCCAGTTTGGTCGGCCAGCCGACCAGAAGGCGGCCTTGCTCGGCAAGGAAGGCGTTGTCCGGGCGCGTCAGCCCGGTTTGCAGTGGCTCGGCACGGTCAACCCGCAGGGTCGCCCATTGCGTAGTGCTGAGGTCGATCCACGGTAACAACTGGGCGATCTCTTTCTGCGCGGTGGCAATCTGCTCGGCCGGCTCGCGGTTCACACCTTCGCTTTCGGCGATGTCGCCACCCATGTACCAGACCCACTGGCCGTCAGCGGCCGGATGCGTGGTCACAGTGATGCGCGGTTTGGTGCCGCCGCCCAGGCAGTGGGCGTACAGCGGCTTCAGACCTGGGCCTTTGGCGATGATCATGTGCAGCGGGCGGCGTTGCATGGCCGGCTGGCTCAAACCGAGGTCTTCGAGCAGTTGGGCAGTACCGGCACCGGCGCTGAGGACAATGCGTTGCGCGCGGATTTCGCGACCATCGACTTTCAGGCCGACCAGCACGCCGGCCTCCAGCAGTGGCTCGATGGTTTGCCCGGCGAGCAGGCCATCGCCGGCCAGATCGGCCAGGCGCTGGATCAGGCTCGGTACGTCGACCACCAGTTCGGCAAGGCGATAGACCTTGCCCTTGAAGCGTTTGTCTTGCAGGGCCGGCGGCAGTTGCTCGCCCTTGACCTGGTCGACCCGGCCACGCACGGCTTTACTGGCGAAGAAACTGGTGAGGTTGCCCGCCAGAGTACCCGGCGACCACAGGTAATGGGCCTCGGACAGCAGGCGCACGCCGGACAGATCCAGCTCGCCACTGCCGGCCAGCGCTTCACGCCAGCGGCGTGGCATGTCGGCGATGGCTTCCGAGGCGCCAGTCAGCGCGCCGTGCAACGCGTACTTGGCGCCGCCGTGGATAATGCCTTGGGACTTCACACTCTGCCCGCCGCCGAGGCTGGCGCTTTCCACCAGCACGGTCGAAAAACCCTGGCGGCGCAGGCGCGCGTTCAGCCAGAGGCCGGCGACACCAGCGCCGACAATCAGAACGTCGGTGGAAATAACGGATGGCATGCAGCGACCTCAGTGTTCAAGACGAGGGCGCAGTATACAGACTCGGGAAAGGGGCGGATTTGTCGATGATCAACAGGTTGAACGCAGAACCAAATGTGGGAGCGAGCTTGCTCGCGAAGAGGGTGTGTCAGATAGCAATCATGCGTCTGACGAACCGCTTTCGCGAGCAAGCTCGCTCCCACAGGGATTGTGGTTGGATTTTAGTGGCCGGCGGTTTTCGAGAACAGCTGGATCACCACGACACCCAGCACGATCAACGCCATCCCCAGCATCGCCGGGATATCCAGCTTCTGTCCGTAAATGAACAGCGCCGCGACGCTGACCATCACAATCCCCATGCCCGCCCACACCGCATAGGCCACGCCAACCGGAACGGTGCGCACCACCAGGGTCAACATCCAGAACGCGATCGCGTAGCCGACGATGACCAGCACCAATGGCAGTGGCGTGCTGAAGCCTTTGACCGCTTTCATCGACACGGTGGCGATCACTTCGGCGCAGATGGCAATGGCCAGGTAGGCGTAGGCGTTCATGGTTCAAATCCTCAATGTGAAACGTTGCTTGCTGAGGCGGCATTCTAGTGATTCGCCAGATGGGGTAAAGTCATTACCTATCTGTTATAGAGATGGGTGGGTGAATCAGCATGCAATGGAATCTGGATCAACTGCGGGTGTTTGTCGACGTCGCCGAACACCGCTCGTTTTCCGCCGTGGCGCGCCAGCAGCGTAAAGCGCAGTCGGCGATCAGCAGCGCGATTGCCATGCTCGAAGATGACCTGGGCGTCAGCCTGTTCGAGCGTAGCAGCGGCCGTCAGCCAACGCTCACCGAGGCGGGCGAAGCGCTGTTGGAAGAGGCACGTGAAGTCCTGCGTCAATGCGAGCGCCTGAATGGCCGGGCGATGGCGATGCTGCGCGGCCAGGAAGCACAACTGCGCGTGGCGCAGGATGAGGCGATGCCCTATCAGGCACTGGTGGAAAGTTTCGGTGAACTGGCCGAGCAGTTTCCCAGTCTTGAAGTGCAACTGACCAGCGCCGCGCAAGGCGAAGTCGCGCGCAAGCTGGTCGAGCGTCGTGCCGACCTCGGCCTGTTGTTCTATCACGATGAAATCCCCGAAGCACTGGAGCGCCGGGTGCTCGGCAGCGTCGAAATGGTCACTGTCTGCGGCATCAATCATCCGCTGGCGAAGCAGTCTTACGTGACCTGCCAGCAACTGGCGCAGCACCGGCAATTGTTGATGTCGACGCAAACCAGTGTCTATCCCGGCAACGAGCCGGCCAGCCCGCAGGTATGGCGCGCCGACAGTTTTTACGTGATGTCCGAATGGCTGGTACGCGACCTCGGCTGGGCCTGGTTGCCCCGGCATGTGGTGCAGTACTCCGCGTATCAGGGCTTGATGGTCGAACTCGACAGCGAATGGACCCCGCCGGCACTGGTGGTGGAACTGGTCTGGCGCCGCGACGAACCGCTCGGCCCGGCCGCGCGCTGGCTGGCCGAACGTTTTGCCGTGCACTTGCGGGCGATCGGCGACAAAAGTCGATAAACTCCGCCGCCATGAATAGAACTCTCTACACCGCGCTGTTTTACCTGGGGCTGCCATTGGTGGCGATTCGGCTATGGCTGCGTGCGCGCAAGGCGCCGGCGTATGCCAGACGGATTGGCGAACGTTTCTCCTACGGCATGCCGACGCTGCAACCCGGCGGCATCTGGGTGCACGCCGTGTCGGTGGGCGAAAGCATTGCCGCCGCGCCGATGATTCGCGCTTTGCTGCAACGTTATCCACAACTGCCGATCACCGTGACCTGCATGACCCCGACCGGTTCGGAGCGGATTCAGGCGCTGTTCGCTAACGAGCCGCGCATCCAGCATTGCTATCTGCCGTATGACTTGCCGTGTGCGGCGGCGCGTTTTCTTGATCGCGTTCAGCCCAAGCTCGCGGTGATCATGGAAACCGAACTGTGGCCCAATCACATTCATCAATGCGCCAAGCGCGGAATTGCGGTGGCATTGGCCAATGGACGCTTGTCCGAGCGTTCCGCCAAAGGCTATGGCCGCTTCGGCAAACTGACCGCGCCGATGCTCGCCGAAATGAGTTTGTTCGCCGTGCAGACCGAAGCCGAAGCCCAACGCTTCCGCGATCTCGGTGCGCGCCCGGAAACCGTTGAGGTCACCGGCTCGATCAAGTTCGACCTGACCATCGATCCGCAACTGCTGCAACGTGCAGCTGACTTGCGTGGCCAGTGGCAGGCGCTGGAGCGTCCGGTGTGGATTGCCGCCAGCACCCATGAAGGCGAGGACGAAGTGATCCTTGACGCTCATCGGCGCTTGCTGGCCAATCACCCGGATGCGTTGCTGATTCTGGTGCCGCGTCACCCGGAACGTTTCAACTCGGTGTTCGAACTGTGCCAGCGCGAAGGCTTTACCACGGTGCGGCGTTCGACCGGCTCAAATGTCGATGCGCAGACGAGCGTGCTGCTCGGCGACACCATGGGCGAGTTGCTGTTTCTCTATGCCTTGGCGGACAGCGCGTTTGTCGGCGGCAGCCTGGTGGCCAATGGCGGGCACAATCTGCTGGAGCCGGCAGCCTTGGCCAAACCGGTGATCAGCGGCCCGCACCTGTTCAACTTCCTCGACATCGCCGCGCAATTGCGCGAAGCCGGAGCGTTGGCCGAGGTCGATGATGCCGAAGGGCTGGCGGTGGAAGTGCAGCGCCTGTTTGAGCTGCCGCGTGATGCGCAGCGTATGGCCGACGCCGGGCTGGCGGTGATGCGCCGCAATCAGGGCGCGCTGCAGCGTTTGCTGGATGGTTTGGGCCGACTGATCAAGTAAAGCAAAAAAGATCGCAGCCTTCGGCTGCTCCTACATTGGAATACGTTTCCTTTAGGAGCTGCCGAAGGCTGCGATCTTTTATTTTTAAGGCTTAAGGCCGGGCCTTGAGCTGCGCCTCGGCCGCTTTGGCCAGATCCGGCGGCAGGAAGTCCTTGTCCGGGTTGTAGTCAGCCTTCAGATACCGCCGCAGATCTTCCAGATCCCCCGGGTTCAACGTTCCCGCCGCCTGCTTCAAACGCAGGTTGTCGAGGATGTAGTCATAACGCGTGTTGTTGTAGTTGCGCACCGAGGTGTACAGCTGGCGCTGCGCATCGAGCACGTCGACGATGTTGCGCGTACCGACCTGATAACCGATTTCCGTGGCTTCCACTGCGCTCTGGTTGGAGATGATCGACTGGCGACGCGCCTGCACCTGCTCGACGTCGGTGTTCACCGCGCGGTGCAGGTTGCGGGTGTTCTCGACGATCTGCCGGCGCAGGGATTCGCGCTGTTGTTCGCTCTGATTCAGTTGCTCATACGACTGGCGCACTTGCGAGCTGGTCAGTCCGCCGCTGTAGATGGGGATGTTCAATTGCAGGCCGACCGTGCTCTGTTCGACATTGTCACGGTACGGCACACCGAAAGCGTTCGGGTTGGAAAAGCCGAGGGCGTCGTTGTCACCCTTTTCGTATTTGGCCACGGCATCGAGGGTCGGCAAGTGGCCGGCCTTGCGCTGCTTGAGGGTCTGCTCGGCGGAGCTGACGGCGAAGTTGCTCGCCAGCAGATTGAGGTTCTGTTTCGCCGCAGTATCGACCCACGCCTTGGCGTCGTTCGGCGCCGGCGGCAGGATCGGCAACGTGTGGACGATGCCCTGAATCGAGTTGTACTGGCGGTTGGTCAGGGTGATCAGCGCTTCGAAGGCGTCATCGACCTGACGCTGGGCAACGATGCGGTTGGCTCGTGCGGTGTCGTAGCTGGCTTGCGATTGCAGCACGTCGGTCTTGTCTGACAGGCCGACATCGAAGCGTTCGTTGGACTGGTCGAGCTGGCGCTTGAACGCGGCCTCTTCAGCTTTGGTCGAGGCGAGGTTGTCCTGGCTGCGCAGCACGTTGAAATAGCTTTCGGCCGATTGCAGGATCAGGTTCTGTTCGGTCGCCGACAGTTGCAGCGCTGCTTGCTCGTTGACGTCCTTGGCCGCCTGGTACTGGAACCAGCGATCGGCGCGGAACAACGGCTGGGCCAGAGTCGCCTGGTAGGAGTGGGCGCTGCGGTTGGCAGTGGCCGAGGGCTGATCGATCGACGTCCGCACATTGGCCACTTCAGCGCCGCCTGACAGGTTCGGCAGCAGTCCGGCGCGAGCCTGCGGCACCACTTCTTTCTGTGCGCCGTACTGCGCGCGGGCGGCGGCGAGGTCGGCGTTGTTGTCGACCGCCTCCTGATAGACGCTGACCAGATCGGTTTTGGTCGACAAGGGCGCTTCTGCTGCCCAGGCCATTGCGTTGGACGCACAAGACACGGCAAGAGCCAGTGAGAGTTTGCGCAGCATGAGGCGATCCCTAGCATTAATATTATGGAAGTAATCCGGGCGCCAAAGGTAAGGCGCAGGCCCTACAGCGTCAAGGCGTGGCGGGGCAAAGCGAGTGTAGTTGCGCATTTGCCTCACAACAATCAGCCAAGCCCCTGTATTTATGCCATTCATCATGGTGTTTGCTGCGGTGTTGGCGTTCTTTGCCGGTTGTGTCTAGACTGGCCGGGTTCTTGTCGGGGTGCCTTGCTATGAGGCTGAGATCGAATAATTTCGGATCCCGTTGAACCTGATCAGGTTAGCGCCTGCGTAGGGAACAAGATTTCTCGTCACCCGGCGAGTCCTCTTGTGCTTCGTCCGGGAAATTGTTCGACAATCGAACGCTCGACGACGAGGCACAGCACCGGTCCTGGTGCGTCCGTGCCTTTCAGGTTCTGCTCCGACAATCCACTGCCTGGATGCTGTCTGGAGAGCCCGTGATGACGACTACAAAATCAAAAACGCGATCAACCTGAGTGACTCGGCCAAGGTCGATGAACAATCGGTCAAACCGTTCACCCGTTCGCAAAAAGTCTACGTTCAGGGCTCGCGCCCGGACATCCTCGTGCCGATGCGTGAAATCACCCTCGATGTGACGCCGACCGACTTCGGCGGCGAAATCAACGCGCCGGTTACCGTTTACGATACCTCGGGCCCCTACACCGATCCGAACGTGGTGATCGACGTGCGCAAAGGCCTGGCCGATGTGCGTTCGGCGTGGATCGACGACCGTGGCGACACTGAGCGTCTGGCCGGCCTGAGTTCCAACTTCGGTCGCGAGCGCCTCGCCGATCCTGAATTGACCAAGCTGCGCTTTGCCCACGTCAACAACCCGCGCCGCGCCAAGGCCGGGGCCAACGTCACGCAAATGCACTACGCGCGTCAGGGCATCATCACGCCCGAGATGGAATTCGTCGCCATCCGCGAAAACATGAAACTTGAAGTGGCCCGCGCCGCCGGCCTGCTGGATCAGCAACACCCGGGTCACAGCTTCGGCGCCAGCGTGCCGAAAATCATCACCCCTGAATTCGTCCGTGAAGAGATCGCCCGTGGCCGCGCAATCATTCCGGCCAACATCAACCACACCGAACTGGAACCGATGATCATCGGCCGTAACTTCCTGGTGAAGATCAACGGCAACATCGGCAACAGTGCCTTGGGTTCGTCCATCGAAGAAGAAGTGGCGAAACTGACTTGGGGCATTCGCTGGGGCGCGGACAACATCATGGACTTGTCCACCGGTAAGCACATTCACGAAACCCGCGAGTGGATCATCCGCAATTCGCCGGTGCCGATCGGCACGGTGCCGATCTATCAGGCGCTGGAAAAAGTCGGTGGCGCGGCCGAAGACCTGACCTGGGAGCTGTTCCGCGACACGCTGATCGAGCAGGCCGAGCAGGGCGTCGACTACTTCACCATTCACGCCGGCGTGTTGCTGCGCTACGTGCCGCTGACCGCCAAACGCGTGACCGGTATCGTTTCCCGTGGTGGTTCGATCATGGCCAAGTGGTGCCTGGCGCATCACAAGGAAAACTTCGCCTACACGCATTTCGAAGAAATCTGCGAAATCATGAAAGCCTATGACGTCAGCTTCTCGCTGGGCGATGGCTTGCGTCCGGGTTCGATTGCCGACGCCAACGATGCCGCGCAATTCGGCGAACTGGAAACCCTCGGCGAACTGACCAAGATCGCCTGGAAGCACGACGTGCAAACCATGATCGAAGGCCCGGGCCACGTGCCGATGCAGTTGATCAAAGAGAACATGGACAAGCAGTTGGAGTGCTGCGACGAGGCGCCGTTCTACACCCTCGGCCCACTGACCACCGACATTGCGCCGGGCTACGACCACATCACCTCGGGTATCGGTGCGGCGATGATCGGCTGGTTCGGTTGCGCCATGCTCTGCTACGTGACGCCTAAGGAACACCTGGGCCTGCCGAACAAGGATGACGTGAAGACCGGGATCATCACCTACAAGATCGCCGCGCACGCAGCGGACTTGGCCAAAGGGCATCCGGGTGCACAGATTCGCGACAACGCCTTGAGCAAGGCGCGCTTTGAGTTCCGTTGGGAAGACCAGTTCAACCTCGGTCTGGACCCGGACACTGCGCGTTCGTATCACGATGAAACCCTGCCGAAGGATTCGGCGAAGGTCGCGCACTTCTGTTCGATGTGCGGGCCGAAATTCTGCTCGATGAAGATCACTCAGGAAGTCCGCGAATACGCGGCCAACCAGCGGATCGACGCGGTCGACGTGGACGTCGCCAAAGGCCTGGCGGAACAGGCCGAGCGGTTCAAGAAGGAAGGCAGTCAGCTGTACAAAAAGGTTTGATCTGACCTGAAAAGGGTGGGCCTGCAAGGGCCCCTTCGCGAGCAGGCTCGCTCCTACTTTGGAATGCATTCAAGTGTGGGAGCGAGCTTGCTCGCGAATGCGATCAACACAACAACAAATGTCCCTCTGAGATAACACCCTTGAGCATTCAACCCAGCACCTATTCCCCCGACCTCGCCGTACCCGCCGACAAGCGAGTATTCGGCGGTCGCGATCTGTTTTCCCTGTGGTTCTCCCTCGGCATCGGCCTGATGGTTTTGCAAACCGGCGCATTGCTCGCGCCTGGCCTGGGCTTGTCCGGTTCACTGCTGGCGATTTTCCTCGGTACACTGGTTGGCGTTTTGCTGCTGGCCGCCGTCGGCGTGATCGGCAGCGACACCGGCCTGTCGTCGATGGCCGCGCTGAAACTCAGCCTCGGCAGCAAGGGCGCGAGCCTGCCGGCGCTGCTGAATTTGCTGCAACTGATCGGTTGGGGGTCGTTCGAAATCATCGTCATGCGCGACGCCGCCAGCCTGCTCGGCACCCGGGCGTTCAGCGAAGGTTCGTTGTGGTCGAGCCCGCTGTTGTGGACACTGTTTTTCGGTGCGTTGGCGACGTTGCTCGCGGTCAGCGGCCCGCTGACTTTCGTCCGGCAGATCCTGCGCAAGTGGGGCATCTGGCTGTTGCTGGCGGCGTGCCTCTGGCTGACCTGGAACCTGTTCGCCAAAGCCGATCTGGCCGATCTCTGGTCGCGTGCCGGTGACGGTTCGATGCCGTTCGCCGTGGGCTTCGACATTGCTATCGCGATGCCGCTGTCGTGGCTGCCGCTGATCGCCGATTACTCGCGTTTCGGCAAGCGCGCGAAGAATGTGTTTGGTGGCACTGCGGTCGGTTTCTTCATCGGTAACTTCTGGCTGATGAGCCTTGGCGTCGCCTACACCCTGGCCTTTGCGCCAAGCGGTGAAGTCAACGCGCTGTTGCTGGCTCTGGCTGGCGCCGGTCTGGGCATTCCGCTGCTGCTGATTCTGCTCGATGAGTCGGAAAACGCCTTCGCCGACATTCATTCGGCAGCGGTATCGAGCGGGATTCTGTTGCGCCTGAAAGTCGAACATCTGGCCTTGGCCATCGGCGTGATCTGCACGCTGATCGCATTGCTGGCGCCGTTGGCGCAATACCAGAACTTCCTGCTACTGATCGGTTCGGTGTTTGCGCCGCTGTTCGGCGTGGTGCTGGTGGATCACTTCATCCTGCGCAAGCGCAGTGTTCAGGTCGCATCAGCCGCATTGCGCTGGCCGGCGTTGTTGGCGTGGCTGGGCGGCGTGAGCACCTACCACTTGCTGGCGAATCTGTATCCGGATGTCGGCGCAACCCTGCCGGCGCTGGTGCTGGCAGGGCTGTTGCAGCTCGTGCTGGGCCGGGCCTTCAGTTACGGCCGGGAAACAGCTCGGGCTTGAGAATGCCGTTCAGACGCGGGTAAGGAATCTTCAGTTCGACGTGGCCCAGTGCGTAAGGCGCAATGGTGCTCACGTCGTACTTGAGGATCACACCGCCATAGGTCAGCGCCACGTTCGGGGTTTTCACGAACGGCCAGCTCTTCACAAAGTCCGCTTCCTGGTCGAGCTTGGTGCTGATCAACCAGCTGTTGTGCGCGACTTGCGCCGCTTTCCAGAATGCCTCTTCCTGACCCGGCATCAACATGTCGGACAGGTTCAGTACTTTATGCTGCTGGCGCGAATAGTTGATGAAACCGCGACCCGGTGTGCCATGCGCACCGCCGGTGTCGAGGTAGCTCGACACCTCGATGATCACCAAGCCGTCATGCTGCTCGCGTACTTTCGCTTGCAGGTAGCTGCTGTTGCGTGGGCCGGCGCTGGCCAGAAACTGATCGCGGTAGGCCGCCAGGGTTGGCGCCACCGGGGCGTTTTTCTCGGTGCGGGTCATTTGCAGCAGGCGTTTTTCGATAATGCCGTCCAGCGCAGGTTCGGCCGGGAAGCGCAGGGTGTCGATGTTCACCAGCGGGCAATCAGGGTTGGAACATCCAGGCTTAAGTTGTTCCGACGCATCGCGGGTGGTTTCCAGCGGTGTGCGGTAGTTGGGCTGGAACAGGCTTGCGCACGCGCCGAGGGTCAGGGCGATGGCGGCCACGGAGGCAATTTTGAAAAGCGACATGGGCGTCCTTTCGAAAGCAGGGGAAGGCAAAAAGATATCTGCTTCGACTCTCGCAGAAGCAGTCAGTTCGCCACTAAGCTAATTAGAGTGGGTTTCGCCTCCACCGTCCATCCCGCTGACGGTAAAGGGGCTGCATCAAACCGTTCGGGCGCGTTAGGATGGCGCGAAGTCGAGGTTGCCAGTCACCAACAGCAACCTCGTAATGGATCTGCAGAAAAGAGGATGCTCATGACTGATTTTGCCAACGCCATTCCGACTACCGTCGACGTCGTGCGACGCGAGCGCTGCTACGAGGGTTTTTACAAACTCGATCGTTTGCACCTGCGCCATGAATTGTTCGCCGGTGGCATGAGCCGCGAGATCAACCGTGAAGTGTTTGTGCGTCACGATGCGGTGTGCATGTTGCCCTACGATCCACAGCGCGACGAAGTGGTGTTGATCGAGCAGTTCCGCGTCGGCGCCATGGGCAAGACCGACAATCCGTGGTTGGTCGAACTGGTCGCTGGTCTGATCGACAAGGATGAACAACCGGAAGAAGTTGCTCACCGCGAGGCGCAGGAGGAAGCTGGGCTGGACATCAAGGCCCTGTGGCCGATGACCAAATATTTCCCGTCGCCGGGCGGCAGCAACGAGTTTGTGCATTTGTATCTGGGGCGTTGCAGCACCGAAGGCGTTGGCGGCCTGCATGGCCTGGAAGAAGAGGCAGAAGATATCCGCGTCACGGTCTGGGCTTTCGAAGATGCCTTGCAGGCCGTCCGTGACGGTCGCATTGCCAACGCGGCGAGCATCATCGCCTTGCAATGGCTGGCACTGAACCGCGCCGAAGTGAGGGGGTTATGGTCGTAAACAAGCTGCGCGATCGTTATCGAGTCGACCTCGTGGGGCTGCAAGCCGCCTGCGAGGCCAACTACGCGCGCCTGATGCGACTGGTCCCGGACATGCGCAACGAACCCGAGGCGCGGCGCATCGCCGTCACTCAGGGCGAGCAGATGCTCGGCGTGCTGGCCCTCGAAGTGCTGCAAACCTGCCCGTACACCACCACTTTGCAGGTGCGTCAGGAACACAGCCTGCCATGGCTGCCGGTGCCGCAACTCGAAGTGCAGGTCTACCACGATGCGCGCATGGCCGAAGTGATCAGCGCCGAACACGCACGACGCTTTCGCGGCATCTATCCTTACCCGAACGCGGCGATGCATCAGCCGGATGAAAAGGCTCAGCTCAATCTGTTCCTGGGGGAATGGTTGAGTCACTGTCTGGCGTTGGGGCATGAGTATGAAGTCGTACGCTAGTTGTGAACTGCGTCCGGTTCGGCGGTTTCCTCTTTCCCTGATCCCCCAGCATAATTGCGGCACTTGATCGATTCCGTGCTTTTGCCTTGGGAGAGCGCCTTGCCGAGCGTATCCACGTTGACCTCCGCCGATATGGCGCTGCTGGTGCAGTTGTCCGACAGCCATCTGTTTGCTGAAACGGACGGCACGCTGCTGGGCATGAACACCCGTGAAAGCCTGCAAAAGGTCATCGAATTGGTGCTGGAACAACAGCCGCAGATCGATCTGATTCTGGCCACAGGTGATATCTCGCAAGACGGCACGCTGGAGTCGTATCAGCAGTTTCGCCAGATGAGCGCCCAAATCACTGCCCCGGCGCGCTGGATTCCCGGTAATCATGATGAGCCGATGATCATGGCCCAGGCCGCTGTGCAGAGTGCCTTGCTGGAATCGGTGGTCGATATCGGTAACTGGCGGGTGACTTTGCTGGATTCGGCGGTGCCGGGTTCGGTGCCGGGGTTTCTGCAGGACGATCAATTGCAACTGCTGGTCCGTTCGCTGAGCGAAGCGCCGGAGCGCCATCATCTGGTGTGCTTTCACCATCATCCGGTGTCGATTGGTTGTGCGTGGATGGAGCCGATCGGTTTGCGCAATCCCGAGGCATTTTTCGAAGTGCTGGATCGTTTTCCGCAGGCCCGGGCGGTGTTGTGGGGGCATGTGCATCAGGAGATCGACTGCGATCGCAACGGCGTACGTTTGCTGGCTTCGCCTTCGACGTGCATTCAGTTTGAGCCGGGGAGTGCGGACTTTAAAGTGGGTGAGCAGGCGCCGGGCTATCGCTGGTTGCGGTTGTTGCCGGATGGGCGGTTGGAGACCGGGGTTGAACGCGTCAGCGATTTTGCCTTCACGGTTGATTACGGTTCCAACGGCTATTGAGCGACAAATCATAGCCCTCATCGGAACGCCGCCCGCCCAGCCCTCTCCCGGAGGGAGAGGGAGCCGACCGAGGTGTATTGCGTCATCCATCGACCTGAAAGAATGTGTTGATTATGGATTCGCTGAAGCTCGCTCAAGTCGGTGTAGCACTTGAATATCCCCCATTCAGTCCCCTCTCCCTTGGAGAGAGCTAGGGTGAGGGGCGCCCCTGCTGAATGACCAATTTCTCGAAACCACCCCCAATCCGCGCTTCTCTCCCTGTAAACTCCGCAAACCCAAACCGACACCCAGGGAGCTCAAATGTCCGGTTCGATCCTCTATATCCACGGTTTCAACAGCGCTCCGGCCTCGAAAAAGGCCTGTCAGCTGGTCTCCGTGATGGAGCAGCTGGGTTTGAGCGACAAATTGCGTGTCCCGGCCCTGCATCATCACCCGCGCGAAGCCATCGGTCAGTTGGAACAAGCGATTGCCGAACTGGGCAGCCCGCTGCTGGTGGGAAGCTCACTCGGCGGCTACTATGCGACTCACCTGGCCGAGCGCCATGGCCTGAAAGCCCTGCTGGTCAACCCGGCGGTCAGCCCGTACCGGATGTTCGACGGCTATCTGGGCCCGCGGAAAAACCTGTATACCGATGAAACCTGGGAATTGACCCACGACCACGTCACGGCTCTGGCCGAACTGGAAGTGCCGGCGCCTCAGGATGCGCAGCGCTATCAGGTGTGGTTGCAGACCGGCGATGAAACACTGGACTATCGCCTCGCCCAGCAGTATTACCGCGCCTGCGCCTTGCGTATTCAGGCCGGCGGCGACCACAGTTTTCAGGGTTTCGCCGGGCAATTGCCGGCGTTGCTGAGTTTTGCCGGCATTGGCGCCGATTTGTATCAGGCCATCGATTTCTCCGCATTGTGAGCTGTGGCCCCATGAATTCTTTTTTCACCGAACATTGACGACGAGACCCTATGGCCACTCCCAGCGCTAGCTCTTATAACGCCGACGCCATCGAAGTCCTCTCGGGCCTCGACCCGGTGCGCAAACGCCCCGGCATGTACACCGACACCAGTCGGCCGAACCACCTCGCCCAGGAAGTCATCGACAACAGTGTCGACGAAGCCCTGGCGGGTCACGCCAGATCGGTGCAGGTCATCCTGCACGCCGACCATTCGCTGGAAGTCAGTGACGACGGCCGTGGCATGCCGGTCGACATTCATCCGGAAGAGGGCGTGTCGGGTGTCGAGCTGATCCTCACCAAGCTCCACGCGGGCGGCAAGTTTTCCAACAAGAACTACCAGTTCTCCGGCGGTCTGCACGGCGTGGGTATTTCCGTGGTCAACGCCTTGTCGACCGAAGTCCGTGTGCGCGTAAAACGTGACGGCAACGAATACCAGATGACCTTCAACGACGGTTTCAAAGCCTCGGAACTGGAAATCGTCGGCACCGTCGGCAAGCGCAACACCGGCACCAGCGTGTACTTCGCGCCGGACCCGAAATACTTCGATTCACCGAAATTCTCCATCAGCCGCCTCAAGCACGTGCTCAAGGCCAAGGCTGTGCTGTGCCCGGGGCTGCTGGTCAGCTTCGAAGACAAAGGCACCGGCGAGAAAGTCGAGTGGCATTACGAAGACGGTCTGCGTTCCTATCTGGTCGATGCGGTCAGCGAGTTCGAACGCCTGCCGGACGAGCCGTTCTGCGGCGCTTTCGCCGGTAATAAAGAAGCCGTCGACTGGGCCCTGCTGTGGCTGCCGGAAGGTGGCGACGCGGTGCAGGAAAGCTACGTCAACCTGATCCCGACGGCGCAGGGCGGTACTCACGTCAACGGTCTGCGTCAGGGCCTGCTTGATGCGATGCGCGAGTTCTGCGAATTCCGCAGCCTGCTGCCGCGCGGCGTCAAGCTGGCGCCGGAAGACGTCTGGGAGCGCATCGCGTTCGTCCTGTCGATGAAGATGCAGGAGCCGCAATTCTCCGGCCAGACCAAAGAGCGTCTGTCATCGCGTGAAGCGGCGGCGTTTGTCTCTGGTGTGGTCAAGGACGCGTTCAGCCTGTGGCTCAACGCCAACCCGGAAACCGGTCTGGCCCTGGCGGAACTGGCGATCAACAACGCCGGTCGTCGTCTTAAGGCAAGCAAGAAAGTCGAGCGTAAACGTGTGACTCAGGGGCCAGCGTTGCCGGGCAAACTGGCGGACTGCGCCGGGCAGGACCCGATGCGTTCCGAGCTGTTCCTGGTCGAAGGTGATTCCGCTGGTGGTTCCGCCAAGCAAGCGCGGGACAAAGAGTTCCAGGCGATCCTGCCGTTGCGCGGCAAGATCCTCAACACCTGGGAAGTCGATGGCAGCGAAGTACTCGCCAGCCAGGAAGTGCACAACATCGCCGTGGCCATCGGTGTCGATCCGGGTGCGGCGGATATGAGCCAGCTGCGTTACGGCAAGATCTGCATCCTTGCCGACGCCGACTCGGACGGTCTGCACATCGCAACGCTGCTCTGCGCATTGTTCGTCCAGCATTTCCGCCCGCTGGTGGATGCCGGTCACGTCTACGTGGCGATGCCGCCGCTGTACCGCATCGACCTGGGCAAAGAAATCTACTACGCCCTCGACGAAGCCGAGCGCGACGGCATTCTCGACCGTCTGGTCGCCGAGAAGAAGCGCGGCAAACCCCAGGTCACCCGATTCAAAGGTCTGGGTGAAATGAACCCGCCGCAGTTGCGTGAGACCACAATGGACCCGAACACTCGGCGTCTGGTGCAACTGACGCTGGGTGAAGACTTCGCCGAAACCTCGGAAATGATGGACATGCTGCTGGCGAAGAAACGCGCCGGTGACCGCAAGACCTGGCTCGAATCCAAAGGCAACCTCGCCGAGGTGCTGGCCTGATGCGGTTTGGCTGGGCCTTGGCGGGTGCGTTGCTGCTGAGTGCGATGGGCGTGTCGGCCGAGCCGTTGCAGGAATTGCGCGTGCTCTCCGAGCACCCGGTCGACGGCATGCGCGGCGGCAACCTGTCGGGGCTGGCCATGTGCGGCAGCGAGTTGTGGACGGTGTCGGACCGCGATGACGATCAGATCTATCGGCTCAATACCGCCGATCAGGTCTGGCAGGCCGAAGCCTTGCACATCGACGTGCCCCTGGTGCCGGAGACCGGTCTGCCGTGGGGGTTGCGCTCGCGCAATTGGGCCGCATCGTTCGTGCGCGGTGGCGACCTGGATTTCGAAGGCATCAGTTGCGACAGTGCCGGCAATCGCTACATTGTCAGCGAGGGCCATGCGGCAGTCTTGCAGGTGCCCGTCAGCGGCCCGGTCAACTGGCTGAAGATCTCGCCGATGATGGTTCGCGAAGCACGGGCCAGCGGCATGCTCCTGCATTTCAATGCGATCTTCGAGGGCTTGGCGATCAATCCGGCGGGCGATCAGATGTGGCTGGCTGCCGAACGGCAAAGCCGTGGCTTGCTGCTGATCAAGCGCCAGCAGACGGTGTGGGATTGCGACGGTCGTTGCGTGCTGCTCAGCGAGGGCGGCAAGGAAATGCAGCCGCCGCAGTTCCCGAAGGCCGGAGCGGTCGACCGGGACTTTTCCGACCTTTCATTGTTTAACGGCAAATTGTTTACCCTTGAGCGCAACGCCTTTCAGATTTGTCGGCGCGATGCGCAGACCGCCAAGGTCGAGCGTTGCTGGTCGTACGCCGCTGAACTGTTGCAGGCCAACCGCCGTTATTCGCAGAACTTCGGGCTGGAAGAGGCGCTGATCGTTGACGCTGATGGTGCGTGGGTCGGCGTCGACAATAATTTCGGCCCGCGGGCCGACGGTGAGGTTCGGCCGATCGTCTGGCGCTTCGCCGCGCCTGACGGTGGCTGGAGCGCCAAGCCTTAGCGTACTGCGTCCGAGTATTGCTGACGGGTATTTGCCGATCTGTGAGCAGATCAGGAAACTGCTGCAATACTCCAATCGGGACGGCCCTGGCCGTTGTGAGTGAGAACGCTTGAGGCGGCTCACTCGCGCAGGTTTTGGAGGGTGTGCCGGAAGCAAGGCGCGCTGGATGATTTACAGGTTTGCTGCGCTGGCCGCTGATTGAACAGCGAGCCATGAAGTGCAGACAATGAAGCTCTGAAGCAATGCTGTCGAGAAAGTAGTGTGATCGTTGAATTCCGACATGTCGTGCAAGGCTCGGGGAAACTTGAAACGCCGACTGCGGGAGATTCAATGATGAAACTCAACCTCTTTATTGCGGGTTTTTTGCTTGTCTGGAGTTCGCTGGGACTGGCCGCCGACCCGGAACTGCGGTTGCTTTCTGAGCATCCGGTGGAGGGGATGCGCGGAGGCAATCTGTCCGGGCTGGCCAAGTGTGGCGAGCAGTTGTGGACGGTGTCGGATCGTGACGACGACCGGATCTACCGGCTCGATAAGCAAGACAAGGTGTGGAAGGCCGAGGCTGTTTTGATTAATGTTCCACCGGTGCCTGAAGATCCCGGCCGGACGTTGGCCATGAAAACCCAGAGCTTTTTCAGATCGCTTGCGGGTAACGGTGCGTTGGACTTTGAAGGGATCACCTGCGACGCTAGCCAGAATCGCTACATTCTCAGTGAAACGTATTCAGCCATTCTCAAGATCTCACCCAGTGGAGAACTGGCCTGGTTGCGCATCTCGTCGCAGGTGCTGACTATGGCGCGAGAGGCTGGGCTGGCTACGCACGCCAATGCGTTGTTTGAAGGCTTGGCGGTTTCCGGCATTCTTGGCAGTGAAATCTGGCTGGCTGCAGAGCGGCAAAAAAGAGGGTTGGTCAAAATCAGGCGGCTACTGACTCCTCCCCTTGATAACAAATGGTACTGTTTTTCCATTTGTGTGCTCATGACCGAGGGAGGACTGGCGCCGCAACCGCCGCAATTTCCAGGCTCCAAACCGGTAGAGAAGGATTTTTCGGATATTGCTCTATTCAATAACAAACTGTTTCTCCTGGATCGCAACGCTTTCAAAATCTGTCGGCATGAAATGTTGACGGGTAAACAGGAACGCTGCTGGTCATTCGCTGCGGATGCACTGGTTCCGAATCGTCAATATGCGTCCGAACACGGACTGACCGAGGCGTTGCTGGTCGACGCGCAAGGCGCGTGGATTGGCGTCGACAACAATTTTGCAACCCGCGCCGATGGCGAGTCTCGCCCAATTGTGTGGCGCTTTGCAGCGCCTGAGGGCGGCTGGATTCAATGAGTATGGGTGAACAACGACAACAACCCCCGGGCAAGCGCGCCGGTCGGGTGCTGATGATTCTGGCATGGTGCGCGGCGCTGTTTCTGGCGACGCGGTTTTTTGGCCAGTGGGAGCAACGCCAGCAGAATCCGAACGTCGTGGTCAGTTCGGAGCAGGGCGAAGGGTTTATCGAGGTGAAGCTGGCCGGCAATGCCCAAGGGCATTTTGTCGCCAGCGGTCAGATCAACGGCGAACCGGTCGAGTTCATGCTCGACACCGGCGCAACCGATGTGGCGATCCCGGCGGATCTGGCCAAGCGTTTGAAGCTGGAAGAAGGTTTCGGTGTGACCCTGAGCACGGCCAATGGCCTGAGCCAGGGCTATCGAACCAAAATCGACCGCCTGCAACTCGGTGACATCGTGCTGCGCGACGTCCGCGCACTGGTGGCGCCGGGGCTGCATGGCGATCAGGTGCTGCTCGGCATGAGCGCCCTGAACAAACTTGAATTTACTCAGCGCGGTGGCACCATGCTGCTGCGCCAGACAACGAACCGATGAGGCCTGCATGAGCAACCCCCTTGATCTCAGCCTGGACGGTGTAGAACGCCGCTCGTTGGCCGACTTCACCGAAAGTGCCTACCTCAACTACTCCATGTACGTGATCATGGACCGTGCTCTGCCGCATATCGGCGACGGCCTGAAACCGGTACAGCGGCGTATCGTCTACGCCATGAGCGAGCTGGGGCTGGACGCCGACTCCAAGCACAAGAAATCGGCGCGTACCGTCGGTGACGTGCTCGGTAAATTCCACCCGCACGGTGACTCGGCGTGCTACGAAGCGATGGTGCTGATGGCGCAGCCTTTCAGCTATCGCTACACGCTGGTCGACGGTCAGGGTAACTGGGGTGCGCCGGACGATCCGAAGTCCTTCGCCGCCATGCGTTACACCGAAGCACGTCTGTCGCGTTATTCCGAAGTGCTGCTCAGCGAACTGGGCCAGGGCACTGCCGACTGGGGCCCGAACTTCGACGGCACCTTACAAGAGCCGCTGGTGCTGCCGGCACGCCTGCCGAACATCCTGCTCAACGGCACCACCGGTATTGCCGTGGGCATGGCCACCGACGTGCCGCCACATAACCTGCGCGAAGTCGCCACCGCTTGCGTGCGTCTGCTCGATGAGCCGAAAGCCACGGTCGAGCAGCTCTGCGAACACATTCAGGGTCCGGACTATCCGACCGAAGCGGAAATCATTACGCCGCGCGCCGACTTGCTAAAGATGTACGAAACCGGCAAGGGCTCGGTGCGCATGCGCGCCGTGTACCACGTCGAGGACGGCGACATCATCGTCACCGCGCTGCCGCATCAGGTGTCCGGCGCCAAGGTGCTGGAGCAGATCGCCGCGCTGATGCAGGCCAAGCCGTCGAAAGCCCCGCAGATCGCTGACCTGCGCGACGAATCCGACCACGAAAATCCGTGCCGCATCGTGATCATTCCGGTCAACAGCCGCGTCGATCATGAAGCGCTGATGCAGCACTTGTTCGCCAGCACCGAGCTGGAGTCGACCTACCGGGTCAACGTCAACATCATCGGTCTGGACGGCAAGCCGCAGCTGAAAAACCTGCGAGCGCTGCTGGTCGAGTGGCTGGAATTCCGCGTGCTGACCGTACGTCGTCGCCTGCAATTCCGCCTCGACAAGGTCGAGCGTCGTCTGCACCTGTTGGACGGTTTGCTGATCGCCTACCTCAACCTGGATGAAGTGATCCACATCATCCGTACCGAGGAGCATCCGAAGGCCAAGCTGATCGAGCGTTTCGCCCTCAGTGAAATTCAGGCCGACTACATCCTCGACACCCGTCTGCGTCAGTTGGCGCGACTGGAAGAGATGAAGCTGCGCGACGAGCAGGACGAACTGCTCAAGGAACAAGCCAAGCTGCAAGCCCTGCTGGGCAGCGAAGCCAAGCTGAAGAAGCTGGTGCGCACCGAACTGTTGAAAGACGCCGAAACCTACGGCGATGACCGTCGGTCGCCAATCGTCGAGCGCGCTGAAGCCAAGGCGCTGACCGAACACGATCTGCTGCCGAACGAAAAAGTCACCGTGGTGCTGTCTGAAAAAGGCTGGATCCGTTCGGCCAAAGGTCATGACATCGACGCCACGGGCCTGTCGTACAAGGCCGGTGATGGCTTCAAGACCTCAGCAGCGGGGCGCTCCAACCAGTTTGCGGTGTTTATCGACTCGACTGGCCGCAGCTACTCGGTCGCCGCGCACACCCTGCCATCGGCTCGGGGCCAGGGCGAGCCGTTGACCGGTCGTCTGACACCACCGCCCGGTGCGAGCTTCGAATGCGTGCTGATGCCGGAAGACGACGCGTTGTACGTGATCGCTTCCGACGCCGGTTACGGTTTTGTGGTCAAGGGCGAAGACCTGCAAGCCAAGAACAAGGCCGGTAAAGCCCTGTTGAGCCTGCCGAACAACGCCAAAGTCATCGCGCCACGTCCGGTGGCCGATCGTGAGCACAACTGGCTGGCGTCGGTCACGACCGAAGGTCGCCTGCTGATCTTCAAAATCAGCGATCTGCCACAATTAGGTAAGGGCAAAGGCAACAAGATCATCGGTATTTCCGGTGAACGTGTGGCCAGTCGCGAAGAATATGTCACGGACATCGCCGTCCTTCCGGAAGGCGCCACCTTGGTGCTGCAGGCCGGAAAACGGACCCTGTCGCTGAAGGCCGATGACCTCGAACACTACAAAGGTGAGCGTGGGCGTCGTGGCAATAAGCTGCCGAGGGGCTTCCAGAGAGTGGATGCGCTGCTCGTCGAAAACCTCAATTAGGCGCCCTAGAGCGTTGGATCTACGATTTAACGCGTAGATCGACGCTTTGGCGCTGGAGTCGGAACGCATATTCACGGATGATATGGCCTTTCCAAGCGCCGGCGTGGCCGAGCGTTCTTCATATTTATTGAGTATTTTCACTGTGGTCAGCCTTGTGGCGGCCACCTGGACGGGATGATGACTGCTCTGCGCCCCCTTATTTTCCTGCTCGCCGGCGTTTTGGGCCTGGCGGGTTGCAGCGTTCACCAGCCGGTGTCGCTGTATCAACTGGACAGTGGAAGTCCGGTTCAGCCTGCGCAAAGCGCGGGCATGGCGGTTCTTTTGGGTCCGGTAGTCGTAGCCGATTACCTGCAACGTGAGACATTGCTGCAACGTCAACCCGATGGCAGCCTGCAAGCAGCGACAGACGGTCGTTGGGCTGGCAGCCTTTCGTCGGATATCGATCAGTTGCTGATGCGTCAGGTTGCTGGCCATCTGGACAGCCAGCGTGTAGTGCTGGCACCGGCCACTACGGGGTTCACTCCGGATGTGCAGGTGTTGCTGACCATCACGCGTCTGGACTCTGGCCAGAAACAACCGGCGATTCTCGATGCTCAATGGCGTTTGATCGACCGTCGTGGTCAGGTGCGCGATAACCGCATCGTTCATCTGCAAGAGCTGCATGCCGGCAGTACCGCTTCGCAGGTTCAGGCCCAGGGCATTTTGCTGCAGCGTCTGGCCGAGCAATTGTCGGTAGCGCTCAAGCCGTTGGCCAATCAGCCACCGGTGGCCGAGGCACCGCGTAAAGCGGCACCAAAACCGGCAGCGCCGGCGGCGGAATCAGAGAAACAACCGAAGATTCCGATGGCATCGCCGATTCGGACAGACATGGAAGTGTTCCGCTTCTAAGCTGGATCGAGTCAGAACAGAGCCCGCCTTGTGCGGGCTTTGTTGTGTCTGGGGTTCTGCGCGAAAGATCAAAAGCCCCTCACCCCAGCCCTCTCCCTGAGGGAGAGGGGGCCGACCGAGATGTCTGGCGCCATGCATCGACCTGAACGATCCTGGCGGTTATGGATTCAAAGCAGGACGTGCAGGTCGGTGTATTCCGGCAATAATCCCGGATCGGTCTCCTCTCCCTGTGGGAGAGGGCTAGGGTGAGGGGCTTTTCAGGGTGCTTGCAATCTCGATAACACCGGCCACAAAAAAGCCCGCAGACAATCACTCGTCTGCGGGCTTCCGTGTTTCAGGCCTTAGGCTTACGCCCGGCGCTCATGCATCCGCGCCAGTTGCCGTTCCAGCATCGACGGATACGGTTCCATCAACCGCTCCACGCAGCAAGCCCCCTCAGGGCTGGCGATTGGCCGGATCCGTGCACGCTGGCGTATCAGCGCATCGTCGCCGATCTTGCGTTCGACCAGCAGCAGGTTACGGCTGTGCTGCGACAAGGCCAGCGCATCCTGCGCCGAATCGGTCAGCAGCAGATCAATCTGACTCAAGCCGAACAACTCATCGCCCAGAGTCAGGCCCAGCTGCAGTTGCAGGGTGATGCCGCTGTCTGCGACTTCAATCTGCAACTGATGACCCAAGGCCCGCAGCAACTCGCCGCAGCAGATTGCGTTGGTCAGGTAATCGTCACCGCTGTCTTCGGTGTGGAAGAGCATCAGCGTGCTGCCGTCGTTGAGGGTTTCGATTTCACCCTGATACAGCGAAGCAGCCTGATCGAGGCAGTCACGATAACGCTCCTGCAATTCTTCCAGGCGTGCCCGCGGCAAGCGGCGCAGTTGTTCCTGTGAGCCCAGTTGTACCGCCAGCACAGCGCTGTGTTGTGGCACGCTCGGGGTCGCCTTGCGGGCGACCGGTTGTGGCGCAACGTCCAGCGATTCATCGCGCAGATCAGCGAACGCGTCATCGTCATCATCGTCTTCGACGGTGCTGACCAGATGTCGCGGTGCAGGCTTCTGCGCGGCCATCGGACGGGTTTCGTCGAAACTCGGATCACGCAAGTTGCGCACCTCGAATTCCGGCTCGTCCTCTTCGTCCTCGAACTCAGGCTCCGGTTCCGGTGCTGGCTCCGGCGCGTAGTTGGCGTGCAGCTGACGCGCCAGATCGCCGATTTCATCCTGACGATCAATGCCCGGTGTGTGTTCGTCGATGCGTCGCAACCAGACACGCAATTGCAGCAACGGCGTCGACAGATAGCGGCCCATGCGCAGGCTCAGGGCCAGCGACAGCGCCAACAGGATCCCGCTGAGAATGCCCATGCTTTGCAGGCTGATGGTCATCGGCTGCTGGAACTGATCCATGTCCAGGCTGATGCGCAGTTGCCCGGCAGTCACGTCCTGGAAGGTGATCTTGCTCTCGTACATGCCCTCGGCTTCGCCCAGCAGGCTGTGCTTGGGCCGCTGACCGGACTCGGCGAGGATGCGGTTATCCACGCTGTAGATCGCCGCGTGGGCCACCAGTTTGTTCTTGGTCAGGTTGTTGAGCAGCACGTTGAGGCTGAGGATGTCGTTGGACACCAACAGCTCGGTGGCCGAGGTCGCGGTCTGCGTGGTCAGGCTTTCGCCCAGCGCATCGGCCTGCTGGTGCATGGCCTGCTTGAATTGCAAACCCATCACGCCGGCATAGATCACCAGGGCCAGAGCGACCAGGATCACGTTATGGCTGGCAATGCGCAATGCAATCGGTACACGGCGGTGGCGCAGTGCACGGAAGATCAGCAGGAAGAAGTTATCGGTTTTAACTGGCGTGGGCCGGTTCACTGAGCTCGGCTCTTTTGTCCGTGAAGTTGACGCGCAGTATAGCGACAGGCCCTAGACCGGCAAAGCGCTCGCGGTGCCCGATGGTCACTGAAAGTGGGTAGAATGCGGTTTTTTTCCAGTTGCGGGGGTGCGCGTTGCGCGAAATCGTCCTGATTAACATCACGGGAGTCGACCGTCCGGGTCTGACTGCGGCCATTACCGGCGTTCTGGCACAAGGTGGTGTGAACATTCTCGACATCGGTCAGGCGGTGATCCACGACACCCTGTCGTTCGGCATCCTGGTTGAAATCCCCGATTCCGAGCAAGGCAAGTCCGTGCTCAAGGACATTCTGTTCAAGGGCTACGAGCTCGATCAGCAGGTACGCTTTACGCCGGTGTCCGAAGAGGATTACCAGCAATGGGTGGGTAATCAGGGCAAGAAACGCCACATCGTCACCCTGTTGACCCGCAAAGTGACCGCTGGCCAATTGCAGGCTGTCAGCTCGATCACCTCCAAATATGGCCTGAATATCGATCACATCGACCGTCTGTCGGGTCGCATGCCACTGGACACGCCAGCGGACAAGGGCAAGGGCTGCATCGAGTTCTCCGTGCGTGGCGAAGCCGCCGATCCACAGGCGCTGCGTGCCGAATTCCTCAGCGTTGCCCAAGCGCTGAACGTCGACATCGCCTTTCAGGAAGACTCGCTGTTCCGGCGCAACCGTCGTCTGGCGGTGTTCGACATGGACTCGACGCTGATCGAGGCCGAGGTCATTGACGAGCTGGCCAAGGCTGCCGGCGTGGGCGAGCAGGTGTCCGAAATCACTGAGCGGGCCATGGCCGGCGAGCTGGATTTCCGCGCCAGTTTCAAAGAGCGTCTGGCCTTGCTCAAAGGTCTGGATGTCAGCGTGCTGGACTCGATCGGCGCTTCTCTGCGTCTGACCGAAGGCGCCGAAACGCTGTTCGCGGAACTCAAGCGACTGGGCTACAAGACCGCGATCCTGTCCGGCGGCTTCACCTATTTCGCCAAGCAATTGCAGGCCAAACTCGGCATCGACTATGTGTTTGCCAACGAACTGGAAGTGGTCGATGGCAAGTGTACCGGCGTGGCGATCGAGCCGATCGTCGATGCTCAACGCAAGGCTGATTTGCTCAAAGAGCTGGCACACAAGGAAGGTTTGCGTCTGGAGCAGACCATCGCGGTCGGCGACGGTGCGAATGACCTGCCGATGCTGGCGATTGCCGGTTTGGGCGTAGCGTTCCGTGCCAAGCCGTTGGTGAAGCAGTCGGCGAAGCAGGCGATTTCGACGTTGGGGCTGGATGGCGTGTTGTATCTGCTGGGTTTCCGTGATCGCGACGGGCAGCTCTGAGATCTCTATCGCCTGACTTGGCCTCTTCGCGAGCAGGCTCGCTCCCACAGTTGAAATGTATTCCAATGTGGGAGCGAGCCTGCTCGCGAAGGTTGCGCCGCCGATCCATCGGCGGGCACTTAAAGCGATTTCCACAACGAATCAAAATCCTCCTCGCTCCCGCCATTGCGCGCGACCTCCAGCGAGCGATAGGCGAACTGATTGAAACTGTGCGTACTCGCCACCCGTCGATCCAGCCCGGCGCGGTGTTCTTCGCCTTGGGTATTGATCAGCACTTTACTGCCTTCCTGAAACGGCAAGCGCGGCGCCAGCAAGGTTGCTGGCAAATCTATCGCACTGATCTCCGGTAACAATAATCCGCGCAGATACTGACTGTGATCGTCCCGTGAACGCACCAGTTGCAGGCCGCAAGGCTGGGCATGTGGCGCCACCAGCTCAATGCCCATTTGCGTGCCGCCGCCGCGCACCTGGCGGATCCAGCGAATGACCGCAATGCTCCAGCCCAGACTGACACTGTCCTGAATGCCGAGCATTTCCCCGGCCTGCAGCTCGGCGGGCACTTCATTTGGCCACGCCAGGCAATATCCACCGGGGCTGTGATTGATCACCGGCAGGGCATGGGTCGGGTAATGCGGCGTACTGTCCGTGCCGCTTTCATCCTCGAGCAAATGGTCGTACTGGATTTCCTCGTAAGGCAAAAATTCATCAGTTTTGCTTTGCGGTGCGGCGTCGAAAGCCTGGCTCCAACTGTCCTTTTCACCTTTGGCGACGGCACTGCTGAAATTCGCCGAGCGCGTTCCGGGGTGTTTGAGCAGCTCGCTGAAACTGCGCTCGCCACCCAGATAAAAGTGCAGCGCGCTCATGCCCACGCACACGGTTAGATGGCCTTGGCCGACGGTGCGCTGAAAGCTGCGCTCGGCGGCTTGTCCCCAGGTGGCATGCAGGTGTTGCAGGGTGTCGAAGCTGAGCCCGGGCGGAACGGGCAGCGGCGTCGATGCGGGCTGGTGCTGCAAATGCGCTTCGATGGCGTTCACCAGTGGCTGCGGATCGAAGCCGAGCAATCCGGCCTGTTCTTCGCTGCGAAACATGTTGCGGTAGCGCGGGCCGGTATCGATCACCGGGCTGATCGCAAACAGTCCTTCGCTCGAGCGACCGGGATGCAATTTGAGCAGGGCGCTCCACGGTTCGAGTACTTCAGCCAATCGGGCGATCTGGTTCTGCCGCAATTGATTGCAGCGGGCACTGCCCAGGAGCAGGGCGGCGATGTAAGTCTGTTCAAGCGTGAGTTCGGTGGTGAGGCTGGCGAGATCGTCGTGGACCCGGCGCTGTTGCAGTTGCAGTTCGCAGGCGATGCGATACAGCTGATGCAGTTCGAACCACACCTGCTCCGGTGCCGCGCTGTACAGTTGCGTCGCACGCAGTAGTTGACCCTTGAGAGCATGGGCCGCCCGTTGCAGGGCCGTGCTGACCAATATCGCGCGATCCTTGCTGTACTTCGGCGCAATCCGCAACATGATCTGTTTGTAGCCGACGGCCAGATGGCTTTGCAGCGCCTGACACAAATTGCTGATCTTGCGTGAACGCTCGTCGAGCATGATCGCCTGATGCAGGAAGTGCCGTTCCAGATGCTGGCAGACGAAATACACCTCGGGTCGCAGCAGCTCCAGCAGGTTGAGGCGATTGTCACTGGGGGTGAGCAATTGATTGAGTTCGCCCAGGCCTTGATACAGCAGGCGGGCGGTTTCACCGATGTTGGCCTTGGGCAGGCCGGCGATCCAGCGCTTGAGGTCGCGCGGCGTTGCTTCGCAAAACGACAGACGCGTTTGCGTCGGGGTCGGGGCGCTCAGGGAGGGTTGGGGACGAGACTCACTCATGCCTTGACGTGCTCCGGCGGCGGAAGGGGCAATGCCCAAAACTCTAGCAGCTGTGGTCTGTTTCGCTGGGTAGCGTCAGACTTTTTGACCGCTGGTCTGCTGGCCGGATGCCATTCCCCAAGCCCTACTAGTCTCTCAGGCGTGCGATCGGAAACGCACGGTTGCACGGCCTGCCGTCAACCTCGGGCAGGTCTCCCGAAACTTCAAGGAGATGAGGTTCATGTCTAAATATGCAGTGGCAAATCAATGGGGTGGCAGTTCGGCGCCGTGGCATCCGGGTGGAACCTGGGTACTCGGCGGGCGGGACAACCAGAATGTCGTCGCGATCGAGATCAAGTCGCGCGATGACGGTAAAACGTTCACCGGCACCATGACCTATGTCGGGGAAGGTCCCATTGGCTTCAAAGCGCAGCGCACCGGTCAGAACCAGTACAACGTCGAGAATCAGTGGGGTGGCAATGATGCCCCATGGCATCCGGGCGGCAAGTGGGTGATTGGCGGCCGGGACAATCAGAACGTTATCGCGTTGAGCGTCACGTCCAGTGACGGAGGGAAAAACCTCAGTGGCACCAATACCTATGCCAACGAAGGCCCGATCGGCTTTCTTGGGCAAATAGAGTAACGGCACCACCGAGTCGTATCCGCCTTTTCGCAGACGTGTGAAAAGGCGGATCAGTGGCTCACATCATGTTCAGGCTTTTGGCAGCGCCAGGCCTTGACCCATCTGCACTGGCGAACCCGCCACCAGCTCTTGCGCCCATGTCACCTGATCCGGCCCGAACAGCACGATCGCGGTCGAACCCAGTTTGAAGCGACCCAGTTCGGCGCCTTTTTCCAGATGGATCGGCGCGCGGGCGGCTTCGTCGTAGCGGAAGGTTTTCAGCTCGCGCTTCGGTGGGGTGACCAGGCCGGCCCACACGGTTTCGATCGAAGCGACGATCATCGCACCCACCAGCACCACGGCCATCGGCCCGCGCTCGGTGTCGAAAATGCACGCCACGCGCTCGTTGCGGGCGAACAGTTCCGGAACGTTTTCTGCGGTGGTCTGGTTGACCGAGAAGATCCGGCCCGGGATGTAGACCATTTCGCGCAGGGTGCCGGCCAGCGGCATGTGCACGCGGTGGTAGTCCTTCGGCGACAGGTAAATGGTGGCGAAGTCGCCGCCCATGAACGGTGCAGCGTTAGCCGCATCACCGCCGAGCAGTTCCAGCACGCTGAAGCTGTGGCCCTTGGCCCGGAACACGCGACCGTGTTCGATCGGGCCAAGCTGGCTGACCGCACCGTCGGCCGGGCTGAGGATCGCGCCCGGGGTTTCGTCCAGTGGACGCGCGCCGTCTTTCAGGGCGCGGGTGAAGAAGGCGTTGAAGTGCTCGTAGGCAGTGAGGTCTTCGACCAGCGCTTGCGACATGTCCACCTGGTAGCGCTTGGCGAACCATTGGGTGAAGGCATTCTTGAACCAGCGCACGCGGCACTCGGCAATGCAGCCGGCCAGACGCGACAGCAGGTGATGAGGCAGCAGGTACTGGCTGAGGATAAACAGACGCTCTTTCATTAGTTGTCCTTAAAAACCTTAAATCTCGACTGGCGTGTCAGGGTGGTTGCCCCATTCGCCCCAGGAACCGGCGTAGCCCTTGACCCGCGGATAACCGAGGGATTTGGCCACCAGATAAGTGAAGCCCGACCGGTGATGGGTCTGGCAGTGGGTAATGATTTCTTTGTCCTTGGTGATCCCGAGGTCTTCGAGGATCTGCGGCATGTCTGTGCGAATGCGCAACTGACGGGCCTTGTCCATGCCGGCAGTCCATTCGAAATTGACCGCGCCGGGGATGTGCCCAGCCTTGGCGGCCAGCACTTTCTCACCGGAATACTCCAGCGGCCCGCGCGCATCCCAGATCGCCAGATCGGCAGCACCGAGGCGGCTTTGCAGGTATTCACGGGTCGCGGTCGGTTCTTCATGCAGGGTCAATGGCACAGGGCCGCCCACTGCAGGCGGAACCTGGATCGACATCGGCATGCCGGCCGCCAGCCACGCCGGCAGACCGCCGTCGACGTAGTGATATTTGTCGTGACCAATCACGTCGAGCAGCCAGATGAAACGCCCGGCCCAACCGCCGCCTTCGTCGTCATAGACCACGTAGACCGCATCTTTGCGATGGCCCAGCTCACCGAATAACGCTTCGAGATCGGCTTTCGCCGGTAGCAGTCCCGGCGCCGGCGGCTGGCCGAGCTGGGTGCGCTTGGGATCGACAAAGCGTGCGCCGGGAAAGTGACCTTCGGCATAACGGGCAGGGCTGGTCAGGTCCACCAGAATCAGTTCAGGGGAGTCGAGACGCGGGAGCAGGTCGCTCGCCTCGATGACGAGCGGCAAGCCAGAGAAGTCAGACATGTGAGGTCTCCAGAGCACAAAGGGGAGGATTGTAGCGCAGCCTCATCGGCCGCGGCTGCTAAAGCTGTGCAGGGCTTTTTCGATGCACTGTGCGGTTTTGCCAAAGGCTTGCACGGTGATATCAGCGAACGGCCCGCCGCCCTGATCGGCGACGGCAATCATGATCACCCGGCCGTTATTGACCAGGGAACGCAGGAACAGATGCTCGCCACGAAACAGGGTGCGCAGGCTCGCTGGCAGCAGAGCGGAGAACTGAGCGTTGTTCTCGGGATTGATCCGCACCTGCGCCTGTTGCGCGAGCAGCCGTTGCAAGACCTTGCTCTGGCTGACGACGAAATTCAGCGCCGCGGCTTCTTTCGGTAGCCCGGCGGTTTGATTCACGCGCAGATTGGACTGTGTGCGATCGGCCATCAGGATCATCACCCGGCGCATGCCGCTGGCAACCAGCGCATCGCGAGCGGCGACGGTCAGGCTCATGGCATTGGTGAAGCGGCTTGGCTCGGCTAATAGCTCGGCGCATTGCTGGCGCCATTGCGTCAGATCTTCCGAGGTTGGCGCAGCTGCGGGCAGCATGCCGGCTGGCAAACGATGGGTGCCCCATGGCCACAGCAACGAAACCGCCGGATGCCACAGGTCGGGCATCGCATGATGGCGTGCGCTGTTGGCGGCTTGCTGGTGCAACTGTTGTTGCACTTCATCCATGGAAATCTGCAGATAAAGGCTGGTCAGGTACTGCCAGCGTTCGCTGTGCGGACTGTCCCACGCCTGTTGCGCAGACAGTGCCAGGCCGTTGGCCAGCAGCACGGTGTTGGCCGGCTGGTTGAGCCAGCGGCGCAGGGTCGGGTCGTCATCGAGGCGGTTTTGCTGGCGCAACGGATGTTCGCTGTCGCGGGCGATGCGCAGCACTTTGACCAGTTCGCGCTGTTCACTCAGCAGCAGCTTATAACCCTGCTGCACCCAGATCGGCAGGTGCCAGACTTGCACCAGCGCCTCGGCGATTTTCAGCAGGCGTACGCCGAACAATTGCTTTTCGACCACGCGCGCCGATTCGCCCTTGTGGATAACCCGCAGTTCCCATTCTTCGAGCAATTGCGGATAAGTCAGCGCCAATGGCCACAGCGGCGACAAAAACAACAGGCTGCCCCAATGAATGTCCTGCCACAGCCGCGCCAGGCGACTGGCGAAAAAACCGTTGGCCTGTTGCGTCGCGTGCTGGCTGATCATCTGTAACTGGCGCAGGGCCTTGGGGATTTGCATCTGCGGTTCAGCCGGCAGGCGCGCGAGCAATTCTTCAGTCCGCGCCAGGCCGAGACGGTTGATCGCCACCTCGAGATTTTCCGCCGGTGCGGCCATGGTGCCGTGGGTGTGACGATTCGCCTCACGGATGATGCTCAAGGCCAGTGCCGGGCTGTCCTGCATCAGGTCGGCGATGTCGCGCAGCGAGCTGCGATTGTCGCGGATCGCCCGACAGACTTTGTCGTGAGCCTCTTGCGGCACGGGCAGCCGGACGCTGTCGAGCAGCTTGACCCAGCCGTCGAGCGTGGTCGGTTTTGCGTATGGGACGTTCGTTTCATTAGCCATGTCTGGACGGGATCTTCACTGACTGTAGACGCGCCCGGCATGGGCTAAAATTGGCTTTTCGCCTGAACTGGCTATAGTCTGGCGCAGTTTTGCCGATAAGTAGAAGAAGAGATTTTTTAACTTCCGAATATGACCTTGAACCCGACTTAAATAAGTACTTTCTACCTATGGCTAAAATTATCGGCATCATCGTCGTATTCGCGAGCGTGCTCGGCGGATACGTGCTCTCCCACGGCAAGATTGCCGCCCTGATCCAGCCCTTCGAGGTGATGATCATTGGTGGTGCGGCACTGGGTGCATTCCTCCAGGCCAACCCCGGTTACATGACGATGCACGTGCTCAAGAAATCCCTGAGCATGTTCAGTTCGCGCTTCAGCCACACGTTCTATCTGGAAGTGCTCGGGCTGATCTACGAGATCCTCAACAAGAGCCGCCGCGAAGGCATGATGGCCATCGAAGGCGACATCGAAGATGCCGCTGCGAGCCCGATCTTCGCCAAGTACCCGGCAGTCCTCAAAGACGAGCGCATGACCGCGTTCATCTGCGATTACCTGCGCATCATGTCGTCCGGCAACATGGCGCCGCACGAGCTGGAAGGCTTGTTCGACATGGAACTGTACAGCCTGAAAGAAGACCTTGAGCATCCATCTCATGCGGTGAACGGCATCGCCGATGCCATGCCCGGTTTCGGTATCGTCGCGGCGGTACTCGGTATCGTGGTGACCATGGCCTCGCTGGGTGAAGGCGATCAGAAGTCCATCGGTCTGCACGTTGGTGCGGCACTGGTCGGTACCTTCTTCGGTATTCTCGCGGCGTACGGTTTCTTCGGCCCATTGGCGCATTCCCCGGCTCATGATGCCAAGGAAGAGCTGAACGTCTACGAAGCCATCAAGGCCTCGCTGGTGGCTTCGGCTTCCGGCATGCCGCCTTCGCTGGCGGTCGAGTTCGGTCGCAAGGTTTTGTACCCGGCGCACCGTCCAAGCTTCGCCGAGCTGGAACAAGCGGTTCGCGGTCGCTAAGTCATGGAAAATAATCAGCCGATTATCATCAAGCGCGTCAAGCGCATAGCCGGCGGGCATCACGGCGGGGCGTGGAAAATCGCCTTCGCCGACTTCGCCACGGCGATGATGGCGTTCTTCCTGGTGTTGTGGCTGCTGTCCACCGCCACGCCCGAGCAGAAGATCGCCATCGCCGGTTACTTCAAAGACCCGGTCGGCTTTTCCGAAAGCGGCACGCCGTACATCATCGACCTGGGCGGCACGCCGACCCCGGCGCCGGAAAACACCCTTAACCCGGAAGTGAAATCGCAGCCGCAGCCTGACAAGGTTACGGTCGATACTGAACAGGTTGAAGGCATGGCCGAGCAGGTCGAGAAGGAGCGTCTGGAACTGCTGCTGCAAGAACTGCAGAACAAGGTCGACGAGAACCCGCAACTGCAGAAATTCAAGGATCAGATCCTCTTCGAGATCACTCCGAATGGCTTGCGCATCCAGATCATGGACGCCGAGAACCGGCCGATGTTCGACTCCGGTTCTGCACGCCTGAAACCGTACTTCGAAGACATCCTGCTGGCCATGGCCGACACCATCAAAGCGGTGCCGAACAAGATCAGTATCAGCGGCCACACTGATGCCAAGCCTTATATCGGTACCGGTGATTACGGTAACTGGGAGCTATCGGCCAACCGTGCCAACGCTGCCCGGCGTGCCTTGGTTGCCGGTAGCTATCCGGATGCGCAAGTGGCGCGGGTCGTCGGTTATGCCTCGTCGGCGCTGTTCGACAAGGAAAACCCGTTCAACCCGGTCAACCGTCGCATCGACATTGTGGTGTTGACCAAAAAAGCCCAGGCGGCCATCGAAGGTTCGCAAGGTGCGGATCCGGCGAAACCGGCGGATCAAGGTCAGAATGGTGCCGCTCCGGCAGCCCCAGTCGACCCGAATGCACTGCCGGCCGATCAGCAACCGGTGCCGGCGCACGAACTGCGCGAACGCCTGAACCTGTTCGACGACGCTGCGCCGAAACCGGCTGAGCCGGGGAGTGCGGGGCCTGCTCCCGCTGCTCCGCCAGTCACTGCACCGGCCCCCGCGCCGAAGCAGTGATCCACAAAAAGCCACGGTCTCCGTGGCTTTTTTGTATCTGCCTGCGTCGCAATGAGCAGTCGCAGTATTCGCAATCACGGAAGATCAGTAATGGAAAGACTCAAAGCCTATTTTCAGCGGCACGGCAACGCACCCTTCAAGTTTGGCGAGGGGCGGGTCAGTGGCTATATATCAGCCACCCTCGGGCTGTTGAGCCTGTTGGCGGTACTCTGCTTTCTCTTCCCGGAATGGCTGACCACGGCTGAACTGCGCAAGGTCTATGACGAGCAATTTGCGCGTACCACGCTGTTGCTCGGTCTGGTGCTGTCGTTCAGTCTCGGCACCCTGAATATCCTGCTCAACACGCGCAAACGTCTGGGGATTACCGGATTGGTGGCGTCGGGGCTGGCAGTGTTTCTGGGCGGTACCAATGTCCAGGTCAGCGCGATCGGGCAGACGCCGTACTCGCTCGGCCTGGACTGGTTTGTGCTGGCGCTGCTGGTGTCGGCCATCGTGTTCATTCCTCTGGAAAAGCTCTACTCCAAGGACCCCGAGCAAAACATCCTGCGCCCGCACTGGCGCACCGACCTGACCTACTTTTTCGTCAGCCACATGCTGGTGCAGTTCATCCTGATCTTCATCACCGCCTCGTCGAGTTACATCGCCGGCTGGGCGATGTCGCCGGGCTTGCAGGCCAGTGTCCAGAGCTTGCCACTGGTGGTGCAGTTTCTGCTGGCGATACTGGTCGCCGATCTCGGTCAGTACTGGCTGCACCGGCTCTACCATGTAGTGCCATGGCTGTGGCGCATTCACGCGGTGCATCACTCCAGTACGCACATGGACTGGCTCGCCGGCTCCCGCGTGCACTTCATTGAAATCCTGCTGACCCGCACTGGCGTGCTGGTGCCATTGATGCTGCTGGGCTTCGCGCCGCAAGCGTTGAATGCCTATGTAATCCTGGTCGGTGTTCAAGCGGTACTGGCCCACGCCAACGTGCGAATCAACGGCGGCTGGCTGAACTACCTGATCGTGCTGCCGCGCTATCACCATTGGCACCACGCCCGGCACAAGGACTACATCTACAAAAACTACGCGATCCACACGCCGCTGGTGGATATGCTCTTCGGTACGTTCAAGCTGCCGCCAAAGGAATGGCCGGTGCGTTATGGCGTGTTTGGCAAGGAGCTGCCGGGCGGGATTGTGCGTCAGCACCTGTATGCGTTTCGCCAGCCTGAGCCAAAGGTAGTTGTGCCAAAACCGCCGGCCAGCGTGTGAGGCAAAAAAAAGCCGCGAGATGATCGCGGCTTTTTTACGTCTGTCAGAACCCGCGCCGAATCCGGTTCTTCAGTTGTTCGTGGAAAATCTCGGCGTTGCGCTTATAGGTGCCGCTAAAGGATTCATTGCTCGAATCCAGCGTCATCGAGCGTTTGTTCGACACTTCCTCGCGATACGCGTCGATAAAGAAATTCAGATCACTGTCCGTGCTCAGCTTCGGCCACTTATCCAGATACAGCGGCAGCTCCGTCGGCCCGGTCTTGAACGAGCAGATCCGCCGGTTGCTGATGGTCGCTTCGCCAATTTCGAACGGCACCCACCACGATAACGCAGTCTTTTCCGAGACCACTGCCAGCAGGTGCGTGCATTCGGTGATGTTGCGGGTGATGACCCCAGTGATGTCGTCGGTGGTCTGCGACTCGGGGTCGAGCACGTCGAGGTAGGTTTTGATGTTGGCCTGGATCAGGCGGCTATTGATGGCGATGGCGTGGGCGCGATCCATGTGGCGGTAGCTGATGAATACGGGCATCAGAAGTGTCCTTTTATGGCGAGTTCGCGGTAGTAGGCGCCGAGGGCGGTGAGGCGGCAGCCGGTGGAGTTGATGGCGGCGTAGTACATGTGTTCGGCGTCCACGGGCTCGATCAGGCTGTGGCGATTGCACATTTGCAGTTGCTTGAAGATGTCGCCGTGCTCGGGGTTGAACAGCGCTTCGGTGGGCTCGTAGCTGGGGTCGAGTCTGAAAACGAAGCTCGGTTCCGGGAACCAGTCCTTGAGTTTGCGCAGGGTTTCTTCGGCGATCAGCGGCGCGACCTCGCGTAGCGGCACAAACTGCGAGACATTGGTCTTGAATACCGGACGCTGTTCCCAGGCTCCCAGCGCATTGTCGACAAACGAATAGACGCTACCGGGGGTGACCTTGCCGAGTACGTTGGCAGCGCCACCATGCAGCGCTTGCAGCAACAGATCCGTAAATACCCCGTGACCGCGGCTTTCCAGGGCGTACTGTTCTTTTTTGCAGGCGGTGAGAATGGTCACGCCTTCGCCGATCACACTGCTGCCGCCGCGCAGGTTGCGCAGGGCGCCTGCTGCACCGGCCTGGCAGCAATCGAGAATGATGATTTTATTCTTGATGTGCGGGGCTTTGTCCGCCCATTCCAGAATGTCGCTGATGCGGATACCGTCTCCGCCAGGCTGATAGTCCTGGGGAATCAGTAGTCCTTCGTCGATGCTGGTGTCGAACTGCCCATGACCGGCGAAGTACAGCAGTGCCACGTCACAGTCGCCTGAGAACAGGCTCTGGATCTGCTGTTTCATGAGTTTGAGCGTTAGTTGTTCTTCGGCCGACGTCAGCACTTTGCTGCTGAAGTTCGGGCGCCCGTTGGCGTGACGCTCCAATACCGAAGCCATGGCCATTGCGTCGTTGTTACAACCGCTCAACGGTGAGACGTAGTCGTAGTGGTTGATGCCGATAAACAGTCCCTTGCGCATGATCACACCGCCGTATGCAGGCGAATCGCGCTGACGATGCTATTGGTGTTCCACGCGCATTCGGCGTGTGCCGCGTCACGTACAACGGCGGAAATGCGCTCGGCGCCGAATGGCTTGATCGCGATGATCACCTTGCCCATGCGTTTGGCGATCTCGATTTCCTTGTTGATCCACTTGCTGTAGGTCGAATACATCCCGGCCATGATTAGTACCGCCGAGCAGGGGCGAATCTTGTTTTCGATGGCTTCTTCGAGCTGCTTGTCGGTCTGCGCGCCCATGATCGGGTTATGTGGCGGCACGGAAAAATTCTTGAAACTGAAATCCGGCCTGGCGCCGAGCAGGCGTACCAGATTGTCGTGAGCGTGGGCGTAGTTCCACGAATGGCTGATGAACAGGTGATAGGTCTGCATGGGGTTCCTCGAAGGTCGCGAAGGTGCGAAGGAGGACCCCAATCTAGGCATCTGGAGCTTGCCTACAAGGGTTGGGCGGTGAAAGAGAAATGTCCTGCAGGCAGGCGTGTGCGGGCCTGTAAGAAAAGTCTGGCGTTTAACGGAATCGAGGGTTTGTCAGGCGCAGTCCGACATCCGGCAGCCCTCGGGCGAGGTACTGCCGGTGCAGATGTTTAGTAGCCGTTTTCCGGCAGGCTGGCGATGATCGAGCGGTAGCTGTTCATCCGCTGCTGCTGCACGCGGCCATCTTCCAGCGCCTTGAGCAGTGCACAACCGGGTTCGCGGTCGTGTTTGCAGTCGCGAAAGCGGCAGGTGCCGAGCAGGTCATTGAACTCGATGAAACCGGCTTCAACATCGGCGCGGCTGACGTGACCCAAGCCGAATTCGCGGATACCCGGGGAGTCGATCAACTCACCGCCGCCGGGGAAGTGGAACAGGCGCGCAGTAGTCGTCGTGTGCGTACCCTGACCGGACAACTCGGACAACGGCCCGACACGGGTTTCCACTTCAGGCAGCAAGCTGTTGACCAGCGATGACTTGCCGACACCGGACTGGCCGACGAACACGCTGATGCGGCCGTCGAGCTGCTGTTGCAGTTGTTCCATGCCGTTGCCGTGGTGCGCCGACACTTCCAGCACCGGATAACCGAGAGTGCGGTACACCGCCAGCAGCGCATTCAGTGCTGGGGCGTTCTGCTCGTCGATCAAGTCGAATTTGTTCAACAGCAGCAGCGGCCGGATGCCAGCGTGTTCGGCGGCAACCAGATAGCGGTCGATCAGGTTGGCATGCGGCTCGGGCAGCGGCGCGAAGACGATGACGATCATGTCGACGTTGGCGGCTACCGGTTTGAGCTGGCCACGGCTGTCCGGGCGGCACAGTTCGGTGGTGCGCGGCAGTTGCGCAACAATCACCCCGATGCCCTGATTGCCGGCACGCCAGACGACTGTGTCGCCGGTTACCAGCGCAGGCAGGTTGGCGCGCAAGTGGCAGCGGAACACCTGGCCGGCCTGATCACCGTCAACGGCCTCGACCTCGACCTGTACACCGAAGTGGGCAATCACCAGGCCGGTCTGTTCCGGGCCCAGGTCGCCGCCCTCAAGGGCTTCGACAGCCGAGGACTCGCGTTTGGCGGCGCGTGCAGCGCGCTCGCCCTGAATCTTTTCGATGCGCCAGTTTTGACGACGATTGAGTTGGCGTTTGGCCATGGGTGTTCCGTCTGAAGAATGCAGCGATTAGGTAAAACGGCCGCGAGTTTAGCACGCCCGGCCACCGGCCTAGGCTAAACTGCGCAGCATTGCCTAGGAGCCGACATATGCAAAACCCGCAGAACCTGATCTGGATCGACCTGGAAATGACCGGTCTGGATCCGGAAAACGACGTCATCATCGAGATGGCCACCATCGTCACCGACAGTGATCTGAACACCTTGGCCGAAGGCCCGGTGATCGCTATCCACCACAGTGACGAAGTGCTCGCGCGTATGGACGAGTGGAACACCCGCACCCACGGCAACTCCGGCCTGACCCAGCGCGTGCGTGACAGCCGAATCAGCATGGCCGAAGCCGAAGCTGAAACCATCGCCTTCCTGGAAAAATGGGTACCGAAGGGCAAGTCGCCGATCTGTGGCAACAGCATCTGTCAGGATCGCCGCTTCCTTTATACCCACATGAAAGCGCTGGAAAGCTATTTCCACTATCGCAACCTCGACGTCTCCACGCTCAAGGAACTGGCCGCGCGCTGGGCACCGGACGTGCGCGACAGCTTCAAGAAGGGCAGCACCCACCTGGCGCTGGACGACATCCGCGAATCGATCGCCGAGCTGCAGCACTACCGCAAGCATTTCATCAAGTTCTGATGCCTGGCGATGGGGGCGGGCATTGCGATTGCCCCCTTTTGGTGCCGCACTGAAATGGCTAGACTGCGCGCCTTCCTGCCTGGATCGCCACCATGTTGCTGATGCTCTATCTGATCGCCATCACCGCTGAAGCCATGACTGGCGCCCTGTCTGCCGGGCGGCGCGGCATGGACTGGTTTGGCGTGGTACTGATCGCCTGCGTAACAGCCTTGGGCGGTGGCTCGGTGCGCGATGTGCTGCTCGGGCATTATCCGCTGACCTGGGTAAAACACCCGGAATACCTGGTGCTGACTTCGGTAGCGGCAATGTTCACCGTGTTCACCGCGCGCTGGATGCGCCACTTGCGTTCGCTGTTCCTGGTGCTCGACGCCGTCGGTCTGGTGGCGTTCACCCTGATTGGCTGCATGACCGCGCTGGAAATGGGCCACGGCATGCTGGTGGCGTCGGTCAGCGGCGTGATCACGGGGGTGTTCGGTGGCATCTTGCGCGATATTTTCTGCAACGACATTCCGCTGATCTTTCGCCGCGAACTGTATGCGAGCGTCTCCTTCGCTGCAGCGTGGTGCTACATGCTGTGTCTTTATCTGAATGTGCCCGGTGAACAAGCCATTCTGATTACGCTGTTCGGCGGGTTCTTGTTACGTCTGCTGGCCATCCGTTTTCATTGGGAAATGCCCAAGTTTGTTTATAACGACGAGCCTTGATGGTTGTCGCCGGAAAATAGTTGTTTGCCAGATAAAAGTCTGTAAGCCACTAGAGGTTTGCAAGCGTATGTTTCTTACATTTTTCGCTTTGCTGTTTATTTGAAAGGTCTGTAATTTTTTTGTTGGCATATTTTCGATGTCGACATTTAAATATTACTCTTCGAAGGAACACATCATGAGTGAAAGCATGGATGCTACACACGATCAGCAAACCACTGCGCCCATACTCGCAGGCCTTGCCATTATGAAGGTCAAGTTTGATGCGAGCGACAATACTCGCACCAAGTCGCTGTTTGGTAATGGCCGGATGCAGGTGAAAGTACAAGTTCTGGTTTCCGGGATAGACGCCAACGGCAATGCCATGCACGTGCCTGCAGATGTAATGGAAAGCATCGAACTGATTCATTACAGCACTGGCAAAACGTTGCGCGACGGCTGGGCCGCAAGCACCGATCAAGGGCGGTTTACGATTGAGGCGCGACCTTCAACCTCCGCCGGAGACGCTCCCGACAACGATCCGGAAAATGACAGCGTCCATCCTCAGGTCCGCACGTTTTGGGTATCCTCATCGAGCGCCGGGACGACCCAGATTGGTGCGCGCCTGTCGCTGAACGGTGAGAGGATTCTCAGTAATGGAACGACACTCTCCAGTGTTCATGACAGTAGTGTAACCATCGAAGCACAACCTCCATCGGCGTACTCCATCGAAGAATTTCGCTGGTATCAAACCCGGCGCGGCGATGAATTGCCCGGCAATCGAATCTGGAGCCATCGTCTTGGGCTCTATCCGCGAGGGCAGCAGATCAAGCTGGTCGATTGGGTTGTAGACGGAGTAGGAGAAGGCGTTGACCATAAGTTTGCGGGGGGTAACAGACTTAATGAAATAAAAACCAATTATATGGAGGTCATTCTTGTTCGCCCTGAAAAACAAAGTGTGACTGTGATCTTGCCGGCTAACGGAGATCCTTTTGTATACACCTTTTTTCCTGACGCCCATACATGGGGTCGAGAACATTATGATGTGAAGATTCAGAGCGATGGCGAGCTAACTGTCGTGCAAGCCCTGTCCGAATACTCGGAAGCCGGTAAAGGTTCCAAGTACGGAAACAAGCTTCACTTTCTTGCCATTGATGAACACGGTACGGAGCATAGGCTGGCGATTCGCGTAAACTTTTACGAGCGAAATTTATATCTGGAACGAGGCTAAGACTCACCTTCGCTGATGCAATGCCAGTGGATGTAGTAGATAGATATGCTTTTTGGCATGGTAACTACCGATAAGCTGTGGTGTTCAATTATCAGGTAATTGCATTCAAAGTGCTTTTGCTTATATCGAGTGTTGGCCCCTTCTGTAATGCGGGGCCAACGCAGCCATATCTCAAGGATGAGCAGCCATGACTGGCAAACCGCCAAAGGTCAAACCTGTACCTGCCCCAATCAAAATCCCCGAATTCAGCGTAGACGGTACTCATCGGCCACCGCCCGGCTCTTCAGCAATGCCGCACCTGTCTATACCCCATCACCTCGAAACGCTGCCCGTTTCCTTCGGGCCTGACTCGATCGCAGTGACGCCAGCGATCAGAGTGAGCGTGAACCCGAGGTCATCTGCGATCGATGAGTTCGCGATGCGTGCCGCGAAGTACTCACTGGCAGATTACTGGATACCCGCACCCAAAATCTTCGGTGAAGCCGATGCGCAAGGCATCAGGATTGTGAAGCAGCGCCATTACGTGGCCGTGGCCGATGACCATGTCGTGCAAGTGGTGCTGGACGCTGAGAGCGGGCTGTTTCGCGCCACTCTGGCCAGTGAGCTCGACCCCTCCGGCCCGCTATTGAAGCCGGACAACGAAGGCCGGTTCTGGGGGCCGCTGGACAGCGATGTCACCCCCTTCACTGACTCAATCTCAGTACAAACCGCAGAACTTTTTCGGCGGATGGGCCGTTCCGTGGCGCAATTTTCCGCCGCCATGGTTGCACGTGTGCTGGCAGTGAGCGGGGTCAATGAACCAGTGCTGCGCGATGTGCTCATGAATGATCGCCCTGCGCCTTTTTTACTGGAGGACACCATCAGGCGATTCGAACTTGATCAGACGATTCAGGCGCAGGGACGCGGGGCCGCCCCTGAGCGATTTAGGCGGTTCAAGGATCTGGAAGATGCCTTTGAATCCGATTGCGATGAAAACACTTTACGGATGCGCCGGGTGTTTCCACATCTACCGAAAACCGCTGCGCAGGCGATATGGCGCAATATGAGCGCTGCCGAACGTTTACATATGCACAACCTGCCAGGCATGCCTCAGCGAGTGGCGAAAGAGGCACTGGTGGCGCTGCGAGAGATTCGCCTGGCAAGGGCCGTGGAAGGCATTCACTTAGAGGCCGTAGCCAACCCGGACAGTGATCGGTTAGTGCTGCATATGCTCGGAAATCTGGCGAATTGGCCGCGGCAGACGCGTGTCGAGATTCGCCAAAGGACGATGGACGGGCATGTCCTGAGCGCTATCGGCGATGCCCGATCACCGTTTCGTCACATACTGATCCGTCAGGATGATGGCTATGTCCTCCAGAACAGCGACGCCCAATTACCTCGGAAATCGAAGGATCTGTACTCAACCATCTGGTTTCTGTTGTCGCCCGGGCATCGTCAGTTGCTGGGTGTGACAGAAGATGGTGGTGCGGCGTTGCAACAGTGGGTCCGCGCGCAGCCGTTGCCATCACGCCAAACTGTGAGTGAGTTGTTGGGGATGGCGCCGCTTGCGGTCACCGTTGATCCTGCCACTGCACAACACCGGCAAAAGGGGCAGTTGCGTGGCGGCGGCGACAACAACCCGACATCGACCAGGTCCGTTGCCGACCGTGTGCGTGATCTTTATCCGCATCTTCCAGATGAGGAGGTGACGGCATTTATCACCGAGCGTTTGAAGAGTGATCCATCCGGCATATTGCTGCGCCTGGAAAAAGAATTTGCGACATTGCGTAATGAACTGGCGATATGGAATGCCGATGGGGCGTCATCTCATACGCAGACGTCGGAACCAGAGGGAGCGTCGACGCTTGCCGAACGACGCCAGGCTCGCGAGAAGTTCAGCGCAAAGCTGCAAGATATCTGGCAGCGCAAGTCGGTTTCGAGATGGGGCGAGGGGGATTATTATTTTTCTCACTATGTTGATTTTTCGGGTGAGTTACCAAGGTTGTCCGCCCGATTTGAATATGTAGCAGAGTTGATATTGACCGCAAATGAACCGGGTGCACGGATAGGTGCGTTTCTCGACAGCTTTCCGAATATTCAATATTTGGGAGTCGTTGGCATAAAAATGGAGGGATTCCCGTCAGGAATATTTCAAATGCGCCAGTTAAGCGAGCTTACGCTGGACGGGTGCTCGCTAAAACTATCCGAGGTCACAGCTGAAGGATTGTCCAGAATCGAAACGCTGACCCGATTGAATCTGGCAAACAATCCTCTGACAGTTGCTCCGCATGTAGGCTACATGGCCGGTTTAACCGGATTGATGCTGAGCAACGCACATCTTTCCAGCGTTCCTTCAGGCATAGATTCGCTCAGGAAGCTGGGGGTCGCGGCATTGCATGATAATAATATTTCTGACGTGGGATATGAATTGTTCGAGATTCCCGATACGCAGGATCTATTCATTGGTTTATTGAATAATCCGCTGAGTGACGCGTCAAGGCAACGGATTAGTCAGTATCTTGAAAACTCCAGTATGGATCGGAAGGTGGAAATCCAGACGGAGGAGGTGGTTTTCGAATCTGACTCCGATAGCGAGTCCTCGGAAAGCGGATTCTCGACAGGCTCAGACAGTGACTGAATATTGGTGGAAGTAACCGCTCCTTTGTTTTTCTAACATAACCTGACAAGAATAAACTGCCCGTTGGCTCCTCTTTTGATTCTGTGCAGTTGAGATCAGGAGGGGAGCAAGTTGTTGAGTGCTGAAATCAAAGGGGCAGGCGGAGTGTGGTTGAAGTTTGCTTGATGTGGTCTGCGATTGTTGAATGTATTAGCATTTGTGAGGGTTGTTGGGGTTGATGTTGAAATATTACTTTCTCATAATTTGTCGAATGTCGCGGCTGTTCTTATTTAAATCGATCGTCAATAGTTTGCTGAGTCCTTAGAGGGCGAAGTGTATTAATCAGCAAGGTATTGATAAATGTTTGATGAGCAAATTGGTATTTCCCGTATCGAAGTTAAATTCGATGCCACAAGGTCGGGCCAGCATAAAGTGCTTTATGCCAACGGGCGCATGCAGGTGCGTGTTTTGGTGCTTCTGCACGGGATCGATAACAATGGTGATGGCGCATCTCTGTATGGGCATCCCGCCCTGCAATCACTGCGGTTGATCGCCTATAACGGCGCGCGGCCTTTGGAAGGAAACTGGAGCGTATCGCTGCAGGAAAATCGTTATGCTCACGAAATGTCGGGTGGTGCGCCGCGAGTTACCGAAGTTCCACGTGCCACGCACAATCGGATAAGTGACGAGTCTGATCCCGTGCAGATTTTCCAGTTTTGGGTTTCGGCCACCAGGCCCGGAATCATGGAAGTGGCCGCCGAAATTCTCGTGGATGGCGTGTTATTGCGAAGTAACGGAATCGGCTTTGACAGCAGTGTTACGCTGGAGGCAATTCCGCCGAAAGAATATTCGCTGAAGAGCTTTACATTCAATGAATATGGTATCAAACAGCAGAAAGCACAATATGACTGGGTTCAAAGTCATCACATTGGGCTGCACGCGGACGGCAGGCAGATTCACCTGCTTGACTGGTACAGCAGTGAGGTAAAACTTGATCCTTATGATTCCGAAGATGCGGTGCAAGTCTATGCCTCCGGAAACATTCCTGGTACTCGCGATGGGCGCAGAAATTTTTACGGTTACATGGCACCCATCTACGGCCTGAAAGCAAATTTTCGCAGTCCCCTCGGTATTATGAACGTGCCGATCAACAATGTGCCTGGGCAACTGACGCTTGTTCAATATATTTCCGCTGACCTGCAAGTGGGGCGGGAAAGCGAGGGTTCATTCGAGTTTGCAGTGATCGATGAGTTTGGCTCGGAACACAGGCTGTGTATCGAAGGTAATAAAGAGCAGCGCACTTTTATTCTGGGTGAGTCCAAGCGATCAATGAAACAGCTTGTCTGATTTCATAATGTGGTCAGCGATGTTTGCTGGCCAAGTTTGCGAGTCAATATCTGGATCTTGAAATAAAAGGACGTTTTTCTATGGAAAGTAATTCATCTTCCGCTGTTCATTCAAGCGCTTTCAATTTCGGTGAGTTTGTTTCCGGAGGTGTTGATCCTCGTACGGGTATGTACACGTGCGCCTTTTCGTTGGGAAAGTTGCACTCGTCGGATCTTAACGGCCCTGAGTTCGCACTTTCACTGAGCTTCAATCCGCTTAATCAGACGGACTTTGGTTTTGGCATTGGTTGGTCTTTGACCCTGACCAATTACGACTTGCGCAGCAAAGTCATGACGCTGTCCAACGGTGAGCGCTACAAGGCTGTAGAAACGTCCACCGGTCTGAAGTTCAAGGAAATGAAGTTGCAAACGGCAAAGGTGCTGGTGACCGGAGCAGGGCGCTATGAAGTTCGCTACAAGGATGGTCGACGTGAACTGCTCAAGGTCCTGGCTGGCACTCAGGTCGCTGTAGCAGAAAAAATAATCGCGGCGAACGGTGTGAGCATCGCTTTGAAGTACGAGTTGTTCAACCAGTTTCCCAGGTTGAGCGAAGTCCGTGACAGCAAACGATGCCTGCTGAAAATCACACGCAGTGCAGGTCAGGTAACGTTGACCCGATATCCCGACACCTCGTCCGGGTCCGAATCCAGGTTGATCTTGAAAAACAGTCGGGTAACGGCAATCGAGCTTCCGGCCGGTAAAGGTTGGGAGCTGGAATATGAAGTGATTGATGACGCCAGCTATTTGCACCGCGTCGTCAATCCATTACGCGGCGTCGAGATCATTCGATACAAGCGGCAGGGTCATGGCTTCGAAAGTGGTGTGGAACGAACACTGCCGTTTGTTATCGCTCACGATACCTACCCTGGGCGCGGCCAGCCCAGACTCTGCAAGACATACACTTACTCCGACCGCAACTTCCTTGGGCAAGGCCTTCTCCCGGCCACGGACAATGACCTGGATCCTCTTTATCTAGCGCCCGGCGATTATGTCTACACCTCGGACGAACAGTTGTTGGTAAGCGGCAGAGTACATACCCGTATTAAACGCACCTACAACAAGTTCCATCTGTTGGTGGCTGAGGTTACAACCTGTGGCGACGCCCAGATCGCCACCGCCACGGAGTATCACTGTTCCGTCATCAAACCCTTCAATGAGCAGGTGGCTCAGTTCCGCATGCCGAAGGTCCAGACAGTGACTCACCTTGATCGGCGCACCCGACAGCAGCGTGTGGAAACCACAACCACCGAATTCGATCACGAAGGCAACTTGCTCAAGCACGTCGAGCCAAGTGGGGTGACGACTGAGACGGAGTTTTATCCGGCAAGTGGTGGAGATAATTGCCCGGAGGATCCGCTGGGTTTCTCCAGGTTCGCGAAAAAGAGGACGGTCACCGCTGCCGCGGCGGATGGTGCTTCGACTGTCACGTATTACGACTATGCGCTACATGCCGCACTGGAAGGTACGGAACTGGCATTTGTGTTACCGGTTGAGGAGCGTTTTTACGAAGTTGTGGAAGGTGTTGAGGTCTTGCGCTCGAAAACCGAGCGCAGTTACCTGAATACGCCCAAGGACCCGCTCAAACACGGGGCCACACAGCAGCAAAGTATCATTCTCAATGATAAAAAAACCTCTACTGAGTTTTCCTATGAACTTGCGGGTGACCGGTTGCGGGTCAAGTCCAGCACACGGGGATTTGACGGCGCGTTGCAGAGCAGTGAGAAGGTGCTTTCGACACTGACCGGATTACCGATGTCGGAGGTCGGTGTCGATGGCGAGCACATCGAACATGAATACGACGCAATCGGCCGGGCAGTGTGCAAAACGGTTGCGGCCGGCACACCTTATGCGGCTGCTACCCGGTGGGTCTATCTGGCCGCCAGCAAACAGCAGCCGGCCACAATGGTGACCACCGATCACGCCGGAGGCGAGCAACGAGTGACCTATGACGGTCTCGAACGTGTGATCACCGTTCAGGAAAAGGACTGCGACCATCCCGACAAGGACGGGCTCATCCCGACTCGCATGCTTTATTCCGCCCTGCATGATTCGGTCGGTCACAAGGTGAAAGTGACGCTGACCGATTGGCGTGATGGCAAGCCCTATCCGCTCAGCACCCGCTACGAATTCGATTCCTGGGGTCAGGTCAACAAGACGCTGCATGCCGATGGGCGTATCGAACACAGCGAGACGGATCCTGTCCTTCGCCAGCAAACCCATTGGCTCCAGGGGATGGGCAAGACACTCACCCTCATCAATGATTTCGGTAAACCGCTCAGTGTCGAGAGCTTCAATCTGAAGAACAAGAGTCTCGGCAAAATCGTTTACACCTATGACGGGTTAGGGCGCACAACCAGCGAGACAGATCCTGTCGGCAATATCACTCGATATGAATACGACGTTTTTGACCGGATAATCCGCAGTGTCCTGCCTGATGCCAGTGCGGTAGTGACCGACTACGCCGAACATAGCGATGCCGGGCTACCGATCGGCATCAAAGTCGGCGACACGGTGTTGGGGCAGCAAACTTATGATGGTCTGGATCGTTTGATACACAGTACCGTAGGCGGACGAAAGTCCGAGGCGGGTTATGAAGCGGGCTTCACTCAGCCGCAGTGGTACAAGAGTGCTGATGGCACAAAAACCGAATTCACTTATTTGCGCGATCTGGGCGGTTTACTGACGGAGCGCAAGTCAGGTGCATTGCTCACGACCCTGACTTACGACCCCGCCAGTGGCAATCCCTTGGCCTGTACCGAAAACGGCAGGGAGCGCAGCTTCACCTATTACCCTTCCGGACGCCTCAAATCCGAAACGACGACCTTCGGCGCTATCACAAAATCAACGTCCAGTACCTGGTCCCTGCAGGGACGACCGATCACCCATGTCGACGTACTCGGAGCCGAAAGCAGATCCGAATACGATAAGCACGGCCGCCTGTTATCCACCTCTCAGGGTTCGTTGAAAACCGAATTCCACTACGCCATCCAGACGGGGATGCTGGACTGGACGAAAACCGAAGAAACGTCGATCAAGCGGCAGATGATCACCCGGTTTGCCTATGACGATATCGGTCGTGAAACCCGCCGTACGTTCGAGATTCAGGGCCAGCCCGACCAGACGCTGGAATCGACTTACACGCTTGCCGGCAAACTGGCGCAGAAAGTCTCCGGGCGCGGCACGCAACTATTGCGCGACGAACAATTCACCTACGATGTGCGCGGGCGACTGATCCAGTACGACTGTGCTGGCACCCAAAAGCCCCGCGATCCGTATGGCAAGGAAATTGTCCAGCAGACGTTCACCTTCGATGCGCTGGATAACATTCTGACCGTGCAGACGAAGTTCCCGCTGGGCATGAATCTGACCACCTTCAGTTATGACAATCCTGATCCTGTACAGCTCAGTGCAGTCAAACATTCCCATGCCGACTATCCACCGGCAGTGACACTGGAATACGACGCCAACGGCAGGATGATCAAGGACGACCAGGCGCGAACCCTGGCCTATGACGCATTCGGACGTCTTGAGCAGTTGTCCAGCGCAGGGGGATCAGTCATTCGTGGCTACCATTACGACGGCTTCGACGATCTGGTCGAACTGTCGCAACCCGACAAGGTGATTACGCAGCGTTACTACCATGCGGGCCGGGTCGCCAATGAGGTGAGTGGTGAAAATTCGTCCAGTGTTGTGCGTCACGGTGGAGCGCTTGTGGGGCAACAGCAGCTCGGTTCGAACGCCGGCGCGCAGCTGTTTGGTACCGATCAGCAGCAAAGCGTGCTGGCAACGCTGGACAAGGAACAGCTCACCGATTGCGCCTACAGCCCTTACGGGCACCGCCCTGCCGAAGGTGGATTGTTCAGCCTGGCAGGGTTCAACGGCGAGCAACTGGATCCGGTGACCGGGTTGTATCTGCTGGGTAACGGTTACAGAGCCTATAGTCCGACACTGATGCGTTTTCTCGCCCCCGACAGCATGAGTCCGTTCGGCGCGGGCGGATTGAATGCCTACAGTTATTGCCTGGGCGACCCTGTCAATCGTGTTGACCCTACCGGACATATATCCTGGCAAACGATCCTGGGCATCGGCCTCAGTATTCTCGGGGTTGTGGCCAGCGTACTGACGATGGGCGCGGCGACGCCATGGGCAGTGGCGGCATTGGGGCTGGCGGTTGCTTCAGGTTTGGCGGGTATCGCCAGCGAGCTGGCCAATGAGCTGGCACCGGGTTCTCAAGCAGGCGAGATATTGGGCTGGATCAGTTTTGGTCTTGGGCTGGCTTCGCTGGGTGCAGGTATGGCAGCGGGTGCAAAAGCTGCAGTGAATGCGGGCAGGAAGATGGCTTCAGCCTTTAGCAAAGGGCTCAGTCCCGATGGCAAGCAAGCAGCCAAAGCGGCAAAACATTTCAAGAAGCCTGGAAAAGGCGCCAAGGCTGCGAGCAAAAAAACCAAGGCACCCGTGGAAACAGTGCCGGATGAACCTTGGCGATTGCACAGGGCCACCGGGACGGATGACGTGCTCAGCGCCACCGGTTATAAAAATTATCAGGATAAGGCTGACGATTTCTACAAACTCATTGAAAGCAATAAGTCCCCCCGCGAAGCAGCTAGGGAGATGACTCTGGCGTACTCGGAATTAGCCAAATACAGCCAAACAAGAAAGTTAACGCATGTTTATATGACGAAGACCACTGGAGGCACGGATCGTATTTACCTTCTAGAGGACAGTGCAACGAGAGTTTGCAAAGTCATTCAGTCGGGCGGCCATTGGTCTAACGGGCAAACCTCCGGAAGAATAAGAGCGGCTGAAAAGATAGATACAACTCGCATGTGAGCAGCCTGATTACGTTACTTGCCCATTATGAGTTTGAAGGTCTGGAGTGCCGTCCCAGTGCCCACTCCACATGTTCCCTGACCAACTCTGACGGATAATCCCGTCGCGCCTTCAACGCTTCCAGCACCGGAATCGTTGAAGGCGCATTGCCCAGCCCCACCGCGAGATTCCTCAACCAGCGCTCATACCCCGCCCGCCGCAACGGCGAACCTTCAGTGCTGCTCAAAAACTTCTCTTCATTCCACAAAAACAGCTCCGCTAATTCGGCATTGTCGAGATTGTGCCGTGGCTTGAAATCGCTTTCCCCTGAGGGCTTGGCGAAGCGGTTCCACGGGCAGACGATCTGGCAGTCATCGCAGCCGAACACACGATTGCCAATCAGCGGCCGCAGATCCTCGGGGATTGCGGTTTTCAGCTCGATGGTCAGATAGGAAATGCAGCGCCGCGCGTCCAGCACGTAGGGACCGACGAAAGCATTGGTCGGGCAAATGTCGAGGCACGCGGTGCAGCGGCCGCAATGTTCAGTGCTGTGCGGTTCATCCACCGGAAGTGGCAGATCGACAAACAACTCGCTCAGGAAGAAATAACTACCGGCCTTGCGATTCAGTACCAGAGTGTTTTTGCCGATCCAGCCCAGCCCGGCCTGTTCGGCGATGGCTTTTTCCAGCACCGGGGCGCTGTCGACAAACGCGCGGAAACCGAACGGGCCGATCTGCGCTTGAATCTTGTCGGCCAATTGCTGCACACGTTTACGGATTAATTTGTGGTAATCGCGGCCCAAGGCATAACGCGACACGTAGGCTTTTTCCGGTTGCGCGAGCATTTGCGCCATTTGCGTGTCGCCGGGCAGGTAGTCCATGCGCAGCGAGACCACGCGCAACGTGCCCGGCACCAGTTCTTCGGGGTGCGAGCGTTTGCTGCCATGGGCGCCCATGTAGTCCATTTCGCCGTGGTAACCGGCCTCGAGCCAGCGCGCGAGGTGCTGCTCATGCTCGGCCAGATCCAGGCCGCTGATGCCGACTTGCTGGAAGCCCAGCTCGCGGCCCCAATCCTTGATCGATTGGGCGAGGGCGGGCAGGTCTGTGGTGATGGCGGACATGAGACGAGAGAAACCGGAGCTGAGGTGCGTATAATTCTGCCAGACATCGGAGCCCGAAGACGCATGCCGCACACGAAAGATGAATTACCCGACGCGCTGTATGGCGCCGCACAGGTGCGCGAACTCGATGCACGGCTGATTGCCGCCGGTACGCCGGGCTTCGAATTGATGCAGCGCGCGGCCCATGCGACGTGGCGCGCATTGGTGCGACAGTGGCCTTCGGCGACTGAACTGACGGTGCTGGCCGGGCATGGCAACAATGCGGGAGACGGTTATCTGGTTGCGGCCATGGCCCAGCGAGCCGGGTTGCTCGTGCGGGTGTTGGCGGTCGGTGATCCCCGGCAATTGCAGGGCGACGCGGCGTCAGCCCATGCCGAGGCCTCGACGCACGGTGTGGCGATTCAGGGCTGGAGCGCTGACAGCGAGTTGCGCGGGGTCATCCTCGATGCCCTGCTCGGCACCGGCCTGAGCGGCGACGTGCGTGAGCCGTATGCCACCGCGATCAATGCGATCAACGTCAGTGGTTTGCCGGTTGCTGCGGTCGATATCCCTTCCGGATTGTGTGCCGACACTGGGCGAGCGCTGGGTGTCGCGGTCTGTGCCGATCTCACGGTGACCTTTATTGGTCTGAAGCTTGGGCTTTTCACCGGTGACGCGGCGGATCATGTCGGCGCGCTGCTGTTCAACGATTTGCAGGCGCCAGCGGAAACTTACCGTGACATTCCTGTCCGCGCCCAGCAACTCAATGCCGCTAATCTTCCTCGATTGGCGCCGCGCGCGCCGGCGTCGCACAAGGGGCGTTTTGGCCATGTGTTGCTGATCGGTGGCGATCACGGATTTGGCGGGGCGATCCTGCTCAGTACCGAAACGGCGTTGCGCAGCGGCGCGGGCATGGTTTCGCTGGCGACCCGTCCCGAGCATGTGCCAGCAGCCCTGACCCGTGTGCCGGAAGCTATGGTTCTTGGCACCTCATCGGCCAATCAGTTGATGGGTTTGCTGGAAAAAGTCTCGACGCTGGTCGTCGGTCCTGGCCTCGGCCAGGCCAGTTGGGGCCGCGCATTACTGTCGGCGGCGGCCAACGCGGCATTGCCGCAAGTGTGGGATGCCGACGCACTGAACTTGCTGGCGAGTGATTTCGTTCAATTGCCCAAGGATTGCGTGATCACCCCGCATCCGGGCGAAGCAGCGCGTTTGCTGGGCATCAGCACCGCCGACGTGCAGGCGGATCGTCCGGCAGCAGCGTTGGCGCTGAGCAAAAAATATACAGCAGTGGTGGTGTTGAAAGGCGCAGGCAGCCTGATTGCGCATCCCGATGGCCGTTTGGCGCTTTGTCACCAAGGTCATCCGGCCATGGCCACTGCTGGACTCGGCGACGTACTGGCCGGGTTGACCGGTGCGCTGCTGGCGCAGGGCATGGCCGGTTTTGATGCGGCGTGTCTGGCGGTCTGGCTGCACGCCAATGCCGGTCAGCAACAAGGAAAATTCGGCCGTGGGCTGGCGGCCAGTGATCTGATTCCAGCCATTCGTCAGTTGTTGGAGGAGCAAGCACCGTGTCTGAAGTAACCCTGTACCTGGCCGATGAACAGGCCATGAGCGACTTTGGCGCACGGATCGCCCGCGTGACCCAGGGCCATGGCCTGATTTTTCTCGAAGGCAACCTGGGCATGGGCAAAACCACCCTGTCGCGGGGCATCATTCGCGGCTTGGGCCATGTCGGCGCGGTAAAAAGTCCGACCTTCACCTTGGTCGAACCCTACGAGATCGGTGACATCCGCGCCTTCCACTTTGACCTGTATCGCCTGGTCGATCCGGAAGAGCTGGAGTTTCTCGGCATCCGCGACTACTTCGAAGACGATGCCCTGTGCCTGATCGAATGGCCCGATAAAGGTGCAGGCTTTTTGCCAAAGCCTGACCTGACCATTACCATTAGCCCGCAAGACAGCGGGCGTTCGCTGAAAATTTTATCCCAGGGCTCGCGTGGCGAGGCCTGGTGTGCCGCTTTGGCGTTGGAATCCAATTAAATGATGGGGTTAGGTATGCGCTTTCGCGCGTTGGTGGCTGCCGCTGGACTGTTGTTGATGGCAGTGACTGTCAACGCCGTGGCCGATTCAAAGGTCAATAGCGTGCGCCTGTGGCGGGCGCCGGATAACACGCGACTGGTCTTCGACCTGAGCGGCCCGGTGCAGCACAGCGTGTTTACCCTGACCGCGCCGGATCGTCTGGTGATCGACATCAACGGTGCCACCCTCGGTGCACCGCTGAATGTGCAGACCGCAAACACGCCGATCACCGCAATGCGCTCGGCCCAGCGTACGCCGACTGATCTGCGCGTGGTCATCGACCTGAAAAAAGCCGTCACCCCGAAAAGCTTCTCGCTGGCGCCGAACGCGCAGTACGGCAACCGCCTGGTGGTCGACCTGTTCGATAACCCGGCCGACGCCGCACCGCCGCCTGCGCCGACGCCGCAGGTCGCGACTGTGCCAGCGGTGCCGGTAACCCCGACCGAACCGGCAATCAAGTTGCCGCCAGCCCCGGCCGGCAAGCGCGACATTATTGTGGTGATCGACGCCGGCCACGGTGGCGAAGACCCGGGCGCATCCGGTTCGCGCGGTCAGCGTGAGAAAGACGTAGTGCTGCAGATCGCTCGCGAACTGCAGCGTCAGGTCAACGGCATGAAAGGCTTCCGTGCCGAATTGACCCGTACCGGCGACTACTTCATCCCGTTGCGCGGCCGTACCGAAATCGCTCGCAAGAAAGGCGCCGACCTATTTGTCTCGATTCATGCTGACGCCGCGCCGTCTGCGGCCGCCTTCGGCGCTTCGGTGTTTGCCCTGTCTGATCGCGGCGCAACTTCCGAGACCGCGCGTTGGCTGGCCGACAGCGAAAACCGTTCCGACTTGATCGGTGGTGCCGGCAACGTCAGCCTCGACGACAAGGACCGCATGCTCGCCGGCGTATTGCTCGACCTGTCGATGACCGCTTCGCTGACTTCCAGCCTCAACGTCGGCCAGAAAGTCCTGACCAACATCGGCCGCGTCACGCCGCTGCACAAACAGCGTGTGGAACAGGCCGGGTTCATGGTGTTGAAGTCGCCGGACATCCCGTCGATCCTGGTCGAAACCGGGTTTATCTCCAACGCCAACGAAGCGAACAAACTCTCGGCATCGAGCCACCAGCAAGCGTTGGCCCGCTCGATCAGTAGCGGCGTGCGCCAGTTCTTCCAGCAGAACCCGCCACCGGGCACTTACATCGCCTGGCTGCGTGATTCCGGCAAGATCGCTCAAGGCCCGCGCGATCATCGCGTCGGTCCGGGTGAAACGCTGGCGATGATCGGCGTGCGCTACCAGGTGTCGCCGGCCACGCTGCGCGCTGCCAACAATCTGAAAAGCGATGAGTTGAAAGTCGGTCAGCACTTGACCATTCCTGGCACCGAACTGGCGTCCAAAGAATGAACGAAGTGCTGAACGCTGCTGCCCGTATCGAACTGCTCAGCCCACGGCTGGCGAACCAGATCGCCGCCGGTGAGGTGGTTGAACGTCCGGCCTCGGTGATCAAGGAACTGCTGGAAAACAGCCTCGATTCCGGCGCCAAGCGTATTGATGTCGATGTCGAGCAGGGCGGGGTCAAGTTGCTGCGGGTGCGTGACGATGGCAGCGGCATCTCTGCCGATGACCTGCCGCTGGCCCTGGCCCGTCACGCCACCAGCAAGATTCGCAACCTGGAAGACCTTGAGCAGGTGATGAGCCTCGGTTTCCGGGGTGAGGCGCTGGCCTCGATCAGCTCCGTGGCGCGCCTGACGCTGACCTCGCGTACTCGCGATGCCGATCAAGCGTGGCAAGTCGAAACCGAAGGCCGCGACATGGCGCCTCGGGTGCAACCGGCAGCGCATCCGGTCGGCACTTCCGTGGAAGTTCGCGACCTGTTCTTCAACACCCCGGCGCGACGCAAATTCCTCAAGACCGAAAAAACCGAGTTCGATCACCTGCAAGAAGTGATCAAGCGTCTGGCGCTGGCGCGTTTCGACGTGGCTTTCCATCTGCGGCATAACGGCAAGACCATTCTCAGCCTGCACGAAGCCCACGATGACGCGGCCCGCGCCCGGCGTGTGGCGGCGATCTGCGGTTCGGGTTTCCTCGAGCAGGCGCTGCCGATCGAGATCGAGCGCAACGGCTTGCACCTGTGGGGCTGGGTTGGTTTGCCGACCTTCAACCGCAGTCAGGCGGATCTGCAGTATTTCTTTGTGAATGGCCGGGCGGTGCGCGACAAACTTGTGGCTCACGCCGTGCGTCAGGCCTATCGCGACGTGCTGTTCAACGGCCGTCACCCGACGTTTGCGCTGTTTTTTGAAGTCGATCCGGCGGCGGTCGACGTCAACGTGCACCCGACCAAACACGAAGTGCGCTTCCGTGACGGGCGCATGGTGCATGACTTCCTTTATGGCACGTTGCACCGTGCTTTGGGCGACGTGCGTCCGGAAGATCAGCTTGCCGGTTCCGTGACCACAGCTGTTGTGCGGCCAACGGGCCTCGATGCCGGTGAGTTCGGCCCGCAGGGTGAAATGCGTCTGGCGGCCAATGCGCTGCTGGAGCAACCGCAGGCACAACCGGCGTTCAATACCTCGTCCGGCGCCAGCGCTGGCGGGGCTTACCAGTATCAATACACGCCACGCCCACAATCAGCGGTACCGCCGGCTGCCGAGGCTCAGGCTGCGTATCGCGAGTTTTTCGCGCCGCTGCCTGAGGCTAATGCCAACGCGCTGCCGGCCGGGCAGGAAGATATTCCTCCGCTGGGTTATGCCTTGGCGCAGTTGAAAGGTATCTACATTCTTTCCGAAAACGCCCAAGGGCTGGTGCTGGTGGACATGCACGCTGCTCACGAGCGGATCATGTACGAACGCCTGAAAATCGCCATGGCCAGCGAGGGCCTCAGTGGGCAGCCATTGTTGGTGCCTGAATCCCTGGCCGTTAGCCAGCGCGAGGCCGATTGCGCTGAAGAGCACGCGGCATGGTTCCAGCGTCTGGGGTTCGAGCTGCAGCGTCTGGGCCCGGAAACCCTGGCGATCCGCCAAATCCCGGCGTTGTTGAAACAGGCCGAAGCCAACCGTCTGGTCGGCGATGTCCTGTCGGACTTGATGGAGTACGGCACCAGCGACCGGATTCAGGCACACCTCAACGAGTTGCTCGGCACCATGGCCTGCCACGGCGCGATCCGCGCCAACCGGCGTTTGGCCCTGCCGGAAATGAACGGCCTGCTACGCGACATGGAAAACACCGAGCGCAGCGGTCAATGCAACCATGGCCGACCGACCTGGACCCAATTGGGCCTGGACGATCTGGACAAACTGTTTCTGCGCGGTCGTTGATGAGCCAGCTTCCTCCAGCGATTTTCCTGATGGGCCCGACCGCTGCGGGCAAGACCGATCTGGCCATCGAGCTGACCAAGGTGCTGCCGTGCGAGTTGATCAGTGTCGATTCAGCGCTGGTCTATCGCGGCATGGACATCGGCACCGCCAAGCCTTCGAAAGAACTGCTGGCCGAATATCCGCACCGCTTGATCGATATTCTCGACCCGGCTGAGGCTTATTCGGCTGCGGATTTCCGGCGCGATGCCCTGCAAGCCATGGCCGAGATCACCGCGCGCGGAAAAATTCCGCTGCTGGTCGGCGGTACGATGCTCTATTACAAGGCTTTGGTCGAAGGTCTGGCGGATATGCCAGCGGCCGATGCCGATGTTCGCGCGCAGATCGAAGAAGAGGCTGCACGCCTCGGTTGGCAAGCCTTGCACGATCAATTGGCGAGCATTGACCCGGTGTCAGCGGCGCGGATTCACCCGAACGATCCGCAGCGCTTGAGTCGCGCGCTGGAAGTTTATCGAGTCAGCGGTCAGAGCATGACCGAGCTGCGTCAGCAACAATCTGCGCAAAGTACTGAAGCAGCCGCTTCGGGACTGCAACAATTGCCCTATACTGTCGCGAACTTGGCCATTGCCCCGGCGAATCGTCAGGTATTGCACGAGCGCATTAAACAAAGATTCACAAATATGTTGGAACAGGGGTTCCTCGACGAGGTCGTAGCCCTGCGTAAAAGAAGTGACCTGCATTCGGGGTTGCCGTCTATACGTGCGGTAGGCTACCGCCAAGTCTGGGACTACCTGGATGGCAAGCTGACGTTGGCCGAAATGCAGGAGCGCGGCATTATCGCCACGCGCCAATTGGCCAAACGCCAGTTCACCTGGCTGCGCAGCTGGGAAGATATACACTGGCTGGACAGTCTTGATTGCGACAATCTGCCACGCGCCTTGAAATACCTTGGGACCATCTCCATATTGAGCTGAGTCCTTGCAATTGCCGTCTATCCTTGGGGGTGTGGCGGCCAAAGCCATCTGAATTACCTATTTTTTATTATTGAATCCTTAAAGGAGTGCGGCACATGTCAAAAGGGCATTCGCTACAAGACCCTTACTTGAATACTTTACGTAAAGAGAAAGTTGGGGTTTCCATCTACCTGGTCAACGGTATCAAACTGCAAGGCACGATCGAGTCGTTCGACCAATTCGTGATCCTGCTGAAAAACACCGTAAGCCAGATGGTTTACAAACACGCTATCTCGACAGTAGTGCCGGTTCGTCCAATTCGTCTGCCTAGCGCAACCGAATCCGAAGCAGGTGACGCTGAGCCAGGTAACGCCTGATAGGAGTCTCCTTTGTTCTTTGAGCGCCACGGTGGTGGTGAACGAGTGATCCTCGTTCACTTGGATGGACAGGACCCTGAGGCGCGCGAAGATCCGCAGGAGTTTCAGGAATTGGCTAATTCGGCCGGCGCCGAGACCGTTGCGTTTTTTAACGTGCCGCGTCATCGGCCAACCGCCAAATTTCTGATCGGCAGCGGCAAGGTCGAGGAACTGCGCGACCTGGTCAAGGCTGAAGAAGCCGATCTGGTGATTTTCAATCACATCCTCACGCCCAGTCAGGAACGTAACCTCGAACGTGTTTTCGAGTGTCGCGTGATCGACCGTACCGGTCTGATTCTCGATATTTTCGCCCAACGCGCCCGTACCCATGAAGGCAAGCTCCAGGTCGAACTGGCCCAGCTTGACCACATGAGCACGCGGCTGGTTCGCGGCTGGACTCACCTTGAGCGTCAGGGTGGCGGCATCGGCATGCGCGGCCCGGGTGAGACCCAACTGGAAACCGACCGCCGTTTGCTGCGGGTCCGCCTGCGCCAGATCAAGGGGCGGCTGGAGAAGGTGCGCAGCCAGCGCGAGCAATCGCGACGTGGCCGCTCCCGTGCGGATATCCCTACCGTGTCTTTGGTGGGATATACCAACGCCGGCAAATCGACACTCTTCAACAATGTGACGAAATCCGATGTTTACGCGGCCGACCAGTTGTTCGCCACACTGGACCCGACGCTGCGCCGTCTGGATCTGGACGACCTGGGGCCGATTGTTCTGGCGGATACGGTAGGCTTCATTCGTCACCTGCCGCACAAGCTGGTCGAAGCATTTCGGTCTACCCTCGAAGAGTCGGCCAACTCCGACCTGTTGTTGCACGTGATCGATGCGGCCGAACCGGATCGCATGTTGCAGATCGAGCAGGTGATGGTGGTGCTGGGCGAGATTGGTGCCCAGGACTTGCCGATACTCGAGGTCTATAACAAACTCGATTTGCTTGAAGGCGTTGAGCCACAAATCCAGCGCGACGAAAACGGCAAGCCCCAGCGGGTCTGGCTTTCGGCGCGTGATGGCAGTGGTCTGGAATTGCTTGAACAAGCCATTGCCGAATTGCTCGGCAGTGATTTGTTCATCGGTACATTGCGCTTGCCGCAACGATTCGCCCGACTGCGTGCGCAGTTTTTCGAACTCGGTGCGGTGCAGAAAGAAGAGCATGACGAAGAAGGCATCAGCCTGCTGGCCGTTCGTTTGCCCCGGGTCGAGCTGAATCGACTGGTAAGCCGCGAAGGATTGCAGCCGATGGAGTTCATCGAGCAACACACTTTGCAATAAAAGCCTGAAGAAGCGGTTGTGCCGTAACGGCAGGCATTCTGTAGCATTGGTCGGCGCGCCGTGGGTGCGTCTTTGCTTTATCAGATGGAGAGCGCTATGGCTTGGAATGAGCCGGGTGGCAACTCGAATAATCAGGATCCTTGGGGTGGCAAACGCCGCAATAACGGCGACCGCAAGGGGCCACCGGATCTCGACGAGGCCTTCCGAAAGCTGCAGGAAAGCCTGAACGGGTTGTTCGGTGGTGGTAAGAAACGCGGTGGTGATGACGGCGGTGGTTCGGGCAGGAGCGGTGGCGGCTTCGGCGGTCTGCTCGGCATCGGCCTCGTCGTGCTGGCGGCTGTCTGGCTGTACAGCGCGGTCTATGTGGTGGACGAGCAGGAGCAGGCCGTGGTGCTGCGCTTTGGCAAGTACTACGAGACCGTTGGCCCGGGCCTGAATATCTACTTCCCGCCGATCGATAAAAAGTACATGGAAAACGTCACGCGTGAGCGTGCGTACACCAAGCAGGGCCAGATGCTGACCGAAGACGAGAACATCGTCGAAGTGCCGCTGACCGTGCAGTACAAGATCAGCAACCTGCAGGACTTCGTGCTGAACGTCGATCAGCCGGAAATCAGTCTGCAGCATGCGACTGACAGTGCCTTGCGCCACGTGGTGGGTTCCACCGCCATGGACCAGGTGCTGACCGAAGGTCGTGAATTGATGGCCAGCGAAATCAAGGAGCGTCTGCAACGCTTCCTCGATACCTATCGCACCGGTATCACCGTCACTCAGGTCAACGTACAGAGCGCAGCGGCACCGCGTGAAGTGCAGGAAGCCTTCGATGACGTGATCCGCGCCCGTGAAGACGAGCAGCGTTCGCGCAACCAGGCTGAAACCTACGCCAACGGCGTCGTGCCGGAAGCCCGTGGTCAGGCCCAGCGCATCCTCGAGGATGCCAACGGTTATCGCGACGAAACGGTCTCGCGCGCCAAGGGTGAGGCCGATCGCTTTACCAAGCTGGTCGCCGAGTACCGCAAGGCACCTGAGGTTACCCGCCAGCGTCTGTACCTGGACACCATGCAGGAAGTCTTCAGCAATACCAGCAAGGTACTCGTGACCGGCAACAAGAACGGCCAGAGCAACCTGCTTTACCTGCCGTTGGACAAAATGATTCAGAACAGTTCGGGCAGCAATGCACCGGTCACCGGTTCGGCTGCCGCCAGCAACAACACGGACGTCACGCCGCATGTCACTGACCTGCCGCAGTCGCGCACAAGGGAGACCCGCTGATGAGCAATAAATCGCTGATCGCCCTGATCGTTGGCGTTGTTGTGGTACTGGTGGGCTGGAACTGCTTCTACATCGTGGCTCAGACCGAGCGTGCGGTGCTGCTGCAATTCGGTCGCGTGGTTCAGGCCGATGTTCAGCCAGGCCTGCATGTGAAAGTGCCTTACGTTAACCAGGTGCGTAAATTCGACGCACGTCTGATGACGCTGGATGCACCGACACAGCGCTTCCTGACCCTGGAAAAGAAAGCCGTGATGGTCGATGCCTATGCCAAGTGGCGCGTGAAGGATGCCGAGCGCTTCTACACCGCAACTTCCGGCCTCAAGCAAATCGCCGACGAGCGCCTGTCCCGTCGTCTGGAATCCGGTCTGCGTGACCAGTTCGGTAAGCGCACCCTGCACGAGGTGGTGTCGGGTGAGCGTGACGCACTGATGGCTGACATCACTGCTTCGCTGAACAAAATGGCGGAAAAAGAGCTGGGTATCGAAGTTGTCGATGTCCGGGTCAAGGCCATCGATCTGCCGAAAGAAGTAAACCGCAGTGTGTTCGAACGTATGAGCACCGAGCGTGAGCGTGAAGCTCGCGAGCACCGCGCCAAGGGTAACGAGCTGGCTGAAGGCATCCGTGCCGACGCCGATCGTCAACGCCGCGTGCTGCTGGCTGAAGCCTATCGTGAGTCCGAAGAGGTTCGCGGTGATGGTGATGCCCAGGCCGCTGCGATCTACTCCAAGGCCTACGGTCAGGATCAGGAGTTCTACAGTTTCTATCGTAGCCTGCGCGCCTACCGTGAAAGTTTCGCGAACAAATCCGACGTATTGGTCCTCGACCCAAGCAGCGACTTTTTCCACTACCTGGAAAAGGCCAAGCCTTGATACGCCGTTGACCTGAATCATTCCGCCCGGCGGCTAAAACCTCGGGCGGGGTGATCCTTTGGGAAAACGTGTGTATGATGCGGCAGCCGGGAAATTCCCGGCTTTTTTGCGTCTGCACGTTTGATTGCTGTTTTTTGTTGCAGGCATCGGGTTGAATGGCCCGAGAGTATTTCGAGGAAAGTGATGGGCGAAGCCGGTAACAGGCCTTTCGCCGCGTCGTTCATGCGCGTGCGTTTTGAACGGTTCGGTCATTTTCTGCTTCACTCAAGGCTCGCCCGCAGGCTGGCCGCCCGGATCAAAGGGGAATGGCGTAATGGCAACGGTAGACCGCTGGCTGCTGCCAGATGGCATCGAAGAAGTACTGCCACCGGAAGCGGCGCGCATTGAAGTCGCGCGTCGTCAGGTGTTGGATCTGTTCCAGAGCTGGGGTTACGAGTTTGTCGTGACTCCCCATATCGAGTACCTGGAATCCCTGCTGACCGGCGCGGGCCAGGATCTGGATCTGCGTACCTTCAAGGTCATCGACCCGCAATCGGGCCGGCAGATGGGTTTCCGTGCCGACATCACGCCGCAAGTGGCGCGTATCGATGCGCACACCCTGCGTCGCGAAGGTCCGAGCCGTCTGTGCTACGCCGGCAGTGTGCTGCATGCTCAGCCGCGTGCACTGTCGTCCTCGCGAAGCCCGATCCAGTTGGGCGCCGAGTTGTACGGCGACGCCAGCCCGAGCAGCGACGTTGAAGTGATCAGCCTGATGCTGGCCATGCTGCAACTGGCCGATGTGCCGGATGTGCACATGGACCTTGGTCATGTCGGCATCTATCGTGGTCTGGCGCGTGCCGCCGGTCTGTCCGGTGAAGTCGAACAGCAGTTGTTCGATGCGCTGCAACGCAAAGCCATCGACGAGGTCATTACCTTGACCGAAGGCTTGCCGGCCGACTTGTCCGGCATGCTGCGTGCGCTGGTTGATCTGTGTGGCGGGCGTGAAGTGTTGAGCGCTGCCCGCGAACGACTGGCCAATGCGCCGGCGCCGGTTCTGGCAGCACTGGAAGATTTGCTGGCGATCGCCGAGCGCCTCTCGGCGCGTTTCCCGGACCTGCCGTTGTACTTCGACCTGGGCGAGCTGCGTGGCTACCACTACCACACCGGTGTGGTGTTCGCGGTGTTCGTGCCGGGCGTTGGCCAGTCCATCGCTCAGGGCGGTCGCTACGACGACATCGGCGCGGATTTTGGCCGCGCCCGTCCAGCGACAGGCTTCTCCACCGATTTGAAAACCCTGGTGACCCTGGGGCGTGCTGAGATCGAGCTACCGTCTGGCGGTATCTGGATGCCTGACAGTACGGATGCGGCACTCTGGCAGCAGGTTTGCCAGTTGCGCAGTGAGGGTCAGCGTGTCGTTCAGGCTTTGCCTGGGCAACCTTTGGCCGCCGCCCGTGATGCGGACTGCGACCGGCAATTGATTCAGCAGAACGGGCTTTGGCAAGTATCGCCACTGGCTTCTTGAGTTTTCCTGCCGGCCATCGCCGGCACCAAGTTTGCGCGAATGAGGACAAGTGTTATGGGTAAGAATGTCGTAGTCCTGGGCACCCAATGGGGTGATGAGGGCAAAGGCAAGATCGTTGATCTGCTGACCGAACATGCTGCCGCCGTAGTGCGCTACCAAGGTGGCCACAACGCTGGCCACACACTGGTGATCGACGGCGAGAAAACCGTCCTGCACCTGATCCCGTCGGGCGTGCTGCGCGAAGGCGTGCAGTGCCTGATCGGCAACGGCGTGGTGGTTGCACCTGACGCCCTGCTGCGCGAGATCACCAAGCTGGAAGAGAAAGGCGTACCGGTGCGTGAGCGTTTGCGTATCAGCCCGTCCTGCCCGCTGATCCTGTCCTTCCATGTGGCGCTGGACCAGGCCCGTGAAAAGGCCCGTGGCGAGCTGAAGATCGGTACCACCGGTCGCGGCATCGGCCCGGCTTACGAAGACAAGGTTGCTCGTCGTGGCCTGCGTGTTGGCGACCTGCTGAACATGCCGCGCTTCGAAGACAAGCTGCGTGAACTGGTGGATTACCACAACTTCATGCTGGTCGGTTACTACAAAGAGCCAGCCATCGAGTTCGAGAAAACCCTGGCCGAGTGCAAGGAGTACGCTGAGCTTCTGAAGCCGCTGATGCTCGACGTCACTGCCGAGTTGCACGACCTGCGTCGCGCCGGCAAAGACATCATGTTCGAAGGCGCTCAGGGTTCGTTGCTCGACATCGACCACGGTACCTACCCGTACGTGACCAGTTCCAACACCACTGCCGGTGGCGTAGCGACTGGTTCCGGCGTTGGCCCGATGTTCCTCGACTACATCCTGGGCATCACCAAGGCTTACACCACTCGTGTCGGTTCGGGTCCATTCCCGACTGAGCTGTTCGACGACGTCGGCGCTCACCTGGCCAAACAAGGTCACGAGTTCGGTGCGACCACCGGCCGTGCCCGTCGTTGTGGCTGGTTCGACGCCGTTATCCTGCGTCGCGCTATCGATGTGAACAGCATTTCGGGTATCTGCCTGACCAAGCTGGACGTACTCGACGGTCTGGAAACCATCAACATCTGCGTTGGCTATAAAGACGCCGAAGGCAATGCCGTTGCTCCGACCGACGCTGACAGCTACGTAGGCCTGCAGCCTGTGTACGAAGAAGTGCCGGGCTGGACTGAATCGACCGTGGGCGCCAAGACCCTGGAAGAGCTGCCAGCTAACGCTCGCGCCTACATCAAACGCGTTGAAGAGTTGATCGGCGCGCCGATCGACATTATTTCGACGGGCCCGGACCGCAACGAAACCATCGTTCTGCGTCATCCGTTTGCTTGATAAGTCGTTGATGTAAAAACACAAAGGCCCCTTCATCGGGGCCTTTGTCGTTTATGCCTGTTGGACGGCATGACCTTTGCTGTGAATCTGTCTACAAGAGTGCCATCAAATTAATGGCGTCAGAAGTAGAGGTATTCACAGTGTCGGCCGTTCTCTCACTGTTACAAAGCCGTTTGTTGCGCCCCGTGTTCGTTACCCTTGGTATCGCCCTTTTGGTGCAAGTGTTGGTGGCCGTTGCCCTGACGCGGAGCACCGTCACGGCGCTGGAAGCTGACTTGGCGGTGCGCCTCGGCGCCGACAGCCAGAAGCTCTCCGGTGAACTGGAGCAGGCCGGGCGTGAAGTCACCTCGAGCCTCGATGCCTTGTCCGCCAGTACTCGTCAGCGGCTTACCGCCGGCCTGTCTTCGCGCCTGAAAGAAGAGCAGGCGCAACTGCGTGCGACGCTGGAAAAGGATCTGAAAGATTCGGCCAATGACATGGCGCAGTTACTGGCCTCTGTAGCCCCGCGTGCCATGTGGGACAGCGACGTACCGACCCTGTCCGAGTTCGCCCGCCGTGCCCAGCGCAATCCCAATGTGTTGTTCGTGGTCTACGACGACGCCACCGGCCAGCACCTGACCCGCTATCTCAATCGCGAAAACCCGATCAACAAGGCCTTGCTGGAAAAGGGCCAGGGCGAGCGTGCACTGGATAAAGTGCTGGATGCGGCGAAAAACGATCCATCGGTTTACTACCTTGAAGCCTCGATCAATCCCAATGGCGTGGAAATCGGCAAGGTGCTGATGGGCGTTTCCACGGCGTCGGTGGAAACCGATCTGGCGGCACTGGACAAGCGCTTCTCAGCGCTGATCGCGAGCAGTGATCAACTGGTCGGCGACAGCCTCAAGGGCGCTGCAGCGGACAGTGCCAATGCCATGCAGGCGCGCCTGCAATCGGCGCAGTCAACCGCTGTCGAGATGAAAGCCAATACCGCCAATACTGTTCAAGAAGCGGCAGCCACCCTGCGTTGGCGGATCGGCATGGGCCTGGCGTTGGTCGGTTTTGGCGTGCTGCTGTTACTGGCCGTGGTGCTCGGCCATCGCGTGGTCAATCGCCTGAAAATGCTCAACGCTGCGATGGATGACCTGGCGGCGGGCGAGGGCGACCTGACCAAGCGTGTGCAGATCAACAGCAAAGACGAAATCGGCGACATGGCCTCGGCGGTCAACCGCTTTGTGGATAAGTTGCAGCCAATCGTGCGCGAAGCGGGCGATGTCGCGCAGCGTACCGGCGTCGAAATCGGCGCAATGACGCTGCGCAATGCCGGTGCCGATGCGGCGGCGGGCATGCAGCGTGATGAAGTGGCGGAGAGTCTGCGCGCGCTGTCGCAAATGGCTGATGAGGCGCAGTCGGAAAGCCATGCGATGCAAGCGGCTTTGAAACAGGTTGTGGATATTCGCCAGGCCACCGACGAAAACACCCGGACGTCCGCCAAGGTCGGCAGCCTGATCGAGGCGCTGGCGGGGCAAGTCGATACCGGCGCGAAAGTCATCGAGCGGCTGGCTCAGCAGAGTGAGCAGATTGAGGTGGTGCTGACGGTGATTCACGGGATTGCCGAGCAGACCAATCTGCTGGCTCTCAACGCGGCGATTGAAGCGGCACGTGCTGGCGAGACCGGGCGTGGATTCGCCGTTGTTGCCGACGAGGTGCGTGCGTTGGCGAGCAAGACGCAAAGCTCCACCGGCGATATTCAGGCGCACATCGTGGCATTGCAGCAGGGCGCTCGTGAGGCGGTCGAAGCGATCGGCCAGGCCGGGCGTCAGGCCAGCGAAGGTTTACTGGTGTTGCGTGACAGTGCGCGCTTGCAGCAGTCGGTACAGGTCTCGGTCGAGCAGGTGCATGCGGCGATTGGCTTGGCAACGCAGGCTGCTGCGCATCAGGCGCAGGGTGCGCAGGCTGTGCGTGGGCGCGTCGAGACAATTCATGCGCAGGCCGAGAAAGCAGCGCAGGCGGTGGTGGAGACCACTGCGAGTGGCAAGGTGCTGGATGGTTTGGCAGCGCAGCTCAAGGCTAGTCTGGGGCAGTTCAGGGCTTGAGGTTGTCTGGGCGGGCCTCTTCGCGAGCAGGCTCGCTCCCACATTAGATCGCGTTCCTCTGATGGAACTCGGTCAACATGTGGGAGCGAGTCTGCTCGCGAAAGCGGTATCAGCGGCTCAGATACATCCGGGTCGTCAGTAAATAAACCGGCAGCCCCGACACCAAAATCAACAACGCCGCATAAGGCGCCGCCGCCGCAAATTCGACATTTGCAGTATGCGCCCACACTTCCGTTGCCAGCGTATTGAGCCCGGTCGGACTCAGTAGCAACGTCGCCGTCAATTCCTTCATCGCATCCAGAAACACCAGCGCAAACGCCGCGCCCAATGCCGGGAAGATGATCGGCAACGTCACTCGGCAAAACGCCGTGAACGACGAGGCGCCCAGCGTTCGCGCAGCCTCTTCCAGTTGCGGTGCCGCCTTGTTCAGTGCCGTGCGAATCGGCGCCTGCGCCAATGGCAGAAACAGCAGCGCATAAGCGATCAGCAGCAACCCCGAAGTCTGGTACAGCGCCGGCACGTAGTGCAGGGCGAAATACACCAGCGTCAGCGCAATCACCAGGCCCGGCAGCGCATGCAGCAGATACGGCAAGCGCTCGGCCCAGATCGCCAGTTGACCTTTGTAACGCACCACCAACAAGCCGACCGGCACGGCCAGCACCAGACACAGCGCAGCTCCGCCAAGAGAAAGTGCCAGAGAAGAAAGCAGGGCTTCAGTGATCGCTGCTACCGGGAATGCTGCGGATGAACCGAGCGCCAGCCAATACGCCAACATCCCCAGCGGAATCCCGCTGCCGACAATTGCCAGCATCAGGCAATACAGCTGACCGACCGTAGCCCATGGTCCTAGCCGAACCTGTTCAGCTTGGCGCGCGGCACCTTGTCCGGTGCGCACATGCCGAGCTTTGCCGCGTACGCGCAGCTCCAGCCACAACAACACCAGGCACAGCGCCAGCAGCACGGCGGAAAGCATCGCCGCGTTGGCGTTACTGAACTCCAGTTCGAATTGCTGATAGATCGCCGTGGTGAAGGTTTGCAGGCCGATGATCGACAGTGCGCCGAACTCCACCAGCATGTGCAAGGCAATCAATAGCGAGCCGGCCAATAGCGAAGGCCAGAGCAGCGGCAGGGTCACGCGGAAAAATACGCCCCAGCGATTCTGCCCAAGGGTGCGCGCCGACTCTTCAAGGGAGGGGTCGAGATTGCGCAGAGTTGCCGCCACCGGCAGGAAGATCAACGGATACTTCGACAGGCTCATCACCAGAATCGCCCCGCCAAGCCCTTCGAACTGCGCGCTCAGCGAAACCCAGGTGAAGCTGCTGACAAACGCCGGCACCGCGAACGGCAGGCACAGGATCACGCCCCATAGGCGACGCCCTGGCAAATTGCTGCGTTCCAGCAGCCAGGCCAGCGACAGACCAATCACGCCGCAGGAGAGGGTTACGCCAACCATCAACGCCAACGTGTTGCGCAACAGGCCGAACACATACGGGCGCCACAACAAGTGCAACGCCTCGGCCCAGCCGGCCTGCCAGGCCTTGAGCCCGACATAGGCCAGCGGCAACAGGCTCAGCACTACCAGTAACAACACCGGCAGCACCAGCCAGATTGATGGCCGCTTGCGCTTTGGTACGTAACCCCCGCGCGCGGCGGGGGCGGATAACGATGCGGTCATCAGTTCAAGCCAACTTCGCGTTCCAGCTCCAGCGCTTCTTCGGCATTGCCCAGATCGGCCGGGGTCACGTTCGGCGCTTCCAGTTCGCTGAACGGCTTGAGCCCGCGATCCGATTCCATACCTTTGTGCAGCGGGTATTCGGCGGTGGTCTGGGTGATCACGCGCTGACCTTCTTCGCTGGCCATATAGGCGAGGAATTGCTGGGCTTCTTTTGGATGTTTGCTGGATTTCAACACGGCAGCGCTCGACACGGTGATCAAGCCACCGACGTCGCCACCGGTGAAGTAATGCAGTTTCGAGTCGAGTTTGCCTTTCTCGCGCTGCAGGGCGAACCAGTAGTAGTTGTTCACCAGCACGGTGGCGACTTCACCGTTTTCCACGGCTTTGAGCGCAACCATGTTGTTGCTGTAGGTCTTGCCGAAGGCGCGCAGGCCGGTCAGCCACTCTTCGGCGGCCTCGCGACCGTGCATTTTGATGATGGCCACGGCTTGTTCCTGAAACGCGCCGCTGGTTGGCACGAAGCCGACTTTGCCTTGCCACTGTGGATCGGCAAAATCCAGGACTGATTTTGGCAGGTCTTTTTCGTCGACCAGTTTCGGGTTGTAAGCGACCACGCGAACGCGTGCCGTCACGCCAATCCAGGTGCCGTTAGCTGCGACGTATTTTTCCGGCAGCACGGCCAAAGTGGCGTCATCGGCCTTGGCCAGCAGGCCTTGTTCGCCGAGATTGTTCAACGGTGGCGATTCTTCGGTGTAGATCACGTCGGCAGGGGAGCGGTCGCCTTCTTCGATGATCTGGCTGGCGAGCTGATTGCTGCTGCCTTTGCGCACGTTGACGTGAATGCCGGTCTTGGCTTCGAAGGCTTTGGCGATCGCGTCGCCGACTTCCTTGTGCTGGCCGTTATAGAGAGTCAGGGAAACCGCATCGGCAGCCTGGGTGAGGGGAGTGGCGAGCGCCAGGCCGAGGAAGGTGAAGGTCAGGCCTCGGCGCAGGGTATTTCGAAACGTCATTCGCGGGGTTCCTCACTGTCGCATTGCAAAAACTTGCAACAATGATAAACGATATTGTTTCTCAAGTGCGCCTTGCGGTGGGGCTGGCGTTTTGATAGGTGCAATGGTGATGGGGTTTCGGGAAGCCAGAAACGCAAAAAACCGCTTTCGCGGGTTTTTGTGAAATCCAAGGTCGTAACCTTGAATTTGAATTGGTGCCCAGAAGAAGACTCGAACTTCCACGACCGTAAGGTCACCAGCACCTGAAGCTGGCGTGTCTACCAATTTCACCATCTGGGCAATCATCGCTAGCGTTGCCGCTGTTGATGTGGCGCACTATACGGAGCGCGTTTTGATCTGTAAACCCCTGATTTAATTTTAATAAATCAGTTTTAAGAAAAGCCGGGCTTAGAATGCAAAAAACCCGCTTTCGCGGGTTTTGTGTGAGCCTTGAAACTGATCTAGTCTCAAACTCGAAATTGGTGCCCAGAAGAAGACTCGAACTTCCACGACCGTAAGGTCACCAGCACCTGAAGCTGGCGTGTCTACCAATTTCACCATCTGGGCAGTATCGTTAACGCTTGTGCGTCGTCGATGGCGCGCACTATACGGAGCGTCTTTTTAACTGTAAACCCCTGTCAGCAAAAAATATGATTTTTTTTACCGGCGGTGTTCAAAACGGCTTTCAAGCGACGATACAGACCCTCATAAGGGCCTTATATAGTCGGAAATTTCCCGTTTCATGGCGCCTATGCCAAACTAACCCGCATATAGACAAGGTGAAAACTCTCTAATGGCCGATTGGCAGTCCCTCGATCCCGAGGCCGCTCGTGAAGCGGAAAAATATGAAAACCCTATTCCTAGCCGCGAACTGATCCTGGCGCATCTCGCCGATCGGGGCTCGCCGGCTGCCCGCGAGCAACTGGTGGAAGAGTTTGGTCTGACCACAGAAGACCAGATCGAAGCCCTGCGCCGCCGCCTTCGCGCCATGGAGCGCGACGCCCAACTGATCTACACCCGCCGCGGCACTTATGCGCCGGTCGACAAACTCGACCTGATCCTCGGTCGCATCAGCGGTCACCGTGACGGTTTCGGCTTCCTGGTGCCGGACGACGGCAGCGACGACCTGTTCATGAGCCCCGCGCAAATGCGTCTGGTGTTCGATGGCGACCGTGCGCTGGCGCGTGTGTCCGGTCTCGACCGTCGCGGTCGCCGCGAAGGCGTGATCGTTGAAGTGGTCTCGCGTGCTCACGAAACCATCGTCGGTCGCTACTTTGAAGAAGGCGGCATCGGCTTCGTCGTCGCGGACAACCCGAAGATCCAGCAGGAAGTGCTGGTCACCCCGGGCCGCAACGCCAACGCGCAGATCGGTCAGTTCGTCGAGGTGAAAATCACCCACTGGCCGACGCCGCGCTTCCAGCCGCAAGGCGACGTGGTTGAAGTGGTCGGCAACTATATGGCGCCGGGCATGGAAATCGATGTCGCTCTGCGCACCTACGACATTCCGCACGTCTGGCCCGAAGCCGTTCTGAAAGAAGCGGCCAAGCTCAAGCCGGAAGTCGAAGAAAAAGACAAAGAGAAGCGCGTCGACCTGCGCCATTTGCCGTTCGTCACCATTGACGGTGAAGATGCCCGCGACTTCGACGATGCTGTTTATTGCGAAGCCAAGCCGGGCAAGCTGCGCCTGTTCTCCGGCGGCTGGAAGTTGTACGTGGCGATTGCTGACGTTTCCAGCTACGTGAAGATCGGCTCGGCCCCGGACAACGAAGCGCAGGTGCGCGGCAACTCGGTGTACTTCCCTGAGCGCGTGGTGCCAATGCTGCCTGAGCAGCTGTCCAACGGCCTGTGCTCGCTGAATCCGCACGTCGATCGTCTGGCCATGGTCTGCGAGATGACCATCTCCAAGTCCGGCGAAATGACCGACTACTGCTTCTATGAAGCGGTGATCCATTCCCACGCGCGTCTGACCTACAACAAAGTCAGCGCGATGCTGGAAACGCCGAAAGTGGCCGAAGCACGCAAACTGCGTGGTGAGTACACCGACGTCGTGCCGCACCTCAAGCAGCTTTATTCGCTGTACAAAGTGTTGCTGGCTGCCCGTCACGTGCGCGGCGCGATCGATTTCGAGACCCAGGAAACCCGGATCATCTTCGGTTCCGAGCGCAAGATTGCCGAAATCCGTCCGACCACCCGTAACGACGCGCACAAGCTGATCGAGGAATGCATGCTGGCGGCCAACGTGGCCACCGCCGAATTCCTCAAGAAGCACGAAATCCCTGCGTTGTACCGTGTCCACGACGGCCCGCCACCGGAGCGTCTGGAAAAACTCCGTGCCTTCCTTGGCGAACTCGGCCTGTCCCTGCACAAAGGCAAGGACGGTCCATCGCCGAAGGATTATCAGGCGTTGCTGGCAAGCATCAAGGATCGTCCGGATTTCCACCTGATCCAGACCGTGATGCTGCGCTCGCTCAGTCAAGCGGTGTACAGCGCTGACAACCAGGGCCACTTCGGCCTGAATTATGAAGCCTATACCCACTTCACTTCGCCGATCCGTCGTTACCCGGACCTGCTGACGCACCGCGCGATCCGCAGCGTGATCCATTCGAAACAGGACACTCCGCACGTTCGCCGTGCCGGGGCGATGACCATTCCGAAGGCGCGCATCTATCCGTACGACGAGGCGGCGCTGGAGCAGCTCGGCGAGCAGTGCTCGATGAGCGAACGCCGTGCCGACGAAGCGACCCGCGACGTGGTCAACTGGCTCAAGTGCGAGTTCATGAAGGATCGCGTGGGCGAGTCGTTCCCGGGTGTGATCACAGCGGTAACCGGTTTTGGCCTGTTCGTTGAGCTGACCGATATCTACGTCGAAGGTCTGGTCCACGTCACGGCGCTGCCGGGCGATTACTACCACTTCGATCCTGTGCATCACCGCCTGGCGGGCGAGCGCACCGGTCGCAGCTTCCGTCTTGGCGATACCGTTGAAGTGCGCGTCATGCGCGTTGACCTCGACGAGCGCAAGATCGACTTCGAGATGGCCGAAAAAACCATCAGCGCACCGATCGGTCGCAAAAAACGTGGCGCTGAAACCGCTGCTCCGGCGGCCAAGGTTGCGGAAGAAAAGGCTCCGGCTAAATCCGCCAGCCGTCGTCCGGCCAAGGAAAAAGCGGCAGAAGCCTATCGCCCAAGCGACGCCGTGGCGAAAAACGCCGAGCTGCGCAAAAGCCGTGAAATGAAGAAGGCTCTGCTTTCCGACGCTAAAAACGGTGGTAAAGCGGCGTCCGGGGGAAAGACCGGACGGTCGGCGCCTGAAAAGGCCTCCGGCGGCAAGCCAGCGAAACCGAGCAAACACCGTAAGGGGCCGCCAAAAGCGGGCTCCGCTCCAGCCAAAAGTGGCGGGGCACGTAAACCGAAGGCGAAGTCATGAGTCAGTTGGAAAAAATCTACGGCGTTCACGCGGTAGAAGCGTTGCTGCGTCACCACCCGAAACGCGTCAAGCAGATCTGGCTGGCGGAAAGCCGCAACGATCCGCGCGTGCAGACCCTGGTTGAGCTGGCCAACGAAAACCGTGTTCAGGTCGGCCAGGCCGAGCGTCGCGAAATGGACGCTTGGGTTGAAGGCGTGCACCAGGGCGTGGTCGCGGAAGTAAGCCCGAGCCAGGTCTGGGGCGAAGCCATGCTCGACGAGCTGCTCGATCGCACTGAAGGTGCGCCGCTGTTGCTGGTGCTCGACGGTGTGACCGATCCGCACAACCTCGGCGCCTGCCTGCGTTCGGCGGATGCGGCCGGTGCGCTGGCGGTGATCGTGCCGAAAGACAAGTCGGCGACCCTGACGCCGGTCGTGCGTAAAGTCGCTTGCGGCGCGGCGGAAGTGATTCCATTGGTTGCCGTGACTAACCTCGCTCGCACCCTGGAAAAACTTCAGCAGCGCGGTCTGTGGATTGTCGGTACTGCGGGGGAGGCTGAGGTCAGCATCTACGACCAGGATCTGACTGGCCCGACCATCCTGATCATGGGCGCTGAAGGCAAAGGCATGCGTCGCCTGACCCGCGAGCACTGCGACTATCTGGTGAAGCTGCCGATGGCCGGTAGCGTCAGCAGCCTCAACGTCTCGGTTGCGACGGGCGTGTGCCTGTTCGAAGCGCAGCGTCAGCGCGGTGCAAAAGCCAAGGCTACTGCCAAGAAATCCTGAGTCGTACACGATTCAAATGTGGGAGCGAGCTTGCTCGCGAAGAGGGCGTGTCAGTCGACGTAAATGTTGCCTGACAAACCGCATTCGCGAGCAAGCTCGCTCCCACAGTGTTTTGTGGTGTGGCATAACTGAGTGATTGTTCAAATAATCACCAATTGCCTTGCGCCTCCTCTGTCCCTTCTCTACAATTGCGCCCCTTGCTGTGACGGCAGGCACGCATGTGCCCCGCGCCAGCAAGTCCATAAGTGTCATTCACTCCTTGTCTGACCGTTTTTGAGCGGCAGGCTACAACCCGTAAGGAGCATTCATGCGTCATTACGAAATCATCTTTTTGGTCCACCCGGATCAAAGCGAGCAAGTCGGCGGCATGGTTGAGCGTTACACCAAGCTGATCGAAGAAGACGGCGGCAAAATCCACCGTCTGGAAGATTGGGGCCGTCGTCAACTGGCCTACGCAATCAACAATGTTCACAAGGCTCACTACGTGATGCTGAACGTTGAGTGCACTGGCAAGGCCCTGGCCGAGCTGGAAGACAACTTCCGCTACAACGATGCAGTGATCCGTAACCTGGTCATCCGTCGCGACGAAGCCGTAACTGGCCAGTCCGAGATGCTCAAGGCTGAAGAAAACCGCAGTGAGCGCCGTGAGCGTCGCGACCGTCCTGAGCACGAAGGCGCCGAAGGCACCGATAGTGATGACAGCGACAACAGCGATAACGCTGACGAGTAATCCACGGACCTTATTAAGGAGCCTATCAAATGGCACGTTTCTTCCGTCGTCGTAAATTCTGCCGCTTCACCGCTGAAGACGTGAAAGAGATCGACTACAAAGATCTCAACACTCTGAAAGCCTACGTATCCGAGACCGGCAAAATCGTTCCAAGCCGCATCACTGGTACCAAAGCTCGTTATCAGCGTCAGCTGGCCACCGCTATCAAGCGCGCCCGCTTCCTGGCCCTGCTGGCCTACACCGACAGCCACGGCCGCTGAGACCGGGCAGTCGACAAGTAGCAAAGGATTGAATGCATGCGTGCCTTAGCTGAGTTCATCATGCGAGGCCGTATGCAGGCCACTCTCGTGGTGGCCGGATGTGCAACATTGCCGTTGTTGTATTGGTTGGGTGCTGCCGCGGGGAGCCTTGTGCTGCTGCGGCGCGGACTGACGGACGCCCTGGGTGTTCTGTCTCTGGGGCTGCTGCCGGCGTTGATCTGGTGGCTGTATGCCGATGACCCACGGGCACTTCTGGTGCTGCTGGGGTCTTCGGGGCTTGCGTTGGTTTTGCGCGCAAGTGAATCCTGGGTCCGCACGCTGCTGGTCAGCGTAGTGATTGGAGTGGTGTTTTCGGTGGTGCTCGGGGCAGCGTTTGCGGCCCAGATCGAGATGCTCGCGCAGGCCTTGATAAAGGTCATGCCGGCGCTTCTCGGTGAAACCTACAAGCAATTGTCGGTCGATGAGCAAGCGCGTTTCGCGTCCCTGATTGCACCGGTCCTGACCGGACTGATTGCGGCGCTGTTGCAGATCGTCAGCGTGCTGAGCCTGATTGTCGGGCGGCATTGGCAGGCGTTGTTGTACAACCCGGGTGGTTTTGGTCGCGAGTTTCGCGCCATCCGGATCCCGCTGGGGCCGGCGATGTTGCTGCTGGCGTTGATGCTTCTGGGCCCGAATCTCGGTGCACAGATGGCCATGTTGACGCCGTTGTGCAGTGTACCGCTGGTGTTCGCCGGACTTGCCCTGATTCACGGGCTGGTCGGGCAGAAGCGACTGGCCGGTTTCTGGCTGGTGGGGTTGTACGTCACGCTGCTGTTGTTCATGCAGCTGATCTATCCGTTGCTCGTGGTCCTGGCCATTGTCGACAGCCTGATTGATTTTCGCGGTCGTCACGTGTCGAAAGACACCGATAACGCGAACGGTGAAGGTTAAAAGTTAAGAGGATTTCCACATGCAACTGATCCTTCTGGAAAAAATCGCCAACCTGGGCAACCTGGGCGACAAAGTAAACGTTAAGGCCGGTTACGGCCGTAACTACCTGCTGCCTTTCGGCAAAGCTACCGCTGCAACTGCTGCCAACCTGGCTGCGTTTGAAGAGCGTCGTGCTGAGCTGGAAAAAGCTGCCGCAGACCGTAAAGCATCGGCTGAAAGCCGTGCTGCCCAACTGGCCGAGCTGGAAGTGACCATCACTGCCACCGCTGGCGACGAAGGCAAGCTGTTCGGTTCGATCGGTACTCACGACATCGCTGACGCACTGACCGCCTCCGGCGTTGAAGTTGCGAAAAGCGAAGTTCGTCTGCCGAACGGCACCATCCGCAACGTGGGTGAATTCGACGTGGCTGTGCACCTGCACGCCGAAGTTGAAGCCACCGTACGCGTTGTCGTGGTAGCAGCTTAAGTAACACCTGATCGGCTGGCGGCTTGTCCGTCAGACGGTTAACATCGGGCACGATCCTGTTTACAGGTCGTGCCCTTTGTCTTTCTGAATTCCCTGTTTTTCCAAATTACACAAGTGGCCATGAACGATATCTCCGCTCCCGAGCAATACGATCTGCAAACCGCCGCCCTGAAGGTGCCGCCGCATTCCATCGAGGCCGAACAGGCTGTACTCGGTGGTCTGATGCTGGACAACAACGCCTGGGAACGCGTGCTCGATCAAGTCTCCGACGGCGATTTTTATCGACATGACCACCGTCTGATTTTCCGTGCGATCGCCAAACTGGCCGATCAGAACATGCCGATCGACGTCGTGACCCTGTCTGAACAACTGGACAAGGAAGGCCAGACCTCGCAGGTCGGTGGCCTCGGTTACCTCGGTGAACTGGCGAAAAACACGCCGTCCGTCGCCAACATCAAGGCCTATGCGCAGATCGTTCGTGAGCGAGCGACATTGCGCCAGCTGATCGGCATCAGCACCGAAATCGCCGATAGCGCCTTCAACCCGGAAGGCCGCACCGCCGCCGAGATTCTCGACGAAGCCGAACGCCAGATCTTCCAGATTGCCGAGGCCCGGCCAAAAACCGGCGGCCCGGTAGGTGTGAATGACTTGCTGACCAAGGCCATTGATCGCATCGACACCCTGTTCAACACCGACAACGCCATTACCGGCCTGTCCACCGGCTACACCGACCTCGATGAGAAGACCAGCGGCCTGCAGCCGTCCGACTTGATCATCGTCGCCGGCCGTCCGTCGATGGGTAAAACCACCTTCGCAATGAACCTGGTGGAAAACGCCGTGTTGCGCAGCGAGAAAGCGGTTCTGGTGTACTCCCTCGAGATGCCAGGCGAATCGCTGATCATGCGTATGCTCTCCTCGCTGGGCCGCATCGACCAGACCAAGGTGCGTTCTGGCCAACTGGAAGACGATGACTGGCCGCGCCTGACTTCGGCGGTCAACCTGCTCAACGACCGCAAGCTGTTCATCGATGACACTGCCGGCATCAGTCCGTCGGAAATGCGTGCGCGGACCCGACGTCTGGTGCGTGAACACGGTGACGTCGGCCTGATCATGATCGACTACCTGCAATTGATGCAGATCCCCGGTTCCAGCGGTGACAACCGCACCAACGAAATTTCCGAAATCTCGCGATCCCTGAAAGCGCTGGCCAAGGAATTCAACTGCCCGGTGGTGGCGCTGTCGCAGCTCAACCGTTCCCTCGAACAGCGTCCCAACAAGCGCCCGGTGAACTCCGACTTGCGCGAATCCGGAGCGATCGAGCAGGACGCCGACGTGATCATGTTCGTGTACCGCGACGAGGTCTATCACCCGGAAACCGAGCACAAAGGCATCGCCGAAATCATCATCGGCAAGCAGCGTAACGGCCCGATCGGTTTTATCCGTCTGGCCTTTATTGGCAAATACACGCGCTTCGAAAACCTCGCGCCGGGCAGTTACAACTTCGACGACGACGAGTGACAGCAGGCCGAAGTTCATCGGCCTGCTGCGACGCTGTATCGATTACAACGTCGCGCCACTCGATCCCGGAGTTTCCTGCGCAGGCGTGACGTTGGCAGGAGGCGCCTCGATTGTTGTTCGAGGCTGCAATTCCTGCCGCGTCAGCGTCTGGATCAATGTCGCTTCGACAATCGCCAACTGCGCCGTTACGTCATCGGTTTGCGATTTGTATTGAGCTTCGCTCAGCAGTCTTTGTGATGACTGGCTGTCGAGAATTTCCTGGCGATCCTGGAACGGCTGGCGACTCGCATCGAATTGCGCCTGGTATTTGTGAATGATGAAGTCCTGCCAGAAATTCATCGACACCAATGCCTGAAACTCTTCAGGCGAACCATTCAGCGTCAAGACTTTGCGATATGCCGCATCCAGCATTGCCGGGGTAACGCCGGCCATGCCGATAAACGAGAGTGTCTGTGGCTGAAACGGCAATTGCAGCCGATCCCTGAGACCAAAGCGGTAGGCCATGGTCATTTCATGGGGATCGCGTATGCGCAGGTTGTGGCTGTTTCGCAGCTCCCGGGAGGTTGCCGGATCGTCAATGATTGCCCTGCTTGAAGCGATCTCTGCCGCCGCGATGTCGTCGACCTGTTTTAGCCGGAACAATCCTTTGGACAGCGCCACCAAGGGGGTGCCATTCATATCCAGCCTGGCCTGTATGCGCGCCTTGTGAGTCATGGCCAGGACCTGCAGATCGGTGAAGGTGGCTGCGGCAAGGTCAGTGCAGCCGGCTTCGCACGCGCGATCGAACAGTTCTCGACGCAAGGTTCGCGACTGTGGATTGTCCTGGCTGATGACATCGATCACGTCCCAGACCTGGCGCCGGAAGTCGGCATGGTGCGCACGGCTCGCGAGGATGTTGAAGAAGCCGTCCGAGCCTTGCTGCTCGCGCAACGTGCGCCATTGAGTGTTTCTGGCGATCGCTTGATCAGCGGGTAGTCCGGTGGTCCAGATCGGGGCAGGGGCCGCGGCTGCCCTTGCACTGGGGCGTTGTGCCAAGGGCAATGACGTTGTGAACAGGTTGGATCTGTTGTGAAGCCCGGTTTGGGCTTCGTCCAGTTGCCTGCGATAGACGCCCATTTGTATCCGCGTCTCATCGGTAATCGGATTATTCGTCAGTAACGTGCCACTGTTCACCTGGACCGAATGCGCCAGGCGCTCCGGGGACGGAGCAGTGACAAAGTCAGGAATCGTGGTGATCTGATTGTTGCTCAGATCGATCCGGGTCAGCAGGGGTTGATCAAACAGCCCGGTTGGCCACTGCGTGATGCCGGTGTTCGCCAAGGTGACCTCGCGCATATCGGTGATCAGACTGAAATCCGGGATCACACCGAGCTGGGGATTGTTGTCGATCCAGAGTGCTCTGAGCGTTGTGCGTCCGGCCAGTATCCGCGCCGTTTCTGCATTGAGTTCAAGTTGGTTGTGCTGCAGGAAGAGGCGCGTCATCCCGTGCATTTCTCCTACAGCCGGGGGCAAGTCCCTGAGGCGATTGTTCGACATGTCCAGCCAGCGCACATGACGAAAACGGGTAAGGAAGCCTTCCGGTGACTCCGTCAGGTTCATGCCGCTCAATCTGAGTGAACCCACATGGCTGAAGTCGATGCTCAGATCCGGCAGGGTCGGCAAGGTCAGGCCGCTCAAGTCCAGTTCCAGACCGATCGGTGTGCCGTCGAAAGCATGTTTTTGCGCCGTCTCGCGGCGCCAGCAACTGATGATCCGATCCCGCGCTGCAGTGCGGTCATTACGGGTGGTGGCGTTGATTTGCAGCTGATTGGCACGCACGTAACGCAGGCGGTTGCCGCCCCCGGAAAAGACCCAGTCGTCGAGCTGGGTTTTCAGAAGATCGAATTCTTGTTCCAGTGCGAGCAAGCGTGGTGCCACGGTGCCTTTGTCATGATTCCAGATGAACTCCCTGCACTCCTTGATGGTTTTGCTCGGGAACAGGTTTCGATAACGCTGCGCCCTGGAGTCTTCGCTATCGAATACGGCGGGATGGGCCGGCTCCATCAGCTCGGGGTGAGACTGTTTAAGGCGTCGCCAGTAGCCGTCGAATTTTCGCCAGTACGCGGAGGGGAAGTCGTTGCCTTCAAGGCGCGTGACATTGTTGATCCGCGCGACGACAGCCAGTGTTTCGGGTGTCGGGTTGAGATTGGCCTGGGGAACCTCGCTCAAGCGATTGTCGCGCAGGTCCAGGTGGTTCAAAGCGGTTTTGTCGAGCAGCCCGGCAGGCCACTGACTGAGGCCCGTGTTTTTCAGGTTCAATGCCTGCAACCCGGACATGGCGCTGAAGTCGGGCACTGCCCGCAGTTGATTGTTGGACAGATCGATCTGTTTCAACTGGTGCAATGCACCGAGTGCCAAAGCGCTTTGTTCATCCAGTTTTATCTGGTTTGAACTCAGATCCAGATAGTTGAGTTTGTCCATCTCGGCGATTTTTTGCGGCAGTTTATCGATGCCGGAGTTAACGATGGTCAGGCTTTCCAGATTGGGGCAATTGGACAGAAGCGTATTGGCGGTGTCCGACCAGATTACCGAGTCGAGACTGAGGGATTTGATGTGACTGAAATCCACGGTCAGCAGGGGTAATGGACCGTACAGCGCTGGCAGTTTCAGTTCGCCGTCCGAATCGCCCAGCCAGCAGCCTTTGATGATTCTTGCCAGGCGGGTAGCGTTGACTCTTTCAGGGCCCACGGCGTGGGCCGGTCCGGGTTGACTGTCGGCGATGTAGGCCTGCAGTTGCGTTTCCAGTAGCTCGAAGCCGGCAATGCGTCGCGCGATCTGTTCTTCGGCGCCATCCCCCAGGGCGAGCAAATATTCCCTGGCGGCTTGCGGATTCTTGTCTGGATACATACGCCGCACCATCGCCACTTCGGGAATGTCGCCATCCAGTCTGAATGCGTCTGCGCGGGAGCCCGTGCGCATCGCCGGATAGTCGGCCACTACGCGGCGCCAATAAACCTCAAGCGTTCGCCAGTAACCGGTCGGGAAGGGGTTGCCTTCAATCAGGGTGACTGAGTTGATACGGGCAATCGCCAGTAGTTCATTGTTTGACGGGTCAAGGATCGGCTGTGGAATTTCGCGCAGTTGGTTATGGCGCAAGTCGACCACGTCCAGTGCCACCTGATCGCGTAAACCGCTGGGCCAGTGATCCAGTCCGGTGTTGCTCAGGTTCAATGACCGAAGTTGCGACATGCCGCGAAAGTCCGGGATTCTGCCAAGCGGGTTGCTCGACAGGTCGAGGTGTTCAAGCTGCTTGAGTGCGCCCAGTTTTACTGCTGCCTGCTCATTGAGCTGGATTCGGTTCGAGCTCAGCTCCAGAGCCTTGAGAACGGTCATCGGCGCGATATCGGGCGGCAACTTATCCAGGGTGGAGTGAGTCACCGACAGTTTCTCGAGGTTGGGAAAACTGCCAAGGAAGGTATCGGCGGTGTCCGACCAGGCGACCGCTTTCAGCTCCAGAGTTCTTACATGGCTGAAATCAGCCGTCAGCGGCGCAAGGATTGCCTCTCCCAAATCAAGTTTCAGCGTCGTTCCCGTCTGCCGTTTCCAGCAACGTTTTATTTCTTCGACAGCACGCTCCACCGCGGGATGCGCAGCTTCGTTGGGGGCCTGCGAGGATGTCTTCCTGATCCAGGAAGCGAGATCCGCCTTGAGCGCCCTGTAACTGGCCTCGCGTTGGGTCAGATAGCCGCGGACGTCATCCCCGTGCGAATGCAGAAGCCGGGTGATCTCCTCGCTGTCGAGGGCCGGGAAGAGCTTTCGAGCGCGGGACTCTGGCGTGCGCAAATGATTGATCGCGCTGGCAAACCGTTGCAGCAGGCCAGGATGCGCGGGGCTGCCTGGCTCGCTGCGGAACATCCCGCCGGCACCGCCGACCGCCGTTCCCAGCCAGCCTTCGCGAGCATCGTAAATGATCGGCTCCGAGCGCCCGGGGCGTGTAGCGATATAGGTATTGGTGCTGTCGCTGGCCACCGGATCTTGCGCACGGACGATACGCATCACCGTTGTCGACGGGGTCGAGGCGTCGGTGTCGTGCAGAACCTGATAACTGTGGTTGTCGATCACCGCATAGAGTTTACCGTTGAGCCGGTGAAGGCCATCGCTGCCCCTTTGAATGCCGCTGAAATCCAGTGGCGTGCGGAAAGCTTCCAGGCGGCTGCTCGACAATGGCACACCGATCGGCTCGAAGTGTTCCAGCTCATGCCAGAGTCCCGCGCTGGAATCACGCAGCAACACGGGTCCCGAGGGACTGGATTCGCTGGGCAGTCTGGCCCGATACAGTCCTGTTTGCGCATCTTTGCCGACCAGCACGATGCCGCCAGGTACATCGGCATATTGGCGGCCTTTGTGGGTTCTCAAACCGTCAGCGTTGCGATCCGACAAACCGCTGGCCGCAGGCACCCAGTAATGTTCCAGGGACTGGCTAGCCGCACGCGGATTTTCAATCGGCAACGCGGGTCGATGAATGGTGATGCTCGGAGCCGGCTCGATCGCGTCGATATCGGCTGGCGTTGGTAAGCGGCCCGGTCGTGGTGGTTGCCCACCGGGTATCGAGACCTCTAAATGTGTGCGCGGTGGCAGGTCGAGGCGCGGGGTGTCCACGTCTGGCACAGTGTTTTGGCGAACCGGGGGATTGCCGGAATTGTTGCCTCTGGGGGGCGATTTAACGGGCATGTCTTTCTATCCTTGCGGGTTTGCGCATCAGTTCGCCTGAACGGGAGCTGATGGCAGGGGCGGCGTCATTGCCTGATTGATCGTATGGCCCTGAGTCCTTTACTCAGGCCTGGAAGGCACGCCAGCCTCGCTGGCCAGTGCAAAAATCTTGCTCGCGGTCTTGCCATCGAAGGTCTGGCGCCAGATGGCCACGTGCGGCAAGCCAGCCTGTTCATCGCGGCGCTGAGACTCGATACCGCGTCGGCTCTGTTCGAGGGTTTTGAGGTGGCCGCCTCTTGTGGTGAAACTCAGTGGCGCGGCGTTGTGCTGGTCATAGTGGAAGTGTGCCTCCCATAACGGTGCGTCATCGGCGCGATCAGTGATCGAATAAACGTCGAGAAACGACTTGCCCTTGCCTTTGCCCGATGGCTTGCGATCAACGGTTTTGCTCACGCTGACTTCGTCGGCATCCATCAGATAGTTCAAGCGCATGATGTCGAGCACCTCCCTGTTCTTGTACATGCGCACCAGAACACTTTGGCCATGCGCGTCCAGTGACCCGCCAGCGCTTCGCAAACGCGCAGCCAGGTCGAGGATTTCGGTGTCCGCGTCTTCATGGCTTTCCAGGCGCCTTGCCTGCTCGTTCAGTCGTTCAGTCTCTTTACTCAGGTCTTCGACAATATCGGTCGGATTGGTTTTTCTCGCCTCGTCCACCCTGGCCTTGGCAACGTGTTGTTCGACGTCGGCCAGTAACCGGTTAGCCTCGGCGACCAGCTGTGGTCTGGGTGTACTGGTGATGGGCGGGCTCACTGGCAGCCATTCACCTTGTCTTTTTTCGTAGCGGGATGGCGAATCGGGACGCAACGGGTCCTGGACCTTGACGATGATGTTGCCATCCTGGGTCGTTTCCATGTCCCCGACCATTACCCGATAAGTTCCGTGTTGACGGATCCGGAAAATTTTTCTGGGCGGCACGGGGCGTGCATTTTCGGAGGTGTCTGGTTGCGGCGGAAGGAAATCGAAATCGATATCGTGGTCAATGTTTGGCAGTTCGCGGTCGCGACCAATCGATTCCAGAATGTCGCTCAGTCTGTTTTCGATTCGCTGTTCGAGTGGGTCGATCAAGGTGAGGGCTTCCCTCAGGTACTCGGCCCTGGCAGTGTCGATATCAGTGGTCAGTAGCGCTTCAAATCGAGACTTGTCCGACCTTATCTGATCAAGGCTCAAGAGCAGTGCCATCGGCTGGTGGTGCTGCGGAATCTTGTTCAGGTCGCTGGTGACCAGATCAACCGAGGAAAGCGAGGGCATCGTGGCGTTGGGCGAATGGTCGGGCGCGCCCGCAAACAGGTGTATATAGAGCGTCAGTTTGTTGAAGTCGATACGCTCGGCCGACGGCACTTGCTGTCTGATTTTTTCAAGTATCGGTTCCGCTCCTGGATCGGCTTTTTTGATTTCTGCCAACACCACTTCCCGCTCTTGGATAAACCTCAGCTTCTTGTTCAGGTGGGGGATCATCTTCCTGCAACTGTCGGCGTCGACTTTGGCGCTCGTAGGCTTGAACCTCAGGTCCATGGTCGCCATGAGTCGATTCAGAAACTCCGCACGTTCTATCCGGAAGGTGCGCAATTCCTGTTTGAACAGCCCTTTTGCTTTTGCGCGGATCAGCCAGTTCTTGTTGAGAATAAGTGACTCCACGAAATCTGCTTGCTTGTGAACATGCTTGAGCAGATTCACCTCAAGGTTGAGCAGTTTCAGGTTTTTCTCTGCACTGCCCTCCGGCAATTTTTTGATATCAGCCCAGAGATCGTTATGAAGCGCAGTCGAGTTCTCCAACTCTGCGTGTGCTTTCTGAAAAGGCAGATACATCAGCCTCAAAGTGTCGATGCTTAACCCGGCCGCCTCTGCATCCGTGATGCCGCTCTTCAGCTCTGGCAAATGATAAACCCAGCGATTGCCCTCATCGCGCCGCACAGTCCGCGTTTCGCCGCTGCGGCTGGCGCGGTAGATATTGGCGATATCGGTTGCCACGGGATCTTTCGGGTTGACGATACGCCACGCTTTTTGTGTCGCCGTAGAGGCACTCACATCGTGTATGACCTGATAAACGTGGTTGTGCAGGGACAGGTACAGTCGGCCCTCGTGGCGCAATAACCCGTCGCTGTCGGCCTTGGCGCGTGTGAGTTCGAGATCCGTGCGCAACGTCTGCAGGTGAGTGTCAATCAAGGTCACGGCGTCACCGTCCTTGAGCGAATGCCACAGACCACTGTCGGCGTCGCGCAGCAGTAGCGGACCACTGGCAACCCGCTCGGCCGCGAGTTGGGCGCGGTAGAGGCCGGTCTGCGGATCGACCCCGACCATCACGATGCTGCCGTGCGCGACATCGACGTATTCGCGGCCCTTGTACAGCCTCAAGCCCTCGGTATTGGCCTGGGGCAAACGGTCAGGTGCGGGGATACGGTAACTCTCCAGCGATTTTGCTCCCGTTGCGCCCGTTTTCACCGAGGCGGTTGCTGTGTGCGTGATGACGACGGGAGACGGTCTTGTTACCTCAGGGCTGGCAGTGCCGTGAGTGCCGCCCGGACGCGTTGCAGAGGGGACAGGCAGGGACGGTTCAGGCCCCGTCCGTGGCGCTCGCCCGGTATTGCCTTGCTGCGGCGCATCCGGGCTGGTGGGGGGCTTGACTTTGATGCTGCCCTTGGCGGGCTGTTTGGGTGACATTGCTTCATCCTTGAAGGGTTGCCACATCAGTCGGCGCAGGCACCGGACTGATGAACGTTAAGTTTGAACGATGATCTTTTTGCCTGTTACGGGGTATCGGGCAGGCTCGACGCGGGTTGTAAGAGAAACCGACCATTGCCGTCGGAATTGGTTATTTTTTGTGCTATATTCCGCGCCCGCGAATTTTCACTTCAACACCGGTCGTCGACATGCAAGCAGCCAAGCCGTTATTTGACTATCCAAAATATTGGGCCGAATGTTTCGGGCCAGCGCCATTCCTGCCGATGAGCAGGGAGGAGATGGATCAGCTTGGCTGGGATTCGTGCGACATCATCATTGTTACCGGTGATGCCTACGTCGATCACCCGTCGTTTGGCATGGCGATCATTGGCCGGCTGCTGGAGTCCCAGGGCTTCCGTGTCGGGATCATTGCCCAGCCGAACTGGCAGTCCAAAGACGACTTCATGAAGCTCGGCGAGCCGAACCTGTTCTTCGGGGTTGCTGCGGGCAACATGGACTCGATGATCAATCGCTACACCGCGGACAAGAAAATCCGTTCCGACGACGCCTATACGCCCGGCGGCATGGCCGGCAAGCGTCCGGACCGCGCGAGCCTGGTCTACAGCCAGCGCTGCAAAGAAGCCTACAAGCACGTGCCGATCGTGCTCGGCGGCATCGAAGCGTCCCTGCGCCGCATTGCCCACTACGACTACTGGCAGGATCGCGTGCGTAACTCGATCCTGATCGACGCCAGCGCCGACATTCTGCTGTACGGCAACGCCGAGCGCGCGATCGTCGAAGTCGCCCAGCGCCTGTCCTACGGGCACAAGATCGAAGACATCACCGACGTGCGCGGCACCGCGTTCATCCGTCGCGATACGCCGAAAGACTGGTACGAAGTCGACTCGACGCGTATCGACCGTCCGGGCAAGGTCGACAAGATCATCAACCCGTACGTGAACACCCAGGACACCCAGGCCTGCGCCATCGAGCAGGAAAAAGGTCCGGTCGACGATCCGCAGGAAGCCAAGGTCGTACAGATCCTGGCCAGCCCGCGCATGACCCGTGACAAGACCGTGATTCGCCTGCCATCGGTAGAAAAGGTGCGCGGCGACGCCGTTCTGTATGCCCACGCCAACCGCGTGCTGCACCTCGAAACCAACCCGGGCAACGCCCGTGCGCTGGTGCAGAAGCACGGTGAAGTCGACGTCTGGTTCAACCCGCCGCCGATTCCGATGACCACTGAAGAAATGGACTACGTGTTCGGCATGCCTTACGCCCGTGTCCCGCACCCGGCGTACGGCAAGGAGAAGATCCCGGCCTACGACATGATCCGTTTCTCGGTGAACATCATGCGTGGCTGCTTCGGTGGCTGCACCTTCTGCTCGATCACTGAGCACGAAGGCCGGATCATTCAGAACCGTTCCGAAGAGTCGATCATTCGCGAAATCGAAGAGATCCGCGACAAGGTGCCAGGTTTCACCGGGGTCATTTCCGACCTCGGCGGCCCGACCGCGAACATGTACCGCATCGCCTGCAAGACACCGGAAATCGAATCCGCGTGCCGCAAGCCGTCCTGCGTGTTCCCGGGCATCTGCCCGAACCTGAATACCGACCACTCGTCGCTGATTCAGCTGTACCGCAGCGCTCGTGCCTTGCCGGGTGTGAAGAAAATCCTGATCGCCTCCGGCCTGCGCTACGACCTCGCGGTCGAGTCACCGGAGTACGTCAAAGAGCTGGTGACCCACCACGTCGGTGGTTACCTGAAGATCGCCCCGGAACACACCGAGGAAGGTCCGCTCAACCAGATGATGAAACCGGGCATCGGCAGCTATGACAAGTTCAAGCGCATGTTCGAGAAGTACACCAAGGAAGCGGGCAAAGAGCAGTACCTGATTCCGTACTTCATCGCCGCCCACCCGGGCACCACCGACGAAGACATGATGAACCTGGCTCTGTGGCTCAAGGGCAACGGCTTCCGCGCCGACCAGGTGCAGGCGTTCTACCCGTCGCCGATGGCCACCGCCACCGCGATGTACCACTCGGGCAAGAACCCGCTGCGCAAGGTCACCTACAAGAGCGACGGCGTGACCATCGTCAAGAGCGAAGAGCAGCGTCGTCTGCACAAGGCGTTCTTGCGTTATCACGACCCGAAAGGCTGGCCGATGCTGCGTGAAGCGCTGATCCGCATGGGCCGTGGCGACCTGATCGGTTCGGGCAAGGATCAGTTGATCCCGACCCATCAACCGGCGACCGACAGCTACCAGAGCGCCCGTCGCAAGAACTCGACACCGGCCGGCAGCCATAAAGTGGCGAAGGACGGTAAAGAGAAGACCACCAAGATTCTCACCCAGCACACTGGCTTGCCGCCGCGTGCCAGTGATGGTGGTAACCCTTGGGACAAGCGGGAGCAGGCCAAGGCGGCGGCGTTTGCCCGTAACCAGCAGGCTGCGAAAGAGCGCAAAGACGCCGCGAAAGGCAAAGGGCCGAAGCCGACCCGCAAGCCGGTCGTACCGCGCTAAACATCACTTGAGCTGAACAGAACGCCAACCGTCGGGTTGGCGTTCTGCATTTCCGGGGATGGATATTGGGTTGTCCGGGAGATCCATCCCCCTCACCCCAGCCCTCTCTCCCATGAGGGGCGAGGGGGAAGGGAGCAGATCTCCATGCTTTTCAAGATTTGAGTTCGACTCAAGACCTTCAGGTCGGTGTAGCTCGCTTAGTCAACTCGGTCAGTCCCCTCTCCATACGGGCGGTCCGACGTTTCGGGAGGGTTAGGGTGAGGGGCTCTTCGCAACATTTACGTGCAATCAGCCCAAACCATTTCCCCGCATCGCCCGATTTTGGTGCTGTACTGCCCTAAGCATTCCGGGAAAGCGCCCAAGCCTCTGCATGGCATAAGTCTTGCGCGCTTTCGAATACGCTTAGGCTCGCAGGAGGCACGCCGTGTCGATTCATGTCGCATTGCATCACGTCACGCATTACCGCTATGACCGCGCTGTCGAACTCGGCCCGCAGATCGTACGTCTGCGCCCGGCTGCCCACAGCCGCACGCGGATTCTGTCGTATGCCCTGAAAGTCTCGCCCGAGCAGCATTTCATCAACTGGCAGCAAGACCCGCAGGGCAACTACCTCGCGCGATTGGTGTTTCCCGAGAAAACCAATGAGTTGCGCATCGAGGTCGATCTGCTCGCCGAAATGGCGGTGTTCAACCCGTTCGACTTCTTCCTCGAACCCTACGCCGAGAAAATCCCTTTCTCCTACGCCGCCGATGAGCGCAAAGAACTGGCGCCGTACCTCGAAACCCTGCCGCTGACGCCGAAATTCAAAGCCTATCTGGACGCCATCGACCGCACGCCGCTGCCGGCGGTGGACTTCCTTGTGGCGCTCAACCAGCGCTTGAGCGAAGACATCGGCTACCTGATTCGCATGGAACCGGGCGTGCAGACCCCGGAACGCACCCTTGAGCACGCCTCCGGTTCATGCCGCGATTCGGCATGGTTGCTGGTGCAACTGCTGCGCAACCTCGGGTTGGCCGCGCGGTTTGTCTCCGGTTATCTGATTCAACTGACCGCCGACGTGAAAAGCCTCGATGGCCCGTCCGGCACTGAAGTCGATTTCACTGACCTGCACGCCTGGTGCGAGGTGTATTTGCCTGGCGCTGGCTGGATCGGCCTGGACGCCACGTCCGGGCTGTTCGCCGGCGAAGGGCATATCCCGTTGGCGTGTAGTCCCGATCCGTCCTCGGCGGCACCGATCAGTGGCTTGGTCGAGCCATGCGAATGTGAGTTCAGCCATGAAATGTCAGTGGAACGGATCTGGGAGGCGCCGCGCGTCACCAAGCCCTACACCGATGAGCAATGGCTGGCGATTCAGGCGCTGGGCCGGCAGATCGATGCCGATCTGCTGGCGGATGACGTGCGCCTGACCATGGGCGGCGAGCCGACCTTCGTTTCCATCGATGACCCGGATGGCGCCGAGTGGAACACCGCCGCGCTGGGGCCGGCCAAGCGGCGACTTTCCGCTGAACTGTTCCAGCGCATGCGCACGCATTACGCGCCGCAAGGTCTGGTGCATTTCGGCCAGGGCAAGTGGTATCCCGGCGAGCAACTGCCGCGCTGGTCGCTCAATTGCTATTGGCGTCGCGACGGTGTGCCGATCTGGCACAACAACGCACTGATTGCCGATGAGCAGCAGGACTACGGAGCGGATGGCGAGCTGGCCGGACGCTTCCTCGCCAGTGTCGCCGAGCGCCTGAAATTGCCTACACGTTTTGTCTTCCCGGCCTACGAAGACAATTTCTACTACCTCTGGCGCGAGGGCACGTTGCCGAGCAATGTCAGCGCCGAAGACTCACGTCTTGAGGAACCGCTGGAGCGCGCACGCCTGCGCAAGGTCTTCAGTCAGGGCCTGAACAAGGTAATCGGTCAGGTGTTGCCGCTGGCGCGCACCGCCAAAGGCGATCAATGGCAGAGCGGGCGCTGGTACCTGCGTGACGAACATTGCCGACTGGTGCCGGGGGATTCGCCGCTGGGCTACCGCCTGCCGCTGGGGTCGCAGCCGTGGGTGAAGGCCGCCGAGTATCCGTTCATTCATCCTCAGGATCCGAATCAGGACTTCCCTGAGTTGCCGGAAATCGCGCAGCTCAACAGTCATGGCGAACCTGCCACGACTGACGAACGCGTGCCGAAAATCGATGAATCCGCCGACTGGCTGACCCGCACTGCATTCTGCGCCGAAGCCCGCGAGGGGCGTTTGTACCTGTTCATGCCGCCGCTGGAGCGGGTTGAGGATTATCTGGAACTGGTGGCCGCCATCGAAGCCACCGCCGAAGAGCTGCATTGCCCGGTGCTGCTGGAAGGCTATGAGCCGCCGAGCGATCCGCGTCTGAGCAATTTCCGCATCACCCCGGACCCGGGTGTGATCGAGGTCAATGTGCAGCCGTCGGCGACTTGGGACGAGTTGGTCGAACGCACCGAATTTCTCTATGAAGAGGCGCGCCAGACCCGCCTGACCACCGAGAAATTCATGATCGACGGTCGTCACACCGGCACCGGCGGCGGCAACCATTTCGTTCTCGGTGGGGCGACGCCGGCGGATTCGCCGTTTCTGCGCCGCCCGGATCTGCTGCGCAGCCTGATCAGTTACTGGCATAACCATCCGTCATTGTCGTATCTGTTTTCCGGCTTGTTCATTGGCCCGACATCGCAGGCGCCGCGTGTCGATGAGGCGCGTAATGATGCCTTATATGAACTGGAAATCGCTTTTGCGCAGATGCCAGAGCCGGGCGAGGAATGCGCGCCGTGGCTGGTTGATCGACTGCTGCGCAACCTGCTGATCGACGTCACCGGCAACACACACCGTGCCGAGTTCTGCATCGACAAACTGTATTCACCGGACGGCGCCACCGGGCGTCTCGGCTTGCTGGAACTGCGCGCCTTTGAAATGCCGCCCCATGCGCGCATGAGCCTGGCCCAGCAGTTGTTGCTGCGGGCGCTGGTCGCGCGTTTCTGGCGCGAACCTTATGCGCCGTCGAAACTGGCGCGCTGGGGCACCGAACTGCACGACCGTTTCCTGCTGCCGCACTATATCGAACAGGATTTCGCCGACGTCATCGTCGAACTGAACAACGCCGGTTATCCGCTGCGCGCGGAATGGTTCGCAGCGCATCTGGAGTTTCGTTTTCCCAAGATCGGCGATTACGCCGTCAACGGCATCGAACTGGAGCTGCGTCAGGCGCTGGAACCGTGGCATGTCCTGGGCGAGGAGGGCGCGGCTGGCGGCACGGTGCGTTACGTCGACTCATCGCTGGAGCGTTTGCAGGTCAAGCTCAAAGGCCTGCCGCCGCAGCGCTATCTGCTGACCTGTAACGGCATCGCCGTGCCGTTGCATCCGACCGGACGGGTTGGCGAGTTTGTCGCGGGTGTGCGTTACCGTGCGTGGCAACCGGCCAACTGTCTGCAACCGACAATACCCGTGCACGCACCGCTGGTATTCGACCTGCTCGATACCTGGATGGGCCGCTCGCTGGGCGGTTGCCAGTACCACGTTGCCCATCCGGGCGGGCGTAATTACGAGACGTTGCCGGTCAATGCCAACGAAGCGGAGAGCCGGCGGATGGCGCGATTCTTCCGCGTCGGACACACGCCGGGGAAACTTTCTATACCCAACGTGGAAATCAGTGACGAGCTACCGATGACAATCGATTTGCGACGTTTCTAGATCGCACGCGACATGCGGATTTTTCGTATATCCGCATGTCATGTGCCTGCGTTAGTCTGACCGTTCTTTGCTGTCTGCCGAGCTTTCCATGCCTGACCTGCTAGACCGCTACCCGCTGACGGCGGGCACTTATCACGAACTGCTCGATGGCAGTGGCGCGGTGCGCCCGCACTGGCGGCGTTTGTTCGATCAGTTGCAGCGCAGCACGCCGGCGCAACTGGTGCAGCGTCAGGCACTGCTGGCGCGGCAGATTCAGGAAAACGGCGTCACTTATAACGTCTATGCCGATCCGAAAGGCGCGGATCGGCCATGGGAGCTGGATCTGTTGCCGCATGTGATTGCGGCGGATGAATGGCAGCAATTGTCGGCAGGCATCGCTCAGCGCGCGCGACTGCTCAACGCTGTGTTGGCAGATTTGTACGGGCCGCAGCGGTTGATCAGTGAAGGTTTGCTGCCGGCAGAGCTGGTCTTTGGTCACAACAACTTTCTCTGGCCGTGTCAGCATATCGCGCCGCCGGAAGAGATATTTCTGCACCTGTACGCCGTGGATCTGGCACGTACGCCGGACGGGCGCTGGTGGGTGACTGCCGATCGCACACAAGCGCCATCGGGCGCAGGGTATGCCCTGGAAAACCGCACCATCGTGTCGCGCGCCTTTCCCGAGTTGTACCGGGATCTGAAGGTGCAGCATCTGGCGGGATTCTTCCGCACATTGCAGGAAACCCTCGCGCGACAGGCGCCCAGTGACGATGACGCACCGCTGGTGGTACTGCTCACGCCGGGGCGCTTCAACGAAAGCTATTTCGAACATTTGTATCTGGCTCGTCAGCTCGGTTATCCGCTGGTCGAGGGCGGTGACCTGACGGTGCGCGACGCCACGGTCTACCTGAAAACCCTCAGTGGTTTGCGTCGGGTGCATGCGATCATGCGCCGGCTCGATGATGATTTCTGCGATCCGCTGGAGTTGCGCACGGACTCGGCACTCGGCGTTCCCGGGTTGCTTGAGGCAGTACGCCAAGGGCGGGTTCTGGTCGCCAATGCGCTGGGTAGCGGCGTGCTGGAGTCGCCGGGATTGCTGGGCTTTCTGCCGAAGATCAACCAATACCTGTTTGGCGAAGAACTGATTTTGCCGTCGATCGCGACGTGGTGGTGCGGTGAGGCGCCGGTGTTGGCCCAAGCCCTGGAAAAACTGCCCGAACTGCTGATCAAACCAGCATTTCCTTCGCAGAGCTTCGCGCCGGTCTTTGGCCGTGATCTGAGTGAAAAACAGCGTCAGGCGCTTGCCGAGCGCATGCAGGCGCGTCCTTATGCCTATGTGGCGCAAGAATTGGCTCAACTGTCCCAGGCACCGATCTGGCAGGCGGAAAATGGTCAACTGCAACCACGGGCGATCGGCATGCGCATGTACGCCGTGGCGGGTGCTGACGGTTATCGCGTGCTGCCCGGTGGTCTGACCCGGGTGGCCGCCGAGGCTGATGCCGAAGTAGTGTCGATGCAGCGCGGTGGGGCGAGCAAAGACACTTGGATACTCGGTGATCGTCCGCCCAGTGGCGAGCAGTGGAAGAGTCAGCGCAGCGTTGGGGTCCATGATCTGGTACGACGCGACCCGTATCTGCCCTCACGGGTGGTGGAGAACCTTTTCTGGTTCGGCCGATACTGCGAGCGCTGTGATGACAGTGCGCGGTTGCTGCGCATCATGCTCGCGCGGTATGTCGACGGCGACGACCCGCAAGCGTTGCAGGCGGCGGTCGAACTCGGTGAACGGCTGACGCTGTTGCCGGACGAAGGCGAGTTGCCGGAGCGCTTGCTCGCTGCATTGCTCGGTGAAGACTGGTCGTTCAGCCTGCGCGCCAACCTGCAGCGTTTGCAGTGGGCGGCCTCGCAGGTGCGTGGCAAGCTTTCGCGGGAGAACTGGCAGGCGCTGGTGGAGTTGCAGCGCGAAGCGATGGAACTGGATACCGACGAACCCGACTTTGGCGAACTGCTGGACTTCCTCAACCGGCTGGTGATGTCGCTGGCGGCGCTGTCCGGGTTTGCCCTCGACGACATGACCCGCGACGAAGGCTGGCGCTTTCTGATGATTGGCCGGCGCATCGAGCGACTGCAGTTTCTCAGCAGCAGCCTTGCGGCGTTTCTGCGTGGCGCCGGTGCTTTCGATCAGGCAGGCCTGGAGTGGTTGCTGGAGTTGGGCAACAGCAGCATCACCTACCGCTCACGTTATCAGGCCGTGGCGCAATTGATTCCGGTGCTCGACCTGTTGCTGCTCGACGAGCAGAACCCGCACGCGGTGTTGTTCCAGTTGAAACTGGTGACCCGCACCTTGAAACGTTTGAACGATGATTTCGCGGCGCCACGGGAGGCGGGATTGCCGCAACTGGTCGAGCGTCTGGCGCGGTTTGATCTGGGATGTCTGGAGAATCCGCTGTTCGGGGAATCCAGCGTACGAGCCGCTCTGAATGGTCTGGCGGATCTGCTGCAGGACATTGCCGAGGCCAGCGGGCAGGTGTCGGATCGTCTGGCCCTGCGCCATTTCGCCCATGTCGATGATGTCAGCCAGCGCACGGTGTCCGTTTGATGAATGCTCGCTACCAGATCCTCCACGACACCTGTTACCACTACGACAGCCCGGTTTCCCTGGCGCAGCAACTGGCGCACTTGTGGCCGCGAAAATGCGATTGGCAGCGTTGCACCGAACAGCAATTGCTGATCAGTCCGGACCCGACAGCACGGCGCGATGAGCTGGATGTGTTTGGTAATCCGTTGACCCGACTGGCCTTCGAACGCCCGCATGACGAGTTGCAGGTCAATGCGCAACTCACGGTGGAAGTGCTGGCGCGGCCTGTGCTGGATTTCAATCAGTCGCCCGCCTGGGAGCTGACCCGCGATGCGCTGACCTACAGCAGCCAGCCGTTGTCCGCTGAGTTGCTCGAAGCTTGTCGCTACCGCTTCCAGTCACCGTACGTACATTTGAAGCGCAGTTTCGTCGAGTTTTCACAAAGCTGTTTTCCGCCGGGGCAGCCATTGCTTCTCGGTGTTCAGGACTTGATGCAGAAGATCTTCAGCGAATTCACCTTCGACGCCGAGGCGACCCAAGTGGCGACGCCCTTGGTGGAAGTACTGGAGCGACGACGCGGGGTCTGTCAGGACTTCGCTCACCTGATGCTGGCGTGCGTGCGCTCGCGAGGGCTGGCAGCGCGTTATATCAGCGGCTATCTGCTGACCCAGCCACCGCCGGGGCAACCACGCCTGATCGGCGCTGATGCGTCGCATGCCTGGGTGTCGGTGTTTTGTCCGGTGCTGGGCTGGGTGGATTTCGATCCGACCAACAATGTGCAGCCGGCGCTGGAGCACATCACGCTGGCGTGGGGGCGGGATTTTTCCGATGTGTCACCGTTGCGCGGGGTGATTCTGGGCGGCGGCAATCATGACCCGGAAGTGCGCGTCACCGTAATGCCCCTGGATTAACGCCGATCAAACTGTAGGAGTGAGCCTGCTCGCGATAGCGGTGTGTCAGCAGCAAATATTTACACTGATACACCGCTTTCGCGAGCAGGCTCGCTCCCACAGGGGATTTTGGTGTATTGGGGAGGGGAAGGGCTGTGAGGGCCGGCAGTGGAACCGCCAGCCCCGTCACAAATCCGCAGGGTCTGATTCGATGATCAAACCCGGTGGGGTTCAGGCGTCGGGCGCCTGATCTTTCGGTGTTTCAGTCGCTTCGGTTGCATCAACATCATCTTGCGTCGCCACTTCACCGTCAGGGTTCAGTGCCGCTTCCTCAGCGGTTTGTTTCTTGCGCTGAAGCTTTTCCTCTTTCTTCTGTTCCTTTGCCAGGTCTCGTTGACGTTTGGCGAAGGAGTAATTGGGTTTGGCCATGGGCGATCCTCTTGGGTCGAAGGTGAGGTTGAGCGGCGCATATTCTGCCTTGTATCGGTGCCTCGTGGTTAGCCGGGTTTTTGGTCGACCCATTTTGGCGTGACGGTCGGCTTCCAGTTATCCAGGGCATCGAGCAGGGTTTGCGCTGATTCGCTCACTTGCAGCATGTCACGGTGTGGCGCGCGAACGAAGCCTTCGCCGACGATATGGTCAAGAAATGCGGTGAGTTTGCTGTAGAAACCGTTCACTTCCAGCAAACCCAACGGCTTGCCGTGGTAGCCGAGCTGGCCCCAGGTCCAGACTTCGAACAGCTCTTCCAGCGTGCCGAGGCCGCCGGGCAGGGCGATGAAGGCGTCGCTCAGCTCGGCCATGCGTGCCTTGCGCGCGTGCATGCCATCGACCACTTCCAGGCGCGTCAGGCTTTTGTGGCCGATTTCCTTGTCCATCAGGCTTTGCGGGATGATCCCGATGACTTCGCCGCCGGCAGCCAGCGCCGCGTCAGCAACAATGCCCATCAAACCCACGGCGCCACCGCCGTAGACCAGGGTCAATTTACGTTCGGCCAAGGCCCGGCCAAGGGCGACGGCGGCTTCGGTGTAGGCCGGAACAGTGCCGGCGTTGGCACCGCAAAATACACACACAGATTTCAGAGACATGCCTTCCTCCTGGGTCAATCCGTCACAGGGTAATGGCTGGCAAGCCTCGATCCAAGGCCTAAACTTCGCGTTCAGGCGATTCAAAGGTACCGCTGGCGCCACAGGCGTAGGCGGCGAGCAAACTGCACAACAGACCGTTAAAGAACATGACAGGCACTCCGTCTCAGTAGATGCGCCGATCATAGGGCGGGCCGGGAATTCTGGCCGTTAGATTGTTTCGATGAATGTCATAGCCTGAAAGTTGTATACAATTTTTGACTCAAGTCATAGGAACTTGCGAAGATTTCAGGCAGTCTTTCCATCATTCGTGTTTTTGTTAACCCTGCCTTGGAGATTCACCATGTTTTCCAAAGTTGTTGCGGTATCCCTGCTGGCGCTGGCCAGCAGCCAATTGATGGCTGCCGAGTGCAAAACCACCGTTGACTCCACCGATCAGATGTCCTTCAACACAAAGGAAATCGTGATCGACAAGAGCTGCAAGACCTTCACCGTCGAACTGACCCACTCCGGCAGCCTGCCGAAGAACGTCATGGGCCATAACCTGGTGATCAGCAAAGAAGCTGACATGCAGCCGATCGCTACCGCTGGCCTGGCCGCCGGTATCGACAAGAACTACCTGCCGGAAGGTGATGCACGCATCATCGCTCATACCAAGATCATCGGCGCCAAGGAAACCGATTCGCTGACCTTTGACGTAGCGAAGATTGCTGATGGCGGCTACGGCTTCTTCTGCTCGTTCCCTGGCCACATCTCGATGATGAAAGGCACGATTACTGTCAAGTAATCAGGACCACCGCGTCATCGTTCTTCGCGAGCAGGCTCGCTCCCACAGGGTTCTGTGTCGGTCACACATTTTGTGAACAACAGATAAACCTGTGGGAGCGAGCTTGCTCGCGAAGGGGCCATCCGCATCAATGAATGTAATGGCCAAAGAAAAGCCCGCTGAGGATCACTCCTCAGCGGGCTTTTTCATTTCATCAGCGTTTACGGCGCAAACGGCATCACACGCTTGTGATGGGTCTTGTTGTAGGTCGCAACGATGATGTCGAACGCTTCCTGACGCACCGGTTCACCGTGCAGGAACGCATCGATCTCGGCATACGTCACGCCATGCGAAGCCTCATCAGGTTTGCCCGGCGACAAATCCTCAAGGTCCGCCGTGGGCACTTTCTCGACCAGCGACTCCGGCGCACCAAAGCTGCGCGCAATCGCCCGCACCTGATTTTTCACCAGACCACTGAGCGGTGCCAGGTCGCAGGCACCGTCACCGAACTTGGTGAAGAAACCCATCACCGCTTCCGCCGCATGATCGGTACCGATCACCAGACCGTGCGCCGCGCCGGCGATGGTGTACTGCGCCACCATGCGCATCCGCGCCTTGGTGTTGCCCAGTACGAAGTCCACCGACACCGCGTGCTTGCCTTCAAACGCCGCGACTTCACTGGCCAGCGACTTCACCGCCGGGCCGATATTTACGGTATGGCGCTCGTCCGGCGCGATGAAATCCACCGAGGCCTGGGCGTCGTGTTCGTCAAACTGGGTTTCGTACGGCAGACGCACGGCGATGAATTTGTAGCTGTTGTCGCCGGTCTGGTCGCGTAGCTCGCGCATCGCCCGCTGGGCCAGCAGGCCGGCGGTCAGTGAGTCGACGCCGCCACTGATGCCCAGCACCAGCGTCTTGAGCCCGGAATTGACCAGGCAATCCTGAATAAAGGTGATGCGCCGGGCGACTTCGGCCTGCAGGGCCTTGTGGTCGGCGAACGGCGGTTGCACCTTGAGCTGTTCAGCAATCTCACGCTGTACGGCTTGCATGAATTCACTCCTTGCTAGATAGACTGGAATCGGCAGGAACCTGGAAAACGTGTCGCAAATAGGCGACAAAATTCGGGTCTTTACAGTGGGTCTTGCCTGGCTCGTCGGAGATCTTTGCCACCGGTTGGCCGTTGCAGGCGGTCATTTTAAGCACGATGCTCATCGGTTCGACACCCGGAATGTCACAGGTGAGGTTGGTACCGATGCCGAAGCTGACGTTGATCCGCCCGTGCAGCGCACGGAAGATCTCCAGCGACTTGGGCAGGGTCAGGCTGTCGGAGAACACCAGGGTCTTGCTCATCGGATCGATGCCGAGTTTGTGATAGTGCGCGATGCATTTTTCGCCCCACGCCACAGGATCGCCGGAGTCATGGCGCAGGCCGTCAAACAGTTTGGCGAAGAACAGGTCGAAGTCGCCGAGGAACGCATCGGTGGTGATGCAATCGGTGAGCGCGATCCCGAGCAGGCCACGGTATTCGCGAACCCAGCAATCAAGCGCGGCGATCTGGCTGTCGATCAGCCGTGGACCGAGTTGCTGGTGCGCCATGATCCACTCGTGGGCCATGGTGCCCAGCGGTTTCATGTCCAGCTCGCGGGACAGGTGCACGTTGCTGGTGCCGACGAAACGCCCGGGGAAGTCGTGTTTGAGTACATTCACCACTTCAGCCTGTACGCCATACGAAAAGCGGCGGCGGGTGCCGAAATCGGCGACCTGCAGTTGCGACAACTCGTCGGCCGAGGCGTTGGCGGTCAGCCAGTCGAACTTGCGATAGAGCTGTTCGCGCGCTTGTTCCAGCACGGTTTCGCGGTAGCGATAGCGGTTGCGCACTTCGCTGACGATCGCCAGCAGCGGCACTTCGTAGAGAATCACATGCAGCCACGGCCCGCGCAGACGGATGAACAATTCGCCGTTCTCGATGCCGGTGTGCAGATAGCGCAGGTTAAAGCGGAACAGCCCGAGAAAGCGCAGGAAGTCCGGCTTGAGGAAACTGATGCGCTCGAGAAAGCTCAGTTGATCGGCGCTCAGGCTCAGTTCGGCCAGACGCTCGATCTGAAAACGGATCTCGGCCAGATACGGGCGCAGATCCTCGCTATTACGGCAACGGAACTCCCATTCGACTTCGACGTTGGGGTAGTTGTGCAGCACCGCCTGCATCATCGTCAGTTTGTAGAAGTCGGTGTCGAGCAGGTTCTGCACGATGCGATCGGCAAACACGCTCTCGCTCATAACGGGGTCTCCAGGTGCGCCGCGCCTGTGCGCGGTCTCAATCGATGGCGCTAGTGGCGCATATCAGGGACGAAGATTGCCAGCAATTTTTTAGATCACCGCAGAACCCTTGTCGGAGCGAGCCTGCTCGCGAAGGCGTCATTTCAGTCGAAATGGGTATTGAATGTGCCGGCCTCTTCGCGAGCAGGCTCGCTCCCACATTTTTCAATCGGGTCAGTCATTCGGGCTATCGATCTGCTCCAGCATCCACTTCACGAAATCCCGTACCTTCGGCACTTCCGCCGCATGCTCCGGGTATGCCAGGTAATAGGCATCGGTGCTGGGCATGGCATGCTCAAAAGGAATGACCAGTTTGCCGTCGGCCAATTCCTCCTCCACCAGAAATCGCGGCAACAACGCCACACCGCAACCAACCTGCGCGGCACGGATGCACATATAAAAGGTTTCGAAACGCGGCCCGTGATAGCTGTGCTCGGTCTGATAACCCTGACTGTCGAACCAGTCGTGCCAGGCCTGCGGGCGCGAGGCATTTTGCAGCAGGACCAGATCGGTGAGTTGCGTCGGATCAGTAAACGGCTTATCAGGCAGGCTGCCCGGCGCGCACACCGGCACCAACTCTTCGCCGAACAACTTCAGGCACTCAGTGCCGGGCCGTGAACCCTGGCCGAAATAGAACGCCAGATCGCTGCGCCCTTGCAGCAGATCATCCGCTTCCTGCTCGTTGCACAAGTCCAGATGAATCGACGGATGGCGTAGCCGCCAGCCTTTCAGGCGTGGCACCAGCCAGCGCGCACCGAAGGTCGAGGGCGTCGAGACGCGCAGGACTTCGGTCTCGCCGCCGTAGGAACGCAGGTAATGCGTCGACATCTCCACTTGTGTGAGGATTTTTCGTACTTCAACCAGGTACAAATCCCCGGCCGGGGTCATCTGCAAACGTCGACGCACGCGGCGAAACAATAAATGCTGCAACAGCTCTTCAAGCTGCGCGACCTGTTTGCTCACCGCACTCTGGGTCAGATTCAGTTCCTCGGCGGCGCGCGTGAAACTGAGGTGCCGGGTCACGGCCTCGAAACACTGCAGGGCGGTGATCGAGGGCAAGTGGCGTTTGTTCAGCATGGCCGATCCTTTTCTTGTCTTTCTAGCACAGCATGAATAAACGGAATGATATCTCGCGTAAAGGTCGTTTGTTGCCTCGCCATTGTGACGCTACAACTAAAGGCCTGCCCGGTCGCGAAAAAGCGTCCGCACACATTCAGTTTTTTGCTTGAGGAGTGACCCATGGTTGCCGCATTGCTTGATCGTCTTGGTGTGAACCCGGCCCTTTATCAGAACGGCAAAGTGCCGGTGCATTCGCCGATCGACGGCAGCCGCATCGCCGCCGTGAACTGGGAAGGCCCGGCCGAAGTCGAGCAGCACATCAGTCGCGCAGATCATGCGTTCGAGCAGTGGCGCAAGGTGCCGGCTCCGCGTCGTGGCGAGCTGGTGCGTCAATTCGGTGAAGTACTGCGCGAATACAAGGCTGATCTCGGCGAACTGGTTTCCTGGGAGGCTGGCAAGATCACTCAGGAAGGCTTGGGTGAAGTGCAGGAGATGATCGACATCTGCGATTTTGCCGTCGGCCTGTCCCGCCAGCTGTACGGTTTGACCATTGCCTCCGAGCGTCCGGGCCATCATATGCGTGAAACCTGGCATCCGCTGGGCGTGGTCGGGGTGATCAGCGCGTTCAACTTCCCGGTTGCGGTGTGGGCATGGAACACCACGCTGGCGCTGGTTTGCGGCAACCCGGTGGTGTGGAAACCGTCAGAGAAAACCCCGTTGACCGCGTTGGCCTGCCAAGCGCTGTTTGATCGCGTGGTGAAGAATTTCAGCGATGCGCCGGCGAACCTGTGCCAGGTGATCATCGGCGGTCGCGATGCCGGCGAAGCGCTGGTCGATGATCCGCGTGTCGCACTGATAAGCGCCACCGGTAGCACGCGCATGGGCCGCGAAGTGGCGCCGAAAGTCGCCGCGCGTTTCGCTCGCAGCATTCTGGAACTGGGCGGTAACAACGCGATGATCCTCGGCCCGAGCGCCGATCTGGACATGGCGGTACGGGCGATTCTGTTCAGCGCCGTCGGTACTGCCGGGCAGCGTTGCACCACCCTGCGTCGATTGATTGCCCACGAGTCGGTGAAAGAAGAAATCGTCACTCGTCTCAAGGCTGCTTACTCGAAAGTGCGCATCGGCAACCCGCTGGAAGGCAATCTGGTTGGCCCGCTGATCGACAAGCACAGCTTCGAAAACATGCAGGACGCCTTGGAGCAGGCATTGAGCGAAGGCGGTCGAGTGTTCGGCGGCAAGCGTCAGCTCGAAGATCAATTCCCCAACGCCTATTACGTTTCGCCGGCCATCGTTGAAATGCCCGAGCAGAGCGACGTGGTCTGCAGCGAAACCTTCGCGCCGATTCTCTACGTGGTCGGTTACAGCGATTTCCAGGAAGCGCTGCGCCTGAACAACGCCGTGCCACAAGGTTTGTCGTCGTGCATCTTCACCACCGATGTGCGCGAGGCCGAGCAGTTCATGTCGGCAGTCGGCAGCGACTGCGGCATCGCCAACGTCAACATCGGCCCGAGCGGTGCCGAAATTGGCGGCGCGTTTGGTGGCGAGAAAGAGACCGGTGGCGGGCGTGAGTCCGGCTCGGACGCGTGGCGCGCCTATATGCGCCGGCAGACCAACACCGTGAACTACTCGCTGGAGTTGCCGCTGGCGCAGGGCATCACATTCGACTGACAGGTGGAGATCCCTCCTTGTGGGAGCGAGCCTGCTCGCGAATACGGTGGGTCAGTCGACATTGATGTTGGCTGATACGCCCCTTTCGTCGGAACGCCGCCCGGAGCAAGCTCGCTCCCACAGGATCAGCACTGTGTTTGGCAGGTTTCTGTTGGAGTCTGGCAATGCCGTTACGCGAAGAATGTCTGTGGGAAAAGCTCACGCCGCAAAGGCCGGATAACACCGCGCTGCGGGGCGAAGTAAAGGTCGATGTCTGCGTGATCGGCGCCGGGTTCACCGGATTGTCGGCGGCGCTGCATCTGTTGGAAAAAGGCAAAAGCGTCTGCGTGCTGGAAGCGCATCGCGCCGGTCATGGCGGTTCCGGGCGCAACGTCGGGCTGGTCAACGCCGGCCTCTGGATACCGCCGGACGAGATCGAGGCCGGGTTTGGCGAAGCGGTCGGCAGCCAGCTCAACCGCATGCTCGGAGCGGCGCCGGCGCTGGTGTTCAGCCTTGTGGATAAGTACAACATCGATTGCCAGTTGCGCCGCGAAGGCACCCTGCACATGGCGCACAACGCCAAGGGCGAGGCGGATCTGCGCAGTCGCGAGCAGCAATGGAAGCGCCGTGGTGCGCCAGTCGAACTGCTGACCGGCAAGGCCTGCGAGCAAGCCACCGGCACGCAAAAAATCGCTGCTGCGTTGCTCGATCGTCGCGCCGGTACGCTCAACCCAATGGCTTATGTCACCGGGTTGGCCAACGCAGTGAGCGGACTCGGCGGGCAAATGTTCGATCATTCCCCAGTCTCTCGCCTTGAGCGTCAGGGCGCGAAATGGTCGGTGCAGACCGAACACGGTTCGGTATTGGCCGAGCAAGTGGTCATCGCTTCCAACGCCTACACCGAAGGCGACTGGACCGAACTCAAACGCAACTTCTTCCCCGGTTATTACTACCAGGTCGCCTCGGTACCGCTGAGCGAAGACGCCGCGCAGGCAATTCTCCCGGGCGGGCAGGGCTCGTGGGATACGCGTCAGGTGTTGAGCAGCATCCGCCGTGACAAAGAAGGGCGGTTATTGCTCGGCAGCCTGGGCAACGGCAATCAAAAACCGACCTGGTTTCTCAAGGCCTGGGCCGATCGCGTGCAGCAGCATTATTTCCCCAATCTGAAACCGGTCGAGTGGGAATGCACCTGGACCGGGCGTATAGCTTTTACGCCCGATCACCTCATGCGCCTGTTCGAGCCTGCGCCGGGGCTGGTGGCCGTCACCGGTTACAACGGCCGTGGCGTCACCACCGGCACCGTGGTCGGCAAGGCTTTCGCTGATTACCTGTGTAACGGAAATCCTCAAGCCCTGCCGATTCCCTTCGCACCGATGCAGCCCCTGACCGGTGTGGGCTTGCGCAGTTGCCTGTACGAGGCCGGGTTCTCGCTGTATCACGCGGGCCAGTGCCTGCGCATAGTGATTTGAGTGTTGAAATATGTTGCCGGACGCGGCGCTTTTTCACGTAGCGACTAGCCTGTAATGGTGCGGGTTGTAGCAGTCCCGCACCAGCAGTGTGCAGTTCGGTGACGCGGGTTGTTACAGGCTGGTTGCACGTCGTTTGGCGCCGCGGTTGCAATGATGGCGCGTGCGGGTTGCGCCGGAAAAAATAAATGGTTTCACCTTCCGCGGTTTAGACGGTTGCACGCCCAATGAAAATGGGAACGAAACAGTCGAAATAACAAGAAAGCAGCGACTTTTTGAAGAATAAAAAACCGATGGCACGGCCCTTGCTCAGAGCAATCAGTGAAGCGAAGTCGCAGTGCCAACTAAAAAAACCTTGGAGCACCACCTCATGTCCCAGACGTTTTACAAGAAAGGCTTTCTGGCCCTCGCAGTGGCTACTGCGTTGGGTGTTTCTGCGTTTGCTCAAGCTGATGTGAAAATCGGTGTAGCGGGTCCAATGACGGGCGCCAACGCGGCATTTGGCGAGCAGTACATGAAGGGTGCACAGGCAGCGGCTGACGCAGTCAACGCGGCAGGCGGCGTCAACGGGGAGAAAATCGTACTGGTCAAAGGCGATGACGCCTGCGAACCGAAGCAGGCCGTGACGGTCGCCAAGGACCTCACCAACCAGAAAGTCGCCGGCGTGGTCGGTCATTTCTGCTCCTCTTCGACCATTCCAGCGTCGGAAATCTACGACGAAGCCGGGATCATCGCGATCACCCCGGGTTCGACCAACCCACAAGTCACCGAGCGTGGCCTCAGCGCCATGTTCCGTATGTGCGGGCGTGACGATCAGCAAGGCATTGTGGCCGGCGACTACATCGTCGACGTGCTCAAGGGCAAGAAAGTCGTCGTTCTGCACGACAAAGACACCTACGGCCAAGGCCTGGCGGATGCCACCAAAGCCCAACTGGTCAAGCGCGGCGTGACGCCTGTGTTGTACGAAGGCCTGACCCGTGGCGAAAAAGACTTCAGCACCATCGTTACCAAGATCCGTGGCGCTGGCGCCGACGTCGTCTACTTCGGCGGTCTGCACCCGGAAGCCGGCCCGCTGGTTCGCCAACTGCGTGAACAAGGCCTGAAAGACGTCAAGTTCATGTCCGATGACGGCATCGTGACTGACGAACTGGTGACCACCGCCGGTGGCCCGCAATTCGTCGACGGCGTACTGATGACCTTCGGCGCCGACCCACGCCTGCTGCCAGACAGCAAGACCGTGGTAGATGCTTTCCGCAAGGCCGGTACCGAGCCTGAAGGCTACACCCTGTACGCCTACGCTTCGGTGCAAACCCTGGCTGCCGCGTTCAACGGCGCGAAGTCCAACAAGGGCGAAGAGGCTGCGGCCTGGCTGAAGAAAAACCCGGTTAAAACCGTCATGGGTGAAAAAACCTGGGACTCCAAGGGCGACCTGAAAGTCTCCGACTACGTGGTTTACCAGTGGGACAAGGACGGCAAATATCACCAGCTGGAAAAACAGAAGTAAGGGCTGACGCGATCAGCTGATCCCCACCGAACCAATGTGGGAGCGAGCCTGCTCGCGAAGACGGAATGACTGCCAACACATGTGTTGAATGATCGACCGCTTTCGCGAGCAGGCTCACTCCTACAGGGGGCGGTGGTGACGGGTGAATCGCGCTCTGACATTGCTCCGACGTAAATCTGTATTTTTCCTAGAAGAACCGCACATCACTGGTGTGCAGGTTCTCACTGCGTGAGATTGCGTTATGGATGGTATTTTCCTGCAGCAACTGGTCAACGGCCTGACCCTCGGGTCGGTCTATGGCCTGATCGCCATCGGCTACACAATGGTCTACGGCATCATCGGCATGATCAACTTCGCCCACGGCGAGGTTTACATGATTTCTGCTTACCTGGCGGCAATCAGTCTGGCTCTGCTGGCTTACTTCGGTATTGAATCCTTCCCGCTGCTGATGCTCGGCACCCTGATTTTCACCATCGTGATCACGGCGGTGTATGGCTGGGTCATCGAGCGTGTCGCTTACAAACCCCTGCGCAACTCCACCCGACTGGCACCGTTGATCAGCGCCATCGGTATCTCGCTGATCCTGCAAAACTACGCACAGATCGCCCAGGGCGCCAAACAACAGGGCGTACCTACCCTGCTGACCGGGGCGTGGCGTGTTGAAGTCGGTACCGGCTTCGTGCAACTGACCTACACCAAAGTCTTCATTCTGGTGGCCGCGTTCGTCGGCATGGGCCTGCTGACCTACGTCATCAAGTACACCAAGCTCGGACGCATGTGTCGTGCGACCCAGCAAGACCGCAAGATGGCTTCGATCCTCGGCATCAATACCGATCGGGTCATTTCCTATGTGTTCATCATCGGTGCAGCCATGGCGGCGCTGGCCGGCGTGCTGATCACCATGAACTACGGCACCTTCGACTTCTATGCCGGCTTCATTATCGGCATCAAGGCGTTTACCGCAGCGGTACTCGGCGGGATCGGTTCATTGCCCGGGGCAATGCTCGGCGGGATCATCCTCGGCATCTCCGAGTCGCTGTTCTCCGGCCTGGTCAACTCCGACTACAAAGACGTGTTCAGCTTCTCGCTGCTCGTACTTGTTCTGGTCTTCCGGCCGCAGGGCCTGTTGGGCCGTCCTCTTGTGTCGAAGGTGTAAGCGATGTCTTCAACCACTCAAAAATCCATCGATATCAAAAAAAGCCTGGTTGAGGCGATTCTTGCCGGCCTGATTGCCCTGATCGTTTTCGGCCCGATTGTCGGCGTCGTGCTCGAGGGTTACAGCTTTAACCTCGAACCGACCCGCGTGGCCTGGATCATCGGCATTGTCATGATCGGCCGCTTTGCCCTCAGCCTGTTCCTGCAAACGCCCAAGGGCCTGAAAATTCTCGACGGATTCGAGAGCACCGGCTCTGGTGTGCACGTGCTGCCTGCCGATCACAAATCCTCGCTGCGCTGGATCATCCCGCTGCTGATTGTGCTGGCCGTCATCGTGCCGTTTGTCTCCAACTCCTATCTGCTCGGCGTGGTCATCCTCGGCTTGATCTACGTGCTGCTGGGGCTGGGGCTGAACATCGTGGTCGGTCTGGCCGGTCTGCTCGATCTGGGTTATGTGGCGTTCTACGCCATCGGTGCCTACGGTCTGGCCTTGGGTTATCAATACCTGGGGCTGGGGTTCTGGACGGTGTTGCCGCTGGCTGCGATCACTGCCGGGCTGGCCGGTTGCATCCTCGGTTTCCCGGTGCTGCGTCTGCATGGCGACTACCTGGCGATCGTGACCCTGGGCTTCGGTGAAATCATTCGTCTGATCCTCAACAACTGGTTGTCGCTGACTGGCGGCCCGAACGGCATGCCGGCGCCATTGCCGACGTTCTTCGGTCTGGAGTTCGGCAAGCGGGCGAAGGATGGCGGGGTGCCGTTTCATGAGTTCTTCGGCATCGCCTACAACCCGGATGTGAAGTACTACTTCATCTACGCAGTGTTGTTTCTCGTGGTGTTGGCCGTGCTGTACATCAAGCATCGTCTGGTGAAAATGCCGGTCGGCCGCGCCTGGGAAGCCTTGCGTGAAGATGAAATCGCCTGCCGCTCGATGGGCCTCAATCACGTGTTGGTCAAGCTCTCGGCGTTCACCATCGGGGCATCGACCGCCGGTCTTGCCGGGGTGTTCTTCGCCACCTACCAAGGCTTCGTCAACCCGACCTCGTTCACCTTCTTTGAATCGGCGTTGATCCTCGCCATCGTCGTGCTCGGCGGTATGGGCTCGACCATCGGCGTGGTGATCGCGGCATTCGTGCTCACCGTCGCCCCGGAACTGCTGCGCGGCTTTGCCGAATATCGCGTGCTGCTGTTCGGCATCCTGATGGTGTTGATGATGATCTGGCGACCACGCGGGCTGATTCGCATCAGTCGGACCGGGGTCACTCCACGCAAAGGTGCCATTCACTATGAGAGGACTGCGCCATGAGTGAAGTCGTACTCTCTGTTGAAAAACTGATGATGCATTTCGGTGGCATCAAGGCCTTGAGCGATGTCAGCCTGAAGGTCAAACGCAACTCGATCTTCGCCCTGATCGGCCCCAACGGTGCAGGCAAGACCACGGTGTTCAACTGCCTGACCGGGTTCTACAAGGCCTCGGGCGGCAAGATCGAACTCAATGTGCGCGGTCAGCAGACCAACGTCATCCAGTTGCTCGGCGAGTCGTTCAAACCGACCGACTTCGTTTCGCCGAAATCTTTCCTCAGCCGTATGTACTACAAGATGTTCGGCGGCACGCACCTGGTAAACCGTGCAGGCCTGGCGCGGACGTTCCAGAACATTCGCCTGTTCAAGGAAATGTCGGTGCTGGAAAACCTGCTGGTGGCCCAGCACATGTGGGTCAACCGCAACATGCTGGCCGGTATTCTCAACACCAAGGGCTACCGCAAGGCCGAAAGTGACGCGCTGGATTGCGCGTTCTACTGGCTGGAGGTGGTCGATCTGGTGGACTGCGCCAACCGGCTCGCCGGTGAGCTTTCCTACGGCCAACAGCGTCGTCTGGAAATTGCCCGGGCCATGTGCACGCGGCCACAGATCATCTGCCTCGACGAACCGGCCGCCGGCCTCAACCCTCAGGAAACCGAAGCGCTCAGCGCGATGATCCGGCTGCTGCGCGACGAGCACGATCTGACCGTGGTGCTGATCGAACACGACATGGGCATGGTTATGAGCATTTCCGACCACATCGTGGTGCTGGACCACGGCATCGTCATCGCCGAAGGCGGGCCTGAAGCGATCCGCAACGATCCGAAAGTGATCGCAGCCTATCTGGGCGCCGACGAAGAGGAGTTGGTATGACGCAACCGATCCTCGAACTCAAAGACCTCGACGTCTTCTATGGTCCGATCCAGGCCCTCAAAGGTGTTTCGCTGCAGATCAACGAAGGGGAAACCGTCAGCCTGATCGGCTCCAACGGTGCCGGCAAATCGACGTTGCTGATGTCGATCTTCGGCCAGCCACGGGCGGCAGGCGGACAGATTCTTTATCAAGGCGTCGACATCACCCACAAGTCCTCGCACTACATCGCTTCCAACGGCATTGCGCAGTCGCCGGAAGGGCGGCGAGTGTTCCCCGACATGACCGTCGAGGAAAACCTGCTGATGGGCACCATCCCGATTGGCGACAAGTACGCCAAAGAGGACATGCAGCGCATGTTTACGCTGTTCCCACGGCTTGAAGAGCGACGTAACCAGCGGGCGATGACCATGTCTGGCGGTGAACAGCAAATGCTCGCCATTGCCCGCGCCTTGATGAGCCGACCAAAGTTGTTGCTGCTCGATGAGCCTAGCCTGGGCCTGGCGCCGATTGTGGTGAAGCAGATTTTCGCGACCCTGCGGGAATTGGCGAAAACCGGCATGACCATTTTCCTCGTCGAGCAGAACGCTAACCATGCGCTGAAGCTGTCGGACCGCGCGTATGTGATGGTTAACGGCGAGATTCGTCTGACGGGCACGGGTAAAGAGTTGCTGGTGAATGAGGAGGTGCGTAACGCCTATCTGGGCGGGCACTGATTCTTCGACGTTATGCACAACCCCGGCGACGAAAGTCCCGGGGTTTTTTCATTCCGCAAATCCACCGCAACCCCCTGTAGGAGTAAGCCTGCTCGCGATCGCGGTTTCCCATTCGCCATCACCGGTGGCTGATACACCGCTATCGCGAGCAGGCTCACTCCTACAGTTGATCTGCGCCAGAATCCAGAATTGTGGAAAACAAATTCCCCAAGCTGCCAAAGCGCGACATATAGACGCTGCAAATGGCTGTTTTTCCACAGTTTTGACTTGTCCCCGTTTGCTGTGGAGCTGGCTGTGAATAACGTGGGTGTATCTGGCTGCGCGCCATGTAAACCGTGGCCTGCAAGTGTGTGGTTGTTTTTTGATCAGGCGTTTTTGCGGGGCTTGAAGTCTTTGTTGTCAACCTTTTTATAGTGTCGCGGATAGCAGCGATTCCGGGTGAACAAGCCTGTGGATAAGTCTGTGATTAAACTCTGGAAAGACTGCGCTGAGGGCCGTAATTACTGGCCTCGCGCAATCACTGCGCTGACTGCTCGGTCGTGCAAAATGCCATCTCCCGCACATCTGCCGCTTCAGGGTCAAGCAAAAAACTTTCTATTTCGCCCGCAAAGCCTTGTGTGGCGCGGCTTTGCGCGTTTCCAGTTGCCCCCGGAAACTGTGGAAGGGACTGTGGATAACATGCGTGCACATGGCTACAGGCCACGGTCGCTATGGCGTTGGCATGTCTGGTTGTTTTTTGTACAGCTTGTGGGTGTTGCCCGTGAATGCGCGGGCGGGCATGCTGCCTGCTGATTTTCTATTCCAAGGGCTGCCCCGGCGGCCGAAGCAAGGAGAACACGATGTCCAACACCCTGTTTATCACCGGCGCGACGTCCGGATTTGGTGAAGCCTGCGCCCGCCGTTTTGCCGAGGCTGGCTGGAAACTGGTGCTGACCGGCCGTCGTGAAGAGCGCCTCAATGCGTTGTGCGCCGAATTGTCGAAACAGACCGAAGTGCACGGTCTGGTGCTTGATGTGCGCGATCGCAAGGCGATGGAAGCGGCGATTGCCAACCTGCCGCCGTCGTTCGCCAAGCTGCGTGGCCTGATTAACAACGCCGGTCTGGCATTGGGCGTGGACCCGGCGCCGAAGTGCGATCTCGACGATTGGGACACCATGGTCGACACCAACGTCAAAGGCCTGATGTACGCCACCCGCTTGTTGCTGCCGCGCCTGATCGCCCATGGTCGTGGCGCCGGCATCGTCAACCTTGGCTCCATCGCGGGTAACTATCCGTATCCGGGCAGCCATGTGTATGGCGCGACCAAGGCGTTCGTTAAACAGTTCTCGCTGAACCTGCGTTGCGACTTGCAAGGCACGGGCGTGCGGGTCAGCAACATTGAGCCGGGGCTGTGCGAGAGCGAGTTTTCGCTGGTGCGTTTTGCCGGCGATCAGGAACGCTACAACGCGACCTACGCTGGTGCCGAGCCGATCCAGCCGCAGGACATTGCCGAGACGATTTTCTGGGTGATGAACGCGCCGGCGCACATCAACATCAACAGTCTGGAATTGATGCCGGTGAGCCAGACCTGGGCGGGTTTTGCCATCGAGCGGAATAAGGCCTAAGACCGCGTTGAAGCCCTTCGCGAGCAAGCTCGCTCCCACATTTGATCGCGGTCTCATGTGGGAGCGAGCTTGCTCGCGAAGGGGCCGTCACAGGCAATAAATCCCGATAAGGTAAACTCCCCTCGCAACAACCCAACCGCACCCCGCGGTTTTCAGGGTTTTTCGAGGAGTCAAAGTGAGTAACCGAGGTGAGCAGGCACTGCTCAAACAATCGACCATTCTGATGTTGGCGGTGGCGATTGCCGGGATCGTCACCGGTTTTGTTTCAGGTTCGCAATCCATCCTGTTCGATGGTTTTTTCTCGCTGATCGCAACGTTCATCAAGGTCCTGATGCTGATCACCGCCAAGCTGATCGCCAAGCAAAGCAATCACCGTTTCCAGTTCGGTTTCTGGCATCTGGAGCCGATGGTGCTGCTGATCGAAGGCAGCTTCCTGATGTTGATCGCGATCTACGCGTTTCTCAACGGCGTGTTCGGCATCATCAACGGTGGCCGCGACATCGAGTTGGGGCTGGTGATCATTTATGCCGCGGTGTTTACCGTGGTCGAATTCGCCTACTTCTTCTACGTACGGCAGCGCAATCGCAAGCTCAAATCCAGCCTGATCCAGTTCGACAACATCAGTTGGCTGGTGGACGCGATGCTGTCCGTGGGCCTGTTGGTGAGCTTCCTTGCGGCGCTGCTGCTCAAGTCGCAGGGCTATGGGCAGTGGGCGGTGTATGTCGACCCGCTGATCCTGATCGTGCTGGCCCTGACCATGTTGCCGCCGGCGTTCAAGATTCTTGGCCCGGCCTTACGCGATGTGCTGGGGATCGCGCCGGACACGCTGGATGATCAGGTGCGCCAGGTGATGGACGCGGCGAAGATCGAGCATGGTTTCGACGATTACGTGTCGTACGTGCAGAAGCACGGGCGGGCGCGGTTTATCGAGATTCATGTGGTGTTGTCGGCGGATTATGCGCTGAGCAATGTCGGACAGCTGGATGCGTTGCGCGAAGAGATCTCGGCGAAGCTGGGCAAGCCGGATGCAGCGCGCTGGCTGACCATCAGCTTTACCGGGGACAAGAAGTGGATCGCCTAGAGACCGCATAACGGCTAATCGTCGGATCGCCGCCCGGAGCAGGCTCGCTCCCACATTGGAATTGCGCCGAACACACTATTTGTGAGCAGCACAAATCAACTGTGGGAGCGAGCTTGCTCGCGAAAGCGATCTATAAGTCAGCGAAGATATTCAGCCAGGCCGCTATAGCAAGTCGCCAAGTGATACGGCGTAGTCGAAGGCATGTCCTTGCGACTCACCTCGCCCAACTCATCCCGGCACTCATGCCAGCCATCAGCATGCAAAAACCGCTGCTGCAATGCCTGCAACTGGCGCAGCACCACCGCTTCACTACCCTGACGCAAGGTCAGCGCCCGCAGATATTCCGCCTGAGCCCAGATCCGTTGAGTCGAGTCTCGCGGGCGTCCGTCCGTTTCCAGATCGAGCATCGCCCGCACCGCGCCGGATGACTGCACCACACCGTATTGCTCGGTGAACGCAAATGCCCGATCCAGCGCCGCATGCAGTTTCGAACCACGTAATAACGGCGACGATTCGAGCAGGAAATACCATTCGAACTGATGCCCCGGCTCATACCAGTTATCCACAGCCCCGAGCGGCTTCTCCATCAACACGCCATATTGCGGATCGACGAACTGCTTGTGCATGGCTGTGCATAACGCCAGCAACGCTGTCTGCGTTTGGGCATCTTCGCGCACGGCAAGGGTGGCGAGGAACGCTTCGGCCAGGTGCATCAGCGGGTTTTGCAGTGGACCGGTTTGCAGGGTGATCCAGTCCCGTTCCAGGCAGGCTTCGTACAAGCCATCGCCGGTAGCGAAACGCCGGCCGATGATTTCCAGCGCCGCATTCAACGTCGACTCGACCAGCGGATCGCCGGATTTTGCCCAGTAATGCGCGCAGGCAAACAGGATAAAAGCGTGGGTGTAGAGATCCTTGCGCTGATCCAGCGGTTTGCCCTGGGCATCGACGCTGTAGAACCAGCCGCCATGCTCCGCATCATGAAAGTGCCGTTGCAAGGAGCGGAACAGCGCCGCCGCACGCACTTCAGCGTTATCCACAACCCCGATCAGACTGGAAAACAGATACAGCTGCCGCGCACAGGCCATCGCCCGATAGCGCTGCGGCGGCAGTGGTTGATGCGTGGCGTCCAGCGCCTCATAGGGCAGCGCCATGTCGGCGTTCCAGCCCGGGCCTTGCCAGAGCGGCACGATCACGTTGACGAAGTGCTGTTGCACAGCGCCGAACAGGGCGGTCAATTCGGGCAGGGAGGTGGAGCGAGAAGCGTGGGGCATGGGCGGACGTCGTCACGGCTGGGGCGATTGCGCGACATGGTAGCAGAGAGACTGACATCAGCGATGCGGCGTCTGATCGGCCGCCTTCGCGAGCAAGCTCGCTCCCACAGGTTTTGTGTTCGCCACCAATCCAATGTGGGAGCGAGCTTGCTCGCGAAAAGGCCAGTTCAGACAATAAAAACTAGCCTGCTAGCAACCAAGCCCCAGTCACCGCCGAAGCCGCACCCGCCAACCGCACCAGCGGCGCCGCTGCCTGCGGCAACACGCGAACCACGCCATAACCGACGGCATGCAAAGCGGCGGTCGCCACAACGAAACCCGCCGCATACGCCCTAGGACTGCTCATGTCTGGCAGTTCCAGACCATGCGCCACGCCATGGAACAACGCAAACAGCGCCGTCGCCGCTACTGCCATGACCAACGGCGGCCGCACCGCCAAGGCCACTGCCAGACCCAGCGCCAGCACCGATGCGGCAATTCCGCTTTCCAGCGCTGGCAATTCCAGCCCTTCAAAACCGAGCATGCCGCCGATCAGCATGGTGCCGACAAACGTGCACGGCAGCGCCCAGCGCGCGGCGCCCTGCTGCTGCGCGGCCCACAAACCGACAGCCAGCATCGCCAGCAAATGGTCGAGGCCGCCAATCGGGTGGCTGATACCGGCGCCCAGGCCGCTGTCGCCATGCCCCGGGTGAGCGAAGGCCAGCGCTGGCGTCAGCAGCAGCGCCGCAGCGCCAAGAATACGTTTGAGTGTCATGGATAAGCTTCCTTGTTGAGCAGTGAATCAGGCTGCGGTCAGCAGGCCCTGGCGTTCGATGAAGGCGATGATTTGCTCAAGGCCCTGACCGGTTTTCTGGTTGCTGAAGACGAACGGCTTGCCGTTGCGCATGCGTTTTGTGTCGCTGTCCATCATTTCCAGCGAGGCACCCACCAGCGGCGCCAGGTCGATCTTGTTGATCACCAGCAGATCGGATTTGCAGATCCCCGGCCCGCCCTTGCGCGGCAATTTGTCGCCGGCCGAAACGTCGATCACGTAGATGGTCAGGTCGGACAGCTCCGGGCTGAAAGTCGCCGACAGGTTGTCGCCGCCGGATTCCACCAGAATCAGATCCAGCCCCGGAAAACGGCGGTTCAGTTGATCGACCGCTTCCAGGTTGATCGAGGCGTCTTCGCGGATCGCGGTGTGCGGACAGCCACCGGTTTCCACGCCGATGATCCGCTCGGGCGCGAGGGCTTCGTTGCGCACGAGAAAATCGGCGTCTTCGCGGGTGTAGATATCGTTGGTGACCACGGCGAGGTTGTAGCGCTCGCGCAGGGCCAGGCACAGGGCCAGGGTCAACGCGGTTTTACCGGAACCGACCGGGCCGCCGATGCCGACGCGCAGAGGTTGTGTGTTCATGGTTGTTTCTCCTAAGAGCGGAAGAGGCGGCTGTACTGGCGCTCGTGGGCCATGCACGCCAGAGACAGACCAAACGCGGCGCTGCCCATGTGGTCGGGATTGATTCGGCTGGCGTCCTGCTGCGCCTGTTGCAGCAGCGGCAGCAGTTCGCTGGTCAGGCGTTGCGCGGCTTGCTGGCCCAGCGGCAGGGTTTTCATCAGTACGGCGAGCTGGTTTTCCAGCCAGCTCCACAACCACGCGGCGAGCGCGTCCTGCGGGTTGATGCTCCAGGCACGCGCGGCCAGCGCCCAGCACAGGGCCAGATGCGGTTCGGGGCACTGATCGAGAAAGTCGCGGGCGTGCGTGTCGAGTTCCGGCAAACCATTGAGCAACTGCTGCAACGAATAGCCCATCTGCCGGCTCTCCAGATGCAACTCGCGCGTCTCGCGACTGGCGCGATGGCTTTCGCAGAGGCTCAGCAGCTCGGCCCATCGGCCATCCGCCGCCGCCTGACAATGCGCGAGCAGCAGCGGCGCTTCGAAGCGGGCGAGGTTGAGCAGTAACTGATCGCTGATCCAGCGCCGGGCACTGTCCGGGTTGTTCACACGGCCGTTATCCACCGCCATTTCCAGGCCTTGCGAATAGCTGTAGCCGCCAATCGGCAATTGCGGACTGGCCAGGCGCAGCAGCGCCCAGGCCGGATTCACAGGCGTACGCCGAACTGATGGAGTTTCGGCGCGTAGTTGAAGTCTTCGTCGCCGTGGCGTGAATGGTGATGGCCGCCGCCATAGGCACCGTGCTCGGGCTGGAATGGCGCTTCGATCGCTTCTACCTGCGCACCAAGCTGTTCGAGCATCGCCTTGAGCACGTAATCGTCGAGCAGGCGCAGCCAGCCATCGCCAACCTGCAAGGCGACGTGGCGGTTACCCAGGTGATAGGCAGCGCGGGTCAGTTCGAAGGCGTTGGCGCAGGTGACGTGCAGCAATTGCTCGGGGCGGGCGCAGACGCGGACGATGCGGCCGTCTTCAGCTTGTAGGCATTCGCCGTCATACAGCGGCGGCTGTCCGCGCTCCAAAAACAACCCGACGTCTTCGCCCTCGGCACTGAAACAGCGCAAACGGCTTTTGCTCCGCGCTTCGAAGGTCAGGTGCAACTCGGCGGCCCAGACGGGTTGAGGGTCGATTCTGCGGTGAATCACCAGCATCGGAAAGCTTCCAGCTATGGACAATACTCGGGCTAGAGCAAGGGCCTTGCCAATCGAACGAGATGTAGGAAATCCCTGTCGGAGCGTAGTGGATGTTTCAAGATGTTGCGTAATTTTGGAATGTTTTGGTGCGTGAAGATTTTTTTATGCACCAAATGGAGGCCGATGGGCCGAACCAAATGTGGGAGCGAGCTTGCTCGCGAAAGCGGTGGGTCAGTGATTTAGAAGTTGGCTGACACGACGCCTTCGCGAGCAAGCTCGCTCCCACAGGGGATTTGGTCTGGGCTGAAATAAAGGAAGGTTATTCGGTACTGCCCAGCCCCTGCCAGTGCTTGAGCCCAATAAAGATAAAGCGCAGTTGCTGGGTGATCTTCGCCTGCGGCGTCAGATGTTCCGGCAAGGCTTCGGCCGGCGGATCGATGATGTCGGGGAGGGTAGCGAAAACCGATTTGACGATCAGGTCAGCCATCACGCTCAAACCGGCGGCATCCAGGTGCTGAAGCTTGGGCATCATCGTCAGGTCGGCCGCCAGGTCGGAGCTGATGTTCTCGCGCAACCGGCCGATTGCCTGACGCACCGGCAGCGAGCCACCGTACTGCTCACGGGCGAGAAACAGGAATTGCGAGCGATTGGCGCTGACCACGTCGAGGAAGATCCGCACCGAGGCATCGATGATGCCGCCCATGACGAATTCGTTGTGGCGCACCAAGCGGATGGTTTCACGGAAGGTCTGGCCGACTTCACTGACCAGCACCAGGCCGAGCTCATCCATATCGGCAAAATGCCGGTAGAAACCGGTGGGCACAATCCCGGCGGTTTTGGTCACTTCGCGCAGGCTCAGGCTGCCGAATCCTCGGCCGCTTTCCATGAGGTGGCGGGCAGCGTCCATCAAGGCGTTGCGGGTCTGTTGTTTCTGTTCGGCGCGGGGCAGCATCGCAGGGTGTGTTCTTTGGCAGGACAAGCGCCGCACTCTAGCAAATCGGCTTTGTCGGCGTCGAACGAGAGGACATGGTGCAGAAGATTTCACCGGCCAGAAAAGTCAAAAGCCCAATCCGGTGATTGGGCTTTTTTTCGCGGCCGCCATGGGCTTAGCTCAAGGCACTGTTGCGTTCGATCACACGGTCACCACCACCTTCGGCAAGGGTTTGACCTTGTGGAGTGCGGTCGCCGCCATCGGAAGCCAGGGTCTGGCCTTGTGGAGTACGGTCGCTACCATCGGAAGCCAGAGTCTGGCCTTGTGGAGTGCGGTCGCTACCGTCGGAAGCCAGAGTCTGGCCTTGTGGGGTGCGGTCGCTGCCGTCGGAAGCCAGGGTCTGACCTTGTGGGGTCTTGTCGTAGCCGTCCTGAACCAGGCCTTTCTCTTCCAGGCGATCACGGCCGCCTTCAGCCAGGGTCTGGCCTTGTGGGGTACGGTCCGAACCATCAGCTGCTACGGTCTGGCTGAATACCGAGTGGCTGGATTTCACTTGCGGGGTAGCCTGGTCGGCAGCGGGCAGGGCGAAAGCAGTGCTGGCTAGCATCGACAGGGTAAGGCTGAGCAGTAATTGGCGTTTCATGATGGGTTGCTCCTTGGGAGGGCGATAAAGTGGGTACGAGGGCAATGCTACTCTCGATAAGTCGATATAAAAGTTCATAAACGCAATGGTAATAATCAACAGAATTGATTGTTCTGCCGGGAGGCTCTAGATCGCGGCTTTCCGGGCGACGGTTTTGCACCGGGGTGGGTATTTCCGACTCACTCGCGCCTCGCAAAAGTGCGGGTCGCGGTAACACTGTTCGACTGATCGGTCAGATTTCGCGCAACTTTTTGCGCGGTAATCGGCCTTTCGATTAAACCTGCGGCTGGTTTGCCAGTCGTAGATTTCATGAGGGCCGCTTTGGCCCGCCGTTTCAGCCGTACGCCGCAGTCTTTGCGTGCGGTCGTGATCAGGAGCTTTGTGCATGACGCGCACTGGAAAAATCTTCAGCTGGACCTTCGCCATCCTCGTGCTGCTACTGGCCGTGCTGGTGTTGATCATCGTGTTCTTCGACTGGAACCGGATCAAACCGCCGCTCAACGCCAAAGTCTCGGAAGAACTGCACCGACCGTTTGCCATCAATGGCAACCTCGCGGTGATCTGGCAGCGCGAGCCGGACGAGGGTGGCTGGCGCGCCTGGGTGCCGTGGCCGCACGTGGTCGCTGAGGATTTGAGCCTGGGCAACCCGGACTGGTCGAAAAAGCAGCAGATGGTCACGCTCAAACGCGTTGAGCTGCGTATCTCGCCGCTGGCATTGCTGGCGCAACGCGTGGTGATTCCGCGCATCGATCTGACCGAACCCAATGCCGAGTTGCAGCGTCTGGCCGATGGCCGCGCCAACTGGACATTCAAGTTCGACCCGAAAGATCCGAACGCTGAACCCTCGAGCTGGGTGGTCGACATCGGCGCCATCGGTTTTGACAAGGGCCATGTCACCCTCGACGATCAAACGCTCAAAACCAATCTGGATGTGCTGATCGATCCGCTGGGCAAACCCATCCCCTACAGCGATATCGTCGGTGACAAAGCAGCGAAGACTGCGCAGGACAAGGGCGGTGCGCCGCAGGATTACGCGTTTGCCTTGAAGGTCAAAGGCCAATACCACGGTCAAAACCTAACCGGCCAAGGCAAGATCGGTGGGCTGCTCGCCTTGCAGGATGCGCGCAAGCCATTCCCGCTGCAGGCCCAGGCGAAGATCGGCGACACTCGCATCGAACTGGCCGGCACGCTGACGGATCCGCTCAACCTCGGCGCCCTCGATCTGCGCCTGAAACTGGCCGGCGCCAGCCTCGGCAATCTTTATCCGCTGACTGGCGTGACCCTGCCGGACACCCCTCCGTATTCCACTGACGGTCACTTGATCGCCAAACTGCACGATGAGGCCGGGGCGAAATTTACCTACGAGCAGTTCAACGGCAAGATCGGCAGCAGCGACATCCATGGCGACCTTACCTACGTCGCCAGCCAGCCACGGCCGAAACTCAGCGGCGCGTTGCTTTCCAATCAACTGTTGTTCGCTGACCTCGCACCGCTGATCGGCGCTGACTCCAATGACAAGCAGAAGGCGCGCGGCGGCGAGAGCAAACAGCCGGCCGATAAAGTGCTGCCGGTGGAAGAGTTCAAGACCGACCGCTGGCGCGCGATGGATGCCGACGTCGAGTTCACCGGCAAGCGCATCGTCCACAGCGAGAAACTGCCATTCAACGACCTCTATACCCACCTGAAACTTAACGATGGCGAGCTCAGCCTGGAGCCACTGCGCTTTGGCGTGGCGGGCGGCAATCTTGATGCACAGATCCGCCTCAACGGTCGTACCGAACCGCTTGAGGGCCGCGCGAAATTGACCGCGCGCAAGTTCAAGCTCAAGGAGCTGTTCCCGACGTTCGAGCCGATGAAGACCAGTTTCGGTGAGCTCAACGGCGACGCCGATATCACTGGTCGCGGCAACTCGGTGGCCAAGCTACTGGGCGGCGCCAACGGCAAGTTGAAGATGTTGATCAACGACGGCGCGATCAGCCGCGAACTGATGGAACTGGCCGGGCTCAACGTCGGCAACTATGTGGTCGGCAAGATCTTTGGCGACAAGGAAGTGAAGATCAACTGCGCGGCGGCAGACTTCGACATCAAGACCGGTCTGGCGACCACGCAGCTGTTTGTCTTCGATACCGAGAACGCGATCATCTATATCGACGGCACGGCGAACATGGCCACCGAGCAACTGGATCTGACGGTGACCCCGGAATCCAAGGGCTGGCGTTTGATTTCCCTGCGTTCACCGCTTTACGTGCGCGGCAAGTTCATCAAGCCGGACGCGGGTGTGAAGGCTGTGCCGCTGATGTTGCGCGGGGCGGGGATGGTTGCGCTGGGTGTGATCGCCGCGCCGGCGGCGGGGCTGTTGGCGCTGGTGGCACCGAGTGGCGGTGAGCCGAATCAGTGTGCGCCGTTGCTGGAGCAGATGAAGGCGGGCAAGGCGCCGGTTACCGTCAAACCCACTAAATAGTCGGTGCCCAAAATGGCCCCTTCGCGAGCAGGCTCGCTCCCACATTTGAAATGCATTCCAATGTGGGAGCGAGCCTGCTCGCGAAGGCGGTTTTGAAGGGTTAGAGGTCGTTCAGGATGTCAGCCATGTCATCGGCGTGCTCTTCTTCCTGCGCCAGGATATCTTCGAAGATACGTCGCGTAGTCGGGTCTTTCTCGCCGATGTACTGGATGATTTCGCGATAGCTGTCGATGGCGATCCGCTCGGCAACGAGGTCTTCGTAGACCATCTCTTTGAGGGTGTTGCCGGCCACGTATTGCGCGTGGGACATCTTCGACAGCATGTCGGGGTTGAACTCGGGCTCGCCACCCAATTGCACAATGCGCTCGGCCAGACGGTCAGCGTGCTGGGCTTCCTGGGTGGCGTGTTCGAGAAACTCTTCGGCGGCCACATGGGCTTTCACGCCATTGGCCATGAAGTAGTGGCGCTTGTAGCGCAGCACGCAGACCAGTTCAGTGGCCAGCGATTCATTGAGCAAGCGCAGCACCTCTTCACGGTCGGCGCTGTAGCCCTCGGTGACGGCGCCGTTCTCGACGTGTTGGCGCGCACGTTCGCGCAAGGTTTGAACATCTGACAGATGCAGGTCGTCGGTCATTTCGATCTCCTGGAGGCTAATCCGATTGTCGCCACGTTCTGCGGACGCGGTCGCTACCTAAGCTGTGAGTCGTGAGCGTTGCAAAAAGTTTTATCGGTTTACGCAACCCCTGTAGGAGCTGCCGAAAGCTGCGATCTTGGCGCCAGCCCGGACAAAACTGCCTCCTCGCGCAGCCAGGCAAAAAAAGCCCGCACCGGCGGATGCCGCTCGCGCCCCGGCACGCACAACGCGCTGTACCCGGCGCCATCGACCTGAACCTGGCCCATGAACGGCACCAGCAAACCGCTGGCGACACTCTCCGACACCAGAATATTGCTCGCCAGCACCAGCCCTTGCCCGGCGATCGCCGCTTGCAGGGCGTAATGCTCTTCATCGTATTCGCGGATGGCCGGTTGCGCGTGTAACCAGTTTTCGCCTGCCTTGGCGCACCACGCTTCCCAGCCATGGGCATACAGCTTGGAATTGTGCCAGCGCACGCTGATCAACGTTGGCGTGCGCCGCGCGGCCAGCGCCACTTGCTCGGGCGAGCCGTAAACGCCGAACGACTCATCGAACAGGCACAGGCCATACAGGTTCGGGTAATCGTCGAGGCTGTAGCGCAGGACCAGATCGACACTGGCGTCCTGATGCAGATCGATGACTTCGCAGTGCGTATCGAGGCGCACGTTGATGTTCGGATGCTGCGCGTAAAAGCGCCCGAGACGCGGCACCAGCCACAGCGCCGCGAATGCGGCGGTGGTCGACAGCGTCAGCGTGCTGGCGTTGCGTTGCGGGCGCAGGGTGTCGACGCTTTGCGCCACTTCCAGCAGCGCGCCGTGCAGGCTGCGAAACAGGCGCTCGCCGCCCTCGGTCAGGCGCACCTGGCGTGGCAGACGTTCAAACAACGCGACACCGAGCCAGTCTTCCAGCGAACGGATCTGATGAGAAATCGCGGTCGGCGTGACCGAAAGCTCTTCGGCGGCAGCCTTGAAGCTCAGCAATCGTGATGCCGATTCAAAGGCGCGCAGGGCGGTCAGCGGTAACGAGGCAAACATTGGAAAACTCCATGGATGAAATCAATTCATCCCGACTGATTTTTGCTCATTTGAGGCAACGGTCTGCTGCCTGCAATCTGCAGCGACACAGCAATCAAAGTCTAGCCTCAAGGAGTTTCAGATGAGCAAGATTCTTGCGATACATGCCAGCCCACGTGGTGACCGTTCGCACTCGCGGCGGTTGGCGGAAGCTTTTCTCAGCGCCTGGCAGGTGCGTCATCCACAGGCGCAGGTGACCCGGCGTGAAGTCGGCCGAGCGTTGATTCCGGCGGTCAACGAGGCCTTTGTCGCTGCCGCGTTTTATCCGGAGCCTGAAGCGCGCCCATTGTCGATGCAGGCTGATCTGGCATTGAGCGATCAACTGGTTGGCGAGTTGTTCGACCACGACCTGCTGCTGATTTCCACGCCGATGTACAACTTCAGCGTACCCAGCGGCCTTAAGGCCTGGGTCGATCAGATCGTGCGGCTGGGCCTGACCTTCGATCACACGCTGGACAACGGCGTCGCCCAGTACACGCCGCTGTTGCAGGGCAAGAAGGCGCTGATCGTCACCAGTCGCGGTGGTTTTGGCTTCGGCCCGGGCGGCGAGCTGGAAGCCTTGAACCACGCCGATCCGTGGTTGCGCGCGGCGCTGGGGTTCATCGGCATCAACGACGTCAGCGTGGTCGCTGCCGAGGGCGAAGAGTCCGCCGAACGCACCTTCGCGGTGTCGTTGGCCGAGGCCGAGCAGCGTTTGCTCAGCCTTGCCCGGGAGTTCTAGGTGGCCTGGCTGTTCCTGCTGATCGCCGCCGGATTTGAAGTGACGTTCGCCATGGGCATGAAATACGCCGAAGGCTTCACCCGGCTCTGGCCGTCGTTGATCACGGTGATTGCGGCGATCGGCGGGATCTACTTCCTGACACTGGCAATGCGCGAGTTGCCGGTGAGCATCGCCTACCCGATCTGGACCGCGATTGGCTCACTCGGCACGGTGTTCCTCGGTTTCGCCCTGTTGGGCGAGAGCCTGACGCTGGTCAAACTGCTGTCAGTCGGGCTGATTGTGGCGGGGGTGGTGGGCCTGAAGTAGGCTGGTCGTCGAGTTGTCATCATCACGGAGGATGCTTGGCGGGCGTTTTGCACGCCTGGCATCCACTCACCGACCACAAGGATGTTTGCCCATGTCAACGCGTTATCCACTGGTGCTGGTGCCCGGCATGCTCGGGTTTATCCGGCTGGCTCTCTATCCGTACTGGTACGGCATCATCAAGGCGCTGCGCCGTGGTGGGGCGACGGTGATTGCTGTACAGGTGTCGCCGCTGCATTCGACGGAGGTGCGCGGCGAGCAGTTGCTGGCGCGGATTGATGAGATTTTGCGCGAGACCGGGGCGCACAAGGTCAACCTGTTCGGCCACAGTCAGGGTTCGCTGACGGCGCGCTATGCGGCGGCGAAACGGCCGGATCTGGTGGCCTCGGTGACGTCGGTCGCCGGACCGAATCATGGCTCTGAACTGGCCGACTATCTGCAAAAACACTACCCGGCGGACAGCGCCAAGGGCCGTCTGCTTGAAGCATTGCTGCGTTTTGTCGGCTGGCTGATGGCACTGCTGGAGACCGGTTACCACGGGCCGAAACTGCCGGTGGATATTCACGCCTCGCACCAATCGCTGACGACTGAGGGTGTGGCGCTGTTCAATCAGCGTTATCCACAGGGGTTGCCTGAAACCTGGGGTGGGCACGGGCCGGAGGAGGTCAATGGTGTGCGTTATTACTCATGGTCAGGAACGTTGCAGCCGGGCAAGACTGATCGTGGCGGTAATCTGTTCGACGGCACCAATCGTAGCTGTCGCTTGTTTGCGAAAACCTTCGTGCGTGAGCCGGGGCAGTGCGACGGCATGGTCGGGCGGTACAGCTCGCATCTGGGCACGGTGATTGGCGATGACTATCCGCTGGATCACTTCGACATTGTTAACCAGTCGCTGGGTCTGGTTGGCAAGGGCGCGGATCCGGTTCGGCTGTTTGTTGAGCATGCGGCGCGGCTAAAGGCTGCCGGCGTTTAACCGCAAGACCTAGTCATCGTTCTTCGCGAGCAAGCTCGCTCCCACATTCGAATGCATTTCCCTGTGGGAGCGAGCTTGCTCGCGAAGAGGTCGGGTCAGGCAACGCTGATCCGGCGGCCCAACACGGTGGTCCAGCGCTCAGACAAAATCACCCCACCCAAGGTCAGCAACCCACCGACCAGGTGATACATCGCCAACTGCTCCTTCAACACCACTGCTGCAATCAGCGCGGTAATCAACGGCAGCAAGTTAAAGAACAACGTCGTGCGACTCGGCCCCAACCGCTGCACAGCTTGCATCCACGCCAGTGGCGCAAGCATCGACGCCAGCAGGCATGCATACAACACCAGCGGAATGTTCTGCAGGGTCAAACCGGTTTTTGGCGAGGCGGCATACAAAGGAAACAACACGACAATCGCCACCAGCACCTGCAAATACAGCAACACCAGCGGCGGCAGGCGCAGCTGCCATTTTTTCAGCAAAGTGCTGTAGATCGCATAGGCCAGGGTGGCGATCAGCATCATCGCATCACCCATGTTCACGCCGTGCTGCAGCAACGCGCCGAGGCTGCCGGACGAGACCACGACCAATACGCCGGCAAACGACAGAACCGCACCGACCAGCGCACCGGCGGTCAGGCGTTGGCCGAGACTGATGATCGCCATGGCCAGCGACATCAACGGCATCAGCGAGAGGATGATGCCCATGTTGGTCGCGGTGGTCAGGGTTGCGGCGAAGTAGGCGAGGCTCTGATAGACCGCCATGCCGAGTACGCCGAGGATGAAAATCCTGCCCAGGTTTGGACGGATTTGCGGCCAGTGCGCGATGACGGCTTTGAGCATGAATGGGGTGAACAGCAAACCGGCGAGCAGCCAGCGGTAGAAACCGATCTCGGCGGGGAAAATCGCCCCGACTGCGAGTTTGTTGATCACGGTATTGCCGGCCCAGATAAAAATCGCCAGCAGCGGAAACGCGTATTGCATGAGTCGAAACCAGTACGTTGATGAAGGGCAATTATCCCTTGTCTGGATGCAGGCCTATACTGCGAACCAGACAACCTGCCTTTGAAACCGGACAGCATGAACAGCAAACACATCGATCTGCTGGATTTCAGCGAACTGCCGTCAGCGGTGTACTTCCGCTACGCCGACTTCAATGCCCACGAATTCGCCGCCCCGCATCGGCATCCGTGGGGCACGCTTGAGTACGCCGCTCATGGCGTGCTGCACATGGACGTCGACGGCAGCCGTTTCATGTCGCCGCCGCAGTACGCGGTGTGGGTGCCGCCGCAGGTCGAGCACAGTTTCTACAGCCGTCAACCGGTCAACTATCGCGCGGTGTGCCTTGACCCCAAAGTCTGCGCCGAACTGCCCAAGCGCGCCTGTACCCTGGCGATCAGCGACATTCTCAAGGCGATTCTCAAAGACTTCGCCGCCCGCGACGTGAAGATTCCTGAGCTCGATGCCGATCAGCGTCTGGCTCAGGTTCTCGTCGATCAACTGCAACAGGCGCCAGTGCACGAATGCTATCTGCCGTACGCGAGCAGTCCGGGGTTGCTGGCGATTCTCGAAACCTTGCAGGCCGAGCCGGGCAACAATCAGCCGCTGGCGCATTGGGCGCTGCAGGTGCACGTCAGCGAACGCACGCTGGCCCGGCAATTCGTTCGGGAGCTGGGGATGAGTTTCGGCGAGTGGCGCCAGCGTCTGCGCTATCTCGCGGCAATCGAGGCGCTGGAAACTTCGCGCAGCGTGCAGGAAATCGCCTTCGATCTCGGCTACAGCAGTGGCTCGGCGTTTATCGCCATGTTCGCGCGGCAGGCCGGGTGTACGCCAGAGCAGTATCGCCGTAGCCATCTGGAAGGCAGGAAGGTGTAACAAGATTTGGCTACACTCCAGCAGAGGCCGTTCCCATCGGTGCGGCGACAAGGAGAAAACTCCATGAAGATGTTGCGTGTCCCTTTGTTGATGATTGGTTTGCTCCTGTGTTCCCAAGGTTTTGCCGCCACGGCGCAACAGAACAAGATGACCACCTGCAATGCTGATGCGACCGCCAAGAGTCTGAAAGGCGATGAGCGCAAAACCTTCATGAGCACCTGCCTTAAGGCAGCGCCAGCGGCCAACGATGCCAAGGCCCTGACCCCGCAGCAGGAGAAAATGAAAACCTGTAACGCCGACGCGAAAACCAAAGCCCTGACCGGCGATGCGCGCAAGACGTTCATGAGTGATTGCCTGAAGAAAAAATAATCCGGTTCTGTGGAGTGTCAGGGTCGACGCGTCCGCTTGAAATTTGCCCTCACCCTAACCCTCTCCCGGAGGGAGAGGGGACTGACCGCGGTGTCTCAAGAAACTCGTCGACCTGAAAAAAACCGGTCGATTATGGATTCCATGGCGCTGTCTCAGGTCACTGGATATCCAGAGCATCCCCCAATCGGTTCCCTCTCCCCCTGGGAGAGGGCTAGGGTGAGGGGACCTGAAGCACCGCATATTTCTAGTGCTCACCCCGGAACGCTGGCAGACTGCCAATCCTTTTACGCCGTTCGTTTTGAGGCTGTATGCCAACGTTTTCTGAGCGTCATGTAGTGTTCTGGGTCAGTTGCATCATCATTTTCGGCGGTTTGCTGCTGGTGCTGCCGCTGCGCTTGTTGCCGAGCCTGCTGGCCGGGCTGCTGGTATTTGAACTGGTCAACATGCTCACCCCGCAACTGCAACGGCTGATCGAAGGCCGCCGCGCGCGTTGGCTGGCGGTGGCGTTGCTGGGCACGTTAGTGGTGAGTGTGCTGGCGTTGATCTTTGCCGGCGCCATCAGCTTCTTATTGCATGAAGCGGAAAATCCCGGCGCCTCACTGGACAAGTTCATGGGCGTGGTCGACCGCGCGCGGGGGCAATTGCCGCCGTTCATCGACGCCTATCTGCCGGCCAGTGCTGCGGAATTTCGCGTAGCGATTGGCGAGTGGATGGGCAAGCACCTGTCCGACCTGCAACTGGTCGGCAAAGACGCGGCACATATGTTTGTGACGCTGCTGATCGGCATGGTGCTCGGTGCGATCATCGCCTTGCAGCGCATCCCCGACGTCACCAAGCGCAAACCGCTGGCGGCGGCCCTGTTTGATCGCTTGCACTTGCTGGTGCAGGCCTTCCGCAACATCGTCTTCGCGCAAATCAAGATTTCCCTGCTCAACACTTTCTTCACCGGGATCTTCCTCGCGGTGATCCTGCCGATGTTCGGCATCAAGTTGCCGCTGACCAAAACCCTGATCGTGCTGACCTTCCTGCTCGGCCTGCTGCCGGTGATCGGCAACCTGATGTCGAACACGCTGATCACCATCGTCGGCCTGTCGCTATCGATCTGGGTGGCGATTGCCGCGCTGGGCTATCTGATTTTTATCCACAAGCTCGAGTACTTCCTCAACGCGCGGATTGTCGGCGGGCAGATCAGTGCCAAGTCGTGGGAGTTGCTGCTGGCGATGCTGGTGTTCGAGGCCGCGTTCGGCCTGCCGGGGGTGGTGGCGGGGCCGATTTATTATGCGTACCTGAAGAGTGAGTTGAAGCTGGGCGGGATGGTCTAACCGATGAATCTGTGTCGCCTGATCTGGCGCCTTCGCGAGCAAGCTCGCTCCCACACTGAATTGCATTTCAACTGAAGAAATGCGGTCAAATGTGGGAGCGAGCTTGCTCGCGAAAGGCGCGACGCCGATTTCAGGTCAGTTCATGGCGCCATAGCGTTTCATCGCGTCAATCGCCAAACCGCTACCAATGCTGCCAAAAATATTCCCTTCGACATGCCGCGCATTCGGCAGCATCGCCGAGACGCTGTTGCGCAGTGCCGGAATGCCGCTCGAACCACCGGTGAAGAACACCGTGTCGACCTGTTCCACCGCCACACCGGCATCGTTCAACAACTGCGTAACACTGCCGCGTACCCGCTCCAGCAACGCATCGATCGCTGATTCGAACAGTACGCGCGTCAGTTCCACACTCAGCCCGGCTTCGATCCGGTCCAGCGGCACATGGCGGCTGTCGCTGTGGGTCAGCTGGATCTTGGTTTCTTCGACTTCCATCGCCAGCCAGTGCCCGGCGCGCTGTTCGATCAGCTTGAACAAGCGATCGATGCCGCCAGTGTCTTCGATGTCGTAGCGCATGCTGCCCAGCGCCAGGCTGGATTTTTGCGAGTACACCGAGTTGATGGTGTGCCAGGTCGCCAGGTTCATGTGGTGGCTGGTCGGCATGTAGGCGCCGCTCTTCATGCGGCTGCCGTAGCCGAACAGCGGCATCAGACCTTGCAGGCTCAGCTGTTTGTCGAAATCGGTCCCGCCGATGTGCACACCGCCGGTGGCGAGGATGTCATCGTGACGGTTATCCAGGCCACGACGCTCGGGCGACAGGCGCACCAGCGAGAAGTCAGAGGTACCACCGCCGATGTCGACAATCAGCACCAGCTCTTCTTTCTCGATGGTCGACTCGTAGTCGAAGGCCGCCGCAATCGGTTCGTACTGGAACGAGACCTCTTTGAAGCCGATCTTGCGCGCCACTTCGACCAGGGTGTCTTCGGCTTCCTGGTCAGCCAGTGGATCGTCATCGACGAAGAACACCGGACGGCCAAGCACCACCTGCTCGAATTCCCGACCGGCGGCGGTTTCGGCGCGGTTCTTCAACTGGCCGATGAACAGGCCGAGCAAGTCCTTGAACGGCATCGCCGTGCCGAGCACGCTGGTGTCGTGCTTGATCAGCTTGGAACCGAGCAGGCTTTTCAGCGAGCGCATCAGCCGGCCTTCGTAGCCTTCCAGGTACTCGTGCAGCGCCAGACGACCATACACCGGACGGCGTTCCTCGATGTTGAAGAAGACCACCGACGGCAGGGTGATCTTGTCGTCTTCCAGCGCGATCATCGTTTCCATCCCGGGGCGCAGCCAGCCGACGGTGGAGTTGGACGTGCCGAAGTCGATGCCGCAGGCACGGGCTGGAGAGGCGTCTTTCATGTCTTTCGGTTCCGGTCAAAAAAACGGCCGCGCAGTGTATGTCAGTGCGCGCCAGATTCGAAGGCCGGTCATCTGCTATTTCACGACTAAACTGCCTTGAAACCTCAAGCTTTGCCCCAAACTTGCTGGCATGGGCCGGCAGAACCACCGGCGGTCGCAAGAACCGCCGTCCACTGCCGATAAACTTCTGCTGCGCCACCCGGTCACAACTTTGAGATCGGTCAACCTGGCACGCGCGAATCGGCGCATGCTGGCATCGGCGCGAAATCGATAACGGACGGTGACTCCTTCGATGGACTTCAAAGACTATTACAAGATACTCGGCGTGGAGCCGACAGCAGACGACAAGGCAATCAAGGCTGCCTATCGCAAGCTGGCGCGCAAATACCACCCCGATGTCAGCAAGGAAAAAGACGCCGAGGCCAAGTTCAAAGACGCCTCGGAAGCCTATGAAGCGCTGAAAAGCGCCGACAAACGCGCCGAATACGACGAGCTGCGCCGTTATGGTCAGCACGGTCAGCCGTTCCAGGGACCACCGGGCTGGCAGAGCCGTGGCGGCTTTGGCGGCGGCGGTGGCGACACCGGTGACTTCTCGGACTTCTTCAGTTCGATCTTCGGCAATCGCGGCCCCGGTTTCGGTGGCGGCGAAGGTCGACAACAACGCAGTACCGGGCGCCGAGGGCAAGACGTGGAAATGGAACTGCCGATCTTCCTCGAGGAGACGCTGTCGAACGAGTCGAAGAAAGTCACCTTCCAGGTGCCGCAGTACAACGCCAACGGCCAGCACGTCAGTAACACCAGCAAGAGCCTGAACGTGAAGATCCCGGCGGGCGTGACCGACGGCGAGCGCATCCGCCTCAAGGGCCAGGCGCACCGGGCGTTGGTGGCGGGGCGAATGGCGATCTGTACCTGACCATTCGTTTTGCGCCACACCCGAAATTCGATGTTGAAGGCGAAAACCTCATCATCACCTTGCCGCTGGCCCCGTGGGAGCTGGCGCTGGGCACCGAAGTGGCCGTGCCGACCCTGACCGGCAAGATCAACCTCAAGGTCCCGGCCGGCAGCCAGAACGGCCAACGCATGCGCGCCAAGGGTCATGGTCTGAAAAACAAGGCCGGCGAACGCGGTTACCTGTTCGTCCAGCTCAAAGCCGTGATGCCGAAAGCTGCTGACGACGAGGTCAAGGCACTGTGGCAGGAACTGGCGAAGAAAGCCGCCTTCAACCCGCGCGAGAACTTCTGAACCCGACGACGGAGTAGCCCATCATGAGCAGCCCCCTGATCGTTCAACTGGACCTGGCAGAATTCTGTGAGGCGGCCGATCTGTCGGACGTCTACGTGATCGAAATCGTCGAACACGGCATCCTCGAACCTCAGGGTGCGCAGCCCCGGGAGTGGCGTTTCACCGACTACGAGCTGAGTCTGGCCAAACGCGCCGCGAAGCTGCGGCGTGATCTGGAGCTTGAGTGGGAGGGCGTCGCGCTGGCACTCGATCTGCTTGAAGAAGTGCAGGAGCTGCGGGCCGAGAACCGCATGTTGCGCCAGCGTTTGGGGCGGCTGGTGGTCGAGTAGTCTGCCTGATGTTTATCAGTTGCTTGATCGCGCCTCTTCGCGAGCAATCCCGCTCCCACATGTGAGCACGGTCTCCTGTGGGAGCGAGCTTGCTCGCGAAGAACGATAACGCGGTGATCCTGCTTAAACCGTTCTGGGCAACACCACGTTGAACCGCGTCCCGTCAGTATCGTTCGAGCTGACTTCGATGGTGCCGCCATGGGCACTCACCACTTCCTTGACGATAAACAGGCCCAACCCGAGGCTGGTTGACGGCTGTCCGAGTTCTTCGTCGGCGCTGCGCACCAGCGGGTCGAAAATCGTGCCGAGTGCCTCTTCGGGAATCGGTGTGCCGTAGTTGTGCACCGACAGGCAGACGTTTTCGCCCGCGCCATCGATATCGAGAGTGACATCGCGCTTTTTGGCTCCGTGCTGCAAGGCATTGCCAATCAGGTTCTGCAGTAACTGGTCGATTCGGCCGGCATCCCAGGTACCGCGCGGGTCGCCGTTAACATTGAGCTTCGGATCGCACTCCGGATTGCCGGCGCACGCCTCGGCAATCGCCGCCCGTGCGGCATCGGCCAGGTCCATTGGCGTTGGTTCGATCGGCAGGCTTCTGCCCAGTCGACTGCGCACCAGTTCCAGCAAGTCGCTGACCATCGCCGCCATGTGCCGTGCGCCACGCTTGATGTGCAGGGCGCAGGCCAGCGCATCGCCCTCGAGGCTGGATTTGCGCAGCAGCAACTCGATGGACATGCTCACCGCTTGCAGCGGCGCACGCAGGTCATGGCCGAGAATGGCGAGGAAGATGTCTCGCGAGCGATTGACCTGTTCGGCGTAGGCCGCAGTCGATTCGGCCAGTGCTTCGTCGATGGCTTCGTTGAAGCGGATCATGTCCTGAAAATAGGCCATGTCCGGGGCTTTGAGGCTGTCGACCCACAGGCGGATCACGCAAGCGCGCAGATGACGGAACTCGGAGGTCATCTGCACCAGGTCAAAACCCACGGTGTGGCGCAACTCGCCATGACTGGCGCCGGCCTCGTCCAGACTCGGGGTTTTTTCCGGGCCTTCGCCCTTGGCTTTGGCGGCCTGTTCGGCAGGGCTCTGCGGCTTGCTCATGTCGCGGGCCGCGGCCCGCAGAATGGCGCTGGCGTGATCGCGCAGAGCCGCGGAATCCAGGTAGTCGGCGGCTGGCGTGATCGTTGCGGCGAACTGTTCCCACTCATCGACGATAGGCTCGATATTCGCCAGGATGAACTCGGATAGACGCATGGGCAGTTCCTGAAAAGAGGTGGAGCGAATCGAATAGTAGTTCCTTTGGCGAGAATTACACGACTGTTTGCTTGGTGGTTTCATACCGGCACGAAAAAGGCCCCGAGACTGTGCGCAAGGCGCGGTCCCGAGGCCTTTCTACAGCGTGGCGGCTGCGTCAGAACAGGAAATACCGCTGGGCCATTGGCAGGGTTTCTGCCGGTTCACACCACAGCAGAACGCCATCCGCCTTGACCTGATAGGTCTGTGGATCGACATCGATATTCGGCAGATAGTCGTTGTGGATCAGGTCGGTTTTCTGCACATCACGGCAGCCTTTGACCACGCCGATTTTCTTCTTCAAACCCAATGTTTCAGGCAGCCCGGCTTCCTGCGCCGCCTGACTGATAAAGGTCAGGCTGGTGGCATGCAGCGAGCCGCCGTAGCTGGCGAACATCGGGCGGTAGTGCACCGGTTGCGGCGTCGGGATCGAGGCGTTGGCATCGCCCATCAGGCTCGCGGCAATCGCACCGCCCTTGAGGATCAACGTCGGTTTCACGCCGAAGAATGCCGGACGCCACAGCACCAGATCGGCCCACTTGCCGACTTCGATCGAGCCGACTTCATGGCTGATGCCATGGGTGATCGCCGGGTTGATCGTGTACTTGGCGATGTAGCGCTTGGCGCGGAAGTTGTCGTTGCCTGCGCCGTCCTGCGGCAGCGGGCCGCGCTGCTTTTTCATCTTGTCGGCGGTCTGCCAGGTGCGCGTGATGACTTCGCCGACACGGCCCATGGCCTGGCTGTCGGAGCTGATCATCGAGAACGCGCCGAGGTCGTGAAGGATGTCTTCGGCGGCAATCGTTTCGCGGCGGATCCGGCTTTCGGCGAAGGCGACGTCTTCGGCAATGCTCGGGTCGAGATGGTGGCAGACCATCAGCATGTCGAGATGTTCGTCGATGGTGTTGCGCGTGAACGGTCGGGTCGGGTTGGTCGAGCTCGGCAGCACGTTAGGGAAGCCGCAAGCCTTGATGATGTCCGGTGCGTGACCGCCACCGGCACCTTCGGTGTGATAGGTGTGAATGGTGCGGCCCTTGAACGCGCCGAGGGTGGTTTCGACGAAACCGGATTCGTTGAGGGTGTCGGTGTGGATCGCCACCTGCACGTCGAACTGATCGGCGACGCTCAGGCAGTTATCGATGCTTGCTGGCGTGGTGCCCCAGTCTTCGTGCAACTTGAGGCCGATGGCGCCGGCCTTGACCTGCTCGATCAGCGGTTCCGGCAGGCTGGCGTTGCCTTTGCCGGTGAGGCCGATGTTCATCGGGAACGCGTCAGCGGCCTGAAGCATGCGCGCCAAGTGCCACGGGCCGGAGGTGCAAGTGGTGGCGTTGGTGCCAGTGGCTGGGCCGGTGCCGCCGCCGATCATGGTGGTGACGCCGCTCATCAGTGCTTCTTCGATCTGCTGCGGGCAGATGAAATGGATGTGTGTGTCGATGCCACCCGCGGTGAGGATCATGCCTTCGCCGGCGATTACTTCGGTGCCGGCGCCAATGGCGATGGTCACGTTGGGCTGCACGTCGGGGTTGCCGGCCTTGCCGATCGCGGCGATGCGCCCGTCCTTGAGGCCGACGTCGGCTTTGACGATGCCCCAGTGGTCGATGATCAGCGCGTTGGTGATCAGCGTGTCGACCACTTCGGCAGCCAGCAACTGGCTTTGGCCCTGGCCGTCGCGGATGACTTTGCCGCCACCGAATTTCACTTCTTCGCCGTAGGTGGTGAAGTCTTGTTCGACTTCGATCCACAGCTCGGTGTCGGCCAGGCGCACCTTGTCGCCGACGGTGGGGCCGAACATGTCGGCGTAGGCTTGACGGGAAATTTTCATGCAGCGTCCTTCAGGAAAATAGTGGTGAGCCATCGACCCTCACCCTAGCCCTCTCCCAGAGGGAGAGGGGACTGTACGCGGTGGGCCGGCTATCGGTGATCGGCGCCGCAGAGGGGACTGGTCGCGGTGGGGCGGTTATCGGTGATCGGCTCCCTCTCCCTCGGGAGAGGGCTGGGGTGAGGGGCAGCGGTGCACGCAGATGTCAGAGGTCACCCATTATTCGTCCGGCAAATCCGAACACCCGCCGATGCCCGGCGTAATCGACCAGCTCAACCTCACGGCTCTGCCCCGGCTCAAAGCGCACCGCCGTGCCCGCCGGAATATTCAGGCGCATGCCACGGCTGGCGGCGCGATCGAAGGTCAGTGCGTCGTTGGTTTCAAAAAAGTGATAGTGCGAACCGACCTGAATTGGCCGGTCGCCACTGTTGGCAACTTTCAGGCTGATAGTGCGGCGGCCGACGTTGAGTTCGATGTCGCCGGGCTGGATCTGGTACTCGCCAGGAATCATCACTGGGCTCCTTGCAGAATCTTGTAATAGAGGGCGGTCGGCCGATAGGTGCCGTTCGGATCGCAGGCGTAATCAGGGATTTCGCCTGCGCGGCTGTAGCCCAACGCCTTGTAGAAATCTTCGGCGGGCGAGCCGGCCTCGGTGTCGAGGTAAAGCATGCCGCGCTTGTGTTTCGGCGCTTCGAGTTCCAACGCACTCATCAGTTGCTGGCCGAGGCCGCGACGTCGTGCGTGTTCCCGCACTAGCAGTTTCTGCACCTCGGCACGATTGAGGCCGTTGGCCTTCTGGCACAGGCCCAGTTGCACACTGGCCAGTACCTGCTCGTCCTTGACCACCACCCAAAGCAGCACGCTGCCCTTGTTGACGTTGTCCTGCACGTCATCGAAATACGCGCGCGCCTGCGCCGCATCGAGGTCGGCCATGAAGCCGACGCTGGCGCCGTAACCCACGGCATCGAGCAGCAGATCAATCAGGCCCTGACGGTAATGCGCAAAACTTTCAGCATTGACGCGGCGCAGTTGGGCGGCGTTCATCGGTGTCACTCCTTGTTGGCGTCAGGCGGTTCCGCGCCAGGGTTGAGGGTCAGCTGCATGAAGGTCAGGTCGAGCCAGCGGCCGAATTTGGTGCCGACTTGCGGCATCTGCCCGGTAATGTTGAAACCGGCGCGCTCATGCAGACGAATCGAGGCAGCGTTGCCGCTTTCTATGGCGGCGACCATCACGTGTTTGCCGCAGGTTCTGGCGCGCTCGATCAGCGCTGCCATCAATTGCGGGCCGAGGCCATTGCCACGCTGGTCGCTGCGCACATAAACCGAGTGCTCGACGGTGTGGCGAAAGCCGTCGAACGGTCGCCAGTCACCGAAGGAAGCGTAGCCGAGCACGCTGTTGTCGGCGTCGACGATCAGCAGAATCGGATAAGCCTGGGCCTGACGCGCGCTGAACCACGCCTGGCGGTTGCCGAGATCGACGGCTTGTTCATTCCAGATCGCCGTGGTGTTGAGCACGGCGTCGTTGTAGATGTCACGGATCGCCGGCAGGTCGGCGTGCAGCGCATCGCGAATGGTGTAAGTCATGGCGCGGCCTCAGACGATCGGCTGGTGGACGGTGACCAGTTTGGTGCCGTCGGGAAACGTCGCTTCAACCTGGATCTCCGGGATCATTTCCGGGATGCCTTCCATCACTTGTTCGCGGCTGAGCAGGGTGGTGCCGAAGTGCATCAGCTCGGCCACGGTCTGGCCGTCACGCGCGCCTTCGAGCAGCGCGGCGGAGATGTAGGCCATGGCTTCCGGGTAATTGAGTTTTACGCCGCGGGCCAGACGCCGCTCGGCGACGAGGCCGGCGGTGAAGATCAGCAGCTTGTCTTTTTCGCGTGGAGTCAGGTCCATTGTGGGGTTCCATCAGGGCAGATTTGTGAGGTTCTTGCGGGCGCGGGGTGCCCGTTGGAGCAACCCCTCACCCTAGCCCTCTCCCGAGGGAGAGGGGACTGATCTCGGTTGTTTTCAGTGGCCGGTTCAGTCAGCAGTATTCGTTCAGGCAGTTAAATTCATTTCAAACGACTCGGTCAGGTTCTCTCCTTCGAGGGAGAGGGGACTGATCTCGGTTGTTTTCAGTGGCCGGTTCAGTCAGCAGTATTCGCTCAGGCAGTTACATTCATTTCAAACGACTCGGTCAGGCTCCCTCTCCCTCCGGGAGAGGGCGGGGGGTGAGGGTCGCTTTTCAGGTGCTCCATATTCTTGGGGATACCGCGTCGCGACCCAGCAGGGCGGGTCTGAGCAAACGCCATAAATCGATTAGCCAGGCGCGGGCGAGCAGCGCCTCACTGGCCAGACAACGAGCCACCAAAAGCCCCGGCAACTGCGTCAGATCCCCACGCACTTCGTGGCCCAGCGAGCGGCAGCGCTCCAGCAACTCAGCATCAATCTCACCAGTGACCAACAACGTCGCAAACACCGGATGACCATCCAGCCCGATCGGCGAATCAAGCAAACCGTCGTCACCGACAATGCGCTGGCGTTCATGCCAGAGCAATCGGCCATCGCGGCGAATATCCAGATGCGCCTGAAAATGCCCACGGTCAAAACGCTCGCCACTGGCCGGGCGACCCAACGCCACCACGTCCCAATAAAACAGCCGCGCATCGCCTTCAAGATCAATCGAAGTACTCAGCTCAGCCTGCGCGGCGCTGTAGACGATGGTCTCCTGCGGCAGCCATTCCAGCGTCGCCCCGGCCGCCACTTTCAAGTCGAGCTTTTGATACGCCGGCCCACCCGCGCGGTACCACTTGGCCGCGCCGGGGCTGGTGATCTGCGCCCAGGCGTGTTGCTCGACACGTGCGCTGATATCGAGGCGATCACCGCCGGCAATCCCGCCTGGCGGGTGGACGATGATGTGCTGGCAGACCTCGGGGCCTTCGGCGTACAGGTGCTTTTGCACCCGCAGCGGACCGAGGTGCCGGCGCATGACCGGACGCGTGCAGTCACCGAAACGGGCGTAAGCGAGTTCCAGCTCGGCGTGCCAGCTCGGGGTAAACAGGGCAGGTGAAACAGTCGAATTCATGGTTTGTAATTATCGTTAGGAAGCTACAGATTAGTTCGTTGTACTAGATCGTTACCAGCCCGCGTACACCTTCGGCCTCCATATTTTCACCGCGACCTTGCTGGACGATCTCGCCCCGGGACATCACCAGGTACTGATCGGCCAGTTCTGCGGCGAAATCGTAGAACTGCTCCACCAGCAAAATCGCCATGTCACCGCGCGCCGCAAGTTTCTTGATGACCGCGCCGATCTCTTTGATCACCGAGGGTTGAATGCCTTCGGTGGGTTCGTCGAGGATCAGTAAACGTGGGCGGCTGGCCAATGCTCGCCCGATCGCTAACTGCTGTTGCTGACCGCCAGAGAGGTCACCGCCGCGACGCTGCTTCATTTGTAGCAGCACCGGAAACAGTTCGTAGATGAAACCCGGGACTTCTTTGGCTTCACTGCCGGGAAACCGCGACAAACCCATCAACAGGTTTTCTTCCACGGTCAGCCGTCCGAAGATTTCCCGGCCTTGCGGCACATAAGCGATGCCGGCGTGGACACGCTGGTGCGGCTTGAACGCGGTGATCGGTTTGCCTTCCCAGTTCACCGCACCTTCCTTGGCCGGCAGCAGGCCCATCAGGCATTTGAGCAGGGTGGTCTTGCCCACGCCGTTACGGCCAAGCAGGCAGGTGACTTCGCCGACCTTCACGTCGAAAGACAGGCCCCGGAGGATGTGGCTACCGCCGTAGTACTGGTGCAGCTTGTCGACTTGCAGCATGTTCAAATTCCTTCTGTTACACACAGAACCCTGTGGGAGCGAGCCTGCTCGCGAATGCGGACTGACATTCAACATCTTCATCGCCTGATGCACCGCTTTCGCGAGCAGGCTCGCTCCCACAGGTTTTGTATTCGCAAACCTTAGCGGCCGAGGTAGACCTCGATCACGCGCTCGTTTTCCTGCACCTGTTCCAGCGAACCTTCCGCCAACACGCTGCCCTGATGCAGCACGGTGACGTGATCGGCAATCGAGCCGACAAAGCCCATGTCATGCTCCACCACCATCAGCGAATGCTTGCCCGCCAGCGACTTGAACAGTTCAGCGGTGAACTCGGTTTCTGCATCGGTCATGCCCGCCACCGGCTCATCGAGCAGGAGCAATTGCGGGTCCTGCATCAGCAACATGCCGATCTCGAGAAACTGCTTCTGACCATGAGAGAGCAATCCGGCCGGGCGATTGACCGAGGTGGTCAGGCGAATCGTCTCCAGCACTTCGCTGATCCGGTCCTTCTGCTCGCCACTGAGGCGCGCACGCAGACTGGCCCACACCGACTTGTCGGTCTTCTGCGCCAGTTCCAGGTTTTCAAATACGCTCAGCGCCTCGAAAACGGTCGGCTTCTGGAACTTGCGGCCGATGCCGGCCTGAGCGATTTGCACTTCGCTCATCTGCGTCAGGTCGAGGGTTTCACCGAACCAGGCCTTGCCGTGACTGGGGCGAGTCTTGCCGGTGATCACGTCCATCAGCGTGGTCTTGCCCGCGCCGTTGGGGCCGATGATGCAGCGCAACTCACCGACGCCGATGTACAGATTCAGATTGTTCAGTGCGCGAAAGCCATCGAAGCTGACGCTGATGTCTTCCAGGGTCAGGATCGTGCCGTGACGGGTATCCAGACCCGGGCCGACGCGCTGGCCGAGGCCGATCGAGTCGCGACTGGTGCCCTCGTCCTTGTTCGGTTCGACGGGAAAAAAGGCCGGTTCCAACATGAATTCAGCGCTCGCCGTGACTCTCATTGTTCACCTCGTTTCTTCAGCAGACCGATCACGCCTTTGGGCAAGTACAGCGTCACGACGATGAACAACGCGCCGAGGAAGAACAGCCAGTATTCCGGGAACGCTACGGTGAACCAGCTCTTCATGCCGTTGACCACACCGGCGCCGAGCAGCGGGCCGATCAGCGTGCCGCGACCCCCGAGAGCCACCCACACGGCCGCTTCGATGGAGTTGGTCGGCGACATTTCGCTCGGATTGATGATCCCGACTTGCGGCACATACAACGCCCCGGCCAGGCCACACAACACCGCACTCAACACCCACACGAACAACTTGAAACCGCGCGGATCGTAGCCGCAGAACATCAAGCGGTTTTCTGCATCGCGCAATGCGGTCAGCACCCGGCCGAATTTGCTCTGCGCCAGGCGCCAGCCGATGAACAGGCTCGCCACCAGCAGCAACACCGTGGCCAGAAACAACACTGCACGGGTGCCCGGTTCGGTGATGCCGAAACCGAGAATCGTGCGGAAATTGGTGAAGCCGTTGTTACCGCCAAACCCGGTCTCGTTGCGGAAAAACAGGAGCATGCCGGCGAAGGTCAGGGCCTGGGTCATGATCGAGAAATACACGCCCTTGATTCGCGAACGGAAGGCGAAGAAACCGAACACCAGCGCCAGCAATCCCGGCGCCAGCACCACCAGACACATCGCCCAGAGGAAGTTGCTGGTGCCGGTCCAGTACCACGGCAGTTCGCTCCACGACAGAAAGGTCATGAACGCCGGCAGACCATCACCGGCGGCCTGACGCATCAGGTACATGCCCATCGCATAACCGCCGAGGGCGAAGAACAGACCGTGGCCCAGCGACAGCAACCCGGCGTAACCCCAAACCAGATCCAGCGCTAACGCGACGATGGCGTAGCAGAGGATTTTGCCGACCAGCGTCAGCGTGTACGCCGAGACCGACAGAGCATTTTCCGCCGGCAACAACGACAGCAGCGGCAAGGCAATCAGCAGGGCGAGGATCACCGTGCCGACCGCGATCGTGACTTTCGGTCCGGCCTTTTGTGTGGCCGTGACTAACAGAGGCTGGTTCATCAGTCGATCACCCGTCCTTTCAGTGCGAAGAGGCCTTGCGGACGTTTCTGGATAAACAGAATGATCAGCGCGAGGATCAGGATCTTGCCGAGCACCGCACCGATCTGCGGTTCGAGAATCTTGTTGGCGATACCGAGGCCGAACGCCGCGAACACGCTACCGGCCAACTGGCCGACGCCGCCGAGCACCACCACCAGGAACGAGTCAATGATGTAGCTCTGGCCGAGGTCCGGGCCGACGTTGCCGATCTGGCTCAGCGCTACGCCGCCGAGGCCGGCGATGCCCGAACCGAGGCCGAAGGCGAGCATATCGACGCGCCCGGTCGGCACGCCGCAGCAGGCGGCCATGTTGCGGTTCTGGGTGACGGCGCGAACGTTGAGGCCGAGGCGGGTCTTGTTCAGCAGCAGCCAGGTCAGCACGACGACGAACAGTGCGAACGCAATGATGACGATGCGGTTGTACGGCAGCACCAGATTCGGCAGCACTTGAATGCCACCGGACAGCCACGCCGGGTTGGCGACTTCAACGTTCTGCGCGCCGAACAACAAACGCACAAGCTGAATCAGCATCAGGCTGATGCCCCAGGTGGCGAGCAGGGTTTCCAGTGGCCGGCCGTAGAGGTGGCGAATTACCGTGCGCTCCAGGGCCATGCCGATTGCCGCCGTGACAAAAAACGCTACCGGCAGGGCGATTAGCGGGTAGAACTCGATGGCTTGCGGTGCGTAGCGCTGGAACATCAACTGCACCACGTACGTCGAGTAGGCGCCGAGCATCAGCATTTCGCCGTGGGCCATGTTGATCACGCCGAGCAGGCCGAACGTGATCGCCAGACCGAGTGCGGCCAACAGCAGGATTGAGCCGAGCGACATGCCGCTGAACGCCTGGCCGAGGATCTCGCCGATCAGCAGTTTGCGTTTGACTTGCGCGAGGCTGGTTTCGGCGGCGGTGCGTACGCCGGCATCGCTCTCGACGCCGGGTTCAAGCAAACCTTCAAGGCGTGTTCGCGCCAGTGGGTCGCCGGTTTCGCCGAGCAGGCGTACGGCGGCGAGGCGCACCGCCGGGTCGCTATCGACCAGTTGCAGATTGGCCAGCGCCAGGCTCAGAGCGGCATGGACGCTTTCGTCTTTTTCGCCAGCGAGTTGCTGGTCGAGGAATTTCAGCTGCGCGGGTTTCGCGCTTTTCTGCAATTGCTGCGCGGCAGTCAGACGGATTTTGGCGTCGGCGGCGAGCAATTGGTGGCTGGCCATGGCGGTGTCGATCAGACCTCGCAGGCGATTGTTCAGGCGCAGGGTTTTTGGCTGGCCATCGATGGTCAGTTCGCCTTGTTGCAGGGCGTTGATCAATTCGATACGGGCCGGATCGGGCTGCGCGGCCCAGGTTTCCAACAGTTTGGCTTGTTGCACGGGATTGGCCGCGACGAAGTCTTCGGCATCGCCAGCAAAGGCAGTCATCGGCAACAGCAGTGCGATGGCCAGAAACAAGCGGAATATGGCAGTGGGCATTAGTGGTGTCCTGTTCAACCGCCCCCTCACCCTAACCCTCTCCCGGAGGGAGAGGGGACTGACCGAGGTGTTTGGACGATGTGCTGCGACCTGCGAATTCGAGTCGAACTCAGGCTTTGAAAAGCATGAAGATCGGCTCCCTTTCCCCCTCTCCCTGAGGGAGAGGGCTGGGGTGAGGGGGGAAATCTAAAGCCCACCTCAAAAACTGAATCCGCCTCAGTTGCTCTTCACCGCATAATCCGGCTTCTTGTCGTTGCCCTGAATGAACGGGCTCCACGGTTGCGCGCGGATCGGTCCTTCGGTCTGCCACACGACGTTGAACTGACCGTCGCTCTGGATCTCGCCGATCATCACCGGTTTGTGCAAATGGTGGTTGGTCTTGTCCATGGTCAGCGTGTAGCCGGACGGCGCGGCGAAAGTCTGGCCGGCGAGGGCTTCGCGGACTTTGTCGACGTCAGTGGATTTGGCTTTCTCGACCGCCTGCGCCCACATGTGGATGCCGACGTAAGTGGCTTCCATCGGGTCGTTGGTCACGGCTTTGTCGGCACCCGGCAGGTTGTGTTTCTTCGCGTAAGCCTTCCAGTCATCGACGAACTTCTTGTTCACCGGATTCTCTACGGACTCGAAGTAGTTCCACGCCGCGAGGTTGCCCACCAGTGGTTTGGTGTCGATGCCGCGCAGTTCTTCTTCACCGACCGAGAACGCTACAACCGGCACGTCAGTAGCTTTCAGACCCTGGTTGGCCAGTTCTTTATAGAACGGCACGTTGGAGTCGCCGTTGACCGTCGAGATGACCGCAGTCTTGCCACCGGCGGAGAATTTTTTGATGTTGGCGACGATGGTTTGATAGTCGCTGTGACCGAACGGCGTGTAGACCTCTTCGATGTCCTTGTCGGCCACGCCTTTGGAGTGCAGGAACGAGCGCAGGATCTTGTTGGTGGTGCGCGGGTAGACGTAGTCGGTGCCGAGCAGGAAGTAGCGCTTGGCGCTGCCGCCTTCTTCGCTCATCAAATATTCAACCGCCGGGATCGCTTGCTGGTTCGGCGCGGCGCCGGTGTAGAAGACGTTCGGCGACATCTCTTCGCCTTCGTATTGCACCGGGTAGAACAGCAGGCCGTTGAGCTCTTCGAACACCGGCAACACCGATTTACGCGACACCGAAGTCCAGCAGCCGAACACCACGGCGACCTTGTCCTGGGTCAGCAACTGTCGGCCCTTTTCGGCGAACAGCGGCCAGTTGGATGCAGGGTCAACCACCACTGGCTCAAGCATCTTGCCGTTCACACCGCCCTTGGCGTTGATTTCGTCGATGGTCATCAGCGCCATGTCTTTGAGCGACGTTTCGGAGATCGCCATGGTGCCGGACAACGAATGCAGAATCCCCACCTTGATGGTCTCGGCGGCCTGGACAGTCCAGGTCATGCCCATCGCGGCAATGGATGCCGTGAGTGTGAAAGCCTTGATCAAACTGCGACGCTTCATTGTGCGATCTCCATGAACATTTAATTTTTCTGGTTGGCAGATGCGGACGACTGAAGGTGTGTTTTGCAAGGGCTGTGCCCGGTCGGGATCGGGCAGGAAAATGTCGTGTCAGAGCGGTTGTAAGGTGGGGGCGCGCACCAGTAGAGGACATCTGACGGGCGCTGGTGCGTCCGGGCGCGCCAGATTGGGGCGCACTACTGAGCGGGAAGATGAAGATACATAAACGATAAACATGTACCTCGGCTCACGGCGCGTGCAGCAACACACTCATTTGATCGTTATCCCGATTGTTCTTCGCAGGTTTCTATCATGAGTAATAGTTCAGTCCGATCCAGACGTGCCGCAACCGAGTCCCGAAAATCCAGGCTACCTCCCCTGAGTCCGCCGTTTCTGTCAGAGGAGGATGCTGCGTATTGGGTTCATACGCGCATACCGCCCAAGGCGGAAATGGAATATGGCAGCGTGATTTTGCTGCGGCCGGATGGGAAATTCGTGGCCACTTCACCGATACCCGGAGAGGCCACCACCTTTGATTTGAGCACCATCATCGACTTCGATGTGCTGGGAGAGCTGGAGCCGCCCAAGGGGTATCGGTTTGCTGCAAACATTCACAGCCATGCCGCTCTTCACGATGTCGTAGGTGAGGCCTATCCAGAACTGGATGAAATGAACCTGCGACTCTTCATCAACTTCTTCTCCAGTAGCGATTTCATGGGGGATGTGGATGGGCGCGCCTATTTTCGTAGTTCATACCTCTCCGGCCCCGATGGAACATTGCTCAAGTATTCGCCCAGTGGTTCGAAAGCGGAACTCGATTACTACCGTTGGCACGAGGCAGGTGCACGACCAGGGCGTGAGCCGTGGACTCGTGACGTGATGAGCATCATCAATAAGCTTGCATCTGTCGGTGAACTGAAAGTCCTCGTTTCAAGTGCAGACTGGGGGCATTCGGTGGGTGTCGTACCGCCGGACTGGCAACCAGGCCAGGGTTTTTCAACGGGCAGGGTGACCGAATTACCTTTGATGACCCGCATTTGCTCCACTGTCGAGCGGGCGGTACTCGCTGCACTGAAATCAAGAGGTGCACAGGACTCGGGGTTACTGCTGAAGAAGACTGCTGGCAATGAGTATGTCGCGACCCATGCACGCCCGTTCGGGCTCGCGTCATGGGATCCAGCGAAGATCTTTGCGGCGGGTGATGACGGTCAATTACGGTTGCCTGAAGGCTATAGGCTGGAAGGTTTTTACTACGCCTCCCGTCCTGACCCTTCGCGGCTCACTCCTGCTCAGCCGTGGCTCTACGAGAATTTCTTCACGCCACAGGACATTGCTCTGGCCATTTCGTGTCACAAGAGGAGTCAGCAATTGGCTGTGGCCGGTCGACCTTTGTCGCTGTACATGCAGGCCAACGATGCGTCCATGTTGAAGTACAGCTTCAGTGGCAGCGAGATAGAAGCGGCACTGAGCGTCGAGCATTCCGACGGGTCGATCACCGACGCCGGGGTGCAATCCAGGTTGCTGACTGGAGCATTGTCGCCACGGGAATTTGTCTCGATGCTGATACTGGCGGGCCGGCTTGAGGTGTTGCGGGGCAGCGCGCTCTGGGCACGTTTGGGGAGGGTGGGCCTGGAATGGATACCCTTCGCGAACTTCCCTTGGCCGCCATTGAGTCAGGCGTTTTTATCCGCCGATGACGCCGTTCGGTATGCCCACGAACAAGTCGGCATTCGCCGTGACCGCCAGTACGCAGGCTATGTATTTCAGCGCAGCGACACACGCTTTGTGGTCACCGAGCCGTTGGAAGGGGATATCGATGTGCTGGACCAGGGGCGACTTTATCCTCGGGATAATCGAGGGCGTCCGGTTTTCCCTGACGACCACGTGGTGCATGCCCGATATGTCTCCCACGTCGCGCTCACGCAGCTTGAGCCGGTCAATATCAGTTCCCGGAAGTGGACGCTCCAGGAGGCGTTACTAAGCCTGCAAATGTTGAGTGTAGAAGAGGTGCGGCAGGTATTGCTCGATAACACCGTTCTGTATTGCTCTGCTGCCATGAACAGTCTGGTCAGGTTTGCACCTTACGCAACCCCGGCTTCGAAGGATCTGGCGCGACGCCTGGGAACACGCGTGCATCCCGGTCCATTGGCTCTAGGTCTGGACAAGGGCAGCAAGCGACCGCAAGACTTCATCAGGGAGCAGGCCGCCGCCGGCTGGCTGTTCAACCTGACGGACAACGAGTTGTGGGGCCATCGCGGCCAAATATTACCGGGCTGGAGCATGTCAGAATCCGCCGGGTCAACCTCCGCAGAACCGACGTCACCCATACCTGCACTCCCTACGCCGTCCCTGCCTCAGCCGTCGCTGCCCCCGTATCCTTCGTCGTCTTCGCCCCGGCCATCTTCTCCTCGGCCTTTGCCATGGAAGCGGCCTGAGTTCGTCATGTACGGTCCTGTCTGTTCTTCGGCGGACGATGCGGCACAGTATCTGTTTGCTGGCGACAGGCGTTTGCACGATGAGAACCGTGCCTGGTTCGGATTCATCCTCAAGCACAAGGATCGGGAGGAATACATCGGCACGGAACTGTTTCCAGTCAGCGGTCAAGACAGCAATCTTTTTCGGCAGGCGTTGGTGTTCGCCTCTCGACGGTCGGCGCCGTGGCATCAATACCCGGAAGGCTTCGACATGTATGGGAGCTTTTATGCGCATCAGAAAGTAGAAGCATCTTCGAGCAGCCCTGAAGACTGGCTGGCGCAGTATTTTGTTTCGCCAGACATCCTGACAACAGCCATGTACTACGGTCGCCGTCGGCCTGTAATCGCTTCAAGCCCCGCCGCGTTTTATCTTGCCACTCGGGACGGTGCTCTGCTCAAGTATGCGAGGAGTCAGGCAAGCAAGTTGTTCCATGACGACACGTCTGAGACAACACTCGACTCGATCAAGCGAGGGCTCGCGTCCGGCGAGTGGCTGCCGACGGATTTCGTCCATACGGTCGCTGAAAGCGGCGAACTCTCGGTGTTGCGAACAAGCGCGTGCTGGGATCGGTCAGGAATGGTCAGGCCAACGTGGCAGCCCTACGCGAATCTGCAGCGGCGCTGGCTCGGCCCGGTTTTTCAGAGTGCTGACGATGCCGCAGCGTTTGCCAGATCGAGCTTGCCGCTGGTCACGGACAAACCTTTTGGCGGCGTCATTCTGAAACGCCCCGACGGCCTTTACGTAGCCTCTGCGCCCATCAAGGTGTCGCGGGAGGATTTCGACATCACCGAGATTTTTCCGGATGAAAGCAAGGGCGCCGGGGTATTTCCTGATGGCTGTATTATCACGGCGCGTTATCGATCCAGAGTGGCCAGGGAGCTGTCGGTCATTTTTTCTCGTATTGAGAAGCAGATCTATCTGAACATGCTGTCCGTCGACACCGTGTACTCATCCTTCCAGCGGCTACCAAGAGTGGCATGGGATGAATACCTGTTCGGCCCCGACGGTTCGTTGATCCGCTATCAGCCAGGAATATGGGATCGTCTGCGCGCAGATCTCTTGGCAGCTCTGACGGATTACAAAACGCTTCCTGCGTCCCTTGATGGCGATGCGATAAAACAGAACATACGTAGCGCCAAGCTGAAACCGAGTGAATGGGTCGACGCCTTGGCAAAGGCCGGTTACTTGCAAATTGTCATCGGCAGTGAAATCTGGGGTTTGCCCCGCCAGATCAGTCGCTGGGTTCCTTTCTTTGCTGATCTGCAGCCTCTAATGGATTACACCAGAGCCGCGAGCGCACCACTTTGCAGCCCAGTGTTCGTTCAAGCAGATGCTGTTGCCCGGTATGTTCATGAAGTCTCGGTGAGCAGGGACACCCAGACGTTCGGATTCATACTGCGCTCTCGGGATGGCTTGTTCCTCGCCAGCCTGCCCGTTGAAGTGCAACGCTCTGGCCTGGCTGTGGATCGAGTATTCGAACAGGCAAGACTGCCTTCAGGGTTTGAGCAGGATTCGATTTATCTGCGCGCAGCGCTGCCTCCGCTCGGCGCACGGCCTGACGATATGCGAAATGTCTTTGTACTTCCCAACGATGTTCAGCAAGCCTGCCGACAGGCCAGTACGCCGCGGGGGTACAGACCGATCTATATCTCCTGTGCCGATGACGCGTTGTTGAAGCTGCAATTGCATGCGTTTGAACCCGGCGTGTTCTACGACGCTTTCGGGCAGGTTGAGTTGCGCCCCAATGCGTTTGTATCGCGTGAACAGGCAGCGATCGATGAACGTGACATTGCCAGTGGCCGATTCAGATTTACAGACTACGTGCACCGGATGGCCAAGGCCGGCCGGCTCGACGTGATAGAAACCAGCGACTACTGGTCGCGGCAGGGTCAAGTGGATGAGCATTGGCAACCGCGTATGGCCGATACTTCCAACGAGCAGCGATGGCGAGATAACCCGGTGCCGGCGCTGGGACCGATTTTTCATCACCCTGACGATGCCGCCCGCTATGCGCAACAACGCACGGACGATTCCGGTCACAGTGAAACCGGCTACGAAGGCGCGATCCTGGCGCGGTCGGCCAGCAGTCGATTTGTCCCGCTCGAGCCAATAGTCTGGTCTGCCCATGCCGAGGACCCTGTCCTGCGGATATTTCGCTCGTCGAGTGATCCGACGATCAGTTGGCGCAATCCGGCGGCGCGTTACCCCAATGGCTACACACTCGTGGCCAGCCACCAGTTCCATCTGTCGGGCAATACCACGCTCGCACCGGACACTGATGATGTCAGAGCAAATTTCGCTTCGCCTGCGCGTGTGCATGCGCATACGCATGAACTGAAGAACCAGGGTTTCGACATTGAGGATTATTACTACTCAACGCCGAACCACGTGTTGATCAGGTACACACCCGTTTACTCGCAGGCCGAGAGGGATTTGCTGCTGGCCCGGCCTGTGGATTTCGAAGCGGGGCGCTGGGTCAGCCGGCTGAGTCCGGGCGAGTTTGTTTCACAACTCATGGAGCTGGGTGAATTCAGGGTGCTGCTCGCCGGGCATTACTGGCGTCAGACCGGACGAATGGGCGCCGGCTGGAGAGTGCGTCGCCAGCAGCCTGTAACGGAGGGTGGTGCGCGAGTCAGGGACGAGTTGTAACGTTCGATCCAGTGGCTACACGGCAGGAGTGTGCCGCCGTCGGCGGCCACTCCACATTGAGTCGGATTTACGTCGAGGCAGACTCAGGTTGCCGGTCAATGAGCGATAGCAGCAATCGATCCAGCAACCAGACGACCACCAGCGAAGCCCCCACCAACGGGAACACCACCGCCAGCGCCAACATGATTACCACGCCGGTTTTCCATTTCGGCAAGTCATGACGCAGCGGCGGTACGCCGAATTTGCCCTGTGGCCTACGCTTCCACCAGATCACCACACCACTGACGGCACTGAGCAGAATCATCAGGCAGATCAGCAGCACGACGATCTGGTTGAAGGTGCCGAACATCTTGCCTTCGTGGAGCATCACGCCGATTTCCGTGGCCCGTGCCACAGTGCCGTAATGTTCGAAACGCACATCGGCGAGGACCTTGCCGGTGTACTGATCGACATGCAGGGTCGCATCGTTGCGCGGGTCATCGGCGAACACAGCGATGGTGAACACACCGGTGGCGGTGGTCGGCAGGGTGATGCTGTAGCCCGGCTCGACCTTGCGTTGGGTTGCAATGTTTTGCACGTCTTGCAGGCGGATGGCGGGTGCTGCGGGGCCGGCGTTGCTGGCGCCGTGGTTCATGTGTTCGGCGTGGTCGCCGGACATTGGCATCGGCGTGTTTTCCATCGCCCATGGCACGGTCTGGCGGGTGGCGCTGTTAAGGCTGCGCGCCTCGACATCGGAGGTCGGCACGTTGTCCCACATCGCCGCTGGAAAGACGTTCCACACCTGGGCGTATTGCTTGCCCCAGAAACCGGTCCAGGTCATGCCACTGAGCAACATTACCAGCAACAGTGTGGCGCCCCAGAACCCGGTGACCGCGTGCAGATCACGCCACAGCACGCGGCCGCGACTGTTCAGCCGTGGCCACAGAATGCCCGCGGCCTGACCACGTGGCCACCACAGGAAAAGTCCCGACACCACTAGCACCACGCCCCAGCCGGCGGCCATTTCGATGAGGCGGTCACCGACGGTGCCGATCATCAACTCACCGTGGATGGCGCGGGCGATGGCTTGCAGATTCTGCTTGGCATCCTGCTCGCCAAGGATGTCACCGTGGTATGGATCGACGAATACGTTGAGTTCGTGGCCGGCGTTCTTCACCACAAACTGTGCGCTGCGCTCGGCGTTGACCGGTGGCAGGTATTGGGTGACCTGGCCTTGTGGATAAGCGCTTTTCACCCGCTGCAGCAGGTCATCGGCCGGGACAGTGTGATGGCCGGCGGGGACATTGAGCAGGCTGCTGTACATCACCGAATCGAGCTGCGGTTTGAACAGATAAATGATGCCGGTCAGGGCCAGCATCACCATGAACGGGGCGACGAAAAGACCGGCGTAAAAATGCCAACGCCAGGCCAGGTTGTAGAAATTCGGTTTGGGCTGTTTCATCACGTGTGCTCCGCTTGGCTTGGATCTTCTAGTTGTCATTGGCGGTTGCTGCGCAACCGATCGCGAGCAGGCTCACTCCTACAGTGGGAGCCAGCCTGCTGGCGATGCTGTTAGAAACTCATGTCGACCTTGGTCCAGAGCGTGCGCCCCGGCTCATTGATCGCTTGCGGGTCATTGGCCGGGTAGCCGAATCCGGCGTTGCCCGCCAGGTTCAGGTGTTCGGCGTAAGCCTTGCCGAACAGGTTGTCGACGCCGCTGCTGACCTTCCAGTTCTTGTTGATCCGGTAGGCACCGTTGAGTGAGAACACGCCGAAGCCCGAACTCTTGTCGTAATCCTTGCCGACCACGTTGCCCTTGTTCTGATCGATACGATTTTGCGCGGCAACCACCCTCCAAAGTGCACCGGCGCTCCAGTTGTCTTCGCTATAGGTCAGACCGAAGCGTGCATCCAGCGGCGGCATCTGTGGCAGAGCCTTGCCGTCACTGCTGTTCTTGCCCCAGGCGTAGGCCAGGGTCGCATCGGCTTTCCAGTGGTCGGTGAGTCTGTACGCGGCACCGAGTTCACCGCCCATGATTCGCGCGTCAATGTTCTCGGCGCGCGAGGTGCTCATGCCCATCATTCCCGGGGTGTAATCAAAGAGGATGTAATCGCGCACCACGCCGATATAACCCGAGGCCCAGGCTTCAAGTTCGGCGCTCTTGTAGTTCACGCCAAAGTCGAACTGAGTGGTCTTTTCCGGTTTGATCGAATCGAACGCGTTGACCGATCCTGCCGGGCCGGATTTGGGCGAAAACAGCTCCCAGTAATCCGGGAAGCGTTGCGCGTGACCGAGGCCCGCATAGAGCGTGGTCGGACTGTCGGCGAGGTCATGCTCGTAGCGGATGAACCCGCTGGGCAGGGTGTCGGCGCGGGTATCGTCGGCGGTCGGGTTGGGGCGGGACATCATTCCCGAGCCGGTGGTTTGCCGGTAATCCTTGGCTGAAGCGCGGTCGACGCGGGCGCCGCTGATCAGCCGATCACGGTCGGCGGCGTACCAGGTCATTTCGCTGAACACGCCATAGTTATGGAAATCGGCGTCCTTGCTGTACGGCTGATCCTTGTAGGTATCGATGCCCATGCCGCTGCGCTGGCGGTGTTCGTTGGTCTGCGCGTCGAGGCCGGTGATCAGCTGAATATCAGCCCAGCGCCAGGTGGCTTTGATCCGCGCGCCGAGGGTGCGGCGGTCGACATTGGACGCCATTGGGCCCGCCATCATCCCGGTGCCGGACGGCGTGCGCAGGGTGTAGTTGTCCATCACGTGGTCGGCGTAGTTGTAGTAGACCTGCGCTTCGAGTTTCTCCAGCACGTCAGTGATGTTGGATTTTTCGAAACGCAGGCCGAGGCTTTCGCGCAGGAATTGCGAGCCGTCCATGCCGCGTCCGGCATAGCGCGCTTCGCCGTCGCCCTTGCCGGCGGTGAGCTCGATCAGGGTGTCGGCGTCCGGGGTCCAGCCTACTGCGATGTCGCCGTTCCACTTGTCGTAGCGTGAGGCGACGATGTCGTTGTTGCCATCGCGGTAATCGTCGGAATGCGCGGTGTTGCCGATCACGCGCACGTAGCCCAACGGGCCGCCGGCAGCGGCGTCGACAACCTTGTCAAAACGTCCGTGGGAGCCGGCCAGAATGCTTGCGTTCACGCGGGTGCCGAGTTCGCCGAAGCTCTCTGGCTCACGATCGAACAGCACCGTACCCGCCGACGCGCCGGGGCCGTAAAGCACCGTTTGCGGGCCTTTGATCACGGTGAGTTTGTCGTAGGTTTCCGGCGAGATATACGAAGTCGGCGCGTCCATTCGGCCGGGGCAGGCGCCGAGCATCATGCTGCCGTTGGTGAGGATGTTCAGGCGCGAACCGAACATGCCGCGCAGCACCGGATCGCCGTTGGTGCCGCCATTGCGCACCAGCGCAAAGCCCGGAATGGTCTTCAGATAATCGCCGCCATCACTGGCCGGCACCGGTTGGCGCGGGTCTTTGGGGTTGGTGAAGATGGTCAGCGGTGAGCTCGGGGCGATCGCGGTAATCACCGTAGGGCTCAGTTCTTCCTGGTGGCCGGCGTGATCATCGGCCAGTACCAGCGGTGACAGCAGGACGCCGCAAAGGACGGCGGTAGCGTGCCTGAAACGAACCCGCGATTCGTTCAGAGCGAAGGACGCCGGGGCAACGCCCGAGCGTGGAACAGCAGCAAACCTGGACATGACAATTTCCATCAAACAGTCGTAAACGACACGGCCGGCAGCCTGAAGCTGTCTTCTCAACCGTGTGCAATCAAAGGTGCGTGTTTACGCTGCGATGGGCGGGGCGCGGGTGCGGGCGCCGGGGAAGAAGGGTTGCCGGGCGTGGCCCAGGCGCGGGGAGGGCGGGGTGAAGGTGTTCAGCGGCGGGATGTTGAAGGCGACGAAATCACCGCCCCCAGTCAGCGCCGGGCAGTTGAACAGCAGGCTGCAGTAGCCGCACTTTTCCCACAGCACGTGGTGCGAGGATTGCGGTGGGCAGTGTTCGGCGCTCGGTTTTGCATCATGGCCCGCGTGATCCATGCCCGGCATGTCCATCGACATGTCCATGCTCATCGGCATCGATGTCGAGGCGTGCTGATCCATCGGCATCGACTGAGAAATCAGTGGGCCGATGAAAATCATCAACATGGCGAACAGGGCGATCCAGCTGCCGCGAGTCAGGTGTTGAGTCTGACGGCGTTGTCGGGAGGGCCTGGCGCTCAGCGGGCGCATGGGCGGAGTCTGCCGGAAGGCTTACTGGGCGTGCGCGTGGGCCTGTGTGGTTTCCGGCGGTTTCTTCTGCACCGAGACTTCGACGGTGACGTCACCGGCCTTGTCGAAATGCAGCGTCAGCGGGAAGCGCTTGCCGTCGCTGAGCAGGCTGCGGTCTTTCGGGTTGAGCAGCATCACGTGATAGGCCATTGGCGCAAACGTCACGTTGCCGCCGGCCGGAATGGCCACGCTCGGCACTTGTTGCATCTTCATCAGATCGCCCTGCATGACGTGTTCGTGCAGTTGCGCTTCCGGAGCGATGGGCGAATCGACGCTGAGCAAACGATCGTCAGTCTTGCCAGCGTTGTGAATGATGAAATAGGCGGCGACTGTCGGTGCATTCGGCGGCAACTCTTGCGACCACGGATGGGCGATCTCAAGTTCCCCAACTTTGTATTCGTGAGCATGGGCAAAGCACGCCGGCAACAGCAGCGCAGCGACGATGATGAGTTTGTTCAACATGGCAGTTCTCCAGAACGATTTGAAACGCAGGTCAATTGCGCGAACAAATCAAACCAGAGGGGAAGCGCGGGGATTGAGACTCGGCCATTGCTGGCGCGGCGTGGGTGTTTGCAGAGAGGCTGGCGCCACGCTGCGGTTGCTTTCGTAGCGGGCGAAATACAGCTGCGGCGAATGCCCCGGCAACGCCACCAGTGGCGCCGAGCCTGAGCAACACCAGCAATGCTGCATGTTCGAATGATTGTCGTTGCTCGGGGCCTTTTGATCGGTGGTGCCGATGTTGATCGCAACCATCTTCGTCCCGCTGCCGGTGCAGAAACTGCTCCAGAGCAACTGTTCGGCCGGTGAATTGGCCGCCTGCGCCATCGCTCCCGTCATCGGCATGGCGAGCATGTTGAACAGCACTGCAAAGCAGGCGATCCAGGCAATTGCTAGCCGGTGTCGGTTCATGGGACAGATCCATTGGGTGGGCGATCAGGCGCGGCTATTTAGCCTGATCAGGGCCGATAAGTAAAAAAGCGTCGTGCGGTTTGGTGTCGCAGCGCCTTCACAGTGTTACGGCATGCAATCGCAAACCCAGAGCCTTCATGACTTTCATGATAGTTGCGAATTCGGGATTGCCAGTGCTACTGAGCGCTTTATAAAGACTTTCGCGACCCAAACCTGCATCCCGCGCCACTTGTGTCATGCCTTGAGCTCGGGCGATGTCATTGAGTGCTGCACGAATCAGAACGCCATCGCCTTCATCGTCGTCAAAACAGGCATCCAGATATGCCGCCATATCCTCGGGAGTCTTGAGGTACTCGACGGCGTCAAAACGGGCGAATTCTTCTGACATTGGATGTGTGCGCCCTTGGAGTCAAAGACGTTGAGCGTAGAGGTGGACGCTGACTGCCGATAGTCAGTGATTCGTTAAGTTGTTGTGGGCAGTGTCCGTTGCGTTTGTAGGATTCAGGTCAGATATCCGGCCGAGCCCGTGACATTGTGGGAGCGAGCCTGCTCGCGAAAGCGGTGGGTCAGGCAATGATGTGCAGACTTTGCCGACGTCTTCGCGAGCAGGCTCGCTCCCACAGTGGTCGGTGGCGAACACGTAGTCTGTGTACGTCGCGAACCTTGTGGAAGCGGCGGTGCGACGATTCGACTTGCCCGCGAAGGCGTCCGTGAGAACTGCGCTTGTTTTTAGATAAGGTTAAGGGGCGCAAGGGCCATGAGGATTGCGTCGACCGAGGCAAACTCCCGATCAACCCCCGGCAACCCCGGTCGCTTCAACACAATCACCGGCAGCCCACGCTCGCGCGCCACTTCCAGCTTCGGCTCGGTGGCGGTGCTGCCGCTGTTCTTGCTGATCAACACATCGATCTGCCGCCGCTCAAACAGCGCTCGCTCATCTTCAAGCAGAAACGGCCCACGCGCACCGATCACTTCGCAGCGTTCATTGCCCGGGTAGACGTCGAGGGCGCGCAGAGTCCAGAACTGGTCCTGAGGGATTTCATTGAGGTGCTGCAGCGGTTCGCGGCCGAGGGTGAACAGCGGTCGGCGAAACGGCTTGAGGGCAGTGATCAACTCGGCCCAGTCGCTGACTTCGCGCCAGTCATCACCGGGCTGCGGCTGCCAGGCCGGACGGCGCAGCGCCCAGCAGGGGATGTCGGTCAGTCGCGCGGCGGTCGCGGCGTTCTGGCTGATCTGTGCGGCATAGGGATGCGTGGCGTCGAGCAACAGTTCGATGCCTTCGTCACGAATGAATTGCGCCAGACCCTCAGCGCCACCGTAACCACCGACGCGCACCTGACAGGTCAGATCCGTCGGCACCCGGCCAACACCGGCGAGGCTGTAGATATGTTCTGGCCCAAGCGTGCGGGCAATCGCCAGTGCCTCAGTGACGCCGCCGAGCAGCAAAATCCGCTTCATGCAAAACCTCCGGCATGCCCGACAATGCCGCCCTGACGATCAATCGCAAATACCTCGACCTGCACCTGCGGCGGCACCACGCTGCGGGCGAAATTCAACGCATGGCGGCAGATCTCATCACCGAGGGCGATCCCCGCCGCACTGGCCATGGCCAATGCCTGCTGGCTGGTATTGGCCTCACGAATGCTTTGCTGCAACGCCTCTTCGGCACCAATCGCCGCGGCCCACTCAGCCAGTTGCGGCAAGTCGATACTTGAATGCCGCGAGTGCAGATCCATGTGTCCGGCCGCCAGTTTGCTGATCTTGCCGAAGCCGCCGCACAGGCTGAGTTTATCCACAGGCACTTTGCGCAGATGCTTGAGCACCGCGCCGACGAAGTCGCCCATTTCGATCAGGGCGATTTCCGGCAGGTTGTAGACCCGGCGCATGGTGTCTTCGCTGGCATTGCCGGTGCACGCGGCGATGTGCAGATAACCATTGGTTTTCGCCACATCGATGCCTTGATGGATCGAGGCGATGTAAGCCGCGCAGGAAAATGGCCGGACGATGCCGCTGGTGCCGAGGATCGACAAACCGCCAAGAATGCCCAGCCGTGGATTCATGGTTTTCAGCGCCAGCGCTTCGCCGCCCTCGACGTTGACCGTGACGTCGAAGCCGCCGGCATAACCGGTTTCGGTGGCAAGCAGTGTCAGGTGATCACTGATCATCTTGCGTGGCACCGGGTTGATTGCCGGCTCGCCGACACCCAGCACCAGTCCCGGCCGCGTTACGGTGCCCACGCCGGCGCCGGCATTGAAACGAATCCCCGGTTCACTCAGCAGCCGCACGCGCGAATAGAGCAACGCGCCGTGAGTCACGTCGGGGTCGTCGCCAGCATCCTTGATCGTGCCGGCCTCGGCGCCATCATCGGTCAAGCGGCAGAACTCCAGACGCATCTGCACCTGTTTGCCTTTGGGCAAGACGATCTGCACCGCATCGGCCGCCAGTCCGCTGAGCAACAGGCGCGCGGCGGCCAGGCTGGTCGCGGTGGCGCAGCTGCCGGTGGTCAGGCCGCTGCGCAGGGGCGCGGGTTGTTCGGCGGTTTCGTCACGCATCGAGGGGTTTGACCAGATCGAGCAGGGTGATCGGCAGCGCCTGGCGCCAGGTGTCGAACTCGCCGAGCGGCTGCGCTTGGGCGACATGGATACGCGTCAGTTCGCCGCCGAAGCGCTCGCGCCAGTTCATCAGGGCCACTTCGCTTTGCAGCGTCACTGCGTTGGCGACCAGACGGCCACCGGGCTTCAGCTGTTCCCAACAGGTTTCGAAGACGCCCTCACGGGTGACGCCGCCGCCAATGAAAATTGCATCCGGGCGTTCTAGCCCGGCCAATGCCTGCGGCGCCTTGCCGCGAATCAATTGCAGACCAGGCACCCCCAGCGCATCGCGGTTGTACTCGATCAATTGCTGACGGCCATCATCGGCTTCGATGGCCAAGGCGCGGCAACTCGGGTGCGTACGCATCCACTCGATACCGATCGAGCCGCTGCCGGCGCCGACATCCCAAAGCAATTCGCCGGGGGTCGGGGCGAGGCGGGCGAGGGTGATGGCGCGCACGTCGCGTTTGGTCAACTGGCCGTCATGCTGGAAGGCCGAATCCGGCAGTCCGGCGAGACGCGAAAGGCGCGGGGCCTGTGCGTCGGCCAGACATTCGATGGCGATGACATTGAGGTCGGCCACGGACGCGGCATTCCAGGCATTGGCGGTGCTGTCGATGCGCCGTTCGGCGTCACCGCCAAGATGCTCAAGCACGCTCATGCGACTCGAACCGAAGCCGCGCTCGCCGAGCAATTGCGCGACCGCTGCCGGGCTCTGGCCATCGTTGCTCAGCAACAACAGGCGCACGCCGCTGAACAATTGCGCATTGAGCGCCGCCAGCGGTCGGGCCACCAGCGACAGCGTCACCACCTCCTGCAATGGCCAGCCGAGACGGGCGGCGGCCAGCGCGCAGGACGACGGGGCGGGCAGGATCAGCATCTCTTCGCTTGGCAGCTGGCGGGCGAGGCTGGCACCGACGCCGTAGAACATCGGGTCACCGCTGGCCAATACGCAAACTGCTTCGCCACGCTGTTCCAGCACCGGTGCGAGGGAGAACGGGCTCGGCCACAACTGGCGTTCGCCGCGAATACACACCGGCAGCAAATCCAGTTGACGCTGGCCTCCGACGATCCGCGAGGCGCCCAGCAGGGCACGCCGGGCGTTTTTGCCCAAGCCCTTGAAGCCGTCTTCACCGATTCCCACTACCGTCAGCCAGGGTGACATCTATATTCCTCTAAACACGCCGTTCCGACGGGCAGTCTTTTCATGCCAGCGGACAAAGCAGGCATAATACCGCGCCTTCGCCCGCGAAGCGCCTTTCCCACGCAGCCGGTCAGCCCCTTGAACGAACGCCCGATGTCCACCGCCTTACGCCCCTCGGCCTGCCCGGGGTTGCTGCGTATCGTCCAGGCACTGGACGGCGGCATCTGCCGGATCAAGCTCAATGGCGGTTCGATCAGCGCCGATCAGGCCGACGCGGTGGCCGATGCTGCCGAACAGTTCGGCGCGGCGATCGAGGCGACCAACCGTGCCAATCTGCAGATTCGCGGGATCGGTGAGCAATCCGCAGCGCTGATCGAGCGTCTGCTCGCCGCCGGCCTTGGCCCGCGCACGGCGGCCGGTGACGATGTGCGCAACCTGATGCTCAGCCCCGCTGCTGGCATTGATCGGCAGATGCAGATCGACACGCGCAGACTCGCCGGGCAGATCCTCGACACCTTGCAAAGCCATCCACAGTTCCACGAGCTGAGCGCCAAATTCGCTGTGCAACTGGATGGCGGTGAAGCGCTGGCGATGCTCGAACATCCCCATGACCTGTGGTTATCGGCGTTCGCGCGTGACGGCAAAACCTGGCTGGCGTTCGGCCTGGCCGGATGCCCGACGGATCGCGCGGTCGGCGCGGTGGCGCTGGAGCACGGCCATGCGTTGGTGGTGGCGGTGCTGGAGTTGTTCCTGGCGTTGGCGCGTCCCGAGCAGACGCGCATGCGTCATTTGCTCGATGAATTGCCGATGCCGGCGTTTCTGCAACAACTGAGCGCACGTTTGCCGATCAAGCCGATCAGCGATTGGCAGCGCACCGCCGAGGCGGACGATCTGCACATCGGTGTTCATCCGCAAAACACTGCGGGTCAGGTGTATATCGGTGCGGTGCCGGCGCTGGGCCGTCTCGATCCGGCGATGCTGCGCGGGGCTGCGCAACTGGCCCGCCAGTTCGGCAATGGCAGCCTGCGTTTTACGCCTTGGCAAAGCCTGCTGGTGCCGGACGTCAAAGCAAGTGATGCGGCTCAGGTGCTGGAAGGCCTTGAGCACCTGAACCTGTTGACCCGCGCTACCGAGCCCCTCTCACGCCTGATCGCTTGCACCGGTGCCAGTGGCTGCGGCAAAGGCCTGGCCGACACCAAGCAGGACGCCCGCCATCTGGCGACGTTGCTGCCCACGGCCCTCAACGTCCACCTCAGTGGCTGCACGCGTTCTTGCGCTGCCGCCCACTGTGCCCCGGCGACGTTGCTGGCCGTCAGTGCCGGTCATTACGACCTCTATTTTCGCGATGCAACGCAGCCGGGTTTCGGCGCGCTGCACGCACGCAACCTTACTATTGAAGCGGCCGCGACCCTGCTCGCCGCCCGCTCTCGGAGCCCCTTTGATGCTTGATTACATCCGCGATGGTCAGGAGATTTATCGCAACTCCTTCGCGATCATTCGCCGCGAGGCCAATCTGGCGCGCATCCCGGCCGATCTGGAAAAACTCGCGGTGCGGGTGATTCACGCCTGCGGCATGGTCGAGGCCATTGACGGTCTGCAGTTCTCCGAAGGTGCGGGCAAGGCCGGGCGCGATGCGCTCGCCGCCGGTGCGCCGATCCTCTGCGATGCGCGGATGGTCTCCGAAGGTGTGACCCGTGCGCGCCTGCCGGCCAACAACGAAGTGATCTGCACCTTGCGTGACGAGAGCGTGCCGGAGTTGGCGCGCGAGCTGGGCAACACCCGTTCCGCCGCCGCACTGGAGCTGTGGCGTCCGCATCTGGAAGGCAGCGTAGTGGTAATCGGCAACGCGCCGACCGCACTGTTTTATCTGCTGGAAATGCTTGACGCCGGCGCACCGAAACCGGCGCTGATCCTCGGCTTCCCGGTCGGCTTCGTCGGTGCCGCCGAGTCGAAAGCCGCCCTGGCCGCCGACAGCCGTGGCGTGCCGTTCGTGATCATGCAAGGCCGCCTCGGTGGCAGCGCCATGGCCGCCGCCGCCGTCAATGCCCTCGCCACGGAGATCGAATGATGCAGGCCAAAGGACGTTTGCTTGGCCTGGGCGTCGGCCCGGGGGATCCGGAGCTGATTACCGTCAAAGCCCTGCGCCTGCTGCGCGAATCGCCGGTGGTGGCGTACTTCGTTGCCAAAGGCAAAAAGGGCAACGCGTTCGGCATCATCGAAGCGCATCTGCAACAGGCGCAGAACCTGTTGCCGTTGGTCTACCCGGTGACCACCGAAGCGCTGCCGGCGCCGCTGTCCTATGAGCAGGTCATCAGCGATTTCTACGACGAAGCCGCCGAGACGCTCGCCGCACACCTGGATGCCGGTCGCGATGTGGCGGTGATTTGTGAAGGTGATCCGTTCTTCTACGGCTCCTACATGTACCTGCACGATCGCCTCGCCACTCGTTATGAAGCCCAAGTGGTGCCGGGCGTGTGCTCGATGCTGGGCGGCGCTTCGGTGCTCGGCGCGCCGCTGGTGTATCGCAATCAGAGCCTGTCGGTGCTCTCGGGCGTGTTGCCCCATGAAGAGTTGAAGCGGCGTCTGGCCGATGCCGACGCGGCGGTGATCATGAAGCTGGGGCGCAATTTCCCCAAAGTGCGTCAGGTCCTCGAAGAACTCGGTCTGGCCGAACGCGCGCTTTATGTCGAGCGCGCGACCATGGCCAATCAGAAAATCGTGCCGATGGATCAGGTCGAGCCGATGTCGTCGCCGTACTTCTCGCTGATCATCGTGCCGGGCGAACGGTGGCAAGGCTGATGACTCAATCCACGCCAGCCATCGTCATTCTCGGTCAGGGTAGCCTGGCCACCGCGCGGCGCATTCAACAGGTCTATCCGGCAGCGCAGATCCACGGCCTCGCCGGGCGCGTCGAAGGCGCCGATTGCACCTATCAGGAGTTCGGCGCGACCCTGCGCGCGCTGTATCAGCAGGACACGCCGATCATTGCCCTGTGCGCGGCCGGCATCGTCATCCGTACGCTGGCGCCGCTGTTGCTGGAAAAGGGCGCCGAGCCTGCGGTACTCGCCGTGGCCGAAGACGGCAGCGCCGTGGTGCCGCTGTTGGGTGGCCTCGGCGGAGTGAATGTCATGGCGCGCGACATCGCTGCCGGGCTGCAAGTCACAGCCGCGATCACCACCAGCGGCGAGTTGCGTTTTGGCACGTGCCTGCTCAACCCTCCGAGCGGTTACGCCCTGGGCGATCTGGAACTGGGCAAGCGTTTTGTCTCCGACCTGTTGGCCGGTCACAGCGTGCGCATCGAAGGCGCGGCGCCGTGGCTGGATCAGGCGCAATTGCCGGAAGATCCGCAGGCGCAGCGTTCGATTCATGTCGGCAGTGTCGCGCGTGAAGCGAGTGCCAATGAGTTACTGATCTATCCACGCAGCGTGGCGCTGGCGGTGAGTGCCGAAACAGCTGATCTGGCGAATGCCGTTCGCCTGGCGTTGCAGCAGGCGCAAATCGCCGTGCAGTCGCTGGCCTGTCTGTTGGCCAGCGAGACGCAAATGGCTGCGCCAGTTTTGCGTGAAGCGGCGCTTGAGCTGGGTGTGCCGCTGCGCTTCGTTGCGGCGCAAAGCGACATCGAAACTCTGGCACGTGCCGCAGTGCCTGAGGCTAAAGTTGTGGTCAGCCACGGCATGGCAATCGCGGTCGCCGAACAGCCTTTGGAGGTTTCCAGCATTGGCCGGCCACGCGGCCGTCTCGCCGTGATCGGCCTCGGCCCCGGCGCTGCCGAACTGATGGTGCCGGCAGTCAAAGCCGAACTGGCCCGCGCCACCGATGTGCTCGGCTACGAAACCTACGTACGCATGGCCGGGCCGTTTCGCGACGATCAAGTGCAGCACTGCACCGACAACCGCGAAGAGATGCAGCGCGCCCGTCACGCCTTCAGGCTGGCCGCCGAGGGGCGCTCGGTGATTGTCGTGTCATCGGGTGATCCCGGCGTGTTCGCCATGGCGGCGGCGGTGCTCGAAGCCTTGCACGAGTCGACGGACCCGGCGTGGCACAGCGTCGATCTGGAAATGCTCCCGGGTGTTTCCGCTTCGCTGGCCACAGCGGCACAGGCCGGTGCGCCACTGGGCCATGACTTCTGCGTGATGTCGCTGTCGGACAATCTCAAGCCTTGGTCGATCATCGAAAAACGTCTGGATCTGGCCGCTGAAGCGGATCTGGCGTTGGCGTTCTACAACCCGATCTCCCGGGCGCGTCCGTGGCAACTGGGCCGGGCGCTGGAGATTGTCGCGCAGCATCGCACGCCGCAAACACCCGTGGTGTTGGGCCGCGACATCGGCCGTCCGGGCCAGACCCTGCGCACCACGACACTCGGCGCCTTAACCCCCGAGCAAGTGGATATGCGCACCATGGTGTTGATTGGTTCTTCGACCACCTGCACCTTCCCGCGCGGTGACGGCGGCGTCTGGGTTTACACCCCGCGCTGGTACGGTGAAAAACCCGGGGCGTGAGAAAGTCGTGTTGAGCGTCCAGCGCAGTTGTAAGCAACTGCGTGAGACGTGATATCCGGTTAACGCTTCTGATTGAATCATTCCGCTCGAACACAAGGCCGCCAATCTTCTGGATTGGCGGCCTTGTGCGTTTGTGCGCCGGTAAGAAACCAGGCAATTCATTGCCACATGGTTCAAGCGCAAACCCCGAGTGTTATTGGCTGTTTCACTGGACATCGTTTGAGTTTGTTCGGGTTTGAGCGTGGTACTCCAGTTCAATAGTTTCGTGGCGAACGAAGCCGTTATTGAAGAAGTGCCACGATGAAAACCAACAAGCCGTACGAAATCCTTTCCGCCAAAGATTTCTCGCAACTGCAGCGGGCGCTGAGCGAGTTTGCCGGCAGCGCTGAATACAAGGTGTTGCTGTCGCACTATGAACTGGCCAGACAAGCCGCTGATGACCCGCAGCGACTGCTGTTGATCAAGCTGTTTCAGCAGGCGCTGGAGTCGTTGCTCCAACGCAGGACTCAGCCCCTTTCCGAAGCCATCAGCCAGATCAGATCGGATCTGGTCAAGTCTGTCGCCAGGCTGGAGGACACACACGCCATGCTCCATGGCGTGGCCAGGCCCGTGGCGAAAATCATGCACTTTGTCTGGGTCGGCGGCAGTGAAGTCGGGGCCAATCAGCGCGACTACATGAACATCTGGCGCCAGGTGCTGGAGCCGCAGGGTTACCGCTTCAACCTCTGGTACGACAGTGATGCGTTGCTGGCCTTTGAAATGAACCGGGTGATCCTCGACAGCGCCAGAGTGGATGCGCTGGAGTCGGGCGGTGACAAGGTCAGCAAGGCTTTTCAGTTGTCGCAGATGATCGAAGACCGTGCGCGGGTGTTGAAGCAGCAGATGTTCGCCCACCTTCAGCAAGCCCAGTGGCGGGGGCGAGCCGACGAAGCGCGGATCGACTTGATGGTGCGTGCCTACGGCAAGGATCGGGCGACGCTTGAAGCCTTTCGCCAGCGCTGCCTGCAGACGCATCAGGCGATGCTCGGAGCGGACCTGCAATTGCGCGATGTCGGCGACGAATTTGCTGGGCACTTTTTGCAGGATGTCTATCAGCGCGAGGTGGCCATGCGCGGCAATTTTGCCGCAGCGAGCGATGTCGTGCGCCTGCAGGCCGAATACCTCGAAGGTGGCCGTTACAGTGACATGGATTACTTGCCGCCACTGGCGGACACGCTGGCCGGCGTCGATATTCTCAGCGTCGGCGAAGAAGGCCGAATCGGCATTTTGCAGTTGCTGTTGAACCACAATGAAGCGTTGATGCCGGGACGCGACCGCCAGCGGTATCTCGACCGCACTGACAAAATCCCGCCCGAACACCTCGAGGCATTGACGGCGTTTGCCCGTGAGCAACACCGGCTAAGCGAGATCTTTGTCGCACCGCAAGATCACGCGGTGCCGCAGGACTCGATGCGTTTGGGCACGGCCTATGGCTTGCCGGACTGGGCGGAAATGAATGCGCACATGCTGGCCCATCCCGGCAGTGCCATGACCCTGGCGTACATGCAGATGATCCGCCTCAATTATGACTGTCTGCTGGAAGTGGAGCGGCGTGCGGCGCTCGCCGGCATCGACGCGCCGGATCAGGCACGGATGTTTGATGTGGTCGAGAATGTGGTCAACGAAGCTCAGGCGCAGGGCAAACTGCCTGAAGCGCAAGGCGAGGTGTTCCGCTCCAGATTGATCGACGCGATTTTTACCTATTACCGCGATGGCATTCGCCTTGAAGCCCGCGGCACCATCACCCTGACCGGCCCGGGGGCCGCCGCGGCCGCGCTGCTCAAATACATAGAGCAGCACCTGCAACCCGATCGACATGTGCAGATCCGTGAGCGCCTGAAGTTGCTCGAAGGCTACAACACCCACACCGAGGAGGAGATGATCTCCGGCTGGACCGTCGATGGTAAGGCCGAGCAATGGTTGCTTGAGGAGCGGGAAAAGTGGCAGAACGGCAAACTGAAATCGCGCTACGTCGGCCAACTGGCGGATCTGCTGAAAGCGCACACGCTAACCTTCAAGCAGGGCTGGCCGGTCATCGAAGGCCAACCGGTGATGTTGACCTCGGTATTGCAGCCACTGATGGACGATCTGGGCGAGCCCTTCCTGCGCGCGATGCAGGAGAAGTTGAGCGGCGACATGACGTTCAATTCAGCGATCTCCATCGGTTTCGACAGCCGTGAGCAGATTCGCGCGCAAACAGTCCGTGCGATTCCGCTTTCCCATGGCGCGGAGCCTACCCGCAATCTCAATGAGTTGTTCACCCTCGTTGCCCATGGCTCGCTGGCGGTTGAGCAACTCAGCCCGTTGCAACGCGTCATCCTTGGCGGGATGTTGGGGGCAAACAGCCTGGATGCCGCCGGGTTTGCCCCGGTCTGGCAGAGCGTTATGGACATCGCTCGGGAAACCGCTGAGGGCGGTTTGTTCGCCCGTTACCACGCGATCGAAAAGGCCCTGATTCAGCAGGCATCGCCGAGCTTCGAGGCGGGGCTTGCCGGCGCGAGCATCCACAGCACGCACACGGCGCGCGAACTCAAGGCGTTGGCGATGAGCGAACCGCTGACGCTGAAACAGTGGGGCGAGCGCATCGGACAGATCAATCGCACGGCGCAGCGTGAATACCACCGGCACATTTTCAAGCGGGGTGGCCAGGTGCGGGAGGCGTTGTTCCAGTCCGGCGCCGTGTCCGTCAGGCAACTGCCGCAGGATTTGTTGAGGCGCAGCACGGGCGACCCGGGACGCCGTTGCTATCCGCTGGCGTTGTTGATGGCCGCCGCCGTGGGTGCTGGCGGGTTGGCCGAGCGTGCACTGATCGGACGTGTGGCCAATGCCAGCCTGAGGCCGCAAGACGTAGATTCGCGGGCGTTGCTCAGTGCGCTGGATGAGCTGGGCGAGGTCTCCGGGCGTGCGATCGGACAGGCTCGTGGCCGGCAAAACCTCGACAGCGTGATGCAGACACTGGAAGCGAAAACCGCCCCCGGCGTCCTGCTGCTCGATACAGGCAATCACGCTTTGCTGGTAGCCAAAGTGCAAGTGGATGAGCAAACGTTCTATCGCTTTTATGATCCCAATTTTGCGATTTATGGATTTGCCGCCAGCGCAGAAATGAAGCAGGGCGTGGCACGCTATTTAAGTGACGACGGCAACACTTTGGCGAAGTTGTACGGCCTGACTGACATCGGCACTGCGCAATTCGATGTAATCGAACTGGACACCGTAGCGCTCGCCGAGCGGACATTGTCGTCCGGGTTGCGCGTCGAGAGTTTTTTGCAAACCGCAGCGCTCGCCGATCCTCAGGCGGCTTCGATCTGGGCCAGGCAAGCTGTCGCACGCACGCGCTCACTCAGTGAAAACGCGCGGCTGGGGGCTAGCCTCGCGCAGTTGGACGCGCGTTACTGGGCGCAGGAATTTGATCAGGCGACCCGGCAATTACGCGCTGAACACACATTGGGTCGCGACTATCTGCCGCTGCTGGAAACGCTCAAGGCAAACCCGGACGCGGGTTATTCGCTGACGCTGGTGGATGTGCAAAACCCGGCCAGATCACTGACGGTCGGCACCGCCGATGCGCGGTTCGACAGGCTTAAAAAACATCTTCAACGTTTGGTTATCGCATTGACGGGCAAGCCGAGTGCCGTGGTCGAAGCCGACGGCGGCAGTCGTCTGAGTTTCGCCTTCGCGATCCAGGCGTTGGTCACTGAAATGCGCCATCGTGACTATCAGGCTGATGGCGAGCGGGCGCCGGTTCTGTCGATAGCCCTGCAAGTGCAGGTCTATTTCAACTATGCGCAGTTGGGTTTCGGCGTATTGAGCGACACGGCCCAGACGATCAATCTGGTGCGTCAGGTGGCGGCCAGCGAACGGGCATTGACGCTTGGTCAGTCGTCGTTATCCGGGCGTGTGCTGGGGCGTGCCACCACGGCAGGCGGATTGGTATTTTCGCTCGCCAACATCGGCTTCGATCTCCACAACCTGTCGGTGGCCGAGAACCACGAGCAACGCTCGCGGTTCTCCACCTCACTGGTATTCAACGTTGCGGCATTGGGGCTGGATGTTGTTGCTTTGGCGGCTGGCGGGGCGGTGGGCACGGCAGCGGCCGTTCTCTCGGTGCCGCTGCTGGGTGTCGGCATTGGGGTGACGGCGATTGCCAGCAACCTGGGACAGATCAGGGACAAGGCGACGGCGGTGGGCAATCATCTGCGGGCGATCGGTCATGCTTACCGGCGCGGTGCCTACACCTTGAAGGATGGCGTGCTGCAATTTCCCGCAGAGGCGGTCATCGTCAGTCTGAACCTGCAAACCAATGACGTGCGCTTCGACAGCCAGAAGTTTTACCCCTGGACGGGCGGGCCACTGGAGCTGCCGCAGTACAACGATGACCCGCAGGCTATTCACCTGTCCCTCGATATCCGCCAGGCACTGGGGCTGCCCGAGGTCGTTCATCTTTACCGCGACGAAACCGACAGGCTCGAGACGCTGGTGCTGCCGTGCACGCCGATCTGCCATTACGGTTACGAGTATCAGTTGAAGGGGCTGGGCGGGTACACCTACGACCCCCTTCCCGGCGAGGTCGGGGACGCTGGCGATATCCCTGCTGAAACCCGCTACCCGCAAGTGACGGATCGCATGGCGGACACGCTGGAGTATGACCAACATGGAAACCGGCGCTTTTATCTCACCAGCAACCCGTCGCTGCCGCACATTCTGTACACGCTGCATCCGGTCTATCAACCGACAGACATCAGCGTGGTGCTGGACAGTCAGGTACGCCAGTTGGTGGTGCCGACGCTGGAAGCGCCAGTGCAGAACAAAATTTCCTACGCGATCACCGCTCCTGCTGGGCACTATCAGGTGCGTCTGGTACCCGGCATTGTGGCGGTCAGATTTCATGGCCCAGCCAAGTGGATCGTGCAGGCGACCTGGGCTTGCCTGGAACAGGTCAGATTTGCCGCCCCGAATCGGGAAAATGATGATGAAGTCCAACTGATGGTTGACGGCACGTTGCTGTCGGTTTTCGATGGCTTGATCGAACTGGCCGAGGGCCTGTTCCGGGTCGATGGGTGGGAGCGCTGCCTTCGCTTACAGTCGGTCACCCTTGATGAGCAAAGCCGCCTGCCGCAAATACTGGCGATGCTGCGCCAGCACGCCCGCGAAGGCCAATTGGTCGCAAATGCTGTGGCGCTGTACAAATTCCGCATGCCCGCCGCCACCATGGTGGTGACCACCGCCTGGTATGACGCGACCAGTGACCGTCTGTTGTACGCACGCAATCTGCCGAGCGCGGTGAACGAGGGGCTGCTGTTGGGCGGCGCCAGTGCCCGCCATGCCTGGTTCTACCATCCGCAACGGGCGACGGTCTGGCGTGTCGACGCGATCACCGGCACGGTCGTGCATCGCTACCGCTTGATGAACCCCGCGAGCGGGTCGCACATCATGGGTTGTGTCCAGGACGCCGATGGCAGTTTGCGAGTGTTGCAACGCTTGCTGATCGACGCCCGGATAACTGAAACCGAAACCACACTGGAGTATCGCCTCAGCGATGCGGCCGTGGTCCTGACGGGCATCAAGTCATCGTTTATCGAGAAACCCACCGCGCGTCCCGGGCAGGGCGACTTGCATCACTTCACGACCTTCGGCGCGTATAACGATGAAACCCCGGGCATGGCCAATGCCATCAGCACCTGGGTATATGCAGCGTTCGTTTACGCGCGCACCTACTACTTCGAAGGATTGCGCCGGCGTGCCTGGGTCAACAAACGCACGGGCCACTATTTTTCGGCGGGGTTGGGCAGTGAGGCGGACATGGTCATGTTGATGCCGGCCGATCCGCAGAGCGGTGCGCTGCTGTTCTACAGCAAGCAAGCGCAGACCATCAGTCAAGGGGTGGAGCCGAGGGTGGGGCAATTTATCAATCGGGTCATCGAGCGCGATATTGTCGACGTCACCCAAACGTACGGAAGCTACATTGCCACCAAGGCCGACGGCCGCCTCTTCGAGGTCGACACCAGCATCAAAGATGAGCAGTGGACGGACGGCATTCCCACGCCGAACATTCTGAAATTTGCCGGCCTCGGCCAGCGCTGGCTACAGCTCAACTCCGACTGGCTGGACGCCTTGCCGGCGCTGGCAAAAGTCTACAAAGCCGAACCTTTTCCGCTCATCGGATTGGGCAATGGGGCGGGTCATGCATTTCTGCCGGCGTGGTGCATCGAGGAGCAATTCGTCGTGTCGAACATCGGACCTGAAGTGCAGTTGACGCCGTTGGGACTGACGCCGGACAAACAGGCCGCATGGTTGCTGGAGGGTTCGACCGGGCGGCTTTATCGCCAGCCGACGATTGCCATCGAGGCATTGCGCGTCGCGTTTGCTGCTGGGCCGCAGCGCGTGAGCCCCGGGCAGTTGCCCATGGCAGAAAAGATCTGGCCGCAGTGGTCATTTGTTCACGTGCTGAGGCATGGACAAGGTCTGCTCGGGCAAACCCGCGACGGGGTCAATGTCGAACTGCACGATCAGCAGCCAGCGCGGATCATCAGCGTGGAAAATCGCTGGTCGCACGTGCAGGGGCAGACGGCCGAGCAGTGGCGTACGCGCTTGAAAGCACTGCTCGCGGGGCAGGTCCACGCGCAGGTCCTGCCGGTCGAACATACCGGCACGCGCTACACATATTACCTGCCTGCAACGGATCGCTTGTTTGAGGTCGCCGGGCGCCATGCGCGACAGTGGCCGACGTTTCTTGGCACGCGCCAAAACACCGCTGCGCTGCTATTCGACGCAGTTGACGGACTTGTCTTCAGCACAGGCCCGGTCGATCCTGATCCTGTCTGGATTCCGGGCTGCCACGCGCACCGCGAAGGCGAGGTGTTGTCCCTGTCCTTGAGCGATGAGGTGACCGATATCTGCGCATTATTGCCCGATGGCATCGACACACTGATTCTGGCCTTCGGTTCCCGGGAGACCGGGTATCGCATCACCGACGAAACCTGGCAGCGTCTGGACTGCATCGTGGTCGATACGCGGCTGGCAGCGGACGACGATGGTCCGGGCACGAACCTGCTGTTCCTCGACATGGCTGACTGCGCGCGCCTTTTGATGTCGCGGGTTGAAGGGCATCTGGTGATTGCCGACCCGGACAGTGCAAGCACGCTGATTGTGCGCAATGTCGAGCCGCAGGGCGGCGAGGAAAACACGCCAATGGAAATAACAGTCCGGCTCGATGAGCGGGTCCACTGCACGTTTACTCTCGCTGATTGGTTGCAGCGTTTTGCGCAGGTACAGGGCGCTAATGCCGTGGTCAGTCTGAACGAGCTGATCGAGGCAGCGCTTTGAGTCAACGACCGATGTAGAAAGTAAAAGGGCCGTGAAGAGTAAATTCACGGCCCTTTGCAAGAAGTGTACGGACGTATTCGATGCGCTTGTTCAGGGCACCAAATAGCCTTTGACCCCTGTAAAAATGATCTGCGCCGCCAAGGCGCAAACAAACAATCCCATCAAACGACTGACGATCTGCAAGCCCTGATCGCCCAGAATCCGCTCGATACGATTCGACAGATACAGCACCACGCCGACGGTGAAACTGGCCAGGGCAATACTCATGATCGCGGTGAGTTTGTCGTCCCAGTGCGGCTGGCTGACGCCCATTACCAGCAAGGCACCGATGGTGCCCGGGCCGACCGTCAGCGGGATGGTCAGCGGCACGATGGTGACGTCCTGCTGCACATTGTCGGCCTGTACCGCCGGTTTGCCCTGCGCCATCCCCAGTGCCGAAATGAACAGCACACTGCCGGCGCCGATGCGAAAGGCATCCACGGTGATGCCGAACACATCGAAAATCACCCGCCCGAACAAATACAGTAAAACGCTGGAGACCAGCGTGGCCACGGCGACTTTCCAGGCCAGCCGCCGTTGTTCCTTGCGCGAATAACCGCGGGTCAGGCTGATAAAGCACGACAGCACGAAGAACGGGCTGTAGAGCACCAGCATCTTCAGGTAAACGCTGAACAACACATGGAGCATGGTGCAAGCTCACTGGCGAGGGAATTCGTGGGGGAGTCTATCAGGCGCTACGGGGTCTGTCGGCTCAGGAGGTGGGCGTCGTGGCACGGTTCTGCTGATCACGCTCGGCTACCCAGTGCTCGATCAGCTCGCGCAATTGTGACAACTCGACCGGCTTGGACATGTGCCCATCCATCCCGGCCTGACGCGCGCGCTCCTTGTGTTCGGCGAGAATATGCGCCGTCAACGCCACGATCGGCGTGCGAATGCGTTGATTGCTGACTTCCCAGGCGCGCAATTGCTGGGTCGCCGAGAAGCCATCGAGGATCGGCATTTCGCAGTCCATCAGCACCAGATCGTAACGCTGGGCTTTCATCGCTTGCAGGGCTTCTTCGCCGTTGGCGGCGGTGTCCGGTTGCAGGTTGAGCTTGCCGAGCATGCCGCGAATCACTTTGGTCGAAATCGTGTTGTCTTCGGCGACGAGGATGCGGAAATCGCTCGGCACTTTCGCCGCCGTGGCCGGGGTGACCACTTGCGGCTGGAACACCACCTGACCTTTGTTGCGCTGGTTGAGCTCGTCGGCCAGGGTGGTCTTGAGGGTGTAGCCGGCCACCGGTTTGGCGAGGATGCGTTTGATCCCCGAGTTGCGCGCGATGATCTTGCTCGGTGCATTGCTGATGCCGGTGAGCATGATCAGCAGGATGTCGTGGTTCAGACTCGGGTCTTCCTTGATCTTGGCCGCGAGCTGCATGCCGGTCATGCCGGGCATGTTCTGATCGAGCAACACCACATCAAAGTAATCACGCAGGTGCGCCTTGGTCCGCAGGAGAGCCAACGCTTCCTTGCCTGAAGGTACGGCGCTGACATTCAGCCCCCACGCACTGCATTGCTGGACCAGCACTTTGCGGCAGGTGTCGTTGTCGTCGACCACCAGGACCCGCGCGCCCTGCAGCGGACTGTCGAGATCGGAGGTCGGGTGTTCGAGGCGGTCGGGGTCCAGCGGCAAAGTCAGCCATAACGTGCTGCCCTGATTGGCGCCGCTCTTGATGCCGAACTCGCCATGCATCAAGCGGATCAGTTGTCGCGCGATCACCAGCCCCAGGTTGCCACCCAGACGATTGGCCGAAAGGAAGTGCTTGCTGTGCAGTTCGGCGTGCATCAGTGCGTCGCGTTCTTCCTGCTCCATCGGTTCACCGCTGTCCTGCACGGCGATGCGCAGACGCGGTTTGTTGCTGCGCTCGTCGAGGGCGACGACGATCAGCACTTCACCTTCATCGGTTTTCTTCAGGGCGTTTTCCAGCAGGCTCAGCAGAGTCTGGCGCAGGCGGGTCGGGTCGCCGCTGATCACCCGCGGTACTTGCGGCTGGATAAAGCTGATCAGTTCGACGTTCTGCTGTTCGGCCTTGGCCCGGTAGATGCTCAGGCAGTCGTCGATCAAGGCATTGAGGTCGAACTGCACATCGTCCAGTTCGATCTGCCCGGACTCGAGCTTGGAGATGTCGAGAATCTCGTTGATCAACGTCAGCAATTCGTTGCCGGCGCTGTGGATGGTCTGCACGTAGTCGCGTTGCTTGACCGACAGAGGCGTGCCCAGCAGCAGTTCGGTCATGCCCAGCACGCCGTTCATCGGCGTGCGGATTTCGTGGCTGATCTTGGCAAGGAACTCGGCTTTGGCGTTGATCTCGGCATTGCTCGCGGCGAGGTCGCGGCTGACGCTGAAACGACTTTCGGTGATGCTGCGCTGACGCTCGCCGAGGGCAATGCTCATCAGCAGCCCGCTGATACAGATGAATGCCATCAGGGTCATGATCAGACCCTGCGGCGAGACCAGTGTCAGCCCCAGCAACGCGGGAAGAATGATCAAGGTGCCGATGTTGAACACCACCATTGCGGCGACGAACAGGCGCGCCGGGCGGTAACCCTTCTGCCAGTGATAGAAGGCGACAAACAACATGCTCAGGCCGGCCAGGGCCACCAGGGCATAGGTGATGATGTTCAGCGGCAGGGTGTTGACGAACAGCAGCAACAGACTGCAGGTGACGATAAACAGGATGTCGCCAATCAACAGTTTGTTCAGCGGGTGCGGGCCGAGCGGCGCGAAGAAGCGATAGGCGAACATCAACCCTGCTGGAGCGGTCAGCAGCAATGCCAGATAGGCGCCCGGGGTCTGCACCGCGTGCCAGTTCGGCAGCCAGGGACCGGCGAGGTTGAGCAGCAGCAACAGACTGAGGCCCAGCAGGCCCTCGCAGACCGCCAGCCACAGGCTGCTGCGCGAGCGGGAGTAGGCGTAGCGCACAAGGTTGTGCAACAGCAGCATGGCGAGACAGCCGAACAGCAAGCCGAAGATCAGCGTCTGATTGTGGTTGGCCGCGCTCATCACCGCCGATTGCAGGGTGACGTGCGGGCGCAACTGGTGATCGGAGACCAGGCGCAGATAAACATCGAGCGGTTTGTCGGTCTGGGGCAACGGCAGCATGAAGTCGCTGCTCGGCAACGGCCTTTCGGCCTGTGGCTGGTCGGTGCCGGTGTTGCGTTGCTCGATCAGCTTGTCACCGTCGAGTACGTAGAGATTGAGCTGTGACAGGTCGGGGGCAAAGATGCGCAGCACTTGTTCGTGCTTGCCCGGCGCCAGTTTGAAGCGCAACCACAGGGCGCCATCGGGCTCGGCCGCAGTGAGGCGGTCGAGGTCGATGGGGCTGAATTGATTGGTGTAGCGAGCGGAGCGGATATCGCTCAGTTGCAGATTGCCCTGATCGTCAAGCAATACCGACCAGCCACTGCCTTGCGCGGCCTGGGCCGGGAGCATGCAGAGCAAGGTCAGCAACGTGACGGTGAAGCTTATGGCAATCCTGAGCCAGCGCACGGCGAAATCCCTTCGTAGGTTGATGCCAGAATATAACGATGCGCCGCGGCGGAACAGTCCGGCGAGGAACGGTATCCCCCGCCGGACTTGATGAACAGCTTATTCCTGGGTTTCGCCACGTTCACGGGCAATGGCGCGGTAGCCAATGTCCTTGCGGTAGAAGCAACCTTCCCAGTCGATGGCCTCGGCCAGCTTGTAGGCTTGCTGCTGGGCTTCACCGACGCTAGCGCCCATTGCGGTGGCGCAGAGTACGCGACCACCGACAGTGACGACCTGACCATCCTTCAGCGCGGTACCGGCGTGGAAGACTTTGCCTTCCAGGCTGGCCGCTGCGTCCAGACCGTTGATCGCCGCACCCTTGGCGTAGTCGCCCGGGTAGCCGCCAGCGGCCAGCACGATGCCGACGCTCGGGCGTGGATCCCACTGTGCTTCAACCTTGTCCAGAGCTTGCGCCAGAGCGGCTTCAACCAACAGCACCAGGCTCGATTGCAGACGCAGCATCACCGGTTGGGTTTCCGGGTCGCCGAAGCGGCAGTTGAACTCGATAACCTTTGGATTACCAGCCTTGTCGATCATCAGGCCGGCGTAGAGGAAACCGGTGTAGACATTGCCTTCGTCAGCCATGCCACGCACGGTCGGCCAGATCACCAGATCCATCACGCGCTGGTGCACGTCGGCAGTGACCACCGGGGCAGGGGAGTAGGCACCCATGCCGCCAGTGTTCGGGCCGCTGTCGCCGTCGCCAACACGTTTGTGGTCCTGGCTGGTGGCCATCGGCAGGACGTTTTTGCCATCGACCATGACGATGAACGAGGCTTCTTCGCCGTCGAGGAATTCTTCAATTACCACGCGCGAACCTGCGTCACCGAAGGCATTGCCAGCAAGCATGTCGCGCACGGCGTCTTCGGCTTCGGCCAGGGTCATGGCGACGATCACGCCTTTACCGGCCGCCAGGCCATCGGCCTTGATCACGATCGGTGCGCCTTTTTCACGCAGATACGCCAGGGCCGGCTCGATTTCGGTGAAGTTCTGGTAGTCGGCGGTCGGGATCTTGTGGCGAGCCAGGAAGTCCTTGGTGAAGGCCTTCGAACCTTCCAGCTGCGCAGCGCCGGCGGTCGGACCGAAGCAGTCCAGGCCACGGGAGCGGAACAGATCAACAACGCCAGCGACCAGCGGCACTTCCGGGCCGACGATGGTCAGGGAAACGTTTTTCTCGGCAAAGTCGGCCAGTTGCTCAAGGGCCAGCACGTCGATGGCGACGTTCTCGCACTTGGCTTCAATGGCGGTGCCAGCGTTGCCCGGTGCGACGAAAACTTTCTGCACGCGCGGATCCTGAGCCACTTTCCAGGCCAGGGCGTGTTCACGGCCACCGCTGCCAATGATCAAAACATTCATTTCAAAAACCTCGGATGACGCTAATTCTGTGGGGGCTGATCGTTCCCACGCTCTGCGTGGGAATGCCTCTACGGACGCTCTGCGTCCAAGGGACGCGGAGCGTCCCGGGCTGCGTGCCCACGCAGAGCGTGGGTACGATCAAGCAATAATCAGTGACGGAAGTGGCGCATTCCTGTGAACACCATCGCGATGCCAGCCTCATCGGCAGCAGCAATCACTTCAGCATCACGCATCGAGCCGCCCGGCTGGATCACCGCAGTGATGCCGACCTTGGCCGCGTTGTCGAGGCCGTCGCGGAACGGGAAGAACGCGTCCGATGCCATCACCGAACCGGCAACTTGCAGGCCCGCGTGCTCAGCCTTGATCGCGGCGATACGCGCCGAGTTTACGCGGCTCATCTGGCCCGCGCCGACACCGATGGTCTGACGGTTCTTGGCGTAGACGATGGCATTGGACTTGACGTACTTGGCCACTTTCCAGGCGAAGATCAGGTCATGGATTTCCTGTTCGGTCGGCGCGCGTTTGGTCACGACTTTCAGGTCATCGGCGCTGATCATGCCAATGTCGCGGCTCTGTACCAGCAGACCGCCGTTGACGCGTTTGTAGTCCCACGCGGCTGCGCGGTCTGCCGACCACTCGCCGCAGGCCAGCAGGCGCACGTTGGCTTTGGCTGCAACGATGGCGCGAGCCTCTTCGCTGACGCTCGGGGCGATGATCACTTCAACGAACTGACGCTCGACGATCGCTTTGGCGGTCTCGGCATCCAGTTCACGGTTGAAGGCGATGATGCCGCCGAATGCCGATTCGGTGTCAGTCGCGTAAGCCAGTTCGTAAGCCTGACGGATGCCGCCTTCAGCGTCCGGGCTGACGGCCACGCCGCACGGGTTGGCGTGCTTGACGATCACGCAGGCTGGCTTGACGAAGCTCTTCACACACTCCAGCGCGGCGTCGGTGTCGGCCACGTTGTTGTACGACAGTTCTTTGCCTTGCAGTTGGGTCGCGGTAGCGATGCCGACTTCGGCAGGCTTGGCTTCCACGTAGAACGCCGCGCTCTGGTGCGGGTTCTCGCCGTAGCGCATTTCCTGGGCCTTGATGAACTGGCTGTTGAAGGTGCGCGGGAATTCGCTGCGGCCTTCAGTGCTCAGGGTTTCAGCCGCTTGATTCACGGTGCCCATGTAGTTGGCGATCATGCCGTCGTAGGCAGCCGTGTGTTCGAAGGCCTTGAGCATCAGGTCGAAACGCTGCGCGTAGGTCAGGCCACCGGCTTTCAGGCCTTCCAAGACGCTGGCGTAATCGCTGGCATTCACCACGATCGCTACGTCTTTATGGTTTTTCGCTGCCGAACGGACCATGGTCGGGCCGCCGATGTCGATGTTCTCGATGGCGGTCGGCAGGTCGCAGCCTGGCTTGTTGATGGTGGCTTCGAACGGATACAGGTTGACCGCCACCAGATCGATCGGCTTGATGCCGTGCTCGCTCATGATTGCGTCGTCGATACCGCGACGACCGAGGATGCCACCGTGGATTTTCGGGTGCAGGGTTTTCACCCGACCGTCCATCATTTCGGCGAAACCGGTGTAATCCGCGACTTCCACTGCGGCAACACCGTTGTCGCGCAGCAGCTTGAACGTTCCGCCGGTGGAGAGGATCTCGACGCCCAGAGCTTCAAGCTCCTTGGCGAATTCGAGGATCCCGGTCTTGTCGGAAACGCTGATCAAGGCGCGGCGGATCGGCAGGCGGGTAGTCTGGTCGGTCATCTCAATTTCCATCAAAAGCAAAGGAAGTCAGCAAAAAAGGCGACCGTTTTTTACGCGGGCGCCTTTCTGGTTTGATTGAATGCTTACAGCAGATCGTACTGCTTGAGTTTCTTGCGCAGCGTGCCGCGGTTAAGTCCGAGCAGCTCACTGGCCTTGGTCTGGTTGCCCTTGACGTAGTTCATCACGCTTTCGAGCAGGGGAGCCTCGACTTCGGAGAGCACCAGGTTGTACACATCCGTGACGGACGCGCCCTCAAGGTGGGCGAAATAATTGTGCAGCGCCTTCTCGACACTCCCGCGAAGGGTCTGGCCTTCTTCGCTCGGGGTATTGAGGTGCTGTTTCAAATTCACGTTGTCGCTCACGGGTGCTGTTCCACTCACTAAAGTCTCGGTCATCATCGTCATGCGGCCACCCCTTCTTCGTCCCCTGTCAGGCTCTTGTAACGCTCGGCGAAAAACTCCCGAACGTTGGCGCATTGTGTTTCCGTACCATCCAAACGATTGAAGTGGGCGCGAAACTCCCTGGCGCCCGGCAAGGTTGCGAGATACCAGCCCACATGCTTGCGCGCAATGCGCACGCCCATCACATCCCCATAGAAAGTGTGAAGGGCGGCCAGATGCTCCAGCAGAATGTGTTCCACTTCGATCAGCTCCGGTGCCGGCAATTTCTCGCCGGTACGCAGGAAGTGTTCGATCTCGCGAAAAATCCATGGCCGCCCTTGGGCGGCGCGGCCTACCAACAGGCCATCGGCACCGGTCGCGTCGAGCACGTAACGGGCCTTTTCCGGCGAATCGATATCGCCATTGGCAAACACCGGCATCGACACCGCCTGCTTGATCGCGGCAATCGTGTCGTACTCGGCTTCACCGGTGTACAGATCGGCGCGAGTGCGGCCATGCACTGCCAGCGCGGTGATCCCGGCCTGCTCGGCGATCTTCGCCACGGTCAGGCCGTTCTTGTTGTCGCGATCCCATCCGGTGCGGATCTTCAAGGTGACCGGCACATCAACCGCAGCCACAACGGCCTGCAGGATCTCGGTCACCAGTGCTTCGTCCTTCAACAACGCGGAACCGGCGGCCTTGTTGCAGACCTTCTTTGCCGGGCAACCCATGTTGATATCAATAATCTGCGCGCCCAATTCGACGTTGGCCCGGGCCGCATCCGCCAGCATCTGCGCGTCACCACCGGCAATCTGCACCGAGCGGGGCTCGGGATCGCCTTCGTGGATCATGCGCATGCGCGACTTGCGGGTGTTCCACAGGCTCATGTCACTGGTGACCATTTCCGAGACTACAAGCCCTGCGCCCAAACGCTTGCACAGCTGACGAAAGGGCTGGTCGGTGACGCCCGCCATCGGGGCGAGAATCAAGCCGTTCTGCAATGTGTATGGGCCGATGCGTACCGCCGACATAGGACTTCCCTGAGGTGGGGCCGGATCATGAGAGTTCGAAAAAGGGTTGGCATGATACCCGCTCTCGATGACTGGATAAAGGCTGAATTGAACAAAATCTGAACAGTTATTCCGTTATCGCCACAGGTTTGGTTGTGGGTGGCAAAGTCAGAAAACCGCCGTCAATTGCAAACCGCCGCAGGGATTCACTCGGGCGAGTGGAAACTCAGGCTGTAATTCACTGCTTTCGGGCCTGGGTCGAGGATATCCAGCGCAATGTGGATCGGCGTTTGCGGCGGCATTTCCGCCAGACCTTCGAGGTCCCCTCTGAGGTACTCGCCGGGTTTGAAGCGACGACTGGCGATCAAGTGGCCATTGAGGTCGGCGAAACGCAGTTCCAGTAATGGAAAGGGCTGAGAAAACGTCGCGCGGTTATAAATGATCGCGTCGACCACCAATGCGCCGTTGAACTCTGGATGACTGCGCACCACCAGGTTGCTGCTCTTGATCCGGGCGATGTCGACCTTGGACGGCACCGTGCAGCCGATCTGCGGGCAGATTTGCTGGAACCACGGACGGTATTGATCCTGGCGGGCCAGTTCGTCGAAATGATAGGCGATGTATTGGGCAGCAAGTCCGCCCGCCGCCAGCAGCACCAACAACAACCAGAGCAAGCGGCGTCCCCACGGCGAGCGGCGTTTCTGCCAGTCCAGTTGCAGCGGGTCGTCAGTCAGGTCTTGCAGAACTTCAGCACGTACACCGGGTTCGGCGCGCTCGCGCTTTTTGCGCAGCGGCTCGATCGATGGCAACTCGTCGCCGTCATCGATATCGTCGCTGGCAGAAAATCGTTCACGACGGGCATTCGGATCGATCGGGTCGTGAAGGCGCAGTTGCGGGATCGCCGGCTCGTCGTCGAGATCTACCGGTTCCAAAGTCAGCGAAGGCTCGGTGCGCGCGGCTTTGGCCGGTTCGATCTCCGAGACTTCCGCCTCGTCGTCGGGCTCGATCGTGTGCTCATCGGCATGTTCGCTGAACAGGCTGTCGCGCCAGACGGTTTCGTCCGGCTCAGGCATGTCGCGCCGGGCGCTCAGGGAATCTTCGCGGGGACGACCGAATTCGGTGGTCGGCTGGATTTCCCGTTGCTCGAGGCGGGCAAGTTCCTGGTCCAGATCGAGGCTGTCGAGATCCAGCTCCGAGGCGCTCCACTGCTTTTGGCTGATGGCGCGCGGTGCCGGCGGCTCGACGATGGCTACGGGTTCGACGATGGCTACGGGTTCGACGGCTGGCGTCGACTCGACAATCGGCGGTGGCTCCGCAATCGGCAGTGGCTCGGCAAGCGACGGCGCGAGCGGCGTCACCGCGTCCTTGCCAGCGTGTTGTTCCAGCAGCTGTTTGGCGGCATTGAACACTTGCAGGCAGGAGCCGCAGCGAACCACCCCGCGGGCCACGCTCAATTGAGCATGGCTGACACGGAAACTGGTTTGGCAATGCGGGCACTGGGTGACGAAACTGTCAGTCATGCGGCGATCCGGATTATGCAGGCGGACATATTAGCGCCGACGGCCGGTGATGCGCACCCAGCCATCGCGATTGGCGATCGGGTCGAGATCGAAGTCCTGTGCATAAGCGGCAGCGACTTCATCACCTTGTTCAGCGAGGATGCCCGACAGGGCCAGACGACCGCCGGATTTGACCAGGCCAGACAGTTGCGGCGCCAGCGAAACCAGCGGACCGGCAAGAATGTTGGCAACCAGCACGTCAGCTTGAACCTGCGGCAAGTCTTGCGGCAGGTACAGCGGGAACAGTTCGTCGGCAATATTGTTGCGACCGGCGTTGTCGCGCGAGGCTTCCAGCGCCTGCACGTCGATGTCGGTACCAACGGCTTCTTTCGCACCGAGCAACAGGGCGGCGATCGCCAGAATTCCCGAACCGCAACCGAAGTCGAGCACGTCGCAGTCTTTCAGGTCCTGGCCGTCGAGCCATTCCAGGCACAAAGCGGTGGTCGGGTGAGTGCCGGTGCCGAACGCCAGGCCCGGATCCAGCAGCAGGTTGACCGCATCAGGTTCCGGCGCGGCGTGCCAGCTCGGCACGATCCACAGGCGCTGGCCGAAACGCATCGGCTGGAAACCGTCCATCCAGCTGCGTTCCCAGTCCTGATCTTCGATGACTTCGCTGTGGTGTTCGGGCAGCGGGCTGCCGGTCAGCAGTTCCAGATGGGCCAGTACCGGGGCTGGTTCGGTGCCGCCTTCGAACAGCGCCAGCAAGTGGGTGTGCGACCACAATGGGGTGGTGTTGAGTTCCGGTTCGAAGATCGGCTGGTCTTCGGCGTCCATGAAGGTCACCGACACGGCGCCGACTTCGAGGAATGCGTCCTCGTAGGTTTCGGCTTGTTCGGGGGTGATGGCGAGACGGACTTGCAGCCAAGGCATGGCGGGCACCTTTGAAAATCTGTGGGGCAGCCCGAAGCTGCAAAAGCGCGCAGTTTACGCCAGGTCGCCGGCAAAGTGGACACGCCTCTTGGCTGTTACACATTCGCCGGCGCGATATACATATGTATCCCCGGAGCGCGGTTGCCGGCAAATAGAGTGAAAGCTCATTTCTACGCAAGCGGGCTGGACGATATGGCGAGTGAACAAGGGATTGTAGAAGAAAAACCACCGGAAGCCGCTGCGCCCACAGGGACGGCCCAGGAGATTCTGCTGCGGATCACGCGTTGGCAGGTACTCATCGACAAGCGCCTGAGCAGTCAGCTGACCTTGTTGGAGGCCATGGAAGCTTTCGCGTTGACCGAGCTGCGCAATCATTACCCGCACGGCAATATCGATCCGGGTTTTGTGCTGGCTTTGCTCGATTCGATTCTGCAGAAAATCATCGACGGCAAGCCGATGATGTACCTGGCGATTCAGGACGCTCCGTACCGCTGGCCGGGTGCTGCTGACCGGGGATTTCCGCTCGGCCATCGTCAAGCGGTCATCCAGACTGTGGAGAGCGTTTCTGAGCATTTCCTTGATCAATACAAAAACTACCTGCGAACACATTGGGAAACCAAAGGGCAGGAGCCTGCGTTCGATCAGTTGGTTTTGCGCAAATTGCAGCGTTATATCGATGACATCGACGCGCTGTTCCAGACTGACCGGCTCGTGCGACTGACGCCGGATCGATTGCGCAGGCAAATCGAAAAGGTTCAGGAGCGAGGCGCTCGCCGCTATCGGTTGACCGCACTGGCAACGGGTGCGGAAAAGAAGAGGCTCGAAGCGCTGTCATACGCGCAATTGCCGCATTGGCTGCGGGTGCTGAACGAACCGGAGCGTGCCAGGCTGCGCCGTTATCAAGAACAGACGTCGCAGGCCCAGGCAGCGCTCGATGATCTGCTGGAAGGCTACGGCTCGTTGCGCGCCTATGCCCGGCAACAGGCGATTGACTATATCCAGCTCAAACTCGACATGGAGGTGGAACCGGACCGGATCGATGTCCGCCTGAGGTGGCTTTCAGCGGTCGGCGAGCCGACGCAGAACCGCAGTTTGAGCCAGTTGCTCGCGGCGGGGCCGATCGGTACGGATTTCGCTGCCGTTCTGGAAGTCACCAGTGGTTCTTCGCGACGCAATCAGCCGCTGGAGCCGGCATTCATCGCCGACATGCTGGCCGGCCAGGATTATCCGGTCGGGTACCTGCGAGCCCTCGCCGGGCAGTATGAGCGCGAGGACGTACAAAAGGCCTTGATCGACTGGTTTGTCGCGCGACTCAAGCAAAGCGCGTTCGTTGCGCGTTGTGCGGGGCATCTGGCGGTGGACGATCATGATCGTCTCGAATCGATGTGGGCAGGGGAAGCCATGGGCGAATCTTTGCGCGTCGCCGCACTGGCTTTACCCAACGGCATGCAGTGTGCCGACTTTCTGGTGTTTTACCGGCAAGAGCCTGCACCAGCGGTGAGCGATCTGCTGCTGTACGCGCCAAACAAGCCAGACGGCCAGGAGTGGGTGCGCCTGCCTTCGCTGGCGGCATTGACCGGAGAAGTCTGGGGCTGGACGCAGAGCGAGTCCGGTCGCGAATATCTTTTGCAGCAGCTTTCTCCCACTGCCCATCGGCGAGCGCGGGAGTATCTTGTCGCCGTGGCTGCCGACCCTGGCCGTTGGGGTATGAGCAGTGATATTCGGCGTGCGCCCCTGCCGTTCGCTCAGTGCGTCGAAGCGGCTGTAAAAATGGGCCTGGCCAAAAACCTGCAGCAGGTCGAAGAGGACAACTTACTGCGCTGGAACTCAACGCTGACCCTGGATGCGCGTCGACGCCTCAGTAGTCTGAATCAGGAGCTGGTTGTTCATCAGCAGGTCTTCAATGAATTGCTGGGCGGTTTCGAAGTCTTTGTCGATTTTGCCAGACGCACGGTGGCCGCAGAGATCGCACCTTATATGCGCAGCAAACAGGTGCTGGAACCGGTTGATCCGGCCACCGTGTTGATCGATTACAACGCCGGCATCGCCGATCGCAGGAAACAGTCGGTAGCCAGCCTGCTCGATCTGGCGATCTACGGCTATGACGACAACGCTGGTATCGACAATCCGAAAAAGGGCGTGCGCTCATCCGTTGGCCAGGATCTGAGCGAGGTGCGCAGCGCCGATCTGGCGTTGTATCTGCGCGGGGCCTGGCTGGGTGAGAAGTACGCCAGCGAAATCCGAGGCAAATATCTCGACGCTCGCCATGCGGACTACGAGCCGCGCCGGTTTGCCTGGCGCAATGTGCTGCTGTCGACAATGGATCGTGACTTGCGGGTTGCGCGAAGTCAGGCACGGCTAAGCGACACGGTGTATACAGCGCTCGTCCGCCAGGTCTCGCTGTTGAGTCAATTGCCAACGTCAGGGGGCCATTTGCCGGGCGCCAACAGGGTCACGACTGACGGCGTATTCAGATTTACTGTGCGTGGTCATGTCGTACTCGGGGTTTATGTTTTTACTGCTTTCGATCCCGAGCCGTCTTGGTGGTTGTATACCCCGGATGCTCCTGACGGCCTTGCGGTGCGCCCGTACCATTCACTGTTTGGCGACATCGCCGGCGAGCTGCATGACTACTTGATGGCGCGCACGGCGGTTGCTGCACGCAAAACCGTTTCGCTCTCCTTGCATGCGATAGCGGTAAAAAATCAGCGCGTCGATACGCTGTACGAAGCGCAGCGAGTGAGCGACGCGCGGGTTGAGTTCAACGCTTACATCGAGCGCACGGTTACGGATGTGCACGACATCACGACCAGCCGCGCGGAAATGATCGAAAGACAGGTGGTCAAGGGACTGATGTTCGCCGCCGCGCCGTTCTGCATGGTGTTTCCGCCCTTCGCCTTGCTGCTGGACGTGGTGTTCATTGCCGTCAGTGCCGGTGATGCCGTCGCGGCGCATCTGGAGGGCGATGTCGATGGCGCGCTCGGCCATTGGCTTGAGGCGTCGTGGGGCGCGCTGTTTGCCATGGTTGGCGCCGGCAGTACGGTCAAGTTACTCGGGCGCACGGTCAGAAATCTGAAGCACACGACGCGGCCGGTCTCATTGCTCACCGAACGCTTGAGCACGGTGGCTCCGATTCGCAAGGAAGCGCTGCCGGCGGTTCGCAAGGTGCGTTTTCACGCCAGACAGGCCGTCAGCAACAAGCCGGATAATTTGCAGCAGGTCACTGAAGAAGGTGTCTTTTTTGGCACATGGCGCAGTCCGCCCAGTGCTGCGCAGCCCCAACCGACCTATTACATCCGCAACAGAGGCAAGTACTTCCAGGTCAGGGAAAACCCGCATTTCGGGGGACTCAGCCTGATCGATGCCCGGCGCCCCGAAGCCATTTATCAGCGCCCCGTACGTCTGACCGCGAGTGGCAAATGGACGCATGACCGGGTCGGGCTGCGCGGCGGCAATGATCAGGTACGTAATCTTGGTCGAGTGAACAATCTGCGCAATGCGTTTCCCGGCCGGGTCGAGCCAGTGCTGAACCGTGGTGCGTTGCAGGGCGAGGCTGTGGTGGCGAAGTTTGTCGCCGGGTCTATGGACAATTATCTGTTTTCGCTGAATGCGCAGACCTGCGTGATTGCCTCGATGTACAACCCGGCGACAAAGGTCGGCGCAGTCATTCATTTCGATCACAACATTCGCTCGCTGATCAACCACACCGTCAAGGATGCGATGACGCGTCTGGGAGGCTCGCCCAAAGATGTTCGGGTCACGCTGGTGGGCGGTGACTGGCTGACCGGCACCGACATCGGTGGACCGGTCAGGAGTGTATTGCGTCAACAGGGGCTGAGGCCGACATGGGATTACTGGTCGTATTCTTCCTGTCTGGGTAATACCTATGCTGTTTCGTTGAATCTGAACAACGGTGTTTCGACGGTGTTCAAGACTTCCGCCAGCCAGTTTGAACGCTTGTATTCACCGGTTTTGCAGCGGGCCAGATATGCCAGCGATCCGGTGTCGAAACGCGCACAGGTATTCATGGAGCGGTTTCGTCGAAAGCCATTGCACCAAGATGCCTCTGGCGCTGTAGTCGACCAGAACGGGCGCCGGGCAACCCCTGAAATGATTCAGGGGCAAGCTTTTACCTTGGTGTCGATGAACTGATGCGCTGGTTGCAGGCATAAAAAAACCCGATCCACAGGGATCGGGTTTTTCCACGCCAGGTCAGTCTTACGACTGCTTGGCCAGCTTGTGCTCGAGGTAGTGAATGTTCACGCCACCTTTGCAGAAGCCTTCGTCACGAACCAGGTCACGGTGCAGCGGGATGTTGGTCTTGATCCCGTCAACCACGATTTCGTCCAGGGCATTGCGCATGCGGGCCATGGCTTCGTCGCGGGTCGCGCCGTAAGTGATCAGCTTGCCGATCAGCGAGTCGTAGTTCGGTGGAACCGCATAACCGCTGTACAGGTGCGAATCGACGCGAACGCCGTTGCCGCCTGGTGCGTGGAAATGCTTGACCGTGCCCGGGCTCGGCATGAAGGTTTTCGGGTCTTCAGCGTTGATCCGGCATTCCAGCGAGTGGCCACGAATAACCACGTCATCCTGAGTGAACGACAGCTTGTTGCCAGCGGCGATGCTGAGCATCTCCTTGACGATGTCGATACCGGTAACCATTTCCGAAACCGGGTGCTCCACCTGAACACGGGTGTTCATTTCGATGAAGTAGAAGCGACCGTTTTCGTAGAGGAACTCGAAGGTGCCGGCGCCACGGTAACCGATGTCGATGCACGCCTTGACGCAACGAGCCAACACTTCTTCGCGAGCCTTCTCGTCGATGCCCGGTGCCGGCGCTTCTTCGAGAACCTTCTGGTGGCGGCGTTGCAGCGAGCAATCGCGGTCGCCCAGATGGATGGCGTGGCCCTGGCCGTCGGACAGGACCTGCACTTCGACGTGACGCGGATTGGTCAGGAATTTTTCCAGATAGACCATCGGGTTGCCGAACGCCGCGCCTGCTTCGGAGCGGGTCAGTTTCGCCGAGGCGATCAGGTCTTCTTCCTTGTGCACCACGCGCATGCCGCGACCACCACCGCCACCAGCGGCTTTGATGATCACCGGGTAGCCGACTTCACGACCGATGCGCAATGCCGTTTCTTCGTCTTCCGGCAGCGGGCCATCGGAACCTGGAACGGTTGGCACGCCTGCTTCGATCATCGCGTGCTTGGCCGAGACCTTGTCACCCATCAGGCGAATGGTGTCGGCTTTCGGGCCGATGAACGCGAAGCCGGAGTTCTCGACCTGCTCGGCAAAATCGGCGTTTTCCGCGAGGAAACCGTAGCCTGGGTGAATGGCGGTAGCGCCAGTCACTTCAGCGGCAGCGATGATGGCCGGGATGTGCAGGTAGGACTGAGCTGCAGAAGCCGGGCCGATGCAGACGGATTCGTCTGCCAGACCCAGGTGCATCAGCTCTTTGTCGGCCTTGGAGTAAACGGCGACGGTCTTGATGCCCATCTCTTTGCAGGCACGCAGAATCCGCAGGGCGATCTCACCGCGGTTAGCGATCAGAACTTTTTCCAACTTCGCAGTCATCAAAGGCTCTCCGCAGTTCAAACGATGGTGAACAGCGGTTGGTCGTACTCAACCGGCTGGCCGTCTTCGACGAGGATGGACTCGATCACACCGCTGGTTTCAGCTTCGATGTGGTTCATCATCTTCATGGCTTCGACGATGCACAGAGTGTCGCCTTTCTTCACGGTCTGGCCGACTTCAACGAAGGACGGCGAGGTTGGCGAAGATTTGCGATAGAAGGTGCCGACCATCGGCGAACGGGCAACAGTGCCGTTCAGCGCTGGTGCAGCAGCGGCAGCCGGGGCTGCGGCAGCAACCGGAGCAGCGGCGGCGGCAGGTGCGGCAGCCGGAGCGTGCATCGGAGCCGGCGCGTAGTACTGCTGAGCCGGGGTCTTGCTGTGACGGCTGATGCGTACGGACTCTTCGCCTTCCTTGATCTCGAGCTCGTCGATGCCGGACTCTTCCAGCAATTCGATCAGTTTCTTAACTTTACGGATATCCATGAATCATCAACTCCCAAGGGTCGGTCAGGGGCGTTTAACGCTTGTAGTTCAAGCCGTTGCCTGTGTTTCAAGCTGTTCTAGCGCAGCCTCCAGGGCCAGTCGGTAACCGCTGGCGCCAAGGCCGCAGATCACTCCCACCGCTACGTCGGAGAAGTAAGAGTGATGGCGGAAAGGTTCGCGTTTGTGCACGTTGGACAAATGCACTTCGATGAATGGGATGCTCACTCCCAGCAACGCGTCACGTAATGCGACACTTGTGTGCGTAAAAGCTGCTGGATTGATCAGAATGAAATCGACCCCTTCGCCACGCGCGGCGTGGATGCGGTCGATCAATTCGTACTCGGCATTGCTTTGCAGATACAGCAGATGATGGCCGGCTTCACGGGCGCGGCGCTCCAGATCCTGATTGATCTGCGCCAGGGTCGTTGAACCGTAAGTGCCGGGTTCGCGGGTGCCGAGCAGGTTCAGGTTGGGGCCGTGCAGCACCAGGAGGGTCGCCATCTGCGTAGTCCTTGTTATGAATGAGCAATCGTCAGAACCCGGCGACTATGCCGCAAAGACTTTGTGACTGTCCAGTTCTATGCAATAGCCAGCACGATGGCCGATGTTTGCGCGAAATATGTGACCAAGTGGTTTGATCCGGTCATTTGTGGTGTCTGGACTGACGCCTTCGCGAGCAAGCTCGCTCCCACAGGGTATGCATTCCAATGTGGGAGTGAGCTTGCTCGCGAAGGCAATTTGTCAGACGCGAAATGCCTGAACGGCTGTGTGCAATTGGCCGCCCAATATCAGCAGATTCTCACCCTGCTCACGCCCGCGGCCGATACGCACCAGATTATCCCCACCCAACTGATGAATCCGCTCACTGTGATCGCGAATCTCGCTGACCGCGCCGCTCTGCTGCGCCGTGACGTCGGCAATGCGGATCGCCGTGTCGGAAATGGTTTGGATCGCGCCGACGATTTTATCCAGCGCGCCATCTGCCGCTTGCGCCTGATTGGCCGTGGCTTCGGCGTGCTCGACCTGCGTGCGCATGCCTTCGACCGATTGACGAGCAGCGGTTTGCAGGCCGGCGATCAGGGTTTGAATCTCGGCAGTTGCGCCGGCTGTACGTTGTGCCAGCGAGCGCACTTCTTCAGCCACCACGGCAAATCCTCGACCCATTTCCCCGGCACGCGCCGCTTCGATCGCCGCGTTAAGCGCCAGCAGGTTGGTTTGATCGGCAATCGAGCGAATCACCGTCAATACGCCACCAATGGTCGCTGACTCCTCGGCCAGATGCTCGATCATTTGCGCGTTGCCCTGAACCTCACCGACCAGCGCGTGCAGGCCGGTCAGGCTTTGGCCAATCACGGTCTGGCCATGCTCGACCGCCAATCCGGCATGACGGCTGGCATCCGCCGCCTGCTGCGCATCGCCAGCGACCTGCTGAATCGTCGCCTCCAACTCGCCGAGTGAATCGCGGATCAGCGCGGTGTCACCGGCCTGATGTTCGGCGCCGTTGTGCAAGTCGTTGCTTAGTTCGGCGAGTGTGCGACTGCTGCCTGCGACTTGTTCGGCATTGCCGCGAATTGTCCCGACCAAATCCACCAGGTAGGCACGCAAGCGATTGAGCGAGGCCTCGATGTCGTGCAGTTCACGGTTGGTTTTGCCCAAATGAATGCCGCGGCTGAAATCGCCTTCGGCCCAGTTCGACAGCGCCGGAGCGAGATTGGTCAGCGTGCGGGCCAGCCGCCGCTGCAAGGTGTCGATGAGCAACGCAATCAGCAGAATCAAGCCGATCATCACGCCTTGCATCAGCCGCACTTCGCCTTGAATTTGCCCGTGCTGCGCGCGCACGACCGGCTCAAGTCCGGCGATGGCCTGCTGCACGGCGGCGATTTTCTGGTGGGTGGCGGTGCTGAGGTCGGTGCGTTTCTGGATCTGGTCCCGTGTGCGTGCAAGCTCCGCCGGATAGCGTCCGAGCAAGCTGTTGAGCTCACGTTTGAGCCCGACACCGGCGTCTTCGGCAACGGCTTTTTCGCTGCTCTCGATGCCCATCAGCGCGGCGAAATCGTCGCTGCCCGATTCATTGTTGGCGACGACGCCGAGCAAGGGCAGGGCATCAATCACTTGAGCTTGCGAGCGGATATTGGTGACTTCGCGCTCAACATCGGCGGCCAGTTCACTGCGCCCGCTGCTGACCAGTTTGTCCCGCGCCAGTGACAGCTTGCCCAAGTGCTGCGAAGCGACGAGCAACGGCGTCAGATAAGCCGCATTGCCGTTGGCGTAAGTGCTGAGCTGATCGAAGCTGGCGCTCAGTTCGCGCTCTGCCTGCAACAGCAAGGCCTGCGGGTCGCCCGCCAGTTTGCCGGCAGCGAGCAGGTCGGTCTTGCTGAATTCATCAAGGCCCGACAGGCTCGGGCGCAGGGTGTCGGCCAGCGCTGGCGGCAATTCGCCGAGTTCTTTCTGCAAATTGTCGATGGCCTGACTGGCACTGCTCAGGCGCAAGGCGTCGCCGCTGGCGAGGTAATCCTCGACGTTGCGTGCCACCTCGTTCTGAAATTGCTGCGACAGCCCCAGATAACGCTCCATCAACAGATACGGGCGCTCAAGGGCTTTTTGCGACCACCACAGCGTCGCGCCGAGTGCGAGACACACGGCGACCAACAGCAGGGTATTGAGATTGGTGAGCAACTTCAGGCGCATGACGGCTACCAACGGCAGAAATGGTAAGCGCCTGAATTTATTGCGGTTCTGTTACAGGGTTATGACCGAATCAGTGGAATCCGATGAAAAAGTGGCACTTTGCTTTGAGTCGCGCGCGGTCTGCACGCGATTGCGTCCGGCGCCCTTGGCGCGGTACAGCGCCTCATCGGCCTGACTGGCCATCATCAGGCTGTCGCAGTCATCGTGCATTTCCACCACGCCGGCGCTGAAGGTGCACCACAAATCCTGCGGCTGCGCCGGGTAGTGGATTTCAGCGAAGCGCTGGCGGATCTCGTCGAGCACTTTGTGCGCGGCCTCTATATCGGTGTCGGGCATGACGATGGCGAATTCTTCGCCGCCGTATCGGCCAATGAAATCGGTTTTGCGCAAACGCTGCTTGAGAAACAGCGCGAGGCTCTTGATCACCCGGTCGCCCATCGGGTGGCCGTGGCTGTCGTTGACCCGTTTGAAATGGTCGATGTCGAGCATGGCAAAGCTCAATGGCTTGTTCTCGCGGCGCGCGCGGAACGAGCAGTCTTCGAGCAATTGCAGAATGTGCGTGTGGTTATACAGACCGGTGAGGCTGTCGCGGACCATCCGTGCTTTGAGATTGCGCGCGCGGGCGGCGCGGTTGCGCACGGTGGTGATCAGGTGGCGCGGCTTGATCGGTTTGGTCAGGAAGTCATCGCCGCCCTCGCTCATGGCGTCGAGCTGCTTGTCCAGATCGTCCTCGGCCGACAGGTAAATGATCGGCACGCTGACATAGCGATCGTTGTGGCGAATCACTTTGGCCAGTTCGGTGCCAGTGCAGGCTGGCATGTACATGTCGAGGATGATCAGGTCGGGCTGGAAATCGGCCAGTTCCGCCATCGCCTGAATCGGTTCGATCAAGGTCCGCGTGACGATGCCGGCGCTGTTGAGCAGGCGCTCGGTGTGCAAGGCCTGTGCACGCGAGTCGTCGATGATCAGCACTTTATAAGGTTCGTACTGGGCGACGCAGGTGAGGACTTCTATCTTTTCCAGCAGGCTCGACGCTTCGAGGGTGCCGGTGAGGAACTCCTGGCCGCCGGCGCGCACGGCGGCGAGACGGGTTGGCGTGTCGGTTTCGTGCAGGCTGAAGAACAGCAGCGGCAGCGGTTCTTCCAAACCGACCTGGGCCTCCGCGGCGAGTTTCAGGCCGATGCCGGCGCCGCTGAAATCGACGTCCATGACGATCGCCGCGGGCAGGCGCTCGACCATCGAGGAGCGAAACGCCGACACACTGTCCAGCGCCTGCGCGCTCAGACCGAAGAATTCCAGTTGTTTGGCCAGGCGTTCGGCGCGGTCGTGATCTTGCAGCATCACATAGATCGGTTTGCGCAGCGGTGGCAGGAAAGTCTGGTCGAGTTGATCGCCATGGCGCAGGCCGGTGCGTGACAAGCGCTGCATCAAGCGATTGAGGTCGGTGATCAAGCCACTGCTCAGGCGACCGCGATTGGCGTCCACCGCTTCCAGCGATTGGCTGATATGGCGCGCAAGCTGCGTGTGTTCGGGCTGTTCGAAGCGCTCGGCAAAACGCAGCAGGCGCAGGTTGGCCTCGCTCAGTTCGGCGAGATCGACATTGGACCACTCAGTGCGTTGCAGGCGCTGCCATATCTCAAGAATCTGACGTGCCTGATGAATTACCCGCTGGGCAAAGTGGTGCTTGAGACGCTCACGGCTGGGGTCTTCTGGCTCGGTCATATCCTGACTACTAGTTAGGCTGCATGCTGAGATCGACTGGTGGCTCTATGCTAGCACCTCTTTTCCCTTACACGAGTGTCGTACGTCAATAATCTGCAGTGCGTCACCATTCAGTTTCTGACCGGGCGGTTTTGTTTTTGACCTGAGTGTCTGACAAGTCCCCGTAGGCCGGGCACTCACTGACTAAGCTGGGTGATCAGGATGACGGCGCAGTCGTGCTTTTATCCGTGCAGTGAATGACCTTTGCGATGGTTTTCAATCCGATGGGCTGAAGCATGGGCATCGGGGATTCCCTTAGTCATCGTCGAAGCGTCATTCGCCCATACGAATTGCGGCTTATCTTTACGCGCGGGTGCCCGGCCCCGGCACGTTGTTGTATGGTTGTGGTCGAACCGTTGAACCCAAGTGATTGAAAGGATATCGCCATGCTGGACTGGAAAAACCGCGCGGGCAGCGCGCCTGAACGTGCCGCCGAACCCAAGTCGGCCACCCGCAGCTATGTTGGCGGATTACTGTTCAGCCGTGCATTGGCCACGCTGATCGGCATCTACCTGCTGGTGACCATTGGCCTTGGCTGGTACTGGAGCCAGGAGCCGGCGCTGTTTCCGGTCGCACAAAACGCGCAAGTGGCGGCCGAGAAAGAAGGCAAGCAGATGGTGATCGGCTACACCACCGTCGAAACCCTGAAGACCGTTGCCGGCACCTTGCTCAACAAGCCGGGCGGCTACATTTCCAACGACCGCTTCCCGCCGGGCCTGTGGATGGACAACACACCAAGCTGGGAATACGGCGTGCTGGTGCAGGTGCGTGACCTGACCCGTGCCCTGCGTAAAGACTTTGCCCGTTCGCAGTCGCAGTCGGCGGAGGATGCCGATCTGGCCAAGGCCGAGCCGCGTTTCAACTTCGACAACAAAAGCTGGATCCTGCCGTCGAGTGAGTCGGAATATCAGGAGGGCATCAACTCGCTGAGTCGTTATCAGGCGCGCCTGTCCGATCCAACCCAGAAAAACGCGCTGTTCTATGCTCGCGCCGACAACCTGAACAACTGGCTGGGCGATGTCGGCACCCGTCTCGGTTCGCTGTCGCAACGCCTGTCGGCCAGCGTAGGCCGAGTCAAACTCAATACCGCGCTGAAAACCGAAGTGCCGGCGATCGGCGAAGTGCCGCAGGTTGACGAAGAAGTCGTCGAGACCCCGTGGATGCAGATCGACAACGTGTTCTACGAAGCCCGCGGTCAGGCCTGGGCGCTGTCGCACCTGCTGCGCGCCATTGAAGTCGATTTCGCCGATGTGCTGGCGAAGAAGAACGCCACCGTCAGCGTGCGCCAGATCATCCGTGAACTGGAAGCCTCGCAGGAGCCGGTCTGGAGTCCTATGATTCTTAACGGCAGCGGCTTCGGCGTGCTGGCCAACCACTCGCTGGTCATGGCCAACTATATTTCCCGGGCCAACGCGGCGGTGATCGATTTGCGTCAACTGCTCAATCAGGGCTGATTCATGAGCCAGAACGCCAAAGAGGCGGCCCATCGCGCCGCCTCGGATGCCGAACAGATCGCCTGGGTCGACGAGCAGGACAACCTGCTCGGCGCGCTCGTGCGCGCCGATTTGCGCGAGCGCGGGTTGATTGGCCGTGGCACCTACATCATGTTGTTCAATTCTGCCGGTGAGCTGTGCGTGCACCGGCGCACCTTGAGCAAGGCGATTTATCCCGGCTACTGGGACGTCGCGGCGGGCGGCATGGTCCAGGCAGACGAGACCTACGCCGAGTCGGCGGCCCGTGAACTGGAAGAAGAATTGGGCGTCAGCGGCGTCGAGCTGACGGCTCATGACCATTTCTATTTTGAGGACACCGGCAATCGCCTGTGGTGTTCGGCGTTTTCTGCCGTGTGGGACGGCCCATTGAAACTGCAACCGGAAGAGGTGCTGGAAGCGCGCTTTATTCCGGTCGAACAGGTGCTGCAGGAAATCCAGCAGAAGCCTTATTGCCCGGACTCTCTGGCCGCATTGAAGCGCTATCTGAAGGCGCAGCAAAGCGACGTCGCAAAGAACACATAAATTGGCGCCGATTGGCACTTAGCAATCGGGATTTTTGCCGTTACACTGCGCGACCTTTTCAAGCTGCACCGCGAGTGCTTTTTGTAGAAGCTGCCGCAGGCTGCGATCTTTTGATTTTTTGTTTTGGCGTCGAAATCAAAAGATCGCAGCCTCGTTTCACTCGACAGCTCCTGCATTTGGCGCTTTATCGGTGCAGTAGCGCTGCCCCTGCCTGAGTGGGGCTTCGCGGTCGATGACCTTGCCCAAGGTCGCGATCAGTCTTTGTCCTCCCGAGAGGATTGCCGGTGGCCAAAAAAGCCGCATCCTTCGCCGCCCTGGGCGGCCTGGTATTTTCCACCGACGCAGGTCGTCATTGCCCGGAATGCAGTAAGCCGGTGGACGCCTGTATCTGCAAACAAACCGTGATCCCGGCTGGCGACGGCATTGCCCGCGTGCGACGCGAGAGCAAGGGCCGTGGCGGCAAAACGGTGACTACCATCACCGGCGTGCCACTGGCCGAAGACGCGCTCAAGGAGCTGGCGACAACGTTGAAGAAACGTTGCGGCACCGGCGGCGCGTTGAAAGACGGAATCATCGAAATCCAGGGCGATCATGTCGAGCTACTCTTGGCTGAGCTGATCAAGCACGGTTTCAAAGCGAAGAAGTCCGGCGGCTAGCAGCCTCTGTGAAAACCACCTGCGGCTTGATCCGGCGCTGAAACACTTCAGATCCGGCGTCGTCTCCATGGTTTTCACAGAGCCTGTTCATGACCGGTTTCTAAACTCCACGCAGTCAGTGCGGTCTACCGCCGCGCTGACAAACCGTCATTTTCATTCTTTAGAATGCGCCGGCCTGAGATCAGGCGACGCACTATGACTTCTTTATAGGGGACTTCGATGTCCGTACGACGCACACGCAAAGACGATGGCAGCCAATGGACAGTTGCGGACAGCCGCAGTGTTTACGGGATTCGCCATTGGGGGGCCGGGTATTTCGCGATCAATGACGCCGGTCGCGTCGAAGTTCGTCCGAACGGTCCGAGCAGCTCGCCTATCGACCTGTTCGAACAAGTCGACCAACTGCGCAAAAGCGGTTTGTCCTTGCCGTTGCTGGTTCGCTTCCCCGACATTCTGCAAGACCGTGTTCGCCAACTGACCGGTGCCTTCGATTCGAACATCGAGCGCCTGGAGTACCAGAGCAAATACACCGCGCTGTACCCGATCAAGGTCAACCAGCAAGAAGCGGTGATCGAGAACATCATCGCCACCCAGGACGTCTCCATCGGTCTGGAAGCCGGCTCCAAGCCTGAGCTGCTGGCCGTGCTGGCGCTGGCGCCGAAGGGCGGCACCATCGTCTGCAACGGTTACAAGGACCGCGAGTTCATCCGTCTGGCGCTGATGGGCCAGAAGCTTGGCCACAACGTCTTCATCGTCATCGAGAAAGAATCCGAAGTCGGTCTGGTGATCGAAGAAGCCGCCTCGCTCAAGGTCAAGCCACAGGTCGGCCTGCGCGTGCGTCTGTCGTCGCTGGCGTCGTCGAAGTGGGCGGACACCGGTGGCGAGAAATCCAAATTCGGTCTGTCGGCAGCACAACTGCTGTCGGTGGTCGAGCGTTTCCGCGCGGCAGGCCTGGATCAGGGCATTCGCCTGCTGCACTTCCACATGGGCTCGCAGATCGCCAACCTCGCTGATTACCAGCACGGCTTCAAGGAAGCGATCCGTTACTACGGCGAGCTGCGCAATCTCGGTCTGCCGGTCGATCACATCGACGTCGGCGGCGGTCTGGGCGTCGACTACGACGGCACGCACTCGCGCAACGCCAGCTCGATCAACTACGACATGGACGATTACGCCGGTGTCGTGGTTGGCATGCTCAAGGAATTCTGCGACGCGCAGAGCCTGCCGCATCCGCACATTTTCTCCGAAAGCGGCCGCTCGCTGACCGCGCACCACGCCATGCTGGTGGTGCAGGTAACCGACGTCGAGAAGCATAACGACGAAATCCCGCTGATCGAAAACAAGGAAAACCTGCCGGAAACCGTGCAGTGGCTGGTTGACCTGCTCGGCCCGACCGACATCGAAATGGTCACAGAAACCTACTGGCGCGCCACCCACTACATGAGCGATGTAGCCGCGCAGTACGCCGACGGCAAACTGACCCTGGCGGAAAAAGCCCTGGCCGAGCAGTGCTACTTCGCCGTGTGCCGTCGCCTGCACAACTCGCTGAAAGCACGTCAGCGTTCGCACCGCCAAGTGCTCGACGAACTCAACGACAAGCTGGCCGACAAGTACATCTGCAACTTCTCGGTATTCCAGAGCCTGCCGGACACCTGGGCAATCGATCAGGTCCTGCCGATCATTCCGCTGCACCGTCTCGATGAAGAGCCGCTGCGTCGCGCGGTGCTGCAAGACCTGACCTGCGACTCCGACGGCAAGATCAACCAGTACGTCGACGAGCAGAGCATCGAGACCAGCCTGCCGGTACACGGTTTGAATGAAGGCGAAGACTACCTGCTGGGCGTGTTCCTGGTTGGCGCCTATCAGGAAATCCTCGGCGACATGCACAACCTGTTCGGTGACACCGACTCGGTGAACATCTACCAGAACGCCGATGGCAGCGTGTACCACGCCGGTATCGAGACCCACGACACCATCGAAGACATGCTGCGTTACGTGCACTTGTCGCCGGAAGAACTGATGACTCACTACCGCGACAAGTGCGCCAGTGCCCGCATCAGTGCCAGCGAGCGCACGCAATTTCTCGATGCCTTGCGTCTGGGCCTGACCCGCTCCTCCTACCTGTCTTCCTGAGGCCAGGTGGCGATCTTGCCGGGTTGTCTGAATTTTTCCTGAGCGTGGCGGAAAATTCGGATGATCCGGTGGGATATCTCCCAAAATCTTCGCGAAATCCATGGCATTCCCGGCCAGCAAAGTCATCCGGTCTGCTTTTCGCGTAGGTCATTTCCTAAGTTGTACTTCAGCTCTCTACTCGGCCATGGCTCTCGGCGAGAATCCCCGACCGCCCCTCCTGTAGAGATCCGCCCATGTTCGAACCAGTCAACGAGTCGTCCTTTCGTCTCGATGTAGCGGGCCTGTCCGACCCTTTCGAAGTCCTGGCCTTTACCGGTAGCGAAGCCCTCAGCGAATCCTTTGCGTTCGAGATCGATGTGTTGATCGACGATCCGCACCTGGATCTCGCCGGCCTGCTATACCGTTCGGCGTTCCTCTGTTTCGGGCCGTCGGGGGAGGGCGTGCACGGGCAATTGCAGAGCCTTGTCCAGCATGAACACGCAGAGGGTTCGAGATTGAGCCGGATCCGTCTGGGGCCGAAACTCGGTTGCCTCGCGCTGCGCTTCAGCCAGCGCATCTTCAGTGGCCGTTCGGTGCCGCAGATCATCGAACAAGTGCTCAGGGAGCACGGGATTGTTGGTGCCCAGCGCCGCTTCGATCTGTCCGGCGGCTACCCGGCCCGGACGTTCTGCACGCAGTACCGCGAGTCCGATTTGCAACTGCTCCAGCGCTTGTGTGCGCAGGCGCGGATTCACTACTACTTTGAACACGATCGCGACCGGCATTGCCTGGTGTTCGCCGATGATCCGGCGCAGTTACCCGTGGCCGGTACCGCGCAGTATCCACGCGGGGACGACGGGCAAGATAGGTCACCCGCGTTGCGGCAATGGCAATTGCAAAGTGCAATCGGGAGCAGTTTATCGGGTGTGCAACGGGCTGAAGGCCAGAGTGAACTGCCAGCGTTGCGCAGCGGTCACTGGCTGCGGTTGGCCGGTCATCCCTTCGCTGAATGCAATCGGCCGTGGTTGCTCACACGCATTGAACATCGCGCCGATCCATCCCGTGAACCTCCCTACGTCAACCGCCTGTTCGGCACGGTGCAAGTGCCGTACACATCGGCTACAGCGTCATCGCGCCTGCGCATGCACAGCCTGCAACGGGCCTGGGTGGTGGCGGTCGATGAGCCGCAGCCTGACCGGATGCGTCCGGTGGCGGTGCAATTCGACTGGCTCTACCAGGGCGAAGGGGCCGCTCCGAGTCATTGTTGGCTACCGCTTGCGCCGTCCCTGACGCAGGTGTCCATGGCGGCGCTGAGCGAGGGTGTCGAGGTGGTGGTGAGTTTCTTCGAGGGGGATCCGGATCAGCCGATGATCAGCGGCGTGCTGCAGCCGCCATCCGCCGTTGCCGACACCGATGATGACCTGCCGTTGCCTCTGCCCGACAGCCTGGTGAGTGACGGCTTGCAGCAACTGCTGACTTGCGGTGAACCGTTGCTGCTGTTGTGCCTGATCCCCGGCGGCGGCAGTTTCAACCATTGCGCTCAATCGGTGTGCAGTTGCCGACTGGTCACCGCGCTTGAACAGAGCGGCGCAACATGAATGGCGCGGCGCTTGAGCCCATGGCGCAGTGGCTGTTGCTCGATGGCCCGGATGCACCGCAGGCCTTGCTGACCCTGCACCGGGCTTTTGCCGGTGTGCAGTGTTTCAGCCTGTTCGAAGGCACTGAGTTCGAACCGGTCAGCGAGCACGGCCCGGTGTTGATCGAGCTGCGTGACTGCCCGGCATTGGCCGCGTTGTGTCACAGCGACCCGAACACCTGGCGCGGGCTGTTGCTGAGCAGTGAGGTTGCGGCGCAACAACTGCTGAGTCACTTGCAGCGCATGCTCACGGTGTCGTTTGGATTGAACCACCGGGCTTTGCTCAGCTATTACAACCGGCAGACCGCGAGCTATTTTTTCGATGCCTGCGATGCCGCTGAGCTGAGCCGCTGGCTCGGGCCGATTCGTCAGCTGCGCTGGTTCGGTGGCACTTGGGCCGACCGGGCCATTGGCAGTCTGGGCTGGCAGCAGTTGCGCAACCCGGGGCTAGCCGTCGAGCCGCTGAGTATCGAAGAAAGCCTGACCCGGCGCCAGCGCGAACGCCTGCAAACCTGCTTGCTGGAGCAGCATATCTGGCGCTGGTGCCAATCGCTGGGAACCGATTACGCGACGATGGCCTCCCATGTGCATCAAGGCCTGACGCTGGGATTCAGCGACCGCACCGTGCTCGATGGCTGGTTATGGCTACGCTTGCTGCATCCGCGAGCCGTGCTGGTGCCACCGCCGGTGGGGCTGACCCAACAGCAGCGGCTTGACCATGTGCGGCGCCAGTGGCGCAGCGATCAGTCCTGAGGCGAGGTTCGGCGCGTATGGCAGGTTTATTCCGGCAAGGGTTGGGGATCGTGTTGCTGCTGGTGCTGGGCGGTTGTTCGCCGGTGCAGTTGCTCAATGCGTTGACTCCGGACAGCACATACGCCAAAACCGTGGGCATCGCCTATGGCGACGATCCGCGGCAGAAGCTCGACGTGTATGTGCCGCATCAGCCGATGCCCGGCGCGCCGGTGGTGGTGTTTTTCTATGGCGGCAGCTGGAACAGCGGTTCGCGCGTCGACTACCGCTTTGTCGGCGAAGCGCTGGCGTCCCGAGGGATTGTTGCCGTGGTGGCGGATTACCGTTTGTATCCACAGGTGCGCTATCCGCTGTTCCTGCAAGACGGGGCGCGTGCGGTGGCATGGACCAAAGCGCATATCCACGAGTTTTCCGGCAACCCGCAGCGCTTGTATCTGATGGGCCACAGCTCGGGCGGGTACAACGCGGCGATGCTCGCGCTGGACAGCGAATGGCTCGCGGCGGTGGGCATGTCGCCCAGGGATGTACGAGGCTGGATCGGTCTGGCCGGGCCGTATGATTTTCTGCCGATCAAGAATCCCGAGGTGCGCCCGGTGTTCTTCTGGCCGGATTCACCGCCGCAGTCGCAGCCGATCAACCATGTCAGTCGCGGCGCACCGCCTGCGCTGTTGATTGCGGCAAGCCGGGATGATCTGGTCAACCCGACGCGCAACACCGGTGGCCTTGCGAGCAAGCTGCGCGAGGCCGGTGTGCCGGCGCAGGATTTGTATTACTCGCGGCCCAGCCACATAACCTTGGTGGCGACCCTGTCGCGGCCGTTGCGGCGTCTGGCGCCGGTGCTCGATCAGGTGGTCGGGTTTATCGCCCACACGCCGAGTCAGTGAACGCCGCCACTGAACCAGCCATCGTTGCGCTTGAGCCACCAGGCTTGCGCACCGAGGGTCAGGCTGCGCAACACCATGAACAGCAGAAAAGATATCCACAGCCCGTGATTGCCCAGACCTTGCAGCGCCCAAGCGAACGGCAATAACAGCACCACGGTGATCAGCATGCCGTTGCGCATTTCCCGCGCGCGGGTGGCGCCGATGAACAAACCGTCGAGCAGGTAGCTCCAGACTGCAATCAGCGGCAGCACGGCGAGGTAGGGCAGGTAGACGAACGCGGTGTCGCGCACGCTCTGGATGTCAGTCTGCATCTCGATGAACAAGTGCCCGGCCAGCAGGAACAGCATGGCGAAGCCGAGGCTGGCGATCAGTGACCAGCCGCCTGCCACCACCAGCGAGCGACGCAGGGCCAGACGATCACGGGCGCCGATGGCGTGTCCGCACAAGGCTTCGACGGCGTGGGCCAGACCATCCAGCGCATGCGCCGTCAGCAGCAAGCCATTGAGCAGCAGCGCGTTGGCGGCCACCGTCGAATCACCCAGTCGCGCGCCTTGTACGGTGATCAGGAAAAACACCGATTGCAGCGCCAGGCTGCGGATGAAGATATCGCGGTTGACCGCCAGTAACGGACGCCAGCTCTGCCAGACTTTCAGCGCCGCCCAGGCGATGTGCCCCGGGTACGCGCGCAGCGCCTTGCGGGTCAGCAGCAGGCCGAGCAGGGCGCCGCTCCATTCGGCGATCACCGAGGCCCGCGCCGAACCGACCACGCCCCAATCCAGGCCGATGACGAACCACAGATTGAGGACGATGTTGATCAGGTTGGTGGTCAGCAGAATCGCCAGTGGCGCCCGGGCATTTTGCGTACCGAGGAACCAGCCGACCAGCGCATAACTGGCCAGCGCCGCTGGCAGGCCGAACAGCCGCGTGTGGAAGAAGTCCCGAGTGAGCTGATCCAGCTCCGCCGACGGTTGCATGAAGTGCAACGCAACACTACTCAGCGGCACACCCAAAGTGCCAAGCACCAGTGCCAGTCCCATCGCCAGCAGCAAGCCCTGCAACAGAATCTGCCGCAACGCGGCACCGTCGCTGCGCCCGGCGGCTTGAGCGGCAAACCCGGTGGTGCCCATGCGCAGAAAGCCCATGGCCCAGGCGAGAAAGGTGTACAGGCTGGCACCGACCGCCACCGCGCCTAATTGATGGGCGTGGGGCAAGTGGCCGATAACGGTGCTGTCGACCAGCGCCACCAACGGTACGGAAATATTGGACAGAATCATGGGCGCGGCGAGTGCCCAGACCTTGCGGTGCGTCGGGCGGTCGCGCCAGTCGGCGATCAGAGTAGACATGCGGGCTCCTTGGGGGAGCGGGGATTGTAACGATTCATGGAGGATTTGCTGTGTCTGACAGAAACAACCCCCTCACCCCAGCCCCTCTCCCAGAGGGAGAGGGGGCCGACCGAGGTGTCTGGCGTCATCCATCGACCTGAGAGAATGTGCCGATTATGGATTCGCTGAAGCTCGCTCAAGTCGGTGTAGCTCTTGAATATCCCCCATTCAGTCCCCTCTCCCTCCGGGAGAGGGCTAGGCGGGCGGCGTTCCGATGAGGGGCTCTTCAAGCGGTTAATGAATAATCCAGCTAAGCAGCCACAACCCCAGCAACAACCAGATGATCCCGGCAATAATCGACGCATTCATGAACGCCCGAATCGCCGACCACAACAGCATCAACCCGACGATCAGGGCGATGATGCTGATGATCGAGGTGTCCATGCCCAGGGTTTTGGCCAGGCCGTCGACAAAGTTGCCACCGGCATTGCTCAGAATGTTGAACAAACCACTGAGGCCATCGACGATAAAGCGGATGACTGAACCGAGCGCCTGCCCGAGCCATTCGAAAAAGCTTTCTACCTGCATGTGTGCATCCTGATGAAAGAGCTGAGCCTTGGGCCACAACGCGGGTGGCCGAGTTCCCTGCATGATAGAAGGTTTGCACCCATTCTGTGTGGGAGCGAGCCTGCTCGCGAATACGGTGGATCAGTTAACTGATGGGTTGAATGACACAGCGCTTTCGCGAGCAGGCTCGCTCCCACATTAGATCACCTGCGCCGCTTGCCTTTGGTGGGTATCCCCCCGAAGCTATACGCCTTCAGGAGAACCCGATGAACCTTGTTGAACTGACCGAACGCCTGCACGCCATTCGCGACCGTAATGACTGGCGGCAATTTCACAGCCCGAAAAACCTCGCCATGGCAGCCAGTGTCGAAATGTCTGAACTGGTGGAAATCTTCCAGTGGCTGACGGAAGACCAGTCGCGCCAGTTGCCCGCCGACAAACTCGCCCACGCCGGGCAGGAAGTCGGCGATATCGTGTTGTACCTGTTGCTGCTGTGCAGCGAGTTGGGCCTGGACATGAATGAAGTGGTGCGCGTCAAGCTTGCCGACAGCGAACGGCGGTTCAGCTGATGAGCGACCGGCATTTCGATCAGTTGGCGACGCGGTTCGCCGAAAAAATCTATGGCGGCGCGAAAGGCGCGATTCGCCTCGCGGTGTTGCAGGCCGACCTAATCGAGGCACTGCCGGATCGTCCGTTGCGCGTTCTCGACATCGGTGGTGGTCTTGGCCACATGTCGCTGTGGCTGGCCGAGCGCGGCCATGACGTAACCTTCACCGAGCCCGCCGCACCGATGCTCGAAGGCGCGCGCCAGCGTTTTGCTGAAGCCGGGCAAACCGCAACATTCATCCAGGCGCCGTGGCAGGAACTGCTCGGCCAACTCACTGAGCCGTACGATCTGGTGATCTGCCACGCCGTGCTCGAATGGCTCGCCGAACCCCACGCGATCCTGCCGGTGCTGCACCAACTCACCAAGCCCGGCGGCTGGTTGTCGCTGGCGTTCTACAACCGCGATGCGCTGATCTACCGCAACCTGCTCAAAGGCCATTTCAAGAAAATGCGCAAAAACAGCATGGCTGGGGAAAAGCAGAGCCTGACCCCGCAGCAGCCTCTCGACCCACGGGAATTGGCAACGCAACTCGAAGGCCTGTGGCAGGTCGAAACCCAGAGCGGGATCCGGGTTTTTCACGACTACATGCCGGTGGAATTCCGAGGCCCGCGCCGAACTCGCGGATTTGCTCGAGATGGAGCTCGCTCACCGCCGTCACCCAAGCTTCGCCGGGCTTGGGCGCTACTTGCACTGGATCTGCCGGCCGATCTGATCGGAGCGCGACATGAAAGCTCAATCCGGGTTATTGCTGATCTGTCTGGGGTTGGCTGCCTGCCAGGGCAGCAACCCGTACGTGGCGCAGTCGCGGCCCTTGCCGCCGGCGCCGGCGCAAGCCGCCACCACCTTCGACCGTAGCGCTTACCCGGCGCCGCCGCGTGACTACGGACGCTATCGCAGTTGGGCCTGGCTCAACGGGCAGTTGCCGCCGGGTACGGCGTGGGCGGACTCGGCGCAAGTGGCCGAAGCGGTGAGCAATGCCCTCGATCAGCGCGGTTTGCGCCCGTTGCACGACAACCGCCCGGCCGACCTGTTGGTCAGCGCCGATCTGCGGCTGGAAACCCGTTTGCGGCAGGTCCAGGACGACTACGGCTACTACGGCGGCGGATACGGCGGCTACGATCGATATGGTCGCGGTTATGGCATGTACAACACGGTGCCGATCGTGCGCACGTATTCGGAGCAGGTCGTGGTGGTGCAGGTCAATCTGTTCGACGCCGGCAGCGGGCAACCGGTCTGGAGCGCCAGTGCCGAAACCGCGAACAAGGGCAGCGAAATCGATCGCACCGATTCGATCCGCGAAGCTGTGGAAAAGGCCATGTCGGCGTATCCTCCGAGTTAGCTTTCTGCCAACGGGAAGCTGCCGCAGGTTCATGTCTTCCACCGGAGAAAAACCATGTTCCGCCGTCTCGCTCTACTGGCCATGGCCGCGCTGCTCAGCGCCTGCGCCGCCAACCAGGTCAACCACGACTTCGATGCCAGCCGCGACTTTGCCGCCTATCGCAGCTGGAGCTGGAAAGACCCCGCCCTGCAATATCGCCCCGATGATCCACGAATCAAAAGCGACCTGACCGAACAGCGCATCCGCCAGGCCGTCGCCGATCAGCTCGACCAGCGCGGTTTGCGTCCTGCGGCGGCGGGGGCCAAGGGTGACTTGAATGTGCAGACTTATCTGATCGTCGAGGATCGTCAGCAGCAAGTGACGACCAACTATGGCGGCGGTTGGGGTGGCCCGTGGAACGGTTATTGGGGCGCGCCGATGTACAACGAAACGCGCAACATCACTTACAAGGTCGCGACCATCCAGATCGACCTGCTCGACGGCAAGGACGGCAAACTGGTGTGGCGCGGCAGCGATGAGCAGATGCTGTCCGGCAAGCCGAATCCCGAAGATCGCAGCAATGCCATTCGCGAGACTGTCGGGCGGATTCTGGCCAACTATCCACCGCGCTGAATCCGTTAAAAAGTGGGAGCTGTTGAGCTCCCATTTTTTGTTCCACCCTAAATTCTGATGTGGGAGCGAGCCTGCTCGCGAAAGCCGGGTGTCATTCAACTGTTATTTATCCGACACGACGCCTTCGCGAGCAGGGATGTTTGTCTGTTCGAAATGGTGCGTTGCCATTAGGCGCGTCTACACTCAGTTGCACCAATGGAGCTTGCGGCAAAGGAGTGCGCCATGTCGCCTCGTTCGCGATTCACCAGCCCGGCCCGGCAGCGCGGGGCGATTGGCTTGATGGCGGCGGCCACCCTCAGTCTGGCGGTGGTGATGCTGCTGTTGGTGGTCGACACCGGCCGCTTGTACATGGAACAACGCAAATTGCAGCGGGTGGTGGACAACGCCGCCCTCGAAGCCGTCAGTCGTGGCGGCAATTGCCTGCCGGGGCTGAGCGCTGCCAGTTACGCCGGGCAAAGCGCCGTGCGCAACGGCTACGTTGTCGACGCCAGCAACACCCTCGCCACCACGTGCGGCACCCTGGTGACTGCCGCCAGCGGTTTACGCACGTTCGCCGTGGATGCCACGCAAATGGCTGCGGTCAAAGTCGTCGCCAGTCGCACGGTGATCACCAGTTTTGCCGGCGGCGTACAAGCCTTGTTCAGCGGTACACCGGTCAGTCTCAATACCACGCTGAATGCCTCGGCGGTGGCCGCCAAACCGCAGCCAACGGTCGCCCAGCTGAATATTCGCAGCACGCTGGCGAGCATCGATACGGCCCAGTCGAACATCCTCAATCCGCTGTTTTCCGGGCTGCTCGGCGGTAACGTCAACCTCACCGCGTTAGGCTGGGACGGCCTGCTGAACACCGATATCAACTTGCTGAAATACCTTGATCAGCTGGCGATCAATCTCAACGTCGCGGCCGGCAACTACACGCAATTACTCAACACTCAGGCCACGGTGACGCAACTGATTCAGGCCGCCGCGACGGTGGTGCAACTCAATGGTGCGACCGCCCAAGTGATCACTGCGCTGGGCCAATTGCAGGTGGCGGCGGTCAACGCGGCGCCGGTCAAACTGGGTGACATTCTGCAATTGCAGACCGGTACCACTTCGGCGGGGCTGGACGCCAATCTGCAACTGCTGCAACTGATTCAAGGCGTGGTGCAACTGGCCAACAGCAAGAGTGCGGTGGCGGCGACGTTGCCGATCAGCGTGCTCGGGCTGGCGAATGTCACGGTGCGGGTGAAAGTGATCGAGCCGCCGCAGTTTTCCGCCATTGGCGATCCGGCGCGGGCCAAGGTCAATCCGACCGGGCCGGACCGGATTTATGTGCGTACGGCGCAGGTGCGCACGCTGGTCTCAGTGAATCTGCCGGTGCTGTCCGGGGTCACGGGACTGACCAATGCGGTGTTGGGATTGGTCGCGGGACTGACGCCGACGCTCAATGCAGTCCTGAGTCTGAATCTGGTAGCAGTCCTGAGTTCGGTCGCCTGCGCCGGTTGCCAGCAACTTGACCCACTCCTTTTGCCATCCCCCGAAATTGACATCAGCCTGGATGCTGGTGGCGCGAAAAGCTATGTCACCGATTACAGCTGCCCAACCGGGACAACAGGCACGAAAAGCCTGACTGCCCACACCATCACATCCATTGCCGACCTCAAACTCGGCAAGATCGACCCTGGCAACGCCTTTTCCTCGGCCGCTGAACCGACTGTCACGCCATTACCGTTGGTTGACCTGGGAATCGTCACCTGCCACAAGATTCTGGGCATCGGGACTTGCGACCCCTCCACCCATATTCAATACGGCGCTGGCGGCATTGCGATCATGCTCGACACCAGCGTTGCGCAAAACACTCAGGATCTGGTGTTCTCCAGCGCTACGCCATTCGCCACCCCGGCCAACCTCAAATTACCCCCAAGCATTCAGTCAGCCGCACCCACCAGCAACATCGTCGGCAGCCTGTCGAACACCCTCGCGGGGATCAACCTGATCGTCTACAAACCCCAGGGCAGCAATCCATTGGGTGCCGTTGTTACCGGCGTTGCCTCGTTGATCAGTGATGTCACCAGCAAACTGCTGCCAGTCGTGACCAACCTGGTCAGCCCGTTGCTCGACCCGCTGCTGAACAACCTGCTCAAAGGCCTGGGCATTAACCTGATGGATGTCGACGTCGGTGCCAACATGACCTGCGGCCAGACCGGCAAGGCCTATCTGGTGATCTAGGCGTCCACGGCAACCGGCAACTCAATGCAGAACCGCGCGCCCTCCACCGAGTTGCGCACGCTCAACTCGCCGCCCATGTTGTCGATGATGCCGTAGCTCACCGACAGCCCCAGCCCGGTGCCGACGCCGATGGGTTTGGTGGTGAAAAACGGCTCGAAAATCCGCTCCAGCAAACGCGGATCGATACCGCCCCCGTTGTCCTCGACCCACAGTCGCACATGCTGCTCATCACGTTCAGCGTAGATTGAGATCCACGGTTTGAAGCTTGAGTCCTTCTCGCGTTTGCTCAGTAACGCATCCCGCGCGTTGACCATCAGATTGATCAACACCTGTTCAAGCTGATCGACGTAGCCGCGCACTTGCACCTCGAACCCGGTCTCGCTGATGCGCAAATCCACGCCTTTGCCGCGCATGCCCTCGGCCAGCAGCGACAGCGTGCCTTCAATGGCCGAGGCCGGGTTGAACAGTTGCTGCTCGATCTCCGAACGTCGGCCGAATACGCGCATGTGATCGACGACTTTCGCTGCACGCTGTACCTGCGCATCGATGCGATTGAGCTTGTCGGTCAGGTAATCGACCTGCACATCGCCGTTGCCCAGGCGCTTGAGCACGTTGACGATGGCCATGCGCATCACGTTCAGCGGCTGATTGATTTCATGGGCGAGGCCGGTGGCCATTTCGCCAAGGGTGGCCATTTTCGCGCTTTGTGTGAGTTGCTGCTGCGAGCGGCGCACCTCGGTGTTGTCGCGGCCTACCGCTTGCACTTCGATCAACTGGCCGTGCTCATCGAACACGCCGCGATCGGACCACACCCACCAGGCATGTTCTCTGCCGGGCAGTTGCAGGCTGATTTCCGCGGTGCTCACCGGTTGCTCCACGGTCAGTGCAGCGAGACGCTGGACGAACGCAGTACGTTGTTCCTCGGACATCCAGCTGCCCAAATCGACCCCTGGCAGTTCCTCCGGCGTGCATTCCAGATACTTCGCCAACGGCCGGTTGCCAAAGGTCAGAATCAGATCCGGGCGATAGCGACAGATCATTGCCGGCGAGTCTTCCACCAGAATCCGATAGCGCTCTTCACTCTTTTTCACCTGTTCGGCTGCCAGGGTCGCCTCGGTGACGTCCAGCCACAAACCGACCGCTTCCACCGGCAGGCCGAGGTCATTGCGCAGCAGACGGGCTTCATCGAGCAACCAGTGATACTCGCCGCGACGGTCGCGCAGTCGATAACGGCTGCGCACCGAACCTTCGCGCAGCAACTGGCGGCTGCGGGCGAAATACACCTCGCGATCCTCGGGATGGATCATCTCGACCAGAGCACCGTCGCTGCAGTCCTCAAGGTTCCAGCCCAGCAAGGGTTGCAGGCTGGCACTGAAGAACGCCGGGATCAGCGCGCCTTCCTGGTAGTGCTGGACGTAAATCACCGCGGGCGAGCTGGCAATCAGGTTGTCCAGCCGCGCATGCGCGGCGGCGGCCCGTTGTTGCTGGTTCTGGATGTCGCTGATGTCGAGCATGAAACCGACCAGCCTGCGGTGCTCGCCGCTGCCAATCAGTTGGCCCTGTACGCGATACCACGTGGGCGCTTGCGCGGGATTGCCGTCGTGCAGACGCACCGACAGCGTCAGGGCTTCACCGTGTTGTTGCAAAGCGTGCAGACGGCTGCGCAACTCGTCGCGGTCGGCGGGATGGATTTGCGTCAGCCAGTCTTCCAGCGGTAATCCGCCAGGGTTCACGTTCAAGACCGCCGCCAGCGCGGGTGCCAGTTGAATGTGCTTGTCGCCTGCCAAAATCTCCCACCAGCCTGCACCCAACAGGGTTTGCAGCGCTTCGATGCGCTCCAGTTGCAAGTGATGCTGCTGTTCGCGCAGGCGCCCCAGCAACGGCCCGGCCAGCGCGCCGAGCAGTGCCATCCAGTCACGCTCGGTCAGGTATGGTGCGGCGCTGTCCACGGGATAAAACCCACAGAGCAGCCAGGCCACCACACCGTGTTCATCGCTATACGGCACCGCGAAACCTTCGGCACTGCCGAACAGAACCTGCACTCGCGAATGTTCATCCAGGCCCTGATGCGCGCCGACACGTTGCGGCGCGGCACCGTTCAGGCTGTCCAGCGGCGTGCCCAGACGTTGCTGGTCGTGCCACAGGTTCGGCGCATCGTGGGCGCGATGCTGACGATAGATCTGCCAGCCCTGCTGCTCATCATCGAGCAAGGCCAGCGCCAGACAAGGGATGTGCCAGCGCTGGGCGATCATTTGCAATTGTTCGCTGACGATCGTCGGCAACCGCGCCTGGCTGCATGCGCGCAACTGTTCGCTGATCTGCCCGGCGAGCAATTGGCAGGCATCACGCTGGCGCGATTGTTGGCGTTCGAGCAACAAGTCGGCGATATCGATCAACTGCATCAGCCAGCCCTCGCCCAGCGGTTGAACCCAGCCACGCACGTGCACGGTCTGCTCGCCCAGACCGAAGAAGTCGAGATCAAGCAAAAGCCCCTGCCACTCCCTTGGTCGACCTTCGATGGTCAGTGTGCTGTGCGGCAGTAGATAGGCGCTCAGCGGTAAGGGTCGATCGTGAGTCTTGAACTGCGCCAGCAGATGCCGCAGCGGCCCGGCCATTTGCAGCACGTCACCGTCGTCGTTCAGGTACAGGTGCAAGCCTGTTGCGGGTGAACCGAGTGGGTCGGGCAACTCATGGGCGGCGGGCGGTGTGCGTTTGAGCAAACGCCCGAAAAGTTTGTCTCCCGACGTCAAAATTGCAGACTCGACTTGGCGGTCAGGTAGGTGGGCAGGCTGGGTACCGTGCCGATGCCCGGCAGAACCAGAAACGGCATGACCTGATTGAGCTTGCTGACCGGGTAATTCACTTGCACTGTCAGCAGGCCCGTCGCGCTGTATTCGACACTGGTGTCAACGCCGACCACCAGGTTGAAGATCGGACGGATCCAGGACAATTGCTGGGTCAGCGTGGCATTCGCGGTGTTGATCACCACGGTTGAATAGTTGGGTGTGTTGGGATCGACCGCGACACTGCGGCGCACGGCTTCGGACGTGGCCTGATTGAACGATTGCATCATCACCAAGGGCAGGCTGTAACTGACCAGGCCGTAAAACACGGCGAAAAAGATGATGAACACCAAGGCGAACTCAATCGCCACCGCACCTTTTTGCGACTTGCGAAAGCCGGTTTTCATGAGTGCGTCTACCCTGACTGTCACTGCGTAGTCTCAGCATAGAATCATTCCGCAAAAATGGACGGTTTTTACCGGATGTACAGTTTTCTCCTTCTGATCTGGCTGGGCCTGTGCGCGGCGCAAGATGCCCGCCAGCGACGCATTGCCAATGGGCTGACGCTCGGTGCGGCGGCGCTGGCGCTGATCTGGCTGTTGTGGACCGGCAGCACTTGGCTGGGCGCTGAGGCGGGGCAGGGCGGTTGGGCCTGCCTGATCGCGCTGGCGCTGACCCTGCCGGGTTTTTTCATGGGGCGCATGGGCGCCGGCGATGTGAAATTAATGACAGCCCTCGGTCTTGCGACGGACGGTCTGTTTATTCTTGGCGTATTTATGGGGGCGGGCGTCGCCAGCCTGATCTGGATGCTGCTGGCGCCAAGAGTCTGGCTCCATATGAGTCAAGGGCTTAGAGAACGTCTGCGATATCTGGCCCCGGGCATGTCAAAAAAGCTGCCATTTGCACCGTTCGTGCTGGTCGGTGCAGTGCTCGTTATGCTTTGGATCCACTAGTCGCCAAGCGCCACTAGTTCTATGTACATAGTCGGAAAGTACGTCTACTTTCAAATGAACTGGTTATACAGCCAAAGGCTGGCAGTACAGGAATGGTCAGCTTTGGCCTGGGACATGGAGTAGCACGTGAACAAGCTTACGTCTGCGGTAAAAGTCCTCGTGGTCGACGATCAGCCGTTGATCGTGGAGGAGCTGTGCGAGTTTCTTGAAAGCAACGGTTATCGCTGTGTGCCATGCGAATCCAGTCTGCAGGCTATCGAGCGTTTCAGTGAGGACGCGGAAATCGGTCTGGTGCTGAGTGATCTGCACATGCCGGACATGGATGGCATTCAACTGATTCAGGCGTTGCAGCGTTTGGCGGGCAAGCGTCGGGTGTTTGAGGCGATCATGCTCACTGGGCGTGCCGACAAGCAGGATGTGATCAAGGCATTGCGTGCCGGGATTGCCGATTATTATCAGAAGCCGATTGATCTGGATGAGTTGCTCGACGGGGTGCGGCGTCAGGAGGCGGCGCTGCAGGAGCGGCAGAAGAATCTGCAATTGGGGCATTTGAATCAGAAGTTGCAGTATCTGTCTGAGTCGATTGATGACCTTTATCAGGATCTGGACAAGGTGCGTCGTAGTCCTTCGGCGGTGGTTCGTGATGTGTTGGGCGGTGAGCCTGCCGAGGCGGAGGCTCAGGAGATGCCGGAGATTTTCAATCAGTTGTCGCCGCGGCAATTGGATGTGGCGCGGTTGGTGGGCAAGGGGCAGACCAATTATCAGATTGCCTGTGAGTTGGGGATTACCGAGAACACGGTGAAGCTTTATGTTTCGCAGGTGTTGCGGTTGACGCATATGCATAATCGGACGCAGTTGGCTTTGGCCTTGTCGCCTAGTGCTTCTGCTTTGCGGCAGCGGGTTACGGCGCATTGACTTGGCGGCCTGTGGGCCGACCAGGTTCTTGGGGTTTTGGGTGAATATCCGTTGCTGCGGGTGTTGCTGCTGGCGGTTCCGCTCTTACAGCGGGTCACTTTTTCAGACGCCAAAAAGTAACCAAAAGGCTGGGCCCCGGCGTTCGGCCCCTCGCTAGGGCTCGGGGTTCCTTCGTTCCGGGATCTATCCGGGGGCATCGTCTACGGTTTGCTTCGCTGCACCTCCTCTCGATGTGTTTGGCTTCGCCAAACGGTCGCTGCGCTCCCACCCCCGGATAAATCCCTCCGCTCAGCCTGCCGAAGGGGCCAGCAGATCAAAAGCTGCAGCCGAGCTAACGCTCATCCTGTTGAGTGGTTAGGAGCGGGTGAGGGGCTTTTGATCTGTTTCAGAGTCTGAATTCGACTCGGTCTTTCACGTCGGCGTAGCTCCCCCAGCCAACTCGGTCAGTCCCCTCTCCCTCCGGGAGAGGGCTAGGGTGAGGGTTGGCTTTTGGCTGTTTAAATTTGTGGGAGATAACCGGAACCTTCCCACACGGTTTTCAGGTTGTCCGTCAGACGTGCGCTCTCTAGTCTCTGACTGTCGCTGAACACTCAGCGATCGGGTGTGAGAACCCGGCAATTTATGGTCATCCAGTTTCTGTGCACGCATAATCGCCGCCAGCTTGTCTGCTGTCTGCAATGTGTCATGGCGGCTGTGTGCGGGCAGACTTCGGTCTGGCCGGGTGTCCATAACCGGTATTCTCACCCCGCATACGGCTGCCACCTTTTGCCCCGTGAGAATGGCAGTGGGTGGCGGCAAAGACTTTGGAATTGTTTCAATGGACAAACTGATCCCCGACCCACCCCACGAACCCATCACCCCGCTCGAAGAAGCCATCCGCGCCGACGACCTCGTCAAAAACCGCGAGGCCATCAAACGCGCCCTCGATTTCTACCTCTGCCCCGAACCCGCGAAACCCCACCAACCGAGCACGATGTTTCTCATCCATCCGAAAATCGATACCGAAAGCCTGCTCGCCCATGCCTGCGAATCCCCGGCTTCGGCCAATACGCTGGCGGGTAACTTTGCCGATCAGTTGGGTCGGCCGGAGCGCAATGCCGCGCTGGCGATTCAGCAGATCATCACGCTGGCCGAGCTGGCGGTAAACCGGGCACTGGATCGGGTGGACCCACAGACCTTACCCGCCAGGCACACCGCGTCATCGTTCTTCGCGAGCAGGCTCGCTCCTACAGGTGGAGTGCATTTCAAAAGGTGGGAGCGAGCCTGCTCGCGAAAGCGCTCGCAAGGTCACCCCATCACTAATTCTTGCTCTCGATCTTCCCTCCCGCATCCGGATCATAAAAATCCGGAATCTCGTATTTGTACTTCTTCAGCCAGCGCTGCATTGCCAAATCCCGTTCGGTCGCAGTCGCCGTTTGGGGTTTGGGGGAGGCGGCTTTGTTGCGGCTTTGCAGGACCAGCCAGCCTTCGGTTTCCTGTTGTTGCGCCGAGGCGGGGCCGGCGTCGATGGCGGCGGCGCTGAGGGGCAGGCTGAGCAGGGTCAGGTAGCACAGGCCTTTGAAGGGGTTCATGGCTGTCTCCTTATTTGAGCGATGACGGCAACGGGTCAGCGACGGCGGCCACTTGATTGCTCGTGGCCGGTTTGGCCTTGACCGGGGCTTTGAGTTTTTCTGCGCGTTCCTGGGCTTCGGTGAATTGTTGCGGGGTCAGTTTGGCGCGGCTGACGATTTCGGCGGCCTGTGGCCAATCGTTCTGGTACAGCAGCAGGGTGACCATGTTCAGGGTCGCCAATTGGTTGTTCTGCTTGAGTTCGATGGCGGTGAGGAACTCGAAGCGCGCGTCGTTGAGGCGCAGTTGGTTGAGGTAGACCACGCCCAGGTCGTTGCGGATTTTTTCGTCGGTGGGGGCCAGGCGCGCGGCGCGTTGCAGGTGGGCCTGGGCCTGGCCGTTGTCGCCGCGAGCAGCGTAGAGCTGACCGAGGCCGTGTTCGGCTTCGGCGGTCAGGCAGCCGCCGAGCAGGCCGCGGTACAGCGGCTCGGCTTCGCTACGGCCGAGCAGACGATAGACCTTGGCTTTGCGCAGGCGCACTTCGCTGATGTTGTCCGGCAGGCTTTGCAGGTTAGCCAGGCTGGCGTGCAGTTTGCCGTCGTTGGCCAGATCGTCCGCGAGGTTCAGGGCCAGCTCCTGCTCCTGGGTCATCTTGCTGCAACTGCTCGGTGCCAGCAGCGCTGTCCAGGGGGCCTGGCCGTCGGTGGCGCAACCGCCGAGTAGCAACAGACTTGCCATGACTATCAGTACTTTCATCAAACGCTCTCCATGAGCAAGGTCAGTTTGCGAACGCCCGGGCTATCGCGGTGAAGCCGGGGCCAGCGAGGACGATCAGCAGTGCCGGAAACAGAAACAGCATCATCACTACAGACATCTTCGCCGACATTTTCGAGATGTATTCCTGCAAGCGCGTCAGGCGCCGGTCATCCAGCAGTTGCTTGAGCGCCAGCAGCGATTTCATCGCGCCGCCGCCCTGTTGAATCAGTTGCTGGAGGATTACGCAGGTGTCGCTGAATTCGTCCACGGCAAGCATCACCGCCGCTTTGTTCAACTCCTGGCCGAGTTCCAGGCCAGAGTCGACACGGGTCAGGATCAGACGCAGTTCGCTGGTCAGTTCCGGCAGCAGTTTTTGCGCTTCGATGCTGAGTACACGCAGGGCTTGTTCCACTGCCATGCCGGATTCGAACAGGATGCGCAGCAGCGGAATAAACGTCGAAACCTCCACTGAGATGGTTTTCTGCCGCCGTGCTGCGGCGTAGGCCAGCAGGCGTTTGGGCAGCAGGTAACCGCCACCGGTGGCGAGCATTGGCACCAGCCAGCGGTTGTCGGCCTGGGGGAAGAACACTTCTTGGAGAAAGATCGCCAGGCCCAGCGTCAATAACGGCGTACCCACCTGGCATGCCGCATACAGCGCCCGTTCGTTGGCGCGGCGCCAGCCGATGCGGTTGAGCAGGGTCTGGGTTTCGCTGTCGATGCTCACCGAGCGTTGCCCGAACTTACTGCTGCCCAATGCGCGCAACCAGTTGCCGAAGCGATTCTCGCGCACCAGTTGTCCTTGCAGGCGCTGATTGATCTGACGCACCCGGCGCCGCTCCATCAGCAGGTGATTGATCACCAGCATCAAGGCGCCGAGCAGCAACATCAGTGCCGCGAGCCAGACCATGTCAGACGCTCCTCAACATGCGCCACAGCGCCAGGCTGCCGACCACTTGCAGCACGGCGGCGCTGATCAACATGTGCTGACCACTGGCGTCGTTCCACATCCCGAGCATGTAGCCGGGGTTGGTCAGCATGAAGTAACTCACCAGCAGCAGCGGCAATGAGCCGAGCACCCACGCGGTCATGCGCGTTTCGCCGGTGAGGGCGCGCAGTTGGCGGGCGCCCTGGTCGCGTTCGCGGATCAGTTTGATCAGGTTCTCCAGCAGCTCGCTTGCGTTGCCGCCGTAGCGATGATTGACCTTCAGGCCGAGGGCGAACATGCGCAGTTCATCCTGTTCATACAGCTCGGCAAAATCACTGACTGCATCGGGCAGGTTCACCCCCAGTTGCACGTTGCGCTGGACCCGGCCCATGGCTTTTTTCAGCGGATCTTCGCTGGCTTCAATGCCGCCCATGACCGCGTCACTCAGGGTGCGCCCGGACTTCAGGCTACGCACGGTGTGATCAAGCAACTGCGGCAGTTGCTCGATCATGCGTTTGATCCGGCGTTGGTAAAGAATGGCGATGTATAGCCGCAACAGCAGTGGCGGTATGACGATCATCAGTAGCAGGCCGATCCAGTCGGCAAGAAAATACCCCAGCGCTATCGCCAGCGCCCACAGACTCAGCCACAGGCCGAAACGCTCGGTCGGGCGGCCCAGTCCGGCACGCAGAAACATCCGCTCCAGTCCGACCCACACAGGTTTTTCCGGCGCCAGTTGCGGTTGTCCGGCGGCGAGACGGTTGAGCACTTTTTCCGTGGCGGTCTTGCGCAGACCCTGCAAAAACAGGCGAATCGACAGCCCCAGCAGCGTCAGGCAGATAACAATGAGAATGATCGCTCCCAGCATGCTCGATGCTCCTTGCCGTCAGCCCAGATGTGTCTCGTGGCGCAGCTTGTCGCCGGCCGGATTGACGGCTTCGCGCAGGAAACCGAAACCGCTGCGGCGGTCGAGGCGGAACAGCGTGTTGGTGACGTAGACGTCTTCGCGAATGCCGACCACTTCCACGACCTCGCTGACGCAACGGCGCCCGTCAGGCATGCGCGTCAGCTGGATGATCACGTCGAGGGCGGCGCAGATCATCTGGCGCAGGGTGCGCTCGGCGATGGAGCGACCCGTCAGGCCGACCAGCGTTTCCAGGCGCAGCAGGGCATCCTGGGCGTTGTTGGCGTGCACGGTGCTCATCGAACCGTCGTGGCCGGTGTTCATCGCCGTGAGCACATCGACCACTTCGACACCACGAATCTCGCCGAGGATGATCCGGTCGGGGCGCATCCGCAGGGCATTGCGGATCAGGTCGCTGGCCTTCACTTCACCGTGGCCTTCGGCATTCGGCGGACGGGTTTCCGGGCGCACCACGTGGGGGTGGCCGAGCTGCAATTCGGCGACGTCTTCGATGGTCACCAGACGTTCGTGCGGGTTGATCAACTGGCTGAGAATATTCAGCAGCGTGGTCTTGCCGGTGCCGGTGCCGCCGCTGATCAGGATGTTGCAGCGCTTGCCGACGGCATCCTGGAAAAACTCGAAGATCGACAGGTCGACGGTTTGCATGGCGATCAGGTCGCTGCTTTTAAGCATGTCCTTGCGGAATTTGCGGATCGACAGGCAGGGGCCGTCGAGGGCAATCGGCGGAATGATCGCATTGACCCGGCTGCCATCGGGCAGGCGTGCGTCGACCATCGGTGAGGACTCGTCGAGGCGCCGTCCGAGTGGTGCAAGGATGCGCTGCATCACGCGTTCGACGTGATGCGCATCGATAAACCGCAGGTCACTCTGGTGCAGCACACCGTCGCGTTCGATGAATACCCGGTGCGGGCCGTTGACCAGAATCTCGGTCACCGAATGATCGCGCAGCAACACCTCCAGCGGACCGAAACCGGTGAGTTCGTCGACGATCTCCTCGGCCAGGCGCTCCATTTCGTAGCGGGAAATCGCCAAGTGCAAACGGGCGATGTACTCGGCGACCTTGTCGGTGACGAACTGTGCGAGTTGCTGACGAGAACCTTCCAGCAGGTTTTTTCCCGACTCTTCGAGGGCGTCGATGATGTACCGATGCAGGACCAGTTTCAGGCCTTCGTGATCGCTGTTGCCGCCGCTGCTGCGGGGCGCAGCGCCGAAGAGTTTTTCTGCGCTCATGAGGTGCCTCGCAAGCGGTCGAACCAGGTGACTTTGGGCTTGGCCAGACCCTCGGAACGTTTGGCCAGGCGCTCACCGAGGGTGCGCAGGCTCTGGGTAAGTTTTTCGCGCGGGGCCAGTTCGAACAGGCTGACGCCCTGGTTTTTCGCGTTCAGGCGCACTTCTGGAGTGAGGGCCAGCGTGGCGATCACTTCCAGATTGAAGGTCTTGCCGAGGGTTTCCGAATTGGGCGCGACGCTGCTCAGGTAGCGGTCGATCAGCAGCCGCCCGTGGTCGAGCTTCATGCCTTTTTCCCGCCACAGATTGAGCACGGCGAGGTTGCGCCGGCAGTTGAGCACGTTCTGGTCGGTGTACCAGAGCAACTTGTCGCAGTGGCTGACAAAGGTGCGCAAGGCTTCACTGTCGGTCTGCCCGGTGAGGTTCACGACGATGTGCTGGAAGTGCTGGCGCAAGGCGCTGAGCAACATGTACAGCTCGGCGGCGCTGGTGTTTTCCAACGGCTCATCGTTGCTGGCGTAGGCGAGAATGCGCAGGCCGGCTTCGGCGCTGGTGAAGGCGCTGTCGATCAGCGTGGCGTCGAGCCGGCGCAAGTGACGCAGGGCATCGCCAAAGTGAAACGAACTTTCCAGCCCGAGCAGGGCGAGGCTGTCACCGCGCGGCAGACCGAGATCGAGCAGCAAGGTTTGCTGACCGCTCTTTTGCACCACCAGCGCCATGTGGTTGGCCAACAGCGCGCCATCGGAACTGCTCTGCACGCCATACATGACCGTAAGGCCGCCCAGTTGCGTGTTCGGTGCCACGGGCGGCAGGCGTTTACTCAAGCGCCGCACCAGCCCGGCGACTTCACTGGAGCGCGAACCGTAGGCGACAAAATCCCCGGCCCCGGCACGCATCGCATTGAGCACCAGCTGATTGTCCATGCCGTCGCCGAGGGCCACGATTGCCAGCATCGGTTTGGCCTCCAGCGCGCCTTCGATCAACGCGCTCTGGGCGACCACGTGCTCGCGATCCAGGCCGACGAACACCAGACTGGCAAAGGTGACGTCGACCAACGCCAGCAGCTCATCCAGGCTGCCGCCACCGGCGCTGACCACTTGGCCGAGCGGCGCGAGCGCGCCCTGCAGCCACTCCAGATCGGTGCTGTTGCGGGTGATGGCGAGAAAGGTCTGGCTCAGGTTCTGGCTCATTGCGATAACCCGCTGCGCTTGTCGAAATTGCCGTTTTCCAAGAAGAACATGCGGTAGAAATTCGGGTCGTAATTGCGCAGTTTTTCCCCGGGTAACGACGGCAACTGGGCATCGGCGGCCAATGGCTGCACCAGATGCGGCGTCACGATCATCAACAGTTCGCGCTCTTCGCGCTTGATCTGCGAGCCTTTGAAAAATGCGCCGAGTACCGGGATGTCACCGAGGCCGGGAAACTTGTTCACCTGCGAGCTGTTGGTGGTGCTGATCAAGCCACTGATGACGAAACTCTCGCCGTCGCCAAGCGACACGCTGGTGTCGGTGCGGCGGATAGTCAGCGCCGGCACAGTGGTGCCGGCGATCTGTACGGCGTTACTGAAGTCCAGTTCGCTGACTTCCGGGGCGACCTTCAACGCGATGCGGTCGCGACCGATGATGGTCGGCGTCAGGGTCAGGCGGATGCCGAATTCCTTGTACTCGATCGACACGCTGTCGCTGCCGGAACTGGGCACCGGAATCGGAATTTCACCGCCGGCCAGAAAGCTTGCGCTTTGCCCGTTCAGCGCGACCAGGCTCGGCCGCGCGAGGGTGTAGGCGAAGCCGCTGGTTTCCAGCGCGTTGATGATTGCCATGGTCTTGCCGCCGATCCACGAGAAGTTGAACAGCGAGTTGTCCACCGGCAGGCGTGGCTGCGGCACCCCGTCAATCGGCGGAAGGGTGCCGGGCGAACCGAACAGGAAGTTGCCGCGAGTGCCGATTAGCGAGGCGGTGGCTTGCTTGAGTTTGGTGCGGCTGACTTCGACGAACCGAATATCGGTCTGCACTTGCGACGGCAGGTTCGGATCATCCGACGGCAGACTGCTGTTCAGCGCGGCAGTGGCGGCGCCCTGAACAAAGACCATGCTCTGGCGCGGCTCGCTCGAACACGACGTCCAGACCATCAGGCTGGTGGCGCCGGGTGCAACACCGGTGAGCAGAAAGGACGAGCTGCCGTTGGCGTGGACATCGGCGATTTTCGGGTCGCCAATCGCCAGACGCGTGATCGCCACGGGGGACTGCACGTCCTGCTGAAACCCTTCGCCGATTTCGATCACTGGCGGCATGCGCCCCAGTGCCGAACAATTGCCGACTGCCGCGAACGCAGCGTCCATCGACAGGCCCATCAGTAACAGGGCGCGCAGCATGGGTTTGAATGTCGGCCTGAAACGACTCTGCATGCCCTTGGATCCTTGCGCAGTCATGGGTTTTGTTGGGTGATCTGGTTGCCGCGAATGATTTCCACGGCAGGCCGTGCGGCGCCACCGGAACCACCACTGGACGGTGCTTTCGGTGCGGTGCCCATGGCCAGTTGGTTGAACTGGAAGAGTTGTCGGTTGGCGGTGTCGAGATGGGCCGTGGACTGGTTTTCGCCGGCCCAGTATTTGGCCAGGCGCTGCTCTTCACTGCTGCGTACGGCCAGGCGCAAGGTGCCGGCCTGGGTGGCGAGCATCAGGCGACTGAGCAGTTGCTCCGGCACCGCCAGCACCACGGTGCGCGCGGCGACGCGGCGTTGATCCTGTTTGAGTTTTTCCTCGGCGCTCAGGGCCGGCGAGGCGGGTTGGCCGTCGTTGGTCAGGCCGTATTGATCGCCGACACCCAGCACACGCATGGCCGGTAAAACGATCTGCGCCGACTGTTCGAGGTTGCTGGAATCCTGGCGCAAGTAGAGCAAGACATCGACGTAATCGCCGGGAATCAGTTGCCCGGCGGCACCGATCACTTCGTCAACAGCCACGGTGAGCGCGCGTTCGTCACTGTGAATCATGCGTGCCAGTGAACCGCCGGCGGTGAAGCTTTCATCGTTCAGCCAGGTGCCGGCGCTGAGGTGCCGCCAAGGTGTGCGGCCAATGGCCTGATCGACAGTGCTCAAGCTGCCCGCCGGTGCACTGCGCAGTTTTTCCACCGCTACATCGGCGGCGGTCAGCGCAGTGAAGGGTGGCACATCGTGCAGCAGCACCACCACGGGTTGGCGGGTCTGGTCTTCGGCGATCGCGACAGTTTTTTCAACAGTGACAGTTGGGGCGACGGGGGCGACGGCGACGGGCGCTGGTTGACGACTGAGTACCAGTCCCCAGTAACCGACAAAAATGGCTCCCAATAACAGGATGGCTGCAAGGCCCATGGTGACGCGACTGTTCATGACGGCTCTCCCTTTCCTGCTGCACTACCCACTGCTATTGCTAACGAGAGAAGTTCCCAATCCGGCAGCTATGAACATGCAACTATTTCGCTATTTCCACGCTAGCTGATCCAAGCCAAAACGCCATTACTGACAGGAAAATAACTCACGAAAGTATGAGTCTTGGCCAATTAACAGCAGCCGATGGCAAAAACACGATTGGATTAATACTTTCCGGTTAATTCGTTCTTACAGTTGTTGGGTGGGGGTTTGTTGACAATGCTCAAATGGCACGGTGGGTCTTTGCCGTTGTAGTGACATCAGCGCCAGAGGCGCAAAGGAGCAGTCCTATGTTTCGCATGACTTTCGACTATCTAATGTCCAGAGCCCGGGTGTTCATCAAGAATGAAGAAGGGGCTTCGGCGATCGAGTACGCCATTGTGGTGGCGATGGTCGCCGTCGTGGTTGTGGCATTCGTAACCCCTCTTGGCGATAGGGTGCTGGCGATCTTCAATAATATTTTGACGTCTCTTGATGGTACGGCTGTGACACGGCCGACGCCTTGAGTCATGGGAACGCTGCACCTGGCTGATATCGCACTACAATGGATTTTCCATTCAGCTTTCAGGTATTGCCTATGAACGCGTCTTCGCCGCACCGCCAACAGTTGCTTTTGGTTGACGATGAAGAGGACGCGTTGCTGGAGCTGGCGGAGTTGCTCGAGGGGGAGGGGTTTGTCTGTCATACGGCGACGTCGGTGAAGCTGGCGTTGCATCATCTGACTCGCCATCCCGATATCGCGCTGGTGATTACTGATTTGCGTATGCCGGAGGAGTCCGGGATGTCGTTGATCAAGCGCTTGCGTGAGCATACTTCTCGGCAGCATTTGCCGGTGATTGTGATGTCGGGGCATGCGGATATGGAAGATGTCAGTGACCTATTGCGGTTGCAGGTGGTGGATCTGTTTCGCAAGCCGATTTATTACGTCAGGTTGTTGGAGACTTTGGATAATTTGCTTCCCAAGCCTAAGGTTCAGGTTGGCTGAGGTTGAGCTCGGCGGCCTCTGGGCCGACCGTGCTTTGGGTGTTTTGGGTGAATATCCGTTTTTTTGGGTGTTGCAGCTGGCGGTTTCGCCCTTACGGCGAGGCACTTTTTCCAGACGCCGAAAAAGTACCCAAAAAGGCTTGCCGCAACGTTCGGCCCACTCGCTGAGGCTCGGGGTTCCTTCGCTCCGGGATCGATCCGGGCGCAGCGCCTACGGTTTGCTTCGCTGCACCTCCTCTCGCTGTGTTTGGCTTCGCCAAACGGTCGCTGCGCTCCCACTCCCGGATCAATCCCTCCACTCAGCCTGCCGACGCGGCCGGTGAATCAAGATCAAGAGCTGCAGCCGAGCTAACGCTCATCCTGTTGAGTGGTGAGGAGCGGTAGCGGTGCGCGGTGTGCGGTGTGCGCGGTGTGCGCTGTTTTGCTTTGGCTTTTCTGTGGGGGCGAGTTTGCTGCGGACGGCGTTCCTGCGAAAGCGGCCTGACAGCCGGCCAGTTTCTAACTGAATGCACTCAATCCAACTGTAGGAATGAGCCTGCTCGCGATGGCGGCCTGACAGCCGGCCAATTTCTAACTGAATGCACTCAATCCAATTGTAGGAGTGAGCCTGCTCGCGAAGGCTGCCTGCAATCCGACCCAGTTCTGCCGTTTGTACACTCCACCCGCCGCTGCCGAAGCCTCTTGGTGTTTCAGCTTACAACTGGTAACTGAAACTGATGCTGTACCTGGGCTTGCGATTGAACGTGTCCAGCGCTTCATCCGACATTGCCTTCGCCGCTTCCAGCGCAATGTTGTAGTACTTGGCATCGCCAAACCGTAGCCCGATCGCCGCCGATGACAGATTGTTGGCCCGCACCGGCAATTCATTGAACCAACTGCGCGAGCGATCGAGTACGACATACGGTTGCAGGATGCGCACCCAGTTGCCGTCGCGGTTGAAGCTGTAGTTGACCTCGTACGCCACGCCCCAGCCCTTGTCGCCGGACGCTTGATCGTCGGGATAACCACGACCGAAGTTCTGCCCGCCGAACACCGCGCGCTCACTGTCGGGCAGGGTGTCGTCGCTCCAGTACAGTGCGGCAGACAGCACCCCTTGCCAATTGTCGAGGAACTTGTCGCTCTGTACGCCAGACAGGCGCAGGCGAAAGAAGTCGAGGTCGATGGCGTTGTTGTTGGTTTTCGCGCCCATGCTGTCGAGGCCCTGGTACACGCCGCCGCTGAGGATCCGCAACTGGCGGGCATCGGCCTTGCGCCAGTCGCTCTCGAAGGCGAGGGCGCGGATGTCGGTGCGTTCTTCGACACTCAGCGGGAAGCCGATCACCTTGTAGCGGGTCTTGTCGTTGACCGCGTAAAGCCTTGAACCGGCCGTCAGCAGTTCGTTGGAAGCGGCAATCAGCGGCAGGGTGAAACCGATCGAGTAGCGGTCGTTTTCGCGGTGCGGTTTGAGTTGCAGGCCATTGTCGAGCAGGACATTGGTGCCGGGGTCAGCACGGTAGCGTGAAGCCGACAGCGCCAGTTGTGCGCCCTCGTCATTGAGGAACTGGTTGTAGTCGAGCCGGTAGTAATGTTCGTGATCGTCACCCGGTGGAAACAGGCCGCTGAGGGTCAGTTGCTCGCCCATCGCGGTTTGCGAATTGCTGCTGACACCGAGCAGGGCCTGGGTGCCGTTGCGGTTGTCTTCGGTGGTGCTCAGCGTGCTGGTGAAGGGTTTTCGACTGGCCTGGGCCACCAGCGTTGTGGCGCCGTCGGTGGTGCCGGGCGGTGGCACCTGGGCCTGGATCGTCACCCCGGGAATGCGCGTCATCAGCGTGGTGTAGCGCTCGAACGTCTTGCGGGTCAGCGGCCGCTCGGTCTGAATCTTCGCCGCCAGTTTGTCGAGTAGCGCTTTGACCCGGCCGACATCGCCCTGGATCTGGATATCGCGGACGTAGCCTTCCACCAGCACCACGCGCGCTACGCCGTCATTGAAATTTTGCTGCGGCAAGAACGCGTAGGACAGCAGGTAACCGTCCTGCTGATAGCGTCGGGTGATGTTGCGCGTGGCTTCGATCAGCTCGGCGAGCGTGGCTTGCCGGCCGATCAGGGGCTTATAGATTTCGGCGAGTTCGTTGAGCGGGTAGAGGGTGCCGCCTTCGATCTGCACGGTTTGCAGTTTGATCTTGGTGTCCATCAACAGCGGTTGCGCAGCGGCGGCACCAGCGTCCGGCACTTGCACCGGCGTGGCGCTTGGGCGATAGGCATCGGCCGGCAGGTTCGGCACCGGCAGATTGCGGATGGTTTCGTTGCTGTTGAGAAAGCTGGGCAGGGTGTCGGCGAGGGCGGCGGAACTGAGACTGAGGAACAGCAGGGATGCCATTACGCGCATAGGACACTCCATGGTCAGATCACGGCACTGGGCTGAATTTTCCTAAGAAAAAAGCGGAAGACTCGTGGGAATCTTCCGCCCTCAACCAAGCGTAGGCGCTGTAGGTGAGGCCGTCGAATCGGCCAGGTGCAATTTAGCGTGTGTTGCCTCCCAGAGTGCCAGTCAGAGCACCGAGTACACCGCCCAGACCGCCACTGGTGGTACCCCCGCTGGTACCGCCGTTGACCAGGCCACCGACGGCGGCGACGGTGCCGCCGACGTTGCTGACCAGACCACCGACTGCGGTGGTGACCGGGTTGTTGGTCGCAGCAATGCTGCCGCCGATACTGCTGACCGCGCCGCCCACCTGGCCGGTAAGACCTGCAACAGGTGAGCCGATACCGGTAGCGGCGCCGAGTTGCTGAGTCACGTTGGTAACGCCACTGGTGACCGGGTTCAGGCCTGCGCCCAAGGTTCCGCCAACCGTGGCCAGAGGTGAGGTGGTTGCGGTGATCGGGGTGCCCGAACCGCCGAGTACGGTGTTGAGCGAAGCCACTGTGTTGCCGGCCGCTGCCAGGACGTTGCCAGGCGCTGCGAGAGTGCCGTTGCCTGCCGCCAGACCTGAGCCGACATTGACCACCGCGCCGCCAACGGTTTGCAGCAGGCCAGTACCACCGAGGCCACCGCCCACTCCACCAGTACCCGAACCAGTGCCGTTGGACACCAGACCACCAGCCTTGGCGACTGCGGTGCCGGTATCGCTCAACGCGCCGCCGAGTGTGTTGGTCAAGGCGTTGCCGTTACCCGCATCGGTAACATTGCCGCCCAGTGTGTTCACCGCACCACCGACTTGCGCAACCACGCCTTTGAGTGGATCGCCAAGACCTGTGGTCGCGCCGAGTTTGTCCGTGGTGCTTTCAACCATCGCAATCACTGGCACCAGACTACCGCCGAGTTTGTTCGTCAGTTGGCTGGTTGGGCCGCTGGTCAGTGTGGTGTCGAGGGTATTGCCGAGCATGGTGACTTTCTCGCCGACACCATCAAGCAGCGGCGCGACTTTGGTCACCACACCGCCCACCACCGGTACGCTGCCCGTCGCAGTGGACAGCTTGGCGCTGAGGTCGGAGACGCCGTTGCCAACATCCGTCACTACACCGCCAACCGAAGCAACGGTGGTGGTCAGGCCATTAGGGTCGGTGGCCAGTTTGCCTACGCCATTGGCGACGCCATCACCCAAGGTGCTGACAACATTGCCTGCGGTGTTGGCCGCACTCTGCACCACACCACCGACCACCGGTACGGTACCCAGCGAGTCGCCGATCTGGCCAACGCCATCGCCGACGCCAGCGACGGTCTTACCGACATCCTGCACCAGGGTGGTGGTCACCAGCGGTGTGGTGGTCGGATTGGTCGGGTTGGTCGGATCCGTTGGGTCTGTCGGGTTGGTTGGATTGGTCGGATCGGTGCCACCGGTTCCGCCAGTACCACCTGTGTTCCCGGTCCCGCCAGTTCCGCCTGTGCCTGCAGTATCACCGCTGCCGCCCGTACCGCCAGTACCCGAGGTGCCGTCCGCCGCAGAACTGCCGGAGCTGCTGTGATGGCCGCCACCGCCGCTGCTGCAGCCGGCGAGGCCGAGGGAGAGAATCAATGCCAGAGCGATTGCCGATTTGCACCACACATCTTGAGTTTTCATGATTGAGATTCCTTGCACCTGTCACAACGTTCGTTGTCTTCGATGGCTCGCCGATCTGTTGTCGGTGATGCCTTCGCCCGTTGTGCTCAATCTCAGTCCAGAGGCAGGTTTCAGGCCATTCTCAAGTTGGTATTAACGCCTTTATATATAAGGTGAAGTTCAGCGCCTAAGGACTAATACCCAGGATATAGCCGGACAAAAAAAGGCCTTGATAATCAAGGCCATGGTTTTTTCAGCGGAAGGCGGAAGGACGGCGAAAACTTAAGTTATATACACACAATTAACGGTATCCCGCGTGCTCAGGCAATCGGTTGCCACTGCCCGACCATATGCTCCAGGTCTTGCGCACCGATCAGCCGCAACTCACCACTGGACCCCGCCGCACTCGCCAGCAGGGTCACCTCACTGGGCAGGCGCACCGGTTTGCGAAAGTGCACGGCGATCTCAAGGTTGGCCTTGGGCAAATGATCGTTCAGCGCCGCGAGGGTCCGCGCCTTGTTCCACAAACCATGGGCGATCGCTGTTGGAAAGCCAAACAACCTGGCACTGGCCGCACTCAGGTGAATCGGGTTGTAGTCTCCGGACACTTTGGCGTATTGCCGACCGATATCGGCCGGGGCTTTCCAGCGCGCCACCTCCACCAGCGATTGCGACGGCTCCCAAGTCTGCTCGGCCGGCTCGCCCTCAAGTTTCACACCGCGACAGAGCATCTGGCTTTCCGCTTCCCACAGCGGCCCGAGCTGATCATCCAGGGTGGTCAGCAGATCGAACGTCGCACCTTTGGGATGCGCTTGCAGATTCGTCACGCGCACGCTGACCTGCGCCCGACCGATCCCGCCCATCGGGCGCAACACGCGAATGCGGTTGCTCAGATGAATCAGCCCCAGCAGCGGGAACGGAAAGGCTTTGGCGGTGAGCAATTGCATCTGCAATGCAAAGGCGAGGATGTGCGGATAGGTCGGCGGCAACAGACCGTCATCGACGAATCCGCAGACCTTGCGATAGCCCGCCAGGCGTTGGCCATCGACATCGACCCAACAGCGCAGGCCGCTGTCGGGTAATTGGGTGCCGGTGATTTTTCGTCGCGTCGCCGCTCGTGCGTAGAGCCCGGGCAGGCTCGGTTCGCGATCCAGCGTATGCCATTCGATGCTCATGCCTAAGCCCCCAGAACGCTTTGTCCGCAGACCCGCAGCGCCTGCCCGGTGAATGCTCCGGTGCCCGGTTGCGCCAGCCACGCGACGGCTTCGGCGACGTCTTGCGGTAAACCGCCCTGACCGAGCGAACTCATGCGCCGGCCCGCCTCACGCAGGCCAAACGGAATGTGTGCAGTCATTTGCGTCTCGATAAAACCGGGGGCGACGGCATTGATGCTGATCCCACGTTCCAGCAGCGTAGGCGCCCAGGCCTGCGCAAGACCAATCAGCCCGGCCTTGCTCGCGGCGTAGTTGGTTTGCCCGCGATTGCCGGCAATGCCGCTGATCGAGGCCAGCAGAATCACCCGCGCGTTGTCGCGCAGCGTGCCGCTGTCGAGCAGGGCCTGGGTCAGCACTTGCGGTGCGTTGAGGTTGACCGCCAGCACCGCGTCCCAGAATTCCGGGGTCATATTGGCCAGGGTTTTGTCGCGGGTGATGCCGGCGTTGTGCACCAGAATATCGAGGCCGTCAGGCAGTTGTTCGATCAATTGCGTGGCGGCGTCGGCGGCGCAGATATCCAGGGTAATCGCGCGGCCGCCGAGGCGGGCGGCAAGGGCTTCCAGATCGGTCTTCGCCGGCGGCACGTCGAGCAGGATCACCTCGGCGCCGTCGCGCGCCAGGGTTTCGGCAATCGATGCGCCGATACCGCGAGCCGCACCAGTGACCAGCGCCTTGCGTCCGGCCAGCGGCCGGGTCCAGTCAGTCACTGGCGTCGCACAAGCTGTCAGGCGAATCACCTGCCCGGACACGAACGCACTTTTCGGCGAGAGGAAAAACCGCAGCGGGCCTTCCAGTTGATCTTCGGCGCCCTCACCGACGTAGATCAATTGCAGCGTGCCGCCGCTGCGCAATTCCTTGGCCAGCGAACGGGAAAACCCTTCCAGCGCTCGTTGCGCACTGGCAGCAAACGGATCTCTGAGGGTTTCCGGGGCACGGCCAAGGATCACCAGATGGGCGCTGTGCTCAAGATTCTTCATCAACGGCTGGAAGAATTCGCGCAGTTGCTTGAGCTGGTCGGTATGCAGCAACTCGCTGGCGTCGAACACCACGGCTTTGAGTTTCGGGCCGTGGCCGGGAATCCATTCGGTAGCGGTTGCCGGTTGTTCGCCGTAACGGTAGATGCCGTCGGTCAAACGGTTGGCGAAGGCACTGACGCGCTCCGCCAGTGGCCCGCCGCCGATCAGCAGCGCCCCTTCCACCGGCCGCAGGCGCCCGGCCTGCCAGCGTTCCAGTCGCACCGGCGACGGCAGGCCCAGCGCCCCGACCAGGCGATGGCCGATGGACGAGTTGGCGAAGTCGATATAGCGGTCAGACATGGAACGCTCTCCAGAAGTTGGGGTTCAAAGTGTGGACTACCGATGGCAATCAATCGTTCGATCCACGCAATAAGGCCTACGCTAGAACAGCAGAGTAGTTTGCCCCCGGCGTTTGTGTTGCCGAACCCACAGTCAGAAACACAGCTGACCCCTGTAGGAGTGAGCCTGCTCGCGATAGCGGTGTATCAGTCAAGAAATGTTTATCTGACCCACCGCTATCGCGAGCAGGCTCACTCCTACAGGGGATCGGCGTGAATTCAAACCTTCGGAAAAGGAGTTATTCATGAGTCAGCTGCGCCGCGTCGCGATCATCGGCGGTAACCGCATTCCCTTCGCCCGTTCCAACGGGCCGTACGCCACGGCGAGTAATCAGGCGATGCTCACCGCCGCCCTCGAAGGCCTGATCGAACGCTACAACCTGCACGGCCAGCGCATTGGCGAAGTGGTGGCGGGCGCAGTGCTGAAATTGTCACGAGATATGAATCTGACCCGTGAATGTGTGCTCGGCTCGCGTCTGTCCCCGGCGACGCCCGCCTACGACATTCAGCAAGCCTGCGGCACTGGCCTGGAAGCGGCGATCCTGGTGGCGAACAAGATCGCCCTCGGCCAGATCGAGAGCGGCATCGCCGGTGGCGTCGACACCACCTCGGACGCGCCGATCAGTGTCAGCGAAGGCCTGCGCAGAATCCTCTTGCAAGCCAACCGCGCCAAGACCACCGGCGACAAGCTGAAAACCTTACTGCAGTTGCGGCCGCAACACCTGATCCCGGAATTTCCGCGTAACGGTGAACCGCGCACCGGCCTGTCGATGGGGCAGCACTGCGAACTGATGGCGCAGACCTGGAACATCCCGCGTGAAGATCAGGATCAACTGGCCCTCGAAAGCCACCACAAACTCGCTGCGTCCTATAGCGAGGGTTGGCACAACGACCTGATGACACCGTTCCTTGGTCTGACCCGCGACAACAATCTGCGCCCGGACCTGACCCTGGAAAAACTCGCGACGCTGAAACCCGCCTTCGAAAAAAGCGCGAAAGGCACGTTGACGGCAGGCAACTCCACGCCGCTGACCGATGGCGCGTCTGTGGTGCTGCTCGGCAGTGAAGAGTGGGCGAAGGAACGCGGCTTGCCGATCCTCGCGTACCTGCGCGATGGCGAAGCGGCGGCAGTGGATTTCGTCAACGGCGCCGAAGGGCTGCTGATGGCGCCGGTGTATGCCGTGCCACGGTTGCTGGCACGCAACGGGCTGACCTTGCAGGATTTTGACTACTACGAAATTCATGAAGCGTTCGCGGCGCAAGTGCTGTGCACGCTGAAGGCCTGGGAGGATCCCGAATACTGCAAAACCCGTTTGGGCCTTGATGCGCCGTTGGGTTCGATTGATCGTAGCCGGCTGAACGTGAAGGGCAGTTCGCTGGCGGCCGGGCATCCGTTTGCGGCGACCGGTGGGCGCATCGTCGCGAACCTGGCGAAGTTGCTGGACGCAGCGGGGAAGGGCAGGGGGTTGATATCGATTTGCGCGGCGGGTGGGCAGGGCGTCACCGCCATCATCGAACGCTGACGCTGAAAGAGCCCCTCGCCCTAGCCCTCCCGAAACGTCGGACCGCCCAGAGGGAGAGGGGACCGATTGGGGGATGCTTCAGAGGTGCGCCGACCTGATCTTGCTTTATAGAATCCATAATCGACGCGGTATTTCAGGTCGATGCATAACGCCAGACACCTCGGTCAGCCCCCTCTCCCTCAGGGAGAGGGCTGGGCGGGCGGCGTTCCGATGAGGGGCTTTTGGGTTCAGGTACGAAACCGTCTGACCAACCCATCCAACTCATTCGACAACCCCGCCAGACTCTGCGAATCCAGACGCGCCGAGTTGGCCAGTTCTGCCACCAACTGCGCATCCCCGTGAATCTGGCTGATGTGCCGGTTGATGTCCTCAGCCACCTGATGCTGTTCTTCAGCAGCGGTAGCGATTTGCGTGTTCATGTCACGAATCACGTCCACCGATTCGCGGATCTGCCCGAAGCTTTCGCGCGCCTCGCCGATACGCGTCACCGACTGCTGCGAGACCTGCAGGCTGGCGTGCATCTGTTGTGTGACCTGACTGGTGCGCTTGGCCAGATTGCCGAGCAGACCATCGATCTCTGCCGTCGAATCCGCCGTGCGTTTGGCCAGTGCGCGCACCTCATCCGCCACCACGGCAAAACCGCGCCCCTGTTCACCGGCGCGGGCTGCTTCGATGGCGGCGTTGAGCGCCAGCAGGTTGGTCTGTTCGGCGATGGAGCGGATGGTGCCGAGGATCGACTGGATATCGTTGCTGTCGCGCTCCAGTTGTTGCATTGACTGCGCCGATTGCTCCAGCTCCTGGCTCAGTTGATCGACGCTGTGCACCGCCGCATCAATCTGTTGCTGGCCTTGGCGGGCCTGACGCTGGCCGCTGTCGGCGGAGTCCGCTGCCTGACTGCACGAGCGCGCGACTTCGTTAGCGGTGGCGACCATTTCGTGGAACGCGGTCGAGACCATGTCGACCGCTTCACGCTGACGCCCGGCGGCTTCGGCCATGTCGCTTGAGACGCGGGTCGAACTCTGCGAGGTCGCGAGGATTTTCCCGGCGGCGCCGCCGATGTGCTGGATCAGGCTGCGGATCGCGGTGAGGAACTGATTGAACCAGTTGGCCAGTTGCGCGGTTTCGTCGTTGCCCCGGATGTCGAGGTTTTTGGTCAGGTCGCCTTCGCCCTGCGCAATGCCTTCCAGGCCACTGGCGACGCTGCGGATCGGCCGCACGATGAGGGTGGCGAAACTGGCGCCAACCACGGCGAACAGCACGGCCAGCACGGCGGCGATGATCGCGATCAGCCAGGTCAGTTGCGTGGCTGAGCTCATCACATCGCTCTGCTTGATCAGGCCGACGAAGGTCCAGCCCAATTGCTCCGACGGCCAGACGTTGGCCATGTAGCGCTCACCGTTAAGCTCGACTTCGACCAGGCCTTTGCCGGCCTTGGCCAGCTGCGCATAGCCTTCGCCGAGGCTGTCCAGCGGCTTGAAGTTGTGTTCCGGCTGTTTCGGATCGACCAGCACCGTGCCGCTGTTTTCCAGGAGCATCAGGTAGCCGGTTTCGCCCAGCTTGATCTGTTTGACGATCTCGGTGAGCTGCTTGAGCGTCACGTCGATGCTGACCACGCCGCCGTTGCTGCCGAGTTTGTTGTCGATGGTGCGCACGGTGCTGACGTAGGTCGCATCGTCCTGCGCCCAGTAGTAAGCGGCGGTCCGCAACGGTTTGCCCGGTTTGGCCTGGGCAGCCTTGTACCACGGCCGCTGACGCGGGTCGTAATTGTTGAGTTTGGGATCGTCCGGCCATGACACATAACCACCGGCGGCGGTGCCAACGATGGCGTAGGCGTAAGCCGGGTGGGCGTTGCCCAGGTCCTGGAGGAACGCGAAGACCTTTTTGTCCATCTCGCCCTGCGGGATGGATTCGGCGTTGGCGCTCATGTAGGTCTTGAGGCTGTCGTCGGTGTTTTTGATCAGCGGCTGCGACGCCAGGTAATCGACGTTCTGGCTGATGCCATCAAAAAACAGCTGCATGGCATTGCTGACCTGACGGATTTCGCGACCGCTGCTGTCGACAAAACTGTCCCGGGCATCGCTGCGCAAGTTCATCACCACCAGCGTTGCGACCAGCACCACCGGCAAGCAGGCGATGATTGCAAACGCCCACGTCAATTTCTGTTTGATGTTCATCCGCGCTCCAGATTTTCTTGTAGGCCCACGCAGTGCAGATGACTTGTGGTTTATTGGCAGCCGAAAACGTTGTGGATCACTCGTATCCCCGAGCGCGGCATCGCTGATTGTTGTGGAACGATTGCCGGACAAATCCCTCTGTCATTGAGGGCTTCGGCTGCAAAACAGGGAAATTGAGGCGACTTTGCAAAAATCTGCCGAAGGGGCATCAGCCGGATGTCAGATTCTGTCGCAAATGCCCTTGAAGACATGTACCAACAAGTACAACAGCCTCGGCTATGATTCCCCACGGTCGATGCGCGAGCGCAGAGTTGGCCCTGTTTAATCCGGCACAGTGTGTGCATTCTCAACGTTCACAGGTCGGCAACCCCTCCCCGTGATGCGAGGATTGCCGTATAACGAGTGACATTCGCGTGTTTGGTAATAAAGGACCCACAATAAAAGCTGATGAAGACTCCAAAACGCATTGAACCCCTGATCGAGGACGGTCTGGTCGACGAGGTGCTGCGCCCACTGATGAGTGGCAAAGAAGCAGCTGTTTATGTGGTGCGCTGCGGCAATCAGTTACGTTGCGCAAAGGTCTACAAGGAGGCGAACAAACGCAGTTTCCGCCAGGCGGCCGAGTATCAGGAAGGCCGCAAGGTGCGCAACAGCCGACAGGCTCGCGCAATGGCAAAAGGCTCCAAGTTCGGTCGCAAAGAGACCGAAGATGCCTGGCAGAACGCCGAAGTGGCGGCGCTGTTCCGTCTGGCCGGCGCCGGTGTGCGGGTGCCCAAACCCTACGACTTCCTCGACGGCGTGCTGTTGATGGAACTGGTGGCCGACGAGTTCGGCGATGCCGCGCCGCGTCTCAATGACGTGGTGCTGGAGCCGGATCAGGCGCGCGAGTATCACGCGTTCCTGATTTCGCAGATCGTGCTGATGTTGTGTACCGGTCTGGTGCACGGTGACCTCTCGGAGTTCAACGTGCTGCTGACGCCGACCGGCCCGGTCATCATCGACCTGCCGCAAGCTGTCGACGCTGCCGGCAACAACCACGCGTTCAGCATGCTGGAGCGCGACGTTGGCAACATGGCTTCCTACTTCGGACGCTTTGCCCCGGAGTTGAAGCTGACCAAATACGCCAAGGAAATGTGGGCGTTGTACGAAGCCGGCACCCTGCACCCGAACAGTGTGCTGACCGGTGAGTTCGATGATCCGGAAGACCTGGCCGACGTCGGCGGGGTGTTGCGCGAGATCGAAGCGGCGCGCCTCGACGAGGAACGCAAGCAGGCCATCCGTGCTGCGGACGACGAGCCGAAAGGCAAGTCCGACGAACCACCGCCACCACCGTGGATGCAGTGATTGCTTGATGAGAAACCCGGCTTCGGCCGGGTTTTTTGTTTGAATCAGAAGCCTTGGAACCCAGAAGCCCCTCATCGGAACGCCGCCCGCCCAGCCCTCTCCCAGAGGGAGAGGGGGCCGACCGAGGTGTCTTGCGTCATACATCGACCTGAAAAAACGAGTCGATTATGGATTCAACGAAAAACGTTCAGGTCGGTGTACCTCCCAAATATCCCCCAATCAGTCCCCTCTCCCCATGGGAGAGGGTTAGGGTGAGGGCTCTTTCGGATCCCCGCAAATTCAAGTCTACTGTCCACCGCGCCAACCACACTCAAGGACTGAATGTGACCACCCCGAGCAACACCCACCTGATCGTCACCGCTCGACTGATCTCCGATTTCGGCGCCTTCCTCAACATGGTCGCGCTGGCCACCTACGTCTACCTGCTGAGCAACAGCGCAATAAGCGTCGGGATCTTTCTCGCCAGTCGCGTCGGCGGGGGGATTTTTGCCAGTCTGATCGGCACCGCGTTTTACCGTCGTTGCAGCGGACGCGCACCGCTGATCGCCTTCGACCTGCTGCGCGCCAGCGTGCTCGGTCTGTTGTTGATCGTGCCCGTCAGCCAACAGGCCTTGCTGTTGCCGGTGATCGCCTTCGGTCTGGGCCTGGGCAATTCGATGTTTGCCATCGGCCTCAACAGCCAGTTGCCGCGTCTGGTCCCCGCTGATCAACTGCTCAAGGCCAACGCCTGGATCACTTCGGCCTCATCCGCTGCGATGGTCGGCGGCAGCCTGGTTTCAGGTTTGCTGGTCGCGGGGTTTGGTTTTGAAACGGTGTTCGCACTGAATGCGCTGACCTATTTGCTGGCCGCGTTATTGATTGTGCCGCTGCGGTTCGCACCCGCAACCGTCAACGACGCACCGGAACGCGGCGAATGGACAGCGCTCAAGCAAGGCCTGCGTTCTGCGCCGGTGATTGCCGCGATGCTCGCGGTCACCATGGCCGACACTTTGGGCAGCGCCGCGCACAACGTCGGCTTTCCGATCATCTCCAGACTGCTCACGCCGGAGTCGGCGAGTACCACGCTGGGGCTGATGCTCGCAGTTTGGGCCAGCGGCAAGCTCCTCGGTGCGCGAATCGCCAGCCGTCTCAAAGGCTCGGACAACATCCATCTGGAACGGCGGTTTTTCTTTGGCGTGGCGCTGATGTCCTGCGGCTTTATCCTGATGTTCCAGCAACACAGCCTCTATGCCCTGTTGCTGTTTTCCTTGCCGGCAGGGTTGGGTGACGGTTTTTCCGAGGTCGGGCTGATGTCGCGTCTGCAACGTGAACCCGAGCAATTGCGCCTGCCGATCTTTAGCGTACTGACTTTGCTGCAAATGACCGGGTTCGGTATCGGCATGCTGATCGCCGCGCCGTTCTACGCCTGGTGGACGCCGGGTGCCGTGGTCATGCTGTTCCACGGCATTCCGCTCAGTACGTTGCTGCTGGTGAAAGTTCTGGCGCTCAAGCGCGGGCGGATTGTGCGCAGCAGCCCGACGCCAGTTCCTTGAGGATCGGGCAATCGGGGCGGTGGTCGCCGTTGCAGTGCTCGACGAGGTCTTGCAGGGTGTCGCGTAATTCGCCGAGCTCGCGAATCTTCTGGTTCAACTCGTCGATGTGCTGGCGCGCCAATGCTTTCACATCGGCGCTGGCCCGTTGGCGATCCTGCCAAAGGGTCAGCAGTTTGCCGACTTCCTCCAGCGAAAAGCCCAGATCCCGCGAGCGCTTGATAAACGCCAGCGTGTGCAGATCATCGTCGCCATAGACCCGGTAACCGCTGTCGGTGCGATGCGCCGCTTTGAGCAGGCCGATCGACTCGTAATAGCGGATCATTTTCGCGCTCAGGCCACTGTGTCTGGCCGCTTGGCCGATGTTCATCGGTGTTCCTCCAGGTCCTTGGGTTTCCAGGTTTTCAACAGTAGCGCATTGCTCACCACGCTGACGCTCGACAGCGCCATCGCCGCGCCGGCCAGCACCGGATTGAGGAAGCCGAACGCCGCCAGCGGAATGCCGATCAGGTTATAGACGAAGGCCCAGAACAGGTTCTGGCGGATCTTCGCATAAGTCTTGCGACTGATCTCCAGTGCCGCCGGCACCAACCGTGGATCGCCGCGCATCAGGGTAATGCCCGCCGCGTGCATGGCGACGTCGGTGCCGCCACCCATGGCGATACCGATGTCGGCAGCGGCGAGGGCCGAGGCGTCGTTGATGCCGTCACCGACCATGGCGACCACGCCGGTTTTTTTCAGCTCGCTGACGGTCGCGGCTTTGTCCGCTGGCAGCACTTCGGCGTGGACATTGCTGATACCGAGGGCCTCGGCGACCACGCGCGCACTGCCACGGTTGTCGCCGGTCAGCAGATGGCTGTGGATATCGCGGGCGGCGAGCTGCTGCACGGCTTCCAGTGCACCGGGTTTCAGGGTGTCACCGAAGGCGAACAAGCCGAGCACTTTCGGTTCCGGGCTTTGCTCGATTAACCACGACAGGGTGCGGCCCTCGGCTTCCCAAGTCTGGGCAGATTCGCTCAGGTTGCCCGCGTTCAAAGCACTTTCTTCGAGCATCCGCCGATTGCCCAGCGCCAGACGCCGGCCTTCAAGATTGCCGGCAATGCCGCGACCGGTCAGCGATTGACTGTCGCTGACATCCGGCACGTTCAGGCCTCGTTCCGCTGCGGCATCGAGTACCGCTTTGGCCAACGGATGTTCGCTGCCGCGTTGCAGCGCGCCGGCCAGTTTCAGCAGCGTGTCTTCATCACCATCCACTGCACTGAAATGGGCAATGCGCGGCGTGCCGGAGGTCAGCGTGCCGGTTTTGTCGAACACCACACTGCTGACTTCATGGGCGCGTTCCAGCGCTTCGGCGTCCTTGATCAGAATGCCGTGACGCGCGGCCACGCCGGTGCCGGCCATGATCGCCGTCGGCGTGGCAAGGCCCAGCGCACAAGGGCAGGCGATGACCAGCACCGCGACGGCGTTGATCAACGCGGTCTCCATGGGGGCGCCGTAGAGCCACCAGCCGATCAGTGTCACCAACGCGATCAGCAACACCGTTGGCACGAAGATCTGGCTGACTTTATCCACCAGTTTCTGGATCGGTGCTTTCGCGGCTTGAGCGTCCTCAACCAGACGAATGATCCGCGCCAGCACGGTTTCTGCGCCGAGCGCCAGGGTGCGCACCAGCAAGCGGCCTTCACCGTTGATCGCGCCGCCGGTGACTTTGTCTCCGGGTTGTTTCGGTACCGGCAGGCTTTCGCCGCTGATCAGTGCTTCATCGGCGTGGCTCTGGCCTTCGATGACTTCGCCGTCGACCGGGAAACGCTCGCCGGGTTTGACCAGCACCAGATCGTTCAGGCGCAAGGCGCTGATGGCGACATCCTGCTCGCGACCGTCGATGACTTGAATCGCCCGTTCCGGACGCAATGCTTCCAGCGCGCGGATGGCGCTGGCGGTCTGGCGTTTGGCGCGGCTCTCCAGGTATTTGCCGAGCAGCACCAAGGCAATGACCACCGCCGACGCTTCGAAATACAGATGCGGCATGCGCCCGGCGGCGGTCGCCCACTCGTAAAGACTCAAGCCGTAGCCGGCGCTGGTGCCGAGGGCCACCAGCAAGTCCATGTTGCCCGCTCCGGCACGCACGGCTTTCCACGCGGCGACATAAAAACGTGCACCGAAAATGAACTGCACCGGTGTGGCGAGGGCGAATTGCGCCCGGGCCGGGAGCATCCAGTGGATGCCGAACGGTTGCAGCAACATCGGCGCCACCAGCGGCAGGGCGAGGGCAATCGTGCAGATCAGCGCCCAGCGTTCATGCTTGAGGCGCTGTTGCTGGTTATCGGTTTGCGGGTGTTCGGCTTGCCAGACGCTGGCCGAATAACCGGCCTTGCTCACGGCCTCAAGCAGCGTTTGCGGGTCGACCTGACCGAGCAATTCGAGGTGTGCGCGTTCGTTGGCCAGGTTGACGCTGACGCTTTTGACGCCCGGCACTTTGTTCAGCGCTCGCTCGACGCGGCCGACGCAGGAGGCGCAGGTCATGCCTTCGATATTCAATTCGATAGTCTGCTGCGGCACGCTGTAACCGGCGCGCTCAACTGCTGCCATCAAGGCCGGCAGACTGTCGCCGGGCGCCTGTACGCGGGCCTGCTCGGTGGCGAGGTTGACGCTGACGGCACTGGCACCGCTGACTTTGCTCAAGGCCCGCTCGACACGCCCGGCACAACTGGCGCAGGTCATGCCGGCAATCGGCAGATCGAACGTGATGGAATCGGACATCGGTCGTACTCCCTGTAGTAGATGCCTACAAGGATCAACCTTGCCATGCGGGCAAGGTCAAGCGCCAATCTTTGACGCGCCGCAAAACAAGCTGTGGGAGCGAGCCTGCTCGCGAAAGCGGCGGGTCAGTCAACATCATCGCTGAATGACACACCGTATTCGCGAGCAGGCTCGCTCCCACAATTGGGATTTACTTAGTATTCGAGATCGGCGCGCTTCAAGTAGACGCCTTCCGAATTCATCGCCAACCGATACTTCAACACATCACCGGCATGCAATTTGATCTCCTGCGACCCCGGCGCGAGCATCCCCGGGTTACAACCGGCGACCTGTCCCGGCAGCAACTTCAAGCGCAGCGAAACAGTGCCCGGCGGCAAGTTGAAGGAAATGCTTTGCTCCTGCAGCAGCCGCGCCGAAAGCTGATCCTGGATGTACACGCCGATCTCGCAAGAAGTCGACACTTCCAGGCGCTCGCGGGAAATAATCAGCACCGCATAATCCTCGCCAGCAGCTTGCACTTGAGGGACGGCGGCAAAGAGGCTGAGAAAGCCAAACAGGCTGAAAGCTGACCAGCGCATGGCTGAATCTCCTGAATCGAGTCATTGATGTACGCAGCTTGGCCGAGCGCGACGCCGATTGCCAGCCCGGCAGTTTATTGAAGAACTTGACCTTGCCATCGTGGCAAGCTCGAGACTGCCGGCAACCTCACTCAAAGGAGTCATTCCATGCAAGTGTTCAACGTTCAAGGCATGTCCTGCGGTCACTGCGTCAAAGCCATCACCAACGCCGTGCAGGCCAAGGATCCAGCGGCCAGTGTGCGGGTTGATCTGGCGGCTAAAGAGGTCGGCGTCGAAAGCGCCATGAGTGCTGATCAGGTCATCGAAGCGATCCGCGAGGAAGGATATGAGGTGAAGCTCGTCTGAATTTGATCGTTAGCGAGCTATCGGAATGTTCAAGGCGTTCGGGCGCGGCTAGACTGTCGGGCTGCCGACTTGCCAACCTGGATGCCTGATGAACTTCCGTACCATTCTGATTCTCGGTGCCTTGACCGCCTTCGGGCCCTTGGCGATCGACTTCTATTTACCTGCCTTTCCCTCGATGGCGCTGGCGTTCGGCACCGACGAGAAACACGTGCAGATGACGCTGGCGGCGTATTTCGCCGGGTTGTCCATCGGCCAACTGGCTTACGGCCCGGTGGCGGATCGCTTCGGCCGACGTATTCCGTTGCTCGTTGGTCTGACGCTGTTCACTCTGGCGTCGCTGGCCTGTGCTTACGCGCCGAACCTGGAATGGTTGATCGGTGCGCGTTTTGTCCAGGCGTTGGGCGGTTGCGCGGGGATGGTGATCTCCCGGGCGGTAGTCAGCGACAAGTGCGACGCAGTCGGTTCGGCGAAAGTCTTTTCGCAATTGATGCTGGTGATGGGCCTGGCGCCGATTCTGGCGCCGATGCTCGGCGGTCTGCTGGTCAACACCACGGGTTGGCAGTCGATTTTCCTGGTGCTGACCGGCTTCAGCGCATTGGCCGGGTTGGCCGTGGCGCTGGGGCTGCCGGAAAGTATGCCGGCGCACATGCCGCGTCAGCCGTTGTCCGGCGCGCTGCGTCAGTACGGGCGCTTGCTCAAGGACCGGGTTTACCTCGGCCACGCCCTGACCGGCGGCATCGCCATCGCCGGGATGTTTGCCTACATCGCCGGTTCGCCGTTTATCTTCATTAAACTGTATGGCGTGCCGGCCGAGCATTTCGGCTGGCTGTTCGGCACCAACGCGGCGGGGTTCATTTTGGTCGCGCAGGTCAACGCGCGGATGTTGGCCAAGCGCGGCCCGGCATTCCTGCTGTCGCGGGCGGTATGGGTTTACTTCGCCGCTGGGCTGACGCTGCTCGCGGTCAGCGCAATGCACACAGAGTCCTTGTGGCCGCTGCTGATTCCACTGTTCATCTGCGTGTCGAGCCTGGGTTGCATCAGCCCGAACGCCGCCGCTTGCGCGATGAACGGGCAGGGCGCACGGGCCGGCAGTGCTTCGGCGTTGCTCGGTTGCATGCAATTCAGTGTCGCCGCCGGCGCTTCGGCACTGGTGGGGGTGTTGCACGACGGCACCGCCGTGCCGATGGCCATGGTCATCAGCCTGTGCGGTTTGCTGGTGGTGTGCGTGGCGCTGCTCACCCGCCGTCTGCAGAATGCCCGGGCACTGGCGCAAGCTCAGGCCGAGGCATAAATACCTCAGCCGGCGGCGCGCTGCTGGCTGCGGTCGGGAATCTGATGGGGTGCGCACAGTCGCGCTTCGAGGGTGCGGGTGAAGGCCAGTGCTTCGGCTTCACTGCGGAATGTCACGGCGTGTTGGTCCAGACGAACCTGCCATTGAGACTTTGCCACTTCTTTTATCAGGATCTTCATTGCTGACCTCCCTTGCGTAAAAGATGTATCGCAGAGGCTTCGATTGTAGACCTGAATACGATCGCAATTGTGACAAGGGTCAAGCATCGGACTGACGGCAAAAAACAGCGCAGCCCCGCCGACCGCTCTAGGTTCGGCGAAAGCTGCGCTGTGCGGTTTTTTAGAAACCTTCTAAAACAATTTTGCCCTTGGCTTTGCCACTTTCCAGCAGCTCATGGGCGCGACGCAGGTTCGCTGCGTTGATCGTGCCGAAATGCTCGCCCACCGTGGTCTTCAACGTCCCGGCATCAATCAGATCCGCCACGCGGTTGAGCAGTTTGTGCTGCTCGATCATGTCTGGCGTCTCGAACAGCGAGCGGGTGTACATGAACTCCCAGTGCAGCGACAGGCTCTTGCGCTTGAGCTTGCTCACGTCCAGCGACTTCGGATCGTCGATCAACGCCAGTTTGCCTTGCGGCGCCAGCGCTTCGACCAGTTGATCCAGGTGCTGGTCGGTCTGGGTCAGGCTGGCGACGTGGGTCACGCTGTCGATCCCGGCGCGCTTGAGTTCTTCGCTCAGCGGCTGGCTGTGATCGATGACCAGGTCGGTGCCCAGTTCTTTGACCCAATCGCGGGTTTGCTCGCGGGACGCGGTGCCGATCACCTTCAGGCCGGTCAGTTGCCCGGCCAATTGCGTCAGGATCGAGCCAACCCCGCCGGCGGCACCGACGATCAGCAGGCTCTGGCCTTCATCGGTATTGCCTTCGCGGATTTGCAGGCGCTCGAACAACAACTCCCATGCGGTGATCGCGGTCAGCGGCAGTGCGGCGGCTTCGGCAAAACCGAGGGATTTCGGCATATGGCCGACGATGCGCTCATCCACCACGTGCAGTTCACTGTTGCCGCCGGCACGGGCGATGGAGCCGGCGTAGAAAACCTTGTCGCCGGCCTTGAACAACGTCACTTCGCTGCCGACAGCCTTGACCACACCGGCAACGTCCCAACCCAGCACTTTCGCCGCGCCGTTTTCCGGTGCCGCGTTCTGCCGCACTTTGGTGTCGACCGGGTTGACCGAAATGGCTTTGACTTCCACCAGCACGTCGCGCGGGCCGGCGACCGGTTCTGGCAGTTCGATGTCTTGCAGGGACTTGGCGTCGTTGATCGGCAGGGAAGCGTAATAGGCGATGGCTTTCATGAGTGGCTCCGTACGGGTAATAGAAGAAGGGATCAGACAATCGCGCCGAGGCGCTTGAGCTGGAAGTGCTCGATGGCGTGGCCGGCGCTGGCCTGGAAATGCTGGAAATGCGCGCTGGCGTTGTGCGCCTCAAGAATCGCTTCGCTGGCCCAGTGTTCGATCACATAAAACACCTGCGGATCAGCGAGGTCGCGGTGCAAGTCGTACTGGCTGCAACCGTCTTCGGCGCGGCTCGGTTCAACCAGGGCGCGCAGGCCTTGTTCGAGAAGATCCTGTTGGCCGGGTTTGGCGGTCAGGGTGGCGATAGCGGTGAAGGGCTGGGACATGCTCGGCTCCAGAGAAGCGGGATGAATGCGATGGAGAGATGATTGGCTATTTCTCTGCGAGATAAAACCGGCTAAAAGAGCAGTCTCTTTCAATATTTTTTTGATAATCGAGGCTGAGCATGCTGCGTTTTGACGACTTGCAGTTGTTTGTCCGGGCGGCGGATCTGGGCAGTCTGTCGGCAGCCGCGCGGGTGATGGACATGTCCGCTGCCGTGGCGAGTGCGGCGTTGAAACGGATCGAACAGCAGCTCGGTGTGCGCTTGCTCGCGCGCTCGACCCGCAGTCTGCGCCTGACAGCCGAGGGCGACGGCTTTCTCGAATACGCGCGGGCGGCGCTGAGCAACCTTGATGAAGGCCGGCGCTTGCTGGCCAGCGGACAAGATCAGGTCAGTGGTGTCCTGCAGTTGTCGGCGCCTTCGGACTTCGGCCGCAACCTGTTGCTGCCGTGGCTCGACGAGTTCCAGCGCGAGCATCCGAAGCTGACCGTGCGCTTGCTGCTCGGCGATCGCATCGCCGACCTGTTCCGCCAACCCGTGGACATCGCTTTGCGTTACGGCGAGCCGGAGGACTCGAGTCTGGTTGCTTTGCCTATCGCCCCGCACAACCGCCGTGTGCTGTGCGCCTCCCCGGCGTATCTGGCCCGACACGGCGAACCGCGCCAGCTCGAACAACTGGCTCAGCACAACTGCCTGCTGTACATGCTCGGCAGCCGGGTGCATGACCATTGGAGTTTTCATGACGGTAAACGTGAAGTTGGTCTGACCGTCAGTGGTGACCGTTTCAGCGATGACGCCGACGTTGTGCGTCTGTGGGCGGTGGCCGGCGCCGGAATTGCCTACAAGTCGTGGCTGGACGTGGGCGCCGATGTGCTCGCCGGGCGGCTCAAAGTGCTGCTGCCAGAGCTGCTTTGTGAGCGCGCACCGCTGAATTTGTTGTGCGCCCATCGCGCCCAATTGAGTAAGCCGGTGAACCTTCTGAGGGAAATGCTCGCCAGCCGATGCGCTGAAGTGAGTAGTCAATTTCCCGCTTTTTCGGAAGTTGATCATTAGTCGCAGGTAAATAGAGAAATTTCTGTCAGGAACAATCACCACCTGCGCAGGCCCCGGCGCAGGACGCGCGGGCTAACCCGCTTATACTAGCGCCCGCCTCATGCCAGCACCGACACCCCGGCCCGGAGACCCTCGCACCGCGTCGCCAGTCTTCGAGTGACGGTCGCGCAACTGCTGCGGGTTCTGTGCCGGAGCAGGCTGCGTCAGCGGCTTGCCTCGCCCCGGTTCATGGCGATTTTCGCGTCTTGGCCGATGACTCATTACCGGCCAAGATGTCTCCGAGCAGTAGACGATACGATTCAACAGGGAGTGAACACATGGAACATGCACCTTGCATCAGCCAGATCGCCACGTTGCTGGCCGACCCCAAGCGCAGCGCGATGATGTGGGCGTTGATGGATGGCTCGGCCCGGCAAACCGAGGAGCTTGCGCTACTGGCAGGGCTGTCGCCATCGTCGGCCAGTGCGCATCTGGCGCGGCTATCCACGGGTGGTCTGTTGAAGGTCGAAGTCCGTGGTCGCAAACGCTTTTTCCGTCTCTCGGCACCGGAGGTCGGTGCTGCGATAGAAGCATTGGCCAGCGCCACCATTGCCAGTGCTCCACGGGAAATTCCCGAGGTCTTCAAACGCACCACCCCCATGGCCAAACCGCAAACCGCGCCGTCCTCATTGTTGCGCGCGCGTTTTTGCGATGACCACCTCGGCGGTACGCTGGCGGCGGACCTGTATCAGCGCTTGCTCGATGCCGGCTGGATCGAACAGCTTGAACAACGCGTCGTGGTGACCCACAAGGGTTCGAAACTGTTGGCTGGACGTGGCGTGTTCATTCAGGCGCTGGCCCATCGCAACGTGCAGGTGGCGTGTGCTTGTCCAGACTGGAGCGAACGTCGTCCGCACATGGGGGGATCACTCGGCGCCGCGTTATTGCAGTTGTTCATGCAGTCCGGCTGGCTGACCCTGCCCAACGACTCGAGAGCTTTGCAATTGACCGCCACCGGCCAACGGGAACTTCACCGTTTCGCCAAGGAGACCGAGCTGGAAATGGCGTTGTAGAGCACTCGCAATCGACGGCCGGAACTGCGTAAGCGCTTCTGGCGTCGCCCGCGACTGCGAACAGGTCGTATCCAGCACGAACGCCGTTTCGCGATCAAGCACACTCGATCCGGGGATATTTTTCGGATGGGGGAGGTGGCATGGAGACTCACGGCTACAGCGCGGCAGAACGTCTGGAACGACTGCCGATCAGCGGTTATCACCGGATCATTTTCATCATCATCGCCTTGGCGTTTTTCTTCGATTCCATGGATCTGGCGATGATGACCTTCCTGCTCGGCTCGATCAAAGCCGAGTTCGGTCTGAGCAGTGCGCAAGCGGGGTTGCTCGCCAGCTCGAGTTTTTTCGGCATGGTGCTGGGGGCGTCGCTGTCCGGCATGCTCGCCGATCGCTTCGGGCGCAAACCGGTGTTTCAGTGGAGCATCGTGCTGTGGGGCGTGGCCAGTTATCTGTGCTCGACAGCGCAAACGGTCGAGACGCTGACGCTGTTCCGCATCCTGTTGGGGATCGGTATGGGCATGGAGTTTCCGATCGCCCAGTCGATGCTGTCCGAGCTGATTCCAGCGCAGCGCCGCGGACGTTACATCGCGTTGATGGACGGCTTCTGGCCTCTCGGCTTCGTTGCTGCCGGCGTGCTGTCCTACTTTCTGCTGCCGCTGATTGGCTGGCGCGACATCTTTCTGGTCTTGGCGGTGCCGGCGGTGTTCGTACTGGCGATCAGGTTTTTCATTCCCGAGTCACCGCGCTGGCTGGAGCAGGCCGGGCGCGATGACGCTGCGGATAAGGTGTTGAACGGCATCGAGGCGCGGGTGCGTTCGTCGCTCGGCGGTGCCGCGTTGCCGGAACCGATTCGATTGCCGCGTACCGTGACGCCGCCGGGCAACTTCTTTGCGGCGCTGAAACAGATCTGGTCGCCGCAGTATCGCCAGCGCACGACGATGCTCTGGAGTCTGTGGTTCTTTGCGCTGCTCGGCTTTTACGGGCTGACGTCGTGGCTCAGTGCGCTGTTGCAACAGTCGGGTTTCGCGGTGACGCAGTCGGTGTATTACACGGTGCTGATTTCCCTGGGCGGGATTCCCGGGTTTCTCATGGCCGCATGGCTGGTTGAGCGCTGGGGGCGCAAACCGGTATGCATCGTGACGTTGCTCGGCGGAGGTGTAATGGCGTTCCTGTATGGGCAGAGCGCGGTGTTTGGCGGTAACGTGGCGCTGCTGATCGGCACCGGGTTGCTGATGCAGTTTTTCCTGTTCGGCATGTGGGCGGTGCTCTACACCTATACGCCGGAGCTTTATCCGACGTCGGCGCGGGCGACCGGCTCGGGCTTCGCCTCGGCGATTGGCCGCGTCGGTTCGCTGCTCGGGCCGTTGGTGACCGGACTGGTGTTCCCGATTACCGGGCAGGGCGGGGTGTTTGCGCTGGGCGCGGCGTGCTTTGCGATTGCGGCGGGGGTGGTGTGGCTGTTCGGGATGGAGACGCGAGGGAAAACTCTGGAAGAGCTGACTGAAACCCAATCCATCGGCTAACACCGATCCAATGTAGGAGTGAGCCTGCTCGCGATAGCGGTCTGTCAGGTAACACATCGGTGTCTGACACTCCGCTATCGCGAGCAGGCTCACTCCTACAAAGGTTATTCGGTGTTGCTTAGGGTTTTACCAGTCGCGCATCCAGGCTGTTCTGCGCCAAACGCTTGGCCTGATCCTGGGTCATGCCCAAGTGTTCATGCAGCGCGTAGAAGTTTTCAGTCACGTAACCACCGAAGTACGCCGGATCATCGGAGTTCACCGTGACCTTCACGCCACGCTCGAGCATGTCGAGGATGTTGTGCTGCGACATGTGATCGAACACGCAGAGTTTGGTGTTCGACAGCGGGCACACGGTCAGCGGAATCTGCTCGTCGATGATCCGCTGCATCAGGCGCTCGTCTTCGATGGCGCGCACGCCATGGTCGATACGCTGGATCTTCAGCAGGTCGATGGCTTCCCAGATGTACTCCGGCGGGCCTTCTTCGCCAGCGTGGGCAACGGTCAGGAAGCCTTCGTGGCGGGCACGGTCGAAAACGCGCTGGAACTTGCTCGGCGGGTGGCCCATCTCGGAGCTGTCGAGGCCGACCGCGACAAACGCGTCACGGAATGGCAGTGCCTGGTCGAGAGTTTTCTCGGCTTCTTCTTCGCTGAGGTGGCGCAGGAAGCTGAGGATCAAACCGCTGGTGATGCCCAGTTGCTGCTCGCCATCCTTGAGTGCCGCGGCGATGCCGTTGAGCACCACTTCGAACGGGATACCCCGGTCGGTGTGGGTCTGCGGGTCGAAGAACGGTTCGGTGTGAATCACGTTCTGCGCTTTGCAACGCAATAGGTAGGCCCAAGTCAGGTCGTAGAAGTCCTGCGAGGTGCGCAATACGTCGGCGCCCTGGTAATACAGGTCGAGGAATTCCTGCAGGTTGTTGAAGGCGTAAGCCTTGCGCAGAGTTTCCACGTCGTTCCACGGCAGGGCGATCTTGTTGCGCTCGGCCAGGGCGAACAGCAGCTCAGGCTCCAGCGAGCCTTCCAGATGCAGGTGCAGTTCAGCCTTGGGCAAGGCGTTGAGCCAGTCGTACATATTCTTTTCTCATCAGGTGCAATGACGGCATTCTACAGATGCTCGCCGAAACAATTGGCAAAACCTGACCAAGCGATCCATCACACGGCTTCTTGCTCGCGGCGATAGGCGTAGGTATCGGCGAAGCGTGACAGCAGGAATTCGGCGCAGGTGGTCGTCGGATATTTCGCCGGATGCTCTGCGTCCTGACAACCCGGCAGGCATTCGATGCGGGTGTCCGGATGCGGCTCGGCGAAGAACGGCATCGAGTAGCGATCCACGCCGAGCGGGCTGATCACCCGGTGCGGGGTCGAGCGATAACGGTCGTTGCTCCAGCGCGCCATCATGTCGCCGAGGTTGACCACGAAGGTGCCGTCGATGGGCGGTGCATCGATCCATTCGCCTTTGACGTTTTTCACTTGCAAGCCGCCGGCACTGTCCTGATAGAGCAGGGTGATGCAGCCGTAATCAGTGTGCGCGCCGGCACCTTGCTGCTCGGCGGAGCTGGCAGTGTGGCGCGGTGGGTAATGGATCATGCGCAGCACGCTGACGGGGTCGTTGAAACGGCTGTCGAAGAAATCGCGTTCGATGTTCAGGGCGATGGTCATCGCGCGCAGCAGGGTTTGCGCGAGTGCCTGCATGTCGAGGTAATGCTGCTCCATCAAGGTTTCCCAACCCGTTTGCGATGGATGCCGGTTAGGACCGCGCAACGGTTTTTCGGCGAGCACATCGGGATGGTTGGCCGGCAGGTGCAGGCCCATGTCGAAGGTTTCTTTGAGGTCGCTGGGTTTGCTCGGGTCGAGTTGCTCGGTGGCGATGGCGCCGTAGCCACGATGGTGGCGGGTCTGGGTGATGTCGATCTTGAGTTTTTCTGCTGCGGGCAGGGCAAAAAAACGCTGAGTCTGATCGAACACCGCGTCGATGCGCTGCGCTGAAATCGGATGACCCTTGATGTAGAAGAAGCCCCAGTCGCGGCAGGCTTGGTCGATTTGCCCGGCCACGGCGGGCCAGGCGTTTTCGTCGTCGCTATAGAGCGGGCTGATATCAATGATCGGAAGCTGATCCATTTCGCATTCTCTATTGTGATCGTTCCCACGCTCCGCGTGGGAATGCCTCAATGGACGCTCTGCGTCCGCTTTTGGCAGGGACGCGGAGCGTCCCGGGCGGCATTCCCACGCAGAGCGTGGGAACGATCGGGGTCAGGGGGATTACTTCGGCATCTCGGCCTTCATGCCTTCAACGTAATAATTCATCGACGCCAGTTGCGCATTCGTCGCGCTTACGCCTGCGGGGATTTTCTCGACGCCGGCCTGATCCTTGATCGGCCCGGTAAACGGCTGCAACGCGCCGCTCTTGATGTCGGCAATGATCTGCTCGGCCTCGGCTTTCACCGGTGCCGGTACCAGGTCGCTGATCGGCAGTTCAACCGTGCCTTCCTTCAACCCACCCCAGTAATCCTGAGGTTTCCAGCTGTGATCGATCACGCTCTGCGTCGCCTGAATGTAATGCGGCGCCCAGTCGTTGACGATCGAAGTCAGCACCGCTTTCGGCCCGAAGTGGGCCATGTCCGAGGCATACCCCACCGCATACACACCACGACGTTCGGCGGCCTGAATCGGCGCCGGGCTGTCGGTGTGCTGGAACACCACGTCGACGCCTTGATCGATCAGCGCGTTGGCCGCATCGGCTTCCTTGCCCGGGTCGAACCAGGAGTTGACCCACACCACTTTGATCTCGGTGCCGGGGTTGTACTTGTTCAGCGCCAGCTGGATGGCGTTGATGTCGCGGATCACTTCCGGGATCGGGAACGAAGCGACGTAACCGATCTTCTTGGTCTTGGTCATCTTCGCCGCGAGGAAACCACCGACGTAGCGACCCTCGTACGTACGCGCCAGATAGGTGCCGAGGTTTTTGTCCTGTTTGTAGCCGGTGGCGTGTTCGAAGGTCACCTTGGGAAACTGCTTGGCGACTTTGACGGTGGGGTTCATGTAGCCGAAGGAAGTGGTGAAGATCAGGTCGTATTTATCCTTGGCCATGTTGCGGATCACCCGCTCGGCGTCGGCGCCCTCGGCGACGTTCTCCACATAGTTGGTGGTGATCTGATTGCCGAATTTTTCCGCGAGGGCCTTGCGCCCCTGCTCATGCTGATACGTCCAGCCGTGGTCACCGATCGGGCCGATATAGACGAAACCGACCTTGAGCGGATCGGCAGCGCTGGCGCTCAGACTGATTCCCAGACCGAGGGCGGCGCACAGCAGTTTGTGCAGCGGACGTATTTGCATGAACTCGAACTCCATTTTGTTGTGTGTGGTCAGGGCCAATGCAAATTGCTGACCAACAGGACAACAAACTCCTTCGAAACCGCAGTGTGACCTTCGCGAGCAAGCTCGCTCCCACAGGTGAACGCATTTCAATGTGGGAGCGAGCTTGCTCGCGAAGGGGCCGGAAGGGCCGATAAAAGTGCATGCCTGAAACTAGCTGCCATCGCTTGGTGCGCTAAGGTGTAACGAAACGTTAGCGCCGCCCCGCAGTCAGTAGCTCATTCGCTCTCTTTCGGCAAAAGGCCCGCCATGCTCACAATCCTCAAACAAGAAAGCTTTCTGCTGCTGGCAGTCATCGCTGCGTGCGTTGCCTATCCGCTGGAACACTGGCTGCTGCACAGCGGCCAGATCGTCGCGCTGCTCGGCGGTCTGGTGCTGATCGCCTTCATCGTCGCCGCCTCGATGCGCGTCGCCCATCACGCCGAATTGCTCGCGGAAAAGGTTGGCGATCCTTACGGCACGATGATCCTCACGCTTGCGGCCGTGCTGGTGGAAGTGGTGATTCTCGCGATCATGATGAGCAACGAAGCGTCGCCCACGTTGGTGCGCGACACGATCTATTCCGCCGTGATGCTCGACATCAACGGCATCCTCGGCCTCGCCGCACTGATGGGCGGGATCAAACATGGCGAGCAGTCCTATAACGACGATTCCGCGCGCAGCTACAGCGTGATGATCCTCACCGCCATGGGGGTGTCGATGGTGGTGCCGGAGTTTATTCCCGAGGCCAACTGGAAGATTTATTCGGCGTTCACCATCGGCGCGATGGTGGTGCTTTACGCGCTGTTTCTGCGCATGCAGGTCGGCCCGCACAGTTACTTTTTCAGCTACAGCTATCCGGACAAACGCCGCAAGAAAGAACCGCAGGACGCGCAGACGAATGCGCCGAGCATCGGCCTGTCGATCGGCATTCTGGTGTTTGGCATTGTGGTGATCGGCGCACTGGCCGAAGTGATGTCGAAGACCCTCGATCTGGGCCTGGAAGGCACGGGCGCGCCGCCGGTGATCACGGCGATTCTGGTGGCGGCGATTTCAGCAGCGCCGGAGATTTTGACCGCGTTGCGCGCAGCGTTGGCCAACCGCATGCAGTCGGTGGTGAACATTGCGATGGGCGCGTCGCTGTCGACGGTGATTTTGACGGTGCCGGTGATGGAAGCGATGGCGCTGTATACCGGCCAGCCGTTTCAGATGGCGATGACGCCGGTGCAGACGGTGATGATCTTCATCACGCTGATCGTCAGCGCGATCAACCTCAATGACGGTGAGACCAATGCCATCGAAGGCATGACGCACTTCGTGCTGTTCGCGACGTTCATCATGTTGTCCCTGCTCGGTCTCTAGCCCCGACACAAAACAACTATGGGAGCGAGCTTGCTCGCGAAAGCGGAGTATCAGTCAACTCAAATATTGACTGACACGACGCCTTCGCGAGCAAGCTCGCTCCCACAGGGATTGGTGATCGGATCAGGTACCGGCAATCAACTGGCGCGCCGCCTGACTGTGATCGGCGATCAGGCCTTTCAGATCAAGACCCTCAACCTGGCCATCGACCACGCGCCACTTGCCACCAATCATCACCCGATCCGCACGATCAGCACCGCACAACAGCAACGCCGAAATCGGATCATGACTACCCGAGAAGCGCAGCTCATCGAGCTTGAACAACGCCAGATCCGCCTGCTTGCCCATGGCAATCTCACCAATGTCAGTACGGCCCAACAAGCTCGCCGAACCTTTGGTCGCCCAGCCCAGCACGCGTTCCGGGGTGATCTTCTCGGCGCCGTAACGCAGACGCTGGATGTACAGCGCCTGACGCGCTTCGAGAATCATGTTCGACGCATCGTTGGACGCCGAACCATCGACGCCCAGACCAAACAGCGCGCCGGCATCAGTCAGATCGATACTCGGGCAAATGCCGGAGGCCAGACGCATGTTCGAACTCGGGCAATGGCAGATACCGGTACCGGCCTGACCGAGGCGGGCGATTTCGTCCGGGTTGAAGTGAATGCCGTGGGCCAGCCAGGTGCGCGGACCGAGCCAGCCGACGCTGTCGAGATAGTCGACGGTGCGCAGGCCGAAACGCTGCAGGCAGAAATCTTCTTCATCGAGGGTTTCAGCCAAGTGCGTGTGCAGACGCACGTCGAGCTTGTTCGCCAGTTCAGCACTGGCCGACATGATTTCCGGGGTCACCGAGAACGGCGAGCACGGTGCCAGAGCGATTTGGATCTGCGCGCCGTCGCCACGTTCGTGGTACTCGTGAATCAGGCGCTGACTGTCGTCGAGAATCACCTGACCTTCCTGCACTGTCTGCTGCGGCGGCAGGCCGCCGTCCTTCTCGCCGAGGCTCATCGAACCGCGAGTGAGCATGGCGCGCATGCCCAGTTCGCAAACGCTTTCGACTTGCACGTCGATGGCATTCTCCAAGCCATCCGGGAACAGGTAGTGGTGATCGGCCGCAGTGGTGCAGCCCGACAGCAGCAGTTCGGCCAAAGCGACTTTGGTGGCGAGCGCGAGTTTTTCCGGCGTCAGGCGCGCCCAGACCGGGTACAGGGTTTTCAGCCACGGGAACAACGGCTGATTGACCACCGGCGCCCAGGCGCGAGTCAGGGTTTGATAGAAGTGATGGTGGGTGTTGATCAGGCCCGGCAGGATCACATGTTCACGGGCGTCGAACACTGCATTGCACGGCGCCGACGGCTGTTGGCCAGCGGCGAGGACTTCGACAATGACACCGTCTTGCACAACAAGACCGCCACGGGCATCGAGCGAGTTGGAGGTGAAAATGGCGAGGGGATTTTTTAACCAGGTACGGGTCGCGGGCATGTTGCCGGCTCCTCTGAAAATGGGGTTCAGGGTTGCCAGCTCAGTGATGCCCTGTCTGCTGATCCAGGGTCGCCGCGAGGACGAGGTGCGCAGTTTCAAACAAATCGCTGCATCGGGCAAGCCCGACCCGACAGGACAACACGGTCCCTTGTAGGAGTGAGCCTGCTCGCGATAGCGGTGTATCAGGCAATACTTTTGCTGAACGACACACCGCTATCGCGAGCAGGCTCACTCCTACAGGGGATTTGTATGCTTACCAGGGAATCGTTTCACCCTTGTAGTTGATGAAGTGATGCCCGCCCTTGCCGGTATACGCATTCACCTGATCAACCAGCCCACGGGTGCTGGTATCCACGTCAAGGTCAGCCCCTTCGCCACCCATGTCCGTCTTCACCCAACCCGGATGCAGCGACAACACTGTCATCTTCTGCTCACCGAGTTGCGTGACAAAACTGTTGGTCATCGAATTCAGCGCAGCCTTGCTCGCTTTGTACAGCGCCAACTCCGGCGCGTCCGGCACCGTCACGCTACCCAACCCGGAACTCATGAACGCCAGCACGCCGCTGCCATCGCGGATCTGCCCGACAAACCGCTGGGCCAGATTGATCGGTGCCACCGCGTTGGTGAAAAACAGCTGACCGACTTCGGCCAGTGTCGCGCCGCCCGGGGTCTGGTCCGCCGGGCCTTTGACCCCGGCGTTGACGAACAGCAGGTCAAACGTTTCGCCTTTGAGCTGCTGACTCAGGGCGATCACCGCTTGCTGGTCATCCATGTCGAGCTTCTCGATCCGCACCTTGCCCAGCGCTTGCAGCGCCTCGACGTTTTGCGGATTGCGCACGGTGGCGGTGACTTGCCAGCCGTCGGCCAGCAGGGTTTTCACCAGACCGAGGCCAAGGCCCCGGGAGGCGCCGATGATCAGTGCGTTTTTTGCAGACATGATGGGCTTCCTTGATGAATGAGGATCATGGATTCAATGGACAGGCCTGACCGAGGCGAAGTTGCAACTCTTGCCGCAGCGTGTCGAGTTCGCGCATACGGGTTTCGATCAGTTGCAGTTTGTCGCGCAGCAACTGCGCCACGGCGTTGTCCGGGTTGGGGGCGTTCCACAGCGCGGCAACGCTTTCACTGATCTCGCCGAGGGTAAATCCCAGGCGTTGCGCGGTTTTGATATAGAGCACCAGTTGCACCATGTCTGGCGGATAGTCGCGGTAACCGTTGGCACGGCGTTGCGCGGCTATCAGCCCACGCTGCTCGTAGAAGCGCAGAGTGTCACGGCTGACGGCGCAGGCCTGGGCTAATTCACCGATGCGCATGCGGGCTCTCAAAAAGGCTATTGACCCTGGAGCATACTCCAGGCTTTACCGTGCTTGCTCCCTGAATTTTGCGGAGCATGGATGATGTGGACTTCAACGCAGTATCGCAATGTGGTGCTTGGCAGTGCCTGGTATGACCTGATCGTCACGGTGGCATTTGCCACGCCGTGGAGTTTTGCCGCTTTGCATGGGTTTTTGACCGCGCTGAATTTGCCCGGTGAACTGCCGGCGTTTGCGCCTGTGCACCTGTTGATGGCGAATTTGCTGGGCTCGGTGGTGTGCGTGTGGGCGGTGCTGCGGATTCGTGATCCGCAGGCGCTTTATGGACGGTATGACGCGGTGGGGCGGTTTTTGTTTGCGACTTGGCAAGCATATGCCTTGGCCCATGGCGCCAGTTCGATCCTGATTATTTTCCTGGTCTTCGAACTGGCGTGGGGCGTTGCTCAGGTGTTGCCTGTGCGGACGCCTTCGCGAGCAAGCTCGCTCCCACAGGGGATCTGAGTGAACTCGGTCAACTGTGGGAGCGAGCTTGCTCGCGAAGAGGGCAGTGAATTCACCTCTTAATGCCCTGACTGCCAAGGCTGCCCAAGCGAAACCGGCGCATACAACCGCGTCCGCAACGCATCCCGCGACAACAGCACCAGCACCACAATCGTCGCCACATACGGCAGCATCGCCAGCAGACTCGACGGAATCGCCAGCCCCAACCCCTGCGCCACCAAGTGCAGGATGCTGGCGAGGCCGAACAAATAAGCCCCGAGCAACAACCGCCACACCCGCCAACTGGCAAACACCACCAGCGCCAGGGCGATCCAGCCACGCCCGGCGGTCATGTTTTCCGCCCACATTGGCGTGTACGCCAGCGACAAATACGCTCCGGCCAGCCCGGCCATCGCCCCGCCAAACAGCACCGCCAACGTGCGCACGGTCAACACCGGCAAGCCCATCGCACTGGCCGCATCCGGATTCTCGCCGACCGCTTGAATGATCAACCCGACACGACTTTTGATGATCACCCACGCCACCAGCGCAAACAGCACGAACGACAGGTACACCAGCAAATCCTGAGCAAACAGCATCCGCCCGATCAGCGGAATCTCACTCAGATAAGGAATCGCCAACGGCTCAAAACCGGCCAGTGGTTTACCGACCCAAGCTGCGCCGACAAAGGTCGACAGCCCGACACCAAAAATCGTCAGCGCCAACCCGGTCGCCACCTGATTGGCGTTGAACACCAACGCCACTAGCGCAAACAGCGACGACAACAACATCCCGGCCAGCATCGCCAGCAACACGCCGAGCCACAGGTTGCCGCTGTTGAGCGCGACGATAAAACCGATCACCGCGCCAAACAGCATCATCCCTTCCTGCCCGAGGTTGAGCACGCCGCTCTTCTCGCAGATCAATTCCCCCAGCGCCACCAGCAACAACGGCGTGCCGCAACGCACCATGGCGTAGAAAATATTGCTCAACAGATCGATATCCATCACAGCGCTCCGGCGGTTACGGCAGTGGTCGAAGTGCGCTTCACCCAACGCAGGTTCAGGCGTGGCCGATAGAGAATCAGCACGTCACTGGCGAGCAGGAAAAACAGCATCATTCCCTGAAACAACTGGGTGATCGCCTGCGGCAGATTCAGGGTCATTTGCGCGCTCTCGCCGCCGATATACAGCAGCGCCATCAACAGGCTGGAAAACAGAATCCCGATCGGATTGAGGCGTCCGAGAAACGCCACGGTGATTGCCGCGTAGCCGTATCCCGGCGACACCTGCGGCACCAATTGGCCAATCGGTCCGGTGACCTCGCAGACACCCGCGAGCCCGGCCAAGCCGCCACTGATCAACAGCGCCAGCCAGATCAGCCGCTTCTCGCGAAAGCCGACGAACCCCGCCGCGCGCTTGTCCAGCCCGAGTACTTTGATCTGGAAACCGACAAAGCTTTTCTGCAACAACACCCACACCGCGACCAGTGCGAGCAAGGCGAAATACACCCCGGCGTGCACGCGGCCATCCTCCATCAACAACGGCAAACGGCTGGCATCGCCGAACATCGCCGATTCGGGAAAGTTGAACCCGGCGGGATCCTTCAGCGGCCCGTGCACGCAGAACAGCAGCAGATTCAGCGCGATGTAATTGAGCATGATGCTGGTGAGGATTTCGTTGGCGTTGAAGCGTGTGCGCAACCACGCAGTCAGCCCGGCCCATGCCGCGCCGGCGAGGGTGCCGGTGAGCAGAATCAACACCAGCGCCCAGCGGCTTTGCAGGTCGATGATGTTCACCGCCAAGGCACTGCCGGCGAGTGCGCCGAGGAGCAATTGACCTTCGGCGCCGATGTTCCAGATTCGCGCCTGATAGGCCACTGCCAAGCCCAGTGCGCAGAGCAGAATCGGCAGCGCCTTGACCAACAATTCAGAGACACCATACAAATCGCTGACCGGTGCGATCAGCAGCGTGTGCAAGGTTTGCAGCGGATCATGACCAAGGGCGATAAACAGCAGCGAGCCGCAACCGAGCGTCAGCGCCGCCGCCAGTAACGGCGAGCACCACAGCATCAGGCGCGATTGCTGGCCACGGGGTTCGAGGGAAAGCAGCATGTGTATAACTCCGTTAAACCGTGGCGGCTGAAGGGGCGTGGTCGAACTGGCCGGCCATCCAGCCGCCGACGTCGCTGAGTTGTGTCTTGCTGGTGTCTTGCAGTGCCGACAAACGTCCACCGCACAGCGCGCCGAGGCGGTCGCTGATCTGGAACAATTCGTCGAGGTCTTCGGAGATCACCAGAATCGCCGCGCCGGCATCGCGCAGCGCGATCAGCGCACGGTGAATGGTCGCGGCGGCGCCAACGTCGACGCCCCAGGTCGGGTGCGCGGCGATCAGCAGTTTCGGTTGCTGGAGGATTTCCCGGCCGAGGATGAATTTCTGCAGATTGCCGCCGGACAGACTGCGCGCGGCGGTTTGTGTGTCCGGGGTTTTTACACCGAAGCGCTGAATGATCTGTTGGGCGAGGGCTTCGACTTTACCGCGCTGGATTAGCCCGTTGCTGACCAAGCCTTGTTGGAAAGCCGTCAGCAGGGCGTTGTCCGCCAGACTCAATTCCGGCACCGCGCCATGCCCGAGGCGTTCGGCGGGGACGAAAGCCAGGCCCAGTTTGCGGCGGGCATCCGGGCGCAAATCGGCGACGTGTTGCTCGGCGAATCGAATGGTCGCGGCTTGCGCCCGAGGCAAGGTTTGCTCGCCGCTGAGCAGTGCCAGCAACTCATCCTGGCCATTACCAGCGACCCCGGCGATGCCGACAATTTCGCCGCTGCGCACTTGCACATCAATGTCAGTCAGCGAGCAGCCGAACGGATCCGGGTTGTGCCAACTCAAGCCCTTCACCTGCAAAAACGCCGCGCCGCCGCTGACCTTCGGATAGTCGCCAATCAACGCCGCCGCTTCGCCGACCATCATCTGCGCCAATTGCTGATCCGAGCACTCCGCTGGCAGGCAATGTCCGGCCACGCGCCCACCGCGCAGAACCGTCGCGCTGTGGCACAACGCGCGCACTTCAGCGAGTTTGTGGCTGATAAACAGAATGCTGCAGCCTTCGGCGGCGAGGCGGCGCAGGGTGATAAACAATTCGTCGGCCTCTTGCGGCGTCAGCACCGAGGTCGGCTCGTCGAGAATCAGCAGGCGAATGTCCTGCATCAGGCAACGAATGATCTCCACCCGTTGCCGCTCGCCGATCGACAGGCTGTGGACAAGTCGCTCCGGCTCCAGCGCCATGCCATAACGGCGCGACACTTCACGAATTTTCGGTTCCAGTTGTTTCGGCGTGCCGGCTGCTGCGCCCATCGCCAAAGCAATGTTTTGCGCCACGCTGAGGGTTTCGAACAGTGAGAAATGCTGGAATACCATGCCAATCCCCAACTGCCGCGCCTGCGCCGGGTTGCGGATATTCACCGGCTGACCTTGCCAAAGCATCTCGCCGGTGTCGGCCTGGGTGACGCCGTAGATGATCTTCATCAACGTACTTTTGCCCGCACCGTTTTCACCGAGCAGGGCGTGAATTTCACCGGGCGTGATGCTCAGGTCGATGGCATCGTTGGCCAGACAACCGGGGTAGCGTTTGCTGATGTGGCGCAGTTGCAGGCGCGGGGTGTTGGAAGCAATTGGCATGACAGGCTCGACTTGCTTGGAGTTGTGCCTGTGGATAAAGCAATTTCCTGGCCATTGAGTCAGGAACGCGAGCGGGCCGCGTGGGGCAGCACTCGGTATAGAGCATTGAAGGCCGAATCACGTACGACGATGGCACCAATTCAGAGCAAAGCCGTTGCTCGGGCGCCAGTTTTGCCCGTCGCGATATGATCAAAAAACGAGCAATCCCTTGGGGGCTAGATGGATCCAGCGACTGCGCCAGCCATGAACGGGTTATCCACAGCTTGTTCCACAGTTATTGTGCGCAAGCTGCAAACCCGGGCATAAGCACTGCGGTGCTTTCTTCTAATGGTGATAAACCGCGCTAACTGACTGTTTATGTTTGAAAATTTCGTTTCGTCGGATGAATTGAACGAAAAGTGAACAAACCGCGCAAAGCCACGTGACAGAAGGGTTACAGCGGAATGTGCTCAGGTTATCCACAGTCGGGTGCACAGCCGATGTGGGCAACTCTGTGGAATAAGGAAATTCGGGATCGCCCCAAAAGATCGCAGCCTTCGGCAGCTCCAACAGGGGAGCGCATTTCAAATGTAGGAGCTGCTGAACGCTCGGGCCGCGATCGGACGATCTTTTGATCTTTTATCGTTGAAGCAAAATCCGCCCACGGCTCAAATCAGCTAGCTGGGTTTGCAAGACATCGATCTGCGCCTCACCCACCGCCAACTTCAACTCAACGCCGTTTGCCGTGAAGTTTTCTTCGACAACCAATCCACCCAGATCGGCCAGCCGCAACTTCACCAGCGCCAACTCGGCAAACCCGCAAGCACAGCTCAACGGCACCCGGCTGATCAATTCGATTTTGGCCGCGGTCTGCAGGCACTTGTTCGCGCCACCGCCATACGCCCGGGCCAAACCGCCCGTGCCGAGTTGAATGCCGCCGTACCAACGAATCACCAGCACTGCGACCTGGTCACAATCCTGCGCTTCAATCGCCGCCAGAATCGGGCGCCCGGCCGTGCCGCCCGGTTCGCCGTCGTCATTGCTGCGGTATTGATCGCCGAGTTTCCACGCCCAGCAATTGTGCGAGGCGTTCAGATCGCTGTACTGCTCGAAAAACGCCTGCGCGTCGGCAGGGCTGCCGATCGGCGTGGCGAAGGTGTTAAAGCGGCTTTTGCGAATCTCTTCGCGGTACTCGCAAAAACCGCTGAGGGTGAAAGGCATAAACGTCTTATAGAGGAGGAGTGAGGCCGCAGCCTTTGAGAATGATGCGGATCAGGTTGTTGCCGGCGTCTTCCATGTCCTGCTTGGTCAACTTGCTGCGACCACTGACGCGGCAGATCTGCGTGGCGAAGTCGGCATAATGCTGAGTGCTGCCCCACAACAGGAAGATCAAGTGCACCGGATCGACCGGGTCCATTTTGCCCGCATCGATCCACGCTTGAAATACCGCCGCGCGGCCAGTGAACCAGGCGCGATAATCCTGATTGAAATATTCGCTGAGGCATTCGCCGCCGCTGATCACTTCCATCGCAAAGATCCGCGAGGCCTGTGGCTGGCGGCGAGAGAATTCCATCTTGGCGCGAATATAACGAGTCAGTGCTTCGGCCGGATCGTCCTCGGCGGTGAGGGTGTTGAAGGTGCTGTCCCACAACTCGATGATGTTGCTCAGCACCGCCACGTACAACCCAAGCTTGTTGGTGAAGTAGTAATGCAGGTTCGCCTTGGGCAACCCGGCATTCTGCGCGATGGTGTTCATGCTGGTGCCTTTGTACCCGTGACGAGCGAACTCGTCTTCGGCGGCTTTGAGGATGGTCTCTTCGTTCTTCTGACGAATGCGGCTGGCGGGTTTGCCGCCATGGGCAGGGACTTCAAAGGTCATAGGCACTTCCGGGTTTGTCTGTGGGTGCAACCAGTTGCGTTGATAGCGCACCCACAGGCATCCGACAAGTCCTTGCGCGAAAAACCGTTACGCCTGTTCGATCTTGTTCAGCGGCGCGTGCGCTTCAGCGGCCTCGGTTTTCGACTCCGGCAGCAGCAGGCACAGGATGATTGCGGTCAGGCCGCCGCTGGTGATCGCCGAATCAAACAGGTTCTGCACCAGCTTCGGCAGCAGGTGTAGCAGGGTCGGTTGTGCGGCGATGCCCAGGCCGACGCCGAACGACGTGGCGATGATCAACATGCTGCGTCGATCCAGCGGCGACTGCGCGAGGATTCGCACACCGGCAGCCGCCACCGCGCCGAACATCACCAGGGTCGCGCCGCCGAGCACCGGTTTCGGAATCTGTTGCAGCACCGCGCCGATCATCGGGAACAAGCCGAGGCAAAACAGAATCGCGCCGATGTACAGCCCGACGTAGCGGCTGGCGACGCCGGTCAACTGAATCACGCCGTTGTTCTGCGCGAACGTGGTGTTGGGGAAGGCGCTGAAGGTCGCGGCGATCATGCAGCTGACGCCATCGCCGAGTACGCCACCGCGCAGGCGGCTTATATAAGAAGGGCCGCTGATCGGTTGGCGAGCGAGCATGCAGTTGGCAGTGAGGTCGCCGACGGTTTCGATGGTGCTGATCAGATAAATCAGCGCGACCGGCAGGAAAGCCGTCCAGTCGAAGTTGAAGCCAAACTTGAACGGCGTAGGAAAACTCACCAGCGGCAAGTCAGGCAATGGCTGCGGTACCAGTTTCCCACTGAACCACGCGGCCAGGCTGCCGAGCAGCAAACCGATGATGATTGCCGACAAGCGTACCCATGGCGTGTTCGAGCGGTTAAGCAGGATGATCGTCAGCAACACAAACACGCCCAGCGCCAGATTGCCCGGCGCACCGAAGTCCGGCGCATTGAAGCCACCGCCCAGGTCGGTGATGCCGACCTTGATCAGGCTGATACCGATGAGGGTGATAACGATCCCGGTCACCAGCGGCGTAACCACGCGACGCAGTTGACCGATGAAGCGGCTGAGAACGATCTGCACGATTGCGCCGAAAAAGCACACACCGAAAATCATCGCCAGAATGTCTTCCGGGCTGCCGCCGCGCTGCTTGACCAGAAAACCAGCGGAGAGCACCGCACCGAGAAAGGCGAAACTGGTGCCTTGCAGACAGATCATTCCCGCGCCGATCCCGAATGGTCGCCGCGCCTGAATAAACGTGCCGACGCCCGAGACCATCAAGGCCATGCTGATCAGATAAGGCAAATGCGCAGTCAGCCCGAGGGCCGAGCCGATCACTAATGGTGGGGTGATGATGCCAACGAAACTGGCGAGCACGTGCTGCAGCGCGGCAAGAATTGCAGCGGCGGGTTTGGGGCGGTCGTTGAGGCCGTAGATCAGGTCGCTGGACGGTGCGGAATCTGGCTGCATGGCTTAAGGCTTCTTGTTGAAGGATCGGGGTTGATCCAGCACTGCAAAAAGCTGTCCACTTGCTCAGGTTATTTGCCGGATTTGTCGCCAGGGCCCAACACTGGCGGGCCTCGGCGGATTTTCAACGCGTTGCCGCCAGACTCTCCAAAAAGCTTTCCAGCACCAAATGAGGGCGCCGCCCCTTGCGCGTGACCGATGCGAGGCTCAGGTCGTAGAAACGTGTTTGCGATTTCAGCGCACGCAAACGACCTTGCTGCACCCAGAGGCTGGCGTAGTGATCCGGCAGGTAACCGATGTAGCGTCCGGTCAAAATCAAAAACGCCATCCCTTCACGGTCGGAGGCGCTGGCGGTGCAATTGAGTGCCTGGTAATGCGCCTGAATCTCCGCCGGCAAACGAAAAGTCGGTGCAATCGCGTCCTGACTATTCAGGCGCTCGTCATCGAGTTGCTTGTCATCGACATAAAACAGCGGGTGACCAACAGCGCAATAAAGCAGTGAACGCTCGCTGTACAACGGCTGATATTCGAGGCCCGACAACGCACTGGCCTGCGGTACCACGCCGACATGCAGACGCCCATCGAGCACGCCTTGCTCGACTTCATTCGGCGCAATCATGCGGATCTGGATCTGCACATCCGGCCCGCGTTCTTTCAATTGGGCGAGGGCGTGGGTGATGCGCATGTGGGGCAGGGTGACGAGGTTGTCGGTCAGGCCAATGATCAACTCACCCCGCAGATGCTGGTGCAGGCCGTTGACTTCGGTGCGAAAGCTTTCCAGCGCACTTAACAGTTGCAGTGCCGACTGATACACCTCGCGACCTTCCTCGGTCAGCGAAAACCCGGCTCGACCACGCTGGCACAGACGCAAACCGAGGCGCTGCTCCAGATCGCTCATCTGTTGGCTGATCGCCGAGCGACCGATGCCGAGCACGGTTTCCGCTGCCGAGAAGCCGCCGCACTCCACCACACTGCGAAAAATCCGCAGCAAGCGGATATCAAAGTCACTGACCTGGGCCAGCGGATCGGGGCGACGGCTGCTCATCTTATTGTTCTCATTGTTTAGCAAAGTTCTAACTGAAGGTTAGAAGAGTTGGATTTCACCGACTTTATCCGCGTGGCAATTTAGCTGCAACAACGCTTTTTATCTCCCTGACGCTTATGCCCTGCGAGGTTTTGCCCGATGAACATGCCTGAAAACGCGCCGTCGCCACTGGCCAGCCAACTGAAGCTGGACGCGCACTGGATGCCGTACACCGCCAACCGTAACTTCCAGCGCGACCCGCGACTGATCGTTGGTGCTGAAGGCAGTTGGCTGATCGACGACAAAGGCCGCCGGGTATACGACTCGCTGTCCGGGCTGTGGACCTGCGGCGCCGGCCACACCCGCAAGGAAATTCAGGAAGCGGTTTCCAAGCAATTGGGCACCCTCGATTACTCGCCGGGCTTCCAGTACGGTCATCCGCTGTCGTTCCAGCTGGCCGAGAAGATCACTGAGCTGACCCCGGGCAACCTCAACCACGTGTTCTTCACCGACTCCGGTTCCGAGTGCGCCGATACCGCCGTGAAAATGGTTCGTGCCTACTGGCGCCTGAAAGGTCAGGCGACCAAAACCAAAATGATCGGCCGTGCCCGTGGCTACCACGGCGTGAACATCGCCGGCACCAGCCTCGGCGGCGTCAACGGCAACCGTAAGCTGTTCGGTCAGGCGATGATGGATGTCGATCACCTGCCGCACACGCTGCTGGCGAGCAATGCCTTCTCCCGTGGCATGCCGGAGCAGGGCGGTATTGCTTTGGCCGATGAACTGCTGAAACTGATTGAGCTGCACGATGCTTCGAATATCGCCGCAGTATTCGTTGAGCCTATGGCCGGTTCCGCTGGTGTACTGGTTCCGCCACAGGGTTACCTGAAACGTCTTCGCGAAATCTGCGATCAGCACAGCATCCTGCTGGTGTTCGACGAAGTGATCACCGGTTTCGGCCGCACCGGCAATATGTTCGGCGCCGACACCTTTGGCGTGACCCCGGATCTGATGTGCATCGCCAAGCAAGTCACCAACGGCGCGATCCCGATGGGCGCGGTGATTGCCAGCTCCGAGATCTACCAGACCTTCATGAACCAGCCGACCCCGGAATACGCCGTGGAATTTCCACACGGCTACACCTACTCGGCACACCCGGTGGCTTGTGCCGCTGGCCTGGCGGCTCTCGACCTGCTGCAAAAGGAAAACCTGGTACAGAGCGTTGCAGACGTCGCCCCGCATTTTGAAAACGCGCTGCACGGGCTGAAAGGGTCGAAGAACGTTATCGACATCCGTAATTTCGGTCTGGCCGGTGCCATTCAGATTGCCCCGCGTGACGGTGACGCCATCGTGCGTCCGTTCGAAGCCGGCATGGCCCTGTGGAAGGCCGGGTTCTACGTACGCTTCGGCGGCGACACCTTGCAGTTCGGCCCGACTTTCAACAGCAAGCCACAAGACCTCGATCGTCTGTTCGACGCGGTCGGCGAAGTGCTGAACAAGCTCGACTGATTTTTCCTTCTATATATACCTACAAAAACGGGCACTCCTTAACGTGTGCCCGTGGACAAGAATTCAGGAGTTTTCGATGAGCGTTATCCCGCATTTGATCAATGGCGAACTGGTGACCGAGAACGGTCGCGCGGTTGATGTGTTCAATCCGTCCACTGGTCAGGCTATCCACAAGCTGCCATTGGCCAGCCAGGCCACCATTCAGAAAGCCATCGATGCCGCCAAGGCTGCGTTCCCGGCCTGGCGCAACACGCCACCGGCCAAACGTGCGCAGGTGATGTTCCGCTTCAAGCAACTGCTGGAGCAGAACGAAGCGCGCATCTCGCAACTGATCAGCGAAGAACACGGCAAGACCCTCGAAGACGCCGCCGGTGAACTGAAGCGTGGTATCGAGAACGTCGAGTTCGCTTGCGCTGCCCCGGAAATCCTCAAGGGCGAGTACAGCCGAAACGTCGGCCCGAACATCGACGCGTGGTCGGACTTCCAGCCGCTGGGCATTGTTGCCGGTATCACCCCGTTCAACTTCCCGGCCATGGTGCCGCTGTGGATGTATCCACTGGCGATCGTCTGCGGCAACTGCTTCATCCTCAAACCGTCCGAGCGTGACCCGAGCTCGACACTGCTGATCGCTCAGCTGCTGCTGGAGGCCGGTCTGCCGAAAGGCGTGATGAGCGTGGTGCATGGTGACAAGACTGCGGTGGACGCGCTGATCGAAGCGCCGGAAGTCAAAGCGCTGAGCTTCGTTGGTTCGACGCCGATTGCTGAATACATCTACGCCGAAGGCACCAAGCGCGGCAAGCGCGTCCAGGCACTGGGCGGCGCGAAGAACCATGCCGTGCTGATGCCGGATGCCGATCTGGACAACGCGGTCAGCGCACTGATGGGCGCGGCTTATGGTTCGTGCGGTGAGCGCTGCATGGCGATTTCGGTGGCCGTGTGTGTGGGTGACCAGGTGGCGGATGCACTGGTGGCCAAACTGGTTCCACAGATCCAAGCGCTGAAAATCGGTGCCGGCACTTCGTGCGGTCTGGACATGGGGCCACTGGTGACCGGTCAGGCGCGCGACAAAGTCAGCGGTTACGTTGACGACGGCGTGGCGGCGGGCGCGACCCTGGTGGTCGACGGTCGTGGTTTCAGCGTGGCCGGTCATGAAGAAGGCTTCTTTCTCGGTGGCTGCCTGTTCGACAACGTCACCCCAGAGATGCGTATCTATAAAGAAGAGATCTTCGGCCCGGTACTGTGCATCGTTCGCGTGAACAGCCTGGAAGAGGCAATGCAACTGATCAACGATCACGAATACGGCAACGGCACCTGCATCTTCACCCGTGACGGTGAAGCGGCGCGTCTGTTCTGCGACGAGATTGAAGTCGGCATGGTTGGC
>NZ_CP162825.1:2687500-6290000 GCF_054682705.1 Pseudomonas sp. H1_D05
TCAGCTGGGAGAGCGCCTGCCTTGCACGCAGGAGGTCAACGGTTCGATCCCGTTTGGCTCCACCACTACTGCTTCTCTTGTATAAAGCTTAGAAATGAGCATTCCATCAAGATGATGATGAATGTTGATTTCTAGTCTTTGACTAGTTCGTTCTTTAAAAATTTGGGTATGTGATAGAAAGATAGACTGAACGTTACTTTCACTGGTAACGGATCAGGCTAAGGTAAAATTTGTGAGTTCTCTTAATTGAGAAATTCGAATTTTCGGCGAATGTCGTCTTCACAGTATAACCAGATTGCTTGGGGTTATATGGTCAAGTGAAGAAGCGCATACGGTGGATGCCTTGGCAGTCAGAGGCGATGAAAGACGTGGTAGCCTGCGAAAAGCTTCGGGGAGTCGGCAAACAGACTTTGATCCGGAGATGTCTGAATGGGGGGAACCCAGCCATCATAAGATGGTTATCTTGTACTGAATACATAGGTGCAAGAGGCGAACCAGGGGAACTGAAACATCTAAGTACCCTGAGGAAAAGAAATCAACCGAGATTCCCTTAGTAGTGGCGAGCGAACGGGGACTAGCCCTTAAGTGGCTTTGAGATTAGCGGAACGCTCTGGAAAGTGCGGCCATAGTGGGTGATAGCCCTGTACGCGAAAATCTCTTAGTCATGAAATCGAGTAGGACGGAGCACGAGAAACTTTGTCTGAATATGGGGGGACCATCCTCCAAGGCTAAATACTACTGACTGACCGATAGTGAACTAGTACCGTGAGGGAAAGGCGAAAAGAACCCCGGAGAGGGGAGTGAAATAGATCCTGAAACCGTATGCGTACAAGCAGTGGGAGCAGACTTTGTTCTGTGACTGCGTACCTTTTGTATAATGGGTCAGCGACTTATTTTCAGTGGCGAGCTTAACCGAATAGGGGAGGCGTAGCGAAAGCGAGTCTTAATAGGGCGTCTAGTCGCTGGGAATAGACCCGAAACCGGGCGATCTATCCATGGGCAGGTTGAAGGTTGGGTAACACTAACTGGAGGACCGAACCGACTACCGTTGAAAAGTTAGCGGATGACCTGTGGATCGGAGTGAAAGGCTAATCAAGCTCGGAGATAGCTGGTTCTCCTCGAAAGCTATTTAGGTAGCGCCTCATGTATCACTGTAGGGGGTAGAGCACTGTTTCGGCTAGGGGGTCATCCCGACTTACCAAACCGATGCAAACTCCGAATACCTACAAGTGCCGAGCATGGGAGACACACGGCGGGTGCTAACGTCCGTCGTGAAAAGGGAAACAACCCAGACCGTCAGCTAAGGTCCCAAAGTTATGGTTAAGTGGGAAACGATGTGGGAAGGCTTAGACAGCTAGGAGGTTGGCTTAGAAGCAGCCACCCTTTAAAGAAAGCGTAATAGCTCACTAGTCGAGTCGGCCTGCGCGGAAGATGTAACGGGGCTCAAACCATACACCGAAGCTACGGGTATCACCTTCGGGTGATGCGGTAGAGGAGCGTTCTGTAAGCCTGTGAAGGTGAGTTGAGAAGCTTGCTGGAGGTATCAGAAGTGCGAATGCTGACATGAGTAACGACAATGGGTGTGAAAAACACCCACGCCGAAAGACCAAGGTTTCCTGCGCAACGTTAATCGACGCAGGGTTAGTCGGTCCCTAAGGCGAGGCTGAAAAGCGTAGTCGATGGAAAACAGGTTAATATTCCTGTACTTCTGGTTATTGCGATGGAGGGACGGAGAAGGCTAGGCCAGCTTGGCGTTGGTTGTCCAAGTTTAAGGTGGTAGGCTGAGATCTTAGGTAAATCCGGGATCTTAAGGCCGAGAGCTGATGACGAGTGTTCTTTTAGAACACGAAGTGGTTGATGCCATGCTTCCAAGAAAAGCTTCTAAGCTTCAGGTAACCAGGAACCGTACCCCAAACCGACACAGGTGGTTGGGTAGAGAATACCAAGGCGCTTGAGAGAACTCGGGTGAAGGAACTAGGCAAAATGGCACCGTAACTTCGGGAGAAGGTGCGCCGGTGAGGGTGAAGGACTTGCTCCGTAAGCTCATGCCGGTCGAAGATACCAGGCCGCTGCGACTGTTTATTAAAAACACAGCACTCTGCAAACACGAAAGTGGACGTATAGGGTGTGACGCCTGCCCGGTGCCGGAAGGTTAATTGATGGGGTTAGCTAACGCGAAGCTCTTGATCGAAGCCCCGGTAAACGGCGGCCGTAACTATAACGGTCCTAAGGTAGCGAAATTCCTTGTCGGGTAAGTTCCGACCTGCACGAATGGCGTAACGATGGCGGCGCTGTCTCCACCCGAGACTCAGTGAAATTGAAATCGCTGTGAAGATGCAGTGTATCCGCGGCTAGACGGAAAGACCCCGTGAACCTTTACTATAGCTTTGCACTGGACTTTGAATTTGCTTGTGTAGGATAGGTGGGAGGCTTTGAAGCGTGGACGCCAGTTCGCGTGGAGCCATCCTTGAAATACCACCCTGGCAACTTTGAGGTTCTAACTCAGGTCCGTTATCCGGATCGAGGACAGTGTATGGTGGGTAGTTTGACTGGGGCGGTCTCCTCCTAAAGAGTAACGGAGGAGTACGAAGGTGCGCTCAGACCGGTCGGAAATCGGTCGTAGAGTATAAAGGCAAAAGCGCGCTTGACTGCGAGACAGACACGTCGAGCAGGTACGAAAGTAGGTCTTAGTGATCCGGTGGTTCTGTATGGAAGGGCCATCGCTCAACGGATAAAAGGTACTCCGGGGATAACAGGCTGATACCGCCCAAGAGTTCATATCGACGGCGGTGTTTGGCACCTCGATGTCGGCTCATCACATCCTGGGGCTGAAGCCGGTCCCAAGGGTATGGCTGTTCGCCATTTAAAGTGGTACGCGAGCTGGGTTTAGAACGTCGTGAGACAGTTCGGTCCCTATCTGCCGTGGACGTTTGAGATTTGAGAGGGGCTGCTCCTAGTACGAGAGGACCGGAGTGGACGAACCTCTGGTGTTCCGGTTGTCACGCCAGTGGCATTGCCGGGTAGCTATGTTCGGGAAAGATAACCGCTGAAAGCATCTAAGCGGGAAACTTGCCTCAAGATGAGATCTCACTGGAACCTTGAGTTCCCTGAAGGGCCGTCGAAGACTACGACGTTGATAGGTTGGGTGTGTAAGCGCTGTGAGGCGTTGAGCTAACCAATACTAATTGCCCGTGAGGCTTGACCATATAACACCCAAGCAATTTGCGTCGAAGAGACCAGATTGCGGTGTGTGAAGACGAAACGAACCGAAAGTTCGATGTTCACAAAACACCGAAAGCTGTCACATACCCAATTTGCTGAAGCGAGGCCATCTGGTCACGAGTCAGTACCCGAATTTCTTGACGACCATAGAGCGTTGGAACCACCTGATCCCATCCCGAACTCAGCAGTGAAACGATGCATCGCCGATGGTAGTGTGGGGTTTCCCCATGTGAGAGTAGGTCATCGTCAAGATTAAATTCCGAAACCCCAATTGCGAAAGCAGTTGGGGTTTTGTTTTGCCCGCAGGAAAGTTCGTACAGCATTCAAGGATGTCGTCCGGCTGTCATACCCTGTCGACAATGCTAAGGTTCTGCCCTGGCTTTTGTACTTCTCCAAGGAAACCCTTATGCCGGACGCCCAGTCCCTCAACGCTGCATTCATGGTGGTCCAGAGCAATAGTCTGGACGAACTGCGCAGCCTTGTGATCAGCATAATGCGGCGCTATCCACTGGCCCCGCTGGAAAACGAAATCGCTCTGGTGCAGAGCAACGGTATTGCCCAGTGGCTCAAATTGGCCTTGGCTGAAGATCCAGAGGACGACGATCTCGGAGGTTGCGGTATTGCTGCCGCGATAGATGTGCAACTGCCGGGCAGTTTCATGTGGCAGCTTTACCGCATGGTATTGGGTCGAGATGAAATTCCTCCCAAATCCCTGCTCGATAAGGCCCCGCTGACCTGGCGCCTTATGCGTCTGCTGCCACAGGTGATTGATCGCCCGCATTTCGAGCCGTTGCAACGCTTCCTTACCCATGACACCGACCTGCGCAAGCGCTATCAATTGTCCGAACGCTTGGCGGATCTGTTCGACCAATATCAGGTGTACCGGGCCGACTGGCTGGAAGACTGGGCCGAAGGCCGGCATCAATTGCGCACGGTCAGAGGTGAAGTAAAACCACTGCCCCCGACCAGTTGCTGGCAGGCAGAACTGTGGCGCGCGCTGCTGGATGACGTAGGCGAACAGGGCATGGCGCAGAGTCGTGCTGGCGTCCATCAACGGTTTCTCGAACGCATCAATAACCTCAACGAAGCACCTGCGGGATTGCCTTCGCGAGTGATCGTTTTCGGGATTTCTTCGCTGCCAGCCCAAGTGCTTGAAGCGCTGGCCGGGCTCGCACGTTTCAGTCAGGTTCTGCTGTGTGTACACAACCCGTGCCGCCACCATTGGGCCGATATCGTCGCCGACAAGGATCTGCTGCGGCATCAATACAAACGGCAATCGCGCAAGACCGGAATGCCAGCAGTGCTGGATCCTGAAACACTGCATCAACACGCCCATCCATTGTTGGCTGCGTGGGGCAAACAGGGCCGGGACTACATCAACCTGCTCGACAGTTATGACGATCCCAATAGCTATCGGGCGGCTTTTCGCGACGGCCGCATAGACCTGTTCAGCGAAACTCAGCCGCACAATCTGCTCAATCAACTACAGGACGATATCCTGGAGTTGCGCCCACTCAATGAAACCCGTGAGCACTGGCCTGCTGTCGATCTGGCACAGGACGAGTCGATCCGCTTTCATATTGCCCACAGCGCTCAACGTGAAGTCGAAATACTGCATGACCAGCTCCTGGCACGCTTCAGTGCCAATCCGGATCTGCGTCCGCGCGATGTGATCGTCATGGTGCCTGACGTCGATAGCTATGCCCCGCATATCCGCGCGGTTTTTGGTCAGCTTGACCGGCATGATTCGCGGTTTATCCCCTTCACATTGGCGGACCAGGGACAACGTGGCCGTGATCCACTGCTGATCGCGGTCGAACACCTGCTCAAGCTTCCCGACAGTCGTTTCCCGGTCAGTGAAATTCTCGACCTGCTCGACGTTCCCGCACTCCGCGCTCGCTTTGGTGTAGAAGAGCGCGACCTGCCGACACTGCATCGCTGGATCGAAGGCGCGGGCGTGCGTTGGGGCATGAGTGCCGAGCAGCGAGCGGGTCTGGGTTTACCCGACGAGCTTGAGCAAAACAGTTGGCATTTCGGCCTGCGTCGCATGCTTCTAGGCTACGCCGTCGGCAGTGCCAATGCATGTGAAGGGATTGAACCCTACGATGAGATTGGCGGACTCGACGCCGCACTGATCGGGCCGTTGGTGGCTCTGCTCGATGCGCTGGAACTCGCCCATCAACAGCTCACCCAACCCGCTCAACCCAAGGAGTGGGGATACCGTTTGCAGGCCCTGATGCAACTGTTCTTCAAGGCCAGTAACGAGCATGACGACTACTTGTTGACCCAACTCGAAGAGCTGCGCGAAACCTGGCTGGAAACCTGTGACGCCGTAGGTCTGGCGGATGAGCTACCACTGACCGTGGTTCGTGAAGCATGGCTCGCCGGCCTGGACCAAGGGCGTTTGTCTCAGCGTTTTCTGGCCGGTGCCGTGAATTTTTGTACGCTGATGCCCATGCGTGCCATACCGTTCAAACTGGTCTGCCTGCTGGGAATGAACGACGGCGACTATCCACGCGCACAGCCGCCGCTGGACTTCGACCTCATGGGCAGCGACTACCGTCCGGGAGATCGCTCACGACGTGAAGATGACCGTTATCTTTTGCTTGAGGCGCTTTTGTCGGCGCGCAATCAGCTGTACATCAGTTGGGTGGGACGCAGCATCCGCGACAACAGTGAGCGACCAGCCTCCGTGTTGATTGGCCAACTGCGCGATCACCTCGCCAGCGGTTGGCGATTGCTCGATGAAAACCGCGATCTGCTGAGTGCCATGACGCAAGAGCACCCGCTGCAGCCGTTCAGTGCGCGCTATTTTCATGAGGGCGATCAACTCTTCAGCTATGCCAGCGAATGGCAGGTTCTGCATCAACAGCATGAGTCTCAAAACGAAGCGCAGGTGCTGACGCCTTATGTACAAGATGAGCCGCTGAGCCTGGCGTTGTTGCAGGACTTTTTGCGCAACCCGGTCCGGCACTTTTTTACCCAACGTCTCAAGGTGTATTTCGAAGCGGCCGAAGCCCCCCTGGCCGATGAAGAGCCCTTCGTGCTGGACGCATTGCAGCGTTACACGCTCAGCGACAGCCTGCTCGAAGCTGCTCTCAGGCAACCGGACAATGTCGAACAGGCGCTGACTGCCCAGGCACGACGTCTGCAAAACAGCGGTCTGTTGCCAATGGCAGGGTTTGGCGAGTGCCTGCAGCGAGAGCTGATCGAACCTCTGCCGGATCTACTGCAGCGTTATCAGCAACTGCTGACACTGTGGCCGACCCCGTTGAGCAGTGCCACGCCGGTCAACCTTGAATTACAGGGCTTGCGACTCGAAGGCTGGCTCGCCGGTTTGCATCAGCGTGCTGACGGAGGCCTGTTGTCGGTCACGACCATTCCCAACAGCATTGGCTCGATAAAAAGCCGTAAATGGCATCGTCTGATCAAACCCTGGGTCAATCATCTGGTGGCCTGCGCCAGTGGACTTTCCCTGAGCACCGCATTGGTGGCCAGCGATGACACGCTGCTGCTTGAACCGATGGAGCCGGATCGAGCGGTACGTTTCCTCGGCGATTTGCTCCTCGCCTGGCAGGCCGGGATGCGTCAGCCACTGCCGATCGCGGTAAAAACTGCCTTCGCGTGGCTCGCTCAGAGCGACCCGCTGAAGGCCGAAGCGGCCGCGCGTAAAGCCTATGAAGGTGACGGGCAGACCAGCGAAGGCGAGCGCCGCGAGAGCCCTGCGTTGTCACGGCAATTTGCCGATTTTGACGCATTGCTTGCCGAAGAGACGTTCTCCGGTTGGTGTGACGCCTTGTATCGCCCGTTGTTTGAAGCGCCCTGGCGTTCGCTGTCCACCGAAGGGGCTCGCGCATGATTACCAAGACACCCCTCGCACTGGCATTCCCGCTACAGGGCAGCCAGTTGATCGAAGCCAGTGCCGGTACCGGTAAAACCTTTACCATTTCGGCTTTGTATCTGCGGCTTATCCTCGGGCATGGTGACGAGGCGAGTGGATTCGGCCGAGAATTGTTGCCACCACAGATTCTCGTGGTGACCTTCACCGATGCCGCGACCAAGGAACTGCGTGAGCGCATACGCACGCGTCTGGCTGAGGCCGCGCGATTCTTTCGTGACGAAACGCCTGCGCCCGACGCGCTGATCGCCGAATTGCGTGATCAATTCGACTCCCCACAATGGCCCGGTTGCGCCAACCGCCTCGATGTCGCCGCGCAATGGATGGACGAGGCAGCTGTCTCGACGATCCACAGTTGGTGTCAGCGCATGCTGCGTGAGCATGCGTTCGACAGCGGCAGCTTGTTCACCCAATCCCTGGAAACCGATCACAGCGAGTTGCTCGGCGAAGTGCTGCGCGATTACTGGCGGCTGTTCTGTTACCCGATGCAGGGCGATGCCTTGAATTGGGTTCGCAGCAATTGGGGTGGGCCGGCGGCGTTGTTGCCTCGCGTGCGCGGCCTGTTCGCCAGCGAGCGTGACAGCGACGAGGGCAAGGCGCCTGCGGAGCTGATCGATGAATGTCTGCAAGAACGCCGTGCCGCGCTGATCGAGCTGAAAATGCCATGGCGTCAGTGGGCAGACGAATTGCTCGCCATCTGTCATCAAGGTGTTGCGAGCAAAACTGTCGACGGTCGCAAGATGCAGGCGCGTTACTTCGAACCGTGGTTCGAAAAGCTCAAGGCATGGGCCGAAGATGAGTCCCTGGAACAACTGGATATCGGCACTGGTTTCACCCGACTGACTCCCGACGGGATGGCCGAAGCGTGGAAAGGCCATGCTCCCAGTCACCCCGGCCTGGACGCGATGCCGAAGCTCAAGTCGAGTCTCGATGCATTGCCAACCCCTGATGCCGCAGTGCTGCAACATGCCGCCAAATGGGTAGGCGCGCGCTTTGAAGAAGAGAAGCGGCGTCGCGCCGAGATGGGCTTCGACGACATGTTGTTGCGCCTGGATGCCGCTCTGCAATCCGACGGAGGCGAACGTCTTGCGACGTTGATTCGCGAGCAGTTCCCGGTCGCGCTGATCGATGAGTTTCAGGACACCGACCCGGTGCAGTACCGAATCTTCGAAAGTATCTATCGCATCGAAGACAACAGTCCTGAGACCGGCCTGTTCCTGATTGGTGATCCGAAGCAGGCGATCTACGCTTTCCGTGGTGCAGACATCTATACCTACCTGCGCGCGCGTCAGGCCACCACTGGCCGGCTGCATACGCTGGGCACCAACTTCCGTTCCAGCCACGGCATGGTCAACGCGGTCAATCATGTTTTCGCACACGCCGAGTCCCGAGAGCAGGGCCGCGGGGCGTTTTTGTTCCGCGAGAAAAACGGCGACAACCCGGTGCCGTTCCTCCCCGTCGAATCTCAAGGTCGCAAGGAACAGCTGCAAGTTGCCGGGCAAGCTGTCGCGGCGTTGAATGTCTGGCACTTGTCCACCGACCAGCCACTGTCAGGTGCGGTCTATCGTCAGCAGTTGGCGGCAGCGTGCGCCAGCGAAATCACCTCGCTGCTCAATGGTGGGCAAAACGCTAGCGCAGGGTTCATTCAGGACGGCAAAGATTTCAGAGGCCTGAGGCCGTCCGACATCGCGATTCTCGTGCGCGACGGCAAAGAAGCCCAGGCCGTGCGCGGAGAACTCGCCGCCCGTGGCGTTCGCAGCGTTTACCTGTCGGACAAGGATTCGGTATTCGCGGCACAAGAAGCCCACGACCTGTTGTCCTGGCTCAAGGCCTGTGCCGAGCCGGATGTCGAACGCTCCCTGAAAGCGGCATTGGCCTGCATCACCCTGAACCTGCCATTGGCCGAACTGGAACGTCTGAACCAGGACGAACTGGTCTGGGAAACCCGGGTCATGCAGTTCCGTGGCTATCGCGAGCTATGGCGCAAGCAAGGCGTGCTGCCGATGTTGCGCCGCCTGCTGCACGACTTCCATCTGCCGCAAACCTTGATGACGCGCACCGATGGCGAGCGTGTCCTGACCAACCTTTTGCACCTGTCGGAATTGATGCAGCAAGCAGCAGCGGAGCTGGACGGTGAACAAGCGCTGATTCGCCATCTGGCTGAACTGCTGGCAGTGTCTGGCCAGGCCGGCGAAGAGCAGATTCTGCGTCTGGAAAGTGATGAGCAATTGGTCAAGGTCGTGACCATCCACAAGTCCAAAGGCCTGGAATATCCATTGGTGTTCTTGCCGTTCATTTGTTCGGCAAAACCCGTGGATGGCAGTCGCCTGCCACTGCATTACCACGATGCAGAGGGCAAGGCTCAGATGAGTTTGAAATCAACTGCCGAGTTGGTAGCGCAAGCGGACGATGAGCGGTTGGCCGAAGACTTGCGCTTGCTCTACGTTGCGTTGACTCGCGCACAACATGCCTGCTGGTTGGGCGTGACGGATCTCAAACGGGGCAATAACAACAGCTCGGTGCTGCACCTCTCGGCGCTGGGTTATCTGCTTGGTGGTGGCGCATCGCTTGGTGAGTCCAGCGAACTGAAACGCTGGCTGCAAGATCTGCAACAGGATTGCCCGGCTATCCATATCGATGAAATGCCCCAACCCACTGACGAGCATTACCAGCCGCCACGCAATGACGCCGTGCTGAGTGCCACACTGTTGCCCAAGCGCAAGGCCAGCGAAAACTGGTGGATCGCCTCCTACAGCGCTCTGCGCATCAGCGACGTGTTGAGTGGCGGCAGCGATGAAGCACCGGACAGCCCGCAAGCGCAAAAGCTGTTTGATGACGAACGCCTCGACCCCGATGCTCCACGGGAAATCATTGCCGGCGGTGCCGATATTCACCGCTTTCCGCGCGGCCCCAATCCCGGAACGTTTCTCCACGGTTTGCTGGAATGGGCCGGAGATGACGGCTTTGCCGTTTCCCGCGAGGCGCTGGAGGATGCGATTGCCCGACGCTGCAACCTGCGCGGTTGGGAGGGTTGGATCACCACCTTGAGTGACTGGTTGCAGCATTTGCTCAAATCGCCACTGCCGATTGCCGGCGGGCAGCCACCGGTTGTACTCGAACAACTGAAGCAGTATCGGGTCGAGATGGAGTTCTGGTTCGCCAGCCATAAAGTCGATGTAGTCAAACTCGACGAACTGGTGCGTCAGCATACGCATCGGGGCGTGGCCCGCGTGGCAGCCGAACCGGTGCAACTCAACGGCATGTTCAAAGGCTTCATCGACCTGACCTTTGAACACGATGGCCGTTATTACGTGGCGGACTACAAATCCAACTGGCTAGGTGTGGATGATCAGGCCTACACCGAGCAGGCCATGGAACAGTCAATCCTCGACAACCGCTATGACCTGCAATACGTGTTGTACCTGCTGGCGTTGCATCGCCAGCTCAAGGCGCGGCTGCCTGATTACGATTACGACCGACATGTCGGCGGCGCGTTGTATCTGTTCCTGCGTGGCACGCGTGCTGACAGTCGTGGTGTGTATTTCGCCCGTCCACCCCGTGAACTGATCGAGCGTCTCGACCGTATGTTTCAAGGAAAACCTGAACCCAAGTCCGAACCCGCCTGGGAACAGGGAGTCCTGCTATGAGCCGCACCTTTGCCGATTTGCTCCCCACGCCGTTGGCAGCCGACAGCCTGTCGAGGCTTTCGCCGCTGACTCGCGCCGATGACCTGTTGATATTGCTGACTCGTTGGGTCGAGCGTGGCTGGCTGCGTGCGCTGGACAAAGCGTTCGTCGCGTTCCTGCACGAACTTGAGCGCGACACCGATCCGCTGGTGCTGCTGGCTGCCGCCCTGACCAGCCATCAACTGGGCCACGGTCATGTCTGTCTTGATCTGTACGAAACCCTGAAGGCTCCTGACTTCGCGCTGTCGCTGCCCCCCGAAGGCGACGTGCAAGGCGGTGTGCTGTTGCTGCCGTCGCAATTGCTTGAGGCGCTCGACGGTGCTCACTGGTGCAAGGTTTTGGCCGGCAGCTCTTTGGTCGCGCTGGCGGCGGATACCAGCGATTTCGCACAGCAACGCCCGCTGGTCTTGTCGGGCAAACGTCTGTATCTGCGACGCTACTGGACCTACGAACGGCGCATTGATACGGCATTGCGCGAGCGCCTGCAGCAAGTCGAACCAACACCGGACGATCTGCCGCAGCGCTTGAACGAACTGTTCGGATCAGCGAGAACGGGTGAGGTGATCGACTGGCAGAAACTCGCCTGCGCCATTGCGACTCGTGGTGCCTTCAGCATCGTCACCGGGGGGCCGGGGACCGGCAAAACCACTACGGTCGTGCGTTTGCTGGCCCTGCTGCAAGCACCCGCAGTCGCTACCGGTCATCCGCTGCGGATTCGTCTGGCGGCACCGACAGGCAAGGCCGCGGCGCGGTTGACCGAGTCCATCAGCCAGCAGGTGCAGTCGCTGAAAGTTACCGAAGAGGTGCGGGCGAAGATTCCTTGTGACGTCACCACCGTGCATCGCCTGCTGGGCAGCCGTCCCGGCACCCGCCATTTCCGCCACCACGCCGGCAATCGCTTGCCACTGGATGTGCTGGTGGTCGACGAAGCCTCGATGATCGACCTGGAAATGATGGCCAATCTGCTCGATGCCTTGCCACCCCATGCACGCCTGGTTCTGTTGGGCGACAAGGACCAACTGGCCTCTGTGGAGGCGGGCGCTGTGCTGGGGGATTTGTGCCGTGACGCCGAGGGTGGCTGGTACAGCCCGCAGACCCGACAGTGGCTGGAGTCGGTCAGCGGTGAGTCGTTGCAGGGCAGCGGCTTGCATGAAGACGTCGAAGGCGCCCACCCGCTGGCCCAGCAGGTGGTCATGCTGCGCCACTCCCGGCGCTTCGGCGAGGGCAGCGGGATCGGTCAGCTCGCGCGTCGGGTCAATCAACAGTTGCCGGATGAAGCGCGTCAGTTGCTCACCGCCGGACACTATGACGACGTGTATTCGTTGCCGCTCAAGGGCGAACAGGATCACAAGCTGGAGCGCCTGCTGCTGGAAGGGCACGGCGACGGCCCGCAGGGTTACCGCCATTATCTGAGTGTGCTGCGTGACCAGCGCCCACCCTCGGCTCGGCCCCTCGAACATCCGGACTGGGTCGTTTGGGCCCGCGAAGTCTTGCAAGCTTTCGACACTTTCCAGTTGCTGTGCGCCGTGCGCAAAGGGCCATGGGGTGTCGAAGGCCTGAATCAACGCATCACCGCCGCATTGCTCAAAGCACGTCTGATTGAAAACGATCAGCAATGGTACGAAGGCCGTCCGGTTCTGATGACTCGCAACGATTACGGTCTGGGCTTGATGAACGGCGACATCGGGATCGCTCTCAAGCTGCCCGAGCGCGAAGGGCCGGACGCGGGGAAACCGGTATTGCGCGTGGCGTTCCCGCGCAACGACGGCCAGGGCGGCGTGCGCTTTGTACTGCCCAGCCGCCTGAACGACGTTGAAACCGTCTACGCCATGACGGTACACAAGTCCCGGGGCTCGGAGTTTGCCCACACGGCGCTGATCCTGCCGGATGCCTTGAACCCGGTGCTGACCAAAGAATTGATCTACACCGGCATCACCCGCGCCAAGCACTGGTTCACCCTGATCGAATCCCGCCCGGGGGTGTTCGAGGAGGCAGTGCAGCGCAAGGTCAAACGCCTGAGTGGGCTGATGCTGGAACTGGAAGAGGGCGCCGTGCCTTGGGGGTGAAAATCCAGACGATTGACGGCGATTACTGACCGACCGGTCAGGGGTCGCTGTCTCGCTGGCGTTCCAGTGCTGTGCTATCGTTGCGGCATCATTTCGCTACGATCCAAGAGAATCCCTGCATGAAGGTGTCTGTCTGGGCGACAGAGCGCGTAGTTGTCTGCAAGCACGCGTTGCTTGTCGGTCTGCTCTGGTTGTTGACGGGTGCGGCTGTCGCACAGTCTCAAGCGCCGACGGGCATGGCCGAACAACGGGCCAAATCTGTGACTCAGGTTGTTCTTGGCATTCTCAGCTACGCGCGCTGGCCGGTGGAACCGGCGCAATTGCGCTTGTGCATCGTCGGCCCCACCGAATACACCGATGATCTGGTCAAAGGCACCACTCAAGCCACCGGCCGGCCGGTGACCGTACGTCGCCTGCTGGCCGACAACCCGGCCATCGTCAGCGACTGCGATGCGGTGTACATCGGCAAACTCACGGTGGATGAACGCGCTCGCTTGTTCGCTTCGCTGATCGGTCATCCGGTGCTGAGCATCAGCGAAGGCGGCGATCAGTGCACGGTCGGCAGTCTGTTCTGTCTACGCGTTGGCGATGAACAGGTGTCTTTCGAGGTCAACCTCGACTCTGTTGCCCGCAGCGGCGTGCGTATTCATCCAAGCGTGCTGCAATTGTCGCGTCGCAAACCGGCGGCGCCATGAAACTGTTCCGAGCGGAAAAACGCCCGACGTTGGGGTCGGTCATCGGCCGAGGGCATTTGATTGTTGCGCTGGTGGGCGTGGCGATGGCCAGTGTTTCGCTGACATTGCTCGGTGTATTGGCGTTACGGGTTTACGCCGACCATAACCTGCACTTGATCGCCCGTTCGATCAGCTACACCGTGGAAGCTGCGGTGGTGTTCAACGACAAGACGGCCGCCAACGAATCGCTGGCGCTGATTGCTTCCGCCGAAGAGGTCGCTGATGCCCAGGTGCTGGACAGCCAGGGACAACTGCTCGCGCATTGGCAGCGACCGGAAAACGGCTTGTTCTCTGAGCTGGAAATGCAGATCACCCGCGCCGTCCTGGAGAAACCCATCAGCCTGCCGATCGAGCATCAGGACCGTGAAATCGGTCGCGTATTGCTCACGGGTCATGGCGGTAGCCTGATGCGCTTTCTGCTCAGTGGTCTGGCGGGGATCATCCTCTGTACCGCGATCAGCGCCTGGGTCGCGCTCTACCTGGCGCGGCGCCAGTTACGCGGCATCACCGGCCCCCTGCGCAGCCTGGCCGCCGTCGCCCACGCCGCACGCAGTGAACGCGCGCTGGACCGCCGCGTGCCGCCGGCGAAGATCGCCGAACTCGACAACCTCGGCAATGACTTCAACGCCTTGCTCGACGAACTGGAGTCGTGGCAAACCCATCTGCAAAACGAAAATGAAACCCTCGCTCACCAAGCCAGTCACGACAGCCTGACCGGTTTGCCAAACCGCGCCTTTTTCGAAGGGCGGTTGATCCGCGCGTTGCGCAATGCCGGCAAACACGATGAGCGCGTGGCCGTGTTGTTTCTCGACAGTGACCGTTTCAAAGGCATCAACGACAACTTCGGCCACGCCGCCGGTGATGCGGTGTTGGTGGCCGTGGCCAACCGCGTCCGTGCGCAATTGCGCGAAGAGGATCTGGTGGCGCGGCTGGGCGGTGACGAGTTCGCTGTGCTGCTCACGCCGCTGCACAAGGTCGAAGATGCCGAGCGGATTGCCGACAAGATCCTCGCCAGCATGGACATGCCCATCGCGTTGCCGGGCGACACCAGTGTGGTGACCTCGCTCAGTATCGGCATTGCGGTTTTTCCCGATCATGGTGCTACGCCGGGGGCCTTGCTCGATGCCGCCGATGCGGCGATGTATCAAGCCAAGCGCCTGTCGCGCGGCGCCCAATTCACGGCCGGGGCGGAGCACCCGGTCGATTCCGTGCAAACCAGGAGCTGACTCTCGTGTCCACACTGACCATTCGATCTTTTTACGCTGTGCTGTTGATGGCCGTACTGGCCCTGACCGGTTGCCAGACCGCCCCGCAAAAAGGCCTGACCCCGGCGCAAGTCGCCGTGCTCAAACAACAGGGCTTTGAACTGACCGACGAGGGCTGGGAGTTTGGCCTGTCCGGCAAAGTGCTGTTTGGCAGCGACGTCGAAAGCCTGAACACGCAAAGCACCGAGATCGTTGAACGCATCGGCAAGGCATTGCTGGGCGTCGGTATCGAGCGCGTGCGGGTCGATGGCCACACTGACGCATCGGGCAAGGAAACCTACAACCAGCAACTGTCCCTGCGCCGTGCGAAAAGTGTCGCCAACGTCCTGCGCACAGTCGGCATGAAGGACGAGAACATCCAGCTGCAGGGCCTGGGCAGCAAAGAGCCGGTGGCGTCCAACGATACGGCAGCCGGTCGTACGGAAAACCGCCGGGTCTCGATTGTGGTCAGCGCCGACTAATCGGCGAACTGCATTTCGCGCGTCTTGCCCATCAACAGATCCTGATTTCGCTCAGTCACCTCACGGATGTAATCCCACAACAGGGTGATCCGTTTCAACTTGCGCAGATCCTCCCGGCAGTACATCCAGAACTGCCGGGTGATGTCGATGTCCTCCGGCAATACCGGTAGCAGGCGCGGATCCTGTGCGGCGAGGAAGCACGGCAGAATCGCCAGAGAACGCCCCTGCTGTGCGGCGACGAACTGCGCGATCACGCTGGTGCTGCGCAAATGCGCGCTGGCGCCCGGCAACACGTTCGCCAGGTACAGCAGCTCCGAGCTGAACGCCAGGTCATCCACATAACTGATGAATTGATGCTTGCTCAAATCGGCCGGGCGGCGGATTGGTGGGTGTTTGTCCAGATAGTCCTGGGTTGCGTAGAGCTGCAAACGGTAGTCGCATAATTTGCAGCAGACGTACGGTCCATGCTCCGGGCGTTCCAGGGCAATGACGATATCGGCCTCGCGCTTGGACAGGCTGATGAAGTGCGGCAGTGGCAGGATGTCCACCGAGATCGCCGGGTAGGCGTCGACGAAATGGCTCAACTGCGGGGTGATGAAAAAACTGCCGAAGCCTTCGGTACAACCCATGCGCACGTGCCCGGAGAGTGCCACGCCAGAGCCGGATACCTGCTCGCAGGCCATGTGCAATGTGCTTTCAATCGACTCGGCATAACCGAGCAAGCGCTGGCCTTCGCTGGTCAGGACGAAGCCGCTGGTCCGCGACTTTTCAAACAACAGCGTGCCGAGTGCCGCTTCCAGCGAACTGATCCGCCGCGACACCGTGGTGTAGTCGACAGCCAGCCGTTTGGCAGCAGTGCTGGCCTTGCGGGTGCGGGCGACTTCGAGGAAAAACTTGAGGTCGTCCCAGTTCAGCGAACCGAGGGAGGTGATGTTTTTTTGCATGATGGACGGGCTTATATGTGCGTTCTTATTAGAAGTTTGCACATCTATACTCCAAAAACAGTCCGACAACCAATTCGTGACACACGCCTCATCTCAAGGCGAACCCTTCGCCTTGGCTCCTACGATAAAAACAAGTTTCGGAGACCAGCATGAACGCATCGCTTACGCCCAACGACACCACGCTGCAGAAGGTCAAACTACTGATCGACGGCGAGTGGGTCGAGTCGCAGACCACCGAATGGCACGACATCGTCAACCCGGCCACCCAACAAGTGCTGGCCAAAGTGCCGTTTGCCACCGCCGCTGAAGTCGATGCCGCCGTCAGCGCCGCCCAGCGTGCTTTCCAGACCTGGAAACTGACTCCGATCGGCGCGCGCATGCGCATCATGCTCAAGCTGCAAGCGCTGATCCGCGAGCACTCCAAACGCATCGCCGTCGTCCTGAGTGCCGAGCAGGGCAAAACCATTGCCGACGCCGAGGGCGATATTTTCCGTGGTCTGGAAGTGGTCGAGCACGCGTGCTCTATCGGCAGCCTGCAAATGGGCGAGTTCGCTGAAAACGTCGCCGGCGGCGTTGATACCTACACCCTGCGTCAGCCAATCGGCGTGTGTGCCGGCATCACCCCGTTCAACTTCCCGGCAATGATTCCGCTGTGGATGTTCCCGATGGCCATCGCTTGCGGCAACACTTTCGTTTTGAAGCCTTCGGAGCAGGATCCGCTGTCGACCATGTTGCTGGTGGAGTTGGCCATTGAGGCCGGCGTTCCGGCGGGCGTGTTGAACGTGGTTCATGGTGGTAAAGATGTGGTCGATGGCCTGTGCACGCACAAGGACATTAAAGCGGTGTCCTTCGTCGGTTCGACGGCCGTCGGCACCCACGTTTATGACCTGGCCGGCAAGCACGGCAAACGCGTGCAATCGATGATGGGCGCGAAGAACCACGCCGTGGTGCTGGCCGATGCCAATCGCGAGCAGGCGCTGAATGCACTGGTCGGCGCCGGTTTCGGTGCCGCCGGGCAACGTTGCATGGCCACCTCGGTAGTGGTGCTGGTCGGCGCGGCGAAACAATGGCTGCCAGATTTGAAAGCGCTGGCGCAGAAACTCACCGTCAACGCCGGCAATGAGCCGGGCACCGACGTCGGCCCGGTGATCTCGAAGAAAGCCAAGGCGCGAATTCTCGACCTGATCGAAAGCGGCATCAAGGAAGGCGCCAAGCTGGAACTGGACGGCCGCGACATCAAGGTGCCGGGCTACGAGCAAGGCAACTTTGTCGGCCCGACCCTGTTCTCGGGCGTGACCACCGACATGCAGATCTACACCCAGGAAATCTTCGGCCCGGTACTGGTGGTGCTGGAAGTCGACACCCTTGATCAGGCGATTGCGCTGGTCAACGCCAACCCGTTCGGCAATGGCACTGGCCTGTTCACCCAGAGCGGTGCGGCGGCGCGTAAATTCCAGACGGAAATCGACGTCGGCCAGGTCGGCATCAACATCCCTATCCCCGTGCCGGTACCGTTCTTCAGCTTCACCGGTTCGCGCGGTTCGAAACTCGGCGACCTCGGTCCGTACGGCAAACAAGTGGTGCAGTTCTACACGCAGACCAAGACGGTCACGGCGCGCTGGTTCGATGACGACAGCGTCAACGACGGCGTAAACACCACCATTAACCTGCGCTGAGGAATCGACCATGAAAATCGCATTTATCGGTCTGGGCAATATGGGCGCGCCAATGGCACGCAACCTGATCAAGGCCGGCCACTCGCTGAGTCTGGTCGACCTGAACAAAACCGTGCTGGCGGAACTGGAGCAACTGGGCGGCAGCATTCGTGCTTCGGCCCGTGAAGCTGCTGAAGATGCCGAACTGGTGATCACCATGCTGCCGGCGGCGGTGCATGTGCGCAGTGTCTGGCTCGGTGAGGACGGTGTGCTGGCTGGCATCCGCCAAGGTGTGCCAGCGGTGGATTGCAGCACCATCGATCCGCAGACCGCTCGCGATGTGGCTGCCGCTGCGGCGAAACAAGGCGTGGCCATGGCCGACGCGCCGGTGTCCGGTGGCACCGGTGGCGCGACGGCGGGGACGCTGACCTTCATGGTCGGCGCCACCCCGCAACTGTTCGCCACCCTGCAACCGGTGCTGGCGCAAATGGGCCGCAACATTGTGCATTGCGGCGAAGTCGGCACCGGGCAGATCGCCAAGATCTGCAACAACCTGCTACTGGCGATCTCGATGGTCGGTGTCAGCGAAGCGATGGCGCTGGGCGATGCGTTGGGCATCGACACCTCGGTGCTGGCCGGGATCATCAACAGCTCGACCGGGCGTTGCTGGAGTTCGGAGATGTACAACCCGTGGCCGGGCATCGTCGAAACGGCGCCGGCCTCGCGTGGTTATACCGGTGGGTTCGGTGCGGAACTGATGCTCAAGGATCTGGGGTTGGCGACCGAAGCAGCGCGTCAGGCGCACCAACCGGTGGTGCTCGGCGCGGTGGCGCAGCAGTTGTATCAGGCGATGAGCCAGCGCGGTGACGGCGGGAAAGACTTCTCGGCGATCATCAACAGCTATCGCAAGCCTGCAATTGAAGGGCAGCGCTGAACAAACTGCGGGAGCGAGCCTGCTCGCGATGACGGCGGTTGCTTCAACAAGGAAGTGACTGACGGTCCGCTTTCGCGAGCAGGCTCGCTCCCACAGGGGATTTGCGTATATCAGACATTGTTTGCCGGGAAATCACGTCGGGTGATCTCCCGGCTTTTTTGCATCAGGCAAACACGAAATATTTACGCACGGTCTCGACCACTTCCCACGTGCCTTTCATCCCCGGCTCAACCACGAAAATATCGCCGGCGCGCAGATGAATCGGCGCCATGCCGTCCGGAGTAATCACGCAGTAGCCTTCCTGGAAATGGCAGTACTCCCACTTCACATAATCGACGCGCCATTTGCCCGGTGTGCAGATCCACGTACCCATGATCTTGCTGCCGTCTTCGCTGGTGTAGGCGTTGAGGTTGACGGTGTGCGGGTCGCCTTCGAGTTTTTCCCATTTGCAGGCATCGAGTACCGGCAGCGGATGAGTGTCGCGTAGAACGGTGATAGGGGCGGTCATGTGTCGGCTCCAGACAAGGCGATCAAACGGAAGCTGCACCCTATAGCGCCGTGCCTTGGCCCAGATGTCTGTGCTCGACATGCAGATATCCAGAAACGCTGCCAGGTTTTACGAATGGAGACGTAAACCTTCCAGCAAAATCAATTAACGGCAGTATTGATCTAAAACAAAGGCTATGAAGTTATAACTATTTTACTTGTCTGGTTTTTACTTTTAGTACGTCTGTTCCGTTGCGTCCTTAGTTGCTTTCGATAGTCAACCTGCCTGATACCGCGGGCGCCCCACCATACCCCGTCTTTGTTAAGTAAATAAGTCGCTCACCGCAACAAGGAGGTGCGGTTTCAGTGGGGGGTTGCAGACTTTTTTCGAGTTGTAAAAAAACCTTGAATAGTTCGTTGACTCTCCCCTTAAGGGCAGAGTTTAGATTCCCGCCGCGTGAGAAGTTGCTGTGGGAAAAGTTACTTTTCATAAGTCGAATTCATGAAGTAGTCACGACATATAGGGAGATAGAAATGAACAATCCATTGGACTTGGAACATGTCGTTGCCAGCACTCGCGAAATCCTCGCACAGCTGTTGGTGATGGATGCGAATGACATCGAAGAAAACAGCAGCATCGTCGAAGACCTCGGTGCCGACTCGCTGGACATCGTCGACCTGAGCTTCCAGCTGGGCCGCCAATATGGCTGCACACTGCCGAAAACCAGCGTGCTTGACCATGCGGTGGCGGTTTGCGGGGATGCCAGCGAGTTTCTCGCCAGCGGTCGCATTACCGAAAGTGGCAAGCACCTGCTTGAGCAAAGCCTCAGCGCCTACACCCCGGATCAACTGAAAGCGGGCATGCAGCCGGCTCAGGTCTTCGCTGCGACCACCGTGCGTAACTGGGCCAACCAGTGCCGCAATCTCTTTAACTACCTGCCGGCAGCGTGCCCGGATTGCAACGCTCACCAAGCGGTTCTGAACGAGCGCCAACAAGTGGTCTGCGGCGCGTGCAGTGCACGTCTGGTGCCGGCGGATGGCGATGAAGTGTCCCGTCAATTGGTTGAGCAGTTTGTCACCACTCACACCAAAGAAGTGGTGTAGGAGTTCTCATGCGGGCACGAGAAGTCTATGTGAGCGGGTTCGGTCTGGTGGCGCCCATGGCGCTGGACGCTGCCACGTTGTTCGAGCGGATTTGCCGGAAGCAATCCTGTGTCCGCGAACATCCTCGGTTCAAGGCGCTGGGATTCAACAACAGCGCCGCCGGTTTTATCGACGATACGCAGTGGCAGCGCATCGGGGCCGGTTTCGGCGGCAACGCGGCGCTGCACCCACGGCAAAGTGTGCTGACCGAATACGTTGCCCGGCAGGCGCTGGAGCATGCCGGTCTGACACCGGCAGACTTTGCTCACAGTCGCAGCGGTCTGTTTCTGGGGGCCAACAAGTACTGTGCCGACAGCCACGACCTGCAGCGGCTCAGCCGGTGCATGGATGAGGCCGGACGCGTCGACCTCGACCGTCTGCTGGACAGTCCGGCACCGTCCAGCGCGACTTTCACCCGGCGGGTCGATCAACAGACGCAGCACCTGGCCGATCGGCTCGGCATCCGCGATCACATCTCGACCCATTCCGATGCCTGTGCCGCCGGCACTATGGCCATCGGCAGTGCTTACCGGGCGATCGAGCGCGGAGAGATCGATCTGGCTATCTGCGGCGCCGTCGAACTGATGGCCAACGAACTGCCTTATTACATGTTCAACAGCCTCGGCGCGCTCTGTCAGGCCGACTTGCCGGCGAGCGAACAAAGCCGCCCGTTTATGCCTGACCGTAGCGGTTTTGTCCTCAGCGAAGGCTCGGCGATGGTCATTCTCGAATCCGCTGAACACGCCCAACGGCGCAAGGCTGCGCCACTGGGCCGGGTGTTGGGGTACGCGAATGTCTGCGAGGCACAGAAAATGACCTCCAGCAGCCGCGATGGCAGTAAATACGAGGAATGCATGGAAGCAGCAGTCGAAGATGCCGGGCTGCTGCGCAGCGCCGTGCAACACGTCAACACCCACGGGACCTCCACGCAGGCCAATGACAGTTGTGAAGCGTTGGCGCTGCAGCGTCTGTTCGGCGGCTGCCAGGACTTCATGACCTTCACCGCCAACAAGTCCGCCATCGGGCATTCCCTGGCAGGCAGTGGCGCGATCGAAGCGGTGCTGTCGCTGATGAGCCTGCGTGACGGTGTGCTGTTGCCCACCCTGAATTACGACCCCGAGCGTGCCGAATACCCTTCGCTGAAGTTCTTGAGCGAGCCGGTGCGACAGCCGATCAGCGTGGTGATGTCCAACTCGTTCGGCTTTGGCGGCATCAACAGCTCGCTGGTTCTGGGGAGGGCATGACATGAACCGAGCCATCTACCTGAATGCCGCTGCGGTGCTGAATGTGGCGGGCAGTGAATGCGCTGACTTGCTCGGCACACCCTGCGCGGCGCAACCGCTGGCCTTTGACGCACAGCGTCAGGCGTTTGCCTTGCCGACGCCGCGACTGGCCAGTGATCTGTTTGATCGCAAGATCCAGCGCAGCGTCGAACCGCAGGGCTTGCGCCTGTTGCATTGCGCCGCACGGCTGGCGCCAGCGCTGGCGGCGCTGCAATTGCCCGCGTCACGCATTGCCCTGACAGCGGCCATTCCTGAAGTCGACGCGCCGAGTCCTTGCTGGGATGCGGTGCAGGCGATCATCGAACAGCCGCAAAAACACCTGGCGCAGTTATTGGCCAACACACCGCCCCTGCATGCGCTGACCCTGCTCAACAGCAGCGTCATGGCCTATGTGGCTGAAGCATTGAATTGCCATGGGCCAATGGGTGGATTTTGTTCTCAGGACAACGCCGGGCTGGATGCGCTGATCGAAGCGTGCCAGCAGATTGGCGAGCGACATGCCGACGCCGTGTTGGTGGTCAGCAGCAGCCCGAACCTGACCCCGGCCCTGTATCTGCGCGAGCCCGATCAGGCGAACGAAGCGATTTTCGGTGAGGGCGCCGCCGCGCTGTTGCTGGCGTCGACACCGCCGCCGGGTGCGGCACACGCCGTGCGCATTGCCGGATTTGCCCGCGGTTACAGCAACGATCCGCAACGCTCTGTGGCGGTGGGTCGGCGCGTCATCGATCAGGTCCTGAGCGTCGAAAAACTGCGGGTCGGCGACGTCGAGCATATCGTCGGCAATTGCGCTGACGGGCAAGTGATGAAGTTGCTCGAAGCTTTCCCGCGCGAGATTCGCAGCACTCGCGCCATGACCGGCGAACTGGGCGCCAGCGGCTTGCTGACAGAGGCCGCACTGACTTTGCATCTCAGCGGTGATACGGCGGCGGCACCGGGTTACACGCTGCTCGTCAGCCACACTCGCGCCGGTCACTGGGGCGCATTGCTGTTGGCCAGTGAAACCATGGAGAAGCACGCATGAGTGCGACACGGATTGTGATCACCGGCATGGGTGCCGTCACCGGTTTCGGTTTCGAATGGCAGACCCTCTGGGAAAAAATGCTCGGCGCCGAACATTGCGTGCGGGCATGGCAGCCGGACGACTTGCAAGAGGCGTCGTTCGCGGTGCGTTATGCCGCGCCTGTCGACATGCGCCTGTTGCCGGAAAAACTGCACAGCCATCCGGCCTGGACGATGCCGCTGGAAAAGCGCAGTCGGTTTGGCTGGGTGGCTGCCACGCAGGCAGTCGGTGACAGCGGCTTGCAGCCAGAACAGTTGCGGGGCGCGGCGGTGCTGTGTGCTTCGGGAGCACCGCAGCACATGCTCGCCGACATGCTGCTGACTGAAGCCCCGAATGGCGGCATCCCGAGTTGGTCGTACCTGATGCCGCGGGCCGGGCAAGTGAATGCCGATGGCTCACTGCGCCAGAGCAGCGATCGTCTGGCGCGGGTAATCGCCGACGACCTGGGCTGTGAAGGACCGGTGATCAATATCAGCAGTGCCTGTGCCGGTGCTTCACAAGCCATTGGCAATGCCTTCCAGATGATTCGTCGCGGAGAAGTCAGCGTAGCGCTGGCGGGTGGCGCCGACTCGGTGCTCAACCTCGACACCATGGCCGCGTTGTATTTACTCGGTGCCGCGTCGGGTGAGCAGCGCTGGGGCGCGGATCTGTGCCGTCCGTTCGATCGTGACCGCAGCGGTCTGATTGCCGGCGAGGGCGGTGGTTTTGTCGTGCTGGAAAGCCTCGAACATGCCTTGGCCCGTGGCGCCACGCCGTATGCCGAGGTGTTGGGTTTCGGCAGCAGTCTGGATGCCTACAAAGTCACCGCACCGCAACCGGAAGGACGCGGTGCGGCACTGGCGATGCAGGCCGCGCTGGATGACGCCGGTTTGCGCGCGCAGCAGATTGATCTGATCAACGCCCACGGCACTTCGACACCGCTCAATGACGTGGCCGAGACCCTGGCGATCAAAAGCGTGTTCGCCGAGCACAAGCATTATCGAACCCTGGCCGTCAGCGCCAACAAATCACAGTTCGGTCACCTGATCGCGGCCGCTGGCGCCCCTGAATGCATCGTCACCGCGTTGGCCTGCCTCAACGATCTGGTCACGCCAACGGTGAACCTGCATGACGCCGACGAACAGTGCGATCTGGATTACTGCGCCGGGCAAGCCGTCAGCCGCCGAGTGGATTACGCGTTGAGCAATTCCTTTGGTTTCGGTGGCCTCAATACCTCGCTGGCCCTTGGCAAATATCGGGAGCATGGAAAATGACTGACGCCACTGTACGTGTCGCGATCGCCGGCAGCGGTTGTGTATTGCCCACCGGCTGGGGCGTTGAGGGTTTCTGGGCGGCGGCCCGCGAAGGGCGCAGCGCAATCTCGCCCCTGAACTCGTCGCTGTTCCGCAGCGAGCGGGTGACTGCGTTCGGGCACATCGCTGATCGAGATCATCAACGTAGCCGTCAGGACGTTGCGCAAAACCTCCAGCGTTACTGCCCGCCGGCGGTGATCTGGGGCGTCAGTGCGGTGCGCCAGGCGTTGGCCGAGGCCGGGCTTGAACCGGGCCGCGACAACGTGCGTTTTGGTCTCTATTGCTGCCAGGGCGGTTACACCCATCCCTCGCTCGCGTCTTACGGTGAACTGCTGCACGAATGTCAGACCGAGAGCGGTGCCGACATGCAGCGTCTGGCCAAACGTGTGTTGCAGGAGCGCGCGCTCGATCCGTTTCTGGTGCTCAAGAGCCTGAGCAACGGTTTGCTCGGCGTCGTCAGTCTGGCCTTGAAGCTTGAGTGCGAATGCAACGCCTACATGCAAGGCGTGGCCGGCAATCTGGCGGCGCTGCGCGAAGCCTGCGCGGCGTTGCAGAGCGGTCGGATCGATGCGGCCATTGTGGTGGGCGCGGGTAGTGAACTGGATCCGCTGGCCCTCGCCGCATTGGCCGAGGTGGGGGTGATCAGCACCGACGGTTCGCCAAGCCTGCGTGCCTTTGATCGCCGGGGCCGTGGCGGCATTGCCGGCGAAGGTGCGGCGGCGCTGGTACTGCGCCGCGCCGATGACCTGCCGGCAGGGCCGCAAACCTGCCTGACAGCACTGTTCGCCCATCCGCGTCTGGACTCGCTGAGCTTGCCGGACAAACAGGTGGATCTGCTGATCAGCAGCGCCACTGGCGATCCGCACAAGGATGCCGATCTGGCCCGCACGCTGGCGCGAACCGGCGCCGCGCACATCACCAGCAGCACGCCGCTGACCGGCATGCTCAGTGGTGCACCGAGCCTGGTTGACCTGATCTTTGCCCGGCTGGCTTTGCAGGCGCAGAGCATCCCGCCGGTCAGTGGCCTGGAGCAACCGCTGGATGCGCATCTGCCGTTCGTTATCGGCGGGCCGCGCGATGCCGTGCTCCACGATTGCCTGGTCATCAACCGCGACGACAACGGTTTTAGCGCCGGTTACCAACTCGAATTTCACGCGGCTGACTGACCGTCGGCACGCAACGAAACGCAGCTGATTTTTTACTCAAGGGATAGAACTGTCATGGATTACCGCGATTACGTACGGCCGAAATTCGTTGAATTGATGCAGGCTCTGGGCCTCGAATGCCAGTTCCACAGAGCGCTGGGCAGCAAACTGTTTTACCGCGACCGCCAGGGCGATGAAGTGACCGTCACCGACTTCCTCGGCGGTTACGGCGCCGCGCTGTATGGCCACAACGATCCGCAATTTGTCGATCAACTCGTCGACCTGCTGCGTGCCGATGTGCCGTTCAATGCGCAGATGTCGGTGCGCGGTGCGGCCGGTCAATTAGGGCGAGAGCTCAGTGAAGCGTTCAACCGTGAGCTGAACAACAGCGAACGCTACATTTCGACCTTCTCCAACAGTGGCGCAGAGTCGGTGGAAATCGCCGTCAAGCACGCCGAATACCGTCGTCAGAAAAACCTGCAGAAGCAATTCGACGAGCGTGATTTCGCCCTCGCCAATCTGGTTGCCAGCGACAAGGCTTACGTCGAACTGGACATCGACGATCTCGATTTGCCCGCCGGTCTGCTGCCGCAGAATCTATCCTGCGTCACCGTGCGCCAAGTGGCCGAAGCGGTGCGTCAGCACAACCTGGCGCAACTGCATGTCGAGCCGGTGTTCCTCGCTGTACGCGGCAGCTTCCACGGCAAACTGGTGAACACCGTTCAGTTGACCTATGGCAAGCAGTACCGCAAGCCGTTCGCCCGTTTCGGCCTCAACGTCGAGTTCATCGACCCGCAGCAACCCCAGCAATTGCAAGAGCTGCCGGCCCGCCACGTGCGTCACTGGCTGAGCCTGGAATGGAGCGGCGAAACCCTGCAGGTTCGCCGTGAGGCGTTCAGTGCGATCACCGCCGTATTACTTGAGCCGATTCAGGGCGAGGGCGGCATCAACGAGTTTGCCAATGAGTTTTATCTGGGCCTGCGGCGTCTGTGCAACGAGCAGCAATGCCCGCTGATCATCGACGAAGTGCAATCGGGTTTCGGCCGCACCGGCACCTTGCTTGGCGCCAGCCATTTCAACTTGCAGGGTGATTACTACTGCCTGTCGAAAGCGCTGGGCGGTGGCCTGATGAAAATCGCCGCGACGGTGATTCGCGCCAGCCACTACGAAAACGATTTCAGCTACATCCACAGTTCGACCTTTGCCGAAGATGACGCGTCCTGCCATATCGCCCTGTCGGCCTTGCGCCGTCTGTTCGAGAACGACAGCGCGATGCTCAAGGACGTGAACAAGAAGGGCGAGTACCTCAAGGCTTCGCTGCTGGAACTCAAAGCAGCGTACCCGGACGTCATCGCCGACGTGCGTGGGCGCGGCTTGCTGCTGGGCTTCGAACTGCACGACCTGACCGGCACCAGTTCACTGGTTCAGGCCTCGGCGCAGTACAACGATGCGCTGGGCTACATCATCGCCGGCTACCTGCTGCAATTCGAATCCCTGCGCGTGGCGCCGTCGGGCAGCAATGCCAATGTGATCCGTCTGGAACCGCCGGTGTGCATCACCTTCGAAGAAATCGACGGCTTGATTGGCTCCTTGCAGAAAGTCTGCGACATGTTGCGCCGCCGCGATGCCTTCCCGCTGGCCGCCGGGGTGTGTGCCGACAGCATCGCTGATGTACCGGCGCGTGAGGTCAGCTTCAAGGAGGCCGAAACCCGCCCAAAGTCTGATGAGAACGTACGCGTGGTGGCCCGCGTGGCGTTCATCAACCATCTGATTGATTCAGACATGCTCAGCGACGTCGATCCTTCACTGTCGACCCTGAGCGCTGAACAGAAACGCGAGTTCATCAAACGCATGGCCCCCGAGCGCCGTGCCGCGCCAATCGGCCCGGTGCAGATTCGCTCGAAACTCGGCACCGCCGTGGAGTTCACCCTGTACCCGCTGTGCATGGATTCCGATGCGATGGCGGCGTACATCGCCAGCGGCGATCTGCAAACCATCCGCGAAGAAGTCGGCAACCGTATCAAGGATGCCCGCGCCGACGGCTACAGCGTCGCCGGGCTGGGCATGTACACCTCGATCGTCACCAACAATTGCCAGGCGCTGCAGATTCCCGACATGGCGCTGACTTCCGGCAACGCGCTGACCATCGGCATGGGCCTGGAAGCTATCGAACAGGGCTGCAAGCAGCAAGGCCTTGAGCTGGGCGAGCAGACCGCTGCAGTGGTCGGTGCCGCCGGCAACATCGCCTCGACCTACGCCTCGCTGCTGTCGACCAGCGTCGAGCACCTGATCCTCATCGGTAGCGGCCGCGACGGTTCCCTGCGTCGTCTGGAAAAAACCGCGCAACAGATTTACGCCGAAGCCGCCCGCGCGATTCTCAAGGGTGTCGCCGAACACGATCGCCTCGCCCGTCGCCTGCAGCAAATTGATGGAATCGATGCGCTGTTGCAGGCCCACGGCAGCAGTGCCGATCTAGGCCTGCGCGTGGCGAAACTGGTCGAAGAACGCCTGGGCGCGAATGCCTTCATCACCGTCAGCAACGATCTTGATGTGCTGAAACAGGCACGCATCGTGCTCTGCGCAGCGAACGCACCGCAGCCGTTTCTCTTTGCCGAACACTTCGCCGAAAACAGCGTGATCTGCGACATCGCCGTGCCGCTGAACGTTGACCAGAACCTCGCTAGCCAACGCTCCGACGTGCTCTACATGCACGGCGGCATCGTGCAGACGCCGCTGGGCGATGGCCTGGTGAAAAACGTTCGCGCCTATCTCAAACAGGGTCAGTTGTACGCGTGCATGGCCGAGTCGGTGCTGATGGGCCTGTCCGGGATGAAACAGCACTACTCCTACGGCGACATCAGCCGCGAGCAAGTGCAGCAGATTCGTGCACTGGCGGCGACTCATGGCTTCAGCCTCGCGCAGTTCAAAACCGACAACTCGCTTTAAGGAACGGTCATGCCGAATAAAGTAGCAGTGGTGACCGGTGGCAGTCGCGGCATCGGTCGGGCGATTGTCCAGACCCTGGCCGGGGCGGGTTATCAGATCGCGTTCAGTTACGTGCGCGATGAAGTCGCGGCGATGGCCTTGCGCGATGAGGTACAGGCGTTGGGCATCGATTGTCTGGCATTGCAGTGCGATGTCAGCAGCGGCGACAGCATCAAGGCGTTTTTCGAACGGGTCGATCAGCATTTTCAGCGTATCGATCTGCTGGTCAACAACGCCGGCATCACCCGTGACGGCTTGCTCGCGACGATGTCGGCGCGCGACCTGGTCGAGGTGATCCAGACCAACCTGATCGGCACGATGCTCTGCTGTCAGCAGGTGGTGCCGGGCATGTTGCGCCAGCGCAGCGGTTGCATCGTCAACATCAGTTCGGTGGCGGCGCAGAAGCCCGGCAAAGGCCAAAGCAACTATGCCGCCGCCAAGGGCGGGGTCGAATCGCTGACCCGTGCCTTGGCGGTGGAGCTGGCGCCGCGCAACATTCGCGTCAACGCGGTCGCCCCGGGCATCGTCAAGACCGAGATGAGTACGGCGCTGATCGGCAGTCAGGAAGAAGAAATCCAGTCGCGTCTGTTGATCAAACGCTACGCCGAACCGGAAGAAATCGCCGAAGCGGTGCTGTACCTCGCCGATCGCGGTTTGTACCTGACCGGGGAGGTCCTGTCGGTCAACGGCGGGTTGAAAATGCCATGAGCCGGACCATTCTGATCACCGGTGCGGCCAAAGGCATCGGCCGCGCGGTTGCCGAGAACTTTGCCGCCGACGCCGACAATCGCCTGATCCTGCTGGATCTCGATCTGGCCGAACTGCAGCGCTGGGTCGATGAGCAACAGGAGCAAATCAAGGCGCGGGTCGAAACCCACGCGGCGAACATTGCCGACCTGCCGGCCATGCAAGCGTTCTTTAAAACCCTCGGTTCGCAAGTCGAATACGTCGATGTGCTGGTCAACAGCGCCGGCATCTGCAACGAGAACGAACCGGAAGATCTGCACAACTGGCACAAGGTGATTTCGGTCAACCTCAATGGCACGTTCTACGTGACCTCGTTGTGTCTGGCGCTGATGCCCGACCGTGGGCGGATCATCAACATGTCGTCGATCCTCGGTCGTGCCGGCAAGGTGCGCAACACCGCGTACTGCGCGTCCAAACACGGCATCGTCGGCATGACCAAGGCGCTGGCGCTGGATCTCGCTTCGCGGCAGATCACCGTCAACGCGATTCTGCCAGCGTGGATCGATACGCCGATGTTGCAGGGTGAACTGGCGACGCAAGCGGCAATTGCCGGTTTGACCCAGGAGCAGATCGTGCGTAACGCGAAGAAGAAACTGCCGATGCGCCGTTTCATCCAGAGCGAAGAAGTCGCGGCGATGGTGCGTTACCTGGCCAGCCCCGAGGCTGGCGGGGTGACCGCGCAGAGTCTGGTGATCGATGGCGGTGTCGGGTTGGGAATGTAGCGATGCTTCGATTTCACAACAGTCACATTGTGGGTGCGGTGTGGGCGTGCATGGCTGCGCCCGCCGCGATGGCCGAATTTACCGTCGCTGATCTGAAGCCCGATTACGCCGACGGAGAAGTCGGCGTGGCCACGGCCATGCGTCTGCACGGCGACGATCAGGTCACGCAAAAAGCCGTGTATTTCAAAGCCAACCTGGAAGACAACTGGGAGGGCGGTTACTACAAGGCCAAGGGTCGCGTGCGTTACGACGCGCGCTATGACGGCAACAATCCGTACAGCGAACGGGCGCGAGACAAGTACCGTTTCGACGCCGATTGGCGGCACCTCTACGTTGGTCATTCGCTGGGTGACGGCGAAGTGACGGTGGGCTGGCAGCAAGTGGTCTGGGGCCGCGCGGATGAATTGCGCGTGCTCGATCAGATCAACCCGCTGGACTATCGCGACGGTCTGACGCCGTTGCTCGAAGACAGCCGCATCGCTGTGCCGATGGTTCGTTTTGCGCAACCGGTGGGCGAGTGGGAACTGGAGGCGCTGTGGATCACTGACTTCGTGAAAAACCAGGCGCCGGTTGAGGGCAGTGAATTTGCCGCACCACTGTTTGCCGCGCCGGACCCGCAGTATTTCCTGCTCGATTCCAAGCCCGGCTATGACGGCGACAAAGGCTATTCCTATGGCCTGAGCGCCAACGGCCGGATCGGCGCGGTGGACACCAGTTTTGTCGCCTTGAGCGCGCGTCAGCAGGACCCGGTGTACGCGGTCGAAGGCCTCGCCGACGACGGTCGCACTCGGCTGGAACGGCAGTTTCCCCGTTACACCATGGGCGGTGCCGGGCTGGCGATCGACGCCGGGCACAGCATCGTGGTGCGCAGTGAGGTCGCGTACTTCGACAACTGGCGCGTGACCAATCCGACGCGTGCCTACGATGCCGACAGCACGCCCATGGTCAAGTCGCTGCTGGGTGTCGACTACCTGTTGCGCGACTGGCTGATCTCCGCGCAATGGCAGGAGCAGGTGTTGCTCGACTGGCAGGACGGCATGTTGCAGGACAAACGCGAACCGCTGTTCACCCTGTCGGCCGAAGGCACCCATTGGCAGGACCGTCTCAAGAGTCGTCTGGTCGCTGCTGCCTCACCACCGTTTCAGGACAACGCATTGCTGCAAGGCATCTTCACCTACAAGCCGGTGGACTACATCAAGCTCGGCCTGGAAGTGGATGTGTTCTTCGGCAAACCCGACAGGTCTTTTGGCGAGTACAGCAAGCGCGATCAAGTGCGGCTGTCGGCCGGTTATCTGTTCTGACCCATCACGCCTGCCGCGCTCGCGCAGGTGCACTCATCCAACGAAAAGGAAGTTGTTATGTTGCCGTTTTTGAAAAGTCTGACCACCGCCGCATTGATCCTCGGTAGCGCCTGCGCCAGTGCCGCCGAGGCTGGCAATGCCGATGAGATCATCCGTCAGGTACGCGATCGCAATGACGGGAACAGCTTCATGTCCCAGGTTTCGCTGATCCTGCATGACAAGAAAGGTAATACCCGGGTTCGCGAGTTCACCTATCTGCAAAAGGATTACCCGGACAGCGACAAGTTCAGCATGTACTTTTCCGCGCCGACTGACGTCCGTGACGTGGCCTTCCACATCGAAAACCCGCACGAAACCCTTGGCCTGGAAGACAGCCAGTGGATGTACCTGCCAGTCAGCCGCCAGACCCGCCGCATCTCCACCACCGACAAGCGTGGCTCGTTCATGGGCAGTGAGTACTCGTACGCCGATCTGGACAAGATCCGCGTCAAAGACTATTCGCAGAAACTCGTCGGCGAAGAACAGATCAAGGGCCGCGACTGCTACGTGATCGAGCGCGAACCGGCGTCCCCCGAAGTGCTGGCCAAGACCGGTTACAACAAGCTGAAGGTGTGGATCGACAAGCAGAATTTCCTGGTCATGCGTCAGGATTTCTTCGACGTAAAAGGTGTATTGATCAAGCAGATGCGCACGCAGAAAGTCGCGACCATCGATTCGATCGACAGCATCGTGCTCAGTGAAACCGAGCACTTCATCGACGGTACGCGTTCGGAAATGCGCTTCAACCAGTTGCAGTACAACGTTTCTCTGGAAGATCGCCTCTTCACCCAGACCGCCATCAAACGCGGGCTGAAAACCGGTGACCTGCCGGAATTTGCCGTGTCTGCCCGCTAAGCGCCGACCCCGACGACCTGGAACCGCATGATCATGGAAAGATATCTGAATTTCGTCGAGCGCTATGCGCGGGCGATTGTTTTCCTGCTGGTGGCGATTACGGCGTATTTCACTTATACGCTGGGCGCGCTGGTGTCCGACACCAACCCTTATCTGCTCAAGGAAAGCCACCCGGCGCGCAAGACCATCATCGATTTGCAGGGTGAATTCACCGGCACGTTCGACTCGGTCATGGTGGCGCTGAACAACCCGCAAACGGTGTTCAACAAATCGACGCTCAACGCACTGTTTTCGATGTCGCAATCAGTGCGCAAGATGATTCTGGCCAACGATGCCGACAAGGAGCAGTTGGCACAGATCGTCGCCCGGCATGCAGACGACAGCCGTGCGCAGTTGTTGACCCGGGACATTCTCGAGGGTGGCTTTTCGCAGAACGATTACGCTAACGCCAAGGCCTTGCGTGATCATGCCCAGAGTCAAAACTGGGATTCCCATGATCAGCTGTTCCTGACATTTCTCGCCGAGCGGATCAACCCGATCCGCGAAATGGCCTCGATGGGCGACCTGGAAAACATCGTCCTGACCGACGACGGCGAGCTGTTGATCCACAAAACCCTGAATGCCTATGACATGGACCCGGCGCTGGTCGAGTCGCAGATCATGGGCAACGAATTGATGGTCGACGGGGTGGTGTCCAAGGACAAGAAAGTCGCGATGCTGGTGGCCGAACTTGGCACCAAGCAGGACGACGCTCAGGCGCAATTGCGCGCCTATCAGATCGTGCGCGGCATCGTCGCGCAATATCAGGCCGAACACCCGGAGTACAAGGACGAAATCTTCATTGCCGGCATGCCGATCTTCATCGCCGCGCAGCAGGAGATCATCGATCATGACCTGGCCGTGCTGTTTCCGATCGTGTTTTTGCTGATTACCTTGCTGCTGATTTTCTTCTTCCGCAAACCACTGGGCGTGCTGCTGCCGCTGTTCAACATTCTGTTCTGCACCATCTGGACCTTGGGCCTGATGGCGCTGTTGCGGGTGCCGTTCGACCTGTTGACCAGTGTGCTGCCGGTGTTCCTCTTCACCATTTGCTGCTCCGATGCGATCCACGTGATGGCTGAATATTACGAGCAGAAAAACGCGGGCAAGAGCAATCGTGAGGCCAACCGTGAAACCCAGCGTCTGATGGTGGTGCCGGTGGTGTTGACGACCGTGACGACCATCGCCACGTTCATGATTTCCACCACCAACAACATTGTCAGCATCCGCAATTTCGGCGTGTTCATGTCGATCGGTCTGACGGCAGCGTTAATCATTTCGCTGCTGCTGATTCCGGCGTGGATCGCGATCTGGGGCAAGGATCAGCCGCAGCAGGCCAAGGCTGAAGTACACAAGGAATCGATCATCTCGCGGTATCTGGTGGCGTTCTGTGCCTGGATGATCCGCTTTCGCAAACCGATCCTGATGGTCATTCTGCCGCTGCTGGCACTGGCTACCGTGTTCACCTTCCGCGTCGATATCGAAGACTCCGGCATTGCTTACTTCAAGCCTGAGAGCCACATTCGCGTGTCCGATCAGTTCATCAACCACGCCAAAGTAGCGGGCACGGCGCCGGGCTGGATCGCGATCGACAGCAAAGAGCCGCGCGGCGTGCTGACCACCGAAGTGGTGCAGTTCATCGACAAGCTCGACCACTTCATCAAGCAGCAACCGAACGTCAGTTACGGCTACTCGCTGGCCACGTACGTCAAGCGCATGAACCTGGTGCTCAACGACATGAACCCGGAGTATCTGCGGGTGCCGAATGCCGTGGAGAAGGTCACCTCGGTCAATGACGACGGGCAGGTCGAGCAGTTTGAAGTGCCGGGCAATTCGCTGATCGAACAGCACGTGATGCTGTTCGAAAACGGTGGCGGTTCGGACCTGAACAACGTGCTCAACGCCGATTTCTCCAAGGCCTTGACCCTGTACACCATGACCTCGTCCGTCGCCAGCGACTATCAGGGCATGCTCGATCGCCTCGATGCCTGGTTGCTGGTGAATAAACCGGCCAACCTGGAAGTGACCCACGCCGGCACGCCGTTGATCTGGACCGGGGTGTTGCAGGAAATCACTCAGGGCCAGGTGCTGAGTTTTTCCCTGGCCTTGCTGGTCGTCACGCTGATGATGATGTACTGGCTCAAATCGGTGCGCCTCGGTGTGCTCGGCATGCTGACCTTGCTGACCACGTCGGTGACGGTCTATGGCTTCATGTTCCTGTTCGGCATTGAGCTGAACATCGGCACGACGCTGGTGACGTTCCTGGTGGTCGGCGTGGTGGATTACGCGGTGCACCTGCTGTCGCGCATCAAGTTGCTGGTGCAGCAGGGCATTGAGATCGACGCGGCTATTTTGCAGGCGATGCACAGCGTTGGCCGCTCGACGGTGATCAACGTGGTGATCTTCTCCGTAGGCTTCATGGCGCTGCTGTTTTCCGACTTCAAGCCGATTGTCGATCTCGGCGCACTGGTGGCGATGGCGCTGTTTTCCAGCGGGGTCATGACCATTGTCCTGGTAACACTGGTATCGCCGTGGTTCTTTGCGGCGATTGCGCCGGTGCATGCGCCGGCCCCAGCACTGCGCACAGAGGGGGAGCCGGTGCCGGGCTGATTCGCCAACGTGCGTGCGCGCCTGCCCTGAGACGGCAGGCGAGTCTGCTCATGCGGCGCAGCAGGGTTTTCAGTTCAGTGTATTGACCGGGTTTTTTTCGCCATAGCGGGCGATGCGCTCGAACTGACATTCCTGGCGGGCGTCGTTGAGGTTGTGTTCAAACGCCTCAAGGCCATCATGCAATTGCTGCAAATCGCCGATCTGGGTCACCAGTTCGGCTTTTTTTTCGGCAATGGCTCGTTGCGCCATGTCCCACGGGAATTCGTCGCCGCGGTAGTTGTTGAGGATCACCTGCAGCTCTTTGAGCTTGAAGCCCAGTTGCTGGGCGCACTTGATGAACGTCAACACTTCGACACTTTGCTGGCTGTAGATACGGTATTTGCCTTCACGCTTGGGCTCGGGCAACAGGCCGATTTCTTCGTAATGGCGAATGCTTTTGACTGTGGTGCCCGACAGCTGGGCGGCTTTGCCGATATACATAAGGTCCGTCTCGATGGTCAAACATAGCGTAGCGCGATCGGGCGTCATGCCGGATCGGCGGCGATTATATGTCCAATACCATCTGAAAATGGCAACTGCGCGTAAATGACGTGCACAGGCGACGGACGGGCTCGTGGAGGAAGCCCGAAGAGGCACTGACGGCGACTTGTGCGCCGTCAGTTGAGGCGGCTGGAAAGCCTTAGACGGCGGCGGTCACGCGCGCCTGTTCCAGCCAGGCATCGCGCTGGTTTGGCTTGGAGCCAAGGATCGGCCCGAAGGTCAGGGTCTTCAGTGGCTTGATGCCGCAGAATTCCAGCGTGGTCTTGCGCATCTGATTCAGCCCCGGCATGCCGTAAATCCATTTGTAGTACCAGTACGGCGTGTCCATGGTCACCAGCAAATGCGCGGTGCGGCCTTTGAGCAGCTTGTCGGGGAAGGCTTTGCCTTCGCGGTATTTGAAGGCGAAACCCGGCAGGAAAATCCGGTCGACGAAGCCTTTCAACAGTGCCGGAATCCCGCCCCACCAGATCGGATAGACGAATGTCAGATGTTCAGCCCAGGTGATATCGGCCTGGGCTTGCAGCAGGTCCGGCTCCAGTGGTTGCACCTTGTTGTAGCCTTCGTGCAGGACCGGGTCGAACTCCAGCGCATCCAGACGCAGCAGCCGCACTTCATGCCCGGCGTCCTTGGCGGCCTGAACGTAAGTCTCACTCAATGCCCCGCAAAAGCTGTCGGTGGAGGGGTGACCCAGTATCACGAGCATTCGTTTGCTCATTGTGTGTACTCCTGAAATGAAGCTCACAGGATAGAGTCTGCCCCTAGCGGTAGAGTCAAGGCACCAGCGCATCAAACAAGGCCCGGGCGTAACCGGGCAGGTGGTCGAAGTCCCGTGCGCACAGTTGCAAGGTGCGATGCGCCCAGACTTCGTCCAGCGGCCGGCACGTTACCGAGTGCACCGCCGCCCAGCGCTCGATGGCCACCTTGGGCACGATAGCCAGCCCCGCACCTCGCGCCACCATGCGCATGACGCCCTCGAAGCCATCGGCACGGATCCGGATCGACATGCGCTGGCCGATGTGCAGCGCCTGTTCCTCCAGGTGAATCGCCAACGCGCTGTGGCTGCCAAGCGCTACGTAGTCGTGCGCCAGGGTTTCACCAAACGTCAGCGACGCCTGACTCGCCAAAACATGCTCAGGGGGCAGGATCAGCACCAATGGATCGTCGCGAAAGGGCCGGGTCTGCAGACCGTGGGTGTCGACCGCATCGGAGACGATCCCGAGGTCCGCCGCGCCTTGGCGCAAGGCATGGGTGATGCGCGCGCTGGGCAACTCCTGCAAGTCGATGTCGAGATTGGGATGATCGCGCAGGAAGTCCGCGAGTACTTCCGGCAGGTATTCGGTGATCGCCGTGGTGTTGCACAGCAAACGCACCTGACCTTTGACGCCTTGGGCATAGTCGGCCAGATCCTGCTGCAGGCGTTCGGCCTGTTGCAGGAGGATGCGCGCGTGCTGGGCCAACGCTTTACCGGCCGGCGTCGGGGTGACGCCACGACGGCCGCGTTCGAGGAAATCGATGCCGAGCGAGGCTTCCATTGCGCGGATTCTGGCGCTGGCGGCGGCCAGCGATAAATGGCTGCGGACGGCGCCAGCGGTGATGTTGCCGGTGTCGAGGATGTGCAGGTAGAGGCGCAGGTCGGTGAGGTCGAAGTGCATGAGGGTGGCCTCTGGTTTTAGGGTGTTCGGGCTGGCCCCTTCGCGAGCAAGCTCGCTCCCACAGGGAGTTGCGTACGACACACATCCAATGTGGGAGCGAGCCTGCTCGCGAATGGGCCAGAAGCCTCAATGGAATAATCAGCCTCTTGCTAAAAGAGAGGCACCATCAGTATATGGCAGATTTTCAGCCAACCCCGACTGGCGCACAGTAGCGCCATGAACACACTCGCGGACTTCTATCAAAACCTCGGTCTGGCCCTGTCCTTACTGGTCATCCTGACGTTCATCCTCGCCGGCCTGATCAAAGGCGTGATCGGCCTCGGCCTGCCCACTGTTGCCATGGGCTTGCTCGGTCTGGCTATGGCACCGTCGCAGGCAGCCGCTTTGCTGATCATCCCGGCAACCCTGACCAATGTCTGGCAACTGGCATTCGGCGGGCACTTGAAAGGACTGAGCAAACGCCTCTGGCCGATGCTGCTGATGATTTTCCTCGGCACCGGAATAGGCACGTTATCGATCGGCATGGCGGGCGGGCATTGGGTGGTGCGCGGGTTGGGCGCGGCGTTATTGCTCTATGCGTTGAGTGGTTTGTTTCTGCCAACGCTGAGTGTCAATCCGCGCCATGAAGGCTGGCTGGGTCCGGCGTGCGGTTTGATCACTGGCGTAATCACCTCGGCCACCGGCGTCTTCGTGATTCCGGCGGTGCCGTACCTGCAAGCGCTGGGCTTGAACCGCGATCAACTGGTGCAGGCACTGGGCCTGTCATTCACCGTTTCGACGCTGGCATTGGCCGCAGGATTGCTCTGGCGTGGCGCCCTCGGTGGCGGCGAACTGAGTGCTTCGCTGCTGGCGCTGATCCCGGCCATTCTCGGTATGTTGCTGGGCCAATGGCTGCGCGAACGCATCAGCGCCGTGCTGTTCAAGCGGGTGTTCTTTATCGGTATGGGCGCGCTTGGCGCCCATTTATTGATCAGCGGTTAGCCGAAGCTTCGCTGAGCATTTCAATCTGGCGGATATCAAAATCACGTTCCAGATAATCCATGCGCCGCTCAAAGAAAGCCTTCATATGCGGCAGGTTCGAGTGCACATCCAGATGCGCCTGCGACGCCCAGATCTCGTAGAAGATAAACAGCGTCGGATCTTCCTTATCACGCAGCATGTGGTACTCGACGCAACCTGGCTCGGCGCGGCTCGGTTCGACGTAGGCGCGAAACAGCGCTTCGAAAGCCTCGGATTGTTCCGGGCGGGTCTTGGCGTGCAGGATAAAACCCAAACGTTCACTCATCACAACGACTCCTCACATTCAGAATGCCGCGGATGTTATTGCAACAATCGGCGATGGATTCGTGCTTTTTGATCAAATGTATTTTGCGCGATCGGGCCTTATTCCGCGCGAGGCGGATCGTTAATCTGCCGCCATTCCAGTTTCCCTTCTCCATCCAGCCCAATGGCTGCGCCGAGGCTTTCTCATGAAAAAAGTGCTGTTGCTCAATGGCGGTAAAAAATTCGCCCACTCTGACGGTCGCTACAACGCCACTCTGCATGAAGCCGCGTTGAGCGTGCTGGATCGTGGCGGCTTCGATGTGAAAACCACCTTCATCGACGAGGGCTACGACATTGCCGAAGAAGTGGCGAAATTTCTCTGGGCCGACGTGATCATTTATCAGATGCCGGGCTGGTGGATGGGCGCGCCATGGACGGTGAAAAAGTACCTCGACGAAGTCTTCACCGAGGGCCATGGCAGCCTCTACGCCAGCGATGGCCGCACCCGTTCCGATGCGTCGCAGAAGTACGGCAGCGGCGGTCTGATTCAGGGCAAGCAATACATGCTGTCGCTGACCTGGAACGCACCGCAGCAAGCCTTCGATGACCCGACGGATTTCTTTGAGGCTAAAGGCGTCGACGCGGTGTACTTCCCATTCCACAAGGCCAACGAGTTTCTCGGTATGACCGGGTTGCCGACGTTCCTTTGTGTGGACGTGATGAAGCGGCCGAATATCGAGGCTGATGTGGCGCGTTATGAGCAGCATCTGAGCGAGGTGTTTGGCCTCAAGGGCTGATGCTCGGCTACTATCGAAGGCCTGAGCCTGCGGAGCAGGCCAATCGATTTGAGGACACCCGTGAAAGCCAGATCCGATGAGTTGCAGATTTTCGTCTGCGTGATCGAATGCGGTTCGATTTCCGCTGCCGCCGAACAGGTCGGGCAAACGCCGTCGGCGGTCAGCCGCACATTGTCGAAGCTGGAAGCCAAGCTCGACACCACGCTGATCAACCGCACCACGCGGCGCATGGACCTGACCGAGGAGGGCAAGTATTTCTTCGAGCAGGCCAAGCTGATTCTCGATCAGATGGATCAACTTGAAGAACGCCTGTCCTCGCGCCAGCAAACGCCGTCCGGGCGCCTGCGGATCAACGCCGCGTCACCGTTCATGCTCCACGCAGTGGTCCCGTATATCGACGAATTCCGCCGTCTCTATCCGGACATCCAGCTCGAACTCAACAGCAATGACCTGATCATTGACCTGCTGGAACAAAGCACCGACATCGCCATCCGTATCGGCACCCTCGCTGACTCGACGCTGCATGCGCGCTCGCTCGGTTGCAGTCCGCTGCTGATCGTCGCCAGTCCCGCTTACCTGAAAAAACATGGCGCGCCGCAGCAAGTCGCGGACTTGAGCGAACACACCTTGCTCGGCTTCACTCAGAACGAAGGCCTCAACCAATGGCCGCTGCGCTACGTGCACGGTGACCGCTGGCCGATCAACCCGGCGATCGGCGCCTCCAGCGGCGAGACCGTGCGCCATCTGGCGCTGGAAGGGCAGGGCATCGCCTGCCTGTCGCACTTCATGACCATCGATGACATTCGGGCCGGGCGCCTGAAAGTCTTGCTCGCTGAATTCAACAGCGGTTATCGCCAGCCGATCAACGCCGTGTACTACCGGAACTCGCAACTGGCGTTGCGCATTCAGTGTTTCCTCGACTTTATCCAGAGCAAACTCGCCGCTTACGCCAGCGCCGATTTCAAGGGCTGATTCGTGACCTCTGCGCAAGAGTGAATTGGTCGAGGGCGGGTTTTTCCCTCGGACCGACAGGCCGATACTCGACCCATCACTTATTCACGCAGGGAGTTTCTCCATGAACGTATTCGTCACCGGCGCTGCCGGTTTTATCGGCGGCTCCATCGCTAGCGGTCTGGTCAAGGCCGGGCATCAAGTCACCGGTCTGGTGCGCAACCCTGAACAAGCGGCTGAGCTCAAGGCGCTGGGCATGACCCCGGTCATCGGCACCCTCGACGACAAAGCATTGCTCGCCGAACAGGCCCGTGCTGCCGACGCAGTAATCAACGCCGCCAGCAGCGACCATCGCGGCGCCGTCGAAGCATTGCTCGACGCGTTGCGCGGTTCCAGCAAAGTGTTCCTGCACACCAGCGGTTCGAGCATCGTCGGCGATGCATCCGGCGGCAAGTCCAGCGATGTCATCTACTACGAAGACAACTTGCCAGAGCCGACTGTCGACAAAGCAGCGCGCGTGGCAATCGATAACCTGATCCTCGCAGCGGCGAACGACGGCGTGAACTCGGCGGTGATCTGCAACACGCTGATCTACGGCCACAGCCTGGGCGTTATCCGCGACAGCGTGCAATTGCCGCGTCTGCTCAAACAGGCGCGTAAAAGCGGTGTGGTGCGCCACGTTGGCACTGGCCAGAACATCTGGTCCAACGTGCACATCGAAGACGTCGTCGCCCTGTACCTGCTGGCGCTGACCAAGAACGTACCGGGTACTTTCTACTTCGTCGAAAGCGGCGAAGCATCGTTCATCGACATGACCACCGCCATGGCCGAAGCCCTGAACCTGGGTCAACCGCAAGACTGGCCGTTGCAAGACGCCGAAGCCGAATGGGGCTACGAAATGGCCAACTACGGCCTCGGCTCCAACAGCCGCGTACGCGGCAAACACGCCCGCGAACTGCTGGGCTGGGCACCGAAACGCACGTCGGTGGTTGAATGGATTCGTAACGAAATGGTGTGATCCGTACGCTACGTCCCACAGGTTTTGCGCATTCTGTCTGGAAGAGTGCGATCAAACTGTAGGAGTGAGCCTGCTCGCGATAGCGGTCATTCAGCCAATGATGATATTGACTGTTACGACGCAATCGCGAGCAGGCTCACTCCTACAGGGGGCTGTGTTGGCTGTAAAAGTATGTAAATCCCACCCCGAAATTTTCATTAATCACGACAAGACATATCCATCAGCGACACGCCTTGCCTCTCCACGAAAATTACTTTCATGCGGTTTGAAATCTCGATCTCGAAATGATTTATGAGTTTCGCAACCCATTCGAACGTGACCCTTTCGAGGAGTACCGCATGACGCCTTCCTTCGGCTATTGGCTGCTGGTCTATGCCGCCGTCGCCATCATTGCGCTGATCGTGTTGATCGCCCGTTACCGGCTCAACCCGTTCATCGTAATCACCCTGATTTCCATTGGTCTTGCGCTGGTCGCGGGGATGCCGCCGTCGGGTGTAGTGGGGGCGTATGAGGCCGGGGTGGGCAAGACGCTGGGGCATATTGCGCTGGTGGTTGCGCTGGGGACGATGCTCGGCAAGATGATGGCCGAGTCTGGTGGCGCCGAGCAGATGGCGCGCACGCTGATCGACAAGTTTGGCGAGAAGAACGCGCACTGGGCGATGGTCTGCATCGCCTTTTTGGTCGGGCTGCCGCTGTTCTTCGAAGTCGGTTTTGTCTTGCTGGTGCCGATTGCGTTTACCGTGGCACGGCGCGTCGGCGTGTCGATTCTGATGGTCGGCCTGCCGATGGTCGCCGGCCTGTCGGTGGTGCATGCGCTGGTGCCGCCGCACCCGGCGGCGATGCTCGCGGTGCAGGCCTATCAGGCGTCGGTCGGGCAGACCTTGCTGTATGCGATTGCCATCGGCATTCCGACCGCAATCATTGCCGGTCCGCTGTACGCCAAATTCATCGTGCCGCGCATTCAACTGCCGGCAGATAACCCGCTGGAAAAACAATTTCTCGACCGCGAACCGCGCGACAAACTGCCGGGTTTCGGCATCACCATGGCGACCATTCTGTTGCCGGTGGTGCTGATGCTGATCGGCGGCTGGGCCAACCTGATTTCTACCCCGGGCAGCGGTTTCAATCAGTTTCTGTTGTTCATCGGCAACTCGGTGATTGCGCTGCTGCTGGCGACTTTGTTGAGCTTCTGGACGCTGGGTATCGCCCAGGGTTTCAACCGTGAATCGATTCTGAAATTCACCAACGAATGTCTGGCACCTACCGCCAGTATCACCCTGCTGGTCGGTGCTGGCGGTGGCTTGAACCGCATTCTGGTGGAGGCTGGCGTCACCGATCAGATTGTCGGTCTCGCCCACGAATTCCACTTGTCGCCGCTGATCATGGGCTGGTTGTTCGCGGCGTTGATGCGTGTCGCCACCGGTTCCGCGACCGTGGCCATGACCACCGCGTCCGGCGTGGTCGCGCCAGTGGCCATTGGTCTGGGTTATCCACACCCTGAACTGTTGGTGCTGGCGACCGGCGCTGGCTCGGTTATCTTTTCCCACGTCAACGACGGCGGCTTCTGGTTGATCAAGGAATACTTCAACATGACGGTCGCGCAGACGTTCAAGACCTGGACCGTGCTCGAGACGTTGATCTCGCTGGTCGCGTTCGGCCTGACCGTCGGCCTCTCTTACCTGCTGTAACCGGAGCCCGCCGCCCATGGACATCCTCTACCAGATCCGCGCCCGCCAGGATTCCTTCAGCGCCGGCGAAGGTCGCATCGCCCGGCTGATGCTCGACGACGTCGGTTTTGCCGCCAGCGCCAGCCTCGAAGACCTCGCGCAACGCGCCGAAGTCAGCACCGCCACGCTGTCGCGTTTTGCCCGCACCGTGGGCTGCCGCGACCTGCGTGATCTGCGCCTGCAACTGGCTCAGGCCAGCGGCGTCGGCAGCCGTTTTCTCGACCCGGCGGGCACGCCTGAGCAGTCGGCGTTTTACGGGCAGATCGTCGGCGACATTGAATCCACGCTGCGCCAGCACCTGGCCGGATTCGACGAATCGCGCTTTGCCGATGCGGTGAAAATGCTCGGTCAGGCACGGATGATTCACGCCTTCGGCATGGGCGGTTGCTCGACCCTGTGCAGCGACGAATTGCAGGTACGCCTGGTGCGCCTCGGCTACCCGATTGCCGTGTGCCATGACGCGGTAATGATGCGCGTCACCGCCGCCAGCCTCAACGCCGAGCAAGTACTCATCGTCTGTTCGCTGACTGGCATCACCCCGGAATTGCTCGAGACTGTCGAACTGGCGCGCAACTACGGCGCACGCATTCTGGCGATCACCCGCGCCGACTCGCCACTGGCGCAATTGGCCGACATCGTCCTGCCGCTGCAAGGCGCGGAAACCTCGTTCATCTACAAACCGACGGCGGCGCGCTACGGCATGCTGCTCGCCATCGACGTGCTCGCCACCGAGCTGGCACTGGCCAATCCTGAAGACAATCAAGAACGTCTGCGGCGGATCAAACTCGCCCTCGACGAATACCGTGGCGGCGACGATCACCTGCCGCTGGGAGACTGACATGCTGTACGACACGCTGATTCGCAACGCCCTGATCATCGATGGCAGCAACATGCCCGGTTACCGCGCCGACGTGGCAATTCGTGAGGGCCGCATCGAGCGTATCGGTGACTTGCACGACGCCACGGCAACCGAAGAAATCGACGCCGCCGGCCGCGTGCTGGCACCGGGTTTTATCGACGTACACACCCACGACGACACCGTAGTCATCCGTCAGCCGGAGATGCTGCCCAAGCTCAGCCAAGGCGTGACCACAGTAATTGTCGGCAACTGCGGGATCAGCGCCTCGCCGGTCAGTCTCAAAGGCAATCCGCCAGACCCGATGAACCTGCTCGGCACGGCGGCGGCGTTCGTTTATCCACGGTTCAGCGATTACCGCGCGGCGGTCGAAGCGGCCAATACCACGTTGAACGTTGCCGCGTTGGTCGGCCACACGGCCCTGCGCAGCAATCATCTGGATGACTTGTTCCGCACCGCGACGCCGGAAGAAATCGCCGCGATGCGTGAGCAACTGCGAGAAAGCCTTGAGCACGGTGCGTTGGGTTTATCCACAGGCCTGGCGTATGCGAGCGCCTACAACGCCTCCACCGATGAAGTGAAGCAACTGACTGAAGAACTGACGGCGTTCGGCGCGGTGTACACCACGCACCTGCGCAGCGAGTTCGAACCGGTGCTGGAGGCGATGGAAGAAGCGTTCAGCATTGGCCGTCACTCGCGTTCACCGGTGATCATTTCCCACCTCAAATGCGCCGGCGTCGGCAACTGGGGGCGCAGTCCGCAATTGCTCGCCTCATTGGAAGAGGCCGCTAAAACCCAGCACGTGGGGTGCGATTGCTATCCCTATGCGGCGAGTTCATCGACGCTGGACTTGAAACAAGTCACCGACGCCCACCGCATCACTATCACCTGGTCGACGCCGCACCCGGAAGTCAGCGGCCGCGACCTGATCGACATCGCCGCCGAATGGAATCTGCCGCTGCTCGATGCCGCCAAACGCCTGCAACCGGCCGGCGCGGTGTATTACGGCATGGACGAGGCGGATGTACGAAGAATCCTCGCCCATCCGTTGTCGATGGTGGGTTCTGACGGACTGCCCGAAGATCCGTTCCCGCATCCGCGCCTGTGGGGCGCTTTCCCACGGGTGCTCGGACATTTCAGTCGTGACGTCGGGCTTTTCCCGCTGCACACCGCCGTGCACAAGATGACCGGATTGTCGGCGGCGCGATTTGGTTTGAAGGAACGCGGTGAGATTCGTGAAGGCTATTGGGCGGATCTGGTGCTGTTCGATCCGGCGACCGTGCGTGATGTCGCGGACTTCAGTGATCCGCAGCGGGCTGCGCAGGGGATTGATGGGGTTTGGATCAATGGCGTGTTGAGTTACCGCGATGGACAGGCGAATGGCAGGAGAGAAGGGCGTTTTCTGGCACGCGAGGGTGATTTGCGCCAAGGGTTTCATTGATTCTGATGGCGCCACGTCTCATGGTGGCACTCTGAGATTAAAGAAAGTCATCAACAGGCCGAATTGCTGACATCCACCCCGTCTACACTGTCGGGCCAATCAGTCAGGGAGCACCCCATGAGCTTCGGCAAAACCACCCCGATCCTGCGGATCTTCGATGAAGCCAAAGCTGTCGAGTTCTACGTCGATTTTCTGGGTTTCAAGATCGACTGGCAGCATCGCTTCGAGGCGAATTTTCCGCTGTATCTGCAGGTGTCGCGGGGCGAGTGTGTGTTGCATTTGTCTGAACATCATGGCGATGCGACGCCGGGTTCGGCGCTGCGTATCGAGACGGATGAGCTGGAGGCGTTTCAGCAGCAGTTGGAGGCCAAGGATTACAAGTTTTCGCATCCGGGCATTCAGGCGATGCCGTGGGGGAGTCAGGACATGACGATCGTTGATCCGTTTGGTAATCGGCTGGTGTTTACCAACGCGATTTGTCTCTGAGCTGAAAAGCCCCTCACCCTAACCCTCTCCCGGAGGGAGAGGGGACCGATTCGGGGATGCTTGAGAGATGCACCGACCTGAACCTGCTCGGTCGAATCCATAATCGACTCGGTCATTCAGGTCGATGTCTAGCGCCAGACAACTCGGTCGGCCCCCTCTCCTTTTGGGAGAGGGCTGGGGTGAGGGGAAAATGGCACACCGCAAAAAGAAGCCCGCCACCTAACCATCACAGTTGGGGCAGCGGGCTTTTTTGTTACTCGGTCGGCACTAACCTGTCCAACACGCGATTGACGGCCATTTCCGCCACCATCACCACTTGCGCAATACCCTGCAGCGTCTTGCGGTGTGTGCCTTCAACCTGCGCGGCATGGTTGTTGAGCATGACGGTCGCCGAGCCAAGCGTTTCGCTGGCGTCGGCCAGCAGGGATTCGGTGCCTGCCTCGGGGTTGGCCATGTACAGCGTGTTGGGGGAGTAGGGCGTTGCCATGAGGTCGGCGTTCGTCGGACCGAGGTAGTGGTCGAGCGCGCGCTCGGCGGCTTCGTGGAATTTCTTTGAATCGGCGGATTCGTAGGGGGAGGCCGGGTCGGTGACCGGCGGGTTTGGCGTTATCTTGAACATAGCTGTGTTCCCTTTGTTAAGCGGCAACCCTTTGGCTACTAAACGAAAGGGTGGCAGCTGCACGCAGGTTAGTAGACCGGGGAACTCAGCTAAAAGCCGGCGCGCCGAAGCGCCCTGCGTACAGCCACCATCAAGCTCAGGTACGCGAGTACCTGTGATGAATGTACGACCAGCAGAATTACCGCCGGGCTACTAAACCCGATCACTGGGAATCAGTGACGCAATCAAGTTACGCAGCATGCTCAGGGCGCACAAGCCGGCGGATTCTGGCGCAGGCGTAGGTTACGGCGCAAGGATTTGTGGGCTGTTTCGCGTAACGCTGAGTGTCTTTAAACACCTGTGATGCGGGATGTTTATTGCGCTCAAGTATCGAGGATTTGCCTGTAGGAATTGGGTGCTGCAGTTGGCGCATTCGCGAGCAAGCTCGCTCCCACAATGGATCTGCAGTGAACATCGAATTTGTGAGCCGCCGAGATCTACTGTGGGAGCGAGCTTGCTCGCGAAGAGGCCCGAACAATCACCCGCGATGCATCTGCCGAAACTCCCCCGGCGGCATCCCGCGCCGACTCTTGAACGTGCGGTGAAACGAGCGGGGTTCGGTAAACCCCAGATACTGCGCAATGTCCTGAATCGGCAGCGTGCTATTGAGCAAATAATGCTCAGCCAGCTCCTGACGCAAATCATCGAGAATCTGCTGATACGACGTTCCCGCCTGGTGCAACTGCCGCTGCAACGTCCGCACCGAAACGCTCAACTGTTCGGCAACCTGTTCCTTGCGCGGCAACCCCTCCTTGAGCAACTGCCGCAGGATGTTTTTCACCTGCTGCTCAAGCGACGCATCCTCCAGCGTCGCCATCAAGCCCAGCGCATGTTCTTCCAGCGTTCGCAGCAACTGCGCATCGGCTTGACGCAACGGCAGCTGCAAATACGCCAGCGGCACGACCAGCGCCGAATACGGCTGATCGAACAACACCGGGCAATCGAAAAACGCTTCGTACTGCGCTGGCGTGGCCTCGGCCGGGCATGGATGTTCGAGCCAAACTCCGGCCGGCGACATCTGCGTGTCGGCGATCCAGCGCGCATAGTGCAGCCACGAACCGAGCACGTTTTCCACCAGATGCCGACGAATCCTTGGACGCTGATAGCGGCAGGTCCAGATCAAATGTACATGGCCGTCCTGCACCTCGGCACGGCTGACGCCCATGTCGCCGACCAGTTTCTCGAACGGCATGATCCGGCTCATCGCATCGCCCAACGTCGCGCAGTTCATGGTGATGTAACCGAGCACGCTCCACGAATTGGGCAGGACGAAATTCGCCGCGTTGAGCCCGAACAACGGATCGCCCGAGTGCTCGCAGAAATAATCCAGCAAGCGTTCATGCGCTTCACCGGGCAAACGCAGGGTGTTGTCGCTCAACTGCTGCGCCTGCAAACCCGCCGCCGCCAACGCCGGCTCGATGGCCATGCCCAGTTGTTCGGCGTGGCGCAGGTATTTGAGCAGGGGCGGAACCGAGGTGTAGCCGAGCGATTGCATGATCCCATTCCTTTGATCAACGGCAGCGGAGGCGGACGAAATAGCCTGAAAGGTAATTTGAAACCCCGACTAAAGTAAATGGCTGACGCTTGCGCGACGTTTGACTCAATTGGCTACACGAACTGGCCGGATGCGACCGTGACACTTGGCGGCCGCTGGCTAGTATGGAGGCCTGAAATATCACTGATCTGACGGTAAGAAGGACACACGCATGCGACGCTGGAACGGCTGGGGAGATGCAACCACGGTGGTCGAACTGCCGGCCCAGGGCGCGGAGTTTCTTCATGAGCGACTGGGCGAGGGGCGCGCGCTGCCCGATGCGACGCTAGAGGCGGCGCTGGCGCGTGTGCCGAATTCGCGGTTGCAGGCGCACACTTTGTACAGCGTCGATGCCTATGATCGTTTGCTGCATGCGCGGGGCCAAAGTCTGCCGGACTGGCTGGCGTTGCGCGAAGGTGCGCTGGGCCATTATCCCGATGCGGTGGCGTTTCCCGAGACCGCTGAGCACATCCGCCAGTTGCTGGCGCTCACCCATGAACAAGACGTGTGCCTGATCCCGTATGGCGGCGGCACATCGGTGGCCGGCCACATCAATCCACCGGATTCGGCGCGGCCAGTGGTGACGGTGTCGCTGGCGCGGATGAACCGCCTGATCGACCTCGATGAACAGAGCCTGCTGGCGACGTTCGGCCCCGGCGCGAGTGGGCCGCAGGTCGAAAGTCAGTTGCGTGCGAAAGGCTACACGCTGGGGCATTTTCCGCAGTCCTGGGAGCTGTCGACGCTGGGCGGTTGGGTCGCCAGCCGTTCCAGCGGTCAGCAGTCGCTGCGCTATGGCCGGATCGAGCAGTTATTCGCTGGCGGAACGCTGGAAACCTTCGCCGGGCCGCTGGAGATTCCAACCTTCCCGGCCTCTGCCGCCGGTCCTGATCTGCGCGAAGTGGTGCTCGGTTGCGAAGGCCGTTTCGGGATCATTTCCGAGGTTAAAGTGCGGGTCAGCGCGCTGCCCGCCGATGAGCGTTTCTACGGTGTATTTCTGCCCGACTGGCCGCAAGCGCTAAGGGCGATCCGCCAATTGGCTCAAGCGCGCGTACCGCTGTCGATGCTGCGCCTGTCCAACGCCGTGGAAACCGAAACGCAACTGGCGCTGGCCGGTCATCCGCAACAAATCGCCTGGCTGGAAAAGTATCTGAAACTGCGCGGCGCCGGTGCGGGCAAGTGCTTGCTGACCTTCGGCGTGACCGGCAATCGTCGACAAAACGCGCTGTCGCTGAAACAGGCGCGACAACACCTCAAGGCCTTCGGCGGCGTGTTCACCGGCACCTTGCTCGGCAAGAAATGGGCGCAGAACCGCTTCCGTTTCCCCTATCTGCGCGAGAACCTGTGGAACGCCGGTTACGTGGTCGACACGCTCGAAACCGCCACCGACTGGAGCAATGTCGACCACCTGCTCAACCTCGTTGAAAACAGCCTGCGCGAGGCCTTGGCCGCCGAAGGCGAGCGCGTGCACGTGTTCACCCACCTGTCCCACGTCTACGGCGAAGGTTCGAGCATCTACACCACCTACGTGTTTCGCCCAGCAGCGGATTACCCCGCGACGCTGGCACGCTGGAAGGCGCTGAAACACGCGGCAAGCCAGGCCATCGTCGACAACCACGGCACCATCAGCCACCAGCACGGTGTCGGCAAGGATCACGCGCCGTACCTGCTGCGCGAGAAGGGCGCATTGGCGATGGACACCTTGCAGGCGCTGAGCAAACACTTCGATCCGGCCGGGCGCCTCAACCCCGGCACGCTGCTGCCGGAGTGACGGCCATGAGTCAGGACTGGAACGCTGCGTGGCGCCAGCAGATTCTGCCGACGCTGGCCGAGGAAAGCTGGGATCTGATCGTCATCGGCGGCGGTATCAGCGGCGCCGGCATCCTGCGTGAAGCGGCGCGTCGAGGCTGGCGCTGTCTGCTGCTGGAACAGCGCGATTTCGCCTGGGGCACGTCCAGTCGATCTTCGAAAATGGTTCATGGCGGTTTGCGTTACATCGCCAAAGGGCAATGGCGCCTGACCCGTGATTCGGTACGCGAACGTCAGCGCTTGCTCGACGAAGCGCCGGGGCTGGTCGAGCCGATGAGTTTCCTGATGCCGCACTATCGCGGCGGCTTTCCCGGGCCTCGTGTACTGGGCGGTTTGCTGAGCGTGTACGACGCCTTGGCGGGACGGCGCAGCCATCGCTTTCATGATGCACAACAACTGCGTTATCTGGCGCCGGGCGTGAGGGAAAACGACTTGCTCGGTGGCACCTGTTTTGTCGATGCGCTGACCGATGATGCGCGGCTGGTGATGCGTGTGTTGAGCGAGGCGCGGGCCGAGGGTGCGGTCGTGGTCAATGGCGTGCGCGTCGAACATCTGCTGCGGGAAAACGGCCGAGTGTGTGGCGTTCAGGTCGAGGATTGCGAATCCGGTTCGTCACTGCGATTGCGCTGCGACGTGCTCGCGGTGGCTACTGGCGCCTGGGCTGAACGCCTGCGCCCGGCAGAGGCGCCACGGCAATTGCGGCCGTTGCGCGGTAGTCATCTGTTACTGCCAGGTTGGCGTTTGCCGGTCGCACAGGCGTTCACTTTCATGCATGAGCGCGACCGGCGTCCGGTGTTCGTTTTCCCGTGGGAAGGCGCGACGGTGGTCGGCACCACGGACCTCGATCATCGCGAGGATCTGGATCAGAGCGCGAGCATCAGCGGCGAAGAACTCGACTATCTGCTGGCGGCTTGCACGCAACAGTTTCCCGGAGCGCAAGTGAACGCTTCGGACGTGCTGTCGACATGGTCGGGCGTACGTCCGGTAGTCGGCAGTGCGGCGGGCAATCATCAAGACAAACCGTCGAACGAAACCCGCGAGCATGTGCTGTGGCAGGAGCCCGGTTGCGTGACCCTGGCTGGCGGCAAACTGACCACGTTTCGCCCGCAAGCCATCGAAGTGCTTAAGGCCTGCGCGGCGATGCTCGAGCGTCCTTTCATTGACGACGCCGCGCCAGTGTTTGCCGCTGTGCCTGCGCTGGCGATTCCTGAATTGAGCAACCATCAGTGGCGACGCCTGGCCGGACGGCATGGCCGCGACCTGCCGAGGCTGGCGCAACTGATCAAAGAAGTCAGCCACGAAACGGTCGGTGCTACGGACACGTTGTGGGCAGAACTGGCCTTCGCCAGCGAAGCGGAAATGGTCTTGCACCTCGACGATCTGCTCCTGCGCCGCACGCGTCTGGGCCTGCTGTTGCCGCGCGGTGGCGAAGAGTATTTCGCCGCCATCCGCCAACTCTGCCAGCCTCGACTGGGCTGGAGCGACGAACACTGGCAGCAGGAAGAACAGCGTTATCGGGCGTTGTGGCAACGCCATCACGGTTTGCCGGATGCCACGCCTTGATACCCCCAGAAGAGAGCTCCATGGATAACCACCCGAACAAGCGTTACCTGCTGGCCATCGACAACGGCACCCAGAGCGTGCGCGCGCTGCTCTTCGATTTGCAGGGCAATCTGCTTGGCAAAGGCAAGGTCGAGTTGCAGGCGTATTACTCGACGCAACCGGGCTGGGCCGAGCAGGATCCTGAGTATTACTGGGCGAAACTCGGTGAGGCGTGTCAGCAGGTCTGGCAGCAAACGGGGATTGATCGCGCGCAGATTGCCGGCGTTTCCCTGACCACGCAGCGCGGCACGGTGATTAACGTCGATGTCGAGGGCAAGCCATTGCGCCCGGCGATTCTGTGGCTCGATCAACGCCAGAGCGAAGTCGAAGGCGGGATTAAAGGGCCGTGGGGCTGGCTGTTCAAACTGGTCGGCGCCCAGGCCACCGTGGATTATTTTCGTGCCCAGGCTGAGGCGAACTGGATCGCTCAGCATCAGCCGGAAGTCTGGGCGGCAACAGACAAGTTTTTGCTGCTGTCCGGTTTTCTCACCCATCGCCTGTGCGGGCGTTTTGTCGACTCTGTGGGTTGCTGCGTCGGCTACCTGCCGTTCGACTTCAAACGCCTGAAATGGGCCGCACCGAGTGACTGGAAATGGCAGGCGCTGGCGGTGCGCCCCGAGCAATTGCCGACCCTGCACAAACCCGGTGAAACCCTCGGCCACATTAGCGCCGAGGCCGCTCGCCATACGGGTATTCCCGAAGGCTTGCCGCTGATTGCTGCGGGGGCTGACAAGGCTTGCGAAGTGGTCGGTGCCGGCGTGGTCGATGCGAGTACGGTGTGCTTGTCCTACGGCACCACGGCGACGATCACCAGCACCCGCTCGCGCTATCTGGAAATCGTCCCGTTGATCCCGCCATATCCATCGGCGGTGCCGGATCAGTACAACTGCGAGGTGATGATTTATCGCGGTTACTGGATGGTCAGCTGGTTCAAGAACGAGTTCGGTTTGCGCGAGATGCAGCAGGCCAAAGAGCAGGGTATCGAGCCTGAGCAGTTGTTCGATGCACTGGTTGATGCGGTGCCGCCGGGCTCGATGGGCCTGATGCTGCAACCGTATTGGTCGCCGGGGATTCGTGAGCCGGGTGTCGAGGCGAAAGGCGCGATGATCGGCTTCGGCGATGTGCACACCCGTGCGCATATTTATCGGGCGATTCTTGAGGGACTGGCGTATGCGTTGCGTCAGGGCATGGAGAATATCGAGCGGCGTTCGAAGGTCTCGGTCAAGCGGTTGCGCGTGGCCGGTGGCGGCTCGCAGAGTGATGCGGCGATGCAGCTCACGGCGAATATTTTCGGCCTGCCGGCGGAGCGTCCGCATGTGTATGAGGCGTCCGGTCTGGGCGCGGCGATTTGTTGTGCGGTGGGGTTGGGGCTGCATGCGGATTTCCCTACGGCGATCGCTTCAATGACCAGAGTAGGGGCTGTCTTCACCCCACAACCCGATGCGCAAAAAATCTACGAGCAACTGTACAAAGAGGTCTACCTGCGCATGTATCGCCAACTCAAACCGCTGTATCAGAGCATCCGCAAAATCACCGGTTACCCCGCCTGAAAGAACGCCGCCAATCCCTGTGGGAGCGAGCTTGCTCGCGAATGCGGAGTGTCAGTCACTATTGTCTTGTCTGACCCACCGCTTTCGCGAGCAAGCTCGCTCCCACAAGGTTATGCGGTGGAATCAGATCCTCTTATGTGGCGCCATCGGAGAGTTTTTCTGGTGAGATCGGACAGTGTCAGCGGCGGGGTCGGTTGTTAGGCTCATCCCCCACGGCACCGCCAATAAGAACGAAAAGCAATGAAGCTGACCTTCCTCCTGTTGCTGCTTTGTGCAACCGCCCCGAGCGCCTGGGGCTGGTCGAACCATACGGTCGGCAGCTATCTGGCGTTGCAGGACCTGCCAGCGTTGCGCGACGCGCCAGCGGTTGCAGTCGAGCCACTGGAGCAGTTTCTCACCGAGCAATATCCGGCCGTGCTGGCATTGTTGGAACAACAGGAAAGCTTCGCCCGCGAACACTTCAGTCAATACCCGCCACGCCCCGATACCCTGAAATTGCCGGCGGTGCCGAGTGACAATCTGCGCCACGATTTCTTCACCGCGTTGCGCATCAACCCCGAGATTCACTTGGCAATGGTCATCCAGCCATTACCCGGCAAAGACCTGCCCGAGCGCGAGCATCTGCAAGCTAACCAGGTCATGGTCGAACAAACCCTGTCACCGTGGAATCGCCAGCGTTTCATCGTGGTCACCGATCATGAAAAAGTCGCAGCCCTGGCCGTGCTCGCCAGCGCTGCTGATGAGCCGGATTACGGTCACGACATCAATCTGTTCAGCGACAACCCCGGCAACGTCGGCGCGATCTACGGTTTCGGCCCGCAACCGTTCGGCGATGCTCGTTTCCAGTACAGCTCACAGGCGCCGTTCCACATGGGCTTCTTCCATGAAAGCGCGGTGGTGTATGCCGCTGCCGGTTTCCTTGAACGCAGTTGGCCGGACTGGCGCGCGTATCAGTACATGGGCCTGGCGCGACTGGCGTTTGCCAGCGGTCATCGGTATTGGGGGTATCGCTTTCTCGGCTGGGGCCTGCACCACATTCAGGACCTGACCCAGCCGTATCACGCCAAGCCATTGCCGGGCGTCGACCTCGCCAGTCTTCTGCTGCTGGAAGGCAAGGCGCTGGCCGGTTTCGCCGCCGACAAACAAGCCTCCATCGAGCGCGTCGCCACACGGCACATGGAAGTCGAGAAATATCAGTCGACCTGGCTGCGCCGCGTGTTGCGTGCCGGTCAGCCGCATCCGATGCTCGCGGCTTACGCCGATGTGGCTCAGGACAAAAGCTACCCGCCGTACTCGGTCGACTACCTGCGCGAAGTGGTCAGCGCCGAAGCCGTCAACGACTCCGCAGCCTTCGACGAGGCCATCGGCCAGTGGCTTGCAACGGCGCCGGTCAGCAGTGATTTCAGCAGCGGCAACCAGCTGCATCGCGAAGACTTCGACCACCCGGCACTCAACCAGCAGCTATTGAAGTTGCTGGGGCATTTCGGCGCTCACAGCCGGATTTATGTCAGCGCGGGATTGGCGCCGTAACGCAGCAACGCACACCACAACAATAAAAACAGGGAAGGAGGAACACATGATCAACACTCGATTGCGCCTGACGGGCGCCGCGCTCCCCGGTGTCGGCCTGGCAGGGCTGCTGCAGTTGTGCGCAGTCGATGCGGCGCACGCGGTGGAGTTCAGCTTCATGGACAAACAGGTCACTGGCTCCCTCGACACGACCTTGTCTTACGGCCGTTTGTGGCGGGTGCAGGGCCGCGACAAGACTAACGATGACGTCAACACCAACGACGGCAATCGCAACTTCGATACCGGGCTGGTTTCCGAGGTGTACAAGATCACCTCCGAGCTTGAAGCCAACTATCAGAACTACGGCGTGTTCGTGCGCGGTACCGCGTTCTACGACACGCAACTGATGGACAAGCGCAACGACTACTACGACAACAACAGCCCCTCGCAACCGAGCCAGAGCTACCCGCAGGACAACCATTTCACCAGCCAGACCCGCGACATCGCCGGCAGCCGCATCGAGATGCTCGACGCCTATGTGCACGGCAGCTGGGACGTCGCGCAGATGCCGGTGACAGCGCGCGTCGGTCGGCAGGTGTTCAACTGGGGTGAGGGGATTTTCTATCGCGGCGGGATCAACACCACCAACCCGGTGGACGCCGCCAAGTACCGCTTGCCCGGCGCCGAAGTCAAGGAAGTGCTGGTGCCGGTCGAGGCACTGAGTTTCAACATCGGCCTGACCGATTCGCTGACCATGGAGAGTTTCTACCAGACCAACTGGAAGGAAACCCGCATCGATCCGGTCGGCACCTTCTACTCGCAGACCGACCTGTTCGCCGACGGCGGCAACACCGGTTACAACAACTTCAGCGGCACGGCGCTCGACACGCCGGTTCCGGGGTTTGGCAACGTCATCGGTTTGTACAGCGCGCTGGGCAACAACCCGTTGCTCAACTCCGCCCTGCAAACCACTGGTCTGTATGCCAACGGCGTCACTCCGGCCTACGGCAACACACTGAAAGTGGCAAGCGTCGGCAAGGACTACAACGCACGCAACGATGGCCAGTTTGGTTTTGCCTTTCGCTATATCGCTGAACAACTCAACAGCACCGAGTTCGGTTTGTACATGGTCAACTACCACGCCAAGGAGCCGACCATCGCGGCGGATCTGGGCGGCTACAAAGGCATCGACATGGATGCGCTGACCAACCTGTTGTCCGGCGTTGCGGGCAGTCAGGCCGGGGCGCTGGCCAATGGGTTGGCGACTGCCGACGTGATGGGCAATATCCGGGCGCATCGGCGTTATGCCGAAGACATCCGCATGTACGGCTTCAGTTTCAACACCACATTGGGCGAGGCGTCGGTGTTTGGTGAAATTGCTTATCGGCCGAACTTGCCGATTGGCGTTGCGGCCACTAACGATCTGATCGGTGATCTGGCCAACGGCGCGGCGGCGGCAGTGACGGGCAAGTCGATCAACGTCGGCGGGCAGATGGTCACCCTCGACAGCCAGATCAATAATGCCGAGCGTGTGGAAGCGTTCAACACCTCGCTGGGGACCATCTACAACTTCGGCCCGACGGCATCGTTCGACTCGCTGTTCGGCATCTTCGAACTGGCCTCCGAGCACCTGCGCGGCAGCAGTCTGCAATACACCGCTTACGACGGCAGTCGTCGTTACTACGCCGGCACGGGCAACTATTCCTATGTGTCGGGCGGTGATCGCGACGATCAGGTCAATCGCAATTCCTACAGCTACACGGCGATGCTCAACGGCACCTGGAACGACGTATACGCCGGGGTCAACGTCTCGCCGTACATCGTCTACAAGGACGATTTCGAGGGCAACAGCTATCAGGCCGGCAACACCATCGAAGGGCGCAAGGCTTACACGCTGGGGATAAAAGCCAATTACCAGAACAAGCTTGAAGCCGAGTTGCAGTACACCGAGTTCTACGGCGGCGGGCAGAACAACGGCATCCGCGACCGCGATAACGTCGGGTTCAACCTCAAGTATTTCCTTTAAAGGCTACACACAGCCCCTGTGGGAGCGAGCTTGCTCGCGAAGAGGCCGGCACATTCAACATCAATGTCGACTGAGCCACCGCTTTCGCGAGCAAGCTCGCTCCCACAGGTTTCGCATTCTGGAGAAAGTCATGATTCACACTTCAAGACTGACAAAAACATCGCTAGCGCTGTTTCTGAGCCTGGCTGCCAGCACCGCTCTAGCCGCCATCACCCCACAACAAGCCGAACAACTGAAAACCACCCTGACCCCCATGGGCGCCGAGCGTGCCGGCAACGCCGCCGGCACCATCCCCGCGTGGACCGGCGGCATCACCCAAGCCCCGGCCGGCTACAAACCCGGCCAGCACCACCCCGATCCCTACGCGGCAGACAAACCGCTGTTCACCATCACCAAAGCCAATCTCGACCAATACAAAGCCCACCTCAGCCCCGGCCAGATCGCCCTGTTCAACAGCTACCCCGACACCTTCCAGATGCCGATCTACCCGTCCCGCCGCTCCGGTTCAGCGCCGCAATGGCTGTACGACAACACCCTGAAAAACGCCACCTCGGCCAAGCTGCTCGAAGGCGGCAGCGGCTTCTCCGATGCTTACGGCGGCGTGCCATTCCCGGTGCCCAAGGATGGCGTTGAAGTGCTGTGGAACCACATCACCCGTTATCGCGGCATCTACGTCGTGCGCCGCGCCTCCGAAGCACCGGTCCAGCGCAACGGCAGCTTCGCGCTGGTGACCTCGCAGCAGGAAGCGCTGTTCAACTATTACCGCCCGAACGGCCAGTTCGCCGACCTGAAGAACATCCTGTTCTATTACCTCGCCTTCGTGAAAAGCCCGGCGCGACTGGCCGGTGGCGCCGCCCTCGTGCACGAAACCCTCGACCAACTCAAAGACGCACGCCAAGCCTGGATCTACGACGCCGGCCAACGCCGCGTGCGCCGCGCACCGAACCTCGCCTACGACACGCCGATCGCATCCTCCGATGGCCTGCGCACCGCCGACGACACCGATCTGTTCAACGGCTCGCCTGATCGCTACGAGTGGAAGCTCAAGGGCAAACAGGAAATCTACATCCCCTACAACAACTACAAAGTCGCCAGCCCCGACGTGAAATACGCGCAACTGCTCACCCCGGGCCACCTCAACCCGCAATACACCCGCTATGAACTGCACCGCGTGTGGGTGGTGGAAGGCAACCTGAAACCGGGCTCGCGGCACATCTACTCCAAGCGTGTGCTGTTTCTCGATGAAGACAGCTGGGGCGCCGCGCTGGTTGATCAGTACGATGGACGAGGCGAGTTGTGGCGCGTATCGATGGCCTACCTGAAAAACTTCTATGACCTGCCGACGACGTGGAGTGCGCTGGATGTTTTCCACGATTTGCAGGCGCGTCGTTACTACGTGCAGAACCTTGATAACGAAGAAGCGGAGACGGTGGATTTCGCGCAGCCGGTGCCGGAGGATGCGTACTTTATGCCGTCGGCGTTGCGGCAGCGTGGGACGCGGTAAGTGATTGCGCTGGCTGTTCTTGGGCGGATGGATGTTAGTCTCGATCAATGATTTTTAGTTGATAGCAGGAGTCATCATGGCCAGCATCACAATTCGAAATATTGATGGTCCGCTCATGGATCAGTTACGGATTAACGCGGCCCAGAACGGAAATTCCATCGAGGAGGAAGCTCGCATGATTCTGGGGCGAGCATTGATTAGAAGGGATAGCGCTGGAGGCTTGGGTAGCCGGATTCGCCAGCGCTTTTCCTCGGTCGGAGGGATCGACCTTGCTTTGCCTTCACGGCAGGAAAAAGCCAGGGTTATGGATTTTCCAGATTGCTGATGCTCGAAATGCGCACGCGCTGAAGAATACCTTCAAGGAGCTGCCGAAGGCTGCGATCTTTTGATCTGGCTTCTGATTTGTTCAAAAGCGAAGATCAGAAGATCGCAGCCTGCGGCAGCTCCTACATTAGGCGGAGTTTTTTTCGGGACATCGGGGTGATGGGGCGGACGCAATCGCGAGCAGGCTCACTCCTACAGGGGATTGGTGTAGTTCACATAGTCTGTGATCAACACCATTTCTTGTAGGCCTTCGCCTGCTCGCGATGCGGTTGTAGCTTCAGCGCTGAATCAGGATCAAACGCGGAAGTGGCTGACCATTTGCTGCAATTGACCACCCAGGCGCGCCAGTTCAACACTCGACGCCGCCGTCTCATCACTCGCCGCTGCGGTCTGTTCGGACACGTCGCGCACGTTGATGATGCTGCGGCTGATCTCTTCAGCCACGGCGCTCTGCTGTTCGGCAGCAGCAGCGATCTGCTGGTTCATCGACTGGATGTTCGACACCGTACGGGTGATGTTTTCCAGCGATGCGCCAGCCTTGCGCGTCAGCGCCACGCTGCTGTCGGTCAGCGCACGGCTGTTGCTCATCACGGCCGAGACTTGCTGGGTGCCGTTCTGCAGACCGGCGACCAGGCCTTCGATTTCTTCGGTGGATTTCTGCGTACGCTGGGCCAGACCACGAACTTCATCGGCGACCACGGCAAAACCACGACCGGCTTCACCGGCACGCGCGGCTTCGATCGCGGCGTTGAGGGCGAGCAGGTTGGTCTGTTCAGCAACAGCCTTGATCACGTCCATGACGCTGCCGATCTTGTCGCTTTCCTGTTGCAGCACGCTCATCGCTTCGGTCGAACGCACCACTTCGCTGGCCAGACGCTCGATCTGCGCGATGGCTTCGTTTACGACTTTGTTTTTAGAGCTTGTTGTCAATGAAAAGAAATGAGCTTGACGTGTAAAGGATAGGATTAAGACGTCGGTCTGATGGTTGGAAAGTTCATGTATAGACGAGATGCAGAAACCAGTGGGTGTTAGTTGATGCTGAATAGATAGTTTTGTGTTTCATAAAGCGGTACTTCACTTGTGAGTAACAGTCTGGATAATCATATAACTAGCTTGTTCGTTCCATTATCGGCCTGCCATGATCAGCTAAAAGACGCGGGGGAATTTCAAAGGCACGTGAAACTTGTTGATGAACTCTGCGCATATGCAGACCGCGAGGACCATACGGCGGCACTTCTTGCACAGGTGACGTAGCGGATCTATTAATACGAGACTGAAACTGTTTTATTCGTGCTAATCCTCATACCACTCCAGCATAACGGTTAGATTGAATTCGTCTAAAAGCCTGGTATTTCTTACAGGTGTAAAAATTTTTCGGGATTGTTATGTTCGGCGTGCGAGTGGAAATAACATATGCAAGCCAAGAGGTGCGAGCCATGAGTGTGAGAATTTATATAGGTGGCCTTTCGTTTAATATTACGGACGATTCGCTGAGAGACGCATTCAATAATTATGGCGAGATTGTAGACGCGACTATAATTAGGGAAAGAGAAACAGGGCTGTCTCGTGGGTTTGGTTTTGTGACTTTTTCAGACGACGTCTCTGCCCAAAGTGCTATTGATGATCTAGATGGAAGTGAGTACGAGGGTCGTACCATAACAATCAGTCGTAGCAGATAAGGACATAAAAACGAAGCACTAGATGTTCTGAACTACAAAGCCTTTGTTGTCAAAGGCTTTGTAGTAGATGGTATTCAGGTGATGAAATCAAACCCGGAAGTGGCTGACCATCTGCTGCAATTGACCACCCAGGCGCGCCAGTTCAACACTCGACGCGGCGGTCTCATCACTCGCTGCGGCGGTCTGTTCCGACACGTCGCGCACGTTGATGATGCTGCGGCTGATCTCTTCAGCCACGGCGCTCTGCTGTTCGGCAGCAGCAGCGATCTGCTGGTTCATCGACTGGATGTTCGACACCGTGCGGGTGATGTTTTCCAGTGATGCGCCAGCCTTGCGCGTCAGCGCTACGCTGCTGTCGGTCAGGGCGCGGCTGTTGCTCATCACCGCCGAGACTTGCTGGGTGCCGTTCTGCAGACCGGCGACCAGGCCTTCGATTTCTTCGGTGGATTTCTGCGTACGCTGAGCCAGGCCACGAACCTCGTCGGCGACCACGGCAAAACCACGACCGGCTTCACCGGCGCGCGCGGCTTCGATCGCAGCGTTGAGGGCGAGCAGGTTGGTCTGTTCGGCTACTGCCTTGATCACGTCCATGACGCTGCCGATCTTGTCGCTTTCCTGTTGCAGCACGCTCATCGCTTCGGTCGAACGCACCACTTCGCTGGCCAGACGCTCGATCTGCGCGATGGCTTCGTTGACGACTTTGTCGCCTTCGCGGGCTTCGCCGTCAGCGGCGGCAGCCGCTTGCGAGGCTTCTTCGGCGTTGCGCGCGACTTCCTGCACGGTGGCAGTCATCTCGTGCATGGCGGTGGCAACCTGATCGGTTTCGACTTTCTGGCTGTTCACACCGGCGCTGGTCTGCTCGGTCACGGCCGAGAGTTCTTCGGCGGCGCTGGCGATCTGGGTGACGCCGTCGCGGATGCCGCTGATCAAGTCACGCAGGGTCACGCCCATGCGCGCGATGCCTTGTTGCAGCACGCCGAGTTCGTCGCGGCGGGTGACGGTGACGTTCTGGGTCAGGTCGCCGCTGGCAATGCGCTCGACCACGGCGAGGGTTTCTTGCAGCGGACGGGTGATCTGACGGGTGATGATCACCGCAGCAATCACGCCAACCAACAGCGCCAGCAGGGTGCTGATCAACTGGAAGGTACGTGCCTGAGCGCTTTCGACATCGCGGCGGTCGAGTTGAATCTGGTACAGCTGCTCGCTGGTGTTGACGATCGCGGTGCCTTGATCGGTCATTTCCTTACGGGCCTGCACGGCGTCGGTGTTGGCGTTTTTGTACGCCATCAATGCGCTGCGATAGTTGACCAGTGCGGTTTCCAGTTGACGCAGGGCGTCTTGCTGAGAGTCGGCGAAATGCACGTTCAGTTGCTTGAGGCTGGCGATTGCGACATCCAGTTGGCCGACGGCTTTCTGCTCGGTTTCGGCGTTGGTGGTGGCGGTATAGCCGCGCACTTCGTAGCGCGCGAGGATGAACGCTTCCTTGGCGGCGGTGATCGCCTGGAACTGTTCGAAACGCTGTTCACTCATGTCCATCTGCTGTACGCGTTTGCTGATCGACTCGATCTGGTTGTACGCGGTCTCGGCACTCACGCTCATGCTGTCGCGCGCGCTGTTGCCGGTGCGGTAAGCGTTGCGCATTTTGTTCAGCGAGGTCTGGTATTCAGCGATGGTCGCTGCCTGCTCCTTGAGCAGCTTGACGTTTTCCGGGCTCTTGAAGCTGTTGATCAGCTTCTGTTGTTGCGCGGCAAAACTTTCAAGGGTGGTCTGCACGTTCTGTGCGGCGGTTTCATCGCCATTGGTCAGCATGTATTGCAGGCGCACCACGCGCAGTTTGGTCAAGCCGGCATTGAGCTGGGTGATGTCGCTCATCCAGTTGCTGCGGTCGATCAGGCCACCGAGGCTGGTCCAGCCTGTCAGGGCCAGTACGCAGGTCAGGGCCAGCACCAGGCCGAAGCCCAGGCCCAGTTTCATGTTCACGCTGATGTTGCCGAACCAGCTATTCATCAAAAATCCTCCAGAAACGTTGGGTTTCTTGTCGTCGGTTAGGCTGGAAGATTGTTGTTTTTTTGAGCCAGCAAGGGTGTTAGCAGGTTTGTATCGGCCGCATTTCCCAGAGCTGAAAGGATTTTGTCCTACGGAGTTTGTAACAACGGATCCCAAGACTTTTTTCACATGGGTTTCACTGGTTGCCCACGCGCGCCTCTGTACCTTCGCCGCATCGAATAAACCCGAGATGCACAGTGGCGAGGCGGTTTTTGTGGAATTGAGACTGAGTCTGTTCGGCGTCAAACGCTCGATCGATTTGAGCTTTTTGGCGCGTTTTCGCAACACTTGGGTGGTGTTGGCGGCATCAGTGTTGGTGATCCCGCTGACTCTGTGGTTGCTGGCGCCGGCGGCGGTGCCAGACCTGGCCCACGGCAATGTCGCCGGTGCGCAGGCGTTGGCGGCAGGTTGGGCCAAGGGCGAGATGATCGTGCTGGTGCGTCATGTCGAGCGTTGCGATCACTCCAAAGCCGCGTGCCTGAGTGGCAATGACGGCATCACCGATCGCTCGCGCAGTGTCGCGGTGGCGGTTGGTGCCCGGTTCGAACAACTGGGCCTGAACAACGCCGACATCTACAACAGCCCGTCGATGCGCACGGTGCAGACGGCCGGCTACATGTTCAATCATGCCGCCAGCGGCGACGACTGGTTGATCAACTGCCGGGGGCGCATGTTGCAGGATGCGCTGGCCCACAAGGTCCCGGGGCGCAATCTGATTCTGGTGACCCACAGCGAGTGCATGGCGCAAATCGAGAAAGACCTCAAAGTTTCGGCCTCGGACATGGGTTACGGCTCGTCATTGTTTGTTTCCGCTGCCAGCCCGGCGGCTCCCAAGATGCTCGGCTTTATTGAAGCCTCCGACTGGCGCACGGTGAATACCCGATGAAATCCCGCTTCTACGCTTACAACTTTGGTATTCCGCTCGCTTGTGCGGCGCTGGTGCTCCTGATGTTCGACATGACCAACATCGACATCGCCTTCAGCAACCTGCTGTTCGATCCGCTGACCCAGAGCTTCCCACTCGACAAAATCCACTTCTTTGAAAAGCTCACGCACAAATGGGCGCGGATCATTCCCAACTGGACGGCGGAAATCGCCCTGATCGGCGCGCTGCTATCGGTGGTCTGGCCATTGGTCAATCCGCACAAACGTCCGCGCCTTGGTGCGATGCTGGAGCGCAGTAAAATCGCGCCAGTGCTGCGATTTGCCGCTGATCACCGTAGGGATTTTCTGTTTGTGGTGGTCGCATTTGCCGTTTGCACCGGGGTGATTCACTTCCTCAAGTCCCACACCAGCGTTTACTGCCCGATCGAGACCACGCTGTACGGCGGGAAAATGGCCCACATTGAGTGGTACAGCAATTTTCAACTGTTCCACGAAGCCGGAAGTGGCCGGTGCTGGCCGGGTGGCCATGCGTCGGGCGGCTTCACCATGCTGGCGCTGTATTTCGTGGCGAGACGTTATCAATGGCGTTTTTCCAGTGCCATCTTGTGGGGCTCACTGTTGCTGGGATTGGTTTATGGCACTACTCGCGTCCTGCAAGGCTGGCACTACATGTCCCACACCTTCTGGGCCGGAATCTTCGTCTGGCTGGCGTGTTTGCTGACGGCGCTGGCTTTCTACGGGCGGGCACGGCTGGATGTGCCGGTGCTGGGCAAGCGTGAGCAGAAAGCTTTCAGTGCTCAGCCAGAGGTCTCTCTCTGAACCCGTTCAGATGAAGTGAAAGAACCGCCATCACGGCGGTTTTTTTATGGGGTTGCGCGGGCTTCAATAGCCGACGAAGTAATACGCCTGGCGCCCGACCATCATGGTTTTGAGCACTTTCAGTGGCGGCGCGGGCTCACTGTCACCAGCCATCACCACGACATGCGAGGGCGAGGCCGTGAGGAAATCTCGCAACTGCGCTTCGGTATCCAGCCCTTTGAGCACTTGCTGGGTATAGAAGACCGTCGCGCCACCGACCCGCTCGTTGGCCTGAAACAGTGCGACTTGATGCCCGGCGGTTTGCAGCGTCTGAATCTCTGCACTCAACGGCAGGAACGAAAGCTTTTTGTCGGCATGAGGCAACGCCCACTGCGCGGCGGCGAGGTAACTGCCGATCACCAGCGTGAGCACACCGACTGCCAGTGTCTGACGCTGCCTGGCGATTCGGCCTACGAATCCATTACCGGATTCATACTGCTTCAAGCGCTCGAACAGCACGGCTGCATACTCCGCTGCGATCACCGCGGCGGCCGGTGTCATCGACATCAGGTACACCGTGCGTTTGCTCGACGCCAACGTCAGCATGATGAACTGCGCCACGATCCATAGGCTGAAAAACAGCAGGTAACGGTTGGCCTTCAGTTGTTTGCGGAAATGCCAGAGCCCCAGGTACACCAGAATGTTCCACGGCAGAAAGGCTTCCGGCAGTTTGGCGAGGTAGTAGTAGAACGGTTCGTAGTGCCCGGCCTCGACGAACGAACCGCTGAAGCGCCCGACGCTGTTGGTCAGCAGCACCTCTTTGACGGCCTGCGCGCCGCCGTGCTGGAAGAGGATGACGAGCCAGATCAGCAGCGGAATCAAACCGAGCAGGGTCAGGAAACCCGGTCGCAGCCAGTCAGCGATTTTCAGTCGTTTGTCCATCAGGTTGTCGGCCAGCAGATAGGCAAAAATCACCACTCCCGGCATCGCCAGCCCCAGCACACCTTTGCTCAACGTGGCGATGGCGATCCCGACGACAAACAGCAGCGAGTTGCCCAGAGTCGAGGCCCGCTGCGCCTGATAAAAAGCCAGCAGCGCCGTGGTCACGCCGAGGGCGAGTAATGCATCCTCGCCGACGCCGCGCACATTGCTCCAATAACTGGCCATGGTCGCGAGCAGAATGCCTGCGGTCCAGGCAATCATTTTCGGCCGCTCGAAACGCCGCAACATGCCGTACAGCAGCATCACGCTGAGCAACCCGGCAACGGCCGACGCCAGCCGCACGGCCCACGGTGAAACACCGAACACACGCATGGCGCCAGCATCCAGCCACAGGCTCAGCGGTGGTTTTTCCAGAAACGGTTCGCCGAACAAACGAGGTGTCACCCAGTCGTCGTCCAGGTGCATCTCCATAGCGATGCCGGCGACGCGGGCCTCGGTGGAACCTTGCAATTGATGGTTGCCCAGCGCGAAGAAAAACAGCAGGGCGGCAAGCAGAAACAGCGAAGTGACGGCACGCGACATAGGGTTCAGGCAACCGAAAGGGGCGGGAGGCCTGAGCATACGTCGGCAATCCTTAACAAATTGTGAAACTCACGCCAAAGGTTTCGACCAGCGCTTTTCCGGTGTCTCGAACCTTGAATTGACCCGCGCCGTCAGCACGTGATCCTGCCAGCGCCCGGCAATATTCAGATACGCCTTGGCGTAACCCTCACGTTCGAAGCCCAGGCGCTCCAGCAAGCGTGCACTGCGTTCGTTGCCGGGAATGTAGTTGGCCATGATCCGGTGCAGGTTCTGGGTATCGAACATGTAAGCGATGCCAGCCTCCAGCGCTTCCTGCATCAAACCTTGACCCTGTTGGGCCTCGTCGATGTGATAACCCAGATAACACGCCTGAAAGGCACCACGAATGATGCCGCTGAAGTTGCAGGCGCCGATCATCTGCTGGCCGTCCGGGGTCAGCAGCGCGAAATGCATGGCCAGCCCGGCCTCGAATGCGCTGGCCTGCACGTCAAGGCGTCGGCGAATTTGCTCGGTGGAAAAATATTCAGTGGTGCGGATGGGCGACCATGGCGCCAGGTGGCGCAGGTTGCGTCGGTAGAACTCGCTTTCAAGCTCGGCCTGCTCCGGTGCAAGTATCGCGAGCGTCAGGCGTTGGCAGGGCAGGGTCAACAGCGGCATCGGGCGCTCCGGAATGGGGGATCTTCCGGCAGAGTCGCGCAATCCGCCGGGTTACGGCAAGTCGTTGCGACGCAGGGGCTTTGTTTCAGGCAAAAAAAAGCCCGCAGGAGCGCGGGCGAACCGTAGTTTCTTGAATGAGCGAGCGGACTGTACAAGGGTTGGCCGCGCAGCTGCAGTGAAGAAAAATTCATCTCGATGGGCGGCGCCAATGCAGTCCGATGCGCAACCGAGCGCCGGGGTTTCGCCCGTCAATGGCGGGTTTCAGGCCCGGTAGTGTTCAGCGGTTTCTGCGGATCCAGATTGTCCCGTGCCCGACAAATCAGGATCTCGGCCAGTGCGCTCAATTGCTTCATGGCCACCGCCACATGACGTTTCGAGCCGTCGAACTCATCGGCAAAGGTTGCGCTGATGGCCGCTAGGGAATCGAGGATCTCACTGGCGTGGGTGAGCAGGGTCAGGGTGTCGACATCGTCGCGCACCCTGATGAGCTGATTGAGCGGGATGCTACGGCGCCGCTTGTGCGCTTCGCTGCGTGCGCTGGTATTCGATTGCGGTTGGGTGCTGGACGCTGGCGCATCGGACGGTGCCGGGCCAACCAGCGAAAGGCGGGGGATTTTCTTCATGACGTAGCTCCGTGGAGTGAACATTCACTGCAATTGCGGCTGCCAAACCGTCCGCTGGATGGCAGTGGTCGTGGAGCGTAACGCCCTGAGGAACTGTGCACCAGTTCATCAAAGTCGACGCGTGTTGCGGGAATTTTCCTAGGACGTTCGATGTGGGAAGGAGGGCGTGGCGGCAAAACCAATGGCAATCACGGTGATCACGGACGTCATTTCAAGGCAGGTGATCAGCAGCAAAGTCAGCCTCTGACCGCGCGCGCAACTGCCCCTTGCGACACGCCGTCTGGAAGCGTTCGAAGTCACGTTCGTTTTGCGCGGTGTAATGTTGCGCGTACTTCAACAGCGCATCCGCCAGCGCTTCACCTTTGCCGATGTAGCCACTGATTTGCGCAGCGAGGCCGGAGGCCTTGGCATGTGCCCGGGCGAGGGCGCGGCCGCAAACGCGACCATAAGCGGCAAAGGTTTCAGCATCGAAGTTTTCCAGTTCGGCGGAGATCTTCATGTCGCGTAATTGCCGCACGTAGAATTGCCGACCGCTGGGGCCGGTCGTCCAGCCCAGAAACAAGTCACTGGCCGCCTGCATCAGGCGCTGCCCCTCGACCACGCGCTGCCCTTCATGGCGCACCCGCGCTTTGCTTTTGACGTAGTCGGCGAGCACCGAACGCCGGGCTTCCTTGAATTGCAGGAACAGCGGGAACTCCTGATCGTCGGTCAGCAGCGCCACCAGACAACGCGTGCCGACACTGCCGACGCCCACCACTTTGAACGCCAGATCCTGCACGTGAAACCGCGACAACAACTCGCGGCGGTCGGGTTGCAACGTGCTGCGATACTCGCGCATGAACGTGTCGAAGAGCGGCCGCCAGTCCGCGAGCCGCAGCCAGTCATCCTCGGCATCCAGCAGCGTGGTGTTTTTGTGCAGGTGAAAAATTTCCGGCAGGTCATCGCGAATGATCAGACGCCCGTGGGCATCGCGCTCGCTGATTTTCGGCAGCAGCTCGGCGTGTGTGCGCCGTTCGGCCTTCTCGATGGCGCGCTCCACATGTTCAAGGGTACTTTTGCGTGCCTGCGCCAGCAGGTCGTTGTAGCTGATCGACTCGTACCAGTTTTCCAGCACGCTCTGCTCGGCGCACTCCAGCAGCGTGGTCTGATAGGCACCGACCATTTCACGGCACACCTGTTCCTCGACCGATTCGCCGTGGCGCAAGTCACGGGCGGCCACCACGAAACTTGCCGCGAGACGCTTCAGATCCCACTCCCACGGCCCGGGATGTGCTTCGTCGAAATCGTTGACGCTGAACAGCAGATTGCGCTCCGGCGTGGCGAAACCGCCGAAATTCATCAGGTGGCAGTCACCACAGATGGGCAAGTTCAGGCCCATGTTCGCCGTGCCCGCCAGATCGTGCGCCTGCAACAAGGCATTGCCGCGAAAGAACGTGAACGGCGACACCAGCATGCGCCCGTAACGCAGTTCGACCAGCGACGCGACGCGGCCCTGGCTGGAGGCCTTGATCAACGGAATCGGGTCACGGTTCATTTTTCCGGTGGATGCCTGAGCGCTGCGCGGGCACTTCTTGCGCGCGTCTTTGCCTTGTTGCATGCGATCTTTTAGAGAGGTCATGGGGGCTCGGTGTGGCGGAAGGGGCGCTGTAAGTGTAGAAGCGCTTCCGGGGTTTATCCGCTGGCTTGAGTCCGGTGACAATCCCCATCTCGATGTTCGCAACATAGAGGCTGTGTCGCCCCTGCGCCCTGGATTGCGCGGATCAAATGTTGCTGGATGGGTGTGTGCTTGAAGGGGAGGGGATCCTTCAGGGAACGGTTCACATAAAACTCACCTGAGTTCTGCCATGATTGTCGCCAATATTTCATCAGCCCGAGCGAGTGATCCCGTCATGAATGTGAGCGTTCTCTACGCTTTGGTTGCGGCAGCATTGTTTGGCGCCAGTACACCACTCGCCAAGCTGTTGGGCGTACAGATTTCACCGATTCTATTGGCCGGGTTGCTCTATCTGGGCAGCGGGCTGGGTTTGACCGTCCTGCGTTTTGCCCGCGATCGAGGCTGGCAGCGTTCCGGACTCGGAGCCGGCGAATGGCCGTGGCTGGTCGGAGCCATCGGCTTCGGCGGTGTGCTGGCGCCAGTGGCATTGATGTTCGGTTTGACCAGAACGTCCGGCGCGAGCGCGTCACTGATGCTCAATCTGGAATCAGTGCTCACGGCACTGCTGGCGTGGCTAGTGTTCAAGGAAAATGCCGATCGGCGAATCGTGATCGGCATGCTCGCCATCGTGGCCGGCGGTGTCGTGTTGTCCTGGCCGCAAGAGACCGTGTCGGCGCAGGACTGGACAGGCCCGCTGGCCGTCGCCTTCGCCTGCTTTTGCTGGGCCATCGACAATAACCTCACGCGGAAAGTCTCTGCCTCGGACGCACTGTTCATCGCCGGCAGCAAAGGCCTGGTCGCCGGTCTGGTCAACTGCGGCCTGGCCTTGCTCATCGGCACGCAAATGCCTGCGGCCACCACGCTGGTGCCCATCCTGCTGGTCGGATTTCTCGGCTACGGCGTCAGCCTGGTGATGTTCGTCCTCGCCCTGCGCGGGCTGGGCAGTGCACGCACCGGCGCATACTTTTCCACCGCGCCGTTTCTGGGCGCAGCTATATCGATTCTGCTGCTGGGCGAGTCGGTATCGCTGATGTTCCTGCTCGCCGCAGCGTTAATGGCCGTGGGGGTATGGATTCACCTGATGGAGAACCATATTCATGAGCATCAGCACGAGTTGCTCGAGCATGATCATCGCCACACACACGACGAGCATCATCAGCATACGCATGGGTTTGAATGGGATGGAACGGAGCCGCACAGCCATCCGCATGTGCATACGCCGATGCGGCATAGCCATGCGCATTTTCCGGATGTGCATCATCGGCATGAGCATTGATTGAATGTCTGAAGTCTGTCGCCATTGCCACCCAAACCATCCGAGAGCTACTTGCACAGGAACCAGATCTGGGCGCGTCACCTCCGCTAAGAGGTTATCGACAGCACTGGAGCAATAAGGCTATCGCAGTTACTGAGCTTCAGACTCCGGGCACCTGGGTATCCTACAGCGGTAAATAGTTCGACTTTACCACCCACAGCTTGCAATCCAACCCGGGATACGACTGCCGATCAGCAACCCAGGCAGGCAGAGAACTCTACGAAGCAATGAGGGTTTGGCTAAGTTAAACGATGCTGCATTAGACAGTTGTCCTAGGCTGCACTGCACTGCACTGCACTGCACTGCACTGCACTGGCACGAGGACGGCGTGCTCTCGTCTTCGCCGACGTAATGCATGATAATGTGTGATTTGAACAAACCGTTTTCGCGACCTTGGACGAGCGAGGCTGGGAACCCGGTCAGCTTTTACTTGATCAAGCGTGGCCGTGAAGCGGTCGCCCATATAGCATTTCACGAAATATTTCGTCGAAAACTCGTCAGCACTGCCGCGACTCGTATGGCTCCATCTGGACCAGGCACGGCAGGTGTCAACCCCTAGACAACCGAGGAAAGCTTGAGCGCTATCGACTATTCCACTTTGACTAAAGAGCAGCTCATCGAAGTGCTTAAGCGTCGCGACGTGCAGGCTCATTACGGGCTGCATTGGGAGCGTCAGAACATTACTCCAGATAAGGCGCTCAACCGAGACTTCGTTGGGTTCGAGCTTCTTCCGGAGCAGTGCTACGGCGAGGGGCCATGGGACAACTTAGTCATCGAGGGAGACAACTATGATGCGTTGAGGCACCTGGCCACCACCCACGCAGGGCAATTTCATCTCATTTATATTGATGTCCCCTACAACACGGGCAACAAGGATTTTGTCTACAACGACCACTTCTTCGACCCCCGAGACCGCTACCGACACAGTACATGGCTAGAATTTATATATCAGCGTCTGGTTTTAGCTAAAGCCCTGCTCAAAGAGGATGGCGCCATCGTAGTCAGTATTGACGACAATGAGCTGTTCAACATGGGGCTGCTGATGAATCAAGTGTTCGGCGAGCGTAGCTTCATAGCTAATTGCATTTGGCAAAAGCGCTACAGTCGTGAGAACCGTAGCGCTATCGGCGATGCACATGAATATCTCCTGATTTATTCACTCAAGCCTGATGCGTTCAAGCAGCGCCGAGGTAGGTTGGTTTTAGGTGAAAAACAGAAGTCAGTTTACAAAGAGACAGGGCATCCCCGAGGGAAGTGGCGTGCCGTGTCACTGTCCGCTCAAGGATTCCGACCTAATCAGATGTACGAAATTGTCTCGCCAGTTACAGGAAAAGTCTTTCGCCCCCCCCGAAGGGGGCTGTTGGAAGGTAATCAAGTCGAAATACGATGATCTTCTAGCGCAGGGGCTTATTTACTTTGGTAAGGATGGCAACGCCATGCCTAGCCGGATGCAGTTCTTGGAAGACATTGATGGCATGACACCTTGGACTTGGTGGCCGCACGACGAGGTCGGACACACCGACGAGGCGCGCAAAGAGATTCAAGACATCTTTGGCACACAGACTGCGTTCGATACTCCGAAGCCCACCCGCCTTATGGAAAGAGTCCTTCAAATATGCGCTCCAGAGAAAGACGCTCTTGTGCTCGATTTCTTTGCAGGCTCTGGAACCACGGCGCATGCATTGCTCCGAATGAACAAGGCTGATGGAGGGCAGAGAAGGTTTGTAGTGGTGTCTAGCCGTGAAGCGACTGACGAGACACCTGACAGAAACCTATGCCGCGACGTTTGCGCCGTGCGAATTCGCAAGGCGATGGAAGGATACTCGTCGATAAAAACAGGGTTAGTCGAGCCTTTAGGGGGCTCATTTGCTTACCTGAAAGCCATTCCTGTTCCGATGCATCGGTTTGAAGAGCAGCTCACAGATTCTATGGTTTGGACATTTGCTCAGCAGGCTTCTGGCCATCCTTTGAGTGCACCACAGCACGGTGTTTCCATTTCAGTAAATGGCAATCATCTGATCGCATACTGTGCCAATACAAAGCCTTCAACTTTGGCGGCTCTCTGCGCAACATTGGAAAATCATAAGGGGCCAGCAGTGATACTTAGCTGGGGTATACAAGCGGTGCAGGAAGCCCTAGTTGGCTTAGCCACGAACGTAAGCTATGTGGCCGTGCCTCAGGACTTGCAGCGTGCCTTCCGGCAAGGTAACGCGCAGGTCCGAGAACCTGAGCCCGTTGAAACCGAAGCAAGGGAAGATCAATTGGTACTACAGGGAGAGCAGCCGTGAGCCGTACCGTCCCGATGCCTTTTCAAGTCCGGCACATCAATGTGTTAGTCGAGAGATTTGTAGCTCTGAAGTCCACCTACGATGCCTTGGGCTCAAGTCCACGTAAGGATGAGCTCGAACGCCTCCGCCGCAACGGCGCGTGCGTTCTTTTGCAGGCCCCCACCGGTATTGGCAAAACGTTGATGGCTAGCGAGTTTATCGCGAGATTTTCGCCCACAGATCGAATCCTATGGTTCTGGTTCGCACCCTTCACGGGCGTTCTTTCCCAGGCTAAGGCGTCGCTCAAACGGCAGGCACCAAGTTTGATACACCTAGATATTGACACTGATCGCCAAGTCGAGAAGCTTCTCCCGGGGGCGGTATTCGTCCTAAGCTGGCAGACGGTGGCAGCCAGATCTCGTGACTCTCGTGTAGTCCGGCAGACCGGTGATGTAGGCCTGGCTGTCGATGACTTGATAGCTGAAGCAAGACATCTCGGTTTTCGCATCGGTGTCGTGGTGGACGAAGCTCACCACGGGTTTGTCCGTGCCACTGAGGCAGGACGTTTTTTTGCCGATGTGATGTCACCGGACTATGTATTGTTGATGACGGCTACTCCTAGAGACACTGATGCGGCTAAGTTTGCCAAGCAAACTGGTTACCAGATCGGAGGGCCGAACGATTGGGCGTCGATTACACGTGCCGAAGGGGTGGAGGCGCAATTGCTTAAAAAGAGCGTCAAGGCTGCAAGATTTATAGCCCAGAACCAGGACGATGCGCAACTGCTGGCTTTTGAAGAAGTGGCTATGTCTGAAGCCGCTGCGATGCACCGGCTTATCAAGACCACCTTAGCCGACGCCAACGTCGGGTTGGTCCCCTTGATGTTGGTACAGGTCCCCAACGGCGGACAGATGTTGGAGCAGGCAAAAAGGTATCTAATCAACGTTCTACGCTTTCCAGAAACAGCTGTACGCAGTCACACCTCGGACGAACCGGATCCGAACCTGTCAGCACTTGCGGACGACCCTCAGGTTGAAGTCATCTTATTTAAGATGGCCATCGCAACTGGATTTGATGCCCCTCGGGCTTTCACTCTCGCAGCTCTCCGTGGTGCCCGCGACTCCAACTTTGGCGTACAAGTAGTAGGCCGCATCATGCGTGTCCACCGTTCGCTTCAAGGCCGGCTCAACGACTTGCCGCCTTTATTGCACTATGGTTATGTATTCTTGGCCAATGGCGAGGCACAGGAAGGCTTGCTCAACGCTGCGGCGCAAATCAACCAGTTACCTGGCCAACTAGCGTCCGCCGCGCCCGCTACTGTTGTAACCATCATAGGGGGTGAGTCGAGTGTGCAGGTTGCTAAACCTGGGGAAACCCTCTCTCTTCTCGCTAATCAGAAGAACACTGCGTTGTCTTCCAATGCGGCGGATAACAGTACCCAGCATATAAGCGGTGAAGGTGCGCCTGATTTTGGACATTTGAGTTCATCGAATATTTTTTCACCCCAAGGTTTAGGATCGCAGATAGATTTTTTTCAGATACTTGCCGCCCCTCCCGCCTCCGTTCTTTCAATAGATAGTCAGACACCTGCCGACCCGCTTCATCCGGGGCTGGCGCATGGGTACATGGAATCCTCGCCTCTTGCTCGTGCCTTTCAGCTAGAAGCCCATTCGAACGGCTTCAATTATGCACTCAGGGCTGCGACCCCTCAGTCGCTTGTAACTGAAACTCTACCTCCTTTGCCTGAAGACTTTGAGCAAAGGCTTGCTCACCACATCGACTTCTCACGGGTACTCGGCGATCGACTCAAAGTACGCTCAAGGGTTACAGAGCGAGTGACCGATGTATTTTCATCAGGAACCACGCCGGAAGATAAGGATGTATGGGCAACCGTCTCCTCGGTTGCCATTGCTCAAAGGGCGCGCCAGATAGCGTTTCAGTTCGAAGAGGTTGATCGGCGCGAGCTGCTTCTTGCGCTAAGGACGCGCTTCCGGGAAGTACTTGTCAGTGAGGGATACGAACTGCCGGAGAGCGAAGAAGCATTAACCGGCCAGTTGGAGTTAGTCTTAGTTCGTAACGACAGGCTCATTCGTGACGCGCACAAACGTCTGAGAGCTGAGCAGGTCAGCTCCGCGACCATCCAATTGCCAGCGTTCGTATCATCCACACTGCCGTTGGCGCCAGCTGCTCGCAACCTCTATGGCATTTTTCCGGAAGATCTTCGTCCTCAGGAACGGGAGTTTGCTGAAATGCTTGATACTTCCTCTCAAGTGTTGTGGTGGCACCGTAATCCGCCACAAAAACCTTTCTCTGTTGCCCTGTACGGCTGGGCTGAAGGTGTGGGATTCTATCCGGACTTCGTCGTGGGCGTTGCCGAGCGCAATGAAGGAGGCGGGGTAGCTTTAGGTGAAGTCAAAGGACCGCATCTCCGACAGTTTGACAAAGCAAAGGCGGGTGCTCGCCATGTCGAATATGGCCGGGTCTACATGGTCGGCAAAGCTGGCGCGGAGGGAAGCTTCCGGATGTGGCGATTAGCTAGTGACGACCAGACTCTTGTCGACGACGGGCCATTCGAGGTACAGAGAATGCGTTATTCATGATGCGAGAGCAGCGCAACCTAGATTCAATGGGAGCTGCCAGCGTCACTAACTCGGGTAGTGTGCAGTGATCCCGCGTCAAAGTCAGCGCGCGGTCGGTCGAGGTGGGTGGGGCGTCAGGTGCACCACCTTTAAGGCAATATTCAAGCGCGAGTTTCTATCCAGGCGGAAGCAATCCGTCATCTCATTTGAAGGTGGATGAAGTCCTGCACCAGCGGGGCTCCGAGCAGGCGTCGAGGGTATGGTCTGATATATGGGCTAGTCGAAAATGCTGAATAAAAAATTCATATATTTCAATTGGATGTCGAAATAAAGAACTGGCTTGTGGCCAGTTTTTAGTGAGGCGATAGGTGGCGATTAGCTTCGCGAGCGAGTCAGCATGCAGGCTGAGCGCTGGACTGTGATGCATCCGCTTTGCATGCGAGCGAAGCACTCGTCTGTACGGCGCTCGCTGGTCAAGATATCTACCGGTACGATAAGTCATATCTAGCACTCAATTCTCAGCACCAATGATTGCTGACATCGAAAGACTGCCGGTAGCTGCTTCCTGGATGTGCTCGCTCCACCAATGCATCATTGGCTGTCTGCGCTCGATATAGTCAGCCCGGTTATAGGCGCAACGCCCCTCGTCCTTCATGAGCGAGTGCAATCTCGATCAACTCAGGATCCCAGCCATGCTCGTTTAATGTTGTGCTCGCCATTGAACGCATACTGTGGCTGACTAGGCGCCCGCAAATCCCATCCGCTTAAGCGCCATGTTGTCGGTCTTGCTGTTGCATTGGATGCGCGGATTTCGATCTGTGGGGAATACATTTTGAGGGGCTTGATAGCTTCCAGAGCTCGAGCGTTTGCCGCGTGAGCGAGATTATATACGTGCGGCGCTTTTTCATCCGCTTCCGTGGGATTGTCGATATCTGCTTTTCGAGGTCGAGGTCTGCACTCCGAGCGGTAGCGGCCTCTGCTGGACGGCTCATGGTGTGGAGCTGCCACTCGATCAAGCAGCGTGTGGTCCTTTTGATGCTGGATTAGCCACAGCTCGCATCAGTTCTTTCGGCTCATCCGGCGCCAGCGCCGCCATGTTTTGTTTCTTCGGTTTTTTAAAGACAGAGCGGATCGTCATTCACCCCGTAAGTAATAATCTCGTTTAGACGCTGGCTAAACCGCTTAACCGTCTCTAGGCTGCTTTTCGCCTCGAGAGATCTCAGCAGTTCAATCGCCGCTGGCGAAGTGATTGCTGAAATGGGTGTTAGCGCCAGGTCAGGAAAGACGTGGAGTGTTAAAGAGCGCCAGATGTCTTCAGCGTACGAAGTGGTCACCGAGTATTTCTTGAGATCAAACCAAGCGGTGGCTACCTTTTAAATGTGTGCTCCGTGGTGGCCTTTAACGTCTGGCAATCTGTGTCCCGCTTCGCATTAGGGGCGAGACCCGGGGCAACTAGCTCTCTGGCGCCAACGGTGCGTTTCCGTACTTGAGCCAGACCTACCTAGGGGGAGGTACCCACCCCATGTTGATCCGTTTCTTGGTCTGGGGTGGATGTAATTGAAGTTTCAAAGCTTCAAACCATTGGCTCTGCCCCTCATCTGAACGCCGCCACCATCAGTTAGGATGTAGTCATCCTCTTTTGGTTTGGAGGCTTGACCTTGACGTTCGACAGGCGCGCCGCTTGAGCTCTCATTGTGTATTTCAAATACTTAGCAGGTGAAAGCTTGGAATACACGAGCTAGCAGATGTTTCTGAACGCTCAGAGATTTCTGTAGCGCCTAAGCCCCTGAATTTACGGGATTTCAGGCACAAAAAAAGACGTCCTAGGACGTCTTTTTTTAGAGTTGGTGGAGCCGGGGGGATTTGAACCCCCGTCCGCCAGTACTCCGCTGTCGGTACTACATGCGTAGCCGTTTCTATTAAGTTAACCCTCAGCGACCCGAAGGGCAGGGTGCTTTGGGCGAGTTGTGTAAGTTTTAGCCGCTTCGTCCACAACGTACTGCACGGCGATTCTGTTCTATATGACAATCATTTTGGGTTTACAGACATCCCCTGATGATTGCTGGACCCGAAGGTACCAGGAGCATTGTCAGCTGCAATTAAGCAGCGAGAGCAACACCGTATTGGTCGTCATTGGCAACTATAAGTAGTTGCAACAGTGGATTTACGACTTCTGTTACCAAGTCGGCATGCACCTAGAGTTTCGCAACCGGCGTCGAATCCTAAACGGCCCCGAACTCATTGCTCAGTACATCTGTTTGAGCAACAAGCCTGCGCAGTGTACGCCAATCAGCCCGCAAGGCCAACCCGAAGGTTGGCCGGGAAGCTGATCAGTTGTTGGTGCCGGTGGATTTGCGCAGTTCCACGATGGTTTGCGAGGTTTCCGCAATGCAATCGTCGATCTTGCCTTGGGCCTTGAGTGCCTTGGCCTTGGCCACACTGGTTTCAGCGCGCTGACTCAGTTCCGGATTCGCTGACAGCTGCCCCTTGCCATTCTCAATGGTCTGAATATTGGCATCACACAGGTCGGCAGGCTTGCCGTCAGCAAACGAAGCGGACGCCATCATCGATGCAGTAACGAACAGACCTAACAGTACAGAACGTTTCATGTGTATCTCCTTGAACCGAGTGGGTCCAGACTTCGCTGGCCGTCAGGACGGGCAACCGTATGGAAGAAAAACCCCGATCAGCCGGGGTTATTCTGTGGACTACAGTCGAACTCAAGGGTTCTATTTTTCTTCAGCAGGCCTTCGCCCGGGTCACGCGATCCACCAGATAGACCAGCCCGTGGTAGTCAATTCCGCCATGTTGCGTCAGACCGATCTCACAAGTCCGACTGGTGGAAATCCCTTCGCTGCAATGCTGCACGGCATCCTTGAGCGTGCGCAGCGAATGGCTGTTCAGCTCCGGCGTGGTAAAGCCCTTGTCGCCGGCAAACCCACAGCAGTGAATGCCTTCCGGAATCACCACGTTGTTGCTGCACTTGCGCGCCAGATCGATCAACGCCTGGCTTTCGCCCAGATGCTGCGTGCTGCAGGTCACGTGTACGGCAATCGGTGCGTCTTGCGGAGTGAAGTCCAGTCGATCGAGAAGGTGCGTACGGATGAAGCGCACCGGGTCGTACAGATCCAGGCGGGTTTCTCCTACGTCCTGAACCAGGCGCAACGTGCACGGACTGGTGTCGCAATAGATCGGATCGAGTCCGCCGCGACTGGCGTGCAACAGGGCGCTGATCAGCTCTTGGCGTTTGTGTTCGGCCTGTTCGGCGTAGCCTTTTGAGGCGAAGGGCTGGCCGCAGCAGAGGTTGTCCTGATTGTCCGGGAACACCACTTGGTAACCGGCCTTTTCCAGCAAGCCACGGGTTTTGTCGTACAGCGACATTTGCTCTTTATCACCCGCCGCCGGCCCCATGACTCGCGAGACACACGCTGCGAGATACACCACGCGCGGACGTTCGTCCGAGACGCTGGGGCTGAAGCGAATGGCCTTCTCCGGTTGCGGCATCGCATTCGTCCACAACGGCACCTGGCCTTTGGACAGGCGCGTAATGGTTGCCGAAAGTTTCGCCAGACGCGGTGCGCCGAGCATCATCCGCGCACCGTTGGCCACATGCAGGGTGAAGCGTGCGCCTTGCAGGGTCTTGGCGAAATTTCCTTCGATCCAGTCAGCGGTTTTCTGATGCGTTGCGTGTCGGGCTCGGAGTTTTTTCACCAGCTCACCGGTATTGATGCCTACCGGGCAACGTTGCGCGCACAGACCGGTCGCGGCGCAGGTGTCGATGCCTTGGTACTCGTAGGCTTTTTCCAGTTCGGTGGTGTCGACACCTGCACGTTTTTTCGCCTGAATATCGCGCCAGATGACGATGCGCTGGCGCGGGCTCAGGGTCAGGCCTTTCGACGGGCAGACCGGTTCGCAGAAGCCGCACTCGATGCACTTATCGACAATCTCGTCGGCTGCTGGCAGCGGCTTCAGGTGCTTGAGGTGGATCTGCGGATCTTCGCTGAGCACCACGTCGGGATTGAGAATGCCGTTCGGGTCGAGCAGACGTTTGAGCTGCCACATCAGTTGATAGGCGTCGCTGCCCCATTCCAGTTCCACGAATGGCGCCATGTTGCGCCCGGTGCCGTGTTCAGCCTTTAACGAGCCGCCGAACTCCACCGCCACCAGTTGCGCGACGTCGTCCATGAACGCTTGATAGCGTGCGACTTCTTCCGGGTTGTTGAAGCCTTGGGTGAAGACAAAGTGCAGATTGCCTTCCAGTGCGTGTCCGAAAAGGATCGCTTCATCGTAGGCATGTTTGTCGAACAGCTCGATCAGGCGATTGACGCCGATCGCCAGTTGTTCGACCGGGAAGGTCACGTCTTCGATGATCACCGTGGTGCCGGTTTTGCGCACTGCGCCCACGGCGGGGAAGGTGTCCTTGCGGATCGCCCAGAGCTTGGCGTTCTCGGCAGGGTCTTCGGTAAAGTCGACCTGCTTCTCCACTGGGAAGCCGCTGAGCGACGCCATGATCTGCGCCAGTTGTTCCTGCAGCAAAGTGGACGATGCGGCGCGGGATTCGATCAGCAGCGCGCAGGCATTGTTCGACAGCTGTTGTACGAAAGCGGGCATGCCCGGTTTGTCTTGCACCGAGCGTAGGCTGCGTCGATCCAGGAGTTCTACGGCGGACACCGGTTGGCTTTTCAGTACGGTGACCGCGTTGCAGCAGGTTTCCACATCCGGAAACACGATCAGCGCCGAGGCCTTGTTCGGGTGGTCGATCACCGTGTTGTAAGTCACCGCGCTGATAAAACCGAGGGTGCCTTCGGAACCGACCAGCAGGTGGCTCAAGATATCCACAGGCTCATCGAAATCCACCAAGGCATTCAGCGACAGCCCGGTGGTATTTTTCAGACGGTATTTGTGGCGAATTCTTGCAGCCAGTTCGGCGTTTGCGCGGGTTTCGCGTCCCAACGTCGCCAGGCGTTCGAGCAGATCACCGTGGCTGGCGTGAAACGTTGCAACACTGGCAGCGTCTTCGGTATCCAGACGCGTGCCATCGGCCAGCACCAGCCGAATCCCGGCCAGCGTGTGGTAGGTGTTTTGCGCGGTGCCGCAGCACATGCCGCTGGCATTGTTAGCGACGATGCCGCCAATCTTGCAGGCGTTGATCGACGCCGGATCCGGGCCGATCTTGCGCCCGAACGGTGCCAGCCATGCGTTGGCCTGTGCGCCAATCACTCCCGGTTGCAGGCGAATCTGCATGCCTTGGCCGCGAATCTCGCGGGCGTTCCAGTTATCCCCAAGCACGATCAAAACGGAATCGCTGATCGCCTGACCGGAGAGGCTGGTGCCCGCCGCACGGAAGGTCACTGGAACATGGTCGCGCTGAGCCAGTTTTAGCAGCGCCACCACTTCATCTTCGGACTCGACGCGGATTACCAGCTTCGGGATCAGTCGATAAAAACTGGCATCCGTACCAAAGGCCAGAGTCGATAACGGGTCATCAAAACGGCGCTCGGCTGGAATCAGTTGTTGCGCATCACGCAGGAAATTCACCGGAAGCGTCATTGGTCCTCCAGGATCAGCACCACGAGGTCTTTCGGGCCGTGGGCGCCGTAAGCCAGCACTTGCTCGATGTCCGCTGTTTTCGACGGGCCGGACACCAGCAACGCATTGGTCGGCATGCCCTGGGCCCACACGAATTCCTCTTGCACCTGATAGAAGTTGTCACGGATTTCGCTGGCCTTGAGCAGGGCGAAATGTACCGGCGGTACCAGGCTCATCAAACGCGGTTCTTCGCGGGTTGGCCAGAGAATCAGGCTGCCGGTGGCGGCGATGGCACCGAGGGTGCCGGTGAGGCTGGCCGGGGTGTCGTTGAACAGTTCGGCTTTCCACTCTTCCATTGGCCGATCGTAGGATTTCAGTATCGGCAGATCAGGATTGTTCGCCCAATGCTGTGTGATTTTCTGCCCGTGCGCTGTCGTCGGTGCGATCAACAGACTCGGCAACTGGCGGTCGCGCAACAATTGCGCAAGCAGTGCCGGCCACTCTTCGCCCGAGGTCAGGTGGATTTCGGTGTGCACCGCTTCCATCAATTTGCGCAGTTGCGGGATGCGTTGTTCGGCGCTGTAGGTGTAAGGCTGCGTCACTAGTTCGACATCGAAGTTGTCGGCAATCGGTGTGGCGCCAGTCAGACTTTTCCGCAGCTTGCCGAGGATATTTTGCTTGGCGCTCATCAGCGGTCTCCCTGTTTGGCCAGATGCTCGCGGGCCATGTCGTGCAGTGAGCGGGCAGCGGGTTTCGGCGCGCTGTGGTTTTGTGTCCACGGGCCGACGTTATTCGGCGTCAATGCACGCAGGCGCGTGGCGAAGAAGCCGAACAATCGATACAAGGTCGGCGAGCTGTTGAGCCTGGCCCAGGCGTTCCAGATGAAACGTTCCTTGCGCGAGTATTTGCTGCCCTGACCGCGCATCACTTGATTCGGGCTGTCCGGGGCTTTGACGTTCTCTTCGCGCAGGCGCCGCAGGATTGCCGGGATCGGAATTTTTACCGGGCACACTTCACCGCAGGCACCGCACAGCGACGAAGCGCTCGGGTGATCGGGGACTTTGGCCAGACCGACCATGTGCGGGGTGATGATTTTGCCGATCGGTCCCGGGTACACCTCGCCATAGGTGTGGCCACCGACGCGGGTGTAGACCGGGCAATGGTTCATGCAGGCGCCGCAGCGGATGCAGTTCAAGGTCTGACGCAGTTCACTGTCGGCGAAGGCCTGACTGCGACCGTTGTCGAGCAACACCAGATGCACTTCCTGCGGGCCGTCGAGCTCGTGTTCCTTGCGCGGGCCGGAGATCATGTTGACGTAAGTGGTGATCGGAATGCCCAGCGCCGAACGCGTCAGCAGTGACAGCAACGGCACCACGTCACGCAGGTTTTCCACGACTTTTTCGATGCCGGTGACGGCGATGTGCACCGGCGGCACGGTGGTGGTCATGCGCCCGTTGCCTTCGTTTTCCACCAGCAGCAGGGTGCCGGTTTCGGCGACGGCGAAGTTGACACCGGAGACGCCGATGTCCGCTTCGAAGAATTTCTGCCGCAGGACTCTGCGACCGATCTGAATGAGTTGGTCAACGTCCTTGGTGTATTCCACGCCAAGTTTGTCGTGGAACAAGGACGCGACCTGACCGGCATTCTTGTGGATCGCCGGCATAATGATGTGTGAAGGCTTCTCGTGGTCGAGCTGGACGATGTATTCCCCCATATCGGACTCCAGACATTCAATGTCCCGAGCCTCGAGGAAATGGTTCATCTCCATCTCTTCGCTGACCATCGATTTGCCCTTGATCACTTGCCGCGCCTCGTGAGCGCGGATGATCGATAAGACGATGCCATTGGCCTCGCCCACCGTTTCCGCCCAGTGCACTGTCACACCGTTGCGGGTCAGGTTCTGTTCCAGTTGCTCAAGGAGGTCGGGCAACTTGGACAGCGCGCGGGCCTTGATCGAATTGCCCAGTGCGCGCAAATGTTCTCTTTCGTGGGCATCACTGAAAGCGGCTGCCCGCTTGACCATCAGTGAGTCCATGGCAGTGCGGAAGTTGTTCCGTAGCTGCTGATCGCCCAAGGCATTGTGTGCCCGGGTGCGGAAATCTTCTTCTACGGCGACCGTAGGAATAATCGCGGAAGTGCTCATTGCGCACCCCCGGTTCGTTGCCACAAGAAGCTCGCGAGATGTTGCCCGCGCAGCGCTTCTTTTTGTTTCTCCAATGCGCCGTTGATGTTCATCAAACAGCCACAATCGGCGCTCAACACCTTGTGCGCGCCTGAATCCTTAAACGCTTGGGTCTTGTCAGCCACCATCGCGCCGGAAATGTCTGGCATACGGACGCTGAATGTCCCACCGAAGCCACAGCATTCGCTTTCGTGGTCATGGTTGACCCGTTCCACGTTGCTCAACTGCGCCAACAACTCGCGGCCGTGCAGGTGGGTGTTCATTTCGCGCCGTGCCGAACACGAAGTGTGCAGCGCGACTTTGACCGGTTCGCCGCTGTCCTTGAGCTGCACCTTGCAGACGAACAGCAGAAACTCGGCCAGTTCATAGGTGCGGGCCGCGAGGGCCTGAACCTGTTTTAACGTCTCCGGCTCGTCCTTGAACAAGTCGGCGTAATGCTCACGCAGCATGCCGGCGCAGGAACCCGACGGCACCACTACCGGATAATCCCCGGCAAACAGCGCCAGTTGCGAGCGCGCTACCGTCCGCGCCTGCTCGGTGTAACCCGAGGTGTAGGCCGGTTGGCCGCAGCAACTTTGCCCTTGCGGATACTCGACCCGGATCCCTTCGCGCTCCAGCAAGTGGATCGCGTCCATCCCGGCTTCGGGGTAGAACAGGTCGACCACACACGTGCCGAACAGGTAGACCCGCGACGGTTTCTCGCTGGGGTATTGCCGAGGTTCGGGCAGTGGCGGTGCCACGCGGGTCGCGTTTGGCACAGCGTTGTAAAAAAGCTCGCTCATCAGGCGTGTCTCCGGGTGGGCCCGGTTATCCGTCTGTGGCGGCTGCTGAATATAAAGAGCGTTGCTTTCAGCAGCCTTACAGACCGGGTTGTGAATTGCTGACGCCGAAATCACGGATCGGCGTCGGTTTTTTCCATGCTTCTTGTAGGTTTAGTGGACCAGCATGCCGGTGAACCAGTAGGCCTGAGCCAGGGTGATCAAACCGACAATCGTTGCAAAGAATAGGCTGTGCTTGAGGGTGAAGCGGAACAGATCCGACTCCTTGCCCACCAGACCGGTCGCGGCGCAGGCCACGGCGATCGATTGTGGCGAGATCATCTTGCCGGTCACGCCGCCACTGGTGTTCGCCGCCACGAGCAAGGTGTCGTTGACGCCGATCTGGTGCGCAGTGGTTGCTTGCAACGAACTGAACAGGGCGTTGGATGAAGTATCCGAACCGGTGAGGAATACGCCCAGCCAGCCGAGGAACGGTGAGAAGAACGGGAACGCGGCGCCCGTACCGGCCAGCACCAGCGCCATGGTCGAAGACATGCCGGAGTAGTTGGTGACGAAAGCGAACGCCAGCACCATGCCGATCGACAGGATGGGCCAGCGCAGTTCGTAGAAGGTCTCTTTCAAAGTGGTCAGACCAGTTTTGAAGTTTATCTTCAAGACCAGCATCGAGATCAGCGCGGAGAAGAAAATCGCCGTGCCGGTCGCGGAAATCGGGTCGAGTTTGAACACCGCTGGAATGGCGGTAGGGGTGGCCACGATGGGCGCGGTTTTGATCACTAATTGATCAAGGTGCGGAATCGCGAAGTTGAACACCCAGCTGTACATCGAACCGCCAGCGGCGAACATCGCTTTGAAAGGCTTCAGCGTCCAGATGGTCACCAGTACGGTGAGGATCAGGAACGGCGACCAGGCTTTGAAAATTTCCCCGAGGCTGTAAGGCGAAGCCACAGTGGTGCGCTTCTGGCCGAAACCGCCGACGCTGGCGGTGATCGCTGCGCTCGACGTGGCGCCGGCGATTTGCGCGCCTGCGGTGCGTTTTGGCTGCCAGATTTTCAGGAACAGGGTCAGCGATATCAGGCTGGCCAGCGCCGAGGTGATGTCCGGCAATTCTGGCCCAATGAAGTTCGAGGTGAAGTATTGGGTGATGGCGAAGCTCAGGCCTGCAACCAGCGCAGCCGGCCAGGTTTCACGTACGCCGCGCAGGCCGTCCATCATGAACACCAGCCAGAACGGCACGAACAGCGACAGCAACGGCAGTTGGCGACCGGTCATGGCGCCGATCTTGAACGCGTCGATACCGGTGACTTGGCCGGCGACGATGATCGGGATCCCCAGTGCACCGAACGCTACCGGTGCGGTGTTGGCGATCAGGCACAAGCCAGCGGCGTACAGCGGGTTGAAGCCGAGTCCGACCAGCAACGCGGCAGTAATCGCCACGGGTGCGCCGAAACCGGCGGCACCTTCCAGGAACGCTCCGAAGCAGAAACCGATCAGCAGCACTTGCAGGCGCTGGTCGTCAGTAATCGATAACACCGAGCTGCGAATGACCTCGAACTGACCACTTTTGACCGTCAGTTTGTAAAGGAACACCGCCGCGACAATGATCCAGGCAATCGGCCACAGGCCGTAGGCGAAGCCATACCCGGCAGCGGCGAAGGCCATGTCGACCGGCATGTGGAACGCGAAGATCGCTACGGCAATCGACAGGCCGAGGGTGATGCTCCCGGCCACATGGCCTTTGAGGCGGAACACCGCCAATGCGAGGAAAAAGAACACGATGGGGATGACGGCCGCGAGTGCGGACACGCCGAGACTGCCGAGCGGGCTGTAGAGCTGTTGCCAGGTTTGCATATGGGGTGGCCCCTAATTGTTGTTGGTCAGGCACTGTCAGCGTTCTTGGATAATTGGTAAGACCAATTTACAATCGCTGTTGGCTAGGGTAAAAGCCTTGGTGTCGGTGTGTCAATTTGTCGCCCTGAAACTTTTGTCGAACAAGCGGTGCAGATCGCATCTGATCTGGTTTGCGCAAGTGGCGTCTGGTAGGTGTCGGCAAGGCGCCGATAGGCCAGAATAGAGAGCCCGGCGAGCGGTCGGGATCGTGGAGAAATGAGTTATGGGGTTTGATCAGATTCGGCAGCGCCGTTTGTCTGACGATATTGTCGAGCGACTTGAGGGGATGATCCTCGAGGGCACGCTGAAGTCCGGTGAGCGGCTGCCAGCGGAGCGCACGCTGGCAGAACAATTTGGCGTATCACGGCCGTCGCTGCGCGAAGCGATTCAGAAACTGGCGGCCAAAGGTCTGCTGGTCAGTCGTCAGGGCGGCGGCAACTATGTCGTGGAAAGCCTCGGCTCGACGTTCAGTGATCCGCTGCTGCAGTTGCTCGAAAGCAATCCTGAAGCACAGCGCGATCTACTGGAGTTTCGGCATACTTTGGAGGCATCGTGCGCCTATTACGCCGCATTGCGCGCCACCGATGTCGATCGTGAGCGGCTGACCGCCGCGTTCGAAGAGCTGCAGGACTGCTATTCGCGTCACGATGAAGTCAGTCGGGCGGAGGAGGGCGCGGCGGATGCGAAATTCCACCTGGCGATTGCCGAAGCCAGCCATAACGCCGTGCTGTTGCACACCATTCGCGGGCTGTTCGATCTGCTCAAGCGTAACGTCGTCACCAACATCGGCGGCATGTACAAGCAGCGCACGGAAACCCGCGACATGCTGATCACCCAGCATCGGGAATTGTATCTGGCGATTATTGAAGGTCGCGCGGAGCAGGCGCGAGAAGTCTCCAGCCGACATATCTTGTATGTGCAGGAAGTGCTGGAAGAGGTGCGGCAAGAGGTTCAGCGCATGGCCCGGGCGGAGCGGCGCAAGGGGATGTGATCAGTTGTTTTTGTGTTGATGCTGCAATAGCTTTCGCGAGCAGGTCGAATCGTTGCACCGTCGCTCCCACATTTGAAATGCATTCCAAGGTGGGAGCGACGGTGCGACGATTCGACCTGCTCGCGAATACGCTTTAAAGGCAGAAGAAATTAATCTTCCTTGCCCTTGTTGCGCACCGCACGCTGCAGTTCGCGACCGGCATCGCGCTCGCGCTCGGTATCACGCTTGTCGTATTCCTTCTTGCCCTTGCCCAGAGCAATTTCGCACTTGACCATGTGCTTGCTCCAGTACCAGGACAGGCAGACGCAGGCGTAACCCTTTTGCTGCACAGCGGCGGCGAGCTTTTCCAGCTCGCGGCGGTTGAGCAGCAATTTGCGTGTGCGCACCGGGTCAGCGATGACGTGGGTACTTGCGGTCATCAGAGGCGTGATGTGGCTGCCGAGCAACCATGCTTCGCCATCCTTGAGCAGAACATAGCTGTCGACCAGCTGTAGCTTGCTTGCCCGCAGACTTTTTACTTCCCAGCCGGCCAGGACCAGACCAGCCTCGAACTTGTGCTCGATGAAGTAATCGTGTCGCGCCTTTTTGTTCTGCGCGATGGTCCCTGTTGGGTGTTTCTTCTGTTTAGCCATAGGGGCGGCATTATATGGAGATAAACCGCCGTCGGCTACGGTGTTGCTGCGTGCTTGAGCAGGTTGAGTGAATCCCGGACAATGCGGCCTCTTTTTCTAACGCTTGGGCGTGATAAACGATGTCGACAGACAAGGTTTCTGTCCACGGCAGTTGGGCTAGCCGCTGGGTATTCATACTCGCCGCGACCGGTTCGGCCGTGGGACTGGGTAGTATCTGGAAGTTCCCCTACATGGTCGGGGTCTACGGCGGCGGCGCCTTTGTGCTGATGTTTCTGGCGTGCATCGCGCTGATCGGCATCCCGGTCATGCTCGCTGAAACCCTGATCGGCCGGCGCGCCCGGCAAAGTCCGGCGAACGCCTTGAAGGTGCTGGCACTGGAAGCCGGGCACTCGGGCAAATGGTCGTGGGGCGCATTTGCCGGGATGATCACGGCATTGTTGATCCTGTCTTTCTATAGTGTGGTCGGCGGCTGGTCGCTCGACTACATTGTCGATATGGGCCGCGGCGACTTCCAGGGCGCCACAGCCGATCAGGTCGGCGCCTATTTCGGCAATGTCATCTCCAATCCATGGCGTCTGACACTTTGGCATACGATTTTCATGCTGCTGTCGGCCTTCGTCATCGCCAAGGGCGTGGTCGCCGGGCTTGAGCGCAGCCTGCGCATCATGATGCCGCTGCTGTTCGTGATGATTCTGGTGTTGCTGGGTTACAGCATGACCACCGGGCATTTCATGGAGGGCGTGCATTTCATGTTCGACTTCCACCCGGAAAAAGTCCTCGACGGCTTGTTGCCGGCCATGGGGCACGCGTTCTTCTCGCTGAGCGTCGGTGTCGGTTCGATCATGATCTACGGTGCTTATATGCCGAAGAGCTCATCGTTGTCGGGCACCGTTGTCGGTGTGGCGCTGCTCGATACCTTTGTTTCGCTGATCGCCGGTCTGGCCTTGTTCCCGATTGTATTTGCCGGAGGCCTGAACCCTAGCGAAGGACCGGGGCTGATGTTCGTCAGTCTGCCATTTGCCTTTGGTAATGTGGCGTTCGGGCAGTTGATGGGCGTGGTGTTCTTTGTGCTGGTGGCGATCGCTGCCTGGAGCTCGGCGATCTCCCTTCTGGAACCGATGGTTGCCTACTTGGTTGAGCGCACCAAAGTCAGCCGCGCGTGGGTGACTTTCTGGCTTGCCTTCACTTGCTGGTTCGTCGGTCTGGGCACGGTGTTCTCCTTCAATATCTGGAAGGAAGCCAAATTTTTCGTGAACGAAGGCGGGATGTTCCATCTCTACCAATGGGGTGCGCAGAGCGGTCTGGACTTCTTTGGTGTGATCGATTTCTTCACCTCACGGATCATGCTGCCGCTCGGTGGCTTGTGTTTCGTGCTGTTTGCCGGATGGGTGATGGGGCGTGAAGCGGTACGCGACGAGTTGTCCATCCGCAATCCGCTACTGTTCGTCCTGTCTTTGTTCTTGATGCGCTACGTGGCGCCCATCGGCATTCTTGTAGTGTTTGCCGCTCAGCTCTGGAAGTAACGCTCACATGACGACACATATTCAACGATCGGCGTTGCTGCCGTACCCGGCGCAATTTCTCTATGACCTGGTCAACGACGTGGCGCGCTACCCGGAATTTCTGCCGTGGTGCTCCTCGGCGGAAGTGCTGGAAAGCTCGCCGGAGCATATGCGCGCCAGTGTTGGCGTGGCCAAGGGCGGCCTCAGTCAGCATTTCGTGACGCGTAATACGCTGGTGCCGGGGCAGTCGATTGAAATGAACCTGGAAGAAGGCCCGTTCAATCAGTTGCACGGTGTGTGGGTGTTCAAGGTGTTGAACGAGAAGGCCTGCAAGATCAGTCTGGATCTGTCGTTCGATTACGCCGGACCGCTGGTACGCGCGACGCTGGGGCCGCTGTTCAATCAGGCTGCGAATACGCTAGTGGACGCGTTCTGCCAGCGCGCCAAGCAGATGCATGGTTGAGCCGGTGATCGAGATAGAGGTGGTATACGCGGCGGTGGATCGTCAGGTATTGCGCTCGTTCAGTGTCAATGAAGGTGCGACGGTGCGGGCTGCGGTGCTTGCGTCGGGTATCGCTAGCGAGTTTCCCGAGTTGAATCTGGCGGAGTGCCCGCTGGGCATCTTTGGCAAAGTGGTTGCTGACCCGGACTCGCGGGTTATTCAGGCAGGGGAGCGCATCGAGATTTATCGCCCATTACTTGCCGATCCGAAAGAGGTTCGACGCTTGCGAGCGGCCAAGGCTGCCGAGGCCAAAGCGCGAAACGCGTAAAAAAGCCAAATCGCAGGCAATAAAAAACCCGGAATTTCCGGGTTTTTTATTGCGTCGCAAATTATTGCGGCGAGGTGTCCAGCGGCTCTGGTGTTGGAACCGGAACGGTTTCCACACCATCGACGTCCTTCTGGATCTGATCCAGCAAGGAACCTGGCTTGACCGGTTTTTCCGGTTTTGGCTTCTCGGCGTTTTCAGCAGGAGCGGTCACGGTCGTGCCATTGTCCTTGCCGAGAATGGCTTCGTCACGGCTTACGCCCGGCATAAAGTCACCGGACAGGCTGACAAGCTGGTCGTTTGAGTTGAAAATAACGCTGATGCGTTCCTGTTGGCGTTCACCGCCACCCGGTTGCAGGCTGTACAGATAATCCCAGCGATCGGCATGGAACGTGTCGACAAGCAGAGGGTTACCCATGATAAACCGTACTTGCGGCCGGGTCATTCCCGGGCGTAACTGGTCTATCATGTCCTGCGTGACGACATTGCCCTGCTGGATGTCGATTTTGTAAACCCCGGGGAATGAACAACCGGCGAGTGCGAGCAGTCCCACAAAGGTGAAACTGGTTAGCAAGAGCTTGGTGTTTTGCATCGGTGGGCGACTTCCACTATCTTGGCTGGGACAACGTAAACGCCGATCATACCCGCATTAAGAGAAGCTGCGAAGCAGCATCGCGAGAAAGCTGACCATGGTTGAAAATAGCGAACTACGCAAAGCCGGCCTCAAAGTGACCCTGCCACGGGTCAAGATCCTGCAAATGCTCGACTCTACAGAGCAGCGTCACATGAGTGCCGAGGACGTCTACAAGGCGTTGATGGAGGCTGGTGAGGACGTCGGTCTGGCCACGGTTTACCGTGTTCTGACCCAGTTCGAAGCGGCTGGCCTCGTGGTCCGTCACAACTTCGACGGCGGCCATGCGGTATTCGAATTGGCCGACGGTGGCCACCACGACCATATGGTCAACGTGGAAACCGGTGAAGTCGTCGAATTCGTCAGCCCGGAAATCGAAAAGCTCCAGAAGGCAATTGCCGAGGAGCACGGTGTTGATCTGGTAGATCACAATCTGGTGCTGTACGTGCGCAAGAAAAAGTAAGCATGTCGCGCGAATTTCACATTCGCGAAACGAACGAAGGCGACCCAAGGGTCGCCTTCGTGCTTTCTGTCATTGCTAAACCTTGGCAGTGACCACCATTTTTTTCGCGTGGGCCAGGGATTCCTTGGTCAGATCGATGCCGCCGAGCATTCGTGCCACTTCTTCTATACGGTCATTCTTGCTCAGTTTGGAAACGGCAGTGTGCGTTGCCTCTTCACCGCGCACCTTGTGCACGAACAGATGCTGATGGCCTTGCGCGGCCACTTGCGGCAAGTGCGTGACAGTCAGTACCTGGCCGCGATCGCCGAGACGGCGCAACAGTTGGCCGACAATTTCTGCGGTCGGGCCACCGATGCCGACGTCCACTTCGTCGAATACCAGCGTCGGAACACGGGATGTCTGTGCGGTGATGACCTGAATCGCCAGGCTGATCCGTGACAGCTCACCGCCGGAAGCGACTTTCGCCAGCGCCTTCAGCGGCTGGCCCGGGTTGGCGCTGACCAGCAATTCGACCTGTTCCAGCCCGTTGGGCAATAACTCGTCGCTGCTGTTGGCCTTCAATTCGATGGTGAATCGTCCCCCCGGCATGCCCAGTCGCTGAATTTCCTGCTCAACAGCACTGGCGAGACTGCCGGCAGCCTGATGACGCAAATCGCTCAGTTCTCGGGCTTTCTCCTGATAGTGGCGGGCGTAGGAGGCCAGTTCTTCACCCAGGCGCTCAATGGATTCGTCATTGGCGTTGAGGGTTTCGATCTCATCCAGCAGTTTCTGCTGCATTTCGCCGACTTCGGTGGGTTGAATGCGGTGTTTGCGCGCCAGGGTATAAATAGCGTCGAGACGTTCTTCCAGATATTGCAGGCGCGCCGGATCGGCATCGAAGTTATCGAGGAAGCGATTCAGTTCGCCAACGGCTTCTTCGACCTGAATCTGTGCGCTGGTGAGCAAACTGCTCGCTTCGCCCAGTGCGCCAACGGAATTGTTCACGCTCGACAGGCGATTGAGGCTGGCAGTCAGTGCATTCAATACATTGCCGGAATCGCTTTCGCTGCATTGTTCGACCACTTGCCGACAAATGCCCAGCAAGGTTTCGGCGTTGGTCAGGTTTTTGTGTTCCTGCTCAAGTTGCTCCAGCTCGTTATCACCGAGGCCGAGGTTTTCCAGCTCTTCAAGTTGATAGCTCAGCAATTGATGGCGGGCGCGTTGTTCGTCGCCGGAATTGGAGAGGCGCTCCAGCTCCTGGCGAGTCTGGCGCCAGCGCTGGGCGGCGAGCTGAACCTGGCGGGCCAGGTCGGTAGCGCCGGCGTACTCGTCCAGCAGGCGGCGGTGAGTATCGGTTTTCAGCAGGGACTGGTGTTCATGCTGGCTATGGATATCGATCAACAACTCGCCCAATGACTTGAGGTCGCCGAGCGGGCAGGGGGTGCCGTTGATGTAGCCGCGTGAACGACCTTCGGAGGTGATCACCCGGCGCAGAATGCACGGGCCGTCGGTCTCCAGGTCACGCTCGGCCAGCCATGCGCTGGCTTCAGGGATGTCCGCCAGATCGAAGGTCGCGAGGATGTCGGCCTTGTCGGCGCCGGGGCGCACCACGCCGCTGTCGGCACGATCGCCGAGGGTCAGGCCCAGCGCGTCGAGCATGATCGACTTGCCGGCGCCGGTTTCACCCGTGATCACGCTCATCCCGCGATCAAGTTCGAGATCGAGATGTTCAACGATGGCGTAGTTATGTACGGACAGGTGCACCAGCATAAAGGCCGCTCCCAAGCTAAAGGTCTGGTTATTTATACAGTGTTTTGTTTCGCGCTGACAATGCCCTCCCTTAGGTCGATTTGCTTGAACCGAAAATCTGCTTAGCGCATTGAGGAATGAAGATTCGACACTTTTTTGTAGGGTTAATGTTTGAAGGCCCTTGAAGCCTGATTTTGCGGCCCCATATATCGGGGCAGAAGCGCGAGTCAGGCTCGCGGAAGAAATTGAAAGGAGAATTCTATGGCTGACGAACAGACAGTAGATACGCAAAACCCAGAAGCCAATCAGGCGCCCGAAGGTTCGGGTGATGACCTGGCGACCCGTGTACAAGTGCTCGAAGAGCAATTGGCCGCCGCGCAGGATCAATCTCTGCGTGTTGCTGCCGATCTGCAGAACGTCCGTCGCCGTGCCGAGCAGGACGTCGAGAAGGCGCACAAGTTTGCCCTGGAAAAATTCGCCGGCGACCTGTTGCCGATCGTCGACAGCCTGGAGCGCGGCCTCGAGCTGTCGAACCCGGACGACGAAAGCATTCGTCCGATGCGCGAAGGCATCGAGCTGACGCTGAAGATGTTCCACGACACCCTCAAGCGTTATCAGCTGGAAGCGATCGATCCGCACGGCGAACCGTTCAACGCCGTTCAGCATCAGGCGATGGCCATGCAAGAAAGCGCCGACGTAGAACCGAACAGCGTTCTGAAGGTGTTCCAGAAGGGCTACCAGCTCAACGGTCGCCTGCTGCGTCCGGCCATGGTTGTGGTCAGCAAGGCGCCTGCGCCAATTTCGCCTTCGATTGACGAGAAGGCTTGAAATTAGCCGCAAGGCCCCCATTTAGAAGTCAAGCGTTTAAGTATTACCGCAGTCAGCCACCACTGCTGCGGCAAAAAAATCCAAAGTTTCGGGAGAGTTAACATGGGCAAAATTATCGGTATCGACCTGGGGACCACCAACTCCTGCGTCTCCGTGCTGGAAAACGGCAAAGCAAAAGTTATTGAAAACGCTGAAGGCGCGCGTACCACGCCGTCGATCATCGCTTACGCCAACGATGGCGAAATTCTGGTAGGTCAGTCGGCCAAGCGTCAGGCTGTGACCAACCCGCACAACACTCTGTACGCGGTGAAGCGTCTGATCGGTCGTCGTTTCGACGAAGAAGTTGTGCAGAAAGACATCCAGATGGTCCCTTACAAGATCGTCAAGGCTGACAACAACGACGCCTGGGTTGAAGTGAACGGCCAGAAAATGGCACCGCCACAAATCTCGGCTGAAATTCTGAAGAAGATGAAGAAGACCGCCGAAGACTACCTCGGCGAGACCGTGACCGAAGCGGTGATCACCGTTCCGGCCTACTTCAACGACAGCCAGCGTCAGGCGACCAAAGACGCCGGCCGCATCGCTGGTCTGGACGTAAAACGCATCATCAACGAACCGACCGCAGCTGCTCTGGCTTACGGTATGGACAAGGCCAAGGGCGATCACACCGTGATCGTTTATGACCTGGGTGGCGGTACTTTCGACGTTTCCGTGATCGAGATCGCTGAAGTTGATGGCGAGCACCAGTTCGAAGTTCTGGCCACCAACGGTGACACGTTCCTCGGCGGTGAAGACTTTGACATTCGTCTGATCGACTACCTCGTTGACGAATTCAAGAAAGAAAGCGGCATGAACCTCAAAGGTGACCCGCTGGCCATGCAGCGCCTGAAAGAAGCCGCTGAGAAAGCCAAGATCGAACTGTCGTCCGCTCAGTCGACCGACGTCAACCTGCCGTACATCACTGCAGACGCGACCGGTCCTAAGCACCTGAACGTGAAGATCTCGCGTGCCAAGCTCGAAGCACTGGTTGAAGACCTGGTTCAGCGCACCATCGAACCTTGCCGCATCGCCATGAAAGACGCAGGTCTGGACGTTGGCGCGATCAACGACGTGATTCTGGTCGGTGGTCAGACCCGTATGCCGCTGGTACAGAAGCTGGTTACCGATTTCTTCGGTAAAGAAGCTCGTAAAGACGTTAACCCGGACGAAGCTGTTGCCATGGGTGCTGCGATTCAGGGCGCCGTGCTGGCCGGTGACGTGAAAGACGTTCTGCTGCTCGACGTCAGCCCGCTGACCCTGGGTATCGAAACCATGGGTGGCGTGATGACCGCGCTGATCGAGAAAAACACCACGATTCCTACCAAGAAATCGCAAGTGTTCTCGACTGCTGACGACAACCAGGGCGCTGTGACCATTCACGTTCTGCAGGGCGAGCGTAAGCAAGCCACTCAGAACAAGTCCCTGGGCAAGTTCGACCTGGCCGACATTCCACCTGCTCCACGTGGCGTGCCGCAGATCGAAGTGACCTTCGACATCGACGCTAACGGCATCCTGCACGTTGGTGCGAAAGACAAGGCCACCGGTAAGACCCAGTCGATCGTGATCAAGGCCAACTCCGGTCTGTCCGACGAAGAAATCGAGCGCATGGTGCGTGACGCCGAAGCCAACGCTGAGGAAGACCGCAAGTTCGAAGAGCTGGCCGCTGCCCGTAACCAGGGTGACGCACTGGTTCACTCGACGCGCAAAATGATTGCTGACGCGGGCGACAAAGTCACCGCCGAAGAGAAGACTGCGATCGAAGCTGCTGTGGTTGCTCTGGAAGCCGCTGTCAAAGGCGACGACAAGGCCGCTATCGAAGCCAAGGTTGAAGAGCTGTCGAAAGTCTCCGCTCCGGTTGCTCAGAAGATGTACGCCGAACAGGCTCAGCCAGCTGATGGCGCAGCCCCGCAAGGCGAATCGGCTGAGAAGGCTGACGACGTTGTCGATGCAGAGTTCGAAGAAGTCAAAGACCACAAGTAAGTTGTTGGTCGGCCGGTTGACTGCCTTTAGGCAGTGACTGGTAGGATGTCGCCGCGCGGGAGCTAGCTCCCGCGTTGGCGTATCTGGAATACGCGAATTTTTACAGCATGCGACAAGGTTCGGATGTTGGCGGTATGGCCGGGAATGCTCCTGCTTTTCGCGCCGCAAGTACCGCAAGAAACAAAGACCAGGATCGTTGAATTGACGTGAGTTGGGTCCGGGCCTGTATTGGGGCTCAACGAGTTTGGCCATCCTCAGGAGGGGTTTGCCGAACGTCCTCAAGAGTGCAGAAGACTTATGGCAAAGCGTGACTATTACGAAGTGTTGGGTGTTGAGCGCGGCTCAAGCGATGCGGACCTGAAGAAGGCTTACCGTCGTCTGGCGATGAAGCACCACCCGGACCGTAATCCCGATGACAAAGCATCGGAAGAAATGTTCAAAGAGGCCAACGAGGCCTATGAAGTGCTGTCCGACTCGAGCAAGCGTGCGGCGTACGATCAGTACGGCCATGCCGGCGTCGACCCGAGCATGGGTGGCGGTGGCGCCGGTTTCGGCGGTCAGAACTTCTCGGACATCTTTGGTGATGTCTTCAGTGATTTCTTCGGTGGCGGTCGCGGCGGTTCCCGTGGCGGCGCTCAGCGTGGCAGCGACTTGCGCTACACCCTGGAACTGAATCTGGAAGAAGCGGTGCGCGGCACGTCGGTGAATATCCGTGTTCCGACACTGGTCAACTGCAAGCCGTGCGACGGTTCGGGTGCCAAGAAAGGCTCCTCTCCATCGACGTGCCCGACTTGCGGCGGCATCGGCCAGGTGCGCATGCAGCAGGGCTTCTTCTCGGTGCAGCAAACCTGCCCGCGTTGCCATGGTCAGGGCAAGATCATTTCCGATCCGTGCGATTCCTGCCACGGTGACGGTCGCGTTGAAGAGTACAAAACCCTATCGGTCAAAGTGCCGGCCGGCGTCGATACCGGTGACCGCATTCGTCTGTCCGGCGAAGGCGAAGCGGGTACGCAGGGCGGCCCGACGGGCGACCTGTATGTGGTTATCAATGTCCGCGAGCACGACATCTTCCAGCGCGATGGCAAGCATCTGTTCTGCGAAGTGCCGATCAGCTTCGTCGACGCAGCACTGGGCGGCGAACTGGAAATCCCTACCCTCGACGGTCGCGTCAAACTGAAAATCCCTGAAGGCACTCAGACCGGCAAGCAGTTCCGTGTACGCGGCAAAGGCGTGGCGCCGGTGCGTGGCGGCGGTGCAGGCGATCTGATGTGCCGCGTTGCGGTCGAAACGCCGGTCAATCTGAACCGTCGTCAGCGCGAACTGCTGGAAGAATTCCGCAGCTCGCTGGCCGACGACAATAGCCACTCGCCGAAAACCACCGGTTGGTTCGACGGCGTGAAGCGCTTCTTCGGCGATCTGTAAGGAGTCGGCATGCGACGTATAGCTGTGATGGGCGCTGCTGGGCGCATGGGTAAGATTCTGGTCGAGGCCGTGCAGCAGCGCGCGCCGCTGACCGGTTTGACTGCCGCCGTGGTTCGTCCTGGCAGCACGCTGATCGGCGTCGATGCGGGGGAGCTGGCCTCGCTGGGGCGTATCGGTGTGCCGCTGTCCGGGCATATCGAAGCCGTGGCTGAAGAGTTCGATGTGTTGATCGACTTCACGCTGCCGGAAGTGATGCTGAAAAACCTCGCGTTCTGCCGCAAGGCCGGCAAGGCCATGGTCATTGGTACCACCGGGCTGGACGCGGCGCAGAAGCAGTTGCTGGCCGACGCGGGCAAAGATATTCCGATCGTGTTCGCGGCCAACTTCAGTGTCGGTGTCAATCTGTCGCTGAAGCTGCTCGACATGGCGGCGCGCGTGCTGGGTGATGATGCGGATATCGAAATCATCGAAGCCCATCACCGGCACAAGATCGATGCGCCGTCAGGTACGGCGTTGCGCATGGGTGAAGTGATTGCCAGTGCGCTGGATCGTGATTTACAGAAAGTCGCGGTGTACGGTCGTGAGGGTCATACCGGCGCTCGTGAGCGTGAAACCATCGGTTTTGCCACTGTGCGTGGTGGTGATGTGGTCGGTGATCACACCGTGTTGTTCGCCTGCGAAGGTGAGCGCCTGGAGATCACGCACAAGGCGTCTAGCCGTATGACGTTCGCCAAGGGCGCGGTGCGTGCGGCGCTGTGGCTGGATGGTCGCGAGCCGGGTCTGTACGACATGCAAGACGTGCTCGACCTGCGTTGATACACTGCTGAACCCGGCGCAAACGCCCTGTTTGCGCTGGTTTTTCTCCGCTCGGCGACGACCTGTCGCATTCTCCGGCCTTTTCGGCTCTTTAGCGGTGGACCAAAAAAGGCTTTTTCTGTAAGCTACAGCTTTAGTGTGTCCACTAAAAGCGCGCAGAATAATTCAGTGAAGAAGCGGGGTGACGTGTCCATACGTCACTCCGCTTTTTTACAACCTGCGATCGCCCTTTCATGCGTTATTTACGGGAGGTCTTCTTGACTAAGCCAGCCATACTTGCCCTTGCTGATGGCAGCATTTTTCGCGGCGAAGCCATTGGTGCCGACGGTCAAACCGTTGGTGAGGTGGTGTTCAACACCGCAATGACCGGCTATCAGGAAATCCTTACCGATCCTTCCTACGCCCAACAGATCGTTACCCTGACTTACCCGCACATCGGCAACACCGGCACCACGCCGGAAGATGCCGAGTCCGACCGCGTCTGGTCCGCTGGCCTGGTTATTCGCGACCTGCCGCTGGTAGCGAGCAACTGGCGTAACACGATGTCCCTGTCCGATTACCTGAAAGCCAACAACGTTGTGGCAATCGCCGGTATCGACACCCGTCGCCTGACCCGCATCCTGCGTGAAAAAGGCGCACAGAACGGCTGCATCATGGCCGGCGACAACATCTCCGAAGAAGCGGCCATCGCCGCTGCGCAAGGTTTCCCGGGCCTGAAGGGCATGGATCTGGCGAAAGTCGTCAGCACCAAGACCCAATACGAATGGCGCTCGACTGTCTGGGATCTGAAAACCGACAGCCACGCGACCATCGACGCTTCCGAGCTGCCATACCACGTGGTTGCCTATGACTACGGCGTCAAGGTCAACATCCTGCGCATGCTGGTCGAGCGCGGCTGCCGCGTCACCGTGGTGCCTGCCCAGACTCCAGCCGCTGATGTGCTGGCACTGAAGCCGGACGGCGTGTTCCTGTCCAACGGCCCTGGTGATCCGGAGCCTTGCGACTACGCGATCAAGGCGATCAAGGAAGTCCTGGAAACCGAAATTCCGGTATTCGGTATCTGCCTCGGTCACCAACTGCTGGCTCTGGCCTCCGGCGCCAAGACCCTGAAAATGGGCCACGGCCACCACGGTGCTAACCACCCAGTGCAGGATCTGGACACTGGCGTCGTGATGATCACCAGCCAGAACCACGGTTTCGCGGTAGACGAAGAAACCCTGCCAGCCAACGTGCGTGCGATCCACAAATCGCTGTTCGACGGCACCCTGCAAGGCATCGAGCGCACCGACAAGAGCGCGTTCAGCTTCCGGGGTCACCCTGAAGCGAGCCCGGGCCCGAACGACGTCGCGCCACTGTTCGACCGCTTCATCAACGAGATGGCCAAGCGACGCTAAGCGTTCGCCTTGAGACTGTAGAGAGAAGCCCTCGAGGGCGGCCCCGACACCGGTGGCCCCCTTGAGACTTCAGAAATCGATCAAGACGGCTTGCCGACTGACCTGCGGATTTGAGTGACAAACCCATGCCAAAACGTACAGACATTAAAAGCATCCTGATTCTCGGCGCTGGCCCGATCGTTATCGGCCAGGCCTGCGAATTCGACTACTCCGGCGCCCAGGCCTGTAAAGCCCTGCGCGAAGAGGGTTACCGCGTCATCCTGGTGAACTCCAACCCGGCCACCATCATGACCGACCCGGACATGGCCGACGCGACCTACATCGAGCCGATCAAGTGGCAGACCGTTGCCAAGATCATCGAAAAAGAGCGTCCGGACGCGGTGCTGCCAACCATGGGCGGCCAGACTGCTCTGAACTGCGCCCTGGATCTGGAGCGCGAAGGCGTTCTGGAGAAGTTCGGCGTAGAGATGATCGGCGCCAACGCTGACACCATCGACAAGGCTGAAGACCGTTCGCGTTTCGACAAGGCGATGAAATCCATCGGCCTGGCGTGCCCGCGTTCCGGTATCGCCCACAGCATGGAAGAAGCCAACGCGGTTCTCGAAACCCTGGGCTTCCCGTGCATCATCCGTCCGTCCTTCACCATGGGCGGCACCGGTGGCGGTATCGCGTACAACCGTGAAGAGTTCGAAGAAATCTGCGCCCGTGGTCTGGACCTGTCGCCGACCAAAGAGCTGCTGATCGACGAATCGCTGATCGGCTGGAAAGAATATGAAATGGAAGTTGTCCGCGACAAAAAGGACAACTGCATCATCGTCTGCTCGATCGAAAACTTCGACCCGATGGGCGTGCACACCGGTGACTCGATCACCGTAGCTCCTGCGCAAACCCTGACCGACAAGGAATACCAGATCCTGCGTAACGCCTCGCTGGCGGTACTGCGTGAGATCGGCGTCGAGACTGGCGGTTCCAACGTTCAATTCGGTATCTGCCCGAACACCGGCCGTATGGTCGTGATCGAAATGAACCCGCGTGTATCGCGTTCCTCGGCACTGGCTTCGAAAGCCACCGGTTTCCCGATCGCCAAAGTCGCGGCCAAACTGGCTGTGGGTTACACCCTCGACGAACTGTCGAACGACATCACCGGCGGCAAGACCCCGGCGTCCTTCGAGCCGTCGATCGACTACGTCGTCACCAAGCTGCCACGCTTCGCCTTCGAGAAGTTCGCCAAGGCTGACGCACGCCTGACCACGCAAATGAAGTCGGTCGGTGAAGTCATGGCCATCGGCCGTACCTTCCAGGAATCCCTGCAGAAAGCCCTGCGCGGTCTGGAAGTCGGCGTTTGCGGTCTGGACGAGAAGCTCGACCTGAGCAACCCGGAAAGCATGAGCGTGCTCAAGCGCGAACTGACCGTGCCGGGCGCCGAGCGTATCTGGTACGTGGCAGATGCTTTCCGCGCTGGCCTGTCGGTCGAAGACATCTTCGGCATGAACATGATCGACCCGTGGTTCCTGGTGCAGATCGAAGATCTGATCAAGGAAGAAGAGAAGGTCAAGACCCTCGGTCTGTCCGCTATCGACCGCGACCTGATGTTCAAGCTCAAGCGCAAAGGCTTCTCCGATCAGCGTCTGGCCAAACTGTTGGGCGTGACCGAGAAGAACCTGCGCACTCATCGCCAGAAGCTGGAAGTGTTCCCGGTCTACAAGCGCGTTGACACCTGCGCCGCCGAGTTCGCCACTGACACCGCTTACCTCTACTCCACCTACGAGGAAGAGTGTGAAGCTGCGCCGTCGGGTCGCGACAAGATCATGATTCTGGGCGGTGGTCCGAACCGTATCGGCCAGGGCATCGAGTTCGACTACTGCTGCGTTCACGCTGCTCTCGCCCTGCGCGAAGACGGCTACGAAACCATCATGGTCAACTGCAACCCGGAAACCGTTTCCACCGACTACGACACTTCCGACCGTCTGTACTTCGAACCGGTAACTCTGGAAGACGTGCTGGAAATCTGCCGCGTCGAGAAGCCGAAAGGCGTGATCGTCCAGTACGGCGGCCAGACTCCGCTGAAACTGGCTCGTGCCCTGGAAGCCGCTGGCGTGCCGATCATCGGCACCAGCCCGGACGCCATCGACCGTGCCGAAGACCGTGAGCGTTTCCAGCAAATGGTTGAGCGCCTGAATCTGCGTCAGCCGCCAAACGCCACCGTGCGCAGCGAAGACGAAGCTGTTCGTGCTGCCGCGAAGATCGGTTATCCGCTGGTGGTGCGCCCGTCCTATGTACTGGGCGGCCGTGCGATGGAAATCGTTTACAAGGAAGACGAGCTCAAGCGTTACCTGCGTGACGCGGTGCAAGTGTCCAACGACAGCCCTGTGCTGCTCGACCACTTCCTCAACTGCGCCATCGAAATGGACGTGGATGCGGTCTGTGACGGCAAAGACGTGGTGATCGGCGCGATCATGCAGCACATCGAACAGGCTGGCGTTCACTCCGGTGACTCCGCGTGCTCGCTGCCGCCGTACTCGCTGCCGGCGCACATCCAGGACGAGATGCGCGAACAGGTCAAGAAAATGGCTCTGGAACTGGGCGTTGTCGGCCTGATGAACGTGCAGTTGGCGCTGCAAGGCGAAGACATCTACGTCATCGAAGTCAACCCGCGCGCTTCCCGTACCGTACCGTTCGTGTCGAAGTGCATCGGTGTCTCCCTGGCCATGATCGCTGCCCGCGTGATGGCCGGTAAGACCCTGAAAGAAATCGGCTTCACCAAAGAAATCATCCCGAACTTCTATAGCGTGAAAGAGGCGGTGTTCCCGTTCGCCAAGTTCCCTGGCGTTGACCCGATTCTCGGCCCAGAGATGAAGTCGACCGGTGAAGTGATGGGCGTCGGCGACACCTTCGGTGAAGCATTCGCCAAAGCCCAGATGGGCGCCAGCGAAGTGCTGCCGACCGGCGGTACAGCATTCATCAGCGTGCGTGACGACGACAAGCCACTGGTTGCAGGCGTGGCCCGCGATCTGATCAACTTGGGCTTCGAAGTGGTAGCCACTGCCGGCACTGCCAAGCTGATCGAAGCCGCAGGTCTGAAAGTGCGCCGTGTGAACAAGGTGACCGAGGGTCGTCCGCACGTGGTCGACATGATCAAGAATGACGAAGTCACCCTGATCATCAACACCACTGAAGGTCGTCAGTCGATCGCTGATTCGTACTCCATTCGTCGTAATGCCTTGCAGCACAAGATTTACTGCACAACCACTATTGCTGCTGGCGAAGCTATCTGTGAAGCGCTGAAGTTCGGTCCTGAAAAAACCGTGCGCCGCTTGCAGGATCTACACGCAGGATTGAAGGCATGATCAAATACCCAATGACCGTCCAGGGCGCCAAAGCCCTGGAAGAAGAACACGCTCACCTGACCAAGGTCGTCCGTCCGAAGCTCAGCCAGGACATTGGTACGGCTCGCGAGTTGGGTGACTTGAAGGAAAACGCTGAATACCATGCTGCCCGCGAACAGCAAGGCATGGTCGAGGCGCGGATTCGTGATATCGAAGGCCGGATTCAGAATCAGGTCATCATCGATGTCACGACCATCCCGCACACCGGCAAAGTGATTTTCGGTACCACCGTCGAAATCGCCAATGTCGAGACTGACGAAAGCGTCACTTACCACATCGTGGGTGAGGATGAGGCTGACTTCAAACTTGGCAAGATTTCGGTCGGCTCGCCTTTGGCCCGTGCCTTGATTGGCAAGGAAGAGGGCGATGTGGTCGCCGTGAAAACGCCAAGCGGCGTGATCGAGTACGAGATTGTCGAAGTCCGTCACATCTGAAAAAGGGCGCCCGCTGCATGCGGGCGCCATGCTTTGGCAGCTGACCCAGATGCTTTGGGTTGGCGGTCTATGGCTGATTCATCTCGGTTTGCAGCCGGCGTTGGGCAAGATTGGCCTGGCACCGCTGCTGATCGATGAGGTGGCCAGTGCATTTGAAGTGCTGGTGGTAGGTTTTGCCGCCGTATGCGTTATTTTTCAGGCTTTGGTGCTGGTACAGGCCGAGGGCCTTGTCAGTCTATGGCGAGATTTTCGCGGTCAGGTGCTGCTGATGGCGTTGTATGCGTGTGCGATGTTTGTCGCAGTGCGTGTCGGCTGGCCGGATGCGCAGCGCTGGCAGGTCTTCAGTTATCTGGTTCTGGGTTTTTCCGGGCTGGTGCTGGTGATGCAGCCGGTGCCGGGATGGAGTGGCAGGGTGCGCGAAGCACACCCTTGACCCTTGTCATCACTTGAAGCGATGAACGTTCGACAGCTGCTTGTTGACGCTGAAGTTCTTGCGGTAAACCAGTGCCATCTTGCCGATGACCTGTACCAGGTCCGCTTTGCCGACCTTGCACAGTTCTGCGATATGCGCCAGGCGCGACTCGCGATCGAGGATGTTGAGCTTGATCTTGATCAGCTCGTGGTCCGCCAAAGCGCGTTCAAGTTCGGCTAAAACACCTTCAGTCAAACCGTTGTCAGCCACCGTCAAAACCGGTTTCAGGTGGTGGCCAATGGATTTGTACTGTTTCTTCTGCTCTGGAGTGAGCGGCATAATCTGACCCTTTCGTCTGGATTCTGTAAAATGGCGGCCATTTTACCCGAGGGCTCGTGGATCCGCCCAATTAATCACGACCCTAATCATCGAGGTGCCCAATGGCGCGTTCCAAGACAAGCCTTGGTTGGCTGAAACGACATGTCAACGATCCCTATGTGAAGCAAGCACAGAAGGATGGCTACCGCTCGCGTGCGAGCTACAAACTTCTGGAGATCCAGGAGAAATACAAGCTGATTCGTCCCGGTATGAGCGTTGTCGACCTGGGTGCGGCGCCCGGTGGCTGGTCGCAGGTGACTAGCCGGCTGATCGGTGGTCAGGGGCGTCTGATCGCCTCGGACATCCTGGAAATGGACAGCATTCCGGACGTGACTTTCATTCAGGGCGATTTCACCGAGGACGAAGTGCTCGGGCGGATTCTCGAAGCCGTGGGTAATTCGCAGGTGGACCTTGTGATTTCCGATATGGCCCCCAATATGAGTGGTACGCCTGAAGTGGATATGCCGAAAGCCATGTTCCTTTGCGAGTTGGCGCTTGATCTGGCGGAACGGATCCTCAAGCCGGGTGGAAATTTTGTGATCAAGATTTTTCAGGGCGAAGGGTTTGATGTTTACCTGAAGGACGCTCGCAAAAAGTTCGACAAGATCCAGATGATCAAACCAGACTCCTCTCGTGGCAGCTCACGTGAGCAATACATGCTGGCTTGGGGTTACCGCGGTCGTAGCGAGTAAAACGAGGTTTTTTGGTGGGGTGATAGGTTTTTCGTATTTCGCTCCGCGTGCATAAGCGAATATTGTGTAGAAAGTGTTTCACAAAGGGTTACAGACGGCGCCTGCCAGAGTTGTAGGTAATGTAGTAAGTTAGGCCGGTGAATATCATGCGAAGCGCGCGCCAGTAGCGGAGCTTGCTTCAGAGGGTAGTTAATTGAACGATATGGCAAAGAATCTGATCCTGTGGTTGATCATCGCGGCTGTCTTGGTGACGGTGATGAACAACTTCTCCAGCCCTAACGAGCCGCAGACCCTCAACTATTCCGACTTCATCCAGCAGGTCAAGGATGGCAAGGTCGAGCGCGTAGCCGTTGATGGTTATGTGATTACCGGCAAGCGCAATGATGGCGATAGCTTCAAGACCATTCGTCCGGCAATCCAGGACAATGGCCTGATCGGCGACCTGGTCGACAACCACGTTGTGGTTGAAGGCAAGCAGCCTGAGCAGCAAAGCATCTGGACTCAATTGCTGGTAGCCAGCTTCCCGATCCTGGTGATCATCGCGGTGTTCATGTTCTTCATGCGCCAGATGCAGGGCGGTGCCGGCGGCAAGGGCGGACCGATGAGCTTCGGCAAGAGCAAGGCGCGCCTGCTCTCCGAAGATCAGGTGAAAACCACTCTGGCTGACGTTGCCGGTTGCGACGAAGCCAAGGAAGAAGTCGGCGAGCTGGTTGAATTCCTCCGTGACCCGGGCAAGTTCCAGCGCCTGGGCGGTCGTATTCCTCGCGGTGTGCTGATGGTCGGTCCTCCGGGTACCGGTAAAACCTTGCTGGCCAAGGCGATTGCCGGCGAAGCCAAGGTTCCGTTCTTCACCATTTCCGGTTCTGACTTCGTCGAGATGTTCGTCGGTGTCGGTGCCAGCCGTGTTCGCGACATGTTCGAGCAGGCCAAGAAGCACGCTCCTTGCATCATCTTCATCGACGAAATCGACGCCGTCGGTCGCCATCGTGGCGCCGGCATGGGTGGCGGTCACGATGAGCGTGAGCAGACCCTCAACCAGTTGCTGGTTGAGATGGACGGCTTCGAAATGAACGATGGCATCATTGTTATCGCTGCAACCAACCGCCCAGACGTCCTCGACCCTGCGCTGCTGCGTCCGGGCCGTTTCGACCGTCAGGTTGTCGTTGGTCTGCCAGATATCCGTGGTCGTGAGCAAATCCTCAAAGTACACATGCGCAAAGTGCCAATGGGTGACGACGTCGCTCCGGCCGTTATCGCGCGTGGTACTCCGGGGTTCTCCGGTGCTGACCTGGCCAACCTGGTCAACGAAGCGTCTTTGTTCGCTGCACGTAGCGGCAAGCGCATCGTCGAAATGAAAGAGTTCGAACTGGCCAAAGACAAGATCATGATGGGCGCCGAGCGCAAATCCATGGTCATGTCCGAGAAAGAGAAACAGAACACCGCTTATCACGAAGCTGGCCACGCCATTGTCGGTCGCGTCGTGCCTGAGCATGATCCGGTCTACAAGGTATCGATCATTCCGCGCGGTCGTGCGCTGGGTGTGACCATGTTCCTGCCGGAAGAAGATCGTTACAGTCTGTCCAAGCGTGCGCTGATCAGCCAGATCTGCTCGCTGTACGGTGGCCGTATCGCTGAGGAAATGACCCTCGGTTTCGACGGTGTGACCACCGGCGCTTCCAACGACATTATGCGTGCTAGTCAGATTGCGCGGAACATGGTCACCAAGTGGGGCCTGTCGGAAAAACTCGGTCCGTTGATGTACGCCGAAGAAGAGGGTGAAGTGTTCCTCGGTCGCGGCGGTGGCGGTCAAGCTGCCAGCTTCTCCGGTGAGACAGCCAAGCTGATCGACTCCGAAGTGCGCAGCATCATTGATCAGTGCTACGGCACGGCCAAACAGATTCTCACGGACAACCGTGACAAGCTTGATGCGATGGCTGATGCGTTGATGAAGTATGAAACGATCGATGCTGAACAGATCGACGACATCATGGCGGGACGTACACCACGCGAGCCACGTGATTGGTCGGGGGGCACTGGTACACCACCACCTCCGGTGGTTCGTGACGAGCGTCCGGAAACACCGATTGGCGGTCCGGCTGCTGACGTTTAAGGTTTGAAATGACTTCTGTACAGTCCCTGACCCGGTTGCCTTGCGGCAACCGGGTTCTTGATTTGGCCCAGACGCATGTCATGGGTATTCTCAATGTCACCCCTGATTCTTTCTCCGACGGCGGCCAATACAGCCAGCTCGATGCGGCTTTGCGCCACGCCGAGGCTATGGTTGCAGCGGGTGCGACGCTGATTGATGTCGGTGGCGAGTCCACTCGCCCAGGCGCGCGCGCAGTGTCACCGCTCGAAGAGCTTGAGCGTGTGGCGCCGATCGTCGAGCTGATCAATCGCGAGTTGGATGTGATCATTTCGGTGGACACTTCTACGCCAGCCGTTATGCGCGAAACCGCACGATTGGGTGCCGGGTTGATCAACGATGTGCGGTCACTGCGGCGCGATGGCGCGCTGGATGCGGCGGCGGCTACGGGTTTGCCGGTGTGTCTCATGCATATGCTCGGTGAGCCTGGAGACATGCAGGACAATCCGCAGTATCAGGATGTCACGCGCGAAGTCGGTGATTTTCTAGCCGAGCGCATGGCGCAGTGTGCGGCGGCCGGTATTCCTGAGGGGCGGATCATTCTTGACCCGGGTTTCGGTTTCGCCAAAACCCTGCAGCACAACCTAAGCTTGTTCAAGCACATGGAAGCCCTCCATGCGTTGGGCCGGCCACTGCTTGTCGGTGTTTCCCGAAAAAGCATGATCGGGCAGGCCTTGAATCGTCCTGTCGGCGAGCGGCTTCATGGTGGTCTGGCACTGGCGGCGCTGGCATCGGTGAAGGGGGCGCGTATATTGCGCGTCCATGATGTAGCGGAAACGGTAGACGTGGTGCGCATGATCGCGGCCGTGGAATCAGCCGAATAAGAATGATGGAGCAGTTATGAGCAAGAAATACTTTGGTACTGACGGCATTCGTGGTCGAGTCGGTGAATACCCGATTACTCCTGACTTCATGCTCAAGCTCGGCTGGGCTGCCGGCATGGCGTTCCGCAAAATGGGCGCTTGCAAGGTGCTGGTCGGCAAGGACACGCGGATTTCCGGTTATATGTTCGAGTCGGCACTTGAGGCTGGTCTGACATCGGCGGGGGCTGATGTGATGTTGCTGGGTCCTATGCCGACGCCGGCCATTGCCTATCTGTCGCGTACGTTTCAGGCTGAGGCCGGTATCGTGATCAGTGCCTCGCACAATCCGCATGACGATAACGGCATCAAGTTCTTCTCCGGTAAAGGCACCAAGCTGCCGGATGAGCTGGAGCTGATGATTGAAGAGCTGCTCGATACCCCGATGACTGTGGTCGAATCGAGCAAGATCGGCAAAGTGTCGCGAATCAACGATGCATCAGGTCGCTACATTGAGTTCTGCAAAAGCAGTGTGCCAACCGGAACCAGTTTTTCCGGTCTCAAGATCGTTATCGACTGTGCGCACGGTGCGACCTATAAGGTGGCTCCGAGTGTCTTCCGCGAGTTGGGGGCAGAAGTCGTCGTGCTGTCAGCGCAGCCAAACGGTCTGAATATCAATGAAAACTGCGGCTCGACCCATATGGGTCAGTTGCAGGCTGCGGTGCTCGCCGAGCATGCCGACCTGGGTATCGCTTTCGATGGTGATGGTGATCGGGTGCTGATGGTCGATCACACTGGCGCCATCGTCGATGGTGATGAATTGCTGTTTATCATCGCTCGTGATCTGCATGAGCGGGGCAAATTGCAGGGCGGTGTCGTTGGTACCCTGATGAGTAATCTGGGGCTGGAACTCGCGCTGGCGGATCTTTCGATTCCATTTATTCGTGCCAATGTCGGCGACCGTTACGTGATTGCCGAGTTGCTTGAACGCAACTGGCTGGTCGGCGGAGAAAACTCGGGGCATATCGTTTGCTTCAATCACACCACGACCGGTGATGCGATCATCGCTGCGTTGCAGGTGCTGATGGCGCTGAAGACCCGTAATGAAGGTTTGGCGCAAACCCGCCAGGCATTGCGCAAGTGCCCTCAGGTACTGATCAATGTGCGTTTTGGTGGTGGCGAAAGTCCGCTGGAGCACCCGGCTGTCAAGGAGGCCAGTGCGCGCGTCACCCAGGCAATGGCGGGACGCGGGCGCGTGCTTTTGCGCAAGTCCGGGACAGAGCCTCTGGTGCGGGTAATGGTCGAAGGCGAGGATGAAACCCAGGTTCGCAACTACGCCGAAGAGCTGGCAAAACTGGTAACTGAAGTTTCTGCCTGATACGGCTTGCAAGCCATGATTGTGTTGGGTAACATCTGCGCCCACTTTGACCGACGAGGTACAGCATGCGTCGCCCTATGGTAGCTGGTAACTGGAAGATGCACGGTACCCGCGCCAGCGTCGCTGAGCTGATCAACGGCCTTCGTCATCTGGCCTTGCCAAGCGGTGTTGATGTCGCGGTATTCCCGCCTTGCTTGTATATCAATCAAGTGATTGATGGCTTGAAAGGCAAATCGATTTCGGTCGGTGCGCAGAATTCTGCGGTGGAATCCATGCAAGGTGCATTGACCGGTGAGATTGCACCGAGTCAGTTGGTGGATGCAGGTTGTTCCCTTGTGCTTGTCGGGCACTCCGAACGCCGCCAGATAATGGGCGAGCGAGATGGGATGCTGAATCGCAAGTTTGCAGCGGCACAGGCATGTGGCTTGATTCCGGTGTTATGTATAGGGGAAACCCTTGAGCAACGCGAAGCTGGAAAAACTCTTGAGGTTGTCGGGCGTCAGCTGGGCAGCATCATCGAGGAGCTGGGTGTAGGTGCTTTTGCCAAGGCAGTCATCGCTTACGAGCCTGTCTGGGCCATTGGTACCGGACTGACTGCAACGCCTCAACAGGCTCAGGATGTGCATAAAGCCATTCGCGAGCAGTTGGCGGCAGAGAATTCTGAAGTCGCACGAGGTGTGCGCCTTCTATACGGCGGCAGCGTGAAGGCGGCCAATGCGGTCGAACTGTTCGGCATGCCGGATATCGATGGGGGGCTCATTGGTGGAGCTTCCCTGAATGCAGATGAGTTCGGTGCGATCTGTCGCGCCGCGGGAAACTGAAAAAATGCTGGAAACAGTCGTAGTCGTTTTTCATCTGCTGGGTGCATTGGGCGTAGTTGCTCTGGTTTTGCTGCAGCAGGGTAAGGGTGCGGACGCTGGCGCGTCTTTCGGAGCAGGTGCTTCAAATACTGTGTTCGGAAGCCAAGGTTCCTCTACCTTTCTTAGTAAGTTTACTGCTATACTTGCCGCCGGTTTCTTCATAACCAGCTTGGGGTTAGGTTACTTTGCTAAAGAGAAGGCTCATCAGCTGACTCAGGCAGGTCTCCCAAATCCAGCAGTGTTGGAAGTGCCTAAGCAACAACAACCGGCTTCTGATGATGTCCCGGTGCTTCAAGAGCAAAAGTCGGCTACTCCAGCGACTGACGTACCTCCAGCTCAAGAGCAGAAGTAAGAAGGGTTTCAACGTAGTTTTGCCGAGGTGGTGGAATTGGTAGACACGCAACCTTGAGGTGGTTGTGCCCATAGGGTGTAGGGGTTCGAGTCCCCTTCTCGGTACCAATTAGTCAGGAGAGCCCGCTGTTGCGGGCTTTCTTGCAGGTGGAAGGTTACATTGACCCTATAAGGGATCGGTCGTATACTTCCGCCCCAGCTTTGTCGCGGGGTGGAGCAGTCTGGTAGCTCGTCGGGCTCATAACCCGAAGGTCGTCGGTTCAAATCCGGCCCCCGCAACCAGTTTAAGGAGCCCCTTTTAAGGGGCTTTTTGTTAGCTGGACACTTTCAACGCCGCTGTTCGACGGCGTTTCAAGGATGGGCGTTAAGCCCATTTTTTTATTTTGCAAAGCATGCACATATCATGCACTAGGGGGTTCAGGTGTCGAGCAAGCTAGAAGAGTTGCAGGCCTTGCTGGCCCCGGTGGTCGTGGCCCTGGGCTATGAATGCTGGGGTATCGAGTTTTCGGCTCAGGGTCGTCACTCGATGTTGCGCGTTTATATCGATAAAGAGGGTGGCGTGCTGGTGGACGATTGCGCCATTGTCAGCCGTCAGATCAGCGGTGTACTGGATGTTGAAGATCCAATTTCCGTTGAATACACCCTCGAAGTTTCCTCGCCTGGCATGGAGCGCCCACTGTTCACTCTTGAGCAGTTTGCAAAATTTGCCGGTGAACAAGTGAAGATCAAGCTGCGCTCGCCTTTTGAAGGTCGACGCAACTTTCAGGGCCTTCTGCGCGGTGTAGAAGAACAGGATGTCGTGGTGCAGGTAGACGACCATGAGTTCCTGTTGCCGATCGATATGATCGACAAGGCCAACATTATTCCCAGTTTTGACTGAGACGCGGATCCCGCGGATCCAATGGCTTGCGAAAGGCGAGGCGTACGATGAGCAAAGAAGTACTGCTGGTTGTTGAGTCGGTATCCAATGAAAAGGGCGTACCGGCAAGCGTAATTTTTGAAGCGCTGGAGCTGGCTCTGGCCACTGCTACCAAAAAGCGTTTTGAAGACGAAGTAGACCTGCGTGTGGAGATTAATCGCCACACCGGTTCTTACGAAACTTTCCGTCGCTGGACGGTCGTTGAAGAGAATGATCTCGACGATCCGGCCATCGAAACCTGGCCAACCAAGGTTGCTGAAACGCATCCTGGCGCCAAGGTTGGCGACGTCGTTGAAGAAAAGATCGAATCCATCGAGTTCGGCCGCATCGCTGCACAGACTGCCAAGCAGGTCATCGTGCAGAAAGTTCGCGAAGCCGAGCGCGCTCAAGTGGTCGACGCCTATCGCGAGCGCCTGGGAGAAATCATCTCCGGCACCGTGAAAAAAGTCACCCGCGACAACGTGATCGTCGATCTGGGTAACAACGCTGAAGCGTTGCTGGCCCGTGAAGACATCATTTCTCGCGAAACTTTCCGTGTCGGCGTGCGCCTGCGTGCGCTGCTCAAGGAAATCCGCACCGAGAACCGCGGCCCGCAGCTGATCCTGTCGCGTACCGCGCCGGAAATGCTGATCGAGCTGTTCCGCATCGAAGTGCCGGAAATTGCCGAAGGCCTGATCGAAGTAATGGCAGCGTCCCGTGATCCGGGTTCGCGCGCCAAGATCGCCGTCCGCTCCAAGGACAAACGCATCGACCCGCAGGGCGCTTGCATTGGTATGCGCGGTTCGCGCGTCCAGGCAGTGTCGGGCGAGTTGGGCGGTGAGCGTGTTGATATCGTCCTGTGGGATGACAACCCGGCTCAGTTCGTGATCAACGCCATGTCCCCGGCTGAGGTTGCGGCAATTATCGTTGACGAAGATGCCCATGCAATGGACATCGCCGTTGGCGCAGACAATCTGGCTCAGGCCATCGGTCGAGGTGGTCAGAACGTGCGTCTGGCGAGCCAGTTGACTGGCTGGACCCTGAACGTGATGACCGAATCGGACATCCAGGCTAAGCAGCAAGCAGAAACCGGCGACATCCTGCGCAACTTCATCGACGAGCTGGAAGTCGACGAAGAACTGGCTCAGGTGCTGGTAGATGAAGGCTTCACCAGCCTGGAAGAGATTGCCTACGTACCGTTGGAAGAAATGCTCAACATCGACGGCTTTGACGAAGATATCGTCAACGAGCTTCGCGCTCGTGCCAAGGATCGTTTGTTGACCAAAGCCATCGCTACTGAGGAAAAGCTGGCAGACGCCCATCCGGCCGAAGACCTGCTCTCGCTTGAGGGTATGGACAAGGATTTGGCGATGGAACTGGCGGTGCGCGGCGTAATTACCCGCGAAGACCTGGCCGAGCAGTCTATTGACGACCTGCTCGACATCGACGGCATTGACGATGATCGTGCCGGCAAGTTGATCATGGCCGCCCGAGCCCACTGGTTCGAGTAATTAGGCGCGGCCTGAGGAGAGAAGTGCATGACGCAAGTCACGGTGAAACAACTGGCCGATGAGGTCAAAACACCGGTAGAGCGCCTGTTGCAGCAGATGCGTGAGGCAGGTCTGCCGCACACCGCCGCCGAAGAAAATGTGACTGACAGTGAGAAGCAGTCCCTGCTGACTCACTTGAAAAGCAGCCACAAGGCGAAAGTGGAAGAACCACGCAAGATCACGCTGCAGCGTAAAACCACCAGCACCCTGCGTGTTGCTGGCAGCAAAAGCATCAGCGTTGAAGTCCGCAAGAAGAAAGTTTTCGTACAGCGTAGCCCGGAAGAAATCGAAGCCGAGCGCAAGCGTGAACTGGATGAGCGTCGCGCAGTAGAAAATGCTGCCCGTCAGAAGGCTGAAGAAGAAGCCAAGCAACGCGCCGAAGTAGAAGCGCGTAATCAGCCTGCTGCTGCGCAGAACGCTACCAGCGACGCCGTTGCGGCGCCGGCTGCAGTTGCCGAACCTGTTCGCGAAAGCGCACCGGTGGTTGCCGCTGCTCCAGCTCCGTCTGCTGACGTTCGCAACAAGCAGAACGAACAGCGCCGTCCGGACAAGCCACGTGCTGACGATAACAATCGTCGCAGCGGTGGCGGTGATGGCGAGCGCAAAAACGCTCCGCATCGCGCCTCGGTCAAAGAAAAAGCGCCGGCTCCACGCGTGGCACCACGCACTACCGACGAAGAAAGCGATGGCTTCCGTCGTGGTGGTCGCGGCAAGGCCAAGCTGAAGAAGCGCAACGCACACGGTTTCCAGAGCCCAACCGGCCCTGTCGTGCGTGATGTGCAGATCGGCGAGACCATCACTGTTGGCGATCTTGCCAATCAGATGTCGGTCAAGGCTGCTGAAATCATCAAGTTCATGTTCAAACTGGGTACTCCAGCGACCATCAACCAGGTGCTTGATCAGGAAACTGCTCAACTGGTAGCCGAAGAACTGGGCCACAAAGTGACCCTGGTCAGCGACACCGCCCTGGAAGACTCCCTGGCCGAGTCCCTGAAGTTTGAAGGTGAGTCGTTCTCCCGTGCGCCAGTCGTGACCGTAATGGGCCACGTTGACCACGGTAAAACGTCCCTGCTCGACTACATCCGTCGTGCCAAGGTAGCTGCTGGCGAAGCCGGCGGTATTACTCAGCACATCGGTGCATACCACGTTGAAACCGAACGCGGCATGGTCACCTTCCTCGACACCCCGGGTCACGCCGCGTTTACCGCAATGCGTGCTCGTGGTGCCAAGGCGACCGACATCGTGATCCTGGTGGTTGCAGCGGACGACGGCGTGATGCCGCAGACCATTGAAGCTGTTCAGCACGCTGTAGCGGCTGGCGTTCCACTGGTTGTAGCAGTGAACAAAATCGACAAGCCGGGCGCCGATCTCGATCGCATCCGTAGCGAACTGTCGGTTCACGGCGTGACTTCCGAAGAGTGGGGCGGTGATACGCCGTTCGTTCCGGTTTCGGCGAAAGTCGGTACTGGCGTGGACGAGTTGCTTGAAGCCGTTCTGCTGCAAGCTGAAGTTCTCGAACTGAAAGCAACTCCATCGGCTCCTGGCCGTGGCGTTGTGGTTGAATCGCGTCTCGACAAAGGTCGTGGCCCGGTGGCTACCGTTCTGGTTCAAGACGGTACCCTGCGCCAAGGCGACATGGTTCTGGTCGGTTCGAACTATGGCCGCGTGCGTGCCATGCTCGACGAGAACGGCAAGCCAATCAAAGAAGCCGGTCCATCCATCCCTGTCGAGATCCTCGGCCTGGACGGTACCCCGGACGCTGGCGACGAGATGAGCGTGGTTGCTGACGAGAAGAAAGCCCGTGAAGTGGCTCTGTTCCGTCAAGGCAAGTTCCGCGAAGTCAAACTGGCTCGCGCTCACGCCGGCAAGCTGGAAAACATCTTCGAAAACATGGGTCAGGCCGAGAAGAAGACGCTCAACATCGTCCTCAAATCCGACGTCCGTGGTTCGCTGGAAGCGTTGAACGGTGCCTTGAATGGCCTGGGCAACGACGAAGTACAAGTGCGTGTAGTCGGCGGCGGCGTTGGTGGTATCACCGAATCCGACGCTAACCTGGCACTGGCTTCCAACGCTGTACTGTTCGGCTTCAACGTGCGTGCCGATGCTGGCGCACGGAAGATCGTCGAGCAGGAAGGTCTGGACATGCGTTACTACAACGTGATCTACGACATCATCGAAGACGTCAAGAAAGCCCTGACCGGCATGCTCGGCAGCGATGTTCGCGAGAACATCCTGGGTGTGGCCGAAGTGCGTGACGTGTTCCGTTCGCCGAAGTTTGGCGCGATCGCAGGCTGCATGGTGATCGAAGGTGTTGTGCACCGTAACCGTCCGATCCGTGTACTGCGTGAAGACATCGTTATCTTCGAAGGCGAGCTGGAATCCCTGCGCCGCTTCAAGGATGACGCTTCCGAAGTACGTGCCGGCATGGAATGCGGTATCGGCGTGAAGAGCTACAACGACGTCAAAGTCGGCGACAAGATCGAAGTCTTCGAGAAGGTTCAGGTTGCTCGCAGCCTCTAACTCGCACACTTCAGGAGCCGTGATGGGCTGCCGTACTCAACGGTGCGGCGCATCACCCGGACTCTAAACGCAACGCCCGGTCTGGCTTTTGTCAGGCCGGGCGTTTGCCGCTTTCAGACCTTGCGGGTTTCACCGCAGGGCAGTAACAGGTAACAAATCATGGCAAAAGAATACAGCCGTACCCAACGTATCGGCGATCAGATGCAGCGTGAGCTGGCCCAACTGATCCGTCGCGAAGTCAAAGATCCACGCGTGGGTCTGGTCACCATTACCGCTGTGGAAGTCAGCCGTGACGTCGGTCACGCCAAGATTTTCATTACCGTGATGGGCCAGGACAATGCTGAAGATATCGCGCAAAGCATCAAGGTGCTCAACGCCGCCGCAGGTTTCCTGCGCATGCAGCTGGCCCGTGAAATGAAACTGCGCAGCGTGCCGCAATTGCACTTCCACTACGATGAATCCGTCGTGCGTGGTGCGCACCTGTCGGCGCTGATCGAGCGTGCCGTGGCTGAAGACAATCAGCATCCGGTCGTTGCTGAACCTGAAGACACCAAGGAGTAATTCGGTGGCTCAGGTCAAACGTATCCGTCGTAATGTCAGCGGCATCATCTTGCTCGACAAACCGTTGGGGTTCACCTCCAACGCTGCGTTGCAGAAGGTCCGCTGGCTGCTCAATGCCGAGAAGGCCGGTCACACCGGTAGCCTAGACCCACTGGCCACCGGCGTTTTGCCGTTGTGCTTCGGTGAGGCCACCAAGTTCTCGCAATACCTGCTCGATTCCGACAAGGGTTATGAAACCCTGGCGCAACTGGGCAAGACCACCACCACGGCAGATGCCGAAGGTGAGGTTTTGCAGGAGCGCCCGGTGACCGTTGGTCGCGCCGATGTCGAAGCGGTTCTGCCGAAATTTCGCGGGCAAATCAGTCAGATACCGCCGATGTACTCGGCGCTCAAGCGTGATGGCCAGCCGCTGTATAAGCTGGCTCGTGCAGGCGAAGTAGTGGAGCGCGAACCGCGTTCTGTTACTATTGCGCGCTTGGAATTACTGGCCTTCGAAGGCGATACTGCGCGTCTTGCGGTGGATTGCAGCAAGGGCACCTATATTCGCACCCTGGTGGAGGATATCGGTGAGCAACTCGGTTGTGGTGCGTACGTCGCTGAATTGCGTCGTACCCAGGCCGGGCCTTTCACCCTGGCGCAGACGGTTACCCTCGAAGAGCTTGAAGCAGTACATGCCGAAGGCGGCAACGAAGCGGTTGATCGCTTCCTGATGCCATCGGACAGCGGCCTGCTGGATTGGCCGTTGCTGCACTTCTCGGAAGCGAGTGCGTTCTACTGGCTCAACGGCCAGCCGGTACGTGCCCCGGATGCTCCGAAGTTCGGCATGGTACGGGTACAGGATCACAATGGTCGCTTCATCGGTATCGGTGAAGTGAGCGAAGACGGGCGCATTGCACCACGTCGACTGATTCGGTCGGAATGACCGAAACCGGTCTGTGTCAAAGCAGGCTGGCGAGGGTGGCTGTTAACAGGCACGGTCACTACTCATTTATAGATACAGGGATTTGTCCCTGGCCTGTTGAAGCTGTTTCCCTGAAACAGTTTCCTGATAAAAAGGATTGCCTCATGGCTCTCGACGTTCAAGAAAAAGCTCAAATCGTTGCTGACTACCAGCAAGCTGTTGGTGACACTGGTTCGCCAGAAGTGCAAGTTGCACTGCTGACCCACAACATCAACAAGCTGCAAGGTCACTTCAAGGCCAACGGTAAAGATCACCACTCCCGTCGTGGTCTGATCCGCATGGTAAACCAGCGTCGCAAGCTGCTGGACTACCTGAAAGGCAAGGATCTGGGTCGTTATCAGACTCTGATCGGTCGCCTGGGTCTGCGTCGCTAATCAGCGATTGCGCTATGAGGTTGGTTGTCTGTCGGACGTCTGCGGTTTACCGCTGGCGGCTTGCAGGCTCCCAGCCTCAAGTTTTATCTGGATACACGTTTTACCCCGGACAACGGTTGGGCCGATTCCCGACATTGCCCAAGAATTCGCAAGAAACCAGTTCCCCCAAGAGCCACAAAGAAGGTAGGACACCGTGAACCCGGTAATCAAAAAATTCCAGTTCGGTCAATCGACCGTTACCCTCGAGACTGGCCGTATCGCCCGTCAGGCCTCCGGCGCAGTATTGGTCACCGTTGACGACGACGTCAGCGTATTGGTGACTGTAGTCGGCGCAAAACAAGCCGATCCGGGCAAGGGCTTCTTCCCTCTGTCCGTTCACTACCAGGAAAAGACTTACGCTGCCGGTAAGATCCCTGGTGGTTTCTTCAAGCGTGAAGGCCGTCCTTCCGAGAAAGAAACCCTGACTTCCCGACTGATCGACCGTCCGATCCGTCCACTGTTCCCTGAAGGCTTCATGAACGAAGTGCAGGTTGTCTGCACCGTCGTTTCCACCAGCAAGAAAACCGATCCGGACATCGCTGCGATGATCGGTACCTCGGCTGCCCTGGCCATCTCGGGCATTCCGTTCGACGGCCCGATCGGCGCCGCTCGTGTAGCTTTCCACGAAAGCACCGGCTACCTGCTGAACCCGACTTACGAGCAGCAAGCTGCTTCGAGCCTGGACATGGTCGTTGCCGGTACTTCCGACGCCGTACTGATGGTTGAATCGGAAGCCAAAGAGCTGACCGAAGACCAGATGCTGGGCGCGGTACTGTTTGCTCACGACGAGTTCCAGGTGGTGATCAACGCCGTTAAAGAACTGGCTGCCGAAGCTGCCAAGCCGACCTGGACCTGGGCGCCTGCGCCAGAAGCCACCGAACTGCTGGGCGCTATCCGTGCCGAGTTCGGCGAAGCGATCTCCCAGGCTTACACCATCACCGTCAAGGCCGACCGTTACGCGCGTCTGGGCGAGCTGAAGGATCAAGTCGTTGCCAAGCTGTCCGGTGAAGAAGGCCAGCCTTCGTCCAGCGAAGTCAAAGCCGCTTTCGGCGAAATCGAATACCGCACCGTTCGCGAAAACATCGTTAACGGCAAGCCACGTATCGACGGTCGCGACACCAAAACCGTACGTCCGCTGAACATCGAAGTCGGCGTTCTGCCGAAGACTCACGGTTCGGCGCTGTTCACCCGTGGTGAAACCCAGGCTCTGGTCGTTGCAACACTGGGTACTGCCCGTGACGCACAACTGCTGGACACCCTGGAAGGCGAGAAAAAAGACCCGTTCATGCTGCACTACAACTTCCCTCCGTTCTCGGTGGGCGAGTGTGGTCGCATGGGTGGTGCTGGTCGTCGTGAAATCGGTCACGGCCGTCTGGCCCGTCGTTCGGTTTCGGCCATGCTGCCAGCCGCTGACGTGTTCCCGTACACCATCCGTGTAGTTTCGGAAATCACCGAATCCAACGGTTCGAGCTCGATGGCTTCCGTTTGCGGCGCTTCCCTGGCCCTGATGGATGCTGGTGTGCCGATGAAGGCGCCGGTTGCCGGTATCGCCATGGGTCTGGTTAAAGAAGGCGAGAAGTTCGCCGTCCTGACCGACATCCTTGGTGACGAAGACCACCTGGGCGACATGGACTTCAAAGTAGCCGGTACCGCCAAAGGCGTTACTGCGCTGCAGATGGACATCAAGATCAAGGGCATCACCGAAGAGATCATGGAAATCGCTCTGGGCCAAGCCCTGGAAGCGCGCCTGAACATCCTCGGTCAGATGAACCAGATCATCGGCCAGTCGCGTACCGAACTGTCGGCCAACGCTCCGACCATGATCGCGATGAAAATCGACACCGACAAGATCCGTGATGTTATCGGTAAAGGTGGCGCGACCATCCGTGCGATCTGCGAAGAAACCAAGGCTTCGATCGACATCGAAGACGACGGTTCGATCAAGATCTTCGGCGAAACCAAGGAAGCGGCTGAAGCAGCACGTCAGCGCGTTCTGGGTATCACCGCTGAAGCCGAGATCGGCAAGATCTACGTCGGCAAGGTTGAGCGCATCGTCGACTTCGGCGCATTCGTCAACATCCTGCCGGGCAAGGACGGTCTGGTGCACATCTCGATGCTGAGCGACGCTCGCGTAGAGAAAGTGACCGACATCCTGAAAGAAGGCCAGGAAGTGGAAGTGCTGGTACTGGACGTGGACAACCGCGGCCGTATCAAGCTGTCCATCAAAGACGTGGCAGCGGCCAAGGCTTCGGGCGTTTAATCACCCCCAGGCTTTAGCGTAATGAAAATGCCCCGCCGTGAAAACGGCGGGGCATTTTTTTGTCTGCCAGAAAAGGTCAAGGTACAAAGTTGCCGGAGCCCGAGACCGGTGCTAGGTTTAGCCCACCGCCCGTGTAGCTCAGCCGGTAGAGCAGCGCACTCGTAACGCGAAGGTCGCAGGTTCGATTCCTGTCTCGGGCACCACCTTCTTGATCACTCTCACTTATCCCCATGTGGATTTATGTTCCGCAGGTCAGCTTTTTGTGGGAGAGATGTAAAGACCCGTGTAATTCGTCATGCAAACGTCCTATATTCGGTGCCTGCATGAGCATCGCTTAGCAGTTTTCAGATGATCCCGAATGGTTCCGAAGGCCGGTCAATCCGCGTCAGAGAGATCCTTGATGATCCAGATCCATCCTCCATTCCTAAGATCAGCGAGAACGCCATGACCGAATTAACTCAAGAGCAACGTCACGAACAGGCGCTGGAAAAGTACATTCTGGACGTACCGGACCTGAAGGAAGAGATCAAGGATCTCAGTCCCGATGATCAGAAAGATCAGATTCAGTGGGCCTTCGAAGACGAGGCCGAAGCCCGGGGCCTGCAGCCGTGGGAGCTGACACTCAAGTACACGAGCACGCCGGAGGAGTTCGAGGCACAGCGCCTTGTTCTGCACAAAGAGGCGGCCGAAGTGCTGGGTGTCGAGTGGGACGAGTACTGCGAGATGAATAATCTGGTGGTCTGAAACAAAAACGCCAGCCTCAACCGGGCTGGCGTTTTTTATTGCGTGAAACCTTCAGAGGCTCAAGCGCATTGACAGATCCACCGCTTTGACATCCTTGGTCATCGCACCGATCGAGATGTAATCCACTCCGGTTTCGGCGATCGGCAGCAGCGTGCTTTCGTTGATGCCACCACTGGCCTCCAGCTTCGCCTTGCCGCCATTCAGGCGCACGGCTTCGCGCATGTCATCCAGGCTCAGCTCGTCGAGCATGATGATGTCGGCGCCGGCGGCCAGTGCCTCCTTCAGCTCCCCCAGACTTTCCACTTCGACTTCCACCGGTTTGCCCGGCGCGATCTTGTGCGCGGCGGCAATGGCTTGTGGAATGCCACCGCTGGCGGCGATGTGGTTTTCCTTGATCAGGAACGCGTCGTACAGACCGATGCGATGGTTGTGGCAGCCACCGCAGGTCACCGCGTATTTCTGCGCCAGACGCAGGCCTGGCAGGGTTTTGCGGGTGTCGAGCAGTTTGACCTGGGTAGTACCGACGAAATCGGCCAGGTATTGCGCGCGAGTCGCCACACCCGACAGCAGTTGCAAGAAGTTCAGCGCACTGCGTTCCCCGGTCAGCAGCGAACGGGCCGGCCCTTCCAGATGAAACAGCGGCTGATTGGGTTTCACCCGCTCGCCATCGACCACTTGCCAGTGCACCGCAACCCGTGGATCGAGCTGACGAAACACGGCATCGACCCACGCCGTGCCGCAGATGACGGCGGCATCGCGGGTGATGATGGTGGCTTTGGCCAGACGTTCGGCCGGGATCAGTTGCGCGGTGATGTCGCCGCTGCCGATGTCTTCGAGCAACGCACGGCGCACGTTGGCTTCGATTTCGGCGGTCAAATCGGCGAGACGTAGATTCGGCATAACGGGCTCCACAAACAAAGTGGTTCGATTATAGGGGCATGGCGCGAGCCAACCCAAGGCGAGAACGCGCGTGCTTGCCTGCATCCGGTCGATTTTCTTTGAGTAAAACGCGCCCGGACAGGGTCATTGAGAGGGCATAGGGGAAACCCTGACGACTATGGCGCCGTGGGCAAGTTATGAAAGATAATCCGCCTTGCATTTGACGTCATAGCTTTGACGTGCAATGCGGCCGAAGTTGTTGAGACCTGTGGGAGCGAGCTTGCTCGCGAAAGCGCAGTGTCAGTCACCAACCATGTCACTGACAGATCGCCTTCGCGAGCAAGCTCGCTCCCACAGGAGGCTTATGTTGCAAGTGACCGAACGAATCACCGTTTCAGGAGGCTTGGATGCACAACGACGGGAAAGTGGTGCCTTTGCACAAGGGCGCTACCGATCAGGCGAATCACTCGCCGCTCGCCCGCCTGCCTGTGATTCTGCTTCAGGTTCGCGACAAGGCTGCCCAGCAACTGCGCCACGGCTTGCAGGAGCTGTTCGATAACGCTGACGACACGCTGTTCGAAATGGCCGACCGTGCGCGCAACGATGTCGAGCAGAATATCTTTTTCGAAGCCATGCGCGACTTGCGCCTCAAGCGCAAAAACATCGAGCGTGGCTTCCTTGAGCAATTTTTCGAAGCCTTCGTCGGCCTGACGCAATACGATCCCACGCACAACACGCTGCCGCACGCCCTGATCTACGACGAGCTGGCACCGCGCAGCGACGACATGGAGCGCAGCGTGGCGGTCGAGACCATGGTCGGTCGCGTGCTCAAGCGTGACGGCTTCGCCCTCGATCAACTGACCGCGCGCCTTAACGCGCTGCTCGGCAACACCCTCGACGATCAGCACAACCCGCTCGGCCCGGCGCGGCTCTGCGAGTTTTTCCTCCAGGCCGGGCGTAATCTGGGCGTGGAGATCAAGGTCAAGCTGATCCTGCTCAAACTGTTCGAGCGCTATGTATTGGCCGACACCGAGCAGCTTTACGCCGAAGCCAATCAATTGTTGCTCGCCACCGGTGTGTTGCCCGAGTTGAAAGCGGCCCCTGCACGTCGCGCAATTGATCGTGCGATTGCCAATGTGCACAGCGAGGAACGCGACGACACGCCGCCCGTCGACGAAGGCGTGCAGGAGGTTTTCGCCGCGTTGCAGAAGTTGCTCGCGCAGGTGCGCGGCAGTGTCGCGCCGACGCTGGAACCCAGCGTCGCGGCGCAACCGATTTCCTCCCGCGACCTGTTGCGTCTGCTCTCGCACTTGCAACAGTACGTGCCGGCGCTGGCGGCGCAGGATGACTTTGATCTGCGCAATCAGCTCGAACAACTGTTGACCCGGGTCAGTGTCAGAAGCGGCAAATCGCGGATCGTCGGCGATGCGGACGAAGACGTGATCAACCTGATCGCCATGGTCTTCGATTGCATTCTTGAAGACCGTAATGTGCCGGATTCGCTTAAGGCGCTGATCGCCCGTCTGCAGATCCCGATGCTCAAGGTCGCGGTACTCGACAAGAGTTTCTTCAGCCGCAGCACCCACCCGGCGCGGCGCCTGCTCAACGAAATCGCCGCGGCGGCCATGGGCTGGGGCGATTGCGACGGTGAGGCACGCGACAGCTTGTACCAGCGTATCGAACAAGTGGTGCAGCGCCTGCTCAACGATTTCGTCGACGACCCGGCGATTTTCTCCGAGTTGCTGGCTGACTTTCTCGCCTTCACCAGCGATGAACGCCGCCGCAGCGAACTGCTTGAACAGCGCCTGCGTGACGCCGAAGAGGGGCGAGCGAAAACCGAACTGGCGCGGCGTCGGGTCGAGCGCGCGTTGAATCAAGCGCTGCTGGGCAAGACCCTGCCGCCGACCGTGGTCACCTTCGTCCAGGACGCCTGGAGCAAAGTATTGCTGCTGACCTGTCTCAAGCATGGCGATCAGTCCGCTGAATGGCAGGCCGATGTGCAGACCATGGAGCAGTTGATCTGGAGTGTGCAGCGCCATGACGACGCTGAATCCAGCCTGCGCTTGCTGGCGCTGGTGCCGGGCTTGCTCAAGGCACTGCGTGATGGTCTGAGCAGTTCGGCGTTCGATCCGTTCGCCACCAGCGAGTTTTTCAGTGAGCTGGAAGCCTTGCATGTGCGGGTGCTGGAGCGCTCCGAGCAGGCCGAGCAGGCTTTGCCCATGGTCGAGGTGTCGCAACAGATCATCCTGCAAACCGCTGATGAAGGCAGCGCGGCGTTGACCTCGGTACGTTTGCCTCACGACGCCGCCGGTCTGCGCCAGGTCGAGCAACTGCGTCTTGGCAGTTGGGTGGCGTTTCAGGAAGACGATGAAAACAGTCTGCGCTGCAAACTCGCGGCCATCATCGAAGTCACCGGCAAGTATGTATTTGTCGATCGCACCGGGATGAAGGTGCTGGAGCGCAGCCGCATTGCACTGGCCTTGGAATTCGAGCGCGGAGCGGTGCGTGCGCTGGACGACACCTTGTTGTTCGATCGCGCGCTGGAGTCGGTGCTGGGCAATCTGCGACGACTCAATCGCGGCAAGTGATCGCGCGCCGGGGGCCGATCACGGCATACTGGGCGCCAACACAGTCGGCGTTGAAGGAATCGGTATGCAGTTGGATCCCGCTAGCGGGTGGTGTCACGGGGTGCAGGTCTGCCCATCGCCCAACTTCAATGAGCGCCCAGCGGGCGAAATTTCCCTGTTGGTCATCCACAACATCAGCCTGCCGCCGGCGCAGTTCGCCACGGGCAAGGTGCAGGAATTTTTCCAGAATCGTCTGGATGTCACCGAACATCCCTATTTTGCAGGGATTGCTGACCTGCGCGTCTCGGCGCATTTTCTGATTGAACGTGACGGCAAGGTCACCCAGTTTGTCTCCTGTCTTGAGCGCGCGTGGCATGCCGGCGTGTCGGTCTTCGATGGACGGGAAACCTGTAACGATTTTTCCGTGGGCATCGAGCTTGAAGGCACCGATGATCTGCCGTTCACCGACGCGCAGTATCAGGCGTTGACGGCGTTGACCCGCCAGTTGCAAAGCGCATTTCCGGCCATCACCGGCGCCCGCATTTGTGGGCACAGCGACATAGCACCCGGGCGTAAGACCGATCCTGGCCCGGCATTCGACTGGGCGCGTTACCGCGCGGCCCTGGCACAAGAGGAAGGACAATGAGTTTTCTGGTGTTACTGCTGGCGTTGTGGATCGAGAAGTTTTCGGCCCTGCGTCATCGGGTTCAACGCGATGGCGGATGGATCCGCGAACTGAACAAACTCGAAACCAGCACGCGCCTGGCCAGACAGCCTTGGCTGGTGCTGACGATTCTGGTGCTGTTCCCGGTGGCGCTGTTGGCGTTGTTGCTCTTGGTACTGGAGCCTGTGGCCTACGGCTTGCTGGCGTTGCCGGTGCATTTGCTGGTGGTGATTTACAGCCTGGGGCGCGGCGATTTGCTCGGCGGTCTCGGGCCATTCCGTGATGCCTGGCGGCGTGAAGATCTGCAAGCCGCAGCGCATGTGGCCAAGCGCGATCTGGATATCTGCGCCGACAGCGGCGAGCAGTTGCTTGAAAGCGTGCAGGGGCATCTGCTGTGGCAGGCCTATCAGAGCTTTTTTGCGGTGATATTCTGGTATTTCGTGCTCGGCCCGGTGGCGGCTTTGGCGTATCGCCTGTTGGCGCTGGCGCAGGAGCACGGCCAGAACCCGGCGCTGGTCGAGCGCGCCGCGCAACTGCGGCATGCCTTTGACTGGCTGCCGGTACGCTTGCTGGCGGCGAGTCTGGCGCTGGTCGGCAACTTTGTCGCGGTCAGCCGGGTAATGCTGCATGAACTGCTGAACTGGAACATCAGCGCTGCACAATTGATCAACCGGGTCGGTCTGGCGGCGGGGGAGATTCCACCTCCCGTGGTCGGTCCGGACGGCATCAACACCCTCGATTGCCTGTGGGAATTGCTCTTGCGCGCGGCGGTGCTGTGGTACGCCGGGTTTGCCTTGTGGACCGTCTTGATCCACTGATTTCATTGATTTAAACAAAGATCCGAAGATCGCAGCCTGCGGCCGCTCCTACACAGGGATTGTGTATTTCCTGAAGGAGCTGCCGCAGGCTGCGAGGTTTTTTCGTTAACCTTAAGTTACAAAACCTCCCTCCGATTTGAGCTATACAGAGATGGCGCTCGATAGTGGCTATCTGCTGTCGCCCCGCGCCTGCCAATAAAAACAAGAAAAACCAAGGGAGACTTCCAGTGAAGAGCTTGCTCTATCCCGCCGTCTCGCTGATGAACCGTCTGAGCTTCGGCATGAAGTTCAGCCTGATCAGCGTGCTGTTTCTGGTGCCGATGCTGGTGACCAATTTTTATCTGGTGCGCGATTCCTATCGCGAATTCCAGGGCACTCGGGTCGAGCTGCAAAGCCTTGATCTGCTGGGCAGTAGCCTGGCCCTGCGTCGGGATCTGGAAACGCTCAACAATCTGGTACAGATCAACGTCACCCTCGGCCAGTCCGGCAAGGCCGGGAATATCGAGGCGCAGATCACTACGCTCGAACAAGCGGTTATGGCACGCCTGCAAGGGCTGACGGCGATGACCGACGATCCCGAGCAGATTCAGGTCTTCGATGGTAAACGCGACGAAATGATTGCCGCGTTCAAGGCCCAGCAAGCGGAAAACTCACTGCAGAGCAAAAGCGCGTTGATCAGCAAAGTGCTCGCCAGTGCGCAGATTTTCAGCCAGATCATCACCAGTCAGGCCGGCCTGAGCCGCGACAACCAGAGCGATATCCGTCAGCTCAGCGAACTGGTCACCCTGATCACCCCGACCGTCACGCAAACCCTTGGCGAAGGTCGGGCCATGGGCTCGTATTCATTGGGCCAGGGTTTTCTCAACAGTTCTTCGAGTACGCGTTTCGATGAGTTGCTGGTGCAGATCGAAAAACTCCAGGCTGAGTACGGTCTGAAGCTGCAGGACGCCCTCGGCTCGAGCAAAGCCGCGCGGGATACCCTCAGCACGGCGGCCGACAGCAGCAAGGCCTCGCTGAAACAGGCCAGCGAACTGTTCGAGGAACAGGTGGTGATGGCCGACACCCTCGATGCGCCTTGGCAGGCGTTTTACGATCAGGTCACCGCGCTGATCGACAGGACTTACCAGCTCAACGACGCCACGTTGAAATTTCTCGACACGCAATTGCAGCAGCGTCTGGCGCAGAACCGCACACACATGGTCTTGCAGGCGGTGGCGCTGTCGGTTGTGTTCGTGCTGATTTTCTATCTCTACGGCGGTTTCTACGCCTCGACCCGCACCACACTGAAACGCCTCGGGGCGATGATGGACAAGGTCGCGGCCGGCGACATGACGGTCAACTTCAAAGCCAATAGCCGCGATGAGCTGGGCGAGTTGGGCGAAGTCTTCAATGGCACGGTGAGGAAGATTCACGACTTGATCGAGCGTGTAGGTCTGACTGTCGCTGAGGTCGAGCGCCAGGCCGGGCAGGTTGAAAACGTCTCTGCGCAGAGCAATCAGGCGGTCGCCGGGCAACGCACGCAGATCGAGCAAGTGGCAACGGCGATGAACCAGATGTCGGCGACTTCACTGGAGGTGGCGCGCAGTGCGGCGGCAGCGGTGAGCAGCGCCCATAGCGTCAATGACGAGACCATCAGTGGCCGTGGCCTGGTCGAGTCGCAGCAGGGCAGCATTGCTGCGCTGGCCAGCGAAATCGATCAGTCGGTGCTGGTGATCAACCAGTTAGCCAGCGACAGCCAGTCGATCAGCCGCGTACTGGAAGTGATCAAGAGTATTGCCGAACAAACCAACCTGCTGGCGCTCAACGCTGCGATTGAAGCGGCGCGTGCCGGCGAGCAGGGACGCGGTTTTGCCGTGGTCGCCGACGAAGTGCGCACGCTGGCCAAACGCACTCAGCAATCAACTGAAGAAATCGAACAGATGATCGCCAAGCTGCACGGCGGCGTCGGGGCGGCCGTGAAAGCCATGGGCGTCAGCCATCAGATGGCCAATGGCACGGTGGGGCAGTCGGAAAAAGTCCAGCAGGCGCTGGAAAACATCCTTGGTGCGGTCGGTATGATCGTCGATCAGAACCAGCAGATCGCCGCTGCGGTTGAACAGCAAACGGCGGTGGCCCATGACATCGATCAGAACATTGTCGAGATCAACCGTGCCGGCGAGCGTACGGCGCAAGGTGCGCACCAGACCGAAGACGCCAGCCGGGCGCTGTCAGCCCAGGTCGTTGAGCTTAAACAACTGATCAGCGCCTTCCGCGTCTGAGGCTCGCACGAAAAACTGTGGGAGCCTGCTCGCGAATGCAATCTGTCAGTGACATCTCTGTCACCTGATACACCGCCTTCGCGAGCAGGCTCGCTCCCACAGGGTTTTGGGTTTTGTCAGAACCCTTTGTAGTACTTCTTCACTTCCGGCCGTAAGCCCAATCCTGTTTCCCTCCAGGCTCTGGCATTTCCCCATCAATGAGCCAGTATCCATACCCAATCGTTCGCATAGAGGATGTCGCTCATGTCTGCCGCAACCTTGGGGGTTCTGGGCCGTTGCGCTCATTGCCAGACCACGCTGCTGCTCAAACCCTGGCAGCTCAATGCCATCTCGATCAATGAACCGTTTACCTGCGAGCATTGCCAGAAAGCGCTGGAGCTGCGATGCCCGCAACAGATCAAGCGCTTCAAGTCGCTCGACTCTCTGGCGCTGCTGCGTTTCAGTGCTTCGTTGACGGTGTGCACCGCGCTGCTGGTGGCGCTGGTGATGGAATGGGTGGGACTGCTTAGCGTCACTGAGCAACTGAACGCGTCACTGATCACGATCTTTGTGTACTTCGTGGTCGTCCGTTACGCGCGCCAGCGGCAACACCTGACGCTGATTCTGGAGGCCGCCAAGGCGCACGCCGACTGATTACCAGCCGAATACTTCGCAGCTGTTGGCGGTACTGGCCGTGGCCAGTTGTTGCGGGCTGATATTCATCAGTCCGGCCAGCGCCTCGCAGATCGCCGGCAAATGCGCCGGGCTGTTGCGCTGACCGGGAAACATCGCAGGTGCCATGTCCGGTGAATCGGTTTCCAGCACAATCGAATCCAGTGGCAGTTCCGCCAGCACCCGATGCATGCGCAACGCTTGTGGCCAGGTCGGTGCGCCGCCGAGGCCCAGTTTGAAACCGAGTTTGATGTATTCCCGCGCCTCTTCACGGCTGCCGGCAAAGGCGTGGATGATCCCCGCGCGTTTGAGCTTGAAGCGCTTGAGCGTCGCGATCACCGCCGCGTGGCTGCGTCGCACATGGATCAGCGCCGGCAACTGAAAGTCTGCGGCCAGTTGCAGTTGCGCCTCGAACAGCGCCTGTTGCCGCTCGCGGTCGAGGGTTTCGATGAAGTAATCCAGACCGATCTCGCCCACCGCACACAATTGCCGATGACCGCGCAATCGCGTCAGCCAATCACCGAGCGCCGATAAATCTTCGGGTCGATGCTGATCGAGATACACCGGGTGCAGGCCGAATGCCGCGTACAAATCGACATCGCTCTGCACCAGATCCCACACCCGTTGCCAATTGCCCTCATAGACGCCCAAAACCACCATCCGCCGCACCCCGAGGGCGCGGCTTTCGGCGAGCAACGCTAAGCGATCGGCGTCGAAGTCGGGGAAGTCGAGGTGGGTGTGGCTGTCGATCAGCTCCACGGTTCAGTCCCGGTGAATACGTTGCTTGAAGGTTCGCGCGATGGCCTGCACGCCGGGCTTGTACTCCGACTGCTCGACCGCCGCCAGGGCCAGTTCCAGCGCCTTGTCGGCGATCAACTGGTGCTGCTGGGCCATGGCATTGACCGGCAGCGGCAGGAAATCCAGCAACTGCGTATCACCGAAGGTGCCGAGGCGCAGCGGCCGCGATTTCAGCGGGAAGTCATGCAGCGCATCGAACACGCCTTGCAGCAGCACGTAGGACGTTGTCACCAGCGCATCCGGCAAATGTCCCAGACGCTGCAGGAGTTCTTCCATCAATTGCTTGCCGCATTCGCGACTGAAGGATTCGGCGTGTTCGACCAGCACTTCGCCTTTGAAGTCGACCAGCGCCTCTTTGAAACCGGCGGCACGCTCCTGGCTGATGCTCAGTTCCGGGCGCGCACCGAGCAGCACGATCTGCTTCGGTTGCGGATCGAGCAGGCTCTGGGTCAGGTGCAGGCTGGCTTCGCGGTCGTCACTGATCACCGAGCAGAAATGCTCGGGTTCCATGACCCGGTCGATGGCGATGATCGGCAGACCTTTGGCCTGCAACTGGCGGTAACTGTCATCGCCGGCCGGAAGGCAACTGGCGACGATCAGCGCATCGCAGCGGCGCGCCTTGAACAGTTGCAGCAACTGCCGCTCGCTGTCCGGCGCATCGTCGGAGCTGGCGATCAGCAATTGATAGCCGCGCGCCCGCGCACCTTGCTCAAGTAGCTTGGCGATCCGCGCGTAACTGGGGTTTTCCAGATCCGGCAGAATAAAGCCCAGCGTGCGCGTGTGCCGACTGCGCAGCCCGGCCGCTTGTGGGTTTGGCGTAAAGCCGTGCAGATCGACCACTGCGCGCACCCGCTCGACGGTGGCGGTGCTGATGCGTTGCTGTTCGGCCTTGCCGTTGATGACGTAGCTGGCGGTGGTCACGGACACTCCGGCCAACCGCGCGATATCACTGAGTTTCAACCCGGGATTTCCTTGTTTTTTCGAGCTTGCCGCGACATTTTCGCCAATCCTACCCGATTAGGGCAGGCGACTATTGTCGCAGCGCATCCGACAAGTTGGACTTCAAGGATGGGACATTATCGAGTAACGTGCCGATCAATCTAGATTAAACGTTTCAGCAAGCGTATTTTCTACGTTTTAGACGTCTTTGGCCGGTTCTGCCGTGAAACCGCCAAAACTGCCGCTGAAAAGCAAAGCGGTAAAGCGCCTAAGCTGCAAACCATCCAAAACAATACCTGGCACTCATAAAGCGCCAAAAAGGAGATCGCATGCTCGAGCTCACTATAGAGCAGATATCCATGGGCCAATCGGCTGTGGATAAACCCGCTGCCCTGCAACTACTCGCCAATCACCTGGTGGCCGATGGTCTGGTTGCTGACGGTTACCTCGCTGGATTGCAGGCACGGGAAGCCCAGGGCTCGACCTTTCTCGGTCAAGGTATTGCCATTCCCCACGGAACGCCGCAAACCCGTGATCAGGTGTTCGCCACTGGCGTGCGCCTGATGCAGTTCCCGGAAGGCGTGGATTGGGGCGATGGCCAGATCGTTTATCTGGCGATTGGCATCGCCGCCAAATCCGACGAACACCTGCGCCTGCTGCAACTGCTGACCCGCGCCCTCGGCGAGACCGATCTGGGCCAGGCTCTGCGTCGTGCCAGTTCCCCCGAAGCGCTGCTGAAATTGCTGCAAGGCGCACCGCAAGAGCTGGCGCTGGATGCACAGATGATTGGCCTCGGCGTGTCGGCTGACGATTTCGAAGAACTGGTCTGGCGTGGCGCGCGTCTGTTGCGTCAGGCCGATTGTGTGAGCAACGGTTTTGCCGGTGTGTTGCAACAAGTCGAAGCGCTGCCGCTGGGCGATGGCCTGTGGTGGCTGCACAGCGAGCAGACCGTGAAGCGTCCGGGCCTGGCGTTCGTGACGCCGGACAAACCGATGCGCTACCTCGGTCAACCGCTCAGCGGTCTGTTCTGTCTGGCCAGCCTTGGCGAAGCGCATCAGGCGTTGCTTGAACGTCTTTGCGCGTTGCTGATTGAAGGTCGCGGCCATGAGCTGGGCCGCGCCACCAGCAGCCGTAAAGTCCTTGAAGTGCTCGGCGGTGAATTGCCCGCCGATTGGCCGAGCGCACGCATTGCCCTGGCCAACGCCCATGGTTTACACGCGCGCCCGGCGAAGATCCTTGCGCAACTGGCGAAGAGTTTTGATGGCGAAATTCGTGTGCGCATCGTCGACGGCCAGGACAGCGCCGTGTCGGTGAAGAGCTTGAGCAAACTGCTCAGCCTCGGCGCCCGTCGCGGTCAGGTGTTGGAGTTGATCGCGGAACCGAGCATCGCCGCTGACGCCTTGCCGGCACTCTTGGCCGCGATCGAAGAAGGCCTTGGCGAAGAAGTCGAGCCGCTGCCAGCCGTAAGCCAGCAGCGCGAGGTCATTGCCGACATCGCCGAAGTGCTGATCGCCCCGGCGTCCGGCGCTCAGTTGCAGGCGATCCCGGCAGCCCCTGGCATTGCCATCGGGCCTGCGCATATTCAGGTTCAGCAAACCATCGATTACCCGCTGCGCGGCGAGTCTGCCGCCGTTGAGCGCGAACGTCTCAAGCAAGCGCTCAGCGACGTGCGCGGTGACATTCAGGGCCTGATCGAACGCAGCAAAGCCAAAGCCATCCGCGAGATCTTTATCACCCATCAGGAAATGCTCGACGATCCGGAACTCACCGATGAAGTCGACACCCGCCTCAAGCAAGGCGAAAGCGCCGAAGCGGCGTGGATGGCGGTGATCGAAGCGGCGGCCAAACAACAGGAATCGCTACACGACGCGTTGCTCGCCGAACGGGCGGCGGACCTGCGTGACGTCGGTCGTCGCGTGTTGGCGCAACTGTGTGGCGTGCAAACTCCGAGCGAGCCTGAGCAACCGTACATTCTGGTGATGGACGAGGTCGGTCCGTCCGATGTCGCACGGCTGGATCCGGTGCGCGTGGCGGGGATTCTCACCGCGCGCGGCGGCGCCACGGCGCACAGTGCAATCGTTGCGCGTGCTCTCGGGATTCCAGCGCTGGTCGGCGCTGGCGCAGCGGTGTTGTTGCTGGCGCCGGGCACACCGTTGCTGCTCGACGGCCAACGCGGTCGCCTGCACGTCGACGCCGATGCGGCAACCCTGCAACGCGCCACCGAAGAACGCGACACCCGTGAGCAACGCTTGAAGATTGCCGCCGAACAACGCCATCAACCAGCACACACCACCGATGGCCACGCGGTCGAAGTGTTCGCCAACATCGGCGAAAGCGCGGGCGTGATCAGTGCGGTGGAGCAGGGCGCCGAAGGCATTGGCCTGCTGCGTACCGAACTGATTTTCATGGCCCATCCGCAAGCGCCCGACGAAGCCACGCAAGAAGCCGAATACCGCCGCGTCCTCGATGGCCTCGCCGGTCGTCCGCTGGTGGTGCGCACGCTGGATGTCGGCGGCGACAAACCGCTGCCGTATTGGCCGATTGCCAAAGAAGAAAACCCGTTCCTCGGTGTGCGCGGTATTCGCCTGACCCTGCAACGTCCGCAGATCATGGAAGCGCAATTGCGCGCCCTGCTGCGTTCGGCGGACAACCGTCCGCTGCGGATCATGTTCCCTATGGTTGGCAGCGTCGAAGAGTGGCGTCAGGCCCGCGATATGACCGAACGTCTGCGCCTGGAAATCCCGGTTGCTGATCTGCAACTGGGGATCATGATTGAAGTGCCGTCCGCCGCTCTGCTCGCGCCGGTACTGGCCAAGGAAGTCGACTTCTTCAGTGTCGGCACCAACGACCTGACCCAGTACACACTGGCCATCGACCGTGGTCACCCGACCCTGTCGGCGCAGGCGGATGGCTTGCACCCGGCGGTGCTGCAACTGATCGACATCACCGTGCGCGCGGCCCATGCCCACGGCAAATGGGTCGGCGTCTGCGGTGAGCTGGCGGCAGATCCGCTGGCGGTGCCGGTGCTGGTCGGCCTCGGTGTCGATGAACTCAGCGTCTCCGGACGCAGCATTGCCGAAGTCAAGGCACGCATCCGAGAACTCAGCCTGACCCAGGCGCAAACCCTTGCTCAACACGCCCTGGCCGTGGGCAGCGCGAACGAAGTGCGCGCATTAGTGGAGGCCCTGTAATGGCCAAGATTCTTACCCTGACCCTCAATCCGGCGCTCGACCTCACCGTCGAACTGCCACGCCTGGAGGCGGGTCAGGTCAATCGCAGCGACGAGATGCACACCCACGCTGCCGGCAAAGGCGTGAATGTTGCGCAAGTGCTGGCCGACCTCGGCCATCAACTGACGGTCAGCGGCTTTCTCGGCGAAGACAATCTGCAAGCGTTCGAAACCCTGTTCGCCAAGCGTGGTTTTGTCGACGCGTTTATCCGCGTGCCGGGCGAGACGCGCAGCAACATCAAAGTCGCTGAACAGAGTGGCCGCATCACCGACATCAACGGCCCTGGACCGGTGGTCGATGCCGCCGCGCAGCAAGCGTTGCTCGATCGACTGGTGCAGATTGCACCGGGTCACGATGCGGTAGTGGTAGCTGGCAGTTTGCCGCGTGGCGTGACGGCGCAGTGGTTGCGCGAGTTGATCGAACGGCTCAATCAGCTCGGTCTGAAAGTCGCTCTCGACAGCAGCGGCGCAGCATTGCGCGAAGCTTTGAAAGCCAGTCCATGGCTGATCAAACCGAACACCGAAGAACTCGCCGATGCACTCGGTTGCGACGTGGTTTCGAACGCGGCGGAAGCGCAAGCAGCGGCGCGCTTGCATGCGCAAGGCATCGAGCACGTGGTGATCTCCCACGGTGCTGATGGCGTGAACTGGTTCAGCGTCGGTTCGGCACTGCACGCCACGCCACCGAAGGTCAGCGTCGCCAGCACGGTCGGTGCCGGTGATTCGTTGCTGGCCGGCATGCTTCACGGTTTGCTCAGCGCCGATACGCCCGAGCAAACCCTGCGCACGGCCACCGCAATTGCGGCGATGGCGGTGACCCAGATCGGTTTTGGCATCAACGACGCGGCGCAACTGGCGCAGCTCGAACAGGGCGTGCGCGTGCGTCCCCTGACAGAACAATAAGAGGGTTTGTCATGAAATTAGCCATTGTTACGGCTTGCCCGAACGGCATGGTCACCAGTGTGCTGTGCGCGCGTCTGCTCGATGCCGCCGCGCAGCGTCAGGGCTGGAGCACCAGCGTTGAAGTGGTCGATGCGGCGCACCCTGAGCGCGAATTGTCGGCGGCGACCATTGCCGCGGCCGAATGGGTTTTGCTGGTCGCCACAGGCGCGATCGACATGACGCGTTTTGTCGGCAAACGGGTTTTCCAGATTGCTCCGGCGCAGGCATTGCAAGATGTCGAGGCGGTGCTGCGTCGTGGTGCTGAAGAGGCAGAAGTTTACGTTGCCAGTGAGGCTGAGCCGGCGACTGATGCGCCGCGTGCACCGCGCATCGTCGCCATCACTGCCTGCCCGACCGGTGTCGCGCACACCTTCATGGCCGCCGAAGCCTTGCAGCAAACCGCTAAGCGCCTGGGCTATGACTTGCAAGTCGAAACCCAAGGCTCGGTGGGCGCGAAAACCCCGTTGAGCGCAGTGGCGATTGCCGACGCAGACGTGGTGTTGCTGGCGGCGGATATCGAAGTCGCCACCGAGCGTTTTGCCGGCAAGAAGATCTATCGCTGCAGCACCGGGATCGCCTTGAAGCAGTCCGAAGCCACGCTGAAAAAAGCCTTGGCCGAAGGTGCAGTGGAAAGCGCCGCGAGTGACGGCCAGGCACCGGCCAGGCAAGAGAAAACCGGCATCTATAAACACCTGCTGACCGGCGTGTCATTCATGTTGCCGATGGTCGTGGCCGGCGGTTTGATGATCGCGCTGTCGTTCGTCTTCGGCATCACCGCGTTCAAGGAAGAAGGCACGTTGGCCGCTGCGCTGATGCAGATCGGCGGTGAGACGGCGTTCAAGTTGATGGTGCCGCTGCTGGCCGGTTACATCGCTTACTCGATCGCCGACCGTCCGGGTCTGGCGCCGGGGATGATTGGTGGTTTGCTTGCCAGTACATTGGGCGCCGGGTTTATCGGCGGCATCATCGCCGGGTTTATCGCCGGTTATGCGGCCAAGGCTATCAGTCGATATGTCGCCTTGCCGCAAAGTCTCGAAGCGCTGAAACCGATTCTGATCATCCCGTTGTTTGCCAGCCTGATCACCGGTCTGGTGATGATTTACGTGGTCGGTAAACCGGTCGCCGGCATGCTCGGTGCGCTCACGCATTTCCTCGACAGCATGGGCACCACCAACGCGATTCTGCTCGGTGTGCTGCTCGGTGGCATGATGTGCGTCGACCTTGGCGGGCCGATCAACAAAGCCGCGTACGCGTTCTCGGTAGGTCTGCTGGCGTCGCAGAGTTATGCACCGATGGCCGCGACCATGGCCGCAGGGATGGTGCCGCCGATTGGTCTGGGCATCGCCACATTCATTGCGCGGCGCAAATTCGCCCAGACTGAACGCGAGGCCGGCAAGGCTGCCTTCGTGCTGGGGCTGTGCTTTATCTCCGAAGGGGCGATTCCGTTTGCCGCGAAAGATCCGTTGCGGGTGATCCCGGCGAGCATCGCCGGTGGCGCGCTGACCGGTGCGTTGTCGATGTACTTCGGCTGCAAACTGATGGCGCCGCACGGTGGCTTGTTTGTGCTGGCGATTCCGAATGCGATCAATCATGCGTTGCTGTATTTGCTGGCGATTGTCGCGGGGAGCCTCTTGACCGCCGTTGTCTATGCGACGGTCAAACGCCCGGAAGCCGTTGAGCTGGCGCTGGAACCGGCGAAGGCTTAACTGGCACCACAAAACCCTGTGGGAGCGAGCTTGCTCGCGAAAGCGGTGTGTCATCGAAGAAGATTTCGACTGATAGCACGCATTCGCGAGCAAGCTCGCTCCCACATGGGTTGTGTGGTGTGTCTGGTGTCATTTCCGAGTCATGTGAGCGTGCTTAAGTTTTCCTTTTTTCAGGGAGAACACCATGAGCGATTTCAACCCCGGTCGCCGGCGTGTCATGCAAGTCGTTGGTGCCGGTCTGCTGATGCCAAGCCTGGCGCCGGCGGTGATTGCGTCGGTCAAGGATCGCCCGCAGTTGACCGACGGCGTGCAGTCCGGCGATCTGCAAGGCGACCGCGCGATGATCTGGAGCCGCAGCGATCGCCCCGCGCATATGGTGGTCGAGTGGGACACCCGCAGCCAGTTTCGTCACCCGCGCCGGGTGGTCTCGGCGCTGGCCGATGCCCGCAGCGACTTCACCGCCCGCGTTGAACTGACCGGGCTGCCCGCCGATCAGGCGATTTTCTATCGGGTGTATTTCAAGGACGCGCGCACCGGCGTCGCCAGCGAACCGTGGTTGGGTCACCTGCGCAGCGCTCCGACGGCGCGGCGCAATATTCGTTTCGTCTGGAGCGGCGACACCGTCGGCCAGGGCTTCGGCATCAACCCGGACATCGGCGGCATGCGCATCTATGAAGCCATGCGTCTGCGCCTGCCGGACTTCTTTATCCACAGCGGCGACACCATCTACGCCGACGGCCCGGTACCCGCGCAGCTCACCACGGAAAACGGTCGCATCTGGCGCAACCTCACCACCGAAGCCAAGAGCAAAGTCGCGCAGACCCTCGACGATTATCGCGGCAATTACCGCTACAACCTGATGGACGAAAACATTCGCCGCTTCAACGCCGAGGTGCCGCAGATCTGGCAGTGGGACGACCATGAAGTGGTCAACAACTGGTCGCCGGGCAAGCAGCTTGATGAGCGCTACCAGGAGAAAGATATCCACACCCTGGTCGGGCGTGCACGCAAGGCGTGGCTGGAATATTCACCGATGCGTTTGCAGGCCGCTGACGGTGGCGGGCGGATTTATCGCAAGTTGAGTTATGGGCCGATGCTCGATGTGTTCGTGCTCGACATGCGCAGTTATCGCGGCGCCAATGACGACAACCTCGGCGCGGCGAAACCGTTCCTGGGGCGTGAGCAACTGAACTGGCTCAAGCGCGGCTTGAAGAAATCCAAAGCCCAGTGGAAGGTCATTGCCGCCGACATGCCGATCGGTCTGGGCGTGCCGGATGGCGAGGTCAGCCCGGGTGTCGCGCGTTGGGAGGCGGTGGCTAACGGTGATCCGGGACCTGCGCAGGGGCGCGAGGTGGAAATCGCCGAATTGCTCGGCTATCTGCGTGCGCAGCAGGTGCGCAATTTTGTCTTCCTCACGGCAGATGTGCATTACTGCGCGGCGCATCACTATCACCCGGATCGTGCGGCGTTTCAGGATTTCGAACCGTTCTGGGAGTTTGTCGCCGGGCCGCTGAACGCCGGGAGTTTCGGGCCTAATCCACTGGATAAAACCTTTGGCCCGGAGGTTGTTTTCGAGAAGGCGCCGCCGGCGCAAAACACTTCGCCGTTTGCCGGGTTTCAGTTTTTTGGCGAGGTGAATATTGAAGGGGGAGTGGGGAGATGAGCGTGGTGTTGCGGGATTTGAATGGGGTGGCGGTTTTTGAACAGAAGTTGCAGCCGGTTTGAAGATCAAAAGCTAACCCTCATCGGAACGCCGCCCGCCCAGCCCTCTCCCAGAGGGAGAGGGGGCCGACCGTGGTGTCTGAAGAGGTACGTCGACCTGAAAGACCGTATCGATTATGAGATTGGATACAAAGCCTTTCTCGATTATGGATTCGGTGAAGCACGTTCAGGTCGGCGTATTGCGTGAATCTCCCCCAATCAGTCCCCTCTCCCTCCGGGAGAGGGTTAGGGTGAGGGGCTTTTAATAGACGTCGCGGCGATAGCGGCCCTGTTCGATCAGGCGTTCGACTTCGGCGCTGCCGAGGATGTCATTGAGCACCTGATCAACCCCCGAAGCCATCCCCTGCAAGCTGCCGCAGATATAAATCACCGCCCCGTCCGCCAGCCATTTCTTCAACTCTGCAGCCGACTCACGCAAGCGATCCTGCACATAAACCTTATCAGCCTGATCCCGCGAAAACGCCAGGTCCAGCCGTTCCAGATCACCATTGATCAACCACTCTTCCAGCTCCGCGCGGCAGAGGAAATCGTGCTCACGATTGCGCTCGCCAAACAGCAACCACTGGCGTTGCTGACCATCGGCAATCCGCGCCTTGAGCAAGCTGCGCAACCCGGCCAGACCCGTACCGTTGCCCAGTAGAATCATCGGCAGCGGTTCGTTCGGCAGATGGAAACCACTGTTGCGTCGCACCCGCAAACTGATACTTCCGCCCACGGGCGCGTGCTCAGTCAGCCAGCCGGAACCGATGCCAAGCGTGCTGTCGGCATGCTGTTCCTGGCGCACGATCAACTCCAGCACGCCGTCGGCGGCAATCGAGGCGATCGAGTATTCGCGCATGGCCAGCGGCACCATCGCGTCGACCAGCGATTGCGCATGCAGACCGACCAGATGGGCGCGATGCTCGGGCAATTGCCGCGAGGCCAGCGCGACTTCCAGCGGCTCGTCGAGGCCGTTGATTTTCACGGTGGTTTCGCCACGAATGCCGAGGCCGTCGAGGAAGTGTTCGATGGCCCACGGGCAGTTACGCGGCAGCACTTCGACCAGATCACCGGCCAGCCAACTGCTGGTGTTCGGTGCGCTCAGGCCCAACAAGTAAACCGGCGCACCGCTGCTGTCCGGGTTCATCAGTTCGCGGCGTACCAGCGTCCAGTTGTCGTAACTCGGTGCTTGCCAGGTATCGACCGGTGCTTGGCCGGTGAGCAGGCCAAGTTGGGTTTGCCAATGGCGCAGGGCATAGGGATCACCGCTATCGACTTCCACCGGCGCGAACAATGTCTTGCCGCCGTGCTCCGCCAACCATTGGTGCAGGCGTTTGGCGAAACCACAGAAGTGCTGATATTGACGATCGCCGAGACCGAGCACCGAGTAATTCAGACTGTCGAGGGTTACCGCTTTGCCCAGCACTTTGCGCTCGAATCCGCGCGCGCTGTCCGGCGCTTCGCCGTCGCCGAACGTGCTAACCACAAACAGTGCGTTGTTCGATTCACGCAGATCCTGTTCGCTGACATTCGCCAGCGGCTGCACTTTCACCGGCAGTCCGGCAGCCTGTAATTGGCCGGCGGTCTGCCACGCCAGTTGCTCGGCGAAACCGCTCTGGCTGGCGAAACCGATCAGCCATGCCGACGCATCGCCGCCCGGTTGAGCGAGGCCTTGGCGGGCATCCTTGATCTGCTTTTTCTTGCGCCGACGGTCGAGGTACAGCAGCCAGCCGGTGATGAAAAACAGCGGCATGCACACCGCTGCGAGGGTGATGATGATCCGCCCGACCAGACCGAAATAGCTGCCGACGTGCAGCGCATAAATGCTGGTCAGCAGTTGCGCCTTGAAGCTCTTGTCGGCGTAACGGTCGACACGTTTGACGATGCCGGTGGCCGGGTCGAGGGTGATCTGGTTCAGCGCGCGATCATGCGGCGAGCTGTCGAGCAGGTAGAACACGGTCGCCGGTTGGCCAGCGACGGCCGGCATACGGATGTTGTACGCCGCCAGACCCGGGCCGGCAGCGCTGTAAATGCTGCTCCACATCGCTGCGTAATCGGCGATCGGTGCCGGGCCTTCCGGCGCCGGGCCGCGACCACCGCGCACGCGCTCGTTTTGTGGCGAGTCGGAAAGCAGTCGGGTCAGGCCTTTGTTGTACCACTCGTACGACCACGACAACCCGGTCAGCGCCAGCAACAGATAGACCAGCAGGCACCAGGTGCCCGCCACCGAGTGCAGATCCCAGTTGAAGGCGCGGCCCTTTTTCTTCCAGTCCAGCGTCAGCCAGACGCGCCAGCTATGCCACTGACGCGGCCAGCGCAGGTACAGGCCGGACAGGCAGAAGAACAGCAGGATCAGCGTGCAGGCGCCGGTGATGTTGCGCCCGGTATCGCCCATGGCAAGGAAGCGGTGCAGTTGCAGCATCAGGCCGAAGAAATCCTGGCCGACCGCGTCGCCCATGAACTCGGCGGTGTACGGGTCGAAGTAGCGCATCTCGCCGCGACGTTCACCCTTGGGCGGGGTGAAGAACACTTTCGCCGCGTTGCCGCTGTCGGTTTCGACCCAGAGCATCGAGACTTTTTTGCCGGATGTGGCTTCGATACGCTCGACCAGTTCGACGGGCGGCAAGACACCGGCGACTTGTTTTTCCACCTGCAGGACGGAGGGATTCAGCGCCCGCAGGATTTCGTCCTGAAATGAATAGGCCGCGCCGGTGATGCCCATCAACGCCAGCACCAGGCCTGCGGTGATGCCAAAAAACCAGTGCAACTGGAACAGGGTTTTCTTCAACACGTCACTCGCCGTCCATTCGGAAATTGTCTTCACGGCGCGCATTATGCCGTGGGTTATCGAGAAGCGTTCTTTATTACGCACAAAAGCCCCGTTCAATGGAATGAACGGGGCCAAGCCTTGCGGCGCATACCTTGTGGGAGCGAGCCTGCTCGCGAAGGCGTCGTGTCAGTCAGCCTCTACTTGACTGACCCAGCGCTTTCGCGAGCAAGCTCGCTCCCACAGGTTTCCACATCGGTCAGAAGTGGAAGTTGGTGCTCAACAGTGCCGTACGGCCCGCCGCCTGGTTGGCGAAGTGGGTCGAGAAGGCTTTGTCGTAGTAGGTTTCGTTGGTCAGGTTCTGCACGTTGAGTTGCAGGTCGACGTTCTTGGTCAGTTTGTACGCAGCCATCGCGTCGTAGCGAACATACGAGTCAACCATGGTGGTATTGGCCACGCTGCCGTACACGTCGTCGACGTAGAACGCGCCGCCACCGATGGTCAGCTTCGGCGTGACCTGGTAAGTGGTCCACAGGCTGGCGCTGTTTTTCGGCGTGTTAGGCAGTTCGTTGCCGTCGTTGGCCTTGCCCAGCGGGCCGCCGTCGACTTGTTCGCTGTCCATGAAGGCGTAACCGGCGAACACTTGCCACTTGTCGGTGATCTTGCCGCTGGCCGACAGTTCGACACCTTGCACACGGGTCTTGCCGGCGTTTTCGTACGAGGTGGTGTCGACTTGCACACGAGCGTTTTCTTTCTCGGTGCGGAAGATATCAGCGGTCAGCGACAGGCGATCATTGAGCAGATCCCACTTGGTACCGATTTCGTAGTTCTTGGTGGTTTCCGGCTCCATGTCGCTGCTCAGCAGGTTGCCGCTGCGATCCGGGGTGCCGCCCAACGGGTTGCCTTCCTGACCTTCGCCCAAGGTGTTGCCGGGCGGCGTGGCCGAGGTGGCGTAGGAGGCGTAGATGCTGCCGTTTTCCGCCGGCTTGTAGACGACGCCGAACTGACCGGTGACGAACTCGCTGGTGTCATCGCCCTTGGACGTGGTGGTGCCAGCGGCGTTGTAGGTCTTGTAGTCGGTGTCGAAGTGGTCGTAACGCAGGCCCATGTTCACCAGCCACTGCTCATTCAGTTCCAGCGTATCGAACACGTACAGCGCGTAGGTGTTGGCCTGGGTGTCGGTGCCGGCGTAGTTGCGCGAGATCGCGCCGTTCCACGGATCGTTCGGGTTCGGGTTCGACAGCGAGGTGCAGTTGTAGTTACTCGACGCGCCGATCATCGACGGCGTGCAGTTGCTGCTCGCGGCCACATTAGTGGTGCGCGGCGTGGTGTCGGTGTTGACGTTGTACGAAGACTTCTGGCTTTCCTCACGCGTGTATTCGACACCGGTGGAGAAGCTGTTCTTGAAGCCGGCAATGTAGAAGTTGCCGAACAGGTCAGTCTGGTTGGTGGTGGTCTCGGTGTTGCTCACCCGAGTGTTGGCACGACGCCAGACCGTGCCGTTGTTGACGTTGCCCTTGCTGTCGTCCGGCTGGGTGAGGATGTAATCCTGCATGCTGGTGCCGTGACGCAGGGTGTTCTTGATCGTCAGCGAATCGCTCAGGTCATGCTCGATGGCGAAGGTCGCGGTGTCAGTGCGGCCCTTGCGGAAGTCACGATCCAGACCGTAGAAATTGCTGTGGTCACCGCCAGCGTAAGGCTTGTCCGGATTGGATTTGGTGCGTGCAGCGGAGCCACCGGCTGGAATGGTGTACGGCACGCCCGAGTCCGGGGTGTCGTTGCTTTCGAGATGGTAGTAGTCGAGGTTGACGCGGGTGTCGGTGCCCAGGCCAAACGCCAGGGACGGGGCGATACCCCAGCGGTCGTAATCGACTTTGTCGCGACCGGCGACATTGCTCTCGTGGCTCATCAGGTTCAGACGGCCGGCGGCGGTGTCGCTGAACTGGTAGTTGCCGTCGAGGGTGTAGCGTTGGGTCTGGTCGGAGCCCCAGGTGAAGCCGCCGTCGAACGAATTGCCCAGGTGCGCTTTCTTGCTCACCAGGTTGATGCTGCCGCCCGCTGCGCCACGACCGCCAATGGCGGAGTTCGGGCCCTTGCTGACTTCAATGTTTTCCACGGCGAAGATTTCGCGGCTTTGCGAACCGGTGTCGCGCACGCCGTCGAGGTAGGTGTCGCCCTGCGCGTCGAAACCACGAATGAACGGACGGTCGCCCTGTGGATTGCCGCCTTCACCGGCGCCGAAGGTGATGCCCGGCACGGTGCGCAGCGCGTCCTGCATGTTCAGGGCGCCGGTGTCTTTGAGCACTTGTTGCGGAATAACGGTGACCGAGCGCGGTGTATCGACCAGCGGCGCGGTGTACTTGGGCGAGGAGGCTTTTTCGACCTGATAGGACGTCGAATCCTGGGCTTCGCCGGTGATGGCGGTGGCGTCCAGGGCGATGGCATTGCCGGAGGCTTTGCTGTCGGTTTTTTCAGCGGCGAACACCATCTGGCCAGCGGAACCGGCGGTGATTGCCACACCGATTGCAGAGGCGAGCAGACGTGGTGAACTGACCGGTAATTGTGCGTGTTGACGTGCCATTTTTATTCCCCTCCCCAAGGATTTGAGGCCGCGGAATATAGGGTAAACAGTTATTCGTATCAATTGCGAAACATTGTTATTCGCACTGAATTTACATTCTTTACAATTTAACCTTACGGTTTTTGCCAGTTCATTCGTCTCTCGGGTTTTACACAGTCAATAAGAATCAATACCATTGCCGCCTCTTTGCCATCAGGTGACATCGCCATGCTGCTGCACATCCCCGGACTGTTCGCAAAAGACGAAGTGCAGCGCATTCGTGAGGCGCTAGAGCAGGCCAATTGGGCCGATGGCAAGATCACCGCCGGCTTTCAGTCGGCCAAGGCGAAGCACAATTTGCAGCTGCCCGAAGGCCATCCGCTGGCCAAAGAGATCGGCGCAGCGATGCTGGAACGTTTGTGGAAAAACCCACTGTTCATGTCCGCCGCGTTGCCGCACAAAGTCTTCCCGCCGTTAGTGAACTGTTACACGGCCGGTGGCAGTTTCGATTTCCACATCGATAACGCCGTGCGCCAACCCAAGGGCAGCATCGAGCGGGTGCGCACCGATCTGTCGGCGACGCTGTTCTTCAGCGAGCCCGAGGATTACGACGGCGGCGAGCTGGAGATCCAGGACACCTTCGGCACGCAACGGGTGAAGTTGCCGGCCGGCGACATGGTTTTGTACCCCGGCACCAGCCTGCATAAGGTCAACGCGGTCACGCGTGGCGCGCGTTATGCGTCGTTCTTCTGGACACAAAGTCTGGTGCGTGAAGATAGCCAGCGCGCGCTGTTGTTCGAGATGGACGGGGCGATTCAGCAACTGAGTCAAGACCTGCCTGATCACCCGTCACTGATTCGCCTCACCGGCACGTATCACAACTTGCTCCGTCGCTGGGTCGAGGTATGAGTTTCCTGCTGCGCCGCGAGGAAATCCTCAGCGGCGAACAACTCAGCGTCATGCTCGGCGAAAGCCCGGCCCGTGCTGCGCAGGCGATTTTGCTCGCGGCGGGTGAGGGCGAAGTAGAGGCGCAGGCGTTGCTTGGGCAAATCCTGCTCGACGGCCTAGGCATCGCCCAGGATCAAACGCTGGCGCTGCGCTGGTTCGGCATCGCTGCCGGGCGTGGGCACCTGATGGCGCGCAACATGCTCGGGCGTTGTCATGAGCATGGTTGGGGCATTGCGGCGGATGCGTCGGTTGCTGCGCAGCATTATCGGATCGCAGCGAATGCCGGACTGGATTGGGCGATGTACAACCTCGCCAATCTGCTGGCGACCGGGCGGGGAGTGGAGGTGGATCATCTGCAGGCGCTGGCGCTGTATCGCCGCGCGGCTGAACTGGGCCATGCGAAATCGATGAATCTGCTGGGGCGGTATCTGGAAGAAGGGCGGGTGTGCTCGGCGGATCCAGTTGCGGCGCGTGAGTGGTATCGGCGCTCGGCTGAGGGTGGGGATTTTCGTGGGCAGTTCAGTTTCGCTGCAGTTTTAGCGGATGAGGGGCGGATTGATGAGGCGGTCGATTGGCTTGAGAAAGCTTTGGCCGGCGGCAATCTGAATTTTCTGCGGGTGGCGAGTCAGACGTTGTCAGGTGCGACAGATCCCAGGATTCAGGGGATGGCTGCTCAGTTCGCGCTTCGATGCACAGACTTGCAGCGCGTCTGAATTCGCAAAGCCCTCACCCTAGCCCTCTCCCAGGGGGAGAGGGGACTGACCGCGTCGTTCTGGCGCTATACATCGACCTGAGATATCCAGTCGAACTCAATTTTGAAAAGCTTACACATCGGCTCCCTCTCCCTCTGGAGAGGGCTGGGGTGAGGGGCCTCGGTCTCAAGTACCCCGCAAAACTTCAAGCCGAACGCACAGACACAAAAAAGCCCATGACACGTCATGGGCTTTTTGCATTACGGCTTCAGCGCTTACACGTAAAACGACTTCAACGGCGGGAAGCCATTGAACTCAACCGCGCTGTAACTGGTGGTGTACGCACCGGTCGACAGCCAGTACAGACGATCACCGATCGCCAGGTTCAACGGCAGACCGTACTTGTAGTTCTCGTACATGATGTCGGCGCTGTCGCAAGTCGGGCCGGCGATGACCACTTCTTCCATCTCGCCTTTTTTCTCGGTCCAGATCGGGAACTTGATCGCTTCGTCCATGGTTTCGATCAGGCCGGAGAACTTGCCCACATCGGTATACACCCAACGCTCGACGGCGGTGCGCGACTTGCGTGCAACCAGTACCACTTCGCTGACCAGAATACCGGCGTTGGCAATCAACGAGCGGCCCGGCTCGAGAATGATTTCCGGCAGGTCATCACCGAAGTCTTCCTTGAGGAAGCGGATGATTTCTTCGGCGTAGGTTTCCAGGCTGTTGGTGCGGGTGATGTAGTTGGCTGGGAAGCCACCGCCCATGTTGATCAGCTTCAGGTGGATGCCGTCTTCTTCTTTGAGACGCTCGAAAATCACTTTGACCTTGGCAATCGCGGCGTCCCAAACGCTGATATCGCGTTGCTGCGAGCCGACGTGGAAGGAGATGCCGTAAGGCACCAGGCCGAGGTCGCGAGCGAGGATCAGCAGGTCCATGGCCATGTCGGTCTGGCAGCCGAATTTGCGCGACAGTGGCCAGTCAGCCGTGGTCGAGCCTTCGGTGAGGATGCGCACATAGACTTTCGAACCCGGGGCCGCCTTGGCGATGTTGCGCAGGTCAGCTTCGGAGTCGGTGGAGAACAGACGCACGCCCTTCTCGTAGAAGTAGCGGATGTCCTTGGATTTCTTGATGGTGTTGCCGTAGCTGATACGGTCCGGGCTGACGCCACGATCCATTACCTTGTCCAGCTCATAGATCGAGGCGATGTCGAAGCTCGAACCTTTTTCTTTGAGCAGGTCGATGATCTCGACGGCCGGGTTGGCCTTGACCGCGTAGTAGACCTTGGCGAATTCGAAACCGGCGCGCAGGTCATCGTAGGCCTGGGCGATCATCGCGGTGTCGATCACCACGAACGGGGTTTCCTGTTTGTCGGCGAACGCCTTCATTTTGTCGAATGTAGCGCGCGCGAAATAGTCTTCGACCTGGATCGACATGCTGGGAACTCCTACTGGCAAACTAAGTTAAACAATGGGTGCAAATGAACGTCCTCCGTATCCCCACTTTGGTTCGCCTACTTCCCAAGGCATGTCGCCGAAAGCAAAAAGGCCACGGGTGGTTTTACCCTTGGCCTTGCTGTCTCGTCGTCAGTACTTGAGCCGGATGGATCGTTTCCAGCATGGACGTTCGGCGCGAACTTTAGGGCGTGAGGGGCGTGAGATCAACTAAAAATGTCGCGTTTTTGCACGCTTCTGACGTACGTCGCGTTCATCACTCTTTGTAGCCGACCGAGATGACGGGCAGATGTTCCCCGGGAATTTTCCAGTGTTAAAAATACCTGCACGTTCGTGGATTTTGTCGGCGAAGTCGTGGGTAAGTGTGATGGCGGCAACTTCGGCGACGTTGGCCGCGAGAGGAAGGAGTGAGGGGGATTTTGGTTGTTTGGAAGGCTGTCCAGAGCATGCTGCCCGGTTCTCAGGTGTTGAGATTCTTTTCCGCCTGATGAGTGAAGAAAAAATCACCCGGATCCTGTGGGAGCGAGCTTGCTCGCGAAGGCATTTTCACAGTCGACATCGTTGTTGACTGATATTGCGCTTTCGCGAGCAAGCTCGCTCCCACAGGTTGTGTATTTTTTAGGCGACTACCGCTTCAGCCGGCGAGACGATACTGGTCTTCATCCCGCGCGAACGACCCGAACTCAGATAAGCCGCGATCGACTCCTGCGTCACCTCGCCAAGGAACACCCGCTCGGCATCCATCACCGGCAGCCACGAACGGTTGAACTCGTACATCCGCGACAGCAGGATGCGCAAATGCTCGTCGTACGCCGCTGTGGCATTGAACTCACGCAGGAACTGCGCGCACGTGCCGGTCTGGCGATGCAGATCGCGACGACGCACATACCCCAGCGCCTTGTTCTCGGCACAGGTGACCACAACGTAGCGACGGTCATGCTCATCCATCAATTCCAGCGCATCGGCCACCGGGGTTTCCGGGCTCACCGATGGCGCGTTGTCCGCCGCATCTTCAGCCTTCACCAACAGCAGGCGCTTGAGCGTGCTGTCCTGGCCGACGAAGTTGCTGACAAAATCGTCCGCCGGATGCGCCAGCAGCGTGTCCGGGTGATCGATCTGCAGCAGTTTGCCGGCGCGGAAGATCGCGATCTTGTCGCCGAGTTTGATCGCTTCGTCGATGTCGTGGCTGACCATGATCACGGTCTTGTTCAGCGCGCGCTGCATTTCGAAGAACTCGTTCTGGATCATCTCGCGGTTGATCGGGTCGACCGCACCGAACGGCTCGTCCATCAACAATAACGGTGCATCCGCCGCCAGTGCGCGGATCACACCGATGCGCTGTTGCTGACCACCGGACAATTCGCGCGGATAGCGATGCAGATACTGCTTGGGCTCCAGCTTGATCATGCTCATCAACTCGCGGGCGCGGTCGTGGCATTTCTGTTTGTCCCAGCCGAGCAGTTTCGGCACGACCACGATGTTCTCTTCGATGGTCATGTTCGGGAACAGGCCGATCTGCTGGATCACGTAGCCAATGTTGCGGCGCAGGGTCACTTCGTCGAGATCGGTGGTGTCTTCGCCGTTGATGAGGATCTTGCCCGAAGTCGGTTTGATCAGGCGGTTGATCATCTTCAGCGTGGTGCTTTTGCCACAACCCGAGGGCCCGAGGAACACACAGATTTCGCCTTCATTGACGGTCAGGCTTACCGAATCCACAGCTTTGACGTCTTTGCCGTTGCTTTGGAAGGTCTTGCTGAGATTTTGAAGTTCGATCATTTCAGGAGTCCTTTTGGAGTCAGCGAGCGTTGCAGCCACTGCAAAACGAGGTCGGCGAAAATCGCCAGAAGACTGACCAGCAGCGCGCCGACGATCAGCATCGACATGTCACTGCGGCTGATGGAAGCGAGGATCAACACACCGAGGCCGCCGGCGCCGATGGTCGCGGCGATGGTCATCACGCCGATGTTCATCACCACGGCGGTGCGCACGCCAGCGAGGATGACGGGCACGGCGATCGGCAATTCGACCATGCGCAGGCGCTGGCCGAAGGTCATGCCGATGCCGCGTGCTGCTTCACGGATGCCCGGTTCCACGCCAGTGAGGGCGAGGTAGGTGTTGCGCATGATCGGCAGCAGTGAATAAAGGAACACGGCGGTGATCGCCGGCATCGGCCCGAGGCCCTGGCCGAACTTGGAGTAGAACGGCAACAGCAGACCGAACAGGGCAATCGACGGCACGGTCAGTAGCACCGTGGCGCTGGCCTGCAACGGCCCGGCAAGGGTCGGAAAGCGAGTCATCAGAATGCCCAGCGGCACGCCAACGACAATCGCCAGGGTCACGGCAATGCCGACCAGGGTGATGTGCTGCCAGGTCAGGTGCATCACCTGCTGCCAGTCGAGGTGGGAAAAGGCGTTCAGAAATTCCATGACTTTTCCTCCTTAATCAAGTGGGTGCTGGCGCAGAAAATCGGCGGCCACTTTCGATGGGCTTTCGTGATCGACGTCGACCCGCGCGTTGAGCTGGCGCATGGTTTCGTCATCGAACAGTTCGGCCAATGGCTTGAGTTGCTCGGCCAGTTGCGGGTGCGCGTCGAGGTAAGCCTGACGCACCACCGGTGCGGCGGTGTAGTCGGGGAAGTAATGCTTGTCGTCTTCCAGCAGTTTCAGGCCGAAGGCGTTGAGGCGACCGTCGGTGGTGTAGACCAGACCGGCAAACACTTGACCGTTACGCAACGCGGTGTAAACCAGGCCCGCGTCCATCTGGCGGATGTTCTTGCGGGTCAGGTTCATGCCGTAGAGATCGACCATGCCGATCAGACCGTCGGAGCGGTTGGCAAACTCGGTGTCCAGCGCCACCAGATGATTGGTCTTGGCCTCGGCGCGCAGCACTTCGTTCAACTGGCTGATGTTGTTGATCTGCGGATACTCCTCGGCGACTTTCTTCGGCAAGGCGAGAGCGTAGGTGTTGCTGAATTTCGACGGGGTCAGCCAGACCAGGCCTTTTTTCGCGTCGAGTTCTTTTACCCGGGCGTAGGACTGGGCGCTGTCGAGTTTTTCAGTGACATGGTTGTAGGCCACCAGCGACACGCCGGTGTATTCCCAAAGCATGTCCAGTTGTCCGCTTTCGTGGGCGCTGCGGGCGAGGTTGCTGCCCAGACCGCCGGTAATCTGCGCGTCGTAACCTTTGCTGCGCAGGTATTGCGCGGTGATTTCGGCGAGCAGGGTTTGCTCAGTGAAGACTCGGGCGCCGAGGCGGATCACCGGTTTTTCAGCGGCTTGGGCGATGCCTGCAAACAGCAGGGCACTGCTCAACATCAGGCCTAACATCAAGCTAAGTCGTTTCATATTCATTCCTTCGCAAAAGCCTTAAGACGGGCGCAAACCGCGTTCCAGCCAGAGACGGCTGGCGAGGGTGACGACGCCATCGAGCAGCAAGGCCAGCAGCGCGGTGCACGCGGCGCCGAGCAGCAGTTGCGGCTGATTGTTCAGGGCGATGCCAGGGAAGATCAGGCTGCCGAGGCTGTTGGCACCGATCAGGAAGGCCAGCGGCGCGGTGCCGACGTTGATCGCCAAAGCCACGCGCACACCACCGACGATGATCGGCACGGCGTTGGGCAATTCGACTTTCCACAGCACCTGGCGCGGGGTCATGCCGATGCCGACGGCCGCTTCTTTCAGCGAACCCTGGACATTTTTCAGGCCTTCGTAGGTGTTGCGCACAATCGGCAGCAACGAAGCGAGGAATAAAGCAAAGATCGCCGGGCCACTGCCAATGCCGAGGACGCCCAGAGCAATCGCGAGCACGGCCAGCGGCGGCACGGTGTTACCGATATTGAAAATCTGCATGAAGCGTTCAGCGCGACCGACCATGGTCGGACGACTGAGGAAGATGCCGGCGGGGATGCCCACGACAAGGGCGGCCAGCATTGAAGCGAGGACGAGAATCAGATGAGCTTGCAGGTAAAACAACAAATCGTCGCGGTAGTGTTCGATCGTGTTGATGCCGATCCAGTGGACCAGCAGGGCCAGGAGCGCGATCACCACCGCACCTCCCATCAGCCCTTTGCCATAGCGGATAGCCACAGGCGGACTCCTTTTTTTGTAGTCGGCGAACGCCCTCCCGTGTGGCATGCCATACATGGCTGCCGGGAATAAACGTTCGCGAGAAGCAGCTCCCTCAGCACCGGCAAAAAGCGGTCTGAAAGCGAGCCATGAGCGCAGCCTCGTCAGGCTAACTTGCTGATTTTTCAGCCCCTGACGAAAATTCGTAACAGGGGATGGACGTCTCCGGGCTTTAAAAGGTTCCCATCTGCGGCAGCATTTGGCCACCCTTAATGTGCTCAACGGTTCGGTTATTGCATCGAGTTGGGCTATAATCGCGGCCCTTTTTTGAATCACCGCCAGGCGATTTCCCATGACCAACCAGGCCGCCGAAGTCGCGAAACGCCGCACTTTCGCCATTATTTCCCACCCCGATGCCGGTAAAACCACGATCACCGAAAAGCTCCTGTTGATGGGCAAGGCGATTGCAGTGGCCGGTACGGTGAAATCCCGTAAATCCGATCGCCATGCGACATCCGACTGGATGGAGATGGAGAAGCAACGGGGTATTTCCATTACCACGTCGGTCATGCAGTTCCCGTATCGCGAGCACATGATCAACCTGCTCGACACCCCGGGCCACGAAGACTTCTCCGAAGATACCTACCGCACCTTGACGGCGGTGGACTCGGCATTGATGGTCCTCGACGGCGGTAAAGGTGTCGAGCCACGGACCATTGCGCTGATGGACGTCTGCCGTCTGCGTGACACGCCGATCGTCAGCTTCATCAACAAACTCGACCGTGACATCCGCGACCCGATCGAACTGCTCGACGAGATCGAAGCCGTTCTGAAGATCAAGGCTGCGCCGATCACCTGGCCGATCGGTTGCTACCGTGACTTCAAGGGCGTGTACCACCTGGCTGACGACTACATCATTGTCTACACCGCCGGTCACGGTCACGAACGCACCGAAACCAAAATCATCGAGAAGCTCGATTCCGACGAAGCCCGCGCGCATCTGGGCGACGAGTACGACCGCTTCATCGAACAGCTGGAACTGGTTCAAGGCGCCTGCCACGAATTCAACCAGCAGGAATTCCTCGACGGTCAACTGACCCCGGTGTTCTTCGGTACGGCACTGGGCAACTTCGGTGTTGACCATGTACTCGACGCCGTCGTTGATTGGGCGCCGCGTCCGCTGGCCCGTGTCGCTAACGAGCGTACCGTTGAGCCGGTGGAAGAGAAGTTCTCGGGCTTCATCTTCAAGATCCAGGCGAACATGGACCCGAAACACCGCGACCGTATCGCCTTCATGCGCATTTGCTCCGGCAAGTACGAGAAAGGCATGAAGATGCGCCATGTGCGTACCGGCAAGGACGTGCGCATCGGCGATGCCCTGACGTTCTTCTCCTCCGAGCGGGAACAGCTTGAAGAAGCCTTTGCCGGCGACATCATTGGTTTGCACAACCACGGCACGATCCAGATTGGCGATACCTTCAGTGAAGGTGAAACCCTCGGTTTCACCGGTATTCCGCACTTTGCGCCGGAGCTGTTCCGTCGTGTGCGTCTGCGTGATCCGCTGAAGTCCAAGCAGTTGCGTCAGGGTCTGCAGCAACTGGCTGAAGAGGGCGCGACGCAGGTGTTTTTCCCGGAGCGCAGCAACGACATCATTCTGGGCGCCGTGGGTGTACTGCAGTTTGATGTGGTCGCCAGCCGTTTGAAGGAGGAATACAAGGTTGAGTGCTCGTACGAGCCGATTACTGTGTATTCCGCGCGCTGGATTGAATGCAGCGACAAGAAGAAGCTTGAGGAGTTTTCCAACAAGGCTGTGGAGAACCTGGCGGTCGATGGCGGTGGTCACCTGACTTACCTTGCGCCGACTCGGGTTAATCTGGCGTTGATGGAAGAGCGTTGGCCGGATGTGAAATTCCGGGCGACGCGTGAGCATCATTAAGTTCTGAATTGGTTTGTCCGAAGCCCTCTAGGTGTATGCCTAGGGGGCTTTTTTTGTTTGGTTGGTTTTGGGGGTATATCCGTTTCTGCGGGTGTTGCTGATTACGGTTTCGCCCTTACGGCGACTCACTTTTTTTACAAACGCCTAAAAAAAGTAAGCAAAAAAACGCTTGCTCCTACGTACGGCCCGCTCGCTGGGGCTCGGGGTTCCTTCGCTGCGGGATCGATCCGGGCGCAGCGCCTACGGTTTGCTTCGCTGCACCTCCTCTCGCTGTGTTTGGCTGCGCCAAACGGTCGCTGCGCTCTCTCGCCCGGATCAATCCCTCCACTCAGCCTTCCGACGTCGCCCTACAGATCAAGAGCTGCAGCCGAGCTGACACTCGGCCTATTGAGTGGTGAAGAGCACGGCGTGGTCGGCTTTGGATTTGTGTTGGATTTGCCCCTCACCCCAGCCCTCTCCCGAGGGAGAGGGGGCCGATTTGTGTGTTTTTCAAAGCCTCAGTTCGACGCGGTATCGCACGTCGGCGTAGCTCTCCCAAACACTGCAGTCAGTCCCCTCTCCCTCCGGGCGGTCCGACGTTTCGGGAGGGCTAGGGTGAGGGGCTTTTGATCTGTTTCAGAATCTGAGCTCGACTCGGTATTGCACGTCGGCGTAGCTCTCGTAATCACTGCGGTCAGTCCCCTCTCCCTCCGGGAGAGGGTTAGGGTGAGGGGCTTTTGATCTTCGGTACGGTTTTATCGCGCGCAATGGCTGTAGGACGACTCGGTTTTTTGTGGTCTCGATGTTCTTGAACGCGACAACCCGCCTGCTGACCGTTAGTGTTCCAGCTCCACGCACGTCGCTTTGAGAGGTCAATGGAATGACGAGTCGGCTGACTCACCTGCTACGGCTGAACGGCTATTTCGGCGTGATGGCCTGGGTGCTCGCGGCGCTGTTGTTCATCAATCGCTTGAGCAGCATGGTCAAGCTGTTCATGGCGTTGTACCTGCGTCAGGAACTGGGGCTGGCGATCGAGACGGTTGGCTGGTTGCTGTCGGCGTACGGCGCGGGTTTGCTGCTGGGGTCGATGCTCGGTGGCTGGCTCAGTGATCATGTGCGCACGGCGCGGCTGACGGCGGCGCTGTTCTTTGTTTCGGTGTGGGTGCTGATTCTGCTGGGACTGGTGACGCAGGTGCCGTTGCTCGCTGCATTGTTGTTGCTCAGTGGGGCCATCGATGGGGCTATTCGCACACTGCATCAGCGGCTGATCATGGAGTATTGCGAGGTGACGCAGCGCTCGCGTGCGCAGGCGTTGAGTCGGGTTGCGCGCAACCTTGGGATGGCCGCCGCCGGTGTGGCGGGCGGGGTGTTGGCGCAGACCGATTTTCGCTGGGTGTTTTTCGGTAGCGCGGCGATGACGTTGTTGGCGCTGCTCTGGTTTGTTCGTACCACGTGGCAGCGTCCGGTGCTGATCAATGAAGAGTCATCGATAGTCGGCGCCGGTGGTCCGGGTGTGCCGTATCGCGACAAACCGTTTCTCTGGTTGCTGGCAGCGACGGCCGTGCTCGGCATCGCGTTCGACACGGTCTACAGCACGCTGGGCAATTACCTGCGTGATTACTATCACTTGAGCACCGAGGCGATCGGCTGGCAGTTCGGCCTCAATGCGTTGCTGGTGATCGCCCTGCAGATTCCGCTGTCGCACTGGGGCGAGCGTTGGGGGATGCGCCGGCAAATGCTGCTCGGCAGTGTGTTGCTGGCCTGCGGACTCGGTATGTTGCCGTTCGGCTCCGGGCTGTTTTACGTCTGCCTGTCGACGCTGATCTGGACCTTGGGCGAGGCCTTTTTCATGCCGCCGCTGAATGTGCTGGCCATGCGTTTTGCCCAAGGCGGTAAAAGCGGTCAGTACTTCGGCCTGTTCTTTATGAGCTGGAGCGCCAGTGCGCTGTTGTCACCGGTACTCAGTGGCCAGTTGTACGGTCATTTCGGCGGCCACAGTGTGTGGCTGGCGAGTGCGCTGATGGTGTTGATTTCCATGCCGTTGACGTGGCAGGCCACGCGATCACGCGGCGGCGCTTAGCTGTTGCGGCTATGAGCATTATTCGAAAACTGTCTTTCCATGAAGGGCATTTCTGCCTGCTCCTTAGCGTCCTATCTGGTGAACCCGATGGATCGGAACTAGATTTCACACAGCGCCAGTCAGGCACGAATGTCTCACCTGAAAAAGGATGGAGTCAGCTATGAAAAGCAGGTTGCTACGGGTTTTATTGCTGTTGAAAGTGATGGTCATGCTGTCCCTCGGCACCGCGACGGCCTGGGCCGAGTGCGAGGATCACGATTCTCAGGCCTTCAACGGCCAGGTCGGGCACAGCGGCTTGATGCTGGCCAAGTCTGAGTCCGAGCCGGGCGATCAGGACCAGGGCGGCAGCGCCGATGATGACGACTCGACCACTGATGAGCCGGACACTGATGATCCGGATGACGAAGGCGATGGCCAGACGTAAATCGCAGACAAAAGAAAACCCCTTCTGCCTCGACTGATGCGCAATCGGGGGGGAAGGGGTTTGGTTAACACGTCACTTTCTTTGAAATGCGATCCCTGTGGAAGCGAGCTTGCTCGCGAAAGCGGTGTATCAGGCGACATCTATGTTGAATGATTCAATGCCTTCGCGAGCAAGCTCGCTCCCACAGTGTTTTGTATCGCTCTCCAGTTTTGCTTACGCCGCGCCGTCGAGGAACTGCTCGGCGTAGTGGCAAGCCACCTGTCGGCTATCGAGCTGGCGCAACGCTGGCTCTTCGGTGCTGCAACGCTCGGTCGCGTACGGGCAGCGCTTGTGGAAAGCGCAACCTGGCGGCGGGTTCAGCGGGTTAGGCAGTTCGCCGACGATCTTGATTTTCGGCTTGTTCGGGTCCGGGTGAATGGTCGGGGTCGCCGACAGCAGCGCCTGGGTATATGGGTGCAACGGACGCTCGTAAATGTCGTTCTTCGGACCCAGTTCCACCGGGCGACCGAGATACATCACCATCACGTCGTCGGCCACGTGTTGCACCACCGCAAGGTTGTGCGAGATGAACACGTACGCAGTGTTGAACTCCTGCTGCAGATCCATGAACAGGTTCAGCACCTGCGCCTGAATCGACACGTCCAGTGCCGAGGTCGGTTCATCCGCCACCAGCACTTTCGGTTGCAGCATCATGGCGCGAGCCAGGGCGATACGCTGACGCTGACCGCCGGAGAACATGTGCGGATAGCGCTGGTAGTGCTCAGGGCGCAAGCCGACCTGCTTCATCATCGCCTGGACTTTCTCGCGACGCTCGGCGGCGGAGAGGTTGGTGTTGATCAGCAGCGGTTCGCCGAGCTGGTCACCGACTTTCTGCCGTGGGTTCAACGACGCGTATGGGCTTTGAAAGACCATCTGCACGTCTTTGCGCAGTTGCTTGCGCTGGGCCTTGTCGGCGCCGGCGACTTCCTGGCCGGCGATTTTCAAGGATCCGGAAGACGGATCTTCAATCAGCGTCAACGCACGGGCGAGGGTGGATTTGCCGCAGCCCGACTCGCCAACTACGGCGAGGGTCTTGCCGGCTTCCAGTTCGAACGACACGCCGTTCAGGGCGCGCACGGTCGCATGGCCCTTGAACAGGCCACGGGAGACTTCGTAGTGACGGGTCAGGTCGCGGGCGGTAAGTACGACGGCCATTACGCCACCTCCTGGTTCAGCGGGAAGAAGCAGCGGGCGAGGCTGTGGCTTTTCGGATCAAGGCCTGGACGCTGCGCGCGGCAGCTGTCCTGCACGTACGGGCAGCGCGGCGACAGCAGGCAGCCCTGCGGACGATCGTAGCGGCCCGGGACGATGCCCGGCAGGGTCGACAGGCGTGCGGCGCCGAGGCTGTGCTCGGGAATCGCCTTGAGCAGCGCTTCGCTGTACGGGTGTGCCGGGATGTCGAACAGTTGCGGCACCTGACCGACTTCAACGGCTTGGCCGGCGTACATCACGCAGACGCGCTGGGCGGTTTCGGCCACGACCGCGAGGTCGTGGGTGATCAGCACCAGGCCCATGTTCTGCTCTTTCTGCAACGCCAGCAGCAGATCCATGATCTGTGCCTGAATCGTCACGTCCAGAGCGGTGGTCGGTTCGTCGGCGATCAGCAGTTTCGGCTCGCCGGCAATCGCCATGGCGATCGCAACTCGCTGGCTCATACCGCCGGACAGTTGATGCGGGTAGGCGTCCATACGGCTGGCAGCGCCCGGGATTTCAACTTTTTCCAGTAGTTCGATCGCACGTTTGCGCGCTTGCTTGCCGGACATTTTCAGGTGCAGACGCAACACTTCTTCGATCTGGAAACCGACGGTGTAGCTCGGGTTCAGTGCGGTCATCGGGTCCTGAAAGACCATCGACAGGTCTTTGCCGACGATTTGCCGACGCTGACGATTGCTCAGCTTGAGCATGTCTTTGCCGTCAAAGCTGAGCGAGTCGGCGGTGACGATGCCGGGATGCTCGATCAGGCCCATCAACGCCATCATGGTCACGGATTTACCCGAACCCGACTCGCCAACGATGGCCAGTACTTCGCCCTTGTCGACTTTCAGGTCGAGGCCATCGACCACTGGGGTCGCGGTCTTGTCGCCGAAGCGAACGTTGAGATTCTTGATTTCTAGCAGTGACATGGGAATCTCCTCAGGCGGCGTTCTTGAGTTTCGGGTCCAGCGCATCGCGCAGGCCGTCGCCCATCAAGTTGATTGCCAGCACGCTGAGCAAAATGGTCAAACCAGGCAGGCTCACCACCCACCAGGCGCGTTCGATGTAGTCGCGGGCCGAGGCCAGCATGGTGCCCCACTCAGGGGTTGGCGGTTGTACGCCAAGGCCGAGGAAGCCCAACGCTGCGGCATCGAGAATCGCCGACGAGAAGCTCAGGGTCGCCTGCACGATCAGCGGCGCCATGCAGTTGGGCAGCACGGTGATGAACATCAGACGTGGCAGACCGGCACCGGCCAGGCGCGCGGCGGTCACGTAGTCGCGGTTCAGTTCGCCCATCACGGCCGCGCGGGTCAGACGCACATAGGACGGCAGCGAAACCACAGCGATAGCGATCACGGTGTTGATCAGGCCAGGGCCGAGGATGGCGACAATCGCCACTGCCAGCAGCAGCGACGGCAGGGCCAGCATGATGTCCATCAGACGCATGATGGTCGGGCCAATCATCTTCGGGAAGAAACCGGCGAACAGACCGAGCAGGATCCCCGGAATCAGTGACATCACCACCGACGACAAACCGATCAGCAGCGACAGGCGCGAACCCTGGATCAGACGCGACAGCAGGTCTCTACCCAGTTCATCGGTGCCGAGCAGGAACTGCATCTGCCCGCCTTCCAGCCACGCCGGCGGCGTCAGCAGGAAGTCGCGGTATTGCTCGCTCGGGTTATGCGGCGCAACCCACGGCGCGAACAGCGCGCAGAAGATGATCAGCAGCATGAACATGAGGCCGGCAACTGCGCCCTTGTTCTTGGAGAAGGCTTGCCAGAATTCTTTGTACGGCGACGGGTACAGCAGACTTTGATCCGCGTTGGCGGCGGTGGCTACTGAGGATGTTGGAGTGCTCATGGTTATTGACCTCAGCGCTGATGACGGATGCGTGGGTTGGCAAAGCCGTAGAGGATGTCCACTACGAAGTTGACCAGAATCACCAGGCAGGCGATTAACAGGATGCCGTTTTGCACAACCGGGTAGTCCCGGGCGCCGATGGCTTCGATCAGCCATTTACCGATGCCGGGCCAGGAGAAAATCGTTTCGGTCAGAACCGCACCGGCCAGCAGGGTGCCGACTTGCAGGCCGACCACGGTGAGTACCGGAATCAGTGCGTTACGCAGACCGTGCACGAACACCACGCGCGACGGCGACAGGCCTTTGGCCCTGGCGGTGCGGATGTAGTCTTCACGCAGCACTTCGAGCATCGACGAACGGGTCATTCGCGCGATCACCGCCAGCGGAATGGTGCCGAGGACGATGGCCGGCAGGATCAGGTGATGCAGGGCATCGAAGAAGGCGCCAACGTCATCGGCCAGCAGCGTGTCGATCAGCATGAAACCAGTGCGCGGCTCGATGTCATAGAGCAGGTCGATGCGCCCGGAAACCGGGGTCCAGCCCAGGCTCACCGAGAAGAACATGATCAGGATCAGGCCCCACCAGAAGATCGGCATCGAATACCCCGCGAGGGAGATGCCCATCACCCCGTGGTCGAACAGAGATCCTCGCTTGAGTGCCGCGATCACCCCGGCCAGAAGCCCGAGAATGCCGGCGAACAGCAGGGCGGCCATGGACAGTTCCAGGGTCGCCGGGAAAAGGGAGGTGAACTCGGTCCATACGCTTTCACGCGTGCGCAGGGATTCGCCGAGATCGCCGTGAGCCAGTTTGCCGATGTAGTCCAGGTACTGGGCATACAGCGGCTTGTTCAGACCTAGGCGTTCCATTGCCTGAGCGTGCATTTCGGGGTCGACCCGACGTTCGCCCATCATCACTTCCACGGGGTCGCCCGGAATCATGCGAATCAACGCGAAAGTCAGCAAGGTGATGCCGAAAAACGTGGGGATCAACAACCCCAGTCGGCGGGCAATAAAACTAAACATCGTGTGTGGTACCTCATCAGCCGGTTAGGCGTGCCCGGCATCCCTGGGGTCAGGGACGCCGGGAGTTTCTTATCTACTTCACCTGGGTAGTGGCGAAGTTATTAGTGGTGAGAGGGCTGATGTGATAGCCCTCTACGTTGTTACGCATTGCAGTAAACATCCTGGTGTGGGCCATGCTGATCCATGGCTGATCCTGATTAAACAGCACTTGCGCCTGTTCGTAGAGCTTTGCGCGTTCGGCCGGATCTACTTTAGCCCGTGCTTCATCCAGCAGTGCCTGGAATTTCTCGTTGCACCAGCGAGCGTAGTTCTCGCCATTTTTTGCCGCTTCGCAACTGAGCATAGGCGTCAGGAAGTTATCCGGGTCGCCGTTGTCGCCCGCCCATCCGGCCGAGACCATATCGTGTTCGCCGGCCTTGGCGCGTTTAAGCATTTCGCCCCATTCCATCACGCGAATGTCGATCTTGATCCCGACTTTCGCCAGGTCAGCCTGCATCATTTGCGCGCCGAGCATCGGGTTGGGGTTGGTCGGACCGCCACCGTTGCGGGTAAACAGGGTAAACACGGTGCCCTCCGGAACCCCGGCTTCCTTGAGCAGCTTGCGGGCGGCATCGAGGTCACGTGGCGGGTTCTTCAGGTCGTGGTTATAGCCGAGCAGGGTCGGCGGGTACGGGTTGACCGCGACCGACGCATTGCCTTTGCCGAACAGCGCGTTGACATAGGCTTCCTTGTCAAAGGCGATATCGATGGCTTTGCGCACGCGCACGTCACTCATGTACTTGTGCTGGGTGTTCATGGCGACGTACGAGACGGTCATCGCGTCGAGCTCATCGACTTTCAGGTTGCTGTCTTTCTTGATGCTCGGGATGTCATCCGGTTTCGGATACAGGGCGATCTGGCACTCGTTGGCCTTGAGCTTCTGCAGGCGCACGTTGTTGTCGGTGGCGATCGCCAGGATCAGCGCGTCAGCCGGCGCCTTGCCACGGAAGTAATCCGGGTTGGCCTTGAAACGCACCTGCGCGTCTTTTGCATAACGCTGGAAGATGAACGGGCCGGTGCCGATCGGCTTGTTGTTCAAGTCACCTGTCTTGTTGGCCTTGAGCAATTGGTCGGCGTATTCGGCCGGGTAGATCGAGGAGAACGCCATCGCGATATCGGCCAGGAACGGCGCTTCGCGGCGGGTCAGGGTGAACTTGACCGTGTTGTCGTCGACTTTCTCGACATTCTTCAGCAGTTCCTTGAAACCCATGCTTTCAAAGTACGGGAAGCCCACGCTCGACAGTTTGTGCCACGGGTGATTCGGGTCCAGTTGACGCTGGAAGCTCCAGACCACGTCGTCGGCGTTCATGTCGCGGGTCGGCTTGAAATATTCGGTGGTGTGAAACTTGACGCCTTTGCGCAGGTGGAACGTGTAGGTCAGGCCGTCTTCGCTGATGTCCCAGGACTCGGCGAGTGCCGGGATCACTTCAGTGGTGCCGGGCTTGAAGTCAGCCAGGCGGTTGAAGATGGTTTCGGCCACAGCGTCCGCCGTGACTGCAGTTGTGTACTGGACCATATCGAAGCCTTCCGGGCTGGCTTCGGTGCAGACCACCAAGGGTTTGGCCGAGACGCCAACAGCGACACTCAGCAACGCAGCCGCGATGGCCGCACGTAGGGGAAGCATTTTCATCGATAACCCTCTGCAATCGGTTGAAGACAAAAAGCCGAACGGCCGACTCATCATGAGTCAGCCGTCGGCTGGCGTTTTTACAGGATGTTGAATGGAATCGTGGTTACGAGACGGAACTCGTTGATGCTGCCGTCGGACTGGAATTCGCTTGCACGGTGCGCGGTGTAAGTGCCGCGAATGGTGGTGGCTTTCAGAGGACCGCTTTGTACGGCATAGGTCGCCCCGATACCGTATTCATAGTGGTGTTCGCCATCCTGTTCCTGGATGCCGTCATAACCCTTGCCTGCCACGCCTTTGTTGCCGTTGTAGTGGGTGCCGTCGATGCCCCAGCCACGCGCCTGGTAGATGTTGAACTTCAGGCCTGGAACGCCGTATTCAGCCATGTTGATGGCGTAGGAAACCTGGAAGGATTTCTCGTTCGGGCCGTTGAAGTCCGACAGCAGGGAGTTGGCCAGGTAGATGCCGTTGGTTTCGTGCAGGTAGTCGAAGTACTCGTTACCGTTCACTTGCTGGTAGGAGAAGGTCAGGTTGTGGGCCTGGTGAGTCAGGCCGAACGACAGCGAGTAAGTATCGTTGTCGATATCGCCCAGCAGCTTTTTGCCTTCATCCACGGTCTTGTAGTAGTTCAGGCCGGTGGTCAGGGCGAGGACACTGCTGTCACCCAATTCATGGGTGGCACCGAAGTAGTACTGGTTCCACAGGTCTTCGACCTGAGTGCCCCACAGGCTGGTTTTCAGGCTTTCGAGCGGCTGATACGTGATGCCGGCGGTATTTACGTGGTCGGATTCGACACGGCCGTTGGCATATTCAGCACGGAATTTCTGCAGGCTTTGTTCCGAGCGTGGCGAAACACGGTCGAAAGTGGCCAGGTCGAAAGACAGGTTGTTCAGTTCTTCACTGTGCAGGGAAATACCTTCGAAACTCGATGGTAGTGCACGGTTACCGATCACGTCGACTTGCGGGCTGCTGAAGCCCATGCGGCCGGCGGTCAGAGTGGTGTTGGAAACCCGGGCCTTGATGTTGGCCAGGCCCAGCTTGCTCCACTGATCGACCGCATCACCGCTGCCCTTGTGCGTCAGCGTACGGTTGTTACCCGACGCCGTGCCAGTTTTTGGCGCGCCACCGTTACCGGCCGCGAGGTTCTCGCGGTCACGCTCCAGTGCGATCGCGTTATAGGCTGCCACTTCAGTGCTGAAACCTACGGTGCCCTCGGTGAAGCCCGAGTTGTACTTGACGATGGTGCCCTGAACCCAGTTGATCCGGCGGTCGGTTTCGGCCAGCGAACCATTCTTCTTGTAGGCGAACTTGCCGCCGCGCTTCAGTTGTTCGTTGGCGTACCAGTTACGCGTCGTACCGGTAATCGACTGTCCTTCGACGAAGCCGGTTGCTTCAGCCTGGGCGCTCTTGGTGTTGACGGTCACCGGAGTGAATGCCTGACTCTGGGTTTCCGCATAAGCCGTGGCGGTGATGCTGCTGATGGCCAGGGCCAGTATCGCGGTGCTGCTCAGTTTCATGGGTGAAGCTCCTTTACTTTCTTTTTATGCCGGCTTTTTTTGGTATGCCGGTTATTGGTTTAGAACTCGTTCACACATCGCAAACGTTTGCCAGAAGCCGGATTGGCGAATTTCGGCAAAGCGCTTGCGTGAGGGGCTAGACAGCGCCCCCCAGCATTGCGGCTAATCGTCTGGTTTAATCGATACCGACACCCGAGAACACGTTGCGACCGAACGGGCTGACTTTGAAACCCTCGATCCTGGCGCTTAACGGTTGGTTGACCGTCGAGTGGGCGACAGGCGTGATCGGCACTTGCTGTTTAAGCAATTGCTGAGCCTGTTTGTAGAGCACGGTGCGTTGGTCACGGTCAGTGACGACCTTGGCCTCTTTGATCAGCTTGTCGTAAGCCGGATCGCACCACATGGAATAGTTGTTGCCGCCAATGGCATCGCAGCTGTACAGCGTGCCGAGCCAGTTGTCCGGATCCCCGTTGTCACCGGTCCAGCCGATCAGGCTGACGTCGTGCTCGCCGTTCTTGGTGCGCTTGATGTACTCGCCCCATTCATAGCTGACGATCTTCACTTTCAGTCCGATCTTGGCCCAGTCCGCCTCGGAGCATTTCGGCCATCAGTTTGGCGTTCGGGTTGTACGGGCGCTGCACCGGCATCGCCCACAGGGTGATCTCGGTGCCTTCTTTGACACCGGCAGCCTTGAGCAGCTCTTTGGCTTTTTCCGGGTTGTAGGCGGCGTCTTTGATGCTGTCGTCGTAGGACCACTGGGTCGGCGGCATGGCATTCACGGCCAGTTGGCCGGCGCCCTGATAAACAGCGTTGAGAATCCCTTGTTTATTCACCGCCATGTCCAGCGCCTGACGCACTTCGAGCTGGTCGAATGGCTTGTGGCGAACGTTGTAGGCGATGTAGCCGAGGTTGAAACCCGGCTTGGAGATCAATTGCAGTTTCGGATCGGCCTTCAGCGCTTCAACATCGGCAGGGCGCGGGTGCAGGGTGATCTGGCACTCGCCGGCCTTGAGCTTCTGCACGCGCACCGAGGCGTCGGTGTTGATCGCAAAGATCAGGTTATCGAGTTTGACTCGGCTCGGATCCCAGTAATGTTGATTACCGGTGTAACGAATGTTCGAGTCTTTCTGATAACTCTTGAACACGAACGGCCCGGTGCCGATCGGTTTCTGGTTGATGTCGCTTGGCTTGCCTTCGGCCAGCAGCTTGTCGGCGTATTCGGCGGACAGAATGGCGGCGAAGCTCATGGCGATGTTCTGGATGAACGCGGCGTCGACGCTGTTGAGCGTGAACTCCACGGTCAGCGGCCCGGTCTTTTCGACCTTGGCGATGTTCTTGTTCAGGCTCATCCCGTTGAAATACGGGAACTCGGTTGGATAAGCCTTACGGAAAGGTTGTTGCGCATCGAGCATGCGATTAAACGTGAACAGCACGTCGTCGGCGTTGAAATCGCGAGTTGGCTTGAAGTACGGCGTTGTATGAAATTTCACACCTTCACGCAGGTGAAAGGTGTACTTGAGACCATCCTCGGAAATGTCCCACTTGGTCGCCAGACCGGGTACGACATTGGTCGCGCCTTTTTCGAACTCGACGAGACGGTTGTAGATCGGTTCGGCGGCGTCGTTATCCGTCGCTGTTGTGTACTGCGCGGTATCGAAACCGGCCGGGCTGCCTTCAGAGCAGAACACCAGGCTTTTGCTGGCGGCGAAACTGGCGGACGAGGCGGCCAACAGGCCGGCACCCAGCAATGCGGAATAAATCAAGGTATGGCGCATGACGCTCCCTCTTTTTTTAGTGTTGTTCAATGCACCGTCACCTCATCCAGAGACGTTTTGGTTGCATCGAGCTCAATCCAGTACGTACGGCAAACCGGTGGCCCACGCAGACACTGGTCAGTACCCGACGGTAGGGGCCGCGGTTCTGGCAGTAAATGCGTAAATGCCTTAAATCTCGTAGGAAAAGGCGACGCGTCCTATACCTCTGCGGTAATCCGCAGCGGAATTGGTTGTAGGCAATTTCCTAACTTCTCGGCAGGTAAAACAACGGCGACGTTATAAACGTCGCCGCTGCAGTGCCTTATTTGCTGACGCTGACGCCGTAGAAGGAGTTCAAGCCGAATGGGCTGATCTTGAAATCCTGCACGTTGGCGCGCATGGGTTGGTACACCGTCGAGTGAGCGATAGGTGTCATCGGGACTGCATCTTTGAGGACGTGTTGCGCCTCTTTGTACAGTTCGGTGCGCTTGGCCTGGTCGGTTGTACGCTTGGCTTCTTTGACGAGGCCGTCGAACTTCTTGTCGCACCACTTGGAGAAGTTGTTGCCGCTGAGCGAGTCGCAACCGAACAGCACGTTCAGCCAGTTGTCCGGATCACCATTGTCACCGCTCCAGCCAATGATCATGGCCTGGTTCTCGCCACCTTTGGAACGCTTGATGTACTCGCCCCATTCGTAGCTGGTGATCTTCACTTTCAAGCCGATCTTGGCCCAGTCGGACTGGAGCATTTCAGCCATCAGTTTGGCGTTCGGGTTGTACGGACGCTGCACCGGCATCGCCCACAGAACGATTTCGGTACCTTCCTTGACGCCAGCTTCCTTCAGCAGTTGCTTGGCTTTCTCAGGATCGTACTTGGCGTCTTTGATGGTGGTGTCGTAAGACCACTGGGTCGGCGGCATGGCGTTGACCGCCAGTTGGCCTGCGCCCTGGTAAACCGAATCAATGATTTGCGGCTTGTTGACGGCCATGTCCAGCGCCTGACGGACGCGCAGATCAGCCAGTGGGTTGGCTTCGTTGCTGCCCTTGACCTTGTCCATCACGTTGTAGGCGATGTAACCCAGGTTGAAACCAGCCTGGTCAGGCATCTTCAGGGTCTTGTCTTCTTTCAGCGCTTTCAGATCGGCCGGACGCGGGAACAGGGTGACCTGGCACTCGTTCTTTTTCAGCTTCTGAATACGTACCGACGGGTCAGTGGTGATGGCGAAGATCAGGTTGTCGATCTTCACATCCTCAGGCTTCCAGTAATCCTTGTTGCCGGTGTAACGGATGTTGGAGTCTTTCTGATAGCTCTTGAACACGAACGGACCAGTGCCGATCGGCTTCTGGTTGATGTCGGCAGCCTTGCCTTCTTTCAGCAGCTGCGCTGCGTACTCGGCGGACTGTACCGAGGCGAAGCTCATCGCCATGTTCTGGATGAACGCCGCGTCGACTTCTTTCAGAGTGAACTTGACGGTGTGGTCGTCGACTTTATCGATCTTGGTGATGTTGGTGTCCATCCCCATGTCGGTGAAGTACGGGAATTCGGTCGGGTACGCCTTACGGAACGGGTCATCCTTGTTAATCATGCGATTGAAGGTGAACAGCACGTCGTCGGCGTTGAACTCACGAGTCGGCTTGAAATACGGGGTGGTGTGGAACTTGACGCCTTCACGCAGGTGGAAGGTGTAAGTCAGGCCGTCATCGGAGATGTCCCACTTGGTCGCCAGACCAGGAATCACGGCGGTGCCGCCGCGCTCGAACTGGGTAAGACGGTTGAACATGGTTTCGGCTGAGGCGTCGAAGTCGGTTCCGGTGGTGTACTGGCCTGGGTCGAAACCGGCCGGGCTGCCTTCGGAGCAGAACACCAGGTTAGTCGCAGCGGATGCGAAAGGTGCGGAGGCTAACAAGCCTGCGCCGACTAAAAACGGAATGACCGCGTGTTTAAGCATGTTGGCCTCATGATTTGTTGTCATTTTTTAGTTGTGAGGTACGACCTCGTGAGTCGTGCCTGCGGATACTTATGCAGGGGCCATACCCATTGCAAGATCCAGAACGACTGCCGGCCACAAAGCGTGGCACGAACGTACCTTAATGTCGCATCTGTGTAACTTCTGACGCATTTGACCGTTTGCGGGTGGTTTTTACGGTGCAAATGAAGCCCCAAAACGGTGCATTGGTCACGTTGTGCGCGCCGCCTTGGGGCATGGTGTTACTTATTTATACCCACGCCATAGAAGGGGGTAAGACCGAACGGGCTGATCCGGAAGTCAGTGACCTCCTTGCGCAGCGGCTGGAACACCGTGGAGTTGGCAATCGGTGTGATCGGCACCTGCTGTTTGAGGATCAGTTGCGCCTGTTGATACAGTTTTACCCGTTGATCTTTGTCGGTGGACAACTTGGCCTGTTGCACCAGTTTGTCGTAGGCCGGATCGCACCATTTGGCGTAGTTGCTGCCTTTTACCGCCGCGCAGCTGTAGAGCACGCCCAGCCAGTTGTCCGGGTCACCGTTGTCACCCGTCCAACCATAAATCATGGCGTCGTGTTCGCCATTTTTTGCGCGTTTGATGTACTCGCCCCATTCGTAGCTGACGATGTTGGCCTTGATGCCGATTTTCTCCCAATCCTGCTGGATCATCTGCGCCGACATCCGCGCATTCGGGTTTGAGGCGCGTTGCACTGTCATCGCCCAAAGGTTGATGGTTGTACCCGGCGCAACCCCTGCTTCTTTCAGTAGCACCCGTGCTTTTGCCGGGTCGTAGGGAGCGTCCTTGATGTTCGGGTCATACGACCATTGCGCCGGCGGCAAGGCGTTTTGGGCCAGCTGGCCGGCGCTTTGGTAGACGGCTTTGATGATTGCCGGTTTGTCGATGGCCATGTCCAGCGCCTGCCGCACCTTGAGCTGGTCGAGTGGCGCGTGGGTGGTGTTATAGGCGAGGAAGCCGAGGTTGAAACCGGCCTGCTTGAGCACACGCAGATTCGGGTCTTTTTCCATCACTTCGATGTCGGCCGGGCGTGGGTAGCCGCTGACCTGGCATTCGCCGGCCTTGAGTTTTTGCAGGCGCACGGCGGCGTCCGGGGTGATCGAGAAAATCAGGTTGTCGATCTTCACGTCTTCGGGTTTCCAGTAGGCCGTGTTGGCGGCGTAGCGGATTTGCGAGTCCTTTTGGTAACGCTTGAATACGAACGGGCCGGTGCCGATCGGTTTCTGGTTGAGGTCGGCGGCTTTGCCTTCCTTCAACAGTTGCGCGGCGTATTCGGCTGATTGCACCGAGGCGAAGCTCATGGCGAGGTTTTGGACGAACGCGGCGTCGACGTTGTTGAGGTTGAAGCGCACGGTTTGCTCGTCGAGTTTTTCTACCGATTTGATTGTGGTGTTGAGGCCCATGTCGGTGAAGTAGGGGGATTCGGCGGGGTAGGCCTTGCGGAAGGCGTTATCCGGGTCGAGGAGGCGCTGGAAGGTGAAGAGCACGTCGTCGGCGTTGAAGTCTCGGGTCGGTTTGAAGTAGTCGGTGGTGTGGAATTTTACGTTTTGGCGTAGGTGGAAGGTGTATTGCAGGCCGTCGCTGGAGACGTCCCATTTTGTCGCCAGGCCGGGTTCGATGTCGGTGCCGCCGCGTTTGAATTGGGTGAGGCGGTTGAAGACGGTTTCGGCGGAGGCGTCGAAGTCGGTGCCGCTGGTGTATTGGCTGGGGTCGAAGCCTGCGGGGCTGGCTTCGGAGCAGTAGACCAGGGTTGTGGCGGCGTTTGCCAGCGGGGCTATGGTTGTTAGTGCGAGGGTGATTAATAGTGGTTTTAGAGTGAATCTTGGCATGGAGTCCCCGCGGAGATTGGAGGTGGTGGTTTTTTGAGGGTAGCGGGGATTTGGGGGTGTTCGGAAATATCGTTTTTCCTGTTGGAGTGTCTATCTCGGTATATGTAGGGGCTTTTTTGGGTACATATCCGTTGCTGCGGTAACGTCTGCTTAGGGTTTCGCCCTGACGGCGACTCACTTTTTTTCAAACGCCAAAAAAAGTAAGCAAAAAACGCTTGCTCCTACGTTCGGCCCGCTCGCTGGGGCTCGGGGTTCCTTCGCTCCGGGATCGATCCGGGCGCAGCGCCTACGGTTTGCTTCGCTGCACCTACTCCCGCTGTGTTTGGCTGCGCCAAACGGTCGCTGCGCTCCCACGCCCGGATCAATCCCTCCACTCAGCCTTCCGACGTCGCCGGTGGGTCAAGATCAAAAGCAGGCGAGCTGACACTCGGCCTATTGAGTGGTGAAGAGCGGGGCGTGGTCGGCGTTGGATTTGTGGTGGATTCGCCCCTCACCCCAGCCCTCTCCCGGAGGGAGAGGGGGCCGATTTTTGTGTTTTTCAAAGCCTCAGTTCGACGCGGTATCGCACGTCGGCGTAACTCTCCCAAACACCACGGTCAGTCCCCTCTCCCTCTGGGAGAGGGCTAGGGTGAGGGTTGGCTTTTGGCTGTTTAAATCTGATGCAAATAACCAGAACCTTCCCACAAGGTTTTCAGGTTGTCCGTCGGACGTGCGCTCTTTAGGCTCTGGGTGTCGCTGAAAACTCAGCGATCGGGAGGTGAGATTCCCGGTTATTGAATTTGGAAACCTGCACAAGCCCCTCCATAATCGCCGCCAGCTCATGCTGTCAGCAGTTTTTATGGCGGCTATGTACGGGCGGACTTTTGTCCGGCCGGGTTGGTTTCCTTACCGGTAATCTCACTCCGTGCATAGTTGCCACCTCATTTCTCGAGTGAGATCGGAAATGAATGGCGTCAGTTCATAAGGAAATTTTCCATGGATAAATTGATACCTGACCCACCCCTCGATACCCCACTCGAAGACGCCATCCGCGCCGAAGACCAGATCAAAACCCGCGAAGCCATCAAACGCGCCCTGGATTTCTACCTCAGCCCCGACCCGGTCAAACCCCGGCAGCCCAGCACGATGTTCCTGATCCAGCCGAACATCGACACCGAAAGCCTGCTGGCGCATGCCTGTGAGTCACTGGCGTCGGCGAACACGTTAACCGGTAACTTTGCCGATCAACTGGGCCGGCCCGAGCGCAATACGGCGTTGGCGATTCAGCAGATCATCATGCTGGCCGAGCTGGCGGTGAATCGGGCGCTGGATCGGGTTGATCCACAGACCTGAGACCGCGTTATCGTTCTTCGCGAGCAAGCTCGCTCCCACAGGTGGAATGCATTTCAAACTGTGGGAGCGAGCTTGCTCGCGAAGACGGTGGTTCATCCACAGCAAATCCCAGGCACAAAAAAACCGCCGATCATTCACCGATCGGCGGTTTTTCATTCAGCGCAAATCAAATCACTGCATCAACACTTCAATCGAGCCATCGGCGGTCATGCTGACCTGACTGGTGCCCGCTTCAACTTCCGGCGTCACTGGCGCCGAATCCATCGCCGCCGCTTTCATCATCATCGGTGCGCGCAGGTACGGTTGTGGATAACCGTTGCTGTTGAGGTTCAGGTTGACGATTTTGTAACCCTTGCCGCCCAGTGCATCAGTGGCCAGTTGGGCGCGGGCCTTGAAGGCGGTCACTGCTTCTTTGAGCAACTGGTCTTCACTGGATTTGCGGGTCGGGTCGGCGATGGCGAAGTCCATGCCGCCCATTTTCAGATCGCCCAGCAGTTCGCCGGTGAGTTTGGACAGGGCGGCGAAGTCGGAGCTTTCCAGGCGCAGTTCGGCGCGTTCACGCCAGCCGGTGATCTTCTGGCCTTTGGTGTCGTAGATCGGGTAACTGTTGCGGCTACCCTGGCGCAGGGTGATGTCTTTGACTTGCTTGGCCTGGGCCAAAGCCTTGTTCATGGTGGTGCTGACGTCGGCGGCGAGTTTGGCCGGGTCGGTGTTTTGCTCTTCGGTGTAGAGGGTGACGATCATCAGGTCGCGGGCGACTTCCGTGCTGACTTCGGCGCGCAGGGAAATCTGGTTGTAGTGCAGCTCATCGGCGGCCAGGGCCGGAAGGCTGGCGATGCTGCCGACGGTCAGGGCGAGAAGGGCGGCGCTGCGGCGAAATGTGTGCATGAAAGCTCCTTGATGAGGGCGCAGGTGATGGTTCGGGGGCCTGCGTGAAACCATCAGACTCTAGCTTTTATGCTCCGGTTCGCCCAGTTACAACTTCTATACAGATGGCCGGGGCTGCTGCGCAGCCCTTCGCGAGCAGGCTCGCTCCCACCTTTGAATGCGTTCCCCTGTGGGAGCGAGCCTGCTCGCGAAGGCGTTCTTATAGCCGCCGCAAATATTTTCGCCATGTGGTCGTTTGCCGCACTTTCGCCTCTCAAGGGCGCGGCTTGGTTATACTCCGTGCGATCCGCCTGGAGCGCTCATCAGGAGAGCTCATGCTCGCCCCCGTACAACTGACATCTGCCACTCGCCAGAACCTCTGGCGGCTGACTTTCATCCGCACCCTGGTGCTTGCCGCGCAGGCCGGCTCCGTAGGCCTGGCTTACTGGCTGCAACTGCTGCCGTTGCCGTGGGTGCAACTGGCGATGACCCTTGGCTGCTCGACACTGCTTTGCGTGTTCACTGCCGTGCGTTTGCGCACTTCGTGGCCGGTGACCGAACTCGAATATGCGCTGCAACTGGCCTGTGATCTGGTAATCCACAGTGCGCTGCTGTATTTCTCCGGCGGTTCGACCAACCCGTTTGTTTCCTACTATCTGGTGCCGCTGACCATCGCCGCCGTGACGCTGCCGTGGCGTTATTCGGTAGTTCTCTCCGGTATCGCATTGGCGCTGTACACCGTGATGCTGACGCGTTTCTATCCGCTGGAAACCCTGCCGGTGGCCCGCGAGAACCTGCAGATCTACGGCATGTGGCTGAGCTTTGCGCTGGCCGCTGCGGTGATCACCTTCTTCGCCGCACGCATGGCTGAAGAGCTGCGCCGTCAGGAAGAGTTACGCGCGATCCGCCGTGAAGAAGGCCTGCGCGATCAGCAATTGCTCGCCGTCGCCACCCAGGCCGCTGGCGCTGCCCATGAACTCGGCACGCCGTTGGCGACCATGAGCGTGTTGCTCAAGGAAATGCAGCAGGACCATCCCGACCCGATGTTGCAGGATGATCTGAAGGTGCTGCAGGATCAGGTCAAACTTTGCAAGGAGACCTTGCAGCAACTGGTGCGGGCCGCCGAGGCCAACCGGCGTCTGGCTGTCGAGATGCAGGACGTCACCGACTGGCTCGACGAAGCGCTGAATCGCTGGCACCTGATGCGTCCGGAGGCCAGTTATCGCTTCCACCGTCTCGGCCAAGGCACCGTGCCGCGCATGGCGCCGCCGCCGGATTTGACCCAGGCCTTGCTGAATCTGCTCAACAACGCCGCCGACGCCTGCCCGGAAAACCTCAAGGTGACCCTGGACTGGGACGCGGAAACCGTGACCATCAGCATCCGTGACCACGGCGCCGGTGTGCCGCTGGCCATCGCCGAACAGATCGGCAAACCGTTTTTTACCACCAAGGGCAAAGGTTTCGGCCTGGGCCTGTTTTTGAGCAAGGCCAGCGTGACACGCGCCGGCGGCTCAGTGAAACTCTATAGTCATGAGGAAGGCGGCACGCTCACCGAGCTGCGCCTGCCTCACGGCGCCCGAGGAGACCAACATGAGTGACGAAATCCAAGTCGAAGGCGAAGAGCTGCCGCATTTGCTGCTGGTCGATGACGACGCAACGTTCACCCGAGTAATGGCCCGTGCCATGGCTCGCCGTGGCTTTCGCGTCAGCACCGCAGGTTCTGCGGAAGAAGGCCTGACCATCGCCCAGGCCGATCTGCCTGATTACGCCGCGCTCGACCTGAAAATGGACGGCGATTCCGGTCTGGTGCTGCTGCCCAAGCTGCTGGAGCTGGACCCGGAAATGCGCGTGGTGATCCTCACCGGTTATTCGAGCATTGCCACCGCGGTCGAAGCGATCAAGCGCGGCGCCTGCAATTACCTGTGCAAACCCGCCGATGCCGACGACGTGCTGGCCGCGCTGCTGTCCGAACACGCCGACCTCGACAGTCTGGTGCCGGAAAACCCGATGTCGGTCGACCGCCTGCAGTGGGAACACATCCAGCGCGTGCTCACCGAGCACGAAGGCAACATCTCCGCCACTGCCCGCGCCTTGGGCATGCACCGCCGCACCCTGCAGCGCAAACTGCAGAAGCGCCCGGTTCGTCGCTGAACCTGCGCTGAACGACTATCGCCAGCCCTCGCGATAAAACGCACCGATCATCTATGATCGGTGCGTGTCTGTTCTTTCCTATTTCGAGCCTTATCCATGAATCAGAACGCTGAATATTCCGCGGTCAACGATGCTGTGCGCGGGCAGTTTTTTCGCAAGGTTTGGGCGATGATCACGCCTTACTGGCGCAGCGAAGAGAAGGGCAAGGCCTGGACGCTGCTGATTGCCGTGATCGCGCTTACGCTGTTCAGCGTATGGATCGCGGTGTGGCTCAACAGTTGGTACAAGGATTTTTACAATGCCTTGCAGAAGAAGGACGAGGCGGCCTTCTGGCAGTTGATCCTGTATTTCTGCGGTATCGCGGCGGTGGCGATTCTCGGCTCCGTGTATCGCCAGTATCTGACGCAAATGCTGACCATCCGCTGGCGTGCCTGGCTCACCGAAAAGCATTTCACCCGGTGGCTGGAGCACAAGAACTACTACCAGCTGGAGCAGGGTGGCTATACCGATAACCCGGACCAGCGGATCTCCGAAGACCTTAATAAATTCACGGCCAACACACTGGCCCTTGGCTTGGGTCTGATCCGCACAGTCGTCAGTCTGGTGTCGTTCTCGATCATCCTGTGGGGCGTTTCCGGAAGCATTGAGGTGTTCGGTTTCACTGTTCCCGGTTACATGTTCTGGTGTGCATTGGTGTACGCGGTGATTGGTAGTTGGCTGACGCATTTGATTGGCAGGCGTCTGATCGGTTTGAACAACAACCAGCAACGTTTTGAAGCCGACCTGCGTTTCTCGATGGTGCGGGTTCGCGAGAATGCAGAGAGTATCGCCTTGTACAACGGCGAGCCGAATGAAAACCGGCGCCTGAGTAACCGTTTCGGTCTGGTCTGGCACAATTTCTGGGACATCATGCGGGTGTCCAAGCGGCTGACGTTTTTTACCTCGGGTTATGGGCAGATCGCGATCATTTTTCCGTTCATGGTGGCGGCCCCACGGTACTTCAGCGGCAAAATCGAACTCGGTGAGCTGATGCAAATCAACTCGGCCTTCGGCAATGTGCAAGAGAACTTCAGCTGGTTCATCAGTGCTTATCAGGATCTGGCAGAGTGGCGCGCTACGTGTGACCGGTTGCTGAGTTTCCGCAATGCGATGAGCAACAACGAAGAACGCACCCCGGCCATCGATGTGCAGAATCAGGGCAGCGAATTGAAGGTGCACAACCTCGGTCTGGATCTGGCCGATGGTCGCCATCTGTTGACCAGTGCCGACATGACTGTGGAACCCGGCGAGCGGGTTATGCTCAGCGGCCGTTCTGGCAGCGGCAAGTCGACGCTGCTGCGGGCGATGGGGCATTTGTGGCCGGCGGGGCACGGCAACATTCGTTTGCCGGCGGCGCGGTATCTGTTCCTGCCGCAGAAACCGTATCTGCCGATCGGCACTCTGCGCGAGGCGTTGAGTTATCCACAGCCGGGCAACAGTTACGCGCCGGAGCGTTATGCACAAGTGCTGGAAACCTGCCGCTTGCCGCATCTGATTGGGCGACTGGACGAGGCCAATCACTGGCAACGCATGCTCTCGCCGGGTGAGCAGCAACGACTGGCTTTCGCCCGTGCGTTGCTTTACGCACCGCAGTGGCTGTACATGGATGAGGCGACTTCGGCGATGGATGAAGAGGATGAAGCGACGCTTTATCAGGCGCTGATCGATCAATTGCCGGGGCTGAGCATTGTCAGCGTTGGCCATCGCAGCAGCTTGAAACGCTTCCATCCACGGCACGTGCGGATCGACAGCGGCCATTTGGTTGAACAGACCGTGACTGCCTGATCACCGTTAAACCCCTGTAGGAGTGAGCCTGCTCGCGATAGCGTTGGGTCAGTCACATTGATGCTGAATGTGCGGACGTCATCGCGAGCAGGCTCACTCCTACATAAAGCGATTTGAACAGGCCAGTGATCGTACAACCCGCTTGAGCTATGATGCCCCCAAGCCGAATTTTCGAGACAAGATGCACACCATGGAAAACCTGATCGACACCCCGCGTCTCCCGCGCAAGCGCCGCAGCCTGGCCCAGGAACTGGTGACGGTGCTGAGCGAGCAGATCCGCGATGGCCTGCTCAAGCGCGGTGACAAACTGCCTACCGAGTCGGCGATCATGGAAGCCCATGGCGTTAGCCGCACCGTGGTGCGCGAGGCGATTTCCCGTTTGCAGGCGGCCGGTCAAGTTGAGACCCGCCACGGCATCGGCACGTTTGTGCTCGACACGCCAAGCCCGAGTGGTTTCCGCATCGACCCGGCCACTGTCGTCACCCTGCGTGATGTTCTGGCGATTCTCGAATTGCGCATCAGCCTCGAAGTCGAATCTGCCGGCCTTGCCGCGCAACGTCGCAGCGCCGAGCAACTGGCGACCATGCGCGCCGCCCTTGATGCGCTCAACGAAAGCGCTGCCCATGCCAGTGATGCTGTTGCTTCGGACTTTGCCTTCCATCTGGAAATCGCGCTGTCCACCGGCAACCGTTACTTCACCGACATCATGACCCACCTGGGCACCAGCATCATTCCGCGTACGCGGCTGAATTCGGCACGCCTGGCCCATGATGATCAGCAGCACTACATGAGCCGCCTGAGCCGTGAGCACGAAGAAATCTACGACGCGATTGCCCGTCAGGATTCCGATGCAGCGCGTGCGGCGATGCGTCTGCACCTGACCAACAGCCGTGAAAGACTGCGCCAGGCCCATGAAGAGGCACAGGCGCAGAGGGGCTGAGGGTTAAGGCTCCAGTTTGAATTTGGCTTGAGAAGAGATCACTTCAATACCAGACGGTTTGGTGATTTTGTACGTTAAGGTGGCTTGTTCACCCGCTACCGCACCTACTGCAAACGCACTCTTCGGGATCGCAAACGCAATGGGCTTCCCGACATGTTGATGAGTAATAGCGATTGCTCCGCTAGTCCAGGAAGTCCCTTGAGTTCTCTTGAGGAACAACTCGATTTGGTCTCCTGCCAACGCGCCATGGCCGTTAGGTACTTTGGCATCTGTCGGGTCGGAAAGTTGGCTAATGCGGACTGTGCCGTTTTCGGCTTGCTTGAGAGTCGGGGCTGGCAAGGTTTGAGTTTGTGCGTTCATGGTCAAGATCCGTCTATTAAGCTTTAGGTTATCGAAGGCGCCGGCGCATTGATGTCACCCGCGCGCTTCTATTTAAGAAGCGCGTAGCCCTCTTACACACCTGTAAGAAATACCAGTTCCGACGAACGGTAACCGCTCCCGCACGACAAGGTTCAGCCCTCAATCCGCAACCTCAACACCTCCGAAAACGGCTCCATACTCGACTCATCGCAAAACTTGTAGCGCAGTTCAATCTCCCTGTTCAGGTACGGACGGAGCACTTCTTTAGGCAACTGCAACTCGATCCCCGTCAGTTTTTCCATCTCGTCTTCAGCATCGTCCCAAGTGCCGGTGTTCACTTCTTCGCCTGCCCATTCCGGCTCTTGCGGGTCGTCGCCGAGAATCGGGTAGACGCTCCAGTTCGCCGGGAAGTCGCTGGAATCCGGGACGAGTGCGGTCAACACATCGGGCAGTGTCGATAGCTGAAGCGTGAGGATGTCGGAGGACGAAGCGGCGATTTGCGAAAGGGTCGGGGCAGCGTAATTCGTGGACATTTCGGTTTCCTTCGGTGGTCCGCCACGATCCTTCGTGGCAGTCGTCGCACCTTACCCGGCGTGGTAGCTGCGCTCAGTAAACGAATCTTGACCAGACATTTCTGCAATGTAGCCCAGTAAAAACAGGCCTTTACGCTGATTCGCCATTTGGCTTAAACACTTTTGTCCGACAAAAAACCACCCACAACGATGAAATGCAGTTGACGGTTATCTTTTAAGTTGTACGATGACCTACAACTTCAGCGAAGGCTGAACGGACCAATCACAAAAAACGTTGCTACCAGGGTGTTCGAATAATGAATCCACAAGAACTGAAGTCCATCCTCTCTGCCGGCCTGCTGTCCTTCCCGGTGACCGATTTCAACGCGCAGGGCGATTTCAACCGCGCGGGCTACATCAAACGCCTGGAATGGCTGGCTCCGTATGGCGCTTCAGCCTTGTTCGCCGCCGGCGGCACCGGTGAGTTCTTCTCCCTGGCCGCCAGCGAATATTCGGAAATCATCAAGACTGCCGTCGACACCTGTGAAACCAGCGTGCCGATCCTCGCCGGTGTCGGTGGTTCGACCCGTCAGGCCATCGAATACGCTCAGGAAGCCGAGCGTCTGGGCGCCAAAGGCCTGTTGCTGCTGCCGCACTACCTGACCGAAGCTAGCCAGGACGGTGTTGCTGCTCACGTTGAAGCCGTGTGTAAATCGGTCAACATCGGCGTGGTCGTCTACAACCGCAACGTTTGCCGCCTCAACGCGCCGCTGCTGGAACGTCTGGCCGAGCGCTGCCCGAACCTGATCGGCTACAAGGACGGCCTGGGTGATATCGAGTTGATGGTGTCGATCCGTCGCCGCCTCGGTGATCGCTTCAGCTACCTGGGCGGTCTGCCGACCGCCGAAGTCTACGCCGCGGCCTACAAGGCGCTGGGCGTGCCGGTTTACTCCTCGGCGGTGTTCAACTTCATTCCGAAAACCGCGATGGACTTCTACCACGCGATCGCCCGTGAAGATCACGCCACCGTCGGCAAGATCATCGACGACTTCTTCCTGCCATACCTCGACATCCGCAACCGCAAGGCCGGTTACGCCGTGAGCATCGTCAAGGCAGGCGCGAAAATCGCCGGCTATGACGCAGGCCCGGTGCGGGCGCCGCTGACCGATCTGACTGGCGAAGAGTACGAAATGCTCGCCGCGCTGATCGACAAGCAAGGTGCGCAGTAACACCCGATAAAAGCGAGGCCGCTGAGCAATCAGCGGCTTTTTGCGTGAAGGCTTTGAGATGTGAGGGCTGCCCCTGTGACAACTGCAAAACGCTACGACAACTACATCAACGGTGAATGGATTGCCGGTGCCGACTACTCGGCCAACATCAACCCTTCGGAACTGAGTGACACCATCGGCGACTACGCCAAGGCTGATCTGACTCAGGTTCACGCCGCCATCGACGCCGCCCGCGCCGCGTTCCCGGCGTACTCGACTTCGGGCATTCAGGCCCGCCACGATTCGCTGGATAAAGTCGGCAGCGAAATTCTCGCCCGTCGCGAAGAGCTCGGCACCCTGCTGGCCCGGGAAGAGGGCAAGACCCTGCCCGAAGCCATCGGTGAAGTGACCCGCGCCGGCAACATCTTCAAATTCTTCGCCGGTGAATGCCTGCGCTTGTCCGGCGACTACGTGCCGTCGGTGCGCCCGGGCGTCAACGTTGAAGTGACTCGCGAAGCGCTGGGCGTGGTCGGTCTGATCACCCCGTGGAACTTCCCGATCGCGATTCCTGCGTGGAAAATCGCCCCAGCCCCGGCCTACGGCAACTGCGTGGTATTGAAACCCGCCGATCTGGTTCCGGGCTGTGCCTGGGCATTGGCGGAAATCATCTCCCGCGCCGGCTTCCCGGCTGGCGTGTTCAACCTGGTGATGGGCAGCGGTCGCGTGGTTGGCGATGCGTTGGTGCAGAGCCCGAAAGTCGACGGCATCAGCTTCACCGGTTCTGTCGGCGTGGGTCGTCAGATCGCCGTTAACTGCGTGTCGCGTCAGGCGAAAGTGCAGCTGGAAATGGGCGGCAAGAACCCGCAGATCATTCTCGACGACGCCGACCTCAAACAAGCGGTCGAGCTGTCGGTGCAGAGCGCGTTCTACTCCACCGGTCAGCGTTGCACGGCTTCCAGCCGCTTGATCGTCACTGCCGGGATTCACGACAAGTTCGTTGAAGCCATGGCCGAGCGCATGAAGTCGATCAAGGTCGGCCACGCGCTGAAATCCGGTACCGATATTGGTCCAGTGGTTTCGCAAGCGCAGCTGGAACAGGACATGAAGTACATCGACATCGGCCAGTCCGAAGGTGCGCGTCTGGTCAGCGGCGGCGGTCTGGTGACCTGCGACACCGAAGGCTACTTCCTCGCGCCAACGCTGTTTGCCGACAGTGAAGCGTCGATGCGCATCAGCCGCGAAGAAATCTTTGGCCCGGTGGCCAACATCGTTCGCGTGGCTGATTACGACGCGGCGCTGGCGATGGCCAACGACACCGAGTTCGGTCTGTCGGCGGGTATTGCGACCACCTCGCTGAAGTACGCCAACCACTTCAAACGTCATTCGCAAGCCGGGATGGTGATGGTCAACCTGCCGACCGCTGGCGTCGATTACCACGTTCCGTTCGGTGGCCGTAAAGGTTCATCCTATGGCTCACGTGAGCAAGGCCGTTATGCGCAAGAGTTCTACACGGTCGTGAAGACCAGTTACATCGGTTCCTGATAAGGCAATACCCCTGTAGGAGCAGTCTTCGGCAGCTCCTACAGGGAAGACCAAAGAAGATTCACCCGCGCATAAAAATAATCAGTGGGAGTACATCTACATGCAATCGTCCAAGCCGACTCACGTCCGCTATTTGATCCTGCTCATGCTGTTTCTGGTGACCACGATCAACTACGCCGACCGCGCCACGATCGCCATCGCCGGCTCCAGCCTGCAAAAAGATCTGGGCATTGACGCGGTCACCCTCGGCTATATCTTCTCCGCATTCGGTTGGGCCTACGTGGCCGGGCAAATCCCCGGTGGCTGGCTGCTCGATCGCTTCGGCTCGAAAAAAGTCTATGCCCTGAGCATTTTCACCTGGTCGCTGTTCACCGTGCTGCAAGGCTTTGTCGGTGAGTTCGGCATGTCCACGGCGATTGTTGCGCTGTTCATGCTGCGCTTTCTGGTCGGTCTGGCTGAAGCGCCGTCGTTCCCCGGTAATGCGCGCATCGTGGCGGCATGGTTCCCGACCGCCGAGCGCGGCACTGCCTCGGCGATCTTCAACTCGGCGCAATACTTTGCCACCGTGTTGTTCGCTCCGCTCATGGGCTGGATCGTTTACTCCTTCGGCTGGGAACACGTGTTTATCGTCATGGGCGTGTTCGGCATCGTCTTCTCTGGCATCTGGCTGAAGGTTATCCACAGCCCGCGTCAACACCCGCTGGCCAACGAAGCGGAAGTGCAGTTCATTGCCGACAACGGCGGCATGGTCGACATGGACGTCAAGCAAGGCAAAAAGGCTGATGGTCCGAAATGGGATTACATCCGTCAGTTGCTGACCAACCGCATGATGCTCGGTGTGTATCTGGGTCAATACTGCATCAACGGCATCACCTATTTCTTCCTGACCTGGTTTCCGGTGTACCTGGTGCAAGAGCGTGGCATGACCATTCTCAAGGCCGGTTTCATCGCCTCGTTGCCGGCCATCTGCGGCTTTATCGGCGGCGTGCTCGGCGGGGTAATTTCCGATTACCTGCTGCGCAAAGGCCACTCGCTGACCTTCGCCCGCAAGGCACCGATCATCGCTGGCCTGCTGGTTTCCAGCAGTATCGTCGCCTGCAACTATGTTGATGTGGAATGGATGGTGGTTGGCTTCATGGCTCTGGCCTTCTTCGGCAAAGGCGTTGGCGCACTCGGTTGGGCAGTGGTCTCCGACACTTCGCCAAAACAGATCGCCGGCCTGAGCGGAGGCCTGTTCAACACCTTTGGCAACATCGCATCGATCACCACGCCGATCGTGATTGGCTACATCATCAGCTCCACTGGCTCGTTCAAATGGGCGCTGGTGTTTGTCGGTGCCAACGCACTGGTGGCGGTGTTCAGCTACCTGGTCATCGTTGGCCCGATCAAACGCGTGGTCCTCAAAGAGCCGCCAACCAATGGCGGTACTGAAGCCACCGGTAAATTGTCTCAAGCGCATTCCTGAGGAGCGGCGTCATGCAGTTGATTGAACATTCCGACTCGCCGCGCCACATCCGCCTGCACGAGCGGGACAATGTGGTGGTTGTGGTCAACGACCAGGGCGCACCGGCCGGCACTGAATTTGCCGATGGCCTGGTGACGCTGGAATTTGTGCCGCAGAGCCACAAGGTCACCCTCGAAGATATTCCCGAGGGCGGCCAGGTGATTCGCTACGGTCAGGTGATTGGCTACGCGTTGCAGCCGATTCGCCGTGGCAGTTGGGTCAAGGAAGATCAACTGCGCATGCCGACCGCGCCGCCGCTGGACAGCCTGCCGCTGTCCACCGAGGTGCCGGACGCGCAGGCACCGCTGGAAGGCTTCACGTTCGAGGGTTATCGCAACGCTGACGGTACCGTCGGCACGCGCAATATTCTCGGCATTACCACCACGGTGCAGTGCGTCACCGGCGTGCTCGATCACGCGGTGAAACGCATCAAGGAAGAACTGCTGCCGAAGTACCCGCATGTCGATGACGTGGTGGCGCTGACTCACAGTTATGGCTGCGGCGTGGCGATCACTGCCACTGACGCCTATATCCCGATTCGTACTGTGCGCAATCTGGCGCGCAACCCGAACCTCGGTGGTGAAGCGCTGGTGATCAGTCTGGGCTGCGAGAAGTTGCAGGCCGGGCAGGTGATGCACGAGGACGACGCCTCCGTCGATCTCAGCGATCCGTGGCTGTATCGCTTGCAGGATTCCAGTCACGGTTTCACCGAGATGATCGAGCAGATCATGGCGCTGGCCGAAGTCCGTTTGAAGAAACTCGACCAGCGCCGCCGCGAAACCGTGCCGGCCTCCGAGTTGATCCTCGGCATGCAGTGCGGCGGCAGCGATGCGTTTTCCGGAATCACCGCCAACCCGGCGCTGGGCTACGCCTCGGATTTGCTGTTGCGGGCGGGGGCGACGGTGATGTTTTCCGAAGTCACCGAAGTGCGCGATGCGATTTACCTGCTGACATCGCGCGCCGAAAGCAAAACCGTCGCCGAGGAACTGGTGCGCGAGATGGACTGGTACGACCGATACCTGGCCAAGGGTGAAGCGGATCGTAGCGCCAATACCACGCCCGGCAACAAGAAGGGCGGGCTGTCGAACATTGTCGAGAAGTCGCTGGGGTCGATCGTCAAGTCCGGTAGCAGTGCGATTAATGGCGTACTCGGCCCGGGCGAGCGGTTCAAGCAGAAGGGGCTGATTTTTTGCGCGACGCCGGCCAGTGATTTTGTTTGTGGGACGTTGCAGTTGGCGGCGGGGATGAACCTGCATGTGTTCACCACCGGGCGGGGTACGCCGTATGGGTTGGCGATGGCGCCGGTGGTGAAGGTCTCGACGCGTACGGAGTTGGCGCAGCGCTGGCCGGATCTGATCGATATCGACGCCGGGCGGATTGCTACCGGGCGGGCGACCATCGAGGAGTTGGGTTGGGAGCTGTTTCACTACTATCTGGATGTTGCCAGCGGCAAACAGCAGACGTGGGCGGAGAAGCACAAGCTGCATAACGACATTACGTTGTTCAATCCGGCGCCGATTACTTGATGGTTTGGGGGGAGGGCAAAGCTACCCTCACCCCAGCCCTCTCCCGGAGGGAGAGGGGGCCGATCCGGGAATATTTAAGAAGTACATCGACCTGAAAGTGCTTTGCCGAATCCATAATCGACTCGGTCTTGCAGGTCGATGTATGACACAAGACACCTCGGTCAGTCCCCTCTCCCTCGGGGAGAGGGTTAGGGTGAGGGGCTTTTCAAGCTTTTGGCTTATCATTAGCCCCCTAACGACGCTCACCCAAGGCTCCCCGGCATGCTGGCAATCTTCCTCGAAACCCTGAACATCACCGCGCCGGTGTTTGCCATGCTGTTTCTCGGTGTGCTGCTCAAGCGCATCGACTGGATCAACGACAACTTCATCCACACGGCCTCGTCGCTGGTGTTCAACGTCACCATGCCGGCGCTGCTGTTCCTCGGCATTCTGCATGCCGACCTGCACGCCGCGTTGCAGCCGTCCCTGCTGATCTACTTCTCCCTCGCCACCCTGGTGAGCTTCGCCGTGGCCTGGGGCTGGGCGATTTTCAAATGCCCGCGTGAAGATCGCGGCATCTACACCCAAGGCGCGTTTCGCGGCAATAACGGCGTGATCGGTCTGGCACTGGCGGCGAGCATGTACGGCGATTACGGGATTTCCCTCGGGGCGATTCTCGCGGCGCTGGTGATCCTGTTTTACAACACGCTGTCGACCATCGTGCTGGCGGTGTACAGCCCGGTGATCAAATCCGATCCGTGGAGCATCTGCAAAAGCGTGTTCAGCAATCCGTTGATCATCAGCGTGATTGCGGCGGCGCCGTTTGCCTATTTCAAGATCGGTTTGCCGGGTTGGCTGGAAACTTCCGGCCAGTATCTGGCGCAGACCACCTTGCCATTGGCGCTGATCTGCATTGGCGGCACGTTGTCGCTGGCGGCATTGCGCAAGAGCGGTAGCATGGCGCTCAGCTCCAGCCTGGTGAAGATGATCGGTCTACCGGTGCTGGCGACGCTGGGGGCGTGGTTGTGGGGCTTTCGCGGGGCGGAGCTGGGGATTCTGTTTCTGTACTTCGGCAGCCCGACGGCGGCGGCGAGTTTTGTCATGGCCCGGGCGGCGCAGGGCAATCATGAGCTGGCGGCGGCGATCATTGTGTTGACCACGTTGATGGCGGCGATTACCACCAATATCGGGATCTTTGTTTTGCAATGGGGTGGGTGGATCTAGCCTGAATCTTGGGTTGCTCTCCCGGGCCTCTTCGCGAGCAAGCTCGCTCCCACATTTGAAATGCATTCCAATGTGGGAGCGAGCTTGCTCGCGAAGGCGTCAGTTCAATCACACAGGCTTCTGGTAGGTATCGATCACTTCCTGAGCTGCACGAAACGCATCGATCGCCGCCGGCACGCCGGCATACACTGCGCAATGCAGCAGCGCCTCACGAATCTCGTCGACCGTGCAGCCATTGTTCAGCGCGCCGCGCACATGGCCTTTCAACTCTTGCGGGCACTTCAACGCGGTCAGCGCGGCGAGGGTGATCAGGCTGCGGGTTTTCAGCGGCAGACCTTCGCGATTCCACACGCCACCCCAGGCATGTTCATTGACGAAATCCTGCAACGGCTGGGTGAATTCGGTGGCGTTGCCCAGCGCGCGATCAACAAACGCATCGCCCATTACCTGGCGGCGGACTTCAACCCCGGACTTCTTCGATTCGGTCATGGCATATCCCTCTTGTGGTGTTGGCGGCGCCAGGCGCGGATCGACGTGAACAGCAGGAACGTCAACAGCGTCGGCAAGACATAAAACAGCATCAGCCGCTCAAGCTTGCCGGCCAGCGGCATGCCGGTGGTGAACGACACCACGTGCAGTCCGTACGCCAGGTACAAACCGAGCAACAGCAAACCTTCGGCGCGCGTCACGCGGTAGCCGGAATAGAACACCGGCAGGCACAGTGCGGCGACGCCGAGCATCACCGGCAGGTCGAAATCCAGCGCGTTCGGGGACACCGACAGCGGCGTCGGTGCGATCAATGCGGTCAGGCCGAGCACCCCGAGCAGGTTGAACAGGTTGGCGCCGATCACGTTGCCGACGGCGATGTCGCGTTGTCCGCGCAAGGCTGCGATCAATGACGTAGCCAGTTCCGGCAGCGACGTGCCGACGGCGACCACAGTCAGGCCAATCACTCGCTCGGAGAATCCCAGGTCGGTGGCCACCACGACAGCGGCGCCCAGCAGCAGATGCCCGGCAAACACCAGCATCGCCAGACCGATAACGATCATCAACAGGCTGCTGAACCACGAGGCATGCGCCGTTTCAGGATGTTCCGAATGCGGTCGCGTCGAATGCCGTGACTGGCGCAGCAGTAAACCGAGATACAGCGCCAAAGCCGCCAACAACAGGATGCCGTCGAAGCGCCCGATCTCTTCATTCCATGCCAGCACGAATACCAGCAGGCTGGCACCGATCATCAGCGGAATATCCAGGCGCACCAGTTGCCGCGAGACGCGCAGAGGAATGATCAGCGCGGAAAGCCCGAGGGTGACAAGGATGTTGAAGATGCTGCTGCCGACCACACTGCCGACGGCGATGTCCGGGTTATGCGCCAGCGCCGCTTGCAGGCTCACGGCCATTTGCGGTGCGCTGCTGCCGAGGGCGACGATGGTCAGGCCGATGATCAGCGGTCGCACATGCAGGCGTGCTGCCAGACGTACCGCTGCGCGCACCATCAGTTCGGCGCCGAAGATCAGCAGGCACAGGCCAGCGAGCAGTTCGATCACGCTGATCAGGGGTAAATCGGCTAATCCGAAAATGGTCAGCGCTCCATCAGTCGTCGAGGGCCTGCACGCGAACCCGCGCGGTGCCGCTGCGCAGCATGCCGAGTTGTTCGGCGGCCTCGCGGGACACATCGATCAGGCGTCCACGGGTATGCGGGCCACGGTCGTTGATGCGGACCACAACGGATTCATCGTTTTTCAGGTTGGTGACCTTCACCCGTGTGCCAAAGGGTAGCTGGCGGTGGGCGGCGGTCAGGGAATTCTGGTTGAACGGCTCGCCACTGGCGGTCCGTTTACCGTGGTGCTTGGCACCGTAATAAGAGGCGACACCGGTCTGGTCGTAACCGTGCGGGTCGATGATATCGGTACTGGCGCAACCGGCCAGCAAGGAGAGCAGGGCGAAAAGGCTGAGCAGACGCTTCATTCAAGGTTTCCCAAAAACAAATGTAGGAGTGAGCCTGCTCGCGATAGCGCAATGTCAGACACCGGAAAAGTGACTGTCAAATCGCTATCGCGAGCAGGCTCACTCCTACAGGGGATGGAGCCAGGCTGTTTGTCTGGCTCCATTTTCATCAGCCTTCGAGCTTGCTTTTCAGCAGTTCGTTCACTTGCTGCGGGTTGGCTTTGCCTTTCGACGCTTTCATCGCCTGACCGACAAAGAAGCCGAACATCTTGCCGCGTTTGGCTTCATCCGCCGCACGATACTGTTCAACCTGCTCGGCGTTGGCCGCGAGCATTTCGTCCAGCACTGCAGAGATCGCGCCGCTGTCGGTAACCTGTTTCAGGCCACGTTTCTCGATGATTTCGTCCGCGCTGCCTTCACCGTTGGCCATCGCTTCGAACACCACTTTGGCGATCTTGCCGGAGATGGTGTTGTCCTTGATGCGCTGCAGCATGCCGCCCAGCAGTTCAGCGGAAACCGGCGACTCGTCGATGTCCACGCCTTGCTTGTTGAGCAGGCTGCCCAACTCGACCATCACCCAGTTCGCCGCCAGTTTCGCGTCGCCGCCGATGGCTGCAACTTTCTCGAAGTAGTCCGCTTGCTCACGGCTGGTGGCCAGCACGTTGGCGTCGTAGGCCGACAGACCGAACTGGCTCTGGAAGCGCTCGCGTTTCTGCGGTGGCAGTTCCGGCAGGGTGGCGCGCACCTCGCCGAGGAACGACTCTTCGATGACTACGGGCAGCAGGTCCGGATCGGGGAAGTAACGGTAGTCGTTGGCTTCCTCTTTCGAACGCATCGGACGGGTCTCGTCCTTGTTTGGATCGTACAGACGGGTCTGCTGGATCACTTTGCCGCCGTCTTCGATCAGCTCGATCTGACGCTGGATCTCGGTGTTGATTGCCTTCTCGATGAAGCGGAACGAGTTGACGTTCTTGATCTCGCAGCGCGTGCCGAACTCAACCTGACCTTTCGGGCGTACCGATACGTTGCAGTCGCAACGCAGCGAACCTTCGGCCATGTTGCCGTCGCAAATACCCGGGTAACGCACCAGTGCGTGGATCGCCTTGACGTAAGCCACGGCTTCCTTGGCGCTGCGCATGTCCGGCTCGGAGACGATTTCCAGCAGCGGTGTGCCGGCACGGTTCAGGTCGATGCCGGTGGCACCGTTGAATTCTTCGTGCAGGCTCTTGCCGGCGTCTTCTTCCAGGTGCGCGCGGGTGATGCCAACACGCTTGACCGTGCCGTCTTCCAGGGCGATGTCCAAGTGGCCCTTGCCAACGATCGGCAACTCCATCTGGCTGATCTGGTAGCCCTTCGGCAGGTCCGGGTAGAAGTAGTTTTTACGGGCGAACACGTTGTGCTGACCGATCTCGGCGTCAATCGCCAGACCGAACATCACCGCCATGCGCACCGCTTCCTGGTTCAGCACCGGCAGAACGCCGGGCATGCCCAGGTCGATCAGGCTGGCCTGGGTGTTCGGCTCAGAGCCGAACGTGGTGGAACTACCGGAAAAGATTTTCGACCGGGTAGTGAGCTGAGTGTGAATCTCCAGCCCGATCACGACTTCCCATTGCATGTGTGTCTCCTCAGAAGCCGGTTGGGGTGCGGGTGTGCCAGTCAGTGTTGAGCTGATACTGGTGGGCAACGTTCAACAGGCGACCTTCCTGGAAATACGGCGCGAGCAACTGCACGCCCACCGGCAGACCGTCGACAAAACCGGCCGGCATCGACAGGCCCGGCAGGCCCGCGAGGTTGGCGGTGATGGTGTAGACGTCTTCCAGATAGGCAGCGACCGGGTCGCTGTTCTTGGCGCCGAGTTTCCAGGCCGGGTTCGGCGTGGTTGGGCCGAGGATGATGTCGACCTCATTAAAGGCAGCCATGAAGTCGTTCTTCACCAGGCGACGGATCTTCTGCGCTTTCAGGTAGTAGGCGTCGTAGTAACCGGCGGACAGCGCGTAGGCACCGACCATGATCCGGCGCTGCACTTCCGCGCCGAAGCCTTCGCCACGGGAACGCTTGTACAGGTCGATCAGGTTTTCCGGGTTCTCGCAGCGATGGCCGAAGCGCACGCCGTCGAAACGCGACAGGTTCGAGGAAGCCTCTGCCGGGGCGATCACGTAGTACGCAGGAATTGCGTGCTGCATGTTCGGCAGGCTGATTTCCTTGATCACCGCACCGAGCTTCTGCAGCTCTTTAATGCTGTTCTGGATCAGCTCGGCGATGCGTGGGTCGAGACCGGCGCTGAAGTATTCCTTCGGCACGCCGATGCGCAGGCCTTGCAGCGAGTCGCCCAGGCTGGCGGAGTAATCCGGAACCGGCTCATCGATGCTGGTGGAGTCGTTCTGATCGAAGCCAGCCATACCTTGCAACAAAATTGCGCAGTCTTCGGCGGTGCGCGCCAACGGCCCGCCCTGATCGAGGCTGGAGGCGTAAGCGATCATGCCCCAGCGCGAAACACGACCGTAGGTCGGTTTCAGGCCGGTGAGGTTGGTGAAGGCTGCCGGCTGACGGATCGAACCGCCAGTGTCGGTGGCCGTGGCCGCAGGCAACAGACGAGCGGCTACTGCCGCCGCCGAACCGCCGGACGAACCGCCCGGCACGTGTTCCAGGTTCCACGGGTTTTTCACCGCGCCGTACCAGCTCGACTCGTTGGCCGAACCCATGGCGAATTCGTCCATGTTGGTCTTGCCCGGGGTCACCGCGCCGGCAGCTGCCAGCTTCGCGACCACGGTGGCGTCGTACGGGGCTTTGAAGTTGTCGAGCATCTTCGAGCCGCAGCTGGTGCGAATGCCCTGGGTGCAGAACAGGTCTTTGTGAGCGATCGGCGCACCGAGCAGGGCGCCGCTCTCACCGTTGGCGCGGCGTGCATCGGCGGCTTTCGCCTGCTCGAGCGCCAGCTCTTCGGTGAGGCTGATGAAACTGTTGAGCTGCGGATCGAGCTGGGTGATGCGCGCCAGCAGGACTTTGGTCAGCTCTTCGGAGGAAAACTTTTTATCGGCGAGACCGCGGGCGATCTCGGCCAGAGTCATTTGATGCATTGCAGGCTCTTTCCCTTTAGTCGATGACTTTCGGAACCAGATACAGGCCGTTTTCGACCGCTGGTGCGATGGACTGGTAGGCCTCGCGGTGATTGGTCTCGGTCACAACGTCGGCGCGCAGGCGCTGACTGGCTTCCAGCGGGTGGGCCAGAGGCTCGATTCCGTCGGTATTAACAGCCTGCATTTCGTCGACCAGACCGAGAATGCTGTTGAGAGCGGAAGTAATGTGTGGAAGATCGGCATCATTGAGGCCAAGGCAGGCCAGATGAGCGATTTTTTCCACGTCGGAGCGTTCTAGCGCCATCGGGATTCTCCTGTGGAAAACAGAACGGACGGCGTCCGTGTGTTAGATTGTCGGAACACTACCGCACTTCTACGGTCATAAGGCCGCGATTGTGGGGCTTGGTGCACAGAAAAGCGGCCAATTTAACATATTGGCGCCTTGCCCAAAATCCCTGTCGTTGTTAGAGTTTGCCGCACTTTTTTACCCACGCGTTGCCTAGGGTCCCTTTCCCATGTTCAAGAAACTGCGTGGCATGTTTTCCAGCGATCTTTCCATTGACCTGGGCACTGCCAACACCCTTATTTACGTGCGCGAGCGCGGTATCGTCCTGAATGAGCCATCGGTTGTGGCCATTCGGACACACGGTAACCAGAAAAGTGTCGTTGCTGTCGGCACCGAGGCCAAGCGCATGCTCGGCCGTACGCCGGGCAACATTGCTGCCATTCGTCCGATGAAAGACGGCGTGATCGCCGACTTCAGCGTCTGCGAAAAGATGCTGCAATACTTTATTAACAAGGTTCACGAAAACAGCTTTCTGCAGCCTAGCCCTCGTGTGCTGATCTGCGTTCCATGCAAATCCACCCAGGTTGAGCGTCGCGCCATCCGTGAATCGGCCCTTGGTGCCGGTGCCCGTGAAGTGTTCCTGATCGAAGAGCCAATGGCCGCTGCGATCGGTGCCGGCCTGCCGGTCGAAGAAGCGCGCGGTTCGATGGTCGTGGATATCGGTGGTGGTACCACTGAAATCGCGCTGATCTCCCTGAACGGTGTGGTCTACGCCGAATCCGTCCGCGTTGGCGGCGACCGCTTCGACGAAGCGATCATCACTTACGTGCGTCGTAACTACGGCAGCCTGATCGGTGAATCCACCGCTGAGCGCATCAAACAGGAAATCGGCACGGCCTACCCGGGCGGCGAAGTTCGCGAAGTCGACGTTCGCGGTCGCAACCTGGCCGAAGGCGTTCCACGCGCATTCACCCTGAACTCCAACGAAGTGCTGGAAGCTCTGCAAGAGTCCCTGGCAACCATCGTTCAGGCTGTGAAAAGTGCTCTGGAGCAATCGCCGCCGGAACTGGCTTCCGACATCGCCGAGCGTGGCCTGGTGCTGACCGGTGGTGGCGCGCTGCTGCGTGATCTCGACAAGTTGCTGGCCCAGGAAACCGGTCTGCCAGTGATCGTTGCCGAAGATCCGCTGACCTGTGTGGCTCGCGGCGGTGGCCGTGCATTGGAAATGATGGATAAGCACACCATGGACCTGCTCTCGAGCGAATAAGTCGCCGAGTGCAATACGTGGGTGAGCGCGCAGGCAGCACTTTGCAGTGCTGCCTGTTGGCGTTTATCTTCTGTCAGTCTTCATCCAGGCCGGTTTGATGCCGTATGAATAAACAGAACATTTGCCTGGGAGGAGCGGCTTATTAAACCGCTTTTCGCCAAGGGCCCTTCGTTGGGCGTGCGCCTGTTGGTGCTGGCCGTGCTATCGATCGCGCTGATGGTGGTCGATGCCCGCTTTGACCTGCTCAAGCCTGCGCGCAAGCAAGCGTCGCTGGTGCTGATGGATGCCTACTGGATCACAGACCTGCCGGGTCGCTTGTGGGAAGGTGTCGCCAGCCAGTTCGGCAGCCGCACCGAGCTTGTCGCCGAAAACGAAAAACTCAAGACCGAAAACCTGCTGTTGCAGGGCCGCATGCAAAAGCTTGCCGCCCTTACCGAGCAGAACGTTCGGCTGCGCGAGTTGCTCAATTCTTCTGCACTGGTCAACGAAAAGGTCGAAGTGGCCGAGTTGATCGGTATGGACCCCAACCCGTTCACCCATCGCATCATCATCAATAAAGGTGAGCGCGACGGCGTGGTGCTCGGTCAGCCGGTGCTCGATGCGCGTGGCCTGATGGGCCAGGTGGTCGAGTTGATGCCTTACACCTCGCGCGTGTTGCTGCTCACTGACAGCACACACAGCATTCCGGTACAGGTCAATCGCAACGGGCTGCGAGCCATTGCCAGCGGCACCGGCAACCCTGAGCGCCTGGAATTGCGCCACGTCGCCGACACGGCGGATATCAAGGAAGGCGACCTGTTGGTCAGTTCCGGCCTTGGCCAGCGTTTCCCGGCAGGCTATCCGGTCGCGACGGTGAAGGAAGTGATCCACGATTCCGGTCAGCCGTTCGCCATCGTTCGCGCCGTACCGACCGCCGCGCTGAACCGCAGCCGCTACATGTTGCTGGTGTTCAGCGACAACCGCACCGCCGAAGAACGTGCCAACGATGCGGCGCAAGCGCAGGAAAATCTTGATGCCTTTGGCGGCGGCCCGATTATTCCGGCCACTGTACCGAAAACCGTGACCCCGCCTGCCGCAGCGGCTACGACGCCCGCGACGCCTGCCGCACCGACCGCTGCCGCTAGCGCCACACCGGCCAAACCCGCTGCAAGCAAACCGCCAGCGGCTGCCAAACCACCGGCAGCGACGCCGGCGGCGGCCAAACCTCCAGCTGCCCAGCCGGCTGCGCGACCTGCGGCCAAACCGCCAGTCAACGCACCAGCGACAACCGGGAGACAAGAATAATGGTCGGGGCTACCGCATCGCGTAACGGCTGGATTGTCTGGCTGACGTTTGTTGTCGGCATACTCCTGAGCGTGTCGCCATTACCGATTTTCATGGAAATCCTGCGCCCGCTATGGCTGGCCTTGCTCCTGACATTCTGGGCTTTGTATATGCCGCACACAGTGGGCATGGTTACGGCGTTTTGCCTGGGCCTGGCCGAAGACGTGCTGCAGGGCGATCTGCTCGGTCAGAATGCGCTGATCCTGACCCTGATCACCTTCCTCGTATTGTCATTGCAGCAACGCCTGCGGATGTTCCCGATGTGGCAGCAGTGCCTGGTGATTCTGGTGATCTTCGGCCTCGCGCAACTGGTGCAACTGTGGCTCAGTGCCTTGACCGGTAACCGTCAACCAACCCTGGCGCTGGTACTTCCAGCGCTGGTCAGTGCCTTGCTCTGGCCTTGGGTCAGCTTTGCCCTACGCGGATTGCGCCGACGCTACAAAATCAATTGAGCCGGTGAAGCAGGGCACTGAACAGGGAGATGTTTTGATGAAGCCGCTTTACCTCGCCTCCGGATCGCCGCGTCGCCGTGAATTGCTCACGCAGATCGGCGTTCCGTTCTCCGCCATCAGTGCGGATATCGACGAAACCCCATCACCCGAAGAGTTGCCCTCGGCCTATGTCGAACGCTTGGCGCGCGGCAAAGCCGAGGCCGGACGCCGCACGGTCGTGTCCACTCAGCCATTCTGCGTGCTGGGTGCTGACACTGCCGTGGTGCTGGACGGCAAAATTCTGGGCAAACCGGTGGACGAAGCCGATGCATGCGCCATGCTGATGATGTTGTCCGGCAAGGAGCATGAAGTGCTGACCGCCATCGCCGTGCTTGAAGACGAGCGCTGCGAGTCGCGGGTGGTGCGCAGTCTGGTGCGGTTTCGCGCGATCAGCATTGAGGAAGCGGCCGCTTACTGGGCCAGTGGCGAGCCACGGGACAAGGCCGGTGGTTATGGCATTCAGGGGCTCGGCGCGGTGTTTGTCGCGGGCCTCAATGGCAGTTACTCGGCGGTGGTCGGGTTGCCGATTTGCGAAACCGCAGAACTGTTAGGCCATTTCGGCATACCCTGTTGGCAAAACCTGAACGCGCAATAAGCGTCGTACGAATCCAGATGCGGCCATTATCGTGAACACGCCTGAACGAGATCCTGCCATGAGTGAAGAGATTCTGATCAACATCACGCCGATGGAGTCGCGCGTGGCGGTGGTCGAAAACGGTGTGCTGCAAGAAGTCCACGTTGAGCGCACACAAAAGCGCGGGATTGTCGGCAACATCTATAAAGGCAAGATCGTCCGCGTGCTGCCGGGTATGCAGGCAGCGTTTGTCGACATCGGCCTGGACCGCGCGGCATTCATTCACGCCGCCGAAATCTCTCTACGTGAAGGTCCTGCGGTCGAAAGTATCAGCGCGCTGGTGCACGAAGGTCAAAGCCTGGTGGTGCAAGTCACCAAGGACCCGATTGGTTCCAAAGGCGCGCGCTTGACCACGCAGCTGTCGATACCTTCGCGTTATCTGGTGTACATGCCGCGCACCGCCCACGTCGGCATCTCGTTGAAGATCGAAGACGAAGCCGAGCGCGAACGCCTCAAGCAGGTGGTCAGCGATTGCGTGGCCAAAGAAGGCATCAAGGAGGCCGGTGGTTTCATTCTGCGCACCGCCGCCGAAGGCGCTGGCGCCGATGAAATCCTCATGGACATCCGTTACCTGCGGCGCCTGTGGGACCAGATCAACGAGCAGATCAAAACCATCTCCGCGCCTAGCGTGATTTACGAGGACCTCGGTCTGGCGCTGCGTACGCTGCGTGACCTGGTCAACCCGAAGATCGAGAAGATTCGCATCGATTCCCGGGAAACCTTCCAGAAAACCACGCAGTTCGTCGCCGAACTGATGCCGGAAATCGCCGATCGTCTGGAACACTACCCGGGTGAACGACCGATTTTCGACCTCTATGGTGTCGAAGACGAAATCCAGAAAGCCCTCGAACGCAAGGTGCCGCTGAAATCCGGTGGCTATCTGGTGGTGGATCCGGCGGAAGCCATGACCACCATCGACGTGAACACCGGAGCTTTCGTCGGCCATCGCAACCTCGAAGAAACCATCTTCAAGACCAATCTCGAAGCGGCCACCGCGATCGCCCGGCAAATGCGCCTGCGCAACCTGGGCGGGATCATCATCATCGACTTCATCGACATGGAAGATGAAGAGCATCAACGCCAAGTGTTGCGCACCCTGGAAAAACAGCTGGAGCGTGATCACGCCAAGACCAACATCATCGGCATCACCGAGTTGGGCCTGGTGCAGATGACCCGCAAGCGTACCCGCGAAAGTCTCGAACAGGTGCTGTGCGAGCCGTGCAGCAGTTGTCAGGGGCGTGGCAAACTCAAGACTGCGGAAACCATCTGTTACGAGATCTTCCGCGAGATCCTCCGTGAAGCGCGCGCCTATCAGGCCGAGGGTTATCGGGTGTTGGCGAACCAGAAAGTGGTGGATCGCTTGCTTGACGAAGAATCCGGTAACGTCGCCGAGCTTGAAGGGTTTATCGGTCGCACCATACGCTTCCAGGTGGAAACCATGTATTCCCAGGAACAATATGACGTGGTGCTGCTCTGATCCCCTGCGTCACTTTTATTCCACCGCGGCTGGCCTCAGCTTTTCGCAGTATTTTTGCCATGGGAGCCAACTGACATGGAGCGTCTGACACGCATTCTGGCCACACTCACCCGCTGGGGGCTGGGCCTGTGCGCGTTGGTTCTGGTGTTGATGGCGTTGTACGTCAGTCTCGGTCGTGAGCTGACCCCGTTGGTGGCCGAATATCGCGCCGACATCGAAGACAAGGCGAGTGCCGCCCTCGGCATGCCGTTGCAGATCGGCGAACTTGAAGGCAACTGGAGCGGTTTTGCGCCGATCCTGCTGGCCCATGATGTGATGGTCGGCGCTGGCGCCAATGCGTTGCGTCTGGATCGAGTGCGCGCGGTACCGGATCTTTGGGCCAGCTTGTTGGCGCGCGAAGTGCGCATTGCCCATCTTGAACTCAACGGCCTGAAAATCAGCCTCAAGGAAGCCGAGGACGGCAGTTGGGCGCTGGAAGGTCTGCCGGTGCAGCACGATCAGCCGCTCGACCCGCAGCAACTGTTCAATCGTTCGCAAATGATTCAGCAACTGTCGGTGCTCGACAGTCAGGTAACTTTGCAACCGCTGGATCACGCGCCGCTCACCCTCACCTATGTCGGCCTCAATCTGAAAACCGGCGCCAGCCGTCAACGGCTCGATGCGCGTTTGACCTTGCCGGATGGCCAGCCCGTTGCACTGAGCCTGCGCACGCGGATTCGCCCGGAGCAATGGCAGGACAGTGTGGTGGACGGTTATGCCAGCCTGCCGCAAAGCGACTGGTCGAAGTGGCTGCCAGAGCGTCTTACCCAGCAGTGGAATTTTTCCGAAATCAAAGCCGGTGGCGAACTTTGGGTCAATTGGGCCAAGGGCACGCTGCAGAGTGCCGCGTTACGCTTGAATGCTCCGCAACTGACCGGCGCCTATGCCGATCGCAAGCCGATCCAGATCAATAATCTGGCGCTTAACGCCTACTACGAGAACAGTGATGAGGGTGCCACCATTACCCTTGATTCACTGGCGATGAGTTTTGGCGAAAACCGTTGGGAGTCTCATGCCCAACTGAAGCAGACGCGCGCGACCGACAAGGTGGACGAGCTCTGGCACTTGCAGGCGGATCGTCTCGATCTGACTCCGATCACTCCGTTGCTCAATGCGTTGGGGCCGTTGCCGCAAGCTTTCGCCACGGCCGTCGATCATCTGAAAGTCACCGGTGGCCTGCGTAACGTGTTGCTGGATTTTCGCCCCAATGCCACCGATGGCAACAAATTCAGTTTCGCCAGCAATCTGGACAATGTTGGTTTCGATGCCTATCACGGCGCTCCGGCAGCACGAAACGTCAGTGGTAGCCTCAGCGGTAACCTGGACGGTGGCGAGTTGCGCATGGACAGCAAGGATTTTGTCCTGCACCTCGACCCGATTTTCGCCAAGCCATGGCAGTACATTCAGGCCAATGCGCGGCTGACCTGGAAGCTCGACAAAGACGGCTTCACCCTGATCGCTCCGTACCTGAAGGTGCTTGGCGAGGAAGGCAAGATTGCCGGCGATTTCCTGATACGCCTGCATTTCGACCATAGTCAGGAAGACTATATGGACCTGCGGGTCGGTCTGGTCGATGGCGACGGTCGCTACACGGCCAAGTACCTGCCTCAAGTGCTCAGCCCGGCGCTCGACGAGTGGCTGCGTACGGCCATCCTCAAAGGTGCAGTCGATCAGGGTTTCTTTCAGTATCAGGGTTCGCTGAGCAAAAATGCCGGGGAGGCCGATCGCAGTATCAGTCTGTTCTTCAAAGTGCACGACGCTGAACTGGCGTTCCAGCCGGGCTGGCCGCACGTGAGCAAGGTCAGTGGCGACGTGTTCATCGAAGACAGTGGTGTGCGGATCGTGGCCGACAAGGGCCAGTTGCTTGACACTCAAGTCAGCGATGTCTTCGTCAATATTCCCCATGTGCCGGCCGGACAACATACGCATATGTTCCTCGATGGCGCCTTTGCCGGTGGGTTGGGGGATGGCTTGAAGATTCTTCAGGAAGCGCCGATCGGCACCGGTGAGACCTTTGCCGGATGGGAAGGGGCGGGTGATCTGCAAGGCAAGCTCAAACTGGACATCCCGCTGGACAAGGGCGGCGACCTGCCGAAGATTCTGGTCGACTTCAAAACCGCCAATGCGCGCCTGAAACTCGCCGAGCCGAAGCTTGAGCTGACCCAACTCAAGGGTGATTTCCGCTTTGACAGCGCCAAAGGACTCAGCGGGCAGAACATCGCCGCGCGGGCGTTCGACAAACCGGTGACCGCGCAGATCTTCGCTGATGGCAGCTCCGGCAAGCTCAAGACCCGGGTTGTCGCATCCGGTCAGGTCGAAGTGAAGAAACTCACCGACTGGCTGGGCGTGACGCAACCATTGCCGGTTTCCGGGACCATTCCTTATCAGTTGCAATTGAATCTGGACGGCGCCGACAGCCAGTTGATGGTCAGTTCCAGCATGAAGGGTGTGGCGGTGGATCTGCCGGCACCGTTCGGTATGGCGGCAGATGTCGGACGCGATACCGTGTTCCGCATGACTTTGCAGGGGCAGGAGCGACGTTATTGGGTCAACTACGACCAACTGGCCAATTTCACCTTCGCGGCACCGCCGAGCAATTTTGCCGAGGGCCGTGGCGAATTGTTCCTCGGTGCCGGCGAAGCGGTGCTGCCGGGCGCCAAAGGCTTGCGGGTTCGCGGGGTGCTCTCGGAACTGGACGTCGCGCCGTGGCAGGATCTGGTGAACAAATACGCCGGGCAGGATCCGGGCGGCAGCGCCAAGCAATTGCTCAACAGTGCTGATTTCAAAGTCGGCAAGCTCACGGCACTCGGGACCACGCTGGATCAGGCATCGGTGCAGGTCAATCGCAAACCAGGCGCATGGAATCTGGCTCTCGACAGCCAGCAGGCCAAGGGCTCGGGGAGCCTGCCGGACGCCAAGGGCGTGCCGATTGCGGTCAATCTGCAATACGTGAAACTGCCAGCACCAGACCCGACGGTGCAGGCTGACGAGAATTCGCCAGACCCTTTGGTTTCGGTGGATCCGACGAAGATTCCGGCGCTGGATATCACGATCAATCAACTGTTTCTCGGGCCGGATCTGGTCGGCGGCTGGTCGCTCAAAGTGCGACCGACCGCGAAAGGCATCGCCCTGAACAACCTCGACATGGGCCTCAAAGGCATCCTGTTGCAGGGCAATGGCGGCTGGGAAGGTGCGCCGGGGGCGACCAATAGCTGGTTCAAGGGCCGGATTGGCGGCAAGAATCTCGCCGATGTCCTCAAGGGTTGGGGCTTTGCGCCGAGCGTGACCAGCGAAGAATTTCATATGGACGTCGATGGCCGTTGGCCGGGCTCGCCGGCCTGGCTGGCGACCAAGCGCTTCTCCGGCACCCTTGATGCGTCGTTGAACAAAGGTCAGTTTGTTGAAGTGGAGGGCGGCGCGCAGGCGTTGCGAGTGTTTGGCCTGCTTAACTTCAACTCCATCGGCCGGCGTCTGCGTCTGGACTTCTCCGATCTGTTCGGCAAAGGCTTGAGCTACGACCGGGTCAAAGGCCTGTTGGTGGCAAATAACGGTGTGTATGTCACCCGCGAACCGATTCGCCTGACCGGTCCTTCGAGCAACATTGAGCTGGACGGTACGCTGGATCTGGTCGGTGATCAGGTGGACGCCAAGTTGCTGGTGACCTTGCCGGTGACCAACAACCTGCCGATTGCGGCGCTGATCGTCGGCGCACCGGCGGTCGGCGGCGCGTTGTTCCTGATCGACAAGCTGATCGGTGACCGCGTGGCGCGCTTTGCCAGTGTGAAATACACCGTCAAAGGCCCATGGAAAGAGCCGAAAATCACCTTCGACAAGCCTTTTTGAACAGCCAGCCACTGAACCGATGGAGTAGCATGGCCGCATATCTCTTGCGGAGTTCGCCATGTCTTTAGCGGTGATTCAAATGGTCAGCCAGAGCGACGTGCTGGCCAATCTGGCCCAGGCCCGGCGCCTGCTCGAACAGGCAGCGGCCGGTGGCGCGAAGCTGGCGGTGCTGCCGGAAAACTTCGCCGCCATGGGCCGTCGCGACATCGCTGATATCGGCCGCGCCGAAGCATTGGGCGAAGGGCCGATCCTGCCGTGGTTGAAACAGACCGCCCGCGACCTCAAGTTATGGATAGTGGCCGGCACCTTGCCGTTGCCTCCAGTGGATCAGCCGACGGCCAAAGCCAACGCCTGCTCGCTGCTGGTCAATGAGCATGGCGAAATCGTTGCACGCTATGACAAGTTGCATCTGTTCGATGTGGATGTGGCGGACAATCGCGGCCGTTATCGCGAATCCGATGACTATGCTTATGGCAGTGGCGTTGTCGTTGCCGATACGCCCGTGGGGCGAGTCGGTCTGACCGTGTGTTACGACTTGCGCTTTCCCGAGCTGTACAGCGAATTACGTGCCGCCGGTGCCGAGTTGATTACCGCACCGTCAGCCTTTACTGCGGTGACCGGCGCAGCGCATTGGGATGTGCTGATTCGCGCACGCGCCATCGAGACACAGTGTTATGTGCTTGCCGCAGCACAAGGCGGAACCCATCCGGGACCGCGAGAAACGTTCGGCCATGCGGCAATCATCGACCCGTGGGGCCGGGTGCTGGCGAGTCAGGATCAAGGCGAAGCGGTGTTGTTGGCCGAGCGCGATAGCAATGAACAAGCGTCCATCAGGGCGCGAATGCCGGTGACGCGTCATCGGCGGTTTTTCTCGCAGGGCGCACAGCGGCCTGCCTCAGAACACGAATTTAAGGCGTAAACCTATGAGCGAGTTGTTGTCCTCAGTCAGTGATCACCTGTTGGCGCCCGGCGGCGTGACGATCGAGAGCCTGCAAGGCGTGCTCGGCGACCTGGCCGGCCCCGGCATCGACGCCGCCGACCTGTATTTCCAGGGCCAGATTTCCGAATCCTGGGCGCTGGAAGACGGCATCGTCAAGGAAGGCAGCTTCAACCTTGATCAGGGTGTCGGCGTGCGCGCGCAGTCCGGTGAGAAAACCGGTTTTGCCTACAGCAACGCAATCACCCTCGAAGCCCTCGGTGCAGCGGCCCGTGCCGCGCGTTCGATCTCCCGGGCCGGGCAGAACGGCACAGTCCAGGCGTTTACCACTCAAGATGTTGCACAGTTATACGCGCCGGATAACCCGCTGGAAGTGTTGAGCCGCGCCGAGAAAGTCGAGCTGCTCAAGCGCATCGATGTCGCCACCCGCGCACTTGACCCGCGTATCCAGCAGGTCAGCGTCAGCATGGCGGGTGTGTGGGAGCGGATTCTGGTGGCGTCCACCGACGGCGGTCTGGCCGCCGATGTGCGTCCACTGGTGCGTTTCAACGTCAGTGTGATCGTCGAACAGAATGGCCGTCGCGAGCGTGGCGGGCATGGCGGCGGCGGGCGTACCGACTACCGTTATTTCCTCGCCGAAGACCGCGCCATGGGCTATGCCCGTGAAGCGCTGCGTCAGGCGCTGGTAAATCTGGAAGCGATTCCTGCACCGGCCGGTACGTTGCCGGTGGTGTTGGGTTCGGGCTGGTCCGGTGTGCTGTTGCACGAAGCCGTCGGCCACGGTCTCGAAGGCGACTTCAACCGCAAGGGCAGTTCGGCCTACAGCGGCCGCATGGGCGAAATGGTTGCCTCGAAACTTTGCACTATCGTCGATGACGGCACCTTGAGCGGCCGTCGCGGTTCGCTGAGCGTCGACGACGAGGGCACCCCGACCGAGTGCACCACGCTGATCGAAAACGGCGTACTCAAGGGCTACATGCAGGACAAGCTCAATGCGCGTCTGATGGGCGTGGCCCGCACCGGTAATGGTCGTCGTGAATCCTACGCGCATCTGCCGATGCCACGCATGACCAACACTTACATGCTCGGTGGCGAAAGCGATCCGGCAGAAATCATCGCGTCGGTGAAGAAGGGCATCTACTGCGCCAACCTCGGCGGCGGTCAGGTCGATATCACCAGCGGCAAGTTTGTGTTCTCCACCAGCGAGGCGTACCTGATCGAAGACGGCAAGATCACTGCGCCGGTCAAAGGCGCGACGTTGATCGGCAACGGCCCCGAGGCGATGAGCCGGGTGTCGATGGTCGGTAACGATCTGGCGCTGGACAGCGGTGTGGGCACGTGCGGCAAGGATGGGCAATCGGTGCCGGTAGGTGTCGGTCAGCCGACGCTGAAAATCGATGCGATCACCGTGGGTGGCACGGGCGCATAAGAGGAGGTGGAGCTTCGGGTGGCGCGCAGGGCGACCACCCGGTGGCGAATATCAACGCAGACCGCGTTGAGTCTCGTCCAGCTCACGGATGTACTTGAAGATCTTGCGGCTGGAAGCAGGAGGTTTGTTTTGCGCAACCTCGTGCTGAGCCTGACGGATCAGGGAACGCAGTTGCTGGCGATCGGCGTCCGGATACTCGACGACGAATTTTTCCAGCACGGCATCGTCGCCCGCGATCAGGCGATCACGCCAGCGTTCGAGATTGTGGAAACGCTCGTTGTACTGACGAGTCGAGGCATCGAGTTGATCGAGCAAGGTCAGAATTGCGTCAGTGTCCTGATCGCGCATCAGTTTGCCGATGAACTGCAAGTGCCGTTTACGCGCGATGTTCGCGGTGTGCTTGGGCGCATCGGCCAACGCCCGGCGCATAGCGTCGGTCAGCGGCAGTTTTGCGATCAAGTCTGGCTTGAGTGTTGTCAGGCGCTCGCCGAGGTCAACCAGAGCATGCAGCTCGCGTTTGACCTGAGATTTGCTTTTTTCTCCCGTATCGAGGGAGTCGTCGTAAGAATCAACCATGGTGGCAGTCCGCAAAGAAACGCCGCCATGATAACCAGTCGGGGGCCGCTTGTCCGGCCCGGTCGCTCGATGACCCCAGCCGAAAGCAGAATTTGAGTGGAGATGAGCATGAGTGCAGTTCAAAGCGTCGGCCCGCAGGCATTGCCGGCACTGCAGGAACAAGTCGAGCAGATCATCGCCGAAGCCAAGCGTCAGGGCGCCAGTGCCTGCGAAGTCGCGGTGTCGCTGGAGCAGGGGCTGTCGACATCAGTGCGTCAGCGTGAAGTCGAAACCGTCGAGTTCAACCGCGATCAGGGTTTTGGCATCACGCTGTATGTGGGCCAGCGCAAAGGCTCGGCCAGCACCTCGGCGACCGGCCCGGACGCAATTCGCGAGACCGTCGCGGCGGCACTGGCCATTGCTAAGCACACCTCCGAAGACGAGGCCTCGGGCCCGGCCGATGCGGCGTTGATGGCCAAGGAACAACACGATTTCGACCTGTTCCACGAGTGGGACATCACCCCGGAGCAGGCCATCGAGAAGGCCTTGCTCTGTGAAGCGGCGGCATTCGACGCCGATGCGCGGATCAAGAACGCCGACGGCACTACCCTTAGCACTCATCAGGGCTGCCGCGTGTACGGCAACAGCCACGGTTTCATTGGTGGCTACGCATCGACGCGGCACAGCCTGAGTTGCGTGATGATTGCCGAGGCCGATGGCCAGATGCAGCGCGATTACTGGTATGACGTAAACCGTCAGGGCACTTTGCTCGCGGATCCGGTAAGCATCGGCCAGCGTGCTGCGCAACGGGCGGCGAGCCGTCTGGGCGCGCGCCCGGTGCCGACTTGCGAAGTGCCGGTGCTGTTTTCCGCAGAACTGGCGGGTGGTCTGTTTGGCAGTTTCCTCTCGGCGGTGTCCGGTGGCAGCCTGTATCGCAAGTCGTCCTTCCTTGAAGGCACCCTGGGGCAGAAGCTGTTCCCGGAATGGCTGACCATCGATGAGCGTCCGCACCTGATGCGCGCGATGGGCAGTGCTTCCTACGACGGTGATGGTCTGGCGACGTATGCCAAACCGTTCGTCGAAAAGGGCGAGCTGGTGTCGTACATCCTCGGCACGTACTCCGGACGTAAACTGGGTATGCCGAGCACGGCCAACGCAGGCGGCGTACACAACCTGTTCGTCACCCATGGCGATGAAGACCAGGCTGCACTGTTGAAGCGCATGGGCCGTGGCTTGCTGGTCACCGAATTGATGGGCCATGGCTTGAACATGGTCACCGGCGACTATTCGCGCGGGGCGGCGGGTTTCTGGGTCGAGAATGGCGAAATCCAGTTCGCCGTGCAGGAGGTGACCATCGCCGGCAACATGCGCGATATGTTCAAGCAGATCGTCGCGGTCGGTAATGATCTGGAGCTGCGCAGCAACATTCGCACCGGTTCGGTGTTGATCGAGCGGATGACTGTCGCGGGCAGCTAAACCCCGGCCGTCAGACACAAAAGGCGCGCCACCTCATCGGGTGGCGCGCCTTTTTTATTGGCTCCATACAAAACCAATGTGGGAGCGAGCCTGCTCGCGAAAGCGATTTCACGGCCGACCGCAGTGGTGAGCGGCACGAAGCCTTCGCGAGCAGGCTCGCTCTCACAATGAGATCTGCATGGTTCGACGCTCTTGTTTTGGTTCTCATTATCATCTAATAATAAATCTCATTATCGGATGAGCCCCGGATCATGAGTTCTGCCTTGCACGAGCAGCCGTACCTCGAAAGCTGGCGCTGGATGAGTCGCCAGATCCGTTGCGCGATGGATCCCGACGAACCGCGCCTGATCGAACACTATCTGGCCGAGGGCCGGTATCTGGCCTGTTGTACGGCGACTTCTCCCTGGACCATCGCTGAAACCTCCTTCCATCTGCTGCTCGACACGGCCACCGACATCGCCTTGCCGTGGCATTGGCGCAGCTTCTGTCTCGATCAAGCCTGGCGTCCACTGCGTGAAATGGAGCGCCTGTCCCTGTGCAAATGCCGGCTCCAGCGTTGGCAACGCTATACCTGGCAGCTCGCCACCTGCGAACTGCTGCCCTCGATTCCTCTTATTGAACTGGTGCAAGGATTTTCAGATGACCAAGACACGTATTGAGCGCGACAGCATGGGCGAACTGCAGGTGCCGGTGGACGCTCTCTACGGCGCGCAAACCCAGCGCGCGGTGGATAACTTCCCGATTAGCGGCAAACCGATGCCGACGCAATTCATCCGCGCGCTGATCCTCGCCAAAGCCGCCGCCGCCCGCGCCAACGTTGAACTCAACCAGATCAGCGCCGCGCAGGGCAAAGCCATCAGCGACGCCGCGCAAGGCTTGCTCGAAGGCGACTTCATGCCGCATTTCCCGGTGGACATCTTCCAGACCGGTTCCGGCACCAGTTCCAACATGAACGCCAACGAAGTGATCGCCACCCTGGCCAGCCGTCTGCTCGGCGAGCCGGTCAACGCCAACGATCACGTCAACTGCGGCCAGAGCAGCAACGACATCATCCCGACCACCATTCACGTCAGTGCTGCGCTGGCCCTGCACGAACAACTGCTGCCGGCGCTGCTGCACCTGGTGCAAGTGATCGAGCACAAAGCCACGCACGTACATCGCCACGTCAAAACCGGCCGCACGCATTTGATGGACGCGATGCCGGTGCGCATGAGCCAGGTGCTGAACGGTTGGGCGCAGCAGCTCAAGGCCAACATCAGTCATCTGCAGGATTTGCTGCCAAGCCTGCAATCCCTGGCGCAGGGTGGCACGGCGGTCGGCACCGGGATCAACGCGCATCCTGAATTCGCCGCACGTTTCAGCCGCCAGTTGAGTCAATTGACCGACGTGGAATTCACCCCGGGCAAGGATCTGTTCGCGCTGATCGGCTCGCAGGACACCGCCGTCGCCGTCTCCGGCCAGCTCAAGGCCACTGCGGTGTCGCTGATGAAAATCGCCAACGACCTGCGCTGGATGAACTCAGGCCCGCTTGCCGGCCTCGGTGAAATCGAACTCGAAGCCCTGCAACCGGGCTCGTCGATCATGCCGGGCAAAGTCAATCCGGTGATCCCGGAAGCCACCGCCATGGTTGCCGCGCAGGTGATCGGCAACGATTCGGTGATCACCATTGCCGGTCAGTCGGGCAATTTCGAACTGAACGTGATGCTGCCGATCATCGCGCAGAACCTGCTGAGCAGCATCGAGCTGCTGGCCAATTCCAGCCGCTTGCTCGGCGACAAAGCCATCGTCAGCTTCAAGGTGAACGAGTCGCGCCTTAAAGAAGCGTTGTCGCGCAACCCGATTCTGGTGACCGCGCTCAACCCGATCATCGGTTACCAGAAAGCCGCCGAAATCGCCAAGCAGGCCTACAAGGAAGGCCGTGCGGTAATCGACGTCGCCCTGGAACACACCGACCTGTCGCGCAGCCAACTGGAAGAGTTGCTCAACCCCGAGAAACTCACCGCCGGCGGCGTGTAAACCCCGCAACCGCTTTGGAGGCTCACCATGGAGCACTGGAAACGCACGATCGAAAGGGCCAATCGCTGCTTCATGCTCGGCGAACTGATCGACGCCCGTGAGGCTTACCTGCAAGCCCTGGCCCTGGCGCAAGTGTTGTTCGAACGCTGGGCGGATGCCGACGAAGCGGTGGCGGCTTGCGTCATCTCCCACCACAACCTGGCCGATCTGCACTTGCGCCTGAATCAGCCGGAGGAGAGCGCCGAATACCTCTGCGCCATCCATCAACGCTTGTTGCAGACCATGCAGGACGAACGTCAGCGCCTCGCCTTGCGTGAAGCGGCGCTGCGCCAGAGCAGCAAGACTTACGTCGAGCTGTTGAATTTCATCAGCGAGCACGGTGAATACCCGCGCACCCAACGCCTGCTGCATCCGGATACCGGCAATGCGCGCCGCGCACCTGCCCCCCATCACCATGGAGTCCATTGAAATGGCTTTTACCTTGCCTGCCTTGCCTTACGCCTACGACGCGCTCGAACCGCACATCGATGCGCAGACTATGGAGATCCACTACACCAAGCATCACCAGACCTACATCAACAACCTCAACGCCGCCGTAGAAGGCACTGAATACGCCGAATGGCCGGTAGAAAAACTGGTCGCCAGCGTCAAGGATCTGCCGGAAAAACTTCGTGCGGCAGTGATCAATCAGGGCGGCGGTCACGCCAATCACTCGCTGTTCTGGGAAGTCATGGTGCCAAGCGGCGGCGGCAAACCAGACGGCGCGCTGGCCAAAGCCATCGATGAACAATTGGGCGGCCTCGACAGTTTCAAGGAAGCCTTCACCAAAGCCGCACTGACCCGTTTCGGCAGTGGCTGGGCCTGGCTGAGCGTGACCCCGGAGAAAAAACTGCTGGTGGAAAGCAGCGGCAACCAGGACAGCCCCTTGATGAACGGCAACACGCCGATTCTCGGCCTCGATGTCTGGGAGCACGCCTACTACCTGCGCTACCAGAACCGTCGGCCGGAATACATCAACGCCTTTTACAACGTGATCAATTGGCCTGAAGTCGCTGCGCGTTATCAGGCTGCGCTGGTTTAAGTCTTCTATAAAAACAATCCAAGGCTGACTATGGGCACTGAAACGCTGGCGATCGGAAGTGGGCGTATGTTTCGTTACGCAGTGGGATCGCTGTTGCTGTTGGCGGGCATGACTTTGCTGGTCGCCCACGGACTGGAATGGCTGAATCTCGAGCCGAGGCTCTTGCGCGCGTTGCAGGGCGGCGCGATCTGCGCCCTCTGCACGGCGCTCGGGGCTATGCCAGTGCTGGTGATTCGGCGGATGCCGCAGACACTCAGTGATACCTTGCTGGGTTTTGGTGCCGGGGTGATGCTGGCGGCGACGGCGTTTTCGCTGATCGTGCCGGGCATTGCTGCCGCCGAAAGCCTCGGACTGACACCGTGGGGTGCCAGCGGCCTGACCTGCTTCGGCATCATGCTGGGTGCGTTCGGGCTGTATCTGGTCGATCGCAAGGTTTCCGGCGCGTCCCCGGAAATGCTCGTCGGCACCGTCGAGCATCCGGTGATTCCACCACGGATCTGGCTGTTCGTGTTCGCCATCATTGCCCATAACATCCCTGAAGGCATGGCTGTCGGCGTTTCTGCTGGCGGCGGCATGCCGGATGCGGACAGCCTGGCCATGGGTATCGCTTTGCAGGATGTCCCGGAAGGTCTGGTGATCGCGTTGGTGTTGGCCGGGGCGGGGATGTCGCGGGTCAGGGCGTTCCTGATCGGTGCGGCGTCAGGTCTGGTCGAACCGGTGTTTGCGTTGTTATGTGCGTGGCTGGTCAGTCTGGCGCAGGTGTTGTTGCCATTAGGACTAGCTCTGGCGGCGGGGGCGATGTTGCTGGTGGTGACCCATGAAGTGATTCCCGAGTCGCGACGCAATGGTCATGACAAACTGGCCGGTCTTGGCCTGTTGATCGGGTTTTGTCTGATGATGGTGATGGATACGGCGTTGGGTTGAAGCAGGGTAAAAGATCGCAGCCTGCGGCAGTTCCTGCAGGGAACGCATTCCAATGCAGGCGCTGCAGCAGGCTGCGATCTTTTGACTTTGGCTGTCAGCCGCCTTCGTCGAAGTAGTTGTTGATCAACGCCACCAGCGCATCCAGCGCTTCCTGTTCCTGATGCCCTTCGGTGCTCAGATAGATCTTGGTGCCCTTGCCAGCCGCTAGCATCATCATCGCCATGATGCTTTTGCCATCAACCGTGGTCTCTGGTGTACGGCCCACTCTGATCGTGCAATCCGGATACTGCCCGGCCACCCCGACAAACTTGGCCGATGCGCGGGCATGCAGGCCCAGCTTGTTGATGATTTCGATTTCCAGAGCAGGCATCGCGGTGTGAATCCTTTAAGTGAGGTCGCGGTGGCGAACCTGGACGTTCTTCAGGGTTTTCTGCAGGGCCTGACCCAGACGTTCGGTCAGGTAGACGGAGCGGTGATGCCCGCCGGTGCAGCCAATGGCAATGGTGACGTAAGCGCGGTTGCTCGCGGCGAAGCGCGGCAGCCACTTGTGCAGGTAGGTGAAGATGTCCTGAAACATTTCTTCGACCTCCGGCTGTGCCGCCAGGTATTCAGCCACCGGCGCATCGAGACCCGATTGCGCGCGCAGTTCCGGCTTCCAGTACGGATTGGGCAGGCAGCGCACATCGAACACCAGATCCGCATCCACCGGCATGCCGCGTTTGAAGCCGAAGGACTCGACCAGAAATGCGGTCCCCGGCTCCGGCTGGTTCAGCAGACGCAGCTTGATGGAGTCGCGCAACTGGTACAGGTTCAAATTGGTGGTGTTGATCTTCAGGTCCGCGAGGTCGGCAATCGGGCCGAGCAGGGCGGTTTCATCCTGGATCGCCTCGGCCAGTGAGCGGTTGGCGTTGCTCAGCGGGTGACGACGGCGGGTTTCGGAGAAACGCTTGAGCAGGGTTTCTTCGTCGGCGTCCAGATACAGGACGTCGCACTGGATGTGTTTGGCCCGGACATCTTCAAGCAGTTCGGGAAAGCGTGTCAGGTGGCTCGGCAGGTTGCGCGCATCGATGGACACGGCTACCAGCGGCTGCGCCAGTTCCGTGTGAATCAGCGCGCGTTCGGCCAGTTCCGGCAGCAAGCCTGCGGGCAGGTTGTCGATGCAGTAATAGCCGTTGTCCTCAAGGACATCCAGAGCCGTACTTTTACCCGAGCCGGAACGGCCACTGACGATGATCAAGCGCATGATTAGTGCCCGTTCTGCTCGTCCAGGACAACCTGATACAACGCTTCATTGCTTGGAGCGCTGCGCAGTTTTTCACGCACTTCCTTGCGATCGAGCATGCTGGCGATCTGGCGCAGCAGCTCCAGGTGCGCATCGGTGGCAGCCTCCGGGACCAGCAAAACAAACAGCAGGTCAACCGGTGCGCCGTCAATGGCGTCGAAATCAATCGGAGCATCAAGGTGCATCAGCGCACTGATCGGTGCTGTGCAACCCTTGAGGCGGCAATGGGGAATGGCGATGCCGTTACCAAAACCGGTGGAACCGAGTTTTTCACGGGCAATCAGTGCCTCGTAGACATCTTGCATCTCCAGATCCGCCACTTCGCGGGCGATCAGGTTGGCAATTTGTTCGAGGGCTTTCTTTTTACTGCCGCCCGGCACGTTCACGAGGGAACGGCCGGGGGTCAGGATACTTTCAAGTCGGATCATGGAATGGGGGGTTATCGACCGGTCGCGCCCTGGAGGAGGCTTTGGGTCTTTTCCTTATGCTTTTTGAGTTGGCGATCCAGCTTGTCGGTCAGCAGGTCAATGGCGGCATACATGTCGTCATGCTCGGCATTGGCAACCACTTCTCCGCCGGGAATATGCAAGGTGGCTTCGATTTTCTGCTTCAGCTTTTCGACGCACATCGTGACTTGCACGTTGGTGATCTTGTCGAAATGGCGCTCCAGTCGTTGGAGTTTTTCCTCGATGTAGGAACGCAGAGGTTGGGTCACTTCCAGTTGGTGTCCACTGATGTTGACTTGCATACAGCTTCTCCTTCGTTGCCAGTGCATAAAGCGGCAGGCTGGATAGCCTGCCACTGGAACGCTGTAACGTGGCTTACATCAACCGCTTGCGTTCGCTCGAAGGCGCGATCCCGAGGGATTCGCGGTACTTGGCGACGGTGCGGCGAGCCACCTGAATGCCTTGTGCCTCCAGTAAACCAGCGATCTTGCTGTCACTCAACGGCTTTTTCTGATTTTCCGCGGCAACCAGTTTTTTGATGATCGCGCGGATCGCCGTGGACGAGCATTCGCCGCCTTCGGAGGTGCTGACGTGGCTGGAGAAAAAGTATTTCAGTTCATAAATACCGCGCGGGGTATGCATGAATTTCTGTGTGGTCACCCGGGAAATGGTCGATTCGTGCATGCCGACCGCTTCAGCGATGTCGTGCAGAACCAACGGTTTCATGGCCTCGTCGCCGTACTCCAGAAAACCGCGCTGATGCTCGACGATCTGGGTGGCTACTTTCATCAGGGTTTCGTTGCGGCTCTGCAGGCTCTTGATGAACCAGCGGGCTTCCTGCAACTGATTGCGCATGAAGGTGTTGTCGGCGCTGGTGTCGGCACGGCGGACGAAACCGGCGTACTGGGCGTTGACGCGCAGACGCGGCACCGATTCCTGATTCAGCTCGACCAGCCAGCGCTCGTTGTCCTTGCGCACGATGACGTCAGGGACAACGTATTCGGCTTCAGTGGATTCGATTTGCGAGCCAGGGCGCGGATTGAGGCTTTGCACCAGTTCGATGACCTGGCGCAGCTCGTCTTCCTTGAGCTTCATGCGGCGCATCAACTGGCTGTAATCGCGGCTGCCGAGCAGGTCGATGTAATCGCTGACCAAACGTTTCGCTTCAGCCAGCCAAGGCGTCTTGGCGGGTAGCTGACGCAATTGCAGCAGCAGGCATTCACTAAGGTTGCGCGCGCCGATACCAGCAGGTTCGAATTGCTGAATGCGGTGCAGGACGGCTTCGATTTCATCGAGTTCGATGTCGAGTTCCGGATCGAACGCCTCGAGGATTTCTTCGAGGGTTTCGTCCAGGTAGCCCTGATTGTTGATGCAATCGATCAGGGTGACGGCGATCAGGCGATCGGTGTCGGACATCGGTGCCAGGTTCAGTTGCCACAGCAGGTGGCTTTGCAGGCTCTCGCCGGCGGACGTGCGGGTGGTGAAGTCCCATTCGTCGTCATCGCTGCTGGGCAGGCTGCTGGCGCTGGTCTGATAGACGTCTTCCCAGGCGGTATCGACCGGCAGTTCGTTGGGGATACGCTCGCTCCAGTCACCTTCCTCCAGGTTGTCCACCGTCGGCGCGGTTTCCTGATACGAGGGTTCCTGGATCTCGGTGTTGGGCTTCTGTTCGGCGTTGTCGGCCATAGGGTCGGAATTGTCGAAGTCTTCGCCTTCTTCCTGGCGTTCGAGCATCGGATTGGATTCCAGAGCCTCCTGGATTTCCTGTTGCAGATCCAGGGTCGACAATTGGAGCAGGCGGATGGCCTGTTGCAGCTGCGGTGTCATCGTCAGCTGCTGGCCCATTCTCAAGACTAGCGATGGTTTCATGGCAGGGGCTTAACACCTTATTCGCCGGCGCTATGCGCCATCCACTACAGGGCGCCGGGGCGCCAAACTTAAGCAAATTATATGCCTGAAACTGAAGTGTTTGCCTAGAGCGCTGTAACAATTAAAGCGTATTAATTCCTGCTTGAATCGATACAGCGCCCGGGCGGCGCACCGGGCACTGTTACGCTTACAAGCGGAACTCGTGGCCCAGATACACTTCCTTGACCAGATCGTTGGCCAGGATGGTTTCTGCATCGCCTTCGGCGATCAGTTGACCATCGTTGACGATGTAAGCGGTTTCGCAGATGTCCAGCGTCTCACGGACGTTGTGGTCGGTGATCAATACACCGATGCCCTTGGCCTTGAGGTGGTGGATGATCTGCTTGATGTCGCCGACCGAGATCGGATCGACACCGGCGAACGGTTCGTCGAGCAGGATGAATTTCGGTGCCGTTGCCAGCGCGCGAGCGATTTCCACCCGGCGACGTTCACCACCGGACAGGCTCATGCCAAGGTTGTCGCGGATGTGGCTGATGTGGAATTCCTGCAGCAGGCTTTCCAGCTCCTTGCGACGGCCGGCCTTGTCGAGCTCCTGACGGGTCTCGAGGATGGCCATGATGTTGTCGGCCACCGACAGTTTTCGGAAGATCGACGCTTCTTGCGGCAGATAGCCGATACCGGCCTTGGCGCGACCGTGCATCGGCTGGTGGCTGACGTCCAGATCGTCGATCAGCACGCGACCCTGATCGGCCTGTACCAGGCCGACGATCATGTAGAAGCACGTGGTCTTGCCGGCACCGTTCGGGCCGAGCAGGCCGACGATCTGGCCGCTGTCGATCGACAGGCTGACGTCACGCACGACCTGGCGGCTTTTATAGGCCTTGGCCAGGTGCTGAGCTTTCAGAGTTGCCATTACTGGGTTTTCTCGTCGGTTTTCTTCTTCGGCTGGATCACCATGTCGATGCGCGGACGCGTTTCGGTGACCTTGCTGCCGGTAGCGCGACCAGCGCTGGCCAGTTTCTTCACGGTGTCGTAGACGATTTTCTCGCCCTGAGTGACGTTGCCGTCTTTGTCGACGACCTTGGCCTTGTCGATCAGCACGACGCGGTTTTGCTGGGCATGGTATTGAATCGTCACGCCGTAGCCTTGAACCGGTTTGGTGTCCCCCTGGGTTTGCAACTGCTCGAAATAAGCCAGGTTGCCCACGGAGGTCACCACGTCGATATCTCCATTCGGCGCGCGAGTCATGGTGACGGTGTTGCCTTTAACGATCATCGAACCTTGGGTGATGATCACATCACCTTTATAGGTGGCGATGCCGTTCTTGTCGTCCAGTTGGGCGTCGTCGGCCTGAATGCGGATAGGTTGCTGCTGATCGTTCGGCAGAGCCCAGGCGCTCACGCTTCCCAGTGCTGCGCCCAGACTGAGCAAAATAGGGAGGGTTTTAACGAGCCTCATACTGTCCTCTTACGTTCGATAGCAGGTGTATCCTGCTTTCCTTCAGGTACGCTTTCATTCCAACGCCAGTCGATACACCGCCAGCGCCGTCGATTCTAACGGGTTGCTCGGTCTGCGCATATTCCTGCTGCGGGAACACGGTCATGCGAGTGGACGTGATCAGGATGTCACGCTTCTTTTCATCGGTGCGCGCAACGCGTACCGAGTCGATCAGTTCGACTTCGGTGCCGCCTGAGTTCACTTCACCGCGCTCACTGGTAACGTGCCACGGAAATTCTGTTCCGCGATACATGTTCAGGTCGGGTTTGGTCACGAGCGTGACGTCGGTTGCCTTCACGTGCTCGGCTTTTTCGGACGTCATCTCATACTGCACCTTGCCATCCGGCAGGTATTGCAGGGTATGCGTGTTGGTTGCATACCAGTCGATAGGCGTTTCAACCGAGGTGACCGGTGGTTTGTCGAGAAAGCGTTCCGGGCTGATATTCCAATAGCCGACCGCTGCGAAAATCGCAGCGATGCAGCCGAACAGCAGGAAGTTACGAAATTTTTTGCTGAACATGGTTTGGCTCACAGGTACGCGGCGTTGGCCGCATCGAGGCGGCCCTGGGCGCGCAGGATCAATTCGCAGAATTCGCGGGCGGCGCCTTCGCCACCACGGGCGCGGGTAACGCCATGGGCGTGTTCGCGGACGAAATCGGCAGCGTTGGCCACGGCCATGCCCAAGCCTACCCGGCGAATCACCGGCAGGTCGGGCAGATCGTCACCGAGGTAGGCGACTTCTTCATAGCTTAGGCCCAGTTGCGCAAGCAGGCCGTCGAGCACGACCAGTTTGTCTTCACGGCCCTGAAACAGGTGGGGAATCCCCAGGTTTTTCGCTCGACGTTCAACGACGGGTGTCTTGCGGCCGCTGATGATAGCGGTCTGCACGCCGGCGTTCATCAGCATTTTGATGCCTTGACCGTCGAGGGTGTTGAAGGTCTTGAACTCGCTGCCGTCTTCAAGGAAGTACAGGCGCCCGTCGGTGAGGACGCCGTCGACGTCGAAAACCGCCAGTTTGATCGCTTTGCCGCGTTGCAGCAGATCGTTGCTCATTACATGACTCCTGCGCGCAGCAGGTCGGAGAGGTTGAAGGCGCCGACCGGGCGATCTTCCTCGTCTACGACTACCAATGCGTTGATTCGGTGATCTTCCATGATTTTCAGGGCTTCGGCGGCCAGCATTTCCGGGCGGGCAGTCTTGCCGTGGGCCGTCATTACCTGGTCGATGGTGGCGCTGCGGATGTCGATGCTGCGATCCAGCGTGCGGCGCAAGTCGCCGTCGGTGAAGATCCCGGCGAGTTTACCGTCGGTTTCAAGGATGACGGTCATGCCCAGACCTTTACGGGTCATTTCCATCAGTGCGTCCTTGAGCAGCGTGCCGCGTTGGACTTGCGGCAACTCTTGTCCGGCGTGCATGACGTTTTCCACTTTCAGCAGCAGGCGACGGCCGAGGGCGCCACCCGGGTGCGAGAAAGCGAAATCTTCGGCGGTGAAGCCGCGTGCTTCCAGCAGTGCCACGGCCAGCGCATCGCCCATGACCAGTGCTGCGGTCGTCGACGAGGTCGGTGCCAGGTTCAGCGGGCAGGCTTCATGCTCGACATGAACATTGAGATTGACCTCGGCAGCCTTGGCCAGCGGCGATTGCGGGTTGCCGGTGACGCTGATCAGCTGGATGCCCAGACGTTTGATCAACGGCAGCAGGGTTACGATTTCATTGGTCGAGCCGGAGTTCGACAGGGCCAGAATCACATCGTCACGAGTGATCATGCCCATGTCGCCATGACTGGCTTCGGCCGGGTGGACAAAAAAGGCCGGGGTGCCGGTGCTGGCCAGGGTGGCTGCAATCTTGTTGCCGATGTGCCCGGACTTGCCCATGCCAACCACGACTACACGGCCTTTACTGGCCAGAATCATCTCGCAAGCGCGTACGAAATCGGCGTCGATATGGGGCAACAAGCCTTGTACGGCTTCCACTTCGAGTTGGATGGTGCGTTGTGCCGATTGAATCAGGTCGCTGGATTGGCTCATGTCAGAAATCGTATAGCCCGATGAAAAGGCGGCGATTATAGCGGTTATGTTGCAAAGCCTCACGCAAGTTCGTCGTGCTTTGTCATTACTCGTTACCAAAACCCGGGAAAAGAGCCTGCGCACCTGTCATATCGCCGAACACAGGCTGGTACAAGCCTTGGGCGCGTAGCCTTTGCAGTGATATAGTTCGCCGCCAGTTCGGCCTGCCCGGGATGTACGTACTTTTTAAGTAAAGACAGGCGTCCGAGTGAGAGGCTGCATCGCAAGGAGTTTAGATGAGTGCCGATAACGCCTACGCGGTCGAGCTGAAGGGAGTCTCCTTCAAGCGCGGTGCGCGCAGCATTTTCAATAACGTCGATATTCGCATCCCGCGCGGCAAGGTCACCGGCATCATGGGACCTTCCGGGTGTGGCAAGACCACGCTGCTGCGATTGATGGGGGCACAACTGCGCCCTGCCAGCGGCGAAGTCTGGGTCAACGGCCAGAACCTGCCTGCGCTTTCGCGCAGCGATCTGTTCGATGCGCGAAAGCACATGGGTGTGCTGTTTCAAAGCGGCGCACTGTTCACCGATCTCGATGTTTTCGAGAACGTGGCTTTCCCCCTGCGTGTTCATACTGATTTGCCGGAAGAAATGATCCGCGACATCGTCCTGCTCAAATTGCAGGCGGTCGGTCTGCGCGGTGCCATCGAGCTGATGCCGGACGAACTGTCCGGTGGCATGAAGCGCCGCGTCGCACTGGCGCGAGCGATTGCGCTCGATCCGCAGATCCTCATGTACGACGAACCGTTCGTCGGGCAGGACCCGATCGCCATGGGCGTGCTGGTCCGCCTGATCCGCCTGCTCAACGATGCCCTGGGGATAACCAGTATCGTGGTGTCCCACGATCTGGCCGAAACCGCGAGCATTGCCGACTACATCTATGTCGTCGGTGATGGTCAGGTGCTGGGGCAGGGTACGCCGGACGAGTTGATGAACTCGGACGAGCCGCGTATCCGTCAGTTCATGACCGGCGATCCCGATGGCCCGGTGCCGTACCATTTTCCAGCGACGGATTACCGCGCAGATCTTCTGGGGAAGCGCTGATGCGCAGAATTTCATTAATAGAACGCGTACGCCGGTTCGGCGAGGCGGCGATCGATGCCGTCGCGGTGTTCGGTCGTGCGACGCTGTTTCTGTTTCACGCGTTGTTGGGTCGCGGTGGCATCAGTGGTGGCTTCGGCCTGCTGGTCAAGCAACTGCATTCGGTCGGCGTAATGTCGCTGGTGATCATTGTTGTTTCCGGGATCTTCATCGGCATGGTGCTGGCGCTGCAGGGTTTCAGCATTCTGTCGAGCTACGGTTCGGAGCAGGCGGTGGGGCAGATGGTTGCGCTGACCCTGCTGCGTGAACTCGGCCCGGTGGTGACGGCGCTGTTGTTCGCCGGTCGTGCCGGTTCGGCACTGACCGCCGAGATCGGCAACATGAAGTCCACCGAACAGCTGTCCAGCCTGGAAATGATCGGTGTCGATCCGCTCAAGTACATCATTGCCCCGCGCCTGTGGGCCGGCTTCATTTCCCTGCCGGTGCTGGCGATGATTTTCAGCGTGGTAGGCATCTGGGGCGGTTCGTGGGTGGCTGTCGACTGGCTGGGTGTGTATGAAGGCTCTTATTGGGCGAACATGCAGAACAGCGTGAATTTCACCAGTGATGTGCTCAATGGCGTGATCAAAAGTATTGTTTTCGCCTTTGTAGTGACCTGGATTGCCGTATTCCAAGGCTATGACTGTGAGCCCACTTCCGAGGGCATCAGTCGTGCTACCACCAAGACCGTGGTGTTTGCCTCGCTGGCAGTGCTCGGCCTGGACTTTATTCTGACCGCTTTGATGTTTGGAGATTTCTGATGCAAAACCGCACCCTGGAAATCGGTGTCGGCCTGTTCCTGCTGGCAGGGATCCTGGCCTTGTTGCTGCTTGCTTTGCGGGTCAGTGGTCTGTCTCCGACGTCGACCACCGACACCTATAAACTTTATGCCTACTTTGACAATATCGCCGGTTTGACGGTCAGAGCCAAAGTGACCATGGCCGGTGTGACCATCGGCAAGGTCACGGCGATCGATCTGGATCGCGACAGCTTCACCGGTCGGGTCACCCTGCAAGTGGATAAAAAGGTCGACAATCTTCCGACCGACTCCACAGCGTCTATCCTGACCGCTGGTCTGCTGGGCGAGAAGTACATCGGTATCAGCGTTGGCGGAGAAGACAAGCCGCTGAAGGATGGTGGAACCATCCATGACACGCAGTCGTCACTGGTACTGGAAGACCTTATCGGTAAATTCCTGCTCAATACCGTTAGCAAAGACGCCAAATGAGGAGCTTTTGAATGATCTCTATCTTGCGACGCAGCCTGTTGGTGCTGTTGGCGGCCTTGCCGTTTATGGGTAACGCCGTGGCTGCTGCGACTTCGGCACATGATCTGGTGCAGGACACCACCACCCGGTTGCTGGCCGACCTGGCTGCCAACAAAGAGAAATACAAGCAGGACCCGACGGATTTCTACACGGCGCTCAACAACATCGTCGGGCCAGTGGTGGATGCCGAAGGCATTTCCAAGAGCATCATGACGGTCAAGTACTCGCGCAAGGCCACGCCGGCGCAGATGCAGACCTTCCAGGAAAACTTCAAGAAAGGCCTGTTCCAGTTCTACGGCAACGCTCTGCTTGAGTACAACAACCAGGGCATCACCGTTGACCCTGCCAAGGACGAATCGGGCGATCGCACCAGCGTAAACATGACCGTCAAGGGCAGCAGCGGCGCAATCTATCCTGTGCAGTACACGCTGGAGAAGATCAACGGCGAGTGGAAACTGCGCAACGTGATCATCAACGGCATCAACATCGGCAAACTGTTCCGCGATCAGTTCGCCGACGCGATGCAGCGCAATGGCAACGATCTGGACAAGACCATCAATGGTTGGGCCGGGGAAGTGGCCAAGGCCAAAGAAGCCACCGAAAAGAACCCCGCGCAATGAATGAGGCCGCAGTTCGTATGAGTGATGTCGACGAGCTTCTGCTTAGCGGAGTGCTGGACTATCGCACCGGCGCTGACCTGCGCAAGCAAGGCCAGGCGCTGATCAAGTCCAGCAAGGCCTCTTCGCTGGTGATCGATTGCTCGGCGGTGAAGAAGTCCAGCAGCGTCGGTTTATCGTTGCTGCTGTGCTTCATGCGCGATGCGAATGCGGCCGGCAAGGCTGTCAGCATCCGTGCGATGCCCGAAGACATGCGCGAAATTGCTCAGGTCAGTGAACTGACCGAACTGTTGGCGCACCCCTGAACCCACATCTATAAAGAAGCCCCCCGTCAGAGTCCTGCCATGCGGGGTTCGCAGGCGCGGGGCTTTTTTGTATGATGTCCGACCCGTGCGCACAGGGCGCCGATTGAGGTTGAGCATGCAGGCCGTAGAAGTGAAGAGCTTCCTTGAAGGAAAGCTGCCCGGAACGTTGGTAGAAGTTGAGGGCGAAGGCTGCAATTTCCTGCTGAACGTGATTAGCGATGAACTGGCGGCGTTGAGCCCGGTGAAGCGTCAGCAGCAGGTCTATGCCCATTTGAACCCATGGATCATCGATGGCAGCATCCATGCGGTCACTATGAAATTTTTCAGCAGCGCGGCCTGGGCCGAGCGCACCTGAGCCTAAGGGCGTCGAGATTCTTATGGATAAATTGATTATTACCGGTGGCGCTCGTCTTGATGGCGAGATCCGCATTTCCGGCGCAAAAAACTCCGCCCTGCCGATCCTGGCCGCCACCCTGCTGTGCGATGGCCCGGTGACCGTTGGCAACCTGCCGCACTTGCACGACATCACCACCATGATCGAGCTGTTCGGTCGCATGGGCATCGAGCCGGTGATCGACGAAAAACTCAGCGTCGAAATCGACCCGCGCACCATCAAGACCCTGATCGCGCCGTACGAACTGGTGAAAACCATGCGTGCGTCGATCCTGGTACTGGGCCCGATGGTTGCCCGTTTCGGTGAAGCCGAAGTGGCACTGCCTGGCGGTTGCGCTATCGGTTCGCGTCCGGTTGACCTGCACATCCGTGGCCTCGAAGCCATGGGCGCGGTGATCGACGTTGAAGGCGGCTACATCAAGGCCAAGGCGCCTGAAGGTGGCCTGCGCGGTGCGCACTTCTTCTTCGATACCGTCAGCGTGACCGGTACCGAGAACATCATGATGGCCGCTGCTCTGGCCAAGGGCCGCAGCGTGTTGCAGAACGCCGCCCGTGAACCAGAAGTGGTTGACCTGGCGAACTTCCTCAACGCCATGGGTGCCAAGGTGTCCGGCGCTGGTACTGACACCATCACTATTGATGGCGTCGAGCGTCTGGGTTCGGCTTTCTATAAGGTCATGCCTGACCGTATCGAAACCGGCACCTATCTGGTCGCCGCTGCCGTGACCGGCGGTCGCGTCAAGGTCAAGGACACTGATCCGACCATCCTCGAAGCCGTTCTGGAAAAACTCCGTGAAGCCGGCGCAGAAATCACCTGTGGTGAAGACTGGATCGAGCTGAACATGCACGGCAAGCGTCCGAAAGCCGTCAACGTGCGCACCGCGCCGTACCCGGCGTTCCCGACTGACATGCAAGCGCAGTTCATCTCGCTCAACGCCATTGCCGAAGGCACCGGTGCCGTGATCGAGACGATCTTCGAAAACCGTTTCATGCACGTGTACGAACTGCACCGCATGGGCGCAAAGATCCAGGTCGAAGGCAACACCGCCATCGTCACCGGTACTGAAGTTCTGAAAGGCGCGCCAGTGATGGCGACCGACCTGCGTGCTTCGGCCAGCCTGGTAATCTCGGCACTGGTTGCCGAAGGCGATACTTTGATCGACCGCATCTACCACATCGACCGTGGTTACGAGTGCATCGAAGAAAAACTGCAGATGCTGGGCGCCAAGATCCGTCGCGTTCCGGGCTGATTGCTGCATTGGGACACAGGGACGTGTCCACTGATTTTAAGAGTCGAGCCGGTTTCCGGCTCGATGTGTGTCCGGCGCCGATTGCGACCGGACATGAGTACCTTGATAAGGACTGACGTTTCCCATGTTGACCATCGCACTGTCCAAGGGCCGCATCCTTGACGACACCCTGCCGCTTCTTGCCGAAGCGGGCATCGTGCCGACCGAGAATCCGGACAAGAGCCGCAAGCTGATCATTCCCACGACCCAGGACGACGTTCGTCTGCTGATCGTGCGCGCCACCGATGTGCCGACCTATGTCGAGCATGGCGCGGCCGACCTTGGCGTTGCCGGCAAAGACGTGTTGATGGAATACACCGGCCAGGGCCTCTACGAGCCACTGGATCTGCAGATCGCCCAGTGCAAGCTGATGACCGCCGGCAAGATCGGCGCGCCGGAGCCAAAAGGCCGTCTGCGCGTGGCGACCAAATTCGTCAATGTGGCCAAGCGTTACTACGCCGAGCAGGGCCGTCAGGTCGACATCATCAAGCTGTACGGCTCGATGGAGCTGGCGCCACTGATCGGTCTCGCTGACAAGATCATCGACGTGGTCGACACCGGCAACACCCTGCGCGCCAACGGCCCGGAACCTCAGGAACTGATCGCCACGATCAGCTCGCGCCTGGTGGTCAACAAGGCTTCGATGAAAATGCAACACGCCCGAATCCAGGCGTTGATCGATACCCTGCGCAACGCAGTGGAATCGCGACACCGCGGCTGATTCACCTGCGCGACGTTAAGTCGCGCCCGTCTATCCGCCTCATAGCCAGAATCTCAGGTGCCCAAGCGGAAACGACTGCTAAGTTAGGGCGCCTGAGTTTTTGCCATTCCTATGAGGCTCTCGCTATGACCGCACCGACTGCAATTCGCCGACTCAACGCTGCTGACCCGGATTTCGCGCATCATCTGGATCATCTGCTGAGCTGGGAAAGTGTGTCTGACGACTCGGTCAATCAGCGCGTGCTGGACATCATCAAGGCTGTGCGCGAACGCGGTGACGCGGCGCTGGTCGAGTTCACCCAGAAGTTTGATGGCCTTGAAGTCGCTTCGATGGCTGAGCTGATCCTGCCGCGTGAGCGTCTGGAACTGGCTTTGACCCGCATCACCGTGCCCCAGCGCGAAGCCCTGGAAAAAGCCGCGGCCCGTGTGCGCAGCTATCACGAAAAACAGAAGCAGGATTCCTGGAGCTACACCGAAGCCGACGGTACGGTGCTGGGCCAGAAGGTCACGCCGCTGGATCGCGCAGGCCTGTATGTGCCGGGTGGCAAGGCGTCGTACCCGTCGTCGGTGCTGATGAACGCGATTCCGGCCAAGGTCGCCGGCGTGACCGAAGTGGTCATGGTCGTACCGACCCCGCGCGGTGAAATCAACGAACTGGTGCTGGCGGCCGCATGCATCGCAGGCGTCGACCGGGTGTTCACCATCGGTGGCGCACAAGCGGTTGCTGCTTTGGCCTATGGCACCGAAAGCGTGCCGCAGGTCGACAAGGTTGTTGGCCCGGGCAACATCTATGTCGCCACTGCCAAGCGCCACGTGTTCGGTCAGGTCGGCATCGACATGATCGCCGGGCCTTCGGAAATCCTCGTGGTGTGCGATGGCCAGACCGATCCGGACTGGATCGCCATGGACCTGTTCTCGCAAGCCGAGCACGACGAAGACGCCCAGGCGATTCTGGTCAGCCCGGACGCCGAGTTCCTCGACAAGGTCGCCGCGAGCATCGACAAACTGCTGCCGACCATGGATCGCGCGACCATCATCGAAACCTCGATCAATGGCCGTGGTGCATTGATTCACGTGAGGGACATGGCCCAAGCCATCGAAGTCGCCAACCGCATCGCACCGGAGCACTTGGAGCTTTCGGTCGCTGACCCGCAAGCCCGGCTGCCGCAGATCCGCCACGCCGGTGCGATCTTCATGGGCCGTCACACCTCCGAAGCCCTGGGCGATTACTGCGCAGGCCCGAACCACGTGCTGCCAACCTCGGGCACCGCGCGGTTCTCCTCGCCGCTGGGCGTGTACGACTTCCAGAAGCGTTCGTCGATCATCTTCTGCTCCGAGGCCGGTGCTTCCGAGCTGGGCAAAACGGCGTCGGTATTGGCCCGTGGCGAGTCGCTGAGCGCCCACGCGCGCAGTGCTGAATACCGCATCAAAGACGAAGACTTTCTACAAGGGCAGGGGAACTGAGCGATGAGCAAATTCTGGAGCCCGTTCGTCAAGGATCTGGTGCCGTACGTACCGGGCGAACAACCGAAGCTGACCAAACTGGTCAAGCTCAACACCAACGAAAACCCGTACGGCCCGTCGCCAAAAGCCTTGGCAGCGATGCAGGTCGAACTCAACGACAACCTGCGCCTGTACCCGGACCCGAACAGTGATCTGCTGAAAACTGCTGTCGCCCAGTATTACGGCGTGCAGAGCAATCAGGTGTTCCTTGGCAACGGTTCGGACGAAGTGCTCGCGCACATTTTCCACGGATTGCTGCAACACGATCAGCCGCTGTTGTTCCCGGACATCAGCTACAGCTTCTATCCGGTTTACTGCGGTTTGTACGGCATCGAGTTTGATGCGGTGCCGCTGGACGCGCAGTTCCAGATCGATCCGGCCGACTACGCCAAGCCGAATGGCGGGATCATCTTCCCTAACCCGAACGCGCCAACCGGCTGCCTGCTGGCGCTGGACGCGGTTGAGCAGATCCTCAAGGCCAGCCCGGATTCGGTAGTGGTTGTGGATGAGGCGTACATCGACTTCGGCGGCGAGACGGCGATCAGTCTGGTGGACCGTTATCCGAACCTGCTGGTGACGCAGACCCTGTCCAAGTCGCGCTCTTTGGCGGGTTTGCGCGTTGGTCTGGCGGTCGGCCATCCCGATCTCATCGAGGCGCTGGAGCGGATCAAGAACAGCTTCAACTCCTATCCGCTGGATCGTCTGGCGATTGTCGGGGCGGCAGCGGCGTTTGAAGATCGTGAGCACTTCGACAAGACCTGCCGTCTGGTCATCGAGAGCCGTGAGTGGGTGATTGCACAGTTGCAGGCCAAGGGGTTTGAAGTGCTGCCGTCGGCGGCTAACTTCATTTTTGCCCGGCATCCGCAGCATGATGCGGCGGGGCTGGCGGCCAAGCTGCGTGAGCAGGGCGTGATCGTGCGGCACTTCAAGCAGGAGCGGATTGCGCAGTTCCTGCGGATTTCGATTGGCACGCCGGAGCAGAATCAGGCGTTGATCGACGGGCTTGGCGACCTATAAAAGCAAAAGCCCCTCACCCTAGCCCTCCCGAAACGTCGGACCGCCCAGAGGGAGAGGGGATTGATTGGGGGATATTGCAGAGTTTCGTCGACGTGCACGATTTGTATTGAATCCATAATCGATCTGGTCTTTCAGGTCGATGCATGAAGTCTCACACCTCGGTCGGCTCCCTCTCCCTCCGGGAGAGGGCTGGGGTGAGGGTCTGCTCTTATTCGTGATGCGCTTCGCCAAGGAAGGTCAGTGAGCTAAACAAGCCGCGACTGTTCACATCCGCGCTGTCCTTCACCGGCACTTCAATCTGCGCCGCAATCACATTCAACCCTTCATTCCTCACCAACACCTGCGCCCGACCATCCTTGTCAGTCTCGGTGCTCAACGTGTTCGGTGCACTGCGATAATCGCCAATCAACTTCACCCCCACCGCCGGTTTGCCATCGAGCAGCACCCGCACCGGTAATGATTTCCCTGGCCCCACGGTGAGCGGATCAACCTCCGGCACAATCAGCAACTTGATCTGATCAAGCTTGGGCAACTTCGCTCCCGGCTGATAAATCGCCAGGCTGTATTTGAACGTCTGCGTCGCTTCGACAGCGCCCGGCACTTTGCTCCGGCCTTCGTTGACCCACTTTTTGTCAGCAGTCTGCGACCACATGCCGTTGTTCAGCGCCACGGCCAGGACGGCCGGAGCTTTCAGTGGTTTCAGTCGTGCGTGATCCGTCAGGCGCTCGACGCTCACCGGAATCATCTTGCCGCTCGCGTCGTAAGCCCACGCGCCGCTGATCTTCTGCGCCTTGAACGCGTTGTCCTCAGCGCCATGACCGTAGACCACTTCGATATTGCCGCGCCGTTGCTCAGTCCACAGGCCATGGGCCGAGACCTGACCGGCGAACAGCGCGGCGATAAGTACAAGGGATTTGCCGTATTGCATGGTGACGTCCTTTTACAGGTTGAGAGTCAGGCTGACGGTGAAATTGCGCGGCTCACCGGGGTTGACCCAGTAGTTGCTGTAGGAGCGCTCGTAATACTTCTCGTCGAAGAGGTTGTTCAGGTTCAGGCCGACAGTGACGTTGTCGCTGGCCTTGTAATGCGCGAGCAGGTCGACGGTGTGATACGCCGGCAATTCGAAGTCGCTGCCGGATTCTCCCGAGCGATCGCCGACGTAGGTGAACGCTGCACCGACGTCCGAACCACGCAAATGGCCATCCTGAAATTCGTAAACACCGAGCAGACTGCCGCTACGCTTGGCCACGCCGAGGATGCGGCTGCCGGTGGAAATCACCGCGTCGCCCTTGGTCACTTCGGCGTCGATGTAGGCGAAGGCGCCGATGACTCGCACCGCATCGGTGACTTGCCCGGTGACCTGCCAATCGAAGCCGCGACTGCGTGCCTTGCCCATGGCGCGGCTGGTGTCGGTGGCCGGGTCGAGGGCGAGAACGTTTTCTTTGTCGATGTGGAAGAAGGCGAGGGTGCTGCTCAGGCGTTCGTCGAACAGCTCGTTCTTGATCCCGACTTCGTAGCCGACGCCTTCTTCCGGGTCGAAGGATTTGCCGGCGGCGTCGAGGCCATTGTTCGGTTTGAACGAGGTCGAGGCGTTGGCGAACAGCCCGGTTTTCGGCGTCAATTGATAGAGCAGGCCGACCCGCTGGGTGAGCGCGTCGTGGCGTTGGTTGCTGGTAGCGTTGCGGCTGTGATCGTCGATGTGCTGATCAAAATGCTCGAAGCGTGCGCCGATCATCCCGCGCAGTTTGTCGGTGAAGACGATCTGGTCCTGCAGGTTCAGTGCATGACTTTCGACCTGTTCGAAGAAGTCAGTGCCCGACCGCGCACCGCTGGGTTTCGGTTGGCCGTAGATCGGCTTGTAGATGTCGATGGCGTAGGGGCCGCCAGCAATAGTGGTGACGCGCTCGTTCTTGCGGAAGTTTTCGTACTCGGTGCCAATCAGCAATTCGTGTTGCCACGGGCCGAGATCGAACAGGCCGCGCAGTTCCAGTTGGGTGATGCTGTCGTGCCAGTTCGTGTCGCGCTCGCGATAGCGGCGGTTGACGGTGTGGCCGTTGGCGTTCAATGGACGACTTTCCGAAGCATCGCCCCAGAGTTTGCCTTCCTTGTAATGACTGGCGAGACGCAGCTTCCAGCTGTCGTTGAGGTGATGTTCCAACGTGGCCTGAAGCAGATTGTTGTGATTATCGATGTTGCCGTCGTTGGGTTCGCCAAGGAAAGTCGAGCGCGAAACACCGCTCCATTTATTGTTGGGCGCGACGATACCGCGATCAAAGGTCGAGCTGTGGCGGACGATTTCGCTTTCCACCAGCAACGACGTGTCCGGGTTCAATTGCCAACTGATCGAGGGCGCGACGAATACGCGCTGGCTGTCGACGTGATCGCGAAAACTGTGGTTGCCCTCAACCGCGAGGTTGATTCGCGACAGCACATCACCCTCATCATCCAGCGGTGTGTTGACGTCCAGCGCGGTGCGATAGCGATCCCAACTGCCGGCGCTGGTTTGCAGAGTGGTGAAGGCTTCGGCCTGCGGTTTTTTGGTGACGATGTTCACCGTGCCGCCGGGATCGCCTCGACCATACAGACTGGCGGCCGGGCCTTTGAGTACTTCGATGCGCTCGATATTCGCTGCGTCCGGCGTGCTCGGATAACCCCGGTTGGCACTGAAGCCGTCCTTGTAGAACTCCGACGTGGTGAAGCCGCGCACGCTGTATTCGTACAGCGTCAGGCCGCCGAAGTTGTTTTGCTTGGATACGCCGCCGGCGAAATCCAGCGCGCGCTCGACACTGCTGCTGCCCAGATCCTTGAGCACACTGGCGGGCACTACGCTGATCGCCTGTGGGATATCACGGATCGCCGTGTCGGTTTTGGTCGCGCTGGACGAGCGTGTGGCGCGGTAGCCTTTGACCGGGCCGGTCGGCGATTCGTAGTCGGAGATGACGCTGATGGCGTCGAGTTCAAGCGGCTTGGGTTCTTCGGCGAAGGCTGGATCGACCAGCAGACCAAGGCTCAGGCTGAGCAGGGAAGCCTTTGTTCGAGACGACATGTTATGTTGTTCCAATTTTTAGAATTGAAACAATATAACATGCCTGTTGAGAATATCTTTTATTAGCGCGTTTGGCGCGAACGAAGTTTTATTCTTCTTTTTCTTTCACCGGCGCCGGTGGCGGACGCAGGCCGATTTCCGCGGTGAGCTTCAGCTCTTTACCGTTGCGCATCACTTGGATCGTCACTTTGTCAGTCGGCTTGATCCGCGCGACCTGGTTCATCGACTTGCGACCATCTCCGGCCGGCTCGCCATCGATGCTCAAAATAACGTCACCCAGTTGCAGGCCGGCCTTCTGCGCCGGGCCATCGCGGAAGATCCCCGCGACCACAATCCCCGGACGCCCGGACAAGCCGAACGACTCGGCCAGTTCCTGGGTCAGCGGCTGCACCTCGATGCCGAGCCAGCCACGAATTACCTGACCGTGCTCGATGATCGACTTCATCACTTCCATTGCCAGTTTCACCGGAATCGCAAAGCCGATGCCCTGCGAGCCGCCGGACTTGGAAAAGATCGCCGTGTTGATGCCGGTGAGGTTGCCATTGGCGTCGACCAGCGCACCGCCGGAGTTGCCCGGGTTGATCGCCGCGTCGGTCTGGATGAAGTCTTCGTAGTTGTTCAAGCCCAACTGGTTACGCCCGGTGGCGCTGATGATGCCCATGGTCACGGTCTGGCCAACGCCGAACGGGTTGCCGATGGCCAATGCAACGTCGCCGATGCGAATGTTGTCGGAGCGGCCGACAGTGATGGCCGGCAGGGTTTTCAGATCGATTTTCAACACCGCGAGATCGGTTTCCGGGTCGCTGCCGATGACGCGCGCGAGGGTTTCGCGGCCATCTTTCAGGGCGACCACAATCTGATCCGCGCCGCTGGTCACGTGGTTGTTGGTCAGAATGTAGCCTTCCGGGCTCATGATCACGCCTGAACCGAGGCTCGATTCCATGCGTTTCTGCTTTGGCGAGTTGTCACCGAAGAAGCGCCGAAACTGCGGATCCTCAAACAGCGGATGCGCCGGTTTGTTGATGACTTTGGTCGTGTAGAGGTTGACCACCGAAGGCGCGGCAATGGTCACCGCGTCGGCATAGGACACCGGGCCCTGTTGCACGCTGGTGGTTTGCGGGGCCTGTTGCAGGTTGACGTCGAGGCTCGGAAGCCCGACCCACTGCGGGTAACGCTGAATAATCAACAGAGCGATAAGCACACCGGCCAACAACGGCCAGCCGAAAAAACGCAGCGCCTTGAGCATTAAGCACGTCCTGGAAAAGTTGCAGGCGGGGTCAGACCGCCCATAATGTCGCGCATTATACGAGGCCGCGCGTGCCTCTGAACGGGATATTTAGGAGTCTTTCATGGCCGTTGCCCTCAGCACCCTCGTCGAAGAAGCCGACCGTTACCTCAGCAGCTCGAAAATTGCCGATTATTGCCCCAACGGCTTGCAGGTCGAAGGCCGGCCGCAAGTGATGCGCATCGTCAGCGGCGTCACCGCCAGTCAGGCGTTGCTGGATGCCGCCGTCGAAGCCGAGGCGGATCTGGTGCTGGTGCACCACGGTTACTTCTGGAAGGGCGAGAACCCGTGCATCACTGGCATGAAGCAGCGTCGACTGAAGACATTGCTCAAGCACGACATCAGTCTGCTCGCTTACCATTTGCCGCTGGATCTGCATCCGGATGTTGGCAATAACGTGCAGCTTGCTCGCCAACTGGACATCACTGTGGAAGGGCCGCTGGATCCGGACAATCTGAAAATTGTCGGTCTGGTCGGGTCTTTGAAGGATCCGATGACCGCGCGCGATTTCGCCCGCAAGGTGCAGGAAACCATGGGCCGCGAACCGCTGTTGATCGAGGGCAGCCCGATGATTCGCCGAGTAGGCTGGTGCACCGGTGGCGGTCAGGGCTATATCGATCAGGCCGTCGCGGCAGGCGTTGATCTGTACCTGAGCGGAGAAGCCTCCGAGCAGACCTTTCACAGCGCCCGCGAAAACGACATCAGCTTCATCGCCGCCGGCCACCACGCCACCGAACGCTACGGCGTACAGGCCCTGGGCGACTATCTGGCGAAGCGCTTTGCTGTCGAACACATCTTCATCGACTGTCCAAATCCGATCTGATCATCACCACTAGATCCTGTGGGAGCGAGCCTGCTCGCGAAGGCGGCGTTCGCTTTAATACATCTGTGCCTGACGCGGCGCTTTCGCGAGCAAGCTCGCTCCCACATTGATCCCCATCGGCCGAACTGGTGGGCATATTCATATGCCCTTTCGTTCTAGCTAGCGTCCTGATTAGAAGAAGGTCGCTGTGCTAGGATTCCTCGCTCGAACACGGCCCGCTGGCCGTTCATAAGAAAGTTTTCGTGAGTAGCCATGGTCGACAAACTGACGCATCTGAAACAGCTGGAGGCGGAAAGCATCCACATCATCCGCGAGGTGGCCGCCGAGTTCGATAACCCGGTGATGCTGTACTCCATCGGTAAAGACTCCGCCGTGATGCTGCACCTGGCACGCAAGGCGTTCTTCCCGGGCAAACTGCCGTTTCCGGTGATGCACGTCGACACCCGCTGGAAATTCCAGGAAATGTACAAGTTCCGCGACAAGATGGTCGAAGAACTGGGCCTGGACCTGATCACCCATATCAACCCCGATGGCGTGGCGCAGAACATCAACCCGTTCACCCACGGCAGCGCCAAGCACACCGACATCATGAAAACCGAAGGCCTGAAACAGGCGCTCGACAAACATGGTTTCGACGCAGCGTTCGGCGGCGCCCGTCGCGATGAAGAGAAATCCCGCGCCAAAGAGCGCGTGTACTCGTTCCGCGACAGCAAGCACCGCTGGGACCCGAAAAACCAGCGTCCGGAGCTATGGAACGTCTACAACGGCAAGGTCAACAAGGGCGAATCCATTCGTGTGTTCCCTCTGTCGAACTGGACCGAACTGGACATCTGGCAGTACATCTACCTCGAAGGCATCCCGATTGTGCCGCTGTACTTCGCCGCTGAACGCGAAGTGATCGAGAAGAACGGCACGCTGATCATGATCGACGACGAGCGCATCCTCGAGCACCTGTCCGATGAGGACAAGGCTCGCATCGTCAAAAAGAAAGTGCGTTTCCGTACCCTTGGCTGCTACCCGTTGACGGGCGCGGTGGAGTCCGAGGCAGAAAGCCTCACGGACATCATTCAGGAAATGCTCCTGACGCGAACTTCCGAGCGCCAGGGCCGTGTCATCGACCACGATGGCGCCGGCTCGATGGAAGACAAAAAACGTCAAGGCTATTTCTAAGGGGCTGTCATGTCGCACGCATCTGATTTGATCAGCGAGGACATCCTCGCCTACCTGGGCCAGCACGAACGTAAAGAACTGCTGCGCTTTTTGACCTGCGGTAACGTCGATGACGGCAAGAGCACCCTGATCGGGCGCCTGCTGCACGACTCGAAGATGATCTACGAAGATCACCTCGAAGCGATCACCCGCGACTCGAAGAAAGTCGGCACCACCGGTGACGACATCGATCTGGCATTGCTGGTCGACGGTCTGCAGGCCGAGCGTGAGCAGGGCATCACCATCGATGTCGCCTACCGCTATTTCTCCACCGCCAAACGCAAATTCATCATCGCCGACACCCCCGGCCATGAGCAGTACACCCGCAACATGGCCACCGGTGCGTCCACCTGTGACCTGGCGATCATTCTGGTCGACGCGCGTTACGGCGTGCAGACCCAGACCCGTCGCCACAGCTTCATTGCGTCCTTGCTGGGGATCAAACACATCGTCGTCGCCATCAACAAGATGGACCTGAAAGACTTCGATGAAGGCGTGTTCGAGTCGATCAAGGCTGACTACCTGAAGTTCGCCGAAGGCTTGAAGATGAAGCCGACCAGCATGCACTTCGTGCCGATGTCTGCCCTCAAGGGCGACAACGTGGTGAACAAGTCCGAGCGCTCGCCGTGGTACACCGGCCAGTCGCTGATGGAAATCCTCGAGACCGTGGAAGTCGCGGGCGATCGCAACTTCACCGATCTGCGTTTCCCGGTGCAGTACGTCAACCGTCCGAACCTGAACTTCCGTGGTTTCGCCGGCACCCTGGCCAGCGGCATCGTGCACAAGGGTGACGAAGTCGTGGTGCTGCCGTCGGGCAAAAGCAGCCGGGTGAAATCCATCGTCACCTTCGAAGGTGAGCTGGAGCACGCCGGTCCAGGTCAAGCGGTGACGCTGACCATGGAAGACGAAATCGACATCTCCCGTGGCGACCTGTTGGTGCATGCCGACAACGTGCCGCCGGTCACCGACAGCTTCGAAGCGATGCTGGTGTGGATGGCTGAAGAGCCGATGCTGCCGGGCAAGAAATACGACATCAAACGCGCCACCAGTTACGTGCCGGGTTCGATTGCCAGCATCGTCAACAAGGTCGACGTGAACACGTTGGAAGAAGGCCCGGCGAGCGCGTTGCAGCTCAACGAAATCGGCAAGGTGAAGATCGCGCTGGACGCGCCGATCGCCCTCGACGGTTACGAAAGCAACCGCACCACCGGCGCGTTCATCGTCATTGATCGCTTGACCAACGGCACCGTCGGCGCCGGCATGATCGTCGCGCAACAGGTGACGCATGGCACTGCCACGCATCACGGCAAACTGGCGCACGTGGCCACTGAAGAACGTGCCCAGCGCTTCGGCCAGCAACCGGCGACCGTGCTGTTCAGCGGCCTGTCGGGCGCGGGCAAGAGCACGCTGGCTTACGCCGTCGAGCGCAAGTTGTTCGACATGGGTCGTGCGGTGTTTGTACTGGATGGTCAGAACCTGCGCCATGACTTGAACAAAGGTCTGCCACAGGATCGCGCCGGCCGTACCGAAAACTGGCGTCGTGCTGCGCACGTCGCGCGTCAGTTCAACGAAGCCGGTTTGCTGACGTTGGCCGCGTTCGTCGCGCCAAGCGCTGAAGGTCGCGAGCAGGCCAAGGACCTGATCGGCAAGGATCGTCTATTGACGGTCTACGTACAGGCCTCGCCGGCTGTCTGCGCCGAGCGTGATCCGCAAGGTCTGTATGCCGCCGCTGGCGACAACATCCCGGGCGAATCCTTCCCGTACGACGTGCCGCTGAATGCCGATCTGGTGATCGACACGCAAACGCTGAGTCTGGAAGACAGCGTCAAGCAAGTGCTGGATCTGCTGCGCAAGCGTGGCGCGATCTAAGCACTGAAGCAGCGACAAGCTCCTAGCTTCAAGCTGCAAGAAAAAGCCCGCCGATGAGCAATCATCGGCGGGCTTTTTTATTCGGGCATACGGCGATCAAAACTGTGGGAGCGAGCCTGCTCGCGATAGCGGTGTGTCATTCAACATTGTTGGTGGCTGATCAACCGCTATCGCGAGCAGGCTCACTCCTACAAGGGATCAGTATTTGGCTGGGTATTCGCGGTGCATCTGTTCGAGCAACGCATCCTTGTCCAGCCACAGTTGATTGATCCAGCCCTGGAACTGCAGGCGATACTCGCCGTCCTGGTCGTAGTTCTTGCCAATGAACTGCTGGGGAATCTTCAGCTCTTCAAAGTGCACCACCACATCGCGCACATTGCCGCAGAGCAAATCCCAGAACCCCGGACGCCCGGCCGGGTAGTGGATGGTCACGTTGACGATCGACTCCAGTTGCTCGCCCATTGCATCCAGCACAAAGGCGATCCCGCCAGCCTTGGGCTTGAGAAGATATTTGAACGGCGACTGCTGCTGCGCATGCTTGCCTTCGGTGAAGCGTGTGCCTTCGACGAAGTTGAAAATCCCCACCGGGTTATCGCGAAATTTCGCACACGTCTTGCGGGTGGTTTCGAGGTCTTTGCCTTTCTTCTCCGGATGCTTGGTCAGATACGCCTTGGAGTAGCGCTTCATGAACGGAAAGCCCAGCGCCCACCACGCCAGACCGATCACCGGCACCCAGATCAGCTCCTGTTTGAGGAAGAATTTCAACGGTTGGATCTTTCGGTTGAGCACGTATTGCAGCACCAGAATATCCACCCAGCTCTGATGATTGCTGGTGATCAGGTACGAGTGTTGGTAATCGAGTCCTTGCAGACCGCTGAGGTGCCAGCGTGTACGCCGAACCAGATTCATCCAGCCCTTGTTGTTGCTGATCCACGCTTCGTGGGTGTGGCTCATCAGCCACAGCGAGGCGCGTCGGGCGAGGTCGAATGGCAGCACTTTGATCAGCGCCACGCAAAACAGAAACGAGCACAGCAGAATCGTATTGAGTGCCAACAGCAGCGAAGCGATCACGCCGCGCACGGGTGCAGGTAGAAAATCCAGCATTTACACATCCATAGGTCGGTTGGCGGCTTGAATCGCGGTGAGGGCGATGGTGTAGACGATGTCATCGACTTGTGCGCCGCGTGGCAAGTCATTCACCGGTTTGCGCAAGCCTTGCAGCATCGGCCCGAGGCTGACGCAATCGGCGCTGCGTTGTACGGCTTTGTGCGTGGTGTTGCCGGTGTTTAGATCGGGGAAGACGAACACCGTGGCGCGACCGGCCACCTGACTGTTTGGTGCCAGTTGCCGGGCGACTTCTGCGTTGGCGGCGGCGTCGTATTGCAGCGGGCCGTCGATCAGCAGCGAGTGCTGTTGTTCGTGGGCGAGGAGGGTGGCCTCGCGGACTTTCTCGACCTCTTCGCCAGTGGCCGATTCGCCGCTGGAGTAACTGATCATCGCCACGCGCGGAATGATGCCGAATGCAGCCGCCGAGTCGGCGCTTTGCAGGGCGATCTCGGCCAGTTCGCTGGCGCTCGGGTGTGGGTTCATCACGCAGTCGCCGTAAACCAGCACTTCCTCTGGGAAGAGCATGAAGAACACCGACGACACCAGCGTGCAGCCCGGCGCAGTCTTGATCAACTGAAGGGCCGGGCGAATGGTGTTGGCAGTGGTGTTGATCACGCCCGAGACCAGGCCGTCGACCTCGTCCAGCGCCAGCATCATGGTGCCGATCACTACGGTGTCTTCCAGTTGCTGTTCGGCCATCGGCGCGTTGAGGCTTTTAGTCTTGCGCAAGGCAACCATCGGCTCGATGTAGCGCTCGCGAATCAGGTCTGGATCAAGAATCTCCAGCCCTGGCGGCAAGGCGATGCCTTGGGCGCGGGCCACTGCTTCGACATCTTCCGGTTTGGCGAGTAACACGCAACGGGCGATCCCGCGTTCCTGGCAGATCGCCGCCGCTTGCACGGTGAACGGCTCGCTGCCTTCAGGCAGGACGATGCGTTTGTTCGCCGCTTGCGCACGCTGGATCAACTGATAGCGGAACACCGCCGGCGACAGGCGCATTTCCCGTGGCGTGCCACAGCGCTGGTGCAGCCATTTCGCGTCGAGATGGCTGGCGACGAAATCGGTGATGATCTCCGCACGCTCGCGGTCGTCAATCGGGATTTCCTTGTTCAGGCCGTTGAGCAGATTGGCGGTGTCGTAGGAGCCAGTACTCACCGATAGCACCGGCAAACCGGCCTGCAACGCACCACGGCACAGATCCATGATGCGCGGATCGGGCAGGGTGTCGCTGGTCAGCAACAGGCCCGCCAGCGGCACACCGTTGATCGCGGCGAGGCTGACGGCGAGGATGATGTCGTCGCGATCGCCCGGCGTCACCACCAGCACGCCGGGCTTGAGCAGCTCGACGGTGTTGCGCATGGTTCGCGCGCAGATGATGATTTTGGTCATTCGGCGGGTTTCGTAATCACCGGCATTAAGCACTTGTGCACCCATCAGGTCGGCAACGTCACGGGTACGTGGTGCGTTGAGTTCCGGCTGATAGGGAATGCAGCCGAGCAGGCGGAAATCACCGCTGCGCAGCAACGGCGAATGCTCCTTCAGGCGCGCAGCGAAGGCGTCCATGCTCTCTTCGGTCTTGACCTTGTTGAGGATCACCCCGAGGACTTTCGGGTCTTTCGGGCCGCCGAACAATTGCGCCTGCAATTCGACACGGCCGGAGAGTTCGGCGAGTACTTCGTTTTCTGGCGCCGAGACCAGAATCACCTCGGCATCCAGGCTTTTGGCCAGGTGCAAGTTGACCCGCGCGGCATAACTGGCGCTGCGGGTCGGCACCATGCCTTCGACGACCAGCACGTCTTTGCCGATGGCGGCTTGCTGATATAGCGTGATGATTTCTTCGAGCAGCTCATCGAGCTGACCGTCGCCGAGCATCCGCTCGACGTGCGCCAGGCCCAACGGTTGTGGCGGTTTCAACCCGTGGGTGCGCGCCACCAGTTCGGTGGAACGCTCGGGGCCGGTGTCACCCGGATGCGGCTGGGCAATCGGTTTGAAGAAACCGACTTTCAGCCCGGCTCGCTCAAGCGTGCGCACCAGCCCGAGGCTGATGGAGGTCAGACCCACACCAAAATCGGTGGGCGCGATAAAAAAAGTTTGCATGCGAATTCTCTAAAGTTGCATGGCAATGGCGATCGCCTATAGCTGACGACCTACCGAAATTCAGTCGCCAAGGTTATCGCTAACCGAGCCTTGTGCGCACCAACCGCAGGCAAAGGGTTGGCCTATTTTTTCAATACGTTGCGCCGGGTCCAGCACCCAGGCGCGCGATTGCCAGGGCGGCTGATGGCGCAGGTGCTGGGTGTGGCCACAGGAAAGCTCGACGACCCAGTGACCGTCCTCGTCCTGATGAAAGCCTGCGATCGTCGAAACCCGTTTGTCCGGGTTGTGTTCGCTTTCGCGCGATTGCTTCGCTAAACTTGGCCTTTCTATATTCTTATGCAAAAGGTCTCGCCCCATGCTGATCGCCGCCAATAAGGCTGTCTCCATCGACTATACCCTGACCAACGACGCTGGTGAGGTCATCGACAGCTCCGCCGGCGGCGCTCCGCTGGTCTACCTGCAAGGCGCAGGCAACATCATCCCGGGCCTGGAAAAAGCTCTGGATGGCAAAGCTGTTGGTGACGAGCTGGAAGTTTCCGTTGAGCCGGAAGACGCTTACGGCGAATACGCCGCCGAGCTGGTCAGCACCCTGAGCCGCAGCATGTTCGAAGGCGTTGACGAGCTGGAAGTCGGCATGCAGTTCCACGCTTCGGCGCCGGACGGCCAGATGCAAATCGTCACCATCCGTGACCTCGACGGCGATGACGTGACCGTTGATGGCAACCACCCACTGGCCGGTCAGCGCCTGAACTTCAAAGTGAAGATCGTTGACATCCGTGATGCCAGCCAGGAAGAAATCGCTCATGGCCACGTCCATGGCGAAGGTGGCCATCACCACTGATTTTCTGCGCTAAGCTTCGAGTACTGGAGAGGCGCCTGCGGGCGCCTTTTTAGTCCGCGGCTGTCCTTGGTGACCTCGCCAAGTGGCTGTTTCGAGTGGAACACGGGAATCTTGGAGTTCGTCATGAGTGCTTTTCACGACCTTAAGTTGACAGCCCTGGATGGTCAGGAGCTACCGCTGGCGCCGTTCAAGGGCCAAGTCGTGCTGGTGGTCAACGTCGCCTCCAAATGCGGCTTGACCCCACAGTACGCGGCGCTGGAAAACCTCTATCAGCAATACAAAGGCAAAGGTTTCAGCGTGCTGGGCCTGCCGTGCAACCAGTTTGCCGGCCAGGAACCAGGCAGCGAAAAGGAAATTCAGGATTTCTGCAGCCTCAACTATGGCGTGACATTCCCGTTGTCGAGCAAGCTCGAAGTCAACGGTCATGATCGTCACCAGCTCTACCGTCTGCTGGCGGGCGAGGGGGCGGAGTTTCCTGGGGACATCACCTGGAATTTCGAGAAGTTTCTGCTCGGCAAGGACGGCCGGGTGCTGGCGCGGTTCTCGCCGCGCACGGCGCCGGATGATCCGACCATTGTGCATGCGATTGAAAAAGCGCTGAGCTGAAACAGCAAGATCAAAAGATCGCAGCCTTCGGCAGCTCTTAAAGGGCCTGCCGGTGCTGCGATCTTTTCGTTTCTGATCCTTGATCATTCAAATCAATAGTGCTGTTCAAAGCCTTTGACTGTCCATATTATCGCCGTCATAAAGTCATTCCCTGTGGAGCCTTCCAATGCCGGTTCAAGCCCTGTTCAAACCGTTCCAACTCGGTGCCCTCGAACTGCCGACCCGCGTGGTCATGGCGCCGATGACTCGCTCCTTTTCCCCGGGCGGCGTGCCTAATTCGAAAGTCATTGAGTATTACCGTCGTCGCGCGGCCGCCGGCGTTGGCCTGATCATCACCGAAGGCACTACCGTCGGCCACATTGCCTCCAATGGTTATCCGAACGTGCCGCAGTTCTTTGGCGACGCGCCATTGGCCGGCTGGAAGAAGGTCGTCGATGCGGTTCACGCCGAAGGGGGCAAGATCGTTCCGCAACTGTGGCATGTGGGCAGCGTGCGTCGCATCGGCACCGAGCCGGACGCCAGCGTGCCGGGTTACGGTCCGTCGGAAAAAATCAAGGACGGTCAGGTCGTGGTGCACGGCATGACTAAACAAGACATTCAGGATGTGATCGCAGCCTTCGCCCAAGCGGCCAAAGATGCACAGAGCATCGGCATGGACGGCGTGGAAATCCACGGCGCCCACGGTTACCTGATCGACCAGTTTTTCTGGGAGGGCAGCAACCAGCGCACCGACGAATACGGTGGCAGCCTGGCCAACCGTTCACGTTTCGCCATTGAATTGATTCAAGCCGTGCGTGCGGCGGTCGGTGAAGGCTTCCCGATCATCTTCCGTTTCTCGCAATGGAAACAGCAGGACTACACGGCGCGTCTGGTGCAAACCCCGCAAGCGCTGGGTGAATTCCTCAAGCCGCTGTCTGACGCTGGCGTGGATATTTTCCACTGCTCGACGCGCCGCTTCTGGGAGCCGGAATTTGACGGTTCCGAGCTGAACCTGGCCGGCTGGACCCGCAAACTCACCGGCAAGCCGACCATCACCGTTGGCAGTGTTGGCCTTGATGGCGAGTTCCTGCAATTCATGGTCAACACCGACAAGGTCGCGCAACCGGCCAGTCTGGAGAATCTGCTGGAGCGTCTGAATAAAGAGGAGTTCGATCTGGTGGCGGTGGGGCGTGCGTTGCTGGTCGATCCGGATTGGGCGCAGAAAGTCCGCGAAGGGCGTGAACAGGATATTTTGCCGTTCAGCCGTGAGGCGTTGATGACGCTGGTTTAAGCGGCGCTCTCACTGACCCCTTCGCGAGCAAGCTCGCTCCCACAGGTTTCTCTGCTGTTCACAAAATTTGTGTTCACTGGAGATCCCCTGTGGGAGCGAGCTTGCTCGCGAAGGCGGTTCTAACGTCAGCAGAGAATCAGGGCAATGTCTGCGCATTCGGCACCACTTGCTCCCCTACACAAGCCCCGCGCAAATGCTTTTCAAACTGCTCGATAACCGCCGGCCAGCCCTGGCGACTCGCATGCTGCCGCGCATTCAGGCGCACGCAGCGCAACGTTTCATCCTCTTCCAGCAACCATGCCGCCGCCTCGCAAAAGGCTGGCTCATCACCAGGCATCGCCAGCACGCCGTTGTAGCCATGGCGAATATGCTGAGCCGCCGCAGCCTGATCGTAAGCCACCACACCCAGCCCGGATGCCAGCGCCTCCAGCACCACATTACCGAAGGTTTCGGTCAGACTCGGAAATAGAAACAAATCACCAGACGCATAGTGCGCCGCCAACGCTTCACCGCGCTGCGCGCCGCAGAAAATCGCCTCGGGCACATCCTTTTCCAGCGCTAGCCGCTGCGGCCCGTCGCCGACGACGATCAGTTTCAGATTGCGCTGTGGATAAGTGTCGCGCAGTTTTTCGAAGCAGCGTTTTAGCAGGCCAAGGTTCTTCTCCGGCGCGAGTCGTCCTACGTGAATCACTGCAATGTCCTGCTCGGACAGGCCCCATTGCTCACGCAAGGCGTTCAGCCGTTTGCTCGGATGAAACAACTGGCTGTCGACCCCGCGCGACAACAGCGCCAAGCGCTCGAAATGCCGCCGTTCCAGTTCCAGGCGCTGGCTGACGCTCGGCACCAGCGTCATGGCCGAGCGATTGTGAAACCAGCGCAGATAATGCGTGAGCATCCGCGTCAGCAGACCGAGCCCGTATTGGCTGGTGTATTGCTGAAAATTGGTGTGAAAACCGCTGACCACCGATATCCCCAGACGCCGCGCCGCACGCAGCGCCGACAACCCGAGCGGGCCTTCCGTGGCGATGTACAACACGTCGGGACGCTGGCGCTTCCAGCGCCGCAGCAGTTTGTGCATCGACGACTGACCCCATTGCAGCCCCGGATATCCCGGCAACGGCCAGCCCCGACACAGTAGCAGCGCGTCATCTTCACTGCGCTGCGGATCACCGGCCTGACGCGGCCGCACCAGTTCAACCTGATGCCCACGCGCGCGCAGTCCATCGCACAAGCGGCCAAGGGTATTGGCCACCCCGTTGATTTCCGGTGGGAAGGTTTCGCTGATCAGAGTGATATGTAGAGCTGTCGTCATGACCCCAGTGTCGACTGAGGCCATGTCGTCATTGTGTCGAGTTGATGATGGATTGATGACAGCCACTGGCCCCGCTGGGCTCAATATTTTCGCCGGTCGGTCGTTAGCCTTGATTGAACGTTTGAACCAAGGAAATGGCTATGGCGGAAAATGTCTACGCGTCCCCTGAGGCGAATCTGTTGAACGAAGATGTGCAGGCTGCGGGATTTTACGTGGTTGCCAGATGGAAATTCATTCTGCTGTCGGTGCTCAGTTTTGGCCTGTATTTCTATTATTGGTCGTACAAAAACTGGAGCCTGTACAAGCAGCGGACGCAGGAAGAGCTGTGGCCAGTGGCGCGCGGTATCTTCTATATATTTTTCGTGCACAGGCTGTATCGTCATGCAGACAAGACGATTCACGACAGCGGCCGAAAATCCAGCTGGGATCTTGAGCAGTGGGCAACGGTGTTTGTGGTATTGACGTTGCTTGCAGTGGTGCTCGATAAACTATCGAGCCATTTCGAAGGCTTGTTGTACCTGAGTTTGTTTGCTATGGCACTGCTGCCGCTCAGAGCTTATGTCGCCAGTGAAGGCCAGCAACTGATCAACCTGGCCGCCAACGATCCGCAAGGTTTGGGCAACAACCGCCTGAATGCCTGGAATTTTTTGATCATCGTTCCAGGCATCGCCCTGTGGGCATTGGTGCTGATCGGGACGTGGAGCTTTTTCCACTGAGGCAGCGGCAAAACCACAGCGTCTGGCTCAGGCCTTTTCCTGAGCCAGCACCTCGGCACCGCGCTCACGCACCCAGAACAACGTCGCCCCGGCCACCGCCGCCGGCATCATCAGGATGTTGACCACCGGAATCAGCAGCACCAGATAGACGATCCCGCCAAAGCTCATGCTCTGCCAGCGCTTTTGCCGCAACCAGGCAAGCATTTCGTTCCAGCCCAGTTTGTGGTTATCCGCCGGGTAGTCGATGTACTGGATCGCCATCATCCACACGCCGAATAACAGCCACAGCGGTGCAGCAACGATATTCACCACCGGGATGAACGAGAGAATGAACAGTCCGATCGCCCGTGGCAGGAAGTAGCCGAGTTTGCGCATTTCCCGGGCCAAGGTGCGCGGGACCATCGCGATCAGTTCGCCCCAGCTGAACGCCGGGAAGTCATCAGTGCCGCGTACCACCACTTCGACTTTTTCCGCGAGGAAGCCGTTGAACGGTGCGGCGATTACGTTGGCCAGCATAGTGAAAGTAAAGAACACCATCAGCGCCACTAGCACTACAAACAGTGGCCAGAGGATGTAACTGAGGAAGCTCAGCCATTCGGGCAGCGATGGCATCAGCGTATCGACCCATAGACTGAACTGGTGGCCGGCCAGATAAATCAATCCGACGAACAGCACCAGGTTGATCGCCAGCGGCAACAACACGAACAGGCGCAGGCCGGGGCTGAGAACCAGTTTGAGGCCTTCGCGCAGGTATTGCGGGCCGGACAGAACAGGGGCGGGCATAAGGTGCTCCGAGCAAGGGAAAACGCGCCGACCTTACCGACTTTGCAACGACGGCGAAAGCACGGTAGAGCAATCGACATTCACTGTAACAAAGACGTCCATCTCGTCAGTGTGTCGGCATAGAGACCACCTATGAGCTGGATTGTTAAACCGTATTTCCTTAATCTTGCCCCCCTCGATACGCTGCACCCAACTTTTTACAGGACTGTCGAGCTCAAGCCTTCCCCAAGGTTTTCCACGGTCCTTTTTTATTCCCGCCGGCAGTCCGGCGATCCGTGCCAGTTTTTCGGCCCGGTCAACAGGAGCAGGTCATGTCTGAAGTCCGTCATTCGCGAGTGATTATTCTCGGTTCCGGCCCAGCCGGTTACAGCGCTGCGGTATACGCGGCCCGCGCCAACCTCAAGCCACTGCTGATCACCGGCATGCAGGCTGGCGGTCAACTGACCACCACTACTGAAGTCGACAACTGGCCGGGCGATGTGCACGGTCTGACCGGTCCAGCCCTGATGGAGCGGATGCGCGAGCACGCCGAGCGTTTTGAAACCGAGATCGTTTTCGATCACATCAACGCCGTGGACTTCGCTGCCAAGCCTTACACCCTGACCGGCGACAGCGCGACCTACACCTGCGACGCCCTGATCATCGCTACCGGTGCCAGCGCGCGTTACCTGGGCCTGCCATCGGAAGAAGCGTTCATGGGCAAAGGCGTTTCCGCCTGCGCAACCTGCGACGGATTCTTCTATCGCAACAAGCCTGTTGCAGTGGTCGGCGGCGGCAACACCGCTGTTGAAGAAGCTCTGTACCTGGCCAACATCGCCAGCACCGTGACCCTGATCCACCGTCGCGAAACCTTCCGCGCCGAGAAGATCCTGATCGACAAGCTCAACGCTCGCGTGGCTGAAGGCAAGATCATCCTCAAGTTGAACGCCAACCTCGACGAAGTGCTGGGCGACAACATGGGCGTGACCGGTGCGCGTCTGAAGAACAACGATGGCAGCTTCGACGAAATCACCGTCGACGGCGTGTTCATCGCCATCGGCCACACCCCGAACACCTCGCTGTTCGAAGGCCAGTTGACCCTCAAAGACGGTTATCTGGTGGTGCACGGCGGCCGTGAAGGCAATGCTACGGCGACCAGCGTCGAAGGCATCTTCGCCGCCGGTGACGTGGCTGACCACGTTTACCGCCAGGCGATCACCTCGGCCGGCGCTGGCTGCATGGCGGCACTGGATACCGAGCGTTACCTGGACGGTCTGCAGAACGCTTCGTTCTAAATCGCAGACATAAAAAAACCGGCCAGATTGGCCGGTTTTTTTGTGCCCGAGAATCACAGTCACCACAGATCAAATGTGGGAGCGAGCCTGCTCGCGAATGCGGTGTATCCGTCGACATCAATGTTGAATGTCAGTCCGTATTCGCGAGCAGGCTCGCTCCCACAGGGATTTTGTGTGGATAGAGGAATCAGCGGCGGGTCAGGGGTTGAGCGGTGAATTTGACGCCGGCCAGACCGTGCTGGATCAACGCACGGATATTGCCGTGATCACTGCCCTCAGGCGTCGCCACTACCGAGCGGTAATGCTCGCCGAACGCCAGCAGCGCGTCTTCATCGCTCAGGCCTTCCAGCAGTGCCAGACCCAGGGTCTTGCAAGAACCTTCGTTCTGCCCGGCGGCGTTTTCCACGCCACCGTTGTTGAACGCCTGCGGCTGATAGTCGTAACCGGCGGCGATGAAGGCCAGCGTGTCGGCGAAAGCGTGTTCGCCGCTCTTGAGGCTGGCGCGCAGGGTGTTCAGATCACTCATGGGTTTTTCCTTTGGCGAACGCGGCTTGTTGCTCGGCGTTGGCTTCTTGCTGAAATTGGGCTTTCCACTCGGCGTACGGCATGCCGTAAACCACTTCGCGGGCGTCGTCGAGGCTGATCTCGATCTGGCGCTCGTCGGCTTCGGCCTTGTACCACTTCGACAGGCAGTTGCGGCAGAACCCGGCAAGGTTCATCAGATCGATGTTCTGCACGTCCTTGCGGCTGTCCAGGTGGGCGACCAGCCGGCGGAAGGCGGCAGCTTCGAGTTCGAGGCGTTGTTGCTCGTTCATGGGAGTCTCTGCGAGACAGCTTCAAGCGACGAGCTTCAAGCTGCAAAATGGGTGGCGGTGATACGAAGTTTACAGCTTGCCGCTTGAAGCTTGAAGCTAGCGGTTCGCTGCAAGCGTGATTGACACCGACTCGGCAAAACGCAGCGCGTGCGGCTTGTCGACTTCGACTTCGGCATACAGCACTGAACCGTTGCTCATCACCAGGTCGAGCAATTCCTGCGTCAGGCGTTCGAGCAGCGCAAAGCGGTTGCCCTCGACGTGGGCGATGATCGCTTTGGTGATCGTGCGGTAATTCAGCGCGTGGTCGATATCATTGTCACGCACCGCTTCCTGCGCGGCGTACAGAATGGTCAGGTTGATCAGCACATCCTGCTTGTTGAGGATTTCGTCCTCGTTGATCCCGATAAAGGTGCGCAAGCGCAGATCCTTGACCCGGATGCGCGCCATTCCCGGCTGAAGTTGTGGCATTTACTTGCTCCGTCCAATCAATTGCAGGAACTCCTGGCGGGTGTTGCTCGACTCGCGGAACGCGCCGAGCATGACCGAGGTGTTCATGGTCGAATTCTGTTTCTCGACACCGCGCATCATCATGCACATGTGTCTGGCCTCAATGACGACCGCGACGCCGGCGGCATCGGTGACCTGTTGCACCGCATCGGCAATTTGCCGGGTGAGGTTTTCCTGAATCTGCAGGCGTCGGGCGAACATGTCCACCAGTCGCGCGATTTTCGACAGACCCAGCACCTTGCCCGTCGGAATATAAGCCACATGGGCCTTGCCGATGAAGGGCAGCAGGTGATGTTCGCACAAAGAGTACAACTCGATGTCGGCGACGATGATCATCTCGTCACTGTCCGAGGCAAACAGCGCGCCGTTGACGATCTCATCGACGCTTTGCTCGTAACCGTGACACAGGTATTGCATGGACTTGGCCGCGCGCACCGGGGTGTCTTGCAGTCCTTCGCGGTCGGGATCTTCACCGAGGCCAATGAGGAGTTCGCGGTAATTCTCGGGCAGTGAGCGGGTCATGGGCAGCCTCGCAGGCAGGTGTTATTTGACGTGCCTTCCGCCGTTGACGGTCAGGGTCGTACCGGTGACATAAGGGTTGTCGAGCAGATAGCGCAGGCTCTGGTAGATCACTTCGCTGCCGGGTTCGATGCCCAGCGCGGACTTGGCCAGTGCCTTGGCGCGGTACGCCGCGTCGTCGTCGGGATTGAACAATAGCAGGGCCGGGGCGATGCCGTTGACCTTGATGGTCGGCGCATAGCGGGCGGCGAAGGACAGGGTCAGGCTGTCGAGCCCGGCTTTGCTGGCGCAATAGCCAATGTGCTTGCTGCTGCCCTTGCGGGTGACATCGTCGCTGATATGAATGATGTCGGCGGGCGTCGAGTGTTTTAGCAGTTCACCGCAGTGCAGGTTGATCAGGTACGGTGCGAGCATGTGCAGATTGAACATGCGCGTGAAGGCTTCGGCTTCGCTGCCCGGGGTTTCGGCCAGCCACTCGGAGGCGTTGTGCACGATGGCGCGCAAGCTGTCGGTGTGGGTTTTCAGTTCGGCGATGAAAGCGAGAATCGCGGCTTCGCTGGAAAAGTCGGCGAACAGGCCGAGGGCGCCCAGATCGCGCAGCGTTTGCACGCCGGGGCGTTCGCTGCGGTAAGTGAAGATGACGCGATAGCCATCCTCGAGCAGCCGCTGCGCACAATGCAGGCCGACACGCTGGCCGGCACCGGTGATGAGGATCGGGGCTGAGGAATCAGGCATGAACGGCTCGCATCGCGGTTGGAGCAAAAACTATAACAGCGACGAGCCCGAAAAGATCGCAGCCTGCGGCAGCTCCTGCCCTGGTCTGTGTTCAGTCCTGCAGGAGCTGTCGAGTGCAACGAGGCTGCGATCTTTAATGTTTCTGAGGTGTCGCCGATACAGGCAGTCGTACCGGCGTACTGTTCAGCCAGTTCGCCAGCAATCGGGTCGACAGCGGAATAAAGAAGTAAACCATCAGCGGCGTCAGGCACGCCGTGCTGATCAACATACGCGGCAACAGGCTCAGTTCTGCGAGCAACGGGCCGAGGACAAAGTTGAACAGCAGTGACACCGGAAAGAACGCCAGCCAGATCGCGACGGCCTGTTTCCACCGTGGAGGACGTTGCCCGGCAGCGCCGAACCAGCCTTCGATGCCACTGACTCGATGTTCTTTCGGGTGGGCAAACAGGTCGCTGCCACGGCTCAGCCACGCGGTACGTGAAACCGAATGTTCCCACGCATGCAACGTCTGCTCATCGACAAAGCGGAAGATGATCTGGAATTCATTATCGCCGGGCGGCGGAGCGAGCACGCCAGAGCCCAGGTAACCGGGGAAATCAGTGGCCAGTTGTTCGCCTTCGCGCAGCCAGGCGATCAAGTCCTGATAACGGCCATCAGCGACGCGACGGGCAACCATCAGCGTGACAGGGGAAGTAGACATTATGTATCTCCGTATTTCATTTGCGTCGCTCCGGGTAGGAGTTTCGCCTGACGCAGGGCCGGGGTAGAGGCCTGCGTTTTTCAACAAGCAAGGATTATTCCGGTTTTTCCCGATTAAACCAGCGACTTTCGTCGCATTTCTGCACTTGATCGCAATCGGGGCATAAGCGTTAGAATGGGATCCAAATCTCTCCGACATGGAAGTTGAACAGCCTATGCCTGTCATCACGGACGCAAAGCCTCGCTTCGCAGACATCTTCTGCGCTCGAGCGCGAGGATCTGTTCCCTATCCGTGAGGTCGCACGCCTGACAGGTGTAAACCCGGTGACCTTGCGCGCGTGGGAGCGGCGCTATGGTCTGATTCAGCCCACGCGCACCGAAAGTGGGCATCGGCTCTATTCGATGACCGATATCGAGCGCGTGCGCAGCATCGTCGACTGGATTGATCGCGGGGTCGCCGTGAGCAAGGTCGGCAAGATCCTCGCCAAGACCGAACCGATGAAAGTATTGGCGCACATCATCCCGGATGACTTGGTGCAGGCGGATTACCTGCAATGGCAGGAGCAGATCCAGCAGGCGGTCAGTGCGTTCGACGACCAGCAACTGGACCGCGTCTATGGGCAGATTTTCTCTTCATACTCATTGCCGGTGGTGTTTCAGGACATCCTCATGCCTTTGTGGCTGCAATTGTTGCAGCGCCAGGAGGCTTTCGGGCAAACCAGCGAGTGGTTGTTCTTCGATGGATTCCTGCGGGCGCGGGTATTGCAGCGGATCGTCATGCTGCGTGGTACGCAACCGCGCCGAGTGATCGTCAGCGCGCTGGCCGGGCAATGTCGAGAGCTGGAGTTGTTGGTGGCGGCGCTGTTTCTCAGCGACAGCAATTCCGGTGTTCGGGTGCTGACCACAGGTCAGCCATTCGATGAGCTGACGTTGGTTTGCGAAAAGATCAAACCTGATGCACTCGTGCTGTTTTCCAATCATGCGCCCAGCGCCGAATTGCCTCGGCGTTTGAACCGCTTGGCATTGAGTCTCGATTGTCAGTTGATGCTGGCGGGCGACGCTTCAGATCTGGCACAGGACAGCTTGGCCGGATCCTCTGTTGCTTGCCTGGGCAATGAAGGCGCGAACATGCGTCAGCGCATGCTGCAGTTTCTGGCCGGCAATCTGGATACCTGAAACTCAGGTGTGAAGGGCAGGATGCGTCAGGCGATGTTGCTGCAGGATGAACTGGCGCAGACGCTCGGTTTCATCGGTGTCGGTCTGGCTCAGTTCGTAGGCGTAGAAACCGCTCTCGGTTTCCCGTTCGAAATTGCCGCGCAATGAAATCCGCTCGTAACCCGAAGGGCTGAACCACAGCGCGAAATGCTTGGGCGGTTTGGTCTTGTTGCGCACTTCCAGCAGCACACCTTTGTGCGAAACCTCGTGGACCCACAACGTGCCCGGCTGACCTTTGGCGTTTTCCAGAGCTACCGGCTCTTCGAGAGTCAAACGCCATGGCCGCACCATCGGGCCGTCTTCGTAAATACTCGGTACGCCGAGACGCAGGTGCAACGCGTGAAACTCGTCTTCGACCAGATGCAACGGGAAGGTCATCTGCTGATTTTCGAAGTTGGCCTGAATGGTCACTTGCTCGTGAGCGGCCAGGCGCGTGAGCAAATCACGGATTTGCGAACCGCCGTTAACCAGCAGACTCGACGTCGCATCCCGCACGTTCAGTTGCGGGTTGTGCTGCATGGTCTGGATGAAATCCAGCTCATCCTGAGTGAGGAGGGCGTCGCGCTGCATGGCTAACTCGAAAGGTATAGTTACAAAGTCATTGGTGATTGTAGTTAATGACACTTAGTTCGCGATTTTGTTTTGACCGTTTGTCGCTTTCAATGCAGCCAGTTCTGCTTTGAGGGCAACGACCTCAGCTTCCAGTTGAATCACGCGCTGTTGTGCCTTGACCTGAACGGTGACGTCCTTCTGCACGCCAACGAAATACGTCTGCCCGTCTTCGACGTTTTTCACCGTCGAAATCGACAGTTCATTCCAGAACGGCGTACCGTCCTTGCGATAGTTACGCAGGATTTCCCGGCACGAGCCGCCGTTATCCAGCGTCTCGCGAATCAGTTTCAGGCTGTCCTGATCGCGGTCTCCAGACTGCAGAAAGCGGCAGTCCTGATAGAGGATTTCCTCACTGGTGTAGCCGGTCAGTCGTTCAAAGGCCGGGTTCACATAGATCAGGATATCGTTCTGTTCACCTTCTTTCTCCGCGACCACTATCCCGTCATTCGACGCATTGATCACCATTTGCAGCAGGCTGGCGTTGATCATCTTTGAATCCTTTCAGAGTTGTCAGTGGCAGGCATTCTAGAAGAACCGCACGGCCTGTCTACTGGCCATTACCGCCAATTGAGATCCAGTCGCAGCTTTGCGCTTGAGACTGTTACTATCGCGGCTCTTTTTTTCAGTTTCAGGATCAGATTGATGAAAGTCGCCATCCTCTCCGGTTCGGTCTACGGCACCGCCGAAGAAGTCGCCCGTCACGCCCAGAACCTGTTGAAAGCCGCTGGCTTTGAAACCTTCCACAACTCGCGCGCCAGCCTGGCCGACATCCAGGCGTTTGGCCCTGAAGCATTGCTTGCGGTGACCTCGACCACCGGCATGGGCGAATTGCCCGACAACCTGCAACCGCTGTACTCAGCGATTCGTGACCAGTTGCCCGCCGCACTGCTCGGTTTGCCGGGCGCAGTGATTGCCTTGGGCGACGCCAGTTACGGCGACACTTTCTGCGGCGGTGGCGAGCAAATGCGTGAACTGTTCGGCGAGCTCGGTGTGCGCGAAGTGCAAGAGATGCTGCGCATCGACGCCAGCGAAAGCGTCACCCCGGAAACCGACGCCGAGCCTTGGCTGGCGCAGTTGATCGACACGCTCAAGGGCTGATTCCACGCTCGCGCAACAGCGCCAGCCATGCCTGCGCCGCTTTTGACAGATACGCGCCGCGCCGCCAGATAAACGCGATATCCCAACGCAGATAATCCGGCGCGCGTAAGGTCAGGCGCACCACGCCTGGCCGCACCAGACCGCGTGCAACCACGCTGGGCAACAGCACCACGCCTTGCCCGGCGGCCACCAGCGCCGCAAGGAAATCCGCCTGACCGCTGCGCCCGCCTTCCTTCGGCGTAAACCCCAGTTGCTGGCACGCCTGCAGCAAGCGGTCGTTGAGCACGAAGCTGCGCTGATAGAGCAGAAAGGGCGTCTCGGCCAATTCTTCCAGACCAATCTCGCCTCGGGCTGCCAGCGGATGATCCACTGGCAGCAGCGCATCGAGTTGCTCATCGCAAAACGGCTGACAGTCGAATTGCGGATCCTTGGGCAACAGACTGCCGCCCAACTCCAGTTCACCGCTCAGCACAGCCTGCTCGATATTGCGGCTACCGCCCTCGAGCAACTGGATGCTGATATTCGGATAGCGCCGCCGGTATTCCGCAAACAGTTCGGCGAATAGCGCGTCGCTGCCGAGTAATGGCAGGCCGAGGCGCAACTCTCCGCGTGCCAAATGACTGAGGTCGTCCAGTTCCGCGAGCAGTTCGTTGCGCAAGCGCAGCATGCCTTCGGCCCGTTGCAGCACCACGCTGCCAGCGGCCGTCAGGCGCAATTGCGAACCCAGCCGCTCCAGCAAAGGCGTGCCGAGACTTTGTTCCAGTTGCGCGATCTGTTTGCTCACCGCTGACTGGCTGATGTGCAGGGTTTTTGCGGCTTGGGTAAAACCGCCTTGATGCATTACTTCGACAAAGCTGCGCAGTTGTTTGAATTCCATTGTCCGATTCCATTTTGGAATGGTACTGAGTCTAACAATTCGCTTCGGGGATGGCAGGTGGCTTCGTAAAATAAGCGCCTGTCTGGAGCAAAATCATGAACGCCGTCCCGCTCAAACATCTGTCTCGTCTTCTCGCTGAACTCGCTGTATTGCTCGGCCTCTACTTGCTCGGCTGCCAACTCGCGGTCTGGCTGGCGTGGCCGATTCCTGGCGGTGTGATCGGTATGGCGCTGTTGCTGCTGGCCTTTGCCTTTGGCTGGATTAAACCCGCCGCCCTGCAATTGGGCGCAGGGTTGCTGATGGCCGAGATGTTGTTGTTCTTCATTCCGGCGCTGATGAGCCTGCTCGACTATGGCGCACTGTTGCGCAATGACGGCTGGCGAATCCTGTTGGTGATCGCCGCCAGTACATTGATGGTCATGCTGGTGACGGCTTTCACCGTAGAACTTGCCGTGCGCATGAGGCGTTCCCATGAAGCTTGAATGGATGCCGATGTTCTGGCTGGCCTTCACCCTGTTGGCGTATCTGTTCAGCCGCTGGATTTATCGGCGCACCGGGCGCTACGTGTTGTCGCCGCTGATCCTGGTGCCGGCCCTGCTGTTGGCGCTGGCTGTGCCGTTGCACACCGCTTATGCCGAATACTCCAGCAACACCCATTGGCTGATGCGGGTACTCGGCCCGGTCACTGTCGCATTTGCTGTGCCGATCTGGCAGCAGCGGCACTTGCTGATGCGGCATTGGTCGGCGCTGTTGTTGGGCATGGTTGCCGGCAGTGCGGCGTCGATCGGCACTTCATTCGGGCTGGCCAGGGCGCTGGCGCTCGACAGCTCGGTGACGCTGTCACTGGTGCCGCGTTCGATCACCACACCGTTCGCCATGCCGCTGGCGCAGGACCTCGGCGGCGTGCCGGAGTTGACCGCGGTATTCGTGATGTTCACCGGAGTGTTCGGGGCGATGCTCGGTGGCGTGTTGTTGAAGTGGTTGCCGCTACGCAGTGCCTTGGCCCGCGGTGCGCTTTTCGGGGTTGGCGCGCATGGTGCCGGTGTCAGTCGGGCCCATGAAGTGGGCGGCGAAGAAGGCTCTGTCGCCGGGCTGGTGATGGTCTTGACCGGGTTGCTCAATCTGTTTGCCGCGCCTTTGTTGGCGTCGTGGCTTTGACATGGATCCAAGGAGTTTGCCTGGCTGACCCGCTCAGTCATCAAGCTGGCTGGCAATGCAACTACGCAATGCTCTGCGCCTGACTAGACTGCTCGTACGTGCAGAACAATAAGAACGCAGAGGTGCATACAGTGAGCGTAGCCCCCGTCCAATCGTCCCTTAATGTCAAAGACCAGGTCAGTGCCGCAGAGTGGCAGACCCGTGTCGATCTCGCCGCTTGTTATCGTCTGGTCGCGCTGCATGGCTGGGATGATCTGATCTTCACCCATATTTCCGCCAAGGTGCCGGGCACCGAAGATTTCCTGATCAACCCGTTTGGTCTAATGTTTCATGAGATCACTGCGTCGAGCCTGGTGAAAGTCGATCAGGCCGGCAACAAACGCATGGACAGCCCTTACGAAATCAACCCCGCCGGCTACACCATCCACAGCGCCGTGCACGAAGTGCGGCACGATGTGGTTTGCGTGCTGCATACCCACACCGCCTCCGGTGTCGCGGTGTCGGCGCAAAAGCAGGGTGTGTTGCCGATCAGCCAGCAGTCGCTGTTCGTGCTTTCGAGCCTGGCTTATCACGGCTACGAAGGCGTGGCGCTGAACCATGAAGAGAAGGCGCGCCTGCAAGCCGATCTTGGCGAAAACAATTTCCTGATGCTGCACAACCACGGTCTGCTGACCTGTGGCGGCACCATCGCCGACACTTTTCTGATGATGTTCACCTTCCAGCGCGCCTGCGACATTCAGGTCATGGCGCAAACCGGTGGCGCTGAACTCATCGCCATCGAACCGCAAATCCTGGCAGGCGCCAAAGCGATGATCGCCGGTGTCACCAAAAGTGCTCAAGGCATGGGTGGCGCGCTGGCATGGCCAGCGTTGCTGCGCAAACTCGATAAACAAGACCCCGGATATAAACTCTAATGCCTCTTGCCGAGATTCCTCTGTGTGTCTGGCGTAAACGCAGCCAGACGTTTGTCTTTCGTGGCCAGCCGATTCGCTACTGGACGGCCGGGCAGGGTGACCCGCTGCTGCTGATCCACGGTTTTCCGACCGCCAGTTGGGATTGGCATTATCTGTGGCAGCCGCTGGCCCAGCGATATCGGGTGATTGCCTGCGACATGCTCGGCTTTGGCGATTCGGCCAAACCGCTCAATCACACCTACAGCCTTTTGGAGCAGGCTGACCTGCAGCAGGCATTGCTCGCGCATCTGCAGGTCGGACAACCGGTTCACTTGCTTGCTCACGACTACGGCGACAGTGTTGCCCAGGAACTGCTCGCCAGGCACTACGAAGACAAGATCGAGATCGCCAGTTGTGTGTTCCTCAACGGCGGGTTGTTTCCGGAAACCCATCGTCCGGTGCTGATGCAGAAACTGCTGCTCAGCCCGTTGGGCTGGATGATCGGTCGTGCGTTCACTCGCGATGCGCTGGTGAAAAGCTTCCGGCAGATCTTCGGCCCGCAAACCCGACCGAGCGAAAGCGAGCTGGACGATTTCTGGAGTCTGGTCGACAGCAATCGCGGGCCACGGATCATGCACAAGTTGATCAGCTACATTCCCGAACGCCGTGTGCAGCGTGATCGCTGGGTGACAGCGATGCAGCGCGGTGAAATCCCGTTACGGGTGATCGATGGCGAAGTCGATCCGATTTCCGGGGCGCACATGGTCGAGCGTTACCGTGAATTGATCCCCGACGCCGACACGGTGTTGCTGCCAGGCATCGGCCACTATCCACAGACCGAGGCGCCGGTGCAGGTGCTCAAGCATTATCTGGAGTTTCGCGATCGTTTTGTGCTGCCACCGCGCAAAGTCGCCTGCTCCTGAAAGATCAAAAGATCGCAGCCTGCGGCAGCGCCTGCACAAATTCAATGTAGGCGCTGCCGCAGGCTGCGATCTTTTGATCTTTTGACGCCTTCATCATCCCCCAACCTTATCGCGCACCATTCAGCCTCAGCCGTATTCGTTGTGACCCAAAGCCCTGTGCCTGACACTCGGACTCAATACTGGCCTGCTGGAGTTGCTGCGATGAATGAGTCTGTGCGTTTCGAAGATAAAGTTGTCATCGTCACCGGAGCCGGTGGTGGCCTCGGACGCGCCCACGCATTGTTGTTTGCCAAACAGGGCGCCAAAGTGCTGGTCAACGACCTCGGCGGCTCGACCCAGGGCGAGGGGGCTAATGCTTCCGCTGCCGACCGCGTCGTCGCCGAAATCCGCGAGGCCGGCGGCATTGCCGAAGCCAACCACGACTCGGTCACCGACGGCGACAAACTGGTGCAAAACGCCCTTGATGTCTTCGGTCGCGTCGACGTCGTGGTGAACAACGCCGGGATCCTGCGCGACAAGACCTTCCACAAAATGGACGACGCCGACTGGGATCTGGTTTACCGCGTCCATGTCGAAGGCGCCTACAAAGTCACCCGCGCCGCGTGGCCACATATGCGCGAGCAAAACTACGGCCGGGTAATCTTCACCGCCTCGACCTCAGGCATCTACGGCAACTTCGGCCAGTCCAACTACGGCATGGCCAAACTGGGCCTCTACGGTTTGACCCGTACGCTGGCCATCGAAGGTCGCAAGAACAACATCCTCGTCAACGCGATCGCGCCTACCGGCGGCACCCGCATGACCGAAGGCTTGATCCCGCCGCAAGTATTCGAGCAATTGAAGCCAGAACTGGTCAGCCCGTTGGTGGTGTATCTGGCCAGTGAGCAATGCCAGGAAACGTCAGGGCTGTTCGAAGTCGGTGGCGGCTGGATGGGCAAGGTGCGTTGGGAGCGCAGCCTCGGTGCCGGGTTTGATCCGCGGGTGGGCTTCTCGCCGGAAGATGTCGCGGCGCACTGGCAGCAGATCTGTGATTTCGAAGGGGCGGCGCATCCGAAGGACAATATTGAGGCGTTGAAGGAAATGATGGCGAATTTGCAGAAGTATTCGCTTTAAATAGTGTGGCCACCAAACTTGGGCTTGGTGGCCACACCCCATTAAGCGTATCGTTTTTCAGTCATGAATTTTGGGGCCTTCCAGTTGGGGCCTTTAATAGCTAAGCCTTTATCCCCGTGTGCCAGTACTCCGGACGCAATGAGTCGTTTGTAGGCATCCTCAAGGGCTCCATATTGACTGATCAAATCTCGGTTGTATTGTCTGATCATCATGTCCAGGTGCGGATTTGGTTTGAACAGTGAAAATACGGTGACGATGTCATCCAATGGTTCATTTTTCACAATTTGCTCAATGGTATTCATTACCACATCTCCTTAAGCAACTTCTGGTACTCACGCTCTTCTTGCCGCCTTGCAGCTTCCAGCGCCTCTGGCGTATATAACAACGTTGGATCATCTTTAAGCTTGTAATCCTCCAGTGTTGCAGTGTGGACGTTGTTCCATACGGAAGAGTCTTTATCGGGCATCTCCGTGTCGCCATATCCCAAGGCTTTAAGCCTTTCGAACTCTCTGATCTCATGAGTGTAGAAGCGTTTGTCGGTATCGGTTACCTCTAGTTCTCCTCGAAAAATTCGTTCTAGACGATCGATCATTATTTTATTTGCATCAGAATCTGGGAACTTTGAAGTGTGTAGCTTCACGATATCAATTCCGTTTTTTGCGATGATCGACGGTACCCAGTCCGAGCTTGTAACCGGTAAACCTGTTTCTTCGGGGTTGAAATCTCGCCCGCTGTGTTCCCCGTCCTCGACACCCCCGTACGGACTGCTGAACACCACATAAAGTGGCGCAATCCCCGAGTCATCGGGGAACACGATGACGAATCGTTCCCAACCTTCGACAAGGATCGGATTGAGGTCCAGCCGTCCTTCAATCGGAACAATAGGAGCGCCGGAATAGGCTGGCGCATCAGTCTCGGCAATGGGCGATACAGTCGAGCTGTTACCCGGCGAGATAGCCGGCGTCCAGGTCAGAAAATCCGTCGGCGAATCTGGCAGCGCTACCTCATAAACATCATTCAGCAAGTCATATGCCGCGTTCAGAACCAGCACACTCGAACGGATATGGAAGTCATCGCTGGTGGCGACGAATACCTCCGTGCCCGCACCCAGTGGCCTCACACCCAAGCCTACGGGCAGCTCCAGTGTGCTTTGCCGATCTGATATTTCGCGCAGTGTTTGTGCAGACTCCGGCGACAATTCGGCCAAGGGAACACTCATGGAAAAGCGCTCGCCGTTGCCCAGGCGCGAAGGCGCGAGCAAAGCAGCGAAACCTACCAGTGCCGGACCGCTGATCAACACAGATCCTGCCGCTTTCAGGGTCTGTAATCCTGCCCGCAGCCCCTTGAGAATTGCGGATGATGTTGCTGGAGAAAGACGAGTGGTGTGTGAGGCAAAGGACAACTCCGGACCGGTTGAAGCCGTTGCGCCTGAAGCCGGGTAAACATGCTGGACTTCTGGTGCCAGGCGCTCCTGCCGTTGTAACGCCTCGATACGCTGCTCCATTTCTGCTTGCAGACGTGCCTGCTCGGCGGCAAACGCACGTTTCGCGGCTTTGGCTTTGGCTATGGCCCTGGCTTTGGCGATCGCCTTGGCTTTGGCCTTTGCCTTTGCTTCGGCCTCCGCGCTCAACAATGCCGCGATTCGTGCTTTTTCCCGTGCTTCATCCTCAGCCTTGATTCGTGCGATTTCGGCTTCCTGACGTTGTTTTTCCGCCAATCCAGCCAGTCGTGTCTGTTCACGTATGCGAATCTGCTCCTGCTCTCGACGTGTTGCTTCTGCAGCTTCTCTGTGTCGTTGCTGTTCGGCTGCGACCCGTGCGTGTTCTGCAGCCAAACGCTGGGTCTCAGCCGCTGCCGCCTGAGCTTGATCCTGAGCCTGCACGGTGGCCAGCCAATTGAGTACGTCGGCCTGTTGCTGGTTGAGAAGCGCCAGTGTCTGGCCAAGCAAACGCGCTTCGTGAGCCGCTCGGAAGGACTCGCTCCACAACGCTCTACTCCTGGCCCCCGCGCCGCTGGTTCGGCGGATAGCGGAAGCCTGATTCAGGTAATCCTGGAAGGTTTTCCCCAGCGGATCGCTGCCAAAAAAGCGGTTTGCGATCGCGGTCTGCCTCTGAAACTCTGCGCTCTTGCGGTGAATCAGCGTATTTCTGACGCCCACTTCGCGGGCCAGTGCAGCTGCGGGCGGAAGAGGATTTGTCGGGTCTTCCAGTCTGATTGCCGCCAGTTCCACTTCGATGGACTGAGGTATTGAGACGGATTTTGCGTTGAACTCTTGTTCAACGGTGGTTTGCGTCTCGAACATCAATTGGCGGGTTTGCGCATTGGCGCCGGCAGGTCCGAACGTTCCACTGTAGGTGTAACCCACATTGCTTTCTTTGAATGGCTCGTAATTATCGGGGGCGGGTGCCTCGATACGTGTTTCGTCCAGTTCTAAGAATGGAGGTCTTTGCATATTCATGTCCTTTTGAATGTGCGTGATAACTCGCTGGCAAGTTAGCGCGGCCGATAGTGACGTCCGTGTCACCAGCGAGGGGTTGAGGTGTTTCAAGTTACATCAGACTTGCGGTTACAGAATCTGAGAAACCCGTAAGTAACAGGGCGTTGTTTCGAGAGGGTTTTCGCAGGCTAATAACAAGGCAGGGAGAATTCTTCTGCGACGCAGGAAAGGTCCTACGTCGTTCTCGGAAGGTGTTTGCAGGCAGTAGGGAATACTTTTTCAACGCCCATAAAAAAAGGCCGCTGCAAACGCAGCGGCCAAGGTAAGACGTTGGATCAAGGAGCTACAAATCAACGTCAGTGAACACCGGGGCGATAAACCGAAGTCTTCGATTCATCTGAAATCTGTCAGCAATGGCCTGAGTCGCTCAAAGGCCAGTGCTGCGCGCTTTGCGGAGTGTCCCGTGAAAGCGCGTTCAGAATAAGGTGTTGACCACGTAGGAAAAATACCAATTCCGGACATGCACTGTTGCGGGGCACGTAACAGTCCCATGTGCTGATGTGCACCATGCGCGGCACTGATGATCTTCCATCCAGCCGATCCATGAACGGCGCAAAGCCCCGTCGTTAAAGGCCATTCATCCTTTCGAGCGACAACACGAATACCTCCTTGGTGCGCTTATCGACGCGGTTGCCCGGCAGTAGGGTGGGGCCTTCTGTCACTCACCGGGGAAGACGCATGACAAAAACAACAATGCGCGCCATCTTCACACCGCAGGCGCTGGCCGCCGCGGTGGCTTTGGGTTGCTGCGCCCAGGCGCACGCGGTTGCGTTCAACATTGGCGAGATCGAGGGCACCTTCGACTCGTCGCTGTCGATCGGTGCGAGCTGGGGCATGCGCGATGCCGACAAGTCGCTGGTCGGCACGGTCAATGGCGGGACCGGGCAATCCTCGACCGGTGATGACGGGCGTTTGAATTTCAAGAAGGGCGAGACCTTCTCGAAGATCTTCAAAGGTATTCACGATCTTGAACTCAAGTACGGCGACACCGGTGTCTTCGTGCGTGGCAAGTACTGGTATGACTTCGAGCTGAAGGACGAAGACCGCGAGTTCAAGCCGATCAGCGACAGCGGACGCAAGGAAGGTGCGAAGTCCTCCGGCGCACAAATTCTCGATGCATTCGTCTATCACAACTATTCCATTGCCGATCTGCCGGGCACCGTGCGCGCGGGCAAGCAGGTCGTGAGCTGGGGCGAAAGTACCTTCATCGGTAACTCGATCAACAGCATCAACCCGATCGACGTTTCGGCGTTTCGTCGCCCCGGAGCGGAGATCAAGGAAGGCCTGATTCCGGTCAACATGCTGTTTGGCTCCCAAGGCCTGACCGATCAACTGACCGTCGAAGGGTTCTATCAACTGGAATGGGACCAGACCGTTCTCGACAACTGCGGCACCTTCTTCGGTGTCGATGTGGCGGCGGACGGTTGCAACAACGGCTACACCGTTGGCAACCCGGCAATCGCACCGTTTGTCCCGCTGACCCAGGCTTTTGGCCAAGGCATTCAGGTGACTCGCGAAGGCGTGGTGATCCCCCGTGGCGGCGACCGCGATGCGCGGGATTCCGGGCAGTGGGGCACGGCATTGCGCTGGCTCGGTGACGACACCGAATATGGCCTGTATTTCATGAACTACCACAGCCGCACGCCAACGGTTGGCACTACCACGGCTGGCCTGTCGACGCTGGCGGCATTGCCGGGCATGGTCGGGATCGCCAATGGCCTGGCACCCGGCAGCGGTTCCGGCCTGGCGCAGAGCGTGATGCTCGGGCGCGGTGGTTACTACCTTGAGTACCCGGAAGACATTCGCCTCTACGGCGCGAGTTTCTCCACCACATTGCCGACCGGCACGGCATGGACTGGCGAGATCAGCTACCGCCCGAATGCACCGGTACAGGTCAACACCAATGACCTGACGCTAGCGCTGCTCAATCCGATTGCCGGTGGCGCTGCTTCGCCGGTCGCCACCACCCCGGGGGCGGACAACAAAGGCTATCGGCGCAAGGAAGTCACGCAAATCCAGAGCACCCTCACGCACTTTTTCGATCAGGTGTTGGGCGCGGAACGCCTGACCGTGGTCGGCGAAGCTGCGGTGGTGCATGTCGGTGGCCTGGAGTCGCGCAGCGAGCTGCGTTATGGCCGCGACTCGGTATACGGCCAATACGGTTTCGGTGGTGATACCGACGGTTTCGTCACCTCGACCTCGTGGGGCTACCGTGCCCGGGCGATCCTCGATTACGCCAACGTGATCGGCGGGGTCAACTTCAAACCCAACCTGTCGTGGTCGCATGACGTCGCCGGTTATGGCCCCAACGGCCTGTTCAACGAAGGTGCGAAAGCGATCAGCGTCGGCGTCGATGCCGACTACCGCAACACCTATACCGCGAGCCTCAGTTACACCGACTTTTTCGGTGGCGACTACAACGTCCTCGAAGACCGTGACTTCGTCGCTCTGAGCTTCGGCGTGAACTTCTGATCTGCCCGAGAAGGATGAATGCAATGCGCAAAATGATTCTGCAATGTGGTGTGCTGGCCCTGAGTCTGCTGGCGGCCAACGTGATGGCTGCGGTGTCGCCGGAGGAGGCCAACAAACTCGGCACCAGCCTCACGCCGCTCGGCGCCGAGAAGGCCGGCAATGCTGACGGTTCGATACCGGCATGGACCGGCGGCATCCCGAAAAACGCCGGGGCGGTGGACAGCAAAGGCTTCCTCGCCGACCCGTTTGCCAATGAAAAACCGCTGTTCACCATCACTGCTTCCAACGTCGACAAGTACAAGGACAAGCTCTCGGACGGGCAGGTGGCGATGTTCAAACGCTACCCGGAAACCTACAAGATCCCGGTCTATCCGACTCACCGCACGGTCGCCGTGCCAGCGGAAATCTATGAGTCGGCCAAACGCAGCGCGCTCAATGTCACCAGCATTAACGATGGTAATGGCCTGGCCAATTTCACAGGCAACCGCTACTACGCCTTCCCGATTCCGAAGACTGGCGTTGAGGTGTTGTGGAACCACATCACCCGGTATCACGGCGGTAACCTGCGGCGCATCATCACCCAGGTGACCCCGCAGACCAACGGCAGCTACACGCCGATCCGCTTCGAAGAAGAGATCGCCGTGCCGCAACTGATGAAGGATCTCGATCCGGAAAAAGCCGCCAATGTGCTGACTTTCTTCAAACAGTCGGTAACGGCGCCGGCACGTCTGGCCGGTAACGTGCTGCTGGTCCACGAAACCCTCGATCAGGTGAAGGAACCGCGTCTGGCGTGGATCTACAATGCCGGCCAGCGCCGCGTGCGTCGGGCGCCGCAAGTGGCCTATGACGGCCCGGGCACCGCCGCCGATGGCCTGCGCACGTCGGACAACTTCGACATGTTCTCCGGCGCTCCGGATCGCTACGACTGGAAACTGGTCGGCAAGAAGGAAATGTACATCCCGTACAACAGCTACAAACTCGATTCGCCGAAGCTCAAGTACGACGACATCGTCAAGGCCGGGCATATCAATCAGGACCTGACCCGCTACGAACTGCACCGCGTCTGGGAAGTGATCGGCACGGTCAAGCCGAGCGAGCGGCACATCTATGCCAAGCGTCACATGTACATCGATGAAGACAGCTGGCAAGTGGCGCTGGCGGACCACTACGACGGTCGCGGGCAACTGTGGCGTGTCGCCGAAGGTCACGCTCAGTATTACTACGATCACCAGGCGCAGGCCTACACACTGGAAGCGCTCTACGACATCATTGCCGGTCGCTACATTGCCCTTGGAATGAAGAACGAAGAGAAGCACAGTTTCGAGTTCGGCTTCGAAGCCAAGGCTGCCGACTACACGCCAGCGGCCTTGCGCGCAGAGGGCGTGCGGTAACGGTTGTGATACACAAGCGAGGCAAAAGGCGACCGCTCGGTCGCCTTTTTTATGGACACCAATCAGCGCGCTGAATACTCGTCAACAAGTGCAGGGGAGAGGGCTAGGGTGAGGGCACAACGATAAAAAGGCTCACCCGATGACCGCTATGACTGCCTGTCTGGATCGCCCCGGATTCTTGCCCAGACTATCTTCCCATCATCAACTTCGCCCTCGACTGAGTGAGCCTCTACTGACATCGGTGGCGCGGATCAGGCTGATCTGCGCGCCGCCCGGCAGTGGCAAAAGCGCGTTGCTCTCCGAATGCTTGTCACAGGCACCGGCACACTGTGTGGTGCACTGGCTGCCACTGATGGGCGTGTCGTTGAGTACGGAGGAGTTCTGTCAGCGGCTGAGTCTGGCATTGGGGCTGGCAGCAATGGATGAGGCGCAATTGGCGGCGGCACTGGCACGCTGGTCAGCGCCCACCTGGCTGTTTATCGACGACTATTGTCGGCTCCCCGACCCGGCTCTCGATGCATTGTTGGACCGCTTGCTGGCGCTCAGCAGCCCGGCATTGATCTGGTGGATCGGCGCGCGTCGACGCCCCCAGTGCAATTGGCCACGGTTGCTGCTGGACGACGAATTGTTTGAATGCGAAAGCGCGACGCTGGCGCTGACCCCGGAAGAAATCGCCCAGGCGTTAAAACACCTGTCAGCGGAGCAGGCTGCCAGTGTGGCCGCGCGGATTGTTCATCGAACCGGTGGCTGGTGCGCCGGGGTGCGCATGGCGCTGCTGCAAAAATGCGACTGGTCGCAAACCCTTCAGCCGCAGCAAAGGGTGGAAACGCTGCTGGATTATTTGCAGCACGAACTGTTCAGCGGCCTGACGCCGGAGTTGGCCGAGGTCTGGCGGGTACTGGCGAATCTGCCGCGCTTCAATGCTGAGTTGTGTGAGCACCTGTTCGGTGCCGGAGAAGGCGCGGACTACCTGCGCACCCTGCAAACGCTGGGTTGCTTTATCGAACCATGGAATGACTCGTCCCAGTGGTTGCAGATCTTTGCACCTTTGGCTCAAGTGATGCGCGATGAGCGCTGGCCTGCGGCCCGCTCATGGCATCGTCGGGCATGCCAATGGTTCGCCGCTGCCGGGGATTGGCGCTCGGCTTTCGAGCAGGCGCTGCTTGCCGAAGAAGTCGAAACGGCAGTGAGTCTGTTGCAGCACTTCAACTTCGAGCATCTTTTTGAAGAGCAAACGGTGGTGCTGTTGTTGCGCCTGCATGAATCTCAGGGCGAAGGAGTGACCTTGGGATCACCGCAGTTGGTTGGGCTGATTACCGCAGCTCTTTTGTTTGCCGGCCGTTTTGAACAGGCCACGCAGTGCATCGCGCACCTGGCGAGGTTCATGCCGCAACCTTCAGCGGCACTGGAACGACAACTGATTGCACGCTGGCAAGCACAACAAGGCTGGCTGATGCATTTGCAGGGGCGTATGACGCCTGCGCGCGAACTCTTTCAGCAAGCTCTGGAAGCGCTCGATGGCGATGCCTGGGCCACAAGGCTGCTGTGCCTGTCAGGGCTGACTCAACAAGCCTTGCTCTGCGATGAACTCGAACAAGCGCACACCATCAGTCGCGAAGCGTTGTGTCTGGCGCGGGCACAAGGCTCCTTGCTGTTTGAAGGCTTGCTGGAACTTGATCACGCGCAGTTGCTTGAGCAGCGTGGTGCTCCAGCCCGCGCTGACAACCTGCTACTGAGCATTGAGCAGTTACTTGGCCAGCGCGCTGAGCGGCCATCGCCGCTGCTCGGTCGTATCGCCCTGCGTCGTGGTCGATTGGCGTTGGTCATGGGGCTGGAGGAGCAAGCCGCCGTTCTGTTCAAACGTGGCCTGGAGGATTGTCTGCGCAGTCACGATAAACGGGTGTTGTTCGGCTATCTGGGGCTGGCGCAGATAGCGGCCAACCACTGTGAATACACGCAAGCATTCGAGCGCTTGCACGAGGCCGAGCGGTTGATGCAGCAGCGCAGGATTCCAGACACGGTTTACCGTGGTGTGTTGTTACAGGTCAGTAGCCAGATCTGGCTGCAGCAGGGGCGGGCGCAGTTGGCACATGAGGCGTTGAGCCGGGTGCTGCGCCACTATCAACCGCCGAACGCGTTGCAGGCGCCTCCGGCGACGGTTCAACTGATAGCGCGTATCCAGTATTTGCTGATATTGGCCACGGCATCTTTGCAACGCGGTAGTGATCTCCCGGAGCAACTTCAGATGTTGCTGGATAAAGCCCGCAAGTGCGGGGCGCAGACACTTGAGGCGGAGTTGCATTTTGCCCTCGCCGAAGTGGCATTGCTGCACAGCGAGTCGTTACGGGTGGTTGAGCATGTGGAATGTGCGTTGAAGATCGTCCGGCGCTCGGAGGCGCAATTGCTGATACGCCAGGTCACCCTGCGCTCGCCGAACATATTTGATCGGACAAATGTGCTGGAGGAAAAGCAGCAAGTTGTAGCCGAATCTGAAGCTGAAAGTTCACTGAGTCAGCGAGAGTTACAAGTCTTGGTGTTGATTGCGGCAGGTGATTCCAATCAACAAATCGCAGAAAAACTTTTCCTTTCATTGCATACCGTTAAAACTCATGTCCGAAGGATCTATATAAAATTGGGGGTGATGCGTAGAACGCATGCGGTGGCCAGGGCCAGAACATTGGGTTTGATGTAGGTTTGAGGTTGTTAGATGTTTGTAGTTGTAACTTAGGGGGTTGTTGGTGTTGTAATTAAACACTGTTGGAAACAGTGCGGTGGGTATCTTTTTGTTCTGGATCTGAATTAGCTTGATTTGGCGAGGCAAGTTGTAATTGGTCACTTGTCATTATCAAGCTGATAGAGATTCCATTATGGAAATTAATAAAGAAGCCGAAAGCCAAAGTCTGCGTGAAGTGGGGAAAGCCCTGGAAAGTATCTCGCAGGAATTGAAGCGTGTTCCGTCATTTTCAGTGGTGGTGCAGGACACTTTGCGTGAGGCGTTATGGAAGGTATCCGAAGGTGTGCGGCTGAGCAGCCTGTTCGTCAATGTCGTGGCGGGCGCCAAACCGAAAAATAAACAGCCGGTCGGGCGGTTGCTGGATATCGCGCTTGAGTGCCTGCAAAGTGGTCGGCCGCCAAACTATGATGTCAATGATTATGGTGTATTCGATCACCCGAATTTTACCAGCCGTGAAGACATTCTTACGCAAGTCCCGATCTCGGCTATTGAAAAATCAGTAGCAGATTTGCTGAAGAAACTGGCGGTTGATTACACGGCGGCTGTGCGGCAGTACTGGGAAAACCCGACCGTTCAAAAAGCAGATGGGGCTTATCCTCAGTTATCGCGAAAGTCTGCTTTAGGTGTGCTCGAGGCTAGCCTTTTCGCTCGTGAGTTGGAGGCGCTGACGATTCAAGGGGTCATTACTCAGCAACAAAGCGCGCTGATCAGTACGACCGTACAACCCAGTCTGACCGGTACTTGTTACGGGGTTTTCATTGAAGGTCAGAATGGCAAATACATCGAGCAGAACGCGATGTTTGTATTGCCCCTTACAACCCCTGTCTATGAGCAGTTGATTCCCGGTGAGCAGGGCGCTGTCGTACTCTACTGCGCGAATCGTGGTCTCGAATTGTTTTCTTCCATTTGGAAGCTTGAACAAGCGTTGTTGAGCCGACTGGGCTCCGCGGAAACTCAGGAAGAGTTTCTGCAAACGCTGTCGCTCAGTGAACGCGTTGGGTTCGCCTACGTCCCTGCTATTCGTTTTTTGAAAGTTCGTGCGAATTTGTTTGAGAGATTCGTTGATAAGCGGATTCAGACGATGTACAGCGACATCACTGGGTATCTAGAATCCGTCGGCAAGCCAGACTCGGAGTTTGATAAAATTGTTGTCGCCGTAGAGGCCGCACAATCGTTGCCCGATTTGAATCGTCAGGCCAGAAAACGCCAGGTACAACTGATTAAGCATGTCGAGCGGAATGCTTGGCCGCAATGGTTGAAAAGCACTTCCGATGTCAATCAGGAAGTGTATGTTTCCCTGCAAAAAGAGCTGCTTGAAGCCGAAGTCAAACTTCATGAGGTCACTCACGGAGTTGCTTCGCTGAAAGACTACGCGCGGTTGGCCGTAGAGGACTTCATATCGCCGGGTAAAGATGAGCGTATCGACCCGGACACTGTATTCGTGAAAGTCACCCATACCGTGCCTCTGGCGGATGGAAAAAAGGTGGAACTCACCGAGCGCAAAACGCTGACTCAGGCCTTTATGCAAGGTGCTCATGATCTGGCAGGTCAATATCAGATCGTTCCGGAGGTCCCCTCCAGTCTGCCAAAGTTGAGTCCATCGAACATCCTGCGTGCCATCAAGTCGTTGGACGTTCGTGTTGCCTATACCACGGCTCAACGTCTTCTGTATTCGCAAGCCGAAGTTACCGAGTCGCTGCGATTGGTCCTTAGCCGTAAAACAGCGCTGACCCTGTTCGCGGCGATTCTGCAGAAACACGTGGGACCTTCAGCTCATAAATTGGTGATGGGTTATAACCTCGGCGATACGTCCATTGAAACGCTGGGCGTGGCGCTCAAACACTGGTTCAAGCCTTTCAATGGTTTGCTGGTTTATCGCAGGAAAGGTGTGGCAGCCGATCGCAGCGCGCATGTCCTGCATATACCGGGTTCGCCAGCCGGGCAGGAGTGGTTTGAGTTCACCGACCTGAAAAGCCTGCAGCAAAAGTTGGCGCAATGGGCGGCCAAGGCTGAAACCTGGGCGTACTTGCTGAGTCAGGCACATGCCAGCGACAGTGCGCAGATGCAAAGTGATTATCTGAGTCTAAAACCATTTGCGGTACTGAATGAATGGTGGTGGTCGAAGATTAAGTTGGTCGATTTACCCGAAGCGGAGCCTTTGTTCGGAGCCGTTCAAAATCACATCTTGTGGAGTATCGATCAAACCGAGGCTGCCACCCCTCAATGGTACAGAAAGGCCAGCTCGAGCGATCAGCACCTACTCAATCGTCTGAACGCTGATTTCAAGGCTATTCATCATCATTCCCGGGAAATGCTGGCGGTCGAGCCGTTCAAACAGTTTGCCTGCCATTTGGTGAAGAAGGAGCTGAAGCAGTATTTTGCCCGGACAGGTTTATCTGTGGACATTAATCCTGACGAGGTATGGGTCAAATTTCACGCAGACTCGAAGATCAGCCTGACCGATCTGTTTATTCAGTGGCAAAAGTGGCGCAGTGACGTAAGTGCGTTCGAGAAATTTTTCACCTGGGTGAACCCTCAATTGGCCGGTATTGAAAATTTGCGAGAGCAACTCAGACAGGCCACCTTCTGGACGTTTACCGGACAGCCCATTGCCCAACTGAATGCCAGAGTTATCAATGATCTGATCGATCTGAGGCCCGGTGAAAAGTATCTTCAATATCTGAAAGATAAATTCCTCAATGCGTCCGACATTGACTTGAAAGCAAGTCTGTATCGAAAAACAAAACAAAATGAAATGCTCCGGACCGCGTTGATTCAGAAAATCAAAGGCGAGCTCTCCCTCGACCAATTCAGCTGGTTGCAGGGACTCATTAACGGATTTGATCGCGATCTGCCTCGTCAGGGCATCATCACCACGGGTGGGAAGCCGGGCATTGGCGTTTACGAGTTCACTCTCAGGGGACGCGCCCTTGTCGGGGCTTACGTTTTTGGGCGCAAAGTCAGCGGGCGTGATGAGTTTTTTGTCTATATTCCCGATACGCCTGATGGCAAGGATTTCTTCCCTGTCCAGGAACTTGCAGGTCGATTGAAAAGCGTGACCTTCAACAAAAAGGTCTTGAGCCTCGCTCGTCTGGAACATCAGCAGGCGGTGGAAAACCTCCTGGACACCTACTGGGACTCGAACCCGGTAGCGACCAGCACTCCGGAATTGACCAACAGTTATCCAGTACTGGCTTTCAAACAGGAGTACCTGGCTAAAATCGGGCAACTCGTCGCTGATGTGGATTTTCAGACGAGCAGTTATCTGGAAGCGCTGTGGAAGGATGTGAGGGTACTGGCCGAATTTGCCCTGGATGTAGCTTCGATGTTTATTGCGCCACTTGGCCTGGCACTGACCGTACTGCGCATTACTCAGTCGGTTGTGCTGGGCATTGTGGCTTCCAGTCAGGGCTCCGATGAGGCTGCGAACGCACACTTTGCATCGGCGTGGCGAGGGGCGATTCTGTTGTACGTTGGCAAAGTGGCGGCGATCGGCACGCCCGTGAACCCGATTGCTCTGCTATCGAGCGTCAGGGATTTCGCCGATGTGATGGCAGGCGTCACCGGTGTTGAAGTCAGCATCAACTACGTGACAGCAATCACCGCACCTCCTGCGGTCGTGAACAGCACCACTCGTCTGCTCAACTGACAGATGAAACTGCGCGAGTAACGGCCCTCGTTACTCGCTCGATTGGCGCCGTTCAGGCCTGCAGAGGTTCATAACCCATCCGCCAACTCACGGCCCGCGTCGCCGCCAGCAACCGCTGCGCCGCCGGGCCGTTTTCGTCGGCGTGGAACAATGAAGTGGGGCCAACGATGGTCAACACGGCGGCGACCTGGCCGACGGCGTTGAACACCGGGGCGGACAACGCATCCACACCCGGCATCAGCAGGCCATGCACATGATGCAGACCGCGTTCGCGGATCTGTTCGCACAGGGTTGCGTAGGTTTTTTCATCCTTCAATGGATGATCCACAGCGGCAATTTCCTGCTCGCGCAACTCATCGGTTTCCCGATGGGGCAAGTAGGCGCTGAACACCAGTCCAGTCGATGAACTGAGCAGTGGCAACACTGAACCCAGTTGCGTCACCACCGTCACCGCGCGCACCGCCGGTTCGATATGCACCACGGTCGCGCCCTGATTGCCCCACACCGCCAGAAAGCAGGTTTCGTTGAGTTCGTCGCGCAGTTCGGCCAACGGCAGGGCGGCGACTTTCAGCACGTCCATACTGTTGAGTGCGGCCAGGCCTACACGCAAGGCTTCGCGGCCGAGCCCGTAATGGTTGGTAGCGGTGTTCTGCTCGGCGAATCCTGAAGCAATCAACGCTTGCAGATAGCGATGAACCTTGCTCGCTGGCATCTGCACATGTTCGGCCAGACGCGACAACGAAGTGGACGGCGACAGCTCGGCCAGAGCCTTGAGGATGTCGGTGCCGACTTCGGCGGAGCGGACTTTCTGTTTGCCGTTGCTGTCGCTGGTTTTTTCCATGGTGCGGCCGGGTTCCGAAACGAATGGGCGTCTTTATAGCTTGACGCTGGATAGCGAGCAAATTACGTTATGCGTAATCGAATTACGATAATAACAACCCCGGCGTGCCGAAACCTCTGAGCCAGAGCGATGGGCCACTGCCGACTCCCTGTTCAGGAGGCTCCATGAACCTCGATTCAACCGCCCTGGCGCTGGCGTATCAGTCCGGTTTCGGCAACGAATTCAGCTCTGAAGCGTTGCCCGGTGCGCTGCCCGTTGGCCAGAACTCCCCGCAAAAAGCCCCCTACGGCCTCTACACCGAATTGTTTTCCGGCACAGCATTCACCATGACCCGCAGTGAAGCGCGGCGCACCTGGATGTACCGGATTCAGCCGTCGGCCAATCACCCGGCCTTCGTCAAACTGGAGCGGCAACTGGCCGGTGGCCCGTTGGGTGAAGTGACCCCCAATCGCCTGCGCTGGAACCCGCTGGAGATCCCGGCCGAGCCGACCGATTTCATCGATGGACTGGTGAGCATGGCCGCTAACGCGGGTGCAGAGAAACCGGCCGGCATCAGCATCTACAACTATGTTGCCAACCGCTCGATGGAGCGGGTGTTCTTCAACGCCGACGGCGAATTGCTGCTGGTGCCGCAACTCGGTCGTCTGCGCATCGCCACCGAATTGGGTGTGCTGGAAGTCGCGCCGCTGGAAATCGCCGTGCTGCCGCGCGGCCTGAAATTCCGTGTTGAATTGCTCGACCCACAAGCGCGCGGCTATGTTGCCGAGAACCACGGCGCGCCGCTGCGTCTGCCGGATCTGGGACCGATCGGCAGCAACGGTCTGGCCAACCCGCGTGACTTCCTGACCCCGGTTGCCGCTTACGAGAACCTCCAGCAACCGACCACGCTGGTACAGAAGTTCCTCGGTCAGTTGTGGGCCACCGAGCTCAATCACTCGCCGCTGAACGTGGTCGCCTGGCACGGCAATAACGTGCCGTACAAATATGACCTGCGCCGTTTCAACACCATCGGCACCGTCAGCTTCGATCACCCGGACCCGTCAATCTTCACCGTGCTGACCTCGCCGACCAGCGTGCACGGTCTGGCCAACCTCGACTTCGTGATCTTCCCGCCGCGCTGGATGGTCGCCGAGAACACCTTCCGTCCGCCGTGGTTTCACCGCAACCTGATGAACGAATTCATGGGCCTGATCCAGGGCGAGTACGACGCCAAGGCCGAAGGCTTTGTGCCCGGCGGTGCCTCGCTGCACAGTTGCATGAGTGCCCACGGCCCTGATGGTGAGACTTGCACCAAAGCAATCAACGCCGAACTCAAACCGGCGAAGATCGACAACACCATGGCCTTCATGTTCGAGACCAGTCAGGTGCTGCGCCCAAGCCGCTTCGCCCTCGACTGTCCGCAACTGCAATCCACTTATGACGCCTGCTGGGCCACTTTGCCCGCCACGTTCGACCCGACCCGGAGATAACCCATGACGCAGAATTCCATCACCCGCAGCTGGGTTGCCTCGGCCAACGGCCACGCTGATTTCCCGCTGCAGAACCTGCCGCTGGGTGTGTTCAGCAGTAACGGTGCGATGCCGCGCGCTGGCGTGGCGATTGGCGACCATATCTTCGATCTGCAAGTAGCACTGGAAGCCGGGCTGTTCGACGGTGTCGCGCGCAGCGCTGTCGAAGCCATGCACGGCGGCCAGTTGAACGCATTCTTCGAACTCGGTCGTGAGGGGCGTGTGGCACTGCGCACCCGTCTGCTGGAACTGTTCAGCGAAGGCAGCACGCACCGCGGCAACATCGAAGCCCAAGGCGCGAAACTGCTGCCCCTGGCCGCCGATTGCCAGCTGCATCTGCCGGCACGCATCAGCGATTACACCGATTTCTACGTCGGCATCGAGCACGCGCAGAACGTCGGCAAACTGTTCCGCCCGGATAACCCGCTGCTGCCGAACTACAAGCATGTGCCGATCGGTTATCACGGTCGCGCCTCCACCGTGCGTGCTTCCGGTACCGACGTGCGTCGCCCTAAAGGCCAGACGCTACCGGCCGGTCAGACCGAGCCTGTGTTTGGCCCGTGCGCGCGCCTGGACTATGAGCTGGAACTGGGCATCTGGATCGGTCAAGGCAACGAGATGGGTGACTCGATCGCCATCGGTGACGCGGCTGATCACATTGCCGGTTTCTGCCTGCTCAACGACTGGTCGGCGCGCGATATTCAGGCCTGGGAATACCAGCCACTGGGGCCGTTCCTGTCGAAGAGTTTCATCACCAGCGTCTCGCCGTGGGTGGTCACCGCCGAAGCGCTGGAACCGTTCCGCACCGCGCAGCCGAAGCGTCCTGAAGGTGATCCGCAGCCGCTGCCGTACCTGTTCGATAAACGCGATCAGGACGGCGGTGCCTTCGACATCGAACTGGAAGTTTTGCTGCTCACCGAAGCCATGCGCGAGCAGAACCTGCCGGCCCATCGCCTGACCCTGAGCAACACCCGCTACATGTACTGGACCGTCGCGCAAATGGTCGCGCACCACAGCGTAAACGGTTGCCAGTTGCAGGCCGGTGACCTGTTCGGTTCGGGCACGTTGTCCGGCCCGCAGAGCGGTCAGTTCGGTAGCCTGCTGGAAATCACCGAGGGCGGTAAAAAACCGATCGAGCTGGCTTCTGGAGAAGTGCGTAAGTTCCTTGAAGATGGCGACGAAATCATCCTGCGCGCACGTTGCGCTCGCGACGGTTTTGCCTCGATCGGCTTCGGCGAGTGCCGCGGCAAAGTGCTGGCGGCGCGCTGACAGGAGCGGGTTATGGATCTCTATACCTATTACCGTTCGACTTCGTCGTACCGCGTGCGAATCGCGCTGGCGCTGAAGGGCCTCGACTATCAGGCGCTGCCGGTCAATCTGATCGCGCCACCCGGCGGCGAGCATCGGCAAGCGGCGTATCTGGCGATCAATCCACAGGGGCGGGTGCCGGCCCTGCGCACTGACGAAGGCGGTTTACTGATTCAATCGCCGGCCATCATCGAGTACCTGGAAGAACGTTATCCACAGGTGCCGTTGCTGCCGGAAGATTTGTTCGCCCGCGCGCAGGTGCGCGGTGTTGCGGCGGTGATCGGTTGCGATGTGCATCCGCTGCACAACGTCAGCGTGCTCAATCGCCTGCGCCAGTCGGGGCACGACGAGCCGCAGGTAGTGGAATGGATCAGTCACTGGATCAGCCAAGGGCTGGCGACGGTGGAGCAATTGATTGGCGACGAGGGCTTCTGTTTCGGCGAGTGGCCGTGCGTGACCGATGTGTACCTGATTCCGCAGTTGTATGCAGCGGAGCGGTTCAATGTCTCGTTGGATGCCTACCCGAAAGTCCGCCGCGTTGCCGCACTGGCGGCTGAACATCCGGCGTTCATCAAGGCGCATCCTGCCAACCAACCCGATACCCCGTAATTCCCCTGTGGGAGCGAGCCTGCTCGCGAAGGCTGAGTGTCAGTCACCATTCATTTTGCTGACACAGCGCATTCGCGAGCAGGCTCGCTCCCACAGGGTTCGGCGTTGAACTACCCCAAAATCATAAAAACAAAACAGGTACCTTGCGATGCACAACCAGATTGCCAGCTTCCGGGCGGCACTCGACGCCCGTCCTGTGTCCCGTTATCAGTGGTTGCTCTTGATCCTGCTCGCCTTGCTGCTGGTCACCGATGGCTATGACGCCCAGGTGCTCGGTTATGTGGTGCCCGCGCTGGCGCAGGATTGGGGTCTGGAAAAGTCTGCATTCGGGCCTGTTTTCAGTGCCAACCTGCTCGGTCTCACCCTTGGTTCACTGGCGGTTACGCCGCTGGCTGACCGCTTTGGCGTACGACGGATTCTGCTCGCTTGCGTACTGATCTACGCCACGCTGACCGTGCTGATGGTCTTCGCAGACTCGCTCAATACGTTGATGATCGCGCGCTTTATCTGCGGCATCGGCATGGGCGGGGCGATGCCCAGTGCTATGGCGTTGATGTCGGAATATTCGCCACCGCGCCTGCGCACCTTGATGGTGACGCTGGCGGCCTGTGGCTTCTCGTTCGGTGGCGCAGCCGGTGGTTTCGTCGCGGCAGGCTTCATCGACCAATTCGGTTGGCAAGCGGTGTTCCTCGCCGGTGGCGTCACGCCGTTGCTGCTGTTTCCGTTTCTCTGGTGGATGCTGCCGGAGTCGTTGCCGCGTTTGCTGCGTGATGCGCCACCGTATGCGCGACTGCGCAAAGTCACCGCGCGGATGTTGCCGGATTGGCAACCGCCCGTTGCCAGCCTCGAACAGAACGAGCGGGAGCAGGGCAGCAAACTGACGGTGGTCGAGTTGTTCCGTAATGGCTACGCGCGACCGACATTGCTGATCTGGGCAACGTTTTTCGTCAGCCTGATTCTGTTGTATTTCATGATCAGCTGGCTGCCGACGCTGCTCCTGGAAAGCGGCCTGAAACTCAACGAAGCCAATCTGGTGACGTCGATGTTCCTGTTCGCCGGCACCATGGGCGCGATCTGCATGGCCTGGTTCGCTGACCGCTTGAAGCGCAAGGTGCGGTTGTTGTCAGCGGTGTTGGCAGGGGCGGCGCTGTGCACGATCCTGCTGGGGCTTAATCACGACAATCCGCGATATCTGGTCGCCTGCGTGTTCGCCGCCGGGTTCTGCATCATCGGCGGGCAACTGACGCTGAATGCGTTTGCCAGTAATTTCTACCCGGCGCATGTGCGTGCGACCGGCACCGGTTGGGCATTGGGCGTGGGGCGTTTCGGTTCGATTCTCGGGCCGCTGTTCGGCAGCCTGTTGTTGGCGATGCATATTCCAGTGGCGCAGATTTTCTTCTTCTGTGCGATTCCGGCGGTCATCGCCGCGTTGCTGATTATTCAGGTGCGTTCGCCCACCGACACAGTGCAATCTCCTGTGGGAGCTAGGCTGCTAGCGAAGAACGATAACGCGGTTTAACTGAAAGATCGAGCCGCCTGCTTCGCGAGCAAGCTCGCTCCCACAGTGATGTGTGCCGAGCCGATAATTTAGGTACACACCAAACCTGTGGGAGCGAGCTTGCTCGCGAAGGCCGTGTTTCTGTCACTACATTCGTTGCCTGACACACAGCCATCGCGAGCGTATTCAGTGGACGACGGAGTTGGGCGGCAGGTGGCTGAGGCGTTCAGTCAGGCGCAGGCGCTGAATCGGGTCGTCGCTGAGCATCAGCGCATGCTCCAGATCAAAGCGCTCGGCATTCGGGCAGTCGAGCCGCTGATAAAGACTGGCCCGTGCCAGGTAATCGACGGCGCCAGCGTCACCCAGTTCGAGCACCCGTTCGGCGTCGATCAGCGCGGCGATAAAATCATCATGAGTCAGGTGCAGCTGGCGCAGGTTGCGCGACAGGCGCTGGAGCATCTGCTTGGGGCTGGCGGTCAGCAGATGCTCGGCGGTCAGCTTCATGTTCGGCCCGTACTGGCGCTGCAACAGTTCGCGACAATCGTTTGGGTACAAACGCCGGCCGCCGCACGGATCCAGCAAGTGATCAGCGCCGGGCACCCGCAACAGGAAGTGTCCGGGGAAGTTGACCCCGACCAGCGGAATCTCCAGGCCACGCGCCAGCTCCAGGGCAATCAGCGCCAGTGCCAACGGCTGGCCGCGACGGGTCTGCAACACTTTGTGCAACAGCGCCGCTTGCGGGCGCAGCGGCAGGAAGTGGTCCTGGGCAAAGCCCAGATCAGTCATGCGGCGCAACAGGGGCTGCGCCAGTTCACTGACCGGCAACATCGGCAAGCCGTAACTGACTCGTTGTTGCAGGTCTTTGAATTCTTGTAACAGCGCGTCGGGATCGACCGCTTTTTCATGCTCGGCCGCCATCCACAGCGCGGCTTCGAACAGCGCGGGCGGTGAACGGTACAGGCATTCGAAAAAACGTTGACGCGCACTCATCGAAATCTCCGGGGAATGCCTCGTTTTAGCCCCGCCCGCAAGATTCGTCCAGTCCCCTGCTGCGCAGGTGTCGGGTTATGCCGCAAAACCGTTGTCGGCGCGGGCGCTTATTCCGGCGCGCTCCAGCAATTTTCAGGCGCAGGCCTATACTGGCGTTCTACAAGAAGTGATTCGGGAGCCCAACGATGTTTGCGCTCATGCAAAGCACTCGCCTGGAATCGCTGCACCTTAGCGTTGATCCGGTCACCGGGTTGAAGGCGGTCATTGCCATCCATAACAGTCGCCTCGGGCCAGCCTTGGGCGGATGTCGTTATCTCGCCTATCCCAATGACGAATCCGCCGTCGAAGATGCCATTCGCCTCGCTCAGGGCATGAGCTACAAGGCTGCGCTGGCGGGGCTGCCGCAGGGCGGAGGCGTGGCAGTGATCGTGCGCCCGGCTCATGTGGAAAATCGTGGCTCGCTGTTCGAAGCTTTTGGTCGTTGCATCGAACAGCTCGACGGTCGCTACATCACCGCCATCGACAGCGGCACCTCGGTGGCGGATATGGATTGCATCGCCCAACAGACTCAGCACGTCACCAGCACCACCTCGGCCGGCGACCCCGCTCCGCATGCCGCGATGGGTGTATTTGCCGGCATTCGCTCAACGGCCATGGCGCGGCTGGGCAGCGACAACCTCGAAGGCTTGCGCATCGCGATTCAGGGCCTGGGCAATGTCGGCTTTGCTTTGGCCGAACAACTCCATGCCGCCGGGGCTGAGTTGCTGGTCAGCGATATCGATCACGGCAAGGTGCAACTGGCGATGGAACAACTCAACGCTCACCCGATCGCCAACGACGCGTTGCTCAGTACGCCGTGTGACATCCTCGCGCCGTGCGGTCTGGGCGGGGTTTTGAACAGCCATACCGTCACGCAATTACGCTGTTCGGCAGTGGCAGGCTCTGCCAATAACCAGCTGACACATCTGGATGTGGCCGATCAACTGGAACGGCGCGGGATTCTGTATGCGCCAGACTACGTGATCAATGCCGGTGGCTTGATCTACGTCTCGCTGAAACATCGTGGTGAAGAGTTGTCGACGATTACCGCGCATCTGTCGAAAATCAGCTCACGGCTGACCGAAGTCTTCGCCCACGCGCAGGCGGAAAAGCGTTCGCCGGCACGAGTGGCGGATGAGTTGGCGGAGAAAGTTTTGTATCGCTGAGTTTCACAGGCATGAAAAAGGCCCTGAGCCATTCGACTCAGGGCCTATTCAATTTGGGCTGGATTACTTCGCAGCCTTCGCCGCTTTGGCTGGCTTCGCAGGCGCTTCAGCAGCTTGCGCCGCTTCACCATTCTCCATCGGTTCGGCCGGTGCATTGAGCAACTCGGACAACGCATCCGGCTGGCTCTTGAACGCCCGGGCGAACACATCGCGATTCTTCGCCATGTAGATCCCGGCTTCTTCCACTTGCTGTTCAGTCAGGGACGGAACGGCTTTTTGCAGGACATCGGCCAGATATTCGGCCAGTTCGAGCATTTTGTCATGACGGTCAGCTTCGGCTTTATCCATGAACAAGCGCTCCAGATCTCGGCTGCTGCGGTATACCACTTCGACGGCCATTCACCACCTCACATGCCTTCACATTAAGTTGTCTTGACGACTACTGTATCCATATACAGCGAAAAGGATAAGCGAATCCCTGCGCTATGGGTAGTGGCTTTTCAATGTAGACCGGATTTCGGGTTTGTCAGGCCGACCGTGTCGCTGCATTCGCGAGCAGGCTCGCTTCCACAAAAGCACAGCGGTGCGACCAAACGCCACGGCGCGGGTCTGGCGGCGGTTCGCCATGATGGCGTGGCCTCTTTTCTGCATGAAAACCGTTACGTGCAGAAAACCGTCACGTCCAACACGCATCATCCGCTCGCATTCGAGCTAAGGAACATCATCGTGAAAATCAACTGGGCCGAGAAACTGCGGCAAAACGTGCATCAACTGGCCGAGTCCCTGGGCAACCTGTTCGTCGAAACCTTCCACTATCTGGCGCTGTTCGCCATCGGTGCGGTGACGGCATGGGCGGCGGTGATGGAATTTCTCGGGATGCTCGAGGAAGGCCATATCAAGATCGATGACATTCTGCTGCTGTTCATCTATCTCGAATTGGGGGCAATGGTCGGGATCTACTTCAAGACCAACCACATGCCGGTGCGCTTCCTGATCTACGTGGCGATCACCGCGCTGACCCGTTTGCTGATCTCCAACGTCTCGCACCACAACCCGCCGGACATGGGCATCATCTACCTGTGCGGCGGCATTCTGTTGCTGGCGTTCTCGATTCTGGTGGTGCGTTACGCCTCGTCACAATTTCCCTCGGTGAAGATCGAGAAACCGCAGCGCAAACTTGGCGCCGGTTCCAGCGAGCATCCGGAAGTCGAGAAGGGCGAGCTTTAAAGCCCGGCTGCTTGCCCGGGCTGCCCGATGATGCGTGGCGGTGGCGGGGTCAGCCCGTCGCCGCTGGTCATCGCTTCGAGGATTGCCATGGCGCTGTGGCCTTGCTCGATGGCAATGCCGAACTGGATGCTTTGCACCAGACGCTTGAGGCGCACGGGGTCGTTGCGCTGCTCGGCGCTGATCATGCGCTTGGCCACGATCCGGCCGCTGTTGGACAGGGTCAGCATGATGCTGCCGTCCAGGCCTTGAATGCTCAGGTTGATCTGATAGTCCGGCGCAAAGGCATCGGTAATGATCTGAAAAGGATTGTCCATGATGCGTCACCGCCTGATTGAACGTGCAGTTGTTGACCGGCCGTGATCGGGTTGGTTCGCCCAACCGGATCATCGGCCATTCCGTGGCCTGTATTTGTTGCTTCATGTAGAGCTGTCGAGTGAAACGAGGCTGCGATCTTTTGATCTTCGGTGTTTTGATTTCGATCATGAAGATCAAAAGATCGCAGCCTGCGACAGTTCCCACAGGGGAGTAGCAAGGGCTGTGCCGGGAAAATTGTCGAACAATGAACACGGGGATTAAAAAGGCGAGCCACGCGGCTCGCCTTTTTTAATGGCCCGTTTTCAGGGCAGAACCGAGTAGATGATCGCTGACAGTGCAATCAGGCCGATCAGCACCACAAACACGTTGGACACCTGCCCCGAATACTGGCGCAAGGCCGGCACGCGGCGGATGGCGTACATCGGCATCAGGAACAACAGGCAGGCAATCACCGGCCCGCCGAGGGTTTCGATCATGCCAAGGATGCTCGGGTTGAACGTTGCCACGGCCCAGCAACTGAGGATCATGAACACGGCGGTCGCACGGTTCAGCCAGCTCGCTGACATCACCCGGCCACGGCTGCGCAGGCTTTTCACGATCATGCCCTGGAAGCCTTCACTGGCGCCGATGTAGTGGCCGAGGAAGGATTTGGTGATCGCCACCAGCGCAATCAGCGGCGCGGCGTAAGCAATGACCGGGGTCTGAAAGTGGTTGGCCAGGTACGACAGGATCGAAATGTTCTGCGCCTTGGCCGCTGCCAGATCCGCCGGCGACAGCGCCAGCACACAGCTGAAGCAGAAGAACATCACCGTGACGACCATCATGCCGTGAGCCATAGCGAGGATGCCGCTGCTTTTGCGTTCTGCCTGCTCGCCGTAACGTTGTTTCTGCTCAACCGCGAACGCGGAAATGATCGGCGAATGGTTGAACGAAAACACCATCACCGGAATCGCCAGCCACATTGTCTTGAAGAAAGCGGACATTGGCATGGCTTCTTGGGCACTGGCAAAAAACGCACCGTTCCAGTTTGGAATCAGGCTGAGCGCCAGTAGCAGCAATGCGGCAACAAATGGATAAACCAGCACGCTCATGGCTTTGACGATGACGCTTTGACCACAGCGCACAATCGTCATCAGACCGAGGATCAACACCAGCGAGAGGATCGCCCGTGGTGGCGGAGCGATGTGCAATTGGTGTTCGAGGAAACTGCTCAGGGTGTTGGTCAGCGCCACGCTGTACACCAGCAGAATCGGGAAGATTGCAAAGAAATACAGGAGCGTGATCAGCTTGCCGGCACCGATGCCGAAGTGTTCTTCGACCACTTCGGTGATGTCCCCGGAGCGCCCGGACAACACGAAACGGGTCAGCCCACGGTGGGCAAAAAACGTCATCGGGAAAGCCAGTACGGCGAGAATCAGCAAAGGCCAGAAACCGCCGACACCGGCATTGATCGGCAGGAACAAGGTGCCAGCACCGATCGCAGTGCCGTACAGACCGAGCATCCAGGTGGTGTCGAATTTGTTCCAGCCCTTGTGGGCCGTTTCTGCATTGCGTGTGCGGTCTACAGCGGGACTTTCGGCAGCAGGTGTACGTACATCGGTCATCGGTATCGCCTCGTTATTATTTTTGCTCGGGCTCACGGTTGGCAGGCGGCTTCGTGCGGCCTGCCGGGGCGGTCAGGGAATGGGCCTCAGCATTCCACCCAGTTCACAGCCAGGCCGCCCCGTGAAGTCTCTTTGTATTTGTCGTGCATGTCGGCGCCGGTATCGCGCATGGTGCGGATCACCCGGTCGAGGGAAATGAAGTGTTTGCCGTCGCCGCGCAGGGCCATTTGCGTGGCGTTGATCGCTTTCACGGCGGCGATGGCATTGCGCTCGATGCACGGCACCTGCACGAGGCCGCCGACCGGGTCGCATGTCAGGCCAAGGTTGTGTTCCAGGCCGATTTCGGCGGCGTTCTCCAGTTGTTCCGGGGTGGCACCGAGCACGTCGGCCAAGCCAGCAGCGGCCATCGCACAGGCCGAACCGACTTCGCCCTGGCAGCCCACTTCAGCGCCGGAGATCGAAGCATTTTTCTTACACAAAATGCCGACAGCCGCCGCGCCCAGAAAGAAAGCGACGACATCATCGTCAGACGCGTCCGGATTGAATTTCATGTAGTAGTGCAGAACGGCCGGGATGATTCCGGCTGCACCGTTGGTCGGTGCGGTGACCATGCGCCCGCCGGCGGCGTTCTCTTCGTTGACGGCGAGGGCGAACAGGTTGACCCACTCCATTGCCGACAGAGTGGAACTGATCACGTTCGGCTTGCCGATCTCCAACAGGCTGCGATGCAATTTCGCGGCGCGGCGCGGCACGTTCAGACCACCGGGCAGAATCCCCTCGTGGCGCAGGCCTTGTTCGACGCATTCGCGCATCACCGACCAAATGTGCAGCAGGCCCTGGCGGATTTCCGCGTCAGTGCGCCACGCGCGTTCGTTGGCCATCATCAGTTCGGACACGCGCAGGTTGTGCTGTTTGCACAGCGATAGCAGTTCGGCGGCGCTGGAGAAATCGTACGGCAACACCACTTCACTCGCCGGGGCGACACCGGACTCGGCTTCTTCCGCTTCGATGATGAAACCGCCGCCAACCGAGTAATAGGTCTGCTCGAACAGCTCGGCCGTTTCGCCAAAGGCCGTCAGCGACATGGCGTTGGGGTGGTAGGGCAGGCTCTCGTCCAGCAGCAGGAGATCACGTTGCCAGTCGAAGGCAATTTCTCTCTGACCGGCGAGGGACAGTTGGCCTGTCTCGCGCAGTTGCTGGATACGTGGATCGATGGTCGCCGGATCGATGCTGTCCGGCCATTCGCCCATCAGGCCCATGACTGTCGCGCGGTCGGTGGCGTGCCCGACGCCGGTGGCCGACAGCGAGCCGTATAAACGGATTTCCACACGGTGCACATCGTTCAACAAACGTTGATCAATCAGCGCCTGAGCGAAGGTCGCGGCGGCGCGCATCGGGCCTACGGTGTGGGAACTGGACGGGCCGATGCCGACTTTGAATAGATCGAAAACACTGATAGCCATGCTAAACCCTTACAAGCAATGGAGTAGGAATCGCTGCCATTTTTTGTAGGACAAGCGCAATGTCGGCGATACTGCCTACCTCGGTCCAACGTGACTAACGAAACTTCCTAAGTAAGCCTTTAGCAGGACTAAACGATGAGCCGTCAATTGCATGCCCAGACCTATGTCTGGCTGCAGGTGTTTTCCTGTGCCGCGCGGCACCTGTCGTTCACCCGTTGCGCCGAAGAACTGCACATCACCCCGGGGGCGGTCAGTCAGCAAATTCGTCAACTTGAAGAACGACTTGGTTTCCGTTTGTTTCATCGGCGGGCGCGTGGTGTGGAGCTGAGTGCGGAGGGGCAGCGGCTGGCTATCACGGTCAACGAGGCGTATGGCAGCATTGATGCCGAACTACGTCGACTGGACGCCGGGATGATCAGCGGGATTTTGCGTGTGCGCTCGATTCCGTCGTTTCTCAGCAAGTGGCTGACGCCGCGCTTGCCGCGCCTGCAGCAACGCTATCCGGACATTCAGTTGCGCTTGGTGGCAGAGGACAGCAGCGTGCCCTTGCACGAAGGCGATTTTGATCTGGCGATCGATTTGAACGACGGCAGCTACCCGGGATTGTTATCCACAGCCTTGCTCGACGAGCAGATTTTCCCGGTGTGCGCACCGAGCCTGTTGCGCGGGCGACCACCGTTGCACGGACCGGCGGATCTGGTGCATTTCCCGGTACTGCACGACATCACCGCCTGGCGTGGCAGTTATGAATACGCGGAATGGGAATTCTATTTGAACGCGATTGGTTTTGAGGGCGCCGACGTACGGCGTGGGCATACCTTCAATCGCAATCATCTGACCATCGAAGCGGCGATTGCCGGCATGGGCGTGGCGATTGCCCGCCGCACCTTGCTTAACGATGAATTGGAGCGAGGGACGTTGATTGTGCCGTTTGGCCTGTCGGTGCCTAATCACAAACGCTATGTGTTGCTCTATGCACCGGGGGCTTTAAGCCATCCGGGTGTGCGTGCGGTGCATGATTGGCTGGTCGAGGAGGCGGGGATATTTCGCAGTTTGCACCCGTTGAACGACGGGCAGTTGTGAGCAAATTTTGCAACATTGCCAAGCGACCCAACTCCCGACCTTACCAGTGCTTTGCCCGGTTGTCCGGCTTTTTTTGCGAATGAATATTTATCTTTTTTCAGGGGTTGAAATGTTCGGCAGTCGGGCCGATTGTTGTAACCAGGAGGTCAGGAAATTCAACTCAAGGCCTCTCACGAGCTAGCTGAAATAAGGGATGAACTATGCAAATCCAAGTCAACAGCGATAACCATATTCAAAGTAGTCAACGACTGGAGGAGTGGGTACGTACAACCATTGAGAGCACGCTCGAACGTTATGAAGAAGACCTGACCCGTGTCGAAGTCCACCTGAGCGACGAGAACGGTGACAAACCAGGTCCCCATGACTTGCGCTGCCAACTGGAAGCGCGGCCAAAAGGCCATCAACCGATTTCCGTGACCCACAAGGCCGATTCGCTGGAACAGGCAATCGACGGCGCTGCCGAAAAACTCGAGCACGCCCTGGAGCATCTTTTCGGCAAACTGCGAGGTAAACCACGTGCCGCTGTGGTGCCATTTAGCAAGGCGAATGACGCTCTGCTGGAGGAAGAATTTCTTGAGAATGAACAGGCAGCGATCAACAGTTGATGCGCTGATTTTATAAGCCAGCCAATGAGAACGGGCCTGCGAATGCAGGCCCGTTTTTTGTTTGTGGCGGATTTTTGCGCAAGGCACAAGAGCGCGGCCCCTCACCCCAGCCCTCTCCCTCCGGGAGAGGGGGCCGACCGAGGTGTGTTGCGGGTTACATCGACCTGAAAGACAGCGTCGACTATGGATTCGGCAAAGCACTTCAGGTTGATGTATTTCTGAAGCATCCCGCAATCAGTCCCCCCTCTCTCCGGGAGAGGGCCGACCGAGGTGTCTGAAGAGGTACGTCGACCTGAAAGACCGAGTGATTATGGATTCGGCAAAGCAGAATCAGGTCGGCGTAGCTCGCAAGCATCCCCCGGTCAGTCCCCTCTCCCTCTGGGAGAGGGTTAGGGTGAGGGCATTTTTCGATTCGCCGCAATTCTTATGATCTGCTCCAGCACATCGTCCATCTGCTGGATCACCTCGAGATTACTGAAGCGCACGACTTCAATACCCTTTTGATTCAGATAGCGCGTCCGACGCTGGTCATGAATCAGTCCCGACGTTTCGTAATGCTGACCGCCATCCAGCTCAATCGCCAATTTCAACTCCGCACAGTAAAAATCCAGCACGTAAGGCGGACAGGGAAACTGGCGACGAAACTTCAGATTGGCGATCTGGCGGGAGCGGAGTTTTTGCCAGAGCAGGTGTTCACAGTCGGTTTGGTTAACGCGTAACTGGCGGGCGAATTGGGCGAGGCTGGGGCGAGTTTGCATGCTTCACGATCCTTGTGAAGTTGGTTTGAAATTTTACTGTAGACCATGACCCGCTGACCCTCACCCCAGCCCTCTCCCGGAGGGAGAGGGGGCCGACCGAGGTGTCTGAAGAGGTACGTCGACCTGAAAGACCGAGCCGATTATGGATTCGGCAAAGCGGTTTCAGGTCGAGTCGATTATGGATTCGGCACAGCACGTTCAGGTCGCCGTACCTCGCAAGCATCCCCCAATCAGTCCCCTCTCCCTCAGGGAGAGGGCTAGGCGGGCGGCGTTCCGATGAGGGCTTCTCAATCCTCAGAACGCCACAGAAGTCTGCACATAAACCGTACGCGGCTCACCCACATACTTGCCCTTGTTGTTGTCATCAAACGAGCGCGTGAAGTACTGCGTGTTGAAAATGTTCTTCACGCCCACCGCCACATTCAAGTCCGACAACTGCGGACCGAAGTCATACCCGGCGCGGCTGCTGAACAGCATGTAACCGGGGATCTTGCCGGTGCTGCCATCGGCGCTTTCCTTCGAGGTGTTGGCGTTGTCGGCGAACTGGTCGCTCTGGAAGCTGCTGTCGAGATTAAGCTTCCACGGTCCTTCGCTGTAACCCACACCAATCGTGCCTTTGTGTTTCGACGAGAACGGCACGCGGTTGCCCTTGTTCGGTCCATCTTCGCGGATAGTCGCGTCAACATAAGCGTAAGTGGCGTAGACATCGAAACCGGCCAGCGCCGGGCTCAAGTCATCCAGCGCGTAATTGACGCTGGTTTCGATCCCTTGATGGCGGGTTTCGCCTCGGGCAATTACCGAGTCGTTGGTCTGGTTGCTTTCGTACTGGTTGTCGAAGTTGATCAGGAACGCGCCGATCTCCGCGCGCAACGCGCCGTTGTCATAGCGCGTGCCGAGTTCCCAGGTGCGGGCCTTCTCCGGTTTTACTTCGCCGCTGGTCACCCGGTTGGGCATCTGGCTGTATTGCACACTGCCGAAGGAGCCTTCGGTGTTGGCGTAGAGGTTCCAGCTGTCGGTCAGGTGATAGAGCACGTTCAACGCTGGCAGTGCGGTGTTGTAGTCGCCCTTGTATTTGACGTTGGTCAGGTTGTTGGTCTGCTGCGATTCGATCATTTCGTAGCGCACGCCCGGGGTGATCGTCCATTTGCCGATGTCGATGCGGTCGTCGACGAAGAACGCATTGGCCTCGGTGCCGCCACGGGTGTCGCGGTCGTTGCGGCTGGCGGTGGTCGGGTATTGGTTGCTGCTGATCGGTGTGCGATAGCGCAGTTCGTGACCGGCCTCGTTGATGTAGCGATAGCCGACGCCGACTTCATGGCTGGTCGGGCCGAGGTCGAAACCTTGGGCGAATCGGGTTTCCAGTGCCACGCACCCAATACTCGCGCGGTGACAGCGAGAGGAAGGTGCCCTGATCGAGATAACCGCTGCGCAAGGTCTTGGTGAAGAACGTGTTGGCGGTGAATTCGCGGCGATCTTCCTGATAGCGATAGCCGAAATTGAACATCGTGCGGCGGCCCCAGAACTGGTCCTTCGGGCGCGTCGATTGATACGGATCGGCGTCGTAATCGGCCACGTTCAGACCGCCGGGCATGTCAGCCTTGCCTTCGTAATACTGGGCCATGGCGTTGAAGCTATTGGCTTCGTCGAGCTGGTATTTGCCCTTGAGGATCAGGTCGTCGATTTCAGTGTCGCTGTGTTCGCGCCAGTCGCCGCCGCGCGTCCCGGAGTAGAGCAACGCACCGCCGAGGCCATTGGCGTTAGTGCCGCCGGCCAGCAGGTTGGCGCTGGTCTTGAAGCCGTCGTGGCTCGACGATGGGCTGGTTTCCGTCTGGAAGCCACCCTTGACCGTTGGCTCGTCAGGAATCGCCCGGGTAACGAAGTTGACCACGCCGCCGACGTTCTGCGGACCATAACGCACGGCGCCACCGCCGCGCACCACGTCCACGGCATCCATGTTGCCCATGCTGATCGGCGCGAACGACAACTGCGGTTGGCCATAAGGCGCGAACGGCACCGGGATGCCATCCATCAACACCGTCGAGCGCGCGGCCAGTCGCGGATTCAAACCGCGAATGCCGAAGTTCAGCGCCATGTCATGGCTGCCGGTGCCGTTGTTTTCCGGGGCGTTGACGCCGGGGATGCGGTTGAGCACATCGCGCGCCTGCGTCGCGCCCTGACGCTCGAACTCTTCGCGGCGGATCACATCGCGCGCACCGGGATGTTCGAACACATTGATCTGCGCAGCATCGCCGAGCCAGTCGCCGACGACAGTCGAGGTGTCCAGCTCTAGCGCGGCATCCGCCACCGGTTGCAGGCTGAACGCATTGTTGCCCTCGGCGCGTGCTTGCAGACCGCTGCCTTCGAGCAATGCGTTCAAACCTTGTTCTGCGGTGTAACTGCCTTCCAGGCCACGGCTTTGCACGCCGCTGGTGACTTGCGAACCAAACGAAATCAGCACGCCCGCTTCACGGCCAAACTGGTTGAGGGCGTTTTCCAGCGACGACGGCGCGATGTGATAAGCCTTGGCTTCAGCGGCCAGTGCGGCGGGCAGGGCGCTGAAACTCAGACTGGCGCCGAGGACGAGATTGCGCAGGCTGCGGGCCAGTGGCGTGAGGCGGGTGGGGTGCATGGTGGATGATCCTGAGAAGGTTGAATCAAGGGGGCTTTCCTTCTCTGTCACGCCAGATCTGAAAAACGGCTCATTTATTTTTGAGTTTTTTCAGACCCGCGCTTCGACGGTCACCCAGTAGCGGGTAAAGCGCCTCACCTTCACCGGCAAACTGATTTCCAGCAGATCAAGAATCCGCTCGCTGTCGTCCAGCGGGTAAGTTCCGGAAATCAACAGGTCGGCAACGTTCCGGTCGCAATTGAGCTGGCCGCGACGATAGCGGCCGAGTTCATCGAGGAAGTCGCCCAAGCGCATGTGCGCCGCCACCAGCATGCCGTCGGCCCAGGCGCCGCTGTTCGCGTCCAGCGGTTTGGCCTCGCTGACCGATGCCGAGGTGAAGCTGAGCTGACGCGCGACCGGCAGCAACATCGGCGCGCGTCCATTACCGCTCAGTTCGACGCGACCTTCGAACAGCGCAATCTGCGTGCGATCGGCAAACTGACGCACATTGAGGCGCGCGCCTTGGGTTTTCAGAAGGCCCTGAGCCGTGCGCACTTCGAAAGATTGCGCGGCCGTCAGGAGGATTTCGCCTTCGAGCAAGCGGATCAATCGCTGCGCACCGTCGACGTCCACGGCACTGGCGGTATTGAGTTGCAACTTATCACCGCCACCCAGGGAAATTTTGCGTCGCTGCCCCAGCGGGCTGCGGTAATCAGCGAGCAGCGACGGCACAGGATTGTGCTCGCGCATGCCCCAAGTGACCGCCGTGCCCGCGCCAAGAATCAGCAAAAGTTTCAGTGCCTGACGACGACTGCCGGACTTCGGCCCGTTCAACGCCGCGTGTGCCAGCGGCGACGACACACCGCGCAGACGCTGATTGACCCGCTGAATATGCTCCCACGCCCGGCGGTGTTCGCTGTGTGCCTCCAGCCATTGTTGCCAGGCCTGTTGCTGGCGCGGGGAGAGCGTGCCCTGCTGCATTTCCATCAGCCAATGCACGGCCTGTTCAGCCACTTGGGAGGAGAAATCCGGCACGCGGTTCATAAGGCGAAGTAGCAGCGCATGGCAGCTTTGTTCAGGTGACGTTTGACCGTGGCCACAGAGATGTCGAGTTCAGCGGCGATCTGTGGATACGTCAGGCCATCGACCTGCGCCAGCAAAAAGGCGCGTTTGACCTGACGCGGCAAACCGTCGAGCAATTCATCCAGCTCCATCAGGGTTTGCAAGATGATCGCCTTGTCTTCTTCCGACGGCGCGACCATGTCCGGCATCTGCGCCAAGGTGTCGAGGTAAGCGCGTTCGACATCCTGACGGCGGTAATGATTGAACAGAACGCGCTTGGCCAACGTCGTCAGAAAGGCGCGTGGCTCGATGATCATCGGCGGTTCGCGGGCGGTCAGCACCTTGATAAACGTGTCCTGCGCCAGATCCGCTGCGCTGTCCGGGCAGCCGAGTCTGCGCCGCAGCCAGCCGGTGAGCCAGCCGTGATGGGCCTGATAGAGCGATTCGACGGGATGGGCGGACGACAACGGTATTACTCCGGGCGCTTGGTGGCGCGGTAGAGAGTATGCGTTAGAGAACAAGAACTGTTCGCATTGTAAGGGGCGAAACGCTTTACCGGCAATCAGATGCTTTTGCGTATGAGAATATTTATCATTAATATTGCTCGCCTGTAGGTTCGGCTGATCGGCCGGACGTTTTTCGTTTCAGGGTCGAAACATGAAAGGCAAGCTCGCCACACTTCCCATGTCTTATCGTCTGGCCGTCACCTCACGGGTGTTGGCGGCGGTGTTTGGCGGCTATCTCGTCGCGGCGCTGGCCAGTGTCACCCTGACGCTGTGGCTGCCGTTGAGCCGCGCCGAAGCGGTGGTGACCGGCATGACCATTTCCTTTCTGGTCTATCTGGTGGCGGTGCTCTGGTGTTTCGCCTGTCGTACGGCGTGGTCGGCCTGGGTCGGTTTGCTGGTGCCAAGCGTGATTCTGGCGACCATCTCTGGCGCAGCACGTGGATTGGGCCTGGCATGAAAGAGGGCTTTCGTCAGGCGATGGCCTGGCTGCACACCTGGGCCGGACTGCTGTTCGGCTGGTTGCTGTTCGCGATTTTCCTGACCGGGACGCTGGCCTATTTCAAAGATGAGATCAGCCACTGGATGCAGCCGGAAATCCCCGCGCGATCGGTGAGTGCCGAGACGAGCCTGACGCTGGCCCAGGATTATCTGCAGCAACACGCGGCCGGCGCCTCACGCTGGCTGATCGATTTGCCTGATGCCCGAGATCCCGGCCTGACCGTGCGCTGGCAGCCAGTGCCGGCCAATCCCGGTGAGCGCGGGCGCTTCGAGTCGAAAACCCTCGACGCGCAGACCGGCGCCGAAGTGCAGGGCCGCGACAGCATGGGCGGCGAGTTCTTCTATCGCTTCCACTTCCAGTTGCAAATGCCCTATCCGTGGGGCCGCTGGCTGGCGACGATTGCCGCGATGGTGATGTTCGTTACGCTGATCACCGGGATCATCACCCACAAGAAAATCTTCAAGGACTTCTTCACCTTCCGCCCGCGCAAGGGGCAGCGCTCCTGGCTCGACGGGCATAACGCGGTGGGTGTGCTGGTGTTGCCGTTTCATTTGATGATCACCTACAGCAGCCTGGTGATTTTCATGTCGATGGTCATGCCGGCGAGCATCGTCGCGTCGTACGGCAGTGACGTGCGCACGTTTTATGACGAAGTTTTCCCCGCCTCGAAAACGCCCGAACGCGCCGACAGCGCGGCACCGTTGGCGGCCATGGCGCCGCTGTTGAGCAAGGCCAGCGAGCAGTGGTCGGGCGGCCACACGGCGCGTCTGTCAGTGAGCAATCCGGGGGATGCCAATGCCACGGTGGTGCTGTCCCGTGCGGGCGACCGTGTGGTGCATGATTTCGGCCGCGCCGTGACCTTCAACGGGGTGACCGGGCAAATGCTCGGCAGCACACCGGAGCAGCCAATGGCGATGGCGGTGGGTGGTGCGTTCTATGGCTTGCACATGGGCCACTTCGCCGGGCCGCTCCTGCGTTGGCTGTATTTCATTTGCGGATTGGCCGGCACGGCGATGATCGGCACCGGGCTGGTGATCTGGTTGGGCAAGCGTCAACTCAAACACGCCAAGAGCGGCCTGATGCCGTTCGAGCTGCGGTTGGTTGAAGTGCTGAACATCGCCAGCATGGCCGGCTTGGTTGCGGCGGTGGCTGTATTTTTCCTGGCTAATCGACTGTTGTCAGTGAGCTTTGCCGAGCGCGCAGATTGGGAGGTGAATGCGTTCTTTATCGCTTGGGCTTTGAGTGTGCTGCACGCGCTGCTGCGTCCGGGACGAAAGGCCTGGGTTGAGCAACTCACCCTGAGCGCCGCGCTGTTTGTCGCGGTGCCGCTGGTCAATGCGCTGACCACCCCGTGGAATCTCGCCGTCAGCCTGATGCAGGGTGATTGGGCGTTAGCCGGGTTTGATCTGACGTGCCTCGCAACCGGTTTCTTCCTGGCTTGGGCCGCGTGGAAAATGCAGCGTGCCGGCAGCACCGTCAGCATTAAAAAGCCCCGCCGCGAACAGGCCCGGCCGATCACCCTTGAACAAGGGGCGAACTGATGCTCTTGCCCTTGTTGCTCACCTACACCGGATTCACCGCGTTGTGCCTGTCGATGCCTCGCCACCACGATGAATTGCTCGGTCACAAACCGTCCACGCGTCGCCGTCAGGGCCTGAAAGTCGGCGGATGGTTATTGCTGTGTTTGTCGCTTTGGGCGGCGGTGAAGGCCAACGGCTGGAGCTTCGGCCTGGTCGACTGGTTCGCCGTGCTGATGCTCAGCGCCTTGGCGTTGGTCTTGTTGCTGCCGTATCGCCCGCGTTTCGTATTGGCGCTGGCCGGGGTCAGTCTGCTGGCCAGCCCGGTCGCCGCATGGGCGCAGTGCTGAAGTGCTGATCGGTCTGCCGCCGGAATCCCGCGACGACGAGCCGCGGGGCGCGCGTGCGCATTTTCTTCAGGTGTTCCTGTCCCAGCGTTCGCAAATGGAAGCGCTGGTGAACCGGCGCGTCGGTTGTCGGGCGACGGCGGCGGACCTGGTGCAGGATCTGTTTCTGCGTTTCTGGCGGCGGCCGCTGGTGCAGGTCGAAGAGCTCAGTACCTATCTGTTGCGCTGCGCCGGCAACATCGCCATCGATCATCTGCGCAGCGAAGGCACGCGCACGCGGGTCAACGAAGGTTGGCAACCGGACGCGCCGCACAGCCACGGCAGCGAACCGCAAGCGGCGCTGGAAGCGGGCAATGATCTGAAACATGTCGAAGCGGCGTTGCGCGCCTTGCCCGAGCGCACCCGGCAAATCTTTTTGCTCAATCGCATTCACGGCCGCAAGTATGCGGAAATCGCCAAAGCCATGGGCCTGTCCCAAAGTGCCGTGGAAAAACATATGATGCGCGCCCTCGAGGCCTGCAAGGCCAGCCTGCGCGAACCCGCGCCACGCCTGCCAGGGAAAGCACCGTGAAGCCCGCCGATTCCGTTATCCCCACGCCCGCGCAAGAGCAGGCCGCGTTTGCCTGGTTGAGCCTGCTGCATGATCGGCCGAGTGCCGGCGATCAACTGACCTTCAGCCAATGGCTGCGGGCCGATCCGGCGCACGCCGAAGCTTACGCACAGGCTCAGGTTGTGTGGGAGTTGAGTGAAGGCCCGGCGCGAACATTGGCCGATGAAGAAGCCTTCGCGTTGCAGGGTTACCTTCATGCGATGGACCGCCCGCGTCGTTTGCCCGTTTTGCGCTGGTCGGGCGCGCTGGCGATGGCCGCGTGTCTGTTGCTGATGGTCAGCCTTGGCACCCGTTGGCAGCCGCAGCGCTGGATCGATGATCTGGGCGCCGATTATGTCTCGGCACCCGGTGAGATCCGCACGGTGACACTGGCCGATCAATCGCAAGTGACGCTGGATGGCGACAGTGCGATTGCCGTGGATTTCAGTCATGGCGAGCGGCATGTGCAATTGCGTCGCGGTGCCGGTTTCTTCAGCGTCACACATACGGGGGATCCGTTTGTGGTTGCGGCGGAGCAGGGTGAGGCGCGGGTGCTCGGCACGCAATTCGAAGTGCGCCTGCAACCTCACGGTGCGCAGGTTACGGTGTTGTCGGGGCGCGTTGGTGTGACGGCGGATCGTGATGCTGAGCAGCAAATTCTTACGGCCGGGCAGCAGGTCGCTTACGGTGACGGTACGGCAGAAAAACTGCATACGGTGGACAGTGAGACGCAGTTGGCCTGGCGTCAGGGCTGGCTGACTTATTACAAGTCGACACTGGCTGATGTGGTGGAGGATTTGCGCCGTTATTACCCCGGGCGGATTGTGTTGCTCAACGATGAGCTGGCGGCGCGCAAGGTCAGTGGCAGTTTTCCGAGCAAGGATCCGCAGGCCGTGTTGAGTTCGCTGCAAGGGGTGATGGGGTTTGAGCAGCATCAGGTGTTGGGTCATCTGATTATTTTGCGTTGAGGCTGCTGGCCTCTTCGCGAGCAGGCTCGCTCCCACAGGGGAACGCATTCCAAATGTAGGAGTGAGCCTGCTCGCGATGGAACCCGATCGAACACCACAAAAAATAATTTTCAAATGTTGGTGAGGTAAACCTCAGCCCCATCCGTGTAGTGACTGAAACTGCGAGTCATTCGCATCCGTTGCGGTTCTACACAGGTCATTGAGCAATGAAGTCCAGGGCAAAATCGGGTTCGGTCAAACAATGGTTAGGCGTTTCGGCACTGAGCTTTTCGGCATTGGCGCTGTTGCCGCTGAGCGTCGCGCTCGCCGCTGAAACCATCAGCAGCCAGGCGCAAAAGCAGTTCAACTTTTCCCTGGTCGCCAAACCGCTGCCGCAAGCCTTGAGCGACTTCAGCCGCGTCACCGGGCAAAGCGTGGTCTACACCGACGAAGCGCCCTACGGCCTGACAGCTCCTGCCGTCAATGGCCAGATGAGTGCCGAGCAGGCACTGCAACGCTTGCTCAGTGGCTCTGGCCTCAACTTCCGCCGCACCGATAGCCACACGCTGGCGCTGGAGCCTCAGCCTACTGAAGGTGCGCTGAATCTCGGCGCCACGACCATCACCTCGACCCGCGATGAATCGATGAGCTACCAGCCACCGGAGACCAGTTCGGTGATGCGCTCCTCAGCTTCGCTTCAGGAAGTCCCGCAAACCGTCAATGTCATCCCGGCGCAAGTCATCCGCGATCAGGCGCCGCGCAATCTGGATGACGCACTGGCCAACGTCAGTGGCATCACCCAGGGCAATACTTTGGGTAGCACTCAGGATTCGGTGATGACGCGCGGTTTCGGTGACAACCGTAATGGCTCGATCATGCGCGACGGCATGCCGATCGTGCAGGGCCGTGGCATGAACGCCACGGTCGATCGGGTTGAAGTGCTCAAAGGCCCGGCCTCGTTGCTCTACGGGATTCAAGACCCGGGTGGCGTGGTCAACCTGGTCAGCAAGAAGCCTGAACTTACTCAATACAATGCGCTGACCTTGCGCGGTTCGACTTACGGTGACGGCAAGAACGGCAGCGGTGGCACCTTCGACAGCACCGGCCCGTTGGGCGATTCCGGGCTGGCCTATCGCATGGTGCTCGACCACGAAGACGAAGATTACTGGCGCAACTTCGGCACCCACCGTGAAACCCTGATCGCCCCGTCGCTGGCTTGGTTCGGCGAGAGCACCAAGCTGTTGTTCGCCTACGAACACCGCGAATTTCTCACGCCGTTCGACCGTGGCACGCTGATCGATCCGCGCACCAATCATCCGCTGGACATCTCGCGCAAAGAACGCCTCGACGAACCGTTCAACAACATGGAAGGCCGTTCGGACCTGTATCACTTTGAAGCCGATCACGAGCTCAACGACGACTGGAAAGCCCACTTCGGCTACAGCTGGAACCGCGAAACCTACGACGCCAGCCAGGTCCGCGTGACCGCCATCGACACCAAAAAGGGCACGCTGACCCGCAGCATGGACGGCACCCAGAACGCGATCAGCACCGACCGTTTCACCACTGCCAGCCTCGAAGGCAAGGTCAATGTGCTGGGCATGCAGCATGACCTGGTGTTCGGCGTCGATGACGAGTACCGCAAGATCTACCGCGAGGACTTGATCCGCCAGAAAAGCCTGACCACCTTCAGCTACCTCAATCCGGTGTACGGCCGCGAGGTCGCCGGTACGACGGTCAGCGCTCCCGACAGCGCGCAGACCGATGAACTGCGCAGCGATTCGGTGTTCCTGCAGGACTCGATTCACCTCAACGAGCAGTGGATTCTGGTCGCCGGCGGGCGCTTCCAGGAATACGACCAGTACGCCGGCAAAGGCGTGCCGTTCAAGGCCAACACCGACAGCAACGGCCAGAAGTTCGTCCCGCGCGCAGGTCTGGTGTATCGCTACACCGACGCCTTGTCGTTCTACGGCAGCTACACCGAATCGTTCAAACCCAACTCGACCATCGCCCCGCTGAGTGGCAGCAGCACCGTGCTCGACGGCAGCATCGCCCCGGAAGAAGCCAAGTCGTGGGAGCTGGGTGCGCGGCTGGACATGCCGGGGCGTGTCACCGGCAACATCGCATTGTTCGACATCAAGAAACGCAACGTGCTGGTGGCCAATTCCGAAGGCCCGACGACGATTTACAGTGCGGCCGGTGAGGTGCGTTCGCGCGGTCTGGAAATGGACCTGACCGGTCAGTTGAGCGACCACTGGAGCATGATTGGCAGCTACGCCTACACCGATGCCGAAGTGACCGAAGACCCGGACTACAAAGGCAAGCGCCTGCAAAACGTGGCGAAGAATTCCGGTTCGTTGTCGGCGGTGTATGACTTCGGCAGTGTGATCGGCGGCGACCAGCTGCGTGTCGGCGCCGGGGCGCGTTATGTCGGTGAGCGTGCGGGTAACGCGGTGAATGATTTTGATCTGCCGAGTTATACCGTGGCGGATGCGTTTGCCACTTACGACACCAGGGTTGAGGGGCAGAAGGTCAAGTTTCAGCTGAATGTGAAGAACCTGTTTGATCGCACGTACTACACCTCGGCGGCGAGCCGGTTCTTTGTGTCGATGGGGGATGCGAGGCAGGTTTCGTTGTCGAGTACCTTGGAGTTTTGAGAACAGTGAAGTTAATGCGCTTTTCGGCGGCCCCTTATAGGTATTTTCGTTCTCAGCTACTGCATGGTAATTGTAAAACGATCTAAGTGCCTGTCAGTTATGACAGGTGCTTTGGGGAGGATTTAAATGTGTACTGTCTTCTCAATGTCTTTGGAAGAGAGTATTGCCATGTCAAATGACCATGTAGCTGGAGCCGAGGGTTATTTTTTAAAGCTCATTGCGAAAGAAGACTTCAACGGTGTGAAGCCTGATTCACCGGAGAGATTTTCGAGTCTGGATCTTGAACATTTTTCTCTACAAACGCTCGGTGGCGAAAACGGCGCTTCTATGTCGACGATTTTGTTTGAGTCGGATCAGCGTTATGTGGAGGGTCAGTTCGAGGGGACCGGGATTCAATGCAGCGGTGACCACCAGAATGAAAATGATTCTGCCGAACTTCGGATTGTTCTGAAACCTGAAAAAGTTCACCGTTTGCGCTTTGCATTAGATGTTTTTGCGACCCAGAATGTATCGCATATCGAGTTTTACGAACCATCTGGAAACGTGTTGAAACGCTTCGAAAACAAGCTCGGGTGGATCGATTATCAGGTACCCCTGCTGGACAAAGAAATAGCGAGTATTGCGCGTGTTTCTATCTACTATAGGGTCTATTTTGGGACACCGTATATTGATTCGTTTGAGCTGTGGCGATGGCAGAGCTTTGAGTAATTGCGGAATAAGTCATCGTAAAAACGCCTGTCGATACTCGCCAGGTGTTCCTCCCAAAATCTGCTTGAACCGATTGGTGAAATGACTCGCGCTGGCAAACCCGCACGTCAGCGCAATCTCACCCAACGGCAACGCCGTGCCGCGCAACAACTCCCGCGCCCGGCTCAGGCGCCGCGCCAGCACATATTGATGCGGCGGCAGGCCGAAACTGGTACGAAACATCCGCGCAAAGTGGTATTCCGACAGCGCACACAATCCGGCCAGTTGACCGAGGCTGATCGGCTCGGCCAACTGGTTGTCGATGAACTCCACCAGTTGCCGACGCTGGTGTGGTGCCAGTCCGCCCTTCAATCGCAAACCCTGACGCGCGCCGACCTGACTGAGCAAAGTGTGGCTGATCAACTCATGGGCGAGGCTGCTGGTTAGCAGACGCTCGGCTGGCTCGTCCCAATTCAGCGTCAGCAACTGCCGGAAGCGTTGCGCCTGTTGCGCGTCTTCGAGAAAGGTCTGCTCGCGCAACTGCATCTCGCGGGGTTCGCGATCGAGCAGCGTGACGCAACCGAGGGCGAATTGTTCGGCGCTGAAATACAGGTGCGCCAAGCGAATATCACCGTTGATCACCCAGCCCGATTCATGATCGGCCGGCAGGATGCACAACTTGTCCGGCCCGCCTTTTTGCCCGGGTTGATCGCGACGAAAGGTGCCGGTGCCACCGGCGATGTAGCAGGACAACGTGTGGTGGCTTGGCGCCTCATAATCCTGCGCATCGTGGTGGTTGGTCCACAAAGCGGCAGACAAGCCGTCACCGAGCTCGGCGCTGTGCACCAGGCGTGCGTTCGGCGAGCTGTTCAACGCTTGAAAGACTTGCAGGGTATCGATGGCGGCCATGGTCGGTTCTCTTCAACGCCTTGCATCCTACTCCGTAGACACCGCGCTGCCAGCCTGCCGCCAGACAAAAGCGCAAGAATCTGCAAGCGCACAAGCCTGACCCGGACGGACACTCAAGGCCTACCGAGGAGTGTCTGCCATGAACCTGTCGTTGTATTTGCTGACCGTGCTGATCTGGGGCACCACTTGGATTGCCCTGAAATGGCAGCTTGGCGTGGTGGCGATTCCGGTGTCGATCGTCTATCGCTTCGGTCTCGCCGCGCTGGTGCTGTTTGCGCTGTTGCTGCTCAGCCGTCGCTTGCAGCCGATGAACCGCCGCGGGCATCTGATCTGCGTGGCTCAGGGTCTGTGCCTGTTTTGCGTCAACTTCATGTGTTTCCTGACCGCCAGTCAGTGGATCCCCAGCGGTCTGGTCGCGGTGGCGTTTTCCACCGCGACGCTGTGGAACGCGCTGAATGCGCGGGTGTTCTTTGGCCAGCGCATCGCGCGCAATGTGCTGATGGGCGGTGCGCTGGGGCTGTTCGGCCTGGGCATGTTGTTCTGGCCGGAACTGGCCGGGCATCACGCCAGCCCGCAAACCTTGCTGGGACTCGGCCTGGCCTTGTGCGGCACCTTGTGTTTCTCGGCGGGCAACATGCTCTCGAGTGTGCAGCAGAAGGCCGGTCTCAAACCGCTGACTACCAACGCTTGGGGCATGGCCTATGGCGCAGCGATGTTGTCGGTGTGGTGCCTGGTCAAAGGCATTCCATTCGACATGGACTGGAGCCCGCGTTACGTCGGTGCGCTGCTGTATCTGGTGATCCCCGGTTCCGTCATTGGTTTCACCGCGTATCTGACGCTGGTCGGGCGCATGGGGCCGGAGCGTGCGGCTTACTGCACGGTGCTGTTTCCGGTGGTGGCGCTCAACGTTTCGGCGTTTGCTGAAGGGTACCAATGGACAGCGCCGGCGCTGGTCGGTCTGGTGTTAGTGATGCTGGGCAATGTGCTGGTGTTTCGTAAACCGAAAGCAGTGGTGCCGCCAGTACAGGGAAAGTTGGCTTGAAATAAACGAGCGCTGAACGTCAGCGCTCGACTTTCAAGGTGATGTAAATCATCACCGGGAAGATGAAGTCAACGATATGCCGTGCCCAGTCCTTGGCATTCCATGATTGCGAAGTGTCCATGTCGAACCATTCCACACCCACGGTTTGCAAGCACACGTAATAAATGAAGATGGCCGCGAGTATGCCCATGATCGAGAACTTCTTTGCCTCATGGAATACCTCGGCAGGGGCATTGATATGGCGCAACAACTGATAGGTACCCATCAGGCATAGCACGGTGTAGGTGACTTCCAAAGTAATGATGAACCAGTAAATCCGGTGATGAATCATCGGCGACTCGATGGCCCGATACTTGATGGTTTCGCTGGCAGTGGTGGTGTCCATGCTCAGGATATGGGCCACGTAAGTGTAGTTTGAGTCATAGTCGGTGAAGTTGTGGATCATCACCAACAGGCCAAAGAAACTGATGTAGGCCATCAATATAACTTTGCTGTAACGGATAAGTTTGTCGGTGGTCAGGGTGTTCAAGGTTTTGGCTCTCCATAGCGCTTGTCGATTATTCGGCAGCCAGGCAGAGCTTATAACGCTGTTGTTTGAATTGGTTTGTTGTTCAATTTCAAGTTGTGTATGGCAATAACTAACGGGCAAGTGCGATGTTGCACTTGCCCATATTTTTTTATCCGCGCCAGACTTGCGGGTTGACCAGATCCTGCGGGCGTTCGCCGAGCAGGGCGCTGCGCAGGTTGGCGAGGGCGCGATTGGCCATGGCTTCGCGGGTTTCATTCGTCGCCGAGCCGATGTGCGGCAGGGTCACGGCGTTACTCAACTGGAACAGCGGCGATTCGGCCAGCGGTTCTTTTTCGTAGACGTCGAGACCAGCGCCACGAATGCGTTTGTTTTGCAGGGCTTCGATCAACGCCGGTTCATCGACGACCGGGCCACGAGAGATGTTGACCAGAATCGCGTCGGGTTTCATCAAGGCCAGTTCGCGATGGCTGATGAGGTGGCGGGTCTTGTCGCTGAGCGGCACTACCAGGCAGACGAAATCGGCCTCGGCGAGCAGTTGATCGAGGCTGCGAAATTGCGCGCCGAGTTGTTCTTCGAGTTCGGTCTTGCGGCTGTTGCCACTGTAGATAATCGGCATGTTGAAACCGAAGTGGCCACGGCGGGCGACGGCGGCGCCGATGTTGCCCATGCCGACGATGCCGAGGGTTTTGCCGTGGACGTCACAGCCGAACAGTGGCGCGCCGACGCTGGCTTGCCATTGGCCGGCCTTGGTCCAGGCGTCGAGTTCGGCGACGCGGCGGGCGCTGCTCATGATCAGGGCGAAGGCGAGGTCGGCGGTGCTTTCGGTGAGCACGTCGGGGGTGTTGGTGAGCATGATCCCGCGTTCGTTGAAGTAGGCGAGGTCGTAGTTGTCGTAGCCGACGGAGACGCTTGAGACCACTTCCAGTTTTGTGGCGTTTTCCAGTTGTGCGCGGCCGAGTTTGCGGCCGACGCCGATGAGGCCGTGGGCGTGGGGCAGGGCTTCGTTGAATTGGGCGTTGATGTCGCCGGCCTTTGGATTGGGGACGATGACGTCGAATTCTTGTTGCAGGCGTTCGATCATGGGCGGGGTGATGCGGCTGAAGGCCAGGACAGTTTTTTTCATCGTTTTTGGCTCTTGTTCGGGCTTGATACCAAGCACGCTAACATTTTTGTTTTGGGGTGTCTTGGCGGCCTTTGGGCCGACCATGTTCTTTGGGTTTTTGGGTGTATATCCGTTGCTTCGGGGGCTGCGGCTGGCGGTTTCGCCCTTACGGCGACTCACTTTTTTACAAACGCCTAAAAAAGTAAGCAAAAAACGCTTGCTCCTACGTGCGGCCCGCTCGCTGGGGCTCGGGGTTCCTTCGCTGCGGGATCGATCCGGGCGCAGCGTCTCCGGTTTGCTTCGCTGCACCTACTCCCGCTGTGTTTGGCTACGCCAAACGGTCGCTGCGCTCCCACGCCCGGATCAATCCCTCCACTCAGCCTTCCGACGTCGCCTTACAGATCAAGAGCTGCAGCCGAGCTAACGCTCATCCTGTTGAGTGGTGAAGAGCACGGGTGTTCGGCTTTTGATTTGCGTTGTTTGCTGCCCCTCACCCCAGCCCTCTCCCGAGGGAGAGGGAGCCGATTTTTGGGCTTTCAAAGTCTGAGTTCGACTCGGTATCGCACGTCGGCGTACCTCGCCCAAACACCGCGATCAGTCCCCTCTCCCTCTGGGAGAGGGCTAGGGTGAGGGGCTCTTGATCTGATTCAGAATTTGTATTCGACTCGGTATTTCACGTCGGCGTAACTCTGCCAAACACCACAGTCAGTCCCCTCTCCCTCTGGGAGAGGGCTAGGGTGAGGGGCTCTTGATCTGATTCAGAATTTGTATTCGACTCGGTATTTCACGTCGGCGTAACTCTGCCATACACCACAGTCAATCCCCTCTCCCTCCGGGAGAGGGTTAGGGTGAGGGGCTCTTGATCTGATTCAGAATTTGTATTCGACTCGGTATTTCACGTCGGCGTAACTCTGCCAAACACCACAGTCAGTCCCCTCTCCCTCCGGGAGAGGGTTAGGGTGAGGGGCTTTTAGCTGTGTGCCGGGGATTGGGAGATTTCGTGGTTATCCAGCACCCGATTCACCGCCAGTTCAGCGAGCATGATGATCTGCTGAATCGCCAGAATCGTGCGCCGTTGCGGCAAGTCGATGTAGGCGGCGATGTCGCTGGTCATCAGGCTGGCTTGTGCCAGTGATTCGCAGGCGTGGACCAGCAGGCTTTCGCTGTCCTGTTCCGGTGCGACCTGGAACATGGTGCTGGGTTTGTGAAAGCGCAGGGTTAACGCGTTGGGTTTGAGGTAGTGGTCGAGGGCGCGCTCGGCGGCTTCGTGGAATTTCTTCGAACCGGGGAATTCGTAGGGGGTGGTGTCGTCGGTTTCGGGTGGATTAGGCGTTGGTTTGAACATAGGAAACATACTCGTGGCAAGTTGAGTTGAAGCTGCCACTTTTCGTTTTCCAGGCGAAAGGGTGGCAGCTGTGCGCGGACTGGAAAAACCGGTCAACTCACCAAAACCGGCAGGCCCTAGGGCCTCCCGCGCACAGCCGCCATAACATTGCGAGCTAAAAAGCGCCGCAGTATGCCATGAGCTTTGGTAGTTGAAATCGGGTTTTCCAGACCCGGTCGCTGATGCGTCAGCGACACCCAAATCCTAGCCAGCGCACTTCCGACGGACAACCTGCAAAACCTGTCGGAAACATCCGCGAAATCGCCGTTTCTGTAGGCTCTGCCGTAGGCTGCGATTAAACATCAAGATCAAAAAACGCAGCCTGCGGCAGCTCCTACGGGTTTCGTGGTGTGTTGAAAATCAGTTGGCGACACGCGCGCCGGCGAGGCTGCCGCTGAGTTCGTAGGCCGCCAATTCCGCCTGATGCGCCGCCAGAATCTCCGGCAACGAGCCGCGCAAATACTCGACCCACGTTTTGATTTTCGCATCCAGATATTGCCGCGACGGGTAGATCGCATACAGGTTCAGCTCTTGCGAGCGGTAGTTCGGCATGACCCGCACCAGCGTGCCGTTGCGCAGTCCTTCGATCGCCGCATACACCGGCAACACGCCCACGCCCATGCCACTGGTGATCGCGGTTTTCATCGCGTCGGCGGAGTTCACCAGAAACGGCGAGCTGTTGATGGTGACCATTTCCTGGCCTTCCGGGCCGTCGAAGGCCCATTTTTCCAGGGGGATCACCGGGCTGACCAGGCGCAGGCAGGCGTGGTTGAGCAGGTCGCTGGGCTTTTGCGCGGCGCCGTTGGCTTTCACGTAGGCCGGCGAGGCGCAGACGATGCTGTAGGTGATGCCCAGGCGTTGCGACACAAAACCCGAATCCGGCAGTTCGCTGGCGAGCACAATGGACACGTCGTAGCCCTCGTCGAGCAGGTCCGGCACGCGGTTGGCCAGGGTCAGGTCGAAGGTCACGTCCGGGTGGGTTTTGCGGTAGCGGGCAATGGCGTCGATGACGAAGTGCTGACCGATGCCGGTCATGGTGTGCACTTTCAATTGCCCGGCCGGGCGTGCGTGGGCGTCGCTGGCTTCGGCTTCGGCCTCTTCGACGTAAGCGAGGATCTGTTCGCAGCGCAGCAGGTAGCGTTTGCCCGCTTCGGTGAGGGCGATGCGCCGCGTGGTGCGGTTGAGCAAGCGGGTTTGCAGGTGGGCTTCCAGGTTGGAGACCGCGCGCGAGACGTTGGCGGTGGTGGTGTCGAGTTGCACGGCGGCGGCAGTGAAGCTGCCGGCTTCGGCGACACAACTGAAGGCGCGCATGTTTTGCAAAGTGTCCATGGGGTGCTCTCAAGGGAGATGGCAAATTGTGACACGAAGTTTCGGGGGCTGAGACCCCAGACTTAAGGATTATCTCGTTAACCGTAACAAAGATTCACAGAAATCCCAGCTTATCGCCGTACGGGGCCTTCCATAGAATTGCGCCGATCCCTGTAGGCGTTGCCGAAGGCTGCGATCTTTTGATTTTGTTTTAAGGGAATCAAGATCAAAAAATCGCAGCCTGCGGCAGCTCCTACAGAGGAAGCATCGATCCCCTCTCTCAGGAATTCGCAGCTGTGCCGCGTCGCATCAACAGAGCGCTTTTGCCGCTCAGTGTTCTGGCTTTTACCCTGGGTCTTGGCGGCTGCATCTCAACGGACGGAATTGCCCCACAGGGCACGGCAATGGAGGCCAATACACTGGCCACCGACGATGCCATCGCCCACGCCGCCCGTGACGCCAACTGGCCTACCGCGCAATGGTGGCAAGCCTACGGCGACCCGCAACTCAATCGCTGGATCGACCTCGCCGTGCAGGGCAGCCCGAGCATGGCCATGGCCGCTGCGCGAGTACGTCAAGCCAAAGCCATGGCCGGTGTCGCCGAATCCTCCGAGTCATTGCAGATCAATGGCGAGTCGACCCTCAAACGCCACAACTGGCCGACCGATCAGTTCTACGGCCCGGGCGATCTGGCCAACACCACCACCTGGGATAACAACGCCGCGTTGGGTTTCAGCTACGCGCTCGACCTCTGGGGCCGCGAAAGCAATGCCAGCGAGCGGGCGGTGGATCTGGCGCACATGAGCGCCGCCGAGGCGCGGCTGGCGCAGCTGGAATTGCAGAACAACATCGTCCGCGCCTACATCGAACTGTCGCTGCATTACGCGCAGCGCGACATCGTCGCCGCGACGCTCAAGCAGCAGCAACAGATTCTCGATCTGGCGCAGAAGCGCTTGAACGGCGGGATCGGCACGCACTTCGAAGTCAGCCAGGCCGAAACGCCGTTGCCGGAAACCCATCGTCAGCTCGATGCGCTGGATGAAGAAATCGCCCTGAGTCGCAACCAGATCGCCGCGCTCGCCGGCAAAGGTCCGGGGGCGGGCGCACAGTTGCAGCGCCCGACATTGTCCCTCGGTGCTGCGCTGAAACTGCCATCGGCATTGCCCGCCGAATTGCTCGGCCAGCGTCCCGATGTAGTCGCCAGTCGCTGGCAAGTGGCGGCGCAGGCGCGCGGTATCGATGTGGCGCATGCCGGGTTTTACCCCAACGTCGATCTGGTCGGCAGCCTCGGCTACATGGCTACCGGCGGGGGCGCGCTGGAGTTTTTGACCGGCAAGAAACTCAACTACAACGTCGGGCCGGCGATCTCGCTACCGATCTTCGACGGTGGCCGACTGCGCGCCGAGTTGGGTGAAGCCTCCGCCGGTTACGACATCGCCGTGGCGCATTACAACCAGACGCTGGTCAATGCGCTGAAGAATATTTCCGATCAGTTGATCCGCCGCGAGTCGATGGACAAGCAGCAAGGCTTCGCCGCCGAGTCGGTGGCCACGGCGCAGAAGACCTACGACATCGCGATGATCGCTTATCAGCGCGGCCTCACCGATTACCTCAACGTGCTCAATGCGCAGACGTTGCTGTTCAAGCAGCAGCAGGTGCAGCAGCAGGTGCAAGCGGCGCGGTTGAGTGCGCATGCCGAACTGGTGACGGCGCTGGGCGGTGGACTGGGGGCCGGCAACGATGTGCCGACCGCCGAGAAAACCCAAGTGCCGAAAACCCCGGTTCTCCTGCGTTGAACACACATCAAATTGTAGGAGTGAGCCTGCTCGCGATAGCGGTGTATCAGTCAACAGAAATGTTGGATGTAAAATCGCCATCGCGAGCAGGCTCACTCCTACAGGGATCGCGTCTTGCCTGAATTCTTGAGCACAATTGAATGACCCCCTTGCCCGCACCCCTGCGCTGGCTCTACTCCCTGGAATGGCGCCGTGGTTTCTTCGACTGGGCGCGCAGCGATGGCGTGACCTGGGTCTACATCTTCAAGGTGTTGATCGCCGCATTCCTAACGCTGTGGCTGGCCATGCGCCTGGAATTGCCGCAACCGCGCACGGCGATGATCACCGTGTTCATCGTCATGCAGCCGCAGAGCGGCCAGGTGTTTGCCAAGAGTTTCTATCGCTTCCTCGGCACGTTGGCCGGGTCGGCGATGATGGTCACGTTGATCGCGTTGTTCGCGCAAAACACCGAGCTGTTTCTTGGCTCGTTGGCGATCTGGGTCGGCATCTGCTCGGCCGGTGCCGCACGTTGCCGCAACTTCCGCGCTTACGGTTTCGTCCTCGCCGGTTACACCGCAGCGATGGTCGGATTACCGGCGCTGGCGCACCCGGACGGCGCATTTATGGCGGCGGTATGGCGGGTGCTGGAAATCTCGCTGGGGATTCTCTGCTCAACCCTGATCAGCGCCGCGATCCTGCCGCAAACCGCCAGCGCGGCCATGCGCAACGCCTTGTATCAGCGCTTCGGCGTGTTCGCGCTGTTCGTCACCGATGGCCTGCGCGGGCGCAGCAAAGCCGAAGCTTTCGAGGTGAGCAACGTGCGCTTTATCGCCGAAGCCGTGGGGCTGGAAGGGCTGCGCAGCGTGACCGTGTTCGAAGACCCGCACATGCGTCGGCGCAACGGTCGCCTGAGCCGTTTGAACAGCGAGTTCATGGGCATCACCACGCGCTTCAACGCTCTGCATCAATTGCTTGAACGCTTGCGCGGCAATGGCGAAGAACATGTGGTTGCCGCGATCAGACCGGGTTTGCAGGATCTCGCCGAAGTGCTTGACGGCTTCAGCGGTCGTGCCCTGACCAGCCCCGATGCTGCGCGTTTGGCGACAGCGCTGGCGACCTACAAGGAAGGGCTGCCGGCACGGGTTCGAAGCTTGCGGGCAACCTTTCAGGACACTGACCCGAGCGAAGCCGAACAACTGGATTTCCACACCGCCTACGAATTGCTCTACCGCTTCGTCGACGACCTGCACAGTTATGCACAGACCCACGCGTCATTGGCCGATCACCGCCACGAACGTGAGCGCTGGGACGAGCCGTTCACCCCACAAACCAACTGGTGGGCAGCCGCTGCGTCGGGCATTCGCGCCTCGTTCATTCTGGTTGTGCTCGGCAGTTACTGGGTCGCCACCGCATGGCCAAGCGGCGCGACGATGACGCTGATTGCCGCCGCTACCGTGGGCCTCTCCGCCGCTACGCCGAACCCCAAACGTATGGCATTTCAAATGGCCTGCGGCACGTTTCTCGGCGCGCTGATCGGCTTCGTCGAGATGTTTTTCATCTTCCCGTGGATCGATGGTTTCCCGCTGCTGTGCGTGATGCTCGCGCCGGTGATCGTGCTCGGTTCGTTCCTCACGTCGCGGCCGCAATACGCCGGTGTCGGCCTTGGGTTGCTGATCTTTTTCAGCACCGGTTCGGTGCCGGACAACCTGACCATCTACAACCCGTACACCTTCATCAACGACTACATCGCCATGGTCATGGGCATGCTGGTCTGCGCGGCGGCTGGGGCGATTATTCTGCCGCCGAACAGCCGCTGGTTGTGGAAACGGCTGGAGCAGGATCTGCGTGGCCAAGTGGTCTATGCGATCAGCGGAAAGCTCAAAGGCCTGGCGTCGAGTTTCGAGAGTCGCACCCGTGATTTGCTGCACCAGGCTTACGGTCTCGCGGCCGGGCAGCCGAAGGTGCAGAAGAACCTGCTGCGCTGGATGTTCGTGGTCCTGGAAGTCGGCCACGCGATCATCGAGCTGCGCAAGGAGCAGGCGATTTTGCCGGTGCACCCGGCCTATGCCGAATCGCAACCGTGGCGCCAGGCGATCCGCGTAATGGGTCGCGCGCTGGTGCGGCTGTTTCTGCAACCGAACGCCAGCAATCTCGAACGCGCACTGGTCGCTGTCGATCATGCGATCAGTCGCGTGGCGGCGACCGATGAGCCATTCGCGCCGCACTTCGATACCTCAGCATTGCGTCGGGTGAAGAGCTATCTGCACTTCATCCGCACTTCGCTGCTCGACCCGCAATCTCCACTCGCTGCCTACGCCGTCGCCAAGCCCGAAGGACTTGCCCATGCCTCGTGAAATCGCCTTCCACGGCGTGTACATGCCGACCATGACCTTGATGTTTTTCATCGCTGCGGCACTGGCCTGGGCGGTGGACCGCTTCTTGTCCGGGTTCGATCTGTATCGCTTCTTCTGGCACCCGGCGCTGTTGCGTCTGAGTCTGTTTACCTGTCTGTTCGGCGCCATGGCGCTGACTGTCTACCGTTGAGAACGTCCCGATGAAAAAGTTTTTCAGCCTGCTCGCGACCTTGTTGGTGCTGGCCCTGGCGTTGTGGATCGGCCGCACGCTGTGGGAGCACTACATGAACACGCCGTGGACCCGCGATGGTCGTGTACGCGCCGACATCATCAACGTCGCCGCCGACGTCACCGGTGAAGTGATCGATGTACCGGTGCGCGACAACCAGTTAGTGAAGAAGGGCGATCTGCTCATGCAGATCGACCCTGAGCACTACCGCATCGCGGTGAAACAGGCGCAGTCGCTGGTCGCCTCGCGCAAGTCGACGTGGGAGATGCGCAAGGTCAATGCTCATCGCCGCGCCGACCTCGACAACCTGGTGATCTCCAAGGAAAACCGCGACGACGCCAGCAACATCGCCGACGCCGCCCTGGCCGATTACCAGCACGCGCAGGCGCAACTGGAAGCCGCCGAACTCAACCTCAAACGCACCGAAGTGCGCGCCGCCGTCGACGGCTACGTGACCAACCTCAATGTGCATCGCGGCGACTACGCGCGCATCGGCGAGGCGAAAATGGCCGTGGTCGACATGAATTCGTTCTGGGTTTACGGCTTCTTCGAAGAAACCAAACTGCCCCACGTCAAAGTCGGTGACAAGGCCGACATGCAGTTGATGAGCGGCGAAGTCTTGAAGGGCCACGTGGAGAGCATCTCGCGCGGCATTTATGACCGCGACAACCCGGAAAGCCGCGAGCTGATTGCCGATGTAAACCCGACGTTCAACTGGGTACGACTGGCGCAGCGGGTGCCGGTGCGCATTCACATTGATGAAGTGCCGGAAGGTGTGCTGCTGGCGGCGGGGATTACCTGCACGGTGGTAGTGAATCAGAGCGCTGTGGATAACTGATGAACCGAGTCGCTGCCATTCGCGAGCAAGCTCGCTCCCACATTGGATCTGCGGCGCAACCAGGATCCCTTGTGGGAGCGAGCTTGCTCGCGAAGAGGGCAGCTCGGTGTCTCAGAGAATGCCGAATCTTCAATCAGCACAAAACGTCTCCTGCAAATGCAGCCACAACACCCGCCCGGTTTCGAGTTTTTCAAACACCACGGTCGAACGCCGATCCGTGTGCACACCGCTCGCATCGCTCTGCTGTTCGCGGTAACTCACGGTCGCGCCGCGCTGATGCAAGGCAATCACACGTAACTCACTGAGCTGGATTCTGAAACCTTTCTTCTGTCCGCCTGCGGCTCGGAACAGCAGGCGCAAGGCATCGACATCCAGGGCTCGGCCCAACGGCGTCACCATGGAAAAGCGTGGCGAAAAACGCGCCAGCAAGCGCTGCAGCGCGGCGTCATCTTCTTCTACGGCAAACCATCGTTCGATGGCTTCGTGCGCCAGGATCACTTCGTCCAGGTAGGGCGTGGCGTCGTTCATGCAGTTTTTTCCTCAAGGGTAGTCGGGTTCAATAGCGCGAGCACGTGGGCCGAGTCGAAACGCAGGACGGCGACCATCGGCAACAGCGTGAGCAGCGCGGCAGCGATAAAGCAGGCTTGGAAACCAACACCGCCCAAGGCGCCCAGCAGTGAGCCGAGCAGCGCCGCCGCGAGGCAGAAACCGAGTTGGCGATTGATGTTCCACAGGGCACTGGAGTGGCCCATTTTTTCTGGCGCGATGCCAACAAAGGCCAAGGTCTGCGCGGTGACGCTGCACAGGCTACCGCCCAGCCCCATCAGGGCATAGGCGATGATCAGCGGCGTGCTGGCGGGTTGTTCGCTGCGCATCAGCAAAACGATGCCCAGGCTTTGCACGAGCATGCCGGCGCTGAGTAATGGCTTGGGGCCGAGGCGGTTAAAGCTGCGCTTGCCAAGCATGATCGCCACGCCCGAACCGACCGCCCACGGCAGCATCAGCGCACCGGTTTGTGCCGCGCTGACACCGAGGTTGTGCAGGTACAGCACGGCAATCATGTGGGTGCCGGTAAAAACTCCCGGCACGCACAGGTAAATCAGCATCGCCAGACGCATCGACGGGTTCTTGATCAGTTGCAGGTCGAGGATCGCGCCGGGTTTGCGCCAGCCATCGCGCAGGTAAATGCACAGGGTCAGAAGGCTCAGCAGCAGGGCAGCGATGCCGAGGTTACGGGTGTCGGCGTCGCTCAACAGACTGATGGCGATCAACAGTAAACTTAGCGCCGAGGCTGCCAGCAGCAGGCCGCGCGCGTCCAGCGTCGGGCGTTCAGTCAACGGTTGATCGGCTTTCAACCAGAGCAGGCCAAGCCCAAGTGCGAGCAGTGTCACCGGCAGATTCAGGTAAAAAATCCAGCGCCACGACAGCGCTTGAACGATCAGTCCACCGGCCGCCGGCGACAGTGCTGGCACCAGCAGCGCCACCAGCAACACCACTCCGGTGAAGTGCGCGCGTTGCGTCGCCGGGAACTGTCGATACGCCAAGGCCTGGCCCACCGGCAGCAGCAGTCCGCCACCGAGGCCTTGCAGCAGTCGCCAGGCAATCAGGCTTTCAATCGATCCCGCCTGCGCCACCAGTGCCGAGCCCACACCGAACAGCAGCAGCGAGGCGAGGATCAAGCGCCGCTCACCAACCCGTGTCGCCAGCCACACGCTCAATGGAATGATCAGCGTCAGGCCGAGCATGTAGGCGTTGCTGATCCACGCCAGTTGCGTCACCGAGGCGTGCAATTGTTGCGCGATGTCGGGGTAGGCGATGCTGGCGACGAACATGTTCAGCAGGTCGAGCGCGAAGCCCAACAAATACACCAGCGCGACTTTCGAGCGATAAGCCATGGCAGCTTCCCTGTGATGAGACGTGCAGGGTAGGGCGCTTCGGGTCATAGGAAAACGCTGGTTTGGCTGCTAGTTTGTCAAAATCATTTTGACAAGGAGTGCTTTGGATATGGTCAGTCTGGATCGGTTTGACACCTTCAAAGCGGTGGTCGAGGCGGGGTCACTCACGGCTGCTGCCGACACATTGGGGCAAACGCGCGCCGTGGTCAGTTTCAACCTCAAGCGCCTGGAGGAAGAACTGGGCGTGACCTTGCTCACCCGCAATACGCGGCAACTGGCGCTGACCGATGCCGGTGAGCGCTTTTATCGACGCTGTTTGCGCACATTGGATGAAGCGCGGCTGGCGATCGAAGAGGCGCGTTCGGAGCACGCTCAGCTTAAGGGCACCTTGCGCATCACCACGACTGTCGAGTTTGCTCTGGCCCAGGTGGTGCCGGCGCTGGAAGTGTTTCGCCAGCAGCAACCGCAACTGAATATTCATTTGTCCACATCATCGACCCATGCCGATCTGATTTCCGAGCGCTTTGACATGGCGATTCGGCTGGGACGCATGCACGACTCCAATCTGCGTGCGGTGCAGTTGTCGACGTTCGAAATATTTGCCGTGGCGGCGCCAGGGTTGGTCGAACGCTTCGCGCCGGTGGTCACGCTGGCCACGCTGGAGTCGATGCCGACGTTAGGGCATGGACGGGTGCCGGAACTGACCGTGACCGATCCGGCCGGTACAGAGCATTTCTACCAGCCGAAACCGGGAACCACCGCCATCGTCGCGGATAACTCGGCAACGCTGCGAGCCTTTGCATTGACCGGGCAAGGTGTGGCGATACTGCCGCAATGGTTGATTCAGGACGATCTCGATGCCGGGCGGTTGCAGCGTTTGCTGGTGGATTACCGGTTTGCGCAGCAGGGGGTGTACGCGCTGTACCCGGACACCCGGCATTTGCCGCTGAAAGTGCGGGCGTTCATTGATTTCATGAAGGGCTGGGCCTGAGTGTTTGAGGTGTATTTTCTGGCCTCTTCGCGAGCAAGCTCGCTCCCACAGGAGATCTTCGGTGTGACAGATAGCCAATGTGGGAGCGAGCTTGCTCGCGAAGGTGTCGACTCTAGTTCAGAGCTTTGCGCGCAATCCGAACCGCTTCATCAACGTCGATTCGAGCAAGCCCTTGGGCAACAACGCCGCCAACAACGGCAACGCCCGGCTGCCATTACCAATACGAACCAACCGTGGCGGTTTGCTCTGCTGCACAGCCTTCAACAGTTCAGCGGCAAACTCACTGGCCGGGGTCGGCTTGTCCTGCGACGCCTTGGCCCGCGCGCGAATGCCCTCACGCAGTGGAAACCACGGCGATTGTTCATTGATCAACTGTTCGGCTTCATGCCCGGCGTTCTTGGCAAAACTCGACTGGATTGCCCCCGGTTGAACCTCCATGACGCGAATGCCGAACGGTGCCAGTTCCATGCGCAAGGCATCGCTCAAAGCATGCACTGCCGCTTTCGAGGCGCAGTACGCACCGGCGAACGGTGTGACCAGAACCCCTGAAACGCTGCCGATATTCACCACCAGCCCCTTGGCCCGGCGCAGCACCGGGAACAGCGCGCGGGTGACGCCGACAATCGAAAACACGTTGGTTTCGAATTGACGCTGCATGGCCGCCACACCGCCGTCGAGCAGCGGTCCCATGGCGCCATAGCCGGCGTTGTTGATCAGCACATCGAGGCCGCCGTGTTGCTGGTTGATCCGCTCGGCGAGTTGTTCCAGCGCCGCATTGTCATTGACGTCGAGTTGCACGGCGGTGAACCCGGCTGCCGCCAGCACCGCCACGTCTTCAGTCTTGCGCGCACTGGCCCAGACCTCGAAACCGGTGGCTTTGAACGCGTCGGCGAGGGCACGGCCGATGCCGCTGGAACAACCGGTAATCAACGCAACGGGCATGGCGCATTCCTTGTGCAAAAGAGTGGGGAAGGGGATCAGTCGGAGAAACTGCCCTGCAAACGCTCGGCGCGAAACTCCAGGGTTTGCGGGCGATATCCGGGGCGCAGCGGTGGCAGGGGCAGACAGTCTTCCCATTCGCCACCGGCCTGCAATTCGCCGGGGCCGCGATAGCGTGGCGCGGTGTATTGGTTGTCGGCCAGATTGACCGTGTCGCCCGGCGCGTAGGCAGCGATGCGCCAGCGCAGTTCGGTCAGGGGCACGTCGTTGCCGTTCTTCATTTTCAGTTGCAGCGGACGATCGGCCGGGCATTGTTCGGGGGCGTAGGCAATACGCATCTCAAGGCGCGCCAGTTGCTTGATCTCGCGGTTGTCCAGCCACACCACCCACATGGCCACGAAACCCAGGCCAATCGCCGCCGCCACCGACACCGGCAGGGCCTTGGCCGGGTAGCGCAACAGCAGGATCAACCAGGTGATGACCAGCAGAATGCCGATGAACATGTCGCACAACCTCGAAAAGAGAGAGGGTCATCCTACCTAAGCGTAGGTGAGGTTGGCGATGGGCATCGGGACTTGCGGTGTCTGACCGGGCCTCTTCGCGAGCAGGCTCGCTCCCACAGGGGAGTGCATTTCAAGTGTGGGAGCGAGCCTGCTCGCGAAGAGGCCATTTCAGGCGACACAAAATCATGACAAAAAAAGCCCCCGCCCAACCCGCTGCGGATAGGGGACGCAGCGGGCTGGACGGGGGCTTCTTGTTTTATCGATCAGTTATTGCGCGATGGTTTTCACCGACACGCCGCGTTCGATCGGGGTGGAGCGGCCGTAGATATCTTCGAAGCGTTCGATATCGTCTTCACCCAGGTAGCTGCCCGATTGCACTTCGATAATTTCCAGCGGGATCTTGCCCGGGTTGCGCAGGCGGTGCACCGAGGCGATCGGGATGTAGGTCGACTGGTTTTCGCAGAGCAGGAACACGTTTTCATCGCAGGTCACTTCGGCGGTGCCGCTGACCACGATCCAGTGCTCGGCGCGGTGGTGGTGCATCTGCAGCGACAGGCATGCGCCCGGTTTCACCGAGATGTGCTTGACCTGGAAGCGCCCGCCCATGTCCACCGAGTCGTACGAACCCCACGGACGGTACACCTCGCAGTGGTTCTGGGTTTCGCTGCGGCCCTGTTCGTTGAGCGTGTTGACCATTTGCTTGACGCCCTGAACCTTGTCTTTGTGGGCGATCATCATGGCGTCTTTGGTCTCGACCACGACGATGTTTTCCAGACCGATCACCGACACCAGTTTGCCGTTGCCGTGGATCATGCAGTTCTTGCTGTCCTGAATGACCACGTCGCCTTTGGTGACGTTGCCGTTGGCGTCTTTCTCGTTGACTTCCCACAGCGACGACCAGCAACCGACATCGCTCCAGCCAGCGGTCAGCGGCACGACGCAGGCGCGCTGGGTTTTTTCCATGACGGAGTAGTCGATGGAGTTGTCCGGGCAGCAGGCGAAGGTGGCTTCGTCGAAGGTGATGGTGTCGGCGTCCTGCTGGCTGCGTTCGAGGGTCAGCAGGCAGGTGTCGTAGATGTCCGGGTCGTGCTTTTTCAGTTCTTCGAGGAAGCGGCTGGCGCGGAACAGGAACATGCCGCTGTTCCAGTAGTAACCGCCGGATTCGACGTACTCGGTGGCACGTTTCACGTCAGGTTTTTCGACGAAGTGCGAAACGCGGCTGACGCCTTCTGGCAGCAGCGAATCGCCGGTGGATTTGATGTAGCCGTAACCGGTTTCCGGTTTGGTCGCCGGTACGCCGAACAGGACCATTTCGCCGTTTTCGGCAGCGACGGTGGCCAGGGCCAGAGCACGTTGCAGGGCTTTCTGGTCTTCCAGTACGTGGTCGGCCGGCAGTACCAGCATCAGTTCGTCACGGCCTTCATTGACCAGCATCATCGCGGTCAGCGCTACGGCTGGCGCAGTGTTGCGGCCGAACGGCTCCATGAGAATGCGTTGGCATTCCAGTTTGCGATTGGCCAACTGCTCGTTGACGATGAAGCGGTGATCCTTGTTGCAGACCACGATCGGGGTGTCCATGCCTTCGAACACCAGGCGCTCGAGGGTCTGCTGGAACAGCGTGTGTTCGCCGGTCAGGGCGAGGAATTGCTTAGGGAACTGCTTACGCGAAAGCGGCCAGAGACGCGAACCGCTACCACCTGACAAGATCACCGGAATCATATTGTTTACTCCATAAAATCGATTGGTTAGAGGCACGAACGCTGTGTCGTTTCACTCTTGTTTTTGTCTCGTCCCCGAACTGACAACCCGATTCATTGTGGGAGCGAGCTTGCTCGCGAAGGCGGCGTATCAGTCGACACATCTGTTGAATGTCAGACCGCTTTCGCGAGCAAGCTCGCTCCCACAGGGGATATGTGTCAGTCAGGAAAAATGATTAGCGAGTCGATACCGGGCGTTTCACCCAGACTGGCGACAGGCTGCTGCCGCTGCCGGTGACGTACAGCACCGCCGCTTCACCGCGCTCAAGGGCGACCGGCTTCACGTCGCCGACTTTCTTGTCACCTTCGTACAGCGCCAGGCTGACTTTCACCGGGTTGATTTCACGTTCGCCACGGCCCTTGGCGGCCACGTTCGGCACCACGTCGGTCTTGCCGTCGGCAGTCTTCAGGGTCAGCGGCTTGTCGCTGAGGTTCTGTACGCGCACCAGGGATTTCTGCTTGTTCTTGAACGGCGGCTCTTCAATCAATTGCGGCGCGCCGGAAGCGTTGTTGACCAAGGTGTAGTAGTGGTCACCGGCGAGTTTCACCGGCAGGGTCTGGCTGCCAACTTTGGCGCTGTAATCACCGCCCGGCATGAAGCTGAAGTCACTGCTGGCCAGTGGCGCAACGTCGCTCAGGTTGGTGCTGCCGACAGTGGCGCTGACTTCAGCGTTGCTGGCGTTATAGACACGCACAAAGGTCGAGCCTTTCGGTGCGGTCGGGCCGTACAGCGCGGCGTCGCCACCGGCGAAGGCAGGCACGGAAAGCACGCTGAGGCCAGCAACCAGTGCGAAGCTTTTAGCGAGACGACGAGGAGTAGTAGTGAAAGTCATGGTGTACCTCTCTTTCAGTTTTGCGCCCGATCGGGCGTCTCGGATTTAGTGTTGATGGCTACGTTTTGTTGGCGAGCACCGGCTTGTTTAAGCTCTGCGACCCACTGCGGGTCGGCGTCGCCGATTTCGTTGTTCACAGGCAGATAACGTTCAGGAAACTCCCAGATCAGCACCTGTGGCGGGCTGTTCTTGAAGTCATCGCTTTTCAGGTAGCTGAGCATCGGCAGGATCGGGCCGTGGCCGTCTTCGGCGTAGCTCACCACGTCGCTGTGCAGCGCTTGTTTCAGCGCACCGACGAAGTTCCAGTTGGGGTTGGCGCTGTAGCTGGTGCCGACCAGTGCCACCGGCACTTCATTGCTGGCGAACAGCGCGTCGTCACCGGCAGGCTGATCGCCCGCTGCGACGGTATTGCGCTTTTGCAGCGGCTCTTGCGCCGGCATCAGGTTTTCGAACAGCGGATCGAGCGGCAGGAACAAGCGCAGATCGCCCTTGTGCGTAACCTTTTCGGCTGGCGTGGTGACAAAACGTTGCGGCTCGCCGCTGAGCGGGAACTTGTCAGCAATGGTTTTCGCCAGGGTGTTGGCGGCGATCTCGGCGCCTTCCGGCGTCCAGTGGGTGTCAGTCCGCAGGAACACTTGCTGACCGTTCTGCTTGGCCTGTTGCAATGGCTTGAGCAGGTCCGGGGCGAGGATCTTGTCGGCCGCCACACGTTGGTGGAAATCCTGATAGAGGTTTTCGTGGATGCTCGCCGGTTTCACTTCACCCAGATGCTCCGGGTACAGACGAACCTTGGCCGGCACGATCGCCATCACCAGTTTCACGCCTTTCGCTTTCAGGGTCTGGCGCACGCCTTCGACCAGCGCGTAGTTGCCTTGCAGGTTCAGCTCTTCGTTGACGATCGGGTTGAATTCCTCATCGCTGTACAACCACTGATCGCGACCGAGCACCACGCCCGGACGACCTTCGTTGAACAGTTTGAAATCCAGCGCGGCCCAGAGATTGGTGCCCAGACGCTTGATCGGGAATTCATCGTCGTAGTGGGTTTCCACAGCCTTGGTCCAGCGACCGTTGAGCACTGTAGCGTCGGCATTGGTGCTGAAACCGAAGAAGCTGCGAACCGACCACAAACCAAGGACCAACAGGGTCACCAGGAACAGGGCAATGTAGAAGATGCGTAATGAGCGGGTCATGTCAGATCCCTCAGAACTGGAAGTAAAGGAACGGCGAGAAGCTTTGCGCCGAGAGTTTGAGAATCGAGGCGATGAACAGCAGCAGGATCAAGCCCCGCATCACATAGCGCGACCAGTCCGCCGTCCAGTAAGCCGGTTGCACCTGGGCTTCGACGCCGACGGTGTAGCCAGGTTCATGGATGCTCGCCGGGTTTTCGCCGGGTGCGGCTTTGATCATTCCCGGGGTCGCGGTGGCAGGGCCGTTGGCCTCGACGTTGACTTCAGGCTTGGTCTTGGCTGGCGGCTGATTGGTGTACAGATCGCGCAGACCGAAGAACGCCAGCGTCACGTACGCCACGACCAGAGTCGCTACTTGCAGACCGGTGAGGCTGGCCTGATTGAGTTCCGACAGCGACCAGTCGCCAAAGCTGAACATTGCGCCGTACATACGGCCGGCAACGTGCAGGTTCTCGGCACGGAAGATCACCCAGCCCATGACCACCAGCAGGAAAGTCAGCGCCCAGCGGATCGGGTTGAGACTGCGTGGCGAGGTGTTCAGGCCCAGCGCTTTTTCAATCGCCAGCCACATGCCGTGCCAGGCGCCCCAGACGATGTAGGTGATGTTCGCGCCGTGCCACAGACCGCCGAGGAGCATGGTCAGGAACAGGTTGCGATAGGTCATCAGCGTGCCTTTACGGTTACCGCCGAGGGTGATGTACAGGTAGTCACGCAGCCAGGTCGACAGGCTGATGTGCCAGCGACGCCAGAACTCGGTGATCGACTGGCTGATGTACGGCTGTTTGAAGTTCTCCATGAAACGGAAACCCATCATCAATCCCAGACCAATGGCCATGTCGCTGTAACCGGAGAAGTCGAAATACAGCTGCGCGGTGTACGCCAGCGCGCCAAGCCAGGCATCGCCGGTGGTCGGGTTTTGCAGGGCGAAGCAATGGTCAGCGACCACCGCGAGGGTGTCAGCGATGAAGACCTTCTTGATGAAACCCTGCATGAACCGCGTGCAGCCCTCGGAGAACTTGTCGAGGGTGTGCGTGCGGTTGTTGAACTGGTCGGCGAGGTCGCGGAAACGCAACACCGGGCCGGCGATCAAGTGCGGGAAGATCGCTACGAATGCCGCGAAGTCGATCAGGTTGCGCGTGGCCGGGGTGTCGCCGCGATACACGTCGATGATGTAGCTGATCGACTCGAAGATGTAGAACGAGATACCGATCGGCAACAGCACGTGGGTGAGGATGAACGGCTCAAGACCGACCGAGGTCATCATCGCGTTGATGCTGTCGACACCGAAGTTGGCGTACTTGAAGTAGCCGAGGATGCACAGGTCAACCGCGACGCCAAGCAACAGCCAGCGCTGCGCCGGTTTGGTCCGCACACCAGCGGCACCGACTTTGAGGCCGATCCAGTAGTTCCACAGCGTGACGGCCGCGAACAGCGCGAGGAAGTCCACACGCCACCAGGCGTAGAACACGTAGCTGGCGATCAGCAGCAGCAGGTTGCGATAGCGTTGCCCGCTCAAGTAGTACAAGCCGAGAAAGATCGGCAAGAACAGAAACAGGAACACGTTGGATGAAAATACCATCCCGATCTCTCCATGTTTGAACCAACAGTCAAGGGCTAAAGCCCCCCCAAACCCCCCGTGGTCGTGGAGGGGTGAAACGGTGTTTCTGTCAGGGTTGTGCCGGGCCTTGAAAACTTGCCCTCACCCCCCCGCCCTCTCCCGGAGGGAGAGGGAGCCTGATCTCCATGGTTTTCAAAAATGGAGATCGACTCGGTATTTCTGTGCAGCCTGATCTCGATTGTTTTTCAACACCTGAGATCAACTCGGTATTTCTGTGCCGCCTGATCTCGGTTGTTTTTCAACACCTGAGACCGACTCGGTATTTCATTTCGGCGTAACTCGCACAGCCACCTCGGTCAGTCCCCTCTCCCTTTGGGAGAGGGTTAGGGTGAGGGGCTTTTGCTTTATGAGCCTTTGTTGCCCTTCTCATGCGACGGGTCGTAGACCTTGGTCAGATCCCCACCCAGGCGGAAAGTCTTGAACGGCTGCATGCCGTGCTTCTTCTCGATCACATCCGGCGCACAGGTGTAGAGCGTGCAAAACGGTTCGAGCCAGGCGAATTTCATGTCCTCTTTCAGATCGGTCATGTCCTGCTCTTTGCCGTTCTTCTTCTCGAACTCATCCGGGTCTTTCACCCCCGACAACACTCGATCACCGAGACGTTTCAGCGCGCCGTTGTTTTCCTGACGCAGATCGACACCGTTGACCTGGGCGAAACTGGCGATCATCGCCAGCGGCGGCAGGGCGTAGTTGTGATAGGCGAGAGCGCGTTGCTGACGCTTGAGTTCGTTCGGCAGGAAGCCGTCGGCATCGACTTGATTGACGCCAACCTTGTATTCCTTCACTGCCCAGTCAAACAGGTCGCGGCGGTTGGTCGCGACCGAAGTCGCCATCACCGACCAGGCGGCCCAGTACGAGTGGTTGTTGGTTTTTTCCAGCGGCAGGTTGTCCCAGTCGCTGACGACCTGATCGGCCATTTTGCTGAACCACGCCTCGATCAACTGCGCCTCCTGCTGATGCTGCGCCAGCGGGTGCGAGTCGGAGAACTTCAGACGAATGTACGAAGAGGCCATGCTGCCCAACGCCCATTTGCGCATCGACTTGCCGGTGTGGTTGAAGTCTTTCGACATCAACGCATCGGCCTTGGCCCACGCGGTCAGCCAATTGAGCGTGCAATCGAGCTGCTCCGGGCGACCGTCGCGCATGAACTGCATCACCCGTTTGGCGGTGCCGCGTTCCAGCGTGGTGATGTCTTTGGTGGTGTCGCGAAAGGCTTTTTCCGACTGCACGTTCAGCGTCGCGCGGGCCTTGTCCGAACCTTCGTATTTGCTGCGAAATTGCAGCGGCCCGGTGTACGGCGTCGGCATCGCATCGCAGCCTTCGCTTTTGTCACCGGTCTTGAATTTATCCACAGGCGCAAAATAGCCCTGAGGTGGACGCAGTGGCGCGGCGGCCTGCGCGGTGCCGGCGAAGATCGCCAGCCCGAGCAGCGTCGGCGCTAAAAGAGTTTTCAGTTTCGAGTTTCGCATAGCAGACCTCATTGCCCGACCTGAGCGGTTTGTTGCCCAGCGCCCGGGAATACGTTGCGTTTGCAGATTTTCGCTTCGACTTTCTGCGGCGCGGTGCCCGCTTCCGGGCCCTGGACTTCGACCGCCAGCAGGTTTTGCGAGGCCCAGTCTTCGTCCGTGCGCAGCTCAAAGGCGAAACGACCGTCGGTGTCGGAGGTTTCCGGTTTCTCGATCTTGATGTCCTCGTGGCGACCGTTCATGTACCAGAGGGTGGCTTGCAGGGTTTTCACCGAAGGGTCGGCGAAGCGGATGTCGACCTGATGGCTGCTGTTCTGCAGGTTCAGGTTCTTGCTGTTGACCAGCAGTTCTTGTTTGCTGCCCGGCTTGAGCGTGGTGCTCGCGGACATTTGCGCGTCTTTGCCTTCGCAGCCGTTGTCGAGAAGAGACATCATCTGGCGATAGATGGTTTCCTGGTCGAGGCGGTACAGCGGCGAGAATTCCCAGATGAGAATTTTCGGCGGGGTCTTCTGGAATTCGTCGCTGCCGAGGTACTGCAACATCGAACCTTCCAGACCACCGCCGGGGAAGGCGACGTTGAGAATGTCAGCGCCGATGGCTTCTTCGAGGAAGCCGGCGAAGTTGTAGTTCTTGCCGCTGTGCGAGGTGCCCACAAGGGTGATTTGCGGGTTGCCGGAATCACCGAACAGGTCGCCATCGCCAGCCTCACCTTTCGGCTCGGTGGTGAACTGGTCCATGTACTGGATCGCGTAGCTGGTGCCGCACAGTTGCCCGGCCATGTTGTGCAAGGTACCGGTCTTGCCCATGCGCCCGGAGCGCTTGGTTTCGAATTCACGCTTGGGAATGTCGGCGAAGGCCGGGATCTGCTTGACCTTCTCGGCAACGATTTTCGCCGTGCGCTGTGCGCCGTAAGGGGTCCAGTGCTGGTCGCCGCGGAAGTAGAAATCGTGGGCGGGCAGGGTGTCCGGCAGCGATTCGTTGGTCAGCGGCGACAGATCCGGCACCACGTAACCCATCTTGGCGAAACGGCCGAGCATGGTTTTGTAATTGCCCAGCGCTTTCTCGTAATCGAACGCGGCTTTTTCCTGCGGGTTGAGCTTGTTGCGGTTCACCAGGCCACGGGTCGGCTGGTAAACGATCACCAGCTCTACGCCTTTGGCTTTGAACGCATCGTGCAGCTGTTGCAGGCGTTTGTAGCCGGCCGGGGTGGTGTTGAACTCGGTGCGCAAATCTTCCTGAGTCCGGAACAGCCAGTCGCCTTGCGCCTGCACCAGGGTGGTGAAGTTTTGCTGATAACGCGTGGTGTAGTTCTTCGCGTCATGGGCGGCCGGGCACAGGTTGCAGCACGGTTCGGCGCTGAACTTCGGCGGTGTGGCAGCGGCGCCTTCATCGGCGCGCGCACCGTTGCTGGCCGCGAGAATGCCCACGGTCAGGGCCGACAGGCTGAGTAATTTGATCAAGTGTGGGTGCATAAAATTATCCTCAGTCCTGCATTTCGGTCTGGCGTTCGACAGGGTCGATCAGCACGGCTTTCTGCTGGCGCACCAGCAGGTCGAGAATTTCATCCTGGCGCTCGCCGAGGATGCCGTTGAAGCTGATGCCGCTGGATTTGGTCGGCGCCAGCATCGACACGCGATACAGCTCGACACTCAAAGGCGAATCGATCGACAGCGGGCCGCTGCCATTGGCTGCCAGTTCACCGCCAACGACGATCAGCGACACCTGTGCATCGAACGGGTCGAGCTTGATGTCACGGTCGGTGTCGGTGAGGTCTTTGATGTGGCCGTAGACACCGGTCAAACCGTTGGCCATGGCGACGTTTTCGTAGAGGCGGATGTTTACGCTGTTACGAATGCGGATGCCGTGGCGCTTGTTGCTGATGACCTTGTTGCCCCACAGCAGGTTGTCGGCAGACTCGTAGAGGGTGATGCCGTCGGTGTGGTTCTTGTAGATCTCGTTGTAGGCAATGATGTTGTTGACGCTGTTACGGTCGATCACCAGGCCCGAGAGGTGGTTGTCGAAGCTCTTGTTGTTGAAGATGAAGCTGTCGTTGACCTCACGGGAAATAATGATCCCGTGCTTCTTCTTCGTACCGTACACGGTGTTCTCGGCAATGATCAGACCGTGGGAACGGTCGTGCGGGTCGATGCCGTAGACGATGTTGTCTTTGTAGGTGTTGCCCTTGACCACGAAGTCGCGGGTCTCGTAGCAGTAGAAGCCGTACCACATGTCGGAGAACTCGGAACCGACGATCCAGCCGGTCGGTTCAGGACGCTTGAGCACCTTGGCCATGTTCGGCGTGTACTGGGAAATACTCACGCCGTAGGACTTACTGTTGGCGTAACCGAAACTGGCCATCTTGCTGTTGACGATGTAGGTCTCGGTGCCACCCCAGGCGAGCAGGAACGGACGGAATTCCTTCGGCGAACGGAAGGTCGCCGGGCCGTTGTCCTTTTCGCGCCAGCCGGTGACTTTGGTGTCACGCACAAACAGTTGGCCGTCGTTGACCAGGAACGAACCGGCCTCTTGCGACAGGCGCAGTTCCTGGGTCTGACCGTCGATTTCGAGGATGCCTTTACGGCCGACGACGATCGGCAGCTTCGACAGGTACACGCCCGGCGAGGTCTCGCTGAAGTACTGCTTGGGCAGTTTTTGCGCCAGGTCCTTGAGGTTCATGTAGCCGTCATCGACGAAGATCGCCTGGGGGATGCCGTGCTGACGCACCACCCATTCGGCCATCTTGTTGTCGCCGCCGATAAAGTCCTTCAGCGCGTCTTCCTGCATCATCCGGCGCACGCTGACTTTGCCTGCTTTGCTGCGGACGATTTTCGCCGCAGCGGCTTCGGCGGTGTAGCCGGAAATGTCCGGTAGTTTCGGCGCGGCCAGGTTCAGCGCCTCCGTCGGCGCGCTGCTGACGGTGTAGGTTTTTGCTTGCTGCAATTCCTTGGCAGTCGTCACCGGCTTGGCCGGTTCGACAGTGGCGAAGGCGCCAGCCGAGGCCAGCAACATCGCGCCGGCCAACAGGCTGAGCGAGCCTTTCCTTGCATGGTGCATGTCGGGCACTCCCTTGGCGGTTTGCATCAGAAGCGCCAGATCACGTCGATGAACGCGCGGTGCATGTACGAATCAACCTGCTTGCCGTAGGCATCGCCCGGTTTGAACACACCGCCACGGAAACGCACCAGGGCCGATGGCTCGTCGATCGACTGGCTCAGCGCCGCCGGCAACAGGCCTTGCTTGAAGTACTTGGTGACGACCAGGTCCATCTCCTGACCCAGATCCTTGTTGCCGTCTTCGAGCGGCAGCGAGGTGCTGGAGAGGATCGCGCCGGTGGCGTCGTCGGTGTTGTTTTCCACGGCGTTGATGCCGTTGCTGCCCACCGGCTTGTTGCCGTCGACACGCCAGAACTTGTGGTAGATCAGGCTGGCGTCGTACTCGTCGTTGACCATCCACGAACCGAACAGCGTTGCGGTTTGCATGTTGTTCATTTCGCCACGGAACGCTTCACCGAAACGGTGAACCCGCGAGCGGGTACCGGTGTAGTTGGAGCGGTTGCTCTCCAGACCGTTCTGTTCGTAATCGGCGCTGGCGCGGGCATAGGCACCGCCGACTTGCCATTGCGGATCGAGGCGCAGGCGTACGCCGATGTCGGTGGCCCAGCCGTTGACGTCATCACTGCGCTTGGCTTGTGCCGGACGCGAGCCATCGGCGTTCAAGGCGTTGACCGTATCGCGGTCGCCGCTCATGCCGGTGATGCTGCCCCAGTAGTTGACGGTGTTGGTGTTGCGCCAGTTGTAGGCGTCGCTGTCGGCGGTCAGGCCGAGCCAGCTGATGTCGCCGTTCTGGGTTTTATCCAGCGAATCGCGCGCTACGCCCGGCTCGGCGTAATCGAGTTTGCCGTCATCATGAGTGTGGTGACCGCGAATGCCGACCCAGTTGCCCGGCGTCCACTGATAGGCGGCATCGGCGTAGGCGTGCAGGCGATCCTTGTCTTTCGGCGCCAGCTCTTTGAGGTCGGTGCGGTATTCGCTGAAGCGTTCGGCGACACCGGCGTTGGCGCGCAACAGGGTGGTGTCGAAGGTCCAGTTCAGCGCTTCGATGTTGGTGTCGCGCCATTGGCCGTCGTCATTGCGCAGGCGCTGGCGACCGAACTTGAGCATCTCGCCCGGGTACGGGGTGAGGCCGCTGTAACCGACCCAGAACTCGCGCATCGCCAGGTAGTTTTTCTTGGTTTTGCGATCACTGTTGTCGGTGGCTTGTTCACCGTCGGATTGTTGCAGGGTGTCGGTTTCGATGATGTCGGTCGAGGTCACGGCCTGGCCCATGGCGTAGGCGCTCCACGCGCCGCTTTCGCCGTAGATCCACGGACGCAGGTCGAGGCCGACGCCGTTGACGTCACCGCCCTTGGCGGTGCCGAGGTCACGGTCGTCTTCGGACTGGCCGGTGACTTTCACTTCGAGGCCGAAGTTCTTGGTTTCAGTCATCGCGGCCAGTGTCGGGCAAGACCAGATCAGCGCGAACGAAAGGCCAATGCCGGCCTTCACGAATGGATTCAACTTCATAATTTTTCCTCGCCGTCTTCTTCTTGCAGGGCGTGCAGTTGCAGCGTGTTAGGGTTCAGAGCGCCACGGCTGGCTTGCTCTTGTTGCAGCAGACGCTGGGCTTCGGCCAGACGCTCGGGCGGCAGTTGCGCGGCGAGGGTGGTCGCCAGCTCATCGGCTTGCGGAGTGTTTTGTACCTTGGCCAATTGGCTGAACACGTAGGCGTTGAGCGGGTCGGGCTTGGTGCCCTTGCCTTGGGAGAACAGCTGGGCGATGGCGAAATCGGCGCTGTTCTGGCCGTTGCGCGCAGCGGTCAGCAGGTGGTCGAGGGCTTTCTGCGGATAGACCTTGCCGAGGTAGCCACGGCGATAGATCTGGCCGAGGTAGTAGTCGGCGGCGACTTCGCGGCCGACGGCTTTCTGGAAATGTTCTTCGGCGACTTTCGCGTCGGCCGGGACCAGTTTGCCTTCGTAGTAGAGCTTGCCCAGCAACAGCTCGGCGCGTGGCTGGTCGGCGGCGCGACCGTTGTCGAGGTACTTCATCATCTGATCGACGTCGCCCAGTTCCGGGTAGTCGTAGAGCAGTTGTGCGAGGGTCACCCACGACGCCGGGTAACCCGGAGCGATCGGCTCAAGCAACGACTGCGCGGTTTTCTCGTCAGTCTTGCCGAGGGTCGAATCGGCCAATACACGGGCCACGGAATCGACACGCTGCGCGGTGACCGTGCCACGGCTGTAACCGGCCTGCATCTGCTTGATCAGCTCGGCCTGTTGCTCTGGCTGGGCACGTTTCTGATAGACCGTGGCCAGTTCGACGTAGCAGATGTCGGTGGTGTTGAGCGCGGCTTTGCAGATCTTTTCCACGTCATCCAGGTGCTGGTCGTAGGTGCCTTGGGTGCGATACAGCAGCACCTGCGCCAGACCCGCTTCCGGGTAGCCGGATTTGCGCCACTGATCGATCTGCTGCTGGGCGTTGATGTTGGGGAAGCTGTGCGGGTATTGCAGGTACAGCATCGCCAGCGGGATCAACGTGTTGCCTTCGCCATTGGCGGCGGCTTTTTTCAGCAGGCTTTCGGCTTCGTGGTGCTCGGCTTCGGTGGAGCCCGGCTTGGCTACCAGCAGGCGACCGAGACGCGCCTGAGCGCGCGGCGAAACACTGGCGGCGGCGCGGTAAGTCGCTTCGGCCTGTTTCATTTGCGCCGGATCGCGGCTGTCGACCTGGATATCAGCGAGACCGACTTGCGCCTCGCTGTAACCGAGATCGGCCAGTTGCTGATAATTCTGCGCGGCGGTGGCGGTGTCGCCACGTTTGAGCGCTTCGTTGGCCAGACGCTGATCGGGCAGGCCGGCACAACCGGCCAGACTCACCGCCAATGCCAATGCGCACACTGAACCCATGTGGGAGCGAGCTTGCTCGCGAAAGCGGTGTGTCAGTCGGCACTGAGGCTGAATGTCAGAATGCATTCGCGAGCAAGCTCGCTCCCACAGGGTTTGTGGTGTGCTTGAGATGGGTGGAGTAGTCACAGGCATATCCTCGACTTAAAGACCGGCAGCCATGGCTTTGTCGATCAGCCAGTTCAGGTTCGGGCCACGGTCGCTGTTCACTTCCACCGGGCGGCCGGCCAAGCTGCTGTCGAGCGGCTCGTCAGGCTGGATCTGCACGCGGATGTCGGAGGACAGGTCGGCGCTTTTCAGGCTGGTGCTGCTGACGATCTTGCCGGTGCGGGTCTTGTCTTCGCCGGCGATCTGGAAGCTCACCGGGGTGCCCGGACGCACGTCGCCGAACTGGCGATAGGAGAAGCGCGCATCAACGGTGGCCTGGGTATTGCGCGGCACCAGTTGGAAGATCACATCGCCTTTGCTGGCGTATTGCCCGTCAGCCACCAGTTGCTGGGCCACGGTGCAATCGCATGGCGAGGTCAGGGTGCCGGTCATTTGCTTGCCGAACAGTTCTTCAACCTTGGCCGGGGACAGTTGATCTTCTTCGAGATGACCCTTGAGCACATCGAGCATGCTGGTGCTGAAGGTCGCCAGTGGCGCGCCTTTCGCTGCAACGCCGTCGGACTTGACCAGGCTCTGCACGGTGCCGTCGCGCGGCATGGTGATGTTCATCCCCGGTACGCTGACCAGACCGGCCTGCGCGTGGCTGACGAAGTACATGCCGTATACCGATTTGAAAATGAAGCCCGCCGCGACCAGGCCGACCGCGAAGATACCGGCGCTGAAGGTCACTGCTTTCAGGCGCCCGAACGGGGTCATGCCGGAGCCGCCGTCCTTGACCTTGCGTGCCTTGGTGAAGTTGTCGCGCTGCAGGGTCGCCAGCACTTCGCCGATGCTGACGATGTCGCCGGCCAGGTGCGAGGTGATCAAGTGGCGCAGGGTAGAAATATCCTGCGGTTCCAGATTCTGGAACTGGCAGCCGGCGCGGCCGGTCTGGCGGTCGAAGGAGCGCACCTGCAATTCAACGTCCATGGCGATGCCGAGGTTGTCGATGACGAATTGCAGACGCGCCTTGTACACCTGGCCAATGGTCAGCGGCAGTTGCCCGGCGTTGAACGCCAGACCACCGGCAGACAGGTCGATGACCCGCGCTTCGACCGGCGTCCGGTCAGGACCGAAGAAGCGCAGTTTGGCCGGGATTTTCACGCGGGCGTGTTGGCGCTGGGCTTCGGATTCATGCACTACGTTGGCGTTGACGGCGGTATTCATGGGGGCGATTTCCTTGTTAATTCAATAGGGGCGGGTCAGACCATCATCAGCAGCACGGCGACGAAAATGCTGCCGGCGGAGAAGGTCATGGTCCGAGACGACCAGGTGTTGAACCAACGTTGAAAGCTGGCGAGATCACGGGTCAGGGATGTGGGTTGGCGAGTCCAGGATTGTTGGTCGAGGCGGAAGAACACGTAGATCTTCACCAGCGCACCGACGATCTGGTTGTAATACAGAATCGCTGGGTAAGCCGGGCCGATGCGGTGACCGGAACACGACAACAGCAACGTCAGGATCAGGCGGGTGATGCCGATCCACAGCAGGTAGACCAGGATGAACGCGGTGCCGTATTTGAAGCTTGCGATGAGCGCCACGGTCAGGCCAAGCAAGGACGTCCACATCGACACGCGTTGGTCGAACAGCACCACCGAGGTGAAGGCGCCGAGGCGTTTCACGCCCAGGCCCAGTGCTCGCGAGTTCTGGCGCAGGTTGTTGCCGTACCAGCGGAACATCAGTTTGCGGCTGGCCTTGATGAAGCTCTTTTCCGGCGGGTGTTCAACGGTGTTGATCGCCGCGTCAGGCACGTAGAAGGTGTCGTAACCGAGGCGCATCAGGCTGAACCAGCTGGACTTGTCGTCGCCGGTCAAAAACTTGAAACGGCCCAGACGCCAGTGTTGCAGCGAGTCGCTTTCCACGTCGGCGATGAATTCCGGGTTGGTCACCACGGTGGCGCGAAACACCGACATACGACCGGTCATGGTCAGCACGCGCTTGGACAGGGCCATCGAGCACATGTTGATGTGGCGCTGGGCGAAACGCAGCTTGTGCCATTCGCTCATGATGTAGCCGCCGCGCACTTCGCAGAACTCGTTGGTGGTCAGGCCGCCGACGTTACCGAACAGCTGGAACCACGGCACGGTCTTGCGCACGGTGCCTTCGCCGAGCACGGTGTCGCCATCGATCACGGCCACCACGGCGCGGTCGTCCGGCAAGTGGCGGGAAATCGCGCGGAAACCATAGGCCAGGCCATCACGTTTGCCGGTACCGGGAATGCGCACGAAGTCGAGCTTCACGCGGTCTGGCGGATTCATTCGCGCCCACAGCGCCTTGACCAGCAGCTCATCGGACATTTCCACGATCGAGCAGACCACGGTGGTCGGCAGTTCGCAGTCGATGGCTTCGCGGATCACCGAGCTGTAGACCTGCGCCGTGGTCAGCGCGTCGATCCGGAAACTGGTAACCATCAGGAACACATGCGACGGGTCCGCCGCCTTACCCAGCTTGCGTACTTTGCGACGCAGGTGCGGGTAAACGATGTAGAGAAAAATCATGCCGCGCACAAAGTGCGTTGCACCCATCGAGTAGCGCCAGATACCCACGGCGCCAATCAGGAAAATGAAGTCCTTCGACTCGGAGTCGAATGTGGACGTGGGCAGCATCAAGGCCAGGCCCATCAGCAGACTGAGATAAAAAAGCCAGCCGGCTGATTGCAGAAAAAAATGTTTGAGCTTGCTCATCAGCGTCATCCGAAGGTAAGGGAGGCTTCAAGCTGCAAGCTTCGAGCTGCAAGTACTGCAGCTCGAAGCTTGTCGCTTAGGTCTGCATTACCAGCAGATACCCTCGGTGCGCGTACCGGCGTCGGTGGCTTTGGCCATGAAGCCGACCAGGTCGATGACCTGTTTGCCGTGCGGCGCTTGCTGGGCCAACGGGCGGAACTTCTCGTCGCGGTTGCCGAGGATGATCACGTCGGAGTTATCGATCACCGAATCGAAGTCCGCGTTGAGCAGGGACGACACGTGCGGGATCTTCGACTCGATGTAGTCCTTGTTCGCGCCGTGAACACGGGCGTACTCGACGTTGCTGTCGTAGATGCTCAGGTCGTAACCCTTGCCGATCAGCATCTCGGCCAGTTCCACCAGCGGGCTTTCGCGCAGGTCGTCGGTACCGGCCTTGAAGCTCAGGCCGAGCAGGGCGACTTTACGTTTGTCGTGGCTTTCAACGATGTCGAAAGCGTTCTGCACTTGCGATTCGTTGCTGCGCATCAGCGAGTTGAGCAGCGGCGCCTCGACGTCCAGCGAACCGGCGCGGTAGGTCAGGGCGCGCACGTCTTTCGGCAGGCACGAACCGCCGAAGGCGAAGCCCGGGCGCATGTAGTACTGGGACAGGTTGAGGGTCTTGTCCTGGCAGACCACTTCCATCACTTCACGGCCATCGACGCCGACTGCTTTGGCGATGTTGCCGATCTCGTTGGCGAAGGTCACTTTGGTCGCGTGCCAGACGTTGCAGGTGTACTTGATCATCTCGGCAACGGCGATGTCCTTGCGGATGATCGGTGCGTCGAGTTCTTCGTACAGCGATTGCAGAACGTCGCCCGAAGCCTTGTCGAACTCGCCGATGACGGTCATCGGTGGCAGGTCGTAGTCGGCAATGGCGGTGGATTCACGCAGGAATTCCGGGTTGACCGCAACGCCGAAGTCGACACCGGCCTTCTTGCCCGAGCAGTCTTCGAGAATCGGGATCACCACGTTGGTCACGGTGCCCGGCAGCACGGTGCTGCGCACGACGATGGTGTGGCGGGTGGTTTTTTCACGCAGGACAAAACCGATCTCGCGGCATACCGCTTCGATGTAGTTCAGTTCGAGGTCGCCGTTCTTTTTGCTCGGCGTACCCACGCAGATCATCGACAGATCGGTGTCGCGAATCGCCTCGGCGAAGTTGGTCGTGCCACGCAGACGACCGGTCTGGATACCCTGTTGCAGAAGTTCGCCCAGGCCGGGTTCAACAATCGGCGACTTGCCGGCGTTGATCATATCGATCTTGTCTTTGGCAACATCGACGCCAACTACGTCATGGCCCCGTGCAGACAGGCAACCGGCACATACTGCGCCAACGTAACCCAAACCAAATATGCTGATGCGCATCGCAATTACCTCTGTATATATCAGGCCTTAGAGGCCGGAGTTAATGGTGTTCAGCGTTCATTAGTGCACTCGAAAGTGCGGCACACAGGCGCCACAATGCCGTGTGCAGGCATACTAAGTTTCGAGTGTCTAAATAAGTGCACTCAAGATGTGCGCAACCAGGCCTTGTTGTTATGACTTGCCCTGTTATGCAGCCGATCCTCTTTGGAGAAGACTCTTGTGCAATCGTCTTGCGCGCTCGATGTCAGGATGAAGGTCCCGTAAATCAAGCGGTTGGGTGCTCAGGCGAGCACGTTTATTAGGGCGCGGCCATGGCCTTTGTAGGGGATATAAATGGTGCGTATCTCCTGTCCATCGTCTGTTTTGAGACTAGTTAGTCATCTAGGCAAGTTGCTGTGACAACTTGGTTACATGGCTATCTGCTCTGCGTAAGTTATCTCGTACAAACTCGGCGAGAATCGTTACCGGTGGTATGAGCTATGCATTCGGACGAAGTTCCTGTCCGCTCATCGCGAAATCTGAAATTTCTTGAAATATTGTCAGAGATGGCACTAGTCTCAATTTGATAGCACTTTCGTTTTCGACCTTTAATAACAGGCGAAAAATCACGTTAGATAGTTTTGTGCCACTACGCTGAAAAAAGTTAGGTGCCACTACTGAAAAAAATGATCAGTGTCGAGTGAAACTAATCTTAGAAAAGACAGGGAGGTTTTTCTGGCGCCATTAAAATGGCGAAATGGTGCGAGGGTTTTTTGACATCGTGCGAGCTGCACGACTCTTTATACAAAGAGTCGTGCATTGGGCATGCTTTATTCCGGGGCGTGGTCGCGCAAAAACACCAGATTGTCGGGTTTCGACTGTTCGACGCTGTAGCGATAACCCTGCACATCGAACTGTTTGAGCTGGGCCGGATCGTTGATCTTTTCCTGGATCACGAAACGGCTCATCAGGCCCCGGGCTTTTTTCGCGTAGAAGCTAATGATCTTGTACTGACCGTTCTTCTGGTCCTTGAACTCGGTGTTGATGATCCGCGCGTTCAGGGCTGTGCGTTTCACTGCCGAAAAGTACTCATTGGAGGCGAGGTTGAGCAGCACGTCGTCGCCTTGATCGGCCAGCGCTTCATTGAGCCATTCGCTGATGCGCGTACCCCAGAAGGCGTACAGGTCTTTGCCACGGGCGTTGGCCAGTTTGGTGCCCATTTCCAGACGATAGGGTTGCATCAGGTCGAGCGGGCGCAGCAGCCCGTAGAGACCGGAGAGCATGCGCAGGTGTTTTTGCGCGTAATCGAAATCGGTTTCGCTGAAGGACTGGGCGTCGAGACCGGTGTAGACGTCGCCCTTGAACGCGAGCAGTGCCTGTTTGGCGTTTTCCGGGGTGAAGGCAGGCGTCCAGCTGCCGAAGCGCGCGGCGTTGAGCCCACCGATTTTGTCGGACACGTGCATCAGTTCGCTGATCTGCGCAGGCGTCAGGTCGCGCAGTTGCTGGATCAGTTCCTGGGAATGGTCGAGGTATTGCGGCTGAGTGAAGCGCTGGGTCGCCGGCGGTGTTTCGTAATCGAGGGTCTTGGCGGGGGAAATCACCATCAGCATGAAGTCGTCTCCTTTAATCGTGGGGGCGATTCTAGGGGGTTGTCCGATTTGACTCCAGCTATGGGGGTTATAGGTCGGGGTTAGCAGGGGCATTTGCGACGGTTGGTGGATTTTTCCCTCACCCCAGCCCTCTCCCGGAGGGAGAGGGAGCCGATCTCATTGATTTCAAAATTTGAGTTCGACTCGATAGTTCAGATTGGCGGATATCCAAAGCGATACTCGGTCAGCTCCCTCTCCCCCCGGGAGAGGGCTGGGGTGAGGGCGGCGTCCTTCAGCCTTGCACATCAGCTATAGTGCCGCGCGGGTTTTGTTATGGAGACATCCCTTTTGCGCATTGTTCTTTTATTCACCGCGTGGCTGTTGAGCTTCGGTGCCGTCGCGGCGCCGGGCGATGTGGCGACGCTGGATCGCAGAACCTGGCCGGAGCAGCTTAGCAACCCGACCCTGTTTGACGTGGCGTCACGGGCGGAAATCCTGATGTTCGCCCGTGTCCTGCTGGGCACCGAGTCGATGGACGAGGCCGCTCTGGCGCAGCGTCTAGGCTTGCGCACGGTCAATATCGATGCGGTCAACATTCTGCGCCAACGCCTCTGGCAGCGCCTGCTGGCCAACTACAACTTCGCCCAGCAAAGCTGCGATCAGGACGCCTCGTTCTGCTTCCTTGTAGAAGACTTGCCAACGCTGCGCGAGCAAGCCGCCAAGTTCGTCGTCAGTGACGACAGTTATTACACCAAGTGGGCCGAGCCGAGCCGGATCTTCCATGTGCAGTACCTCGACGAGTTGTTGCGCAAGGCCGCGTTGTCGCCGCAGAGCAGCAACGAATTCGATCGTTTCGGTGACTACGAGCGCAACGGTGACGCGATGCACGACCGGCTGTTCCTGCTGACCTTCGACAGCGCCGCCAATCTGCAACCGGACAACACCGGCTGGCTCACCGAATACCTACGCAAATCGAACCTGAGCGGCACGTTCTTCGTGCTGGGCAAGGATATTCAGGCGCGACTGGCTGATCGCTCGGTGAGCAGCCTGCAAGCAGAGTTCTCGAAACAGTGCGTCGGCGTTCAAGGTTGGGAGTTCCGCTCCCACAGCCACTGGCAGGACTGGCAGGATTCGGTGCGGCGCAGCGCAGATCTGGTGAAGAACAAGTTGCCGGAAAACTACGTGCCGCTGTTTCGTCCGCCGGAAGGGCAGCGCCGCAGCGATGCGCAAGGTTTCTTCAACACACAAGGCCTGCAAGTGGCGCTGTGGGACATCGATGCCCAGGACGGCGCCGGCAAACTCAAGGGCGCAGCGAGCGCGCAGAGGGTGCTGACTCTGATGCTGCTGTGGCGACACGGGGTGATCAATTTCAACATGAAACAGGACGCGGTGAAGACCTCGTTACCGTGGTTGATCACGCAGACCGCGCAGAGCGGTATCGGTTGGGAAGACTGTCAGGACGCTTTTCGCTGAGAAACGAAAAAAGCCCGGAAACATTGGGCTTGGGGCGATTTTTTTGAAGAGTTCGATGCAGGCGGACTTCCGACTTTAGCGGGGTCTGGGCAGTCCGCCAAGGGCTTTTCGTCACTCTGAAAAATAAACTTAAAAAAACCGTCAAAGTACTTTTTTATGTCATCGGTTTTGGAGTATTACGAAGACAGACCGCCGAAACCTGCAACACAGGTGGCGTCTTCCAAGACCCGTTTGTTTGCAGTCACTTGAATCTCCGCAGGTGAGATTTCGGCAGTCACTTCGAGGCGCAGCACCGCTCAGGTATTGCGTCCAATGGCTCTGACAAAGGTGACCGAGTATGGATGATCACGGACGTAGCCCTTCCTCCAACCAGCCAATCCTTTATGTACTCGATACCAACGTATTGATTCACGATCCAAATGCCCTGCTGAATTTCGAAGAACACCACGTCGCGATCCCGATGACCGTGCTTGAAGAGCTGGACAAGCTCAAGAGCGGGCATCACAGCGTTGCCGCCGAATGCCGTCAGGCCATCCGGCTGATCGACAAAACCCTGGGCGACGCTTCCCCTGAAGACGTCGAGCTGGGTGTGCCGATCCAGCGCGGTAAAGGCGGGCCGAAGGGCTTGCTGTCAATTCTGATGAGCAAACAGGCCGAATCGAATCTGATTCTGCCCGAGCATCTGAACGACAATAAAATCATCAACCAACTGATCGATTTGCACACCCGCGATCCGAAAAAGCCTGTGGTGCTGGTCACCAAAGACATCAACATGCGCCTCAAGGCGCGCGCCTGTGGCATCGATGCCGAGGATTACAGCACCGACCAACTGGTCGATGACGTGTCCCTGCTGCCTAACGGCTATCACAACATGACCGGCTCTTTCTGGGACCGCGTGAGCAAGGTCGACACCCGCCAGGATCACGGCCGCACCTGGCACCAAGTGCAACTGATCGACAACCTGCCGGCGGTGCACATCAACGAGTTCATCATCGACGAACAGGGCTTTGTCGGCTGGATCAAGGAGATCGACGAGGCCAAGCTGCTGATCCTCGACCTGCATCAGGAACCGCTGCTGCATCAAGAGGCCTGGGGGCTGAAACCACGCGACATCTATCAGAGTCTGGCGCTGTACGCGCTGCTCGATCCGGACATTCATCTGGTCAACCTGTCGGGTGCCGCCGGTTCCGGTAAAACCATTCTGGCGCTGGCCGCGGCGATCGAGCAGACCATGGTCAGCAAGCGTTATCGCCGCATCATTGCGACCCGCAGCGTGCAGGGCCTGGACCAGGAAATCGGCTTCCTGCCCGGCACCGAAGCGGAAAAAATGGAGCCGTGGCTGGGCGCCATCACCGACAACCTCGAAGCCTTGCACATGGATGACGAAAACACCCATGGCAGCGTCGACTACATCCTCAGCAAAGTGCCGTTGCAGTTCAAATCGCTCAACTACATTCGCGGTCGCAGCTTCCAGCAGAGCCTGATCCTGATCGACGAGTGCCAGAACCTCACGCCGCATCAGATGAAAACCATCATCACCCGGGCCGGCGCCGGTTCCAAAGTGGTGTGCCTGGGCAACCTCGCACAGATCGACACCCCTTACCTGTCCGCGACCAGTTCCGGGCTGACCTACCTGACCGAACGCTTCAAGGATTTCCCCAACGGTGTGCACATCACCCTGCAAGGGGTGCCTCGTTCGATTCTGGCCGAATACGCCGAATCGCATTTGTAACCCTTCACCCAAAACCGGGCGGCCCACCAGCCGCCCGGTTTTTTTATGCCTGGACACAAATCCAAATGTGGGAGCGAGCTTGCTCGCGAATGCGGTATGCCAGTCACCATAGATGTAGCCTGATGCACCGCCTTCGCGAGCAAGCTCGCTCCCACAGGATGCAACGGTGATTTCATAATCAATGATGCGGAAATTTGACCCGCAGGTTTACAATCGTCGCTCCTGATCAGGAGTAATCCCGTGCTGACTCATCTCGATTCCCAAGGTCGCGCCAACATGGTCGACGTCACCGAAAAAGCCGTGACGTTCCGTGAAGCGACGGCCCAAGCGCTGGTGCGCATGCTCCCCGAAACGCTGCAGATGATCGTCAGCGGTGGCCATCCCAAGGGCGACGTGTTCGCCGTGGCGCGCATTGCCGGCATTCAAGCGGCGAAGAAAACCAGCGATCTGATTCCCCTCTGCCATCCGCTGATGCTCACCGGCGTCAAAGTCGAACTCAGTGCTGATGGCGACGACACCGTGCGCATCGTTGCCCGCTGCAAGCTGTCCGGGCAGACCGGCGTTGAGATGGAAGCGTTGACCGCTGCCAGTGTTGCCGCCCTGACCATTTACGACATGTGTAAAGCCGTCGATCGCGGCATGACCATTGAAAGCGTGCGTCTGCTGGAGAAGGTCGGTGGCAAGAGCGGGCACTTTCAGGCGGAGCAGCCATGAACCTGACCGTGAAGTTTTTTGCCCGTTACCGCGAAGCGCTGGGCGTGGATTCGGTAAGGATTGAAGGTGATTTCGCCACCGTCGAGGACGTTCGCGCACTGCTCGCGCAACGTGACGGCGCCGAGGTGTTGAGCGAGCAGAACCTGATGTGCGCACGCAACGAAGACCTCTGCCAACTCGATGAGCCGGTGGTCGATGGCGACGAAGTGGCGTTTTTCCCTACCGTGACCGGAGGCTGATCCATGGCGATTCGCGTGCAGGCCACGCCATTCGATCCGGGCGCTGAAGTCAACGCGATGCATGCGGCCAATGTCGGCGTCGGCGCGGTGGTGAGTTTTGTCGGCTACGTGCGCGACTTTAACGACGGCCTCGATGTAGCGGGGATGTTCCTCGAACACTATCCGGGCATGACCGAAAAAGCCCTCGGCAAAATCGCCAGCGAAGCCGAACAGCGCTGGCCGTTGCTGAAACTGGAAGTGCTGCACCGCATCGGCGCATTGGAGCCGGGCGAACCCATCGTGTTCGTCGGCGCCGCCAGTGCCCATCGCCAGGCTGCCTTCGATGCCTGCGCCTTTGTCATGGACTACCTGAAAACCCGCGCGCCGTTCTGGAAGAAAGAAAACACCAGTGACGGCCCGCGTTGGGTTGAGGGGCGCGACAGTGATCATGCAGCGGCGGATCGCTGGAAAAAGTAATTCCTGTAGCGTCCCTCAGTACGCCTTCGCGAGCAAGCTCGCTCCCACATTGGATCTGTGTCGTTCACAAATCCAATGTGGGAGCGAGCTTGCTCGCGAAGGGGCCATCTGTAACAGCAAAAACCTCGCAGACACTCTCTTCTCGTGGATTGACGGCTTGTACCTATAAGTCCAATATGGATTTCCAAGTACAAAAAAGTTTCAGTCTTGCCGCTCGTAGCTCCCCGCTAGCAGCTGCTCTTCTTCATCTTGCCAAACCAACAACAACCCCGCGAGAGAACGAACATGAAGAAACTACCCCTCATCACCGGTCTGGCCCTCAGCCTGTTGTCCTGCGCCAGCGTGTTCGCCGCCGAGCAAACCCTGCGCATCGGCATCGAAGCCGCTTACCCGCCATTCGCCTCGAAAACTGACAAAGGCGAAATCGTCGGTTTCGATTACGACATTGGCAATGCCCTATGCGCGCAAATGAAGGTCAAGTGTGTGTGGGTCGAAGGTGAGTTCGACGGTCTGATCCCTTCGCTGAAAGTGAAGAAAATCGATATGGCGCTGTCGTCGATGACCATCAACGAAGACCGCAAGAAATCGGTGGATTTCACCCATAAGTACTACTTCACCTCGTCGCGGCTGGTGATGAAAGAAGGCGCCAGCGTTGACGATCAATACGCCAGCCTAAAGGGCAAGAACGTCGGCGTGCAGCGCGCGACCACCACCGATCGTTATGCCACCGAGGTGTTCGAGCCGAAGGGCATTAACGTCAAGCGCTACAGCAACAACGAAGAAATCTACATGGACCTGGCGGCGGGGCGCCTCGATGCGATTTTTGCCGACACCATCCCGCTGAATGACTTTTTGTCGATGCCGCGTGGCAAGGGTTATGCGTTTGTCGGGCCTGAGTTGAAGGATCCGAAGTACGTGGGCGAGGGCGCAGGGATTGCAGTGCGCAAGGGTAATGCAGAATTGGTCAGCCAGTTGAATGGCGCCATCGATGGCATTCGCGCGAGTGGCGAGTACCAGAAGATTTCCGAGAAGTATTTCAAGTCCGACATTTACGGCGACTGATCTACCGCTTTCGCGAGCAGGCTCACTCCTACATTTGGAATGCGTTCCCCTGTAGGAGTGAGCCTGCTCGCGATGGCGTCAGAGAAATCACCGCAAATCTCTAGCCCTTCAATTCCTTCAAATGCTTGTACACCGTCGCCCGCCCCATGTTCAGCACGTTGGCCACATAGTTCGAGGCGCTCTTGCCCTTGAACGCGCCTTCGGCGTGCAGCGCCAGCACCAGTTCACGTTTGTGATCGCGGGTAAGCAGGTTCAGGCTCAGCTGCCGCTCGCGCAGCCAGGCGTGGAGGAAGGTGTTGATGCGTTCCTGCCAGTCATCGCGAAACAGTGAGTCCGGTTGCGGGATCAGTTTGCTCGGCGAGAGAAACAGGTCCAGCGCGGCCTTGGCATTCTCGAACAGCGAAATATTCAGGTTGATGCACAACACCGCCAGTGGCCGGCCTTCGCTGTCGCGCAGCACGGTGCTCAGGCTGCGAATCTTCTGGCCATCCCAATTGAGCTTTTCGTACGGGCCGATATTGCGGTCGCTGACATCCTCGCTGAGCATGTCCTCCAGTGACGAGTCGTCGCCGATCTCGCGCTTGGACAGGTTGTTGGCGATGTAGTCGACCTTTTGCGTGCGCAGGTCGTGCAGCACCACTTCGGCGTGGGGAAAGAACAGCGTGGCGATGGCGTCGGCAACAGCGCGGAAGTTATCCAGCGCCGGGTCGAATTCAGGGGCAGTCATGACAGTGGAGCTCCAGGCAGCGTCAACGCCCCCGTGATCAGGAGGCGCTGCGAGTGTGCCGCAATCCGTTGGGCGCGTCATCCGTGGACAATCAGGCGAGGCGAGCGGGGGCGAGCATGGTGCTGTCCAGCCCGAACTGCTGCAAGTGCTCGGGCAACGGCTCGCCGCGTACCAACGCCGCGCTGGCCTGGCCCATCGCCGGGGAAGTCTGAATGCCGTAACCACCCTGCGCCGCCACCCAGAACAGCCCCGGCACCTGTTGATCGAAACCGCTGAGCAAATCACCGTCGGCGACGAAGCTGCGCAGGCCGGCCCACGTACGCGTCGGACGGCGGATGGTCAGCGTGGTGGCCTCTTCGATCTGGTAGATGCCCATGGCGATGTCCAGTTCTTCCGGCTGCACATCGTGAGGCTCGACCGGGTCGGCGTTGGCGGGCGAGCCGAGAAACATGCCGGCGTCGGGCTTCATATAGAAGGATTCGTCGAGGCTGACCAGCATCGGCCAGTGATGAATGTCGACGCCTTCCGGCCCGGCGAAAATGAACGCGGCGCGGCGCTTCGGTTGCAGGCCCAGCGGTTGGGCGCCGGCCAGTGTGCCGATCTTGTCGGCCCAGGCGCCGGCGGCGTTGATGATCACTGGCGCGCTGAACGTCTGGCCGTTGGTCTGAACACTCCAGCGGCCCTCGGCATCGCGACTGAGGCCTAGCACTTCGCAATCGGTGTGCAATTCGCCGTTGTTGCGGCGAATCCCGCGCAGGTAGCCCTGATGCAAGGCGTCAGTATCGATGTCGCTGGCGCTCGGGTCATAGATCGCGCCGTGGACTTTTTCCCGACGCAGGATCGGCAGTCGCGCGCAGGCTTCGTCGGCGCTGAGCAGTTGCATCTCCGGCACGGTGGCTTTGGCGCTGAGATATTGGTTGTTGAGTTCGGCGGCATCACCGGTGAAATCCACGGTCATTTCACCGCGTGGGGTGAGCAGTGGGTGTTCGCAGAAACCGGCTGGCGGGTGGTCAAAAAACGCCCGGCTGGCCTGGGTCAGCGCGCGAACTTGTGGCGTGCCGTACGCGGCGGTAAACAGCGCGGCGGAGCGCCCGGTGGAGTGATAGGCCGGGTGGGATTCACGTTCGAGCACGATCACTTTGCCGTGCGGCGACAGCCAGAAACCGGTGGATGCGCCGGCAATCCCGCCGCCGATGATGATGAAATCTGCCTGGCTCATGTAGGTCTCCTGATGCTCGAAATATGAAAATACACGCAATCCCTGTGGGAGCGAGCTTGCTCGCGAAAGCGATCTATCAGTCAACACATTCGGTGAATGTCAGACCGCATTCGCGAGCAAGCTCGCTCCCACATGGATTGCATCAGGCTTAATTCTGGTGATGGAGGAGATAAACCGCATTGGCCAGGGCGATGTCTTCCAGGCCGAGGCCAATTGAACGGAAAAACACGTGACGATCGTAATCGGGGCGCTGCACTTTCTCGCTGAGCAAGTCGGCGAGGTCGCCGACAATCGAATCCTTGCTCCAGCCATGCTGTTCACTGGCAATCAGCATCTCACCTGCCGAACCCGGCGTGGTCAGACGATAGTCGCAGAACACCTGCATGTCGTTGAGGCTCTGCGGCGGCACTTCATGGGCACGCGGGGCGTTGGTGCTGATCGAGGTGATCAGGGCTGGTTTGCTCAGCGCGGCCGGATCGATCACCGGGCCGGCGGACGAAGTGCAGAGCATGATCACGTCCGCCTCGACGAGGGCGGCTTCACGGCTGTCAACGATCCTCAGATTGGGAGTGATGGCTTTCAACAGTGCCTTGGTTTGAGCGTCGGCGGACAGGCTTGGCGAATACAGGCTGATGCTCTGCCAGTCGCGCAGACCTTTTACATAGTACAGATGCGCCTGCGCAACCTTGCCACTCCCGATGATTGCCAGTCGCGTGGCGTTTGTCGGAGCGAGGGTGTCGACCGCCACAGCCGTGGTCGCGGCGGTGCGTGCGGTGGTCAGTTCAGCGGCATCGCAGAGCAGCAGTGGCTGGCCGGTTTTCATCGACATCAACAATGTCCAAGCCGTCACCAGTGCACCTTGTTCGCGAACGATATACGGCGAGGTCTTCACGCCGTACACGCCATCCTCGGCCAGCACGCCCAGGTAATTGATGAAGTCGCCGGCACCTTGCGGAAACTCCACCAGTTGCTGCGCCGGTTGCACGGCGTTACCCGCCGCAAGATCACGGAACAGCTTGCGCAGGATTTGCGGCACATCAATGCGCGCCAGCAGCTCACGGGCCTGATGCTGGTCGATCACGTAGGGCGTACTGGACATATCAGGCTCCGAAAACGAAAAATAAACTTATTTGTCTATTATGGACTTTTGGTTTTCTCTCGCAAGCACCTGATGAAACACCGGGCGAAAAAAAAGCGCAGTCCGTTGCCGGCTGCGCTTTTCTTTTAAACGTCGTTTACTGCGGACGCTTGCGCTCAACCGCGCGCAACAGATGCGTCGGCGGCGTTTCACAGCTGATCTTGCGACCGAGCTTCTCTTCGATGGACGGCAACTGGTAGGAGTCGTCCTCACCGGCGAAGCTGATCGACACACCGTCGGCGCCGGCACGACCGGTACGACCGATGCGGTGCACGTAGTCGTCCGGGACTTCCGGCAGGGTGAAGTTGATCACGTGGCTGATGCCGTCGATGTGGATGCCGCGACCGGCCACATCGGTGGCGACCAGTACGCGAATCTTGCCTTCGCGGAAACCTTCCAGGGTCTTGATGCGTTTGTGCTGCGGCACATCGCCGGACAGTTGCGCGGCGTTGATGCCATCGCGCACCAGGCGTTCTTCGATGCGGCGCACTTCGTCCTTGCGGTTGGCAAACACGATCACGCGTTCCCAGCCGTTATCGTTGACCAGGTTGTAGAGCAGTTTGTACTTGTCGGCACCGGCCACCGCATAGATGTGCTGCTCGACGTTTTCGTTGGCAACGTTGGTGATTTCGATTTCGACGATCGCAGGGTCAGTGGTCCACTGCTTGGCGAGGTTCATCACGTCTTCGGTGAAGGTCGCGGAGAACAGCAACGTCTGGCGTTCGGACTTCGGTGGCGTCTGGCGAATGATCTGACGTACCTGCGGGATGAAACCCATGTCGAGCATGCGGTCGGCCTCGTCCAGCACCATCACTTCGACCATGTCCAGGTGCACGTCGCCACGCTGGTTGAAGTCGAGCAGACGGCCGGGTGTGGCGACGAGGATGTCGCAGTGACGCGCTTCGAGGTGCTTGAGCTGCTTGTCAAAGTCCATGCCGCCAACAAACGTCATGACGTTGAGGCCGGTGTACTTGGTCAGGTCAGCGGCGTCCTTGGCGATTTGTACCACCAGCTCACGGGTCGGCGCGATGATCAGCGCACGGGGTTCGCCCATGTAGCGTTCTTTCGGCGGCGGGGTCTGCAGCAGTTGGGTGATGATCGAGATCAGGAACGCGGCGGTTTTACCAGTGCCGGTCTGCGCACGGCCAATGGCGTCTTTGCCGGCGAGGGTGTAACCCAGCACCTGCGCCTGAATCGGCGTGCAGTACGGAAAGCCCAGATCCTGGATGGCGTGCATCAGTTCTGGAGACAGCTTGAAATCGTGGAAGCGGGTTTTGCCTTCCTGTGGCTCGACGACGAAATCCTCGAGTTTCCACGGAATAACCACTGCCTTGGGCTTCGGTTCGCGGCGCGGTCTGGCCGGTTTCGGCGCTTCGCTGCGGGCAGGTTCGGCGGCGATTGGCGCGGCCGATGCAGGTTGCGGTTCTGCCTTCGGTGCCGCTACGTGAGCGGGGCGGTCGGCCTGTGGCGCATCGTTGCGATGACCGGGGGCGTGCGACGGCGCACTGGGAACTGGCGCGAGCTGCTCAGCCTCGCTTTTACCGAACATCTTCTTGAGTGCTTTGAGCACGGTCATCTCATCAATTGGTTAAGGAATGTACGCCGGCCAGTGTAATGCAAGAAACGGGCGCGGCGTAGTGGGAGGGATCAAAGGGCGGTTTTAATCTCGACGCTTAGCGCAAACGTTCGCTCAACCAGGTACCGATGTCGCGAATTTCCTCGGGTAACACTTCGTGCTCCATTGGGTATTCCTGCCATGTCACGGTGACACCATGCTTCACCAAATGCTCATAAGCACTGCGCCCCATCGAGTTTTGCACCACGCCATCGAACTGGCCGTGCAGGCATATCGCGGGGATCCGCTGCTGACTGGCTGACAGCTCCATCTCATCACTGAAGGTCGGCGCATATGTCGACAACGCCAGCACGCCGCCCAATGGCCCCTGCCATTTCACAAATGCAGTGTGCAACACCACCGCGCCACCCTGGGAAAACCCGGCGAGAAAAATTCGCGAGGCGTCTATTCCGCTGGCGCGCTCGTTTTCGATCAATTCAATGATGCGATCCGCCGACGCTTCCAGCTCATCACGATCGATCGCGCGTGCCGGGCTCATGGCTTTGATGTCGTACCAGCTTGGCATGGCATATCCGCCATTTATGGTCACTGGACGAGTTGGCGCCTGTGGCAACACGAAGCGCGTGCTCAGCAGGCTTTCCTGCAATGCCTCGGCCACCGGCAGGAAGTCGTAACGGTCGGCGCCGAGGCCGTGCAGCCAGATCACGCAGGCGTCTGCGGGCTTAACAGGCTGAAGAATCAAGGGCTCGGTCATGTCTGCTCCAAAAATGTGCGGGCGCTCTCATTAAGTGCGTGGTTCGAGTGCGCGTCCGGTTGATCCGTTAAGAAGATGTCGCAAGGTTACAAGTTTTGCTATTGACCTGTCGCCGAATCGATTCGGTGAGCGGTGTGGTACGGGCTTTGCTATGGCTTGAACCGTGCAACCGATCTTGCGTGGGCGGTAACACTATCAGTGTACGACCCGCGACGGGATTGCAAAGAATCCGGTGATGGATGTTCGCCAATGGCCGCTACGGGCTTAGCGAATGTGAAAGGGCTACAGCCCGTTCGGCCGATTGGTGAGAAGTGAGTTGTCCATGATGTGGATTTTCTCCTACTAGACTCATAGCGAAGGTCTTACGTCGGTTGACCCCAAAAAAAGCCAACACGGGTCAACAACGCCTCAAAAGGGTGCGACTGGACTCAAGCTCCGACACAACAAGAGCAAAACTGGAGGTTTGAATGAAGATGTTGAAATCCACTCTGGCGATCGTGACTGCAGCAACAGTTCTCGGCGTCAGCGGGTTCGCTCAGGCGGGTGCAACCCTGGATGCCGTGCAGAAGAAAGGTTTCGTGCAGTGTGGCGTGAGCGACGGTCTGCCGGGCTTCTCGGTACCGGACGCAACCGGCAAGATCCTCGGGATCGACGCTGACGTCTGCCGCGCTGTGGCCGCTGCCGTATTCGGCGACGCGACCAAGGTCAAATTCAGTCAGTTGAACGCCAAAGAGCGCTTCACCGCGCTGCAATCGGGCGAGATCGACATCCTGTCGCGCAACACCACCATGACCAGTTCGCGTGACGCGGGCATGGGCCTGAAATTCCCGGGCTTCATTACCTACTACGACGGCATCGGTTTCCTGGTGAACAACAAGCTGGGCGTGAAAAGTGCCAAAGAGCTGGACGGTGCAACCATCTGCATCCAGGCCGGTACCACCACCGAGCTGAACGTTTCCGACTACTTCCGTGGCAACGGTCTGAAATACACCCCGATCACCTTCGACACCTCCGATGAAAGCGCCAAGTCGCTGGAATCCGGTCGTTGCGACGTGCTGACCTCCGACAAGTCCCAACTGTTCGCCCAGCGCTCCAAGCTGGCCTCGCCGAAGGACTACGTGGTTCTGCCGGAAACCATTTCCAAAGAACCGCTGGGCCCGGTCGTACGTAACGGCGACGACGAGTGGCTGGCCATCGTGCGTTGGGTTGGCTACGCGCTGCTCAACACCGAAGAAGCCGGCATCACTTCGAAGAACGTTGAAGCTGAAGCCAAGTCGACCAAGAACCCGGACGTTGCCCGTATGCTCGGCGCTGACGGCGAGTACGGCAAAGACCTGAAACTGCCGAAAGACTGGGTTGTGCAGATCGTCAAACAAGTCGGCAACTACGGCGAAATCTTCGAGAAAAACCTCGGCAAGAGCACTCCGCTGGAAATCGACCGCGGCTTGAACGCCCTGTGGAACAACGGCGGCATTCAGTACGCACCACCAGTGCGCTAATGGTTCTATCGCCCGGCGGGCCAACCGCCGGGTGATGTTCTTGTTCCATTTCTTCCGGGGCACTTCATGCAAAATTCAATCGGCGCACCAAAGCAGAGGCTCAGCCTCAGCGATCCACGAGTGCGTGCGTGGCTATTCCAGATCATCACCGTTGTGGCGGTGGTCTCGCTGGGCTGGTACTTGTTCGACAACACGCAAACCAACCTTCAGCACCGGGGCATTACTTCCGGTTTCGGCTTTCTGGAGCGCAGTGCCGGGTTCGGCATCGCTCAACACCTGATCGACTACACCGAAGCGGACAGCTATGCCCGCGTCTTTGTCATCGGTCTGCTCAACACCCTGTTGGTGACCGTGATCGGTGTGGTTCTGGCGACGATCCTCGGTTTCATCATCGGTGTGGCACGGCTGTCGCAGAACTGGATCATCAGCAAACTGGCGACCGTGTATGTGGAAGTGTTCCGCAACATTCCGCCGCTGCTGCAAATCCTGTTCTGGTACTTCGCGGTATTCCTGACCATGCCGGGACCGCGCAACAGCCATAACTTCGGTGACACCTTCTTCGTCAGCAGCCGTGGCCTGAACATGCCGGCCGCGTTGGCCGCTGATGGTTTCTGGGCGTTCGTGATCAGCATCGTGGTGGCCATCGTCGGCATCGTGCTGATGTGCCGCTGGGCCAACAAGCGCTTTGAAGAAACCGGCGTGCCGTTCCACAAGTTCTGGGTCGGTCTGGCGATTCTGATGGTGATCCCGACCTTGTGCGCACTGATCTTCGGCGCTCCGCTGCACTGGGAAATGCCTGAACTCAAAGGCTTCAACTTCGTCGGCGGCTGGGTGCTGATCCCGGAACTGCTCGCCTTGACCCTGGCCCTGACCGTGTACACCGCGGCGTTCATCGCCGAGATCGTGCGTTCGGGGATCAAGTCGGTCAGCCATGGCCAGACTGAGGCGGCGCGTTCCCTCGGCCTGCGCAACGGTCCGACCCTGCGCAAGGTGATCATTCCGCAAGCCCTGCGCGTGATCATTCCGCCGCTGACCAGCCAATACCTGAACCTGGCGAAAAACTCTTCGCTGGCCGCCGGTATCGGTTATCCGGAAATGGTGTCGCTGTTCGCCGGCACCGTGCTCAACCAGACCGGTCAAGCCATCGAAGTGATTGCCATCACGATGAGCGTGTACCTGGCGATCAGTATCAGCATCTCTCTGCTGATGAACTGGTACAACAAGCGCATTGCGCTGATCGAGCGGTAAGGAAAAGCGCATGAGTACTCATACTTTCAAACCCGACATGCCCCCACCGAACAGCAGCATCGGTGTGGTGGCATGGATGCGCGCGAACATGTTCTCCAGCTGGCTCAACACCCTGCTGACCCTGTTTGCGTTCTACCTGATCTACCTGGTGGTGCCACCGATCCTCAGTTGGGCGATTGTCGATGCCAACTGGGTCGGCACCACTCGCGCCGACTGCACCAAGGAGGGCGCCTGCTGGGTGTTCATTCAGCAGCGTTTTGGCCAGTTCATGTACGGCTACTACCCGACGGAACTGCGCTGGCGCGTCGACCTGACCGTGTGGCTGGCGGTGATCGGCGCGGCGCCATTGTTCATCTCGCGTGTGCCGCGTAAAGCGATCTACGGGCTGAGCTTTCTGGTGCTGTATCCGATCATTGCCTTCACCTTGCTGCACGGCGGTTTTGGTCTGAGCAATGTGGCGACCAGCCAGTGGGGCGGCCTGATGCTGACCCTGGTTATCGCCACTGTCGGTATCGCCGGTGCGTTGCCGCTGGGGATTGTGCTGGCGCTGGGCCGTCGTTCGAACATGCCGGCGATTCGTGTGGTCTGCGTGACCTTCATCGAGTTCTGGCGCGGCGTGCCGTTGATCACTGTGCTGTTCATGTCCTCGGTGATGCTGCCGCTGTTCCTGCCTGAAGGCATGAACTTCGACAAACTGCTGCGGGCACTGATCGGCGTGATCCTGTTCCAGTCGGCCTATGTGGCCGAAGTGGTGCGTGGCGGTCTGCAAGCGATCCCTAAAGGTCAGTACGAAGCGGCCGCGGCGATGGGCCTCGGTTACTGGCGTTCGATGGGCCTGGTGATCCTGCCGCAAGCCCTGAAGCTGGTGATCCCGGGCATCGTCAACACCTTCATTGCGCTGTTCAAGGACACCAGCCTGGTGATCATCATCGGCCTGTTTGACCTGCTCAACAGCGTCAAACAAGCCGCTGCCGATCCGAAATGGCTGGGCATGGCCACCGAAGGCTACGTGTTCGCCGCCCTGGTGTTCTGGATTTTCTGTTTTGGTATGTCGCGCTATTCCATGCATCTGGAACGCAAGCTCGACACTGGCCACAAGCGTTAGGAGTCTGTAAATGAGTGAAGCAATCAAAAAGCCTGTAGGTCCTGAAGGCATTATTCAAATGCAGGGCGTCAACAAGTGGTACGGCCAGTTCCACGTGCTCAAAGACATCAACCTCAACGTCAAACAGGGCGAGCGTATCGTCCTGTGCGGCCCATCGGGTTCCGGCAAGTCGACCACCATCCGCTGCCTCAATCGTCTGGAAGAACACCAGCAGGGCCGCATCGTCGTCGACGGCGTGGAGCTGACCAACGACCTCAAGCAGATCGAAGCGATCCGCCGTGAAGTCGGCATGGTGTTCCAGCACTTCAACTTGTTCCCGCACCTGACCATTTTGCAGAACTGCACCCTGGCGCCGATGTGGGTACGCAAGATGCCCAAGCGCAAGGCCGAGGAAATCGCCATGCATTACCTGGAGCGCGTACGCATTCCGGAGCAGGCGCACAAATTCCCGGGGCAACTGTCCGGCGGTCAGCAACAGCGTGTGGCGATCGCCCGCGCGCTGTGCATGAAGCCGAAAATCATGCTGTTCGATGAACCGACCTCGGCGCTCGACCCGGAAATGGTGAAAGAAGTGCTCGACACCATGATCGGTCTGGCTGAAGACGGCATGACCATGCTCTGCGTGACTCACGAAATGGGCTTTGCCCGCACCGTGGCCAACCGCGTGATCTTCATGGATAAAGGTGAAATCGTTGAGCAAGCGGCGCCGAATGACTTCTTCGATAATCCGCAGAATGAGCGGACGAAGTTGTTTTTGAGTCAGATTTTGCATTGATGGTATGTGCGTAAAAACAACCCGGCCTTGTGCCGGGTTTGTTTTTTTGTGGGTCAGGAAACGGTCAGGGTTTCGTGTTCCTTGTGCACTGTGTGCGTGAAACCTCGCAGGTCTGCGCCTTCAGCCAAGGTCTGGATATCGACGAGCATGTGGGGATGACGATCCAATAAGCGCATCAGCAGCACCAATGCTTTGGGGGGAAGTAACTCGCCCCGTTCGTAGCGAGAGAATGCGTTATGCCCGCCACCAGAGAGCAGTTGCACTGTCTCTTTCTGCGTCAGGTGCAATTTGCGTCGAATTCGTTTCATCTCGGCGCCGATCATTTGTCTGCCAGCGAGAACCAACTCATCACCGGCATCACAATAACGCTCAGCACTATCGGTGTCGAAATCCCATTCCACTTCACCGCACTTCTGGCACTCCCAACCAGATAGATCGTCTACACGGCGCTCCATGCCTTTGACACTCAGGGTTTCTCCGCGACCCTGGAAATGCCTCATTCCCTCACGTGCACCGCAGCTGACACATTGCTGGGTTTTCATGGGTTTTTCTCCTTGAAGGAGATTACCGGTGGGCTGCCGCCGGGGCGATAGGTCACCTTGATGTAAATCTCCTGACCTCGTGAATTGATGTGATACACGTCTTGCCAGATTCGATGATCGTCATAAGTCGTCATCGATTTGTACAACATCCTGGTTTGTAGCTCGAAAACGATCTCTAGCATTTCGCTGAGGTTGAAGCCGAGCTTCTCAGCTGATTTGACCGAAGCTTTGGTGAAAGCTTTTTGACCTAACCGCCTCACCTCAGCCTTGATCACCGCCAATTCGTAATGGGGTGTGTTCTTTTCCATAAGAAACCAAAACCCTGTCCCTGAAATTACCCTTAAAGGGTAATTTTGACCAATCGAAAATGCCGCTCCATGTGTCTCCGATTGACCCTAGGTGGTTGCCGTCCTACACGGGTCTGACTAACATGTCAGAAAATTCATCCTATGATTGGATGAAAGGGAAAATCCTATGTCAGACATTTCTCCACTCGTTAAGCGATCCCTGGTCGATCAGGCTCTGGATCAGCTTCGTCAGCGCATCAACAGCGGTGCCTGGCAGGTTGGCGAGCGTTTGCCGACCGAACCCGAGCTGTGCGCCGAGCTGGGCATCAGCCGCAATACCGTGCGCGAAGCCATGCGCGTGTTGGCGTTTTCCGGACTGATCGAGATTCGCCAGGGCGATGGCAGTTACTTGCGCGCCGTGGTCGATCCGCTCGATACGCTGAAAGCGTTGTCACGCTGCTCGCTGGATCAGGCACGGGAAACCCGGCACATTCTCGAAGTCGAGGCCATCGGCCTGGCGGCGTTGCGCCGTACCGACGAGGACCTCGTCGCCTTGCGTGAAGCGCTCGGCACCAGCGGCAGCCACTACCACGGCGATCTCGAGACCTATATCGCCTGCGATCTGGTGTTCCACCGTCGTCTGGTCGATGCCGCGCACAACCCGACCCTCAGCGAGCTTTATCGCTATTTCTCCAGCATCGTCGGCGCGCAATTGCGCCAGACCCTGAATATCGTCCCGCGCCGTCAGGAAGTGTTCGACTTGCATATCGCGTTACTCGATGCGGTCGAGCAACGCGACCCGGAACGGGCCAAAGCTTTGTCGAGGCAGTTGATCAATGAACCTTGAAACCGAGAAATCCATGTCCCGCAGTGAGCTATCCACAACCCCAAAGCGCACGGCAGAGCTTGAAGAGCTGCTGATCGACGCCGAGGCTGACGACGAGCAAGTGCAACAAAGCCATCCGCTGGTGCGCCGGCCGTGGTTGTTGCTGCTCGGCTTGATTCTGGTCGCGCTGAATTTGCGTCCGGCGCTGTCGAGCATGGCGCCGCTGCTCAGCGATGTGTCGAAAAGCCTCGGTTTGTCGGCGGCTCAGGCCGGTTTGCTGACCACACTGCCAGTGCTGTGCCTGGGATTGTTCGCCCCACTGGCACCGATTCTGGCGCGGCGTTTTGGCGCTGAACGGGTGGTGTTGGGAATTCTACTGACACTGGCCGGCGGGATTATCTTGCGCAGCAACTTCGGCGAGATCGGCCTGTTCGCTGGCAGCGTATTGGGCGGCGCGAGTATCGGCATCATCGGAGTTTTGCTGCCGGGCATCGTCAAGCGCGACTTCGCCAAACACGCCGGCACCATGACCGGCGTGTACACCATGGCGCTGTGTCTGGGCGCGGCGATGGCGGCCGGTTCCAGTGTGCCGCTGAGTGAACATTTCGGTCACAGTTGGGCGATGGGCCTGGGTTTCTGGGTGATTCCGGCGCTGGTTGCAGCGGTGTTCTGGTTGCCGCAAGTCGGGCAGAAACATGGCGCGCACAACGTTGCCTATCGCGTACGCGGACTGCTGCGTGATCCGCTGGCCTGGCAGGTGACCTTGTACATGGGCCTGCAATCGTCGCTGGCCTACATTGTGTTCGGCTGGTTGCCGTCAATCCTGATTGGTCGCGGCCTGACGCCGACCCAGGCCGGTCTGGTGTTGTCCGGTTCGGTGATCATCCAGCTCGCCAGTTCGTTGGCTGCGCCGTGGCTGGCGACGCGCGGCAAGGATCAGCGTCTGGCGATCGTCGTGGTCATGGCGCTGACTCTTGGCGGGCTGTTCGGTTGCCTGTACGCGCCGATCGAAGGCTTGTGGGGCTGGGCGATTCTGTTGGGGCTGGGGCAGGGCGGTACGTTCAGTCTGGCGTTGACATTGATTGTGCTGCGTTCGCGTGATTCGCATGTTGCGGCGAATCTGTCGAGCATGTCTCAGGGCTTCGGTTACACGTTGGCGTCGATGGGGCCGTTTGCGGTCGGCGTGGTGCATGACTGGACCGGCGGCTGGAATGCGGTGGGCTGGATCTTTGGCATTATCGGCACCGGTGCGATCATTGCTGGCCTCGGTGCCGGGCGTGCGCTGTACGTGCAAGTGCAAAGCGAAAAAATCTGACGCATAACCCTTTTTTGGGGCCAGTGATATCCAATGTGGGAGCGAGCTTGCTCGCGAAGACGGTGGTTCAGGCAAAGATCATGTTGAATGTGCCGGCCTCTTCGCGAGCAAGCTCGCTCCCACAGTTTTTGGGGCGCCTTGAAGATCTTGCATGGTATTCGGTTTACGAATGCCGATAGTGTTTCTGCGCATTGCAGATTATCGTGCTGGCACTCTGTACCTATTTTGGAGTTTGCCCATGAGCGAAGCCCACGCCGCGTTGATCACCCGCTTCTACCAGGCCTTCCAGCGCCTCGATGCCGAAGCCATGGCCGCCTGCTACACCGACGACGTCGTGTTCAGTGATCCGGCCTTCGGCGAACTGCGCGGGCGCGATGCCGGCGACATGTGGCGCATGCTCACCACTCGGGCCAAGGATTTCTCGCTGACTTTCGACAACATCCGCGCCGATGAGCGCAGCGGTGGCGCACATTGGGTCGCGACCTACCTGTTCAGCCAGACCGGCAACATCGTCATCAACGATATCCAGGCCCGCTTCGTCTTCCGTGACGGCAAGATCTGCGAACACCACGACCACTTCGATCTGTGGCGCTGGTCGCGTCAGGCCCTCGGTTTCAAAGGCCTGCTGCTGGGCTGGACACCGCTGGTGCGCAACGCCGTGCGCGCCCAGGCATTGAAGGGACTGAAGGCATTTCAGGCCGGTCGCTGATAAGATCGCCGCCTGTTTCCTACACGTCTTGATCCCGAAGTGACCAGCCTTAGCGAAAAATCTGTCGACGTCGCCGAACCCGTGAGCAAGTCCTGGTTCGTCTACCTCGTTCGCGCCGCCAATGGCTCGTTGTACTGCGGGATCAGCGACGACCCGGTGCGTCGCTTCGCCAAGCATCAAAGCGGCAAAGGTGCACGGTTCTTCCTCTCCAGCCCGGCGATGGCGCTGGTTTATACCGAGCTGTGCCGCGATAAAAGCGATGCGTTGCGCCAAGAACGGTTAATCAAAAAACTCAGGAAGAGCGCGAAGGAATGTCTGGTCGCGTCTTATCAATCTGACTGATTGGTTCCCATCAGGCAGATCTGTAGGCTGCTAAGCAAATGCGCGCTAAGCTGCCAGCTCACTATCTGAGCGGCGGAGCCGAGCATGTCCGAGTTGATTCTGCATCATTACCCGACCTCCCCATTTGCCGAGAAGGCCCGTCTGCTGCTGGGCTTCAAAGGCTTGTCGTGGCGCTCGGTGCATATCTCGCCGGTGATGCCGAAACCGGATCTGACCGCCCTGACCGGCGGCTATCGCAAGACCCCTGTGTTGCAGATTGGCGCTGACATCTACTGCGACACTTCGTTGATCGCTCGTCGTCTCGAGCAAGAGAAGGCTTTGCCAGCGTTCTTCCCCGAGGGTCAGGAGTTCACCACCGCCAGTTTCGCCACTTGGGCTGACTCGGTAGTGTTCCAGCATGCGGTGAGTCTGGTGTTCCAGCCGGAATCTGTGGCCGTGCGTTTTGCCAAGTTGCCGCCGGAAGCGATCAAAGCGTTTATTGCCGACCGCGCCGGTTTGTTCTCGGGCGGCAGTGCCACACGTCTGTCCGCCGAACAAGCCAAGCATCAGTGGCCGACGATCATGGCGCGTCTGGAGCAGCAGTTACAGCGCGAGCAAGGCGACTTCCTGTTCGGCGAGCCGTCGATTGCTGACTTCGCATTGGCGCATCCGCTGTGGTTCCTCAAGGCTACGCATGTCACGGCTCCGCTGGTGGATGAATATCCGGCTGTTTCGGCCTGGTTGAGTCGAGTACTGGGCTTTGGCCATGGCGCAGCCAGTGCGATGACGTCGGAAGAGGCGCTTGAGGTTGCACGCAACGCGACACCGGCGGCATTGCCGGATGAGCAGTTTGTTGATCCGAACGGCTTCAAGGCTGGCCAGCAGGTGGCAGTCTCGGCGACGGATTACGGGGTTGATCCGGTGGTGGGTGAGTTGCTGTTTGCCGGCAGTGAAGAGCTGATCATTCGTCGCGAAGACGAGCGTGGCGGCGTGGTGCATGTGCACTTCCCGCGATTCGGCTTCCGCATCGAAGCCCGCTGATCTCTCAAGTCTGATGCAAAACTTTGTAGGAGTGAGCCTGCTCGCGATAGCGGTGTGTCAATGGCGGATTTATCGACTGACACACCGCTATCGCGAGCAGGCTCACTCCTACAGCTTATTTCAGGGCGGCGAGGATTTCGTCCGGGTCAAAACCGCGAATCAACGTGCCATTCACGTCGATCAACGGAATCCCGCGTCCACCCAATGCCTCATACGCCTTGCGCGCCTCGGCATCCTTCTCGATATCGAACTCCTTGAACGCAATCCCTTTGCTGTCGAGAAAGCGTTTGGTCTGCTTGCAATAGCCGCACCAGTCAGTGGCGTAGAGCACGACATTGGCCTGCGCCCGTGTCTGCTCCGAGACCATCTGCGACGGGTTGAACAGCCGCTCGATCTTGCCCCAGTTCTGATAGACCACGACCACCAGCAGAACCAGAGCGACCTTCTTCAGCACATTGCCGAGCATCAGTTGCGGCGCTTCAACTGATCGGTGAGCGACGTTGGCAGGCCCTTGATCACCAAGGTGCCAGCCTCTTCGTCGTATTCGATCTTCGAACCCAGCAGGTGCGCTTCAAAGCTGATCGACAGGCCTTCGGCGCGGCCGGTGAAGCGACGGAATTGATTCAGGGTGCGTTTGTCCGCCGGGATCTCCGGCGACAAGCCGTAATCCTTGTTGCGGATGTGATCGTAAAAGGCTTTCGGACGCTCTTCGTCGATCAGCTCCGAGAGCTCTTCCAGGCCCATCGGTTCGCCGAGTTTGGCCTGACTGCTGGCGTAATCGACCAGGGTCTTGGTCTTCTCGCGGGCGGAGTCTTCCGGCAGGTCTTCGCTTTCGACGAAGTCGCTGAAAGCCTTGAGCAGCGTGCGGGTCTCGCCCGGGCCGTCGACACCTTCCTGGCAACCGATGAAGTCGCGGAAGTACTCGGAGACCTTTTTGCCGTTCTTGCCTTTGATGAACGAGATGTATTGCTTGGACTGCTTGTTGTTCTGCCACTCGGAAACGTTGATCCGCGCCGCCAGGTGTAATTGGCCGAGGTCGAGGTGACGCGAAGGGGTCACGTCCAGCTCATCGGTCACCGCCACGCCTTCGCTGTGGTGGAGCAGGGCGATGGCCAGGTAATCGGTCATGCCTTGCTGATAGTGGGCGAACAACACGTGACCGCCAACCGACAGGTTCGACTCTTCCATCAGCTTCTGCAGGTGCTCGACCGCGACTTTGCTGAACGCGGTGAAGTCCTTGCTGCCTTCCATGTATTCCTTCAGCCAGCCGCTGAACGGGAACGCGCCGGACTCCGGATGGAACAGGCCCCAGGCTTTGCCCTGTTTGGCGTTATAGCTCTCGTTGAGGTCGGCGAGCATGTTCTCGATGGCTGCAGACTCGGCCAGTTCCGTGTCACGGGCGTGCAGAACTGCGGGCGTGCCGTCGGGTTTTTTGTCGATCAGGTGGACGATGCAATGACGGATCGGCATGGGCTTCTCGGCTGTAGGAAGGGAGGAGGGCTGGCTCCCCCGAAAAAGCGCTAAGTGTACCGCAACCACTGGTTTTGGCGCGGGTTGTAGGGCAAAACCGGGGCGCGCACTGACGCATATGCAGTTTTTTACCGATTTAGCGCAATAAAGCTGACCAAATGGGTAGCTAGAGGCGGATATTTCCCCGTCTCTGTGCTAGTTTTGCCCGGTCTTACGCGAAGTCACTGCGTTAAGCGTGCAATCAGCATTTGTCAGGTCGAACCAAACCCTGATTTCGGTATCTATAACCCGACTCGTCGTGGTTATCGCCGAGGGTGCCAGATCCAGAAGATCGGGCTCGATGGCTGACACTGCACTCTGCAATCCATATGAATTTGATAGGGAAGGAACACTACATGGCTCTTACTAAAGACCAACTGATCGCCGACATCGCTGAAGCTATCGACGCGCCGAAAACCACCGCGCGTAACGCTCTGGACCAACTGGGCCAAATCGTTGCCGATCAGCTGGAAAACGGCGGCGAAATCACCTTGCCAGGTATCGGCAAGCTGAAAGTGACCGAGCGTCCTGCCCGCACTGGCCGTAACCCTTCGACTGGCGCTGCCATCGAAATCCCTGCTAAGAAAGTGATCAAGCTGGTTGTGGCCAAAGGCCTGACCGACGCTGTGAACAAGTAAGACGCAGCAATAAAAAACCGTGCACCGGAGTGATCCGGGCACGGTTTTTTTGTGCCTGCGATTTGGCAAGCACTTAGATCCCATGTGGGAGCGAGCTTGCTCGCGAAGGCAGTGTGTCAGTCAGAGTTGAATTGACTGATGCTCCCCATTCGCGAGCAAGCTCGCTCCCACAATTGATTTGTGTCCGGTGATGCGGTGTTTAGCGAACCCAGCGCTCGCGGCGCCAGATCTGCTGCTCGGACTTGGTCTGGAAGGTCCAGGCCACAAAGCGGCTCTGCTTCTGGCCCTGAGACATCTCGACGACCTGGCTTTCCAGCACCCCGGCTTTTTTCAGTGCGGTTTCGATGGCCGGCAAGTTCGAAGCTTTCGACACCAGCGTGCTGAACCACAGCACCTTGTGCTGGAAGTTGGCGCTCTCGGCGATCAGTTGCGTCACGAAACGCGCTTCACCGCCTTCACACCACAACTCCGCCGACTGACCGCCGAAGTTCAGCACCGGCAGTTTGCGTTTCGGGTCAGCCTTGCCCAGTGCGCGCCATTTGCGCTCGCTGCCCTTGGTCGCTTCGTCCATCGAGGCGTGGAACGGCGGGTTGCACATGGTCAGGTCAAAGCGCTCGCCCGGCTCCAGCAAGCCAATCAGGATGTGCTTGCGGTTTTCCTGCTGACGCAGCTGGATGACTTTGTTCAGGTCGTTGGACTGAACGATGGCTCTGGCGGCCGCCACAGCAGTCGGATCAATCTCCGAGCCGAGGAAGTGCCAGCGGTATTCGCTGTTACCGATCAGCGGATACACGCAGTTGGCGCCCATGCCGATGTCCAGCACGTTGACGATCGCGCCGCGCGGGACCTTGCCGTCGTTCATGCTCGCCAGCAAATCGGCGAGGAAGTGCACGTAATCGGCACGGCCTGGAACTGGCGGGCAGAGGTAGTCTGCCGGGATGTCCCAATGCTGGATGCCATAGAACGACTTGAGCAGCGCCCGGTTGAACACGCGCACCGCATCGGGGCTGGCGAAGTCGATGCTTTCCTTGCCGTACGGGTTGGTGATCACGAACTTCGCCAGTTCCGGCGTGGTTTTGATCAGCGCCGGGAAGTCGTAACGACCCTGATGGCGATTGCGCGGGTGCAGGCTGGCCTTTTCACGCGGCTCGACGGTCTTGGCCGGGGTCGCGGAATCAGGCTTCTTGCGCGCAGGTTTGGGTGTGCGGGGGGCGTTCATGGGCGTGATCGATTCGGGTATGGCTGAAAGTGGCGGGTATTGTCCCACATCCAGCCGCTGCGAACTCAATATCAGCAACACCACCGATCTCTGTGGGAGCGAGCTTGCTCGCGAAAGCGTCCTCTCAGTCAACATCACTTTCGCCTGACACGGCCTCTTCGCGAGCAAGCTCGCTCCCACAGGGATTGGCATTGGATGAAGGAAAGTAGGCAATAAAAAAGGCGCGTCACCCGATCGGGTGGCGCGCCTTTTTTAATGCGATTTACCAGTTACAGACTGGCAATCCGCGCGTGCTGCTCGGCCAGTTTGCCCAAGGCTTGTTCAGCCTCGGCCAGTTTGGCGCGTTCCTTCTCGATGACTTCGGCCGGGGCCTTGTCGACGAAACCGGCGTTGGACAGTTTGCCGCCAACGCGCTGGACTTCGCCCTGCAGACGCAGGATTTCCTTGTCCAGACGCGCCAGTTCAGCGCCCTTGTCGATCAGGCCGGCCATCGGCACCAGCACTTCCATCTCGCCAACCAGCGCGGTGGCGGACAGCGGCGCTTCTTCGCCAGCCGCCAGAACGGTGATCGATTCCAGGCGCGCCAGCTTCTTCAGCAGCGCTTCGTTCTCGGTCAGACGGCGCTGGTCTTCAGCGCTGACGTTCTTCAGGTAGATCGGCAGTGGCTTGCCCGGGCCAATGTTCATTTCGCCACGGATGTTACGCGTGCCGAGCATCAGTTCCTTGAGCCATTCGATGTCGTCTTCGGCAGCCGGATCGATGCGCTCTTCGTTGGCCACTGGCCACGCTTGCAGCATGATCGTTTTGCCCTGAATGCCGGCCAGCGGCGCGATGCGCTGCCAGATTTCTTCAGTGATGAACGGCATGAACGGATGCGCCAGGCGCAGTGCCACTTCCAGTACGCGAACCAGCGTACGGCGAGTGCCGCGCTGACGTTCAACCGGTGCGTTCTCGTCCCACAGCACAGGCTTGGACAGCTCTAGGTACCAGTCGCAGTACTGGTTCCAGATGAACTCGTACAGCGCTTGTGCTGCCAGGTCGAAACGGAATTGATCCAGCTGACGGGTCACTTCGGCTTCAGTGCGTTGCAGTTGCGAGATGATCCAGCGATCCGCCAGCGACAGCTCGTAGGCTTCGCCGTTCTGGCCGCAGTCCTCGCCCTTGTCCAGAACATAACGCGCGGCGTTCCAGATCTTGTTGCAGAAGTTGCGATAGCCTTCGACGCGGCCCATGTCGAACTTGATGTCGCGACCGGTCGAGGCCAGCGAGCAGAAGGTGAAGCGCAGGGCGTCGGTGCCGTAGCTGGCGATGCCGTCGGCGAACTCGTCGCGGGTCTGCTTCTCGATCTTCTTCGCCAGTTTCGGCTGCATCAGGCCGGAGGTGCGTTTCTGCACCAGTTCTTCCAGTTCGATACCGTCGATGATGTCCAGCGGATCCAGAACGTTGCCCTTGGACTTGGACATTTTCTGGCCCTGGCCATCGCGCACCAGACCGTGCACATAAACGGTCTTGAACGGCACCTGCGGAGTGCCGTCCTCGTTCTTGATCAGGTGCATGGTCAGCATGATCATCCGGGCAACCCAGAAGAAAATGATGTCGAAGCCCGTCACCAGCACGTCGGTGGAGTGGAATTTCTTCAGGAACTCGGTCTGCTCAGGCCAGCCCAGGGTGGAGAACGTCCACAGACCCGAACTGAACCAGGTGTCGAGTACGTCGTTGTCCTGCTGCAGGGCAACGTCCGGACCGAGGTTGTGCTTGGCACGCACTTCGGCTTCGTCGCGACCGACGTAGACTTTGCCCGACTCGTCGTACCAGGCCGGAATCCGGTGACCCCACCACAGCTGACGGCTGATGCACCAGTCCTGGATGTCGCGCATCCACGAGAAGTACATGTTTTCGTACTGCTTGGGCACGAACTGGATGCGGCCATCTTCAACGGCAGCAATCGCAGGCTCTGCCAGCGGTTTGGTCGACACGTACCACTGGTCGGTCAGCCACGGCTCGATGATGGTGCCGGAGCGGTCGCCTTTCGGCACTTTCAAGCCGTGGTCGTTGACGCTGACCAACAGGCCGGCGGCGTCGAACGCAGCCACGATTTGCTTGCGCGCTTCGAAACGCTCAAGGCCGGCGTACTCAGCCGGAATCGCGCCATCGATGCTGTCGTTCAGCGTACCGTCGAGGTTGAACACCTGGGCGGCTGGCAGCACGTTGGCGTTCTTGTCGAAGATGTTCAGCAGCGGCAGGTTGTGGCGCTTGCCGACTTCGTAGTCGTTGAAATCGTGGGCCGGGGTGATTTTCACGCAGCCGGTGCCGAATTCAGGATCGCAGTAATCGTCGGCGATGATCGGGATGCGGCGGCCAACCAGTGGCAGCTCGACAAACTTGCCGATCAGGCCTTGGTAGCGCTCATCGTTCGGGTTCACCGCGACGGCGGAGTCGCCGAGCATGGTTTCCGGACGGGTGGTCGCGACGATCAGGAAATCGTTGCCATCAGCGGTTTTCGCGCCGTCGGCCAGCGGGTACTTCAGGTTCCACAGGAAACCTTTCTCGTCGTGGTTTTCCACTTCGAGGTCGGAAATCGCCGTGTGCAGTTTGGTGTCCCAGTTGACCAGACGCTTGCCGCGATAGATCAGACCGTCTTCGTGCAGGCGCACGAACGCTTCTTTGACCGCTTCCGAGAGGCCGTCGTCCATGGTGAAGCGCTCGCGGCTCCAGTCGACGGACGAGCCGAGGCGGCGGATCTGACGGCTGATGTTGCCGCCGGACTGATCCTTCCACTCCCAGACCTTCTCGAGGAATTTCTCGCGGCCCAGATCGTGACGATTCTGGCCGGTGGCTTCCAGTTGACGCTCCACCAGCATTTGCGTAGCGATGCCAGCGTGGTCGGTGCCCGGCTGCCACAGGGTATTGCGACCCTGCATGCGGCGGAAACGGATCAGGGCGTCCATGATCGCATTGTTGAAACCGTGACCCATGTGCAGGCTGCCGGTGACGTTCGGCGGTGGGATCATGATGGTGTAGGAGTCGCCCGCGCCTTGCGGGGCGAAGTAGTTCTCGGACTCCCAGGTGTTGTACCAGGAAGTTTCAATGGCGTGCGGCTGGTAGGTCTTATCCATGCGCGGCGGGACCCTATTGGCATTAATTCAGGAAAAGCCGACGAGTATAGCGGGGCATGGGGCCGAGGGCGAGCGGGGCGGGCCCTGAGGGGATCTAAATGTAGGAGTGAGCCTGCTCGCGATGCAGGCGCTGCGGTTTTTCAGGAAAACCGACGTGCTGCTATCGCCAGCAGGCTGGCTCCCACAGGGGTTGGGGGGTTATTCGTATTGGCTGAGCAGCCGTTCCATGCGTGCATCGAGGCGGCGCTTGATTTCGGTTTCGATGTGCGGCGCGAAGTCGTCGATCACGTCTTGCATGATCAATTGCGCGGCGGCGCGCAGTTCGCTGTCCAGGTGGAGCAGGGCGTCCGGGCCTTTATTCGCGTGGGGCGCAGGTTGCGCGGCCGGCGCCGGAGTTGGAGCGGGTTGCGGTTCGACTGCGACTGCGGCCGGTTCGGCGCCGACAGAGTCAAACAACATCGGAATCTGTTCCTGTTCGCCATCGTCGACCGTGTCGGTCAACAGCGGTGGTTGCAGGTTGTCATCGCCGAGCAACTGGCGGATCGATTCAAGATCATCCAACAGGTGTGCGGACTTTTGTTGCGGTTTCGGAGTGTCCATTGGAATGCTCAGAGTCGCTGTAAACGGTGGTCTTGCAGAGGATAGCCCTGTTCGCGGTAGAAACGGAAACTCTCCCGCGCGGCCGCCCGAATTGTCGGATCTTCCACCACCACTTCCGCCACACGGGCGAATTTGCTGGCGAAGGCCGGGACTTTCAGGTCGAGGTTGACCAGCAAATCCTGGTGCTGACCGCAGTCATCACCCAATCCCAACACAATCAAACCGTCCGGTTCGCTGTCAGCCGGGCCATGCGGCACGAACGTTTCGCCCTTGAATGCCCACAAGCGCGCATCGAGATCGTCGCGCTGAGCGGCATCGCTGCAATGCAGGTAGATGCGATGGCCCATGCGCCAGGCTTTCTCGGTGAGCTTGCAGGCAAAGTCCAGGCGCGCCGAAGGGTCAGCGCTGGGCAGGATATAGAAGTCGACTTTGGTCATTGCGGTTCCAGAGCAGCAAGCGGCGTCACCCGAAGGTAACGCCGCCCGTCAGCGGGTTCAGGCTTTGGCGCGATCCAGCAGGTACTGGGTCAACAGAGGCACCGGACGACCGGTTGCGCCTTTGTCCTTGCCGCCGCTGGTCCATGCGGTGCCGGCGATGTCCAGGTGCGCCCAGTTGAGGTTCTTGGTGAAGCGCGACAGGAAGCACGCAGCAGTGATGGTGCCGGCTTTCGGCCCGCCAATGTTGGCGATGTCGGCGAACGGGCTGTCCAGTTGCTCCTGGTATTCGTCGAACAGCGGCAATTGCCAGGCGCGGTCGTCGGCAGTCTGGCCAGCGCTCAACAGTTGGCTGATCAGTTCGTCGTTGTTGCCCAGCAGGCCCGAGGTGTGTGCGCCCAGTGCCACGACGCAAGCGCCGGTCAGGGTGGCGATGTCGATCACCGCTTGCGGCTTGAAACGCTCGGAGTAGGTCAGCGCATCGCACAGCACCAGACGGCCTTCGGCGTCGGTGTTGAGGATTTCCACGGTCTGGCCGCTCATGGTGGTGACGATGTCGCCCGGACGCGAGGCATTGCCGCTCGGCATGTTTTCCGCGCAGGCGAGGATGCACACCAGGTTGATTGGCAGTTTCAGCTCAAGCACGGCACGCAGGGTACCGAACACGGAGGCTGCGCCGCCCATGTCGTACTTCATTTCGTCCATGCCGGCACCCGGTTTCAGGCTGATGCCGCCGGTGTCGAAGGTGATGCCTTTACCAACCAGTGCGTACGGCTTCTCGGATTTCTTCCCGCCGTTGTATTGCATGACGATCAGGCGCGGCGGCTGGGCGCTGCCCTGGCCGACGGCGTAGAACGAGCCCATGCCCAGGGCTTTGATCTTCTTCTCGTCGAGGACTTCGACTTTCAGGTCCTTGAACTCTTTGCCCAGATTCTTCGCTTGTTCACCAAGGAAGGTCGGGTGGCAGATGTTCGGCGGCAGGTTGCCCAGGTCGCGGGTGAAGGCCATGCCGTTGGCGATCGCAGTAGCGTGATTCACCGCGCGCTGCACTTCGGCCTGAGCAGCCTTGATGGTCAGCAGGGTGATTTTCTTCAGGGCGCGCGGTTCGGCTTTCTGGCTCTTGAACTGGTCGAAGGTGTATTCGCCATCCACCAGGGTTTCTGCCAACAGACGGGTTTTGCCGTAGCTGTCGCGGTTTTTGACAATGATTTCATCCAGTGCCAACACGGCGTCGCTGCCGCCCAGACCTTTCAGTGTGTTGAGAATGCCGGCAACGATTTTACGGAATGGACGGTCGCCCAGTTCCTCATCCTTGCCCACGCCGACCAGCAACACGCGCTCGGCTTTCAGGTTCGGCAGGCTGTGCAGCAGCAGGCTTTGACCGACTTTACCAGCCAGATCGCCACGCTTGAGGACGGCGCTGATCGCGCCACCGCTCAGTTCGTCGACCTGTTTGGCGGCGACACCGAGTTTGCGGCCTTCGCCGACGGCAACCACCAGGGTGGCGGTTTTCAACGTTTCTGGGCTAACGCTTTTTACAACCAGTTCCATGTCCGGATCCCTGAATGAATGGTCAACACGCAGGCGTTCGACGGTGTCCGCAGTCGCCTGCTTATAGAGAGAAGAGGCGCAGGCCAAAGCCTGCGACAAGGGCCGCAGTTTGAACCCCGCTCCCCGCGCCTGACAACCCTCGGTTGTATGATCTGTAAAGGATTACAGACATGGATGAGTGTGCGCAGTGACAGGCGCCCTCAATCACAGGATAATGCCGCATCTTTTTTCGACGGCTCTGCGTTGCGGGCCGGTCGATGTGTTTGCTTGTTTGGCCGCCTTAGCCTGACAACCCTGGAGTGTCTGGTTTGATCGTCTTCCGTTATCTGTCCCGCGAAGTCCTGTTGACCCTCAGCGCCGTGAGTGCTGTGCTGCTGGTCATCATCATGAGTGGTCGCTTCATCAAATATCTGGCTCAGGCCGCTGCCGGCCAGCTCGATCCGGGCTCGTTGTTCCTGATCATGGGCTATCGCCTGCCGGGTTTCATGCAGCTGATTCTGCCGCTGGGTCTGTTCCTCGGGGTCCTGCTGGCCTACGGTCGCCTGTATCTGGAAAGCGAGATGACCGTGCTCTCGGCCACTGGCATGAGTCAGCAGAAGCTGTTTCGCATGACGCTGTTCCCGGCGACGCTGGTGGCACTGGTGGTGGCATGGCTGAGCCTGGGCCTGGCCCCGCAAGGCGCCAATCAATTCCAGTTGCTGCTGAACAAGCAAGACGCCCTGACCGAATTCGACACCCTCGAGCCGGGTCGCTTTCAGGCCCTGCGTGATGGTACTCGGGTCACCTATACCGAGACCCTGAGCGACGATCGCGTCAATCTGGGCAGCGTATTCATTTCGCAGAAAAACCTCGGTGCCGATCAAAAGGATCGCGGGATTTCCGTGCTGGTGGCCGAAAGCGGTCGCCAGGAAGTGCGCCCCGACGGCAACCGCTATCTGATCCTCGATAACGGCTACCGCTACGACGGCAGCCCGGGTCAGGCCGATTACCGCGCCATTCACTACGAAACCTACGGTGTACTGCTGCCCAAGCCGGACGTCAGCGAAGAAGTCACCGATCGCGACGCCATGCCGACCTCGTCTCTGCTGGGCAGCGATGACATCCGCTCCAAAACCGAACTGCAATGGCGTGTGTCCCTGCCGCTGCTGGTGTTTATCGTGACCCTGATGGCGGTGCCGCTGTCGCGAGTCAATCCGCGCCAAGGGCGTTTCCTCAAGCTGCTGCCGGCGATTCTTCTTTATATGGCTTACCTGACCATTCTGATTGCCGCCCGCGGCGCCCTTGAAAAAGGCAAGATCCCGCCAGCCCTGGGCCTGTGGTGGGTGCATGCGATCTTCCTGTTCATCGGTCTCGGTTTGCTCTATTGGGAGCCGCTGCGTCTGAAGATGGCCAGCCGTCGCGCTGCAGCGCTGGAGGTGACCCGTGGTTAAACTCGACCGCTACATCGGCAGCAGCGTGTTCATGGCGATCATTGCCGTGCTGGCAATCATTCTCGGTCTGGCAACCTTGTTCGCCTTCATCGATGAGATGGGCGACGTCAGCGACACCTACACCCTCGTCGATGTTCTGAGCTTTGTGTTGCTGACCGCGCCACGCCGTCTCTACGAAATGCTGCCGATGGCGGCGTTGATCGGTTGCCTGATCGGCCTCGGCAGTCTGGCCAGTAGCAGTGAGCTGACCGTCATGCGCGCCGCTGGCGTGTCCATCGGCCGTATCGTGTGGGCTGTAATGAAGCCCATGCTGGTGCTGATGCTGGCTGGCGTGCTGATCGGCGAATACGTCGCGCCGGCGACCGAGAGCATGGCCCAGGCCAATCGCTCGCTGGCGCAAGGCAGCGGCGACGCGCAAAGTGCCAAGCACGGTATGTGGCACCGTCAGGGTGAAGAGTTCATCCACATCAACGCCGTGCAACCCAACGGCCTGCTGTATGGCGTGACCCGTTATCACTTCGACAAAGAGCGTCACCTGCTGAGTTCGAGTTTCGCCAAGAAGGCCGAGTTCGACGGCAACAAGTGGCAGCTCACCGACGTTGCCACCACGCTGTTCCATGAACGCAGCACCGAAGTCGTCAATACCCCGAGCGAGCAATGGGACGTGGCGTTGAGCCCGCAATTGCTCAGCACCGTGGTCATGGCACCGGAATCGCTGTCGATCAGTGGTTTGTGGGGCTACATCCACTATCTGTCCGAGCAGGGCCTGAGCAACGGCCGCTATTGGCTGGCATTTTGGGTCAAGGTGTTGCAGCCGCTGGTGACCGCAGCACTGGTGCTGATGGCGATCTCCTTCATTTTCGGTCCGCTGCGCTCGGTAACCCTCGGTCAGCGGGTGTTTACCGGCGTGCTGGTGGGCTTCACCTTCCGTATCGTCCAGGATTTGCTCGGCCCGTCGAGCCTGGTGTTCGGTTTCTCGCCGCTGTTTGCGGTGCTGGTGCCGGCCGGGGTCTGTGCGCTGGCGGGTGTCTGGCTGCTGCGAAGAGCCGGTTGATGACAGGCGATTGACCTGTGTTTTAAACCTCGAAAACGCCTCGGTCGACAGATCGGGGCGTTTTTGCATGCAATCCGGGTGACAGGCGAACGTGACGCTTGCGCCGTGTATCAGGTACAATTCCCGGCTATTTTTCGGCGGGCCATGCCTGCAGCCTTTTTGAGTGTTGATCCGTGAGTGATTTGAGTCATATCCGCAATTTCTCCATCATCGCCCACATTGACCATGGCAAGTCGACGCTGGCCGATCGCTTCATCCAGATGTGCGGCGGCCTGGCCGAGCGTGAAATGGAAGCCCAGGTGCTGGACTCCATGGACCTGGAACGTGAACGCGGGATCACCATCAAGGCCCACAGCGTCACCCTGTATTACACCGCCAAAGACGGCATCAAGTACCAGCTGAACTTCATCGACACCCCGGGCCACGTCGACTTCACCTACGAAGTCAGCCGTTCCCTGGCTGCGTGTGAGGGTGCCTTGCTGGTGGTCGATGCCGGTCAGGGCGTTGAAGCTCAGTCCGTAGCCAACTGCTACACCGCGATCGAGCAGGGCCTTGAAGTCATGCCGGTGCTGAACAAGATCGACCTGCCGCAGGCTGATCCTGATCGCGTAAAAGACGAAATCGAGAAAATCATCGGCATCGATGCCACCGACGCCGTTACCTGCAGCGCCAAAACCGGTCTGGGTGTCGACGAAGTGCTCGAGCGCCTGGTGCATACCATTCCTGCGCCGACCGGCAACATTGAAGATCCGCTGCAAGCGTTGATCATCGACTCGTGGTTCGACAACTACCTGGGCGTTGTTTCCCTGGTACGTGTACGTCATGGCCGCGTGAAGAAGGGCGACAAGATCCTCGTCAAGTCCACCGGCAAGATCCATCTGGTCGACAGCGTCGGCGTGTTCAACCCTAAACACACCGCCACCACTGATTTGAAAGCCGGCGAAGTGGGCTTCATCATCGCCAGCATCAAGGACATTCACGGTGCACCGGTCGGTGACACCCTGACCCCGGCCTCGACCCCGGACGTTGAAGTGCTGCCCGGCTTCAAACGCATTCAGCCACAGGTTTACGCCGGTCTGTTCCCGGTCAGTTCCGACGACTTCGAGGACTTCCGCGAAGCGCTGCAGAAGCTGACCCTCAACGACTCGTCGTTGCAGTACACCCCGGAAAGCTCCGACGCACTGGGCTTCGGCTTCCGTTGCGGCTTCCTTGGCATGTTGCACATGGAAATCATCCAGGAGCGCCTCGAGCGCGAGTACGACCTGGACCTGATCACCACTGCGCCAACGGTAATTTTCGAGCTGGTGCTGAAAACCGGTGAAACGATTTACGTCGACAACCCATCCAAGCTACCGGATGTGTCGTCGATCGAAGACATGCGCGAGCCGATCGTGCGGGCCAACATTCTGGTGCCGCAAGAACACTTGGGCAACGTCATCACCCTGTGCATCGAGAAGCGTGGCGTTCAAGTCGACATGCTGTTCCTCGGCAATCAGGTGCAGGTCACCTACGACCTGCCGATGAACGAAGTGGTCCTGGACTTCTTCGACCGTCTCAAATCCACCAGCCGCGGCTATGCTTCGCTGGATTACCATTTCGATCGTTACCAATCGGCTAATCTGGTGAAACTGGACGTGCTGATCAACGGCGACAAGGTCGATGCCCTGGCGTTGATCGTGCACCGTGACAACTCGCACTACAAAGGTCGCCAGTTGACCGAGAAGATGAAAGAACTGATTCCTCGTCAGATGTTCGACGTAGCCATTCAGGCCGCCATTGGTGGTCAGATCGTTGCCCGGACAACCGTCAAGGCGCTCAGAAAGAACGTATTGGCCAAATGCTACGGCGGTGACGTCAGCCGTAAGAAGAAACTGCTCGAGAAGCAAAAGGCCGGTAAGAAACGCATGAAGCAGGTCGGCAACGTGGAAATTCCACAAGAAGCCTTCCTCGCAGTGCTCAGGTTGGATAGTTAGGTCCTATGTCACTAAATTTCCCGCTGTTGCTGGTCATCGCCGTGTTCGTCTGCGGCCTGTTGGCGTTGCTTGATCTGTTGATCCTGGCGCCGCGTCGGCGTGCTGCCATTGCCTCCTATCAAGGCAGTGTCAGCCAGCCTGATGTAGTGGTCGTTGAAAAACTGAACAAAGAGCCGCTGCTGGTCGAATACGGCAAGTCGTTTTTTCCGGTGTTGTTCATCGTGCTGGTGCTGCGCTCGTTCCTCGTGGAACCGTTTCAGATCCCTTCGGGCTCGATGAAACCCACCCTGGACGTCGGCGACTTCATTCTGGTGAACAAGTTTTCTTACGGGATCCGTCTGCCGGTGATCGACAAGAAAATCATCGAAGTGGGTGATCCGCAGCGCGGTGATGTGATGGTGTTCCGCTATCCAAGTGATCCGAACGTCAATTACATCAAGCGTGTAGTCGGCTTGCCGGGCGATACGGTGCGTTACACCGCTGACAAGCGTCTGTTCATCAACGGCGAGTCGGTGGCCGAACAGTTGGTCGGCCCGGAGCCAGGCATGCTCGGCAGCGCCGAGTTCTACAAAGAAAAACTCGGCGCTGCCGAACACCTGATCCGCAAGGAAATGAGCCGTTACCGCGCCACGCCGGACCATACCTGGACCGTGCCGGCCGGGCACTACTTCATGATGGGCGACAACCGCGACAACTCGAACGACAGTCGCTACTGGGATGATCCGAACATTCCCAAGGATCTGCTGGGCATGGTTCCAGACCAGAATATCGTCGGCAAGGCCTTCGCGGTCTGGATGAGCTGGCCGGAATCAAAACTCAGTCACCTGCCGAATTTTTCGCGGGTTGGCCTGATCAAGTAATTACACACGGCGCTGTTGACCACAGCGCCGAATGCATTTCTGGAGCCGGCACAATCGGCTTCGCAATCGCCAGGATTTAATTTTTGAACACAGCGTTAATTGTCCCAGGCCTGCGCCGCATCCCGGCGATGGCAGTGGAATTCAGCCACGAACTCAGCGTGGGTAAACCGTGAGCGTTTCTCTAAGCCGTCTCGAGCGCCAGCTCGGTTACACCTTCAAGGATCAGGAGCTGATGCTGCTGGCCCTGACGCACCGAAGTTTTGCCGGGCGCAACAACGAGCGTCTGGAATTCCTCGGCGATGCCATCCTCAATTTTGTCGCCGGCGAGGCACTGTTCGATCGCTTCCCGCTGGCCCGCGAAGGCCAGTTGTCGCGTTTGCGCGCACGCCTGGTAAAAGGTGAGACGCTGGCCGTACTGGCTCGCGGTTTCGACCTTGGCGATTACCTGCGACTGGGTTCCGGTGAGTTGAAAAGCGGCGGTTTCCGTCGCGAATCGATTCTGGCCGATGCCCTCGAAGCCTTGATCGGCGCGATCTACCTTGACGCCGGCATGGACATGGCGCGCGAGCGCGTGCTGGCCTGGCTGGCCGGCGAGTTCGAAGGCCTGACGCTGGTCGATACCAACAAGGATCCGAAGACCCGCCTGCAGGAACACCTGCAATCGCGAGGTTGTGAACTGCCACGCTACGAAGTGGTGGATATCCAGGGCGAGCCGCACTGTCGAACCTTCTTCGTCGAGTGCGAAGTTGTCTTACTGAATGAAAAAAGCCGAGGTCAGGGTGTAAGCCGTCGTATTGCCGAACAGGTAGCGGCCGCCGCAGCACTGATTGCCCTGGGCGTGGAGAATGGCAATGACTGATACAAACGCAACTCGCTGTGGCTATGTTGCCATCGTCGGCCGTCCCAACGTCGGTAAGTCGACGCTGCTGAACCACATCCTTGGCCAGAAGCTCGCCATTACCTCGCGCAAGCCGCAGACCACTCGCCACAACATGCTCGGGATCAAAACCGAAGGTGACGTGCAGGCGATCTACGTCGATACCCCTGGTATGCACAAGGGTGGCGAAAAGGCCCTGAACCGTTACATGAACAAAACCGCTTCGGCAGCGTTGAAAGACGTCGACGTGGTGATCTTCGTCGTTGACCGCACCAAGTGGACCGATGAAGACCAGATGGTGCTGGAACGCGTGCAGTACGTCACCGGCCCATTGATCGTCGCGCTGAACAAGACCGACCGCATCGAAGACAAAGCCGAGCTGATGCCGCACCTGAGCTGGTTGCAGGAGCAGTTGCCGAACGCGCAGATCATCCCGATCTCCGCGCAGCACGGGCACAACCTCGACGCGCTGGAAAAGGTTATCGCTGATCATCTGCCGGAGAACGATCACTTCTTCCCGGAAGACCAGATCACCGACCGCAGCAGCCGTTTCCTCGCCGCTGAACTGGTGCGCGAGAAAATCATGCGCCAGATGGGCGCCGAGCTGCCGTACCAGATCACCGTCGAAATCGAAGAGTTCAAGCAGCAGGGCAAGACCCTGCACATTCATGCTTTGATCCTCGTTGAGCGTGACGGCCAGAAGAAAATCATCATTGGCGACAAGGGCGAGCGTATCAAACGCATCGGCACCGAAGCGCGCAAGGACATGGAGCTGCTGTTCGACTCCAAGATCATGCTCAACCTGTGGGTCAAGGTGAAGGGCGGCTGGTCCGATGACGAGCGTGCGCTGCGTTCGCTGGGTTACGGCGACCTGTAAGTACACGGTTGTCGCAACACCGAAAAAACCTGTGGGAGCGAGCTTGCTCGCGAAGGCGTAGTGCCAGACGACATATTTGTTGACTGACACCCTGCTTTCGCGAGCAAGCTCGCTCCCACATTGGTTTTGGGGTGAATAAAAAACCGCGTTTTTATCAATGAGAGCTCCATGTCGCAAAACCCGCCTCCCGCCCAACCCGCCTACGTCCTGCATTCTCGCGCCTACCGCGAAACCAGTGCGTTGGTGGACTTCCTCACGCCGCAAGGTCGGCTGCGGGCGGTGTTGCGTAGTGCGCGGGGCAAGGCCGGGACATTGGCGCGTCCGTTCGTGGCGCTGGAAGTCGAGTTTCGTGGCAAGGGTGAGCTGAAGAACGTCGGGCGCATGGAGAGCTCTGGCACCTCGGCGTGGCTCAACGGTGAAGCGCTGTTCAGCGGTCTCTATCTCAATGAATTGCTGATTCGCCTGCTGCCTGCCGAAGACCCGCACCCGGGTGTCTTCGATCACTACGCCGCGACCTTGCTGGCATTGGCCGAAGGTCGTCCACTGGAGCCGTTGCTGCGCTCCTTCGAATGGCGGCTGCTGGACGATCTCGGTTACGGCTTTTCGTTGAATACCGACGTCCATGGCGAACCTGTTGCGCCGGATGGTCTTTATCGTCTGCAAGTGGATGCCGGGCTTGAGCGGGTCTTTCTGCTGCAACCCGGCCTGTTCAACGGCGTCGAATTACTGGCCATGGCCGAAGCCGACTGGACCGCCCCCGGCGCGCTCTCCGCCGCCAAGCGCTTGATGCGTCAGGCACTGGCTGTTCACCTGGGCGGTCGCCCTCTCGTCAGTCGCGAGCTGTTTCGCAAGCCCTAAGGGTCTGTTTACGTCTGGACGCGGCGCAACGGGCGCTGGCTGCGCGCAGGGCCGCGTTGCTCGGAACTCATTTGGCGCAACCAAACTTCGTTCCTCGCGCCTTGCCCTGCACTCAGCCAGCATCCCGTTGCCGCCGCGCCCAGACGTAAACAGACCCTTCACCGTGTATGCTGTGCGCCGAATCTTTTTCTTCAGGAGCGCGCATCCGTGACCACCAGCAATCGCATTCTTCTTGGCGTGAACATCGACCACGTCGCCACCCTGCGTCAGGCTCGTGGCACGCGCTACCCGGATCCGGTCAAGGCGGCGCTGGACGCGGAAGAGGCGGGGGCCGATGGCATCACCGTGCACCTGCGTGAAGACCGTCGGCATATCCAGGAGCGCGATGTCTTGCTGCTCAAGGATGTGCTGCAAACCCGCATGAACTTCGAAATGGGCGTCACCGAAGAAATGATGGCGTTTGCCGAACGCATTCGTCCGGCGCACATTTGCCTCGTCCCGGAAACCCGTCAGGAGCTGACCACTGAAGGTGGCCTGGATGTGGCGGGACAGGAAGAGCGCATCAAGGCAGCGGTTGAACGTCTGTCGAAGATCGGCAGCGAAGTGTCGCTGTTCATCGATGCCGACGAGCGCCAGATCGCAGCGTCGAAGCGTGTCGGTGCGCCGGCCATCGAACTGCACACCGGCCGTTACGCCGATGCCGAAACCCCGACCGAAGTGGCAGAAGAGCTCAAGCGTGTCGCCGATGGCGTGGCGTTTGGTCTGGCCCAAGGCCTGATCGTTAACGCGGGTCACGGCTTGCACTACCACAACGTTGAAGCCGTAGCGGCGATCAAAGGCATCAACGAACTGAACATCGGCCATGCGCTGGTGGCGCATGCGTTGTTCGTGGGCTTCAAGTCTGCGGTAGCAGAAATGAAGGCGCTGATCCTGGCTGCTGCCAAGCCTTAAGCTTCAACTCAAAACCCTTGTAGGAGTGAGCCTGCTCGCGATATCGGTGTGTCAGACAAAATTAATTGACTGACCCACCGCTATCGCGAGCAGGCTCACTCCTACATTTGATTTGGGGTGTTGATTAGAGCGGGGCAGGTTCTTGAGCGGGTTTCGACTTGTCGATACCGGGCACATGCAGATTGCCCTCAGCCACTTGATCACCCTCAAGTTGCGGCTGCGTCACCCAGGTCAAAATGTCGTAGTAGCGACGAATGTTCGCCACAAAGTGCACCGGCTCGCCGCCTCGGGCGTAGCCATAACGCGTCTTGCTGTACCACTGTTTCTGCGACAGGCGCGGCAGGATCTTCTTCACATCCAGCCATTTGTCCGGGTTCAGCCCTTCCTTGGCCGTCAGCTTGCGCGCGTCATCCAGGTGGCCACTGCCGACGTTGTAGGCCGCGAGGGCGAACCAGGTGCGATCCGGCTCCTTGATCGAATCGTCGAGCTGATCCTTCATATAAGCCAGGTACTTGGCGCCGCCCATGATGCTCTGCTTCGGATCGAGGCGGTTGGACACGCCCATTGCCTGTGCCGTGTTCTGGGTCAGCATCATCAGCCCGCGCACGCCGGTCTTCGAGGTAACCGTCGGCTGCCACAGCGATTCCTGATAACCAATGGCCGCCAGCAGACGCCAGTCGACTTTCTCTTTCTTCGCGTAATTCTTGAAGTGCTGTTCGTATTTCGGCAGGCGCTGCTGCAAGTGCTGGGCGAAGGTCGTGGCGCCCATATAGCCGAGAACATCGACGTGGCCGTAATAGCGATCCTTCAAGCGTTGCAGGGTGCCGTTCTTCTGCACTTTGTCCAGGTACGCGTTGATTTCGTTGAGCAGGCTGTTGTCTTCGCCCGGGCCGACCGCCCAGCTCTGGCTGCGCGCATCACCGAGGTCGAAGGCCACACGAATGTTGGTGAAGTACACCTGATTCATCGCCACTTCGTTGGAATCGACCAAGGTCAGGTCGATCTGGCCTTCATCGACCATGCGCAGCAGGTCGACCACTTCAACCGCGTCGGACTCTTCATACTCGATGCCGGGGAATTTCTTTTTCAGCTCCGCCAGTTGCTCGGCGTGGGTGCTGCCCTTGAGCACCATGATCTTCTTGCCGACCAGATCGCCAGGATCGGTCGGCCGTGACTGGCCGTTGCGATAGATGATCTGCGGGGTGACTTCAAGGTAGGAGTGCGAAAAGCGCACCTGCTGCTTGCGCTGATCGCTGCTGACCAGACCGGCGGCGGCCAGCACCGGGCCGTTCGGTTTGCCGATCTGATCGAAGAGGTCGTCGAGGTTGTCGGCGGTCTCGATCTTCAGCTCGACACCCAAATCGTCGGCGAAACGCTTCACCAGCTCGTATTCGAAGCCGGTTTCACCGCTGCGATCCTGAAAGTAGGTGGCGGGGCTGTTACGGGTAATCACCCGCAGCACACCATCCTCCTTTACGCGCTCGAGTGTGTTGGGTTTATCAACACAGCCACCAAGCATCAGGAAGAGTCCGGTTGCGATCAGCCATTTGGCGTACCGCGGACGCAAAGCCGTTGGGAAAAACATCTGCGCAGTATACGCAAACGGCTGCGGGCGCCATATCTCGACAGTGCAGGGCGAGTCTGCTAGCGATCACAAAACTGCACGAAACCCCGCAGAAACGGGGCTTGACGGCATTTTGTTACAGTAAAAATAAGCTGCCTCTGAATCGCTGATTTACCTGACTCTGAAGTCGGAAACACAGATTGATACCCGAGTGCAACCGTGCGTAGCGTTTCGGGTGATGTTGAGGGCGGTTTAGGCTAGAATGCACGGCCTCAAAGCACACCCCTTCCCGAGGCTGTCCCGAAGATGTTGATCCTGCGCGGCGCTCCTGCCCTTTCTGCCTTTCGCCACAGCAAACTCCTTGAGCAACTGAGCCAGAAGGTTCCAGCTGTCAGTGGCCTGTATGCTGAATTCGCTCACTTCGCCGAAGTCACCGGCGTCCTGACCGGCGACGAACAGCAGGTGCTTGCGCGCCTTCTGAAGTACGGTCCAAGCGTTCCGGTACAAGAGCCTACCGGCCGTCTGTTTCTGGTGTTGCCGCGTTTCGGCACCATTTCGCCATGGTCGAGCAAGGCCAGCGACATCGCCCGCAACTGCGGCCTGAGCAAGATCCAGCGTCTGGAGCGCGGTATCGCCTTCTACGTCGCCGGTCAGTTCAGCGAAGCTGAAGCGCAGCAGATTGCCGACGTGCTGCATGACCGCATGACCCAGATCGTCCTGGCCAACCTCGAACAGGCCGCCGGTCTGTTCAGTCACGCCGAGCCGAAGCCGCTGACTGCAATCGACATCCTCGGTGGTGGTCGCGCTGCGCTGGAAAAAGCCAATACCGAGCTGGGCCTGGCTCTGGCCGAAGACGAGATCGACTATCTGGTCGACGCCTTCAATGGCTTGAAGCGCAACCCGCACGACATCGAACTGATGATGTTCGCCCAGGCCAACTCCGAGCACTGCCGCCACAAAATCTTCAACGCCAGTTGGGATATTGATGGTGAGAACCAGGAAAAAAGCCTGTTCGGCATGATCAAGAACACCTACGTGATGCACAGCGAAGGCGTTCTGTCGGCTTATAAGGACAACGCCTCGGTGATCGTCGGCAACGTTGCCGGCCGTTTCTTCCCGAATCCTGAAACCCGCCAGTACGGCGCGGTGCAGGAGCCGGTGCACATCCTGATGAAGGTTGAAACCCACAACCACCCGACCGCAATTGCTCCGTTCCCGGGCGCATCGACCGGTTCCGGTGGCGAGATCCGCGACGAAGGTGCAACCGGCCGTGGCGCCAAGCCAAAGGCTGGCCTGACCGGTTTCACCGTGTCGAACCTGCAGATCCCGGGCTTCGAACAGCCGTGGGAAGTGCCGTACGGCAAGCCTGAGCGCATTGTTACCGCGCTGGACATCATGATCGAAGGCCCGCTCGGCGGCGCTGCGTTCAACAACGAATTCGGCCGTCCGGCCCTGACCGGTTACTTCCGTACCTTCGAACAATCGATCACCACCCCGCACGGTGACGAAGTTCGTGGTTACCACAAGCCGATCATGCTCGCTGGCGGCATGGGCAACATCCGCGAAGAACACGTCAAGAAAGGCGAGATCGTGGTTGGCTCCAAGCTGATCGTCCTCGGCGGCCCGGCGATGCTCATCGGTCTGGGTGGCGGCGCTGCGTCCTCGATGGCCACCGGCACCAGTTCGGCGGATCTCGACTTCGCTTCCGTGCAGCGTGAAAACCCTGAAATGGAGCGTCGCTGCCAGGAAGTCATCGACCGTTGCTGGCAACTGGGCGACAAAAACCCGATCAGCTTCATCCACGACGTGGGCGCGGGCGGTCTGTCCAACGCCTTCCCGGAACTGGTCAACGACGGCGACCGCGGTGGCCGTTTCGAACTGCGCAACATTCCCAACGACGAGCCGGGCATGGCCCCGCACGAAATCTGGTCCAACGAATCCCGGGAACGTTACGTTCTGGCGGTAGGTCCGGAAGACTTCGAGCGCTTCCAGGCGATCTGCGAACGTGAGCGTTGCCCGTTTGCCGTAGTCGGCGAGGCGACTGCCGAGCCGCAACTGACCGTGACCGACAGCCACTTCGGCAACAACCCGGTGGACATGCCACTGGAAGTGTTGCTGGGCAAAGCCCCGCGCATGCACCGTTCGGTGGTTCGCGAAGCTGAGTTGGGCGATGACTTCGATCCGTCGAACCTCGACATCAGCGAGTCCATCGAACGCGTTCTGCATCACCCGGCCGTGGCGAGCAAAAGCTTCCTGATCACCATCGGCGACCGCACCATCACCGGCCTCGTGGCCCGTGACCAAATGGTTGGCCCATGGCAGGTTCCGGTGGCCGACGTTGCTGTCACCGCCACCAGTTTTGACGTTTACACCGGTGAAGCGATGGCGATGGGCGAGCGGACTCCGCTGGCACTGCTGGACGCTCCGGCGTCGGGCCGCATGGCCATCGGCGAAACCCTGACCAACATTGCTGCTTCGCGTATCAACAAGCTCTCCGACATCAAACTGTCGGCGAACTGGATGTCGGCGGCCGGCCACCCGGGCGAAGACGCGCGTCTGTACGACACCGTGAAAGCGGTCGGTATGGAACTGTGCCCTGAGCTGGGCATCACCATTCCGGTGGGCAAGGACTCGATGTCCATGGCCACCCGCTGGAACGATAACGGCGAAGAAAAAACCGTGACCTCGCCGATGTCGCTGATCGTGACCGGTTTCGCGCCAGTGGCTGACATCCGTCAGACCCTGACCCCGGAACTGCGCATGGACAAGGGCACCACCGACCTGATCCTGATCGACCTCGGTCGCGGTCAGAACCGTATGGGTGCTTCGATCCTTGCTCAGGTTCACGGCAAGCTCGGCAAACACGCGCCGGACGTCGATGACGCCGAAGACCTGAAAGCCTTCTTCGCCGTGATACAGGGCCTCAACGCCGACGGTCACCTGCTGGCTTACCACGACCGCTCCGACGGTGGTCTGCTGACCTCCGTGGTGGAAATGGCCTTCGCCGGCCACTGCGGTCTGAGCCTGAACCTCGACAGCGTTGCCGAGTCTTCGGCGGAAATCGCCGCGATCCTGTTCAACGAAGAATTGGGCGCCGTGATCCAGGTTCGTCAGGACGCCACGCCAGATATCCTCGCGCAATTCAGCGCGGCCGGCCTGGGCGACTGCGTATCGGTGATCGGTCAGCCGATCAACAATGGCCAGATCAACATCACCTTCAACGGTGACACCGTGTTCGAAGGTCAGCGTCGTCTGCTGCAACGTCAGTGGGCCGAGACCAGCTACCAGATCCAGCGTCTGCGTGATAACGCCGACTGCGCTGAGCAAGAGTTCGACGTGCTGCTGGAAGAAGACAACCCGGGCCTGAGCGTCAAGCTCAGCTACGACGTCAACCAGGACATCGCCGCGCCTTACATCAAGAAAGGCATCCGCCCTCAGGTTGCCGTGCTGCGTGAGCAGGGCGTCAACGGTCAGGTGGAAATGGCCGCCGCGTTCGACCGCGCCGGTTTCAACGCGATCGACGTGCACATGAGCGATATTCTGGCCGGCCGTGTCGACCTGAACGAGTTCAAAGGTCTGGTGGCCTGCGGTGGTTTCTCCTACGGCGACGTTCTCGGCGCCGGTGAAGGCTGGGCCAAGTCGGCACTGTTCAACAGCCGCGCCCGCGATGCGTTCCAGAGCTTCTTCGAACGTAACGACAGCTTCACCCTCGGCGTGTGCAACGGTTGCCAGATGATGTCCAACCTGCACGAGCTGATTCCGGGCAGCGAATTCTGGCCGCACTTCGTGCGTAACCGTTCCGAGCAGTTCGAAGCGCGCGTGGCGATGGTTCAGGTTCAGGAGTCGAACTCGATCTTCCTGCAAGGCATGGCCGGTTCGCGTATGCCGATCGCCATCGCTCACGGTGAAGGTCACGCCGAGTTCTCCAGCGAAGAAGCCCTGCTGGAAGCCGATCTGTCCGGTTGCGTGGCGATGCGTTTCGTCGACAACCATGGCAAGGTCACTGAGCGTTATCCGGCCAACCCGAACGGTTCGCCGCGCGGGATTACCGGTCTCACCAGCCGTGATGGCCGTGTGACGATCATGATGCCGCACCCGGAGCGTGTGTTCCGCGCGGTGCAGAACTCGTGGCGTTCGGAAGACTGGAACGAGGATGCACCCTGGATGCGTATGTTCCGTAATGCTCGTGTCTGGGTTAACTGATTCTCGTGTACAAGCTGGCGTTTTTTGTTCCTGACAGTCATGTCGAGGTGGTCAAAGGGGCTGTGTTCGCTGCCGGTGGTGGGCGGATCGGTGACTATGACCACTGTGCGTGGCAGGTGCTTGGTCTGGGCCAGTTTCGACCTTTGGACGGCAGTCAGCCGTTTATTGGTGAGGCAGGGCAGGTTGAGCGGGTTGAGGAATGGAAGGTTGAGCTTGTAGTGGCGGATGAGTTGATCGTGGCTGTTGTGGCGGCGCTCAAGTTGAGCCATCCCTACGAGACGCCGGCTTATGAGGTGTGGCGGCTGGAAGATTTCTGATTTTTCTTGCTGCTGAAACAAGAAACCCGCAGATGAGTGATTGTCTGCGGGTTTTTTGTTGCCTGCGATTTGCTGTTCTGGAGGAGTGAGCCCCCTGCTCGCGATGGCGCCCTGACAGGCGACCATGTTCTGGCTGACTGAGTGAATATTCGTTTCTTCGGGTGCTGCGGCTGGCGGTTTCGCCCTTACGGCGACTCACTTTTTTTACAAACGCCTAAAAAAGTAAGCAAAAAAACGCTTGCCCCAACGTTCGGCCCACTCGCTAAAGCTCGGGGTTCCTTCGCTCCGGGATCCATCCGGGCGCATCGCCTACGGTTTGCTTCGCTGCACCTCCTCTCGATGCATTTGGCTGCGCCAAATGGTCGCTGCGCTCCCACCCCCGGATAAATCCCTCCACTCAGCCTGCCGACGGGGCCGGTGGATCAAGATCACAAGCAGCAGCCGAGCTAACGCTCATCCTGTTGAGTGGTGAGGAGCGGGGTGGTGGTGTTGCTTTGCTCTGTGGGAGCTGGCTTGCCAGCGATGGCGGCCTGGAGGTGACGAAACTATTCGGCGGGCTTCTTTTTTTTGGGGCCAGGTACTCTTCCAGGGTTAATTTGCTGTTCCGATCCTTGTTGTACTCATCCCAAACCCAAGTTCTCATGGTTTTTTCAAAGCCTTGAGCACCGTTGGCGAACTCTTCGAAAGTAAGAGTTCCGTCTGAATTTTCATCAAGATCTCTGAAGGTTTTTTTCAGATGCTCCAGTTGTTCTGCGTCCGTCATTTTCTTTGCCATGTCGCAGCCATCCTTAATGAATTGAGCTTCGGGTTATCGAGGCTACGACATAAAAACTGCCTGATTCAGCCAACGTAATAAGGTCGATCGAGGCGGTCAACTGTCAGACCTGACAGTTGACAGTTGACAGTGCCAGCAATGTGGGGGGGCAGCCGAGCTGGGTTTTGTGCTGGATTCGCCCCTGATCGGATCGCCGCCCGCCCAGCCCTCACCCGAGGGTGAGGAGTCGATTTTTGGACTTTTCAGAATCTGAATTCGACTCGGTATTTCACGTCGGCGTACATCCACCAAACACCTCGGTCAGTCCCCTCTCCCTCTGGGAGAGGGCTAGGGTGAGGGTTTGCTTTTGACTGTTTAAAGCAGTGTCGAAGTAGCAGAACCTTCCCACAAGGTTTTCAGGTTGTCCGTCGGACGCCTGCTCTCTAGGCTTTGTCTGTCGCTGCCAATTCAGCGACCGGGCGTGAGATCCCCGGAATGCTTGCAACTAGCGCCAACACCACGATAATTGGCGCCAGCTCAATCTGCTGCCTGTTTTATGGCGGCTGTGTGCGGGCAGACTTCGGTCTGGCCGGTTGCCTGCTCCGGTGGATCTCACCCTGCACATAGCTGCCACCTCTTCGCCGCGTGAGATCCGGCGAACGATGGCATCCTCACTTGCTGTAGCAGGAGTTGAATTTTGGACAAGCTAATTCCCGACCCACCCCCCGAAACCAAAACCCCACTCGAAGAAGCCCTCCGCGCCGAAGACCAGGCCCGAAACCGCGAAGCCATCAAACGCGCCCTCGACTTCTATCTGTGCCCCGCCCCCGCAAAGCCCTGCCGACCGAGCACCATGTTCATGGTCCGCCCAGAGGTCGACACCGAAAGCCTGCTCGCCCACGCCTGCGAATCGTTAGCCTCGGCAAGCACCGCCGCCAGCAACTTCGCCAATGAGCTAAGCGGTTCGCAGCGCAGCACGGTATTAGGTATCCAGCAAATCGTCATGCTCGCCGAACTGGCGGTAAATCGAGCGCTGGATCGAGTCGACCCACAAACCTGACGTCCGCGTCATCGTTCATCGCCAGCAGGCTGGCTCCCACAGTGAAATGCATTCTCTTGTGGGAGCTAGCCTGCTAGCGATGAGGCCGATCCAGACACCAGACCTCTAAACCTTGGCACTGACCTCACTGCGATTGACCAGCGCTTCAAGTGCTCCACTCAAACTCGCAGCTTTTTCACCCACCAACAAGTGCCAGACCCCACCCTCCAACTGGCTGACACCCTGACAACCCAGCTCCTTCAACTGCGCCTCGGACAGCGCATTGCCATCCGCCAACAGCAAGCGAATCCGGCTCATGGCAATGCAATCCAGTTGCAGCACGTTGTCGCCACCACCCAGCGCATTCAGCCATTGCTGAGCTTCGGTGCCTGCGACCACAACCGCTTTCGGCTCTTCGACAACCTCTACAGGTTCAGCAAGAACCGCACGCCCCAAGGCCGGCATCGCCAGGCGAATCTCATCAGCAATGCTGTCGGCCAGCGGACCGACCACCACCTGCAAACTGCCACCCTTGCCCGGACGCACAACGGCCATCGCACCCAATGCTTTCAGGTCTGCATCGGATGCCTTGTTGCGATCCACCATTTCCAGTCGCAACCGCGTAGTGCAGGCACCGACAGTCACAAGGTTGTCTGCACCCCCGAGTGCCTTGATGTAAGCCCCGGCGCGTTCGTTTTCCGCGAAAACCGCTTTTTCAGCCGTCGCCACATCCTCACGCCCCGGCGTCTTCAGATTGAAACGACGAATGCAGAAATCAAACACCGCGTAATACACCACGGCATACGCCAGCCCGACCGGAATCACCAACCAGCCATTCGTCGAGCGGCCCCAGCCCAGCACCATGTCGATGAAGCCGCCGGAGAAGGTGAAGCCGAGGTGAATGTTCAGCGCATTGGTAATCGCCATCGACAACCCGGTCAGCAGCGCATGCAGCAGATACAACAGCGGCGCCAGAAACATGAAGGCAAATTCAATCGGCTCAGTCACCCCGGTCAAAAACGAAGTCAGCGCCATCGACAGGAAAATTCCGCCCATCACCTTGCGTCGTTCCGGCAGTGCATTGCGGTACATCGCCAGACACGCCGCCGGCAGGCCGAAGATCATCATCGGGAACATGCCGGTCATGAACTGCCCGCCCTTCGGATCACCGGCAAAGTAGCGCGACAGGTCACCCGTCACCAGAGCCCCGGTAGTTGGATCGGTGAAGTTGCCGAACACGAACCACGCCATGTTGTTGAGGATGTGGTGCAGGCCGGTGACGATCAGCAGGCGGTTGAACACGCCAAACACGAACGCGCCGATACTGCCGCTTTCCATCATCAGCGCACCAAACGCGTTGATGCCGTGCTGGATCGGCGGCCAGATATAGCCGAACACGACACCGAGGCCGACCGCCGCGAACCCGGTGACAATCGGCACAAACCGCCGGCCACCGAAGAACGCCAGGTATTCCGGCAGCTTGATGTCCTTGAAGCGGTTGTACAGCGCGCCCGCCATCAGGCCGCTGACAATCCCGGCGAGCATGCCCATGTTGATGCTCGCATCGAGCACCTTCAGCGTGGAGATCATCACCAGATAACCGATCACTCCGGCAAGACCGGCGGTGCCGTTATTGTCCTTGGCGAAACCGACGGCGATGCCGATGGCGAAGATCATCGCCAGGTTGGCGAAGATCACTTGGCCGGCATCGTGGATGATCGCGATGTTCAGCAGGTCGGTATCACCCAGACGCAGCAGCAGGCCGGCAATCGGCAGGATCGCGATCGGCAGCATCAGCGCGCGGCCGAGGCGTTGCAGGCCTTCGATGAAGAGTTGGTACATGGCGTTTGTCCTTTTTGTTTTTGTTAGCGCAGAGGCCAATGTTGATGACAGGCGTGACGCACGGCGGCGGCGCTGCTCAGCTTGAGCAGGTCGCGACTCAGGCGCTGACATTCGGCTTCGTGCAGTTGACGCACGCGGTCCTTGATTTCACCGATCTGCACCGGGCTGACCGAAAGTTCGCTCACGCCGAGGCCGATCAAAACGGGTGTGGCCAGCGGGTCGGAGGCGAGGGCGCCGCAGACGCCGACCCAACGCTTGTGCACTGCCGCGCCTTCGCAGGTCATGGCGATCAGGCGCAGCAGCGCCGGGTGCAGGGCGTCGACCCTAGCGGCCAAGCCGGCGTGGTCGCGGTCCATGGCCAAGGTGTATTGGGAGAGATCGTTGGTGCCGATGGAAAGGAAGTCCGCATGTTCGGCCAGTTGTTCGGCCTGCAATGCGGCGGCAGGGACTTCAATCATCACGCCGATTTCCGGGCGTTGGGTGATCTTCAGCTCCAGGCACAACGCATCTACGCGTTGGCGGATGTGCAGCAACTCATCCACTTCGGTGACCATCGGCAACAGGATCCGGCAGCGGCGCAGCGGGCTGACTTGCAGCAGCGCGCGCAGTTGCTGGTCGAGGATTTCCGGGCGCGCCTGAGCCAGACGAATGCCGCGCAGGCCGAGCACCGGGTTGGCCTCGACCGGCAGCGGCAGGTAGTCGAGTTGCTTGTCGCCGCCGACGTCGATGGTGCGGATGATCACCGGGTGCTCGCCCATCGCGTCCAGTACGCCTTGATAGGCCGCACGCTGTTCTTCGACATCCGGCGCGGTCTGACGATCGACGAACAAAAACTCAGTGCGCAACAGACCAACGCCATCAGCGCCGTTGGCGAAGGCATCTACCGCTTCACCGCTGGAGGCAACGTTGGCGACGACTTCGATGGTCACGCCGTTGCGGGTTTCTGCAGGCAGGTGAGCCTTGGCTTGCTGTGCGTCGCGGCGCTGCTGACGGTCGAGTTGCGCCTGCTGAACTTCAGCCAGGCGTTCGGCATCTGGCGTCAGTTCGAGGCGTCCTCCGTCGGCATCGAGCACCACCGCTTGGCCTTGTCGCTGATCAAGCAAGGCAGAACCCAACGCCACCATGCACGGCAGACCTTTGCCGCGAGCGAGAATTGCCACATGCGACGTCGCGCCACCCTCGGCCATGCATAACCCGGCAACGCCTTGCGCACTGAGTTGCAGCAGATCCGAAGGCGTCAGTTCATGCGCCGCGACGATGGCACCGGCCGGTACGTCGTAATGCCACGCTTCACCAAGCAATGCCCGCAACACCCGTTGCTTGAGGTCACGCAGATCGTTGGCGCGCTCGGCCAGCAGCGCGCTGCCGGTGTGCTGCAGCATTTCGCACTGCACGTCGATTGACTGGCTCCAGGCGTGAGTGGCTGCAGTGCCTTGTTCGATGGACTGTTGCGAAGCATCAAGCAGCGCCGGATCTTCCAGCAGAGCCAGATGCGCGGCGAAGATCGCTTCTTCGTCGGCATTCCTGTGTTTTTTCGCTTGCGCGAGGGTGGCGTCGATTTCGTTGCGGACCTGAGTCAGCGCCGTGTCGAGCACCTGCTGTTGCCGTAGCGGATCATGATTGCCCGCATCCGCTGGCAAACTGATCGCGTTCAAACGAAACAGCGGCCCGCCAACCAGTCCTGGCGCAGCGCAGACACCGTGCAACACGCCAGCCTCGGCCGGGCGCTTAAGAGTGGCAGCATTGACCGGCGCCGCAGCGTGATGATCACCCGGCAGCGCGGTGGCCAACGCCGTAAGCAACGCTTGCAACGCCGCTTCAGCGTCCGGCCCCTGGCAACTGACCTGCACCTCATCCTGCTCGCCAACGGCCAGGCCCATCAAACCGATCAGGCTGTTGCACGGCGCCGATTTGCCGGCGAAGTGCAGTTGCGACTGGCTCTTGAACCCTTGCGCAGTCTGCCGAATCAACGCAGCCGGGCGGGCATGCAAACCACCGCGATGGGCCACCAGAACATGGCCAAGAACCTCAGGCCCGTCGATGACTGCTGCGCTCGCCGCCAGACCGTTGCGCGCAATAATGTGCAGCAACGGCTCGCCGACTTTCACTGCTTTGAGCGTAATCGGCCGCACCTGAAAATCCTGGCTGTTGGTCAGGATCAACAGGCTGACCAGGCTTTTGCATTGCTGGCCGACCTTGTCCAGGTCATAGCGCAACAACGGCTGGCCCTTGCTGACGCGGGTGCCATCCTTGACCAGCATCGAGAAGCCTTCGCCGTTCAACTCAACGGTGTCGAGGCCCAGATGCAGAAGGATCTCCGCGCCGTTGTCGGCACGCACGGTGAGCGCGTGGCCGGTGCGGGCAACGTGAATGATCATTCCGGCGCACGGCGAATACAGCGTGTCGTTGATCGGGTCGATAGCAATGCCGTCGCCCATGGCGCCGCTGGCGAACACCGCGTCCGGGACTTTGGCGAGCGTGAGCACCGGGCCGCTGAGCGGGGCGCTGAGGGTCAGCTCTTTATTGTTGTTGTGCATGGCTCGGTCTCATCGGTTATATCTCGGTTCGATGTCCCCTATAGGAGCAGCCTTCGGCAGCTCCTACAGGCTTGCTTCAATTAATGCGTGCGGGTCACTTTGCTCAGGTGGCGCGGCTGATCCGGGTCCATGCCACGGGCCACCGCCAGACCGGCGGCCATCACGTAGAAACTCTGGATCGCCAGAATCGGATCAAGGGCCGGGTGTTCGGCGCGGGTCAGGGTCAGGTCGCGCTCGGTCACGTCATCCGGCGCGGCCAACAACACACGGGCGCCGCGCTGACGCATTTCTGCCGCGAGGCTCAACAGGCCAGCCTGCTCGGCACCGCGTGGGGCGAAAACCAGCAACGGATAGTGTTCGTCGATCAGTGCCATCGGGCCGTGACGCACTTCGGCGCTGCTGAAGGCTTCGGCCTGAATCGCCGAGGTTTCCTTGAATTTCAGCGCCGCCTCTTGGGCGATGGCAAAACCGGCACCGCGACCGATGACCATCAAACGCTGGCAATCGCGCAGTGCTTCGATGGCCACGCTCCAGTCCTGTTTCGCCGCTTCGCGCAGGCCTTCCGGCAGGGCGTTGCCGGCTTCGAGCAATTCGCTGTCCTCTTTCCAGTGCGCGACCAAACGGGCGCTGGCGCTGAGGGTGGCGATAAAACTTTTGGTCGCGGCGACGCTGCTTTCAGTCCCGGCGAGCAGGGGAACGCTGAATTCACACGCGGCTTCCAGTGGCGAATCGGCGGCGTTGACCATCGACACACTGAGCGCGCCACGCTTGCGCAACAGGCGCAGGCTGTTGACCAGATCCGGGCTTTGCCCCGACTGGGAAAAGGCGAACGCGACCTGACCGCTGACCTTCAACGGCGCCTGCTGCATGGTCACCACCGACATCGGCAACGACGCCACCGGTACGCCGAGTTGCTGCATGGTCAGGTAGGCGAAGTAGCTCGCAGCGTGGTCGGAACTGCCGCGCGCCACAGTCATTGCCACTTGCGGTGGCTGACGGCGCAGGCGCCCGGCAATTTCGATCATTTGCGGGTCGAGCTGTTGCAGTTGGGCTTGCACGGCCTCGAACGAGGACAGCGCCTCCTCAAGCATTTTTGAAGTCAATGTCTTCTCCTTCGACCATGACGGCGGTCAGTGTGAGTGAGCGATCCAGCCGCACGCAGTCGGCCCAGGCCCCTGGTTGCAGGCGCCCGCGTTCGTTGATGCCGAGGTAGTCGGCGGGAAATTGCGACAGGCGCTGCGAGGCCTCGGCGAGCGGCAAACCAATCTTCACCAGATTGCGCAGGGCCTGATCCATGGTCAGGGTGCTGCCGGCCAACGTGCCGTCGGGCAGGCGTACGCCGCCCAGGCATTTGGTCACGGTGTGGCTGCCGAGCTTGTATTCACCGTCGGGCATGCCAGCGGCGGCGGTCGAATCGGTGACGCAATACAGGCACGGGATCGAACGCAAGGCCACGCGGATCGCACCGGGATGCACGTGCAGCAAATCCGGAATCAGCTCGGCGAATTTGGCGTGGGCCAGCGCGGCGCCGACGATGCCCGGCTCGCGGTGATGCAGCGGGCTCATGGCGTTGTAGAGGTGGGTGAAACTGGTCGCGCCGGCATCGAGGGCGGCGACGCCTTCTTCGTAACTGCCGAGGGTGTGGCCGATCTGCATGCGCACGCCACGGCTGCTCAGCTCACGGATCAAACCGTCGTGGCCGGCGATTTCCGGGGCGATGGTGATCACCCGGATCGGCGCCAGTGCCAGATATTCTTCGACTTCGGCCATTAACGCGGTGTGGGCGAAGTTCGGTTGCGCGCCGAGTTTTCCCGGATTGATGTACGGGCCTTCGAGATGTACGCCGAGGACTCGCGCGGCACCTTGCGGACGCTGTTCGCAGAACTCTCCGACTTCTTTCAAGACACTGGAGATCTCGGCGCTCGGCGCGGTCATGGTGGTGGCCAGCAGCGAGGTGGTGCCGAAACGCACGTGGGTTCTGGTGATCGTCTCGAAGGCGCTGGCGCCTTCCATGATGTCTTTGCCACCGCCGCCGTGGACGTGCAGATCGATGAAACCCGGCAGCAGATACGGCAGGTCATTGTCGGCCGGATCGCAGGGCACGCCTTCGATCGACACGACTTTGCCGTGTTCGTGGACCAGCCGGCCGCGAATCCAGCCGCTGGCGGTAAGGATGTTGTCTTCGGACATTTTGGTTCTCGCTTGTGACTGCGCTTATCGACGCAGCTCTTTATCTACGAAGCTCTGCAACAAAGTCGTAGTAGTCGTTGCGGCAATAGGTGTCGGTGACTTCGATCGGGGTGTTGTCTTCGAGGTAGCCGACCCGGGTCATCAGTAACATCGCGGTGCCGGGGGCAATGCCGACCAGCGCGGCGAACTCGTCAGAGGCGTTGATCGCCTGGATGTGCTGCAGGGCGCGGACGATCGGCTTGCCGATGCCGTCGAGGTATTCGTAGAGCGAATCGCCGACCAGTTGCGGCTTGGGCATGATCGAGGCGGGCAGGGTGCTCATTTCGATGGCCATGACCGTGTCATCGGCTTTGCGCAGACGCTTCATGCGCGCGACCTTGTCGTTGGGCGACAGGCTGAGGCGGATCAGTTCTTCGTGGGTCGGCAGGGTGATTTCGCGTTCCAGCCATTGCGAACTGGGTACGAAACCCTTGAGGCGCAGCATCTCGCTGAAACCCGAAAGGCGCGACAGCGGTTGTTCGAGGCGAGGGGTGATGAAGGTGCCGGAACCTTGCAGGCGACGGATCAGGCCTTGATCGAGCAGGACTTCCAGCGCCTTGCGCGCAGTCACCCGGGAGATGCCCAGTTGCTCGCTGAGGTTGCGTTCCGAAGGCATCGCCTGTTCGGACTTCCACTGCCCGGCATGAATCGCTGCTTCCAGATTGCGCGCTAGCTGCAGGTACAGCGGCGTCGGCTGAGAGTCGTCCGGGCGTAGGGTATGAAGGTCGTTCATGTAGGGCATTTCCGTCGCGAGTATAGGATTGTTGTGGCTCGCTTGTGGGGCGGAAATTAATACCACTTGAATACCATGTCAACGCGCGAAAATAGGCTTTGGCCCAATGGAATGGCGGGTTTTAGGGGGTGTGGTTTCAAGTGGTATTAGTGTTGGCCTATAAAAAGCAAAAGATCGCAGCCTGCGGCAGCGCCTACAGTTGAGAGTGGTATCACCTCTGTAGGCGCTGCCGCAGGCTGCGATCTTTTGGTTTATTTTTTTGCAGGTGACCAGTGGTCAGGGTTTAAGGGCGAATTTCGACCATCGTGCCGTCCGGCACCAGGTTCCATACTTCGCGCATATCAACGTTGCGCATGGCGACACAGCCGTCAGTCCAGTCGAGGGTGTGGAACAGGTCTTCCGGGGTCTCTTCCGAATCCGGCGTGCCGTGGATCATGATCATCCCGCCGGGCTCGACGCCTTCACGCCGGGCGCGGGCCGAATCGCTGATGTTCGGGTAGGAAATGTGCATCGACAGATTGAATTTGTCGCTGGTCTTGCGCCAGTCGATCCAATAGAAACCTTCTGGCGTGCGCTTGTCGCCCTCTATCAGCTTCGGGCCTTTCTTCGCGCCTTTGCCCAAGGAAATGCGATAGGTCTTCAACGGCTTGCCGTCGGCGATCAACTGCAGTTGATGGGCCGCTTTGAGCACCAGGACTTTCTCGATGAGCGGGGTATTCGACGGCGTCACGGTGGTCACGAAGGACGCTTGGGAGACGGTAACGAACGACAGGCAAAACAGGGCAAGCAACCAGCGCATTGAAACGATTCCCCAGGGAGTGACGCGGATAACCAACATTTTATATGTATGTGTACAGGTAGGAGCTGCCGAAGGCTGCGATCTTTTTGTCGGCCATCACGCCAATGTCTTGATTAAATAATGACCGGCTGCGCCAACGGAGGAATCGATTCCGACCGAACCGGATACGCCTCGATACGCCGATCAGCGAAGAAGCATTCTAAGGTACGTCCCACCGTGCGGAAAGCCAGCTCGTCCCAGGGAATGTCGGCTTCGTCGAATAGTTGTACTTCGAGGCTCTCGGGGCCGGCGGCAAAGTCCAGGTCGACCAGTTCGGCGCGGAAGAACACATGCACCTGACTGATGTGCGGTACGTCGATCAGCGTGTAGATACTCAGGTTGCGCACCCGGGCGCAGGCTTCTTCGGCAGTTTCGCGTACGGCGGCCTGCTCGATGGTCTCGCCGTTCTCCATGAAGCCGGCGGGCAAGGTCCAGTAGCCGAGACGCGGCTCGATGGCGCGGCGGCAGAGCAACACTTTCGTGCCCCAGGTCGGCACGCAACCGGCGACGATATTGGGGTTTTGATAGTGAATGGTCTGACAGCTGTCACAGACAAATCGCAGCCGCGAATCGCCTTCGGGAATGCGCTGGGTGACCGGGTTACCGCAGTGGCTGCAAAATTTCATGCTGGGCTTCCTGAATGCTGCGCCTATCTTGGCGTGCAGCGGTGCCGGTCGGCAAGTTGTCGTTTCGCGACACGGCGGGTTTCGGGGGCTTGGGCGCTTGCAACGATTGGTGCATGATGCAGAGTAAGGCACAGATCGAGAACACTCATGCTGGACGAGCTACTGCATAGGGTTAGCAACCACACACCGCGCACGCTGGAGACCGACACCCGTTTCCCCGAGGCCGCCGTTCTGGTGCCGATCACCCGCAGTGACGAGCCGGAACTGGTACTGACCCTGCGCGCCAGCGGGCTCTCGACCCACGGCGGCGAAGTCGCGTTCCCCGGTGGCCGTCGCGACCCGGAAGACCCCGACCTGATCTTCACCGCGCTACGCGAAGCCGAAGAAGAGATCGGCCTGCCACCCGGCCTGGTTGAAATCATCGGCCCGCTCAGTCCGCTGATCTCCCTGCACGGCATCAAGGTCACGCCTTATGTCGGCGTCATCCCTGATTTTGTCGAGTATCTGGCCAACGATGCCGAGATTGCTGCGGTGTTCACTGTGCCGCTGGAATTCTTCCGCAAAGACCCCCGTGAACACACGCACCGCATCGACTATCAGGGTCGCAGTTGGTACGTGCCGAGCTACCGCTTTGGCGAGTACAAGATCTGGGGGCTGACGGCGATCATGATCGTCGAGTTGATCAATCTGCTCTATGACGCCAAGATCAGCCTGCACCAACCGCCGAAAAGCTTTCTTGATATTTGAACGCATCAATACCTGAGCCATCGGCAGAATGGCCATTCACCGTGAGCCCTGAGGAAAACAAGATGAAATACCGCTTGGGCGACGCCCGTGTCGAGACCCATCCACAAAGCTGGGTTGCCCCCAATGCCGTACTGGTGGGCAAGGTCAAACTCGAAGAGGGCGCCAACGTCTGGTTCAACGCCGTGCTGCGCGGCGACAACGAACTGATCCTGATCGGCAAGAACAGCAACGTCCAGGACGGCACGGTGATGCACACCGACATGGGCTTTCCGCTGACCATCGGTACCGGCGTGACCATCGGCCACAACGCCATGCTCCACGGCTGCACCGTCGGCGATTACAGCCTGATCGGCATCAACGCGGTGATTCTCAACGGCGCGAAGATCGGCAAAAACTGCATCATTGGCGCCAACTCGCTGATTGGCGAAGGCAAGGAAATTCCGGATGGTTCGCTGGTGATGGGCTCGCCGGGCAAAGTCGTGCGCGAACTGACCGAGCCGCAGAAGAAGATGCTCGAAGCCAGCGCCGCCCACTATGTGCATAACTCGCAGCGCTATGCCCGCGATCTGGTTGAGCAGGAAGAATGAACACAGCCGAAAGACCGGTCGCCTCGCCGTGCGTGAATATTTGTGCGCTGGATGAGGATGACATTTGTACTGGCTGCCAGCGTACGGTCGCGGAGATCACCCGCTGGGGCCGTATGACCAACGACGAGCGCCGCGTGGTGCTGGGGTTGTGTCATGAGCGGGCGAAGGCGAGTGGGTTGGTGTGGATGATCCCTTCGAAATCGTGATCGGCTTGAGGGTGCCCTCACCCTAACCCTCTCCCGGGGGAGAGGGGACTGACCGAGGTGTCTTTCGCTATACGCCGACCTGAACGATTGAGTCGAGCTCAGGTTTGAAAAGCCCCCGATCGGCTCCCTTTCCCCTCGCCTGAAGGAACGGGATTGTTCGAGCTGCACCGAACTGCGTTATCGAGTCGAACTCGGGAGTCGATTCAACGAAGATCTGCTCCCTTTCCCCCTCGCCCCCTTGGGGGAGAGGGCTGGGGGAGGGGGTAGCTCTTGATCTGCCGGTCCAGTAATCTGTGCGCCAATCTGACAGGTCACCTCCATGATTTTCCTCATCGCCTACATCAGCAGCGTTGTGCTGATCAACTTCGCCTTCTCCACCGCGCCACACCTGGACATCATCTGGTCGGCCTGGGGCGGCTTGGTGTTCGTGCTGCGCGATATGGTGCAAACCCGCTTCGGCCATGGCGCGATCGTGGCGATGCTGGCGGCGCTGGTGCTGTCTTATGTCACCTCCGATCCTTCCATTGCTCTGGCCAGTGCCACGGCGTTCGCGGTCTCCGAGTGCATCGACTGGCTGGTGTTCAGCATCACCAAACGGCCGCTGCGCGACCGCTTGTGGATCAGTTCGGCGCTGAGTATTCCGCTCGATACCTTCATCTTCTTCGGCATGATCGACCTGTTGACGCCGCCGGTGATCATCACCGCTCTGGCTTCGAAATTCGCCGGCGTCACTGCCGTCTGGCTGATCATGGCCTGGCGCGAGCGTAAACAGGCCGTCGCCGGCTGAAGCCAAAGCCTCAGGTTCATGTAAAATGCCGCGCTTTCTCCCCATGGAAAGCGCGTCTGGCGTTGCTTTCCTCGATGATCCGCTTCTTTGAGGACCTGAGATGACCCGTATCGGAACTCCATTGTCGCCAACCGCGACCCGCGTATTGCTGTGTGGCTGTGGTGAGTTGGGCAAGGAAGTGGTGATCGAGCTGCAACGCCTGGGCGTTGAAGTGATTGCCGTCGATCGCTACGCCAATGCGCCAGCCATGCAGGTTGCCCATCGCAGTCACGTGATCAATATGCTCGACGGCGCTGCCCTGCGTGCCGTGATCGAAGCCGAGAAACCGCACTTCATCGTGCCGGAAATCGAAGCGATCGCCACCGCCACGCTGGTCGAACTGGAAGCCGAAGGCTTCACCGTGATCCCGACCGCACGCGCTGCGCAACTGACCATGAACCGCGAAGGCATCCGTCGTCTGGCTGCTGAAGAGCTGGATCTGCCGACCTCGCCGTACCATTTTGCCGACACCTTCGAGGACTACAGCAAAGCCGTTCAGGACCTGGGCTTCCCATGCGTCGTCAAACCAGTCATGAGTTCGTCGGGCAAAGGCCAGAGCCTGCTGCGTAGCGCTGATGACGTGCAGAAGGCATGGGATTACGCGCAAGAGGGTGGTCGCGCCGGCAAAGGCCGGGTGATCATCGAAGGTTTCATCGATTTCGATTACGAGATCACCCTGCTGACCGTGCGCCACATCGGCGGCACCACGTTCTGCGCGCCGGTCGGTCACCGTCAGGAGAAGGGCGACTATCAGGAATCCTGGCAGCCGCAAGCCATGAGTCCGATTGCCCTGGCTGAGTCCGAGCGCGTTGCCAAAGCGGTAACTGAAGCGCTGGGTGGCCGTGGTCTGTTTGGCGTTGAGCTGTTTATCAAAGGTGATCAGGTGTGGTTCAGCGAAGTCTCGCCGCGTCCGCATGACACCGGCCTGGTGACCTTGATTTCGCAGGATTTGTCGCAGTTCGCGCTGCACGCTCGGGCAATTCTAGGCCTGCCGGTGCCGCTGATCCGTCAGTTCGGGCCGTCGGCTTCGGCGGTGATTCTGGTGGAAGGGCAGTCGACGCAGACCGCATTCGCCAACCTCGGCGCTGCTCTGAGCGAGCCGGATACGGCGTTGCGTCTGTTTGGTAAGCCGGAAGTGAATGGCCAGCGCCGCATGGGCGTGGCGCTGGCGCGGGATGAGTCGATCGAGGCTGCTCGTGCCAAGGCGACCCGTGCTGCTCAGGCTGTTGTGGTCGAGCTTTAAACCGCGTCGCGACATTCGCGAGCAGGCTCGCTCCCACAGGGAAATGCATTCCAATGTGGGAGCGAGCCTGCTCGCGAAGCTTTTGATCTTCTGTCAGGCAACCTGATTCAGGTCGTTATTGCGGGTTTCCTTCAAACACAACACCGCAATCAAACTCAGCACCGCCGCCCCCGACACATACCCGCCGACATAACCCAATCCCCCCATCGCCACCAGTTTCTGCGCAAAGAACGGCGCCGCCGAGGCCCCGACAATGCCGCCCAGGTTATACGCCGCCGAAGCGCCGGTATAACGCACGTGGGTCGGGAACAGTTCAGGCAACAGCGCGCCCATCGGTGCGAATGTCACCCCCATCAAAAACAGCTCGATGCACAGAAACAGCGCCACGCCCCAGGTCGAACCCTGAGTCAGCAACGGCTCCATCAGGAACCCGGAAAGAATCGCCAGCACGCCACCGATGATCAGCACCGGTTTGCGCCCGTAACGGTCGCTGGCCCAGGCTGACAAAGGTGTCGCGGCAGCCATGAACAGCACGGCAAAACACAGCAGCCCGAGGAAGGTTTCGCGGCTATAGCCAAGTGTGGAAACCCCGTAACTCAGGGAGAACACCGTCGAGATATAGAACAGCGCATAACAGACCACCATCGCCGCCGCGCCCAGCAATGTCGGCGCCCAGTGCTGACTGAACAGCTCGACCAGCGGTATTTTCACCCGCTCCTGGCGAGCGATGGCGTTGGCGAACACCGGGGTTTCATGGAGTTTCAGGCGTACATACAGGCCGACCATCACCAGCGCTGCGCTGAGCAGAAACGGAATCCGCCAGCCCCAACTGCGGAACTGCTCGTCAGTGAGAGTCATGGCCAGGGTCAGGAACAGCCCGTTTGCTGCGAGAAAACCAATCGAAGGCCCGAGCTGCGGGAACATGCCGAACCACGCACGTTTGCCCTTCGGCGCGTTTTCCGTGGCGAGCAGGGCGGCACCGCCCCATTCGCCACCCAATCCCAACCCTTGGCCGAAACGCAGCACGCACAGCAGAATCGGCGCCCATGCGCCGATGGTGGCGTAGCCCGGCAGTACGCCAATCAGCGTCGTACACACGCCCATCAACAGCAGCGAGGCCACCAGCGTCGACTTGCGCCCGATACGGTCACCGAAGTGGCCGAACAGCGCCGAACCCAGCGGTCGAGCGAGGAAGGCAATGCCGAAGGTCAGGAACGCCGACAGCATCTGCGCGGTGCCAGAGGTCTGTGGAAAGAACACCGGCCCGATCACCAAAGCGGCGGCGGTGGCGTAAACATAGAAGTCGTAGAACTCGATGGCCGTGCCGATAAAACTTGCCGTGGCCACGCGGGTGGCGGAGTTGGTCGGCTGGGCAGGCGCGGTGGCGCTGTAAGCGGTACTGGTCGTCATGCGGTGATCCCTGACAGTCATGAGCTCCATTGGAGCGAATTATTATGGTCGAGCACCCAGGGATGTGGGATGAGGCGCGGTCGCTGTTTCAGGTAGGAACAGTCGCCGGAGTACAACAGAAATGGCCGAAACCTGTTGGGTGCGGGGTAAGCACAAGGTTTGGCGGGGGCTTGGATAAGCGTTTCGATTATAGGAAGGAGGCTAACAATCAAACAAGAGCAAAAGATCGTCCGAACGCGGCCCGATCTTTTGATTTTTATCGGGCAGGCACCAAAGCAGGCACAGAAGAGGTATGCCAAATCAGCACTTTGCTAACCCGGTTCTCTTCAGTCTCAAGAATCTCCAGCCGATAACGCCCGATCTTCAAGCAAACGGCACTTTCCGGAATCGTCTCCAATGCTTCAGTCACCAGCCCATTCAGCGTTTTCGGCCCATCGCTCGGCAAATGCCAACCCAGGCACTTGTTCAACTCGCGGATCGACGCGGCACCGTCAATGACCATGCGGCCATCGCCCTGCGGATGAATATGCGGATTATCCAGACTGTGCTCACTTTCAAACTCGCCGACGATTTCTTCGAGAATGTCTTCCAGCGTGACGATGCCGAGCACTTCGCCGTACTCATCCACGACCATGCCGAGGCGCCGCTGCTGCTTGTGGAAGTTCAGCAGTTGCAGTTGCAGCGGCGTGCTTTCCGGCACGAAGTACGGTTCGTAACTGGCGGCCAGCAGTGCTTCGCGCGACAGATCGCCGTTGTTCAGCAGGTGCCGGATCTGCCGGGTGTTGAGCACCGCTTCAACCTGATTGATGTCGCTATGGAACACCGGCAGGCGTGTGCGCTTGTTATGCCGCAGTTGTTCGATGATTTCTTCGATCGAGTCATCGAGGTTGATGCCGTCGACGTCACTGCGCGGCACCAGAATGTCGTTGACCGTAATATTGTCCAGCGCATGAATGCCTGAGACCGGGTGCGCGCGCACTGGATGCTCTGGATCGTCGTAGCGATCGACGGGAGAGTCATCTTCGCTTTGCTGCACGACCTGAACCTTGCGCGCAAACGGACTCATCAGCAAACCGCTGATACGGCTGAACAGCCAGGCAAACGGATAAACAATCTTCAGCGGCACCGCCAGCAAGCTATTGCCGAACGCCAGCACCGCATCGGGGTAACGCTGAGCGACGGTACGTGGGAAGTAATCGGCGAACACCAGCAGGATTGCCCCGGCACCGAGGCACGCAGCCCATGGGCCGTTTTCTTCGCAGAGGAAAATCGCCAGCAGTGTCGCGATGACGACCGCGAGAGCGCGGCACAGGGTGTTGCAGAGAATAAGGCTGTCGAGCGGGAAGCTCAGCTTCGCCAGCGGCTTATCGTTGGCGCGCGAGGCGATGCGTTGCGCGAGCAGGTGCTGCTGCGCGATTTCGACGGCGGTAAACAGCCCCGACCATAAAATCAGCAGGACAAATACCGCGAGCATCGGCCCTAGGGGCAAACCGTCCATTTATGCCGCCCGTCAGATGTGCAGGATGTATTCACGAACCAGTTTGCTGCCGAAATACGCCAACATCAGCAGGCAGAAACCGGCGAGGGTCCAGCGAATCGCCTTGTGACCGCGCCAGCCGAGACGATTGCGGCCCCACAACAACACGCTGAAGACGATCCAGGCCAGGCAGGCCAGCAGGGTCTTGTGCACCAGATGCTGGGCGAACAGGTTCTCGACGAACAGCCAGCCGGAAATCAGCGACAGCGACAGCAGTGTCCAGCCGGCCCAGAGGAAACCGAACAGCAGGCTTTCCATGGTTTGCAGCGGCGGGAAATTCTTGATCAGCCCGGACGGGTGCTTGTGTTTGAGCTGGTGGTCTTGCACCAGCAGCAACAAGGCCCGGAACACGGCGATGGTGAACATGCCGTAGGCGAGGATCGACAACAGAATGTGCGCGAGGATGCCCGGCTCTTCGTCGATGATCTGCACGGTGCCGGTCGGCGCGAACTGCGCCAGCAGCACGGTGATCGCGCCCAGCGGAAATAGCAGCACCAGCAGGTTTTCCACCGGGATTCGCGAGCAGGCAATCAGTGTCAGCGCGATCACTGCCGCGGCAATCAGGCTCGAGGCGCTGAAGAAGTCCAGGCCCAGACCGATCGGGGTCAGTAGGTGCGTGAGCAGACTGGCAGCGTGGGCCACCACGGCGAGAGCGCCGAGGCTAACCAGCAGGCGTTTGTTCGCCTTGGCACCAGTGGCCAGGCGAGTGCTCTGATAAAGGGTCGCAGCGGCATATAGAAGGGCGGCGGCGAGAGTGGTCAATAAACTGGGTGACAAGGGGAGCATAAATCCTGTTAGGCAGGCCCGAAAGGGGCTGAGTTTGGCATAGAACCGCCATGGCACGAAAGACTCAGGAAGCTGACAGCGAGGTGTCCGCCAGCCGCAGTCTTCGCTATAATCCGCGACCTGCCCACGCCGCAGGCTCGCCGAGCACATGTTGATTCCGGTCTGGGCCGCCATTACCCCGGTCTACACAGGGCCTGAAAGGATCGCGCAATGTTTGAAAACTTAACCGACCGTCTCTCGCAGACGCTGCGCCATGTCACCGGCAAGGCGAAGCTGACCGAGGACAACATCAAAGACACCCTGCGTGAAGTGCGCATGGCGTTGCTCGAAGCCGACGTCGCCCTGCCGGTGGTCAAGGACTTCGTCAATTCGGTCAAGGAGCGCGCTGTCGGCACCGAGGTGTCGCGCAGCCTGACGCCGGGCCAGGCGTTCGTGAAGATCGTCCAGGCCGAACTCGAAAGCCTGATGGGCGCGGCCAACGAAGATCTGAACCTGAGCGCTGTGCCGCCCGCCGTGATTCTGATGGCCGGTTTGCAAGGTGCGGGTAAAACCACCACCGCTGGCAAACTGGCGCGCTTCCTTAAAGAGCGCAAGAAGAAGTCGGTCATGGTCGTGTCGGCGGACGTCTACCGTCCTGCGGCGATCAAGCAGCTGGAAACCCTGGCCAACGACATCGGCGTGACGTTCTTCCCGTCCGACCTGAGCCAGAAGCCGGTCGACATCGCCACCGCAGCTATTAAAGAAGCAAAACTGAAATTCATCGACGTGGTCATCGTCGATACCGCCGGTCGTCTGCACATCGACGAAGAGATGATGGGTGAGATCAAGGCGTTGCACGCCGCGATCAACCCGGTCGAAACCCTGTTCGTGGTTGACGCCATGACCGGTCAGGATGCGGCCAACACGGCCAAGGCCTTCGGTGATGCACTGCCGCTGACCGGTGTGATCCTGACCAAGGTCGACGGCGACGCCCGTGGCGGTGCCGCCCTCTCGGTACGCGCCATCACCGGCAAGCCGATCAAGTTCATCGGTATGGGCGAGAAGAGCGAAGCGCTCGATCCGTTCCATCCTGAGCGTATCGCCTCGCGGATTCTCGGCATGGGCGACGTGCTCAGCCTGATCGAACAGGCTGAAGCGACGCTCGACAAGGACAAGGCCGACAAACTGGCCAAGAAGCTGAAGAAGGGCAAGGGCTTCGACCTAGAAGACTTCCGCGATCAGCTGCAACAAATGAAGAACATGGGTGGCCTCGGCGGGCTCATGGACAAACTGCCGAGCATCGGCGGCGTCAACCTGTCGCAAATGGGCAATGCCCAGAACGCCGCAGAGAAGCAGTTCAAGCAGATGGAAGCCATCATCAACTCCATGACCCCGGCCGAGCGCCGCGACCCTGAGCTGATCAGCGGTTCGCGCAAGCGTCGGATCGCCATGGGTTCCGGCACCCAGGTGCAGGACATCGGTCGCTTGATCAAGCAACACAAGCAGATGCAGAAGATGATGAAGAAATTCTCCGCCAAGGGCGGTATGGCGAAAATGATGCGTGGCATGGGCGGAATGTTGCCCGGCGGCGGCATGCCAAAAATGTAAGGTGTCCCGTCTCATCCATTTCACTCGCCAAAAGTGAGTGAAATGGGTGAGACGGGATACTGGAATCTCGCCGGTCGTCGCACCGGCGCAGGCCCCGCAAGGATGCGGGATCGACAGCAAACCCGCACTCGGCGGGAGCTGACTGGCCGTTTTCATCGACGGCTCTATATGCAGATCTGCACGGCATGCCATAGGCGCCGGAAAAAGTCATTTGCAAAAGTCCGGATATTCCTTAGAATATGCGGCCTTTCGGGCACCCATGCCCGCTGTGCATTTAGATTTGCAGCACCGACTACAGGAACGATGTTCACATGCTAACAATCCGTCTTGCCCTTGGCGGCTCCAAAAAGCGCCCGTTTTACCACCTGACCGTAACCGACTCGCGTAACCCGCGTGACGGCTCCCACAAAGAACAGGTTGGTTTCTTCAACCCTGTTGCACGTGGTCAGGAAACCCGTCTGTCCGTGAACCAAGAGCGCGTAGCCTACTGGCTGAGCGTTGGTGCACAACCTTCTGAGCGCGTTGCTCAGTTGTTGAAGGAATCTGCCAAGGCTGCGGCCTGAGCAATATGAACGCGACGCCTGCTGTTGCCGATGATTTGATCGTTATTGGCAAAATTTATTCTGTTCATGGCGTTCGCGGCGAAGTGAAGGTTTATTCCTTTACTGATCCGACTGAAAACCTGTTGCAGTACAAAACCTGGACGCTCAAGCGCGAAGGCAATGTGAAACAGGTCGAGCTGGTCAGTGGACGCGGGAACGACAAGTTTCTGGTCGCAAAGCTCAAGGGTCTTGATGATCGTGAAGAAGCTCGTCTTCTGGCCGGTTATGAGATCTGCGTGCCGCGCAATCTGTTCGCTGAATTGACCGAAGGCGAGTACTACTGGTACCAGCTGGAAGGTCTGAAGGTCATCGACACCCTTGGGCAATTGCTCGGGAAAATCGATCATCTTCTGGAAACCGGCGCCAATGATGTAATGGTCGTCAAGCCTTGCGCTGGCAGCCTGGATGATCGCGAACGCCTGTTGCCCTATACGGAGCAATGCGTGTTGGCTGTCGACCTGGCCGCGGGCGAGATGAAGGTGGATTGGGACGCGGACTTCTAAACGTGGCTAATTTGCGCGTAGAAGTGATCAGTTTGTTTCCCGAGATGTTTTCCGCCATCGGCGACTACGGCATCACCAGTCGTGCGGTCAAACAGGGGCTCTTGCAGCTGACCTGTTGGAATCCGCGAGATTACACGACGGATCGGCATCACACTGTGGACGATCGCCCGTTTGGCGGTGGTCCGGGCATGGTGATGAAGATCAAGCCCCTGGAAGATGCTCTGGTTCAGGCCAAGGCAGCAGCCGGGGAGGCGGCGAAGGTGATTTACCTGTCCCCCCAAGGCCGTCAACTGACTCAGTCGGCGGTACGCGAGCTGGCACAATCGGATGCATTGATCCTGATTGCCGGCCGCTATGAAGGCATTGACGAGCGCTTTATTGAGGCTCATGTCGATGAAGAGTGGTCGATTGGCGACTATGTACTGTCTGGCGGCGAGCTGCCGGCCATGGTCCTGATCGATGCGGTTACACGACTGCTGCACTGGAGCTTTAGGGCATGCGGATTCCGCTGAGGAAGATTCCTTTACGGATGGTCTGCTGGATTGCCCGCACTACACCCGACCTGAGGTGTATGCGGATCAGCGTGTTCCCGACGTGTTGCTGAGTGGCAATCACGCGCATATCCGGCGTTGGCGTTTACAGCAGTCCCTTGGTAGGACCTTTGAACGACGCGCCGATCTTCTGGAAAGCCGCTCGCTTTCTGGAGAAGAGAAGAAGCTGCTCGAGGAATACATCCGCGAGCGGGACGATAGTTAACAACGTATCGATGGTAGATCGAACGATTTACCTTAGGAGCACAGCATGACCAACAAAATCATCCTTGCACTCGAAGCAGAGCAGATGACCAAAGAAATCCCTACCTTCGCCCCAGGCGACACTATTGTCGTTCAGGTGAAAGTGAAGGAAGGCGATCGTTCCCGTCTGCAAGCGTTCGAAGGCGTTGTAATCGCCAAGCGTAACCGCGGCGTGAACAGTGCGTTCACCGTTCGTAAAATCTCCAACGGTGTTGGCGTAGAACGTACTTTCCAGACCTACTCCCCGCAGATCGACAGCATGGCTGTTAAACGTCGCGGTGACGTACGTAAAGCCAAGCTGTACTACCTGCGCGACCTGTCGGGTAAAGCAGCTCGCATCAAGGAAAAACTGGCTTAAGCCCAGCTTCCGATGCAGAAAAAAGCAGCCTACGGGCTGCTTTTTTTGTTGCCTGCAATTTATTCACCGTACTTTCGTTTCAGGCCAGAACCATGACTCCCCGCGACCAGGAAATCCAGCGCCGTACCGAACTCTCGGTAACTCGCGTAACCAAAGCCGTCTTCCCGCCGACCACCAACCACCACAACACCCTGTTCGGCGGCACAGCGCTGGCATGGATGGACGAAGTGTCGTTCATCACCGCCACGCGTTTCTGCCGCTTGCCGCTGGTGACCGTGTCGACTGACCGTATCGACTTCAACCACGCGATCCCGGCCGGTTCCATCGTCGAGCTGGTCGGGAAGGTGATCAAGGTCGGCAATACCAGCCTCAAGGTCGAGGTGGAAGTGTTTGTCGAGAGCATGAGCTGTGATGGCCGCGAGAAGGCGATTCATGGGCAGTTCAGTTTTGTTGCTATTGATGATGACAAGCGGCCGGTGCCGGTGCTGCCCGGGTTTGCTGCCTGATCCAGATTAGAGTCGAGCCTTTCGCGAGCAAGCTCGCTCCCACAGGAAGTGTGTCGTTCACAGTTTTTATGTTCGACACGAACCCTGTGGGAGCGAGTTTGCTCGCGAAGGCGTCAGCTCAGGCGCCGCTGGCCTCAGGCTGAATCAACGCCAGCAGCGTCCACCCGGATCCTGGTTTCAAAGCAGTCTCCGGCGTCACCACATGCACCCACCCGCTGTCATCGCGCATAAACAGCAAGGTCGCACGATTACCATGCAGCGCGCGGTAATCCTCCCAGCCAAAACCATCCGTCAGCGTCGTGCTGTATAACTCCGCACCCTGGCCCATCTGGCTGGCGAGTTTCGCGTAAGTAAACGCCTCGCTGCCCAACTGATTGCCACGATGTTCAAGGCTGGCGCGGTGCTTGTCACTGCGGCGGCTTTCATGGCCGCTGGCCAGACCGAACAGGCGCTGATGGCCGAAATCATGCCGAAAGCGCATCGCCGCCAGGGTATTGAGTTCACCCGACGGCGACAGCGCCAGCAAATGCCCCAGTCCGACCAGATCCAGATGCGCATCGGCATGCTGCGAGGCCGGATTGCCGAAGTAAGTCGGTAATCCTTCCATGCGCGCCGCACGAATATTTTCCCAGCTCGAATCGGTCAGCAGCACGCGACTGCCCAGTTGCTGCAACGACTTGGCCAAATCGCGCGCGGGGCTGTTGGCGCCGACGATCAGAAATCCGCTCGGCGCCGGCTCCGCGACCTTGAGCAGTCGGGCCAGTGGCCGCGCAGTCGCACTTTGCAGGACCACAGTGCCGATGATCACCGCAAACGTCAGCGGCACCAGCAGCAATGCTCCCTCGTGCCCGGCCTCATGCAGGCGAATCGCGAAAATCGCCGACACCGCCGCTGCAACGATCCCGCGCGGCGCAATCCAGCACAGCAACGCGCGCTCACGCCAACTCAGGCTGGAACCGGCCGTGCTGAGCAGCACGTTCAGCGGTCGAGCGATCAGTTGAATCACCAACAGCAGAATCAGCACCAGCGGCCCCAGTCCGATCAGCGCGTACAAATCCAGGCGCGCCGCCAACAGGATGAACAGCCCGGAAATCAGCAGCACACTGAGGTTTTCCTTGAAGTGCAGGATGTGCCGTACATCCACACCTTTCATGTTCGCCAGCCACATGCCCATCAGCGTTACCGCCAGCAGGCCGGATTCATGCATCACTTCGTTGGCGGCAATGAAAATCCCCAGCACCGCCGCCAGCGAGGCGAGGTTATGCAGATACTCCGGCAGCCATTGCCGGCGGATCACGGTGCCGAGCAGCCAGCCACCGACAATGCCGAACACCGCGCCGCAGAGAATCACCCCGCCAAAGGTGAACAGACTCTGCTTGAGGCCGTGCCCTTCGGCGCTGGCAATGATGAAGCTGTAAACCACCACGGCGAGGAGGGCGCCGATCGGGTCGATAACGATGCCCTCCCAGCGCAAAATGTTGGCGATCGAGGCTTTCGGCCGCACCACGCGCAGCATCGGCACGATGACGGTCGGGCCGGTGACCAGTGTCAGGCTGCCGAACAGGATGGCCAGCATCCAGTCGAAGCCGAGCAGAAAATGCGTGGCGACCGCGATGACGATCCAGGTCGAGATCGCGCCAATGGTCACCAGACGATGAACGACGCTGCCGATCTCCTTCCACTCCGACAGGTGCAGGGTCAAGCTGCCCTCAAACAGAATCAGCGCGACCGCCAGCGACACCAGCGGCATCAGCAGCGGCCCGAACATCTCCTGTGGATCAAGCCAGCCCAGCACCGGGCCGACCAGAATCCCCGTCAGCAACAGAAACAGAATGGCCGGCAACTTCAGGCGCCAGGCCAGCCATTGGCAACCCAGCGCGGCCGCGCCGATCCCGCCAAATGCCAAGAGTATTTGCTGCTCGTTCATTGATGCTCCCTGTTCCTTGAATTAGCGGGCTATGAAAGACTAGCGCCCATTCCTACAGTTCACTCTACATTTGCGCACAGTCTTGAGGCTGTGTGACTTGAGCGCCCATGCCTGCCATCGACCATCCACTGATTGATCAATTCCTCGACGCTTTATGGCTGGAGAAAGGCCTGTCCGATAACACCCGTGGCGCTTATCGCAGTGATCTGGCGCTGTTCAATGGCTGGTTGCAGGAGAAAAACCTGGAACTGATCAATGCCGGCCGTGAGCTGATCCTTGATCACTTGGCCTGGCGTCTGGAGCAGAACTACAAACCGCGCTCCACTGCCAGATTTCTTTCCGGGGTGCGTGGCTTTTATCGCTATTTGCTGCGGGAAAAGATGATCAGCGTCGACCCGACATTGCGCGTCGACATGCCGCAACTCGGTAGGCCATTACCCAAATCGCTGTCGGAAGCCGACGTCGAGGCGTTGCTCAAAGCGCCGGACCTGAGCGAAGCCATCGGTCAGCGAGACCGCGCCATGCTTGAGGTGTTGTACGCCTGCGGTTTACGTGTGACAGAACTGGTCAGCCTGACGCTGGAACAGGTCAACCTGCGTCAAGGTGTGTTGCGGGTGATGGGCAAGGGCAGCAAGGAACGGCTGGTGCCCATGGGCGAAGAGGCGATCGTCTGGGTCGAGCGCTATATGCGTGATGGTCGTAGCGAATTGCTCGGTGGCCGCCCCAGCGATGTGCTGTTTCCCAGTCAGCGTGGCGAGCAGATGACCCGCCAGACCTTCTGGCACCGGATCAAGCACCAGGCCAAGGTTGCCGGGATCGGCAAGTCGCTGTCGCCGCACACCTTGCGCCATGCGTTTGCCACGCACTTGCTCAACCATGGCGCGGATTTGCGCGTGGTGCAGATGTTGCTCGGCCACAGCGACCTCTCTACTACACAGATCTACACCCACGTCGCCCGCGCTCGATTGCAGGATCTGCACGCCAAACACCACCCGCGCGGCTGAGCAACAATCCTTGTAGGAGTGAGCCTGCTCGCGATAGCGGTATTCCTGACAACACAGTGCTGAATGAAGGACCGCTATCGCGAGCAGGCTCACTCCTACAGGTTCTCCAGTGCTCTCAAAATCTATGGCGACAGGCGCATTCGGCCACCGTGACCTTATGTGTTAGGCTTTGCCGGTTTGCACGATGGACGGTTATGACCCGGTGTTCCGGCACGGGCGTTCTGATCGTTCCATTTGTCCGCCTTCAGGAGTTCTCATGCGTCTGACCCAGATTTTCGCCGCCGCAGCCATTGCGTTGGTCAGCACCTTTGCCGTCGCCGATGACGCGGCCGACAAAGCCATTCGTCAAAGCCTGGAAAAACTCGAACTCGAGGTTCCGGTAGAAAGCATCAGCGCGAGCCCGTTGCCGGGCATGTACGAAGTCAAGCTCAAGGGCAGCCGCGTGCTCTACGCCAGCGCCGATGGCCAGTACATCGTTCAGGGTTACCTGTTCCAGCTCAAGGATGGCAAACCGGTCAACCTGACCGAGAAGACCGAACGCCTGGGCATCTCCAAACTGATCAATGCCATCCCGGTGGCCGAAACCGTGGTCTACCCGGCCGTGGGCGAAACCAAGTCGCACATCACCGTGTTCACCGACACCACCTGCCCGTACTGCCACAAGCTGCACGCCGAAGTGCCGGAGCTGAACAAGCGCGGCATCGAAGTGCGTTACGTTGCGTTCCCGCGCCAGGGTCTGAACTCGCCGGGTGACGAGCAACTGCAAGCCGTGTGGTGCTCGAAAGACAAGAAAGCCGCCATGGACAAAATGGTCGATGGCAAGGAGATCAAGGCCGCCAAGTGCGATAACCCGGTTTCCAAGCAGTTCGCCCTAGGTCAGTCGATCGGCGTGAACGGCACACCGGCCATCGTTTTGGCTGACGGACAAGTGATTCCGGGCTACCAGCCTGCGCCACAAGTCGCCAAACTGGCGCTGGGCGCGAAGTGATTCGCATCGTCACGGTCAGCCGTGACGATCATGGTCCGGCAGCTGCATCGCCGGGCCATCAATAGAGAGCCGCGAGCACGCGGTTGTTTTCCGGCCGACCCCGCGTCGGCCGTTTTATGGGGAGTTCACAGTGAATCCGGTCAAAGTAGGCATCTGTGGGTTAGGGACCGTCGGTGGCGGTACCTTCAACGTACTTCAGCGCAACGCCGAGGAAATTGCTCGTCGTGCCGGGCGTGGAATCGAAGTGGCACAAATTGCCATGCGCACGCCAAAGCCTCAGTTCCAGACGACCGGTATTGCGATTACCAACGATGTCTTCGAAGTGGCCACGAACCCTGAGATCGACATCGTCATAGAGCTGATGGGCGGCTACACCGTTGCCCGCGAGCTGGTACTCAAGGCCATCGAGAATGGCAAGCATGTGGTCACCGCGAACAAGGCACTGATTGCCGTTCACGGTAATGAGATTTTCGCCAAGGCACGCGAGAAAGGCGTGATCGTGGCATTCGAAGCGGCCGTGGCCGGTGGCATTCCGGTGATCAAGGCGATCCGTGAAGGCTTGTCCGCCAACCGCATCAACTGGGTGGCCGGGATCATCAACGGCACCGGTAACTTCATCCTCACCGAAATGCGCGAGAAGGGCCGTACCTTCGAAGACGTGTTGGCCGAAGCCCAGGCACTGGGTTACGCCGAAGTCGATCCGACCTTCGACGTTGAAGGCATCGACGCCGCGCACAAACTGACGATTCTGGCCTCCATCGCGTTCGGCATTCCGCTGCAATTCGACAAGGCTTACACCGAAGGCATCACCAAACTGACCACCGCCGACGTCAACTACGCCGAAGCGCTGGGCTACCGCATCAAGCACCTCGGCGTGGCGCGCAGCACTGCCGCCGGCATCGAGTTGCGCGTGCACCCGACGCTGATCCCGGCCGATCGCCTGATCGCCAACGTCAACGGCGTGATGAACGCGGTGATGGTCAACGGTGATGCGGCTGGTTCGACGCTGTTCTACGGCGCTGGCGCCGGCATGGAGCCAACCGCCTCGTCGGTAATTGCCGACCTGATCGACGTGGTTCGCGCCATGACTTCCGACCCGGAAAACCGCGTACCGCACCTGGCATTCCAGCCGGATTCGCTGTCGGCCCATCCGATCCTGCCGATCGAAGCCTGCGAAAGCGCCTACTACCTGCGCATCCAGGCCAAGGACCATCCGGGTGTACTGGCTCAGGTGGCGAGCATCCTCTCGGAGCGCGGCATCAACATCGAGTCGATCATGCAGAAGGAAGTTGAAGAGCAAGACGGTCTGGTGCCGATGATCCTGCTGACCCACCGCGTGGTCGAGCAACGTATCAACGATGCGATCGCCGCCCTCGAAGCCCTGGCCGGCGTGAATGGTCCGGTTGTCCGGATCCGCGTCGAGCACCTGAACTAAGTCGTTGTCCTGCACCCGTCCCGTGCACGGGGCGGGTGTCGTGAACACTCTCCATTGGAGTCAGTCATGCGTTACATCAGTACCCGCGGCCAGGCACCGGCCCTGAATTTCGAAGACGTCCTGCTGGCCGGTCTCGCCACCGACGGCGGTCTGTACGTTCCGGAAAACCTGCCACGTTTCACTCAGGAAGAAATCGCTTCGTGGGCCGGCCTGCCGTATCACGAGCTGGCCTTCCGGGTGATGCGTCCGTTCGTTACCGGCAGCATTCCGGATGCCGATTTCAAAAAGATCCTTGAAGAAACCTACGGTGTGTTCTCGCACAGCGCCGTGGCGCCGCTGCGTCAGTTGAACGGCAACGAATGGGTGCTGGAGTTGTTCCACGGCCCGACTTTGGCGTTCAAGGACTTCGCTCTGCAACTGCTCGGTCGTCTGCTCGACTACGTGCTGGAAAAACGCGGTGAGCGCGTGGTCATCGTCGGCGCCACCTCGGGTGACACCGGCTCGGCGGCCATCGAAGGCTGCAAGCACTGCGAAAACGTCGACATCTTCATTCTGCACCCGCACAACCGTGTGTCCGAAGTGCAGCGTCGCCAGATGACCACGATTTTCGGCGAGAACATCCACAACATCGCCATCGAAGGCAACTTCGATGACTGCCGAGGAAATGGTCAAGGCGAGCTTCGCCGACCAGAGCTTCCTCAAAGGCACGCGTCTGGTGGCGGTGAACTCGATCAACTGGGCGCGGATCATGGCCCAGATCGTCTACTACTTCCACGCGGCCCTGCAGTTGGTCGGTCCGGCGCGTTCGGTGTCGTTCTCGGTGCCGACCGGCAACTTTGGCGACATCTTCGCCGGTTACCTGGCGCGCAACATGGGCCTGCCGATCAACCAGTTGATCGTCGCCACCAACCGCAACGACATCCTGCACCGCTTCATGAGCGGCAATCAGTACGTCAAGGAAACCCTGCACGCCACGCTGTCGCCATCGATGGACATCATGGTCTCGTCGAACTTCGAACGCCTGCTGTTCGACCTGCACGGTCGCAACGGCGCGGCCATCGCCGGTCTGATGGACACGTTCAAGCAGGGTGGTGGTTTCAGCGTCGAGCAAGAACGCTGGACCGAAGCCCGCAAGCTGTTCGACTCGCTGGCCGTGGACGACGCGCAAACCTGCGAAACCATCGCCGAAGTCTACGAGCAGACCGGTGAAGTGCTGGATCCGCATACTGCGATCGGCGTCAAGGCCGCGCGCGAATGCCGTCGTAGCCTCGATATCCCGATGGTGATTCTCGGCACCGCACATCCGGTGAAATTCCCGGATGCGGTAGAGAAAGCCGGTGTAGGAAAAGCGCTCGAGCTACCTGCACATCTTTCTGATTTGTTTGAGCGAAACGAGCGTTGCACCGTTTTGCCAAACGAGCTGAAAGCCGTGCAAGCCTTTGTCAGCCAGCATGGCAACCGCGGCAAGCCGCTTTAAGCCGGTAAAAGCTGTCACATTTTGAAGCCCGTCTCCTGACGGGCTTTTTTGTTTCTGCTGCCACACTGTGCGGGTTTTCACCCACGAAGGACGGGTGAGTCGATCACGAAGGAAGTGGCAATGCTGTTTTATAGAGGTTTGAAACCGGCACTGAGTGGGCTGTTCTTGTTCGGATTACTGGCTTTGATGCGCAGCAGCGAGGCGGCGCAACTGGCGCTGCATGACGATGCCGCGACTTCCAGGGTCCAGCCCATCGAACTGGCTGCGCACGAGCGTCAGTGGATTCGAGACAACCCCGAGGTGAAGGTGACGTCGTTGCAGTACCCGTTGTATCTGTTCCAGGATGAGCACGGGCAGTGGAGCGGCTTGAATAATGATGTACTCAAGCGCGTGACGGCGATGACCGGGTTGCGTTTTGTGCATCAGGAGTCGTTTTCCACCGATCACATGCTCGAACGTCTGGAAAGCGGATCGGCGGATATCAGTACGACCCTGGCCATGAGCGAGGAGCGCAAGGCGTTTCTGGATTACAGCCATGCATTTGGTGGTGCGGGCTGGGTGTTTGTCGGCCGCGCTGACGCGCCCCGGCTGGAGGCTTTTGAGCAATTGAGTCAACGGGTGTTGGTGCTGCCGGCCCGGCATGCGCTGGAAGACATGATCCGGCGTGACTTCCCGTCGATCGAGATTCGCTCGGTCAAGACCTACGCTGAGGCGCGAGCACTGGTCGAGAGCGGTGAAGCTTACGCCACCATCGAGAACGAAATCGGCGCTCAGCTGTATCCTTTGGGGTTGCTCAAGGTGGGCGGTCTGGTCGAAGGTAAATGGGAAGCGGATAACCTGGCCGTGCGTAAAGGCATGCCAGTGCTCTTGAGTATTCTCAACAAGGCCCTTGAGGCTTTTCCTGCGGCGGAGTTACGGGCGATCCGGCTGAAATGGCTGGAGGGTGTTGCACCGGTGCCCGTGCCGTCGGTCTGGCAGCAGATGCTCGAATGGGGTTGCTGGGGCATGGGCGGACTCGGCGTGTTTGGCCTGCTTTTCCTGATATGGAATCGGCGACTGACGGCCGTGATCAAACTGCGTCGCGCGGCGGAAAAGGATCTGGGCGATCAACTGGCGTTTCAGCACGCGTTGATCGACTCCATGCCCGACCCGGTGTTCGTCCGTGATCTGCAAGGGCGGCTGATCATGTGCAATCGCAGCTATGAGGAGGCCTTGTCGATTCGACTGGATCAGGTGCTGGGGAAGTTGCTGATCGAGGTTGACGCGCTGCCGCAGGCTACGGCGCTGATGCTGCACGACGAGTTCCTGGTGCAGTTGCGTACCCGCAAGTCGCGCTTCAGCAAGCGCCGATTGCAATTCAAGAGTGGTCCCCGCGAGGTCTATCAGTGGACAGTGCCGTTCTACAGCGCCGACGGCAAACTGCGTGGACTTTTGGGGGGGCTGGACGGACATCACCCTGCGTCGTACAGAGAGTGGGTGTCGATGTCTGCAATGAAGATGGGAAATGTCCTATAAGACGCGACTACTTTTCCGATGGGAGGCTTAGGACGGCTGCCCTAGAGTGACAACAACTGCGGTGAGAGTCCGCGATTGTCGCCTCCAGAGGTCGCTTATGCGCTCGCTTAAAGTCCTGATACTTGAACCCAATCCGTTCCAGCTGATGGCATTGCATCAAATGCTCAATGCCATTGGCATCTATGACGTGCTGACGGCGCCGTCGCTGGCCTCTGCGCTGTCTTCGCTGGGTCATCGCGGCGCGGTCGACATCGCCATTTGCGATCCGCAACTCAAGGGTGGCGATGGCCTGGCGCTGATTCATCATCTGGCGACACGGCATGAGGCGCGTGCGTTGATCCTGCTGGGGACGGTCGCACCAAGCCTGCTGAACGATCTAGAGCCTTTGCTGTGTGAACACCGCCTGCGGCTGCTGGGGCGCCTGCAAACCCCGGTGTCGGCGGTGCTGATGCGCGGTTTGCTCGACAGTTACCTGAGCGCCGCTTCGCCAACTCTCCAGGTTTGACGGGGACGGTTATTTTTCTGTCATCTTCGCCGTGCATGCTCTGACAGACCGGTGACTCCAGGAGCGGAGCGATCGGTATGCAGAACTTTCTTCTCGGGCCGGTGGTCATTTATTGTGAACACGCCCCAGGCACACAGTTTTCGGACTATTGAGTGGAGATCGAGATGGAAAGTATCAGTCTATTGCTCGGTGAGGCTCTGAGCCCGTATCAGGTTTCGTTGTCTCCAAACGGTTCCCATGGCGAATGCCTGGTGACTTTGAAGAACAGTCACGGCGCCATTGTGGTGGAACGCGAATTCAATCAGGCACAACTGACTGACAAGCGCCAGTTAACCGATGTCGTTGACGGCTTGCACCGCGACGTTCTGATTGCGGAGGGAAGGCTGGAACCCTGTGTGATCGCGGCATTGCGCAACGCCGCGCTGGATAAACGTGCGGCGCTGTAAAGATGAAATATTTTTTGTGGGAACCTTCCTGCATCCCTGTCAGTCAGACCCGGTAACAGCAGGATCAAGCATTGTGCTCCGGTGCTTGTCGCTTGCTGCTACGGGTCTTTATGTAGGCCACGTTTAACCCCGAGTCGTCTCCCCACTTCTCGGGGTTTCTTTTGTCTGCGATTTGCTCATGGCGCCGCTTGTTGCTCGAAGAACGATCGGGCCTGTTCGAGGTAGTCACTTCGCATCGCGGGGTCCAGCCAGTCGGCGTACAACTGGTTCAGTTGATCGTGGGGAAGGGTGCGCAGCAGTTGGTTTATTTCGCTGATTGCCTGACGGCCCTGGTGTGTGTCGGAGCAGCCGATGTAGCCCGACAGGTATTTACCGGTGCCGCGGATCGGATAAAACAGCAATTCGTCTTCGGCGATTTGCGCCAGATGAGCCTGATAACGAATTTCTGGCCAATAGCCCAGCACCACCTGTAATCGTCCCAGGCGCTGCATCAGCAGCAGATTGTTCAGGGCCTCGTTGCCGTAATGAGGCGTCAGGGCGTCCGTGGGGGCCTGGCGCAGCAAGTCATCGACTATTGCACCGTAACTGCGTTCCGCCACGACACCGATTTTCACTTGGCCATTGGCTAGCAGCGATGCCAGATCGATTTCACCTTCCACGAGAAACGGTGCCAACACTTCGCGATCTTTCTGACGCACCACCAGCCCATTACTGACGGCGCGGAAGGCCGGGATGGAATACGCGATCCATTGCGCGCGCTCCTTGCTCCAGATCAGCGACGGGTCGCAGGTGAAGGAGGCTTCGTGAAGCATCTGGATGCCTCGGGCTCGATTGACTCGCATCAACTTGTGTTCGTATTGCGGCATGCCGGCAATCAGCATCGGCATGAGGTGATCAATGACACCCTGGCCTTTTTTCGGGCCTTCAAAAATGGTCAGGGGCGGCAGGTCGCGCAGTAACCAGGTCAGCGTCGGTTTCGCCTGCGCGCCGGTCGACAGCATGAGCAAAAACAACAAGCCGAACAACCGCCACGTCCACCAGTGATGGGCACGGTTGGCGTGCGATGTCTGCCGGCGTTTCAGCTTAAATGGCTCCGTCTTCGCGCAACTTGGCGATCTGGCGCTCGTCGTAGCCAAGATCGTGAAGTACCTGCGCATTGTGTTCACCCAATTGCGGTCCGACCCATTCCGAACTGCCGGGTGTCTCTGAGAGTTTCGGCACGATGCCCGGCATCTTGAAATCTTTGCCGCCGGGCAGCTTGGCCTGGAGGAACATCTCTCGGGCCAAGTACTGCGGATCGCTGAACATGTCCTCGGCGCTGAAGATCCGGCTGGCCGGTACTTCGGCCTGATTGAGCAGGTCGAGCACGGATTGCAGCGGCAACGAATTGACCCAGCGATCGATCACGCCGTACAACTCGTCGCGACGATTGTCACGCCCGTCGTTGCTGGCCAGCGTAGGGTCATTGGCCAGGTCTTCACGGCCGATGATCAGCATGAAGCGTTTGAAGATCGCGTCACCATTGGCGCCGATCTGCACGTGTTTGCCATCGGCACTGGTGTGGATAGAGGAGGGTGTGATGCCGGGCATAATGTTGCCGGTGCGCTCGCGGATAAAACCGAACACGTCGAACTCCGGCACCATGCTTTCCATCATCGCGAAAATCGCTTCATACAACGCGACATCGACAACCTGGCCTGTGCCGCCATTGACTTCGCGATGACGCAGCGCCATCAGCGCGCCGATCACGCCCCATAGCGCGGCAATCGAATCGCCGATGGAAATTCCGGTGCGCACCGGTGGGCGGTCCTCGAAACCGGTGATGTAGCGCAAGCCGCCCATGGACTCACCTACCGCACCGAAGCCGGGCTGATCCTTCATCGGCCCGGTCTGGCCAAAACCGGACAGGCGCACCATCACCAGTTTCGGGTTTAACGCGTGCAGGGTTTCCCAACCCAAGCCCAGTTTTTCCAGCACGCCGGGGCGGAAGTTCTCGATGAGGATGTCGGCTTCACTGAGCAGTTTTTTCAGGATCGCCAAGCCGTCAGGGTGTTTGAGGTTCAGCGTCAGCGACTTTTTATTGCGCGCCTGGACGAACCACCACAGCGACGTGCCTTCATACAGTTTTCGCCACTTGCGCAATGGATCCCCGCCGTCGGGCGATTCGATCTTGATCACTTCGGCGCCGAACTCGCCGCAAATGCGCGAGGCAAACGGCCCGGCAATCAATGTACCCAATTCAATGACTTTCACACCGCTGAGCGGTTTGTTGGCGAACGGCATACTGAATCCTGTAGGACAAGGCTAAGCAGATACAGCGTTTTAACATAGCCGGCTGTCAGACGCCGCAGCTTGATCGCCATCAATTCGATGATTGCCTACCGCATCGGTTAGACTTGCCGACTTTCCTCGTATCAAGAAGCCCGTTCATGGCCCAGCCGTCCACTACCTACAAATTTGAACTGAACCTCACCGACCTCGACCGCAGTGTCTACGAGAGCGTCAAGCAGACCATCGCCCGTCACCCTTCGGAAACCGAAGAGCGCATGACCGTGCGACTGCTGGCCTACGCTCTCTGGTACAACGAGCAGTTGTCGTTTGGTCGCGGTCTGTCAGACGTGGATGAACCTGCACTGTGGGAAAAGAGCCTGGACGACCGTGTTCTGCACTGGATCGAAGTTGGCCAGCCTGACGCTGATCGCCTGACCTGGTGCTCGCGTCGCACCGAGCGCACCAGCCTGCTGGCCTACGGCAGCCTGCGTGTCTGGGAAACCAAGGTGATCCCGGCGATCAAAAACCTGAAGAACGTCAACATCGCAGCGGTCCCGCAAGAAGTACTGGAAACCCTGGCCAAGGACATGCCCCGCGTTATCAAGTGGGACGTGATGATCAGCGAAGGCACGATCTTCGTCACCGATGACCGTGGTCAGCACGAAGTCCAGTTGCAATGGCTGCAAGGTGAGCGCGGCTGATCCCGCGCCACCACCGCAATAATCCCACGTAATCAAGAGAAGTCTCTGTCACCCCATGCGTATCGAACCTCGTCAACTGCCTGCCACTCTGCCGTTTCTCGGTGATCTGCCACCCTTGCTGACCCGCTTGTACGCGGCGCGGGGCGTGCAGTCCGAGGCGGAGCTGGACAAGAGCCTGGCGCGGTTGATCCCGTTTCAGCAACTCAAGGGCATCGATGCGGCGGTAGACCTGCTGGTGACGGCGCTGGAGCAACGCCAGCGCATCCTCATCGTCGGCGACTTCGACGCGGACGGGGCGACCGCCAGTACCGTCGGCATGCTTGGTTTGCGCTTGCTCGGTGCGGCGCACGTCGATTATCTGGTGCCGAACCGCTTCGAATATGGCTACGGCCTGACCCCGGAAATCGTCGAGGTCGCACTGACCCGCGAACCGCAATTGCTGATCACCGTCGACAACGGCATCTCCAGCGTCGAAGGCGTGGCCGCTGCCAAAAAGGCCGGCCTCAAAGTACTGATCACCGACCACCACTTGCACTGGCGATGAACTGCCGCTGGCCGATGCACTGGTCAACCCGAACCAGCCCGGCTGCGAATTCCCGAGCAAGGCACTGGCCGGCGTCGGGGTGATTTTCTATGTGTTGATGGCGTTGCGTGCACGTTTGCGCAGTCTCGGCTGGTACGAGAACAAGCCGCAGCCGAACATCGGTGAACTGCTCGATCTGGTGGCGCTGGGCAGCGTTGCCGATGTGGTGCCGCTGGACGCCAACAACCGGATTCTGGTGCATCAGGGCCTCGAGCGGATTCGCGCCGGGCGCGCACGGCCGGGGATCAAAGCGATCCTTGAAGTGGCCAAGCGAGACGCTGCGCGCATTACCTCCACCGATCTCGGCTTTATTGTCGGCCCGCGCCTGAATGCTGCCGGACGTCTGGATGACATGAGCCTGGGCATCGAATGTCTGCTCACTGCCGACGCCAACCTGGCCCGGGAAATGGCCGCGCAACTGGACGGCATGAACCAGGATCGCAAATCTATCGAACAAGGCATGCAGCGCGAGGCGCTGGCGCAGCTCAAGGACTTGCCGGTCGAATCGATGCCGTTTGGTCTGTGCCTGTTCGACCCGGAGTGGCACCAGGGTGTAATCGGGATTCTCGCGTCGCGGATGAAAGAGCGCTATTTCCGTCCGACCATTGCTTTCGCCGATGCCGGTGATGGTTTGCTCAAGGGCTCCGGGCGTTCGGTGCAAGGCTTCCACATTCGTGACGCGTTGAGCGTGGTGGCGGCGCAGCATCCGAACCTGATCGCCAAGTATGGTGGCCACGCAATGGCCGCTGGTCTGACCTTGCCGCAGGAGAATTTTGCGCTGTTCGCCGAGGCCTTCGACGCTGAAGTGCGTAGGCAACTTCGCGAAGAAGACCTGACCGGGCGCATGCTGACCGATGGCACGCTGGCGGTTGAAGAATTCCACCTCGAACTGGCCCGCGCCTTGCGCCATGCCGGGCCTTGGGGGCAGCACTTCCCGGAGCCGCTGTTTCATGGCGTGTTTCAGTTGGTCGAACAGCGAGTGGTCGGCGAACGGCACCTGAAAGTGGTGCTGAAGAGCGAATGTGGCTCGGTGAAGCTGGATGGTATTGCCTTTGGCGTTGACCGTGATATCTGGCCGAACCCGACGATTCAGTGGGTTGAACTGGCTTATAAGCTCGACGTTAACGAGTTTCGGGGTAACGAGACTGTTCAGTTGATGATTGCCCACATCGAACCGCGCTAAGCCCTTCGCGAGCAGGCCCGCTCCCACAGGTACGGTGTTGTCCTTTGTGGGAGCGAGCCTGCTCGCGAAAGCGTCCTTTCACACACTGAATCACTCTGAACCCTCCCTCATCCCCGGTTGTCGACTAGGCTCTAAGCACTGCTTGATTGGCCTTGTGACGTCTTGTCGAATTTTTTGCCCGCGGGGGCGGGTGCTGCATCTTTTTCCTGTCACTCGTCGACTATTCAAACAGAACCCTGGAGCCTGCCCACTGATTTGAGAGGTGCCCCATGAGTCTGCTGCTTGAACCCTTCACTCTGCGCCAACTGACCCTGCCCAACCGCATCGCGGTGTCACCGATGTGCCAATACTCCAGTGTCGACGGCCTCGCTAACGACTGGCATCTGGTACACCTCGGCAGTCGCGCGGTAGGTGGCGCGGGTCTGGTATTTACCGAAGCCACGGCGGTCACGGCCGACGGGCGGATCACCGCCGAAGACCTTGGCCTGTGGAACGACGAACAGATCGAGCCGCTACAACGCATCACCCGCTTCATCACCGCCCAAGGTGCGGTCGCCGGGATTCAACTGGCCCACGCCGGGCGCAAGGCCAGCACCCATCGGCCGTGGATCGGCAAGCATGGCAGCGTCAAACCGGAGGATGGCGGTTGGACCCCGGTCGGGCCGTCGCCGATTGCCTTCGATCCCCAACACACGCAACCGAAACAGCTGGATGAAGGGCAAATCGCCGATGTTATTCAGGCGTTTGTCGATGCCGCCAAACGCGCGCTGAAGGCGGGTTTCAGCGTGGTCGAGGTACACGCGGCGCATGGTTATCTGCTGCACCAGTTTCTTTCGCCGCTGAGTAATCAGCGTCGCGATCAGTACGGGGGATCGTTCGAGAACCGTATTCGTCAGGTGCTGCAAGTGACTGAAGCGGTGAGGGCGGTCTGGCCTGAGGAGTTGCCGCTGTTTGTTCGCGTATCGGCCACTGACTGGGTAGAGGATGGCTGGAACCCGGATGAAACCGTGGAGCTGGCGCGCCGTCTGCATACCCTTGGCGCAGATCTGATCGACGTGTCGTCGGGCGGGACGGCAGCCAACGCGGAAATTCCGGTCGGGCCGGGTTATCAGACGCGCTTCGCCGAACGTGTGCGCAAGGAGTCAGGCATCGCCACTGGCACCGTGGGAATGATTACCGAGCCTGCACAGGCCGAGCACATTCTGCGCACCTGTCAGGCCGACATCATCTTCCTCGCTCGGGAGTTGCTGCGTGATCCGTACTGGCCGCTGCATGCCGACGATGATCTCGGTGGGCGCAAAGCGGTGTGGCCGGCGCAATATCAACGGGCAACGCATCGTGATCAGCCGATTCATGAGTCTGATTTGCGCGATTGAGTGAGTTGTGAAAAAGCAAAAAGCCCCGGTCAGTGATGGCCGGGGCTTTGTTTCTGTTGGGTGTTTTTGTGCTGACTGGGCGGATGCTATCGCGAGCAGGCTCACTCCTACAGTTGATCTGCGTCGCACACACATCTTGTTAACGACACATAACCCTGTAGGAGTGAGCCTGCTCGCGATGAGGCCCAATCAGACGCCGGAGAACCCTCAAGGGTACTTACGCTTGTCCGGCGCCGGCGGGAAATACTGGTACAACCAGGTCTCGCTCAACGTGCGATCATTGGTGCGAATAAACAACCGCAGCTCCACCGGCTCCACGCTGTCACTGGTCGGGTACCAGTCAAACAGAATCCGATAGCCCTTGATGTCATCCAGCACCAGTACGCTGAAATCCTGCACCTTGCCGTTCGAGCACGTCACCACCGGTTCGATCCCGGTGCCTTGCGGCAGTCGATCCAGACCACCGCCAGTGAAGTCCACGGCAAAACGACGCGCCCACACCGGCGGGTAATGCTCGCCCGGTGCCCAGCCTTCGGTGAATCCGCCCATGCCGGAACGGGTCGCGTGCACCCGTGCCAACGGCGTGCCCACGGGCGGCAATGCGCTCCAGTAAAGCTTGTAGCCGTAGTTCAGCGAATCCCCGGCAGCCACCGGTTTTTTCGGGGTCCAGAACGCGACGATGTTATCGAGAGTCTCGCCGGTGGTAGGGATTTCCAGCAGATCGATAGAGCCTTCGCCCCACGCCGTGGTCGGTTCTACCCACAGGCTCGGGCGCTTGCTGTACCAGTCCACGGTGTCCTGATAGTTGGCGAATTCATGGTCGGTCTGCACCAGACCGAAGCCTTTCGGATCGGTGTCGGCAAACGCATTGAATTGCAGGGTCGCCGGGTTGTTCAGCGGGCGGCAGATCCACTCGCCGTTGCCGCGCCACATCGCCAGACGATCCGAGTCGTGGATCTGCGGGTGGATGGTGTCGCACATGCGGCGCTCGTGGGTGCCGCAACTGAACATACTGGTCATCGGCGAGATGCCCAATTGCTCGATCGCCGTGCGCGCATTGATGTGCGCATCGACTTCCATCACCACGCGCTCGGCCTGGCAATCGATGTCGAAGCGATAAGCGCCGGTGGCACTCGGCGAGTCGAGCAGGGCATACACCACAAATCGGGTGGCGTTCTTGTCCGGTGTCTCGAACCAGAACTTGGTGAAGTCAGGGAATTCTTCGCGTTTTTTCGCGTACGTGTCGATCGCCAGGCCGCGCGCCGAGAGGCCATATTGGCCAGTGGCGTCTACCGCACGGAAATAGCTGGCGCCGAGGAACGACAACACATCGTGACGATCCAGCTCCGGCGCTTTGAACAGCTTGAAGCCGGCAAAACCGAGGTCACCCTTGAGCTGCTGGGTGTCGACCGAAGTGTTTTCATAGTTGAACAGCGCCGGGCGGAAATGCACCTCGCGGGCAGTGCGCGTCTTGGCGTCGACGCTGTACATGCGCACCGGCTGACGGAACCCCATGCCGACGTGGAAGAACTGCACGTCCAGCTGACCCTTGTTTTCCTTCCACAGCGAATGCTCGCCGTCGTAGCGGATCGCATTGAAGTTCTGCGGGGTCATGGTCGCCAGAGTTGGCGGCAGCACCTGTTTGGTGTCCTGATAGGCGCTGCCGGCCAGTTGCTTGGCCTGGCGCTTCAGCGCTTCGAAGTCGAAGGCCTGCGCCTCGCCATCGGCGGCGCCGCCATTGGCCGCCCATGCACGGCTGGCCAGCAGGCCAGTGGCCGAAAGACCGGTGTAAGCCGCAATGGCCATGGACGCTTTGAGCAAATTCCTGCGGTGCATATATACAACCTGTCGTGTGCAATCCCGCGCCGTTCCTGGCACGTGCTGGATCAGAAATAACGGTTCGGACAAGCCTTCGGCCAAACGCAACGGACTATTAACAGATGCCCGCTAGCTTAAACGGTTCGCTCGCAATGCAAAATTCGTTGATTCACCGCGCCAGTGTGTCAATGAAACAAGACATGTCGGTTAAACATCTGACAGGGCATTCTGATTTACACGGCATATCTGCTTTTTTCGACTAATTACTCTAAAAACCGCTTTTCAGCGCCGATTTAATTTCTATTCTATGGGCATGACCGGTGCTGACCGGTAGGGCACACGGCGCTGCTGTAAGGGGCAGGGCGATGTGGTGGTTTAGCAATTCTTTGAAGTATTGAAGGACATCGTCCATGGCAAAAATACAAGGGATCACCGACATGTTGGGCATCTTTCCTTGCCTGGGCAGCGGCCGCAAAAGGCGCCGGCTCAGCTCTGACGAAGTGAAGCTGGTGGAGCGTTATCGGGAGCTTTCGGAGAATGACCGGATTGCGATGCGGTATCTGGTGGATGCGATGCGGAGTGTTTCGCGGTTTTGAGTGGAAATTAAAAGGGGCGGACTGAAATGTTCGCCCCTTTTTTATTTGGATCAGCTACACGTTCCCAGAACCGGATACGGCCGCTGGCCGTGCATCAACTCCGGCACATCCCGCCATTTGACCCACGCCTGCTGTTGCCAGTGCAGCAGCGGCACGGTGACGCCTGCCCAATGCATCGAACTCAGGCTCGGGTGGTTTTCCACAGGGCTTGATTGGGTTTCGCGCAGCATCGGGATGACTTCATGGCTCAACCACTGGCGCAGGTGACGGTTTTCCGGGACGAAGTGATGGACGAGCAGGGCGAACAGGCCGGACTCGCTGACCATCGCGCAATCGATGATTTCGCCGTCCCGACGCAGAAGGACATGGCGACGCTGATCGGGATCGAGTTTCAGGGTGAGGCGTTCGTTCAGGGGGTAACCCATCAAGCGACCGAGATCTTGCACGCAGAACCAGGATTCGTGGTCTTGCATGAAGGCGTGGAGGAAGCGGTTGTGGCGGGTGAAGGCGGTGGGGGTGAAGAAAGCGGAGCTTTCAGAAGGAATTTTTACGTGGTTAGGCATTTTTCGACTCCAATATTGAGAATAGAGCCGCCACTCAAATGAGTGCGGTTGCGCCATGTTGATTTTCTTCCGGCTTCGACACCGGGCCGCTGATGTCACAGCCGGAAAGAAGACTATCTGCCGTGTGCTCTACGCACCAAGTCTGTTCTATCGACAATAACTGTAGGAAATGGGGCTTTTTCATGAAGGCTGCATCTGTAGGAAATGCCTGTTTTTGCACTCGCTGCAGTCCGTCTGCATCTGAATCCTGTTTTTTCGTTTATTCATGAAAACCCAAGCAATGAACTGCAGGTTTTCTTCATGTTGATCGAATTCTCGGTATCCAATTACCGCTCATTTCGGGACAGGCAAACCCTGTCCATGGCGGCGAGCCCTCGTCTGAGCAAAACACGCAATACGTTCAAAGCCTCCACGAGCACGGAAAAGCTTCCGGAGCTGTTGAAGGTTGCAGCTATTTACGGTCCGAACGCCTCCGGAAAGTCTTCACTGATCCGCGCAATGGGCATCGTCGGACGCTTGCTAACGACACCACGTGGTTCAAATGACGAAGCGCTGCCTGTTTCACCCTTTCGATTTGATTGCACTCTGAGCGATGCGCCCAGTGTCTTTGAGTACGACTTTATTCAGGGCGGACTGCGCTATCGGTTTGTCCTCGGGCTGACCGCGCAGAGGATTGTTCAGGAACAACTGACTGCTTATCCGAAAGGTAAGGAAACACTGCTTTATGACCGCCGGTTTGATGCTGAAGGTGAGCATTACCTGTTTGGTAAAACCCTTGAGGGCGGCAAGGAAGTGCATTGCGCCTGGCGCCGATTGACCAGTCCGACGATGCTGTTTATTGCACAAGCCGTCACTCATAGCAGCGAAGAGTTGAGTCAACTGCGCACTCCATTCAGTTGGTTTCAAACCGGTCTGCTAGTCATTGAACAAAACAACATGCTTGGCTTATCCACAGCCTCGATTCGCTTTCTGCGAATGGTCAAAAATCATACGAGCAACCTGCGCGATTTTCTCAGTGCGCTGGATATTCCTGTGTCTGCGATACAGCTCGACCCGGATGACGCCTGTGCAGACTTGAGCAACAGAAAACTGACCTTGAAGGAGTTCTTCGCGGCGGCTCAAAGGGACAAACTGACCCTCACGCATTCCAGCATTTCAGGCGATGCGCAGTTCGACTTCTCGGAGGAGTCTTGCGGAACCAAAAACCTGATTGGCTTCTGGTTGCCCTGGTTCATGATGAATCAGGCCGGTGGCAGTGGGATCCTCTGCGTCGACGAACTGAATAGCAGTCTTCATCCCGAAATCGTCGCTGATTTGATCGCAAAGCATCTGGACAGTGGGTTGGATACCCAACTGATTTTCACGACACACGATACCCATCTGATGAATGAAAAGATTCTGCGGCGTGACCAGTTCTGGATTACAGAACGTGATGCTCATGGCGCCACGAGCTTGTTTTCCGTACACGATTTTGAAGGCCGGGAAAGCGAGGATGTCGAGAAGCGTTACTTCGAAGGGCGTTATCGCGGGCTGCCGCTGATAAGGCAGGGGTGAGGGTAGTGAGTTCGTTCAAATCGTTTGATCGCAAGGCTTCCCGCTTCAAACCGCAGCCTAAGGTGCTGGTGTTGTGTGAAGACAGTAAGTCAGGGAAACGTTATCTGGAGGAAGCCGCGTTTTATTTTCGGGCCAAGGCCCAGGTTGAGATCGTTCACTGCGGTGTTACACATCCAAGCGGCATTGTTGAGCGAGCAGTCGTAAGGCAAAAAAGCTTCGATAAGGTGTTCTGTGTTTTGGATCGAGACACCCACATGTGCTTCGAGCGAGCGTTGAATGTGGCGAAGTCTTATCCAAAAATCCAAGTCATCGCATCTTATCCGTGCTTCGAGTTTTGGCTACTACTGCACTTTGGCTACAGTCGAAAACCGTTCAGCACAGCCGGGAAGAACTCTCCGGCTGATTTGGTGACCAAGAGCCTCAGAGCAAAACCCAGCATGGCTGACTATCAGAAAGGCAAAGACGTCAGCTACTTCGCTCAGCTACTCGGAAAGCCATTTCAGCAGGCAAGAGCGCTGGCCCCCAAAGTTCTTGAGGATGTCGCCCTCAGTGGCGAACACAACCCAAGCACTGAAATTCACCTATTGATGGATGAGTTCGAAGCCCTCTCAAAGCACCAGCCGATTGACACATAAGCCCTTTCCGAGCCCCCCAGTAGCTGAGACGAGACGAGACGAGACGTTGCTGGCAGGCGCTGGCTGAACCAAGGCCATTCAGTCGCCATCCACTGTAGGAAACAAGATTTTTCCTTGAAGGTCACAAAGTTTGCCGCGATTGGAGACAGTTTCAGCGTCAATGATGAAATCACCACCGATGGAAGCTGGAATGTTTTGGTTGTAGACGATTTGTTTGATAGTGGGGCGTCGATGGACGCGGCATGCGCTGTTCTGCGTAAATATCCGAAAGTAGGGAAAATTTACGTCGCAGCGCTAACTTGGAAGTGAATTCAATGACCACTGTATTTATTGCTGGCTCTATCAACATCAAGAACCTTGATCCGAAGGTTAAAGAGCGCATCAATAATATCGTCGCGTCAGATTTTGAGGTGGTGGTTGGGGATGCAGGTGGCGCCGATACCTCCATTCAGGAGTACCTGCTGAGTCTCGAACGATCCAGAACCACAGTGTTCTGCAGCGGTTCTGCTCCGAGGAACAACCTTGGACAGTGGCCCGCCAGAACAGTCGACTCCAAGCATTCCAAGGGGTCGAGAGCCTTCTTCACCGAGAAAGACGTCGTCATGGCCGAAACTGCTGACTACGGCTTGATGATCTGGGACGCAAAGAGCACCGGCACGCTCAGCAACGTCATTGAATTGTTGTCGAGAAAGAAGAAGTCGCTTGTTTTCGTCAACAAGGAAAAGGAATTCAAAGTAGTCGGAGACGTCAGTCAGCTCGAAGAATTGGTTGCATTCATGTCCGATCACGCCAAGCAAAAAGCCAATGAAAAAATCAAACTGTTCGACCGTATTTCCCTATTGAAGCACGATCAGGCAGAGCTTTCTTTTTGATGATGTTTCACGGCTTACCTGAACCCCGGCACCTTGTCGGTGCCGGGATCGCAGGCTCTTAGCGACTGACCTTCCACGCATCCCCAGCCGGCGCCTTGCCATGGTCATACGGCTTGCCAATCCACATATAAACCAGCCCCAAGCCAATCACGATCGCAGTACTCAACACCATCGCATAGTTCACATACCACGCTGCATCCGGCGTACGTGGCCAGGCCATGTTGATGATCGCGCCAACGCCATACACCAGCGCGCCAATGTTCACCGGCCAGCCCCACGCGCCGAGGGTGAATTTGCCGCTGGGTTTCCAGCCTTTGCTGCGGGCGTACAGCGCGGCCAGCACGATCATCTGGAACGCGAGGTAGATGCCGATGGCGGCGAAGCTGACGATGGTGGCCACGGCGTCTTGCAGGAAGAAGCCGAGGGCGATGATCAGGGCCGGCAGGACGCCGGACACGAACAGCGCGGCAACTGGTACTTGGGTGGTAGGAGAAATCTTTTTCAGCAGTCGGCTGCCGATGACCATTTCGTCGCGAGCGTAGGAGTACAGCAGACGGCTCGCCGCTGCTTGCAGGCTGATGACGCAGGAGATGAAGGAAATCATCACCACGCCCATCACCACTTTCGAACCGACCGGGCCGAAGGCGTTGTTGAGGATGGTGGTGACCGGGTCTTTGTCGGTGCCGTTGATCACCGCTTGCATGTCCGGCACGGCGAGAATCAGCGCCAGGCAGGCGAACATTGCCGCGATGCCGCCGATGTAGATGGTCATGCGCATGGCCACCGGGATTTTCGCGCTCGGGTTCGGGGTTTCTTCGGCGACATCGCCGCAGGCCTCGAAGCCGTAGTAGAGGAACATCCCCGCCAGCGAGGCAGTGAGAAACGCCGGCAGGTACGAGCCGTCGACGCGGATGTCGAAGGTGTTGAACAGCACGCTCAGCGGTTGATGGCGTTCGAATACCAGCAAGTAAACACCGACGATCACTGCGCCAACCAGTTCGCAGAGGAAGCCGAACATAGCGATACGCGCCAGCACTTTGGTGCCGCTGAGGTTGACCAGTGTGGCGAACAGGGTCAGCACCAGGGCGATGACGATGTTGGTGTTGTTGCTTGGCTCAAAACCGAGCATGGCGGCCAGATACGGGCCAGCGCCGACCGCAACGGCTGCGATGGTGACGCAGAGGGCGATGGAGTAGATCCAGCCGACCATCCATGCCCATTTCTTGCCGACCAATCGGCGTGCCCAAGGGTAAACACCGCCTGAAATCGGGAACTGCGAAACCACTTCGCCGAAGATCAGGCACACCAGCAACTGGCCGCAACCGACCAGCAAGTAGGCCCAGAACATCGGAGGGCCGCCAGCGGCAAGGCACAGGCCGAAGAGGGTATAAACCCCTACGACCGGTGACAGATAAGTGAAGCCCAAGGCGAAGTTTTCCCACAGGCTCATGCTGCGGTTGAAGTTCGAGGTGTAGCCCAGTTTGCGCAGTTGTTCGGCATCGCTGTCGGCGACGGCTGCGGCGAGATCGGGTGAGGAACTCATGTGTGTTTTGCTCCGTGAAATCGGCAGATTTCGGATGGCCGAGGCCGTGACGGGGCTTTTTGGGCGCCGCCCGGTTCGGTAGTTGTTGTTAGGTGTGGAATCCTGGTGGTGCGTAGTGCCGGTTTCTTTCCTGATACCGGGGTGACGCCTTCGCGAACAGGCTCGCTCCCACATTTGGAATACTTACTCCTGTGGGCGCGAGCCTGCTCGCGAAGCTTTTAAAGGCTTAGTGCTTGAACATCACATGCCGAACCGTGGTGTAGTCCTCCAGTCCATACATCGACATGTCTTTCCCGTAACCAGACAATTTCTGACCGCCATGGGGCATTTCGCTGACAAGCATGAAGTGCGTATTCACCCACGTGCAGCCGTACTGCAACCGCGCCGACATGCGATGCGCGCGTCCTACATCTGCCGTCCACACGGAGGAGGCGAGGCCGTAGTCGGAATCGTTAGCCCATTCCAACGCCTGCGCTTCATCAGTGAACTTGGTCACTGAAACCACCGGCCCAAACACTTCGCGGCGGACGATTTCGTCGTCCTGCTGCGCATCGGCCAACACCGTCGGCTCGAAGAAGAAGCCGTTACCGTCAACAGCCTTACCGCCAGTGATCAAACGAATGTGCGGCTGCGCCACAGCACGCTCGACAAACCCGGCCACACGGTCGCGATGTTGCGCGGTGATCAACGGCCCCAGTTCAGTCGACGGATCATCCTGCAAGCCATACTTGATGCTGCTGACCGCCGCGCCGAGCTTCTCGACGAATTTGTCGTAAATGCCTTGCTGCGCGTAGATCCGACAGGCCGCCGTGCAATCCTGCCCGGCGTTGTAGAAACCGAAGGTACGAATACCTTCCACCGCCGCATCAATATCGGCGTCGTCGAAGATGATCACCGGCGCCTTGCCGCCCAGTTCCATGTGCATGCGTTTAACGCTGTCGGCAGTGCTGGAAATGATGTTGGCGCCCGTGGCGATCGAACCGGTCAGCGAAACCATGCGCACTTTCGGGTGCGTAACCAATGGGCTGCCAACGGTAGGACCGCGACCAAACACCAGATTGAGTACACCGGCCGGGAATATTTCCGACGCCAGTTCGGCCAGACGCAACGCGGTCAGCGGGGTTTGTTCCGACGGCTTGAGCACCACGGTATTACCTGCCGCCAGCGCCGGGGCGATTTTCCAGGCGACCATCATCAGCGGGTAGTTCCACGGCGCAATGGAGGCGATCACGCCCACCGGATCGCGGCGGATCATCGAGGTGTGGCCGGGCAGGTATTCGCCAGCGGCCGAGCCGCTCATGCAACGGCTGGCGCCGGCGAAGAAACGGAACACGTCGGCAATCGCCGGAATCTCGTCGTTGAGCGCGGCACTGTAGGGTTTGCCGCAGTTGTCGGATTCGAGCTTGGCCAGTTCTTCGCCGTGGGCTTCGATGGCGTCGGCGAGTTTGAGCAGCAGTAGCGAACGGTCTTTCGGCGCGGTTTGCGACCAGTCGGCGAACGCGTTGTCGGCAGCGCGTACGGCGGCGTCGACCTGAGCTTCAGTGGCTTCGTTGATCTCCACCAGGACTTCGCCGCGCGAGGGGTTGAGCACCGGTTGTGCCGGGCCTTCGCCGTTGACCAGTTGGCCGTTGATCAAGAGTTTGGTTTGCATGTCTGTTGTCCTCACTAATACTTTTATTGTTCTGGCCGAATCGATAACCCTGTGGGAGCGAGCTTGCTCGCGAAAGCGGTGTGTCAGTCGACATCAATGTCGGATGTGACGGCCTCTTCGCGAGCAAGCTCGCTCCCACAGGGGAAAGTGGTGTCTTTCAGATGTTTATTTGCCGCCGCTACCGGCAACGCTTTCGCCACCCCGGGTCAGGTAATAAGCGCCCAAAATCGGCAGCATCGTCACCATCATCACCAGCATCGCGACGACATTGGTCACCGGCACATCCCGTGGGCGGCTGAGCTGGTTGAGCAGCCACAACGGCAACGTGCGTTCATGCCCGGCGGTGAACGTGGTGACGATGATTTCGTCGAACGACAGCGCAAACGCCAACATGCCGCCGGCCAGCAGCGCCGAGCCAAGGTTCGGCAGGATGATGTAGCGAAACGTCTGCCAGCCATCGGCGCCGAGGTCCATCGAGGCCTCGATCAAACTGTGCGAAGTGCGGCGCAGGCGGGCGATGACGTTGTTGTAGACGATCACCACGCAGAAGGTCGCGTGGCCGACGATGATGGTGAACATCCCCGGTTCGATCCCCAGCGTCTTGAAGGTTGCCAGCAGCGCGATCCCGGTGATGATCCCCGGCAATGCGATCGGCAGGATCAGCATCAGCGAGATGCCCTGCTTGCCGAAGAAATCCCGGCGATAAAGCGCGGCTGACGCGAGCGTACCGAGCACCATGGCAATCAACGTGGCGATGGCTGCGATCTGCAATGAAAGCTTGATCGCCTCCAGAACATCCGGCCGCGAAAACGCCACGCTGAACCAGTGCAGCGTGAAGCCCTTCGGCGGAAAGCTGAACGCGGCTTCTTCAGTGTTGAAGGCGTAAAGGAAGATGATCAGGATCGGGAAGTGCAAAAATACCAACCCGCCCCAGGCTGCGATTTTTAAGCCCAGTGAGGCCTGCCCTTGTGATGAAGAGTCAGAGCGCATCGAAAGCCCCCAGTCGTTTGACAATGGACAGGTAAACCGCGATCAACACAATCGGCACCAACGTAAACGCCGCCGCCATAGGCATATTGCCAATCGCCCCCTGCTGCGCGTAGACCATGCTGCCGACAAAGTAGCCCGGTGGCCCGACCAGTTGCGGCACGATGAAATCGCCCAAGGTCAGCGAAAACGTAAAGATCGAACCGGCCGCAATGCCCGGAATCGACAGCGGCAGAATCACCTGCATAAAGGTCTGGCGCGGCTTGGCGCCGAGGTCGGCAGAAGCCTGCAACAGCGACGGCGGCAGACGTTCCAGCGACGCCTGAATCGGCAGAATCATGAACGGCAGCCAGATGTACACAAACACCATGAACCGCCCCAGATGCGAGGTCGACAAGGTGCTGCCACCGACGCCGGGAATCCCCAGAATGAACTGCAACACCGGCTCCAATCCAAGGTGTTGCACAAACCACTGCGCCACGCCTCCCTTGGCCAACAGCAACGTCCACGCATACGCCTTGACGATATAACTGGCCCACATCGGCATCATCACCGCGATGTAGAAAAACGCCTTGGTCTTGCCGGTGGTGTAGCGCGCCATGTAGTAGGCAATCGGGAACGCGACGATGGCGCTGGCGATCGACACAACGATGGCCATGCTTAGCGTGCGCAGGATGATGTCGAAGTTCGACGGCTGAAACAGTGCGGCAAAATTTGCCAGGGTCAGGTCGGGAGTGACCGCCATGGTGAAGTCGTCGAAGGTGTAGAAACCTTGCCACAGCAGCACCAGCAACGAGCCGAGATAAATCGCGCCAAACCACAGCAGCGGCGGCACCAGCAGCATCGACAGATACAGGTTCGGCTTGCGATAGAGCAGGTTGGAAAACCTGCGCAACGGCGGCGAGGCAGTCATCGCGAGCGTGCTCATGTCACACCCCGCTCGCCACGGTGTCGTGCAACGGAATCATCGCTTCCCGCGCCCAACGTGCGCTCAGGCGCTGGCCGGTCTGATGCTGCGCGCTGCTGTCGAGCCACTGAGTGTTGGCGTGGCTGATGCTCAGGGTCTGGCCGTTTTCCAGTTTCAGTTCATAACGCGTGGCGCTGCCCTGATATTGGATGTCGTGGAGTAACCCGCTGACTTCGATTTCGTGGCTGGCCAATGGGCCTTCGGCAAACCGCACGTGTTCCGGGCGGATCGAAAACGGCTGCGGATGACCGCTGATTTCACGCGCCAGATCGCCACGAATCACGTTCGAGGTACCGACGAATTCAGCGACAAATGTGGTGGTGGGTTTCATGTACAGGTTGCGCGGCGTGTCGACCTGCTCGATGCGGCCCTTGTTGAACACGGCGACGCGATCGGACATTGACAGCGCTTCGGTTTGATCGTGAGTGACGAAGATGAAAGTGATGCCGAGCTGGCGTTGCAGCTTCTTCAGTTCGCTCTGCATTTGTTCGCGCAGTTTCAGGTCGAGGGCGCCAAGCGGCTCATCGAGCAACAGCACACGCGGGCGATTGACCAAGGCGCGGGCGAGGGCGACACGTTGGCGCTGACCGCCGGACAACTGCACCGGTTTGCGTGCGCCGTAACCGCCGAGGGCGACCATGTCCAAAGCTTCTTCGGCGCGTTTATGCCGTTCGGTTTTGCCGATGCCTTTGACCTTCAAACCGTAGGCGACGTTGTCGAGGACGTTCATGTGCGGGAACAGCGCGTAATCCTGAAACACTGTATTGACGTCACGTTGATACGGCGGCAAACCGGCCGCCTCGGCCCCGTGAATGCGGATCGAACCGGCGCTCGGTTGTTCGAACCCGGCGATCAGCCGCAGGCAGGTGGTTTTGCCCGAGCCGGATGGGCCGAGCATGGAAAAGAACTCGCCGTCCTCGATATCGATGGAAACCCGGTCAACGGCCTTGACCTCGCCGAACTGCCGGGAAACGTTGGTGAACTGGACTGCAAGCGTCATGGTGCGGTGCTCCAAAAAGGCGAGGGCCGTCGCAGCGGCCCTGCCCAGCCTTTTGAAAAAACAGTCTTTCGAATGATCGTTCCCACGCTCTGCGTGGTAATGCTGCCTGTGAGGCTCTGCGTCACCTCGTGCAAATGGACGCGGAGCGTCCGGTGATGCATTCCCACGCAGAGCGTGGGAACGATCGGCATCTAACGGTGAATGCGATCCGCTTTTAGCTCCCCTCTCCCTCCGGGAGAGGGCGGGGGGTGAGGGTGGCGGTTTCGGCCATTGCTCTGAGATCAAGAGCAAAGGCAAAAGCTACCCCCTCACCCCAACCCTCTCCCCCAGGGGGGCGAGGGGGAAAGGGAGTTCGACCGAGTCGCTCCCGGGCTTAGCGGCCGCCCATGATCGCGATGTAGTCCTGGGTCCAGCGGCTATACGGCACAAATTTGCCACCCTCGGCCTGCGGGGTTTTCCAGAAGGCGATCTTGTCGAACTGGTCGAAACCGTTGGTCTTGCAACCTTCAGCGCCAAGCAACTCACTCTCTTTGCACGCCCCAGGAACGGCCGGCAACGAACCAAACCACGCCGCCACATCACCCTGGACTTTCGGTTTCAGTGACCAGTCCATCCACTTGTACGCGCAGTTCGGGTGCTTGGCTTCGGCGTGGAGCATGGTGGTGTCGGCCCAGCCGGTAGCGCCTTCTTTGGGAATGGTCGAAGCAATCGGCTGTTTCTCGTTCATCAGGCCGTTGACCTGATACGGCCAGGCGCTGGAGGCGACCACGCCTTCGTTTTTGAAGTCGCTCATCTGCACCGTGGTGTCGTGCCAGTAGCGGTGGATCAGCGGCTGCTGTGCGCGCAACAGATCAAGCACGGCTTTGTACTGATCTTCGGTCAGTTGATACGGATCCTTGATTCCCAGTTCAGGCTTGGTCGACTTCAGATACAGCGCCGCATCTGCGATGTAGATCGGGCCGTCATACGCCTGCACGCGGCCCTTGTTCGGCTTGCCGTCGGGCAGATCCTGAGCGGTGAACACCACGTTCCAACTGGTCGGCGCAGTCTTGAACACGTTGGTGTTGTACATCAGCACGTTCGGTCCCCACTGGTACGGGGTGCCGTAAGTCTGCTGGTTGACCACGTACCACGGCGCATCTTTCAGGCGCGGGTCGAGGGTGTTCCAGTTCGGGATCAACGCGGTGTTGATCGGTTGCACACGCTTGCCGACGATCAACCGCAGTGAGGCATCGCCTGATGCGGTGACCAGGTCGTAACCGCCCTTGGCCATCAGGCTGACCATTTCGTCCGAGGTAGCGGCGGTTTTCACATTGACCTTGCAGCCGGTCTCTTTCTCGAAACCGGTCACCCAGTCATAGGCCTTGTCGCTCTCACCACGTTCGATGTAACCCGGCCACGCAACGATATCCAGCTGACCTTCGCCAGCACCGACAGCCTTTAACGGCTCGGCCGCTTGCAGGCTGGCGCTGGCCAGCAGGGCCGTGGTGATTGCACTGAGCAGTGCGGTCTTGTGCACGAACATGGTTGAACCCTCTTCTTTAAATTATGGTCGGGGCAGTTGTGAACGCGGTGAAGCATGCCGTTGGCGGCTTGTTATTAGCGTAGTCAGAGATGCTGGCCGTGGCGGGCCATGATGTGCCGCACCACGCTGTAGTCCTGCAGCGAATCACTGGATAAGTCTTTGCCGTAACCGGAGCGTTTCAGCCCACCGTGGGGCATTTCGCTGACCAGCATGAAATGGCTGTTGATCCACGTGCAGCCGTACTGCAAGCGCGCGGCAACCTGCATGGCCTTGTCGAGATTCTGTGTCCAGACCGACGAGGCGAGGCCGTATTCGGAGTCGTTGGCCCAGTCGACGGCTTGCGCGAGTTCGTCGAAACGGGTCACGGTGACCACCGGGCCGAACACTTCGCGCTGGACGATTTCGTCGCTCTGTTTGCAACCGGCGAGCAGCGTCGGCTGATAGTAGAAACCGGCACCGGAGTGCACCGCCGCACCGGTCACGCGTTCGATGTGCGGCTGGCCGAGGGCGCGCTCGACGAAACTGGCGACGCGGTCGCGCTGACGGGTGCTGATCAGCGGGCCGATCTCATTATCGGCATCACGTTTGCCGGCGAAGCGCAGGCTGCTGACGGCGGCGCCGAGTTCGGCGACCAATTTGTCGTGAATCCCGGCCTGCGCGTAGATCCGGCAGGCAGCGGTGCAGTCCTGCCCGGCGTTGTAGTAACCGTAAGTGCGCACGCCATCGACCACGGCCTGGATGTCGGCGTCGTTGCAGACGATCACCGGGGCTTTGCCGCCGAGTTCGAGGTGCGTGCGTTTCAGGGTTTTCGCGGCGGCCTGGAGGATTTTCTGCCCGGTAACGATATCGCCGGTCAGCGAGACCATGCGCACCTTGGCGTGGCCGACCAAATGGCTGCCGACGCCTTCACCGCCACCGCAGATGATGTTGATGACCCCGCGCGGGAGGATTTCGGCCAGCGCTGGCGCCAGAGCGAGGATCGACAGCGGCGTGTGTTCGGATGGTTTGAACACCAGCGTGTTGCCGGCGGCGAGGGCCGGGGCGATTTTCCACGCGGCCATCATGATCGGGTAATTCCAAGGCGCAATCGAGGCGACCACGCCAATCGGATCGCGACGGACCATGCTGGTGTAGCCCGGCAGGTATTCGCCACTGAGCTGCCCGGTCTGGCAGCGCACGGCGCCAGCGAAGAAACGGAACACATCGACCGTCGCGGTCAAATCGTCCTGACGCGCCAGGTGCAACGGCTTGCCGCAGTTCAGCGATTCGAGGCGGGCGAGGTGGTCGGCGTGTTTTTCCACGGCGTTGGCGATCTCGAGCAACAGGTTCGAACGTTGCTGCGGCGTGGTGCGTGACCACTCGGCAAAGGCGCGGTGGGCGGCGAGGATGGCGGCTTCGACTTGCTCGGTGCTGGCCTCGGCGATGTGCGTGAGGATTTCGCCGGTGGCCGGATTGAGAATCGGCTCGACAAAACCTTCCCCGGCGACCAGTTCGCCGTCAATCAACAACGCGGTACACATCGGGGTCTGCGCGCCAGCCATTTTCCGCGATCTCTTTTCTTGTGTGGCCATTGTTGCTCCCTGAAACCCGGGAGCCGGCCGTCTTATAGATGCAGCAAGACTAGTGCGCGGCTCCGAGGTCGACAAATACTAAATACTGAAGGCAGCATTCGATTAAATAGATGGCTTGCGCCCGCCGTGGGGTTGCTCGCGTGCGACAGTCAGGAATGGGTCGACCAATGTGGGACGCGCGGTGCCACGGCGCCAGGCCAGGCCGACGTCCAAGGTCTGATTGAGGTCGGCGATCGGACGCGCTTCGATGATGTCGCCCTCCAGCGACCATGGGCGATAAGTCATGTCCGGCTGGATCGACACGCCCAATCCGGCGGCGACCAGACTTCGCACGGCCTCGGTGGACGCGGTTCTCAGAGTGATTTTCGGTTGCAGCCCGGAACCGCGCCAGAAACGCTGGGCATTGCGATCCATTTCATCGACGTTAAGTTGAATCAACGGTTCGCGGGCGACGTCGGCGAGATTGATGCTGTCGTGCTCCAGCAGTGGATGCTGGGCCGGAAGCCACAAACGGTGCGGTGAGTGAGTCAGTACTTCAGTCTGCAAAGCGTGGCGATCTTCGAGGTTGGAGAGGATCAATACGCCGACATCGATCTCGCCACTGACCAGCAAATGCTCGATGTAGGGCCGTTCGTCTTCCATCACTCTGATTTCGACATTGGGATACGCGCGCTGAAACCGGGTGAGCAGATCCGCCAGGTAATAACCGGCGACCAGACTGGTTACGCCGACGATCAACTGCCCGGCGACCTGATCGGTACTCTGTTGCAGGCTGCGTTTGGCGTTGTCCACGGTCGCCAGAATCAGGTGCGCCTGGCGTAGGAATTGATGACCTTGGTGTGTCAGCGTCATGCCCTTGGCGTGGCGGCTGAACAGGCTGACGCCGATTTCCTCTTCCAGTTGCTGGATCGCCAGGGTCAGGGTCGATTGGGATATGAACGCGGTTTGCGCGGCGGCGGAGATCGAGCCGGTCTCGGCCACGGCGATGAAGTGACGAATCTGACGCAGGGTCATCATGAGAAGGGCTACCCAGTGGGCGGTTTTTATAGATTGGCCTGAGTGTATATCTATTTTCACGAAGGGCTGCTGCAGGGCGAGCAACATCTGGAAGCACACTCGCAGGTCGGACAGGGGCACTTTCGAACTAGGCTGAGGGCCTTATAGATCCGGATAACCCCTGTTTGGAGGCGGAACATGAACACCCGTGGATTGCTCGATCAACTGCTCAAGTCCGGCCAGGATCTATTGCAGAACAAGGCTGGCGGAACGCAGAACAAACCGGCTGCCGGAGGCTTGGGCGGTTTGCTCGGCGGCGCATCAGGCTCTGGTGGCCTCGGCAGTCTGCTGTCAGGTGCAGGTGGTGGTGCATTGGCCGCAGGTGCGATGGGCCTGCTGCTCGGTAACAAGAAAGTGCGCAAGGTCGGCGGCAAAGTTGCGATCTACGGCGGCCTCGCGGCGCTGGGTGTGTTGGCCTACAAGGCTTACGGCAACTACAACGCGCAAAAAGGCACAGCGCCACAAAGCGAGCCGCAAACCCTCGACCGCTTGCCACCGGCACAAGCCGAACAGCACAGTCAGGCCATTCTCAAAGCACTGGTGGCGGCCGCCAAGGCTGACGGCCATATCGATGACCGTGAACGCCAACTGATCGAAGGCGAATTCACCAAACTCGACAACGATCAGGAATTGCAACACTGGCTGCACGCCGAGCTCAACAAACCCTTGGACCCGACCGACGTCGCCCGGGCCGCGAGCACGCCGGAGATGGCGGCAGAAATGTACATCGCCAGTGTGATGCTGGTGGATGAGGAAAGCTTTATGGAGAAGAGCTATCTGGATGAACTGGCGCGGCAACTGAAGCTGGAGCCGGGGTTGAAGGTGGAGTTGGAGAAGCAGGTGCGCATCGCATCGGTGTAAACCCGGCTGGCCCTTTCGCGAGCAAGCTCGCTCCCACAGGGGATTGCGTTCCAATGTGGGAGCGAGCTTGCTCGCCAAGGCATTTTCCGCCGCACCCCGGCGGCAATGACAGATCTATCGCCTCTTTTTGCCATTACCCCACTGGCACGCCCACCCGCAATTGTCGGACAGTCCTAGCCCAGAGCCCTCCCGCGACCAAGGCGGACAGGCCCGAGGGTTACAAAGCGTCTTATAAATGAAACACCGCCCTCGGCTATACTCCCCGCATTTCGACTAGGCACGAGGAATCACTGTGAAGAACTGGACGTTGCGCCAACGCATTTTGGCGAGCTTTGCGGTGATTATCGCCATCATGTTGCTGATGGTTGTCGTCTCTTATTCGCGGTTGCTGAAGATCGAGGCCAGTGAAAACAGCGTGCGTGATGACGCGATTCCCGGCGTCTATTACAGCTCGATGATCCGTGGCGCGTGGGTCGACAGTTACATGCAGACGCAAGAACTGCTCGGACTCAAGGAAGGTCAGGGGATTTCCAGCGAGGACGCGGCCGACTACAAGGCTTTCGAGGCGCGTTTGCAGGAGCAGATGGAGAACTATCGCAAGACGATGGCGACCGACGAGGATCGTCTCGAGTTTGCCGCGTTCGAGAAGTACCACGACGCCTACCTCCAGATTCAGGATGCCGTGCTGGACCTGCACAAGCGCAACCTGGAAGCGGACGCGGTCAGGATGTTCCACGAAAAGCTGACGCCAGCCTGGTATTCCGGGCGTATGAAGCTCAACGACATCATCGGCGAGAACAAGAGAGTCGCCGATCAGGCCATGAACAACATCGACGAGGCGGTGGCGGCGGCCAAGGTCAGCATGTTCGTCTCGCTGCTGGTGGCTGTGCTGGCGGCCGGTGCCTGCGGCTTGCTGTTGATGCGCGCGATCATGGCGCCGATGAACCGCATTGTGCAGATTCTCGAAACCATGCGTACCGGCGACCTCAGTTCGCGTCTCAACCTCGACCGCAAGGACGAGTTCGGCGCCGTCGAAACCGGCTTCAACGACATGATGACCGAGCTGACTGCGCTGGTATCCCGTGCGCAACGTTCGTCGGTGCAGGTCACCACCTCGGTGACCGAAATCGCTGCCACCTCCAAGCAACAACAAGCCACCGCTACCGAAACCGCCGCGACCACCACCGAGATCGGCGCGACTTCGCGCGAGATCGCCGCTACCTCGCGCGATCTGGTACGCACCATGACCGAAGTGTCCACCGCCGCCGATCAGGCCTCGGTGCTGGCCGGCTCCGGCCAGCAAGGCCTGGCGCGCATGGAAGACACCATGCACTCGGTGATGGGCGCGGCCGATCTGGTCAACGCCAAACTGGCGATCCTCAATGAGAAGGCCGGCAACATCAATCAGGTGGTGGTGACTATCGTCAAGGTTGCCGACCAGACCAACCTGTTGTCGCTCAACGCAGCGATTGAAGCCGAAAAGGCCGGTGAATACGGTCGCGGTTTTGCCGTGGTTGCCACCGAAGTGCGGCGTCTGGCGGATCAGACCGCTGTCGCCACTTACGACATCGAGCAAATGGTCCGTGAGATCCAGTCGGCGGTGTCGGCGGGTGTCATGGGCATGGACAAGTTCTCCGAAGAAGTGCGCCGTGGCATGTCCGAAGTGCAGCAGGTCGGCGAGCAGTTGTCGCAGATCATCCATCAAGTGCAGGCGCTGGCGCCGCGGGTGTTGATGGTCAACGAAGGCATGCAGGCCCAGGCCACCGGCGCCGAGCAGATCAACCATGCGCTGGTGCAGTTGGGCGACGCCAGCAGCCAGACCGTCGAGTCGCTGCGTCAGGCCAGTTTCGCCATCGACGAACTGAGCCAGGTGGCCGTCGGGCTGCGCAGCGGCGTTTCGCGATTCAAAGTCTGATGAGCGAAATCCTCGCCAAACGCAGCGCCGCGCAGGTGGCGAAGCCGGCGTTATTCCTGCTGTTTCGCATCGGCAGCGAGCGCTACGCCTTGCGCGCCACCGAAGTGGCGGAAGTGCTGCCGCGCCTGCCGCTCAAGCCAATCGCCTGGGCGCCGCAGTGGGTCGCCGGGGTGTTCGCCTATCGCGGTGCGGTGGTGCCGGTGATCGACCTCAGCGCATTGACCTTCGGTCATCCCGCCGAGGCGCGCACCAGCACCCGTCTGGTATTGGTCAATTATCGGCCGGATGAAGCGCAACCCGCGCAATGGCTCGGGCTGATTCTCGAACAGGCCACCGACACCCTGCGTTGCCATCCGCAAGAGTTTCAGCCTTACGGCCTCGACAACCGCGCGGCGCCGTACCTCGGCCCGGTGCGTGAAGATGCCCAGGGATTGGTGCAATGGGTACGGGTCAATGACTTGCTCGATGACGCCGTGCGTACTTTGCTGTTCCCCGATCCGCCGCTGAGTCCGGCGCAGCTTGAGGCGCAGTCATGAGCAGTGATCAGCGCTTTTTCGACTTTCTCAAGGAGCGCATCGGCCTCGATGTGACCTCGGTTGGCCCGGCGATCATCGAGCGCGCTGTGCGCCAGCGCACGACACTCTCGCAAGCCGCGCATGCCGATGAGTATTGGCAATTGCTGCAAGGCTCGCGAGACGAACAACAGGCGCTGATCGAAGCGGTGATCGTCCCCGAGACGTGGTTTTTCCGTTATCCAGAGTCTTTTGCCACGCTGGGCAAACTGGCGCGCAATCGCCTCGCTGAACTGAACAATATGCGTGCTTTGCGCATTCTCAGCCTGCCATGTTCCACCGGCGAAGAACCCTATTCGATTGCCATGGCCTTGCTCGATGCCGGGCTCAAACCGCATCAGTTCAAGGTCGATGGCATGGACGTCAGCCCGCTGTCGGTGGAGAAGGCGCGGCGTGCGCTGTACGGCAAGAATTCGTTTCGCGGCCAGGATCTGGACTTTCGCGAACGGCACTTCACGCCTGAGCAGGACGGCCATCGGGTCAATGACTATGTGCGTGAGCAAGTGCGTTTGCAGGTCGGCAATGTGCTCGATCCGACGCTGCTGACCAGCGAGCCAGCGTTCGATTTCGTGTTCTGCCGCAACCTGCTGATCTATTTCGACCAGCCGACGCAGAAGCAGGTGTTCGAGGTGCTCAAGCGCCTGACCCATTTCGATGGCGTGCTGTTTATCGGCCCGGCCGAGGGCAGTTTGCTCGGGCGTCTGGGCATGCGTTCGATCGGTATCCCGCAATCCTTCGCGTTCAGTCGCCACAGCGATCCGCACCCCGAGCCGTTGCCAACGCCCAAGCCCATCGTGGTGCCGGTCAGCCAACCGCCTCGCAGCACGCAGCCAGCACCAGTTCGCACTCGACCGTTTGCCGCCGTAACGCCACTGCCGACCGCCAGCAAAAGTGCCAACCCGGATGCGGCGACCCTGCTGGCCAATATCGCCGCGCTGGCCAACGAAGGCAAAAGCGCTGAAGCCCGGGCGGCCTGCGAACAGTATTTGCGTAGCCATGAACCGGTGGCTCAGGTGTTTTACTGGCTCGGTCTGCTCAGCGACGTCGCCGGCCTGACCCTCGAAGCTCAGGGCTTCTACCGCAAGGCGTTGTACCTCGAACCGCAACACCCTGAAGCGTTGATGCACCCGGCCGCGTTGTTGCAGGCTCAGGGCGATACAGCGGGTGCCAGACGATTGCAGGAGCGTGCCGCCCGCAGCGGCCGCACCGCCGACAGTGAGCGTAAACGATGATCCCGTCCGACACCTTGAACGTCACCCACGAAGACGCCCGGGCCATCGACGATTGCTGGAACCGCATCGGCATTCACGGCGACAAGTCCTGTCCGCTGCTCGAAGACCACATTCATTGCCGCAATTGTTCGGTGTATTCCGCCGCCGCCACGCGCCTGCTCGACCGTTATGCGTTGCAACAGGACGAACGCGACCCGGTGGCGATCGCTGTCGAAAGCGATGTGAAAACCCGCTCGCTACTGATGTTCCGGCTCGGTGAAGAATGGCTGGGGCTGGCGACGCGCAGCCTCGTCGAAGTCGCGCCACTGCAGGCGATTCATTCATTGCCGCACCAGCGCTCACGCGCATTGCTCGGTGTGGCCAATGTGCGCGGCGCGTTGGTGGCCTGCCTGTCGCTGGTTGAATTGCTCGATCTGGATGGCAACGCCGCGCCAGCCACCGGCGCGCGCATCATGCCGCGGATGCTGATCATCGCCGCCCGTGGCGGGCCGGTGGTGGTGCCGGTGGATGAGGTCGACGGTATTCATGCCATCGACGAGCGCATTCTTGATGCCGCCTCGCAATCCGGCGCGCAAGCCAGTGCCAAATACACCCGTGGTGTTCTGCAGTATCGCGGTCGCAGCCTGCGTTGGCTGGATGAAGAACAGCTGCTGTCCGCCGTGACCCGGAGCCTCACATGACCCCCGAGCAAATGCGCGACGCCTCGCTGCTTGAGCTGTTCAGCCTCGAAGCCGAAGCCCAGACCCAAGTGCTCAGCGCCGGATTGCTGGCCCTGGAGCGCAACCCGACCCAGGCCGATCAACTGGAATCGTGCATGCGCGCGGCGCATTCGCTCAAAGGCGCGGCGCGAATTGTTGGCATCGACAGCGGCGTCAGCGTCGCCCATGTCATGGAAGATTGCCTGGTCAGCGCGCAGGAAGGGCGCTTGTTGCTGCGGCCCGAACATATCGATGCGCTGTTACAGGGCACCGATTTGCTGATGCGCATCGCTACACCGGCCAATGCGCCGCAGCCGAGCGATATTGAAACTTACGTGGCGTTGATGGCGGGTTTGCTCGATCCGTCGACGCCGCTGGCAGCGTTCGTTGCGCAGCCGATGGCCGAGTTGCAACTTGAAGCGCCGCCCGTATTTGAACTGACGCCAGCGCCGATCATCGAAGCCCCGGTCGAAACCTCTGAACCGGCGCCACGCAAAAGCAAACGCACCACCGAAGGTGGCGAGCGGGTGCTGCGGGTCACCGCTGAACGGCTGAACAGTTTGCTCGATCTATCGAGCAAGTCGCTGGTGGAAACCCAGCGCCTCAAACCGCATCTGGCGACCATGCAGCGCCTCAAACGCATGCAGAACAACGGCTTGCGTGCGCTGGAAAATCTCAACGTGCACCTCAAGGAACACGCGCTGAGCCTTGAAGCGCTCGAAGCCTTGGAAGACGCGCGCCGTTTGCTCGCCGAATCCCAGCAATTGCTGAGCGAGAAAAACGCCGAACTCGACGAGTTCGCCTGGCAGGCCAGCCAGCGCGCACAAGTGCTCTACGACACGGCGTTGGCCTGCCGCATGCGACCCTTTGCGGACGTGCTGACCGGTCAGGTGCGCATGGTCCGCGATCTGGGCCGCAGCCTCGGCAAGCAGGTGCGGCTGGAGATCGAAGGCGAGAAAACCCAGGTTGATCGCGATGTGCTGGAAAAACTCGAAGCACCGCTGACGCATTTGCTGCGCAATGCGGTCGATCACGGCATCGAAACCCCGGAACAACGGCTGCTCAAGGGCAAACCGGAAGAAGGCTTGATCCGCCTGCGCGCCTCGCATCAGGCCGGTCTGCTAGTGCTGGAGTTGAGCGATGACGGCAATGGCGTCGACCTGGAGAAGGTCCGCCGCAGTATTGTCGAGCGGCAGTTATCTCCAGCCGAAACCGCTGCGCAACTGAGCGAAGAAGAACTGCTGACGTTCCTGTTCCTGCCCGGTTTCAGCTTGCGCGACACGGTCACCGAAGTTTCTGGACGGGGCGTTGGCCTCGATGCCGTTCAGCACATGGTTCGCCAGTTGCGCGGGGCCGTGGTGCTGGAGCAAACGGCGGGAGAGGGCAGTCGCTTTCATCTGGAAGTACCGCTGACCTTGTCGGTGGTGCGCAGTCTGGTGGTGGAAGTTGGCGAAGAGGCCTACGCCTTCCCGCTGGCGCACATCGAACGCATGTGTGATCTGGCGCCGGAGGACATCGTGCAGGTCGAAGGCCGTCAGCATTTCTGGCACGAAGGCCAGCACGTCGGGCTGGTTGCGGCCAGCCAGTTGCTCAACCGCCCGGCCAGCCAAAACAGTGGCGAAACCCTTAAAGTTGTGGTGATCCGTGAGCGCGATGCGGTTTACGGGGTTGCCGTGGAGCGCTTTATTGGCGAACGCACGCTGGTGGTCTTGCCGCTCGATGAGCGTCTGGGCAAAGTGCAGGACATCTCCGCCGGCGCCTTGCTTGATGACGGCTCGGTGGTGCTGATCGTCGACGTCGAAGACATGCTGCGCTCGGTGGACAAACTGCTCAATACCGGGCGCCTTGAGCGCATCGCGCGTCACGGCAATCAAGCTGCCGAGGCGGCGCGCAAGCGGGTGCTGGTGGTCGACGACTCGCTGACCGTGCGCGAGCTGCAACGCAAACTGCTGCTCAATCGCGGCTACGATGTCGCCGTGGCGGTGGACGGCATGGACGGTTGGAACGCGCTGCGTTCGGAAGACTTCGATTTGCTGATCACCGACATCGACATGCCGCGCATGGACGGCATCGAGCTGGTCACGCTGCTGCGCCGCGACAACCGTCTGCAATCGCTGCCGGTGATGGTTGTGTCATACAAGGATCGGGAAGAGGACCGCCGCCGTGGCCTCGATGCCGGCGCCGACTATTATTTAGCCAAAGCCAGTTTTCATGACGACGCCCTGCTCGACGCAGTGGTCGAGCTTATTGGAGGAGCGCGGGCATGAAGATCGCCATCGTCAACGACATGCCCATGGCGGTGGAGGCCCTGCGCCGGGCGCTGGCCTTCGAGCCGGCGCATCAGGTGGTCTGGGTCGCCCGCAATGGTGCCGAGGCAGTGCAACTGTGCGCCGAAAACACCCCGGATCTGATCCTGATGGATCTGATCATGCCGGTGATGGACGGCGTCGAAGCCACGCGCCGGATCATGGCCGAAACCCCGTGCGCGATCGTCATTGTGACGGTCGATCGCCAGCAGAACGTGCACCGGGTCTTCGAAGCCATGGGCCACGGCGCGCTGGACGTGGTCGATACCCCGGCGCTCGGCGCCGGCAATGCCCGAGGAAGCGGCGGCGCCGTTGCTGCGCAAGATCCTCAATATCGGCTGGCTGATCGGCGAGAAACCCACGCGCTCGCGTCCGACGCCGACGGCCCAGCGCAGTTCTGCGTCGTGTCAGCGACTGGTGGCGATCGGCTCATCTGCAGGCGGGCCGGCGGCGCTGGAGGTGCTGCTCAAAGGCTTGCCCAAGGATTTCTCGGCGGCGATTGTGCTAGTGCAGCATGTCGATCAGGTCTTTGCTGCCGGCATGGCCGAATGGCTGGCCAGCGCCAGTGGCCTCGATGTGCGTCTGGCCCGTGAAGGCGAACCGCCGCAGGCCAGCGCCGTGTTGCTGGCCGGCACCAACCACCATATTCGCTTGTTGAAAAACGGCACGCTGGCCTACACCGCCGAGCCGGTCAACGAGATCTACCGCCCCTCTATCGATGTGTTTTTCGAAAGTGTCGCCAGTTATTGGAATGGCGACGCGATCGGGGTTTTATTGACCGGGATGGGACGCGACGGCGCGCAAGGGCTTAAGCTCATGCGCCAGCAGGGTTACTTGACCATCGCGCAGGATCAGCAAAGCAGTGCGGTGTACGGCATGCCCAAAGCCGCCGCGGCGATTGATGCCGCGGTTGAAATCCGTGCGCTGGAAAAGATAGCGCCACGATTGCTGGAGGTTTTTCCCAAATGAACAGGTTTATCCGCAATCCTGGCCCCCGCAGTACTCAGGTGACCGCCCATGAATGACTTACAGATCGACGACATTAAAACCGACGAAAACGCCGCCATGGTGTTGTTGGTGGACGATCAAGCGATGATCGGCGAAGCGGTGCGCCGTGGGCTGTCGAATCAAGAAAACATCGACTTCCACTTCTGCTCCGACCCGCAGCAGGCCATTGCCCAGGCGGTGCGGATCAAACCGACGGTGATTCTCCAGGACCTGGTGATGCCCGGCCTCGATGGCCTGAGCCTAGTGCGCGAATACCGCAATCACCCGGCGACCAAGGACATTCCGATCATCGTCCTGTCGACCAAGGAAGACCCGCTGATCAAGAGCGCGGCGTTCTCTGCCGGCGCCAACGATTACCTGGTGAAACTGCCGGATACCATCGAGCTGGTGGCGCGCATCCGCTATCACTCGCGTTCCTACATGACCTTGCTGCAGCGCGACGCGGCGTACCGCGCGCTGCGCGTCAGCCAGCAGCAATTGCTCGACACCAATCTGGTGCTGCAACGCCTGATGAACTCCGACGGCCTGACCGGGCTGTCCAACCGCCGGCACTTCGACGAGTACCTGGAACTGGAGTGGCGCCGCTCACTGCGGGAACAGAGTCAGTTGTCGCTGTTGATGATCGACGTCGATTACTTCAAGTCCTACAACGACAGCTTTGGTCACGTTGAAGGCGACGAAGCGTTACGCAAGGTCGCTACGGCGATCCGCGAGGCCAGCGCACGACCGTCGGATCTGCCGGCGCGTTATGGCGGTGAGGAGTTTGTGCTGGTGCTGCCGAACACCTCGCCGGGCGGCGCGCGGCTGGTCGCGGAGAAACTGCGCCAGACCGTGGCATCCTTGAAAATCCCGCACAACACCCCGGCGGAAGGGGCGAGCCTGACCATCAGTATTGGTCTGGCGACCATGGTGCCGCAGGCGGGTAGTGATTGTCGGTTGCTGATTTCGGCGGCGGATCGTGGCCTTTACCTGGCGAAGAACAATGGGCGTAATCAGGTCGGGATCGAGTAAACGCTGACCCTCACCCCAGCCCTCTCCCAATGGGAGAGGGGGCCGACCGGGGTGTCTGGCGCTGAACATCGACCTGATCGACCGAGTCGATTATGGATCTTCAAGCTTGGCGATCATGGATTCGGCAAAGCCATTTCACGTCGGCGTACCTCCCGAGCAAACCCGAATCAGTCCCCTCTACCTCTGGGAGAGGGTTAGGGTGAGGGCAAAGGCTTTAATGATCCCCACACCCGCCAGACGGGCTGCCGTCACAGCCTGATTACGTTATACTCGCCGGCTTTCAAAAGTTCGCCAACGAGTGCTGCCCGTCATGGAAATCAACCCGATCCTGAACACCATCAAGGACCTGTCCGAGCGCTCCGAAACTATTCGGGGGTATCTTTGACTACGATCAAAAGCATGAGCGTCTGACCGAAGTCAATCGCGAGCTTGAAGATCCGAGCGTCTGGAACAAACCTGAATACGCCCAGGAACTGGGCCGCGAGCGCGCTGCGCTGGCGCAGATCGTCGATACCCTCGATGAACTGAACGGCGGTCTGGCCGATTGCCGCGACCTGCTGGACATGGCCGTCGAAGAAAACGACGAAGGCGCAGTGGGCGATGTCGTCGCCGAGCTGGCCCGTCTCGAGGAAAATCTGGCCAAGCTGGAATTCCGCCGCATGTTCAGCCATGAAATGGATCCGAACAACGCGTACCTGGACATCCAGGCCGGTTCCGGCGGCACCGAAGCCCAGGACTGGGCCAACATCCTCCTGCGCATGTACCTGCGCTGGGCGGATAAACGCGGTTTCGACGCGACCATCATGGAACTGTCGGCCGGTGAAGTCGCCGGTATCAAAGGTGCGACCGTGCACATCAAGGGCGAATACGCCTTTGGCTGGCTGCGTACCGAAATCGGCGTACACCGTCTGGTGCGCAAGAGCCCGTTCGACTCCGGCAACCGTCGTCACACCTCGTTCTCCGCGGTTTTCGTCTCGCCAGAGATCGATGACAAGGTGGAAATCGAAATCAACCCGGCAGACCTGCGGATCGACACCTATCGTTCCTCCGGTGCCGGTGGTCAGCACGTAAACACCACCGACTCGGCCGTACGTATCACTCACGTACCGACCAACACCGTGGTCAGCTGCCAGAACGAGCGTTCCCAGCACGCCAACAAGGACACCGCCATGAAAATGCTGCGGGCCAAGTTGTACGAGCAGGAAATGCAGAAACGCAACGCCGCGTCGCAAGCGCTGGAAGACACCAAGTCCGACATCGGCTGGGGTCACCAGATTCGCTCGTACGTGCTCGATGCGTCGCGGATCAAGGATCTGCGCACCAACATCGAACGCAGCGACTGCGACAAGGTACTCGACGGCGATATCGACGAATACCTGGAAGCCAGCCTGAAATCCGGGCTGTAAAAGACGCATTACAGGATCGGCTGATTCAACCCGATCCCTGTAGGAGCCAGCCCTGCTGGCGATCCCCGGGCCGCAAGGCCCGGGGGCAACGAACCTGATGGAATATCTAAAGACATGAGCGACCAACAACTCGACCCGCAAGCCCTGCAACAGGAAGAAAACTCCCTGATCGCCCTGCGCAAGGAAAAGCTGGCTGCCGAGCGCGCCAAGGGCAACGCCTTCCCGAACGACTTCCGCCGCGAAAACTACTGCGAAGATCTGCAGAAGAAATACGCGGACAAGACCAAGGAAGAGCTGGCAGAGGCTGCAATCCCGGTCAAGGTTGCCGGTCGCATCATGCTCAACCGTGGCTCGTTCATGGTGATCCAGGACATGACCGGTCGCATCCAGGTCTACGTCAACCGTAAAACCCTGTCGGAAGACACCCTCGCCGCGGTGAAAACCTGGGACATGGGCGACATCATTGCCGCTGAAGGCACCCTGGCGCGTTCCGGCAAGGGCGACCTGTACGTTGAAATGACCAGCGTGCGTCTGCTGACCAAATCTCTGCGTCCGCTGCCGGATAAGCACCACGGCCTGACCGACACCGAACAGCGCTACCGTCAGCGCTACGTTGACCTGATCGTCAACGAAGACGTGCGCCAGACCTTCCGCGTGCGTTCGCAAGTGATCGCGCACATCCGCAGCTTCCTGATGAAGCGCGACTTCCTCGAAGTCGAAACGCCGATGCTGCAGACCATTCCGGGCGGCGCTGCGGCCAAGCCGTTCGAAACCCACCACAACGCGCTGGACATGGAAATGTTCCTGCGTATCGCGCCAGAGCTGTATCTGAAGCGTCTGGTGGTCGGTGGTTTTGAAAAGGTCTTCGAGATCAACCGCAACTTCCGTAACGAAGGCGTTTCGACTCGTCACAACCCTGAATTCACCATGTTGGAGTTCTATCAGGCGTACGCCGATTACGAAGACAACATGGACCTGACCGAAGAACTGTTCCGTGAACTGGCGCAACTGGTACTGGGCAGCACCGACGTGCCGTACGGCGACAAGGTGTTCCACTTCGGCGAGCCGTTCGTGCGTCTGTCGGTGTTCGACTCGATCCTCAAGTACAACCCTGAGCTGACCGCCGATGATCTGAACGACATCGACAAGGCGCGCGCCATCGCCAAGAAGGCCGGCGCCAAGGTGCTGGGCTTCGAAGGTCTGGGCAAACTGCAGGTGATGATTTTCGAAGAGCTGGTCGAGCACAAGCTGGAACAGCCGCACTTCATCACCCAGTACCCGTTCGAAGTGTCGCCGCTTGCGCGTCGCAACGACGACAACCCGAACGTCACCGACCGCTTCGAGCTGTTCATCGGTGGCCGTGAAATCGCCAACGCCTACTCCGAGTTGAACGACGCGGAAGACCAGGCCGAGCGCTTCATGGCGCAGGTGGCCGACAAGGACGCCGGCGACGACGAAGCCATGCACTACGACGCCGACTTCGTGCGCGCGCTGGAGTACGGCATGCCGCCAACGGCCGGTGAAGGTATCGGTATCGACCGTCTGGTGATGTTGCTGACCAACTCGCCGTCGATTCGCGATGTGATCCTGTTCCCGCACATGCGACCGCAAGCGTAAACGTTTCAGTTAAAAAGCCGCCTAAAACAGGCGGCTTTTTATTGCCTGTCTGGTACAAATGTATCAATTGGTTACTTTTGAATTGCAGAGGAAGTTCTGTCGTGATGGGTGCAATAGCTCAAGAAGGTGCAGCGGGTATCGCCACTGCGGTCGCTGAAAGCGTTCAGTACCAGGGTCGCAAGGCCAGCCGACAGGGCAGTGAGCAGCGTCGCCAGGACATTCTCGACGCGGCGATGCGCATTGTCGTGCGTGACGGTGTGCGTGCCGTGCGCCACCGCGCGGTGGCGGCCGAGGCCGGAGTGCCGCTGTCGGCGACCACCTATTACTTCAAGGATATCGACGACCTGCTCACCGATACCTTCGCTCAATACGTTGAACGCAGCGCGGCGTACATGGCCAAGCTGTGGGTCAACAACGAAGGTTTGCTGCGCGAAATGGTCGTCAGTGGCGACGGCAGCCCGGAGTCGCGCTCGCAGCTGGCTGATGACATCGCGCGGTTGATGGCTGACTACGTGCATCGTCAGTTGGTTAACCGTCGTGAACATTTGATGGCTGAACAGGCGTTCCGTCAGGAAGCATTGCTTAATCCGCGTCTGGCGATTCTGGTGCGTTCGCATCAGCAGATTCTGTTGCAGGGCACCTGCCAGTTGTTCCAGGTGCTGGGCTCGCGTGAACCGCAACAGGATGCCAAGGTGTTGACGGCGATTATCGGTCGGATGGAATATCAGGGCCTGCTCAACGACGCCGAGCCTTTGGCCGAAGAGGACATGCTCGGCATTCTGACGCGCTATATGCATCTGGTGCTTGCGTCGGTCTGATCCTCTGGGGAAACATTGAACCCTGTGGGAGCGAGCTTGCTCGCGAAGACGGACTGACATTCAACATTAATGTTGGCTGTGCTGACGCTTTCGCGAGCAAGCTCGCTCCCACAGGTTCGGTGGCGTATTCAAGGGCGGCGAATGTTCATAGGGAGTATTGAATGAAAGCCTGGCGTGGCGTGCTGATCGCCTTGTCGTTCCTGCTGCTCAGTGGCTGTCTGGTGACCTTCAAGGAGCCGCTGACCGCCAGTGACCCGGCGCCCAAGGGCCTGCTCGGCAAATGGTCGAGCACCAACGCCTGGGGCGAGCCGATGAACCTTGAGCTGACGCGCCTGGGCAAGGACCGCTATCAGGCTGTCACGTACTTCAAGGCCAAATCCCGCGAACGCGAAGCCTATCCCTTCACTGTGTCGCGCCATGGCAGCCGCTGGTATCTGTCGGCGAAAGTCCCGGCGCAGTACGGTGGCCACTTCACCATCGCCGGCTTCGAACTCACCGACAAACACGAACTGGTGGTCTACAACCTCGATCTCGAGCAGATCAACCAGGCGATCAAACAAAAAGCCCTCGACGGTCAGGCCTTCCAGACCGACGATGGCGACGGCGTGCAAGTCGACAGTAACCTCGATAAGGTCTTTGCTTACCTCGATGATCCGGCCAATTCCGATGTCTTCGTGGAAGCCGTGCGCTACCAGCGCCAGGCCCGCGCCCAATAATTCAGAACGTCAGGTTTTCTACAGGAGTTTCGGGTGGACGATTACCAGCAGACGATACGCATGTTGTCCGATCGCATTGTGCTGGCGCAGACGCCGATCCGTGTGCTCGACGCCGTCAAGTGGGACGAGAACATTCGCAAGGGGTTCCTCAAGGCCAAAGGCAAGGAAATGCCGGCGGTGGATCGCGACTATTACCTCAATCGGCCGCTGAGTTTTGATTCGAGCAAGGTCAAGCTGGAGTTCCAGAACATCGAGCGCGACATCACCCGCCAGCTTGGCCAGTTCAACCCGGTCGGGCAGATCATGCGGCGCATGTGCAAGGAATACCGCATGGTGGTGCGCATGCTCGAAGCGCGCGGTACCGAAGATTTCGGTCTGATCTCCCAAGAGTTGTATGGCGCCGCGTCTGATGCGTTCCACGCCGGTGACCCGACCCTGGCCGACCTCGGCCTGATGATGTCCGACTACCTGAACAACATTGATGGCCGTGGCGATTTGAAGGACGAGCCGAAGATCCTCACCGCCAAGGACGCCGTGCATCTGCTGCAAACCCGTCTGAACAAAGTGTTCGGCGAGGCCGAAGAAACCATCCGCGTGTTCGAGTCCGACGGTATCGTTGCTGACGCGGCGGCCGGTGCGGACTACATCAAGATCCGCACCGATGCGATGTTCAACGACCGCGACGTGCGCGCGCTGGAAGTCCACGAAGGCCTGGTCCACGTCGGCACCACGCTCAACGGTTTGAACCAGCCGATCTGCACCTTCCTGTCCAAAGGCCCACCGTCGTCGACGGTGACCCAGGAAGGCCTGGCGATCCTGATGGAAATCATCACCTTCGCCTCCTACCCGAGCCGCCTGCGCAAACTGACCAACCGCACCCGCGCCATTCATATGGTCGAGGAGGGCGCGGACTTCCTGCAGGTTTTCGAATTCTTCCGTGAGCAGGGCTTCGAGATGGCGGAAAGTTACGGCAACGCCAGTCGCGTTTTCCGTGGATCGACACCGACCGGTCTGCCATTTACCAAAGACTTGTCCTATCTCAAGGGCTTTATCATGGTTTACAACTACATTCAGTTGGCCGTGCGTAAGGGCAAGCTTGAGCAGATTCCGTTGTTGTTCTGCGGCAAGACCACGCTGGAAGACATGCGCACCTTGCGCCAGCTGGTGGATGAAGGATTGGTGGTGCCGCCGAAGTATCTGCCTGACCAGTTCCGCGATTTGAATGCGTTGTCGGCGTGGATGTGCTTCTCCAACTTCCTCAACCATTTGAGCCTGGACCGGATCGAAGCGGATTACTCCAATATCCTCTAGCCCACACAATAAACCCCTGTAGGAGTGAGCCTGCTCGCGATAGCGGTGTGTCAACCAACACAAATAGCGACTGACACACCGCTATCGCGAGCAGGCTCGCTCCCACAGTTTTGATTTGTGTCTGACTCCCTATTTTCGCGAGGTTTCACCGGATGAGAATCCTCGGCATCTTCTGCCTGCTCCTGACCCTCGGCGGTTGCAGTTCGCTGTTGTTCTACCCCGAGCCGGGCCAGATCTTCACCCCGGAAAAAGCCAAGCTCGAATACCGCACCGTCACCCTGGTCACGGCGGATGGCTTGAAGCTCAACGCTTGGTGGCTGCCGGCCAAACCCGGCGTAGAGGTCAAAGGCACCGTCCTGCACCTGCACGGCAATGGCGGCAATCTGCCTATGCATTTGGGCGGGAGCTGGTGGCTGCCAAAAAACGGCTATCAAGTGCTGCTGGTCGACTATCGCGGTTATGGCTTGTCCGAAGGCAAACCGAGCCTGCCGGCGATCTATCAGGACATCGACGCCGCGTTCGCATGGCTGGACAAGGCGCCGGAAGTCAAAGGCAAGCCGCTGATCCTGCTCGGCCAAAGCCTCGGCGGTTCGATGGCGGTGCATTGGCTGGTGCAGCATCCCGAGCGGCAAAAACAGCTGAAAGCGCTGGTCCTCGACGGCGTGCCCGCGAGCTATCGCAGCGTCGGCCAATACGCGCTCAGCACTTCGTGGCTGACCTGGCCATTTCAGGTGCCGTTGTCGTGGCTGGTGCCGGACAGCGACAGTGCGATCAACTCGATGCCGCAACTCAACGGCGTGCCGAAACTGATCTTCCACAGCATCGACGATCCACTGGTGCCGCTGTCCAACGGCATCCGTCTGTATCAAGCGGCGCCACCGCCGCGCGTGCTGCAACTGACCCGTGGCGGCCATGTGCAGACCTTCGGCGACCCGGTGTGGCGCCTGGTCATGCTGCGCTACCTCGACGATCCCGAGCATTTCAACGGCCTGCGCCGCCTCGGCGAAATCCCCAATTATCCGACACCCCCGAATTCTGAAGACGAGAGTCCGCAATGACTGAAGAACGCAACGCCATCCCGCTGATCATCACCGGTATCTGCAGCATCCTCGGCACCGTTGGAGCGCTGTGGTACTACGGCTACCTGCACTTCGCCAAACCCGAGGATGCGTTGCTGCTCAACGAATTCACCATGCTCAAGACTGTTCCGGGTGAGGATTACAAGGTTTCGCTGGATCCCGCGCCGCAGGTGGCGCAGTGCATTGATGGGGTGCTGGTGTTGTTCGATACCGAGCAGAAAGGTCTGACCGGTGTGTTGATCAACGCACAGAAAAAAGCCGTGCGCTGCATGGGCGAAGAAACCCCGCAGAAGCTTGAGCAGTGATTCTGCAGGACCAGCCCTCACCCTAACCCTCCCGAAACGTCGGACCGAGGGGACTGACCGAGTTGTCTTTCGCTATCCACCGACCTGAAAGAGAGTGTCGACTATGGATTCCGCAAAGCAACTTCAGGCCGATGCAGTAACTGAACATTCCCCATTCGGCTCCCTCTCCCTCGGGAGAGGGCTGGGGTGAGGGGCCGCAATATCAGCTGCCACCAAAAAAGCCCCGCCATCTTTGAACGACGGACCTTCTACCGCTAAGGGCCGGCTGTCACCGTGATTTTTCGATTAGCACTCCATGGCGAGCGCTTACCGTCGATGCTTTGCCATGCCGTCATGGAAAAGGTTCCCGGAGGTAAGCTCCAGACACTTCGCACCGACCAGTTGCCATAGGCATCGGCGTCTGTTTCCGCCAGTACCTCGTAAGGGCCGTAGACCTTGGACACACGGATATGTGCGCCCGGAAGAGCTTTGCCGGAGAGCAGAGGGTTTTGACCACTGTCACTACCCTCTAGTGGGGTTTCTATGACTGGCGCGTCGAGCGTATCAATTACCTTGATTGTTCGATTGGCACTCCACGGCGAGCGCTTACCATCAATGCTTTGCCAGGCTGTCATGGAAAAAGGCCCTGAGGGTAAGGTCCAGACACTTCGCACTGACCATTTGCCATAGGCATCAGCGTCTGTTTCCGCCAGTACCTCGTAAGGGCCGTAAACGCGGGTTACGCGAATATGGGCGCCAGGCAATGCTATGCCTGAAAGCAAAGGGTTGTAACCGGAGTCAGCGTTTTCCACTGGCGTAGAGATAACCAGGGGAGGCACATCCACGATATCAACAACGTTGAATAAACGCTGCTCGGACGACCCCGAGACTCTGTCGCCAAAGTACTGCCGAAGCACAAGTGCATTGGGGCCTGATGGCCTATCGGTAGGAGGGGTTATTGACCACCTGCCTTGTACATCCGCGATAGCTGTTGCGAAGAAAGTCTCCGGGGTTGCGGCTTCTGCTACCTTGATCGTTGCTCCCGGTCGCGCCGTTCCAGTAATCAAAGGTTTCAGCGTTGTTGTAGCGTTCTGCTCGGGTGTCATGACCAGCGGTGGCACGACTGTCGTTGTGCAATACGGGAGGCCTTGTCCATTTATTGCAATTGCGAGCGATGCACCAGCCTTATCCGTCGCACAGACTTTGATTTTGATTTTTGCCGTCGCGTCTTCCAGCGTCCGTCCTGGCTGCAGGGTAGGATCGTCCGTTGTGGCAGTTTCTGGCGTGGCATCCAGTTGCGCGTTGCGCACAGTTCCGTTCAGTGACGAGTATCTGATCCAGACGCCGGTTACGCGATTATCGGAGGCGGAAAAGTCATCGAATGGTGTCGGTTGGCGGTACTCAAGCGTTATCAACTGCGGTTCTGTCGTCCGATTGAGAAAGTACAGTTGAGGTCCCGCCTCTCCGAGAACACTCAGTCGATACAGACCTGTCTTACTGATCACGGCGGCTTGCGAGTCATCTAGCCAGCCGGAAAACCACCGGTTGATTGCCGGATAGAGTGTTCCGCCACCCGATACCGAGTCTCCAGTATCACCATACCCGACTGGGCTGCACTCTTCAGGAGCCTGAACAACGTCGTTACTCACCGGACATTTGGTATAAGTGCCGCCATGTGGGTATCCCAGATTGTGGCCGAATTCGTGCTTCCATACATGCGGTGAGCCCGGCATACCTTTAACCCAAATCCAGTTTCCCGGCACCGTAGCGATTGCGCCCCCGCCACAAGGAACAGCTACAAACAAGAACGCAAAAGCGGCAGGATCAATGTTCTGTGCAAGTGCCGCCTTGCGCCCCGCATCAAGACTGCCTGAGGCACTACAGGTCACAGGTTTCGGGCCGAAATCGGCTTCAATTTGTGTGCCCTCCAGTTTCAGCTTATTGCCTGACGCGGACAGGATATAAGAGCGCAAGGAGTTCCAGTGCGTCGAGAAGGTTTGCTCAGCAATTTTTTTGGTGTCCAGGCCCGGTTCGCCAGACCAGTGCCCGACCACCAGTAATACCTTTTGAACGCCTGTGACCGGACGCTTTTTCACGGGAACGAGCATTTCAGGATCGGTGCTGATGATCATGTCATCCGGATCATGCAATGGCTCATTTTGGGGGGGCGGGTTACTCCAGCTGAACGCAGCATGGAATAGTGTCGACAACAACCCGATAGCGATGATTGATCGTTTCATGGGGGCTTCCTTGTCAGGGGCGGGATGACAAGCAACAGCCTCTTCCGTGAATGGATCTTCGTCTACTGTCACAGTTGACAGTTGACGTCGTTCTCTAAAGGTGAAGAACCCCATGCGTATAGAGCAATAGTTTTTCAAACTACCAATAAAAAAGCCCCGCCTGACTCAGTCAGGCGGGGCTTTCGCGTTACAGCAGTGCGCTTAGTTCGAGCTGACCGCCGAACGTGGCATCACTGGTTGGTTGTCGTTGGAAATGGTCACTTCCACACGACGGTTCATCGCACGGCCGGAAGCGCTGCCGTTCTCGGCAACCGGGTATTCCTTGCCGTAGCCTTGGGTGACGATGCGCGCTGGATCAACGCCCATTTTCACCAGTGCGGTACGCACGGAGTTGGCGCGACGCTCGGACAGCGACTGGTTGTGGCTGGCGGTACCGGTGCTGTCGGTGTAACCCTCGACGATCACTTTGCGATCCGGGTTTTCCTGAAGGAACTGCGCCAGTTTGTTGATGTTGACCAGACCGCTGGACTTCAGGTCAGCACGGTCGGTGGCGAACAGTACGTCACCGAAAGTCACCAGCGTACCGCGATCGGTCTGCTTGGCGTTCAGGCTGTCCTGCAGTTGTTTGATCTGCTGATCGCGAGCATCCAGACGCGCCTGGGCACGTTGGGCGGCGGCGTTCTTCAGGTTATTTTCCGCAGTGCGCAGGGCGATGGTCTGCTTGGCCACTTCCACACGCTGGTTGGTCAGGTAGGCCAGTTGGTCAACCTTGGCAGCGTCTTGCTTGTCCAGGTAGGCCTTGTCGGCCTTGTCCAGGTAATCGCTGGCGTCTTTGGTTTCCAGTGCCGCGACTTTGCTCGCCTGTGGGTTGGCTTGCAGGCCGGCGTAGTTGGTGCGCGCGTTTTCCAGATTCGGGTTAGGCGGAGTCGAGCAGGCAGCCAAGGCAACGCTTGCGGCGAGGAGAGCGGGGATCATCAGTTGCTTACGCATAATTTGTCGTCCTTTCTATCGGTAAGAGATTCAGCTTTGCGGTCGGGATGCGCGCTTACTGCACGGTGCGCTGACTTTCCTGACGCAGTTCCTGAACACCTTTCTGGGAATCCTTCACAGCCTGTTCGGCTTTAGCGGCCTGAGCCTTGCGTTCGGCGACGCGAGCGTCCCACTCGGCTTGCTCGGACAGGATGCGAGCTTCGTCATACTTCTTGTCGTGCATGGCGATTTCGGCTTGTTTCAGTTTGTCCTGTGCTTGCTTCATCTCAACGGCAGCGAACTCGGTACCGCCAGCGCTGACGGCGCTGTTCACCGCCGACTGGGTCACGGCGTATTGCTCGGTCGGTGGGTTACCGGCGCAACCGGCCAGTACGAAGCTGGTGCCGATGGCCAGAGCCGCCAGTTTCAGACCGCGCAGGTGGGTAAACGAGGTTTGGTTTTTCATGGTCTTCAACTCCATTAGGCATCTCCTGAAAACAACTGAATCCATCCTGGTCGAGGAGCCGAAAGCGTCGTGTGAAAGGCGTTTTTGAAACGCTCGTTCCAGGCGTGGTTACAGGTTCCGACCGGAGGCGTTTTTCAAAAGTTCAGAAAAGATGGCCTATCGCCAAAATAATTTTTGACCGAATGGACAAGGCTCTAGAGCGGGAACTTTGGCGGGATGAAGCGGTACGCGCGGAGTTTTCGGATCCCGAAAACACACTGATTTTGAACTGGAATACGATCTTTGTAGGAGTGAGCCTGCTCGCGATAGCGGTGTATCAGACAACAAAAATGTCGACTGAAAATCCGCCATCGCGAGCAGGCTCGCTCCCACAGTTTTGATCTGTGTGGTGTCAGTGTTTTTGCTTGCCTGCTGCGGCCGAGAGGTCATGCAAATGCCGGCGCGAAAGGGCCAGAAAACGCGGCGTAGGCCCGACGTCTTCATACAGCGGATCACCTTCCTCATCGGTCGCCACCACCGTCGAACCCTTCACATACGGCAGGCTCGCTTCAAACTCTTCAAGCGCCGCGCCGATCAGTTCGCCAAGCAATTCTTCGACATGACGTTTGGGGTACATCTCGGTAATCGCTGCCAGACGCGCCGCAGCTTCAACGTCCAGATGAATCGCGTAGCCAGTGTCGGTCATACGACCTTTGGCGTTTTCTTCCCAATGCTGGGCGAGTTCACGAATTTTCATGATGACCTCATTTCGCACCTGCTCATGGCAGGTCTGGGTGAGTGTCCGCCGGGGCCGGCGGCAAGCCGTTGTGCGGCTTACTGTTGAGACTAGCTTTCGCCCACAAGGTTTAACGTCCCTTGGTCGGATGCTTGTAAGAAGCGTCGTAGAGCGGCACTCTCTAGGTCATGCACTCGTTTCTAAGCCGTCCGGATTACTGCTGGGGAATTGCTGATGACCGATATTGATGCACGCTTGCGCGAAGACGTTCACCTGCTCGGAGAGCTGCTGGGCAACACCATTCGAGATCAGTACGGCGAGGCTTTCCTCGACAAGATCGAGCAGATTCGTAAGGGCGCCAAGGCCGATCGGCGTGGTTCTATGGACGCCGAACTGAGCGCCAGCCTCAATCAATTGAGCGAAGACGAATTGCTCCCCGTGGCGCGCGCGTTCAACCAGTTTCTCAACCTGGCGAACATCGCCGAGCAGTATCAGTTGATTCATCGTCGCGAGGAGTCGCAGTCGGCGCCGTTCGAATCCCGCGTGCTGCCGGAATTGCTCGCGCGTTTGCGCAGTGAAGGCCACAGCGCCGAATCGCTGGCCCGGCAACTGGCGCGGCTGGAAATCGAACTTGTGTTGACCGCGCACCCCACCGAAGTAGCGCGGCGCACGCTGATCCAGAAATACGACGCGATCGCCGGGCAACTCGCCGCGCAGGACCATCGCGACCTGACCAGCGCCGAACGCGAACAGATTCAAAACACCCTGCAGCGGCTGATCGCCGAAGCCTGGCACACCGAAGAAATCCGCCGCACGCGCCCGACGCCAGTCGATGAAGCCAAATGGGGTTTCGCGGTGATCGAGCATTCGCTGTGGCAAGCGATCCCCAACCATATGCGCAAGGCCGACAAGGCGTTGTATGAAGCGACCGGCCTGCGTCTGCCACTGGAAGCGGCGCCGATTCGCTTCGCGTCGTGGATGGGCGGCGACCGTGACGGCAACCCCAACGTCACCGCTGCGGTGACCCGCGAAGTGTTGCTGCTGGCGCGCTGGATGGCCGCCGATCTGTACCTGCGTGATGTCGATCATCTTGCCGCCGAATTGTCGATGCAACAGGCCAGCGATGCACTCAAAGCCAAGGCCGGCGACAGCGCCGAACCGTATCGTGCGGTGCTCAAGCAACTGCGCGAACGCCTGCGCGCCACGCGCAATTGGGCACACGCTGCGCTGACTGCACCGACGCCAGCGCCGACAGACGTGCTGCACAACAACCGCGATCTGCTCGATCCACTGGAGCTGTGCTTCAACTCGCTGCACGAGTGCGGCATGGGCGTGATCGCTGATGGTCCGTTGCTCGACTGTCTGCGTCGGGCGGTGACCTTCGGCCTGTTCCTTGTGCGTCTGGATGTGCGCCAGGACTCGTCGCGCCACAGCTCGGCGATGACTGAAATCACCGATTACCTCGGCCTCGGTCGCTACGAAGACTGGGACGAAGAGCAGCGCATCAGCTTCCTGACCCGCGAACTGAGCAATCGTCGGCCACTGCTGCCAGCGCATTTCAAACCGTCCGCTGACACCGCCGAAGTGCTCAACACCTGCAAGGAAATTGCCGCGGCGCCGGGCGCTTCGCTCGGTTCCTACGTGATCTCCATGGCCGGTGCAGCTTCCGATGTGCTCGCCGTGCAACTGCTGCTCAAAGAGTCTGGCGTGCTGCGGCCGATGCGCGTGGTGCCGTTGTTCGAAACCCTTGCCGACCTCGACAACGCCGGGCCGGTGATGGAGCGGCTGTTGCTGCTGCCGGGTTACCGTGCACGGCTGCAAGGCCCGCAGGAAGTGATGATCGGTTATTCCGACTCGGCCAAGGACGCTGGCACCACGGCGGCGGCCTGGGCGCAATATCGTGCGCAGGAACGCTTGGTGGAAATCTGCCGCGAGCAACAAGTCGAACTGCTGCTGTTCCACGGTCGCGGCGGCACCGTGGGCCGTGGCGGTGGTCCGGCGCATGCGGCGATTCTGTCGCAACCGCCGGGCTCGGTGGCCGGGCGTTTCCGCACCACTGAGCAGGGGGAAATGATTCGATTCAAATTCGGCCTGCCGGACATCGCCGAGCAAAACCTCAATCTGTATCTGGCGGCGGTGCTTGAAGCAACGCTGCTGCCTCCACCGCCGCCGACACCAGAGTGGCGTCACTTGATGGACGAATTGGCGGCCGATGGCGTCAGCGCTTATCGCCAGGTCGTGCGGGAAAATCCGCAATTCGTCGAGTACTTCCGTCAGTCCACGCCAGAGCAGGAGTTGGGTCGCTTGCCACTGGGCAGTCGTCCGGCCAAACGCCGCGCCGGCGGTATCGAAAGTCTGCGGGCGATTCCGTGGATCTTCGGCTGGACGCAAACGCGGCTGATGCTGCCGGCGTGGCTGGGGTGGGAGTCGGCGCTGAGCAAGGCGCTGGAGCGCGGCGAGGGCGAGTTGCTCGGGCAGATGCGCGAACAATGGCCGTTCTTCCGTACGCGTATCGACATGCTGGAAATGGTCCTGGCCAAGGCTGATGTGGATATTGCGCTGTCCTACGATCAGCGTCTGGTCGAGCCTGATCTGCTGCCGTTGGGCGCGCAGTTACGCGACCTATTGTCGCAGGCGTGCGCGGTGGTGCTCGGCCTGACTGGCCAGTCGCAACTGCTGGCACATAGCCCTGACACCCTTGAATTCATCCGCCTGCGCAACACCTACCTCGACCCGCTGCATCTATTGCAGGCCGAACTGCTGGCCCGTTCGCGGCAGCAGGATGTCGAGCAGGGCAGCCCGGTGGAACAGGCGTTGCTGGTGTCTGTGGCGGGGATTGCCGCTGGTTTGCGAAATACCGGCTAAGGTTTTTGTCGGGTGCGCGGTAGCCGGACGAAGACTTGGCTGTCGCGTTGCCTGACCGGCGAAAGTGCCGCGAGGCGACAGTTAATGATGGGGTTGCGACTTGGGTTACCGCGTCGCGAGGTCGCGGGGGGCGTCGGTTTCTCCGACTTTTGGCGTCTTGTGTGGGCGCAGCCTGCTGTGTATCTTGATCAGCCTTTGGCCGTTTATGCGGCCACGACCCGTATTTTCAGGATTCGTCCCAAGAGGCGAATCCTTTGTTTTGTAAAAGCTTTTTATAAAAAAATTGAGGAGCACATCTAATGCGCGTCATTCTGCTGGGAGCTCCCGGGGCCGGTAAAGGTACTCAGGCTAAGTTCATCACCGAAAAATTCGGCATTCCACAAATTTCCACCGGCGACATGCTGCGTGCAGCGGTCAAGGCCGGTACTCCACTGGGCGTTCAAGCCAAGAGCATCATGGATGCCGGCGGCCTGGTGTCGGATGACCTGATCATCGCACTGGTTCAGGACCGCATCGCTCAGCCAGACTGCGCCAACGGTTTCCTGTTCGACGGCTTCCCGCGCACCATTCCGCAGGCTGAGGCTCTGGTTTCTGCCGGCGTTGAGCTGGATGCAGTGGTTGAAATCGCTGTTGAAGACGAAGAAATCGTTCAACGCATCGCCGGCCGTCGTGTTCACGAAGCCAGCGGCCGCGTTTACCACATCGTCTACAACCCGCCGAAAATCGCAGGCAAAGACGACATCACCGGCGAAGAGCTGGTACAGCGCAAGGACGACACCGAAGAAACCGTGCGTCATCGCCTGTCGGTCTACCATTCGCAGACCAAGCCGCTGGTGGATTTCTACCAGAAGCTGTCGGCTGCCAACGGCAAGCCAAAGTACAGCCACATCGAAGGCGTTGGTTCGGTTGATGCAATCACCACCAAGGTGCTGGCAGCGCTGAGCTGAAAAGTCTGATCGGCTGCATCATCCACGGCCCGCTTGCGGGCCGTAGTTGTTTATACTGACGCCCTTTTTCCCACACCTGTTTTGGAAACATCGATGAGCACCTTGCTGGCCCTGGACACCGCGACTGAAGCTTGCTCCGTTGCCTTGCTGCATGACGGCAAGGTTACGAGCCATTACGAGGTGATCCCGCGCCTGCACGCGCAGAAACTGCTGCCGATGATCCAGCAACTGCTGGCCGACGCCGGCACCACGTTGCAAGCGGTCGATGCGATTGCTTTTGGTCGCGGGCCTGGCGCGTTCACTGGTGTGCGGATTGCCATCGGTGTGGTGCAGGGTCTGGCGTTTGCGCTGGATCGTCCGGTATTGCCAGTGTCCAACCTGGCCGTGCTGGCGCAGCGGGCGTTGCGTGAGCACGGTGTGAGCCAGGTCGCGGCGGCCATCGATGCGCGGATGGATGAAGTGTATTGGGGCTGCTACCGCGAGACGGCGGGGGAGATGCGTCTGGTTGGTGCCGAAGCGGTGTTGCCGCCGGAAGTCGCGGCGCTGCCGGCCGATGCCAGTGGTGAGTGGTTCGGTGCTGGCACGGGTTGGAGTTATGCCGAGCGCATCGCGGTCAATCTGACCGGTTCCGATGCCGCCATGCTGCCCCACGCCGAAGACTTGCTGACCCTGGCGCGCTTCGCCTGGGAGCGCGGCGAGTCGATCCCGGCTGACGATGCGCAACCGGTTTACCTGCGCGATAAAGTCGCCACCCCGAAAGCCCGCTAACTCGTCACGAACCCTGTGGGAGCGAGCTTGCTCGCGAAGGCTTCTGGTCAGCCAATATCAATGTTGAATGTGCTGAACTCTTCGCGAGCAAGCTCGCTCCCACAGGGAATTAAGTCGCCCGCGAATCCGCCAATCGTCAGTTTCTAATCCCTCGCTTTAAACCTTTTGCGCTTTATGTGTTCTAGTTATCACTCGGCAGTTTGCTAAGTCGGTCAAGTGCCGCTAAATTGCCATCATCGATACCGAGCATGAAATTATGCGTATAGACGGCCTTTCCTCTCAGTCCTACCCCATCAAGCGCAAGCCTCGCAAAGGCCATGTGACTGTGGATGAGTCCGTCGATGACATCGACGGTGAGCTGGAATTTCCGACTGAAGAGCAACTGGCTGCCCGTGCTGCCGCCAAAGCCGCCGCGCAACGCCTGAGCAATCTGCCCGCCCGCCAACAAGACATGATTTACCACCGCGCCATGAGCAAAAGCGTAGCGATGGCCCTCGCCAGCTACCTGAGCACCGCCGGTTTTGTCGATTGGGATGCAGACGTGCTGGGCCTCGATCTGTATATCTGATGGATCTGCCTTACTACCTCGGTTGTCCGTCCTGGAGCGAAAACGCCTGGCGCGAGTATCTGTACCCGGTAGACGCCAAAACCTCAGATTTCCTCGGTCTCTATTCCCAAGTGTTCAACGCCGTTGAAGGCAACACGACCTTCTACGCCAGCCCGTCGCCCGCCACGGTGCAGCGTTGGGCCGAGGTCATGCCCGAGCACTTCCGCTTCACCGCCAAATTCCCCGGCGACATCAGCCACAGTGGTGACCTGCGCGAGCAACTGACCGCCGCCGAAACATTTCTGCAATTACTCAAACCCCTCGGTGAGCGCGTCTCGCCGATGTGGTTGCAACTGTCGAAAAGCTTCACGCCGCAGCGGCTGCCGGAACTGGCGGCGTTTATTGATGCGCTGGATTGCCCGTTGGCGGTGGAAGTGCGCCATGAACAGTTCTTCGCCAAGGGCGAGAGCGAACGTCTGCTCAATCGCCTGCTGCTGGATCGTGGCGTTGAGCGCATCTGCCTCGACCCGCGTGCGCTGTTCAGTTGCTTGTCGACTGAATCTTCGGTAATCCACGCGCAATCGAAAAAGCCACGCGTGCCGACGCGCCCGGCGGCGTTCACCCAGTTCCCGCAAGTGCGCTTCATTGGCCATCCGGAACTGGAAGCCAACGACCCGTTCCTAGTGCCGTGGGTGGCGAAAATCGCCGAGTGGATCGAAGAGGGCCGCACGCCGTACATCTTCCTGCACACCGCCGATAACCTGCTGGCGGCGAAACTGGCGCAACGTTTTCACGCACAACTGATGCAACGTTTGCCTGGCCTGCCAGCGCTGCCTGCGCTATACAGAGAACCCGCCGCGGAGCAACTTGGCCTGCTCTGAAGCGGATTTTTTTCTGCCCAGGAGTCTGCCGATGGATGCCCAAGCCCGTAAAGCCCACGCCTTCAAAGCCCTGCATGACCAATCGGGGATTTTCGTGATTCCTAATCCGTGGGATGCGGGGTCGGCAAAAATGCTCGCCAGTCTTGGCTATCAGGCTTTGGCGACCACCAGTGCCGGTTATGCGTTTTCCCAAGGCAAGGCCGATGGCGCGTTGAGCCTTGATGAGACCTTGGCCAATGTCCGCGCGATTGTCGCTGCCACCGATTTGCCGGTAGCGGTGGATCTGGAAAACGGTTTCGCTGATGACCCGGCTGAATGCGCCAAGAGTCTGCTGCGTGCTGCCGAGGCCGGCGCTGTTGGTGGTTCGATTGAAGACGCCACGGGCCGCGCGGATGCGCCAATCTACTGCTTCGAACACGCTGTGGCGCGCATCGAGGCCGCTGTCGCTGCGGTGCGCACGCTACCTTTTCCCTTCATCCTCACCGCGCGGGCGGAAAACTACCTGCACGGTAATCCCGATCTCAACGACACCATTCGCCGCCTGCAGGCCTTCGCCGAGGCAGGGGCCGACGTGTTGTATGCGCCAGGTTTGCGCAACGCCGAAGAAGTGCTGGCAGTGGTGCGTGCGGTGGCGCCGAAACCGGTCAATGTGCTGATGTCCGGCGGTTTGAAACTGACCGTGCAGGAGCTGCAAGAAATGGGCGTGCGGCGCATCAGTACCGGTTCGGCACTGGCGTTGGCGGCGTTCGGCGAATTCTTCCGTGCCGCTGAAGAAATCCAGCAATCCGGCACTTTCGGGTTTACCTCGCAGTCGATGCCGTACGCCAAAGCCAATCAATTCTTCAAAGGCTGAGCATGGGGCGGTGGATCGCGCTAACCGTGTTGCTGATCACTGGCGGCGCGTTGATCAGTGTGTGGCGCGGTTGGCTGGACGTGCCGCCGTCATGGAATCCATGGGCGCCACTGGACGTAAAAGCCGCGCCCAACTGGCTGACCGGCTACAAGCTGATGCGTTTGCGCAGTGATCCTGAACTCTGTGCCCAGGCGTTGAACAGCTCTGATCTGCGGGTCACGCGACAAGCCGATAGCCCGGACGCCAAGTGCCCGCTGATCGGTGCCTTGCGCGTACAGGGCGGTGAGGTGGCGTTGAGCAGCAGTTTCCTCGCCAGTTGTCCGCTGGCGGTGGCCTACGCGATGTTTGAACAGCACACGCTGCAACCTGCTGCACAATCCGTGTACGGGCAGAAGGTCGCACGCCTTGATCACCTCGGCAGCTTCGCCTGTCGCAATATCTACAATCGCGAAAGCGGCGCGCTCAGCCGCCATGCCAGTGCCGATGCGCTGGACATCGCCGGGTTTCGTCTCGCCGACGGCCGCAGCATCAGTGTGCTCAAGGACTGGCCGAAGCAAAATCAGGACGCACAATTTCTGCGTCAGGTGCGCGATGGCGCCTGCGAGGCGTTCAGTGTGGTTTTGGGTCCGGATTACAACACCGCCCACCGCAATCACTTTCATGTCGATGTCGGACGCTGGAGCGTGTGTCGCTGAGGCTTAGGCGGCGAGGCGCAGGTTCTGCAGAACGATCGGGCGGGCCCAACCGTTATCAAAATCCAGTGCTTTCTGTTGCTCGACGATTTCTTCCGGCGGGAACGGCGGGTAAGGCTTCTGCAGCAGATCCAGATCGAACTCGGCAATCGGCAAGTACAGCGGCTTCTTCTGCGGGGCCGGGCCAGGCTCTGGAACGGGCTGACCATTGTTGATCACCACCGGGCGAACCCAACTGCTGTCGAAATCCTGCTGCGCCTGCTGAGCTTGCAGTTCTTCTGGCGGGAATGGCGGGAACGGCTTGTCCAGCAGTTCCATTTCGAATTCGGCGATCGGCAGGAACAGCGGCTCTGGCGGACGCACTTCGGTTTCCACCACATCGCACTCGCGCTGGCTGACGATGTGCGCGTGCAGCTCGCTGCCGATGGTCGGTTCTTCCGGGCTGCTCAGGTCAACCGGCGGAAATGTACCGCAGGCAGGCACCACTTCACTCGTCTGTTCGGCCATCGCTTGGGCAAAGAAATCCTGCCACAGGTGACTGACGCCGCTCAGTGCTTGAGTGTTGTGACGGCTAAAGTCGCCATGGGGCGAGATGTAGCCAATCGATGTGGGAAGAATGCCTGACATTTTTTTCGGTTGACGCTCAGCTCTGGCAAAATGCGCGTTGAATGAATTATCGGCGGTTTTTGCCGATCCTTGAATTTTTGAGCGTGTTTTCCATGATCGAGCAACCCGCGGCCTGCCGCATCCATGTCCAGGCCCTCGGCCCGACGTTTGAAGCGCAAGCCGAGCAGTGGGCCGAACGCCTCGGTCTGCCGCTTGCAGTGGCGGACGGCGAGTTTGCCTTGCAGGTCGGCGAGCAGGGTTTGCAGCTGCAACAGCTCGGCCCGGACGCACCGGGGCCGGTGCGGGTCGACTTTGTTGAGGGCGGCGCTGCGCATCGTCGGCTATACGGCGGCGGCAGCGGGCAGATGATCGCCAAGGCTGTCGGCATCGCCCAAGGCGTGCGCCCGCGGGTGCTGGATGCCACGGCGGGATTGGGCAAGGATGCGTTCGTGCTGGCCAGCCTCGGTTGCGAGATGAGCCTGATCGAGCGCCAGCCGCTGATTGGCGCGCTGCTGGAGGATGGCCCGGCGCGGGGCGCGGAAGATTTCGATGTCGCGCCGATCGTGGCGCGGATGAAATTGCTCAAGGGCAACTCCATCGAGGTCATGCAGAACTGGGAGGGTGAGGCGCCGCAGGTGATCTACCTCGACCCGATGTTTCCGCACCGTGAAAAGACCGCGCTGGTGAAAAAGGAGATGCGCCTGTTCCGGCCGTTGGTGGGCGATGATCCGGACGCGCCGGCGTTGCTCGAAGCCGCGTTGGCGTTGGCGACGCACCGGGTGGTGGTCAAGCGACCGCGCAAGGCGCCGTGCATTGCGGGGCCGAAGCCGAGTCATGCGCTGGATGGCAAGTCCAGTCGATACGATATCTACCCGAAGAAAGCGCTCAAGCCTTAAACCGAGTTGCCCCCATTCGCGAGCAAGCTCGCTCCCACATTTGAAATGCATTCCAATGTGGGAGCGAGCTTGCTCGCGAAGGCGTCCCCTCAGACACCTTAAAAGTCAGGACCTGTAAGCACGCATAAACAAAGCCACCACTTCCTGAATATGGCTCTCCGAAGCCTCTTCGCTCAACGGTTCACCACAGCCATATAACAAACGAAAATTCCCCGCGCCCTTGATCAGGCAGAAGAAATGCTCAGCAGCATTGCGCGGCAGATCGATGCTCAGCGCGCCGGTCTCGTGGATGCACGTCAACAACCGTTCCATGCCCTGCACCATGCGCTGCGGACCCGCCTCGAAGAAGATCAGCGACAGCTTCGGATCCTGACTGCCGAGCGCCATGATCAATCGGTGCAGATTCACCGATTCATCGCTGTTGATCAGGTGATGAAAGCCCCGCGCAATGTTCAGCAACACATTTTCGACGGCGATGCCTTCGGGCAATTCGAAGAACAGCGGCGGTAATTGCTCCTCGCATTTGGCCACCACGGCGGCGGAGAACAGCGTCTCCTTGTCGTTGAAATGGCTGTAGACCGTCAGCTTCGACACGCCGGCCTCGCTGGCGACCGCGTCCATGCTGGTGTTGGCGTAGCCATGACTCAGAAACAGAATTTTCGCCGCGTCGAGGATCGCCTGGCGCTTGGCCAGATCCTTGGGGCGGCCCGGGCCGTTTGGAGCTGAAAGATTGTTCGACATTCTTCGCTTTTAATACTGGACTGGTGAGTTTGCTATTAATAACATACCCGCCAGTATAATTATTCCAAGCACCATTAGCGAAAGGTCCGTCACCATGTTCCGCCATGCGTTGTCCCTCGCGTTGCCAGTGAGTCTGGCGTTCCTTTTGTCAGCATGCGGTCAGGAAGAGGCGACGCAAGTCGCCGTGCGACCAGCCATGGTGGTGCAGCCAGAGCCTTCGGCACAGGCGATGGAAAGTTATCCGGGCGAGGTGCGCGCCCGCTACGAACCGGATCTGGCATTCCGCATTGGCGGCAAAGTCAGCCGACGACTGGTCGATGAAGGTCAGCGCGTGAAGGCTGATCAGCCACTCGCCGAACTCGATCCGCAGGACGTGCGCCTGCAACTGGAAGCCACTCGCGCCCAGGTGGCTGCCGCCGAAGCCAATCTCAATCTGGTCCGCGCCGAACGTGATCGCTACAAGACCCTGATGGATCGGCAGATGGTCAGCCGCTCGGCCTACGACAACGCCGAAAACCTTTACCGCTCCGGTGAGGCCCGTCTCAAACAAATCAAAGCTGAATTCAACGTTTCGACCAATCAGGCCAGTTACGCCGTGTTGCGTGCGCCGCAGGATGGCGTGGTGGCCAAGCGTTCGGTCGAGGTTGGGCAGGTGGTTGCCGCCGGGCAAACGGTGTTTACCCTTGCCACTGATGGCGAGCGCGAAGTACTGATCAGCCTGCCGGAGCAGAGCTTCGGCCGCTTCAAGGTCGGTCAGCCTGTGACCGTCGAACTGTGGACACAGCAGAACCAGCGCTTCGCCGGGCAGATCCGCGAACTGTCGCCCGCCGCCGATCCACGCTCGCGCACTTTCGCTGCGCGCATTTCTTTCGTGAGCGGCAAAGTCCCGTCCGAACTGGGGCAGAGCGCCCGGGTGTTTGTGCAATCGGCCGATAGCGTTTCCCTCTCGGTGCCGCTCTCGGCACTCACCGCCGAAAACGGTGCGACCTACGTCTGGGTCGTCAGCGCCAACAACACCTTGAAGAAAACCCCGGTGCGCATCGGCCCGTTCGGCGAGAAAACCGTGCCGGTACTCGAAGGCTTGAACGCCAGTGACTGGGTGGTGGCTGCTGGCGTGCATGTGTTGCTCGAAGGGCAGCAGGTGCGTCCGGTGGATCGCTCCAATCGCGTGGTCAATCTGGCGAACAAGGAGTAAGCCCCGATGCGCTTCAACCTTTCCGAATGGGCGCTGCGTAATCGCCAGATCGTACTGTTCCTGATGCTTTTGCTGGCCATCGTCGGTGCGTTGTCCTACACCAAACTCGGCCAGAGTGAAGACCCGCCGTTCACGTTCAAGGCCATGGTGATTCAAACCCGTTGGCCGGGGGCGACCGCGCAGGAAGTCTCGCGGCAGGTCACCGAGCGTATTGAAAAGAAACTGATGGAAACCGGTGAATACGAACGCATCGTGTCGTTCTCGCGCCCCGGCGAATCGCAGGTCACGTTCATTGCCCGCGATTCGATGCATTCCAAGCAAATCCCCGACCTCTGGTATCAGGTGCGCAAGAAGGTCAGTGATATTCGCCAGACCTTGCCGCCGGATATTCAGGGGCCGTTTTTCAACGATGAGTTCGGCACCACGTTCGGTAATATCTATGCGCTGACCGGGGACGGTTTCGATTACGCCGTGCTCAAGGATTACGCCGACCGCATCCAGATCCAGCTGCAACGGGTCAAGGATGTCGGCAAGGTCGACTTGCTCGGTTTGCAGGACGAGAAAATCTGGGTCGAGCTGTCCAACGTCAAACTGGCGACTCTCGGCCTGCCGCTGGCGGCGGTACAACAAGCGCTGCAAGAACAGAACGCGGTCTCGACCGCCGGGTTCTTCGAAACCGGTAGCGAGCGCTTGCAGCTACGGGTCTCGGGGAATTTTCAGACGGTCGAGGAGATAAAGAACTTCCCGATCCGCGTCGGCGATCGTACGTTCCGCATCTCCGATGTCGCCGATGTGCGTCGCGGTTTCAACGATCCACCGGCGCCGCGCATGCGTTTCATGGGCGAAGATGCGATTGGTCTCGCGGTGGCGATGAAGGATGGCGGCGACATTCTGGTGCTGGGTAAAGCGCTGGAAGGCGAGTTCTCGCGCATCCAGAAAAACCTTCCGGCCGGCATGCAATTGCGCAAGGTTTCCGATCAGCCGGCGGCGGTGAAAACCGGAGTCGGCGAGTTCGTCCAGGTGCTGGTCGAGGCGCTGGCGATTGTCTTGCTGGTGAGCTTCTTCTCCCTCGGCGTGCGCACCGGCATGGTCGTGGCACTGACCATTCCACTGGTGCTGGCGATGACCTTCGCCTGCATGTATTACCTCGGCATCGGCCTGCACAAGATCTCCCTTGGTGCGTTGGTGCTGGCGCTGGGCTTGCTGGTGGATGACGCGATCATCGCCGTGGAAATGATGGCGATCAAAATGGAGCAGGGCTTTGATCGCATCCGCGCGGCGAGTTATGCCTGGACCAGTACCGCGTTCCCTATGCTCACCGGTACGTTGATCACCGCCGCCGGGTTTCTGCCGATTGCCACGGCGCAATCCGGCACTGGCGAATACACCCGTTCGATCTTCCAGGTGGTGACCATCGCCTTGCTCGCGTCCTGGGTGGCGGCGGTGATGTTCGTGCCGTATCTGGGGGAAAAACTCCTGCCGGATCTGGCGAAAATTCATGCGGCCAAACATGGTACCGCCGATGGTCAGGCTGATCCGTACGGCACGCCGTTTTATCAGCGCGTTCGGCGCTTGGTGGAGTGGTGCGTGGCGCACCGCAAGACCGTGATCGTGCTGACGGTGGGGCTGTTTATCGCCTCGGTGATGTTGTTCCGTTTCGTCCCGCAGCAGTTTTTCCCGGCTTCCAATCGACTGGAGTTGATGGTTGATCTGAAACTGGCTGAAGGCGCGTCGTTGGCCAATACCACTGGCGAGGTGAAACGTCTGGAGGCGATGCTCAAGGATCACGCCGGTATTGATAATTATGTGGCGTATGTCGGCACCGGATCGCCGCGCTTTTATCTGCCTTTGGATCAACAGTTGCCGGCGGCCAGTTTTGCGCAGTTTGTGGTGTTGGCGAAAACCATTGAGGAACGTGAAGCGCTGCGCAGTTGGTTGATCGAGACGCTTAACGAGCAATTCCCGGCCCTGCGTTCGCGGGTGACGCGTCTGGAGAACGGTCCTCCGGTTGGCTACCCGGTGCAGTTCCGCGTCACCGGTGAGCACATCGAAGAGGTTCGTGCGTTGGCGCGCAAGGTCGCGGCCAAGGTTCGCGAGAATCCGCATGTGGTCAATGTGCATCTGGATTGGGAAGAACCGAGCAAGGTCGTGTACCTGAACATCGATCAGGATCGCGCGCGAGCATTGGGTGTAAGCACGGCCAATCTGGCGAAATTCCTGCAGAGTTCGTTGACCGGGTCGAGTGTCAGTCAGTATCGCGAAGACAACGAATTGATCGAGATTCTGCTGCGCGGCACGGTGCATGAACGCACTGAATTGTCCTTGTTGCCGAGTCTGGCGGTGCCGACGGATAACGGCCGCAGTGTGGCGTTGTCGCAGATTGCCACGCTGGAATATGGCTTTGAGGAAGGGATTATCTGGCATCGCAATCGTCTGCCGAACGTGACCGTGCGTGCGGATATTTATGGCAAGGAGCAGCCGGCGACATTGGTGAAGCAGATCATGCCGACGCTGGATTCGATTCGCGCCGAGTTGCCCGATGGTTATCTGCTGGATGTCGGCGGTACGGTGGAGGATTCCGAGCGTGGGCAGAAGTCGGTGAATGCCGGGGTGCCGATGTTCATCGTGGTGGTGCTGACCTTGCTGATGGTGCAGTTGCGCAGTTTTTCGCGCACGGTGATGGTGTTTTTGACGGCGCCGCTGGGGTTGATCGGGGTGACGTTGTTTTTGATGGTGTTCCGTCAGCCGTTCGGGTTTGTGGCGATGCTGGGGACGATTGCGTTGTCCGGGATGATCATGCGCAATTCGGTGATTCTGGTGGATCAGATCGAGCAGGACATTGCTTCGGGGCTTAAGCCTTGGCAGGCGATTATCGAGGCTACGGTTCGACGCTTCAGGCCGATTGTGTTGACGGCGCTGGCGGCGGTGCTGGCGATGATTCCGTTGTCACGTAGTGTGTTTTTTGGGCCGATGGCGGTGGCGATCATGGGTGGGTTGATTGTTGCGACTGCGCTGACGCTGTTGTTTTTGCCGGCGTTGTATGCGGCTTGGTTCCGGGTGCGTAAGGGCGCTTGATTCTTTTGTGACGTGGCGGCCTTTGGGCCGACCATGTTCTTGGGGTTTTGGGTGTATATCCGTTTCTGCGGGTGCTGCCGCTGGCGGTTTCGCTCTTACAGCGAGTCCCTTTGGCAAACGCCCCAAAGGAACCAAAGGTCTTTGCCCTGACGTTCGGCCCGCTCGCTGGGGCTCGGGGTTCCTTCGCTCCGGGATCGATCCGGGCGCATCGCCTACGGTTTGCTTCGCTGCACCTCCTCTCGATGTGTTCGACTTCGTCGAACGGTCGCTGCGCTCCCACCCCCGGATCAATCCCTCCACTCAGCCTGCCGACGGGCCTTAAGATCAAAAGCTGCAGCCGAGCTAACGCTCATCCTGTTGAGTGGTGGGGAGCAGAAGCGATCTGCTCTCGCTTTTCTGTGGGAGTGAGCTTGCTCGCGAAGGCGGCCTGATAGCCGACCTGTTTTTGCAGATGTACGCAATCCAACTGTAGGAGCGAGCTTGCTCGCGAAGGCGGCCTGACAGCCGACCTGTTTTTTGCAGATGTACGCAATTCAACTGTAGGAGTGAGCCTGCTCGCGAAGGCGGCCTGACAGCCGACCAGGTTTTTGCAGATGTACGCAATCCAACTTTGGGAGCGAGCTTGCTCGCGAAGGCGGCCTGACAGCCGACCTGTTTTTTGCAGATGTACGCAATCCAACTGTGGGAGCGAGCCTGCTCGCGAAGGCGGCCTGACAGCCGACCTGTTTTCCGCAGATGTACCCCATCCGACTGTAGGAGTGAGCCTGCTCGCGAAAGCGGCCCGACATCCGACCTGTTTTCCGCAGGTGTACTCAATCCAAATGTAGGAGCGAGCTTGCTCGCGAAGGCGGCCTGACAGCCGACCAGGTTTTTGCAGATGTACGCAATCCAACTGTGGGGGCGAGCTTGCTCGCGAAGGCGGCCTGACAGCCGACCAGGTTTTTGCAGATGTACGCAATCCAACTGTGGGAGCGAGCTTGCTCGCGAAGGCGGCCTGACAGCCGACCTGTTTTTTGCAGATGTACGCAATTCAACTGTAGGAGTGAGCCTGCTCGCGAAGGCGGCCTGACAGCCGACCAGGTTTTTGCAGATGTACGCAATCCAACTTTGGGAGCGAGCTTGCTCGCGAAGGCGGCCTGACAGCTGACCTGTTTTTTGCAGATGTACGCAATCCAACTGTAGGAGTGAGCCTGCTCGCGAAGGCGGCCTGACAGCCGACCTGTTTTCCGCAGATGTACGCAATCCAACTGTGGGAGCGAGCTTGCTCGCGAAGGCGGCCTGACAGCTGACCTGTTTTTTGCAGATGTACGCAATCCAACTGTAGGAGTGAGCCTGCTCGCGAAGGCGGCCTGACAGCCGACCTGTTTTTTGCAGATGTACGCAATCCAACTGTAGGAGTGAGCCTGCTCGCGAAGGCGGCCTGACAGCCGATCTGTTTTTTGCAGATGTACGCAATCCAACTGTAGGAGTGAGCCTGCTCGCGAAGGCGGCCTGACAGCTGACGTGTTTTTTGCAGATGTACGCAATCCAACTGTAGGAGTGAGCCTGCTCGCGAAGGCGGCCTGACAGCCGACCAGGTTTTTGCAGATGTACGCAATCCAACTGTGGGAGCGAGCTTGCTCGCGAAGGCGTTCTGAAATCCAACGATCCTCTGCCTGAATGCACCCAGTTCAAATTGTGGGAGCTGGCTTGCCAGCGATGACAGCACGTCAGTCGCTACCTGTCTGTCTGAATATCCATTGCTCGCTCTGCTCCCGCGACTTCCTACATCTTTTTCAGAAACCTCTGATATTGAGCCAGGGTGCCGCTAATGCTGTACTCAAGCCTCTGCTTTTCCAGAGTCCTTGAGTCCGCCTTGATGAAAAAGCCTCCATCCTTGAAGGGCCGATCCGACCCGGTGTTCGATTTGCTGGTGCGCCCGCCCCACAAGCATCGTCTGGCGGATTATCTTGCGCTGCTCAAGCCGCTCGATGATCAAGGGCGTTATCTGCCATTTGAAGCGTTGCGTTATCGCTGGGCGGCGGGGCTGGATGCCAAACTGTGTTGGGCGTTGGTCAAGAAGGCGCGGGCGGCCCAGTACATCGACCTTCTGCCGCTGGGCGAGCCGGTGCAGTGGGGCAAGTATCTGTTGACCCCTTTGGCACAGAAAACCATCTCCATCGTCGATCGGCAGGCCAGTACGGCCGCGCTGGAATTCATGACCAGCCAGATCGGCGAGCGGGCGCATTTCAGTTATCTGCTGAACGATCTGATCGAAGACGAGGCCATCGCCAGTAGTCAGTTGGAGGGCGCGGCGACCACCACGCGCGTAGCCAAGGACATGCTCAAGCAGCAGCGTCTGCCCCGTACTCCGGATGAACGCATGGTGATGGGTAATTACCGGATGATGAATTTTGCCTGGGAGAGACGTTACGAACCCATGAGCGTGGATCTGATCGCAGCGATTCATCGGGTGGGGGTCGAGGGCATTGATGACGAGCAGTATTCCCCCGGGGTGTTCAGGATCAATGACGAAGTGGTCGTTCAGGACGGGGCGGGCAACACCGTGCACCGACCACCACCTGCAGCAGGATTGGTATTGCGGCTGGAGCGACTGTCGCAGTGGGTCAACCTGCCCGACGGCTCACCGCAAGAGAAGAGCTATCTGCATCCGCTGATCAAGGCAATTACGCTGCACTTTGCCTTGGGTTACGAACATCCCTTTCGTGACGGCAACGGGCGGGTCGCAAGGGCGTTGTTTTACTGGTTCATGTTCAAGAACGAGTTTGCGGCGTTTCGCTACGTTGCGATCAGTTTGTTACTGCGTAATGCGCCGGTGAAATACGGGCGCTCATATCTGCATACAGAGGCGGATGAGCTGGATCTGACTTATTTCATCGAGTTCCAGTGTTCGGTCATTCAGCGAGCGGTGCTCGGGTTTACGGATGTTTATCGCGAGAGCGTGGCCTACGCCGAAGAGTTCGAGCGCTGGCTGACGAATTCTGGCTGCTTCGATCAGATGACGAAAAAACAACACGCGGTGTATCAGGCGGCAAAAAACGGGGTGGCGAAGGAGTTCACAGCGAGCAATGTGGCGGAAAATTTTGTTTGCTCGCACCGCGAGGCGGCTTTGGTTCTGAAGGGGCTGGACCAGTTACAGGTTTTTGAGAAAAAGAGGATGGGACGAGAGTGGGTGTTCTTTTTACGTAGTCCCTTACGTGGAGTGAAGCACGGGAGCGAGTGGATTCGCCCCCGTGCTCTGACTGCTTAGAGCGTGCCGAATACCTTCTTCGCCAAACTGGTCGCTGCAGCAGCCGGGTTCTGGCGAATGGTTTCTTCCTGTTTGCCGATCATCTCGAACAAGCCATTCAGCGCCTGCTCGGTCACGTAATTCTCAACGTTGGCACTCTTCGCATCGACAACGCCAAACGCAGCAGCCTGACCAGCGAACGAGTTGTACTTCTGTGCTACGCCAACCTTGTCGGTCGCCTGTTTGACGATCGGCAGGAACTTGGCGCGGATCTGTTCGCGGCTGGATTTGTCGAGGTATTGCGTGGCCGAGTCCTTGCCGCCGCTGAGGATGCCTTTGGCGTCTGCCACGCTCATTTTCTTCACGGCGTCGACGAGGATGGGCTGGGCTTGAGTTACAGCGCTTTCCGCCGCTTTGTTCATCGCGGTTTCCAGTTCTTCAACCTGAGCACCCATGCCGAAGGCTTTCATTTTGCTCGCGGCTTTGCCGAGTTTGCCCGGCAGTTCGATCTTCACGTCCGGGTTGTTGCTGAAGCCGCCGGGGGTGCCCAGTTGCTTGACGGCGATTTGTGCGCCTTGGGTCAGGGCATCCTTGAGGCCGCCGGTGGCGTCTGTTTGCGACAGGTCACTGAGCGACAGGGCCAGCGCGCTGGCGGAGATCATCAGGCCTGCGCACAGGCCGGCGAAGCGAAGGGTAGGGCGGAACATGGCGGCTTCCTTGTTGCAGAAAGTGAATTAACGAACGGCGTCGACGCGGATTTTCAGCGGCTGCGGGTCGTTGCCGTCGAGTTGCACGGCATGGTTTTCGGTGGTGATGAACATCAACTCACCGTTGACTTCAATGCGCGCGCTGACCGAGTAACGGTGGCCGGGTTTGATCTGCGCTGGATCGTAGCTCAAGTGGAAGGGCAGCGGCACCCGGCCTTTGACCGGACCTTTTTGCTCGTCCAGTACCACGGCTGGCGCATCTGCCAGCGAGACGTCTTGCAGGCTCACGCTGAGGGTCGCGCTCGGAGGCAGAGCGATGCGCTGCAGGTAGAACACTTCACCGTCGAGGCCGACCTTGCCGGCAGGTGTGGTCGACTGGCAGGCGCTGAGCAGTGTTGCGGCGGCGAGCAGAGTCAGTTTTTTCATGATGTTCTCCATTCAATTGTAGGAGCGAGCCTGCTCGCGATAGCGGTTTAGCATTCAACATTTCAGTTGTCTGACACTCCGTCTTCGCGAGCAAGCTCACTCCCACCAGGTTTGCATCAGGTCTCGGGTTGAGTGATGACCTGATCGGCAGCATCTTCACTGCGATGCAGCGCAACCTGGCGGATCGACAGTCGAATTTCCGCCGGCAACACGCGTTTGGCTGCACCTTCGGCAAGCTCGCCAAGCAGTTCGTGATAACTCAGTTTGCCGGCCTCGTCGCGGCGCAGCACGTCGAGGTCGAGCATTGTCTGGATGAAGTGACGGAACAGGCTCTTGTCGAAGAACTCCGGGGCATTCAAGCCATGGAGGATCGACAGGCGCTGGGCCATGACCGTGCAGAGGTCTTCCAGTTCTTCGGCGCTGATGCTGTTCTGGCCGCTGTTGAGCAGCAAGGACACGGTCATGTAGAAGCGCTGCAAGGTCTGGGCGATGCTCTTCGACAGCAGCGTCAGCAGCACGAAATGCCGCGAACTTGGTGCCGGACGCAGATAGACGTCTTTCTCGAAACGCAACAGGCCTTGTTCGACGAACGCTTCCAGCCACTGATCGACCACACCGTCCAGTTCGTCCAGCGTCCAGCGAATGAACAGCTCAGATTGCAGGTACGGATACAGCGCGCGGGTGTAGCGCAGGATCTGTTCGCGGCTCATGCGCGAAGCGCTCTGGAAGAAGCTCGCCAGCAGTGCAGGCAACGCGAAGATGTGCAGCACGTTGTTGCGGTAGTAGGTCATCAGGACGGCATTCTGCTCGTCCAGATAGAGAATCTTGCCCAGCGCATCGTTCTGCTCGGCGAGCAGGTCCATGTCTTTCACATGCTCGATCAGCGCACGGCCGTCGCCTTCCGGCAGCGTGGTGTGCGGCGAGTACGGGACTTTGCGCAGCAGCGCCAGATACAGATCCAGCACTCGCGCCATGGCGCGATCATCCAGCGCCAGACGTGTGGTCGACAGCAGTGCCAGCGCCACCAGGTTGACCGGGTTGATCGCAGCGGCTTCGTTCAAATGCTGCGCAACTTTTTCGCCGAGGCGATTGGTGGTCTCGTTGAGCCATGTCGGTTTGTACTGCGGGCCGAGTTCCTGCTGGCGCCAGTCCGGTTGCTCGGCGTCGAGGAACTCCGCCAGTTTGATCGGCTCACCGAAGTTCACCGCAACCTGACCGAAACGCTGCTTGAGCGCGCCGATGACTTTAAAAATGTCGAAGATCGATTCTTTCTTCTTGCTCGCGCCACGCAATTCGCCGAGGTAGGTGCGACCCTCCAGCACGCGCTCATAGCCGATGTACACCGGCACAAACACGATCGGCATCCGCGACGAACGCAGGAAGCTGCGCATCGTAATGGCGAGCATGCCGGTTTTCGGTTGCAGCATGCGGCCGGTGCGCGAGCGGCCACCCTCGACGAAGTATTCGACCGGGAAGCCTTTGGTGAACAGCGTGTGTAGATATTCGTTGAACACCGAGGTGTACAGCGGATTGCCCTTGAACGTGCGGCGCATGAAGAACGCACCGCCACGGCGCAGCAGGCTGCCGATCACCGGCATGTTCAGGTTGATCCCGGCGGCGATGTGCGGCGGGGTCAGGCCGTTGCGGAACAGCAGATATGAGAGCAGCAGGTAGTCGATGTGGCTGCGATGGCACGGCACGTAGATCACTTCGTGACCTTGCGCGACCTTCTGCACGCCTTCGATGTGGTTGACCTTGATGCCGTCGTAGATCTTGTTCCAGAACCAGCTCAGCACCACTTCGAGGAAGCGGATCGCGGTGTAGGTATAGTCCGAGGCAATCTCGTTGCCGTAGCGCAAAGCCTGGGCCTTGGCTTTCTCCGGCGAGATGTTTTCGCGCTCGGCTTCGTCGAGGATCGCTTGCTTGACCAGCGGCTGGTTGAGCAGGCCTTTGACCAGGTTGCGACGGTGGGAAATGTCCGGGCCGATGACCGCTGCTTTGAGGTTGCGAAAGTGTACGCGCAGGATGCGCTGGGCCATGCGCACGGTGCGTTCGTGGCCCTTGTTGTGCTCGATCAGCTCACGCAGGTGAATCGGTGCGGAGAACTGCACGCGGGTTTTGCGCCCGAGGACGATGATGCTCAGCAGCCGACGCAGGCGCCCGGTGACCGCCCAGCTGTCGGCGAACAACAATTTCCAAGGACTGTTTTCGCTGTCCGGCGACTGGCCCCAGAACACGCTGACCGGAATGATCTGCGCGTCTTCGGCGGCGTTCTGCGTCAGGGCACTGACCAGTCGGGTCAGGGTCGGCGGTGCGCCGCGCTTGTCCTGGCGACCGAGCCAGTCCGGATCCGGCGTCAGGTAGAAAAACGCCGCCGGTTCGATCAGCGAACCCACCGACACCGGCAGCACCGGACGTGGCAGGCCGGCCTTGGTGCACTCGGTATCGACCACGGCCAGATCGGTCAGCGAAGGGTTTTGCAGGACGTAGAACACCGGACGACTGCGGTCGAGGTTGAGGGTGAGCGACGACTGGTTGATCGTTTCCGAGCGAACCCAGAGGTACAACAGTCGGCGCAAGGTGCCAAACACTAGACGGCGGAACGGGGAACGGGTCATACGGCTTCTGCGTGAGTGGATAAACCGAGCGGTTGCTCGGGAGGGCGACAGTTTGCCGTATTGGGCGAAAATCGGCAAAAAAGCGGCGAACTAATCTCCTGTTGAGACTTTCCGCACCTGTCATATACTCGGCGGTCTGTCGCCGGGGGCCTTTTATGGACGTCGGACGCAGGCTGACGTTCCGCAAAGGCTTTCCTGCGAAAAGCCTGTCCAATAATAAAAAAGGAGTATGAACAGATGGCAACACGTGAAACCGGCAACGTGAAGTGGTTCAACGACGCCAAGGGCTACGGCTTTATCCAGCGCGAAGACGGGGTGGACGTGTTCGTGCACTACCGCGCGATTCGCGGCGAAGGGCATCGGTCGCTGACTGAAGGCCAGCAGGTTGAATACGCAGTGATTACTGGCGAGAAGGGTTTGCAGGCTGAGGATGTTGTAGGCCTGTAACCTTGAAGATCAAAAGATCGCAGTCTACGGGTGTGCACATGACCCTGAAGGCGCTGTCGCAGGCTGCGATCTTTTTTGGGGCGAGAAAGTCCTGAACTCAATGCTGTATAAACAATCACCCTGTCAGTTATGACAGTAGACGTCTTTTTTCTCACGCTTACCTTCGCGGAACAAAATCCCTGTGAATCAGAGTTTCCAGGGCGTTGTCTGTTCGAGAGGAAAGCGGCCATGTGGAAGAGTGTTTCGATTTTTCTGATAATGGGAGTTGTTGGATGCTCGGTGCAACCCACTCCCTCAGAGGTTGCGCAACCCGGCTTCCGGGCAATGACGGTTCAGTCATCACCATCACAGAACGAAACTCAGAATACGTTTGACGCGCAATCTTCGATATTCAAAGTGGTTGAAGCGCCAGTCGGTGAGTTGAACGTCGACACGCTCGGCAGCGAAGCCAACGTCCAGGTCAGTTATCCGAGCCTGGCAGCGAAGGATACTGTCGGCGTGCGCCTGACCGGTGTGGCGTTGCGTGATGCGCCGATCCAGACCGTGTCCACCGCAGGCACGCTGACCTTCAAGTTGCCCAAAGCCTGGATCAGCGAAAACAAGGGTCGTACGTTCAACCTCACTTATACCTACAAGGTAGGTGGCGCGGGCAGTCTGATTACCTCGTCGCCACTGAGCATTCGCGTGGTCAGTGCTCAGGGCCAGAACGTATTCAAGGTGGTCGAAGCACCGACGGGTGAGTTGAACGTCGACACGCTCGGTACCGAAGCCAACGTCCAGGTCAGTTATCCGAGTCTGGCAGCGAAGGACACCGTCGGTGTACGCCTGACCGGTGTGGCGTTGCGTGATGCGCCGATCCAGACCGTGTCCACCGCAGGCACGCTGACCTTCAAGTTGCCCAAAGCCTGGATCAGCGAAAACAAGGGTCGTACGTTCAACCTCACTTATACCTACAAGGTAGGTGGCGCGGGCAGTCTGATTACCTCGTCGCCACTGAGCATTCGCGTGGTCAGTGCTCAGGGCCAGAACGTATTCAAAGTGGTCGAAGCACCGACGGGTGAGTTGAACGTCGACACGCTCGGCACCGAAGCCAACGTTCAGGTCAGTTATCCGAGCCTGGCAGCGAAAGATACTGTCGGCGTGCGCCTGACCGGTGTGGCGTTGCGTGATGCACCGATCCAGACCGTATCCACCGCAGGCACGCTGACCTTCAAGTTGCCCAAAGCCTGGATCACCGAAAACAAGGGTCGTACGTTTAACCTCACTTACACCTACAAGGTGGGTGGCGCGGGCAATCTGATTACCTCGTCAGCGCTGCCCGTGCGGGTAATCGGTACGGAGCCGGGAGGAGATGGGCAACGCGTTGCCAATGATCTCAATGCACAGTACGCCGATACGCGACAAAATTGCGGCAATGCTTCGCTACCAGCGGCGTTGTGCTCGGGTGTCATATTGCGGGCGACGATCAACGGTACGGCTTATCGCGCCTGGAACCCCAGTCCGCTTTCGCAGCAGAATGGAGGAGTTTCATTTTTTTACTTGCGTAAAGATGCGCACTTCAAAGGATTTCCCTCCAACTATCCAAACACCAGTGGTTTCGTCTTTTTTCCACTTCAGCAGCGCCCGGCGGGGAGTGTGGAAGTTCAGGTTCTATGCATTTTTCCCATAGACGGAGGCAGTGATATAAGGGGCGATCAGGGCTGTGGTGTATCCAGTAATTATCCGACGGTCAGTCGCTCATGCGAGCAGCAGGGAATTACCACTGCTGCAGGATGGCTCACCCATTACAACCAAGGACCCACAGGCTGGAAATACCAGCGGCAGTGTGGGTTCAATGTCCGACCCGGCCAGGGAACGCTTGCAGCCAATGCGTTTTATCAGGGAATACTGGCCATGAAGTTAATGGGGGCCGAGTCGTTCAACTCGTGGAATGAAATCCGTCTGGCGACATGGCCACAGAACATCCATACGACCATTCCAATCAAGGCATTCTTTTATACGAGTAATGGTTTGGCGGCTGCCCGGTTCAACCAGGAGGATTTTTACAAGTATTCCAGCAAGGCAATACCGATTATCAAGCTGACGATGCCCCGAACAACTGCCGATTCCGCACGGTTTGAATTCATAAAAGCCGATCAAGCGGTGGGCAACTGGAACTGAGGGAGCTATTCAGGGTGTAACTTGTAATTTCAAGGTCGAAAGATCGCTGTCCGAGACAGCGATCTTTTGCTTTCAGGCGGTTTTCCAGGTGATTTCTTCTTCACCGTCTGCGCTGATACGCATCCAGCGGTCCGCCGTCTCTTCACCTTCCTCTTCAACCCACGTCCCCGGCGCGCAACGCACTTCGACGTTTAGCGCAGCAAAGGTGGCGCGGGCGCAGGCGATGTCGTCGTCCCATGGGGTCTGGTCGCTTTCGAGGTACAGGCTGTTCCACTTGCCCACGGCTTTCGGCAGCCAGGTCACCGGCACGTTGCCGGCTGTGCATTTGTAAGTCTGGCCTTTCTGTACCCAGTCACTGCACGGGCCCAACGCTTCGCCCAGCCAGGCCGAAATGGCCTTGTGGTCGACGTCGGCGTCTTTCAGGTAAATCTCGATGTCCGGTTGGCGCATGGATGTCCTCACTGCGGGTCTGAAAAATCCATTCGCGGATTTAGCCGGCCCCGGGCACTCGCCCGAGACCAAAAGTTATTGAAGAACGAAATAATCGTAGCGCATCGACACGGTGGTCACGAACGGCTCGGCCTGTTCGATCACCGCCGCACGACGCTCGGCACTGGCGCGCCAGCCGTGAGGTGTCATCGCCAACAGGTTGGCGCGATCCTCAGGCTTGTCCAGCGTCAGCTTGAATTCCAGGGTTTCGCTGTGCGCCAGCGCCATGCCTTCCGGCACCAGGGCCAGATGCTTGTCGTCGGTGTATTCACGCACTTCGTCATAAAGACGTTCGCGCAACTCCATCAGGTGGCCGCTGGTCGGGCCGACTTTCATCAGACCGCCGCCGACACTGAGCAGACGCTTGGCTTCTTCCCAGTCCAGAGGACTGAAAACGCTGGCGAGAAACTGGCAACTGCCCGACGCCAACGGCACGCGGGCCATGCTGGCGATCAACCAGGTGATCGCCGGATTACGTTTGCAGGCACGTTTGACCGCTTCGCGGGAAATATCCAGTGCGTAGCCATCCGCGTTCGGCAAGGCCTCGGCGATCTGCGCGGTGTAGTAACCCTCGCCACAACCAATATCGACCCAGCGATCCGGCGCATAACTCGCCGCCAACTCGGCCAGACGCTTGGCCACCGGCGCGTAATGGCCGGCGTTCAAGAAGTCCCGGCGTGCTTCGACCATGGCCTGGTTGTCACCAGGATCACGGCTGTTCTTGTGCTGCACCGGCAACAGGTTCAGATAACCCTGGCGCGCACGGTCGAAGCGATGGCCTGCCGGGCAGACCACGCCGTTGTCCACTGTGTTCAGCGGTTCACTGCAGATGGGGCAAGCGAGCATCAGGCGAGCAACTTGATCAGGGTCTGGTAGTAGATCTCGGTCAGCACATCGAGATCGGCGGCCAGAACGCGTTCGTTGACCTGGTGAATGGTCGCGTTGACCGGACCCAGTTCAACCACTTGCGTGCCCATGGTCGCGATGAAACGGCCGTCGGACGTTCCGCCGCTGGTGGACGCTTTAGTCTCACGACCGGTGATGTCCTTGATGCTCGCCGACACCGCGTCGAGCAGCGCGCCCGGTTCGGTGAGGAACGGCAGGCCGGACAGTGCCCAATCGATGTGCCAGTCCAGATCGTGCTTGTCGAGAATATCGGCCACGCGTTTCTGCAGGCCTTCAACGGTCGATTCGGTGGAGAACCGGAAGTTGAACACCGCCACCAGATCACCCGGAATCACGTTGGTCGCGCCAGTGCCGGAATTGACGTTGGAGATCTGGAAACTGGTCGGCGGGAAGAAATCGTTGCCGTGATCCCAGTGCTCGGCAGCCAGTTCGGCCAGCGCCGGAGCAGCGAGGTGGATCGGGTTCTTCGCCAAATGCGGGTAAGCGACGTGACCCTGAATGCCTTTGACGGTGAGCTTGGCACCGAGCGAGCCGCGACGGCCGTTCTTCACCACGTCGCCAACCAAAGTGGTGCTCGATGGTTCGCCAACGATGCACCAGTCCAGACGCTCGTTACGCGCAGCAAGACGCTCGACCACAGCCTTGGTGCCGTGGTGCGCCGGGCCTTCTTCGTCGCTGGTGATCAGGAACGCGACCTTGCCCTTGTGGTTCGGGTAGTCAGCGACAAAGCGCTCGGCGGCGACGGTCATCGACGCCAGGCTGCCTTTCATGTCCGCCGCGCCACGGCCGCAGAGCATGCCGTGTTCGTCGATCAGCGCGTTGAACGGGTCGATCTGCCAAGCCGTGACCGGGCCGGTCGGCACCACGTCGGTGTGGCCGGCGAAGCACAGCACCGGGCCGTCGTTGTTGCCGTGGGTGGCCCAGAAGTTATCCACATCTTCGATGCGCATCGGCTCGAGATTGAAACCGGCATCGCCCAGGCGCTGCATCATCTGCTTCTGGCAATCGGCGTCGACCGGCGTCACGGACGGACGGCGGATCAGGTCGATGGCGAGTTGGAGGGTCGGCGAAAGGTCGGCGTGGGCCGTCATGGAAAACTCCGAAGATCATGAATGTGGGCGCGGACTAACCTACAGGAATTGGGTTCGGCCAATGAGCCGAACGCCGCCAAGCCCCGCAAAATGGCGGTTATCTTAAAGCAAAACGGCGACCATTGGCCGCCGTTTAGTGCTTCGATGAGGATTTAGACGACCGGCGCCGGTTCCGCTGCAGCCGCCGGTTTCGGCAGCGACGACAGGAACGCCATGATCAGCGCCGCCAGATACGGCAGCGACTGCACCAGCAACATCACCACCCAGAAACGCATGTCGTTGCTCGGCATGCCGTTGACCAGGAAGATCCCCAGCGCCGCGCCCCACAACAGCAGCATGATGAACAGCTCTTCGCGCGCTTCGGAAATCGCCACCCAGAAACCATGGTTGTCGGCGTTTTTCGGCGTGCGGAAGAACGGAATGCTGCTGGTGAAGAAACCGTACAGCACCGCTTTGGCGATGGTATGCGACAACGCCAGCCCGGCCAGTGCCGCGCAGAAGGCATCTTTCAGGTTCACGCCGACGGCGCGACGGTAGAGGAAGATGATCTTGCCGACCTTGAACACGAACAGCGCCAGTGGCGGGATCGCGAAGATCAGCAGCGGCGGATCGACCCGTTGCGGCACGATGATCATCGCCGCCGACCACAACAGCGCGCCGACGGTGAAGAAGATGTTCATGCCGTCCGCAACCCACGGCAACCAGCCCGCGAGGAAGTGGTAACGCTGGCCACGGGTCAGCTCGGTGTCTTTGCCGCGCAGCAGGCTGCCGGTGTGGCGCTTGATGATCTGAATCGCACCGTAGGCCCAGCGGAAACGCTGCTTCTTGAAGTCGATAAACGTATCCGGCATCAGGCCCTTGCCGTAGCTGTCGTGGTAATACGCCGCCGACAGGCCTTTCTCGAACACGCGCAGACCGAGTTCGGCGTCTTCACAGATGCACCAGTCAGCCCAACCCAATTCTTCCAGCACCGAGCGGCGGGTCATGGTCATGGTGCCATGCTGGATGATCGCGTCACGGTCGTTACGAGTGACCATGCCGATATGGAAGAAGCCTTTGTATTCGGCGTAGCAGAGCTTCTTGAAGGTGCTTTCGTTCTGATCGCGATAATCCTGCGGCGACTGCACCACGGCGATTTTCGGGTCGGCGAAGTGCGGCACCATGTGCTTGAGCCAGTTCGGGTGCACGCAGTAATCGGAGTCGATCACCGCGATCACTTCGGCATCCTTGGCCGTGTGCGGAATCAGGTAGTTCAGCGCGCCACCCTTGAAACCGGCCAGCGGCGAGACGTGGAAGAACTTGAAGCGTGGGCCGAGGGTTTCGCAGTAATCGCGCACCGGCTCCCACACCGCCGGATCCTTGGTGTTGTTGTCGATGATCAGGACTTCGTAGTCCGGATAATCGAGCGCGGCGAGGGCGTCGAGGGTCTGTTTGACCATGTCCGGCGGCTCGTTGTAGCACGGCACATGGATCGAGACTTTCGGGCGATAGCTGGAGTCGCCCTCGACCGGCAGGAACTCACGCCGCCGCTTGTGAATCCACACCGCTTCGGCCAGTTCATGCGCCTCGGTGAGCAAAACGATAAACACCCCGAGCGCACCCAGCGCCAAGAGGAAGCCGACGGTCAAACTGAACCACGTGCTGTATTGCAGGCTGTAGTCGTAACCGATCCACACCAGCACCGAACCACAGAGGAACGCGATAAAGGTCAGGAAGATCCGCCCACGCTGACGCAATGCTGAGCCGTCGATCATCAGCAAGGTCAGCGACAACAGCGCCAGCACCACCGAACCGATCGCCAGCACGCGCCACTGCGGGATCGCGACCACCGGGCCTTCGAAGTTGAATTTCTGCTGACGCGCAGCGTTGAACACGCCCCAGTACGCGCCGACCGAGCCTTCGTCGCTGGCCTTCCATGGCTGGTCAAACGCCTCGATCACGAAGTAGTTGAAGCCTTGGCGGTTGAGCTTGTTGACCAGTGTGCGCAAGTAGATCGCCTGATCCGCCGGCGACGCATCGGCACCGCCACGCATGCGACCGTTGCTCGGCCAGCCGACCTCGGAGAGCAGCAGCGGTTTTTTCGGGAAGAGCTTTTTCAGATCGCGAGCGCGATCAAAAACGAACTGGCCGGCCTTGTCGACCGGAATGAACTCCCAGTACGGCAAAACGTGCGCAGCGATCAGGTCAACGTGTTTGGCCAGTTCCGGGTGTTCTTCCCAGACGTGCCATTGCTCGGAGGTGGTCACCGGCACTTTCACCGCTGCGCGCACGCGATCGAGCAGCACGCTCAGCTCTTGGGCGGTGATTTCCTTGCGGAAGATCGCTTCGTTACCGACCACCACGCGAACCACGCTGCGCGAGGTGTTGGCCAGTTCGATGGCACGGGTGATTTCCCGTTCGTTGCGCTCTTGATCCGGGCTGATCCAGATCCCCAGCGTCACGCGCAGGCCGAATTCTTCAGCCAGTTTCGGGATGTCTTGCAGCGAACCGTCGACCGAGTAGATGCGGATGTTATCCGTCAGCTTGCTCATGATCTCCAGGTCGCGGCGCATTTCGTCGTCAGTCGGGTACTGATCTTTTTGCGGATATTGTCCCTGCTGGAACGGCGAATAGGAGAAACCGGAGATCTGCTCCGGCCAGTTCGGCGCGGAAACCGGGCGATTGATCAGCGCCCAGAAACCGGTGAACAGGGCGGCGATTGCCAGAACCACCACCAGGTTGAGTCCAAATTTACGCGATGACATAGCTATTTCGGGTTCCAAAGGCTGTGGAACGGAGGATCGGTCGGCTATACGCCCGAGGGGCGCGCATCCTACACCGGCAGTTCGCAAGTCGTACATCGGACAGGGAAATGCCCGACATTGGGCAGCCGACTTTGACTTAAGTTCTTACACTTGTAGTTCGAAGCTTAAAACTTGTCGCTGTGTAGCCCTATAATGCGCGCCGGTTTTTGGGGTAATGGTCATGAGTACAGAAGATCCGCGGTTTGCAGGCATCGCCCGTTTGTATGGCATCGAAGGCATGGAGCGCTTGCGCGCGGCCCATGTGGCGATCGTCGGCGTCGGTGGCGTCGGTTCCTGGGCGGCGGAAGCCATGGCCCGTTGTGGCGTCGGCGAGATTTCGCTGTTCGACCTTGATGACGTTTGCGTCAGCAACGCCAACCGCCAGTTGCACGCACTGGACAGCACCGTCGGCAAGCCCAAGGTCGAAGTGATGGCCGAGCGTCTGCGCGGGATCAACCCGGATTGCACGGTGCACGCCGTGGCGGATTTCGTCACCCGCGACACCATGGCCGAATACATCACGCCGAACATCGACTGCGTGATCGACTGCATCGACGCGGTCAACGCCAAGGCTGCGCTGATTGCCTGGTGCAAGCGCCGCAAGATCCAGATCATCACTACCGGCGGTGCGGGCGGGCAGATCGATCCGACGCTGATTCAGGTGTGCGATCTCAACCGCACGTTCAACGACCCGTTGGCCTCGAAAGTGCGTTCGACGTTGCGTCGTGATTATGGTTTTTCGCGCACCGTGACCCGCCATTACAGCGTGCCGTGTGTGTTCTCCACGGAACAACTGCGCTACCCGAAACCGGATGGCAGCATTTGTTTGCAGAAGAGTTTTGTCGGTGACGGTGTGAAGCTCGACTGCGCCGGCGGATTTGGTGCGGTGATGATGGTGACGGCAACGTTCGGCATGGTTGCGGCGACCAAGGCTGTGGACAAGATTGTCGCAGGTGTGCGGCGCCCGGCTGACCGAGTCAAACCTCAGGTTTGATCGGTGAGGCCTTGATCGTTCCCACGCTCCGCGTGGGAATGCAGCCCGGGACGCTCCGCGTCCCATCCAGAGCCGAACGCGGAGCGTCCGATGAGGCATTCCCACGCAGAGCATGGGAACGATCAGTTAGCGCGCCAGATCATTCATCCGCTGGAGCACAGCATTGAGGCCATTACTGCGCGATGGCGATAGCTGCCGCGAAAGCCCTAGCTGATTGAACCAGTCCGGTAAATCAACCTGCTGCAGTTCAGTGGCCGACAAACTGTTAACCCGCAACAGCAACAACGCCACCAACCCACGAATCATCCGCGCATCGCTGCTGGCGCTGAATTGCCAGTGACCGTCGTGCAGTTCACCAACCAGCCAAACCTGACTCTCACAGCCATGCACCCGGTTAGCCTCGCACTTGTCGGCGTCACTTAGTGACGGCAAACGGTCACCAAACTGCATCAACAACCGCGCCCGTTGTTCCCAGCCCGCAGCATTCTGAAAAGTCTGCAGCGCCTCGGCGGCCTCGACCGGCAAACTCATCGCAACAACTCCAGCGCCTGATCCAGCGCTTCAAAGAAGCGTTCCAGATCCTCGGAATCGTTGTACAGCGCCAGCGACACCCGAATCGCCCCAGCCAGTTCGAAGCTTTTCAGCAGCGGCATCGCGCAGTGATGCCCGGCGCGCACCGCGATCCCTTGCTCGGTCAAAAGATGCGCGAGATCGGCGTTATGCACACCTTCAACGACAAAACTCGCCAGCGCCAATTGCGGATTTCCGAGCAAACGAATGCCGTTACGGGCGGCAAGGCCACGCAGCAGATAGTCATGCAGCGCAGTCTCGTGGGCGGACACCGCGTCCTGATCCAGACCGGCCAGATAATCCAGCGTCGCGCCAAGGCCGATCACACTGGCAATCGGCGGTGTGCCCGCCTCGAAGCCCAGCGGCGCCGGGCGGAAACGCGCGTCGTGATAGTTGGCTTCCAGCACCATCTCACCGCCGAACTGCCAGGGCTTCAGTTGTTCAAGCGCAGCGTTGCGTCCGAACAGCACGCCGAGGCCATCGGGGCCGTACAGCTTGTGGCTGGAAAACACGTAGAAGTCGCAACCCAGCGCCTGCACGTCATGCCGACCATGCACCACGCCTTGCGCGCCATCGACCACGGTCAGCGCGTTGTGCGCCTTGGCCATGCCCAGCAACGCCGGCAATGGCTGCCACGAACCGAGCACGTTGGACAACTGACTGACCGCCAGCAAGCGCGTGCGCGGGCCGATCAGGTGCACAGCGGCAGCAAGGTCGATCAGACCGTCGGCATCCAGCGGCAGGATCACCAGTTTGAGACTTCGCCGTTGGGCCAGTTGCTGCCACGGCAGCAGGTTGGCGTGATGCTCCAGGGCGCTGATGACAATTTCATCGCCCGGGTGGAAAAGAGGTTCCAGGCCATACGCCAGGAGGTTCAGCGCACTGGTGGCGCCGTGAGTAAAGATGATTTGCCCACTGTCATCGGCATTCAGCCACTGGGCAACCTTCAGCCGACTGTCCTCGAACGCCTGCGTGGCATGAGCGCCGGGCAGGTGTTGCGCACGATGCACATTGGCCGCGCCGTTGGCGTAGTAATGCGTCAGTGCGTCGAGCAGGGCTTGGGGTTTTTGCGTGGTGGCGGCGTTGTCCAGATAGGTCTGGTCTTGCCGTTGCAACGCGGCGATGGCCGGGAAATCGGCACGCCACGGGGAGGGAATCATCATGTGTATACGCCTGACCCTGTGGGAGCGAGCTTGCTCGCGAAGGCGTCCTTGAGGACGCCAAAAGCTTCGCGAGCAAGCTCGCTCCCGCAGGTTATCAATGTGCTGCTTAGTTGTGAGCGTGCAGCGCTTCGTTCAGTTCGATCGCCGATTTGTGGGTTTTGCACTCCACAGCACCGGTTTCCGAATTGCGACGGAACAGCAGGTCGGTCTGACCGGCCAGCTCACGCGCTTTCACAACTTTAACCAGATTGTTGTGTTCGTCCAGCAGGGCAACCTTGGTGCCGGCCGTCACGTACAGGCCCGACTCAACGGTGTTGCGGTCGCCCAACGGGATACCGATACCGGCGTTGGCGCCGATCAGGCAGCCTTCGCCGACCTTGATCACGATGTTGCCGCCGCCCGACAGGGTGCCCATGGTCGAGCAACCGCCGCCCAGGTCCGAGCCCTTGCCGACGAATACGCCAGCGGAAACGCGGCCTTCGATCATGCCCGGGCCTTCGGTGCCGGCGTTGAAGTTGATGAAGCCTTCGTGCATCACGGTGGTGCCTTCGCCCACGTAAGCACCCAGACGCAGACGCGCGGCGTCAGCGATGCGCACGCCAGCCGGTACCACGTAGTCGGTCATTTTCGGGAACTTGTCCACCGAGAACACTTCCAGCAGCTCACCACGCAGACGGGCTTCCAGTTGCATTTCCGCCAGTTCGCTCAGGTCGATGGCGCCTTGGCTGGTCCACGCTACGTTCGGCAGCAGCGGGAAGATCCCGGCCAGGCTCACGCCGTGCGGCTTGACCAGACGGTGCGACAGCAGATGCAGCTTGAGGTAAGCCTCAGGTGTCGAGGTCAGTTGCGCGTCTTCGGCCAGCAGGGTGGCGACCAGCGGCTTGTGGCTCTCGGCCAGACGCGTCAGCAGCTTGCCTTGTACGGCGTCGATGCCTTTCACGGCTTCAGCCAGTTGCGCAGCCTGCGCGGTGGTGAAGGTGATGGCCTGATTGCCTGCGGTGTAACCGAGGATCGGTGCAACGGCAGCGACCAGTTCGGCCGACGGATTGAGCAGTGGCTGGGCGTAGAACACTTCCAGCCAGGCGCCTTGACGGTTCTGAGTGCCGACACCAAAGGCGATGCTGAACAGGGAGTTGGACATGTGAATACCTCTAGCAATAAGTGACGGGCTGCTTATTTGAGCGCGGCCGCGTAGATGTCTGGCTTGAAGCCAATCAGGGTTCGGTCACCGAGATCGAGCACCGGGCGCTTGATCATCGAGGGTTGAGCGAGCATCAGTTCGATGGCTTTCGACTGGTCGAGATCGGCTTTGCGTTCGTCGTCGAGTTTGCGAAAGGTCGTGCCTGCGCGGTTCAACACCGTTTGCCAGCCGTGTTCGTCACACCATTGGGTCAGGTGTTCACGGTCGATGCCGGCGGTTTTGTAATCGTGAAAGTCGTAGCTGACAGCGTGTTCATCGAGCCAGGTGCGCGCCTTCTTCATGGTGTCGCAGGCTTTGATGCCGAAAAGGTGCAACGTTTTACTTGAAACGGTCAAGGAATCGCCCCCTTTACAGGTGCTGGAGAAAAATGGTGTCGGATTATGCCATGACCAAACCGGTTCGCGGCGCCTCAGGTCGATTTGGTAATGCAAAACCCTGTGGGAGCGAGCTTGCTCGCGAAGAGGCCCTGTCAGTCAATATCTCTGTTCGATGAACGACCGCATTCGCGAGCAGGCTCGCTCCCACAATGGGCGGTGTTCCAGGCTGCGACATAGGTGCAACGGTCAGACGCATCCTAAGCGGCTAATATGGCAGTTCAACGCTGTCGATTGTCTGAGATTTCCGCTATATGCAAACTGCTTACACCGTCCTGATCCTGCTGATGCTGGTCAGCGTCTCGCGGCTGGTCGGACGGGTCATCCCGTTGCCGCTGCCATTGGTGCAGATCGCCGCCGGCGCCTTGCTCGCCTGGCCGACCCTGGGTCTGCACGTGGCCCTCGATCCCGAATTATTCCTGTTTCTGTTCCTGCCGCCCTTGTTGTTTTCCGATGGCTGGCGCATGCCCAAGCGTGAGTTCTGGCAACTGCGCGGGCCGATTCTGACACTGGCCGTCGGGCTGGTACTGTTTACCGTGGTCGGCGCCGGCTACTTCATTCATTGGCTGTTGCCGTCAATTCCGCTGCCGGTGGCCTTCGCCCTGGCGGCAGTGTTGTCGCCGACGGACGCTGTGGCGGTGTCGGCCATTTCACAAAACCGCTTGCCGACCCCGTTGATGCATATATTGCAGGGCGAGGCGCTGATGAACGATGCCTCCGGTCTGGTGACGTTCAAGTTCGCCCTGGTGGCGGCCATCACAGGCGTGTTCTCGCTGACCAATGCCAGCCTGACTTTCGTCCTGGTGGCGCTCGGCGGGTTGGCGGTCGGTGTGGCCTTGAGCTGGCTGGTCGGGCGCTTGCGGGCGTGGATGATTGCCCGTGGCTGGGATGATCCGGCGACGCACGTGGTGTTCATGTTGTTGCTGCCGTTCGCGGCTTATGTGTTGGCCGAGCGTCTTGGCGTCTCGGGCATTCTCTCGGCCGTGGCGGCGGGGATGATGCAGAGCTGGCTTGATCTGTTGCCTCGGCAGACCAGCACCCGCTTGCTCAATCGCAGCGTCTGGTCGCTGCTGGAGTTCGCTTTCAACGGTTTGATTTTCCTCCTGCTCGGCCTGCAGTTGCCGGACATCATCAAAGCTGTGGTCAGTCACGAGCCGACGTTGTGGCCGACGTTGTTCTATCGCTGCCTCGATGTCGTGGCGATTTTTCTTGCGCTGGTGTTGTTGCGGTTTGTCTGGGTGCAGAGCATCTGGCGTCTATCGGTGCTGTTGCGACGCTTGCGCGGCAAGGGCGAGCTGACGCAAGTCCCGACCGCGCGCTCCTGCTGGCTGCTGACTGTCGGCGGTGTGCGCGGTGCAGTAACGCTGGCCGGCGTGATGTCGGTGCCGATGTTGATGGGGACGGACGCGTTTCCCGAGCGTGATCTGCTGATCTTCATCGCCGCCGGGGTGATTCTGCTGTCGCTGATTTCGGCATGCATCGCGCTGCCTCTGCTGTTGCGCGGCATCGAAAAAAGCCCGGACGACAAGCGGCGCCAGGAAGTGCGCGATGCCTGGCGCAAAACCGCGGAAGCGGCGATTCATGCGCTCGAGACAGAGGAAACCACTCCGCAGGACGCTGCTCAGGCCGCTTTGTCCGCCGAGTTGAAGGCGCGGATCATGTCCGAATATCGTCATCAACTGGATGTCTTCAACGATTCCGCCGAAGCGCAGGCCCTCGCGTTTCAGATGGATTTACTCGAGCGGCGCATGCGCCTGAAAGCGCTCAGGGCACAGCGTCTGGAACTCTATAGCCTCAGTCGTCATCACCAGATAGGTGATGACGTCCTCAGAGAAGTGTTGGCCGATCTGGATTTGAGTGAGGCCAATCTGGGGAAGGTCAAATAACCCAGCAAGAGTCCGCACCAGATGGCTGGTGCGGACTCTTGATGATTACTGCTGGCGAGTGATGAAGGCGCGAATCCGTTCGGCGGCTTCGACGCATTCGGCCAGGGGGGCAACCAGCGCCATGCGTACACGGCCTGCGCCCGGGTTGACGCCATCGACATCACGGGACAGATACGAACCCGGCACCACGGTCACGTGCTCTTGCTCAAACAGGTCGCGGCAGAATGCGGCGTCATCACCTTGCACGTTCGGCCACAGATAGAAGCTGCCATCCGGACGCTGCACGTCCATTACCGGGCTGAGGATCTCCAGCACCGCATCGAATTTCTCGCGGTACAGCGCACGGTTGGCGCGCACATGCACTTCGTCATTCCACGCCGCCACGCTGGCCAGTTGCGTTTGTACCGGCATCGCGCAGCCGTGGTAGGTGCGATACAGCAGGAAGCCCTTGAGGATGTCGGCATCGCCGGCAACAAAGCCAGAGCGCAGGCCCGGCAGGTTGGAACGCTTGGACAGGCTGTGAAACACCACGCAACGCTTGAAATCCTTGCGACCCAGTTCAACACAGGCAGTCAGCAGGCCCGGCGGTGGGGTTTGTTCGTCGAAGTACAACTCGCTGTAGCACTCGTCGGCGGCGATCACGAAATCGTATTCATCGGCCAGGGCGATCAGCTTTTTCAGCGTGTCGACCGGGATCAGCGCGCCGGTCGGGTTGCCCGGCGAGCAGAGGAACAGGATCTGGCAACGTTTCCAGATGTCCGGCGAAACGGCATCGAAATCCGGGTTGAAGCCGTTCTCGTCCAGGCACGGCAGGTAGTGCGGCTTGGCCCCGGCGAGGAACGCGGCGCCTTCGTAGATCTGGTAGAACGGGTTCGGGCTGACCACCAACGCATCGTCGCCACGGTTGACCACGGTCTGGGTGAACGCGAACAGCGCTTCACGGGTGCCATTGACCGGCAACACGTTGCGCGCCGGATCGATCCAGCCGCTTGGTACGCCGAAACGACGCTCGCACCAGCCGGCGATGGCTTCGCGCAGGGCGGGGATACCGAGGGTGGTCGGGTAGACGGCCATCTGATCCAGACTGTTGGCCAGCGCTTCGGCGACAAAGCTTGGCGAGCGATGTTTCGGCTCGCCGATCGACAGGGCGATCGGGCGTTTGTCCGGGTTCGGGGTCACGGTGCCGAGCAGGGCGCGGAGCTTTTCGAACGGGTACGGCTGGAGCTGGTTCAGAGCGTTGTTCATTGGGGCTGGGTCTCGTGCAAAGCCATTTGAATCCGGGGCGCCATCAAATACTGAGGCGCGACAGTTTGATATCGGGTTCCTGATTGACGCTCAGTTGCTCAACGATCGCATCCTGCAAACGGCTGCACAGCAACGGGTCGGACAAGGGCTGGTTGTGGGCGTCGGTGATGAAGAAGACGTCCTCCACGCGCTCGCCGAGGGTCGCAATCTTGGCGTTCTGTAGCGACAGGTCGAACTCGAGGAAAATCCCGCCGATCCGTGCCAGCAGGCCCGGGCGATCAGGGGCGGTCAATTCCAGCACGGTCACCGGACGCTGCGCATCGTTGTGGATGGTGACCTGCGGCGCAAAGGCGAAATGCTTGAGCTGACGCGGCACGCGGCGCTGGATGATCGTCGGGTAATCGTCCGGGTTGCGCAGGGCTTCGGTCAGGCCTTCGCGGATCTGCTTGACCCGTGCCGGGTTGTCGCCGATGGATTCGCCTTCGTTGTCGAGCACAATGTAGGTGTCGAGGGTGAACTGGCTGCTCGAGGTGATGACCCGGGCGTCGTGAATGTTCAGGTTGAGCTGATCCATCGCCGCCACGGTCACGGCGAAAAAATCATGCTGGTCCGGTGCATAAATGAAGATCTGCGTGCCACCCTCGAACTCGCGCTGGGTGGTTTCCTTGATCAGTACGAGCGGCCCGCCATCGACCGGTTGCTGCAGGATCGCATCGCTGTGCCAGGCCACGTCGCCGGCGGTGTGGCGCAGGAAATAGTCATCGCCCAATTGCGCCCACAACTGCTCGACGTCGTCCGGGTCGGTGCCACCACGCACCAGAATATCCAGCGCGGCGCTTTGGGTCTGGCGGATCTGCTCTTCGCGGTCCACCGGGTTTTCCAGGCCACGGCGCAAGGCGCGCTTGGTCTCGGTGTAGAGCTGGCGCAACAGGCTGGCGCGCCACGAGTTCCACAGTGTCGGGTTGGTCGCGTTGATGTCGGCCACGGTCAGCACGTAGAGATAGTCGAGGCGGGTTTCATCGCCAACGGCCAGGGCAAAGTCGTGAATCACTTGCGGGTCGGACAAGTCCTTGCGCTGCGCGGTGGTCGACATCACCAGATGGTTCTGCACCAGCCAGACAATCAGACGGCTATCCCACACCGGCAACTGATGACGCTGGCAGAACGCCTCGGCATCGACTGCGCCGATCTCCGAGTGATCGCCATGCCGGCCTTTACCGATGTCGTGGTACAGGCCCGCCATGTAGATCAGTTCGGGCTTAGGCAGTTTGGCCATGAGTTTGGCGGCCAGCGGAAATTTCTCCGAGACCTGGGTGTACTGCAATTTGCGCAGGTGCTTGATCAGGTTAAGCGTGTGCGCATCGACCGTATAGATGTGGAACAGGTCGTGCTGCATCTGCCCGACGATAAAACCGAACTCTGGCAGATAACGCCCGAGAATGCCGTAACGGTTCATCCGGCGCAGGTTGCGGTGGATGCCGATCTTGCACTTGAACAGCTCGATGAACAGGCTGGTGTTACGGATATCGTTGCGGAAGTTGTCGTCGATCAGGTGACGGTTTTCCCGCAGCAGACGAATGGTATCGGCGCGCACACCTTTGATTTCCGGCTGCTGGGCCATCAGCACGAAGATCTCGAGCATGGCGAATGGCGTGCGGCGGAACACGTTGTCGTTGCGTGCCTCGATATAACCGTCGTGCAACTGGAAGCGTGAGTTGATCGGCTGCGGCGCAGCTTCGTCTTCCGGCGCGAGAATGACTTCCTCGAAGTGCTGGATGATCAGGTCGCTGAGCTGGGCAATGCTCATCACCACACGGAAATATTGCTGCATGAAGTTTTCGACGGCCTGTTTGGCGTCGTCGCCTTCAAAGCCGAGCAATCCGGCGATGGTGCGCTGATGATCGAACAGCAAGCGGTCTTCCGAGCGGCCCGCCAGCATGTGCAGGGCGTAGCGCACTTTCCAGAGGAATTCCTGAGAGGAGGCGAGCAGGGCGTTTTCGCTTTCGACCAGGAAGCCTTCGCCGGCGAGGGCGCGCAGGTTCAGGGTGCCGTATTGACGCCGGGCCACCCACAGAATCGTCTGGATATCCCGCAGGCCGCCGGGCGAGCCTTTGACGTTGGGTTCCAGGTTGTATTCGGTGTCGTTGTATTTGTGGTGACGGGCTTTTTGCTCGGCGCGCTTGGCCAGGAAGAACTCTTTGGCCGGCCACATGTGCGCGGTGCTGGTGACATCGAGCATGCGCTGACGCAGACGCTCGGGACCGCAGATGGTGCGGCTTTCCATCAGGTTGGTGACGACGGTCAGGTCAGCACGGGCCTCTTCGGCGCATTCATCGACTGAGCGCACACTCTGACCGACTTCCAGGCCGATGTCCCACAGCAGCGTCAGAAAACGCTCGATGGAGTCGCGGAAAACTTCGTGGTCGGCGCTGTCCAGCAGGATCAGCAGATCGATATCGGAATAAGGGTGCAGCTCACCGCGACCGTAGCCGCCGACCGCGACCAGCGCGATGTCGGCGTCTTCGCTCCAGTTGAACTGCTCCCAGGCCTTTTGCAGGATGTTGTCGACGAACCAGGCGCGGTCTTCGATCAGGCGGCGGATGTCGCGGCCATTGCGAAAACGCGTGTCGAGCACCTCGCGAGCCTGGCGGATCGCCTTCTTGAACGCCGCGATAGGACTCGCTTTCAGGGCCAGTTCAGCCTGGAACTGGCCGCGGTCGAAGAGTTCGGGATCCACCTGCGGCATCGATTGGCTTTCCTTCTATAAGGCTGGGAGCGTTGTGTGGATCAGGCCGAGACGCGCGGGATGGTGTCATCGGCGCGCAGGGTGAAGATCTCGTAGCCGGTGTCGGTGACCAGCAGGGTGTGTTCCCACTGTGCCGAGAGCTTGCGATCCTTGGTGATCGCGGTCCAGCCGTCGCCCAGTACTTTGGTGTCGGCCTTGCCTTGGTTGATCATCGGCTCGATGGTGAAGGTCATGCCGGCCTTCAGTTCCATGCCGGTGCCCGCGCGGCCGTAGTGGAGGATCTGCGGCTCTTCGTGGAAGACCTTGCCGATGCCGTGACCGCAGAACTCGCGAACCACGGAGAAGCCGTTCTTCTCGGCGTGCTTCTGGATCACTTCGCCGATGTCGCCGAGGCGGCAGCCGGGTTTGACGATCTCGATCGCCTTGTACATGCATTCCTCGGGTGATCTGCGACAGACGCTCGGCCCAGACCGGCACTTCGCCGACGTGGAACATGCGGCTGGTGTCGCCGTGGTAACCGTCCTTGATCACGGTGACGTCGATATTCAGGGTGTCACCGTTTTTCAGCGGCTTGTCGTTCGGGATGCCATGGCAGACCACATGGTTGATCGAGGTGCAGATCGACTTCGGGTAGCCCTTGTAGTTGAGCGGGGCAGGGATGGCTTGCTGCACGTTGACGATGTAGTCGTGGCAGATCTGGTTCAGCTCATCGGTGGTGACGCCCGGTTTGACATGTTCGGCAATCATTTCCAGCACATCGGCGGCCAGTTTGCCGGCGACGCGCATGCCAGCGATGTCCTCGGGAGTTTTGAGGTTGACGGTCATACAGGCTCTCTCTGCGCTCGGCGGCGCTTGCTGATACGAATAGGGTGGCGAGTGTTCGATTGGCGACCCTGAAAAACGCGATTCTAACAGACGCACGGCGCAATTCAGCGCCCGCGTGCATCGCTTCTCTCTATACAATGGTGCGTTCGGGGCCGATTCCAAGGGGGCTGCGCCCATGTCCTTGGTGCGAATACAGATTCCGGGTTCCGTTTCTGCGCACCCTGTGGTATAAAATGCGCCGCTTTCCGGGGATACCCCGAAAAGCTTAAATCCACACACGTGTCGACACGATGACCTGGGTGCTTTTGGCTTTATGCCACTGGTTGGTCATTGGGATACGTGGAGGCCAAACCCGACTTATTAAGGAACTATCATGTCCCAAGTCAACATGCGCGATATGCTGAAGGCCGGTGTGCACTTCGGTCACCAAACCCGTTACTGGAATCCGAAAATGGGTAAGTACATTTTCGGCGCGCGTAACAAGATTCACATCATCAACCTTGAAAAAACCCTGCCAATGTTCAACGAAGCTCTGACTTTCGTAGAGCGTCTGGCCCAGGGCAAAAACAAGATTCTGTTCGTCGGCACCAAGCGTTCCGCTGGCAAGATCGTTGCTGAAGAAGCAGCACGTTGCGGTTCGCCGTACGTCGATCACCGCTGGTTGGGCGGCATGCTGACCAACTTCAAAACCATTCGTGCTTCCATCAAGCGTCTGCGTGACCTTGAAGTTCAAGCCGAAGACGGTACTTTCGCCAAGCTGACCAAGAAAGAAGCGCTGATGCGCTCCCGTGACTTGGAAAAGCTGGATCGTTCGCTGGGCGGCATCAAGGACATGGGCGGTCTGCCAGACGCACTGTTCGTGATCGACGTTGACCACGAGCGCATCGCGATCACCGAAGCCAACAAGCTGGGCATCCCGGTAATCGGCGTTGTCGACACCAACAGCAGCCCGGAAGGCGTTGACTACATCATCCCAGGCAACGATGACGCAATCCGCGCTATCCAGCTGTACATGGGTTCGATGGCTGACGCGGTGATCCGTGGTCGCAACAATGTTGCTGGCGGCACTGTAGAATTCGCAGCTGAAGAAACTCAGGCTGCAGCTGAGTAATTAACGCCCTGGCGTTGACTCAGTAAGCAAAAAGGGGCTTGGCCCCCTTTTTGCCACCTCGAAAACCATTTGTCGGCGGCGCAGCTACAGCTCCTGTAACGTGCAGCAGCTACAAGGTGGGGCTCGGGACGAATTGAACGCCCGTTCGATCGGGTGGAATGGTTGAAAACCTATCCAAGAGGAATTTGAAAATGGCAGCAATTACTGCAGCGTTGGTTAAAGAACTGCGCGAGCGTACCGGCGAAGGCATGATGGACTGCAAGAAAGCCCTGGAAAAGGCTGACGGCGACATCGAAAAAGCCATTGATGACATGCGTGCTTCGGGCGCGATCAAGGCTGCGAAAAAGGCTGGCAACGTTGCCGCTGAAGGCGCAATCGCAATCAAGGACGACGGTAAAGCTGCCGTTATCCTGGAAGTGAACTCGCAGACCGACTTCCTGGCCCTGCAAGACGACTTCAAAAACTTCGTTGCTGCCAGCGTTGAAAAAGCCTTCGCTGACAAGCTGACCGACGCTGCTCCGCTGATCGCTTCGCAAGAAGCTGCTCGTGAAGCACTGGTTGCCAAAGTAGGCGAGAACGTCAACATCCGTCGTCTGACCCGTATCGAAGGCGACGTTGTAGGTTCGTACCTGCACGGCAACAAGATCGGTGTTGTTGTGGCTCTGAAAGGCGGTGACGTCGAGCTGGCCAAAGACATCGCGATGCACGTTGCTGCCAGCAACCCTGAGTTCCTGCTGCCTTCGCAAGTTTCGGCTGAAGCGATCGAGCGTGAAAAAGCTGTGTTCCTGCAGCTGAACGAAGAGAAGATCAAAGGCAAGCCAGAAAACATTGTTGAGAACATGGTCAAAGGCCGTATCAGCAAGTTCCTGGCAGAAGCAAGCCTGGTTGAGCAGGCGTTCGTCAAGAACCCTGAAATCAAGGTTGGCGAGCTGGCCAAGAAAGGCGGCGCAGAAATCGTTTCCTTCACTTACTACAAAGTAGGCGAAGGCATCGAGAAGCCGGTCGACAACTTCGCTGAAGAAGTTGCTGCCCAGCTGGCTGCCGCCAAGCAATAAGACGGTTTTTCAACTGTCGCCCGAAAGAGGCTGCCCGCTTACGCGCGCAGCCTCTTTTCAGATGGGGTTGCCAATTTTTAATTGGTTTCCACTTGGAACTGACTTACAAAGCCGTGTTCCGATGGCGCTGAAGCAGCGCCAAGCTAGAGTGAACGCCAGCTGTAAACAGCTCGCAAAGAATTTTTAAATACGCCGCAGGAGAGATTCGCAATGGCTCAGCAGGGCAGTGGTTATCAGGCTCGCTATAAACGCATTCTACTCAAGCTTAGCGGCGAGGCCCTGATGGGCTCGGAAGAGTTCGGGATCGATCCAAAAGTGCTGGATCGGATGGCGCTGGAAGTCGGCCAACTGGTCGGCATCGGCGTACAGGTCGGTCTGGTGATCGGTGGTGGCAACCTGTTCCGTGGCGAAGCGTTGAGCAAAGCCGGTATGGATCGGGTGACAGGTGACCACATGGGCATGCTGGCCACTGTGATGAACGCCCTGGCCATGCGCGACGCGCTGGAGCGTGCCAATATCTCGGCCATCGTGATGTCGGCCATTTCCATGGTGGGCGTGACCGATCACTATGATCGCCGCAAAGCCATGCGCCACCTGAACTCCAAAGACGTGGTGATTTTCGCGGCCGGTACCGGTAATCCGTTCTTCACCACGGATTCGGCAGCCTGCCTGCGTGCAATCGAAATCGATGCCGATGTCGTGCTCAAGGCGACCAAGGTCGATGGCGTCTACACCGCTGACCCGTTCAAAGACCCGCATGCCGAGAAGTTCGATCATCTGACTTATGATGAAGTACTGGATCGCAAGCTGGGTGTGATGGATCTGACCGCTATTTGCCTGTGCCGCGACCACAAGATGCCGCTGCGCGTATTCAACATGAACAAGCCCGGTGCCCTGCTGAACATCGTCCATGGCGGCGCTGAAGGCACCCTGATCGAGGAAGGTCAACAATGATCAACGAAATCAAAAAAGACGCTCAAGAGCGCATGCAGAAATCCCTGGACTCTCTGACCCACGCCTTTGGTCAGATTCGTACCGGCAAGGCTCACCCAAGCATTCTGGGTAGCGTGATGGTGCCGTACTACGGCGCAGACACCTCCATCACTCAAGTGGCGAACATCACCGTTAAGGACTCGCGTACCCTGCAAGTCGTTGCGTTCGAGCGCAACATGCTCGCCGCAGTCGACAAGGCAATCCAGAGCGCTGGCCTGAACCTCAACCCGACCAACCTGGGCGAGTTGTTGCTGATCTCCATGCCGGCCCTGACTGAAGAAACCCGCAAGGGCTTCACCAAGCAGGCGCGCAGTGCCGCCGAAGACGCGCGAGTTGCCGTGCGCAACATTCGTCGTGATGCCTTGGGTGAGCTGAAGAAGCTGGTCAAAGACAAAGAAATCAGCGAAGACGAAGAGCGTCGTGCTGCTGCCGATATTCAGAAAATCACCGACAAGGCTGAAGCTGATATCGACGCGGCTACCAAGCAAAAAGAAGCGGATCTGATGGCCGTATAAGGTTCGAGCTTTTAATGGACAAGACCAAGCAGACTGCGCCGTCCGCGGTGCCGCGCCATGTCGCGATCATCATGGATGGCAACAATCGCTGGGCGAAAAAACGCTTTATGCCGGGTGTCGCCGGGCATAAAGCGGGCGTGGATGCTGTGCGGGCCGTCATCGAGGTGTGCGCCGAGGCCAAGGTCGAGGTGCTCACCCTGTTCGCGTTTTCCAGTGAAAACTGGCAGCGCCCGGCCGATGAAGTCAGTGCCTTGATGGATCTGTTCTTCAAGGCATTGCGTCGTGAGGCCAAGCGCCTCAACGACAACAACATCAGCCTGCGCATCATCGGCGATCGTTCACGCTTTCATCCGGAGCTTCAGGCAGCAATGCGTGAAGCTGAAGCGATGACGGCCGGTGCCGACCGTTTCATCCTGCAGATCGCCGCCAATTATGGCGGTCAGTGGGATATTGCACAGGCTGCCCAGCGTCTGGCGCGTGAAGTCCAGGCCGGGCACCTGCGCCCGGAAGACATCACCCCGGATCTGTTGCAAACCTGTCTGGCGACCGGCGATCTGCCATTGCCGGACCTGTGCATCCGTACCGGTGGCGAACACCGCATCAGCAACTTCTTGCTGTGGCAACTGGCTTACGCCGAGTTGTACTTCTCCGACCTGTTCTGGCCGGACTTCAAACACGATGCCATGCGTAATGCGCTGGCCGATTTCGCTTCGCGCCAGCGTCGCTTCGGTAAAACGAGCGAACAGGTCGAAGCTGGAGCCCGGGTTTAATGCTTAAACAACGAATCATCACTGCGCTGATCCTGCTGCCGATCGCCTTGTGCGGTTTTTTCCTGCTCGAAGGTTCGGGTTTTGCCCTGTTCATCGGTCTGGTCGTGAGTCTGGGCGCCTGGGAATGGGCGCGTCTGGCGGGCTTTACCGCTCAATCGTTCCGCGTCGGGTATGCCGCGGTCGTCGCATTGATGTTGTTCGTCATGTATGTGCTGCCGGGCCTGGCACCTTGGGTGCTGGGGGCTTCGGTGCTCTGGTGGGCGGTGGCGACTTATCTGGTGCTGACATATCCGCGTTCCAGCGAGCATTGGTCCACGGCTGCCACCAAACTGGTCATTGGCTTGCTGATTCTGTTGCCGGCCTGGCAAGGTCTGGTGCAGATCAAGCAGTACCCGCTGGGTAACTGGCTGATCATGGCGGTGATGGTCTTGGTCTGGGGTGCCGATATTGGTGCTTACTTCTCCGGGCGCAAATTCGGCAAGCGCAAGCTCGCCCCGCAAGTCAGTCCGGGGAAAAGCTGGGAAGGCGTGTACGGTGGTCTGGTGCTGAGTCTGCTGATTACCGCCATTGTCGCGTTTGTCCGCGACTGGACCGTCGCCGAGTTGCTTAAAGGCTTGATTGGCGCTGCGCTGATCGTCTTCATCTCCGTGGTTGGCGATCTGACCGAAAGCATGTTCAAGCGTCAGTCCGGTATCAAGGACAGCAGTAATCTGCTGCCCGGTCATGGCGGCGTGCTTGATCGTATCGACAGTCTGACCGCGGCCATTCCGGTATTCGCCGTGCTGCTGTGGATGGCTGCACCGTGAGTCGCCCACAACAGATTACCGTTTTGGGTGCGACGGGCTCGATCGGCCTGAGCACGCTTGATGTCATTGCCCGTCATCCTGAGCGTTATCAGGTTTTCGCGTTGAGTGGTTTCACGCGTTTGAGCGAGCTTTTCGCCTTGTGCGTGCGCCACGTGCCGCAATTCGCTGTGGTGCCCGAGGCAGCTGCCGCGCGCAGTTTGCAGGACGATTTGCGTGCCGCCGGTTTGCCGACCCGCGTATTGGTAGGGGAAGAGGGCCTGTGTCAGGTTGCTGCTGCTCCGGAAGTCGATGCGGTGATGGCAGCAATCGTGGGTGCAGCAGGGCTGCGTCCGACCTTGGCGGCCGTTGAAGCAGGCAAGAAGATTCTTCTGGCCAATAAAGAGGCGCTGGTGATGTCCGGCGCCTTGTTCATGCAAGCGGTGCGCAAGAGCGGTTCAGTGCTGCTGCCGATCGACAGCGAACACAACGCGATTTTCCAGTGCATGCCACCGGATTTTGCTCGTGGATTGAGCTCGGTCGGTGTCCGTCGGATTTTACTCACAGCCTCTGGTGGTCCGTTCCGACAGACGCCCATGAGTGAATTGGCGCATGTTTCACCTGATCAGGCGTGTGCGCACCCGAACTGGTCCATGGGGCGCAAGATTTCGGTCGATTCGGCCAGCATGATGAATAAAGGTCTTGAGCTGATCGAGGCTTGTTGGTTGTTCGATGCAAAGCCTTCGCAGGTCGAGGTGGTGATTCACCCGCAGAGCGTGATTCACTCGCTGGTCGATTATGTCGACGGTTCGGTACTGGCGCAGTTGGGCAATCCCGATATGCGTACGCCGATTGCCAATGCCCTGGCCTGGCCGGAGCGCATTGATTCCGGTGTAGCACCACTGGATCTGTTCGCCGTCGCGCGTCTGGATTTCGAGGCGCCGGATGAAGAACGCTTCCCTTGCCTGCGTCTGGCGCGGCAAGCTGCCGAGGCTGGCGACAGCGCTCCGGCGATGCTCAATGCGGCCAATGAAGTGGCGGTGGCGGCGTTTCTCGACGGACGGGTCCGTTACCTGGAAATCGCGAGTATCATCGAGGAAGTCTTGAGCCTCGAGCCGGTTGTTGCATTGGCAGATCTCGAGGCCGTGTTTACGGCTGATGCCAAGGCGCGAGTCCTGGCTGAGCAATGGTTGAAGCGTCACGCTCGATAAAATTTGCAACACAATGGCTACACGCGGCACTGAACAGGATTGCGGAGAAAGTAGATGAGCGCGCTCTATATGATTGCCGGCACCCTGATCGCCTTGGGTGTGCTGGTCACCTTTCACGAATTCGGCCATTTCTGGGTCGCGCGTCGCTGTGGCGTCAAGGTTCTGCGCTTTTCCGTAGGCTTCGGCATGCCGTTGCTGCGCTGGCATGACAAGCAAGGCACCGAATTTGTAATCGCGGCGATACCGTTGGGTGGCTACGTCAAGATGCTCGATGAGCGCGAAGGCGAAGTGCCAGTCGATCAGCTTGACCAGTCATTCAACCGCAAATCCGTGCGTCAGCGTATCGCCATTGTTGCCGCCGGCCCGATTGCCAACTTCCTGTTGGCGTTGGTGTTCTTTTGGGTATTGGCCATGCTCGGCAGCGAGCAGATTCGCCCGGTCATTGGTGCAGTTGAATCCGGCAGTATCGCCGCCACTGCCGGTTTGAACGCTGGTCAGGAAATTGTTGCTGTCGATGGGGAGCCGACTACCGGTTGGGCTGCCGTCAATCTGCAATTGGTCCGGCGCCTTGGTGAAAGCGGTTCCCTGCAGTTGCTGGTGCGCGAACAGGGCACGACTGTCGATTCGCCGCGTGAGCTGAAGCTGGATAACTGGCTCAAAGGCGCAGATGAGCCGGATCCGATCCGCTCCCTGGGGATTCGCCCGTGGCGCCCGGCCTTGCCGCCGGTACTCGCCGAACTTGATCCGAAAGGTCCGGCCCAGGCGGCCGGCTTGAAGACCGGCGATCGTCTGTTGGCGCTCGACGGTCAGGCGTTGAATGACTGGCAGCAAGTGGTTGATACGGTACGTACGCGTCCTGATACCAAAATCATGCTGCGTATCGAGCGCGACAATGCTCAAATCGACGTCCCTGTGACCCTGGCAGCGCGCGGTGAAAGCAAATCGCCCAGCGGATATCTGGGGGCGGGCGTAAAAGCTGTCGACTGGCCACCGGAGATGATCCGCGAGGTCAGTTACGGGCCGTTGGCTGCAATTGGCGAGGGTGCCCGTCGCACTTGGACCATGAGCATTCTGACGCTCGATTCACTGAAGAAAATGCTGTTCGGCGAGCTCTCGGTAAAAAACTTGAGTGGACCGATAACCATTGCTAAAGTGGCGGGCGCTTCTGCCCAGTCGGGCGTCGCTGATTTCCTGAATTTCCTTGCTTATCTGAGTATTAGCTTGGGCGTTCTGAATTTGCTGCCCATTCCTGTACTGGATGGGGGGCATTTGTTGTTTTATCTGATCGAGTGGGCGCGTGGTCGTCCCTTGTCGGATCGGGTGCAAGGTTGGGGGATACAGATCGGTATCAGTTTGGTGGTCGGGGTGATGTTGCTTGCTCTGGTCAACGATCTGGGTCGTCTGTAACGCTTCGCTGAATTGCGAATCTGCCGCATTTTGCGGCAGTTTGTTTATTGCCAGTTGGAATAAGAAAGGACTTCATGAAACGTCTGCTGCTAACTGCGGTTCTCACCGTATTGATGATCGCCGAAGTTCACGCCGAGTCCTTCACTATCTCTGATATTCGCGTCAATGGCCTCCAGCGGGTCTCCGCGGGTAGCGTCTTTGGTGCCTTGCCGTTGAACGTCGGTGAGCAGGCGGATGATCGTCGCCTGGTGGAATCCACTCGTGCGTTGTTCAAAACCGGTTTCTTTCAAGATATCCAGCTGGGCCGCGAAGGCAACGTTCTGGTAATCACGGTCGTTGAACGCCCGTCGGTCGCCAGTATCGAGATCGAAGGCAACAAGGCGATCTCCACTGAAGACTTGATGAAAGGTCTCAAACAGTCCGGTCTGGCCGAAGGCGAGATCTTCCAGCGTGCCACCCTTGAGGGAGTGCGTAACGAACTGCAACGTCAGTACGTCGCGCAAGGTCGCTACTCGGCTACCGTTGATACCGAAGTGGTATCGCAGCCGCGTAACCGCGTGGGCCTGAAGGTGAAGATCAACGAAGGCACCGTTGCGGCCATTCAGCACATCAACGTGGTAGGCAACACGGTTTTCCCCGAGGAAGACCTGACCGACCTGTTCGAGTTGAAAACCACCAACTGGCTGTCGTTCTTCAAGAACGATGACAAGTACGCCCGTGAAAAACTGTCCGGTGACCTGGAGCGTCTGCGTTCCTACTACCTGGACCGTGGCTATATCAACATGGATATCGCTTCGACCCAGGTGTCCATCACCCCGGACAAGAAGCACGTCTACATCACTGTCAACGTCACTGAGGGCGAGAAGTACACCGTTCGTGACGTCAAGCTCAGTGGTGATCTGAAAGTCCCTGAAGATCAGGTCAAGTCCCTGCTGTTGGTGCAGAAGGGGCAGGTGTTCTCGCGCAAGCTGATGACTACCACATCCGAGCTGATCACCCGTCGTCTGGGTAATGAGGGTTACACCTTCGCCAACGTCAACGGCGTACCTCAGCCACACGATGATGATCACACTGTAGACATCCTGTTCGCTGTTGATCCGGGCAAGCGTGCCTACGTCAACCGCATCAACTTCCGTGGCAACACCAAGTCCGAAGACGAAGTGCTGCGTCGTGAAATGCGTCAGATGGAAGGCGGCTGGGCTTCGACTTACCTGATCGACCAGTCTAAAACCCGTCTTGAGCGTCTGGGCTTCTTTAAAGAAGTCAACGTTGAAACCCCGGCTGTTCCGGGTGTCGACGATCAGGTTGACGTGAACTACGCCGTCGAAGAACAGGCTTCCGGTTCGATTACCGCCAGCGTCGGTTTCGCCCAGAGTGCCGGTCTCATCCTTGGTGGTTCGATCACCCAGAACAACTTCCTCGGTACCGGTAACCGCGTCAGCGTTGGCCTGACCCGAAGCGAATACCAGAGCCGCTACAACTTCGGCTACGTTGACCCGTACTGGACCGCCGATGGCGTCAGCCTGGGTTACAACGCGTTCTATCGCACCACTGACTACAAAGACCTCGACGTCGACGTAGCAAGCTATGCGGTAGACAGCCTGGGTGCCGGCGTGAACGTTGGTTACCCGATCAGCGAAACTTCGCGTCTGACCTTCGGCCTGTCCGCTCAACAAGACACGATCAAGACCGGTACCTATACCGTTGACGAAATTTTCGACTTCGTTAACAAGGAAGGCGACAAGTACCTGAACTTCAAGGCGTCGGCCGGCTGGTCCGAATCGACCCTGAACAAAGGCGTGTTGCCGACCCGTGGCCGTTCCCAGAGCCTGACTCTGGAATCCACCATTCCTGGCAGTGACCTGTCGTTCTACAAACTTGATTACCGCGGTCAGCTGTTCCAGCCGATCAGCGAGAACTACACCCTGCGTCTGCACACCGAATTGGGTTATGGCGACGGTTACGGTTCGACCGACGGCTTGCCGTTCTATGAAAACTACTATGCTGGTGGTTTCAACTCGGTTCGTGGCTTCAAGGACAGTACCCTCGGCCCGCGCAGTACGCCGAGCCGTGGTACCAACCCGGGCACGCTGGCTGACCCGGACCAGGATCCACTGCCGTTCGGTGGTAACGTCCTGATCCAGGGTGGTGTCGAGGTTCTGTTCCCGCTGCCATTCGTAAAAGACCAGCGTTCCCTGCGCACTTCGGTATTCTGGGATGTGGGTAACGTATTTGACTCGCAGTGCAAGGACACTACCAATGCGAATGGCTCGACGTCGAACACCAAGTGTAACGACATCAGCCTGAGCAACATGGCCAGTTCCGTGGGTGTTGGCGTGACCTGGGTCACCGCACTGGGTCCTCTGAGCTTCGCGCTGGCCATGCCGGTCAAGAAGCCGGATGACGCTGATACTCAAGTGTTCCAATTCTCCCTCGGCCAGACGTTCTAAGCGTCTGACCCAAGATAACGACAATGGATTTTGTAGGAGTGCATCGTGCGTAAGTTGACTCAATTGGTTCTCCTGGCCTCCTTGATGGTGGCAGGCCCGGCATTTGCCGACATGAAAATTGCCGTTCTGAACTATCAGATGGCCTTGCTGGAATCCGACGCGGCGAAGAAATACGCCGTTGATGCCGAGAAGAAGTTCGGTCCGCAACTGACCAAGCTGAAGACGCTGGAAAGCAGCGCCAAGGGCATTCAGGACCGTCTGATGGCCGGTGGCGACAAAATGCAGCAAGGTGAGCGCGAGCGCCTGGAGCTGGAATTCAAGCAAAAGGCCCGTGACTTTCAGTTCCAGTCCAAGGAACTGAACGAAGCCAAAGCCGTTGCCGACCGCGAAATGCTCAAGCAACTGAAGCCGAAACTGGATAGCGCAGTGGAAGAAGTCATCAAGAAAGGTGGTTTTGACCTGGTGTTCGAGCGTGGCGCAGTGATCGATGTCAAGCCTCAGTACGACATCACGCGCCAGGTAATCGAGCGCATGAATCAGCTGAAGTAACCCATGACCGTGACTATCAAGCTCGGCCAGTTGGCCGAGTTCCTCGGCGCCACCCTGCGTGGCGACCCTGAGAAGCAAATTACTGGGCTAGCCACTTTGCAAGAGGCTGGCCCAGCTCAGTTGAGCTTTCTGGCAAATCCTCAATATCGCAAATACCTGACGGGCTCGCAGGCGGCAGCACTGTTGCTCAAAGAGGCCGACGCCGAAGGTTTTGCCGGTAATGCGTTGGTGGTGCCTGATCCTTACCTGGCGTACGCGCGCATCTCCCACCTGTTTGATCCGAAGCCAAAAGCCTCTGCGGGTATCCATCCGTCAGCGGTGATTGCGCCGGACGCGGTGGTTGATCCAAGCGTCAGCATCGGCCCCTTTGTGGTGATCGAAGCCGGTGCGCGAATTGGCGCGCAGGTGACACTGGGCGCACATTGCGTTGTTGGTGCCCGCAGCGAAATCGGTGAAGGCGGCTGGCTCGCCCCACGCGTGACGCTGTATCACGATGTGCGTATCGGCAAGCGTGTGGTGATCCAGTCCGGTGCCGTGCTTGGTGGTGAAGGCTTCGGCTTCGCCAACGAAAAAGGTATCTGGCAGAAGATCGCCCAGATCGGTGGCGTGACCATCGGCGACGATGTCGAGATTGGCGTGAATACCGCCATCGACCGCGGCGCGCTGGCCGATACCGTCATTGGCAATGGCGTGAAGCTCGACAACCAGATCCAGATCGCCCACAACGTTCAGGTCGGTGATCACACTGCTATGGCGGCCTGCGTCGGGATCTCCGGCAGCACCAAAATCGGCAAGCATTGCATGCTGGCCGGCGGTGTTGGCCTGGTGGGCCATATTGATATTTGCGACAACGTTTTCCTGACCGGGATGACCATGGTGACTCACTCGATTACCGAGCCGGGTGCCTATTCTTCCGGCACAGCCATGCAACCGGCGGCCGAATGGCGCAAAAGCGCGGCCCGCATCCGTCAGCTCGATGACATCGCGCGACGTTTGAAACAGCTGGAAAAGCGCGTAGGGGAAGTGACCCCTGACGGCAATGCTTCATCAGATGGCTGATACCATTTCCATATCAAGTGTGCACAGCCTCTAGACTGCCTCCTTGATTTGCTAGAGGAGTGCGCGTCAGTCGCGCTCCCAATCTTTACATAGGCTTCCCCCCGAAATGATGGACATCAACGAGATTCGCGAATACCTGCCTCACCGTTACCCGTTCCTGCTGGTGGATCGGGTGGTGGAACTGGACACTGAAGGCAAGCGCATTCGCGCCTACAAGAATGTCAGCATCAATGAGCCGTTCTTCAATGGTCACTTCCCGGCGCACCCGATCATGCCGGGCGTGCTGATCATCGAAGCGATGGCTCAGGCTGCCGGGATCCTCGGTTTCAAAATGCTTGATGTGAAGCCTGCCGACGGCACGCTGTATTACTTCGTCGGTTCCGACAAGCTGCGCTTCCGCCAGCCAGTATTGCCGGGCGACCAGTTGATCCTCGAAGCCAAGTTCATCAGCTGCAAGCGTCAGATCTGGAAGTTCGAATGCCAGGCTTCGGTCGATGGCAAGCCGGTCTGCTCGGCTGAAATCATCTGTGCGGAACGCAAGCTATGAGTTTGATTGACCCTCGCGCAATCATCGATCCGTCGGCCGTTCTGGCTGATGGCGTCGAGGTCGGCCCGTGGTCGATCATCGGCGCAGGTGTGGAAATCGGCGAGGGTACCGTGATCGGGCCGCATGTAATCCTCAAAGGCCCGACCCGCATCGGCAAGCACAATCGCATCTACCAGTTTTCCTCGGTAGGCGAAGACACGCCTGATCTGAAGTACAAGGGTGAAGAAACCCGCTTGGTGATCGGTGACCACAACGTCATCCGTGAAGGCGTGACCATTCACCGTGGCACCGTGCAAGACCGTTCGGAAACCACGCTGGGCGATCACAACCTGATCATGGCTTATGCCCACATCGGGCATGACAGCGTCATCGGCAATCACTGCATTCTGGTCAACAACACCGCGTTGGCCGGGCATGTGCACGTGGATGACTGGGCGATCCTTTCCGGATTCACCTTGGTTCACCAGTATTGCCACATCGGCGCTCACAGCTTTTCCGGTATGGGCACTGCGATCGGCAAGGACGTTCCTGCGTTCGTCACCGTGTTCGGCAACCCTGCCGAAGCGCGCAGCATGAACTTCGAAGGCATGCGCCGTCGCGGTTTCAGCGAAGACGCGATTCATACCCTGCGTCGCGCTTACAAAACCGTCTATCGCCAAGGTCTGACGGTTGAGCAGGCGCTGGCCGAACTGGCTGAACCTGCTGCGCAATACCCGGAAGTTGCGATATTCCGCGACTCCATCCAGTCGTCGACTCGCGGCATCACGCGCTGATCATGGCCAATCTGCGTATTGCGCTGGTGGCGGGTGAAGCTTCCGGTGACATTCTCGGTGCCGGCCTCATGCGCGCGCTCAAGGCTCAGCATCCGGCGGTCGATTTCATCGGCGTCGGTGGCCCGTTGATGCAGGCTGAAGGCCTGACTTCCTACTTTCCCATGGAGCGCTTGTCGGTCATGGGCCTGGTGGAAGTCCTCGGTCGTTTGCGCGAATTGCTCAAGCGCCGCAAAGACCTGATCGCGACGCTGATCGCCGAGAAGCCGGATGTGTTCATCGGCATCGACGCGCCGGACTTCAACCTCAATATCGAACTCAAGCTGCGTCAGGCCGGGATCAAGACCGTGCATTACGTCAGCCCGTCGGTGTGGGCGTGGCGGCAGAAGCGTGTGCTGAAGATTCGCGAAGGCTGCGACCTGATGCTGACGCTGCTGCCGTTCGAAGCAAAATTTTACGAAGAAAAGGGCGTGCCGGTGCGGTTCGTCGGCCACACGCTGGCCGATACCATTCCGCTGGAAGCTGATCGCGCTGCGGCGCGTGCCGAGCTGGGCCTGCCCGACGGCCCGCTGGTGGCGTTGATGCCCGGCAGTCGCGGCGGCGAAGTCTCCCGTCTGGGCGCGCTGTTCCTCGACACCGCCGAACGTCTGCGTGCGATGCACCCGGGTTTGCGCTTTGTCATCCCGTGCGCCAACCCTGAACGCCGCGCGCAACTTGAAGAGCTGCTCGCCGGGCGTGATCTGCCGGTGACCTTGCTCGACGGCAAATCCCATCTGGCCCTGGCAGCGTGCAATGCCGTGTTGATTGCCTCCGGCACCGCGACCCTCGAAGCGCTGTTGTACAAGCGGCCGATGGTGGTGGCGTACCGCTTGGCGCCGTTGACGTTCTGGATTCTCAAACGCATGGTCAAGAGTCCGTACGTGTCCTTGCCGAACCTGCTGGCCCAGCGCCTGCTGGTCCCGGAATTGTTGCAGGATGATGCGACAGTCGATGCGCTGGCACAGACCCTGTCGCCACTGATCGAAGGTGGCGAAGAACAGACCCGTGGTTTCGACGAGATCCACCGCACGTTGCGGCTGGATGCCTCCAATCAGGCGGCGGACGCCGTCCTTAACCTGATCGGTCAAACGCGATGAGCAAGACAAGCATGCAGATGGGCCTGGATTTCACCCTGGTCGCCGAAGTTGAAGAGCTGGTGGCCGGCGTTGATGAAGTCGGTCGTGGCCCGTTGTGCGGTGCGGTGGTGACGGCGGCGGTGATCCTCGATCCGAACCGGCCGATCCTCGGTCTCAACGATTCGAAGAAACTCACTGAGGCCAAGCGCGAAAAGCTTTACGACGAAATCATCGAAAAGTCCTTGAGCTGGTGTATTGCGCGCGCCGAAGTGGAAGAAATCGACGAGCTGAACATCTTGCACGCGACCATGCTGGCCATGCAGCGCGCCGTCGCCGGCCTGCACATTCAGCCGAAACTGGCGATGATCGACGGCAACCGCTGCCCGCAACTGCCGATGCGTGCCGAAGCGGTGGTGCAGGGCGACGGCAAGGTGCCGGCGATTGCTGCTGCGTCGATTCTGGCCAAAGTCAGTCGCGACCGCGAAATGGCTGCATTCGAATTGATCTATCCGGGTTACGGCATCGGCGGCCATAAAGGCTACCCGACGCCCGTTCATCTGGAAGCCTTGTCGCGTCTTGGCCCGACGCCGATTCACCGGCGCTCGTTCGCCCCGGTGCGTCTGGCTTACGAAGCGCTGGAAGGTCTGACGCAGGTTTAGTCGCAAGGCTGATGTTTTGTTCGAGGCCCGGTACAATCCGGGCCTTGTTGTCTCTATGTAACTGGACAGGATCACTATGCCGGCTTCATTCGTTCATCTACGCCTGCACACTGAATACTCCCTGGTCGACGGGCTGGTGCGGATCAAGCCGCTGGTCAAGGCACTGACGGCCATGAACATGCCGGCGGTCGCGGTCACCGACCAGAACAACATGTGTTCCCTGGTCAAATTCTACAAAAACACCATGGGCGCGGGCATCAAGCCGATCTGCGGCGCCGACCTGTGGCTGTCGAACAAGGACCCGGACGCACCGCTGAGCCGGCTCAGCCTGTTGGTGATGAACGCCAAGGGCTATCGCAACCTCACCGAGTTGATCTCGCGCGGCTTCATCGAAGGCCAGCGCAACGGAATGATCATCGTCGAGCGCGAGTGGGTTGCTGAAGCCAACGAAGGCCTGATCATGCTGTCCGCCGCCAAAGAAGGCGAGATCGGCATGGCCATGATCGGCGGCAACCCGGCTGAAGCTGAAGCCTTGGCGCGCGAATGGATGGCGGTATTCCCGGATCGTTTCTATCTGGAAATCCAGCGCACCAATCGCCCTAACGATGAAGAACAGCTGCACGGTGCCGTTGCACTCGCCGACAAGCTCGGCGCGCCGCTGGTGGCGACCAACGATGTGCGTTTCATCAAGCAGGAAGACTTCGCCGCCCACGAAACCCGCGTGTGCATCGGTGAGGGCCGTGCCCTCGACGATCCGCGGCGCTCGAAGAATTATAGCGATCAGCAATACCTGAAAAGCGCCGAGGAAATGATCGAGCTGTTCAGCGATATTCCCGACGCCATCGAAAACACCGTCGAAATCGCCAAGCGCTGCAATATCGAAGTGAAGCTGGGCACTCACTTCCTGCCTAACTTCCCGATTCCCGATGGCATGACCATCGACGAGTATTTCCGCAAAGTCTCCTTCGACGGTCTGGAAGAACGCTTGTCGGTGCTGCTGCCCAAGGACACCACCGAAGACTACGAAGCCAAGCGTCAGGTCTACGTCGACCGGCTGAATTTCGAGCTGGATATCATTATCCAGATGGGTTTCCCCGGTTACTTCCTGATCGTGATGGACTTTATCCAGTGGGCCAAGAACAACGGCGTGCCGGTAGGTCCGGGCCGTGGGTCGGGTGCCGGTTCGTTGGTGGCTTATGTACAGAAGATCACCGACCTCGATCCGCTGGAATACGACCTGCTGTTCGAACGATTCCTTAACCCGGAACGGGTCTCCATGCCCGACTTCGACGTCGACTTCTGCATGGATGGTCGCGACCGCGTTATCGATTATGTGGCCGAAAAATACGGTCGCAACGCGGTAAGCCAGATCATCACCTTCGGTTCCATGGCGGCCAAGGCTGTGGTGCGTGACGTGGCGCGGGTGCAGGGCAAGTCCTACGGCCTGGCGGATCGTCTGTCGAAGATGATTCCGTTCGAAGTCGGCATGACCCTGGAAAAAGCCTACGAGCAGGAAGAAATCCTCCGTGACTTCATCAAGGTTGATGAAGAAGCTGCGGAAATCTGGGAAATGGCGCGCAAGCTCGAAGGCGTTGTGCGTAACGTTGGTAAACACGCCGGTGGTGTGGTTATTGCGCCGACCAAACTGACGGACTTCTCGCCAATCTATTGCGATGAAGCCGGTGACGGTCTGGTGACCCAGTTCGACAAGGACGACGTTGAAGCGGCTGGTCTGGTGAAGTTCGACTTCCTCGGTCTGCGGACCCTGACGATCATCGACTGGGCGCTGAAAACCATTAACCGCGACCGTGCCAAGGTCAACGAGCCGCCGCTGGATATCGCGTTTATCCCGCTGGACGACAAACCGACCTACTCGTTGTTGCAGAAAGCTGAAACCACCGCGGTGTTCCAGCTTGAATCGCGCGGCATGAAAGAGCTGATCAAAAAGCTCAAGCCCGACTGCCTGGAAGATCTGATCGCACTGGTGGCCCTGTTCCGTCCGGGCCCGCTGCAGTCCGGCATGGTGGACGACTTCATCAACCGTAAGCACGGCCGCGCCGAACTGGCGTATCCGCACTCGGATTACCAGTACGAGGGTTTGAAGCCGGTTCTGGCACCGACTTACGGCATCATTCTGTATCAGGAACAGGTGATGCAGATTGCTCAGGTCATGGCCGGTTACACCCTTGGCGGTGCAGACATGCTCCGTCGGGCGATGGGTAAGAAAAAACCCGAGGAAATGGCCAAGCAGCGCGGCGGTTTCATTGAAGGTTGCGCGACCAACAACATCGACGCCGACCTTGCCGGTAACATTTTCGACCTGGTAGAAAAATTCGCCGGTTACGGCTTCAACAAATCCCACTCCGCCGCCTACGGCCTGGTCTCGTACCAGACTGCGTGGCTGAAAGCCCACTACCCGGCGCCGTTCATGGCTGCGGTACTGTCGGCGGACATGCACAACACCGACAAGGTCGTGACCTTGATCGAGGAAGTGCGCACGATGAAGCTGCGCCTCGATGCGCCGGACGTGAACACTTCGGAGTTCAAGTTCACGGTGAACGACGACGGCCGCATCGTTTACGGCCTGGGCGCGATCAAAGGTGTCGGTGAAGGCCCGGTTGAGGCGATCACCGAGGCGCGTCAGGAAGGTCCGTTCAAGGATCTGTTCGACTTCTGCGCGCGGGTCGACCTCAAGCGCATCAACAAACGTACCCTCGACGGCTTGATCCGCAGCGGTGCGCTGGATCGTCTGGGGCCGTACTTCCATGACGAACAGAAGGCTTATCAGGCCAACATCGACCGCAACCGCGCCGTGCTGCTGGCAGCGATGGAAGAGGCGATCAAGGCGGCCGAGCAGACCGCGCGTACCCACGACTCTGGTCACGCCGACCTGTTTGGCGGGCTGTTTGTCGAGGAAGACGCCGACGTGTATGCGTCGCACCGCAAGGCCAAGGAGCTGACGCTTAAGGAGCGCCTCAAAGGTGAGAAAGACACCTTGGGCCTGTACCTGACCGGTCACCCGATCGACGAATACGAAGGCGAGATCCGCCGTTTCGCCCGTCAGCGCATCATCGACCTGAAGCCGGCGCGCGATACGCAAACCGTGGCGGGGATGATCATTGCCCTGCGGGTGATGAAGAACAAGAAGGGCGACAAGATGGGTTTCATCACCCTCGACGACCGTTCGGGGCGGATTGAGGCGTCGCTGTTTGCCGATGCGTTCCACTCTGCGCAGTCGTTGTTGCAGACCGACGCGATGGTGGTGGTCGAAGGCGAAGTCAGCAACGATGACTTCTCCGGTGGCCTGCGCCTGCGCGTCAAGCGGGTGATGAGCATGGAAGACGCGCGCACCAATCTGGCCGAAAGCCTGCGCCTGAAGCTGCAAACCCAGGATCTGAAAGGCGATCAGCTACGCTGGTTGGGGGATTTGCTCAAGCGTCATCGCGGCGCGTGCCCGATCACCATGGAGTACACCAGTCCGGATGCGAAGACCTTGCTGCAGTTCGGCGAGACCTGGCGGATTGATCCGGCGGATGCGTTGATTCAAGCCCTGCGTGACCAGTTCGGGCGAGACAACGTCTTCCTCCAATACCGTTGACCGGCAAGTGCCATCATGGCGCTTGCCCGCAACCTGAATTTTTAATCTCGACCTCAGCGCGCCTCTCCCTTAAGGTAGGGCGCGAATAGACAACCGGCCGGCCCAAGCTCATTTGGGACACGACCCAAGACGGACGCCTATGAACCCGAATTTTCTAGATTTCGAACAGCCGATCGCCGACCTGCAAGCCAAGATCGAAGAGTTGCGCTTGGTCGGTAATGACAATTCGCTGAATATCGGCGATGAGATCTCCCGCCTGCAGGACAAGAGCAAAACGCTGACCGAAGACATCTTTGGCAAGCTGACCAGCTGGCAGATCGCACGTCTGGCGCGTCACCCGAAACGCCCGTACACCCTCGATTACATCGAGCACATCTTCACCGAGTTCGACGAACTGCACGGCGACCGTCACTTCTCTGACGACGCGGCCATCGTTGGCGGTATCGCCCGTCTGGAAGACCAGCCGGTGATGATCATCGGTCACCAGAAGGGTCGTGAAGTCCGCGAGAAGGTGCGCCGTAACTTCGGCATGCCGCGTCCGGAAGGCTACCGCAAGGCTTGCCGTCTGATGGAGATGGCCGAGCGTTTCAAAATGCCGATCCTGACCTTCATCGACACCCCGGGTGCCTATCCTGGCATCGACGCTGAAGAGCGTAACCAGAGCGAAGCGATCGCCTGGAACCTGCGCGTGATGTCGCGCCTGAAGACCCCGATCATCGCCACCGTTATCGGTGAGGGTGGTTCCGGTGGTGCACTGGCCATTGGCGTCTGCGACCAGCTGAACATGCTGCAGTACTCGACCTACGCGGTAATCTCGCCGGAAGGTTGCGCTTCGATTCTGTGGAAAACCGCCGAAAAAGCGCCGGATGCTGCTGAAGCAATGGGCATCACTGCCGAGCGTCTGAAAGGCCTCGGCATTGTCGACAAGGTGATCAGCGAGCCTCTGGGCGGCGCCCACCGTGATCCGGCAGCTGCCGCTGCGTCGATCCGTGCCGAGCTGAGCTCGCAACTGGCGATGCTGAAGAAGTTCGATAACGAAGCGTTGCTGAAGCGCCGTTATGATCGACTGATGAGCTACGGTCTCTGATCGAACGCCGATTCAGCTGACAATGCAAAACACTGTGGGAGCGAGCTTGCTCGCGAAGGCGTTATAACAGGCAACGAAAATGTTGAATGTTGAACCGCTTTCGCGAGCAAGCTCGCTCCCACATTGGTTTCGGTGAAGGTGAAAAAATGAGTCAGCTCTCGATTGATTTGCCTTCCCGGTTATTACTGAGCCTTGAGCCTTGGCGCAACGCCACTCATTGGCGTATTGCATTCTCCGGTGGTCTCGATTCCACTGTTCTGCTGCATCTGCTCGCCTATCTCGCAAAATCCGAATCCCTCCCTCCACTCAGCGCTATTCATATTCACCACGGCCTCCAGGCTGCGGCTGATGCGTGGCCGCAACATTGCCAGTCCGTGTGTGATGCGCTGGGAGTGCCGTTGCTGATCGAGCAGGTGACGGTGCAACCAGGCGCGAGTCTGGAGCGGGCGGCGCGGGATGCGCGTTACGCCGTGTTCAGTGCGCTGACCCAAGCTAATGAGGCGTTAATCACTGGTCAGCACCGTGATGATCAGGCGGAAACACTGCTGTTCCGGCTGCTGCGTGGAGCAGGAGTGCGCGGATTGTCGGGAATGCCGCAGCAAAGGCCAGTGGGGCAGGGCATGTTGATTCGCCCGTTGCTGGATGTCACTCGAGCCGAGCTGGAACGTTACGCACAGGCTCACTCGTTAAGCTGGATCGAAGACCCGTCAAATCAGGATCGACAGTTCTCGCGCAATTACCTGCGCCATCAGGTTATGCCGGTGCTGAGCGAGCGCTGGCCGCAAGCGCAGGCGAACATGGCCCGCAGCGCCGCGCATCTGCGTGAAGCTCAGGGGCTGCTCGATGAGTTGGCGCAGATCGATTTGGCGCAAGCCGCGACTGCTCATGATTATGAATGGCTGGTTTTACCGTCGCTGGAACTGGCGCCACTCGCCGCACTGTCTGCTGCCCGGCAACGAAACGCGATCAGCCATTGGCTCGAACCCTTCACGCAACTGCCAGATACCGACCACTGGTCGGGTTGGAAAAATCTGTGCGACGCCGCTCACGATGCTTCACCAGTATGGCGTCTGGCCGATGGCGAGCTTCATCGCAGCGCCGGGCGTCTGTGGTGGCTCAGCGGTCACTGGCTACGCACGCCGATGATCGGCGTCGAGTGGCAGAGCCCGGCGTCAGCGCTACGCTTGGCCGATAACGGACATGTCACGTTCAGCGGGCAGACTCCCGTCGGGCCTTTGCGCATTGCCTATCGTCAGGGCGGTGAAGTCATGCAGCTGGCGGATCGCGGCCACCGTGACCTCAAGCGCCTGCTCAATGAGCGCGCGGTCCCGGGCTTCATGCGTGGCAGATTGCCGCTGCTGTTTCGCGGCGATGAATTGCTCGCGGTGGCGAATCTGCCGGGACTTGATGGTCATGCACAGGATGGCTGGAAATTGCATTGGCTGCCAACAGACGAAGATCAAGGTTTGAGCTGAAAGGAGCATTCCGGTAGACTACGCTCCCTTCTTGATACAACTTCTGTGGATTCGCCTGAATTGCAGGAGTTGCCGATTACCAAGCAGTCTTTGCTGGGCGATTCCAAAAAATGTGTAGCGAGCAACGTACCGGTGTTTCACCTGCCGGTCTGTCCCAACGCGGCGGTTTTTTTGAAAGGTGCACTGTGATTAATGCAGGTGATCGGGGGCTTCGGCCTTCCTTCGCTTTCCCCGGCGGCTCGTACCGCTTTAACGCAGACTTCTAGGGTTTTTCATGACGCGCTACATATTCGTCACGGGCGGTGTTGTTTCTTCATTGGGGAAAGGCATTGCATCGGCTTCATTGGCAGCCATCCTGGAGGCGCGGGGACTTAAGGTCACCATGCTGAAGCTGGATCCGTACATCAACGTCGATCCGGGCACCATGAGCCCGTTCCAGCACGGTGAAGTGTTCGTCACCCACGACGGCGCCGAGACCGACCTGGACCTGGGGCACTACGAGCGGTTCATCCGCACGACCATGACCCAGAACAACAACTTCACCACCGGCCGTGTCTACGAGCACGTGCTGCGCAAAGAGCGCCGTGGCGACTACCTGGGTGCAACCATCCAGGTGATTCCGCACATCACCGACGAAATCAAGCGCCGCATCATCAAGGGTGCCGGTGACGCTGACGTGGCGATGGTTGAAATCGGTGGCACCGTCGGTGACATCGAGTCGCAACCGTTCCTCGAAGCCATCCGTCAACTGCGTTTCGAAGTCGGCGCCAAGCGCGCGATGCTGATGCACCTGACACTGGTGCCGTACATCGCCACCGCTGGCGAGACCAAAACCAAGCCAACCCAGCACTCGGTCAAAGAACTGCGTTCGATCGGCCTGCAGCCAGACGTGCTGGTGTGCCGTTCCGATCACCCGATCGACATCTCGTCGCGTCGCAAGATCGCTCAGTTCACCAACGTTGAAGAACGTGCGGTGATCGCGCTGGAAGACGCCGACACCATCTACAAGATCCCGGGCATCCTGCACTCGCAGGGTCTGGACGATTTCGTCGTTGAGCGTTTCGGCTTGCAATGCGGCAGCGCGGATCTGTCCGAGTGGGACGCCGTGGTTGACGCCAAGCTGAACCCGGAACACGAAGTGACCATCGCCATGGTCGGCAAGTACATGGAGCTGCTGGACGCCTACAAGTCGCTGATCGAAGCGATGAGTCACGCCGGCATCAGCAACCGCACCAAGGTCAACCTGCGTTACATCGATTCCGAAGACATCGAAAACCAGGGCACTGCGCTGCTCGAAGGTGTCGACGCGATCCTCGTACCGGGCGGCTTCGGTCTGCGCGGCGTGGAAGGCAAGATCACTGCCGTTCAGTACGCTCGCGAAAACAAGGTTCCATACCTGGGTATCTGCCTGGGCATGCAAGTGGCGGTCATCGAGTTCGCCCGTAACGTGATGGGCTGGAAAGACGCCAACTCCACCGAGTTCGATCGCGCCAGCGGTCATCCGGTGGTCGGTTTGATCACCGAGTGGGAAGACGCGACCGGTGCCGTTGAAGTACGTACCGAATCGTCCGATCTGGGCGGCACCATGCGCCTTGGCGCTCAGGACTGCCTGCTTGAAGCCGGTTCCAAGGTCCACGACTGCTACGGCAAGGACGTGATCGTCGAGCGTCACCGTCACCGTTACGAAGTGAACAACAACCTGCTGCCACAGCTGATCGCAGCGGGCCTGAAAATCTCCGGTCGCTCCGCTGATGCGGCGCTGGTTGAAGTGGTTGAAGCGGCCGATCACCCATGGTTCGTCGCTTGCCAGTTCCACCCTGAGTTCACCTCGACACCACGTGATGGCCATCCGCTGTTCAGCGGTTTTGTCAAAGCAGCGTTGGCTCAACACCAGAAGAAGGCGTAACCCCGATGGCACAGAAGATCATCCGCGTCGGCGACATCGAAATTGCCAACGACAAACCCATGGTGCTGTTCGGCGGCATGAACGTGCTGGAAAGCCGTGACATGGCCATGCAGGTTTGCGAAGAGTACGTAAAGGTCACCGAAAAACTCGGTATCCCTTACGTGTTCAAGGCCAGTTTCGACAAGGCTAACCGTTCTTCTGTGACCTCTTATCACGGTCCTGGCCTCGGAAGAGGGCATGCGCATCTTCCAGGACATCAAACAAGCCTTCGGCGTGCCGATCATCACCGACGTCCACGAGCCTGATCAGGCCGCGGTCGTCGCTGAGGTCTGCGACATCATTCAACTGCCGGCCTTCCTGTCGCGCCAGACCGATCTGGTCGTCGCGATGGCCAAGACCAATGCAGTGATCAACATCAAGAAAGCCCAGTTCCTCGCGCCTCAGGAAATGAAACACATCCTGAACAAGTGCGTGGAAGCGGGTAACGATCAATTGATCCTCTGCGAGCGTGGTTCGAGCTTCGGCTACAACAACCTCGTGGTCGACATGCTCGGCTTCGGCATCATGAAGCAGTTCGAGTACCCGGTATTCTTCGACGTGACCCATGCGCTGCAAATGCCGGGTGGTCGTGCCGACTCCGCCGGCGGTCGCCGTGCCCGGGTTCTGGATCTGGCCAAGGCGGGCATGAGCCAGTCGTTGGCAGGTCTGTTCCTCGAAGCGCATCCGGATCCGGACAACGCCAAATGCGATGGCCCTTGCGCCTTGCGTCTGGACAAACTGGAGCCATTTCTGGCCCAGCTCAAGGCTTTGGACGAACTGGTGAAGAGTTTTCCGACGGTAGAAACCGCGTAAACCTCAATTCTCCGGTAAAGTACCGCACGATTTGTCGCTCATGCCCTCGGGCATGAGCGTTATCGTCTGCAAGCCTGCCCGCTGCACACCCCTTGCCGACGGTAAAAAGATTTCCTCTAGCTGCGTCGTTTTCGTCAACTTTGGAGTGTTTACAACAATGGCAAAAATCGTCGACATCAAAGGTCGTGAAGTTCTCGACTCCCGTGGCAATCCCACCGTGGAAGCGGACGTGCTTCTCGACAACGGCATCATCGGCAGCGCTTGCGCGCCGTCCGGTGCATCCACTGGCTCGCGTGAAGCACTCGAGCTGCGTGATGGCGACAAGAGCCGTTACCTGGGCAAGGGCGTGCTCAAAGCGGTAGCCAACATCAACGGTCCGATCCGCGATCTGCTGCTGGGCACCGACCCAAGCGACCAGAAAGCCCTGGATCACGCGATGATCAAGCTCGACGGTACCGAAAACAAGGCAACCCTGGGCGCCAACGCCATCCTCGCCGTGTCCCTGGCTGCGGCCAAGGCTGCTGCGCAGGACCAGGACCTGCCGCTGTACGCACACATCGCTAACCTCAACGGTACTCCGGGTGTCTATTCGATGCCGGTGCCGATGATGAACATCATCAACGGTGGCGAGCACGCTGATAACAACGTCGACATCCAGGAATTCATGGTACAGCCGGTTGGCGCCAAGTCTTTCTCGGAAGGTCTGCGCATGGGCACCGAGATTTTCCATCACCTCAAAGCTGTGCTGAAGGCCCGTGGCCTGAGCACTGCCGTTGGCGACGAAGGCGGTTTCGCACCGAACCTGGCCTCCAACGAAGACGCGCTGAAAGTGATCTCCGAAGCAGTGGCCAACGCCGGTTACAAGCTGGGCACCGACGTGACCCTGGCCCTGGACTGCGCGGCCAGCGAATTCTACGAAGACGGCAAGTACAACCTGTCCGGCGAAGGCCAGGTGTTCACCGCTGAAGGTTTCGCCGATTACCTCAAAGGCCTGACCGAACGTTATCCGATCATCTCGATCGAAGACGGTCTGGACGAGTCCGACTGGGCTGGCTGGAAGATCCTCACCGACAAGATCGGCGAGAAGACTCAACTGGTGGGCGACGACTTGTTCGTAACCAACACCAAGATCCTGAAAGAAGGCATCGATAAAAAGATCGCCAACTCGATCCTGATCAAGTTCAACCAGATCGGCACCCTGACCGAAACCCTGGAAGCCATCCAGATGGCCAAGGCTGCCGGTTACACCGCAGTGATCTCGCACCGTTCGGGCGAAACCGAAGATTCGACCATTGCCGACCTGGCTGTGGGCACCTCGGCTGGCCAGATCAAGACCGGTTCCCTGTGCCGTTCCGACCGCGTTTCCAAGTACAACCAACTGCTGCGTATCGAAGAGCAGTTGAATGGCAAGGCCAAGTACAACGGTCGCAGCGAGTTCCGCGGCTAAGTACAAATCGATGGAAGGACACCGGATTGTGTCGAAAAAGTCGTGACAGCGATGGATTTGCCACTAATCTGATGCCTTAACAGCACAAGCCTGGGTCTTCCAGGCTTCGTGCTATCAGATGCTTCAAAGTTTTGGCGTGGCTGTCTTTTTTCACTGGATACCTGATATTCGATGCGCAGTCCTTACTGGTTGTTTCTCGTTTTGCTCTTGCTACTGGCCGGTTTGCAGTACCGCCTGTGGGTGGGCAATGGCAGTCTGGCGCAAGTCGCCGAGCTGAATCAGCAGATAGCTGATCAACACGCCGAGAACGAAGGTTTGCTGGAGCGCAATCGCGTGATGGACGCTGAAGTCAGCGAGTTGAAAAAGGGCATGGAGACCGTTGAAGAGCGGGCTCGTCACGAACTGGGCATGGTCAAGGACGGCGAAACCCTTTACCAGTTGGCCCAATGATCAATTCCCTGCCGGCCTTCTGGGCCGTGATTCCTGCTGCGGGCATTGGTGCCCGAATGGCCGCGGACCGTCCCAAGCAATACCTGCAACTGGGCGGGCGCACAATTCTCGAACACAGCCTCGGCTGTTTCCTCGACCATCCAAGCCTCAAGGGGCTGGTGGTCAGTCTTGCTGTTGATGATCCTTATTGGCCGAACCTGGCGTGCGCGGGCGACTCGCGCATTCAGCGCGTTGAAGGCGGCGCGGAGCGTTCCGGCTCGGTGCTCAATGCTTTGCTGCACCTGCACGCGCAAGGTGCCGACGATGAAGATTGGGTGCTGGTGCACGATGCGGCACGGCCGAATCTGAGTCGCGAAGATCTCGACCAGTTACTCGATGAACTGGCGGATGATCCGGTCGGTGGTTTGCTCGCGGTGCCTGCGCGCGACACGTTGAAGCGGGTCGACAAGCACGGGCGCGTGGTTGAAACCGTGGATCGCAGCGTGATCTGGCAGGCGTACACCCCGCAGATGTTCCGCCTCGGTGCGTTGCATCGGGCGTTGGCCGACAGTCTGGTCGCGGATGCGCTGGTTACCGATGAAGCTTCGGCGATGGAGTGGGCTGGCCTGGCGCCGCGACTGATTGAAGGGCGGGCGGATAACCTCAAGGTGACCCGGCCGGAAGATCTGGAGTGGTTGCGTCAGCGTTGGGCTAACCGCCGCTGATTGCTGTGGCGCCTATTCCGCAGCCTTCGCGAGCAAGCTCGCTCCCACATTTGATTTGCGCCTGACACCAGATTTGCAGTCACTGCAGGTCCACTGTGGGAGCGAGCTTGCTCGCGAAGGCGGACGCATGAGCAACCCATCACTCAGCTTCGATACTCCGGCCGCTCAGCCAATCCTTCCTTGAGAAACTCCACCAACTTGCGCACCTTCGGCGACAAGTGCCGCTGTTGCGGGTACAGCGCCCACACCGCCGTATTTGGTGGCTGATGCGCCTCCAGCAACGAAATTAGCGCGCCGCTGTGCAAATGCTCCAGCACGTAATAATCCGGCAACTGACACAACCCCACCCCCTGTAACGCCGCATCCAGCACCGCTTGCCCGCTGTTGCAGCGCCAGTTGCCCTGAACCCGCTGGGAAAACTCCCGCCCGTTTTGCTCAAGCTGCCAGATGTCCGAGCTGCCAATCAGGCAATTGTGCCGACTCAATTCCGACAGGCTATGCGGGCGACCGTACCGCTCGACGTAGGACGGTGACGCGCACAGATACATTCGCCGTGGCGCCAGGCGTGTCGCGACCAACCGCGAGTCCTGCAAACGACCCAGGCGAATCGCCAGATCCAGGCCTTCATGCACCAGATCAAGCTGGCGATTGCTCAATTCGATATCGATGCGCAACTGCGGATAAAGGCCCATAAACCGCGTCACCAGCGGCACGATAAAACGCTCGCCGTAAGCCACCGCGCAGGTCATGCGCAGCATGCCTTTCGGTTCGCTGGTCAGATCGCCGACGGCACGCAAGGCTTCTTCGCGGCCATCCTGCAAGCGTTGGCAATGTTGCAGGAAGGTCTGCCCAGCCTCGGTCAGCGTCACCCGGCGTGTGCTGCGATAGAGCAGGCGCGTCTGAAGTCTTTCTTCCAGCCGTACGATTTGTCGACTGATGTGCGAGGACGAAACCCCAAGGCGTTCGGCGGCGGCGGTGAACTGGCTGCATTCGGCAACGGCAACAAACTCGTCAATGCCTTCCCAGCGGCTTTCGGACATCGGGATTATCCCTGTATGGCAATAATGTTTTGCTTTTGTCCGGATTATTCATCAGTTGGCGTTGAACTACACTGGTCGTCTGGTTTTTATTCAATGGATTCACTGGAGAGTCAGCATGATCAAGTCGCGCGCCGCCGTTGCCTTCGAGGCCAAGAAGCCGCTGGAAATCGTAGAAGTCGATGTCGCCATGCCCAAGGCCGGTGAAGTGTTGTTGCGCGTGGTGGCTTCCGGGGTTTGCCACACGGATGCCTACACCCTGTCCGGTGCAGACCCGGAAGGCATCTTCCCGTCGATCCTCGGCCACGAAGGCGGCGCCATCGTCGAAGCGATCGGCGAAGGCGTGACCTCGGTTGCGGTGGGCGATCACGTCATTCCGCTGTACACCCCGGAATGCGGCCAGTGCAAATTCTGCAAGTCGGGCAAGACCAACCTGTGTCAGGCGATTCGCGCGACTCAGGGCAAGGGTTTGATGCCGGACGGCACTTCGCGTTTTTCCTACAAGGGCGAAACCATTTTCCACTACATGGGTACTTCGACATTCTCGGAATACACCGTGTTACCGGAAATCTCCGTGGCCAGGATCTCTAAAGATGCGCCGCTGGAAAAGGTTTGCCTGCTGGGCTGCGGCGTCACCACCGGTATCGGTGCGGTGCTCAACACTGCCAAGGTCAAACCCGGTGACACCGTGGCCATCTTCGGTCTGGGCGGCATTGGTTTGTCCGCAGTCATTGGCGCGGTGAAAGCCAAGGCTGCGCGAATCATCGCCATCGACATCAACCCGGCCAAGTTCGAGATCGCCAAACAACTCGGCGCTACCGACTGCGTAAACCCGAAAGATTTCGATCGTCCGATTCAGGAAGTGATTGTCGACATGACCGATGGCGGCGTCGACTTCTCCTTCGAATGCATCGGCAACGTGCAACTGATGCGCGCCGCCCTTGAGTGCTGCCACAAAGGTTGGGGCGAGTCGGTGATCATCGGTGTGGCCGGTGCCGGCCAGGAAATCGCAACCCGTCCATTCCAGCTTGTGACTGGTCGCGTCTGGCGCGGTTCGGCATTCGGCGGCGTGCGCGGTCGTACCGAGTTGCCAAGCTATGTCGACATGGCCCAGAGCGGCGAGATTCCGCTGGATACTTTCATCACCCACACCATGGGCCTGGAAGACATCAACAAGGCCTTCGACCTGATGCACGAAGGCAAGAGCATCCGTACCGTCATTCATTTCTGATCAATCGTGGCGACATGGGCGCAAGTCTTGAAGGCTTGCGCTCATGACCGTGTAGGAGTCTTTACATGAGTCTGGAAAACATCTCCTGTCAGAAGAGTTTCGGCGGTTGGCACAAGCGTTATCGCCATCGCTCAGACGTGCTCGGTTGCGACATGGTGTTCGCCGTGTACCTGCCACCGCAGGCGGAGCAGGGCGGCAAGTTGCCGGTGCTGTACTGGTTGTCCGGCCTGACCTGCACCGACGAGAATTTCATGCAAAAGGCCGGCGCGATGCGCATGGCTGCCGAACTGGGTCTGATCATCGTTGCGCCGGACACCAGCCCCCGTGGGCCGGATGTGCCGGGTGATCCGGATGGCGCGTGGGATTTCGGCCTCGGTGCCGGTTTCTATCTGAATGCCACGCAGGAACCTTGGTCGCGCCACTATCGGATGCATGACTATGTCGTGCATGAGTTGCCTGCACTGGTCGAAGCGCATTTCCCGGCCTCGGACAAACGCAGCATCAGCGGTCACTCCATGGGCGGTCACGGTGCGCTGGTCTGCGCGCTGCGTAACCCGGGACGCTATCAATCGGTGTCGGCGTTCTCGCCAATCAACAACCCGATGGATTGCCCATGGGGTCAGAAAGCCTTTTCGCGCTACCTGGGCGAAGACCGTTCCAAATGGAAAGAGTGGGATGCCTGCGCACTGATTGCCGAGGCGGATGAAAAACTGCCGCTGCTGGTCGATCAAGGGGATCGCGATGACTTCCTCGCCACCCAGCTCAACCCCGAAGCTCTGCAACAAGCGGCAAAACAAGCGGGTCATCCGCTGAAATTGCGCCTGCAACCGGGCTACGACCACAGCTATTTCTTCATCTCAAGCTTCATAGACGACCACTTGCAGCATCACGCACAAGCCCTTCGGGACTAATGCAGGTAGAATCACGCCCTGACAAAAATCGGGGCGTTTTTTTATGCGTATTGGCCACGGCTATGATGTGCACCGTTTCGCTGAAGGCGATTTCATTACTCTGGGCGGCGTGCGCATCGCACACAGCTTCGGGCTGCTCGCTCATTCCGACGGTGACGTCCTGCTGCACGCCTTGAGCGATGCCTTGCTCGGCGCCGCTGCGCTGGGTGATATCGGCAAGCATTTCCCGGACACCGACCCGCAATTCAAGGGCGCCGACAGCCGTGCGCTGCTGCGTCATGTGGTCGCGCTGATCCATGCCAAAGGCTGGAAAGTCGGCAATGTTGACAACACTATCGTTGCCCAAGCACCGAAAATGGCCCCGCATATCGAATCGATGCGCGCGCTGATCGCGGCGGATCTTCAAGTTGAGTTGGATCAAGTGAACGTGAAAGCTACCACCACCGAAAAGCTCGGCTTTGTCGGTCGCGAAGAAGGCATCGCCGTGCACTCCGTTGCCTTGTTGCTGCGCGCATGAACGAACTGCAATTGCTCGGCCCGCGGGCCTATGGTGAACCCCTCGGCACTGCGGTACTGAAAGCCATCGCTGAAGACTTTCAGGTCGATGAAGTCCTCGATATTCCGTTCAGCGGCGATGGCGAACATCTGTGGATCTGGGTCGAAAAACGCGGCCTGAACACTGAAGAAGCTGCGCGGCGTATCGCCAAGGCTGCCGGCGTGCCGTTGCGCACGGTGAGCTATGCTGGCCTCAAGGATCGTCAGGCGCTGACTCGCCAGTGGTTCAGCGTGCAATTGCCGGGCAAGGCCGATCCGGATCTGTCGGCGGCGGAAAACGACACGCTGAAGATTCTCAAGACCACTCGCCACAAACGCAAACTGCAACGCGGTGCGCATTCGGCCAACGGTTTCACCTTGCGTTTGACTCAGTTCGACGGCGACAAAGCGGCGATTGAGCAGCGCCTGCAGCTGATAGCCCAACAAGGCATCCCCAATTATTTCGGCGCCCAGCGTTTCGGCCACGACGGCGGCAACGTCGTTGACGCGCGTTCGTGGGCGGCGCGCAAGGCCTTGCCGGAACAACGCAATGTGCGTTCGCGCCTGCTCTCGACGGCGCGCAGTTTTCTCTTCAACAAGGTGCTCGCCGCACGAGTGGCCGATGGCACCTGGCAAAAAGCCCTGGTCGGCGACCTGCTCGCGTTCACCGACAGCCGCAGTTTTTTCCCGGCCGGTGAAGCCGAGTGCAGCGACCCGCGTCTGGCGATTCTTGACCTGCATCCGACCGGCCCGCAGTGGGGCGAGGGTGACTCGCCGACCGCAGGCGCTGTCCATGATCTGGAGCAGGGGATTGCTGCCGGTGAAGCAGAGCTGCGCGATTGGTTGATCAACGCCGGTATGAGCCACGAACGTCGCATCCTGCGGCTGCCCATTGGCGGGTTGACGTGGCATTATCCCCAGCCTGACATTCTGCAACTGGAATTCGTCCTCCCGGCCGGATGCTTCGCCACCGTATTGGTGCGCGAACTCGTTGATCTGGTGCCGGTGGGGCAGACGGACAGCCCATGCGTATTCTGATTTCTAACGACGATGGGGTAACCGCACCCGGTCTCGCCGCGCTTTATGCTGCGCTGGCGGATTACACCGAGTGCGTGGTTATCGCCCCGGAGCAGGACAAAAGCGGCGCCAGCAGTTCGCTGACGCTCGACCGTCCGCTGCACCCGCAATACCTGGCCAACGGCTTTATCAGCCTCAACGGCACTCCGACCGACTGCGTGCACCTGGGCCTCAACGGCTTGCTGGAGCGCGAGGCGGACATGGTGGTTTCCGGGATCAACCTCGGCGCCAATCTTGGCGATGACGTGCTGTATTCCGGGACAGTGGCGGCCGCCCTTGAGGGACGTTTTCTCGAGCGTCCGTCGTTCGCTTTTTCGCTGGTCTCGCGGCAGGTGGATAATCTGCCGACAGCGGCCTACTTTGCGCGCAAACTGGTCGAGGCCCATGCCGGGCTTGATCTGCCACCGCGCACGGTGCTCAACGTGAACATTCCCAATCTGCCGATCGACCATATTCGCGGTATTCAGTTGACCCGCCTCGGCCATCGCGCCCGTGCGGCGGCGCCGATGAAAGTGGTCGATCCGCGTGGCAAGGCCGGTTACTGGATTGCTGCAGCCGGCGACGCCGAAGACGGCGGCCCGGGCACGGACTTCCATGCGGTGATGCAGGGCTACGTTTCCATCACCCCGTTGCAGCTCGATCGAACCTTCAACGATGCGTTCAGAAGCCTCGATGGCTGGCTGGAGGGACTGCGCTGATGGCCCGTGAACATGAAGACAGGCTGCGCAGCGGGATCGGCATGACCTCTCAGCGTACCCGCGAGCGGCTGATCCAGCGCCTGTACGAAGAGGGCGTGTCCAACGCCAAGGTGCTGGAAGTGATCCGGCGTACGCCGCGTCACCTGTTCGTCGATGAAGCGCTGGCACACCGTGCTTATGAAGACACGGCGCTGCCGATCGGCAATAACCAGACGATTTCCCAGCCTTATATGGTGGCGCGCATGAGCGAGCTGCTGCTGGAGGCGGGCCCACTGGATAAGGTGCTGGAGATCGGCACCGGTTCCGGTTACCAGACGGCGGTGTTGTCACAACTGGTTGAGCGGGTGTTCTCGGTTGAGCGCATCAAGGTACTGCAGGATCGCGCCAAGGAACGTTTGGTTGAACTGAACCTGCGCAACGTGGTGTTCCGCTGGGGCGATGGTTGGGAAGGGTGGCCGGCGCTGGCACCTTATAACGGCATTATCGTCACCGCCGTGGCCACGGATGTACCGCAAGCCTTGCTTGATCAACTGGCTCCGGGCGGACGCATGGTGATTCCGGTAGGCTCCGGGGAAGTGCAGCAATTGTTGCTGATCGTGCGTGAGGAAAACGGCTTTTCCCGGCATGTTCTCGGGGCTGTCCGTTTTGTGCCGTTGCTCAATGGGCCACTGGCCTGAGCATTTGTTTACGCGTGCTGAATTCCTTTCGTTCGCCTCTGTCTTACTCGGGCAACGATGGTTTAAACGCAGCAGATTGTCAGATGGCAAACGTGTGCGTGAAGCGATTTCGCTTCATTAAAGGTAAAGCCGATCCGGCCCGTTATACTTGCGACACCTCATGCCGACATCCGGCATTCCACATTTTTCAGCCACCACAAAGGGAGCGGCGGGTGAGTCTCACAGTCATTGCGCAGCGTATGGGTAACACGAGCTTTCAGCGCCTGGTGACTGGCCTTGTCTTGAGCACCTTGCTGGTCGGTTGCTCCAGCACCAAATCGAGCAATGTGCGGGTGGTCGATCGCAACAACGCGGTGGCCCAGCGTCCTACGGTGACGACCGGACAGTATGTAGTCCGTCCGGGCGATACGATGTTTTCGATCGCATTTCGCTACGGCTGGGACTACAAAGCCCTCGCGGCCCGGAACAATATTCCTACGCCGTATACGATCCATCCGGGTCAGACGATTCGCTTCGACGGCCGCACCGGTTCAACGCCGACGGCGGTGGTGAGCAACAGCAGTTCTTCACCTTCTTCGTCGAGTAAAACCACGGTAATCCGGCGCCAGGCAAATGGCACCACGACCACTACAACCACCGGTTCTACGGGGGCTGTACCGTCCGTCGCCAACAAGCAAGCGCCCGCGCCGTTGCCTCCGGCAGGCCCAGCCCCGACCGGCTGGGGATGGCCATCTAATGGCATTCTGATTGGAAAATTCTCTTCAAACGGTAGTTTGAATAAAGGAATTGATATCGCCGGAGATTTGGGACAGCCTGTTTTAGCTGCGTCTGATGGGACGGTGGTATACGCCGGGAGTGGCTTAAGGGGCTACGGCGAATTAGTCATCATCAAACACAGCGAAACCTACGTCAGTGCCTACGGACATAACCGCAGGCTGTTGGTTCGGGAGGGACAGCAGGTCAAGGTCGGACAGACAATTGCCGAAATGGGGTCAACGGGTACAGACCGGGTGAAACTGCATTTTGAGATTCGCCGCCAAGGTAAACCTGTAGATCCGCTGCAGTTCCTGCCAAGACGTTGATTTGTAAGCCAGCCTGTTCCGTCGCGTAGAGGGGACAGGCTCCAGCGCTGCCAAGGATAAAGGCGTCGCTTGAGCTTGGGGTCGAACTCACCAAAGGACTATAACAATGGCTCTCAGTAAAGAAGTGCCGGAGTTTGACATCGACGATGAGGTTCTCCTTATGGAGACCGGCATCGATTCGGAATCTTCGATGTCGAATGATGAAGGGGCTGCTCCACCTTCCGTTCGTTCCAAATCCAAACACTCCGCTTCACTTAAACAACATAAGTACATCGACTACACGCGTGCACTTGATGCCACGCAGTTGTATCTCAACGAAATCGGCTTTTCCCCACTGCTCTCTCCGGAAGAAGAAGTTCATTTTGCGCGACTGTCGCAAAGTGGCGATCCGGCCGGACGCAAGCGCATGATTGAAAGTAACCTGCGGCTGGTGGTCAAAATCGCCCGGCGTTACGTCAATCGGGGGCTGTCGCTGCTGGATCTGATCGAAGAGGGCAACCTCGGATTGATCCGGGCGGTGGAAAAGTTCGATCCCGAGCGCGGCTTCCGCTTCTCGACCTACGCGACCTGGTGGATTCGTCAGACCATCGAGCGCGCGATCATGAATCAGACCCGGACCATCCGGTTGCCGATCCATGTGGTCAAGGAACTCAACGTGTACCTGCGGGCTGCACGGGAGCTGACGCAGAAGCTCGACCACGAACCTTCACCCGAAGAAATCGCCAACCTGCTGGAAAAACCGGTGGGTGAGGTCAAGCGCATGCTTGGCCTGAACGAGCGGGTTTCTTCGGTCGACGTCTCGCTGGGTCCGGATTCGGATAAAACCCTGCTGGACACCCTTACCGACGATCGTCCGACCGATCCTTGTGAACTGCTGCAGGATGACGACCTGTCGCAGAGCATCGATCAATGGCTGTCGGAGTTGACCGACAAGCAGCGCGAGGTGGTTGTACGCCGCTTCGGTCTGCGCGGCCACGAGAGCAGCACGCTGGAAGATGTAGGCCTGGAGATCGGCCTGACCCGGGAACGGGTGCGGCAGATCCAGGTAGAAGGCCTCAAGCGCCTTCGTGAAATCCTCGAGAAGAATGGCCTGTCGAGCGAGTCGCTGTTCCAGTAAGCGCCTCACACGCTCGCCCGCAAGAAGCCCCGACTGGTTCGGGGTTTTTTGTTGGCCTCGATTTTCTGGGCATTCCGCCGCTCTTTTTCATTGTCGGACGTACGGTTGGCATTTCCATCCTTTGTAGTCTCGGGGTGTAAGCCTTGGCTTACTCTCTCGTAAGTGTTCCCTATTTTTACAAGACGGCAGACGTCGATTACGGACATCGCCGTAATTTAACTTATTGTTTTATATGTTTATTTTTTAACATTAAGTGCTTATGACAATCTTTTTCGGCACCCGCAGCCGATTGCTCTTGTCAGGGAACTCTCTAGTATCGGGGCTGTGTCGACGGACAGACACGCCCTTCAAGGAAGAGGGGAACGGACATCGCAGGACGCGATTCATCAGGACGATGAAAAGGAATACAGGGAATAGGGAAAAAATGTGGGCGGGTCATACCGCCCCTTTTTTTGCCTGCAGAAAAGTAAAAAGGCCCGCGAGGGGCCTTTTCGTTCGAGCGCGGGGCTGATCAGCGCTCGAGGTCTTTGATCTTGCCTTTGACGCCATCCCACTCTTCGGCATCTGGCAGCGATTCTTTCTTCTCGGTGATGTTCGGCCAGATTTCAGCCAGCTCAACGTTGAGTTGAATGAATTCCTGCATCTCTTCCGGAACTTCGTCCTCGGAAAAAATAGCTACAGCCGGGCATTCCGGTTCGCACAGGGCGCAGTCGATGCACTCATCCGGGTGAATCACCAGGAAGTTCGGGCCTTCGTAAAAGCAGTCCACCGGACACACTTCTACGCAGTCGGTGTACTTGCACTTGATGCAGTTGTCGGTGACGACGAAGGTCATTTCTAATTTTCTCCTCAGGCGGCGGCAGCGTTGCCCCTTCACGGTTGGGGTCGCCAGGTTCGGGAGCGATACCTGCTGGCCAGGCTATTAGCCAGCAGCATCCCAAACCGCGCGAGATTCTAACAGCTTGAAGCCGTTTGCGTTATATCCGCTTCTTCAGTGCTTATATCCGGTTCTTCAGTGCATAGAGCATTTCGAGAGCTCGGCGCGGGGTCAGGTCATCCAGATCCAGTTTAGCCAGTTCATCGAGCACCGGGTGTGGCAGGCTGGCGAACATGTCGCTTTGCTGTGGCGTCGCCGGTTTGCCCTTGGCGGCAGGTTTCGGCGCTTCATGCGGCAAAGCGGTTTCTTCCAGTCGGCTCAAGTGCTCACGGGCACGCATGATCACTTCACTTGGCACACCAGCCAGTTGCGCCACCGCCAGACCGTAGCTCTGGCTGGCAGGTCCCGGCAGCACGTGGTGCAGGAAGACGATGCGTTCGTTATGCTCGGTCGCATTGAGGTGGACGTTGGCCACCAGTGGCTCGGCTTCCGGCAACACGGTCAGTTCGAAGTAGTGGGTGGCAAACAGCGTATACGCGCGCAGATGCGCCAGACGCTCGGCCGCCGCCCATGCCAGCGACAGACCGTCGAAGGTGCTGGTGCCGCGCCCGACTTCGTCCATCAGCACCAGGCTGCGCTCGGTAGCGTTGTGCAAGATGTTGGCGGTTTCGCTCATCTCGACCATGAAGGTCGAACGGCCACCGGCCAGGTCATCGCTGGAACCGATTCGAGTGAAGATGCGGTCGACCAGCGACAGTTCGCAACTGGCTGCGGGCACGAAGCTGCCAATGTGAGCGAGCAACACGATCAATGCGGTTTGGCGCATGTAGGTGGATTTACCACCCATGTTCGGGCCGGTGATCACCAGCATACGGGTGTTGTCATCCAGGCTCAGGTCGTTGGCCACGAACGGCGTGGTCAGCACTTGCTCGACCACCGGGTGACGACCCTGGGAGATGCGCATGCACGGCTCGCTGACGAAGCGCGGGCAGTTCAGGTCAAGATTCAGCGCACGCTCGGCGAGGTTGCTCAACACGTCCAGTTCGGCCAGCGCGCCGGCGGTGTCCTGCAGCGGTGGCAACTGGCTGATCAGGTCTTCCAGCAGCGCCTCGTAGAGCATCTTTTCGCGCGCCAAGGCACGGCTCTTGGCAGACAGGGCTTTGTCTTCGAACTCTTTCAATTCCGGCGTGATGAAGCGCTCGGCGCCTTTCAGGGTTTGCCGACGGATATAGTCCGCCGGTGCCGACTCGGCCTGCTTGCTCGGCAATTCGATGAAGTAGCCGTGAATGCGGTTGTAACCGACTTTCAGGTGGCTAAGACCGGTGCGAGCTTTCTCGCGGGCTTCGAGATCGATGAGGAACTGGCCGGCGTTTTCGCTCAGCGATTGCAGCTCGTCGAGTTCGCTGTCGTAACCGGTTTTCAGCACGCCGCCGTCACGGATCACCGCCGGCGGATTGTCGATGATGGCCTTTTCCAGCAGTGCCGCCAGTTCCGGGTAGGTGCTGGTGATGGTCGCCAGACCTTGCAGGTGCGGTGCTTCCAGGTCAGTCATCGCCACTTGCAGTTCAGGCAGGGCACCGAGGGCGTCGCGCAAGCGAGCAAGGTCACGAGGACGTGCGTTACGCAGGCCGATCCGCGCGAGAATTCGCTCGATGTCGCCGATTTCCTTGAGCTGTGGTTGCAGCTTTTCGAAACGATAGCGATCGAGCAGACACGTGATCGAAGTCTGGCGCGCCAGCAGTACGGTCAGATCGCGCAACGGACGGTTCAGCCAACGGGTCAGCAGACGGCTGCCCATGGCGGTCTGGCAGCGATCAACGACTGATTGCAGGGTGTTGTCGCGACCACCAGCCAGGTTGGTGTCGAGTTCGAGGTTGCGACGGCTTGCACCGTCCAGCACCACGGTGTCATCCAGACGTTCGTGGCGCAGGCTGCGCAGGTGGGGCAGGGCGGTGCGCTGGGTCTCCTTGGCGTAGGCCAACAGGCAACCGGCCGCGCCGATTGCCAGGGTCAGGTTCTCGCAGCCAAAACCCTTCAGGTCTTGGGTGGAGAACTGCTGGCAAAGGCTTTTCAACGCCGAGTCGCGCTCGAAATCCCACGGCGCACGACGACTGACGCCACGGCGTTTTTCCGCTGGCAGGTCTCTCGGCCAGTCATCCGGAATCAGCAACTCAACCGGGTTGATCCGCTCCAGTTCCGCCAGCAGGTTCTCCCAGCCTTTGATTTCCGACACGCTGAAACTGCCGCTGGTGATGTCCAGCACGGCAAGGCCGAACAGACGTTCGTCACCCAGCAGGGCTGCAATCAGGTTGTCGCGGCGTTCATCAAGCAGCGCTTCATCACTGACCGTACCCGGCGTGAGGATCCGTACGACCTGACGCTCAACCGGGCCTTTGCTGGTGGCCGGATCGCCGACCTGCTCACAAATCACCACGGACTCGCCAAGCTTCACCAGCTTCGCCAGATAGCCTTCCGCCGCGTGGTAAGGAATCCCACACATCGGAATCGCCTGCCCCGCCGACTGTCCGCGCGCGGTCAGGGTGATGTCGAGCAACTTGGCCGCCTTCTTCGCGTCTTCGTAGAAGATCTCGTAGAAGTCGCCCATGCGGTAGAACATCAACTGATCCGGGTGCTGATTCTTCAGGCGCCAGTACTGCTGCATCATCGGGGTGTGGTTTGAAAGGTCGGTCATACGCGGAGTTCAGCTCTACCTGTCTATTTGACAACTCATATCTGTCTAATGGTACAGGGAATTTTTCGGCATTGTTGCCGGCGGGCTCAGATAGCCCTGAACCAGGCTACCTCATGACACTTCAGTCAATAGGGGCGCGCGGTTAGTGCAGGAAAGAATAATTCCGCGAATCTTGTAAAGGGCGCTCTGGTGTATGATGCCAGCCTTTAAATGTGCGTCAGCGCTTGAAGACAGATATAAGGAAAATAGCATGGGATTTTTTGATGAATTTCCTCGATTTTATAAGACCAGCCAGACGAGCCCGTTTCCGGATCGCCTGAACTCCCGGTACCGAGCCATCATGGAACGAAACGCTGAACTCATTCGAGGGAAGAGAGTTCTGGATATTGCCAGCCATGACGGACGTTGGTCCTTTGCTTCCCTTCAGGCTGGGGCTGCACATGTCACCGGAATCGAGCCGCGCCAGGAATTGATTTCAAATGCTATAGAGACGTTCACCGAGTATGGGATCGATAGTTCTCGATATGAATTCCTGCAAGGTGACGTATTTGACCAGATCAAAGGCAAGACCTTTGACGTAGTTTTCTGTCTTGGTTTTTATTACCACACTATTCGCCATGCCGAGTTGTTCGACCTGATTGAACGAACCGGCGCAAAATTTGTTGTCATCGACACCGAAGTTACTCCTGTTTCCGAGGAACTGGCAGATCCAACCAATAACGATCCACGCGTGGTTTACGGCAACCCGTATGGCGTTCAGATGCTGCTTGATCAGGTAGATGATCAGCAGATGGCGTGGACTGATTCTCTTACTCGCAAGGGTTTCACCATCGTGGGAAGGCCTTCGCGCCAGGCAGTAAAATTCATGGCCAAGCATTTTGGTTATGAAACAGAGACGTTCAACTGGGAAGAGTATTTCCAGACCAACCCCGAGGCCAGAGTTTCTATGGTCGACTACTCGGAAGGTTGGAGGGACACATTCTTTTGTAAGCGATAAAATCCGATTTTTCAAAAGCCCGTCATTGAGCGGGCTTTTTTTCGCCAGCAGGACAGAGGAGTGGTCACAAAGCGGTGAGCCAAGTGTTGATAGGGAGTAGCTGAAAGCCGATGCTGAATGACTTGTGAGTGGTTACATAAGCGTTTTTGCATAAAATATTGATTTATGCATTAGCTATGCGATTTAGCATTTGTCTTCGCGAATAACTTCAAGCACTATGCGCGTTATGCAAAAACGCAACGTAGCCTCCGTCTTAAGAGCACTGCTCGACCAGCACGGGATCTCCCCCACGGAGCTCCACCGTCGCACCGGCGTGCCTCAATCCACTCTCTCGCGGATTCTCAGCGGGAAGATCGTCGATCCCTCGGATAAACACATTTCGAAGATCGCCGAGTACTTCGCCGTGAGCACCGATCAATTGCGCGGGCGCGCGGATGTCGCGCCGTCGGCCGGTGGCGCGCGTGATGACGTGCACGCGGAACTCAAGGACATAATGCTGTGGGACGACGATACGCCGGTCGATGATGACGAAGTATCGGTGCCGTTCCTTCGCGAGGTTGAATTGGCTGCTGGATCAGGAAGATTCGTCATCGAAGAGAGCGAGCGCTCTAGCCTGCGCTTCGGCAAGCGCAGCCTGCGCCATAACGGTGTGCAGTTCGACCAGGCCAAATGCGTGACAGTACGTGGCAACAGCATGTTGCCGGTGTTGCGTGATGGTGCCACCGTCGGCGTCAACGCCGGCAAGTGCGGCATCGGCGACATCATTGATGGCGACCTGTACGCGATCAATCACAACGGCCAGTTGCGCGTGAAGCAACTCTATCGCCTGCCGACCGGCATTCGTCTGCGCAGCTTCAATCGCGATGAACACCCGGACGAGGACTACAGCTTCCAGGAAATCCAGGAGGAGCAAATCGTCATCCTCGGTCACGTCTTCTGGTGGGGCATGTACGCCCGCTAACCCGACCCTTCTCAGATAAACCCGCCTCGCAGGCGGGTTTTTTTTCGCCTTGATGAAACCGCCAAACCCTTGAGTTGCGGGGCTTCCATGCATCTGCGCATTTCCTGTGCACAAATAAATGCATTTGCGCATTGACTGGATATGCATACATGCATATTCTTGCCACCAAGCCGCTCGACAAAGCGGCTGGCAAGAAAGCTCTTTAGTTCCACAAGAACAGGCAGCGATGAACCGGCCTCAACGGTTCAGAGGGTTGGCAACTGACCCGGGTGTGCAGCGTAAAGCACCAGAAGCAGTTATCCGGCGGGCAGGGACCGCGGTCGGAAAAACAATTTGAACGGACTCGTACCGCGCCAGTAGCGCCGAAAAGTCAGCTTCCTTCTTGAACACAGGATTTGAAGGAAGGCGAAGGAGCGCATTACTGAAAAGCCCGGCTTCAGCGCCGGGCTTTTTTGAATGCCTGCCTGGCTTCGATCTGATCGAGCCGCCAACCCCCAGGGGTTGTAAATCTAAAAAGGAGAAATGCATGAATCGATACGTTTTTATCGCACTGTTCAACCTGAAGGTTTATCAAATTCTGGATACCGATGAAGCGATGCCGTTGAACCCTCCAGATGGTGTGTGGGGAGAATGGGCGGATGCCACGGGTAACACGACAGTTCAGGTCGGATGGAATGCTTTCAGGGTCAGTGATCATTGGGAGTTTGTCGCGCCTACTTATGACCAGCTAGTGCGCGAAGGTCAGGTTATGGCGGCCATGCTGCTGGCAGACACGCAAAAATGGCTGCTGCTCAATCCATTTGATTACAAGGTGGATCTGGGCGTCGCAACGCCTGCCGAAGAAGCAGCGTTACTGGCTTTCAAGCAATACGTTGTCGCCGTGAGCGAATACAAAAATCAACCTGATTTCCCGTACACCATTACTTGGCCAGCGATCCCTTTCCCTTTCGTTTAAATCAGCTGTGCGGTTTTCCGGGCCGCATTACTGAAAAGCCCGGAGACTGCCGGGCTTTTTGGAATGCCTACCTCAAGAGATAACGATTGAACCCAACACAAATCACTCACCCCCGGGAGGCGTGACATGACAACCGAGCAACAAGCATTGGCCGATATGCCGATCTGGCTGGTCATCCTCCTTGCCGTCGTCGGCGGAGTTTCCGGCGAAATGTGGCGCGCCGACAAGGAAGGTGCCCGTGGCTGGTCACTGCTGCGACGCCCGGCCCTGCGCTCCGGCGCCTGCATGATCTGCGGCGTGTCGGCGATCATGCTGCTGTATGCCGCTGGACTTTCGATCTGGGCCGCCGGTGCGTTCGGTTGCCTGACAGCGATGGCTGGCGCCGACGTCGCCATCGGCTTGTACGAACGCTGGGCCGCCAAGCGCATCGGCGTCTGCGAAGTTCCGCCTCGCGACCAACCTTAACCAAAACCAATTTTCCGTGCCGCCATTTTGGCGGCAGGGTTTCGCGTGGACGATTGAAAAGGAGGTCATGTATGCCCACACCGATCCAGCAGCCGTCGCAACTGTTCACAGCCATCGCGACGACGCTGCGCAACACTGCCGGGCTCAACATCAATGTCGGCAATCACGATGATTTCACTGCACCGGGCGATCAGGCCTGGGTGTTGATCGACTTCGACCGGAATGGGGCGGGAGTACGTGGCGCTGACGGGCGAATTGCGCATGTCATGACGGTGTCCTTGCAAGTCATCCCGGCCCTTTCTGCCAGCGCATTTGCAGCATGCGATCTGATCGCTGTGCTGAAGAATTTGATCACCGACAATCGCTGGGGACTGCCTGGCGATCAATGTGATCTGCCGACCAATATCGATGGATTGCCGTCGTTGCTGACCCGCGCTGACCAGCAAATCAAAACCTGGACCCTGACGTTCAACCAGACCCTCTACCTCGGCCCGACCTTGCTCGATGATCCACTGGGCACACCGAAATTCGCCCGCACCTGGGAAGTCAGCAACATCGACGATCCAGACCAATACACCGCGCTGGAGGCCTGACCGATGTTCGACGCGTTATTGCGCATGCAACTGGGGCCGATCATCGAACGCCTGGCCGAAATGGAAGCGGAAATCGACGACCTGTACCGCCGCGCTGAAAGCTTCTGCCGCATCGGCATTTGCCAGACAGTCGATGCGGCGAGCAATACCTGCCAGGTCAGCCACGGTGGCTTGCTCACGCCAGCGATCAAGTTTTTCAACCCCAGCGCCGGCGCACAGAGTGAGTCGCGGATTCCGACCGTGGGTGAGCAGTGTCTGCTGTTCAACTACGGCAGCGGCGAAAGTGGCGCACAAAGTGTCGCCCTGTTCGGCCTGAACAGTGATCGCTTTCCACCCGTTTCGACTGTCCCCACGCTGACGCGACGGGTTCATGTCGACGGCAGCGAAAGCGGCTACGACGATGCCACGCACACCCTCCACTGGCAAAACGGCCCAGCGGCTTTCAGCGGTTCTCGCGAGTCGCTGGAACTGAGCATCGGCCCGGCACGACTGGCGATGACGCCACAACTGATCACCCTGCAACTGGGTGCCGTCGGCCTGACCATCGACCCTTCGGGCGTGCACTTCAGCGGTCCATTGGTCGATCACCGTGGCCGTGTCATCAGCCCCTGATTCAAGAGCCTCCACATGATCGGAATCGATAGAGACAGCGGGGCCACGGTCGACGACTGGCTGCAATTTGTGCAGCGCGCGACCCGGGCCCTGACCACACCGCTGGGCACCCGGCAAAAACGCCCGTTGTACGGATCGTTGATCCCCACGCTGCTGGGGCAGAACCTCGGTGACGACGTTCTGCTTCTGGCCCAGAGCCACGCGGCGCAAGCGTTCTACAACAAGCAAAACGGCATCGACGATTTTCAGCCACAAGTGATCGTCGCCAGCCGCCAGGGCGCCGGTCTGCGGCTGCGCTTCGCCGGCATCTGGAAAAACCGTCAACAAACCTTCGAGGTCGTGACATGAGCATGTTGATCCCCGGCCAGAACCAATTGGCCGAACCCGCGCTGATCACCGTTGAAGCCTTCGAAGACTTGCTCGCCGAGTTCAAGACTTTCGTCATCGAATACGTCGGTGTGCGTTCGCCGGACAGTGCCGCAAAACTCAAGACCAGCCTGGAAAACGAAAGCGAACTGCTGACCCTGGCGCTTGAGGCTTTCTGTGTTCGGCTGCAAACCCACGAACGCAAATACAACGCCCGCATCAAACAGATGCTGGCGTGGTGGGCGACGGGGAGCAACCTCGATGCGCGGCTAGCGGACATGGGCCTGGAGCGGCAGTTGCTTGATCCCGGCGACCCGGCGGCATTCCCGCCAGTGCCGGCGATTTATGAAAGCGACGACGATGCCCGCTTGCGTTATTACCTGGCGCCCCATGCGCCGGCAGCAGGTTCGCGGATGCAGTATCGCCGCGAAGTTTTCACCCTCGGCGAGCGTCCGACGGTGCATGTCGAATCCACTGAGGCAGGTGTGGTGAATGTCACTTACACCTTCAACCCGGACGGCCTCGCTGCACAGGTCAAGGATGGCAATGGTCGGCGCACCGCGCCGGGCGAAGTGCAGGTCACTGTGCTGTCCCGAGACGGTGATGGCGCGCCTTCCGCGACATTGCTTGACGGCGTTCGTCAGCACTTCGCGCGGCCTGATGTACGACCGGAAACCGACCTTGTCACGGTCAAGGCAGCCGATATTCAGCGCTACAAGATTCGCGTGGTCGCGAAGATAAATTCCGGCCCCGATTCGGGTCTGACCAAAGTCGCCGCACAGCAACAATTGCAGGCCTACGCTGACAGTTGCCATCGTCTTGAAGGCCGCGTTGATCCAAGCTGGATCGACTACACGCTGCACAGCGCCGGCGCTGTGCAACTGCAGATTCTCGAACCGCTGGCGCCGATCGTGACGACGGCGTTTCAAGCGCCGTACTGCACCGCAGTCGAAGTTGAGGTGCTGACGCTATGAGTGAGCCAACTCAGCGTCCGACGCTGCTGCCGGCCAACAGCTCGGCACTCGAACGAAGTCTGGATCTGGGCTTCGGCGCACTGCTTGATCGCATCGCGCCGCCGTTTCCCGAACTGATGAACCCAGCAGAAACACCAGTCGCCTTTCTGCCGTATCTGGCAGCGGATCGCGGTGTTGCTGAATGGAGCACCGCCGCACCGGAAGCTGAAAAACGCCTGACCGTCGAACTGGCCTGGCCCACCGCGCGCCAGGCTGGCACCCACAAGGCGTTGGAAAACGCCGCCAAGGGTTTGCAGTTAAGACCCGAGATCCGCGCCTGGTACGAACAGACACCACCCGGTGCGCCGTACAGCTTTTCCGTGCGCGCCTTCAGCGACCAACCCTACAGCGAAGAAATCGATGCTCGTCTCGACCGACGCCTGGCGGATGCCAAAAGCGAACGGGATGTGCTGACGGTCTCCGTTGGCTTGAGCGCTTTCGGCAATCACGTCATCGGCGCAGCGACGTTCTGCGGTGAGCTGACCACGGTTTATCCGGTGTTCATCGAAGGCCTTGAAACCTCGGGAGAGGCGTTCATGGCCGCCGGCATGTACACCGTCGAAACATCCACTATTTATCCTCAGGGGGCCTGAATGGCTGACTATTACACCCTGCTCACCAACGCAGGGATTGCCTACGAAACGGCGTGCAAGGCCGCGGGCACGCCGATCAAGCTGACGCAGATTTCCGTTGGCGACGGCGGCGGCGCGGTCTACAACCCGGCCGCGACCGCTACCGCGCTGAAACGCGAAGTCTGGCGCGGGCCGCTCAATGCGCTATTCCAGGACGAGAAAAATCCGAGCTGGCTGCTCGCCGAAGTGACCATCCCGCCGGATGTTGGCGGCTGGTATGTGCGAGAGGCGGGGCTGTGGACTGATACCGGGATTCTCTACGCCATCGTCAAATATCCGGAGTCGTTCAAACCGGTTCTGGCCACGTCGGGTTCGGGTAAAGAGTTCTACATTCGTTCGATTTTCGAGACCAGCAATGCTTCGCTGGTGACGTTGTTGATTGATGACACGGTGGTTAAAGCGACTCGAGCATGGGTGACGGATTTTGTCGCCGAGGAGCTTGCGAAACTTGATGGCAAACAATCCGTACGAGTAGCTACTACGACAAACATTGTTCTGGCATCCGCGCAAACTATTGATGGTGTCGCGGTCGTCGCAGGTGACCGTGTATTAGTGAAGAACCAGGCACTGTCCAAAGACAATGGTTTGTATGTTGCTGCCAATGAAGCTTGGGTTCGGGCAAAGGATGCAGACTCGAATCTAAAGGTTACCTCTGGCCTTAACGTGTTTGTTGAGCAAGGTAAATCCCAAGCTGACACAATTTGGCAGCTCATTACCGATGGAACCATTTCGCTTGGCAGTACATCTTTGGTTTTCCAAAACATTACTTTCGGTTTTGCGCCAGTGGACTCACCTGTTTTTACTGGAACTCCCAAAGCGCCAACAGTGAACTTATTCAGTGACGATGATTCGGTGGCAACCACGAAATTTGTTCAGCGAGCATTAGGCAATTATGCGGGACAGACCAATTACGCGGTGAACACAGAACTGACGGTCGCCGATGTTGGGAAACTATCGATTTTCACTGAGCCCAATTTGACCGCAACACTTCCTGGCTGGGAAAGCGTGCCCGCTGGCGGACTCATTACGATAAATAGCACCGCTGGTGTGACGGTCCGGGCAAAAAATCTGGAGTCCATTGGTACACAACTCGGAGCAGGCGGGCCCTTTGTTATACCGGCCGGATCGCGCGCTGTATTCCGTCGATTGTTACTAGGAGGCGGCTGGAGTTTTGAAGACGGAGACGCCTCACTGAAATACTCGCCGCTGTTTTCCACCAATGGGGCAGTAACTGGATATATGAAACATCCGGGGGGGCTATTGAGCAGTGGGGACAAGGTACGACCGACGCGTCAGGCAACGTTTACATAACCTATCCTCTCGCTTTTCCCAACGGAATGCGTGCTATCAACTGTACTCATACAGGTTCATTAGCGCTGATGAGCTGCCTCGTATACGGCTCCGATGAAAAGTCGCGATGTACGCTTCGTATTCAAAACGGAAGCAACACGACTATGGCCGGTTGGGCAATTTACTGGCGAGCAATAGGAATCTAAGTATGACCGACATTATTTTCTTCAGCCCCGGTACATGCGGGGCCTATCTTCCCAGCATCCACGAAGCTGATATTCCTAAAGACGTCGTGGTGGTTTCCATGTGCGACTGGGAGTCGTTGCTGGAGGCGTTGGCGAAAACCCCAAAACGAATCGGCGCGGGGCCAGACGGCCAGCCTATTTTGGTCGAACCTGCACCAGTTGAAAAAGCTGCGATGGCAGCAAGCGAAACCAGTTGGCGTAATTCCCAGCTATTGTTCTCCGATGGCCTGGTCGCACGGCATAGAGATGAGCTGGAGAGCAACGCTGCAACAACGCTTACCGCTGCGCATTATTCGGTGTTGCAAAGTTATCGTCGCCAGTTGCGCGATTGGCCACAAGATGATGATTTCCCTTTGATCGAGCATCGACCTCAAGCGCCAATCTGGTTGCTGGACCTGACCCGCTAATCGCCCCGAACTCCGGGCGGTTTCTTTTGTACCTAAAACACTCAACACCCGCCAAGCCCCTCCCCAAGAGGGGCTTTCCCGTTTATGGAGAAACGAAAAATGGCAACCCGCCAAACCTACACCGTGCTCGTCCCATTCCCCACCGGCGGTGGGCACTGGTCGAGCGTCGGTCAAGACCTTGATCTGCTCGACGTCGAGGCCAGTGCCTTGCACTTCGCCGGTCGACTGGAACTGAAAACCCCAACCACCCAGGCCAAAAAGGCCGCTGCCAAGAAGGCTGACTGACTATGGCTGAAGTTCTGAACTTCGAGCACAACGGCATTACCGTCAATGCCACCGAATCCCCCGAGGCCATGGGTGGCCTGGGTGACAACGTCATCGGTCTGGTCGGCACTGCGCCGAAAGCCGATCCGCTGATTCCGCGTAACGCGCCGTTCCGCATCAACAGCTTCACCACCCATGCGCTGCTCGATCCGACCGGTTCGGAAGAAGGCACTCTGTATCACGCGGTTTACCAGATCCTCAAAGTGGTCAAGGTGCCGGTGTATGTGGTGATCGTCGAAGCGGGCGCGACCCCGGCCGACACCGTCAACAACGTGATCGGCGGTGTTGATCCGCTGACCGGGCGCAAGCTCGGTCTGGCCGCGCTGGGCAGTGTCCCGGAAGACCTGACCATCATCGGTGCGCCGGGCTTCACCGGCACCAAAGCGGTGGCCAGCGAGTTCGCCTCGTTCGGCAAGCGCATCAAGGCCCGTGTGGTGCTGGACGGCAAGGACGCCTCGGTCGCCGATCAAGTGCTTTACAGCCAGGAGCTGGGCGGCGCCGACCTCGGTTTCGACCGTTGCCTGGTGGTGCACAACATGCCGGCGGTGTACTCGAAAGCGGCGAAGAAAAACGTCTTCCTGTCGCCTTCCAGCCTGGCGATTGCCGCGCTGGCCAAGGTCAAGCAGTGGGAGAGCCCGGGCAACCAGGTGACCTACGCTGAAGACGTTTCGCGGGTCGTTGAATACAACATCCTCGACACCTCCACCGAAGGCGATCTGCTCAACCGCTACGGCGTCAGCTACTACGCCCGCACCGTGCTCGGCGGCTTCTCGCTGCTGGGTAACCGCTCGATCACCGGCAAGTTCATCAGCTACGTCGGCCTTGAAGATGCGATCAGCCGCAAGCTGGTCAAGGCCGGCCAGAAAGCCATGGCCAAGAACCTCACCAAGTCGTTCATGGATCAAGAGGTCAAGCGCATCAACGATTGGCTGCAAACCCTGGTCGCCGACGAAACCATTCCTGGCGGCAGCGTGTATCTGCACCCGGAACTGAACAGCGTCGAGAAGTACAAGAACGGCACCTGGTACGTGGTCATCGACTACGGCCGCTACGCGCCGAACGAACACATGGTTTATCAACTCAACGCCCGCGATGAAATCATCGAGCAGTTCCTGGAGGACGTTCTCTAATGTTTACCAACCGCGTAAGACAGGCCATCGCGGCCACCCTGCAAGGCCTGCCGTTGTCGGCAACCGTTGAAGAATTCACCCCGCCGAAGATCGAATTCGACGTGGAAGAAATGCGTGGCGGCCGCTTCATCGTCGAAGAAATGGCCAAGGGCGGCAAAGCGCTCAACGCCAAGCTGACCCTGCAGGGCCTCGGCGCCGAAGTCATGCTCGCACTGGGTGTGAAGCTGGGCGACGACATCCTGCTGAACGTGCGTGAAGCCGGTCAGGATCAGGATGGCAACACCTGGTTCACCTATCACACCGTCGGCGGCAAGCTGAAATCCCTCGAAGAAACCGCAGTGAAAATGGGTGAAAAACCCAAGACCAACCTGGAGCTGTCCTGCCGCACCTACAACCGCCTGGAAAACGGCGTGCCGGTGATCGACATCGACGTGCGTACCCAGAAGTTCGTGCTCAACGGCGTCGACATCCTCGGTGATGCGCGGCGTGCGGTGCTGATGCCGTAACTCACGGCTTACAGGCAATCACAAAACCCTGTGGGAGCGAGCTTGCTCGCGAAAGCGGTCTGATGTTCAACATCGATGTTGACTGACCCGACGCCTTCGCGAGCAAGCTCGCTCCCACAGTGGATCTAAACGAATAACCAAGGAATTCATACATGTCGTGGATGCCACCCCAGCATGACCTGCTGTCGCCAGTTACCGGCGACGACGGTTCGCAGATCGAAACGATCCAGCTCAAACCGCTGTTCTACGCCGCACAGAAAGAAGCGCTGGAACGCGCCGGCGATGACGAAGACGATCAGTTCTTCGAACTGGCCCTGCTCGCCACCGGCCTGTCGGTCAAGGAACTCGACCAGCTCAAGCGCCCGGACTACGTGACCATCGCCCAGTACGTGCACGAGATGTCGACCCGTCCGGCCTCGCACTTTCTCGACCAGATCGAAGACGCGGAAAAATCCGCCGATCCCGATCAGGTGCAACTGCTGCAACCGCTCGCCGTGACCGGCCGCACCGTGACCTCGCTGTCGCTGGAAATGCCTGCACTGCGTGCGACCAAAGTGATGAAGAAACTGAAAACGGCCAAGGAACGCGCCGAGTTCATCACTGCCCATTGCACCGGCCTGATGATCCCCGATCTGGCCCTGATGAGCGTCCCGGACTGGACGCAATTGCAGGTGCGCATCGACGATTTTTTAAACCAGCCGGCGGCCTACTTTCGGAACGCGACATCGAAGTAATCCTCGATATCGTCCCGCTCATTTACCCGGTAAGTGAGGCGGAGATTCTGGAATGGGACGCCGAAAAGGCGTTGCGCCGCTACGACATAGCGATCACTCGCCTTGGCGTAAAACAGGAGTAGAGCGGCAATGGCAGAGAACAGATATGCGCTCACATACGCCGGTGATAGCAGCAATGCATCGGGCGGAATAACACTGCCCGACAACCTCGGAAAACCGCTGCAGGATCTGAACGTCACATTGGCGTTGGCAAGCGTGGATATTCGTTTGCTGACTCAGGAGCAGGTCAAGCTGCGCGAGCTACTGGTCAGCCAGCGGTCGTTGTTCAAGGCTGGCGCCGCCGCCCCCGCCACGAGCGAACCAAAGTCAAAACTCAAGGCCGAAATCGAGCAGCGTCCGCCGCCGAAAATCACTCAATCGGCAATGGCCAACGAAACGGCGCTGGTTGAATTGAATCAGGTGCTGCACCTGAGCAACGAATCGCTTCAGGCACTCTCGGAAACGAACCTGGAAATCGCCAGTGATAAACGGGTTGCCCCTAGTGGGTCTACTGGCGCGGATTTGCTGCAAGTGCAACTCGCAGCGCTGCGGTCCGGCATCAGTGATGGTCTGAAGGGCGAGCAGAAAAAGGAGGCATTACAGGACTTCTCTCGTGATGCCGCCATCAATGCCTCGGCCTTCAAGATCGATGTCAAGGCTGCTGGCGAGATGTTGGCGGGCTGGCGCACCGCTCTGAAGCTTGATCGGGTGCAGAGCCAGGATCTGGCAGACGCGACCAGCTACCTTGGCAACAGCGGCCTGAACGTCAAAACCGCTGACATCGGTTCCGTCGTTCAAAGTGCCGGGGAGGGCGCCAAAGCTGCAGGGATGACGCCCGAGCAAGTGGCTGCACTTGCGGCAGCATTTCTGAACAGTGGCGCTAACAAGACAGATGCCGCAGCGGCGCTGAAGAGTTTCACGACGGTTCTGGGTAAAGGTCAGTCCGCCTCATCGGCGCAGCGCTCGGCCTGGGCCGAAATGGGGCTGAACCCCGAGTCGCTGGCACGTGGGATGAGTGAAGATGCCCCCCAAACGATTAAGTTGGTTCTGGAAGAACTCAGGAAACAACCTGAAGAGAAACAGGCTTCACTGACAAAAACGCTGTTTGGCAACAATGATGCAATCCTTGAGTTGTTGAAGAAGCCTGAGGATGCTCAAACTGCGTTCAAACTGGTTTCTGACAAATCCCTGTATGCAACATCCAAACGCGGTGAGGATGCAGGTTCGGCGGCAGAAACCGCTGGGGCTTATGGCAATACATCGCAGGGGCGCTGGAATGCGCTGGATGCGAGTCTCAACAGGCTGTCCACGGCAGTCGGCAACTCATTGGCCCCGGTGACAGATGGCTTTGCCGTCGCGCTCACGGCGGTGGTAAATGGACTGAGCGCCGCAGCCGAAAGCTTCCCGTTCGTCACAGCTGCACTGACGTTGCTTGGGGTAGCTGCCACTCCGTTCGTAGCGGGCGCGCTGAAGACAGGTGTGTCCTCAGTGCTCGACGCGGTTTCCACAAGACTTTTGCGCCTGGCGGCTGCGCGTTTACCGTCTGAAATCGGCGAAATAATCGCCGGTGAGGATGACGACAATGGCGGTCGCAAAAAGAAACGATCAGCACGCAGGCCGGGTCAAGGCAAACGGGCCAAGATCCCGGCGAAAAGTGCTCCGCCGCGCACTCAAACTGCTCGCCAAAGCCTGGGCAATCGCTTACGCGGTGCAGCGCTCAAGGTTATGCCTGCCATCAAAAGCACGGCTGCCAAGGTCTTGCCCGCAGTGCGGAGCGCAGGCGCCAAGGTTATGCCTATGCTGTCTCGAGCTGCGCCTATTGTGGGTAAAGTCGCTGCGCCATTGATGATTGCACACGCCGCCTACAAAGGCCTGAAAGGCTGGCGTGAGGGCGATGACAAAGCCGTGGGAGCGGCAACAGGTGAGTTAGCGGGTACAGCCATTGGCGCGGCCGTCGGCTCGCTTTTTCTTCCCGTTGTCGGTACAGCCATTGGGGGAGTCCTGGGTGGATTAGCGGGATCATACCTGGGGGAAAACTCGCCAGCCCGCCCGCCGACAAACTCTCTGCGCCGGGAGATGTCGCGAAAAATCTGGTCAACGCTCCCTCCCAAAGCCAAAACCAGCAAGTCACCTTCTCGCCCTTGATCCAGGTCACCTGTCCGGCTCCGGACACGGCTGAACAAATCCGCACAATCATCGGGCAGCAACTGAGTGGGCAATTCCACGGCCAGTTCCTGCCGCTGTTGACCAACAACCCACTCGCCACCCGCCGTGACGCAGCCATGACCGATGGAGTCGCCTGATGAAACAACAAATGGCACTGGGCAGTTTCATCTTCGGCCTCTCGCGCCAGTTTGCGTACCACTCGTTGTTGCGCAAGTCCGATGGCGGCTGGACAGAAATACAGATTCTCACCAGCAAACCCAAATCCAGTCAGACCGGCCAGAAGCCGGAAACCCTGACCATCACCGGCAAGTCGATGTACGCCGTGGCCATGGATCGGCTGGATGAATTGCGCGCCTTGCAGGCCCTGCGAATACCGCTGCCATTGATTGACGGCATAGGCCGCAACTGGGGTTTGTGGCGGATCAACAACGTTCAGGAAACCCAGACCCAGATCATCGATGACGGCACGGCGATGGTCGTCGATTGGGTCATCGAATTGGCGGAGTTCAATAATGCGTAAGGTTCGAAGCGTGGCCGGTGATTCGGTGAATCTGCTGCTCTATCGCGAAACCGGGCGCAGCGATGATTCTGCCGAAGAGGCCCTGTGGAAGCTCAATCCGACCCTCGCCGAGCATGGCCCGGTCCTGTCCGCAGGTGTCTGGGTGGTACTGCCGGAACTCGATACAAAACCCGCCGCGATCAACCCGCTCACAGCCTGGGATTAAGGAGGTTGCATGACACTGGGTTTTACCCCGGCGGTAGAAATCTACGGCTCAAACGCGGCGCTGCTCAATCAACGCCTGATCAGTTGGGAGCACATCGATGCCGCCGGGATCGAGTCTGATCAACTGACTCTGACCGTGGACCTTGAAGGCCTCGACGGGCTGCCGAACCTCGGAGGCCGAATCGGACTGAAGGTCGGCTACCGAGAAACCGAAATGGTCGACAAGGGCCAGTTCAAAGTGATACGGCTGACACCGACGCTGTTCCCGTTCCGCCTGACACTGGTGGCCACAGCTGCACCGTTCAGCAAGGATGACGAGACCGGTTTCAAGCAGCGCCGCACCGCCAGCCATGGTCCAACGACGCTCGGCGGACTGTTTCGCGAACTGGTGTCGCGGCATGGTTTCTCACCGCGAGTTGCCCCCGATGTGTCACTGATACGGATCGAGCACATCGACCAAACCAACGAAACCGACATGGGCTTTCTGACGCGGTTGGCGGCAAAGTACAACGTGGTCGCCAAACCGTACGATCAGATCTACGTGCTGGCGCGACCCGGTCAGACCAAATCACTGTCCGGCAAAGTGCTGGCGAACGTGATCCTGTCGGTGACCAGCAACAATCGGCCGGGTGATCACGCCTTTGTCAGCGCCACGCTGGAAGAGACCGCGCGGGCGCAGAATCAGGGCTGCATAACCCGCTGGCTGGATACTGCTACGGGTATTTTGCAAGAGGTCAAAACCGGGCTTTCGCCGTACAAGATCCTGCGCCAGCACCAACCCAGCGAAGCCGATGCCATCGCCGTGGGAGAAGGCGAAGTGCGCAAAATGCTCCGGCAAAAGTTCAAGGTGAAGATCACCTGCCCCGGCGATCCACGGCTGGCCGCCGAAGGCCTGGTGCTGCTCGATGACACCTGGCCGGACTTCATGCGCGGACGCTGGTCGATCGACAAGGTCACCGCCAGTGGCAATCGCGAGAACAGTTATCGCTGCCTGATCGATGCGTCGTGCCTCGACCCGAAAGCCGAAGCCAAAGACTGATTCCTCAATCTCACAGCGGTGAAGATCCCTGTGGGAGCGAGCTTGCTCGCGAATGCAATCTGACATTCAAAAGAGTCATCGACTGAAACACCGCTTTCGCGAGCAAGTCGAATCGTCGCACCGTCGCTCCCACAGGTTTTGCAGTGCGCTGCAGATCGCATTCATTCTGGAGTATCCCCATGAAGATCACCCCGATCCTCACGCAACTGCGTGGGCAATGCCCTGGCTTTGCCAATCACATTTCGGTGGGTGTCGATCTGGCGCTGCTACAAGGCAACCCGGATCTGCCAACACCTTCGGCCCACGTGCTGCCAATCGCCGATCTGGCCAGCAACAGCACCACACAAAACCTCACCACCCAACCGATCCGCGACCGCTTCGAAATCGTCCTGGTGCTTGACGCCACCGACGCTACAAAAGCGCTGGATCTGTTGCACGACCTGCGCGCCGAGTTGTGGCGCGCGCTGGTCGGTTTCAAACCTGATTCCACCTACAGCGCCATCGTTTACGACGGCGGCGAAATGGTCTCGATCAACAGCAGCCGCGCCTTTTACCGGCTGCGCTTTTTTGCCGAGTTCCAGCTTGGCCGCAATCTGCCGAGTCAGCCTGCGGAGAGTTGGCACGAACGCGAACTGGACGGTTTGTCGTCCTTTACCGGGGCCACCGTGCGGGTCGATGCGATCGACCCGGCCGACCCCAACCTGAAACGCCCGGGCCCCGATGGGCGCGTGGAAATGACTTTCTCTGGAGACGTAACCCCATGAGCAATCGCATCACCGTACTGCCGGCCGCAGGCCGTGTCGTACCGGACCCGGAGGCGGGCGATCTGCTGCCGGCCGAAGGCCGTGAAGTGCTGGACAGCGCCTGGTGGCGCCGACGTCTGGCCGACGGCGATATCACCCTCAAAACCGCACCAGCCAAACAAAAGGGAGCCAAATAATGGCGATCGGATTCAGCAACATCCCTGCGGACATTCGTGTACCGCTGTTCTATGCCGAAATGGACAACTCGGCCGCCAATAGCGCGAGTTCGACCCTGCGTCGTCTGATCGTCGCTCAGGTCAACGACAACATCGCGCCGACGGAAGTCGGCAAACTGGTGCTGGTGTCCAGCGTTGCGCTGGCGAAAAGCATCGGTGGCCAAGGCTCGATGCTCGCCTCGATGTACGAGACCTTCCGCAAGGCCGACCCGATCGGTGAGATCTGGTGCCTGCCGCTGCACAACACCGAAGGCGCGATCGCCAAAGGCGTGCTGACCCTGACCGGCACCGCCACTCAGGCCGGCGTGCTCAATCTGTATGTCGGCGGCGTGCGTGTGCAAGCCACCGTGGTCAACGGTGCCACCGCTGCCCAGGCAGCCACTGCACTGGCGCAAAAAATCAACGCCACCGCCGACCTGCCGGTCAGCGCTGCCGCTGCCGAAGGTGTGGTCACCCTGAACGCCAAATGGACTGGCGACAGCGGCAACGACATCAGCCTGCAATTCAATCGCCTGGGCAAGAGCAACGGCGAAGACACCCCGGCTGGCCTGACCACTGCGATCACCGCCATGACCGGCGGCGCCGGCGTGCCGGATCAAGTGGCGGCGATTGCCGCACTGGGTGATGAGCCGTTCGAGTTCATCGCGCTGCCGTGGTCCGATCTGTCGACGCTCAACACCTGGCAAGCGGTCATGGATGACAGCACCGGTCGCTGGTCGTGGGCCAAGCAACTGTTCGGTCACGTCTACAGCGCAAAACGCGGCACCGTCGGTACGCTGGTCGCCGCAGGCCAGGCCCGTAACGATCAGCACATGACCATTCAGGCGTTGGAGCCGGGCGTTCCGCAACCGTTCTGGGTACAAGCCGCCGCACTGGCTGCACGCACCGCGGTGTTCATCTCTGCCGACGCCAGCCGTCCGACCCAGAGCGGCAGCCTGCCGGGTGTTGATCCGGCACCGGCCAGCGAGCGCTTCACCCTGACCGAGCGTCAGTCGCTGCTCAACTACGGCATCGCCACCGCGTACTACGAGGGCGGTTACGTGCGCATTCAGCGTTCGATTACCACCTACCAGAAAAACGCTTACGGTCAGGCCGACAACTCCTATCTGGACAGCGAAACCATGCACCAGTCGGCGTTCATCGTGCGCCGTCTGCAAAGCGTGATCACCAGCAAGTACGGTCGCCACAAACTGGCCTCCGACGGCACCCGTTTCGGCGCCGGCCAGCCAATCGTCACCCCGGCCACCATTCGCGGCGAGCTGATCGCGCAGTACGCCAAGCTGGAACTCGAAGGCCACGTGGAGAACGCCGAGCTGTTTGCCGAGCACCTGATCGTCGAACGCGACGTGCAGGACCCGAGCCGCGTGAACGTGCTGTTCCCGCCGGATTACATCAACGGTCTTCGCGTGTTCGCACTGCTCAACCAATTCCGTCTGCAGTACGACGACGCGGCTTGATCAGCGCGTTTGACGGCACGTTTTCAGCCCACCTCGCGTGGGCTTTTTTATTCAAGGGAGTAACACCATGGGTCAACTGATTGCAGGCACCTGCTACGTCAAAGTCGACGGCGCACAACTGACCATCAATGGCGGCTGCGAAGCCCCGCTGATGGCGGTCAAACGCGAAACCGTCGTACCCGGCTTCTACAAGGAAACCGACATCGCGCCGTCGTTCAAAGTGACCGCGCTGCACACCGCCGACTTCCCGCTGAAGAAGCTGATTGAAGGCACCGACATCACCGTCACCTGCGAATTCAGCAACGGCAAAGTCTACGTACTGGCCGGCGCCTACCTGGTCGAAGAACCAGTCTCCAAAGGCGATGACGCCACCATCGAACTGAAATTCGAAGGCATCAAGGGGACCTGGCAATGAGCGGCGCCGTGAAGCTTCAGGTTGCGATCGAAGCTCACGGCGAGCCCCTGACCGAACTCGTCCTGCGCCGTCCGACGGTGCAGGAAGTGCGAGCGATCAAGGCGCTGCCGTACAAGATCGACAAGAGCGAAGAAGTCAGCCTCGACATGGACGTGGCGGCCAAATACATCGCCGTGTGCGCCGGTATTCCACCGTCGTCGGTCAACCAGTTGGATCTGGCTGACCTCAATGCGCTGAGCTGGGCCGTTGCGAGTTTTTTCATGAGTGCGGCGTCGGCGCCATCACCGACCTGATCGCCGTCGCCTATGACCTGGCCTGGTTCTGGAAGGTTGACCCCGAACAGATGATGGCCAGGCCACTGGATGTGCTCCGCGAATCGCTGGAGCACGCGCAACGGATCAATGCGATGCAGCAGGTGCAGTGATGGCAGACGAAGAGAAAAAAGTGAAAACGCCGGTGCTGATTACGGGCATCGATGAACTGTCGCCCAAACTCGGCGCCCTGCGAGTCAAGGTCGAGGGTTTCAAGAAAAATCTGGAACAGGCTGGCCTCGGCAAACTGGACATCAGCGGTCTGTTCAAGGGCGGCAGCGTGATCACGCCGTTCGTGGACGGGATCAAATCGGCGGCGGCGTTTCAGGGCAAATTGACCGAAGTCAGCGACACGGCAAAAACCGTCGACCTGCCCGCTACGCCGAAAGCCGCTGCGCAAAACATGAACGTGTTCAGTGCCTCGATGGAAAAGGTTTCCGCCGCCGTGGACGCGGCACTGGTGCCGGCGGTGGGCGCACTGGTGGTCGGGTTGGAACCGATGCTGACCCAGGTCGGCAGCCTGCTCGCCGACAACCCGAAACTGGTTGAAGGCCTGGCGGCGGGGGCGATTGCTTTCTCGGCGATGCAAACCGCCGTTACCGGCATGACCCAGGTGATGGACGTCATGAGCATGGTGCTCAAGACCAATCCGATCATGTTGATCGCGATGGGCATCGCGGTGGCGGCCGGTTTGATTTATGCCAACTGGACGCCGATCAGTGCTTTTTTCAAGGGCATGTGGGAGGGTGTGAAAAACATCGGTGTGAGTGCGATGGCAACGTTGCGCTCGATCCTCGATTGGCGACCGCTGGATGCACTGGCGGCGCTGTGGTCACCGGTCGCGGGATTTTTCTCCGGGATCTGGGACAAGGTCAAAGCGGTCACCGCGCCAGTGATCGACTTTTTCAAATCGGTGTTCTCGTGGACGCCCGCCGGCATGATCCTGGAAAACTGGGCGCCGCTGACCGGTCTGTTTTCGGCAATCTGGGACTTGCTCAAGGCCTTGAGTGTGCCGGTGATGGCGTTCCTCAAAGGTCTGTTCGACTGGACACCGTTGGGGATGATCATCAACAACTGGGGATCGATCACCGGCTTCTTCGCCTCGATCTGGACGGCGCTGCAACCGGCGGCGCAAGCCATCAAGGACTTCTTCGGCACGTTGTTCGACTATTCCCCTGTGGGCATGATCGTCAACAACTGGGGCAGTATCGTGGCCTTCTTCGAACCGGTCTGGGCCGCATTGCAAGCGTCGGCGCAGCAGATCAAAAGCTTCTTCCAGAGTCTGTTCGAATGGTCGCCGCTGGAACAGATCGCCATGTACTGGCAACCGATCAGCGAAGTGTTTTCGGCGCTGTGGGGCGTGGTGCAGGCGTTGGCCGCACCGGTACTCGAGTTTTTGCACAACATGTTCGAATGGACGCCGTTGGGGCAGATCATCAAAAACTGGGGGCCGATCACCGAGTGGTTTGGCGAGTTGTGGCAAAAACTGCAAACCGTGATTGCGCCGATCAAAGAGCTGTTCGACGGCGGCTTTGCCGGACTGATCGCCAAGGTCACCGGCAAGGTTGAAACGTTCACCGAAGCGCAACGCCAGACCAATGCCGAAGGCAAAGGCGAACTGGCACCCGCGTTCTTTGGGGCAACGCCGCAAGCAGCAGCCAACGGTGCACTGCAAAGTGGTTCGTTGCCACAGAGTTCTGGCGCACTGATTCAACAAAGCGCAATCAACAACCGCACGCAACTCGAAGGCGGCCTGACCGTGCGCTTCGAAAATGCGCCGGCCGGATTGCGCACCGATCAACCGCAAACCAATCAACCTGGCCTGGCGCTGTCTTCGCGCATCGGCTATCGCTCGTTGTCGGCAGGAGGTTCCAATGAACTGGCGTGACCGTTTGTTGCCGGCATCCTTTCGTGGTGTCGGCTTCTGGATCGATCAGGCGAAAACCCCGGTCGGTCGCAAAGGTCAGTTGCACGAATACCCGCAACGCGACCTGCCGTATTTCGAGGATCTGGGCCAGCAGGCCAAGACTCACGACATCACGGCATTCATCATCGGCGCCGATTGCCTGGAGCAGCGCGACAAGCTGCTCAAGGCATTGGAGGCGGGCAATGGTGAGCTGGTGCACCCGTGGCTCGGGCGCCTGCAAGTCAAGGTCGGTGAGTGCGACATGACCCATACCCGCCAGGACGGCGGGCTGGTGACGTTCAGTCTGAAGTTCTACCCCGACCGGCCGTTGCCGTTTCCGACCGCCACCGTCAGTACGCAAAAAGTCCTGTTGGCCAAGGCTGACACTTTGCTGGGGTCCGCAGTGTCGCGTTTCGAAGAGGTCATTGTCCGGATTCAAGCGGCACGGATTGGCATTAACAATCTGCGAAACAGCCTGACCGGGGTGTTCGATGTGATTAAGGAACAGCTGAAACCACTGATCGCGCAATACAAGGAAATCACTGAACTGGTCAGAGCCGTCAAGGAGTTGCCCAAGGAAGTGGCGGCGGAGTTCAAGGGGTTGCTCGGCGATATCAAGGAGCTCAAGGCGTTCGCGAAGGAGGGCTACCGTGGCGTGATTGCCGACGTGTCCCAACAACTCGAAGCGATCCGCAAGGCTGATGCGCCGAAGATCACCACGGGCAAGGACACCAATGCGGCGGCGCAAGCCATGGCCGATCTGGTGCAGGACACTCTGATTGTCAAAGTGGCGCAATGGGTTGCCTCAATGCCGGTGGCGGCGAAACCGGTGAAGTTGCTGTCGACCCCTTCCTTGGATCAGCAGTCGAAGCAGCCGATTTCTCGACAGGAAGTACCGGCTACCGACGATTTGCAGGCGCTTCAAAAGGACTTGGTCGAGGCGCTCCAAATGGCCAAAAACAAAGCCGGTCCAGCGCACTATCAGGCTATCAGCGACGTGCAGGATGCTCTGGTGGCGCACCTCAAAGCCGTAGCGTCATCGGGGGTGCGTCTGGTCACCAAGTCGTTTCAGGAAAGTTTGCCGGCACTGGTAGTGGCTTACAAACAATTCAGTGATGCGACACGGGTGACCGAAGTGGTCCAGCGTAACGGAGCGACCAACCCGTTGTACCTGCCACCCAACGACGTGAAAGTCTCTCGGGAGTAGTCATGGACGTAATGGACAACCATGTCACGCTGACCGTCAACAACATGGAATACGGCGGCTGGAAAAGCGTGGAAATCACCGCTGATCTGGAGCGCCAGTTCCGCACCTTCAAACTCGACATCACCTGGCAGTGGCCGGGGCAGACGGTGGATCAGCGGATCAAACCGGGTGACCCCTGCGAAGTGAAAATCGGCCAGGATCTGGTGCTCACCGGCTATGTGTTCAAGGCCCCGATCCGCTATGACGGACGCCAGATCAGCCTGAGCATCGAGGGCAGTTCCAAGACTCAGGATCTGGTCGATTGCGCTGCCAGGAACACGCCGAACCAGTGGCAGGAACAACCGCTGCTGAGCATTGTTCAGGCGCTGGCGATGGAGTACGGGCTGATGGTGGTCAATGAAATCCCCGAGACCGCGCGGCTGACCAAACACACGATTGTGCCGGGAGAAACGGTGTTTCAGTCGATCGACCGTTTGCTCTCGCTGCTGCGGGTGTTTTCCACCGATGACGAGCAGGGTCGGCTGGTGCTGGCCAAGCCGGGCAGCGGTGGGCGGGCCAGTGATGCGCTGGAGCTGGGCAAGAATATTTTGTCCGCCAGCGCGTCGATGGATCAGAGCCAGGTGTTTTCCGAATACCGGGTGATCGGCCAGCAGAAAGGTTCGGACAAGAAGAGCGGGGCGGCAGTCAGCGAGGTTGAATCCAGCGCGACCGATCTGAGCTTCAAACGTCGACGCACCACGATCATCAACGAGGGCACCGCGCTGACGTTCGAACTGGCCCAGCAGCGCGCCCTGTGGGAAAGCGCCACCCGTATGGGCCGGGCGCAGACCACCACCTATCAGGTGCAGGGCTGGCGCCAGTCCAACGGCGATCTGTGGCGCCATAACACGCTGGTCAAGGTCACGGATCCGGTGCTTGGATTTGATGGCGACATGCTGATTTCCAAAGTCACGTATTCGCTGTCGGCGCAAGGCTCGGTGACCACGCTGCAAGTGGCGCCGCCGCATACCTTCGATGCCAATCCGACACCCCCTAAGAAAACTTCAGCCTGACACCCGACCCTGTGGGAGCGAGCTTGCTCGCGAAGGCGTCAGATCAGACACCGCTCTGGTGCTTGTCAGGACGCTTTCGCGAGCAAGCTCGCTCCCACAGGGATCAGCGTCAACCTCACCACTTGAGGACAATTCATGAGCCTACTGACACGCCTGCTGGCGCGCGGCACTGTCGTGCTCGCCAATTCGGCATCCAAGCTGCAATCGCTGCAAATGCGCCTCACCGCCGGCGAAGTGAACGACGACATGGAGCATTTCGAACCCTACGGCTTTACCAGTAACCCGCTGGCCGGCGCCGAAGGTGTCGTCACTTTTCTCGGCGGCGACCGCTCCCACGCCATCGCGCTGGTCATCGCCGACCGCCGTTATCGCCTGCAATCGCTGGCGTCGGGCGAAGTGGCGATCTACACCGACGAAGGCGACAAAATTCACTTCAAGCGCGGGCGGATCATCGACATCGAAACCGCCACGCTGAACATCCGCGCCAGCAGCGCGGTGAACTTCGATACGCCGGTGATCAACCAGACCGGCAAGATCGTTTCCACCGGCGATCAGTTGGCCGGCGGCATCAGCCAGATCAAACACGTGCACGTCGGCGTACAGGCCGGCAGCGGCCAGACCGGCGCGCCGGCAGGAGGCAAGTGATGCTGATCAGCCCAAACCTCCACGCCGCGCTGACCCGCGCCGTACTCATCAGCCTGTTCACCTGGCGTCGCGCCGCCGATGACGACGCCCTCGACGACGAAGAACGTTTTGGCTGGTGGGGCGATACCTTTCCCACCGTCGCCGACGATCGCATCGGCTCGCGGCTGTGGCTGTTGCGCCGGATCAAGCTGACCCGACAAACGCAGATGGACGCCGAGTTCTACGCCCGCGAAGCCTTGCAATGGCTGATCGACGACGGCCACTGCAGCGCCATCGACATTATCAGCGAACGCCTCGACGCCCAGCGCCTGAACCTGCGCACGGTCCTGACCCTGGCCGACGGCGAACGTCTGGACATCAACCCCGATAACAGTTGGCAGGTGATCTATGCCGTTTGAAACCCCTTCGCTGCCGGTGCTGATCAAGCGCACCCAAAGCGACCTGGCCGGCGATTCGCTGCGCCAGTCCGATGCGCAAGTGCTGGCCCGTACCCTCGGTGGCGCGGCTTATGGTCTGTACGGTTATCTCGACTGGATTGCCGAGCAGATCCTGCCCGACAAGGCCGATGAGTCGACCCTGGAGCGCATCGCCGCACTTCGTTTGAACCAACCGCGCAAACCCGCGCAAGTCGCCACCGGCAGCGTCAGTTTTACCGCCACGGCCGGTGCCGTGCTGGATGTCGACACGTTGTTGCAAGCGAGCGATGGCCGCACCTACAAAGTCACCACCGCACGCACCACCGTCAATGGCAGCAACACCACTACCATCGCGGCGTTGGATGCCGGCAGCCTCGGTAATGCCGACGCCGGTCTGGCGCTGACACCGGTGCAACCGATTGCCGGCGTGGTCGGCACCAGTTTTGTGGTGTTGACACCGGGTCTCAGCGGCGGCGTGGCGCGGGAAAGTCTGGAGTCGCTGCGCTCGCGGGTGATTCGTTCCTACCGCGTGATTCCCCACGGTGGCTCGGCCAGTGACTACGAGACGTGGGCGCTGGAAGTGCCGGGCGTAACGCGCGCCTGGTGTCGTGGCGGCCTGCTCGGGCCAGGCACAGTGACGGTGTTCATCATGCGTGATGAAGACCCGCAACCGGTGCCCAACGATGAGCAATTGGCGGAGGTTCAGGACTACATCGAACCGCTGCGTCCGGTGACTGCGGAAGTGCACGTGCAGCGGCCGATTCAGGTGCCGGTGGTGTATCGCTTCAAGAGCGTCAACCCGGACACCACCGCCGTGCGTGCCGCCGTTGAAGCGCAATTGCGCGACCTGCACAACCGTGAGGCCGATCTGGGTGTGCCGTTGCTGATCAGCCATATCCGCGAAGCCATTAGCAGCGCTGGTGGTGAGTACGATCACACGCTGACCGCGCCGGCCGCTGACGTGCCTGCCGGGCAAAGCGAACTGCTCACCTTCGGAGGTTGCGTATGGGGGGCATAAGAACCGCCGCGCAATATCAGGCGCAGCTGCGCGCCTTGCTGCCCAGTGGCCCGGCGTGGGACCCGGAACGGGTGCCGGAACTGGAAGAAGTGCTGCAAGGCGTCGCCGTCGAACTGGCCCGCCTTGATGCCCGCGCCGCCGACCTGCTCAACGAGATGGACCCGGCCGGCGTCAGCGAACTGGTGCCGGACTGGGAACGGGTGATGAACCTGCCCGACCCGTGCCTGGGCGCCACGCCACTGTTCGACGACCGCCGTCTCGCCGTACGCCGGCGCTTGCTGGCGGTCGGCAGCCAGGCCGTCGGATATTACCTCGACATCGCCAAAAGCCAAGGCTACCCCAACGCCACCATCACCGAACTTGAAGCCCCGCGCATGGGCCGCTCGCGTTTCGGCTCGGCGCATTGGGGCACGTGGGAAGCGCAGTTCATGTGGACGCTCAACACCGGCGGCCGCTTGCTGCTTGGCCGGCGTTTCGGCGCGAGCTACTGGGGCGAGCGCTTCGGCGTCAATCCGGGGTCGGCACTGGAATGCCTGATTCATCGCAGCGCACCGGCGCATACCAAGGTGCACATCAATTATGACTAGGGAGGCATGAGCTATGGATTATCCGAAGAGTGTGCCCAGCTCGGGTCTGGTGGATGGCCGGTTCGTCGATGAGAATCCGTTGACCGGCACGCCGGGATCGCTGATTCCGGCGACTTGGGGCAATGCGGTAACCGAGGAGTTGCTGACCGTGATTCGTGCGGCGGGACTGGTGCCCTCCGAGAGTGAGTCGAATCAATTGCTCAGGGCGCTCAAGAGCGTGCTATCGCAGGAAGCCTTGCCCTTCGCCGCGTTGGCATTTCCGACAGTGGCCACGGCGGATGGGCGCATTGCAGTGACCGCTGCCAGCGGCTCGGCGGGTGGCACCGTGTCGGTGCCGGGCGGTGTCCTGGTCAGTCTCTGCGAGGAAGTGACCCTTGGCACTGCGGCCCGCTCGCGTGCGTTGTTGACGCCAGTGTGGGTATCGCCTGCGCTTGACATCAACAGTACCTATTTTCTGCGAATGCAGGTGCGTGACGGGGCGCTGGTTTGCTACACGCAAAAAGGTGCGGATACCGATGCGATCCCGGCGTCGATGAAGGGTGGAACCGGTGTCAGTGGCGGTGGCTTCGATTCCACCTGCATCGACATGTTGATGGCCAGAATAGTGACTACGGCTGCCGGGACCTTGCCTACGCTGACGCTGTTGGCGAACAAGGCTCGCCTTGAGGCTGTTGGTGTCTGGTCTGGTGCCAATGGCAATTACTCGGTGACGTTGAATTGGGCGCGTAAACCCCGTGCCTACCTGGCCGGCATTTTTGACTTCGATGACAACGTCAAAACCGATTACGGCGTGATCAGTGAGGACACGGGCGTCAATTTCGTCGGAACACAGTTCATGCCGGCGGGAGGTTTTACTGATCGCTATATGGGCCGGGTGGCCATTGCTGCGTGGGCACAGAACCTGAGTGCCGCCGGCCGCATGAACGCCCGTGTCCGATGGGAGGTTTGACAATGAAAGCGATGATCGAAAATGGCGTGGTTACCGGTCTTGTGGCGGGTGATATCGATTGCGGTATTGCGGTGCCGGCAGGCACACCTGTTTGCGCCGGTTGGGTCTACAAGGACGACACCTTCAGTGCACCGGCCGATGATTCTGCGCCGCTAGAGGCTACCTCTAGTGTGGAGCGTCTGTGGCGTACGACAGCGCTGACCCAATCGGACTGGCTGGTGACCCGCCATCGCGACGAATTGGATGCCGGAGTTCAGACAAGTCTGAGCAGCAAGCAGTTTGCGAAGTTGCTGGCCCATCGTCAGGCCCTGCGCGATTGGCCCGGCGCCAACGATGCCGCTGACGCCGAATCGCGTCCGCAAGCACCCAAGTGGTTGGCGCGGATGTCCTGACGGCTGCTTGCAAACTTCTTCGCGCATTACCCAAGCCCACTTCAACGTGGGCTTTTTATTTTCAGAAAACAGACCGCGAACAGGTAGACGGAGAACGTTTTGCCGACGCCGGTCATTTGTCATTTCAAAGGAACGAACAACCTATGGATTATCCAAAAAGCGTCCCCAGCGTCGGACTGGTCGATGGCCGCTTCGTCGATGAAAACCCGGTGGCGGGTACGCCGGGGTCTTTGATTCCGGCGGTGTGGGGCAACAGTGTCACTGAAGAAATTTTGAGTGTGGTTACAGGGGGTGGGTTGGTGGCCTCAGAGGCGGATACTAGCCAATTATTCAAAGCGATTCAGTCGATCGTCAGCAACGCCAGCCCAATGCGTTCTGTGATTACTCGGGTTGGAGCGTCCAGGTCATTGACCACCGATGAGTTGGGCTTGGTTCTGATCGATGCCGGGGCCAGCGCACTGACCGTCAGTCTGCCTCCAGCCAATACCAGCTTGGGGGTGCGTGATGTCATTGTGCGGCGCGTCGATAACAGCGGTAACCGCTTGATCGTGAGAAGTGCAAGCGGTGATGCGATCAAGTTTCACACCCACCTAAATGCTTCCGGGTATCCGTTTCTCGTATTGATGGGAGCCGGTGACTGGTGGCATTTGCGCAGTGATACAGCGGGCAATTGGTGGCCAGTCGGTCGTCTGGATGGCTCTTCACTTGGGCACATAGCCTTTGAGACCACATTGGCTGTACTGCCCGGTGGCTATGCCGCGCTGAGTGGTTCCTTAATGAACCGCGCGGAATGGCCATGGCTTTGGGACCACGCGCAGCAGTCGGGGATGTTGCGTTCTGAAACCGATCGCGGCGGTGCGTGGACACCAGGAGACGGCGCCACGACTTTCCGCTTGCCAGAAGCCCGTGGTGAGTTTCTGCGCGTACTGGCCGAGGGCGGTCTGGTCGATACCGGTCGGGCGCCGGGGTCTTGGCAAAAAGGCTCTTTGGTTCAGGGCGACAATGGCATTGGCGACAATATTCTGTTCGCGACACACATCGGTACCCAGAAGACCCAGTTGGGTTTCGATATGGGTAACTACGCCGATTACGCGGGCGCTACCGTCAAATACATCACACCTTCAGAGCTGGTTTCTCCAATCTCGGATGCTGATTTGCTGAACCATGGAGGTATTACGCGCCCCCGCAACATCGCCTATCCCGGGCGCATCAAACTTATCTGAGGTACGTCATGTTCAATTATCTATTTGATGGCTCGGGCGCTCTGTCCGGCCCCGTCGAGTTTCCCGTTACGCCCGGAATCGGGATTCAGCTTCCCGCCAACGCCATCGAACTGATGTACGAGTTGCCCGAGTCGGAAGCCGGTCGCAGTTGGGCGCTCATCAACGGCGTACCCCGTGAAGTGATTGACCGCCGCGGTGTGGTTTATCGCAAGGACGGCGGCGCTCAACAAATCTGGACCGAACTGGGGGAGTTGCCTGACAGCCTGACTGCACAGCGTTGGCCTGGCGAGTTCCATGTCTGGCGGGACAACGCTTGGGTGCTGGATGAGCAGACTCGCCTGGCGAGCGTCAGACAACAAAGCCGCGACTTGCGTGATGTCTTATTGCGCGACGCCGTCCTGCGCATCGCCCCGCTGCAATACGCCGAAGACATCGGCGATGCCAGCCATGACGAACAACTGCTGCTGATCGAATGGAAGCTCTACAGCGTAGAGCTGAACCGTATCGAAAAACAGATCGGTTTCCCCGACGAGATCACCTGGCCGGTCGCTCCCGGCGCAGCCGTAGCCAACTGATTCAGCGCAGGGAACAGTGCAATGGATTATCCAAAAAGTATTCCCGGAGTCGGGCTGGTCAACGGCGGCTTCGTCGATGAAAACCCGGTGGCGGGTACGCCGGGATCGTTGATCCCGGCCGAGTGGGGCAACAGCGTCACACAGGAAATTCTCAATGCGATCAAGGCGGCGGGGCTGACTCCCGATGAGACGAAAACCGATCAGTTGGCGACCGCGATCGGTGCTCTGGTCGACTTCACCAAACTGAGAAACACCCCGACGACCTTGAGTGGCTACGGCATCATCGACGCGGTCGGGCGGCTGCTGGCGGTCCGGCAGATCGAGACGGTCGGGATCACGGTTTACAAGCCCAACCCGAGGGCCAAACGGATTCGTGTACGGCTGGTCGGGGCGGGTGGATCGGGTGGTGGTTGTGCGCCTGTTGCCGCCAGTAATTTACGTATTGGCGGAGGAGGTGGTTCGGGTGCCTATGCGGAGAGTCTGTATGACGTGACTCCACAAATGCTTGCCGGCGTGCCTGTTTCGTTGGGTGCGGGTGGTGCGGTCGGCCCCACGATGGGGCTGGGCGGCGGCGGGGCCTCCTTCGGCTCATTCATGAGCGTGGCAGGCGGGGGCGGTGCACAGATCCTGAACATTGATACCTCAACTTCTGCCTCCGGGTATGTTCAAGGTGGCCTCGGTGGCCAAGACGCGGTGGGTGGCAATCTCGCCAATGCACGTGGCATCACCGGTGGCTACGCAATGTTCAACGCTAACTGGGGAATGCTCTCCGGAGGTGGAGCCGCGAGTCCGTTCGACGGAGGCGGTCCATACAAGGGCGTACACAATCCGGGAGTAACAGGCATCCGTGGCTCGGGAGGCAGCGGTTCATGCTCATCACATCTGACAAATTCCTTCGTGGGCGGTGCCGGCGGCAACGCCTTTTGTGAAATCTGGGAGTACGAATAATGGCCCGTTATGCACGAGTGGAAAATGGTGTCGCCGTGGAGCTGATCGATACCGGTGACTATGCGATCGCCCAACTGTTTGCCCCCGCTTTCGTCGAGACGATGGTGCAGGTGCCGGAGGGCATGCACGTTGATATCGGCGCGCCCCTCAGTGAACTGCGCCATGAGCTCGCGCCGTTACCGGTCATGGGCAATCCTGTCGTCATTCCTGAAACTGTCGTCGAGGAGCAAGAGCCTTTGACGGCAGCGCGAACGTGGCGTCAGTCCAGTCTGTCGGCCACTGAATGGTGGGTGACGCGGCATCGCGACGAACAGGCGCTGGGGCGTGGGACGACGCTCAAGGCCGCGCAGTATCTGGAGTTGCTGGAGTACCGCCAGGCGCTGCGTGACTGGCCTGAGGCTAAAGGTTTCCCGACGGCGGTTTCTCGCCCGACAGCACCGCAATGGTGGGGCGCCAATGCGGATTGACTGGTCTCAGGCATTTTTAAACAAGGAGTTGAATCATGGATTATCCAAAGAGTGTTCCTAGCGCCGGGTTGGTAGATGGCAAGTTTGTCGATGAAGATTTACTGACGGGCAAGCCAGGGTCGTTGATTCCGGCCAGTTGGGGTAATGGTGTTACGCAAGAGTTGTTGACGGTCATCCAGAGCGCAGGGCTGACACCGACGGAGGCCGCCAATAATCAACTGCTCAGTGCGCTGCGCAGCAACAACCTGTTCGTCACGGCGCCGCAATTCAATCAAGGCAAAGCGGTTGCCACTACCGAGTTCGTCGCCCGCGCGGGTCTGCAGTTTTCCGGCTTCGTTTCTTACCCGACCAGCACTGTCCTGACCGTAGCCCACGTGGGGGGCGTGGCGAGTTTCGCCAGCGCAACGCCGATCACGGCAACGTTGCCCTCCATCAATGGCATTGCCCATGCCAGCACGCTACACGTGATCAATGCGGGCAACGGTGTTCTGACCATCAACCCCGCAGCAAACGAGCAAATTGAAACCTGCAACGGCACGTTCGGGTCGCTGAAACTCGGACTCGGCGACTCCGCATGCCTGATCAAACTGGCGAGCCAATGGCGGCTGTACGGAGGGTCGATCAGCGATCGTTATGCCACGGCCCATTCGGGCGTCTATGGCAACGTCGGTTACCAACGGTTTGCCAGCGGCAACATTGAGCAATGGGGTGTCGGCACAACTGATGCGAAGGGCGAAGTCGACGTTATTTTCCCAATCTCTTTTCCTACAGCCTTTTCTTCTCTGGTGGCCACTCATGCCGGCGGTGACGGGGCGATGGTCATCCTGATTGCGGGTTCTGGAAAGCAACAAGGCTGCAAGCTCAAGGTTCGTGATTACAGCGGCAGCGTCGCTGCGGGTTGGGGCATCAATTATTACGCAAAGGGCTATTGAATGAATCCGTTCAACGTTTTGTTCAGCGCCAGCACCCGGGGCGTTTATGTACCGGGTATCAACTCAACTGACATTCCCGACGATGTCATCGAGATTCCTCAGACTTACTGGATCTCGCTGCTGCAGCAATTGGCCGTTGCGGCAAAAGTGATCGGCGTGCGTGCGGATAACGGCTATCCGATTCTGGTCGATCCTGCGCCTCCTTCGGCCGATGAAGCGGCTGACGCCGAGCGCCGTTGGCGCACTGCGCAACTGGCCGCCACCGACGGGTTGGTGGCGCGTGATCGCGATGAGTTGGAAGACGGCGGCGGCACGACGCTGACCACAGAGCAATATGCCCAATTGCAGACGTATCGCCGTGAATTGCGCGACTGGCCGCAGGGTTCCTTTTTTCCGTTCGGCGAGCATCGGCCGGTAGCGCCGAAGTGGTTGGCTGCTGCGCTGTAAGTCATCAGGGAAGTTGAAATGGATTATCCAAAAAGCGCTCCCAGCGTCGGGCTGGTGAACGGCAAGTTCGTCAATGAAGATGTTGTCGCGGGATTGCCCGGATCGTTGATCCCGGCGACCTGGGGCAACAGCGTTACCGATGAATTGTTGAACGTCGTCAAATCTGCGGGTCTTGAACCAAACGAAACCGATGCGACGCAGCTATTGCAGGCGCTGAAAAAAATCAGTCAGGCCGGTGAAGGCAAGCATGCGACCGATATCGGCGCCGCCAATCTGTACATGGCCAACTACGTGCCGGTCATCACTACGTTGAAGGACGGTCTGGCGCTGCGCTTTACCGCTGGTAATGCCAACACTGGAGCCAGCACGTTCGCACCGAATGGCTTGCTGCCCAAGCCGTTATTGAGCCTTGGACAGAGTGCATTGCGGCCAGCGGAGATTGTCGGCAGCAGTGTGTGTTCGGTGGTGTACAGCGCGGCGCTGGACAGTTGGGTGCTGGTGTATGCGAGCGGTGGTAATGCTGCGAGCGGCCGGTTGTTGGGGGTAAAGACGTTTACCGTATCCGGCACCTATGAGCCGATAGCCGGGACGAAGCACGTTCTGGTCAAGGTTGTGGGCGGTGGTGGTGGAAGTGCGGGAGTCGGGGCGACCACAACTTCCCAATATGCAACCGTGGGTGGCGGCGCCTCCGGTAGTTATGCTGAAGCGTGGTTACCTTCCGAGGCGCTTGGTTCTCGTCAGGCTGTCACTGTGGGGGCTGGGGGAAGCGCGGGACAGGCCGCGGCGAATGCCGGGGGAGGAGGCACCAGCTCTTTCGGCTCGCTGGTTTCGGCTGCCGGTGGTGGAGGGTCGCCGTGGATTGGCTTTGTTGCGAACCAGGGGATGGGACTTTATACCGGAGGCTATCCCGGCCAGTCAGCCAGTGGAGGCAACATCGTCAACAGCGCGGGAAACGCGGGCGCTCCCGGGATCTCTGTCAACGGCTCGACCCTTGCTGGGCACGGTGGCAGCTCGCCGTTGGGTGGAGGCGGTTTTGGCAACAGCGCAGCAGGCTCTCTGGCCGCACCAGGCTCCGGTTTCGGTTCCGGTGCGGGAGGAATTGCCAACGCACCCAGTCAACCTGGCAGACCTGGTGGCGCAGGTGCTTCAGGCGCCGTGATCATCTACGAGTACGCCTGATGAAAACCTACGCACGCATCGTCAACTGCACTGTGGTCGAACTGTTCTCCACCGAAGGCAATATGGCCGAGATGTTTCACCCGGATCTGCTTTGGGTCGACATCACTGAAATCACTCCAGCACCGCAAATCGACTGGACCGCCAACTTCGGCACCCTCGGTTGGGTGTTTGCATTACCCGAAGAACATACGCCGGACGGCACCCTGAAAACTCTGGCAAAAAAATGGCTGACAGGCATTAACCGTCAACCGTGATTCAATCGGGGCAATATCCAGGGAGGATCAAGCATTATGCAAATAACTGAAAGCAACCTTATCGACATCATGCCTAACGCCCGCTCCCAAGCGGGCGTTTTTGTTTCTGCACTCAACAGCGCGATGGCGCGCCGTCACATCGACTCGCCCAAACGCGTCGCGGCGTTCCTTGCGCAAGTCGGTCACGAGTCCGGGCAATTGCGCTACGTGCGCGAACTGGGCAACAACCAATACCTGAGCAAATACGACACCGGTACGTTGGCCTTGCGTCTGGGCAACACACCAGAGGCTGACGGCGACGGGCAAAAATACCGCGGACGCGGGTTGATCCAGATTACCGGCTGTTCGAATTACCGTCAGTGCAGCCTCGGCCTGTTCGGCGATGAGCGTCTGTTGTCCCTGCCCGAACTGCTCGAACAGCCACAATGGGCCGCCGAGTCTGCGGCATGGTTCTGGGAACAGAACGGCTTGAACGAACTGGCCGATCGCGACCAGTTCAACACCATCACCCGGCGCATCAACGGCGGGTTGAACGGCCTGCAGGATCGCCTGGAAATCTGGGCGCGGGCGAGGGCGGTGCTATGCCAATCCCCTGGCGAGTGATCGGCATCTTATTGCTGGCCGCTGCTGCGTTTGCAGCGGCCTGGCAATTTCAGGAGTGGCGCTACGGCCGACAGCTGGCCGAGCAGGCCCGGTTAAACGCCGAAACCCTTAATCAACTGACGCAGACCGCCGCCACCGCGCAACAGGCCGAGCAGGATAAACGCCTGGCGCTGGAGCAGCGGCTCGCGACCAGTGAACAAACCCATTATCGAGCGCTGAGCGATGCCCAACGTGATCAGGATCGCCTGCGCGATCGTCTTGCCACTGCTGATGTGCGCCTGTCAGTCCTTCTCGACGCCAGCGACATCGCCCCAGGCTGCAACGTGCCAGCCACCGCCGGCGCCGGCCGCGTGGATCATGCAACCGTACGCGCCCGACTTGACCCGGCGCATGCTCAACGAATTATCGCCATCACCGACACCGGCGACCGTGGACTGATCGCCTTGCAGGCGTGTCAGGCGTATATCAGAGCGCTGGCGCCCGAACATTTTGAATGAGTCTGTGTATTGAAAGCGCAACCGGCTCGTGTACGGTGGAGGCATTCCACACGATCCGGAGCACGCCGTGAAAGAGATCACTCAACTGGCCGCCGACCTTGGCCGACGTCTGCAACTGCTCAATGCCCACGTCACCACCGCTGAATCCTGTACCGGTGGCGGGATTGCCGAAGCCATCACGCGGATCCCGGGCAGTTCGGCGTGGTTTGAGGCTGGCTACGTCACGTATTCCAACCGGCAGAAAACTCAGCAACTGAATGTGCCGGTCGAGCTGTTCGAAACAGTCGGGGCGGTCAGCCGCGAGGTGGTCGAGGCGATGGTACGTGGTGCCCAGGACAAAAGCCTGGCGCGATTTGCCGTAGCGGTCAGCGGTGTCGCCGGGCCGGACGGTGGCTCGCCGAACAAGCCGGTCGGTACGGTGTGGCTGGCGTGGGGCGTTGGCGAGACGGTCACCACTGAGGTTCAGCACTTTCCCGGCAACCGCGATGAAGTCCGCCGACAAACGGTGAAGGCCGCGCTAGAGGGGCTCTTGCGACTAGCGGCACGAGAAATCGAAAATCAGGGGTAGGCGATCCGCGAACGCTGTGGAATAATACTGGCTACTTATACAGGTGTTGGCCGTCAGGCCTTATTGATTACGTGAGGACTTTAATGGACGACAACAAGAAGAAAGCCTTGGCTGCGGCCCTGGGTCAGATCGAACGTCAATTCGGCAAGGGTGCCGTGATGCGTATGGGCGATCAAGACCGTCAGGCGATCCCGGCTATCTCGACTGGCTCTCTGGGTCTGGACATCGCGCTCGGCATTGGCGGTCTGCCAAAAGGCCGTATCGTTGAAATCTACGGTCCTGAATCTTCCGGTAAAACCACGCTGACCTTGTCCGTGATCGCTCAGGCGCAAAAAGCCGGCGCGACCTGCGCATTCGTCGACGCCGAACACGCCCTCGATCCTGAATACGCCGGCAAGCTGGGCGTCAACGTCGACGACCTGCTGGTGTCCCAGCCGGACACCGGCGAACAGGCGCTGGAAATCACCGACATGCTGGTGCGCTCCAACGCTGTTGACGTGATCATCGTCGACTCCGTGGCAGCCCTGGTACCGAAGGCTGAAATCGAAGGCGAAATGGGTGACATGCACGTGGGCCTGCAAGCCCGTCTGATGTCCCAGGCGCTGCGTAAAATTACCGGTAACATCAAGAACGCCAACTGCCTGGTGATCTTCATCAACCAGATCCGTATGAAGATCGGCGTGATGTTCGGCAGCCCGGAAACCACTACCGGTGGTAACGCGCTGAAGTTCTACGCTTCGGTTCGTCTCGACATCCGCCGTACCGGCGCGGTGAAGGAAGGCGACGAAGTGGTCGGCAGCGAAACCCGCGTCAAGGTTGTGAAGAACAAGGTCGCTTCGCCGTTCCGTCAGGCCGAGTTCCAGATTCTTTACGGCAAAGGCATTTACCTCAATGGCGAGATGATCGACCTGGGCGTGCTGCACGGTTTCGTCGAGAAGTCCGGCGCCTGGTATGCCTACGAAGGCACCAAGATCGGTCAGGGCAAGGCCAACTCGGCCAAGTTCCTGGCGGACAATCCGGAAATCGCCGCGAAGCTCGAGAAGCAACTGCGTGACAAGCTGCTTACTCCAGCCGTGATCGACTCCAAGGCCTCAGCAGTCAAAGAGACTGAAGACGACCTGGCCGACGCTGACATCTGATTGCAGCGATGACCACTGCAGTACTCGATACCCTCGTCGCGGTGCGACGAACCGCCATGGACTTGCTCGCACGTCGCGAGCATGGTCGAGTCGAGCTGACGCGCAAATTGCGTCAGCGCGGCGCCGAGGCGCAGATGATCGAAACAGCCCTCGACCGTTTGACGGAAGAGGGGCTGCTTTCCGAAGCCCGTTACCTTGAAAGCTTTGTTTCCTACCGTGCCCGTTCCGGCTATGGCCCTCTGCGGATTCGCGAAGAGCTGAGCCAGCGCGGTTTGCAGCGCGCCGATATCGAACTCGCCCTGCGCGAAAGCGGTATCAGTTGGCAGGAGCAATTGCAGGAGACGTGGCAACGCAAGTTCTCCGGGCATTTACCGATTGATGCGAAAGAACGGGCCAAACAGGGCCGGTTCCTGGCCTATCGGGGGTTCTCGATGGAGATGATCAACCGCTTGTTCAGCGGTCGAGGGATGGACGATTAAACCGATTCAATAAAAACGGCCCGCTATGAAAATAGCGGGCCGTTTTTTTTTGCCCTCAAATTACCTTTGACGGTTCGCGGCTGCGTTGCGCTGTTTGCGGTTGGGAATCTGCCCAGTTTTCCGGTAGGTTGATGTAATCGATCAACTCCCTCAGACGCCCGTGAGTGCGCGCGTTGAAGGTGAAGGCCAGTCGCGCCAAATGGCTGAACTGCGCTTCATCGTGTTCCTCGCCGGCGTAGTCGTGCTGATGAAACTGGTCACTCAGGCACAGATCGGCGAATGCTTCCTGCATGTGTTCCAGCGCCTGATCGCTGAGTTTGTGATGCATGCGAATTACGAATTGGCGCTTGAGCCAGCGACTGGAGTGGAAGTTACTGTAGAACTGGTTGATCTGCTCCACCGCCTCGTCGACGCTGTAGACCAGTCGCATCAGTTTCATGTCGGTCGGCAGGATGTAGCGGTTGCTCTCCAGTTGCTGGCGGATAAAGTCCATCGCGCCCTGCCAGAACGTGCCGCCCGGCGCATCCAACAGCACCACCGGCACCAATGGACTTTTACCGGTCTGGATCAATGTCAGCACTTCCAGCGCTTCATCCAGCGTGCCGAAGCCACCGGGGCATAAAACCAGTGCGTCGGCCTCTTTGACGAAAAACAACTTGCGGGTAAAGAAGAAGTGGAACGGCAGCAGATTGCCGGTGCCGTCCACCGTCGGGTTGGCATGCTGTTCGAAGGGCAGGGTGATATTGAACCCGAGGCTGTGATCGCGGCCGGCACCTTCGTGCGCGGCGGCCATGATGCCGCCGCCAGCCCCGGTGATGACCATCATCCCCGAGCGGGTCAAGGCTGCACCGAGTTCGCGAGCCATCGCATACAACGGATGTTCGACCGGTGTGCGCGCCGAACCGAATACGGTGACTTTGCGTCGGCCCTTGAATTGCTCCAGTACCCGAAACGCCTGCTCCAGTTCGCGCAGGGCTTGCAAGGTGATCTTGGCATTCCAGCGGTTATGGTCTTCCTGGGCCATGCGCAGCACGGTCAGAATCATGTCGCGGTAGATAGGGATATTCGGGCTGTTGGGGGAAACACGGTTGAGTTGTTCTTCGACCTTGCTGATGAGGTCGGGGCCGCTTTCCTGAAAATGACGACTGAGCAAGTCATTCGGTTGGTAAGGCATTCAACGTCTCCTTCTGCACAGGGCGTCGGCCCTGACGAGCGGCGTCAGTGCCGCGCTGCAAAAAACACACGATCGGCAGTTCCTTGCCTGCCGTTGAAAAAAGATCGGGAATACACTGAATCTAGACCCTCGCACGGATTTGCGCTGACTTGATCATTGCGCCGTAAAGTTTTGGCTGGCAATCGTTTATTGATTTTCCGCGCGTTGCTTCACCGCTCGTCCGAACGTGCGCCAAGCGGCAATCCCTCTGATTAACTAACGTACAGGCGCCGTACGACAGCTTTGCGTCAACGACCGTAGGCCAGGCGCATGCAATTCAAGGATTCGTGGGTGGCAAGGAGGCGGGACATATGGCCAGAGTGATTCTGGAGATCGATACGCAGTTGTATCGGATGTTGAAAGCGGCAGCCGAGACCAATCAACTCAGTCTCGAAGAGGAGTGCTGCCGGCGGTTGGCGGGCGGCGAGCGCCGTTCACACTATCTGCAGGCCTTGCTGGCCGAACTGCGCGCCGAGGATGAACAGCGGCGCGCCAATTCGCGATGATTACTTCTTCTTCGCTGGGGCGGCTTTCGGGCAATCCGATTCCTGGTAGCTGGCGGAGCCGATCGCTTTGTTGGTTTTCACTTCAGTGAAGTCGTAACGCATGATCGCACCCTTGGCCATCAGCTTGCGGAACGACGGGTTGTTGCACACCGAGGCGCCCAACTGGAAATACACGGCTTTAGGGTCAGCGCGCATTTTGTCGGCGTGGCTCTTCTGCACGCTCAGGTGGTTGATCAACTGCGTGCCTTCCACGGTGAAACCCTGATCAAGAATGTCTTCACTGATGGCGCGTGGCGTGCCGACGCTGCTTTGTGCGGCGACGTTGCGCAGCTCGCGGTTCAGATTCTGCTCACTCAGGGATGCAGCCTGAGCGGTGAAGGACGACGCCAGCAGAATGGCAGCGGTAGGAACGATAAGGCGCAGCATGAAACTCTCCTGATTCAGTGACTGGTGGTTCGACCAGCCCTGTGGCTGTGCGTTCAGTGGCGCCGGATTATAGGGGAGCCGGTCGGGACGGTACAGGTTTGCACTCGCCGCTCTGGTAAACTGCCGGCCTTTATAGCCTTGCCGAGTGCTGTGCGTGTCGAGTTTTCCTGCCGTAAGGCGTTGCCCGTGACCCATCATGCCCCCAACGCCGTAGCCCGCTTGCGCGATCAGCGCGAGGACGAGGGCATCAAGCCGATTCAGGCCCGTGGCTTTCGCTCCGAACGTTGCCGCGATTGCCGGGTGATCATCAGCCATTGCCTGTGCGCCTGGCGGCCGAGTGTCGAAACGCGTTCGGGCGTGTGTCTGATCATGACCGGCAAGGAAGTGTTCAAGCCGAGCAACACCGGTTGGCTGATTGCCGACGTCGTGCGCGATAACCACGCGTTCATCTGGTCGCGCACCGAGCCCGATCCACAGATGCTGGCGCTGCTCAACGACCCGCAATGGCAACCGTACCTGGTGTTTCCCGGCGAATACGTGGAGCCGTCGCGAGTGACCAATACTGTCGCGATCGATAGCAGCAAGCGCCCGTTGTTCATTCTGCTGGATGCGACCTGGACCGAAGCGCGGAAGATTTTCCGCAAGAGCCCGTATTTCGATCGCTTGCCGATTCTCAGTCTGCTGCCCGATAAACTCTCGCGCTACCGCTTGCGCCGTTCGACCCGCAGTGAGCACCTGTGCACCGCCGAAGTCGCGGCGTTGTGCCTGGAGCTGGCCGGTGACAGCGATGCCGCCTCGGCGTTGGACGCCTATTTCGACGTGTTCAGCCAGCATTACCTCGGCGCCAAACAGCAACTGGACATGAATGAATCGACGCCGGCTCACGCCGAGTTGCTGCCCTATATACGAAAGCCGCAGCCCGAGTTGGCCCAATAGTGGCCCATACTGTACAAGCCAGCGGCCGTGCTGCTTGACCACCCCGTCTTCGCTGGGCATGCTTGGCGCCGATTAGGGTGCGGCCAAGGTTTGAAACGCCGTGTTTGCTGTTGATTGGCGTTGAACGTGCCCCTGTGGATATCGCTTGAAAGCGGCATCTTGAGTTGCTTTGGCCAGACCGGAATGCTCCGGGTCTGCCATCAAAAACAGGATCATTTGAAAAATGGCCACATACGACATCCTGATTGCCGATGATCACCCCCTGTTTCGTAGCGCCCTGCATCAAGCGGTGACGCTGGGCCTTGGCCCGGATGTACGGCTGGTGGAAGTGGCGAGCATCGCCGAGCTGGAAGCGCGTCTGACCGAAAAGGCTGATTGGGATCTGGTCCTGTTGGACTTGAACATGCCCGGCGCTTTCGGGTTTTCCGGGTTGGTCATGCTGCGCGGGCAGTACCCGCAGATTCCGGTGGTGATGGTTTCGGCGCAGGAAGAAGCTTCGGTGATGGTCAAATCCCGTGAGTTCGGCGCCAGTGGTTTTATTCCCAAGTCCAGCGACCTCAGCGTGATTCAGGAAGCGGTGCGCAAAGTGCTCGATGGCGATGTGTTCTGGCCGCCACAAGCGTTCGAGGCGGTCAGTGTTTCCGACGAAGCCAAAGCCGCCAGCGATGGCCTCGCCAGCCTGACGCCGCAGCAGTTTCGCGTGTTGACCATGGTCTGCGAAGGCCTGTTGAACAAGCAGATTGCCTATGAACTGAGCGTGTCGGAAGCGACCATCAAGGCCCACGTCACGGCGATCTTTCGCAAGCTGAATGTGCGCACTCGCACGCAAGCGGCTTTACTGCTGCAACAACTTGAGTCAATTCCGAGCCAATAATGGCTGGCGTCTTCACGCTTTTTTGACTTTTGTTGATCTAGCTTTCCCACTCCTTTTTGGTTGGTTTCTACTTTATGTCACCTTTCAAGGGCCAGACCGGCCTGAAACGTATCCTCAATGCCTCCGGTTACTCGCTGGATGGCCTGCGCGCAGCTTTCACTGGTGAAGCGGCGTTCCGCCAACTGGTACTGCTCAATGTGGTGCTGATTCCGCTGACGTTCTTCCTCAGTGTCAGCCGTGTCGAACAAGCGCTGTTGATCGCTGTGTGCCTGTTGGCGCTGATCGTCGAGTTGCTGAATTCGGCGGTGGAAGCGGCCATCGACCGCATCTCGCTGGAACTGCACCCGCTGTCGAAGAACGCCAAGGACATGGGCAGCGCCGCACAATTCGTGGCATTGAGCATGATCGCGCTGGTGTGGGCAGTGATTCTGCTTTAAGCGATTGTCGGCAAAACGATCTCGTCGCTGCGCTGCACCCCGGCGGTGAAAGCGCGGCACAGATCGAGAAATTCGCGCATGGCAGAAGTCTGATATTTCTGTTTGTGCCAGATGAAGTAGAACTGTCGCGCCAGATCCAGATCCGGCGTTTCCACCGGCACCAGACTGCCCCGGCGGAACGCATCACGCAGCGCCAGCCGCGAGATGCAGCCAATCCCTAGTCCTGATTCCACCGCGCGTTTGATCGCTTCGGTGTGTTCCAGCTCCAGACGGATATTCAGTGCGCTGCGATGGTGACGCATGGCCTGATCGAAGGTCAGCCGCGTGCCGGAACCCTGTTCACGCAGAATCCATGCCTCGCGAGTCAGTTCTTCCATGGTCGCGCTGCCGCGTTGGGCCAGCGGATGCTGCGGCGCGCAGAACACCACCAGCTCATCTTCAACCCAGCTCTGCACTTCGATGTCCGGGTGGCTACAATCGCCTTCGATTAGACCCAGATCAATTTCGTAGTGGGCGACTTGTTGCACGATATTGGCCGTGTTCTGTACGTGCAGCTTCACCTGGCTTTCCGGGTGGCGCTGCATGAAACTGCCGATCAGCAGGGTCGCCAGATAATTGCCGATGGTCAGCGTCGCGCCCACCGACAGCGAGCCGAAACCGGATTTGCCGTTGAGCAGGTCTTCGATTTCCTTGGCCTGATCGAGCAGGGCCACCGCCTGCGGCAAGAGCTGTTTGCCGAGGGCGTTGAGGCTCAGCCGTTTGCCGGCGCGGTCGAACAGCTGGCAGCTGGATTGGCGCTCGAGTTCGGTGATCGACGTGCTGGCGGCCGACTGCGAGAGGTTGAGCAGACCCGCAGCACGGGATACGCTTTCCTGCTGGGCGACGGCGACGAAGACTTGCAGTTGACGGAGAGTAAATCGCATATCGATATAACCGATAACCCTTATCTTAATAATCCAGTTAACAGATATTGTCGTCGCTATTAGAATGCGATGCAATTGCGCACCGTCGCCTTCAAAAGCCAGCGCAGACCCAATCTCCAGGAGTCAAACGTACATGAGCAACATGAACCACGAGCGTGTCCTCAGTGTTCATCACTGGAACGACACTCTGTTCAGCTTCAAGTGCACCCGCGATCCGGGCCTGCGCTTCGAGAACGGTCAGTTCGTGATGATCGGCCTGCAACAGCCCAACGGCCGCCCGCTTATGCGCGCTTACTCGATCGCCAGCCCGAACTGGGAAGAGCATCTGGAGTTCTTCAGCATTAAGGTGCAGGACGGCCCGCTGACCTCGCAACTGCAGCACTTGAAGGAAGGCGACGAGATCATCATCTCGAAGAAGCCTACCGGCACCCTGGTTCTCGACGACCTGAACCCGGGCAAGCACTTGTACCTGCTGAGCACCGGCACCGGTCTGGCGCCGTTCATGAGCGTGATTCAGGACCCGGAAACCTACGAGCGCTTTGAAAAAGTGATCCTGGTTCACGGTGTGCGTTACGTCAACGAAGTCGCGTATCGCGAATTCATCACCGAGCACTTGCCGCAGAACGAGTTCTTCGGCGAGGCGCTGCGTGACAAGCTGATCTACTACCCGACCGTGACCCGCGAGCCTTTCGAGAATCAGGGTCGCCTGACCGACCTGATGCGCAGCGGCAAGCTGTTCAGCGACATCGGCCTGCCACCGATCAACCCGCAGGACGACCGCGCGATGATCTGCGGCAGCCCGAGCATGCTCGACGAGACCAGCGAAGTGCTCGACAGCTTCGGCCTGAAGATCTCGGCGCGGATGCGCGAGCCGGGTGATTACCTGATCGAGCGTGCGTTCGTCGAGAAGTAAGCCCCCCTTAAAAAGCCCCCATTGCCTATGCAGGCAATGGGGGCTTTTTTATGCCCGAAACATTTCCTTCATGCCTGCCACGATCCATGTGGGTGCGGCCTCAGGCCGTGGCAGGAATGACTTCGAGCACGCGAATCTGCTCTGGCGTCGGGTAATGCCAGCGCACATCCAGATCCCAGAATTGCGCGCCGTACTCGCGCTCCGGCGCTGGCGTCTGATACGCCGGACGCGGATCCTGGGCCAGGCACTGTTCGATCAGCTCAACCAAAGGCTCGTCGAGGCGCTGAGCGTGTGTGTGCGCTTGTTTCAGTGCTGAGTCCTTCCACTGCACGTCAATCAACTGCGGCGCGGCGCTGGCGATACTGTTGGCGGCGTCGGGGATGATGTCGGCATAAGGCACGTAGGGTTTGATGTCGAGAACCGGCGTGCCGTCGAGCAAGTCGATCCCGGAGATGAACAACCGATTGGCTTCGACGTTGTCCAGTTTCACCACCGATTGGCCGATGCCGTTTGGTCGATGGGTGGCACGGGTGGCGAATACGCCCATGGATTTGTTGCCGCCCAGTCGCGGTGGGCGGACTTTCAGCCGTGGTTTGTCTTCCAGTGCCTGATGGAACAGAAACAGCAGCCAGACGTGACTGACCTGCTCCAGCCCTTGCACGGCGTCACCCTGATCGAACGGCGCCACCAGTTCCAGCACGCCACGGGCGGCGGGGGCCAGTTGCGGTTGACGGGGGATGGCGAATTTCTCCTTGAAGCAGGAGCGCACGAAGCCGATGGGGGAGACGCTGTAAGTCATGGTTTGCATTCGAAGCGGGGCAGGGGTGGGCATGATAACCCGTCCCGCATGAGGTCTGGTGCTGGCAGGGCTGGCCTCTTCGCGAGCAAGCTCGCTCCCGCATTTGATCTATGGCGTGCACAAGATCCCTGTGGGAGCGAGCTTGCTCGCGAAGGCCGCGCCGCCGATCTACAGACTGAACCCACCATCCAGCGGAATAATATTCCCGGTCATATAGGCCCCAGCCGTACTCGCCAGACTGATCGCCAACGCCGCCATTTCCTCTTCACGCCCCCAACGCTTCATCGGAATCAGCGCGGTATCCTCGGCCAATGCCTGCTGGTCATTGCCAATATGCTGGGTCATCTTGCTCGGAAAGCGCCCCGGCGCAATCACGTTGACGTTGATGTGCTGGCTCACCAGTTCCCGCGCGAGAATCCGCGACAATTGATGCAGGGCGGCCTTACTTGGCCCGTAGGCATACGCCTGCTCGCCAAACGAAGAAATCCCCGCCACTGAACCGATGTTGATGATCCGTGCCGGGTTCGCCGCCGAACCCGCTTTGCGCAACAACGGTAGAAACTGCTGGATGCAACTGAACACCGACGTCACGTTGAGCTGCATGACTTTTTCCCAACCCTTGACCGGGTAGCTCTCCAGCGGCGCGCCCCAAGTAGTGCCGGCGTTGTTCACCAGAATATCCAGATGCGTGATCTGCTCGCCCAGGCGCGCGGCCAGTTCCTGCACGCCTTCTTCCGTCGCCAGATTCGCCGCCACGCCGTGACACTTGCCCAAGGCGCTGAGTTCTTCCGCGGTTTGATGGCAGGCTTCGGCGTCGCGCGAGCAGACATAGACGCGCGCGCCAGCCTCGACAAAGGCTTTGGCGATCATTTTGCCGATACCACGGGTGCCGCCGGTCACCAGAGCGGTGCGGCCTTGCAGGGAGAAATACGGGTGCATGGCGAGTCCTGAGTGCTAGGGATCAATACACCCTAGTCGTCAGCCGCGAAAAGCGGAGCCACTATTTTCAGAGGGAATGAGCGGTCATGCGTTGCGGCGGCGACCATCAGTCGCCACCGCAGAAGGGGATCAGGCCGGGCGAACGCGCAGGGTCAGCCCCTTGAGGAAGTTGCGCAGCAACTGGTCGCCGCACGGGCGGTAGTTGGTGTGGCCGACCTTGCGGAACAGCGCACTCAGCTCAGGCTTGGACACCGGGAACTCGGCGGCCTTGAGGATCGCGTGCATGTCGTCTTCTTTCAGTTCGAAGGCCACGCGCAGCTTTTTCAGAATGATGTTGTTGGTCACCGGCACTTCGATCGGCTGCGGCGGACGGCTTTCGTCCTTGCCACGCTTGAAGATCACCAGACCGTCGAGGAAGTGCGCGATGACTTCGTCCGGGCAGCGCACGAAACCTTCTTCGTCTTCTTCTTTCTTGTCGAGCCAGGTCACTACGTCGGCGAGCGCTACTTCCATGCCGCCGAGCTTGATGATTTCGACAACTTTCTTGTCGCTGATGTCGAGCATGTAGCGCACGCTGCGCAGTACGTCGTTATGAATCATGTGAGTAATCCTGATAAGCGTTGTGGGCAGCACGCGGGCGCGCTGCCGGAATGTGTGGCGGCAGTGGAAGTCTTAGAACTTCTCTTTGCCGGACAGGTAGCGCCATTGGCCAACCGGGACCTTGCCGATCGAGACGCCGCCGATGCGGATGCGACGGATGCCGATGACCTTCAGGCCCACCGCTTCGCAAAACTGGGCGATGATGCCGGGCTGCGGGTTCTTCATGGCGAAGCGCAGCCGGTTTTCGTTCTGCCAGCTGGCCTTGACTGGCGGCAGCTCCTTGCCCTTGTGGGTCAGGCCGTGCTGCAGGCGATTGAGGCCGTGGGCGACCATGTCTCCTTCAACTTCAACCACGTATTCCTGCTCGATCTTCGCGGCGTCGGCGGTGAGTTTGCGGAGGATTTTCCAGTCCTGAGTGAACACCAGCAGGCCGCTAGCCTTGGCTTGCAGGTCGGCGCTGGCGGTCAGGCGCAGGAAGTGCCCGCGCAACGGGCGCTTGCTGAATCGGTGTTCTTCGCTGAGGGTTTCGGCGCTCAGCGATTGCATGGCGGTCTCGACATCCATGCCAGCCGGCGCGTTGAGCAGGATGGTCACCGGCTCCGGTGCGGTGGCCTTGGCGTCCTTGTCGAGCTCGACCTTCTGGTCGCCGACCTTGAATTGCGGCTCGTCAATCACTTCGCCGTCCACGGTGACCCAGCCGCCCTCAATGAACAGTTCGGCCTCCCGGCGGGAGCAACCGACCAGTTCGATGAGGCGTTTGGAGAGGCGAATCGGGTCAGTCATGACAGGGCCGTAACAAAAAAGGGGTGGGCATTGTACCTGTGTGGCGCCGGTTAAGCCCGGTTCGATTTACAGGCGCTGAATTCAATGTGGGAGCGAGCTTGCTCGCGAAGGCGTCCTGCCAGTCTATGTGTGCAGTGACTGGTACACCGCATTCGCGAGCAAGCTCGCTCCCACAGGGGTTCCCTGGTGTATCAGCCGTTGCCTGAGCGTTGCTGATTTTGTCGCAGGCGCATGTGCAGCAACGGATACGGCTGGCCCATGCCATCCACCTCCGAACGGCCGATCACCTCAAAACCCTGCTTGAAGTAAAAGCCCAAGGCTTGTGGGTTCTGCTCGTTGACGTCGAGTTCATCGGCATTCAAGTGCTGCATCGCGTAGGTGAGCAGTTTCTTGCCCAAGCCCTGGCCACGATGTTCGGGATCGATGAACAGCATTTCAATCTTGCCCGCTGCAACTCCGGCAAATCCGGTGATGCGCTGGTTAGCATCCTTGGTGCAGATCAGCATTACTGCATCGAGATAGCGGGTGAGCACCAGATTGCGCAGCAGTTCGATATAGCTGTCCGGCAGAAAATCATGTGTCGCGCGAACCGAGGCCTCCCAGACCCGGGTCAGTTCCTGGTAATCGCTGAGTTTCGGCGTGTGGATGACCGAATGGTGACGCATGCCCGTCTGCCTCTTGTCCGTTTCAAGGGAGTCCGTCCCCCGCTAAACGATAGCCGTAAAAAAGCCCCGCATCTCGTAAAAAGAGTGGGGCTTTTTGTATTTTTTGCGGTGTCTGGCTGGCTGTTTCTGTCGCCAGCAAGAGCTCACCCCCTCACCCCAACCCTCTCCCCCAAGGGGGCGAGGGGGAAGGGAGCTGATCTCCGTGCTGTTCAAAGCCTGAGTTCGACTCGAACGTTCAGGTCGGTGCAGCTCGCAAGAACACATAGATCAGTCCCCTCTCCCTCCGGGAGAGGGTTAGGGTGAGGGGCTTTTGACGTTCAGATCAGATCTGCTCAGCCCACAGATCATATTCGTCAGCGTCAGTCACTTTGCACCAGACCTTATCGCCAGGCTTCAAATTACTGCCGTTATCGATAAACACATTGCCATCGATTTCCGGGGCGTCGAAGAAGCAGCGGCCAACCGCGCCTTGCTCGTCAACTTCGTCAACCAGCACTTCAATCTCACGGCCAATGCGCATTTGCAGGCGGGCCGAGCTGATCGCCTGCTGGTGCGCCATAAAGCGATCCCAACGATCTTGCTTGACCTCGTCCGGCACCACTTCCAGATCCAGATCATTGGCCGGAGCGCCATCCACCGGCGAGTACTGGAAGCAGCCGACGCGGTCAAGCTGGGCTTCGGTCAGCCAGTTCAGCAGGTACTGGAAGTCTTCTTCGGTTTCGCCCGGGAAGCCGACGATGAAGGTCGAACGGATGATCAAATCCGGGCAGATTTCGCGCCAGTTCTTGATCCGCGCCAGGGTCTTGTCTTCGAACGCCGGGCGTTTCATCGACTTCAACACTTTCGGGCTGGCGTGCTGGAACGGGATGTCCAGGTACGGCAGGATCTTGCCGGCAGCCATCAGCGGGATCAGCTCGTCAACGTGCGGGTACGGGTAAACGTAGTGCAGGCGGACCCAGACGCCGAGGGTGCTCAGCGCTTCGCAGAGTTCGGTCATGCGGGTTTTCACCGGCGCGCCGTTCCAGAAGCCGGTGCGGTATTTCACGTCAACGCCGTAGGCGCTGGTGTCTTGCGAGATCACCAACAGCTCTTTAACGCCGGATTTGACCAGGCGCTGAGCTTCGTCGAGTACATCACCGACCGGACGGCTGACCAGTTTGCCGCGCATCGACGGGATGATGCAGAAGGAGCAGCTGTGGTTGCAGCCTTCGGAGATCTTCAGGTAGGCGTAGTGGCGCGGGGTCAGTTTGATGCCTTGCGGCGGCACCAGGTCGATCAGCGGGTTGTGATCTTTACGCGGCGGCACCACTTCGTGCACGGCGTTGACCACTTGCTCGTACTGCTGCGGACCGGTCACGGCCAGCACGCTCGGGTGCACGTTGCGGATGTTGCCTTCTTCCACGCCCATGCAACCGGTGACGATCACCTTGCCGTTTTCCTTGATCGCTTCGCCGATCACTTCCAGCGACTCAGCCTTGGCCGAATCGATGAAACCGCAGGTATTGACCACGACCACGTCGGCGTCCTGATAGGTGGACACCACGTCATAGCCTTCCATGCGCAGCTGGGTCAGGATGCGCTCGGAGTCGACCAGTGCTTTCGGGCAACCCAGAGATACAAAGCCAACCTTTGGATTGGCCGGCGCAGGAGTGGTGGACATGTCTAACCTCGGTATTTTGTGACATCGCTTTCTTGGTGCGAAAGCCGACGGATGGGCGCTTAGGGCGCGCCTCTGATCAAAAAGTGCGCAATTCTAGCGGTGAGGAGCGCACTTGACCAGCTTTATGCCGGGAAATACGACGAGTGCTGCGCTATGCTTCGCGCCGTTGAGCTTTACCAATTTTTTACAGTCAACAAAACGTCTGTAACAACAGGTAAAACAGCGCATGCTGCACCACAAAGCATAGTGCTTCATTCAAAGAAGCCGGTTCTGAGAAGTAGGAGTGTTGGATGGGTCAGGCAAGTAGTCATGCGGCAGGCGCCGAGGGTTCGGCAACCAAGCCGCTGAGCATGCTGGTCGCGGCAGTCGGGGTAGTTTACGGCGACATCGGCACCAGCCCGTTGTACACCCTCAAAGAAGTGTTTTCCGGCGGTTACGGCGTACCGGTCAATCACGACGGCGTGCTGGGCATTCTGTCGTTGATCTTCTGGTCGCTGATCTGGGTCGTGTCGATCAAATACATGATGTTCGTGCTACGCGCCGACAACCAGGGTGAGGGCGGCATCATGGCGCTCACCGCACTGGCCCGTCGCGCGGCCGGGCATCGCAAGAAGCTGCGGTCGTTGCTGGTGGTGTGCGGGCTGATCGGTGCGGCGCTGTTTTACGGCGACAGCATGATCACCCCGGCGATTTCCGTGCTGTCGGCGATTGAAGGTCTGGGGCTGGCGTTTGAGGGTATCGACCATTGGGTGGTGCCGCTGTCGCTGGTGGTGCTGGTCGGACTGTTTCTGATCCAGCGTCACGGTACGGCGCGGATCGGCATCTTGTTCGGGCCGATCATGGTCACCTGGTTCCTCGTCCTCGGCGCCCTCGGTGTGTATGGCATCAGCCACACGCCAGAAGTGCTGCATGCGCTGAATCCGGTCTGGGCCGTGCGTTTCTTCATGGTCCACACCGGCATGGGCGTGGCGATCCTCGGCGCCGTGGTGCTGGCCCTGACCGGTGCCGAAGCGCTGTACGCCGACATGGGCCACTTTGGTCGCAAGCCGATTGCCCGGGCGTGGTTCCTGCTGGTGCTGCCGGCGCTGGTGCTGAACTACTTCGGCCAGGGTGCCTTGCTGCTGGACAACCCGGAAGCGGCGCGTAACCCGTTCTATCTGCTGGCGCCGAGCTGGGCGCTGATTCCGCTGGTCGGACTGTCGACGCTGGCCACGGTGATCGCTTCGCAAGCGGTGATTTCCGGCGCGTTCTCCCTGACGCGTCAGGCGATTCAGCTCGGTTACATCCCGCGCATGTACATCCAGCACACCTCCAGCGATGAGCAGGGCCAGATTTACATCGGCGCGGTGAATTGGGCGCTGATGGTTGGCGTTGTGCTGCTGGTGCTGGGCTTCGAATCCTCCGGCGCACTGGCCTCGGCCTATGGCGTGGCAGTGACGGGCACCATGCTGATGACCACCATTCTGGTGTCGGCGGTGATGCTGCTGCTGTGGAAATGGCCACCGATCCTTGCCGTGCCGGTGCTGATCGGCTTCCTGCTGGTGGACGGTCTGTACTTCGCCGCCAACGTGCCGAAGATCGTTCAGGGCGGCGCATTCCCGGTGATCGCCGGTATCGCGCTGTTCGTGCTGATGACCACCTGGAAGCGCGGTAAACAACTGCTGGTCGATCGTCTCGACGAAGGCGCACTGCCGCTGCCGATCTTCATCAGCAGCATCCGCGTGCAACCGCCGCATCGGGTGCAGGGCACTGCGGTGTTCCTCACCGCGCGCTCCGACGCCGTGCCGCATGCACTGTTGCATAACCTGCTGCATAACCAGGTGTTGCATGAGCAAGTGGTATTGCTGACGGTGGTCTACGAAGACATCCCGCGCGTACCGCCATCGCGGCGCTTCGAAGTGGAAGCACACGGCGAAGGCTTCTTCCGGGTGATCCTGCACTTCGGCTTCACCGACGAGCCGGACGTGCCGCAGGCGCTGAAGCTGTGTCATCTGGATGATCTGGACTTCAGCCCGATGCGCACCACGTACTTCCTCAGCCGGGAAACGGTGATTGCCTCGAAGCTAGAGGGCATGGCGCGTTGGCGTGAAGCGTTGTTTGCGTTCATGTTGAAGAATGCCAACGGCAACTTGCGGTTCTTCAATCTGCCGCTGAACCGGGTGATTGAATTGGGGACGCAGGTGGAGATGTAAGCCAGGCCTCAAATTAAAGGCCCCCGTCAGCTTCAAGGCTGCCGGGGGCTTTTTTGTGCCCGCACATAAACTTCCAATCCACTGCAAATCCTATGTGGGAGCGAGCTTGCTCGCGAAGGCTGAGTGTCAGTCGAGACATATGGTGACTGATCCACCGCATTCGCGAGCAAGCTCGCTCCCACAAGGGTTCTGTGGTGTTAGTGGCTTTCAGGCAATTCTTCTTCGGACTCGGTCTTCGTCCGCGCAGGTCGTGGCATCAACGCCTGAATCACATCATCAATCAAGGCTTTGCCCATCACTGTCAGATAATGCGCGGCCCAGGCATGGCGGTCGGTGTCTTTGATGAAGGCTGCATCCTCGGCGAAGGATTTGGCGAGGGATAGCAGGTCGGAGGATTGGGACAAGGCATCGATGATCGGGATGCCGGCGCGGACGTTGAAGAACGCTTGATCCGAGTTGTAGAGGAAAGGGGTGAAGCCGATGGTTTTAAGATCAGGTGGATTGTTCATGGTCAGTTCCCTTGATTTCGAGAGCTGCCGCATCCGATACCAAGCGAATGGGTGACAGCTGTGCGCAGGTTGGTAAACCGGGGAATCAAGGAAACCGGCACGCCCGAAAGCGTCCCACGCACAGCTGCCATAACACAGGGACTCGGACGGGATTTCGCCTGAGTCGTGTCGGGTGCGCTGTTGCGCCTTATTCCACCGGGTTACCAAGCCCGATCGCTGAATGGGTCAGCGACGTCCGGAGAGTATCCCGTCGAAAAACAGCGCAATAGAGCGGCACAGCGCCCCAGCAAGAGTTTCGGAGTTTGCCTACAAGGTCTGTGGGCGTCATCTGATATTGCGAGACTGGAAGTAAACGATACTAAACGTCACGCACGAACTGACGTGTGCAAGGCATTCAGGTACGTATGACGGCATCAGCGGAACAAGAAGTACAGGATGAACCAGAGGAGCTTCGGATCGAAAAGAAGGCCAGTGAACGATTGCTCGTCTTTGATTTGGTCCGCGCAATCAGCCATGACGATATGCGGGCAAGGTATGCAGCGATTAGTGATCGACCCAAGGGCTTGACGACCCGACCTCGGCAGTGAGACAAGTGTCCACGTTTTATGGAATGTGGACACTTGAGGTTTTGAGCTAAATGAAGAGTCAAGACATTTTACTTTTGTTCAAAATGGCCAGTCTCCACGCTCAGGAAGAGAACCTCTTGGGGGAGATGGAGGCCGAATCGAATTCGGACAGGGTCGAAGAGCTGCTCAGGCCTTATGTCGTCAGCCGAATGACCGCAGGGGAGAGTGTGGGGAAGCCATTGGTCACGTATTCCACTGATGGGGAAGACGCAATCTTTCATCGCCGCGAATTCGACTCGCCTTTCGCTGATGGGTCAGGCTGGGAGGGATGGGCAGAACCAGCAGCTGATACACCTCTGACCAGTTGGAGTGATCGGTATTCTCTGCGTGCCCTGTCTGCCTCTCTCGGACTGAGCAAAAGCGAAGTCTCAAATGCTCTCGCCCGATGCCGGGAATCCGGATTGCTCATCCATGACTACGACACCGGCCTTGCCAAAGTGAACCGCCGGGAACTGCTGAAAATTACCGAGCACGCGCTGAAGTACTTCTTCCCGGTCAAGCCAGGCGCGATGGTTCGTGGCATACCGACGGGCTTTGCGGCACCTGCGCTGTCCAAAAGCATCAAGAGTGCGGGTGGTCTGATTCCGGTCTGGCCCGATGCGCATGGAACCGAGAGAGGCCAAGCGATAGCGCCACTTTACAAAACAGTGCCGGAAGCGGTGAAAAAAGACCGGATCCTTTACCACTATCTGGCACTCGCTGATGCAATCCGTCTGGGCGGTCCACGTGAGTGTGGTGTGGCAATCAGTATTCTGAAGGCAGGGATGGGGCTGAAATAACATGTCGTCAAACGCGGATCACAATTACGAGCTCATAGAGTTTGTGGCTGAGGGCTTGGGCGAGGCGTTTCTCGCCGAAGTTGCCTTTGTTGGCGGTTGCACAACAGCCATGCTGGTCACAGATACAGCCGTGCTGGACGACATTCGTTTCACTGATGACGTTGATCTTGTGATCGAGTTGGCCGGTATCAGCGCCTGGAACCAACTCACCGAACGGCTGGCCGTCAAGGGGTTCAAGATCACGGGGGAAGACGAGGTCAATTGTCGTTTTCGCTTCAATGACGTTGTCGTGGATGTCATGCCTTCCGACCCTGCAGTGCTCGGCTATGCCAACCGCTGGTTCGTCGAAGGGCTGGCGAGGGCGGATAAATTCACCCTGCCCAGCGGCACTGCCATCCAGATATTCCAGCCCGCGTATTTTCTCGCGACGAAACTGGAAGCTTTCGCTGGTCGGGGAAATGGTGATCCTTATCACAAGGATGTCGAGGACATGATCATCTTGATCGATGGTCGGCCTGAGCTGTTGGAGGAGGTGCGCCAGGCTGACAGCGACCTCAAGGCGTTCGTCACAGATGGAATCCACAAACTGATGGCGCTCGATGGGGTTGGCTACGTGATCGAAAGTTCAGGCTCGGTGCAGGCGAATCCGGGCAGAGGACAGATTATTCACAGGCGTATGAAAGCGCTGGCCAACGCATGAGATACCACTCCCGATCAATCACTGGGCGAGCCAGCAAGGCAAATAATGACTATGCCGGAGCGACCTGTGAGGGGGACGGTGGTTTTTTTGTCGTCACGGATGGCACTTCCAAGCGCGGCAGTGGACAGCTGGCTGAAAGCTTCGTAAGCGGCATGTTGGCGGCTCATTCCACACAGATGCAGCAGGGGAGCTATCCTGCAGAACCCGCAGCTGTTGAGCGTCTATTGGGTTCAATACTTGCGGATTTTCATGCGTCGTTGCCTGCTGGTCAGACGGGAGCCATCTGTTACCTGATTGGATTGGTCGCCCATGGCCGACTTACCGTTGCATACGAGGGAGACTGTTCATGCGGCATTGTGACGTTGGCGGGTGCCATCGAGTGGATTACGCCACCTCACTGCAAGGCCAATTGGCGGCGCGACCGTTCGCACTGTGAGTTGGCGCAAGACCCCGCGCGAAATTCGGTAACGCGATGCTTGAAGATCAATCGGGTCCCGAACCCTGACTTTGTTTGTTGTGCTCTGGACACTGTTGAGCGCTTGGTATTTGTCACTGATGGATTTTGGGCGGACTTGACGCAAGCGCAGCAAAGCAGTTTGTTGGCGGCGCCGGATAGCGACATTAGCGTTGGCGACGATGATGTCACGTGGATAGATGTTCAGCTTGGCCAGCAAGACTGACGAGTTGTCTGAAACCAGCGCAATTCCCTTGTAGGAGTGAGCCTGCTCGCGATAGCGGTGTGTCAGTTGGCAACTAGGTGGCTGACACTCCGCTATCGCGAGCAGGCTCACTCCTACAGGGGAATGGGTTCATCGTCCGAGATGTAAAAAGCCCCCGTAACTGTGAAGTTGCGGGGGCTTTTTGTGGGCGTGGCTCAGATCACTCTTCGGCGACCGAGTCCTTGCTCTGACGCTTCTCGATCAAGTCCACCAAGCGCTTGGCCAGCGCCGGGTAGTTCTCGTCGAAGTGGTGGCCACCAGGCAGTTTCACTGCTTCGCCGACTGCAGTCTTGTCCGTGCAGCCACTTTCATCGGTCTCTTCTTCACCGTAGATGCACACAACCTTGGCCGCTGGCAGCTTGGCCATCTCCGGGCCGGTGGCGGCTTCTTTGCCGGCATTGCCCAGCCAGCCTTCGACTTCGATTTCGAAGCTGCCGGTGCGGGCGAAGGCCAGCAGGATGATCGCGTCTACACGCTGCTGCTCGGTGTCTGGCAGGCGGTTGTAGATCGCCGGCAACACGTCAGCGCCGAACGAGTAACCGGTGAGGATGAAGCGCTTGGTGCCCCATTTCTGCCGGTAGTGCTGCATCAGTTCGGTCAGGTCCAGCGCGCTTTGCTCCGGGCTCTTATGCTGCCAGTAGTAGCGCAGGGTGTCGATGCCGACCACCGGGTAGCCGATCTTGGCCATTTCACCGGCCACGTCGCGGTCGAGATCGCGCCAGCCGCCGTCACCGGAAAGGAACAGGGTCACGGTGTCCTTGGCTTGACCGGCCGGCACTTCAACCACCGGGATCGCCAGACCGCCGTTGGCCTTGTCGCCGCCGACGAGGATCTTGCGCAGTTCGTTGTTGAGCACTTGCGGCAGGTTGATGTCGTAGTCACTGATGCTGGTTTCGGCGTTCGGTTGATCGCGCACGAAACCTGCGCTGGCGTCGTCCGGGTTGTCGTTCCACGCCACCAGCCAGTGGCCGTGGGCGGCGGATTTCGGCAGCAGGTGGGTGCAGCCACCCTTTTCCAGCGCGAGGTCGACGGACACGGCTTGGGCTTTGTCATCTTTCTGTTCCGACAACCAGCGCCACGCCAATACGGCGCCCGGGCCAATGCCGCTGACCAAGGTAGCGGGGCCATTCAGTTCACGCAGACCCGATTGCAGGGCGCGGCTTTGCAGCAGGCAGTCCTTGGGCAGAATCACCTGAACGATCTGCGCCGAAGCGCTGCGGCTCAGGGTGGTCAGTTGTTTTTCACTGAGTTTCTGGTCGTCGTTGACCGCTATCAGGACCTGCGCCTTGGGCTTGGTGCCGGGGATGATGCGGGTCATGGCGGCGCCGTCGGCCGGGGTCAGCTGTTCGACGGTCGGTTCCGGTGCCGGGCGTTTCAGGTACCAGAAACCGCCGCCGGCAATCACGGCCAGCACGATCAGTGCGGCCAGGATGTACTTCAGGGAGCGTTGAATCATCAGCGTTTCACCAATCCAGTCAAGCCGCCCGCGATCAGGGCAGCAGTGTCGGCCAGCGCCACCAACGGATCGAGTCCGGCGGGCACGGCCATATAACGGGGTTCCCAGTCAGGCTGGAACTTGTCTTTGAAGCGGCGCAAGCCTTGGAAGTTGTACAGCTGCTCACCACGGCGGAAAACCATCGAGCCCAGACGCTGGGTCAGCGGTGCACCACGCCGGGGTTGCAACCCCGACAACGGCACCATGCCCAGGCTGAAGCGCGCGTATCCGTGACTCTTATAGTGTTGAATCAGGCCGACCATCATGAATTCCATGGTCAGCTTGGGGGCGTCCGGGTGCGCGCGCATCAGGTCGAGACTGGCCAGGTCATGGCTGTAAGTCTCGAGCAGGTTGGCGAATGCCACCGGGCGACCTTCGAAGCGAATCACCGCGATGCGGAAATGCTTCAGGTAATCGTCGCTGAAGCGGCCGAGGGAGAAGCCTTTCTCACGCACGTTCTTGCCGGTCAGCCACGCATCGGAAATCACTTTCAATTCGTCCATCGGCGCTTGGCCCGGCTCGTGGATCTCCAGCGACAAGCCATCGCGTGTGCCACGGTTCCAGGTGTAGCGCAGGTCCTTCATCTCTTTGCCCTTGGCTTCCAGGTCAAAGCGAAGCAGATCGACCCGGGCTTCTTCGCCGAGTTTGATCGCGGTCAGGCCGATGTCCATGTAGTACGGCAGGTTCTCCGCGCGCACCTGGTAGAACACCGGGCGAGCGTGGTGAATGTCGCAGAGGTCGCGGAACTGCCAGATCATCTCGGCGCGCTGCTGGCCGGGGCCGATCGGGTCGTACAGCGCCACCAGGCTGCGGCCACGGCGTGCGTACATCAGGAACGCTTCGTCGTTCTGGTGAAACAGCAGCGCCTTGTCACCGGTCAGCGCGAGGCCACCGTCGGGTTGCGACGACGCCATCAGAATCTTCGCCGCGCGATCGAGCTCGTCAGGCGTCGGCAGGTGAATGACCGGGCGCGCGGTGCGCAGCAGCCAGGTCAGCGCGATGACCAGCAACAGCACGGCAGCGCCGAGCAGCGAGCGCAGGCCACGCGGGGCGTCAGCGTCGAGGGTGAACTGCCACCACAGTTGATGGCTGTACGGCACGTCCTGATAGGCGAACAGCAGCAGCCACGTCGAAGCACCCAGCACACAGAGGCTGGCCACCAGATACAGGGGGGAGAAGGGCAGTTCGGTCAGGCGGCTCGGGCGATAGAACGAGCGACGGAACACACCGAGCAGGGCTGCGGTGAGGGTCATCAGCGTCGCTTCTTCCCAGTCGAAACCTTTAAGCAGCGAGAGCAGGGCGCCGACCAGCAGCAGAATGGTGGTGAGCATCCACGCCGCCGACAAGCGCCGACGCAGGCCCTGAGCGAGCATCAGGCAGAGCACGCCGATCAGGCTGGCGCCGAAGTGCGAGGCGTCGACCAGACGATGCGGGATCAGAAAGCCGATGTGTTCCAGACGTGTATCGATCTCGGGCGTCGCACCAGAAAACAGCAGCACCACGCCGGACAGGAACACCAACACCGCCAGAATCGGTGCCGCCAGGCCGGACGCCGCGCGCATGGTCTGGGTTTGAAACAGGCGTTGGCCTTCGTTGATCAGCAGGAATACGCAGGCGACCAGCAGCGGCAGCACCACATAGATCAGGCGATACAGCAGCAGCGCCGCGGCCAGTGGTGCGGCACCTAGCGTGTCGGCGAAAGCGGCCAGCAGAATCGCTTCGAACACACCGACACCGCCGGGCACATGGCTGAGTACGCCGGCAGCCAATGCCAACAGGTACACCAGCAGGAATGCGCCGAACGGCGGCGCCTCCGGCAGCAATAGATAGAGGACAGTAGCGGCAGCGGCAACGTCGAGCGCGGTGATGATCAGTTGCAGGAACGTCAGGCGGCGGCCCGGCAGGCGCAGCGTGCGCCGGCCAACCCTGACCAGCAGGTTGTCGCGCAACGGTTGTTCCGGCAGGCGCCGACGGTAGATGCCGATAGCCAGTACTGCGCCAAGCGCCAGCACAACAGCGGCAACCGTGCCGAGCAGACCTTCGGACAAACCCAGGGCTTGAGAGGCAGCAGGCAGGTCGCTCAGCGTTGCCAGTGCAGCCAGCGGCGGCAAGGCGCAGCCCAGCGACAAACTGGCGAACAAGGTCATGTGCGCGACTTCCGACGCCCCCAGACCCAGTCGTGCATATAAACGGTAGCGAACCGAGCCACCGGACAGCAGCGACAGACCGATCGCATTACCAATCGCAAACGCGGTGAAGCCGCCCAGCGCCAATGTGCGCGGCGGCAAGGTCACGCCGGCATAGCGACTGGCCGACCATTCATAGCCAAGCAGAATAATGAAGCCGACCACGGTCGCACCGAAGGCGCCGAGCAAGGCGGGTTTCGGCACGTCAAGAATCGAGTCGTGCAACGCATCGAGATCGAGTTCGGCGAGCAGATGACGACAGGCAATCAGCGCAATGGCGAACAACAGCAAGGTGACCCCCAGCCCGATGGGCTGACGGTATTTGCTCAACCGATCCAGCAAGCGCAGGCGCTCGGGTTTGATCGGGTGTTCCGCTGTGACGGTGTCTTGTGGATCAGACGAGTTGGCGCGCATCAATCACCTCTTGGATTGTGCGCGACAGGATGGAGGTATCCAGCCAAGTTACCAATCCCTGTAGAAAAAAATAATCACAAAATACTACGCCTCTCACCGGGTATCGGCGAGGGCAGTTCCTGGATTGCAGAGGCCTTGCCTGCGACTCAAGCATAGTCGCAAGTGAGGACTTCTGAAGATCCCAAGCGGTTCACTGCACAGTGACAGATCATTGTTGCGAAAGGACTTTTTCAACAGATACAAAAAAGGCCACTCTTTCGAGTAGCCTTTTTTGATGTTTGGTTGCGGGAGCCGGATTTGAACCGACGACCTTCGGGTTATGAGCCCGACGAGCTACCAGACTGCTCCATCCCGCGTCTGTGTGGCGGCATTCTACAGGCGAACGGCGAGGTGTCAACCGCTAATCCCGTAAAGGGTCAAATAAGTGTGCATTCGCGTCAAACGGTCGCAGGTGGTGCGTTAAGTTTCGGAAATGCAAAGAATTCCTGTTTGGCGATCGCTTCTTTATAAGAAGCGGAAATCGACAAAACAGACGCGCACAAAAAAGGCCACTCTTTCGAGTAGCCTTTTTTGATGTTTGGTTGCGGGAGCCGGATTTGAACCGACGACCTTCGGGTTATGAGCCCGACGAGCTACCAGACTGCTCCATCCCGCGTCTGTGTGTCGGCATTCTACAGAGGAACGCAGGGGTGTCAACCCGCAATCTGGATAAAATCTGTTGAGGTTCAATCGGTTAGCGCTTTTTGTCGGGTGTTTTTCCTGCTGCAGGGCAGGTGGCGCAAGGCTTTCAGCTCTATTGGATGCCTCTCGTCGATTGATAAAATAAATTCAAAGGACATTTCCTACCGCCTAGAAAGAACATTCATACCACTGGTGCTATATACAGGTGTCAGTGAGATACTGCCGATCCGGCTCGCCACGTTTCCTTTTCTGACATGACTCAGCGAAAAATCATCCACATCGACTGTGATTGCTTCTACGCCGCTATCGAGATGCGCGATGACCCGCGTCTGGCCGGCAAGCCGTTGGCGGTGGGTGGCTCGGCGGACCGGCGCGGGGTGATCGCCACCTGCAATTACGAAGCGCGGGCCTATGGCGTGCGTTCGGCGATGGCTTCGGGACATGCTTTGAAGCTGTGCCCGGACCTGACCATCGTCAAGCCGCGCATGGACGCCTATCGCGAAGCGTCGAAAGAAATACACACGATCTTCAGCGACTACACCGACCTGATTGAACCGCTGTCGCTGGATGAGGCTTATCTGGATGTTTCCGATAGCGCGCATTTCGGCGGCAGTGCCACACGCATTGCCCAAGACATTCGCCGGCGGGTCTCCAATCAATTGCACATCACCGTGTCTGCGGGCGTGGCGCCGAACAAGTTTCTGGCAAAAATCGCCAGTGACTGGAAAAAGCCGAACGGCTTGTTCGTTATTACGCCGGATCAGGTGGAGGAGTTTGTCAGCGGTTTGCCGGTGAGCAAGTTGCACGGCGTCGGCAAGGTCACCGCCGACAAGCTCGGCAAGCTGGGGATCGTCGACTGCCAGCACTTGCGCGAGTGGGACAAGCTGGCGCTGGTGCGCGAGTTCGGCAGTTTTGGCGAGCGACTGTGGAGTCTGGCCCGTGGGATCGATGATCGGTTGGTGCATAACGACAGCCGGCGTCAGTCGATCAGTGTGGAAAATACCTACGACGTTGATCTGCCGGATCTGCGCAGTTGCCTGGATAAATTGCCCGAACTGCTCGAAACCCTGAAAACCCGTATGGCGCGGATCGACAGCAGTTATCGGCCGGGCAAGCCGTTCGTCAAAGTGAAGTTTCATGATTTCACCCAGACCACACTGGAGCAGGCCGGGGCGGGGCGGGATCTGGGCAGTTATCAGTTGATGCTGACGCAGGCGTTTAATCGCGGCGGTAAACCGGTGCGGTTGTTGGGGGTTGGGGTAAGGCTGGAGGATTTGCGCGGCGGGTTTGAGCAGATGGAATTGTTCGAGCGGTAATTGCGAGGGTGATGCTTAGAGTGTCTTCGCGAGCAAGCTCGCTCCCACATTGGATTTGTGAACGACACAGGTCCAATGTGGGAGCGAGCTTGCTCGCGAAGCCTTTAGTGCTTAATTCGGTCCCGGATCCGCCACCAATCGCCCGGCATCCTTGGTCAAAGACTTGAGAAACTCGGTCTGCAACTCAGGATCGTTGCGCGTCAATTCGATCAGGCTTTGTTCCAGCTCGCTGGCTTCTTCTTCCAGACCCAGTTCCGACAGACGTTTGACCCGGTGCACCCACTGGCTCACTTCGTCGTCTTCCAGGTCGTCATAAATCAGCCCGTGCGCTTCCAGCAACTTGCCGCGCAGATGACTGCTGATCATCAGCGATGAGTCAGAGTGCACGTCATCCTTGGCGTCTTCGACGCTGATCTGCAGTTTGCCGACATGATTGAGGTCATTTTCGGCAAACGGACTGTCGAGCAGGTTCAGGCGCAGCACACCGTTACGATCAGTGGTCATGTCGAAGGTCTGTTTGCCAGCCTTGACCTGCACCGGGCGTTCGCTCCACGGCAGGCTCGAATACTCCGTACGCTTGTCGCGCTGGACTTCATCGATGCCGGCCAGGTTCTGTTGCGCACGACCGTTGGACTGCGCGTTCATGAACGGGTTGAGCCCGGCAAAACCATAGCTCAGCCAGTCCTTGGTGACGCTGTCCGGCAAGTTGCCGAGGGCGAACACATTGACCACGTTGGCGCCGATGCCGCCCACCACCGCCACCGCGCCCAGCGGAATCTCATAGATCTCCCGCCAAGGCTGGTAAGGCGTGTAGCGATCGTAGCGACGCGTCACTTCGAACTCGGTGACTTCGAAGGTCTTCTGCTCGTTGATCTTTACGCGTCGCTGCGGCAACTCAAGCTCCTTAGGCTCACCGACATCGATCTGCAGGCTGTGGTCGAGCAATTTTCGCTCGACCCGCTCTTCGTGCTCGCTGCGTTGTGACATGTGATTGGCACAGCCGCTGACCAGCAGGGCACCGCACAGGGCGGTGCCACCGAGGCCTAAGGTGTTTCGCTTGAACATGACGTCTCTATCTGGTTTCAGCGGCGGATACGGGCCTGAAGGAAGGACACCACATCGGCGACCGGCAGCGCTTGCGCTTCCGGCTCGGTACGGCTCTTGTATTCCAGGTTGCCTTCGGCGAGGCCGCGGTCGCTGACCACGATCCGGTGTGGAATGCCGATCAGCTCCATGTCCGCGAATTTGATGCCCGGGCTGGTTTTCTTGTCGCGATCGTCCAGCAGCACTTCGAAGCCGGCCGCCGTCAGTTCGGCGTACAGCTTGTCGGTGGCTTCGCGCACCTGCTCGGTTTCATAGCGCAGCGGTACCAGAGCGATCTGGAACGGCGCCAGGGTGTCGCTCCAGATGATGCCGTTTTCGTCGTTGTTCTGCTCGATGGCCGCAGCCACCACGCGAGATACGCCGATGCCGTAGCAACCCATTTCCAGGGTGACTGGCTTACCGTTCTCGCCCAGCACTTCGCACTTCATCGCCTTGCTGTACTTGTTGCCCAGCTGGAAGATGTGCCCGACTTCGATGCCGCGCTTGATTTCCAGCGTGCCTTTGCCGTCCGGGCTTGGGTCACCGGCGACCACGTTACGCAGGTCAGCGACGGTCGGAACCGGCAGGTCACGCTCCCAGTTCACGCCGAAGTAGTGCTTGTCGTCGATGTTCGCGCCGATACCGAAGTCGCTCATCAGCTCGACCGAACGGTCGATGATGATTGGCAGCGGCAGGTTGAGCGGGCCGAGCGAACCGGCGCCGGCGCCAATGGCGTCACGCAGTTCGGCATCGGTGGCCATGACCAGCGGGCTGGCCACGCCAGGTTGCTGGGCAGCCTTGATTTCGTTGAGTTCGTGGTCGCCGCGGATGACCAGCGCGATCAACTTGCCTTCTTCTTCGGCGCGCACGATCAGGGTCTTGATGGTCTTTTCAATCGGCAGATTGAATTTTTCCACCAGCGCCGCGATGGTTTTGGTGTCTGGCGTATCGACCAGGCGCAGCTCTTCGGTCGGAGCAGGGCGCGAAGTTTCGCGTGGCACCGCTTCGGCTTTTTCGATGTTCGCCGCGTAGTCGGAACCGTTGCTGAAGACGATGTCGTCTTCGCCGGACTCGGCCAGTACGTGGAATTCGTGCGAACCGGCGCCACCGATCGAACCGTTGTCGGCTTCAACCGGACGGAATTTCAGGCCCAAGCGGGTAAACACGTTGCAGTACGCTTGGTGCATGCGGTCATAGGTGACCTGCAGCGATGCCTGATCAGCGTGGAACGAGTAAGCATCTTTCATGATGAATTCACGGCCACGCATCAAGCCGAAGCGTGGGCGGATTTCGTCACGGAATTTGGTCTGGATCTGGTACAGGTTGATCGGCAGCTGTTTGTAGCTGCTCAACTCGTTGCGCATCAGATCGGTGATCACTTCTTCATGGGTCGGGCCCGCGCAGAAGTCGCGACCGTGGCGGTCTTTGATGCGCAGCAGCTCAGGGCCGTACTCTTCCCAGCGCCCCGATTCCTGCCACAGCTCGGCCGGTTGGGTGCTCGGCATCAACACTTCCAGAGAACCTGCAGCGTTCATCTCTTCGCGAACGATGGCTTCAACCTTGCGCATTACCCGCAGGCCCATGGGCAGCCAGGTGTACAGGCCGGAGGCGAGCTTGCGGATCATGCCGGCGCGCAGCATCAGCTGGTGGCTGATCACGACCGCGTCGGAAGGCGTTTCTTTCTGTGTGGCGAGCAAAAATTGACTGGTGCGCATGGTTGGCCGTTGTCGGTTGCTATGACTGGAAATGACTCCGCAGTGTACCGGCGAGTTTTGCCGACGTACAGGCGTGAGGTCAGTAGGGAGGCACGACGGCGAGATTCCTCCCGCCGTTGCCGAAACGTCTTACGATTCTTCTGCGACCGGTGTCGGCACAGGCTCGGGCGTTGGCGTCGGGCCTTGGCGGCGGCTCTCCTGGAACCAGTGCAGGGCGATCAACAGCAGAGTCGGCACACCGAGCAGGGCGGTGATCAGGAAGAAACTGTGGTAACCGAACTTCTCCACCAGAACCCCGGAATAGCCGCCCATCAGGCGCGGCAACAGCAGCATGATCGAGCTGAGCAGCGCGTATTGCGTGGCCGAGAACTTCAGGTTGGTCAGGCTCGACAGGTAGGCAACGAACGCCGACGTCGCCAGGCCGGAACTGAAGTTGTCGAGGGATATGGTCACCACCAGCATCTGCAGGTTCGGGCCCATGTCGGCGAGCATGACGAACAGCAGGTTGGTGGCTGCCGAGGCCGCGCCGCCGATGAACAGGATCGGCAGAATGCCGAAGCGCACGATCAGCAGGCCGCCCATGCCGGCGCCGACCAGCGTCATGATCAGGCCGAAGATCTTGCTGACACTGGCAATCTGATCCTTGGTAAAACCCTGGTCGATGTAGAACACGTTGGCCATGACGCCCATCACCGTGTCCGACATTCGATAAGTGGCGATCAGGCCGAGCAACAGCAGTGCCTGCCAGCGATAGCGCAGAATGAAGTCGTTGACCGGCGTCAGCACCGGGGCGAGGCCGCGACGGCCCATGGTCGACAGGCACAGACCGGTCAGCAGCGTATACAGAATGGCGCGCAGAAACGCGCGGTCTTCAAGCAGCAGGTCGAGCGGGCTCATGCCGCCGAACAGTACGCTGGCGAAATCAGTGTTGTAGAGCTGGGTGAACATCGCCGGTACCGAGACCAGCAACACGATCAGCACAAACACCGACATCAGTTGGTGCATGAAGGTGTAACGCCCGGCCTGCAACTGAGTGCGTAGCGGCACCGGTGGCTCGCGCATGAACAGCGTGGTCAGCAGCGCGGGAATCATCAAGGCACCGAACAGCGCGTAGGTGCCGGCCCAGGCCGAATGCTGATAGTTGAAGCCAGTGGAGCCGAAGCCCTCAGCGAAGAACAGCGCGCCAGCGGTGGCCAGCAGTGCAGCCACGCGATACCCGGACATATAGCTGGCGGCGAGGGCGGCCTGGCGGTTGTCTTCGGCGATTTCCAGGCGATAGGCGTCGACCGCGATGTCTTGGGTGGCGGAGGCGAAGGCGACGACAACCGCAATGGCGATCAACCAGGACAGGTGCTTTTGCGGGTCGCAGAAACCCATGCCGATCAAGCCGAGGATGACCAGGGCTTGTGAGAGCACCAGCCACGAACGGCGACGGCCAAGTTTGCCCAGCAAAGGCAGGCGCCATTGGTCGAGCAGTGGTGACCAGACCCATTTGAACGCATAGGCCAGGCCGATCAGGCTGGCGTAGCCAATGGTTTCACGGGCGACACCGGCTTCACGCAGCCAGACGGATAGCGTAGAGAACACCAGCATGTACGGCAGGCCGGCGGCGAAACCGAGCAACAACAGCACGAGCGTCGAAGGACTGGCATAAGCGGCTAGCGCGGCGCGCCAGGTTTTACGGGGCATGGGCTGAAGTCTGCCTCAAGATTGCGGAAACAAAGCGCGCACTCTAACCGCTGTGCTCTACCGGACGCCAGCCATGGCGCTGAATATCCACACGATTGTTCAGGACGGTGATGCCTTCCATGCGCAATCGAGCCCGTTGTTCATCGCCGGACGGGGTGCCCACCGGCAGGCTGATCCGACCGCCGGCGCCCAGCACACGGTGCCAGGGCAGCTTTGTATCGCCGGGTAACTGACTCAAGGTGCGGCCGACCCAGCGGGCGGCGCGCCCCAGCCCGGCCAGTTCAGCTAACTGACCATAACTGACGACTTTGCCTTCGGGCACTTGGGCGAGCGTCGAGTAGAGCGCCGTGCGTCGGATTTGCGCATCGTTTTCAACGCTGTCGAGCGGGTCTTTCACGTGCGCGGTTCCTGAGCATGAACAGTTTGATGGCTTTCAGAGTAATCGGTGATCGCGCAATTGAGAAATGAACTCATCGGAAATAGTCCGGTCAGTCCTTGTCAGGGTCTTATTCCTACGGATAATGCCGACCTTTTTTCGCAAACTTGAGCCTTCGATTTGCTTATGTTGTCCAGATCCCTGCTGTGCCTTGCTGTTTTCAGTGCGTCCACGCCCCTGCTTGCCGACACCGTCTGGTTGAAGAACGGTGACAAGTTGAGCGGCACCATCACCGTGTTCGATGGCGGCAAGCTGTTGATCCAGACCAAATACGCCGGTGCGGTCACCATTGACTGGAAAGAGGTCAAGACGCTGGACAGTGATCAGCACTTGCTGGTCAAACAGGATGCCTACAGCGGTGAAGTGTCCAAGTCGCTGACGGCTGCCGAAGATGGCAAGGTCACCCTGGCCAACGGTGAGGCGCCGAAAACCGTTGAGCTGGCGAGCATTCAGCAGATTCTCAAACCGAAACCGGTGGTCGAGGATCTGGTGTGGAAGGGCAATGTCGACCTGGCGCTGGATTATCAACGCGCCGAGAAAGACACTGATGACTACGATGTCGGCTTCAAGACCACAGCACGGCATGGGCGCTGGCGTCATACCGCCGAGGGTGAATACAACCGCGAAGTGCAGGACGACGAGACCACCACCGACAACTGGCGCGCCGAATACGCACTCGACCGCTTCCTGACCGATAAATGGTTTTGGCAAGGCCGTCTGAACTACAAGCGCGATCACATCGAAGAGCTGGCACGCCAGCGTGTGGTCGGTACCGGTCCTGGCTACCAGTTCTGGGACGACGAGTTGGGCGCGTTCTCGCTGGGCTCGCTGCTTAACCGCACCGACTACGAGTATCGCGATGGTAGCAAAGACAACTTCTATTCCGTCGCGATGAAGTGGGATTACAACCGTTACCTGATCGGCAAGAAAGTCGAGTTCTTCACCAACGGTGAAGTGGGCAAGCCGCTGTCGGGTGTTGCCGATTACGCGCTGGATGCTGAATTGGGGCTGCGCTACAAGGTCACCGACTGGGCGTCGCTCAACCTCAAGGCTGAACGCGACATCATCAGCGGCACCAACGATGCCGATCTGAACAAGACCCGTTATACCGCCGGGTTTGGCGTGGCCTGGTAAGGCACCCACAAAAAATCGCAGCCCTGGCAGGCTGCGATTTTTTTTGCCTGTACAAAACAGGCGCCCACAAAAAAGCCCCGCTTTTAAGGGCGGGGCTCTTTTCTAAAGAGGCTACAAGTTAGATAACTTGTACTTCTTCAGCTTGCATGCCTTTCTGACCGCGGGTAGCGATGAAAGAAACCTGTTGGCCTTCTTTCAGGCTTTTGAAGCCGTCGGATTGGATAGCTTTGAAGTGAACGAACAGGTCGTCACCGGATTGTGGAGTGATGAAGCCGAAGCCTTTTTCATCGTTGAACCACTTAACGGTACCGGTTTGGCGATTAGACATGGTGTAACTCCTTGAACAAAGATAACTGCGACTCAGGAAGAACCCTGGCCGAGACTGAGTGCAAAGAGCAGGAAAAATTCTTGTAGATGGTTGGATCGAAATTCAACATATCGTGTAGAGATTCTCAGTGACACAAGCAACACAGTGACGCCACCTTAACCCAGTTTCCGAGAAGTGCCAATGCTTCTTGCGAAGGTTTCTCTGTTTTCGGGATCGGCGGTGTGACGGTTCGTCGCCAAAGCCCGTATTTCATGGGTGTTCGGCGAGAATTGCACCGCGCACTTTGAACCCGGCGGCGCGCCCGGTAAGATGCCGGACAGAATTTTTCCACCTCGCTATTCAGGACACCCCGCCATGAGCATCAAATCGGACAAGTGGATTCGCCGCATGGCGCAGGAACAGGGCATGATCGAGCCGTTCGTCGAGCGCCAGATGCGCGGCAGCGATGACAGCCGAGTGATCTCCTACGGTGTATCGAGCTACGGCTACGACGTGCGCTGCACCAATCACTTCAAGGTGTTCACCAACATCAACTCGTCCATCGTCGACCCGAAAAACTTCGATCCGGGCAGCTTCGTCGACGTCCACAGCGACGTTTGCATCATTCCGCCGAACTCCTTCGCCCTGGCCAGCACCGTCGAATATTTCCGCATTCCGCGCAATGTGCTGACCATCTGCCTGGGTAAAAGCACCTACGCGCGTTGCGGCATCATCGTTAACGTCACGCCGCTTGAGCCTGAGTGGGAAGGCCACGTGACCCTGGAATTCTCCAACACCACCAACCTGCCGGCGAAAATCTACGCCAACGAAGGCGTGGCACAGATGCTGTTCCTCGAATCCGACGAGGAATGTGAAGTGTCCTACAAGGATCGCGGTGGCAAGTACCAAGGCCAGCGTGGCGTGACCTTGCCGCGCACCTGATCGGTCCATCCGACAGATCGCGGGAATTCTTTGGCGGGCAGACACTCTATGGGGTGTACTGCCCGTTTTTGCTTTCGGCAAAACGGGCCTTCGCCGAGGAGTGCCCTATGAAGATCGATCCGCAAATCACTGCCGAACTGGCAAGGCTCGAGCCCAATCAGATTGGCGTATTGGCCTGGTCCTTGTTGGCGCATCCGCCACTGAGCATGGCCGGCGGAATTCCCGGACAGCCCAATCCCGATACTCCCAACGAGCAACCAAGCGAGCCTGGCGAACCGACGCTTCCGGACGAGCCGCCACCGGCACCGGTTGCCTGATCTGCATTGACAACCAATGGCCAGTCAGATGAGGTCTGCAAAGACTTCAACTGACTGGCCATATTTCGTTATCGCCGATGACGAAAATCCTGCAACTCTCTTCGCGCTCGACCGCATAGCCGCCGGTGAAGGCGCCGAATGCCGGTAGCAGGCTGAGGCGTTCGCCGAGCCTGAAACACGCCAGGCGCAAGCTTTGCCGACCCTTGCCGCGCAGCCGATAGACCGGGTGTACGTGACCCGCCAGCACGTGCCTTTCAGGGTGCGGATCAGGCTCGTGCTGCAAGGCGAATGGTCCGAGCAACAGCGGTTCCGGCACCACCCGGATATTCAGCGATTCAGGTGGATCACCGGCGCGTTTGTCATGATTGCCGCGAATCAGTGTCATCGGCAGATCAGCGTGGCGCGCGCGCCATTGTGCCAGCGCGTCCAGCGTGCCTGGCGCATGAGAGCCGGGCCCGTGGAGGAAGTCACCGAGAAAGATCAATAACCGGCAGGGCAGCTTCGCCAGCAGCCGATCAATCACTGCGATATTGCTCGCCGTGGTGCCGTGCGGAACCGGTTGACCCAGACTGCGGTAAGCCGCCGCTTTGCCGAAATGCACATCGGCAATCAGCAGGACCTGTTGCGCGGGCCAGTACAGGGCTTTTTCCGGCAAAAGCCATAGTTCTTCGCCGGCCAGGCGTACCGGGTAGCCTGAACTCATGAGGATTTATCCTTGTCGGCGCTGTTCTCCAGATCACCAACCATTCGCCTGATGCGATCAGCGAGTTTTTCCGAACTCATGCTTTCGCGCATGCGCTCCACCAGCAGCGGGAAGCCCAGTGGTGTAGGACGTTTAACCTGATGCACGTCCAGTTTCATCCCGTTGATCCGCTGCAATGTCTGTTCCAAGCGACGAATATCCAGTTCTTCTCGCAGGACTTCTTCCCCGGCCTGGGCCAGCAACAGATTATCTGCGTCGTATTGTTTGAACACTTCAAAAAACAGTCCGCTGGACGCCTGCACCTGTCGGGTGCTTTTCGGTGCGCCGGGGTAGCCGGCGAAGACCAGTCCGGCAATCCGCGCGATCTCGCGAAAACGGCGCAAGGCCAGTTCGCCTGCGTTCAGACTGGCCAGAACGTCCGCTAATAAATCATCGGCATTGAAGAGATCGGCATTCAAATACTCGGCCCAGTCGATCGGCGTGGCGCTGAGCAATTCCAGGCCGTAATCGTTCACCGCGATGGAAAACGTCACGGGCTGCCGTTGACTGACGCGCCATGCCAACAGGCTCGCCAGTCCCAGATGCACCTGGCGCCCGGCAAAGGGATAGAGGAAAAGGTGCCAGCCTTCGCGGGACTTCAGCACCTCGGCCAACAGGTTTTCGGTGGTGGGCAGTCCAGACCAGCGCATCTGCGTTTCCAGTAACGGCCGCAGTGCGTGCATTTCCGGCCCGACAAACTCACCCTGCGCGGCCGCGCTGAAACGACTGACGACAGCGGCGGCGAGCTCATTGGAAAGCGGCATGCGCCCGCCATTCCAGCGCGGCACGGCGGCTTTTTTTGCGGTGCTGCGTTTGACGTAAGCGGTCATGTTTTCCACTCGCACCAACTCCAGTAAACGCCCGGCGAAGAGAAAACCGTCACCCGGTTTAAGCCGTGCGATGAAACCTTCCTCGACACTGCCCAACTGTTTGCCACCGCCGCCCTTGCTCCAGAATTTCAGATGGATGCTCGCGTCACTGACGATGGTGCCGATGCTCATGCGATGGCGCCGCGCCAATCGCGCATCCGGCACCCGCCAGACGCCGTGCTCGTCTGGCTCGACCCGGCGGTAATCCGGATAGGCTGTCAGAGACATCCCGCCATGGCGTACGAAAGCCAGCGCCCAGGCCCAGTCAGCAGCTGTGAGGTCACGATAAGCCCAGGCGCCACGGACTTCTTCGTACAGCTCATCGGGTAAAAATCCACCGCCAAGGGCCATGCTGACCAAATGCTGGACCAGCACATCCAGCGGTTTGTGCGGTGACTGGCGTGGTTCGATACGCCGTTGTTCGACGGCATCACGGGCGGCAGCGGCTTCGATCAGCTCAAGGCTGTGAGTCGGCACCAGCGTTACTCGCGAGGTGCGTCCCGGCGCGTGGCCTGAACGACCGGCGCGTTGCATCAGGCGCGCGACGCCTTTGGCCGAGCCGATTTGCAGCACGCGCTCGACTGGCAGGAAATCCACGCCCAGATCCAGGCTCGAGGTGCAGACCACGGCTTTGAGGTGCCCGTCTTTCAAGGCCTGTTCGACCCAGTCGCGAGTCTCGCGAGACAGTGAACTGTGATGCAAAGCGATCAACCCGGCCCAATCGGGTCGCGCCTCCAGCAATGCCTGATACCAGATTTCCGATTGCGCTCGGGTATTGGTGAAAACCAAGCTGCTGGCGCAGGCCTCCAGTTCGGTGACCACTTGCGGCAGCATCTTCAGGCCGATGTGTCCGGCCCACGGAAAACGTTCAATCGCCGGTGGGAGGAGGGTGTCGACCTTCAGCGCTTTTTCGTTTTGCCCCTGAATGCTGATGCCGCCGCCCTGTGGGATCAGCACTTGTTCGGCGTGGGATTGATTACCGAGAGTGGCGGACACCCCCCAGACGATCAGTTCGGGTTGCCAATGCCGCAGGCGTGCGAGGGCCAGTTGCAGTTGCACGCCGCGCTTGTTACCGAGCAGTTCGTGCCATTCATCGACGACGATCATGCGCAGACTCGCCAGCGCCACCTGCGCATCGGCACGAGCGAGCAGTAAGGTCAGGCTTTCCGGGGTGGTGATCAGCGTGGTCGGCAGGCGCCGGCTCTGCCGGGCGCGTTCGCTGCTGCTGGTATCGCCGGTGCGCAGGCCGATGCTCCATGGGATCTGCAGGTCATCGACCGGTGTTTGCAGGGCGCGCGCAGTGTCGGCGGCGAGGGCGCGCATGGGCGTGATCCACAGCACGGTCAGTGGTTCGGCCGGTGGTTTGCGCTTGCGTGGGCTTTCAACAACAGCGGCGGGTTTGGCGAAGCGATTGAGCGCGGCAAACCACACCGCATAGGTTTTGCCGGCACCGGTGCTGGCGTGGAGCAGACCGGATTGGCCGTTTTTGACCGCCGCCCAGACCTGTTTCTGAAAGGCGAACGGCTTCCAGTTGCGGGCGCTGAACCAGATTTTTGCCAGATCGGAGGATTTCGCCATGCGGGCTGCGCGCGCTCTGGAGGGGTTCTTCCAGTGACCACGGGGCGGGCGGACAAGTTTGATTTTTGTAGGCTGCGGAGGTCCACTGTGGGAGCGAGCTTGCTCGCGAAGGCGGCGGAACATTCAAAATCAATGTGACTGACAGAATGCTTTCGCGAGCAAGCGCGCTCCCACAGGGTTTTGCACTAATGGCTATTTGAGGTTGCCGCTGAGGAATTGCTTCAGGCGTTCGCTTTTAGGGTTGCCGAGCACATCCTCGGGCGCGCCTTCTTCTTCCACCAGACCCTGATGCAGAAACAACACCTGGCTGGAAACTTTACGGGCGAAGCTCATCTCATGGGTCACCATGATCATGGTCCGGCCTTCCTCGGCCAGCCCTTGAATCACCTTCAACACTTCACCGACCAATTCCGGATCGAGCGCCGAGGTCGGTTCATCAAACAGCATTACCTCCGGCTCCATCGCCAGCGCCCGGGCAATCGCCACGCGCTGTTGCTGACCGCCTGAGAGAAACGCCGGGTATTGATCGGCCACTCGTGCCGGCAGGCCAACCTTGTCCAGATAACGCCGCGCACGGTCGTCGGCTTCCTGTTTGCTGCAACCCAGCACTCGGCGCGGGGCCATGGTGATGTTTTCCAGCACGGTCATGTGGCTCCACAGGTTGAAGTGCTGGAACACCATCGCCAGCCGCGTGCGCAGGCGCTGCAGTTCATCGGCGTCGGCGACGTGCATGCCGTGGCGGTCGGTGACCATGCGGATCGCCCGGCCATCGAGGCTCATGGCGCCATCGTTGGGTTGTTCGAGAAAGTTGATGCAGCGCAAAAAGGTGCTTTTGCCCGAGCCGCTGGCGCCGATCAGGCTGATCACGTCGCCGGTCTTGGCCTTGAGCGAAACGCCTTTGAGCACCTGATGGTCGCCATAGCTTTTGTGCAGGCCTTCAACGGTCAGTTTGTACATGGGACAGACATCCTCAAGGCGAAAGTAGGTAGCCGCTGCGATAGGCTTCAGCGCCCGCGACGTGGGCGATAACCATGCCGGCAGTGGCCATGCGTCGCAGCGAGCGGGCGTACATCACGCCGGCGCTGGTGCAATGAACGGGGGTGACCCGATCGTGGATCGGGTCGATGATTTCGGCGATCTGTTGCCCGGCTTCGAGGTATTGACCCGCCGTGGCGGTGTAAACCAGCAGCCCGCCGACCGGGGTGGTCACCGGTTCCACACCGGCCAGCGGCGTAGCGGGGAACGGCAACGGTGGTTGCGATTTGGTCTCGCCGACAATCGCATCGGACTGGATCAGATAATCGATCAGCGCCTGGCAGTCGCGGCTGGCCAGCGGATGGGTGACGTCGCCCTGGCCGCGCAACTCGACGGTGACTGAAAAACTGCCCAGCGGAATCTCGAAGTGTTCGCCGAAGCGCTCCTTCAGTTGCCACCACAGCAGGGTGAAGCATTCGTCGAATGACTGACCGCCGGAGTCGGTGGCCAGCAAGCTCGCCTGAGCTTCGATGTAGCGCGCCAGCGGTTCGACCTGCGGCCATGCTTCGGGCGTGGTGTAGAGGTGCACCACCGATTCGAAATCACAGTGCAAGTCGAGCACCATGTCCGCGTCGCAGGCCAACCGTTGCAGGGTCAGACGCTGGGATTGCAGTTGCGTGCTGGCGGTCTGGCGGGCGAGCGCGTCACGCAGATGCGTGCGGATCAGTTCGAGGTTGTGTTGCGGATCGTCGTTCAGCTTGCCTTCGATGGCGTTGCCGATCTCTTCGCTGAGGTCGACGAACCAGCGGTTGAAGTTCTGCCCGCTCTCCAGTTCGTAGCGGCCCAACGGCACGTCCATCAGCACTTGTTCGAGGCCGACCGGGTTGGCCACCGGCACCAGCACGATTTGGCTGCGCAGGCGCCCGGCGGCTTCCAGCTCCGCCAGACGCTGTTTGAGGTGCCAGGCGACGAGCATGCCGGGCAATTCATCGGCGTGCAGCGAGGACTGAATGTAGACCTTGCCTTTGGCCTGCTCCGGGCCGAAGTGGAAGCTGTGGATCTGTCGTGCGGTCCCCGGCAGCGGGGCCAGCAAGTCATGAATCAGGTGGCGCATTTTTTATCTCTTTATTCCTGAACTGGGCCTAGTGAGTCGGCCCGAGGAAGGCCAGCCATCGGCGTTCGGCAAGACGGAACAGGCCGACCAGCGCAAAGGTGATGGTCAGGTAGATCAACGCGGCGATGCCGAACGACTGAAAGGTCAGGAAGGTCGCCGAGTTGGCGTCCCGCGCAACTTTCAGGATGTCGGGGATGGTCGCGGTGAAGGCCACGGTGGTCGAGTGCAGCATCAGGATCACTTCGTTGCTGTAATACGGCAACGAACGGCGCAGCGCCGACGGCATGATCACGTAGGCATACAGTTTCCAGCCGGTCAGCCCGTAAGCCTTGGCCGCCTCGACTTCGCCGTGGTTCATGCTGCGAATCGCCCCGGCGAAAATCTCCGTGGTGTAGGCGCAAGTGTTCAGGGCAAAGGCGAGGATCGTGCAGTTCATCGCATCGCGAAAGAAACTGTCGAGCAGCGGCTGCGCACGCACGGCGGCCAGGCTGTAGATCCCGGTGTAGCAGATCAGCAGCTGGATATACAGCGGCGTGCCACGGAACAGGTAGGTGTAGAACTGCACCGGCCAGCGGATGTAGAAGTGGCTCGAGACGCGCGCGATCGACAGTGGAATCGACACCAGGAAACCGATGAAGATCGAGGCGCTGAGCAGCCACAGCGTCATCGCCAGCCCGGTAATGTTCTGGCCGTCGGTATAGAGGAAGGCGCGCCAGTATTCCTGCAGAAGTTCGATCATCGTACGGCCTCCCGGGCACCGGCGGCGTAGCGGCGTTCGAGCCAGCGCAGGATGAAGTTCGAGGCACTGGTGATCAGCAGATAGATCAACGCGGCGAGGACCAGGAAGTAGAACAGTTGATAAGTGCTTTTACCGGCGTCCTGCGCCGCTTTGACCAGGTCGGCGAGGCCGATGATCGACACCAGCGCGGTGGCCTTGAGCATCACCATCCAGTTGTTGCCGATGCCCGGCAGGGCGAAACGCATCATTTGCGGGAACACCACGAAGCGAAAGCGCTGGCCGCGTTTGAGGCCATACGCGGTGGCGGCTTCAACCTGACCGCGCGGCACGGCGAGGATCGCACCACGGAAGGTTTCGGTGAAATACGCGCCATAAATGAAGCCCAGCGTCAGCACCCCGGCGCTGAACGGGTTGATCTCGATGTATTCCCATTCCATGTAGTCAGTCAGGGACGTCAGCCAGGTTTGCAGGCTGTAGAAAATCAGCAGCATCAGCACCAGATCCGGCACCCCGCGAATCAGCGTGGTGTAGAGCTGGGCGGGCAGGCGCACCAGTTTAATTTTTGACAGTTTGGCGCTGGCGCCGAGCAGACCGAGCAACACGGCCACCAGTAGCGACAACGCCGACAATTTGATGGTCATCCAGGTGCCTTCCAACAGCAAAGGGCCGAAGCCCTTGAGGCTGAAGGCGGAGAGCCCCAGATTTTGTAAGAGGTTTTCGAACATAAATCAGCAACCTGAGCGGATGGAAAAGGCGCCCATCGAGGATGGGCGCCGGGGCATTATTTGCCGCTGTACAGATTCAGATCGCCAAAGTGTTTCTTTTGAATCTCGGCGTATTTGCCGTCATCGTGTAACGCTTTGATACCTTTATCTAAAAGCGCCTTCAGCTCAGTGTTACCTTTCTTAATACCGACAGCGGTTTTGGCTGGCAGCAATTCGTTGTCGACTGGCTTGCTGACGTCATAGTCGGCACCCTGTGGCGACTTCAAGAAGCCCAGTTCGGCTTGCAGCATGTCCTGAATACCGGCGTCGAGACGGCCGGAGGTCAGGTCGGAGTACACCTGATCCTGATTCTGATAGGCCTGGGTTTTCACGCCGGCCTTGTCCAGCACGGCTTTGGCGTAGGCTTCCTGAATGGTGCCTTGCTCGTAGCCGACGGTTTTACCCTTCAGCGAAGCAACGTCGGCGGTGATGCCGGAGCCTTTTTTCGACACGTAAGCGGTCGGGCCGGAGAACAGTTCGCTGGAGAAGTCGATGACTTTTTCGCGAGCCGGGGTCACGGTCATCGACGAGATCACACCGTCGAATTTGTTGGCCTTGAGGCCCGGAATCATGCCGTCGAAGTCACTTTCGACCCACTTGCACTTGACCTTGAGTTCGGCGCAGATCGCGTTGCCCAGGTCGATGTCGAAGCCCACCAGGCTGCCGTCGGCCGCTTTCGACTCGAACGGTGCGTACGAAGGGTCAACGCCAAAGCGCAGCTCTTTGTATTCCTTGGCCAGCGCGGAGCCAGCGGCCATGCACAACGCCAGTGCAGAAAGGGTCAGCAATGCTTTTTTCATTATTCAATCCCTAAGAACCAATATGAGCGCTTGTGGCGCAGAATTATTGTTACTGGAACGCGTACGACCTATAGAAAGTAGCAATTTCCGAACCAGAGTCCCGAACAAGTGTTTTAAAAGGTTGGGCGGGGAGGGATGAGGGCGATTGAATGCCCGGAAATGGGCATTGCCCAAAGCGTGCACCGATTTGTGGCCGCGTCATGTGTTGTCCCGGGAAAAGGGGTCAGGCCAACAGATCCTGCAAAGTGGCCAAGCTATCCGCTTCATCCACGGTCTTGTCCTGCCGCCAGCGCAGCATCCGCGGAAAACGCACCGCGATCCCGCTCTTGTGTCGGCGTGACAGGGCAATACCTTCAAAGCCAAGTTCAAAAACCAGACTCGGCTTCACACTGCTCACCGGGCCGAACTTCTCCACCGTGGTCTTGCGCACGATGCTGTCGACCTGACGCATTTCCTCATCGGTCAGCCCCGAATACGCCTTGGCGAACGGCACCAGCGCGCGCTGACTCGAATCGGGCGGGCCGTCCCACACCGCAAAGGTGTAATCGCTATACAGACTGGCCCGCCGGCCATGCCCGCGCTGCGCGTAAATCAGTACCGCATCGACGCTGAACGGGTCGACTTTCCACTTCCACCATACGCCCATGTCTTTGGTGCGCCCGACGCCATATAACGCGTCGCGCGCCTTGAGCATCATGCCCTCGACACCCAGTCGCCGCGAGGACTCGCGTTGGCGGGCGAGGTCCAACCAATCAGTGCCGGTCAGCACCGGTGAGGCCAGCAGCACCGGGCTGTTGCAGCGCGCAATCACCGCTTCCAGTTGCGCCCGACGTTTCGCTTGCGGCTGGTTGCGCCAGTCTTCGCCTTGCCATTCGAGCAGGTCGTAGGCGAGCACCACCACCGGCACGTCTTCGAGGATTTTCTTGTCGAGGGTCTTGCGGCCGATGCGTTGTTGCAGCAGGGCGAAGGACTGCACGGCTGGCGGTTCGGTCGATTGCGGATCAAAGGCGTCTTCGGTGCTCGGATGCGTGCTTTTCCACACGACGATTTCGCCGTCGATCACCGTGCCATCGGGCAAACCGTGTACCAGGACCTCCAGTTCGGGAAAACGCTCGGTCACCAGTTCCTCGCCCCGCGACCAGATCCAGAGTCGGCCCTCTCGCTTGACCACTTGGGCGCGGATGCCATCCCATTTCCATTCAATCTGCCAATCGCTGGCCGGGCCGATCAGCGCTTCAAATTCTTCCACCGGTTGCGACAACGCGTGGGCCAGGAAGAACGGGTACGGCTGACCACCCCGCTGGGCATGTTCATCGCTGGATTCAGGGGCAATCAGCTTCAGGTAACTGGCGGCGCTCGGCCGGTTGGACAGATCGGTGTAACCGACCAGACGCTGCGCCACACGCTTGCTGTCCAGCCCGGCCATCGAGGCCAGGGCTCGGGTGACCAGCAATTTCGAAACGCCGACACGGAAACTGCCGGTGATCAATTTGATGCACAGCATCAGGCTTGATCGATCCAGTTGCGCCCACAGGGCCGGCAGTTGCCGGTTCAGATATTCCGGTGACTCACCGCGCAGTGGCAGCAGTTTGTCTTCGATCCACTCGGCGAAGCCGGCGTCGGAGCTGTGCGGGTTTTCTGCGAGTACCAGCGAAATGGTTTCCGCGAGGTCGCCGACCGCTTGATAGCTTTCCTCGAACAACCACGGTTCCAGGCCGGAGATCTCGACGGCGAGTTCGCGCAGAATTCTCACCGGCACCAGTTGCCGGGGCCGGCCACCGGAGAGAAAGTACACCGCCCACGCGGCGTCGTGCGGTTCGGCCTGGGCGAAGTAGGCTTGCATCGCCGCCAGTTTGGCGTTGCTCGAGGTGGTCGCGTCGAGTTCGGCGTACAGTTCGGCGAATGCTTTCATGCGGGCATCTCTGCGATGGTCGGTTCGGTGGCGAGGTGTTCTTCTTCGTCATCGCCGTATTCGGTGTTGAAACCCTGGGCATCCAGACCCTGTTCGCGCAGATGCCGCACCAGCACGCCGATCGAGCCGTGGGTGACCATCACCCGTTCCGCGCCGGTCTGCTCGATGGCCCAGAGCAGGCCGGGCCAGTCGGCGTGATCGGAGAGCACGAAACCACGATCGACACCGCGCCGCCGGCGGGTGCCGCGCAAACGCATCCAGCCACTGGCAAACGCGTCGCTGAACTCGCCAAATCGGCGCATCCAGCTGCTGCCTCCGGCCGAGGGCGGGGCGATGACCAGGGCCTGGCGCATGATCGGGTCGTTTTTTTTCACCTCTCCGGCGTAGATCGTCGGCGGCAAATACACGCCGGCCTCGCGGTAGACCCGATTCAGCGGCTCGACCGCACCGTGGCTGAGGATCGGACCGAGGCTTTCGTCGATGCCGTGGAGAATTCGCTGAGCCTTGCCGAACGAGTAACAGAACAACACGCTGGCCTTGCCGGCCGCGATGTTCGCTGCCCACCACTGATTGATCTCGCTGAACACCTGCGCTTGGGGCTGCCAGCGATAAATCGGCAGGCCGAAGGTCGATTCGGTGATGAAGGTGTGGCAGCGCACCGGTTCGAACGGGGCGCAGGTGCCGTCCGGTTCGATCTTGTAGTCGCCGGACGCGACCCAGACTTCGCCACCGTATTCCAGGCGCACTTGTGCAGAACCGAGCACGTGGCCGGCGGGGTGAAAACTCAGGGTGACACCGTGGTGCGTCAGGCGCTGGCCGTAGGCGAGGGTTTGCAGGTTGATGTCCTGCCCCAGACGCGCGCGTAAAATCCCTTCGCTGGCGCTGCTGGCGAGGTAGTGCTGATTGCCGGTACGGGCGTGATCGCCGTGGGCATGGGTAATCACCGAGCGCTCGACGGGGCGCCACGGGTCTATGTAGAAATCTCCGGCAGGGCAGTACAAACCCTCGGGGCGGGCGATAACAAGGTCCATGTCCTTACCAGAATGGGGGGCTTGTTAGCTATGAGGCTGACGCTGGGCTGGAAGTTCTATCGACTTTGAAGAGCAACCCTCACCCCAGCCCTCTCCCTGAGAGAGAGGGAGCCGACCGAGGTGTCTGGGAGAGCTACGCCGACGTGAAATACCGAGTCGAACACAGATTCTGGACCAGATCAAAAGCCCCTCACCCCAGCCCTCTCCCTGAGGGAGAGGGGGCCGACCGCGGTGTCTGGGAGAGCTACGCCGACGTGAAATACCGAGTCGAACACAGATTCTGGACCAGATCAAAAGCCCCTCACCCCAGCCCTCTCCCGGAGGGAGAGGGGGCCGACTGAGGTGTCTGGCCAGCTACATCGACCTGAAAGACCGAGTCGATTACGGATTCGGCAAGGCACGAACTGAGTTGATTCTGGATTCGGCAGTGCACGTTCAGGTCTGCGTATGACTCAAGCATCCCCCAATCAGTCCCCTCTCCCTCCGGGAGAGGGTTAGGGTGAGGGGCTTTTGATGTACAGCTATTTGCCGGGAGTAAGCGTCAGACGGGTCTTGCCGTAGACCCGGTCAAAGTTCTGCGGCTGCATCGGCAAGCCGATGTACTGCCCCTTCAGCCACGCATCGATGCCATTGAGGTAGTTCGGACTCACCGGATTACCCGACTGCCCCGTACCGTTCTGCCCCATCAGCGGTTCAGCCTGGCCGAAGTCGACGATGAAACGCATCGATGGCGCACGCGTCGTGGTGAAATCCTGACCCCAGGCGAACGCCGACGTGTTCAACGTGGTGTGATCGCCACCGGCCGCCAGTGGTCCGCGCACAGTCTGTCCATTGCTGTTCTTCCAGGCATAACTGTGCAGCTTGCCCCATTGCCAGGCGCGGTGATCGCCGCCCAACTGACTCTCGCCAGCGCTGATCGCCGCCGCGAAGCTACGGGCAAGAATCAGCGCTTTGTCTTCTTTCTGCGGCGTACGAATGTCATCCCAGAACGGACTGTCCTCACGTCCCAACAGATGGTCAGCCTGCGCCGCGTAAGACAGATCACCATTGGCGATAAACGCCTTCCACGCAGGACTCGATTCCGGACCGAGCTCATCGAGGAAGATCTGCTTCATGCTTTCTTGCAGGAACAGTTCGTAGATCGCCGCATCCGCCGAGGTCGGGCTGAGCTTGCCGTCGAACGCCATCAACCGCGTGAACGCTTCGCGCGCCTTGCTGCGATCCGCTTCCGGCAGGGCATCGATCGCCTGTTTCAGCGGCTGCTTCATGCCCGGTGCTTCGAAGACTTTCTTCAACTTGGCGGCGAAGGTGGTGGTCTGGTCGTACTGCATGGCGATCACGCTGCGGCTGTCGTGCTTGCTGCTGCCGGCCAGTTCCGCCAGACGTTCGCCGCGCTCCGGCGCTGCCCGGGAGTTCGACAGTTGCATGCCGTAGCCGTGAGGAATCACACGCTGGTTGGCGGTGCCGAGCCAGCCTTGCGCGGGATCCTGATCGTACGGATGCAGCATCGGGTCGGCGTAACCGTCCCAGTCGTAGCGACCTTCCCAGCCCGGCGACGGCAGCAAGCCTTCGCCTTCGCGGCGGTTGGGGAAACGCCCGGTGACCTGCCAACCGATGTTGCTCGCATCGGCGAACACCAGATTCAGGGCGATGGCGCGGATCTCGCGGCTCGCGTCGGAAGCGCGTTCAACGGTTTGCGCGCGGGTCAGATCAAAAAACGCATCCAGCGACTTGTCGTCGGTGAAGCTCGGGGTCTGCAAGGCCAGGCCGAAACCGCTGCCTTGCGCGGCCGCCTGAGCACTGTTGAGCAATGCGCCGTGGCGGGTTTCGTACACCGCTTCGCGAATCGGCCGTTGGCCTTTGACGAGGTAGGTTTCGTTGCGCACGCCCAGCGGCTGCCATTTGCCGTTGACCTCGTAGGTCAGGCTGCTGCCCTGACGGCGAATTTTTTCCAGAAACAGATCCTGGTTGTCGCCGAGCACGCTGGTCATGCTCCACGCGACTTTGCCGTTGAAACCGCCGAGGACCATCGGCAGACCGGCAACGGTGACGCCGGCGGCCTGATATTTCGGTGCGCGGATCTGCACGAAACTCCACAGCGAAGGCGCGGCCAGCGGCCCATGGGCGTCACTGGCCAGCAGGCTCTTGCCGCTGCGGCTGCGTTGCGGGGCGATCGCCCAGTTGTTCGAAGACGGGGTGCCGAGCAGGTTCAGCGCCGACAGTTGCTGGCTGGCGTTGCTCAGTTCGGTCAGGCCGGGAATTTGTCCGTTGAGCTTGAGCCCTTGCAGCTTGTCGGCCTCGGCCAGTGGCAGGTTTTCGTCAGGCGCGGACGGCGTCAGCCAGGCGAGTTTGTCGGTGGTGACGGTTTGCGCCAGCACCAGCGAGGAAATCTCTTCCGGCAGATTGGCTGACTGGCTGAAATTCAGCAGGGCGAAAATCAGCGCCGAGTCTTCCGGCTTCCAATACTCAGGCTTGTAGCCGCTGGAGGCGAGGTCGCCCGGCAGCTTGTCGGCGTAGCGGAACAGGTAGGCGTTGACCCCTCGTGCATAGACTTCGAAGAAGCGCTTGAGGCGTGGCGACGAAGCCTTGTACAGCTCGCCAGCGCTTTTCTTCAGATTGACCGCGCGCATGTAGCGGTCGGCGTCGAGCATTGACGCGCCGGACATTTCCGCCAGACGGCCCTGCGCCAACAGGCGCAAGGTCACCATCTGGTTGATGCGATCGCTGGCGTGGACGTAACCGAGGCTGAACAGTGCGTCGTGGAAGGTGTTGCTCTCGATCAGCGGCATGCCCATGGCATTGCGACGTACCGACACGTTCTGCGCCAGACCCTTGAGCGGTTGCACGCCGGAGGTCGGCGGGAGGGTGTCCTGAGCATTCCAGGTCTGGCAACCGGACAGGCCCAAAACACCGGCCACTGCTGCGGCAACGCCGAACCGGGGAAGAAAATGTGTGAGGGCTGGCGAGGCCATGGCAAAGCTCCTGCGGGGGGTAGCGTCAGTAAAGGCGCTACGTTAGTGAGCAGGAGGTGGCCGCGCAAGCGGGGGCGGGGGTTATTTGCGTATTTCTGTCGAATGGAAAAGATCGCAGCCTGCGGCAGCTCCTGCATAAGCATGCATTCCCCTGTAGGAGATGCCGAAGGCTGCGATCTTTTGCCGTTCAATCAAGCCTTCGGTGGATTGATTTTTTGCACCAACGCGTAGGCCTTCACCGTCGCCGGGCGATCCTTGATGCGGTTGAACCAGCGCTGCACATGCGGGAAGTCTTCAAGGTTCTGGCTTTGCCATTTGTGCGAGACGATCCACGGATAGATCGCCATGTCGGCAATGCTGTATTCGCTGCCGGCGACGAATTCGTTATCAGCCAGTTGCTGGTTCAATACGCCATACAACCGCGCGGTCTCGTCGATGTAGCGCTTGATCGCGTAGGGGATTTTCTCCGGGGCGAACTGGCTGAAGTGGTGATTCTGCCCGGCCATCGGCCCCAGTCCGCCCATTTGCCAGAACAGCCATTGCAGCGCCGTTTGCCGACCGCGCAGGTCTTGGGGCAGAAATTTCCCGGTCTTCTCCGCCAGATACAAAAGAATCGCCCCGGATTCGAACAGCGACAACGGTTCGCCGCCATCGGCCGGTTCATGATCGACGATGGCCGGGATGCGGTTGTTCGGGGCGATTTTCAGAAAGTGTGGCTGAAACTGCTCACCCTGACCGATGTTGATCGGGTGCACGTTGTACGGCAGGCCGGCTTCTTCGAGGAACAGAGAGATCTTGTGGCCGTTGGGGGTGGTCCAGTAATACAGGTCGATCATGGAGAACTCCAAAGCAGAAATGGACTTGCGTGCGGACAGCAAACGCCGGCGTCAGGTCGTCCCGTGTGCGTTCGATAGCTTGCTTAGTAGGAAGAGGTGATGCTGAACTGCGCAGAATTCAATGACTCTGCATGAGAAAAATCGCCATGGAGCTTAAGGCCAACGCTGCACTGATCATCATCGACCAGCAAAAAGGCATCCTGCAGCCGCGTTTGGGGCGAAGAAATAATCCTCAGGCTGAGCAGCGAATCCTTGATCTGCTGGGGCTGTGGCGGCGTAGCACAAGGCCGGTGATTCATGTGCAGCATCTGTCGCGTGAACCGGATTCGGTGTTTTGGCCGGAGCAGGAAGGCGTGGAGTTTCAGGAGAGGTTTTTGCCGCAGGACGGCGAATGGCTGATTCAGAAACAGGTGCCGGATGCGTTTTGTGCCACCGGGTTAGAGGCGCGGTTGCGCGAGGCGGGGATCGGGCAATTGGTTATTGTCGGCGTGGCCACTAACAACTCCGTGGAATCGACGGCGCGCACGGCGGGGAATCTGGGGTTTGATGCGTGGGTGGCGGAGGATGCCTGTTTCACCTTCGACAAGGCCGATTATTTCGGCACATTGCGTACGGCGGACGAGGTGCACGGAATGTCGCTGGGGAATTTGCAGGGGGAGTATGCGACGGTAGTCAGTTCTGCACAGATTCTGGTGGCCGGCTGAAAAACTTCACCGTATGTGCCGGCCCCTTCGCGAGCAAGCTCGCTCCCACAGGGGAACGCATTGCAACTGAAGAAACCCGTTCAGGCGACGACGATGTTGGATGTGCCGGCCTCATCGCGAGCAGGCTCACTCCTACAGGGATTGCATTCCAACTGGAGGAACTCGATTGACTGTGGGAGCGAGCTTGCTCGCGAAGGCGGCAGGTCAGGCGAAGAGGGTCTTCGCCCCGGGCATCACGCCCCGTGGCACTTCTTGAATTTCTTGCCGTTGCCGCATGGGCACGGGTCGTTGCGGCCGACGTCTTTCAGGGCGTTGCGCACCGGTTCCTGGTGGGCGTGGCCGCAGTTCGGGCCGTGAACGTGGCCGTGGTCATGTTCGTGATGATGGTCATGATCGTGGTTGCAGTCAGGGCCATGGACATGAGGTTGCTGGGTCATCGGTGTTGCTCCGGAATTAAATCGGCGGGGATTATCACGCCATTGCGCTCAAGGTGCACGTAGTGAGCGATGAATAAACCGGTTTCCATCTCACCCTGCAAGCGATAGGGAATCTGTTGATTCGAGCTTTTCAGCATTTTCACCACATCTTTTACCCGGGGCCACAGGTTGGTGCGGATCGGCACTTTGAAGTAGGCACTGCGTTTTGGTCCGACCGTAAACCAGTGTTCATGCTCACCCTCGGCCAGCAGTATGTCGGCCAGATGAATGCGGTATTCGAGGCAGCGCACGGTCAGGTCGCTATCGTTGGGGTTATCGACGCGAAAGTGCAGGATGAATTTCTGTTCAAGCAATTTGGCGCGCACCACTTCGACTTTCACCAGATGCACGGCGGGGTCGACGCTGTCATCGCTGAACCACGACGCGCAACCGCCGAGGTTCAGGATCAGCATCAAAAACAGAAAATGTAGTGTGCGCCAGCGACCGAGCATGGTTTTCTCCCTTTGCTGGCAGTCTAGCCGCTAAAAGATCGCAGCCTGCGGCAGCGCCTACAGGCGAAGCGCAAATCCTGTGCAGGAGCTGCCGCAGGCTGCGATCTTTTGATCTTAAGCGCCGAAATATCCCGCACAGCACTTCTTGAACTTCTGCCCACTGGCGCACGGGCAACTGTCATTGCGCCCCAGCTTCAATTGCACCGTCGGATCAATGAAGTACCAGTGCCCGGCGTTCTGCACGAACGACGAACGCTCGCGATGGCTATGCTCGCCCTGACCGTCATGCCAGCGCGCGGTGAAGGTGACGAAAGCGTGTTCCGGCTGGCCACCGAAGACTTCCGAGCTCTCGACTTCAAGGCCGAGCCAGGTGCTCTGCGCACTCCAGTCGGTGATCGATTGGCGATTGAGGCCCGCTTGCTGGGCGGGCAGGGTGGTCGCCACCAGATAGTCGATCAGCCCCAGCACATAGGCGCTGTAGCGCGAACGCATCAGCGCTTCGGCGCACGGTGCCGGATGGCCGTCGTGATAATGGCCGCAGCAGGCCTCCAACAGATTGCCGCTGCCGCACGGGCAAATGGCTGTACTCATTGCATTACCACCAGTATTTCCCGAAGTTTTCCGGATTGGCCCAGAACCGTGAGTTGAGCCAGTCGGGGACTTGTTTGTATTCAAGCAGATCATAGGTGAACAGGGTCAGCACTTGATCGTCGCGTTGAAAACATTCACTGGCTTGCAGCGCCAGTGAATAGAAGTCGGTTTCCTGCCAGCCGCTGGCCGCCAGATCCGCCAGCACGGCGATGCGGCTGGCGTTGAGATTGCGAATCCCGCCCAACAAGTTCAGGCCATCGCGTTTGGGCAAATGTTCCAGGCAATCGACCACCAGCGCCAGATCGAAACGCTGTGCTGCCAGTTCGGCGGGCAATGCGCCCGGCGCCGCATGGGCGACGACGGTGTCTGGATGTGCCTCTTTAAAGGCGCTCAGGGCTGGAAATTCGCTGGCGCCGATCAGCAACAGCCGCGCCGGGGCGTAGCGATCCAGCAAAGCGGCTAACGCCTGTTGCGGCGTGCGGGAAGAAATGGCGACGTTCATCGAAGCTCCTCAATCAGACCGCCAAGACTAGCCTGCCTGACGGTGGCGGCAAAGCGCCCTGTTCCGCCCGTTTCGGGTAAATGTGCCGAAGTCCTGTGAACAGGCTCGCAAACAGCGGTGGCCTATTGCTGGCGGAGATTAAAACTCCGGTCTTTACTCCCTGAATCGGTTCTAAGCCGATCCCTCAGGAGAAAACCAGATGAGCATAGTTCGGACAGCATTACCTTTGATTCTGCTAACCAGTGTGTTGACTGGTTGCGCAGGTTTGCAGAAAACCGACTGGCCGACCTGTGCGGCGGTCGGTGGTGTCGTCGGTGCCGGTCTCGGCGCAACCGAAAGTTCGGCATGGGCCGGCTACGGTGCGTTGCTGGTCGGTGGCACGGCAGCGGCCTATTGCTGGGTTCACGGCGATGGCGACGAAGACGGCGATGGCGTGCCGGACAGTCGCGACAAGTGCCCGGGCACGCCTAAAGGCGTACAGGTCGACGCTGACGGTTGCCCTCCACCAGCGCCTGCACCCGTGGTCGAAGAAGCTGTAGTGGTCAAGGAAGAAACCATTGTTATCCGTGATGTGCACTTCCAGTTCGACAAAGCCACGCTGACCGGCCCTGACAAGCAAGTGCTCGACAAGGTCGCCACCCGCCTGAAACAGGAATCCTCGACGGCGCAACTGACTGTGACCGGTCACACCGACAGCGTGGGCAGCGATGCCTACAACAAGAAACTGTCGGATCGTCGTGCGCACTCGGTGGTGGAGTACCTGATCCAGCAGGGTGTGCCACGCGCCAGCTTCGTTTCGGTGTCCGGCATGGGTGAAAGCCAACCAGTGGCCGATAACAAAACCGCTGACGGTCGCGCACAAAACCGTCGTACCGAAATCAAAATCCAGCGTTAAGCCCCTCTCGCATCCGCGGCTTGTGCAGTCGCGGATGCGGGTCTTTACTCCTGTGTAACCGGTATGGGCCGGTGACACAGGAGCTTTCACAATGACTGTTTTCTCAAGGTCCGTCTTGCCGGTGCTGCTGCTAGGCAGCTTGCTCACCGGTTGCGCCACCCACAGCGATGGCACTGCACCCCTCAATCAACGTACGTGGCCGATCTGCAGCCTTATCGGCGGGCTGGTCGGTGGCGGTCTCGGCGCCATTGAAAGTGGCGGCTGGGCCGGCGGCGGCGCAGCGCTGGGGATTCTTACCGGCGGACTGATCTGTTACGCCCAGGACGGCGATGAAGACGGCGACGGTGTATTCGACCGCCGCGACCGTTGCCCGGACACCCCGGAAAATACCCCGGTCGATCACCGTGGTTGCCCGTTGCCGCAATACCCGGTCACGGAAAAAGTGCCGGAGCCTGCACCGCAAACTGAAGTCATCACCCTCAGCGATGCCGGCAACGTGCTGTTCGATTTCGACAAATCCGACCTGACCCCGGCGGCGAAATCCCAGCTCGATACGCTGATGGACAAACTGCGCAATGCCGACGTGGTGAGCATCAAGGTCATTGGTCACACCGACAGCAAAGGTTCGGATGCGTACAACCAGGCCTTGTCGGAAAGGCGTGCAAGCAGTGTCGCCACGTATCTGCTGAGCCAAGGGCTGGCGCCCAACAAACTCACCAGTGAAGGGCGCGGTGAAAGCGAGCCGGTTGCCGATAACGCCACCGATGAAGGTCGTGCGCAGAACCGGCGTGTGGAGTTGCACATCAATCGTTAGGACGCGTCTGTAGGGCGCAGCCTAGAGCTGCCGGGCGACGATCAGCGTCGTTTCGGCAGCCATTTGGCAGACGATCGAAGTTTTTTCATTTTCCCCTCTGGCTTATCCCCCGCAGAAGCCGTTACTGTGCGCCCAAAGAATAATTCGCAACACGGGGGAGCGTATGAAAGTGTTCTGGGGGCTGGGGCGATTGTTGACCCTGCTGTTCTGCTGCGTGGTACTGGCCAATCAGTTGGTGCCGTTCGTACATCCGTTGCATCTGCTGGTCAATCTGGCCGGCGGTCTGTTGTTGCTGATTCATCTATTCGAAGTGCTGCTGTGCAATCGCAGCCTCCAAGGTCGCCCGCACCCTTGGCGTGACCGTGGCCGCATCCTGCTGTTCGGCGTATTTCACCTGCAAACCATCCCGGCCCCGGCCGCTCCGGAGGCTTCTTCCCATGCGTAAACTCTGCTTGCTCGCTGCATTCATCAGCCCATTGGCCTGTGCCCAGGTGGTCAGCGTTGAAACCAATTCGCTGATGCGTTTGCCCAATACCGCCAGCACCTTGCAGCTGGAAAAACTCGAAGTGGCCGATTACGGCACGCTGTTGATTCCGGCGAACGTGACCGAGTTGAGTGTCGGTGAACTACGTCTTGGCCATGAAGCACGCATCGCGATCGTTCCGGGCGAGAACGCTTTGGACATGAAGGTCGTTCGCGCAGAGCTGAGCGATGGCAGCCAGATCACCGCGCGCGGGGCGCCGGGGACGTATGAAAAAGCTGCCCGTGCCGGACGTAATCTGAATCTGCAATTCAAGGCGTTGAGCGCGCCGCAGCTGTTGGTCGATGCCCGTGGCGGCACCGGTGCGCCGGGCTTTGTCGGCCTTGACGGCGGTAACGGCGAAGACCCGGGCTGCACTTATGGTTCGGCCGGGCATGGTTTTGATGGCAGCAACGGCAGTGATGGCCAACCGGGCGCTCCGGGTGCGCTGGTGCGGCTGGAAGTGCCGCGCGAGTTTCCGGCTGAGCTGATCAAGGTCAATGTCGCGGGCGGTGCGGGCGGACCAGCCGGTGTTGGCGGCAAGGCAGGCAAGGGCGGCAAGTCCAAGGGCTGCCTTGTGTATCGCGCCGATGGTGGCAAGAACGGCAAGGCCGGGGCGGATGGCCAGCCTGGGCCGGTGGGGGCGGCGGGTGCTGTGACCGTGCAGCGCCTGTAAAGGCAGACCCTCACCCCAGCCCTCCCGAAACGTCGGACCGCCCGTAGGGAGAGGGGGCCGACCGAGGTGACTCAGGCTATCCATCGACCTGAAAAACCGTGTCGATTATGGATTCAAAGCTAATCCTTCAGGTCGGCGTAACTCTTCAATATCCCCCATTCAGTCCCCTCTCCCTACGGGCGGTCCGACGTTTCGGGAGGGTTAGGGTGAGGGGCTTTTGATCTCAGTCCCCAATTTCAGAATATCGGCCGAGCCGCGGCAATCGCCACCAGCACCAGCCCGACAATCAGATTAAGCCCCACCACCCGGCGAATTCGCCCCAGCACCGCCGCACCCGCCGGCCAGTCCTTCGCCTCCACCACCGTACGCAGTTCAGGCAACATCAACCCCTGAATGCGGATAAACAGCGCCGTCATCACCACATACAAGCCCATCATCACCTGCACATACTTCGGCGCGGTCTCAAACCCGACCTGCTGCAAATGCAACATGCCCACGCCGCTGATGGGCAAAAGAATCACCGCGACCCAGACCCACCGAAAAAAACCTTGAAACACTTCCACCCACAAGGTGAGGCGGGCTGGGCCGTCGAGGGCCTTCACAGCCGCGGGGCGCAGGACCATCCAAGCAAAAAACATGCCGCCGACCCACACCAGGGCGGACAGCACATGCAGGGGGTAAACGAGGCTAAAAGGTGTCATTGGGGCACTCCGTTCTGCGCGGGATTAATTAGCGGGGTATGATAGCCGCCATCCGAAACCACTGAAAATTTATCCAGCGTTTTTTGCGCCCGACAATCCATGATCAGTACTGAACTCAAAACCACGATCCAGGGCGCCTATTCGCGTTTTCTAGAGGCCAAGAGCCTCAAACCGCGTTACGGCCAGCGCCTGATGATCGCTGAAATCGCCAAAGTCCTCGGGGATATCGACACCGACGACGAAGGCCGGCGCAGTGGCGACCCCGCGATTGTCGCGGTGGAAGCCGGCACCGGTACCGGCAAGACAGTGGCCTACAGCCTGGCCGCGATCCCCACCGCCAAACTGGCCGGCAAACGCTTGGTCATCGCCACTGCGACCGTGGCCCTGCAAGAGCAGATCGTCTACAAGGACTTGCCCGACCTGATGCGCAACAGCGGGCTGAACTTCAGCTTCGCTCTGGCCAAGGGCCGTGGCCGCTACATGTGCCTGTCCAAGCTCGACATGCTCTTGCAGGAAGGCCACGCGCAAACCGCCACCGCGCAGCTGTTCGAAGAAGAGGGCTTCAAGATCGAGGTTGATGAGGCCAGTCAAAAGCTGTTCACCAGCATGATCGAGAAACTCGCCGGCAATAAGTGGGACGGCGACCGTGACAGCTGGCCGAATGCGCTGGAAGACGCTGACTGGGCGCGCCTGACCACCGATCACAGCCAGTGCACCAACCGCCATTGCCCGAACTTCGGCCAGTGCGCCTTCTACAAGGCTCGCGAAGGCATGGGCAAGGTCGACGTGATCGTCACCAACCACGACATGGTCCTGGCTGACCTGGCACTGGGCGGCGGCGCGGTGTTGCCGGATCCGCGCGACACCATTTACGTGTTCGACGAAGGCCATCACCTGCCGGACAAGGCCATCGGCCACTTCGCCCATTACACGCGCCTGCGTTCCACCGCCGACTGGCTGGAAACCACCGCGAAGAACCTGACCAAACTGCTGGCCCAGCATCCGCTGCCGGGCGATCTTGGCAAATTGATCGAACAAGTGCCGGAACTGGCGCGTGAGATCAAGGCTCAGCAACAGTTCATGTTCAGCGCCTGTGAGCAGGTCGCCGATTTCAAACCCGGCGAAGACGTCGAGGGTCGCGAACGGCCACGGCATCGCTTCGTCGCCGGGGTGATTCCCGAGCACATGCGCGAAATGGGCATCGAGCTGAAAAAAGGCTTTGCCCGTCTCAACGATCTGTTCACCCGTCTGACCGACCTGCTTAAGGAAGGCATGGACGGCGAGGTCAACATCGGCATCGCCAGCAATCAGGCTGAGGAATGGTATCCGCTGTTCGGCAGCCTGTTGTCGCGAGCCTCCGGCAACTGGGAGCTGTGGACTGCGTTCACCGCCGAAGACCCGGAAGACAGCCCGCCGATGGCGCGTTGGCTGACCCTGGCCGAAAGCGGTTCGCTGTTCGATATCGAGGTCAATGCCAGCCCGATCCTGGCGGCGGAAACCTTGCGCCGCAGCTTGTGGAACGTGGCTTACGGCTGCCTGGTGACCTCGGCGACCCTCACGGCGCTGGGCACTTTCGACCGCTTCCGCATGCGCGCCGGTCTGCCGAAAAAGGCCGTCACTGCTGTGGTGCCGAGCCCGTTCCATCACGCCGACGCCGGGGTATTGCGGGTGCCGGACCTGAAGGCCGATCCACGCGATGCCGCCGCACACACGGCAGCGATCATCCGTGAGTTGCCCGATCTGGTCGAAGGCTCGCGCGGCACCTTGGTGTTGTTCTCCTCGCGCAAACAGATGCAGGACGTGTTCGACGGTCTCGACCGCGACTGGCGCAAGCAAGTGTTCATTCAAGGCAACCTGTCGAAACAGGAAACCCTGAACAAGCACAAGGCGCGGGTCGATGGCGGTGATTCCAGCGTGCTGTTCGGTCTGGCCAGTTTCGCTGAAGGTGTCGACTTGCCGGGTGCGTACTGTGAACACGTGGTAATCGCCAAGATCCCGTTCTCGGTCCCGGACGATCCGGTTGAAGCGGCGTTGTCGGAATGGATCGAGGCCCGTGGCGGCAATCCGTTCATGGAAATCTCCGTGCCCGACGCTTCGCTGAAGCTGGTTCAGGCTTGCGGGCGTCTGCTGCGCACCGAAGAAGACCGCGGCACCATCACCTTGCTCGATCGGCGCCTGGTCACCCAGCGCTATGGCAAGGCGATCCTCAATGCGTTGCCTCCTTTCCGTCGTGAAATATCCTGAGACAACGGTGGGCAGTTTTGCCCGCCGTGTTGTCTATCTCTCTGCCATCGCTTTTCCATTGGCCATTGTTGGTCGTTAGGGAGAACTCCGTTCTTATGATCCGCCGTTCGTTGCCTGCCGTATTTGCCTTGATCTTCGCTGCCCCGTTGCTGGCAGCGCCCGCCGGTCAGCAGACCCTGTTCAACTTTGTCCGTCCTGCCGACGTGGTGAAAATCGCCACTGAAAACGCTGATCTGCCGCAAGCCAACGCCGAGCAAACGCCTGAGGGCGAAGTGCTGCGCCGGGTGACGTTCAACCCGGTGGCGCGCCCGACCTTGCGTCTGACGCCGCAGACCGGCGCTTGGGACTGGTCGCAGTCGGGCATGATGACCCTGCGATTGCAGAGCGCAATGGACTGGGCGGTGACGGTCTACGTACAGATCCAGAGCAACGACGGCCGCACCCTGGTCAGCCGCGTCGACCTGCCGGCCGGGCCTGCGCAAACCCTGTTGGTGCCGCTGGTCGCGTCGACACCGCTGAGTCAAGGCATGAAAGCCGGGCCGCCGATGCCGATGACGGTCGATGGTCAACGGATACTGCTCGCCAGCAGCAGCGGTGAGATCGACCGCAGCCAAGTGGTCTCGGTGAGCCTGTCGATGGATCAGCCGAAAGTCGCACAGAGTTTGCTGCTGGAGCGTTTCGGTGTGCAGGACGGCGAATCGGTCACCCAGGCCGTTTACGGCAATCTGGTCGACGCCTACGGGCAATCGACGCGTAGCAAGTGGCCGGAAAAGATCAGCAACGACGAACAACTGAAATCCGCCGCCGCCAAGGAACAGCAACAACTGAAAATCTGGCTGGCCGAGCGTGAGAAGTCCTCGCTGGACAAATTTGGTGGCTGGAACAAAGGCCCGGCGTTCAAGGCCAGCGGTTTCTTCCGTACTGAAAAGCGTGATGGCCGCTGGTATCTGGTCACGCCTGAAGGTCATCCGTTTTACTCGCTGGGCGTGAACACCGTCAGCCCGCAGGTCAACCAGACCTACGTGGCCGGTCGTGAGTACATGTTTGAATCCCTGCCTAAACCTGATGAACCGTTGGCCAAGCATTTTGGCGAGGGTGACAACCGTGGCGGCAACGGTGTTGATCAGGGCCGGGGATACGGCAACGGGCGCTGGTACGACTTCTATGGCGCCAACCTGCAGCGCGTGTACGGTGAACCGTGCAAAGCCGACAGTGAGAGCAAGTCCGGAGTCGCCGAAGCGGCCAGGTCTGCCGCCGCTGAAACGGCCGCCGAGAAAGCCGCAGAACCTGTGTCTGTGGCTGCCGAGCCGAAGTCCGGCGTCGCTGAGGCAGCCAAAACTGAAACCGTACAAGCGACAGCGGAAAAGGCTGCTGAGCCGTGCAAGGCCACCATCGATGAGCAACAGTGGGCCAGCCACACGCTCGATCGCCTGCAAGCCTGGGGCTTCAACACGGTAGGTAACTGGAGTGCCGATTCGCTAAGTGATGCCGAGCGTGTGCCTTACACCTTGCCGCTGTCGATCGTCGGTGACTACACCAGCATCAGCACCGGCAGCGACTGGTGGGGTGGTATGCCGGATCCGTTTGATCCGCGTTTCGCCATGGCCACCGAGCGCGCCGTCGCCATCGCCGCCCGCGATCACCGCGACGATCCGTGGCTGATCGGCTACTACGCCGACAACGAACTGGCGTGGGCCGGTCCCGGCGATGATCCGAAATCCCGCTATGCGCTGGCTTATGGCACCCTGAAGATGACCACCGACGTACCGGCCAAACGTGCGTTCCTCAAGCAATTGCGCGACAAGTACCGCAATCAGGCGGGGCTGTCGAAGGCGTGGGGCATCGATCTGCCGGCGTGGGAATTGATGGAAGACCCGGGTTTCGTGCCACCGCTGCCGAATCCCGAGCATCCGGAAATCGAGGCGGACTTCAAATATTTCCAGAAAGTCTTCGCCGACACCTACTTCAAAACCATTTCCGACTCGCTGAAATGGCATGCGCCGAACCAGTTGCTGCTTGGCGGTCGCTTCGCCATCAGCACGCCGGAAGCCGTGGCGTCCTGCGCGCAGTATTGCGATGTCCTGAGCTTCAACATGTACACGCTGAAACCGCAGGACGGTTATGACTTTGCCGCCCTGGGCGCTTTGGACAAACCGGTAATGATCACCGAATTCAACTTTGGCTCAGCGGATCGTGGCCCGTTCTGGGGCGGCGTCACGCAAGTGGCAAGGGAAGAAGATCGCGGCCCGGCCTACGCCAACTTCCTCAAACAAGCGCTGAGTGAACCGTCGATTGTTGGCGTGCATTGGTTCCAGTATCTGGACCAACCGGTAACCGGCCGTCTGCTTGATGGTGAGAATGGCCACTTCGGTCTGGTGGGAGTGACTGATCTGCCGTATCAGGGTTTTGTCGAGTCAGTGCGCAAGAGCAATTTGCAGGCGATTGATCAGTTGGGCAAAGAGGCTGAGAAAGCCCCTGAGCACGAAGCCGAAGGCGGCAGGAAAGGTGAGGCTGGCAAAGGTGCGGGAGCGGGGCACGCGGGTGGGCACTCGGGGAATGGTCATTAATCTGTGATGCGCTAAAAGATCGCAGCCTGCGATCTTTTGACTTGGCTTTTAACCGTCTGGCCCGCAGCTGTTCCCAAATCCCTCGAGGGCTGGAACAATGCGGGCCACTTTGTAGAGCGTTTTCGCGGGGGAGTTGCGGGTGCAGATTCAGGGACATTACGAGCTTCAGTTCGAAGCGGTGCGCGAAGCTTTCGCCGCACTGTTCGACGATCCCCAGGAACGCGGCGCAGCCCTGTGCATCAAGGTCGGTGGAGAAACCGTTCTCGACCTCTGGTCCGGCACTGCCGACAAGGATGGCACTGAGGCCTGGCACAGCGACACCATCGCCAACCTGTTCTCCTGCACCAAAACCTTCACTGCCGTCACCGCGCTGCAACTGGTCGGCGAAGGCAAGTTGCAATTGGATGTTCCGGTCGCCCGCTACTGGCCGGAATTCGCCGCTGCCGGCAAAGAATCCATCACCCTGCGCCAATTGCTCTGCCACCAGGCCGGTCTGCCGGCCCTGCGCGAGCTGCTGGCGCCGGAAGCGCTCTACGACTGGCAAACCATGGTCGACGCCCTTGCGGCAGAAGCGCCATGGTGGACGCCGGGCACCGGTCACGGTTATGCCGCGATCACTTATGGCTGGCTGATCGGTGAATTGCTGCGCCGTGCTGACGGTCGTGGGCCGGGTGAATCGATCGTCGCTCGTGTCGCCAAACCGTTGGGTCTGGATTTTCACGTCGGTCTGGCTGACGAAGAATTCCACCGGGTGGCGCATATCGCTCGCGGCAAGGGCAATGCTGGTGATGCTGCCGCGCAACGTCTGCTGCAAGTGACCATGCGCGAACCGACTGCCATGACCACCCGTGCTTTTACCAATCCGCCGTCGGTGCTGACCAGCACCAACAAACCTGAGTGGCGACGCATGCAGCAACCGGCGGCCAATGGCCACGGGAATGCGCGCAGTCTGGCCGGTTTCTACGCTGGGTTGCTCGACGGCAGCCTGCTCGAAAGCGACATGCTCGAAGAGCTGACCCGCGAACACAGCCTCGGCGAAGACAAGACTTTGTTGACCCAGACCCGTTTCGGTCTGGGCTGCATGCTTGATCAACCGGATGTGCCCAACGCCACTTACGGCCTTGGCCCACGGGCGTTCGGCCATCCGGGCGCGGGCGGTTCCATCGGTTTTGCTGACCCCGAGCATGATGTCGCGTTTGGTTTTGTGACAAATACCCTTGGGCCGTACGTCTTGATGGATCCGCGCGCGCAAAAGCTCGCGCGGGTGCTTGCCACTTGTCTGTAAAGTTCCATTCGGGATTCCAGGGCCGGAACCTCGAACGTTTTTTCGTTTCAAAGCGACTGTTTATCCGGGCGAAAGTGCTCTGATTTTTCATTACTTCATTTTGTGGATTTTCAATGTCATCTAAAAAGACCCTCGCCCTGGCCCTGTGTGTAGCGATCACCGGTTGTGCACAGACCCCGAAAAACGATGCGGACGGCGGCAGTTGGTGGCCGTTCGGTTCTTCCGACAAGGTGGCGGCCAAAGAACCCGCTCCGGCGCCTTTGAAACCGGCTGCTACCGCACCGGTTGCCAAATCTGAAAGCAGCAGCCCATGGTACTGGCCGTTCGGTTCCGATGACGAAGCGGCCAAGGCCGACATGAAGGCTGAAGTCGCCCCCGAAGCAAAAAAACCGGTCACCGTGGCCAAAGCTGAAGCCGATGCAGGTGGCAAATGGTGGTGGCCGTTCGGCGGCAAGGATCAACCCACCACCAAAGCCGTGCCGATGCCGGATCCGAAAGTGACCCAAGCCTGGCTCGACGACTACGAGCCGCGCCTGCGTGAAGCGGTCAAGGACAGCAATCTGCAACTCGAACGCCGTGAAAACGTGCTGGTCGTGACCGCGCCGGTGGAAGGCTCGTTCAACCCGGATCGTCCAGCCATGTTGCTGCCGGTCACCCTCGGCCCGTTCACCCGCGTGGCGAAAATCCTTGAAGCCGACCCGAAAACTGCCGTGCTGGTCCTTGGCCACAGCGATTCCAGTGGTGCCGCGCCTGCCAATATCAAACTGAGCCAGGAGCGTGCCCAGGCCATCGCCGCAATCTTCCGTCTCAGCGGCCTGCAGCGTGATCGCCTGATGCTGCGTGGCATGGGTTCCGAAGCACCGCGTGCGGCCAACGACAGTGTTGAAGGTCGTGCGTTGAATCGTCGTGTTGAACTGCTGGTGACCCCGCAGAACACCATGGTTGCCTTGCTGAGCAAGTACAACATGCCGGCACCGAAGCCAGTGACCCTGGTCGCGGCACAGGACGTCAAGCCAGTCGCCAAACCGGTCACTCCGGCTCCTGCCGCGAAAAAAGCCGCTGTACCGGCAACCAAAAAGGCTCCGGTAAAAAAAGCGGCTGCCAAGGCACCGGCCAAAAAAGCCCCGGCCAAGGCCCCAGCGAAAAAGACTGCTCCAGCCAAAGCCGCCGCGACCGACAAGAAAGTCGCCGCGACCGATACCACCAAGAAGTGATCCGCTAACGAAAAGGAATGCGCCATGACCCAGGCTCTGGCAGATATGCGTCGTGATTACACCCGGGATGGGCTGACCGAGGCGCAAGCCCCGGCTGAGCCATTTGCGTTGTTTCACCAGTGGTTTGCCGACGCGGTGAAAACCGAACAGCCACCGGTGGAAGCCAACGCTATGACCCTGGCCACGGTCGACAAGGATGGGCGACCGCATTGCCGCATTCTGCTGCTCAAGGGCCTGGACGAGCAGGGCTTCACCTTCTTCACCAACTACGACAGCGCCAAGGGTCAGCATCTGGCGGCCAACCCGTTCGCCGCCATGACTTTCTTCTGGCCAACCCTCGAACGCCAGGTGCGCATCGAAGGGCGGGTGGTGAAGGTCACGCCTGCGGAGTCGGATGCGTATTATCAGGTGCGTCCGCTGGGCAGCCGTCTCGGTGCCTGGGCATCACCACAGAGCCGGGTGATCAACGGGCGCGGTGAACTGGAAGATTTGCTCGAGGCCACCGAGCAGCGTTTCTCCGACACTCAACCCGACTGTCCGGAACACTGGGGTGGTTACCGTTTGTTGCCTGAGCGCATCGAATTCTGGCAAGGCCGTCCGAGCCGTCTGCACGATCGCCTCAACTACCGTGTGCAGGGCGCCGACTGGATTCTTGAACGTCTGGCACCCTGAGCAGTCTACCGAGCGGGATAGCCTGCCGCAGCGGCCTCCAGCCACTTCGGCAGATCCCGGCGCTTGATCTTCTGCATCTGAGCATTCGCTAACTGTTCGAGCATGAAGGCACGTTTTCCTTCATCCTTGCCCGCCAGTGACAGCGCCAGGTCGCGATCCATCCAGCGCTTGATCCGCACGTACAACCACCAATGGAAGTACAAACCAGCGGCAGTGGTGACGACGATGATGAAGTAATCCATGAAAATCCTTGGTGTCCGTGGCGCGGAATCGGTAATTTGGCGCTACTGTTGGGAAACCTTGCAGGCGTCTGTACCGCGCCTGAATGAAAGCCAATTTATCCGGGCGGCGTCGTGACAGGCGTCAAGCCACGGAGTTTAATGAATATATGTTCCTTTGGAGTTGATGCTATGCGTAAGTCTGTTCTGCTGGTTGCTTCCTTTTCCACGATGGCGATGTTGCTTACCGGCTGCCAATCGAGCCTGACCGGTGACTCCTACTCCCGTGACGAAGCGCGTCGTGTGCAGACGATTCGCATGGGTACCATCGAATCCCTGCGTCCGGTGAAAATCGAAGGCACCAAGACCCCGATCGGCGGCGCTGCAGGCGCGGTGGTCGGCGGCGTCGGCGGCAGCGCGATCGGCGGCGGCAAGGGCAGCATCGTTGCTGCGGTTATCGGTGCGGTGGCGGGCGGTCTGATCGGTTCGGCGACTGAAGAAGGCCTGACCCGTACCCAAGGTGTGGAAATCACCGTGCGTGAAGACGATGGCAGCATGCGTGCCTATGTGCAGCAGGTGCAGGAGAACGAAGTGTTCCGCGTTGGCGAGCGCGTGCGCATCTCCACCGTTGGTGGGACCAGCCGCGTTTCGCACTAAGCGGAATTCAGGGTAAAGAAAACCCCGATCAGGTGACTGGTCGGGGTTTTTTGTTTTTTGCTTCCAATTCGGTAAGTCAGTAATCAGCACAGGTGCCCATGAAAAACTCCAAACCCTTCGGGAGGCTAACTTTGAGAAGAGTTTTCAGCGCAGTGACTTGATCTGTAGTCAATAGCAGCTCTCCGGGTTCCAATTCATTCAGGGGCTTAGACTCAATGAACTGTGCAACTTTTTCGTTCATCTCGCTATCTTGGATATACAGCTCGAATTGCAAAGAGTCATCTTGAACGTCATCAGGGTAAAAGCCGGTTATCGAAAGGTAGCGCATAAAGTTTCAATAGCCTGTTTGTCGGTATTAACTGTAGTCAAACGAAATTTGATAGTCGTTGGCACTCAGAATGATTTGATGTTGAAAGTACGGCTGAATGGTCGCACCCCACTTCTCGACGACGTTGAAGCTGCCATTATTGATGTTGCCCTCCACCGGAATGCCCAAGGCATTCAGTACTGATTCATCATCCCCCAGATCTTTTGACGACTCCTCGCCCTGCAATTGCAGGGTTGCTGTGTCGTACCATTCCAGTCTCAGTTCTAGCCCCATCTCTTCCTCACAGATATCTTTTTTTGATATTTTTTCGGGTGTTGAATGGGTGCCTACCAGTTGTTGCGGTATACGAACGATATCTGATAGTCGTAAGACGAATATTGAATGAAGTGCTGGAAGTACGGTTGAAGAATCTTTAACCAATCGGATTTAACATTAAATCCGCCATTATTTATGTTTCTGGCAGGCGACAGGCCTAACGCTTCAATTAGTGAGCAGTCCTCACCAAAATCTTTCGACAGCTCCTCTCCTTCACCCAGTTCGGTTTGCTTGTCATACCATTCAAGCCTGGCCTTCAGTCCCATGTAATCCTCATAAATATTTTTTGATATTTCGTTTCTTTTTGGGCGGATCTATCTGTTCGCCGGTCCTATGGTCGAAAGAGCCTAAATGGCTGCCATCGCTTGCGCGGTATGCCTCAAGTTCACCGTGCAGATAGTCCCATTCGTAGATTATCCGGCCTTTCGCGTTGATCCAGCGATCCCGAAGCCCTCCGTTGTATGGTGTTTTCTTTTTTGCTCTTCTCAAATCAGGAAAGGCTGTTATATCCACCGTTTCAGGAGCTGGGTGATAGGTATGACCCTCTTCGGCGGTACCTTTCGCAGCGCTGACAACAATGTAAATCGGTTTTACTCCCGACCCCACCGGAAAAACCAGAATGAAATCCCGGTACTCCGGCGGATAAACCGGATTCACCAGCATCCCATCCGCCGCTTTCGTCGGCGGATAAACCCAGATGTGCGGTGCCTGCGGTGCAGCCTCCAGCGCAGGAATGCCGAGGATGTCCGAGCCATTCACAGCCGGCGTCCAGATCAGTTCTACGCCTTCTCCCAAGTCAGCAATGAACTGGCTGTCGCGCAACTTGAACTGCACGACATCAACCATTTCCCAATCGCGATTCTTGCCGGTGTAGAAGCCATAGCCCTTCAGGCTGCCGTCGGCCTGCTGTTCGACCCTCAGCCGAACACGCGTTCGCGCCTGTTCAAGTCCACGCAGTTGCTCGTCGGTATAGAGTGCGCTGTCACCAAGGTTCGAGGGCATGAGCAGCGCTACCAGGGTCACCAATGGCGTGACCACTGCGGTGGATATAACTGTGGGCAGTGCTTTGAAAGCCGAACCCGTCAACGCAAAACTGCCGAAGCCTGCCGGGATGGCCGTTGCGCCGATTTTCTTGAGAGGCACTGCGCCGCTTTCATCGGCTTCACGCGCGCCCAGCAGAATCAGATCGCCGTAATCCTTCAGGCTGTCGGTCGGCACCATCCCCGAAGGACTGGAGTAATCGATAATCGCATCCGGCAATTTGCAGGACTTGGCAAATACGCAACCGGCACGCACGGGCTCGGCTTTCTTGACCGCCACCTCACGGCTGCGCTCGAAAGCCTCCTGCCGTGCCAGCATGGTGTCGTAAGCGTTTTGTCTGGCGTCGCGCTCGGCCAATTCCGTGGCCGTCATGTAGCGGTAGGTAACGTGATGCCCGTCGCCTTGCGGTGGGTTTTGAACCCGGGGGATGTCCTTGTTGCCAGCCACTGATCGTCCTTTCGTTCATCCATCGACAGCCCTTCGCAAAGGGCTGCGCAACGTTAACGAAGCAGGAAAATGGTGGCTGTAGGACGCGTCTCTAAAGACGTGGGATTGTTCGCTGTGTAACAGGAACGCAGGAAACTTGTGGCGAGGGAGCTTGCTCCCTCGCCAAAGAGGTTATATCGCTTGGGAGTTCTTGCGACTCGCCGCCGCCGTCACCGCATAACCAATCAACGCCGCCAGAATCGACCCGGTCAAAATTCCCATCCGGTCCATCCCGGCGTAATCACTCACACCCGGCTCAAACGCCAGTGAACCGACAAACAGGCTCATGGTGAAGCCGATGCCGCACAGGATCGCCACGCCCAGCACCTGACCCCAGTTGGCGCCTTGGGGCAGGGTGGCGATGCCAATCTTCACGGCCAGCCATGTCAGGCCGAATACACCGACGGTCTTGCCCAGCAGCAGGCCTACCGCAATGCCCATTGGCACGTGGTGAGTGAAGCTTTCGACGGTTACACCGCTCAGTGAAAGGCCGGCGTTGGCGAAGGCGAACAGCGGCAGGATGCCGTAGGCCACCCATGGGTGCAGCGCATGTTCGAGGGTCAGCAACGGCGACGGCTCGGCGTTTTTCGTGCGCAATGGAATGCAGAAGGCCAACGTCACACCCGCCAGCGTGGCGTGCACACCGCTTTTGAGTACACAGACCCAGAGGATCAAGCCGATGATCATGTACGGCCCAAGCTTGACCACCCCGAGCCGGTTCATCGCCACCAGCGCCGCGATGCACGCTGCTGCAAGACCCAGCGACAGGGTCGACAGTTCGCCTGAGTAGAAGATCGCGATGATCACGATGGCGCCGAGGTCATCGATGATCGCCAGGGTCATCAGGAACAGTTTCAGCGACACCGGTACGCGCTTGCCGAGCAGGGCCAGCACGCCGAGGGCGAAGGCGATGTCGGTCGCGGTCGGGATCGCCCAGCCGTCGAGGGCTGCCGGGTTGTCGCGATTGAGGAACCAGTAGATCAGCGCTGGCACCAGCATGCCACCGATCGCTGCGGCGCCGGGCAGGACGATCTGCGACGGTTTCGATAGCTGACCATCGAGGACTTCGCGCTTCACTTCCAGGCCGATGAGCAGGAAGAACATCGCCATCAGACCGTCATTGATCCACAGCAGCAGGGGTTTAGCGATTTTCAACGCACCGATCTGCGCCACCACCGGGGTGTCGAGCAGGCCGGTGTACAGCCACGACAGCGGCGAGTTGTTGATAATCAGGGCCAGGATGGCCGCGGCGATCAATAACAGACCGCTGGCAGCTTCCAACTGAAAGAAACGCGTGAAAGTGCTACGCAGAGGCAAGGTCGCTCTCCATCGATAAAGTCAAAAGGTGGGACACCCTAACCCGTACTGTTAGTTGTTAAAACAAAAGTTATATTCTTTTTTGTTATATGTCGTTACAAGGTGTCTGGCTCAAGCCATGCTGAGCCTAGCAGTTGCCTGACATATTGAGACTCAGCTGTATCTGTGCGCACTATAGGATTTTTCCTAAGCTGATGAGTGAGCCTTTCTAACAGCTTCATCTCCTGCCGATTCAACGAGAACCATCACCATGAGCGACAACCGACAGTGGGCCCGCGAAGCCATCCGCATCATCGAGGCGGATTTTCAGCGCAGCGCCGACACCCACCTGATCCCTTTGCCGCTGCCGGGTTTTGCAGGCATCGAGTTGTACTTCAAGGATGAGTCGAGCCATCCGACCGGCAGCCTCAAGCATCGGCTGGCTCGTTCGCTGTTTCTCTATGCATTGTGTAACGGCTGGCTGAAACCTGGCGCGCCGGTGATCGAGGCGTCCAGCGGTTCGACGGCGATTTCCGAAGCGTATTTCGCGCGGATGCTCGGCCTGCCGTTTATTGCGGTGATGCCGGCGACCACGTCCAAAGAGAAGATCGCGCAGATCGCGTTCTACGGTGGCCAAAGTCATCTGGTGAAAGATCCGACGCAGATCTACGCCGAATCCGAGCGCCTGGCCCGCGAACATGGCGGCCACTTCATCGACCAGTTCACCTACGCCGAACGTGCCACTGACTGGCGCGCGAACAACAACATTGCCGAATCGATCTTCCAGCAGATGCGCTATGAGAAGCACCCGGAACCGAGCTGGCTGATTTCCAGCCCCGGCACCGGCGGCACCACCGCGACCCTGGGTCGTTATGTGCGCTATCGCCAGCATTGCACCCGCGTTTTGTGCGCCGATGCCGAGCGTTCGGTGTTCTTCGATTACTACCAAACGGGCGATGCGAGTTTGCGCCTGGACTGCGGTTCGCGCATTGAAGGCATTGGCCGGCCGCGCGTTGAGGCGTCGTTCCTGCCGAAGGTGATCGATGCAATGGTCAAAGTGCCGGATGCCTTGTCGCTGGCGGCCATGCACTATCTGGCGCAGCGTCTGGGACGGCATGTTGGCGGTTCGAGCGGGACCAATCTGATCGGTGCGTTGATGGCGGCGCAGCAGATGAAAGCGGCGGGGGAGTCGGGGTCTATCGTGGCGATTCTGTGCGATGGCGGCGAGCGGTATGCCGACACCTATTACGATCAGGATTGGCTGAAGGCGCAGGGGTATGAGTTGAGTGGGTTGATCGAAGCGGTGGCGGCGAGTGCCGAGCGGGGTGAGCCGCTGCCTGACTCAGTCCTGCGCGCCAATATCTGAAGAAACGCAAAAACCAATGTGGGAGCGAGCCTGCTCGCGAAGGCGTCATCTCATTCAACATCATCATTGACTGAAATAGCGCTTTCGCGAGCAGGCTCGCTCCCACAGGGTTTTGTGTTGAGTCAGCTAATGCTGATCAGGCTTCAAGGCCGAGGATGTCCCGCGCCACGGCTTCAGCAATGCGAATCCCGTCAACACCTGCCGACAGAATCCCGCCCGCATAACCCGCGCCTTCGCCCGCCGGGAACAAGCCCTTCACGTTCATGCTTTGCAGCGTTTCGTTACGGGTAATTCGCAGCGGCGAAGAGGTGCGCGTCTCGATCCCGGTCAACACCGCATCGTGCAGCGAGTAACCGCGAATCTGCTTCTCGAACGCCGGCAACGCTTCGCGGATCGCCTCAATGGCAAAATCCGGCAATGCCAAGGCCAGGTCACCCAGCGCCACGCCCGGTTTGTACGACGGCTCGACTTCGCCCAGTTCGGTCGAAGGAATGTCGTTGATGAAGTCGCCAACCAGTTGCGCCGGGGCTTTGTAATCGCTGCCGCCGAGAATAAAGGCGTGTGATTCCAGACGTTCCTGCAACTCGATCCCGGCCAGCGGGCCACCCGGGTAATCGACTTCCGGGGTGATGCCGACAACGATGCCGGAGTTGGCGTTGCGCTCGTTACGCGAATACTGGCTCATGCCGTTGGTGACCACGCGGTTCGGCTCGGAAGTCGCCGCGACCACTGTGCCGCCCGGGCACATGCAGAAGCTGTAGACCGAACGGCCGTTCTTGGCGTGGTGCACCAGCTTGTAGTCGGCGGCCCCGAGTTTCGGGTGGCCTGCGTACTTGCCCAGGCGCGCACGGTCGATCAGTGACTGCGGGTGCTCGATGCGGAAACCCACCGAAAACGGCTTGGCTTCCATGAACACACCACGGCTGTGGAGCATGCGGAAGGTGTCGCGGGCACTGTGGCCGAGGGCCAGAACCACGTGTTTCGAATGCAGGGTTTCGCCGCTCGCCAGTTGCACGCCGACCAGTTGGCCGTCTTCGATCAGCACGTCGCTGACGCGCTCCTGGAAACGCACTTCGCCGCCCAGTTCGCGGATCTGTTCGCGCATGTTTTCAACCATGCCGGTCAGACGGAACGTACCGATGTGCGGTTTGCTGACGTAGAGGATTTCCTCCGGCGCGCCGGCCTTGACGAATTCGTGCAGGACTTTGCGGCCAAGGAATTTCGGGTCCTTGATCTGGCTGTACAGCTTGCCGTCGGAGAATGTGCCCGCGCCGCCTTCGCCGAACTGCACGTTGGATTCGGGGTTGAGCACGCTTTTACGCCACAGGCCCCAGGTGTCCTTGGTGCGCTGACGGACTTCGGTGCCGCGTTCGAGAATGATCGGCTTGAAGCCCATCTGTGCCAGCAGCAGGCCGGCGAAGATCCCGCACGGACCGAAACCGACGACGATCGGGCGCTGACCCAGATCGCTTGGCGCCTGGCCGACGAATTTGTAGCTGACATCCGGCGCCACGTTGACGTTACGGTCGTCGGCGAACTTGCCCAACACTTTGGCCTCGTCGCGCACTTCGAGGTCGATGGTGTAGATGAAGCAAAGTTCGGAGGACTTTTTGCGCGCATCGTAGCTGCGCTTGAACAAGGTGAAATCGAGCAGATCATCGCTGGCGATGCCCAGGCGTTGCACGATGGCAACGCGCAGGTCTTCTTCGGGATGGTCGATTGGCAGCTTGAGTTCAGTGATTCGTAACATGGCGAGGATCCGGGTTCGCGGGGCGCACAACTGCGCCAGGGCGTTTGAAGGCCGCGATTATAAGCCGCAAAGGCCGGATCCGGTGAGGCTAAAACGCTCAGTCGTTGCGCGATCCGCCGAAATACCCGCAACCGCGCTGCACCTGGCCGTCGATGCGCAGTTCGGCGCTCATGTGCTGCACGCTGCCGGTGCTGCTGTCGACGCATCGCTGCGGCGCGACCCACAACTCGATGCGCTGGTTATTGGCTTCGCTGCTCAGATTGAAGCGGCCGTCGCCCAGTTGTTCTTCAACATAGGGCACCGCGAGTGGCGGCTGGCCTGCGCGGTCGATGACCATGCCTTTGCCGCTGACTTTGACGTTCCATTCCGGGCCATGGCCGGCCGCGCGCAGGATCAGTTGTTTGAAGTTGGGATCATCGCAAGCCGTGCCCGAGCGCTCGACGCGGTACAGCTGAGTCAGGTCGAGTCGATCGCCGGCAACTTTGCCGCGAATATCGGCAAACAGTTTGCCTTGCTCATCAGCCAGCGTTGCCGCTTCTTGCAGAATGCTGGTGCCACCAATGTCATTGACCACCAGTTGACGCTGCTCCTGGCACGGCTGGAACACCAGTTTGCCGTCGGCAGCGGTCAGTTGCCCCTGCATCCGCGTCTGCCCGACGTGCGAGGCACTTTCTCGCTGGCCATCGAGCAACTGGCAAGCGGCAAACAATGGCAGCAGGGCAATAACGACTAACGAACGGGCAACACGCATCTTCGGCTCTCCAGACAAGTGCCGCCACGTTACTGAGGCTGACTGCCGATCACAAGGTTTGTCTGGCCACTATTGAGTTGGGCATGGGGTCGCCGCATAGTCTTGCGCTTGTCTGGTTTGATGGATCGAGGTGCGCTCAATGCAATGGAAGGTCGCGATACTGCTATTGGTAACGTCATGCGCTGGCACCAGCCAGGCTGCCGATCTTGATTTTTCCTCAGCGGCTGATTTCGCAAGGATGGAAATTCTGCTCAGGGATGATCAGGGCGCTCATCCGGACTTTGCTCAGCTTTCCGTTACCCTGACTCCCGAAGCGACCGCCCGGGCCAAGGCAATCAGTCGTGAGGCGCTGGGCCAGCCATTGAACCTGTCGATCAATGGCCAGCACATTTCAACAACTACAGTGCATTCGGAGCTTGGTGGGCTGCTCAGGATCGTGATGCCGCGGCCTGTTGCCAAAAGCCTGTTACCGACTTTGATCGAGTAAATGAAGCTCAGCCCACGTGAAATGTCTGACCTGTCTGCAGGCCTTCCACACTCTTCGCGTAGGCCAGCGCCACATCCGCCGCAGGAACCGGCTTGTAACCACGGAAATACGGGGCGTAGCTGCCCATGGCTTCCAGCAGTACGGTCGGGCTGATCGAGTTCACTCGCAGGCCGCGTGGCAGTTCGATGGCGGCGGCGCGGACGAAGCTGTCCAGTGCACCGTTAACCAGCGCTGCCGAGGCGCCGCTGCGGATCGGATCATGGCTGAGCACGCCAGTGGTAAAAGTGAAGGAGCCGCCGTCATTGGCGAATTCGCGGCCGATCAGCAGCAGATTGACCTGGCCCATCAGTTTGTCTTTAAGCCCGAGGGCGAAGCTGTCTTCAGTCATCTCGCCCAGTGGGGCGAAGGTCACGTTGCCGGCGGCGCACACCAGGGCATCGAACCTGCCAGTTTTTTCGAACAGTTTGCGGATCGATGCGCTGTCGCTGATATCCACCTGCAAGTCACCGCTGGTGCGGCCAATGCGGATGACTTCATGGCGTTGCGACAGTTCTTTGTCCACCGCCGAACCAATGGTGCCGCCAGCGCCTATCAACAGAATCTTCATCGTGCCGTACCTCAAGTGATTGAACGAGGTTTCAGTCTAGAGTGGTTTTTTCTGTGGATAAGCGCGCTAATAGGCAACCTTTGGTTTTCAAATGGAAACAATCCATGAGCGAAATGGATGATCTGGCGGCGTTCGCAGTGTTGATCGAAGCGGGCAGTTTTACCCTGGCGGCGCAGCAGTTGGGCTGCAGCAAGGGTCAGTTGTCCAAACGCATCAGTCAGCTCGAAGCACAGTTTTCCGTGGTGCTGCTGCAACGCACTACCCGGCGCTTGAGCCTGACCGCCGCCGGCGCAGCATTGTTGCCGCAGGCCCAGGCGTTGGTCGTCCAGGTGGAAAGGGCGCGTCAGGCCTTGGCGCGGTTGAAGGACGATATGGCCGGACCGGTGCGCATGACGGTGCCGGTGTCGCTGGGCGAAACCTTCTTCGATGGTCTGCTGTTGGAGTTCTCGCACACATACCCCGAGGTGCAGATCGAGCTGGAGTTGAATAACAGTTACCGCGATTTGTCTCGGGATGGCTTTGATCTGGCAATCCGTAGCGAAGTGGCCAACGACGAGCGACTGGTGGCCAAACCGTTGCTGGCATGGCAGGAAATGACCTGCGCGAGCCCGGCTTACCTCGAACGCTTCGGTGAACCGTTGACGCCGCAGGCATTGGCTGAGCATCGGTGCTTACTCAACAGCCACTACAGCGGGCGTGAGGAATGGCTTTATCACCAGCAGCATGAATTGCTGCGGGTGCGGGTGTCGGGACCGTTTGCCAGCAACCATTACAGCTTGCTCAAGAAAGCCGCGCTTAGCGGCGCCGGTATCGCGCGACTGCCTTCCTACTTGCTGCAAGCGGAATTGGCTGACGGTCGATTGCGCTGGCTCCTGCGCGATTTTCAGACCCGGCGCATGCCGATGTACCTGGTGCATCCGTATCAGGGCGGACTGCCGAAGCGCACGCAAGTACTCGCTGACTATCTGATCGGCTGGTTCAAACGCAGCGGTGAGGCGCTGGATCGCCTTCAGCGCTGACTTCATTCTCCTGTGGGAGCGAGCCTGCTCGCGAAAGCGGTTTCACAGACACTTCATGTGTTGACTGAACTAACGCATTCGCGAGCAGGCTCGCTCCCACAAGGATTTTGTTTATTTTGCGAAATGGCGGGCGATCAGATGATCAATCGACAACTTGCCTGGCCCCGTCGCCATCAGGTACAGCAACACCGCCGCCCAGGTGCCGTGGGTCGGATAGGCATCGGGATACACAAACAGTTGAATGGTCAGGGTCATCCCCAACAGGGCCAACGCCGAAAAACGCGTAGCGAAGCCGATCAGAATCAGCAGCGGAAAAAAGTGCTCGGCGAACGCGGCCATGTGCGCGGCAATCTCTGGCGACAATAACGGCACGTGGTATTCGCTCTTGAACAACGGAATCGTCGAGTCGGCCAGACGTGGCCAGCCGAGTTGAAAAGTGCCGTCAATCAAATCAATGGCCAAACCTTCAACCTTGGTCTGTCCTGATTTCCAGAACACCGCGGCAATCGAGAAACGCGCAATGAACGCGATCAGGCTGTGGGGGATTTTTTCCAGCAGCGCAATGGCGCGGGTGATGAGCGTTTTCATGGCAGTTCCTTGTTATTCAAGTGGGTAATGGCGTTGTGCGCGATCAGCAAGCCAAGGGTTTGCGCGAGGTCGAACTCAGGGCTGTTTTCCGCCGCTTTCAGCAGTGGCTGGCCATCGATCAGGTTGCGGATAAACGTACTGGCGCCGGGATCGAGGGCAAACACTTCGACGTCCAGGCCATTGCGCAATACCAGCGCGTGTTGCCTTTGGTTGATGTCGATGCCCTCCAGTGTCGCGTCGTGTTGATGTGCGCCCCAGATCGCCACCACGGCATAGGTTGAGTCGAGCAGGTGCAGGGAGGGATGAAGGTCGAGGCGCAGCTCACTCAGCGTTTGCGCATCAGTCAGGGCTGCCGTGATTTCTTCTGGCCGGACGGGCAGGGCGTCGGCGGCGTGATAGGCGAGGGTGCGCAGGTGCTCAAGGCGCGCCACGTCGGCCAGATAAGGCACGCTGCCGGCCGGTTCAAACGCTGCAATGAAGTCCGCAAATTGTTCGCCGTAGCAGCTCATCAACCGACTTTGCGGCGGTTGCTGTTGTACGAAAACGGCCGCCATGGCGCGGAAGAATTCTTCGCCCACCAATTGCGCAACCACCGGATAGCTGTCGCCCAACGCATTGCTCAGCGAGCTCTGCACGTTGTTGCGATACACCGCGAAACGGCTCGCCGGATCAGCGCCGTTGGCACTGCACAGACCTTCGGGGCAGGGCAGCCGCGTGTCGATGAGCGCAGCCGCGAAAGCGCGTTGAGTGCTCATGTGCGGCCTCCGGCCTCGCGCAAAAGCGCATCAGCCTGTTGCGCCTCGACCAGCAGCACTGCGAACGCCGGCACTTGATTGTCGCGTTCGATCAATGTCGCCACCGGGCCGGTGCGCTGCAGTGCTTGCCGGTACAAATTCCAGACGGCTTGATCGATCGGCGCGCCGTGATCATCGATCAGCAAACGATCGCCGAGGCTGTCGCTATCTTCGGCAAACCCGGCCAGGTGAATCTCGCCGACCCTGTGCAGGGGCAGGGCATTGAGATACGCCAGCGGATCACGCCGATGGTTCACACAGGAAACGTAGACATTGTTGACGTCGAGCAACAGGCCACAGCCGCAGCGGCGAATGACCTCTGCGATGAAGTCTGCCTCATCGATCGTCGAGCGCTCGAACGCCAGATAGGTTGCCGGATTCTCCAGCAGCATGGGTCGTTGCAGGGTGTTCTGCACCTGATCGATATGTTCGCAGACGCGGTTCAGCGTCGGCGTGTCATAGGCCAGTGGCAGCAGGTCATTGAGAAACACCGGGCCGTGGCTCGACCAGGCCAGATGTTCGGAAAAGGATTGCGGTTGATAGCGCCGAATCAGTTCGGCGAGGCGCTTGAGGTGCTGTTCATCCAGCGGCCCTTCAGCACCGATGGACAAGCCGACACCGTGTAGCGACAGCGGGTACTGCTCGCGGATCAAGCCGAGAAAATGATGAAACGGACCGCCGGCCACCATGTAGTTTTCAGCGTGGACTTCGAAGAAGCCGATGTCCGGTGATGAGCCGAGCACTTCACGAAAGTGCCCGGTCTTGAGTCCCAGCCCGGCACGGGGCGGGAGCCCGGTGAGGGCTGCCTGAGTGCGGGGTTGGGCATGGTCATTGAGGGTGAGCATGATCGTCACTCAGGCAGTTCGCGGATCAGGACTTGGCTTTGAACGCTTCCATCTGACCGAAACCGGTCGGCGAGGTCTTGCTCTCGGTGGTGGCGCAGGTGCCTTTCGGAACGAGTTTCCAGGCGTTGGCCTGGTAGTCCGTTTTCGACGTGCCGGCACAAGTGGTGCCTGCGCCTGCGGCGCAATCGTTGTGACCTTTCATGGCCACGCCGAAGCATTTTTCCATGTCGTCGGCGGCGTGGGCGGTGGAGACGGCGGCGATGCTCAGGGCAGAACCGAGGGCCAGAACCAGGGCAGTGGCGGACAGGGTGCGAGTGGTAGCAGTCATGATGTTTCTCCAGTCTTGTTCAGGGTTTTTACAAGCGGATTGCGCTTGCTTACCCCACTAGAGAACGCTCACTGCGATGCGTTACAGCAACGCTCAAATCTTTTCCAAAAGAACCAACGCACGTCGCCGGTGGGAGCAGAGATAGCCCGAGGGAATTGAATAATGGTTATCGTGAACGGTTATTAAAAACTGTCATTTCTGACAGTTGGCAGGGTTTTTCGACTGAGTATATTGGGCTTGTGGCGGTACACATCAGGGAGAAAGACCATGAATTTGTCCGAATTGAAAAAGCTCGTGCAAGCCAGGATCGACGAGAAGGCCAACATCATCCTGGATGAAAAGGTTGTTAATGACGGCGCTGCATTTGGTGAACTGCAGATCTATTTTTGCCTGCGTCGCATTCTGAATAAAAAAGCCACTCTTGAAGATTTTGGTGTCTTGCACGCGGTGAGTGATTTGCTGCAGGCGACGGGCGTTATTTCTGCGAATCAGACGCTGGGCTCAAGAGTTGCCCCCTGATTCGGGATGTTTCCTCGCGGCAGGAACAGTCAATGAAAAGTGAGGTGTTGGAAATGGACGATTTAGAGCAACGTGTTAGAGCGTTAGTTGCTGATCATTTGAGAATCGATGAGGACCAAGTCAAAAATGAAAGCAGCTTTGTCGGCGATCTGGGGATGGACCCAGTGGGCCGGGTGGAATTGGTGAACCTGTTGGGGGAAGAGTTTGGTGTGTCGATCGAAGACTCTGTAGCCGAAACTTTTACAACGGTGCAGGACGCGATCGTTATTGTTGTACGTTATCTAAAAGCAAATCAATGATCAGTACAATACGGCAACCTGTTATGCCCTGTGGGGAACCGCCGAGGGTTGCTGCTCACAGGGGAATGCCAAGCACAAAAAAACGGCCCGAAGGCCGTTTTTTGTTGGCTGAAACACATCAACCGCCGAGGTACGCCTCGCGTACTTTCGGGTCGGTCAGCAGCGCTTCACCGGTGCCTTGCATGACCACGCGGCCGTTCTCCAGAACGTAGGCGCGGTCAGCGATTTTCAGCGCCTGGTTGGCGTTCTGCTCGACCAGGAACACCGTCACACCATCCTTGCGCAGCATTTCGATGATGTCGAAAATCTGCTGGATGATGATCGGTGCCAGGCCCAGCGACGGCTCGTCAAGCAGCAGCAGTTTTGGCTTGCTCATCAGCGCACGGCCGATGGCGAGCATTTGCTGTTCGCCGCCGGACATGGTGCCGCCGCGCTGGTTGAAGCGTTCTTTCAGGCGCGGGAACAGGCCGAGGACCTTGTCCATTTGTTCCTGGTAGTCGCCCTTGTCGGTGAAGAAGCCGCCCATGGAGAGGTTTTCTTCAACGGTCAGACGGGCGAATACCCGACGACCTTCCGGCACCACCGCGATGCTCTTGCGCATGATCTGCGACGAGTCCTGGCCGACCAGTTCCTCACCCATGTAGCGGATGCTGCCGCTGTGCGCTTGCGGTGAACCGCAGAGCGTCATCAGCAGCGTGGACTTGCCGGCACCGTTGGCGCCGATCAGGGTCACGATCTCGCCCTGACGGACTTCGACGTTGACGCTGTGCAGGGCCTGGATCTTGCCGTAGAAGGTGGAAACGTTTTCGAACTGCAGCATTTACGCTTCCCCCAGGTAGGCTTTGATCACTTCAGGATTGTCGCGGATCTGTTCCGGTGTGCCGTCGGCCAGAGGCGTGCCCTGGTTGATCACGACGATGTGGTCGGAAATGCTCATGACCAGTTTCATGTCGTGTTCGATCAGCAGCACGGTGACGTTGTGCTCTTCGCGCAGCACGCCGATCAGCGCCTTGAGGTCTTCGGTTTCCTTCGGGTTCAGACCGGCCGCCGGTTCGTCGAGCATGAGGATCCGTGGACGGGTCATCATGCAGCGAGCGATTTCCAGACGCCGTTGCTGACCGTAGGCCAGGGTGCCGGCGGTACGGTTGGCGAACTCTTTGAGGTTGACCTTTTCCAGCCAGTACTCGGCAAATTCCATGGCCTCGCGCTCGCTTTTGCGAAACGCCGGGGTCTTGAACAGACCGGCCAGGAAGTTGGTGTTCAGGTGACGGTGCTGGGCGATCAACAGGTTTTCGACCGCCGTCATGTCCTTGAACAAGCGCACGTTCTGGAAGGTGCGCACCACGCCTTTGAGGGCGATCTTGTGGCCCGGCAGGCCTTGGATCGGCTCGCCGTCCAGCAGGATGCTGCCGCCGGTGGGCTGATAGAAACCGGTCAGGCAGTTGAACACAGTGGTCTTGCCCGCGCCGTTCGGCCCGATCAATGCAACCACCTGTTTCTCTTTGACGGTCAGGGCCACACCGTTGACCGCCAGCAAGCCGCCGAAGCGCATGCTCAGGTTTTCGACTTTAAGAATCTCGCGGCTCATTTTCGCAACTCCATGTGTGGGCGTTGCATCGGCAGCAGACCTTGTGGACGCCAGATCATCATCAACACCATCAGGGCGCCGAACATCAACATCCGGTACTCGCTGAACTCACGCATCATTTCCGGCAACAGGATCATCACCACGGCCGCGAGAATCACGCCCAGTTGCGAGCCCATGCCACCCAGTACGACGATGGCGAGGATGATCGCCGACTCGATGAAGGTGAACGACTCCGGCGTCACCAGACCCTGACGTGCAGCGAAGAAGCTACCGGCGAAACCGGCGAACGCAGCGCCGAGGGTGAAGGCGGACAGCTTGATGATCGTCGGATTCAGCCCCAGCGCACGGCAGGCGATTTCGTCTTCACGCAGCGCTTCCCACGCACGGCCGATCGGCATGCGCAGCAGGCGGTTGATGACGAACAGCGCCGCCAGCGCCAGCAACAGGGCAACGAGGTAGAGGAAGATCACCTTGTTGATCGAGTTGTATTGCAGGCCGAAATACTCGTGGAAGGTTTGCATGCCTTCCGCAGCTTTGCGTTCGAAGGTCAGACCGAAGAACGTCGGTTTCTCGATGTTGCTGATGCCGTTCGGACCGCCGGTGATGTCGGTCAGGTTACGCAGGAACAGACGGATGATCTCGCCGAAGCCGAGGGTTACGATCGCCAGATAGTCACCGCGCAAACGCAACACCGGGAAGCCCAGCAGGAAACCGAACGTCGCCGCCATCAGGCCGGCAATCGGCAGGCAGATCCAGAAGCTCATGCCGTAGTAGTGCGACAACAGCGCGTAGCTGTAGGCGCCGACGGCGTAGAAGCCGACGTAACCGAGGTCAAGCAGACCGGCCAGACCGACGACGATGTTCAGGCCGAGGCCGAGCATCACGTAGATCAGGATCAGCGTCGCGATGTCCACCGCGCCACGCGAGCCGAAGAACGGCCACACCAGCGCCACCAGAATCAGCGCAATGATGAAATAGCGCTGGGTGGTCGGCAGAGTCAGGAAGTTGCTGGCCTTGGCCGGAATCAGCGGCAAGCCCGGCGAGGATCGCCAGGCCTTGCTGATCTGCTGATTGAACAGCACGCGCAGGAACATCAGTACCGAGCAGATGGCGATGGTCGCCAGCACGGCCGGGCTGGTGTTGTGCACTTCCAGGTTGATGCCGACGATGGTCAGTTTCAGACCGAGTACCGGGTAGGCCACGGCCCACACCAGCAAAGCGCTGAACAGCGCCTGTTTAAGATTCCTAGTCATACTTTCTCAACCTCCGGACGGCCCAGAATGCCGGTCGGACGGAACAACAGCACCAGAACCAACAAGCCGAAAGCCACGACGTCCTTGTACTGGTCGCCGAAGATATCGGCACCAAAGGCTTCCGCCACCCCAAGCACCAGCCCGCCGAGCATGGCGCCGGGGATGCTGCCTATACCGCCCAGTACCGCTGCGGTGAAGGCTTTGAGGCCGACGAGGAAACCGGCGTTCGGGTTGATTACGCCGTACTGCATGCTCAGCAGCACAGCCGCAACGGCCGCCAGCGCGGCACCGATGACGAAGGTCAGGGCAATGATGTTGTTGGTGTTGATGCCGAGCAGGTTGGCCATCTTGATGTCTTCGGCGCAGGCGCGGCAGGCGCGACCCAGGCGAGAGCGGGAGATGAACAGGGTCAGGCCGAGCATGGCGATCAGGGTCACCACGAACACCACGATCTGCATGTAGGAAATCAGCACTTCTTGTGCGCCACCTGGGCCGAAGGCAATGTTGCCCGGAATCAGGTTGGGGATAGCTTTGTCCTTGGAGTCTTGCGCCAGCAGAACGGTGTTCTGCAGGAAGATCGACATACCGATCGCGGAAATCAGCGGGATCAGACGGTTGCTGCCGCGCAACGGGCGGTAGGCAATGCGTTCGATGCTGTAACCGTAGGAACTGGTGACGACGATGCTGGCGATAAACGCTGCGGTCATCAACAGCGGGACACTGTCGAGTCCCATCATGGTCAGCCCGGCGATGGCGATGAACGCCACGTAGGAACCGATCATGTACACCTCGCCGTGGGCGAAGTTGATCATTCCAATGATGCCGTAAACCATCGTGTAGCCGATGGCGATCAGGGCATACATGCTGCCAACGTTCAGGCCGTTAACCAGCTGTTGGAAGAAGTGATAGATGTCAGGCATTACAGCGCTCCTAAAAACCTGATACGCATTTCACTGGTGGAGTCATTTTCCCGCCCGGCCCCGTGGATCTTTATCCACTTCGAATCCGGGTTTTGCCAGCGAACCGCTGATGACGGTTTTGAGATTTTCAGGTGGGGAGACTGGCGGATCACGCCAGCGCGGCCCAATACATTCGTAAAACAAAGCCCACGGCACGCCGTGGGCTTTATTGGCAGTCAGTCAGGCAGCGCCTTACTGAGGCGACACTTCGGTTTTCGGCTTGCCGTTGTGCCACTCGTAGACCACGAATTTGAAGTCTTTCAAGTCGCCCTTGGCGTCGAAACTCAGGTCGCCAGTAGGCGTCTTGAAGGTGCCGGCGTGAATGGCTTCAGCCACTTTCGCCGCGTCTTCGGACTTGGCTGCCTTGATGCCTTCGGCAATCACTTCAACCGCCGAGTAGGAAGGGAACACGAACGGGCCGCTCGGGTCTTCTTTCTTCGCCTTGAAAGCATCGGCCAGGGCAATGTTGGCTGGATCCTGGTCGAAGGATTTCGGCAGGGTCACCAGCAGGCCTTCGGCCGCGTCTTTGGCGATCTGGGTGATCGAGTCGTTACCCACGCCTTCCGGACCCATGAACTTGGCTTTCAGGCCTTTTTCCTGGGCTTGACGCAGAATCAGACCCAGCTCCGGGTGGTAGCCGCCGTAGTAAACGAAGTCGACGTTGGCTTGTTTGAGTTTGGCGATGATCGCCGAGAAGTCTTTGTCGCCGGCGTTGACGCCTTCGAACACGGCAACCTTGGTGCCTTTCTTCTCAAGGGTCGATTTCACGGCGGTGGCGATGCCTTCACCGTACTGCTGTTTGTCGTGCAGCACGCCAACGATTTTCGGTTTGACGTGATCTGCAATGTAGTTACCGGCGGCAGGGCCCTGGGCGCTGTCGAGACCGATGGTGCGGAAGATCATTTTGTAACCACGGGCGGTGATGTCCGGGCTGGTAGCAGCCGGGGTGATCATGATCACGCCTTCGTCTTCGTAGATGTCCGAAGCCGGTTGAGTGGAGCTGGAGCACAGGTGACCAACCACGAACTTGACGCCGTCGTTGACGACCTTGTTCGCGACCGCTACCGCTTGTTTCGGATCGCAGGCATCGTCGTATTCAACGGCTTCGAGCTTCTTGCCGTCGACGCCGCCCTTGGCGTTGATTTGCTCGATGGCCATTTTCGCGCCACTGAACTGCATGTCGCCGTACTGGGCTACAGGACCGGTTTTAGGACCGGCGATACCGATTTTGATGGTGTCAGCTGCGAACGAATGGCTGGCAACCCCGGCCAGAACCATAGCGGCAAACAGTTTGGAAATCTGCTTAGTAGCCTTAGTCATAGTGCTCCACTCTTACTGTTGTAATTTTTTTGAGTTCTGGCGCCGTAGCAGCAGAACCGGGTCAGATATCTTTGCGATACCCTCCGGAAATGCCCCCGGCAACTGTACCGGTACAGTGTAGAGCGCCGGTTGTCAGCCTGGGAAGCGGGCGCCGAGGGGCAAAACTTCGGGGTGTCGCATTTTTGAATGAAAAAGACAGAATTGCGGCGGGGCGTTCGTGGGCATATATCCCAATCAGCAGCATTCCCTGGCGTTCCTGCTCTTTTCGTTCGGTGCAGCCATTTGCAACCGGGTTTTGCTGACGGACCACCGACGTTATTATTCGCGTCGATTTCTTTTCCGGACAGCACCCATGAGTCAAGAACCTAGCACCCTCTATGCCAAGCTGCTTGGTGAAACCGCATCTATTACCTGGAAAGAGTTGGAGCCGTTCTTCGCCAAGGGTGCCCTATTGTGGGTCGACCCTGCGCTGGATTTGATCGCCGCTGCCGAGGCCGTGGCGTCGGATGATGGCGAGAAAGTGGCTGCCTGGCTGGCCGAAGACAAGGTCGCCAAGCTCTCTGAAACGCGGGCGCTGGATCTTTTCGAGCGTGATCCGTCGTTGTGGGCGGTGGTGGTTTCGCCGTGGATTATGATCCAGGAAAGGGCGGGCACTTCTGCTGCCGCACCTTGATGGTGCGAACGGTCATCAGCGAAAAGTGTGTAGCGGAGTAGCGTGATGGCACGTTGCCGTAGAGAAACGCCACAAGCGCGGGCGGGCTCACGGTGACGTAAACGTAACGGGAACAGTTTAGTGAGCAGCCTAACGGCTGCTTAATTGTTTCTGGATATTGGAAAGGCTGGATTCTTCAGGGAATCGGCTGACCCCTTCGCGAGCAAGCTCGCGCCCACAGGGGAACGCATTCCAAATGTGGGAGCGAGCTTGCTCGCGAAGGGGGCGACTCGGTCGTGGATCAGACCGTGAATGATTTGCCGGTATGGTTATTGAGGGAAATAACCTTGGTCTTGCCAATCCGGTGACGGTAAATCTCGCGCAGGTACTTGATCGACTTCTTCACGCAATCACGCGACAAACGAATGTCGTTGATCGAGACAAACTTCTCTTTGTCGTTGATCAACTCGCGGTACTTCTTCTCGTACATCGGTTTTATCGCGTACCAGTTAGTGTCGAGGATCTTCGCCGGGTTCTCGAATTCGTTGAGCAGGTCGTCGATGCGGTCTTCGTCGAACTCTTCGTTGATGATGAAATCGAGGATCGAGTTGTCCAGGGTCTCGTCGAAACGGTACGGGTTCTTCGCGAAGCAGCGCTTGATGAACGCCACGATCAAGGTCAGGAAGTCATCCGACAGGCACGGGCTCTTGGCGATCAACGTGGTCAGCGAGAGGTTGGCCGAGGCGCCGATCACCAGCGCGTAACGCTTGAGCGTGGTATTCGGGAACAGGCTGTTGAGGTGAGTCTTCAACCGGTTCAGGTCCATGTACGACAGCTTGTAGTCTTTCGGCAACGAGACAATCGAGACCACCGACGAGCAGTTCTTGAAGAAGTGCAGGTCGTGCAGCGCGGCAGCGTCGTAGCCGGAATTCTTGTACTGCTCCAGCGAAGCGCGATAACGCTTGGACTCGATCGGCAACAGGCTGATGCCTTCAATCGCCTGGGTGACTTTGTTGAAGTGCGGCAGGTCGATCGAGCGGAAGAACAGGTCGTCGATGTTCAGGCGCTGCGGCTCTTTGTCGAACACTTTGAACTTGTCGCTGCTCGGCGGCGGGGTTTCCGGCACCACCGATTCGGCGTAGGCAATTGCCACCGGGCCAGCCAGACTCATGAACAGGTCGTTGGCGTCGAGGCGAATGGTTTCGCCGATGTCGATGCCGGCGCGGCGGAAGTAGTTCTGGTCGTAGTCCGTGGTGACGGCCTGCGCTGTCAGAATGTTGAAGATCTGCTGCGAGATGTATTGATTGGCGTGCTTCTCCATCGCATTGACATCAATGTTCTGGATGTTGCCGTCATCGCTTTCTTCGGCGTAACGCATGATGTCGTTGGAGATCAGCATCATCGCGTTCCAAGGGCGGATACGGCCCATGACGCTGGCTTCGCTGCTGTCTTCATTGGCGAAGTTGTAGGAGAAATCCCACTCTTCCGAAAGATATTTGCACAGCAGGCGACCGGCGTTGATGTGCAGCGCCTCGGACATTTCGCTGCGGTGATCGGAAATGTTCGGCAGCACGCAGATGCCGCTGGTGAATATCGGTTCGAACACGAACGAATGCCCGCTCTTGCCGTCATGCTCATCCATCGGCTTGGTGTCGAACGTCTTGTTCATGTACGAGTGCTGCTGCGCCAGGCCGAATTCCGAGGCCATGCCGGAACCGGTACCGCCGCCGGCACTGAAGATCGAGAAATACAGGCGCGACTGGTTGGCCTTGATGCCGCAGCTGTCGATCAGGTACGAATGGATCATTTTCCAGTCAGGGCTGGAGAAACGCTGGGTGTCCTTGTTGAGGATGATCTTCGCCAGGTACTGGCCGAGGATCGGCGCGTTACCGGCGCCACCGGCGTGGACTTCGGACAAGTCCATGATCTTCATTTTGCTGTAGTCGCGCAGGAAGCCGCTTTTCTCGCCCTTGCGCGAGAAACGGATGCGCCCGGCGATGTCCTTGTCGAGGTCGCCGAGCATCACCAGCGGTTCGACCAGGAACACCGGTTTGGTCGATTTGTTCGGGCCGATGCGCAGGTTGTTCTTGATCCACTGGGCCGGGCTGTAACCCTTGTCGGCCAGACGCCGATCTGCCGCGCGGTCTTCGTTGTTGAATTCGTTGAGGTAAAACTTGCGCGCGTTGTACACCAGCTCCGCGACATCGAGCGCGATGTTGGAGCCGCAGCGACCGAGGCCGATCAGGCACACCGACGGGAATTCCTGATCGTTGTGCTGTTCGTTATCGCCTTCCAGGTGCGGCGGGCGCGGGAACACCAGATCACGCAAACCGTCGAGGTTGTCGAGGATGCGGTCGGTATTGGTTTCGGTGAAGTACAGGTATTGCTGAGTCGACAGCGGGCGCGACGGCAGCAATGGCTTCGACGGTGACGGGCTGTTGGCGGCGGGGCTCAAAGTCAGATCGGATACCGCAGTGGCGGGATTGTTTTTAGAAGTCATTGTGCGCCATATACCTGGACTGGGTTGGCTCGCGGGCTTTTGCCTGCGAACCTCACGGAATAAGATCTCGCGTCTTTGTGCGCGAATTGAGCCCGAGCATCAGGTTTTTGGCCTGACTGTCGCTGGGGGGAATCCTTTCCTGATCGTTGATGAATCGGCCATTATTCGGCGATCTTTAATCGAAAAGAGGCAAAATGATGTCAACGCTACCTTCGTTGGGGTTCGCCGGAATCGGTCTGATGGGCCTGCCCATGTGCCGGCGTCTGTTGGCGGCGGGTTATCCGCTGACCGTGTGGAACCGCAACCCGGCCAAGTGCGCGCCATTGGTCGAAGCCGGCGCGCGACAGGTAGCGAGCCCCGCTGAACTGTGCGAACACGCCGACGTGGTGATGCTGTGTCTGGCCGACACGGCGGTGGTTCGCCAGGTGGTTTTTGGTGCTGAAGGTATCGCCGAAGGCGCGAAAAACGGCCAGTTGCTGGTGGACTTTTCCAGCCTTGAGCCGACCGCCACGCGCGAGATGGCCACAGAACTGGCGGAGAAAACCGGCATGGCCTGGCTGGATTCACCGGTGTCCGGCGGCGTGGTCGGTGCCGAGGCGGGCAGTCTGGCAATCATGGTCGGTGGTAACGCTGCGGATCTTGAGCGGGTGCGCTCGGTGTTGCTCAATCTCGGTCAGCGCGTCACGCACATGGGCGGAATTGGCGCAGGGCAGGTGACCAAGGCCTGCAATCAGATGATCGTCGCCTGCAATGCTTTGGTCATCGCTGAAGTGGTGGCACTTGCCGAACAGGCTGGAGTCGACGCGAGCCTGATCGCTGAAGCGCTGGCCGGCGGTTTTGCCGATTCGAAACCGCTGCAGATCCTCGCCCCGCAAATGGCTGACAGCCGTTTCGAACCGATCAAATGGCACGTGCGCACATTGCTCAAGGATCTCGACACCGCCGTCAAATTCTCCCGCGAACAGGGTTCGGCGACGCCGATCAGCGGATTGGCCGCACAACTGATGCGCCTGCATGGGGCGCAAGGCTATTTGGCGCAGGATCCAGCGACACTGGTGCAAATGTACCGCGCGCCAGAATCAGCGGATTGACCGTGTGTGAATGCTTGCGCTGATTGATTTCTTCCAGCACCGGGCGCAACTCGTCCAGCGGCACGGGGCGACTGAGCAGGTAACCCTGGATGAAATCGCAGCCCGAGCGTTCAAGGAATTCGTACTGCTCCAGACTTTCGACGCCTTCGGTCACCACCTGCAAGTGCAGAGTGTGGGCCATGACGATGATCGCCTGGACGATCTCCATGTCGGCGGTCGCCGTGGGAATGTCGAGGATAAACGAGCGGTCGATTTTCAGGGTGTTGAGCGGCAGGCGTTTGAGGTAGGCCAGCGAGGAATAACCGGTGCCGAAGTCGTCGATCGACAGTGAGACGCCAAGCGCGCGGATCTGTCTCAGCAATACCAGGGTGTTGGCAATGTTGCCCATCAACGCGTTTTCGGTGACTTCCAGTTCCAGCCGTCCCGGCGCCACCCCGGCGGTGCGTAATGCGCTTTCGATTTCCGTGGCCAGTTCTTCCCGGGCGAGGTTGAGCGGTGAGCAGTTCCAGGCAATTTTCAGTTCTTCGCAGCCATGCCGCGAGAGTTCGCCCAGATCCTTGCAGGCCCGGCGCAGCACCCAATTATCCAGCTCGGCAATCAGGCCGTTATTTTCAGCGATGGAGATAAAGCGATCCGGGGTCAGCAACCCGTGCAGTGGATGCTGCCAGCGGATCAGTGCTTCAAGCTTGGTGACGCGGCCGGTCTTCAGTTCGAAGATTGGTTGGTAATACAGCGTCAGGCCGTTTTCTTCGCGCAAGGCGTGGCGCAATTCTTCTTCCAGTTGCAGCTCGAAGCTGGCGCGGGTCTTGAGGTTGGAACTGAAAAAATGCAGGCCGTTGCGCCCCGCGCCTTTGGATTGATACAGCGCCAGATCTGCGTGTTTGAGCAATTCTTCGCAGGTGCTGCCATCCTCCGGAAACAGACTGATGCCGATGCTGGTGGTCATCACCATGCGGCGTCCGGCCAGTTCGATCGGCTCCTTCATCTTGAGCATGATGCGCTGGGCCATGTTGCGGGCTTCTTCGCGGTCACGCAGATTGATTAGGATGCAGAACTCGTCGCCGCCGAAACGCGCGACCACGTCTTCATGGCTGCGCACCGAGCCTTTGATGTGCTGGGCGATGACTTTGAGCAGTTCGTCACCGGCGTCATGGCCGAGGCTGTCGTTGATCCGTTTGAAGTGGTCGATGTCGAGAAACATCACCGCGAGCATGCCGCCTTCGCTGGTTTTCTGGCTGAGTTTCTCGGCGAAGATCTGGTTGAAACCGCGCCGGTTGATCAGGTTGGTCAGTGCGTCGTAGTTGGCCGCTTGTTGCAGCGACATGCGCGCCTGATCGAGCTGGCTGAGCAGGGCGTTGACGCGGCGCAGGTCCTCTTCTTTGTTCTGCAGTTTCTTGTCGGCCAGCGCCGCACTGATCGCACTGCCAAGGATCAGCAGGATGATCAGCGCCACGGTCAGGCCCAGTTGCAGATGCCCGTTATCGCCGCCGCTCGCTATCAGGCCTCCCTCGGGAAGAACCAGATCCAGCGCAGCCATGCCGGTGAAATGCATGCTGATGATGCCGGCGCCGAGAATCAGCGCAGCGCCGTACTTGAGCAAATGATGCGCCACGCCGCTGCCTTCGCTCAGATAGCGGGCCACCCACAGCGCGGCGAAACTGGCGCCGATGGCGATCGCCACAGACAGCGCGAACAGTCCTGGCTGATAGTAGGCGGTGGCGCTCGACTTCATCGCCGCCATGCCAACGTAATGCATGCCGGCGATGCCCAGGCCGATGACAAACGCGGTTTTCAAGCAATGCAACGCACTCGGCTGCGCTTCGCTCAAAGTTTGCATGGCCAGCCAAGAGGCGAGCAGGGCGATCAGCAACGAGAAAAGGGTGATGCCAAGGTCGTACTGAATGTCGATCGGTGTCTGGAAAGCCAGCATGCCGATAAAATGCATGGCCCAGATGCCGCCGGCCAGGCAGGTCGCGCCGATCCAGCGCCAGCTCCGCCGCGATCCCGGATCTTCGGCATTTACAACGCGCTCAGCCATATCCAGGGTGGCGAAACTGGCTGCGCAGGCGACCAGATACGCAACCATCACCAGGAGAGGGTTGTGACTGCAATCGAGGATGACCTGCCCGCTCTCCGGCAGCTCGGCAACAAACTGCAAACCAAGCCACTCCATAGCATGCCCCGTCTCTGAAGTCGTCCCGAGTGCGCGTTGAACGCAGTTGAATGTCAGGAGTATAGAGGCCGATTTCGGCGTGCAAGCGGTAGTGGCACATTGGCGCTAATGATTTTGGCATTAGCGTCATAGCGATTGGCGCTAAAAGCTTAAGCGATCTGTTCGAAAGGGATTTGCGCCCAATCGGGTTGCAGGGGCGGCAAGCCGAAACGCGCGCGGGCCTTATCGCAATCGACATTCTGCTCGCCGTTTTCCCATGACGACTCGAATTCGCGGCAGGGGCTGGAGCGCAGTTCATAAATCGAGCACTTCACCTCGCTGCCGACTTCACCGACCAACGCCGTGCAACGCGGCGATTTGCAGTCGGTGCCGTTCATCGCCACCCGGCTGGGGCTGATCTGTGTGACCAGTTCATCAGGCACCGTGCCGCCGGAAGATGCGCACTCACCCCAAAAGAAAGACACGCGAAAATGGGAACAGCAGGCACCGCAATTCAGACACGGACTGACTTCAGACATGGGCGAGGGTATCAAAGGGATTGATCGGGAGATCCGGACGGATCCGGCGGCCATTCTAGGCTTTGCCGCAGACTTGGGAAGGGGGGCAGGAAACTATTTTTTTGTGGCAAGGTTTTGCCGCAAAAGCCCCGGTTTTCGGGGGATTTCAGGCTTATCAAGGGCTTACGTTTCGTTACAGTGCCATGGGCCGATATCAGGCAGACGAATGATCACAGACAGCCTTTGCGCGGCTGACTAGATTGCAGGTTCCGGGCTCGGATGCGGTGGCAGTGAAGCCCTATAACAATAAAGAGACGGACCCATGCAGAACTCGACCCAAGCGGCGAATGCCTGGCGCATTCTGTTCCTGCTGTTCCTCGCCAACCTGTTCAACTTTTTCGACCGCACCATTCCGGCGATCATCATCGAGCCGATCCGCATGGAATGGCACCTCAGTGACTTTCAACTGGGCATCGTCGGTACCGCATTCACCATTGTTTACGCGATTGCCGGACTGCCGCTGGGGCGGATGGCCGATACCGGTTCGCGCAGCAAGCTGATGGGCTGGGGCCTGGCGACGTGGAGTGCGCTGACGGCAGTCAATGGCCTGGTCGGCAGTTTCTGGAGCTTCCTGATCGTGCGCATGGGCATCGGCATCGGTGAAGCCAGTTATGCGCCGGCGGCCAATTCGCTGATCGGTGATTTGTTTCCGGCTCATCGGCGGGCGCGGGCGATGGGCATTTTCATGCTCGGTTTGCCGTTAGGGCTGTTGTTGGCGTTTTTCACCATCGGGGCGATGGTCAAGGCGTTCGACAGCTGGCGTGCGCCGTTCTTTATTGCCGCAGTACCAGGGCTGATCCTGGCGATTTTCATGTTCTTCATTAAAGAGCCAAAGCGCGGGGCGGCGGAAACCGTGCAGGTTTCGCAAGAAAAGGTCGACAAGCCGATCCGGCGGATTCTCGCAGTGCCGACTTTTCTCTGGCTGGTGATGGCCGGGTTGTGCTTCAACTTTGCCACGTATGCCTGTAACTCGTTTCTGGTGCCGATGCTGCAACGCTATTTCCTCATGCCGTTGCAGGAAGCGGCGGTGGCCACCGGAGTTATCGTTGGCGTGACCGGGCTGGTCGGCTTGACCCTGGGCGGCTGGATTGCCGACAAGATTCACCAGCGTGTGGCCAACGGGCGGCTGCTGTTTGCGGCGTTCAGTCTGATTATCTCGACCTTGTGCACGGCGTGGGCGCTGCATTCCGGGCGGATCGAGATTGGCGTGTTTGTCGCGGTGTTCAGTGTCGGCTGGCTGTTCGCCTACAACTTCTACACCTGCGTTTATACGGCGATTCAGGACGTGGTCGAACCGCGCCTGCGAGCGACGGCGATGGCGTTGTTCTTCGCCGGGTTGTATCTGCTGGGCGGCGGTCTTGGACCGGTGGTGGTAGGGGGCTTGTCGGATCATTTCGCGCATACCGCGATGCTGGCGGCTGGGGCGGAGCAGATGACCGAAGCGTTCAAGGCAGTCGGGCTGCATGATGCGATGTACCTGATTCCGGTGGCGCTGTTTTTGACCATGGTGTTTCTGTTTCTGGCGGCGCGGTGTTTTGTGCGCGATGCGCAGCGGATGAAGGCGGGGTTGGTGGCGGTGGTTGAGCCGCAAGTGGCTGCGGCGACTGCATAACCGCTATCGCGAGCAGGCTCACTCCTACAGGGGAACGCATTCCAAATTGTGGGAGCGAGCTTGCTCGCGAAGGGGCCATCAGCATCAACTAACAAATAACAGACAAACAAAAAGGCCCGCATCACTGCGGGCCTTGTTGTTTTCAGCGCTGGAGCAGGGCGGTTTAACCCGCCACCAACACCCGAATCGCTTCCAGGCGCAACGCCGCTTTATCCAGCATCGCCAGACCCTGCTCACGTTGCGTGCGCAACGCATCCAGTTCGCTGTCACGTACGGTCGGGTTGACCGCTTGCAACGCGGTCAGGCGCGCCAGTTCTTCGTCGGTGTCGGCCGCCAGACGGCGACGGGCCTCGGCTACACGCTCGGCGTGACGCGGGGCGATCTTGTCTTCACCGGCGTTGATCCGTGGCGTCAACTGATCACGCTGGGCCTGGATGAACTTGTTAGCGCTGGCACGCGGCACGCTTTCCAGCTGATCGTTCAGTGTTTCGAACGATACCCGTGGCGACAGGTCGTTGCCGTTGGCGTCGAGCAGGCAGCGCAGGGCGGCCGGCGGCAGGTAACGACCCAGTTGCAGCGAACGCGGCGCGACCACTTCGCTGACGTAGAGCAGTTCCAGCAGTACGGTGCCCGGTTTCAACGCCTTGTTCTTGATCAACGCGACAGCGGTGTTGCCCATCGAACCGGACAGCACCAGATCCATGCCGCCCTGCACCATCGGGTGTTCCCAGGTGATGAACTGCATGTCTTCGCGCGACAGCGCCTGGTTGCGGTCGTAGGTGATGGTCACGCCTTCGTCGTCGCCCAGCGGGAAACTGGCGTCGAGCATTTTTTCGCTCGGCTTGAGGATCAGGGCGTTTTCCGAATGGTCTTCGCTGTCGATGCCGAACGCGTCGAACAGGGTTTCCATGTAGATCGGCAGGGCAAACTGATCGTCTTGCTCAAGGATGGCCTCGACCAGCGCTTCACCTTCGCCGGCACCGCCGGAGTTCAGCTCCAGCAGACGGTCGCGACCGGTGTGCAGTTCGGCTTCGAGACGCTCGCGCTCGGTGCGTGCTTCGTCGATCAGGGCTTGCCACTCGCTGTCGTCGGCTTCTTCGAGCAGCGGCAGCAGGCGCGGGCCGAACTGGTGCTGCAAGGCGTTGCCAGTCGGGCAGGTGTTGAGGAACGCGTTGAGCGCTTCGTGGTACCACTGGAACAGGCGCTCTTGCGGGCTGGTTTCCAGGTACGGCACGTGCAGTTCGATGATGTGTTTCTGGCCGATCCGGTCGAGACGACCGATACGCTGCTCGAGCAGGTCCGGGTGCGACGGCAGATCGAACAGCACCAGGTGGTGCGCGAACTGGAAGTTGCGACCTTCACTGCCGATTTCCGAGCAGATCAGCACTTGTGCGCCGAATTCTTCGTCGGCGAAGTAGGCGGCGGCGCGGTCACGCTCAAGGATGTTCATGCCTTCGTGGAACACCGTGGCCGGGATGCCGGAACGCACGCGCAAGGCGTCTTCCAGATCCATCGCGGTTTCGGCGTGGGCGCAGATCACCAGCACCTTGGTGCGCTTGAGCATTTTCAGCTGATCGATCAGCCACTCGACACGCGGGTCGAATTTCCACCAGCGCTCTTCTTCGCTGGCGTCCGGCTGGGCCTGGAAGCTGACCTCCGGGTACAGCTCGGCGTGTTCGCCCAGCGGCAGTTCGAGGTATTCGTCCGGGCATGGCAGCGGGTACGGGTGCAGTTTGCGCTCCGGGAAACCCTGCACGGCGGCGCGGGTATTACGGAACAGCACGCGGCCGGTGCCGTGGCGATCGAGCAGTTCACGCACGAGGCGCGCGCTGGCTTCGCTGTCGCCATCGTTGACCGCGGTCAGCAGGGCTTCGCCTTCGTTGCCGAGGAAACCCTGAATGGTTTTGTGCGCTTTGGCCGAGAGACGGCCCTTGTCGAGCAGTTCCTGCACGGCTTCGGCCACCGGGCGATAGTTCTCGCTCTCGGCGCGGAAGGCAGCCAGGTCATGGAAACGGTTCGGGTCGAGCAGGCGCAGACGGGCGAAGTGGCTGTCCTGGCCGAGTTGTTCCGGGGTGGCGGTGAGCAGCAGCACGCCCGGAATGACTTCGGCGAGTTGCTCGACCAGCGAATATTCCGCGCTGGCTTTCTCTTCGTGCCAGACCAGGTGGTGGGCTTCGTCGACCACCAGCAAATCCCAACCGGCCGCGAACAGTGCGTCCTGGGCCTTCTCGTCGTCGACCAGCCACTCCAGCGCAACCAGCGCCAGTTGCGTGTCTTCGAACGGGTTGGCGGCATCGCTTTCGATGAACCGTTCTTCGTCGAACAGCGCAACTTGCAGGTTGAAGCGGCGGCGCATTTCAACCAGCCACTGGTGCTGGAGGTTTTCCGGGACGAGGATCAGCACGCGGTTGGCGCGGCCCGAGAGCAGTTGGCGATGGATCACCAGACCGGCTTCGATGGTTTTACCCAGACCCACTTCGTCCGCCAGCAATACGCGCGGCGCGATACGGTCGGCGACTTCGCGAGCAATGTGCAATTGGTGCGCGATTGGCTGAGCGCGAACGCCACCCAGGCCCCAGAGCGACGATTGCAGCTGGCGGCTGGTGTGTTCGAGGGTGTTGTAACGCAGCGAGAACCACGCCAGCGGATCGATCTGGCCGGCGAACAGACGGTCGCTGGCCAGACGGAACTGAATGAAGTTCGACAGCTGGGTTTCCGGCAGGGTGACGGCTTCGTTCTGCCCGTTGAGACCGTGATAGACCATCAGCCCGTCGACGTCGTCGACTTGTTGCACGGTCATTTTCCAGCCTTCGAAGTGGGTGATGCTGTCACCCGGCGAGAACCGCACGCGGGTCAGGGGCGCATTCCGTAGCGCGTACTGGCGGGTTTCGCCAGTGGCCGGGTAAAGCACGGTCAACAAGCGGCCGTCCTGTGCCAGAACGGTGCCTAAACCAAGCTCTGCTTCGCTGTCACTGATCCAGCGTTGCCCCGGTTGATACTGCTGCGCCATGCTGCCTGACTCCCACCTTGAAAAAGCGGGCTATCTTAACGGAATGCAGGCTTCAGGGCCAAAGATTACTGGCGTAGGCGCTGCCGTAGGCTGCGATCTTTTGATCTTTGAGAACCCTTGAGGTTTGAGCTGTCTGATGAAGATCGCAGCCTTCGGCAGCTCCTGCACGTGCCAAGTGCGTCACAGATTTTCGACCAGTGGCTCAAGGCGCCTTTGCCGCAGCCGATAGCCTGCAGACAGGAGACCCTTTATATGTTGCCACCGATGCTCCCTCTGAGCGCTGTGCCGATCACTTCCCAGCAGGATCCGATCCGCCAGCGGCCGGACATTCCTCCGGTGGTGCCGGTGCAGGAAAGCTCCAACGAAAGCACGATCGATCTGCAAAAGCGCGATCCGGAAGAGGATCGTCTGCTGGCGCGTGAAGAACAACGCCGTCAGCAGGAGCGTGATCGACGCCGTCGCGAAGCCGACGAAGACCCGGAAGAACACCTGGCGGTGCCCGGTACCGAACTGAATGCCGACAATACCGTGCCGGTGGTGCCGCTGATGGAAGATCAGCCGCGTCAGGGCTTGTGGGTCGATATCGAGATTTGAGTCGCTGTACCGCGTGGGGCGCGCCGGCTGGTCAGCGCGCGTCTGAGGCTGCATTATTGGCGCAGTCCTGCCGCTGATGTGGCAGTTGTGATTCTTTCAAGTGATGTACTGACGCCATGAGCCAAGACGACAAACTGATTGACCTCAGCACTGAGCGCGCCAAGCGTGTGCATGACATTAAAGAGAAGCGCCTGAACGAGGTGCGCCAAGCGTTCGAACAGGCTATGCCGCTGGGAAAAGCCAAGAAAAAGTCGAAAAACAAGCCGAAAAAGCGTTGATCTCCCCCTGCATCCGTTGATGCAGGTCATTTAATTTCCCTCCTTTATCCTCCTTCGTTGCTGGTATTGATCCCGGTCAATTTGTGCGCCTGTGTGTTTGGTAACTTAGTCCCATCGCAGCAGAGCAGGGGCCAGGAGGCCAGTCATGTTTTTCGATAACGTGGTGTTTGCCGGGGTCCTGACTGTAGGGCTGATGGTTCTGTTTTTTGCAGGGTTTGGATTTTTTATCTGGAAGGATGCGAATAAGCGCAAGAAGTGATTCTTCTGGATTGATGAGCACGCAAGGCATTTTGGGGCGACTTCGGTTGCCCCTTTTTTTTGTGTCTTGGCGGCCTTTGGGCCGACCAAGTTGTGGGTGGGCTTTGTGAATATCCGTTGCTGCGGTAACGGCTGCTTAGGGTTTCGCCCTTACGGCGACTCACTTTTTTTCAAACGCCAAAAAAAGTAAGCAAAAAACGCTTGCTCCTACGTGCGGCCCGCTCGCTGGGGCTCGGGGTTCCTTCGCTGCGGGATCGATCCGGGCGCAGCGTCTACGGTTTGCTTCGCTGCACCTCCTCTCGCTGTGTTTGGCTTCGCCAAACGGTCGCTGCGCTCCCACGCCCGGATCAATCCCTCCACTCAGCCTTCCGACGTCGCTTTACAGATCAAGATCAAGAGCAGGCGAGCTGACACTCGGCCTATTGAGTGGTGAAAAGCGGGTGTTCGGCTTTGGGTTTGTGTTGGATTCGCTCCTCACCCCAGCTCTCTCCCGGTGGGAGAGGGGCCGATTTGTGTGCTTTTCAAAGCCTGAGTTCGACGCGGTACCGCACGTCGGCGTACCTCCCCCAAACACCTCGATCAGTCCCCTCTCCCTACGGGCGGTCCGACGTTTCGGGAGGGCCAGGGTGAGGGGCTTTTGATCTGTTTCAAAACCTGAGTTCAACACGGTATCGCACGTCGGCGTAGCTCTGCCAAACACCACGGTCAGTCCCCTCTCCCTACGGGCGGTCCGACGTTTCGGGAGGGCTAGGGTGAGGGGCTTTTGATCTGTTTCATAATCTGAGTTCGGCTCGGTATTTCACGTCGGCGTACTTCGCCCAAACACCTCGATCAGTCCCCTCTCCCTCCGGGAGAGGGCTAGGGTGAGGGGCTTGTGATCTGGCTTGTGATCTGGCTTGTGATCTAGCTTCGGCTCTTGATCTTTTGCCCCATCGGCAGGCCGAGCGTAGGTGTTCATCCGGGGGTAGGCGCGTAGCGCCGTGCGGCGTAGCCGCATACATCGAGAGGAGGTGCAGCGAAGCAAACCGTAGGCGATGCCCCCGGATGGACACCGTAGCGAGGGAACACTGAGCCTCAGCGAAGTGCCGTACGCCGGGGCAAAGCCTTTTGCTTACTTTTCGGCGTCTGGAAAAGTGAGTCGCTGTAAGAGCGAAACCGCCAGCGGCAGCACCCGCAGCAACGGATATGCCCCCAATCCCAAAACCCCAAACACAAAAAAAGGCGCGATCCTCTCGAATCGCGCCTTTCTCAAGTACCGCTATCTATCAACTACCCAGCGCCTTCGACGCCAGCCAGAACAACCCGGCCGACAGCGCAACCGTCGCCGGCAAGGTCAACACCCAAGCCAACAGAATGGTGCGAACCGTGCCACCCTGCAGGCCGCTCTTGTTGGCGACCATGGTGCCCGCCACGCCCGAAGACAGAACGTGAGTGGTCGACACCGGCAGGCTGAAAATATTGGCCATACCGATCAAGCTGGCAGTAGTGATCTGCGCCGACATGCCCTGGGAATAGGTCATGCCCTGCTTGCCGATCTTCTCACCGATGGTCAGCACCACGCGTTTCCAGCCAACCATGGTGCCCAGGCCCAGAGCCAGTGCGACCGCCAGAATCACCCAGAACGGGGCGTATTCGGTGGTGGTGGTCAGGTCTTTGCGCAGCTTGTCGAGGTCAGCCTTTTCACGGGCTTCCAGGCCAGGCAGCTTGCCAACCTTCTTCGCGGTGTCGTCCAGGCAGAGCAGGTAACGACGCACTTCGATGCGGCTGTCGGACGACAGCGAATGGTAGTCCGCTACGCCTTTAAGCGTGTGCAGCAGGGCGCTGATGGTCGGTTCGGTCTGCTGCGGGTTGCAGCGGAATTTCTCCGGCAGGTCGCCTTCCACGCTCTTGCCCAAGGCCGGGAATTCACCCAGCGAATCGGCGTTGCGCTGGTAGAACTGGCTCAGGTGCAGGGTCGCGTCGCGAGTGCGTTCGATCTGATAGGTGGTGCTGTTCAGGTCGAGAACGAACTGCGCAGGCACGATACCGATCAGCACCAGCATGATCAGGCCGATGCCTTTCTGGCCATCGTTGGAGCCGTGCACGAAGCTCACGGCCATCGCCGAAATCACCAGAACCAGACGGTTCCAGAACGGTGGATGCTTCTTGTCGTCGATCTTGCGGCGTTGTTCCGGTGTCTTGTGCATCTTCGACAGCGGACGCCACCACTTCAGGCCGATCAGGATCAGCGCGGCGATCAGGAAGCCGGCCATTGGCGAGAACACCAGCGAGGCGCCGATGTCGATCGCTTTTTGCCAGTTCACGCCGTCGGCCAACGGAATGTCGTTGATCAGGGCGTTGGCCAGGCCGACACCGAGGATCGAGCCGATCAGGGTGTGCGAGCTGGAAGCCGGGATACCGAAGTACCAGGTGCCCAGGTTCCAGGCGATTGCCGCGGCGAGCAACGAGAACACCATCGCCAGGCCATGGCCGGTGTTCACATTGATCAGCAGCTCAACCGGCAGCAAATGGACAATGGCATACGCCACGCCAACGCCGCCCAGCAGCACGCCGAGGAAATTGAACACACCGGAGAAGAAGACCGCCAGGTGGGGCGGCATGGCTTTGGTGTAGATAACAGTGGCTACCGCGTTAGCGGTGTCATGAAATCCATTGATGAACTCGAAGGCGAGGACAAACGTCAGGGCGAGCAAGAGGCTCACAAGCACCCAAGCATCCAGTCCGCTGAATAAATCGATCATGAAGGTTTTCTGACCCGGTCGTAAGGGGGCGCGATTATGCCAGAAAAGACTGGAAATCGATCCCCTACCTGCTCATCGGTTACACACTTCTTCCATTTAATTTGTTGCAGCGCATGAAAACCAAGCGTGCCGCATGGTTTTACAAGTGATTGATTTGCTTGATAAAAAGCTCTTTTCACAAGCGGATTTACCGATGCGCAGACGTCTCAAACGCTTGTCTGAAATATCTCTGAAACCTGTAGGACGCCCGCCCTCAGTCAGCCAGACCAGGTGATAGCCGCTGCCCGCGGGTAGCGGGCGCGCAAGGCATCGTCGTTCCACCGCGCTTGTAACCGGTGTGGACGCAAACCTTCAGAAGATCCGAAAAACGTCGCTCAAGGCTCTTCGGCTTTGAGTTCCTTTTCGATCTTTTCGATTTCCTGCTTGAAGACCTGATCCTGAACGGTAGGGCGTTTACGCCATGCTTTGCGTTCCGGTTCGGGCTGAGCGGCGTAGGTGGTGACTTCCCCGCCGTAAACTTCCTTGTAACGTTGTTCCTGGCGCTCAAGTTCCGCGCGCAGTTCGTCTTTCGTCACAGTGCTACCTGTATGAGTTGAGTTAAGTGTCTGGTGAAACGCACTGCAACGAATCGGTTGAACGGAGCCACCGCGAGTTCAACGCCCGGACAGGCATTGGTGTAAACGGTGGGGCGATCAAGACTTCCGTGTTACAGGCGGCTACGGCACCAGATAAAAACTGACGCAGCATCAGTTTCCTGTTTCAGCGAGCGCAGGCGTTGCATGAGTGATTCGCGTCAGGCGCTGGCCGGGCTGTTGGCGATGGACATCGCCGCAGCGGGTGACGACCTCCGCGATTAAAAACGAGGTGCCACTGAGCTGCATTATAGCGGTCGATTCAGGAATGACTATCTTTGCCAAGTTAAAAACGGTTCCGGATGTGTGATTGTTTTGTGACTCGCAACTTTTGTTACTAGTTGAAGTGCGTGTTGGCCCTTATTGGGTGGGTGATCTGTTTTTGGCGCCATTTAGTCGGACAACTAAAGCTGTGATTCTGATAATCGCAAAGTTTGGCTTGCCCTATAAATAGCTAGACGCCATCCCAACAGCTGATTGCGATTATCGGTCGACGGTTCGATAATCGCCCAATCTTGCAGCCCGACGCTTGTGCATTTGTCGGCGAGCCGCTTCTATAGCCCATTGATCCGTGCCGGATAAAAGGACAAGAAATGAACGATCAAATGCGCAACTCCTTCACCTCTGTGGCGCCGCCGATCGTCGCCTCGCCGGCCAAACGTATCCAGGCGCTGACCGGTGATCCGGACTTCATGACTTCGCTGGCTCGTGGTCTGGCGGTGGTGCAGGCGTTTCAGGAGCGCAAGCGCCATCTGACTATCGCCCAAATCAGCCACCGCACCGAGATTCCCCGCGCCGCCGTGCGTCGTTGCCTGCATACGCTAATCAAACTTGGCTATGCCACCACTGACGGACGCACCTATTCCTTGCTGCCCAAAGTGCTGACACTTGGCCACGCCTATCTGTCGTCGACGCCGTTGGCAGTGTCCGCTCAGCCGTACCTCGACCGCATGAGCGAACAACTGCACGAAGCCTGCAACATGGCCACGCTGGAGGGCGACGACATTCTCTACATCGCCCGCTCGGCGACCACTCAGCGGCTGATTTCGGTGGACCTGTCGGTGGGCGGTCGCCTGCCAGCGTATTGCACGTCGATGGGGCGGATTCTGCTGGCAGCACTTGATGACACCTCGCTGCGTGAATACCTCGATCACGCCGAATTGGTCGCCAAGACCAGCCGCACGATTCACACCCCCGACGCGTTGCTCGAATGCCTGCAGGAAGTGCGGCAGCAAGGCTGGTGCATCGTCGATCAGGAACTGGAACAAGGCCTGCGTTCGATTGCCGTGCCGGTCTACGACGCGTCTGGCCAGGTGGTGGCAGCGCTCAACGTCAGCACCCACGCCGGTCGCGTCAGTCGTACCGAGCTGGAGCAGCGCTTCCTGCCGGGCCTGCTCAGCGCCAGTCGCGACCTCAGTGCGCAGTTGTTTGCCTGATGAAGTGTTCGATAAACGCACAGTGTTGCGTTTATCGAATTGACGCTAAAACCCTCGGATCATTAATGTCGCGGCAGCGTCATCCGGCGCTGATGTGAATGAGCCCGCCGGACTGCCGACTCCCATAATAATGACAAGAGGCAACTCACCATGCGCATGCTCTCCGACTGTCTCCGCCCCATCCGCTGTTGCCGGGTTCACCGCAACGCCTGATCCAGACCTTCTATTCTTGTGACCGTGCCGCTCTCTGGCCGGCCGCCGTTCGACTGCGTTTTTTGCGTGGAATAAAAATAATGAACCAGCCTCAGTCCGCTGTGGGTAACTGCCTCGACGTGCAGACCTTCATCAATGCCCAACCGATCTCGCGCTATCAGTGGCGCGTGGTGATTCTGTGTTTCCTGATTGTCTTTCTCGATGGCCTCGACACCGCCGCGATGGGGTTTATTGCCCCGGCGCTGTCGCAGGATTGGGGCATCGACCGGGCCAGCCTTGGCCCGGTGATGAGTGCCGCGCTGATCGGCATGGTCTTCGGAGCACTCGGCTCTGGCCCTTTGGCTGACCGCTTCGGGCGCAAAGTGGTACTCGTTGGCGCGGTGGTTCTGTTCGGTGCCTTCAGCCTGGCGTCGGCGTACAGCAGCAACGTTGAACAGCTACTGGTGCTGCGCTTCCTGACCGGTCTGGGACTGGGGGCGGGGATGCCGAATGCCACCACACTGCTCTCGGAATACACCCCGGAGCGCAAGAAATCGCTGCTGGTAACCAGCATGTTCTGCGGTTTCAACCTCGGTATGGCCGGTGGCGGGTTTATTTCCGCCAAGCTGATTCCGGCGTTCGGCTGGCACAGTCTGCTGCTGATCGGCGGGATCCTGCCGCTGATCCTCGCCGTGGTGCTGCTGTTCTGGTTGCCGGAGTCGGCGCGTTATCTGGTGGTGCGCAATCGTGGCACGGACAAAGTGCGCAAGACCCTGGCGCCGATCGACCCGGTCACCGTCGCTCAGGCCTCGAGCTTCAGCGTACCGGAACAGAAAACCGTCAAGGCGCGCAACGTGTTCGCGGTGATCTTCTCCGGCACTTACAGCACCGGCACCTTGCTGCTGTGGCTAACCTACTTCATGGGGCTGGTGATTGTTTATCTGCTGACCAGTTGGTTGCCGACGCTGATGCGTGACAGCGGTGCGAGCATGGAGCAAGCCGCATTTATTGGCGCGTTGTTCCAGTTCGGCGGGGTGTTGAGCGCGGTCGCTGTGGGATGGGCGATGGACCGCTTCAATCCGCACAAGGTCATCGGCATTTTCTACCTGTTGGCCGGGGTGTTTGCCTACGCGGTCGGGCAGAGCCTGGGCAACATTACCTTGCTGGCGACCTTGGTGCTGGTGGCGGGGATGTGCGTGAACGGCGCGCAATCGGCGATGCCGTCGCTGGCGGCGCGGTTTTATCCGACCCAAGGGCGGGCGACCGGGGTCTCGTGGATGCTGGGCATCGGCCGCTTTGGCGCGATTCTCGGGGCGTGGATGGGCGCAACGTTGCTGGGCCTGGGCTGGAATTTCGAGCAGGTGTTGACGGCGTTGGTGATTCCGGCGGCGTTGGCCACCACGGCGGTGGTGATCAAAGGCATGGTCAGTCATGCGGATGCGACCTGAGTATCAGCGCATGATCGTTCCCACGCTCTGCGTGGGAACGCCTCAATAGACGCTCTGCGTCTGCTTTGGGACGCGGAGCGTCCCGGGCTGCATTCCCACGCGGAGCGTGGGAACGATCAATCAAAACACGAACCGATAGGCTGACAACAATCTGTTCGATAAACGAACACTCAGTCGATTATCGGATTGTTTGGCCATTTCCCCAGGCTTAATCTGCAGTGACTCCGGCGCTGAACCTCGCGCCTTTTTATCACTGGCGATTCATTACAAAAACAGGAGCCCGCTCCATGGCTGAGATCCTTTCGCTGCACGACGCGGTGAAGCAATTCGTCAACGACGGTGACACCGTCGCACTCGAAGGCTTCACTCACCTGATCCCTACGGCAGCGGGTCATGAAATCATTCGTCAGGGCAAGAAAGATCTGACGCTGGTGCGGATGACACCTGACCTGATCTACGACCAACTGATCGGCGCGGGTTGCGCACGCAAACTGATTTTCTCCTGGGGCGGCAACCCGGGCGTCGGTTCGCTGCACCGCCTGCGTGACGCGGTCGAGAAGCAATGGCCGCATGCTCTCGAAATCGAAGAGCACAGCCATGCCGACCTGGCCAATGCCTACGTCGCTGGCGCATCCGGCCTGCCGTTCGCGGTGCTGCGTGCCTATGCCGGTTCCGACCTGCCGAAGGTCAATCCACTGATCAAAACCGTGACCTGCCCGTTCACCGGTGAAGTGCTGGCGGCGGTGCCGTCGGTGCGCCCGGACGTGACCGTGATCCACGCCCAGAAAGCCGACCGCCAGGGCAACGTGCTGCTGTGGGGCATCCTCGGTGTGCAGAAAGAAGCGGCACTGGCGGCCAAACGCTGCATCGTCACCGTGGAAGAGATTGTCGACGACCTCAACGCGCCGATGAATGCCTGCGTGCTGCCGACCTGGGCCTTGAGCGCGGTCTGCCACGTACCCGGCGGCGCACATCCGTCCTACGCCCACGGTTACACCGAGCGTGACAATCGTTTCTACCAGGCGTGGGATCCGATCGCCCGTGACCGTGAGACGTTTACCGCGTGGATCAACGAATACATCCATGGCTGCGCTGACTTCAGCGCGTTCCAGGCCAAGTTGGCCGCTGCTTCGGAGGCCAAGTAATGACTTACACCACCAATGAAATGATGACCGTCGCGGCGGCCCGTCGCCTGAAGAACGGCTCGGTGTGCTTCGTCGGTATCGGCCTGCCGTCGAAAGCCGCCAACCTCGCGCGCCTGACTTCTTCGCCGGACGTGGTGCTGATCTATGAATCGGGTCCGATTGGCGCCAAGCCGAGCGTGTTGCCGCTGTCCATTGGTGACGGCGAACTCGCTGAAACCGCTGACACCGTCGTACCGACCGGTGAGATTTTTCGCTATTGGTTGCAGGGCGGACGCATTGACGTTGGTTTCCTCGGTGCTGCGCAGGTCGACCGTTTCGGCAACATCAACACCACCGTGGTTGGCGATTACTTCTCGCCGAAAGTGCGTCTGCCGGGTGCCGGTGGCGCGCCGGAAATTGCCGGTTCGGCGAAAAGCGTATTGATCATCCTTAAACAGTCGGCGCGCTCGTTTGTCGACAAGCTCGACTTCATCACCTCGGTTGGTCACGGCGAAGGCGGCGACTCGCGCAAACGTCTGGGCCTGCCGGGCGCCGGGCCTGTCGGGATCATCACCGACCTGTGCATCATGGAGCCGGAAGAAGGCACCCACGAATTCGTGGTCACCGCGCTGCACCCGGGCGTGACCCGCGAGCAAGTGGTCGCGGCCACCGGTTGGGCGATTCGTTTTGCCGAGCATGTTGAAAACACTGCTGAACCGACTGAAGTCGAACTGACTGCGCTGCGCGATCTCGAAGCGCGTACTGCCGCCGCCCACGGCCAGGCACCGGGAGAAGCATGATGCGTGACGTTTATATCTGCGACGCGATTCGCACCCCGATCGGCCGTTTCGGCGGCGGCTTGTCCGCCGTCCGCGCCGATGACCTGGCCGCTGTGCCGATCAAGGCCCTGATGGAACGCAATCCATCGGTGGACTGGAATGCCATCGACGAAGTCTTCCTCGGTTGCGCCAACCAGGCCGGCGAAGACAACCGCAACGTTGCGCGTATGGCCCTGCTGCTGGCGGGCCTGCCGGAAAGCGTACCGGGCGTGACGCTCAATCGTCTTTGCGCTTCGGGCATGGACGCGATCGGCACCGCATTCCGCGCCATCGCCAGCGGCGAGATGGAGTTGGCAATTGCCGGCGGTGTCGAGTCGATGTCCCGCGCGCCGTTCGTGATGGGCAAGGCGGACGCGGCGTTTTCGCGCAACATGAAGCTGGAAGACACCACCATCGGCTGGCGTTTCATCAACCCGTTGATGAAGGCGCAGTATGGCGTCGATGCGATGCCACAGACCGCTGACAACGTCGCCGACGACTATAAAGTGTCGCGCGCCGATCAGGACGCTTTTGCCCTGCGCAGCCAGCAACGCACTGCTGTCGCGCAGGCTGCTGGTTACTTCGCCGAAGAAATTGTTGAAGTACGGATTGCCCACAAGAAGGGCGAAACCGTAGTCAGCCAGGACGAACATCCTCGTGCCGATACCACGATCGAAGCACTGACCAAGCTGAAGCCAGTCAACGGCCCGGACAAAACTGTTACCGCCGGTAATGCTTCCGGGGTCAACGACGGTGCTGCTGCACTGATTCTCGCCTCCGCCGACGCGGTGAAAAAACATGGCCTGACCGCCCGCGCCAAAGTGCTCGGCATGGCCAGCGCTGGTGTCGCACCTCGGGTGATGGGCATCGGCCCGGTGCCGGCGGTGCGCAAATTGATCGAGCGCCTGGGCGTCGCGGTCAGCGATTTCGACGTTATCGAACTCAACGAAGCGTTTGCCAGCCAGGGTTTGGCGGTGCTGCGCGAACTGGGTCTTGCCGATGACGCTGCGCAGGTCAACCCGAACGGCGGGGCGATTGCCCTTGGTCACCCGTTGGGCATGAGCGGTGCGCGTCTGGTGCTGACCGCACTGCATCAGTTGGAAAAGACCGGTGGCAAGAAAGGTCTGGCGACCATGTGTGTCGGTGTCGGCCAAGGTCTGGCCCTGGCCATCGAACGCGTCTGACGCAAGCCGTGACGAAATAGAACAGAGGAAAGCGACATGTCTGACAAGCCTGGTTACCGTCGTCCGCAGGAAGGCACTCAGCCTGAGTACCTGCACCCGACGTATCAATCCACCAACCTGCGCTCGCCGTCCAAGCCATTGGTGTTTCTGCCGCACTCGCTGTCGGAAATCACCGGGCCGACCATCGGCGCCGAGCGCGTAGGCGACACCGATAACGACCTGACCGCCCAGCATGCAGGCGAGCCGCAGGGCGAACGCATCATCATTCACGGCCGCGTGCTCGACGAAAACGGTCTGCCGGTGCCGGGGATTCTGGTGGAGATCTGGCAGGCCAACGCTGCCGGCCGCTATAACCACAAGCGCGACCTGCACGACGCGCCGCTGGACCCGAACTTCACCGGTACCGGCCGCACCGTCACCGACGCCGATGGCTGGTATCAGTTCCAGACCATCAAGCCCGGCGCCTACCCTTGGGGTAACCACCACAACGCCTGGCGCCCGGCGCATATCCACTTCTCGCTGTTCGGGCCGAGCATCCTCACGCGTCTGGTCACGCAAATGTATTTCCCGGGCGATCCGCTGCTGGCCTACGACCCGATCTACAACTGCGTGCCGGACACCTCGGCCAAGGAACGCCTGATCGCCAGTTTCGATCTGGAAAAAACCATTCCGTCCTACGCCCTCGGTTATCGCTGGGACATCGTGCTGCGCGGGCGTGAAGCCACGCCGATGGAGAAATAAGATGACGCTGACTGCGACCACGTCCCACACCGTCGGGCCGTACTACCACATCGGCCTGACTTGGCTGAACCGTGAAGACCTCACCGTCGAGCAAACCCTTGGCGAGCGCGTGGCAATTACCGGGCAAGTGGTGGATGGCAACGGCGATGTCGTCAACGACGCCATGCTCGAAGTCTGGCAGGCCAACGCTGCCGGCAAATACGACCACCCGGAAGACGAGCAGGACAAACCGCTCGATCCGCACTTTGAAGGTTTTGGCCGGGTGCCGGTGGACGCTGAAGGGCGCTTCCGTTTCACCACGATCAAACCGGGCACGGTTGAGGGCCTGAAAGGTTCGACCCAGGCGCCGCATCTGGTGGTGCTGGTGTTTGCCCGCGGGTTGGTGAAGCACTTGCTGACGCGGATCTACTTTGAGGGCGAGCCGGCCAACGTTGATGATCCATTGCTGGAATGTGTGCCGGCTGAACGTCGTAGTACGTTGCTGGCCAAGCAGGATGCCTCGGGTGTTTACCAGTGGAATGTGATTCTGCAGGGCACCGACGCCGAGACGGTGTTCTTCGATTATTAAAATCAAAAGATCGCAGCCTTCGGCAGCACCTACATGATCGTTCCCACGCTCTGCGTGGGAATGCCGCCATGGACGCTCCGCGTCCACTGTGACGCGGAGCGTCACCGGATGCGTTACCACGCGGAGCGTGGGAACGACCGATGTAGGATGTGGAACGGGACTGTTGCAAAGTATGTCTAGACTCTCACTGTCCCTATCGAGTGAAAAACAATGACAACGACCACCTCCCATTACACCGGTGAAGAGCGCAGCAAGCGCATCTTTGCCATTGTCGGCGCCTCGTCTGGCAACCTCGTCGAATGGTTCGACTTCTACGTCTACGCCTTCTGCGCGATCTATTTCGCCCCGGCGTTCTTCCCCTCCGACAACCCGACGGTGCAACTGGTCAATACCGCTGGCGTGTTCGCCGCCGGCTTCCTGATGCGCCCGATTGGTGGCTGGATTTTCGGCCGGGTCGCCGACAAGCACGGGCGCAAGAATTCGATGCTCATCTCGATTCTGATGATGTGCTTCGGCTCGTTGCTGATTGCCTGCTTGCCAACCTATAAGGACATCGGCGTCTGGGCACCGGTCCTGCTGTTGTTCGCGCGCTTGCTGCAAGGCCTGTCGGTCGGCGGCGAGTACGGCACCACCGCGACCTATATGAGCGAAGTTGCCCTCAAGGGCCAGCGTGGATTTTTCGCCTCGTTCCAGTACGTGACCCTGATCGGCGGACAACTGCTGGCGGTGTCGCTGGTGGTGGTCCTGCAGCAATTCCTCACCGAAGAAGACCTGCGTGCCTACGGCTGGCGGATTCCGTTTGTGGTCGGTGCGGTGGCGGCGCTGATTTCGCTGTTCCTGCGTCGCAGCCTGAAAGAAACCACCAACAAGGAAACCCGCGCGCATAAAGACGCTGGCAGCATCAGCGCACTGTTCCGCGATCACAAAGCCGCGTTCATCACCGTGCTCGGTTACACCGCCGGTGGTTCGCTGATTTTCTACACCTTCACTACCTACATGCAGAAGTACCTGGTCAACACCGCCGGCATGCACGCCAAGACCGCGAGCTACATCATGACCGGTGCGCTGTTCCTGTATATGTGCATGCAGCCGCTGTTCGGCATGCTTGCCGACAAGATCGGCCGACGTAACTCGATGCTCTGGTTCGGCGCGCTCGGTACGCTGTTCACCGTGCCGATTCTGTTGAGCCTGAAAAGCGTCAGCAGTCCGTTCCTCGCGTTTGTATTGATCACCGTGGCGCTGGCGATTGTCAGTTTCTACACCTCGATCAGCGGCCTGGTAAAAGCCGAAATGTTCCCGCCGGAAGTCCGTGCACTTGGCGTTGGTCTCGCCTATGCGGTGGCGAACGCGATCTTCGGCGGTTCGGCGGAATTCGTCGCCCTGAGCCTGAAGAACATCGGCATGGAAAACTCCTTCTACTGGTACGTTACGGCCATGATGGCGATCGCCTTCCTGTTCAGTCTGCGCTTGCCGAAACAGGCGGCGTATTTGCACCACGATCTTTAACCCGAAGTGCGCGGGTCGTCACGGCCCGCGCCGGCAAGGACTGTTTATGACTCAGCGACCGGGCAATCAATTGTTCGATGCCTATTTCACTGCCCGCGATATGCGTGAGGTGTTCTGCGATCAGGGCCGCGTGCAGGCCATGCTCGACTTCGAAGCCGCGTTGGCCCGGGCCGAGGCGCGGGTCGGATTGATTCCAGCCTCCGCTGTGGCACCGATTGCGGCGGCATGCAGCGCTGGTCTGTATGACTTCGCGGCGCTGGGCGAGGCGATCGCCACGGCCGGCAATTCGGCGATTCCGCTGGTCAAGGCATTGGGCAAGCAGATTGCTGCCCGCGACGCTGAAGCCGAACGTTATGTGCATTTGGGCGCGACCAGTCAGGACGTGATGGATTCCGGACTGGTGTTGCAATTGCGTCAGGCGCTTGAGTTGATCGAGAACGATCTCGCGCAACTCGCTGATTCCCTCGCGATCCAGGCGCAACGTCATGCGGCGACGCCGTTGGCCGGGCGCACGTGGCTACAACATGCGACACCGGTAACCCTCGGCATGAAAATCGCCGGATGGCTGGGCGCTGTGACTCGCAGCCGTCAGCGCTTGCGTGAACTCAAGCCGCGTTTGCTGGTGCTGCAATTCGGTGGCGCTTCCGGAACCCTCGCCGCGTTGGGCGAACAGGCCTTGCCGATTGCCGAAGCGCTGGCTGAAGAACTGCAACTGACCTTGCCGGAACAGCCGTGGCACACCCAGCGTGATCGCGTGGTCGAGTTCGGCGCGGTGCTGGGTTTGATCGCCGGCAGCCTGGGCAAATTCGGCCGCGACATCAGCCTGTTGATGCAGACTGAAGCGGCTGAGGTGTTCGAGCCATCGGCACCGGGCAAGGGTGGTTCGTCGACCATGCCGCACAAACGCAACCCGGTGGGCGCGGCGGTGTTGATCGGCGCAGCGACGCGGGTGCCGGGTCTGGTCTCGACGCTGTTCAGCGCGATGCCCCAGGAGCACGAGCGCAGCCTCGGTCTGTGGCATGCCGAATGGGAAACCCTGCCGGAGATTTGCTGCCTCGTTTCCGGTTCGCTGCAACAGGCACGCTTGCTCGCCGACGGTCTGGAAGTCGACGCCGCACGCATGGCCCGCAACCTCGAATTGACTCAGGGGCTGGTGTTGGCCGAAGCCGTCAGCATCGTCCTTGCCCAGCGTGTCGGCCGCGACGCCGCGCATCACCTGCTCGAACAATGCTGCAAACGCGCGGTGGCCGAGCAGCGCCATTTGCGCGCCGTGCTCGGTGACGAACCGCAAGTCACCGCCGAGTTGAGCAGCGCTGAACTCGATCAACTTTTGAACCCCGCTCATTACCTCGGCCAGGCAAAAACCTGGGTCGAGCGCGCGGTGGCCGAACACAACGCATTGTCTGTCTGAAAGGAGAGGGCTGTGGCTTTCGTTCAACTCGCCGATGGCGAACTGCATTATCAAATCGAGGGCCCGGTCGATGCGCCGGTGCTGGTGCTCTCCAACTCGCTAGGCACTGATCTGCACATGTGGGACGCGCAGATGCCGGCGTTTACCGAGCATTTTCGCGTGCTGCGTTTCGATACCCGGGGCCACGGCAAATCGCTGGTGACGCCGGGGCCTTACAGCATCGAGCAGCTCGGTCACGACGTGCTCGGCTTGCTGGATGCGCTGCACATCGAGCGTGCGCATTTCTGCGGGCTGTCGATGGGAGGCCTGATCGGTCAGTGGCTGGGGATCAATGCCGGGCATCGGCTGCACAAGCTGATCGTCTGCAACACCGCGGCAAAGATCGGCGATCCGTCGGTGTGGAATCCACGCATCGAAACCGTGCTGCGTGACGGTGCGGCAGCGATGGTGGCCCTGCGTGATGCTTCGATTGCCCGCTGGTTTACCCCGGACTTTTCGGCGGCGCATCCGGCAGCGGCCAAGCAGATTACCGACATGCTCGCGGCGACGTCGCCGCAAGGTTATGCGGCTAACTGCGCAGCGGTGCGTGATGCCGATTTCCGTGAGCAACTGGCGTCGATCAACGTGCCGTTGCTGGTGATCGCCGGCACTGAAGATGCGGTGACGCCGCCGGCCGGTGGGCATTTCATTGAGGAGCATGTACGCGGCGCCGAATACGCCGAGTTCTATGCGGCGCATCTGTCAAACGTGCAGGCTGGCGCGGACTTCAGTGATCGTGTGTTAGCGTTTTTGCGGGCTAAGTGAGGAAGTTTTTGTGGACGAGAAACAACGTTACGACGACGGCATGCAGGTACGCCGCGCGGTGTTGGGCGATGCGCATGTCGATCGCAGCCTGACCACGCTGACCGAGTTCAACTCGGAGTTTCAGGAAATGATCACCCGGCATGCGTGGGGCGATATCTGGACGCGACCGGGCTTGCCTCGGCACACGCGCAGTTTGATCACTATCGCCATGCTGATCGGCATGAACCGCGAGGGCGAGCTCAAACTGCACCTGCGTGCGGCAGCCAATAACGGCGTGAGCCGGGGTGAGATCAAGGAAGTGATCATGCAGAGTGCGATTTACTGCGGGATTCCGGCGGCGAATGCCACTTTCCATCTGGCGGAGTCGGTGTGGGACGAACTGGGTGTTGAATCCAGGGATTGATGGCGCCAGAAATTACGCCTTCGCGAGCAAGCTCGCTCCCACAGGGAAATGCATTCCAATGTGGGAGCGAGCTTGCTCGCGAAGGGGGCAGACGCCGTTGCGCATCAATCAGCACAACTCATTCAAACCGTGGCAACGATGAATATCCGCTTGAACGCAAACAACGTATGCCCATCCCCCTCCTGCGGATAATGCTTATGCACCCGCATCAGGTAGTGATAGATAAACCGCGCCTGTTCCGCTGAATCCAGCGCCTGCACCACCGGCCGCAGCGCCGAGACCTTCACCCAGTCATAAATTGGCGATTTGCCGTCAACCACCTGCAACTGCTCGGTCTCCCAGATATCCAGCGACGTGGTCATGGGCGCGAGCAAACGGTAGTAATCCTCCAGTGCCAACAACGGCCGCGCGGCCATGCGCTGGCGCAGTTCAGGTGTGCCCATTGGCGTGCCGCCGGGGCCGCCATTTTCGAGAGTGTCGAGCATCAGCCGATACCACAGCGCATCGCGCCAGTCGGGCATGTGCGCCGCCAGACAGCCGCCCGGGTTGAGATAACCCAGCAGGTGCGGCAACAGCGTTTCATGGCCATCGATAAAGTGCAGCACGGCGGCGGCGAGCAGTAGATCTGCCGGTTGCTCCGGTTGCCAATCGAGCAGATCGCAGTGTTTCCACGATGCCCTGAGCGGCAGACAGCGCGCTTCTGCGAGCATCTGTGCCGAGCTGTCGATCCCCTGCAACTGCGCGCGCGGCCAGCGTTTGGCCAACAACTGCGTGGCAATGCCGGTGCCGCAGCCCAGGTCGTAAATGCGTTGAGGATTTGGCAGGTCAACACGGTCGAGCAATTCATTGACCGGGCGTTGCCTGAGACGGGAAAACTGCTGGTACGCCTTGGCGTCCCAGTCGGGTGTTGCAAGACGAGAGATCATTGAGGTGGTCCTCCAGTGATCGATGGTGTCTTCCGATGACAACCTGGCTCCCAGCTTGAGGACCGACTACGACGACGGAAGCGGAAAGGTGAAGCACCTGACTCCTTCAGGTTTTGTCACTTTATCTGTCGGCCGGCAAAGTGCCACTTCTCCCGACAAGTGGCGCAGATTCAAATTTAGGAGTGAGCCTGCTCGCGATAGCAGTGTGTCAGTCACCTTAAATGTCACTGACACACCGCTATCGCGAGCAGGCTCACTCCTACAGTTTGAAAGCGGTGTTTAGAGGAGGCTGATCGGGTAGCTAACGATGAGGCGGTTCTCGTCGAACTCGTTATTGCTGAAGTCCCGGCGCATGGTCGAGTTGCGCCATCTGACGTTCAGATCCTTCAGCGCGCCGCTCTGCACGGTGTAGCCCAGTTCCGATTCGCGGCCCCATTCCTTGCCGTCGGTGATCGTCCCGGTGTGCACGTTGTCGCCGCTGATATAGCGGTTCATCAGCGTCAGGCCGGGGATGCCCAGCGCGACGAAGTTGTAGTCATGGCGTACTTGCCAGGAACGTTCCTGCGCGTTGTCGTAGCTGGCGTTGTAGCTGTCGTTGGCCAACGTGCCGCCGCTGGTGCCGTTGACGCGCATCCACGCGCTGTCGCCGGTGAGTTTCTGCAGGCCGACGTAGAAGGTGTTGCCGCCGTACTTCGCCGAGAACATCCCCGACCAGGTTTTGTTGTCGAGGTCGCCGGCGCGGGCGCTGCCATCGTCCTTGCCGTAGAAGAAGCCGAGGTTGGCGCCCAGCGTCCAGTCGCCCAGCGGCTGGCTGTGGATCAGGTTGACGTATTGCTGGCTGTAGATGTCCTTGAGTTCGGCGTTCCACAGGCCGATCTGTGTGCGTTTTTCGTTGAAAACGTATTCACCGCCCTGAAAGTTGAAGCGATCAGAGGTGAACGCCGCTTTGCCGGTCATCGACATGTCGCTCATGCTGCTGTCATCGCGCGGGCTGTTGGCGCGGAACTGGCCGCCGTAGAGGGTCAGGCCGTCGATTTCTTTGGACGTGATCTGCCCGCCACGGAAGGTCTGTGGCAATGAGCGGCCATCGTCCGAACGCAGGATCGGCAGCACCGGCATCCACTCGCCGACCTTCACTTCGGTCTGCGAAAGCTTGGCTTTGAAAGCGACGTTGGTGCGGCCGAAGTTGTCCGCCGGACGACCGTCATGGTCCAGCGGCAGCAACTGGGTGCCGCCGGTGCCTTTACCGCCATCAAGCTTTACCGAATACAGGCCCAGCACGTCCATGCCGAAGCCGATGGTGCCTTGGGTGAAGCCGGACTTGGCGTCGAGGATAAAGCTCTGCGTCCACTCTTCAGCCTTGCCCTGAGCCTTGGTCGGGTTGGTGAAGTTACGGTTGATGTAGAAGTTGCGCAGGTTGAGGTTGACCTTGGCGCCCTCGATGAAACCGGCTTCTTCGGCCGCTGCGGGCAGCGCCGCGCCGGCCAGGGCCAGGGCGATCAGGCCGGGAATTGCGTAAGGCGCAGGGGAGGTTGTCATGGGCTCGGGTCTCTCTTGTTTTTTTAAGGCGAACAGGTGCGCTGACACCGGTTTTCGGGGTGCAGACATGAAAAGTGTTCAGAGGTGAAACGACGGCAATCAGCCGGACGGGGCAGGGCGCGGGAGCATGGTGTCGAACCTGTTGTTATTGGTTTTGTGGAGCGAATGGTGCGGGGCGCGGATGTTTTGATTCAATTGGTAAAAGCGGGTTTTGGGCGATTATCGAACGCAAGATTCAGTTGGGTTTTATGGTGTCTGTGAGGGCCTCTTCGCGAGCAAGCTCGCTCCCACATTTGGAATGCGTTCCCCTGTGGGAGCGAGCTTGCTCGCGAATGGGCCAGCCCAGACAACACACCTTTCTGCCAGGCAACAAAAAGCCCACCAATCGGTGGGCTCCTTGTATTCAGCCGATGATCAGAACAACTTCATCTTCGGTGCTTCTTCTTTCAGCGGTTCGTTCTGCGCGGTTTGCGCATTCCAGCCACCGCCCAAGGCCTTGTACAGGTTGACCGCACTGGTCAGCTGCGCGAGGCGGTCGGTGATCAGCGCTTGTTGCGCGCTGAACAGCTGACGCTGGGCATCGAGGAACGTCAGGTTGCTGTCGACGCCGATGCGGTAGCGACGTTCGGCCAGGCGGTAGTAATCCTGGTTGGCCGCGACGAAGTCACGCTGCGCTTGCAGCTGCTCGGTGTAGGTCTGGCGGGCGGCGAGGCCGTCGGCGACTTCCTGGAAGGCCGTTTGAATGGACTTCTCGTAGTTCGCCACGCCAATGTCCTTCTGGATCTTGGCGTAGTCGAGGCTGGCGCGCAGGCTGCCGGCGTTGAAGATCGGCAGGTTGATCTGCGGCTGGAACAACCACGTCCCCGAACCACCCTTGAACAGGCCGGACAGGTCCGGACTCAGGCTGCCCGCGTTGGCGGTCAGGCTGATGCTCGGGAAGAACGCGGCACGGGCCGCGCCAATGTTGGCGTTGGCCGCTTTCAGGTTGTACTCGGCTTGCAGAATGTCCGGACGACGTTGCAGCAGATCCGAAGGCAGACCGGCCGGGACGTCGCTGAGCAGGTCATCGGACAGCGGTTTGGCCGTTTGCAGATTAGCCGGGATACCAGTGCCGAGCAGCAGGGTCAGACTGTTTTCGTCCTGCGCCACCTGGCGGGTGTAACGCGCCAGTTGTGCACGAGCGTTCTCGACCGAGGTGCGCGACTGGGCCAGGTCCAGTGCCGAAGCCACACCGACTTCGTTGCTGCGGCTGGTCAGCTTGTAGCTTTCTTCGAAGGCACCGAGGGTGTCCTGGGTCAGCTTGAGCAGTTCCTTGTCCGCTTGCCAGGTCAGGTAAGCATTGGCGACGCTGGCGACCAGACTGATCTGGGTGCTGCGGCGTGCTTCTTCGGTGGCGAAGTATTGTTGCAGCGCTTGTTCGCTCAGGCTGCGAACGCGACCGAACAGGTCGAGTTCGTAGGCGCTGATGCCGACAGTGGCGGAGTAGGAGCTGGTGATGCTCGACTCGCCGGTTTGCGAGGCACGGGCCGGAACACGCTGACGGCTGCCGCTGGCATTGGCCGATACCGCCGGGAACAGATCGGCACGCTGGATGCGGTATTGAGCCGCGTAAGCGTCGATGTTCAGCGCCGCGACACGCAGGTCGCGGTTGTTTTCCAGGGACACCTGGATCAGCTGTTGCAGCGCCGGGTCATGGAAAAACTGCTTCCAGCCTTGCTCGGCAGCGGCTTGTGCCGGTGCCTGGGCCGGCGAATAGGCCGGCCCCTGCGGGTACTGACCTGCGACCGGAGCCTCAGGCTGCTGATAATCAGGTATCAGCGAGCAACCGCTCAGCACGAAGGCGGCGACTGCGATGGAGAGTAGCGACTTGCTCATTGGCCAGCCTCTTTAGGAGTTTCAGTCGTTTCATCCTCGTCAGCGATCTTACGCTGGCCGATGGACGAAACCGTAACGAAGAACAGTGGGACCCAGAAGATCGCCAGGATCGTGGCCGTGAGCATACCGCCAATCACGCCGGTACCGATCGCATGTTGACTGCCTGAACCTGCGCCAGTGGAAATCGCCAACGGTACAACACCGAGGACGAAGGCCAGCGAGGTCATGATGATCGGTCGCAGACGCATGCGGCAGGCCTCGATTGCCGCATCACGCAGGCTGCGTCCCTGTTCATGCAGTTCCTTGGCGAACTCGACGATCAGAATGGCGTTTTTAGCCGCCAGACCGATGGTCGTCAACAGCCCCACCTGGAAGTACACGTCGTTGGACAGCCCACGCAGGCTGGTGGCCAGCAGCGCACCGATGATCCCCAGCGGCACCACGAGCATAACCGCGATCGGAATCGACCAGCTCTCGTACAGCGCCGCCAGACACAGGAACACCATCAGCAGCGACAGGGCGTACAGCGCCGGTGCTTGCGAACCCGACAGACGTTCCTCATAGGACAGACCGGTCCAGGAGATACCGACACCGGCCGGCAGCTTCTTGGCAATCGCTTCGACTTCGGCCATCGCTTCACCGGTGGAATAACCCGGCGCCGGAGAGCCGAGCACTTCCATCGCTTCTACGCCGTTGTAACGGGCCAGCTTCGGCGAACCGTAGATCCACTCGCCTTTGGCGAAGGCGGAGAACGGCACCATGGTCCCGGCGTTGTTGCGCACGTACCATTTCTTCAGGTCTTCAGGGCTCATGCGAGCACCGGCCTGACCTTGTACGTAAACCTTCTTCACACGACCACGATCGATGAAGTCGTTGACGTAGCTACTACCGAAGGAGATCGACAGCGTGCTGTTGATGTCGGTGAGGCTCAAGCCAAGGGCCTGGGCTTTCTCGTCGTCGATTTCCAGATGGTATTGCGGTTCATCGTTGAGGCCGTTCGGACGCACCTGATAGAGCACCTTGCTCTGAGCGGCGAGGCCGAGGAACTGGTTACGCGCTTCCATCAGCTTGTCGTGACCGATACCGGCGCGGTCTTGCAGGAACACGTCGAAACCGGTGGCGTTACCCAACTCCAGTACCGCAGGCGGGGCGAAAGCGAACACCATGGCATCGCGGAAAGTGAAGAAGTGTTGCTGGGCACGTTGGGCCAGGGCAAACACGCTGTTGTCCGCGTTACGCTCATCCCACGGCTTGAGCATGATGAACGCCAGGCCAGAGCTCTGACCGCGACCGGCGAAGTTGAAGCCGTTTACGGTGAACACCGAGGACACTGCGCCTGCTTCTTTATCCAGCAGGTAGCTGCGCATTTCGTCGATCACCACCTGAGTACGCTCGGCACTCGAACCGGCCGGGGTCTGGACTTGGGCGAACAGTACGCCCTGGTCTTCTTCCGGCAGGAACGCGGTTGGAATGCGGGTGAACAGCCAGATCATGCCGACCACGATCAGCAGATAGGCCAGCAGGTACGGTGCTTTGCGCGACAGCATGTTGCCGACACCGCGCTCGTAGCTCTGCACACCGCGATCGAAATTGCGGTTGAACCAGCCAAAGAAACCTTTTTTCGGCGTGCCGTGCTCACCTTTCGGAATCGCCTTGAGCATGGTCGCGCAAAGGGCCGGGGTGAAGATCAGCGCCACCATCACCGACAGGGCCATGGCCGAGACGATGGTGATCGAGAACTGCTTGTAGATCACACCGGTGGAGCCGCTGAAGAACGCCATCGGCAGCAGTACCGCCGACAGCACCAGCGCAATACCGACCAGTGCGCCCTGGATCTGGCCCATGGACTTTTTGGTCGCTTCCTTCGGTGACAAGCCTTCTTCGCTCATCACCCGCTCGACGTTTTCCACCACGACGATGGCGTCGTCCACCAGCAAACCGATGGCCAGCACCATACCGAACATGGTCAGGGTGTTGATGCTGAAACCGAAGGCCGCGAGGATGCCGAACGTACCGAGCAATACCACCGGCACCGTCATCGTGGTGATGACCGTGGCGCGGAAGTTCTGCAGGAACAGGAACATCACCAGGAACACCAGCACGATCGCTTCGACCAGGGTTTCAACCACACCTTTGATCGACTCGGTCACCACCGGAGTGGTGTCGTACGGGAATACCACTTCCATGCCTTGCGGGAAGAACGGCTTGAGGTCGTCAATCGTCTTGCGCAGCGCCTTGGCGGTGTCGAGGGCGTTGGCACCGTTGGCCAGTTTTACCGCCAGACCAGAAGCCGGGCTGCCGTTGAACTGCGCAGAAATGCTGGAGTTTTCACCGCCCAGACCGACGTCAGCGACGTCGCCGACACGCACTTGCGAGCCGTCCTGGTTGACCTTCAGCAGAATCGCCTTGAACTGCTCGGCCGTCTGCAGACGCGTTTTGCCGATGATCGTGGCGTTCAGTTGCTGGCCTGGCAGCGCCGGCAAACCGCCGAGCTGACCGGAGGACACCTGGACGTTCTGCGCCGAGATCGCGGTGCTGACATCGCCCGGGGTCAGGTTGTACTTGTTCAATTTGGCCGGGTCGAGCCAGATGCGCATCGCGTACTGGGCACCGAAGACCTGGAAGTCACCGACACCGGCAGTCCGCGAGATCGGGTCCTGCATGTTCGACACGATGTAGTTGGACAAGTCGTCCTTGGTCATGCTGCCGTCACGCGAGACCACGCCGATGACCAAGAGAAAGTTTTTCACTGCCTTGGTCACGCGGATACCTTGTTGCTGCACTTCCTGCGGCAACAGCGGGGTGGCGAGGTTCAGCTTGTTCTGAACCTGTACCTGCGCGGTGTCGGAGTTGGTGCCTTGCTCGAAGGTCGCGGTGATGGTCATGCTGCCGTCGGAGTTACTTTCCGAGGACACATAACGCAGGTTGTCGATACCGTTGAGCTGCTGCTCGATCACCTGGACCACGGTGTCCTGCACGGTTTGCGCCGAAGCGCCCGGGTAGGTCACGGAGATCGCAATGGCCGGTGGCGCAATGCTCGGGTACTGGTTGATCGGCAATTTCAGGATCGAAAGTGCCCCGACCAACATGATCACCAGGGCAATTACCCAGGCGAAAATCGGACGGTCGATGAAGAATTTTGACATGGATTACTCCCCTTTGCCGCCGGCGGCTTTGTCAGCTGCCTGAGCGGGTGCCGGGTTCTTTTTGCCAACGTTGGTCGCTTCGGTCGGATTGACCTGAACACCTGGGCGCACGTATTGCAGCCCTTCGGTGATCAGACGATCGCCAGCCTTCAGGCCATCTTCGATCAGCCACTGGCTGCCGACGGTGCGGCTGGCCTTGAGCTGACGCAGTTCGACCTTGTTGTCGGCGCCGACGACCAGTGCGGTCGGGGTGCCTTTGAGGTCACGGGTCACGCCTTGTTGCGGCGCCAGAATGGCCGCAGCGTTGACGCCAGCCTGCAACTGGGCGCGAACGAACATGCCTGGCAGCAGGGTGTGATCCGGGTTCGGGAACACCGCGCGCAGGGTCACGGAACCGGTAGTCGGGTCGACCGTGACTTCGGAGAATTCCAGCTTACCGTCGAGCTTGTACTGGCTGCCGTCTTCCAGGGTCAGTTTGACCGCTGCCGAGTTTTCGCCGGACTTCTGCAGACGACCGCTTTCCAGCTCGCGGCGCAATTCCAGCAGTTCAACCGAGGACTGGGTGACGTCGACGTAGATCGGGTCCAGTTGTTGAATGGTCGCCATCGCGTCGGTCTGACCATTGCTGACCAGCGCACCTTCGGTCACCGAAGAACGGCCGATACGACCGGAGATCGGCGCGTACACCTTGGTGTAACGCACGTTGATCTGCGCGCTCTGCAGCGACGCTTCCGATTCCATGCGGTTGGACACGGCGGTGTCGTATTCCTGGCGGCTCACGGCCTGCTCATCGACCAGTTGCTTGTAGCGGTCAGAGATCGACTTGGTCGAACGCAGGTTGGCTTCGGCGCTTTTCAGGGTCGCTTCATAGACCGACGGATCGATCTGATACAGCTGCTGGCCGGCTTTGACATCGCCGCCTTCCTTGAACAGACGCTTGAGAATGATGCCGTTGACCTGCGGTCGAACTTCCGCGATGCGGTACGCACTGGTGCGGCCCGGCAGTTCGGAGGTGAGGGTAAACGCTTGTGGTTGCAGGGTGACGACGCCGACCTGAGGCGGTGGAGCGGCCGGTGCCGCTTCTTCCTTTTTACATCCGCTGAGCAGCGATGCCAGGGCGACGGCAGTGACCAGAGCGGTAACAGCTGGCTTGAATTGCATGAAGATCCTCGGGTCAGGCGCGCGAAAAGCGCACAAGAAGTGTGGAAGGGTAAAAATTGGGTACCGGGTGGATAAGTAGCTTGCTAAGGAATATACTTACGTTCATGGTTGTTTGTAAACACCTTTGCCACGTACCCACCCTGTTACAAAACTCGTCGCAAGGTTTGAAATTGTAGGCCGGGGAGCAGATCCGTGAGAGATCGCCCCCTCTTTATTCAGCGGATATTCAGCCATCCCTGAAACATCCTGTTTGAGGTTTTACTGTCATGGTCCGTCGTACCAAAGAGGAAGCTCAAGAAACCCGTAGCCAGATCCTGGAAGCGGCGGAGAAAGCCTTTTATGAAAGGGGCGTCGCTCGTACGACGCTGGCCGATATCGCGACAATGGCCGGGGTCACACGCGGTGCTATTTACTGGCATTTCAGTAACAAGGCCGATCTGGTCCAGGCCATGCTGGATTCGCTGCGTGAGCCGCTGGATGAATTGGCCAGGGCCAGCGAAAGTGAAGATGAACTCGATCCGTTGGGCTGCATGCGCCAACTGCTGATTCATTTGTTTCATCAAGTTGCGCTGGACCCGAAAACCCGGCGGATCAACGAAATTCTGTTTCATAAGTGCGAGTTCACCGATGAAATGTGCGATTTGCGCCAGCAGCGCCGGGACGTCAGTCTCGATTGCAACGAGCGCATCGCTCTGACGTTGCGTAATGCGGTCAATCGCGGCCAGTTGCCGGAAGATCTCGACACCGCCCGCGCGGCCATCAGTATTCACAGCTATATCGATGGCCTTCTGTATGGATGGCTTCTGGCGCCGGACAGCTTTGAGTTGCATGCCGAGGCCGAGCGTTGGGTCGATACAGGGTTGGACATGCTGCGCCTGAGTCCCAGCCTGCGCAAATGAAACAAAATGCGTAATTGACACCGCTTATGTCAATTGGCCTGCCTTTATATCGCTTCGCAGCGGGGGGAGTTTAAACGTAGCGAGCTACGCATTTTGTAGGGAATTTGTGTCTTCTGTGTGAATGAGTGTGAGCCGCTTGCCCTCACCCTAACCCTCTCCCAGAGGTAGAGGGGACTGACCGAGGTGTTCTTGCGAGATACGCCGACCTGAGATATCAGGTCGAACTCCAGATTTGAAAAGCACAAATATCGGCTCCCTCTCCCTAGGGAGAGGGCTGGGGTGAGGGGCTGCGTACTAAAAAGCGCAATCAATCTTCCGGCGAACACAAAAAAAGCCCCCAACTCTCACAAGTCGGGGGCTTTTGCGTTTCTGCGTGTTGCCTGTTACAGCGCTGGATAGTCGATATAACCGACCGGCCCTTTACCGTAGAACAACTCCGGACGCGCATCATTCAACGGCGCATCCGCCTTCAAACGAGCCGGCAGATCCGGATTGGCAATGAACGGCACACCAAATGCCACGGCATCAGCCTTGCCGCTGGCCAGCCACTCATTAGCGCTGTCCTTGGTGAAGCGTTCGTTGGCGATGTAAGGGCCGCCGAACGCTTCTTTCAATTGCGGGCCGAGGCTGTCGGCGCCTTCTTTCTCGCGGGAGCAGATGAACGCGATGCCGCGCTTGCCCAGTTCACGTGCGACGTAGGTGAAGGTTTCCGCCAGGTTGTCATCGCCCATGTCATGGGAGTCAGCGCGCGGTGCCAAGTGCACACCAACGCGACCAGCGCCCCAGACTTCGATCGCCGCATCTGTCACTTCCAGCAGCAGACGTGCACGGTTTTCCAGTGAGCCACCGTAGTTGTCGGTGCGCTGGTTGGTGCTGCTTTGCAGGAACTGGTCGAGCAGGTAACCGTTGGCGCCGTGGATTTCCACGCCGTCGAAACCGGCGGCTTTGGCGTTCTCGGCACCGGTGCGGTAAGCGTCGACGATGTCGGCGATTTCAGCAGTTTCCAGTGCACGCGGGGTTGGGTAGTCGGCCAGTGGGCGCACCAGGCTGACGTGACCTTTAGGCTGGATCGCGCTCGGTGCCACCGGCGCTTCACCGTTGAGGTACGACTCGTGGGAGATACGGCCCACGTGCCACAGCTGCAGGAATATCTTGCCGCCAGCAGCGTGAATCGCTTTGGTCACGTTGGCCCAGCCACGCACTTGATCGTTGGACCAGATGCCCGGGGTGTCCGGGTAGCCGACGCCCATTGGCGTTACCGAAGTGGCTTCGCTGAGGATCAGGCCAGCGGACGCGCGCTGTACGTAGTATTCAGCCATCAGCGCGTTCGGTACGCGGCCTTCGTCGGCGCGGCAGCGGGTCAGTGGGGCCATGATGATGCGGTTGGCCAGTTCGACGTCGCCGAGTTTGATCGGATCAAAAATAGTTGCCATGTCTACAACCCTCGTAGTGAAAGTTAATCAGTTGGTAGCAGGGGCCAGATCGGCATTGCCGTTCTGGCGGAAAGTAATCAGGGTCACCAGCAGGGCGAGCACGGCCAGAGCCGCCGCCGCGAGTGGCACGCTGGTCAGGCCGTAGCCGTGGGCGATGACGCTGCCGCCGACCCAGGCGCCGAGGGCGTTGCCGACGTTGAAGGCACCGATGTTCAGGGTCGAAACCAGGTTCGGTGCGGCTTTGCCGAAGGTCACCACGTTGACTTGCAGCGCCGGCACGGCGGCGAAACACGCGGTGGCCCAGAGGAACAGAGTGATTTCAGTCGGGATCAGCGCAACGCTGGTCCAGGTCAGCACGGTGGAAACCACGGCCATGGCGATGAACACGCCGATCAGCGTGGCGGCCATGCCCTTGTCGGCGAGTTTGCCGCCGATGATGTTGCCGACGGTCAGGCCCAGGCCGATCAGCATCAGCGTCCAGGTCACGCCACGGGGCGACACACCGGTGACTTCGCCGAGCAGCGGGGCGACGTAGGTGAACAGAGTGAAGACGGATGCGGCGAAGAGTGCAGTCATGCTCAGCGACAGCCAGATCCCGGCACCTTTGAGGGCGGCGAGTTCGGCGCGCATGTCGAGTTTTTCTTCGTCACGCTTGGCCGGCAGGAAGCGGATCAGGCCGATCAGCGCAATCACACCGATGACGGTCACCGCCCAGAAGGTCGAGCGCCAGCCGTATTGCTGACCCAGCGCAGTGCCCAGCGGCACACCGAGGACGTTGGCCAGGGTCAGACCGGTGAACATCAACGCCACCGCCGACGCTCGCTTGTTGGCCGGCACCAGATTGGCCGCCACCACCGAACCGATGCCGAAGAACGCACCGTGGCACAGCGCGGTGATCACCCGGGCAAACATCAGCACGTTGTAATCACTGGCAATCGCACACAGCAGGTTGCCGACAATAAAAATGCCCATCAACGCCACCAGCGCCGCTTTACGCGGCAGTTTGGCGGTGGCCATGGCCATGAACGGCGCACCGATGGCCACGCCGAGTGCGTAACCGGTCACCAGCCAACCGGCGCCGGGGATCGACACACCGAGGTCGGCCGCCACATTGGGCAGCAGGCCCATGATGACGAACTCGGTGGTGCCGATGGCGAAGGCGCTCAAGGCGAGGATGAGTAGCGAGAGGGGCATGCAGGTTTCCTTGTCGGCTGGCTGACGTTAAGGGTCAGAGCTCTTTACTGAGGGTGCTGAGGAACGCCTGGATCACGTCCTCGTTACGTTTGAAAAAGTGCCATTGACCGGCCTTCTGGCTGCTGATCAGGCCGGCGCGTTGCAACGTTGCGAGGTGTGCCGAAACAGTCGACTGCGACAGGCCGCAGCGCTGATCGATCTGCCCGGCGCAAATGCCGTACTCGTGGTTGTGCAACTGTTCCGGAAATTCGTTCTTCGGGTCTTTCAGCCAGTTGAGGATGTCTCGCCGTACTGGATGCGCCAGGGCTTTTATTATTTCGTCGAGGTCGAGGTTCATGGCAGGGTGCTCACAATGTGTACAACGCTATATCGCGATGTAGCGAAATATAAATCGTTAGATCGCGATACACCAATATGATTTTGATCTGACGTCAGCATAAATTGGTATATCGCGTTATAACGATACGATGGTGTATGGATTGCGGGTCGCAGTGCTAAGCTGCGCCCATGAACTATCTCGCACATTTACACCTCGGTGGCCAGCGCCCCGGGCAACTGCTCGGCAGTCTGTATGGCGATTTCGTCAAAGGTCGGCTGCAAGGGCAGTTTGCGCCGGAGGTCGAGGCGGCCATTCAATTGCATCGGCGGATTGACGTGTTTACCGATCGTCATCCGTTGGTGGACGTTGCGTTGGGGCGGTTTTCCGATACGAGGCGGCGTTATGCCGGGATCGTCCTCGACGTGTTTTTCGATCATTGCCTGGCCCGGGACTGGCGGTTGTATGCCGATCAGCCGCTGGAGGTTTTCACCGCTGATGTGTATCGGGTGCTGACCCGCGAACGGCAACTGCCCGAGCGATTGGCGAAGATCGCCCCGCACATGGTCGCCAATGACTGGTTGGGTTCGTATCAGGAATTTGAAGTGCTGGAGCAGGTGTTGCGCGGGATCTCGCGGCGGCTGAGCCGGCCGGAAGAGCTGGCGGGGGCGATGGAGGAATTGCGGCGGTTGTATGAGCCGCTGAGTGAAGACTTCCGCTTGTTCTACCCACAACTCCAGGACTTCGCACAAAATCCGTCAATGACATAAAACCAATGTGGGAGCGAGCTTGCTCGCGAAGGCGTCGTGTCAGCCAACATCAACTTTGAATGACATACCGCTTTCGCGAGCAAGCTCGCTCCCACAGGGGGGATGTGTGTTTTCAGGCTGCAATCAATTCGCCTGCGCGACGCGGTTCGGCCGGTTTCGCCACCTCACCAAACAACGCCTTCTGCACCGCCTGCTGTGCCTCGAATGCCAACGCCGCACGCTCACGCCCCTGACAGGCAATCGGCTTGAGCAGATGCACTTTGACATCGCCGCAATCATTGCTGAACAGGCGCATCAGGTGCGATAGCAGATCATCGTCACCAATGAACGGCGCCAGCGCATCGATCTCGCCATCACGCAGATAACGGATCGCCACCGGTTGCAGCATCACCTCGGAATCAATCGCCGCCGCCAGCAAGCGACCATGAAAGGTACGCAGCGAGCGCCCATCGGTGGTGGTGCCTTCCGGGAACATCAGCAAGGCATGATCGGTTTGCAGGTGACGGGTCATCTGCTTGCGGATCAACTGGCTGTCGCCCGAACCGCGACGGATGAACAGGCTGCCAGCCTTCGCCGCGAGCCAACCGGCCACTGGCCAGGTGCGCACTTCGGCCTTGGACAGAAACGACAGCGGCGTGAGCATGCCGAGCAGCGGAATGTCGGTCCACGACACATGATTGCTGACCCACAGCATCGGCTGTTTCGGCAGCTCACCGTGAACCGTCACGCGAAAGGGCAGGGCATTGCTCAGGCGCGCCATGAAGAAGCGCGACCAGCGCTGACGCCGTTCCATCGAATGCGCCAGGCCAATCCGTTCAAACACGCCAAAGACAGTGGCCATGGTCAAGCCCAGCGCCACCACCAGCAGCACCCGCGCGATCCGCGCGTACACGCGCAGCCGGCTCATCACACGGCCGCCTTGAAGTGCTTGGCGTAGCGCGGGCAGAGTTCGTCGCGCTTGAGCAGGATGAACACGTCGGCGACCTGGAAGTCTTCGTCCCAGCACGGCTCACCGCAGATCTTCGCGCCCAGGCGCATGTAGGCCTTGAGCAGCGGCGGCATTTCGGCGATCACGTTGGAAGGGATATCCAGCGTCGGCAGCGGATTTTTCGGTTCGGCGCGCAGGTGTTCGGTGCACAGATAGCGTTCACGCAAACGCTGCATGATCGCGTGGGCCTGGATGCCGCCGTCTTGCATCGGAATGCTCGCGCAACCCATCAAGTAGCTGTAACCGCCCTGATTCAATACTTCGGCCAATTCGCCCCACAACACCGCAATGGTGCCGCCGTTACGATAGGCCGGGTCGACGCAGGTGCGACCGATTTCGAGGATCGGGCCTTGCAGATGCGTCAGGCCGTGCAGGCTGAATTCTTCTTCGCTGTAAAACTTGCCGAGGCTGCTGGCAGCGGTGTGATCGAGCAGACGCGTGGTCGCGACCAAACGGCCGGTGTTCAAGTCACGCACGCCGATGTGGCTGCAGTGAACATCATAATCATCCATGTCCAGACCCAGTTCCGCGCCTTTCAGTTTGGCGTTGAACTCGCCGCTGAAGACGTTGAAGCGCAAGGCCTGGGCTTGCTGCAAGGCCTCGGCGCCGATCAGGCGTTCGGCTTGCAGGCGGCGTTCATTGCCGGTGTCGCTGATGCGGGCGATCTGAGTCATGTGAATCTCCGTACGGGCCTTTAACCCGTCGTGGGTTGCAGCCGATCGACTTTCTTTATGCAGCCGTGTTGTGCAAAGTCAGGCTATGTAGCCCCGGTGTCATCGCCATGAACGTTCGGTGATGCTTATATGACAGCCCACAAGGAGCCTCTTATGCCCTGGCCAGATCTGCTGCACCGCCGTGAACGATTGCCCGCCGTTGCTGACCTGGCCGAGGGTTTCGCGACGTTGTTGCAGCAACTAGGCAACGTCACCCCATTCGAATTGGCGGTCGCGGGCGGGCGGCGGATGGCGACGCCGGGGCTGGCGTTTCTGGTCGGTTATCAGGCGGCATTGCGCATGTTGTGGCCGAGTGCACCGCTGAGCCTCGGTGCGTTGTGTGCGACCGAACAGCGCAGTTTGCGTCCGGCGGACATGCAGACACGGTTGACGGATTTACGTCTGAGCGGACGCAAGGATTTTGTCACCGCCGGCGATGCGGCGGACTGGTTGCTGATCGCCGCGCGCAGTGAAGAATCCGGTGAATCGCCGCGCCTGAGTCTGGCGGTGGTGTATCCCGGCGAACCCGGCGTGACCGTGGAGAAGCTGCCGGCGCTGCCGTTGATGCCTGACATCAGCCATGGTCGGCTGCAGCTTGATAACGCGTTGTGCGAGTTGTTGGCCGGCGATGGTTGGGACGCTTACGTCAAACCGTTTCGTACGTTGGAAGATGTTTATGTACTCAGCGCGATGACCGCGTGGCTGTTTGGCGTCGGCCAGGACAGTGACTGGCCGCAGGCGCTGCAATTGCGCTTGCTGGCGCTGTTGGCCGGGTGTGCGGAGGCGAGTCGGCAACCGCCGAACAATCCCGCCGGGCATGTGTTGCTGGCTGGGTTGTTTGCGCAGTTTGAGGCGCTGGAGGGGGAAGTGAGTCAAGCGTTGGCTGACGGTCCGGCAGAGTGGGCGCAGATGTGGCAACGCGATCAAGGCGTGATGCAGTTGGCGGCGGGTGCTCGGGCCAAGCGTCTGGCCAAGGCTTTGGCGCAGGCTTGACTGGCCTCTTCGCGAGCAAGCTCGCTCCCACAGTTTGATGGCATTCCAACTGAAGGAACTCGGTCAACTGTGGGAGCGAGCTTGCTCGCGAAGGCGGCCTCAGCATCCCCACACATCTGTCATAAACCCCGGCTAGTCTCAGCAGGTTCATTCCCAGAGCCCTCACCATGCGCAAAGGCCTGTCGCTGTTTCTGCTGCTGATCAGCTTCACCGTTCAGGCCGAACAATGGCCCGGTGAAGCATGGCCAATCGGCACGACGATCACCGATACCGGAGCGCTGGAGAATTACGCCTTCCCACCCCGCGACGACACAACCCGCCAAGGCATCCGCACCGACGCCTTGTTGATCATCCGCGACGGCCAGATCATCTACGAACGCTACGCCGGCCCGACCACCGAACAAACCCCGCACCTGACCTGGTCGATCAGCAAAAGCCTGATGGCCACCGTCCTCGGTGTGGCGTACGGCGAAGGCCTGTTCAAACTCCAAGACCCGGCCGTGCAGTTTTACCCGCCGCTGGAACAACACCCGGCCATCAAAATCGCCGATCTGCTGCACTGGGCCTCCGGTATCGACTGGCAGGAAGACTACGAATACGCGCCACTGAAATCCTCGGTGGTGGCGATGCTCTACACCCGGGGCCAGCGCGACATGGCCGCGTTCACCGCCGATCACGATGCTTACGCCGAACCGGGGCAGGCCTTCCGTTATTCCAGCGGCGACAGCAACCTGCTCGCGGCGGCGTTGAAAAATATCGTCGGCCCGCAGCGTTATCCGGATTATCCGTGGACGGCGTTGTTCGAACCGTTGGGCATCCGCCACGCCGTGTGGGAGACCGATGCCAACGGCACGTTTGTCGCTTCCTCTTATGCCTACCTGACCGCGCGGGATCTGGCGCGGGTCGGTTTGCTGATGGCTCGTGACGGGCGCTGGCATGATCGGCAGTTATTGCCCAAGGAGTGGGTGGCGTTCAGCCGCACTCCCTTCGCCAGTTACAAAGCCCATCAGGACGAAGCCCTGCCCGGCGGCCAATGGTGGCTCAATCGTCCAGCCGATGGCGCTGAATCGCCATGGCCCGCTGCACCGCCCGACACGTTTGCCGCCCTCGGGCATTGGGGCCAGGCACTCTACGTGATCCCCAGTGAAAAACTGCTGATCGTGCGTTACGCCGATGACCGCGACGGCAGCTACAGCCATAACGAACTGCTCAAACACGTGCTGAAGGCGGTGCGGCCATGAAGCGCTTATTCCTGTTAATGCTGGTCCTGCTGCTCGGCTGGATCGTCTACGAGCGCGAAAATCTGTGGGCCTTCCCCGACATCATCAGCGCCTATACCGCCAAGGAATATTGTTCCTGTCGTTACGTGATGAACAACGACGCCGAGTATTGTCGTGGCTATGTAAAACAATGGCTGCCGACCAGCCAATTCACCGATGACAGCACCAACAAAACCATCACGGTCAGCGGCATGGGCCGCAGCAATCGCGCCCAGTGGCAAAGCGAACGGCAAGGCTGTCGCCTGAATCCCTGAAAACACCCGATTGTTTTTGTGGGAGCGAGCCTGCTCGCGAATGCAATAGCAGGCGCACCTTGTCTGTTGAGGCAGATGACGTCTTCGCGAGCAGGCTCGCTCCCACCGGGTGTGATCTTCAGTTTGCAATAACAGCGTGTGCGGTTAAGGTTCGTGCAGGTTTATCAGCCCCACGAGTGTTCAATGTTCAACCGCTCTCTCTGTGCAACCCTGTCCAGTCTGCTGCTCGCCACCGTCGCATTGCCGGCGCAGGCCAATTGGTATCTGGACGGCGAGTCGTCGCGGCTGTCGTTTGTCAGCACGAAAAACACCCATATTTCCGAAGTGCAACGCTTTCTGGTGCTGCACGGCAAGGTCGACCCCAACGGTCGCGCCGAAGTCGAAGTCGAGATGGATTCGATCAACAGTGGCATCCCGCTGCGTGACGAGCGCATGCGCAAGGAGCTGTTCCAGATCGAGCAATTCCCCGAAGCGACCATCACCACCCAGATCGACCTGCGCCCAATCAACGATCTGGCCCCCGGTGCGCAGCTGGAATTGCGTCTGCCGCTGACCGTCAACCTGCACGGCAAGCAACACGAATACCCCGCTGAGCTGCTGGCGACGCGCCTCGATGACCGGCGTTTTCAAGTGGTCACCCTGGAGCCGCTGGTGATCAACGCCGAGGATTTCGATCTCGTGCCGGGGCTGGAAAGCCTGCGCAAACTTGCCGATCTGTCGGCCATCAGTCTGTCGGTACCGGTGGGTGCGGTGCTGATTTTCACGGCGCGCTGACATGCGCGGCGCGGTGTTTCCGTGGCGCGATGGCAACCACTTCGAACTGTTGATCGATGGTCCGCAATTCTTCCCGCGCATGCTTGAGCAGATTGCTGGCGCTCAGGAGCAGATCGAACTCGAGTTGTATCTGGTCGAGGCCGGCGCTTGCGCCGAAACCATCGTGCAAGCGCTGGTGCTGGCCGCCGAGCGTGGCGTGCGCGTGCGTTGCCTGTTCGACGATTACGGCAGCCTGGCGTTTACTCTCAATCTGCGCCAGCGCCTGACACACGCCGGCGTTGAACTGCGTTTCTACAATCGGCTGAACTGGCGGCGCTGGGTCGGTAATTTCTATCGTGATCATCGCAAGTTGCTGCTGGTCGATCAGCGTCTGGCGGTGGTTGGCGGCACCGGTGTCACCGATGAGTTCTGGACACCGGGGCACGACACCAGCGAGTGGCACGAAGTGATGGTCGAGATCAGCGGCCCGCTGGTGATCGACTGGCAATTGCTGTTTGATCGCCAGTGGATCGCCAATCGCTATCGCCGCGCTTGGCGCCCGGCCGCGCATTTCGGCTTGCCACGGTTACCACGGGTGCCGGACAAGGGCGAGGGCATGGGCCGAGTGGCGTACGCCGACGCCCGCCAACATCGCGACATTCTGCAATCGCTGTTTCGCGCTTTGAACAGCGGGCAAAAACGCATCTGGATGGCCACACCGTATTTCCTGCCGACCTGGAAAATCCGCCGCTCCCTGCGCAAGGCAGCGGCGCGCGGAGTCGATGTGCGGCTACTGCTGACCGGGCCGCGCACCGATCATCCGTCGGTGCGTTACGCCGGGCATCGCTACTACCCGCGACTGCTCAAGGCCGGGGTGCAGATCTTCGAGTACCAGCCGTGCTTCCTGCACTTGAAAATGGTGCTGGTTGACGATTGGGTGAGCATCGGTTCGTGCAACTTCGATCACTGGAACCTGCGCTTCAATCTGGAGGCAAATCTGGAGGCGCTGGACCCGTCGTTGACGGCAGCGGTGCAGGCGAGTTTTCTGAAGGACTTCGGGCTGAGTCAGCAGGTGAGTCTGGAGGAGTGGCAGCGCCGGCCGTTGTGGCGGCGGGTGAAGCAGCGGGTGTGGGGCTGGGTGGATCGGGTGGTGGTCAACATCCTCGACCGCCGCGGATAACCGCTCACCTGATGATCGTTCCCACGCTCTGCGTGGGAATGCAGCCCGTGACGCTCCGCGTCACTGGACGCGGAGCGTCCCTTGAGGCATTCCCACGCGGAGCGTGGGAACGATCAGCCGAGCAAAAACCGGTTACAGCAATTCAAAGCTCTGCTGCGTCACGTCCTGGGAATCCAGGCCGATCTGCACGTTGAACTTGCCAGGCTCCGCCGCGTACTTGAGCTGGGCGTTGTAGAACTTCAGGTCATCCTCGCTGATGGTGAAGTGCACGACTTTCTGTTCACCGGCCTTGAGCATGATTTTCTGGAAGTTCTTCAGTTCCTTCACCGGGCGGATCATCGAGCCGGTGACGTCCTGAACGTACAACTGCACCACGGTTTCGCCGTCACGCTTGCCGGTGTTCTTGACCATGACGCTGGCGTCGAGTTTGCCGGTGGCGTTCAGGGTGGTCGACGACAGCGCCATGTCGCTGAGGGCGAATTGGGTGTAGCTCAGGCCATAACCGAACGGGAACAGCGGCCCGGTCGTGTCATCGAAATACTGCGAGGTGTAGTTGCCCGGTTTGCCCGGCGTGAACGGCCGGCCAATGCTCAGGTGGTTGTAGTAGGTCGGGATCTGGCCCACGGAGCGCGGGAAGGTCACCGGCAGTTTGCCCGACGGGTTGTAGTCGCCGAACAGCACGTCAGCGATGGCGTTGCCGCCCTCGGTGCCGCTGAACCAGGTTTCCAGAATCGCGTCAGCCGACTGGTTCTCTTCGAGAAGGGTCAGTGGGCGGCCGTTCATCAGCACCAATACCAGCGGTTTGCCGGTGGCTTTCAGCGCACGGATGAGCTCACGCTGGTTTTCCGGAATGTTCAGGTCGGTGCGGCTGGAGGATTCGTGGGACATGCCACGGGATTCGCCGACGGCGGCAACGATCACGTCAGCGTCCTTGGCGGCTTTCACCGCTTCGTCGATCAGCACGTTGGCCGGTCGCGGATCGTCGACCACTTCCGGCGCATCGAAGTTGAGGAAGTTCAGGTAGTCGAGCACCTTCTTGTCGCTGGTGATGTTGGCGCCACGGGCGTAGATCAGGTTCGCCTTGTCGCCGATCACCGAACTCATGCCATCGAACAGGGTCACCGATTGCGCAGGTCTACCCGCTGCGGCCCAGCTGCCCATCATGTCGATCGGTGCTTTGGCCAACGGACCGACCAGTGCGACTTTCGCGTCTTTCTTCAGCGGCAGGGTTTCGTTCTGGTTCTTCAACAAAACCAAGCTGCGACGCGCCACTTCACGGGCCTCGGCGCGGTGCAGACGGCTCTCGGCGTAGGTGTCGGCCGGATCGTCTTCAGCCTTGCCGATGCGCAGGTACGGGTCCTTGAACAGGCCCATGTCGTACTTGGCCGCGAGCACTTCACGCACGGCGTTGTCGATGTCTTTCTGTTCGATCTCGCCGGACTTGAGCAGCCCCGGCAGTTCTTTGCCGTACAGGGTGTCGTTCATGCTCATGTCGATACCGGCCTTGATCGCCAGCTTCGCCGCTTCACGACCGTCGCGGGCGACGCCGTGCTTGATCAGTTCGAAGATTGCGCCGTGGTCGCTAACCGCCAAGCCCTTGAAGCCCCAGTCTTTGCGCAGCAGATCATTCATCAGCCAGGTGTTGGCCGTGGCCGGAATGCCGTTGATCGAGTTCAACGCGACCATCACACCGCCGGCGCCGGCATCAATCGCGGCGCGGTACGGCGGCAGATAATCCTGGTACATCTTCACCGGGCTCATGTCGACGGTGTTGTAGTCGCGACCGCCCTCGACCGCGCCGTACAGGGCGAAGTGCTTGACGCTGGCCATGATGCTGTCGGCCGCGCTCGGGGTGGCGCCCTGATAGGCGCGCACCATGACGCCGGCAATGCGTGAAGTCAGGTAGGTGTCTTCACCGAAGCCTTCGGAGCTGCGGCCCCAGCGCGGGTCGCGAGAGATGTCGACCATCGGCGCGAAGGTGATGTCGAGACTGTCGGCGGCGGCTTCCTTGGCGGCAACGCGCCCGGACTGGCCGATGGCGTCCATGTCCCAGCTCGAGGCGAGGGCCAGTGGAATCGGGAAAATCGTACGGTGACCGTGGATCACGTCGTACGCGAAAAACATCGGAATCTTCAGGCGACTGCGCATGGCAGCATCCTGCATCGGCCGGTTTTCCGGACGGGTGATCGAGTTGAACGTGCCGCCGATGTTGCCGGCGGCGATCTCTTTGCGGATCAGCTCACGGGGCATTTCCGGGCCGATGCTGATCAGGCGCAACTGGCCGATCTTCTCGTCGAGGGTCATTTGCTTCATCAGGTTGCTGATGAACGCGTCCTTGTTTTCCAGGGGTACCGGGGTCGTGGCGGCCAATACTTGATGACTGGCCAGGCTGACGAACAGACCCAGCAAACACAGCTTCTTCATGAATAGTTTTCTCAAGGGCCCAAGCGGCAATGCAACGCCGGCCAGCCAAAATTTAGGGAGCGACTATTGTTGTTCGGGTACAGGCTCAAAGAAACAGAGCCAAAAAACGGCAGCCGACACTTGGCCGCATGATCACGCAGGGCACTTTTTAGCCCATTGCCCCGTCGTAATCCAGCGACGCGGCCGATTATGCCCCAAGAGCCCGCTGAGAATGTTTCGCGCTCGGTTTTTATAATGATATGTGCCAAGGAGCATCACTGCGATGAATGTAAGCCCAACCAATCGCTCGCGTTTGCAGGTCGCCACACTGCTGGTGCTGGCCACGCTGTTGACCGCGTGCGGCATCAACAATATCCCAACCCTCGACGAACAGGCCAAAGCTGCGTGGGGCCAGGTGCAGAACCAGTACCAGCGCCGCGCCGACCTGATCCCCAACCTGGTGGAAACGGTGAAGGGTTATGCCAAGCATGAAGAGGAAACCCTCACGGCAGTGATTGAAGCGCGGGCGAAAGCGACCTCGATTCAGGTCGACGCCAGCACCCTCGACAATCCCGAGAAACTCAAGCAATTCCAGCAGGCGCAGGACCAACTGACCGGTGCATTGAGCCGCTTGATGGTGGTTTCAGAGCGCTATCCGGATCTGAAGGCCAACCAGAACTTCCTCGCCCTGCAATCGCAGCTGGAAGGCACGGAAAACCGCATTGCCGTGGCTCGCCGCGATTTCATTCTGGCGGTGCAGAAATACAACACCGAGATTCGCACCTTCCCCGGTCGCCTCTGGCACAGCGTGATGTACAGCGATCTGCCGATCCGCGAAACCTTCGAAGCCACCACGCCCGGCGCGGAAAAGGCCCCGGAAGTGAAATTCTGATTCGAGGTTGTCCATGCGTGTGTTGAAAATGGGCCTGGTGCTGATGCTGTGGCTGTTCGCCGTCAGCGCCCGGGCCGAGTTGATGTTCCCGGCGCTGAGCGGGCGGGTGGTGGACGAAGCGCAGATGCTCGAGCCGTCGGTGCGCACGCAACTGACCCAGCAGTTGCAGGCCCACGAACAGGCGACCGGCGAGCAGTTGGTCGTGGTCACGCTGCCGGATCTGCAAGGCACGACCATCGAGGACTTTGGCGTTCAACTCGGGCGTCATTGGGCGATTGGTCAAAAGGACAAGAACAACGGCGCGCTGCTGATCGTTGCCCGTGACGAGCGCAAACTGCGCATCGAAGTCGGTTATGGCCTGGAGGATCGGCTGACCGATGCGCAGACTTCAGTGATCATCCATCAAGTCATCACGCCCGCGTTCAAGAGCGGCAATTTCAGCAAAGGCATCAGCGACGGCGTGGCGGCGATGCTGGTGGTGCTGGGTGGCAATCCGCTCGATGAACCGTCGACGGTGTATGAGTCCACCGGTGATCCGTCCGATGATTTCATCTCGCGGCATCCGGGATTGTTCGTGTTTTTGGTGATGTTGTTCATCCTGACGGTGTTTGTCTGCCAGATGCTCGGTATCCTGCCTGCCGGCCGGGGCGGCTCTGGAGGAGGGGGCGGCTTCGGCGGTGGTGGCGGATTTGGCGGCGGCGGTGGAGGTGGAGGCTTCAGCGGCGGCGGGGGCAGTTTCGGCGGCGGTGGTTCGTCCGGCGGCTGGTGATATCAGAAGAATAATGAGCAGGCACTTTTCAACATGGCACTACTGACCGAACACGAACAACGCAAAGTCGCCGAGGCGATTGCCCGGGTCGAGCGCGACACCGACGCCGAACTGGTGACGGTGCTGGCCGCGCGCGCTGATGACTACGCGTACATCCCGCTGCTGTGGGCGAGCCTGTTGGCACTGGTGGTGCCGGGCGTCGTGCACTACCTGACCGGCTGGCTGACCCTGCGCAGTCTGCTGTTGGTGCAGTGGGGCGCGTTTATCGTGCTGTGTCTGCTGTTTCGTTTGCCGAAAATCACCACTCATTTGATCCCGCGTCGCGTGCGCCACTGGCGCGCCTCGAATCTGGCGCGGCGGCAGTTTCTAGAGCAGAACCTGCACCACACCGTGGGCAGCACGGGAATGCTGATTTTTGTGTGTGAAGCTGAGCGTTATGTGGAGATTCTGGTGGATGAGGGGATTTCCAAACGGCTGGATAACAAGAGTTGGGATGCGATTGTCGCGGCGTTTACCGAGCAGGTCAGGCAGGGGCGCACGCTGGAGGGATTTGTGACGTGTATCGAGGCGTGTGGGGAATTGCTGAAGGTGCATGTGCCGGTGACGCAGGTGAGGAATGAGTTGCCGAATCGGTTGGTGGTGTTGGCCTGATAGCCTAAAAGCCAAAGCCCCTCACCCCAGCCCTCTCCCGGAGGGAGAGGGGGCCGACCGAGGTGTCTTGCGCTCGACATCGACCTGAAAAACCGAGTCGATTATGGATTAACAGATGATCGTTTGATTTGATGCTGTTAATACCTGAGTTCGGCTCGGTTTTTCAGGTCGGTGTAACTCGTGAAAACACCTCGGTCAGTCCCCTCTCCCTCCGGGAGAGGGCTAGGGTGAGGGCCGCTTTAACCAACCGTTCGGTAAATAAGAGCGTGTCCCCAACCCCCATCCCCCCTAAAATACCCGCCATTCCCGATTCCGCCCGTCCGAGGCCGCTTTTTCATGTCCGTTACTGCCCCGTCCATCAAGCCTGCGCCCGATCACCACGCCCAGTTCATCGAGCTGCTGCAAGCCAGCCTCGAACAGAACGGCTTCATCAAACTGGTGCTGGCCAAATACGTCGGCGAAGAAGTGGATCTGCAGCGAGTCATCATCAAACCGGTGACGGTCAAGGCGCAGCCGAATCTGTCGTTCGTCTATCGCTACAAAACCCGCGACATCACCAAGAATCTGCCCTTGGCTGACGGCGTGGCGGCGATTGCCGAGCTGTTGCCGGTCTCTTTCAAAAATGCGCATTTACTCGCAGTCACTGATGAAGCCCAGCTCGAATACAGCAAAAAGGGCAAGAGCTCGCTGTTCAAGAGCAAACCTCAGCAATTGCGCGAAGCACCGTCCGCTGAGCACAACCGCGAGAAAAATCGCTTCCTCGAGTTGAGCCGACCGTTCCTCAAGGATCTGGGCGTAACCAATGCGCAACATGAGCTGATCCCGGCGATGTCACGCAAGTGGAAGCAGATCAACAAGTTCATCGAAGTGTTCAGCCATGCCCTGACCTCGTCGCCGCTGGCGCTGGACAAACCGGTGCGGGTGGCAGATTTCGGTTCGGGCAAGGGCTATCTGACGTTCGCCATTCACGATTACCTGCGCAACACCTTGAAGGCCGAGGGCGAGGTCACCGGCGTCGAGTTGCGTGAGGAAATGGTCAACCTGTGCAACGCCGCTGCTGCGAAACTCGATCACCCGGGGCTGGTGTTCAAGTGCGGTGACGTGCGCAGCGTGGCGCCGAGCGAACTGGACGTGATGATCGCCCTGCATGCCTGCGACATCGCTACCGATTACGCGATCCACACCGGCATCCGTTCCGGCGCGTCGATCATCATGTGCTCGCCGTGCTGCCACAAACAGATCCGCCTGCAGATCCAGAGTCCAGCGTTGCTCAAGCCGATGCTGCAATATGGTTTGCACCTGGGGCAGCAGGCGGAAATGGTCACCGACAGCTTGCGCGCGCTGTTCCTTGAGGCCTGCGGTTACGAGACCAAGGTGTTCGAATTCATCTCGCTGGATCACACCAACAAAAACAAAATGATTCTGGCGGTGAAGCGCGCCGAGCCGGTGGACCCGGCGCAGTTGTTGGTGAAGATTCAGGAGTTGAAAGACTTCTACAACATCAGCGAGCACTGCCTGGAAACCCTGCTGCGCGCGGATGGTTACCTGGCTTGACACTGACCCTGTGGGAGCGAGCCTGCTCGCGAAGGCGGACTGACATTCAACAATGATGTTGGCTGTTACGGACCCTTCGCGAGCAGGCTCGCTCCCACATTTGATTTCACCGCGGTTTTGCGGCCGAGCATGACCGTGGCGATGACACCGCAGGCAAACACCCAGGTAATCGGCTCGACATGTTCACCAAAGAACAGCGCCGAAAACGCGATGGTGAAGAAAATCTGCAATAACTGGATCTGACTGACCCGGGCGATCCCGCCCATGGCCAGCCCTGCGTACCACGCGAAAAACCCAAGAAACTGCGAAAACAACGCCACATACCCGAACGCCCACCAGGCCTTGGCCGACACCGCGCCCTGATGTTGCAGGGCCAGATACAGCACCGGCCCGATCAACAACGGCGTCGACAGCACCAGCGCCCAGCAGATCACCTGCCAGCCGCCCATCTCCTTGGCCAACCGGCCGCCCTCGGCATAGCCCAGACCACCGACGGCAATCGCGCCGAGCATCAACAGATCACCCGCCTGAATACTGCCGGCACCGGTGTACAGCGCATATCCGAGCACCAATGCACTGCCCAGCGCCGCGCAGGCCCAGAAGGCTTTTGACGGACGTTCGTGGGACAGCCACGCGGCGTACAGCGCCACGCACAAAGGTTGCAGCCCATTGACCAGCGCACCGTGGGACGCCGGCAATGTCTGCATGGCCCAAGCCGACAACACCGGAAAACCCAGAATCACCCCGGCGATCACCAGGCTCAGGCCTTTGACTTGCTGCCACGTCGGCCATTTCTCGCGCCGCCACAAAAGCAGCAACGCCGCTGGAATCGCCGCGAACAGCGCACGCCCCAAACCGTTGAGCAGCGGATGCAGTTCCTGCACCACGATGCGGGTGAAGGGCAGGGTAAGGCTGAAGATCACCACGCCGAGCAGGCCGAGGGCCATGCCGGTGTTTTCGCGCGAGGACATGATGGGGGACCAGAATCGTAGGGCATTGGAAAGTGTCCTCATCTAGCCATAATCTGCGAATTTCGGGGTGTTACAGCTAGGCACGGACTTAGGCGTACAGTTTCAGGGCCCCTTCGCGAGCAAGCTCGCTCCCACAGGAGAATGCATTCCAAATGTGGGAGCGAGCTTGCTCGCGAAGAACGATGACACGGTCTGAGGTAGTAGCCGGTTGTTACCCGAGCCTCCGGATAAGGTCTACCTTGAATACTCCCAAGCATGTCCTCCAGAGGAGTCCTCCCCATGGCCGCGAAAAAGATCCTGATGCTGGTCGGCGATTACGTCGAAGACTACGAAGTGATGGTGCCGTTCCAGGCCCTGCAAATGGTTGGTCACACCGTCCACGCCGTGTGCCCGGACAAGGTTGCCGGTAAAACCGTGCGCACTGCGATCCATGACTTTGAAGGCGATCAGACCTACAGCGAAAAGCCCGGTCACCTGTTCGCGCTCAACTTCGATTTCGCCAAGGTCAGCGAGGCCGATTACGACGCGCTGCTGATCCCCGGTGGTCGTGCCCCGGAATACTTGCGCCTCAACGAAAAAGTCCTCGATCTGGTGCGCGCCTTCGACAAGGCCGGCAAACCGATTGCCGCCGTCTGTCACGGCGCGCAATTGCTTGCAGCGGCGGGTGTACTTGAAGGCCGCGAATGCAGCGCCTATCCGGCCTGCGCGCCGGAAGTGCGACTGGCGGGCGGCACGTACATCGATATCCCGGTGACGGACGGCCACGTTCAAGGCAATCTGGCCACAGCCCCGGCATGGCCGGCGCATCCGAGCTGGCTGGCCGGTTTCCTCGGCTTGCTCGGCACCAAAATCACCCTGTAACGAGGATCCGCCGATGTGCGAGCTCTACGTCAAGGCTGACCCGATTCTCTACGAATCACGCTCGCGTTCGCTGCGCATCTGCGGTGTGGTGACGACGTTGCGCCTGGAGAATCAGTTCTGGGACATCCTCAGCGAAATCGCCGAGGTCGACGGCATGACCACTAACCAACTGATCGCCAAGCTGTATGAAGAGGTGATGGATTATCGCGGGGAAGTTGTGAATTTTGCCTCGTTCCTGCGGGTGAGTTGTACGCGCTATCTGAGTCAGCGGCGGGTGAATGCGCCGGAGTTGTCGGTGGTGCGGGCGGTGGTGAAATAGCCGGCACCGAGCTGCCTCATTCGCGAGCAGGCTCGCTCCCACTTTCGAGCGCGTTCTGCAACTGGAATGCGCTCCAATGTGGGAGCGAGCTTGCTCGCGAAAGGGCCGGTCCAAGCGACAGATATTCAGGACTGGTCTTTACTCTGAAGCGCCAAACCTCTCAATCGCCAAGGAGAAACGCGCATGTCCGGATGGTACGAAATCAGTAAAAGCAGCAACGGCCAGTTCAGGTTCGTGCTGAAAGCGGCGAATGCCGAAACGATTCTGACCAGCGAGCTGTACACCACTCGCGCTGCGGCCGACGGCGGCATCGCTTCGGTGCAAACCAACAGCCCGTTTGAGGAGCGCTATGAGAAGAAGTCGACGAAGGACGGCCATCCGTACTTCAACCTGAAAGCGGCCAATCATCAGATTATCGGCAGCAGTGAATCGTATTCGTCGGAGGCGGCGTGCGATAAAGGCATTGCCAGTGTGAAGGCGAACGGACCGAGCAAAGTGATTAAGGACAAGACCTTGCCGGTGCTCTGACCTCACTTTCAAATCCACCAAAATCCCCTGTGGGAGCGAGCTTGCTCGCGAAAGCGGTCGTTTACTCAACATCAATGTTGACTGAACTGACGCCTTCGCGAGCAAGCTCGCTCCCACAGGTATTTGTATATTGCAGTGAGATCAGCGCAGGGTCTTCAGGATCGTTTGCAACTGAGTCTGGCCCGCTTCACTCAGCGGAAACACCGGCAAGCGCGGATCGCCCACTTCAAGCCCGGTCTGCCGCAACCCTGCCTTGATCGTCGCCGGCAAGCCACCCTTGAGGATGAAATCCAGCAGCGGCAACTGGCGGTAAAACAAATCCCGCGCGCGATCCAGATCACCGGCCATGGCGGCCTCGTACAAGTCCAGATTCAACTGCGGGATCAAGTTCGGCGCCGCCGTGCACCAGCCTTTCGCCCCGGCCGCAAACGCTTCCAGTGCCAGCGGATTGCAGCCGTTGTAGAACGGCACCTGACCTTCGCCAAGCAGTTGCAGTTTGTGCATGCGCTGAATATCGCCGGTGCTCTCCTTGACCATGGTCACGTTTTCCACGCCTTTGACGATGCGCAAAATCAGCTCCACCGACATGTCAGTGCCGCTGGTGGCCGGGTTGTTGTAGAGCATGATCGGCACGCCGATGCGCTCGCCAATAGCGCGGTAGTGAGCGAAGATTTCCGCCTCGGTGAGCTTCCAGTACGAAGCCGGCAGCACCATTACCACATCGGCACCGTGACCTTCGGCGAAACGTGCGCGGCGCACGGCTTTGGCGGTGGTCAGGTCAGAGACGCTGACGATGGTTGGCACCCGTTTGGCGACGTGCTTGATGCTGAACTCGGCAACCTGATCCCACTCCGCATCGCTCAGATAAGCGCCTTCGCCAGTGCTGCCCAACGGCGCGATGGCGTGGACGCCGCTGTCGATCAGGCGATCGATCGATTGACCGAGCGCTGGCAGGTCCAGCCCTTCGCCGTTGGCGCCGAACGGGGTGATGGTGTAGCCGATGATGCCGTGAATAGTGGACATGGGAATCTCTCCGTAACAGATTTCAGTTCAGGCAATCGGCGTGTTGGCGCAGGTTCTGCCGGGCGTAATAGTTGAAGGCGGCGGCGTGGCGTTTCGGCTTGGCGATCCAGTCATGGGCTTCGCGACCCAGTTCGGGAATGATCGGCTTGATCGTACCGGCCGCCATCGCCAGCAGTTGCAGTTTTGCCGCGCGCTCGATCAGTTGGGCGATGACATAGGCCTCTTCAATCGTTGTGCCGGTCGACAGTTGACCGTGGTGCGAAAGCACAATCGCGCGTTTGTCGCCCAGCGCGCCGGCAATCAGCTCACCTTCTTCGTTGCCCACCGGCACACCCGGCCAGCCTTCGAGAAACGCGCAGTCGTCGTACAGCGGGCACAGGTCCATGTGGGAAATCTGCAGCGGCACTTCGAGCATCGACAACGCGGCAACGTGGGTCGGGTGGGTGTGGATGATGCAGTTCACGTCCGGCCGGGCGCGGTACACCCAGCTGTGGAAACGGTTGGCCGGGTTGGCCATGCCGTGGCCTTCGAGGACTTCCAGATCCTCGTTGACCAGCAGCAGATTACTCGCGGTGATTTCGTCGAAACCCAGCCCCAGTTGCTGCGTGTAATAGGTGCCGGGCTGAGGCCCACGGGCGGTAATTTGTCCGGCCAGACCGGAGTCGTGACCGTTCTCGAAGAGGATCCGGCAGGTCAGGGCCAGCTTTTGCCGGTCCGTCCACGTATTATCCGCCAGGCTTTTTTGCATCTGGGTCAGCGCTTGCTTGACCAGTTGGTCTTTGGGTAGTGCTAATGTCTTGGCCATGTCTGTGTCCTTTGGGTGATTGCAAATGACACGAAAGATGCTATATGACACAAAGTGTCATTAGCAAGCACGAATCGTCGCTTCCTCCATGGAATAACTGCTGCGCATGTCTATCCGTTTGAAATTATTGAGAAAAAAACTTGGCGTAACCCTTGAGGCATTGGCCGAAAAATCCGGCATGACCAAGAGTTATCTGTCCAAAGTCGAACGTGGGCTCAACACGCCGTCAATTGCTGCCGCGTTGAAACTGGCGAAAGCGCTGAACGTCAAAGTCGAGGAGTTGTTCTCCGAAGACAGCGTCAGCCTCGACAGCTACAGCCTGGTGCGCAGCCATGAGCGCCAGTCACTGGCGGCGAATGACCAGAGTCCCGGGTACGCCGTGTTGGCCCATCAGGTCAGCGAGCGCAGTCTGCTGCCGTTCATCATCTACCCGCCGAGCGAGTTCACTGACAAAACGTTCAAGGAGCATTTGGGCGAAGAGTTTCTGTTCGTCCACGAAGGGCAGGTCGAAGTGGATTTCATGAACGAAAAGGTGCTGCTGGAACGCGGTGATGCGCTGCACTTCAATGCACACAAACCGCACCGGATCCGCTCGGTGGGGGAGGTGCAGGCGCAGTTGCTGGTGGTGGTGCACAGCACTGAAGAATGAGGTGTCAGCTAAAAGCTTCGCGAGCAAGCTCGCTCCCACAGTAGTCCGCGTTCCAATGTGGGAGCGAGCTTGCTCGCGAAGGCGTCGGCGCGGTCTACATCAAACCTCGACCGGCACCGACAACTTCGGATTGCCGAGCGCATGGCTCTTGGCATCAAAAAACCGCAACTCCACACCCGTGCCCTCAAACACCTGCGCGTAATGCCGCTTCTGATGCTGAACAAACGCCGCACTGCGCGGATAAATCGAGATCGCCACCACCTTCGGTTTCGCCAGGCGCAACGCCCGCACGATGTGCGCATCCTGCTCACCCAACGCATGGCCAAAGATACACAAACTGCCGCCATGCCCCAATAACTGCTGATAACAGAACGACAGATAATCCGAGCTGCGAATGGTCTTGAGTTTGTCCGCACTCGGCCCTTCGGTGACGAACAGCGGCACGTCATCCAGCGTCTTGAGCGTGTTGTTGATTGCGAAGCTGCCGAGCAGCGTGCCCTCGGTTGAGGTCAGCTTGCGCGCGGTGCCGTCCTGATTGCGCACCAGATGCAGACCACCGTGCAGGTACAACAAGCGCGGTTTGTCGGTGGCAGTTTCGCTCAGATCAAAACTCGCGCTGGCGCCGTTGAACAGATCGTCAATGGCCGCGCTGTTGTGTTGCAGTGCCCAGTAGTTGAGCAGGTCGTAATTGGTGGTGAACACGGTGCGATAGCGCGCCAGTTCTTCGTTCACCGTCGCCAGCGTCGAAGGCTTCACCCGTCGCCACGGAATGTGTACGGCGTGCACGGTGTTGATCAGCGCTTCCTTGATCGCGTAGTAGCGATTGCGCGGTGCCGCCGAGCTGACGGCCAACGCCTTATTGACCCGGCTGGTGGTTTTCAGTGCGCCGAGTACCTGCTCGAAACTGCGCGTTTGCATGGCGTCGAACACCGCCAGTTCCGACGGGCTGAGTGGTTTCTCCTCGACGGTTCGGGCGTTTTCGAACAGCGAGTCATAGCCGAAGTCATCCCACACCGCACGACTGGCGCCATTGCCCACCAGCAGGCCGTTGAAGTCGCTGGTGGCGCGCAAGGCGTTCCAGTCTTCGAGAGTGGCGTCGACATCCAGAAAATCGGTCATTGCACAGGCGTCTCAAAACAAAGGGCTGATGGGCGGCGACTTTATCACGAGCGGGCATTGAGCCAGATCAACATCGGTCGTGACCGATCGGTCGATCCTGTGTGCATCCGCCGGATCGGCGCAGTCGATTCGGCCTCAGTCAGGAGATGCACGATGAGCAGCACCTTTTTCATTCCGGCGGTCAACATCATGGGCAGCGGCTGCCTCGACGAGGCCATGGTCGCGATCCGCAACTACGGTTTTCGCAAGGCGCTGATCGTCACTGACACAGGTTTGGCCAAGGCCGGCGTGGCGACCATGATCGCCGAGAAGCTGGCGATGCAGGACATCGACTCGGTGATTTTCGACGGCGCCAAACCGAACCCGAGCATCGCCAATGTCGAGTCGGGTCTGGGGTTGCTCAAGGAAAGTCGCTGCGATTTCGTCGTGTCGCTGGGCGGCGGTTCGCCGCACGACTGCGCCAAAGGCATTGCCCTGTGCGCGACCAATGGCGGGCAGATCCGCGATTACGAAGGCGTCGACCAATCGAGCAAGCCGCAACTGCCGCTGATCGCGATCAATACCACCGCCGGCACCGCCAGCGAAATGACCCGCTTCTGCATCATCACCGACGAATCGCGCCACGTGAAAATGGCCATCGTCGACCGTAATGTCACGCCGCTGCTGTCGGTCAACGACCCGGCGTTGATGCTCGCCATGCCCAAAGGCCTGACCGCCGCCACTGGCATGGATGCGCTGACCCACGCCATCGAGGCTTATGTCTCGACCGCCGCCAACCCGATCACCGACGCCTGTGCGCTGAAGGCCATGACCCTGATCAGCAACAACCTGCGCCTGGCCGTGCGCGACGGCGGTGATCTCGCCGCGCGGGAAAACATGGCTTACGCGCAGTTCCTCGCCGGCATGGCCTTCAACAATGCCTCGCTCGGTTACGTGCATGCGATGGCGCATCAGTTGGGCGGTTTCTACGACTTGCCCCATGGCGTGTGTAACGCCGTGCTGCTGCCCCACGTGCAGACCTTCAATGCGCTGGTGTGTGCCGAGCGGCTGACCGATGTGGCCCACGCCATGGGTGCGGATATTCGCGGTTTCAGTGCCGAAGAGGGCGCGCAGGCGGCGATCAACGCGATCCGCTGCCTGGCCAAAGATGTCGAGATTCCCGGAGGCTTGCGTGAACTCGGCGCCAAGCTCAGTGACATTCCGGTGCTCGCCACCAATGCCCTGAAAGACGCCTGCGGTTTGACCAATCCTCGGGCGGCGGATCAGCGCCAGATCGAGGAGATTTTTCGCAACGCGTTTTGATGGGCGCGGCAGGGTTAATTCTTGAAGGTCAGGTTTTGCCCTTGCCCTTGCCTTTAGCGATCACCGTAAACTTACGAACACGGACCCAGTCGGACAAATTCCCGTTGATGTTGTGAATGGCAGATATCCGGTGCGGTCCGGGAGGTAAGGGTTTTGTAATCTGTTTACTCCATTGCTTGAGGGAGTCGACGTCGGCTTTGGCAATCATCTCGCCGGTGTCCAGATCGATAATGCTAACGAAGCCTTCAGCTTTTGTGACATTTCCGGAAAAGACCGGAACAGCGCTTACCTGTGCTCCCTCTTTTGGTTCGACAATTACCGGGACGTCGATTGCTGGCTGCAGTAGCACGGTATACCTGCGTTCGTCACTCCAGTCTGACTTGATGCCTTCCCATGTCTGGTGGGCGCGAACCCCGTGCTGACCCGTCGACTGGGCACCGCTGATGCTGAACGCCCATCGTCCATTTGCACTGACCTGTCCTGCACCGAGTGAATGCGTATTTTCAATGTTCCAGACCTGCACCAGCGCACCCGGTATACCGCTGCCGAGAAACAGTGTTGCAACTCCCGTTTTCTGGCCCTCTTCGGGGTACGTGATGGTTGGGGGCGGGACAGGTTGCGTATTGGGCTTGTCGGGAGTGCTCATTGTTCTTCTCGTTTCAGGCTGAACTTGAATCGAGAGGCTGGCATGACCGGTTGCGTTTTGAACCTGTAAGAACTACCAGTTTTTTAGCCTTTTTTACTTGATCAGTAATTTCGTTTTCTTCTAAAAAACTGTCATTTCTGTCAGTTGTCTGGTGTGGCTGCTTCGGATCGAATGCTCTGACAGCGGGGTCGACTCCGATCGCCTTGAGGAGCACACGAACATGCCGAAAGCCAAAGCACGTAAAGCACGATCAGCCGGTGAGCTGGATCAGACCTTTGCCCATTCGGGCCTGCAAACACTGCGGTTTCCAGCCGCGCGCAAAACCATCGGGAAAAGTGTCGCAGTGCTGCCTTCGGGACACATCATGGTCAGTACGACCGTCATCGATGCATCGGGAGCCTCGCATTACGGCCTGACGCGATTGCTCGCGGATGGTCATCTCGATACCAGCTTCGGCGAGGGCGGGTACCTTCGCGGTCAGTTTGTCAGGGGGCGATTGTCACAAGGCGGGAATCTGCTCGTCGGTGAGAGCGGCGTATTCTGGTTGTGCGCAGTGCTTGCAGATGCAGCAGGCAAGCTTGAGCAAATCATCGCTCGATTCAAACCGGACGGTACGCTCGATCCCGAATTTGGTGATGGACAGACAGGCTACCGAGTCGTGCCGATGCGTATTCCCGTGCTGAACAATGCCACGGGCGGCCGCTTGATATTGGCGCACTCCACTCCAGCGAAAGCGCTGCCGGACAGATTGCTTTTCGTCACCTCTCAAGGGGGCAGCGGGTTATTGACGCGTTTTTTTCTGGATGGCAAGGATGACCCGGAGTTTGCAGGCAAAGGCTGGATTCACCTGACGCTTTCCGGTGTGGCGATCACGTTGCACGGGGTTACGCAGTTGGACGATGGGCAGATTCTGGTCCATGGCAAGACTGAAGTGACCAACCAGGGTTTGGTCATGGCTTACGAGCGTTCCGGGCAGGATGCTGAGTCGTTCGGCGAGAAAGGCACGCTGCTGCTGAATCTGCACAATGCCGGCGCACCGCTCGAAAGCTCGGTGAATCGCATCGTTGGGCAATCGGCACAGCGCCTGTTGTTGATCGGATCAGCCGTCGAGTCGTCTGCCGGGGAAAAGCGTCAGCATGGCTTCATCAGCGGGATCACTCGCGACGGTAGGCCTGATTCAGCGTTCAATCGCGGGACGCCAGTCCTTACCGTTGCCGCGCAGCCACTGGATCTGAAAAGCTGGAGCGCAGGATTCGCGCTGGATGACTTCCCCGGTCCGCGAATCGTCACGGTCGGGCAGACCTCGGATGGCGAACGACGGTTACTCACCGGAGGCTTTTTGGTCGATGGCGCCGTGGATCCTGCATTTGATGTCGATGGCGCCGCCGGTATCGAATGGGTTGCGCAGGATGCCTGTCTGCAGGAGTCATCAGTGCTGGTGCTGGGGCAGAGAAATGAAGCCGCTCATCTGGTGCGATTGTTGACGGTAGCGGACTGACGGGGAGGGGCTGACAAGCCTTCGCTGAAGGGAATGGCCTCTTCGCGAGCAAGCTCGCTCCCACAGTTGATCGCATTTTCCAGTTGAAATGCATTCCCCTGTGGGAGCGAGCTTGCTCGCGAAGACTGACTTCCAGACGCAGAAAAATCATGGATTCATGACATCAGCTAACAGCCAGTCCGTTCCTCTCAAGCATCCGAATCAACACCACCCCCGCGATCACCAACATCGCCCCGCCACCCGCGACGCCGTCAACTGCTTCTCGCTACGAAACGGGAAATGCGCTTTGGTCTACTGATGATTCGGTTGAAAGGGCCGATACAGCAGGGGATAGTGCGCGGCTGAAAAAGTAATCAAGGAGCGGGAAGTGACAATGAAGTCTGGCTGGATCGGATGTGCGGCATTGTGCGGGTGGTTGCTGGCGGGGCAGGCATTGGCCGATTGCACGCCGGCGCCAAAGGCGCATGAGATGGATTTTTCCGTCTGTAAGGACTGGCCGGCGTATCCCGGACTGACGCTTACCGCCGCCGCCAATTTCTCGCCCGATCCGGTGTATGGCGAGTCAGAGACTATAGGGCTTTACGATCTGCGTTTGGCCTTGGTGGCGAGCGCAGACTCGCAGCCGTTAGCGAGCTTTTATCAGCCATCCGCATTCTCTGTGGATGCCATCGCGCTGGACGAACTGAAATTCGATACCGCCCGCTATAAGCTCGCGCCGCAATTGCAGGCCTTTGGTGTGCGGGTCCGGTTTAAAGGTTCTTCGCGCGTGAATCCTCTGGATGAAACCTGGTTGTCGCTTTATGTGAAAGACGGCAACGCGTTGCGTCCGGTAATGGATCGGCTGGTGGTTTATGAATATGGCGGGGAGTGGGATGGCAATTGTGCGGGGGAGCGCTACGAGACTACGCGAACCGTGGCGTTGGCCAAGACCAGCAGCCATGGCTTTGCAGATCTGATGATCAAAACGATCCGTAGCTCGACCGTTGGCGAGGGCGAGGGCGAGGCGTGTGTATCCAATACCGTCACGCAAAAACCGGTCTTGACGACACTTCGCTATGACGGCAAAAACTACGTAATGCCTGAAGATTTCAAAGGCCTCTAAGACAGATTTTTTCTACTCAAGGAAGAACAATGATTTCGCGTAACACACTGCTGGGCGCTTTCATCGCAATGGGCCTTTTAACGATGGCCGCCCAAGCCCAGGCCGCTTGCGAAGTGAAGAAGTTCGACGGCCATTCCCTTTCGCGCTGCAAAGCGTGGCCGGCGTTCAACGACCAGTCGATTGCGGCGAAATCTTCATTTCTCTCGGATTCGGGCGACGATGAGATGGGGGTGTTCGATCTGGAACTGTCGCTCGTCAGTTCGACAAGCGGCAAGAGTCTCGCCACGTATGCCAAACCCGGGGCCTACAATTCCGATGCCATTAGTTTCGACGATCTGACAATCGATACGGCCCGTTACCGATTGGCTGCTGATGTCCGTGCATTCGGTTTGCGTTCAAAATTCGCCAGTCACGGCTCCAGAGCCAATCCTTACGCAAAAACCGATCTGGCGTTGTATGTGCGCGAAGGCAACAAATTGCGCCCTGTGCTGGAAGGCTTGGTGATTCGCAAGGAGTTCGGCGAAGGAACGGATGAGTGTGGAACCGAGGACACGCAAATCCGCAGAACTATCGATCTCGGCCCGACGAGCCACCATGGTTTCGCCGATCTGGTCGTCAGCTCAAGTGGTTCAGTTTACAAATCCTTCCTGTCGGGCAAAGACTGCATCTCGAAAACGATCGAGATGAAGAAAACTCGCGTCACCCTGACCTACGACGGCCAGCAATACATCGTCCCCGAAGACCTCAGAGGCTACTGACCCGATGCTCACCGGCCTCAACCACCTGACCCTCGCGGTCAGCGATTTGAATCGCAGCCTCGCCTTCTACCGTGATCTGCTGCAGTTGCGCGTCGAAGCCACGTGGGATGCCGGTGCCTACCTGTCGCTGCCGGGACTGTGGTTGTGCCTGTCGCTTGATCCGCTGCGTTCGAGTCAACCGTGCGCCGATTACACCCATTACGCTTTCAGCCTCAATGCAGCCGATTTCTCAACGTTCGTAGCAAAGCTAAAAGCGGCGAACGTGCGTGAATGGCGAGATAACCGCAGCGAAGGTGCGTCGTTCTACTTTCTCGATCCCGATGGCCACAAGCTCGAAGCCCATGTCGGCGATCTCGCTTCACGGCTGTCGGCGTGTCGGCAAAAACCGTACGCCGGCATGCGTTTTTACGACGAGTCATGATCAGACACATTTGTCTGTTATAGACTGGCGGCCACGTGTTCTGGCGCTGCAGGTTTTCCATGACTTCATCGTTGCTAATGGCCGTGCTGGCCTCGGGTTTCATTTACGGCATTACGCCAGGGCCGGGTGTGCTAGCGGTGTTCGGCATCGGTGCAGCCCACGGGCGGCGGGCCGGGGCGGGGTTTCTTTGCGGGCATCTGCTCGGCGATGTGGTCTGGTGCAGCACCGCGCTGATCGCGATTGTCGGCGCCCGCGAGATCGGCAGCACCGCGTTTGATGTGCTCGGTGTGCTCAGCGGTGTGTACCTGTTCTGGCTCGGCTGGCGCGCGGTGCGCGCCCAGCGTCGCAACGGTGACGAGCCGCAGGGCGCGGCGCGCAATCCGTTCTGGCACGGCATTCTGTTTGGTTTGACCAATCCCAAGGCCTATCCGGTGGCGGTCGCAACGTTCACCGCGCTGCTGTCGAGCCGTGCCGAACTGCTCAACTGGTCGATGCTGCCGGCGCTGATTGCGCTGAGTTTCCTCGGTGGCTTGCTGGCCTACGCTATTCTCATCGGCGTGGTCGGCGCGCAGCGGGTACGCACGCTGTATCAGCGCCACGAACTGTTGATCACCCGGCTGTGCGGCGTGATGTTTATCGGTTTCGCCATCAACGCGCTGATGCATGCGCTGCCGGGGCTGATGCCGAACAAGGCTTGAAAGTGAGTGCAGGGAGGCGCAATCACGAGGTCAGGGATGGTTGATCAGTGCTGCATTACCCGGACACCCACGCTGAACCATGGAAAGCCGAAATTCCGCGCCGTTGGCGAGTTTTATCGACCTGTTGCTGGACGCCGTTTGCGCGGTCGACAAGCAGGGTCGCTTCGTTTTTGTCAGTGCCGCCTGCGAGCGTGTTTTCGGTTATTCACCCGAAGAGTTGATCGGCCGGCAAATGATCGAGCTGGTGCACCCGGCGGATCGTCAGCGCACTCTCGCGGCCGCCAACGAAATCATGGGCGGCGAACCCAAGCTCAACTTCGAAAACCGTTACTTGCGCAAGGATGGCAGCGTCGTGCATATCCTCTGGTCAGCGCGCTGGTCGGAAGTCGATCAACTGCGCATCGCCGTGGCGCGCGACATCACCGAGCGCAAGCAGGCCGAATCGCGCCAGGCTGCGCTCTATGCGATATCCGAAGCGGCCCATGCGGCTGAGGATCTGCTGGCGCTGTTCAAGCGTATTCATCTGATCATCGGCGAATGGCTGCCGGCGATGAATTTTTCCGTGGCGCTGTACGACGAGCACTGCGCACAACTGAATTTCCCCTATCACGTCGACGATGACGAATTGCAGCCCGAGCAACCGGGCACCGTCACCGGGCGGCTGTGCACGGAAGTTATCCGTAGCGGCCAGCCGATTCTTCTGACCCCGGACAGCCCGGATTCCCCAGCCGATTTCGCCGAACTGGTGGCCGGGCAGCACGCGCCGTGCTGGCTCGGCGTGCCGTTGAATTCGAAAAACGGCACCATCGGCGCCTTGATCGTCAAAAGCCTGCCCGGCGGCGAGCGCTACACCGAGCAAGACAAGGAACTGTTGCAATACGTCTGCGCCCAAGTCGCCACCGCCATCGAGCGCCAGCAACTGCACGCTCGCCTGCGACGCATGGCCCAATACGATCAACTGACGCAACTGCCCAACCGTGAATTGCTGCGTGATCGCCTGAAAGCCGCGTTGGCCGGCGCTCGCGAGCAATCCGGGCATATGGCCTTGTTATATGTCGACCTGGATCGCTTCAAACAGGTCAACGACACCTTCGGTCACGCGGTCGGCGACATGCTCCTGCAAACCGTGGCCAACCGCCTAAAAGGCTGCGTGCGGGAAACCGACACCGTGGCCAGAATTGGCGGCGATGAATTTGTCGTGCTGCTGCACAGCGTGCAGGTTTCGGAAGATGCTGACGGCGTGGCGGAAAAAATCCGACAGGTACTGGTACAACCAATGCGCCTCGATGGCCACAACCTGCACATCGAACCCAGCATCGGGGTCGCCCGCTATCCAGAGCACGGCAGGGAGGAACAGCAGTTGTTCCGCCATGCCGATCAGGCGATGTACGCCGCCAAACGCTTGAATCATCACGCGCTCAATGGCTGAAAAAGCGGCGCCGTTCGTCGCAGCGACTGCAATTTTTCTAAACCTTTGCCGGTCAGAAAATTCTCAATCTAGGCGGGCACCTGCTCGCCACGATCATTACCAAGAGGTAGAGAATCATGCCTAATTCAAGAAACTCGAACTCGGGAAACTTCGCCAACGATCGAACGAAGGCCTCTGAAGCAGGTCGCAAAGGTGGGAAAACCACCACAACGACTGTCGACAAAGAGCCAAAACCAGACATGGGCCGCAAGCCCGCTCAGAAATCGAAGTAGTCGGTGAAGGTAGTTTTGATTGAGAGGCGGGGGCGTAAGCTCCCGCTTGAATTTCGCTAGGAAGGAGGGCGCGACCATGAGCCGGATGGCCACCCGTGTACGCATTATGAGTTTTGCATCGCTGTTGGGTCTGTTTGCCAGCAGTGCTTTTGCCCAGTCGCCCGCCGATTTCATCAACGATGCCTCGGCCAAAGGCATGGCCGACATCGAGGCCAGTCGTCTGGCCCACAGCAAGGCCGAATCGAAAGAGGTCAAGGACTACACCATCGTCGTCATCAACGACCGCACAACGGCCAACCAGCATCTGGCGAAAATCGCCAAGAAGCTTGATCTGCCGGTCGCGCCTCGTGAAGAACTGGCCGACAAGGCCAAAGAACTGATGCCGCCAGTGACCGACGGCGCCTCCTTCGATCAGGCCTATGCCGCCAGTCAGGTCAAAGCCACCGAGGAGGCCATCGAGCAGATTCAGCAGGAAGCGCAGACCACCGACGTGCCGGAGATCAAAGCCTTCGCCGATGAGACACTGCCTAAACTGCAAAGCCATCTGGAGATGGCCCGCCAGTTACAGGCCAGTCGCTAACTGCAAAAGATCGCAGCCTTCGGTAGCTCCTACTCAATCCCTGTAGGAGCTGCCGAAGGCTGCGATCTTTTGCTTTCAATCCTCAACACTCATTTAAATCCTGCTTCGACTTACTCTTCTCGCCCAATCCCTCAAGATTGAATACCTCACTCTCGCCCAGCGAGCGGTAGTGTCTGCGCAACGCCTCCAACTGCTTCAAATCCAGCGCCTCCAGCCCGAGCATCGCGTTCTGCGCTTCTTTGGTCACCAACAGCAATTCATCGATTTTCAAATGAAGAATGTCGGTGTCGCGGTTCTGCGTGTTCTGAATCAGGAACACCATCAGGAAGGTGATGATGGTGGTTGAGGTGTTGATGATCAGTTGCCAGGTGTCGTTGTAATCAAAGATCGGCCCGCACAACCCCCACACTCCGATCAGGATCAATGCTCCCATAAAGGTCTTTGGACTGCCCGCCCACAAAGCGAGCTTCTGGGAAATCTTTGCGAATTTCATGGCCGTTTTCCTTATTGGGACGAGTCTTGAAATTCAGACATCTGCGGCTGGTGGAAAATTCTAATTACAAATCCGCCCACGTCACTGGACGTTGGTAGGGCAGGCAGACGCGCCAGATAGCGGTATCGTGACCAACCGCTGGAATGCCCCCGACAGGAGAACGCAATGAGTTGGTCCGCCAAGCAATACGTCGCTTTCGAAGATGAACGCACCCGCCCGGCCCGCGATCTGCTGGCGGCGATACCCGCGGCTGAAGCGCGAACAGTGGTCGATATCGGTTGCGGTCCCGGCAACTCCACGGAATTGCTGGTACAGCGTTTTCACGGGGCGAAGGTCAGCGGGCTGGACAGCTCGGCAGACATGATCGACGCGGCTCGCAAGCGCTTGCCGGATTTGCGCTTTGATGTCGCCGAGATTGATCAGTGGGCCGATGCCGGGCCGTTCGATGTGATCTTCGCCAACGCCGTGTTGCAGTGGGTGCCGGATCACGCGACGTTGCTGCCGGCGTTGGCCAGCAAGTTGTCCGCAGGTGGCAGCCTGGCGATCCAGATGCCGGACAATCTTAATGAACCATCCCATCGCTTGATGCGTGAAGTCGCCGCGAATGGTCCATGGGCGAGCAAGCTTTCAGGCGCTGCGGGGCAGCGTACCGACATGGCGAGTGCCAGCGATTATTTCTCGATGCTGCGGCCACACTGTGCGCGGGTCGATGTGTGGCGCACCACCTATCACCATCAGCTGTCTGGCGGGGCGGCGGGGGTGGTGGAGTGGTTCAAGGGCAGCGGGTTGATTCCGTTTTTGAGTCCGCTGACCGAGGCGGAAAAGGCGCAGTACCTGGAGCAGTATCTGGCGGAGGTTGAGAAGGCTTATCCGGCATTGGCGGATGGCTCGGTGTTGTTGCCATTTCCACGATTGTTTATCGTCGCGACGCGCTGAAATGAGCTGGACGTGTTGTTCGGCTGGAGATTTCGGGTGCGTTTTCGGACGGGCCCCTCACCCCAGCCCTCTCCCGAGGGAGAGGGAGCCGACCGGTGTTGTATTCGAAACCGGAGTTCGGCTCGATATTTCAGGTCGGCGTAACCCTAGAGAACAACTCGGTCAGTCCCCTCTCCCTCTGGGAGAGGGTTAGGGTGAGGGCTTCTGCACCGCCACCAACATCATCATCGGCCGCTCCCGCTCTTCTGCCAGCGCCGGTTGCGCCGCCACTTCAGCATCGCTCGGCCCCCATTCATTGACATGTCGAATCGTGAACCCTGCGTCGATCAGCGAATTGAGCAATGTCCCGACCGTACGATGCTGCTTGATCACTCCCTCGGCCAACCAGTTCGTAACCCGCTCACCCTCCAACTGATAGCTGTCCAGCGGCCAACGCTTGTTGCCTTCACTATCCACCAGCCAACCCGGATTACGCGGCGCCATAAAGATTGGATGCTCAATGGAAAACACAAAGTGCGAACCCGGTTTCAGCGCTGTGTACAGGCGCGCAAACAGCCCCGGCAGATCCTTGATGTAATGCAGTGCCAACGAGCTGTAAGCCAGATCGAAACTGCAAGCGGGCAGGTCGAGCTGTTCCAGGTCGGCGCGCTCATAGCGAATATTCGCCGCCGTCGGGGTCGCACGCGCGCGCTCCAGCATCTTCTCCGAGACATCCAGCCCCAAGACACTGGCCGCGCCATTCTCAATGGCCCAACGACTGAACCAGCCATAACCGCAGCCCAGATCCACCACGTTCAAGCCGTGCATGGATGGCAACAGCGCCTTGAGCGCTGGCCACTCCGGCGCCGCGTCGAGGCCGCCGATGGAACGGTTCATCTGGCTGTAGCCTTGAAAGAATTCGGGATCGTCGTAAATGTTTTGCGTCATGGTGAATGGCTCTTTTGAGTTCGATCGTCAGCGGCAAATTGGCCGCGATTGGAATCCCTCGAAAGTGATGGCGCGTATTCGTCGATGGCCGCGCAGGGGGAGGGTGGTGGGTGATGAGGAAATGCTAGTTGGTCGGGTGGGAGGTGGAAACCGGTGGAGTGTTATGGATCTGTAATGTCGGGGAAATCGCTATATTTTATCGCCGCGTAAACGTCTTCCGAGCGAAGTGTTTAAAGGCGTGCAGTGTTACGTCCTGAAGCCTACAAATCCTTGCGCCGTTGCCTACCGCTACGCCAGAATCCGCCGGCTTGTGCGCCTTTGGGGCAGTCGGTAACTTGGTTCGCGTCACTGATTTCCAGTGATCGGGTTTAGTAGCCCGGCATCCTCAATCTAAATAGCTGCATGAGTACCACTCAGTCAGGCGAATGCCTGCACCTGATGGTGGCTGTGCGCATGGCGCCCTCGGGTGCGCCGGATTTGGATTGGGGTCCGGTCTACTAACTTGCGCACAGCTGCCACCCATCCGTTTAGTAGCGAGATCGGTTGCGGCCTTACGAAAAGGTCTCAATCCAATGTTCAAAGTTACGCCCAATCCGCCGGAAACCGATCCGGCATCCCCCTACGAATCACCCAACTCAAAGAAATTCCACGAAGCCGCCGAACGCGCCCTCGACCACTATCTCAGCCCCACGGCCAGAATCATGGGTTCCACCCACGAACCCGAACCGATGTACCTCGCCAACCCTGCCTACGACACCGAATCCTTGCTGGCCAACGCCAGCGAAACACTCGGCTCGGCCACCACCATGCTCAACAACTTCGCCGCGTTGCTCGACACCTCACACCGCAAGACTGCACTCGGCATCGCGCAGGTCGTCATGTTGGGGGAATTGGCGGTGAATCAGGCACTGGATAAGGTTGTGCCGGCGGGTTAACCCTTTCGCTTCAGGAAGTCAAAGAAACCGGCCAATGAGTGCCGGTTTCTCAAGACTGCTACTTGGCAGCACGAATTCAGGCAAGTAGCCCGATGTTTTGGTCGATGCGTTGTTGAATGGTGCGCAAGGTTTCCTGGGTGATCACGCCTGGATACAAACTTTCAGCCATGGCTGAGAATCGGCTAGCTACCTCGCAAAATCGGTCAATGATGTCGGCGGCCGTAGCGGCGTTTACTTCAGCCTCCACTGCAAGGTTGAGCAGGTGTTCTCTTCCAATTTCCAAGGCTTCACCCATCACGTCCATCTGGTGATAGCCTCCCGGCCCCTCGCAGAAAGTGACGTCATAGGCCGGCGCTAATTTCCAGTCTCCGCCAGGCGACATGATGTAAGCAAAGTTCTTCGGATGGTCGTCTCGGTTATTGAATGCGACATTGAAGACGACCCGCTCAAACGCTACGGCTTTCTCTCGTACGTCATTGCTGCACTTATGAGTCGCACGCAAGAAGTTGACGTAGTCCAGCGCCCCTGGGGATCTGAAGTCCGCACCGGTAAAGGCTGCAAGACTCTGCATGGGCACCCGCAAGTCGTTTTGTCGGTCAAAGCGTTTGGTGGCAAAAGCGGCCATTCCTTCAGACAGGCTGAAATAACGAGTGTCAGGGGTTTGGATACCGCACAAGCGTAAACATTCGGCATAGACCATTTCGATGGCGCACACCTCGGGATGTTCTTGCTGAGCCGGAAACTTCACCAACCAGGCTTCGAAACCGGGAGTGGCAGCCGTAGTAAAGGCGTCAGTGTGCGGATCTCGATACACCAGCGCTTTGGGTCGGGCGCCTTGTGGAGAGCCTCCGACCAGTAGCAGCTTCTGGAGAAGCTCTCCACCTTTACCGTTGAGTACCTCCTGCACTTCGGACGCGAGCAACTCGATGGGAACATGCATTTGCGTTTCCAGCGCCTCGGGTGCAACAGGTTCAAACGACATGGCCCCCATGGCATTGTTGCCAATGTAGGCTAGCCGCTCCAAGGGGCCTATGCGCGCGGGGTTGAGGCCTCGACGTTTGAACAATCGGTCCATCAGCAACATGCCCCAGCCATCCGGCAGCGAGTCATAAACCGGCCCAGGCAGTCCCAACTGATGTGACGGGAAATCCCGGTTTAACCTGGCTCCCTGTAATGGAAGCCTCAAGGACGAGAGTTCCAGCCCTCTGTTTTTTGCCTCATCGCTGTACTCAAACATAACCTGCGGGCGACCGGTCAGGGCTTTCGTCGAAGCAAGTGTGCCCCACCGCCAACGTTCACCCCAGCCCTCGTAGTAGACGTCCACTTGTTCAAGCATTGTCGGCTTTCCTTTTGATGCGATGACGCTTGGCCGTTTTTTCGTAGCGAATGATATCGTCCAGAGTTTCGAGCCTTGGCAGAAACAACCCTTCGAGTTCCTTTTCGCGCCCGAGAACCATCGCCACTCGCACCATGTTGTCGAAACTCACATTACGACCGGCTTCAAGGTTTGACACCGTATTCGTTGCAATGCCCGCGCGAGCGGCCACGTCTGCCTGTGTCATCTCCAAAGCCAATCGTTCTGTGCGCAGGCGTTGGCAAATCCGGTTGACGATCTCGCTTGCGGTGGTGAGGCTTAAATCCAGCATGTCGTGGGTACCGTCGGCGTTCAGTTTTGATTCTCGGTACGTAATATACTGTGGATTAAACCTGAAAATATCATTTAACTCACAAGAAAATGTAATTAGGTCTAATGGGTAGGATAGGCCAGCACGGGTTGACGCGCCAAGGTTCAACCCTGCTGCATAACTTTCAGAGCCGCCGACGCCAGAAAGCCCGAGCGTCTTTTCTCTTCCGGGTGATGCAACACATACTCATCAATGCGGTTGAGCAAGTGCCCCGGCAAAGTGATGTTGAGTTTCTGGGCTTTACCCAAATACTTCACGACATCTATATCGACCACGGCCCATGCACATCCTGCGTACTTCGGATTAGCGACGTTCACGCCAAGTTTGCTCGCAGCCGGGATCGGCGCACCGTCCTCAGCCAAAATTTCGAAATGCCCCTCGATGGCTTCGCGAGCCATGGCGACGGCATCATCCAGATCATCGCCAGCCGACAAGCAGCCCGGAATGTCCGGCACCTCCACGCCCCAGGCGTGTTCCTCATCACCTATTGAAATCGCAATCGGGTAGAGCATATTCGTTTCCTCCTTCGTGCCGATGACCTGAACAAGTCAGAGCAGCGCTTGTTGCAAAATACTGATGGCCGTTTTCTTCAACAGATTTTTCTTCGGATGCGGCACAGTGACCTGTCCAGGCTTGACTGGTTGTTTGAAGTGATGGTGGCTGCCTCTGACCCGCACTAAAGACCAACCGTCTGCGACGAGCTGGCCTATACCTACTTGGCTTTTGTGATCAACACTATAACCACCAAGTGGTCATTGTCCGTCATTCGGTTCAGAGGTTTGAATCCCCAAGGATTCAGAGTGTGTTGCAGGTTTTTGCATTGTTTCGAAATGCAGCATCGGATTTTTTTCAGGCACAAAAAAACCGGCCATCAAGGCCGGTTTTTTCTGTTCCTGCATCTCCCGTCAAAAAACACAACGTGAGACAAAAATTGAGTGGAGCGGGTAGAGGGAATCGAACCCTCGTCGGAAGCTTGGGAAGCTACTGTTCTACCATTAAACTATACCCGCTCAGAGCGGCTGACTTTGTACCAGACTCGGCCACGGATTTGAAGTTTTTCTTTTACTCATGAACGCTTTGAATCACTGAAAACGGTCAATCGCGGGCGAGCGCTGCGGTGAGAAAAGCAAAATCCCAGCCCCACAGCCTCGCTCGCAACGACACCCTTTCAAATAGCCAATGCATGTTGATCCTGAACAAACGAGTAACGCGTTCGGCTGGTCTGCTGTGCCGGTTTCAGAAAGCCGAGCAGGGCGTTCTGGCTATCGCGGCATGCCGCTTTGTGTTCCATATCGAGAAAGTGCCCGGTGGCTTGCAGCGTGGTGAACGTGCTCTGCGCCACATGATTGCCAAACAGGCGCGCGTCTTCGGCTGCGGTGTATTCGTCCCATTCGCCGTTGAGAAACAGCACCGGCACGTTGATCTTTTTCGCCGCATTCAAGTAGCACTGCCGATCGCTGTGCAGCACGTCGCTGATGTGGAAGTGCATCTGCCCGTATTCGTGCTCGGCCAGGCTGCTGACGTGGCGATAGTTGAAGCGTTTGAACAGTGACGGCAGGTGTTTGCCGATGGTGTTGTTGACCAGATGGCCGACGCGGTCGCCGTCGCGCTGGCCGAGGTAGTCGACGCCGCGTTCGAGGTAATCAAGCATGTGCGCGTTGATCACCGGCGAGAACGAGCTGATCACCGCCCGTTCGATGCGCCGTGGCTGCTGGGCGAGGGCGACCAGGGTCGCGGCGCCGCCCCAGGAGAACGACAGCACGTGTTCGGCGGCGAAGTGGTCGATCAGCTCCAGCAGAATCTGCCCTTCGACGTCTTTCGTCAGATGTTTCTCATGGCGGTTGTGGGCTTTTGACCGACCCGCGTAGGGTTGGTCGTAGCAAACCACGTTGAATTGCGGGTGCAGGTTTTTCACAGTCTGTGCAAACGACGCAGTCGTGGCCATCGAGCCGTTGACCAGGATGATGGTCTTTTCTGCGGCGTCTGCGCGATAGAACTCCGTGTAAACCCGATACTGACCCTGTATATCCAGCACAGCGATTTCTGGCCTCATGTCATAAGACTCCTGGCAAGCAAGCGGGTATGCGCGCAAATAGAGATTGCACGAGCTTTGTGACAGGTAGGCATACGCCTGGAATTTGCTTGGCCCATGTCGATCCATGACTGCGGTCGACGGGTATTGTTATTGGCGGGCAGTCTGCCGGCTGAGGCGGAGCCTTGAAGGCTCTCTACCGGCAAAAAGTTTCTTGGATGTCTGTTGTGACTCATCGGTCACAATCTGGCCGACGTCCTGATTCAAGCAGGGGAGTCGGGATCGCGCAAGTGCCGTTGGTAAATTGTTCGACAACTTCTGCTGAGCGGTCGCCGGCTTAGAACAAATGGATCTCTTCGGTGCGCAAAGCGCGGTACTCGCCCGGTTTTAGCGCGTTATCGAGCAGCAGCGGGCCCATCGATTCGCGGTGCAGACGCAGGACTTTGTTGTTGAAGAAACTAAACATGCGCTTCACCTGATGGTAGCGCCCCTCGACGATGCTCAACCGCGCCGACCGTGGCCCGAGCAGCTCCAGTTGCGCCGGCTGCGTGGTCAGGTCCTCGAAGGCGAAATAGATCCCCTCGGCAAAAGTGCTCGCATATTGCGCGCCAATCTCTTGCTCGGTCTCGACGTAGTAGACCTTCGGCAGTTTGGTCTGCGGCTGGGTCAGGCGGCGCGACCACGCGCCGTCGTTGGTGATCAGCATCAGGCCGGTGGTATTGAAGTCCAGGCGTCCGGCGATGTGCAGGTCATCCTTGTCCGGTTCATCGATCAGGTCGAGCACCGTCGGATGTTGCGGATCGCGGGTGGCGCTGACGCAGCCCGGCGGCTTGTGCAGCATGAAGTAGCGCGCCGCTTTGCCGACTTGTAGCACTTCGTCATCGACTTCGACACGGCTGAATTCCAGCACTTCGCTGTGCGGATCGCTGACGACTTTTCCGTCAATTCGCACGCGCTTTTCCACCAGCAACAGACGAACCTGCTGACGGTTGTAGCGGGGCAGGTTGCTGAGGAAACGGTCGACGCGCATGTTCAGGTTTCAGTGAGTGGCGGGGCGCGCATCTTACGGGATCGGCCGCCTGGCCGCTTGCAGTTGCGCCTCGACCTGCGCGCAACGCGGGCACAGGCAGGATTGGTTGCGCAGTTCTGGCGGCAGCGCTTCAAGCACGGCCGGGTCGATGCTCACGCCATAGCACCAGCATTCGCGGTCGGCGGTGCGCGGGTCGGCCAGGCTGCAGTCGTTGCGGGCGCCGCAAGCCGGGCAATGGTCAGGTTTAACGTCAGAATCAGGCATAAGTCGAGTGAGGCATTTCCACGCAGGTGCGGTTGCGGCCGGTTTGTTTGGCTCGGTACATCGCATGATCGGCCCGCGACAGCAGGCTGTGCAAGGTGTCATCGCGTTGCAGGGTGGTGGCGCCGATGCTTACCGTCAGATTGAGGCGGTGGCCGTCGTAGGCATATTCGTGTTGTTCGACGTGTTGGCGGATCTTCTCGGCAATTTTCTGACCGGTGTCGCCGTCGGTGTCCTTCAGTAAAACGATAAATTCCTCACCGCCCCAGCGGCAGACAATGTCGGCATGGCGCAGGCAACTTTGCAGGTCGCGGGCAAAACCGATCAATACCTGATCGCCGGCCATGTGTCCGTAGGTGTCGTTCAACACCTTGAAATGATCGAGGTCGAGCAGCAACGCCGTCAGCGGTTTGGTTTCGCGTTGCGCTTCGTGCAGCGCTTGTGCGGCGAGAATATCGAAGCCACGGCGGTTGGGCAGTTCGGTGAGGCTGTCGAGAATGGCCTGCGCCTGGATTTTGCTTTGGTAGCGTTTGATTACGCGGCTGAGCAACGCCAGCACAATCAGCGTCACCAGTAGGCAAATCAGCAGATTCAGGTACAGCGACTGACGGATTTCACTCAGCGCGCCATCCTCACGTTTATCAACAAACAGATACCAGTTCAGCTCCGGAATAAACCGCACGTTGAGAAAATGCCCCTGACCGTGGGCGGAATATTCGTAGCTGCCGCTGTGCGGCTTCGGCAACTGGCTGACCAGACTCTTCATGCTCTCGAGTTCGCCGAGACTCTTGCCGATGTGCGCACCTTCCGGACCGCCCTCGGCGCCGGTCAATACCAGTCGACCGAAGGTGTCGACGAAATACACGCTGCGTTGATAGCGCTGTTGATACTTGTCGATCAGCTTGATCACCGCGTCCACGGTCAGACCGACGCCTGCCGCACCGATGAAGCGGTTGTGGTAGTCGTAAACCTTGTAGTTGATGAAGAAGGTCAGGTTGTCCTTGTTGGCCAGATCCGGATCGACGTTGATTTCGTAAGGATCCTTCATGTCACGCACGCGGAAGTACCAGGCGTCGCGCGGTTCGTCGACCTTGACCTGCTTGAGCACGCCTTTGGCGTGGTAATAGGTGTGGCTGGCGTTGGAGACGAAGAACGCGGTGTAGGCGCCGTAATGGGTCATGACTTCGTCGAGGTAGCGGGTCATCTGCTCGGGATTCTGCTCGCCATTGACCACCCAGTCGCGCATGAAGGTGTCGCGGGACATCATCGAGGAAATCAGGATCGGCCGGACCAGGTCTTTCTGGATTTCCGAGTACACCGTATCGGACGTCAGCGGCAGTTCAGTGTTGACGATGTTGTCGCGGATCGACTCGCGGGAGGCGTAGTAGCTGAGCAACGACGTGGCGAGGAAACCGGCGCCGAGCAGGGCGATCAGCGTCAGGACCAGTGAGCGTTGCGAGTACAGGGGAGAACGAAGCGGCATGGCGGTTCCGTTGGCAGTGGCCCGATGGCATGCATTCTAGTGGGATGGCCGGGAAAAGCCTGCGGGATTTATGCCTGAAATGGCGGGGGATATGACGTAGAGGGTGTGTCAGGAGGATAGCTCCCTCACCCCAGCCCTCTCCCGGAGGGAGAGGGAGCTAGATTGTGGTGATTTCAAAAAGTGTGTTCGGCTCGGTATCACCGAATGGCAACCACCTGACAAACACCTCGGTCAGTCCCCTCTCCCTCCGGGAGAGGGCTAGGGTGAGGGTTGGTTTCTGGATCAGTTCCAAGTTTCAAGATGCGCCCGCCATCCCACTCCCGGAGGGAGAGGGAGCTAGATTGTGGTGATTTCAAAAAGTGTGTTCGGCTCGGTATCACCGAATGGCAACCACCTGACAAACACCCCGGTCAGTCCCCTCTCCCTCCGGGAGAGGGCTAGGGTGAGGGTTGGTTTCTGGACCAGCTCCGAGTTTCAAGATGCGCCCGCCATCCCTCTCCCGGAGGGAGAGGGAGCTAGATTGTGGTGATTTCAAAAAGTGTGTTCGGCTCGGTATCACCGAATGACAACCACCTGACAAACACCTCGGTCAGTCCCCTCTCCCTCCGGGAGAGGGCTAGGGTGAGGGCTGGTTTCTGGATCAGTCCCGAGTCTCAAGATACGCCCGCCATCCCCCCAAATGGCTGATGTCCAGCGCACCCTCCAGACCATACGGCTCGCAGATAAACCCGCTCTCCCAACGTCCGTCCGCCAGTTGCACTTTGCCCAGTCCCAGCGGCGCCGGAATCCCGGTCAGGAACGAGCCCAACTCACTGCTCGGCAATTCCCACACTTCCACCGCAATCGCCACACCGCCATCCTTGACCCGCACCATCCCCGGCCGCAATGGCGGGCCGCCGGCCAACGCATACAGTTGATAGTCCGGCGAACTCAATGTCGTTTCCAACAAGCGCCCACCTCGCTGAGTCAGTTGCCAATTCAACGCCAACCCTTGCAGATGCGCGCCACACACCACAATGCGTGCGCGATCATGACGTGCAACGTTCGCCGGTGTCGGCAGGTCGGAATCCAGCTGACGCTGCAGCGCATCGGCCACGCTCAGCAGGTATTGATCGGTGAACGCCCGGCCAAACAGCGTCACGCCCCACGGCAAACCGTTGGCCATGAACGCGCTCGGCACGGCGACGGCGGCGTAGTCGAGCAGGTTCATGAAGTTGGTGTAGTAACCCAGTTCGGAGTTGCGCAGCACCGGTTCGGCGTGCAGTTCGGCCAGCGTCACCGCACGGCCGATGGTCGGGCTCAGCACGCAGTCGAGGCCTTCGAGGGCCTGATCGCATAGTGCTTTCAGGGCTTGCAGCCGATACTGCGCACGGAAGGTCTGCACGCCGCTCACCGCCGGGGCTTTCGCCAGCACGGCTCGAATCACCGGTAACACCGCTTCGGGATTCTGCTCCATCAACTCACCCGCCACGCTATAGCGCTCGGCAACCCACGGCCCTTCGTAAAGCAGGCGCGCGGCTTCAAGGAAGGGCGACAGGTCCAGTTCGACCGCTTCGCCACCCAAAGCCTTGAGCCGGTCGATGGCATCGCCGAACAACAACGGGCCTTCGACGCAGCCGAAAAACTCAAGGTCCTGCGCGCGCGGCACACCGAAACGAAACGCCCGTGGCGCACCAAACGCCGAGCCGTCATTCCACGATGGATTGCGGCGGCTGTATTCGTCGCGCGGATCTAGTTTGGCGGTCAGCGCCAGCAACTGACTGGCCTCACGCGCTGTGGCGGTGAACGTGGTCACGCAATCCAGCGTGCGGCAAGCCGGCAGCACGCCGGACGTGGAGATCAGCCCTTTGCTCGCCTTCAACCCGACCAGATTGTTCAGCGCCGCCGGCACCCGACCGGAGCCTGCGGTGTCGGTGCCCAAGGCAAAACTCGCCACGCCCAATGCCACCGCCAGCGACGAACCGGCGCTGGAACCGCCGGACGGATATTCCGTCAGCACACTGTTCGGGCATGCGCCATAAGGCGAGCGGCTGCCATTGAGGCCCGTGGCAAATTGATCGAGATTGGTCTTGCCCAGTGGAATCGCGCCCAAGGCGATCAACTGCTCGACGATGGTCGCCGAGCGTTCCGGCACATAAGCAAAGTCCGGACACGCGGCGGTGGTCGCAATCCCCGCCAGATCAATGTTGTCTTTGATCGCAAACGGCACGCCGTACAGCGGCAAGTTGTCGAGGTCACGACCGTCGAGGGCGGCGAGATACGGCTCCAGTTCGTCGGCGCTGAGCAGATGAATGAACAGGTGATAATCCGGGTTCAGCGCGGCGGCTTTTTCCCGTAGTTTCAGCAGCAGTTGACGCGGTGTGGTGTCGCCATTGCGATAGGCCTGGCGCAGAACATCGAGTTGCAAATTCATGAGTAGATCCTTATCCAATTGGCTTCAGTCGAGTTCCAGCACCACGACCCGTTGTCCGGCACGCACCGCCGAACCGGGCTGCACGCGGATCTCGCGCACCACCCCGGCCAGCGGCGCGAGTACCGGGATCTCCATCTTCATCGACTCGAGAATCACCAGCACATCGCCCGCCGCGACACGGCTGCCGGCCTCGACCTGCACCTGCCAGAGATTGCCGGCAATGTGGCTGTCGACGCTGTGTTCACCGTCGGCCAGTGGCGCATCCTCGGTCGATTCCGGCACGGCTTCTTCGCTGTCGAAATGCGCCTGACCGCTGGCGATCCAGCGTTCGCGTTCGGCGTTGAAGGCACCCTGTTGCTGGGCACGAAAGGCACTGATGCCTTCGGCTTCGCGATTGAGAAAAGCCTGATAATCGGCAAGGTTGAGCTGGCTGTGTTCGATGTTGGGATCGAAGCGCCCCAGCGGAAAATCACGGCGGATGCGCAGCAGTTCTTCGGCGCTGACCGGGTAGAAACGAATCTGATCGAAGAAGCGCAGCAGCCACGGTTTGCCATCGAACGCGGCGACTTCGCGGTAGCGATTCCACATCTGCAGAGTGCGCCCGACAAACTGATAACCGCCGGGGCCTTCCATGCCGTACACACACATGTAGGCGCCGCCGATGCCCACCGAGTTTTCAGCGGTCCAGGTGCGTGCCGGGTTGTATTTGGTCGTCACCAAACGATGGCGCGGATCCAGCGGCGTGGCTACCGGAGCACCGAGGTAAACATCGCCAAGACCCATTACCAGATAGCTGGCATCGAACACCGTGCGCTGTACTTCGTCGAGATTCGGCAGGTCGTTGATGCGCCGGATGAACTCCAGATTGCTCGGGCACCACGGCGCGTCCTTACGCACGGTGGTCATGTATTTCTCGATGGCCAACTGGCAAGCCGGGTCGTCCCACGACAGCGGCAAATGCACGATGCGCGACGGCACTTGCAGGTCGTTGGCGGCGCACACCGCGTCCCACTCGCCAGCGATGATGCCGAGCAGATCGGCCAGCGGCAGTTGCTCGGGCTGGTAGTGGATTTGCAGCGAGCGAATGCCGGGGGTGAGGTCGATCACGCTGTGCAGGGTTTTGTTTTCCAGTGCCTGCATCAGGGCGTGGGCGCGGAAGCGCAGAACCAGATTGAGTTCCGGCTCGCCGATTTCCAGCAACAGATGAGTATCCCCGGAGACCCGTGCAACAAGCCGCCGATCCCCCTGACCCAAATCCAGCACTACAGGTGACATCAAACCCTGTGGGAGCGAGCTTGCTCGCGAATGCGGTGTGTCAGACACATCAATGTTGACTGACACGGCCTTTTCGCGAGCAAGCTCGCTCCCACAGGGGAGATCCCATTTCAAGGCGAGATCGCGGGCGTCAGTGAGGCCGACAGGAATGAACTGGATTTTATCGCCCGCCTTGAGCTGCCCAAGCTGCCAAAGATCCGCTTCGATCACCGTCACCGGGCACACGAATCCGCCAAGGCTCGGGCCATCCGGGCCGAGGATCACCGGCATATCCCCGGTGAAATCCACCGCGCCAATGGCATACGGATTGTCGTGAATGTTCGACGGATGCAACCCCGCCTCGCCACCGTCGGCCCGCACCCATTCCGGCTTCGGCCCGATCAGCCGGACACCGGTGCGGCTGGAGTTGAAATGCACTTCCCACTGAGTTTGAAAAAAAGTGCTGATGTAGTTTTCAGTGAAGTATTCCGGTGCCGCGTGCGGGCCGTAAATCACCCGAATCTGCCGCACCGCCGGCAACGCGGTGATGTGCTGCTCGGCCAGTTGCTGACCCGCACTGCGATCCTTCAGCGCAGCGATATGCAACACGTCCCCGGCACGCAACGCCCGACCACCGTGTCCACCAAACTGACCCAGAGTGAAAGTACTTTTGCTGCCCAGGTAATCCGGCACCTGCAAGCCACCGCGCAGACACAGATAACTGCGTGCCCCGGCGCCGCTGATGCTGCCCAGATGCAACGTCGCGCCAGCGGGGATCAGCAACGTGGTGTTCATCGGCACGCTTTCCCCCTCAAGTGTCAGGCCAATCGGCGCCCCCGTCACCGCGACCACCGCCGCACAATTGAAGCGCAGCAAAGGTCCGCTCATGGTGATTTCCAGCGCCGCCGCACCTTCAGGATTGCCGAGCAAGCGATTGCCCAGACGCAATGCACGGCTGTCCATCGGCCCCGATGGCGGCACGCCGACCGCCCAGTAACCGAGGCGGCCGGGATAGTCCTGCACACTGGTTTGCGTGCCGGCGCTGAGCACTTCGAAAGTGTTGGCGCGATAGATCAGACCTTCCAGACAACGGGTCCACGGCTCACCGCTGGCGAATGGCGTGTCGAGCAAAATCTGCCGCAGGTAATCACGGTTGGTTTCCACACCGTACAACAGACTTTCGCCCAGCGCTTTATGCAGCTCGGCGCGCGCCTGTTCGCGAGTCGGCGCCCAGGTGATGACCTTGGCGATCATCGGGTCGAAGTACGGCGGGATCTCGCAACCGGCCTCGACCCAGGTATCGATGCGCAGTTGAATGCCGTTGGCCGGCGGAAACTCCACCGCCGTCAGCAGGCCCGGGCTCGGCTGGAAATCGCGCCCCGGATCTTCCGCATACAACCGCGCCTGAATCGCATGGCCCTCGGGTTGCAAACCACATATGAGTTCGCTCAGCGGCGGCAGCTCACCCGCCGCCAGCTCAACCATCCAGCGCACCAGATCGACGCCCCAGACTTGTTCAGTGACGCCGTGCTCGACCTGCAAACGCGTGTTCACTTCGAGAAAGTAAAAACGCTGCGCCTCGCTGTCGAAGACGAATTCCACGGTTCCGGCGCTGCGGTAGTTCACCGCTTTCGCCAGCTTGATCGCCGCTGCGCACAGCTCTTCGGCCATTCCGTCCGGCAGGTTCGGCGCCGGGGTTTCTTCGAGGACTTTCTGATTGCGCCGCTGCACCGAGCAGTCGCGCACGCCGAGGGCGATGACTTCACCGCGACCGTCACCGAACACCTGAACCTCCAGATGGCGGGCGCGCTGGATGTACTTCTCGATGAACACGCCAGCGTCGCTAAAGTTGTTCTGGCCGAGACGTTTTACCGCTTCGAAGGATTCGCTCAATTCACTGGCGCTGCGGCACACGCGCATGCCGATGCCGCCACCGCCGGCGGTGCTTTTCAGCATCACCGGGTAGCCGACCTGTTCGCCGGCAATCAGCGCGGCGTCGAGGCTGTCGAGCAGTTCGGTGCCTTCGAGCATGGGCACGCCGTGCTGTTTGGCCAGCGCACGGGCGGTGTGCTTGAGGCCGAATACGCGCAGTTGTTCCGGCGTCGGGCCGATGAAAGCGATGTTGTGCGCTGCGCAGGCTTCGGCGAACGCGGCGTTCTCCGAGAGAAACCCGTAACCGGGATGGATCGCCGTGGCGCCGCTTTGCTTGGCGATGGCGAGAATTTTGTCGACCGCCAGATACGTGCCGGCAGCGGCGCCTTCACCGAGGCTGTGCGCTTCATCGGCGTGCAGAATGTGCAGGCTGGCGGCGTCGGCTTCGGAATACACGGCCACGCCTTTGACCTGCAGTGAAGCGAGGGTGCGCAGGATGCGGCAGGCGATGGCGCCACGGTTGGCGATGAGGACTTTTTCGAACATGGCATAACCCTTGAAGGGGAAGCGGGCCGTCCCGCCGTTTTTCGACAGACATCCGGGCCGTCCCGGATGAAAAAACACTTCAGATCACCACCGATCCCTTGTAGGAGTGAGCCTGCTCGCGATAGCGTCGGATCAGTCAAAACTGATGTGTCTGACCCACCGCTATCGCGAGCAGGCTCACTCCTACAATTGGGTCTGTGGTGGTTTCACTTTTTCAGGCACTGCCCGGAACGCGCCTGGCACAGTGCGAAAAGCCAACGGCGTAAACGGCGGATAGTCAGTTCCATACCAGCAGCTCCGCAGGTGTCGGGTTATAGGCGTTGCAGGGGTTGTTCAACTGCGGGCAGTTGGAAATCAGCACGATCACATCCATCTCCGCGCGCAAATCGACGTACTTGCCCGGCGCCGAAATCCCGTCCTCGAAGGTCAGCCCGCCATCCGCCGTCACCGGCACATTCATGAAGAAATTGATGTTCGGCCCGATGTCGCTTTTGCCCAGTCGCCCATCATGGGCACAAGCGCGCAGGTAGTTGTCGCGGCAGCTGTGCATGTAGCGTTTTTCCAGGGCGTAGCGCACGGTGTTGCTCTCTTGTGCACAGGCACCGCCGAGGGTGTCGTGGCGTCCGCAAGTGTCGGCGACGATGGTCAGCATCGCGTGGCCGAGGTTGGAATACAGCACGCTGCCGGTGCTCAGGTAGACGCTGTTCTGCCGACGCACGGTGCGCTGCACGTCGTAGCGTTCCTTCGGATTGGCAAGGCTGTAGAACAACGTATCGACGGCCTGATTACCTTCCAGATCAAGGATGCGCAAGGTCTGGCCGGCCTTGACCTCCATCAGCCAGGGTTCACCGGCCGGGATCGTGGCGCGGTACACCGCTGTGTCGGGTTGGTTTTGCGAAGTGGCGATAGCAACTGACATGGCAGCGATCCTCAGGCGAACAAACGGTCGGTGTTGATAAAGCCGCGCTCATTTTCCGGGCGCGAGGTGCGGCAGTGTTCGGCGACGCTGGCGTCAGCGTTCATCCAGCTCAGCTTCAGTGGTTTCGGTGCGTATTCCGGCGCCGGATCCATCGGGTGCTGCAGCGCAGTGAGCACCACCAGCGTGTCCATCGGCGCGTACAGTTCGATGTAATCGCCGGCCTTGGAATTGCCTTCGACGAAGTGGAAACGCCCGGCCTCGTCGACGTTGACGCGACTGAACAGATTGAGCGTCATCAACAGGTCGGAGAGGCCCAGGCCCCACTTGCCGAGTTCCACCAGCAGGTTGTCGGTACCGTTGCGGAAGAAGCCGTTGCGCAGTTCCTGATAGCGGCCCTGACCGTACTTCTGCGCGACTTCTTCGGCGCAGAGCACGCCGCCGAGGCTGTCGCTCCAGCCGCAGGTGTCGGCGGTGATCGCGGCGAGGACGCGGCCCATGTCCGAGTACAGGCAATGGCCGCTGGTGAGCTTGGCGGTGTGTTGACATTTGAGGCTGTCGGGCAGGTTCAGCCGTTCGGTTTTTTCATTGGCGTTGAGCAGGGTCAGGCTGACGTTGGCGCCGCCGCGCAGGTCGGTCAGGCGCAGCAATTGACCGCGCTTCAACACGAAAGAGCGATGGCCGCCGCCGGGAAGCATTTCTTCGGCGAAAGGTGGGAACAGTTGGGTCGAATCAGTCATCGGCTTATTCATCGGAGCAGTCCTCTCAAGCGGTGCGAAGGGCACCTGCCAGTGGCAACGGCAGGGCGTCGACGGCGGCGCGTTGGGCGCGGCGGTCGCTGTTCAAAGGGATGTCGTAGGTGATGCGCGCGCCATAGGCGCCGGGGGCGTGCGGGTCGAGGCGAACCTTGTCGAACACCAGCAGACGCGTGCCGAGGCTGAAGCCTTCGGACAGGTCATGGGTGACCATGAACACCGTCAGTTTGGTTTCGCGCCACAGCTCCAGCAGCAAGGCGTGCATGTCTTTGCGGATGCCCGGATCGAGCGCGCCGAACGGTTCGTCGAGCAGCAGCACGCGCGGTTTCATGATCAGTGCCTGGGCAATCGCCAGCCGTTGCTGCATACCGCCGGACAGCTGCGCCGGGTACTTGTCCAGCGCATGGCCGAGGCCAACTTTATTCAGCAATGCTGCCGCTTGTTCGCGAGCTTCACGTTTGGCGCTGCCGAACAGCCGACCGAGCAATGGCGCACGCGGCAGTTCGAGGCCGAGGGCGACGTTGTCGAGCACGCTCAAATGCGGGAATACCGAGTAGCGCTGGAACACCACGCCACGGCTGGCATCCGGCTCGCTGGCGAGCGTTTGGCCGTCGAGCAGAATCTCGCCGCGACTCGCCGTTTCCTGGCCGAGCAGCAGACGCAGGAAGGTCGATTTGCCGCAACCGGACGCGCCGACCAAGGTGCAGAACTCGCCCTCGTTGACGCTCAGGTTCAGGCCTTCCAGCACCACCTGGTCGGCGTATTGCTGCCAGACGTTTTTCACGGTGATGAAGCTCATTTGGCCGCCCCCTCATACCAAGGGAATGCGCGACGGGTCAGGTACTTCAGGCCCCAATCCATCAGCCAGGCGAGGAGGGTGATCCACACCACATACGGCAGGATCACGTCCATCGCCAGATAACGCCGGACCAGAAAAATCCGGTAGCCGAGGCCGTCGGTGGAGGCGATCGCTTCGGCGGCAATCAGGAACAACCACGCCGAACCGAGCATCAGCCGCAACGAGATCAACAAACGCGGTAACAGCTGCGGCAGCACTACGCGCAGCATCAGTGTCCAGGTCGAGGCACCGAGGGTCTGCGCTTTGATCAGCAGTTCGACGGGGATTTCCCGCGCACGCTGTTCAAGGTCGCGAGCGAGCGCCGGGGTGATGCCGATCACGATCAGCATGACCTTCGACAACTCGCCCAGACCGAACACGATGAACAGAATGGGCAGGATCGCCAGCGGTGGCACCATCGACAGCACTGTCAGCAGCGACGACAACGGCGCACCGAACAGCGGCAACGTGCCGGCAGCGATGCCCAGGCACAGCCCGGCCAGCGCGGCGATGCCAAGGCCGATGGCCAGACGCCGCAGGCTGGAAGCCGTGTCCTGCCATAACAGGTAGTCACCGGTGCGACTGTCGGCATTGAAGGCCAGGCGTTTGACCGCGTCGGTCATCTGTACGGCGCTCGGCAGCAGTTTGTCGTTGGGGTTGTCCGCCAGGCGCTCGGCCGAGCCCATGAAGTAGGCAAACAGCACCAGAGCGAACGGCAGGATCACCAGCAACAGGCGACTCGGGCGATCCGGGTGGCGATTGATCAGGCGCATGGCCAAATCCTCCGTGGCTTACAGCTTGGCGTCGGCGGCCATCTGCACGTAGGTCGGATCGAAACGCAGCTTGAGATTGCCGGTATCGCCACTGGTCACGCCGTTGGCGAAGGCCATGCCGACCGCGCTGGTGTCTTTCGCGCCTTCGCCGAGCAAGCCGTGCTGGAACGAGAACTCGGCGACCTTGCGCATGGTTTCCGGCAGTTGTTTGCTGGTGGCGAAGTTCAGCGCTTCGCTCGGGGTGGCGAACAGTTTGGTGGTGTCGAGTTGCGCCTGGAATCCGGCCAGATCGGTGCCCGAGGCCTTGGCCATGTGCTCCAGCGCAGTCTTGCTCGCGGCGTTCTTGGCGTTCATCAGCTCGACCACTTCGAACCACGCGCCGGTCAGTGCTTTGCCCAGCGCCGGGTTGTCTTTGAGCGTGGCGCTGTTGACCACCATCATGTCCATGATCTCGCCGGGAATCTGGCTGGAGTTGAACACTTCGGTCACCCCCGGTTTGGCCTTGATGTCCGAGAGCATCGGGTTCCAGGTAGTGACGGCGTTGACCTGTTCGGTGTTGAAAGCGGCGGAGATATCGGCGTCGGAAGTGTTGACCACTTTCAGGTCTTTTTCGGTCAGATCGACCGAGTCCAGCGCGCGGGCCAGCAGGTAGTGCGAGACCGATAGTTCGACCAGATTGACGTCCATGCCCTTGAGGTCGGCGACTTTTTTGCCGTCGCCCTTGAGGACGATGCCGTCGTTGCCGTTTGAGAAATCGCTGACGATCAGCGCGGTGCTGTCGACACCGCCGGCGGCCGGAATGGTCAGCGCATCCATGTTGGTCATGGTGCAGCCGTCGAACTGGCCGGCGGTGTACTGGTTGATCGATTCGACGTAGTCGTTGAGTTGCACGACGTCGATCTTGATCCCGTACTTCTTCGCCCATTTGTCGACTATGCCTTGGCTGCCGGCGTATTCCCAGGGCATCCAGCCGGCGTAAATCGTCCAGCAGACGCTGAAATGGTCTTTCTGTGCGGCGAAGGATTGGCTGCTGATGAGCGCGGCGAAGGCGGCGGCGAGCAGGGCGGGCAAACGTAGTCGGGTCATGGTGGATTCTCCAGTTGATCAAGGGCGGACAGGAAGGCAACGCGGCACCGCGAACGGTGGCTTGTCTCCCGGGCTTTTGTCCCGCCGTGTAACCTCAACTGGAGGTCGCCAACTCTCGGACCAGCCACTCGCGATTGCGAGCCGGAACCCTAGTCAGCCATTGCAAATTGTGGTGCCGCGAACCTGTGATGACTCCTGCACGGGTTTGCTAAAGCGAGACGCGTGCCAAGTCGCGTCAGGCGCTCTGGCACGGGCGCGCGGGTTGCTTAGGATTGGCGGCGAGGGCGCTGAGGCGCTTTGTGTTGGTGCGCGGCTGCACCGTGATGCAGCGTGTTTGCCGCTGATCCGATGGTTTTGCGCTGTTGGCACTCGGCATGATTTCGCCAGTCAAAACAGATGTCAGCCGGTCTGTGCCGACTGCTGTCGCAGGTCTTTCAGGAGGCCGCCATGCTTATTCAAAAAACATTGCGAAGGGTGCTGCTGGGAGCGGTGCTCGGTTTGGGTCTGTCTGGTTGTTATTACTACCCCGGACCCTACGATGCTTATCCGTCTACCTACTACTATCCCGGCTATTACTCGCCTTATTCCTACGGTGGTTATTACGCTCCGCGCTACTACGGCGGCGCGCGTTATTACCACGGTGGCTACGGCTATCGAGGCGGTTACGGACGGGGTTATCACGGCGGCGGATATCACGGTGGCCACCATTGATCAGCGGCTGAATGACAGCGTTTTCCAAATGAACAGGATTTCATCAATCACTTGTTTCAACTTGTTGCAGGAACGCACCAGATGCCGAAAACGCTGTCTGATTTTTCGACAGTCACCGATTAAATGACTGTCGCCTGCCAGCGTCGCTGGTGTGGCCAACCCGCGGTCCAGGAGGCCGCCATGTATAGACGAATTCTTCTACTTGCTGCGATGATGTTTTCCGTTGCCGGTTGCGTCCCGTACTCCTACGCCGACTCGTATTACAGCTCAGAGGTCTACACATCACCCGCACCGGCCTACTACAACTCGGGCGGCACGTATTACAACGGTGGCAGCAGGTATTACGCGCAGCCTCGCTACTACCAGCCAGCCCCGCGGTATTACCAGCAACCGCGCTATTACCAATCGGCGCCGCGTTACTACCAGCCGGCTCCACGTTATTACGAAAGCCGTCGCTGGCACGACAACGATCGCGGGCGTTGGGATGGCCATCGTCGCGGCGGTTGGGATAACGATCACCGCGGTCGCGGCAACTACGACCGACACAGCGGGCGTGGCGACCATAACGGACGTGGCAACCGCTGGTAGATCCACGCAAATGAAAGCGGCGCAATTAGCGCCGCTTTTTTATGCCCGGGGAATATCGTCAGGATTAAGGCGCCACTGTACAGCACACCCACGGATCAATGGCCGTCGGCGCTTTGACGCCTCAACTGGCAGTCAGCGACCAGGGTCCTGTTTAACCGCTATATCAGGTACGGGCTGATAGAGCAGGCCGTAATCCATCAGTAATTCATCACCCTTGCTGATGTCCTCTAGCGCCACGTAGAACGTCAGGTTTTTTCCCGCGGCAATGGAAATGACGTTGTTCGACTTCCATGCCGGCTCATTGCCCAGTTGTGAGGTATTGATCAGGCTCAGGGTATTGCCCGTGTGCAGCCCACTCACCGAGCGATTGCCCGAGCGTGTGCCGAACAAGTAAGTCAGCACTGCCCGTGAACCTTGTTTGCGTATCTCCTGAAACAACGACGCATCTGATTCATGAAACTTGCCTGCGTACGGTCCTAGCACTTCAAATTTGGCAATATCGCGTCGTGCCCACACTGACGCGCCGCGATTGGGTCCACCGTCATCCAGAGCCGTGAACACTTCCAGAGTTTGATCAAACCGCGATTGATGCTGTCCTTCGGTACGCAACCAGTCTTTGATCGATTCCTTGATCTGGCTTGAAACGTTTTTTTTGCTTGCGTTATCGAGACCGTCAAGCAGGCCATTCCAGTGGGCGATACGGATGTCATCTATCGGCCCCTCTAATGCATCGGTCAAACTGAGCCTGGGGTTCTTTGGGTCCTGCAGGATTGGCAATGTGTTGTCGACCTGATGAGGCAATGACGAGGACGTTCCGGTTTCAACCTTGATTGCGACAGGCAGGATGTCCGAGGAGGGACGGGGAGCCTGTGCTGAGTTTTGTGGTGTGTCGGCAGACTTCTTCGGCTGGGTCGGGTCGACAGATTCCTGTGCTGGCCGCTTTTGTCCCGAACTTGTCTCGATTTGTTGAGGCGCGGGAGACAATGTGGTGTTTCTCCCTGCATGTTCGAGACGCCGCACAGCGGTATCTTTTAAGAGTCCATTAGCTCTGACAAGTCGTCGCCAAGAGTTGGGGCTTAATCCGTGCTGGCGTACGAATTCTTCTACTGTGACTGTGTTGCCCGACTTCTCGAAGAGCATTTTCCACTGGCTTAGATGCTCATCTCTAATCGAGTTGTAAGCAACGCCTGCCGCCCTGTTCAACATCGCTTCACCGGCAGGTGCCAGGCTTCCATTTTGCCGGACAATACTTTTAAACAAACCCGGATGAAGGTGATGAAGACCGGCAAATCCCTCCATGGTCATTGCATCACGCAACGGTTGTGTCATGGCTTGCCAATCATGAATATGCGCAACGGTCACCTGATTGACGGGTGTGCCGGCGGGGCGTTCACGCACGATCATGCCCGCGGCGCTCAACTGTCCGTCAGGCTCCACGTAGTACGCAAAGGTTTTGCCGGATAGACCTTTCTGGCGGGAAAAACCCTCGCGGGTGAGCGACAGCCGTTCTGCTCGCGGTAATGCTTCCCAAGCCAACAAGTGCTCAGCAGTAATTAACTCACTACGCCGGCTTGGCAAATGAGCCGGCAGGCTCGCACTTGCATCAGGTTTTTGGGGCGCGGAGGCGAGTAGAGCGACGTCGTGCCCAGCTGGATAGAGACGCTGCGCAGTGGCATCTCGTAAAGATCCATTAGCTCTTACTTGCGCATGCCAAGAGGTTGGGCTAAATCCGTGTTGACTGACGAACTCCGCTGCCGTGACCAAATTATCCGGTTGCCCGAATTGCCGGCTCCACTCGCGTAGATGATCATCGGTAATCGCGTTATAGGCGGTGCCCGTTGCCCTGTTCAATAGCGCTATACCGGCAGGCCCCAAGCTGCCATTGCGCCGCACAAAACTTTTGAACGTCCCCGGATGAAGGTGGTGATGACCGGCAAATCCCACCATGGTCATTGCGTCACGCGCTATTTGCGTCATGTTTTGCCAATGATCGATATGCGTTTGGGTCACCTTGTTGAAGGGGGTATTGGCGGGGCGGTTGCGCACAATGGCGCCCGTAGCACTCAGTTGGCCGTCAGGTTGCACGTAGTATTCAAAAGTTGTCTGGGACAGGTTATGTTGCCGGGCAAAGTCTGCACGACTCGTGTTCCCCTGTCTGTTACGCGACACCGCCTCCCAATTCAGTAGATGCTCGGCAGTGATCTTCTCCTCCAGTCCCCCCGGAACCCGCGCCGGCAGACGGGCTGGCGTGGCAGCGACAGGCACGGCGGACGTTTGCCGAGCTTGATCAAGACGCTGCACAGTCTCATCTTTCAGGGTGCCATCAACTTTAACGTGATGTCTCCAAGAGTTCGGGCTGAGCCCGTGTTCACGTATGAACTCTTGCGGTGTGACCGAGTTGTCCGGTTTCTCGAACAACCCTTTCCACGTGCGTAAATGGTCATCGGTAATCGCGTTGTAAGAGCTGCCGGCCGTCCTGTTCAGCAGCGTTTCACCAGCGGGCCCGAGCCCGTCGGCTCGCACATAAGTTTTGAACGAGATCGGATTAAGGTGGTGGTGGCCGGCAAATCCTTCCATGGTCATTGCGTCACGCGCCGGCTGTGTCATGGTTTGCCAATCACGGACATGTACATGAGTCACCTTGTTGAAAGGGGTGTTGGCGGGTCGGTTACGCATGAGCAAGCCGGCAGCGCTCAATTGCCCCTCGGGTTCTACGTAGTACGCAAAGGTTTTGGCCGACACTCCGTTCTGTCGCGCAAAGCCCCGAATGGTCAGCCTCTTCTGTTCCGCTTGCGGCAACGCCTCCCAGGCCCGCAAGTGATCCGCCGTGATCTGCCCCCCACCAAACAATCCCAGTCGTTGCCACTGATCACCCTGGAGATGCTGGACCAGCAGACTGGTTTGCCGGTTGTCGTGATACACCCGCGCACGCACGACGCCGTCTTCCGTGCGAGTGACTTGCCTGACCTCGTACACCGCCGTGGTACCGCTGCCATCGGTATGGCGTATGTGGGAGAGGTGTCCGTCGGCGGCAACATACACCCCTTGGCTGTTGCGAGAGAGCCCGGCGATTCTGGAATCGGGCACACTGTAGCGGCTGAACAGGGTATGGCTCAGTTCGTCCCACCCATCGATGTGTGCAGCGAGCACTTCTCCGGCGACCGCCTGGGTGGCGACAGCGAATTCCTCGAGCGGGCTGCCGTAAGGTCGCATCGTGTCGGCATCAAATGAATACCATTGACCGCTCTTCAGCACGGCCGCCCCCTCCACAGTCTGGCCAGTTACTTTTACGGTGCCCGTTGCCGCCGCGTCATACTGTTTGCTGAGCGCTTTCAAGACATCGTAACTGTCGGCGGTCCCCCTGAGCCGGTTGACGGCTTTGGCGCCTCTGGATAGCAGATAAAGGCCACCGGTGCCCACGAGTCTGGCCAGATCACTCAAGCCACCCACCGGGTTGAGCACATCAATGGTGGCGACACCGATGACATGGGCGGTCTTCAATGCCTTGGCGCCGGTGGACAGAGCAGTCCTGCCGATTCTGATCAGTTTCCCTGCCGTGGCGACGCCCGCCGTGAGAAAACCGAATACATCCACGGTGAGATCAAACACCGCCTCGCCGTAGTTGCCCTTCTGGAAATTGACAATGGCGGATCTGAAGGGGATCAAGTTCAACAAAAACTCACCCAGCGGTTTGGGCCGGTAATATTCGTCCATGGGGGTTTGCCCGCGTGCGAGCTCTTTGATTGCGAGGTCATCCAGATCCAGATGTTGCACAAAGGCGTCGGCAATCGCACGGGACCGCGCGCTGCTGAAACTGCTCACCAGTGATTCGCTTAAAGCGAGCTCGCGACCCAGTTCATTTGCCGCTTCACGGGGGACAAGCTCTTTGGTCGTGAAGTATTTGTTGGCCTCCCTTGATTCCTGTTGCTTTGCCTTGTGCAGCGCCGTCCGTTCAATCGTGTCTTTATTGATGTTGATTTCATACGCCTGGAACGTGCCGCTCAGCTCCGTCCTGATGAGCAGCCCGGGCTCGTTGGGGCAAGGGGTATGATTGAAAAATCCATCCGAGACAAATGAACCTTGTTGGAAAAAGCTGACTTTTCCAAACCCGAAGTTCTTTTTGTCTTCTAGTGGGAGCAGGGAGATCATGTGCCTGATCGTTGTATTGACGGCGGCCTTTTTATCCAGAATTGAGCGGGCGAACTGCCGGTCGAAGGCTTCCCGCACACCGAACGTCGGGTTGTTATTCAATGCCTCGAGTGGGAGGCGGGTATCACTTGATGCAAGTGGACGCGGATTCGGCAAGTCCATCATTGCGTAATCCAGAAGCGAATGGATGCCACTGAAACCCGTCTGTCCACTCTCGCCACGATACGTATCCGTGTGGAGAGCCTTGACTTCGAAAAGCGTGCCCAAATCGCTAAACCGCTCTATCAGCAGGGCCAGGGCAATGTCTTTTCGTGTCGGTAATGCTTTGTCCAGAATCCTGGCGGCAGCAAGCCGCTCTTCAAGCTCTTGGTTAAATGTCGCTCTTATCGTTTCGAGTTGTCCGTGTGTGTAGGCGTCATCGTTTCTTTTCAGGATGATTTCGTTGGTGACAGCCCAATCGCGTAATACGGCTGTCTGAATGCGTTGAGTCGATGCCGGGTCAGCCCGGCGAGCACTTTCAGCCTTGCTCATGACTTGGGCAAACGTCAGTCCGGGGACTTTGCCAGGTGTTTGTGCCTCGATGGCCATTGCCGCCATGGTCAGGTTGGCCCAGGCCAGACTGCCAACTTTCACATTTCGGGGAATGTCTGCAATCAGAAACTGCGGTGCCGACCTGCCTAGCAAAAGGTAGGCGCCGGTTTTCGCCAGGGCAGCGCTGGTTCTGCCTTCACGGCTTAAGTGTTCGGCGAGGTCATCGATGACTGCAGATGCATGCCGGCCGCAATGTCGATTGCTGGCCAGATCGAAGCCAGCTGTCTTGTTGCGAAGGGGGGCGGTGATCGACTCAGGATCCATCTGCAGTGCGATCCCCGCCAGCAGGTAATCCATAACGCTGCTATCGCTGTCGATGCCTTGCATTCTCTGTTGCAGCGTTTTGCCCATCAGTTGCCCTTGCGGGGAGCGGAGCAGCGCGTCGAGCATCTTTGCAGGGTCGTCTGTCACGTTCTCGGGAATAGGGTGGTCATAACGCAAGAACTCCAGCACACCGCCCTTGATCTGCATCACCAGCGGCTGGTCGCCCAAATGGTGTGCATGGCTCATGGTGATCAGACGCAAGCGGCGTTGTTCGTCCGCACTCAGGGGAATGGGCCAGGACAACGCCCCACCCAAGTTAGCCAGGGGAGTAGCCGGGGAGTCGATGTCATCAGGTCCAGGCGTGGATTGATCGTCAGGGGAGAGCCGTTGAGTCTGCGAAGGTGTGAGTACGAGGGTGTTGCCCGTCATGAGACTGTCCATAGTCAAAGAGTCATCCTTGGGAGCGCGCAGGTTGGCGCTTCCAGCGTTCACGAGTGTAAAAACACTCCGTGAATAAACGCCATAAACCAAGTATGAGTCTTTGCGTACAGGTCAAATGAGCCCTGCGCCGCTTTTTATGCCCGTCGAAAAAGTCGCCCCGTTAGCCATCTCCTAGGGCATTCCCAGACACTTCCTACAGTTTCATTTCCTTGCATTTGTTAGCGTCTGTTCGTGCCGATCAAGGTGAGCAAAACTCAGTTCAACAGCGGCGAATAAAAGGACGATGCCGCTATGAAGCTTCTTGTGATTCACCAAAACTTTCCGGGCCAGTTCCGTCATGTGGTGCTGGCGGCGATTGACAGGCGTTATGAGGTTTTGGCGATAGGTCGGGATACGGCGCCGGGTATCGCTGGGGTGAAAATATATCGATACCGCGCTGCCAGCCGAGCACCGGGCGGTATTCACCCCTACCTGACCCGTTACGAACAAGCGGTGACTGATGGACAGAAGGTTTCTGAAATTCTGAGCCGGCTGAAACATTCGGGTTATCGGCCGGACGTGATTCTCGCTCATCCCGGATGGGGGGAAACGCTGTTCGTCAAGGATGTCTATCCTGACGCGCCGCTTATTCACTATTGCGAATATTACTATCGGGCGCAGGGCGCAGATTCCGGGTTCGACCCTGAATTCCCGCGAGCCACAAGAGAGTCATCAAGGCTGCGAGTGCTCAATTCGCTGCATCTTTTGAATCTTGAGCAATGTGACATTGCCATTGCGCCCACGCGGTGGCAGCGCAGTCTGTTTCCTGCAGCTTATCAGTCGGCCATTCGGGTTATTCACGAGGGCGTCATTCAAAGTTCCAGTTTGGCGAAAACTGGGGCCGTCAGGTTGCCCAATGGCGTCGAACTGAGAGCCGGGCAGCCGATCGTTACTTATGTCGCGAGGAATCTTGAGCCTTATCGCGGGTTTCACAGTTTTATGCGAGCGATCCCGCATATTCAAGCTGAGTGTCCCGATGCGCAGATAATCATAGTGGGCGGTGATGACGTCAGTTATGGGGGTAAGCCGGTTGGCTATGCAAATTGGCGCAGCAGGATGGAGGCAGAGGTAAGTTTCGATCATTCCACCGTTCATTTCACAGGGAAGCTTCCTTACCAGACTTATCGGGCAGTTCTGGACTGTTCAAAGGTTCATGTTTATTTGACGTATCCGTTTGTTATGTCGTGGTCGTTACTGGAGGCGATGGCGGCTGGGTGTGTGGTAGTAGCGTCGGATACGGCTCCGGTAAGGGAGGTGATCGTCGATGGTCACAATGGAATGCTGGTGGATTTCTTCGATCATCACGGTATCGCCAAACGTATTGCCAAGGTTCTTGATTCCGTTGATGAGTACGACTGCCTGCGCCGCGCTGCGAAGTTGACGGCGAGCAGATTTGATGTGGCGTACGGCACGAAACACTACTTTGAGGTATTTGAAAGCGCGATGTTCGGGCATCTCAAGAAACAGCCTACTCGTCAGTTTTAATGGAAGATTTGAAATGCTCCGGATGTCGCGTAAGCCATGGGTTAAATGTTTTAAGAAGTTGTTGAAATACGGCTTGTTTATTTATGCCTGTTATTGCGTGGTGGATTTTTATATCCGTGAAGAACAAGTCGCCGCGGCGATGGCAATCTATTACGCGGATCAGGAGGCCTGCCAAAAGAAGCTGGCGAGCATGAAGCAGGTGCCCATACTGGGCGGTAGCTATGTGGATAAGACTCTGGTCCCGGAGTTTTATGTGGGCATGCCTGAACTGGCGAATAAGAAAGCGTGCCTTGCCAATACGCTCAAGGGGCATTTCTGGTGGACCGGGACGGAGATACGGTCGTACCACGATCAGAGTGTAAAGCCGACTCCTGAAAGTTGGCGTCTTTATAAATTGACCGCCGGGCTTTATACAAAAAAAGAGACTGCCGAGCCCCATGAGCGGGGCTATCGACACGTCAACTGGCCCGATGAGTTGATTGTGAAGTTGACTAATTATCCGGGGTTAGAGATTTGGCTGGATGCTCCGCCGCCGCATTTCAAGAATGTGGATTCCGTCAGAACGTTTGTCATTACTGGCTGGCCGCGGCGTGATGGCACCCCTCGGTTGATAGGCTGTGACGGTTTGATTCGCCCGGCTTCCGAGGAACAACTGACTGACGAGAAATTGGCAAGGTTCAGCAGATCAGAATTGGAAAATCTGGATTTTGGCAAGTTGAACTTTTTCTGCACTGTCAATCTGGATAGCTTTGACTTTGCTGGGGGGCACGGCAGCGTAGACCTCGGTCTATCGTCATTACGCGAAACACCTGAGATGCTCAAGTTTCTCAGTGATTATCTTTCACGCTCAGTTATTACAAGGAAGTAACAATGACTTATGTTTTTAGCGATATTGAAAAAACAGCGATCTTTAACGCAGCCAATATTTGCAAAGGTATGAGGCTTCTCTCAAAAAAAATTGAGTACGAGGCACTGGGAATAGCAGGGGCTAGCTGCGCTCCCCTGTATCAAACACTATTCGATATTATTGGCGGAAGAGTTTCTGAGGTTACCGTTGTCGATAATGAAGCGGGAAAAATTCTGAAAAGCGCCAGGCTCTGGCTTGCCGTGGCCATTGATGCCAACGGTGGAAACGGTGCCTACTCCGCCCTGATTCGCGGCTACACCTCGCGGCAAGGTGAACTGAGATTGAATAAAATCTTCAGTGAAAACCTGATGCAGCTGTCATCGAATCAGGTCGCCGCCAATTTCATCAATACCTTGATCGACGGATCCCTCGCGGGTCGGCTGGCACCCTGGACGGTTCCATCCATCAGCCAGATTGCAGAGATTGATGCCAGTGCGATCGGCAAGGCACTGTTTAGTGAGGCTTGCGGAGAGAAGGATACCGCCGTGAGCCATAACGCCGGCTGGTCAGGGACAGTCGGATTCAGCCTGTTGGGTGGAGCGCCGCCTTATGAAACCTGGAGATTGATCTCTGCGGGTGATGCGCAAGGGGAAGATGGCGGCCCGCCGACTCAAACAAAAGCCAACAGGCTCGATGACTATAAAAATATTCTGTTCGCCATCGATTCCTACAGTGTCGGCCTGCGAGCGGCGATCAGCAATTTCGGCGTCAATCCATTGCAAAGTCTGCTTTCCGTCGTGCCAGAGCAAATCAATATCGCGCTCGCCAGTGGCAGCCTCAATCCGCTGATTCAGCATGTAGTGAAAGGCACGCCGGTTTCCGTCGTAGTCGACCTGATATTGCGCTATGGCCAGAACGAATTCCTCGACATGTTCAAGCGCACCTACGACGGCGATTCAGCAGCGCCACCTACCACCGATGCAACCTTCGCCACCAACGCTTACGCATTCTTCTCGGCATTTTCACCGGAGCAGTCCCAAAGCATCGTCACCCGATCAATAGGTGAATACGGAAACGCCAACTCATGGGCAAAACTGGCTGGCGAGTCGACATCCATCGGCCCGGCGTTGCGCAATTCCCTGAAGCAACTCAGTGAAATCGTCATCGAGCGCGATGACGGTTACCCCGGACGCGGACTGGAACTCTACGATCCGCTGACCGGCGAAGGTTTCATCACCGCGCAATGGCTTGCCGATCGTGCGCAGATGTTGGCCCGGTTGATTGCCCGAACCCAGGGCTCGTTTGGAGAACACTCGCTGCAGAAGTTTTCCTACTCCGATCTCGCTTCAGCCAAACAGGCGCCGATGACCACCGGTGTGTTGAATCCGCTGGTCATGTTCGGCGATGACGGTGCGCGGTCTTTCGCGGGCGGTGCGAACACTGATCATCTGTATGGCGGCGCGGGCAATGACACGATCAACGGACTGGCAGGTCACGATGTCATCGAGGGTGGACGCGGCAACGACTTGCTTGCCGGAGGCGACGGCAATGATGCGCTGTACGGAATGGCCGGTGATGATGTTCTGGTCGGAGGAAAGGGTAACGACTCTTTGATCGGTGGCGAGGGCAGCGACCGCTATGAGTTTTCCAGCGGTGATGGCATCGATGAGATCTTCGACGCCAACGTAAATGGGCAGTTATGGATTAACGGCTCGCCGATTCCTTCACTCAAACGTCGCGCCCCTTTGAGCAATATCTGGTCGACCGAGGATCAGGCCATCACCCTGACCCTCATCGAAGAACTCACTGAACCCACCCTCAACATCAAATATGGCCTGAACGACCTCGTCGTTATCAAGAACTTCCGCCCCGGGATGCTTGGCATCCGACTTCCTGAACACCAAGACCATACGGTCTCTGCTCCCGATCTGGTTCTCCAGGGCGACTGGAAAGCGAAAGATATCGACCCCAATGTTCCCGGTGATCAGTTCTCATACGATGAGTTGGGCAACGCCTTGCTATTGCCCAACGTAAAACAGAGAAACAAGGCCGATGTGCTCTACGGCTCTGCAAAAGACGACATCATTCTCGGACTTGGTGGATCAGACCGATTGTTCGGCAAGGACGGAAACGATCAGTTGTTTGGGGATAAACAGACGACGCTCGAAAAGGCCATGGCCGCTGGCGACGTTAAAGGGAAAACAGCTCGAGGTGATTGGCTTGATGGCGGGGCAGGCCACGATTTGCTCATCGGTACGGCATCCCAGGACGTGCTTCTGGGCGGTAACGATCGGGATACGCTGATTGGAGGTGCGGGAGATGACGTTTTATCAGGGGATGAAACGACCGGCGCGCTGGAGCAGAAATGGGGATTCAAACGCGTCGACGTTCTTATAGACGGTGGTGTCACCAGTCACCGAACTGTCTTTTCAAAGGCCTCCTTTAACAGTTCGACGCAGGGCGATAACGATGTTCTCTACGGTCAGGGCGGTCGCGATGTTCTCAATGGTGGATGGGGTGAGGATCTGCTTGATGGCGGAACTGAAGATGATCTTCTTGGAGGGGATGGCGGGGATGACACACTGGCCGGAGGAAGTGGTAACGACACATTAATGGGAGACAACCTCGATTGGGGCGGTGGACTGCAAAGCAAACACCATGGCAACGATGTATTGGACGGTGGCAGTGGCGATGATTGGCTCGCTGGTAACGGTGGAGCCGATGCGATTTATGGTGGCTCTGGCAATGACACTCTCCACGGGGATGACGATGTACTGAACGGCGTTGCCGGTGACGCCGCCCACTTTTTTGGAAATGACCTGCTGGACGGTGGTGCGGGAGACGACACACTTTTGGGGGGCGGGGCGGATGATCTGCTGTTCGGAGGTGAAGGTAACGACGCGCTGGCCGGGGACAATGCTGAGCATCCGGTTCGTTATCACGGTAATGATTTACTTGATGGTGGAGCGGGCGATGACACACTTCAGGGAATGGGTGGCTCCGATACTCTGATCGGCGGGGCAGGAGCTGACGCGATGGATGGCGATGTGTCCAACCTGCAGTCAGGTGGAATCAACAATGATTACCTTCAAGGCGATGAAGGAAACGATACCCTTCTGGGAGGCTTGGGCGCCGACACGCTTTATGGCGGCGCAGATGATGACATTTTATCCGGCGACTACGCGCAGACAGCCGAAGCCGAACATGGCGCAGATTATCTGGACGGTGGTTCAGGCAACGATACCTTGCTCGGCGGTGGTGGCAACGACACGTTGTTGGGCGGGGAGGGGGTAGACCACCTTCGTGGGGATTCCGGCAATAACGTTTTTGATGGCGGGGCCGGTAACGACGTGATGGAGGGCCATGACGGCGCTGATGTTTACTATTTCGGGGTGGGTGATGGGCTTGACGTTATCACCGATTCTGGTGGCTGTAATGTCATCAAGTTCGGTGCCGGGTTCTCTGCGGAAAGTTTGAAAGCCGACATTATTGATGTTTCCGTAGGCCGGGTATTGCGGCTGGCCAATGGCGCGGGCGACGCGATACTCATCAAGAGTCACGAGCAGTGGAAGGATTCCACATTCAGTTTCAGCGATGGCGTTGTACTTGGTTATGAGGATGTCCTGCGCAAAACATTGCCGCCGATAAAGGTGCTCGAGTCACCTGTACCGGAAGTTGTAACCGCCTCAGGAATCCAGCAAAGCAAAGTTGATGACCCGGTTCTGCCAGACGATGTAACCATCGCGGCGCAACGCCCTGTGGCATCTGATCACTCCGTTGACTGGACTGAAAAATTCCTCGCGCAAATCAAATCCAGACGCTCCGCCCGCAAACACGCCACAGGTTTCACCTTGAGTGATCAAGGCGTCTGGGTTCGCAGTCATATCACGACTAGCGACACCGGTTACATCACTCACACCGAGCTGAGCGATGACAGCGTCGAAGCGGGAACACTGTCTGAAACGCCGCCATGGATGAAGGTTGATGCGGGGCATGCCGTGGTCAGTGAAAGGCAGTCGAAAACCACAACCCGTGTCGAACATAAACAGGTGAAAGCCGATGGGACGATAGCCTCTTCACGTCAAGCGCCTCGCTATTATCGATCCGGCTCGGCCACCGGCTTTTCATTCAATACGGGAGATGTATTGGTTGAAGACCGTAAGGAATCCGGCGCGCTTGAGGGCTGGTACATCTATCCGGCAGCAAGCTTCGGTTCGGGGGAAACGGTGCGCAAGGCGTTTCGCTGGGATGTCACAACTGAAACGATCAAACGCAAAATCGTCCCAGGCGACGATGCCGGCGGGCGAGTCAACGTCGAAGTGGAAAACGTTTTCCACGGCGGCGCGGGAGACGATCTGATTGTCGCCTATGCAGGCTCCCCACTTGACTACGGCACTGTCGGCGACAGAACACCGGGCGCGTTTTTATCCGCAGGTGCAGGTGACGATACCTTGCTGGGCTCCGAGGGCGCCGACTATCTGGTCAGTGGGGCAGGGGATAATTGGCTTTACGGTGAAGACGGTGCCGATACCTACATCGTGCAAGCGCACGCCGGAGCAACTACCACGATTGCGGATGTGCCGAACCCTGTTTTCCACCGAGCAGAAGTTGGCGCAGCGGGGTGGAAAGACGAGTACGGATTGATCGATCAGGACACTGTCGTCCTTCCAGCAGATGCGCAGTGCGATGCACTGCAATTGAGCTGGGGTGCTGCGCTGATAGAAACCACACATGTCGAACTGGAACCCAACCCAGGTCGCGGGGCACACCGCAATCCGCCAAGAGCGAAAATGCTCCATCCGACACTCGATATCAATTGGGGTGGGATACAGAAAGTTCGCATCGTCTTGCCCCTCAATGGTGAACTCGAGGGGGCCGGGATTGAGCTCTTGAATTTCGCCGATGGGTCGGTCGTGAGTTTGAAACAACTCTTGGAGTCAAGTCAGCTAGGCCCTGCGCCCGAGACTTTTCATACGGGTGTAACCGTTAACAATTCAACGCGTTTTACGTCTCTGCGAGACGGACGGGCGCTGCCGTTAGTCGGTGGTCGAGGCAACGACACGATAAGCGGCGCGGGGGAAATCCGAGGCATGGAAGGGGATGACGTGCTCACGGGCAGCCCCGGTGATGATCTGCTGTTGGGTGGGCCGGGCAATGACACGCTAACCGGCGGCGCCGGAAATGATATCTACCGATACGATGGCCTCGGCAGGGACGTGATCATCAATCGCGGAGACGGCCTTGACGGGATCGACTTTTCCGAACGCAGGCTGACGATCGACAACTTGAAGTTTCACCGTGAGCGCGATGATCTGGTGATCGTGGTGGATTACGGCATGGCACCGAAAATCCGGGTTTCCAATCATTTTGCCGCAGGCGAAAGCGCTATCGGCTTCATAAGAGTCAGCGAAGGAACAGCGACTCAAGACTACAGCGCGATGCAGATTGCTGAACGTCTGCATCCTCTTCCGCCATTGAGGGATGTCGAAGACATTTTGATAAAGGGCGACGAAGAAGCGCAGCGGGCGATGACGGAGATCATTCAGTTTTACGAGCTGAATGTCTGAGTCTTATGGCGACCGATTGAGGCAGCTCGCGATGGGGATCCAGTCGTCATCGCGAGCATCGCGTCAGTTCAATACTGCGTCAGATCCGCCAACGGATGTCGGCCCTCCCAAACCTTGTGAAAGTGCGCCTCGACCACTGCATCCGGCACGTGATTGACGTCCGGCCAATGCCAGTGCGGCTTCTGATCCTTGTCGATCAACCGCGCGCGAACCCCTTCGCTGAATTCCGGATGCCGGCAGCAATTGAGACTCAGGGTGTATTCCATCTGAAAGACTTCGGCCAGCGACATATGGCGGGCGCGGATGATCTGTTCCCAGACCAGATGCGCGGTCAGTGGCGAGCCTTCGCTCATGGTTTTCGCTGCCCGCGCGATCAACGGATCGATGCTGTCGCGTTGCAGGCTGATGGCTTTCCAGGCGCAGGTCACGTCGCTGACGTCGAGCAGTTCGTCGATCTGCTGACGACGTGGCAACCACTGTGCCTCGGGCATCTGCGCCACGGCTTCCTGCTGCAGGGCCTTGAGCAGACTGTTGAGTTGCATGTCGGTCTGTTCCTGCCAATTCAGTTGCAGCAGGCCTTCGATCAGTTGCGGCTGTTGTTCGTCAAGCAGGAAGCGATCAGCCAGATCCAGATCGATCGCATCACGACTGTTCATGTGCGCACCGGTCAGGCCCAGAAACAAACCGAGTTTGCCCGGCAGCCGCGCGAGAAACCAACTGGCGCCGACGTCCGGATACAGACCAATGGTGATTTCCGGCATGGCCAAACGGCTGCTCGGTGTGACGATCCGCGTACTCGCGCCTTGCAACAGGCCCATGCCGCCGCCGAGCACATAGCCATGGCCCCAACAGATCAACGGTTTCGGATAGGTGTGCAGGCTGTAATCCAGGCGATATTCCGCGCTGAAAAACTGCGCAGCCAGCGGCGGGACTTCGCCGGGATGGGCGCGACAGGCCTCGACCAGGCTGCGCACATCGCCGCCGGCGCAGAAGGCTTTGGCGCCGTTGCCGCGCAGCAGGACGCAGACGATTTGTGGATCCTTGGCCCAGGCGTTCAACTTGTCGCTGAGGGCGTTGATCATCGGCAGGGACAGCGCATTCAGCGATTTTTCAGCATCCAGGCTGGCGATACCGATGCGGGCGCCGTCGGTGCCGGTGAGTTCTTCGACGTGCAGATTCATCGTGACCTCGATCGGGAATTTGAACGATCAGTATGATCGTTGTGTGGGAAAGTGCCGGATCTGCATCAGATCATTTGACAAGCGTGGTCGGCTTTCCTAGGGTTCGCCCCATTGTTTTTGCCGGGTATGACCATGACTGCTGACGACCGTATCAAACTCGAACCGAGCTGGAAGGAGGCACTGCGTGCTGAGTTCGACCAGCCTTACATGGCAGAGTTGCGCCAGTTTCTGCAGCAGGAGCGGGCGGCCGGCAAGGAAATCTATCCGCCGGGACCGATGATTTTCAACGCGCTGAACTCGACGCCGCTGGATAAAGTGAAGGTGGTGATCCTCGGCCAGGACCCGTATCACGGCCCGGGCCAGGCCCACGGCTTGTGCTTCTCGGTGCAACCGGGCGTGCCGGCGCCGCCGTCGCTGGTCAACATCTATAAAGAGTTGAAGCGCGACCTGAACATCGATATTCCCAATCACGGCTACCTGCAGAGCTGGGCCGATCAGGGCGTGTTGATGATCAACACCACCATGACCGTCGAGCGCGCCAACGCCAATGCGCATAAAGACAAGGGCTGGCAGTTTTTCACCGACCGGATCATTGAACTGGTCAGCGAGCGCCAGCCGCATCTGGTGTTCATGCTTTGGGGCGCCCATGCGCAGAGCAAGCAGAAGCTGATCGATGCGACCAAGCATCTGGTGCTGACGTCGGTGCATCCGTCACCATTGTCGGCATATCGCGGGTTCTTGGGTTGTGGACACTTCAGCCGGACCAACAAGTTTCTCGAGCAGAATGGCGAGACGCCGATCGAGTGGCGTTTGCCGCCGATTTGATCGGTTGGCTGAGCGGGCCCCTTCGCGAGCAAGCTCGCTCCCACATTGGTTTTGCGGCGTTCACATGACCAATGTGGGAGCGAGCTTGCTCGCGAAGAAGGCAACTCGGTCTTGCAGACTTACTCGGGATTACGATTCCAGTACTTGAACAACGGCTCCGCCAGAAACAGCACAAACAGCAACCGCATCACCTGCATCGCCGTCACCAACGGCACCGACAATTGCAGCGTCTCCGCCGTCAGACTCATCTCGGCAATCCCGCCGGGCATCATGCCCAGCGTCAGCGAACGCAGATCCAGATGGGTCAAAGCACTCAACCCCAACGCCGCCAGTGTCGCAATCAACATGGTCAACGCCGTGCCGATCAATGTCCGCCCCATGAATGAAGGCGCACGGCGGAAAAACTGCCGATTGAAGTGACAACCCAGACCGCTGCCAATCAGCCACTGGCCAATCTGACTGCCGCCATTGGGCAAACCAATGTGCAAATCCCAGCCAATGCTCACCGCCGCACTCACCAGCAACGGCCCGAACAGCCACGGATTGGGTTGGCGCAGACGCTGCCAGAGCCACGCAAGCAAACCGCCCGCCGGAAACAGAATCGCCAGCCAGCGCCAATCGACGCTGCCAGCGTGGGAAATCGGTGTGCCGTCGCCGAGCAAATATTTGAACGCCGCCGGCACACACAGCACCACCACCAGCACCCGCAAACTTTGCCCCGCCGCGACGTGGCTGAGCATCGCGCCGTTACGGGCGCCGAGGTTGACCATCTCCCCGGAACCGCCGGGCATGCTGGAAAAAAATGCTGTGGCGCGATCCTCGCCGGTGCGGCGCATCAGCCAGACGCCGACCACCGCCGACAAACTGGTGACCAGCGCACCGAAGAAGATCAATCCGAAATGACTGAGCACCTGCTCCATCACCACCGGGGTGAAGTGCAGGCCAATCCCGATGCCGACGATCCACTGACCGCACTTGCGGCCGCCAGGGATTTCCGTCAGTTGCCACGGGGTCAGGCAGCGCACGAGGATGATCGCCAGCAACGAGCCGACCATCCACGGCAGTGGCCAGCCGATCTGGCTGGCGAGGTAACCGCCAAGCAGACCGACCAGCGGGGTTCCCCACCAGGATTTCAGTGAGGCGCGATCAAACATCGGCAATGGCGCGGCGCGCGACCGAGCGTTTGCGCCAGATGCGGATGATCGGCATCAGCAGCATGATCGCCGTCAGCACCCAGACACCGAGGGTGATCGGGCTCGACCAGAGGATTTCCAGCGCACCGTTGGAGATCGACAGGGCGCGACGCAGGTTCTGCTCCATCAACTCACCGAGGATGAAGCCCAACAGCAGCGGCGACAGCGGGAAGTCCAGCTTGCGCAGGATGTAACCGAAGATGCCGATACCGATCATCAGGAACAGGTCGAACGTAGTGGCGTGCACCGCGTAGACGCCGATCCCGGTGATGATCGCGATCACTGGCACCAGTGCCCAGTTCGGCACGGCAAGGATGCGGGTGAAGATGCGGATCATCGGGATGTTGAGGATCACCAGCATGATGTTGGCGATGAACAACGAGGCGATCAGGCCCCAGACGATGTCCGGTTGTTGCTGGAACAGCAGCGGGCCCGGGGTAATGTTGTACAGCGACAGAGCGCCGATCATCACCGCCGTGGTGCCCGAGCCGGGAACGCCGAGGGTCAGCATCGGCACCAGCGCACCGCAGGCTGCGCCGCCGATCGCGGTTTCCGGCGCGGCGAGGCCACGGGGGTCACCTTCACCGAACTTGCCGCTGGCGCCGGCCAGACGTTTTTCGGTCATATAGGCCACGGCACTGGCGAGGGTCGCGCCGGCACCCGGCAACACGCCCATGATGAAACCCAGCACGCCGCAACGGACGTTGACCACGAATACCGAGGCCGCTTCCTTGAAGTTGAACATCATCCGGCCGGTGGCTTTCACCGCTTCCTGGCCATGGTGGGTTTTTTCCAGCAGCAGGAGAATTTCGCTGATCGAGAACAGACCCAGCACCAACACGACGAACTGAATGCCGTCGGTCAGGTGAATGTTGTCGCCGGTGAAGCGGTACACACCGCTGTTGGCATCGATGCCGACCGTTGACAGGAACAGACCGATCAACGCGGCAATGAATGTTTTCAGCGGACGGTCACCGGCCATGCCGCCGAGACAGACGATCGCAAACACCATCAGCACAAAATATTCCGCGGGGCCAAAAGCAATCGCCCATTTCGCCAGCAACGGTGCGAAGAGGACCATGCCGCAGGTGGCAATGAACGCGCCTATGAACGAACTCCACGCCGACAGCGACAGCGCCACACCGGCAAGGCCTTTGCGGGCCATCGGGTAACCGTCGAGGGTGGTCATCACGGTGGAGGCTTCGCCTGGAATGTTCAGCAGGATCGAACTGATCCGGCCGCCGTATTCGCAGCCCAGATACACCGCTGCCAGCAGGATCAACGCCGACTCCGGTGGCAGGCCGAGGGCAAATGCGATCGGGATCAGCAATGCTACGCCGTTGATCGGGCCCAGGCCCGGCAACAGGCCGACGACGGTGCCGATCAGTGTGCCGCACAGCGCGGTCACCAGGTTGTACGGGCTCAGCGCGACGCCGAAACCCTGACCCAAATAGCCAAGAGTATCCATATCAGTTCTCCAGAACGCTGAGCAGGCCGAGAGGCAGCGGAACGTCCATCACACGGTCGAACAGCAGGTAAAGACCGATCGCCATCAGGCTGATGATCACCACACTCGGTAGCCAGCGGCCGCCGTACAGGCGAGCCATCGGAACGCCGGTGATGATGCTGGCGATGATGAAACCCAGGGGTTCGAACGTGCCGGCGAATACCAGCAGCAGGACGACGCAAGCGGCGATCTTGATCAGGGTTTCGCGATCCAGTGGCGGCTCGTCATCGCTGTGTTTGATCGGCGCCGGGCGGAACACCATGTACAGCAGCGCCGCGCCCATCAGGCCGAGCATCAGCAGAGGGAAGGCGCGCGGGCCCACCGGTTCGTAGGAAAAAGCCGCTTGGTACGGCCACGCCATCAGTGCCAGGCCGGCACAGACCAGCAACAGCACTGAGGCGAAAATGCGTTGAATAAGCATGGGAGCTCCTGTGCCGCGTCCCCATCACCGGGAACGCAGCCGCTAGACAGAGGCGATCACTGGATCAGGCCGAACTCTTTGGCCAGCACTTTGTAGTCCGCCACCTGCTTCTTCACGTAGGTGTCCAGTTCCGGGCCGGTCATGGCGAACGGGAACAGTTCACGCTGATCGCGCAGCTTGGCGAAATCCTCGGAGGCCAGCAGTTTGTCGAACGCGTCTTTCCACCAGGCGTAGTCTTCATCGCTGACTTTTGGCCCGAGGTAGAAGCCGCGTACCACTGGCCAGACAATGTCATAGCCTTGCTCGCGGGCGGTCGGGATGTCTTTCATCTCCGGCTCGTCGAGACGTTTGTCGGCGAACACCGCGAGCAGGCGCATGTCACCGCTCTGGATGTGCGGCATAGAGTCGGAGATGTCGGTGCTGCCGACCTGGATGTGACCACCGAGCAGGGCGGTAGCGATTTCGCCGCCACCTTCAAGCGCAACATAACGCAGGTCACGCGGGTTGATCCCGGCAGCCTTGGCGATCAGTGCAGTTTGCATCCAGTCCTGGCTGCCGACGGTGCCGCCGGAGCCGATCACCACGGAGCTTGGATCTTTCTTCAGTGCCTGAACGAGATCGTCGAGGGTCTTGTAGGGCGAATCGCTCTTCACCGCGATGGCGCCGTAGCTGGTGCCAACCGCTGCCAGCCAGCGCACGTTGGTCTCATCGAAACGACCGAACTTGCCCTGAGCCAGGTTCAACAGCGAACCGCTCGACCACGCCACCAGCGTGCCGGCATCGGCCGGACGTTGCGCGACCACGGCGTTGTACGCCACCGCGCCGACACCGCCGGGCATGTAGGTCACGCGCATCGGTTTGGTCAGCAGTTTCTGGTTGACCAAGGCGCTCTGCGCCAGTTTGCAGGTCAGGTCGAAACCACCGCCGGGGGAGGCCGGGGCGATACATTCCGGACGTTTCGGTTCGGCCATCAGTTGGCCGGCAAACAGGATGCAACTGGCGGCCAGTGCAACTTTACGCAGTGACAGGTTCATTCGATTCTCCACGGGCATTGTTGTTATTCGACGTGTTTTTCACTTACGGGCATTTACCAAAGTGCAACGCTATAGCTCACCAGCAAACGCACTTCGTCTGCATCGCGAGCCGAGTAGTTGGAGCGGTAAGTGGCATTACGCAAACGCACGGCGACATCCTTCAAGGCGCCGCTTTGTACTACATATTTGATCTCGGTGTTGCGTTCCCACTCTTTGCCTTCTTCACCGTTCTTGAGCTTGATGTTGTCACCGCTCAAGTAGCGGCTCATGAAGCTCAGGCCTGGAATGCCGAGTTTGGCGAAGTCGAAGTCGTAGCGAGCCTGCCAGGAGCGTTCTTCAGCTCCGGCGAAGTCGTTGATCTGCACGAAGTTGACCAGGTACGGGTCGCTGCCATCGACATAAGGGAAGGCGCTGTCGCCAGACATGTGCTGATAACCGGCGCTGAACTTGTGGCCGCTCAGCGCATAGCTGACCAGACCGTTGAGCGAGCGGTTGTCGATCTCGCCGCCACGGGCTGCGCCCTGATCATCACTGACGGCGAAACGCAGGTCAGTGGCAAACGTGCCGGGACCCATAGGTCGCGAGGCAACGAGGCCGAAGAAGTGCTGGTTGTAGACTTCGTCGAGTTGGGCGAAGTGGTAACTGCCGGTGATCTTGTCGGTGAACTTGTAGTCGACGCCGCCAAAATCGAAGTGCTTGCCAGCGGCGGTGCCGGCAAAACGGCTGTTCTTGTTGTTGAGGGCGATGTCCTCGAAATCGGTGCTGTCGCGATCCTTGGCTTTCTCCAGGCGGCCGCCGGTGAAGGTCAGGTTCTTGATCTCTTTGGAGGTCAGCAAGCCGCCTTCAAAGGTCTGCGGCAGGATGCGCCCGTCGTTCGGTTTGAGGATCGGCAGTTCAGGAATCAGGCTGCCGATTTTCAGCTCGGTGGCGGAAATTTTCACTTTGCCGGTCAGGCCGACTTTGGAGTATTCATCCGCCGCGCGTCCGTCATCATGGGTCGGCAGCAGGCCGGTACCGGTGCGGTCCGGGCTTGAATCAAGTTTTACCCCGAGCATGCCCAGCGCATCGACACCGAACCCGACGGTGCCGTCGGTGTAACCCGATTGCAGATTGAGCATGAATCCCTGAGCCCATTCGTCACGCTTGGACTGTTGAGCACTGCTGCCATCGCGAAAGTCGCGATTGAAATACATGTTGCGGGTTTCGAACGTGGCGCTGCTGTCGTCAATGAAGTCGGCAAAACTCAACGGCGAAAAACCGGCAAGGGCGGCGGCACTGGCGAGGGCGGTGTGACTGAAACGGGAAGGGCGAACAGGCGTGGAGGCCTGAGGCTGCATGGACGGCATGCGGGTGTACTCCGTTTATTGTTCTTATTGGTCGAAAACGCTTCAAGGCGTTTTTCTTTACGCTGTGTGGCATCAGCGACGGCAGTTCGGACTGTCCGTGGGCCGACTCTAACCGGCTAACCTTTCACTAACCTTTCAGCTGACTTTCAAGGTTTTCGGGCTTCACAGCGGCGGTTGCGGCTGTAAACTCCGCGGCAAAGCGTGGCGTTGGCCATTCCTGAACGAGGTAAAAATCCATGCGTGTTCTGCTCGTCGAAGACCATCTGCAACTGGCCGAAAGCGTTGCACAGGCGCTCAAGAGCACCGGTCTGACCGTGGATGTGTTGCACGATGGCGTGGCTGCCGATCTGGCGCTGGGCAGCGAGGAATACGCCGTAGCGATCCTCGATGTCGGCCTGCCGCGCATGGACGGTTTCGAGGTGCTCGCGCGTTTGCGCGCACGCGGCAAGAATCTGCCAGTGTTGATGCTGACGGCGCGCAGCGATGTGAAGGATCGCGTCCATGGCCTCAATCTGGGCGCCGACGATTACCTCGCCAAACCGTTCGAGCTGACTGAACTGGAAGCACGGGTCAAAGCTTTGCTGCGCCGCAGTGTCCTCGGTGGTGAACGCCAGCAGCGCTGCGGTGTGCTGGCCTACGACCTCGACACCCGGCGCTTCACCCTCGGCGAAGAGTTGCTGACGCTGACGTCCCGCGAACAAGCGGTGCTGGAAGCGCTGATCGCCCGGCCGGGGCGGGTGATGAGCAAGGAGCAACTGGCGTCCCAGGTATTCGGCCTCGACGAAGAGGCCAGCCCCGATGCTATCGAAATCTACGTGCACCGCTTGCGCAAGAAACTCGACGGCCAACCGGTGGCGATCGTGACGTTCCGTGGTCTGGGTTATCTGCTGGAAAGCCGCGATGCATAAGCCCAGCAGCCTGCGCTGGCGTTTGCTGTGGAACCTTGCATTGCTGCTGGTGGTGCTGATGCTCGCCAGCGGTTTGAGCGCGTACTGGAATGGTCGCGAAGCCGCCGACACCGCGTATGACCGCACGTTGCTGGCCTCGGCGCGGACCATCGCTGCGGGCCTGTCGCAGCGTGACGGCACACTGAGCGCCGATGTGCCCTACGTCGCACTCGATACCTTCGCTTACGACAGCGCCGGGCGGATTTACTATCAGGTCAACGATATCCATCAGAAGCTGATTTCCGGCTACGAAAACCTCCCCGGCCCTCCACCGGGGACGCCGCGAACGGACAGTTATCCCGCGTTGGCGCGCTTCTACAACGCCACCTACAACGGTCAGAACGTGCGCGTGGTCAGTCTGCTCAAGGCGGTGACGGAGCCGAACATGAATGGCATGGCGGAAATCCGCGTGGCCGAAACCGACGAAGCGCGGGTGAGCATGGCGCGCAGTCTGGCCGCCGATACCTTGCTGCGTTTGGGCATGTTGGCGATTGGCGCGTTGTTGCTGGTCTGGTTCGCGGTCAGTGCGGCACTGCGCCCATTGGAGCGCTTGCGCACGGCGGTGGAAGAGCGTCAGCCCGACGACTTGCGCCCGTTGCCATTGGTTGAAGTGCAACATGAACTGTGGCCGCTGGTGCGCGGGCTTAACCACTTCACCGAGCGCTTGCGTGGCCAGTTTGAGCGACAGGCGCAGTTCATTGCCGATGCCGCCCATGAGTTGCGTACGCCTTTGGCAGCGCTGAAGGCGCGGCTTGAGCTGGGCCTGCGTTCCAATGATGCCGAGGTCTGGCGTTCGACGCTGGAGTCCTCCGCACAAAGCACAGATCGCCTGACGCATCTGGCCAATCAGTTGCTGTCGCTGGCGCGGGTCGAAAACGGCGCCCGGGCGATTGCCGAGGGCGGCGCGCAGTTGCTCGATCTGAGTCAGTTGGCCCGAGAACTGGGCATGGCCATGGCGCCACTGGCGCACAAGCGCGGGGTGGCCCTGGCGCTCGAGGCGGACGAACCGGTGTGGCTGCGCGGTGAACCGACGTTGTTGAATGAGTTGCTGAGCAATCTGGTGGACAACGCCTTGGCGCACACGCCATCGGGCGGCAACGTGATTTTGCGGGTGACGGCCCCGGCGGTGCTGGAGGTTGAAGATGACGGCCCGGGGATTCCGCTGGAAGAGCGCGATCGGGTGTTCGAGCGCTTCTATCGGCGCAATCAGCAGGTGGCGGGTTCAGGCTTGGGCCTGGCGATTGTTGGCGAGATCTGCCGGGCGCATCTGGCGCAGATCACCTTGCATGATGGCGAGCAGGCGGGGTTGAAGGTGCGGGTCAGTTTTATTGCCGGGTAATTGTGGTGGTTTGCTGGCCCCTTCGCGAGCAAGCTCGCTCCCACTCTGGAATGCACTCCAATGTGGGAGCGAGCTTGCTCGCGAAGGTCGCGCCTCGGTTCCGGATCAATAAAACATCGTCCGCGACTCTTCCAGATCTTCACACAGCGCTTTGTTTTCCGGATCAATCCCAAGCTTTCTGAACGCCGGCACGCTCAGTGGATCAATCCGCGCAAACGGGTGGTCAGTGCCCTTGTGGCAATACAGGCTCGCCACCTGCACCAGATCGACATAGTCAATAGCAGTCGAGTCGCGCTTGAAGTCCTGATAGCGCCCCGGCAACTCCACCAATCGTTCCGGAAACTCCCACACGCGCAGCAACTTGTCGCCGAGCAACGGGTGAATATGGTCGATCACATGGTTGAGGCTGACCGGATCCGACAGCAGCTCATAATGATCTTCGGCGTAAGTCAGAATCGGCAGTACCCCGATCTGATGCACCAGCCCGCCAAGGGCTGCCTGATCGGGCTTGAGTTGCGTGTAGCGGCGGCACAACGCGTAACTGACCCCGGCAATTTCCAGGCTCTTGCGCCAGACTTCGCGCATCTTCTGTTCGACCACTTCCGAGCGGGCGTGAAAGATCTGCTCCATCACCAGGCCGATGGCCAGGTTGCTGCTGTAGTTGATGCCCAGCCGGGTGATGGCTGTGTGCAGGTCGGTGACTTCCTGCGCGGCGCGCAGCAGCGGGCTGTTGACCACTTTGATCAGGCGCGCCGACAGTGCCGTGTCACGGCCGATCACTTTGCTCAGGTCGCTGACGCTGATTTCCGGGTCTTCAGCGGCCTTGCGAATCTGCAGGGCCACTTCCGGCAACGTGGGCAGAACCAGGTCATCGTTATCGATGGCCGCAACCAAATCCTGTTGGACTTTTTCCGCCAGTTCGCTCATTTAAACTCTCTAGGGTGTTGCAACAAATGCTGCGATCAGCGCTGGATTTCGCGGTCGCGATCCAGTTCGTAGGGCAGGTCGAGCAGATGCAGCGCGGGACCTTCGAGGGTGCCCAGATGCAAATCACCGGCTTCGGCAGCTTCGGCCTGCAGCACCGCCAGGAGTTCAATGTTTTGCCCGGCCTTGGCGGCCAGCACCACTTCGCCGATGGCGCTGTTGTGGCTCGGCGCAAACAGTTGTGTGCCAGGTTCCGGCAAATCAGCAGCGTCCAGGCTCAAGCGGTACAGACGACGCTTGAGTTTGCCCAGGTACTGCATGCGCGCGACGATTTCCTGGCCGGTGTAGCAGCCTTTCTTGAAACTCACGCCGCCGACGGCCTGCAGGTTGAGCATCTGCGGGATGAACAGCTCGCGAGTGCTTGGCATGACCTGACCGATACCGGCGCGGATCTGGCCCAGAAGCCATTGATTCAGCTCGGCTTCAGGCAGGGCTTCGGACAATTTGGCTTTGATCGCGTCAGCCTGATCGGCCGGTGCCCAGAGTTCGGCGCGGTCGGGCGAGACGCGGATCGCGATCAGGTCATCGTGACGCACAACGCTGTCGGTTTCCGCCGGCAGGTCCAGACCAAGACCGATCAAGGCACTGTCGCCGTGCTCCAGGCCGAAGCGTACCCAGGCGGCGCTTTCGTCGGTCAGTTTCGATTTGGAGAACACCGCGTACTTTTTCAGGTCCGCCAGTTGCGGCTCCAGCAGCTCGCTGGCCATCGCCAGGACCACGCCGTCACCTTCGAGCAGAATGCGGAAGCTCGACTGCATCCGGCCTTTCTGTGTGCAACGAGCACCGAGGCTGGCGCGGCTGTCGCTCAGGTAATTGAGATTGCAGGTCAACTGGCCTTGCAGGAATTTTCCGGCATCCGCGCCGCGAACCGCGAGAACGCCTTCATGAGACAGGGTGCAGAAAAAAGCAGAATCGGCCATGGGTCTTCGCAGGGTAAATAGACTGGGGCACATCATAAGGGCGCGTTGGTGAAATGGGTAGTTGATAAAGGATCGGTGGTGCCCGACCAAAGCCGACTGTGCGACCCGCCTCGGCGCTGTATACTTGCCGCCAAATTTGAGGAGGGCTCCATGGTCGAACAAGTTGAACTGAATCGCCTCTTTTGGCACAGCCGTCGCGGCATGCTTGAGCTTGACGTGTTGCTGGTGCCGTTCGTGAAGGAGGTCTATGCAGACCTGAATCAGGTGGATCGCGATCTGTATGTCCGTCTGTTGACGTGTGAGGATCAGGACATGTTCGGTTGGTTCATGGAGCGCAGCGAGTCTGAAGATCCGGAGCTGCAGCGCATGGTTCGCATGATCCTGGACCGTGTCCAGCCCAAGTAACACGTTCGAATGCCGCTGGCATGCCTCACGGCAGTTGCTGGCGGCGTATCTGTTGGCCCAGGCGTTCGCACTGGGTTCGTTGTTCCTGCTTTCTATTCCACTCTGGGCAAGTTTGCTCGGGGCTTTTGGCTGTCTGCTTCATGGATATTGGGTGTTGCCTCGGCAGATTCTGCTAAATCACCCTCAGGCGTTTCGCGGATTGCGCCGGGACGCCGATGGCTGGCAGTTATGGAATCAGGCGGATGGCTGGCAAGCCGTGCAGTTGAGGCCGGACAGCCTGGCGCTGCCGTTGATCGTGGTGTTGCGTTTTCGTCTGCGTGGGGAATGGCGGGTCAGATCAATCTGTGTGCCACGGGACTCGCAGGCGGCGGATCTGCACCGGCGCCTGCGAGTGCGGCTCAAGTTCAGCCGGCGTAGGTGGGCGGCACCAGAATAGTGTCGAGTGCCTCAGGCAACAGGTCGGGATAGTCGAGGGTGTAATGCAGGCCGCGACTTTCCTTGCGCTCCATGGCTGAGCAAATCATCAGTTCGGCGACTTGTGCCAGGTTGCGCAGTTCGATCAGATCGCGACTGACCTTATAGTTGCTGTAGAACTCGTCGATTTCGTCCAGCAGCAGGCGCACACGGTGCTGCGCCCGTTGCAGGCGCTTGTTGGTGCGCACGATGCCGACGTAGTCCCACATGAACCGCCGCAGTTCATCCCAGTTGTGCGCGATGATCACGTCCTCGTCGGAGTCGGTGACCTGGCTGGCGTCCCAGACGGGCAGGGCGCTTGGCGCGGCGACATCGTCCAGTTGCGCGAGAATGTCCGCCGCCGCCGAACGGGCATAGACGAAACATTCCAGCAGCGAATTACTGGCCATGCGGTTGGCGCCATGCAGGCCGGTGAAGCTGGTTTCGCCGATGGCATACAGCCCCGGCACATCGGTGCGACCGTTCTGATCGACCATCACGCCGCCACAGGTGTAATGCGCGGCCGGGACGACCGGGATCGGCTGTTTGGTGATGTCGATGCCGAATCCCAGGCAGCGCTCATAAACAGTCGGGAAGTGACTTTTAATGAACGCTTCGGGTTTGTGGCTGATGTCGAGATACACGCAGTCAACGCCCAAACGCTTCATTTCATGGTCGATGGCCCGGGCGACGATGTCACGCGGTGCCAGCTCGGCGCGCTTGTCGAAGCGGGACATGAAGCGTTCGCCATTGGGCAGCTTCAAATGGGCGCCTTCGCCGCGCAGGGCTTCGGTGATCAGAAAACTCTTGGCCTGCGGGTGATACAGGCAGGTCGGGTGGAACTGGTTGAACTCCAGGTTCGCCACCCGGCAACCCGAACGCCAGGCCATGGCGATGCCGTCACCGCAGGCGCCGTCGGGGTTACTGGTATAGAGATAGACCTTGGCAGCACCGCCCGAGGCCAGAATCACGAAGCGTGCACCGTAGGTGTCGACTTCGCCAGACTTGCGGTTGAGTACGTAGGCGCCGAGGCAGCGTTCGCCTTCCATGCCCAGGCGTCGTTCGGTGATCAGGTCGACGGCGACCCGCTGCTCCAGCAGTTCGATATTCGAACGCTCTTTGGCCTGGGCCAGGAGGGTTTTGAAGATGGCAGCGCCGGTGGCATCGGCCGCATGGATGATGCGGCGGTGACTGTGGCCACCTTCGCGGGTCAGGTGAAATTCGAATCCGCCGTCTTCAGTGCCGGACTGATCGTCGCGGGTGAAGGGCACGCCTTGGTCGATCAGCCACTGGATGGCCTCTCGGCTGTGCTCGACGGTGAAACGCACTGCGTCTTCGTGGCACAGACCGCCGCCGGCGTTCAGGGTGTCGTCGACGTGGGATTCGACAGTGTCGGTGTCATCCAGCACAGCTGCGACGCCGCCCTGGGCCCAATAGGTGGATCCGTTGGCGAGATCGCCTTTGCTCAATACGGCAATGCGCAAGTGACCCGGCAGGGTCAGCGCGAGACTCAAACCGGCAGCACCGCTGCCAATGACCAGAACATCATGTTGGAATTGTTGGCTCATTACAGGATTCCGCTCAAAGCGACCCGGGTCGGGGGTGGTGCAGGACTGCCGGATCGGCGAGTCAAGACAGCCACACAGCCCACTAGTATATAGAGGGGGGAGCGGCACAATAGCCGGGCCGATATGGCATTGTGAAACTACTGTGACCGAAAAAACCGTGTGCTTCGTCGGAAGTTTTTCTCACCCGTTTGGGGAAAAGACGACTGTATCGGTGCTGAAACAGCCTTTTTCTGCACAGGGTCGCCCAATGTCAGGTGGTGAAGGCTATAAATAATTGGAACTTTTGCCAAAGGCCCAAGATCAATAGTCGGTGCCAGAGATAAGGGACAGTGTCGGCTTCAGTGCGGAATCTGCGGTTGGATTCCTGCCGGCGAAACCGATGACAAGATTATTCGCGCAGCCGGTTTATCCCGAGCTGCGCTTTTCGTGCGTGCCAAATCAGAGCCCGCAGGAAACTTGCCTGGAGGGGGAGAACTTTTGCGAAAAGCCCGAGTCTATGTTTGCAAGTCTGGTCGTTTAGTTATGCAAGTCTCCTTCGGGCTTATCGAGGAGTGTTCATGCTAACCCAGGAAGAGGATCAGCAGCTGGTCGAGCGCGTTCAACGCGGCGACAAGCGAGCTTTCGATCTGTTGGTGCTGAAGTATCAGCACAAGATTCTCGGGTTGATCGTGCGTTTTGTGCACGACACCCATGAAGCCCAGGACGTGGCTCAGGAAGCCTTTATCAAGGCGTATCGAGCACTTGGAAACTTTCGCGGCGACAGTGCGTTTTATACGTGGCTGTACCGTATTGCCATTAACACGGCAAAGAATTACCTGGTTTCACGCGGCCGCCGGCCGCCGGATAGCGATGTAAGTTCCGAAGATGCAGAGTTCTACGATGGCGATCATGGCCTCAAGGATCTCGAGTCACCAGAACGTGCACTGCTGCGGGATGAGATCGAAGGCACTGTCCATCGAACCATTCAGCAACTGCCAGAGGATTTGCGTACGGCGTTAACTTTACGTGAATTCGATGGTCTGAGTTACGAGGACATTGCGAGCGTCATGCAATGTCCGGTGGGTACCGTGCGCTCCCGGATTTTCCGCGCCCGGGAGGCCATCGATAAAGCCCTGCAGCCGTTGTTGCAGGAAAACTGAGACAGCGGCGACAGCCAAGAGAGGAACGCCATGAGTCGTGAAGCCCTGCAGGAATCGCTGTCCGCAGTGATGGATAACGAAGCGGACGAACTGGAATTGCGTCGAGTGCTCAATGCACTGGATGATGTTGATACCCGTGAGACCTGGGCTCGTTACCAGATCGCTCGGGCAGCCATGCACAAGGATCTGCTGCTTCCACGTCTGGATATCGCTGCGGCAGTGTCTGCTGCACTGGAAGACGAAACGGCTCCGGCCAAAGTATCTCGCAGCCCATGGCGCAATCTTGGCCGTCTGGCTGTTGCAGCCTCGGTGACTGTTGCCGTTCTGGCCGGTGTTCGTCTGTACAACCAGGACGAAATCGCTGGTGTCGAACTGGCTCAGCAATCCAATCAGCCAACCCTGGCCACCCCACAGGTCAAAGGTCCGGCTGTTCTGGCAGGCTATAGTGAAAGTTCGGAAGCCACTGGCCCTATGGCCAACGGCGTACTGCAAGGTCAGCCAGGCTGGCATGATCAGCGTCTGCCAGGCTACCTGCGTCAGCACGCACAACAGGCCGCACTGAAAGGCACTGAAAGCGCGTTGCCATACGCACGTGCAGCAAGTCTGGAAAACCGTTAAGGAGGATCATGCGCGCCATACCTCTACTTTCGCTTCTGCTCAGTGGCTGGTTCATAGTTCCAGCCCACGCTGATGAGGCCCAGGACTGGTTGACCCGTCTGGGCCAGGCCGAGCAGCAGCAAAGCTTTCACGGCACTTTCGTATACGAGCGTAACGGTAGCTTTTCTACCCATAACATCTGGCATCGCGTCCAGAATGGCCAGGTTCGCGAGCGTTTACTCCAGCTCGACGGTTCGGCGCAGGAAGTCGTGCGCATTGATGGACACACTCAATGCGTCAGCGGCACCCTGATTGCCGGTCTGGGGGATTCCCCCAACTCAGCCGCTCGTCCTCTCGATCCGCAAAAGCTGAAAAACTGGTATGACCTTGCCGTCATCGGCAAATCGCGCGTGGCTGGGCGAGACGCAGTGATTGTATCGCTGACGCCTCGCGATCAGCATCGTTACGGTTTTGAATTGCATCTGGACAAGAAAACGGGTTTGCCGTTGAAGTCGTTGCTGCTGAACGACAAGGGGCAGTTGCTCGAACGCTTCCAGTTCACCAGTCTCGATACTGACGAAGTCCCGTCGGACAAAGATTTGCAGGCTGATGCCGACTGTAAAGCGATAACGCTCGACAGCGACAAGGCTTCGGCGGTCAAGACCGCTCAGGTCTGGCATTCGGACTGGCTGCCGCCGGGTTTTGAACTGACCAGCAGCACCTCGCACAAGGACCCGGAAACCAAGACTCAGGTCAACAGTTTGCTGTACGACGACGGCTTGGCACGTTTTTCGGTTTTCCTTGAGCCTTTGAACGGCGCAACCGTCACTGACACCCGCACGCAACTGGGTCCAACCGTTGCCGTTTCACGTCGCCTGACAACGCCTGAAGGCGAGATGATGGTCACCGTGGTTGGTGAAATTCCAATTGGCACTGCCGAACGAATTGCTCTGTCGATGCGAAATACCGATGGCACTGCAACCAGTAAGCAGTGAGCTGATTTCAGTCATTACCACGTCTTCATCGAGACGTAGATGAAATGTTTGCTGAGCATTTTCATTTGCAAATACCCCGAAAATTTTTTATAGGTCAGAGCCTCACGGCTCTGGCCTTGTTTGTTGTTGCCGGAACAAAAATGCCGGTCGGTGGTTTCCGGCGTTCCTTGCTCCATATCGCTTAACCCTGCTCGTCGTAACGGGAGCTGTATGTCGATACCAAGTTTGAAATCCTATCTCTCCATTTTCGCCACTGTGCTGTTGCTCGGTCAGGCGGTGCCTGCGGCGCAAGCGGCCGATCTGCCTGACTTCACCCAATTGGTCGAACAAGCTTCGCCAGCCGTGGTGAACATCAGTACCACGCAGAAACTGCCGGATCGCAAAGTGAACCAGCAGATGCCTGATCTGGAAGGCCTGCCGCCGATGCTGCGCGAGTTCTTCGAGCGCGGCATGCCGCCTCAGCAGCGTTCGCCGGGTGGTGGTGGTCGTCAGCGTGAAGCGCAGTCGCTGGGTTCGGGCTTCATTATCTCCCCGGATGGCTACATCCTGACCAATAACCACGTAATCGCCGATGCCGACGAGATCCTCGTCCGCCTCGCCGACCGCAGTGAAATGAAAGCCAAGCTGATCGGCACCGATCCACGCTCCGACGTGGCCTTGCTGAAAATCGAAGGCAAGGATCTGCCGGTGCTCAAACTCGGCAAATCCCAGGACTTGAAAGCCGGTCAGTGGGTCGTGGCAATCGGTTCGCCGTTTGGCTTCGACCATACCGTGACTCAAGGCATCGTCAGCGCCGTTGGCCGCAGCCTGCCGAACGAAAACTACGTGCCGTTCATTCAGACCGACGTGCCGATCAACCCGGGCAACTCCGGTGGTCCGCTGTTCAACCTGAACGGTGAAGTGGTCGGCATCAACTCGCAGATCTACACCCGTTCGGGTGGTTTCATGGGCGTGTCGTTCGCGATCCCGATCGACGTGGCAATGGATGTGTCCAACCAACTGAAGAGCGGCGGCAAGGTCAGCCGTGGCTGGCTCGGCGTGGTCATTCAGGAAGTGAACAAGGATCTGGCCGAGTCGTTCGGTCTGGATAAACCGGCCGGCGCGCTGGTTGCCCAGATTCAGGATGACGGCCCGGCAGCCAAGGGCGGCCTGCAAGTCGGCGACGTGATCCTGAGCATGAACGGTCAGCCGATCGTCATGTCTGCTGATCTGCCGCATCTGGTCGGCGCACTGAAAGCTGGCGCCAAAGCCAATCTGGAAGTGATTCGTGAAGGCAAGCGCAAGAATGTCGAGCTGACCGTTGGCGCGATCCCTGACGAAGACAAAGAGCTGGATGCACTGCCGAAGTCCGGCACTGAAAGCACCAGCAACCGCCTCGGTGTGTCGGTGGGCGAGCTGACCGCCGAGCAGAAGAAAACCTACGACCTCAAAGGTGGTGTGGTGATCAAGGAAGTGCAGGACGGTCCTGCGGCGCTGATTGGTCTGCAGCCAGGTGACGTGATCACGCACCTGAACAACCAGGCCATCGGCTCCACCAAGGAGTTCGGCGAGATCGCCAAGGCACTGCCGAAGAACCGTTCGGTGTCGATGCGCGTTCTGCGTCAAGGTCGTGCCAGCTTCATCACCTTCAAACTGGCTGAATAATCCAGCGCTAAGGTAAAAAAGAAACCGCCTCGAAAGAGGCGGTTTTTTTATGCCTGAAGCTTTTGTCTGGACGGCAGGAGGCTTAGCCCATCATGTCCTTGACCATCCGCTCCTGTTCCATCAGCTCACGCTGGCGGGCATCGATGCGTGAAGACAGCGGGAAGTTGCTGCCCGCCTTGCGCTTGGCAAAATCGAGTTGCTGGATCGCCTGGCGATAATCGCCAACCAGCGCGAAATACTCGGCCCGCGCCTGGTGCAGGCCAATGATGTTCCCCGACAAGCCACGGGTTTCGGCGACCTGATACCAGACATCCGGATCATCCGGGCGGGATTTGAGTAATGCTTCCAGCGCCTTCTCGGCATCCGGCGCGCGATTCTGTTTCAGCAGCAGATCCACTCGAACCTGATTCAGCGGATAGTTGCCCGGATATTGTGTAAGCATCCGGTCCACACGGGACTGTGCATCCGGCAAACGATTATTGGTGATGTCCAGATCGACTTGGGCAAGGTTGTAGATGATTTCGTTCGGCGATGTCGCCAGCAATTGCTTGAGATTCTCGCGCGCTTCATTCAACTGGCCACCCTTGATCTGCGCAATCGCCAGACCGTAGCGCGCCACATCGTTCTTCGGGTTTTCATCCAGCTGCGCACGGAAACGCTTGGCGCCCAGACCCGGGGTTTCTTCGTAGATCAACTGCACGCGCGCGCGGATCAATTGATAGCGCTTGGAGTCTTCAATGCCGCCCGGTTTGGCTTGTTCGGCACGGTTGCGGGTGTCGGCAATACGCGATTCGGTCACCGGGTGAGTCAGCAGGAATTCCGGTGGCTTGGCGTCGAAACGGTATTGACGCATCAGGCGTTCGAACATGGTCGGCATCGAGCGCGGGTCATACCCGGCCTTTTCCAGATTGAGGATGCCGATGCGGTCGGCTTCCTGTTCGTTCTGCCGGGAGAAGGTGCGCTGCGACTGAATCGCCGCTGCCTGCGTACCGGCGATGGTCGCAATACCAGCGTCACCGCCACCGGCTGCGGCGATGACGATCCCGGCCAGCAGCGCGGCCATCATCGGCACCTGCATTCGTTGCGATGCCTCGACGCCACGCGCAAAGTGGCGTTGCGACAAGTGCGCCAGTTCGTGCGCCAGTACCGAAGCGTATTCACCTTCGGTCTGCGCATTGAGGAACAAACCGCCGTTGACCCCGACCACGCCGCCCGGCGCCGCAAAGGCGTTGAGCTGCGGGCTGTTGATCAGAATGAATTCAAGACGTCGGTCAGTGACTTGACTGGTCTCCACCAGCTTATAGACGCTGGACTCGACGTAGTCCTTGAGCTGCGGATCGTTGAGCTGTGAAACCTGGCTGCGCAACATCGCCAGCCAAGCGCGGCCAAGCTGGTATTCCTGTTGCGGCGAGACAATGGCAGAACTGGCGTCGCCGAGTGACGGCAGATCGTCGGCAAAGCCTGGTGAGGCGAGCAGGCAAGCGAGCGTCAGCAGGGTAGGGCGCAGAAAAGTCATGCACAAAGCCTTAGAAGACAAAGACCTTACTGTAGCCGGACACCGAAGCTGCGACCAGATATTCTAGGCAGCTCGAAGACCTGAACCGGAGTGACGCAATGACTGACGCTGTAGCCCATGACGTGGAACTGGACGCCAGTGGCCTGAATTGTCCGTTGCCGTTGCTCAAGGCGAAAATGGAGCTGAACAAGCTTCAGAGTGGCGCCGTCCTCAAGGTGATCGCCACCGATGCGGGCTCGCAACGCGACTTTCGCACCTTTGCCAAATTGGCCGGTCATACGCTGCTGCGCGAAGAAGACGAAGCAGGTGTTTACCGTTACTGGTTGAAAAAGGCCTGAAATCGACAGCGTTACAATCTAAGGATTATTGATGTTCAAAGTGTTACGCGACTGGATTCAGCGCTATTTCTCCGATGAGGAAGCGGTGGTGCTGGCGGTGCTGCTGGTTCTCGCCTTCACGGCCGTGCTCACCCTCGGCGGCATGCTCGCGCCGGTGTTGGCGGGGATGGTGCTGGCGTATCTCATGCAGGGCCTGGTGGTCACGATCGAGCGTCTGCGCGTGCCGGGTGGTGTGGCGGTAGGATTGGTGTTTGCGCTGTTCATGGGCGTGCTGATGCTGTTTATCCTTGTGGTGTTGCCGTTGCTCTGGCATCAGTTGATCACCCTGTTCAATGAGTTGCCGGGCATGCTCGCCAAATGGCAGTCGCTGCTGTTGCTGCTGCCGGAACGCTATCCGCACCTGGTGTCCGATGAGCAAGTGTTGCAGGCGATCGAGGCGGCGCGTGGCGAGATCGGCAAGTTCGGCCAGTGGGCGCTGACGTTCTCGCTGTCGAGTCTGCCGCTGCTGGTGAACATCATGATCTACCTGGTGCTGGTGCCGATTCTGGTGTTCTTCTTCCTCAAGGACCGGGTCATGATCGGCGAGTGGGTGCGTGGCTACTTGCCGCGTGAGCGCGCGCTGATCACTCGGGTTGCGCAGGAGATGAACCGGCAGATCGCCAACTATATTCGCGGCAAGGTCATCGAAATCGTGATTTGCGGCGGCGTGACCTACATCGCGTTTGTCGCTCTCGGACTCAACTATGCGGCGCTGCTGGCGTTGCTGGTCGGTGTGTCGGTGGTGGTGCCGTATGTGGGCGCGGTGGTGGTGACCGTGCCGGTGCTGCTGATTGCGCTGTTCCAGTGGGGCTGGAGCGATCAGTTCATTTATCTGATGGCGGTCTACGGGATCATTCAGACACTGGATGGCAATGTGCTGGTGCCGCTGTTGTTCTCGGAGGCGGTCAATTTGCACCCGGTGGCAATCATCTGTGCGGTGCTGTTGTTTGGCGGGTTGTGGGGATTTTGGGGCGTGTTCTTTGCGATCCCGCTGGCGACCCTGTTCAAGGCAGTGCTGGATGCGTGGCCGCGCAAGGAACCGGTGGTGGCGCCACTGCTCTAGTGGTTGATCCCGATTATTCGGTGAAGTCAGGGCCCATTCGCGATCAAGCTCGCTCCCACACTGGATCTGTGGCGTTCACAAGTCCAATGTGGGAGCGAGCTTGCTCGCGAAGGCGTCAATGAGGGCGACGCAAAGCCATCAGGCTTTATTCAAGTCCTGCGCAGCGGCCAAAACAGCATCCACATGCCCCGGCACTTTCACGCCACGCCATTCCTGACGCAGCACACCGTCCTTATCAATCAGAAACGTGCTGCGATCTACGCCCAGGTATTCCTTGCCGTACAGCTTCTTCAGCTTGATCACGTCGAACAATTGGCAGACGGCTTCGTCCTTGTCGCTGATCAGCTCGAACGGAAACTCCTGCTTGCACTTGAAGTTCTCGTGGGACTTCAGGCTGTCGCGGGAGATACCGAAAATCTCGGTATTGGCGGCCTTGAATGCGGCGTATTGATCACGAAAGCCCTGGCCTTCTGTGGTGCAACCCGGGGTGCTGTCCTTCGGATAGAAATAGATCACCACTTGCTTGCCCTTGAGGGCAGACAGGCTGACAGTCTGCCCGCTGGTGGCAGGTGCTGCGAAATCGGCAACCGGTTGGTCGATGACAACGGCCATGAAAGTTTCCTTACATTGGGTTCTGTGGGCGCCAAGGCTCGATCAGTGCGTCCAGGTTCATCGCGTCGGAGAAGTCGAGGAACTGGTCGCGCAGCCAGCTGATCTGGGTGCCGGCGGGCAGGGTCACGGTAAATGTGGCGTTGAGCATGGTGCCGCCGGTCTGCGGCGCCTGATACGTGTCGCAGGTCAGGTTTTCCAGTTCGACGTTGTGATCCATGAAGAACTGGCACAGCTCATTGATGATGTCCGGGCGATACGCCGAGCTGACATACGCCACGTACGGCAGGGCCTGCGGACGATTTTCCAGCGGCGCGCTGCGCACCACGTTGGCGGTGAAAGCGTGTTTCTTGGCCAGGCCCGGCAAGCTGCCTTCCAGGCGGGCGAGGGCATCCCAACTGCCGGAGACCTCGAGGACCAAAGCGCTGCACTCGCCGTGGCGAGTCAGGCGTGAAGTAACCACGGCGCAGCGATTTTCATGGCTGGCGCGGCACAGGACGTTAGTCAGCTCCATGGGGTTGGCGCCGAGGGCACTGATGACAAGGAATTGTTCGCGAACTGTGGGGGTGGACATGCAGCATTCCTAAAGCGATGAGCGGTCGGTAGGTTTACGGGCGTTGGCCACCGGGGAGTGCCTGTTCTGGCTGTCCGTACAAAGAGGCCCGGCAAGCGCTCGCGGCTCGCTCCACTATAGCGGGAGCGCGTCGATGCGACGCAGGAACGGGGTCTGGGAGGCCGTAAAAGGAGGCTGGAACCCGGCGTACAAGCTGATCAGTACCGATCAAAGTCTGAAGGGTAGCGAAAAGCGGCGCCAAGGGGAATGGCGGCAGCGCAGTACTTCGCTTGTGCAAGCATCTTGGCGCCAGTACCATTACCGCTCTCTTTTTCCGGCAGGAGCGGTTTCATGATTGCGGGCAGTATGGTGGCACTGGTCACTCCCATGGATGCACAAGGGCGTCTTGACTGGGACAGCCTCAGCAAACTCGTGGACTTCCATCTCAAGAACGGCACCCATGCCATTGTCGCGGTCGGTACTACCGGCGAGTCGGCAACCCTTGATGTAGAAGAACACATCGCCGTCATCAAAGCCGTAGTCAAACAGGTTGCCGGGCGCATTCCGGTCATCGCCGGCACTGGCGCCAACTCGACCCGCGAAGCTGTCGAGCTGACCCGCAACGCCAAGGAAGCCGGTGCCGACGCCTGCCTGCTGGTGGTTCCGTACTACAACAAGCCGACTCAGGAAGGTCTGTACCAGCACTTCAAGCACATCGCTGAAGCGGTCGACATTCCGCAGATTCTCTACAACGTTCCTGGCCGCACGTCTTGCGACATGCAAGCAGAGACCGTGATCCGCCTGTCCACCGTGCCGAACATCATCGGTATCAAGGAAGCCACCGGCGACCTGAAGCGTGCCAAAGCAATCATCGATGGTGTGAGCAAGGATTTCATCGTGCTGTCCGGCGATGATCCGACCGCCGTTGAGCTGATCCTGCTGGGCGGCAAAGGCAACATCTCGGTGACGGCGAACGTCGCGCCGCGCGAAATGGCCGATCTGTGCGAGGCTGCGCTCAAAGGCGACGCCGACACCGCACGGGCGATCAACGAAAAACTGATGCCACTGCACAAAGACCTGTTCATCGAAGCCAACCCGATTCCGGTGAAGTGGGCTTTGGTGGAAATGGGCCTGATGCACGAAGGCATCCGCTTGCCACTGACCTGGCTGAGCACACCTTGTCACGAAACGCTCCGCTCGGCCCTGCGCCAGTGCAGCGTCCTGGTTTAATTGAGGAAGTACAACGCATGAAGCGAATGGCCGGACTTTCCGCACTTGCCTTGATTATCTCCAGCACCAGCGGCTGCGGATGGGTCTGGGGGCCGGAAGGTTATTTCCGCGACCGTGGTAGCGATTACCTGCAAGCGCAACAGACTGCACCAATGCAACTTCCACCGGAAGTCAGCACTTCCAAGCGTCTGGATCCGCTGTTGCCGATCCCGCGTAACGTTGCTGATGACACCGAGAAGGGCGAATACATTGTGCCGCGTCCTCAGCCGCTGTCGGCCGTTGCCGATGCCAGCGATTACTCGCTGCAGAAGAGCGGTGACTCTCGCTGGGTCGTGGCCCAGCACCCACCGGCCGAAGTCTGGCCAGTGGCGGTGCAATTCTTCCAGGACAACGGTTTCCGTCTGGATGAACAGCGCCCGCAGACCGGCGAGTTCACCACCACCTGGCAGCATTCCGACGAACTGTCCGCGGCCATGGCCAAGCGCCTGAGTGCAGCCGGCATCGCCAGCGACAGCGAAACCCGTGTGCGTGTGCGGATCGAGCCGGGCGTGCAGCGCAACACCAGTGAAATCTACGTGGTCAGCGCCGAGCGTCCTGCCGGCAGCACGGCCGACGTGGCCTTCACCAACCGTTCGGTCAACACTGGCCTGGACGCAGCGCTGGTCGACGACATGCTCGCGAGCATGAGCCGGATCTCCGAGAAGGGCGGTTCGGTGTCGATGCTGGCCTCGCGTGATTTCGATACGCCAAGCCGTGTCAGCCTCAGCGAAGACGGCAGCGGCAACCCGGTGTTGAACGTCGGTAACGATCTGGATCGTGCCTGGTCGAGCGTTGGCCGTGCACTGGAACAAGGCGAATGGCGCGTTGAAGACATCAACCGTAGCCTGGGCCTGTACTACATCAACCTGGCCGAAAAAGCCGAGAAGAAAGACGACAAGCCTGGTTTCTTCAGCAGCCTGTTTGGCAGTGCGCCGAGCAAGGAAGAAGTTGAAGCCCGTGCCGAGCGTTATCAGGTTCGCCTGAGCAAGGTTGGCGAGAACATTCAGGTGACCGTCGAGAAAAACATCAACACCGTCGCGCCGGCTGAAGTGGCACGCAAAGTGTTGAGCGTGATTCAGGACAACCTGGGCTGATCAACCATGCGTTTTGCCGTTCTCGGCAGCGGTAGCCAAGGGAACGGCACGCTGATCGCCAGTGCTGATACGTATGTGCTGGTGGATTGTGGTTTTTCCCTGCGGGAAACCGAAAAACGCCTGTTGCGCCTGGGTGTGAACCCGGCGCAACTGAGCGCGATACTCGTAACCCACGAACATGCCGACCACGTGCATGGCGTGGGTTTACTGTCTCGGCGCTACAATCTACCGGTCTACCTCAGTCGCGGCACACTGCGCGGGATGCGCAAACCGATTGAACCCGCAGGCTTTCTGGCCGGCGGCGAGCAACTGCAGATCGGTGCACTGAGCATCGGGGTCATTGCCGTGGCCCATGATGCGCAGGAACCGACCCAGTACGTTTTCAGTGATCACCAGCAGCGGCGCTTCGGCCTGCTGACCGACCTGGGTTCCTACTGCGAGCGGGTGCTGGATGGTTATCGGGACCTCGATGCATTGATGATCGAGTCCAACCATTGTCGCGACATGCTGGCCCGTGGTCATTACCCGTACTTTCTCAAGCAGCGGGTGGGCGGCGAGCTGGGACATTTGAACAACCATCAGGCGGCATTCCTGGTGTCCGAGTTGGGCTGGCAGGGCTTGCAACACCTGGTCCTGGCCCATCTGAGCAGCAAGAACAACCTGCCGCAGCTGGCCCGGCAATGTTTTGTCGACACCCTCGGGTGCGACCCGGACTGGCTGCAACTGGCCGATCAAGATTCAGGGCTCGACTGGCGCCACATCGCCTAGCCCACCTACTTAGCAAGCGGAGCCCATCATGGAAAAACGTGAAGAACTCTACCGCGGCAAAGCCAAATCGGTTTACAAGACCGACGACGCTGACCGCTTGATCCTGCTGTTTCGCAACGACACCTCGGCGTTCGACGGCAAGCGCATCGAGCAGCTCGACCGCAAAGGCATGGTCAACAACAAGTTCAACGCCTTCATCATGCAGAAACTCGAAGCGGCCGGCGTACCGACCCAATTCGACAAACTGCTGGCCGACAACGAAGTGCTGGTCAAGAAGCTGGACATGATCCCGGTCGAGTGCGTCGTGCGTAACTACGCCGCTGGCAGCCTGGTCAAGCGTCTGGGCGTCGAAGAAGGCCTGAAGCTCAACCCGTACACCTTCGAGCTGTTCCTGAAGGACGACGCCAAGGGCGACCCGTTCATCAACGAATCCCACGTCGTGGCCTTCGGTTGGGGCACCGCCGAGCAACTGGCGCGCATGAAAGAACTGTCGCTCAAGGTCAACGAAGTCCTGACCAAGCTGTTCGATGACGCCGGCCTGCTGCTGGTCGACTTCAAGCTTGAATTCGGCGTGTTCAGCGACGGCTCCATCGTCCTCGGTGACGAGTTCAGCCCGGACGGCTGCCGTCTGTGGGACAAGGACACCAAGAAGAAGATGGACAAAGACCGCTTCCGTCAGGGCCTCGGTGACGTTATCGAAGCCTACGAAGAAGTCGCCAATCGTCTGGGTGTACCGCTTTAATCGACGCAAGCATCTGATAGCACGAAGAAAATTTCGAAAGAGGGTTTGCTTTCGGTAAAAGTGTTGTTATGATGCGCGCCGTTGGAGAGATGCCAGAGTGGCCGAATGGGACGGATTCGAAATCCGTTGTACCTTCACCGGTACCTAGGGTTCGAATCCCTATCTCTCCGCCATTACATAGAAAAAGCCCCGTAGATGAAAATCTACGGGGCTTTTTCGTTTCTGCGAATCCAGTATTAGTGGCGATAGCGCTGAAGCGCGTCGTGCATGGTGAGGTCCTCGGCAGAGAGGCAATTTAAGTAAACACAGCCTCTGCCGACATTAGGGACACAACGCTCACAGGACTCACCGACCCATTTAAAGCCGCGCTCGCAGAGTAGGGGCTGTCATTATTGGCCAGCGATCGGCCGCCAAATCACACCTGTCGTCGTTTATCCTCTGTCCAGTCATGAGGCCAGCGCTCTCACTAAAGTGGATACTTGCTCACCTCGGCCGTGAAAGGCGCATCCAGCGAGTTCCAGCCACGCTCCCTATTTGAATTGGTTTGAATATGAAAATTCCACCATCAGCCCAAGGTGCTCACCGCGTTTCTGAACGTCAGTCCGTCAGGTCAGGCAGCAGCGCCGCACCCCACGTCGAAGACTGCGAAGTGCTGGTTGCGCAGCCGCCAGCGTTCGAGGATGGCGAGCCGCCAGTCGGCGTGGTTATCCATGCGTATTACCCCGAAGTGCTGAAAGATATTCTGCGTCGTTTGATTAAACAGACTGAACGCCTGCACCTCTACGTAACCTGCGTAGCCGGTCGTGAAGATGAGATATGTGCTCAGCTGACGGCCAGCACATTGAGTTTTTCGCTATACCGGGTGCCGAATCACGGCAGGGATGTTTTGCCGTTTCTGCGGGTGCTGCCGTTCTTGCGTGCCGACAATATCCGCACGCTGGTCAAGCTGCACACCAAGCGTTCGCTGCACTTGGGCGGGGCGATCGATTGGGGCGTTGAACTATTCGATGATCTGCTGGACCCGGTACGATTCAGTCGAGCGCTGGAACACCTGGCCGACCCGGTGCATGTGCCGATGCTGGGTCCTCAGCGATACCTGGTGCCAGTCACCCGATTCCTCAGCGAAAGCAACCGCGCGTTGCTTGTCACCCTGGCCGAGCGTGGCGGTATTGAGCCGCAGGGCATCAACGAAGCGGATTATTTTGCCGGCACCATGTTCTTTGCGCGCATTGAAGTGTTTGCGCCTTTGGAGCGGATTCAACTGACGGGCAGCGATTTCGAAGTTGAAAGTGGCCAGCTCGACGGCACCCTGGCACACACGTTAGAGCGTTTTTTCGGCGTTCTGGCGAATGTTGGCCGGCAGCAGCGCAATATCGACCTTTATCAGCGCTGGCTGGCGAGTCGGCAACTGGCCGCCGTCGAGGTCGAAGGTTTGCCCGCGCGACTGGCGAGCTGGCCGCGGCAACCGGATGTGTTGTTGGTGTTGACCGACACTACGGGTGATATCGGACTGTTGCGTTCGAGCCTGGAAAGCATTGACCGCCAGCTTTATCGGGCGGCGGCCATCGTGGTGCTCTCCAATGCCGAACCTGTAGGCGTGACGCCGGCCGATAATCTGGTCTGGCTGCCGTTGGCCGAATCGTGGCCGAGCCAGCTCAATGAACTGTTGCAGGAGATCGACGTTGACTGGTGGTACCTGTTGCGTGGCGGAGACGAACTGGATCCCCACGCGCTGCTTTTGCTCGCCGAAGGCATCGCGCTCAATCCCGGTGTCAGCGCATGCTACAGCGATGAAGACTCACTGACCGCTGAAGGCTGCCAGAGTCCGGTATTCAAGCCGGATTTGAATCTGGATATGTTGCGCAGTTATCCCTATGTCGGCCGCGCACTGGCTTTCAGTCGCGAGGCCGCGCTGTCTGCCGACGGCTTTGATCCAGCCTTCAGCGAACTGGCGCCCCATGATTTGCTTTTTCGGCTGATTGAAACTCACGGTCTGGGCACTGTCGGGCACCTCGCGGATGTGCTGGTGCATCAGGCCATCAATTTCCCTCAGTGGCTCGGTGAACCGCAAGTCATCGCGAACTCGGCAGCCATCGTCGGGGCGCACTTGCAGCGTCTGGGCGTGGCGCATGAGCTGCTGGCCGGACCTTTGCCAATGGCGAATCGTGTGGTCTACCAACATGCGGAACAGCCGCTGGTGTCGATCCTCATTCCCACCAAGGACTGCCTGCCGATGCTGCTGCGCTGCATCGAAAGCATCATGGAGAAAACCAGCTACACGAATTACGAACTGATCATCGTCGACAACAACAGCGAAACAGCCGAGGCCCGGGACTGGTTCAACGGTATGGAGCTGTTGAACAATCCCAAGGTGCGCATCCTGCGTTATCCGCACCCGTTCAACTATTCGGCGATCAATAATTTTGCGGCCAGTCATGCCCGCGGCGATTACCTGGTGCTGCTCAACAATGACACGGCGATCATTGATGGCGACTGGCTTGGTGCACTGCTCCATCACGCCCAGCGGCCGGAAGTGGGGATAGTGGGCGCCAAACTGTTATTCCTCGACGGGACTGTTCAGCATGCAGGTGTGGTACTCGGGTTGCGTGGTGTTGCAGACCACCCGTTTATCGGCGATTCAATGCAGTCCAACGGCTACCTTCACCGCTTGCATCTTGATCAGAACTACAGCGCGGTCACCGCCGCCTGCCTGATGATCAGCACCGAGCTGTACCAGCAAGTGGGGGGGATGGACGAGGTCGGCCTGGCCGTTTCCTTTAACGATGTGGATCTGTGCCTGAAAGTCGGCCAGGCTGGACGGCTGATTGTCTGGACGCCCTATGCGCTGCTCGTTCACGAAGCCAGTGTGAGCCAGAACAACGTCGACACGACCAAGGAAGAAGCCAAGCGCAAACGGTTCAAGGGCGAACAGTCGGTGATGTACCAGCGTTGGCTTGCGCAAATCGCCAACGATCCGGCCTACAACCGCAACCTGACCCTGGAGGGCAGTGGCTTTTCCTCCAAATACCGTACCGACACTGATTGGCACCCGTTTGCCAGTCGTGAGTTGCCTCATGTGCTGTGCCATCCTCTCGACTCTTTCGGCAGCGGACACTACCGCGTGCGTCAGCCTTTCGCTGCCCTGAAAGCTGCGCAACTGATCGGCGGAACGGTAAGCGACGAGGGACTGCAACCGACAGAACTGGAGCGCATTGCGCCGGACACGATCATTTTCCAGGGACAGCACACAACGCCTCATCTGGAGTACATGCAGGACACCAAGGCATTCTCCAGGGCGTTCAAGATTTACGAGCTGGATGACTATATTCTTGACGTGCCCGCTGGCAACTTGAACCACGAATTGCTGCCCAAAGACATCACCAAACGCTTGAAGAAAGCCGTAGGGCTGTGCGATCGGTTGGTGGTGTCTACCGAGCCGCTGGCCAATGCGCTGAAGGGCTTCAATGCCGACATCCGGGTGATGGAAAACCGTCTGCCGAGCCATTGGTGGAGCGACCTGACCAGCCAGCGCCAACAAGGCCGCAAGCCTCGGGTTGGCTGGGCCGGCGGCTCGAGTCACAGCGCCGACCTGCAAGTCCTTGCCGAAGTGGTTCGTGCGCTGGAAGGAGAAGTTGAATGGGTATTCATGGGGATGTGCCCACCCGCACTGCGTCCCTATGTCCATGAGTTCCATAGGGGGGTGAGTATCGAAAAATACCCGCAAAGACTGGCTGAGCTGAACCTCGACCTGGCTTTGGCACCTCTGAAAGACAACTTTTTCAACGCCTGCAAAAGCAATTTGCGCTTGTTGGAATATGGCGCCTGTGGTTTCCCCGTGATCTGTTCGGACATCCCTTGTTATCGGGGTGATTTCCCGGTGACGAGGGTCAGGAACCGTTCGCAAGACTGGATTGCCGCTATTCGCGAACATCTGGCTGAGCCCGATGCCAGCGCCAAGGCTGGAGACGCCCTGCGCAGCGTTGTACTCAATCAGTGGATGCTCAAGGACGAACATCTGTTGGCATGGCGAAACGCCTGGCTGGCGGACTGAACAAGAGGCCAGCGTTGCGCGCTGCTTCTTCAATGTCTTTCGATACAAGCCCGAAAAAAAGCCTCACAGCCTTAAAGCTGTGGGGCTTTTTCATATCTGCAGGATCGTGCAGAGCGGCTAGATCTCCTTGACCGGCGTCTCCCCCCGCACAGCCTTGATCAGCCCGATCACATGCATGCAATCCGCCTTGTTCACATACGACTCGCCACTGGCGATGGTCTCGTGGTTACCCGCTCTCAGTCTCCAGCGCCATTGTCCTTTGCCGGTGCTCGGGGTGCCTCTGGATTGCCTGTAAATCTCGAAATACATTCAGTTCGCTCCATGCGATTCATTGTGCGACAGCCGCTGTGGCGCATGGTCGCAAGCCTAGCGCAGACGGTTTTTTTGGCTATCGGACATTTGTTTCCAATCGTTCGCGGATGTTTCTGAAGGACGTGGGCTAGAGCGCAGCAATAGGCCTGTGGATTGGCCAAAATGACGCCGTCTGATCCTTGCAACACCGTCGACGCTGCTGCTTAATACGGGACGGCTCATGGCGTCGAATATCGTTCGGCGACCGACAAACACTATAAGAAGAGCACTCCTTTGACTGAGCACGGAACGCAACAGGCCGGGCGGGTGACGTTATCGCTGGTGGTCCCCGTTTTTAACGAAGAGGACGGCCTCGACACGTTTCTACGGCGCATCAATGAAGTCTTTCAGACGCAGGCGTTGATCGACCTTGAACTGGTATTCGTCAACGACGGCAGTACCGATGCCACGCTTGAGCGCCTGCTCGAACATCAGCGGGACGATGCGCGTCTGCGTATCGTCGATTTGAGTCGCAACTTCGGCAAAGAAGCAGCGTTGTCCGCCGGTTTGCAGATCGCGACCGGGCAAATCGTGGTGCCGATCGACGCTGATCTGCAGGACCCGCCCGAGGTCATTGTGCAGATGATCGAGCGTTGGCGAGAAGGTTTTGAAGTGGTGCTCGGTCACCGCATCAGCCGGCGCAGCGACACCTGGGCCAAGCAGACATCAGCGCACTGGTTCTACCGCCTGCACAACAAGATCGCTGAACAGCCTTTGCCCGAGAATGTCGGCGATTTTCGTCTGATGGATCGCTGCGTGGTGGATGCCTTGCTGACCCTGCCGGAGTCCCGGCGCTTCATGAAAGGCCTGTTCGCCTGGGTCGGCTTTCGCACCACTCACGTCGATTACGAGCGCCCGGAGCGCGTGGCGGGGCAGAGCAAGTTCAATGGCTGGCGCCTGTGGAACTTCGCGCTGGAAGGCATCACCAGTTTCAGCACTGAACCGTTGCGGATCTGGACGTATGTCGGCGCACTGGTGTCGCTGGTGTCATTTGCCTTCGCCATATTCATTGTCCTACGCACGCTGATTCACGGTATCGACATGCCCGGTTATGCCTCGCTGATGGTGGCCGTGACCTTTCTCGGTGGACTGCAATTGATCGGCATCGGTGTGCTCGGTGAGTACCTGGGCCGCACGTATATCGAATCCAAACGCCGGCCGGTTTTTCTGGTGCGTCGCGTCTATGACCCCAAGGACTGACACATGGATCTCAAGGAAACCGACATCCTCGGCGACGCCATCAACGAGCACTGGTATTACTGCTCCAAAGCCGCCGCCACCCGGCGTTTGCTGGGAAATGCACCCATCAGCCGAATCCTCGATGTCGGTGCCGGCTCGGGATTTTTCTCCCACCATTTGCTGACGCACACCGATGCACGCGAAGCATGGTGCGTGGATATCAGCTACCCCGCCGACTCCAGCGCGACCACCGCCGGCAAACCGGTGCACTACCGTCGCGGGATCGAAACCATCGAGGCCGATCTGGTGTTGCTGATGGACGTGCTGGAGCATGTCGATGATGACCTCGGTCTGCTCAAGATGTACGTCGACAAAGTGCCATCGGGCAGCCGGTTTCTGATGACGGTACCGGCATTCCAGTTCTTGTGGAGTGGCCACGATGACTTTCTTGAGCACAAGCGCCGTTACACCCTGGCGCAGTTCGAAACCCTGGCGCGTGATGCCGGTTTGACGGTGCAGCGCGGTGCCTATTATTTCGGCGCGGTGTTTCCGATTGCGGCGGCGTTGCGCTTGCTGCCGCAAGGCGCGCAAGCCCAGCCGCCGCGTTCGCAACTCAAGCGTCATCATCCGCTAGTGAACGGTGTTCTCAAGACGCTATGCAGTCTTGAACTGCCGTTGATGGGCATCAACCGTCTGGCCGGTTTGAGTGTTTTCGTGTTGGCGCAAAAACCGTGACCTCAACCGAAAAGTCAGCGCTGCTCCAGCGCGGTTTGCGCTTTGCTGTGACCGGTTTGTTTGTCACGGCTCTGCATGCGCTGGTGGCGGTGCTGTTCATCAACTTCATTACTGCGCAACCGCCGCTGGCCAACGGCGTGGCGTTCATCGTGGCGACGGTGATGTCCTACGTGATCAATACCACCTGGAGTTTCTCGGCACGTTTGCATGGCAGAACGTTACTGCGTTTTCTGCTGGTGTCGGCGTGCGGGTTTCTATTGGCGATGCTGGTCGCCTGGGTGGCGCAGATGGCCGGGCTGCACTATCTGCTGGGCATCGTTGCGGTGGCACTGACGATTCCAGCGTTCACCTTTGTCTTGCACAATTTCTGGACTTATCGATGAAGGCTTCACCAAACCATCCTGCGCTGGGCGTGTTGCCTTTACTGCTCGGCGTTCTGGCATTTTTCTGTGTGATCGGGCCGCAAGCGCTGGATCCGCAAAACATTGCCTGGCTGGAGCAGGGCGATCCGGCGACGCATTATCTGGGCTGGGAATATTTTCGCCATTCACCCTGGACCTTTCCGCTCGGACTCAACCCTTCCTATGGTCTGGAGCTGGGCAGTTCAATCATCTTTTCCGACTCCAATCCGCTGCTGGCGTTGCTGTTCAAACCGTTCAATGCGTGGTTGCCGGCGACCTTCCAGTATTTCGGTCTGTGGCTGCTGGCGTGTTTCGTGCTGCAAGCCTGGTTCGCCTGGAAACTGCTGGGGCTGATGACCGGCAATCCGCTGATTCGTTTGCTGGGTACCGGTTTGCTGGTGGTTTCACCGCCGATGTTTCTACGCATGGGCGGACACCTTTCCCTGTCCGGGCATTTTCTGATTCTGGCGGCGCTGTACCTCGCGTTGTTGCCGAACCTGTCTCGACGACGCCTGGCCTGGGGCGCGTTACTCGCGGTGACGGCGATGGTGCATGCGTACCTGCTGGCGATGGTGGCGCTGATCTGGGTAGCAGATCTGCTCGGCAAAACTTTCAGCCAACAACTGACTCGGCGTCAGGGGCTGCTTGAAGGCGTTTCGCTGTTTGCCGTGGTGAGTGTGTGTTGCTGGCAGGCCGGTTACTTCGCCATTGCCGACGGCGGGCAATCCGGCGGTTTCGGGTTGTACCGGATGAACCTGTTGTCGCCACTCGACCCAGCGGGCTGGTCGTTCATCTTGCCGGATCTGCCAAAAGCCAGCGGCGATTACGAAGGCTTTAATTATCCGGGGCTGGGTGTGCTGTTGCTGGTGCCGTTGGCGCTGATTGCCTTGCTGAGAAATCGCCAGCCGCTGAAGGATGAGCTTCGCGTTCGCCCTTGGCTGTTGCTGGCGTTGATCGGTTTATCGTTGTTTGCGCTATCGAACCAGATCGGTGTCGGCGCGCACACGTTCAGCTATCCGCTGCCGAAAATCGCCCTCAAACTGGCCAATATTTTTCGCGCGTCGGGGCGGATGTTCTGGCCCGTGTTGTACGCGCTCATCCTGATGGTGATGTTCCTGCTGGTACGCGGTTACCGGCCACGTATCGTCGTCGCGTTGTTGGCACTGGCATTGACGATACAGATTGTCGACACGCGCAACGGCTGGATGGGCTTGCGCAACAGCAAAATGATGACGCCCGCCGCAGAATGGCCAACGCCGATGCGTGATCCATTCTGGGTGAGTGCGGCGGCGCATTACCCGAACGTGCGCAGTCTGATGCCACAGAATCAGTCCGAACGCTGGCAAGTGATTGCCGATTTCGCTGCGACCCATGGTCTGAAAACCGACGCGGTCTATCTGGGACGCATGAGTTCAACAGCGCTGGATCAGGCTCGGCAGAAAACGCAGCACATGCTCGAATCAGGGCAATACGATGCCGACTCGTTGTACATCCTTGACGACTTCGTGCTGGCCGATGCCGCCAGATACGTCAACAGTGAAACGGATCTGCTGACCCGAGTGGATGGCCTGGTGGTGCTGGCGCCGGGCTGGAAGCGTTGTTCGCAGTGCCTGAGCGTGCCTGATGAAGGACGCCGAATGTCATCGCTGGCACTGATGCGTCCCGGTCAGGCGCTGATCTTCAACTACTCCGCCCGGCAGTTGACCAGCGGTTGGTCGACCCCGGAAAACTGGGGTACATGGTCGGCGGGGCAGCAGGCGCAGGTCGACTTGCGGGTGTCACCCGAGGCGCGTTCGATTGCGCTGGAGGTCATGGCATTCGTTTTGCCGCAACACCCGGCACAGCGAGTGATTGTCAGTTTGAATGGCGAGCAGGTACTGAGCACGCGGCTGGTGCAACATCAGGATAATCATCTGGAGATCCCTATCAGTCCTGCGATCCGTCAGCATCTGGCAGACAATGATCGCCTGACGATCGAGCTGCAATTGCCCGACGCCATCAGCCCTGAACAACTGGGCATCAATGACGATTCACGGGTCATGGCGCTGGGCTTGAAACGCCTGACGGTGAACTGACGCAGCGTGGTGATGGACGCCGGGGCCCCGGCCTTTCTACACTGCCGGTATTCCGGGGGGCAGGGGGCAATGGATGAACCGCAATGAACTACGCAAGGCTGACATCAACCTGATGGTGGTGTTCGAGACCTTGATGCTCGAACGCAACGTGACCCGGGCGGCCGAGAAGCTGTTTCTCGGCCAGCCGACCATCAGCTCGGCGCTCAATCGCTTGCGCACCATGCTCAATGATCCGCTGTTCATCCGCGTCGGCCACCGCATGGAACCGACCGCCCGCGCCGAAGATATTTTCCGCCATCTCAAACCTGCGCTGGATTCGCTGTCGGTGGCGCTGAGCCTGACCCGCGATTTCGATCCGGCCGTGAGCACCATGACGTTTCGCATCGGTCTGTCCGATGACGTCGAATTCGGCCTGTTGCCGCCGCTGTTGCGTGCGCTGCGCCAGGAAGCGCCGAACGTGGTGTTTGTGGTGCAACACGTCGATTACTGGCGCATCCCCGATCTGCTCGCGGCGGGCGACATCACGGTCGGCATCAGCCAGACCCGAGGCTTGCCGGCCAATGCCAAGCGCAAACTGCTGCGGCACATTCAGCCGAGCATCCTGCGCGCCGACGCCAGTGATACACCGCTGACGCTGGATGAATATTGCGCGCGCCCCCATGTACTGGTTTCGCACACGGCCAACGTCAGTGGTTTTGCTGATGAGTGGCTGGCCGAACTCGGTCGTACTCGCCAAGTGGTGCTGTCGGTGCCGCAATACAGCGCGTTGCCGGCGCTGCTGGCGGGCACTGACTTGATTGCCAGTCTGCCGGATTACGCGGCGGCAGCCATGGCCACTTCCGGATTGCTGTTTAAGGAGCCGTTTCCGTTTAAAACACCGACGCTGGATTTGTCGATGGTCTGGCTCAGCCACGTCGACAGCGATCCGGCGGAGCGCTGGTTGCGCTCCAGGCTGGAGCAGTTCATGAGCGAGCGGCCACTGACGCCATCCTGAGCCATAACACACACTTTGTGGGAGCGAGCTTGCTCGCGAAAGCGGTGTATCAGGCACCTTAAGTGTCGCTGAACGATCGCATTCGCGAGCAAGCTCGCTCCCACATTGATATGTGAAAGTCCCCGGGAAGGTAGGGCAGAGCTGTGCTATATGTACGACCTTTCTGCCAACTGACTGGGGACCTGCAATGCCACACCTGCACATGGAATACACCGCCAACCTGCCGCAGTTGAACGCCGATGTCGCGTTGATGCGGCTCAACAACACCCTGGTGGGCTCTGGTCAGTTCGCGGCGGAGTTCGATATCAAAAGTCGTGCGGTGAAAGTCGAGACCTTCAAGGTCGGAACCGCCATGGCCGAGCGCGCCTTCGTCTATGTGAAGCTGGCGCTGCTCAGCGGGCGTTCGCCGCAGATCAAGAAGCAGTTGTCAGAGAGCCTGTTGGCAGTCTTGCAGGACCTGTGCGAATGGCCGGCCGGTGTCGAGGTGCAGCTGTGTGTCGAACTGGTCGACATGGATCGCGAGTCCTACAGCAAAACCGCGATTGGCGTGTAGGACTCAGGCCGCTTCGAGTTCGCTGCACACCTTGACCACCTGCTCGCGCAACCACAGATTGGCGCTGTCCTGATCAACGCTCTGGCTCCATTGCATGTCGAGGGTAAAGCCCGGCAAGCCATTTGGCGCCTCGCAGTGATTGAACACCGCCTCGTTGGTCAGTAAACGCTGGATACGGCGCGGCAGGGTGAGGATGAAGTCGGTCCCCGTGATCATTTTCAATGCCGCGCTGTAGCTGTTCGAGCGCGCGACGATCTGACGCTTCTGCGCCTGCCGCGCCAGCCAGCCATCGACCATGTTGGTGGTCGACGTCCATGGCGTCGGGAACACGTGCCGGCGTTCGGTAAAAGCCTGCAGGCTCAGGCGTGGCTCCAGTGGCGTGGCGCGTTTGTCGAAGACGCAGACCAGATCGTCCTCCAGCAGCATTTGTGATTTCAGGTCAGCGTGATGACGGTGGAAGTTGGGGCCGAAGCTGATCACCAGATCGAGGCTGCCGTCGCGCAGCTCATCCGCCGGGACATCGGTCTCGAACTTGTGCATGTTGACCATCACCGGCAAATCATCGAAATCGAAACGCTTCAGCAGGCGCGGCAGAATCAGTTGCTCGAAGTATTCCGGGGCGCAGATGTTGAAGGTGACGGCTTGTCGGGTCGGGTCGAACGTGGGGGCACCGGCGTGGCACAGGTTGATGCTTTCGAGGATCTTCTGCACATGCCCGTACATGGTGCTGGCCTTGTAGGTCGGACGCATGCCGGTGCGGGTGTTGATAAACAGTTCGTCTTCGAAACTGGTGCGCAGTTTTTTCAAACAGTAGCTGACCGTGGACTGGCTGACGAACAGGGTTTCTGACACATCGGTGACGCTGCTCTGCTCATAAACAGCGACGAACACCATGAGATCCTGCATGTCGAGCTTTCTAAGCAAGTTACTGTTCAGCATCCGTTCCGTCTCGCTGTGCTCCTTGCGCTGAATCCGCGCAAACGTGTGCGAATGATCCTAACGGAACGATGGTGCCAGGACAAAGCCCTGTAGGACGTTTCACAGTCAGTTGTGGGACAGAAAGTTTTAGTAACACGACGTCTCGGGGCAAACCGCAGAAAGATGGCCAGAGGCCTTTAGCCCGATCAGGAAAAGTGCCTCGCGTAATGCCGGGGATCGAAGCGCCATACCATCAACAGCATCACCACCATTACCGCGGTCAACGACCACCACGCCCACTCGAAGCTGCCCAGTTGATCGCGGATCATTCCAGCCAGCAGCGGCGAGAGACCAGCAATCAGATAGCCAATGCCTTGCACAAATGCAGTCAGGCCACCGGCACGTTGCGGGTTGTCGAGATGATCAAGCGAGACAATCAGGCTCATCGGGAACAACCCGCCAATGCCCAGCCCCAACAGGCATGGCCACAGCAGGCTGAATTGTTGCGGGCTGAGGATCAGGCCGCAAAATCCGCCGATGATCAGAGCCAGTAGCGTCATCAGAATCACACGCCGATCCCGGCTGCGATTGGCGATAGCCGGAACCACCAGACCGGAAATCACCTCCATGGCCGTCAGCAAACCCAACAGCAGCCCGGCGTTCTGTTCGCTCCAGCCTTTTTCCACGTAGTACGGCGCGAGCCAGGCCAGCACGCAGGTATAGGACGCTGTCCCCAGACCAAAGAAGAGGGCCAGCAACCAGGCACGGGAATACTTGAAGAACGAATCCTTGCCGGCTGTCGCCGTCACCGTGGAGGACAGCTGGTTGCGTTGCGGCCACCAGAACAGCAGCGCGATGAATGCCAGGATCGCCCAGATCGCCAAACCGCCGCGCCAGCTCCCGGTTTGCAGCATCACCAGCGGTGCGAACGAGGCCGCAATGGCCGCACCAGCCATGATCGACGTGACATATAAACCCATGCACAGCGCGACATTGTCGGCGAAGCGCGATTTGATCAGCGTCGGCATCAATGCCTGAATCAACGCAATGCCGACGCCAGCCAGCACCGCGCTGACGATCATTTCGGCTGCCGATTCGATAAACAGCCGCGACAGCGTCGCCAGGCCAATGATCAGCAAGGACAGCAACACCGTCCGTTGTTCGCCCAGCCGCTGACTGATGCCAATGCCGAAAAACATCGCCAGACCCATCGCCATCACTGGCAGCATGGTCAGCAGTGACGCGACGCTGAAACTCAGCGGGATGTCAGTGCGAATGGCCGACAGTAACGGACCGAGCGCCGCCATCGATGGACGCAGATTGAGGGCGACGAGCATGATCGCGAGCATCAACCAGACAGCGGGGCGAGCGGTAGCGCGGACGTTTTCCATCATCAGACCTTTGGGTGGGGCAGATGATTAAGCGCGGAGCGGTCTGGTCCGGGCAAACCAGAAAACCCACAGCAGTATTTAAAAAGTCGATATTCCCACTCTCTGTGGGAGCGAGCCTGCTCGCGAAAGCGGATTGTCTGTCGGCAAAAGTGTTGAATGTGCCGGCCTCTTCGCGAGCAGACTCGCTCCCACAATGGACAGCCGTGCTGTTTTTCTGAATAAAACCCGAACCATTCTCAAATACGTCACACGTTTCATCGCTTTGCCGAAAGCCAACTAATCGTTGGCGTCTTTTTCACAAAAAATTGATGGTTGCCTGCTTAAAGTTTCTCGTGCCTTAGTTAATGAAATTTTCACAATTGAAATTTCTGTCATTGACCGAGGCTCTTCTTTTCAGGAATCGCCCATTTCTATGTTGAAGTTAAAAGCCGTGCGCCCGGAATGGGTGACGTTGATTGCCAGCGCCTTTCTTTTAATTGGCTGCAATTTTGTCCTTTGGCAGCACCTGTTCGAGATCACCGCCGCCGATGGCAAGGACATCGCCATGCGCGTGGCGTTCGGGGTGATGATCCTTGCGGCATTCAACATCGTGCTGACGCTTCTGGCATTCCGTCCGTTGCTCAAGCCGCTGTTGACCCTGATATTTCTGATCAGCGCCGGCGTGGCTTATTTCATGAGTCAATATGGCGTCATGATCGATGCCGGCATGTTTCGCAACTTTGCCGAAACCAATGCAACGGAAGTGCGTGATCTGCTCTCGTTGAAGTTGTTTGCTTATATTCTGTTGCTCGGTGTATTACCGTCCTGGTTGTTGTGGAAAGTGCCAGTCAACTATCGTCGATGGCACCGTGAGTTAATCAGCAAAGTTATTGTCGGTGTTGCTTCTGTGGCGGTGATTGGTGGGGTGGCGCTGGCCAACTATCAGGGCTTGTCATCGCTGTTTCGCAATCACCACGAAATTCGCCTGATGCTGGTGCCGAGTAATTACATCGGTGCTTCGGCGGGTTATCTACGTGAGCAAGTGGTCTCGGCGCGGCAGCCATTCATCAAGATCGGCGAGGACGCCGAGCGCAATCCGGATGTGAAGCTTCAACCGCGTAAATCGCTGACCGTGCTGGTGGTGGGTGAAAGTGCCCGGGCGGAGAACTTCGGCATCCTCGGTTACCACCGTGACACCACGCCGACACTCGATAAGGAAGCCGGCCTGATCGCTTTCACTGACGTGCATTCCTGCGGGACGGAAACGGCGGTATCGGTGCCGTGCATGTTCTCCAACATGGGCCGCAAGGATTATGACGCCAGCAAGGCGAAGAATGAGGAAGGCCTGCTCGATGTGCTCAAACGTGCCGGTATCGATGTGATCTGGCGTGACAACCAGTCCGGCTGCAAAGGCACTTGCGACCGGGTCACCCTGCAAGATGTCAGCAACCTGAAAGACCCGGCGCTGTGTGCCAACAGCGAATGCCGCGACGAAATCCTCCTGCAAGGTCTGCAAAGTTTTATCGACCATCTGGACAAGGACACCGTGCTGGTTTTGCACCAGATGGGCAGTCACGGCCCGGAATACTTCAAGCGTTATCCCAAGGAATACGAGCACTTCACCCCGGTGTGTGAAAGTAACGCGCTGAACAATTGCAGCCGCGAAAGTATCGTCAACGGTTACGACAACACGCTGGTGTATACCGATCACGTGCTGTCGAGCCTGATCGATGTATTGCGCATTAATCAGGACAAAGTTGATACCGCGATGTTGTACCTGTCGGACCACGGTGAGTCGCTGGGCGAGTACAACTTGTTCCTGCACGGTACGCCTTACATGTTGGCGCCAGAGCAACAAAAGCATGTAGCGATGCTGGCGTGGTTCTCCGATAACTATCAGAAGGCTTATTCGGTCGACACGCATTGCCTGCAAATGAGCCGCGACAAACCACTGAGCCAGGACAACCTGTTCCACTCGATGCTTGGCCTGCTTGAGGTCAGGAGCAAGGTCTATCAGCCGGGTCTGGACATGTTTGCCGGTTGCCGTGGTGCGGTGATCGACGGCGTACTCGCCAAGGACTGAGGCCAATCGGCTCCGTCGTTCTGATACGACGGGGCTTTCTGCTTCTTTTGTCAGACTATTCTTGCTCTCTGGCAGGACATTTCGTTACAGCTCTTGCCCTTCACAGGCGCGTAAATCGCCAGTGGCGATATATACTGCGCGCCATTCTTCAAGGGAGAGCCGTGTGGCCATCGATATTCACTGGATTCGCGACAACGAAAGCCTCGCGCAGTTTTGCGCCGAGTGGCAGCAGCTGCCGTTCGTTGCCCTCGACACCGAATTCATGCGGGTCGACACCTTCTACCCGATTGCCGGCCTGTTGCAGGTGGGCGACGGCAAACGCGCCTACCTGATCGATCCGCTGACCATCAATGCCTGGCAACCGCTGGCTGCGTTGCTGGAGAACCCGGCGGTACTCAAAGTCCTGCACGCCTGCAGCGAAGACCTCGAAGTGCTGTTGCGCCTGACCGGCAGCCTGCCGGCCCCGATGTTCGACACGCAACTGGCCGCCGCTTACCTGAACCTCGGGTTCTCGATGGGTTATTCGCGACTGGTGCAGGAAGTGCTCGGCATTGAACTGCCGAAGGGCGAGACCCGTTCCGACTGGTTGCAGCGTCCGTTGTCCGAGACGCAAATCAGCTACGCCGCCGAAGATGCCGTGCATCTGGCGGAGGTTTTCGTACAGCTGCGACCGAAACTGTCTGACGACAAATTCGCCTGGGTGCTGGAGGACGGCGCTGAGCTGGTCGCCAACCTGCGCCGTGAAACCGACCCGTACGAGGTCTATCGCGAGGCCAAACTGGCGTGGAAACTCTCGCGTGCGCAACTGGCGGTTCTGCGTGAACTGTGCGCCTGGCGGGAAAAGGAAGCCCGCGCCCGCGATCTGCCGCGCAACCGCATCGTCCGCGAGCATTCGCTGTGGCCACTGGCCCGCACGCAACCGGACAACCTCGCGGCGCTGGGCAAAATCGAAGACATGCACCCGCGTACCGTGCGTCAGGACGGCCAATTTCTGCTTGATCTGATCAAGCGCTCTGGCAGTGTGGGGCCTGATCAATGGCCGCCCGCCGTAGCGGAGCCCTTGCCGATCGAAGCCGCCGCGTTGATCAAACAATTGCGCGCATTGGGCCAGGCTGAGGCCGAGCGCCTGGGCATTGCCCCGGAACTGATGCTGCGCAAGAAAACCCTCGAAGCCCTGGTCAAAAGCGGCTATCCCGAGGGTCCTTACCAATTGCCTGAGTCGTTGCGTGGCTGGCGCCGCGAACTCATGGGCCAGAAGCTGCTCGACAGCCTGGCCACCGCCGGAGAACAGCCTTGAAACGTATTTGCTCTATTTACCAAAGCTCGAAGCGCAAGGGCATGTATCTCTATGTGCTCAAGAGCGATGAGCTGGAACGCGTGCCCGAGGCCCTGATGGCGGCTTTCGGCAAAGCCATATTTGCCTTCAGTCTGGTGTTGACGCCTGAGCGCAAACTGGCCAGCGAGGACATCGTCGTGGTCCTGGAAAACCTCGACAAGCAGGGCTACCACCTGCAAATGCCGCCGGCCGAGGACGAGTACATCGAGCACTTGCCCGAAGAGTTGCTGCGACGCAACGACCCGGTCTGATCTGCGCGGCTCTGTTCTGAGTCTCGGTTTACCCTGGAACTGTTTTTACCGCGATGGCCGGCTTAATCCGGCGGCCGTCTGCACGGTTTGCGAAAGGTTTGAAGATGCGCGTTCTGATTGCCGAACACGACCACGCGATATACGCCCGGCTGCTGCGTCAGGCAGCACCCGAGCTTGAAGTACTGACCAGCGGCGACTCCGCCGAGCTGGCCCGTCAGGCCGCCGATTGTCCGGTGTGGCTGGGGCAGCCGGATTTGCTCGCGACTCTGTTGCGCCAGGGGCACCAGCCACAATGGCTGCAATCGACCTGGGCCGGTATCACACCTTTGCTCGCTGACGGCTTGCGCCGCGATTACCGTTTGACCCGTGCAGTGGGGATTTTCGGTCAGGTGATGGCCGAGTATGTGCTGACCTACATTCTTGGCCATGAGCGCGAAGTGCTGGCGCGACTGGTCAGCCAGGTCGAGCGTAAATGGGACAACCGCAGCGGCCAGAGCCTGGTCGGGCGCAAAGTGCTGATCGTCGGCACCGGCGATATCGGCCAGAGTGTCGCGCAGTTCCTGCTGCCGTTCGGCATAGAGCTGTACGGGATTGCCAGCAGCGCCCGTGAGCAGGCGCCGTTTGTCGAGGTCGGTTCGATGGCTGATCTGCCGCGACTGGTGGGTGAAGTGGATTACGTGGTCAATCTGCTGCCGAACACCGAACACACCCACGATATCTACGACGCGGCGCTGTTCAAGCAATTCAAGCCAACCGGGTTGTTCATCAACGCCGGGCGCGGTGTCGCGGTGGTCGATGCCGACCTGGTGGAAGCGTTGAAGGAAGGCCATCTGGCGGGGGCGGTGATCGACGTTTGCCGTCAGGAGCCACTGCCGCAACGCCATCCATTCTGGACCGCTTGGGGCTTGCTGCTGACCGGGCACAGTTCGGCGCCGACGTCACCGGCGTTGATGGTGCAGCTGTTTGTCGAGAACCTGAAGGCGTATCAAGCGGGTGAAGCGTTGCGCGGGGAAGTGGATTTCAACCGCGGCTACTGACACACCACAATCAATGTAGGAGTGAGCCTGCTCGCGATGGCGGTGTGTCAGACAGCATTAATGTCGACTGACACGGCCTCATCGCGAGCAGGCTCACTCCTACACTTGGTTTTGCGCTGTGGCTTAGAGGGTGAAGTCGCCTTCCGCCGCCAGTTCATTCAGCGGGCGGCGCGGGCTCGGCTCTTCACGGGCCTGCAGGTATTCAGCCAGCGTTGCCTTGTCACCGAGCTTGCCGACGGCAACGGCCGCATGCAGCGCATAACCTTCAGGAATGTTCAGCTCCTTGCGCGTCAGTTCCTGATCGAACCCGGCCATGCCGTGGGTGTGCCAGCCACTGAGGCTTGCTTGCAGCGCCAGATGGCCCCACGCCGAGCCGGTGTCGAAGGTATGCCACAGCGCCGGGGTTTCTTCAGTGGCGCCTGGTGCAGTGAAGGTGGTTTTCGAAATCACGATTACCAAGGCCGAGGCATGCTGCGCCCAGCTACGGTTGAATTCGTTGAGCAGACCCAGATAACGCTCCCAGTTTGGCGTATCGCGACGCGCATAGAGGAAACGCCAAGGCTGCGAGTTGTACGCCGAGGGCGCCCAGCGTGCGGCTTCGAAGAAGCTCAGCAGGGTTTCTTCCGGGATCGCTTCGCCAGTGAAGGCGCGCGGCGACCAGCGGTCGGTGAATTGCGGGTGAATGGCGTAATCGGCAACGCGTGGGTTGGCACTCATCAAGAGATTCCTTGCTACGTTTGAGTCAGGGATTTGAATGAAAACCCGGCGGGATCAGTTGCGCTGAGCGATGGGGTTTTCCGAGCCTGAGGGTTCACCACAATGCAACGCGGTCGAGCGTTAATGGCTTGCGGGCAAGGCTCCTTGCGACTGGCAAAGCTACGCGCCGCCACAAAAACTGACAAGCCCCGCGCAACCGGCAGTCGCCGGCGCTTGGCCCGCAAGGCCTTGGGCACTAGACTGGCGGCCTTTTCACCACCTGATGTTGATGCTTGAGCCATGGCCGCCAAAGTCGAACCGTTCTGGAAACGCAAAACCCTCGATCAACTCGATCACCAGGAATGGGAATCGCTGTGCGACGGCTGTGGGCTGTGCTGCCTGCAAAAGCTTGAGGATGAGGAGGACAACAGCGTTTATTACACGCGCATTGCCTGCAAACTGCTGGACCTGAAAACCTGCCAGTGCAGCGATTATCCGAACCGCATCAAGTTTGTCCCGGACTGCATCCAGCTCACCCCGGGGCAGGCCGAAGAGTTCAAATGGCTGCCGCCGACCTGCGGTTATCGACTGGTCAGCGAGGGCAAGGATCTACCGTTGTGGCACCACCTGGTCTGCGGCGATCGCGACGCGGTGCACCACGAGCGGATTTCCCAGTCAGGGCGCATGCTCGCCGAAGGCAGCGTGCCGGAGGATGACTGGGAAGATCACCTGATTTTCCGCGCGGGCTGATACCTGCTGATTCAAGCTTTACCAAGGAGTGCGTATGGCTGTCGGATTGCAGCGAGCGTTGATGATGGCGCTGCTGGCGCTAAGCGCCCCGGTGTGGGCCGCGAAGAAAGTCGATCTGGATTATCACGTGCGCCTGTTGCCGCAAAGCGATCAGGCCGAGGTGCGCCTGACCCTGGGCAAAGGCGAGGCGGTGCGCAGTCTCGATTTCGACCTTGGCGACGGCAGCCATTACAGCGACTTCAAGGCAGACGGCCAATGGCTGCTGACCCCCGGCAAAAACGCCCGGGGCGTCTGGCGCCCGACCAGTGACAAGGCCAGCCTGACTTACCGCGTGCGCATCAGCCACGGACGCAAGAACGGCAGTTTCGACACCCGCATGACCCCCAGCTGGGCATTGATGCGTGGCGATGAACTGGTGCCGCCAGCCAAACTCGATCAGCAGGACGGCACCGAACTGGTCGCGCGCCTGCAATTCGAATTGCCCGATGGCTGGAAAAGTATCGAAACCGCCTGGCCGCGTATCGGCAAGAACAAATTCCGCATCGACAACCCGTCACGCCTGTTTGATCGTCCGACGGGCTGGATGCTCGCCGGCCATCTCGGCAGCCGCCGTACGCGCCTGGGCGAAACCGAAGTCACCGTGGCTTCGCCGCAAGGGCAGGGCATGCGCCGGATGGACGTGCTGACCCTGCTTACGTTCGTCTGGCCGCAGGTGCAGGCGGTTTATCCACGCCATCCGGCTAAACTGTTGATCGTCGGTGCCAATGACCCGATGTGGCGCGGCAGCCTCGGCGCACATGAATCCATCTACGTGAACACGCGATTGCCGCTGGTCAGCGAAAGCGGCAACAGTGCGCTGGTGCGCGAGCTGGCGCAGGTGTTCGGGCGGATTAACGACGAGCAGCGCAGCGACTGGATCAGCGAGGGTTTTGCCGAGTATTACGCCATTGAACTGGTGCGCCGTGCCGGCGGCATGAGCGATGAACGTTATCAGGCGCTACAGACGAAGCTGGCCAGGGACGGCCAGAAAGTCACGACGTTGCGCGGCGAGCAGATCAGCCCGGCGCAGGTGGCGAAAGCGGTGGTGCTGTTGCAGGAGCTGGATGGCGAGATTCGCCTGAAGACACGCAACAAGCGCTCGCTGGATGATGTGTTGCGGGGGGCGATGCATTTGGGGACAGTGAGCACCAAGGAATTTGTGCAACTGGCCGAGAGCGTGCTCGGCGAGTCCTCGAAAGTCCTTGATACCGCGTTGCTTCAGTGACACCGCTATCGCGAGCAGGCTCACTCCTACAAGGGACCGTATTCCAAATGTAGGAGTGAGCCTGCTCGCGATAGGGCCTCTAACCCCACCGAAAATCTCGGATCAAACCCCGGCTTTCGGCGACTTCACCGAATCATTGCCGGTCACGGTGGCGGTGCTGGTCGCCGCCTCGGCATTGGCTTTCAGCTTGCTCAACTCTTCCCCGGCCCGTTCGATCTTCGCCCGCACATTGTTCATATCCTGACGACTCTTCTCGATCAGGCTTTTCATCGAACTATGCCCGGTAATCCCGCGCGCCATGGCCACGCCGCCAATCGCCACCTGAATCAAACCGAACACACCGCCACGGCGCAGGCCCTTGCCGACCATGATCACACCGCCCGCCAGCGAGCCGATGCGCTCCCAGCCTTCGACGTTCTGCTCGGAACGGCTCTGGAACGGGGTGGATTCGATACGTTCGACGCGTTTGAGCTCGGTCATGATCTTTCTCCAGGCAATGAGTAATGGATAAACAAGCTGACTGCCGGAGCGGTCAGCTCGTTCCATCGGATGTGCGATGTTTCAGCGGAATTTGGGCCCGGAGCGGGTGTTCAAGCCCTTGGCCATGCGGTCGTAAAGCACGACGTTGACCGTGGCGGCGAGGTTCATGCAGCCGGTGGTCGGGATGTACACGACGTCTTCGCACCAGTCGCGGATCTCTTTGTCCAGCGAACCGTCTTCGGGGCCGAAGATATACAGGGCGCGATCCGGGTGGGTGTATTCCGGCAGCGGGCGGGCGCCTTCGACCAGTTCCACGGCGACGGGCACGCAGTTGAGCGGGAGGATCTTTTTCAGATCGTCGATACCGATCAGCGGGATGTCGTAGTGCACGCGTTTGGTGTCGGTGACGAAGTCGGCGGCGCGTTCATAACGCTTGCCGGTGTAGAACACCGACGCCACGCCGTAGCAGCCTGCGGCGCGCATCACCGAACCGACGTTTTCCGGTGATTTGGGGTTATACAAACCAATGCAGCTGTACCGTTTGTCTGCCACGAGCGGGGTGCCTTCGGGAAAAAGAGCGCGATTATACGGGGATTGAACGGTTGTGGTCAGATCATGGAATGGCGGTGCCTGAGCGGCCGCCTTCGCGAGCAAGCTCGCTCCCACACTGGATCGGTGTCATACACAAAACCACTGTGGGAGCGAGCTTGCTCGTGAAGGGGCCAGTCAGGCCAATGAAGAACTTTAATCTTCTTTCTTCATGAGGCCGGCGAGGGCAGCAAACGGGTTATGCGTCGCCTTGGCGATCTTCGGCGTGCTCAGCGAGCCTTCGCTGAAATACTGCTGGTCGGTATAGCGCGAGTGTTCGTTGTCGTGGCAATACAGGCACAACAGCTCCCAGTTCGAGCCGTCCTGCGGGTTGTTGTCGTGGTTGTGGTCGCGGTGGTGCACGGTCAGTTCGCTCAGGCGCTTGCCGGAAAACTCACGGGTACAGCGGCCACAGACGTGCGGGTACATCTTCAGGGCTTTGTCGCGGTAGCCCATTTCCTTGTCGCGCTGGTTGTCGGCGAGGATGCGATCCAGCTTCGACGTGTTGGTTGGGGTGGACGAACTCATGGGTTCACCTTTGTAAAAGACTGATGACGGTTATACGCAGAGTTTAGCTCAGCCCTTGAGCTTCTCGGCAATCCAGATCGTGTGGCGCGTGCCCTTGTTGCCGTGGGCGAAGACCTGGACTTCTTCGGCCTTGAAACCGGCCTTCTTCAATTTGTCGGAAAACAGCCGGTCGGCGCTGGCCGACCACACCGCTAGCACGCCTTTCGGGCGCAGGGCTTTGGCGCAGGCATTCAGACCAGCGGCGGAGTACAGCCAGCTGTTGGCTTTCTGGGTCAGGCCTTCGGGGCCGTTGTCGACGTCGAGCATGATTGCGTCGAAACCGTTCTGCTCACTTTGCAGGACCTTGGCCACGTCTTCCTGACGGATCACCGTGCGCGGATCCAGCAGCGGTCGACCGGACTTTTCGCCGAGCGGGCCACGGTTCCACTCGACCACGCCGGGGACCAGCTCCGCGACCACCACTTCGGCAGTCTTGCCCAGATGCTTGAGCGCGGAGGCGAGGGTGAACCCCATGCCCAGACCGCCGATCAGCACCCGCGAATTCGGCCGGCCAGCGACCTTGCGGCACGGAATTTCGGCCAGCGCATCTTCGGAACCGTGCATGCGCGTGTTCATCAATTGTCCGCCGTCGCCGCCCTGGATCTTGATAACAAAATCCTCGCCATACTCGAACAGGCACAGGGCACCGCCGCTTTCAGGGATCGGGGTGGTGTCGAGCAGAACGAAACGTTTCATGGAAATCTCTACAAGGGGGAAGGCAAGCAGGCCCGTTGGGAGTAGCCTGAGCGCAGACTAAGGCCAAACGGAGCCCTTGATGAAGCGCACCATTCTAACGGTCATTGCCCTGGCCGCGCTCTCGATTACTGCAGTGCAGGCGCAGCAGGTCGTTCCAGTCAGCCCGGCGCCGCAACCCGGCTCGCCTGGCACCGCTACACCGACACCGTATCCGCAGATCACGCCGATCAACATTCCCAAGTCTGGCGCTGGCAGTGGCAGTCCGCCGCTGGTACCGATTGAAATGCCCAGTCCGCCGAGCAAGGATCAACCGCTGCCGGGCATCGAGCCGAGTGGCACCAAGGCGAAGCCCCCCGGCGGTTAAACCTGTTGCGCCGCCAGTTGGCCGTCGGCCATGCGCAGGCGTTTCGACAGAGAGACAGCGAGGGCGCGGATGATTTTCGCGGCGATCTTCGGCGCGTCGTTGAGCATTTTTTCCAGCGAGTCTTTGCCGAGGTTCAATAGCTGACAGTTTGTCGCCGCCACGCACGTTGCCGAGCGTCGTTCGCCATCGAGCACGGCCATTTCGCCGAAGGCCCGACCGCTGCGCAGGGTGGCCATGGTGATTACCTGGCCATCGGGGCCGGTTTTCTGAACGGCGACCTGGCCGGTGTGGAGGATGCACATGAAACTGCCGGCATCGCCCTCGCGGAAAATCGCCTCGCCCTCAGCCACGGTACTGATGCTGAAGTAGCCGGAAGCGGCCGCAAAGTCGGCCAGCTGCAATTGATCGAACAGGCCGCAGTCCATCAGCCAGTCGCGGATTTCGTTGTTCAGGAAGGTCGGTTCTGACATGTCGTCACGGTCTTTTTGTTTTCACTGTTTCAGGCTTCACACGGTCCCTTGTAGGAGTGAGCCTGCTCGCGATAGCGGTCGGTCATTCAAATCATCTTTAACTGACATACCGCTATCGCGAGCAGGCTCACTCCTACAGGGGATCTGTGGGGTATCGGCCTCTTGGGTCTGCAATTAAGACCCAAGTGACCAACGGAGTTCCTCAGGCCAGCCCCAAAACCTTGAAAACAAATGCGTATTCGAGCGCTACGTCACGTAATCCCTGATAACGCCCGCTCATCCCGCCGTGCCCGGCGCCCAGTTCAGTCTTGAGCAGCAGCACGTTGTCGTCGGTTTTGGATGCGCGCAGTTTCGCCACCCACTTGGCCGCTTCCCAGTACTGCACGCGGCTGTCGTTGTAACCGGCGATCACCAGCGTCGCTGGATAATCCTGCGCACTGACGTTTTCGTACGGCGCATAAGCCTTGATCCGCTCGTAAACCTCCGGCTCTTCGGGATTGCCCCACTCGTCGTACTCGGTAACGGTCAGCGGCAGTTCCGGGTCGAGCATGGTATTGAGCACGTCGACGAACGGCACTTCAGCAATCGCCACGCCGAACAGATCCGGACGCTGGTTGAGCACCGCGCCAATCAGCAAACCACCCGCGCTGCCGCCGCTGATCGCCAGTTTATCGGCCGTGGTAATGCCGTTGAGGATCAGAAATTCGGCGCAGGCAATGAAGTCGCTGAAGGTGTTGTGTTTGTGTTCCTGCTTGCCGGCGCGATACCAGGCCTCGCCCAATTCACCGCCGCCGCGCACATGCGCAATCGCGAAGGCCATGCCACGATCCAGCAGACTCAGGCGGGCGTGGGAGAACCACGGATCAAGACTCGAACCGTAAGCGCCATAACCGTAGAGATACAGCGGCACGGCTTTGCCAACCATGTCGCGCTTCATCACCAGGCTGATCGGTACTTGCGTACCGTCCGGCGCAGTCGCCCACAGGCGTTGGCTGACGTAGGCATCGGCGTCGAACGGGCCGAGCACCGGGGTTTCTTTCAACACCACTTGTTCGCCGCTGGCGAGGATCAGTTGGCGAACTTGCGCCGGACGGTTCAACGCCTCGTAGCGCAGGCGAATGCGGTCGCTCTCGAACTCCAGGCTGTTTTGCACATAGAGACTGTAGGCCGCGTCCGGCAATTGCACGCGATAAGGCGCCAGACCGTGTGGGTGAACTTCTATGATCGGCAGGCCGCCCTCGCGCAGGCTCAGGGTCATGGCCTCGGTGTTGAGGCTGACGCCATCGAGCATCACCGTATCGCTGTGGGGGATCAGGTTCTGCCAGTCGGCTTCGGTCGGCGCGGTGCCGCTGTCCGGTGCCTGATACAGCGCGTAGTTGATGCCGTCACGGTTGGTGCGGATAAACCATGTCCACACGCCATTGAGCAGGCCGTGATCGACATCATATTCATGATCCTCGACCCGTGGCGCCAGGCAGGTGAACGGCAGGTGCGGCTGGTGGGCGTCGAGCGCCCAGACTTCGCTGGTGGTCTTGCTGCCCAGCGACAGGAGCAACTGCTGTTCGGAGCTGGAGCGGTAGCAATGCAGGAAGAAGCGCCCGTCCGGCTCGTGGAAAACTTCTTCGGCAGCGGTGCCGTCGAGGCGGTAGCGGAAGAGTTTGTGCGGGCGGTGCGTGTCGTCGAGTACGCCGAAGAACAGGGTCAGGCTGTCGTTGGCCCAGGTCATGCTGCCGTCGCAGTCTTCGAATTCCAGTTCGCTGACTTTGTCGTTGGCCAGTTCCTTGACAAACAACGTGTAAATCTCATCGCCCGAAGCGTCGACGCTGTAGGCCAGACGCTGGTGATCCGGGCTGATACTGAATGCACCCAGCGAGAAGAAACCGCCGTTGGCCAGTACATTCGGGTCGAGCAGCAGTTGTTCGCGACTTTCATCGAGGCTCAGGCTGTCGTCCGCCGGACGCGGGCAGCGGTAATGCCGGGCGTATTCATCGCCCGCTGTGGTGCGCGTGTAATACAGGTACGGACCCCAAGGCGAGGGCAGGGACAGGTCGGTTTCCAGAATCCTGCCCTTGATCTCTTCGAACAGACTTTCACGCAGCTCGGCCTGATCGGCGGTTTGCGCTTCCTGGTAGGCGTTTTCGGCCTTGAGGTAATCGAGTACCGCGTCGGTGTCGCGCTCCTGCAGCCAGGCATACGGGTCGGCACCGGGCGCCTTGTGGGCAATCGGGGCACTGAGGACGTTGGCGGATTCGGGCATGAAAGGCTCTCGGACAATTTACGGAATAAGGGTTTTCGCGGATCTTGAAACCGCCGCAGCCCCCTGTGGGAGCGAGCTTGCTCGCGAAGGCGTCGTGTCAGATGACATTTGTTTCACTGACCCACCGCTTTCGCGAGCAAGCTCGCTCCCACAGGGTTTGCTGCTGGCCGTCTGGTATTGGGACAAGCCGCACGGGCGAAAAGTCGTTACTATAAGCGCCTCTTTGCCTGCCTTGCCATGGACACCATGACCGAGAACGACTATCTGATCGCCTGGGGCCTCTACGCCTTTGCTGCTGTGGGCTGCCTGTTGGTATGGATGCGCCTGACCACCTGGATGTGGCGCTGGTTGCGCGAACCGCTGCGCGTCTTGATGGCCGTGTTGCTGTTCAGCCCGACCATCATTGATCCGGTGAAAGCCAAAGTTGCGCCGTCCATCGCCATTACTGCGCTGGATCTGGCCTTCAAGGTCGGCAACAACGCCTGGCGAGCGATCTCCGATCTGTTCATGTACAGCATGATCGCTTTCGGCATCTACCTGATCTTTGTGCTGATCCGCTTTCCGATCGAACGGGCTTCCCGTGCGCGTCGTGAACAGGCAGAGGCCGCCAAAGCAGCTGCCCGCGCTGATGACCGCGACGACGATCAGCCGTTTGGCGGCGCCGGCGATGACCGCTATGGCCGTCCACCTCTGCCAAACAATCCGCAGCGTATGCGGGTCGAGCCGCGCCTGTAACCCGAGAGTCCGCACATGTGTGAATTACTGGGCATGAGTGCCAACGTGCCGACCGATATCGTGTTCAGCTTCACCGGCCTGATGCAGCGCGGCGGTCGCACCGGCCCGCACCGCGACGGCTGGGGCATCGCCTTTTATGAAGGCCGTGGCTTGCGTCTGTTTCAGGACCCGGCCGCGAGTTGCGAGTCGGAAGTCGCCAATCTGGTGCAGCGCTATCCGATCAAGAGCGAAGTGGTCATCGGCCACATCCGCCAGGCCAATGTCGGCAAGGTCTGCCTGTCCAATACCCACCCGTTCGTCCGTGAACTCTGGGGACGCAACTGGTGCTTCGCGCACAACGGCCAGCTCGCCGATTTCACCCCGATCAAAAGCTTCTACCGGCCGGTCGGCGATACCGACAGCGAAGCGGCGTTCTGCGATTTGCTTAACCGCGTGCGTGCAGCATTCCCGGAGCCGGTCGATATAGAAGCGCTGTTGCCGGATCTGGTCGCCGCGTGCGCCGAATACCGCAGCAAAGGCGTGTTCAACTGCCTGCTCAGCGATGGCGACTGGCTGTTCTGCTATTGCTCGACCAAGCTCGCCCAGATCACCCGCCGTGCCCCGTTCGGCCCGGCGCGCCTGAAAGATGTCGACGTGATCGTCGATTTCCAGGCGGAAACCACGCCCAACGACGTGGTCACCGTGATCGCCACCGAGCCTTTGACCGAAAACGAAACCTGGACCCGCTACGAACCGGGCCAATGGAGCCTGTGGCGACGCGGCGAATGCGTCAGTCAGGGCAAGACCGAATAAGGATTGCACCCCATGTTGCTCAGTTATGTACGGCTGGTGTTGTTTGCGGCGGGCCTGTTGATCGGTGTCCAGGTGCCAGGCTTCATCAACGATTACGCGAAACGCGTGGAGGCGCACCTGATCGAGGCGCAGACCGGCCTGCGCGGTTTTCAGGGCACCGCCGAGCAGTTTTTCAAGGGCGATATGCAGGCGCTGGTGGCGCATTACCGCGCCAGTGAAGACCCGGTATTTCGCAGCGATGCCGACAGCCTGAGCACCTTGCTCAGCCGTCAGATCGCGCTGGACAAGCAGTTCCAGGCGATGCAAGGGCCGTGGTACATCCGCTTCCTGCAAGTGGTGCTGGCCGCCGACCCGGACATTCGCAAGGAAACCTGGAATGGCTACAGCTACCAGATCCTGCTGACGCCGGAAGCGATGATCTGGGGCATGAGCGGCGCGTTGCTGCTGTCGTTCGGCATTGAATGCCTGTTCCGCTTGATCGACTGGGTCGTACTCGGTGGCCGGCGTCTGCGCCAGAGCCGGCCGATCGAAGACCGCGACGTGCGCGGTCTCTGAGATCAGCGCAGCAAGGATCGTTCCCACGCTCTGCGTGGGAATGCCTCAACGGACGCTCCGCGTTCGGCTTTTGGAAGGGACGCGGAGCGTCCCGGGCGGCATTCCCACGCGGAGCGTGGGAACGATCACGGTGTGAGGGTGATGTAACCATCACCGACTTTCTGCGCATACCCCGCCAACACTTGCTGACACAACGTCACAATCTCCTCGACCCACTCAACGCCCATCCGCCACGACACCACCACCTGCAAGTTCGGTGGCCGTTGATCAATCGCCAGCAAGGTCAATTCCCCTCGCGCCAGTTCCTCGGCCACCAACACGGGCGGCAGCACACCAATCCCGAATCCATCGCGCAACAACCGCGTGATCGCCGACACCGAATTCACGCAATTCAAGCGCGGCGCCGGCACGCCATTGGTCTGCATCAGCGCCAGAAGATCCTGATGCGGCCGGGAGTTTTTCGAGTAGGTAATGATCCGTTCCTGGGCCAGTTCGGCGAGGTCGGCGTAGTCGCGGTTGTAGATCGAATTACTGGCGACAATCCAGCCCAGCGGATGGCTGGCCAGCTCCAGGCTGCGCACGCTTTCATGACGGATCAGATCGGTTTGCAGAACGATGTCGAGAAAGCCTTTTTGCAGTTGATCGCAGAGGTTCAGCGAGGTATCCGCCACCAGCTCGATTTCCACCCGCGGATACAGCTCGGTCATCTGCGCCACCAACGGGCTGAGCCAAGTGTGAATTACCGTGTCCATCACGCCGATACGCACCCGGCCGACCTTGCTTGAGCGGGTTTCGATCGATTGCTTGAGCGCCGACATCGTGTCGAGCATTTGCTCGGCATATTCCAGCACTTTCAAGCCTTCGGGCGTCAGGCTGACACCGCGCGAATCGCGCAGAAACAGCTTCACCCCCAGCTCGCCTTCCAGCACCGCAATGCGGCTGGAGATCGACGCCTGAGTGGTGAACAGCTTGTCGGCGGTCAGGCGAAAACTCTTCAGTCGGGCGACCCAGACAAAGGTCTCGAGAAACTTCAGGTTCATGGGCAAGGCTCGGGTGACAAATTTTTCTTATGGCTAGGTCGGGTTTTTATTCGTTGGACGCAGCAGGGCCGCGCGACGAAAAATCGACGCATCCGGTTCCCACGATAGGCGTCGTCGGGGCTACGAACAAGACCAATAAAAAACCTGCGGAGATAAGCCATGCGTGCTCCCGACACCCTAGAAACATCCACGGCATCGGCGCGTCCGGGGCCGTTCGACTGGTATCGCAACATCAATCAGCAGGAGCGTCGCACGTTCTGGAGCTGCAAGATCGGCTACGGTCTGGACGGCATGGATACGCAGATGCTCAGCTTCGTCGTGCCGACACTGATCGCGATGTGGGGCATCACCACCGGCGAAGCAGGACTGATTCACACCAGCACGTTGATCGCTTCGGCCATCGGCGGCTGGGTTGCGGGGATTCTCTCTGACCGCATCGGCCGTGTACGCACCTTGCAACTCACCGTGCTGTGGTTCGCCTTCTTCACCTTTCTCTGCGGCTTCGCGCAAAACTACGAACAACTGTTGATCGCACGTACCTTGATGGGCTTCGGTTTCGGCGGCGAGTGGACGGCCGGTGCAGTGCTGATCGGCGAGGTGATCCGCGCCAAGGACCGAGGCAAAGCGGTGGGCATGGTGCAATCCGGTTGGGCGCTGGGTTGGGGGCTGACGGCGATTTTGTATGCGCTGCTGTTCTCGGTGTTGCCGCCGGAAGACGCCTGGCGCGCGCTGTTTATTCTTGGCATCGTGCCGGCGATTTTTGTGATTTTTGTCCGTCGTCTGGTCAAGGATCCGGAGATATATCGCGAGGCCAAGGCCCAACAAACGCCGGAGACTCAGTCGAAGTTCTACGAGATCTTCGCCTCCGGCATGCTCTTCACAACGTTTCGCGCTTCACTGCTGACCACCGGTGCGCTGGGCGGCTATTACGCGATCACTTCCTGGCTGCCGACCTTCCTGAAAAACGAACGCGGCTTGAGCGTACTCGGCACCGGCGGCTATCTGGCCATGGTGATTGTCGGTTCCTACGTCGGCTATGTGATCAGCGCCTATCTGACTGATCTGTTGGGGCGGAAAAAGAACTTCATCCTCTTCGCTGTCGGTTCGTTCACCATCGTTCTGCTCTATACGCAACTGCCGGTGAGCAACGGCGTGATGCTATGGCTGGGCTTCCCGCTGGGCTTCTTTGCCTCGGGGATTTTCAGCGGCATGGGCGCATTTCTGACCGAGCTGTTCCCTACGCGAATTCGCGGTTCGGGGCAGGGCTTCTGCTACAACATCGGTCGGGCGCTGGCGGCCCTGTTTCCGCTGCTGATCGGCCTGCTCAGCCAGAAGGTGCCGTTGAGCGTCGGCATTGGCGCCTTCGCGGCGGTGTCCTACGGCGTGGTGATTATCGCGGCACTGAGTCTGCCGGAAACCCGTGGCAAGCAACTCGATGCGCAGTAACTGATAACCTGCAAAGCAAAGTCCTACAGATAAAAAGACAAGCACCTACAGGAGTGTTCACCGTGAGCCGCCTGCTATTGAATTGCGACATAGGCGAGAGCTTCGGCAGCTGGACCATGGGTCTGGACGCCGAAATCATGCCCTTCATCGATTGCGCCAACGTGGCCTGTGGTTTCCACGCCGGCGATCCGAGCATCATGCGCAAGACCGTCAGCCTGGCCCTGAGCCACGGTGTGCAAATCGGTGCACACCCGGCCTATCAGGATCTGGTCGGTTTCGGCCGTCGCTCCATGGCGTATTCGGCGCAAGAGCTGCAAGACATCCTGCATTATCAGATTGGCGCCCTCGATGGCATCTGCAAAGCCCAGGGCGGGCGTGTCAGTTACGTCAAACCCCACGGCGCGATGTACAACGACATGATGGCCAACCCGGCACAATTGCGTGCGGTGATTCAGGCGGTGGCCGCTTACGACCGCAGCCTGCCGCTGATGCTGATGGCCACCCGCGACAACGCCGCCGCGCAGCAGATCGGCGATGAGTATGGCGTGAACCTGTGGTTCGAAGCCTTCGCTGACCGTGCTTACGACAGTGCTGGCAAACTGGTTTCACGACAATTGCCGGGCGCGGTGCATCACGACCCGGAAAAAATCATTGAACAAGCCCTGACCATTGCCCGTGGTGACAACCTCGCCGCCAGCGATGGCAGCGCCTTGCGCCTGCACGCCAATACCCTCTGCGTGCACGGTGATAACGCCAGTTCGGTGGCCGCCGTGCAGCGCATTCGCGAGGCCTTGAATCAGCAGAGTGCCTCATGAACCCAAGGATTGAAGTGGTGGCGCTGGATTGCCTGATGCTGCGTCTGTTTGATGAGATCGCCGAAGCCAACATGCCGTGGATGCTCGCTGCCAGTGAGCGTTTGCGCGGGGCATTCGGCGCGCAACTGATCGATCTGGTGCCGTCCTATACGACGTTGATGGTGCATTACGATCTGACTGCACTGAGCCCGAGTCAGGCGCGGGAATTGATTGCCGAGGCGTTGATCGACCTGTCGCCGAATGCACGAACTGGCGGTCAATGTCATGTGTTGCCGGTCTGGTATGACCTCAGCGTCGGGCCAGAATTGAGCCTGCTCGCCGAGCGTAGTGGGCTGGCAGTGGAGGAGGTGATCCGTCGTCACAGCGGACGTGAATATCAGGTATTCGCCCTGGGTTTCGCACCGGGGTTCGCCTTTATGGGGCTGGTCGAAGAGGTTCTGGCGGCGCCACGTCTTAACACGCCGCGCAAGAAAGTCGCCGCGGGCAGTGTCGGCATTGCCGAGCGCCAAACCGCTGCGTATCCCGTGGTCTCGCCCGGTGGCTGGAACCTGATCGGCCGCACTCCGGCGAAACTGTTCGATCGCACACGGGATGGCTACAGCCTGATGCAACCGGGCGACACGGTGCAATTCGAAGCGGTCAGTCATGCCGAGTTCATCAATCTGGGCGGCGATGACACACCACTGGAGGCGCTGGCATGAGCCGACTGAGGATTGAAGCGAGTACACCGCTGTGCCTGTTGCAGGACGCGGGCCGTTTCGGCGTGCGGCATCTGGGCGTGACCCAGGGCGGCGCGGCAGACTGGTGTTCGATGAGTTGGGCCAACTGGCTGCTCGGCAATGAACTGGACGCAGCGGTGATCGAAATCACCCTCGGCGGCCTGGCCGTGGTGGCCGAAGAGGAGTGTTGGCTGGCCTTGGCCGGTGCGGATCTTGCCGCACGGATCGACGGGCAGCCGCTGGCGCCGTGGCGCAGTTTCAAGTTGGGCAAAGGGCAGACGTTGCAACTCACTCAACCGTTGCTTGGTGCCCGGGCTTATCTGGCCGCGCCCGGCGGTTTTCAAGCACCGCAGGTCTTGGGCAGTAGCGCCACGGTTGTCCGCGAAGAACTCGGTGGACTTGATGGCATGGGCTTACCGTTGGCGAAAGGGGCGGTGCTGAGTTATTGCGGTGAATCGCGGCTGCTGCGGGAAGTGCCTTTGCCGTTGCAGCCGGATCTGAAATCGAATGCACCGCTGGATCTGGTACTCGGCGCGCAGATCGGCCAGTTCAGCGGACAGAGCCTGTTTGATGTGTTTAACACGACCTGGGCTGTGGACAGTCGCGCTGATCGCATGGGCATTCGCTTGTTGGGCAGCGCCTTGCACTATCAGGGACAACCGATGATTTCCGAAGGCATTCCGCTCGGTGCGGTGCAAGTGCCGCCGGACGGGCAGCCGATCGTCTTGCTCAATGATCGCCAGACCATTGGTGGATATCCACGCTTGGGGGCGTTGACGCCGTTGGCGCTGGCGCGGCTGGCGCAGCGTCTGCCGGGTGACAAGGTTCGGTTCACCCCGGTCATGCAGGAACGTGCATGGCACGACCATATCAACTACCTGAAGTCCTACTTGTAATTGTCCGTATTTCGGACTGAAGACCGAGACGTTTCCTGACACTTTGGTAAGTCGCCCTACATCACGCGTCGAGAGGGTGTGGAACTATCGGTCTTCATCTTTTACAAGGAAGTTACAGATGCGTTTTATGAAAGTGATGGCCCCGTCAGAGGGCGAGTGTGCGAACCGTGTCGATGGGCACATTGTCGGTTTTTATGAGGATGTGGGCAGCGTGCCGGTTTATCGGGCGAGCATCGATCGTTTCTACAATGTGCAACGACTGGACGCCGAACATGCCGGTAATCAGGACATCGTTGCGCGTATCGAGACATTCATGTCCACCGCAACGGTCGACATGATGCGAATGTTTCACTGGAATCACCGCACAGAGGCACGCGGTCAATCCATGGAACTGATTGCCGAGGGGAAAAGCTGCGAAACGGAGGCGACCCGGGTCAGGTTTCGTTTTCTGTCGCCAGAGGGCGAGATGAAGAGTGAAATGACCCTGAGTTCTGAAACGGATATTGAAAAAACTCGCAGGGTAGAGTTGGAAAGCGGTGGGGTGAAAGTGGTCGCCAAAGGGAAGAAAAAACGTCGCGGGCAAAAAACTGCCTCAGTCGGGCCGGCGATTCAGGACACCGTTTTTATGGACAGGCTCTGCAAGACCTATCTCGCATCAGGTTGGTAAAACGGCCACCGATTCCGTACGGAATTGAGGGTTCCCACGCTCACGTGGGAACCCCTCTGGCCGTTATTTCGACAAAAACCGCATCCCTTCCTCAAGCCCGCGCAACGTCAACGGATACATCTGATCCTCGATCAGATCCCGCACGATATTGGTCGACGAGGTATAGCCCCAGGTGTCTTTCGGGTACGGATTGATCCAGATGAGCTTTTTGTACTTCTCCATGAAGCGCTGCATCCACACGTAACCCGGCTCTTCGTTCCAGTGCTCGACACTGCCGCCGGCCTGGGTGATTTCATACGGCGCCATGGCGGCGTCACCGATGAAGATCACTTTGTAGTCGGCGCCGTACTTGTGCAGCAGGTCCTGGGTCGAAGTGCGTTCCGAGGTGCGGCGCATATTGTTCTTCCACACCGATTCATAAATGAAGTTGTGGAAGTAGAAATACTCCAGATGCTTGAACTCGGTCTTGCAGGCCGAGAACAGTTCCTCGCAGATCTTCACGTGCGCGTCCATCGAGCCGCCGATGTCGAACAGCAACAACAACTTCACCGTGTTGCGCCGTTCCGGGCGCATCTGAATATTCAGCAGACCGGCGTCCTTGGCGGTGTGGTCGATGGTGCCGTCGATGTCCAGCTCTTCCGCTGCGCCTTGACGGGCGAATTTACGCAAGCGGCGCAGGGCGACTTTGATGTTGCGCGTGCCCAATTCCACCGAATCATCGAGGTTCTTGTACTCGCGCTGATCCCAGACTTTCACGGCTTTGCCCTGGCGCTTGCCAGCATCGCCGACCCGAATGCCTTCCGGGTTGAAGCCACCGGAGCCGAACGGGCTAGTGCCGCCAGTGCCAATCCATTTGTTGCCGCCGGCGTGGCGCTCCTTCTGTTCCTCCAGACGCTTTTTGAACTCTTCGATGAGCTTGTCCAGGCCACCAAGGGACTGGATCTGAGCACGCTCCTCATCCGTCAGCGAACGCTCGAACTCCTTGCGCAGCCAGTCTTCGGGAATCAATGCCTGCAAGTGATCGTCGAGCTTTTCCAGGCCATTGAAGTAGGCGCCGAACGCGCGGTCGAACTTGTCGAAATGACGTTCGTCCTTCACCAGAATCGCCCGCGACAAATAATAAAACTCGTCCATGTCGGCGAAGGTCACGCGCTGTTTCAGCGCGTTGATCAGGTCGAGCAGCTCGCGCACCGACACTGGCACCTTGGCTGCACGCATTTCATTGAAGAGGTTGAGCAGCATAACGATGGCCCCTGCTTACAAGTGCTTAGCGAGAGCCGCGACGGCTCATGAACGCCAGGCGCTCAAGCAATTGCACGTCCTGTTCGTTCTTCACCAAAGCACCGGCCAGTGGCGGAATCGCCTTGGTTGGATCGCGCTCACGCAGCACCGCTTCGCCGATGTTGTCGGCCATCAGCAGCTTCAGCCAGTCGACCAGCTCTGAGGTCGACGGCTTCTTCTTCAGGCCCGGCACCTTGCGCACGTCGAAGAACACGTCCAGCGCTTCGCTGACCAGATCCTTCTTGATGTCCGGGTAGTGCACGTCGACGATTTTTTGCAGGGTAGTGCGGTCGGGGAAGGCAATGTAATGGAAGAAGCAGCGGCGCAGGAAGGCGTCCGGCAGCTCTTTCTCATTGTTGGAGGTAATGATGATGATCGGGCGTTTTTTCGCCTTGATGGTCTCGTCGATTTCGTAAACGTAGAACTCCATCTTGTCGAGTTCTTGCAGCAGGTCGTTGGGGAATTCGATGTCGGCCTTGTCGATTTCGTCGATCAGCAAAATGACCCGCTCCTCGGACTCGAAAGCCTCCCAGAGCTTGCCCTTCTTCAAGTAATTGCGCACGTCGTGGACTTTTTCGTTGCCCAATTGCGAGTCGCGCAGACGGCTGACCGCATCGTATTCGTAGAGACCCTGATGGGCCTTGGTGGTGGACTTGATGTGCCAGGTGATCAACTTGGCGCCGAACGATTCGGCCAGTTGCTCGGCGAGCATGGTCTTGCCGGTGCCCGGCTCGCCCTTGACCAGCAGTGGCCGTTCCAGGGTGATGGCGGCGTTGACTGCCAGCTTCAGGTCATCGGTGGCGACGTAGGCCTGGGTGCCTTCGAACTTCATCTGCTAATCCTCGAACGGTAACGCCGACCTGACGGGCAGGGCGGGGGCGAAATAATCGGATGCCCGACTATAACGCGCAGCCCGGTCGACTGTGAACGCAGACGGCTTATTCAGTCTCTGAATGGGGCGTCACATGTTGACTCAGTCTCGGCCGATGGCCAGTATTCAGGTATCGCCGATTTGGCGATAGCCTTCAGGATGTCCGCTGAATCTGTGGCGAGGGAGCTTGCTCCCGCTGGGCTGCGAAGCAGTCCCCATGTGCCTGGAGGCGCTGAATTGATGCTATCCACAAAACGACCACGCTTGGCGGCAGTTACTGCACTCTCTGATTGCCGGCTTGCACTGGACTTTGTTGATGGTCGAGCGCTGACACTCGATTTAAGTCGAGATATTCAAACGTGTAAGCAGTTGCAGCCTTTGCTTGATCCCCAAGTCTTTGCGACTGTCATCTTGGGCGATAAAGGTTGGACCGTTGAATGGCCGGCCCCGGATATTCAGATTGGCGCCGATACTCTATATCTGGATGCTTTTCCAGAAATGAACCCTAACCCGCATCCGGCTTCGGCCGCTCATACCGGGCGTTGAACGCCTGTATGAATCCATTGCGCAAAATCTGCAAAAACGCTTCGAATGCACTGATGTTTTGCTGATGCACGTTACCGCTGAGTTCGACCTTGGTGGCGAACTGATTTTTCGCCTGGTTCTTCAGCACGGTTTCCGAGCCGCCGACGATGGCCTCCCAGACCGAGCGGAAAATGCTCTTGTTCTTGTTTTCCACGTCCTGCTGCCAGTTGAACACTTCGACGTCGCGCAGCAGGGGTTTGATGTAGCCGTTGACCTGCGCTTTTTTGGCTTGGGCTTCGATTACCACGTCACCGTGGCCTGCGTTGAAGTCGAACTTGCCGTAGGCGGAGGCGAAGTCGTTCATGCTCTTGAGTTCGATGTCTTTGGCGCGCAGGCGGAACTGGAAGTCTTCGAAATTGCTCAGCGGGTCGAAGGTGGCAGTGGTTTCCAGTGGCGCATGCCCGAGCAAAAGCGCTTTGCCTTCGAAACGTGCGTCACGTTTGCCCTGATTGTCGACCACGTTGGTCAGGTTGTAGATGCTGGCCTCGACGTTGGTGGCGTTCATATTGACCGGTGGCTTGGAGTTGAAATTGCGGAAAGTGATTTTGCCTTCGTGAATCTGGACCTCGTCGAGGGTAATCGGCAGCAATTTGCCCAGTTGTGCGCGCCAGTCGGTACCTTGACCGGTTTGAGAGTTCTGCTTGTTGGCACCGCCGTCGACGAAGTTAATCTCAGGTTTGACGAATTTCACCTGGGCTACGACGGCATGGTCATACCACAGCGAATGCCAGCTGACCGCCAGATCGATCAGCGGTGCATTGACGAACGGCACCGGTACCTTGCCGTCGACCTTGACGATCTTCAGTCCATTGATCTTGTAGGCGCCGCGCCATAGGGCGAGGTCGACATCAGTGATCTGGCCCCGATAGTCACCCATGTCCGCCAGTTTGCCGTTCAGGTAGTCGCGCACCATGTAAGGCAGGGCGATGTGCAGTGCGATCAGCAGCACAACGACGACGGCGAAAATCCCTAGTGGCCAACTGTAGCGACGCTTCATGACGGCAATTCCCTGACGATGTAAGCGATTGACTGTTACGTCGCGCAGACGTTCGACCCGACTGGACTGTGATGGGCAACAGGCATACCTTGGAAGGCTGAATTCAACGCTGCATAAGGACCCAGCCATGAGCCGTATTTTTGCTGACAACGCCCATTCCATCGGTAATACGCCGCTGGTGCAGATCAACCGCATAGCGCCGCGTGGCGTGACCATTCTGGCCAAGATCGAGGGGCGCAACCCCGGTTATTCGGTCAAGTGCCGGATCGGCGCCAACATGATCTGGGACGCCGAAAGCAGCGGCAAACTGAAGCCGGGCATGACCATTGTCGAACCGACGTCGGGCAACACGGGGATCGGTCTGGCCTTTGTTGCCGCGGCCCGTGGGTACAAGTTGATGCTGACCATGCCGGCCTCGATGAGCATCGAACGCCGTAAGGTCCTCAAGGCTCTGGGCGCCGAACTGGTGTTGACCGAGCCGGCCAAGGGCATGAAAGGCGCAATCGAGAAGGCGGCCGAAATCGTTGCCAGCGATGCCGACAAATATTTCATGCCGGCGCAGTTCGATAACCCGGCCAACCCCGCCATTCACGAAAAGACCACCGGTCCGGAAATCTGGAACGACACTGACGGTGCCGTCGATGTACTGGTAGCGGGCGTCGGCACCGGCGGAACCATCACCGGCGTTTCGCGGTATATCAAGAATACCCAGGGCAAACCGATTCTTTCGGTGGCCGTGGAGCCGATGTCGTCGCCGGTGATCACCCAGGCGCTGGCGGGTGAAGAAATCAAACCGAGCCCGCACAAGATTCAGGGGATCGGTGCCGGCTTTGTGCCGAAGAACCTGGATCTGTCGATGGTCGACCGGGTCGAGCAGGTCACCGACGAAGAGTCCAAGGCCATGGCCCTGCGGTTGATGCAGGAAGAGGGGATTCTATGCGGCATCTCTTGTGGCGCAGCCATGGCAGTCGCGGTGCGTCTGTCCGAGACGCCGGAGATGCAGGGCAAGACTATCGTGGTGATTCTGCCCGACTCCGGCGAGCGTTATCTGTCGAGCATGCTGTTCAGCGATCTGTTCACTGAGCAGGAGACTCAGCAGTAATCCAGTTGATTCAGATCAGCCGGGGTTCAGGATCGTTATGCTAATAAATGCTTTGTTGCGCAATTCTTAACACTGAATCTTGTGTAAGGCGGGTTTTGCCCGGCGCCGGTAGTGTTTATCATGGCCGGCTGCCATGCCGGGTAAAGGGCATTGCGCAGCGTTGTCTTTATTCAAGGAGTCGTTGATGACCTTTTCGTTAGCCGCCAAGGTATTGGTGCTGCTGCTGTTCGTGGGCAGCATCCTCTATGTGCATTTGCGCGGCAAGGCGCGTTTGCCGGTTCTGCGCCAGTTCGTCAACCACTCGGCGCTGTTCGCTCCGTACAACGCCCTGATGTACCTGTTCTCCGGCGTGCCGTCCAAGCCGTACCTGGATCGCAGCAAATTTCCGGAACTGGACGTGCTGCGCGACAATTGGGAAACCATTCGCGACGAGGCCATGCACCTGTTCGACGAGGGTTATATTCGCGCGGCAGAAAAGAACAACGACGCCGGCTTCGGCTCGTTCTTCAAGAAGGGCTGGAAACGTTTCTACCTCAAGTGGTACGACAAACCGCTGCCATCGGCCGAAACCCTGTGCCCGAAAACCGTGGCGCTGGTCAGTGCGATTCCCAACGTCAAAGGCGCAATGTTCGCGCTGTTGCCGGGTGGCAGCCACTTGAACCCGCACCGCGATCCGTTCGCCGGCTCGCTGCGTTATCACCTCGGCTTGTCGACGCCAAACTCCGACGATTGCCGGATCTTTGTTGATGGTCAGGTTTATGCCTGGCGTGACGGTGAAGACGTAATGTTCGACGAGACCTACGTGCATTGGGTCAAGAATGAAACCGAGAAGACCCGCGTGATCCTGTTCTGCGACGTCGAGCGTCCGCTGAGCAACCGCCTCATGACCCGCATCAACCGCTCCATCAGCGCCTGGCTCGGCCGTGCCACTGCACCGCAGAACCTTGATGATGAACGCGTCGGCGGGATCAACCAGGCCTACGCCTGGAGCAAGAACTTCAGCGACAAGTTCAGTGGCGTGGTCAAGCAGTGGAAACGCCGTCATCCGAAAGCCTACCGCGTGATGCGTCCGGTGCTGGCGGTGGTGGTATTGACGTTGTTGGGGTATTGGCTGTTTGGCTGAGGCTGGATATTGTAGAAAAACCGCTCCTTGTGAGCGGTTTTTTTATGAAGAGAAGGTGAATGAGGCGCCAGCGAGGACGCCTCCTGGCTCTTCCGCGGCTGGATTCACCAATGCTTCTCTGATTCGGTGCAACTCCCGTTCAGATAACTTTGCGGAAGAGCGTTTTCTATCAGCTTTTATCGATCTGGCGCCTGGCGCCTTTTTTTCAACGGCAGCCTTCATGGTGCCTCCGGCATTGATCATTAAATGAGCAGTTGTCCGATACTAGTCTTACCAAATTAGCTTCACAAGCCTGCCCTCCGAATCGAATTCGAAACCCAGTTGCCGGTACAGGGAAATCACTCCAGGGAGAGGTTCCTGAATTTCAATTTGGGTACTGCCGATGATTCGCGCGAAGTGAGTCACGGCGGTCAAAGCAAATGTCGCTACTCGGCTTTTGAGAGGGTGATCGTTATCGGGCTTTCCTTCCAGGCGCACAATTTTCACTCGCAACCGGCTCTGATTAGGGTTTGCAAAGCAAAGTCCGCATAACTCCTGATCAAACCAGATTGCCAAATCGAAGCTCAGTGGTTCTTTGGCCTTCCACCTGACAACATCTTGCCAAGAGAAATGAGGATCAAACCACGCTTCATAGGCACTCAGCGCTTGAGCATCGATTGCTTCGAAACGAACTCTGGAGTGATCAACATCCACTATCCCTTGCAGCAACAAGTCTTTGTGCAGTTTTGCGAAAGTAACAGCAGCCTGTTGTCGAGCCTGTGATTTGTAGACCTGGTAGCGCAAATACGTCCGTTCCCTTGGCATGTGATCCTGTGCATTCCTTGTCCCCCATGGTTGGGTGTCTCGATTGCAATCCAGCCTATTCACCTTGCGGCCAACTGTCCTTGCTGGCCCTTTGTCCAAATCATTGCAATCCATGTCGCCCGCTGGTTATAGTCGGCGCTCGTGAGCCCCCATGGCTCACCTTCCAACCCTTCAAAAAAGATCTGCGCCAATGCCTGCATCCCTCAGCAACGCGGTAGTCGATTCAGCGGTCAACGCTGGCGTCGTGCCGTGCGGGAATCAGCAGCCCAAGCAGATCAGTCATTACCCCCCACCTGTCAGTAGCACGCCGGTGTGCGCAGTCGTATCACCGCCGGGCGTTGGCGTTTCGGGCTGATCGGCAGTTTTTGCTGACCCCTGCGCCCGCCAGAAAAACCTACTGAATTTCAGCTTCGGCTGAGTTGGCTTCTTGCCTGACTACAGGTGGTATTCATGTTTGTCCTGTCGAAAAAATCCGCGCTCGCGGCCGCGTCCACGAGCCTGTTCGTACTGCTGTGGAGCAGCGGCGCGATCTTCTCCAAATGGGGGCTGGCCCACGCGTCACCATTTGCCTTTCTGCTAATTCGTTTCGCGATTGCCTTGTGCGGCCTCTTGTTGTTGGCGCCGCTGCTCAAGCTCAAGTTGCCCAAGGGCGGCAAACCAATGCTGTTTGCGATTGCCACGGGTGTGGTGTTGTTGGGGGCCTATCAGATCTTTTATCTACTGGCCTTGAACAGCAAAGTCACTCCGGGCGTGATGGCGACCATCATGGGCGTGCAGCCGATTCTCACCGTGGTGTTGATGGAGCGGCAGCGCTCGGCGAGCCGGATGTTTGGTCTGGCCTTGGGGTTGGCGGGGCTGATCATGGTGGTTTACCAAGGCATCGGTTTGGCCGGGATGTCCTTGGCGGGGATGCTGTTTGGTCTGCTGGCGCTGGCGAGTATGACGCTGGGCTCGATCATGCAGAAACGCATCACCGACAATCCTCTCGGTACGCTGCCGGTGCAGTACTTGGCCGGGCTGTTGTTGTGCGGGATTTTCGTGCCGTTCCAGCCGTTCCACTTTGAGCACAGCACAGGTTTTATCGTGCCGGTGTTGTGGATGGGGCTGGTGGTGTCGGTGCTGGCGACGCTGTTGCTGTATCGGTTGATCGCGCGGGGCAATCTGGTCAATGTCACCAGTCTGTTCTACCTGGTGCCGGCGGTGACGGCAGTGATGGACTATCTGATTTTCGGCAATCGCCTGGCGGCGTTGAGTGTGCTGGGGATGCTGTTGATCATTGTCGGTCTGGCGTTTGTGTTCCGTAAAACCAGCTAACAGATCGTCAGGTGGCGGCTTTTAGGCCGCCGATCGCGAGCAGGCTCACTCCTACAGAGGAACGCATTCCAATTGTAGGAGTGAGCCTGCTCGCGATGGCCTTTTCGGCCACAGCACAAATTTATCGGGCGGGCGCCTCAGCCGGTTTCACCACCGCCGGCTTCAACACCAGCCACAACGCCAACGCAATCAACACCCCGCCATAAATGTGCGCCATCGACAACGGCTCATCCAGCAGCAACGCCCCCCACAGCACGCCGAATGGCGGAATCATGAAGGTCACGGTCATCGACTTCACCGGCCCGATCGAACTGAGCAGGCGGAAGTAAATGATGTAGGCAAACGCCGTGCAGCCAAGACCCAGGCCCAACAGCGACAGCCAGACATTCCAGCCGCCCCAACTGGCCGGCGGTGCGGTGATCACGCTATATCCAAACAGCGGCAACAGAAACAACGTCGCACCGAGCATGCTGCCCAGCGCCGACAGGCGACTGTCCAGACCACCAGCCTGATCCAGCCAGCGCCGTGCGAGGAAACCGGCAAAACCATAACAAGTGGTCGCCAGCAAACAGGCGAGGGCACCCATCAACAGTTGCAAGTCGAACGCCACCGGGCCGGCGCGGGTCAGCACGCCAACGCCGAACAAGCCGAGGAACACCCCGCCCAGTTTGGCTGCGGTGAGTTTTTCACTGAAGAACAACCCGCCAATCAGCACGCCCATGAGCGGCGTGGTGGCGTTGAAGATCGCCGAATAACCGGCCGGTAACACCTGGGCCGCGACCGAATACAGCGTCGCCGGAATCCCCGAGTTGATCACGCCCAGCAGCATCACGGTTTTCAGTTTGCCTTTGAAATCCCAGCGTACGCGCATCAGCCCGAGGATCACCAGCAGGCCAAGGGCCGCAATCGACACGCGAAAGAATCCGGTCGGGATCGTGCCGATCACCGGCGCAATAATGCGCATGAACAGAAAACTCGCGCCCCAGATGGCCGCCAGCGACAACATACGGAAAATATCGACAGGGCTCACGGCGGGTCTCCTTCCTTGATCGGGACGAGAGTGTTGCCGAGCGCCCTGCCGAAGGCAACCGCTAATCGGGCATGCAACTGTTCGTTCAGATCACAAAGCGTGTGACCAGGCCGTTCAAGTCGACGGCCAGACGCGACAGTTCCTGGCTTGCGGCCGAGGTCTGGGTGGCGCCAGCGGCGGTCTGGGTCGAGAGGTCGCGGATGGTCACCAGATTCTGATCGACCTCGCGAGCGACCAAGGCCTGTTGCTCGGCTGCACTGGCGATCACCAGATTGCGCTGGTTGATCTGCGAGATCGACGCGGTGATTTTCTCCAGCGCCTGGCCTGCGCTGTTGGCCCGACGCAACGTCTGGCCAGCCTGCTCGGCACTGCTCTGCAGCGCGCCCACGGTCGACCCCGTACCTTGCTGGATGCTGCTGATCATCAGCTCGATTTCTTCAGTGGAATTTTGCGTGCGTTGTGCCAGCGAGCGCACTTCATCGGCCACCACCGCGAAACCGCGCCCGGCTTCACCGGCGCGGGCCGCTTCGATCGCCGCATTGAGCGCCAGCAGGTTGGTCTGTCCGGCAATCCCGCGAATCACTTCCAGCACTTTGCTGATGTCCTGTGCCTGCGTGGCCAGGCCTTCAGCTTGTGCTGAGGCGCCCAGTACGGCGTCGACCAGTTCTTGAATCGAGCTGATGGTTTCGCTGACCTGCACATGACCGTGCTTGCTGTCCTCGTTCGACGCGGCAGACGCCTCGGCGCTGGACACCGCGTTGGCCGCGACTTCGTCCACCGCGGTGCTCATCTCGGTCACTGCGGTGGCGGCTTGTTCGATCTGATCGTTCTGCTGTTGCAGGCCGCGAGTGCTTTGCTCCATCACCGAACTCATTTCCTCGGCCGCGGAAGCCAACTGCTGCGCCGATTCGCTGATGCCGCGAATGGTCGAGCGCAGATTGCCCTGCATCTCGGCCAAGGCGTTGAGCAAATGCGCAGCCTCATCTTTACCGGTGCTGACGATCTCGCCGCTGAGGTCGCCGGCAGCAATGCGCCGCGCCACATTCAGGGCCTGATTGATCGGGGTGGTGATGCTGCGTGTCAGTTGCCAGGCCAGCAGCAGCGTGGCAATCAGGGCGACCACGATGATGGTCGCGACGATCCACAATGCCCGTTGGTACATCGCTGCGGCGGCATCTGCGGCGGCGTCGGCACCTTGCTGATTGAACGCGATCATCTGCTCGAGGGTTTTGTCGAGCAGCGTTCCCTGTGGTGCCAGTTCATTGTTAAGCCGCGTGTAGGCCTGTTCACTTTGCCCGGCGTCGATCTGGCCGATGATCTGTTCGAGAATGCTCATGTACTTGGCGGTGTTGGCATTCAAACCGTCGAGCATCAGCCGTTCTTCTTCGCTGGTGAGCAGGGCTTTGTGATCGGCGAGGCGCTTGAGCAGTTCTTCGCGCTGCGCCTTGATGAGGCCTTTGCTTCTGTCGCGCACAGCAGACTGGGTGCTGGTGATCAGGCGCAAGGATTCAAGACGGATGCTGGCGATGTTCGCCGCCGCGTCATGGATGCTCTCGATGCTCGGCATCCACGATTCTTCAATCACTGTTGCACTCTCGCGCAGGGTTTTCATCTGGCCCAGACCGAACAGGCCGACCACCACCAGCAGACCGGCCAAAACGGCAAAGCTCAAACTGGCGCGCAAACCTATGCGCAGATTCCGGATAGACATCAGTGTGCTCCTTGATCTTTGAGGGGGGGGAGGTCGTCCTCGTCAGCGAGGATCTTGTTATGAAGGGGGGAATGGTGGGCTATATATCAAAGTGCCACTATTTTGGTAAGACCAATCTGGAAGCGTTGCCGTCGGTAAGCGCATTTGCAGTAAAGCCACGAGCTAGACGCGTTTGATCAGTATTGGATCCGAAGCCCAGAGAATTCGCGGCCTGGCGCAGGGCGGCCAGAAGGACCATCAAGGTGATTAACTGACCGAACGGTCGATTAAAAAAACTTTGCTAAAAACTGTGTCGCTGTACAACCCTGACGCGGATTTGGCAGAAATTGCACTTCACGCGCACACGCTTGCGTGGCTAAGCTCAGGCACAGATTTCCCCACGCACGCCGAGGTCTTATCTATGCCGCAGCAATGGCCAGCCACCGATATCGCCCGCATGATCCTCGATGGCTTTGACGATTACCGCGAGCATTTCCGGCGAATCACCGACGGCGCCCGGGAGCGCTTCGAGCAGGCGCGCTGGCAGGAGACGCAAACGGCGTCGGCGGCACGGATCAATCTCTACGAAGAAAAGGTCAGCGAAACCATCGCTCGCCTGCGCGAATACTTCGATGATGAAACGCTGATGAACGTCAGCTGCTGGCCGCTGGTGAAAAGTGCCTACATCAGCGTCATCGACCTGCGCTTCGATGATGAGTTGTCCGAGACCTGGTACAACTCGATTTTCTGCGGGCTGTTCAGCCACGACCTGATCAGCGACGGCTGCATGTTCATCCACACCACCCGCCCGAGCCTGCGCCGAGCCCGCGCCGCGCAAACCCGCACCTACAAACCGCAGGGGCAGTTGTCGGGGATGCTCGCGAGCATTTTTGCCGACTATCGCTTCAGCGAGGATTACGCCGATCTGCCGGGTGACCTGCGTCGCCTCGAAGCGCAACTGCGTGAGAACCTGCCGGACTGGGTGTGCAAGGATCCGGAGCTGAGCGTCGAGCTGTTTTCCTCGGTGTTGTACCGCAACAAGGGCGCCTATCTGGTTGGACGCATCTACACCCGCGACGAGCAATGGCCGCTGGTGATCCCGCTGTTGCATCGAGAGGGGCGCGGGATTCAGATCGACGCGTTGATCACCGACGAAGCCGATGTATCGATTATCTTCTCGTTCACCCGTTCGTATTTCATGGTCGATGTACCGGTGCCGGCGGAGTTCATCGGCTTCCTGCGGCGCATTCTGCCGGGCAAGCACATTGCCGAGCTGTACACCTCAATCGGCTTCTACAAGCACGGCAAGTCCGAGTTTTACCGCGCGCTGATCAATCACCTGGCCAACACCGATGATCAGTTCATCATGGCGCCGGGTGTGCGCGGCATGGTCATGAGCGTGTTTACGCTGCCGGGCTTCAACACCGTGTTCAAGATCATCAAGGACCGTTTCTCGCCGTCGAAAAACGTCGACCGCGCCACGGTGATCGAGAAGTACCGACTGGTGAAAAGCGTCGACCGGGTAGGGCGCATGGCTGATACCCAGGAGTTCGCCGATTTCCGTTTTCCGCTGAGCAAGTTTGATCCGGCGTGCCTGGAGGAGCTGCTGGAGGTGGCGCCGTCGACGGTGTCGGTCGAGGGCGACACGGTGTTGATCCGTCACTGCTGGACCGAGCGGCGGATGACCCCGCTCAACCTCTATCTGGAAAACGCCAACGATGCGCAGGTGCGTGAGGCGCTGGAGGATTACGGCTTGGCGATCAAGCAACTGGCGGCGGCGAACATCTTTCCCGGTGACATGCTGCTGAAGAACTTTGGCGTCACTCGCCACGGGCGCGTGGTGTTTTATGACTACGACGAAATCTGCTTCCTGACCGAAGCCAACTTCCGCCACATCCCGCAACCGCGCACACCGGAGGATGAAATGGCCTCGGAGCCGTGGTATTCGATCGGGCCGCTGGATGTCTTTCCCGAGGAGTTTCCGCCGTTTCTGTTTGCCGATTCGGGGCAGCGCAAGTTGTTCGATCAGTTGCATGGCGAGTTGTATAACGCCGATTACTGGAAGGGCTTGCAGGAGGCGATTCGGGCCGGGAAAGTCATTGATGTTTTCCCGTATCGGCGTAAAGGTCTCGATAACGAGTAGCTCTTTTAAAAAAACACCCTCACCCCAGCCCTCCCGAAACGTCGGACCGCCCGTAGGGAGAGGGGGCCGACCGAGGTGTCTTGCGCCAAACACCGACCTGAAAGAGCTTGGCGATTGTGGATTCGGTGATGCGCGTTCAGGTCGGCGAAGCTGGAAAAGTTGACTCGGTCGGTCCCCTCTCCCTTTGGGAGAGGGCTAGGGTGAGGGCAGCAATCCCCCTGACACGCCACAAATCCGCCAAATCTGCGACAATCCGCCCCCTGCATAAATAGACGACCGAATTGCCTACCCGATGACCGACGAATCGCCCTCCATCGACAAACTGCTGAAGAACCTCGATCACGCCATGCTCGCCGACCGTCACCGGCTGCGGCGGCAGTTGCTTGAGCTGCGCAAGAAACCCGACGAGGCCAAACTGGCCCAGTGGGTGACGCGCATGCAGGCGTCCTGTGATCAGGTGCTGGCACGGCGGGCCAGCCTGCCGGTGATTCGTTACGACGACAGTCTGCCGATTGCGGCCAAGCGCGACGAGATCAAGAAGGCGCTGGAAAAACACCAGGTGCTGATCATCGCCGGCGAAACCGGCTCGGGTAAAACCACCCAGTTGCCAAAAATCTGTCTGGAAATCGGTCGCGGCCAGCACGGTCTGATCGGCCACACCCAACCGCGTCGAATCGCTGCACGCAGCGTCGCCAGCCGGGTCGCCGAAGAACTCGCTACGCCACTTGGTGCGCTGGTCGGCTATCAGGTGCGTTTCGAGGATCAAAGCGATTCCAACACCCTGATCAAGCTGATGACCGACGGTATTCTGCTGGCGGAAACCCAGAACGATCGCTACCTCGAACGCTACGACACGATCATCGTCGACGAAGCCCACGAACGCAGCCTCAACATCGACTTCCTGCTCGGCTACCTGAAAACCCTGCTGCCGCGTCGCCCGGACCTGAAAGTCATCATCACTTCGGCGACCATCGATCTGGAGCGCTTCTCCAAGCACTTCGATGATGCGCCAATTGTCGAAGTCTCCGGCCGCACCTTCCCGGTGGACACCTGGTATCGCCCGCTGACCCTGGAGCAGGACGAAGAGGGCAACCGCGTCGAGGATGACCTGACGGTGGATCAAGCGATCCTCGCGACCCTTGACGAAATCGCTGCTTACGAGCGCAGCGAACGCCGCAGTCCGGGAGACGTGCTGGTATTCCTGCCCGGCGAGCGCGAGATTCGCGACGCTGCCGACATGCTGCGCAAGGCGCAACTGAAACACACGGAAATCCTGCCGCTGTACGCGCGCTTGTCGCCGGCCGAGCAGCAGCGGATTTTCCAGTCGCACCCGGGCCGTCGCGTGGTGCTGGCGACCAACGTCGCCGAGACCTCGTTGACTGTGCCGGGCATTCGTTACGTGATCGACAGCGGCACCGCGCGCATCAGCCGCTACAGCTACCGTGCCAAGGTCCAGCGTCTGCCGATCGAGGCGATTTCCCAGGCCAGCGCCAACCAGCGTAAAGGTCGTTGCGGTCGGGTTGAGCCGGGCATTTGTATTCGGCTGTACAGCGAAGAAGATTTTAACGGGCGCCCGGAATTCACCGATCCAGAGATTCTGCGCACCAACCTCGCTGCCGTGATTCTGCAGATGCTGCATCTACGTCTCGGCGAGATCACCGCGTTCCCGTTTATCGAGCCGCCGGATGGCAAGGCGATCAGCGACGGTTTCAACCTGCTACAAGAACTCTCGGCGGTTGACCGCAACAGTCAGCTGACCCCGCTCGGTCGCCAACTGGCGCGCCTGCCGGTCGACCCGCGCATGGGCCGTATGCTGCTTGAGGCAGCCAAGCTCGGCAGTTTGCAGGAAGTGCTGATCGTCGCCAGTGCGATGTCGATTCAAGACCCGCGCGAGCGGCCGCCGGAGCGTCAGCAAGCTGCCGATCAGGCCCACGCGCAATGGAAGGACACCGATTCGGACTTCGCCGGACTGGTCAATCTGTGGCGCGGTTTTGAAGAGCAGCGCCAGGCGCTGACCGCCAGCCCGTTGCGTAACTGGTGCCGCAAGAACTTCCTCAACTATCTGCGTCTGCGCGAGTGGCGCGACTCGCATCGGCAGTTGAGCCTGATCTGCCGCGACATGCAGCTGAGCCTCAACAAAGAGCCGGCGGATTACCCGAAACTGCACAAAGCGGTGCTGGTCGGCTTGCTCAGCCAGATCGGTCAGAAAACCGAGGATGGCGATTACCTCGGCGCGCGTCAGCGACGTTTCTGGATTCATCCGTCGTCGGGCATCGGCAAGAAGCGCCCGCAGTGGCTGATGACCGCCGAACTGGTGGAAACCACCAAGCTTTATGCACGCATGGTCGCCAAGATCGACGCCGACTGGATCGAGCCGCTGGCCGGGCACCTGATCAAGAAAAACCACTTCGAACCGCATTGGGAAAAGAAGCGCGGCCAGGTCGTGGCCTACGAGCAGATCACTCTGTTCGGGCTGATCGTGGTCGGCCGCCGGCCGGTGCATTACGGTCCGGTGGATCCCGTGGTTTCTCGCGAGTTGTTCATTCGCGAAGGCTTGGTGCGTGGCGAGATTCAATCGAAAGCCAAGTGCCTGACCGCCAACCAACAGTTGCTCGAACAGCTCGACGAACTGGAAGCCAAGGCCCGTCGTCGCGACATTCTCGCGGATGAAGAAACCCTGTACGCGTTCTACGACGCGCGGTTGCCGGCGGAGATTCACCAGACCGCGACCTTCGACAGTTGGTACCGCATCAACAGCCAGAAGAATCCGCAGTTGTTGATCATGCGCGAAGAAGACGTGCTGGCCCGCGAAGCCAGTGAAGTCACCGCGCGGGATTACCCGGACACGCTGCACATCGGCGATCTGGAACTGGCGCTGACTTATCACTTCGAGCCCAATCATCCGCGCGACGGCGTGACCCTGCGCGTGCCGGCCCCGCTGTTGCCGATGCTGCCACCGGAACGCCTGGAATGGCTGGTGCCGGGGCTGATCGAGGCCAAGTGCATCGCCCTTGTGCGCAACCTGCCGAAGGCCTTGCGCAAGAACTTCGTGCCGGTGCCGGACTTCATCAAAGCCGCGCTGCAACGCATGACCTTTGCCGAGGGTTCGTTGCCGCAAGCGCTCGGTCGCGAACTGCTGCGCATGACTGGCGCGCGGGTCAGTGACGAGGCGTGGGCCGAAGCCGAGCAAGGCGTCGAGGGACATCTGCGGATGAACCTGGAAATTGTCGACGGCCAAGGCAAATTCCTCGGCGAAGGTCGCGATCTGGCCGAGCTGACCGCACGGTTTGCCGAAGCCAGTCAGGCCGCGCTGGCGGTGCCGCAGAGTGCGAAAAGTCAGCAACCGGTGGAGGCCAAGGTCTTCGCGCCGGTCGCGGAGAAGACTCAGCAGAAGATCGCCGGGCTGTCGATGACGGTATATCCGGCGCTGGTTGAAGAGGGCGGCACGGTCAAGGAAGGGCGCTTCTCGACCCCGGCCGAGGCCGAATTCCAGCATCGTCGCGCCTTGCAGCGGTTATTGATGCAGCAACTGGCGGAGCCGGCCAAGTTCCTGCGTGGCAAGTTGCCGGGGCAGACTGAGCTGGGCTTGCTCTATCGCGAGTTGGGCCGGGTTGATGCGCTGGTTGAAGATATTCTGCTGGCGAGCCTCGACAGCTGCATTCTCGAAGGCGAAGACCCGCTGCCCCGCGACGGCGCCGGTTTGGCGGCACTGGCCGAGCGCAAACGCGGCAACTGGACTGAACACGCCGAACGCGTGGCGCGCCTGACGCTGGAAATTCTCAAGCTGTGGCACGGCCTGCAAAAGCGCTTCAAGGGCAAGATCGATCTGGCCCAGGCCGTGGCGCTCAATGACATCAAGCAGCAAATCAACAATCTGGTGTATCCGGGTTTTGTCCGCGAAACGCCGATGCAGTGGCTTAAGGAGTTGCCGCGTTACCTGAAAGCGGTCGAGCAGCGCTTCGAAAAGCTCGGCGCGCAGGTGCAGAAGGATCGCGTCTGGAGCGGCGAACTCGCCGGCCTCTGGGGGCAATACCAGACTCGCGCGGCGAAACATGCCCAGGAAGGCAAACGCGATCCGCAGCTTGAGCTGTATCGCTGGTGGCTGGAGGAATACCGGGTCTCACTGTTCGCCCAGCAGTTGGGCACCAAGGTCCCGATTTCCGACAAACGCCTGAACAAGCAGTGGACCCAGGTCGAACCCTGACCTTGAGCCGCACGCAATCCCCTGTGGGAGCGAGCCTGCTCGCGAAAGCAGAGTGTCAGTCAACGCAATAGCGACTGATACGACGCAATCGCGAGCAGGCTCGCTCCCACATTGGGATTTGGGTTGTGCTTGAGAAAGGCGCCAAAACCCCGCGTTTATGGCAAACTTCGCGACCATAAACGCCGGTTTCGCGACCCAGAGCCTTCGCCCGGTTCGCGCGACGGAATAAAGCGATGCCAGGTTTGCGTCCCCCGGATGGGAATAGACCCTTTGTGTGTTGGTACGACGGTTCCAGCACTTTCTGCCTGAACAGATTAGAGAAACGACCATGCATAACGTCGTCATCAGCGGCACCGGCCTGTACACCCCGGCCAACAGCATCTCCAATGAAGAGCTGGTGCAGTCTTTCAACGCCTACGTCGCCCAGTTCAACGCCGACAACGCCGAGGCCATTGCCCGCGGCGAAGTCCAGGCCCTGACCGAATCCAGCGCCGCGTTCATCGAAAAAGCTTCAGGCATCAAGAGCCGCTTTGTCATGGACAAGGACGGCATCCTCGATCCGCAACGCATGGCCCCGCGTCTGCCGGAGCGTTCCAACGACGAATGGTCGGTGCTTTGCCAGATGGCTATCGGCGCTGCCGAACAGGCCCTGCAACGTGCCGGCAAAACTGCTGCCGACATCGACGGCGTGATCGTTGCCTGTTCCAACCTGCAGCGCGCCTACCCGGCCATCGCCATCGAAGTCCAGGAAGCCCTGGGCATTCAGGGTTTCGGTTTCGACATGAACGTGGCCTGCTCCTCGGCGACTTTCGGCATCCAGGCCGCCGCCAACAGCGTGCAACTGGGCCAGGCCCGGGCGATCCTGATGGTCAACCCGGAAGTCTGCACCGGTCACCTGAACTTCCGTGACCGCGACAGCCACTTCATCTTCGGCGATGCGGCGACTGCAGTGATCATCGAGCGCGCTGAGACCGCGACGTCCAAACACCAGTTCGATGTGGTCAGCACCAAGCTGCTGACCAAGTTCTCCAACAACATCCGCAACAACTTCGGTTTCCTCAACCGCGCGGCGGAAGAGGGCATTGGTGCCCGCGACAAACTGTTCGTGCAGGAAGGCCGCAAGGTGTTCAAGGATGTCTGCCCGATGGTTGCCGAGCTGATCGGCGAACATCTGCAAGAGAACCAGCTCAACGTCGGCGACGTGAAGCGCTTCTGGCTGCACCAGGCCAACCTGAGCATGAATCACCTGATCGTGCGCAAGTTGCTGGGTCGCGAAGCCACTGAAGAAGAAGCCCCGGTGATTCTCGACACCTACGCCAATACCAGCTCTGCGGGTTCGGTGATTGCGTTCCACAAGTATCAGGATGATCTGGCTGCCGGTTCGCTGGCGGTGTTGAGTTCGTTCGGTGCAGGCTATTCGATCGGTAGCGTGATTCTGCGCAAGCGTTGAAAATCGGTTTAATTTCCACCTGATCGCGCCGACCTTTCCTACATCCGAATCGGCTCAAACGCTGTAATTTTTCGGAAATGGCGGCAGGTGAAGACCTGCCGCTATCATTTTCGGAATCGGCACAAGGAGATTTTTGGATGGCGGCTGACGACACCCAACTGCTTGCGCGCCTGCTGGCGGGTGAGCAAAAGGCTTTCAAGGAACTGGTGACGACGTATCAGAGCGCCATGCGCGCCGTGGCGTATGCGATTGTCGGCCAGCGCCATGTCGAAGAAGTGGTGCAGGATGCCTGGCTATCGGTGGTGCGCCACATCGCCAGCTTCGAAGGCCGCTCCAGTCTCAAGACCTGGCTGTTGACCATCACGGCCAACTCGGCCAAAAGCCGTTATAAACAAAATCGCCGGGAAGTGTTGATGGATGATCTGCCGTCACCTCATGGCACGATCGACGATGACCGCTTTTCTCCCGGTGACGGCCATTGGCTGGTTGCCCCGTTCGCCTGGCATCAGGACACCCCGGAAGCCTTGCTGACCGAAGGTGAATTGCGTGACTGTCTGGAGCACACCCTGCTGAACCTGTCGGAACTGCAAAGCAGCGTTTTGTTGTTGCGCGAACGCCAAGGGCTGGAGCTGGAGGAGATCTGTAATCTTCTGGAGATCTCGCTCTCCAATGTCCGTGTGCTGCTGCATCGTGCGCGGCTGAAAGTCTTCGCGACCGTGGAGCATTTTGAGGAGACAGGGGAATGCTGACCTGTAAGGAACAAGTGGCGCGCTCCAGCGATTATCTCGATGGCCAATTGAGCTTTCGTGAAAAACTGATGGTGCGCCATCACCTGATGTTTTGCCCGAACTGTCGGCGTTTCATTCGTCAGATGCGTTTGATGCAAGCGACCTTGAAGGCGATGCCGGAGAAACCGGAAGAGGGTGTGGACGCGCTGGCTGAGCGTCTGGCTACGCAGAGGCGGGACGATAGCCCGTAAAAACACAGCCCGGTGCAGCGCCAGCGAACGGATGATGGGGATCGCTGTAACTGCACCGGGCTGCAGGAAAATCAGCTTCGATCGGCAAATCGCAAGGGGAGCCGTGACTTGCGGCTTGTCGCTCGAAGCTTGTAGCTGTTTTCTTAGAACTTGGCTTCCGCGTCCAGCTGCAAGGTGTTGGCGTCAGCGTCACGCTGAGTACGGCTGGCGAAATCGGCCTTGGTCAGGAAGTAGGTAGCGCCAATGGCGAAGTTCTTGTCGATGTCGTAACCGACCTTGAACTTGTGGCCACGGGAACCGGTGGTGCCGTTGGCGAAGTCGGAGTCGGTGAAAGCGCCGACTACGGCGTTGCGCTGCACGTCACGATAGTTGTAATCGAGGTTCAGGCCGAAGACTTTCGACTTGGCACCCAACAGCCACGCGGTGTCCTGATCGGTCACGGCATCGTTGTTCTTCACGTACTGACCGTAGAACGACAGTGGCATTGGCAGACCGCCGATGTCGACCTGGCTGAAGCCTTCATACAGACGGAATTCGTTGTTGGCCGAGTTGCCGTTGACCGCCAGTGCGCACGGTGTGGACGTGCCGGTGCAGCGGCTGTCTTCGTCGTTCTGGTAGGCATAGACACTACCGCCCAGAGTCACTTTCAAGTTGTCAGTGATGTTGAAGCGGCTACCCAACTGGCCGGCGGTCAGACGCAGGTCGTGACGGAATTGCACGCCATCGCCGTCAACGTTGTCCTTGAGGTTGTAGTTACCCAGGCTGCCGAACAGTTCGGCGCTGCTGCCCAACGGGTATTTGTAGGTAACGGCCAGACCTTCCGGGTTGATGTCGCTATCCCAGATCACGTCGCCCATGCTGACCCACGGCTGGAGCATCTTGCCGCCGATGATGTGCAGGTTCTTGATCTGGTCAGGGTGGTAGTCGATGTAGCCCAGATCCAGCCAGATCTGCTTCTTGTCGAAGTAGTTGTCCTGGTCCTGGTTGGTCGAACGGGCATCATCGCCGCCGCCGGTGGCGATACGGATACCGGTGTCGACTTGCGGGTTGATTTCGGTGTAGGCACCCAGACGGGCGCGGATGCGCTGACGGTCCTTGTCGCGGCCACCGTTGTTCGGTTCGCCGTCGATCTTGATGGTCTCCTGACGGATACGCACATCGCCCTTGAATTGGGTCTTGGCTGCCCAGGCGAGTTTCTGGTCGAAGACGCTTTGTTCGTTGGTTTTCTTCGCAACAGCGGCGACTTGTTCGTTGGTCTCTTGCTGCGCCTGCTGCGCGATTTGCTGAGCCTTCTGATCCTTGGCCAGTTCAGTTTGCAGTTCGATGTACTGCGCCTGGGAAATGGAACCGTTAGCCTTGAGCATGTCGAGCAGTTTGGCGTCGACTGCAGCACTGGCCGGAACACTCATGGCCAGCAACAAGCCACCGCACAGGGCCGCCGCAGTTTTCGTGGAAGCAAGACGCATAGCAATCTCCGAAGATGAGAGGGGATGGCACAACCATCCGGGGCACAACCGACGATTCGAGCGTCGGAAAACAGTGTCCGGGTAGAACCCGGCGCTCTAAAAACAGGCGCCAGTATCGCGATGGTTTATGACAGAGCAGTGGCACAGTGATGGCAGGTTGATGACGATATCGATTTGTCCTGAACTATTGATCTAGAGCGCTGTCGGCCGATTGCGGGTGTGCAATGCCACGCAATCGGCGATACTCGCCGGGCGCTGAAGTCTTGTTGTGGAGAGCTGTCGATGCCGTTGCAATGCCTGCAAAACCTGTCGCAAATCGCTCCGGCAACCTGGGATGCGCTGGTGCCTGAAAGCCAGCCATTTCTGCGCCACGCTTTTCTCAGTGCACTGGAAGACAGTGGCAGCGTTGGCCCTCACACCGGCTGGCAACCTGAGCATTTGCTGCATATTGAAGATGATCGACTGATCGCCGCACTGCCCAGTTATCGCAAGTGGCATTCCTACGGCGAGTACGTGTTCGATCATGGCTGGGCCGACGCCTGCGCCCGCGCCGGCATCGATTACTACCCCAAGCTGTTGAGCGCCGTGCCGTTCAGCCCGGTCAGCGGCCCGCGCTTGTTGGCGGCCAATGTCGAAGACGGTTTCGAGCTGCTCAAGAGCCTGCCCGGTTACCTGGAAATCGAAGGGCTTTCCAGCGCGCACATCAACTTCACGGATCCTTTCACCGACGCTGCAATGGCCGAGCAACCAGGCTGGCTGCAACGTATTGGCTGTCAATATCACTGGCAGAATCGCGGGTATCGCGACTTTCAGGATTTCCTCGACGTACTCAGTTCGCGCAAGCGCAAACAGATGCGCAAGGAACGCGAGCAAGTGGCGGGGCAGGGGTTTGAATTTGAATGGCTGGAGGGGCGCGAGCTGGACGAGGCGCAGTGGGATTTTGTCTACGCTTGTTACGCCAACACCTATGCGGTGCGGCGCCAGACGCCGTATCTGACGAGGGAGTTTTTCAGTCTGCTGGCCGAACGCATGCCCGAGGCGATTCGCGTGGTACTGGCCAAACAAGGCTCACGGCCGGTGGCGATGGCCTTCAGTCTGGTCGGTGGCGACAGTTTCTACGGGCGCTATTGGGGCTGTCTGGCAGAGTTTGATCGACTGCACTTTGAGACCTGTTTTTATCAGGGCATGGATTACGCGATCGCGCAGGGTTATCAGCGTTTCGATGCTGGCGCTCAGGGCGAGCACAAGTTGATTCGTGGCTTCGAGCCGGTGATCACCCATTCATGGCATTACTTGCGTCATCCGGGGTTGGAAGCGGCGGTTAAGGATTTCCTGAAACAGGAACGCGCCGGCGTCCTCGCTTATGCCGAAGAAGCGAAAACCGCGTTGCCTTATCGCCAAACCTAGATCCCTTGTGGGAGCGAGCTTGCTCGCGAAAGCGGTGTTGCAGTGACATGGATATCAGCTGACACACCGCCTTCGCGAGCAAGCTCGCTCCCACATTTGTTTTGTGTATGCCTTGGCTACTCTTCTTTGCCCAACCAGCGATAGATCCCGCCACCGACCACCGCGCCAATCAACGGTGCGACCCAGAACATCCATAACTGCGCAATTGCCCAGCCGCCGACCATCAGTGCCGGTCCCGTGCTACGGGCCGGGTTCACCGAGGTGTTGGTGACGGGAATCGAGATCAGGTGAATCAGCGTCAGGCCCAGGCCGATGGCGATCGGTGCCAGCCCCGGTGGTGCGCGTCTATCGGTCGCGCCCAGAATGATGATCACGAACATCGCCGTCATCACCAGCTCGGTCACAAACCCTGCCGCCATGGAATACTTCCCCGGCGAATGCTCACCATAACCATTGGAAGCGAGGCCTGCAGCGATATCGAAACCCTCCTTGCCGCTGGCGATATGCGCGATCAGCGCCGCCGCGAGAATCGCGCCAAGCACCTGCGCGATGATGTAGGCGGGCAACTCTTTGGCCGGAAACCGACCGCCGACGAACAGACCGACCGACACGGCCGGGTTTAGGTGACATCCGCTGATGTGACCGATGGCGAATGCCATGGTCAGCACCGTCAGACCAAACGCCAGGGCCACCCCCAGCACCCCGATTCCCAACGGTGAAGACGCGGCGATCACCGCGCTGCCGCAACCACCCAATACTAACCAGAACGTACCCAACAACTCAGTGACTGAACGTTTGAACAGAGACATGAGAGGCGTCCTTGATAGCCCTGCTATCGAGACTGCATCGAGTTGTGCATCCCTGCAGATTTACGACAGGTTTCGTACCGAAACCTTGGCTGAGTACAGCAGGCTTTCTGCGGATTTCCAGCAGCCACAAAAAAACCGCCAGCGCCCTTGGTTTGCGGGCTGTGGCGGCCTTGTGAGCTGTTGCATGTCCATTGTGGGAGCGAGCTTGCTCGCGAAAGCGGTGGATCAGCAACGCAAGTGGCGACTGATACGACGCTTTCGCGAGCAAGCTCGCTCCCACAGGGAAGTCCAGTGCATCAATCTATGCCGACAAACCCTCCGGTCTGGTGCGCCCAAAGTCGTGCATACAGACCGCGATGGGCCAACAGCTCGGCATGGGTGCCGCTCTCGGCAATCTTGCCGTTCTCCAGCACCACCAGCCGATCCATACGGGCAATGGTCGAGAGTCGGTGCGCAATCGCGATGACAGTTTTGCCCTGCATCAGGGTTTCCAGGCTTTCCTGGATCGCCGCCTCGACTTCCGAATCCAGTGCCGAGGTCGCTTCGTCCATGATCAGGATCGGCGCGTCCTTGAGCAGCACTCGCGCAATCGCAATGCGCTGACGCTGACCACCGGACAGTTTCACCCCGCGTTCACCCACATGCGCATCGAAGCCTGTGCGCCCTTCGGCGTCCGACAGCAGCGGAATGAACTCATCGGCGCGCGCTTTGTGCACCGCGTCCCATAACTCGGCATCGGTCGCATCCGGTTTGCCGTACAGCAAGTTGTCGCGGATCGAACGGTGTAGCAGCGAGGTGTCCTGGGTGATCATGCCGATCCGTGCACGCAGGCTTTCCTGACCGACTTCGGCGATGTTCTGGCCATCAATCAGAATCCGCCCACCCTCGACGTCGTACAGGCGCAGCAATAGATTGACCAGCGTCGATTTGCCGGCGCCGGACGGCCCGATCAAACCGATTTTCTCACCCGGTTTGATGTTCAGATTGAGATCGCCGATGATCCCGCGCTTCTTGCCGTAGTGAAAATCCACGTGCTCGAAACGCACTTCGCCACGGGCCACTTCCAGCGGTTTGGCTTGCTCGTGATCGGTGACGCTGACCGGTTGCGAAATGGTCTGTAAGCCGTCCTGGACCATGCCGATGTTTTCGAAAATGCCGGTGACCACCCACATGATCCAGCCGGACATGTTGACGATGCGAATCACCAGACCGGTTGCCAGGGCAATCGCCCCGACAGTGATCAGCGATTGCGTCCACAGCCACAAGGCCAGGCCTGTGGTGCCGACGATCAACAGGCCGTTCATGGTGGTAATGGCGATGTCCATGCTGGTCACAACGCGGCCCGCCAGTTGGGCTTTTTCGGTTTGTTCTTCGATTGCTTCGCGGGCGTATTGCTGCTCGTAATTGGTATGGGCGAACAACTTCAGGGTGGCGATATTGGTGTAACCATCGACGATCCGCCCCATCAGTTTGGAGCGTGCATCGGAGGACACCACCGAGCGCTCCTTGACCCGCGGCACGAAGTAACAGAGCGCGCCAATGTAAGCGGCGATCCACGTCAGCAACGGAATCATCAGGCGCCAGTCCGCCTCGGCGAACAGCACCAGCGAGCTGATCGCGTAGATCAGCACATGCCACAACGCATCCACTGCTTGCACCGCAGAGTCACGTAGCGAGTTGCCCGTCTGCATGATGCGTTGGGCGATACGACCAGCGAAGTCATTCTGGAAAAAGTTAAGGCTCTGCTTGAGCACGTAGCTGTGGTTCTGCCAGCGGATCATGCTGGTCATGCTCGGGCTCAGGGTCTGGTGCACCAGCAGGTCGTGCAGGCCGACAAAGACCGGGCGCAAGATCAGCGCGACCACGGCCATCCAGGCCAATTCCAGGCCATGCTCCTGAAAGAAATTCGGATTCGGTGCACCTTGGGCGAGGTCAATGATGCGACTGAGGTAGCTAAACAACGCCACTTCGATCAAGGCGCCGAACAGTCCGACGGTGAGCAGGGCGGCAAAACTCGGCCAGACCTGCTTCAGGTAATAGGTGTAGAAGGGCAGCACGCGATCCGGCGGGGATGCCGTGGGGGCGTCGCGGAACACGTCGATCAGTTGTTCGAAACGGCGATAGAGCATCAGATAACCGCCCGGGGAACGGGCTCTCCTTTTATCGGTGTGAGCGGCGCGCGGGATCAGGCCAGCGCCGCTCGATACGCCCTGTACAGCTTAGTCGATGACTTTGGCCGACTTGATGAAGACAGGGTCGGAAGGCACATTTTGCATGCCTTGTTTGGTGGTGGTCGGCGAGTTGACGATGATGTCAACGACGTCCATACCTTTGACCACTTTGCCGAATACTGCGTAGCCATCGCCCTGGTCGAGGAAGTCGTTGTCCTTGACGTTGATGAAGAACTGGCTGGTCGCCGAATCAGGTACGGAAGTGCGAGCCATGGACAAGGTGCCACGAACGTTAGCCAGACCGTTTTTGTGTTCGTTCTTGATTGGAGCCTTGGTTTCTTTCTGCTGCATCTGTTGAGTGAAACCACCGCCCTGGACCATAAAGCCCGGGATCACACGGTGGAAAATCGTGTTGTTGTAGAAGCCGCTGTTGACGTAATCGAGAAAGTTCTTGGTGCTGATCGGTGCCTTGACCGGATCCAGTTCGATTTCGATCTGGCCGTTGGTGGTGTCCAGCAGCACGTGCGGTGCCTTGGCTGGCGTGGCAGCCATCAGGTTGGCGGCAAACAGCACAGTACCAGCGGCGAGGGCGAGTTTTTTCAACATGGGTCAGTGATCCTGAGATTGAATATCGGCTGCGGCGAGAAACTCCAGCAGCGTTTGATTGAAACGTTCGGGTTGATCGAGCGGGGTGGCGTGGCGCGAATCGGCGATCACCACCAGCCGCGCATTCGGCAGCAGTTTTACATAGGTTTCTTTCAGTGCCACCGGTGTGTAGTCACGGTCGGCGCTGATGACGAGCGTTGGACAGGACACTCGGGAAAGTCGTTCCTGAACGCCCCAGCCAACAATCGCATCGAAGCTGGCGAGATAAGCACGTTTGTCGTTTTTTGCCCAGCGTTCGGCCATTTTCTGTCGCAGATCCGCCTGTTCCGGTTTCGGAAAAAGTTTACCGCCGAGGGCTTTGCCGATGGTCGCGAGGCTCAGCAGTCGCATCAGGCTCCAGCGTTTGAACCACTGCCAGTAGTCGTCGCGGCTGCGGATTTTGACCTCGGGCGCACTGTTGACGATGGTCAGGCTCTTGAGCATTTGCGGATGATCGACGCCGAACTGGAAGCCGATCATGCCGCCCATCGACAGCCCGACGTAATGCACCGGGCCGAGGTTCAAGTGCTCGATCAACGCCAGCAGGTCGTTGCTGAAACCGGCGATGCTGTAGCGCTCGCGCGGTTTGTCCGAACGCCCGTGGCCCCGAACATCCGGGACGATCACCCGATAGTGCGCGGCCAGCGCCGGGATCTGCATTTCCCAATCCAGCGTGCTCGAACCGAGCCCGTGAACCAGCAGCAACGGCGTACCGTGGCCATATTCCTCGTAGTGCAGGTTGCAACCTTCATGTTCGAACCAGGCCATCGGTGAACTCCGTGTCAGGCTTGTTCAGGGGCGGCGAACGGTGCGTCCAGCGGCAAGGTGTCGAAGGTACGCAGCAGTTCGATGAGGATTTGCGTGGCCGGGCCCAGGGGCTTGTCCTTGTTCGAATACAGATAGAAGCTGGAATTGCGGTTGCCGCCCCTGTCCAACGGTAGCAGCTTGAGCGAGCCATCCTTCAGCTCTCGTTCAATCATGTGGCGAGGCAGCCAGGCAAAACCGAGGCCGCTGCTGACGAACGTGGCCGCCGTGGCGAGGCTGCCAACGGTCCAGCGCTGTTCGGCGCCGAGCCAGCCGACATCCCGTGGTTGCTGGCGGCCGGAGTCGCGGATCACCACTTGCATCTGGGTTTCCAGATCCTGAAAGCTCAGTTCACGGTTGAGCCGGTGCAGCGGGTGATCGGGGTGGGCGACGGCGACAAACTCGACGTCACTCAATTCCGCGCCGAGGTAACCGGGAATGCTCAGGCCGGTGATGGCCAAATCGGCCACGCCTTCGAGCAGCACTTCTTCAACACCCGACAACACTTCCTCACGCAGGCGCACGCGGCAGCCGCGACTCTGCGGCATGAACGCGGTCAGTGCGCGAACGATGCGTGCGCTCGGGTAGGCCGCATCGACCACCAGCCGCACTTCGGCTTCCCAGCCTTGCTCCATGTGATGGGCGAGGTCTTCCAGTTGGCTGGCCTGTTTCACCAATTGTCGCGAACGACGCAGCAACACGCCGCCGGCTTCGGTGAGCACGGCTTTGCGCCCGTCGATCCGCAGCAACGGCACGCCGAGCTGGTCCTGCATGCGGGCGACGGTGTAACTCACCGACGATTGCGAACGGTGCAAGGCCTCGGCGGCCTGGGCGAATCCGCCGTGGTCGACCACGGCCTGCAATGTTCGCCATTGATCAAGGGTCACGCGGGGCGCTTTCATCAATAGCTCCTCTTGTCCTAAGCTGGCCGTCCCTCATGGAGACTGCCGAATGAAAAAATTCTGTTGTGTGCTGCTGGCGCTGCTTCCGCTGACTGCTTTTGCTTACCCGATCGATGTGCAGAAGGATCTCAACGGCATGAAGATCGATTACGAGACCTTCGACACCGATAACGACATCGGCTCCATCCGGGTGGCTAACTACGGTGACGTCGATGCGGCCTGCAAAGCGGTGTTCAGCAATGGCCCGGAAGCACCGCGCACCCGCACGATCGAGGTACCGGCCGGCAAACATAAAAACGCCACGGCCAAGTTCACCCGCGAGATCATCAAGCTGCGCATCAAACTGACCTGCACCCCGAAATAACGGTCGATCCCTTGTAGGAGTGAGCCTGCTCGCGATAGCGGTGTGTCAGATACATCTGTGTTAACTGACACACCGCTATCGCGAGCAGGCTCACTCCTACAAGGTGTGTGTCAGCATCTAAACGAATTATTCGATGCTTTGCAGCAATTATTTGCGCTTTTTCATCGATTCGACTCTGTTTAACCTTCACTCCATCGACCTACAACATTCTCGGATGGAGGCTACACACCATGTCCCGCGTTCTGATCATCGAAAGCAGCGCCCGCCAGCAAGACTCGGTTTCCCGTCAACTGACCCAGACTTTCATCAGTCAGTGGAAAGCAGCGCATCCCAACGATCAGATCACTGTGCGTGACCTCGCCGTGAACCCGGTGCCACACCTGGACAGCAATCTGTTGGGTGGCTGGATGAAGCCTGCCGATCAGCGCAACGCCAACGAGCAATCGTCGCTGGATCGTTCCAACGAATTGACCGATGAGTTGCTCGCCGCCGACGTACTGGTGATGGCCGCGCCGATGTACAACTTCGCCATCCCGAGCACCCTCAAGGCCTGGCTCGACCACGTGCTGCGTGCCGGCGTGACCTTCAAGTACACCGAAACCGGCCCCCAAGGCCTGCTCAGCGGCAAACGTGCCTACGTGCTCACCGCTCGCGGCGGCATCTACGCCGGCGGCCCGGCCGACCATCAGGAACCGTACCTGCGTCAGGTCATGGGCTTCATCGGCATCAACGACGTGACGTTCATTCACGCCGAGGGCATGAACCTCGGTGGCGACTTTCAGGAGAAGGGCCTGAATCAGGCCAATGCCAAGCTGTCCCAGGTCGCTTGATAGGTTAATCCCCAGATAATCGCCGATTGTTTAAGTGACCTGGCGCAACCCCTTCAAGGCTCTACGCGCATCGAACCTCCCTTTGCACTTGTTGCTCCTGAGTGCTGTAGCCCGATTGAACGCATTAGCGAGATCGGGCTTTTTTTTGTCTGTATTTTTTGAACGACGCAAAACTCCTGGTGGGAGCGAGCCTGCTCGCGAAAGCGGCGTAACAGACAAGTATCTGCCGTCTGACACTCTGCTTTCGCGAGCAGGCTCGCTCCCACAAGGGAATGTTGTGTTTCGGGCTATTCGCAGTGAGACCAGAAAACCGCTATCGTCGCCGCCATTCAAATTAGGGGCGAGCATGGGCTATCTACTTTTTGTCACGCTGATCCAGGCGTTTTCCTTCAGTCTGATCGGCGAATACCTGGCCGGTCACGTCGACAGTTATTTCGCGGTGCTGGTGCGCGTGGTGCTGGCGGGGCTGGTGTTCATTCCGTTGACCCGCTGGCGCTCGGTCGAACCTTCGTTTATGCGCGGCATGCTGATGATCGGCGCCTTGCAGTTTGGCGTAACTTACGTCTGCCTCTACCTGAGCTTCCGCGTGCTGACGGTGCCGGAAGTGTTGCTGTTCACCATCCTCACGCCGCTGCACGTGACGTTGATCGAGGATGCGCTGAACCGACGCTTCAACCCGTGGGCGCTGATCGCCGCGTTAGTGGCGGTGGGCGGGGCGGCGGTGATTCGTTTCGACAGCATCAGCCCGGACTTCTTCATGGGCTTCCTGCTGCTGCAACTGGCCAACTTCACCTACGCGGCAGGGCAGGTGATGTACAAGCATCTGGTGGCGAAACACCCGAGCGACCTGCCGCATTACCGCCGTTTTGGCTTCTTCTACCTCGGCGCGCTGGCGGTGGTGCTGCCGGCATTCCTGATGTTCGGAAAAGCCAACTTCCTCCCGGAAGCGCCGCTGCAATGGGGCGTGTTGCTGTTCCTCGGCCTGGTCTCGACCGCGCTGGGCATGTACTGGTGGAACAAGGGTGCGTGCATGGTCAACGGCGGCACGCTGGCGGTGATGAACAATCTGCATGTGCCGGTGGGGTTGCTGCTGAATCTGCTGATCTGGAATCAGCATGAGGAACTTGGAAGATTGTTCCTCGGTGGCAGCGTCATCCTTGCCGCCGTATGGATCAGCCGACTGGGCATCCGAAAAAAAACGGTCGCTGCATAACCCCTGTGGGAGCGAGCCTGCTCGCGAAGGCGCTGGGTCAGATAAGTATGGGTCGACTGACACATTGCATTCGCGAGCAGGCTCGCTCCCACATTTGATCTTTGGGTTACATGAGGTGTTTCTGTGGTTCGGGAATGCTCGCCGCGCCAAGTACCGCCGGCAGCAACCCGGAACGCAAATCCCCACCACTCGGCTGCTGATACAGACTCAGCCCGAACTCCGGCAACACCGCCAGCAGATAATCGAAAATATCGCCCTGAATCCGCTCGTAATCGGCCCACACCGTGGTGCGGGTGAAGCAGTAAATCTCCAGCGGAATACCCTGCGCCGTGGTCTGCATCTGCCGCACCATGCAGGTCATGTTCGGCTGAATCTCCGGATGACTCTTCAGATACGCCAGTGCATAGGCGCGAAACGTGCCGATGTTGGTCATGCGCCGGCGGTTGGCCGACATCGCCGCGACATTGCCCTGCGCCTCGTTCCATGCCTTGAGCTCGGCTTTTTTGCGGCTCATGTAGTCGGTGAGCAGGTGCACCTGGGAGAGCTTTTCCTCTTCGTCATCGCGGATGAAACGCACACCGCTGGCGTCGATGAACAGGCTGCGCTTGATCCGCCGCCCGCCGGACTGCTGCATGCCGCGCCAGTTCTTGAACGACTCGGACATCAGCCGCCAGGTCGGGATCGAAACGATGGTCTTGTCGAAGTTCTGCACCTTGACCGTGTGCAGGGTGATGTCGACCACATCGCCGTCGGCGCCGACTTGTGGCATCTCGATCCAGTCACCCACGCGCAACATGTCGTTGCTGGTCAACTGCACACTGGCGACAAACGACAGCAGGGTGTCCTTGTAGACCAACAGAATCACCGCCGACATTGCACCCAGACCGGAGAGCAGCAACAGCGGCGAACGGTCGATCAATGTGGCGACGATGATGATCGCGCCGAATACGTACAAGACCATTTTTGCCAGTTGCACGTAGCCTTTGATCGAACGTGTACGCGCATGTTCGGTACGCGCATAGATGTCGAGCAGGGCATTGAGCAGAGCGCTGACCGAGAGCAGCAGGAACAGAATGGTGAACGACAACGCGACGTTGCCGAGAAAGGTCATCGCGGTTTTGTTCAGTTCCGGCACCAGATGCAGGCCGAACTGGATGACCAGCGATGGCGTCATCTGCGCCACACGCTGAAACACCTTGTTATGGCGAAAGTCATTGATCCAGTGCAACGCCGGCTGGCGTCCGAGCATGCGGCTGGCGTGCAGGATCAGGTAACGCGCCACTCGTCCGAGCACCAGTGCGATGACCAATAGCACGGTCAGTGCGAGGCCAGCCTGCAAGAACGGATGCTGTTCGAGGGTGCCCCAGAGGTCTTGGGCGTTGTGCCAGAGCTGTTTGAAATCCATATGAGCAACGATTCTTCTGTAAGACGCGATGGGCGATTAGAGCATTTAAGACGCCGTGTATTACCGTTGAAGACAAATCGAGCAACAAAAAAGCCACTGATTACGTCCGTTTGTATAAAGAAACTCGGCCTGAGCGCTCGAAACCGGTAACCTATGCAGCTGTTTTTTTGCATATCTTCGAGGTAGCACCCGTGTTTTCCCAATTCGCCCTGCACGAACGCCTGCTTAAAGCTGTGGCCGAGCTGAAATTTGTCGAGCCAACGCCTGTGCAAGCCGCGGCCATCCCGCTGGCGCTCCAAGGGCGTGATCTGCGGGTGACGGCGCAAACCGGTAGCGGCAAAACCGCCGCTTTCGTACTGCCAATCCTCAATCGCCTGATCGGCCCGGCCAAGGTTCGCGTCAGCATCAAGACGCTGATCCTGCTGCCGACTCGCGAGCTGGCCCAGCAGACGCTGAAGGAAGTTGAGCGCTTTTCGCAGTTCACTTTCATCAAGTCCGGCCTGATCACCGGCGGTGAAGACTTCAAGGTCCAGGCCGCGATGCTGCGCAAAGTGCCGGACATCCTCATCGGCACCCCGGGCCGGATGATCGAGCAACTCAACGCCGGCAACCTCGACCTCAAAGAAGTCGAAGTGCTGGTGCTCGACGAAGCTGACCGCATGCTCGACATGGGCTTCGCCGAAGACGTACAGCGTCTGGTTGACGAATGCCCGAACCGTCAGCAGACCATGCTGTTCTCCGCCACCACCGGTGGTTCCGGCCTGCGCGAGATGATCGGCAAGGTACTGAACAACCCTGAGCACTTGCAGCTCAACGCGGTCAGCCAGCTGAACTCGACCACCCGTCAGCAGATCATCACCGCCGACCACAATCAGCACAAAGAGCAGATTGTGAACTGGCTGCTGGCCAACGAGACCTACCAGAAGGCCATCGTCTTCACCAACACCCGCGCCATGGCCGACCGCATCTACGGCCGCCTCGTGGCTCAGGAATACAAAGCGTTCGTGTTGCACGGCGAGAAAGACCAGAAGGATCGCAAACTGGCGATCGACCGTCTGAAGCAGGGCGGCGTGAAGATTCTGGTCGCCACCGACGTCGCGGCCCGTGGTCTGGACGTTGATGGCCTGGATCTGGTGATCAACTTCGACATGCCACGCAGCGGCGACGAATACGTGCACCGCATCGGCCGTACCGGTCGTGCCGGCAACGACGGTCTGGCGATCTCGTTGATCTGCCACGGCGACTGGAACCTGATGTCGAGCATCGAGCGCTACCTGAAGCAGAGCTTCGAGCGCCGCACCATCAAGGAAGTCAAAGGCACCTACGGCGGACCGAAAAAGGTCAAGGCCTCGGGCAAAGCCGTTGGTGTGAAGAAGAAAAAGACCGACGCCAAGGGTGACAAGAAGAAAACTGCCGCCAAGACGCCGACCAAGCGCAAGAGCGTCAATCGTCCGAAGCCTGACTCGTTGGTGAGCAGCGACGGCATGGCACCGCTCAAGCGTCGCAAGCCAGCAGAGCCTGCGGCTGAGTAAGGCGTTTCAAGCGTGCATAAAAAACCCGGACAGTGTCCGGGTTTTTTTCGTCCATCAGTTGCCGAGCTGACCACTGGTGTCGGCATCAAAGCGCCGTTTGGCTTGATCGGCCGCCGGCTTCAATGCTGCGAGCAAGGCTGCCTCGCTGTACAACCGCGTGACCGCCAGCTCCTTCGGCGTCGGCTCGATCGGGATCAGCACGTCCTCACCGTCGGCGTGCAGCCAGATTGCGACAACGTGCAGTGCCGAGACAAACAGCACGCGCAGCTCAACGGTTTTACCCTGCAATTGCGGCGCTTGTTCCGCCAGTTTCAGCGCAGCCACCGTAGCGGCGGCGTGATCGCCGTGGTTCAACGAGGCGAATTCGACATGCCCGCGCACCTCGGCCAGTTGCGCATCGGCAATCGTCACGCCGTCGGCAAACACCAGGTAATGCCAGTCGCCGATTCGTGCGTCTTTCAGACCTTTGCTTTGGCTCAGGTCTTCCAGATTCAGCGAGTAGCCGCGATAGGCCTCGCTGAGGCTGATCTTCGCAGGTGCTGCGTTGGCGAATTGGCGATTGGCGCCAAAGCCTTGGGTTTGCAGTGCCGCTTGCAGCGCCGGGCGCAAGGTCTGTACGCCGTTGGAAGGCGCCTTTGGATAAGTCAGTTGCATGATCTCGCCCTCCTAGTTTTTCACGGTGAAGTAAGTGTGGGTCCAGTTGCCGCCGCCGTTGTAGGCGCGGGGGAACGCGTTCAGCGCGCGGGTCGAATAGCCGTAGATGGAGTCTGCAACCAATACGTAATCGCCGTTGGTGCCGTAGATCGTCAGGAAGTGCGCACCACCGCCGTACCAGGCGCAGCGCAGTCCGACCGGGCGGCCCATGCTGATCTGGTTACGGATGGCCGACATCTGCAGCGAGCCCTGATTCATGCCGTTGTAGCTGCGAGTGGTTTGCAGAGCGGAATCCAGATAGCCGTAGACGTTGCACGGCCCCGGCTGATTGCAGCAATTGCGGTCCAGTTGGGTGCTGGCCACGCCGCACTGCGTCCAGTTGCCGGTGCCGTAATAGTTGCCGACCGAAGCGGACACGGCGGCCCAGCACCAGTTGGTCTGGGTCTGTTTCTGCATATTGAAGTTAAGGCTGCCAGCGGCGCGGGCGCTGAGCTGTTCAGCGGCTTCGACTTCGGCGAGTTGCGGGTCGCGCAGGTGACCGGCCAGGCACCTTGGCAGTGATTCGCCGGTGAATTGTGTTGCTGCTGTTGTTAACATTTTTCAATCCTCCATGAGTGAAAACAAGCGTCCAGCTTGTGTGGGTGTTGCGGTGTTGCCGAGCGATCGGTGTTCACGGGTTGCCATGTCATATGGCGGGTTCCGATCTCGTTGCTCGATGTAACCGTAGATGTGGATATGCGTTAATGCAAATAAATAAATGCATTAATGCATTTCCATAAGCAAAAGATCGCAGCCTTCGGCCGTTCCTACAGGGATCGATGTAGGAGCTGCCGCAAGCTGCGATCTTTTGATCTGGCTTTTAGCTTTCCGCTTTTTTCTCCGCCGTGCCCAACTCTTTCAACCGCTGATCAATCAACTGACATTTATCCGGCAGATCGGCACTGGCCGTGCCCAGATCCATCTTCTGCAACTCGGCGTTGATCTCCTTGGCCTTGGCCGGATTCTGTTCGGTGAGCTTGGCGACTTCCTTGGCCAGTTGTTCGCGCTTTTCGGTGGCTTCCTCCGGCGTGCAGGCCCAGACGGGCAGGGCGCAGGCCAAGGTGGCGGCGAGGGTGAGCTTGATCAGGGTTTTCATGGGCAGGCCTCAGTTCCGGTTAAGGCGGGTTAACCGGTTGAGCGGCGAAACTGGCGAAAAGTTCAGACTCTATGGGCGCGAGCAAGCTCCCTCCCACAAAAAGGCTTTCATTTACCGTGGCAGCAACTGGATTTTGTCGCTAGCTCATAGCGATCGTGATGCCGCACCCACTCCATGATCTCGTCTTCATTCCTGCCCTTGGGCGTGAGGTCGAGGTAGTTATAGGCGCCGACCAGCATGTCGAGACCGCGAGCGTAGGTCGAGTAGGTGTGGAAAATCTCCCCGGCCTCATCGCGATAAAACACACTCAACCCCGGCATTTCCTCCTCAGCACTGTCAGTCTTTTCGTAGTTGTACGTAGCCTTTCCCGCCGCGACATCCTCAGCCCGGGCACAAACGCCGAAGTCATAGTTGAAGTCGCAACCCTCTGACGACACCCAGTCAAACTTCCAGCCCATCCGTTGTTTAAACGCCTGGAATTCGTTGAAGGGCGCATGGGACACAGCTACCACCGCGATGTCGTGATGAGCCAGATGCTGGTTGGCGCCATCAATGTGGTCGCTGAGGAACGAGCAACCCTGGCAACCTTCCTCCCAGTCCTTGGCAAACATGAAGTGGTAAACCACCAATTGGCTGTGTTTGCCAAACAGGTCAGCCAGTTTCAACTCGCCGTTCGGACCCTGGAAGTGGTAGTCCTTGTCGACCTTCACCCATGGTAAGGCTCGACGCTCGGCGCTGAGGCGATCGCGTTCCTTGGTGAAAGCTTTCTCATGGGCCAGATGCTGCTTACGGGCGGCGAGCCATTCTTCGCGCGATACCACCGGATGATTCTCAACGTTCATGATGATTTCTCCTGCGGGGTTGAAACCGTCTGTTTCAGACTAGTCGTTTAACCCTGCTGCAAATCGACAGACCGCCGGTCGGTCGCTGCGGGAAATGCGGCTGAACGGCTGCGAGCCACTCCGGTCACAACCTATGAACGCGCCATAAATCACGCGCACCGGAGGTTGTATCAGGATGACGAAATATAATTGGGATTTGATTGAACGCTTGCTGCATGAAGTGCAGAACAGTGCCGGCCACAGTTTTGCCCCTCGAGCCTACGCCGAAGACTATGCGGCGGCGAAAGCCAGCGCCGGCGAGCCGATCGAGAATCTGGATCATCTGAAAACGCTGGCCTGCGATTATGAACGGTTGCTGCTGTTGCGCGGCTACATCGCACCGCGTCCGGATGAGGAGGGCAGCACGGGAAACAATTTTGTTCTGACGCCTCGCGGTTCCAGCCTGCTGAGCCTGATCGACAGCAGCATTCCCGGCAACGATCACCCGCGTCAGGTGCTGGATGAGCAAGAGGATGCGCTGGCCGAGGCGACCTTTGAGGAAGTGGCGTCTAAAGCCCAGATCGCCTGAGTTTACGCAGATCCCCTGTAGGAGTGAGCCTGCTCGCGATAGCGGTGTTCCAGTCAACATTGATGTCACTGGAATACCGCTATCGCGAGCAAGCTCACTCCTACAATTGGATGTAGGTGTCTTCAGGTTTTTTGCGCGGCCTTGAGGCATTTGAGCTCGTTGAAGTCTTTGCGCACTCCTTCGATTTTCTTTAACAACCGCTGACGTTGTTGCGGCGTACTTTCGGCCATCAAGTCCACCGCCAGAGATCGTCCTTGTGCTTCAGTTTCGGCGAAGGCCTTGCGGTAATCGGCTGTCCATAAACTCTCGCGATTGACCAGAAGCGTCTCGATTCTCTGTGGGAATTCGGGGCTTTTGCGTTGCGCGACGGCTGCACTGAATTGCTTTTGCCAATGGGCGCGATTGGCGATCCATTGCGTGTACTGATCGCCCAGCGCGGTCGACCACGCCATGACCCGCTGTTCTTGAGTGGCGCTCAATGGCCCCAGCCAGTCGTTCAGACGTTTAACCATGCGTGCGCCGCGCTCGGCAATTTGCTGATCAAGCGGCGGCTTGAGGTATTCCTGCTGACGCTTGCGCAGATCCTTGGCGAACGCATCATTCATCTCGGCCACTTGCTTGTCATCCAGCCCTTGCAGCAACTCGATCGCCGACGGGGTGATCTCTCGAGCGGTTTCGGCAATCGCCTGCTTGGCTTCCGCAGTGCGCGCCTGTAACGCGGCATCGGTGACCTGATTGGATTCGACCATGGTCTGCAGGCGATCAAGCCAGTCCAGATAGCCCGGCAATTGCGTGGTGCAATGCCAGCTCAGGTGGTCCTTGAGGCGTTCGTTGAACCAGTCTTTCTGCTCGCCGTTCATGTCCAGATAGTCGCTGAGCGTCCATGGAATGATCACGTCGAGGTTGCGATAGGCCAGGCCGACACGGCTGCAAGCGCCGAGGGCGAGGGTGAAGATCAGTAGCGCGGCGATCTGTTTGAACCAGCGAGACATGGGCGAATCCTTGCGTGAGCCTGGCTTCGAGGAACTGATTCCTATGTGAACGCAGAATGAACCCGGCAGTTCAGCCGATCAATAGAACGCGCGCGCAGCCTTGAGGGTGACGAGGCCGTCGCATTCGCTGTTGTGCCCGGAGTAGGCCGAACAATCGCTGCCGCTCAGACTGGAGTCGCTGTAGATCAGATCGAGGTCGACGCCCATGAACGGTCGCGACAATTTCACCGACCAATCGGTAAAACTGCCGACATAACCACCGTCCACGGCCACTGGCGTGTTCAGTTGGTGGGTGGTGTATTTCATGCTGACGCCGATGCCGAATGGCTGGTTGCCGCCAAGATCGGCAAACAACGTGTTGTTCTGTTTATCCGGGTCATTGCTGAAGGCCACGCCGAAACGACTACCGAGCAAGGTCAGGCCACCGAACAGCTCCTGGCTGTCGAGAGTATCTACCTTGGGATAGCTGTAGTGGATCATGCCGACTTCATAGCCGAGGGTCTGATCGAAAGGCTGTTTAAATCCGACGTAGGAGTCGATTTCGAGGTTCTTGCCCGGGGAGATGCCCATGCTCGGTGCGTACTGGCCGACATAGAGGCCGCTGTCGTGGCTCAGGTCGAGGCCGCCATGGAACGAACCGACGGCTGCCGGTTTGACCAGGCCTTGAGCCATGCTGCGCGTGGGCGTGGTACCGAGTTTGAGATCGAAGTCGCCGAGTTCACGCTGGAAAATCTGCGCGTGCGCGGTCGAGCCGACTATCAGGCTTACGAGCAATAAACAGGAAGATTTGCGCATGCGTCACTCCATGAACAGCGAGCGCAGGAAGGCGGGCCTGCTGAAACGCTTGATCTAGACGCGTGCAAGGATACCGGCGAATGATCGGCATTGAAGGCCGTTCGTCGATTCACAAGGAATTTTGTTTAAAAAGGAGGGAGGTTACGCGGTGCCAGTCCAGGCGCTTCAAAGCTCAAAGCGCCTCTGGACGGGTGTAAAACCGGTGTTACTTCTTGCCCAGGCTGATCTGCTTGGACGGGCCGAATGTCTGGCCACTGACGCCTTTGGCAATTTGCTGGATCTCGCCACCAGACTTGAGAAACGCTGCGATCTGATCGTTGATCGATTCGCTGGTTTCAACGGCTGGAGCTGGCTTTGCTTTGCTGGAGGATGCTTTTACACGCATGGCGGCCATTAACCTGTAGAAAAGTAACTCGGCCAGGCATCGTACAGGAATAACTTGACAATTGCTTGGTAAATATCCCCCGGAATAACCAACCGCATTGCTGCATTATTCTCGATCCAATATTCGAAATATCCGGCTAACCTGCTGTTTTAAATAACAACATCTATGTGCGCGTGCATTGAAATATTCAGTCATGAGCGTTCGTGCCTGTCTGACGAGCGGCACCTCGGCCCGGCTGCGCCCGAGGAAAATCAAGGTGTTGAACCGGTTTCACAAGCGTGCCGATCTGTCACCCGACGGCCACGATAAAAACGGGTAGAATGCCGCCCACGCAATGAGGGTTCTGGAAATGGCTTTAGTCGGGCGTTACAACAGTTTGCAAGTGGTTAAACACACTAACTTCGGTTTATATCTGGATGGCGGTGCCGATGGCGAGATTCTTTTGCCTAATCGTTATATCCCGAAAGATATTCCGACCGAAGATGAAGATTGGCTCAACGTTTTTGTTTATCTGGACAGCGAAGACAAACTTCTCGCCACCACGGAAAAACCGAAAGTGCAGGTCGGCGAATTTGCCAGTCTGAAAGTCGTTGAAGTCAACAGCATCGGTGTGTTCCTCGATTGGGGGCTGCCGAAGGATTTGTTGCTGCCGTATTCCGAAGAGAAGCGCCAGATGACCGCCGGCGAATACTGCGTGGTGCATGTCTACCTCGACAAGCACACCCGCCGTATCACCGCCACTGCGCGACTGGATCGCTACCTCGACAAGACTCCGGCCAATTACAGTCAGGGTCAGGAAGTTGATCTGCTGGTTGCCGAAGCCACCGACATGGGCTTCAAGGCGATCATCAACAACAAGCACTGGGGTCTGATTCACAAGAATGAGATCTTCAAGTTCATGCGCGCCGGCATGCTTGAGAAGGGCTACATCAAGGAAGTGCGTGCCGACGGCAAGATCGCCCTGAGCCTGCAACCGGTTGGCCAGGAAGCTGCGAGCAGCCTGAACTCGAAGATCCTCGCCAAGTTGCGTGACAACAGCGGCACGTTGCCGGTCAGCGACAAGAGCGATCCAGCGTTGATCAGCAGCCTGTTTGGCGTCAGCAAAGGCAACTTCAAGAAGGCCATCGGCTCGCTGTACAAGGAAGGCAAGATCGTTATTCATGCTGATCGCATTGAACTAACCTGAGCCTTGGGTGGCCCATCTTGCATGGGACACACACGAGATCGGGTCGATGAAAAAAACGCTGATTGCCTACGTCGCCACACTGGTGATGTTTTTATTGCTCGATGGTATCTGGCTCGGCCTGTTGATGGCGCCGACCTATCGCGAACTGCTCGGCCCGCTGATGCTCGAAAAACCGCTGCTGATTCCTGCAGCGGTTTTTTATTGCCTGTATGTTTTTGGCTGCGTGGTGTTTGTGGTGCTGCCTGCGGCGACCTGGCAGTGGGCGGCGAAGCGGGGCGCGTTGTTGGGGCTGGTGGCTTATGGCACCTATGACCTGACCAATTGGGCGACGTTGCGTGGCTGGTCGGTGCAGGTGACGCTGATGGATTGGGCGTGGGGGACGTTTGCTACTGCTGTGGCTTGTAGCGTCGGGTTTTTGTTGGCTAAACGGTTTGGCATATCTGATCGGTAGTCTGGGTTGGCAATGCCGGCCTCTTCGCGAGCAGGCTCGCTCCCACAGGCGAACGCATTCCAAAGTGGGAGCGAGCTCGTTCGCGAATGACGGCGTAGCCGACAGCCATTCACCACTGGCGCCAATGAAGCACAAAATGTCTTTTCCAGACGGCTTTTTGCGCTCGAGTCATTGATAATCCTCGACACTGTTTTCTGACCATTGGATGGCCTGCCATGTTGTGTGTATTCGAGGTGTTGCGGTGAGTGTCGAGCGGCGCAATGCCGACAGTTTTGCCCTGCAAGTGATGATCGGTCTTTGCCTGATCTGGGGCGTGCAGCAGGTGATGATCAAATGGGCGGCGCCGGACATTGCGCCAGTCATGCAAGCGGCGGCACGCTCGGGAATTTCCGCGTTGCTGGTCGGTTTGCTGATCTGCTGGAAGGGCGGCTGGGATCAGGTCGGCGTTACCTGGCGCGGCGGCTTGTTAGCCGGTGCGCTTTTTGGTCTGGAGTTCTTCTTCATCGCCGAAGGCTTGCAACTGACCACCGCCGCACACATGTCGGTGTTTCTCTACACCGCGCCGATTTTCACTGCGCTGGGCGTACATTTTCTGTTGGCCAGTGAACGGCTGCGGCCGTTGCAATGGCTGGGCATTCTGCTCGCGTTTATCGGCATCGCGATTGCCTTCGCCGGTGGCGTGTCATGGGACAACCTCGACCGGCGCATGCTGTTGGGCGATGCCTTTGGCGTATTGGCTGGTGCCTGTTGGGGCGCGACCACGGTGGTAGTGCGCGCTTCGCGTCTGTCGGAAGCACCGGTGACGCTGACCCTGTTCTATCAATTGATCGTCGGCTTCATCGGGCTGCTCTTGATTGCGCTGTTCAGCGGCCAGATCACCCACGTCAGCCTGACCACCGTGGCGGTGGCCAGCGTGTTGTTCCAGGGCCTGGTGGTGTCGTTCTTCAGTTACCTGATCTGGTTCTGGCTGCTGCGCCGTTATCTGGCAGCCAACCTCGCGGTGTTTTCGTTCATGACGCCGCTGTTCGGCGTGACCTTTGGCGTGTTGCTGCTCGGCGAACAGTTGACTGTGAACTTCGTCGTTGGCGCTGTACTGGTGCTGTTCGGCATCACTTTTGTCAGCGCCGAGCAGTGGCTGCGTCGGCGTTTGCGCAAAGCGCTGGGCCAGCGCTAGTCGATTGCATCGCCAGACCGCCGGCAATCAACAATCCGCTGCCGGCGATTACCAATGCTGGCTGCAAACCGCCGCTGAAATGGCTGCTCAACGCCGCCAGCAACGGGCCGCTGAGTTGGCCGACGGCGAAGCACGCGGTGAGCATGCCGGCATTGCGTTGGGTGGCATGCGGCGCCAGTTCCCGCGAGCGTTGCATGACCAGTTGCATGCAGGCGAGGAACGGTGTGCCACAGAGGATCACGCCCAGTGCGAGGCCCAGGCCACTGCCGAGCAGGCAGGCAAAGACACCGGCCGCTTGCAGCCACAACGTCGCCATCAACCAGTGGCGCGTCGTTTCGGGATCGTGACGCCGTAGACTCACCAGCAACACGCCAAGCGCCGCGGCCAGACCGAAGCACGGCCAGAACAAGTCCGCCTGCCATTGTCCGTGAAATTGCCCAGTGGCCATCTGCGACAGGAAGGTCGCGGGAATGATGTAGCCGACGCCGTACAGCGCATAAATCACGGCCAGCCGCCCGATGCCGCGATTCGATGGATTGCCTGCCGCCACTGCAACCGCAGCCGTTGCGACGGGCTTAGGCAGCAGTCGCCAGACCCCCAGCATCATCACCAACGCAGCCGCTGCGTAAATCAGCCACAACGTCGCGGAAGTCTGGTTGAGCAGATGTGAGACCAGTGCCAACAATCCTGTCAGAAAAATCCCTAAACCCGGTCCGGCGAATACCAGTGCGCCCAAACGTGGACGACCCGCTGCCGCAGCCAACGGTTGGCTTAAAGTCGTGATCATCACCAGCACCCAGGCACTCGCCACCCCGGTGCCGAAGCGCAGCACCAGGTGCGACCAAAAACCATCGGCCCAGAACGATGCCAGGGTCAGCAGCACACACAGCCACAAGCCACCGTGCAGGCGCCGCTGAACCTGTTGCGGACGATGGGCGAACATCGCGTCCACCGCGCCGAGCAAGTAACCGAGGTAGTTGACCGCTGCAATCAGACCAGCGGCTGTCAGGTCGATCTGACCTTCGCTGAGCAGGTGCGGCATTTGCGGGGTGAGAGCGAAACGTCCGATGCCCATGGCCATCATCAGGGCCACGAAGCAGGCAGATAAGCGAATAAGCGGCGACATGGTCGGGATTCCTTTGAAGGATCAATGACCGTCAGGCTAGGACTGATTGACTTTCTTTAAAATTGAATAATAGTGAGTAACTTGTTCTGTTCTGGAGAAAGGTTGTGGAATTCAGCCAACTACGGATCTTCCAGGCCGTGGCCGAGGAAGGTTCCATCACCCGCGCTGCGGAACGCCTGCACCGCGTGCCATCGAATCTATCGACCCGGCTCAAGCAACTGGAGGAGCAGCTCGGTGTCGAGTTATTCGTCCGTGAGCGTCAGCGTTTGCAACTGTCGCCTGCAGGAAAAGTCCTGCTGGACTACACCGGTAAACTCTTCGCCCTGCGCGATCAGGCCAGTGCGGCGGTGATGGGCGGCAAACCCGCCGGTGACTTCGCTCTGGGCACCATGTACAGCACGGCGGCGATTCATCTGCCGGCGCTGCTGGCGCAGTATCACAAGCGCTATCCAGCGGTGAATCTGCAAGTGCAGTCAGCACCGAGTGGCGAGTTGCTGGAGGGGTTGCTCACCGGGCGCCTTGATGCCGCGTTGGTCGACGGCCCGCTGGAACTCGCCGGGCTCGACGGCGTGCCGTTGTGCGAGGAGCGGTTGGTGTTGATCACTGAAATCGATCATCCGCCGGTGCGCAGCGCGCGGGATGTTGAAGGGCGTTCGGTGTTCACCTTTCGTCGCGGCTGTTCCTACCGCATGCGCCTGGAGGCGTGGTTTTCGCACTATCACGCGACTATGGGCCGGGCGATGGAGATCGAGTCGTATCAAGGCATGCTCGCCTGTGTAATTGCCGGCAGTGGCGTGGCGCTGATGTCGGAGTCGATGCTGGCCAGTCTGCCGGGGCGTGACAGCGTCGCGGTGCATCCATTGGCCGAGCCATTTGTGGGTGCGACAACGTGGCTCATGTGGCGCAAGGGCATGGTCGGCGCCAACCTCAATGCATGGATCGAGGTGCAGCAGGCTGTCTATCCTGCGGCTCAGATTGAAACCCGAGAAACAGCCTGAACCAATGGCGGCATATTCTGTTCAATTCAGTAACAGATCATTGCGGATTTGGCCGAGCATTACGTAGGACTTCGGACTATTATCAGTGCGAAGCGGCCTCAGAATTCCGGCCGCTCAGCACCACCCTGAAGGGGGCATGACGATGAAAGAGAAAATTCAAAACTGGCTGCACGACTTGGGTGTTGCCCTTGGCTTGATCGAACCGCCTCTGCAACCTGTCCCGATCCGCACCGATGACGAGCAGCGCCGCCGTCAACAACGGCGCCGGTAACGCCCCCGATCCGAGATCAAGGATTCAAGATCAAGAGATCGCAGTCTTCGGCAGCTCCTGCATTAGTCCGTGTAGGAGCTGCCGAAGGCTGCGATCTTTTGTTTTCAGTGCCGCCCGATTTCCAGCAAAAACCGGCTCAAGTCATTCGCGGTCTTCGCGGTCTTGAGCATGCGGTCTTCCTCGGCGGTAAACGCCGTCAGGCCGAATTCATCTTCCAGATGAAAGATCAGATCTTCTATATCGGCTTTCTCCAGGCCCAGTTGCACAAGGCTGGTGTTGTCGTTGAATTCGCGGGTTTCCAACAGACGCCGGATATATCGGTGCACGGCGGCACGCACGGCAGCTCTTCTCATGGCAGATATTTCTGATTGTTGTTGTGCTTGAGTGAAGCAGGCCTCAGACGTGGCCGCGCAACCACTCGTCAATCATCGAACGCAAATGCTCCCCGGAAAAACTGCCGAAGTGCCCGCCATGCACCGTGCGGATCGGCAACGCCTGCAAACGTCGCAGGCTGGCGGCGTAATCCTCAAGATTGGAGTGGTAGGCGTCTTCGATCAGCGGCCCGTCGTAAATGATGTCGCCGCTGAACAGCGTTTCAGTCGCCGCCTCATACAGGCTGATGCCGCCCGGCGAATGCCCCGGTGTATGCAGTACCTGCAGCGTGCGATTGCCCAGATCGAGCACATCACCGTCCTCGACAAACCCGGTCGCCGGCGCGGCTTTGACCCGGTATTCGGCGTAGCACAACGGGCAATCCGGATGCGCTTCGAACATGTCGTCGCCAACGAAAGCGCGGCTCAAGTCGTTTTCGCCATCCGGCGCGGCCAGAATGTCCGCTTCGGCCGGATGCACCAGCCGTTCAGCAAATTCGTGATGCCCGGCGATATGGTCGAAATGGCAATGACTGGCCACTGCCACCAGTGGCCGCTCGGTAATCCACGGCAACTGTTCGCGCAGGCTGACCAGTCCTGAGCCGCTGTCCAGCAGCAGGTCTTTGTCACGGCCCTGCACATGCCAGAGGTTGCAGCGGTAAAACGGGCGGATATACGGCTCGTGAATCAACCGAATGCCATCGCTCAGGTGCTGCACTTCAAACCACTGATCACGAGAAACGATCTTCATCGGTACTTTTCTCCAAGCGTAAAAAAACGAGTGTGGCAACCGACGCCACACTCGTCGAAGAAAGCATCAAGTCGTTATGTTTCAGCTTAGATCGCGCGGGCCACCGAGACAGGACGGCGCGAGGCGAGGCTGACCACGACAAAACTCACCAGACCCACCGCCAGGCTGTAGTAGATCGGCGTATTGGCATCCAGACCGTCCTTGAACATGAACAGCAGTGCGGTGGCGAAGCCCAGGCCCATGCTGGCGATGGCGCCGGCGGTGGTTGCGCGTTTCCAGAATATCGCACCGATCAGCGGAACCAGCATGCCGCCGACCAACAGGTTGTAGGCGAGGGTGAGGGCGCTGATCACGTCATTTACCACCAGCGCGATACCCAGCACCACGACACCGGTCAGCAGGGTGAACAGGCGGTTGACGCCCAGGCTCGACTGTTTGCCGCCACGCAGTTTTGGCAGCAGGTCTTCAGTCAGCGTGGTGGCGGCGGCAAGGAGGCCAGCACTAGCGGTGGACATCATTGCCGCCAGTGCTGCAGCGATCACCAGGCCACGGATGCCGTCCGGCAGCGACAGTTTGACGATGGCGGCGAAGGCGTTGTTGACGTTGTCCAGATCCGGAATCAGCACGTGTGCAGCCATGCCGATCAGCGCGCAGGCCAGGCCGTAGACGATGCAGTAGATGCCGGCGATGCTGCCGGCGTATTGCGCGACTTTGGCGGTCTTGACGGTGAACACCCGTTGCCAGATGTCCTGACCGATCAGGATGCCGAAGAAGTAGATCATGAAGTAGGTGATGATCGTGTCCCAGCCGATGGTGGTGAAGCTGAAGGCAGTCGCCGGCAGTTTCAGCACCAGTTCGTCCCAACCGCCGACGCGGTACAGGCAGATCGGCAACAGGATGAACATCAGGCCCACGGTCTTGATGATGAACTGGACGATGTCGGTCAGGGTCAGCGACCACATACCGCCGATCGCCGAGTAGATCACCACTACGCCACCGCCGAGCAATACCGACACCCAGAATGGCAGGCCGAACAGCACTTGCAGGACGGTGCCGATCGCCAGGATCGAGGTCACGCCGATCATCAGTGCGTAGGCCAGCATGATCGCCGCGCTCGCCGAGCGGGCCATCGGGTTGTAGCGTTTTTCCAGGACCTGGGTAACGGTGTAGATCTTCAGTTTCAGCAGCGGTTTGGCGAGGAACAGGTTCAGCGCAACGATGCCGCAACCCAGAGCCGCGCACAGCCAGAAACCGGAGATGCCGTGCACGTAGCCCAGGCGCACGGTGCCGACGGTCGACGCGCCACCCAGAACAGTCGCGGCCATGGTGCCCATGTACAGGCTCGGGCCGAGGTTACGACCGGCGACGAGAAAGTCCTCGTTGGTCTTGGCCTTGCGCATGCCGAAGTAGCCGAGCAAGAGCATGCCGGCGGCGTAGATGAGGACGACGAATAAATCCAAAGCCATGATGGCGTGTCTCCGATTGTCTTTTTTATGTGAGGCTGATTCGAATCTCCCTGTGGGAGCGAGCTTGCTCCGGGCGGCGATCCGACGAAGGCGGCGGCACATTCAAAAGTGATGTGACTGACAGATCGCTTTCGCGAGCAAGCTCGCTCCCACAGGGGGTAGGCGTTTACTCAGGCAGCTTGCGCTTTAGCCGACGACTCCCCGACTTGGCTGCGGGCATCCGTCGGGCCGAACACTTCGCGCGGTTCCGGGAACAGGCTCAGCAGTGTCAGATACACCACCGAAGCCAAGCCCAATGTCACCGGCAAACTGATGTCGATACCGCCGGCCATTTCACCCAACGGGCCAACGAACTGCCCCGGCAAATTGACGAAGCACAAACCAACCGCCGCGCTCGGGATCCATGCGCCCAGACCGCGCCAGTTCCAGCCGTGGCTGAACCAGTAGCGACCGCCCTGTTCGCCGCGCGTGAACACTTGCAGGTCATCCGGGCAGTAGAAGCCGCGACGCACCAAGAGGCCGATGATCATGATCACCATCCATGGCGTGGTGCAGGTGATGATCAGCACGGCGAAGGTCGACACGCTTTGCACCAGGTTCGCCGCAAAACGGCCGATGAAGATGAAGGCAATCGACAGCACGCCGATCAGCAGCGTCGCTTTCACTCGCGAGAGCACGCGGGGGAATACGCTGGACATGTCCAGCCCGGTGCCATACAGCGAAGTGGTGCCGGTGGACATGCCGCCGATCACCGCAATCAGGCACACCGGCAGGAAGAACCAGCTCGGCGACACCGCCAGCAAACCACCGACATAGTTGTTCGCCGCGATGTAGTCCGGCGCCTTGATCGCGACGATGGTCGCGGTGGCCAGGCCGAACAGGAACGGGATGAACGTGGCGATCTGCGACAGCACGACCGCTGCCATGATCCGTTGTTTGGAGGTGTCACGCGGGATGTAGCGCGACCAGTCGCCGAGGAACGCGCCGAAGGAAATCGGGTTGCTCATCGCCACCAGCGCAGCACCGATGAACGCGGCCCAGAAGCCCGGCTGACCTAGGCTCACCGTACCGGCGTAGTTCACATCGAAAGGACCGGCGAAGGCGAAGATGCCCAGCAGGAACAACAGGCTGGCGCTCCACACCGCGATCTTGTTCACCCACAGCAAAAAGCGGAAGCCGTAGATGCACACGGTCAGCACCAGAATTGCGAACAGACCGTAGGCCAGGCCCAGAGTCAGGTCGGTTTCCGGCAGACCGATCAGGCGTTTTGCACCGCCGATCAGCGCATCGCCCGAACTCCACACCGAGAGCGAGAAAAACGCGATAGCGGTCAACAGCGACAGGAACGAACCGACGATGCGCCCATGCACGCCGAAATGCGCACCCGACGACACGGCATTGTTGGTGCCGTTGAGCGGGCCGAACAGGCCCATCGGTGCGAGGATCAGCGAGCCAAGCAGCACGCCCGACACAATCGCCCAGACGCCGGCCTGAAAAGACAGACCGAACAGCACCGGGAAACTGCCGAGCACGGCGGTGGCAAAGGTATTCGAACCACCGAAGATCATCCGGAACAAGTCCGTCGGGCCTGCGCTGCGTTCGTGGTCCGGGATCTGTTCGACCCCGTGGGTTTCAATCTGCGTAAGGCTTTGGTCGTTGTTGTTGTTATTCATGATCTGCTCCGATCATAAAGGCGCGCCTCATCGTGCGTGAGGCGTCACCTGTTTTGGCTAAGGGGATGGCAGCCCTTCCGGCATTGCGGACAAATGTTCGTGGCAGGCCAGCCAATGGCCTTGTTGTTCTAGGCTCGGCGCTTGTTTCTTGAAAACAATCGTCTCGCGCTCCTGGCTGAAGTGTTGCTCCCCTTGCATGCGCAGCTCGGTGGCCACGTCATGGATGAAAATCGCCACATCACCTTGCAGGCTGACGAAGGCGTTGCTCGACGTGCACGACAGCACCTCGAAGCCATCCTCGGCGCGCCAGTTGTCCCACAAGGCCTGATAGGCGTCGCGCGACAGCAGCGGCTGTTCGAGGGTGTAGAAAACGAAACTCGCATCGGCGCTGAAGGCGCCGAAGTAAGCTTCGCGATCGTTACGGGCGAAGGCGGACACCAGATCGGCGGCCGCTTGCAGAACCTGATCACGTTCGTTCATGACCCGACCCTCAGCGATGGACCACGCCAGGCAGTACGCAGAGCATTTCGTACAGCAGGTTGGCGGCCAGCAGCGAGGTGTTGCCGGTGGTGTCATAAGCGGGCGAGACTTCTACCAGATCGCAACCGATCAGGTCGAGGCCTTGGCAGCCGCGAACGATTTCAATCGCCTGAATGGTCGTCAGACCACCAATTTCCGGGGTGCCGGTGCCCGGTGCCCAGGCCGGATCGATGCCGTCGATGTCGAAGCTCAGATACACCGGACCGCCGCCGACTTTCTCGCGCACTTCGGCCATCAGTGGCGCCAGCGACTTGTGCCAGCACTCTTCGGCTTGTACGACGCGAAAGCCCTGATCGCGGCTCCAGTTGAAGTCATCAGCGGTGTAACCCTGCGCACGCAGACCAATTTGCACCACGCGGTCGCAGTCCAGAAGGCCTTCTTCGACGGCGCGACGGAAGGTCGTACCGTGGGCGATCTTCTCGCCGAACATGTGATCGTTGACGTCAGCGTGAGCATCGATGTGCACCAGACCGACCTTGCCGTGCTTTTTATGAATCGCCCGCAGGATCGGCAGGGTGATGGTGTGGTCGCCACCCAGGGTCATCGGGATCACGTTGTGCTCGAGGATGTTGTCGTAGGCTTCTTCGATGATGCGCACGGCGTCGAGCAGGTTGAAGGTGTTGATCGCCACGTCACCGATGTCGGCGACCGACAGCGAGTCGAATGGCGCCGCGCCGGTGGCCATGTTGTACGGGCGGATCATCACCGATTCGGTGCGGATGTCGCGTGGCCCGAAGCGGGTGCCGGGACGCAGCGAAGTACCGATGTCCAGGGGCACGCCAACAAAGGCAGCGTCCAGGCCGGCAGCGGTCGGTACATGGGGGAGTCGGAGCATGGTGGCGATGCCGCCGAAGCGCGGCATTTCGTTGCCGCCCAGTGGTTGGTGAAGAATCTTGTCCACGGGTAAGGCCTCATCGTCTTTGTTTTATTTATGTCGGCGCGCCGTGGAGCAGGGGAGCGGGCGCCGCTGTGGGGCCGATGATGCGAAATGTAGTGAGGGGAAAGAATCGCTACGGGCAAAAACTTAGTTCAGATTTTTCTAAACTAATGGCGGGGCTGGGATTAGACTTTGGCGGGTTCAAGATTGTGATCGGCTGGGGATTGCTGCCCTCACCCCAGCCCTCTCCCAGAGGTAGAGGGGGCCGACCGAGTTGTTGGCGGAATCTGCATCGACCTGAAAAATCGAGTCGAACTCAGGATTTGAAAGCCATGGAGATCAGCTCCCTCTCCCTCGGGGAGAGGGCTGGGGTGAGGGGCTTTTCCCACAGACACGCAGTTGCAAACCCCGGAGCAGACATGGCCAACGCTTTACCCGACCTGAAACTGTTGCGCATCTTCGTCAGCGTCGTCCGTCATCAGGGTTTCGCCAACGCCCAGCAGGAACTCAACCTGTCGACCTCGGCGATCAGCACCTACATGAGCCAGCTCGAAGCCGCGCTCGGCCTGGTGCTATGCCATCGCGGCCGCGGTGGGTTCAGCCTGACCAGCAAGGGTGAGCTGTTCCATCAGGAAACCCTGCGCCTGCTCGCCGAGCTCGAAGGTTTCGAGCAATACGCCGCTGCGCTCAAGGGCGAATTGCGTGGCACGCTCAACCTTGGCGTCATCGACTCTACCGTCAGCGACAAGGCACTGCCCTTCGCCGAAGCCATCGGCGCTTACAGTCAGGAACACCCGGCGGTGCATTTGCATTTGTCGGTGATGAGCCCGTACGAACTGCAACTCGGTGTGCAGGACAACCGTCTCGATCTGGCCATCGGTGCGTTTTCCACGCGCATGAGCGGTCTGGTCTACATGCCGCTGTACCGCGAGCAGCACTGGTTGTATTGCAGCAGCCGCCATCCGTTATTCAACGAGCGGCGGATTCCCGAACAAGTCATCACCCAGCAACGCATGGTCGGGCGCGGTTACTGGAGCCAGGCCGAGCTGGCCCGGCACGGCTTCAAACACAGCGCCGCCACCGTGGAAAGTATGGAAGCGCAGCTGATTCTGGTGCTGTCCGGCGCCTACATCGGTTACTTGCCGGAGCACTATGCTCAGGCCTGGGCCGACAAGGGCGATTTGCGTGTGTTGCTGCCAGCGACGTTTGGTTATCAGGCGCCGTTCTCGATGATCATGCGCCGGGGTCGCAGTCGCGAGCCGCTGATCCAGACCTTCCGTGATTTGCTTAAAGCACAGCTCAATCAGGCTTAAGAACGATGTCCAGACCTCAATGCCCGCGCTGCCTGCGCCCCCAAACCCATTGCCTTTGCCCGCTGATCCCGAGCCTCGACAGTCGCACGCGGGTGTTGCTGTTGCAGCATCCAAGTGAAGTTAATCATGCGTTGAATACCGCGCGGTTGGCGGCACTCGGGCTGAGCAATGCCGAGCTGATCGTCGGTGAGGTGTTCGAGGATTTGCCGGCACTGTTGAACCGCCCGGGGTATCGGGCGCGGTTGTTGTTTCCGGCCGATGACGCGCAGCCGATGCAGGCTTACGGTGAGTCCGAGGAACCGTTGTTGCTGGTGGTGCCGGATGGCACCTGGCGCAAGGCGCGCAAGATGTTGCACCTCAATCCATTACTGGCGGCGCTGCCCCGGGTGACGCTGGCCGAGGGCGGGGTGTCGCGGTATCGCTTGCGCAAGGCACCGGGACCGGGGGCGTTGTCGACGATTGAGGCGATTGTGCAGGCGTTGCAGACGCTGGAGGCGCCGGCGTCATTCGAGCCGTTGCTCAAGCCGTTCGAGGCGTTGATCGAGGGGCAGATTGCGGCGATGGGGGCGGAGACCTTTCAGCGTAATCATGGCGACAAATGATCGTTCCCACGCTCTGCGTGGGAATGCATCCAGTGACGCTCTGCGTCACCGTCGTGAAGGGACGCGGAGCGTCCCGGGCGGCATTCCCACGCGGAGCGTGGGAACGATCATTGGCTAGCGTTCGCGCATCGCCTCGGTCCGCGCTTTCAGCACGGGTTTGAGCAGGTAATCCAAGACACTTTTCTCCCCGGTAATAATGTCCACCGTCGCCACCATCCCCGGAATAATCAGCAACGGTTTCACATCCCCGCCCAAATGGTTTTTATCGGTACGCACCTGAATCAGATAAAAGCTGTTGCCCTTGTCATCGGTAATCGTGTCCGCACCGATCAACTCCAGCTTGGCACTCAGCCCACCGTAAATCGTGTAGTCGTAGGCACTGAACTTGACCATGGCCTTCTGGCCCGGATGCAGGAACGCGACGTCCTGCGGCCGCACTTTGGCCTCGATCAGCAGGTTGTCTTCCAGCGGCACGATTTCGACCATGTCGCTGCCCGGCTGCACCACGCCGCCAATGGTGTTGACCTTCAATTGCTTGATCACCCCGTGCACCGGTGAAGTCACCGTAGTGCGGGTGACGCGGTCGTCGATGGCGATGCTGGTGGCGGTGATTTTCGACAGGTCGGTGCGTTTCTCGTTCAGCTCTTTCGCCGCTTCCGAACGGAAGGTTTGTTCCGACTCGTCGATCTTGCTGCGGATCTCGGCAATCGCCGATTCGGCGCGGGGGATAGCCAGCGTTGTCGCGTTCAATGAGCCTCGGATTTCTACCGCGCTGCGCTTGAGGCGGAGAATTTCCACGGGTGACACCGCCCCGGTTTTCACCAACGGTTCGGACATGTTCATTTCTTGCTGCAGCAACGCCAGACTGGAACTGAACTGGCCTTGCTTGGAGCGAAACTCGGCGAGTTCCTGGGTTTTCTGCCGCAGTTGTTCGCTGAGCGTGCGCTGCTCGCTGGCCAAGCGGCGCTGGCGTTGTTCGTACAGTGAGCGTTCGTCCTCGGCGACTTGCGGTGCCTTGGCGATCACCTCATCGGAGAGCTTGAACGGCCGGCCCTCGGCCTCCGCCGACAGTCGCTCGACCTGCGCGGTCAACGCATAACGATCGGCCTCGCTCTCACCCTTGTTCGAGCGAAAGCGTGTGTCATCCAGGCGCAGCAACGTGTCGCCCTTGTTCACCATTTGCCCTTCGCGGACGAAAATCTCGGTGACGATCCCGCCTTCAAGGTTCTGGATCACCTGCACCTTGCTCGATGGAATCGCCTTGCCTTCGCCCATGGTCACTTCTTCGAGCACGGCGAATTTGGCCCAGACCACTGCGCTGATCAGCAGCGCCGCCGCCAGCCACACGGTGATCCGCGACCAGCGCGGCGAATCCTGTAACGAGGCCCCGGCGGTTTCCGGCATGAATTCGGCTTCGGCGCTTTTGCCGAAACTGTCGAAGTAGCCGCGATCTTTGCTATCGGTGGAAGCAGACATGGGGCAACTCCTAAACCGCCGCCGAGCCGACACGGCCCTTGCGCAGTGCATCGATGACCGCTTCCTTCGGACCGTCGGCGACGACCCGGCCGTTGTCCAGCACCAGCAAGCGGTCCACCAGACTCAGCATTGAAGTGCGGTGGGTGACCAGCAGCAGTGTCTTGCCTTGCACCCAGCCGTGCAGCTTCTGCCGCAGTTGGTCTTCGCTGCTGTTGTCCATGGCACTGGTGGGTTCGTCGAGCAGCATGATCGGTGGATCGAGCAACAAGGATCGCGCGAGCAAAACGGCCTGACGTTGACCGCCGGAGAGCAATTGCCCGCGCTCGCCCACCGGCCGGTCGAAACCTTGCGGATGCTGGCGGGCAAGTTCGGTAACGCCGGTCAGTTCGGCGACTTCGAGCATCCGCGCATCGCTGATGTAACGTGCGCCGAGGGTCAGGTTGTCACGCAGGCTGCCGGCCAGCAGCGGCAGATCGTGAGCGACGTAGCCGATCTGCTGACGCAGGTCAGCAACATCGAGTTGGCGCAGGTCGAGGCCGTCGAGCAGCAGTTGGCCTTCCTCGGGTTCATAGAAACCCATGACCAAACGGGCCAAGGTACTTTTGCCCGAGCCGCTGCGGCCGATGATGCCGACCCGTTCACCGGGTTTCAGGCTGAACGAAACATTGCTCAGTGCCGGCGCATTCTGGCCGTTGTAATGAAAGGTCACGCCGCTGACGTCGAGTGCGCCTTGCAGTTGCGTGCGCTCCAGCGGCCGCTGCTTGCCGTCGCGTTCCTGCGGCAGGGCCATCAGCGCATCGGTGCTTTTCATGGTCAGTTGCGCTTGCTGATAGCGGGTGATCAACCCGGCAATCTGTCCCAGCGGCGCAAGCACGCGGCTGCCGAGCATGTAACTGGCAACCAGCGCACCGACGCTGAGGTTTCCAGCGATGATGCTGTAGACCCCGGCGACAATGGTCGCCATCCCCGAGAATTGTTGAATGAACAATGTGCCGTTAGTGGCCAGTGCCGAAAGATTGCGTGCGTGGCTGTCGAGGCGGGTGAGGGCGCCGTGGGTGCTCTCCCATTTGTGCTGGCGCTCGCTTTCGGCGCTGCAAGCCTTGAGGGTTTCCAGGCCACCGAGGGTTTCGATCAGCACCGCCTGACGTTCGGCGCCGAGGCTCAGGCTCTTTTGCACGGTATCCCGCAGGCGCACCTGAATGATCATCGCGAAGACGATGGTGATCGGAAACGCCAGCAGCGGAATCACCACCAGCCAGCCGCCGAGCAGGCCGATCACCACCAGCATCAGCACGACGAAGGGCAGGTCGATCAGGCTGGTCAGGGTCACCGCTGTGAGGAATTCGCGCAGGCCCTGGAAGTCATGAATGCTCTGGGCGAAACCACCGATGGTCGCTGGCCGTGCCTTCATCGACATGCCGGTGATGCGTTCAAATAAAGTCGCGGAAAGGATCACATCGGTTTTCTTGCCGGCGGTGTCGAGCAAGTGCGCGCGCACCACTCGCAGGACCAGTTCAAACCCGGTGCCGATCAGCAAACCGATCGACAGCACCCACAAGGTCGAGGTGGCCTGATTCGGCACCACGCGGTCGTAGGTCTGCATGACGAACAGCGGCACCATCAGGCCTAAAAGGTTGATCAGGAAACTGGCGAGAATCGCATCGCTGTAGAGCCATTTCGACAGCTTCAGGGTGTCGCGAAACCATGCATGTACCCTTGGCACCAGCGGCGAGCGCAGGTCTTCGAGTTCGTGGCGCGGACGGGCGAACAAGGCCTGGCCGCTGTAGTGCTCGCTGAGCTCTTCGCGGCTGATCCATTGCTCGCCGCCATCGGCTTCGCTGGGCAGGATCAGCGCTTTGCCGTCGTCGCTGAAGCGCCGCAGAACAGCGGTGCGACCGTCGTTGAGCAGCAGCAGAATCGGCAGATTCAGTGGTGAGATGTCTTTCAGTTCACGGCGCAAAATCCGCGCCTGCAACCCGGCCCGGGCGGCTGCGCGGGGCAGCAGGTCCAGACTCAGGCGTTGCTTGTTCAGGGGCAACCCGGCACTCAGGCTGGCGCGACTGACCGTCGCGCCATGCAGTTTGCAGAGGATCAACAGACCGTCGAGTAACGGATCATCGAAGCTCAGCCGCGGATCGATCCCGGTGTGGCCGGGTTCCATGCTGGTCATATTGATCGCCTCTGTTGAACGGGCACGGGAATCCACACATTGATCGTTCCCACGCTCCGCGTGGGAATGCAGCCCGGGACGCTCCGCGTCCCAAAGCGGACGCAGAGCGTCCATTGAGGCATTCCCACGCAGAGCGTGGGAACGATCAACAGTGGACTTATTTCAGTTCCGGCAGGCGCGCTTCGTTTTTCACTTCGGTCGCGGCGATCGCATCGGCCGGCAGCACCACCCGTTGTTTGCTCAGCAACTGGCCCATGTTCGCCAGCACGCGGTACATCGAATACTCCTCGGTGTAGCGGATTTCGGTGTAGCGACGGTTGGCGTTGTAAAGCTCGTTTTCACTGTCGAGCAAGTCGAGCAGGGTGCGTTGGCCGAGGCCGAACTGATCCTGATACGCGGCGCGTACGCGTTTGGTGGTTTCCGCGTATTCGCGTGCGGTCGGGGTCTGTTTCTTCGCGTTCTGCATGGCGTTCCAGGCCAGGCGAATGTTCTCGTTGAGTTGACGCAGGGCGTTGTTGCGGATGTCCATCGCCTGGTTGATCTGGTGCGCATCGGAGGCCAGGCGCGCCTTGTCGCTGCCGCCTCGGAACAGGTTGTAGTTCATCACCACACCGACGCGCCATTCGTTGTCGTGGCCTTCATCGCCTTGCACGTTGTTGTTCGCGCCGACGGCCGCTTCCGCGTCGAAGCGTGGATAGAACGGCGACTTGGCGACTTCGTACTGGCTCTCGGCCGATTGCACGTCAGCCTGGGCGGACTTCAGATACGGGTTGTTGTCGACCATGCTCTGCTGGGCTTCACGCAATTCGGTCGGCAGTTCGCCACGGGTTGAGGCCGGGGTTTCCAGCTCATCGGGCATGCGCCCGACCACGCTGTAGAAGTTGGCTTCGGCGTCAGACAGATCGACTTCGGCGGTGTCGAGGTTGTTCTGTGCCAAGGCCTTACGAGCGACCGATTGATCGGAGTCAGCGGTGCTGCCGACGCCACGCTCGGTGCGCAGGCCAATCTGATCGTTGACCCGCAAGTGCGCCTGCAGGTTGTTGCGAGCCAGGGTCACCAGTTCGCGGCGCTTGAGCACTTCGAGGTAGACCTCGATGGTGCGCAGGGCCAGATCCTGGGCGGTGCCTTGCGCGTAGTACGCGCGCGAATTGGAGACGCCTTTGGTGCGCTCGACTTCGTTGGCGGTGTTGAAACCGTCGAACAGCATCTGCCGCAGGCGCAGCTCGGACTGGGTGTAATTGAGGATTTCGGTGTGGTGATTGCCGAAGGCCCGGGTGTTGGTGTTGTCGCTGTAGCCACGGCCATAGGCGGCGTTCAAATCGACGGACGGATAGAAACCGCCCTTGGCGACTTTGACTTGTTCATCAGCCGACAGGCGGGCGTCCACGCGCGAGGCCAGTTCCGGGTGAGTGGCGATGGTGCTTTGAATCGCCTCGGTGAGGTTCATGGCCTGAGCTTGAGAAGTGCAAGCCATGGCCAGCAAAACCGCGCTGCAGAGGGGGGTTAGAACGCGCATGGGTGCATCTCCCTGAGTCCTGATGGTGTGTTACTGTCGCCAAATATTTGACGATATTTTTAGGTGTAGGCGTTTCACTCTTGTAACAACAGAGCTAAGAACATCCTGAAGCGTAGCTAAGAAAAAATTTTCATAAGGCTTATGCCGAAAAAAACTTATGCGCTTTGTAAAAACCGGCACATTGTTCAGCATGAAAGCCTTTGTTTTATGCGCTTTAGGGAGCGCAAAAAGGCTTGAGGAAAGTTCCATTCACTTTGCGACATACGGCGAAGTACTGCTGAAGGGGAGGGACGCGTAGCGGCTGATGGGCGACAGATTTTTGTCACTCGGGTGATTCACCACCGTTACGTAGCGTTAGTAGGCGTATGGCTTTGATCAGGATGCGGAAGTGCTTGATAGCACTGATGTTTCCGGAATAAGCCACCTGCGAAACGAACTGTTGAAGGTGCGAGCGTCGCCTCCAACAACCCGATTGAGCCATGGGCTGCTTCGCTTACCAGTGCCGACGGTGGTCGGCAGCGGAGGATTTCACATGGCAACGCTCATCGGGATAGTCACCAAAGTCATTGGCCAGGTTTTCGCCCAGTCAGCCGACGGCACTAAACGCGCACTGGTTAAGGGGGATCGCCTGTTTGCCGGCGATCAACTGATCACCGGCGCAGAAGGCGCCGTCGCCGTTCATCTGCAAAACGGCCAGGAACTGACCCTGGGCCGTGACAGCAGCCTGACCATGACTGGCCAATTGCTGGCCGATCAAGCGGCGCACGTGAATGCGCCAGAGGCGGTGACCCCGAGCGAAGCGCAACTGACTGACGTTGAGCAAATCCAGAAAGCCATCGCCGCCGGTGATGACCCGAGCAAAAACGCCGAAGCCACTGCCGCCGGCCCGAATGCCCCGGGCGGGGCACCGGGTGAATTGGGCGGCGGCCACAGTTTTGTCTTGCTGACCGAAGTCGGCGGCCGGGTCGACCCGATCATCGGTTTCCCTACCGCCGGGTTCGGCGGTATTCCCGAATTCCCTGAAGAACGCCACAACGCGGTGATCGACAACGGCGACAACACCCCGGCAGTCGTGGTGCCGCCACCGGTCAACAATCCGGTAACCCTTACCGGCCTGGATGTGGCTGGTGGCGAACTCAATCTCAATGAAGCCAATCTGCCTGACGGCTCGGCGGCCAATCCTGGCGCCCTCACGCAAAGCGGCAGCTTCACTGTGTCGGCGCCGGACGGTCTGACCAGCCTGAGCATTGGCGGCATCAACCTGATCAACGGCGGCGTAGTGGTCGGGTTCCCGCAATCGATCACCACGCAACTGGGCAACACCCTGACCATCACCGGTTACAACCCGGCGACTGGCGTGGTCAGCTACAGCTACACCCTCAACGGCAATGAAAGCCACGCGGCCGGCGACGGCGCGAACAACCTCAGCGAACAGTTCACGGTGATTGCTGGTGACAGTAATGGCGACACCGCGACCGGCACGCTCGACGTCAACATCACCGACGACGTGCCGAAAGCCTTCGATGACAGCAATGGTACGGCTTCAGAGACTCAACTGACGCTGACCGGCAATGTGCTGACCAATGACGTGCAAGGTGCCGACCGTGTGCCCACCGGTCCCGTTACGCCAGGCACGTTCACCGGCACTTACGGCACCTTGGTACTCAACGCCAACGGCACCTACACCTACACGCTGAACACCAATGACGCTGACTTCAAAAATCTGCACGGTGGCGGTAATGGCACGGAAACCTTCGCCTACACCATCACCGATTCCGACGGGGATACCAGCACGGCGAATCTGGTGCTGCAGATCCACAACAACGACGATCCAGTGGTCATCAATGGCCTGAACGTCGAAGGCGGCGAGCTGACGGTCTACGAGAAAAACCTCACTGACGGCAGCGCACCGGATTCCACCGCGTTGACCCAAAGCGGCACGTTCACCATCACCGCACTCGATGGCGTCACGACGCTGACTGTGGGTGGCATTGCTGTCGTTACCAACGGTGTGGCCGCCGGTTTCCCGCAATCGGTCACTACGCCGCTGGGCAGCACGTTGACCATCACCGGTTTCAACGCTGCCACCGGCGTGGTCAGCTACAGCTACACCCTGGTCGACAACGAAGCGCACCCAACCGCCAACGGTGCGAACAATCTGCCTGAGCAGTTCGCCGTTACCGTAGTCGATGACAACGGCACCACCGCCAATGCCACCCTCGACGTGAACATCGTCGATGACCTGCCAAAAGCGGTGGATGACAGCAACTCCGGCACCGCGTCGGAAACCTTGCTGACTCTGACTGGCAATGTCCTGACTAACGATGTGCAAGGCGCCGACCGCGTACCCACCGGGCCGGTAACCCCAGGCACTTTCACCGGGACTTACGGCACCTTGGTACTCAACGCCAACGGTACTTACACCTACACGCTCAACACCAACGATGCCGACTTCAAAAACCTGCACGGTGGCGGTAATGGCACGGAAACCTTCGCCTATACCATCACCGATTCGGATGGTGATACCAGCACGGCGAATCTGGTTTTGCAGATCCATAACAATGACGATCCAGTGGTCATCAATGGCCTGAACGTCGAAGGCGGAGAACTGACGGTCTACGAGAAAAATCTCACTGACGGGAGCGCACCGGATTCCACCGCGTTGACCCAAAGCGGCACGTTCACCATCACCGCACTTGATGGCGTCACGACGCTGACTGTCGGCGGCATTGCTGTCGTTACCAACGGTGTGGCCGCCGGTTTCCCGCAATCGGTCACTACGCCGCTGGGCAGCACGTTGACCATCACCGGTTTCAACGCTGCCACTGGCGTGGTCAGCTACAGCTACACCCTGGTCGACAACGAAGCCCACCCAACCGCCAACGGTGCGAACAATCTGCCTGAGCAGTTCGCCGTCACCGTGGTCGATGACAACGGCACCACCGCCAATGCCACCCTCGACGTGAACATCGTCGATGACCTGCCAAAAGCGGTGGATGACAGTAACTCCGGCACCGCCTCGGAAACCTTGCTGACCCTGTCCGGCAATGTCCTGACCAACGATGTGCAAGGAGCCGACCGCGTACCGACTGGGCCGGTAACTCCGGGCACGTTCACCGGGACTTACGGCACCTTGGTGCTGAATGCCAACGGCACGTACACCTATACTTTGAACACCAACGATGCCGACTTCAAAAATCTGCACGGTGGCGGTAATGGCACGGAAACCTTCGCCTACACCATCACCGATTCCGACGGTGATACCAGCACGGCGAATCTGGTGCTGCAGATCCACAACAACGACGATCCAGTAGTCATCAGCGGCCTCGACGTCAATGGCGGCGAACTCACTGTTTACGAGAAAAACCTCAGCGACGGCAGCGCACCGGATTCCACCGCGTTGACCCAAAGCGGCACGTTCACCATCACCGCACTCGATGGCGTCACGACGCTGACTGTCGGTGGCATCGCCGTCGTCACCAATGGGGTGGCCGCCGGTTTCCCGCAATCGATCACCACGCCACTCGGCAGCACGTTGACCATCACCGGTTTCAACGCCATCACCGGCGTGGTCAGCTACAGCTACACCCTGGTCGACAACGAAGCCCACCCAACCGCCAACGGTGCGAACAATCTGCCTGAGCAGTTCGCCGTTACCGTGGTCGATGACAACGGCACCACCGCCAATGCCACCCTCGACGTGAACATCGTCGACGACTTGCCAAAAGCCGTGGATGACAGCAACACCGGAACTGCATCGGAAACCTTGCTGACCCTGACCGGCAACGTTCTGACCAACGACGTGCAAGGCGCCGATCGTGTACCGACCGGGCCGGTAACCCCGGGCACGTTCACCGGGACTTACGGCACCTTGGTACTTAATGCCAACGGCACTTACACCTATACCCTCAACACCAACGACGCCGACTTCAAAAACCTGCACGGCGGTGGCAACGGTACCGAGACGTTCGCCTACACCATCACTGATTCGGACGGTGATACCAGCACTGCCAATCTGGTGCTGAACATCCACAACAACGACGATCAGGTCTACCTCAACGGCCTCGACGTCAACGGCGGCGAACTTACCGTCTACGAGAAAAACCTCAGTGACGGCACCAGCCCCGACACTCCCGCGTTGACCCAGAGCGGCACCTTCACCGTCACCGCCCTCGACGGTCTGCAAACCCTGACCGTGGGCGGCATCAACGTGGTCACCGGCGGCGTGGCCGCAGGCTTCCCGCAATCGATCGTCACGCCGCTCGGCAGCACGTTGACCATCACCGGTTACAACCCGGCGACCGGCGTGGTCAGTTACAGCTACACGTTGGTCGACAACGAAACCCATCCGAACGCCAATGGCGCCAACAGCATCACCGAGAACTTCAACGTCGTCGCCACCGACACCGATGGCAGCACGGCCAGCGGCCAGATCAACGTAAACATCGTCGATGATCTGCCGAGCGCTCATCCTGATTCTGCTTCGGTGGCGGAGGGCGGCACGGTCAGCGGTAATGTGTTGGACAATGACATTGGCGGCGCCGACGGCCCGGCGGTGACCGGTGCAGTGGTCGGCGTGCGGGCCGGCGCCGACACCTCGACTTCGGCCATCGGCGGCCTCAACAGCAACATCAACGGCACCTACGGCTACCTGACCCTGGATGCCAATGGCAACGCGGTCTATCACAGCAACCCCAACGCGGTGAACGGCCCGGGCGCGGTGGATGTGTTCACCTATACCGTACGCGATTCCGACGGTGATGAAAGCACCACCACCATCACCATCGATGTCGCCAACAGCAAGCTGTACGCGACCAGCGACACCGACGTCACCGTTTACGAGAAAGCGCTGGACCTGACCAAGGACGGCGCAGATCTGGCGCCCGGTACGGTCACCGGCAGCGACCCGACCAGCACCGGCGAAACTGCGTCCGGCACCCTGGTCGGCGCGGTCACCGGCGCCGTCGGCGCGATCAGCTACGCGCTGGTTGGCAGTGCCACCGGCAACTACGGGCAGATCGTCCTCAACCCCAACGGGACTTACACCTACACCCTGACCTCACCGGCGAGCACCACGCCGCATGCCGACGACGGCGCCAACACCCTGAGCGAAACCTTTACCTATCAGGCCACTGATTCGCTGGGCAACGTTGTCACCAGCACCATCGTTGTCAGCATCGTCGATGACGTGCCCAAGGCGATGAACGATAGCAACGCCAACAGCGCCTCGGAAACGCAACTGACCCTGACCGGCAATGTCCTGACCAACGATGTGCAAGGCGCCGATGTGGTCGCGACCGGACCGAATGCCGGGCCGATCACCGCCGGCACGTTCACCGGCACTTACGGCACGCTGGTGCTCAACGCCAACGGCACGTACACCTACACGCTGAACCCCAACGATGCCGACTTCAAAAACCTGCACGGCGGTGGCAACGGCACCGAGACGTTCACCTACACGCTGACTGATGCCGACGGCGACACCAGCACCGCCAACCTGGTGCTGAACATCCACAACAACGACGATCCGGTGGTGCTCAACGGCCTCGACGTCAACGGCGGCGAGCTCACCGTCTTCGAGAAAAACCTCAGCGACGGCACCAGCCCCGACACTCCGGCACTGACCCAGAGCGGCACCTTCACCGTCACGGCGCTTGATGGTCTGCAAACCCTCACCGTCGGCGGCATTGCCGTGGTCACCAACGGTGTCGCCGCAGGCTTCCCGCAATCCGTCGTCTCGCCGCTGGGCAGCACCTTCACCGTCACCGGTTACAACCCAGCCACTGGCGTGGTCAGTTACAGCTACACCCTGGTCGACAACGAAGCCCATCCGACCGGCAACGGTGCCAACAGTCTCACCGAAAACTTCAACGTGGTGGCCACCGACACCGATGGCAGCACCGCCAGCGGCCAGATTAACGTCAACATCATCGATGACCTGCCGACCGCCAAACCCGACACCGGCTCGGTGGCGGAGGGTGGTACGGTCAACATCAGCGTGTTGGGCAATGACATCAGCGGCGCCGATGGCGCAGCCTCGGTGGTCGGCGTGCGCGCCGGCAGCAACACCGGCACTTCGGCCATCGGCGGCCTCAACAGCAACATCAACGGCAACTTCGGTTACCTGACCCTCGATGCGGCGGGCAACGCCGTCTATCACAGCAACCCGAATTCGGTGAGCCCACCGGGCGCCACCGACACTTTCACCTACACCATTCGCGACAGCGACGGCGATGAAAGCACCACAACCATCACCGTCAACGTTGCCGACAGCAAGCTGGTGGCCTCGGTCGATCAGGACGTAACGGTCTATGAAAAAGCCCTCGACCTGACCAAGGACGGCCAGGATCTGGCCGCCGGTACGGTCACCGGCAGCGATCCGACCAACACCGGTGAAACCGCGACCGGCACGCTGGTCGGCGCAGTTACCGGCGGTACGGGCGCGATTACCTACACCTTGGTCGGCAGCGCCACCGGCAGCTACGGGCAGATCCAGCTCAACGCCGACGGCACCTACACCTACACGCTGACCTCGGCGCCGAAAACCTCGCCGAGCGCCAACGACGGGGCGAACACCCTGAGCGAAAGTTTCACCTACAAAGCCACCGATGCACTGGGCAACAGCACCACCAGCACCCTTGTGGTGAACATCGTCGATGACGTACCAAAAGCGGTGGCCTCGGATCGTTCGGTAGCGGCGGTGGAGATCGATTCCAACCTGCTCATCGTGCTCGATATCTCCGGCAGTATGGCTGACGCCTCCGGTGTGCCGGGCCTGTCGCGGCTGGACCTGGCCAAGCAGGCGATCAGTGCCTTGCTCGACAAGTACGATGACCTCGGCGATGTCAAAGTCCAGCTCGTCACCTTCAGCAGCAACGCCACTGACAGAACGTCGGTATGGGTCGATGTGGCGACCGCGAAGACGATTCTCGCCGGTCTGTCGGCGGGTGGCGGCACCAACTACGACGCCGCGGTGGCGGTCATGCAAACCGCGTTCAACACCTCGGGCAAACTCACCGGGGCACAGAACGTCGGTTACTTCTTCTCGGACGGCAAACCCAACGAGGGCGACATCAACGCCGCTGATGAAGCCGCGCTGAAAAACTTCCTCGATGCCAACAACATCAAGAACTACGCGATTGGCCTGGGCAGCGGCGTGAGTAACGCCAACCTTGATCCGCTGGCGTACGACGGCATCACCCACACCAACACCAACGCGGTGGTGGTTACCGATCTCAATCAGCTCAACTCGGTGCTGTCCGGCACCGTAGAAGGCGCGCCGGTCACCGGTTCGTTGCTGGGCGAGGGCGGTACCTTCGGCGCCGATGGCGGCTTCATCAAATCCATCGTCGTTGACGGCACCACTTACACCTACGATCCGAAGGCTCTCAGCGGCCAAGGCTCGTTGACCGCCACCGGTGGCGTCAACCATGGCACCTTCAATACCGTAAACAACACGTTGAGCATCGCCACCAACAACAGCGGCACCCTGGTGATCAACCTCGACACCGGCGACTACAGTTACACCTCGCAGAAAACCACGGCGGTGGTGATTACCGAGAACATCGGCTTCACCCTCAGCGACAACGACGGCGACCTCGCCAGCTCGACGCTGACCGTGAAAGTGATCCCCAACGCGCCACCCGTGGCGGTGGACGATCACGTCATCACCAACGTGTTGTCGAGCAACATCGTGGTGCCGGGCGAGTTGCTGCTGGCCAACGACACCGATCCGAATGGCGATACGCTCAACGCCACACCGACCACCTTCAATACTGGTTGGATAGCGAAGGGCGCGGACTTCACCGGCACCGGTGCGATCACGTTCAACGGCAACAGCAACACTGCTGCCAACCAGACCCTGGCCGATGTGCGCAATGCCTTCGCCGCCAACACCGCAGCGATGACCGCGGTGCTGGTGATCAGCGGCTACCTCGGTGCGGTGACCAACGCCAATGCCAACGATGAAGACCTGATCACGGTCAAACTGAAACAGGGCGAAACGCTGAACCTGGATCACAACCTGGCGGCCGGGCACGTCACTCTGGAGTATTCGCTCAACGGTGGCGCGTTTGTCGCGATTGCCGATGGCGGCACCATCACCGCCAGCGCCGATGGCACTTACCAGATCCACGTCACCAACATCAGCAATACCAGTGGCGGTAACCCGAATGCGGCGGAAAACTACCAACTGACCATGACAGTCAATTACGCCGGGGCCCACGATGTCACCCCGGACTTCCACGGCAGCTACACCGCCAACGACAACCACGGCGGCAGCGACACGGCCAACGTGACCATCAGCTATCAGGACGGCCACACCCTCACCGGCACCTCGGGGGATGACGTGCTGGTAGCCGGCACCGGCGACAACATCCTCAACGCGGGCGACGGCAACGATGTGCTCACCGCCGGTTCCGGCAACAACGAACTGCACGGCGGCGCCGGCAACGACTTGCTCTACAGCGGCCCGGGCAATGATCTGCTCGACGGCGGTACCGGCATCGACACCGCCAGCTACGCCCACGCCACCGCCGGGGTGACGGTCAACCTCGGTCTGCTCGGTGCGCAAAACACCGTCGGCGCGGGGACGGACACCCTGACCGGCATCGAAAACCTCGTCGGCTCGAACTTCAATGACACCCTGACCGGCGACAACAATAACAACGTGATCAACGGTGGCCTGGGTAACGACATCCTCAACGGTGGTGGCGGTGATGACCTGCTGATCGGCGGCATGGGCAATAACACCATGACCGGTGGCGCAGGGGCCGACACCTTCCAGTGGCTCAAGGGCAACAGCGGCCATGACCTGATCACCGACTTCACCCCCGGCACCGACAAGCTCGACCTGTCGCAACTGCTGCAAGGCGAAAACGGCACTACCGCCTCACTGGATGACTACCTGCACTTCACCGTCACTGGCAGCGGCGCCTCGCTGCTCACCAGCATCGACGTCAGCGCCATGGCCGGCGCCACGCCGAACCAGACGATTGATCTGGCCGGCGTCAACCTCGCCAGCCATTACGGTGTGACGCCAGGGGCGGGCGGCGTGGTTGCCGGCGGGCATGACACGGCGACGATCATCAGCGGGATGCTGAATGATCATTCGTTGAAGGTGGATACGGTTTGAACTGAGGGCTGAAACGACAAAACCCGCCGCCCCGTTCAACCGGGACGGCGGGTTTTTTCTGCCTCACGTGATCGTTCCCACGCTCTGCGTGGGAATGCAGCCCGGGACGCTCCGCGTCCCCTCCAGAGCCGAACGCAGAGCGTCCGAAGAGGCATTCCCACGCAGAGCGTGGGAACGATCGGTTGTCTGACCTACTGCGGCAACTCCAGATTATCCATCACCCGATTCACCGCCAGCTCCCCGAGCATGATCAGTTGCGCGATCCCCAACAGCGTCCTGCGCTGCGACGCGGGTATGAGGTGGGCGAAGTCATGAGCGTTGGTTCTGGCTGAGGCGAGTGTTTCGCTGGCATCGGCCAGCAGTTCCTCATTTTTGAAGTCAGCGGTAACGGCGTACATTCGACGGGTTTTGCGTGGCGGTGGCGTGGAGCCGGGCGGGCAGAGGTAGTGATCGAGCGCGCGTTCGGCGGCGTCGTTGAGCTTTTTTGAATCGAGGGATTCGTAGGGGGAGGCGAGATCGGTTTCGGGCGGATTGGGTGTTGGTTTGATCATGGTGAAGCTCCTATAAGAGTGGAGCCGCCCAGAACTGTCGCTAAACAGGAAGGTGGCGGCTGTACGCAGGTTAGCGAACCGGTTATAGGCACCCGGCAGACCCGAGGGTCTCCCGCATACAGCCACCATAGCGTAGTTGCAGATATTGAATCTGCCACAAAGCATGGAGCGCTGATGCACCTATTACAGATTTGGGTCGCTAAACCCGATCGCTGACTCTTCAGCGACCGCACCACAATAGAACCCGCCCCCAAGGCGCACAAGCCGGCGGATTCTGGCGTAGCTGTAGGTAATTACGCAAGGCCGTGTAGCTTCGGAGAGTGTTTGCAGGTCTGGTTTAAACGTGGGTGTTTAAAGCCAAAAGATCGCAGCCTGCGGCAGCTTCTACAGAAGATCTTCATGTAGGAGCTGCCGCAGGCTGCGATCTTTTAGCGTTTCAGGATTTGCGCAGGGTCTTCTGCCGCAAAATATAAACCGTCACCAACACCGCGCTCGTCAACATGAACCCCCGCGCCCACGGCAACGGCACCAGGTAGCAGGAAAACAGAATGCTCGCCCACATCAGCCCGATCGCGTAGACCTTGCCCTTGAGTGGTATGCCGTTGCCATCGAGGTAATCGCGGATCCATGGCCCCAGCCGGGGATGCTCGATCAGCCATTGATAGAAACGCGGAGAGCTACGCGCGAAGCAGGCCGCGGCGAGCAGAAGGAAAGGGGTAGTGGGCAGGACGGGCAGGAAAATCCCGATCACCCCCAATGCTACGCTGAGCCAGCCGATGGCCAGCAGGAAATAGCGCAACATCAGGGGGCGGTTGCCTATGGGGTTGTCCATAGGCTGGATCTTAGTGGTGACGTGGCTTGAGGATCGCCGGTTTTTCGTCGGGCGCCTGGCACAGCAGGTACAGCGCGGTCAGGGCTTCCGGGATCTGCACGATCATGTCGTCCATCAGGTTGGCGTCCTTGGCGATGTCTTCGAATTCCGGCTGTTCGTCGAACAGGCCCGAACCGACCATGATCGGCAGGAGCATTTCGCTGACTTCTTCTTCGGCGGTTTCGAACCAGGCGGCTTCACGCAGGAACACGCCTTCCATGAAACCGATGCACCAGCCGCGCAGTTCGGAATCGTCCGGCTCGTCGCCCAGATCCAGATCGCATGGCAGCTCGAACTCTTCATCCGAGGCCAGTTGACGGGCGATGTGGGCCTTGAGGCCGATCAGGGTGGCTTCGATCTCTTCGCGCTGGGCGTCGCTGCTGTAATGCGGCTCTTCGGCGAACAAGGCGTCGATCCACTCACGCTCCGGTACGTCTTCAGCGCAGATCGACAGCGCGGTCAGGTAGCCGTGAGCGGCCACGTAATCCAGCGCCTCGTCATGCAGCTCGTCGGCGTCGAGGAAAACTTGCAGGCGGGTCAGTTGCTCAGCGAAGGACATTACGGGGCTACCTTGGGGAATAAACAATGCGGGAATTCTAGGCCTTCTTGCGCGCTCAAGCCAGCCGCATGGCAGATTTGCCGCAATTGCCGGGCCACATGCCAAACCTGTGGCAGGTTTATCAGTGTCTTATCAGCGGCACCCTGTGCAGGGGAGGGCTCGGGTATACTGCCGCGTTTTGCGATCCCTGCCCGCATTGCGGTTGTCGTGCAATGCGCTCTTACGTTTTGTTTAAGCAGCTCCGGCTGTTCTGAACCAGCCTGCGCAGGGATGTATCGGTAGATTTTTGGAGTTTTTATGCTCGAACAGGCTCAACGCGTCCTCAAGGACATCTTCGGCTACGACAGTTTCCGTGGCCGTCAGGGTGCAATCATTGAGCGCGTGGCCAGTGGCGGTGATGCGCTGGTGCTGATGCCTACCGGTGGCGGCAAGTCCCTGTGCTTTCAGGTGCCGGCGTTGTTGCGCGATGGCCTGGCGGTGGTAGTGTCGCCGCTGATTGCGCTGATGGACGATCAGGTCGCCACCCTCGAAGAGCTCGGTGTGGCCGCCGCCGCGCTGAACTCCACCCTGAGCGCTGAACAGCAGCGTGACCTCGCAGCGCGGATCAAGCGCGGCGAAGTGAAGATGTTGTATCTGGCGCCCGAGCGTCTGGTACAGCCGCGCATGCTGTCGTTCCTGCAAGGCTTGAACATTGCGTTGTTCGCCATTGACGAAGCGCATTGCGTGTCGCAGTGGGGCCACGATTTCCGTCCGGAATACCTGCAACTGGGCCAGTTGGCCGAGATGTTCCCCGATGTACCGCGTATCGCCCTGACCGCCACCGCCGACAAGCGCACCCGCGAAGAAATCGTCACCCGCCTGCATCTGCAGAATGCCGAGCGCTTCCTGTCGAGCTTCGACCGCCCGAACATCTTTTACCGCATCGTGCCCAAGGAGCAGCCGCGCAAGCAGTTGCTGGCGTTCCTCGCCGAGCGGCGCAGTGACGCCGGCATCGTCTATTGCCTGTCGCGCAAGAAAGTCGAGGAAGTCGCGGCATTCCTCAGCGAGCAGGGCTTCCCGGCGTTGCCGTATCACGCTGGTCTGCCCAATGATCTGCGCGCCTTCAATCAGAAGCGCTTCCTCAACGAGGAAGGCTTGATCATGGTCGCCACCGTGGCGTTCGGCATGGGCATCGACAAGCCCAACGTGCGTTTCGTCGCCCATCTCGATCTGCCGAAATCCCTTGAGGCGTATTACCAGGAAACCGGGCGCGGCGGCCGTGACGGTCTGCCGGCGGATGCGTGGATGGCCTACGGTCTGCAAGATGTGGTGATGCTCAAGCAGATGCTGCAGAACTCCGAAGGCGACGAGCGGCACAAGCGTCTGGAACAGCACAAGCTTGATGCCATGCTGTCGCTGTGTGAAGAAACCCGTTGCCGTCGTCAGACCCTGCTGGCGTACTTCGATGAAGATATGCCTGAGCCATGCGGTCACTGCGACAACTGTGTCGACGGGGTGCAGACCTGGGACGCTACCGAACCTGCACGTCAGGCATTGTCGGCGATTTTCCGTACCGGTCAGCGTTATGGCGTCGGCCATCTGGTCGACGTGCTGCTGGGCAAGGACAACGAAAAAGTCCGCAGTTTCGGCCATCAGCATCTATCGGTGTGGGGCGTCGGCAAGGCGTTGAGCGAGAGCGAGTGGCGCTCGCTGTTCCGTCAATTGGTGGCGCGCGGTCTGGCGGATGTCGATCACGAAGGTTATGGCGGTCTGCGTCTTAATGACAGTTGCCGGCCATTGCTCAAGGGCGAGGTCACGCTGGAGCTGCGCCGCGATCTCAAACCGCAGGTTACGGCCAAAACCGCCAGCAAGAGCCCAGCCAGCCAACTGGTGCGCGGCGAAGAGCGCGAACAGTGGGAAGCCTTGCGCGCCCTGCGGCGCAAGTTGGCCGAAGAGCATGGCGTGCCGCCGTACGTCATCTTCCCCGATTCCACGTTGTTGGAAATGCTCCGCAGCCAGCCGACCTCGCTGGCGGAAATGGCCCGGGTCAGCGGTGTCGGCGCACGCAAGCTGGAGCGCTACGGCGATGCCTTCCTCGAAGTGCTCGGTGGCGAGGCCGAGGCGCCGAAAGCGGTGGCCGACGTGCGCCACGAACTGATCACCCTGGCCCGCGCCGGCATGACGCCGCTGCAGATCGCCGGGCAGTTGCAGTGCTCGGAAAAGAACGTCTACACCATGCTCGCCGAGGCGATCGGCAAACAGCAGTTGTCGCTGGAACAGGCGCTGGATTTGCCTGAGGAGTTGATGGGTGAGGTGCAGGACGCGTTCCTCGATGGCGAGGGTGAGTTGCCGTCGGTCGCCGAAGTGGCGGAGCTGTTTGCCGGGCGTGTGCCGGAGGGCGTGCTGTATTGCGTGCGGGCTGCGTTGCAGTCTGAATTCGAGATGTAATTTGGCCGTCGCCCCTCACCCCAGCCCTCTCCCGGAGGGAGAGGGGGCCGACTGAGGTGTCTTGCGCCATACATCGACCTGAATGACCGGGTCGATTATGGATTCAGCGTTGAGCTGTCAGGTCGGCGTAATTCCCAAATATCCCCCGATCAGTCCCCTCTCCCTCTGGGAGAGGGCTAGGGTGAGGGGCTCTCAAGATGTAACGATTCAGTACAGACCGCCACTTGCCTATAACTGCAGCTCATGCTTAGCTGGCTAATAATTAGATTTTCTTTATTTTCAGTCTAACCGTGAGTGTTTTATGCCGTTAACCGATCAACACCGCTTTGGCATGCAACTGGCCCAGATGTCCCGTGGCTGGCGTGCCGAACTGGACCGCCGACTGGCCGGACTGGGACTGTCCCAGGCGCGCTGGCTGGTGCTGCTGCATCTGGCGCGTTTTGAAGAAGCGCCGACCCAACGTGAGCTGGCGCAGAGCGTTGGTGTCGAAGGTCCGACCCTCGCTCGCTTGCTCGACAGTCTGGAAAGCCAGGGCCTGGTGCAACGCCAGTCCGTGATGGAAGACCGCCGGGCGAAAAAAATCGTCCTCTGTGCACCGGCCCTGCCACTGATCGAACAGATCGAAACCATTGCCACACAACTGCGTCACGAATTGTTCGAAGGCGTCGACGAGGCGGATTTGAAGGTGTGCATGCGGGTTCACGGGCACATTCTGGGCAACCTGGAAAAATCTTGAGGCACATCCACGTGCCGTATCTTTGAGAGATCGCGCTGAGCCGACTATAAGAACTACTGGGCAATATCGTGTTCGTACCGGATGTGCGAACGCATAGAAGTCGGTTTTGCTTATTTAAGGGATGCTCATGCTCGCAAGTCGGCACGTGGTACTGCGCGGTGGCGCCAAATGGCTGCTGGCCGCTGGCGTATTCAGCTATTCGGCCTGGTCGATGGCTGTGGGGCTGGGTGATATCACCGTTCATTCAGGTCTCAATCAGCCGCTCAAGGCCGATATCGCGTTGGTCGATGTTGGCGGGCTGACGCCAAACGATCTGACGGTGCGCCTGGCCACGGCGGATGAATTCGCCGAGGCCAAGGTCGAGCGGGTGTTCTTCCTCAACGACCTCAAGTTCATCCCGATCCTGCATGGCAATCGCCAGATGATCCGGGTCACGTCAAGCAAACCAGTCAACGAACCTTTTCTGAATTTCCTTGTGCAGCTCAATCAGCCCAATGGCCGTTTGCTGCGTGAGTACACGGTGTTGATCGACCCTCCGGGTTCGCCGGGTATCGTGCCGGCCACCGATGAACCGGATCCGCGTGCACAATCTTCCGCTTTTCCCAGCGTCGAGCCTGTTGTCGCAGCGCCGCAGGCACCTCAGGCCAAACGCGATGCCGTGCCCGCGCCAACGCCTGCAAATCCGCCCGCCGACGATGCACTGGCCGAGCAACTGGCTGCCAGTGTCTTGCTCAATCAGCAATTGCAAAAGAGCGTCGATGAGCTGAACGCCAAACTGCAGACGCAGGATGTGCAGATTGCCGCTGGCAAGAAGCAGATTACTGAGCTGCAAACGCAATTGACCGAACTCAGGAAAGCCCCGCCACCGACCGAAGTCGCTCCGGCACCTGCCCCGGTTGTGGCACCTGTCGAGTCCACAGATGACGGTTTGAACTGGCCATTGTTCGGGGGCCTGTTGCTGTTGCTGGGGGCCTTGGCCGGTCTGTTTGTGCAACGTCGACGGCAACAGTCGCAACAGGCTGATCGACCGCTGCCACAGTTGCCGCAGGGCGAGGAACCTGAGGTAGATGAAGTCGAAAACGCAGAGTCTGTCAGGGCTCACACCTCAACCCAACACCGTGAAGAACCGGCAGCGGGCGATGTGCTGGAGGCAGTAGCAATCTATCTGGCCTACGGCCGCTTGGGCGAAGCTGCTGGGTTATTGCGCGACGCTTTGCACAAGGAGCCGGAGCGCACCGATATCGGTTTGCAGTTGCTCGAAGTCCTGGGACGCCAGGGTGACAGCGCCGCGTATGAACAGCAGGAAAGTCAGTTGTGTGAACAAGGCGTGGATGCCCAGACGTTACAGGACGTTCGTGTTCGACATCCGAAACTGGCGGGTGCCGCACCGTTGGCCGCGGCGGTGCCCGTCATTGCGCTGGCGCCTGCTGTCACGGCCCAACCGGCGCCTGAAGATGATTTCGAGTTGAATCTGGGCGAGCTGTCGATGGATTCCAGTTGGGATCTGGAAGACAGCCGCACGGCCACTACTGAGCCAGCGGCAGACACCTCGGCGCTGGGCTCCAGCCTGAAAATACTGCCGCAGGATTTTGAACTGCCGGAAGCGGCCGGCGAGGACGCCGAACTTGAGTGGATCCCTGAGCCGCACGCCGAGCCGCTGGATGAAGATTTTCTCAATGAGTTTGCCGATGCCGAGCCGTCTCTGGTGTTGCAACCGTTGGACTTGCACGCAGCTGAGCCGCTACACGATGAAAACTCTGGAAAACTCGAACAAGCGCAGACCTGCATTGATGACGGTGACATCGACAGTGCGATTGCGCTGCTTAACGAGTTACTCAAGGAAGGTGATGAGCCGTTGAAGCAAACGGCGCGAACGTTGTTGGCGGGGATTCGCTAATACCCGATTGATTTGCGGTGGCGCTGATATCGTTTTCGCGAGCAGGCTCGCTCCCACAATTGGAATGCGTTCCCGTGTGGGAGCGAGCCTGCTCGCGAAGACGGATTGTCAGGCGACCTGATCAGAAGGTCTGGCCAAGGTTCAGATAAACCGCCTGCTCATTCGCATCATTCAGCCCGTAACTGAAATTCAACGGCCCCAGCGGCGTGTCAAAACCAATGAACACGCTGGCGGCGTTGATGTAGCCACTGTCGAACTCATTGTCGTTGTTCCACGCCCGCCCACGCTCCAGCGAGGCGCCGGCATACAGCGGAAAGTCCAGCGGCAGATACGAGCGCGGCGTCAGCCGGCGGTAGTACACCGCGCGCATCAGGCTGACGTTCTGCCCGGAAATCGCGTCTTCACGGAACCCCGACAATTGCCGCGCGCCGCCGAGCAGGAAGCTCGACGTCACCACATTGGCATCGTCCAGCGTACGCCCGTAGCGCCCGCCGAGAATCAGCGTGTCCGGGCCACGGCTCATGGCTTTGTCGAGTTTGAATTCCCATTGTCGATAACGCGTATCCGAACCCAGCCCCGGTTCGAACTGCATCAGCGTCAGGCTGACGTCCTTCCCGTCGTGAGGGAAGTAGACGTTATCCAGTGAGTCGTACGAATATTTCAGCGCATAGAAGCCTTCGTTGAAGTTTTCACTCGGCAGATCCTGATCACCAATGCGCACATCGGCCTTGCCCCAGGCCTCGCCGACACCGAACCGCACTTCGCCGTTGTTGCCGATCTGGCGACCGAAGTTAAGGCCGAAACCGTAGCGCTCGACGCGGTACTGTGCGATCGGATCGTTGTCGAGCACCGCTTCAACGTTCTGCGCCTCGAACGAGGCGTACGGTGCGACGAAATAGCGCGAGCCGACGTCCAGCGGTTGATAGAACTCGGTATACAGCTCTTGTTTATCGCCAATCTGCGCGCGTGTCAGCCATTCCGCGCCGAGGCGGTTGATGCCGTTGATGCGGTAACTGGCACCGAGGTTGAAGGCGCTATCGCCGCGCATGTCGTCGGACAGATTGAGACCGACCCGCAGGTAATCGGTACCGCTGCGCTTGCCCCGGGCACTGATCACCAGTGTGTGGTCCTGGCCCTTGTGCACCACGCGGTACTGCACTTGTTCGAAGTAGTCGAGGCCATACAAGGTGCCCATGTCCGAGTGCAATCGCCCCAGGTCCAGCGGCTCGCCAATGTGCTGGCGAATGTAGTAGCGGATCACGTCGTCGTCGACTTTTGAGTCGTTCTCGACGCGGATCGCGGTGATGATCGGCGTGCGCTGCCCCGGGGAACGGGCGGCAGCGAGTTCGGCGTCTTGGGATTCCTCGGGTTTGAGCACGGCGAGGCGCGCATCGAGGATGCGGGTCGCGCGGTAACCTGCGTCGATCATGTCCTGGGCTTTACCGAAATCGGTGACACCGTATGCGGCCAGCGCAGGCTGGATCAGCACATCGGAGGATTTCAGCGCGGCCAGTTGTTCTTCGGAATTACTGCGGGTCATCAGGGTGATCGACTGGTTCAGCACATCGACCACGGTGGTCAGTTGCTTGCGGTTGCGCAGCGGTGTGCCGATGTCGACGACGATGGCCACGTCAACGCCCATTTCCCGCGCGACATCCAGCGGGATATTGTCGGTCATACCGCCGTCCACCAACAGCCGGCCGTCGAGCTCGACCGGGGCGAACACCGCCGGGATCGACATGCTGGCGCGGATCACCTGAGGCAAGTGGCCTTTGCGGAACACCACTTTTTCGCCATTGGCAATGTCGGTGGCCACAGCGCGGAACGGGATCGGCAGTTTGTCGAAATCCCGGGTATCGCTGGTGTGGGCCAGCAGGCTTTCCAGCAGCAGCGCGAGGTTCTGGCCCTGAATCACACCCAGAGGCAGGCCGAGACTGCCGTCGTCGCGAAAGCTGAGTTTCTGTTTCACCAGAAAGTCGCGGTCATCCTGTTTGCGTCGAAACGGCACGTCCTCGCGCGGCGGGGCGTCGGACAATGCGGCTTGCCAGTCGATGTTCAGCGCGAGTTTTTCCAGCTCATCGATCTTGTAGCCCGAGGCGTACAGGCCGCCGACCACCGCGCCCATGCTGGTGCCGGCAATCGCATCGATTTTGATGCCTTGTTCTTCGAGGGCTTTGAGCACGCCGATGTGCGCCAGACCACGCGCAGCACCGCCGGACAGCACCAGGCCGACTTTCGGTCGCGGCGCGTCACTGGCGTGAACAAACAGTGGAAGCAAACCAAGCAGCAGGCAGAACAGCAAACGGCGCATTGTGAGTCTCGGGGCAAGCGATAAAGCCGGCTATTATAGCGGCGCCCTCTGTCTCAGGAGTTTCAGCGAACATGACTGTCGCAAAAGCAGAAGTTGTCATCACTTATTGCACCCAATGCCAGTGGCTGCTGCGCGCGGCGTGGCTGGCGCAGGAACTGCTCAGCACCTTTGGCGATGACCTCGGCAAAGTGTCTCTGGTGCCCGGCACCGGCGGGGTATTTCACATCAGCTGCGACGGCGTGCAGATCTGGGAACGCAAGGCTGATGGCGGTTTTCCCGAGGCCAAGGTGTTGAAGCAGCGGGTTCGCGATCAGATCGATCCTGACCGCGACCTCGGTCACAACGACCGCACTCAGTGAGACGCAGCCTCGGCGGCGACGGCTTTCTTGTCGGCGTGGCCGGACATCCGCGCTGACACGACGATGGCAACAATGATCAACGCACCGCCGAGCAACATCTTCGACGTCGGGTTTTCATTGAACAACAGCCAGGCGACGGTGATGCCGTAGACCGGCTCCAGCGCAAACACTACCGCCGCCGTGCGCGCCTTGATCACCGCCAGACTGGCCACAAACAGGCTGTGGGCGACGCCGGTACAGAACACCCCGAGCAGGGCGATCCAAAGCCAGTCCAGTGCACGCACCTCGCTGAGTTGCGGCGCCGCCACTGGCAGCAGACACATTGCCACCACCACGTTTTGGCACAACGCCGCCTGCACTGCCGGGATGCGCCCGGAGCTGGCGCGGTTGGTCAGCGACAATAGCGAAAACAGCAGCCCCGAAAGCACTGACCAGAGCAAGCCGATGGTCGCACCGCTGCCGAGATCGAAGGCCGGGGTCACCAGAATCAGGCCAATGCTGACCAACACCACCAGCAGAATTTCATTGGCACGGATGCGTTCACGGAAAATCAGCCCTTCGAGAATCACAGTGAAGGCCGGGAAACTGGCAAAACCCAACGTCGCGATGGCGACACCGGCGATCTTCACAGACAGAAAGAAACTCACCCAGTGCCCGGCCAGCAACACGCCGCTGAGGGCGAGGCGGCGCCAGTCCACGGCCTGAAGTTTCTGCCAGCCTTGCTGGCTGGCGAAACGGGCGAAAAATGCCAGGGCGAGTACGGCGAAAGCCGCGCGTCCAAAGACGATCACAGCGGGGGACGCAGCAGCGAGTTTGCCGAACACACCGGTGAGGCCGAACATCAAAGCACCGATATGCAGAGCGCCGAGGGCGGTACGCGGAGTCATTGCAATCCTTAATCCAGACACGGTTTCTTGTGATTGATACGCTCTGCGTGGGAATGCCTCTAGGGACGCTCTGCGTCCAGTGACGCGGAGCGTCACGGGCTACATTCCCACGCAGAGCGCGGGAACGATCAATAAGTCCATTGAACCCTGTATCGGCCTACAAGTCTGTCGGCAGACTATCGTCTTTTGTCGCAGGAATCGCGCCGAAGCTGGCCGGGCGATGCGCTGAACTCACGTAGGATCGCGGCCGAGAAAGCGCTCTGCGAGCTGTAGCCGACGCGACTGGCAACTTCGCCGATCGGCAGGGCGGTGTCGCGGAGCATTTGCACGGCCAGATGCAGGCGTCGGCTGCGGATGTAATCCATCGGCGTCTGCCCGCATTCGGCCATGAACCGCGCATGCAGACGCGCGCTGGACAATCCTGCCACCCGTGCCAGATCGGCGACTTGCAGCGGATACGCGGCGTATTGCTCGATGTGCGCATCCAGTGCGGCATAGGGGAGGCGGCGAATGGCGTGTTCCGCAGGTTGCGCGTGATTCAGACTGGCCAGCAGCAACACCGCGCCTTGCTGGGCAATCAATGGATCGCTGACCGGACTGTTTGCCAGCCAGCTGACCAACTGACTTTGCCCCGAATCCAGCGACAAGCGCGCCGGTTGATCGAGCAGACGATGGCTGGCGTCGGCATGTTCGCCCAGTGAATCCGTCAGCCATTGGCCGTTCGGGATATCCAGTACCAGACAGCGGCTGCCATTGGGACTGCCGCAGGCATGATGAGCGCCGGAAGGGATAACAACAAAACTCTGCTGACGCACCTGACTGCCACTGCCCTCGACCTCGAAATCCAGCGCACCGGACAGCCCGAACACCAATTGCGCGTGGTCGTGGCTGTGGGCGATCAAATCGTGGGTGTACTGGCGCAGGGTGAGGATCGGTCGCATGGCAGGTTGTCTCCGAAGTGGTCGTCAGTCTACACCGGCGCACACCGGATGCGTTGTCACAGGACTGACTCACGCTTGTCATGGTCGATTAACCGGGCGCGCGCACAGTGGCGAAAACATCGCAGAGGGTTGCCCATGACCAGCGCCGAGCTCGCCCGACCCAGTCGTAAACAACGGGTGCGAACCCTGTGGATCTCCGACGTGCACCTGGGCACGCGGGATTGCCAGGCCGAGCACTTGTCGCAATTTCTCAAGGGCTACCATGCCGACAAGATTTACCTGGTTGGCGACATCATTGACGGTTGGAAGCTACGCGGCGGCATGTACTGGCCGCAGGCGCATACCAACGTGATCCGCCGCTTGCTGACCATGAGCAAGCGCGGCACCGAGGTGATTTACGTCACCGGCAACCACGACGAATTCCTGCGTCGTTATTCGAAGCTGATTCTGGGCAATATCCAGTTGGTCGACGAAGCGGTGCATGTCACGGCGGATGGCCGGCATCTGCTGGTGATTCATGGCGATCAGTTCGATGTAATCACCCGTTATCACCGCTGGCTGGCCTTCCTTGGCGACTCCGCCTACGAATTCACTTTGACCCTCAATCGCTGGCTTAACCACTGGCGTGCCCGCTATGGCTACGGCTATTGGTCGCTGTCGGCGTACCTGAAACACAAGGTGAAGACCGCGGTGAGTTTCATCAGCGACTTTGAAGAAGCCATCGCCCATGAATGCGTGAAGCGCGAGTTGCATGGCGTGGTGTGCGGGCACATTCACCATGCCGAGATCCGCAAGGTCGGCGAGGTGGATTACCTCAATTGCGGCGATTGGGTGGAGTCGTGCACGGCGCTGATCGAACACTGGGATGGCACGATCGAGTTGTATCGGCTGGCGGATGCGCAGGCGCGGGAGGCGGAGCTGAAAGCGGCCAAAGTCGCCGAACTCGCCTAATGCTCTGGTGATTGAGAGGGCCTCATCGCGAGCAGGCTCACTCCTACAGGGGTACGCATTTCAACTGTAGGAGTGAGCCTGCTCGCGATGAACCGCGCAGCGGTTCCCGAGGATGATTACGCTGGCGAGTGTTGCTCCATCGCGGCCTTGTAAATCGAGTTCTTCGGCTGCGCAAACAACCGCTCCATCATCGGCTCGAAAAAACTCAACGGCAGCGTGTCATAGTCAGGATCAAACGCCGCCGCATCGTATTTGGCGCAAAATTCGGCCGTTGCCTGAAACTGCGGATGACCGGCGAACTGTTCACGCAGATGCCGATCCATGCCCAGGTGATGAAAAAAGTAATAGCCCTGAAACACCCCGTGCTTCTCGACCATCCACACATTCTCAGCGCTGACGAACGGCTTGAGTATCGCAGCGGCAATGTCCGGATGGTTGTACGAACCCAGGGTGTCGCCGATGTCATGCAGCAAGGCACAAACCACATATTCCTCGTCGCGCCCGTCACGAAAGGCACGGGTGGCGGTTTGCAGCGAGTGGGTCAGGCGATCCACCGGGAAGCCGCCGAAATCGCCTTCCAGCAGTTTCAGGTGGGTCATGATCCGTGCGGGCAACTGTTTGGCGTAGGCGCTGAAGTCGGCGGCGATGATCGCCCAATCTTCTTGGGTACCGTCCTTCATATGGGTGAAGCAGGCATTGGCATTCATTGGCTGACCCTCATTCAGAACGCCACGCGACCCAGAATCATGTCGCGGTACATGACGAAGTCGCCAAGCAGGCTGTACAGCGGATGCTGGAAAGTCGCCGGCCGGTTCTTTTCAAAGAAAAAGTGCCCGACCCAGGCGAAGCTGTAACCGGCCAGCGGCAAGGCCAATAACAACAGCCAGGCGCCCTTGGCGATGGTCAGCGCGAGAATAAAAATCACCAGTGTCGTGCCGATGAAATGCAGGCGCCGGCAGGTACTGTTGCTGTGTTCGCTGAGGTAATACGGATAGAACTCAGCGAAGCTGTTGAAATGTTTGATGTTTTCCACGACCGCGTTCTCTGTGGTTATTGTTCTGGCGACGAGTTGTGCTGCGGGTAGCTTATTTGAGTCTAGAGTGATCATTGGCGTGGGCCAGTGACAATCGGCGCCACTTTAGTATCCTTCGCAAATCGGGCCGTAACATGCGGCCCATCATGTAAAAGAATAACGCCATGAGCGAACGAACGACTTCTGCAAGCTGGGCGATGGGGATTGTCAAAGCATTGGAGATGGACGGCCTGGATTGCCGGGTTCTGTTCAAACAACTGGGGCTCGATTACACGGCTCTGGATGATCCGGATGCGCGCTTCCCGCAAGATTCCATGACCCGTCTCTGGCAACGGGCGGTCGAGTTATCCGGCAACCCGGCGATCGGCCTGAACATGGGCAAGGTGGTGCGCCCGGCGTCTTTTCATGTCGCCGGCTACGCGTTGATGTCGAGCAATACCCTCGCCGAAGGCTTTCAACGGCTGGTGCGCTATCAGCGCATCATCGCCGAGAGCGCCGATCTGAGTTTCCGATTGCTTGATGACGGTTATGCGCTGATTCTGACCGTGCACGGTGACCATCTGCCGCCGACCCGGCAAAGCGCCGAAGCCTCGCTGGCCTGTGCGCTGGGCCTGTGCGGCTGGTTGACCGGACGCACGTTGCACCCGGTCAAAGTGCTGGTGCAGGGCGCCGAACCCGAGGACCTGGAACCCTACAAACAAGCCTTCCACGCGCCGCTGATGTTCAACGCGCCGTATGACGCGCTGATCTTCGAACGCGCCGACATGGAAGCGCCGCTGCCGACAGCCAACGAAGCGATGGCGCTGTTGCACGACCGCTTTGCCGGGGAATATCTGGCGCGGTTTTCCGAAAGCCGCGTGACCCACAAAGCGCGACAGGTGCTGTGCCGTTTGCTGCCGCAAGGTGAGCCGAAGCGCGATACTGTGGCGCAGACCCTGCATTTATCGCAGCGCACTTTGCAGCGCCGCTTGCAGGAGGAGGGCACCAGTTTTCAGCAGTTGCTCGATGACACCCGCCGCGAACTGGCCGAGCAGTATCTGGCGCAACCGAGCATGACGCTGCTGGAAATCGCTTATCTTTTGGGATTTGCCGACCCGAGCAACTTCTTTCGCGCGTTCCGCCGCTGGTTCGACACCACGCCCGGCGATTACCGGACGCGGTTGTTGCAGGCGCCGAGCGCGGTCAGTGACGCCAAAAGGCCGGAATACACAGTACAAACACCGTAATGATCTCCAGTCGGCCGAGCAGCATGCCGAACGACAGGATCCACTTGGCCGCATCCGGCAGGGTGGCGAAGTTACCTGCCGGGCCGATGGTTTCGCCCAGGCCCGGGCCGACGCCGGACACGGTGCTCGCAGCGCCGGTCAACGCGGTCATCCAGTCAACGCCGAGCAGCGACAGGAGCAGGGCGATCACGCAGATGGTGATGGCGAAGAAGAACGAAAAGGTCAGAATCGAACGGACGATCTCTTCGTCGAGACGGTGGCCGTTGTACTTCTGCTTGATCACCGCACGCGGGTGAATCAGTTGATTAAGGTTGGCCTTGAGCAAGATGTAGGCGACCTGGAAACGGAAGATCTTGATCCCGCCCGCCGTCGACCCGGAACAACCACCGACAAAACCCAGATAGAAAAACAGCATCAGTGAGAAGTTACCCCACAGGCTGTAGTCGCCGAGGGCGAAACCGGTGGTGGTGACCACCGACGTCACGTTCAGCGCTACGTGGCGTAGCGCCTCCAGCCAATGCAAATTGGTCGTCCACCAGTACCAGGTGCCGAGCACCAGCCAGGTCATCAGCAGCATACCGAGCAAACCCTGCACCTGCTGATCCTTTATCAGCGCCTTGCGGTTGCCGCGCAACGTCGCCACGTACAGGGTGAACGGCAGGCTGCCGAGAATCATGATGACGACTGCGACCCAGTGCACCGCCGGTTGCGTCCACTTGGCCAGGGATTGATCGGAGGTGGAGAACCCGCCAGTGGAGATCGCCGACATCGCGTGGTTGATTGCGTCGAACGGACTCATCCCGGCCCACCAGAACGCCAGGCTGCCAAGGATGGTGATGCCGACATACGCTGCCACAATCAGGCGCGCCACCATGTGCGAGCGCGGCATGACCTTTTCCGAGCGGTCCGAGGATTCAGTCTGGAACAGGCGCATGCCACCGATGCGCAGCAGCGGCAGAATCGCCACCGCCATGCCGATAAAGCCGATGCCGCCGAGCCAGTGCAGCAGCGAGCGCCACATAAGAATGCCCGGTGACATGGTGTCGAGCCCGCTGAGTACGGTCGAGCCGGTCGCGGTGATGCCGGACATGCTTTCGAAAAACGAGTCGGTGTAGCTGATGTGCTGGGTCAGCAGAAACGGCAGCGCAGCAAAAATGCACACCACCAGCCAACTGCTGACCGTCAGCAGGTACATGTCGCGCGGGCGCAGGTGAATGTGTTCCGGTCGGCCGGGAATCACCAGCGCGAGGCCGGCGACGAAGGTGATCATGCTCGCCCAGAGGAACGACGGCAGATCACCGGTGCGCTCGAAAATCACCAGGGTGGCCATAGGCACGACCATGGCCACAGCCAGGGTGATCAGGAAGATGCCGATGATGAAACCAATGATCCGTAAGGTCGGCAACGCCATGAAGTCCGCTCGGGCTGATGTGGGAAGGGCGCCATTCTACCCGTGGGGCAGGGCATGTAAACCGGCATCCTGTTGGTAGATACAGCTAGAATAGCCGCACATATTTTTCAGGAGGTGGCCGATGCAGGCTCTCGACGCGTTGCTCAACCGTGTTTCCGTTCCACGACTGGTCGAACCGGCCCCCACTGCCGAGCAGCGCGAAGCTCTGTTTGGCGCCGCATTGCGCGCGCCGGATCACGGGCATTTGCAGCCGTATCGCTTCCTGACGGTCGAAGGCGCGGCACGCGAGCAAATGGGCGAGTTGCTGGCGCAAGCTGCGCAAATGCAGGAAGGCGAAGTCACCGAAGCGATGATCGACAAGGCCCGTAACGGGCCGCTGCGAGCGCCGCTGGTGGTTGTGGTGATCGCCAGGTTGCAGGAACACGTCAAGTACCCGAAGGCCGAGCAGTTGCTGGCGGCCGGGTGTGCGGCGCACGGGATTTTGCTGGCGGCGTATGCGCAAGGGATTGGTGCGGTGTGGCGTACGGGTGATCTGGCTTATTCGAAACATGTCGCCCAAGGCTTGGGGCTGGCGGAAGGCGAAGAGGTCATCGCGTTTCTCTACCTCGGCACGCCGCAGAAAGAGCCGCGTGTGGCGGAAAAGGTTGATCTGGCCGAGTTCGTCAGCGCCTGGCCCGCCAACGCCTGAAGATCAAAAGCCCCTCACCCTAGCCCTCTCCCAGAGGGAGAGGGGACTGATTGGGGGATGCTGTAGAGGTACGCCGACCTGAAAGTGCTCGGCTGAATCCAGAGTCGATAACGGCTCCAATGCATTTCGAGTTCGGAGTCGATAACGGTTCCGATGCATTTCGAACCCAGAGTCGGCGACGATTCACGTGCCTTCCTGGCCCATAATCGACTCGGTGTTTCAGGTCGATGTCTGACGCAAGACACCTCGGTCGGCCCCTCTCCCTCCGGGAGAGGGCTGGGGTGAGGGTGGTTTTTAGGGTTGGACGACGGCGCCGGGTACAAGCGGCAATTCCAGGCTGGCAATAAACCCACCCTGCGGATGATTGGCCAGCGTCAAACTCCCACCATGCCGCTCCGCCGCCCTTCGCGCAATCGCCAGGCCCAAACCGTGTCCCGCCGCCGTCTGTCCCGGCGCCCGGTAAAACGGCTCGCCCAACTGGCTCAAATGTTCAGCCTGCACCCCCGGCCCATGGTCGCGCACGCTCACGATGATTTTTTCACCCTGACGTGAAGCCTGCATTTCAATCGGCTGACCTTCCGGGTTGAAGCGCTGGGCGTTGCGCAGCAGGTTATCGACGGCGCGCTCGATCATGGTCGGCCAGCCTTTCAGATTCAGCTGCGGTTCGGCATCCAGACGCACGATCTGCTCGGGCGATCCCAGTTTTGCGTCCTTCTGCAAGAGGCCGAGCAACGCATTCAGATCCACCTCTTCAGCACTGGCGTTGTCGGCATCGACCCGCGCCAATACCAGAATTTCACTGATCAACGCTTCCAGCCGATCACACTCGCGCGTCAGGCGTGGCCAGAGTTTCTCGCGTTCTTCAGGGTTGGCGCGTTCGGCCAGGGCCAGGGCGATACGCAGCCGCGCCAACGGTGAGCGCAATTCGTGGGAAACGTCGCGCAACAGCTGTCGCTGGCTGCCAATCAGGCTTTGCAGGCGCGCGCCCATGCGGTTGAAATCGTTGGCCAGCACGCCGAATTCGTCGCGGCGGTTGGCCAGTTTCGCCAGGCTGTTCTGCTGATAAGTGGTCTGCCCGAGATCATGCACCGCGCCGCGCAAACGGCTGAGCGGGCGGGTGATGGAGAAGGTCACCAGCAGACTGAACAGGGTCAGCACCACCAACGCGATGCCCAGCGCACTCAATGGCCAAAGCAGGCTTTCGCGGTGCCAAGAGTCGAGTTCCGGATGCGGGATGCGGTAGATGAACAGGTAGGTGTCACCGGTTTTTTCGCTGGTGAATTCATCGGTCAGACGTCGCCATGGCAGACGCCGGTCATCATTGTTCTGGCGGGCTTCGAACGCGGCTGCGCGGCGCGGGAAGGTGCCGCGAACCACCGGGTCGCCGGATTCGTTCAGTACCTGAACATCGATGTGATATTGGCGTTTGCGCTGTTCGAGGATGTCCTGGGCAGCTTCCTCGCCCTGGGCTTCGTAGGTTTGCGTCCATTCGCCGGCGAGGGTGTTGAGGCCCGGATGGCGACTGAGGATCCACGCGTCCTGGTTGAGCATGTGCCCGAGCAGAATGGACAGCCCGGCCACCAGAGCGATGGCCAGCCAGAAGCTCGCGAGAATACGCCAGAACAATGAACGCACAGAAAATCCTCAGAACAAACGCAAATCCCTGTAGGAGTGAGCCTGCTCGCGATAGCGGTGAGTCAGACAAGTATTCGTTGACTGACACACCGCTATCGCGAGCAGGCTCACTCCTACATTGGATCGGTGGAAAAAGACCCGGCGGTGTTTAGCCGTCGGGTCCGGGTCAGAGCATTATTGCGCCTTTTGCGCCTGTTGCGCTTTCCACGCCTTGAATTCGGCCCATTCGGCGCGACGCTCGGCCTGTTTTTTCTGGATCTCGTCGAATTTCTTCTGTTGATCCGGTTTCAACACGGCGCGAACATCCGTCTCGGCTTGCTTGTGGTTGGCGGCCATCTCGTCCTTCATGGCTTTCTGGTCAGCCGGCGAGAGTTTTTCCAGATACTTGTCGACCACTTGCTTACGCTCGTGCATCTGCTCGCCCATGATCTTGCGGATCTGTTCGCGCTGTTCGCGGGACAGGTCGAGTTGGCTGTACGGGCCTTTGCCGTGCATGCCGTGCATCTGACCGCCGTGGCGTGGGCCGTCGAGCGGGCCACCCATCGGGCCACCGTCTTGCGGCATGGCCATGGCGACGGTTGGCAGAGCGGCAGCGAACATCAGAGCGATAAGAGTCTTGCGCATGGTGTATCTCCTTGTCTCGTTCCCGGTACGTTCCGGATGAGTTCAGATTACGGAGATCAAGGTCAGCGGCGGTCAGCACTGCGTAAAGCTTCGGTAAAGACACTCGAGCGCTGACCTGACAAACACACCCTGTAGGAGTGAGCCTGCTCGCGATAACGGTGTATCGGGCAAGAACATGTCGACTGACACACTGCTATCGCGAGCAGGCTCACTCCTACAAGGGGGAGCCTCAGAGGCTGTAGTAGTAACCGCGGCTGCGCAGCGCGACGATGCGTGGGCGACCGTCGGGATGCGGGCCGATTTTCTTGCGCAGGTTGCTGACGTGCATGTCGAGGCTGCGGTCGTACAGGGTCAGCTTGCGGCCGAGGGCGATCTGCGCCAGTTCCTGTTTGTCCAGCGGTTCGCCGGGTTGCTTGAGCAGGGCTTCGAGCAGACGGCTTTCGGAAACGGTGAGGGTCAGTTCTTTCTCGTCGATGCTGACCACGCCGCGCACCGGACTGAAACTCAGATCGCCCAGCTCAAGCTGCGTCGAGACTGCCGCCGGATGGCTGCGGCGCAGTACGGCGCGCAGGCGGGCGGTCAGTTCTCGTGGGTCGCAGGGTTTGGCCAGATAATCGTCGGCGCCCAGTTCCAGACCGAGGATGCGATCCAGCGGCTCACCCCGGGCCGAAAGCATCAGCACCGGCAGATCGGCGTGGTCGTTGCGCAGTTGCTTGAGCAGTTCCAGACCGCTGCCATCGGGCAGCATCACATCCAGCACCACCGCCGCCGGGGCCGTTTCGGCCAACGCCTTGCGTGCACTCTGGCCATCGTGGCAGGCGCGCACATGGAAGCCTTCCTGGCTCAGCCAGCTACTCAGGAGTTCGCACAACTCCTGGTCATCATCAATCAGTAACAGCTCGCTCATGACTCACTCAATTTAGCCATTGCCGACGTTTTCGGCTTGCTCCACTGGCAAAGATACCGCAGAGCAGCGCCAATAGCGCTACTCCGGCGCCCGTGACGAACCATTGCTGCTGATCAGTCAGCAGACGCGGCAGCGGGCTGGCCTGGGCTTCCTTGAGTTGCAGCTTGAGACGCTGGTTCTCCTGGCGCAACCGGGCGAGCTGGGCGCTTTCACGGGTATTGTCGGCATTTTGCAGTTGTTTGCTCAGTTCTTCCCGTTGCTGCTCGCTGGCCTTGAGGCGCTGCTGCAACTCGGTGATCTGGCTGCCGGCGCTTAACGACAATGGCGTGGAATTGCCGCCTTCGGTGGTTTCCTCACCATGGGCGGGTGCCATGATCGACAACGTGACCAACATCAGACACAACGGACCCTTGCGCATCGCGACACCTGTTTCCAAATGGATATTGGGCAGGTTGTCGGCAGGCAAACGAGAATAATGAGCGATTGAGAGCAGCAAGAACCAGGAAGGTTCATTGCATGAGGCAGTGTCGCGAGTGATGAGGGGTAAATCCCCTCATCACCGGACGTTTAAGGCAGGACTTGCTTGAACGGCTTGACGACCACGTTGGCGTAGACACCCGCGGCGATGTACGGATCAGCATCGGCCCATGCCTGCGCAGCGCTCAGGGAGTCGAATTCGGCGACGATCAGGCTGCCGGTGAAACCCGCTGCGCCCGGATCATTGCTGTCGACGGCCGGATGCGGGCCGGCCAATACGATGCGGCCTTCGCCCTTGAGCGCTTGCAGGCGTTCCAGATGCGCAGGGCGCGCGGCCAGGCGTGCTTCCAGCGAATTGGCGACGTCGGTGGCAATGATGGCGTAGAGCATGTCAGTCCTCGGTTTTTGGTGTTGTTGGGGTATCGGCATCGTGCAGATGACGCGACAGGTAAATGCCCTGTGCGACCAGGAATACCAAGGTCATGCCCAGGCTGCCGAACACCTTGAAGTCCACCCAGTAGCTCTGGAAGGTGAAGGCGACGAACAGGTTGGCAGCGCCGCAGAACAGGAAAAAGCCGATCCAGGCGATGTTCAGGCGGGTCCAGACCGGATCCGGAAGGCTCAGTGCGTGGCCCATGATGCGTTTGATCAGCAGGCGGTCACCGATGAAGTGGCTGCCGATGAAGGCGACGGCGAACAGCCAGTTGACCACCGGGGCTTTCCACTTGAGGAAGGTCTCGCTGTGGAAGGCCAGCGTCAGGCTGCCGAAAACCAGGCAGGCAATCAGGGTCAGCCATTGGCTCTTTTCCAGCTTGCGCTGTTTGATGAACAACGCGCCGTACACCACCAGGGAACTGATGATCAGCATCGCCGTGGCGCTGTAAATACCGCCTACAGTCACTTCATGGCCAGCGATGTCGACGACCCGTGGATCAAGTTTGTAAACGATGAAGAACAGCAGAAGCGGGATGAAATCGATGAATTGTTTCACAGTGAGAGCCAGAAGCTGGATGTGGCGGCATAATAACAAACATATGGGCGCGCGATAGCGCCAGCTGATTTGAGGTTACAACTCCCCGTGAATGTTGATTTGCATTGCCATAGCACGGCCTCCGATGGCGCCCTCGCGCCTGCGGTTCTGGTTGCGCGTGCGTTCGAGAACGGCGTGCGAGTCCTGGCGTTGACTGACCACGACACCCTCGAAGGCCTCGCCGAAGCGCGCACGGCTGCCAACGAATTGGGCATGCAACTGGTCAACGGCGTCGAATTGTCCTGCACCTGGGGCGGCGCGACGATTCATGTGTTGGGCTACGGTTTCGACGTCAAAGCCACACCGTTGGTCGAAGCGATTGCCAGATTGCACGATGGGCGCTGGCTGCGGTCGGAAGAAATAAGCCGCAAACTCGCTCTCAAGGGTATGCCCGGTGCCCTCGAAGGTGCCCGGCAGGTCCAGCAGGAACTGGGTGACAGTGGCAACGCCCCGGCCCGTCCGCATTTCGCCGACTGGATGGTGCGTGAAGGTTTTGTAAAGGATCGCGCCGAGGCATTCCGCAAATGGCTCGGCGCCGGCAAGCTGGGTGATGTCAAGTTGCACTGGCCGACGCTGGAAGACACCGTTGGCACACTGCGTGCCGCCGGGGCCTGGGTCAGCCTCGCGCATCCGTGGCACTACGATTTCACCCGCAGCAAGCGCCGGAAGCTGATTGCCGACTATATTCAAGCAGGCGGGCATGCGATCGAGGTGGTCAATGGCCATCAGCCTGCGGAACAGGTCGGCAGCCTGGCAATCCTTGCCCGTGAGTTCGGTCTGCTGGTCAGCGCCGGCAGTGACTTCCATGGCCCTGGCGGCTGGTCAGAGATCGGCCAGTACCGGCCGGTTCCCGAGGACCTTCCACCCCTGTGGTGTCGGTTCAAACATGACACAGATATTGCCGCCGTCTGAACAGGTAGAAAATGTGAGTCAATTTTTCCAGATACATCCGGAAAACCCACAAGCGCGCCTGATAAAACAGGCGGTCGAAATCATCCGCAAAGGCGGGGTGGTGGTTTATCCAACGGATTCTTCCTACGCCATCGGCTGCCAGATCGGCGACAAGACCGCCATCGAGCGCGTGCGCCGTTTGCGTCAACTCGATGAAAAGCACAACTTCGCGCTGATCTGCAGCGACCTGTCGCAACTGGGCAACTACGCGAAGATCGACACCGGCACCTTCCGCATTCTCAAGGCGCATCTGCCGGGGCCTTACACCTTTATTCTCAACGCCACCCGCGAAGTGCCGCGTCTGTTGCTGCATCCGAAGAAGCGCACCATCGGTCTGCGTGTGCCCAGCCATCCGATCGCGCTGGCGCTGCTGGCCGAACTCGGCGAGCCGCTGATGAGCGTGACCCTGATCATGCCCGGCGACGAAGACCCGCTCAGCGATCCTTACGAAATGCGCCAACTGCTTGAACACCAAGTGGACTTGATCATCGACGGCGGTTTCGGCGGCATCAAAGCCTCCACCGTGATCGACCTGACCGGCGACGACCCTGAAGTGATCCGCGTTGGTTGCGGCGACCCCGCGCCGTTCATGGTCGAGGCCTGAATGTCCGCAGTGGAAACCGTTGTCGATCCCCAGGCTGGCGCTCAGCAGGAACTGCCGTTTGCCATGGTCTATGGCCAGGCAGTCATGGAGATGCCGCTGGACCTGTACATCCCGCCGGATGCGCTGGAAGTCTTCCTTGAAGCCTTCGAAGGCCCGCTCGACCTGCTGCTGTACCTGATCCGCAAACAGAACATCAACATCCTCGATATCCCGGTGGCGGAAATCACCCGCCAGTACATGGGTTATGTCGAGTTGATGCAGTCGGTGCGTCTGGAGCTGGCCGCCGAGTATCTGGTGATGGCCGCGATGCTCGCCGAGATCAAGTCGCGCATGCTTCTGCCGCGCGCTGAAACCGTCGAAGACGAAGAAGACGACCCGCGTGCCGAACTGATCCGCCGCTTGCAGGAATACGAGCGTTTCAAGGCGGCCGCCGAAGGCATCGACGGCTTGAGCCGCGTTGGCCGCGATGTGATCGTGCCCAAGCTCGACGCCCCGGAAGCCCGTGCACGCAAGCTGTTGCCGGACGTTGCGCTGGAAGAGATTTTGATGTGCATGGCCGAAGTGCTGCGCCGTGGCGATATGTTTGAAAGCCACCAGGTCAGCCGCGAAGCACTGTCCACCCGCGAGCGCATGAGCGATGTGCTGGAACGGCTCAAGGGCGGCGGTTTTGTGCCGTTCGTCGAGCTGTTCACCGCCGAAGAAGGGCGGCTGGGTGTGGTGGTGACCTTTATGGCGATCCTTGAACTGGTCAAGGAATCCTTGGTCGAGCTGGTGCAGAATGAGCCGTTCGCCGCGATCCACGTGCGAGCCCGAGCCGAATAACGAGTCGAAACATGAATCTGACTGAACCCCGCGAGCTGGCCCCCCTGCTTGAAGCCTTTCTGTTGGCCTCGGGAAAGCCGCAATCCCTTGAGCGCCTGTTTGAACTGTTTGAAGAAGGCGAACGGCCCGAGCCTGCGGTCTTCAAGAAAGCCCTGACCCTGCTGGGCAAGTCCTGCGAGGGCCGTGCTTTCGAGCTCAAGGAAGTCTCATCGGGCTATCGCTTGCAGATCCGCGAAAAGTTTTCGCCGTGGGTCGGCCGCTTGTGGGAAGAGCGCCCGCAGCGTTACTCCCGCGCCTTGCTCGAAACCATCGCGCTGATTGCCTACCGTCAGCCGATCACCCGTGGCGAGATCGAAGACGTGCGTGGCGTGGCGGTGAACAGCAATATCGTCAAGACCTTGCTGGAGCGCGAGTGGATTCGTGTTGTTGGTTACCGCGATGTGCCGGGCAAACCGGCGATGTTTGCCACCACCAAGATGTTTCTCGATCACTTCAACCTGAAGAACCTCGAAGACCTGCCGCCGCTGGCCGAATTGCGCGAAATGGAAACCGACCCGGTGCTCGATTTCGACGACGCTCCGGTGCCGCAGGGTTTGCAGGAGTTGGCCGACGCCAGCGCCGAGCCGGAAGAGGAGAAGGAAGAGACCAGTTTCCATACCTTGCTGCTGGAGCTGGACAGCATGGAGGAGGGGATCAAGACCGACTTCGACGATTTGCTGCGAGATGCGGCGGATGGTGAGGCGGGCGACAGTGACGCGCCGACGACCGAGCCTGAAACCGAAGTCGCTGAGCCAGCGATTGAAGTTGAACTTGAAGCCGAGCCAGAAGCCGAACCGGAAGAGGACATTCTTGGCGTCGCCGAAGCCCGCGAAAAGCTGTTGGCCGCCGTCGCCGCGCTCGAACAACCCGCGCCAGAACCCGAGCTGAGCGAAGAAGAAGCCGAAGCCCGCGCCTTGGCCGAAGCCATCGAAGCCGAACGCCGCGAGTTCGAAGACTGATCCGATCCCAAGAACACCGCAAACCCCTGTAGGAGTGAGCCTGCTCGCGATTGCGGTGTGTCAGTCGACATCTTCTTGGCAGATACACCGCAATCGCGAGCAGGCTCACTCCTACAGGGGATTTGTGTGTTTCTGGAGTAGGTATGAGTTCAACAAAAGACCCGTGCATCAGCCTCTGCAAATTCACCGACGACATCTGTCTCGGCTGCGGCCGCAGCAAGCGCGAAATCAAGGCCTGGAAGAAACTCGACAAGGACGACAAGCGCAGCGTACTGGCCGAAGCCGCGCTGCGCCTGATCAAACTCGGTGTCGCCGGTCGGCGGAAAAAGAAATAACCTTGGCCTGATCGACTAGTCTCTGATGCGCGATGGCGCACATCCGCGTATGATTCGCGACCCTCCGCCGATCCCTTCGGCCGAGAACCCAGATTTCAATGCTTCAGGCGCCGCCTGAACAGACCACACCGGGAGGTGCCCAGATGAGCGACATCATTCAGAAAGACGACCAGGAAATCGGCCCAGCAGGCGAAAAGCTGCAGAAAGTCCTCGCCCGTATCGGCGTCGGCTCGCGCCGTGACGTGGAATCCTGGATCAGCCAGGGCCGGATCAAGGTCAATGGCAAAGACGCCACCCTCGGTCTGCGCGTCGACATGCACGACGCCATCACCATTGATGGCAAGGTGATCAAGCGCGAAGAAGCGGCCGAATCGGTCCGCCGCGTGATCATGTACAACAAACCCGATGGCGAGATCTGCACCCGTGACGACCCTGAAGGCCGTCCGACCGTGTTCGACAAGCTGCCGCGTCCGAAGGAAGGTCGCTGGATCAACATCGGTCGTCTCGACATCAACACCACCGGTCTGCTGATGTTCACCACCGACGGTGAGCTGGCCAACCGTCTGATGCACCCGTCCTACGAGATGGACCGCGAGTACGCCGTGCGCGTACGCGGTGAAGTCGACGACGAGATGATCGAGCGCCTGAAGGCCGGCGTCGTGCTGGAAGACGGCCCGGCGAAGTTCACCGACATCAAGCAGGCACCGGGCGGTGAAGGCTTCAACCACTGGTATCACTGCGTGGTGATGGAAGGCCGTAACCGTGAGGTTCGTCGTCTGTGGGAATCGCAGGGTCTGGTGGTCAGCCGTCTGAAGCGCGTGCGTTTCGGTCCGGTGTTCCTCAACTCCGACCTGCCGATGGGGCGCTGGCGCGAAATGAGCCAGTACGAAGTCGACATCCTCAGTGCTGAAGTCGGCCTGACGCCGGTAGCGATGCCGCAACTGAACGCCAAGAGCAAAGACAAGCTTGAGCGTATGCAGCGCAAATCGTCGCGCCCGATGGCCAAGACCGAGCGCGTACGCACCCTGCGTCCAGCCGCTGGCGCGCCGACCGGTCCGCGCCCAAGCCGTGAACCGCAGATCGAAGGCGAGCGTCCAGGTCGCAAGCCAGTAGCCCGTGACGGCGAACGCGCTCCGCGTCCGGCCAACGGTCGCACTGAGCGTGGCGAGCGTGGTGCACCTGCCGGTCGTGGCACGCCTGTGGCGGATCGTCCAGCGGACACCACCAACAAGCGCCCGGCCAAACCTGCGCCGAAGCGTCCGGGGATCAAGCTGGTTGACGGTGACAAACCGTCGGGCAAGCGTCGTGGCGCACCGGCCGGTTCCGGTCAGCGTCCGGGGTTTGGTCGCAAGAAGCCGGAATAAGGCAGCTGCGAGCTTCTAGCGGCAAGCTTCAAGCCAAAGCCAAAACGCCAACCTCAGGGTTGGCGTTTTTTTTCGTCTGGCGTACACCGATCGTTCCCACGCTCTGCGTGGGAATGCCTCAACGGACGCTCCGCGTTCGGCTCTAGAGGGACGCGGAGCGTCCCAGGCTGCATTCCCACGCGGAGCGTGGGAACGATCAGGTGCCGGTCCTAAAACACAAACCGGCCATCAAACACCGGCTTGTTATCCAGCGCCAAAACACCGCCCGAGAAGATCAGGTCCAGGTGATGGCTGCCCTTGGCCCCGCCGCCCAATCCGAGATGCAAGCCACAATGCCGCTCCTCAAACCCGGCATTACGCGCATACAAATCCTTCACGCCTTCATTGGTGCCAATCCCCAACTCCTCAATCCGCCGGTTCGACAGATTGGCGTCCAGGTACTTGTTGAAATCATGCTCCAGCCCCGGCACCTCCGTGGCGATGCGGCTGATAGTCGAATTCTCGATCCATAGCTCCAACGGCGATTCCAGTACGCCGTATTTGCGCGCAAACGGGATGGTGCTGAGGAACGTGCCCTTGAATTTCACATGGCCATTGATGGCCTCGCTGTGCGTGGCGATTTCGCCGGGGGCCAGGTCGAAGTTGCCGATGCCGTTGATATCGGTCCACTTCTTGATGCTGCTCAGCGGCGTTTCAAACCATGAGCCGTCATCGTCTTTGAAACTCAGCGTGGCCGCCTGGGACATACGCTGGATCAGGTGACTGTTCAGGCCAGCAATGCGCTGCGGCGTGACGCTGAAGGTGTCATAGAAATAATCGCCGTAATCCTTGAACAGCAGCGACTTCTTCCAGTTCTCCGCCATCACCGCTTGCAGCGCGCGGACGAACTCCGGGCCGTCGGGGCGTGGGTTGGGCAAGGTGGAAGAGTCGTAGAAGAAAATGTACAGATCGCTGTCGGTGATTGCCGAGGTCAGCGTTGCAGTGCTGTCCAGGTCCAGACGTCGGCTGCTGAACTGGAAACGAGGATGATCGCCTGCCTGTTCGGCGATCGCGCCGGTCAGCGCTTCGTAATCAGCCGTGTGGCCGAGCAATACCTTCGCCGAGTCGAGACCGGCAAGGGCGGGGTGGTGTTCGAGGTAGTAAAGGAAATGCGAGATCGCGCGGGGCTTATCCATGAATCCTCCCTGACTGACCGTGTAGAAAGCGGCAGGCACGACCGGCCGGATCGTGCCTGCCCGGAGATGTCTTACAGAGGCCACATCGCCGTGCCGAACGGAACTACCGCGTCGGCTTGCATCATTTCTACAGCCGCCTCGTGGGTCGGTGCTTCAAACCATTCGTCCAGTTGCAGTTCGGTATCCAAGTCTTTTTCCAGTGCTTGCATGGTCGATCTCCTAGATGACATTCACGGTTGTGACTGGCCGGTCGAGGTGGCCGGCAAGACGTGAAGAACCTAGTTCAGGGTTTTTTGTAATGCAAAAAATTATTCATTTAATTTTTAAATAGACTTTTTATTCTGTTTTTCGGCGGCAGTTTTCTTATTTGAAAACAAAAAACTAAACGGCACGTTTCATTAGCAAGCTAGCTAGCGTCAATTTGCAGACGTCTGACAGATATTTCTGAAATGGAAACTCTGCGTTACGCATCGTAAAGAAATGTTTACAAAAAAGCCGGTAAAACCGAGGGAAACCAACCCGTCATGATCGCTGTAAGGAAAAGCTGCCGAAGCCTGCTCCGCCGCGGGCCGGACAAGGCTCTGGCGCGCTTGTTTCAGCGCCGTTTGCAGGGTGAGATGCGCCTCATGCCTGTCGTGCAGGTGCATAACAAGAAGGAGGCGCAATGAACGCCGTGACTGATCTCCATCTCTCTCCGTGGGACGGTTTTTTCCTCGTCCACGCCGATGGCCTGCAAAGGCCTGACTCAATTTTTGCAGCCGCTCGAGTGACTCGAGGCGGACACACGCAATCCCGGCAACCGCCACGCTGATCCAGCGGGGTCTGGCAGCAGGGGGTTAGCGGTGTACAATGCGCCGCGTTTTAACTGTGACCCTCTGCGTAATCGCGCAAATCTCAAGGCTATCCGCCTTGTTCACTCCGTGGCGCCACAAGCGTTTCGGGTTCGATTTCGTCACAGATAAAAACAAACAGGTGACGCATGACCGTTGTAAATAAGCTGAACTCCTGGTGCCTGCGCTGGGGTTTGATCGGGGCTGCCTGAAATCGCAACCTTGCAGCAACGTCTACTGAACACCATCAAACCTTGCGTGAGACCTTTTTCATGAGTGGACAACCCTCGCAATCAGGCGAGCTGAAACGCGGCCTGAAAAATCGCCATATTCAACTGATCGCCCTCGGTGGCGCGATCGGTACCGGATTGTTCCTCGGCTCGGCCGGGGTACTGAAATCCGCCGGCCCGTCGATGATCCTCGGCTACGCCATTTGCGGCTTCATCGCCTTCATGATCATGCGCCAGTTGGGCGAGATGATTGTCGAAGAGCCGGTGGCCGGTTCCTTCAGCCATTTCGCGCACAAGTATTGGGGCGGCTTTGCCGGGTTCCTGTCCGGTTGGAACTGCTGGATCCTGTACATTCTGGTGGGCATGTCGGAGCTGACCGCGGTCGGCAAATACATTCACTATTGGGCGCCGGATATCCCGACCTGGGTGTCTGCAGCGGCTTTCTTCGTGCTGATCAACGCGATCAACCTGGCCAACGTCAAAGTCTTCGGTGAGGCGGAATTCTGGTTCGCGATCATCAAGGTCGTCGCGATCGTCGGCATGATTGCGCTGGGTAGCTACCTGCTGGTCAGCGGCAACGGCGGCCCGCAAGCCTCGGTGAGCAATCTGTGGTCGCACGGTGGTTTCTTCCCGAACGGTGTGAGCGGTCTGGTGATGGCCATGGCGATCATCATGTTCTCCTTCGGCGGTCTGGAAATGCTCGGTTTCACCGCCGCTGAAGCGGACAAGCCGAAAACCGTGATCCCGAAAGCGATCAATCAGGTGATCTACCGAATCCTGATTTTCTACATCGGTGCACTGGTGATCCTGCTGTCGCTGACGCCATGGGACAGCTTGTTGGAAACCCTTAACGCGTCTGGCGATTCGTACAGCGGCAGCCCGTTCGTGCAAGTGTTCTCGATGCTCGGCAGCAACACCGCCGCGCACATCCTCAACTTCGTGGTCCTGACCGCTGCGTTGTCGGTGTATAACAGCGGCACCTATTGCAACAGCCGTATGCTGCTGGGCATGGCCGAGCAGGGTGATGCGCCGAAAGCGCTGGCGAAAATCGACAAGCGCGGTGTGCCGGTGCGTTCGATTCTGGCTTCGGCGGCAGTGACGCTGGTGGCTGTGCTGCTCAACTACCTGATTCCACAACACGCGCTGGAACTGCTGATGTCGCTGGTGGTTGCGACGCTGGTGATCAACTGGGCGATGATCAGCTTCTCGCACTTCAAGTTCCGCCAGCACATGAACAAGACCAAACAGACGCCGCTGTTCAAGGCGCTGTGGTATCCGTACGGTAACTACATCTGCCTGGCATTCGTCGCCTTCATCCTCGGCGTGATGCTGTTGATCCCGGGCATTCAGATCTCGGTGTATGCGATTCCGGTGTGGGTCGTGTTCATGTGGGTCTGCTACGTGATCAAGAACAAGCGCGGCGCGCAGCAGGCCGTGCACGCGGCAGGTGCTGCCAAGTAAGCGCTGATGCAGAAAAACAAAACCCGGCCTGAGTGCCGGGTTTTTTTATGAGTGCAAATGTTGGACGGCTATTGATAATCGGCGAGAGGATAGTCCCTGCACAGGGTTTCGACCTCTGAGCGAAACTGCGCGAGGAGCAGGGGTTCCAGTGTGTAATCCTGTTCGCCGAGCGGCGCTACCGTATTCAGAACCCGCACTATCAAATCGACGATCTGGCGGCTGCCGTGGACATCGACCCGGCGTTGCGCCAGAGCGCCCGTGCCGATGCGCAGTCCGCTCGTCACCAGTGTCGAGCGGTGATCGCCGGGAACACGATGGCGACTGACGATGATCCCGCAGTGACCCAGTGCCGCCTCCGCGATAGCGCCCGTGATGTCGCCACGCAAGCGAACCAGTACCGTATGGTTTTCACTGCAGCCGCCAACCACTTCGTAATCCTGTGCCTGGAAGGCGCGGGCCATTTCATCCGCCGTACTGCGGATCTGCGCCATGCAGACGTCGAATTCTGCCGACATGGCGTAACCCAGCGCGGCAGCCTTCGCTGCGACCATGTTGGCAGCGAGCGCACCCTGCATTCGCGGGTAAACGGCTTCATCCAGCAGGCGACTGAAGGTGGTTCTCAAGCCGGGAATCTTGGTGTTCGCATCAGCACCGCTGAGGATCACGCCACCCCGAGGCCCGGCGAGTTGCTTGTGCGTGCAGGTGACGGTGACATGTGCGGCGTCGATCGGACCTGGATGCCGACCGGTGGCCACAAGCCCGGCGATATGCGAAATGTCGGCGAGCAGGATGGCGCCGGCTTCATCGGCAATTTCGCGAAACCGCGTGAAGTCGACTACGCGTGAATAGGCGGTGGCGCCGCAGAGGATGACGCGTGGGCGATGGGCGAGCGCCAGCAGGCGCACTTTGTCGTAATCAATAAGACCGTCGGATGTCGTGCCGTACTGGATCGCCTTGTAGTAGGCGCCCGAAAACGCCGCGAGGCTGCCATGGGTGAGATGACCGCCGTGCTCCACCGCCATACCCAACAGGGTATCGCCAGGCTCCATTAAGGCCGTAAGGACTTGGTATATGGCGTTCGACGCTGAGTGTGGTTGCACGTTGGCGTATTGCGCGCCGAACAGTTGCCGGGCCCGGCGAATGGCCAGCGACTCGACCAGCTCGACATTCTCGCACCCTGCACTGTGGCGCTTGCCGGACATGCCCTCTGCCGTCACGTTGACCAGCACGGAAGCGCAGGCCGCCAAGGTTCGCGGCTGAACTGCGCAGGAGGAGGAAACCAGTGAAAGCGTGTGCTGTTGACGCGTGATTTCCGCGTCGAGAATGGCCGCCAGTTCGGCATCTTCTGCGCGAAGATCCGTCAGGCCACGACGCAACATGTCAGCCTGGTTCTTGAGCGGTTCAGTAATGACTGCCATTGCTTGATTCCTTCCCTGGTTTTGCGAGATTTGCGCATGTCCTTGCTTGCCGGATCTGTACAGGCGAATCCGTGTTTTGACCGCTGTGCGCGCAAAACTAAACCCTGTACAGGCCCACCCGTTTTTTCGTTCTTTCACTCTTGAGAATGCGACGCCGGATTGACGCATCATAAATTTTTCAGTGAGGAACGCCACAGAATTAATCAAAAAAATGAACATTCTTCAAAGAAAATGATTCTTTTTGTAGTCGCGTCGGGTGTAAAACAGGCATTGCCCGGAGCCGATTTTCAGGCCATGGGTGGAAGTCGAAAGGAACTGACGAGTCATTACCGAGGCTGAAATGACCCCGCACGTTGGCGGAAGCAGCCTGTGAAAGCTGACTTTTTATACCGAACCCAAGGAGGGAGAATGCTATGATCCTGCGCGGCACTGACAGGGATATAACTGCAATTTCCTACCTCACTTGTGTATGTCCGGAATGATCATTCGGGACGTGACATTGATTGCAGTTAAAAATGGATGATAAGCATGTGATGCACAGAAGAGAAAGATCGGAGAATCTGAAGAACAACATCAAATACCTGATAAAGAGTCGCGGGGAGACGCAGTTGTCCTTGTGTCACTCCAGTGGTTTGACGCGTACCACCATCTACAACATCCTTGAAGGCAAAGTGGTCAATGTACAGCAGTCCACTGTACGCAAGATTTCTGATTTTTTCGGCGTGTCTTACGAGGAAATAGAAACGATTGATTTTGAAGAGAAGGAAATAATCGAAAGCAGTATTTCGCCACAGGGGAATATGAATCCGGCGGCGGTTCCGGTGATTAAAGAAAGTCTGCTGCTGCAAAGTCTGGATAAGAGAATTGGTGAGTTGGCGACGATTTATCCATTGACTTACTATTTTGGCGCTTCTTTTAATCTGATTGGTGTGCTGCTGGAAAACGAAATCAGCGGTCTGCATGAACCCGGTGAGCTGTTGATCGTACAGAAAGGAGCATCGACCAGCGACAGGGAAAAACTGGTGTATGACAAAATCACAGCGAAGTTATCTATAAGCCATGAAGGCAACTTTGATGCGGATCGTGTATGCGTGATCGGAGATGTAATCGAGGAACGATTTAATGGATTGCAGTGTTGAAATGGAAAACAGCAAGTACAAATTGCTGGGGTTCGAAAATGGAAAAAGCCTGGCCGTTATCATGGTCATTGCGACAGGCAAGATAATTAAAATAAAACTGAGTGAAGTGTTGAATAGTGAGATTATGGATAATCTGAATAAAATCGAAGTGAAAAACCTCTACAAGAAGTTCTACTCCCAGGGTGGGGCGCTGACGGCATACGAAATCAATGATCGTCATGAAAGTTCGTGGATGATCTACATCATTCTGAACCTGATGCTGTTCACGCTTTATATTTTCACCAGCATTGCGGCGACCAAGCCGATCTACCTGGATTACTTTGACATTGTCGTGACCCCGGGAACCTTTCTTTACCCGCTGACCTTTCTGATCGTTGACTTGTTGAACGAGACCTTTGGTCTGCGGCTGGCGCGCCGGGCAATTCTCTTTGCGTTCATCAGCAATGCGGCGATTATCATTCTATTGGCGATCACCACCCATTTGCCGGGGTTGCCGGGGTGGAAGCTCGATGGACCTTACAATGACGTGATCAGTCAATTGTCTTCTGTTCTGGTAGCGTCTTCGATATCGTTTCTGGTGTCCGAAAACATAAACTCGTATCTGTTGTGCAAGATCAAGGAACTGACCAACTCCAGATTCCTGTTCTTGCGAGTATTCTTGAGTACATTGTTTGCAGTAATCATCGACAGCTTTCTGTTCTGTTACATTGCATTCTATGGAACGATGGAGAACAGTGCGATCTTGAGCATGATCTATGTGCAGATCGCGATCAAAGTAGGTTTTGCTTTCTTTAATATCATGCCCGCTTATGGGGCGCGGTCGCTGTTCAAGAAGTATCTGACGGGAAGCCAGGTTTGATCGAATAGCAGAAGCGCTCGCTTGGACTGTCCCAGGCGAGCGTTTTTTTGTGTCTTATTTTAGTTTGAGTTTCAATTTCAAACTGTTGGTTACCTGATCTTTGTTCTCCAGGAACTCGTTGAGGCCTTTCGCGCGAAGATTGCACGCGTCACAGTCGCCGCATCCGCTTCCAGCTATACCGTTGTAGCAGGTCAGCGTCTGATGACGAATCAGGTCCAGTTGATTGTGGTAATCAGCCAGTGCCCAGGTTTCGGCTTTGTTCAGCCACATCAGTGGCGTTTCCAGACGTAACTTGTAATCCATGCCCAGTTCAAGCGCGTTGTTCAACGCCTTGACGAACTCATCGCGGCAATCCGGGTAACCCGAGAAGTCGGTTTCGCAAACACCGGTAATGACTGTTCTGGCTTGAACCTGATACGCATAGATAGACGCGAGGGTCAAAAACAGAATGTTTCTTCCCGGTACGAAAGTGCTCGGCAGACTTTCTCCGGAGCTGTTGACGGTCGGCACGGGAATGTTGTCGCGGGTCAGGCTGCTGATCGCCAGTTCATTCAGCAGAGAGACATCCATTACCTTGTGAACGGTCACGCCAAGCCGTTTGCAAAGTTGCTGGGCAACTTCAATTTCCGCGTGGTGACGCTGACCATAATCAAAGGTAATGCAGTGAACTTCATCATAGTGGGTCAGCGCATGGATCAGGCAGGTCGTAGAGTCCTGGCCACCACTGAAAACGATAACTGCCTTGTTGCTCATAAGTTTGCTTCCTGCATAAACGGGTAAATTTAAAGGTCGCAATGGTAACTCGAAATGATGCTCGATATAAGTGCGCTGGAAGTTGCGCCCGCAGGCCGCAGGTCGCTTTGCAGCTAATCGCGGTATCCTGTGCACTCTGATTACGGACGCTTTTCCATGCTGGTGATTTCCAACAACGTGCATCTTCCCGATGCCGAGATCGAACTGACCGCCATACGCGCGCAAGGCGCCGGTGGGCAGAACGTCAACAAGGTTTCCAGTGCGATGCACCTGCGCTTCGACATTCCGGCCTCGTCCTTGCCCGAGTTTTACAAGGAGCGACTACTGGCGTTGCGCGACAGTCGTATTACCAGCGACGGCGTGTTGATCATCAAGGCCCAGCAATACCGCACGCAGGAAGCCAACCGCGCCGATGCGCTTGAGCGTCTGGTCGAGCTGATCCTCAGCGCCACCAAAGTCGAAAAGAAACGCCGCCCCACCAAGCCGACCCTCGGCTCGAAGAAGCGCCGGCTCGAATCGAAAACCAAGCGCGGCAGCATCAAGGCCGGACGCGGCAAAGTGGACTTCTAGTCTTCGCGGTACTTGGCCGTGTGCTTGTACAGATAGACGCTCAAGGCCAATCCGCTCAATGCAGCGAGAGCGGCGAACAGGAAGATCGAAGCAAAGCCGAAGCCTGCCGCAATCGCCCCGGCCAATGGCCCGGTGATCCCCAGCGACAAATCAATGAACAGTGAATAAGCACCGACCGCTGCGCCACGGCTTGAAGCCGGCACCAGATTCACTGCCTCCACACCCAGCGCCGGGAACACCAGCGAGAAACCAAACCCGCTCAGCGCCGCACCGGCCAGCGCCCAATGTGCGTCCGGTGCCAGCCACAACAGCAGCAGGCCCAGTGTCTCCACCGACAGGCAGGCAATCGCCACGCGAAAGCCGCCGAGGCGGTTGATCAGATTGCCGAACAGCAGGCGCGCACCGATGAAGCTGGCACCGAACAGGCTCAGGCACAGCACGGCGTTGTCCCAATGCTGTGTGGCGTAATACAGGGTGATGAAAGTGGCGATGGTGCCGAAGCCGATCGAGCCCAGCGCCAGGCCGCAACCGTGGGGAAACACTTTACCGAGCACATGCATGAACGGCAGGCGTTCACCCGCCACAATCGGCGCGGCGGTTTTCGGCCAGGCCAACGCCAGACCAAGAATCGCCAGCAAAATGATGCTGACGCCCATGCTCCACAATCCCAACTGGCCGACCAGCCACACGCCGAACGGTGCGCCAACTGCCAGTGCGCCATAACTGGCGATGCCGTTCCAGGAAATCACTTTGGCGGTGTTTGCCGCGCCAACCCGGCCAATGCCCCAGCCGATCGAACCAGAACCGACAAGGCTTTCAGCGCTGCCCAGCACCAGGCGACCGATCAACAGACTGATCAAACTGAGCATCGGCAGGTTCGGTGTCCACGCCGAAATCAACATGAACACACCGCTCAAGCCGCACCCGGCCAGGCCAATCATCACAGCGCGTTTGCTGCCCTGGTTGTCGATGATCTTGCCGGCATACGGACGGCTGAGCAGGGTCGCGAGGTACTGCACGCTGATCACCAGACCGGCAATCACCGCGCCAAAGCCCAGATCGCTGTGCACATAGCCCGGCAGCACCGCGAGCGGAATGCCGATGTTCAGGTAACCGATAAAGGTGAAGAGGACGATGGAAACGACTTGCAGCGTGACCGCCAGGGGGCGCTGGGGCTCGGACATAGAGGGCGACATGGGTAACGATCCACGGGAACGGCAGATTAGATAGGCTGCTTATGATACCGGCGTGGAGGCTTCTGGGGCGGGAAAAGTAAAACTATTTGCCGGGAGGCCGCTTCAGGGGTTGGCCGGGGCAACCAGTTGTGTGGTGACCAGCGCCGCGAGGGCATTTTCTTCGCTGCCGAAGCGGGCGAGCAGGGCGGCCTGTTTCTCGGGAGAGAGGCGGTTCCAGATCTCGATCATTTTCTCGGTGGTGCCGATCAGGACGGCAGCTTGGCTTTCGGAGAATTCGTCGGTCATGGCAGGCTCGGGGTTCAGGCAGTGTGGAAAGCGCATGTTAGCGCTTTCCACACGGTCTGTACGACGGGGTCTTACTCTTCGTTGTCGGCCGGGCGGCTCTCAACGGCTTCTTTCTGCTCGGGCTGTTGGGCTCCGGCTTGCTGCGTGGTCGTCTGCTCAGGTACGTGCAGGCTTGGGAAGGGGAGATTAGGAATCTCGTGCATGGTTGCGCTCCTCGCTAAGTCTGTTGATAGATCTGGTAGATCCGCGCTTCTTGAAAGCCTGCGCAGGATACAGCAGGAAAAATGACAATCAGACTTTTAATTCAAATTAATGCGACAGATGGCCGCAGGGGAGGCAAAAACGAAAGGTCACCACAGAACAAATGTAGGAGTGAGCCTGCTCGCGATAGCGGTGTATCAGTCAACTAAAATGCTGGCTGATACACCGCTATCGCGAGCAGGCTCACTCCTACAGGGTATTGCGGTGTTTAGACTATTTGCAGACGCTGGCGATGGCTTCTGCCAGCAAGGCGAGGCACGTAGCGTCGATGCCGGCGACGTTCGCCCGGCCCGAGTTGACCATGTACACGCTGTGATGCTCACGCAGTTGTTTCACTTGCTCCGGCGACAGCCCGGTGTAAGAGAACATCCCGCGCTGCACGCCAATGTGTGCAAAACGCTCGCGCAGGCCATGCGGCTCCAGCGCTTCAACCAGGCCGCTGCGCAACTGCGCGATACGCAAACGCATGGCTTCCACTTCATCGGCCCAGCGGGCTTTCAGCTCGGGATCAGCGAGGATGGTTGCGACCACCGCAGCACCATGATCTGGCGGTGTCGACCACAAATTGCGGGCGATGTTGGCTAGTTGGCTGCGGATGTCGATGAGCTTGTCGGCGGTTTTCGTGCAGACGATCAGCGCACCGGTGCGGTCGCGGTACAGGCCGAAGTTCTTCGAGCAGGAGCTGGTAATCAGCAACTCTGGCACCTCGGCCGCGAACAACCGGGTCGACCACGCATCCTGCTCCAGACCGTCGCCAAAGCCCTGGTAGGCAAAGTCGATCAGCGGCAGCAGATTGCGGCTGCGCACCACATCGAGCACGCGCTGCCAGTCGTCATGGCTCAAGTCAAAACCGGTCGGGTTGTGGCAGCACGCGTGCAGCAGCACCACATCACCTTTCGGCACTTGGTTGAGCACCGCGAGCATGGCGTCGACGTCGAGGCGGTTGTCACTGCCCACGTATGGGTAGTGACTGACCTTGACCCCGGCCGTGGCGAAAATGGTTTCGTGGATCGGCCAGGTCGGGTTGCTCAGCCACACGCCTTTGCCCGGCAGGCACTGGGCGATGAAGTCGGCAGCCAGGCGCAGGGCGCCAGTGCCGCCCGGCGTCTGGGTGGCGCCGGCACGTTGTGCGGCGATCAGCTTCGAGTCGGCACCGAGCACCAACTCATTGATGACTTTGCCGAACAACGGGGTACCGTGGCCGCCGATGTAGGTTTTGGTGTCCTGGCTTTCGACCAGCCGCGCTTCGGCGATTTTCACCGCCTCCGGGATTGGCGTCAGGCCCTGAGCGTCCTTGTAGACGCCAACGCCCAGGTCGAATTTGCGCGGGTTGGTGTCCTGCGCATACGCCTCCATCAAACCGAGGATCGGGTCGCCGGGTACCCGGCCGATGGCGTCGAAGTGCATTACTTGCGTCCTTCTGCGGTCTTGGCCACTTCGTCAGTGCGCGCAGCCATGATGAAGTCGTTGCGGTGAAGGCCTTTGATCGAATGGCTCCACCAGGTCACGGTGACTTTGCCCCATTCGGTCAGCAGGCCCGGGTGATGACCTTCGGCCTCGGAAATCTCGCCGACAGCGTTGGTGAACGCCAGGGCGTGCTTGAAATTCTTGAACAGGAAAACTTTCTCCAACTGCATGATGCTGTCGCGGACTTCGATGTTCCAGTCAGGGATCTGCTTGATCAGGATCGGCAGTTCTTCGTCGCTGACTTGTGGCGCATCGGCGCGGCAGGCTTCGCAGTGGGCTTGGTTCAAAGTGGACATGGTGTATTCCTGAATCGAGTGTGTTTTTTTTATTAAAACGTTTGAGCCGTGAATGCCGTCACGCTAAACCAAAGTGGCGGCGACGGACAGGCTCAATTGTCAGCAAAAGTCGCGGTTCACGCGGCTTTCGGTTTCGGCGGAAACTTCGGTGCGTGCAGACCCAGCTGCATGCCTTGGCGAACCATGGCCATGATGTCTTCATGGGCCACGTCGAACAGACGCTTGAGGTTCGGCAGGACAAAGTACAGCGGTTGCAGGATGTCGATGCGATACGGCGTGCGCATGGCTTCGAGCGGATCGAACGCCTGATGCTCAGGTTCGTCCGACAGCGAATAAACGGTTTCTTTTGGTGAAGACAGGATGCCGCCACCGTAAATGCGTTTGCCTTGCGGGGTGTCGACCAGGCCGAACTCGATGGTCATCCAGTACAGGCGCGCCAGATAAACACGTTCTTCCTTGGTCGCCTGCAAACCAAGTTTGCCGTAGGTGTGGGTGAATTCGGCGAACCACGGGTTGGTCAGCAGCGGGCAGTGACCAAAGATCTCGTGGAAAATGTCCGGCTCTTGCAGGTAGTCCAGCTCTTCGCGGGTACGAATGAACGTAGCCACCGGAAATTGCTTGCTGGCCAGCAGTTCAAAAAAGGTCTGGAAGGGGATCAGTGCCGGCACGCGGGCGACCTGCCAACCGGTGGTCTCGCCAAGCACTTTGTTGATTTCGCCGAGTTGCGGAATGCGGTCGTGGGGCAGACCGAGTTTTTCGATACCGTCCAGATACTCCTGGCAGGCACGCCCTTCAATCACTTTCAGTTGGCGAGTGATCAGCGTATTCCACACCGCATGTTCTTCGGCGGGGTAGTCGATAAAACCTTGCGCATCGGGCTCGCGGGCCACGTATTGCGTCTGCTTCATACTGCTCTCCTGCTAGGGGAATTCGTTCTTGTTATGTCCAGCGATGGATTCAGAATTACCTGAGAACGATGTGGTTTGCAGTAGGTTGATCGCGATGCGCGTAGGAAAATTCGTCTGAATTTGTAAAGTAATCGTTACGCTTTGACGGATATATCGCGTTTGCGGCTATTCATGGGTTTGAAAAGGCCGATGGCTGTCACATAATCTTGACAACTATCTGCGTGCCTCGGCAGAAAAATGGGCTCCGGGCGCACCGCAATACCTGTGGGAGTGAGCTTGCTCGCGAAAGCGCTGGGTCTGACACATCAATGCTGGATGTGCTGACGCCTTCGCGAGCAAGCTCGCTCCCACAGGGTCGGTATTCAACTCCCAATCTTGTCGGGCCTTATATATGCGCATCAAAGTCCACTGCCAGAACCGCATCGGCATCCTGCGCGACATTCTCAACCTGCTGGTTGCCTACGGGATCAACGTCGCGCGCGGTGAGGTCGGCGGTGAGCATGGCAACGCGATCTATCTGCATTGCCCGAACCTGATCAACATCCAGTTCCAGGCGTTGCGCCCGAAATTCGAGGCGATCGCCGGGGTGTTTGGCGTCAAGCGGGTTGGGCTGATGCCCAGCGAACGTCGGCACATGGAGTTGAATGCGCTGCTCGGCGCGCTGGAGTTTCCGGTGCTGTCGATCGACATGGGCGGCTCGATCGTCGCGGCCAACCGCGCGGCGGCGCAGTTGCTCGGTGTGCGCGTCGATGAAGTGCCGGGGATTCCGCTGTCGCGCTATGCCGAGGATTTCGATTTGCCAGAGCTGGTGCGCGCCAACAAATCGCGAATCAACGGCATGCGGGTCAAGGTCAAGGGCGACATCTTTCTGGCCGACATCGCGCCGCTGCAATCGGAGCACGACGACAGTGAGGCCATGGCCGGTGCGGTGCTGACCTTGCATCGCGCTGACCGCGTTGGCGAGCGTATCTATAACGTGCGCAAGCAGGAACTGCGTGGTTTCGACAGCATCTTCCAGAGCTCGAAAGTGATGGCCGCCGTGGTGCGCGAAGCACGGCGTATGGCGCCGCTCGACGCTCCGCTATTAATTGAGGGCGAAACCGGTACCGGCAAGGAATTGCTTGCGCGCGCCTGTCACCTCGCCAGTCCGCGTGGGCAGTCGCCGTTGATGGCGCTCAACTGCGCAGGCCTGCCGGAGTCGATGGCCGAGACTGAGTTGTTCGGTTACGGCCCGGGCGCGTTCGAAGGTGCACGCGCCGAAGGCAAGCTCGGGCTGCTGGAATTGACGGCGGGCGGCACGCTGTTTCTTGACGGTGTCGGTGAGATGAGCCCGCGTCTTCAAGTGAAGTTGCTGCGCTTTTTGCAGGACGGTTGCTTCCGCCGGGTCGGCAGTGATGAAGAGGTTTACCTGGATGTGCGGGTCATCTGTGCGACGCAGGTCGACTTGTCGGAGTTGTGCGCGCGCGGAGAGTTTCGCCAGGATTTGTACCACCGCTTGAACGTGCTCTCCCTGCACATCCCGCCGTTGCGCGAATGCCTCGACGGGTTGACGCCGCTGGTCGAGCACTTCCTCGATCAGGCCAGTCGGCAGATCGGTTGCACACTGCCGAAACTGGCGCCGGCGGCGATGGATCGCCTCAGTCATTACCACTGGCCGGGCAACGTGCGGCAACTGGAGAACGTTTTGTTTCAGGCAGTTTCGCTGTGCGATGGCGGCACGGTGAAGGCCGAACATATTCGTCTGCCGGATTACGGCGTGCGTCAGCCGCTTGGCGATTTCTCGCTGGAAGGCGGGTTGGACGAGATTGTCGGGCGATTCGAAAAAGCGGTGCTGGAGCGGTTGTATTCCGAGCATCCGAGCAGTCGGCAATTGGGTAAGCGGCTGGGGGTTTCGCACACCACCATTGCCAATAAACTGCGCGAGTATGAAGTCGGTAAAACCGATTCATAGCTCAAGCATGATCGTAGCATGATCGTTCCCACGCTCTGCGTGGGAATGCAGCCCGGGACGCTCCGCGTCCCAAAGCGGACGCAGAGCGTCCATTGAGGCATTCCCACGCGGAGCGTGGGAACGATCATCTTTTGATCCTTTGCCGCCAAGCGGCATAACACCGCCGGTTTTTCGACTTCGATACATTTCAAATTTCCCCTCGCTATCCCCCAAGTCCTTTGTTTACCGGGCCTTTGCCCGCCAGAAAAAAGTTGGTCTGCAAATTGCTTATGGCTCAGCAGTACAGCGGTGGGCGGCAAACGTCCGGCATGCAGAGGAAAGAGTGTGGACAAGTACCTTTATGTGGCAATGACCGGCGCCAGCCAGAACGCACTGGCGCAGAAGGCTCATGCCAACAACCTGGCGAACATCTCCACCAACGGCTTTCAGCGCGACCTGGAGCAGGCGCGTTCGATGCCGGTGTTCGGTGACAGCTTTCCGGCGCGTGCGTTTGCCATGAGCGAACGGCCCGCCACCGACTTCACCCCGGGCTCGCTGGTGCAGACCGGTCGTGACCTCGACGTCGCCGTCACCGGCAATGGCTGGATCGCGGTGCAGAACCCGAACGGCGGCGAAAGCTACGTGCGCACCGGCAGCCTCAACGTCGACGCCCTCGGCGTATTGCGCGCCGGCAACGGTATGCCGGTGATGGGCAATGGCGGTCCGATCGCCGTGCCGCCCGAGCAGCAGATCGAAGTCGGTGAAGACGGCACCATCAGTATTCGTGCGATGGGCGAAGGCCCGCGTGTCATGGCGGAGGTCGACCGGATCAAGCTGGTCAACCCGGACATCAAGAACATGAACAAGGGCCTCGACGGCTCGATCTACACCAAGGACGGCCAGCCTGCGCCGGCTGATGCCAACGTCAAACTGGTGTCGGGTTTCCTCGAGTCGAGCAACGTCAACGCCGTTGAAGAGATGACCTCGGTGCTGGCCCTGGCCAAGCAGTTCGAGTTGCACGTCAAGATGATGAACACCGCCAAAGACGACGACCAGGCCATGGCTCGGGTCTTGCAGATCAGCTAATTATCAGAACGTCGCGCCGAAAAACAGGCGCACGAGGAGAATCGAATGCTTCCGGCTCTATGGGTTGCCAAAACCGGTCTGTCCGCCCAGGACACCAACCTGACCACCATTTCCAACAACCTGGCGAACGTGTCGACCACGGGTTTCAAACGTGACCGTGCCGAGTTCCAGGACCTGCTCTATCAGATCAAGCGTCAGCCTGGTGCCCAGTCGACTCAGGACAGCGAACTGCCGTCGGGTCTGCAAGTGGGTACCGGTGTGCGTATCGTCGGCACCCAGAAAAACTTCACCGCCGGCAGCCTGCAAACCACCGAGCAGCCGCTGGACATGGCCATCGACGGTCGCGGTTTCTTCCAGATCCTGCAGCCGGACGGCACCACGTCCTACACCCGTGACGGTACCTTCCACCTCGATTCCAACGGCCAGATCGTCAACGCCAGCGGTTTCGCTCTGGAACCGGCCATCGTCATTCCGAACGATGCCCAGACCTTCACCGTCGGCCGTGACGGCACTGTGTCGGTAACCATCGCCGGCAACCCGGCAGCGCAAGTGATCGGCAACCTGCAAACCGCCGACTTCATCAACCCGGCCGGTCTGCAAGCGGTGGGCAACAACCTGTTCCTCGAAACCGCTGCATCGGGTGCCCCGCAAGTCGGCACGCCGGGCCTGAACGGTTTTGGCACCATGCTGCAGAACACCCTGGAAACGTCCAACGTCAGCACCGTTGAAGAGATGGTCAACATGATCACCACTCAGCGCGCGTACGAGATGAACTCCAAGGTGATCTCCACCGCCGACCAGATGCTCTCGTTCGTAACGCAGAATCTGTAATCAAGTCTATGAGGCGGCCATGAGGTCGCCTGCAACACCGTGAGGTAGGGTCATGAATCGCTTTGTATCTGTTCTGGCATTGAGTGGGGTCGTCTCGCTCGCGGGCTGCGTCGCTCCGACGCCCAAGCCCAATGACCCTTACTACGCCCCGGTGTTGCCGCGCACGCCGCTGCCGGCTGCCGCCAATAACGGCTCGATCTATCAGGCCGGCTTCGAGCAGAACCTGTACAGCGACCGCAAGGCCTTCCGGGTCGGTGACATCATCACCATCACCCTGAACGAGAAGACCCAGGCGAGCAAGAACGCCAACTCGCAAGTGGCCAAGAACAGCAAGACCGGTATCGGTCTGACCTCGTTGTTCGGCGGCAGCGGTACCACCAACAACCCGTTGGGCGGTAACGATCTGAGTCTGGACGTTGGCTACAGCGGCGACCGCGCCACCAAGGGCGACAGCAAGGCCGCGCAGGGCAACACCCTGACCGGTTCGGTCACCGTGACTGTGGCCGACGTCTTGCCCAACGGCATCATTGCTGTGCGCGGTGAGAAGTGGATGACCCTCAACACCGGTGATGAGCTGGTGCGGATTGCCGGTCTGGTGCGTGCCGATGACATCGCCACTGACAACACCGTGTCGTCGACTCGTGTCGCCGATGCGCGCATCACCTACTCGGGCACCGGCTCGTTTGCCGATGCGAGTCAGCCAGGCTGGTTCGACCGTTTCTTCCTCAGCCCGCTGTTCCCTTTCTAGGTGGCGACTTTGAATTTCAAGAGCCTCATGCTCGCTGCGGCGCTGATGTCCGCAGCCTTTGCTGCCCACGCCGAGCGGCTGAAAGATATCGCCAGCATTTCCGGCGTGCGTTCCAACCAGTTGATCGGTTACGGCCTGGTGGTCGGGCTTAACGGCACCGGTGACCAGACGACGCAAACCCCGTTCACCCTGCAGACCTTCAACAACATGCTCTCGCAGTTCGGCATCAAAGTGCCGCCGGGATCGGGCAACGTGCAGTTGAAAAACGTCGCGGCGGTGTCGGTGAGTGCCGATCTGCCGGCGTTTGCCAAACCGGGTCAGCAGGTCGACATCACCGTGTCCTCGATCGGTAACTCCAAGAGCCTGCGCGGCGGCACCTTGTTGCTGACCCCGCTCAAGGGTATCGACGGCAACGTTTACGCCATCGCTCAGGGCAACCTGGTGGTCGGCGGTTTTGATGCCGAAGGGCGTGACGGTTCGAAGATCACCGTCAACGTTCCGTCGGCCGGTCGTATCCCCGGCGGTGCGTCGGTAGAACGTTCGGTGCCGAGCGGTTTCAACCAGGGCAACAGCCTGACGCTGAACCTCAACCGTTCCGACTTCACCACGGCCAAACGTATCGTCGACAAGATCAACGACATGCTTGGCCCTGGCGTTGCGCAAGCCATCGACGGCGGTTCGATCCGTGTCACTGCGCCGCTCGATCCGAGCCAGCGCGTCGACTACCTGTCGATCCTGGAAAACCTCGAAGTCGACCCGGGTCAGGCGGTGGCGAAAGTCATTATCAACTCGCGTACCGGCACCATCGTCATCGGCCAGAACGTGAAAGTGTCGCCAGCCGCCGTGACCCACGGCAGCCTGACCGTGACCATCACTGAAGACCCGATCGTCAGCCAGCCCGGCCCTCTGTCCAATGGCCAGACCGCTGTTGTGCCGCGCTCGCGGGTGAATGCCGAGCAGGAAGCCAAACCGATGTTCAAGTTCGGCCCGGGCACCACCCTCGACGAAATCGTCCGTGCGGTGAACCAGGTCGGCGCGGCACCGGGTGACTTGATGGCGATCCTCGAAGCCTTGAAGCAGGCCGGCGCGTTGCAAGCCGACCTGATCGTGATCTGAGGCCGACCATCATGGATATGCGCAATAGCGGTATGGTCAGCAGCAGCGATTCGGGTTCCTACTCGGACCTCAATCGTCTGAACCAACTCAAGGTCGGCGACAAGAACAGCGATGCGAACATGCGCAAAGTGGCGCAGGAGTTCGAATCGCTGTTCCTTGGCGAAATGCTCAAGTCGATGCGCTCGGCCACTGAAGCGCTGGGCCAGGACAATCCGCTCAACACGCCAGCGGCCAAGCAGTATCAGGAAATGTACGACCAGCAGTTGGCCGTTTCCATGTCTCGCGAGGGCGGTGGTATCGGTCTGGCTGACGTGCTGATGCGCCAGATGTCGAAGAACAAACCGATGGCGCCGGGCGAGGCTGCTGCCGCGTCCGCGGCCAAGCAGGAAGAAGCCAAGGCCAAGGCCGCTGCCGTGGTGACGCCGATTGCCGCGGGCACCGTCGCCACCAATGGCCCGTTGTCGCGCCTCAATGGTGAGCGTCCGCTGTGGGCCTCGCGTTCGGTAAATGCACCGAACACCGATATTTCCCACCGCAATGACATGGCGTTGATCAATCAGCGTCGGCTGGCCTTGCCGCCGAAACTGGCCGATCGTTTGCTCGCAGGTCTGGTGCCGTCGGCGACGCCGGCGGCCGCCAATCAATTGCCGCAGCGTGCGACAACCGCTGCCACCACTGGCGCCGGCCCGTTGTACAACGGCGACTGGCTGGCCCGCGCCGAGACCGAGAAGGCCTCGGGCGGACAGATGCAGGTCTACGGTCGCGCCATGGCGCAGATTCCACTGGCGCCGGCGAAGAAAGCTTTCAGTTCCGCCGACGAATTCGTCAACACCATGCTGCCGATGGCCAAGGAAGCGGCCGACCGCATCGGCGTCGATCCGCGTTATCTGGTGGCGCAGGCGGCGCTGGAAACCGGTTGGGGCAAGTCGGTCATGCGTGCCCAGGATGGCAGTAGCAGCCACAACCTGTTCGGCATCAAGGCGAGCAGCAACTGGAAGGGCGATTCGGCCCGGGCGATCACCAGCGAGTTTCGCAATGGCGAGATGGTCAAGGAGACGGCCGAGTTCCGTTCCTACGCCTCGTACAAGGACAGCTTCCACGATCTGGTGACTTTGCTGCAGAGCAATAATCGCTATCAAGATGTCGTGAAGTCTGCCGATAACCCAGAACAGTTTGTACGCGAGTTGCAAAAGGCCGGTTACGCCACCGACCCGAACTACGCAAGCAAGATTTCGCAGATTGCCAAGCAGATGAACAGTTTCCAAAACTACGCTGCGGCGGGTGTATCCACCACGCCTTTATAAGGCACAAGGTATAAGGTCTGAACCATGAGTTTGCTCAATATCGGGATGTCGGGACTGTCGGCCAGCCAGTCCTCTTTGGCTACGACAGGCAACAACATTGCCAACGTCGACACCGCCGGTTATTCACGTCAGCAAACCGTGCAGGGCACCAAATCCTCGCAGCAGTTCGGCACCGTGTTCATCGGTACGGGCACGACCCTGGCCGACGTGCGCCGGGTGTACAACTCGTACCTGGAAAGCCAGCTGCACACCGCTACTTCGCTCGACAGCGAATCGGCTGCTTACCTGGCGCAGGCCACACCGCTGGACTCGATGCTATCGGACACCAACACCGGCCTGACCGGTGTGCTGCAGAAGTTCTTCACCACGATGCAGGGCGTTTCGACGTCGGCGACCGATGACACCTCCCGCCAATCGGTGCTGACCGGTGCGCAGGCGCTGACCAGTCGCTTCAATACCATCGCCAAACAGCTCAACGACCAGAACACCACCATCAACGGCAGCCTTGGCGACATGACGGCCCAGGTGAACAAACTGGCCACCTCGATTGCCAACCTGAACCAGAAAATCGGCGAGATCTCCACCAGTGGCGGTGCGCCGAACGATCTGCTCGACAGCCGCAACGAAGCCGTGCGCCAGCTCTCCGAACTGACGGGTGCACAGGTCGTCGAGCGTGGCACCAGTTTCGACGTTTACATCGGCAGCGGTCAGCCTCTGGTGATCGGCAACACCACCAACACGCTGAGCATGGTCGCGAGCAAAGACGACCCGTCGCGCATGGCCATCCAGATGGATCGCGGTTCGAGCACCATCGACATCACCTCGGCGATGAGCGGCGGTGAAATCGGCGGCCTGTTGACTTACCGCAAAGAAGTCCTCGACCCGTCGCTCAACGAGCTGGGCCGCGTGGCGCTGGTGATCGCTGATCAGGTCAACAGTCAGCAAGCCCAGGGCATCGACAAGAACGGTGACTTCGGCGCGGCCATTTTCAACAACATCAACAGTGCCGCGCTGATCAGTTCGCGCAGCATCGCGCAGTCGGGCAACAGCACCGGTTCGGGTAACCTCGATGTCACCATCAAGGACACCGGCAAGCTGACCACCAGCGATTATCAAGTGACGTTCACCAGCGCCACTGACTACACCGTCAAGCGTTCCGATGGCACCGATATGGGCGCCTTCAGTACCACGACCAATCCGCCGCCTGTGATCGACGGTTTCACCCTCGCGCTCAAAGGTGGTGCGTTGAGCGCTGGTGACAGCTTCAAAGTCACGCCGACCCGCAATGCGGCGGCGAGCATCCAGACAGTGCTCACCGATCCGAAGAAAATCGCTGCGGCCGGTCCGTTGACCGGTGTGGCGAGCGCCAACGGTCTGGGCACTTTCACCCAGCCGACGCTCAACAGCAAAATCGATATCTACAACCCGACTGCCCAGGCTGACATGCAAGCGGCGCTGAAGAACTCGACGCCGGTCAAACTGGTGTTTGGTGCGGTCACCGGGGGCAGCCAGTCCTACACCTTTGTGGATGCCAAGGGCGGCCTCATCAGCAGCGGCACTATCGTTCCCGGTCAATCGAACACGCTAGACCTGAAAGTCGGCATCGTCGATGCCAGCGGCAACCCGGTGATGGACACCAGTGTTACGCCGAACGTGCAGAAGACATTCTCCGTACAGACCACCGTTGGCGGCACGCCGAAGTCCGGCGAAACCTTCACCATGAATCTCACCGGTGCGGCGTCTTCGGACAACCGCAACGCGCAATCGCTGGTCGCCCTGCAAACGGCGCAGACCGTCGATACCGGTTCGGCGAGCAAGGGCATCAGCCTGACTGACGCCTACAACAAGCTGGTGACCAACGTCGGTACCAAAACCGCCCAAGGCAAGTCCGACAGCGCCGCGACCTCGGCGATTCTGGATAACGCCAAAGGCGCGCGCGATTCGCTGTCCGGGGTCAACCTGGATGAAGAAACCGGCAACCTGGTCAAATATCAGCAGTACTACACAGCGTCTTCGCAGATCATCAAAGCTGCGCAGGAAACTTTCGCCACGCTGATCAACAGCCTTTAAGGAGTCGTAATTCATGCGCATTTCCACCGCCCAGTATTACGGCACGCAAGCGTCGGACTATCAGCGTAACTTCAACAAGGCCGTCGCCACCGCCAGCGAGGCGAGCAGCCTGCAGCGCATCAATACCGCCGCCGATGATCCGGTCGGTGCCGGGCGCTTGCTGCAACTGGGCCAGCAGGCCGCGATGCTCGATCAGTACAAGACCAACGTCGACAGCACCAAAAGTGCATTGACCGTGCAGGAATCCACGCTGGACTCGATCACCACCGCGTTGGCCCGCGCCAAGGAACTCGCCCTGGCCGCCAACAATGGCACGGCCACCGACAAGGACCGCCAGGCTTACGCTTCGGAAATGGGCCAGATCCAGCAACAAGTGCTGGGTCTGATGAACGCCAAGGATGCCAGCGGCAACTACCTGTTCTCTGGTTCGAAGACCGACACCGCGCCGTATTCGCAGAATGCCGACGGCACCTACAGCTACAACGGTGACCAGACCACGATCAATCTGGGCATCGGCGATGGCATGACGATCGGCACCAACACCACCGGTTGGGCTGCTTTCCAGCAGACCATCAATACCGCGCGTACCAACGTCGCCATGACCGCACCGGCAGTGGATGACGGTCGCGTCGTACTGTCCAACGGCACGATCGGTACCGTAGCCACTTACAACTCCAAGTTCACCGCTGGCCAGCCGTATACCGTCAGCTTCCTCAGCAGCACCCAGCTGAAAATCACCGATGCCCTTGGCAACGACGTGACGGCTGAGGCGAGCCAGAACGGTTTGGTCAGCAACAGCAGCGGTGCCAACCAGACGGTCAGCTTCCGTGGCGTCGACATGAAGCTGAACATCAACCTGAAGGCTGGTGATACCAACCCGGACGCGGTCATTGCCGGCCACAGCTTCCAGTTGTCCACCGCGCCTGACTCGTTCACTACCACGCGCAGCCCGGGTAATCCGTCGACCGCCGTGATTACCGGTTCGAGCATCACTGACCAGGCGGCGTACACCGCGGCATTCCCGCAGGGCGGCGCCGTTCTCAAGTTCACCAGCGCCACCGCATTCGATCTGTATGCTGCGCCGGTGACTGCGGACAGCAAACCGGTGTCCTCGGGCACTGTGGCCGGTAGCAACGCCACGGCGGCAGGCGTGACCTTTGCTCTGGGCAGCGCACCGGCAGCGGGTGATCAGTTCTCGATCCGCCCAAACGATCACCAGACCCAGAACGTGCTCGACACCCTCGGTCAGATGATTACTGCTCTGAATACACCGATCGATGGTGATCCGGTGGCCAAGCAGAAATTCCAGGGCGCCATGGAGGCGGGCCTCGGCAACATCGACGCGGCCAACAATCAAATCGGCGCTGCGGTGACCGAGATTGGTGCCCGTGGTCAGGCGCTGGAAATGCAAGCCACCACCAATGACAGTCTGAGCACTGCGAATACCACCACGCAAGGTTCCATTCGCGATTCGGATCCGGCTGAAGTGATGACGCGACTGACCCTGCAGCAGACCATGCTGCAAGCTTCGCAGCTTGCGTTCAGCAAGATCAGCCAGTTGGGTCTGTTCAACAAGATCTGATCCTCAACGGGCGCGTAAGCGCCCGTTTACCCTGCCACTCAGTCATGTTTTTTAGCGGTATCAAGGGCTCGCTTTTCCGAGCGGGCTCGCACCGCCTGTGAGCCCGCCGTGAATTCACTCCCTCTTGTCAGTCTTGTCATTCCCGCCTTCAATCCGCGCTTCTTCGAGCGGACGCTGAACAGCGCTGTCAGCCAGAATTACGCCAATCTTGAAATCATCGTGTGCGATGACAATCGTGGCGACGAGATTGAAGACATCGTTACGCGGGTGACGGAGCAGACCGGCTTTGCCGTGCGTTACGTGCGCAACCCTCGAACGCTGGGGCTGGTCGGTAACCTGAAGGCCTGCCTTGAGCAAGCCCGGGGCGAGTTCATCAAATTCCTGTGTGATGATGACCTGCTGTATTCGGCCTGTATCGAACAGCAAGCCCACGAGTTGCGGCGTGAAGAAGTCAGTCTGGTGGTAGCGCAACGCTTGTTGTGGGATGCCAACGACATCATCCTGCCCGCACGTCTGGAAAACAGCTCATTGTCGCCGGCCAGTGGCTTGCTCAAAGGCGACGATGTACTAAGCATCTTTGAAAAATTCCCGGTCAACGTACTGGGTGGATTCAGCAGTGCGCTGTTTCGCCGTAGCGATGTTGTGGAGCTTTTGCCAGCCTTGACCGAGGAGGGTGCCTGCTTCGTTGCGACGCTGGATTTTGCCTTGTACGTCTGTCTGTTGCGGCGCGGCAATCTGGTGGTCTCCAACAACGTGCTGAGTGCCGAGCGTCTCTACCCCGAGCGTCTGAGCGCGCAGCAACCGATGAAAGACGCGGCCGAGATCGAGCGCGAGTGGATCTCGCAAATGCTCAAGGTCCGCAGCGGCGAGTCGGCGCCGGCGCCGGGCTGGGTTCGTTATGTGCCGTTGACCAAGGCCGATGAGTCGCCTCGGGTCTGGCAGGAGCTGCCGCTGAGCCGTACCCTCGGCACCAAGCAGAGCCGTCAGGAGCTGGGGGTCGGAGTCGACAGCTTCAGTTTTGGCGAACTCTATGCGCAATGGCTGGCGGTTCGGGTGTTGACCGAGGCGCAGCGCCAATGGCTGCCGGAAACCCTCGCTGGCTGGCCGTACCGACCGCGCATCGTACCGATCATCATTGATGCCCAAGGCAGTCGCGATGGCCTGAAGCGCACCCTTGCGGCACTCGCCGCTCAGGATTACCCGCCGGAGCTGGTTCTGGTGCTGTCCACGGCTTGCAGCGAGGCGAAGCTGGACGATCGGGTGTTCCACATGCCGTTGCAGGGTGACGGCCTGGAGCAGATCAACGCTCTGCTGCCGCAACTGGAAGGCGCCGACTGGTTTTATCTGTTGCAGCCAGGTGACTGCCCGGTGGCGCCAGCATTGTTGGTGATGGCCGATCGCATTGCGCACGCAAGCTCATTGACATGCCTGTACAGCGACGAAGGCAGTCTGCGCGATGGTGAGTCGGCCGAGCCTGCGTTCAAGCCGGATTTCAACCTCGACCTCATGCGCAGCTACCCTTACGTCGGGCGTGCGCTGGCGTTCCAGCGCGAACGGTTCCTGGCGCTTGGTGGTTTTACCTCGACGTTCGCCGAACTCGCGCCCCACGATGTGCTGTGGCGCATGGTTGAAAGCGATGGCCTGCAAGTGGTCGGGCACATTGCTGAAGTGTTGCTGGAGTCGAAATTCGATCTGTCGCAATGGCTCACTGATCCTGGCGTTGCGCAGCAAAGTCCGCGAATCCTCGAAGCGCATCTGCAACGCCTTGGCATTGCTCACGACATTCGCGACCGTAACGGCGGGCTGCTCAATCGTGTCGACTATCAGCATGCCCGGCGCCCATTGGTGTCGGTGGTCATTGTCACGCAGGACCAGACGGCTGCCTTGCAACGCTGCGTCGAGACATTGCTGGAAAAGACCGACTACACCGAGTACGAGTTGCTCTTGGTCGATAACGGCAGCGAAAGCGCTGAAGCGTTGGCTTGGCTGGACGGTATGGCGCAACTGGGCAGCGAGCGGATTCGCGTGCTGAGCTACCCGCAAAAGGGTAACGCAGCAGCGGTGCACAACTATGCCGTCAGCCAGGCGCGCGGTGAGTATGTGTTGATGCTCAACGCCTTTGCGGTGATCACCCGGAACGACTGGCTCGACGAACTGCTCAATCATGCGCAACGCCCGGAAGTCGGGGTGGTTGGCGCCAAGCTGTTCAATCCGGACGGCGGCGTGCTGCACGCCGGGCTGATTCTTGGCTTGAACGGGCCGGTCGGGTTGCCGTTCTATGGCCAGCCGATGCAGTCGGAAGGGTACATGCATCGCCTGCAGGCGGTGCATGACCTGAGTGCCGTCGGCGGTGATTGCCTGATGATTCGCAAGTCGGTGTTCGAAGCTGCCGGCGGGCTGGACGAGCAGGACCTCAAACAAACGCTCAATGTCGTGGACCTGTGTCTGCGCGTTGGCCGCGACGGTTATCTGGTGGTGTTGAACCCCAATGCGATCCTGGCTGTGGGTGCGCGGCCAAGTGCGATGGCGACACCGGAGGAAGAAGCGCAGCACACCGAGGAGCGGGAGACGTTTTACCAGCGCTGGCTGCCGCTCGTGGCGCGCGATCCGGCCTACAACGTCAACCTGACGTTGCAGGGCGTGGGCGCCACCAACTTCAGTCTGGAGCCGGGACTGCGCACGGGGTGGAGTGCGTTCTCCAAGGCGCAGCTGCCCAATCTGCTGGTGGTGCCGATCAATGCTTCAGCCATCGGCCATTACCGCATGAGCCAGCCGATGATCGAGCTGGAAGCGGCCAATCGGGCTGAAGGGCGCATTTGCTACGGCTTGCCGTCGATCATCGATATCGAACGTCAGTCGCCTGATGTGATCGTTCTGCAAGGGCGCTACTCGGAGCACGCCATCGATGAAATCCCACCGCTGAAAAAGTACTTCAACGCTCGACGGATCTTCGAACTCGACGACTACGTCATTGATGTTCCCCACCGCAATGCGCACATACGCAACATGCCGAGCAAGCAGGACATGGAGCGCATGGTGCGCCGCGCGATCGGGCTGTGTGATCGTGCGGTCGTATCCACCGCACCACTGGCTAATGTGCTGTCGGACATGCACCACGACATTCGTGTCGTCCCCAACATGTTGGCCAAGGATTTGTGGGGCCACCTGCGCAGTCAGCGCCGGACCTCGAAGAAACCGCGGGTCGGCTGGGGCGGCGGCACCAGTCACCACGGTGATCTGGCGGTGATCGCCGAGGTCGTTCGTGAACTGGCCAATGAAGTCGACTGGGTGTTTTTCGGCATGTGCCCGGATGATTTGCGGCCCTACATGCATGAGTTCCATGGCGTCATCGGCCTGGACGTGTACCCGGCGAAACTGGCCAGTCTCAACCTCGATCTGGCACTGGCGCCGCTGGAATTCCATATCTTCAACGACTGCAAGAGCAACTTGCGGCTGCTGGAATACGGCGCCTGCGGTTACCCGGTGATCTGTACGGATACCGAGGCCTATCGCGGTTATTTGCCGTGCACGCGGATCAAGACCAACAGTACGGATGAATGGCTGCAAGCGATCCGTATGCACTTGGCCGATCCGGATGCCAGTTATCGCATGGGCGATGAATTGCGTGAGGTGGTGTTGCGCGATTACGTGTTGCGCGGCGATAACTTGCGCTACTGGGAATACGGCTGGCTGGCGGATTGATCGAGCCGGGCTTGGCGGCCTTTGGGCCGACCAGGCTCTTGGGGTTTTGGGGGTGTATCCGTTGCTGCGGGGGTTGCTGATTAGGGTTCCGCCCTTACGGCGGGTCACTTTTTACAAACGCCTAAAAAGTAACCAAAAACGCTTGCTCCTGCGTACGGCCCGCTCGCTTGGGCTCGGGGTTCCTTCGCTGCGGGATCGATCCGGGCGCAGCGCCTACGGTTTGCTTCGCTGCACCTCCTCTCGCTGTGTTTGGCTGCGCCAAACGGTCGCTGCGCTCCCACGCCCGGATCAATCCCTCCACTCAGCCTTCCGACGTCGCCCTACAGATCAAGAGCTGCAGCCGAGCTAACGCTCATCCTGTTGAGTGGTGAGGAGCGGGGCGTGGTCGGCTTTGGATTTGTGGTGGGTTTTCCCCTCATCGGAACGCCGCCCGCCCAGCCCTCTCCCGAGGGAGAGGGAGCCGATTTGTGGGCCTTTCAAAACCTGAGCTCGACTCGGTATTTCACGTCGGCGTATCTCACGCAAACACCACGGTCAGTCCCCTCTCCCTCCGGGAGAGGGTTAGGGTGAGGGGCTTTTGATCTGTTTCAGAATCTGAGCTCGACTCGGTATTTCACGTCGGCGTAGCTCTCCCAAACACCTCGGTCAGTCCCCTCTCCCTTTGGGAGAGGGTTAGGGTGAGGGGGCTTGTGGAGCTGGCGCGTTTCCTGCAAGTCCCCTGTAAATCGCCATAAAACGAGCGCTCGCGGTCACTCCAGCGGCGCCCGGAGCGGCAAAAGGTTTAGCCAGACGGCCCGCAGCGCTCAACAAAGCCATGCGCAGCCCGGTGAAGAACAAGAGGGGAGACGATGAAGGCAGTTATTTTGGCGGGTGGCCTCGGCACGCGCATCAGTGAAGAGTCGCACCTCAAGCCCAAGCCAATGATCGAGATCGGCGGCAAGCCAATTCTCTGGCACATCATGAAGCAGTATTCCGCCCACGGAATTCACGACTTCGTGATCTGCCTCGGCTACAAGGGCTATGCGATCAAGGACTTCTTCGCCAACTACTTCCTGCACACCTCTGACGTCACCTTCAACATGCGTGAAAACCGCATGGACGTGCACCAGAATTACAGCGAGCCGTGGAGCGTCACGCTCATCGACACCGGTGAGGAAACCATGACCGGTGGTCGTCTGCTGCGTGCCGGCCGTTACCTCAAGGATGAAGAGGCGTTCTGCTTCACCTACGGCGACGGCGTTTCCGATATCAACATTGCTCAACTCGTGGATTTCCATAAAGGCCACGGTCGTCTGGCGACCGTCACTGCCGTGCAACCGCCGGGCCGCTACGGCGCGCTTGAGCGTCAGGGCGATCAAGTACTGGGCTTCACCGAAAAACCTCGCGGTGACGGTGGCTGGATCAACGGTGGCTTCTTCGTGCTCTCGCCGAAAGTGCTGCCGTACATCGCCGATGACGCCACCACCTGGGAAGCCGAACCGCTGACACGTCTGGCCGCGGACGAACAGTTGAAAGCCTTCGAGCACGAAGGTTTCTGGCACCCGATGGACACCCTGCGCGACAAGAACCATCTCGAAGCGTTGTGGCAGAGCGGGGAGGCCCCATGGAAGCAATGGGCCTGAGTGCGGATTTCTGGCGCGGCAAACGCGTCCTCGTCACCGGACACACCGGTTTCAAAGGCAGCTGGCTGACCCTGTGGCTGCAAAGCCTCGGCGCGCAAGTCAGCGGCTTTTCCCTGGATCCGTCGACTGAGCCGAGCTTGTTCGAACTGGCGCGGGTGCATGAGGGCATCAACGATCAGCGCGGTGATCTGCGGGATCTCGGTGCCTTGCTGGAAATCATCGCCGACACCGAGCCTGAGATCGTTCTGCACTTGGCGGCTCAGCCGTTGGTGCGCGAAGGCTATCGCGATCCGCTCGGCACGTACTCCAGTAACGTCATGGGCACGCTGAACCTGCTCGAAGCGATTCGTCAGGTCGGTTGCGTGCGCGCCTGCGTGCTGGTGACCACTGACAAGGTCTACGCCAACAAGGAATGGCTGTGGCCGTACCGCGAAGACGAAGCCCTTGGTGGCCACGATCCTTACAGCAGCAGCAAGGCCTGCTGTGAATTGCTCGCACAGTCGTATGCCGCGTCGTTTTTCCCGGCGGACAAGTACGCCGAGCACGGTCTGGCCCTGGCCACCGCGCGCGCTGGCAACGTTTTGGGCGGCGGCGATTTTGCCCCGGAGCGCCTGATTCCCGACGTGCTCAAAGCGTGGAGCGCCGACGAACCGGTGACCCTGCGTTATCCGCAAGCCGTGCGCCCGTGGCAGCACGCGCTGGAGCCGCTGGCCGGTTACCTGCAACTGGCCGCCGGTCTCTACGAACAAGGCCCGGAATACGCCGGGGCATGGAACTTCGGCCCGGGTGAAGCGGACATGTGCAGTGTCGGCGAAGTGGTCGAATTGCTCGCCAGCCGCTGGCCGCAGGCGTGCGGTTTGCGCATCGAAAAAAGCGAACTGCACGAGGCCGGCCTGCTGCGTCTGGACAGCAGCCGCGCACGCCAAGTACTTGGCTGGCATCCGCGCTGGACCTTGCAGCAATGCCTGGCCCAGACCCTCGACTGGCACCTGGCGTGGCAGAACGGCGATGACATACGCAACGTCACTCTCGGCCAACTGAACCTGTACCGAGGCGCGTTGTGAGCGAATTCTCCCTGAAGGCATTGCCGCTGGCCGGACTGTTCAGCGTCCAGCACAAACGTTTCGAAGATCAGCGCGGACACTTTGCCCGGCTGTTCTGCGAAGGCAGCCTGAGTGCGTTTGGCAGTGAGTTCCATATCCGTCAGATCAACCATTCCTGCACCCGTGAAAAGGGCAGTGTGCGTGGTCTGCATTATCAGAATGCCAATGCCCCGGAAGCCAAACTGATCACTTGCCTGCGCGGTGAAGTGTGGGACGTGGCGGTGGATCTGCGCCCTGACTCCGAGACTTTTCTGCACTGGCACGCCGAGCATCTGAAGGCTGGCGACGGCCGCAGTCTGTTGATTCCGGCCGGGTTCGCCCATGGTTTCCAGACCCTCACCGAAGACGCCGAACTGCTTTACCTGCACAGCGCCGATTACGCGCCGGAGCACGAGGGCGGGCTGTCGGTGAATGATCCACGGCTGGCGATTGCCTGGCCGTTGACTGTCAATAATTTGTCAGCGCGTGATTCCAGCCATCCCGCGCTCGATCAACACTTTGCTGGAGTGCGTCTATGAACTGCCGTGGGTGCGCCGCACCGCTGAGCCTGCCGCTGATCGACCTCGGCACCTCGCCACCGTCCAACGCCTACGTCCACGCTGATCGCCTGGAGCAGGCCGAGCAATGGGTGCCGCTGAAGGTCGCGGTGTGTCAGCAATGCTGGCTGGTGCAGACCGAGGATTACACCCGCGCCGATAGCCTGTTCGACGCCGAGTACGCCTATTTCAGTTCGTTCTCCAGCACCTGGCTGGCCCATGCCGAGCGCTATGTCGCCGAGATGGTCGAGCGTTTCGGCCTGACCGCCGACAGCCGTGTGGTTGAAGTCGCCGCCAACGACGGTTACCTGCTGCAATACGTCGCCGCTCGCGGCATTGCCTGCCTGGGCGTTGAACCGACGCGCAGCACTGCACAAGCGGCACGCGAAAAAGGCCTGGAGATCCGCGAACTGTTCTTCGGTTGCGACACTGCTGCGCAACTGAAAAGCGAAGGTTGGGGCGCTGACCTGATGGCGGCCAACAACGTGCTCGCCCATGTGCCGGACATCAACGATTTCCTCGGTGGCTTCGCGACGCTGCTCAAGCCGACCGGCGTCGCCACCTTCGAATTCCCGCAACTGCTGACGCTGATGGCTGGCGCGCAGTTCGACACGCTGTATCACGAACACTATTCGTACCTGTCGCTGACCGCCGTGCAGTCCCTGTGCGAGCGCAATGGTCTGGAAGTCTTCGACGTCAGCCAACTGAGCACCCATGGCGGATCGCTGCGGGTGTTCGTCCAGCGCAAGGACGGTGAACGCCGCGCGGTTCAACCAGCGGTGCAACAACAGCTGCAAGCCGAGTTGGAGGCCGGGGTAAAAACCGTCGAGTACTACGCAACCCTCGCGCCTGCCGCTGAACGCATCAAGCATGACTTGCTGCGCTTTCTGTTGCAGGCCAAGGCCGACGGCAAGCGGGTAGTCGGTTACGGCGCGGCGGCCAAGGGCAACACCTTGCTCAACTACGCCGGGGTCAAACCGGACCTGCTCGCCTGGGTGGCTGATGCCAACCCGCACAAGCAGGGCAAATTTCTGCCGGGCAGTCGCATTCCGATCGTTGCGCCCGCGCAGATCGCTATCGAGCAACCGGATTACGTGTTGGTGCTGCCGTGGAACCTGCTGCACGAAGTCAGTCAGCAACTGGCGCAAGTGCGTCAGTGGGACGGCCGCTTTGTGATCGCCGTGCCCGAGTTGAAAGTGCTGTGAAGGTACTGGTTACCGGCGCTACCGGTTTTGTCGGCCGCCATCTGGTTGCGGCGTTGCTGGCCCGTGGCTGCGAGATCCGCGCCGTGGCGCGCAACGTAGAAATCGCGCAAGGCATGCCGTGGATCAACGACGTCGAGTTTGTGAGCGCGGATATTCACGCCGCCGATCTCGATGTCGCTGCGTTGACCGCAGGTGTCGATGCACTGGCGCATCTGGCCTGGCCGGGTTTGCCGAACTATCGGGCGCTGTTTCATTTCGAGCACAACCTGATGGCCGATTACCGCTTTATCAAAAGCGCGGTCGAGGCGGGCGTGCAGCAGGTGCTGGTCACCGGCACCTGTTTCGAATACGGCATGCAAAGCGGTCCGCTCAGCGAAAGCTCCGCGCCGCAGCCGAGCAACCCTTACGGTCTGGCCAAGCATACGCTGCACCTGTTTTTGCAAAACCTGCAGCAGGAACTGCCGTTCACGTTGCAGTGGGCGCGCTTGTTCTATCTGCATGGCGAAGGGCAGAACCACAACAGCCTGTTGGCGGCACTGGACCGGGCGATTGATACCGGTGAGCCGTCGTTCAACATGTCGGCCGGCGAGCAGTTGCGTGATTTTCTGCCGATTGAAAACGCTGCCGGCTACCTCGCCGCGATCCTGCGACGACACGACTTTGACGGCGTGATCAATTGCGCCAGCGGCCAACCGGTGTCGGTGCGTTCATTGGTTGAACAGCGCCTGCGCGAACGTGGCGCGACACTGAATCTGAACCTCGGCCACTACCCGTATCCGACCCACGAGCCCTTGGCGTTCTGGGCGGTGACCGAGCGCTTGCAACAGTTATTGGGAGAGCCGCAATGAGGCACGAGTTGTACCGGGTCACCGACCTGCCGGTGCTGCAGAATCGCACCTTTGCCGATCCCGCGTCGGCGCAGGCCTCGGCCAGTGCCGACATGCTGTTGGTGCAGGACGAGCGCAGCGGTCTGATCTTCAACGCGGCGTTCGACGCCGACAAGCTCAGCTACGACGCCGATTACCAGAACGAGCAGGCGCATTCCGGACAGTTCCAGAAGCACTTGAGTGACGTCGAAGGCATCATCGCCAAGCACTTCAAGGGCCAGGAGCTGATCGAAGTCGGCTGTGGCAAAGGCTATTTCCTGGAATTGCTCAAGGGCCTCGGCTATTCGATCACCGGCATTGATCCGGCGTACGAAGGTGAGAATGCCGACGTGATCAAGGCTCCGTTCACTCGGGGCCTGGGTCTGGCAGCGGACGCCATCGTCCTGCGCCACGTGCTGGAGCACATTCAGGATCCGGTCAGTTTCCTCGCTGAAATGGCCAACGCCAATCAGGGCGGACAGATCTATATCGAAGTGCCGTGCTTTGACTGGATCCTCGAGCACAAAGCCTGGTTCGACCTGTTCTACGAACACGTCAATTATTTCCGTCTCGATGACCTGCGCCGGATGTTCGGCACCGTGCACGAGGCCGGTCACCTGTTCGGTGGCCAATACCTGTACATCGTCGCCGACCTGTCGACCTTGCGCCTGACTCCGGACCAACCGGTGCCGCGCCTGGCCCTGCCTGACGGCTTCACCGCCAGCCTCGATCGCGCCGTGCAGATCATTCAGTCCGCCCCCGAGCAGGGTTCGGCGATCTGGGGCGCTTCGTCCAAAGGCGTGATCTATTCGCTGTTCCTGCAACGTGCCGGTGTGGCGGTGGATCGTGTGGTGGATATCAACCCGGCCAAACAGGGGCGTTATCTGCCGTTGAGCGGCGCGCGGGTGTCCTCGCCGCAAGAGGCGATGGACGCGCTGCCCGAGGGCGCCAACCTGTTTGTGATGAATTCCAATTACCTCGAAGAGATCAAGCGGATGACCGGTGGACGCTACGTCTATCACGCCGTCGACAGCGCTTCGTTTCAGTGACCCTTGAGATTATTAAAATGACCGACAACAGCATCAACCAAGCCTTCGAAGCCGAGTGCCGGGAACAGATTGCCCAGCAGGGTGACGACCAGAAACTGACCGGCCTGGCCCGCGATTTCTTCAACGAATCGGCCAAGCACAAATACAGCTACCACTTCTCGTGGATGGGCCGTCCGATCATCCAGTTGCCACAAGACATGATGGCGATGCAGGAGATCATCTGGCAGGTCAAACCGGATCTGGTCATCGAGTGCGGCATCGCTCACGGCGGTTCGATTATCTACTACGCCTCGTTGCTGGAGCTGCAGGGCCACGGCGAAGTGCTGGGCATCGACCTCGACATTCGCCCGCACAACCGCGAAGCGATCGAAAGCCACCCGATGGCCAAGCGCATCAAGATGATCGAAGGCTCGAGCATCGACGCCGGCATTGCTGCCCAGGTGCAGGCGGCGGCCAAAGGCAAGAAAGTCATTCTGGTTCTGGACTCCAACCACACCCACGATCACGTACTGGAAGAGCTGCGTCTGTACGCACCGCTGGTGTCGGTCGACAGCTACTGCGTGGTCATGGACACCGTGGTTGAAGACATGCCGGCCGATTTCTTCCCGGATCGTCCGTGGGGCCCGGGCGACAACCCGAAAACCGCCGTGTGGAAATACCTGGAAGAGAACCAGGATTTCGAGATCGACCAGCAGTTGCAGAACAAGCTGTTGATCACCGTGGCGCCGGACGGCTATCTGCGTCGCGTCCGTTAATTCGCAACATCACCAAGCGTTGTTTCGGCGAGTCGCCGGTTGTGGAGAGAAGTTATGCAAGGCAAGTACAGTTCTGAACTGGCGGTACCGCTCGAAGAGCTATTGACCGTCGTCCTGATTACTCACAATCGGCCGGCGTTTTTGCGCCGGGCGGTGAAGTATTACAGCAGCTTGCCCTGCAGAATCATGGTGCTCGATTCGACACTCGAACGACCTGAAGGCGACTTTGACGCCGTCGATTACCACCATGTGCCGCAGTTCGCGTACTGGGGCATGCAGGCCAAACTGGCGTATGGCGTGGAGAAACTGACCACGCCATACATGGTGCTGGCGGCCGACGACGATTTCATCCTGCATGATTCGCTGGCAGAATCCGTCGGTTTCCTGCATGCCAACCCTGATTACGGGATGTGCCACGGCTATTGCCTGATGTACCTGTCATTGGCCCATGGCGTGAACTACTACCGCCGTGACAAGAAAGTCCAGGAAGACTATGCGTCCGAGCGGGCGCAGGAGCGCGTCCTCGATTACATGAACCAGTACATCCCGCCGTTCTACGCGGTAACCCGTACTGATCTGATGAAAAACTGGCACTCGGCGTTGCCGCCGGGGACCAATTTCCAGTGGCAGGAAATCGGCCACGTCTACTACCTGCTGGCCAGTGCCAAGGCCCGCATCCTGCCGATTCCGTACGTGGTGCGCGAGATCAACTACGGTGTCTCCGAGCACAATACCGATGTGTATCACTCGCTGACCTACGTCGACGCCAAATCGGTCGCCGAACGAGAGGCGTTTGCCGAGTTTCTCGTCTCGTTGCCTACCGCTATCGAAGGGCTGGATGCCGGGCAGGCCAAGGCCTTTGCCCTGGAGAGTTTCGAGGCAATGGCCGACAGCCTGAAGTCCGGGCGGGCGCTGACTGCCGAGCTGATTTTCGAATCGACCTGGAACCAGGAACTGAAGGCGCCGGATCGTCGTTTTGGTCCGCTGCAGTACGTTGAAATGCCGTTCTACAACCAGGCATTTTTTGAGCGTCTGGAGCAGTTCGAATTCATGTTGCACACCCTGCCGGCCGGTCGCATGCAACTGGAAGGACTGGAAGGCGTGTGGGCCCGTCAAGCGCACCTGTTGCAGGCGCGCAATAACGACACGGCGGAAAGTGTGGTTGACCGGTTATGGCAGGCCCATGATCTGAATGCGTTCAACCTGACCGTGGTCAAACGTCTGGCGACCCAACTGGACATCGTCGGCGACGAAAGCGCTGCGCAAGCCATGCGCGAGTGGATCGCCCGTCTCGAAGCGCTACTGGTCGAAGATCATCAGCCAGTGTTCGGCAAAATGAAGTCCGGTCGCCTGTTGCAGTGGCTGGCGGCTCGCGCGCCGACGATCGAACAACTCGAGTCGATAGGCCAACATCTGGCGACTGAGGGCGGTGGCCCGCAATTCGGCATTTTCCTGCTCGATCTGGACAACGACATCGACAAGTTGCAGGTGTCGCTCGACAGCCTGCTGGAAGGTCACTGCAAAGCGTTCAGGATTGTCGTGTTCACCACCGGCGAAGCACCGGCGGCGACGACGGCACAAAACACCCTGCACTTTGTTCGTGTCACCCAAAGCAACTTTGTCGACAAGCTCAACCAGAGCGCTCAGCAGTCGCCAAGCGATTGGTTGCTGCTGGGTGAGGCGGGTGACCAGTTCACCGCCAGCGGCCTGTTGCGCGCCAGTCTGGAGCTGATGTCGGCCGAAGGCGTGCGTGCGGTGGCCACCGATGAAATCCAGCGCAAGGACAATGGCGCGCTGGTTGACGTGTTCCGTCCGGGTTTCAACCTGGATCTGCTGCAAAGCGTGCCGGCACTGATGGCGCGCCATTGGTTGATCCGCCGCGAAGTGTTGCTTGAAGCCGGCGGATATCAGGCTGACTTCAGCAAAGCGCTGGAATTCGACCTGCTGTTGCGCATCATCGAGCAGGGTGGCCTCGACGGTCTGGCGCATCTCGACGAGCCGTTGCTGATCACTCAGGCGGCAGAGCTTGAAGAAAACGCCCACGAACGTCAGGCGTTGCTGCGTCATCTGGGCAATCGCGGCTACAAGGCCAAGGTCACGTCGACGGCGCCGGGCACCTGGCAAATCGATTACCGCCACACCGAGCAGCCACTGGTTTCGATCATTGTGCCGGTCATCGATGATCTGCCAGTGCTGCGCCGCTGCCTGGAAGGCGTGTTGCTCAGAACCCGTTACAGTCGTTATGAAGTGTTGCTGGCGGCAAACGCCAATCAATCGGCAGCGGTCAACGACTGGCTGGGCACGCTGCGCCACGCCAAAGTCAATGTGTTGCGTGCCGATCAGCCGCTGAGCGAAGTCGCGCTGTACAACGCCGCCAGCGAGCAGGCTCAAGGTGAGTATCTGGTGCTGTTGGCCGCAGACAGTGAAGTCGTCAACCCGAACTGGATCGATTCGCTGCTCAACCACGCCCAGCGTCCGGAAGTGGGCATCGTCGGTGCGAAATTGGTCGACCGTGACGGCAAGGTGGCCCAGGCCGGCTTGATTCTTGGCCTGAACGACGGCGTGGGTTCGGCCTTCATCGGCGAAAGTCACGCAGCAGACGGCTACATGCATCGCTTGGCCGTCGAGCAGAATTACTCGGCCGTGTCGAAGGTCTGCCTGATGGTGCGCAAAGAGCTGTTCAACGCGCTTGGCGGGCTGGATGAAGTGACGTTCGTCGAGGGTTATGCCGATGTCGATCTGTGCCTCAAGGCGAGTCAGGCCGGCTACCTCACCGTGTGGACGCCGTTGGTGCAGGTGCTGCATACCGGCGAGTTGCCGCAGGCGCCAGAAGCACTGGCGGCACTGCGTGAGAAATGGAGCGCCGCCTTCGCGCAGGACCCGGCTTACAACGCCAACCTGGCGCTGAGCGGCAAAGGTTTCACCCTGGGTGAAAATGCCTCGGTCAACTGGGCACAGTTGCTCGCTTAAGCGCGCCGGACAGGAATCAGCATATGTTCAACGGTAAATCGATTTTCATCTCCGGAGGCACAGGTTCGTTCGGGCGCAAATTCATCACGCGCCTGCTCGAGCAATACCAGCCCAAGCGCGTGGTGGTGTTCTCCCGTGACGAGTTGAAGCAGTACGAAATGCAGCAGACGTTCAACGCGCCGTGCATGCGTTATTTCATTGGTGACGTGCGTGACGCTGACCGTCTGCGTCAGGCCATGCGCGGCATCGACTACGTGGTGCATGCCGCGGCGTTGAAGCAAGTGCCAGCGGCGGAATACAACCCCACCGAATGCATCCGCACCAACGTCAATGGCGCGGAAAACATCATTGCCGCCGCCATCGACAACGGGGTGAAAAAAGTTGTCGCGCTGTCGACCGACAAAGCCGCCAGCCCGATCAACCTGTACGGCGCGACCAAGTTGCTCTCGGACAAATTGTTCGTCGCCGCCAACAACATTGCCGGCGAGCAGGAAACCCGCTTTGCCGTGGTGCGCTACGGCAATGTTGCCGGTTCCCGTGGTTCGGTGGTGCCGTTCTTCAGCAAACTGATCGCCGATGGCGCACAGGAACTGCCGATCACTGACGAACGCATGACGCGGTTCTGGATCACCCTCGACCACGGCGTGCAATTCGTCCTCGACAGCTTTGCGCGGATGCACGGCGGTGAAGTGTTTGTGCCGAAGATTCCATCGATCCGCATTGTCGATCTGGCGCGCGGCATGGCTGAACACCTGCCGCACAAGAACGTCGGCATTCGTCCCGGCGAGAAGCTCCATGAATTGATGGTGCCGCTGGACGATGCGCGGATGACCCTCGAGTTCGAAGATCACTACACCATCCAGCCGTCGATTCGTTTTACCAGCGTCGATGTTGATTTTGCCGTCGACAAACTCGGCGAGCAGGGGCGTGCCGTGAGCGAGGATTTTGAGTACCGCTCCGACACCAATCCGCATTTCCTTTCGGTCGGGCAGATCGCTGATCTGCACGCGAAGCTCTCGGCATGATTCCCTACGGTCGGCAGAGCCTCGATCAGGCAGACATCGATGCCGTCGTCCAAGTGCTGCAGTCGGACTGGCTGACCCAAGGGCCGAGCATCGAGCGTTTCGAGCAGGCAATGGCCGAGCGTTGCCAGGCTGACTTCGCCGTCGCGGTGTGCAACGCCACGGCGGCGTTGCACATTGCCTGTCTGGCCGCTGGGCTGGGGCCGGGTGATCGTTTGTGGACGACGCCGAACACCTTTCTTGCCTCGGCCAACTGTGGACGTTATTGCTCTGCCGAAGTTGATTTCGTCGACATTGATCCGCTGACCTGGAACCTTGATGCGTTCGCCCTCGAAGCGAAACTCGATCAGGCCGAGCAGGACGGCACTTTGCCCAAAGTGCTAGTAGCGGTGGCGTTCTCCGGGCAGAGCTGTGACATGCGCAAGATTGCCGAACTGGCCGAGCGCTACAACTTCACCGTGATCGAAGATGCGTCTCACGCGGTCGGTGCGTCCTACGCCGGGCGGCCGGTCGGCTGCGGTGAGTTCGCAGCGATGACGGTGTTCAGCTTTCATCCGGTGAAAATCATCACCAGCGCCGAGGGCGGCATGGTGCTGACCAATCGGCCGCAACTGGCCGAGCGCCTGCAGCGTTTGCGCAGCCACGGCATGACCCGCGATGCGCAGCAGATGAGCGAACCGAGCCACGGCCCGTGGTACTACCAGCAGATCGAGCTGGGTTTCAATTACCGCATCACCGATCTGCAAGCCGCGCTGGGTTTGTCGCAACTGAGCAAACTCGACGACTTCATCGCCCGGCGCCGCGAGCTGGCCGCGCGTTACGCTCGCCTGCTGGCGTACCTGCCGGTTACGTTGCCCAGCCCTCAGCCTGAGGCGGAATCGGCTTGGCACCTGTATGTGATTCGGCTGCAGACCGACCGCATCGGCCTCAGTCATCGTCAGGTGTTTGAAGGCTTGCGTGCTGCCGGTGTTGGCGTGAATCTGCACTACATTCCCGTGCACCTGCAGCCGTACTATCGCGACCTGGGTTTCGCCGAGGGCGATTTCCCCGAGGCCGAGCGTTATTACGCCGAGGCGATCAGCCTGCCGCTGTTTCCGCTGTTGAGCGATGCACAGCAGGATTACGTGGTCGAGCAATTGCGTCGGCTGACCGAATAAATGCCGCTGAGGCAATGGATGAGTATCTGCAATGCGTCATTTGAGTGAGCAGGAAAAGTTCTGGCAGGGCGACTTCGGCAACCAGTACGTCGCGCGCAATGTCGGTCAGCCGCTAGTGGCGGCGAACCTGGCGTTGTTTGCCAAAGCGCTGAGCCGGGCTGCAGGTATCGAGAGTCTGGTTGAGCTGGGCACCAATGCCGGCAACAATTTGCAGGCGTTGCATCAACTGTTGCCGCGTTGTGAACTGTTCGGCGTCGAGATCAACGACAGCGCCTGTGCTCAGGCACGGGCGTTGGACATTGCCCAGATCTGGCATGGCTCGCTGTTCGACTTCCCGCGCGAGCGCCGCTACGACCTGACCCTGAGTAAAGGCGTGCTGATTCACTTGGCCCCGGAGCTGTTGCCGACCGCTTATGCGCAGTTGTACGCGTTGAGCCAGCGCTACATCCTGATCGCCGAGTATTACAATCCGGCACCGGTGGAGGTGTCCTATCGTGGCAACAGCGGCAAGCTGTTCAAGCGCGATTTTGCCGGTGAAATGCTCGATCGCTATGCCGATTTGCACTTGCTGGATTATGGTTTCGTCTATCACCGCGATCCGCAGTTTCCTGTGGACGACATCACTTGGTTCCTGTTGGAAAAGCGCCCTTGAGCAACGTCGCAATCATCCCGGCCCGTGGCGGTAGCAAACGCATCCCGCGCAAGAACCTTTTGCCGTTCGACGGCGTGCCGATGATTGTCCGTTCGATCCGCACCGCGCTGGAGTCCGGCTTGTTCGACCTGGTGGTGGTCAGCACGGACGATGCCGAGATTGCCGAGGTGGCGCGAGCGCACGGTGCACAGGTGCCGTTCATGCGTCCGGCGGCGCTGGCCGATGATTTCACCGGCACTGCTGCGGTTATCGTGCATGCGCTGGAGCAACTGCCATCCTTCGATTTCGCTTGCTGCATTTACGCTACGGCACCGCTGTTGCAGGTGCGTTATCTACGTGAAGGCCTGGAGTTGCTGGAACGGCATGCAGACAAGTCGTTTGCGTTCTCCGTTTGCGATTTCGGCTTTCCGGTGCAACGGGCATTGACGCTGGACGAGCAGGGCGCCTTGCGCGCGTTGTATCCCGAGTTCCGCAACACCCGCTCGCAGGATTTGCCCAAAGCTTTTCAGGACGCCGGTCAGTTTTATTGGGGCCGTCGTGAGGCGTGGTTGCGCGGCGAGGTGCTCTATTCGCCAGCCAGCCTGCCGGTGATTCTGCCCCGGCATCTGGTCCAGGACATCGATAACCCCGAAGACTGGAAACGCGCCGAATACCTTTACGCCGCGCTCAAGGCTGGTGGAGAGCTGCAATGAGAGTGCTGATTCGTGCCGACGCCTCGCCAACCATCGGCAGCGGCCACATTGCCCGCTGCCTGACGCTGGCGCGAGTGTTGCGCGGGCAGGGCAGCCACGTCGCGTTTGCCTGCCGCTGCCTGCCGGGGCATCGCCTTGATGCCTTGCGCGCCGAGGGTTTCGAAACGTTCGCGCTGCCTGATCGCTACGCCAATGAAGATCCACAGCAAGCCATCGAATCGATGCTGCCGTGGCAGGCCGACATTGATGCGCTGGGCTCGCAGCTTGAAGGTCAGGCCGAGTTTGACTGGATCATCGTCGACCACTACGGCCTCGATCATCACTGGCAAACCGCTGCACGGCGCTGGGCGCATCGAATTGCAGCGGTGGATGATCTTGCCACCCGGCGCTACAGCGTCGATTTGTTGCTCAATCAGAATCTTTCCGGCCTCAGTGAAAACTATGCGCCGTTGCTGCCCGAAGGTTGTCGCACGTTGCTCGGGCCGCGTTATGCGCTGTTGCGCGAAGAATTCAACTGCCCTGCCATCGAGATCAAGCCCAAGGCGCGCCGGGTACTGGTGAACTTCGGCGGATTCGATGCCGCAATGCAAACCCACCACGCGATGCTGGCCCTGGCGGATTTCACCGAGCTGCAGGTGGACTTCGTCGCTGGCGCCGATAATCCGGCGTGGGCGCAGATGCAGGCATTGGCCGAGACACGGCCGAACTGGCGTCTGCACAGTTTTGTCAGCGATTTCTACCAGCGCATGAGCGAAGCCGACCTGTTTGTCGGCGCCGGTGGCGGCACCAGTTGGGAGCGCGCGGCGTTGGGCTTGCCGACAATTTGCATTGCCGTGTCGAACAACCAGCAGGCCAACGGCGAAATCATGGCCGTAACGGGGGCACATGTTTTCATGGGCGCCCGTGAGCAGGTCAGTGTCGAGCAGTTGCGCGACGCCATCGGCTTCGTCGCCGACAATTATTATTTGCGACAGGGCCTGGCCGAACGCTCGCGGCAACTGGTCGATGGACGCGGAGCGCTGCGCGTTGCTGCCGCTCTGGCCGGCGCAGTGCTGGCCATCCGTCCCGTCACGTTAGAGGATGCACGGCTGTTGTTCGATGGTCGCAATGCCGAACCGGTGCGGCGTTGGTCGCTGGCGAGCGCTGAAATCGACTGGTCGCAGCACGTCAACTGGCTGACCGCCAGTCTGCGTAATCCGCAGCGTTTACTGTTGATCGCCGAAGCCGATGACGGCCCGGTCGGTGTGCTGCGTTATGACCTGCGCGGGTTTGCTGCCGAAGTATCGATCTATCTGCTTGAGGGACGTTTCGGCCTGGGTTGGGGCAAGGCGCTGCTGACGCGGGGCGAAACGTTCGTCACCCGCCACTGGCCGCAAGTGACCGCCATTACCGCTCAGGTACTGCCGGGCAATCGTGCCTCGTTGAATGTGTTTCGTGACGCCGGGTTCACTCAGAGTGCCTGTACGTTCACCCGTGTTTTGAAGGATCACCCGCATGACTAGTTTCAAGATCGGCAACCGCTTGATCGGTGCCGATGCGCCGCCCTTCATCATTGCCGAGATGAGTGGCAACCATAACCAGTCGCTGGACGTGGCCCTGCAAATCGTCGAGGCAGCGGCCAAGGCCGGGGCGCATGCCTTGAAACTGCAAACCTACACCGCCGAAACCATGACGCTGGATTTGTCTGAAGGTGAGTTCTTCATCAAGGATCCGGGCAGTCTGTGGGCCGGCACTTCGCTCTACGATTTGTATGAAAAAGCCCATACACCGTGGGAATGGCATGCGCCGATTTTTGCTCGTGCCAAGGAACTGGGGATGCTCGCGTTCTCGACACCGTTCGATGACAGCGCCGTGGACTTTCTCGAAAGCCTTGATGTGCCGGCCTACAAGATCGCCAGTTTCGAAAACACTGACTTGCCGTTGATCCGCCGCGTGGCCGCCACCGGCAAACCGCTGATCATCTCCACCGGCATGGCCAGTATCGCTGAACTGGATGAAACCGTGCGCGCCGCGCGTGAAGCCGGCTGCAAGGATCTGGTCTTGCTCAAATGCACCAGCACCTACCCGGCGACACCGCTCAACAGCAACGTGCGCACGATCCCGCATCTGCGGGAACTGTTCGGTTGCGAGGTGGGGCTGTCCGACCACTCGATGGGCGTAGGCGTGTCGGTGGCTGCGGTGGCGCTGGGGGCGACGGTGGTGGAAAAACACTTCACCCTCGACCGTTCAGCGGGGGGCGTCGATGCGAGTTTCTCCCTGGAACCGGCGGAAATGGCCAGCCTGGTGGTGGAAACCGAGCGCGCCTGGCAAGCCATGGGCCAAGTGCATTACGGTGTCACAGAGGCTGAACGCAAGTCGTTGGTCTATCGCCGTTCGCTGTATGTCACGGCCGACATGGCCGCCGGTGACACCTTTACCGGGGACAATCTGCGCGCCATTCGCCCCGGCCTCGGTCTGCCGCCCAAGCACACCGACGCTGTTCTTGGTCGCCGCGCCCGCGCCCCGATCAAGCGCGGCACACCGCTGGACTGGTCGTTGGTCGAATAACCCGATCTGCACCGATTCGGCAAAATAGCGTGACCTGCGAGTCATAACGCGCATCTTCACTGTATTGTATTGATCGGGGAGATGGCGCCTGGCTCGTTTTCGATTCCAGTGATAGCCCTTTGCGCTCCCCGTGGCTGCCCTTTGTGGCGGCCGTTTTCTGTTTGTCGGCGCCCCTCGAAATCCTTGCGAGCGGTGGTCTTGGGCTGTTTTTTATTGGGAAGCCGTAATGATTGGCATAAAAAGCATTGCGAGCTACGTTCCTGTAGCCGGCGTGGACAATTACGCACAAGGTGCAAAATTCGAGAAGGATGAAGAATTTATCCTTGGCAAGATCGGTTCGGCATTCCTGCCGCGCAAAGACGCTGAACAAGAAACCTCCGACCTGTGCGTGGAAGCGGCCAATGCGCTGTTTGCCAGCAACCCGGATCTGAAACGTGAATCGATCGACGCCTTGATCGTCGTCACCCAGAACGGTGACGAAGAAGGCCTGCCGCACACGGCTGCAATCGTGCAGGACAAACTCGGTCTGCCGACCAACGTGGCGGCGTTCGACATTTCCTTGGGCTGCTCCGGTTATGTCTACGGCATCTACGCGATAAAGGGCTTCATGGAAGCCGCAGGCCTGAAGAACGGCCTGCTGATTACCGCTGACCCGTACTCGAAAATCGTCGATCCGGAAGACCGCAACACCACCATGCTGTTCGGCGATGCCGCAACCGCTACGTGGATGGGTGAAGATCCGACCTGGGCGCTGGGCAAGGCCAAGTTTGGCACCGACGGCTCCGGTGCACCGCACTTGAAAGTCACCGATGGCGTGTTCTTCATGAACGGTCGTCAGGTCTTCAACTTTGCGCTGCTCAAAGTCCCGGCACACTTGCACGAACTGCTCGACGATTCCGGTCTGAAGGCCGATGACATCGATGCCTTCTGCATTCACCAAGGCAGTGCGGCGATTGTCGATGCAGTGGCGCGGCGCTTCGAAGGCGAGCCGGAGAAGTTCATCAAGGACATGGTCGAGACCGGGAATACCGTGTCGTCGAGCATTCCGTTGCTGCTGGAAAAACACGTCATCGATTCCGACTGGCAGCGTATTGCGCTGAGCGGTTTTGGTGTCGGTCTGTCATGGGGCTCGGCGATCATCTATCGCCCTTGAGTCCGAGCAAAAACGGCGGATACAAAAATAGCGTTCAAGGTTAACCTTGAACGCTATTTTTTTGCCTGGAAGGGAGCGCGAGGCGCCATGAGCGAGTTTTTTCAAGCCAATGCCGAGGTGTTGCAACGGCGCTGGCCGGCGCTGTTCGAGCGACTGTTGGCTGAAGACAGTGATTCCATTCAGGCCGAACTGGTAGAAGGGCTAGGCTCGACGCTGAGCATCAACGGCATCCAGCTCACCAGTCGTCACGATCGCCTCCATGAAGCGCAGATTCAGGCGGCCAGCCTGCCGGACAAGGCGCAACTGCACGTCTATGGCACCGGTCTCGGTGATTTGCCCGGTGTGCTGCTTGAGCGAACGGGATTGCAACGCTTGTACGTGCACATCCTCAATGGCGCGCTGTTTGCGCTGGTGGTGCAACTGCTCGATCAGCGTCAGTGGCTGGAGGACCCGCGGGTCGAGTTGTTTTACGCTGCCGATCATCCGGACTTGTTCACGCCGTTTTTTGCCCTGCCTGCCGAGATGTTGCTGGCCGATGACTACAACGCGAAGATTCGCGATCGGCTGGTCAATGAAGTCCATCTGAGTTTTAACAATCGCGAATTCGACGCGCAGTCGCCGTTCATTCAACAGCGCTTGCAGGACTGCTTGCCGGTGCTGCTGGGTGATGACGATGTGGCGCAGTTGTTTGGTACCTGCACCGATCGCGAGATCTACGTGATCGCTACCGGGCCGACTCTGGAAGGGCACTTTGAACGATTGGCAGCGCTCCGGAATCAGGCTCAGCGCCCGCTGTTCATCTGTGTCGACACGGCGTATCGGCCGTTGATTGAGCACGGGATCGTTCCGGATCTGGTGGTGACCATTGATCAGCGCATCAGCTTCCGTCATTTGCCGTTCGAGGCGTCTGACGGTATCCCGCTGGTGTATTTGCCCATGAGTGATCCCGAAGTTCTGCGGGCCTGGAAGGGCAAGCGCTATGGCGGTTACTCGGCAAGTCCGGTGTACGCCGGGTTGCGTGAACAGCATCCGCGCGCGCTGCTGCACGTCGGCGGCAGCGTGATCCATCCGGCGGTCGATCTGGCGGTGCAAATGGGCGCGTCTCGCATCACGCTATTTGGCGCCGATTTCGCCTTCCCGATGAACAAGACTCACGCGGGCTGGAGCGATGGCGATCTGGGGCCGGGTGTGAATCAGGCGCGGCACTGGGTGCGCGATGGGCAGGGTCAACGAGTCAGTACCCAGCTCAACTTCCGCGGTTACCTGTGTGTGCTGGAACGTTACATCGCTGCGCATCCGCACGTTGAGTTCTTCAACAGCAGCAGGGCGGGTGCGCTGATCGCCGGGACGCAATTCAATCAGGAGTTTGTGCAATGACGGCGATGAAAAAGTGCATCGGTGAATGCCGTCAGTGTGCCGGTCTGTTTCGGCTGGGGCGGGATGTCGAGGCAGCGCTGGGCATGGTTGATATTTTCGAAGATGCACAGCAGTTGCTGCTCTCGGGGTCTGCGGATGTCCAGCAAATGTGGGCGCAGGTGCTCGCGCAAATGCTCGATTGTCAGGAGCGCCAGGACTGGTTGGGGCTGGCTGATTATATGGAGTACGAATTGATCGAGTTGCTGGAAAGTGTTCCGGTCTGAGCAGGCCGACAGCACTGGCCCGCAGCTTTGCGCGGCAGTCGGTTTTATGACGTCATTTTTTCGCGGCTGACGTACTGCTAAGTCTTTGTTTTCTCGGGGGTGGCAGGGTGATGGCAAATTTTTTTCAAAAAGCCCTCAAGCAACCTGCAAACCCGACGATAACTATTACGAAGGTTCTCTAGGCCATACCCGGCGGTTGCCAGGGCCGGAAGCCGCAGTACCCAACCAACGAGGAATTCGTCATGGCTTTAACAGTAAACACCAACACCACGTCGTTGAACGTTCAGAAAAACCTGAACCGCGCTTCCGACGCTCTGTCGACTTCGATGCAGCGCCTGTCTTCCGGCCTGAAAATCAACAGCGCTAAAGACGACGCCGCTGGCCTGCAGATCTCGAACCGTATGTCCTCGCAGATCCGTGGTAACACCCAAGCCATCCAGAACGCCAACGACGGTATCTCCGTTGCCCAGACCGCTGAAGGCGCTCTGCAAGCTACTACCGACATCCTGCAGCGTATGCGTGAACTGGCTGTTAAAGCACGTAACGGTACCAACGGCACTGCTGACCAGACCGCTACCAACGCTGAATTCGCTCAGATGTCCGACGAGATCACCCGTATCTCGGCTTCGACCAACCTGAACGGCAAAAACCTGCTGGACGGTTCGGCTGGTACTGTGACCCTGCAAGTGGGCGCAAACACCGGTTCGGCTAACCACATCGACCTGGTACTGAGCTCCAAGTTCGACGCAGTAAGCCTGTCGGTAGGTAGCGGTACTCTGTCCCTGACCGGTGCTACCGTAACTGGCGCTTCGCAGAACATCGACAACGCGATCACCGCGATCGACGCTGCAATCGCTGCCATCGGTGCAACCCGCGCCAGCCTGGGTGCTTCGCAAAACCGTCTGACCAGCACCATCCAGAACTTGCAGAACATCACCGAGAACACCACTGCTGCACAAGGTCGCGTACAAGATACCGACTTCGCCGCAGAGACTGCTAACCTGACCAAGCAGCAAACCCTGCAACAGGCTTCGACCTCTGTTCTGGCTCAAGCCAACCAACTGCCTTCCGCTGTACTGAAGCTGCTTCAGTAATTTCGGAATGAGTTTGAGCGGGGGAGTGCGCTGGTCGCGCTCTCTCGCTTTTTTCGTTAGGAGGTGATGGGCATGGACATGAGCGTAAAGCTTAACGTGTCTTATCCGGCTCCCAAGCCAGCGACACCTGTTGCTGACAAGCCGTCAGAGACGCCAAAAGTTGCCAAGGTCGAAGCGCCGGTCGCTGACAGGAAAAGTCAGGGCACGGATGACGCCAAGCTGAAACTGGCAGTGCAGGAGATCGAGAAGTTCGTCCAATCGATCAAGCGCAATCTGGAGTTCTCGATCGATGAGCATTCCGGGAAGGTCATCGTCAAGGTGATCGCAAGCGAGACGGGTGAGGTCGTACGACAGATTCCCTCCGCAGAAGCCCTCAAGCTGGCAGACAGCCTCGCCAATGCGAGTCACGTATTGTTTGACGCCAAAGTCTGATAGCTGGCATGAATTATGTTTGTCCGTTCTCAAGATGCGTGTAACGGTCAAAAGAATGGCAACAATCTGAAGGGAGATGCACATGGCAAGTCCAATTCTACCGGGTTCCGGACTGGGTTCCGGCCTGGACATCGGCGCGATCGTGACCGCGCTGGTAAACGCCGACAAGTCGCCGAAGCAGACGCAGATCGATTCTGCGACCAAAACCAACACCCTGAAGATTTCCGGTGTCGGTGCGCTGAAAAACGCATTGGCGGCCTACCAGAAGGCAATGACCGATCTGGGCAGTAAGACCAACCCTGCGTTTGCCGGTTACGCGGCGACCTCGGCTACCCCGACAACGCTGACCGCGACTTCCGATAACACGGCTGTTTCGGGCACATACAGTGTCGTGGTAAATAACTTGGCCACCGGCTCGAAAGTAGCCAGTGCATCCTTTGCCGGCGGCGCGGCCAGTGCCATTCCGAGTGGTACCCTGAAAATCAGTCAGAATGGCACTGATTACAATGTCGATATTCCGGCCAATGCCACCTTGCAGACTACCCGTGATGCCATCAACAAGGCGCAGGGTGTCAACGGTGTTTCCGCCAACATCGTGACCGACAGCTCGGGCGCTTCGCGTCTGGTGATCAGCTCCAACAAGACGGGCGCGGGCTCCGACCTGACGGTCAGTGGTATTGCCGGTCTGGAAATCGATGGCACCAAGGTCATGTCTGCGACCCCGGCCGCTGGTGACTCAGGGGCTGTGGGCGATATTGCCAAGGATGCGAAGCTGACCATTGATGGTCTTGCCGTTACCAGCAAGAGCAACACAGTGAGCGGCGCCATCAGTGGCTTGACCATGAACCTGGTGGAAGCCAGCCCCACTGCGGTCAAGGTCTCTGTCGATACCAACACCAAGGGCTTGCAGGCTTCGGTTCAGCAATTCGTCGACGCTTTCAACACGCTCAAGACCACTATCGATAGCCTGTCCAAGGCAACGCCGGACGAAGATGGCAAGTTGACGGTGCAGGCCGCGTTTACCGGTGATTCTCTGCCGCGGACGTTGATTGCGGACATTCGTGCCCAATTGACCACTTCGTCGCCTGGCGAGCTGGGTGTGCTGTCGCAGATCGGCGTCATGACCGATCGCGACACCGGTAAGCTGACGCTGGACGCGACGGCTTTCAACAAGGCCATGTCTCAGCCAGGCATGACTGGCCAGGTGCAGCAGCTGTTCTCCGGTACCGACGACAAAAACGGTCTGTTGGCGCGAATGAGCAAAGCGGTCGATCCGTACCTCAAAGCTTCTGCTGATGGTAAAACCACCAGCGGTCTGCTTGATCAGCGTATGACCATTCTGAACAACAACACCCGCAGCCTCACGTCGCAGCAGTTGGCGCTGGATCTGCGTGTCGCCAACCTGACCAAGACGTTGACTGCCAAGTACAACGCCATGGACTTGCTGGTAGGGCAGATGAAGGCTACGGCGAGCAACATTACGTCGTTCTTCAGCTCGCTGAACGCTCAGCAGTCCGCGAAGTAAAAGGCGGGCACGACAAAAACCCGGCTACGCTTCATCGGCGTGCGCCGGGTTTTTGTCTTTTGATCTAAAGTTCTGTGATTCGTTGGCGATACACTGGTTATACGAGTCATTGTGGCAATGAGGTAGAACATGAATCCGATGTTAGCCCTTCGGCAGTATCAGAAAGTCGGCGCACACGCTCAGACATCCGAAGCGAGCCCGCACCGTCTGGTGCAAATGTTGATGGAAGGTGGTCTGGCCCGTATCGCTCAGGCCAAAGGCGCCATCGAGCGCAAGGACATTCCTGGCAAATGCACTTCGATCAGCAAGGCGATTGGCATTGTCAGCGGTCTGCGTGAAGGCCTTGATCTGGAAAACAGCGCAGATACCCTGGCTGATCTGGATGGGCTGTATATCTACATGATGAAGCGCCTCGCCGAGGCGAACATCAGCAGCGACCTGCGCATTCTTGATGAGGTTGCCGGCTTGCTGAGCACGGTCAAGGAAGGCTGGGATGCTATTGCCCCTGTGCCTGCTCCGCAGTTTTAAAGGAGATCGTCATGAGTCTTGTATTGCAGCGAATCGCCGATACCCGAGAAGCGTTGGTTACTGCCCTCGCTGAACGCAATTGGGAAGCCATTGGTGAACTGGATCTGGCTTGCCGTTCCTGCATGGAAGACGTCATGGCTGAGGCTGCGCTGGACGAGGTCGCGTTGCGCGACAACCTTGAGGAGTTGCTCCACGTCTACAAGGAGCTTCTCGAGGTGGCCATGGGTGAGCGGCAGGCGATAGCCAACGAGATGTCGCAGATCACCCAAGCGCAAAAGGCGGCAAAGGTTTACCATCTGTTTGGTTAATTAACCCCCAGTTAATCCAGACATGTGCGCCATAAATTTGACTGTGCACGGTTTTTTGACTTAACTAGTGGCTGTTTTCAGATTTCAGGCGTCTACAGGCACATGGTGTCCTGCAAGCGTCTCGCTTGCCCCTTATTTTGGGCATTGAGTTGACTAGGGAAGTTGCTATTGCATGTGGCGTGAAACCAAAATTCTGCTGATCGATGACGATAGCGTCCGCCGCCGCGACCTGGCGGTGATTCTAAATTTTCTTGGCGAAGAAAATTTACCCTGCGGCAGCCATGACTGGCAGCAGGCAGTCGGCTCTTTGTCGTCTAGTCGTGAGGTCATTTGCGTACTGATCGGGACGGTTAATGCTCCTGGTGCGCTTTTGGGCTTGCTAAAGACACTCTCAACCTGGGATGAGTTCCTTCCGGTTTTGTTGATGGGCGATAATTCTTCCGTTGACTTGCCTGAAGACCAGCGTCGCCGAGTGCTTTCGACCCTCGAAATGCCTCCCAGCTACAGCAAATTGCTCGACTCCCTGCACCGTGCCCAGGTCTATCGCGAGATGTACGACCAGGCACGCGAGCGCGGTCGTCATCGCGAACCCAATCTGTTCCGCAGCCTTGTCGGCACCAGCCGTGCGATTCAGCACGTGCGCCAGATGATGCAGCAAGTCGCCGACACCGATGCCAGCGTACTGATCCTCGGTGAGTCCGGCACTGGCAAGGAAGTGGTTGCGCGCAACCTGCATTACCATTCCAAGCGCCGCGACGCACCATTCGTGCCGGTCAACTGCGGGGCGATCCCGGCAGAGCTGCTCGAAAGCGAATTGTTCGGTCACGAGAAGGGCGCCTTTACCGGCGCGATCACCAGCCGTGCCGGCCGCTTCGAATTGGCCAATGGCGGGACCCTGTTCCTCGACGAAATCGGCGACATGCCGCTGCCGATGCAGGTCAAGCTGCTGCGCGTCCTGCAGGAGCGCACCTTCGAGCGCGTGGGCAGCAACAAGACCCAGAGCGTCGATGTGCGCATCATCGCCGCGACCCACAAGAATCTCGAAAGCATGATCGAGATCGGCACCTTCCGCGAAGACCTTTACTATCGCCTGAACGTGTTCCCGATCGAGATGGCGCCGCTGCGTGAGCGCGTCGAAGATATTCCTTTGCTGATGAACGAACTGATCTCGCGCATGGAACACGAGAAGCGCGGTTCGATCCGCTTCAACTCGGCAGCGATCATGTCGCTGTGCCGTCACGGCTGGCCGGGCAACGTCCGCGAGCTGGCCAACCTGGTGGAGCGCATGGCGATCATGCATCCGTACGGGGTGATCGGCGTGGTCGAGCTGCCGAAGAAATTCCGCTACGTCGACGACGAAGACGAGCAAATGGTCGACAGCCTGCGCAGCGATCTCGAAGAGCGCGTGGCGATCAACGGCCATACGCCGGACTTCACCGCCAACGCCATGCTGCCGCCGGAAGGCCTGGACCTGAAAGACTACCTCGGTGGTCTGGAGCAAGGCCTGATTCAGCAGGCGCTGGACGATGCCAATGGCATTGTGGCGCGTGCGGCTGAACGCCTGCGTATCCGTCGCACCACCCTGGTGGAGAAGATGCGCAAGTACGGCATGAGCCGGCGCGATGGAGATGAACAGGCGGAGGATTGACGCCTGTTTTTCAACTGCTTCATTTATAAGCAGTTTTTTTTAGGCACGGGTATTGCTACAGCCCTCGCAACGTTCCGTTTAACTGACGGTCAGCCAAGCGAGAAAGCACAATGCCCCACGCCCAGATGTCTACTGCCTCCAGTCCCGAGGGGCAGCCGTCCTCCGTAGAGCAGGCAAGCCGACAGGGCCTGGAGCAGGCATTCGAGCTGTTCAGCCAGATGTCCAGCCAACTGACGGACTCCTACAGCATGCTTGAAGCACGGGTGACCGAGCTCAAGGGGGAGCTCGCAGTCGTCAGTGCCCAGCGCATGCAGGAGCTGGCGGAAAAAGAACGCTTGGCCAACCGCCTGCAAAATCTCCTTGATCTGTTGCCCGGTGGCGTCATCGTCATCGACGGTCACGGCATGGTGCGCGAATCTAATCCTGCCGCTATCGAACTGCTCGGCTTGCCGCTTGAGGGCGAGCTGTGGCGCCATGTGATTGCGCGTTGCTTTGCCCCGCGTGAAGACGACGGTCATGAAGTTTCCTTGAAAAATGGTCGACGCCTGTCGATTGCCACCCGTTCGCTGGATGCCGAGCCGGGGCAACTGGTGTTGCTCAACGACCTGACAGAAACCCGTCATCTGCAAGATCAACTGGCACGCCACGAGCGCTTGTCCTCGCTGGGGCGCATGGTCGCCTCGCTGGCCCATCAGATCCGCACGCCGCTGTCAGCCGCTTTGCTCTATGCCAGTCATTTGACTGAGCAGCAATTGCCGGTCGCTACCCAGCAGCGTTTCGCCGGGCGCCTGAAAGAGCGCCTGCACGAACTCGAGCACCAAGTGCGCGACATGCTGGTCTTCGCTCGCGGTGAGTTGCCGCTGACCGATCGCCTGACCCCGAATAGCTTGATGCAGGCACTGCAAGCGGCGGCGCTGACGCATGTCCAGGATCTGCCCATCCGCTGGCAGTGCGACAGTCATGCCGGTGAGCTGCTGTGCAACCGCGACACGCTGGTCGGAGCGCTGCTGAACCTGATCGAAAACGCCATTCAGGCCAGTGTCGGCGACGTCCGCCTGAAAGTGCATTGCTACACCCGTGACAACAACCTGCATCTGAGTATCAGCGACAGTGGCAGCGGCATCGAGCCTGCGGTTCTGGCGCGGCTCGGCGAGCCATTTTTTACCACCAAAGTCACCGGCACCGGCCTCGGCCTGACCGTGGTCAAGGCTGTGGCCCGTGCGCATCAGGGAGAATTGCTGCTGCGTTCGCGGGTCGGGCGCGGCACGTGCGCGCAGGTGATCCTGCCGCTGTTTTCCGCTGTACACGGAGCTGAGTAAAAGACATGGGCATCAAGGTTTTGCTGGTCGAGGATGACCGCTCATTGCGCGAGGCGCTGGCCGATACGTTGTTGCTGGCCGGGCACGATTACCATGCGGTCGGCTGCGCTGAAGACGCGCTGACGGCGGTGGCGCGTGAGGCGTTCAATCTGGTGGTCAGCGACGTCAACATGCCGGGCATGGACGGTCACCAGTTACTCTCGCTGTTGCGGGCCCGCCAACCGCAATTGCCGGTGTTGCTGATGACGGCGCACGGCGCGGTCGAGCGTGCGGTCGATGCGATGCGCCAGGGCGCGGCCGACTATCTGGTCAAGCCGTTTGAACCCAAGGCCTTGCTGGATCTGGTGGCACGGCATGCGCTAGGCAGTATTGGCACAAGCGACGGCGACGGTCCGGTGGCCGTCGAGCCGGCCAGTGCGCAGTTGCTGGAGCTGGCAGCGCGGGTGGCGCGCAGCGATTCGACAGTGCTGATCTCCGGCGAATCCGGCACCGGTAAAGAAGTGTTGGCGCGCTACATTCACCAGCAATCCCATCGCGCCAGCCAGCCGTTCATTGCGATCAACTGTGCGGCGATCCCGGACAACATGCTCGAAGCCACGTTGTTCGGCCACGAGAAGGGTTCGTTCACCGGCGCCATCGCGGCGCAGGCCGGCAAGTTCGAACAAGCCGACGGCGGCACGCTGTTGCTCGACGAAATCTCCGAAATGCCCCTCGGCCTGCAAGCCAAACTGCTGCGCGTGTTGCAGGAGCGCGAGGTCGAGCGCGTCGGGGCACGTAAACCGATTGCCCTGGATATTCGCGTGGTCGCCACCACCAACCGTGATCTGGCGGGCGAAGTGGCGGCGGGGCGTTTCCGTGAAGACCTTTTTTACCGTCTGTCGGTTTTCCCCTTGGCCTGGCGTCCACTTCGCGAGCGCACTGCCGATATCCTGCCGCTGGCCGAAAGGTTGCTGGCCAAACACGTCAATAAAATGAAGCACGCGGCGGCGAAACTCTCGCCTGAAGCGCAGACGTGCCTGACCGCTTACCCGTGGCCGGGCAATGTGCGTGAGCTGGATAACGCCATTCAGCGTGCGCTGATCTTGCAGCAGGGCGGTTTGATTCAGCCGCAGGATTTCTGTCTGGCCGGTCCCGTGACGTACACCGCGATGCCCGTCGTCGCGCCGGTGTCAGCGGTGCTTCGCGAGGTGGAAATCGAAGCGGATTCCGCCGGTGCATTGGGCGATGACCTGCGGCGCCGGGAGTTTCAGATGATCATCGACACCCTGCGCGCCGAGCGCGGCCGACGTAAAGAGGCGGCGGAAAAGCTCGGTATCAGCCCGCGCACCCTGCGCTACAAGCTGGCGCAAATGCGCGATGCCGGGATGGACGTCGAAGGTTATCTGTTCGCCACCTGACGTCTGGCGCAACGATTTGAAAACGCTTTTCTGAAAGGGGTGCCCATGAGCTGGCACCCTTGTTGCTAATACCTGTGTACCCGCCGAGTGAGTGTCAAAAAATTGCGGGCCGCCCAAGAGAGTAGACCATGAGCCAAGGTATTGAATTTAATCGGTTGATGACAGACATGAAGGCCATGAAGCTGGATGCCATGTCTGCGCCGAAATCGACGACCGCTGTCCCTGAGTTGGGAGGCAGCAGCTTTTCCGACATGCTCGGTCAGGCGATCAACAAGGTCAGCGATACCCAGACCGCGTCGACTCAGTTGGCCAACGCATTCGAAGTGGGCAAGAGCGGCGTCGATCTGACGGACGTGATGATCGCTTCGCAAAAAGCCAGCGTGTCGTTCCAGGCTCTGACCCAGGTGCGCAACAAGCTGGTTCAGGCTTATCAAGACATCATGCAGATGCCGGTTTAAGGACGAGATTGAGTCATGGCAGAAGCAGTCGCCGATAACGTTCCGGCCAAGGCCACCCCGATAGACGGCAAACCGCCGCTGTTCGGCCTGTCCTTCCTGGAAAACCTCTCCGAGATGACCATGCTGCGTCAGGTGGGCCTGTTGGTCGGCCTGGCTGCGAGCGTGGCGATTGGCTTTGCCGTGGTGCTGTGGTCGCAGCAGCCGGATTACCGTCCGTTGTACGGCAGTCTTGCCGGCATGGACGCCAAGCAGGTCATGGACACCCTGGCCTCTGCTGACATTCCTTACACCGTCGAACCGAACTCCGGCGCCTTGCTGGTCAAGGCCGATGACCTGTCCCGTGCGCGGATGAAACTCGCCGCTGCTGGTGTCACTCCCAGCGACGGCAACATCGGTTTTGAAATCCTCGACAAGGAACAGGGGCTGGGCACCAGTCAGTTCATGGAAGCGACGCGCTACCGTCGTGGCCTCGAAGGTGAACTGGCGCGGACCATCTCCAGCTTGAACAACGTCAAGGGTGCCCGCGTGCACCTGGCGATTCCGAAGAGTTCGGTGTTCGTGCGTGATGAACGCAAGCCAAGTGCTTCGATTCTGGTCGAGTTGTATTCCGGTCGTTCGCTGGAGCCGGGTCAGGTGGTGGCGATCATCAACCTGGTGGCCACCTCCGTTCCTGAATTGAGCAAGTCGCAGATCACCGTCGTCGACCAGAAGGGCAACCTGCTCTCTGATCAGGCGGAGAACTCCGAAATGACCATGGCCGGCAAGCAGTTCGATTACAGCCGCCGCATGGAAAGCATGCTCACCCAGCGCGTGCACAACATTCTGCAGCCGGTATTGGGCAATGATCGCTACAAGGCTGAGGTCTCGGCCGACATCGATTTCAATGCCGTCGAGTCGACTGCCGAGCAGTTCAACCCGGATCAACCGGCGTTGCGCAGCGAGCAGTCGGTCAACGAACAACGCACCGCCAGCAATGGCCCGCAAGGTGTGCCGGGTGCCCTGAGCAACCAGCCGCCGTCGCCAGCCTCGGCGCCGCAAACCACCGGTGGCGCCGCCGCGCCGGCCGCTATGGTGCAGCCAGGCCAGCCATTGGTTGACGCCAACGGTCAGCAGATCATGGACCCGGCCACCGGCCAGCCGATGCTCGCACCATACCCGGCAGACAAGCGTCAACAATCGACCAAGAACTTCGAACTCGACCGTTCCATCAGCCACACCAAACAGCAGCAGGGTCGCCTGAATCGCCTGTCGGTGTCGGTGGTGGTCGACGATCAGGTCAAGGTCAACGCGGCCAACGGCGAAACCACACGCGCGCCGTGGAGCGCCGACGAATTGGCGCGTTTCACCCGTCTGGTCCAGGACGCCGTCGGTTTCGACGCCAGTCGTGGCGACAGCGTCAGCGTGATCAACATGCCGTTCTCCGCCGAGCGCGGCGAAGTGATTGCCGATATTCCGTTCTACTCCCAGCCATGGTTCTGGGACATCGTCAAACAAGTGCTGGGTGTGTTGTTCATCCTGGTGCTGGTGTTTGGTGTGCTGCGTCCGGTGCTCAACAACATCACCGGCGGCGGCAAAGGCAAGGAGCTGGCCGGTCTGGGCAGCGACGTGGAACTCGGTGGGATGGGCGGCCTGGACGGCGACCTGGCCAACGACCGCGTAAGCCTCGGTGGTCCGCAGAGCATTCTGTTGCCGAGCCCAAGTGAGGGTTATGACGCGCAGTTGAATGCAATCAAGAGTCTGGTGGCCGAGGATCCGGGTCGCGTGGCTCAGGTCGTGAAAGAGTGGATTAACGCAGATGAGTGATAACCGAGCCGCTACCGTCAAACTGACCAAGGTCGACAAAGCCGCGATTCTGCTGCTGTCCCTGGGTTCGACCGACGCCGCACAAGTGCTGCGCCACATGGGCCCGAAAGAGGTTCAGCGTGTCGGCGTGGCCATGGCCCAGATGGGCAACGTCCATCGCGAGCAGGTCGAGCAGGTCATGAGCGAGTTCGTCGACATCGTCGGCGACCAGACCAGCCTCGGCGTCGGTTCCGACGACTACGTGCGCAAAATGCTCACTCAGGCCCTGGGTGAAGACAAGGCCAACGGCCTGATCGACCGCATCCTGCTCGGTGGCAACACCAGTGGCCTCGACAGCCTGAAATGGATGGAGCCGCGCGCCGTTGCCGACGTGATCCGTTACGAGCACCCGCAAATTCAAGCGATCGTGGTGGCGTACCTCGACCCGGATCAGGCCGGTGAAGTGCTGGGCAACTTCGACCACAAGGTGCGTCTGGACATCATCCTGCGCGTCTCGTCGTTGAACACCGTACAGCCAGCAGCACTGAAAGAGCTGAACCAGATTCTCGAGAAGCAGTTCTCCGGCAACTCGAATGCCTCGCGCACCACCCTGGGTGGCATCAAGCGTGCGGCCGACATCATGAACTTCCTCGACAGCTCGATCGAAGGCCAGCTCATGGACTCGATCCGCGAAGTCGACGAAGACCTGTCCGGTCAGATCGAAGACCTCATGTTCGTGTTCAACAACCTCGCCGATGTCGACGACCGTGGCATTCAGGCGTTGCTGCGCGAAGTGTCCTCGGACGTGCTGGTGCTGGCCCTCAAGGGTTCGGACGAAGGCGTCAAAGAGAAGATCTTCAAGAACATGTCCAAACGTGCTGCCGAACTGTTGCGCGACGACCTCGAGGCCAAAGGCCCGGTGCGCGTCAGCGATGTCGAAACCGCGCAGAAAGAAATCCTCACCATTGCCCGTCGTATGGCCGAAGCCGGCGAGATCGTACTCGGTGGCAAAGGTGGCGAGGAAATGATCTAAGCCCATGGACAAGCACGACGACGATGTGACGGATCTGATCCGTGCCCGCGATGTCCGTGGTTTCGAATCCTGGGCGATGCCCAGCTTCGACCCGCCGAAACCGGAACCCGAGCCAGAGCCGGAACCCGAACCGCCGGAAATGGAAGAGGTGCCGCTGGAAGAAGTCCAGCCACTGACCCTGGAAGAACTCGAAAGCATCCGTCAGGAGGCTTACAACGAGGGCTTCGGCATCGGCGAAAAAGAAGGTTTTCACAGCGCCACGCTCAAGGTTCGTCAGGAAGCTGAAGTGGCGCTGGCGGCAAAACTTGCCAGCCTTGAGCAGTTGATGGCGAACCTGTTCGAGCCCATCGCCGAGCAAGATACGCAGATCGAAAAGTCGCTGGTCGACCTCGTGCAGCACATCACCAAACAGGTGATCAAGCGCGAACTGGCCATTGATTCCAGCCAGATCGAACACGTCATGCGCGATGCCCTCAAGCTGTTGCCGCTGGGCGTCGACAATGTGCGCCTGTACGTCAATCCGCAGGACTTCGAACAGGCCAAGGCCTTGCGCGAACGTCATGAGGAAACCTGGCGCATCGTCGAAGATGAATCGCTGTTGCCGGGTGGCTGCCGGGTTGAAACCGAGCACAGCCGCATCGATGCCAGCATCGAAACCCGCGTCGCTCAGGTCATGGCCAAACTGTTCGATCAGTTGCACGAGCAGGCGTTGCACCCGGCCGAGGCGGATCTGAGTCTGGACATTCCCGAAGACGTAAAACCGGCGGCCTCACCTGAAGAGCCGCTCGCGGACGAACCCGATGCGCCTTGAACGCACCAGTTTCGCCAAGCGCCTGAGTACTTACGCTGAGGCCACCGAGATTGCCGGCGCGCCGATTCTTGAAGGTCGCCTGCTGCGCATGGTCGGCCTCACCCTCGAAGCCGAAGGCCTGCGCGCCGCCATGGGCACGCGCTGCCTGGTGATCAATGACGACAGCTATCACCCGTCCCAGGTCGAAGCGGAAGTCATGGGGTTTTCCGGCAGCAAAGTATTCCTGATGCCGGTCGGCAGCGTTGCCGGCATCGCCCCGGGCGCCCGTGTGGTACCACTGGCTGATACCGGTCGCTTGCCGATGGGCATGAGCATGCTCGGGCGCGTCCTCGACGGCGCCGGTCGTGCGCTGGACGGCAAGGGCGGGATGAAGGCCGAAGACTGGGTGCCAATGGACGGCCCGACGATCAACCCGCTCAACCGTGACCCGATCAGCGTACCGCTGGACGTTGGTATCCGTTGCATCAACGGTTTGCTGACGGTCGGTCGCGGCCAGCGTCTGGGTCTGTTCGCCGGTACCGGTGTCGGTAAATCGGTGTTGCTGGGCATGATGACCCGCTTCACCGAGGCCGACATCATCGTCGTTGGCCTGATCGGTGAGCGGGGTCGAGAAGTTAAGGAATTCATCGAGCACATCCTCGGTGAAGAAGGTCTCAAGCGTTCCGTGGTCGTCGCATCCCCTGCGGACGATGCGCCGCTGATGCGCCTGCGCGCCGCCATGTATTGCACGCGAATTGCCGAGTATTTCCGCGACAAGGGCAAGAACGTCCTGCTGCTGATGGATTCGCTGACCCGTTTCGCCCAGGCGCAGCGGGAAATCGCCTTGGCCATCGGCGAACCGCCGGCAACCAAGGGGTATCCGCCGTCGGTGTTCGCCAAATTGCCGAAACTGGTTGAGCGTGCCGGTAATGCGGAGAAGGGCGGTGGTTCGATTACCGCGTTCTATACGGTGTTGTCCGAAGGCGATGACCAGCAGGATCCGATTGCCGACTCGGCTCGAGGCGTACTTGATGGTCACATCGTGCTGTCCCGGCGTCTGGCCGAGGAAGGGCACTATCCGGCCATCGACATTGAAGCGTCGATCAGCCGGGTAATGCCGGCGGTGGTTTCGCCGGAACACATGCAGCGCGCGCAGTACTTCAAACAGTTGTGGTCGCGTTATCAGCAGAGCCGCGATCTGATCAGCGTCGGCGCCTACGTTGCCGGCGGCGACCGCGAGACCGATCTGGCGATTTCCCTGCAACCGCAGTTGGTGCGCTACCAGCGTCAGGGCCTCAACGACAAAATCAACATGGGTGAAAGCCAGGCCTATCTCGAGACCTTGTTCGCCCCTGCGGCGGGCGGGTAACCGGCCATGGCCGTCAGCCGCGCTGCGCGCCTGGCTCCGGTGGTGGACATGGCCGAACAGGCCGAGAAAACCGCCGTGCAACGGCTGGGCTATTTTCAGGGTCAGGTCAAAGTCGCAGAAAGCAAACTCGCCGACCTCAATGCCTTTCGTCTGGATTACTCGCAGCAATGGATCGTGCGCGGCAGCACCGGCGTGAGCGGGCAGTGGCTGCTGGGTTTTCAGGGTTTTCTGGCGCAACTCGACACCGCCGTCGACCAGCAGCGCCAGAGTCTGGTCTGGCACCAGAACAAACTCGACAAGGCGCGTGAAGAATGGCAACAGGCGTTCGCCAAGGTCGAAGGTTTGCGCAAACTGGTGCAGCGTTATCGCGAAGAGGCGCAACGTCTCGAAGACAAGCGCGAGCAGAAGTTGCTCGATGAATTGTCACAGCGTTTGCCGCGACAGAATCCCTTCTAAATTGCACCGCGAAACCCTGTGGGAGCGAGCTTTCTCGCGAATGCATTCGGTCAACTGGCTCAATTGTTGACTGGCACGATGCCTTCGCGAGCAGGCTCGCTCCCACATTTGATCCGGTGTTGCACCTTGCCCATGGGTCTACCAAGTGCTAAACCTTGTACAGGTTCGTCAATGACAAGGAAGCCAGTCAATGTCAGTCGTTACAGAAGTCTCTCCGGATGGTCAAAAGCTGACGATTTCCGTCAAGGGTCGATTTGATTTTGGTCGCCATCAGGAATTTCGCGATTCCTATGAGCGGCTCGACACCAAGCCTGAATCCATTGTGGTCGACCTGAAAGAAGCCACCTACCTCGACAGCTCCGCACTGGGCATGCTGCTCCTGCTGCGCGATCACGCCGGCGGCGATAACTCGGACGTGCGAGTCGTCAACAGCAGCTCCGATGTGAAGAAGATCCTCGCCATCTCCAATTTCGACAAACTATTCGACATCACTTGACGACCATGCAGGCGCAAGAGCCGCTGACCATACTGATCGCCGAAGACAGCGCCGCCGATCGCCTGTTGCTGTCGACCATCGTCCGTCGTCAGGGCCATAACGTCTTGACGGCGGCCAACGGTGCCGAAGCGGTCGATCTGTTTCGCCGGCAGCAACCCGATCTGGTGCTGATGGACGCGATGATGCCGGTCATGGACGGCTTCGAAGCCGCGCGGCAGATCAAGGCGCTGGCGGGCGAGACGCTGGTGCCGATCATCTTCCTCACCTCGCTGACTGAAAGCGAAGCGCTGGCCCGTTGTCTGGAGGCCGGTGGCGACGACTTTCTGGCGAAGCCTTACAACCAGGTGATCCTCGCCGCCAAAATCAAGGCGATGGATCGCTTGCGCCGCTTGCAGGCAACCGTGCTGCAGCAGCGCGACCTGATCGCCAAACACCATGATTACCTGCTCAACGAACAGCGTGTGGCCAAAGCCGTGTTCGATAAGGTCGCGCATTCCGGTTGCCTGAGTGCGCCGAACATCCGCTACCTGCAATCGCCCTATGCCTTGTTCAACGGTGACCTGCTGTTGGCGGCCTACACGCCGGCGGGGGACATGCATGTGTTGTTGGGCGATTTCACTGGCCATGGCCTGCCGGCAGCCGTCGGGGCGATGCCCCTGGCCGAGGTGTTCTATGGCATGACCGCCAAGGGCTACGGCCTGGCCGAAACCCTGCGCGAGATGAATGCCAAGCTCAAGCGCATCCTGCCGGTGGACATGTTCTGTTGTGCCACGTTGCTGTGCCTGAGTTTTCAGCGGCGTTCGGTCGAAGTGTGGAACGGTGGCATGCCTGACGGTTATCTGCATCGGATTGCCACTGGCGAGCGTGTGCCGCTGGCCGCGCGGCACTTGCCGTTGGGGGTGCTGAGTGCACAGGCGTTCGATGATCGTACGGAAGTGCATCCGATGGCCGCCGGTGATCGGGTGTTCCTGTTGTCTGACGGGGTGATCGACACCAGTGACGCCAGTGATCAACTGTTCGGCGTCGAGCGTTTGCAGCAGGTGTTCGCCGCCAACCGCGAGCCGGATCGCTTGTTCGAGGATATCGAGCAGGCGCTGCGGGATTTTCGTGGCGAGGCGCGCGACGATGTCAGCATGGTCGAGGTCAGCCTGCTGGAGCCGGCGCAGGTCAAGTCGTCGGCGCCGGTGTATTCCGACAGCGGCCAGTCGTGCCCGCTCGACTGGTCGGTGAGCTTCGAGTTTCGTGGCGCCACGCTCAAGCGCTTCAATCCGTTGCCGTACCTGTTGCAGTTGCTGCTTGAGGTGCATGGGTTGCGGGCGCAGAGTGGTGCTTTGTACAGCGTGCTGGCCGAGTTGTATTCCAATGCGCTGGAACATGGCGTGCTGGGTCTGGACTCCAGCCTCAAGCGCGATGCGGCGGGTTTTGCTCGCTATTATCAGCAGCGCAACGATCGGCTGGAGGCGCTGCAGGATGGCTTTGTCCGTGTGCATCTGCAGGTGCAGCCACAAGGCGAGGGCGGCCGGCTGGTGGTTCGCGTTGAGGACAGCGGCAAGGGTTTTGATGTGGCGCGAGTCATGGAAAGGCCGCTGGACGGTATCCGTTTGTCGGGGCGCGGCGTCAGTCTGGTCCGGCAATTGGGGCATAACGCCAGTTGGTCGGACGAAGGTCGTAGTGCCTGCGTGGAGTTTTCCTGGGAGGTTGAGGCATAATTCGCGCAATTCTTGATCAAGGAGTGAACAAGTGACTGACACACATATTGATCGCGAGGCGCTGAGAGTACTGCGCGATGTGATGGAGGAGGGTTATCCAGAACTGCTGGATACCTTTCTGACGGATTCCGAAAGTCGCTTGGTTGATCTGCGAAAAGCGGTGGATGCCAAGGTCTTGTCGGAAGTTGCCCACAGCTTCAAGGGCAGCGCCAGCAATATGGGGGCTGTCCGTTTGGCGGCGCTCTGCCAGGAGCTGGAGTCGGAAGCCAAAAATAAGAGCCCGGCGGAAATAGTCAAACTGGTCGCTCAGATCAGTGGCGAATTTGCTGAAGTTCGCCCGGTTTATGAAAGCGAAAAACATCCTGCTCACACGCACTGATCCCGCCGTCCGGCGCTTTTTACGAGTGCCGGGCAAAACTGGCCCGGCACTTGCAGTTATCTCTGCAACTGTACCTACGATCCCAGTGCAGCGGAGACCGTTTCATGCCTGCGACCCCCAACATCCTTCTTCAGAATGCCGCTCAGGCCAAGGCGCAAGCTGCCTCGGCCAAAACGTCGGCTATGGCCGTAGACACCGGGGATAAAGCCTCAAGCTTCGCTAAAGTGTTCGCCGATCAGGGGTCGAGCAAGCCTGTCGCCACCGCTGACAATTCGCCGAAGTCGGCGCGCGACAAGGTCGCTGACAACAGCGGCAAAAAGGACATCGGCAAAGATCAGTCTGCCGCTGCACAGCCGGCGGTTGCCGATAGCGGCAACGACTTGCCTGCCGACAAAACCGCAGCGACCGATGAGAGCAGCGCCAGCAGCGACGACAACACAGACACCGCCCAGACGCCAGTGGTAGACGCGGCGCCGGTTGATCCGACGCTCGATCCGGCATTGGCAACCGCTGTGCAGCCGGTAGTCACGGCGCCAGTTGTGCAGACTCCGGCGGTCGTCGCGAGTGCCCAGCCTGAAGCCGAAACGCCTGCGCTTGCCGCACTGCCGGGTACGGTCAAAGATCCGGCACCGGCCACCGACAGCGATTTCGACCCTTCGGCCGACCCGCTCGACTCGATGCCGGCGGTACGCATGGCGATGGAGCAGGGCGGGCACATTTCCGCCGCCAGCCAGGCGCAACCGAAAGCGTCGCCGGCTCAGGCTCAGGCCGACGGTGAATTGACTTCCGCGCAAACCTTCGCCGCCGGCATGGCCAGTATGCTCGACGTGCAAGCCGACAAGGACAGCACCAGCCAGGGTGGTGACAAAGCGTTCAGTGGCTTGATCGACGATGGCCTCAAAGATCTCAAGACTGCGACCAGCGATACCCGCGTCGATGACTTCGCCAACCGTCTGGCGGCACTGACGCAGGCGGCCACGCCGAAGACAGCGAACGCGGTACCGGTGAATCAGCCGATCGCCATGCACCAGAGCGGCTGGACTGAAGAAGTGGTCAATCGCGTCATGTATCTGTCGAGTGCCAATCTGAAGGCGGCGGACATTCAGCTGCAGCCGGCTGAACTGGGGCGATTGGATATTCGCGTCAACATGGTTCCGGACCAGCAGACCCAAGTGACCTTTATGAGCGCGCATCCAAGCGTGCGAGAAGCGCTGGACGGCCAGATGCATCGCCTGCGCGAAATGTTCAACCAGCAGGGCATGGGTCAGGTCGACGTCAATGTCTCCGACCAGAACCGTGGCTGGCAGGGGCAACAAGGTCAGGAACAGGCGCAGCAGGGCCAGAGTGGTCGCACCAGCGCGGCCGGCGGTCGCCTCGATTCGGCGGATGACGAATTGGCGCCTGCAACCATTGCTGAAGCCGCCGCTCAAACCACCAGCGTGATTGGCAGCAGCGCGGTCGACTACTACGCCTGAGCAAAATCAAGAGCCCCTCATCGGAACGCCGCCCGCCTAGCCCCCTCCCGGAGGGAGAGGGGACTGATTGGGGGATGCTCTTGAAGTACGCCGACCGGATACTGCTGCTGTGAATCCATAATCGACTTGGTCTTTCAGGTCGATGTTTGACGTCCGACATCTCGGTCGGCCCCCTGAAAACCCTCACCCTAGCCCTCTCCCAGAGGGAGAGGGGACTGATTGGGGGATGCTCTTGAAGTACGCCGACCTGATACTTCTGCTGTGAATCTCCAATCGACGCGGTCTTTCAGGTCGATGTTTGACGTCTTGCACTTCGGTCGGCCACCTGAAAACCCTCACCCTAGCCCTCTCCCGGAGGGAGAGGGGACTGATTGGGGGATGCTCTTGAAGTACGCCGATCTGATACTTCTGCTGTGAATCTCCAATCGACTCGGTCTTTCAGGTCGGTGTTTGACGTCTTGCACCTCGGTCGGCCCCCTGAAAACCCTCACCCTAGCCCTCTCCCGGAGGGAGAGGGGACTGATTGGGGGATGCTTGCGAAGTACGCCGACCGGATATTCCTGTTGTGAATCCATAATCGACTTGGTCTTTCAGGTCGGTGTTTGACGTCTTGCATCTCGGTCGGCCCCCTGAAAACCCTCACCCTAGCCCTCTCCCGGAGGGAGAGGGGACCGATTGGGGGATGCTCTTGAAGTACGCCGATCTGATACTTCTGCTGTGAATCTCTAATCGACTGGGTCTTTCACGTCGATGTTTAACGCAAGACACTTCGGTCGGCCCCCTCTCCCTCCGGGAGAGGGCTGGGGTGAGGGTGCCTTTGACTTTAGCGTTGTCTGCGCTACGGCCGACACTTCTGGCATAACACTTGCTCTTGCCTTGCCGTGCGACTGTGAAAACCCGATTAGTGACGGATTATTGGCATGGCGAAGAGCGAAACAGCAGCAGTGAAAGACCCCGCAACCAAAGGCAAACTCAAGCTGATCATTGTGATCGTGCTGGCGTTGCTGCTGGCCATTGGCGCGTCCGTGGGGGCGACCTGGTTCTTCATGCACAGCGCTCAGAGCAAGCCTGCCGAAGCCGCTGATGCAGCGCCTGTCGGCAAGCAGCCGGCGATTTTCGAGCCGATGGCGCCGGCCTTTGTCGCCAACTACAACCAGAACGGCCGTCAGCGCTACATGCAGGTGAGCATCACCATGCTGGCGCGTAATCAGGCCGATCTGGAAGCGCTCAAAGTGCACATGCCGGTGATCCGCAACAACCTGGTGATGCTCTTCTCCGGTCAGGATTTCGCCACCTTGGCGACCCCGGTCGGCCAGGAGATGTTGCGCCAGAAGGCCACCGCCAGCGTCCAGGAAGTGGCGCAGAAAGAGCTGGGCAAAGTGGTGATCGAACAGTTGCTTTTCACTAATTTCGTACTGCAGTAGGAACACGACATGGCCGTGCAGGATCTGCTGTCCCAGGATGAAATCGACGCGCTGTTGCATGGCGTCGACGATGGTCTGGTACAGACCGATAACGCTGCCGAACCCGGCAGTGTCAAAAGCTACGACCTGACCAGTCAGGACCGCATCGTCCGTGGACGCATGCCGACTCTGGAAATGATCAACGAGCGTTTTGCCCGCTATACCCGCATCAGCATGTTCAACATGCTGCGCCGCTCGGCGGACGTTGCCGTCGGTGGCGTGCAGGTGATGAAGTTCGGCGAATACGTGCACTCGCTGTACGTGCCGACCAGCCTCAACCTGGTCAAGATCAAACCGTTACGCGGCACCGCGCTGTTCATCCTTGACGCCAAACTGGTGTTCAAACTGGTGGACAACTTCTTCGGCGGCGACGGCCGTCACGCCAAGATCGAAGGGCGTGAATTCACCCCGACCGAACTGCGTGTGGTGCGCATGGTGCTGGAGCAGGCTTTCGTCGATTTGAAAGAAGCCTGGCAGGCGATCATGGAAGTCAATTTCGAGTACATCAACTCGGAAGTGAACCCGGCCATGGCCAACATCGTCGGCCCAAGCGAAGCGATCGTGGTCTCCACGTTCCACATCGAACTCGATGGCGGCGGCGGCGACCTGCACGTGACCATGCCGTACTCGATGATCGAGCCGGTGCGCGAAATGCTCGACGCCGGTTTCCAGTCCGACCTCGACGATCAGGACGAGCGCTGGGTCAACGCGCTGCGTCAGGACGTCCTCGATGTCGACGTACCCATCGGCGCCACCGTGGCGCGCCGCCAGTTGAAACTGCGCGACATCCTGCACATGCAGCCGGGTGACGTGATCCCGGTCGAAATGCCGGAAGACATGATCATGCGCGCCAATGGCGTGCCGGCCTTCAAGGTCAAGATGGGCTCGCACAAAGGCAACCTCGCGTTGCAAGTGATCGAGCCGATCGAGCGTCGCTGAAACGGCGCTCCTACCCCAAGCATTTAACTGAATTTTTGCCCGCCGAGGACAAATGATGAACGACGATATGAACGCCCAGGACGACCAGGCACTGGCTGACGAATGGGCTGCGGCCCTGGAAGAAACCGGTGACGGTCAAGCTGACATCGACGCGCTGCTGGCGGCTGACGCATCCAGCGGCTCGCGCCTGCCGATGGAAGAGTTCGGCAGCGTGCCGAAGAACAACGACCCGGTGACCCTCGACGGCCCGAACCTGGACGTGATCCTCGACATCCCGGTGTCGATTTCGATGGAAGTCGGCAGCACCGACATCAACATCCGCAACCTGCTGCAACTCAACCAGGGTTCGGTAATCGAGCTTGATCGTCTGGCCGGTGAGCCGCTGGACGTGCTGGTTAACGGCACGCTGATTGCGCACGGTGAAGTGGTGGTGGTCAACGAGAAGTTCGGCATCCGTCTGACTGATGTGATCAGCCCAAGCGAACGCATCAAGAAGCTGCGCTGAGTGAAACGGTTTCTCTGGGCTTTGCTGGCATTGCCATTGAGCGTGCTGGCCGCCGAGCCTTCAACGGCGACCACAGTGCCAGCCGCCACCGCGCCGATGGTCAACAGCGGCGTGGCTGGGCAACTGACGCAACTGGTGTTCGGCCTGTTGCTGGTGCTGGGGTTGATCTTCTTCCTCGCCTGGCTGTTGCGCCGGGTGCAGCAGGCAGGTCCGGCAGGCAAGGGCCAGGTGATCGAGCTGATCGGTTCGCGCGCGCTCGGCCCGCGTGACCGTTTGCTGCTGGTGCAGGTCGGCAACGAGCAGATTCTGCTCGGCCTCAGCCCCGGCACCATCACCGCGCTGCACGTGCTCAAAGAGCCGGTCGAGGTGCCGAATACCAGCGAGAAAGCGACCCCGGAATTTGCCCAGCATCTGCTGAAGATTCTCGGCAAGGATCAGAAGGATAAGAAGTAATGGGTGCGTTACGCATCGTCTTGACGCTGGCCCTGATGCTGGCCGCGCCGCTGGCGTTCGCCGCCGATCCGTTGTCGATCCCGGCGATCACGCTGGGCACCAACGCCGATGGCGCGCAGGAGTATTCGGTCAGTCTGCAGATCCTGCTGATCATGACCGCCCTGAGCTTCATTCCGGCGGCCGTGATTCTGATGACCAGTTTCACCCGGATCATCATCGTCTTCTCGATCCTGCGTCAGGCCCTCGGCCTGCAACAGACGCCGTCGAACCAGATCCTCACCGGCATGGCGCTGTTCCTGACCATGTTCATCATGGCCCCGGTGTTCGACCGGGTGAACAAGGACGCGCTGCAACCGTATCTGGCGGAAACCCTTACCGCCCAGCAAGCGGTCGAAAAAGCTCAGGTGCCGATCAAGGACTTCATGCTCGCCCAGACCCGCACCAGCGATCTGGAGCTGTTCATGCGCCTGTCCAAACGCACCGACATCGCCACGCCGGATCAGGCGCCGCTGACCATTCTGGTGCCGGCGTTCGTCACCTCCGAGCTTAAAACCGCGTTCCAGATCGGCTTCATGATCTTCATTCCGTTCCTGATCATCGACCTGGTCGTGGCCAGTGTGCTGATGGCGATGGGTATGATGATGCTCTCGCCGCTGATCATCTCGCTGCCGTTCAAAATCATGCTGTTCGTGCTGGTCGATGGCTGGGCGCTGATCATCGGCACCCTGGCCAGCAGTTTCGGAGGTGTCTCGCCATGACGCCGGAAGTTGCGGTCGATATCTTTCGTGAAGCGTTGTGGCTGACCACCCTGATGGTCGCGATTCTGGTAGTGCCGAGCCTGTTGGTCGGCTTGCTGGTGGCGATGTTCCAGGCTGCGACCCAGATCAACGAACAGACCCTGAGCTTCCTCCCGCGTCTGCTGGTGATGCTGGTGACGTTGATCATCGGTGGTCCGTGGATCGTGCAGACCTTCATGGAATACATCATTCAGTTGTACAAAAACATCCCGATGGTCATCGGCTAAGCCATGCAATCGCTGCTTCAGCTGACCGACACCCAGATCAGTACCTGGGTGGCGTCGTTCATGTTGCCGCTGTTTCGCGTCGCCTCGATGCTGATGGTCATGCCGGTGTTCGGCACGACGTTGGTGTCGCGCCGGGTGCGCCTGTATTTCGCCGTGGCCATCACCGTGTGTATTGCGCCGAGCCTGCCGCCGATGCCGGCGGTCAGCCCGCTGGATCTCAGTGGCTTGCTGCTGATAGCCGAGCAGATTCTGGTCGGTGCGGTGCTGGGGTTTTCCCTGCAACTGTTTTTCCAGGCCTTTGCCGTCGCCGGGCAGATTGTCGCGATTCAGATGGGCATGGGCTTCGCCTCGATGGTCGACCCGGCCAACGGTGTGTCGGTGGCGGTGATCGGGCAGTTCTTCACCATGCTGGTGACTTTGCTGTTCCTGTCGATGAACGGCCATCTGGTGGTCTTCGAAGTCCTCACTGAAAGCTTCACCACGCTACCGGTCGGCAGCGGTCTGATGACCGCGCATTACTGGGAACTGGCCGGCAAACTCGGCTGGGTGCTGGGCGCCGCATTGTTGCTGGTGTTGCCGGCGGTGACGGCGTTGCTGGTGGTCAACATCGCGTTTGGCGTGATGACCCGCGCGGCGCCGCAACTGAACATTTTCTCCATCGGTTTCCCGCTGACCCTGGTGCTCGGTCTGTTTATCGTCTGGGTCGGTCTGGCGGACATTCTCAATCAGTACCAGCCGCTGGCCACCGAGGCCTTGCAGTTGTTACGCGAACTGGCACGGGCGCGCTGAGTCATGGCAGAGAGCGAAAGTGGTCAGGACAAAACAGAAGACCCCACGGACAAACGCAAAAAAGACTCTCGTGAGAAGGGTGAGATTGCCCGCTCCAAAGAACTCAACACCCTGGCCGTGACCATGGCCGGTGCCGGTGCGCTGCTGGTGTTCGGCGGCATGCTGGCCGAGGACCTGATGGAGCTGATGCGCCTGAACTTCACGCTGTCGCGCGAAGTGATCATGGATCAGGGTTCCATGGGCGCGTTTCTGTTGCAGTCGGGCCAGATGGCGCTGCTGGCGATCCAGCCGATCATGATCACTCTGTTGCTCGCCGCGTTGATCGGGCCGATTTCCCTCGGTGGCTGGCTGTTCGCAGCGGGCTCCATGGCGCCCAAGTTCAGCCGGATGAACCCGGCGGCAGGCCTGAAGCGGATGTTCTCGTTCAAGGCTGTGGTCGAACTGCTCAAGGCCCTGGCCAAGTTCCTCATCACTTTGGGCGTGGCATTGGCGGTGTTGTCGGCGGACGTCGATGACTTTTTGCGGATCGCCCACGAGCCACTTGAAATGGCGATCATCCACAGCGTCACGCTGGTCGGCTGGAGCACATTGTGGCTGGCCTGCGGCCTGATCATCATCGCGGCTGTCGATGTGCCGGTGCAGCTCTGGGAAGCGCACAAGAAACTGCTGATGACCAAGCAGGAAGTGCGCGACGAGCACAAGGATCAGGAGGGTCGCCCGGAGGTCAAACAGCGCATCCGCCAGACCCAGCGCGAAATGTCTCAACGGCGCATGATGGCGGCGATTCCCGACGCCGACGTGGTCATCACCAACCCGACCCACTACGCCGTCGCGCTCAAGTACGACTCGGAGAAGGGCGGCGCACCCGTGCTGCTGGCCAAGGGCAGCGACTTCCTCGCCCTGAAAATCCGCGAAATCGCCGTAGCCAACAACGTCATGCTCCTCGAATCGCCGGGGCTGGCGCGTTCGATCTACTACTCCACCGAACTCGAGCAGGAAATTCCCGGTGGTCTGTATCTCGCGGTCGCGCAGGTCCTGGCCTACGTCTACCAGATCCGCCAGTACCGTGCGGGCAAGGGCAAACGCCCGGATCCGCTCAAGGACGACTTGCCGATTCCGCCGGATCTGCGTCGCGACTCCTGACGTTGCTGTGCAGCCATTGGTCTGAGATCTCCCTTTACTGTCAACTCTGACAGGTGCGCTTTCCGTGATTTTGCAGTTTGATGCAAGGTGGCGCCGCCTACGTGGCGCGGTCAGGCGAGCGAGTGCAAGGGAGCACGACAATGAAAGGTATTTTCAGCAGCTACGATGAAAAAACCGGGAGAGGCACCATCACGCCGAAGCAATCGGGACGATCCCTTTCCTTTGCCGAAGCCACGGGTTTTTTTCTCACCGCCAAAGAATACCGATTCAGCATTCCATTGCCCGATGCCCGGCAGGCGAACGTCAAAGTGGGCGGCGAGGTCGAGTTCGAATTGCCCAAGAGCAAGAATGGAAAAGTGAAAATCCTTCGGTATTGAGCAACCGTTTGCAAAACCGCTGAACGGGGCGGCGGTTTTTTATGATCGTTCCCACGCTCTGCGTGGGAATGCAGCCCGGGACGCTCCGCGTCCCTTCCAAAGCCGAACGCAGAGCGTCCGTTGAGGCATTCCCACGCAGGAGCGTGGGAACGATCAGTACCCGAACTAGTTCGGCAACTCCAGATTGTCCATAACCCGATTCACCGCCAGCTCGCCGAGCATGATCAGTTGCGCAATCCCCAACAGCGTCCTGCGCTGCGACGCGGGTACGAGATGGGCGAAGTCATGGGCGATGGTTCTGGCTGAGGCGAGTGTTTCGCTGGCATCGGCCAGCAGTTCCTCGTTTTTGAAGTCGGCGGTGACGGCGTACATCCGGCGGGTCTTACGCGGTGGGGGCGTGGAGCCGGGTGGGCAGAGGTAGTGATCGAGGGCGCGTTCGGCGGCGTCGTTGAGCTTTTTTGAATCGAGGGATTCGTAGGGGGAGGCGAGATCGATTTCGGGTGGGTTGGGTGTTGGTTTGATCATGGTGAAGCTCCTTTGAAGTGGAGCCGCTACAACCTGTCGCTAAACAGGAGGGTGGCGGCTGTACGCAGGTTAGCGAACCGGTCAAAGGCACCCGGCAGACCCGAAGGTCTCCCGCATACAGCCACCATGACGAAATCGCGAAAAAACAGATCCGCAACGAAGCCTGGAACGCCGATGCACCTTTGACTTGAATTCGAGTCGCTAAACCCGATCGCTGATTCGTCAGCGACCGACCCACAATAGAACCCGACCCCAAGGTGCACAAGCCGGCGGATTCTGGCTTGGCTGTAGGCAAAGGCGCAAGGATTTGTAGCCTGGAAGGCGTGTCCTGAAGTGTCTTTTAAACACCAGAGTTTAAGAAGCGCATTGCGCTGACTTCACTGGCCCCTTCGCGAGCAAGCTCGCTCCCACATTTGGAATGCGTTTCCCTGTGGGAGCGAGCTTGCTCACGAAAGGGCCAATCCGGCCAGCAGAAAAACCTTGATCAAGCCCCCCAAGCCCCCCTGTTTAAATCACTGGTCAAATAAATCCGTCCCCCTTTTCTCCCTTGGATCCGGAGGCATCGAAGTGAGAAATCTCCAGTAATCAGGCGTTTGTCATTAGTTAGTCAGCTCGAAGTTATCGTATCGGACAACGTCGCTGGTGGCGTTTTGAATATCTATACGCCTGATGCCGTGGGCTGAAAAATCAAGCTGCTTGGGGCTGTTGTCGGGGTGGTAATTAGTCAGTTCTTTTTTTCCGAGTGAATTACCAGCGGCGTTATAGAACACCGCAGTTGCAGCCACATGCACGTCCTGGTACCAAAATCGAACACGGGAATAACTCGAATGCAAATCCAGCCTTAGTGTGGATATGACGCCATCTGTGACCAGGACTTTTCGCTCGATTTTCCCCGGTATGTTAGTTGCACCCGCCTCTGTGAGTTTGACCAGTCCTCCCGATCTTCCAAGGTTCGTGACTTTCATGCTTGCCAGATCGAAGCTTTGACCGGGCGCGATGGAGCGATCCGGGTAAGCGTCAAAGTTCTCGAGTAGATCCGGACCCGGTACTGCCTCGCCCACGAGCACCCTCAACACCTTCGAAAACATCAACCGCTCACCACTTCCCGATTTGTACACGGTGTAATTGATCAGGGCATCGGCGCCGCGATTGTTTGTTCGCCAGTCAGAAGGAAGTGTAAAGACTGGCGTGACACCTGCCTGAACGGGTCGCGTATCACTTTCCCATAGCGTGTTGGCGGTAGCGCGCAAACGTACCGTATAGCCAGTCGTCATGCCTGCGTAGTTGACGCTAACAGTTTCCTGATCACTCGACAGGGTCGGTGCCAGGAGATCGAATGACTGAGGGAGAATGTGCAGCAGCAAATAGCGCGAAGGAATCAAGGTCGTGCCCGGGGCCGTACGTACCGTGTAAAAGACCTTCACCGTATGGCCAATGCTATCGATCACCTCCAGGCGCGGAATGCGGATGTCGATGGTGCCAGGGGTTCCCACGGTGATCACCTCCGAGTGGTAGGTGTGCCGAGGGTTTTCCCAAGTGATGCGAACCGTATGGCCGCGGGCCATGCCGGTGTAGTGCGGAACTTGAGCGGTAACGTGTTGGGCGAAATAGACATGATCGAAGTCAAGTTGATCCCCTGCGGAGCCGTGTGCCTCAAGTACTTTTGGCGCCGCTGGATCGGTGACTGCTGAAATTGAGTTCATGGGGTGTCTCCTGCGTTCGAGTGATTGCCTGGAAAGGCTCCATTTGATGCAGGAAGTAAGAATTCTCGCCACTGTCAGATCTGACAGGTGATCGAGTATTTCCGATGAGCGGTGGCTTTGCAGATGTCCTCTTTTGGTTCGCTACATCGTCGAGAGACCGTTGGTCTGGAAGTGCCATCCACCTGTCAACTCTTACAGTAGACGGATGGCTGTCCATGACATCGATATAGGGGCGCAAGTTTACCGAATCAGGAGAGCATGATCATGGCAGAGCGCATTTACCGAAAACTCGAGGGCATGGGCCTGGAATATGTGTCAGGGCGACTGGAACAGAACCCGAAAGAGCGGGCCATCTGCTACACCGTCACTTTCGACATGGATCTGGATTTCACCCATTTCAAACAGATGGCCAATGCTTATATCCCGGATTATCTCGACAACCCGATCAACGCGATCAGGCCTGAACTGGACGGCCTGGCTAACCACTATTCCTACAACTACCTGTTCGGTGCAGCGGGAAACATCCGCGACAATCAGGCGTTGTTCGAACTCTTCACCTCGCCTAGTTATTACAACGATCAATGGGCGACCGGCCCTCATCGGCAGGTGCGTTATGGCAAACCGGAGTTTGTGCAGGTCGGGCGAAAATTCCGCGTGACTGCACGCAGAGACTTCAGATCGCTGGATGACACGGGTCAGATCGAAATCGGAGATTTGCCGGCCATCCAGTTTCATTGGGCGCTCAATCTGCTGCAAACCGATCTGATGATCCCTGGAGTCATTGCGCCAGTGACCAAGGTCGTGCTGATGTACATGGATGAGGACTTCGTTGAGGTCGAAGGTGAGCAGATTTTGCGGGGTACGCGCTACGTCAACGGCAAGCAACTGAGCTTCGGCGATATTGCACCCAAGCAGATTTTGACTGCGCAGTAACCGGCATTAAAAAACGCCGTCCCGACTGCGCGGTGCGGCGTTTTTTATGGCTGAAACATGCGTTGGTTGTAAGGTCGCCTTCGCGAGCAATCACAACGTCTCATTGATCGTTCCCACGCTCTGCGTGGGAATGCAGCCCGGGACGCTCCGCGTCCCTTCCAGAGCCGAACGCGGAGCGTCCGTTGAGGCATTCCCACGCAGGAGCGTGGGAACGATCATCGCGTGTCGCTACTGCGGCAACTCCAGATTATCCATCACCCGATTCACCGCCAGCTCGCCGAGCATGATCAGTTGCGCGATCCCCAACAGCGTCCTGCGCTGCGACGCGGGTATGAGGTGGGCGAAGTCATGGGCGATGGTTCTGGCTGAGGCGAGTGTTTCGCTGGCATCGGCCAGCAGTTCCTCGTTTTTGAAGTCGGCGGTAACGGCGTACATCCGGCGGGTTTTACGCGGTGGTGGCGTGGAGCCGGGTGGGCAGAGGTAGTGATCGAGCGCGCGTTCGGCGGCGTCGTTAAGCTTTTTTGAATCGAGGGATTCGTAGGGGGAGGCGGGATCGGTTTCGGGTGGGTTGGGTGTTGGTTTGATCATGGTGAAGCTCCTGAGGTTATGGAGCCACTCTTTCCCTGTCGCTAAACAAGTGAAGGTGGCAGCTGTACGCAGGTTAGCGAACCGGTCACAGGCACCCCGGTAGACCCAAAGGTCTCCCGCATACAGCCGCCATAACGTAATTGCGGGCGAAGAGTCCCACAACGAAGCCACGAACGCTGATGCACTGAGATGGTCCGGGTCGCTAAACCCGATCGCTGATTCGTCAACGACCGACCCACAATAGAACCCGCCCCCAAAGCGCACAAGCCGGCGGATTCTGGCGTAGCTGTAGGCAATGGCGCAAGAATTTGTAGCCTGGAAGGCGTGTCCTGAAGTGTCTTTTAAACACCAGAGTTTAAGAAGCGCATTGCGCTGACTTCACTGGCCCCTTCGCGAGCAAGCTCGCTCCCACATTTGGAATGCGTTTCCCTGTGGGAGCGAGCTTGCTCGCGAAAGGGCCATCCCGGTCAGCAGAAAAATCTCGATCAAACCCCGCTCACTGGTTAAATAAATCCGTCCCCAAATTACTTGGTATTGAGCAATTGATCGCAAAGCCGCTGAACGGGGCGGCGGTTTTTTATGATCGTTCCCACGCTCTGCGTGGGAATGCAGCCCGGGACGCTCCGCGTCCCTTCCAGAGCCGAACGCGGAGCGTCCGTTGAGGCATTCCCACGCAGGAGCGTGGGAACGATCATCGCGTGTCGCTACTGCGGCAACTCCAGATTATCCATCACCCGATTCACCGCCAGCTCGCCGAGCATGATCAGTTGCGCGATCCCCAACAGCGTCCTGCGCTGCGACGCGGGTATCAGGTGGGTGAAGTCATGGGCGATGGTTCTGGCTGAGGCGAGTGTTTCGCTGGCATCGGCCAGCAGTTCCTCGTTTTTGAAGTCGGCGGTAACGGCGTACATCCGGCGGGTTTTACGCGGTGGTGGCGTGGAGCCGGGTGGGCAGAGGTAGTGATCGAGCGCGCGTTCGGCGGCGTCGTTAAGCTTTTTTGAATCGAGGGATTCGTAGGGGGAGGCGGGGTCGGTTTCGGGTGGGTTGGGTGTTGGTTTGGTCATGGTGAAGCTCCTAGAGTCATTGGAGCTGCCAACGTTCGCTGCGAGATGAATGAGGGTGGCAGCTATATGCAGGTCGCAGACCGGGACTCTAGAACCGGCAGACCCGAAGGTCTCCCACGTACAGCCGCCATAAAAAAGCGGGTGTTGTGCGTCCAGAGATCGACGGGCTGCGAGACCCGATCACTGATTCGTCAGCGACCGATCCACAATAGAACCCGCCCCCAAGGCGCACAAGCCGGCGGATTCTGGCTTGGCTGTAGGCAATGGCGCAAGGATTTGTAGCCTGAAAGGCGTGTCTGGCGGTGTCTTTTAAACAGCTTCGTTTAAATGAAGAAATTTGCGCCGAACATGAGGGCCCCTTCGCGAGCAGGCTCGCTCCCACATTTGGATTGCATTTCAATCTGACATTTGGAATGCGGTTCCCTGTGGGAGCGAGCCTGCTCGCGAAAGGGCCGGCCCAATCAGCAAAAATTCCTTGATCAAACCCCTCTATTTCATTCCCCGGCAAAAGTTGGAAAGCTTCTTGCAGTACCCGCCGTGAGCCCGCTCTGGGCGTCAAAAGTTTGCTTTAAAGGAACGGGGAAAACCGGTGGATCGCTCTCAGTTATTCAACACTGCTCGCACAAACGTTGCCGACCTCAGTCGAGGCAATCTGGGCGTGCCGTTGTTGCTGCTGGTCATGCTGGCGATGATGATGTTGCCGGTGCCGCCGTTCCTGCTCGACGTGTTCTTCACCTTCAACATTGCCCTGTCGATCGTCGTCCTGCTGGTCTGCGTGTATGCGCTGCGACCGCTGGATTTCGCCGTGTTCCCGACGATTCTGCTGGTCGCGACGCTGTTGCGGCTGGCGTTGAACGTGGCCTCGACGCGGGTGGTGATGCTCCACGGTCAGGACGGCCACGCCGCTGCCGGTAAGGTGATTCAGGCCTTCGGTGAGGTGGTGATCGGCGGTAACTACGTGGTCGGTATCGTGGTCTTCGCGATCTTGATGATCATCAACTTCGTCGTGGTGACCAAGGGTGCCGGACGGATTTCCGAGGTGAGCGCGCGCTTTACTCTCGATGCGATGCCCGGCAAACAAATGGCGATCGACGCCGACCTCAACGCCGGTCTGATCGACCAGAACCAGGCCAAGATGCGCCGTCAGGAAGTCGCCCAAGAGGCCGAGTTCTACGGTTCGATGGACGGTGCCAGCAAATTCGTCCGTGGTGACGCCATTGCCGGCCTGCTGATTCTGTTCATCAACCTCATCGGCGGTATGGCCGTCGGTATCTTCCAGCACAACATGAGCTTCGGCGATGCCGGCAAGGTTTACGCCTTGTTGACCATCGGTGACGGTTTGGTGGCGCAATTGCCCTCACTGTTGTTATCAACAGCGGCGGCGATCATGGTGACCCGTGCTTCCGGTTCGGAAGACATGGGCAAGCAGATCAATCGACAGATGTTCGCCTCGCCAAAAGCGCTGGCGGTGGCCGCCGGTCTGATGGCGGTCATGGGCCTGGTGCCGGGCATGCCGCACTTCTCGTTCCTGAGCATGGCTGCGCTGGCCGCTGGCGGCGCGTACCTGTTCTGGAAAAAGCAGAACGTCGCTAAAGTCGTGGCGTTGGAAGAGGTCAAGCGCCAGCAGGATTTGCTGCCGTCGCCGGCCCGCGCCATGGAAACCAAAGAGCTGGGCTGGGACGACGTGACGCCGATCGACATGATCGGCCTGGAAGTCGGCTATCGCCTGATTCCGCTGGTGGATCGTAACCAGGGCGGGCAATTGCTGGCGCGGATCAAGGGCGTGCGCAAGAAGCTCTCGCAGGATCTGGGCTTCCTCATGCCGACCGTGCACATCCGCGACAACCTCGATCTGGCGCCGAGCGCCTATCGCCTGACCCTGATGGGCGTGATTCTCGCCGAAGCCGAGATCTATCCAGATCGCGAACTGGCGATCAACCCGGGCCAGGTGTACGGCACGCTCAACGGTATCAACGCCAAAGATCCGGCTTTCGGCCTCGAGGCGGTGTGGATCGAAATCAGCCAGCGCGCCCAGGCACAATCGCTCGGTTACACCGTGGTCGACGCCAGCACCGTGGTCGCGACGCACTTGAACCAGATTCTGTACAAGCACTCCAGCGAGCTGATCGGCCACGAAGAAGTGCAGCAACTCATGCAATTGCTGGCCAAAAGCTCGCCGAAACTGGCAGAAGAGCTGGTGCCGGGTGTGGTCACGTTGTCGCAGTTGCTCAAAGTGCTGCAAGCGCTGCTCGCCGAACACGTGCCGGTGCGCGATATCCGCAGCATTGCCGAAGCCATCGCCAACAACGCCGCGAAGAGTCAAGATACCGCCGCGCTGGTGGCTGCTGTGCGGGTCGGCGTATCTCGCGCCATCGTCCAAAGCATTGTAGGCACTGAGTCGGAGCTGCCTGTGATCACCTTGGAACCAAGGTTGGAACAAATATTGCTCAATAGTCTGCAGAAGGCAGGACAAGGCTCGGAAGAGGGCGTTCTGCTGGAGCCAAGCATGGCCGAGAAGCTGCAGCGTTCGCTCATCGAAGCGGCGCAGCGTCAGGAAATGCAAGGTCAGCCGGTGATCCTTTTGGTCGCCGGCCCGATCCGCGCGATGCTTTCGCGCTTTGGCCGCCTCGCCGTCCCTGGACTGCATGTGCTGGCCTACCAGGAAATACCGGACAACAAGCAAGTGACCATCGTTGCGACAGTAGGGCCCAACGGCTGAGGTAGTGGTTTATGCAAGTTAAGCGTTTCTTTGCCGCCGATATGCGTCAGGCCATGAAGCTGGTTCGTGATGAGCTGGGCGCTGATGCCGCCATCATTGGCAACCGCCGCATTGCCGGCGGTGTCGAGCTGACGGCGGCACTGGATTACAAATTGTCGGCGCTGGCGCCACGGGTTCCGAACATGGAGCTCGAGGACGAACTGCGCAAGACCCAGTCGCGCATCGTCACCGCTCAGGCCGAGTTGAGCCTGCGTGGCGAAGCCGATGGCAATAGCAATCGCCAGATTTTCGCCGGGCTGCCGTTGACCGCCGGCCTGCCGCTGACCGCCGCTGAACCGCTGACCGAGCCGACTTACGCCGCTCCGGCGCGTCCGGCCCCGGCACCTGCGCAGTCCTCCGGTGGTATCGATCCGCGTGCACTGGATTCGATGCGCTTTGAATTGAACAGCCTGCGCGAGCTGATGGAAGTTCAGCTCGGCACCCTGGCCTGGAATCAGCTGCAAGGCAGCCGTCCGGCGCAAGCCAACCTGTATCGCCGTCTGCAACGTATCGGCCTGTCCGGCCCGTTGTCGCGCGATCTGCTGGCGATGATCACTGATATCGAAGAACCGCGTCAGGCTTGGCGCATGCTGCTCGCGCATCTGGCCCGGATGATTGCCGTACCGGAAGTCGAGCCACTGGAAGAGGGCGGTATCATTGCCATGGTCGGTCCTGCCGGCATGGGCAAGACCACTACACTCGCCAAGCTGGCCGCGCGTTATGTGCTGAAATACGGCGCGCAGAATGTCGCGCTGGTGAGCATGGACAGTTTCCGTATCGGCGCTCAGGAACAACTGAAGACGCTGGGCCGCATTCTCAATGTGCCAGTGACCCATGTCGATCCGGGCCAATCGCTGGTGCAAGCGCTGGATCCACTGCTGCGCAAACGCGTGGTATTGATCGATACTGCCGGCCTGCAAGCCAGCGATCCGGCCCTGCGCATGCAGCTGGAAAGTCTGGCCGGGCGTGGCATTCGTTCAAAAAATTATCTGGTCTTGGCAACCACCAGCCAGAAACAGGTTCTAACCGCCGCTTATCACAGTTACAAGCGTTGCGGGCTTGCCGGCTGCATCCTGACTAAACTGGATGAAACGGCCAGCCTTGGCGAAGTGTTGAGCCTGGCGATCAGTCATGAATTGCCGGTCGCGTACCTGACCGATGGCCCACGGATTCCGGATGATTTGCATCTGCCGCGCCGTCATCAACTGGTCAGCCGCGCCGTCAGCGTGCAAATGCAGGAAGAACCCAGCGAAGAAGCCATGGCTGACATGTTCGCTGATATCTATCACAGCCCGACCAAGCAGGTAGGCTGAGGTATTCATGAACAGTTTTTGTACCTACATCGATGGTCTGCCATGCATTGTTCCGGTTGTGAACGCGCAGCCAGTAATGTGGCCTCCGTCTATGCAAGACAAGGTAAAGAAATAACATGGGCAGCATGCATCCCGTACAGGTGATCGCGGTGACCGGCGGCAAAGGTGGCGTCGGCAAGACTAACGTGTCAGTGAACTTGTCGCTGGCGCTGGCAGAGCTTGGCCGTCGGGTCATGCTGCTGGACGCCGACCTGGGTCTGGCGAACGTTGACGTATTGTTGGGGCTGACCCCTAAACGCACGCTGGCCGACGTCATCGAAGGCCGGTGCGAGCTGCGCGACGTGCTGTTGCAAGGCCCTGGTGGCATTCGCATCGTGCCGGCGGCGTCCGGCACCCAGAGCATGGTGCACCTGAGCCCGGCGCAACATGCCGGCCTGATTCAGGCGTTCAGCGACATCGGTGACAATCTCGATGTACTGGTGATCGATACCGCTGCGGGTATTGGTGACTCGGTAGTCAGTTTTGTTCGCGCCGCGCAAGAAGTGTTGCTGGTGGTCTGCGATGAGCCGACCTCGATCACTGACGCCTACGCGCTGATCAAACTGCTCAACCGCGATTACGGCATGAACCGCTTCCGCGTCCTCGCCAACATGGCGCAGAGCCCGCAGGAAGGGCGCAACCTGTTCGCCAAGTTGACCAAGGTCACGGATCGCTTCCTTGACGTGGCCCTACAATACGTCGGCGCCGTGCCTTACGACGAAAGCGTGCGTAAAGCGGTGCAGAAGCAGCGCGCGGTGTACGAAGCCTTTCCGCGTTCCAAGTGCGCGCTGGCGTTCAAGGCGATCGCGCAGAAGGTCGACACCTGGCCGCTGCCCGCCAACCCGCGTGGCCACCTTGAGTTTTTCGTCGAGCGCCTCGTGCAGCAAACGGCAGGGCCCGTGCTATGACCGCAAGCGGTATGAACTACTACAAGAAGTCGGCACGTGACGCGCAGTACGAGTTGATCGAGCGTTACGCGCCACTGGTCAAACGCATTGCCTACCACTTGCTGGCGCGCTTGCCGGCGAGTGTGCAGGTCGAAGACCTGATCCAGGCCGGGATGATCGGCCTGCTTGAAGTCTCGACCAAATACGACGCCAGCAAAGGCGCCAGTTTCGAAACGTACGCGGGCATACGAATCCGCGGCGCGATGCTCGACGAAGTGCGCAAAGGGGACTGGGCGCCACGCTCGGTTCACCGCAATACCCGTATGGTCAGCGACGCGATTCGCTCAATTGAAGCTAAAACCGGCCGTGATGCTAAAGATCACGAGGTTGCGGCCGAACTCCAATTGAGTCTCGACGATTACTACGGGATTTTGAATGACACCTTGGGCAGTCGCCTGTTCAGTTTCGACGACCTGTTGCAGGACGGCGAACACGAAGGGCTGCACGAGGATGGCGCGAGTGCTCATATGGAGCCGTCACGCGATCTGGAAGATGAACGTTTCCAGGCAGCGTTGGCGGACGCGATTGCCAATTTGCCGGAGCGTGAGCGACTGGTGTTGGCGCTGTACTACGACGAAGAGCTGAACCTCAAGGAGATCGGTGAAGTCCTTGGCGTCAGTGAATCGCGGGTCAGCCAGTTACACAGCCAGTGCGCGGCCCGTTTGCGGGGGCGTTTGGGGGAGTGGCGAGCGCGCTGAAGGCAGTGTGGGGACACTGCGAACGAGGCTGGTGCGGTGATGAACGGCACCGGTCTTGCTCTGTTGTGCTCCAGACAGTCTTCGAGTGCTACGCCGGAATGATTGAAATGGCGCGTCCAGGTGCTGGGCGCGTTTAAGACTGCTTGGAGGTCGAATTGGACAAGAACATGAAAATCCTCATCGTTGATGACTTCTCAACGATGCGGCGGATCATCAAGAACCTGCTGCGTGATCTGGGGTTCACCAACACTGTCGAGGCGGATGATGGCGTGACTGCCATTCCAGTGCTCAACAGCGGAAGCATCGACTTTCTGGTAACGGACTGGAACATGCCGGGCATGACCGGTATCGACCTGCTGCGTCACGTGCGTGCCGATGAAAAACTCAAGCACTTGCCAGTGCTGATGGTGACTGCAGAAGCCAAGCGCGAGCAGATCATTGAAGCCGCTCAGGCTGGTGTAAACGGCTACGTAGTCAAACCTTTCACGGCTCAGGCGTTGAAAGACAAAATCGAGAAGATTTTCGAACGCATCGGCTGATGAACGCGCGGGGGAGCTATGGAGCATAACGAATCTTCACAGGGCGATTTCGAGTCGACCCTGAAAAAACACGCGGTCGAACTGGTCGAAAGCCTTGAAAAAGGCAGGTTCGGCGACGCTGTGCAACTGATCCATGAGCTCAATCAGACCCGTGACCGTGGCCTGTACCAGGAAGTCGGCAAGCTCACACGTGAACTGCACAGTGCGATCGTCAACTTCCAGATCGATCCGAACATGCCGCAGGCCGAGGAAGTGTCGCAAATCACCGACGCCACCGAACGCCTGGGCTATGTGGTCAAGCTGACAGAAGCCGCGGCCAACCGCACCATGGATCTGGTGGAAAGCGCCACGCCGGTGGTCAACAGTCTGGCTGATGAAGCGCAGACCTTGAGCGCCGATTGGGGTCGCTTCATGCGTCGCGAGGTCGGGGCTGAAGAGTTCCGCGAGCTGGCGCGCCGGGTCGACGGTTTTCTGTCACGCAGCAGCACGGACAACCGTGCGGTGTCGAGCAATCTCAACGACATCCTGCTGGCCCAGGATTACCAGGACCTGACCGGTCAGGTGATCAAGCGTGTGACCCAACTGGTCACCGAAGTCGAAAGCAATTTGCTCAAACTCGTGCTCATGGCCAGTCAGGTCGACCGCTTTGCGGGCATCGAACATGACCGCGCCGCGATGCTTGCAGAAAAAGATCCACAAAAACATCTCTCGCAGGGTGAAGGTCCGCAGATTCATGCCGATAAACGAGAAGACGTTGTGTCCGGTCAGGACGATGTGGACGATTTGTTATCCAGCCTCGGATTCTAGAGTTGTGGAATTTTAGGTTTTTTGGGTTTTTAGACCTGTAGGAGCACCCCATTAATGAGCTTCGGCGCCGATGAAGAGATCCTTCAGGATTTCCTGGTTGAGGCCGGCGAGATTCTTGAGCAACTGTCCGAACAACTGGTCGAGCTGGAAAGCCGTCCGGATGACGCAGATCTGCTCAACGCAATTTTTCGCGGTTTCCACACTGTAAAAGGGGGCGCCGGCTTCCTTCAGCTCAACGAGTTGGTGGAGTGCTGTCACATCGCCGAAAACGTGTTCGACATCCTGCGCAAGGGTGAGCGTCGCGTTGATGCAGAACTGATGGACGTTGTCCTCGAAGCACTGGACGCGGTGAACAGCATGTTCACTGAGGTTCGTGAGCGTGCACCGATCACCGCCGCTACCCCGGAACTGCTGGCCGCCCTGGCGCGTCTGGCCGAACCGCAATCGGCGGACGCCGCCCCGGCATCGCCGGTGGCCGAGATGATCGAAGAACTGGTCGTTGAAGGCGACTCGTCGGGCGACATCACCGATAACGAATTTGAACAACTGCTGGACTCGCTGAACGCCGTCAAGGCTGAAGCTGAAGCCCCGGCCGCTGTTGCACCTGCGCAAACGGCGGCTGAAGCCGCGAGCGACGAAATCACTGACGCCGAGTTCGAGTCGTTGCTCGATCAGTTGCATGGCAAAGGCCAGTTCGCGGCGGATGCCGTGGCACCGACCGCAGCGGCTCCAGCAGCCCCGGCGGCGGGCGACAGCTCGGATATCACCGACGACGAATTCGAAGCCCTGCTCGATCAACTGCATGGCAAGGGCAACTTTGCCGTTGAAGCACTGGAATCAGCAATTGCCTCGGCACCGGCTGCGCCAGCCGCGCCGGCAGCCGCCGCAGCCGGCAGCGATCTGATCAGCGATCACGAGTTCGAATCGCTGCTCGACGAATTGCACGGCAAAGGCAAGTTCACTGACGTTGGCGCCGCGACTGCCGGCGCTGCTTCCACGGTGGCTGCGCCTGCCGCCAAGGCTGCGGCCGCTCCGGCTGCTGCGCCAAAGGCAGCTCCCAAGCCTGAGCCGAAAGCCGAAGCGCCGAAACCGGCTGCCGCTGCTGCACCGGCTCCGGCCCGTGCTGCCGCCGCACCGCCGCCAGAAAAACCGGCGAGCGAAGCCGAAACCACCGTGCGCGTCGACACGGCCCGTCTCGACGAAATCATGAACATGGTCGGCGAGTTGGTGCTGGTGCGTAACCGTCTGGTGCGCCTGGGCCTCAACAGCGGCGACGAAGCCATGTCCAAGGCCGTGTCGAACCTCGACGTGGTCACGGCTGACTTGCAGACCGCGGTGATGAAGACGCGGATGCAGCCGATCAAGAAGGTCTTCGGGCGCTTCCCGCGTCTGGTTCGCGACTTGGCTCGTCAGCTGAAGAAAGAGATCAACCTGGAACTGGTGGGTGAAGAAACCGACCTCGACAAAAACCTTGTCGAGGCCCTGGCCGACCCGCTGGTCCACTTGGTGCGCAACGCGGTCGACCACGGCATCGAGTCGCCGGAAGAGCGCGAGGCATCGGGCAAGGCCCGTGGCGGTCGTGTTGTTCTGGCCGCCGAGCAGGAAGGCGACCACATCCTGTTGTCGATTTCCGATGACGGCAAAGGCATGGACCCGAACGTCCTGCGCGCCATCGCGGTAAAGCGCGGCGTGATGGACAAGGACGCAGCCGATCGCCTGAGCGATACCGAGTGCTACAACCTGATCTTCGCCCCGGGTTTCTCGACCAAGACCGAGATCTCCGACGTGTCCGGCCGCGGTGTCGGCATGGACGTGGTGAAGACCAAGATTTCCCAGCTCAACGGTTCGATCAACATTTACTCGACCAAGGGCCGGGGCTCGAAGATCGTCATCAAGGTACCGCTGACCCTCGCGATCATGCCAACCCTGATGGTCATGCTCGGCAATCAGGCGTTTGCGTTCCCGCTGGTCAACGTCAACGAAATCTTCCACCTCGACCTGTCGACCACCAACGTCGTCGACGGTCAGGAAGTGGTGATCGTGCGGGACAAGGCGCTGCCGTTGTTCTACCTCAAGCGCTGGCTGGTCAGCTCCGCCGCTCACGAAGAGCAGCGTGAAGGCCACGTGGTGATCCTTTCGGTGGGCACCCAGCGGATCGGCTTCGTCGTCGATCAACTGGTCGGTCAGGAAGAAGTGGTCATCAAGCCATTGGGCAAAATGCTGCAGGGCACTCCGGGCATGTCCGGCGCCACCATTACCGGTGACGGCCGCATCGCGCTGATTCTCGATGTTCCAAGCATGCTCAAGCGTTACGCCGCACGGCGTATTTGAATCCGGGGCGGCGGGACGACAACGTCCCGCTGCACCTAATGGAGTGTTTATGGCAGTCAAAGTCCTGGTGGTGGACGATTCGGGTTTTTTCCGCCGCCGCGTCTCGGAAATTCTTTCAGCGGATCCGAGCATTCAGGTGGTCGGCACCGCTACCAACGGTAAAGAGGCGATCGATCAGGCCCTGGCACTCAAGCCGGACGTGATCACCATGGACTACGAGATGCCGATGATGGACGGCATCACGGCAGTGCGGCACATCATGCAGCGCTGCCCGACCCCGGTTTTGATGTTCTCCTCGCTGACGCACGAAGGCGCCCGGGTCACCCTGGATGCGCTGGACGCCGGCGCGGTGGATTTCCTGCCGAAGAATTTCGAAGACATCTCGCGCAATCCGGAGAAGGTCAAGCAACTGCTGTGCGAGAAGGTGCATAGCATCTCGCGCAGTAATCGTCGTTTCAGTGCCTACAGCGCGCCTGCGCCGGTTGCTGCACCAGCGCCGACGCCTGCTCCGGCAGCATCGAGCTTCAGCAGCCACAGCACCAGTGCACCAACGCGTCCGGCTCCAGCTCCAGCGCCGACTCGCGCTCCAGCCGCCAGCGCCTCGTCGCCTGCACCGAAACGCAAGGCCTACAAACTGGTTGCCATCGGGACCTCGACTGGTGGCCCGGTTGCGCTGCAACGCGTGCTGACTCAGTTGCCGGCGAATTTCCCGGCGCCGATCGTGCTGATCCAGCACATGCCGGCAGCGTTCACCAAGGCCTTCGCCGAACGTCTCGACAAGCTCTGCCGCATCAGCGTCAAGGAAGCCGAGGATGGCGACATCCTGCGTCCGGGCCTGGCGTTGCTGGCACCGGGTGGCAAGCAAATGATGATCGATGGCCGTGGCGCGGTGAAAATCCTCCCGGGCGACGAGCGTCTGAACTACAAGCCGTGTGTGGACATCACCTTCGGTTCGGCGGCGAAATCCTACGGCGACAAAGTTCTGGCGGTGGTGTTGACCGGCATGGGCGCCGACGGCCGTGAAGGCGCGCGTCTGCTCAAGCAGGGCGGCAGCGCGGTGTGGGCACAGGATGAGGCAAGCTGCGTGATCTACGGCATGCCGATGGCCATCGTTAAAGCCGACCTCGCCGACGCGGTGTACAGCCTCGACGACATCGGCAAGCACATTGTCGAGGCGTGTCTCTGATGGATGTTTTAAGCCTTATCGGGATCATCATGGCGTTCGTCGCCATCATCGGTGGTAACTACCTTGAAGGTGGTCACCTCGGTGCGCTGGCCAACGGCCCGGCGGCATTGATCGTACTGGGCGGCACCATCGGTGCCGCACTGCTGCAATCGCCGATGAGCGCGTTCAAACGCGCCATGCAGATTCTGGCGTGGATCCTGTTTCCACCACGGGTCGATCTGGCCGGTGGTATCGATCGCGTCGTCAACTGGAGCCTCACCGCGCGCAAGGAAGGCCTGCTGGGCCTGGAAGGCGTGGCCGATGCCGAACCTGACAACTACTCGCGCAAAGGCCTGCAACTGCTGGTCGATGGCGCCGAGCCGGAAGCGATCCGCAGCATCCTCGAAGTGGATTTCTACACCCAGGAAGCCCGCGACATCGAAGCGGCGAAAGTCTTTGAAAGCATGGGCGGCTACGCGCCAACCATCGGCATCATCGGTGCGGTGATGGGCCTGATCCACGTGATGGGCAACTTGGCTGATCCAACACAACTGGGCAGCGGCATCGCCGTGGCGTTCGTCGCGACCATTTACGGCGTGGCCAGTGCCAACCTGGTGTTGCTGCCAGTGGCGGCCAAGCTGAAGTCAATCGCGTTGCGGCAGTCGCGTTATCGCGAAATGTTGCTGGAAGGGATCTTGTCGATCGCCGAAGGTGAAAACCCTCGCTCCATTGAGTTGAAGCTGCAAGGCTTCATGGATTAAGGGAATAACCTCATGGCACGTCGTCGCCACCAGGAAGAGCATGTAAACCACGAACGCTGGCTGGTTTCCTACGCTGACTTCATCACGCTGCTGTTTGCGTTCTTCGTGGTCATGTACTCGATTTCGTCGATCAACGAAGGCAAGTACAAAGTCATTTCCGAAGCGCTGATCGGCGTCTTCACCGACTCCGACCGCTCGCTCAAACCGATCCCGATTGGCGATGAACGACCGAAGACCGTGACCCCGGCCAAGCCGCTGGTCAAGGACGCTGAGCAGGTTGACGCCGGTATTGCCGGTGCCAGCGATCCGCTGAAAAGTATCGCCGATGACATCAGCGCCGCGTTCGGCGATTTGATCAGCTCGAATCAGATGACCGTGCGCGGCAACGAGTTGTGGGTCGAGATCGAACTCAACTCCAGCCTGTTGTTCGGCAGCGGCGACGCCATGCCGAGTGACATCGCCTTCAACATCATCGACAAGGTTGCAGCGATTCTGAAACCGTTCGATAACCCGATCCATGTCGAGGGTTTCACTGACGATCAACCGATCCGCACCGCGCAGTACCCGACCAACTGGGAGCTGTCCTCGGCGCGCTCGGCGAGCATCGTGCGCATGCTGGCAATGCAGGGTGTCAACCCTGGTCGCCTGGCATCAGTGGGTTACGGTGAGTTCCAGCCGGTGGCCAACAACGCCACCGCTGAAGGCCGCGCGAAGAACCGTCGCGTCGTGCTGGTGGTGTCGCGAAACCTCGATGTACGCCGCAGCCTGACCGGCACTGGAACCGCCCATGCGCAACCGGATGCTGCGTTGAAGCGTGCTGGCACACAAACTGCACCGACCCCGGTCAAGACGCCGGGACGCGAGAGTGCCGTCAATTCTCCGTCACCCGCATTAACACGCTGAGCTATGTCTCGGTCGAGCATATCGGCCGGGAGGAACGAACCGAATGAGAGTCTGGGCAGTCGCCAATCAAAAGGGTGGTGTCGGTAAAACCACATCTTCCATCGCTTTAGCCGGATTGCTGGCGGAGGCGGGCAAGCGCGTGGTTGTGGTCGATCTCGACCCGCACGGCTCGATGACCAGCTATTTCGGCTATGACCCCGACAGCCTGGAACACAGCAATTACGACCTGTTTCTGCACAAGGGCAGCGTGCCGCAAGGCCTGCCGGGGCAGTTGCTGTTGTCGACCAGCGACGAACGCATTTCCCTGCTGCCATCGAGCACTGCACTCGCCACCCTGGAGCGTCAGTCGCCAGGGCAGAGTGGTCTCGGTCTGGTGATCGCCAAGAGTCTGGCGCAGCTGTGGCAGGATTTTGATTACGCGGTGATCGACAGCCCGCCGTTGCTCGGCGTGCTGATGGTCAACGCCCTCGCGGCGAGCCAGCAACTGGTGATTCCGGTGCAGACCGAACATCTGGCCGTCAAAGGTCTGGAGCGCATGGTCAACACCTTGGCGATGATCAACCGCTCGCGCAAACAGGCGCTGCCGTTCAGCATCGTGCCGACCCTGTTCGACCGCCGTACCCAGGCCTCGATGCATACCTTGCGCGTGCTGCGCGACAAATTCCCCGACGAGATCTGGCAGGGTTACATTCCGGTCGATACCCGTCTGCGCGACGCCAGCCGGGCCGGTGTCACGCCTTCGCAATTCGACGGCAAGAGCCGTGGCGTGCTGGCGTATCGCGCGCTGCTCAAGCATCTGTTGGCGCAACAACTTGTTCCGCAGGTGGCGTGAGCATGAATCGCCCGGTCAAACTCACATCGCGTCCGCAATTGGCGTTGCAGTCTTATCTGGATAATTTGCTGCTGGAAATTCCTGAGGAGCTGCCGCCGGTCATTGAGGCGCAGCCTGAAGTCGTCGAAAGCACCGAAACGCTGGACGAATTCCAGGCCGCAGTGCTGGAAGAGCAGGCGCGTGACGCACAGAAAGCGACCAGGCCTGCTGCGCCGGTTGTCGCGCCTGCCGCCGCACCGGTCGCCAAGGCACCGGTTGCATTGATTGAAGAAGCCGAGCCGGTTCGCGCACCGGTCTCGACACTGGCACCGCTGCTGCAAACCCAATTGCTGAAAACCGCGCCGGAACCGGCAGTGGTCGAACCGGCCCCAGCTCCGGTTGCACCCGCGCCCGTCGAACAGACGCTGGTCCCGCCGCTGGTGGAGGTACATCTGCCGCCGAGCAATACGCCGCCACCGGTGGAAACCGATGGTCGCCCGGCCTGGGCCTCGGAAGCGTTCGAATGCCTGCTGTTCGACGTCGCCGGCCTGACGCTGGCCGTGCCGCTGGTGTGCCTCGGCTCGATCTACTCGCTGGCCGGCCACGAGCTGACGCCGCTGTTCGGTCAGCCGGAATGGTTCCTCGGCATCCTGCCGAGCCAGGCCGGTAATTTGAAAGTGTTGGACACCGCGCGCTGGGTCATGCCGGATCGCTACCGCGATGACTTCCGTCAGGGCCTGCAGTACGTGATTTCGGTACAAGGTTACGAGTGGGGGCTGGCGGTGCATCAGGTCAGCCGCTCGTTGCGTCTGGACCCGAATGAAATCAAATGGAGAAGTCACCGGGGTCAGCGGCCATGGCTCGCCGGCACCGTGATTGAGCACATGTGTGCATTGCTTGACGTTTCCGCACTGGCCGAGTTGATCGCCAGCGGTGGGGCAAAGCACCTCGGCGGCCACAAGCCGCTACATAAACCGACATAGCAGCCGACATAACAATCAGGCGACGGCATTGTTGAATGCCGCCACACAGAACACACACCGCTCAGAGCGGTTTTTTCGAGGGGTCAGGGTATGAGTAGTCAGGCGACGAATGCAAAAGGTTCTGAAGATCCGATCCTGCAATGGGTGACCTTCAAACTGGACAACGAGACTTACGGCATCAACGTGATGCGCGTGCAGGAAGTGCTGCGCTACACCGAGATCGCTCCGGTGCCGGGCGCGCCAAGCTACGTGCTGGGTATCATCAACCTGCGCGGTAACGTGGTCACCGTGATCGACACCCGTCAGCGCTTCGGCCTGAACAGCGGCGAGATCAGCGACAACACCCGTATCGTCATCATCGAAGCCGACAAGCAAGTCGTCGGCATCATGGTCGACAGCGTGGCCGAAGTGGTTTATCTGCGTCAGTCGGAAATCGAGACGGCGCCGAACGTCGGCAACGAAGAGTCGGCCAAGTTCATCCAGGGCGTGTGCAACAAGAACAACGAGTTGCTGATCCTAGTCGAGCTGGACAAGATGATGAGCGAAGAAGAATGGTCGGAACTGGAGAGCATCTGATTGATTCTCGAGGTTGCGGTCATTGTCCTGTTCCTCTTCTGGGCTGGCACACTGGCAATGTTTGTGTCGTACATCAAGGCGCAGCGGGTGATCGCTGCGCAACAGGCTCAGGGCGATGCGTTGCGTGACCAGCGCATCAAAGACCTGGCCAAGCGTGTCGACGACTACCAGAACGGCAACGTGCGCATGGGCGACGCCCTGCACGAGTTGCGCGCGGTGGTGAATCCGTTGCCGGACAAGATTGTCGCGCTTGAACAACGCGACCCGTCGAGCCTGTCATTCGCCCAAGCGGCGAAACTGGTGGGCATGGGCGCAAGCGTCGATGAACTGACTCAGTCCTGCGGGTTGACACAGGCTGAGGCGGAGTTGATGCGCAAACTTCACAAAAACTGATTTTTGCGCTCAAGCTGATGGCCTATTCGCGAGCAAGCTCGCTCCCACATTAGATCGGTGTACGCCGAACCAATGTGGGAGCGAGCTTGCTCGCGAAGGCGTCTTCGAAGTCTCAGTAATCATCCCCGCGATCGGTGACGTCTTTCTCGACCATCGGCGCATTCGGGTCCTGCCCCTCGGGGAATTTGCCCTTCAGATTCCACGCAAACGCGATGATCTCGGCGATGGTGCGGTACAACTCTTCGGGAATGCTGTCGCCCAGCTCCATTCGCGCCAACAACCGCACCAGTTCAGCGTTCTCGTAAATCGGCACTTCACAGTCGCGAGCAATGCGCAGGATTTCTTCGGCCAGTTCGTCATCACCTTTGGCGGTGAGGGTTGGCGCGTGGTTGCCGTCGTATTTGAGGGCGATGGCCTGGCGTGGGGCAGTGGAATCGTTCATGCGGTTTCGTCGACCCAGCGATGTTCAAGACGGGTTTGGTTGCCTTGCGGCGGGGTGCCATGGTGGCAGTCGATGTCGCCGACGTTCAGCCCGCGATCGAGCAGGCGCTGGCGCAGGGCAAACAGGTTGTTTTCGATGAGTTCGGCGGTGTACGGCCGTTCGGCCCACAGTTGGCTGGACAGGCTGCCGGCGATCAACTGCGCCTGAATTTGCATCGGCCCGAGCGGTTCCATGTCGAACGCCAGATCGACGCGCCACAGTTGTTGCTTGGGCTCGCGCTCGTCGCGGCGTTCGTTGGGTTGCGGTTCTCGCTCCGGCGCTTCTTCACGCTGAAACTTGACCTGCAACGGCACGATGTCCTGCAGATTGCGCATGGGAATTTCCAGTTGCCAGGTGCTGAGCAGGCGCCCATCGTCGGTGACGCCGGTCTGTTCCAGGCTCGACAACTGATGGCTTTGCAGGCGCGAAACAGCGGCGGCGGCGAGGCGCAGCAACTGTTCCAGATCGCCTTCGCCGTCCAGGCTTTGCAGCAAACGCTCGGGCAGCGGGAAGCTGCTTGGCACCGGTTTCGCGCTGACCTGACCGAGCATGCCGAGCGCATTACGCACGAAACTCGGCAGCGCTTGCGCCAGGGTGTTGGCGGCGATGATTGCGTTGAAACTGGTGCTGCTCGGCAAACCCGGGGTCAGTTGTGCGATCAGCTTGAGCAGATCGGCTTTCATGTCCGGTGCCAGCGTCGGGTTCTGCCCGGTCAGCAGCTTGCCTTCGAGGAACACGCCGCTGTTGGCCAGGGCAAGGGCCACGCCTTTGGCGGTGCTCAGTTGTTGCACGTCCGGGAGGCTGGCAAGGAGCTTGTCGACCACCGCGCGTAGATCCGCAGAGGTTTGGTCGGTGGCGGGTGGCAGGTTTTGCAGCGCGTTCAACAACCCGCTCAGCGACGCCTGACGACTTTGCTGGCCGAGCAGTTGCTGACTGACGGCCAGTTGTTCCTGACGGCTGCTCATTGGCAGGAATTTCAGGGTTTGTGCGTCTTCGACCAACGCCGACAGCAAAGTGCCGATGCGCAGCGGCTGCGGGCTGTCGATGGTCAGTGTGCTGCCGCTCTGCGCGGTGTTGAGCAAACTGACCAAGGAGCGGAACACCGCTGCCTGCCCCGGCGTCTGCGGCAGCGCCTGCGAGGTCAGCACCTTGCCTTGCAGCAGGGTGCCGACCGGCAATTGTGCGGTGTCGATGCGGGTGAGGGCGGCGACGCTGCTGGCAATGGCTTGTTGCACAGTAATCGCCAGATTGCCCGCCGAGGGCTGAGTGATCGCCAGACTGGTGCCTTGGGGTAGCGGCAGATTGCTGGTCGCTTGCACGGTGGTCTGACGTCCGCCGTCGACGGTCACCTTGAGCAATAGCTGAAAAGTCTGATCCGCCTGCTTGAGCGATAACACCTCGGCCTTGGCGCTTTGCCCGGCGCCGATCAGGCCTTCGACCGGGGTCAGCAGCTTGAGCAGCTCACCGACCTGCGGGCGAACGGTCGCCGGGGTGGTGGGCGGGAGCGGGAGGATGTTTATTTCGCCTGTCATACGCGGACACAACCTGAGGAAAATGCACTCTTGAGAGTAAGGCACGACATGTATAATGCCGCCCGTCTTGCGCTTCGAATAAAAAACATAGCAATTGTTTGACCCAGCTCTCTAGATCGAGCCGTCAATGCATCTATGCTGCATCTCTTTAACGGCCGCGCCAGAGCCGACTTGAACCGTATAAGGCCCGCGATCCCTTGACCAGTCCTGTCCTGCAAACCGTTGCCCTCGCGTGTGAACGTGATCTGCGGCTGCTCTTCGAAAATCTCGAATTGAGACTCGCCAGTGGCGATATGGTGCAGATCAGCGGTCCCAACGGCAGCGGCAAGACCAGCCTGTTGCGTCTGCTTTCAGGGCTGATGCAGCCGACCGCCGGGCACGTCCTGCTCAATGGCCAGCCGCTGACCGAACAACGCAGCGAACTCGCACGCAATCTGCTGTGGATCGGCCACGCCGCCGGGATCAAGGATTTGCTGACCCCTGAAGAAAACCTCTCCTGGCTCTGCGCCCTGCATCATCCCGCCGAACGCGAGGCCATCTGGCAAGCCTTGGCAGCCGTAGGATTGCGCGGTTTCGAAGATGTTCCCTGCCACAGTCTGTCCGCCGGTCAGCAACGCCGCGTGGCGTTGGCTCGTTTGTATCTGGACAGCCCGCCGCTGTGGATTCTCGATGAGCCGTTTACCGCACTGGACAAGCAGGGCGTGGCGCAGCTCGAAGAGCATCTGGCCGGGCACTGCGAACGCGGTGGTCTGGTGGTGTTGACCACGCACCATACGCTGAGCCGGATGCCGGCCGGTTATCGCGATATCGATCTGGGGAACTGGGCAGTATGAGTGTGTTCGGCCTGCTGGTTGCCCGTGAATCCCGACTGCTGTTTCGCCGCCCGGCGGAGCTGGCCAATCCGCTGATTTTCTTCGCCATCGTCATCGCGTTGTTCCCGCTGGCCGTCGGCCCGGAAACTCAAGTGTTGCAAAACCTGTCCCCCGGGTTAGTCTGGGTGGCGGCGCTGTTGTCGGTCCTGCTCTCGCTGGACGGGCTGTTCCGCAGTGATTTCGAAGACGGCTCCCTGGAACAGTGGGTCCTTTCGTCGCACCCGTTGCCACTTCTGGTCTTGGCCAAGGTGCTGGCACACTGGCTTTTCTCCGGTCTGGCGCTGGTTCTGCTCTCACCGCTGCTGGCGTTGATGCTCGGTTTGCCTGCCGCCTGTCTGCCGGTTTTGCTGCTTTCGTTGTTGCTGGGAACACCAGTGCTGAGCTTGCTCGGCGCGGTGGGCGCGGCACTGACGGTCGGTTTGAAGCGTGGCGGCCTGTTGCTGGCGCTGCTGATTCTGCCGTTGTACATCCCGGTGTTGATCCTCGGCAGTGGCGCTTTGCAGGCAGCCCTCCAAGGCATGCCGGCGACCGGGTATCTGCTGTGGCTGGGTAGCCTGACCGCTCTGGCGATCACCCTGACACCGTTTGCAATAGCTGCTGGCCTGAAGATCAGCGTCGGCGAATAATGAGGTCTGGTTAAAATTTAACCAGCAAAGACCCTGAGACTGCTCACACCGATGAGCGGCACCCGTGATGGAAACAGTATGAACTGGACCTGGTTTCACAAGCTCGGCTCGCCCAAGTGGTTCTACGGCATCAGCAGCAAGTTCTTGCCATGGCTGAGCATTGCAGCGTTGCTGTTGATTGGCGTCGGCGTCGTTTGGGGCCTGGCTTTCGCGCCGCCGGATTATCAGCAAGGCAACAGCTTTCGCATCATCTATATCCACGTACCTGCGGCGATGCTCGCTCAGTCGATCTACGTAATGCTGGCGGTGTGCGGCGTGGTCGGGCTGGTGTGGAAGATGAAACTGGCCGACGTCGCCCTGCAATGCGCCGCACCGATCGGCGCGTGGATGACCGCCGTGGCGCTGGTCACCGGGGCGATCTGGGGCAAACCGACCTGGGGTTCGTGGTGGGTCTGGGATGCGCGCCTGACCTCGATGCTGATTCTGCTGTTCCTGTATTTCGGCGTGATCGCGCTGGGCAATGCCATCAGCAACCGCGACAGCGCCGCCAAGGCCTGCGCGGTGCTGGCCATCGTCGGCGTGATCAACATCCCGATCATCAAATACTCGGTGGAGTGGTGGAACACCCTGCACCAGGGCGCGACCTTCACCCTCACCGAAAAACCGGCGATGCCCGCGGAAATGTGGCTGCCACTGCTGCTGACGGTGCTGGGTTTCTACTGTTTCTTCGGCGCCGTGCTGTTGCTGCGCATGCGCCTCGAAGTGCTCAAGCGTGAGGCCCGCGCCAGTTGGGTGAAAGAAGAAGTGCAGCACAGTCTGGAGGCCGCTCGATGAGTTTTGCTTCATTCGGCGACTTCCTCGCCATGGGCCATCATGGCCTGTATGTCTGGTCGGCCTACGGCATCTGTCTGGCGGTGCTGATCCTCAACGTGGTGGTGCCGATTGCGGCCCGCAAGCGCTATCTGCAACAAGAGGCGCGTCGTCTGCGCCGGGAGAACGGCAAGTGAATCCGCTGCGCAAGAAACGTCTGATCATCATTCTGGCCATTCTGGTCGGGGTCGGCGCTGCCGTCGGCCTGGCGCTCAGCGCCCTGCAGCAGAACATCAATCTGTTCTACACGCCGACCCAGATTGCCAACGGCGAAGCACCGCAAGACACGCGCATCCGCGCTGGCGGCATGGTCGAGAAGGGTTCGCTGCAACGCTCGCCGGATTCGCTCGACGTCAAATTCGTCGTCACCGACTTCAACAAATCCGTGACCATCACCTATCGCGGCATCCTCCCGGATCTGTTCCGCGAAGGGCAGGGCATCGTCGCCCTCGGCAAGATCAACGCCGACGGCGTGGTGGTGGCCGATGAAGTGCTGGCCAAGCACGACGAGAAGTACATGCCGCCGGAAGTGACCAAAGCCTTGAAAGACAGTGGTCAATCGGCACCAACGCCTGCGAAGGAGGGTTGATCGATGACCTCGGCAATTTTTATTCCTGAGCTCGGCCATCTGGCGATGATTCTGGCGCTGTGTTTTGCGCTGGTGCAGGCCGTGGTGCCATTGGTCGGTGCCTGGCGCGGCGACCGTTTCTGGATGAGCCTGGCCCAGCCAGCCGCGTGGGGGCAGTTTGCCTTTCTGCTGTTCGCATTCGGCATTCTGACCTACGCGTTCATGACCGATGACTTCTCCGTCGCCTACGTGGCAAACAACTCCAATACCGCGTTGCCGTGGTATTACAAATTCAGCGCCGTGTGGGGCGCCCACGAAGGTTCGTTGCTGTTGTGGGCGTTGATCCTCGGCGGCTGGACCTTCGCGGTGTCGGTGTTCTCGCGGCAGTTGCCGCAAGTCATGCTCGCTCGTGTACTGGCGGTGATGGGCATGATCAGCACCGGTTTCCTGCTGTTTCTGATCCTCACGTCCAACCCGTTCAAACGCATCCTGCCGCAAATGCCCAGCAATGGCGCCGACTTGAATCCGTTGTTGCAAGACATCGGCCTGATCGTTCACCCGCCAATGTTGTACATGGGCTACGTCGGCTTTTCGGTGGCGTTCGCCTTCGCCATCGCCGCGTTGATGGGCGGTCGCCTTGATGCGGCGTGGGCGCGTTGGTCGCGTCCGTGGACCATCGTCGCCTGGGCCTTCCTCGGCATCGGCATCACCCTCGGTTCGTGGTGGGCGTATTACGAACTCGGCTGGGGCGGCTGGTGGTTCTGGGACCCGGTGGAAAACGCATCCTTCATGCCTTGGCTGGTTGGCACCGCGCTGATTCACTCCCTGGCGGTCACGGAAAAACGTGGCGTGTTCAAGAGCTGGACGGTGTTGCTGGCGATTGCCGCGTTCTCGCTGAGCCTGCTTGGCACGTTCCTCGTGCGTTCCGGCGTGCTGACCTCGGTGCATGCGTTTGCCTCTGACCCGGAGCGCGGCGTGTTCATTCTGATCTTCCTGTTGTTTGTGGTCGGCGGCTCGCTGACGCTGTTCGCCCTGCGCGCACCAGTGGTGAAGAGTCAGGTCGGGTTCAACCTGTGGTCGCGGGAAACCCTGCTGCTAGGCAACAACCTGGTGCTGGTCGTCGCCGCGTCGATGATCCTGCTCGGCACGCTGTACCCGCTGATTCTCGATGCCCTGAGCGGCGCCAAGATGTCGGTTGGCCCGCCGTACTTCAACGCGCTGTTCATCCCATTGATGGGATTGCTGATGGTGGTAATGGCGATCGGGGTGATCGTGCGCTGGAAAGACACGCCGGTGAAATGGCTGGCCGGCATGCTGACCCCGGTATTGCTCGGCAGCGTCGCGCTGGCCGTGGTGGCTGGTGTCGCTTACGGCGATTTCAACTGGGCAGTGATCGCGACCTTCCTGCTCGCCGCGTGGGTGTTGCTCGCCGGTGCGCGCGACATTGTCGACAAGACTCGCCACAAAGGTTTGATCAAAGGCCTGCCGACGCTGACTCGCAGCTATTGGGGCATGCAGATCGCGCACCTGGGCATCGCCGTGTGCGCGCTGGGCGTGGTGTTGTCGAGCCAGAACAGTGCCGAGCGCGATCTGCGTCTGGCGCCGGGCGAGTCGATGGACCTGGCCGGTTATCACTTCATCTTTGAAGGCGCCAAGCACTTCGAAGGGCCGAACTTCACCTCTGACAAAGGCACCATTCGGGTGATCCGCGACGGCAAGGAAGTCAGCGTGCTGCACCCGGAAAAACGCCTGTATACCGTGCAGAGTTCGATGATGACCGAAGCCGGGATCGACGCTGGTTTCACTCGCGACCTCTACGTTGCCCTCGGCGAGCCGCTGGACAACGGTGCATGGGCGGTGCGCGTGCACGTCAAGCCGTTTGTGCGCTGGATCTGGTTCGGCGGTTTGCTCACAGGTTTGGGTGGTTTGCTGGCGGCGCTGGATCGACGTTATCGGGTCAAGGTGAAAGCCAAGGTGCGTGAAGCACTGGGCATGACGGGAGCGGCTGCATGAGACGTTGGTTGATGCTGGTGCCACTGGCGATTTTCCTGCTGGTGGCGGTATTTCTTTATCGCGGTCTGTACCTTGATCCGGCGGAGCTGCCGTCGGCGATGATCAACAAGCCGTTCCCGGAGTTTTCGTTGCCGGCGGTGCAGGGCGACAAGACCCTGACCAAGGCTGACATTCTCGGCAAACCGGCGCTGGTCAATGTTTGGGGCACCTGGTGCATTTCCTGCCGGGTCGAGCATCCGGTGCTGAACAAACTCGCCGAGCGCGGTGTGGTGATCTACGGCATCAACTACAAGGACACCAACGCCGATGCCTTGAAGTGGCTGGCCGAATTCCACAATCCGTATGCGCTGGATATCCGTGATGATGAAGGCTCGCTGGGTCTGAACCTCGGCGTGTACGGCGCACCGGAAACCTTCTTCATCGACGCCAAGGGCATCATCCGCGACAAATATGTCGGCGTGATCGACGAACAGGTCTGGCGCGAAAAACTCGCCGCCAAGTATCAGGCGCTGGTCGATGAGGCCAAGCCATGAAGCGCTTTCTGGCTGCCGTGGTTTTTGGCTTGAGTCTGGCCGGCGTCGCCCATGCCGCGATCGATACATACGAGTTCGCCAAAGAAGCTGATCGCGAGCGTTTCCGCGAACTGACCAAGGAACTGCGCTGCCCCAAGTGCCAGAACCAGGACATCGCCGACTCCAACGCGCCGATTGCCGCGGACTTGCGCAAAGAGATTTTCCGCATGCTCGGCGAGGGCAAGGACAACCAGCAGATCATCGACTTCATGGTCGATCGCTACGGTGATTTCGTCCGCTACAAACCGGCATTGAATGCCAAGACCGCACTGCTGTGGTTCGGCCCGGCCGGTCTGCTGCTCGGTGGTTTCGTGGTGATCGCGGTCATCGTCCGCCGTCGTCGCGGACAACGCGCCGACACCCCGCAATCGCTGTCCTCCGAAGAGCGTCAGCGCCTCGATCAACTGTTGGATAAAAACCAAGAATGATTGATTTCTGGCTTGCCGCAGGGCTGTTGCTTCTGGTCGCCCTGAGTTTTCTGCTGATCCCGGTGCTGCGTGAGCGTCGCGCCCAGCGTGAAGAGGATCGTACTGCCCTGAACGTCGCGCTGTATCAGGAGCGCGTCGCCGAATTGCAGTCGCAACAGGCTGAAGGTGTACTCGACGCGGCACAAATGGACAGCGGCCGTGCCGAGGCGGCGCGTGAGTTGCTGGCGGATACCGAAGGCGTTGCCGCACCGCGTGTGTCGAAGCTGGGTAAACCGTTGCCGTTGTTGGCGGCTGTATTGGTGCCGGTGTTGGGCCTGGGTCTGTATCTGCATTTCGGCGCTGCCGACAAAGTCGAACTGACCCGCGAATTCGCCCAGGCGCCGCAGTCGATGGAAGAGATGACCCAGCGTCTGGAACGTGCCGTCGCGGCGCAGCCGGACTCCGCTGAAGGCCTGTATTTCCTCGGTCGTACCTACATGGCGCAAGAGCGTCCGGCGGACGCGGCAAAGATGTTTGAACGTGCCGCCAACCTTGCCGGTCGTCAGCCGGAACTGCTCGGCCAGTGGGCGCAGGCGCAGTATTTTGCGGATGGCAAGAAATGGTCGGCGAAGATTCAGGCGCTGACCGACGAAGCGCTGAAGGCTGATCCGAAAGAAGTCACCAGCCTTGGTCTGCTCGGTATCGCCGCTTTCGAAGGCGAGCGTTATCAGGAAGCCATCGACTACTGGACCCGCTTGCTGGCGCAATTGCCGCCGGAAGACAATTCCCGCGCGGCGCTGCAAGGCGGGATCAAACGTGCCGCCGAACGTCTGGAAGCCAGCGGTGGCAAGGTTGCTCAGGCACCGCAAGCCGCGAAAGCTGCGCTGTTGAAAGTCAGCGTCGATCTTTCCAGCGAACTCCGAAGCAAAGTGCAACCGGGCGACAGTGTGTTCATCTTTGCCCGCGCGACTTCCGGCCCGCCGGCACCACTGGCCGCCAAGCGTCTAACCGTGGCCGATCTACCGGTGACCGTCGAACTGGGCGATGCCGACGCAATGATGCCGCAGTTGAAACTGTCGAACTTCCCTGAAGTCCAACTGGTTGCGCGCATCTCCCGCGCCGGCCAACCGACTGCCGGCGAGTGGGTCGGTCGCAGCGGGCCTCTGGCCAGCAGCACCACTGCGCTACAAAAACTGACCATCGACAGCCCGGACCAATAGCCGGACACAACAGGAAAGCACCGCCATGCACACCATCGCCCGAATCACAGTCCTCACACTGGCCCTGGGCTTGAGTGCATGTGCGGTGCAACGCCCGGAACCGACCACCAGCCTGCCGCCGATCCCGCCTTCGCAACCGAGTCCGACCCCGTCGACCTCGCCGGCCCCGAGCAAAAGCATCCCGGCAAAACCGGCCAAACCCGTCCCGCGCACCTCGGCCAGCTTCGCACCGCCACCGGGCGGCAACAGCCACTGGGACCAGAAACTCGGCGTCTACGTCCTCGACGACCAGACCAACACTTTCTACCGCCAGCGCACCTACTACCGCTGGAACAACGGCTGGAGCCGCTCGGTCAGCCCCAATGGCCCGTGGGAAGACACCAACATCCACGGCGTGCCCCCGGGGTTGGGCAAGCAGTTTGGGCAGTAAATGAAAACGGCGATCTTTGGATCGCCGTTTTGCTGTGTGCCTGTAGGGTTCGCACAGAAATTGCTCAAGGAAGTGCTGCGCAAAGCTCAGGATCTAGCGTTTCAATCACACTCTGTAAAACAACCGGGCGTCGCTCTGTGGACTTTTGTGCTTGAGTAAAGATAACTCTAGGGTTATTTTTAATGGGCCGGGGCAAGGAGGCGATTGGTGCAAAGCAGGTTATTGATCAAGGAGCTGGAGGAGGCGGGTTGGACGCTGGACCGGATTACCGGCAGTCATCACATTTTCAGGCACCGTTACAACCCTTACACGATTCCCGTCCCTCACCCGAAAAAGGATTTGCCGTTGGGGACAGTCAAAAGCATCAGGAGACGTGCCGGGTTGTACAACCCGCCAGCCAGTTTCAAAGGAGATCCATAATGCAATATCCAATCTGTATCGAGTGGGGAGACGAGAACACTGCCATCGGTATTCAGATCCCCGATATTCCCGGCGCCGTTACAGCAGGGGATAGCTTTGAAGATGCCTACAACGCGGCGGTTGAAGTCGCCCACATCCTGCTGCAGGAGATTGCGGCGGACGGGGAGTCGATTCCTATGCCGACTTCGGCATCCGCTCATCGCAGTAATCCGGACTTTGCCGACATGGGTTGGGGCATGCTCGAGCTGGACATTTCGCCCTATCTCGGCAAGACCGAAAAGGTCAACGTGACGTTGCCTGGCTATGTAATTCAGCGCATCGATCGTTATGTGCGCGAACACAACGTCAAAAGCCGTTCCTCCTTTCTGGCGGATGCGGCGATGGAGAAACTGGTTCGTTACTAAGCTTCATCGCTCCCTCAGGCTAAATGAATAACCCGTGGGAGCGAGCCTGCTCGCGAAGCTTTTGCGACCTTACGCCGTTGCCAATGAACTGCGCTGCGAAGCACTCAAAAACCGCAACAACGCCAACAGCGGGAACGCACTTCCCACAATCACGATCCACAACCAGCCGCCATGCTCATACACCGCACTGGCCACCGACGAGCCGAAGGCGCCGCCGATGAAGATGCTGGTCATGTACAGCGCGTTCAGACGACCACGGCTTTTGGCGTCCAGCGAGTAGACCGCGCGCTGGCCGAGGACCATGTTCATCTGCACGCAAAAGTCGAGCACCACGCCGGTCACGGCCAGGCCGATGACGCTGTAGGCCGGATGGATGAAGGCGGGCAGGAAGCTCAGGCTGGCGAATATCATCGCCAGCAGCGAAGCGATGCGGGTGTGTCCGGCGTCGGCCAGGCGTCCGCTGATCGGCGCGGCGATGGCACCGATGGCGCCGACCAGGGCGAAGATCGCGATTTCGCTTTGCGACAAACCATGGTTGCGCGCCAGTTCCAGCGGTACCGCAGTCCAGAACAGGCTGAAGGTGGCGAACATGCAACCCTGATAAAACGCCCGTTGGCGCAACATCGGTTGTTGGCGCAGCAGGGTCCACAGCGAACCGATCAGTTGGCCATACGTGGCGCTGTGATCAGGCTGACGCTTTGGCACGGTCAGCGCCAGTACCACGCTGATCGCCGCCATCAGCGCGGCAGCAATCATGAACATCGCCCGCCAGCCGAGATGGTCAGCGACCACGCTCGACACCGGTCGGGCCAACAGAATACCCAGCAACAAGCCGCCCATGATCCCGCCGACCACACGACCGCGAGACTCTTCCGGCGCCAGATGCGCGGCCAGTGGAATCAGGATCTGCACCGACACCGAACTGAAGCCCACCAGCAACGAGATCAGCAGGAACACGTTCGGCTGATCGGTAAACGCCGCCGCCAACAGACTGGCAATCGCCACCACGGTGGTGGTGATCATCAAACGGCGGTTTTCCAGCAGATCGCCCAGCGGCACCAGAAAGAACAGGCCCAGCGCATAGCCAATCTGCGTCAGCGAGACGATGAAACTGGCCATGGTGTCGGAGAGGCCGATGTCCGGCGCGATCAGGCCGATGATCGGCTGCGCGTAGTAAATGTTGGCAACGATGGCGCCGCAGCAGAAGGCGAACAGCAGCACCATGCCTCGGGTCATTGCGTGAGTGGTGGTGGTCATAAGGTTTCTCGATCCAGCGAAAGAATGCGCTAAGGCTATGGGGCAAACCGGATGGGCAGAAGACGCCTTCGGTTGATATCAGTTATTCCGTTGCGCAATGACGGGGTGCTAGCAGCGTGTCATCCATCGGCGGACCTTGCGTCCGACCGTTGCGGGTCGATGATACATTCACTTACATCCTGTTCGATAGCGTGCTTATGTTTGTATTGGCTTGTTCAACATTCATGACCGGAGGATTGCAATGAAGCTTCGTCTTATCGCAACGATTGTCCTGACTAGCCTGCTCGGCGCGATGAGCGCACAGGCCGCCGACGCACCGGGGATGCGCATCGGTGTACGCGGCGAGATCACCGGGGTCAGCGCCGACAGCCTCAAAGTCCACGTCAACAGCGGCGAGAACGTGGTGATCCAGTTGACTGGTGACACCAAAGTTCGCGCGGTCACCCTGGCCAATATCGAGGACATCAAACCCGGCAGTTACATTGGTTCGGCGGCGATGCCTCAAGAGGATGGCACGCTCAAGGCACTGGAGGTGCATGTGTTTCCGCCGGAACTGGCGGGCAGCGGCGACGGCCATCGGCCGTTTGATCTGGCCAAGGGCAGCAGCATGACCAATGGCAGCGTCGGCGACCTGGTGGTGAGCAACGGGCGGGTGCTGACGGTTAACTACAAGGGCGGGCAGCAGAAGATTCTGGTGCCGGAGGATGTGCCGATCGTCAATCTGGTGCCCGGGGATCGGACTTTGCTGAAGGTGGGGGTGAAGATTGTTACGTTCGTCACGCAGGGTGCGGATGGCACGCTGACGGCGCAATCTATTTCTGCGGGGAAGGATGGGGTGACGCCGCCGATGTAGAAGCCCCTCACCCTAGCCCTCTCCCGGAGGGAGAGGGGACCGATTGGGGGATGTTGAAGGAATACGCCGACCTGAAACTGCGATGCCGAATCCATAATCGATAAGGTTTCTCAGGTCGATGTAACTCGCCAGACACCTCGGTCGGCCCCCTCTCCCACCGGGAGAGGGCTGGGGTGAGGGTAAAGCGTCCACAAAAAAGGTGACCTCTGAGAGTCGCCTTTTTCATCACGGCTTAAACCTTACTGCCCACTATAAATCTGATCGAAAACCCCACCATCATTGAAGTGAGTCTTCTGCACCGTACGCCAGTCACCAAAGGTCTTCTCCACCGAAAGGAAATCAACTTTCGGGAAGCGATCGGTGTACTTCGCCAGCACCGCCGGGTCACGTGGACGCAGGTAGTTTGCCGCAGCAATCTCCTGGCCTTCCGGCGACCACAGGTACTTCAGGTACTCATCCGCCGCCGCACGCGAGCCTTTCTTGTCGACCACTTTATCGACCACAGAAACCGGCGGCTCAGCCTCAGCCGAAACACTCGGGTAGATCACTTCAAACTGATCACGACCAAACTCGCGGGCAATCATTTCCGCTTCGTTTTCGAAGGTCACCAGCACGTCGCCGATCTGGTTGGTCATGAACGTGGTGGTCGCCGCACGGCCACCGGTGTCCAGCACCGGCGCCTGCTTGAACAGTTTGCCGACGAAGTCTTTGGCCTTGTTCTCGTCGCCACCGTTCTTCAGCACATAACCCCAGGCCGACAGGTAGGTGTAGCGGCCGTTACCCGAGGTTTTCGGGTTTGGCACGATCACTTGCACGCCGTCCTTGAGCAGATCCGGCCAGTCTTTGAGCGCTTTCGGGTTGCCTTTGCGGACGATGAACACCGTGGCCGAGGTGAACGGCGCGCTGTTGTTCGGCAGACGCGTGACCCAGTTTTCCGGGACCAGTTTGCCGTTGTCGGCGAGGGCGTTGATGTCGGTGGCCATGTTCATGGTGATGACGTCAGCCGGCAGGCCGTCGATCACCGAACGCGCTTGCTTGCTCGAGCCGCCGAAGGACATCTGCACGGTGATGTTTTCGTTGTGCTCGGCTTGCCAGTGTTTCTGGAACGCAGTGTTGTAGTCCTTGTAGAAATCGCGCATCACGTCGTAGGAAACGTTGAGCAGCGTCGGGGCTGCCTGAGCGATGTTGGCCAAGGCCAGGCCGGCGGCGAGAAGTGAGGCGCCAAAGAGTTTTTTCACTGCGCATTCCTTGTTTTATCGGTGTAGAAGCAGGGGGTGATGTTCAATTGCCACTGACTATAACGGCGCGCGCATAGTCGTTTAAAGATTAAAAAGCTCTTTGCTTATTCCAGTTTCTTGAACAGCGCATTGCCGCATCGCGAGCAAAACGCGGCGCCATGTTCATGGCTGTTTTTCTTGCACACCGGGCAATCGTGTTGCAGCTGTTCGCCGCGCATGGCGTTGGCCAGTTCGGCGGTGAAAATCCCGGTCGGCACGGCGATGATCGAGTAACCGGTGATCATCACCAGCGACGAAATCACCTGACCCAGCGGGGTCTTCGGCACGATGTCGCCGAAGCCCACGGTGGTCAGCGTGACGATCGCCCAATAGATGCCTTTGGGAATGCTGGTGAAGCCATGCTCGGGGCCTTCAATCACGTACATCAGGGTGCCGAACACCGTCACCAGGGTGCAGACGCTGACCAGAAACACCACGATCTTCTGCTTGCTGCCGCGTAGCGCCGACATCAGATAATTGGCTTGCTTGAGGTACGGGCTGAGCTTGAGCACGCGGAAAATCCGCAGCATGCGGATGATCCGGATAATCAGCAGGTACTGCGCATCGCTGTAATACAGGGCGAGGATGCCCGGTACGATCGCCAGCAGATCCACCAGCCCGTAAAAGCTGAAGGCGTAGCGCAACGGCTTGGGCGAGCAGTACAGACGCAGGATGTACTCGCCGAGAAAGATGATCGTGAAGCCCCACTCGATGTAGGCCAGCACGTCGGCATAGTTCTGGTGAATGCTGTCGATACTGTCGAGCATCACGATCACCAGACTGGCGAGGATGATCAACAGCAGGGTGCCGTCGAAGCGACGCCCGGCGAGGGTGTCGCTCTGGAAAATCATGACGTAAAGCCGTTCGCGCCAACTGTTGCTGCTGTCCATGGATAACGCCTGAATCGAAGATCAGCGCAGCCTAGGTTGATTCTCCCCGTGAGCGCAAGGCGCACGCTCGACGGTGGCTTTGCCGAGCATCTGAATCCCGGCGCGGATCAGCCAGCCGGCGAGGATAAACGGCGCGGTCAACGTGGCGAGGCCGACGGCCGCAAACAGCGGTGTAACCAGCAGCGCTAACACGATGCCGACTAGCGGCAGCCAGGGTTGTTGGCGTTGCGCGGAAAAGGCGAGGGCGGCGAGTACGGCGTTGTAGCTGCCGAGGCCTAACAGTGCAGCACTGGTTTCGTGGTGCAGCAGACTGGAGCCGAGGCCGATCGCCGACGCCAGCAGCGCCCAGCAGAATGCACGGCGATCAGCGATCAGCAAGCCGACGGCGATCAATGCGCCCGCCAGTGGATGACCGAGGAACATCACCTGACCCAAGCCGCGCAGTTCAGCGGCGAGCAGGTTCAGCGGGCTCATCTCGATGTGCGCCATCGGCGCCGACGGCTCGGCGAACAGCAGCAGGATCCAGCTCATGGCCACGAACGGCGAGGTGTAGGCTGGAATCGATCGGCTGCTGTACACATGTTTGAGCCATTGCTGCGTGGCCATCGCGCTCAGTCCGCCGGCTGCAAGAATCAGCGGCGGCAGCAGCGGCGACCAAGGGAAATAAAGACTCAGCAATAGGCCGAGCAGCACACCGTTGTAGCTGAACAGTCCAGCCTGGCGATCAGCCTTGGCGTAGTTGCGCCGTTGCGCGGTGAGCAAACCGGCGACGGCACCGAGCAGCGCACCGGCGAACAGCACCGGTGCTGTCAGCAGGATCGCCAACAGGCACAGCAGACCACACAGCGGATGGCGCTGGAGGAATATCTGACTGAAACCGTTGAGCAAAGCCTCGGCCCAGTCGGGGCAGTGGGTGTTGAAGTGATTGGCAGGCATGGCAGGTCATTCGATACTGATCGTTCCCACGCTCTGCGTGGGAATGCCTCAAAGGACGCTCTGCGTCTGCTCTTGGGACGCAGAGCGTCCCGGGCCGCATTCCCACGCAGAGCGTGGGAACGATCATGGTGGGGGGCTTAAATCAACGTTTCGATCCGCAGCGAGTTAGTCGACCCGGGCTGCCCGAACGGCACCCCCGCAGTGATCAGCAGCGTGTCGCCGCGCTCGGCCATACCCTGCGCCTGGGCGATTTCCAGCGCGGTCGAGCAAACCTCATCGACCTGACGCAGGCGATCGTTGACCACCGAATGAATGCCCCACGCCACGCTCAAACGCCGTGCGGTCTGCAGGTTCGGCGTCAGGTTGAGGATCGGCGCTTTCGGCCGTTCCCGCGCTGCACGCAAACTCGACGCACCGGACTCGCTGTAGTTGACCAGCACCGCCACCGGCAGCACGTTGCTGATGCGCCGGATCGCGCAGCTGATCGCATCGGACACGGTCGCTTCCGCTTTCGGCCGGCTGACGTCGAGCTGGGTCTGATAGTCCGGACCGTTTTCCACCTGGCGAATGATCTTGCTCATCATCTGCACCGCTTCGAGCGGGTATTCACCGGACGCGGTTTCCGCCGACAGCATCACCGCATCGGCGCCTTCGGCCACGGCGTTGGCAACGTCAGTCACTTCGGCGCGGGTCGGGGCAGGGGAGAAGCGCATCGACTCAAGCATCTGCGTCGCCACCACCACCGGTTTGCCGAGTTCGCGGCAGGTGGTGATGATGTTCTTCTGAATCTGCGGCACGCTTTCGGCCGGTACTTCAACGCCGAGATCGCCACGGGCAACCATGATCGCGTCGCTCAGTTCAGCGATTTCGCGCAGTTGCTCAACGGCCGAAGGCTTCTCGATTTTCGCCATCAAAAAGGCTTTGTCGCCGATCAGTGCGCGGGCTTCGATGATGTCTTGCGGGCGTTGCACAAACGACAGCGCGACCCAGTCCACACCCAGTTCCAGACCGAAGCTCAAGTCACGACGATCCTTGGCAGTCAGTGGGCTGAGGTCGAGCACTGCTTGCGGCACGTTGACGCCTTTGCGATCCGACAACTCGCCGCCGTTGAGCACGGTGGTGTCGATCGCGTCAGCGTATTTGGTGACCACACGCAGACGCAGTTTGCCGTCGTCGAGCAGCAGGTCCATGCCCGCTTCCAGCGCTTCGATGATTTCCGGATGCGGCAGATTCACCCGGCGCTCATCGCCCGGTGTTGCGTCCAGATCCAGGCGGAACGCCTGACCACGATGCAGTTGCACCTTGCCGTCGGCGAACTTGCCGACGCGCAGTTTCGGTCCCTGCAAGTCCATCAGAATGCCCAGCGGATAGTTGAGCTGGCGCTCGACTTCGCGGATCCACTGATAGCGCTTGGCGTGGTCGGCGTGATCACCGTGGCTGAAGTTCAGGCGGAAGATGTTGACCCCGGCTTCGACCAGTTCACGGATGTCTTCGATGCCATCGACAGCAGGCCCGAGGGTGGCGAGGATTTTGACCTTTTTATCAGGCGTCATGATTTGCAGCTCTCAAGGATCAGAATGGCGCGGAAGTCGTTGACGTTGGTGCGGGTCGGCTCGGTGACGATCAACGCATCGAGCGCCGCGAAATAGCCGTAGCCGTTGTTGTTATCCAGCTCGTCGCTGGCGCTCAGGCCAAGACCGGCGGCGCGGGCGTAGCTGTCCGGGGTCATGATTGCGCCGGCGTTGTCTTCCGAGCCGTCGATGCCGTCGGTGTCACCGGCCAAGGCGTAAACCCCGGGCTGGCCTTTGAGGCTGTCGGTGAGGCTAAGGAGGAACTCGGCGTTGCGCCCGCCACGGCCATTGCCGCGCACGGTCACGGTGGTTTCGCCGCCGGAGAGAATCACGCACGGTGCCGCCAATGGCTGGCCGTGATGGATGATCTGGCGGGCGATACCGGCGTGGACCTTTGCCACTTCGCGCGATTCGCCTTCGAGGTCGCCGAGGATCAGCGTGCTGAAACCGGCCTGACGGCATTTCACCGCCGCAGCGTCCAGCGATTGCTGAGGGCGAGCGATCAACTGGAAGTGGCTGCGCGCGAGGCTTGGATCACCGGGTTTGACGGTTTCCGACTCAGGGCTTTGCAGCCAGGTGCGTACCGAAACCGGAATCTCGATGCCGTAGCGTTTGATGATCGCCAGCGCTTCGGCGGAGGTGCTTGGATCGGCCACGGTCGGGCCGGAAGCGATGACCGTGGCGAGGTCGCCCGGTACATCGGAAATCGCGTAGGTATAAACAGTCGCGGGCCAGCAGGCCTTGCCCAGACGCCCGCCCTTGATCGCCGAGAGGTGCTTGCGCACGCAGTTCATCTCGCCGATGGTTGCGCCGGATTTGAGCAGGGCTTTGTTGATCGACTGCTTGTCAGCGAGGGTGATGCCTGCGGCCGGTAGCGCCAGCAGGGCAGAGCCACCACCGGAGAGCAGGAAGATCACGCGGTCGTCTTCGCTCAGGTTGCTGACCAGTTCCAGCACGCGTTTGGCCACGGCCAGACCGGCAGCGTCCGGCACCGGATGCGCGGCTTCGACCACTTCGATTTTTTCGCACGGGGCGCCGTGACCGTAACGGGTCACCACCAGGCCAGACACGTCACCTTCCCAGCAGCGCTCGACCACTTGTGCCATGGCAGCAGCGGCTTTGCCGGCACCGATGACGATCACCCGACCGCTGCGATCAGCAGGCAGATGGGCTTCGAGGACCTGGTTCGGATGGGCCGCGTCGATGGCTGTGGCAAACAGCTCGCGCAGCAGTTGTTGCGGATCGACCGACATGGCGGGCTCCCGGAATTCTTGTTATTCGAAAGGGCGGTAGAGATCCCTGTGGGAGCGAGCTTGCTCGCGAAAGCGGTGGATCAGTCAATATCCATGTCGACTGACACGCCCTCTTCGCGAGCAAGCTCGCTCCCACAGGTTTAAGCGGTGGGGCAGTGGCTTATTTGTTGTCGCGAATCGAGAAGTTGGCCATGTGCTCCAGACCCTTGATCAGCGCCGAGTGGTCCCAGTTGCTGCCACCGATGGCCGCGCAGGTGCTGAACACTTGCTGGGCGTTGGCGGTGTTCGGCAGGTTGATGTTCAGCTCTTTGGCGCCTTGCAGGGCCAGGTTCAGATCCTTCTGGTGCAGGCTGATGCGGAAGCCTGGATCGAAAGTGCCTTTGATCATGCGCTCGCCGTGCACTTCAAGAATCTTCGAGGAGGCGAAACCGCCCATCAGTGCTTCACGCACCTTGGCTGGATCGGCACCGTTTTTCGAAGCGAACAGCAGGGCTTCAGCGACGGCCTGAATGTTCAGGGCGACGATGATCTGGTTGGCGACTTTGGCGGTCTGACCGTCGCCATTGCCACCGACCAGAGTGATGTTCTTGCCCATGGCCTGGAACAGCGGCAGAGCGCGTTCGAAGGCATCGGCGTCGCCACCGATCATGATGCTCAGAGTCGCGGCTTTGGCGCCGACTTCACCACCGGACACCGGTGCGTCGAGGTACTGCGCGCCTTTCTCGTTGATCTTGGCGGCGAACGCCTTGGTCGCGGTCGGCGAAATCGAGCTCATGTCGATGACGATTTTGCCTTTGCTCAGGCCGGCGGCAACGCCGTCGGCGCGGAACAGTACGTCGTCAACCTGCGGGGTGTCCGGGACCATGACGATGATGAATTCAGCTTCCTGCGCGACTTCGCGCGGGTTGGCCAGGGCGACGGCGCCAGCGGCGACCAGGTCGGCCGGGGCGGCGTCGTGGTGCGCCGACAGGAACAGGCTGTGACCGGCTTTCTGCAGGTTCGAAGCCATTGGGTGGCCCATGATGCCGGTGCCGATAAATCCGATTTTAGCCATGAGAAAATCCTCTTGTTTTTGTCTTGCTCAAGCAAATAGGGGAGCTGCTCTGTGTGGGAGTGAGCTTGCTCACGAATGCGGTGGAACATTCAATATCCGTGTTGACTGAACCACCGCATTCGCGAGCAAGCTCGCTCCCACAGGGTTTTTGCAGTGTTCTTAAATTGCGTTATGGGTTTTCAGCCAGCCGAGGCCTGCTTCGGTGGTAGTCAGCGGCTTGTACTCGCAACCCACCCAACCCTGATAACCGATGCGATCGAGGTGTTCGAACAGGAAGCGGTAGTTGATTTCACCGGTGCCTGGTTCGTTGCGCCCCGGGTTGTCCGCGAGCTGCACATGGTTGATCTCGCCCAGGTGCGATTGCAGGGTGCGGGCCAGATCGCCTTCCATGATTTGCATGTGATAGATGTCGTATTGCAGGAACAGATTGGCGCTGCCGACCTGCTCGCGAATCGACAGGGCTTGCGCTGTGTTGTTCAGGTAGAAACCCGGAATGTCGCGGGTGTTGATCGCTTCCATCACCAGTTTGATGCCCGCTGCCTGCAGCTTGTCGGCGGCGTATTTCAGGTTGGCGACGAAGGTCTTTTCCACGGTGGCATCGTCAACGCCTTGCGGACGAATACCGGCCAGGCAGTTGACCTGGGTGTTGCCCAGCACTTGCGCGTAGGCAATCGCCAGATCGACCCCGGCGCGGAACTCTTCAACCCGATCCGGCAGGCACGCGATACCGCGCTCGCCCTTGGCCCAGTCACCGGCCGGCAGGTTGAACAGCACTTGGGTCAGACCGTTGGCGTCGAGCCTGGCTTTGATTTCAGCGGAGCTGAAGTCGTACGGGAACAGGTATTCAACGCCGCTGAAACCAGCCTTGGCGGCGGCGTCGAAACGGGCAAGGAAATCCTGTTCGGTGAACAGCATGGACAGGTTGGCTGCGAAACGCGGCATGGTGGTCTCCCGTTCTAGATTCTCGTTCCCACGCTCTGCGTGGGAATGCCTCAATGGACGCTCTGCGTCCGCTTTGGGACGCAGAGCGTCCCGGGCTGCGTTCCCACGCAGAGCGTGGGAACGATCAGCGGTCAGCAGTTAATCAAGCAGCGAAATCGCCGTTGGCGCATCGTTGCCGACCAGCGCCAGGTCTTCGAATTCGTTGACGGCGTTGATCTCGGTGCCCATGGAGATGTTGGTCACACGCTCCAGAATGATCTCGACGATCACCGGCACCTTGAACTCTTCGATCATCTGTTCGGCCTTGCGCAGGGCAGGGGCGATTTCCGACGGTTCGAATACACGCAGCGCTTTACAGCCGAGGCCTTCAGCCACTGCGACGTGGTCAACACCGTAACCGTTGAGTTCCGGCGCGTTCAGGTTATCGAAGGACAGCTGCACGCAGTAGTCCATTTCGAACCCGCGCTGGGCCTGACGGATCAGACCCAGGTACGAGTTGTTCACCACGACGTGGATGTACGGCAGTTTGAACTGAGCGCCGACCGCCAGTTCTTCGATCATGAACTGGAAGTCATAGTCCCCCGACAGGGCCACGACTTTCCGGCTCGGATCGGCCTTCACCACGCCCAGCGCTGCCGGAATGGTCCAGCCCAACGGGCCGGCCTGGCCACAGTTGATCCAGTGACGCGGCTTGTAGACGTGCAGGAACTGCGCGCCGGCAATCTGCGACAGACCAATGGTGCTGACGTAGCAGGTGTCCTTGCCGAACACCTGGTTCATTTCTTCGTAAACGCGCTGTGGTTTCACCGGCACGTTGTCGAAGTGGGTCTTGCGATGCAGGCTGGCTTTACGCTGCTGGCAGTCTTGCAGCCAGGCACTGCGGTTTTTCAGCTTGCCGGCGGCTTGCCATTCACGCGCCACTTCGATGAACACGGTCAGTGCTGCAGCGGCGTCGGAAACGATGCCCAGATCCGGCGTGAACACACGACCGATCTGCGTGCCTTCGATGTCGACGTGAATGAACTTGCGACCTTCGGTGTAAACGTCAACCGAACCGGTGTGACGGTTGGCCCAACGGTTACCGATACCCAATACCACGTCGGATTTCAGCATGGTCGCGTTGCCGTAACGGTGCGAAGTCTGCAGGCCAACCATGCCCACCATCAGTGGGTGGTCGTCCGGGATGGTGCCCCAGCCCATCAGGGTTGGGATCACCGGGATGCCGGTCAGTTCAGCGAATTCAACCAGCAGATCGCTGGCGTCGGCGTTGATGATGCCGCCGCCGGCCACCAGCAATGGACGCTCAGCCTGATCCAGCAAAGCCAAAGCCTTCTCGACCTGAACGCGGGTCGCAGTCGGTTTGGCCAGCGGCAGCGGCTGGTAGGCGTCGATGTCGAATTCGATCTCGGCCATCTGCACGTCGAACGGCAGGTCGATCAGCACGGGGCCAGGACGGCCGGAGCGCATTTCAAAGAACGCTTTCTGGAACGCGTAAGGCACCTGGCCCGGTTCCAGAACAGTGGTCGCCCACTTGGTGACTGGCTTGACGATGCTGGTGATGTCGACAGCCTGGAAGTCTTCCTTGTGCATACGGGCGCGGGGTGCCTGGCCGGTAATGCAGAGGATTGGAATCGAGTCGGCCGAGGCGCTGTAGAGCCCGGTGACCATGTCGGTACCGGCAGGGCCGGAAGTACCGATGCACACGCCGATGTTGCCGGCCTTGGTGCGGGTGTAGCCCTCGGCCATGTGCGAGGCGCCTTCAACGTGGCGAGCAAGGACGTGATCGATGCCACCGACCTTCTGCAAGGCGGAGTACAGCGGGTTGATGGCAGCGCCCGGGATGCCAAAAGCGGTATCAACCCCTTCACGGCGCATCACCAGAACGGCGGCTTCGATTGCTCTCATTTTGCTCATGGTTTTGTGCCTCTTTACGTTTTGTAATTGTATACAAGTGGCTTTGCGCAGAGTGTATTCACGGCGGACGGCGCAGGTCAATCCATTTTCTCAAGCGCCTGTTTCATTCGTCGGAAGCCTTTCTGACTGTGGCTTTTCGTCGCATGTGGCGCTTTTCGAGAATTATTGTATACAAAAAAATAACTCATTGTGTTCTATTTGTTGCATCGACCTGCGGCAGAAAACCGCAGGCCCACGACTTTCCCTATAACAAAATGAGGACGGCACCATGAGCGCTTTAACCTTGAAAGTCGCAGTCAACCTGGTCAACGAAGCCATCAACGCAGGGCGCGGCATCAATGCCGCGCCGCTGACCATCGCGGTACTCGATACCGGCGGTCACCTGATCACCCTGCAACGCGAAGACGGCGCCAGCCTGCTACGCCCGAACATCGCCATCGGCAAAGCCTGGGGCGCCATCGCGCTGGGCAAAGGCTCACGCCTGCTGGCACTCGACGCCCAACAACGCCCAGCCTTTATTGCCGCACTCAACAGCATGGGCCAGGGCAGCGTCGTGCCGGCACCGGGCGGTGTGTTGATTCGGGATCAGGCGGGGAATGTGCTGGGCGCGATCGGGATTAGCGGGGATTTATCGGATATTGATGAGCAGGTGGCGATCAGGGCGGTGGAGGCGTTGGAGTTGAGGGCGGATGCGGGGGTGGCTGCTTGATCTTTAGCGTCTGAACTGAAGTCTTCGCGAGCAAGCTCGCTCCCACAGGTTTGTGTTCTGTCACATAAAGTGTGAACACCTCAAATCCCCTGTGGGAGCGAGCTTGCTCGCGAAGGCGATTCAACGGACACATCTGGCTAACAGTCTTGACGCTTCCTCCCCGTGTACAGATCTAACCTTTCAGGTCATCTCTTGAAAGGGGCAAAGGAATGCCGAAACTGTCCGCTTCACATCGCTTGCGCTTTGGTCGTTACGACGAGCCCAACCGAATTTATCTGCTGACTGCCAATACCCTATATCGCGAACCTGTTTTCCACGATTTTGCGTTGGGCAGGTTGGTCGTTGACCAATTTCGACGCGCCCAAGAGCAGGGCTTTGCCGACTCTTTGGCGTGGGTGGTTATGCCTGACCACTTTCATTGGTTGATCGATTTGAAGCGAGGTTCCTTGAGTGACCTGATGCAACGGACCAAATCCTTGAGCGCGCGGGCTGTGAATATGGCTGCGGATAGAAAAGGCAGTTTGTGGCAGCAGGGATTTCATGACCGTGCGCTGAGGCGGGAAGACGATTTGGTGAAAATGGCGCGTTATGTCGTGGCCAACCCATTGCGGGCAGGTTTAGTGCAGAAGTTTGGCGACTATCCCCTGTGGGATGCGATGTGGGTCTGACAGGCTAACCGAGTCGCTCCATTCGCGAGCAAGCTCGCTCCCACATTGGATCTGTGGCGTTCACGAATCCCTGTGGGAGCGAGCTTGCTCGCGAAGCAGTCGCCGCGGTCTATCAGTCCGGCTCACACCCCTTCAACACCAGCCGGATAATCGTCTGCGCCGCCGCTTCATAATCTGCCTCGTCCAGCTTGTCCTTGCCGGTCACCGCAGAAATCTGCCAGTCGAAGTCGGCGTAGGTCTGGGTCGCGGCCCAGATGCTGAACATCAGGTGATTAGGGTCGATCGGGGCAATTTGCCCGCGGTCGATCCAGCTCTGGATGCAATCGATGTTGTGCTTGGCCTGGCCGTTGAGTTGCTCGACCAGGTCGGCGCTGAGGTGTGGGGCGCCGTGCATGATTTCGCTGGCGAATACTTTCGAGGCGAAGGGCAGGTCGCGGGAGATGCGGATTTTCGAGCGGATGTAGCCGCTCAGCACTTCGCTCGGTACGCCGTCCGGATTGAACGGGGTCGAGGCCTGCAAAATCGGCACGATGATGCTTTCCAGAACCTCGCGGTAGAGGTTCTCCTTGGACTTGAAGTAGTAGTAGACATTGGGCTTGGGCAATCCCGCCTTGGCGGCGATGTCGCTGGTTTTGGTCGCAGCGAAGCCCTTGTCGGCAAACTCCTCACTGGCGGCACGCAGGATCAGTTCTTTGTTGCGCTCGCGGATTGTGCTCATAAACCCGGTGGTTCCTTGCCTGTTCTGGCGGTTGCGCATGGTAGCACCGGCCTCGCGCAGCGCTCAAGAATGCCCCGTGTGGTCTGTGGTCGCGTTATGCTTCGCACCATTCATACATAAAAGGAAACAGGATTCATGGCAGGAAGCAGTTTGCTGGTGCTGGTCGACGATATTGCCACTGTGCTGGATGACGTGGCGTTGATGAGCAAAATGGCCGCCAAGAAGACCGCCGGCGTACTCGGCGATGATCTGGCGCTCAACGCCCAGCAGGTATCCGGCGTGCGTGCCGAACGGGAAATCCCCGTGGTCTGGGCCGTGGCCAAGGGTTCTTTCGTCAACAAACTGATTCTGGTGCCATCGGCGCTGGCGATCAGTGCGTTCGTGCCGTGGCTGGTGACGCCATTGTTGATGGTCGGCGGTGCGTATCTGTGCTTTGAGGGTTTTGAGAAGCTTGCGCACAAGTTTCTGCACAGCAAGGCTGAAGACGAGGTCGAACATGCGCAACTGACTGAGGCGGTAGCCGATCCGGCGACCGATCTGGTGGCCTACGAGAAAGACAAGATCAAAGGCGCGATCCGCACTGACTTTATCCTTTCCGCAGAAATCATCGCGATCACCCTGGGCACCGTGGCTACTGCTTCGCTGACTCAGCAAGTGATCGTCATGTCCGGTATCGCGATTGTGATGACGGTGGGCGTTTATGGACTGGTGGCGGGCATCGTCAAACTCGACGACCTCGGCTTGTGGCTGACGCAAAAGCCTGGGCAGTTGGCGAAGAAAATCGGCAGCGCCATTCTCAGTGCCGCGCCGTACATGATGAAAACCCTGTCGGTGGTCGGCACGGCGGCGATGTTCCTGGTCGGTGGCGGCATCCTCACCCATGGCGTGCCGGTCGTGCATGACTGGATTGAAGGCGTTGGCGCCGCGGCGGGGAGTGCCGGGTTTGCGGTGCCGATGTTGCTCAATGGTGTGGCGGGGATTATTGCCGGTGCGGTGGTGTTGGCGGTGGTTTCCGTTGTCGGCAAAATCTGGAAAGCCGTGAAGGGCTAACCAGCGACACAAAACAAATGTGGGAGCGAGCTTGCTCGCGAAAGCGGAGTATCAGTCGACTTAAATGTTGACTGGACTACCGCATTCGCGAGCAAGCTCGCTCCCACATTGGATTCAGCTGATGCCATGAAAAAGGGCCATTCGACTCGCATCGAATGGCCCTTTTTTGTGCCTGCCGTTTTTACTCGGCGATCTGCAACTTACGCGCTTCGGTATACACGTAACGCACCTTCTCGTACTCGAACGGCGAGTTCATCTGGCCGTAGCGGAAGCTGGTCTGGTAGCGCTTGTCGACCGCGCGCAGGGCCCAGATTTCCGGGTGGTTGGAGCTGACTTCCGAGACGTTGAGGAAGTTGATCGCTGATTCGGCGGTGTAATCCACAGCAAGACCGGCGGTGTCGCGGATGTTCGACGGGCCGAGGATTGGCAACACGAAGTAGGCGCCGCCCGGTACACCGTAGAAGCCCAGGGTCTGGCCGAAGTCTTCGCTCTGGCGCGGCAGGCCCATGGCGGTCGCTGGGTCCCAAAGGCCGGCAATGCCGATGGTGGTGTTGAGCAGCAGGCGCGCGGTGGTTTCCATCGAGCGCTGACCTTTGAACTGCAACAGGCTGTTGACCAGGTTCGGCACGTCACCGAGGTTGTTGAAGAAGTTGCTTACCCCGGTACGCACAAAACTCGGCGTGATGTAGCGATAGCCATCGACCACCGGCAGGAACACCCATTGGTCGAAGCGGTAGTTGAAGTGGTAAACCCGACGGTTCCACGACTCCAGCGGGTCGTAGACGTTCAGCGCGTTGAGCGTCGAACGCTCGAATTCGCGCTGATCCAGCCCCGGGTTGAACTTGAGTTTGGACAGTGGCTCTTTGAAGCCGTCGCTGTCGACGACGACCGGCGCGTTGGCTTTACTGTTGTCGGCCTGGGCCACGCCTGCGCAGAGGAGCGCTGCCATCAGCAGGAGATATTTAGCCACGGAAGAACTCCAGCATGGCGTCGCTGTTGACGCGGTAGTTAAGGTTGCCGCAATGGCCGCCCAGTGGATAAACGGTCAGACGATCACCGAACGTTTTACGCAGGAAACCGAGATCGCCCGGGCCGAGGATCACGTCGTCGGCGTTGTGCATCACGGCGATTTTCGGGCTGTCATGCAGGTAATCCTTCAGCGCATACAGACTGACCTGATCGATCAGTTGCAGCAGGCTGCCGCCGTCAGTGCGCGCACGCCACATCGGGATCACCTGTTCGGTCAGGTAGCAGTCGAAGTCGCACTGCAGCGCACGCTTGAGGAACGGCGTGAGGCTGGTGCCTTCTGTGATCGGGAACTTCGGCGGGGTGATCAGGCCGCGACGGTTGATCAGATCCGAGGTGAAGGCAATGTCGGCCGCCGAGAAGCGGAACGAGGTGCCGATCAGCATCGCCATCTGTTCGTTGGTCAGGTGCTGCTTGGACTGCTGGAAGTCGTAGAGCAGTGCATCGTTGAGGTCGATGTAGCCTTTCTGCTGGAAGTAGCGGGTCAACTTCGACAGCACCAGTTCATAGAACGTGGTGCTGTTGTTGATGCCTTTCACCTCGGTTTGCACCAACTTGTCGAGGTTGGTCACCGAGGTGTAGAGGTTGACCGGCGGATTGAGCAGCAGGACTTTCTTGAAGTTGAAGCTGCGGCGCGTCTCGTCCAGATGCGCGACGAAGGCGGCATCAAGGGCGCCGAGGCTGTAACCGGTCAGGTAGTACTCGGTCACCGGCAGTTTCGGGTTCTGCGCGCGCACGGCCTGCATCACTCGATACATGTCCTCGGCGTCTTCCTTGGTCACGCCCGGGGTCGCGAAGCGCGAGGCGGCGCTGATGAAGTCGAAACTGGTCGGCGACGACAATTGCACGACGTGGTAGCCGGCCTTGTAGTAGAGCTTTTTCAGGTATTCGTTGAGGGTGCTGTCATAACGCGCGCCGGTGCCGGCGATCAGGAAGATCAGCGGTGCCGGTTTGTCCTGGGTGGCGATGCGATAGGTGAGTTTTTTCACCGCCCAGAAGTTATCCGGCAGGATGAACTCTCGCTCCGGGCGCAACGTCAGGCTGCGGTCCGACTGATTGATGTCGTCGTCCAGCGGCAATTCCGGGCGCAAGTCCGGCGGCGTCGTGGCGATGGTCGCCTCGAACGGGTTGGTCAGGGGGTAGCCATAACTGGCGGCATCGATATCCACCGCCAGTGCGGACGCACTCAAAATAAGGCCGCTGAACAGCGCGGCGAAGCGCAAGGAACGGAGCATGACTAGATCCCTTAGAGGAAGGTGCCGAATGAAGTTCGCAGGCTATGACCACCGGGGTTGCGCCAAAGTGCCATGCTGCGGCACCAAACAGGCAGAATTCGGAGTAATAGTAGCTGGACGATACACTTTGCACGCCCTGAATGAACAGTTAACAGTTGTTAGTTCTTGCACACGGCTGGCGGCAGATTAAGCTGGCCGCCGATTTCCAAAGATTGGAGTGTTTCATGTCCCGCCGTTTGCCCGTGATTTTGCTGCTCATTCTGTTGCCGTTGTGGCTGGCCGCCAGTTATGGCGCGCGTTATGGCTTTATGGAAGACGGAAAGTGGGTGGGCATCTGCGTGGATGAGGCCAGTCGCTGGGAATGTCAGGTGCGCTCGAACCTTGGGTTGATGATTCACTTCAAGGTGCTGGGCTGGACGGCGTTGGGTGCGGCGTTGATCGGTTTTGTCTTGCCGGGGCGGGCAGGGTGGTGGCTGGCGGTGCTGGCGCTGGTGTTTGGGGCGCCGGCGCTGGCGTTGTACAACACCACGTTGGCGGTGTTTGCGCTGGTGATTGCCGGGTTGCGTCTGGTCCGGGAGTCCCGCAGCGCCTGACAGTCAGTCTTCGCGAGCAAGCTCGCTCCCACATTTGGAATGCATTCTCCTGTGGGAGCGAGCTTGCTCGCGAAGAGGTCTTTAGCCTCGCTGAAAATCAGACCTTGCGAACGCGAAGGCAGCGCCACAAAGCAGCCACCATCAACACACTCACCAACGCCCAACCCCACGCCTGCTGATTCTGCAGGCCTTCCTGATACAACTGCGGCGCAATCCCCGCGCCGACAATAAACGTCAGCAGGGCAATTTCCCGACGCGGCACGCTCACCGGCCGGCACAGATAAACCAGCGCCGGCAGCACGAACGCCATGCTCGCAAAGCTGCGATAACGCGGATCGAAGACCATCTCCAGCATCATTACTGCTGCGGCAAAACCTGCCGCTGCGACCAGCCAGCCCGCGCGGCGCTCCAATAGATTGAATGCCCGCTCACGCCAGCCAGTACGGGCGCTCAACGTCAACGCAGTGTGCGCCAGAACCAACAGATTCAACACCGTCAGCAAGCCGACCCACAACCACTCACTGGCAAACCGCGTGGTTACCCGTGCGAGATCACCCCAGGCACCAATCGAGCAAGCGGCGAGGGCACCCAGCAGCGGCAATACCAACGCCGAGCGTGTAGTGCGAACGCGACCGCCAAGGATCAGCGTGCCAAGAAAAATCAAACCACCGACCGCCAGCCATTCCTTCCAATAGGGGACGTTGGTCACCGGCCCGGCCAGCACACCCTTGTCGTGACGGTCGGCATCGAACAAGCCCCAATAGCCACCGACTGCGCCTTCACTGCCGCGCTTCCACGGCTGGTCGAAGGCTTCGATCAGGTTGTAATGCCAGCCTTCCTTCTCGGCCATCGCGACAAAACCACGAATGAATTTGGCCTCATTGACCCGACTCGGCAGGGCGGTTTCGCGCTGACGGCCTTCGCTCGGCCAGCCGGTTTCGCCGATCATCACGTCTTTCGGTGCGAATTTATTACCGAACACCTGGCGCACATCCGCCACATGCTGCAGGGCGACATCGATGTTCGACGGATCATCTTCCCAGTACGGCAGCAAATGAATTGTCAGAAAGTCCACCGCTGGCGCGACTTCAGGATGCTTGAGCCAGAACTCCCAGACATCGGCGTACGTGACCGGTTGCTTGACCTGACTTTTGACCTTGTTGATCAATCGGGCCAGTTGCGCGCCGGTGACTTCCTTGCGCAGCAGCGCCTCGTTGCCGACGATCACTGCACTGACCACATCCGCGTTGGCGTTGGCCGATTTGATCAGCAGGTCGACTTCCTTTTCGGTGTCCACCGGGTTGCTGTTGACCCACGCGCCGATCATCAATTTCAAGCCGTGTTTGCGCGCCAGATCCGGCAGCGCCTCAAGGCCCGTCATCGAGTAAGTGCGTATGCACTCAAAGCGTGTCGCCAGCAATGCGAGGTCGGCGTCCATGCGCTCCGGGCGCAGTTTGAACGGCACGTCGAACGGCGATTGGTCTTTATCGAACGGGGTGTAGGAGGCGCACTGCAATTTATGCGTCGGGGTCGCGGCGTCGGGCAGGATCACTGGTTGGCCGAGGCCGTACCAGAAGCCGCCGAGGGCAAACAGCCCGAGCAGGCAGGCGAAGAGATAAGGCAGAAAGGGGAAGCGGGAAGTCGCGGACATGGTCAGGCCGAGTGGCTGCAAAGCGAGGCATGTTACCTGCATTTATAGAGGGGTTGGTGACCGGCATGATTTGCACATGCAAAGTTCGGGCGGATTATTTGGCGTCATTTATATAGCCGCGATTAATGGCCTTCTGATGTCGTTTCTCGTTGCCTTGAGGTCGCTGACAGAGCAGGTCGCCTGCGGCGTCAGGTTGATGATCAAGGCATCAGTACTCCGCTGATGTTCGAGTTGGTTTGCGGTCAGGCGTGATGGGGGCGCTGTGCACCATAACAATACGTTGACGATGCCCGGCATCCGTCGGGCGCAGCATTTCGGGGAAGTAACGATGAAGATGCGACGACTTTTAGGCGCAGGTGCCGCTGTGGTGCTTGCGATGAGTTCCACTTTCGCCAGCGCAGAAAAACAGACCCTGAACATCGGTTACGTTGACGGCTGGTCCGACAGCGTTGCGACCACCCACGTAGCGGCTGAAGTGATCAAGCAGAAACTCGGCTACGACGTGAAACTGCAAGCCGTTGCCACCGGGATCATGTGGCAGGGCGTAGCCACCGGCAAACTCGACGCCATGCTTTCGGCCTGGCTGCCCGTGACCCACGGCGAATACTGGACGAAAAACAAGGATCTGGTCGTCGATTACGGCCCGAACTTCAAGGATGCGAAAATCGGCCTGATCGTGCCGGAGTATGTAAAAGCCAAGTCGATCGAAGACCTGAAAACCGACGACACCTTCAAAAACCGTATCGTCGGCATCGATGCCGGGTCAGGCGTAATGCTCAAGACTGATCAGGCGATCAAGGATTACGGCCTCGACAAATACAGCCTCAAAGCCAGTTCGGGCGCCGGCATGATTGCCGAGCTGACCCGTGCCGAGAAGAAAAACGAATCCATCGCCGTCACGGGTTGGGTGCCGCACTGGATGTTCGCCAAGTGGAAACTGCGCTTCCTCGACGACCCGAAAGGCGTGTATGGCGCAGCTGAAACCGTGAACAGCATCGGCAGCAAAGAGCTGGCAACCAAGGCGCCGGAAGTGGCCAAGTTCCTGAAGAACTTCCAGTGGGCGTCGAAAGACGAAATCGGCGAAGTCATGCTGGCGATTCAGGACGGTGCCAAACCTGAAGCCGCGGCCAAGGATTGGGTGGCCAAACACCCGGATCGCGTGGCTGACTGGACCAAATAACCGCCACACCGCCTAACCCTGTGGGAGCGAGCCTGCTCGCGAATGCGATCTGTCAGTTGATGCAAATATCGACTGATCCGACGCCTTCGCGAGCAAGCTCGCTCCCACAGTTGTTTTGTGTGTACCGGAAATTGGCAAAAGTGTCATGGCGTTCTACTACTAAGGTCGTCTGTTACCGCGCTCGCAGCCGCATACATTAGCTATGTTCCAACAATAATCTGTGCTGCGAGGATAAAAACAATGAACGACAGCATTTACCTCTCGATTCAAAACAGTCCCCGATTCAAGGAGCTGGTTCAGAAAAGGGAACGATTCGCCTGGATTCTCTCGGCAATCATGCTCGGGCTGTACTCCGCATTCATTCTGTTGATCGCTTACGGGCCGCAAGTGCTCGGGGCGAAACTCAGTCCTGAATCTTCGATTACCTGGGGCATTCCGATCGGTGTCGGTCTGATTGTCTCGGCCTTCGTCCTGACCGGTATCTATGTGCGCCGCGCCAATGGCGAGTTTGACGACCTGAACAATGCGATTCTCAAGGAGGCTCAGCAATGATCCGGCGTCTACTGGCTCTTCTGAGCATCTCGGCGTTCGCGCCTGCGGTCTGGGCCGCTGACGCCCTGACCGGTGAAGTTCACAAACAACCGCTCAATGTCGCGGCGATTGCCATGTTCGTGGTGTTCGTCGGTGCGACCCTGTGCATCACTTACTGGGCGTCCAAGCGTAACAAGTCGGCTGCCGACTACTACGCGGCGGGCGGCAAAATCACCGGTTTCCAGAACGGTCTGGCGATTGCCGGTGACTACATGTCCGCGGCTTCCTTCCTGGGGATTTCCGCGCTGGTGTTCACCTCCGGCTACGATGGCCTGATCTACTCGATCGGCTTCCTGGTGGGCTGGCCGATCATTCTGTTCCTGATCGCCGAGCGTCTGCGTAACCTGGGGAAATACACCTTTGCCGACGTGGCGTCCTACCGCCTCGGGCAAACCCAGATCCGCACGCTATCGGCCTGCGGCTCGCTGGTGGTGGTGGCGTTCTACCTGATCGCGCAAATGGTTGGTGCCGGCAAGCTGATCCAGCTGCTGTTCGGTCTCGACTACTACGTGGCGGTGATTCTGGTCGGTATCCTGATGTGCATGTACGTGCTGTTCGGCGGCATGCTGGCGACCACCTGGGTGCAGATCATCAAGGCGGTGCTGCTGCTGTCCGGTGCCTCGTTCATGGCGCTGATGGTGATGAAGCACGTCAACTTCGACTTCAACATGCTGTTCTCCGAGGCGATCAAGGTTCACCCGAAAGGTGAGGCGATCATGAGCCCGGGCGGTTTGGTGAAAGATCCGGTATCGGCGTTCTCCCTCGGCCTGGCACTGATGTTCGGTACCGCTGGCCTGCCGCACATTCTGATGCGTTTCTTCACCGTGAGTGACGCCAAAGAAGCGCGTAAGAGCGTGCTCTACGCCACTGGCTTCATTGGTTACTTCTACATCCTGACGTTCATCATCGGCTTCGGCGCGATCCTGCTGGTCAGCACCAACCCGGCCTTCAAAGATGCGGCGGGCGCTCTGCTCGGCGGCAATAACATGGCGGCGGTGCACCTGGCTGACGCGGTGGGCGGCAGTATTTTCCTGGGCTTTATCTCGGCTGTAGCGTTTGCGACCATTCTGGCGGTAGTGGCGGGTCTGACCCTGGCCGGTGCTTCGGCGGTCTCTCACGATCTGTATGCCAGCGTGATCAAGAAGGGCAAGGCTAACGACAAGGATGAGATTCGCGTTTCGAAGATCACCACGGTTGCGCTGGGTATTCTGGCTATTGGCTTGGGTATCTTGTTCGAAAGCCAGAACATTGCGTTCATGGTGGGCTTGGCGTTCTCGATCGCTGCCAGCTGTAACTTCCCGGTGCTGTTGCTTTCGATGTACTGGAAGAAGCTGACCACTCGGGGCGCGATGATTGGTGGCTGGTTGGGTCTGGTGAGTGCGGTGGGCTTGATGATCCTTGGCCCGACCATCTGGGTGCAGATTCTGCATCATGAGAAGGCAATCTTCCCTTACGAGTATCCGGCGTTGTTTTCGATGATCATTGCTTTTGTCGGGATCTGGTTCTTCTCGATTACTGACAAGTCGACGGCTGCGGATAACGAGCGGGCGCTGTTCTTCCCGCAGTTTGTGCGTTCGCAGACTGGGTTGGGGGCGAGTGGGGCGGTTTCGCATTGATGGTTTGATGGTTTTGTAATGTTGTGCTGAATGCCCCGGTTGAGAGATCGGGGCATTTTTATTGGGCGGTTATCGGCTAGAGCTGTGTACATATCCGTTGCTGCGGTAACGGCTGATTAGGGTTTCGCCCTTACGGCGACTCACTTTTTTTACAAACGCCTAAAAAAAGTAAGCAAAAAAACGCTTGCTCCTACGTGCGGCCCGCTCGCCGGGGCTCGGGGTTCCTTCGCTGCGGGATCGATCCGGGCGCAGCGCCTACGGTTTGCTTCGCTGCACCTCCTCTCGCTGTGTTTGGCTGCGCCAAACGGTCGCTGCGCTCCCCCGTCCGGATCAATCCCTCCACTCAGCCTTCCGACGTCGCCTTACAGATCAAGAGCTGCAGCCGAGCTAACGCTCATCCTGTTGAGTGGTGAAGAGCACAGCGCGGTCGGCTGTGGTTTTGTGTTGGATTCGCCCCTCACCCCAGCCCTCTCCCGAGGGAGAGGGAGCCGATGGTGAGCTTTTCAAAATTTGTGTTCAACGCGGTATTGCACGTCGGCGTACCTCTCCCAAACACCTCGGTCAGTCCCCTCTCCCTCCGGTAGTGGAAGGAAATGGGGCTGATTTGTTTGCTTTTTAGAGCCTGAGTTCAACGCGGTATCGCAAGTCGGCGTAGCTCTCTCAAATACCTCAGTTAGTCCCCTCTCTCTCAGGGAGGGTGATGGGCCGATTCGTTTGCTTCTCAGAGCCTGAGTTCAACGCGGTATTGCACGTCGGCGTACCTCTCCCAAACACCTCGGTCAGTCCCCTCTCCCTCCGGGAGAGGGCTAGGGTGAGGGGCTCTTGATCTGGCTTGTGATCTTGCTTTGGCTTTGGCTTTGGTTTTTGATCTTTTGCCCCATCGGCAGGCCGAGCGTAGGTGTTCATCCGGGGGTTAGGCGCGCAGCGCCGTTCGACGAAGTCGAACACATCGAGAGGAGGTGCAGCGAAGCAAACCGTAGGCGATGCCCCCGGATGGACACCGTAGCGAGGGAACACTGAGCCTCAGCGAAGTGCCGTACGCCGGGGCAAAGCCTTTTGGTTCCTTTTTGGCGTTTGAAAAAGGGACTCGCTGTAAGAGCGAAACCGCCAGCGGCAACACCCTCAGCAACGGATATGCCCCCAATCCCAATCCCAATCCCAATCCCAAAGCCCAGACAAACAAAAACGGCCCCTATATAAATAGAGGCCGTTCCCGATACAACTTAAGACGTTATCGCAAGACAAATCTTATTTGCGGTCTTCCAGCTTGGTAATGTCACGCGACTCGTAGCCGGTGTACAACTGGCGCGGACGGCCAATCTTGTAAGGGCTGGAGAGCATTTCTTTCCAGTGGGAGATCCAGCCAACAGTACGTGCCAGCGCGAAAATCACGGTGAACATGCTGGTCGGAATGCCGATCGCCTTGAGGATGATCCCCGAATAGAAGTCGACGTTCGGGTACAGCGAGCGTTCGATGAAGTACGGGTCGGTCAGCGCGATCTCTTCCGGGCGCATGGCCAGTTCGAGTTGCGGATCGTTGTTGATGCCCAGTTCTTTCAGTACTTCGTCGCAGGTCTGCTTCATCACAGTCGCGCGAGGGTCGCGGTTCTTGTAAACGCGGTGACCGAAGCCCATCAGTTTGAACGAATCGTTCTTATCCTTGGCCTTGGCGATGAACTTGTCGATGTTCGAAACATCGCCAATCTCGTCAAGCATGGTCAATACGGCTTCGTTCGCACCGCCGTGGGCAGGGCCCCACAGTGCGGCGATACCGGCGGCGATACAGGCGAACGGGTTGGCACCCGAGGAGCCGGCCAGACGCACGGTGGAAGTCGAGGCGTTCTGCTCGTGGTCGGCGTGGAGGATGAAGATCCGGTCCATGGCCTTGGCGAGCACCGGGCTGATCGGTTTGATCTCGCACGGGGTGTTGAACATCATGTGCAGGAAGTTTTCCGCGTACGTCAGGTCGTTGCGCGGGTACATCATGGGCTGTCCCATGGAGTACTTGTAAACCATCGCTGCCAGGGTCGGCATCTTGGCAACCAGACGGATCGCGGAAATTTCGCGATGCTGCGGGTTATTGATGTCCAGGGAGTCGTGGTAGAAGGCCGAGAGGGCGCCGACTACACCGCACATGACGGCCATCGGGTGGGCGTCGCGACGGAAACCGTTGAAGAAGGTTTTCAACTGCTCGTGAACCATCGTGTGGTTTTTCACGGTGCTGACGAACTGGGCCTTCTGTTCTGCGGTCGGCAGTTCGCCGTTGAGCAGCAGGTAGCAGGTTTCCAGGTAGTCCGACTTTTCAGCCAGTTGTTCGATCGGGTAGCCGCGGTGCAACAGAATGCCGTTGTCGCCGTCGATATAGGTGATCTTCGACTCGCACGAGGCGGTCGACATGAAGCCTGGGTCGAAAGTGAAGCGGCCCGTGGCCGTCAGGCCCCGAACATCGATTACATCGGGACCAACGGTGCCGGTTAAAATGGGCAGCTCGACGGGGGCTGCGCCCTCGATGATCAACTGCGCTTTTTTGTCAGCCATGTGGCCTCCTATTTATGCTTGAACCATCAGACAGACCCCCCACGCAGGGCCCGCACCACTATAGTGAGATAAATTCGAATGTCAATTTGCCTAAAGTCTTGCTCCAGAAGGCTTTAAGCGCACTTTTTCCTCGAAATTGACTGCCATTTACGCCTTTTATACGACTTGTGCAATCAGCTATTTGGGGTAGGTGATTGCGTTGTCATTAGTAGCCTAACTGTCTATACTCGGCCACCGACCGCCAAGGGCTTTTGGGCTTGCTTTCATTGGGGGTCGCATCCCTGGGTGGTGGTTACCTGACCAGTGCACTCCCCAACAACTTTGCCCTGATTGTTAGGGGCTCTTCAGTGTGAAAAAAAAGCCGTGAAAAGCCAACGACCTGTAAACCTAGACCTAAGGACCATCAAACTCCCAGTCACTGCTTACACGTCCATTCTTCACCGTATCTCCGGTGTCATCCTCTTCGTGTGCCTTGCCATCATGCTTTATGCATTGGACAAGTCGCTCAGTTCCGAGGAAGGCTTCGGTCAGGTGAAAGCGTGTCTGACCAGTCCGCTAGCCAAGCTAGTGATTTGGGGCATCCTGTCCGCTCTGCTGTATCACCTGGTAGCCGGTGTGCGCCATTTGATCATGGACATGGGCATCGGTGAGACGCTGGAAGGCGGCAAGCTGGGCTCGAAAATCGTTATCGCCGTTTCCGTGGTGGTAATCGTTCTGGCAGGAGTTTGGATATGGTAACTAACGTCACGAACCTGTCGCGTTCGGGCCTCTATGACTGGATGGCGCAACGTGTGTCTGCGGTCGTTCTCGCGGCTTACTTCATCTTTCTGATCGGATACGTCGTGGCCCACCCTGGCCTCGAGTATGCCCAGTGGCATGAACTGTTCGCCCACAACGGGATGCGTATTTTCAGCCTCCTGGCCCTTGTTGCTCTCGGCGCTCACGCCTGGGTTGGCATGTGGACCATCGCGACTGACTACCTGACGCCGATGGCGTTCGGCAAGTCCGCAACGGCGATACGTTTCCTTTTCCAGGCAGTATGCGGCGTTGCGATGTTCGCTTACTTCGTCTGGGGTGTGCAGATTCTCTGGGGTATCTGAGTCATGGCTAACATTCCAACGATTTCTTTCGACGCCATCATTATTGGTGGTGGCGGTGCCGGCATGCGCGCTGCGCTGCAACTGGCGCAGGGTGGTCACAAGACTGCCGTGATCACCAAGGTTTTCCCGACCCGTTCGCACACTGTATCCGCTCAGGGCGGCATCACGTGCGCGATCGCGTCTGCTGACCCGAACGATGACTGGCGCTGGCACATGTACGATACCGTCAAGGGCTCCGACTACATCGGTGACCAGGACGCTATCGAATACATGTGTCAGGAAGGCCCGGCCGCGGTTTTCGAGCTGGACCACATGGGTCTGCCGTTCTCGCGTACCGAACAAGGCCGTATCTACCAGCGTCCGTTCGGTGGTCAGTCCAAGGACTACGGTAAAGGCGGCCAGGCTGCGCGTACTTGCGCGGCTTCCGACCGTACCGGTCACGCCCTGCTGCACACCCTTTATCAGGGCAACCTGAAAGCCGGTACCACGTTCCTGAACGAGTACTACGCTGTCGACCTGGTGAAGAACCAGGAAGGCGATTTCGTCGGTGTGATCGCGATCTGCATCGAAACTGGCGAAACTTCCTACATCCGCGCCAAAGCCACCGTATTGGCTACCGGCGGTGCAGGTCGTATCTACGCTTCCACCACCAACGCCCTGATCAACACCGGTGACGGCGTCGGCATGGCTCTGCGTGCTGGCGTACCGGTACAAGACATCGAAATGTGGCAGTTCCACCCGACCGGCATCGCCGGTGCCGGTGTACTGGTTACAGAAGGTTGCCGTGGTGAAGGTGGTTACCTGATCAACAAGCACGGCGAGCGTTTCATGGAGCGTTATGCTCCGAACGCCAAAGACCTTGCCGGTCGTGACGTGGTTGCTCGCTCGATGGTTAAAGAAATCATCGCCGGCAACGGTTGCGGTCCGAATGGCGACCACGTGATGCTCAAACTCGACCACCTGGGCGAGGAAGTGCTGCACAGCCGTCTGCCAGGCATCTGCGAACTGTCGAAGACTTTCGCCCACGTTGACCCGGTTGTTGCGCCGGTTCCGGTTGTTCCGACTTGCCACTATATGATGGGCGGCGTTGCCACCAACATCCATGGCCAGGCGATCACCCAGAACGCCGATGGCGTGGATCAGATCATTCCTGGTCTGTTCGCGGTAGGTGAAGTGGCTTGCGTATCGGTTCACGGTGCCAACCGTCTGGGCGGCAACTCGCTGCTCGACCTGGTGGTATTCGGCCGCGCTGCCGGCCTGCACCTGGAAAAAGCCCTGACCGACGGCATCGAATACGACGACGCTACCGAAGCCGACATCGAAGCTGCCCTGTCGCGCCTGAACGCACTGAACAGCCGTACTGACGGCGAAGACGTCGCTACCCTGCGTCGCGAACTGCAGAGCTGCATGCAGAACTACTTCGGTGTATTCCGTACTGGCGAATACATGCAGAAGGGTATTGCTCAGCTGGCCGATCTGCGCAAGCGTATCGCCAACGTGAAGATCAACGATAAGTCGCAGGCGTTCAACACTGCACGTATCGAAGCGCTGGAACTGCAAAACCTGCTGGAAGTGGCTGAAGCTACCGCCATCGCGGCCGAAGTACGTAAAGAGTCCCGCGGTGCTCACGCCCGTGAAGACTTTGAAGATCGTGATGACGAAAACTGGCTGTGCCACACCCTGTACTTCCCGGGTGACAAGCGCGTCACCAAACGTGCCGTGAACTTCTCGCCGAAGACTGTTCCGACTTTCGAACCTAAAGTCCGGACTTATTAAGGGTGACCGCCATGTTGAATGTCAGTGTTTATCGCTACAACCCTGATCAGGACGCTGCGCCGTTCATGCAGGAATTCCAGGTCGATACCGGTGGTAAAGACCTGATGGTGCTGGACGTGCTGGCTCTGATCAAAGAGCAGGACGAGGGTTTCTCCTATCGTCGCTCTTGCCGTGAAGGCGTCTGCGGCTCCGACGGCATGAACATCAACGGTAAAAACGGTCTGGCGTGCATCACGCCGCTGTCCGCCGTTGTAAAAGGTAACAAGCTGATCGTTCGTCCGCTGCCAGGTTTGCCGGTTATCCGTGACCTGGTCGTCGATATGAGCATCTTCTACAAGCAATACGAGAAGGTGAAGCCTTACCTGCAGAACGACACGCCGGCTCCGGCCATCGAGCGTCTGCAGTCGCCAGAAGAGCGTGAAAAACTCGACGGTCTGTACGAGTGCATCCTGTGCGCTTGCTGCTCGACCTCTTGCCCGTCCTTCTGGTGGAATCCGGACAAGTTCCTGGGTCCAGCTGCGCTGCTGCAAGCTTATCGCTTCCTGGCAGACAGCCGTGACACCAAGACATCCGAGCGTCTGGCTTCGCTCGATGACCCGTTCAGCGTCTTCCGCTGCCGGGGCATCATGAACTGCGTCAACGTATGTCCGAAAGGCCTGAACCCGACTAAGGCCATCGGTCACATCCGTAACATGCTGCTTTCGAGCGGCGTGTGATTCAGCTGCTGTAACCGCTGTACCGTAGAGGCTGTGGCGCGGGCTTCAACCCGCGTCATGGCTATAACCAGAGCAGTAGCCACAAGCTGCCGCTCTTATTTTGAAGAAATGAGACAAGCAGGGGCATCCGGGCTGGTACCCGGACTATCAGTGTGATCCTAAGTGGCTTGTTTTAGTCGCTGCATTCGGACTTCTGCAAGTTTGCTCGGTGTCGACATCGATGGTGTTCCCCTAACCGAGGGTGACCAAGCATGCAAGAAAGCGTGATGCAGCGCATGTGGAACAGCGCCTACCTTTCAGGTGGAAACGCTGCCTATGTGGAAGAGCTTTATGAGCTCTACCTGCACGACCCTAACGCTGTGCCAGAAGAGTGGCGCACCTACTTTCAGAAGTTGCCTGCCGACGGCAACTCTGCCACTGATGTTTCGCACTCCACGATTCGCGATCATTTCGTGCTGCTGGCAAAGAACCAGCGCCGCGCCCAACCGGTTTCCGCCGGCAGCGTGAGCAGTGAGCACGAGAAGAAGCAAGTTGAAGTGTTGCGATTGATCCAGGCCTACCGTATGCGTGGCCACCAGGCAGCCCAGCTTGACCCGCTGGGGCTGTGGCAGCGTCCTGCACCTGCAGACCTGTCGATCAATCATTACGGCTTGACCAATGCCGATCTTGATACGACCTTCCGTGCCGGCGACCTGTTCATCGGCAAAGAGGAAGCGAGCCTACGCGAAATTCACGAAGCGTTGCAGCAGACATATTGCCGCACCATCGGCGCTGAATTTACGCACATCACCGATTCCGAGCAGCGCCAGTGGTTCCAGCAGCGTCTGGAAAGCGTGCGTGGTCGTCCGACGTACTCCGCCGACATCAAGAGCCACCTGCTTGAGCGCGTAACCGCCGGTGAAGGCCTGGAAAAATACCTGGGCACCAAATACCCGGGCACCAAGCGTTTCGGTCTGGAAGGCGGCGAAAGCCTGATTCCGATGCTCGACGAACTGATCCAGCGTTCCGGTTCCTACGGCACCAAGGAAGTCGTCATCGGCATGGCCCACCGTGGCCGTCTGAACGTGCTGGTCAACACCTTCGGCAAGAACCCGCGCGAGCTGTTCGACGAGTTCGAAGGCAAGAAGAAGGTCGAGCTGGGTTCCGGTGACGTTAAGTATCACCAGGGCTTCTCGTCCAACGTGATGACCGCCGGCGGTGAAGTTCACCTGGCCATGGCGTTCAACCCGTCCCACCTGGAAATCGTTTCCCCGGTGGTCGAAGGTTCGGTGCGCGCCCGTCAGGATCGTCGTAATGACGCCACTGGCGAGAAGGTTCTGCCGATCTCCATCCACGGTGACGCTGCATTCGCAGGTCAGGGCGTGGTCATGGAAACCTTCCAGATGTCGCAGACCCGCGGTTTCAAGACCGGCGGTACCGTGCACATCGTGATCAACAACCAGGTCGGTTTCACCATCAGCAACCCGCTGGACTCGCGCTCCACCGAGTACGCCACCGACGTCGCGAAGATGATCCAGGCGCCGATCCTCCATGTGAATGGTGATGATCCGGAAGCCGTATTGTTCGTGACCCAGCTGGCCATCGACTACCGCATGCAGTTCAAGCGTGACGTGGTGATCGACCTGGTCTGCTACCGTCGTCGCGGCCACAACGAAGCTGACGAGCCTAGCGGCACCCAGCCTCTGATGTATCAGCAGATCACCAAACAGCGCACCACCCGTGAGCTGTACGCTGATCGTCTGACCCAGGGCGGTGTGCTGGACGCAGAGCGTGTTCAGGCGAAAGTCGATGAATACCGCAACGCGCTGGACAACGGTCTGCACGTAGTGAAATCGCTGGTCAAAGAGCCGAACAAAGAGCTGTTCGTGGACTGGCGTCCGTATCTGGGCCACGCCTGGACTGCGCGTCACGACACTCGCTTTGATCTGAAGACCCTGCAAGAACTGTCCGCCAAGCTGCTGGAAATTCCGGAAGGCTTCGTGGTTCAGCGTCAGGTCGCGAAGATCTACGAAGACCGTCAGAAGATGCAAGCCGGCGGCCTGCCGATCAACTGGGGTTACGCCGAAACCATGGCGTACGCGACCCTGGCGTTCGAAGGTCACCCGATCCGTATGACCGGTCAGGACATCGGCCGCGGTACGTTCTCGCACCGTCACGCTGTGCTGCACAACCAGAAAGACGCGGGCACCTACATTCCGCTGCAGCACCTGTACGACGGTCAGCCACGCTTTGACCTGTACGACTCGTTCCTGTCGGAAGAAGCGGTACTGGCCTTCGAATACGGTTACTCGACCACCACGCCGGATGCGCTGGTGATCTGGGAAGCCCAGTTCGGCGACTTCGCCAACGGTGCACAGGTTGTAATCGACCAGTTCATCACCAGCGGCGAGCACAAGTGGGGCCGTCTCTGCGGTCTGACCATGTTGCTGCCACACGGTTACGAAGGTCAGGGCCCTGAGCACAGCTCGGCACGTCTTGAGCGTTACCTGCAATTGTGCGCCGAGCACAACATTCAGGTTGCCGTACCGACTACGCCAGCACAGATCTACCACTTGCTGCGTCGTCAGGTGATTCGTCCGCTGCGCAAGCCGTTGATCGTGCTGACGCCGAAGTCGCTGCTGCGCCACAAGCTGGCCATCTCGACCCTGGAAGATCTGGCCGAAGGTTCGTTCCAGACCGTGATCCCGGAAATCGATGCACTGGACCCGAAAAAGGTCGAGCGCGTTGTTCTGTGTAGCGGCAAGGTCTACTACGACCTGCTGGAAAAACGCCGTGCCGAAGGCCGTGAAGATATCGCCATCGTGCGTATCGAGCAGCTGTATCCATTCCCTGAGGACGACTTGAAAGAAGTCCTGGCTCCATACACCAACGTCAAAAATGCCGTTTGGTGTCAGGAAGAGCCGATGAACCAGGGCGCCTGGTACTGCAGCCAGCACCACTTGCGTCGCAGCATCGGTAACCTCGACAAGTCTCTCGTACTTGAGTACGCGGGCCGTGAGGCTTCTGCTGCCCCAGCTTGTGGTTACGCATCGATGCACGCCGAGCAGCAGGAAAAACTCCTGCAAGACGCGTTTACCATTTAACGCCTTCGCGCACCTGAAACCGAATTTAAGGAACCACAGATAATGGCTATCGAGATCAAAGCCCCCACTTTCCCGGAATCGGTTGCCGATGGCACCGTTGCCACCTGGCACAAACAACCGGGCGACGCTGTCAAGCGCGACGACCTGATCGTCGACATCGAAACCGACAAAGTCGTACTGGAAGTTCTGGCTACCGCTGATGGCGTGCTGGGCGCAATCGTCAAGAACGAAGGCGACACCGTTCTGTCCGACGAAGTGCTGGGCTCCATCGAAGCGGGCGGCGCTGCTGCCGCTGCCCCAGCCGCCGCTGCTGCTCCGGCCGCTGCTGCCGCTGCACCGGCTGCCGCCGAAGGCGAAGACGATCCTGTTGCTGCACCGGCTGCTCGCAAGCTGGCTGAAGAAAACGGCATCAACATCGCTTCCGTTGCCGGCACCGGCAAGGGCGGTCGTGTGACCAAGGAAGACGTGGTTGCTGCTGTTGCTGCCAAGAAAGCTGCTCCGGCTGCCGCACCTGCCAAGGCTGCTGCTCCTTCGGCTGCTGCTCCTGTGTTCGCCGCTGGCGACCGCATCGAGAAGCGCGTACCGATGACCCGCGTTCGTGCCACCGTGGCCAAGCGTCTGGTTGAAGCACAGTCGAACATGGCGATGCTGACCACTTTCAACGAAGTCGACATGACTGAAGTCATGGCCCTGCGTTCGAAGTACAAGGATCTGTTCGAGAAGTCCCACAACGGCGTACGCTTGGGCTTCATGTCGTTCTTCGTGAAAGCGGCCACCGAAGCGCTGAAACGCTTCCCGGCTGTCAACGCGTCGATCGACGGCGGCGACATCGTTTACCACGGCTACGCGGACATCGGCGTTGCCGTTTCCAGCGATCGCGGTCTGGTGGTTCCGGTTCTGCGTAACGCCGAACTGATGAGCCTGGCTGAAATCGAAGGCGGCATCGCCACCTTCGGCAAGAAAGCCCGTGACGGCAAACTGTCGATGGACGAGATGACCGGTGGTACCTTCACCATCACCAACGGTGGTACCTTCGGTTCGATGATGTCGACCCCGATCGTCAACCCGCCGCAGGCAGCGATTCTGGGCATGCACAACATCATCCAGCGTCCTATGGCCATCAATGGTCAGGTCGTTATCCGTCCGATGATGTACCTGGCACTGTCCTACGATCACCGTCTGATCGATGGCAAAGAAGCTGTGACCTTCCTGGTGACCATCAAGAACCTGCTGGAAGATCCAGCTCGTCTGTTGCTGGATATCTGATAGAAGCAGTCGCGGGCTGTTGGGGTATCGCCGGAAACGGCGGTACAGCCTGCAGCGCGCGGCTTGAAGCTTTTCGCTAAAGAGGATTTTTTGAATGTCGCAGAAATTTGACGTAGTAGTGATCGGTGCTGGCCCTGGTGGCTACGTGGCTGCCATCAAGGCGGCGCAGCTGGGTCTGACCACTGCCTGCATCGAGAAGTACACCGACGCTGAAGGCAAGCAAGCCCTGGGCGGCACCTGCCTGAACGTGGGCTGCATTCCTTCCAAGGCGCTGCTCGACAGCTCCTGGAAATACAAGGAAGCGAAAGAAAGCTTCAACGTTCACGGTATCTCGACTGGCGAAGTCAAAATGGACGTCGCTGCGATGGTTGGCCGCAAGGCTGGCATCGTCAAGAACCTGACCGGCGGCGTTGCCACCCTGTTCAAGGCCAACGGCGTTACTTCGATCCAGGGCCACGGCAAACTGCTGGCTGGCAAGAAAGTCGAAGTCACCAAGCCAGACGGCTCGGTTGAAGTCATCGAAGCTGAAAACGTCATTCTGGCTCCAGGCTCGCGTCCGATCGACATTCCACCGGCTCCGGTTGATCAGAAAGTCATCGTTGATTCGACTGGCGCTCTGGAATTCCAGTCCGTACCTAAGCGTCTGGGCGTGATCGGCGCTGGCGTGATCGGTCTGGAACTGGGTTCGGTCTGGTCGCGTCTGGGCTCCGAAGTCGTTGTTCTGGAAGCACTGGACACCTTCCTGATGGCAGCGGACACCGCTGTTTCCAAGGAAGCGCTGAAAACCCTGACCAAACAAGGTCTGGACATCAAACTGGGCGCTCGCGTAACCGGCTCGAAAGTGAACGGCGACGAAGTCGTTGTGAACTACACCGATGCCAACGGCGAACAGACCATCACTTTCGACAAGCTGATCGTAGCCGTTGGTCGCCGTCCGGTGACCACTGATCTGCTGGCTGCCGACAGCGGCGTGACCCTCGACGAGCGCGGTTTCGTGCACGTTGACGATCACTGCGCGACCACCGTACCGGGCGTTTTCGCCATCGGTGACGTGGTTCGCGGCATGATGCTGGCTCACAAAGCTTCGGAAGAAGGCATCATGGTTGTCGAGCGCATCAAGGGCCACAAAGCCCAGATGAACTATGACCTGATCCCTTCGGTTATTTATACTCACCCGGAAATCGCGTGGGTTGGCAAAACCGAGCAGGCCTTGAAAGCTGAAGGCGTTGAAGTTAACGTCGGCACCTTCCCGTTCGCCGCTTCCGGCCGTGCCATGGCCGCCAACGATACCGGTGGTTTCGTCAAGGTCATCGCTGATGCCAAGACTGACCGCGTATTGGGCGTGCACGTGATTGGCCCGAGCGCTGCAGAACTGGTTCAGCAGGGCGCGATCGGTATGGAATTCGGCACCAGCGCTGAAGACCTGGGCATGATGGTTTTCTCCCATCCGACCCTGTCTGAAGCCTTGCACGAAGCTGCTCTGGCTGTGAATGGCGGTGCCATCCACATTGCCAACCGCAAGAAGCGTTAAGACACAATAAGAAACCACGGCGGTAACGGCCCGTCGTGAGCCTTGCGAGCAAGTCTCACCGCGGAATGTCCGCTGGACGCAGTCTTGCGTAGCTCAGCTACGCAAGCAGCAGTCACAGGTGGCGCGGCACTCAAACGAGCGCAGCGCCGAATGCGCAGTACCTAACGAAGACGGTAAAAAGCATGAATCTTCACGAGTATCAGGGTAAGCAGCTGTTCGCTGAATACGGCCTGCCAGTTTCCACTGGTTACGCAGTAGACACCCCGGAAGCAGCAGCAGAAGCTTGCGACAAAATCGGCGGCAGCGAGTGGGTTGTCAAAGCCCAGGTCCACGCCGGTGGTCGCGGTAAAGCGGGCGGCGTCAAGCTGGTTCGCAGCAAAGAAGACGCCAAAGCGTTCGCACAGCAGTGGCTGGGCAAGCGTCTGGTGACTTACCAGACTGATGCCAATGGCCAGCCAGTCACCAAGATCCTGGTTGAATCGTGCACTGATATCGCTAAAGAGCTGTACCTGGGCGCTGTCGTTGACCGTTCGAGCCGTCGCATCGTGTTCATGGCTTCCACCGAAGGTGGCGTGGACATCGAGAAAATCGCTCACGACACTCCAGAAAAAATTCTCAAGGCCACTATCGATCCACTGGTTGGCGCTCTGCCATGCCAGGGTCGCGAGCTGGCATTCCAGCTGGGTCTGGAAGGCAAGCAGGTCAATCAGTTCGCCAAGATCTTCGTTGGTCTGGCCAAGCTGTTCAAGGATCACGACCTGGCTCTGCTGGAAGTGAACCCGCTGGTGATCAAGGCTGACGGCGATCTGCACTGCCTGGACGCCAAGATCAACATCGACGCCAACGCCATGTACCGTCAGCCTAAGCTGAAGGCTTTCCACGATCCGTCGCAGGACGATCCGCGCGAAGCGCACGCTGCCAAGTTCGAACTGAACTACGTAGCACTGGAAGGCAACATCGGCTGCATGGTCAACGGTGCTGGCCTGGCCATGGGTACCATGGACATCGTCAACCTGCATGGCGGCAAGCCAGCCAACTTCCTCGACGTAGGTGGTGGCGCTACCAAGGAACGCGTAACTGAAGCGTTCAAGATCATTCTGTCCGACACCAACGTCGCTGCAGTACTGGTCAACATCTTCGGCGGCATCGTTCGCTGCGACATGATTGCCGAAGGCATCATCGGCGCTGTGAAAGAAGTCGGCGTGAAAATCCCGGTTGTTGTTCGCCTTGAAGGCAACAACGCTGAGCTGGGCGCTAAAGTACTGGCAGAAAGCGGTTTGAACATCATCGCTGCTACCAGCCTGACCGACGCTGCTCAACAAGTTGTCAAAGCTGCGGAGGGCAAATAATGAGCGTCCTGATCAATAAAGACACCAAAGTTATCTGCCAGGGTATTACCGGTTCGCAAGGTAGTTTCCACACCCAGCAAGCCATCGAATACGGCACCAAGATGGTGGGTGGCGTAACTCCTGGCAAAGGCGGCACCGAGCACCTGGGTCTGCCAGTGTTCAACACCGTTAAAGACGCAGTTGCAGCCACTGGCGCTACCGCCAGCGTGATCTACGTTCCGGCTCCTTTCTGCAAAGACTCGATCCTGGAAGCGGCATTCGGCGGCATCAAGCTGATCGTCTGCATCACCGAAGGCATTCCAACCCTGGATATGCTGGACGCCAAAGTTACGTGCGACGAGCTGGGCGTAGTCCTGATCGGCCCTAACTGCCCAGGCGTTATCACTCCGGGCGAGTGCAAGATCGGCATCATGCCAGGTCACATTCACTTGCCAGGCAAGGTCGGTATCGTTTCGCGTTCCGGCACCCTGACCTACGAAGCTGTCAAGCAGACTACTGACGCCGGTTTCGGTCAGTCGACTTGCGTCGGCATCGGTGGTGACCCGATCCCGGGTTCGAACTTCATCGACATCCTGAAGCTGTTCCAGGAAGACCCGAAGACCGAAGCGATCGTCATGATCGGTGAGATCGGCGGTTCGGCTGAAGAAGAAGCGGCTGCCTACATCAAGGCACACGTGACCAAGCCGGTTGTTTCCTACATCGCTGGTGTGACTGCTCCTCCGGGCAAGCGCATGGGCCATGCTGGCGCAATCATCTCTGGCGGCAAAGGCACTGCAGACGAGAAATTCGCTGCACTGCAAGACGCAGGCGTGAAAACCGTGCGTTCGCTGGCAGACATCGGCAAGGCCCTGGCCGAGCTGACTGGTTGGGCTGTCAAGTAAGCCTCGCGCTTAACTGACGCTTTACCAAACAAAGGCCACCTTCGGGTGGCCTTTGTCGTTTCTGACATTCGCTGATTTATAGGCTTGCCCCCAATTACATGCAAAAACGCGACACGGAAACGTCGCGTATCGGATAGTTCGCCCTCTAACAGTGCGTTCGCACGACAAATTCGTTAGGCTAGCAGCCATTTTTGCGTCTGCCGCCCACAAGGCATGCAACGCGCTTTAAGGGTCAGTCCCATACGGATCGACAGCATTTCCCTAATTACACAGGGCAATCCCCCTCTAAATTCCGATTTCAGTAGTGTGGTATTACCTTAATGAAAGTTTTGAAAGGTCAGGACATCCTGGCACTTGGCTTTATGACATTTGCCCTGTTCGTTGGGGCTGGCAACATCATCTTCCCGCCGATCGTGGGCTTGCAGGCCGGACCTCACGTCTGGATGGCCGCGCTGGGCTTCCTGATCACTGCGGTGGGTCTGCCGGTGATCACCGTCGTTGCACTGGCCAAGGTCGGTGGGGCGATGGATACGCTGAGCAGCCCGATCGGCAAGATTGCCGGCGGCATTCTGGCGGCGGCGTGCTACCTGGCGGTCGGCCCGTTGTTCGCCACCCCGCGTACCGCAACCGTATCGTTTGAAGTCGGTCTGGCGCCGCTCACTGGCGAAAGCCCGTTGGCACTGTTCCTCTACAGTTCGGTGTACTTCCTGCTGGTGTTCTTCATCTCGCTCTACCCTGGGCGTTTGCTGGACACCGTTGGCCGTTTCCTCGCGCCGCTGAAGATCATCGCACTGGCGGTGCTCGGTATCGCCGCATTCGCCTTGCCGGCGGGTGACATCGGCCAAGGTACGCCGGAATACGTGGCGGCACCGTTCTCTCAGGGTTTCATCAATGGTTACCTGACCATGGATACCCTGGGGGCGCTGGTGTTCGGCATCGTCATCGTTAACGCGATCCGCTCCCGTGGCGTCGAGTCGCCCGCGCTGATCACCCGTTACGCGATCATCGCCGGGCTGATTGCCGGTGTCGGTCTGGCGCTGGTGTATGTCAGCCTGTTCCGCCTCGGTTCCGGCAGCCACGAAGTGGCGGTGGGCGCGACCAACGGCGCCGCGGTATTGCACGCCTATGTGCAACACACCTTCGGTTCGCTGGGCAGCGGTTTCCTCGCGGTGCTGATCTCGCTGGCGTGCCTGGTGACAGCGGTCGGCCTGACCTGTGCTTGCGCTGAGTACTTCAGCCGTGTGCTGCCACTGTCCTACAAGACCCTGGTGATCATTCTGGCGGCGTTCTCGCTGCTGGTGTCCAACCTGGGTCTGACCAAGCTGATTGCCTTCTCGATCCCGGTGCTGACCGCGATCTACCCGCCGTGCATCGTGCTGGTGGCGCTGAGCTTCTGCAAAGATTTCTGGCATGAGCACGGCCGCATTCTTGGTCCGGTGATGCTGGTATCGTTCGTGTTCGGCACCATCGACGCGCTGAAAGGCGCCGGTCTGGCCGACTGGATGCCATCGCAGTTGTCCCACCTGCCGCTGAGCGAGCAGGGTTTGGCATGGCTGGTGCCCTGTGTGATGACCCTGGTGGTCGCAGTGGTTTGCGATCGCATGCTGGGCAAGCGCAGCGAAGCGGTTGCCTGACGTTGCCTGACCCGCCATAAGCGGGTCTTCAACGCTTAAACAGAAATGCCCCGTATCAATCGATACGGGGCATTTTTTATGCGCCTCAGGCAGTGTCTTTTTCCCTAGGCTAACGTCGAAGGGTTGCCGAAGTCCTAACGTGGGAGCGAGCAGGCTCGCTCCCACAGGTAGCATCCATACTTCACAGGGAATTGCATGTCGTTCATTCAAGCCAACCTGATCCACCTGCTCGCGGCCGTCTGGTTTGTCATCTGCTGGGGTGGCTATACCCGTTATGCCACTTGGAAGGCCCGCGACACAGCATGCCTGGCCAGTGTGCTGCACCTGTACCGCGAGGACTGGATGCGCCGTATGTTGCTGCGTGACAACCGCATCGCCGACGCCAGCGTGATTGGCAATCTTGAACGCAACGCCTCGTTCTTCGCCTCAAGCACATTGATTATTCTCGCCGGCATTCTCACCGTGCTTGGAGCGTCAGAGCGGGCGGTTTCGTTGCTGGCGGACATCCCGATGGTGCAACAGGCGTCGCAGGGCATGTCGGAGATCAAGTTGCTGTGTCTGGCGATGGTGTTCGTTTACGCCTTTTTCACCTTTAGCTGGTGTATGCGCCAGTACAACTTTGCCGCCGTTCTGGTGGGGTCGGCGCCGATGATTGGCGAGCGGCAGGTGTCGGAGCAGGAGCGTAAAGCCTTCGCCTTACGGGCGGCGCGAGTGATTTCGATGGCTGCCAACCAGTTCAACTTCGGCTTGCGTTCCTACTACTTCGGCATGAGCATGCTGGCCTGGTTTGTCAGTCCATGGCTGTTCATGCTGATGAGTGCCGGCGTCGTGGTGGTTCTGTATCGCCGGGAGTTTCATTCCGACGTTCTCGATGTCATGGTCTATACCCCTACAGAAGCCCCCTTCCCGAAACAAACAGAGAGGTCGCTTGATGAGTATTCCGTTCTGGTGTGTGTTTATCAGTGCGCTGTTGATCTATATCGCGCGTATGCCGGTAGGCAAAGCGATGAAAGAGCAGGGTGGTTACAACAATCACCTGCCGCGTCAGCAACAGGCGCAACTGACCGGTTACGGCGCGAGGGCGCTGGCGGCGCATCAGAACAGCATCGAAGCGTTCATGTTGTTCGCAGTCGGTGTGTTGATGGCGCACACCACGCAAACGGCAGGATGGTTGATCGACACATTTGCGATCGTCTTCGTGATCGCGCGACTCTTCTACTTGTGGTTCTACCTGGCCGATCTTCCCAAGCTGCGCAGTCTGGCCTGGATAGTTGGCGTATTGTGTTCGCTGTTGCTAATGATTAGTCCGACTTTTAGAACTGTCTTGCTCTAAGGCGGCTCTGGCGTTAATTCCCAGACAAAAGAAAACCCGCACTTGGCGGGTTTTCTTTTTTCTGCAGCAAAAAGCGAATTATTGCTTCTTGGCAGCTTCTTCTTGCGCAGCAGCGTTCGATTCAGCCTGAGCTTTGGCAGCTTCGGCGTTTTCTTTCGCAGCGTCGTTCACTTTATCCTGAGCTTTGTTCATGTCCTGCTGAGCTTGTTCAGCATGTTGGTTGGCATCTTGAGCTTTGTCCTCGGATTTTTTATCGCAGGCAGCGAGACCGAGGGAAGCGGTCAACATCAAGGCAATAGCAAAAGTCTTACGCATGGGGTGTTTCTCCTTATGGAAAATAACTACTGGCCTTAAGAACTCGGCGCTACAGGTTAAGTTCCTCATTTCTTTCAGATATATAAGTTTGTTTTTACACGGAACTTTTGCTGGTTTGCACACTACTGGCAAAAGGCTCTAACGAGAGTAATTATCATATGGCCGAAAATCCCGTTTTTGAGCGTGCGACGCGATTTCTCTCCGCGCTGCGCCACTGTCAGGTACTCGGTTTGCAGGTGCACAGCGCCTCGGCCGAAGGGCTTACGGTGATCTTGCCGTACAGCGAAAAAATCGTCGGCAATCCCCGGACGGGAGTCATTCACGGCGGGGCGATTACTTCATTGATGGACACCGCCTGCGGGATGTCGACCCTGTGCGTGTTGCCGGAGTTCGAGGTGTGTCCAACCCTCGATCTGCGCATCGACTACATGCACGCCGCCGAGCCGAACAAGGATGTGTATGGCTTTGCCCAGTGCTACCGAGTGACCACCGATGTGATATTCGCCCGAGGCTTCGCTTATCAGGATGATCCCGAACAGCCCATCGCCCATGTGGTTGGCACCTTCATGCGCATGGGCAAGGGCCTTAAAGGCACCAAAGGTTTCGGCGGCGCGATCAAGGGAGAAAATCAGTGATCGACGACCTCAAGAAACAATTGCAGCAGGCCCATGCAGAGGGTGATTACGCGCCGTTGCTGGAGCTGATCCCGTACGCCGGGCTGATCGGTATCGAGTGTTCGCGAGTCGGCGATGAACTGTTGTTCAAGCTGCCGGCGAACAAGGACAACATTGGTAACCCTTTATTGCCGGCGATTCACGGCGGGGTGATTGCCGGATTCATGGAGCTGGCCGCCGCCCTGCATCTGTTGATTTTCACCGGTGCGCCTGGCGTGCCGAAGATTATCGACTTCTCCCTCGATTACCTGCGCGCCGGGCAGTTCCGCGATACCTGGGCCAAATGTCAGGTCTGCCGTCAGGGCCGGCGCGTCGCCAACGTTGCGATCACAGCCTGGCAAAGCACTGAAAGCGAACCGATTGCCACCGCGCGTGCGCACTTCAAAATCGAGGAGCCCTTGAAATCCTGAACAGCGCCCCAAACTCACAAGACAACCCGCCGCCGACCATTTCGGGTCGCGGCCACTGCCATCTGATTGGAGTTTGATGACCATGAGTGTGGAAACTCAAAAGGAAACCCTGGGCTTCCAGACCGAGGTAAAGCAGCTGCTGCACCTCATGATCCATTCGCTGTATTCCAACAAGGAAATTTTCCTTCGCGAATTGATCTCGAACGCCTCTGACGCTGTCGACAAGCTGCGCTTCGAAGCCCTGGCCAAGCCAGAGTTGCTCGAAGGTGGCGCTGATCTGAAAATCCGTGTGAGCTTCGACAAGGACGCCAAGACCGTAACCCTCGAAGACAACGGTATCGGCATGAACCGTGACGATGTGATCACCCACCTGGGGACCATCGCCAAATCCGGCACTGCCGATTTCATGAAGAACCTCTCGGGCGATCAGAAGAAAGATTCGCACCTGATCGGCCAGTTCGGTGTGGGCTTCTACTCCGCCTTCATCGTTGCTGACCAGGTTGATGTGTACTCCCGTCGCGCCGGCACCCCGGCCAGCGAAGGCGTGCACTGGTCGTCGAAAGGTGAGGGCGAGTTCGAAGTCGCCACCATCGAAAAACCAGAGCGCGGCACCCGCATCGTCCTGCACCTGAAAGCCGCTGAAGACGAGTTCGCCGATGGCTGGCGTCTGCGCAACATCATCAAGAAGTACTCCGACCACATCGCTTTGCCGATCGAGCTGCCGAAAGAAGCGGCAGCAGCAGAAGGCGAAGAAGCACCAGCCGTTGAATGGGAAACCGTCAACCGCGCCAGTGCTCTGTGGACCCGTCCGCGCACTGAAGTGAAGGATGAGGAATACCAGGAGTTCTACAAGCACATCGCTCACGACTTTGAAAACCCGCTGGCCTGGAGCCACAACAAAGTCGAAGGCAAGCTCGAATACAGCTCGCTGCTGTACGTGCCGGCCCGTGCACCGTTCGACCTGTACCAGCGTGAAGCGCCGAAAGGCCTGAAGCTCTACGTGCAACGCGTGTTCGTCATGGATCAGGCCGAGTCGTTCCTGCCGCTGTACCTGCGCTTCATCAAAGGCGTGGTCGATTCCAACGACCTGTCGCTGAACGTGTCGCGGGAAATCCTGCAGAAAGACCCGATCATCGATTCGATGAAGACCGCGCTGACCAAGCGTGTGCTCGACATGCTGGAAAAACTGGCGAAAAACGAGCCTGAGCAATACAAAGGCTTCTGGAAGAACTTCGGTCAGGTCATGAAAGAAGGCCCGGCAGAAGACTTTGCCAACAAAGAGAAAATCGCCGGCCTGCTGCGTTTCGCATCGACCCAAGGCGACGACGGCGAGCAGATCGTTGGTCTGGCCGACTACCTGGCCCGTGCCAAGGAAGGTCAGGACAAAATCTACTACCTCACCGGCGAAACCTACGCGCAGGTCAAGAACAGCCCGCACCTGGAGGTCTTCCGCAAGAAAGGCATCGAAGTGCTGCTGCTGACTGACCGCATCGACGAGTGGCTGATGAGCTACCTCAGCGAGTTCGACGGTAAGACTTTTGTCGACGTGGCACGCGGTGATCTCGATCTGGGCAACCTGGACTCGGAAGAGGACAAGAAAGCCGCAGAAGAAGTCGCCAAGTCCAAAGAAGGTCTGGTTGAACGTCTGAAAACCGCGCTGGGCGATTCCGTGGCTGAAGTCCGCGTATCGCATCGTCTGACCGACTCGCCGGCCATTCTGGCCATCGGCGAGCAGGATCTGGGTCTGCAAATGCGCCAGATCCTCGAAGCCAGCGGGCAAAAAGTGCCGGATTCGAAGCCAATCTTCGAATTCAACCCAAGCCACCCGCTGATCGAGAAACTCGATGGCGAGCAGAGCGAAGAGCGGTTCGGCGATCTGTCGCACATCCTCTTCGATCAGGCAGCCCTGGCTGCCGGCGACAGCTTGAAGGATCCGGCCGCGTATGTGCGCCGTCTGAACAAGCTGCTGGTTGAACTGTCGGTTTAACCAAGTTGCAGAAAAACCCGCTTCGGCGGGTTTTTTCATTCTGGTGTTTAGCAAATCAGGAGTCAGAAATGAGCGAAGTCACTGTACGTTCCGTGGTCTACCAGATCGACGGCCAGCCTTATGAAGGTCGTCTGGCGTTCGACGCCGAGCACAAAGGCGCGCGGCCGGGTTTGTTGATGGCGCCGAACTGGATGGGCGTCAGCGCCGGTGCCGAAGAGATCGCCAAATCGGTGGCGGCCAAGGGCTACGTGGTGTTGATCGCTGACGTTTACGGTCAGGCTGTGCGTCCGCAGAATGCTGATCAGGCCGGCGCGGCGATGATGCCGCTGAAGGATGATCGCGCGCTGCTGCGCAAGCGTATGCAAGCGGCGTTCGAGCAGTTGCAGAAGCAGGGCGAAGCGGCGGTGGATACTTCGAAACTGGCGGTGTTCGGTTTCTGCTTCGGCGGTTGCTGTGCGCTGGATCTGGCGCGCACCGGCGCGCCGGTGAAAGCGGCGGTGTCGTTCCACGGCACACTGGATTCACCGAATCCGGGCGACGCGCAGAACATTAAAGGTTCGGTGCTGGTGCTGCACGGTGCTGCAGACCCGTTGGTGCCGAAAGAACAATTGCCGGCGTTTGAGGATGAAATGAACGCGGCGAAAGTCGATTGGCAGTTGCTGAGCTATGGCGGTGCGGTGCACTCGTTCACTGATCCGCATGCCAATGTGCCGGGCAAGATGATGTACGACGCGAAGACAGCGAAGCGCGCGTTCAAGTCGATGCATGATTTGCTGGATGAAGTGTTCAAGGGCTGAAGCCTGAAAAGCAAAAGCCCCTCATCGGAACGCCGCCCGCCTAACCCTCTCCCAAAGGGAGAGGGGACTGATTGGGGGATGCTGAAGGACTACGCAGACCTGAAAGGGCAGTGCTGAATCCATAATCGCCAAGACTTTTCAGGTCGGCGTATAACCTGAGACATCTCGGTCGGCTCCCTCTCCCTCTGGGAGAGGGCTGGGGTGAGGGTACTGATGGTGGGTGCTCAACCAACGCGTCGACCTGAAAGTGTCTTGGTGAATCCATAATCGCCAAGATTTTTCAGGTCGATGTATGACGCAAGACATTTCGGTCGGCTCCCTCTCCCTAAGGGAGAGGGCTGGGGTGAGGGTGCTTTTCAGCGCGGCAACTCGATCCGCTCAACTTCCCCCGGCACCGTCGGCCAGTCCCCGGCCGCCCATTTGCGCCGCGCCTCATCGATCGCCGCCGGATCGCTCGCGACAAAATTCCAGTTGATCCGCCGAGGCCCATCCAACGGCGCGCCGCCAAAAACCACCGCGTGCACATCACTTTCGGCAAACAGACTTATCTCTTCCCCGGCCGGCAATACCGCCAGCGCATGCGGTTCAAGCGCTTCACCGTTCAGTTGCGCATCCCCACTCAACACATAAACCGCCCGCTCTTGATGCTCGGTCGGAATCAGCAAAGTGGTCGCCGTTTGCATCTGCACTTCCGCATACAACGTAGGAGAAAGCACCGGCACCGGCGATTCCAGGCAAAAGCCTGACCCGGCAATCATGCGGATCTGTACACCCAGGTTGTCGCTGACCGGCAAGGTCGCCGCCGGGTGATGGCTGTAATGCCCGGGACCTTGCTCGTGCTCCTTGGGCGAGGCCAGCCAGATTTGCAAACCGTGCATCGTGAAGCTCTGCTCCCACAACGGCTCAGGCGTGCGTTCAACGTGAGCAATCGCGCTGCCAGCGGTCATCCAGCTGACGTCGCCAGCGCTGACCACCTGGTCCGAGCCAAGGCTGTCCTTGTGCTGGATCTGACCTTCGAACAGATACGTGAGCGTCGACAGACCGATGTGCGGGTGCTGTCGGATGTTCATGCCTTTGCCCGTCGGATAAACCGTCTTGAGCATGTGGTCAAAAAACACGAATGGCCCGACACTGCGGCATTTGGCTGACGGCAGCGGACGCAGAATCGGCTGGCCTTCGACGTCTTCGGCGCGCGGGCGGATGATCAGAGGTTGCGTGTCCATGGTGCATTCCAGACTGAGCGGGTGATGCCAGAAGCATAACCCGCCGCTGGCATCAGGAGGGTTACTGGCTATCGAAGCCTTGCGGGGCGTGGGTCTCGATCGTCACGTCGCTGGTGGTCATCAGTTTGTGAATCGGGCAGCGATCGGCGACGCGCAGCAGTTCTTCACGCTGGGCGTCGGTGAGTACGCCTTTGAGGGTGAGGGTTACGTGCAGGGCGTATTTGCCTTTCTGCTCTTCACTGTTGTCGCGTTTGACCTCGACTCCGACACCGGTCAGCGGGATGTCTTTTTCTTCGCGTACATCTTTAGAGTCAACGCTTTGCAGGCGCCGAGGGCCGCATCGAAGTAGTCGTGCGGCTCAGGCGCCGTGCCTTCGCCGCCGGCGGATTTCGGCACGTCGGCAAACAGTTCGTGGTCATCAATCTGTACGGTGTGACGAAAACCTTCAGCGGAGACGGTATTGACGGTAACGGTCATGGGAACCTCACTGGCAGTAGGAAAAGTCGTTCGATCAAAAAAGACCTTGCAGTTATAGAGCATTCCCACCGGTACGCGTTCCACTTTCCTGCGGGATGAACCCTTGTCGTCAGGGCGGGGTCTAGGCTATGCCTACTTCCCGGAGATTACTTGTGTCCCTGTATCGTCTGAGTCTTGCCTGTCTTCTTCTGGTTGCCGGCAGCGCCAGCGCCCGCGATTACACCTACAGCGATGCGCACCTGCATTACGTGGATTTTTTCCAGGAAAGCGCGGGCATGGCGAAATTGCTGGCAGCCATGCAGGACAATTCCATTGAGCATGTGATGATTTCCGGTATTCCGGTGGCGAAGAAATGGCACGAAGACGAACCCAAGCGTCCGCGCTATTACGCGGGTGACGACGCTGACGCCTACTGGTACAGCGCAACCGATGTGATCGTTGCTGATGCCGTGCAAAAACTCAGCGTCGAGCAGCGCCCGTACTTTCATCCGTTCCTGGCCGGCTTCAACCCCAATGACAAGAACTCCGCCGCACATATCCAGCGCATGCTCGACCTTTACCCAGGGCTTTGGCAGGGCATCGGCGAAGTGTTTACCCGGCATGACGATCTTACGGCGCTGACCTCCGGCGACACGCCGCGGGCCAACAATGAAGCGATGACCAAGATCTATCATCTGGCCGCCGAGAACGATCTGCCGGTGATGCTGCATTCCAACATCACCTCCAAGCGTGAGAAAAATCCGCTGTACCTGAAGGAAATCGAAGAGCCGCTGCGTAATCACCCGCACACGCGATTCATTTGGGCGCACGCCGGCACCAGTGCCGAAATTCATCGGCATCAGACACAACTGAAGTTCTTGCTGCCCACGCTGACGCGCATGCTCGAGGCGTATCCCAACCTGTTTATCGACTTGTCCTGGAGCATGCTCACGCCGTACCTGCTGGACGAACGGGGCACGCCGCGCGTGGAGTGGCTGGCGCTGGTCAGGAAATATCCGGAACGTTTCATGCTCGGCTCTGACGTGGTCGGGCGTTTCAATAAGCTCGGTGAAGAAATGCGAAGTTTCAAACCGTTCCTTGATGCGCTGCCGGAAGACGTTGCGCAAAAAGTCGCTCGGGATAACTTCCTGGCAATCTTGCCGCGAACGGTGCTCAAGTCCGGCAAAAGCACGCTGAATCGTTAATGCCAACGGTTCGAAGGATCAAGGCCTTTTGATATCGCCTTTTCGTCTTACGCAAATTTTCGCCGGGCCGATACCTTCTAAAGCAACCAGCTGCAGGGTTGATGCAGCGCTTTTGGAAGGAACCAGAGCAATGAGTATCCGTAGTCTCAATATTGCCCCGCGCGCCGGCCTCGGTTTTGGCTTGTTGGCGCTGATGGTGTTTGCTCTTGGCGCGTTCGCTTTGCTGCAAATGTCGAACATGCGCGCGCAGTCCGACGAGGTCGATAACAATTGGTTGCCGAGCGTGATGGCGGTCGGCGAGATGAGTCAGGACATGCTGCGCCTGCGAGCGTTGACCATGCGTCTGTTGCTCAATCGTGATCCGCAGGCGCTCGAACAGAACGTTGCCAAACTCAATGAATTGCGCGGTGTGCTCAGTGAGGCGCAGCAGCGTTATGACGTGCTGATCGTGTTGCCCGAGGAGCGCAAACTGTTCGACCGCTTCAAGGTTGCCGAGCACCAGTATCTGGAGTTTCAGGCACAGGTCATGCAGTTGTCGGCGCAGAATCGGGTCGAGGAGGCCGCGACCATTCTCAACGGTCAGATGAGTCCTTTGGCCGACGAAATCGCAGTGCTTTTGCGCGAACTGGTTGAGCTGAATAAACACAATGCCAATCTCGCCACTGAAGCTGCGCGGTTGGTGTTTATGAATTCGCGGGTGTGGGTCGGGGTGATGATTGGCGTGACCGCGCTGATCACCATCGGCCTGGCCCTGTTGCTGACCCGCAGCATCGTGTTGCCGCTGGCGCAGTCGTTGGTCGTGGCCGAGGTGGTGGCGGGTGGCGATCTGACCGGCGACATCAACATCAGCGGCAAGGACGAGCCGGCGCGGCTGTTGCAGGCGCTCAAGAGCATGCAGCACAACTTGCGCGAGACGATTCGGCAGATCTCGGAGTCCTCCAGCCAATTGGCCTCGGCGTCAGAGGAGCTGAGTTGCGTCACGGAAGACGCTACGCGCGGTTTGCACCAGCAGAGCCTGGAAATTGAACAGGCGGCCACGGCGGTCAATCAGATGACTGCTGCAGTGGAGGAGGTTGCCAGCAATGCCGTGGCAACGTCAGAAGCGTCGCGGGAATCCGATCGTATTGCCCAGCATGGTCGTGAACAGGTGCATCAAACGGTGTTGTCCATCGAATCGCTTGCCGATGATGTGACGGCCAATGCCAGCCAAGTAGAAGATCTGGCGCAGAAGGTCTATAGCATCAGCAAAGTGCTGGACGTGATCCGTTCGATTGCCGAGCAGACCAATTTGCTGGCGCTGAACGCTGCGATCGAGGCGGCGCGGGCCGGTGATGCCGGGCGTGGGTTTGCTGTGGTGGCGGACGAGGTGCGGGCCTTGGCGCATCGCACCCAGCAGTCGACGCAAGAGATTGAGCAGATGATTGGCGGGATTCAGCAGGGTACCGATTCGGCGGTCAGTTCAATGCAGCAAAGCAATGTACGTGCGCGTTCGACGTTGGAGCTGGCCAAGGCTGCCGGGACTGCACTTGAAGAGATCGCCTCGGCATTCACGCTGATCAACGAGCGCAATCTGGTGATCGCCAGTGCCTCGGAGGAGCAGGCAGCGGTGGCGCGGGAGGTGGATCGTAATCTGATGAATATTCGTGATCTGGCGATGCAGACATCGGCTGGGGCCAATCAAACGAGCGCTGCGAGTCAGGAGCTGTCGCGGTTGGCGGTGGATTTGAACAGCATGGTGGCGAAGTTTTCGGTTTGAGGTTTGCCTTCAAAAGCCCCTCACCCTAGCCCTCTCCCAGGGGGAGAGGGGACTGACCGTGGGAGATTGGCGAGTTGCACCGACCTGATCTTGCTTTGGTGAGTCCATAATCGACTCGGTCTTTCAGGTCGATGTATGGCGCCAGACATCTCGGTCGGCTCCCTCTCCCCCGGGAGAGGGCTGGGGTGAGGGGCGAAGGTGATACAAAAAATCGGGTTGAACGCAGGCAAAAAAAAGCCCCGCATTTCGCGAGGCTCTTTGCTGTAACGGCAGATCAGCTGCCTTTAACGGCTTTGCCGTTGACGGTGCCGTCCTGGAGCATGATGTTGTACTCCTTGCCGTCGGTTTCAACCTGTTGCAGGCGAACCAGCAGGTAATCCCAATCCTTGGCGAACCAGAGGACCGTGGTGCGCTTGCTTTGTGTCGGGTCGCGCACACGCTCGACCTTGATCGCATCGATCTTGCCAGCCTTGGTCTCGACTTTCTCCGAGCCCAGCACGCGGAAGTCATAGGTATCGACTTCACCGTCATCGACCACTTGATAGCTCATGGTCTTCTTGCCGGCAGCTACGTCATGTTGCAGTGCCAACTGGTAAGTGGACTTGTCGACCATGCCGCGATTCAGTGGAATCTTCACCGCGTCGCCACGGTCGGTACCGGTGACCATTTTGCTGTTCCAGTCGAAATCCAGATCAGCCTTTTTCGCTTTTCCCAGACCGCCACGTTCAAAGTGGTAGGACTGCGGCAGCAGGGTGTCCTTGTCCAGGGTCAGAGTGCTTTCTTCAGTCAGGCTGGCGATCATCATCGAAGCCTTGAAGCTGAGCTTCCAGACGCCGTTGGCTTCCTTGACCAGACTGCGCTCGGCGGTGCCGCTCATGGGCAACTGCTTCCAGTCGGCGGTGTAGCTGGCGGAGAACGGTTGAAGGTCCGCTGCCTGCGCGAAGGGCAGGGCGAGCAGAGCGCAAGCGAAGAGCAGGGCGCGACGCATAAAATCTCCTAGTTTCGAATCAAGTGGCCGCTGGCCGCGAGTAACTGCCCGTCCAGTAAAGCACCGTGTTCACCGAGTGCCAGTCTGCCTTCTGCAAACCAGCGCACTGCCATCGGATAAATCAGGTGTTCCTGAACGTGGACTCGCTGCGCCAGACTCTGCGGCGTGTCGTGCAACTCTACCGGTAATACTGCCTGTACGACCAGTGGTCCGCCATCGAGTTCCTCGGTGACGAAGTGCACGGAGCAGCCGTGCTCAGTGTCACCGGCCTCCAGCGCGCGCTGATGAGTGTGTAACCCTTTGTATTTGGGCAGCAGCGACGGGTGGATGTTGAGCAGGCGACCCTGATAGTGGCGAACGAAATCAGCGCTGAGAATGCGCATGAAGCCGGCCAGCACCACAAGTTTCGGTTTGAATTCGTCGATCAGTTCGATCAGGGCAGCATCGAAGGCCTCGCGACCTTCGAATGCCTTGTGATCCAGCGCGCGGGTGGCGATACCCGCAGCACTGGCGCGTTGCAGGCCGTAGGCATCGGCGCGATTGGAAATCACTGCAGCGATGCGGACCGGGCTGTCGCCGGTCCGCGTGCTGTCGATCAGAGCCTGCAAGTTACTGCCGGTGCCGGACAACAGCACCACGACATCACAGGTTGCGGACATTAATGAGCCTTAAGGTTCTGCAGATCAACCTGGGCAGCGCCTTCGGCAGCAGCAGCGATCTGACCGATGACCCAAGGCTGTTCGCCGGCGTCACGCAGGGTTTTCAGGGCTACTTCAACGTGCTCTTGAGCCACGCAGATGACCATGCCAACGCCGCAGTTCAGTACGCGGTGCATCTCGGTTTCGTCAACGTTGCCTTTTTCCTGCAGCCAGTCGAACACGGCAGGGCGAGTCCAGCTAGCCACGTCAACCACCGCCTGAGCGCCTTTTGGCAGTACGCGCGGGATGTTGTCGAGCAGGCCGCCACCGGTGATGTGGGCCATGGCTTTGACGGCGCCGGTGTCTTTGATCAGCTTGAGCAGCGGCTTCACGTAGATGCGGGTCGGGGCCATCAGCAGATCGGTCAGCGGTTTGCCGTCGAGCTGGATGTTTTCGATGTCGGCACCGGAGACTTCGATGATCTTGCGGATCAGCGAGTAGCCGTTGGAGTGCGGGCCGGACGATGGCAGAGCGATCAGCGCATCACCAGTGGCGACTTTCGAGCCGTCGATGATTTCCGATTTTTCCACGACGCCGACGCAGAAGCCGGCCAGGTCGTAGTCTTCGCCTTCGTACATGCCTGGCATTTCAGCGGTTTCGCCGCCAACCAGCGAGCAACCCGACAGTTCGCAGCCAGCGCCGATGCCGGTTACCACCTGGGCAGCGGTGTCGACATTCAATTTGCCGGTGGCGTAGTAGTCGAGGAAGAACAGTGGCTCAGCGCCGCAAACGACGAGGTCGTTGACGCACATGGCAACCAGGTCGATACCGATGCTGTCGTGCTTGTTCAGGTTCAGCGCCAGACGCAGCTTGGTGCCGACGCCGTCGGTGCCGGAAACCAGTACTGGCTGCTTGTAGCCGGCCGGGATTTCGCAGAGGGCGCCGAAACCGCCCAGGCCGCCCATGACTTCCGGGCGCGCAGTGCGCTTGGCGACGCTCTTGATGCGTTCGACCAATGCTTCACCGGCGTCGATGTCTACACCGGCGTCCTTGTAGCTCAGGGAGGGTTGCTTGCTCATGATCCAGGCCTTTAGGGGAGGGGATTCAGGGGTAACGACCGAGTTCAGCGGGAACTTCGAAATCGACGGGGCGATGGCCTCACGCGAGTTTCGAGGTGCCCGGCTGTTGCCGGTCTGCGAAGGCGCGCGATTTTATCAGGCTTGAGGGGCAGCGGCCATCCTCGCACCGACGGGCAGGGCCATATCAGCGGAAATTTTTTGCAATTGAGCCGTATGAACGCCTGTATAAGGTGTGGCGATTAACCGTCTATCGTTATCACTGTGCAAAAACTTACCGCTACCGTGTGAATGTTTTGCGATGGCAGATTGTCACAGCCTTGCTTAACCGGTTCACGCGGCCTGTTCCAGCCGCTCCTGTCGACGGGAATTTTCCATGCGTTTTTGTAAATTGTTGTTTGTGGGTTGTTTGTCTCTGCTCAGCCTGGCGAGTCACGCCGAAAATCTCAAAGGCCTTTATCAAGTGCGTGAGCCGGTCAACGGCCAGGCGCCGGAAGAACGTGATCGCGCCACGCAGGCGGCGCTCGACACGTTGGTGCTGCGTTTGACGGGCGATCCGAAAGCTGCGCAAAACCCGGGGCTGGCGGCGATTCGCAAGGATCCGCAGCAAATTATCAGTCAGTTCGGTTTCGATGCCGGGCCGCCGGAGGTGCTTAAGGTCGATTTCGATCCGGCGACCACCGAGCAGGCGCTGCGTCGGGCCGGCCTGTCGTTGTGGGGCGCCAGTCGGCCGTCGATTCTGAGCTGGTGGCTGAATGATTCGGCTGAAGGTTCGAGTCTGGTCGGTGATGGTCAGGCCGCTGCCGCGCCGTTGCGTACCGCCGCTCAGCATCGCGGCTTGCCATTGCGTTTGCCGTTGGCGGACTTGAGCGAGCAACTGGTTGCCACGGCGCCAGCGCTGGAAGGCACCGATCCGGCACCGTTGCGCGGCGCCTCCGAGCGCTACAACGCTGACGCCTTGCTGGCGGTGCATGCCCGCGAAGAAGGCGGGCAATGGCAGGCCAAGTGGCACTTGTGGCTGGGCGACCAGAAAGAGGCGGGCAGTGTGCAGGGGGCCGATCAGGCCGCTGTCGCTGATGCGGTGATGCTGGCGGTGGCTGAACGTCTGGCGCCACGATTTGTGGCCAAGCCCGGCGCTTCGGGTCAGCAGACCCTGGAAGTCCAAGGCATGAATCTTGAACATTACGCGGCGCTGTTGCGGTTACTCGAGCCGTTTGGCGTGCGTCTGCAAAGTGTTGATGGTGATCGCATCGTTTATCGGGTCAATGGCAGCGCCGATCAAATGCGCGCGCAGTTGTCGCTGGCCAAGTTGCAGGAGTTGCCCGCCGAAGCCCCGGTTCCGGTGGCAGCGCCACAGCCAGTGGCTGGTGGCGCAACACCTGTCGCGGCGCCAGCCCCGACCCCGGCAGCACCGTCGTTGCGGTTTCGCTGGTAAGTCTTTCCTTATATAGAAGCAACAGGAGTGGTACATGGCCGATACGCGGCGTTGGTTCTGGCTCGGTGGGGTAGTCCTGCTTTGCGCGTTTGTGTGGTTGCTGCACCCGATCCTCACGCCGTTTCTGGTGGCGCTGCTGCTGGCTTATCTGTTCGATCCGTTGGTGGATCGACTGGAAAAACTCGGGCTGTCGCGAACCTGGGGCGTGATCGCGGTGTTTGCGTTGTTCACGCTGATCGTCACCGCATTGATGCTGGTGCTGGTACCGATGCTCGCCAAGCAGTTGCTGCGTCTGTACGAACTGGCACCGCAGATGCTCGACTGGTTGCAGCACACAGCTGTGCCGTGGGCGCAGTCGAAGCTGGGGTTGTCGGACGGTTTCTGGAAGTTCGATAAGGTCAAGGCCGCGATCAGCGAGCACATGGGTCAGACCACCGACATTGTCGGCGTGGTGCTGAGTCAGGCAACGGCCTCCAGTCTGGCGCTGATCGGCTGGCTGGCCAATCTGGTGCTGATCCCGGTGGTGAGTTTCTACTTGCTGCGCGACTGGGACGTGATGATGGCCAAGATCCGCAGCCTGCTGCCGCGTGATCGTGAAGAGCGTGTAGTCGCGCTGGCTGGCGAATGTCATGAGGTGCTGGGCGCGTTCGTTCGTGGTCAGTTGCTGGTGATGCTGGCGCTGGGTGTGATTTATGCGGCAGGCCTGATGATTGTCGGTCTGGAACTGGGGCTGTTGATCGGCCTGATCGCGGGGCTGGCGGCGATCGTGCCGTACATGGGCTTCGTGATCGGCATTGGTGCAGCGCTGATTGCCGGGTTGTTCCAGTTCGGTGGTGATCTGTACCCGATGGTCGGGATCGTCGCGGTGTTCATGGTTGGTCAGGCGCTTGAGGGTATGGTGTTGACCCCGTTGCTGGTGGGTGATCGTATTGGTCTGCACCCGGTGGCGGTGATCTTCGCGATTCTGGCTGGCGGCGAGCTGTTCGGTTTCACCGGTGTGCTGTTGGCCTTGCCGGTGGCGGCGGTGATCATGGTGCTGGTGCGCCATGTGCACGACTTGTACAAGGATTCCGAGATCTATAGCGGTGTGGACGAGCCGGAGTTGTAACGGTGCAGGGCGGCCCGGCGATTAGCCGGGTTGGCCCGTGTCCTGCAGGCGCTGGCGCCAAAGAATCTGTCATAAAACCAGCGTGTTAACGCAAACCTTTGATTTTGCTTGGACTCTGTCGCATTGTGCGCTCAGCTTCACGGGTATAAACTTCGCAAACTTTACACAGAGGCCACTAACGGTTCCTTGAGAACTGTTCAGTCAGCATGAAACCGATTCAGCTGCCCCTAGGTGTGCGTCTGCGTGACGACGCCACCTTCATCAACTACTACCCAGGCGCCAATGCCGCTGCACTCGGCTATGTCGAGCGTCTATGCGAAGCCGACGCCGGCTGGACAGAAAGCCTGATCTACCTGTGGGGCAAACACGGCGTAGGGCGGACGCATCTGTTGCAGGCCGCATGCTTGCGCTTCGAGCAGATGGGTGAGCCGGCTGTGTATTTGCCGTTGGCCGAGTTGATGGACCGCGGCGTTGAAATCCTCGACAACCTTGAACAGTACGAGTTGGTTTGCCTGGACGACTTGCAGGTGATTGCCGGCAAGGCTGACTGGGAAGAGGCGATGTTTCATCTGTTCAATCGTCTGCGTGACAGCGGTCGGCGCTTGCTGATTGCCGCCTCCACCTCTCCGCGTGAATTGCCGGTCAAACTGGCTGACTTGAAATCCCGCCTGACCCTGGCGCTGATTTTTCAGATGCGTCCGCTCTCCGATGAAGACAAATTGCGCGCCTTGCAATTGCGCGCGTCGCGTCGCGGTCTGCACCTGACTGACGAAGTCGGGCATTTTATTTTGACTCGCGGCACTCGCAGCATGAGTGCGCTGTTTGACTTGCTTGAACAGCTCGATCAGGCCTCGTTGCAGGCTCAACGCAAGCTGACCATTCCCTTCCTGAAAGAAACGCTAGGCTGGTAACGGCGCGGCTTTCAGCGTGTTTCGGCATATTTCAGGCGCCAGAAAATCCGCTTTCCTGCGAGGTGCGCAGGCCGCGTATCGGTTCAAATGGGCTTAAGCGCTTAGATGTAAACGAGAAACCGGGAAGTCACAAAAAGATCGATTGAATTTGCAAATGAGGCTGATAGCGGGCATAGTCTCGGCTTCTTTACAACTATCAGCCACGGTCGTGCCCATGCTAAAGCGCTTCGCACCCCTCGTGCCTCTCGCACTCGTCACCCTGTTGTACGGTTGCGCTGCTCATTCTCCAGTTCAAGAGCAGCCTCAACAGGTTAAAAGTTCTGCCACGGCTCAGTCTTCCGTTATTTACCAGGAAGAGCTGGACACCGAAAAAGAGCTCAACGAATTCAATGGCAAGAAGCCTTATCAGCTTCCTGTTCTGGCCGACAGCATCCTTGAACGCGGCATGTCCCTGATCGGTACCCGTTACCGTTTCGGTGGTACCTCTGAAGCCGGTTTCGATTGCAGCGGTTTCATCGGCTATCTGTTCCGCGAAGAAGCTGGCATGAACCTGCCGCGCTCGACCCGCGAAATGATCAACGTCGATGCGCCGCTGGTCTCGCGCAGCAACCTTGAGCCGGGCGATCTGCTGTTCTTCGCCACCAACGGTCGTCGCGGTCGTGTCAGTCACGCCGGGATCTACCTCGGTGACAACCAGTTCATCCACTCCAGCAGTCGTCGCAGCGGCGGTGTTCGCATCGACAGCCTGGGTGACAGCTACTGGAGCAAGACCTTCATCGAAGCGAAACGCGCTCTGGCCAACGCTCCGACTGTAGTCACTGCTCGCAAGTAATCCCCTGTTGTCGCTGCGTTCGCGGCGACAATCAGGCTTCCGGTAACGGAGTAGACGTAGACTTTACAAGGTGAAGTTAAAGTCTTACTTGAAGTTTGCCGCGTAGCCGCTAGAATCCTGTATCTATATTGATGGCAAACCGCCTGCGTGCTCACGCAGGCGGTTTTGTTTTCTGTCCATCGGCAGAAAAAGCCGCAGCCAGATCAGGATGTTCTGCTTATGACGATGTCGGCCCGCCTCACGTTGATGTTCTTCGCAGCGCTGCTCAGCGCCTGCGCCAGTCGTACGCCGCCACCTGCGCCGGTGGTTCGCGCTCCGGTCGTATTCGGTCCTTCGCAAGCTTTCTCGCCGGCTGCTGAAGACGTGTTGTTTCGCGCGCTCGGCCTGGTGGGTACGCCGTATCGCTGGGGCGGCAACACGCCGGATTCGGGGTTTGATTGCAGCGGGCTGATCGGTTTTGTCTACCGTGATGCGGCGGGCATCTCTTTGCCGCGTTCGACGCGTGAGCTGATCGTTATGCAGGCGCCGAATGTCGGCAAGGAAGGCTTGCAGACCGGCGACCTGATCTTCTTCGCCACCAATGGCGGCTCGCAGGTCAGTCATGCGGGGATTTACGTCGGGGAAGGGCGCTTCGTGCATGCGCCGGCCACGGGCGGCACGGTTAAGCTGGACAGCCTGTCGAAGGCGTACTGGCAGAAAGCTTATCTGAGTGCCAAGCGGGTGTTGCAGCCGGAGCATCTGGCGCATAACCCGTAGTAAAGACAACGCAAAACCCATGTGGGAGCGAGCTTGCTCGCGAAGGCGGTGTGTCATTCAATTCAATATTGACTGACCCGACGCTTTCGCGAGCAAGCACGCTCCCACGTTTGTTATGTGTCAGGCGGCAAGTTATTTGGCAGAGGACACTCGCCACACCTTATTGCCAACATCATCCGCCACCAGCAAACCACCTTGCTGATCGATCACCACGCCTACCGGCCGACCCAAAGCATTCTCGTCCTTGTCGAGGAACCCGGTCAGCACATCCACCGGTTTGCCGCTCGGCTTGCCGCCGGTAAACGGCACGAAAATCACTTTGTAGCCACTGTGCGGTTTGCGATTCCATGAGCCGTGCTGACCAATAAACGCGCCTTCCTTGAACTGCGCCGGCAGCGTGTTGCCCTCGGCGAAGCTCAGGCCCAGTGAGGCGGTGTGCGGCCCGACCGCGTAATCCGGGGCGATGGCTTTGGCCACCAGGTCTGGGTTCTGCGGCGTAACACGCACATCGACATGCTGACCGTAATAACTGAAAGGCCAGCCATAAAACCCACCGTCTTTCACGGAAGTGATGTAGTCCGGCACCAGATCACTGCCGATCTCGTCGCGCTCATTCACCGCTGTCCACAGTGCGCCGCTGGTGGGCTCCCACGCCAGGCCATTGGGGTTGCGGATGCCTGAGGCAAAAATGCGGTGATTGCCGGTCGCCCGATCAACTTCCCAGATCGCCGCGCGACCTTCTTCCTTGTCCAGGCCGTTTTCGCCGACGTTGCTGTTCGAACCTACGGTGACGTACAGCTTGCTGCCGTCCTTGCTGGCAATGACGTTTTTGGTCCAGTGGTGATTCAGTGTCCCGCCCGGCAGATCGACTACCTTGATTGGCTGCGATTTGATCTCGGTCGCGCCGGGTTCGTAGTTGAAGCGCAGCAGGCGATCGGTATCGGCGACGTACAGATCGTTGCCGACCAGGGTCATGCCGAACGGCGAGTTGAGGTTCTGCAGAAACACTGTACGGGTCTCGGCGACGCCATCATGATCGGCGTCACGCAGCAAGGTGATGCGGTTCGGGCTCGGCACGCCAGCGCCGGCCTTGCCCATGACCTTCTTCATCACCCAGCCACGAATGCCACTGCTGTCATCGGGCTTTGGCGGGGCATTGGTTTCCGCCACGAGCACATCGCCGTTGGGCAGCACATAGAGCCAGCGCGGATGATCGAGGCCTTCGGCAAATGCCGCGACCTGGGTGCCAGCCGCCGCAGTCGGTTTGCCGCCCTCGGGCCAGCCGATTGCCGGGGCGATGTTCACCGTCGGGATCAGGGTCTTGTTCGGTTCGGGCAGCTTGGGTGACGGGCCGGTGCCGTCGGTGACTTGCAGGCTGGAGGATTCACCGCAGGCGGCGAGCCCTCCGGCGAAGGCGATGACAAAAACGAGCTGGGGCTTGCGCATTGCTGATCTTCCCTATGAATGCATTCCTAATCATAGAGGAGGGCGCAAGCCCGATGGTTCCACTGTTTAGCCGCGGGCTTCCTTGAACAGCACGGCGATGCCCGGGTGATAGTTGCCGGCTTCGCTGCGCAATTTGCGGTAGGCGTAGGGGAAATACCAGGCGACCGCGCAGGTGTGTTCCTTTTGCAGGTCGTCGACCATGTCCTGCAGTTCTTCGGGGCTGGCGCTGTGCTGGGTTTTTTGTGGCGCGACAAACAGGCAGCCGAGCTTGAGGTCGCTGGCGTAGCTGATGCGTTTGGCGTCGTTGGTGATGTCCAGCAGGGCTTGAGTCAGATTCAGGTTGGTAACCTTTGGCCAGCGCTGAGTGGCCTGGATAAAGGCGCGGTCTTCGGCACCGGCGAGAAACAGATCGGCGCGGGCATTGCGCTCGCCTTCTTCGTTCTGCTTGCGCGTGGCAGTGTCGTTCAAAGTGACCAGCTCAGCCATCCAGGCCGCCGCCGAGAGCAATCCGAGATTGGCTTTCTCGTCATGCCAGTAAGGGGTGTCGCTGTCGCCGCGCACGGCGTTGTAGCGGTCGATACAGTCAAACCAGCGTTCAAGCACCGGGCGCAGGAATTCCAGGCGCGGGTTGCTGATGATCATGCCTTGCATCGTCATCATCCTTTATTGTTGTAGTGGGCTTTTCGAGAAAAGCATGGCTCTTTGATATCATTTGTATCAGTGTGGCACAAGATTGGCGGCAGATAAGTGATCGGCGGCAGTTATTCGCTCGATGGCCGCCTCTTTAATTGACGCTCCACCCCCAACCCTCTAACCTTCGCGGCTTGTTTCAGGTGCTCTGTGACCTGCGTCGACAGAGTGAAACAGGGAAGCCGGTGAGGGTTGTCTTCGCACGAAGAACCACCACGATCCCGGCGCTGCCCCCGCAACGGTAAATGAGTGAAAACTGCGCCTTGAGCCACTGCCTCGAAAGAAGCGGGAAGGCGCGCAGTCAGGCATGCGCCGCTCATGAGCCCGGAGACCGGCCTGATCCATCCAGCGGCATCACGGTGGGCGATGCCAGGCTTTTTGCCGTCTATTCTTGTGCCTGCCCGCCGTTATCCAGCCTCAACGGAGAGCTCCCCCATGACTGATTCCCCCGAGCGCGACGAACGCCATCTGGCGCGTATGCAGCGCAAAAAAGCCGTGATCGACGAACGCATCGCCAACTCGCCTGACGAGTGTGGCCTGGTGCTGGTGCTGACCGGCAACGGCAAAGGCAAAAGCAGCTCGGCGTTCGGCATGCTCGCCCGTGCCATGGGCCACGGCATGCAGTGCGGCGTGGTGCAGTTCATCAAGGGCCGTAACAGCACCGGTGAGGAGTTGTTCTTCCGACGCTTCCCCGAGCAAGTGCGCTTCCACGTGATGGGCGAAGGTTTCACTTGGGAAACCCAGGATCGTCAGCGTGACATCGCCGCCGCCGAAGCCGCGTGGGCGGTCTCCCGCGAATTGCTGCGTGATCCGTCGATCGGTCTGGTGGTGCTCGACGAATTGAACATCGCCCTCAAGCACGGCTACCTCGATCTCGATCAGGTGCTCAGCGATCTGCAGGCGCGTCCGCCGATGCAGCATGTGATCGTCACCGGTCGCGCGGCCAAGCCGGAAATGATTGAGATGGGCGACACGGTCACCGAAATGGGCATGCTCAAACATGCCTTCCAGGCCGGCATCAAAGCGCAGAAAGGCGTCGAACTTTGAATCAACCACGTCACTGCCCGGCGGTACTCATCGCCGCGCCGGCCTCCGGTCAGGGCAAGACCACCGTCACCGCCGCGCTCGCCCGTTTGCATCGCAATCAGGGGCGCAAGGTGCGCGTGTTCAAATGCGGGCCGGACTTTCTCGATCCGATGATTCTCGAGCGCGCCAGCGGTGCGCCGGTGTATCAACTGGACATGTGGATGGTCGGCGAGCAGGAAAGTCGTCGTCTGTTGTGGGAAGCCGCCGCCGAGGCGGATCTGATTCTGATTGAAGGCGTGATGGGCCTGTTCGACGGCACGCCGTCCAGCGCCGATCTGGCGCGGCACTTCGGCGTGCCGGTGCTCGGGGTGATTGATGGGACGGCGATGGCGCAGACCTTTGGTGCGCTGGCGCTCGGCTTGGCCAAGTATCAGCCAGATCTGCCGTTTGCCGGTGTGTTGGCCAACCGCGTTGGCACCTTGCGCCATGCGCAATTGCTCGAAGGCAGCCTCACCGAAGGTCTGCGCTGGTACGGCGCGTTGTCCCGAGAAACTGGCATCGAATTGCCGAGCCGCCATCTCGGTCTGGTCCAGGCCAGTGAATTGAATGACCTCGATGTGCGTCTCGACGCCGCCGCCGATGCATTGGCCAGCAGTTGTGAGGTAGCGCTGCCACCGGCGGTGGAGTTTGCCGCACCGGACGTGATCGCTGTCGAGCCGTTGCTGAAGAATATGCGAATTGCCGTCGCCCGTGATGAAGCGTTTGCTTTCACCTACGGCGCGAGTCTCGATCTGTTGCGGGCGATGGGCGCCGAGTTGAGTTTCTTCTCGCCGATCCGCGACTCGCAATTGCCTGAAGCGGACAGCCTGTATTTGCCCGGTGGGTATCCGGAACTGCACCACGTTGCGTTGTCGCAGAACACCGCGATGTGTGAGGCGATTCGCGCGCATCACGCGGCGGGTAAGCCGTTGCTCGCCGAGTGTGGTGGGATGCTGTACCTGCTCGATTCGTTGACTGACGTTGAAGGCACCCGCGCTGAATTGGTCGGGCTGCTTAAGGGCGATGCGGTGATGCAGAAGCGTCTGGCGGCGTTGGCGTTGCAAGCGGTGGATCTGCCGGAAGGTTCGTTGCGCGGGCACACATATCATCATTCGTTGACGACTACCGAACTGGCGCCGATTGCGCGGGGTTTGAGCCCGAATGGTGGGCGTGGCGCCGAGGCGGTTTATCGGGAAGGGCGGATGACGGCGTCTTATGTGCACTTCTATTTCCCGTCGAATCCGAGTGCGATTGCCGCATTGTTTGCACCAGACCGTGAGGCCGCTCCCACAGTTGAAACGGTGGTGACTGAAGCAATGCAATCCCCTGTGGGAGCGAGCTTGCTCGCGAAGAGGCCATGACCGACAACACATTCTCCGAAGCCGAGCGCCAATCGGTTTACCGTGTCATTGCCGAACGCCGCGACATGCGCCACTTCACCGGCGGCAGCGTCGAACCGGAGCTGTTGCGCCGACTACTGGAAGCCGCCCACCAGGCCCCAAGCGTCGGCCTGATGCAGCCCTGGCGTTTCATCCGCATCAGCGACCGCAGCCTGCGCGGGCAGATCCAGAATCTGGTGGAAGAAGAACGCATCCGCACAGCCGAAGCCCTCGGCGAGCGCAGTGACGAGTTCATGAAGCTCAAGGTCGAAGGCATCAATGATTGCGCCGAAGTGCTGGTCGCCGCGTTGATGGATAATCGCGAAAAGCACATTTTCGGTCGCCGTACATTGCCGGAAATGGACATGGCCTCGCTGTCCTGCGCGATCCAGAATCTGTGGCTGGCCTCGCGCGCCGAAGGCCTGGGCATGGGCTGGGTCTCGCTGTTCGAGCCGCAAGCGTTGGCGGATCTGCTGAAGCTGCCCGAGGGTGCCAAGCCACTGGCGGTTTTATGCCTGGGGCCGGTCAAGGAATTCTATCCGGCGCCGATGCTGGTACTCGAAGGGTGGGCGCAGGCGCGGCCGCTCAATGAGTTGCTGTACGAAAATTATTGGGGAGTGAGTCAATGAGTGTGGCGTTGTTGAGTGTCGCCGCAGTGGCGCTGGATGCGCTGTTGGGTGAACCGAAACGCTGGCATCCGCTGGTGGCGTTCGGCAATTTCGCCGGGCGCATCGAGCAACGCTTCAACGCTGGTGGCCGGGGTTGGCGCAGCCATGGGGTCACTGCGTGGGTGATCGCGGTGCTGCCGCTGACCTTGCTCGCCACGGCGTTTTCCTGGGCGCCATACGTGGGCTGGGTCGTCGAGATTCTCGCGCTGTATTGCGCCCTCGGCATGCGCAGCCTCGGTGAACATGTCGCGCCGGTCGCCGCCGCGTTGCGCGCGGATGATCTGGACGAGGCGCGCAAGCGTGTCGGCTATCTGGTCAGCCGCCAGACCGATGAACTCGACAGCACCGCCGTCGCCCGCGCCGCCACCGAGTCGGTGCTGGAAAACGGCAGCGATGCGGTGTTTGCCGCGCTGTTCTGGTTTGTCGTGGCGGGTGCGCCGGGCGTGGTCCTCTATCGCTTGAGCAACACGCTCGATGCGATGTGGGGCTATCGCAACGAACGCTTTGAGCGTTTCGGTTGGGCAGCGGCAAAAATCGACGACGTGTTGAACTACATTCCTGCGCGTCTGGTGGCATTAACCTACGCGCTGCTGGGTAAAACCCGACTCGCGCTGAAGTGCTGGCGCGCGCAGGCGCCGAAGTGGGACAGCCCCAACGCTGGCCCGGTAATGGCTGCCGGGGCCGGTGCCTTGGGCGTGGAGCTGGGCGGCCCGGCGATCTATCACGGCGAACTTCACGACCGTCCGCAACTCGGCGAAGGCGCTCCAGCGGATGCCGATTCCATCGACCGTGGCTGGCAATTGGTCCAGCGCGGGGTATGGTTATGGCTGCTGATTCTCTGCGTGGGAGCTGAATTCTATGCTTGAGCACGGTGGCCGGCTGCGCAAGGCTGCACACGATTACGGCATTGCCGAGGCGGACTGGCTCGACCTGTCCAGCGGCCTCGCGCCTTGGCCATTTCCGATCCCGGAAATCCCGCTGCGCGCCTGGGCGCGCTTGCCGGAAACCGATGACGGTCTGGAGCAAGCCGCGTGCGATTACTACGGTGCCGCGCAAGTGCTGCCGGTGGCCGGTTCGCAGATGGCCATCCAGTTGCTGCCGCGTTTGCGCCGGGCCGGCAAGGTCGGCGTGTTGTCGCCGTGTTATGCCGAACACGCCGAAGCGTGGCGGCGCAGTGGTTACATCGTGCGCGAAGTGCTGGAGCAGGAAGTCGAATTCTTTCTCGACAGCCTCGACGTGCTGGTGGTGGTCAACCCTAACAATCCGACCGGCTTGAGCCTGACCCCGGCACGATTGCTCGACTGGCACGCGCGGCTCGCCCGGCGCGGTGGCTGGCTGGTGGTCGATGAAGCCTTCATGGACAACACGCCGCAGTTGAGCCTGGCCCCGCATGCCCATCAAGTCGGGCTGATTGTGTTGCGCTCGTTCGGCAAGTTTTTCGGTCTGGCCGGGGTGCGTCTGGGCTTTGTCCTGGCCGAACGCAAGTTGCTCAAACTGCTCGCCGAACAGGTCGGGCCTTGGGCCGTGAGCGGGCCAACCCGAGTGCTTGGCCAGGCGTGCCTGCAAGACACCGAAGGTCACACCCGCCAACGCATTCGCAGCGATGAGGCCAGCGAACGATTGGCAACGCTGCTTGAGCGCTACGGCTTCAAGCCCCAGGGCGGTTGCGCGCTGTTCCAGTGGCTGATCACCGAGCATGCCGAAACGCTGCACGCATTCATGGCCCGTCGCGGCATCCTCCTGCGCATTTTCACCCACAACAGCAGTCTGCGTTTTGGTCTGCCCGCCGATGCGACTGAAGAGACTCGCCTCGAACAGGCTTTGATAGCCTTCACCAAGGACCACCCATGACCACCCTGATGGTGCAAGGCACCACTTCCGACGCCGGCAAAAGCACACTGGTGACGGCGTTGTGCCGCTGGGCAACTCGTCAGGGCGTGGCGGTCGTACCGTTCAAGCCGCAGAACATGGCGCTCAACAGTGCCGTGACCGCTGATGGCGGTGAGATTGGCCGCGCGCAAGCGGTGCAGGCGCAAGCCGCTCATCTCGAACCGCACACCGACATGAACCCGGTGCTGCTCAAGCCGAACAGCGACACTGGCGCGCAAGTGATCATCCATGGTCGTGCCGTCACCACGATGAACGCGGTTGCCTACCACGACTACAAAGCCATCGCGATGCAAGCCGTGCTGGCCTCGCATGAACGACTCAGTGCCGCGTATCCGCTGGTGATGGTCGAAGGCGCGGGCTCACCGGCCGAGATCAATCTGCGTGCTGGTGATATCGCCAACATGGGTTTTGCCGAAGCGGTGGATTGCCCGGTGTTGCTGATTGCCGACATCAATCGCGGCGGGGTTTTTGCTCATCTGGTTGGCACCCTCGAACTGCTGTCGCCGAGCGAACAGGCACGGGTCAAAGGTTTCATCATCAACCGTTTTCGCGGCGACATCGCCTTGCTGCAACCGGGCCTTGACTGGCTGGAACAGCGCACCGGCAAACCGGTGGTCGGCGTGTTGCCCTACGTGATGGATCTGCATCTGGAGGCCGAGGACGGCATCGATCAGCGCCAGACCGACAAGGCCGAACAAGTGCTGAAAGTGGTGGTGCCGGTGCTGCCGCGCATCAGCAATCACACTGACTTCGATCCGTTGCGCTTGCATCCGCAGGTTGATCTGCAATTCGTCGGCCCGGGGCAGGCGATCCCTGCTGCCGATCTGATCATCCTGCCGGGCTCGAAAAGCGTGCGCAGCGATCTGGCCTATTTGCGTGCCAATGGCTGGGATACCGCGATCAATCGGCATCTGCGTTACGGCGGCAAAGTGCTGGGGATTTGCGGTGGTCTGCAGATGCTCGGTGAGCAGGTGCATGATCCGCTCGGCCTCGAAGGTGCGCCGGGTACGAGTGCCGGTTTGGGTTTGCTGGCGTTCGACACCACGCTTGAAGCCGAGAAGCAGTTGCGCAATGTGCGTGGGCGGCTGGCGCTGGAAAATGCCGAAGTCAGTGGCTATGAAATTCATGCGGGCGTGACCACGGGAGCGGCGCTGGAGAACGCAGCGGTGCATCTTGAAGACGGCCGTTGCGACGGTGCGCAGAGCGCTGACGGGCAGGTGTTTGGCACGTATCTACATGGCTTGTTTGAATCGCCGACGGCGAGTGCAGCGTTGCTGCGCTGGGCCGGGTTGAGCGATGTGCAGCAGGTGGATTATCACGGCTTGCGCGAGCGTGATATCGAGCGCTTGGCGGATCTGGTGGAGAAGCATCTGGATACCGGCTTGTTGCGTCAGCTCTGTGGGATTTAAGGTGCTTGTGCTGGCCTCTTCGCGAGCAAACTCGCTCCCACAGTGAATGCGGTTAACCATACATTTTGAGTACAACTCATAACCCTTTGGGAGCGAGCTTGCTCGCGAAGGGGCCAGTTGCCTCAACCCATAATTCTGTGGATAAAACCATGCTCCAACTGATCCTCGGCGGCGCCCGCTCCGGCAAAAGTCGTCTGGCCGAAAAACTCGCCAGCGATAGCGGCCTGGCGGTGACCTATATCGCCACCAGCCAGCCCCTCGATGGCGAGATGAGCGACCGCGTCGCCCACCACCGCGCGCGCCGTCCCATCGAATGGGCGCTGATCGAAGAGCCGCTCGAATTGGCCCGCGTCCTGCGCGAATCCGCCAGTGCCGAGCATTGCCTGTTGGTCGATTGCCTGACCCTGTGGCTGACCAATCTGCTGATGCTCGATGACGCCGAACGTCTCGCCGCTGAGCGCGAAGCCCTGCTCGACTGCCTGGCCTTGCTGCCGGGGGAAATCATTTTTGTCAGCAACGAGACCGGAATGGGTGTCGTGCCGCTGGGCGAATTGACTCGCCGCTACGTCGATGAAGCCGGTTGGCTGCATCAAGCTCTGGCTGAGCGCTGTCAGCGTGTTGTCCTGACCGTCGCCGGCCTGCCCCTGACTCTGAAAGGACCTGCGTTATGACTCAAACCTGGTGGCTGAACCCGTGCAAACCGGTCGATCTGAACGTCGTTGAACAAGCGACGGCGCGGCAACAGCAATTGACCAAACCGGCAGGTTCGCTGGGGCGTCTGGAATCGGTCGCGGTGCAACTGGCCGGTCTGCAAGGCCAGGTCAAACCGACGCTCTCGCAAGTGTGGATCGCGATTTTTGCCGGTGATCACGGCGTAGTCGCTGAAGGTGTTTCGGCGTTCCCTCAGGAAGTCACCGGGCAGATGCTGCTCAACTTTGTCAGCGGCGGTGCGGCGATCAGTGTGTTGGCGCGGCAGCTCGGTGCGCAGCTGGAAGTGGTTGATCTGGGCACGGTGAATCCAGCGCTGAACCTGGCGGGTGTGCGCCACTTGAATATCGGCCCGGGCACGGCCAACTTCGTGCGGGGCGCGGCGATGACTCAGGCTCAAGGCGAGCTGGCGTTGCAGGCCGGTCGCGACAGTCTGATGCGGGCGAAAGCCGCAGGCGCACAGTTGTTCATCGGTGGCGAAATGGGCATCGGCAACACCACCGCCGCCAGCGCCTTGGCCTGTGCCTTGCTCGATTGCCCGGTGGCACATCTGACCGGTCCCGGCACCGGGCTGAATGCCGAAGGTGTCAGCCATAAAGCGCAAGTGATCGAGCGCGCATTGGCGTTGCACGTCGCGCAACCTGGCGATGCCTTGCAGACCCTGTTCAATCTTGGTGGTTTTGAAATTGCGGCGCTGGTCGGCGCGTATCTGGCGGCGGCTCAAGAAGGCGTTGCAGTATTGGTCGACGGCTTTATCTGCACGGTCGCTGCGCTGGTTGCGGTGCGCTTGAATCCGGACTGCCGCGAGTGGTTGTTGTTCGGTCACCGGGGCGCCGAGCCGGGCCATCGCCATGTGCTGGAAACGCTGAAAGCTGAGCCGTTGCTGGAACTCGGTTTGCGTCTGGGTGAGGGCAGTGGCGCCGCGTTGGCGGTGCCGCTGTTGCGTCTTGCCTGCGATCTGCACGGGCAGATGGCGACGTTCGCCGAAGCGGCGGTGGCGGATCGTCCGGCATGACGCTGCAACTGGATCTGTTGCGTCATGGTGAAACTGAACTCGGCGGTGGTTTGCGCGGCAGCCTCGACGATGCGCTGACCGAACAGGGTTGGGCGCAGATGCGTGCGGCGGTAGTCGAAGGCGGGCCGTGGCAGCGGATTGTCAGTTCGCCGTTGCAGCGTTGTGCGCGCTTCGCCGCCGAACTGGGCGAACAGCTGAGTCTTCCGGTGCAGCTGGACAAGAATCTGCAGGAGCTGCATTTCGGCGCATGGGAAGGGCAGAGCGCAGCGGCGTTGATGGAAACGGACGCCGAGGCCTTGGGGCTGTTCTGGGCTGATCCGTATTCCTTTACGCCACCGCAAGGTGAGCCGGTCAGCGCGTTTGCGGCTCGGGTGTTGGCAGCGGTTGCGCGCCTGCACACTGCGTACGCCGGTGAGCGGATTTTGCTGATCAGTCATGGCGGCGTGATGCGTCTGCTGTTGGCGCAAGCGCGAGGGTTGCCACGCGAACAACTGCTCAATGTCGAGGTCGGGCATGGCGCAATGTTTGCGCTGACGGTCGAGGTTGACGGTTCACTCAAGGAAGGTCACTGACATGTTGCCGCTGTGGATCGCCCTGCAATTTCTCAGCAGCCTGCCGATTCGCCTGTCGGGGATGCCCGAGCCGGAACAGCTTGGGCGATCGTTGCTGTTTTATCCGCTGGTGGGGCTGTTGTTCGGGCTGATCCTGTGGGTGCTGAATCTTGCCTTGAGCGGCGCGCCGTTGCTGCTGCATGCGGCGTTGCTGCTGACGGTTTGGGTGGTGCTCAGCGGCGCACTTCACCTGGATGGTCTGGCCGACAGCGCTGATGCCTGGCTCGGTGGTTTTGGTGATCGCGAGCGTACGTTGACGATCATGAAAGACCCGCGCAGCGGGCCGATTGCGGTAGTGACGCTGGTGCTGGTGTTGCTGCTCAAGTTTGCTGCACTGCTGGCGCTGATCGAGCAAGGGCATGGGCTGATGTTGATCATTGTGCCGCTGCTCGGGCGGGCGGCGCTGTTGGGGTTGTTTCTGACGACGCCGTATGTGCGTGCGGGCGGGTTGGGGCAGGCGTTGGCGGATCATCTGCCGCGCAAGGCAGGATGGTGGGTGCTGGGTTTCAGCGCATTAGTCTGCGTGCTGATTGCCGGATTCAGTGCCGTCGTTGCGCTGATGATCGCTGTCGGTGTGTTTGTCTGGTTGCGGCAGGTGATGATGCGGCGGTTGGGCGGGACGACGGGCGATACGGCGGGGGCGTTGCTGGAATTGCTGGAGATGGTGGTGTTGGTTGGATTGGTTTTGATCTGACAGTTTTGGATTGTCTGTGCTGGCCTCTTCGCGAGCAGGCTCGCTCCCACAGGGGATCGCATTGCAAATGTAGGAGTGAGCCTGCTCGCGAAGGCGGTTTGTCAGGCAGCACAAATGTTATGGGTAAACTCATCTGTAACTTGATTTAACATAGTCGCGGGTATATACACGCATCATGCTTCCTTCTCAGTGTTTGTGCACCAACCTGCGTCGCGCCGCTCGTGGCGTCAGCAGGCATTACGACGGCGCTCTCGACGGCTTCGGGATCAACGTTGCCCAGTATTCTTTGCTGTGCAATCTGCAGCGTCTGGATCAACCGAGCATTTCCGAACTCGCCGAGGCGATGGGCCTGGATCGCAGCACCCTCGGGCGCAATCTGCGGGTATTGGAAGGCGAGGGGCTGGTGGCGCTGGCCGAAGGCGAGGACATGCGCAACCGTATCGTCAAACTCACCGAGACCGGCGTGCAACGCCTGGCAGCGGCACTGCCGGCCTGGGAAGCAGCGCAGCAGCGGTTGATTGACCGACTGGGCGCCGAGAAGCGTGAAACCTTGCTCAGATTGCTGGATGAACTGGCCTGAGGCCGGTTTTTTCCAAACTCAAGCGGGTATATACCCGCAAGCGGAGAATAACAATGACATCGATGTGGCGTACGTGCGGTTGGGTGTTGCTGGGGAGTGCGCTGATCCTGGCGCTGTCATTGGGCGTGCGGCACGGCTTCGGGTTGTTCCTGTCACCGATGAGTGCGCAATTCGGCTGGGGACGTGAGGTGTTTGCTTTCGCGATCGCCCTGCAGAACCTGATCTGGGGTCTGGCGCAACCGTTTACCGGTGCATTGGCTGACCGCTTCGGCGCGGCAAAAGTGGTGCTCGTCGGTGGGGTGCTCTACGCGGTGGGTCTGGTGTGCATGGGCCTGTCTGATTCGGCGGTAACGCTATCACTGAGCGCCGGCCTGCTGATCGGCATTGGTCTGTCCGGCACCTCGTTCTCGGTGATCCTCGGCGTCGTCGGCCGCGCGGTGCCGCCGGAAAAACGCAGCATGGGCATGGGTATCGCCAGCGCCGCCGGTTCTTTCGGCCAGTTCGCCATGTTGCCGGGTACCCTCGGCTTGATTGGCTGGCTCGGCTGGTCGGCGGCGTTGTTGGTATTGGGCTTGCTGGTGGCGCTGATCGTGCCGCTGGTGAGCATGCTCAAGGACAAGCCGTTGCCGGTGCTCGGCCATGAACAAACCTTGTCTGAGGCCCTGCGCGAAGCCTGTTCGCATTCGGGTTTCTGGTTGTTGGCGTTCGGCTTTTTTGTCTGCGGTTTTCAGGTCGTGTTCATTGGTGTGCACTTGCCGGCCTATCTGGTCGATCAGCATCTGCCGGCCAGTGTTGGCACCACCGTGCTGGCGTTAATCGGGCTGTTCAATATCTTCGGCACCTACACCGCCGGCTGGCTTGGCGGACGCATGTCCAAGCCGCGCTTGCTCACCGCGTTGTATCTGCTGCGCGCAGTGGTGATCGTGTTGTTCCTGTGGCTGCCGGTGACGACCACGTCGGCGTACCTGTTTGGCATGGCCATGGGTTTCCTGTGGCTGTCGACGGTGCCGTTGACCAACGGTACGGTGGCGACTTTGTTCGGGGTGCGAAACCTGTCCATGCTCGGTGGCATCGTGTTCCTCTTCCATCAGTTGGGATCGTTTCTTGGCGGCTGGCTGGGCGGGGTGGTGTATGACCGAACCGGGAGTTATGACTTGATCTGGCAAGTGGCGGTTCTGCTGAGCCTGCTGGCAGCCGCGCTGAACTGGCCGGTGCGTGAGCGTCCGGTCGCACGCCTGCAAGCCGCAGCGAGCGCCGCATGAGCCGATTCTGGCGACGATTGGCCATCACGGCACTCGGCGCCGCTGTGCTGGCGCTGGTGTGGTGGGGCTGGCAGCAGGGCGGTCTGGCCTTGATGCAGTTGGGCATGAGCATTTGCTAGAAGCGGGCATGACGAGTAACGTCGAATCCTGAACGACTGCTCAAGGATGCTCGACATGCTGATGCGCTGGTGTGCTGTTCCCGCGTTGCTGATGGCGTTGACTGGTCTGGCCCAGGCTGCCGACTGTCCCGAATTGCTGCAAGGCTCGCTACCCAAGTTGCGAGCCAAGGAATCCATTGATCTGTGCCAGCAATACGCCGACAAGCCGCTGGTGGTGGTCAACACTGCCAGTTTCTGCGGTTTTGCGCCGCAGTTCGAAGGTCTTGAGGCGCTGCATAAGCGCTACGAAGGGCAAGGTTTGCAAATGCTCGGGGTGCCTTCCAACGACTTCAAACAGGAGTCCAAGGACAGCGCCGAGACTGCCAAGGTCTGCTACGCCAACTATGGCGTGACGTTCAATATGACCGAGCCACAAAAGGTTCGTGGTGATGACGCTACGCATCTGTTCCAAGTGCTGGCAGCACAGAGCAGTGCGCCGAAATGGAATTTCTATAAATATGTGGTTGATCGCCAAGGCAAGGTGATCGCCAATTTTTCCAGTCTGACCAAGCCGGATGATCCGGAGTTTATCGCCGCGATCGAGAAGGCTATCGCCTCGAAACCGCTGAAACCTTAGCGCTGTTTTTTGTGGGAGCGAGCCTGGGAAGTGTGTTGTGGTGGTGAGTAAACTCAAGGCAATAAAAAGCCCCGCTTTCTGCAAAGAGAGCGGGGCTTTTTTGTCGGCGAGGGTTAGCCTCGCCGTGCAGCATCAGAAGCGGTAGGTCGCGCCGACACCGAAACCGTTTGCCGAGTTTTCATACTTGGCGTCGTAGGTCTGACCACGATCGTTTTCGTTGCGGATCTTCACCGACTCTTCCTTCAGGTACGAGTAGGCAACGTCGATGGTCAGGTCTTCAGTCGGGCTCCAGCCGGCACCGATGCTGAAGATGGTCCGGTCGCCGGTCGGGATGCGTGGCGAACGGTCGACGTTGTTGGTCGGCGACTGGTCGAAGGTCAGACCGGTACGCAGTACCCATTCCTTGTTCAACTGATACGAAGTACCCACGGCGTACGCCCAGGAGTCGTGCCAGTTCTGGTCTTCGGTGATCTCACCGAACTGACCGGCGAGCAAAGGCTGCACACCAGAGTTCTTGACGGTGATTTTTTCCAGCTGGCTCCAGCGGGTCCAGGTCGAACCGGCATACACGTTCCAGCGATCGTTGATCGCCTGGGTGACCGAGAAGTCGATGGATTCAGGCGTGGTGATCTTCAGCGAAGCATCGTACTTCTGGTTGGCGCCCAGACCGATCGCACCGAGCACACCGTAGTTGACCTTGGTGTTGCCTTCGAGCTTGTAGTCGACTTTCGAGTGGTAAGTCAGACCCAGACGCGTGGTGTCAGTGGCTTGTACCAGCACACCGATGTTGTAGCCCAGCGCGGTGTCGTCACCCTTGATCTTGACCTTGCCATCCGGCGCGGCCTGAGTGATCGACAGGTTGGATTCCAGCGTACCGTCGATGCGGTTGATGGTTGGACCAAAACCGATCGACACCTTGTCGTTGAAGGCGTAACTGACGGTTGGCTGGAAGGTGATCACTTGTACTTCGGACTTGCTACCGAAGTAACGGCCGGCAAAGCCTTTTTCATAGTCGGTAATCAGGCCAAACGGCACGTAGACGCCGAGGCCGAATGCCCAATGATCATCGATCGGTTTGACGTAGAAGCCCATAGGTACGGAGGTGAAGGGCACCATGTCGCCTTTGTTGCTGCCGCCGTTAGGGCTGGAGCTGGCATCGCTGATATCGGTTTTTGCATCAAGGAATGCAACACCGCCAGTGACTTGTTCGCGCTTGAGGCGCGACATGCCGGCAGGGTTGCCATAAACAGTGCTTGCGTCGTCGGCAGAAGAAGATCGTCCAGCGTAACCGGTGCCCATCCCGCTGATACTGTGTTCGTTGATGGCAAAGCCAGCTGCGAAGATCTGTGTGGATGCCATGGTAACGGCGAGGCTAAGGGTGGTTTTGAGCATGACTTTTTTCATTATTAGAACTCCTGATGATCACCGGGGCGAAAATTACCAACATTTTCGTCCCAGCGCTATAGTCCGTATGCCTTGAGTTAGAGCGGTTTTGTAGGACAATCCGACCAGATTCGCGACCTGTTGGCCGATCTTCTGAAACCGGACGGATCAGCAAGCGATCTGATTCACCGTTGAAACACAGGTGTGCCAGGCGTAAGTGAAGTCACGCAGACGACCTTGGGGTTGAAAGGTCTGACGCCAGATACGCGCCATTCCCAGCAAATCGTTGGAGTCGGGGAGGGTGGGGTTTTGTTCTTCTACCAGCAACCAGGCAATGGCCGTGGCGTAGCGCAGATTGACCGTCAGTTCCAGGTGCGGGCCGGTCAGAAAAGCATGCTGACTGGCGAGGCCGCGAACCAGGCTGGCACGTTCCGGATCGAGCGCCAGATAGTCATCCCAAAGGGCCTGATGGCGATGCTCGGCGATACGGTAGAGGCCGTGGCCACGGCGGTCATGGAGGGCGGAACCCAGGGCAGACTGGCTGGCGGCGATGCCCAGCAGGAGAGATTCGGCAGTTGCGCTGTGGCGTCCCAGATAAATCAGCGTAGGACGGATCACGTAGCGGCACAGTTCGCTGGCAGCGATACCCATAAAACCCTCGGTTCTTGTTATTAATGGCGAGTCCTGAAGGGGGGCTTGGCAGCTATGGATCGGTTCAGGCTCGCCGCAAGCGGCTCATGCCGCTTGAGTTGAAGTGTAGTGTCATATTCACGACGTAAAGGACTGTTTTTAAAATATTTCCCGCTGCGGGGAATATCCGTTATATCCGATAGTGCTTAGCCGCTGAGGGGTAAAAGCGAAACATCAGGCAATAAAAAGCCCCGCATTGTGTGCGGGGCTTTTGCTTTTGCAGCCTTTTTCGGCTCTCAGGCAACCAGTGCCTGACGGGTACGATCGATCACGGCCTGCAGCGGTTCAGCGCTGGAGTACTGATCGGGGTACAGACGCTCGCTGTGGCGGGCGATACCGTGTTCGTTGACCAGTGTGAAGCTGAAGCAGCCTTTGCGAGCGGCCATGATCAGGCAGTTCATTGGTGCAAAAGCGTTGGTTAGGGTGCGAATGGCATCCTGAGTATGGATTTGAGTAGACATAGTTATTAGGTGTTCCTACAAATGACACGGATAAGAACCGTGCAACGTTAAAACGTTCCAGTAACGTCGACCACCATTGGTCGAACGAAGAACCCGACTGGAACAAAGCAGCCAGTTTGAAGCGCTATTAAGTTGGCGCGCTTGGGCTGGCAGGTAGGTACTTAGGAGGGCAGGCATCACAACGAGGGCAAAGGTTCTGGGCCCGGGGTGAAGATCCTGATCAATTTGCAGGTTGGTTCGGTCAGAGTAAGTGTTCTTCGCAACACCCTTCACGTCATTGGAAGGCTGTGTTGTCGCAAGATTTACCCGGAAACCATCGAGGGGTCGTTCCCGCTTTTTTCGGTAGGGCTTCTTGGAAGAAGGCAGACCGTGGGGATGTGTTCGACCGGAATTGACTTTCAGCTTGGTACTAACGCCGCGGATACTAACGGATCGAAACGGGTAAAGCAAACTTCGAGTAGAAAAACATTGCAGAGGCCGATTGAGTCTGCTTTGGGGGGCGCAGAATTGCCCGCATTTGGCGCAGCGCTTGACCGTCGGTCGGTGAAGATTTGTTCATCAAGCCGCGTGCCAGGCCGGTTTATCCCCAGACCGGTTAGCAAAACGACCCGAAAAAGCGCATCGATATAACCGGGTAACAGGTACTTGTGCACATTAGTTGCGCAAGCTGTAACGGCACTGTCATACCAATCCTGACTCCACTGGCTGCCTGCATCGAAAGTTTAAGTCAATGAAAAACATCGCTTTTTTTTGTTGGTGAAAAAATCGTCAGTTTGACTGCGAGCCCCATTCCATAAGGCTTTGCGGCGGTTGGAGGGCGGTTGTCCACTGAGTTATCCACAGCTTCTGTGGATTGTCCCGAGCGCTTGCTCTAGGACGGGCGTGCCGGGTTGTTTTTCGACTTTACCTGTAAGAAAAAGAGAGTAGAGTGGCGCGCCTTCCGATTCGTCCCACAGTGCTTTATGAAGTTTCGCTCAGTATCAGACTCTGTTACCTCACAACCTTCTCCTGTTACCCCGCCCAAGCGATTTTCCGTTCGCGTCGCAGAATGGCTGCTCGACAGCCCGCGCCTGAGCGACAGTCATAATGCCAAGCACATCGCGGGGCGCCTGCTCAAACAACCGGCGCGTGAAGGCGTGGTGGCTGCGCAAAGCCGTCTCGGTCAGTTGATGTGCCGTGAGTGCGGTAACGCCCGGGATCGTCGCATCGGTCAGGATCTGCTGCGTCAGGCCGCTCGTGCCGGTGACCGTCGTGCGCAACAGGAACTCGGTCTGCTCGAAGACTGAGCTGTCCAAGACCTGACACCTTGGTTAACCTTCAGGCTTTATAAGATCGGCGGGAGTGGCTATGGCGATGGACTTGACCAGCGTATTGCTGGGGCTTGCAGGGGCGGGATTGCCACTGCTGGCGCTGGCCCGGCAACTGCAACGCCGGGCGAGTAACGGCCAGGCCGAGGTCGCCTTGCTCGAAGAGCGGCTGGCCATGGCGCAACTGGCGCAGGACGGACTCAACGCGCAGCTCGACGCCAGTCGCGATGAAGTCGCCGATCTCGGCCAGGCCAACGCCGCCAAGCAAGCTGATCTGGCAGCGCTGCGCCGGGAAGTCGAGCTGCTGCAGATCGAGCGTGATGACGCCCGCGATGCCTCCCACGCCTGGAACCTCGAGCGCGCGAACAAGGAAGCTGAGCTGCGCCGCCTCGACGCACAAGCCGCTTCACTGAACGCCGAACTGCGCGAGCAACAGGAAAGCCACCAGCAACGCCTCAGCGACCTGCAAGGCTCGCGCGATGAACTGCGTGCGCAGTTTGCCGAACTGGCCGGGAAGATTTTCGATGAGCGCGAGCAGCGCTTTGCCGAGACCAGTCAGCAGCGGCTCGGGCAGTTGCTTGATCCGCTCAAGGAGCGCATCCAGTCCTTCGAAAAACGGGTGGAAGAAAGTTATCAGGCCGAGGCCCGCGAGCGCTTCTCGCTGGCCAAGGAACTGGAACGCTTGCAGGCGCTCAATCTGCGCCTGAGCGACGAAGCCACCAACCTCACCCGCGCCCTCAAAGGCCAGAAAACCCAAGGCAACTGGGGCGAGCTGATTCTTGAGCGCGTGCTCGAACACGCCGGTCTGGAGAAGGGCCGCGAATACCAGACCCAGGTCAACCTCAAAGGCCCGGATGGCGAGCGCTTCCAGCCTGACGTGATCATTTACCTGCCCGGCGACAAGCAAGTCGTGGTGGACTCCAAGGTGAGTCTCACCGCCTATCAGCAGTACGTTGCAGCCGACGACGACAGCCTCGGGCAGATCGCGATCAAGCAGCATGTATTGTCGTTGCGCAATCACGTCAAAGGCCTGGCCGGCAAGGATTACAAACGTCTTGAAGGCCTGCACAGCCTCGATTTCGTTTTGCTCTTCGTGCCGATCGAGGCCGCATTTTCGGCAGCCTTGCAGGCTGAGCCATCGCTGTTTCAGGAAGCCTTCGACCGCAACATCGTGATCGTCAGCCCGACCACCTTGTTGGCGACGTTGCGGGTGATTGACAGTCTGTGGAAGCAGGAGCGCCAGAGCCAGAACGCCCGGGAAATCGCCGAGCGCGCCGGGTGGCTGTACGACAAGTTCGTGCTGTTCATTCAGGATCTGGATGAGGTCGGCAATCGCCTGCAGCAGCTGGACAAAGCCTACAGCTCAGCGCGCAACAAGCTGACAGAAGGACGCGGTAATCTGGTCAGTCGCAGTGAGCAGCTGAAATTGCTCGGCGCCCGGGCGAGCAAGAGCTTGCCGGCGGATTTGCTGGAGCGGGCGATGACCGATGTCGATGGTCTCGTCGAACTCCCTGAATAAAGATCAAAAGATCGCAGCCTCCGGCAGCTCCCACAGGATGTACGCCATACCAATGCAGGAGCCGGAGGCTGCGATTTTTTGCTTCTACAGCGGTAAATACCGACTCAACAACGCCCGCAACGCCGCCGGCTTCACCGGTTTGGCCAGATAATCCAGCCCCGCCGCATGCACCTGGGCGACCATCTCCGGTCGCCCGTCAGCGCTGATCACCACCCCCGGCACCGGCTCACCCAGGCTCGTGCGCAACCACGCCATCAGCTCAGTGCCGGTATCGCCGTGGTCAAGGTGATAGTCGACCAACGCCAGTTGCGGTCGCACGCCGTCATTTAACAGTGCTGCACATTCTTCGCGATTGCGCGCTGTCCACACCTGACATCCCCAGCGACTGAGCAGGCTGTTCATGCCGATCAGAATGCTGTCTTCATTGTCGATGCACAGCACCCGCGCGCCGCTTGGCAACCTGCCATTCATTTCGGCTGCAGCGCTTGCCGGTTGGGCCTGCGAGTGAGTGAGCGGCACGCTGACGCTGAACACACTGCCGCGACCCGGCCACGAGCGCACCCGCAAGGTGTGACCGAGCACCCGGCACAAACCATCGGCAATTGCCAAACCCAGGCCGAGGCCTTTTTCAGCGCGGGTCTGATGACTGTCGAGGCGTTTGAACTCTTCGAAAATCACTTGCTGTTTATCTTCCGGAATCCCCGGCCCGCGATCCCACACCTCCAGACACAATTCGCCGCCGCGCCGCCGCACGCCCAGCAGCACCGGGCCTTTGGCGTAGCGGAAAGCGTTAGTCAGGAAGTTCTGCAAAATGCGCCGCAGCAATTTGATGTCGCTGTCGATGCGCAGATGGCTGCCGCGCACCCGGAACTTCAAACCCTGTTCCTGCGCCAGTGCCTTGAATTCCGCGCCGAGCGTGTCAAACAGTTCATTGACCGCAAACGCCTTGCGGTCCGGGTTGATCTTGCCGTTTTCCAGACGGGAAATATCCAGCAGATCGCTGATCAGGTCCTCGGCCGAACGCAGTGAGCTGTCGAGGTGCTGCACCAGTTTCTGCGCCTCGCTGCTCAAGCCGTCGTCCTGATGGGAGAGGGCGGCGGAGAACAGCCGAGCGGCGTTCAGTGGTTGCATCAAGTCATGGCTGACCGCCGCGAGAAAGCGGGTTTTCGACTGATTGGCGGCTTCGGCGGTGCCCTTCGCCTCGGTCAGCGCGACGTTGAGTTGCGACAGTTCCTGAGTGCGTTCGCTGACCCGTTGTTCCAGCCCTTCATTGGCTTCGGTGAGTGCCTGCTCGGCTTCGCGGAACGCGGTGATGTCGGTGAAACTCATGACGAAACCGCCCCCCGGCATCGGGTTGCCGATCAGCTCGATCACTCGGCCGTTGGGGAACAGCCGTTCAGAGGTGTGCGCGCGGCCCTGACGCATCCAGTGCAAACGCCGGGCAACGTGGACTTCCGCTTCGCCGGGGCCGCACAGGCCGCGCTCGGCGTTGTAGCGAATGATGTCGGCAATCGGCCGGCCGACGCTGATCAGACCATCCGGGTAATTGAACAACTCCAGATAGCGCCGGTTCCAGGCCACCAGTTTCAGTGACTGGTCGACCACGCTGATGCCTTGGGTGATGTTCTCGATCGCACCCTGCAGCAAGGCACGGTTGAACTGCAGCACCTCGGAGGCTTCGTCGGCGATGCGCACGACGTCCTCCAGCTGCATTTCCCGACCTTCGATGGCGGCTTTTACCACTGCGCGCGTCGACGAAGCGCCGAGTACACCGGCCAGCAAGCGCTCGGTATGGGCGATCCATTCGCCGTCGGCATTCTGGTTGGGGTTGAAGCCTTTGCCTTGGCGATAGGCGAAGCGAATGAAGCTCTGGCGCGCACGTTCCTCACCGACAAAACGCGCGGCCAATTGCAGCAAGTCGTCGATTTGCACCGCCAGCATCGAGCGTGCGCTCGGCCGCGCACTGATCTCCTGACCGATGAAACGTCCGGCCTGCCAGTGTTCCGATACGCGGGTACGCGACAGCACCGAAACCCAGGCGAACAGGGTGAAGTTGCCGGCCAGCGACAGCACTACGCCTTGGGTCAGCGGGCTAATCGGCAGGTTCAGCGGATTGCTGTGCAACCATGCCAGCCCCGGAAAACTGCTTAACGACCAGCCAAGGCTGTGCGCGGCGATCGGCAGGATCAAGGTGTAGAACCACAGGAAAGTACCGGCGGCCAAACCGGCGAAAACGCCGCGCCGGTTGGCCTGTTTCCAGTACAGCGCACCGAGCATGGCGGGCGCCAGTTGAGTCACGGCGGCGAACGCGATCTGGCCGATGGTCGCCAGGCTTGCCGTCGAGCCGAGCAAGCGATAGCTGACGTAGGCCAGCAACAGAATCACCACGATGCTGACGCGGCGTACCGAGAGCATCCATTGGCGGAACACCTCGAACGGGCGCTCGGCGTTGTTGCGCCGCAGCAACCACGGCAACAGCATGTCGTTGGAGACCATGGTCGACAACGCCACACTGGCGACAATCACCATGCCGGTCGCCGCCGACGCGCCACCGATAAAGGCCAGCACCGCCAAGGCCGGGTGCGCCTGGGCCAACGGCAGGCTGATCACGAACGAGTCGGGCAAGACGTCGCTCGGCAGCAGCATCTGTCCGGCCAGCGCGATCGGCACGACGAACAGTGCGGCCAACGCCAGATAAGCGGGAAACACCCATTTGGCCAGCCGCAGATCCTGCGGATCGATGTTCTCCACCACCGTCACGTGGAACTGCCGTGGCAGGCAAATGATCGCCATCATCGCCACGCCGGTCTGCACCACCATCGACGGCCAGTTAATGGTTTCTTTCCAGTATTCCTCAAGCCGCGGGGCGAGCATCGCCTGATTGAACAGGTCGTCGAAACCGTCATACAGGCCAAACGTGACGAAAGCGCCGACGGCGAGAAAGGCAAACAGTTTGACCAGCGATTCGAAAGCAATCGCCAGCACCATGCCACGGTGGTGCTCGGTGGCGTCGAGGTTGCGTGTGCCGAAGACGATGGTGAACAGCGCCAGCACCAGCGACACGATCAGCGCGGTGTCCTGGGCGCGGGTGCCCATGGCGTCGGCACCGGCGCCGATCAGCAGGTTCACGCCGAGGACGATGCCTTTGAGTTGCAGGGCGATATAGGGGAGAACGCCGACCAGGCAGATCAGCGCGACGACCACCGCCAGCGATTGCGATTTGCCGTAGCGCGCGGCAATAAAGTCAGCGATGGAGGTGATGTTCTCCTGTTTGCTGATCATCACCATTTTCTGCAGGACCCACGGCGCGCCGACCAGCAGCAGGATCGGCCCGAGGTAAATCGGCAGGAATGACCACAATTGCTCGGCGGCTTGACCGACAGCGCCGAAGAACGTCCAGCTGGTGCAGTAAACCGCCAGCGACAGGCTGTACACCCAGGCACGCATGCGCGGCGGCAACGGCGCGCTGCGTCGGTCGCCGTAGAAGGCGATGGCGAACATGATGGCCATATAGGCCAGGGCGACGGCGGCGATCAGCCCGGTGGACAGCGACATGCAACACTCCCGACAAAAGACTCCCCGGCACTCCTGCCCGGGCGGACAGTCTCGCATGCGCGGGGCGGTTAGTCAGTGTCGACCAAGGTCGTGGCGTGGTGGGGTGTCGCAGGCGGGGAACCCCTCGGTTTCTGGGGTGATCGCGAAGGCGTCAGTCCTGACGCAGCGCAATATCGATCAGCCGATGCAGTTCAGCCACCTCCAGCGCTGCCGCCGAAAACAGAATCCGGAACACCACCGGCGCAACCACCAGGTTGATCAACCGATCAACACTCGGCGCCATTTCATCCGGATACCGCTCAACGATCGTCTGCAATTGCGCACTAATGATCGTCACGCAATACCCCGGCGTAGCACTGGCCTGCACGTCGCGCATCATGTTGCGCCCAGGCTCCGAGCTCATTTCATCGAGATATTGCTCGGCCCACGCACGAATATCGCTGCGCAAACTGCCGGTTTGCGCCGGCTCGCTGTCGGGGCGCATGCGGGCGAGGGCGACGTCGGCCAATAACGCCGAAAGATCACCCCAACGCCGATAAATCGTCGACGGTGTCACCCCCGCACGTGCGGCGATTTGCGGGACGGTCACGCTCGAACGTTCCTGTTCCTGCAAAAGCGCACGGACTGCCGAATGAATTGCATCTTGCACCCGGGCACTGCGGCCGCCGGGGCGTAAACCTTCTTTAATAGCCATGCGGCAGACCTTAACACAAAGAATTTGCTTTAAGCGCAAGGCAGTAGCACACTCCGCAAAAGCAAAAAATTAGCTTTTGCGGAGTGTGCCCATGACTAGCCTTGCTTCCAATCGATCCAGCCTGTGGTTTCTGGCGATTACTTTACTGAGTTTTCTCGCAGCATCCACGGCGCCAACGCCGCTGTATCACCTGTATCAGGATCAGCTGCACTTCTCGGCAACCATGCTGACGCTGATCTTCGGCGTTTATGCGCTCAGCCTGTTGGCGGCGCTATTAACCGTCGGCTCGCTGTCCGATCACCTCGGACGCAAACCGGTGATCTTCGCCGCCGTGCTGCTCAACGCGTTGGCGATGCTGCTGTTTATCTACGCCGACAGCGTGGCGTGGCTGATCAGCGCGCGTGTTCTGCAAGGATTTGCCACCGGCATGGCCACCGCTGTTTTAAGCGCGACCCTGCTCGACACGGATCGTCAGCAGGGGCCATTGATCAACAGTGTCGCGCCGTTGCTCGGCATGGCCTTGGGCGGCATGGGTTGCGGTTTGCTGGCGGAGTTTGCGCCGGCACCGTTGCAACTGACCTACTGGCTGCTGCTCGCGCTGTTTGTGTTGCAGGGCCTTTATGTCTGGCGCTTACCGGAAAGCGTCACTCCGCAAGCCGGGGCGTGGGCCTCGTTGCGGCCGACCTTGCACGTGCCGATTCAAGCGCGAGCCACTTTGTGGCGAGTGTTGCCGCTGAACACGGCAACCTGGGCGCTCGGCGGCTTTTATGCATCGCTGGCACCGTCGTTGGTGCGCACCGCCACTGGCTCGGACTCGAATCTGATCGGCGGCGCCACCGTTGCGGCCCTGACCGTGACTGGTGCGCTGATGATTTTCACGATGCGCAATCGTCCTGCCGTCCGGGCCTTGCAGTTGGGCGCGAGCCTGCTGCCGATCGGTCTGGTATTGATTCTGCTGGGCGTGCACAGCGCCAGCCTGTCGCTGTTTTTCCTCGGCACGCTGGTGGCCGGTTGCGGCTTTGGCTCGGGATTCCTCGGCGCCGTGCGCAGCCTGGTGCCGCTGGCCTTGCCCCATGAGCGGGCAGGATTGATGGCGGCCTATTACGTGCTCAGTTATCTGGCGTTCTGCCTGCCGGCGTTGCTCGCCGGGCACTTGTCGCGTAGCTACGGTTTGCTGGCAACCACCGATGGTTACGGGGTGGTGTTGATCGTGTTGGCCATTGGCGCGCTGCTGCTCAGCCTGCGCCCAGCCGCAGCCAAAGTGTGCCGCGCTCCATAACCCCCTCTATTTCGGTTAGCCTTGCCCAGCCTTCTTCTCACGGATCGCCCCATGAAGATTATCCGCAGCAAGACTTTCACTGCCGAGCGCGCTTGGGGCGCGCTGGACATCGCCAACATGAACGGCATCACCACGCGCCTGCACTGGACGGATCAGCCGTACAAATGGCACATCAACGATGGCGAGGAAGTATTTGTGGTGCTCGATGGCCAAGTGCTGATGCATTACCGCGATCTGGGCGAAGAAAAACAAGTGCAGCTTGAGGTCGGTGACATCTTCTATGCGAGTGTCGGCACCGAGCATGTCGCCCATCCGCAAGGCGCAGCGCGGATTCTGGTGATCGAGAGCGAAGGCAGCGTCTGACTGCTTATTGGTAAAACAGATAACAGTTAGAGAAATTACCCGTTATATAGATATTCGATTCGGTTCTACCATGGACTCAACCTCACCAGAGGAGAGGACTCCATGATGACTTGCCCCAACAGCGCCAAACCCGGCATCAAACCGTTCCGCCAGCTTCAGCACCCGCGTGAAGTGATCCGCCAGTTCACCCCCAACTGGTTCGCAGCGACCATGGGCACGGGTGTGCTGGCGTTGGCGTTGGCGCAACTGCCATTGGCCATTCCAGGCCTACACGCCATTGCTGAAGGTTTGTGGTTGTTCAACATTCTGTTATTCAGCCTGTTTACCGTTGCCTACGCCGCGCGCTGGATTCTGTTCTTTGATGAAGCGCGGCGGATTTTCGGCCACTCCACGGTTTCGATGTTCTTCGGCACGATTCCCATGGGCCTGGCGACCATCATCAACGGCTTTCTGCTGTTTGGCCTGCCGCGCTGGGGTGACGGCGTGATTCACCTCGCCGAAGTGCTTTGGTGGATTGATGTGGCCATGTCGCTGGCCTGCGGCGTGTTGATCCCTTACATGATGTTTACCCGTCAGGAACACAGCATTGATCAGATGACCGCCGTCTGGTTGCTGCCGGTCGTGGCGGCAGAGGTGGCGGCGGCCAGCGGTGGTTTGCTCGCGCCGCATCTCACCGATGCCCACTCACAATTGGTGGTACTGACGACAAGCTACGTGCTCTGGGCCTTTTCCCTACCGGTAGCGTTCAGCATTCTGACCATCCTGCTGCTGCGCATGGCCCTGCACAAACTGCCCCACGAAAATATGGCGGCGTCGAGCTGGCTGGCCCTCGGCCCGATCGGCACCGGTGCGCTGGGCATGTTGCTGTTGGGCGGTGATGCGCCGGCGATATTCGCGGCGAACGGTCTGCCCGGTATCGGTGAAATCGCCTCGGGTGTGGGGCTTATTGCCGGGATAACCCTGTGGGGCTTCGGGCTGTGGTGGATGCTGATGGCGCTGCTGATCACCGTGCGCTACTTGCGTGACGGCATCCCGTTCAACCTCGGCTGGTGGGGCTTCACCTTCCCGTTGGGCGTGTATTCGCTGGCAACCCTGAAACTGGCGAGCAGCCTGAACCTCACGTTTTTCAGTGTCGTCGGCACGCTGTTGGTGATGTTGCTGGCGCTGATGTGGCTGATCGTCGGCAAACGTACCGTGCAAGGCGCCTGGCGGGGCGAGCTGTTTGTCTCGCCGTGCATCGCAGGTTTGAAGAAATAACCGGAAAAGTTTAGGTAAGGTGTGGCCTGGATCGCTGTTCGAGAATCCAATAAGCAGTACCCAGGCCTCTCTACCTTAAACATCAGGGAAACACGGAAGATGAGTCACCCCTCACAGTTCAACCTGCTGCGCACCCGGCGCTTCTTGCCGTTCTTCATCACGCAGTCGCTCGGCGCGTTCAACGACAACGTGTTCAAACAGTCGCTGATCCTCGCCATTCTCTATCGGCTGACCATCGAGGGTGACCGTTCGATCTGGGTCAACCTGTGTGCTTTGCTGTTTATCCTGCCGTTTTTCCTGTTCTCGGCACTGGCCGGGCAGTTCGGGGAAAAATTCGCCAAGGACGCGCTGATCCGTCTGATCAAGCTCGCGGAAATCGCGATCATGGCCGTAGGATCGATCGGTTTTCTCTTCGATCACTTGTCGCTGATGCTGGTGGCGCTGTTCGCCATGGGGACCCATTCGGCGCTGTTCGGGCCGGTGAAGTATTCGATCCTGCCGCAGGCCTTGCGCGAGGATGAGCTGGTGGGCGGCAACGGCCTGGTGGAGATGGGCACGTTTCTGGCGATTCTCGCCGGGACGATTGGTGCCGGGGTCATCATGTCCTCTTCGCACTATGCACCGTTGGTGTCCTGCGCCATCGTCGGGATCGCCGTGCTGGGTTATCTGGCCAGTCGCAGCATTCCGCGCGCGGCGGCATCCTCCCCGGAGATGCGCCTGAACTGGAACATCTTCAGTCAATCCTGGGCCACGCTGAAGCTCGGTCTGGGCCAGACGCCAGCGGTGTCGCGCTCGATTGTCGGCAATTCGTGGTTCTGGTTTGTCGGGGCGATTTACCTGACGCAGATTCCCGCCTACGCCAAGGAATGGATGCACGGCGATGAGACCGTGGTCACCCTGATTCTTACCGTGTTCTCGGTCGGGATTGCGCTGGGTTCGATGCTTTGCGAGAAGCTGTCCGGGCGCAAGGTGGAGATCGGTCTGGTGCCGTTCGGTTCGTTCGGTCTGACCGTATTCGGTTTGCTGCTGTGGTGGCATTCCGGCGGGATTCCCGACAGCGTCAGCGGCCACAGCTGGATTGAAGTGCTGGGCTTCGTGCACACCTGGGCGGTGTTGGTCGACATCCTCGGTCTCGGCATTTTCGGTGGTTTCTACATCGTGCCGCTGTATGCCTTGATCCAGTCGCGCACCGCCGAGAACGAGCGGGCAAGGGTGATTGCCGCCAACAACATTCTCAACGCACTGTTTATGGTGGTCTCGGCCATCGTCTCGATTGTGCTGCTGAGCGTGGTCAAACTGTCGATCCCGCAGTTGTTCCTGGTGGTGTCGCTGCTGAATATTGGCGTCAATGCCTACATCTTCAAAATCGTCCCCGAGTTCAGCATGCGCTTCATGATCTGGCTGCTCAGCCATTCCATGTACCGCGTCGAACATCGCAACCTTGAGGCGATTCCGGATGAAGGCGCGGCACTGCTGGTGTGCAACCACGTGTCGTTTGTCGATGCCTTGCTGATTGGTGGCGCAGTGCGTCGGCCGATTCGCTTTGTCATGTACTACAAGATCTACAACCTGCCGGTGCTGAACTTTATCTTCCGCACGGCGGGGGCGATTCCGATTGCCGGACGGAATGAAGACATCCAGATTTACGAAAAGGCCTTCACGCGAATTGCTCACTATTTGAAGGACGGTGAGCTGGTGTGCATTTTCCCGGAAGGCAAGCTGACGGCGGATGGCGAGATGAATGAGTTCCGGGGCGGTTTGACGCGGATTCTTGAAGAGACGCCGGTGCCGGTGATTCCGCTGGCGTTGCAAGGGCTGTGGGGGAGTTTCTTCAGCCGCGATCCGAACAAAGGGTTTTTTCACCGATTGTGGTCGCGGGTAACGTTGGTGGCAGGAGCGCCGGTGGGCGTTGATGCTGCTGAGCCGGCGAAGTTGCAGGGGTTGGTCGGGGAGTTGCGCGGGGCAGTCAGATAGCCGGCGATTTTAAGGGCCTCTTCGCGAGCAGGCTCGCACACATTCGATCGCGTTCCGTCAGAGGAATACGATCAACTGTGGGAGCGAGCCTGCTCGCGAAAGCGGTAGTGGCTTAAGCGCTGACCTTGAGGCCAATCAACCCGGTAATGATCAACGCCACACTGGCCAGCCGAATCAACGCCATCGACTCGCCAAACAGGATGATTCCGGCAATCACCGTGCCCACCGCACCGACGCCGGTCCAGATCGCATAGGCGGTGCCCAACGGCAATTCCTTCATCGCAAGACCGAGCAGGCCAAGGCTGATGGCCATGGCCGCAACGGTCAGAACGGTGGGGAGCGGGCGGGTGAAACCGTCGGTGTATTTCAGGCCGACGGCCCAGCCGACTTCAAACAGGCCGGCGAAAAACAGAATGATCCAGGACATGAAAGACCTCCATCGATAGACGGGGTCGTCCCCAGATTAATAACTCGATCGAGCCGCAGGGTCGTCCCCGCGTTGCGCAGTAGTGTGACGAGCATTAACCCGGGGATCAAGTTTGCGCCTCAGTCGGCCGCCTGTTGCGCCAGTGCCTCGCGGTCTTGTTTTTCACTCATGCGCCGGAAGTACGTCGACAGCAACGCGCCGGAGATATTGTGCCAGACGCTGAACAGCGCGCTCGGCACCGCCGCCAATGGCGAAAAATGCGCACTGGCCAGCGCGGCGCCCAACCCGGAATTCTGCATGCCGACTTCCAGCGCCAGCGATTTGCGCTGGGCCAACGGCAACTTGAACAGGCGCCCGGTGAAATAACCCAGCAGATAACCGAAGCTGTTGTGCAGCATCACCACGGCCATGATCAACAGGCCGGATTCGGCGATTTTCGCCTGACTGGCGGCTACCACGGCGGTGACAATGATAACGATGCTGACCACCGATACCAGCGGCAACACGTCCACGGCATGACGAACCTTGTCACCGAGCATGCGTTGGGCAACCACGCCGAGAATGATCGGCAGCAGCACCACTTGCAGGATCGACCAGAACAGCTCCATGAACGACACCGGCAACCACGCCGAAGCCAGCAGCCAGATCAGTGCCGGGGTCAGCAGCGGGGCGAGGAGGGTGGTCACGGCAGCAATGGCCACCGACAATGCCAGATCACCTCGGGCCAGCCAGGTCATCACGTTGGACGAGGTGCCGCTCGGGCAGCAACCGACCAGAATCACTCCGACAGCGATTTCCGGCGGCAGGTGAAATATCTGGCAGAGCAACCACGCCACACCGGGCATGATCACGAAATGTGCAACCACGCCCAGCGCTACGCGCCATGGATGGCGGGCGACAGCAGCGAAGTCGTCGAGTTTGAGGGTCAGGCCCATGCCGAACATCACCAGCCCGAGCAGCGGCACGATCGCGCTTTTCAGGCCGAGGAACCACGCCGGTTGCAGGAACGCAATCACCGCGAAAAGCAGAACCCAGTAAGCGAAGGTATTGCCGACAAAGCGGCTGAGTGCAGCCAGTGCGCGCATGGCCTGTTCCTTATTATTAAATGAACACCACAAAACAAATGTAGGAGTGAGCCTGCTCGCGATAGCGGTCTTTCAATCAACACTTTAGTTGAATGTCAGTCCCTCATCGCGAGCAGGCTCACTCCTACAGTTTTGACATCACAAGGCTTTAGATGCCTTGAGGAGTCTCTTCCCCACCCAACGCTTCAACCAGCGCTGGCAGGAAATCACCGAAGGTCAGCATCATCAGCGTGAAGCTGGCATCCAGCTGACCCAGTGCCTCGTCGCCACCGTCCTGCTCCGCCTGATCCTGCAACAGATCTTCGAACTTCAGACGTTTGACCGTCATCTTGTCGTCGAGCATGAACGACAGTTTGTCCTGCCAGGCCAACGACAATTGAGTGACGACTTTGCCAGTGCTCAGGTGCAGCTGGATTTCTTCGCTGGTCAGGTCCTGACGCTTGCAACGCACGATACCGCCATCTTCGTGGGTGTCGCGCAGTTCGCACTCGTCCAGTACATAGAAGTCATCAGCGGCTTTTTGCGTGGTGACCCAGTCAGTCATGACCGCAGTCGGTGCCATTTTCACGGTCAACGGACGGACGGGCAGGGTGCCGATCACTTCACGCAGGGTCGACAGCAGGTCTTCGGCACGTTTCGGGCTGGCCGAGTTGACCAGGATCAGGCCCTGTTTCGGCGCGATAGCGGCAAAGGTCGACGAGCGACGGATGAAGGCGCGCGGCAGGAACGCCTGGATGATTTCATCCTTGATCTGATCGCGTTCCTTCTTATAGACCTTGCGCATCTGTTCGGCTTCGATCTCTTCGACCTTTTCCTTGACCGCGTCGCGCACGACGCTGCCCGGCAGAATGCGTTCCTCTTTACGCGCGGAAATCAGCAGGAAGTCACCGCTGACGTGCACCAGTGGAGCATCTTCGCCTTTTCCGAACGGCGCGACGAAACCGTAGGTGGTCAACTCCTGGCTTGCACATGGACGCGCCAGTTTGGTGGCCAGTGCAGTTTCCAGCGCCTCGGCATCGACAGGCAGGTCTTGGGTCAGGCGATAGATAAGCAGGTTTTTGAACCACATGGGGTGAGTCTCTCCTTTATACAAAGGGGGGCATTATTGTCTTCGCCGTCCCATAGGCCAACCCTTCTCTAAGCCTTTGGAAGGCCTGAGAAAATTATTTAAAAAAGTGCTTGCCAGAGGTTGGGTCGCTCCGTAGAATGCGCGCCACACCGAAGCGAAGGGTGATTAGCTCAGCTGGGAGAGCGTCTGCCTTACAAGCAGAATGTCGGCGGTTCGATCCCGTCATCACCCACCATTCGTTTCAAGTGTTTAGCGCAGCGGTAGTTCAGTCGGTTAGAATACCGGCCTGTCACGCCGGGGGTCGCGGGTTCGAGTCCCGTCCGCTGCGCCATATTCGGTAACCTGGACCACTGAACGCCAGGTCACCACGGAAAAACCCGCCAAGGCGGGTTTTTTTCTGCTCCAAGGTTGTACCCGCGGGATGTGTCGTTTTATTGGTTTTCGGATTTATTTGAAGAAAAACTTCAATTAAATCAACACATTACGAAAACTTGTGGCATAATGCGTCCCGTAACGAAGCGAAGGGTGATTAGCTCAGCTGGGAGAGCGTCTGCCTTACAAGCAGAATGTCGGCGGTTCGATCCCGTCATCACCCACCATTCGTTTCAAGCGTTTCGCGCAGCGGTAGTTCAGTCGGTTAGAATACCGGCCTGTCACGCCGGGGGTCGCGGGTTCGAGTCCCGTCCGCTGCGCCATATTCGGAATCTGGAACACTGAACGCCAGATTCCACAGAAAGCCCGCCTAGTGCGGGCTTTTTGCTGTCCGGGATTTATTGATCCCATGTCCTCAAAGGTGCTTTGACACCGTTCTACTGCGCGGCATTCTGGCTGTGCCGATAGTCGCTCACCGCCTCATACACCGCTTTACGCAAGCGGTTGATCCCGCCAATCGGCCGATGCGCCTCAATCCCGAACCACGGATTGAACGAAAGATTGTCACACGCCAGATTCAGCGCCGGTGTATCGAAGTCCTGCGGTGGCAGAGTGATCCGCGCCACGGTTTCAAACGGCGATTCCTGCTCGCGCCATTCGATGCTGGTGTCTTCGATCGGCATGTACTTGTTGGCATCCTGACGCTGGATCTGCAGGACGAAACACGCCGGTATCCGGTCCGTCGACAGTTGCTGGTTTAAGGCGCTGCGCAGGAAATTCGGCAAATCATGATTCTGTTTTGGCAGTGTGTAGTCCGGGCAGTTGTCCGGGGCCGGCGCCACCCGAAACTTTGCATTGGCTTCACCAAATTTGTACGGCGATACCGAAAAATAAGTGGTCGCGGTCGGACTGTCCGGTGGCGGTGACAGGGTTGCCAGTGCAATAAACAAATGGCGGACCTGCCATGTACGCGGGTCCCATCCCGGAAAAAATGCCATGACCTTTTTGCCGTCAGCCTGCGCCGATACGTTCTGACGATACTCGGCGACGTCACTGACAAAAAAGTTCGGGTGGCTGAACATCACAAAATCCTGCTCGCGCTGCTCCTGGCGGTCACGCAGCAAGGATTTTCCCGGCACATCGAGCAGTTTGATCGCCATCCCCCGGGCGTCGCGCAGACTGTCGAACTGTGGATAGGCATTGCCATTGGACAGGCGAATCATCGCTTGCCAGGTTTTTCCGGGCTCACTGAACACGCCCTGTCGCAGCGGTTGCGCCAGTTCCGGCAGCACTTGCACCTGCGCCTTCACGCAGCCATGGGCCTTGGCATGGGCGTCGCGCAGATAACGGGTGCTTTCTCGGTGTTGATCGACGATGCGTACGGCGGTCTGGATCACGTCCTGGGTCATCGCCGCTTCGCCGCTGGGAATCTGCTCCTGCGCCGACACTGGGCCACGGTGTTGCCAGGCAAACCAGACCGTAGCGATGGCCCAGCCGAACAGGCCGATGACGAGCGCTATCAACAGAACCTTGCCCAGTACACGACCCAGCCACAACCAGATTCTGGCCAGCAGCGACTGTTCTTTCTTGAAGGTTGAGATCATGGCAGTTGCGCCTCCAGTGGGCCGCCGAGGACTTTCAGGTACTCAAGAAGTGCCCAGCGTTCTTCGGGCTGCAATAGCCGGCCAATCACGCCGTTGCCACGTTCGCCGGCACGGAATTCATGGCCGCTGTTGTGGTTGCCGGTGATGCGCGTGTCGAACAGGAAGCCATTGGTAAACGCTTCGGTGCGATAACCCAGATGTCGCGGATCGTATTCAACGGTGCCTTTGAAAAAGGTCGTGACGCGTTCATCCTGCGGCGACAGCAACTGATAAATGCTCGGCACCGAGCCGTTGTGCAAAAACGGCGCGGTGGCCCAGACACCCGCCAGCGGGCGCGCCTTGTAAGCGACTTTTTCGCGTACGCCGATGGGTAGGCCGAAGCCGTCCAGGCGTGGTTTTTCCTGCGGCGTGACGTTGGCTTCGCGATAGGCGCGGTCTTCGACGAAGGCGGTGACGTAAGCCAGGCCTTTGGCCACCGACATTTGGCTCAGATCCAGTGGCGCTTTGGGTGTCGGATGCAGTTTGACGTCCATTTTTTCCAGCTCTTTCAGATCCCACTGCAGAGCGGTCAGGTCGAAACGGTGGCTGGCGATATTGTTGGCGGCGGTCGGGTCGGTGCCGATGACAGCGACCGGCAGCATGAGCAAATGCTGCACCCGGCGCTCACCTTCCTGGGTCTGGCGCGGGACATGGCAACCGGCGCAATTCTCGGTAAACAGCGTGCGCCCCTTGGCTGCCAAGGGTTTGTCGATGGCGCCAAACAGATCCTCTGGCCAGGCTGGTGGCTTGAGCCTTTGCAGGGTTTCTTCGATTTTGTGCAGATCACGCACACGCACGCTGGAGGCATAGCGTGCTTCGCCTTGCAGTGGCTGGCCGTTGTCATCGAAAAAATTCAGGGTGGCGCCGACGCCCAACGCTTCACCGATATTGCGCGCCATTGGCTGCTGCGCCGAGCCGTTCCACTGCACCCAGTCGAATGACCACATATCCCAGAGCTGCGGATAATCCACCGGGGCATTGGCCACGCGGTAGTTGGCAGGGGAAATCGCATCGCCAAACGTCGCGTTGGCAATGCGTCCGAAGGCATCGGCGCGGCCGGGGCCTTCTTCGGTCGGGTAGAGGCCGCGATGGGTATCGTTCCAGGCGACTTTGAGGAATGTATTCAGTGAGGTTTTGAAGTCTTTGCGCAATTGCTCGTGACGCGCGTCGTATTCGTCGCCCAGCACGGTTCTGGCGAAACGTTCGAATTTCCATGGGTTGTAGTAAGTCGCGGTCAGACTTGCCACCAATGCCTGTCCGAAACTGCCGCCGCGCAAAGTAGGCACACTGGACGGCAGCACATGTTGCGCGGTACCCCCGTCAATTCGCACGGCCTGACCTTTGAAACGCAATTCGCCGGTGTGGCAAGCGGCGCAAGTGATGTCCAGATATTGTTCGGTGCTGCCGGGGTTCTGATGTCGGGCAAAACCGACGGGGAGGTTGCCGGGGTTGGTCGTCGTGGCTTTCTGCTGCGGGTCGATCAGAAAACCGAAACGCGCCAGGTAATCAGGCGAGGCGAAACGTTGCGCCGAGAAGGGCAGTTCCAGCGCCTGGAACCACTCATAGCGCAGGCCTTTGACCTGCGTACCCTGGGGCGTGAAATAGTAGGTTTGCCGGTCTTCGTCACTCCACTGATCGAGGTAATGCACCTGCTCGGCGGGGGTGTAGAAGGGCAGTTTCGGATTGGCGACGTAATACAGGACCACGGCGAGAACCAGTCCCAGCAGCACGACGATCAGGGTCAGCACACGGAATAAGAGGCGCAAGATAAACATCCTTGTCGATTTGTTCCGCTGTTATGCCTGAGCCTGGCCCTGTGCGGCAAGTGGCCATTACGCCAGATGATGCAAGAAGAAACGACGCCGATTGCCGGGACGAGATGACAGAAGCTTCAACGTCGCTTCGCGCCAATGCGTTTTAATCCCTGAACTTATCGGAAGATTCCTGCTCTCATGCCGGTAGCCATTGGTCGTGGCGGCCTGATAAGCTCGCGGCTTTACTCGATTGCCCTTTCGGCGCATGAACAAGGAAATAGCATGAAACAGCATCGGTTGGCGGCGGCGGTTGCCCTGGTTAGCCTGGTCCTCGCGGGTTGTGATTCGCAGACCAGCGTAGAGCTGAAAACCCCGGCGCAAAAAGCTTCCTACGGTATCGGCCTGAACATGGGCAAGAGCCTGGCTCAGGAAGGCATGGATGATCTGGACTCCAAAGCGGTAGCCCAGGGCATCGAAGATGCCGTCGGCAAGAAAGAACAGAAGCTGAAAGATGAAGAACTGGTCGAAGCCTTCGCCGCGCTGCAGAAGCGTGCTGAAGAGCGTATGGCCAAGATGAGCGAAGAGTCGGCAGCCGCCGGCAAGAAATTCCTCGAAGAAAATGGCAAGAAAGCTGGTGTGACAACCACCGCTTCCGGCCTGCAGTATGAAGTCGTCAAGAAAGCTGATGGCCCACAGCCTAAGCCGACTGACGTAGTGACCGTTCACTACACCGGCAAGCTGACCAACGGCACCGTCTTCGACAGCTCCGTCGAGCGCGGCAGCCCGATCGATCTGCCGGTGAGCGGAGTGATCCCGGGTTGGGTTGAAGGTCTGCAACTGATGCACGTTGGCGAGAAGTACAAACTGTACATCCCTAGCGATCTGGCTTACGGCGCACAGTCGCCAAGCCCGGCAATCCCGGCCAACTCGGTTCTGGTCTTCGACCTGGAACTGCTGGCCATCAAGGATCCAGCCAAAGAAGCCGCTGCTGCCAAGTAATCGGTAACGGGTCTGACAACAACGCCTCGCTTATGCGGGGCGTTGTTGCATCTGGACCCTGGCAAGGGTAAACAGAGCGAACCGATGGCGGTCGGGAGAGTCATAGCCAATGAGACTGCCATCGCTAGCCGCCCTGAGCAGCCAAGTCAATGAAATATTGGGGTTTTTTATGTGAGTAAAAAACGCCCGATCTGAGCGCAGCCCTTATGAAACGGGGCTTTCAGCGCTGAAATGCAGCTCTGTTCACAAGGTTATCCACAATTTGTGTGGATAACATTTCAACGGGAGGAATAGATGAAAGCTCCGTGGAATTTCGCTCGATTCCTGCCCTTGGCCGGCCGTCTGCTGGCGCGTGGCCGTTTACCGACCTTACTGTTTGCGGTTGCCAGCAAAGGCGCCGCGCAAGGCAATCGTCTCGGTAAACTCAAGGACGATTTACGCTTGCTTCAGGCATTGTGCCTGGCCTACTGGCGCGGCGAGTACCGCGCTATCAGTGGCAAAGCCCTGGTGTCGGTGGTGGCGGGTTTGATGTACTTCCTCAGCCCGGTGGACGCGATTCCGGATTTCATTCCCGTGTTTGGCATGCTCGACGACATCGCCGTCCTCGCCTGGCTGATGAAAACCCTCGACGATGAACTCAATGCGTTTCGCCTGTGGCGCAACCGTCAGCAACCGGAAAAACTGGCAGTCGTCGAACGCCTGCCGGATACCCCCGAGCAACTGCAACTGCAGGGGCCGAAAAAAACCTGATTCTCAGCACCCACCTACAGATAGATACCCCCCGCGACCTTAGCCGCTGTTAGGATTACACTTCTAGGGAAAAGTGCCGACTCGCTAAGTGTTGTTGTCCTACGGGGTAGTCATGGATATTCAGATAATTGCACGCGATGGCGAACCCGAATACGCGGTTCTGCCGTGGGCTCAGTATCAGGCTCTACTAAAAGCAGCAGGCATCAACGAAACACCGTCGCGTCCGGCAGCCACGCCGCTCGCGGCCTCACCAGACGCGATTCTTCCAGGTCTGGATCAACTACGCAGTTTGCGCGAAGGGAAGGGCATCGCCATTGAGGCGCTGGCCCGCACGGTAGGCATCAGCCCGTCTTATCTGGCCATGATCGAAAGTGGCGAGCGTCAGCCCGACGCCGCGATTCGCCGCAGCCTGGCCTGGGAATTGACGGTGCCAGGGTGGAGGGATGAATCGTGAGCGTACGCATCAGCCGTCAACATTGGGACGGATTGCTCGGGGAACTTGATCAGGCGCGTCGCCAGCGCCATCTGCTGACTTATCGGGCCTTGCTCGAGCGGTTGCAATTGCCGACGCCGGCCATGCAAACCCTGACGGCCGCGCTTGAACATCTGGCCGCGCTGGATGCCAAGGCCGAACAACCGTTGCGCAGTTCGCTGGTGATCAGCCAGGGCGCCAGTCGCCTGCCGCGCACGGGTTTCTTTGAATGCGTTGAACGTCTGGGGCGTTTTTCCGGGCCATCCGACGGCGTTGCCGCGGCTTCCTGGCATGCCTCGGAAGTGGTCAGGGTCTTCGAGTACGAGTACCCGGAATCGGCAGAGGCCTGAGTGTTTTTACGACTCAAGGCGCGGGCCAGTTACTGGCTGGCGCGCAGGCTGTTTCACTGGTCGTGGTTTGTCCGCCAACCGCGAGGCTGGCGCTGGCTTGAAGGGCAGTTTGCGCGCATGGCCAACCTTGGCGATGTCGGTGCACAAAGCTTCTACGGGCACATCCTGACCTTTCGTGGTGTCGGCCTGGGTGCACGTCAAGAAGGAGTGCGCCTGTTGCGGCTGGCCGCGCTCGCGGGTGATGGCAAAGCGGCTTATCAGGTCGGCGTGATCAGTTTGGCCGGAACGCCGAGCAAACCGCCGGATCCTGCCGAAGCCGCACGCTGGTGGGGCATGGCGGCCAAAGCCGGGCACCCGTTGGCGGAGCTCAAATTGAAAGAGCTGAGTACTCGCGACTCAACACTGTAAATCCATTTATGTCTGCCCGAACAAACGCGGCGTGAGGTTTTCCTCACGCCGCGTTTGCGTTTTTGCGCGGTTGTTTATCTGTGAGTTGTTTTTTACAGACAAGTCCTACAGTCATCGCCTACTTGCCTGACTTCTTTCCCGATTGATCCCCCGCACAGTTCCCGCGCCTAATTTTTTTGCGCGAGGGAACGCCCATGTTTGATCCGCTTATCCAGCCCACTTCGCCCACCCGCGTGCGTTGATGGACGCCGTCACCCGCATCGAGCAAGCACTCGACAGCTTTCCCGACACCCTCAGCGTTTACCGCGAACAGCTCAAGCATTGGGCCAGTCGCGCGGCGGACGAGGTCAGCCACGCGGCGGATCTGCCGTCACTGGTGGGCATGGAGCGGATCATTCGCTTCGGCGCCGATAGCACTGCCGTCAGCAGCACCGACAACGCGTTTTTCTCCGGTGTCGTCCAGTGCCCGAAGAGTGGCCCGATGCTGATCGAAAGCAAATTCGAGTCGGTCTACGACATTCCGCTGGGCAATATCGTGGTCGATGTGATCGCCATGGACAGTGGCGAAACCACCCCCATCACCCTTGATGCGCAAGGCAAGGGCTCATTCAAAGGAATACCTGGCAAATTCTACCGGGTGCAGGTGCACAGCGCTGTCACTTCGGGTCAGGTCGAGGACCTGTTCAAAGCCTATGACGGCCTGACTGCTGAGCTGGATGGCTGGCTGCGCAGTGAATGGCAGGGTTTAAAGCCGCAATGGTCGCAGTCGGTGGCGACGGCGGCGGGCAACGGCATGCTGGCCGGGAGTTGGGCGGCGATCGAGGGCGTGTGGGACAGCATTGGCTTGCTCTCGGACATTCTCAAGGATCCCGGTCAGTTTGCTGAGCGCTTGGGCAGTGGTGCGGCGGATCTGATCGAGCTGGCGAAAACCGCGCCCGAGGTCATGGAGAAGCTGCAACTGCTGGTCAGTGACGAGGCGGCGCTGTGTCTATTGCTGCGCACTGCCAGCCTTTGGCTGGAGATGCTGCCACCCAGTGAAATCGCTGGCAAAACTGCTGAAGCGGCGTCGATGATGATGGTGCAGTTGCTCATCGATGTGCTGATCAGCGTCGTCTTGACGTTCGTCAGTGGTGGCGCAGGCATCGCTTATCTGACGCTGCGTCTGGCGGACCGCGCCGTGCAATTGCTCTCGGCGGTAAAGCGTTTGGTGAAGGCGATGTTTGGCATCGTCGAAGGGTTCATCAAATACGTCGATCAATACAAAACCGTTGCCGCCCGTGGCATCGCCGCCGGGGTGAAAAAAGGCCGGATGCAATTGCGCTGGAATGCGCAGCGCAACACCTTGTTGAAGAAAGACGAGCCTCACGACGACTCGCCGGATCAGGCGAAAAACCCCAACGGCGACAGCGCCGATTGCGTGCCGCGCACCTGCACCAACGGTTGTCCGGTGTCGATGGTTACTGGCGAAGAACTGCTGACCCTGAACGATGCGCTGCTCGATGGCGTGTTGCCGTTTGAGTTCACGCGCTTGTATCGCTCCAGCGCCGCCGAAATCGATGTTGGGTTGGGCTTTGGCTGGAGTCATTCGCTGGCGCATCGGCTGGCGTTTGAAGGCGACTTTGTGGTCTGGGTCGACCACGAAAACCGTCGCACCCGTTTTCCGCTACCGAGTAGTGAGCGGCCGGCGATTCACAACAGTTTGTCGCGGGCGGCGATTTTTCTGGGCGAGGAGCCGGAAGAGCTGATCCTCGCGCTGGCCGGCGACACGGCGCGCTTTTATCACTTTCGTGCAGGACGGCTGACGGCGATCAGCGATGCCTATGGCAATCGTCTGACGGTGCAGCGCGATCGGTCTGACCGGGTGCAGCGCCTGGACAACGGCGCCGGGCGTTCGCTGTTGTTGCGCTATGACCGGGCGCAGTTGCTGGGTGTTGATTATCAGGTGTTTCGCGAGGGTGCCTGGAGTACCGAACAGGCGCTGGTCAGTTACCGCTACGACGCGTACCGGCATCTGATCGAAGCGAGCAACGCCGTCGGTGAAAGCGAGCGTTACGACTACGACGACGCTCACGTGATCCTGCAGCGGCAACTGGCCGGCGGCGCGAGCTTCTTCTGGGAGTGGGAGCGGTCGGGCAAGGCTTCTCGCTGTGTCAGGCATTGGGCATCGTTCTCGCAGATGGACACGCGCTACGTCTGGAACGATGACGGCAGTGTCGCGGTGCATTACGTCGATGGCACCGAAGAGACCTACGTCCACGACGAGCGTGCGCGGCTGGTGCGTCAAGTCTCGGCGGATGGTGGCGAGCAGCTCAAGGCTTATGACGATGCCGGCCGGTTGATCGCCGAGCGCGATGCCTTGGGCGCTGTCACCGAATACCGCTACGACGACGTCGGACGGCTGATCGCGCTGATTCCACCGGATGAGGCGCCCACGTCCTACGAGTATCGCAACGGTTTCCTGTACCGGCGTTCACGCGGCGAGGCGGTGTGGATCTACCGGCGCAATGCCGAGGGCGATGTCACCGAAGCGGTCGACCCCGACGGTCAGGTCACCCATTACTACTACGACACCCGGGGGCAGTTGCTGTCGATCCGCTACCCGGACAGCAGCCGGCATCGTTTGGTCTGGAACAGCCTCGGCCAGTTGACCGAAGAAACCTTGCCCGACGGTGGCGTACGGCGCTTTTCCTACGATGCACTGGGGCGGCGGACCACGACTGCGGACGAACACGGTGCAGTCACCCGTCAGCACTGGGACGCCGTTGGCCGACTGATCCAGACGACATTTCCTACCGGCAGCACCCGCGCCTACAGCTACGGCGCCTACGGTCAGGTCACCGCCGAGCGCGATGAACAGGGGCACATCACCCGTTATGAGTATGACGACGATCTGCACCTGGTTTCGCGGCGGATCAACCCCGACGGCACGCGGGTGCAGTACCGCTATGACCATGCGCAACTGCTGCTCACCGAGATTGAAAACGAGTCCGGGGAAAAGTATCGGCTGGATTACACGCCGACCGGGCTGATTCGTCAGGAAAGCGGTTTTGATGGTCGGCGTACCGCGTACGCCTATGACCTCAACGGGCATCTGCTGGAAAAGACCGAGTTCGGTGATGATGGCTCTTGTTTGCTCACCGCTTATGAGCGCGATGCTGCCGGGCGCCTGCTGGTCAAAACCCTGCCCGACGGCGTCAAGGTCAGTTACCAGTACGACCGACTCGGCCGATTGATCAGTGTTGATGACGGCCAGCAACATCCTTTGGCCTTCGAGTACGACCGTCAGGACCGGCTGATCACCGAGCATCAGGGCTGGGGCACCCTGCGTTACCGCTACGACACCTGCGGCCAGCTCAAACGCATGCGTCTGCCGGACAACAGCGTGCTCGACTACCGCCACGCCAAGGGCGGCGCGCTGAACGGGATTGACCTCAACGGCACGCCGCTGACCCGCCATGTCTACCAGTCCGGTCGCGAACTGCAACGCCAACAAGGTCTGCTGCTCAGCGAATATTCCTACGACGATCAGGGACGATTACTCGCCCACGCCGTAGGCCATCAGCGCGATGCGTTGTACCGCCGCGATTATGCCTACAGCGCCAACGGCAATCTCGCGCACATCGCCGACAGCCGCCACGGCCAGCGCACCTACGGCTACGACGCCCTCGACCGGCTGATCCGCGTACGACACTCGCGCGACGAGCTACCGGAATCCTTCGCCCACGACCCGGCCGGCAACCTGCTGATGCAGGACCGCCCGGAGTCCGAGCCAGATAAAAGGCAATCGCCTGCTCATGCAGGGCGACCGCCATTACGACTACGACGCCTTCGGCAACCTGATCCGCGAACGTCGCGGCCGCGCGCAGACACTCGTCACCGAATACCGCTACGACAGCCAGCACCGCCTGATCGGCCTGACCCGCCCCGACGGCCAGACCGCCAGTTACCAATACGACGCCTTTGGCCGGCGTATCCGCAAAACCGTCAACGGCGAGATCACCGAATTCTTCTGGCAAGGCGACCACCTCGTCGCCGAAAGCAGCGAAAGCGAATACCGCAGCTACGTCTACGAACCCGGCACCTTCCGCCCGCTGGCACTGCTCGACGGCAAGGGCCCGAAAAAAGCCTGCCCGTTTTATTACCAACTCGACCACCTCGGCACCCCGCAGGAACTCACCGACTACAGCGGCGACATCGTCTGGTCCGCGCAATACGACGCCTACGGCAAAGTCGCCGCTCTGACCCTGGCCGGCGACGACTACCTGAACCAGCCGCTGCGCTTTCAGGGGCAGTACTTCGATGCGGAGAGTGGGCTGCATTACAACCGGCATCGGTATTACGACCCCCGGCTGGGGCGGTATCTGACGCCGGATCCGATCAAGTTGGCGGGTGGGTTGAATCAGTACCAGTACGTGCCGAATCCGACGGGGTGGGTGGATCCGTTGGGGTTGACGTCGAACTGCCCGCCGCCGAATAAGCCGGGTTGCGAGGTGCCCGGCGGTATTGGTGGGGCTAAGGTTGACGAGGGTGAGCCCGCGCTACCGAAGATGACGGCGCAGGAGCGTAGAGCGAGGATTGATGACTTGGCGGAGGCAAATGCTTTTAGGCGTTTGGATGAAATGGAGAAAGCCACACCAGGCGCACACTTCGTAGAAAAACATGGCAAACAAACCACATTGGCCTCTCAGCAAGAACGTTCAGTGACGGGAAGAAATCCATCGACCGGAGTCATAGAGCTTTACACCAACGGAAGGCGAGCAGGGCAGCCAAAAATTCCCAGTGCAGCCACTCACTTTTTTAGTAATCGAGACCAACTGAACGCCATACATCGTGCCCAGCTTATTTTTAGGCGGAACGGACAAATCGCGTCGAAGGAGCCAATGAATATGGGCAAAATTGTAGGTGAAGGATACAAGAGGGGGGAGTCATTTACGGACAGCAAACACATGCGGTAGTAATTCTTGATAGAGCCGGCAAGCCGATAACCTCTTATACGGATTTTATGGAATGAAACGTAAACCTGAGTATTTTGTTTTGCGTGGTCTGCTGTTTCTATTTGATATAGAAAATACTGACGACGACGCTCGTGAAAAAATCATTGTTTCAAAGAACGTGAATGATAAGAAGGAGCTTGCCGAGCTATTCGATATTCTTATGAAACCTGAGTTTCTCTCTTATAGCGTTGAAGAGCGCGAGTGGTGTGTTGAAACGTTGAAACACTATTTGGACGTCGATGATGACTTTGATGCGGTATTCACGAAAATCACCACCTATTTCGATGATGATGTAGAGGATCAACGGCAGTTTATGCAGGTTTTGTTGAGTTGTTTATTGAGGTATCAAATCGAAAATCTAAAGGTTGACCCAGTAAACAAATTTGATTGAGCTGCCTCTTCGCGCGGCCTGAGGGTTTGACAGCTTTCAGGAGTCAACATTGGCCAATTAGCTGCGATTGGCGCAGGTCGGGCGCGGCAAGACTGTCAATCACATGCACGCTGTACCCCGGAATATTCTTCGCATGATGCTTCGCCTGGGAAGCCATTTCCGCGAGTTGACTGGCATCGAGTTGTGCGCAGGCCTCGGGGTGTAGATGCACCACGCCGATGGACAGCGACAACAGCGGAAACTCCTGCCGCACTCCCTGGCGATTCGGTGCGATGAAGCAGCCAGCCTCAAGGTGTTCAGGGCGGTAGAAACGTCGGCACTGACTCTGGAAATCATCAAGCAGTTGATTAAGACGTTTGCGCCAGTCTTCCGGACCGAGGACGAGCAGGAAGTCGTCGCCGCCAATATGGCCCACGAAGTCGCGGCTCGGGTCGACGCGCTCGTTGAGGCATTGCGCCAGACACAGCAGGACTTCATCGCCGCGCCCGTAGCCATAAATGTCGTTGAAGGGTTTGAAACTGTCGATGTCGACGTAGCAGATGACCGACTCGCGACTCTGCTGTAACAGGCGAGTCAGGCATTGTTGAATCGGCACATTACCCGGCAGCAAGGTCAGCGGGTTAGCGTAACGCGCCTGTTGGATCTTCAGTTCGGTGATCAGTTTGAGTACGTCGATCACCCGGCCAAGACCCAGGTAGCCGCCGTTAAGAGTAATGATGAAGTCTTCTTCGATGCGTTGCCGCGCGCGGCTAGTGATCAGGCGGCTGACCTGTTGCAGCGACTGGCTCATTTCCACGGCGAGGAAATCGTCGTTCATCAGGCGGCTGATCGGTTTACGCGCGAACAGGTCGGTGGCGAACGGTTTGAGCAGGGCATCCGACAACGAGTGGCGGTGGACGATGCCGCAGGGTTGGCCTTGTTCGTCGAGTACCGCCAGTGAGTTGAGGTTGGCCTGGCGGCGGAAGGCCTCCAGCACGTTGGCGGTGGGTGTGTCGCGGTGCACGGCCGGTTGGTCGTTGAGCAGGGCGCTGAGGTCGCTGCCTTCGTCGTTCAGCGCAACGCTGCTGCTGTCGTGTTTGGGCATCAAGGCGCGGGCGTCGCGGGGCGGATGTTCCTGAGGACGTCCGAGCAAGTAACCCTGCACCAGATCGACACCCATTTCCGTCAGCACCGCGAGCTCTTCCGGCAGCTCGATGCCTTCGGCGATGACTAGCGCGCGAGAGGCTTTGGCGATTTGCAGAATCGAGCCGACGAACTCACGCTTCAATGCGTCCTGATGAATGCCATCGATGAAGTGTCTATCGATCTTCACGTAGTCCGGGCGCAATTCCGACCACAGACGCAAGCTTGAATAGCCGGCACCGAGATCATCCAGTGCAATGGAAAAACCCATGGCCCGGTAGTGATGCAAGGCGGTTTGCAGCAACTGGAAATCGTCGATGGGCGTCTGTTCGGTCAGTTCGATGACCACCTGACTGGGCGGAATGCCGAAATCCTGCAGCAACTGCAATGTGCGCCCCGGTTGGTGGGCGGCTTCAAGCAAGGATTCCGGCGAGACGTTGAGGAACAGTTTGCCCGGCAGTTGTTGCTCGTTGAAGCGACGGCAAGCGCTTTGGCGGCAGGCGATTTCCAGCTCGCTCAAACGCCCGGCCTGACGGGCCACGGCGAACAGCGCGATCGGCGAGTGAAGAGGGCTGTTGGAAGGGCCGCGCGTGAGCGCTTCGTAGCCGAGAATGCGCCGTTCCGAGAGACAAATGATCGGTTGGAACAGGCTGTGTAAACCGCTTTGAGTCAGGATCGAGCTCAAGGCACTCAGCTGTTCGGTCGTGGTCATGGCAATCTCTGGCGATAAAAAAAGGACTGGGAGCGTTCTCGATGAAGAGAATGGCTCCCAGTCCTTTATTGCACGACAGAATGATGACTGTTTGATGACGATCCGGGGATCGTCAGCACTAAATTGCCATCACCTTACTTCTTGGCCACCTGATTGCTCAGCTTCAGGTAATCCAGCAGCACGCGCCCGGTTTCGCTCAGGTAGGCATCGTCCTCCGGTTTGACCTTGTCCGGGTCAGCGGCCGCAAGGGCGTCTTCGTCTTCTTTCTTCAGCTCTTTAAGCGGCTCTTCGCCTTTGGCCTTGCGACGGATGTTTTCCATCGTCAGTTGCTTGGCATCGATGTCGTTGTGCTGGGCACGGCGCTCGGCTTCGTTGAGGCTGACGGTTTTTTCTTCCATCAGTTTCTGCGCCAGAGCCAGCTTGTCACGGATGAACACGAACTCGGCATCCTTGGCGGTGCGCGTGTCATGTTCGGACTTGAGCTGCGCCAGGAACGGCTTGAACGGATCGGCCGCCGGTTTGATCGCTGCGCGGATGGTGTCCCACGGCATGGCTTCCGGCAGAGCGCTCTCGCCGATTTCCTTGGTGTCGATCAGCGACGGGTAGTCGATGTCCGGCAACACGCCCTGGTGCTGGGTGCTCTGACCGGAAACCCGGTAGAACTTGGCCAGGGTCAGCTTCAGTTCGCCATGGTTCAGCGGCTGAATGGTCTGCACGGTGCCTTTACCGAAGGTCTGGCCACCGATGATCAGCGCGCGGTGGTAGTCCTGCATGGCGCCGGCGAAGATCTCCGAAGCCGAGGCGGACAAGCGGTTGACCAGCAACGCCATTGGGCCTTTGTAGAACGCGCCCGGGTTTTCATCTTCGAGGACGTCGACACGGCCATCGGCATTACGCACGAGGACGGTCGGACCCTTGTCGATAAACAGACTGGTCAGTTCGGTGGCCTCCTGCAAGGAACCGCCGCCGTTGTTGCGCAGGTCGATGACCACGCCGTCGACTTTGTCTTTCTGCAGTTCGGTCAGCAGTTTCTTGACGTCGCGAGTGGTGCTCTTGTAGTCCGGATCACCAGCGCGGAACGCCTTGAAGTCGAGGTAGAAGGCTGGAATCTCGATCACGCCGAGTTTGTAGTCCTTGCCGTCCTGTTTCAGGTTGAGCACGGACTTCTTCACGGCCTGGTCTTCAAGCTTCACCGCTTCCCGGGTGATCGGCACGATCTTGGTGGTCTGGTCGTTCGGCGCATTGCTCGCCGGAATCACTTCCAGACGCACCACGGTGCCTTTCGGACCACGGATCAGTTTGACCACTTCGTCCAGACGCCAGCCGACCACGTCGACCATCTCTTTGTTGCCTTGGGCAACACCGATGATCTTGTCGGCCGGGGCAACCTGTTTGGTCTTGTCAGCCGGGCCTGCCGGCACCAGACGCACGACTTTCACCTGGTCGTTGTCGCTTTGCAACACGGCCCCGATGCCCTCGAGGGACAGGCTCATGTTGATGTCGAAGTTTTCCGCGTTATCCGGCGACAGATAGTTGGTGTGCGGATCGTACGACATGGCGAAGGTGTTGATGTACGCCTGGAAGATGTCTTCCGGACGGGTCTGGTCCAGGCGCGCCAACTGGTTCTTGTAGCGCTTGGTCAGGGTTTCCTGGATCTGCTTCGGCTCTTTGCCGGCGATCTTCATCCGCAGCACTTCGTCCTTGACGCGTTTGCGCCACAGGTCGTCGAGTTCAGCGGTGGATTTGAGCCAAGGTGCGTCCTTGCGATCGATCAGCAAGGTCTCCTTGGTGGTGAAGTCCATCTTGTCGACGCCTTTGTTCAGCTCGGCAAGGGCGAAGTCCAGACGCGCCTTGACGCGGTCCAGATAGCGCTTGTAGATGGTGAACCCGGCGTTGAGGTCGCCGCTTTTGAGGAAGTCGTCGAACTGGGTCTTCCACTTGTCGAATTCGGTGATGTCGCTGGCCATGAAGTAGCTGCGCGACGGATCCAGCAGCTTGAGGTAGCTGTCGTAGATGATCACCGAGCGCGCATCGTCGAGCGGCGGCTTGCTGTAGTGGTGACGCTTGAGCAACTCGACGACGTTCAGGCTGGCGATGACTTCATCGCGATCAGGCTGCAACTTGTCCCAGCTGTTGGCTGCGAATGTAGTGCCCGACACCGGCAACAAACCGATACCGATGAAAAGAGCGAGGGCGGTGCTGGGGAGCAAATGCTTCATGCTGATTCGACGCGGGGACAATTGATAACGCATATTAGGCCGTCTTTGAAGTCGCCGGTTCTACGAGAGCCGGTCGCATAATGCAAAAAGCCCGGCGCTACAGCTTCGGGCTCAGTCCAGACTCACTATGGAGGCACTGTGAAGGCATTGCAAGGCGTTGACGGTCAAGTGGCATGGGTTGAAGAGCCGAGTCCTACGTGCGATGTAGGACAAGTCCGCATCCGAGTGGCGGCAGCGGGCCTCAATCGCGCTGATTTATTACAGAAAGCGGGGCTTTATCCGCCACCACCAGGGGCCAGCCAAGTGCTCGGTCTTGAGTGCTCCGGGGTGATCAGCGAGGTCGGCGCGGGGAGTGCGTGGCAGGTCGGTGATCGGGTTTGCGCCTTGTTGGCCGGGGGCGGGATGGCCGAAGAGGTGGTCGTCGACGGGCGGCACGTGCTGCCGGTTCCCGAAGGCGTCTCGCTGATCGAGGCCGCCGCATTGCCTGAGGTTTATGCAACAGTCTGGCTGAATGTGTTTCAACTTGCGGCGCTCAAACCGGGTGAGAAAGTTCTCCTGCATGCCGGCGCAAGTGGAATCGGTTCAGCCGCTATTCAGTTGTGCAAGGCGTTCGGCAATCCGTGCTGGGTCAGCGTCGGTTCGGCCGAGCGTCTGGCTTACTGTGAAGCACTCGGCGCGCAGGGCGGGGTGGTGCGCACCGATGATCTGGAGAGCCTGCGTGATTTCGGGCCGTTCAATGTGATTCTCGATCCGGTCGGCGGTAATTATTCGGCGCTGAACCTGAAGCTGATGGCGCTCGATGGGCGCTGGGTGTTGATCGGTTTGATGGGCGGCCGTGAGGCCAAACTGGATCTGGCGCAGGTCTTGGCCAAGCGTGTGCAACTGCTGGGCTCGACGTTGCGCAGTCGTGACGATCAGTTCAAGGCGGACCTGTTGAGTGATCTGGGTCAGCAGGTGTGGCCGTTGTTTGCGGAAGGGCGGTTGAGTCCGCAGTTGGCCAAGGCGTTTGCGGTGAAGGATGCCGAGGCGGCGTTTACGGAGCTGGCGAGCAACAAGGTGGCTGGCAAACTGGTGTTGGTGATTGACGAAAGTCTGAGCTGAGACCAAGGCAAAAAGCCCCTCACCCTAACCCTCTCCCAAAGGGAGAGGGGACTGACTGAGTTGTTCTGTCGAGGTACATCGACCTGACACATGGTGTCGAACTCGGGTTCGGAATGTCAGCCTGCAATTGCAGATTAAATCTTTGTCATTTCCAGAGGTGGATTGGCCAGTTGGCCTTTTCGGCGTGTTCCAGCAGCACTGGGTCCGGATTGACCACGTGTGGGAAATCCACCTTCAGCAACAGCGGCAGATCATTGCGCGAGTCGGAATAGAAACTCGCACCTTCCAGATTTTCTTCCTCGGCATCCAGCCATTCCAGCAAACGGGTGATCTTGCCTTCGCGGTAGGTCAGGGTGCCAACGGTGTGACCGCTGTAAACGCCATGGGCGACTTCCAGTTCGATCCCCAGAATTTCATCGATGCCCAGTCGATCGGCAATCGGTTTGACCAGATGCGTGCCCGACGCCGAGATCACCAGAATCCGGTCGCCTGCCTTACGGTGGGCGGCGATGGTCTTGGTCGCGTCGCTGAAGATGATCGGTTCGATAAAGTCTTCCACCCACGGCCCGACCAGATGATCGACTTCTTCTGGCGTACGGCCGATCAGCGGTTCGAGGCTGAACTCCATGTACTCTTCCATGCGCAATTTGCCATGGCTGTAGGCGTCCATCAGCTCGTTGTTCTTGCGCATGAACGACTCGGGATCGACCCAGCCCAGGCGCCCCATCTGCTCGCTCCAGAGGGTGGCGCAGTCGCCGTGGATCAACGTTTCGTCCAGATCAAAAATTGCCAGGGCCATCAGTGCAGTTCTCTCTTCAACGTCAGCAAAGTCATCAGGCTACCTCACACAGGGCCGTTGGATCGATGGAAAGTGCCAGACGCTGACCGTCGGGATGCAGATCGGCGGCCGAGCGGTTGAGCACATCCACCACCAGTTCCACGCCGCGGGCTTCGATGCGATAGCGGATCACGTTGCCAAGCAGGCTGTGGCTGCGGATCTGCGCGTCGAGTTCGCCGTCAAGGCTCAGTTCGATGGCTTCCGGGCGAATGGCGATGCGGTGGTTGATCGGGCGCTGCAACAGCTTTGATGCGTCGTCGGCATCAAGCAGGTTGTAGTTGCCGATGAAGCCGGCGGCGAACACATCGACCGGTGCGGTGTAGAGGGTTTCGGCATCGCCGCTCTGGACGATTTTTCCCTGATTCATCAGGAAAATCCGGTCAGACATGGTCAGCGCTTCTTCCTGATCATGGGTGACGAAAATCGTCGTCAGGCCGAGTTCGCGTTGAATCTGCCGGATCTGTTCACGCAAGTGTTTACGAATCCGCGCATCGAGCGCCGACAGCGGCTCGTCCAGCAGCAACAAACGCGGACGTGTGACTAGCGAGCGGGCGAGGGCCACGCGCTGGCATTGGCCACCGGACAGTTGATGCGGATAGCGGCTGGCGAAGTCGTTCAGTTCAACCAGTTTCAACACCTCGGAAACGCGTTTATGGCTGTCGTCGGCATTGACCTTTTGCATGCGCAAACCGAAGGCAACGTTCTGCTCGACGGTCATGTTGGGGAACAGCGCGTAGCTCTGGAACACCATGCCGATCCCGCGTTTCTGCGGACTCAACGGCACGATATCGACACCATCGAGCAGGATCTTGCCGCCATCGACTGGCGTCAGTCCGGCGATGCAACGTAGCAGGGTGGACTTGCCGCAACCGGACGGGCCGAGCAGGGTGACGAACTCGCCCTTGTTGATCTCGCAATTGATGTCGCTGAACACGGTCGTGCCAGCGTAGTTTTTCTGCAGGTGTTGGACGCTGACATAGCTCATTCGCTTTTGTCCTTGTTCAAGATGTTGGCGATCCAGGTCAGGACCAGCACGAAAAAGAAATACGAGATAACCAGCGCACTGGTGAAGTGGCCGCTGCTGTTGCGCATGTTGTTCAGGTACACCTGCAGGGTTTCGTAGCGCGTGCCGACCAGAATGTTGGCAAACACGAACTCACCGAACAGGAACGAGAACGACAGCAGCAACGCGACCATCAGGCCTTTGCGCAGGTTCGGCAGTACCACCAGAAACGCCGCTTGAAAGGTGCTGGCGCCGAGCAGTTGTGCGGCGTCCATCAGGTCGCGCAGGTTGATCGCTTGCAGGTTGTTGGTGATCGCCCGGTACATGAACGGCAGTGCCACGGTGAAGTAGCAGCCAATCAGGATCCACGGCGTGCCGACCATGGCCATCGGCCCGGAGCCGTAGAGTTGCAACAGTCCCACCGACGACACCACCGGCGGCACCGCGAAGGGCAGCAGGATGAGGATGTTCATCAGCGCATCGAGTTTCGGGAAGTGGTAATGCACCACGAACAGCAGCGGCAGGATCAGCACCACTGAAAGCACCAGTGCGCCGACGCAGACCAGCAACGATTGACCGAAGGCGTGAAGGAAGCGTGGATCGCTCCACAACTGGATGTACCACTTGAAGGTGAAACCGCTGGGCAGGATGGTCGCTGACCAACTGCTGGCGATCGAATAAACCAGCGTGCCCACGAGTGGCAGCAAGAGGATGGCGAACAACAGATAAACCACGACGCGGTGGTAGAGGCCGGCCGGGCCGGATTCAGCGCGAGACATGGTAGCTCCTCTTCAACAGCAGTTGATGCACGACAGTGACGATGGTCATCAGCGCCACCAGCACCACGGCCAGAGCGCTGGCCAGATTCGGGTCGAGGGAAATATCGCCGGAGACCATCGCTGCAATACGGATCGGCAGCACGTTGAAGTTGCCCGTCGTCAGCGCGTACACCGTAGCGTAGGCGCCTAGGGCGTTAGCCAGCAGGATCACGAACGTACCGAGCAACGCCGGGGTCAGCACGGGCAAACCGATGTGCCGCCAGAACTGCCAGCCGTTGGCGCCAAGCAGCGCAGCGGACTCGCGCCAGTCTTCACGCAAGGCGTCAAAGGCTGGGTAGAGCAGCAGCACGCCGAGGGGAATCTGGAAGTAGGTATAGAGGATGATCAGGCCGGTTTTCGAGTACAGGTTGAAGTCCTGAATGATCCCCGACTGCTTCAACATGATGGTGATGCTGCCGTTGAAACCGAGCAGGATGATGAACGCGAACGCCAAAGGCACACCGGCGAAGTTGCTGGTCATGTTGGCGAAGGCATTCACGAAGTTGCGCAATTTCGAATCGACCCGACGCAGGGAGTAGGCACCGAGAACGGCGATGACGATACCGAACACGCTCGACCAGAAACTGATTTCGAGGCTGTACTGGATCGCTTGCAAATAGAACTTCGAGCTGAAGATCTTGCTGAAGTTGGCCAAACCCCAGCCGAACTCTTCCGATTGCAAGCTGTTGATCATCACCCAGACCAGCGGGGCGATTTCAAAGACGATAAAGAACAGCGCGAAGGGCACCAGGCACAGCGCCGCCAGCCATTTGCCGCGAGTCATCGAGTTCACTTGAGCAACCCCCGGCACACAGGTTTGTCGTGGGGCACGCCGAGCAATTCGCAGACGGTGCCGCAGATTTCGGTCTGCTTGGGTGCGGCGCCAGCGTCGAGGCTGAACACGTCACCGAGGACAAACAGCGGCACCTGGCGTTCTTCCGGCAACAGGCCGTTGTGCGAGCGATCGTTGTTCATGCCGTGATCGGCGGTCACCAATACCTGATAGCCCGCGTCGAGCCAGCTTTGCAAGTAGTCGGCGAGGATGATGTCGGCCGAGCGGGCGCTGTTGCGGTATTGCGAGCTGTCGAGGCCGTGCTTGTGCCCGGCGTCGTCGATGTTCATCGGGTGGATCAGCAGGAAATTCGGATCGTGGCGCAGGCGCAGGTTTTCGGCGTCGGCGAACAGGTGCGAATCCGGGTAGTGATCGCTCCAGTAGAAATGCCCGTGCTGGATCGGCAGCGACAGATTGTCGGTGTGGCGGTCGCGGGCGGCGACGAAGGGCGAGCGGTTGTACAACTCGCTGACCCAGTGATACGCCGCCGCAGCGGTTTTCAGACCGGCGTCGCGCGCGTAGTGATAAATGCTGCGCTGGTTGGACAAGCGCGAGACGTTGTTGTGGACGATGCCGCTGTCGATCGGCGGCACGCCGGTGAGGATGCATTCATAAAGCGGTCGGGACAGGGCCGGCAGTTCGCACTCCAACTGATAGAGCGCGGCGCGTCCTGCGCCAACATAAGCCTGCAGATGCCCCATGGCGTGACGTGCGACCTCGTAGTTGAGGCCGTCGAGCACGACAAGGATGACGTTGTGCTTCATAGGGGCAAAAACTCCGCGAAATTCAAATATTCCGAAATCAACTCAATCCCCCTGTGGGAGCGAGCTTGCTCGCGAAGGCGTCATGTCAGCCAACATCAATGCTGAATGAATAACCGCATTCGAGAGCAAGCTCGCTCCCACATTTGGAACTCCAGCGGATCCCGAAGAGGGATCTACAGGCTTATTTCATCTCGACGATGACTTCTTCGTTCCACGCCTGTGGCAGGGCTTTCGAAGTCTTTTCCCACGCATCGGCGTCTTTGATCGGGGTGACCTTTTTGTACTGCTCGTTCGGCAGCAGCTTGGCCTTCACGTCTTCCGGCAGTTGCAGGTGTTCGGCGCGGATCGGACGGGCGTTGCCGCGGGCGAGGTTGGTCTGGCCGGCGTCGCTGAAGATGTATTCGCGGGTCAGCTTGGCGGCGTTCGGGTTTTTCGCGTACTTGTTGATGATCGTGGTGTAGCCGGAAATCACCGAACCGTCGGACGGGATCAGCACCACGTAGTCATCCGGGTTGGCCATTTTGGCTTTGTAGCTGAGGCCGTTGAAGTCCCAGACCACGCCGACTTCGATCTCGCCTTTTTCCATGGTGGCGATGGTCGGGTTGGCCATCGACAGGCGACCCTGTTTGGCGATGTCGGCGAACAGCAGCAGGGCAGGCTTGATGTTTTTCTCGTCGCCACCGTTGGCCAGTGCCGCAGCCAGAACGCCGTTGGCGGCTTGGGCGGCGGTGCTCACGTCACCGATGGACACCTTGTATTTGCCGCCCTTGAGGTCAGCCCATTTGGTTGGCACTTCGGAGCCGTGCAGCAGCTTTTTGTTGACGATGAAGGCGATGGTGCCGGTGTAGGCCAGCGCCCAGTTGCCGTCCTTGTCCTTGGCCCAGTCCGGGACTTGATCCCAGGTGCTTGGCTTGTACGGTTGCACCACGCCTTGCTTGACCGCGATCGGGCCGAAGGCCGCACCGACGTCGCCGATGTCAGCAGTGGCGTTGTCTTTTTCGGCGGCAAACTTGGCGATTTCCTGGGCCGAGCTCATGTCGGTGTCGATGTGCTTCAGGCCGTAGGTCTTGGCCAGGTCTTCCCAGGTGCCTTTCCAGTTGGCCCAGTCATCGGGCATGCCGACGCTGTTGACGGCGCCTTCCGCTTTCGCAGCGGCTTCGAGGGTTTTCAGATCGGTGCCGGCCGCCATGGCGGAGGTGCACATTGCAATGGTCGAGCCTAACAGTGTTGCCAGGAAAAGCTGTTTCATTCCGAAGCTCCTTGGTCGTGTTCAACGCTGCGATTGCGGTGTGTGTTGGTCTAGGTCAGCAATACCTGAGCCAATTTAAGGGGGCTGGATGACACTTTGATGTCGGCGGCCTTGTGTCAGGCCTTTTATTTGCCTGGTATTGGCGGCCGCCAGATAAGCGTAGACCATGCCCAAAGGCCCGCAGAGCAAGGGACTTGGCCGATGTATTGCAAGTCGTGAAGACGACCGTTCGGTAGTTTTGTCATCTCTTGGTCATCTGCACTGCCTAGGCTTGCAACATCAGGAAACGGCTTGATCGCCGTGCAGTTTTGCCCCGAAACAGTGCTGGTCTAGTCCAGATAGGTAACGTTGATGCGCGATGAGGCAACAAAAGCGGTGACAGCGATTGGCCAGGTGCTGCAAGAGCAGCTCGATCACGGGTTGCTGGCGGCGGGCAGCAAGTTGCCGGCCGAGCGCAAACTCAGTGAGTTGTTCGGTACGACGCGGATTACTGTGCGAGAGGCGTTGCTGCAACTGGAGGCGCAGGGACAGATTTATCGTGAGGAGCGCCGTGGCTGGTTCGTCTCGCCGCCGCGTCTGGCCTATAACCTGATGCAGCGCAGTCACTTTCACGCGATGGTCAGTGCGCAAGGGCGGGTGCCGTCGACCGAGGTGATTTCGGCGCGTTTGCAGCCGGCTTCGGCGGCGGTGTGTGCGTGGTTGCAGTTGCCGGCGTTGTCGAGCGTGATTCAGATTTGCCGGTCGCGGCGCATTGATGGGCGGTTGGTGTTGTATGTGGAGCATTATTTGAATCCGCAGTTTTTTCCGGGGATTCTTGAGTTTGATTTGAATCAGTCGATCACCGAGTTGTATGCGCGGCATTACGATTTGCACTATGGGCGGGTGCGCTTCGAGATTGTGCCTACGTCATTGTCTGTGGATGCGGCGGCGGCTTTAAGGGTGTCGGTGGGGAGCCCCGGGTTGCGGATTGCTCGGGTCAATTATGATCAGCATGAGCGGTTGATTGATTGTGATCTGGAGTTTTGGCGGCATGATGCGATTCACGTTGGGGTTGATGTTGTTTGATCGTTTTGGGGGCATATCCGTTGCTGCGGTAACGGCGGCTTAGGGTTTCGCCCTTACGGCGACTCACTTTTTTTACAAACGCCTAAAAAAAGTAAGCAAAAAAACGCTTGCTCCTGCGTGCGGCCCGCTCGCTGGGGCTCGGGGTTCCTTCGCTGCGGGATCGATCCGGGCGCAGCGTCTACGGTTTGCTTCGCTGCACCTCCTCTCGCTGTGTTTGGCTGCGCCAAACGGTCGCTGCGCTCCCACGCCCGGATCAATCCCTCCACTCAGCCTTCCGACGTCGCCCGTGGATCAAGATCAAAAGCGGTACTCGAGCTTGCGCTCATTGTGTTGAGTGGGGCGGCTTTGCCGCATGGGTGTTCGCAAATTAAAACTGTGGGCGCTGCGGTGCGACGGTTCGATCTGCCAGCGATGACAGGCTGTACACGGCCCAAATGTGGGAGCGAGCTTGCTCGCGAAGGCGCCCCCACAATCACCTCATCCCTATTTGCCTGCCCCCGCATTGGCATACAGATAATCCGTCGCCAACGAGGCCAATGTTCTCACGCCTACCACCAGCGCCGACTCATCGACAAAGAACCCCGGATTGTGATTCGGCGCTGCCTTGCTCATGTCCTGGTCTCTTGGCGTCACGCCGAGAAACACAAAAAGTCCCGGCACTTCCTTGGCAAAGAACGAGAAGTCTTCCGCGCCACCCACCAGCGGTGCATTCACCACATCATCCTTGGCCGCCCACTTCAACGTCGGCAGCATTTTTTCCGTCAGTGCCGGGTTGTTGATGGTCGGGTCGTATTTTTCGATGATGGTGACGTCGGCTTTGGCGCCGCCGCTTTCGGCGATTTTTTCCACGGTCTGGCGGACGTCGGCATGCAGTTTCTGGCGGATGTCGTAGTCGTAGGAGCGGATCGTGCCGGTCATGTCGACGGATTCGGGAATGATGTTGTAGCGCGTCCCGCCGTTGATGGTGCCGATGCTGACCACTGACGGATAAGACGAGATATCGGTGCGGCGGCTGACCACGGTTTGCAGGCCGACGATGGTTTGCGCGCCGACGGTGATCGGGTCGATGCCGTCCCATGGGCGGCCGGCGTGGGTCTGTTTGCCGAGGATTTTGATGCGCAGGTCGTCGGAGCTGGCGAGGGTCGCGCCGGGGCGGTAGGCGATCTGGCCGGCGGGGACACCGGCCCAGACGTGCAGGCCGAAAACGGCGTCGGGTTTCGGTGATTTCATCACGCCTTCCTCGATCATCATTTTCGCGCCCCAGGTGTTCTTGCCGTCGGGGATGAAGTCGCTTGGGCCTTCTTCGGCGGGCTGGAAGTAGAACACCACGGTGCCGGGCAGGGTGTCGCGCATGCCCGTGAGAATTTTCGCCGTGCTCAGCAGGATGGCGGTGTGCGCATCGTGGCCGCAGGCATGCATGACGTCGACTTCTTTGTCGAGGTAGGTGCCTTTGGCTTTTGAGGCGAACGGCAGGTCGGCGACTTCCTTGACCGGCAGCGCGTCCATGTCGGCGCGCAGAGCCACGGTCGGGCCGGGCAGGGCGCCTTTGAGGACGGCGACTACACCGGTGCGGGCGACGCCGGTTTTGACGTCCGGGCCCAGGGCTTTGAGTTGATTGGCGACCAGCTCGGCGGTGCGTTTTTCCGTGTTGCCGAGTTCCGGGTGGGCGTGGATGTCGCGGCGGGTTTCCAGCAGTTCGGGCTCGAGCTTTTGCGCTTGTTCGGCGATCGTTGTGCGGGTGCTTTCCAGCGTCGCGGCGCCAGCGTTGCTGGCGAACAGGCTGAGTAGAACGGCTTGGGCAATGCGCGTCAGTTGCATCGGGTTCTCCTTGCTTATTGTTGTCGGGCTTCCCTGCCTGTGACTGCAACCGCGTGCCTGAGTGCTATTCCTTCGGCTGGCCGCCACCGGCAGTGATCACTTGCACGCTCATGCGCGGCGTCGCCAGATCGAGTCCGGCTTCGTCGAGATGGCGTTTGAGCGACAGGTTGAAGGCTCGAGACACTTCCCATTGTTTGATCGGCGCGGTCTTGAACCGCGCGCGCAGAATCGCGCTGCCGGATTCGAAACTTTCGACGCCCTGAATCTCCAGCGGCGACCAGATGTTGCGCCGTTGCAGCGGGTCGGTGCGCATCTTCTGGCCGACTTCTCGCATCAGTTTGATCGCGTCGTCGATTTCCATGTTGTACGGCACCGCGACACGGAAGATCGCGTAACCGAACTCCCGCGAGTAGTTCTTGATGCTTTTGATTTCGCTGAACGGGATGGTGTGGACGATGCCGTCGATATCGCGCAGGCGCACGGTGCGGATGGTCAGGCCTTCGACAGTGCCGAGGTGGCCGCCGACGTCGACGTAGTCATCGATGGCCAGCGAGTCTTCGATGATGATGAACAGACCGGTGATCAGGTCCGCGACCAGCGACTGCGCACCGAAACCGATGGCCAGACCGATCACACCGGCACCGGCCAGCAGTGGCGTGACGTTCATGCCCATGTTGGCCAGCGCGACGATCAACGCAATGATGAAAATCGCCACGAACAGCACGTTGCGGATCAGCGGCATCATCGTTTGCGCGCGGGCATTGGCCAGGCCTTTGCGCGAGCGGGTGAGGGCGTGGTGCACGGCGGTGTCGGCGAGGATCCAGATCAGCCAGGAGAAAACCAGTGTGCCAATCAGGCTGAACAGTTTGACGCTGATGTCATGGCCTTCGCCTTCGGCAAAACCGATCAGCGACTGGCCCCAGACGCGCAGGCCGAGTTCGATAAAGACCAGCCAGACCAGCAGGTGCGCGAGGGTATAAAAGAAGTTTTTCAGACGCTCGGAATACAGCGCGTGACGTTTCGGCCCGCGTTGCGGTTTCAGTGAGTGGCGGCGCACGAGGCCGTTGATCACCATGCACAACACCAGCAGCACGGTGCAGATCAGCGACTGACGCAGTGCGGTGCTGGTGTCGCCGGCGGAGACGAACGTGGCGAACAGCGAGATGCCGACCAGCACCAGCGCCGGCACGTACCAGAAGGTACCGAGGATTTCGATGGTATCGCTGAGGGCGCGGCGGGTCAGGCGTCGTGACAGCGGCTGGTTGCGAATCAAGTGCGCGATCGGCCGGCGGAAACGCAGGATAAACAGGCCGGTGGAGATTGCCGCGAGGACATTGGCGATGGTCGCGGCCGTGTGGGCCAGATGCACGCCGAGGCTTTCGATCAGGCGCGGATCGTTCAACGCTTCACCGAACGCGGCGAAGCTGCCGATCAGCCATAGCGGCCGGAACGCCTGATGACGCAGGATGTACAGCGCACGATGGCGGTGCGGGCCGTCGAGCAGGGAAAACGCGATCACGCAGATCGCCGAGAAACAGGTGCCGACCACCAGCGCATAGGCCAGCACCATCGCCAGGCTTTTGCCTAGCGACGACGGTAGCGCGTAGCTCATGTAGACGGTCATTACCAACGCGATCAGCCATGGCCCGAGCTTGCGTAATGCAAAGCGCAGCATGTCGAGGGCTTTGGGGTGTTGCGGCAGTTCTTCGGTGAGGCCGAAGCGCATGCGTACCCGGTGACTGAGCCAGATCAGCGCGGCGGCGAGCAGGCTCCAGACCATCAGGATCATGGCGAAACCGAAAATGATCGGCAGCCACTCGTTGGCCGGTAGCAGCATCGCGCTCAGTTCGTCCTTGGCCAGGTCGAACTCGTTGCCCCAGCGGTTGAGCGGGCTGTCGGCACCGGTGAATTGCTTTTCGAAGTTGGCGAGGGTCCCGCCGATCAGGCCGAGTACGCCTTCTTCGGGGCTGGCCTGGGCCTTTTTGGTGGCGTCGCGCAGCTTTTTCAGGTCGGTCAGCAGTTGCGCGCGTTGCTTGTCGTTTTCCAGCGACTTGATGACTTCGTCGAGGGACTGGCCGAGCGGTTCCTGGGCTTCTGGCTGGGCCTTGTTGGTGTTGAGCAGACCGGGCAAGCCGACCGCGTGGGCGGGCGCCATCGGCAGCAGTGTCATCAGGCAGACAAGGAACAGACTGGGCAAAGCAAAAAGACGAGCGAACACTAGGCGGTCAACCTCGCAAGGGGCGGATTCGCTGGAGTGTACGAGGCCCACCCATTCAATGCGAGCCGGGCGCGGATTTATTCGTTGAGTTTGGCGAGGATCTTGTAGACCACCGTGGCGAGGATCGTCAGCATGCCGACCCACATGGCAAATACCCCGGCGTTCTTGTCACGGAAGTTGAAACCGATCGCCAGCAGGATCATTCCGCACAGGATGGGAATGAGCATGGCGTGGAACGAAGACATCGAGATCATGGAGACTGCCTTGTCGAAATGAATGATGTAAGTCTAGGTCGGTTTTGCTTGAGCTGTTCTGATGTGTATCAGAGTTGAGCCGGTTTCAAGATGAAATTTGTGCTGCCTGAACTGACGCTTTCGCGAGCAGGCTCGCTCCCACATTGGAATGCATTTCAAACTGTGGGAGCGACGGTGCGACGATTCGACCTGCTCGCGAAGCTTTTAGGGCAATTCGCGGCAGGCGTAGAACGCGCTGAGTACTTTGACCAGATGTGCCAGGTCATGGCTGCCGCACAGTTCGCGGATCGAGTGCATGGCGAAGGTCGGCAGGCCGATGTCGACAGTGCGCACGCCGAGGTGGCTGGCGGTGATCGGGCCGATGGTCGAGCCGCAACCCATGTCGCTGCGCACCACGAAGCTCTGTACCGGCACTTCTTCGGCCATGCACAGATGGCGGAAGAACCCGGCGGTTTCGCTGTTGGTGGCGTAGCGCTGGTTGCTGTTGACCTTGATCACCGGGCCGGCGTTGAGTTTCGGGCCGTGGTTGGCATCGTGCTTTTCCGCGTAGTTGGGGTGCACGCCGTGGGCGTTGTCGGCCGAGACCAGCAGGGACTTCTGGATGGTGCGGACGAACTCGTCACCTTCCGGCAGCAGACGACGCAGGGTTTGTTCGAGCATCGGGCCATCGGCGCCGCAGGCCGAGCAGGAACCGACTTCTTCGTGGTCGTTGCACACCAGCACGCAGGTTTCGTCGGTTTCGGCGGTCAGCAAGGCTTGCAGGCCGGCGTAGCACGACAGCAGGTTGTCGAGGCGCGCGCCGGCTATGAAGTCGCCGTTGAGGCCGATCACTGCAGCGCTTTGCGTGTCGTAGAAACTCAACTCGTAATCGAGCACGACGTCGGCGTTCAAGCCATGTTCGCGGGCCAGTTGATCGGTGAGCACGGCGCGGAAGTCGACGCGCTCGTCACCGGCGAATTGCGCGAGGATCGGTGGCAGTTCGGTCTGCGCGTTGATCGCCCAGCCCTGATTGGCTTCACGGTTGAGGTGAATGGCCAGGTTGGGAATGATCGCGATTGGCGCCTTGAAGTCGATCAACTGGCTTTCGACTTTGCCGTCGCGGCGGAAGGTCACGCGGCCGGCCAGCGATAGATCACGGTCGAACCACGGCGCCAGGAGGGCACCGCCGTAGACTTCAACACCCAGTTGCCAGAAGCCCTGACGCTGCAGTTCCGGTTGCGGCTTGACCCGCAGGCACGGGCTGTCGGTGTGCGCGCCAACCAAGCGGATACCGCCGTGCAGTGGCGAGGTGCGGCCCATTTTGATCGCGACGATCGAGGAGTCGTTACGGGTGACGTAATAGCGGCCGTTCGGCTCGGTGGTCCAGGGCTCGCGCTCGTCGAGGCGCACGAAACCGGCAGCCTCCAGACGCTGCACCAGACTGGCGGTGGCGTGGAACGGGGTAGGGGAGGCCTTGAGAAAGTCGATCAGGCCTTGGTTCAACTCTTCGCGCATAAGAAACTCCAGACAGCAGTGGGCGGGAGTTTAACGCATCGGCCGGGGAATTGAATCTGCACCGAACCCATGTGGGAGCGAGCCTGCTCGCTCCCACATGGGTTCGGTGGTGCTTGTCAGAACGGCGCAGGGCACTCGAAACGCAGGCGTTCGCCGGTTTGCGGATGGGTGAAGCTGAGCATGCTCGCGTGCAGGCACAGGCGTGGCCATGCCGCCAGCGCCTGCTCGTGGGCGTAGAGGCCATCACCGAGCAGCGGATGCCCGATCGACAGCATGTGCACGCGCAACTGATGCGAGCGGCCGGTGATCGGTGTCAGCTCAACGCGGCACCAGTCGCCGCAACGCTCCAGCACACGCCAGAAGGTCAGCGCATGCTTGCCGAATTCGTGGTCGACGACATGGCGCGGTTTGGTCGGGGGGTCGTAACGCAAGGGCAAATCGATGCTGCCACTGTCCAGTTCCGGCTGACCCCAGGCCAGTGCGGTGTAGGCCTTTTCAGTTTCGCGGTCATGAAACTGCCGTGACAGTTCGCGATGCGTATCGGCATCACGCGCCAGCAAAATGATGCCGGAGGTTTCCCAGTCCAGGCGATGGACGATGCGCGCTTCGGGGTAGCCGTTTTCCTGCAGGCGGGTAATCAGGCAATCCTTGTTGTCGTCGGCGCGACCGGGCACCGAGAGCAGCAACGTCGGTTTGTCGACCACCAGTACGGCGGCGTCCTGATGGATGATGCGGATGTTGGACAGCGGCATTAAAACAGCCTCGTAACAAATGCCAACGGCGGTTCAGGGCCATCCCGCATGGGGATGGCCCTGAACCGCCGTCGTACCTGCCGGATCGACTCAGCGATCAGGCAGGGTGATGTTGAGTTCCAGAATCGAGCAACTGCCCTGGCTTTCCAGTGCAACATGTACGTCGTCGTTGCCGATGTTGACGTACTTGCGGATCACGTCGACCAGTTCCTTCTGCAAGGCTGGCAAGTAATCCGGCGTGCTGCGCTGGCCGCGCTCATGCGCCACGATGATCTGTAGACGCTCTTTCGCTACCGAGGCGGTACTTGGCTTTTTGTTGGCACGAAAGAAGTCAAAAAGGTTCATTACCTACCTCCAAACAGGCGCTCGAAGAATCCCTTCTTCTCGACATCGAGGAAACGGTGGGCTTTTTCTTTGCCCAGCAAACGGTCGACGGTATCGCTGTAGGCCTGACCGGCATCGCTCTGGTCGTCGAGAATCACCGGGACGCCCTGGTTGGATGCCTTGAGCACCGCCTGGGATTCCGGGATCACGCCGAGCAGGGTTACCGAGAGGATTTCCTTGACGTCTTCAACGCCCAGCATTTCGCCCTTTTCAACACGCTCTGGATGGTAGCGAGTGATCAGCAAGTGTTCCTTGATCGGGTCTTCGCCACGTTCGGCGCGGCGCGATTTGCTGGCCAGCAGGCCCAGCATGCGGTCCGAATCTCGTACCGAGGACACTTCCGGGTTGGTCACGACGATCGCTTCATCAGCGAAGTACATGGCCAGGTGAGCACCTTTCTCGATGCCCGCCGGGGAGTCGCAGACGACGAACTCGAATTGTTCCTTGAGCTCCATCAGGACTTTTTCCACGCCTTCGACAGTCAGCGCGTCTTTGTCGCGGGTCTGACTGGCGGCCAGTACGTAGAGGTTTTCCAGGCGCTTGTCTTTGATCAGCGCTTGTTGCAGGTTGGCTTCGCCGTTGACCACGTTGACGAAGTCATACACCACGCGGCGCTCGCAACCCATGATCAGGTCAAGGTTACGCAAGCCCACGTCGAAGTCGACGATCACTGTTTTGTGGCCGCGCAGAGCGAGGCCGGTACCGATAGCGGCGCTGGTGGTGGTCTTACCCACACCACCCTTGCCGGATGTAACCACGAGAATCTTGGCCAAGGTGTTTCACCCCTAAGGAAGAAGGACTTTTTAGCCCCTGAAAAACATCTCTTGAAAACTACTGCAGTCGGACAGCCTTGGCTGGAATTCGGCATTGAGCCTTTTTCCTACTTCGTTTGAGCCGTTTTCGCTACGTTTTAGAGATGCTTGGAAAATGCGGCAGTATCCGTTAAAGCCGAATGATGTTCAACACGTCGCCCGACAGGCTGACCTGTACGCCCGAGCCCCACATAGGGTCGCGGCGCAAATCTTCGGAAACCTTGTAATGACCGGCGATGGAGATCAGTTCAGCGCTCAATTGCTGACAGAAAATCCGTGCCTTGGTGTCACCCTTCACGCCGGCCAGCGCCCGACCACGCATCGGGCCGTATACATGGATGTTGCCATCGGCGAGAAGTTCCGCCCCCGGACTGACCGAGGACACCACGACCAAATCGCCACCCTGGGCATATATCTGTTGGCCACCACGTACTGGCGTGGTGATCACGCGGGTCGGTTTGACCGTTGGCTCCGGCGGTTTTTCCGGCTTCTTTTTGACCTCGGCTTCGGGTGTTTCCAGCGGTCGTTCACGGGCGCCCGACGGCGGCAGCACCGGAATGTCGATAGCGATGGCGGCGGCGATGTCTTCGATACGGCTGGCGCGAATCGCCAGGGTGCGCAGGCCATGTTGACGGCAGACGCGCATCAGGCCTGGCAGATCGACGGCGCCTTCGCTTGGCGGCAGTTTGTCCAGCGCCAGAACCAGCGGCGCGTTGCTGAAGAAGTTCGGCGCCTGGGCAACTTTGGCGGCCAATTGCCGATCGAGGCTTTCGAGGTCGTTACGGGCCAGTTCCAGCACAGTAATGGCCAGCATGCTGCCCTTGAGCTGGAATACGGGATCTTGGTCTAACGGTTCGGTTTGGCTCATGTCGGCATACAACGGCTTGTCACTAAAAGTGCCGAGACTTATAACGAGAACGCCCGCAGGCCGCAAGCCGGGTCGAACGATGTAGAATGCGCGGCCACTGCATTTACGGAAGCTTTAATGGATCGCCCGCGTTTTCGAACAGCCTTTTTATCGCCACGCTTCTGGCCGCTCTGGTGCGGTCTGGGGCTTTTGTGGCTGATCGTCCAGTTGCCGTATCCGGTCTTGCTGACCATCGGTCGTGTTTTGGGTGCGTTGATGTATCGCGTGGCCGGCGACCGGCGGCGCATCGCCAAGCGCAATCTTGAACTGTGCTTCCCGGAAAAATCCGCCGCTGAGCGCAAACGCCTGCTCAAGGAAAATTTCGCCTCCACCGGTATCGCCTTTTTTGAAATGGCCATGAGCTGGTGGTGGTCGCGCGAGCGTCTGGCCAAGCTGGCCCACGTTGAAGGCCTGGAGCATTTGCAAAAGGCCCAGCGCGAAGGCAAAGGCGTGATTCTGATGGCCGCGCATTTCACCACGCTGGAAATCGGCGCGGCCTTGCTCGGTCAGCAGCACACGATTGATGGCATGTACCGCGAACACAAAAACCCGCTGTTCGACTTCGTCCAGCGTCGCGGTCGCGAGCGGCACAATCTCGACTCGCTGGCCGTGGAGCGTGACGACGTGCGCGGCATGCTCAAGCTGCTGCGTTCCGGTCGCGCGATCTGGTATGCGCCGGATCAGGACTATGGCGCCAAGCAGAGCATTTTCGTGCCGCTGTTCGGCATTCAGGCGGCGACTGTGACAGCGACGACGAAATTTGCGCGTCTGGGCAAGGCGCTGGTGGTGCCGTTCACCCAGGAGCGTCTGGCCGACGGCAGCGGTTATCGGTTGGTGATTCATCCGCCGCTGGAAGATTTCCCCGGCGAAACCGAAGAAGCCGACTGCATCCGCATCAATCAGTGGGTCGAGAGTGCGTTGCGTGCCTGCCCCGAGCAGTACCTGTGGGCGCATCGACGCTTCAAGAGCCGGCCACCGGGCGAGCCGAAGCTGTACGCCAAACGCGGTTGATTCCCCCATCCTTTCAAGCACCATGGAGTGTTGCGATGAGCCCAGCTGAACCGGTCACAGGTTTGATTCTTTCCGGCGGCGGGGCTCGGGCGGCGTATCAGGTGGGCGTGTTGGCGGCGATTGCCGAATTGCTGCCGCTGGGTGCGGACAATCCGTTTCCGGTGATCGTCGGCACCTCGGCCGGGGCGATCAACGCCGTCAGCCTCGCCAGTGGCGCTAGCGACTTTCGCGCCGCCATCGAACGCCTGACCTTGTTCTGGCAGGGCTTTCGCAGCGATCGCGTGCTGCGCAGTGACTGGCCCGGGGTTATCCGTCAGGCCAGCCGTTTTGTCAGCCACAGCCTGCTCGGCCTCGGTCGGCAACTGCCGGTGGCGCTACTCAACAGTTCGCCGCTGCGCGCTCTGCTAAATGAAAAACTGCACATGCCCGGTATCGCCGAATCGATCGCGCGCAAGCAATTGCATGCGGTGGCGGTGACGGCGTTCGGCTACGAATCCGGGCAAGCGGTGACGTTCTATCAGGGCGGCGGCAAGATCGATTCATGGCTGCGCCATCGGCGCATTGGCGTGCCGACGGAACTGACGGTGGAGCACCTGCTCGCCAGTTCGGCGATCCCGTTGCTGTTCGCGCCGGTCAAACTCGGCGATGAATATTTTGGCGACGGCGCGGTGCGGCAATCCGCACCGATCAGCCCGGCACTGCACCTGGGCGCGAGCCGAGTGCTGGTGGTGGGTGTCAGTGGCAACCCGCGCGGCTTTGATCCGCAGCAGCCGCTGGAACGCGCCTACACCGGGCAACAGCCGACGCTGGCGCAGATTGGCGGGCACATGCTCAACAGCACGTTCATTGACAGCCTGGAGAGCGACATCGAGTTACTTCAGCGTCTCAACCAGTTCAGCCATTTGATGCCCGCCGGCACGCCGACCCGTGAGTTGGGTGTGGCGCCGGTGGAGGTGCTGGTGATCTCGCCGAGCCAGCCGATCGATGAAATCGCGGCACGGCATCGCCAGGAATTGCCGGCGGCGTTGCGCTTGTTCTTGCGCGGACCGGGCGCGACCAAGACGAGTGGGGCAGGGGTGTTGAGTTATCTGTTGTTCGAGGCGGGGTATTGCAGCGAGTTGATTGATCTGGGGCGGCGGGATGCGTTGGCCAAGCGCGAGGAGCTGTGCCGGTTTCTCGGGATATCCGAAACGGTGGCGTCCGCCTCGAATCTTGTTTGAACCCATTCGCGAGCAAGCTCGCTCCCACAGGGTTCGGCGTCGTATGCGGAATTCGCATTCAACATTGAACCACTGTGGGAGCGAGCTTGCTCGCGAAGGCGTCCTTGCGGACGCCGCCGGATCAGAAGTGGTACTTCACCAGGAAGCTGGTGTTGCTCTGATTGGTCTTGAACGCACCGGTGTCGTCGATGCCGTACTTGTCTTTCCAGTAGTCGTATTCCACACCGACGTACAACTGCTTCTCGCCGAGACGCAGCGCTTTGCCCAGGTCGTATTTGATCTGTGGGTTGAAGTGCAGGTTGGCGTGGTACTCGCCCTTTTTGTTGACGTCGTTGTCGCTGACCCAGTCCATGAAACCGTCGATCAGGATGTTCGAGTTGCCAACCGGAATGGTGTACGACCACACCGGGGTGATCTGCCAGACGTTGTCGCCCGCACGTGGGCCTTCGGTGTGGCGCTGATAGAAGTTCAACTGGAAGTAGTCGAAGCCCGGGATGGCCAGGTCGAAACCAGGGCCGATCAGGTAAGACTCGACATCACCTTCACCGAACTCGTAGGTCATCGCCAGCAGCACGTCTTTGATCGGGCCGAATTCGATCTTCTGGTCGAGGATCTTGCCCAGCGACAGGCGCGGGCTGAACTCGCCGTAATACGTGTTGTTGCCGACGCCGCTGTCAGGCTTGCCGTTGTAGAAGATCTTGTCGACGAACAGGAAGTTGTCCCCGTACTTCCACGCATCGGCGTGCTCGAAGGTGACGGTCTGCTGGATGCGCGGGTTGACCTGGAAGTCCTTGCCATAGAGGTAGGTCAGGCTGTTGTTCTGCCACTGCAGCAGGCCTTCGGCCATGGCCCGGCCGCCGGCCAACATCGATCCCGCGAGCATCAGGCTGGTGCACATACGTTTCATTCGGTTGCTCCCAAAGTAGGTGTTCCACGTTATTTTTTTTTAGATCGGCGCTCTGGTGTGGCGCCTTTTTTCGTTGCTGCAAAAACTCATCCGATCGGTCAGCTTCGTTGCTGTTAGCAAGAGCTGAGCCAAGGCTTTCGAAAAGCAAAAAAACACCCGCTCGGCTGCTGAAAAACAGTCGATTGAGTGTGTTTTCGGGACGCCTCGGTACTGACCGGGGCCGGGATATGTTGGCTTTTCGGTCAGGAATTAAATCCGGGCTTTTTTTTAGACCGAATTCAGGAGGCCGCGGAGAATACTGACTCCTCGGCCAGCTCTCAAGTGCCCCGCAACAGAGCACCGACGACAGGTATGGGGCACGGTTGCGGGCCATCTTAGAAATGCACCTTTACCAGCAGGCTGGCGGTGTTCTGATTGGTGTCGAAGTTGTGCGTGTTTTCGACGCCGTATTTATTTTTCCAATAGCTGTATTCGGTGCCGACATACAGTTGCTTCTGGCTCCAGCCCAAAGCTTTGCCCAGGTCATATTTGATCTGCGGATTGATGTGCAGGTTGGCGTGGTAGGTGCCGCGTGAGTTCTCATCGTTGTCGACTACCCAATCGAGGTAGCCGTCGATCAGCACATCGGAATTGCCCAGGGGAAAGCTGTAGGACCAGCCGGGGGTGATCTGCCAGACGCCATCGCCGGGACGCGGGCCTTCGGTCTGGCGGCGAAAGATGTTCAGGGTGACGTAGTTGAAACCGGGCACCTTGAGGTCGAAACCTGGGCCGATCAGGTAGGCCTCGCTGTCGCCTTCGCCATATTCGTAGGTCATGGCCAGCAGGACGTCTTTGATCGGGCCGAACTCGAGCTTCTGGTCGAAGATCTTGCCGAACGAGAAGCGCGGGGTGAATTCACCGTAGAACGCGTGCGGGCCTTTGTTCGCGTCTTCCTTGCCGTTGTAGAAGATTTTGTCGACGAACAGGAAGTTGTCGCCGTACTTCCATTTGTCGGCGTGCTCGAAGGTCAGCGTCTGCTGGATCGATGGGTTGATTGCGAAATTCTTGCCGTACAGATAGCTCAGGCTGTTGGTCTGCCACAGCAGTAAATCGCCGGCCATGGCCTGACTCGCGGCCAGCAGGCCGCCACTCAACAGAACGTTGGTTTGCGTGCGAATCATCTGTTGCTCCCTCTTGTTTTTATTGTTTGAGGCAGGGTGTTGCACAGTCCCTGTGGGAGCGAGCTTGCTCCGGGCGGCGTTCCGACGAAAGCGGTGTGTCATTCAACAGTGATGTTGACTGACATGGCCTCTTCGCGAGCAAGCTCGCTCCCACAGGGATAATCAGTAATGCTGTTAATGCGCGTGGCAGTCATTGATCGCCGCGCGCTCTTTGCCGCCGAGAATGTTGAACAGCAGGTTCAGCGTCAGCGCACTGAGCGTTGCCATGGCGATGCCGCTGTGGGTAATCGGGCTCATCCACATCGGCAAATGCGCAAAAAACTCCGGACGCACCACCGGGATCAGGCCCATGCCAATGCTCACCGCGACCAGCAACTGGTTGCGCCGGTCACCGATGTCGGCTTCCTGGAGAATCTTGATCCCGGTCGCGGCGACCATGCCGAACATCGCAATCGCTGCGCCGCCGAGTACCGCCGGCGGAATCGACGCCACCAGAAACGCTGCTTTCGGCAGCAGGCTCAACACGATCAGCAAGCCACCGGCAACGATGGTTACCGAGCGGCAGCGCACGCCGGTCATCTGCACCAGGCCGATGTTCTGCGCGAACGAGGAGTGGGTGAAGGTGTTGAAGAAACCAGCGACAAACGAGGCGCCGGCATCACACAGCAAGCCGCGACGCAGCATGCGCGGGCAGACTTCCTGGCCGGTGATCTTGCCCAGCGCGAGGAACATCCCGGTGGATTCAACAAAGATGATCACCACTACCAGGCACATCGACAGAATCGGTGCCAGTTCGAATTTCGGCATGCCGAAATGCAGCGGAGTGACGAACTGAACCCATGGCGCGCTGGCCATGCCGCTCAGGTCGACCATGCCAATTGCGCCGCACAACAAATAGCCAAAGCACATGCCGATCAGGACTGAGATGTTGACCCAGAAACCGCGCATAAAGCGGTGGATCAACAGAATGGTGCCCAACACCAGAGCGGCGATGGCCAGATAAATCGGTGAGCCGAATTGCGCAGCAGCGGCGCCGCCGCCGGCCCAGTTTACGGCCACGGGGAACAGCGACAAACCGATCGAGGTGATGACCGTGCCGGTCACCAGCGGCGGGAAAAAGCGCACGACCTTGGACATGAACGGCGCGATGAGCATGCCGAAGAAACCGGCAGCGATCGTCGCACCGAAGATGCCTTGCAGGCCGATACCGGGCATGCCGGCCATGGCGACCATGCTGCCGACTGCAGCAAAACTGGCGCCCATCATCACCGGCATGCGAATGCCCATCGGGCCTATGCCCATGGATTGCACGATGGTGGCGATACCGGCGACCAGCAGGTCGGCGTTGATCAGGAAGGCAATTTCTTCACGACTCAGGCCAGCGGCCTGTCCAATGATCAGCGGCACCGCGATGGCACCGCCGTACATCAGCAGAACATGTTGCAAACCGACCAGGATCAGTTGCAAAAGGGGCAATCGCTGAATGGCGGGTGCGTCGGGGATGCGCGCTTTGGACAGCTCGGACATGCAACACCTCGGATCTTTTTATTCTTGTGATTGAACAGCTGCCGGGTTGCTCACAGCTGTTTCTTTGCATCAGGTAAAACCGCGTTAAGGCGATTCGCGAGCAGGCTCGCTCCCACAGGAAATGCGCGATCTCTGTGGGAGCGAGCTTGCTCGCGAAGCTTTGTTGCTTAGTTGGTCTGTGCTCCCTGGGCGATCCATGCACCGATCAGGTCACGTTCTTGCTGGGTCATCTGCGTGATGTTGCCCAGCGGCATGATCTGCGTGGTGATGGCTTGCGCCTGGATGCGCGCCGCGTTCTGGCGAATTTGCTCTGGGGTGTCGAACATCACACCGGCAGGCGCCGCACTGAACAACGGGCTGGTCGGTTTGGCCGAGTGGCAAACCGCGCAACGTTCCTGAATCACGTTGTGCACTTTGTCGAAGGCCGGACCTGCGTTGGAGGCTTGCGCCGGTGCTGCTGCAGGGGCTGCGGGTGCAGCAGGTGCCGCCGCTTCAGCCGGTTTCGCGCCACCGCCCAATGCCGTTTCCGGCAGCGGTTGGTACTCGATTTTGGCTGGTGCCTTGGCCACTTCCGGTGCGGTCGACATCGGCGTTGGGCCGGTGACGTAGGCCAGGGTGATCATGCCCACCGCTGCAACCGGCAGAGTCCAGGCAAACTTGTGGCTGTCGTGACGGGTGTTGAAGTAGTGACGCACCAACACCGCCAACACCGCGATCCCGGCCAGGATCAACCAGTTGTACTGGCTGCCATAAGTGCTCGGGAAGTGGTTGCTGATCATGATGAACAGCACCGGCAGGGTGAAGTAGTTGTTGTGACGCGAACGCAGCAAACCTTTGGCTGGCAGCGCCGGATCCGGCGTGCGGTTCTCGGCAATTGCGGCAACCAGTGCACGCTGTGCCGGCATGATGATGCGGAACACGTTACCGACCATGATGGTGCCGATGATCGCGCCGACGTGCAGGTACGCACCACGACCGCTGAACACTTTGCTGAAGCCATACGCTGCGCCAATGATCAGCACGAACAGAATGAAGCCAAGCAGAGCAGGGCGTTTGCCCAGTGCCGAGTCGCACAGGAAGGAGTAGATGAACCAGCCGAGGAACAGCGAGCCGATACCGATGGCCACGCCTTCAGGGCCGCTCAGGGTGCTGCCCGGAGCCAGCAGGTAGAGCGTTGGATTGGAGTAGAACACCACGCACAGCAGCGCGATACCCGACATCCAGGTGAAGTAGGCTTCCCATTTGAACCAGTGCAGGTTCTCCGGCATCGCCGGTGGGGCCAGTTTGTATTTTTCGAGGTGATAGATACCGCCACCGTGGATCGCCCACAGGTCACCGGCCAGGCCGGTTTTCGGGTTGACGCGGTTGAGGTTGTTCTCCAGCCAGACGAAGTAGAACGACGCGCCGATCCAGGCCACGCCAGTAATCATGTGAACCCAGCGCACGCTCAGGTTCAGCCATTCCAACAGATGTGCTTCCACAGTCTTTACCTCTCGCCTGTCACTCTTGTTGTCGAGTGATCAGACCTTCTCTTATTGGTGGGGGGCGAGGATCAAACGCTCATCCTCTTTGAAAAAATGCTCATCGCAGTTATTGCCTGTGCCACTGCGATCAACCACCAGGAAGTCATCCCGCTTTTCGATCGTCAGCACCGGATGGTGCCAAACGCCGCGATGGTAATTAATGCCCTGCCTGCCGTTGGTGACGAAGGCGCGGACCAAGCCTGATACAGGTTCATCGCCAACTGGCGCGACCACGATCAGAAAGGGATTGCCGAGCAGCGGAATGAAAGCCTGGCTGCCCAGCGGATGGCGTTCCAGCATGCAAACGGTCAGCGGCATGTCCTGCGCGTCGGCGCGGAAGATGCTGATGATCGCGTTGTCCTCAGGCTGAGCGGTTTCGACCGTCGCCAGTTTATGGAAGCGCATGGTCGAACCGTTGTTGATCATGAAGTGATCGCTGCCGTCGGTTTCGATCACGTCACCGAAAGGGGCGAAGGCTTCTTTGCTCAGCGGTTCAATCGTTAGTGTGCGCATGCTGTTCTTCTTATCCGAATTCTGTGTTGACTGTTCTGACGCCTTCGCGAGCAGGTTCGCTCCCACCTGTGGAATGCAATCCCTTGTGGGAGCGAGCTTGCTCGCGAATGGGTTCAACCTTATTTAGCGACCTTGCCCAAAACGCGCAGGCGACTCACACCACCATCCGGGAACACGTTCAGGCGAATGTGGGTGATCGGGCCCAGCGCCTTGATCTGCTCGACGAAGGTGTGTTCGGCGTGCATTTCCAGCTTCTGGCTTGGCAGCAGTTCACGCCAGAACAGCGACTGGGTTTCGATCTGGCTGTCAGTACCACCTTTGACGAACGCACCCTGGATCGAGCAAGTGTCCGGGTAGTTGCCTTTGAAGTGCAGGGTGTCGACGACGATCTTCTCGATCTCGCCCGGGTGACCCAGCGCGACGATGACCCAGTCATTGCCTGGCGTGCGACGACGTGCAGTTTCCCAGCCGTCGCCCATGTTGATGCCACGGCCCGGGTTGAGGATGTTGCTCATGCGGCCGAAGTGTTCGTCGGAGCAGGCGAGGGCGCGGCCACCATTCAGGGCTGCTGCCAGATCGACTTGCTCGTTGTCACCCACAGCGGACCAGTCGCGGAACGGAATGCCGTACACGCGCAGACGGGCGACACCGCCGTCCGGGTAGATGTTGAAGCGCAGGTGGCTGAACGCTTGGTCGTTGCTGATTTCGTGGTAGTGGTGGCTGTTGCCCTGCAGCTCGACGGCCGACAGCACTTCAGTCCACTGGGTGTTTTCATCAGGCTCGCCCGACGCCAGGAAGCACGCTTCCAGAGAGGCCGATGGCGGGAAGTTGCCGGTGAAGAATGAAGTATCGATGTCCACGCCTTTGATCGAGCCCGGTACGCCCAGACGGATTACGGCGCTGTCGAAGCCTTCGAAGCGCTTGCGGCGTGATTCCCAGCCGTCCATCCACTTGCCGTTGTCATCGAACACGCCCTCCTTCCATACGGCCGGGGTCGGTTGGAACAGACGATTGGCGTCTGCGAACCAGTCATCGGTGACCGAAATGATTTTGGTGCCCAGACGGGCATCGGCCAGGTTGACGAATTTTTCGAAAGGTACGGCGTAAGCTTTCATTCTTCTTGTCTGCCTTTAAAAAAGTGGCTGGGGATGCTTGCAGGACCCTGGGTACTCTCCGCGTTTGATGTACTCGGGTCAGGCTTGCTAAAGAGTCAGTAAACGGAACAGGGCGATCTTGTTGATCTCCGCCAGCGCGCATTTGAACTCGGTGTCTTGCGAGTTGTGAATGCGCGTTTCGAACGCCGCGAGGATCTGATGCCGGTTGCTGCCTTTTACCGCCATGATGAAGGGAAACTTGAACTTGGCTTTGTAGGCGTCGTTCAGCTCGGTGAAGCGCTGGAACTCTTCGGCCGTGCATTGGTGAATACCGGCGCCAGCCTGTTCATTGGTGCTGGCTTCGGTCAGTTGGCCCTGGACGGCCGCTTTGCCGGCCAGGTCCGGGTGAGCGTTGATCAGCGCAAGCTGGCTGGCGTGATCGGCGCTCAACAGGATGTCGCTCATGCGCTGGTGCAGGGTTTCGATCTCGTCGATCGAAGCGTCCGCACCCAGGTCGTAGGCCTTCTCGGCCACCCATGGCGAATGTTCGTAGATGTCGGCGAAGGCGTTGACGAAAGCGTCGCGGCTCAGGGTCGACGGTTGCAGGGTTTGAAAGCGGCTCATTTCGCGGCCTCTTGGTACGGGTGGGTTTCGTGCCAGTGACGCGCGATGTCGACGCGACGGCTGAACCACACCTGTTCATGACTTTTGGCGTATTCGATAAAGCGTTTGAGCGAAGCGAGGCGACCCGGACGGCCGATCAGGCGGCAGTGCAGACCGATCGAGAGCATCTTCGGCGCTTCGGCACCTTCGGCGTAAAGCACGTCGAACGCGTCTTTGAGGTATTCGAAGAAGTCGTCACCCTTGTTGAAACCTTGCACCTGGGTGAAGCGCATGTCGTTGGTGTCGAGGGTGTACGGGATCACCAGATGCGGCTTGCCGGTCGGGTTGTTCGGTTCCCAGTAGGGCAGGTCATCGTCGTAAGTGTCGCAGTCGTAGAGGAAACCACCTTCTTCCATGACCAGGCGACGGGTGTTCGGGCCAGTGCGGCCGGTGTACCAGCCCAGTGGGCGCTCGCCGGTGATTTCGGTGAGGACGCGGATCGCTTCGAGCATGTGCTCGCGTTCCTGCGCTTCGTCCATGTACTGATAGTCGATCCAGCGGTAGCCGTGGCTGCAGATCTCGTGGCCGGCCTCGACCATTGCACGGATCACATCCGGGTGGCGCTGAGCGGCCATGGCCACGGCGAAGATGGTCAACGGAATGTCGAATTCCTTGAACAGTTTCAGAATCCGCCAGACGCCGGCGCGGCTGCCATACTCGTAAAGCGATTCCATGCTCATGTTACGCGCGCCTTGCAGCGGCTGAGCGGCAACCATTTCGGAGAGGAAGGCTTCGGATTCTTTGTCGCCGTGCAGGATATTGCGCTCGCCGCCTTCTTCGTAATTGAGTACGAACGACAGAGCGATGCGGGCATTGCCCGGCCAGTGTGGGTGAGGAGGGTTACTGCCGTAACCGATCAGGTCGCGTGGGTAGTCAGCGCTCACTGCAGTCTTCCTTCTTATTCGTTGACAGATGGGTGTGGCGGCCTGGCAGGCTGGCGTCACAGCGATGGGCTGATTGTATACAACTTTATTCGCAATTTGTAAGCCTGAATTTTCGCATTTTTCGCCGACTGTCATCTTTTCCTGGTATTGGCGTGAGCCTGCAAGAAACCTGCCTGACCAGTCAGTTAATGGATAGGAGGTGCAATGTATAGGCGTGTTGCTGGCAGAACGCGGGGAAACCCCCGATTGGCGGGGGTGGTGTGAAAAATGTCGTTTTTATTGTGTACAATTTTTTTGAAAAGTGTCTTAATCAGTCGCTCGCCGCAGCTTTTCGTGCTCCGAATCGGTGCGGTCTCCTTTTTATCTGACTTCGGGAGGCGCGAGGTCTGACTGCTTCCACGCAGGCAGGCGCGCAGAATCAATGGGACGTTTGACAACACACGTTTTGGACGCTGCACACGGTTGCCCGGGCAGTTCGATCAAGGTCGAGCTGTACCGCGTTGAAGGTTCGCACCTGGAATTGGTCGCCAGTGCGATAACCAACAGCGATGGCCGGGTCGATGCGCCGCTGCTGCAAGGCGATGATTATCGTACCGGGGTTTATCAGGTTCAGTTCCACGCTGGCGATTACTACCGCGCCCGCGGCGTTCAGTTGCCGGAGCCGGCATTTCTGGACGTGGTTGTACTGCGCTTCGGCATCTCTGCCGAACAGGATCACTACCACGTGCCATTGCTGATTTCGCCTTACAGCTATTCCACGTACCGGGGCAGCTGACCCCCAAGCAGCTGCCCCCCACCGGGAAGCGACTGCGCATATAGCTTCTTTGGTCTTTCGCCCGCTCACACTGCGGGCTTTTTTATGCCTGAGTAATCTGCCCGCCTGTGCTGCAGAGAACTCCGGAGCTCATCAGCTGTGTCGGGTGACAATAAGGTTATGTTCGTGAGTGGGGAGAGGCTCGTTGGTGCCCAGCAAAAAAACGATTCTGTTGGTGTGCAAATGCACCATCAGCTCGTCTTTGACCTGTACGTCCATGTTGTCGACAAAGACTCTTTTCTTCAGCCAGGCAACTGGATCAGCGAGAAAAACAGTGTTGTTTTGAATCCTGTCCATGAACAGGATGAAAACAGGATCAACCCCCGTTCGCTTGATCAATAAGGCATTCCCCTGGTTGGCGCCGAAATCATGGGCAATGGAGTAGCCGTGTGCGCTAAGAAGATCTTTGAACAGTGTTCGCGTTGTTCGGCGACCCCTTTGGTGTTGCGAGCCGGAGAACAGTTTCGGGTTGAAGTCGATTCTTCGCAGACCTTCAGCGGAAGGTAGCGGCATACGCATGTAGCCATTTACGTCAGTCGCAAGCGGCGTGAGGAGCATCAGCGGGTCGCTCAAGTCTTGACGAGCGACTCTGTTATCGCCCGTGAAAATAGAGCGATTTTCCCAGTACTTGAACGTCTCGAACAATGCACTGATCCCGGACCCTGTCATTTTCTCGGAGTGATTGGCTCGATTGAACATCTCCCGTGCGGCTTTACTTGCAGAGTGATCGGAAAGATAGGGGAACTGATCGCTGACATATTGAGTCAGGCTTTTCTCAAATGGCCGACTCTCCACGATTCTCCATGCCTGACTGCCATGCCCCGTATTGCCCTCCCACTTCACCGCCGCCCTGGGTTGCAACTCAGGATTGCTCAGCAGCAACTGTTCGAAAGCATCGAAACGAGTAGCAGAAAACTGTGGCGGCTTGATGAAGGCAAAGGCGTCAATGGCGTGGCTCGGCTGGTCAAGTATCGCAAAGTGCTTGCCGCCGATTTCGATGGAGTCGCCGGCTGACGGTTTCGTCGTGGTTCCCCAGCCTTTCCATAATTCACTGATGCCCATGAGTACGAAGGGATTGAGAGGATCACTGTCTTCTGGCAGTCGAGGGCGTTTACTTGGGCTCGGGCCGGGCTTTTCCGACCGGGGCAGGGCACGGGAACTGCCTGCTTGTGGAGCTTGTTGTGTATCTGTTGTCGTCTGCAATTTACGGCGCCAGACGAATTGCCCGGGAATCTGCTCGAACGCTATATCCGGCACATTGATCGTTGTTGCTGAAGCCAGTTTGTATTCGCCTTGTTCGTTCCTGCGAACCAGAACGGTTCCTTCGGCGATATCGACATAGGTTTTCCCACGCGGCCCTTTGCGAATACCGTCCAGGGACTCCCGCGCGGCAGGCAGAAGGGTCGCCAGGTGCGGGTCGACGAGGATGATCGCTTGTAGTGGTTCGGCAGTCCGTGGCTGCGCAGACAGACTCCTCTGTCTGGAGTGAGCCGCGTACCACTGTGCCTCGATGCGCCAACGTGACTGGCCGTGGATTTTTTTCAGAATGGGTGGTGTCACGCCCGGAGCCGCGGGCCAGGGAATCTGGTAGTGACCGGCGGTGTTGAGTTCAACCCGGTAATGCCGGCCGTCTTCCAGGTGCGCGTAAATCTGGCCGCCCGGGGCCACGAATAACCCGTCGACGGATTTGTGCGGCTGTAGAAGAGCGGCTTGTAATACCGGCAGGGATATCTCGGCCAGTCTGGCATTGGTTTCGGTGAGCAGCGGATCCGTTATGTAACTCACCACCACGCGTGGGGCGCCTGCCATTTCACTGCCAGACGTACCGGCAGTGGAAGTGTCGGGCAGTTGTTTCGTACCTGGCGCAAAAATGTCAGAACCCTGGGTGTTTTTGAGGCTGCCATTGCCAGCGGCAGATCTGTTGATCGCCGAGGTGTCGGGCGAAGCAGGGCGGACTGTAGTCTTTGTGGGTTTGGTCATTTGAAGTATCTCTAAGCTGTTCATGTTTTTTGGTTGACTGTCCTGCGCGGTCATTGGTCTTTGAAAATGAACAGCGTTGTCTGCCCCAGAACATCTGTCTGGGTGCCGCCGAGCAGGTAGCTGATCTTTTTTTCTGTGCGGTAAGTCGACAAAGGCTTTGATTCGCTGCTGGATGTTTGCAGCACGACTTCATTGTTCTCAAAACGCTCAGGCCGAAATCGCTGCAGGCGCCCGTCGTTAAGAGGTGGCAGTTTCAGTACGAACACGTGATCGATTTTCTCGCGGTGAAACAACAATTCGTTTTCCGCAAGCGTGTTTGTCGGGTTGCTCACCACGTAACCGTCATCCTCCAGAATCTGCCTGAACAGCCTGCGCAGATTGGCCGCAGTGGGCGTCGTGGCGTACTCGTTCCAGTGGCGAGAGAAGCGCCCGGGATCAAAATCCAGGCGCATCAGGCCTTCACCCAGCGAAGCAGGAATCGCCAAGGTGGGTTCCGGTCCGGACAGAGGGCGCAACATGAGGAGCGGGTCGGCCAGCTCTCGATTCGGTGCTCTGCGCCGATCCCTGTTGGCCCAGTAACCAAACACCTGGTTCATCAGCGCCAGACCAGGGGCAATGATGATTTCCGATCGGTTCGCCTGATTGAACATGGCCCGGGCGAGTGAATTGACGGATTGATCCGACAAGTACTTGAAGGTTCTGGCGATGTACCGGGTGATCGGCATTTCGAAGGGCACGACACTGTCGAGGACCGTCCATTGGTGGTTTTGTTTAACCGCCCACTTGGGCTGCAGCGACGGGTTGTCCCGCAGCATGTATTCGAAGGCGTCATACAGGGCGGGCGAGAACAACGGATGCTGCAGGTAAACCAGTCGCGGGTTGGCATTCAGGTCTTGTTGCATCACCCGGTAATACTGCCCGTCGATCTCGATATGCTGACCCAACGCTGGTCGGACACGGTGTCCCCAGTTTCGCCATAAACCGAAACTCAAGTTGATCGCGTCAGGGTTGTCCGAGAGCAGGCTTTCGGTCAGCGCCCGGGTGGCGTCTGTCCCTTCTTCCTGATGCGGGCGTTTGCTGGGGCCGGCCATGGGGTCCGACGTCTCGGTCGAGGTTTTGCGTTTTTCCTGCGGCGGGCGTTGCGCAGGCAAATCGGTTAGCCCGGTCTTGCGGCGCCACAGTCGCGTCCCGGGAATCTGTTCGAACAATAGAGCGGATACTTCGCGCGCCGTCGCGGAGGTCTGCTGATAGTGACCGTTGGCGTTTTTACGCACCATGACGGTTCCTTCTGCGGTATCGATATAGGTTTTTCGGTGCTTGTCGTAGCGAACGCCGTCCAGTGTTTGCAGGCGGGGGGAGAGCAGGGCGGCGGCATCGGGGGCGAGGTAGATCGGCTGTTCCCCGGGGTTACGTTCAGCGGCTGCAGCTGGCCCGTCATTGTCTGGGTTGTGCGCCAGCCAACTGGGTCGTTCGAAGGTCCAGACTGGCTGGCGCTCGGTTTTGATCAGGAAAGGACCCGCCAGATGCGGAGTGAAGTTGAAGGGAATCCGGAAGCGGCCATCGTGATGGATTTCGACCAGCAGATGCCCCGCATTTTCAACATGGGCGTACAGTTTTCCCTCCGGGCTGGTGAACAATCCGCTGTCGGGATCCAGCCGTTGTAGCAGGTGCACTTGATCGGCAGGCCAGCTGATGGCGCGCAGAGCGGCCGCTACCGACACGGGGTAGACGGCAGATGCCTCGTGGACCTGCACTGGCTGTTGACGCCCGGAATTGCTCGGCAGGTCTGCAGAGGATGGCGTGGTTTCGCCGGGGATTCTGGGGACAATGCCAGCGGCATTTGGGCGTGTGTCAGGCGCAATAACACCGGCCACACGCTTTGGTGGTTTGACCATTAACTGAATCTCTTGATTTGGATTGTGGGTGTGCAGGTGTCCGGACTTGCGGACGTACCGTTCAGGCGTTCAGCAGCGGCTCAGCCCTCTCTCACAATGAACAGCGTCGGGTAATCAGCGGATATGGGTTGTATACCCCCCACCAGATGGATGACTTCGGTGTGAGCCAACTGGCTCTCCAGCATCTGTTTTTGCGACACGCTGAGCCTCGTCAGATAGGCGGGGTCGATGAGTTCGGTACCTGCGGGTGTGGTGCGAGTAACCTGATTGCCAGCGATGGGTGGCAGCTTCAACACGAATAGAGCGGCAACGCCCGGGCGGTAAAAAATCAATGCACCTTCACTGAGTCGGTGCGTGGTCGGATTAATGCTGTAGCCGTTGTGTTGCAGGATGGTCGCCATCAATCCGCGCAGGTTTCCTGGCGTCGGCGCTGCTGCATAGGAGGCCCACTCCTGAGGAAACCGTTGTGGGTCGAAATCCAGGCGCTGTAATACGGCTGAGTTGTGCGCAGGCAGTGTGAGCAAGCGGCCGCCTGCCAGATGGCCGGGCGATGTCGGCAGTTTTGGCAGCATCATCAAAGGGTCCGCCAGTCCGTGTAGCGGGGGCTCGTGATTTACCCTGTCCAGCCAATGGCGGAAGGTCAGCGCCATCGCCGAAAGTCCATGGGCGTTGATGCCCTGAGGCAGTGAAAGCCGATCGAATACCGCCCGCGCGAGGTTGCTGGTCGCCTGCTCGGACAGATAGTTGCAGGCGGCGGAAACATATTGAGTGGCGGACATTTCGAACGGTGGAGCGTTGTCCAGAACCTTCCATTGGCCTTCGCGTTTCAGTGCCCATTTCGGTTGGCGCGAAGGCTCGTGACGCAGCATGTTTTCGAACGCGTCATAGCGGTCCGGTGCAAATCCCGGGTGTTGCAAATAGACCAGTTCGGTATCGGCACTGACACCTTGCGTGACGATCCGAAAGTGTTGCCCGTCGATCTCTATCGACTCGCCTGAATCGGGTTTTGTGGACTTCCCCCAGTTTCTCCACTGACCGGCGGAAAGATCCAGGGCGACGCCCGGCTGAGCTAACAGATGTTCGACCAGCGTGCTGGTACCGGTCGCAACATGGCTCTGTTCGTCCAGGCGTTGGCGCTTGCTCGGGCCGGGTACGGCATCGGGCATTTCGGTGGACAGTGGATTGATTACGGCTGGGTCGCCTTGCTGCGGCGTGTCGATTTCACGCCAGAGTTTTGTCCCCGGAATCTGTTCCACTCTTTGTCCCGTCGGGGTTGATTCCCCGGCATGTGTCTGTCGCCAGCCTTCCGCAGTTTTGCTCACCATGACTATGCCGCCGAGCATTTCGACGTAGGGTTTCTTGCGTTTGTCGTAGCGAAACCCTTCTTCAGTGCCTGGTTGCAGCTTCAGTCGGGTTGCTGATTCGGGGTCGATATAGACCGGATGCGCTGGCCTTTCGCTGCTGGAAGCACCGGCCAGCGCAGACGGTCCGGTTTCGATGGATTGCTGCCTCACCCAGTCAGAGGTTCGCGCTTCGCTCAATTGGCGATGCCGGGTAAACGGACGACCGACGATGACGCTGGGGCGGTCGGCGGGCGCTTCTGGCAATGCGTGTGATGAAGTGGCTTCGGTGTGGGGAGTGGAATGACCCGGTTCACCGGGAAGTGCTGCCAGTGGAACAGGTAAAGGATTGGTTGCCCGGCCAGACGGCTCCGGTGACGCCGTGCGAGGAATTTTCCTGGGTGGTTTTGCCATGGACTTGCTCCGATGAATCGCTGATCAGTGATGCGGCCGGATATTCGGGAAGCGGATTCGATGTGCAATTGCGCGGCATCGTGTTTGCCCGACCCATTGGCTTCAAAGGCGTGATGTTCGGCAAAAACTCGCCACGGCGTGCGGTATATATGTATGGCGATGAGGGTAAGTGCTGCAGGGTGTTTCGAGGCGTTCGAAAGTCATGCCGACTCGCGCCGGCAGGGCCGGTGCGAGTCGTAGCGGGATCTCAGCGCTCCCTGAGCACGAACACCGAATCCGGAGTCGACTCAACCTTCAATACGCCCCCGATGAGCCAGACCACTTTGTTTTCCATGGTCGCGGTGGCCAGGGCGTGAAACGCCTCGTTGCCTATCCTGGCCGGCAGGCTGGGTTCTGCCAGTTCATTGCCCGGGGTGTGGGACAGGCCGACATGATCCACCACACCCAGTTTCATGAAATAAATCCGCTCACTGGTTCCGCGCCTGAATACCAGCGTTGGCATGCGGTGTTCGTATGTCAGGGGAAATATGTCATAGCCGCTGCGAACCAACAGGGCGCCAAGCAGGCGTCTGAGGTTCAGATCGGTCGGGTAGGTTTTGTAGTGGTTCCACTCGACGGGAAAATGCTTGGGATCGAAGCTGAGTCGTTGCAGTTCGCCGTCGACCTGGGAGGGTATGCGGATGAGTTTTTTTCCGTTGAAATCGATGGCGGGTGCCACTGCCAGCATGTTCAGCGGGTCGGCATACGCAGGTGCGCTGGGAAATGGCCGTTGTTTCCACTGATGCAGGACTGCCTGAATGTTGACCAGCCCGGTGCCGGTAATCGTCGGTGTGTTGTCCGCGAGTTCGAACAGCCTTCTGGCGACGGCCCGTGCCGTGTCATCAGAGAAATCAGGGAATGTCTTGGCTACCGACTGCGAGATCGGTTCATCGAAGAAACGTTTTCCAGGGTGTATTTCTCCCGGATCGTTACCGATGCGAAATGTTGCAACAGGCTGCATCGAGGGCGCCGTACGGAGCATTTGTTCAAACGCATCGAAGTGTGTTGGCACAAAGTCAGGATGTTGCACAAAGAAGACTTTGGGGTTAGGGGTGGAACCCTTCGGCACCACCGGATAATGAAACCAGCCGAGCTGCACCGACTCCACCTGCGCGGGTTTGTTCAGATGGCCCCAGGGTAGCCAGAAAAACGGTGTCTGCTCGGCTGGAGCGCTGGCGTCGAAGGTTATTGGTGCTAGTGGTTGTTCGGGGACGTTGACCCGCGCGCGTTTGCTTGGGCCGGGTTGCGGTTCGTCTGCTTCGGCCATTGGCCGCGACCTGCCTGCAGCGGGATGGTCGGGGGTTGGCAAGTGCGGATGCTTGCGGCGCCAGAGCACCGTTCCGGGAATCTGTTGAAAAAATACATCGGGCAAGTCTCTGTTTGTAGTCGAGGTCAGTTGATATTCACCTTGCTGGTTTTTCCGAACCATGACTGTGCCGTCTGCGGTATCGACGAAGGTATGTTTGAGTTTGTTGTATCGGAGTCCCCCCGTTGAGAGTTCTGCTCTGGTCAGTGTTTTTGCGTCATCGGGCGCAAGGTAGGAGAGGGACGGTGGCGTGGCAGGGGTGTCGGGGCGAGACTGTGTTGATTGCCAGCCGGGGCGCTGGATGTGCCAGCTGGCCTGGCCTTCAATCCTGGTCAGTACCGGGCCGGGAACACCCGGTGCAAAGGTCAGCGGAACGTAATAGTTGCCTTGCAGATCCCGTTCGACGACAAACCGGCCTTCGTTGCCGATTTGCGCGTAGGTTCGTTGATCCGGGCCGGTGAACAGACCCGTGTTTTCTCCGCTTGGTATCAGCTCGTGCAATCGATCCTGTGGCCAGGCGATTGCACTGCGGGCGGCACGGTAGGTATCGGGCATATCACTGACGATGACGGCGGGCGGGCGAGTGGTGGCGATACCGGGAGGTCCCGTGGTCGCGTCGACGCCCGGCAGCGCCGGGTCAGGCAGGTTTGCAGTGACGCGAGTCCCCGAGCCTGGCTGTGCAGGTCTGGTTGTAACAGGGGTATCTGCTGCCACTGTCACAGGAACTTTTTTGGGTGGTTTGGCCATGTGAAGTTACTCGTTGAGTGATGATGCGCGGGCACGTAAGTGCCTCAGCGCATTTTTCAGGCGCACTCGTCCGCATCCCCGTGGAGATGTTCGGTTACTGCACTTCGGAGTGCGCACGCGGTTATCGGTTTTTGACGGGTGTGTGGCGCGTCAAGCAGGGGGAACAGTCATCAACGGCGGCTGTGCAAAGAGGGTGAGGTCTTGATGGCTGCACCGATTGACCACTTGCAGTGCTGAGTATTCAACGCGAGATTTGTCTCTGCGCAGGATCCAGCCGTGTGCGGGAAAGTTGTAACTCAGTGCCTCGTGACGATTGTCGGCGAGCACGATGTTTCTCACTTTGATCTCTTGATTGGCCATTGCTGCAAGGGCCTCGGGCAAGTCTTTTGCCGAGTCGGGGTCTTCAAAGAAGCGGGCATCCAGACCATCCAGGTAAACCCTGTCGAAAGAAAGATCGACGGTATGGACAACCCCTTTCTCGGTAATGACACGGACCTGATCGATCAGGTCTTCGCTTTCGTACTCGGGCAAATGAATAATGCAGGTGCCGATGTGCAGCTGGTTATTTTCCAGCCTGATCTCGACCTTGCCGAGTTTCGTCGCGTCGAGGTCCCAGGTGGAAGAGTAAGGCAGTCTGGCAGGGGCGTTCGCGAGTGCTCCCGGGGTAGACAATCTGATCGCTATATCGGCAACCAGATGAATCAGGTAGGTGGAACCAGTACCTTCAAGATTCTGGATCGAGGTTTGCTCGGGATAGGAAAAAAGCGAACCGCATCCCGCCCTGTCGAATTTGAAGGGTTTGGTTTCAGGTAACTCAAAAGGCGTCTGATCTGTGCGCCTTGGCAGTGGTAGTGAGAGCTGCGTCGTCCAAGTATCAAAATCATTCGGATTATGGCTTTCAAGGGGGCAAACATCGGTTTCCGGTGTCAGCTGCAAATTGACCGTGACGCCACCTTTAAAAATGAGCACAACCCGGTAGTTGGGACGTGCGGCCATGGTTCGCAAGATCCTGATCATGTTTCTGGGATCAAATCCACCTTCCGCATAGGCGAACAAGCCAAATTTCAGTGTGTTTTGGCCGAAGTGATAAATCAGGTCGCATCCCGCAAAAAGTTCTCCATTTGACTTCTTCTCTCCCGAGGTAAAGTGCGCTTCAACCTGTGTCAGTTCGCTGATGTCGTAATCAAGATGCAGACGAACCACCGCTTCAGCACGTTTCACCAACCGGAGTGTCGTGTTTTTCCTGGACCTTGGCAGGTAGTAACTCGCATCACGCTGATGATCGATCAGGCACTCGGGAGCGTGGAGGATAAGGGGTCTTTCGGGTGTTCCTTTTTTTACAACGACGACTTCGATTTCGAGGTTGTGGCCATTTTCGATGCTGTCGGGCAGGTCGGGGGCGTCAGGCAGTTTTAACGAGTAGCCGTCGCCGGTCATGAACGTGAATTTATTATTCTGCAATACGAAGTTGTTTGCGTCTTTCTTATACAGGCCTTGAATGATCACGACACTTTTCGGGTCGTCCGCAAATGCGAATCGGGAACTGATGATCAGCGCGCCATTCTCGATTGCCCAGCTTTCGATCAGTTCGTATTTCCAGTTGAGCAGAACAATACTTTCTTCTGTGCCGTCTTCGATGATGGCAATACGGCCTGGTTTGTGGTCAATGATGTATTCGTCAATGCCAGCCTCACCCGAGGCTTTTGCTCCGGGATACGTCAGATGGATTTGATCATTTCCGGGCCCCGCATTGATGGTGTCCTGGCCGCGCGAATTAATGATGTTGCGTTTATCCGAACCGGTCACAACACTGATGGCCCCGCTGACCGTTTCAACATTCTCGATACTTTCCAGAAGGCTGTGGAGAGTATATTTTTCACCCTCTTCGGCAGACGTATCGGTTGCGATTACCTGCAGGGTTTGGGCCAGCAGATCGACGTCATAGCCTTTTCTATCGGTGCGGCGGGTGTAATTGCTTCTAGCCAGAACAAGCGTGTCGTTGCCTGCGCCGCCTTTCAATGTTGAATACTCAGAAATCTGGGCATCCTGTACAAGCAGATCCCCTGCACCCTCGAACACGAAGCGGTCGTCTTTCTCAGCCCCGGTCAGCTGTTTTTTTCCCGATCGGTAGTGAAAGCTGTTGGGTTTGTTTTCAACGCCCTTGATTGAGTCCTGGCCCTCGCTGATGAACCAGAGAATGCCCTTGTTTTCGCCAACCGTACCCAACTCTGCACCAGGCGTATCCTTGGAAACCCCGTTGCGGGCGTCAATGATGTCATCGCCTCCCTTGATCTCGGGAACCTGGATCGTTTCCCAACTGTCTCGTTTGGTCCACCAGTTACGCTTGCGCACTCGGGAGGGTTTGAGGTGGACTTCAAACTTGCCATTAACGATGGCTTCAGTTGTGTCCTTTAGTTGCCCATCCAACAGTTTTCTGGCTGTTTCTTTCAATTGTTTCGCGTGTTGGAGCCTGGTTTTTGCCAGCAGATAGCGATTTTGCACGGCCTGGTCAGGGTCCATCATGCAGAACGAAAACCAGCCTGTGCGCCAGCGCTCGTCCAGCGTCAGTTCGATGTAGTCATCAATGTCGTCGACCACGCGTACCGCGCCATAAATTTGCGATCCGATGGCCAGGATTGCTCCAGCTGCAAGCCCGACCGGGCCTGCAAATGAAAAGCCTGCCAACGCTGCCGCACCGAGGATGACCGTCATGGCCGCGCTGGTAATACTCAATCCAGCGCTCACGTAATGGTCCATGGCTTCTTTTCCGACGGCATTTTCAGCGGCATTGATCGATCTGACAGCAGTGAAGATATCGAACGGCAATGTCAGTGCGCCGCCGATCAAACCGCCGGAGCGACCCAGCCTCAGGGCAAACCGGGTTTTGGCAAAATCCATCAGGGCGCCTTGCCCGGCCGAGAGCATATTCGACGCAATTTTGCTGACGGCGATGTCAACAACAATGGAACCCACTTCCGTACCAATACCCAAGCTGTTGATGGCGACTTCGGTGGTGTTGTTTGCTTTGATAGCATCCACCACACCGCGTAAACCCATGAATATGCCGAAAGCTTGAATGCCGACACTCGAACCGAGCGCGGCGTAACTTTTCGCCAGGGACACCCAGCGAGGATTATGTTTGGGCAGGTTTGCGTGATACAGATCCAGTTTCTGTGCAGAATCCAGTAGTTTTACCAATTTGCTACGGTAGTTACCTTCGTCTGTAGAGACTTGCGAACTTTCTCTTATCAGATGAGGGGCCGTCAGTGGGCGTTCGCTGGCCATTTCGAAAAGCAGTGTCGTCAACAAATAACTGTCCTTGCCTGTTGACGATTTCATATGGTGTTCAATGTCGACAGCACTGAACTGCAACGCGTTGATGAAAGATCGCTTGGGTACCCGGAAAAAGGTGCTTTTGCCGCTCAGTGGCTGGCCGTCAAACGTGGCGCCCAAGGCATCAAGTGACACTCGTGTTATTGAAATATTGCCGATTTGCAGCGGGCCGAATACGGAGTCGACTATTTTCAATTGATCGACTTTGCTTTTTACTTTGATGCTGGTTGTTTCATCAGTTTCGGGTTTGAAGTCAATGGTCGAAAGATGATGTTCATTGCTCTCGAAACGCATGTCGGCGATGACGACGGCGTCGGTGATTTCTGCAGTTTCCAATGACGCTTTACGTATCAGGGTGGCCATGTGAACTTCCTTGTTCTGGCGGGTTTTTATTTATTTGAGTCGTGATAGTACGGTCGCCTTTTGAACGATGTACATCAACGGGTTGTTGCTGTGTATTGCGCTTGAGGGATGCAGTTGTGGCGGCGGGGAGATGTCGCGAGCAACACGAGCGGTCGCTGCGAATGCCATCCCTGACTTGAGTTTTTCAAGTCAGGGATGGCTACAGATAAATAAAAAGTTTGTGATCCAAATGTCTCAGTGACTGCTGAGCAACGATGCTGCGCCGGCGCCTCCGAACAAGCCGGCACTGATCCGGTTGAACCAGCTCTGTCCTTTGCCACTGCGCAAGTAACGCGCTGCGCCGTGGGCTCCGAGTCCGTAGGCCAGCTTGCACAGCAGATCCAGCAGGGTCCAGGTGGCGATCATCACCAGCAACTGCGGCAGGAAGGGCTGTTCGGCGCTGAGGAATTGCGGTAGGAAAGCGGCGAAGAACAGGATGTCTTTCGGGTTGCTGGCGCCCAGTACAAAGGCGCGCCCGAACAACGCGCGAAACCGTGGAACGGCGGCAGCTTGTGGCACGACGGCGCCGACCGATGGCTGGCGCGATTGCTGCCAGCTCTGCCAGGCCAGATAGAACAGATAGAGTCCGCCGACGATTTTCAGGGCGCTGAACAGTTGCTCCGATGCCAGCAACAAGGCACCCAGCCCCAACGCCGAAGCACTGAGCAGGCAGATAGAGGCGAATACGCCACCGAGAAATGCCGGATAAGAACGGCGCAACCCATAATTCAGACTGTTGCTGATCATCAACAACGACAGTGGCCCCGGAATCAGGATCACCACCAATGCAGCGCCGCTGAACAGCAGCCAGGTTTCCAGACTCATCACTTTCCTCCTTTTTTTGTTGTACTCAAGAATGTGCAAAAGCCCCACCCGATTGGGTGAGGCTGTGTTGAAGCTTGAACCGCGTGACGCTTACAAGAAGATGAACTTGGCGATGAAGATCGCGCAGAGCACCCACAGGCTCACGGAAATTTCCTTGTACTTGCCGGTACCGGCCTTCAACGCCACGTAGGTGATGAAGCCCAGCGCGATGCCGTCGGCGACCGAAAAGGTCAGTGGCATCATGATCGCGGTGACGATGGCCGGGATGGCGTCAGTGGCTTCGTCCCATTCGATGTGGGCCATGCCGCCCATCATCAGCATCGCCACATAGATCAGTGCACCGGCGGTGGCGTAAGCGGGAATCATGCCGGCCAGCGGTGCGAAGAACATCGCCGCTATAAATAGCACACCTACGGTGACTGCGGTAAGACCAGTCCGACCACCAGCGGCTACACCAGCGGCACTTTCTACATAACTGGTGACTGGCGGAACACCGACCACAGCGCCGAAGACGCTGGACGCACTGTCGGCTTTCATCGCGCGGGAGAGGTTTTCGATACGGCCGTCAGCATTCACCAGGTTGGCGCGCTGGGCGACGCCCATCAGCGTGCCAGCGGTGTCGAACATGTGCACAAAGAGAAAGGCCAGTACCACGCTGATCATGCTGACGTTAAACACGCCGGCGACGTTCATGGCCATGAAGGTCGGAGCCAGACTTGGCGGGGTCGACATGATCCCTTCGTAGTGCACGATGCCCAGGCCCCAACCGGCCAGGGTCACGGTGATGATGCTGATGAGGATTGCGCCGAAAACTCGGTGGTAGCTGAGGATCGCGATCATCAGAAAGCAGATGGCCGCGAGCAGTGGGCCAGGTTCGCGCAGGGAGCCGAGTTTGATCAGTGTGGCCGGGCTGTCGACGACGATACCCGCGGTTTTCAGGCCGATCAGGCCAAGGAACAGACCGACGCCGGCACCCATCGCAAAGCGCAGGCTGACTGGAATGCTGTTCAGCAGCCACTCGCGAATCCGCGAGAAAGTCAGGATCATGAACAGCACACCGGAGACGAACACCGCACCCAGTGCAGTTTCCCAGTTGTAGCCCATGGTGCCGACCACGGTGTAAGTGAAGAACGCGTTGAGGCCCATGCCCGGTGCCAGCCCCACTGGCCAGTTGGCGTACAGCCCCATCAACAGGCAGCCCAGCGCGGCGGCGATACAGGTGGCGACGAAGGCTGCACCGTGATCGATCCCGGCATCGGCCATGATGTTCGGGTTGACGAAGATGATGTAAGCCATGGTGATGAAGGTTGTCAGACCGGCAATCAGCTCGGTCTTCACCGTGGTGCCATGCAAGCTGAGTTTAAACAGACGTTCCAGCAAGCCACTGCGTAATGGCGGCGAGAGGTCCAGCGTCGATGCTTCGGATTTGCGGCTTTCCACAGCGAGTACTCCTCAAGAGTTTTATTGTTATTTCCAGGGCCGGACCCATGAGGGGTGGCAGCGGCCCTTTGAGGCATACGCGAATTTGTTGACCATGCGGTCAGGAACTCGCACGCTGTGGATTATGCTTTTGTGTACAAATAAAGCAAATATTGTTTTTGGTTTTGTTTACGAAAGTTCCGTCGATAGCGATATATCGCCTGCACTGGCCCCTTTGCGAGCAGGCTCGCTCCCACGTTTGGAATGCGTTCCCCTGTGGGAGCGAGCTTGCCCGCGAAGAGGCAGTCCCATTCAATCGAGAGCCGTCTGACTTTTCCCCAGTGCCATATTCACCGCCAACCAGCCATTCACCGCCGCCTCGCCAGCCTCGGCAAACACTCGCTCCAGTAATTTCACCTGCTCACGCCGCAGCGCCTGTTCAAACTTCGCGCCTTCGGCCGTCAATTCCAGCAGACGCTTTCGCTTGTCGGCCTCGGACGCCACGCTGTCGACCAGATGCATTTCCTGTAACTGCCGCAACGGCATGTTCAAGGCCTGCTTGCTCACGCCAAGCAATCCCAGCAATTCCTTCACGCTCAAATTCGGGTATCGAGCGATGAAAAACACAATTCGCTGATGTACCCGCGACAGCCCGCGGCGCTCGAGCATTTCATCAGCCTTGGCGGTGAAGGCTTGATAGCCGAAGAAAAACGCTTCCATCGCCTGTTGTTGGCTCGCGGGGTTTTTAAGGTCAAGCATATTGACGTACTCGCTCAAGCTGTCGTAATTTCAGTCAACCAGTTTGACTCATTTTTCCCATGCCTCGCTACCGGTGACTTCCATGGCTTTTTCCGAACGTGTCGCGCGCCTTAAAAGTTCTTTGATCCGTGAAATCCTTGCCGCCGCCCAGCGTCCGGAGGTCATGTCGTTCGCTGGTGGCTTGCCGGCCGAAGCGATGCTGCCGAAGGTCGAGTGGGCTGACATGCCGCTGTCGCTCGGCCAATACGGCATGAGCGAAGGCGAACCGGCATTGCGCGAAGCCTTGGCAGCGGAGGCGAGGGCGCTGGGCCTGGAGTGCACCGCAAGTCAGGTACTGGTGGTCAGCGGCTCGCAGCAAACCCTCGATCTGGCGGCCAAGCTGTACATCGACAAGGGCACGGAAATTCTGCTTGAAGCGCCGACCTATCTCGCTGCATTGCAGATTTTCCAGCTGTTCGGCGCCGATTGCCTGACCGTGCCGCAAGAAGCCGACGGCCCGAATCTGGCGCAATTGCGCAGTCGTCTCGAACAGCACCGGCCAGCGTTCATCTACCTGATACCGACGTTCCAGAATCCGTCCGCCGTGCGTTACAGCGAAGCCAAGCGTGCAGCCGTAGCGGCATTGCTCGACGAATTCGGCGTCACCCTGATCGAGGACGAACCCTACCGCGAGCTGACTTTCGATGGCGGCAGCGCCAAGCCGATTGCCGGGCGTCTGCAGAAGGCGAGCTGGATCTACACCGGCACCGTGTCGAAAACCTTGTTGCCCGGTTTACGCGTCGGTTACTTGATCGCCAGCCCGGACCTGTTCCCGCATCTGCTCAAACTCAAGCAATCGGCAGATCTGCATACCAACCGCATCGGTCAGTGGCAGGCCCTGCAATGGATCGGCAGCGACAAGTATCAGCAGCATCTGAGCGAGTTGCGCGGCTTCTATCGGCAACGGCGCGATGCCTTCCAGGCGGCGCTGGAAACGCACTTTGCTGATCTGGCCGACTGGAACATGCCGCAGGGCGGGCTGTTTTTCTGGCTGACGTTGAAGCAGCCGCTGGATACGCGAACGTTGCTCAATGAGGCGTTGGCCAATGACGTGGCGTTTATGCCGGGGGAGCCGTTCTTTCCGGATCCGGATAACAACCTTGGGCATTTGCGCTTGAACTTCAGCCACATCGATCCGGCACGACTGGATGAAGGGCTCAAGCGATTGGCGGCGGTGGTGCGCCAGGCGCTGCTAGAGAAAGCGGCCTGAAAACAAATAAACCGGCTCGAGGGCCGGTTTATTTTTGTCCGGGATTTGCGGTGGCTGAGAGGGCCACTTCGCGAGCAGGCTCGCTCCCACAGTGGAAATGCATTCCAAAGGGTGGGAGCGAGCCTGCTCGCGAAAGCGTCAATCAACCCACCACATAATCATCAGACCGCCGCAAACCGCTTATCCAGATAATCAATAATCACCTTGGACTCATACATCCAGGTTGTCTGGCCATTCTCTTCAATGCGCAGGCAAGGCACCTTGATCCGGCCGCCCTGATCCAGCAGCGTCTGACGATCCTGTTCGTTGTTCTTCGCATCCTTCAGCGCCACCGGCACATTCAGGCGACGCAGCGTGCGGCGGGTTTTCACGCAGAACGGGCAGGCATGGAACTGATACAGGGTCAGGCCTTGCGCGGCGGCATTGACCTGGGCCTGAGTTTCGGCAGGACGCTGTTTCTTGCCCGGGCGGGTGATGAAGTCGATGAAGATAACCAGTTGGCCGAGGCCGACACGAAGCGCTTTGACGAACACGTTTAAAGCCTCACGGTGCAAATTGAGAAAGGCGCGCAGCTTACCCGATTTTTCACGGACGAAAAAAAACCGGCGATGAATGCCGGTTTTCTTCGGGCAACGAATTACTTGATGAGGCTGAGGAATTCGCTGCGGGTCGCTGCGTTTTCGCGGAACTCACCGAGCATCACCGAAGTGATCATCGACGAATTCTGCTTCTCGACACCGCGCATCATCATGCACATGTGCTTGGCCTCGATCACCACGGCTACGCCCAGCGCGCCGGTGACTTGCATCACTGCATCGGCGATCTGGCGGCTGAGGTTTTCCTGGATCTGCAGGCGACGGGCGTACATGTCGACGATCCGCGCGACCTTCGACAGGCCCAGCACTTTGCCGCTCGGGATGTACGCAACATGCGCCTTGCCGATGAACGGCAGCAGGTGGTGTTCGCACAACGAGTACAACTCGATGTCCTTGACCAGCACCATTTCGCTGTTGTCGGAGCTGAACAGGGCACCGTTGGTGACCTCTTCGAGCGTCTGTTCATAACCGCGGCAGAGGTACTGCATGGCTTTGGCGGCACGCTTTGGCGTGTCGAGCAGGCCCTCGCGGGACACGTCCTCGCCCAATTGGCCGAGAATCGCGGTGTAATTCTGTTCCAGGGACATGAAACTACCTGTGGGGATTTTCGCAAAGGGCAAGGGTACGGTGGCGGACACAACCCTGCAAGTTCGGTGTAACGGGATTATTCGTCGCGACCTTCCATCATGGTGCGTTTGAGCATCACGTAAACCGCGCCGGCACCGCCGTGTTTCGCCTGACACGAGCAGAAACCCAGCACTTGGGCATGCTGGCGCAACCAGGTGTTGACGTGGCTTTTGATCATTGGCCGCTTGCCGTCCAAGCGCACAGCCTTGCCGTGGGTGACGCGGACGCAGCGGATTTCGAATTTAGTCGCTTCGGCAAGAAAGGCCCAGAGGGTTTCGCGGGCCTTTTCCACGCTCATGCCGTGCAGGTCGAGGCTGCCTTCGAACGGGATCTGGCCGACCTTGAGCTTGCGCATCTGACTTTCCTGCACGCCGTCACGGGACCACATCAACTCGTCTTCCGGGCCGACATCGATCACGAACTGGTCGGACAGGCCATCCACGGTAGCGGTGTCGGTGCGCACGGTGGCGGACTGGCGCAGCTTGGCGATCTGTGCGCGGTCAGCCTTGGGTTTGCCGGTGTCGGCGCGGTCGTGCTTGATCGGCTTGACGCCTTGGATCGCACTTTTGAACAGGGAAAAATCGTCGTCTTGCATGTCAGCCTCCGCGAAGGGCGGCCAGTTTACCCAAGTCGAAACAAAACGGCCCGGCAAAAAGCCAGGCCGGTGATTCAGTCGTGTTTTTTCATCAGGTGCGGGGACATGTTCAGTTCCCGCGATTGCCGGGCGCGACGCCGGCAACGACGCCACAGCGCCACGCCGAAATACAGAAACAGCAAGCCGACAGCCAGAATGATCGCCGAACCCATCGGCGTGGCATTCAAATCACCGAGCGCTGGCGGGCGCCCGAGCAGGCTGGCGGCCCCGGCCATCGCCAGCAGCACACCGAACGTCGCCAGAATGGCGGCAATCGCCGCGCCGAATCGAAAACGCCAGTTGCTTTGGCCTTTGGGCCGCAAGCGGCGTGCGTCAAATCCATCGGATAACTTCATTCCGACCTTCCTCAATGGGTATCGGCCCTTCGACCGGGAGTTGACCGGGTTGTTCCTGAGGCTATGGCATTTGCGGCAAATGAGAGGATTTTGCGGATGAGCGGCGCCGTGAGCCGCTCATCAGGGTCGATCAGATCAGGTCTTGCGTCAGCGCGAGGGTGGCGAAGTTGTCCGCCATGATCGCCATTTCGGCTTCCTGTACCACAGCGGCGCTGAGCACGCGGCCCTTGAACGGCAGGTCGCGGGTGGCGCAGGCGTCTTCGACCAGGGTGCAGCGGAAACCCAGATTCTTCGCCGCACGTACGGTGGTGCTGACACTGGAGTGGCTCATGAAACCGCAGACGATCAGGTCCAGTGAGCCAAGGTTTTGCAAACGGTCCAGCAACTCGGTGCCGTGGAACGCGCTCGGCAGCAGTTTGCCGATAATGGTTTCATCGCCCTGTGGCTCGAGGCCGGGGATGAATTCGCCGCGTTCGCCCTGCGGGTCGAACAGGCCGCCGACGGTGCCGAGGTGACGCACGTGCACGATCGGCCGACCGGCTGCACGGGCTGCGGCAACCACTTGCTTGATGTTTGCGACGGCCGCGTCCATGCCGCTCAGGGCCAGCGGGCCACTGAGATATTCTTTCTGGGCATCGATGATGACCACGGTGGCATGGCTCAGTGTGGCCGCTGCGTAACCGCGACCGCTGAGTTGAAACATCGTTTTTGGAACGGACATTCTGGGGCTCCTTGGGGTGGGGCTTTTGCGACATTGTCCTCTGGCTGAGCGGTTCTGTGAATCGCTACCATCGTAGGCACCGTCGTTATTGGCCTGCAGCCTTGTCAAGTTACACGTTCTGTTCAATAGCCGATGCAAAAAACAGAAAACTCCTACCGTCGGTGCGATGTTTTTCCTGCGTCGTCGTCGCGCGTTTTGGCTGCTAGAATCGCCAGTCGTTTTTTCTGGAGTTCTGCCCCGTGATCACTTCCCGACTTCGTACCCTGCGCGACCACATTCGTTGGGCCGTCAGCCGCTTCCATGGGGAGGATCTGTTTTTCGGCCATGGCACCGACAATGCCTGGGACGAAGCCCGGCAACTCGTACTCGGCGCGTTGCACCTGCCGTGGGAAATCGCCGACAGCTACCTCGATTGCGCGCTGGAAGACGACGAGTTGGTTAACCTGCAACGCCTGCTCAAGCGCCGTATCGAAGAACGCATTCCCACCGCTTACCTGTTGGGTGAGGCATGGTTCTGCGGCATGTCGTTCATCGTCGATGAGCGCGTGTTGATCCCGCGCTCGCCCATCGGCGAACTGATCGAAAACCGTTTCGCCCCGTGGATCGGCAATGAACCTGCGCGGATTCTCGACCTGTGCACCGGTTCTGGTTGCATCGGTATCGCCTGCGCCTACGAGTTTCAGAACGCCGAAGTGGTGCTGGCCGATCTGTCGTTCGAAGCGCTGGAAGTGGCCAACCAGAACATCGAGCGCCATGGCGTCGATGAGCGCGTCTATACCGTGCAGGGCGATGGGTTTGATGGCTTGCCGGGCCAGCGTTTCGACCTGATCGTGTCGAACCCGCCTTACGTTGATGCGGAGGATTTCGCCGACATGCCGGACGAATATCAGCATGAACCGGAGCTGGGTCTGGCTTGCGGTGATGATGGGTTGAACCTGGTGCGACGCATGCTCGCTGAAGCGGCGGATCACCTGACCGAGAAGGGGTTGTTGATTGTCGAGGTGGGCAACAGCCAGGTACACGTTGACGCGTTGTACCCGGAAGTTGATTTCGCCTGGCTCGAATTCGAGCGCGGCGGGCATGGTGTGTTCATGCTGACGGCGGAGCAGTGCCGCGATCATCAGGCGCTGTTCGCTTCCCGCGTCTAATCGGGCTGCATTCCGACGCGGAGCGTGGGAACGATCAAAAGCTTCGCGAGCAAGCTCGCTCCCACAGGTTCGGTGTACGACACAAATCCTGTGGGAGCGAGCCTGCTCGCGAATCGCCGCACTGCGGTCTCAAGCCATCAGCGATGCGTGGCAATCCAGATCAACAACCCCGCCTGAAACACCGCAAACGCCACCAGACAGGTGATGGTGAAACGCAGCCCGGCGTCTTCACGCTTGAACTTGCTGACCTTCTCTTCCTGTTTCTTCAGCTTCACTTCCTGCTCGGCCAGATTCTGTTCGGCCTGCTGAAGCATCTGTGCCGCTTCAAGAATCTCGACGATCTGCAGCTTCTCGCTGTTCCAGTCGCCGAGCAAATCGCCGACCAACACATCCTTGACGCTGCCCTTCAAGTGCTGGGCATCGGCGTACACCACATCAAAACCATGCACCCGCAGGAAATGATCGCGACGCAGGCGGGTGTCTTCGTTCAGCGCGTCCTTGTTGTTCAAGTCCATGCCGTCAACGGTGTAGGTCGGCCAGCGCTTTTTCGCCCAATTGATGCCTTGCGCGGCCATGTAACGGCCGATGCCACGGTTCATTGGTTCGATCTGCAAGCCACTGTCGGGGCCGAAGTGCACACGTTTGGTCGTGTGATCAACCCACACGTCCAGCTGATTCTGCTCTTTGCGCACTCGCTGGCCGGGCAGCTTGATCGTCATGCGCATCAGGCTTTTTTCTTTGCTGTTGCGTTCGGCATAGCCGAATTCGACAAAGCGCAAGGGGCGGCCGCCAGTGTTGCGGTCGGTCTGCAGCGGGGCCAGGCGGAGCATCTTGTGGTGCTCGACGTGGACATCCGCCCACGGCAGCTCGACCGCTGGCGGTGCGTCTTTTTCAGCGGTGGTGTCGGGTGAAGTCGGGGTATCAGTCATAACGGCGAGATCCTGTCCAAGCCCTGCTTGTCGCCAGCCGTTGCGCTGGCGACAAAGGCTTATCGGCCGTTTTTTGCAGGACTAGAGGGTAAACAACCGTTAACGGGTGCGAAGTCCGTCAATAAACTCGATGATCTTCGCGCCAAGTTCCGCCGCCAGTGGCAAATTCGGATCCTTGTACGAAGCCAATTGCCGCTTCATATCGTTATGGACGATGCGCATGACGTGGTTCATGCCGTCGATCACCGCCAGTTCGGCGTCGGGTTTCGCGGCTTTCAGCGCCTGCGCATCGCCAACGCCGACCTGCATGTCGTTGCTGCCCTGGACGATCAGCGCCGGCATCTTCAATTGCGCGAAGGCTTTCGCGGGATCCTGACGGAACAGCGAAATCAGATACGGCTGCACGCTCGGGCGGAAAATCACCTGCAACGGTTGCGGCACATTGTCGTCAGTGTGGCCGGCCTTGAGGCTGTCGAGCAATTCATTGCTGCGTAGCATCAACGGAGGTGGGAGGCTGCGAGCCAATTGCTCGCGGATCACCTGATCGACCGGGCGCGCGCTGCCGGACAGGGAAATCACCGCAGCGGCATCCACTTTCGGCGCGGCGAGGCTGGCAATCAGCGCGCCTTCACTGTGGCCGAGCAGGATCAATTTGCCGAAACGCGGATCGGCCTTGAGCTTCTGCCCCCACGCCACCGCGTCTGCCGCATAGGCCTCCACCGATAAATTGCGCTCATCCGGCGTCGCCGCCAGACTCGCCGCAACACCGCGTTTGTCGTAACGCACACTGGCAATGTTGTGTTTTGCCAGCGCCCACGCCAGGCGCTTGAGGCTGTCGTTGCGCCCGCCGTCGGGGTTGTTTCCGTCGCGATCCGTAGGACCGGAGCCAGAAATAATCAGGACAACCGGCACCGGATTGTCGGACTTTGGCAGCAGCAGCGAACCGAAAAGTTCGCCGGTGCCGGTATCCAGAGTGACCGGGCGTTGTAGGACCGTCGCTTGGGCAAAGCCCGTAAAGAGGGTAAGACTCAAGATCAAAACTCGCAGCATCATCACGCCATCATTCGCCAAGGTGCCGGTTGGACTCGCCAGCACCACTAAGGTTCGAGGATGAACTACTCGGTTAGCCTGCGTATACTGGCGCGCATCACGAATTTGGGTTTGATTTCACGGAGCGTCCTGCATGTCCGGCAATACCTACGGCAAGTTGTTCACTGTCACCACCGCTGGCGAAAGCCATGGTCCGGCGTTGGTCGCCATTGTCGACGGCTGCCCGCCGGGCCTGGAGATCTCCCTCGAAGACCTGCAGCGCGACCTCGATCGCCGCAAGCCAGGCACCAGCCGCCACACCACCCAGCGTCAGGAAGCCGACGAAGTCGAAATCCTCTCTGGCGTGTTCGAAGGGCGCACCACCGGTTGCTCGATCGGCCTGCTGATCCGCAACACCGACCAGAAGTCCAAGGACTACTCGGCGATCAAGGATCTGTTCCGCCCGGCCCATGCCGACTACACCTACCACCACAAATACGGTGAGCGCGACTACCGTGGCGGTGGTCGCAGCTCGGCGCGCGAGACCGCAATGCGCGTAGCGGCCGGTGCGATCGCGAAGAAATACCTGGCCACCCAAGGCATCGTCATTCGTGGCTACATGAGCCAGCTCGGCCCGATCGAAATCCCGTTCAAGACCTGGGATTCGGTGGAAGACAACGCTTTCTTCAGCCCCGATCCGGACAAAGTCCCGGAGCTGGAAGCCTACATGGATCAATTGCGCCGCGATCAGGACTCGGTCGGGGCGAAGATCACCGTCGTTGCCGAAGGCGTGATGCCGGGTCTGGGCGAGCCGATTTTCGACCGTCTCGACGCTGAGCTGGCGCATGCGCTGATGAGCATCAACGCAGTCAAAGGCGTGGAAATCGGTGCCGGTTTTGCCTCGGTCGCCCAGCGCGGCACCGAACACCGCGATGAAATGACCCCGGAAGGTTTCCTCAGCAACAACGCGGGCGGCATCCTCGGTGGTATTTCGTCCGGTCAGCCGATCGTTGCGCATCTGGCCTTGAAGCCGACGTCGAGCATCACCACCCCGGGCCGTTCGATCGATATCCACGGCAACCCTGTGGACGTCATCACCAAGGGCCGTCACGACCCGTGCGTCGGCATCCGCGCCACGCCGATTGCCGAAGCGATGATGGCCATTGTGCTGATGGATCACTTGCTGCGTCACCGTGGCCAGAATGCCGATGTGCGCGTGAGCACGCCGGTGCTGGGTCAGCTTTGATGGCAGGCCTTAAAGCCGTCGCGGCATAACCGGCGTGGCGGCGCTCCCTTACTGGCGGCTGTCCAGTTTCTATCTGTTCTATTTCGCCTTGCTCGGGTCGACAGCGCCGTTTCTGGCGCTGTACTTCGACCACCTCGGCTTCAGTCCTGCGCGGATCGGTGAGCTGGTCGCGATCCCGATGCTGATGCGCTGTGTGGCGCCGAACATCTGGGGCTGGCTCGGTGATTACACCGGCAAACGCCTGGCTATCGTGCGTTTCGGCGCGGTGTGTACGCTGCTGACGTTTTCACTGATCTTCGTCAGCAAGACCTACGCCTGGTTGGCGATGGTCATGGCCTTGCACGCGTTCTTCTGGCACGCGGTGCTGCCGCAGTTCGAAGTCATCACCCTGGCGCATTTGCAGGGGCAGACCTCGCGCTACAGCCAAATCCGCTTATGGGGCTCGATCGGTTTCATCATCACCGTGGTTGCACTCGGCCGATTGTTCGAATGGCTCAGCCTCGACATCTACCCGGCGGCGCTGGTGTTGATCATGGCCGGCATCGTCCTTAGCAGTCTGTGGGTGCCGAACGCGCAGCCGCCGCAAGGCAATCGGCCGAGCGGTGAGGGCTTTCTCACACAACTGCGCAATCCCGGCGTGCTGGCGTTTTACGGCTGCGTCGCGCTGATGCAAATGAGCCACGGCCCGTATTACACCTTTCTGACCCTGCACCTTGAACGACTCGGTTACACACGTGGCACCATCGGCATGCTCTGGGCCGTGGGTGTCGTTGCCGAAGTGCTGATGTTCATGGCAATGAGCCGGATTCTCGCGCGGTTTTCCCTGCGCCGGGTGCTGATGGCAAGTTTTCTGCTGGCAGCGCTGCGCTGGTTGTTACTAGGTTCGTTCGCCGAGTTCCTGTGGGTGCTGTTGTTTGCGCAGGTGCTTCACGCGGCGACTTTCGGCAGTTTTCACGCCGCTGCCATCGCTTTCGTGCAACGTAGCTTCGGCGCGCGCCAGCAAGGGCAGGGCCAGGCGTTGTACGCCGCACTGGCCGGCACCGGCGGCGCCATGGGCGCGTTGTATTCCGGCTACAGCTGGAATGCCCTCGGCGCGACATTGACCTTTAGTATTGCCAGTCTCGCGGCGCTCGCTGCTGCCGTTATCATTGCCACACGTATGCAAGAGGACCGGCCATGAGCCTTACGCGTGAACAACTCGCCCAGCAAATCGTCGATGCCGGGCGCTTTCTTTATGGTCGCGGCTGGTCGCCGGCCACCAGCAGCAATTACTCGACACGCCTGTCGCCGAGCGAAGCGCTGTTGACCGTTTCGGGCAAGCACAAGGGCCAGTTGAGTGTGGACGATGTGCTCGCCACCGACCTCTCCGGCACTAGCCTGGAGCCGGGCAAAAAGCCGTCCGCCGAAACCCTGCTGCACACCCAGCTGTATAGCTGGCGGCCGGAGATCGGCGCAGTGCTGCACACCCATTCGGTCAACGCCACGGTGCTGTCGCGCCTGACTCCGCAGGACTTTATCGAGTTCGAAGACTACGAGTTGCAAAAAGCCTTCAGCGGCATCTCGACCCATGAATCGCGGGTGCGCGTGCCGATTTTCGACAACGATCAGGACATTGCGCGCCTCGCCGCCAAGGTGCAGCCTTGGCTCGACGCCCATCCTGATTGTGTCGGTTACCTGATTCGCGGCCACGGCCTCTACACCTGGGGCGCGCAGATGAGCGACGCGCTGCGGCAGATCGAGGCCTTTGAATTTCTGTTTGAATGCGAGTTGAAAACCCGCAGCGTCATGAACCGCCAAGGCTGACTTCACCAGAAGTAGCCCATTTGCCTGATGAAATGCTGTGCCCGACCGGTCTGCAAGAACCGGACGGCAAGGCCGATACCGAGGAATTGCCCCAATGAGCAGCCTGTCCGTCTATCACGTCTCAAGCCCTGAAATTCCGAACAAGGTGCTGACCCACTTTGAAGACATCGCCTCGACCCTGGCCGAGCAGGGCGTGTGCTTCGACCGCTGGCAAGCCGCCGCGAAGATCCAGCCCGGCGCCACCCAGGAAGAGGTGATCAGTGCTTATAAAGCGCAGATCGATAAGCTGATGACCGAGCGCGGTTACATCACTGTCGACGTCATCAGCCTGAACAGCGATCACCCGCAAAAAGCCGAGCTGCGCGCCAAGTTTCTCGAAGAGCATCGTCATGGCGAAGACGAAGTCAGATTTTTCGTCGCCGGCCGTGGGTTGTTTACCCTGCACATCGACGATTACGTTTATGCCGTGCTTTGTGAGAAGAACGACCTGATCTCGGTACCGGCCGGCACCAAGCACTGGTTCGACATGGGCGAGCATCCGCACTTTGTCGCGATTCGCCTTTTCAACAACCCGGAAGGCTGGGTTGCCAATTTCACCGGCGAAGACATCGCCGGCCGCTTCCCGCGTCTGGAGGACTGATTCGATGTCGATCAAAGCCATCGTCACTGACATCGAAGGCACCACCAGCGCGGTAAGTTTCGTGTTTGACGTGCTGTTTCCGTACGCGGCCAAACATTTACCGGATTTCGTGCGGCAGAACGCCGAACGCGCCGATGTGGCCGAACAACTCGAAGCTGTGCGCCGTGACAGCAATGCGCCGCAGGCTGATGTTGAGCGGGTTGTCGAGATTCTCTTGAGCTGGATTGAGGAAGATCGCAAAGCCACTCCACTCAAGGCCTTGCAAGGCATGGTCTGGGCGCAGGGTTATCACGCCGGGCAGTTGAAGGGGCATGTTTACCCGGATGCCGTTGAAGCGCTGCAGCGCTGGCATGCTGCCGGTTATCAACTGTTTGTGTACTCGTCGGGATCGATTCAGGCGCAGAAACTGATTTTCGGCTGCTCGGAGGCGGGGGATCTGACGCCGTTGTTCAGCGGTTATTTCGACACGACTTCAGGGCCCAAGCGCGAGGCGCGGTCGTACACCAATATCCAGCAAGCCATCGGTGTTGAAGCGGGGGAGATCCTGTTTCTCTCGGACGTTGTTGAAGAACTCGACGCCGCGCAAGAGGCTGGCCTGCAAACCTGCGGCCTGGCCCGCGAAGGCGGGGAGTTGGGCAGCCACATCACCGTCGACACGTTCACCGGCATAGAACCGGAAGCCTTCTGACCACACAAAAAACCCCTGTGGGAGCGAGCTTGCTCGCGAAGGTGGAGTATCAGACGAAAAATTTATCTCTGACACACCGCTTTCGCGAGCAAGCTCGCTCCCACAGGGGTATGCGTCAGGCATAAAAAAACAGGCCGTGAAGCGGAAGCTCCACGGCCTGTTTTGTCTAATGCGCTTTGAAAATTACAGCGAGTGATATGTCGGCAGAGCAAAACGCTGCTGGCTCTGCAGCATGGCAATTTGCGGCAACTCACTGGCTTGTTCTGCCAGGTCACGACGAATTGCACTGATCGCCCACGACAGTTGGTCGCCGGCATGCAGTTGTTGATAAGTCAGTGCGCGTTTGAACACTTTGCCGTCGCTGCTGCGCAGGGTCAGCAGGATCCCGCCATCGGGACGTGGCGCAGTGGTGACGTCGAAGTTGGAGAACAGGGAGGTAAATTTTTCTTGGATCAGGCTCATGTCTTTCAGCTCCGTATGCACTTGAATGGCAAGCATGCAGAGGAGGTTGCAGCGATTGTGCCAGCATTTTAAAATAAAAAAATCGTTATAAATCAATGATATAAAAATAATGAAAAATCAGGTGGTCGTGCAAACTGCATGAATGGCCATCGTGCATCCTGCATTTTGCGGGATCGATATCGATTCGATGGAACCAATCGCTGAACCGCAGATCACCTGCGCTCGCTAAAGAGCAGCGGATACAAAACATTGCAAAAACCGCGTGTACAGCCCGAGAAGCGCTGACGTATTTTCGACCTCGACCCGTGCTCGAATGCGCCGGTTGGTTCAAGTCAAAGCCCGAAAAATAAAAACATCGACCTGCACGTCAAGGTTGAACGGGGAGCTTCCATGAGTCACGCGCCAAGCGACACGATTACCTGGGGCATGATGCTCCGCAAACTGCCGATGATTGCCAAAGCCATCCCGCGGGTGGTCAAGGGCATGAAGGTGGCCAACGTCACGGATCCGACCCAAAGCTGTGGCCTTGGCTGGACATTCGAGCAAGCGACGCTGCGCAATCCCGAGGGGCCGGCGTTATTGCACGGCGATGTGCGGCTGACCTATGCGCAGGTCAACCAGTGGGCCAACCGCATCGCTCACTATCTGAACGGGCAGGGCATCGGCAAGGGCGACGTGGTCGCAGTGTTCATCGAAAACCGCCCGGAACTGCTGGTGACCATTCTGGCGCTGGCCAAGGTCGGCGCGGTCAGCGCGCTGCTCAACACCTCGCAGACGCGTGACACACTTGTCCACAGCGTGAATCTGGTGGCGCCGGTGGCGATCATTGTGGGCGAAGAACTGCTTGCAGCGTATGCGGCGATTCGCGATCAAGTAGCGATCACTGCACCGCGCACCTGGTTTGTCGCCGATCAGGACACCTCCAGCCATCCGGGCATCGCGCCCGACGGGTACGTCAATCTGATCAGCGCCAGTGCCGACGCCTCCAGCGAGAATCCGCCGAGCAGCCAGCAGATCTTCTTCGACGATCCGTGTTTCTACATTTATACCTCCGGCACCACCGGCCTGCCCAAGGCCGGGGTGTTCAAGCACGGTCGCTGGATGCGCAGCTCCGCCAGTTTCGGCATGATCGCTCTCAATATGAGCCCTGACGACGTCGTCTATTGCACCTTGCCGCTGTACCACGCCACCGGTCTTTGCGTGTGCTGGGGTTCGGCGGTGAACGGTGCTTCGGGTTTCGCGATCCGCCGCAAGTTCAGCGCCAGTCAGTTCTGGAGCGACGTGCGCCGCTACCGCGCGACGACCATCGGTTACGTCGGCGAGCTATGCCGTTATCTGGTCGATCAACCGGCCAGCGCCGATGATAGCCGTCACGATGTGCGCAAGATGATTGGCAACGGCTTGCGCCCCGGCGCCTGGGCCGAGTTCAAGACACGTTTCGCCGTCGAGCACATCTGTGAGCTGTACGCGGCGAGCGACGGCAACATCGGATTCACTAACATTCTCAATTTCGACAACACCATCGGTTTCTCCCTGATGGCCTGGGAATTGGTCGCCTACGACCATCACAGCGGTGAGCCAATCCGCAGTCCTGACGGATTCATGCGCAAGGTCGGCAAAGGCGAGCAGGGTCTACTGTTGGCGCGGATCGACGAAAAAGCCCCACTGGACGGCTACACCGATCCACAGAAAACCGCCAAGGTCGTGTTGCAGGACGTGTTTAGCAAAGGCGATCGTTTTTTCAACACCGGCGACCTGCTGCGCAACATCGGCTTCGGCCACGCTCAATTTGTCGATCGCCTCGGCGACACCTATCGCTGGAAGGGCGAAAACGTCTCGACCACCGAAGTCGAAAATCTTCTGCTGCAACACCCGCAGATTTCCGAGGCGGTGGCTTATGGCGTGGAGATCTGCCATACCAACGGCCGCGCCGGTATGGCGGCGATCACGCCAGCGGAATCCCTTGCGACGCTGGATTTCGCCGAGTTGCTGACTTTTGCCCGGGAGCGCATGCCAGCCTATGCCGTGCCATTGTTCCTGCGAGTGAAGGTCAAGATGGAGACCACCGGCACCTTCAAATACCAGAAAACCCGACTCAAGAACGAAGGCTTCGACCCCGGCCAGACGGGGGATGACCCGATCTTCGCATGGCTGCCCGGCACGCAGACTTACGTTCGGGTCACCGATGAAGTGTTGGCAGAAATTCATCAGGGCAAGCATCGTTATTGAATCTGGCTATGGCTCGACTTGAGAAAAAGGGGGTGACAGCCAGCGCCTCGCTCGGGAAACTGTCGGCTTTCCGATTGACCGAAAGTGGAGTTGCCCCATGTCCGACCAAAGCCGCCAGATGACCCCTGAAGAAGCTGCCGAATTCACCGAGCAGGTTTTCAACAAGGCGCGCGACGGTGATGCCGAGATGCTTGATCGCCTGGTCACGGCCGGTTTGCCAGTCAACCTGAAGAACAGCAAGGGTGACACGTTGTTGATGTTGGCCAGCTATTACGGCCATCTGGATGCGGTGCAGGTGTTGCTTAAACACAAGGCCGACCCGGAAATGCGCAATGGCAACGGCCAGAGCCCGATTGCCGGCGCCGCGTTCAAAGGCGATCTGCCGGTGGTCAAGGCGCTGGTCGAAGCGGGCGCAGAGATTGAAGGCTCGTCGTTTGATGGTCGTACGGCGCTGATGATGGCGGCGATGTTCAACCGCGTTGAAATCGTTGATTACCTGATCAGCAAGGGGGCCAATGCGCAAGCCAAGGACGCCAATGGCGTGACGGCGCTGGATGCGGCCCGCACGATGGGGGCGGTTGATACCACCGCTCAGTTGGAAAAACTGCTGGCCTGACGGGCCTCAAAAGATCGCAGCCTGCGCTAGCTCCTCCATTGAACGCGTTGGCCTGCCATTCCGTGGATGAGCGCTGAGCGTAGGCGCTGCCGAGGCTGCGATCTTTTGCTTTGTGCGCTATCCTCCGCGCCCTCGAAATTCACCTTCGCCACAGGATCCGCCCTCATGAAAGCCGCACTCGTCGAACTCATCAGCAAAATCAGCTCCGGCTGCATGGGCGAGGACGAGATCCTGAAAGTGGCTGACGAAGCCGCGCAAGCTTACGCCGATGCGGGTGCCTTTCTGGCAGCCAACCCGGACATCAACTACGACGACACATTCCCGATTGCGTTGGGCGAATGGGTCGTGGTCGGCAGCCTGCCGGAAACCGTGCTGTTCGAGGCCGACACCTACGTTGACCTGTTCGCGCAGATCGTTGCCTCGTTCGGCCCGGGCGTGGATTTCAACCTCAAGCCCAAGCAACTGGCCAAGACCGAAGCACTTACCGCCCTTAACCGCATCCAAGTGCAGATGAGCAGCCTGAACAAGGAAAACGGCGGTTACACACTGATGAACTTCAGCCAGTTGCTCGACGACGAACTGCAGGTGGTGCTGGTCTACGGCAACGACGTGCCACGGGTGCTGGAGCTGTGCGCCGAAGTCGGTATCGCCGCTGCGCCATCGCTCGAAGCGCTGAAGATCGCTGTGCACGTCTGAGCGAGATAGCATTAAAAGGGAACCCTGCGCGCGACCGTCTATCCTAAAAGTGCATGCCACTATTCTGGAGCGACACCATGGGTTCCACGTTCAACGGTCTGATCGGTCTGATCATCCTCGCCCTCGACATCTGGGCCATCATCAATGTGCTGAAAAGCGGCGCCACCACCGGGATGAAAATCGTCTGGGTGCTGCTGATCATCCTCCTGCCAGTGCTGGGCCTGATCATCTGGGCGATTGCCGGACCCCGGGGCAACGTGCGGATCTGACGCTGATCCCGAGAACACCGCAATACCCTGTAGGAGTGAGCCTGCTCGCGATAGCTATCCTCCAGTCAATGAGTCAGTGACTGAAAAACCGCTATCGCGAGCAGGCTCACTCCTACAAGGGATTGCGATTTGCTGATGAAGGGAGGTTCTACCTGTCATCTTCGGCAACGTAGAATGCGCGCCTTTCCCGGGCAATCGCCCCCACGATTGGCGCCCGCGCATTCATCGGAGCACTTGACCATGACCGTCACCAAAACCAGCGAGTACCTGGAAACCCTCTACGAGGGCTACGGTCAGCGCTTTCGCATGGAAAAACTGCTGCACGAAGTGCGCACCGAACACCAGCACCTGGTGATTTTCCAGAACCCGCGCATGGGCCGGGTCATGGCGCTGGACGGCGTGATCCAGACCACCGAAGCCGACGAATTCATCTACCACGAAATGCTCACCCACGTGCCAATCCTCGCCCACGGCAGCGTCAAGCGCGTGCTGATCATTGGTGGCGGTGACGGCGGCATGCTCCGTGAAGTGACCAAGCACGCCGGTGTCGAGTACATCACCATGGTCGAGATCGACGGCACCGTGGTCGATATGTGCAAAGAGTTCCTGCCGAACCACTCCAGCGGCGCCTACGACGATCCACGCCTGAACCTGGTGATTGACGACGGCATGCGTTTCGTCGCCACCACCACGGAAAAATTCGACGTGATCATCTCCGATTCCACCGACCCGATCGGCCCGGGCGAAGTGCTGTTCTCGGAGAACTTCTATCAGGCCTGCCATCGCTGCCTGAACGAGGGCGGCATCCTCGTGACCCAGAACGGCACACCGTTCATGCAGATCGACGAAGTAAAAACCACTGCCGGTCGCCTCAACAGCCTGTTCCCGGACTGGCACTTCTACCAGGCGGCCGTTCCTACCTACATCGGTGGCTCGATGACTTTCGCCTGGGGCTCGACCAATCCGGCGTACCGCAAACTGAGCCGTGAAACCCTGCAACAGCGCTTCATCGGCAGCGGCATCGTCACCCGCTACTACAACCCTGAAATCCATATCGGCGCGTTCGCCTTGCCGCAATACGTGCTGCAGGCGATCAACAAGCCAAGCAACGACTAAAAGAACACTGCAACTCCCCTGTGGGAGCGAGCTTGCTCGCGAAGGCGTCAGGTCAGTCAAAGAATATGTCGACTGGACAGGCCCTTTCGCGAGCAGGCTCGCTCCCACATTTGTTTGCTCCACACGATAGATGTCGTTTTTTTCATCTTCCCCCGCTGTAATCCTTTTGAACCAACCCTCTGCGTCTAAAGTCGAGATAGGTGTAAGCCCATTTGCGGGTTTGATCGAGGAGGCACCGATGCAAAAGTGGAAAGTCACTTTCGTGGACGATCATGGTGAAATTGTCGATGAGGTGTTCGAGCGCGCGGAATGCCCCAGCGACGATGAGGCCGCTCGATTGATCAAGGCACGGCTTCTGCCCGTCGCCGCCGAACTGGATCTCAACGATCTGGAGGGGCGCACCGCCGATGCGGGCGTGAAAAACCTGAAAACCCAGAACAGCATCGAAATCCGCAGCATCACACCCGTCTGACAGTTCCTGTCATCTCTTGAAACCAGGCCTTGGCAGCAGCTCTATCTTGGGGCTACTCTGCAAGCGAGATCAGCGAACGGATCGCTAAGGTCTGGTCTTGTCAGCTACATGCTTGTTCCCGCGTGCAACCACGTTGCCGTCGTACTTTGGCCAAAGGCCCGGGGCGGGAATACGGAAAGTCTATCCATCTATGCGAGGGGGACGATTCATGAGCACAGCCTATCAAGAAGACATCAGCAGCAATGTTCTGCGCCGCATGAAAGAAGGCGGTTTCGATTTTTCCCGATTCCATCCCATCGAGTTCTACGCGATTTTCCCGGACGAGGAGCGGGCGCGCAGGGCGGCAGGCAAATTTCGCGGTGAATCCATCAATGCCCAGGTCAGCCTGCGTGATGACGGTGCGTGGGCGCTGGAATTGAGCAAAGTGATGTACGCGACATATGACGATATCGGCGACTTCGAGCAGGGATTCTCTGCCGTGGTTGAACCTCTGGGTGGCATTATCGAAGGCTGGGGTGTGAAACAGGAGGTGCGCAACCGCCACCGTTTGAATTGATCTCTGGTTTCATTTGTTGAGCAACGGCTGACCTTCGGGTTGGCCGTTGTCATTTCCGGCATAAGCAAAACGCTGTGGCAAAACCCTGAAACAAGAAACCGAGGCAAAAAAAAGCCACCGGAGAGGGTGGCTAAAAGGGAAGACCGATAAGGAGAGGAAACCGGTCAGGGTTACAGCGGGGCGGGCCGCCGAGGCGATCCCAATCAGTTGAGCTGGCCGCTTCATGGCGCCGGGGCCGGTGAAGATTTGCAGCGAATGTGCGGATTATCCGCAGGCAGCGCCGGGCAGTGAAATCAACTCTGACTATGCTGGTGATAGGCGATGCAGTGCGTCGCAATGAAGCGGGGGCAATCCGGTTGGGGCATTTGCCGCACAGGAATGGTGCGGTGCTTGCGGCGTGTATTTCCAACCGATTGAAATCAAAGCGTTTATGCCGATGGCACGGGCCTTGCGAAGGCCTGTATGTCCGGGTGACAAGGAGTACGGCATGATCCGCACCTATTTTGATGAGATGTACGATGCCGGCGGCCAGGTTCGCCCGCATTATCGGGAGTTCGCCCGATGGCTGGCCGATACGCCGGATGAGCTGTTGGCCCAGCGGCGACGCGAGGCCGATCTGCTGTTCCATCGCGCCGGCATCACGTTCACGCTCTATGGCGACGAGCAGGGCACCGAGCGCCTGATTCCTTTCGACACCATCCCGCGCAGCATTCCTGCCAGTGAATGGCGAATCGTTGAGCGCGGCTGCATCCAGCGGGTCAAGGCGTTGAACATGTTCCTCGCCGACCTTTATCACGAGCAGCGCATTATCAAGGCCGGGATCATTCCCGCCGAACAGGTGCTGGCCAACGAGCAATATCAGTTGGCGATGCAAGGCCTGGATCTGCACCGCGATATCTATTCGCACATCTCCGGCGTCGATCTGGTGCGCGACGGCGACGGCACTTATTACGTGCTCGAAGACAACCTGCGAACACCGAGCGGCGTCAGCTACATGCTCGAAGACCGCAAGATGATGATGCGCCTGTTCCCGGAGCTGTTCGCCGCCCAGCGTATTGCCCCTATCGATCACTACCCGAACCTGCTGCTCGACACCCTGAAAAGCTCAAGTCCGATCGATGACCCGAGCGTGGTGGTGCTGACGCCGGGGCGCTTCAACAGTGCGTTCTTCGAGCACGCATTCCTGGCGCGGGAAATGGGCGTTGAACTGGTCGAGGGCGCGGATCTGTTCGTTCGCGACGACAAAGTCTTCATGCGCACTACGGACGGCCCGAAAGCGGTGGACGTTATCTACCGTCGGCTCGACGACGCGTTTCTCGATCCACTGGCGTTCAACCCCGACTCGATGCTCGGTGTGCCGGGGCTGCTGTCCTCTTATCGCTCGGGCAACGTGGTGCTGGCCAACGCCATCGGCACCGGCGTAGCGGACGACAAATCGGTGTATCCGTTCGTTACTGACATGATCCGGTTCTACCTCGACGAAGAGCCGATTTTGAAGAACGTACCGACCTGGCAATGCCGCAACCCGTCTGAACTTTCTCACGTGCTGGCCAATCTTCCAGATCTGGTGGTCAAGGAAACCCAAGGCTCAGGCGGTTACGGAATGTTGGTCGGGCCGGCATCGACGAAAGCGGAAATCGATGCTTTCCGCGAACGGATCAAAGCCAAACCCCGCGCGTACATCGCGCAACCGACGCTGTCGCTGTCGACCTGTCCGACCTTTGTCGAAAACGGCATCGCGCCGCGCCATATCGACTTGCGTCCGTTTGTCTTGTCCGGGCGCGAAACCCGGGTGGTTCCCGGCGGTTTGACCCGTGTGGCGCTGCGCGAAGGCTCCTTGGTGGTGAATTCCTCCCAGGGTGGCGGAACCAAGGACACCTGGGTGGTCGAGGATTGAAGGAATCTTGCCATGTTAAGTAGAACTGCCTCGGATCTGTATTGGATGTCGCGTTACCTGGAGCGGGCGGAAAACCTCGCCCGGATGCTCGACATCAGTTATTCGCTGTCGCTGATGCCGCAGGACGGTCGCGGCGACGGTTTGCACGAATTGGCCATGCCGCTGCTGATCACCGGTACCCTCGACGATTACCTCGAGCGCCATGGCGCGCTGCATGCTGAGCGTCTGCTGCACTTTTTTGCCCTCGATGCGGCTAACCCGGCGAGCATTTACAGCTGCCTCGGCGCGGCTCGGGCCAGCGCCCATGCGGTGCGTGGGCGGATCACGGCGGACATGTGGGAGAACATCAATTCGACGTGGCTGGAAATTCGCGGCATCGCCGAACAGGGCCTCAGTCGCTATGGCATGAGCCGTTTCTGCGAATGGATCAAGGAGCGTTCGCACCTGTTTCGTGGTGCGTCGTACGGCACGATCATGCGTAATGATGCGTTTCGTTTCATTCGCCTCGGTACGTTCATCGAACGCGCGGACAACACCCTGCGATTGCTCGATGCCCGCTATGAAATGGCGGGCGATCAGGCTGAAGCAGTCAGCGATGGTACGGCCCACGCCTACTACCAATGGAGCGCCTTGCTGCGCGCGCTGTCGTCATTCGAGGCCTACACCGAAATCTACCGCGATGCGCCGGGCGCCCGGCATGTTGCCGAGTTGCTGTTGTTGCGCGCCGATGTACCGCGTTCACTGCGTGCCTGCACCGAGGAGATCGATCAGATTCTTGCGCAGTTGCCCGGTGCCAACGGTCGACCGGCACAGCGTCTGGCGGCAGAAATGGACGCGCGCCTGCGCTACACCGGCATCAACGAAATTCTCGAGGAAGGCCTGCACGCCTGGCTGACCGAATTCATCCCGCTGGTGCGCCAGCTGGGCAACGCCATTCACAGTTCCTACCTGGAGGCTGCATGAGACTTTCCATAAGCCACGAGACCACCTATCACTACGAAGATCAGGTGCGGGCGAGCATCCAGTACCTGCGACTGACCCCACACGATAGCGAACGTCAACACGTGTTGAGCTGGCAGCTCGATCTGCCGCGCCCGGTGCGTGCGCAACTCGATCCGTTCGGCAATATCCTGCACGTGCTGACCATGGATGAACCGCACGAAGCGATCATCATTGGTGCGCGCGGGCAGGTCGATATCGACGAACTGCGCGAGGCCGAGCATGAGAGCCAGTCGGCGCTGCCGTTCCTGCGCTTTACCCGTTTGACCGAGGCGGATGAGGCGTTACGCGCGTTCGCCGAGAAATCCTGCAAGCAGCGGCGTGATCGCACGGCGCTGATCGATCTGATGCACGGCTTGAATCAGCACATGACCTACACGCCGGGGTCCACCGAGGTCGATACCAGCGCCGCTGAGGCCTTCGCCGGGCGTGCGGGTGTTTGCCAGGATCATGCTCACGCGTTTCTGGCTTGCGCACGCAGTCTCGGGATTCCGTCGCGTTATGTGTCGGGGTATCTGTACAGCGAGGATTGCGAGCATCTAGCCAGCCATGCATGGGCTGAAGCGTGGCTGGATGACGCCTGGTACAGCTTTGATGTGACCAATGAACTGGCACGGCCGGAGCGTCATCTGAAACTGGCGGTGGGTCTGGATTATCTGGATGCCTGCCCGGTACGCGGCATGCGCCGTGGCGGTGGGTGTGAGCAGATGCATGCGAAAGTGTTCGTCTCGCCAACCCCGATCATCTCGGTGCAACAGCAGTAAACGCCGTACCCCTGTGGGAGCGAGCCTGCTCGCGATAGCGGTCTGTCAGTTACAAATGTGCTGACTGATACACCGCTATCGCGAGCAGGCTCGCTCCCACAAGGGAAATGGCGTTACGGCTTAACCTTGCGTCCGGCCATGTGCTTGAGATACCCCACCAGCATTTCCAGATCCCCCTCTGGTAACACCTCCACCGAAAACCCCGGCATCTTCGCCTGCGGCCACTGACGCAAACTCTGCGGATCCCTAATGTAGCGCTTGAGGAAATCCGCGCCGAAATACTCGGTCGGGCTGTAAGGAATATTCAGGTCCGGCCCGAATTGCGCATCCCCCGCACCGTTCAACCGGTGACACGCCAGACAGTTTTTCTGAAACAGCGCAAACCCTTGATTCACCGGGTCATCTGCTTTCAACGCAGGATCCGGCAGTAGGGCAGGGAAACGCTCCGCCACTGGCGCCATGCGCTTGATGCTCGCGACTTCGAACGGCCATTGCTCCGGACTGATATTGCCGGCCTGCGGATCGGTCCAGACCAGATAAAACGGCCCGGCGCTGTGCTTGCCTTCCGACAGCGATGGCCACGGCTGCGCCGGATCTTCGATGGCCAGCCATGCTCGCGCACCTGTTGTATTAAGCAACGGCGCAGCTGACAACTCGGCGGCAAACCCGTCCAGTGCCACCGCTTGCAGGTGATCCTGCGGTTTGATCCCTGTCAGCAATGCGGCCACAGGTACGGCGCGATAGGTCATGTCCTTCTTGTAGGACACATCGTTTTTGATCGTCAGGGTTTGCACTTGAGGATGCTTGAGCAATTCCTCGGTCTGCCAGGTGCGGCTGCTTGCGCCCAGTTGCAGATCCAACTGTGCGGCAGACAAGGGCATGCTCAGCAGCATGGCCCCGAACACAATGAGCGCTTTCAAATGATCGCCGTCCATGTCGTGGGAGTGCGCCAAGGTTGGCACAGCCACGCTGGCCCGGGTAGCGGGCCAGTCACATTTTCAGTGGCGATGAGCAGCGCCCGGCGCTCGACTCAGCCGATGACCTTGGTCAGATTCGGCAAAATCAACAACAGCGTCGTGGCGAAAAGAATGAGCCCTGCTTGACGAACTTTCGGTTGTTTGAACATGGCTTGACCGCCTTTATTGTTATTTCCTGATGCCTGCCTGCATATCCATGACGGCAAGCGCTGCACTTCCTGTTGAAGAACGTCTGCCTCGGCAAAACCCGACGACCCTGACGTACATGTTCTACATTAGGGGCCGCGTCACGCTTGGCTTAGATCCATTTCATATGGAGTACTTGCCAGATGCGATAAAAAAAGCATGAGGCTTATTGCCAGCTTCTTTGCCGCCCGCTGGCTAGACAACTCGCCGACCTGAACCGGTTCACCCAGCCGCCGATGACCGTCCGTCTGAGCGTGTGCGTCAACCGCATTGAGCGCTGTGGTCATTGAATCCATGGCCGCTCGGGTCAAGAGTGGAGGCACAAGCAATCACTCCCCGCACAGGTTCGAGGACGTCATGACCCAAGCTTTGATATTCGATGCGTTACGCACGCCCCGTGGCAAAGGCAAGGCCGATGGCGCCCTGCACAGCGTCAAACCGGTGAATCTGGTCGCTGGTCTGCTCAACGCGCTGCAAGAACGCTCCTCGCTGGACACCAGTCAGGTCGATGACGTAGTGCTCGGCTGCGTGACGCCGATTGGCGATCAAGGCTCGGACATCGCCAAAACCGCCGTGCAAGTGGCCGATTGGGATGTCAGCGTTGCCGGTGTGCAGATCAATCGTTTTTGCGCCTCGGGTCTGGAAGCGGTCAACCTCGGCGCGATGAAAGTGCGCTCGGGTTTCGAAGATCTTGTAGTGGTCGGCGGTGTCGAGTCGATGTCGCGGGTGCCCATGGGCAGCGACGGCGGCGCCCGGGCGCTCGATCCGCAGACTAATCTGCACAGTCATTTCACTCCGCAAGGCGTCGGTGCCGACCTGATCGCTACGCTTGAGGGCTTCAGTCGTCACGACGTCGATGCCTACGCGCTGCACTCGCAGCAGAAGGCCGCGCGGGCGCGGGCCGATGGCTCGTTTAACAAGTCGTTGGTGTCGGTGCGGGATCAGAACGGCATCATTCTGCTCGATCACGATGAGTTCATTCGCGCCGAATCGACCCCGGAAGGCTTGGGCAAGCTCAAGCCGAGTTTCGAAATGATCGGGCAGATGGGTTTTGACGCCACCGCGCTGCGGGTCTACAGCCATGTCGAGCGGATCAATCACGTGCACACACCGGGTAACAGTTCCGGGATCGTCGACGGTGCAGCACTGATGCTGATCGGCTCCGAATCCAAGGGGCGTGCGCTGGGCCTGCAACCTCGGGCGCGGATTGTCGCCACGGCGGTCACCAGCACCGATCCGACCATCATGCTCACCGGCCCGGCGCCGGCAACGCGAAAGGCACTGGCCAAGGCCGGGCTGCGCGTTGAAGACATCGACCTGTTCGAGGTCAACGAAGCGTTTGCCTCGGTGGTGCTGAAGTTCATCAAGGACATGGCAGTCGACCCGGACAAGGTCAACGTCAACGGCGGTTCCATCGCTATGGGCCACCCGCTGGGCGCGACCGGTTGCGCGATCCTCGGCACCTTGCTCGATGAGCTGGAAGCGCGGCGCCTGCGCTATGGCCTGGCGACGCTGTGCGTCGGCGGCGGCATGGGCATTGCCACCATCATCGAACGCCTCTGAGCCCCGAATTCAAGGAACCTTGTTATGAGCGAAGCCATTCGTTACGAAAAAGGCCAGGACGCGATCGTCGTGCTGACCATCGACATGCCGGGCCAGAGCGCCAATACCATGAACGCTGTGTACCGCGAGGCCATGGCCGCGTGCGTCGCCCGGCTGGTGGCGGAAAAAGACGACATTGCCGGGGTGATCATTACGTCGGCAAAGAAAACCTTCTTTGCCGGCGGTGATCTCAATGAGTTGATCAAGGTCGGCAAGCCCGAAGCCAAAGCCTTCTACGACATGGTGCTGACCCTCAAAGCGCAGTTGCGCACCCTGGAAACCCTCGGCAAACCGGTGGTCGCGGCGATCAACGGCGCGGCGCTGGGCGGCGGCTGGGAAATCTGCCTGGCCTGTCACCACCGGGTGGCATTGGACGACGCGTCGGTACAGCTCGGTCTGCCGGAAGTGACCCTCGGCCTGTTGCCGGGCGGCGGCGGAGTGGTACGCATGGTGCGCATGCTCGGTCTCGAAAAAGCGCTGCCCTATCTGCTAGAGGGCAAGAAGGTGCGTCCACAGCAGGCATTGCAGGCCGGTTTGATTGATGAGCTGGCGGCGAATCGCGATGAATTGCTGGCCAAGGCGCGCGCCTGGATCGTCGCCAATCCGACGGCGGTACAACGTTGGGATGTGAAGGGTTATCAGATTCCGGGCGGCACGCCGTCGAATCCGAAAGTGGCGCAGATGCTGGCGATTGCGCCGTCGATTCTGCGTAGCAAGACCCATGGGACAATGCCGGCGCCGGAGAAAATCCTCTGCGCGGCAGTCGAGGGCGCTCAGGTCGATTTCGACACCGCGCACTTGATCGAAACCCGTTACTTCACCGAACTGACTACCGGGCAGATCTCGAAAAACCTGATCGGCACGTTCTGGTTTCAACTCAATGAGATCAATGCTGGTGGTTCGCGGCCGCAGGGTTTTGCGCCGTATGTCACGCGTAAGGTCGGCGTGCTTGGCGCAGGGATGATGGGCGCGGGGATTGCCTTTGTCAGCGCTTCGGCGGGTATTGAGGTGGTGCTCAAGGATGTCAATCTGGCTGCCGCCGAGAAAGGCAAAGCACATTCTGCGGCGTTGCTAGACAAGAAAGTCGCCCGTGGGCAGATGGATGCTTTGAAGCGTGATGTGGTGTTGGCGCGGATCAAGCCGTCCGAAAATGATGCCGACCTCGCGGGTTGCGATCTGATCATCGAAGCGGTGTTTGAGGATCGCGATCTCAAGGCCAGGGTTTCCTCTGCCGCGCAGCAAGTTGTCGGCGCCGAAGCGGTCATCGCTTCGAATACATCGACGTTGCCTATTACCGGGCTGGCAAAGGCTGTGCCTGATCCTGGCAAATTCATCGGCCTGCATTTCTTCAGCCCGGTAGAAAAAATGCCGCTGGTGGAAATCATCAAAGGTGCACAGACCAGCGATGAAACCCTCGCGCGCGGTTTCGACTTCGTGCTGCAAATCAAGAAAACCCCGATCGTCGTCAACGACAGTCGCGGCTTCTTTACTTCACGCGTCTTCGGCACCTTCACCAACGAAGGCATCGCCATGCTCGGCGAAGGCGTGAGCGCGCCGATGATCGAGACCGAAGCGCGCAAGGCCGGGATGCCGGTCGGGCCTCTGGCGATTTCCGACGAAGTTTCCCTCAGCCTGATGAGCCATATCCGTCAGCAAACCGCCAAGGACCTACAGGCAGAAGGGAAACCGCTGATTGAGCACCCGGCCTTCGCCGTGATTGACTTACTGCTTAACGAATACAAGCGTCCGGGCAAAGCGGCCGGTGGCGGTTTTTACGATTACCCGGCTGGTGGGCAGAAACATCTGTGGCCCGAGTTGAAGGTGCGTTTCGAAAAGGCTGACGGACAGATTTCGCCCAAAGACGTGCGTGATCGGCTGCTGTTTGTACAAGCCATTGAAACCGTCCGTTGTGTGGAGGAGGGTGTGCTGACCTCGACGGCGGACGCCAACGTTGGCTCGATCTTCGGTATCGGTTTTGCAGCGTGGACTGGCGGCGCATTGCAGTTCATCAACCAATACGGGGTGAAGGATTTCGTCGCCCGTGCGCAGTATCTGGCCGAGCAGTATGGCGAGCGTTTCGCGCCGCCAGCGTTGCTGCTGGATAAAGCGGCAAAAGGTGAAATGTTCTAAGGGCAACGAGCATTCCGGGGCTTGCCTTGCCAGGGGGTTTCAAGGCAGGCTCTGGGGTGTTCATTATTCCCATCACGTGTCAGGTATTTTTTATGTCGCTACGCATCTGCATTCTGGAAACCGACATCCTGCGTCCGGAACTGGTCGATCAATATCAGGGTTACGGGCAGATGTTCCAGCGCCTGTTCTCGCAGCAACCGATTGCCGCCGAGTTCACCGTCTACAACGTGATGCAGGGCGAATACCCAAGCGACGACCAAACCTTCGACGCATACCTGGTCACCGGCAGCAAGGCTGACTCGTTTGGTACTGATCCGTGGATCCAGACCCTGAAGGAATACCTGCTGACTCGTTACGAGCGCGGCGACAAACTGCTCGGCGTGTGCTTCGGCCATCAACTGCTGGCGCTGCTGCTCGGTGGCAAGAGCGAGCGCGCCACGCAAGGTTGGGGTGTTGGCACCCATAACTACAAACTGGCGGCGAAGGCGCCTTGGATGAGCCCGGTGCGTGAGGAACTGACGCTGCTGATCAGCCATCAGGACCAGGTCACAGCGCTGCCGGAAAACGCCACGGTGATTGCTTCCAGCGATTTCTGCCCGTTCGCGGCCTATCACATCAACGATCAGGTGTTGTGCTTCCAGGGCCACCCGGAGTTCATTCACGATTACTCGCGGGCGCTGCTCGATCTGCGTCAGGAAGCGTTGGGTTCACAGATCTACAGCAAAGGTGTGGCCAGTCTCGAGCAGGAACACCATGGTGCGACAGTCGCGGAATGGATGATGCGTTTTGTGGCGCATAAGCCAGAAACTGTCTAAGGACAAAAGCTTCGCGAGCAGGCTCGCTCCCACATTGGATTTCCGGTGCGCCACCGATCAATGTGGGAGTGAGCCTGCTCGCGAATGTTCCAGACAATTCTGTCTGCTCTACAACCACCCAGACCTCTTGAAACTTGCCCACAAACTCACACACCCCACCGTAATAAACCCCAGCACACCGAAATAGCCGTAGTGCCAGCTCAACTCCGGCATGTTCTGGAAATTCATCCCGTAAATCCCCGCAACCGCCGTCGGAAACGCCAGAATCGCCGCCCAGGCAGCAAACTTGCGTTGCACCACGCTTTGTCGTGACGCCTCGAGCAACACACCAATCTCGATGGTCTGGCTGGCAATGTCGGCCAAGGTGGTCAGGTCTTCCATTTGCCGCGTGACGTGAATCTGCACATCACGGAAGTACGGCCGCATGTTCTTGTCGATAAACGGGAAACTCAACTTCTGCAGTTCCTCGCCAATCTCCACCATCGGTGCCGCGTACCGACGCAGGCGTACGACATCGCGGCGCAAGCCATGCAGCTTCTGAATGTCATGCTCATTCAACGCGCTGCACAACACGTTGCGCTCCAGCTCATCGATCTCGGCATGGATCGCTTCGCCGACTGGCTGATAGTTCTCGATGACAAAATCGAGCAACGCATAAAGTACGAAATCTTCCCCGTGCTCCAGCAACAGCGGACGCGCCTCACAACGTTGGCGAACATGGGCGTAGGACGCCGAGTGGCCATTACGCGCGGTGATGATGTAGCCCTTGCCCGCAAAGATATGCGTCTCGATAAATTGCAGAACGCCGTTCTCGCGGATGGGTGAGTAGGTGACGATAAACAAAGCGTCGCCAAAGGTTTCGAGCTTCGGTCGACTGTGTTTTTCCAGGGCGTCTTCAATGGCCAGTTCGTGCAGGTTGAACTGACGTTGCAGGTTGGACAGCTCTTGAGCGTCCGGCTCTTCCAGGCCGATCCACACGAAGTGGCCGGTTTTCGCAGCCCAGGCAGCGCCTTCGTCGAGGGTAATATTGGTGACTTTCTTGCCTGCGCTGTACACCGCAGCAGCAACAACTCGACCCATGGTGGTGATTCACTTCTTCTTGGCAGGTGGCAGGGAATTCAAGGCTTCAGCTTAGCCGTGTCGCTGCTTGAGAGTCAGTGAAATCTGTACAGTTCACCGGGCAAAAGAAAACCCGCACAGGGCGGGTTGTCTTTTCAGGCAGCTTGCAGTTGCCGATCCATCGATTCAATGCACTCGCGCATCTGCTCGCGACACTGATTGATGAGCATGGGCATGTCGTCCATGGTCAATCCGGCTGTAGGAATCGCCGGCAACGAGCGTATGAGGATTTTCCCGCTGCGCCAGCGATTCAGGCGCATGTGCTTGATGTAACTGCTGACGCAAACCGGAACGATCGGTACACCAGCGGCAATTGCCATCTGGAACGCACCTTTCTTGAAGGGCAGCAATTCTTCGCCGAGGTTGCGTGTGCCTTCCGGGAACACCCAGATCGAGGTGTCTTCGTTCTGCAAGGTATTGGTGGTGGTCAGCATCGACTGGCGTGCCTTGTGCGCATTGCCACGGTCGATCAACACATTGCCGGCCAGCCAGAACAGTTGCCCGAACAGTGGCACCCACTTGAGGCTCTTCTTGCCGATGCACACGGTACGGCGCGGCACGACGTTGCCGAACACGAACAGATCATAATTGGACTGATGGTTGGCGATGATCACGCAGCTGTCGGGTTTGTTCAGCAAACCGCTGACGTCGGATTTCACTCTTAAACGCAAAATACACATCGCCGGCAGCGCGTAGAGACGGGCGCACAGACGGCTGTTGTCCGGATTGAACGGGCGGCAGATCCCGAGAATCACCCCGAGCACGCCGGCGAGAATAAAGTGCAGGCCCATCAATAACATACGAAACACGAACAGCATTTTCAGGCCCCACCGGGACAAAAGGTGGCGCAGTGTACGGATGTGCACTGTTTTCGGCAATTGCCGCTATAGAGTGCGGAGATAGCCGATGTTTAAGCGCATGTTTCAGAATGGAGGGTCAGACCTGTCCTAGAGCGGTCGCGGACTTTTAAACCATGCGTGCAAGAAAAAGCCCGACACGACGGTCGGGCTTCTTTTGCGCAGCAGCCGGGCTTAGCCCAGATGCTCTTGATCCTGGATGATCGCGTTATCCAGAGCTTCCAGCAGTGCTTTACGCACCTTCAACTTGGTGTTCTTGTGCGCGAGCATGTTGATCTTCTTCAACTGACGCGCAGCGGCGAGGGCGGCACCTTGCAGCTCTTCGGCGGCAACCACCTTGTCGAGGAAACCGGCATCCACGGCGCTTTTTGGATCGAACATCTCGCCGTTGATCACCGAGCGGTGGAACGCCGAGCGACGCAGGCGATCGCGAGCCAGTTCGATACCCGCGTGGTGCATGGTCATGCCGATCTGCACTTCGTTCAGACCGATGCTGAACGGGCCGTCGACACCAATGCGGTAATCAGCAGACAACAGAATGAAAGCGCCTTTCGCCACCGCGTGACCTGGGCATGCGACGATCACCGGGAACGGGTGAGAGAGCAGGCGCCGGGCCAAGGTCGACCCCGCGGTTACCAGCGACACAGCTTCTTTAGGACCGGCGGTCATGACTTTCAGGTCATAGCCGCCGGACAGAATCCCTGGCTGACCGGTGATGATCACGATGGCACGATCAGTCACCGCCTGATCCAGCGCCGCGTTGAATGCCGCAATCACGTCCGGAGAAATGGCATTGACCTTGCCGTTGCTCAAGGTCAGGGTCGCGATACCGTCTTCGAGGTGGTAGGAAATCAACTCACTCATGACGCTATTCCTTGTAAGAAAGATGGGCAGACGTTACCCACCGCCGCAGGCCAGGTAAAGCGCCATGACTGACCCGCCAGTCACCGTTTCCCGACCCACCCTGCATGGCTAGGCGTTCAGCTTCTATATAGAAGGGCCGCGCCCACCGAAGATTGGCCGGTTTGCCATGGCCTGCTAGCGGGCAAAACGACTTTTTCTCTTAACCGCATGAAAATTCTGAAAAAAAGTTTGCCATCGGAAAAGCTTTCGACTACATTAGCGCGCCTCGACAGACAGAACATGTTTGAAGAGATACGGTGAAGTGTCCGAGTGGCTTAAGGAGCACGCCTGGAAAGTGTGTATACAGGAAACTGTATCGAGAGTTCGAATCTCTCCTTCACCGCCACATTCAGTAAACGCAAACCCCTGATTTTCCTAGAGAAAGTCGGGGGTTTGTGGTTTTTGCCGTCTGAAAAAAGGCCATATGGGACTGAGATGGGACTGAGGCGCTATTTCGGTGCGCAAAAATGCACGCCTTTGAATGAGTAAGAGACCTTCGCCAGCGACGTGATGAACTAGGCTTTGGCGAATCCAACTTCAAGGACGAATTCCATGCCTCATAACTCAGACTCCGACATTGCCACTGCAGATGCACTGACCTTGCTACTGCACAACCAGCATGCTCTGGCGGCGGCGGTAGAGGAGGTCACGAAATGGCTTTCAGAGAATGGTGCAGAGGCCGTCGCAGAAAACGCGGTCACGGCGATGGAGACCTTGGACACAAATGCGAAAGCAATCGGAGATGCAATTACTCGATTACGGCGTTTGTAGGAAGTCGTTCCTGATTCTGGCGGCATGAATGGCTGACAGCTATAAGTGCATAGCGAAGTCCACGGACGACTGCATTCAGTCATCGTTCGAATAGCTCGTTACCAGCAAATTCTGTCAACCGAGTAGCTCGAGAGAGAACCGAGATGTTCATTGCAATAGTTCATATAGTGGGCGCTGTCCTCGCGACTGTTGCTTCTGGTGTGGTCGTACTGTTCCTCGCCTCTTGGGAAATCGACAGAAGCGGAAAACAGGAACTCCAAGGTTTCGCTTTTAAACTGGGCGTGGCCGAAGAAGATTTAATGGAGGAAAGACTGACGCCAAAACTGATAGAAATGACAGCCGATTATTATAGTTATGATCGCCTCTCCAATCGGTTGTCAGATTTTTGCGGTTTGGTCCGCACAGCCTGGGGCGGTCTTTCGACAGTGTCACAATTAGTCTTTCTGATAACGGTGATCTGGTTGACCGCAACAGAATCGTCATCCAATGCCGTCTACGCCTGGTGGCTAGTCGCAATCAGTTTTCTGTTTTGGATTACTGGAGTTATTTTTGCGTTGTTGTGCCGTCTTTTAACTGGGCGCAACCCAGGTCAAGCGAAGAGGGCTAGGAAAGCTATATCTGAATATCTATCCGCGCACCGAAATAAAGTTGACTCAACTGAATTAGATACATGACGAAAGGCCGTCGAACGCGTCGGTCGTTGTTCCCCCCATGGGCAATCATCACAAGGAGTCAAACCGATGCATATGAGTGAAGCTGCGGTATTGAAGGAAGTGAAGGGCGTTACTGAAGCCAACAAGTTGCTGGTGGAGGGCTGGCGATTGTTGGCCGTGGCCGTCAAGACTAGCCCGGAGGATGAGTTTGAACACACTTACTACGTATTGGGCAAGCCGGCTGAGCCGAAGCCTAAAGTGCCGTTTGAAAAAATGATCTAAGCCCCATTGATGGCACGTTACGGATAATTCCAGCCTATGTTCAATCGGCCCCCACACCTGGCTCAGGTGTGGGGGCCTTTTTTGTGGTCGTGGAAGCCGGTCCCCCCAGGGCTGGTCTACCATTCCCTCTGTATCTGGTTGATCTCTGGACGTGGGAGTACGCATGACGGATGCATTGGCGACACTGAAACTGCCGAACGCAGTGGAGGTGCAAACCCTGAAACTGCTGCACCAAATTGAACTGGCGCATACGGCTGACGATTTGTTTCGCGCCAGTGATCGTGCCGAAGGTTTTGTGCTGGGCCTGGAGACGGTCAAGGTGCTGAACGCGGCGAGTATCGAAGGTTTGTATAAGACCTTCGAGGCTGCGGCCGCAGCGCGGCGTCAGGAGCACGAGCAGTGATCGGCGAAGGTATTCACGAAGACGTGTTGCGCGCCTTGGTCGAACAACACGCGGTGCGCGAATGCCTGGTGGTCAAGATCAACGGTGGCCCAGAATGGGGCCTGTCGATTCGCCTGGGCGGCAGCGGCGCACGCTGGGTGCCGGTGCGCTCGCGACGTGAGTCACTGCGCACCTGGGCCAGCTTGACCGCCGTGGGACGTTTTGCCGAAGGCGTGGGCCTCAGCGGATTCAATGTAGAGCTGTAACCGGTGACAGCTTCAAGGCCATTTGCAACATCCCCACCACGTCCGGTCCATCCTCATTGATCCATGTCCCGTAGTGCTGACGGATCATGTTGCCGTTGGTATGGCCCATCTGTTCGGCGATCCAGTCGATCGACGCCACCCCGGTGGTCAGCAACTGACTGGCGTAGGTATGCCGGCACTGCCCGGGGCCGCGATAACGAACGCCGGCGGCGAGTAAGTGCGCCTTGAAGAAGCGATCACGCACCACGAAGTCATTGGCATGCGGCAGACCAGTCTTGGTGTTCAGGAACACAAAGTGCAGTTTGTGTTTTCGCACCGTCTTGTTGTCCCGCTCGACCACCTCCACGGTTTCCGCTTTGCGTTTGCGGGTCAACGCATCGATCTTGCGCAGAGCGTCCCACGCCGGGGCCAGCAGGCGCACTCGGCGCGTTGATCGGCGGGTTTTCGTCACGCGGTACGCGCCGCGCACCTTGGACCGGCGAAAGGTCACGGTGCCTTGCTCCAGGTCCACGTCCTCCCAGGCCAGCGCAATGGTTTCCGATACCCGTGGCCCCGCCCAAATCATGAATTGAATCATCAGCAGCTCCTGCGTCCGATTGGTGGGTGTCTCAAGAATCTGCTTGATCTCCGCCCTGGTGAACGGGTCCGGCGCTTCAGGGTCGGGTAATCGCACAAACAAACCCTCGGTCGGATCATGCGCCACCTTTTTGCGAGTGCGGTACAGCCGAAAGACTTGGCGCACGTTACTGATGACGTCCCGGATAGTCTTGTTCTTCAGGCGTTTCGACAGCGTGTCCTGCACCCACTCCTGCAAATCCAGATGATCGATCTGGTCGATCTGCACCTTGCCCCAGCGCGGTCGCACATGGACCTCGGCCTTATTGGCATATCCCCGATAAGACGTCGCAGCAACGCTGTTGCTTTTGATCTTCAGCCACAGGTCGAGATAGTGACCGAAGGTGTTCTCGACCAAGGTGGCCGAATCAGGAAAGTGCCGGCTGTAATTGAAGGTGCCGGCCTTGATCTCGTATTCAATGATGTTGACCAGGTGTGCGGCCCGCTCCCGGTTGGCTGCGGTATTCCCACCGGGCAAAAGCTCCCGGTACCGCTTGCCGTTGTAACGAAAATAGACCCGCACCGAATTGCCACGGGCCTCTACGCCATGTGCCATACACGTCCCTAAACGATGAACTGAACCACTGATCAGCAGAGCAACACAGAAAGGCCCAACATCGGGCCTTTCTGTGTTGCCGTAGGTTGGAGTGTTGCTGATCAGTCCTGACGAAGTAACCAGAACAATCCGGCGCTTTTTCTAGGTGGAGAAGGAATACCGGACCGGGCCTCCTCTGCTCTGCGCAGTGACGCAATCACTTGCCGTGCTTTGCTGCATTTACGGTGGTTGCCGTGGGCGCGGGATTTGCCACATTGATCACAGACGCCGGTGAGGTCCAGATTCCAGGGAAACGATTTTCTTCTCATCATCGTGTCCCCCGATCACAGCCGAAACGATTGAAGCGTGAGGTGAGGCTGATTTTCGGATTCAGTCTTGGCGCTGTCGGCGTCCGGCGTTTCGCAAACAAACCGATGCCGAGGTCGATTGGCCGGGGTCAGGGCGCTTTCCAGAGTATGGGCGGTTCTCGCGCATTGATCGTAGGCGTCCCCGCTGACCCATTGCTGGACAGGAATGGCCTGGCAGTCGAGGCGGGATGCGTCGGTGCACAGGTATAAAAACAACAAAGCCGTTGCCTGCATGGTGCTTCTCCTTCGGGCGATGGGGAGTTGCAGCTCCCCATCGCCCGTCATTCAAATCAGCGCGCGTAGCGCTGTGGCTTGTTCTTCTTCGCTTCCGCCCGTGCCGTCATCAGCTCGGCCCACTCGGCGGCCTTGCACTGCTGCCGGATCCGGCTACAGGCCTGATGCTTGCGGGTGGATCGGGCCTTGCCGCAAATGTCGCAGCAACTGGGAAGGTCAAGCCGATGGCTCGCCATGGGCGGACGGGTGCGTGCCACAGAATTGGCTGAGGGCTGCATCAGGCGTCCCCCAGCAATGCGTGGGTGAGGGCGTTGCGCTCGCCCTGGTGAGTCAGCTTGTTCAACGGCTGCACACTGGTGCGGCCATTGCGAAGCTTGACGATCGCCGTTGCGCTGTCGATCTCTGCAATCTTCCCTTCGCGAACGCTGAGACTGACGCTGTGCCCGGTGCTGCGTGCAGCGACGAAAGTCACGTCATCGCCGACTTTGAAGGCGTTCGTGGTAGCCTCTGTACTGCTGCCGCTTGGGTTTTGTGCTTGCATGGTGCTTCTCCTTTGGGGTGGTCGGTGGCGAGGGGTTGCAGCCCCTCGGCACCAATTCTTTTCGGCATGAACTCGTTGTTCAGCCGGCGCGGCGAACCAGGTGAATCGCCAAGTCCTCCAGCTGCTCGTTCCCAGCGGCCTCCCTCTGCCACTGCAAAACCTCATCGATCTGTTTGCTCGAGCAGTCATCGACAAGCAGCGTCCGCTCACCGCGCTCTAGCCTGACTTCCATGATTCCGAGCAGGCCGTGATGCGAATACGCATCCGCATGAATGATTCCGGCCTGTTTGCCTTCAGCCTGTTGCTGGGCCTCGATCGATCTCAGCTTCGTCGTCTTGCCCGTGCCGGCGTCGCCGGTGATGATCTGAACTTGCATGGTGCCTCTCCTTTGGAATGTGCCCAGCGTTGCAGCGCTGGTTGCGGTTTACGCGCTCTGAAAAATCCAGCAGCGCACAGTGGTGGGTTTGTTGAACATCGCGTTGCCGGCCGTTTGTGAGGCGCGCACGGCGCTGTACACGGCCTTATTGGATTCCAACCATTTGTGGCTGCGGCTGTTGACCAGCAGCCCGCGCAAGGTCTTGAGGTCGGCGAGGTTCTGCCGATGCTCGCTGGCCTTCTCGGCGAACTCGTTGAGGTTGATGGCGATGAGTTTCGGGTCGGTGCTGTGGTTGACCTGCGGGCCTTCGCCCAGGCTTTCGAGGTATTCGTAGACTTCCCAGAATTCGGCAACCAGTGGGTGGTCGGCACTGATCGCGGCTTGCCGCTCCAGCGCCATGACCATCAGCGCCTGATGCGTTGTGGCGACATGGTTGTCATCGAGCGGGCAGACCAGGCGCAGGCAATCGACCAGAGCCATCAACTGGCTGTGGTTCTTGATGATCCGCTCCACGCGGATTTCTTTGAGCTTGCGCAGCTGCTGTTCGTGAACCAGCACGCGTTCTGCAAACTTGGCCATCACTTGCGCTTCGGCACGCACGGCCAGCAGCAGGAAGTGGCTCAACTGTTCAACCGGGATCAGGTTCAGGTTGTCAGCGGCGGCACGGCTCTCGGTGGTGACTTCCGGGCGCGCAAAGTGGGATTTGATAATCCGGGTCAGGATCGCTTCGGACGCGCTGACATCGGCGTTCTGACTGATCGCAATCGCGCCCCGAAACGGTGGTTCGTAGGTCTCGTTGCCGCTGGTTTTCATGCCCTTGGTGCCGAGCGTGCCGCCGCCGTAGAAGTCTTTCAGTTCGTCCCAGTCGAAGCCCTTGGCGTGCGCTTTATCCGGCTCGTTGCGGTCGCCTTCGATCAGCACGACCGGCATGTTGGAGACTTGGCCCATGGCGCGCTGTCGACCGGCACGGGTCGATTTCGACGGGTCAAAACCTTCATGCTCGCGGCCGAGCAGTTTCCACAGGAAAGTCAGCAGCGTGGTCTTGCCGGCGCCGGCTTCACCGGTGACCTCAAGGAACGGGAAGGACTTGTACTGCGCGCGGATCTGCTCCGCGAACAACGAGCCAAACCAGAACGCGAGGGCGACGACGCCCTTGGCGCCAAAGCACAGCCACAGCATCGGCAACCAGTCGGTGCGGTACTGCTTGCTGTCGCGCTGAATGTGCATGGCGATGGACTTCTGCAGCGTCTTGAGCCGCAGCTTGCCGAACTCGAAAAAGTCCTCTTTGTTCACCACGCTGACGATGCCGCCGCGTACCGCGAGGTCGCCAAAGACGTAGCAGCCGTGCAATTTGCTGTAGCCGATAAAGTCGATGGTCTCGACGGTCTTCAGGCCGAACAGCTGATCCTTCATGATCTTGTCGAGTTGCTGCCCGCTGCCGGTGAACACGGCGCCGGCGGCCATGCTGAGCAAGCGTTTCTTGAATTCGCTGGCGGCCGCGACCTGGCCACCGGTGAAGGTGTTCTTCACGCTGCCACTGTCGTGCGGGAAATCGACGCGGAAGTAGTACCAGGATTCGTCGGTGACTTCGTTGCGCTGGAAATACAGCGCTTGCGGGTAGCAGTTGGCGATTTCCACCACGCCGCCGCATTGGCGCAGGGCCTTGTCGCGCCGCTGTTTGTCGTTTAGCAGCTGGTCTTCGTGACGCTCGGAAGACTCCAGCGCCTGCATGGCCTTGTTGAATTTCTCCAGGTCCATCTTGAACCAGTAGAGCCGGCTGTCGAAGCCGAAGTGAAACTCATGGCGCTCGCGCCATTCGTACATCAGCACGCCTTTCTCTGACGCGCTTTCGGCGATCAGCAGTGCGCCGTGGTAGCGAGCGGTGGCCAGATCCTTTTCAATCTGCTCGGCACGCTCGCTCTCGCCGTCAATGAATGCCCAGCGCTGATGCAGGTCGTTCCAATCGACCTTGCGGCTGTCCGATTGCGGAATCTGCGCCGCTTCGCACTCGTAGCCCAAGGAGCGAGCCTGACGCACCCAACGTTTGGTGTATTTGTGCGCGCCGGGTTCGTTGTCCAGTGCCCAAATAAGCTTGGGCAATTTACCGCCGCGCTGCCGGGCCAGCTCTTTCAGAGACTCTTCAGGGAAGAAGGCAGACGACATTGCCGACACCGCCGCAATGCCGTTATGTACCAGGGCTATGGCGTCAAAGATGCCCTCGACAATCCACACTTCTTTGACATCCAGCAGCTCAACGCATGGCGGGCACCACCAAAACCCACGCGGGCTGTCACCGGGTTTGAAGCGCGCCTTCATCTTGCCGAAACGGTGCGGCCGGTCGATCAGGCGTTCCCAGTAGCCACCTTTCTCCAACGCAAAGCGCACCGTCGCGCTGCCGGCATTCAGTTCGCCGGAGAAATACGTTTCCTGCGTAAACCAGCCCTGAATCAGATCGAGCCGAAACCCACGGGCAAATTCCAGATAGGCACGGGCGGTGGCGCTGGGGTGTTGCTCGCTGGCCGGAGCGCGCTTGCTCCAGTCTTCGAACAGGTCTTCGTAGATTTCTTTGACGTGCCAGGTCTGGCCACACTTGCCCCGGCCGCAACGGATCATCCATGGGTCATCGTGGAAGGCGTACAACTCCTTTTTCTTGCACGCCGGGCATTCGCCCTGGCGCATGTATTTGCCGGCCTTGTGCTTGAGTCCGTAGTCGGATTCAAGGCGTTGCAGGATGTCGGCGCGCAGATCGTGCTTCATGTTCATCGGGGCTTACTTCACTTCGCCGAGACTGTGTTTAAGGGCGCCAATCAGGCGTTTTTGCGCGGCCATCACCGGGAAGGCCGAGAGCAGCGAGCCGTGCCTTAAACCCTCGGGGATCATGCGAAAGCGATCGTCATACCAGTACTCGTTGAACTGCATCGAGTACTGGGCGCGCAGTGCCCGGAGCAAGGCTTCGGCCTGTGCGCGGGGCAGTTTTGCGGTGATGGCGATGTCGATTTCCATGATCCACCTCGGATTTCAGGCAAAGCTCACCCAAACCCACGGGGAGCGGGGCAGGGCGGGGTGTTTAAAAAGGGGTTACAGAGGGTGGTGCTTGTGCGCGGAATCGCGCTGGGCGAGCAGGGTCTGCGGCAGCAGTCTCGCCGGTACCGGGTAGCGCAGATCGGCACGGGTGTCGATCAGGTGCACGACCGTGCAGCTGGGACTGTTGCCCCAGTCCACGCCTATCCACTTGCGCTGATTGATCACCTGCAATTCAGTCCAAGCGTTGTGCACCAGTCGCTCCGCCATGAAGACAGGCACCTCCAGCGACGTGGCCAAGTGGCGAACGCAGTTTTCATAGAGTAGGTCCGAGTCCACCAGGTACTGCGCTTCGTGCCGTTGCAGGTAAGCGAACGCGGCACATTGCATGCTGCTGCGGTAGTCGTGGGTCAACTGATCGTGGTTCATTGCGCACACTCCATTTCCATTTGGTCGAGCAGGTCTGGTTGATCGTTGGCGGTTTTCATCGCGGCGCGGCGCAGGGCGATGTCGGCGATGGGCAAGCGCACTGATGGGTTGGCCATGCCGCTGGGACTCATTTCGTGAGTCATTTCGAACTCGGCACGTACCGACCAGCCGCAAGCCTCGTTGGTGCATTGCAGGTAGGCCACGCGCAGGAAAATGTGTGTGCCTTCGCTGGTGCGGATACGCATGCGGCCGAGACAGTGCGGGCAAACCAGTTTGTATGTACTCACCCAGCGATCCCCCGACCGTGCAGTTGAATGGTGGCCAGCACTTCGGCGTAGCGGGCGGACATGTAGTGCACCAGAGCGTTGATGATTGCTTGGGCTTCGCAGGACTCAATGACGCCGTCGTCGAGTGCTTTGGCAATGATCTGATCAACCATCCCGCGCTTGGCGGCGGCTTTGACTGACCGGTTGTACAACTCGACGTTGTCCAGATCCGCCGACGCGGTCAGCGGGACAAACATGCCGCCGTATTTGGCTGCGATGTAGTCCGGCAGGAAGGTTGTTCCTGCTACCTGTTCGAGGCGATGAATGTGGTCATCACTCAGCGGTCGGCTACCTGCGTTTTCATAGGCCTGGTTGTCGAACTTTTTGAGTGGCATTCCCAAGTCGGCAGCGGCGTAAATGCGGCCTCCCTGGTAAGCACCGATCACTGCGCTGACTACGTCTTTCCTGTTGGCTAGAACTGGGCGTTTCATCTTCTGGTTTCCTCCCTGAGCCAACAGGCTTAGTTTTCAATCACGCGGTCTTTGATACCGAGGAGTACTGCGGCGCGGTGGGCTTCGCCCCGCAGGCACTTCTTCTGGCCGTTCAACACCGCGTAAACGGTTGAGGGGTGCAGATCGTTCTGAAGGGCAAAGTCCTTTACGGACATGCCTTTGCGTTCCAGCCGCGTTCTAGCGGCCTGGCAGGCTTGCTCGGGTGCGTAGGTGGCGTGCATAGTTCAAATTCGTGTGATTTCGCGTAATGGTTTGATGATATTGGTTCAGTAAATTGAACCTGTCAACGCTTGAGGTTCAAAAAATATGACCATCGGTGAACGGCTGAAGGAAGAAAGGTCGCGTCTAGGCCTCAGCCAGACTGATTTAGGTGCTGCTGGCGGTGTCGGTAAAACCACCCAAATAAATTATGAGAAAGGCACCGGTACGCCGGATGCGAAGTACTTAGCTGCTGTCGAAGAGCTTGGTGTCGATGTGCTTTACGTTGTGACAGGCCGGCGAGTCCCGGTCTCGGATCAGCTCATCGCGATTGATGAGTTGGAAATGGTGATGAACGTTCGCGGTCTTCTGAGCGAAGACAAAGAGGCCGTGAAGCGATTGATGCTCGCGTTCAGTAATAAAAAATAGGAGCAATAAATGCTTAAAGGGATGTTGGCACTAATCGGAATATGCACGTTTGTGACTTTGATCGGCTGCGGTGCAGGTAGCAGAACAGAAATGGTCAGTAGCAAGGACTTTGGTGATGACTGGCCTTTCACTGTTGAGAGCGCAGAGCTTTCGTGTGAGCTAAACCCACCCAAGGCATTGATGAAGACATCTGACGGTACTCTCTATGCGCTCAATGCCAGCGCGCTCAAAGTCGCCAGTGAACGTGGTTGGTCTGATGCCAGGGATCTTGCCAAACCGAGTCGCTGGGTTCCGTCTGTGAAAATGGATTACGTCAGCATCTCGCAACGGGCTATAGATCTGTGCCCGGCGTCTTAAACTGTTTACAAGATTTCTTTTCGTAGGCTGGTGACACACCGAAACATGCTGAGAATCGCTCACTCCCCGGGTGCTTTGGTCGGCACCGATGCAGGTGCCGGGTACCTGAACGTGTGAAATGGAGTGATGCATGTTTGTGAAAGGTGATGGTCTTATCTGCCTCGATGATTTCATGGAGCTAAAAGATTCAGGAGCTTTAACTGATCTTGAAGCTAAGATGATTGGTGTTTTCAGATTGCTCAGTATTCAAAATCAAAAAGATATTCTGAGATTCGCTGAGGTTATGGTAACTAAATCTCAGGCTTTTGACGGTGCTGATAGTTAAGTTGTCCACAGTTGATGGCGTGTTTTGAGCGAAGGAATAAGGAGTTCTATATGCTTGAAGAAAAAAGTGCGTGGAATGATGATTTGATGGGGCGAGAAGAAAGCGCTAAGTTTCTAACGTCATACATTCTTGCGAATCCAACAATAAAAGTTTTAAATGTTAATTCTCCTTGGGGTGCTGGAAAATCTTTCTTTTTAAAGCGCTGGAAGGATGAGTTAAGTAAAAAGCATGTATGTGTTTTCTTTAATGCATGGGAAACAGACTATTCTACCGAGCCATTAGTCGCTTTGGTGACGTGTATTGAACAGCAGACTACCGGGAAGGCTTCCACTGTTGAAGATGCTGGGCGAAAAGTTATTAAGGGTTCAACGGATCTGATAAAGAAAGCAGCGCCTTTAATAGCAAAAGGATTGGTGAGAAAATTCACCGGGGCTGATTTTGACGAGTTGTTTGGTGAAGATGCAAAAGATGATGCTGCTGATGCGACTAAGGACGTGGTTGAATCTTTGATAGAGGAGCAGTCCAAAACAGCAATTCATGTTGATGAATTTAAGGTGGCAGTTTCAAAAAGGCTGACGGATGCATCTAAGAAATATAAGCTAGAAAAGCCTGCATTCATATTCATTGATGAGCTTGATAGGTGTCGGCCAACGTATGCTATTGAGTTGTTGGAGCGAGTCAAACATTTCTTCGAATTGGAAGATTGCATCTTTATCGTCGCGTCCGATTCTACGCAGCTTGCACATTCTATTCGTGCAGTCTATGGGGAAAAGTTTTTTTCTGAGCGATATTTGAGTCGGTTTTTTGATGCTGAATTTCGGTTGGATAATAGCAATACCTTTGAAATCGCAAAACAGATTGGCTTCAATTATCCATTAATTAATATTGGGTTGAAGGTGGGAGGCTGGTCTCGCTCCATCCATAGTGCGAGCGGTTCCATAGAACCCAAAGGTGATACCGTTTATACGGAAGAAAAAAACTACCCTGTTCATGCTCTTATATTGGTTGGTCTGACGAAATATTTTAACGTCGAACTGCGAGAGATGCTCAGGTTTGCTCATCAAGTAAATAGTATGGCTAGCTTTTTACCTGGTCACGTGTTTCATTATTTTTGGGCGGCATACTTAATATTTTCAAAGTCTACAGATGAATCTTTGTATCAGTCTCTAGCCTATCCGGATCTCGCAGCGAAAGCCATAAAGGATTATGAGGATAAGCATGCGACACCAGTAACGTTTACATTTTCGAGTGGTCACGAGAGTGTCGGTGATCTAGCTGTTTTTTATACTCGCTTTATACATGCTAGCCATGACGAATACCGCGATATGTATAATAATGCGAAGGGTTGGAGAGAGAGCGTTTTAGCACAGGGTCATGAGGAGGAGAGAGTGATTTTGAGGGGGTATCGTAAGATTGTAGAACTCGCCCACAGATTGTCCTGAGTACGCAATAGTTACGTTAATAATTATTTATTTTTTTGAGCAGCTAGACGCGCGTTTTCTCTTTGTACGGCGCGTTTGGCTGTTTTTTCACTTGCATACAACCACCGCAATCGATGCGGCTTACTCTGATTCCCCGCTGTTACAGTCTTTTCCCTTCCTGTTTTTTTGTCGCGGTAGTATGCGATGATCCCAGTGAAGTCTCCCTTATTTTCTTCGGCCAAGTCCTCAACCGTGTCCTCCGGCAGCTTGCTCTCCAGCTCCAGGCTGACGGTGTATCCGTTGTCCGCACTGAGCGTGTGCTGCACGTTCCCGCCGTACCAAATGATTTCATCGATCTCCGGCTTCACACCTTCGAGCGTGTAGGTCAGTTCGGGAATCAGGTCGGGGCGACCCATCGCCAAGGTGTAGCTCAACGTGGCGCTGCCGCGTTGCAGGCGGTTGAACTCGGCCCGCGCGGCGCGCAAGGCAGATTGTCGGTCGCTGTAGGTGTGGCGTAGATCTTTGAGGTTCTCGCCGCCGCCGGCAATGGCTTCTTGTTTCTTGGCGCTGTTCACATCGTAGAAGTAAGCGCGCACGCCGTCGTAGCTATCTCGGTCTGCTTGCAGGTAGCGGTGCTGGTCGCCGTCGGCGCGGGTAAGCGTGATGTGGGGCAGCTCGGCGCCGCTGGCGGTCTTTCCACCGCCGGCGGGCAGGCACAGCAGGCAACCGGCTTTAACGGTGACCACGGCGTCGAACTCTTCACCGACGCGGCTGATCAGGTTGGCGTCGGATTCGTTGGCCTGGTCAAGTTGCAGGATGGGTAAGCCGTCGAGAGCGCCGGCGATGGTTGCGGTCAGACCGTTGCCCAAGGCGATATCGCCCAACACGTCTCCGAGCGTGGTGTTGCTCCAGCTGCGTTCGCGTTTGGTTTTCAGGCCTTTGCGCAGATCTGCGGATCGGGCGCGGATGCTCAGCACGTCGGGGGAGCCGGAGTGTTCGGTTTCATCGACGGTGTAGGTGCCTTTGTCGACCAGTCCGGTATCACTCCAGCCGAGCCACAACCGAACCACCGCGCCCTTGGGTGGGATGGCGAGCAGCCCGTCGTGGTCGCTTAGGGTGATGCTCAGTTGATCGGCCTCGATGCCGCGATTGTCGGTCAGGTCGAGGCTCATCAGGCGCGGGCTGATCAGTTGGGCGATGTCATTGCCGTCCACACTGATGCGGAACGCTGGCACCGGGTAGGCGGCCTCGCGCTTGTAACGTTCGATAGTCTTGTCCAGAAAGCCGGTGACGCGGGAGAGGGCGGCATCGATCACAGTAGCGCCCTCATGATGCTGACGCCGGCGCTGGTACCGGCACCGATCAGATCGATGCGGTCATCATCGATGCGCTTGAGGCTGAGGGTGAATTCGATGCGGCGCGGCGTGCCGTCGCGGAAGAAAATCGTCTTGGTTTCGCTCAGGCTTTCGATGATCCATAACCCGTATATTCTCCCGCTGCCTTCGACCATGGGCCATGCCTTGCCGGTGTTGGCCATCAGGCGCAAGGCGTCGAGGCTGAGGGCGCTGCCGGCAAGTTCCGGCAGGATGATGCCGGGCAGGGTGATGGAGTCATCACCACGGCCGACGAACTGACGGGCCGGCGCGGCTCCGACGCGGTTGCTGCTGGCGTGGCGCCATTCGGTCTGGCGTTGCAGTTCCTGGTAGGCGGCGGTGGAGAGGCTGAAAACGAACATGCCCAGGGCAAGCATCATGGCGGGTTACTCCGAGGTCGGACAGTTTGCTGCGCTGGCGGGCGCTCTTTTCGCTGGAGACGCGGGCCAGCTCGGCGCGCACTGCGCGGGCGATGGCGCGTTCGTCCATGCCAGGCGTGGTGTGGATGTTGATTTCATAGGTGTCGTGGCTGTCGTAGGCTGCGGCCGGCGCCGGGCTGATGGGCGCGCGATTGTCGATCGACACTGAAGAGGACACGGCGGCGCCAGTTGGTAACTGCGGCAGCCCGATGGCGCCGAGCGGGCCAGCCACGGCGCCGAGCGCACGTTGCCCGGCCGACACGACTTGTTTGCCCATGTCGGTGATGGCGCCCAGCGGGCCATCCTGGCCACCTTGCAAACCTTGGGTCAGCCCGGCCATGGTAAAGCCGCCGAGCGCGGTGAACACGCGGGACGGGCTGTGGATGCCGAGCTTTTCCTTGAACATGTTGATGGCCGAATCAGCCACTGAGCTGACGGCGTTTTTGATCTGGCCCAACCCTGCGAGCAATCCGTTGACCAAGCCGTTGACCAGCATGTTGCCGAACTCAGTAAAGCGGCTCGGCAGATCTACGCCCAGGTAACTCAGCACGCCGGCAAAGGCTTGGTAGATCAGGCCGATGGGGCTGAAGTTGGCGAGCGTGGTGAGGATGCCGCCAATGCCGCCGCTGAAGCCGGCTTTGATCTCAGTCCAGGCGTTACCGAAGTAGAGCTTCACCGCGTCCCAGTTGGTGTAGATCAGATAGGCCGCACCCGCTAGAACTGCGACGACGGCCGCGATGGCCAAGGCGACCGGATTGGTGGCGAGGCCCCACAGGGCAATGCTGACGGTTCGTAGGGCGGTTACCAGTGCGCCGCTGAGTGTGCTGGCCAGCGTGCGAAGGCCTTGGCCCAGCATGGGGAGGGCATTGCGGGCCAGACCGGTAATGGTGGGGGCGAGCTTTTGCATGACTCGCAACGTGCCACCACCCTGCATACCGAACATCGCCATGCCGTAACGGATCACGGCAAACGGGCCGAGCAGACTGGCCATGCCGATGGCCAAGCCGCCGAACACGAACGACAGACCCGCGACCAGCGCCACGACTTTGACCAGACCACCGGCGAGCTTTGGGTTTTCCCGCGCCCAAGCGCCGACTTTATTGGCGACTTCACCGAGGGTGTTGATCAGCTCTTTCAATTCCGGCGCGACGGCGGCGCCGAACTCGGCCATGGCGTTTGTGAAGCTGCCTTCGGCGGCTTCCATAACGTTGGTCAATGTACTGAGCTGTTCATTGACCCGCGTACGCAGATCGGCTTGGCTCTGGAGTTTTTGCTGAACTTCGTGGTACCCGGTCAACCCCTTGTTCATCATTGTGTTAAGGGTCGTCAGCGTCTCAGCGTCGTCCCCGAACAGCTTTTTGATAATGGCCCCACGGTCTTCATCGTTGAACGCCTTCAGCTTTTCAACCTGAGCGTAGAGATTTTCAATGCCGGCGAAGTTGCCTTTATCGTCGGTAAACTTGAAAGACACGTCCTTCCCAGTCGCCTTGGCAATGTTGTTGGCTTTGCCGACATTATCCTTGTCGAGACCGGCCTGAAAGATTTTGCGGAATGCGTTACCAGCGGCGCCGCCTTCCATACCGGCCTGATCCATCATGATCAGCAGCGGGGCCAGTTCATTCGCGGCCTCGATCCCGGATTTCTTGATGGTGTCCATCACCGGGGCGATCTTGCTGAAGCCCTGCAGCATGTTGGTTGAATCGACACCGGAGTAGAACCCGCGCTGAATGGTGTCCATCAGCGCCATCATGTCCTTCTCGGTGGTGCGCGTGGCGTCCTGCATCTTAGCGGCAAACTCGGCGGCTTCGGCCACCGGCATTTTCAACTGTACGCCCAGGTAGGCGGCCGCTTCGCCGGTACCGCCGAGGATGCTTTGCGCGCTGAGGCCTTGGCGCCGCAGCATGGTCATCATTTCTTGAAAGTCGGCGGTGGTGCCTGGTAAGCGGTCGCCGAGTTTGGTGGCGAGGTCGGTGATCTTCTGGAAGTCCTCGGCGACTTTGCCGGTGTTGTCCATCATCGACACTTTCAGCTGTGTGGCTGAGTCTTCGTTCGGTGCAAATGCACCCACGGCTTTGGCTATCGGGCGGCTGGCCGCGTAGCCAACACCCAACCCTGCGGCACCGTTGACCGCCATGTCGCTGGCGAGGCCTTGGGTCTTCGCCAGTTTGGCGCGCTCGGCGGCCATGCGTTTTTGCTGGGCATTCAACGCGACCAGCCGTTTCCCTTGTTCGCTGATCGTGGTGTTGGTGGCGCCGATCTGCTCGCGCAGCTGGCGTTCGTGGGTGCCGAGGTCTTTGGTGCTGATCCCTGCGCTGTACAGCTTCGAACGCAGGGTCTGCAACTGTTCGGACTGCTGCTGGTGCTGTTCCTTGAGCCGCTGAGCCTCACGCACGGCGGTGCGAAAATCCTTGGCCAAGGCCTTGGTCGGAACGCCCGTGGCGGCAAACTGCTGGCTGAGCGCGCGCACTTTGTCGCGGGCCGAGGTGAGGGCGGTTTCGGTCTGTTCAGCGGCGGCGCGTTGGGTGCGCCAGGCGCTGACGTCTTTCTGCTGAGCGTTGAGTTCCTTGAGACGGTCGCGCGCGTCCTTGAGTGCGCGGGCAGCGCCGATGCTGCCCTTGTCGATGGCCTTCAGGGGGCCGCTCGCCCGGTCAATCGCGTTGAGCAGTACCTGAAGTTTTAGATCATTCGCCATCGGTGGAACTCCGCACCCCGGCGCGCTCGCGCCAGTCCATCAGTTCTTGCAGGCCGAGCTGATCCATATCAGCCGGTGCCCAGTGAAAAACCACGGCCAGATCGGCCATGGCGTCCTCTACGCAACGAGGGAGGCGTCCGTCCTCACCGACTTCTGCAACAAAAAATGCGCGACCTTGTTGCCGCAGGCGAGCAGGTCGGCCGGGTCCATGCCGGCGGCTTCGGTGGCGGTGATGCTCGGCGAGGTGATGCGCGGCAGTACCTTGAGCAGGGCGGCGACATCGAGGTTCAGCAGATCCACCAGGTGCACACCGCGCAGCTCACCGGAACACGGCTTGCGCAGGGTGAGGCTGTCGATTTGATTCTTGCCGCGCAGGATCGCGGTATCGAGGATGACGGTATTGTCATCGACTGCCGGCAGGGCTTCGGTATTGGTTTCTTCGGTGTTCATGTGGTGCTCCAGGTAAGGGATTTAGGGAGTGGTTCAAAGGCCGATGGCGGAACGCTGTTTCTCCAGCATGTCCACGCCGTTGACCTTCTCGATGAAGTTGAGCAAGTCGATTTCGATGATGTCTTCGTTGTCGACGATCAACTTGTAGTAGCTGCAGGTGGTGGTGATGCTGTGTTCGGTGTCTTCACCTGGCGCCGCGTCGCCCATCTCGATCGTTTCGTGACGGCCCCGCACGATAATTTCCACGGCGCTGATTTCGCCGGTGTCGTCTTGCTGGAACGAGCCGGCGAAGCGCAGTTGCACACCGGACGCGTTGACGCTGCCGAACTGCTTGAGCGCGATCAGATCCAGCCCGCCGGTCTTCCATTCGAACTGGATGCCGTCATCGGAGAAACCGAGATCGGCCTTGACCGGCCCGTTCATACCGCCGCCGCGATAGCTCTCCATCTTGCGACCGAGCGGCGGTGGGGTGACGCTTTTGGCAACGCCCTGGTAGGTGTTGCCGTCGTTGAACAGGTTCATGTTTTTGAGTTTGCGAGGCATGGCCATGGCGTTGGTCTCCGGGGTACGGGCTCCCCCGCAGGGGAGCGCCGATTCAGGCGTTCACTTTGCTGGCGAACTGGATCAGGTAGCGGTCGGTGATGCGCTGGCGAAGGGTCAGGTCTTCCAGCGGCGGCACGGGGGTGTAGTCATAATCGAGGTAGAGCTTGCCGGCCTTGAGCGTGTCCTTGTCGTTGATGTCTTCCGGGTACCAGCAGTCGCCGCCGATCAGGTAGCCGCTGCCGACCATTTCGCGGAACTTGGCTTTGATGCTCTCGATCATGTCGCGCACCAGGGACGGGTGCATGGGCTTATCCACGGCCCACATCTGCGCTTCGGCCATGGTGTCGGCGAGGATCTGCGCGGTGCGGGTGTAGTTCTCGAAAGCAAACAGCGGATCGTCGCTGCACGTGCGGCTACCCCAGAAGCGGAAGCCGCCCTCATTGATCAGGGTGGTGACTTCGTTGCCGTTGAGGTAATTGGCATCGGTGGCCGGGTTTTGCAGATCCCAGAACACGTCGGCGCTGATCCCGGTAACACCGTTGACCGCGACGTTGGACAGGGTTTTATGCCAGCCCACTTCCTGATCGATCTTGGCGCGCAGGCCGAGTGCACGGGCAACGGCCGAGGCTTTCACCGTGGCGCTGGTGACGGTGTCCCAGTTCTGGAAATCCGGCCAGATCACCATGACTTCACGGCCGCCGAAGTTCTCGCGATAAGCGACGGCTTCTTCCTTGGTTTTGCAGTCCCAGGCACTGACGTAGGAGAAGGCGCGCAACTGCTGGGCAATGCTTGCCAGCGCCGTGGCTACTGGTTGGCTGTCGAGACCTGGCACGCCGAGGATGCGCGGCACCATGCCGACTTTGGCCTTTGCGGCGAGCAACGCTTTCATGCCGGTGTATTTGCCATCGGCGGTGGTGGTGCCGATCAGCGCGCTGGCCGTTTCCGCCTCGGTGGCGCCTGCTTTGACGCGCACGACGATGGTGTAGGGCTTGGTCTGGTCGGCGATGGCTTGCAGGCTGGCGGCGAGGGTGCCGGTGGTGCCGGCTTTACCGACGGCGGTTTGCACGTTGGTAATTAGTACCGGGGTATCGAGCGGGAAAACGGTAGCGTCGGCATCGTCGGCCGTGCAGACCATGCCGATGACGGCGGTGGGGATGGTGCGAATGGGGCGGGTGCCGTCGTTGAGTTCGAGCACCCGCACGCCGTGAAGATAATCGGCCATGGATTTGCCTGCGCAGTAAATGGGATGACAGTGCACAGGCTGCCGCGCGCGCGCCGGATGGGCGAGCGGACGAGGTTGTACCTAGGAGGTTTACAGACTTGCGCCAGCCCCTTGAATTTGTCCGGCGATCCAGGACGGTGCCACCGGACGAGCCTGTTGATTCGGGAAGTCCAGGTGAGCCGGCCAATCACGCAATGTCTGGATGTAGCTCAGCAACTCGCTGAATTGATCCGAGGTAAGCGTCATCGGTCGGCTCAGATCCTGTTCATCGCGATGCCGCTCTCGAAGCCACAAGATCCGCTCTACCTCTCTATCACGCCAATTGCGCTCGATGTCGGCGAGCAAGTCGGCAGACGGATCAATCATGATGGGTAACCCCGACTCATCGTGTACGCGGACCTTGCCCGGTTCGGGGTTGCCGATGACGGAGAGCATTCTCTGCTCCGGAATCGGTACTGCATCCTCGGGCATGTTTGTATGCAAACCCTCTAGGTAGGTGCATCCCGTTGACTGGCTGTAAAAACTTTTCATGGAGGCTCCTTAACGTCCAAGGGCAATCGCGCCGAAACTGAAAGGCAGGATCGAGGAATAGGCTGCAAATCCCGTGAGTGTTTTTGCGCCCAGCGAGATGCTGCCAGGTGACGAACCGTTCGCCCCAGTCAGCCATACGCCGTAACACGCGGTCGGGAACGCCAGCGGAAACGTTGAGATTGCGCCCTGTGAGCCAAGGTTTGTCGTTCCAACCCATTGGAGGATCAGCCCGCCCAACCATGATGGGAGAACGATATAGCCGTTGTTCGCAAAGAAACTGGCAAACCCCCAACGCAGCTTCTTCGGGGTCACGATGGTTTTGTCATCGGTGCCCGCGTCAGTCAGACCTTGCGTTGCCAGTTTGGCCGTCCCTTGCCTTGTCTCGGTCGCTTGCTGGGGGAGTAATTCATCCACTTGCGTAATTGTGTAGACGTCAGTGATGCCAAATTCTGCGAGCGTATCGGGATTGTCACCTGACAGAACAATCCCACGCTTGTCGACATTAACCCGTGCAAAGGTGCCGGCGATCTTGTCTTCCGGCAGTGTGTTTTTGATCGATTCGTCAACGTATTGCCGGGTCGCGAGCACCACCGACGGATCAATCTTCAACTGAATATTTGTGGTGCCGCTGATGATGATGTGCATCCGCACCACCTGATTGCGGCCAGAACCTTGGCCGAGCAACGGTTTGTAGCTGGGTGCCACATTGGCTACGGCCGAAAAAATCCCATCCTTGTCTTCAAGTGCGAGTTCGCGGATCCACCAGCCACCGACGTCGGGCGGTAGGACGAGTTCTGCGATAAGGACGTTGTCGTCAGTCGAGGAGACGCGCAGTTGATTGAGTTGGGCGCGATACCGCTGATTGATGAGCTTGGTCTGCGTCGGGCTGGGTACCGGGTCGGTGCCGTTGGCATCGCCGATCAGCATGTAACGCGGCTCCCACGGAATCCCGAGGGCGTCGCAATTGGTTTTCTTCGCGGCGCCCAGCGTCGTCAACATGCCGCCGAAAATAGAGTTCTGATCAACCATGGGGGTACACATCCAGTTCGTCGAGGGTGTAAAGACTCACGCCGCTGTAAGCCTGGACGGATACGTCGATATCCGGGGTGTTCCAGGGGTACACGTCGATTTCATCGCCGTCGTAAACGGCGAAGCCAACGAAGGCGTCGAGTTTGGTTTCAAGGACGATGTCGAGGCCGGTGAGATGTCGGGTAAGCGGTTTGGCGTCGTCGATCAGCCAGACAAGTTCCTGGTACATCGCTTCGGTGATGCCGGAGTCGAGGACGCCGATGCGCAACGCGAACGTGCCGGGGGTGCCAGGTGGAACGGTCTGCCACCATTCTGCGACCTCGATCAGATAGCCCAGAGGTTCGACCACACGACGCAGGGCGCCGATGGTGCCCTTGTGCGAATGGACGTAGTAGGCGGCGCGGCAGGCGGCACGCTTGGCGGCTTCTGACCATTTGCTGTCCCAGTGATCGACCGAAAACGCCCAGGCCAGATACGGCAGTAAGGGCAGGGGGCACTGGTCAGGGTTGTAGAGCGTGCGCAACGGAATCGGCACACGCTGGATTTCTGCCAAGGCCTGCGCGGCTTGGCGTTCCAGTAGCGTCGAGTTGCCGGGTAACAGTGACTGATAGGTCATTACTCCACCCCCAATGTCAGTTCCACGCTCGTGCAATACGGCGCCTGGTACTTGGTGGCGACGATGTCTTCCCAGTCTTCCAGCACGACTTTGCGCACGCCCTCGACGTGCAGCGCGGCGTGCACGATGGATTCGGAAACCTCCAGTGCGAGGCGTCGGCGCTGATGCACGAACTGGAGCAACTGGGCTTCGGCTGCTGCGAGGACCAGTTCGGTTTCCGGGCCATTGCTCAGCGGGTAAATCTTGGCTTTGATCTGGTAATTGATGATCTCCGCACCCTGGACGGTCAGGCGATCCGCGACGGGGCGGCGGTCGTCGTCGCTGAGGTACGTCTTGACCTTGTCGAGCAGTGCCGGCGACGCGGTGCCATCGCCCAGCACGGATTGCACGGTGACCACGGCTTCGGCCGGGGCCGGGCTTTCGGCGGTAGCGTCGGCGACCTGACCGTCAGCGGACCGGGCATGGAAGATGTAGCTGTTGCGCGGGCCGGCGGTGCTGAGGCCTTCCCATGCCATTTGCGCACGCTCGCGAAGGCTGTCGTCGCTTTCCATTAGCTTGGGGAGGGGCGGCACAGCTGTTGGGTTTGCAGCCTGAATGACCAGGCGCTTCACGTTGAAGTTGGCGGCGAGCTGTTCGAGGTCGGTGCCTTTGGCCAGGGCCAGCATGTTAGCAACCGAAGCTTCGTTGACCCGCTGACGCCAGACGGTTTCGCGGTAGGCGTTTTCCTCGAGTAATTTGGTCAGCGGCTCCGACTCCATGTTGAGCCGGGCGGCAATCTCGGGTTGTTCTTCGATCGGCCAAAGGCTCACGGCGTAGGCCTTGCGCTCGGCGAGGATCTGCTCGTAATCGATCTGTTCGACGATCTGCGGCGCCGGTAATTGGCCGAGGTCGATGGCGACGAAAGTATTCATACGCTGCCTCCCAGTTGCAGAGGCACGCTCAGGCTTAGCGGCTGATTGTTGTCGACGATGGTGCCTTCGAACTCCAGCGCCGCTTGGCCCTGAAGGTTTGCGCCGATGAACTGGATACGGCTAAGGCTGATGCGTGTTTCCCAGCGCATCAACGCCATGACGGTGGCGGCGTAGACCTGCAAGCGGGTGAAGTCGTTAAACGGCTGATCGACCAGCTCGGGGAGCAGGCTGCCGTATTCGCGGCGCATGACGCGGGTGCCGATTCTGGTGGTGAGGATGTCGGTGATGGACTGGGCGATGTGTTCGACCAGGCCGAGGGCTGCGCCGGTTTCTCGGTTCATTCCGGTTTCCCCGTCTTCGCGCCGCCAGGCATGACACCGCCGTGCAAGTGCTTCACCAGACTGATGCCGGCCGCGATGACATCATCGGACACGGTGACCAAACCAGTGACGTTCTGGTTGCCGGTTTGGGTGTAGTCGCCTTCGTGGGTGATCGGGCCAACGATGTGGATGCCGCCGGTGCTGATCAGGTTGGTGGTGCCGCCTTCGGCCAGTGTGGCGTTGAGGTGGTGAGCGACGCTGTCGTACTCGATGACGGTGCCGTCACGGTAGGTGCAGCGGTGCAGGCCTTCGCGGTCGCCGTTGGCTGGGTTGTGGTCGCTGAACAGGCCGGTCAGGACGATGCCGTTGCCGAGTTGGCCGGATGGGCTGAAAAGGATGACCTGCTCGCCTTCGGTGGGTGGGTTCCATTCGCGGTCGGCGCCCGCGCGCGCGGCGATCCATGGGAGCCAGCCGGTGGTGAGTGATCCGGTTTTGACCTGCACGCGGGGAGGCTTCATCTGGACGGCAGCGATGGTGCCGAGGCGGATGAGGTTTTCGATCAGGCGGGCGAGGGTGGCTAAGTCGTTCATGGCGCCGATGTTGGCGTCACGCGCGTATGAATTCAGCAATATAGCCCTGTAAGGACTCGACCTACAGGTTCCCGTTTCTAAGCTAAGGTGATGGAACACATCGTTGTATCAAGGAGTGATTTGATGCTTTCCATCCTGCATCCAAGCGTGATGCGTAAAGTTCATGAATTATCTATCGGCTTGCTCCCAATAACTATCAAGGGAGACTCTATCCCGAAATTGATTGTGAAAACCTCTAAGGAAGCAATCTTAACGGCAAAGGTAAGACAGGGCTTTCTTATCTATCTCATACCATACGAGATTCCAGGCGTTCGATCGCTCGCCTTCCTAGCGGCTTTTTTTGATGATCAACGTCACCCCTATACGTCAGGTGGCGCGCTTATAAAGGAACTGATGGCTAAGGATTTTTCTTTGTTGTTCCAAGCGCCAATAGTTGATGTTCATTTCTTCGATGAGCTTGGAAGGGAAATGCTGGCGTATAGAACCGCATTCCATTCAACTAAGCGACACAAAGATATGTTAAGAGGGGCTGTTGTTCCTTCTATTGAGGGTTTGAATCAAAGCTTGATACTTGATCGTATGGCTGAGTGGTTTCGATTAAGCAGCCCAGCAGATGATGCCTCAGCCATCAAGGTGACATTTACAGAATCCCTTATGCCTGATGACATCATATACTTCGATATGCGCCCTGATGCTCATGACTATCATGGCAGTGCGGGATTTAGTTCGGCTCCTTTAGAGCGTAGTGAACCGGGACCGTTTCAAGAAAAAGAAATTGTCGCTTTGCTTCAGCGTACATTTAAATCTAAAGAAATCTATCTTGCCCCTCTGAGAGTGAATGATAAAGAAGAAGTGGTCGATGTCTTGGTGGTGACTGCTCGTAGCGTGATTCTTATACAGGCTAAAGATAATCAGAATCTTGAAAGTACGTTAAATAAAACCATTGAGAAGAAGCGAAATGCAACCAATAAGTCTCTGAAGGGTGGGCTTGGTCAAGTAAGAGGGGCTATTGGTTATTTGAAGAGGACCGTTCCGTTTGTGTTTTTGATAGATGGAAATGAAATTGAGTTGGATTTGACGGGTAAGCGAATATATGCGCTGGTGGTAGTGAGAGAACTTTTTGATGATGATTATGATGAGTATACTCCTCCCATGTTGGAGCTTTACAAGGCGACAGGGGTAGCCTGTATCCCTTTGTCATACACGGAACTGCACCAGTACACTCGCTTTATCGAAGGTGATGAGCATTTTTATGAGGCGTTCAACAAGGTTTTCAGTCATGGGCTAGAAACAGGTATGTTTCCTCGACTTCGGCTGCATCCTCCAGGTACAAAATTCTAACCTTCATGATGAATCAGATGTGCCAATAGTCCGTCGCGGATCAGATCAAGATCCGCTTCGGTAAATCCTAGGAGTTGCCGCTGTTCATATCTTACGTCTGGCGCTCCCCGTTCGGCTCGATCTTTCAATCCATATTGGTGAACCCTAGCGATTCTTGCGATTCTGCCCGTGAATCCTACGCTGATAGTGTTCCCATCGCCTTGGACCTTCAAAAAGCTCGCCGTGCGCAGCTTCTGAAACATCTGCACCTTTCGCTTCACTCGTCCTTGCTTGCCCCGCAGATTACGTTGCTTTCGTGGCGCGTACTTGCTCCCGTCCGGGTTGCGCTGGGCGATGATTCGCAGTTGTTGGCTGCGACGCAGGGCCTGGCCGATGCTGCGGGCCAATTTGTTGCGCGATGCCGGTTCCAGTTGACCCAGTAGGCCGGCGGCCCAATCCTCCAGCGTTTCCAATCGGGTGGTCATTTCGGCAGCACCCACTCACTACCAGTACCCTGCGCGCCAGGTATCCAGTTCGGATCAAGAAAATCCGCGGCCCGTTGCGGCTCGCCGGGATGTCGAATGGTGGTGTTGCCTTGGTCATCCTTGCCCACAACCACACGCTCCGTCAGCGGCAGCGTCAGGCTCATATCCACTTTGCTGTTGTCGAGAATGTCAGCCTCGAATTGGATGCCGTCAGCGGCCTTGCTCAGATTCTCCAGCAGCTCGGACTGGTGAACGCTCAACCAACCAAGCAGCGGCAGCATTACGCTGTCGGGATGGCCGGCGAAGTCGGTAAGGATGACCTGCAGGTCGAAGCTGTACTCGAACGACAGCGTCTGCGCGGCGGTGCAGCGGATCTTGCCGTTGTCGATGAAGATCAACAGTCGGTCGGGGTTGTGCTTGAGTTCGGCCACGGTGGCGAGCAGGTGCGCTTTTAGGCTGTCGGGCTTGTTCATGGTCGGGCCTGCTGGTGTTGGTAAACCATGTCTACCTGGCTCGCACAGTCTGCCCACGCGGCCTCAACGCGATCTTGGTCGGTGAGCTGATCACCGTTACTGCGCGGCTTGGTCGCCGGAAGCGTGCACGGCACCACGGCCGGACAGCCACTGACGATAAGCGTCGGCGCCGGTGAAGGCGGGGCGCTCGCGCAGCCGGCGAGCAGCATCAGGCAAAAGCTGGGCAGCCCAATTGCGTAGATCGGCGTTTTCACGTTTCAGAGCCTCGATGGTGAGTTCGCGCTTCGCCAGGCCTTGGCGCAGTTGATCCTGTTGCGCACGCAGGGTGGTCTGGGCGTTGCGTTCCTGTTTCAGGGTGTCGCGCAAAGCGTTGGCGTTGGCGAGGTTGTGTTCGGCTTGTTCTTGAGCGCGGCTGGCGTCTTGCTCGGCCAGTTGCGTGTCTTTGTTCGCCCCGCTGATGCGCAGCTCCTGACTCCAGATCAGCAGCCCCAGCGTTGCAAGCAATGCAACGCCGAGCAAGGCCTGCCGCAGGATGCTCACGCCCGGTACCAGCCAAGCTGATTCATGTCGCCGATGTCCATGTGCTGGATCGGTCCCCGAATGATGATGACTTTGCGCTGAGGGTTCTGGATGCGGAGCGCGTCGCGCAACTGCACCATGTCCTGCTGATCGCTGTTCTCTGGCACTACCAGCAGATCACCGTCCTGTACGTTCAGCCGCTGCACCGCGTCGAAGTCGATCATGCCGCCACCGCCTGCCCGCAACCGCAGTCGTCGTGCCGTTCGTAGGCGCGCTGAAGTTTGATGTCGTAAAGGTTTCGCTGATAGTCCGGCCCGTTGTAGAGCTTGGCGAACTCGGCCCATTTGCGGCCCTTCAGCGCCTTGTGCAGCACCGGATCGGTCTCGATGAAACGGACGAACGCGTCGAACTGCTGCGATTCTCCCGCGCTCATGGCGGCGACAAATTCCTGCACGCTGTTGTACCCCAGGCGCTGCCAGTGAAATCCCATGATCTGGAACGCACCCCATGACGCGGATTCCAGTGCGGCGGTGTCGTCGATCAGGCGAGCGGTCGCCAGGCGCTGGTGTTCAGCGCTGCCTCCGGCATAGCCGCCGGATTTCGGATTGACGATGGCCGGGTTGGTTGCGGCCAACTGATCAGCGTGGTGTTTGAGTGCGGCGAGATCATCGCCTTCGTGCCGAACCTTCGCCAGTTGGCGATACATGATGTGCCGTTCGAACAGGATCACCGGTTTGCCGTTGTCGAGGAAGCCGGCGCCTTTCGACTCAACTTCATTGACCGCGTAGACGCTGGCCAGCGGCACGCCGAGACGTTCGGCGGCTTTGACCAGGTCGGCGTTCTTCAGCAGTTGCTGGCAGTCGGTGCCGGTGAGCGCGCTCAGTGTTTTGCTGCCGGCAACGCCATCAGCCACCAAACCAACCTTGAGTTGATAGGCGCGCACGGCGTGTTCCGTGGCGTCGCCGTAATCACCATCGACGTTCAGTTTGGCGCCGTGTTGGTTGAGGCTCTTTTGCAGATTGCGCACCGCTTGCGAGCGGTCACCGTGGCGAAGGGGCGTCATAGCTGTTCTACCTTGCGGTTGAAAATCTTCTTGGCGGCCGCGCGCGTGCCCTCGACGCCGAGCAGCCCGATGACGCCTCCGAAGAACGGCGCAGTCGAGGCTGGAATCCCCAGCAGTGACAGCCCGTGACTGGCGGACAAAGCGAGTGCGCCGCAAAGGGGAGCCTCGATCACCATGCGGCGCACGGTGCCGCCGCCGTAGATCACTCGAAGGCTCGCAATGACAACGGCCAGCAGGCCGGAGTAAATGGCGGGCCAGTTCTGTTCGAGCCAGGCGGCGAGCCAGGCCCAGGTGTCGGGACGGTCAGGCATGCGTTTCATTCCATGATCCAGAGTGGTTGGGTTCAAGGGCGCGGTGCGGGCGGTTCAGTCCCATAGGTTCACCATCTGCCGTTGCGGGGCGGCGGCTTGGGCTTCTGGCATTTGCACCAGGAGGCCTTGCGGCAAGGTCGGGCCGTGGTCGGCAAGGCCGGGGTTGGCTTCGAGTACTGCTTCGGTGACACCGGCGGTGCGGCCGTAGTGACGCCAGCACAGGGCATCGACGGTGTCGTTTTGTTGGGCGGGGATGCTGACGGCCATCAGATCAGCTCCACAGTGGTACGGCCGAGGCCGAGGAAGTCGCGTACGGCCCAGCGCTGGTCGCGGCGCAGTTCGTCGATGCTCGGTGTCAGCTCTTCGGCGTTTTGGTTGCCGCTGTTGGTGCTGTCGTAGGAGCGGTAGCGCTCGCAGATCTCCGCGCCGGTCGCGGCATAGATCGCTCGTTGGTAGAGGTGGACGAGTTCAGACTTGTCCTCGATCTGCTCGGCCGGTACGTCCGCAAGAGTGTCGTAGCCTTCGGCCTGCTTGGCGCGGCGCCATGCGGCGAACTCGCGGTTCACGCTGATGGCGGCGGCGATGGTCGCGGTTTCCAGACGGATCGGCGTGACGCTGGAGTCAATGCGTAAGGTACCGCGCACGTCGTCGAGGTCGATCGATGGCCAGAAGGGGTCGGTGTTGATGTGGCCGCTGGAGGCCGGACTAGTACTGCCGCCCGCTACGAATCCGCTCATGAATCTGCGCTCTGTTGTAGGTCGCCGGTGGTCGGGGCTTCACGTTCAGGAGGAGCGGCCTGGCCGATCCGCCCCGAGCCGGCGGGGTGCGTGGGGACGCTCGGTTAGCTGCCAGCGGCAGCGAGTTTGTTGAGCAGGCGTTCAGCCCGCTCCAGATCCTTTTTGCCACCGCAGGCGTCGTGCAGGTCGATGGCTTTCTTCAACAAATCGATGCCGGCCTGAACTTGTCCCGGTTGGCCGGGTTGATCGTCGGTGAGGCCTTCCAACGTGGCGCGGCCCATGGCGAGGAACAGCTTGGCGCGTGCCTGGTCGGGCATGTCTTCGGTGTCGGTCAGTTCAGCAGTGCGGTGCAGGATGGCCAAGTCGAACGGCTCTCCGACCTTCTGCGCCTTGAACGCGGCGGTCGCGACTTCTTCGGCGACCAGGCACCCAAGCGTGCGGGCGAAGCGGTCGGGCATGACCATCTTGTGTTGCAGCACGTATTGGGCGATGTCGAGGCCACCGGTGAAGTCGCCGGCATCGAAGCGCCAGACCATGATGGTGGTCAGTACTTCGTCTTGTGCACCTTGGCCAGCGTCCAGCACGCCCTGCACATATGGGATGTACTCAGGCAGGAGCTGACGTTTGAGTTCGGCCTTGCCTTGGTTCGATTGCACCTGTTTCAGGCGCAGGCGGTCTTGCAGCAGTTGGTTGAGCTGATGTTCGTAGGCCGTGGCGCCGGCCATGGTTTGAGTAGGTTCAACGGCTGCCGCCTCCTTGGCGGCAGTGACGCGTTGAAAATGACGACGGCAAGGGTTGGTCATGGTCTTCGCCCTCAAGCCAAGGTGATGTTTTCGGCCATGGCCGCACAGCCAAGGTCTTCGATCACATAGCTTTCGTTTACCGATTCGAAGTTCTCGATGCGGTCGCGTTTGGCGTTGTCGACGACGGTGCGGCGTCGGGTACCTTCCTGCCAGTAGATCGACAGGTTATCGAGGCGAGTGACCAGCAGGCCGTTAGGCGGGAAGTGCGGTACGCGCACGGCCGGCAGATTGCCCAGACGTTTCTGGCTGGTCACGATGTCGGCGGCCAGCATTTCAGTCGGTGCCTGCGTTTTGTTGATGATCGGGAAGTACTTGTCTGCCAACAGCTGACGCCCGCAGATGACCACCAGATCGGTGTCTTCCTGATACCACGGGTCAATGAACTCGTTGACCATGCTGACAACCAGCGCATCGATATTCTCGAAGTCCTTACCGGCTCCGATTTCGATCTTGCCGCTGCCAGCCGCTACCTCGGCCATAACGCGGGCTTCGTTTTCGGTGCGCATTTTTTGCAACCAACCGATGTTGACGTCCTGCAACAGCGGGTTGGTGGCCGGGTTCGAAGTGGCGGCACGGCTGGTGCCGTTCCAGCCGATCATGATCCGGTTGAGTGCCTGGGCTTTGATGATCGCGTCGCGGATACGCGCCTGGAAGTCTTTGAACTTCGCCCACTGATCCAGCTTCTGGTAACGCAGGCCGGTGTCGAAGTTGGTTTGCGTGCAGGTATACCCGCGATTGTCCAGACTGCTCGGGTCACGGGGTTCGCGATCCTTCACAGTGGTGTCGGTGGTGCTGGCAATGGTGCCGTCGATACCGATGCCGATCTTCTCGCCGGACTGTTCAGATACGCCATAGATGTTGATCGAGCTGAGGAACGAGCTGGATTCCTGAATGCGGGTTTCCAGCGTCTGGGCAACGCTTGGTGCTGCGGTGAATTTGGTGGTGACGTCGCTCACGCCGTGTAGCTGAGCAAGCTGTTGCAGGTAAGCGTTGAACAGAACTCGTGTGTCGTTACGCATGGTGGTCGTCCTTCGTTTTTCGGGGCTTTGGTGGGGCTGACTGTCAGCAGTCGGTCACGACCGAGTTATCGCCGCCGGTAATCGGAGGGCGCGTCTTTTGGTTGTGGTCTTGGGTGGTGGAGAGCTTGGTCTTCAACTCGGTGAAGTCCTTGCTCAATTGATCCAGTCGGGTACTCAGGCCTACGGAGAATTTCTTCTCGGCGCTCAGTTGGTCCGGCAGGTCCTTGACGTGTTCGGCGACGGCTTCGACGGCATCACTGATCTGGGAAAACTCGCTGTCGTCCTTGGTCTGTTTGCCTTTGAGCAGGTTTTGCACCTTGCTGAAAAGCTGGGCGCCGATGCTCGGCTTTTCCTCGATCTCTTCGAATGTCAGTTCGGTTTCGACAGCCTCGGTGAACATCGAGGTCGCGGAGTAATGGCGATCCTTGAACGGATTGGCTTCGGGTTTTTGAGCAGAGAACGCGAGGACGTCGGTACCCAGGCTGGCAGGCGAGTCGGTCACCGCCAGGCCGACGATGTACGCCTCACCCGTATCGGAGAAGCTGTCGTCAATTTCGATGGAGGTGTAAATCTTCTGCTTCGCCTTGTTCATGGCGATCAGTTCAGGCGTCGGCTCAACCTGGGCGAACAGCGCCAGTTTCTTTTGGCCGTTCATGTCCACTTCTTCGGTCTTCACTGCCAGCACGTCGCCGTAGGCCTTGAACGGACTGTCGGGCAGCACGCTGCGGTAATGCTCCAGCCAAATGCGGGCGCCATAGGTGGACGGGTTGAAGTTCTTCGCAGCCTGTTCCAGCCAGCTGCGTTTGATGGTGCGCTTGTCTGAGGTAGCGCCCTCGACGGCGACGCGGAACCAGTTGCTGCGAAATTTCTTCATGCCGGGAATCCTCAATGCGTTGGGCGCTTAAAGCGATGCGATGAGGGGCATGGTCGTGACGCGCGCGAGTTGCGGCAACGAGGCGGGACTGTAGGGGCGGGGACTACAAGGGGAAGCGCTATTGAGTCGCGGGCGCGGGCGGCAGCATCGCGGCCATGACTACGACCGAACTGTTGCCTATCGACCCACGCCGCCAATCCAAGTTTCTCTACTGGATGGGTTGGCGCATCTGCGAGATTGCTGAGGCTACGGGCGAAAAGGAAAAAACGCTACACAGCTGGAAGGCCCGAGACGAGTGGGACCGCGCCGATAACGTTGAGCGTATCGGTGGGGCACTGGAAGCGCGGTTGGTGCAACTGATCCTGAAGGACAACAAGAGCGGCGGCGACTTCAAAGAGATCGACCTGCTGCACCGGCAGTTGGAGCGCCAAGCGCGGATCCAGCGCTTTCAGGGGGGCGGTACCGAAACCGACCTCAACCCGAACCTGGCCAAGCGCAACGCCGAGCCGAAGAAGAAGGCGGTCAAAAACGAGATTGATGAAGACCAGATCGAGCTGCTGCGCGAGGCCTTCATCGATGGCTGTTTCGACTATCAGAAGGACTGGTACCGCGCTGGTAATCAGCGCACCCGCGTCATCCTCAAGAGCCGGCAGATTGGCGCGACTTACTACTTCGCCCGTGAGGCGTTCATTGATGCGCTGGACACCGGGCGCAACCAGATTTTCTTGTCGGCCTCGAAGAACCAAGCCTATCTGTTCCGGGGCTACATTCAGGCGTTCTGCCGTGAGGTGATCGGCGTCGAGCTGACTGGCGATCCCATCGTTCTGCCCAACGGCGCCGAGCTGTTTTTCCTCGGCACCAACGCGCGTACCGCCCGGGGCTATCACGGCAATTTCTACTTCGACGAGTTCTTCTGGACGTTCAAGTTTGAAGAGCTGAACAAGGTCGCTTCGGGCATGGCGATGCACAAAAAGTGGCGCAAGACCTACTTTTCCACGCCATCGAGCATGGCCCATGAGGCCTACACCTTCTGGACGGGAGAGCGCTTCAACAAGGGCAAGCCCGCCGCGCAGCATACGAAGGTTGATGTGTCCCACGGCGCGCTCCAGCAGGGCCGGTTCTGTGAGGATCGGTTGTGGCGGCAGATCGTCACGATTCTGGACGCGGAGCGGGGCGGGTGCGATCTGTTCGACATCGAAGAGCTGCGCCGCGAATACAGTCCCGAGGCGTTCGCCAACCTGCTGATGTGCGAGTTCGTCGACGACGGCGCGAGCATCTTCCCGCTGACCTTGTTGCAGTCGTGCATGGTGGACAGCTGGGTCGAGTGGGCCGAGGACTACAAACCTTTTGCCATGCGCCCGTTCGGAGATCGACAGGTATGGATTGGCTACGACCCGGCTGAGACGGGCGACTGTTCCGGGATGGTTGTGGTCGCGCCGCCACTGGTACCGGGGGGCAAGTTCCGCATCCTCGAACGCCACCAGTTCCGGGGCATGGATTTCGCCGCACAGGCGGCTTTCATCAAGAGCGTCTGCGACCGCTACTGGGTGACCTACATAGGCATCGACGTGACCGGTCTGGGCAGCGGCGTGGCCCAGCTGGTGCGCCAGTTCTTCCCGGCTGTGACCACCTTCAGCTACTCGCCCGAAGTCAAAACCCGGCTGGTACTCAAGGCCTACGACGTGATCCACAAGGGCCGACTCGAATTCGATGCCGGCTGGACCGACATGGCCCAGTCGCTGATGGCGATACGCAAAACCGTCACCGCCGGCGGACGCCAGTACACCTACACCGCCGGCCGCAACGACAACACCGGCCACGCCGACCTGGCCTGGGCGCTCTTTCACGCATTGCACCACGAACCGCTTGAGGGGCAGACCACTGCCAACACCGGGCGCATGGAGATTTACTGATGACCGAAAAATTGGCCAACCAGACGTTGCCCGCGACCACTCCCGCTGTCGGCGCTGGAACGCAGGTATTTTCCTTCGGCGAGCCGGCGCCGGTGTTGGGTGGCCGGGAGGTGTTCGACTATCTGGAGTGCTGGTTCAACGGGCGGTGGTATGAGCCGCTGTTGTCGCTGGATGGGTTGGCCAGGTCGGTGGGGGCGAGTGTGCATCTGCACTCGGGTTTGATGTTCAAACGCAACCTGTTGAGCAAGACGTTTATCCCGCATCCGCTGCTGTCGCGAGCTTCGTTTGAGCAGTTCGCCCTGGACTTCCTGTGTCTGGGCAATGGTTATCTGGAGGGGCGACGTTCGCGGTTGGGCGGGGTTCGCAAGCTGGAGACGCCGTTGGCTAAGTACATGCGCCCTGGGCCGGATGGGCAGTTTTATCAGGTGCGAGGGTGGAAGGATGAGCATGCGTTTGAGCCGGACAGCATTTTTCATCTGCGTGAGGCGGATCTGCATCAGGAGATTTATGGGCTGCCGGAGTGGATCAGCGCGTTGCAGTCGGCGCTGTTGAATGAGTCGGCGACGTTGTTCCGGCGCAAGTACTACGAGAACGGGAGCCACGCCGGGTTCATCTTGTACATGACAGACGCGGCGCAGACCGAGGCGGACATTGATGCGTTGCGCAAAGCACTCAAGGAATCGAAGGGGCCAGGCAATTTCCGGAATTTGTTTGTTTACTCGCCGACCGGCAAGAAGGACGGGATTCAGCTGATCCCCGTGAGCGAGGTTGCGGCGAAGGATGAATTCAACTCGATCAAGAATCAGACGCGGGATGACGTGTTGGCTAGCCTGCGGATACCGCCGCAGTTGATGGGCATTGTTCCGCAGAACGCGGGCGGATTCGGATCGATTCGGGAAGCAGCCCAGATCTACGCGGCTAATGAGCTCGAGCCAATCCAGACGCGAATGACTCAGCTGAACGATTGGCTGGGTGAAGAGATTATGAGATTCAAACCCTACGAGGTAGGCGGGGAGGCGTAAAAGCCCCCGCGCAGTAAACGAGGCGACGACCCGGTGCGTCAACACCGGGTCGTCGCTGAAACACTCGAACAACCCGAGTGCTCCAACCAAGGCCTCGCCCCACTGCGCAGGGGGTGCGAAGCCTAAGCGAATCCAATTTTCGAAACAAGGATCACTTATGAGCACACCGATAATTCCATGGATGGGTGGCAAGCGCCGCTTGGCTGATCGCCTCATTCCACTTTTCCCACCGCACGAATGCTATGTCGAGGTTTTTGCTGGTGGTGCCGCGCTTTACTTCATGCGACCACAGGCGGCGCCCGTTGAGGTTCTCAACGACATTAACGGCGACCTGGTGACGCTGTATCGAGTTGTACAGAACCACTTGGAGGAATTTGTGCGGCAGTTCAAGTGGGCGCTTAGTTCACGTCAAGTCTTCGAATGGCAAAAGATGACCCGGCCGGAAACTCTCACTGATATCCAGAGGGCAGCCAGATTCTTTTACCTGCAGCACCATGCCTTCGCCGGCAAAGTCAGCGGGCAGACCTTCGGGACTGCCACGACTGGGCCTGCCATCAATCTGCTGCGGATCGAGGAGAACCTGTCAGCCGCCTGGCAGCGCCTGTCTGGAACCTACGTTGAAAACCTGTCCTGGCTTGAATGCGCGGAGCGTTACGATCGACCGCACACCTTTCACTACATGGATCCGCCCTATTGGCAGACTGCTGGTTACGGCGTTGACTTCCCCTTTGAAAATTATGAGCGCATGGCCGACTTCATGCGGCGCTGCAAAGGGAAGGTGATGGTCAGCATCAACGATCATCCGGACATTCGGCGGGTGTTTGAAGGCTTCCATTTCGAGACTGTGGATATCAGGTACAGCAGCACAAATCAGCGTCAGGGCAAGGCGGAGGTCAGTGGGGAACTCGTGATTATGAACTGGGAACCTGCCGCCCTAGGCGGTTTGTTTTGAGTTGATGCAATTATAATATCTTTGATAAAGCCGCCTCTAGGGCGGCTTTTTTTGACGGTATATTTAAATTCTAAGTATTCAGTCCTCTCGTTTGCTGTCGATTGTTGGTGGGGAAATTGGTGATGGTAATAAAAAAGCGTGTTCAGGGAATATTTTTTTTGCGATATTCCAAGTGGTTAGATGGAGTTGATGATTTGAGTTCAGGTTTTCACAAACCATTTCGTGGGTCTGTTTGGCATTGTTTATTGCAGTATAAAAAAGGCGTGGTCCGATTAGAGTTTTGATGTTTTCTCGTGTCAGTACTTTTCCGTCAATATCATGTTTTTCAAGCGCCGGTTGGAGGTGTTCGGCGTGAAAGTTATTTCTCATCTCCATGCTGGCAACAGCTTGTTCAAATCGTTCCTGTTCAGTAGTTAGATCGAGAAGGTGTTTGACTTCACCTAAATCAATTAAAAAATTCAGGCTGTCAAAATCAATTCGTACATCCTTGTAGTCAGGGAATTTGTACGCCTGCATTGTGAACGCTTGTTCAAGGTCTGTATCAAAACCGTCAAAGCAGTTTTTAATTTGAAGCATGGCGTTGTATTGTCTGAATGATGTGAAGAGACAAGTATCTAAAGCGATTTTTCTTTTTTTAGTTTCGCTTGTTCTTCCTCGTGCTTTCTAAATAAATACGCAAAGTAAGATCCAGAGAAAGCGCCAAGGCCGGCAGAAAAGAATGGCCAGATTTTATCTGTAGAAGGAGTAATTGCTTTGTCGATTGCAAGACTAGAGAAATACCACAAGACCAAAGCTGCCAAGCCTGTTAAGACACCCATCCAGATAGGGTCATAATCTCTTAAGTTTTTCATGTTTGACCTTGATTACCCCTGAGCGAGATCAGTGGTTTGTTTCTATCGTAGTTGTCGTTCCCGATGCACTATAGCTTTGTTACAAAGCCCTTTCCAGAACATGTTAAACAGTCTTCGCATTTCGCGAAATGATCAAGGCAAGTTGGACAGATACAAAATCGGGCCAACTCAATGAATGGGCGCAGCCTTTCGAACATGTGAATGTTGCGAATCTCTCGGGCGACCTGAGCGACGTCTATCATCCATCGGAAAATTTCCGGATCTCTAAGTGGCTTGTAGGTTGCTCCATTGATGGTGCGCGCCGTCTCGACCAGTCTGAACTGCAGTCCATCATGCATCGTCAACGTGAGGCCAGTAATTCTACCGATCTCTCCAGTGATGTTCAGAGCAAACTCTGCTCCATTCGCATGCGGGTACACCTTGCCATCATAGGCATGGATAGGACTGCGCGATTTATGAGTTGCTTCGTCAAAGATCGTGCGGCTGATCGTTCCAAATAATTCACCAGTGGCAATCCTCACTACGTCATAACTTGACGATCCGCGATATCGATCAGGGGAGCATTCAAGCTCCTCTACAGCGTGCCAGTACGCGGCATCCGCCAGTTCGTTCATATCAAACTGTTGGAGCTGGTCGATCAGGCCTTCTGCCGCCAGTGTCGAAGTCATTGAGTGGAGCGTTTCACGGTGTGCTTCCGGGTTCTGCATTCGGAAGTCGAGGTCATCAAGAGTCGAGCGCCACTGCTGAAGTCTGAGCGCCTTGGTCTGGTCGAAGTTCATGAGGTTCAATCACTGTACGGATACTGGTTTTTTGTACAGTAGTTGAGTGAGGGTGAGGACGCGAGCGGGAGGCGACGAGCTGCTCGGGTCTCGGGGGGTGGCGTGCCACAAGAGAAGCCAGCGAGGCCTGCTCGCGCCTGGCGCGCGCCGTCGTCCCCCCACCTCGCCTGCGGGCTAAATGGGTCTTTTTTTCCGCAGCCCTGCGATCCGCTGAGCGCAGCCACGCGTGGGCTTTGTGATACTGAATGAATGAGACAAAACGCCTGCAAATCCCTGCGAAGGTAGGGCACCTCGATGCATTTTCCTGGCTCGTTTGTTCGTCAGACATGAGGCACCGTCAGGCGCTGATTTTCAGGAGCGGAGTCGGAAAAAAGTAATGTGGTAATTCGGATATCGGTATACCGCTGAAAGCCCCGTATTCATTGGCTTTGCGGGATTACTTCAGAAAGTAATTTTAAGTAATGAAAAAGGTAATTTGAACGTAAGTGATTGATTTGTAAGGAGTGAATAAATGGAAAAATTACTTCCTTAAAAGGTAATTACCTTACCTCTACATTACTTAAAAATTACCTTGGGCCGATCCCTTGCAGGCCAGTTAAATCAAGGCTCTCAGGCCGGTCAGTTGATTAAGTTACTGAAATTACCTTTTTCCGATGCCGCACCCGAAAAAAGGGATATCCCTCTATGGCCCTTGGCTTATTCGACTGCCGCACAAACTCATGGGACCGCCGTGGGACCGCTTGCGCGCTAACTATCGCCCTGAAACCCTTATAAACTGGGGGGCGATGTCGCGAAAATCGCAATCGGGCGGTTTCGAATCTCTCCTTCACCGCCATATTCAGTAAACACAAAACCCCTGATTTCGAAAGAAGTCAGGGGTTTTGTGGTTTCTGGTGTCTGGATTTTATTGGCAGCGGCGTGAAGTCTGCTTTGAGCTATTACAATCGCGAATTTATTCATCCTTGTAGGGACGACATTCCATGATCATTTCCACCACTCACGCCATTGAAGGCCGGCAGATCGCGGCCTACCTGGATATCGTCAGTGCCGAATCGGTGCAGGGCGTCAATGTGATCCGTGACATGTTCGCTGGTATGCGCGACTTTTTTGGCGGCCGTTCGCAGACGCTGGAGCGCGCTTTGAAGGAGGCGCGTATTCAGGCGACCGAAGAAATACGGGAGCGTGCGCGTGCTTTGCAGGCGGATGCGGTGGTCGGGGTGGACTTTGAGATCAGTATGCCCGGCGGGAAGGGCGGGATGGTTGTTGTGTTTGCGACGGGTACGGCGGTGAAGTTGCGTTGAGTTTGTTTGACGGGTGTGTAAGCCCATTCAGAGGTTGAATGGGCTCAATCTTGCGGTGCAATCAGCCTTGTGGCTTGAGGATCACGGTGCCTCTTTCGTCATAGGTCAGTGGTGTGTCGACGGCGACGAGAGGGGGTGTATCAGAAGGCGGGTTGGGTTCGACTGGCTTGCTGGGATGGTAAATGACCCCTGGTTGCAGAACCGGTGTGTCCGGACCCGGATACTTGATGGTGATTTCACCGGAAGCGATCTTCTCCTTGAGTTTTTCCGCGCCAGCCTTGCCGGCTGCGATCTGTTCGTCCGTGAGTTTTACGACAGGCATATTGGGGAATCCGTTGATTTGCATGTTCTCTCCTTGAGATTCATTTGTATGAAAAAGGGCAACGGCCTGGCTTTGGAATTCTTTAGCAATCTGGGACCAATGGTTCATCGTCTGTTTAAATTTTTCAGGCCATTCGTCGGGCATCAGGGGATCTGAATCACAAGTCCAGGAATGACCAGCTAGTCTCAAAAGCCATGGAGGTCGATATTTTTTCAGGCACAAGGGTTTTTGCCGGTGTCGATCTGTTGCGACGGGGCGAAGGTATGACTGATCCGTATATCGAAGACGATGGCGCTGAATTTTCCTTCAATAACTGCGTACGGTGCGGCCAGACCGAGTATCAGTCAGGTTTTGGCGAGGATCCGGTGCAGATCGGCAAAATCAAATCCGCGGCACCCAAGGGACCCAAGGCGAAATTTCTCCCCAGAGTCACCACGCGTTCCAGGAAATAATCGTTCTCTGCATAACCCTGCTACTGAGCGGGGTTTTTTATGGTTGTGGGTTTGAAGAATTTTCCTACAGGTGATGACGGAAAATCAGTCTACTTTCACAAACTTTTCACGTCTGCCGCAGTAGGGTGAAGCCATCCGTTAGAAAGCAAGTCTCCAGCCCGTTTCCCCAGCGGGCTTTTTTTTGCCTGCCACAAAACCTTTTCCAGAATTGCTGTCCAATCGGCGCCGAGTGCGCGCGAGATCCGTGATTTTGGCTGGACTTTCGCGCGACGACGGCATTAAATCCCGGCCCTTTTTGTCATCCCAATTGTTGAGGTTTTCGTCATGCGTTTAACACTGCCTGCTCTGGTTCTGGGGCTTCTGGTTGCTCAAGGTGCAATGGCTGCCGGTGATGGCACTGCTGCGTTGGGCGGTGGTCTGGGTGGCGCACTGGGTAATGTCGTCGGCCAGAAAATGGGCGGCAGCACTGGCGCGGCCATTGGCGCCGGCGTAGCAGGCGCGGCGGGCAGCGCAATGGCGGCGCGCAAGGGTAGCCGGACCAAAGCGGCGATTGGCGGCGGCGTTGGCGCAGCCGGTGGTTCGGTGATCGGCAACAGCCTGGGCGGCAGAACCGGCGCCACGATTGGTGCAGGCCTGGGTGGCGCAGCTGGCGGCGCAGTGGGCAGCAACTTGTCCAAAGGTCACAAGCGTCACTGAGACTAATCCCTTGTCAGAAAAAGCCCGGCTCGATGTCGGGCTTTTTCATGGCTGAACGTTTTCCCCGTTTGCGTCTCCAATCTCACATAGGCCCATGTCTGGGCGGACTGTCCCGCTTCGGGAACTGTGAGGTTCATATGCGCTTGTCATTATCTGCACTGTTTTTCGGTTTGCTGGTAGCACAAGGGGCGATGGCCGCTGGTGATGGTACCGCCGCTGTGGGTGGCGGCTTGGGCGGCGCGCTCGGCAATGTGGTCGGTGGACAACTCGGTGGCAGTACTGGCGCGGCGGTAGGTGCGGGTGTTGGTGGCGCGGCCGGCAGTGCCGTCGGGGCGAATAAACGCAATCGAACTGAAGCGGCTATTGGCGGTGGTCTCGGCGCGGCAGGTGGCTCGGTCGTTGGCAACAGCCTTGGCGGGTCTACGGGTTCGACCATTGGCGCAGGGTTGGGCGGCGCGGCGGGTGGTGCGGTCGGTAATAACCTGGGTGACGATGGCGGATCTCATTCGGGTGGCGGTCACAAGCACAAGAACAAACATAAAAACCGCCATCATTGATGGAGGGTTAAGCGGAAACCCGGCTTTTTGCCGGGTTTTTTGCATTTGATCGTCAGACACCGGAACGATTGACTGTAGGGCTTTTCGAACGTCATACACTCCCTGAAATGACGAGGTTGCCATGACTCCTGAAACCGAAGGCAAGGAAGAGAAAGGTTCGAGTGGACTGCCGTTTATTAATGATCCGGGGAATGAGGATCCGGGGTCGTTGATGGATGATGCGACGGTGCCGTTGAATGATTCGGATGAGGCGGGTATGGAGTATGAAGAGGATGAGGATGAGCAGTGATCGGATGTTTGAGAAAATCTGAGCGTCTGAATCCGGATTTTAAGGGCCTGAGTTCAAGAGGTCCTACAAATTTGTTAGTGACTAAAAATGGCTGCCCACCAGTCATTGATCTGGTGAGCGAGTCTAGGTATAGGCGTTTTTTTGTAGTGCTAACAATGTGAAATCTCGGATTTAGAGAATTCCAAATTGTCTAGAATCATGCTGAGCAACTGGATGTCGAACTGTTCTCTGTATCTATATAAAATTTTATGATGCCTCACGGTAATAGAGCACCCGTCGCTCAATAAATTTTAGAAAGGTAACTCTGTTAAATATACGCTAGGTTCTCGCAGTCTTAATGATGATGTGGTAAACGTTACTTTCGAAGTGCTTGATACAGCTGAAATCAGATATCTGTCTCCAATTGGTTGTATGGATAGACTTAAGTTTTTTTGAGTTGGAATGTTGGATGTCGTCAACTCTCTAATTTCACAGCATGTTATTCCGATTCGGCAAGCATTGTATCCTATGGATTCCCATTTTTTCGGAGGAGTGTCCGGCATTTCTCTAATATCAAATGCCAAGGTCAATGTTGAAAGGTTGTTGTCCATGTTTAAAGCGAATAGCTTGATCTCCCCAACGGGTATATTTCTGCTGAATACCATGTTGAAGAGTTTGCCTCCTTCTATTTCATTCCAGTATTTCATGGTCATTCCTTGAATGGATAATGATCGCTCGTATTTTTTACTTTGCCATTGCGTGTGTCATCAGCGGGTCGTATGTTTATGTGAGGTCCTTGATCTCCTCGGTTATTTATATCTCCATACTTGTGTCCCGCTGAGTGGTCTTGGAGTGTCAATATAAAACCATCCTCTCGGGTGAATCTATATTCTCTGGTTATAATCGGCTTTCCACTGCTGTCTAGAATGTTATTTCCTTTTCTATCCGTCATGTTGACATAGGTGAACTGCTTCTGCCTGCCACTTACCTCATCAATTTGAATATCTGGCTGTTGCCCTTTCGGAATTCCTGCATCAACTTTTGCCTGTCTGAATGCACCGCGCCTGGAAACCTGTGGTAGCTCAACATCATCAGGTTTTGAACAATTGATCGATTTTCGGCCTTTGGGCGGACAATTGGAGCTCAACCCCAACGGATCCACCCACCCCGTCGGATTCGGCACGTACTGGTACTGATTCAACCCACCGGCCAACTTGATCGGATCCGGCGTCAAATACCGTCCCAACCTCGGGTCGTAGTACCGGTGCCGGTTGTAATGCAGGCCGCTTTCGCCGTCGAAATACTGCCCCTGAAAGCGCAGCGGCTGGTTCAGGTAGTCCTCGCCGGCCAGTGTCAGCGTGGCGACTTTGCCGTAGGCGTCGTATTGCGCGGACCAGACGATGTCGCCGCTGTAGTCGGTGAGTTCCTGCGGGGTGCCGAGGTGGTCGAGTTGGTAATAAAACGGGCAGGCTTTTTTCGGGCCTTTGCCGTCGAGCAGCGCGATGGGGCGGAAGGTGCCGGGTTCGTAGACGTAGCTGCGGTATTCGTGTTCGCTGCTTTCGGCGATGAGGTGGTCGCCTTGCCAGAAGAACTCGGTGGTCTCGCCGTTGACGGTTTTGCGGATACGCCGGCCAAAGGCGTCGTATTGGTAACTGGCGGTTTGTCCGTCGGGGCGGGTCAGGCCGATCAGGCGGTGCTGGCAGTCGTAGCGGTATTCAGTGACGAGTGTCTGTGCGCGGCCGCGACGTTCGCGGATCAGGTTGCCGAAGGCGTCGTAGTCGTAATGACGATCGCCTTGCATCAGCAAGCGATTGCCCTCGGATCTGGCTGGGGCCGGGGCGGTCCTGCATCAGCAGGTTGCCGGCCGGGTCGTGGGCGAAGGATTCCGGCAGTTCGTCGCGCGAGTGTCGTACGCGGATCAGCCGGTCGAGGGCGTCGTAGCCGTAGGTGCGCTGGCCGTGACGGGTGTCGGCAATGTGCGCGAGATTGCCGTTGGCGCTGTAGGCATAATCGCGGCGGTACAGTGCATCGCGCTGATGGCCTACGGCGTGGGCGAGTAATCGTCCCTGATCGTCGTAGGAATATTCGCTGAGCAGCAGGCCTTGCTGGCGCTGCAGTTCGCGACCGGACTGGTAGACATGGCGGGTCAGCGGCGTGCCGTTGAGGTCAATCCCGTTCAGCGCGCCGCCCTTGGCGTGGCGGTAGTCGAGCACGCTGTTGTCCGGCAGACGCATGCGTTTGAGCTGGCCGCAGGTGTCGTAGCGGTAACGCAGGGTGCCCCAGCCCTGATGCTCGGTGATCAGCCGGTCCTGACGGTCGTACTCGAAGGCCAAAGGATGTTGCTGGCCGTCATCAACACTGATCAATCGGCCGAGTCGGTCGTACTGGTAACTGACCTTGACGCCGTCGGGCAGGGTTTTGACCAGCAGACGCCCGGCAGCATCGCGTTTATACGCCGTGACTAACTGTGAACCGTCATCGCCGAACTCGGTCTTCTCCAGCAGATGCCCGTTGAGGTCGTAGGCATAGGCGGTGCGGCGGCCGTCAAAACCGCTTTCCTGACGAATCAGCCCGGTGGAGGTGTAATCCAGCCGATACTTTTCCCCGGATTCGTTTTCAATCTCGGTGAGCAGCAGTTGCGCATGGTCATAGCGGTATTGCACCCGCGTGCCGTCGGGGTTGATCCGCCGCGAGACCAGGTGCAGATCGTCGTCGTATTCGTAGCGGGTGATGCGCCCCAGTTCATCGCGCTCGGCAGTGACCTGACCGTAGGCGCCGTAGCTGTAGGCGCGGGTGCTACCGGTAGGAAATGTCGTCTGAATCAGTCGGCCAACGGCGTCCCAGTGCTGACGGGTGACTGCACCGTGTTCGTCCGCAGTCGTGGTCCGTCGCCCCAGCGCGTCGTAGGAAAAACGCCGCACGCCACCGTCGGGCAGGGTTTCCTCGGTCAACTGGCCGAGGGCATTCCACACCAGCCGATGCCGGCTGCTGTCCGGGTAGCGGATCGACAGCAACTGCCCACGGGTGTCGTAGTAGTAATGGGTGACATGGCCGTCGGGATCGACCGCTTCGGTGACGTCACCCTCGGCATTGCGCCGGTAGATCCACACCGCCTCGCCGCGTGAACGCAGGTACAGGAAACCGTTGCGATACTCGTAGGACGTGGGCGCCTCGTCCGGCGGAATCAGCGCGATCAGCCGTCCGACCTCGTCGTAGCGGTATTCGGTGACCGCACCCAAGGCATCCTGCTCGGCGATCAACCGCCCCGATGAGTCATAGGCCTTGAGCTGTTCACCACCGTCCGCCGAGACTTTACGCACCAGCCGCGCACGCTCGTCGTGGACGTAGGTCTCTTGAGTGCCGTCGACGTAATACACCGCCACGCTGCCGTCGTCGTTCCAGACGTAACGCGTGTCCATCTGCGAAAACGATGCCCAGTGCCTGACACACCGAGCGGCTTTCCCCGAACGCTCCCACTCCCAGAAGAAGCTCGCGCCGCCGGCCAGTTGCCGCTGCAGAATCACGTGAGCGTCGTCGTAGTCGTAGCGCTCGCTGTCACCGGCGGCGTTGGTCGCTTCGATCAGGTGCCGGTAGGCGTCGTAGCGGTAACTGACCAGCGCCTGTTCGGTACTCCAGGCACCCTCGCGAAACACCTGATAATCAACACCCAGCAACTGCGCCCGGTCATAGCGCAACAACAGCGAACGCCCGGCGCCGTTGTCCAGGCGCTGCACCCGGTCAGACCGATCGCGCTGCACCGTCAGACGATTGCCATAGGCATCGCTGATCGCCGTCAGCCGTCCTGCACGAAAGTGATAAAAGCGCGCCGTGTCCCCGGCCAGCGCGAGGATCAGCTCTTCCGGTTCATCACCGAGAAAAATCGCCGCCCGCGACAAACTGTTGTGAATCGCTGGCCGCTCACTGCTCGGCAACGGAAAACGGGTGCGGCGGTTTTCGTGGTCGACCCAGACCACAAATTCGCCTTCAAACGCCAGCCGATGCGCCAGCGAATGACTCCAGCCAAAGCCCAACCCAACATCGATTTCGGCGGCGCTGGAGCGATACAAACGGGTGAACTCAAACGGCAACACGCCATCGAGCACCGCATCGCTCAGGGTCAGCAGTTCTTCGCCGGTGACCATCGACACCGGGCAGCCGTTGGTGCAGGTGCGAGGCACACAATCGGCGCTGTCACCGTTGGGGTTTTTCGCCTGATCCGGCGAGTCGTCATGCGGCTCATGCCGCTCGATCCGGCTCGAAGCGCCAGACTTGTCCCGCACAACAGGCGCCGGATTCGGCACCGTCAACACCACAGAATCGGCCTGACGAATGTTCAGCGGTATCGACGGTGTCGGTTTCAACTCAACGTCACGCACATTGAGCATCACCGGCTTCAAAACGCTGGCATGCCGCGTCAAATCCGCCGAGGACGTCAGTTCGGCCAAGCGCAACGCCGAGGCCGCCAGCCACTCCCGCGCGCGCGGCGACTTGATCTTCGCCAGCACCTTGCTGCTCAAACGCAGCGGCACGCCGATGCCACCCGACACGCCCATCAACAGGAAGCTGATCAGCAATTCGACGCGCACCTCGGCCACCACTTCAGCCAGATACTGCGGCGGCAGCATCTTCAGCCAACTGGTAAACGCGGCCAGATGAATGAACAGCAGCGGCTCGTCACTGAGGATCAACAGACCGTTGGCGATGGCGTCGCTGGAGGCATTCAATAACGCCTCAAGCTCGGCCTCGCTGAGGTATTCCAGCAACTTTTCACTGTTGGCCTGCAAGTCGGCGAGCAGGGCGAATACCTGTTTAATGTCATCCCAGACGCCATTCAGGGCTTTCTCGAATCCACGCCAGTCGGCCTGTTGCAACTGACCGTAACGCTCAAGAAATCCAGCGCTGGAAAACTCCGTCCACTGTGGTTGAAACTCTGCCCACTCAGCGCGCAACCAGCCCTCAAGGCCTGCAATGACACTTTCATAAGAGGCATACAGCGCACGCACATGGTCCGTGGACACATCGGGAAAGAAGGTGATGCGATAACGCTGGCCCCGATCGCAGTCGGTCACTTGCAGAATGCCGCTGGGGCCGATGGTGTAATGCAGCGGTTCGCCGAAAGTCAGCACGCCGCCGACATCGGCAAGCACCGGTTCGAGGGTTACCGGGGTGTTGCCAATCGGTACAAACCTCGCGGCCTCGAACATGTGCACCAGCGTCAGCGACCCGCTGGCCGAGCACATGACTACCGATGAACTGAGCGGTTGGCGCGACTTGATCGGCGCGCTAAGGCGCACGTCGTTGCCGACCGTAAAAACTTGCTCGACATCCAGCGCGGTGCCTGTCCAGAACTGCTCGGCCCAGGCCTCGTAGTTGTTCAGGCACAGGCGGAATTCGCGAATCAGGTGTTCGAAGTCCGGCTCATCGGGATTCAAAGCAGCAACAACGAGCAGGCCGATGCTGTTGTTCAGGGCCAGCAGCCGATCGGTTGGAAGCATTCGCAGTCTCTCGCGCACGTCAAAAAGGTGCGGGGACTTTGCGGGGGATCAAACAGGAAAGAAGTCGGGCGAGTAGGCGATGCCTGTAGGGCATTTCGCTAAATATCTGCGAGTAGTTCATCGCTCAATAAACATTGGCCGTTGCTCAATGTCTGTCGCGCTCGTTATGCTGCTGAATCCTTTAATCAGATCCGAGCAGCGGTTCACCTGCCGCCTGGGATGTCTTTGTTAACGGATCCGATGATGAATGCACCGCTGAAGGCGTTCGGCCCGATCAAGGCCGTGATTTTCGATATGGACGGTTTGCTGCTGGACACCGAGGGCATTTACACCGAAGTCACTTCGCTGATTGCCCAGCGCTACGGGCGCACCTTCGACTGGAGCGTCAAGCAGAACATCATTGGTCGTGGAGCCAACGATCTGGCCAATTACGTGGTGCAGGCACTGGATCTGCCGATCACCGCCGAAGAGTTTCTGGTGATCCGCGAACCATTGATGCGCGAGCGTTTTCCCACGGCGCAAGCGATGCCGGGTGCCGAGGAGCTGATTCGCCACCTCAAGGCGCACAACATCCCCATCGCCGTCGGCACCAGTTCGTCGCGGCTATCGTTCGGACAAAAAACCACGCTGCACCGCGACTGGTTCGCGCTGTTCGACTTCATTGTCACGGCGGACGATCCGGAAGTCGGCGCGGCGAAACCGGCACCGGATATCTTCCTGACCGCTGCCCGCCGTCTGGGTGTGGCACCTGAGGACTGCCTGGTGTTCGAGGATTCGCCGTTTGGCGTGACCGCAGCGAAAGCCGCAGGCATGACGGCCATCGCCATCCCCGATGCCGCCATGGCCGATGAAAAGTACGCACACGCTGACGGGATTCTTCGGAGTTTGAAAGCGTTCACGCCAAGTGCCTGTGGTTTGCCGGCACTGGAATGGGCGTAAACATCTGAGACAAAAAAACGCCGCCCCTCTGTAAAAAGAGGAGCGGCGTTTTTCGTTCAGGCGACTCGGAAAATCACGCGCCGAAACCACCGTCGATGGTCAGGCTGGCACCGGTGATGTAACCGGCTTCCGGGCCCGCCAGATAGGCGACGAAACTGGCGATTTCTTCGGCTTTACCGTAACGACCGACGGCCATCAACGGAATGAGGCTTTCGGCAAAGTCACCGTGCGCCGGGTTCATGTCGGTGTCGACCGGGCCAGGCTGGACGTTGTTGATGGTGATGCCGCGCGGGCCGAGGTCGCGGGCCAGACCTTTGGTCAAACCGACCAGCGCCGATTTGCTCATGGCGTACACACCGCCACCGGCGAAGGGCATGCGGTCGGCGTTGGTGCTGCCGATGTTGATGATGCGCGAACCTTCGCCCATGTGCTTGGCGGCTTCTTGCGAGGCGATGAATACGCTGCGCACGTTGATGGCCAGGGTCTGGTCGAAATCTTCCAGGGTGAAATCTTCCAGCGGAGCGACAGCCAGCACACCAGCGTTGTTGACCAGGATGTCGAGTCGGCCAAAGGCTTCGACCGTGGCGCTGACCGCGTGGCGGATCGCTGCGGCGTCGGCGCTGTCGGCCTTGATCGCCAGGGCTTTACCGCCGCTGGCGGTGATGCTGTTCTGTAACTCTTCGGCTTTGGCGGTGGAGCTGACGTAAGTGAAGGCTACTGCAGCGCCTTCAGCGGCCAGGCGTTTGACGATGGCAGCGCCGATACCACGGGAACCGCCTTGAATCAGAGCGACTTTGCCGCCGAGGTGTTGAGTGGTCATGTTCGATCTCCAGACTATTCAAGGCGGGATGCCTTGTTGTTGGTGCCGAGTATCGGCCTCTGATCCACAACCGTGTAGACCCTGATTGCTATAGTCTGTGTAAACCAAAAGTTTATAGTGGCGGCCATGGAAACCTTCAGCAGTATCGAATGCTTTGTCCGTAGTGCTGAGGTCGGCAGCTTTGCCGAGGCGGCGCGGCGCTTGAGTCTGACCCCGGCAGCGGTTGGCAAAAGTGTCGCAAAGCTTGAGGCGCGGCTGGGTGTGCGGCTGTTTCAGCGCAGCACCCGCAGTCTGACGCTGACCGAGGCGGGGCAGCTGTTTTTGAGTGAAGTCAGTGCCAGTCTGACCACGATCCAGAATGCCGTGGCCAATCTGGCCAGTGCCGAAGGGCAGCCGATCGGCACCTTGAAAGTCAGCATGGGCACGGTGTTCGGGCGCCTTTATATAGTGCCGTTGCTCGGCGAGTTTCTGCAGCGCTTCCCGGCGATCAATCCGGACTGGCATTTCGATAATCGTCAGGTCGATCTGATCGGGCAGGGCTTTGATGCGGCGATTGGCGGCGGCTTTGAGCTGCCACAAGGTGTGGTGGCGCGCAGATTGACGCCAGCGCATCGGGTGTTGGTCGCTTCGCAGGATTATCTGAACGGCAATCCTGCGATCACTCATCCGGACGATCTCAAGCAGCACGACGGCATTCTGATTCGCTCACCGCAAACCGGGCGTGTGCGTTCATGGCAATTGACGCACCGCAATCAGCAGCACAGTCCGTTGATGCTCAAGGCCAGGATGACCATGAGCGATTCCGAAGCCGCGTGTGCGACAGCAGCGCAGGGCCTGGGGATTGCACTGGTGAGCATGCCGTTTGCGGTGGGGTATCTGCAGGCGGGTACGTTGCAGCGGGTGTTGCCGGGCTGGTTCGTCGATGATGGCAACATCTCCATCTATTACGCCGAACACAAATTGTTGCCGGGCAAGACGCGTGCGTTTGTCGATTATGTGATTGAACAGTTTGCGGAACAGGGATTGGCGCGGCGCTTTAGTGCGATTTGAGCAACCTTGATACCGAGTTGCAGTCTTCGCGAGCGGGCTCGCTCCCACATTTGGAATGCATTTCCCCTGTGGGAGCGAGCTTGATCGCGAATGGGGCGACTCGGTTTCCGATGATGAGCCTAGCGGGCAAACCGCCCCGGCCAGCCAATGATGTTCTTCGGTCGGGGTGTTGCATACGTTCGCACTTTCGACGTCGACAAGCGCAAGCGCACCAGCGATTCCGCAATCGTTACCGCCGCCGTGACACCATCCACCACCGGCACGCCAGTGCGCCGACGAATCTGCTCATCCAGGCCGGCCATGCCACCGCAACCCAGGCAGATCACCTCGGCTTTGTCCTGCGTCACCGCCAGTTCTGCCTGATGCACGATGGCTTCCAAGGCACGCTGTGGCTCGTGTTCCAGTTCCAGAACGGCCAGACCACTGGCCCGTACCGATGCACAACGATCCCACAGGCCGGAGAGTTTCAGCCGATCTTCGATCAGCGGTACGGTGCGATCCAGCGTTGTCACCACCGAATAGGCGTGGCCGAGAAACATCGCCGTGCTCGCGGCCGCATCGGTGATATCCACCACTGGCACGTTGAGCAATTCCTGCAGACCTTCGCGACCGTGCTCGCCGTAGCCGGCCTGAATCACGGCATCGAACGGCTGGTCGTAGGCCATCACCCGATCCATCACCGCGATGGCCGCCAGATAGCTTTCGAAATTGCCTTCAATCGAGTCGGCACCGAAGTACGGCGTCAAACCGACGATTTCGGTACCGGGCGAGGCGACAGCCTGCGCCGAGCGGGCAATGGCCTCGGTGATGGATTCGGTGGTGTTGACGTTGACCACGAGAATACGCATGGGGAAATCCTTATAGCGGGCAGTTCGGCGGCCCGAAGTCCGGGCCACGAGGGAATTAATGGCAGACGTTGTCGACAGCGATCGATTCGCCGCTGATGTCGGCGTAGTGCGGCTGGCGTTTGGCGATGATCAGATAAAGCATTCCGGCGATCGCGGCGCCGATCAGCCAGGAGAACGGGGAGACGCTGTGGAAACCCGGCACGAGCGCCAGGACGATGGCGATCAGTGCCGCAGGAATAAACGCCGCCACCGCACGGAAATTCACCCCACGGCTGTAGTAATAAGCGCCGTCGGGATCTTCGCTGTAGAGCTGCGGCACGTTGATCCGGCCTTTGCGGATCAGCCAGTAGTCGACCATGATCACGCCGTACAACGGGCCGAGCAGGGCGCCGAGGCCAGACAGGAAGTACACGATCACCAGCGGGCTGTTGTAGAGATTCCACGGCAGGATCAACACGGCGATGGTCGCGCTGATCAGTCCGGCGCGGCGGAAGGTCAGGTACTTCGGCGCCAGGTTGCTCAGCACGAATGCCGGGGCGACGAAGTTGGCCATGATGTTCACCGCCACGGTGACAATCAGGAATGCCAGGCAACCGAGCACCAGGAAGAAGGTGTTGGGAATCGAGGCGATGATCTCTGTCGGGCTCTCGATGATCCGGCCGTTGATCTGAAATTGCGCACCGCAGAGCAGCACGGTAATCGCGGCGAATACCAGAATATTCACCGGCAAACCCCAGAAGTTTCCTACTTTGATGGTCTTGCGGCACGGCGATGAGCGGGCGAAGTCGCAGAAATTCAGAATCAACGTGCCGTAGATCGCCAGCCACAGTGCGCCGCCGGCAAAAATGTTGCGCCACATCTCGCCACCGGTCAGTGGCTCGCGGATCGACCAGGCGATGGTCGCGTTGGCCTGGAAGTACATCCACGCGGCGAGGGCGGCAACGGTCAGCAGAATCACTGGCCCGGCAAACGCTTCGTAACGGCGGACCATTTCCATGCCGTAGGCGAGGATCGCCAGTTGCACGAACCAGATCGCCACGAAGCACACCCAACCCAGCGACGACAGACCAAGAATCGAATCGTGGTCGTATTCGGCGAATCCGGGATGGACTGCAGTGAGCAATACGCGAAATACCACTGACGCCAGATACGTCTGAATGCCGAACCAGGCGATGGCGATAACCGCGCGGATCAGTGCAGGAATTTGCGCGCCGTGGATGCCGAAACTGATCCGGCTGATCACTGGAAACGGCACCCCGGTTTTTTGTCCCATGTAACCGGACAGGTTCATGAAGACATACACCAGCGCCGCGCCGATCCCCAGCGACAGCAGAATCTGCCAGCCCCCCAGGCCCAAGGCGTACAGACCGATGGCGAACGAGTAGTTGGCGATGTTGTGCACATCGTTGGTCCACAGGGCAAAGATGCTGTATTTGCCCCAGCGTCGACCTTCGGCCTTGGTTGGCGCCAGATCGCTGTTGTGCAGACGCGGACTGAGTTGTAACGGCTCGGCCAGACCGTCATGGGGTAACGGTTGGTCGAGAGCAGCGGCGGGCAGATTCAGCGCGATGTTGTTGGAGAGACTTGTACGCATTCCGGCAGGCTCCTGATGTTCAGGGCCGCGATGACTGTGCATGAGCCGTCAGGCTCGACAAATCTTCGTCGCGGCAGTGAAAGCATCACTGGTTACGGGGCATCTGCAGCCTGTACGGGATAGGGCGCTTCAGGCTTGCGGATCGAAAGTGGTTTTATGTTTTGCAGTTTTGTATACAAAACATGTATGCACCTAAGCCAGATCTGTGCCAGTCGTTGATCTATGTGCAACCGTGCTCATTTCGAAAAGTTATCGATGTGCGCTAAGTGTCTGAAAATAATTGGCTAAAAATTGACCGGTTGAACAGGTATTTATTTTTGGCGGGGGATTTTGATGGCGGGCGGAGGCGAGGGATTTTTGGCAGGGATGTAACTTTTCAGGGCGCTTAAACAAAAAAGTGCACACATAAATGGCACCGATGGTGACATTCCTGTGTACACATTTATTGATTCGCTCCAAAACCTTGTGGGAGCGAGCTTGCTCGCGAAGGCGGTGTGTCAGTTTAGGAAGATGCTGACTGACATTGCGCTTTCGCGAGCAAGCTCGCTCCCACAGGGAATGGGGTGACAATTAGAAGGATTACGCCTTGCTGATGATATTCCCGGCATGCAACCCGCACTCTTTCTGCGTTGCCTCTTCCCACCACCAGCGGCCTTCGCGCTCGTGCTGATTCGGCAGGACAGGGCGGGTGCACGGTTCGCAGCCGATACTGATAAAGCCGCGCTCATGCAGGCTGTTGTACGGCAACTCGAGCATGCGGATGTAACCCCAGATCTCTTCGCTGGTCATCTGCGCCAACGGGTTGAACTTGTACAGGGTGCGCTCGGGGGTGGAGAACGCGGTATCGATTTCCATCACCGCTACGGCACTACGAGTGCCCGGGCTCTGGTCGCGGCGCTGGCCGGTGGCCCAGGCTTTGACGGTGGACAATTTTCGGCGCAGCGGCTCGATCTTGCGGATACCGCAGCATTCGCCGTGGCCGTCCTTATAGAAACTGAACAGGCCTTTTTCCTTCACGAACGGTTCGAGTTTCGTGTAGTCCGGCGACACCAGTTCGATGTCGATCTTGTAGTGCTCGCGCACCTGATCGATGAAGCGGTAGGTCTCCGGGTGCAGACGGCCGGTGTCGAGGCTGAACACCTTGACGTTCTTGTTGAGCTTCCAGGCCATGTCCACCAGCACCACATCCTCGGCGCCGCTGAAAGATATCCACAAGTCATCGCCGAACTCGGCGAACGCGAGTTTGAGGATCTCTTGCGCGGATTTGTTGGCATAGGTCGTGGCGAGTTCCACGACGTCGAACGTTGCACTCATCAGGGCGGCTTCCTACAGGTCGGTGGCGCTGGGCGCTCTATATGGCGCTGATGGTAACAAAAAGCTGCACGGCTCGGGGACGTGCTGTGCGTTGCGCGTCTGCATGTGAGTCGCTAGAGTTCGGCCTCGCTCGACTCAAATAATCAATACAAACGGGAGTGTCTTGTGGAAATTGCTTGCCTGGATCTTGAAGGGGTGTTGGTGCCGGAAATCTGGATCGCCTTCGCCGAAAAAACCGGAATCGAATCCCTCAAGGCCACCACCCGGGACATTCCCGATTACGACGTGCTGATGAAGCAGCGCCTGCGCATCCTCGATGAGCACGGCTTGAAGCTGTCGGACATTCAGGAAGTGATCGCCACACTGAAGCCGCTGGACGGCGCGGTGGAGTTCGTCAACTGGCTGCGCGAACGCTTTCAGGTGGTGATTCTGTCGGATACGTTTTACGAGTTCTCGCAGCCGCTGATGCGGCAGCTGGGCTTTCCGACGTTGCTTTGCCATCGCCTGATTACTGACGAAACCGGGCGGGTGACCAGCTATCAGTTGCGCCAGAAAGATCCCAAGCGCCAGTCGGTACTGGCGTTCAAGAGCCTGTATTACCGGGTGATTGCGGCGGGGGATTCGTATAACGACACGACGATGCTGGGCGAGGCTGATGCGGGGATTCTGTTTCATGCGCCGGAGAATGTGATTCGTGAGTTCCCGCAGTTTCCTGCGGTGCATACCTTTGCCGAGTTAAAGCAGGAATTCCTCAAAGCCTCAAATCGCGACCTGAGTTTGTAGTCGTCTGGAAGGGCCCCTTCGCGAGCAGGCTCGCTCCCACACTTGGAATGCATTCCCCTGTGGGGCGAGCCTGCTCGCGAAGCTTTTAGAGGTTTTGCAGGGTTTCCAGCAGAACCTTCACTTTGGTAATCGACTCCTGATATTCAGCCTGCCAATCCGAATCGGCCACAATTCCGCCACCGCCCCAGCAGCACACCTGCCCATCCTTGACCAACAGACTGCGAATCGCGATGGAACTGTCCATCTCGCCGCGCACGTCCAGATACAGCAACGAGCCGCAATACAACCCACGCCGCGTCGGTTCCAGCTCATCGATGATCTGCATCGCGCGGATCTTCGGCGCGCCGGTAATCGAGCCACCGGGGAAACTGCCGGCAATCAAATCCAGTGCGTCACGATTATCCGCCAGCTCACCGGTGACGCTACTGACCAAGTGATGCACGTTCGGATAGCTTTCCAGACTGAACAGCTCCGGCACTCGCACCGAACCGATGCGGCAGGTGCGCCCGAGGTCGTTGCGCAGCAGGTCGACGATCATCAGGTTTTCCGCGCGATCCTTGGGGCTGGCCAGCAGTTCGGCAGCGTTCGCGGCATCTTCAGTCGGGGTCATGCCACGCGGACGGGTGCCTTTGATCGGCCGGGTTTCCACCTGACGGTCGCTGACTTTGACGAAGCGCTCTGGCGACAGACTCAAAACGGCACTGCCATCAGGCAGGCTCTGGAAACCGGAGAACGGCGTCGGGCAGGCTTCGCGCAATGCGCAATAAGCCAGCCACGGATCGCCTTGGCATGAAGCGCGAAAGCGCTGAGCGAAGTTGACCTGATAGCAATCGCCGGCCTGGATGTAATGCTGGATGCGCTCGAAGGCCTGACGATAATTGTCGGCCGAGAGGTCGGCGGTCATTGGCTGGTTCAGTTTGAACGGCGCCATCGACTCGACAAGCGGCTGGCTGAACAGCGCGATCAGCCGCTGTTTCTCGCTATCGATCACGGATGGATGAAACACCAGTTGGCTGCTGGACGTCTGGTGATCGCTGATCAGCGCCCAGTCGTACAGGCCAAAGCGGGCATCCGGCAATTGCAGATCATCCAGCGCCTGGCTCGGCAGGTTTTCCAGATGCCGACCGAAATCGTAGCTCAGGTAGCCGATCAAACCGCCAGCGAATGGCAGGTCGAAACCCGTTGGCAAATCAGCCTTGCCCAGACGGGTCAGATTATCCCGCAGGCGCTGAAGGAATACGCCGCCGCTTTCGTCGGGCAACACCGCCAGATGTTCCAGCGGCCAGGCGCTGAGCAGGTCATAACGACCACGGCCGGCACTCGGCCGGCCACTGTCGAGCAGCACGGCGCCGGGCGCGTTGCGGATGGCCGCGAAGTAGTCGGCGGGATTGGCATGGTAGGGCAGCGGGTGTACGGAACAGGTCAACATGGGCGGGGCAGATCGGCCGTTGAGGCGGGGTGGGGATTGTAGTCCTCTCTCGGCTGTCAGATCAAAATCAAAAGCCTACCCCCTCACCCCAACCCTCTCCCCCAAGGGGGCGAGGGGGAAAGGGAGCAGATCTTCATGCTTTTCAAGACCCGAGTTCGGCTCGATATCTCAAGCTGACGAGGGGGAAAGGGAGCAGATCTTCATGCTTTTCAAGATCCGAGTTCGGCTCGATATCTCAAGCTGGCGAGGGGGAAAGGGAGCAGATCTTCATGCTTTTCAAGATCCGAGTTCGGCTCGATATCTCAAGCTGGCGAGGGGGAACGGGAGCAGATCTTCATGCTTTTCAAGATCCGAGTTCGGCTCGATATCTCAAGCTGGCGAGGGGGAAAGGGAGCAGATCTTCATGCTTTTCAAGATCCGAGTTCGGCTCGATATCTCAAGCTGGCGAGGGGGAAAGGGAGCAGATCTTCATGCTTTTCAAGATCCGAGTTCGGCTCGATATCTCAAGCTGGCGAGGGGGAAAGGGAGCAGATCTTCATGCTTTTCAAGACCCGAGTTCGGCTCGATATCTCAAGCTGGCGAGGAGAAAGGGAGCAGATCTTCATGCTTTTCAAGATCCGAGTTCGGCTCGATATCTCAAGCTGGCGAGGGGAAAGGGAGCCGATCATCATGCTTTTCAATGCCGGAGTTCGACTCAAGACGTTCAGGTCGGCGTACCTCGAACATCCACCTCGGTCAGTCCCCTCTCCCTTTGGGAGAGGGCTAGGGTGAGGGGCTTTTTGTTTTTCAGCTTTTAGCCTTCCACAGCAGGAATATGCCCGAACATCTCCTGCGTAAACGCCACCCGCTCTTCAACCGATTCCGTCACCCCACGCGCCTTCAGCTCTTCCAGCCGCGCTTCAACCGCATGGGTACGCAACGTCAGCCCACAATCATTGGCAATCTGAATATTCAGCCCAGGCCGCGCATTCAGCTCGAGAATCAGTGGGCCTTTCTCCTGATCAAGCACCATATCAACACCGATATAGCCCAACCCGCACAGCTCATAACAGCCAGCTGCGAGCTTCATGAAACCGTCCCAGTAGGGCAGTTGCACGCCGTCCACCGCGTTGGTGGTGTCAGGGTGTTTGGCGATGATGTTGTTCAGCCAGGTGCCGCGCAACGTCAGACCCGTGGCCAGGTCAACACCGACACCGATGGCGCCCTGGTGCAGGTTGGCCTTGCCGCCGGACTGCCGGGTCGGCAAGCGTAGCATGGCCATCACCGGGTAGCCCATCAGCACGATGATGCGGATGTCCGGCACGCCTTCGTAGCTGATGCTTTTGAAGATCTGATCCGGGGTCACGCGGTATTCGATCAGCGCGCGATCACGGTGGCCGCCGAGCGAATACAGGCCAGTGAGGATGCTCGAGATGTGATGCTCCAGCTCTTCATGAGCGAGGATCTTGCCTGACACCGTGCGATAGCGGCCCTCGAAGCGGTCGGCAATCACGATGATGCCGTCACCGCCAGCGCCTTGGGCCGGTTTGATCACGAAGTCGTTGCGCCCGCCGATGATCTCGTCGAGCTTGTCGATTTCCTTCTCGGTGGAGATCACGCCGTACAGCTCCGGCACGTGAATGCCGGCCTCGATGGCGCGCTCCTTGGTGATGATCTTGTCATCGACAATCGGGTACAGGCTGCGCTTGTTGTACTTGAGCACGTAGTCGGCGTTACGCCGATTGATGCCCATGATGCCCCGCGCCTCCAGGGCCTTCCAGGTCTTCCAGAAACCGAACATCAGGCGTCAGCCTTCTTCAGGAAAGCCTTGAAACGCACCAGTTCGGTCAGGCGGTAACCGCGATAGCGCCCCATCGCCAGCATGAAACCGACCAGAATCAGCAGGATCGCCGGGAAGGTGAACACGAAGTAGACCAGCTCTGGCACGGTCATGATCAGGTGCGCGAGTGACGCCGCGAACAGCGTGCCGATCGCGACTTTCATCGCATGGCTGGCGCCGCGTTCTTCCCAGGTGATCGACAGGCGTTCGATGGTCATGGTCAGAATCACCATCGGGAACAGCGCCACCGACAGCCCGCGTTCCAGGCCAAGTTTGTGGCTGAACAGGCTGATCGCCGCGATCAACACTACAACAAAGGTCAGCACCACCGAGAGTCGCGGCAGCATTTGCAGCTTCAGGTGTTCCAGATACGAACGTAATGACAAGCCCAGCGCCGTTATCACGGTAAACAGCAGAATGCCGAAGCCCAGTTGCGTTTCGCGGAAGGCGAGGGCGATCAGCACCGGGGTGAACGTGCCGAGTGTCTGCAGGCCGATCAGGTTGCGCAGAATCAGGATCACCAGCACGCCGATCGGGATCATCACCATGATCATGAACGTCTGCTGCGTCTGCAGCGGCAAGCCGTACAGCGAGTATTCGAGGAAGTTGGCGTCGGTGTTTTCGTCCGTCAGCTTGGCCAGACGAATCGCATTCATCTCGCTGTTGTTCAGGCTGAAGGTCACGTTGGCTTTTTTGCCGCCATCGACGGTGATCAGGTTTTCATCGCCGGTCCACCACAGCAGGCGGTCGGTCGGCAGGCCCTGCTCGCCGGTTTCCGGGTTGAAGTACAGCCAGTCGTTGCCGTTGAAGCTGCGCAGCCACAGTTCCGGGGTTTGCGGCTGGTCGGCGACGAGGCGGATGGTGTGGACTTTTTCCACCGGCACGTGGGCAATGGACAACAGCAGTTCAACGATTTTGGCTTTGTGCGGCGTCGACGGATCGCCGGCCAGCAGCAGTTTCACGTTGTCGTCGTTGACGTTGTTGACGCGTTTGATCGCCTCGCCAATAAAGGTTTCGACGTCGGCGGAATGTTGGCGGATCGGCGCGAGCAGGGCTTCGGCGGCGATTTTCTCAGGGCCTTCGATGGCGATGCTGTCGCGGAAGGTCGGGCCTTTGATCTTGGATTTTTCGGCGGTGTAACGCTTGGTCAGCACCAGACGGTAATAAAGGGTCTGGTTGCCCTTGGCCCGGCGCGCCGACCAGGTGACCTTGCGGTTGCCGTCGACGCGGTTGACGGCGACACCGTAGTTATTGGAGATAAAACTCTCGTTGAGGCTGACGTAATCGCGGCTCAACGGTGGCACGAACATCTGGATCTTCACCGGATCCTTGGTGCTGGCGACGAACTCGACCTTGGCGTCGATGTTCCACAAGTCGTCGGTGGCGTCTTCGGTCACCGGGATGCCGAGCACGAAAATCTGATAGGCCGTAACCGAAACGCCCAGGAGCACCAGAATGGTGATCAGGATTTTCAGGTGGAAGGTTAGAGAACGCATGGAAATTACTCGGCGGTATGAGCGGCGATGGTGCAGGCGGGTTTGCCGGCAGCGTATTTAAGGCTTGGATCGACCAGCGCATCAAAGCGTTTCAGCGCTTCGGAGCCAATCAAAAAGCGGATATTGGAACGCACTTCGGTCGGTCAGGTTCACTTCGATGCTGCGCATCGCCGTGCCCATGCAGATATCCAGCTCGATCACCGGACGGGCGGTGTACTTCTTGCCTTCCTCCGGGTCGTAATCGCCAGCGCGGCGCTTGATCTTGCTGACCCGCGCCAGCGGCCGTTCGATCGGGTGCGAATGCGCGGCGTCGATGGCCAGGTAGAAACGTACCCAGGACTCACCGTTGCGTTTAAAGCGTTTGATGTCGCGGGCACTCAGCGATGCGGTTTTCGCACCGGTGTCGAGTTTGGCCGCAACTTCCAGGTTGATGCCGTCAAGCGAAGCGTATTCGTTGAGGCCGTACACGGTTTTTTCCCCCGCGGCGGCGAGGCCGGGCAGGCAAAACAGGGCAAAGAATGTGGGAAAAGGCTTGAGTCTCATAAATCCTGGTGCGCAGCGTTCCGTTTTCGGTTCAGGTCCTTGGCAAAACTTGCGCAAGGCCCTTCGTGTGCCTGGCAGCTTTTTATGACAAGCCGTACAAATGGCCAGCAAATGCGGGCGGCATTCTAGCACGGTGGGTTTATGGCGCCAGCGCTTGGGCCGGTCTATAAAAGATCAGAAGATCGCAGCCTTCGGCAGCTCCTACATTGGATTTGCGTGCGCCCTGTAGGAGCTGCCGAAGGCTGCGATCTTTTAAGGTTATTAGACGATTGTCGACAATACCTATTTATCCTTTGACTGATGCGGGCGAATTGGCTAGTTTTTGCCGCATTGGATTTAAAGGTGTCGACAATCATGCTGGATCAACTCGATCCCCCGGTCATCAGCGGCGACGATTCCGAGACGCTCTCGGAAAACGTCTTCCGGCGTATTCAAGCGGCCATCGTCAAAGGTGAGATCGCCCCGGGCAGCAAGATCTCAGAGCCGGAGCTGGCGCGCACCTACGGCATCAGTCGCGGGCCGTTGCGTGAGGCGATTCATCGCCTGGAAGGCCAGCGCCTGCTGGTGCGTGTACCGCACGTCGGTGCGCGGGTGGTGTCGCTCAGTCATGCCGAATTGCTCGAACTCTACGAAATCCGCGAATCCCTCGAAGGCATGGCCTGCCGTCTGGCGGCCGAACGCATGAGCGTCGAAGAAATCGACGAACTGCGCCGGGTGCTGGAAACCCACGAGCGCGACGCGGCGTTTCAGGCCGGCGTTGGCTATTACCAGCAGGAAGGCGATTTCGACTTCCACTACCGGATCATCCAGGGCAGCGGCAACCGCACGCTGACGCAGATGCTCTGCGGCGAGCTGTATCAACTGGTGCGCATGTACCGCATCCAGTTCTCGACCACGCCGAACCGCCCGCGCCAGGCCTTTGCCGAACACCACCGGATTCTCGATGCCATCGCCGACCGTGACGGCGAACTCGCGGAATTGTTGATGCGCCGTCACATCGGCGCTTCGAAACGCAACATTGCCCGTCATTACCAGGACGGCGCCCACAACAAGACAGCCACTGAACGAGGTGAGTCATGAGTTCCAACCTGAACACTCCAGGCCAGCGTTTCCGCGATGCGGTCGCCAGCGAGCATCCATTGCAAGTGGTCGGCGCGATCAACGCCAACCACGCGCTGCTGGCCAAGCGCGCCGGTTTCAAGGCGATCTACCTGTCCGGTGGCGGCGTGGCCGCAGGTTCCCTCGGCGTGCCGGATCTGGGCATCACCGGCCTGGACGACGTGCTGACTGACGTGCGGCGCATCACCGACGTCTGCGATCTGCCGCTGCTGGTCGATGTGGACACCGGTTTCGGCTCGTCGGCGTTCAATGTGGCGCGCACGGTCAAGTCGATGATCAAGTTCGGCGCTGCGGCGATTCACATCGAGGACCAGGTTGGCGCCAAGCGTTGTGGCCACCGTCCTAATAAAGAGATCGTCAGCCAGCAGGAAATGGTTGATCGCATCAAGGCTGCGGTGGATGCGCGTACCGATGACAGCTTTGTGATCATGGCGCGAACCGATGCACTGGCGGTGGAAGGTCTGGAGTCGGCACTCGATCGCGCAGCCGCATGCATCGAGGCCGGCGCCGACATGATCTTCCCGGAAGCCATCACTGAACTGGAGATGTACAAGCTGTTCGCCAACCGTGTGAAAGCGCCGATTCTGGCCAATATCACCGAGTTCGGCGCGACGCCGCTGTACACCACCGAGCAACTGGCTGGCGCCGATGTGTCGCTGGTGCTGTATCCGCTGTCGGCGTTCCGCGCGATGAACAAGGCAGCAGAAAACGTTTACACCGCGATCCGCCGCGATGGCACGCAGCAGAATGTCATCGACACCATGCAGACTCGCATGGAGCTGTACGATCGCATCGACTATCACACCTTCGAGCAGAAGCTCGATGCGTTGTTTGCACAAAAGAAAGGCTGAACAAGATCCCCTGTGGGAGCGAGCCTGCTCGCGAAGACGGACTGACATCCAACATTGATGTCGACTGATCCAGCGCTTTCGCGAGCAGGCTCGCTCCCACAAGTTTTCCCCATACAAATTCAAAAAGATTGGAGAACACAATGGCCGAAGCAAAAGTACTCAGTGGTGCCGGGCTCCGTGGCCAGGTTGCCGGGCAAACCGCACTGTCCACCGTGGGCCAGGCCGGTGCCGGGCTGACCTATCGCGGCTACGACGTGCGCGAACTCGCTGCCGATGCACAATTTGAAGAAGTCGCCTACCTGCTGCTCTACGGCGAGCTGCCAACCCAGGCGCAACTCGACGAATACCAAGGCAAACTCAGCAAGCTGCGCGACCTGCCGCAAGCGCTGAAAGAAGTGCTCGAACGCATCCCCGCCGACGCCCACCCGATGGACGTGATGCGCACCGGTTGCTCGTTCCTTGGCAACCTCGAGCCGGAGCAAGACTTCTCCGAGCAGCGCGACAAGACTGACCGCTTGCTGGCCGCGTTCCCGGCGATCATGTGCTACTGGTATCGCTTCAGCCACGACGGCAAACGCATCAACTGCGTCAGTGACGAGCCGACTATCGGCGGTCACTTCCTGCACCTGCTGCACGACAAGAAGCCAAGCGAACTGCACGTCAAAGTGATGAACGTTTCGCTGATCCTCTACGCCGAACACGAATTCAACGCCTCGACCTTCACCGCGCGCGTTTGTGCGTCGACCCTGTCTGATCTTTATTCCTGCGTGACCGCCGCCATCGGTTCGCTGCGTGGCCCGTTGCACGGCGGCGCCAACGAAGCGGCGATGGAAATGATCGAGCGCTTCTCGTCGCCGGAAGAGGCGATCAAAGGCACCCTCGGCATGCTCGAGCGCAAGGACAAGATCATGGGCTTCGGCCACGCGATCTATAAGGACAGCGATCCGCGCAACGAGGTGATCAAGGGCTGGTCGAAAAAACTCGCGGACGAGGTCGGCGACAAGGTGTTGTTCGCGGTTTCCGAAGCCATCGACAAGACCATGTGGGAGCAGAAAAAACTGTTCCCCAACGCCGATTTTTACCATGCCTCGGCGTACCACTTCATGGGCATTCCGACCAAGCTGTTCACGCCGATCTTCGTCTGCTCGCGCCTGACCGGCTGGGCCGCGCACGTGTTCGAGCAGCGCGCCAACAACCGCATCATCCGTCCAAGCGCCGAATATATCGGCGTTGAACAGCGCAAGTTCGTGCCAATCGAACGTCGCTGAAATGGTGAGCTGACCCGAAGCGCAAGATCACCGCTAAACCCTGTAGGAGTGAGCCTGCTCGCGATGACGGACTGACATTCACCATCGATGTCGACTGATCTACCGCTATCGCGAGCAGGCTCACTCCTACAAGGGACGGTGTGAATCTTGAGTCTGGCGTCAGCCCACCCTTTGCAACCACCGTGACCCGAGTCCTGACCCGATGAACACAGAATTCCGTAAAACCCTGCCCGGCAGCCCTCTGGATTATTTCGACGCCCGCGCGGCGGTCGAGGCGATTCAGCCCGGCAGTTACGACACTTTGCCGTACACCTCCCGCGTGCTGGCGGAAAACCTCGTGCGTCGCTGCGACCCGGCCACGCTCACCGATTCCCTCAAGCAACTGATCGAACGTAAACGCGACCTCGATTTCCCGTGGTTCCCGGCGCGTGTGGTCTGCCACGATATTCTCGGCCAGACCGCACTGGTCGACCTCGCCGGCCTGCGCGACGCGATTGCGTTGCAGGGCGGCGACCCAGCGCAGGTCAACCCGGTGGTGCCGACGCAATTGATCGTCGACCACTCGCTGGCGGTAGAAGCGGGCGGTTTCGACAAGCAGGCGTTCGAGAAAAACCGCGCCATCGAAGACCGTCGCAACGAAGACCGTTTCCACTTCATCAACTGGACCAAAAAAGCCTTCAAGAACGTTGATGTGATCCCGCCGGGCAACGGCATCATGCATCAGATCAACCTGGAGAAAATGTCCCCGGTGATTCAGGTGCGTGAAGGCGTGGCGTTCCCCGACACTTGCGTCGGCACCGACAGCCACACCCCGCACGTCGATGCGTTGGGTGTAATCGCCATCGGCGTCGGCGGCCTCGAAGCCGAGAGCGTAATGCTCGGCCGCGCGTCGTGGATGCGCCTGCCGGAAAGCGTCGGCGTCGAACTGACCGGCAAGCTGCAACCGGGCATCACCGCCACTGACATGGTGCTGGCGCTGACCGAATACCTGCGCAAACAGAAAGTCGTCGGCGCCTGGCTGGAGTTCTTCGGCGAAGGTGCGGCGGCGCTGACCCTCGGCGACCGCGCGACCATCTCCAACATGGCCCCGGAATACGGCGCCACTGCAGCGATGTTCTACATTGACCAACAGACTATCGATTACCTGAAACTGACCGGTCGTGAAGACCAGCAAGTGCAGCTCGTAGAGCAGTACGCCAAGCTCACCGGCCTGTGGTCCGATAGCCTGAAAGGAGCGCAATACGAGCGCGGCCTGACTTTCGATCTGTCCTCGGTAGTGCGCAACATGGCCGGCCCGAGCAACCCGCACGCGCACGTTGCGGTGGCGGATCTGGCGGCCAAAGGCATCTCCGGGCAGTGGGAGGACGTGCCCGGGCAAATGCCCGACGGCGCGGTGATCATCGCCGCCATCACCAGTTGCACCAACACCAGTAACCCGCGCAACGTGATTGCCGCCGGACTGCTGGCGCGCAACGCCAACAAGCTTGGCCTGACCCGCAAGCCGTGGGTGAAATCCTCGCTGGCGCCGGGTTCGAAAACCGTGGCGCTGTACCTCGACGAAGCGGGGCTGACCACTGAGCTGGAACAGCTCGGTTTCGGTGTTGTCGCCTTCGCTTGCACCACCTGCAACGGCATGTCCGGCGCGCTCGATCCGGTTATCCAGCAAGAGATCATCGACCGTGATCTGTATGCCACCGCCGTGCTCTCGGGCAACCGCAATTTTGACGGCCGCATTCACCCGTACGCCAAGCAAGCGTTCCTCGCTTCGCCGCCACTGGTGGTCGCATACGCCATCGCCGGGACCATCCGTTTCGACATCGAAAAGGATGTGTTGGGCGTGGTCGACGGCAAGGAAATCCGCCTGAAGGACATCTGGCCGAGCGACGAAGAAATCGACGCCGTGGTGAAATGTTCGGTCAAGCCTGAGCAGTTCCGTCAGGTCTACATTCCGATGTTTGCCGTCCACGAAGACACCGGCCCGAAAGTCACGCCGCTGTACGACTGGCGCGAAATGAGCACCTACATTCGCCGTCCACCGTACTGGGAAGGCGCGCTGGCCGGCGCACGTCCGCTTAAGGGTATGCGCCCGCTGGCCGTGCTGCCGGACAACATCACCACCGATCACCTGTCGCCATCCAACGCGATCATGCTCGACAGCGCCGCCGGCGAATACCTGGCGAAAATGGGCTTGCCGGAAGAGGACTTCAACTCTTACGCCACCCACCGTGGCGACCACTTGACCGCACAGCGCGCGACGTTTGCCAACCCGAAACTGTTCAATGAAATGGTCGTGGAAAACGGCAAGGTCAAGCAGGGTTCGCTGGCCCGTGTCGAGCCGGAAGGCAAGGTCATGCGCATGTGGGAAGCCATCGAGACCTACATGGAGCGCAAGCAGCCGCTGATCATTATTGCCGGCGCCGATTACGGTCAGGGTTCGTCCCGTGACTGGGCGGCGAAAGGCGTGCGTCTGGCCGGTGTCGAGGCGATTGCCGCAGAAGGTTTCGAGCGCATTCACCGCACCAACCTGGTGGGCATGGGCGTGTTGCCGCTGGAGTTCAAGCCGGGCACTGACCGTCACACCCTGGCCATCGACGGCAGCGAAACCTACGACGTGATCGGCGAGCGCAAACCGCGCGCGGACCTGACGCTGGCGATCCATCGCAAGAACGGCGAGCGCGTTGACGTGCCGGTGACCTGCCGTCTGGATACCGCTGAAGAAGTGTCGATCTATGAGGCTGGCGGCGTGTTGCAGCGCTTCGCTCAGGACTTCCTCGAAGAGTCGGCGGTTGCCGTTTAAATCTACTGATGCAGGCGTGAGGCTTGGGTCTCACGTCTGTGGTTAAGGAGCACCATGGCTCACGCACCACAAATCAAAATCCCTGCGACCTACATGCGCGGCGGCACCAGCAAAGGCGTGTTCTTCAGCCTCAAGGATCTGCCCGAAGCGGCACAGATTCCCGGCCCGACCCGCGACGCTTTGCTGCTGCGCGTGATCGGCAGCCCCGACCCGTACGACAAACAAATTGATGGCATGGGCGGCGCCACGTCCAGCACCAGCAAAACCGTGATCCTGTCGAAAAGCATCAAGGCCGATCACGACGTCGATTACCTGTTCGGCCAGGTCTCCATCGACAAGCCGTTCGTGGACTGGAGCGGCAATTGCGGCAACCTCTCGGCAGCGGTCGGTTCGTTCGCCATTAGCAACGGTCTGGTCGACGCCAGCCGCATTCCGCACAACGGTGTTGCGGTGGTGCGCGTGTGGCAGGCCAACATTGGTAAAACGATTATTGCCCATGTGCCGATCACCAACGGCGAAGTGCAGGAAACCGGTGATTTCGAACTCGACGGCGTGACCTTTCCGGCGGCCGAAGTGCAAGTCGAATTCATGGACCCGGCAGCGGAAGAAGAGGGCGGCGGTGGTTCGATGTTTCCCACCGGCAACCTCATCGATGAGCTGGAAGTACCGGGTGTCGGCACGTTCAAGGCGACCATGATCAATGCTGGCATCCCGACGATTTTCGTCAATGCTGAAGACATCGGCTACACCGGTACCGAGTTGCAGAGCGCGATCAACAGCGATCCGCAAGCGCTGCAGATGTTCGAGACGATTCGGGCTTATGGCGCGTTGCGCATGGGTCTGATATCGAATCTCGATGAAGCGGCCAAACGTCAGCACACGCCGAAAGTCGCGTTTGTCGCCAAGCCTTCGGATTACGTGGCGTCGAGTGGCAAAGCGGTTGGCGCCGGTGATGTGGATTTGCTGGTGCGCGCCTTGTCGATGGGCAAGTTGCACCACGCGATGATGGGCACTGCGGCGGTGGCGATTGGTACGGCGGCAGCCATTTCCGGGACATTGGTGAACCTTGCAGCGGGTGGTGTTGAACGTAGTGCCGTGCGTTTTGGGCATCCGTCCGGGACGTTGCGCGTTGGCGCCGAAGCCAGTCTGGAGAACGGCGAGTGGGTGGTGAAGAAAGCCATCATGAGCCGTAGTGCTCGGGTGCTGATGGAAGGCTACGTCCGCGTCCCCGGGGATTCTTTCTAACTTGAGATCTTATACCCTCACCCCAGCCCTCTCCCAAAGGGAGAGGGGGCCGACCGAGGTGTCTGGGGTTGTACATCGACCTGAAAGATCGAGTCGATTATGGACTCAGGGGGCCGACCGAGGTGGCTGGGATGTTCATCGATCTAATCGATTATGGATTCCGTGGAGATCGTTCACGTCGGTGAACCTCTACAGCATCCCCCAATCGGTTCCCTCTCCCTCGGGAGAGGGCTAGGGTGAGGGGCCACCCACTGAAGAAACCCAAAACAAGCAGGCACCCCAGACCTGCAATCAACCAGACCAACCCAGCCAAGCCCTGAGGAAGACCGCACCCACTCATCATTCCCGCACAGGAGAACCGCAATGAGCGCCAACGTCGACCTGAACAACCGCCCCGACTACGACCGTGTCCTGCAGGACATCGCCGATTACGTCCTCACCTTCAAAGTCACCTCCACCGAAGCCCTCGACACCGCCCGCAACTGCCTGATGGACACGCTGGGCTGCGGCCTGCTGGCGTTGCGCTTTCCCGAATGCACCAAGCATCTGGGCCCGATCGTCGAAGGCACCGTCGTCCCGTTCGGCGCACGCGTTCCCGGCACCTCCTATCGCCTCGACCCGGTCAAGGCCGCGTGGGACATCGGCAGCATCGTCCGCTGGCTCGACTACAACGACACCTGGCTTGCCGCCGAGTGGGGTCATCCATCCGACAACCTCGGCGGGATTCTCGCTGTGGCCGATCATCTTTCGCAGAAGCGTCTGGCCAACGCTGAAGCACCGCTGACCATTCGCGATGTGCTCGAAGCGATGATCATGGCCCACGAGATTCAAGGCGTGATCGCTCTGGAAAACTCCTTCAATCGTGTAGGACTCGATCACGTCATTCTGGTGAAAGTCGCTTCAACCGCTGTCACCGCCAAACTGATGGGCGCCAATCGCGAGCAATTGCTGTCGGCGTTGTCCCACGCGTTCGCTGATGGTCAGGCGCTGCGCACTTATCGTCATGCACCTAACGCCGGTTCACGAAAATCCTGGGCGGCGGGGGATGCGACGAGTCGTGGTGTGCGACTGGCCGACATCGCCATGCGCGGCGAAATGGGTATTCCCGGCGTGCTGACTGCGAAACAGTGGGGCTTTTATGACGTGCTGTTCAGCCATACCAACAGCGATCTGGCGCTGAAACCGGAGAATAAACGCGCCTTCAGTTTCTCGCGGCCATTCGGTAGTTACGTGATGGAAAACGTGCTGTTCAAGATCAGTTTCCCCGCCGAATTCCACGCGCAAACCGCCTGCGAAGCCGCGGTGACCTTGCACCCGCAAGTGCGCAATCGTCTGCATGAAATCGACCGGATCGTCATCACCACCCACGAATCGGCGATTCGCATCATTTCCAAAGTCGGGCCGCTGGCCAACGCCGCCGACCGTGACCACTGCATCCAGTACATGACCGCCGTGCCGCTGGCCTTTGGCAATCTGGTCGCCGAGCAGTACGAAGATGATTTCCACAAGGCGCACCCGATCATCGATGTGCTGCGCGAGAAAATGGTCATCGTCGAAGAACCGCGTTTCACCCGTGAATATCTGGAGCCCGACAAGCGCTCGATTGCCAACGCCGTACAGGTGTTTTTCAAGGATGGCAGCAGCACTGAAAACGTCGTCGTGGAATACCCGATCGGTCATCGTCGCCGCCGTGTCGAGGGCATTCCATTGCTGGAAGACAAGTTCAAGGCCAATCTGGCTACACGTTTCACCGGCCAGCGCAGCGGCGAAATTTTCGCGTTGTGCAAGGATCCGGCGCAGCTCGAAGCCACCCCGGTCAATCGTTTTGTGGATATGTTCGTTATCTGAACCACTTTTCCACAGGCATTTTGGTGATCGCAAACCCGCTCAACAAAACCGCCGAATAGATCATCAGCTCCCGGGACAGGGTTTGCCCCTCGTACCAGGCGCCGATGATCACGGCGAACACCGGGAAAATGATAAACACGAACGACAGGATGATCGGGCTCAAGCGTTTAAGCAGCAAAAAGTAAACGATGAATCCGCCCACTGATGCCACCAGTCCCAGATACAGCAGGGCGCCCCACGAGCGCGCGCTGACATCGCTGAATACCGGCGTCTCAACGCTCAATCCGACAATAAATAACATCGCCCCGGCAATGCCGATTGGCAGCGTGTTGTAGGTGATCACGCTGATCGCGCTGCCGTGTTTTTTCGTCACTACGTAACACAGCGCATGCATCACTGCCGCACAGAGAATCGCCAATACTCCCAGCCATTCCGCTTGATCCAGATGCAGGCCCTGACTACGAATAATCATGAACAGACTGCCAAAACCAATGGCGATGCCGAGCATTTGTGACGGGTAGATTCTCTCGCGCAGAAACAGCGCGGAAAACAACAGGATAAACACCGGCATGCAACTGAACAGTAATGCAGTCAGGCCAGACGACACGTGCATCTCACCGTAGTTGAGCAGGTAGTAAGGCAGGCTGAAATACGACAGGGTGACGAACACAAAGAACCAGCGGCTTTGTCGGGGAAACAACAGCGGTTCCTTGCGCAACAGCGCGAAGCTCAGGAACAGCGGAAAAGCAATCAGAAAACGTAGCCCGGCGGCCGTCAGCGGCGGCACGCTTTCCACCGCAATCTTGATCCCCAGCCACGTCGTGCCCCAACTCAGACAGACGATGAGAAACAGCGTGCTGGTGATCAATCCGGCGAGCCAGGGTTTGCTGATGTGCATCGGTGTGCTGACGGCGGTCGACATGTGGCGTACTCCGAACGGTGGAATTGACCTGATCGCGGAAACGGTCTATTTCTGATTGAACCTTTTTAAGCACGCTATTCGGGGCGAGAATGACTGTCAAAGTAAGTATTGCCATGGTGTCAATCCTCCGTGATGGACTCGCCAATGGCGTGGGCGTGAAGTACAAACGCCTGGCGAATGCCGTCGCGCAGGCTATCGACGAAGGCGTAATCGATGCCGGTAGCAAACTGCCGCCGCACCGGTTGTTGGCCGACAGTCTCGGAGTGACCATCGGTACGATCAGCCGTGCCTATGGCGAATTGGAACGCGTGGGGTTGGTCGTCGCCCGCGTCGGAGATGGCACTTATGTGTGTCAGCGCGGGATGGAACGGCCGCAGGACAAAGGCTTTCGTAATGTCAGCGATGAGCCGTCAGCCTGCTTCGACATGAGCCGCAACCAGCCTATTCCGGCGCAGGAAGCGGCGTTCATGAGCCAGAGTCTGCAGGAACTGGCCAGCGATCCTCGGGTGCTGCAACAGTTGACCGGGTACACCGCTGAAGCCGGGTTGGCGCGGCATCGTGTGGCGGGGGCGGTGTGGTTGCAGCATGCGGCGTATGTCCCGCATGCCGATCAGGTGTTGTGCGTCAACGGTGGCCAGCATGGTCTGCTGTGCACGTTGATGGGCTTGCTCAAGGCCGGCGACACCGTTGTGACCGAGCATTTGTCCTACCCGGGATTGATCGGCGTCGCACGCCAGCTCGGAATAAAACTCATTGGCGCGGCAATGGATGACGAAGGGCTTTTACCGTCGGCGCTCGAGGACATTTGTCGTCAGCATCGTGTTTCAGCACTGTATTGCACCCCGACGATCCAGAATCCTACGGCCGCTGTAATGTCCATCCCACGGCGCGAGGCGATTGCCGATCTCTGTCGTCAACACAATCTGCTGATTATCGAAGACGAGGCCCATGCCGTTCTGGATCGCCAGCGCCCATTGCCGCTCAGCTATTTTGCGCCGGAGCGATCGGTGTTGATTGGCAGCCTGAGCAAGGCTGTTTCGGCGGGGCTGCGCGTCGGTTATCTGCATGCGCCGCAAGCCTTGATCGGGCGTTTGAGTGCCGCCATCCGCGCGACCTGCTGGATGGCCAATCCGTTATCGATGGAAGTCGCGAGCCTGTGGATTGAAAGCGGCATGGCCGAGCGTTTACTGGACGAGCAGATCAGCGAGATCGCTCGGCGCAAAGCGTTGGTGGCGCCTGTGCTGCAGGGTTTGAATTACAAGACTCACCCTTATAGCCCGCACTTCTGGGTAGAGGTACCTGAGCTGTGGCGGGCGTCGCAGATTGCGGCGGAGTTGAAGGAGAACAACTATCTGGTGGCCATCGCTGAGGCGTTTGCGGTGGGGCACGCAGCAGTGCCGCAATTTATTCGGGTGAGTGTGTGTAATGCGGTGGGGAATGATCGGTTGTTGCTGGCAGGTTTTGAAGCTCTGGCCAAGGCATTAACAGACACCGTGTGATCGTTCTTCGCGAGCAGGCTCGCTCCCACATTCGACCGCATTTCAACGGGATAAACGCGATCAAACTGTGGGAGCGAGCCTGCTCGCGAAAGCGTCAGAACAGGCAATACAGACCTATTTGAACCGCCGCTCCACACCTTTCTCCACCAGAATCTTCGCCGAAATTTCTTCCACCGAAAAATGCGTGGAGTTGATGTTGGGGATGTTCTCGCGACGGAACAGATTCTCCACTTCACGCACCTCGAACTCGCACTGGGCGTAGCTCGAATAACGGCTGTTGGGCTTGCGCTCGTTGCGGATTGCGGTGAGGCGGTCCGGGTCGATGGTCAGGCCGAACAGCTTGTGCTGATGAGCGCGCAGGGCCGTCGGCAGGGTCAGGCGTTCCATGTCGTCTTCGGTCAGCGGATAGTTGGCCGCGCGAATGCCGAACTGCATGGCCATGTACAGACACGTCGGCGTTTTGCCGCATCGCGACACGCCCACTAGTATCAAATCGGCTTTGTCGTAATAGTGCGTGCGCGCGCCGTCGTCGTTGTCGAGGGCAAAGTTAACCGCCTCGATACGTTCCATGTAGTTGGAGTTGTGGCCGATCGAATGCGACTTGCCGACGGTGTAGGAAGAGTGCTCGGACAGTTCCTGCTCCAGCGGGGCAAGAAAGGTCGAGAAAATGTCGATCATGAAACCATTGGACGTTGCGAGAATCTCACGGATGTCCTGATTGACAATGGTGTCGAAGATGATCGGGCGAAAGCCGTCGGTTTCAGCGGCTTTGTTGATTTGTTGTACCATGGCCCGCGCTTTTTCAACGCTGTCGATGTACGGTCGCGTGAATTTGCTGAAGGTAATGTTTTCGAACTGCGCCAGAAGGCTTTGACCCAGGGTTTCGGCAGTGATGCCGGTGCCATCGGAGATGAAGAAAGCAGATCGTTTCATTTGCACCTTGGGCCTTAAGCTAATGAGCATTTCTGGATATGATAGGCGCGATTTGTCGGCCGCGACTGGCCCGCATTCTCACTTATTTTCCAGGTCCAGGCCATACAACCGGCCAAGGCTCCCCCGGGCCACCGGTTTCTGAGCTTTTCCAACACAGTTAGTGGAGAGATCACCTTGGTAGAGTACGTAGTTTCCCTCGATAAGCTCGGCAAACACGATGTTGAGCATGTGGGGGGCAAGAACGCATCCCTGGGCGAGATGATCAGTAACCTGGCAGGCGCCGGTGTTTCGGTCCCCGGCGGCTTCGCCACGACGGCCCAGGCCTATCGTGATTTCCTCGAACTGAGCGGCCTCAACGACCAGATCCACAAGGCCCTCGACGCGCTCGACGTTGATGATGTCAACGCCCTGGCCAAGACCGGCGCACAGATCCGTCAATGGATCATGGAAGCCGAATTCCCTGAAAAACTGAATGCCGAAATCCGCACCGCGTTCGCCGCGCTGTCGGCCGGCAATCCTGATGTGGCCGTGGCCGTGCGTTCTTCCGCCACCGCCGAAGACTTGCCGGACGCCTCGTTCGCCGGTCAGCAGGAAACCTTCCTGAACATCCGTGGTGTGGAAAACGTTATCCGCGCCGCCAAAGAGGTGTTCGCGTCGCTGTTCAACGACCGTGCGATCTCCTACCGCGTGCACCAGGGCTTCGACCACAAACTGGTCGCCCTGTCGGCTGGCGTGCAGCGCATGGTGCGTTCGGAAACCGGCACTGCCGGCGTGATGTTCACCCTCGACACCGAATCCGGTTTCCGTGACGTGGTGTTTATCACCGGCGCCTACGGCCTGGGCGAAACCGTCGTACAAGGCGCGGTCAACCCGGATGAGTTCTACGTGCACAAGGGCACGCTGGAGGCCGGTCGTCCGGCGATCCTGCGTCGCAACCTGGGCAGCAAAGCGATCAAGATGATCTATGGCGACGAGGCCAAGGCCGGTCGTTCGGTCAAGACCATTGACGTCGACAAGGCGGATCGCGCGCGTTTCTGTCTGTCCGACGCTGAAGTCAGCGAGCTGGCCAAACAAGCGATGATCATCGAGAAGCACTATGGCTGCCCGATGGACATCGAGTGGGCCAAGGACGGTGACGACGGCAAGCTCTACATCGTGCAGGCGCGTCCGGAAACCGTGAAAAGCCGCACCCAGGCCAACGTCATGGAGCGTTACCTGCTGAAAGAAACCGGCACCGTGCTGGTTGAAGGTCGTGCGATTGGCCAGCGCATCGGCGCCGGTAAGGTTCGCATCATCAAAGACGTGTCCGAGATGGACAAAGTCCAGCCGGGCGACGTACTGGTTTCCGACATGACCGACCCGGACTGGGAACCGGTCATGAAGCGCGCCAGCGCGATCGTCACCAACCGTGGCGGCCGTACTTGCCACGCGGCGATCATCGCTCGTGAGCTGGGTATTCCGGCAGTGGTCGGTTGCGGCAACGCCACCCAACTGCTGAAGGATGGCCAGGGCGTGACCGTTTCGTGCGCCGAGGGCGACACCGGTTACATCTTCGAAGGCGAACTGGGCTTCGACATCAAGAAGAACTCCGTCGACGCCATGCCGGAGCTGCCGTTCAAAATCATGATGAACGTCGGCAACCCGGACCGCGCCTTCGACTTCGCGCAACTGCCGAACGCCGGTGTGGGCCTGGCCCGTCTGGAATTCATCATCAACCGCATGATCGGCGTCCACCCGAAAGCGCTGTTGAACTACGACGGTCTGCCGCAGGAAATCAAGGACAGCGTCGATAAGCGTATCGCCGGTTACGACGATCCGGTCGGCTTCTATGTCGAGAAACTGGTTGAAGGCATCAGCACCCTCGCGGCTGCGTTTGCACCGAAGAAAGTTATCGTGCGTCTGTCGGACTTCAAGTCCAACGAATACGCCAACCTGATCGGCGGCAAGCTCTACGAGCCGGAAGAAGAAAACCCGATGCTGGGCTTCCGTGGCGCTTCGCGTTACATCAGCGAATCGTTCCGTGACTGCTTCGAACTCGAATGCCGCGCGCTGAAACGTGTGCGCAACGAGATGGGCCTGACCAACGTCGAAATCATGGTGCCGTTTGTCCGTACTCTGGGCGAAGCCAGCCAGGTTGTTGATCTGCTCGCCGAGAACGGCTTGAAGCGCGGCGAGAACGGTCTGCGCGTGATCATGATGTGCGAACTGCCATCCAACGCGATCCTTGCTGAAGAATTCCTCGAATTCTTCGACGGTTTCTCGATCGGTTCCAACGACCTGACTCAGCTGACCCTGGGTCTGGACCGCGATTCCGGTATCATCGCGCACCTGTTCGACGAGCGTAATCCGGCGGTCAAGAAGCTGTTGGCCAACGCGATTGCGGCATGCAACAAGGCCGGCAAGTACATCGGTATCTGCGGTCAGGGTCCTTCGGACCACCCGGATCTGGCCAAGTGGCTGATGGAGCAGGGCATCGAAAGCGTGTCGCTGAACCCGGACTCCGTGCTGGAAACCTGGTTCTTCCTCGCCGAAGGCCAGGCGCAGGCCTGATCAATATGTGAACGGCCCGTTCCCTCTCAGGGGCGGGCCTTGAGATTCAAGTAGGGCGGGCTCCTGTAGATGCCGCCCTTTTTTGTGCAAGAGCATTATGCAAAGCAGCAGCAACTTATTTCCTGTCGCCCTGATCAGCGCCGAACGGCGTGGTGATCTGAGCGAAGACGTGTATCGCTTGAAACCCGGCAACAGTCCCGACTGGTCCGTGGAAATCGCTGTGACCCGTTTGGGCATGGCCGATGACTCGACGCCTCGCGGTGTGCCGGTGATTCTGCTGCACGGCAGTTTTTCCAATCGGCGCTTCTGGTTCTCACCCAAAGGCCTGGGCTTGGGCGCATATCTGACGCGCCTGGGGTTCGACGTTTGGATTCCGGAGATGCGCGGCCACGGCCTGTCGCAGCGCAACGAGGAATACCGGCGCAATCGCGTGGCCGACTATGCCCGCTACGACCTGCCGGCGATTGCCGCGTTCGTGCGTGAGCAGAGCGGACAGGTGCCGCACTGGATTGGTCATTCGCTGGGCGGCATCACCCTGGCGGCGGCGCTCGGTGGCGAATACCTGGGCGAGCCGGCGGTAGCGTCGGCAGCGTTTTTTGGCACCCAGGTCAGCCGCACCTACTGGCCGCTGAAAATCCCGCCAGTGGAGTGGAGCGGGCGCTTTATCCTCAAGCGTTTTGCGCAATTGTCGGGTTCGCGTCTCAAGCGTGGCCCGGAAGATGAGCCGATCGGTCTGGCGCTGGAAAGCATGCGCTGGTACGGCTTGTTCGGTCGTTTTGGCGACAAGGACAAGGATTGGTGGGCGGGGCTGGCCGATGTTCAAGTGCCAGTGCTGGCGGTGACCGCAGCAGGGGATCATCAGGATCCGGCCTGGGCCTGTCGCAAATTGTTCGAGCAGATCGGCTCCGAGCACAAGCAGTTCATCAATCTGGGGCGCGAGCAGGGCTTCAACGATAATTTCGGCCATGTCGAGATGTTGGTGAGCAAAGCGGCGCAGACCGAGGTCTGGCCATTGGTGGCGCTTTGGTTGAACGATCAGCACACGCCATTGTTGGGCGAGAAGCCGGATCTGGCCGCTGCCGTGTGAGTGCGAAGGACTTGAAGGGATTTCGTTCGGGTTGGCTTGCGGCTAAGATATGACGCAATGTGCGGATCTGGTCATTTTTGGTGGCGGTTTAGCTATTACGTTTCAGGGTTTGTTCAGGTTCGTTCAGCGACCATGGGATGGACTAAGGTAAACAACGACCACCGAAACTCGTCTCCTCAGAACGCAGCATCCTTGATCGTTTTCCTTTTTACAGGAGTTTTTCGATGAACCATTACCTTACGCCTGATCTGTGCGACGCCTATCCGGAGCTGGTACAGGTGCTGGAACCGATGTTCAGCAATTTCGGCGGCCGTGATTCGTTCGGCGGCGAAATCGTGACCATCAAATGCTTCGAAGACAACTCGCTGGTCAAGGAACAGGCTGAACTCAAGGGCAGCGGCAAGGTGCTGGTGGTCGATGGCGGCGGTTCGCTGCGCCGTGCGCTGCTGGGCGACATGATCGCCGAGAAGGCGGCGAAAAACGGTTGGGAAGGGCTGGTGATATACGGCTGCATCCGTGACGTTGACGTCATCGCCCAGACCGATCTGGGCGTGCAGGCGCTGGCCAGCCATCCGATGAAAACTGAAAAACGTGGTATTGGCGACCTCAACGTCCCGGTGACTTTCGCCGGTGTGACGTTCCACCCGGGCCACTACATTTATGCGGACAACAACGGCGTGATCATCTCGCCGAGTCCGCTGAAGATGCCTGAATAAGCTTTTCGACAAAGGGATGCGGATGTTCGAGGAAGAAAACGCGCAGTGGGGGCTAGTGCATGCCCTGGTGCTGGACGGAAAAGGCGGTGCGCGTTCGATAGCCCGGACTGAGCTCGACGATTTGCAGCTGCAGGCCCATGAAAGCCTGTGGCTGCATTGGGATCGCAGCCATCCGCAGACCCAGACCTGGCTGCGCAAATCCAGCGGGCTCAATGAATTCACCTGTGATCTGCTGCTGGAAGAGAACACCCGGCCGCGCCTGTTGCCGCTGCCGGATGCCGAACTGTTGCTGTTTCTGCGCGGGGTCAATCTCAACCCGGGCGCCGAGCCGGAAGACATGGTCTCGGTGCGGATTTTCGCTTCTGCCCAACGGGTGATTTCCCTGCGTTTGCGCCCGTTGCGCGCCACCGATGAGCTGCTGGCGCAATTGGCCGACGGCAACGGCCCGAAAACCTCCTCCGAACTGATCCTTTATCTGGCGCAGTTCCTCACCAACAAGGTGCAGGATCTGGTCACTTGCCTCTCGGAAATCGCCGATGAGGAAGAAGAAAAGATGGATGCCGACGAACGGTATACTCCCGAGCATGGCGCCATTTTGCACATCCGTCGCCGGGCGGCCGGACTAAAGCGTTTTCTTGCACCGCAGCGGGATATTTTCGGACAACTCACGCGGATAAAACTGCCTTGGTTTGTCGATGACGATGCCGATTACTGGAACGAACTGAACAACAGTCTGACCCGCTATCTCGAAGAGCTCGAATTGACCCGAGAGCGCGTGGGGCTTGTGCTGGAGGCCGAAGACCGGCGCTTGAGCGAGCGTATGAATCGCACGATGTACCGCTTCGGGATCATCACCTGCATCTTTTTGCCGATGAGTTTTATCACCGGTTTGCTGGGTATAAACGTCGGCGGAATTCCGTTCTCCAGCAGCCCTTATGGTTTCCTGATTGCCTGTTTGACGGTGCTCGCCCTGGCCTTCGGTCAGTGGTGGTTATTCCGTCGTTTGCGCTGGGTATGAAGATGGCGCATGTGACCCGACCAAATCTGCCCGCGTCTTTCACAGACATCACGAGAGGTGCGTATGCACGATCCGTTTGAACAGTCTTTGCGCGACATGCTCAACGCTTCGCCGTCCAGCCGCGACGACGATGCGTGCCTGGGCCGCGTACTCAAAACCGCCAACCGCCAGGTTGGCGCCGGTGATCTGTTCAGCCTGCTGGGCCGCTGGCTGCCCGCGCTGATGATCGCCCTGAATAATGGATCGGCGCATGTCTCGCCGGTTTCCCGTCTTCGTAAACCTACCGCTCGCACTGCTGATAAGGCTGATTGAATATGGAACTTGATCTCTGGACTCAGAGCCTCGTCACGGCAATGACTGCGTTGTGGACCAAAGTCGCCAACTTCATCCCGAACCTGTTCGGCGCACTGGTCGTGCTGCTGTTGGGTTTCGTCGTGGCCAAGCTGCTCGATACCCTGCTGTCCAAACTGCTCGCCAAGCTCGGTCTTGATCGCCTGATGGGTGGCACCGGGCTGACCAAATTGATGTCGCGCGCCGGGTTGCAAGTTCCGATCTCGACCCTGATCGGCAAGATCGTTTATTGGTTCGTCCTGCTGATTTTCCTGGTTTCTGCAGCAGAATCCCTTGGCCTTGAGCGAGTTTCGGCTACGCTGGATATGTTGGCGCTCTATTTGCCGAAAGTATTCGGCGCGGCGCTGGTATTGCTGGTAGGTGTTTTGCTCGCGCAACTGGCCAACGGGCTGGTGCGCGGGGCGGCAGAAGGTGTGGGCCTGGACTACGCTTCGGGGCTGGGGCGAATTGCACAAGGGCTGGTGATCATCATCAGCATCTCGGTCGCGATCAGTCAGCTTGAGGTCAAGACTGACCTGCTGAACCATGTGATCGTCATCGTTTTGATTACCGTTGGTCTGGCCGTTGCGCTGGCCATGGGTTTGGGAAGCCGGGAAATTGCCGGTCAGATTCTTGCGGGAATCTATGTGCGTGAGTTGTATCAGGTTGGGCAACAAGTGCGTGTTGGCGAGGTCGAAGGCCAGATCGAGGAGATCGGCACGGTTAAAACCACATTGCTGACCGATGAGGGTGAGCTAGTCTCTCTTTCCAATCGGATCCTGCTGGAACAGCATGTGAGTAGCCGCTAATCCGGCAAACCCTGCTAATGTATGCCGCCGCAAAATGCCAGCTGATGCTGGTTGCGGCGGACATTGACCTGACTGTCGGCACGACTTGTTTTGAATAAAGCCCAAACGCTATCCACGCGCTACGACCCCCGCGAGCTCTCTGATGAGGAGTTGGTCGCGCGCTCGCATACCGAGCTTTTTCACGTAACGCGCGCCTATGAAGAACTGATGCGGCGTTACCAGCGAACATTATTTAACGTTTGTGCGAGATATCTTGGGAACGATCGCGACGCAGACGATGTCTGTCAGGAAGTCATGTTGAAGGTGCTGTATGGCCTGAAGAACTTCGAGGGGAAATCGAAGTTCAAAACGTGGCTCTACAGCATCACGTACAACGAATGTATTACGCAGTATCGGAAGGAACGGCGAAAGCGTCGCTTGATGGACGCATTGAGTCTTGACCCCCTCGAGGAAGCGTCCGAAGAAAAGGCGCCGAAACCCGAGGAGAAGGGCGGGCTTGATCGCTGGCTGGTGTATGTGAACCCGATTGACCGTGAAATTCTGGTGCTTCGATTTGTCGCAGAGCTGGAATTTCAGGAGATCGCAGACATCATGCACATGGGTTTGAGTGCGACAAAAATGCGTTACAAACGTGCTCTAGATAAATTGCGTGAGAAATTTGCAGGCATTGCTGAAACTTAGTTCAGCGCAAATATCTCTTACGTGTAGGCAAGTTCTGATAGACTTGCCGCCGAGTTGTCCCCCGGTTTGCGGGACTGCTTCACAATCACCAGATGGGGATTTAACGGATGAAACTGAAAAACACCTTGGGCTTGGCCATTGGTTCTCTGATTGCCGCCACTTCGTTCGGCGCTCTGGCACAAGGCCAAGGCGCAGTTGAAATCGAAGGCTTCGCAAAGAAAGAACAATTCGACAGCGCTCGTAACTTCAAGAACAACGGCAACCTGTTCGGCGGCTCGATCGGTTACTTCCTGACCGACGACGTTGAACTGCGTCTGGGCTACGACGAAGTGCACAACGTGCGTTCCGACGACGGTCGTAACATCAAGGGCGCTAACACCGCTCTGGACGCTCTGTACCACTTCAACAACCCAGGCGACATGCTGCGTCCATACGTATCGGCTGGTTTCTCCGATCAGAGCATCGGTCAGAACGGTTCCGGCGGTCGTGACCGCTCCACCTTCGCCAACGTTGGCGCTGGTGCCAAGCTGTACTTCACCGACAACTTCTACGCCCGTGCTGGCGTTGAAGCTCAGTACAACATCGACCAGGGCGACACCGAGTGGGCTCCTAGCGTCGGTATCGGTGTGAACTTCGGTGGCGGCTCCAAGCCTGCTGCTGCTCCAGTTCCAGCACCAGCTGAAGTCTGCTCCGACAGCGACAACGATGGCGTTTGCGACAACGTTGACAAGTGCCCGGACACCCCAGCCAACGTAACTGTTGACGCTGACGGCTGCCCAGCAGTTGCTGAAGTTGTTCGTGTTGAGCTGGACGTTAAGTTCGACTTCGACAAGTCGGTTGTGAAGCCAAACAGCTACGGCGACATCAAAAACCTGGCTGACTTCATGAAGCAGTACCCATCCACCACCACTACTGTTGAAGGTCACACTGACTCCGTCGGTCCTGACGCTTACAACCAGAAACTGTCCGAGCGTCGTGCAAACGCCGTTAAGCAAGTTCTGACCAACCAGTACGGTGTTGAATCGTCCCGCGTTCAGTCTGTTGGCTACGGCGAATCCCGCCCAGTTGCTGACAACAAAACTGAAGCTGGCCGCGCTGTAAACCGTCGCGTAGAAGCGCAGGTTGAAGCTCAAGCTAAGTAATTAGCTGCCGCTCTGAGAAAAGCCCGGCTTAGGCCGGGCTTTTCTTTGCCTGCGATTTGGCTTTGCAGCTTTAAAAAATCGCAGCCTTCGGCAGCTCACAGGACCAATGCAGATCCAAAGTAGGAGCTGCCGCAGGCTGCGATCTTTTGTTCTTCAACAACAGCCGCCACCGCCCCGATCACCAGAATCGCCGGGCTTTTCAATCCAAACGCACGCGCATCATCACTCATACTCGCCAGATCACTCCGGCATTCGCGCTGCTCTGGCAACGATGCATTCTCGATCATCGCCACCGGCGTATCCGCCACCATCCCGCCTGCCAGCAGTTGATCGCGAATCTCCCCAAGCTTGGCCACGCCCATATAAACCACCAGCGTCGTACCACCCTGCGCCAGCGCCTGCCAGTTCAACTGGCTGTCGTCCTGGGTGTGTGCAGTCACCAGCGTCACCCCGCGTGCCACACCGCGTAACGTCAGCGGAATATCGCACTGCGTCGCCCCGGCCAGCCCGGCGGTGATGCCATTGACCAACTCTACTTCGACGCCACGTTCACGCAGCCACTGCGCCTCTTCGCCGCCACGGCCGAAGATGCACGGATCGCCGCCCTTGAGCCGCACCACACACTTGCCATGGCGGGCATAGCGCAGCATCAACCGATGGATAAATGCCTGCGGCGTCGAACGGCAGCCGCCGCGTTTACCCACTGCAATGATGCGGGCGTCAGGGCAGTGTTCCAGCACCGCGTCGTTGACCAGATCATCGATCAGCACCACATCGGCCTCGCGCAGGGCGCGCACCGCTTTGAGGGTCAGCAGTTCCGGATCACCCGGCCCCGCGCCGACCAGCCAGACTTTTGCGTTCATGGTGTTTCCCTCATCAGATAACGGCGGCTGGCTGCACGTCGGCAGCCAGTAAGCGTTTTATTTCCGGGACGCACGAGCCGCATTGCGTGCCGCAGCCCAGTTGGTTTTTCAAGCCCTGCAGATCCAGGCCTTGGCGAATGCCGGCGCAGACCGCGTTGAGGCTGACGTTCTTGCAGTTGCACAGGGTTTTATCCACAGCCATTTGCGCCCCGACACTGCCCGGCGGCGCACTCATTGGCGCCAATAGCCAGCGCCGCAGTTGCTCATCCGCACGGCCTTCCAGCCACAACCCTTGCAGCCAATGCTGAGCGAGGGTTTCACCGGCTAACCGGATCGCAGTGATCCGGCCGTTTTCAATGCGCACGCGTTTGCCAATGGCGCGGCGAGGATCGTCATAAGCCAATACCGGGCCGTCGATCAGTGACAGGCATTGGTCGATTTCACCGAGCAATTGCGCATTCGGAGCTTCGCTGCTGGCCGCGCGTATGAGCAATGCCGATCGTTCACGTCCGACAAGGCTGAGACTCACGTAGGAAAATGCCTCACAGAGCGGTCGTAGCGTCTCGAAATGCCGTTGAACATCACCCTCGATCAGTGCGAAAAGTTGCCACGGCAGACTGACCGGCTCGAGGCGCACACCGTTGTGTTTGAGTTCCGGTTGCTTCGACAGCGGATCAAAGTCCGGCAGGGTCAGGCTGTTCACACCGCCCTTGAGAAAACGGTCGCCCCAGTGCATCGGCAGAAACGCTTGCCCCGGACGTACGCTGTCATCGCTGCCAACCGCGACGATTACCGCGCCGCGACGACTTTTAAGGTTGACCAGATCGCCCGGCTGCAAACGATGCCGGCGCATTTCGTCCGGGTGCAGGCTCAACACCGCTTCGCTGACATGCCCGAACAATTGCGCTGCCGTGCCAGTGCGGCTCATACCGTGCCATTGATCGCGCAAGCGGCCAGTGATCAACGTCAGTGGAAAGCGAGCATCGCGCTGCTCTTTAGCGGCGCGATACGGGTCGGATATGAATTGCGCGCGTCCGTTGGCGGTCGGAAAAATCCCGTCCTCGTACAGTCGTGGCGTTCCTTGCCGCGCTCCGACAGGGAAGGGCCATTGCTGCGGTCCGATCTCGTCGATCAGCGCGTGGCTGATCCCGGACATATCCAGATCCCGTCCACGGGTCAGCCCTTTGAATTCATCGAACAACTGCGCAGGTTGGTTAAACGTAAACAGGCTCGACTCAGCGGGACGCAGACGTTTCTCTAGACGTTGTGCGAAATCTATCGTGATCTCCCAGTCCGGCCGCGCCTCACCCGGTGGGAGGATGGCTTTACGCACGTGGGAAATGCGTCGCTCGGAATTGGTCACCGAGCCTTCTTTCTCGCCCCAACTGGCGGCAGGCAGCAGGAGATCGGCGAATGCTGCGGTTTCGGTGGTGCGAAAGGCTTCTTGCAGAACCACAAACGGGCAGGTCTCAAGCGCTGCTCGCACAGCATGTTGGTCCGGCATCGATTGCGCAGGGTTGGTGCAGGCAATCCACAACGCCTTGATCTTGCCGTTGCGCACTTGCTCGAACAGTTCGATGGCACTGAGACCGGTACTTTCCGGCAACCGATCAACGCCCCAATATGCCGCTACTTCGGCGCGATGTTCAGGGTTGGCCGCGTCTCGATGGCCCGGCAACAGATTCGACAAACTGCCCGTTTCGCGCCCGCCCATGGCATTTGGCTGACCGGTAAGGGAGAAAGGTCCTGCACCCGGACGGCCGATTTGCCCGGTAGCTAAATGCAGATTGATCAGTGCGCTGTTCTTCGCGCTGCCAGCGGTGGACTGGTTCAGGCCCATGCACCACAGCGACAGAAAACTCGGCGAGGTGCCCACCCATTCAGCGCACTGCTGCAGTTGCTCGACACTGATCCCGCACAGTTGCGAAACCATTTGCGGGGTGTAATCGCGCACCAGATTTTTCAAGTCGGCGAGGCCATCGGTGTGCGCCTTGATGAAGTCACGGTCGATCCAGTCTTCCCACAGCAACAGATGCAGAATTCCGTGAAACAACGCGACATCGGTGCCCGGCAGAATCGCCAAGTGCAGATCCGCGAGGTCGCTGGTGTCGGTACGCCGTGGGTCAATGACGATGACTTTCATCTGTGGGCGGCGGGATTTTGCCTCTTCCAGCCGACGGAAAAGTACCGGATGGGCGTAGGCCATGTTACTGCCGACGATCATCACGCAATCGCTGAGTTCCAGGTCTTCATAACTGCACGGAGGAGCATCGGCGCCGAGGCTGCGTTTGTAGCCGACCACTGCTGAAGACATGCACAGGCGCGAATTGCTGTCGATGTTGTTGGTCCCGACCAACGCCCGCGCCAGTTTGTTGAAGGCGTAATAGTCCTCGGTCAGCAACTGCCCGGAGATATAGAACGCCACGCTGTCCGGGCCGTGCTCGGCAATGGTCTCGGCGAACACGTTGGCAGCGTGTTCCAGTGCCGTATCCCAATCCGTTCGGCTGCGCGCCAGGCCTTTGCCCAGACGCAGTTCCGGGTACAGCGCGCGGGCTGCCAGGTCGCCGGTCAGGTGCAGGGTTGAGCCTTTGCTGCACAGTTTGCCGAAGTTGGCCGGGTGCGCCGGATCGCCGCTGACGCCGAGGATGCGCTCGCCGTCATGCTCGATCAGCACGCCGCAGCCGACCCCGCAATAACAGCAGGTCGAGGCGGTCGTCTGGCGGTTCATCAGATGGCGTCCCGCAGGGCCAGTTGCACACGACCGTTTTCGACCCGCGCCGGGTGATGGTGCGCGCAACCGATGTCCGGCGCCTGAGCTTCGCCAGATTCGAGGTCGATCTGCCAGTTGTGCAACGGGCAGGCCACACGTTTGCCGTAGATCAAACCTTGCGACAATGGTCCGCCCTTGTGCGGGCAGCGGTCGTCGAGGGCGAAAACCTCATCGTCGCTTGTACGAAAAATCGCGATGTCACCTTTCGGCCCGGCAATGATTCGCGAACCGAGGGCATTGATCTCGTCGAGGGCACAGATATCCAGCCAGTTCATGCCGGCACCTCCAGGTTTTTCACGGGAATTACGTCGAATTCTTTCTTCAGTTGCGGCTGCGCCAGACGCTCTTTCCAAGGGTCTTGCTCGAACGACAGAGAGAATTGCAGGCGCTCGTTCAGGGCCTTGCGACGCTCGGGGTCTTCGAGCACGGCTTTCTTGATGTGCTCCATGCCGACCCGTTGCAGGTAGTGCACGGTGCGTTCGAGGTAGAAGGCTTCTTCGCGGTAGAGCTGCAGGAACGCGCCGTTGTATTCGCGGACTTCCTCGGCGGTTTTCAGCTTGACGAAGAACTCGGCGACTTCGGTTTTGATCCCGCCGTTACCGCCGATGTACATCTCCCAACCGGAGTCGACACCGATAATTCCTACGTCTTTGATCCCCGCTTCCGAGCAGTTGCGTGGGCAACCGGAGACGGCGAGTTTCACTTTGTGCGGCGACCACATGTTGAACAGATCGTGCTCGAGCTCGATGCCCAGTTGCGTCGAGTTCTGCGTGCCGAAGCGGCAGAACTCACTGCCGACGCAGGTTTTCACGGTGCGGATGGATTTGCCGTAGGCATGCCCGGACGGCATGTCGAGGTCTTTCCAGACGCCGGGCAAGTCCTGCTTCTTGATGCCGAGCAAATCGATGCGCTGACCGCCGGTGACCTTGACCATCGGCACGTTGTACTTGTCGGCCACGTCGGCAATCCGCCGCAGTTCCGAAGGATTGGTCACGCCGCCCCACATCCGTGGCACCACCGAATAGGTGCCGTCCTTCTGAATGTTGGCGTGGGCGCGTTCGTTGATCAGGCGCGATTGCGGATCGTCCTTGGCTTCGCCGGGCCAAGTGGAAATCAGGTAATAGTTGAGGGCAGGGCGGCATGTTGCGCAGCCGTTCGGCGTGCGCCAGTTGAGGTAGCTCATGGTGCCGGCGATGGTCAGCAGATGTTGCTCGCGGATGGCCTGACGGATCTGCCCGTGATTGAGGTCGCTGCAACCGCAGATGGCTTTTTCGCTCTTCGGTTTGACGTCCGCCGCACCGCCGACGGTGTTGATCAGGATCTGTTCGACCAGCCCGGCGCAGGAGCCGCAGGAGCTGGCAGCCTTGGTATGTTTCTTCACCTCATCGACGCTGAACAGGCCGTGTTCCTGAATGGCTTTGACGATGGCGCCTTTGCACACGCCGTTGCAGCCGCAGACTTCGGCGGTGTCGGCCATGACCATGGCTTTGTCCTGGCCTTGATGTCCTACGTCGCCTAACGCATTTTCTCCAAACATGAGGTGATCGCGGATTTCGCCGATGGCGTGATTCTCACGAATCTGCCGGAAATACCAACCGCCATCTGCCGTATCGCCGTACAGACAGGCGCCGACCAGCACGTCATCCTTGATCACCAGTTTTTTGTACACGCCGCCAATCGGGTCGGAGAGGGTGATGGTTTCCGTGCCTTCGCCGCCCATGAAATCGCCGGCAGAAAACAGATCGATGCCGGTGACTTTCAATTTGGTCGAGGTCACCGAACCCTGATAACGGGCGAAACCCAGTTGTGCGAGGTGGTTGGCGCAGACCTTGGCCTGTTCGAACAACGGCGCGACCAGACCGTAGGCAATGCCGCGGTGGCTGGCGCACTCGCCGATGGCATAAATGCGCGGGTCGTAGGTTTGCAGCGTGTCGTTGACCAGAATCCCGCGATTGCACGGGATGCCGGCCTTTTCCGCCAATTCTGTGTTGGGACGAATACCGGCAGCCATTACCACCAGATCGGCGGGGATGATCTCGCCGTTCTTGAACTGCACCGAGCCGACCCGGCCATTGCCTGCGTCGTGCAGCGCCTGAGTCTGTTCGCACAGACGGAAGTGCAGGCCACGGGATTCAAGAGCGTTTTGCAGCAGTTGGCCGCTGGTTTTGTCGAGTTGACGTTCCAGCAACCACTCACCGATGTGCACCACGGTGACGTGCATGCCGCGCAGCATCAGGCCATTGGCGGCTTCGAGCCCGAGCAGACCGCCACCGATGACCACCGCGTGTTTGTGGGTTTTAGCGGTGTCGATCATTGCCTGGGTATCGGCGATGTCGCGATAGCCGATCACTCCGTGCAAGGTGTTGCCGGGGATCGGCAGGATGAACGGCGTCGAACCGGTGGCGATCAGCAGGCGATCGTATTCGGCTTCGGTGCCGTCCTCGGCGATCACCCGGCGTTTGACCCGGTCGATCTCCACCACTTTGCGGTTGAGCAGCAACTTGATGTTGTTTTCCAGGTACCAGTCGAGGTCGTTGAGCACGATCTCCTCGAAAGTCTGCTCACCGGCCAGCACCGGCGACAGCAGGATGCGGTTGTAGTTGGTGTGCGGTTCGGCGCCGAAGACCGTGATGTCGTACAGCTCGTTGCTCAGCTTGAGCAGTTCTTCGAGGGTGCGGACCCCGGCCATGCCATTGCCGATCATCACCAGTTTGAGTTTTTTCATCAGGTTCTCCGGGGAGCTGCGGCTGGCCTCTTGTGGGCAGTCAGGCCTTGCTCGAGAAATTTTGCGCAAACAAAAAAAGGCGTCCCGCTAGTTGCCTAGCGAGGACGCCTTTGTCCTGGTCCCGTTCTCTCGGGAAGCGCAGCCTTCGTCGTTGAAGGTTGGGCTTTATGTGTGTGTTGGGTGGGGTAATGCAGTGGTTGTGCCAAGTGGGGGCGGTGGCGGGTTTATTGGGGTTTGGCAGTTTTTGAGGGTAATTTTTTGCACTGAATCGAGGCGGGTTGCTCGTTCGTGGGGCATTCAGGCAGGTGGATTTGTAGTGATTGGGCGGGCCCCTTCGCGAGCAAGCTCGCTCCCACAGTGGATCTTTGTCGTTCACAAATTCCTTGTGGGAGCGAGCCTGCTCGCGAATGACGCGACGCGGTTCAACTGTGAAACAACAAAACCAGCAGCGCCACATTTCCGAGCAACGCCAGCAACGCCATCGTCCGCCAGACCTTCAACGGCTCACGCTCCAATAATGGTCTGGGCCGCACACTCAAACTCCGCCGCTCACCCTGTTCCAGCACCAACAGCCATTCCTCAGCCGTTTCAAACCGTTGTTGCGGATCAGCCGCCACGCCACGCTCCAGACTCTGCGCCAGCCATTCCGGCAGATCCGGCCGATAGCGACTGGCGCTCACCGGCAGACCAAAGCGCGGTCGTTGAAACGCTTCAATTTCGCCATAGGGAAAATGCCCTGTCAGCAGGAAATACAGGGTCACACCGACCGCATACAAATCCTGCGACACACTTGGCGGATCACCGCGAAATGCTTCCGGAGCGATGTAACTGGGTGTCCCGGGCAGCGTCGATGGCGCGTCTTCGGACAAGCCTGGGCAGTACGCCAGGCCAAAATCCAGCAGACGCAATTCGCCGTCGTCCCCCACGTGCAGATTTTCCGGTTTGATGTCCCGGTGCAGGATCTGCCGCCGATGCAGCAGCCCGACCGCACGCAACAGGCGCTCGGCGATGTCCTGCCACTGTGCCAACGGCAGCGGGCCTGACTGTTGAAACAGCTGTGCCAGCGTCGCCCCGGAATATTCCCGCATCACGTAGTACAAATGCTGACGCTGCTGGCAGGCATGGACTTCAGGAAAGTGGCGACCGGCTACGCGTTTCAGAAACCATTCCTCGGACAACAGTGCTTGCCCGGCGTAGGAATCATCGGCGGAACGCGTGGGTAGGGTTTTCAGAAGCCACGTTTGACCTTGTCCATCAAGCACCCGATACAGCAGCGATTGCTGGCTCTGAGCGACAACCTCCAGCACTTGCCAGCCTTCGAATGACTGACCGAGTTTCAACGGTGGCGGCAGGGGCCATTGCTGCAGATGAATCAGCGCATCGCCGATACTCGCCTCACCGACAGCATCCACCCGCACCAGCAAAGCACTGGCATTGTCCTGGCTCCCCGCCAGATGCGCGGCGTTGATCAGCGTCTGCGCGGCACTGTGCAGATCCGGTTGATCACGCAGAATCGCCGCAATGGCGGTATCGCCGAGTGTCGACCAGACCCCGTCACTGAGCAAAACAAAGCACTCGCCGTCGCGCAGTTCGCCATCAAGGAAGTCCAGCACCAGATGCTGATCCAGCCCTAGCGCACGCTTGAGCACATGCTGCATGCCCGGCTGATCCCAGACGTGGTCTTCGCTGATTCGCTGCAAGCTGTCGGCGTGCCAGCGATACACCCGGCAATCGCCGACGTGGGCGAGGGTGAAACGCCGACCACGCATGACCAAGGCGCTGACCGTGGTGAGCAACGGTTGCCCACCACCGTTGGCCTGCAACCAGCGGTTTTGCGCGAGCAGCAGGCGATCCAGTGCCTGGGCCACGCTCCAGGTTTCCGGCGTGGCGTAGTAGTCGAGCGCCAGCGCCTGCAAGGTCGAGCGCGCGGCCAGTCCGCCATCGGCACACTGGCTGACGCCATCGGCGATAGCGAACAGATAACCCTTGCTCGCCGCCAGCGCCGGCGCGGGCGTGACCAGACGCAAAGCGTCCTGATTCTCCGCGCGCGGACCGGTGGCGCTGGCTTCGGCGAAACTCAGTTGCAGGGCCATCGAAGGTTCAGACCCGCGCCGCCGTCACTGCCGCCGACCCCCAGGTGGTTCTCCAGCGACGCTTGACGCCGTGCAGGCCAAACCACGCCAGCACGCCAAGGCTGGCGAACAACCACAACGCCAACTGATAGCTGCCGGTGCTCTGCTTGATCGCGCCCATACCGGCGGCCAAGGCAAAACCGCCGATGCCGCCGGCCATGCCGATCAGCCCGGTCATCACGCCGATCTCCAGACGAAAACGCTGCGGTACCAGTTGGAAAACTGCGCCGTTGCCTGCCCCTAAACCGAGCATGGTGCAGACGAAAAGCGCCAGAGCAGCGTAGGAACTTGGCAGGTTGAAACCGACGGCCGCGATGCACACGGCGGCGACGGTGTACATCGCCAGCAACGTGCGAATACCACCGAAGCGATCAGCCAGTGCGCCACCCAGCGGCCGCATCAAGCTGCCGCCGAACACGCAGGCTGCGGTGTAGTAGCCAGCGGTCACCGGGCTCAAACCGTACTGATCGTTGAAGTAGCCGGGCAGGGCGCTGGCCAGGCCGATAAAGCCGCCGAAGGTCACGCTGTAGAAAAACATGAACCACCAACTGTCACGGTCGCCCAGGGCTTTGAAGTAGTCAGCCATGGCTTTGGCTTTCGGCCGCTCAGGGGCGTTTTTTGCCAGCCAGGCGAACAGCACCAGGGTCAGAATCAGCGGGATCAGAGCGAAACCGAAGACATTGCTCCAGCCGAACGCGGCGGCGAGTACCGGCGCGAGCAGCGCGGCGAAAACGGTGCCGGAGTTGCCCGCACCGGCAATGCCCATGGCTTTGCCTTGATGCTGCGGCGGGTACCACTGCGACGCCAACGGCAGGGCGACGGCGAACGAGGCGCCGGCCATGCCGAGGAACAGACCCAATATCAGCGCCTGCTCATAACTATGGATGCCGAGTTTCCAGGCGCCGAACAGCGCGCAGATGACGATGACCTGGCCAATCAGGCCGGCGGTTTTCGGCGACAGCCGATCGGCGAGCATGCCCATCACAAAACGCAGCACTGCACCGGCGAGGATCGGCGTGGCGACGACGAGACCGCGTTGTTGCGTGGTTAGCTGCAGGTCGGCGGCAATCTGCACCGCCAGCGGACCGAGCAGGTACCAGACCATGAAGCTCAGGTCGAAATAGAGGAAGGCCGCGAACAATGTCGGGGTGTGGCCGGATTTCCAGAAGCTTGAATTCATCGCGCACCTCAGCTGAAAAGAGTCTCGAAAGGAGTCATGCAACAGCAGGTGGAGCGCCGCCACGGCCGCACCACCGGCCCCGGTCTGTGGGGCCAAAACGCAAAAACGCCGCTCCCTGATGCGCCGGTTGGGCGAACGGGTGAGCGACGTCTTTGTCGTAGGTGGGGCAACCGCCGTTGGTTACCTGTGCGTTTTACTTAGCGAGATTTGTGCCAACAGCCGGAAAATCAAAAGCCCCTCACCCTAGCCCTCTCCCAGAGGGAGAGGGGACTGACCGAGGTGTCGGACCTCAAACATCGACCTGAAACACCGAGTCGATTATGGATTCACAGAAGGAATTGCAGGTCGGCGTATTTCCCGAGCATCCCCCAATCGGTTCCCTCTCCCTCCGGGAGAGGGCTAGGGTGAGGGGCTCTTAAGCTGTCAGAACACCTCAGCCCAATAACTCACTCATCGCAATAATCTGCTCCGCCACCTGAATCAGCTTCTGCTGCCGACTCATCGCCTGGCGCCGCATCAAGGTGTAAGCCTCTTCCTCATTGCAATCCTTCATCTTCATCAACAACCCCTTGGCCAACTCAATGCGCTTACGTTCAGCCAATTGCTGATCACGCGCCTGCAACTGCGCGCGCAAGGCCTGATCACTCTCGAATCGTGCCATCGCCACATCGAGAATCGGCTGCAAGCGCTGGGCGTGAATGCCTTCGACGATGTACGCACTGACCCCGGACTTGATCGCCTGACGCATCACACCGGGGTCATGCTCGTCGGTAAACATCACGATCGGCCGTGGCTGGTCGCGGCTGACCAGTACCACTTGCTCCATGACATCGCGGCTCGGTGACTCGGTATCGATCAGGATCACGTCCGGGCGCACCGTTTCGACGCGCGCGGGCAGGTCGATGGTCAGGCCGGACTCGTCGATCACCTCGAAACCGGCCTCGGTCAACGCAGCTTTCAGGCGCCCGACTTTTTTCGCTGTGTCGTTGATCAACAGAATGCGCAACATGTTCGCGGTCTCCTGTCAGCGGCGGGCGAGAAGGGGGGCGTCGTCGTTCAGCGCGTGCAACTTGAAACTGCGCGCGTAAGCGGCCGGGTCACTGCCGTCCCAGACCTTGCCGTCGAGCAACTGACTGCTGCGCATGTCGGTGCCCCATGCGGCGACGCCGACGGCGGTGGCGGCGTCGCGGTAGACGTCCAGCCGCTGAACCTGGCTGGCGACGCCGAGGTAGTCCGGATCTTCGCGCAGCAAACCCCAACGGCGGAACTGGGTCATGAACCACATGCCATCGGACAAGTACGGCAAATTCACTTCACCGTTGCCGTGAAAACGCAGCGCATGCGGATCCTGCCAGCGATTGCCGAGGCCATCGGCGTAATCACCGAGAAAACGCGGTTCGATGCACGCCACTGGCGCATCGAGATATTCCGGCGCGCTAAGCAACTGCGCGGTGCTGCGGCGGTTTTCCGGGCTTTCTTCGATGAAGCGGCTGGCTTCAAGGATCGCCATCACCAACGCCCGTGCGGTGTTCGGATACTGCTCGACAAATTCGCGAGTGCAACCAAGGACTTTTTCCGGATGATCGGGCCAGATGGTCTGGCTGGTGGCCAGGGTAAAACCGAGATTCTGCTGCACTGCACTGGCGGCCCACGGTTCGCCGACGCAAAAACCGTCGATACGCCCGGCTTGCAGGTGCGCGACCATTTGCGGCGGCGGCACCACCACGCTGTCGACGTCCTGCAATGGATGAATGCCCTGGCTCGCCAGCCAATAATACAGCCACATGGCATGAGTGCCGGTGGGGAAGGTCTGCGCGAAGGTGAGTTTTGCGCGGCTTTGGTGCACATGCCGGTCCAGTGCTTCAGGACTGCTCACGCCGAGGTTTTGCAGGCCGTGAGAGAGGTTGAGGCTCTGACCGTTCTGATTCAGGCCCATCAGTACGGCCATATCCGTCGGGGCGACCCCGCCGATACCCAGGTGCACGGCGTAGATCAGTCCGTACAAACTGTGCGCGGCGTCGAGTTCGCCGCTGACCAGATTGTCGCGCAGATTCGCCCATGAGCTCTGGCGCTTGAGGTTCAGCGTCAATCCATAAGGCTGGGCGAAGCCCTGTGTGGCTGCGACCACCACCGACGCGCAATCGCTCAGGGCCATGAAGCCGAGGTTGATCGCGCTTTTTTCCGGGGCATCGCTGCCATTGACCCAGGCCAGTGGCCCTACCGAAGGTTCATTCATCCGACGTACCTCGAAAAAAAAGCGCCGCCCCGGACTTTGCGCAGGCAAACCCCGAAGACGACGCCATTGTCCGTGCCCGCCTGCCGTCATTGACCGGCGCGCTGATAGCCAGGAGGGTGCAAGGCATATGCCAGTGCCAGTGATTTGCGCGTGCGCCTCGCGCCGCAGGTCGATGCCCGGCTATAATCGCCGCCTCTTTTCGCCGCCCGAGTCATCGCCGCCCATGTACACCCTGGCCCGTCAGCTGTTGTTCAAACTTTCCCCGGAAACCTCCCACGATCTGTCGCTGGATCTGATCGGCGCGGGTGGGCGTTTGGGCCTCAACGGCTTGCTGTGCAAGGCGCCGGCAAAGAAGCCGGTGACGGTCATGGGCCTCGAGTTCCCGAACCCGGTGGGGCTGGCGGCCGGTCTGGACAAGAACGGCGCGGCCATCGATGGCTTCGCGCAACTGGGTTTCGGTTTTGTTGAAATCGGCACCGTGACCCCACGCCCGCAGCCGGGCAACCCGAAACCACGGATCTTCCGTCTGCCGGAAGCCGAGGCGATCATCAACCGCATGGGTTTCAACAACCTCGGTGTCGATAACCTGCTGGCGCGCGTGGCAGCGGCGAAATACAAAGGCGTGCTGGGTATCAACATCGGCAAGAACTTCGATACGCCGGTTGAGCGCGCGGTCGACGATTACCTGATCTGCCTGGACAAGGTTTACGCTCACGCCAGCTACGTGACAGTCAACGTCAGCTCGCCGAACACTCCGGGCCTGCGCAGCCTGCAATTTGGTGATTCGCTCAAGCAGTTGCTCGCCGATCTGGCCACACGTCGCGCCGAACTGGCCTTGCGTCACGGCAAGCATGTGCCGCTGGCGATCAAGATCGCGCCGGACATGACCGATGAAGAAACCGCACAGGTTGCTCAGGCGCTGATCGAAACCGGCATGGACGCGGTGATCGCGACCAACACCACCCTGAGCCGTGTTGGCGTCGAAGGCATGGAGCATGGCGACGAGGCGGGCGGTTTGTCCGGCGCACCAGTGCGGGAGAAGAGCACCAATACCGTGAAGGTGCTGGCGGGTGAGTTGGCTGGGCGGTTGCCGATCATTGCGGCTGGCGGGATTACCGAAGGCAAGCATGCTGCCGAGAAGATTCTGGCCGGTGCGAGCCTGGTGCAGATCTACTCTGGCTTTATCTATAAAGGCCCGGCGCTGATTCGTGAATCGGTAGACGCGATCGCCGCCCTGCGCTGATCCATAGACACCACTGTTCCCTTGTAGGAGTGAGCCTGCTCGCGATAGCTTTCTTTCGGTCACTTCATCAGCGACTGACAGACCGCTATCGCGAGCAGGCTCACTCCTACAGGTTATGCGCTCGGCACAAAAATCCATGCAATAAAAAGGGCTCCTCGAAGGAGCCCCTGGGCCGCAGCCCGCCGTCCGGGAAGGACGTGCATGGTAAGTCGCTACAAATTCAGATTGTCGTGTCGGAATTAATGCCCTGTGTCAGCCGACGGCGTGAAGTTCGTTGAGTCTGTGGATTCCCGCAGTGCCGGTCATACCGTCCCAGTTGTCGCCGCGTCCTTCTCGCCAGCCGTTAATCCAGGCTTGGCGTACCGACGGTAGAGTAAATGGGCAAAGCTCACGGGATTTGCCACCAACGCCATATTGATATCCGCGCAAAAATGCTCTTTCCAACGGATCACGCTTAAGTCTTCTCATAGGGTGTTTCCCTCACTTGTTGACTGTTTTGTGTCGCGTTGACCTCAACTGAGGTCTGGCAGAAGAAACCTGCCATGGTGCGGCTCGCTGCCGGCGTGGCGAGCCAAGGTGTTGACGCCGTTGCGACGTCAACCTGTGTTCAGTTCTAACCAATGAGTCACACCGAGGGAATGATCGTTTTGTCATAAGGACGTAACGAAATTGGTGCTACAGCCATAAGTAACGACGGGTTTCATGCACGGTTTTTCAGCAAACCCCGGTATGATCGGCCCCGCGCTGCATGATGGGGTTAATTCTTTAGTGAGAATGACCCACGTTTGCGCTGGGGTATAAAGCGACGAAGGGTCGCTTTAAGACTTTTTGTTTCATCAACTTTTTTATCTGTCCCGGCATCTAAGCTCTTTTAACCCGAGCAGCGGGGATGGAACGGCACACCTTCGTGCCACGCGGGCGTTCTTTTAGAAAAGCGCCTGATTGAAAACCGGATCGGCAATGCGTTGCCGATTCACTAGCCAAAGGCTCTGGAAATACCATGTCCGACCGTTTCGAACTCTTCCTCACTTGCCCTAAAGGTCTTGAAGGCCTGCTCATCGAGGAAGCCGTCGGGCTTGGCCTTGAAGAAGCGCGCGAGCACACTTCTGCCGTGCGTGGCATGGCGACCATGGAAACCGCTTATCGCCTGTGCCTCTGGTCGCGTCTGGCCAACCGCGTGTTGCTGGTACTCAAGCGTTTCCCGATGAAAGACGCTGAAGACCTGTACCACGGTGTGCTCGACATCGAGTGGCAGGATCACATGCTCAGCGACGGTACCCGGCCGTTGAATTCAGCGGCCACGGCTCAGGCATCGACAACACCCACTTCGGTGCCCTGAAGGTCAAAGACGCCATCGTCGACAAACTCCGCACGCCGCAGGGCGACCGTCCGTCGATCGACAAGCTCAACCCGGACCTGCGCATTCACCTGCGTCTGGATCGCGGCGAAGCGATTCTCTCCCTTGACCTGTCCGGCCACAGCCTGCACCAGCGCGGTTACCGTCTGCAGCAGGGCGCTGCACCGCTGAAGGAAAACCTCGCGGCGGCGATCCTGATCCGTTCCGGCTGGCCGCGCATTGCCGCTGAAGGCGGCGCGCTGGCTGACCCGATGTGCGGTGTCGGTACGTTCCTCGTCGAAGCCGGCATGATTGCCGCCGACATGGCGCCGAACCTGCGCCGTGAGCAGTGGGGCTTCACCGCATGGCTCGGTCACGTGCCGGCGCTGTGGAAAAAACTCCACGAAGAAGCCGTCGAGCGTGCCGCTGCCGGTCTGGCCAAGCCACCGCTGTGGATTCGTGGTTATGAAGCTGACCCACGTCTGATTCAGCCGGGCCGCAACAACGTTGAGCGTGCTGGCCTGAGCGAGTGGATCAAGATCTACCAAGGCGAAGTCGCGACCTTCGAGCCGCGTCCGGATCAGAACCAGAAAGGTCTGGTCATCTGCAACCCGCCGTACGGCGAGCGTCTCGGCGACGAAGCCAGCCTGCTGTATCTCTACCAGAACCTCGGCGAGCGCCTACGTCAGGCTTGCCTGAACTGGGAAGCGGCGGTGTTCACCGGCGCCCCGGATCTGGGCAAGCGCATGGGCATTCGTAGCCACAAACAGTATTCGTTCTGGAACGGCGCGCTGCCGTGCAAACTGCTGTTGATCAAAGTGCTGCCGGATCAGTTCGTCACCGGCGAGCGGCGTACCCCGGAACAGCGTCAGGCCGAGCGTGAGCAAGCGGCTTACGACCAGACCCCGGACGAGCCGCAAGAGCGCAAGTTCAACAAGAACGGTAACCCGATCAAACCGACGCCAGCCCCGGCACCGGTGATCGAGCAACCGCGCTTGAGCGAAGGCGGGCAGATGTTTGCCAACCGTCTGCAGAAAAACCTCAAGGCCATGGGCAAGTGGGTCAAGCGCGAAGGCATCGATTGCTACCGCGTCTACGATGCCGACATGCCTGAATATGCGATGGCCATCGACCTGTACCACGATTGGGTGCACGTCCAGGAATACGCCGCGCCAAAATCGATCGACCCGGAAAAAGCCTCGGCGCGCATGTTCGACGCGCTGGCGGCGATTCCGCAGGCGCTGAATGTCGACAAGAGCCGCGTGGTGGTCAAGCGCCGCGAACGCCAGAGCGGCACCAAGCAGTACGAGCGTCAGGCTGCGCAAGGCAAGTTCAATGAAGTCAGCGAGGGCGGCGTGAAGTTGCTGGTCAACCTCACCGACTACCTCGATACCGGCCTGTTCCTCGATCACCGTCCGATGCGCATGCGTATTCAGAAAGAGGCTGCCGGCAAGCGCTTCCTCAATCTGTTCTGCTACACCGCGACCGCCAGTGTGCACGCGGCCAAGGGCGGTGCGCGCAGCACCACCAGCGTCGACCTGTCGAAAACCTACCTCGACTGGGCACGCCGCAACCTGTCGTTGAACGGCTTCTCGGACAAGAACCGTCTGGAGCAGGGCGATGTGATGGCGTGGCTGGAAAGCAGCCGTGACGAGTACGACCTGATCTTCATCGATCCGCCGACCTTCTCCAACTCCAAGCGCATGGAAGGCATCTTCGACGTGCAACGTGACCAGGTGCAGTTGATCGACCTGGCCATGGCGCGTCTGGCGCCGGGCGGTGTGCTGTATTTCTCCAACAACTTCCGCAAGTTCCAGCTGGAAGAAAACCTCGCCGAGCGTTACGCGGTCGAGGAAATCAGCGCGCAGACCATCGATCCGGATTTCGCCCGTAACACCAAGATCCACCGCGCCTGGAAAATCACGGCTCGTTGACGCTTTGCGCAATTGGATCCACAGAGCCTTGATTTTTAAAGGCTCCGTGGATCTGCCCGCGCTAGCTAAATTAGTGGCTAATAGCTATAACTCACACACGGTCAATGGGGTTTTCCCGTAAATGCTGGCGTAGTGTGAGTTGTCTTTATGTCGTTGCACCCCGTGCGCCCAAAGATTCTGGGTTTCATCAGCGAAGACGTCTCGGCCTGGCTGGTCGCGCTACTGGTATTGCTCGCCGGCGGGGTTCTCACGGGGCTGCTCGCCTGGGCCACCCTCAATCAATTCCAGCAACAGACCCGTCAGCGTTTTCAACTGCTGGCCAACGAACGTTACACCCGCATCGAAGAACGCTTTCAGGATCAGGAGCAACGCCTCGATGGCCTGCGCCGCTTCTTCGCCAACTCTGAATCGGTGTCCCGCGCCGAATTCGACGGTTACACCCACCCCTTATTGATGCGTACCCAGGCCTATTCGTTTGCCCTCAAGGTCAATGGGGCCGAGCGCGCTGCATTTGAGCAGCGCGTGCGTGACGAAGGCCTGACCCACTTCACGATTCGTGAGCTGAATGCGCAGGGCGAACTGCAACTGGCGGGCGAACGCGAGGAATACGTGCCGGTACTCTACAGCCAGACGCAGAGTCGACTCGGCTCACCGCTGGGCTATGACCTGCTGGCGCAACCCTTGCGCCGGGACACCCTGCAACGTGCCGACAAACGCGGCGGGCTGGCGGTGTCGCAACCGATGCACCTGGTCAGCATCGAGCCGTCCTATGCGCGCGGTGTGCTGCTGGTGGCGCCAGTGAGTCGTAATGGCGAGCGCCAGTCGTTTGGCTACGTGATGGCGGTAATCAGCATGCGCCAGTTGCTGGCCGATGGTCTGCCGGATGCCTTCCATGATTATCTGTCGGTGCGCATTCTCGACATGTCGACCAATGATCAGCACGAAGTGTTGTTCGAGTCGACCAATGAGCCGGCGCCGAGCGACCTGTCGGCCACGCGATTACTGCGCATGGCCGATCACGACTATCAGGTCGATATCCTGCCGAGCGACGCCTTCGCGCAGGCCAACCATTCGTCGGTCGGCAGTGTGATTATCCTGGGGGGCTTGCTCAGTCTGCTGCTCAGCGCCTTGCTCTACGTGTTGGTCAGTCAACGTCAGCGCGCCCTGCGCATGGTCGAATTGCGCACCCAGGAACTGCACGCCAGCGAACAGGAGCTGCGCGGCACCCACGGCCAGTTACGCGGCGTGCTGAATGCGGCGACGCAGGTGGCGATCATTGCCACCGACTTGCGCGGCGTGATCAACACCTTCAACCCCGGCGCCGAACAAATGCTCGGTTACAGCAGTGCCGAAGTCGTCGGGCACATGACCCTGGAAAACCTGCACCTGCCCCGTGAGCTGATGGCCCGCGCTGCCGAGTTGAGTGCGCGCTACGGGAAAAGCATCCCGACCTGCCACGCGATGCTGGTCGAGGGCGGTGAGGTCGGCGGCCACGAAGCCCGGGAGTGGACGCTGGTGCGCAGCGATGGCAGTCATTTGCCGGTGAACATGCTCGCCACGCCGGTGCTCGATGAACAAGGGTTGTGGGTCGGGCATCTGGCGATCTGCATCGACATCACTGAGCGCAAGCGCGTGCACGAGGTGCTGGCGGCGCGGGATGTGTTGCTGAAGAAACTCAGCGCGCACGTGCCCGGCGGTATTTATCAGTTCAGGATGGAATTCGATGGGCGCTTCAGCGTGATCTACGCCAGCGACGGCATCCGCGAGATCTACGAGCTGGAGCCGGACGTGCTGTTGTTCAACGCCGAAGCGATCTTCACGCGCATTCATCCACAGGACGTTACTCGTGTGCGCTCTTCCATTCGCGCCTCGGCCGACAGCCTCAGCCCATGGCGCGAGGAATACCGCGTGCAACTGCCCGAGCGCGGCCTGCGCTGGGTGCGCGGCGAGGCGACGCCGGAAGAGCTGCCGGGCGGCGGCGTGCTTTGGCACGGCTATATCTCGGATATTTCTGACCTCAAACGCGTCGAGGAAGAGTTGCGGGCGCTGTCGGTGACCGATTCGCTGACCGGCATCCACAACCGTCGCTACTTCCAGGAACGCCTGACCACGGAAATGGCCCGGGTCGAGCGCGGCGGCGGCGAGCTGTCGGTGATCATGCTTGATATTGACCACTTCAAACGTATCAACGATCAGTACGGCCACGCTGTGGGCGACCGGGTGCTGCAAGCGGTGTGCGAACGCATCGGCCATCGATTGCGGCGCACCGATGTGTTCTGTCGCTTGGGCGGCGAGGAATTCATGGTGCTGTGCCCGGACATCGACGGCGAGCATGCGCACACGCTGGCGGTTGAGTTGTGGCAGGGTTTGCGCAGTGCGCCGGTGGATGTAGTTGGCGTGGTGACCGCGAGTTTCGGTATCGCCAGTTGGCGACCGGGGGAGGGCGCGGACGCGCTGCTGTTGCGGGCGGATTCGGGCGTGTATATGGCGAAGCAGCGCGGGCGTGATCGCGTCGAACAGATGAGCTAAGCCGCGACGCTGTTCCCTTGTAGGAGTGAGCCTGCTCGCGATTGCGGTATGTCAGTCACACATGATGTATCTGGACTGACGCTATCGCGAGCAGGCTCACTCCTACAGGAGCCGCGGTGATCAGAGAACCGAAGCGGTCTGCGCCAGTTTCGGCTGCTTGTACAGATCCAGCAGCACCTGATCGAGCACCGACGATGCCCCAAACGGTGCCTTGTCATTGAGGATCGCCACCACTGCCCAGGTGTTGCCATTCACATCACGGCTGAAGCCGGCGATCGCGCGCACGGTGTTCAGGGTGCCGGTCTTGACGTGAGCCTCACCGCGCATCGCCGTGGTTTTCAGGCGTTTACGCATGGTGCCGTCAGTACCGGCGATCGGCAGCGAGCTGATGTATTCAGCGGCATACGGGCTGTGCCACGCCGCTTGCAGCATGCTCGCCATCTCACGGGCGCTGACACGTTCGGCGCGAGACAAACCGGAGCCATTCTCCATCACCAGATGCGGTGCGGTGATGCCTTTCTTCGCCATCCACTGACGCACTACGCGTTGCGCTGCCTTGGCGTCATCACCGTCGGCGTCGTTGCGGAAGCGTTGGCCAAGGCTGAGGAACAGCTGCTGGGCCATGGTGTTGTTACTGTATTTGTTGATGTCGCGGATGATTTCCGCCAGGTCCGGCGAGTAGGCACGAGCCAGCAGTTTCGCGTTGCTCGGGGTCGAGGCCAGACGATCCTTGCCCTGAATGCTGCCACCCAGTTCTTTCCAGATCGCGCGCACGGCGCCGGCGGTGTAGGTCGCGTGGTCGAGCAGCGACAGATAAGTCTGCGAACTGCAACCTTCGCCCAACTGGCCGGCCACGGTCACGGTCACGCTGCCATCGGCCTGCGGCACCGGGTTGTAGCGCACGCCGCCGGTGCATTGTTTGGAAGGCAGCGCTTTGACAGTGTTTTCGATACGCACGCTGGCAATCGGCGGCTCAACCGAGATCAGCACCCGGCCGTTATCGTTACGGGCAACAAAGCGCAGGGCCTTGAGGTTGACCAGCAAGGAGTCGGGTTTGACCAGGAACGGCTTGTTCTCGTCATTACCGTCATCGTTGAATTCCGGCAGCACTGGCTGCACGAAGAAGTTACGGTCGAGGATCAGATCACCGGTGATTTGCGTCACACCGTTGGCGCGCAGGTCGCGCATCAGCAGCCAGAGCTTTTCCATGTTCAGCTTTGGATCGCCGCCGCCCTTGAGGTAGAGGTTGCCGTTGAGGATGCCGCCGTTCAGGTCGCCATCGGTGTAGAACTCGGTCTTCCACTGATGGTTGGGGCCGAGCATTTCCAGCGCCGCGTAAGTGGTCACCAGTTTCATGGTCGAGGCCGGGTTGACCGACACGTCGGCGTTGAACACGGTCGGCGTGCCCGGGCCGTCCAGCGGCACCATCACCAGCGACAGGGCGCTGGGCTGCAATTTGCTCGCCTTGAGGGCTTTTTCGACATTCGGGGTGAGGGAAGTATTGATGGTGGCAGCGGAAACAGGCAGGGCCAGGGGGCAAAAGAAGGCCGGCTAGAAACAGAGGACGCAACGATTTGATCATATGAAATAAAACCCTACAGTCGAGGGGAAAATAACGAGGACATGGATGAAAAAGCCCTCAGCGGTCATGAAAGTGTCGGCATTATGCCCCAAGGTGTTACAGCTTGTGCCTTGTCGGGGCCGGCCAATACGTTATTTTTTTACAGGCGGTCGGCTTCAGGGGCCAGAGAGTCGGGCAATCGGCGGCTTAAACTGGTAAAGTGCCGGCCGTTAATACTTAAGAGGATTGTTCCAATGGCGACTAACCGTTCCCAGCGTCTGCGCAAAAAACTGTGCGTTGATGAATTTCAAGAGCTGGGTTTCGAACTGAACCTGGACTTCAAAGAAGACTTGTCCGAAGAAGCCATTGACGCTTTCCTCGAAGCCTTCATCAAAGAAGCCATGGAAGCCAATGGTCTGGGTTATGTGGGCGGCGATGACTTCGGTCTGGTTTGCCTGCAGAAGCGTGGCTCGGTCAACGAAGAGCAGCGCGCTGCCGTTGAAGCCTGGCTGAAAACCCGCTCCGAGCTGACCAAGTATGAAGTCAGCCCGTTGCTGGACGTTTGGTATCCGGAAAAGCCGATCAACGCGGCTAAGTGATACTGAAAAAAACGGCGACCTGAGGGTCGCCGTTTTTTTTCGTCTGGTGGTTGGGGGTTCGGTTTTGGTTTGGCGGTGAATCTACCCCTCACCCCAGCCCTCTCCCCCTGGAGAGGGGGCCGATTTATGGGCTTTTCAAAGCCTGAGTTCAACTCGGGATCACATGTCGCTAAAACTCCCGCATACAACGCGGTCAGTCCCCTCTCCCTTCGGGAGAGGGATAGGCGGGCGGCGTTCCGATGAGGGGCTTTTGATCTTTTGCCTTAAACTTTGCGCCAATTGAGGATCAGCAAGGTCAAAACCCCCGCCACAATCCCCCAAAACGCCGAACCAATGGAAAACAACGTCAACCCCGACGCCGTGACCATAAAGGTAATCAGCGCCGCCTCACGCTCCTTCACCTCGGTCATGGCAATGCTCAAGCCATTGATGATCGAACCGAACAGCGCCAGCGCGGCAATCGACAGCACCAGTTCCTTCGGCAGCGCGGCAAACAACGCCGCTAACGTGGCGCCGAACACCCCGGCAATCCCGTAGAAAATCCCGCACCACACCGCAGCGGTGTAGCGCTTGTTGCGATCTTCATGGGCGTGCGGTCCGGTGCAGATTGCCGCGCTGATCGCTGCGAGGTTGATGCCGTGGGAGCCGAATGGCGCCAGCAGCAGCGAGGCAATCCCGGTGGTGGTGATCAGCGGTGAGGCCGGCACGTTGTAACCGTCGGCGCGCAGCACGGCGATGCCGGGCATGTTCTGCGAGGTCATGGCCACCACGAACAGCGGAATGCCGATGCTGATGGTCGCCGCCAGCGAGAAGTGCGGGGTGGTCCACACCGGTGTCGCCACTTCCAGATGAAAACCGCTGAAGTCGAGCAGACCCATAAAGCCTGACAGCGCGGTGCCGATCAGCAGCGCGGCGAGCACGGCATAACGCGGCGACAGGCGTTTGATCAGCAGATAAGTGAAGAACATCCCCAGCACCAGCCCGGTGCGGTGCTGCGCGGCGACGAAGATTTCACTGCCGATCTTGAACAGAATCCCTGCCAACAATGCCGCCGCCAGTGAAGCGGGGATCTTTTTCACCAAGCGTTCGAAGCTGCCGGTCAGGCCGCAGATCGTCACCAGCACGGCGCAGGTGATGTAGGCGCCAATGGCCTCGCCATAGCTCACGCCGCCGAGGCTGGTGATCAGCAACGCTGCGCCGGGGGTCGACCAGGCGATGGTGATGGGCGTGCGATAACGCAGCGACAAACCAATCGAACAGACCGCCATACCGATCGAGATCGCCCAGATCCACGAAGAAATCTGCCCGCTGCTCAGACCCGCCGCTTGCCCGGCCTGGAACATCAGCACCAGCGAGCTGGTGTAGCCAGTCATCATCGCGATGAATCCCGCGACGATCGCCGATGGTGATGTGTCGGCCAGTGGGCGCAGTTGAGTGTGCGTGGCGTCGTTCATGACGGCGGTGTTCCTTATACCAATGAAGATGTCCCCTGTACGCCAAACCCCTGTGGGAGCGAGCCTGCTCGCGAAAGCGGTGTGTCAGTCGACATTCATTTTGAATGTGAAACGGCTTTCGCGAGCAGGCTCGCTCCCACAGGGGATTGTGGTCGACCAGCGGATTCTGTGATCAAGCCTAAACTCAAACGTAACGGATCGTTGCAATACAGCGGAAGTCACAAACAGCCGTACAGTCGTGTTGCCACCTTCCATTGTGTACAATCGCGCTGTTTTTTACGCGATACTTGCCAGCGACCTACTGTGCCGTATTACAGTCACGGTCTATTCGCCGCAGTTCTCCCGACTCGAGTGCCCATGAACGAACAGTTGCAACCCCTCAAGAAACAACCGCGAGCAGGCAAAGCCGGCCGCAGCGGAACCCAGGACGATATTGTCTACGCGCATATCTTCGAGGCCATCCTCGAACAGCGTCTGGCGCCCGGCACCAAGTTGAGCGAAGAAGCGCTGGGGGAAATCTTTGGGGTCAGCCGCACCATCATTCGCCGCGCGCTCTCGCGTCTGGCCCATGAAGGCGTGGTGCTGTTGCGGCCGAACCGTGGCGCCGTGGTTGCCAGCCCGAGCGTTGAAGAAGCCCGTCAGGTGTTTCTCGCACGCCGTCTGGTCGAACGCGCGATCACTGAGTTGGCGGTGCAACACGCCACCGCCGAGCAGATCGCCGAATTGCGGCAGATGGTCAACGATGAGCGCGACAGCTTCTCCCGTGGTGATCGTGGCGCCGGTATTCGTCTGTCGGGCGAATTCCACCTGAAGCTGGCGGAAGCGGCGATGAACGCCCCGTTGATCAGCTTCCAGCGCAGCCTGGTTTCGCAGACGTCGCTGATCATTGCCCAGTACGAAAGCGGCAATCGCTCGCATTGCTCGTATGACGAACACACCCAGTTGATCGACGCGATCGAGAAGCGCGACGGTGAGCTGGCGGTGAATCTGATGATGCACCACATGGATCACATCGACAGCAAGCTCAACCTCGACGAGGAAGGCGCGTCGGATGATCTGCATGCGGTGTTCTCGCATTTGTTGCAGACCAAGAAGCCGGGGCGTCCTGCGGCCAAGCTCTGACTGACCAATAGAAAAATCCCCCGCAGCTGAAAAGTTGCGGGGGATTTTTTGTGCCTGTCTGATCGTTCCCACGCTCTGCGTGGGAATGCCTCTGGGGACGCTCCGCGTCCAGTGACGCGGAGCGTCACGGGCTGCATTCCCACGCAGAGCGTGGGAACGATCATGGGGCGGGGGAAATTAGCGCTGATGCACCAAAGCACCCGCCGCATACGTCTGCTGCACCGTGCGGTCATCGCCCAGCGTCATCAACACAAACAACGTCTCGGCAATGTTGTTGGCCTGCTTCAAACGGTAGCTCAGCAGCGGCGTCGCGTTGTAATCGAGCACCAGGAAGTCAGCGTCGGAACCCGGTTGCAGGGTGCCGATCTTGTCTTCCAGACGCAGCGCCCGCGCGCCACCCAAGGTCGCCAGGTACAGCGACTTGAACGGGCTCAGGCGCGCACCTTGCAGTTGCATCACTTTGTACGCTTCGTTCAGCGTTTGCAGCAGCGAGAAACTGGTGCCGCCGCCAACGTCAGTGCCCAGACCGACATTGAGCTTGTGCTTCTCGGCCATCGGCAGGTTGAACAAGCCGCTACCCAAGAAGAAGTTCGAGGTCGGGCAGAACGAGATCGCTGAACCGGTTTCCGCCAGTCGTGCGCATTCGTCGTCGCACAGGTGCACGCCGTGGGCGAACACCGAGCGCTCGCCGAGCAGTTTGTAGTGATCGTAAACGTCGAGGTAGCCCTTGCGCTCCGGGAACAGCTCCTTGACCCACTCGATTTCCTTGAGGTTTTCGCTGATGTGGGTCTGCATGTACAGATCCGGGTATTCGGTCAGCAGTTGGCCGGCGAGGGTCAGTTGCTCCGGGGTGCTGGTCGGCGCGAAGCGCGGGGTGACCGCGTAGTGCAGGCGGCCCTTGCCGTGCCAGCGTTCGATCAGCGCCTTGCTTTCGACGTAGCTCGATTCGGCGGTGTCGGTCAGGTAGTCCGGGGCGTTGCGGTCCATCATCACCTTGCCGGCGATCATGCGCAGGTCGAGCTTCTCGGCCGCTTCGAATAACGAGTTCACCGATTGCGGGTGCACGCTGCCAAACACCAGTGCGGTGGTGGTGCCGTTGCGCAGCAGCTCCTTGACGAAAATGTCAGCGACTTCGTCGGCGTGGGCCTTGTCGCCGAACTGGCTTTCGCACGGGAAGGTGTAGGTGTTCAGCCAGTCGAGCAATTGCTCGCCGTAGGCACCGACCATGCCGGTTTGCGGAAAGTGAATGTGGGTATCGATGAAGCCCGGGGTGATCAACGCGTCTTGGTAATGCTCGATTTCGATGTCCGCCGGCAGGGTCGGCAGCAAATCACTGGCATGGCCAAGGGCGCTGATCTTGCCGCCATCGACCACCAGCAGGCCGTCCTCGAAATATTCGTAGGAGGCTTCGATCCCGACTTCGGCGGGGTCGGCGATGCTGTGCAGGATGGCGGCGCGGTAGGCTTTGCGAGTCAGAGGCATGAGGGTTCTCTAATCAGTTTGAGGCTTTGAGTTTGGTCGCCTGACTGCGCCGCGACACCGGCAGCAGTTTGGCAATCGGTTCGGCGCTGGCAGTCTGCTGGCCGAAGTTGGCGTTGTAGGTGGCGATGATTTCGCCGGCAATGGAGATGGCGATTTCCACAGGCAGTTTGCCTTTGACTTCGCCGATGCCCATCGGGCAGCGCATGCGTTGCACGACGCCGCTGTCGAAACCGCGATCACGTAAACGGTGTTCGAACTTCGCGCGTTTGGTCTTCGAGCCGATCAGGCCGAAGTAGGCGAAGTCGTTGCGCTTGAGAATCGCGGCAGTGAGTTCAAGGTCGAGTTGATGGTTGTGGGTCATGACGATGCAGTAACTGCCGGCGGGCAGGTCATCGATTTCATCCACAGGCTCTTCGGCGACGATTTTACGCACGCCGTGGGGGATCTGTTCGGGGAATTCGGCCTCGCGCGAATCGATCCAGCGCACCCGGCAGGGCAGGCTGGCGAGCAGCGGCACCAAAGCGCGGCCGACGTGGCCGGCACCAAACACGGCGATCTGCGCCTGCACCTGGCCCATCGGTTCGAACAGCAACACGGTGGCGCCGCCGCAGCACTGGCCCAGGCTGGCGCCGAGGCTGAAACGCTCCAGATGGGTGTCCTGCTTGCCGCTGGCGAGCATCTCGCGGGCGATCTGCATGGCTTTGTATTCCAGATGCCCGCCACCGATGGTGTCGAAACTCTGATTAGCACTGATGACCATTTTCGAGCCGGCATTGCGTGGCGTCGAGCCGAGCTCTTCGATGATCGTCACTAGAACGCAGGGTTCACCCTGGTTCTGCAGGTCGGCGAGGGCGTCGATCCAGTTGTACATACACACCTCTCAGATCGTTCCCACGCTCTGCGTGGGAATGCATCACTGGACGCTCCGCGTCCGCTGTTCAGGATGCGACGCAGAGCGTCGCGGGCTGCATTCCCACGCAGAGCGTGGGAACGATCATCAAACAACCGCGGTTTCAGCTTCGACCGCTTTCACAGCCTTCAACTGACGCATCTGCTCACACCCCCACAACACCCGCTCCGGCGTCGCCGGCGCATCGATCTGCGGCTGATGTTTGTAATCACCGAGGCTCGCCACCGCATCCTTGATCGCGCACCACGAAGCAATCCCGAGCATGAACGGCGGCTCGCCGACAGCCTTGGAATGGAACACCGTGTCTTCCGGGTTCTTGCGGTTTTCCACCAGCTTCACCCGCAGGTCCAGCGGCATGTCCGCCACGGCCGGGATCTTGTAGCTGGCCGGGCCGTTGGTCATCAGCTTGCCTTTGTTGTTCCAGACCAGCTCTTCCATGGTCAGCCAACCCATGCCCTGAATGAAACCACCCTCGACCTGACCGATGTCGATGGACGGGTTCAGCGAGGCGCCGACGTCGTGAAGGATGTCGGTGCGCAGCATCTTGTACTCGCCGGTCAGGGTGTCGACGATCACTTCGCAGCACGCCGCGCCGAAGGCAAAGTAGTAGAACGGACGACCACGCGCCTGGCTGCGGTCGTAGTAGATTTTCGGGGTCTTGTAGAAGCCAGTGCTCGACAGCGAAACCTGATTGAAATACGCCTGCTGGATCAGCGCTTCAAAGGTCAGGATATGGTCGCGAACACGCACGTGACCGTTGTGGAATTCAACGTCTTCTTCAGTGACTTTGTAGTGACGCGCAGCGAATTCGATCAGGCGTTTCTTGATGATTTCCGCCGCGTTCTGCGCTGCTTTACCGTTCAGGTCTGCACCGCTGGACGCGGCCGTCGGCGAGGTGTTTGGCACCTTGTCGGTGTTGGTCGCAGTGATCTGCACACGATCGATTTCGACCTGGAACACTTCGGCCACGACCTGCGCGACTTTGGTGTTCAGGCCCTGACCCATTTCCGTGCCGCCATGGTTCAGGTGGATGCTGCCATCGGTGTAGATGTGGATCAGCGCACCGGCCTGGTTCAAGAAACTGGCGGTGAAGGAAATGCCGAATTTCACCGGGGTCAGCGCCAAGCCTTTTTTCAGGATCGGGCTGTTGGCGTTGTAGCGACGAATCGCTTCACGGCGCTCGTGGTACTGGCTGCTTTCTTCCAGTTCGGCGGTCATCTCTTCGAGCATGTTGTGCTCGACGGTCTGGTAGTAGTGGGTGACGTTGCGTTCGGTCTTGCCGTAGTAGTTGGCCTTGCGCACCGCGAGTGGGTCGAGTTGCAAATGACGGGCAATCGCGTCCATCACTTCTTCGATCGCGACCATGCCTTGTGGGCCACCGAAACCACGGTAAGCGGTGTTCGACGCGGTGTTGGTCTTGCAGCGGTGACCATTGATGGTCGCATCGCCGAGGTAGTACGAGTTGTCCGAGTGAAACATCGCCCGGTCAACGATCGACGCGGACAGGTCCGGCGAGCAGCCGCAGTTGCCGGCCAGGTCCATGTTGATCCCGTGCAGGCGCCCGGTGCTGTCGAAGCCGACGTCGTACTCGACGTAGAACGGGTGACGCTTACCGGTCATCAGCATGTCTTCGACGCGCGGCAGGCGCATCTTCGTTGGTTGGCCGGTGAGGTGCGCAACCACCGCGCACAGGCACGCCGGGCTGGCGGCCCGGGTTTCCTTGCCACCGAAACCACCGCCCATGCGGCGCATGTCGACGACGATTTTGTTCATCGACACGTCGAGCACTTCGGCAACCAGTTTCTGTACTTCGGTCGGGTTCTGCGTCGAGCAGTAAACGATCATGCCGCCGTCTTCGGTGGGCATTACCGAGGAGATTTGCGTCTCCAGGTAGAAGTGTTCCTGACCGCCGATGTGCAGCGTGCCTTGGATGCGGTGTTCAGCGGTTGCCAGCGCAGAAACCGAATCGCCGCGCTGGTGGGTGTGGCTGTCGAGGACGAAGTGGCGCTTGCGGAGGGCTTCGACTACGTCGAGCACAGGTTCGAGATCTTCGTATTCGATGATCGCCGCCATCGCGGCTTTGCGCGCGGTTTCCAGATCCTTCGCGGCCACCGCGAGCACCGGTTGACCGACGAACTGCACGTCATCGATGGCCAGCAACGGGTCGCCTGGCATCAACGGGCCGATGTCTTTCAGGCCTGGCACGTCTTCGTGGGTGATGGCGATGCGCACGCCTTCAAAGGCGTAGCACGGCGAGGTGTCGATGCTGATGATCTTCGCGTGGGCGCGGTCCGACATGCGTGCATACAGGTGCAACTGGTTGGGAAATTCCAGGCGATCATCGATGTACTGCGCTTCACCGGACACGTGCTTGGCGGCGCTGTCGTGCTTGACGCTGCGGCCGACGCCAGAGGTCAGATCCTTGGCGAACAGTTCAGCCAGTTCAGCCTGGGTTTTTTCTACGCCGTGATGGTTAGACATAAGCGGTCACCCGAGTCTCGATGTGCGGTGTTTGCAGTTCGATGAAGTATTTGCGCAGCAGGTTCTGTGCGCTGAGCAGGCGATATTCCTTGCTGGCGCGGAAGTCCGACAGCGGGGTGAAATCTTCCGCCAGTGCGGCGCAGGCGCGTTCGACCACCGTGTTGGTGAACGGCGCACCAATCAGCGCGGCTTCGCAGTGGGCAGCGCGTTTCGGGATCGCGGCCATGCCGCCGAAAGCCATGCGTGCGTCGATGATCACACCGTTTTCGACGCGCAGGTTGAACGCGGCGCAGACGGCGGAGATGTCATCGTCCAGACGCTTGGAGACTTTGTAGGCGCGGAACAGCTGCTCGGCGCTGGCGCGCGGGACGATGATCTTCTCGATGAATTCACTTTCCTGACGGGCAGTGACTTTGTAGTCGATGAAGTAATCTTCCAGGTTCAGTGTGCGGCGGGTTTCGCCTTTGCACAGCACGACCTGCGCGCCGAGGGCGATCAGCAGCGGTGGCGAATCACCGATCGGCGAGGCGTTGCCGATGTTGCCGCCAAGGGTGCCCTGGTTGCGGATCTGCAGCGAGGCGAAGCGGTGCAGCAGTTCGCCGAAGTCCGGGTACTCGGCGTTCAGTGCTTCGTAGCAGTCGGAGAGGGCGGTGGCGGCGCCGATTTCAATGCGGTCTTCGAAGGTGTCGATACGCTTCATTTCCGCGACGTTGCCGACGTAGATCATCACCGGCAGGGTGCGGTGGAATTGGGTGACTTCCAGCGCCAGATCGGTACCGCCAGCGAGCAGACGCGCTTGTGGGTACGCGTCGTAGAGATCGGCAAGGTCGGCGACAGTCAGCGGCACCAGGCAGCGCTTGTCGCCGCTGTTGAGTTCGCCGATATCGGTCGGTGCGATGGCTTTGAGGCGTGCGATGGTCTCCGCTTCGCGGGCATCGAACTGATCCGGCTGCTTGCCGCAGCAGGATTGCTCGGCCGCCGCCAGAATAGGGCGGTAGCCGGTGCAGCGGCAGAGGTTGCCGGCCAGTGCTTCGTGGGCCTTGGCGTGATCCGGTGCATCGCTGTTCTTTTGCAGGGCGAACAGCGACATGACGAAGCCGGGGGTGCAGAAACCGCACTGCGAGCCGTGGCACTCGACCATGGCTTTCTGCACGCTGTGCAGTTCGCCTTTGTGTTTGAGGTCTTCGACGCTGATCAGTTGTTTGCCGTGCAGCGACGACACGAACGTCAGGCACGAGTTGAGGCTGCGATAGCGAATGTGTTCGCGGCCAGCGTCATCCGTTTGCAACTCGCCGACCACCACGGTGCAGGCACCGCAGTCACCGCTGGCGCAACCTTCTTTGGTGCCGGATTTGCCGACGTGTTCACGCAGGTAATTGAGCACAGTCAGATTCGGGTCCAGGGCGTGCTCGCTACGGAGTTCCTGGTTAAGTAAAAACTGGATCACGGAAGGCCTCGCAGACTCATTATTGTTGTTAACCGACGTGAACCGAATTTAGCAGGTCTGACTTTTCGGTCAATGGTTTTCTGACTTAAAGGTCAGGAAAAAGCATTTCGTCGATCAACAGCGTGTCTATTCAGTATTGACCCTCATTGGATCCCCTGCTTTTTTGCGGGAATCGTGCCAAAAACCGCTGAGTGGGCACTCCGCCATGAGCCTGCATTTGCGCTACACTGCGCCGCTTGTGCAGATCGATAGAGTTTGAAGGACAACCATGACGTTCAAGGCGCCGGACAGCCTCGCCGAGCAAATCGCTCACCACCTCGCCGAACGCATCATTCGTGGCGAAATGAAGCCGGGAGAGCGCATCCAGGAACAGAAGGTCACGCTGGCACTGAATGTCAGCCGCGGTTCGGTCCGTGAAGCCTTGCTGATCCTAGAGCGCCGTCACCTGATCGCGATCCTGCCGCGTCGTGGTGCGCACGTCACCGAGCTGACGCCGCACAAGGTGCAGAGCCTGTGCACGCTGATGAGCGAGCTGTACATTCTGCTCGGCAACGCGGTGGCCAATGGCTGGCAAGTGCAATCGGACATGGCGCCGTTCGTGCAGATCCAGCAGCGCCTGACCGCCAGCTACGAGCGTCAGGACATCCGCAGCTTCGTCGACGACAGCTTCAGCGTGATGCGCGCCGCCTATCCGTTCGCCAACAATCCGTACCTGCAAGAGACCGTCGAGAACCTGCAGCCGGCCATGAGCCGTGCGTACTTCCTCGCCCTCGAACAGCGCAAGGCTTCAATGAGCGAGTTCCTCGAACTGTTCGAACGCCTGCTCGCCGCCGTGCTCGCCCGTGATTTGCCGCAGATCCGCATCGTGCTGACGGCTTACGCCCAGCGCAGCTGCGATCTGGTGGTTTCCGCCCTGACGGTTGCCTAAGCGTGCGGCTCAAGTGCATCAAACTGGCGGGATTCAAATCCTTCGTCGACCCGACCACGGTGAACTTCCCCAGTAACATGGCGGCGGTCGTCGGGCCGAACGGTTGCGGCAAGTCGAACATCATCGACGCCGTACGCTGGGTGATGGGCGAAAGTTCGGCGAAGAACCTCCGTGGCGAGTCGATGACCGACGTCATCTTCAATGGTTCGACCAGCCGTAAACCGGTGAGTCAGGCCAGTATCGAGCTGGTTTTCGACAACTCCGACGGCACGCTGCTGGGCGAGTACGCCGCCTACGCCGAGATTTCCATCCGCCGTAAAGTCACCCGCGACAGCCAGACCACCTATTACCTCAACGGCACCAAATGCCGGCGTCGCGACATCACCGATATTTTCCTCGGCACCGGTCTGGGCCCGCGCAGTTACTCGATCATCGAGCAGGGGATGATCTCCAAGCTGATCGAGTCCAAGCCCGAAGACCTGCGCAACTTTATCGAAGAAGCCGCCGGCATCTCCAAGTACAAGGAGCGCCGGCGTGAGACCGAAAACCGCATCCGCCGCACCCACGAAAACCTCGCGCGTCTGACTGACCTGCGCGAAGAGCTCGAGCGTCAACTCGAGCGCCTGCACCGCCAGGCCGAAGCGGCGAAGAAGTATCAGGAATTCAAAGCCGAGGAGCGTCAGCTCAAGGCACAACTGTCGGCCCTGCGCTGGCAGGATCTCAACGAACAGGTCGGTCAGCGCGAGTCGATCATCGGCACCCAGGAAATCAGTTTCGAAGCGCTGGTCGCCGAGCAGCGTAATGCTGACGCGGCCATTGAGCGCTTGCGTGATGGTCACCATGACCTGTCCGAGCGCTTCAATCTGGTGCAAGGGCGCTTCTATTCGGTCGGCGGCGATATCGCCCGCGTCGAGCAAAGCATCCAGCACGGCCAGCAACGCTTGCGGCAGTTGCAGGACGACTTGAAAGAAGCCGAGCGCGCACGCCTCGAAACCGAATCACACCCGGGCCACGACCGCACGTTGTTGCTGACCCTCGGCGAAGAGCTGGACATGCTCACCCCCGAGCAGGAAGTCACCAGCGCTGCCGCCGAAGAAGCCGCCGCTGCACTGGAAGATTCCGAATCGGTCATGCACGGCTGGCAGGAGCAGTGGGACGCCTTCAACCTGACCGCCGCCGAACCGCGCCGTCAGGCTGAAGTGCAGCAGTCGCGCATCCAGCAGCTGGAAACCAGCATGGAGCGTCTGGCCGACCGGCAAAAGCGTCTCGGCGAAGAGCGCGCGCTGCTCTCGGCTGACCCGGAAGACGCGGCGATCATGGAACTCAACGAGCAGCTCGCCGAGTCCGAAGCGACCCTCGAAGATTTGCAGACCAGCGAAGAAGCGCAGGTCGAAAAACTCGAACAACTGCGGCAGGAATTGCAGCAGGCGCTGACCGCGCAACAACAGGCGCAGGGCGATTTGCAGCGACTTAACGGTCGCCTCGCGTCCCTCGAAGCCTTGCAGCAAGCCGCGCTCGACCCGGGCACCGGCACTGCCGAATGGCTGAAAGAACACAACCTCGCCGAGCGCCCGCGTCTGGCCGAGGGCTTGAAGGTCGAGGCCGGTTGGGAGCTGGCGGTGGAAACCGTGCTCGGCGCCGATCTGCAAGCGGTGCTGGTCGACGACTTCAGCGGCTTCGATTTGTCCGGTTTTACTCAGGGCGATCTGCGCCTGCTCAGCCCTGCCAGCGATGGCGTGCGCGTGGCCGGCAGCTTGCTCGACAAGGTTGATGCGCAGATCGATCTGTCGCCGTGGCTCGGTCAGGTCAAGCCGGTCGACAGCCTCGAGCAAGCCTTGGCCTTGCGCGGGCAATTGAGCGCCGGCGAGAGCTTGATCAGCCGCGACGGTTACTGGGTCGGTCGGCACTTCCTGCGCGTGCGCCGGGCCAGCGAAGCGGAAAGCGGCATGCTCGCCCGTGGCCAGGAAATCGAAGCGCTGCACCTCGAACGTGAAGAAAAAGAAGCCACGGTCGAGGCCATGGAAACCCGTCTGCAAACCCTGCGTGCGCAACAGCGTCAGCAGGAAAACGGCCGCGAACATTTGCGCCGTTTGCTGCAAGACGAAGCGCGTCAGCAAGGCGAATTGAAAGCACAGCTGTCCGCCGGTAAAGCCAAGGCCGAACAGCTGACTTTGCGTCGCACCCGTCTCGATGAAGAGCTGGTCGAACTGGGCGAACAACGCGAACTCGAGCATGAACAGATCGGCGAAGCGCGCATGCAATTGCAGGAAGCGCTGGATGCCATGGCGCTGGACACCGAGCAGCGTGAATTGCTGCTGGCCCAGCGCGACAGCCTGCGCGAGCGCCTTGACCGCGTGCGCCAGGAGGCGCGGCAGCACAAGGATCACGCCCATCAATTGGCCGTGCGTCTTGGCTCTTTGCGCGCGCAACACGACTCCACGCGTCAGGCGCTGGAGCGTCTGGAAATGCAGGCCGAGCGCCTGACTGAAAAGCGCGAACAGTTGAGTCTGAATCTGGAGGAGGGCGAGGCACCGCTGGAAGAGCTGCGCCTGAAACTCGAAGAACTGCTCGACAAGCGCATGACCGTCGATGAAGAACTGAAGACCGCGCAGATCGCTTTGGAAGATGCCGATCGCGAATTGCGCGACGCGGAAAAGCGCCGGACTCAGGCCGAGCAGCAATCGCAGTTGATTCGCGGCCAGCTCGAACAGCAACGCATGGAATGGCAAGCCCTGACCGTGCGCCGCAAGGCTTTGCAGGATCAGTTGCTGGAAGACGGCTACGATCTTAACGGCGTGCTCGCGACATTAACCGCGCAAGCCAGTGAACGCGAAGCCGAAGAAGAACTCGAACGCATCAACGCGCGGATTCAGCGCCTGGGGGCGATCAACCTCGCGGCCATCGATGAATACACGCAACAGTCCGAGCGTAAACGTTATCTGGATGCCCAGGACGCCGATCTGGTCGAAGCACTGGAAACGCTTGAAAACGTAATCCGCAAGATCGACAAGGAAACCCGTAACCGTTTCAAAGATACCTTTGATCAGATCAACGGTGGTTTACAGGCACTTTTTCCAAAAGTTTTCGGTGGCGGGCGCGCGTATTTGGAACTGACGGGCGAAGATCTACTCGATACAGGGGTAACGATCATGGCGCAGCCGCCAGGGAAGAAGAACAGCACCATCCATTTGCTCTCCGGCGGGGAAAAAGCCCTGACCGCACTGGCACTGGTTTTTGCCATCTTCAAATTGAACCCGGCGCCGTTCTGCATGCTCGATGAGGTTGACGCGCCACTGGATGACGCTAACGTTGGACGCTACGCACGCTTGGTCAAAGAGATGTCGCAGACCGTGCAGTTCATCTATATCACCCACAACAAGATCGCCATGGAAATGGCCGAGCAGTTGATGGGCGTAACGATGCATGAACCGGGTTGTTCGCGACTGGTAGCCGTGGATGTCGAGGAGGCGATGGCGATGGTGGACGCCTGAGTCAGCGTGGTGTCGGAAAAGGTAATTCAGGTCTGTAGGACTTTTTTACCAACTGCGACTTGCTGGCCAATCGACATATTCGCGCAAGCCAAATGAGACAGACGGTGTAAAGTTGTCTTTGGTCGTGCTAGTTTAATGTCAATTTTTCGTATACGTGGGCAAAACGCCTGTCAGAACATAGAGTTGGCGCCACGTTTTAAAGCGGTTTGCACAATGTAAACCCCTTATTTTTCAGCATTTTTTATAGAGGCACGGGATTACATGGAAATCGGTCTGCGCGAGTGGCTGATCGTCATCGGCATCATTGTGATAGCCGGTATTCTTTTCGATGGCTGGCGCCGTATGCGCGGCGGCAAGGGAAAACTGAAATTCCGTCTTGACCGAAGTCTGTCCAACCTGCCGGACGAGGACACCAGCGCTGAGCTGTTGGGCCCGGCTCGCGTGCTGGACACCCACAAAGAGCCGCAACTGGACGAACACGATCTGCCGTCGGTGAGCATGCCGGCCCGCGAAGCACGCGAGCCTCGCGAATCCGGTTCGAAACGTGGCAAGCGTGGCAGCAACGGTCCGGCGCAGGGCGACCTGAACCTCGATCTGGATCTGGACGGCGGCCCGAGCTTCAGCAGCCGTGACAACGATTTCGTTGAAGACAGCAAGCCCGCGCCGGCGATGGCCGACAAGGATCAGCCGCAAGCTGAAGAAGTATTGGTCATCAGCGTGATCTGCCGTGATGCCGCTGGCTTCAAAGGCCCGGCGCTGTTGCAGAACATTCTCGAAAGCGGTCTGCGTTTCGGCGAGATGGATATTTTCCACCGTCACGAAAGCATGGCTGGCAATGGTGAAGTGCTGTTCTCCATGGCCAACGCGGTCAAGCCGGGCATCTTTGATCTGGACGACATCGACCATTTCAGTACCCCGGCGGTAAGCTTCTTCCTCGGCCTGCCGGGCCCGCGTCATCCGAAGCAAGCTTTCGACGTGATGGTGGCTGCAGCCCGCAAGCTGTCGCAGGAATTGAACGGCGAACTGAAAGATGACCAGCGCAGCGTCCTGACCGCGCAGACCATCGAACACTACCGTCAGCGCATCGTCGAATTCGAACGTCGCGCCTTGACCCAGAAGCGTTGATTGAAAAGATTGCCTCGGCACAAGAGGCAGTCGGCAATATAGATTGAGCAGCCTCGGCTGCTCTTTTGCTTTATGAGAGAACACCCATGACCGCCGCCAAAAACCGCATTCTCGAGCTACGCGCTGAACTCGATCAGCACAACTACCGTTACCACGTCCTCGACGAGCCGAGCATTCCGGATGCCGAGTACGACCGGTTGTTCCACGAGCTCAAAGCGCTGGAAGCGGCCAACCCGGAACTGATCACCAGCGACTCGCCGACCCAGCGCGTCGGCAGCGTGGCGCTGACCGCGTTCACCCAGGTGCGTCACGAAGTGCCGATGCTCAGCCTCGGCAACGCCTTCGAAGAAACCGACATGCGCGAATTTGATCGCCGGGTGACCGAAGGTCTGGACCTGCCGGCCGGCGATCTGTTCGGTGGCGGTGCGGCGGTGGAGTACAGCTGCGAGCCGAAACTTGATGGCCTGGCGGTCAGTCTGCTTTATCAGGACGGCGTGCTGGTACGCGGCGCCACGCGCGGCGACGGCACCACTGGCGAAGACATCAGCGTCAACGTGCGCACCGTGCGCAACATTCCCCTGAAACTGCATGGCGAAGGCTGGCCGGCGACCCCGGAAGTGCGCGGTGAAGTGTTCATGTCCAAGGCCGGCTTCGAGCGTCTCAACGCCTCGCAACTGGAAATCGGCGGCAAGACCTTCGCCAATCCACGCAACGCTGCCGCTGGTAGCCTGCGCCAGCTCGACTCGAAGATCACCGCCAACCGTCCGCTGGAGTTTTGCTGCTACGGCATCGGCCAGGTCTCCCACGATATTTCCGACACCCACATCGGCAACCTCAAGCAGTTGCAGAAGTGGGGTATGCCGATCAGTCACGAACTGAAGCTGGCCAAGGGCATTGGCGAATGTCTCGATTACTACCGCGACATCGGCGCGCGCCGTAACTCGCTGACCTATGAAATCGACGGCGTGGTGTTCAAGGTCAACAGCATTGCCGATCAACGCGAACTGGGCTTCCGTGCCCGCGAACCGCGTTGGGCGATCGCGCACAAATTCCCGGCTATGGAAGAACTCACCGAGCTGCTCGACGTCGAGTTTCAAGTCGGTCGTACCGGTGCTGTCACCCCGGTCGCTCGTTTGAAACCGGTCAAGGTCGCCGGCGTCACTGTGGCCAACGCTACGCTGCACAACATGGATGAAGTCGCGCGTCTGGGCCTGATGGTCGGCGACACCGTGATCATCCGCCGCGCCGGTGATGTGATTCCGCAGGTGGTGCAAGTGGTCATGGATCGCCGTCCCGAAAATGCGCGCGCGGTGCAGATTCCCGAGAGCTGCCCGGTGTGCGGTTCGCACGTCGAGCGCACGCAACTGATCAAGCGCAGCAAAGGCAAGGAAACCGTCAGCGAAGGCGCGGTGTATCGCTGCGTGGGCCGACTAGCCTGTGGCGCGCAACTGAAGCAGGCGATCATTCACTTCGTCTCGCGCCGCGCGATGGACATCGAAGGGCTGGGCGACAAGAGCGTCGAGCAACTGGTCGATGAAGGTCTGGTCAGTTCGCCGGCCGATCTGTATGCGCTGAAGTTCGATGACATCGTCGATCTGGAAGGTTTTGCCGAGGTATCGAGCAACAAACTGCTGGCGGCCATCGAAGACAGCAAGAAACCGGGGCTGGCGCGTTTTATCTATGCACTGGGTATCCCTGATGTCGGCGAGGAGACTGCCAAGGTCCTGGCGCGCTCGCTGGGTTCGCTGGAGCGCGTGCAGCAGGCGCTGCCGCAAGTGCTGACCTATCTGCCGGATGTGGGGCTGGAAGTGGCGCACGAGATTCACAGCTTCTTTGAAGATGCGCATAACCAGCAGGTGATCATCGAGTTGCTCGGCCATGGTTTGCAGATTCAGGATCAGGGTGAGTTGGGCGCCGAGTTCGCGGCCAGCACTACGTTGGGTGGCTTTCTCGACAAGCTGCACATTCCTTCGGTCGGCCCCGGTGGCGCGCAGAAGCTGGCGGACAAGTTCGGTTCGCTGGAAGCGGTGATGAATGCTGACTGGCTGGACATGCGTCAGGCCTTGCCGGAGAAACAGGCCAATTCGGTTCGCGAGTTTTTTGCGCTGCCTGAGAACCGGCAACTGGCTGAGGCATCCGAAAAGCAACTGCGTGATTTCGGCATGCACTGGCAGAGCGAGAAGAAGGTTGTTGAGGGCTTGCCGCTGTCCGGCGAGACCTCGGGTGCTGACCGGCAAGGTTGAGCTGATGAGCCGTGATGTCGCCAAGGAGCACTTGGAAAGCCTTGGCGCCAAGGTTGCCGGTTCCGTGTCGGCGAAGACTCATTGTGTGGTCGCAGGCCCCGGCGCTGGTTCCAAGCTGACCAAGGCCAATGAGCTGGGCGTGAAGGTGATGGACGAAGAAGCCTTCATCGCCTTCCTCAAAACCCATGGCCTGAACGTTTGATCGTTCCCGCGCTCCCGCGTGGGAATGCCGCCCCGGACGCTCCGCGTCCGCTGTGACGCAGAGCGTCACTGGATGCATTCCCACGCAGAGCGTTGGAACGATCAGCAAAGCGCGGGAACGATGTTGTCACGGGAATGATCTAGTCTTGGCAAGCCCCAGTGGAGAGATCGCCATGCACCGCTTTTTCGAGCAGCTCAGTTCCCGCATCATCGCGCCGTTCATGGGCGAATCCTCACGCAACAGCAAAGTCTGGCCGTGCCGCTGCGGCCAGTCGCTGTTCTTTCGCAATAGCCAGTGCCTAGCCTGCAACGCATTGCTTGGTTATCAAGCCGAAGAAAGTCGCCTGACCTCGCTGCAGCCGGGGCCATACGCGGGCACCTGGACGCTCGACGCCGACCCCGAGGCCGGCCTGTTCCGCCGCTGCGCCAACCTCGACACAGCCGCTGCGTGCAACTGGCTGCTGCCGGCCAATGATCACGACAGCCTGTGCATCGCCTGCAGCCTCAATCGCACCATCCCCGACCTGTCCGCCCCGGACAACCCTGAGCGTTGGCGCAAAGTCGAAATCGCCAAGCGTCGCCTCGTTGCGCAACTGATCACCCTCGGCCTGCAAGTCATCCCGAAAACCGTGGATGAAGACACTGGGCTGGCCTTCGATTTCATCGGCGTCGACCTTGAAGGCAAGGCGCCGATGACCGGCCACGCCAATGGCCTGATCACCCTCGACATCAAAGAAGCCGACGACGCCCACCGCGAGCAGGTGAGGGCGGCGATGCATGAACCCTACCGCACACTGCTCGGGCATTTTCGTCATGAGGTCGGGCATTACTACTGGGATCGGCTGATCGCCAACGGCCCCTGGCTCGATTCATTCCGCAGCCTGTTCGGTGACGAACGCGCCAGTTACGCCGAAGCGCTTGATCGTCACTATCAACAGGGCGCACCGCTGGACTGGCCGCAGTACTACGTCAGCGCCTACGCGACCATGCACCCGTGGGAAGACTGGGCGGAAACCTGGGCGCACTACCTGCATATGATGGACGCAGTGGACACGGCACTGGGTTTTGGCATGAGCGCGCGGGAAATGGATTTCGACTATCAACCGTTTCCGACCAGCACGCTGTACGACCCGGAGCATCCCGGCGGCGAGGCGTTCCTGTCATTCGTCAACGCGTGGATCGAACTGGCGGGCATGCTCAATGAGCTGTCACGGAGCATGGGCCAGCCGGATTTCTACCCGTTCGTGCTGCCGGCGCCAGCGATTGCCAAACTGCACTTCATTCATCTGGTGATCCAGCAGGCGGGCGGCAGGGCGGATGAAGTTCTGGCCCTGTAGGCGCTGCCGCAGGCTGCGATCTTTATGTCCTTGAACCCGTTCATATTTTTAATCTGCAACCAACGGTTGTAACTTCGTCTCAGATAGGTACAATGGCGCGGCTCGCCGACAGGCAAGCGTCGTTATGGTGACCCCATCGGTCCCCCCGCAACGATTACCCGTGAACCTGGTCAGAGCCGGAAGGCAGCAGCCACAGCGGGAACATTGTGTGCCGGGGTGTGGCTGGTGGGGTTACCACCTTAACGAACAATCGAACGCTTAAACAGAACTGCATGGGTTTCGCCCACTGCGGTTTTTTTGTGTCTGCGATTTGGCCAGTGCCCTGAGTTAACTGTGGGAGCGAGCCTGCTCGCGAAGGCGTCAGACCTGCCAGAGATGAGTTGACTGAGACACCGCTTTCGCGAGCAGGCTCACTCCTACAGGGGTTATGGGGTGGCTTCAGAGGACCCGGTATAGAGCCGGATAATCTCATCAATCTCCCCCGACATTTTCATCCGCAACAACGTGCGCAATATTCGCTGCACCGGTACCTTCGGATCATTCCTCACGTAACAACCGACCTTCTGCTCCTGTAAAACCGCCACCCCCTGCAACTGTTGCTCAGGGAGCAGGCGCTGGTTAAACCAGTCCAGCGTCCACTGATTGCTCACCGCATACCGATAACGCCCGGCCAGCAGTTTCTCCAGCACCTGCTCCTGATTGCGCGCATCTTCGCGTTGCAATCGATCGTCATCGAACAGTGGTTGCAGAGTCGGGTAGGTGTAGCCCAGAACGGTGCCGATGGATTGGCGGGGCAAATGCGCGGGGACGACACTGGCAGGTTGATCTTGCGGCTGATCAGCAGATCGCGCTGGAAGAACAACGGCAGACTCCAGATGTAATCCCCCGACTGATTTGGCAGCCATGACTGTGCGGCATAGCAGCGCACGTCGATCTCGCCGTGTTCCATGGCGGTCTGCACGCGGGCGCGGGGCAGGACGTGAAACTCGGCCGGTACACCGACCTGCGTGGCCAGGCTGAGCATCAGGTCGTAGAGAATGCCTTGGGTCGGTCGGCCGCGTTCGAATTGCACCATCGGCATTGCCCAGCTGTCGGGCATGGCGAAGCGCAACGGGTTTTCCGCTGCCGTCACGTTCAGGCTGATTCCCAGCAACGCCCCTAAGGCCCACCGCATAAACGCTCCGGTAATTCCCGATCCCGAGCCGATAAAAGCCTCTGCTCATGCAGCTTAGCCATATTAGACGAGGACACCGGATGCAATTTTGCCCTTGCTCCGCTAGCATTAGCCGCTTCTGCTTCCTTCGCTGCGACGGTTTTCGATGAGTTATCAGGTTCTTGCACGTAAATGGCGTCCGCGCTCGTTCCGCGAAATGGTCGGCCAGACCCATGTGCTCAAAGCTCTGATCAATGCCTTGGACAGCCAGCGGCTGCACCACGCGTACCTGTTCACCGGTACGCGCGGGGTGGGTAAAACCACGATTGCGCGGATCATTGCCAAATGCCTGAACTGTGAGACAGGTATCACTTCCAGCCCGTGCGGCGAGTGTTCGGTGTGCCGTGAAATCGATGAGGGGCGCTTCGTCGACCTGATCGAGATCGACGCCGCGAGCCGCACCAAGGTCGAAGACACCCGCGAACTGCTCGACAACGTGCAGTACGCGCCAAGCCGTGGGCGCTTCAAGGTCTACCTGATCGACGAAGTGCACATGCTCTCCAGCCATTCCTTCAATGCGCTGCTGAAAACCCTCGAAGAGCCGCCGCCGTACGTTAAGTTCATCCTGGCGACCACTGATCCGCAGAAACTTCCGGCAACGATTTTGTCGCGCTGCCTGCAGTTCTCTCTGAAGAACATGACGCCGGAGCGTGTGGTCGAGCATTTGACCCACGTTCTCACTGCCGAAAACGTGCCGTTTGAAGACGATGCCCTGTGGTTGCTCGGTCGCGCCGCTGACGGTTCGATGCGTGATGCCATGAGCCTCACCGACCAGGCGATTGCTTTCGGTGAAGGCAAGGTTCTCGCTACCGACGTGCGAGCGATGCTCGGCACGCTGGATCACGGTCAGGTCTATGACGTCCTGCATTCGTTGATCGAAGGCGACGCCAAAGCGTTGCTCGAAGCCGTGCGTCACCTGGCCGAACAAGGCCCGGACTGGAATGGCGTGCTCTCGGAAATTCTTAATGTGCTGCACCGCGTGGCCATCGCCCAGGCGCTGCCGGAAGGCGTCGACAATGGCCATGGCGACCGCGATCGCGTGTTGGCACTGGCGCAGGCCTTGCCGGCCGAAGACGTGCAGTTCTATTACCAGATGGGCCTGATCGGCCGCCGCGATTTACCGCTGGCGCCGGACCCGCGTGGTGGCTTCGAAATGGTCCTGCTGCGGATGCTGGCCTTCCGGCCGGCAGATACCGCAGACGCACCGAGGCAACCGCTAAAGCCAGTGGGGATCAGCCAGGCCACAGTTGATTCCGCAAACTCCGTGGCTGCCGCGCCTAAACCAGCGCCGGTAGTCGCTGCTGCTGTTGCGCCGGCTCCAGTGCCGGATCCAGCTCCAGCGCCGGCACCTGTTGCGATCCCGGCACCGACTCCCGAGCCTGCGCCGGTTGCGCCCGTTGCTGCGGCAGAACCTGAACCCGCGCCGGTCGTCGCCGAAGCCGTCGTCGACCTGCCGTGGAATGACCCGGTAGAGCCCGAGGCTGAACCCGAGCCTGCGCAGCAACCCGCCGTCGAACCAGTGCTGGAAACCACCGCCGAGCAACCCGAGTTGCCGCCGATGCCGCTGCCGACCCCGGACAGCGTCGTTCCGGAGGCGCCTGAGTGGGCCGCCGCGCCGATTCCCGAACCGTCGGTCGCTGACGTCGATGCCGCCACCCCGGGCATGGACCTGGACGACGAGCCGCCGCTGGATGAGGATTACATCGAGCCGGACATCGATTCGGCCTACAGCTACCTCGACGAACTGGCCAGTGAGCACGCCGCCGAGCCTGCCCCGGAGCCCGAGCCAGAGCCGGCTGCGGCGCCGGCCACAGGTCTGGCGTTGCAGTGGCTGGAATTGTTCCCGAAACTGCCGATCTCCGGCATGACCGGCAGCATCGCCGCCAACTGCACATTGATCGCCGTCGATGGCGACCATTGGCTGATGCACCTCGACCCGGCGCACAGCGCACTCTTCAACGCCACGCAGCAGCGTCGTCTCAACGATGCGCTGAACCAGTTCCACGGTCGCACATTGAGCCTGACCATCGAGCTGATCAAGCCCGAGCAGGAAACCCCGGCCCGGGCCGCGTCCCGTCGGCGTGCCAACCGTCAGCGCGAGGCGGAGGAGTCGATTCACGGCGATCCGTTCATCCAGCAAATGGTTCAGCAGTTCGGCGCGGTGGTGCGACACGATACTATTGAACCTGTCGATGCCTTGGTCGCCCAAGGCTAATAACTGAAGGTGCCCGGCCGCGCTGGCCGGGCGCTGTTTTGATCCAAGTACTTTTGAGGTGATTCCCATGATGAAAGGTGGCATGGCCGGCCTGATGAAGCAGGCACAGCAGATGCAGGAAAAAATGGCCAAGATGCAGGAAGAACTGGCCAACGCCGAAGTCACCGGTAAGGCCGGCGGCGATATGGTCACCGTGGTGATGACCGGTCGTCACGACGTCAAAAGCGTGAGCATCGACCCAAGCCTGGTTGAAGGCATGAGCGAAGATGACAAAGAAATGCTGGAAGCGGTCATCGCCTCCGCCGTCAACGACGCAGTGCGCAAGATCGAAAAGAACAGCCAGGACAAAATGGGCAACATGACCGCTGGCATGAACCTGCCGGCCGGTATGAAACTGCCATTCTGATTCGCCAACCGGCGGCAGATGAGCTACACAAAATGCCAGGCATTGCGCCTGGCATTTTTGTTTCTGACCGATCGTTCCCACGCTCTGCGTGGGAATGCAGCCCGGGACGCTCCGCGTTCCAAGTCCAGAGCCGAACGCGGAGCGTCCGTTGCGGCATTCCCACGCGGAGCATGGGAACGATCAACTCACCTCGGTCCACCGGAATAAACATCGAACGCCCAAATGGCTCAACGGTCTGCTCCCTATACCCGCTGAATTAACCCTTCACAGGAGACGCTGACATGTCCGACTCTCTTACCCTCAACCAACGCTTCGTCCTCGCCTCGCGTCCGGTTGGCGCGCCGACCCCGGAAAACTTCCGCCTCGAACGCGAAGCCTTGCCGGATCTGCAGGACGGCCAGGTATTGCTGAAAACCCTGTACCTGTCCCTCGATCCCTACATGCGCGGGCGCATGAGCGACGCACCCTCTTACGCCGCGCCGGTACAAATCGGTGAAGTGATGACCGGCGGCGCGGTCAGCCGTGTCGAGGATTCACGTCATCCGAAATTCCATAAAGGCGATCTGGTGGTCGGCGCGACCGGTTGGCAGAGCCACAGCATCAGCGATGGCCGTGACATCATCCCGATCCCTGCCGGGTTGCCGAGCCCGTCGATGGCGCTGGGTGTGTTGGGCATGCCCGGCATGACCGCGTACATGGGGCTGATGGACATCGGTCAGCCGAAAGAAGGCGAAACGCTGGTGGTGGCGGCTGCGTCCGGCGCGGTCGGCTCGGTGGTCGGGCAAGTGGCAAAGATCAAAGGCCTGCGCTCGGTCGGCGTGGCCGGCGGTGCCGAGAAGTGCAAGTACGTGGTCGAAGAGCTGGGTTTCGATGCCTGCATCGATCACAAAGCCGCCGACTTCGCCGAGCAACTGGCCAAGGCCTGCCCCAACGGCATCGACATCTATTACGAGAACGTCGGTGGTCATGTATTCGATGCCGTGGTGCCGCTGCTCAATCCCAAGGCGCGCATTCCGTTGTGCGGTCTGATCGCTGGTTACAACGCCTCCGAAGCGCCAAAAGGCCCGGATCGCCTGCCGATGCTGCAACGCACGCTGCTGACCAAGCGCGTGCGGATTCAGGGCTTCATCGTGTTCGACGATTACGGTGATCGTCAGCCGGAGTTCATCAGCCACATGGTGCCGTGGGTACGCGATGGCAAGGTGAAATCCCGCGAGGACGTGGTCGAAGGCCTAGAGCAGGCGCCCGAGGCGTTTATCGGTCTGCTGGAAGGGCGCAACTTCGGCAAACTGGTGGTGAAGGTCGCCCAGGACTGAGTATTTGACGCTGGCCAGAGGCGCGGGTATAAACCGCGTCTCGTTGTTTTGTCGGACTTTTTACCCATGAGCTTCAGCCCTTTGATTCGCCAACTGATCGACGCCTTGCGCACTTTGCCGGGCGTGGGGCAGAAAACCGCCCAGCGCATGGCGTTGCAGATGCTCGAGCGTGACCGCAGCGGCGGCTTGCGCCTGGCCCAGGCCCTCAGCCAGGCCATGGAAGGGGTCGGTCACTGCCGTCAGTGCCGCACGCTGACCGAAGACGATCTGTGCCCGCAATGCGCCGATACCCGCCGTGACGATACGTTGCTGTGCGTGGTGGAAGGGCCGATGGATGTGTATGCGGTCGAGCAGACCGGTTTCCGTGGCCGCTACTTTGTGCTCAAGGGGCATTTGTCGCCGCTCGATGGCCTGGGGCCTGAGGCGATCGGCATTCCGCAGTTGATGACGCGGATCGAAGAGGCGGGCACGTTTACCGAAGTCATCCTCGCGACCAACCCGACCGTGGAAGGTGAGGCGACGGCGCATTACATTGCTCAGCTGTTGAGCAACAAAGGCCTGATCGCCTCGCGGATTGCCCACGGCGTGCCGTTGGGTGGTGAACTGGAACTGGTCGATGGCGGCACGCTGGCGCATTCGTTTGCCGGGCGTAAACCGATTTCTCTCTGAATTTGCAGTGTCTGAGCTGACGCCTTCGCGAGCAAGCTCGCTCCCACATTGGTTTTGTGTCATTCACAAATCCCCTGTGGGAGCGAGCTTGCTCGCGAATGGGGCGACTCGGTTTGGCTGATTCACACAATTGAGTTGAAAACCAAGCAAGCGCTCGGTTAAGTTCGGCGAACCTTTCCGTGGAGCTCGCCCATGCCTGCCTTTCAGGAATACTTCGACCCCAGCCACCAATTGGTCCGCGACAGCGTCAGACGTTTCGTCGAACGCGAGATCCTGCCGGACATCGATCAGTGGGAAGAAGCCGAAAGCTTTCCCCGTGAGCTGTACCTGAAGGCTGGCGCGGCAGGCATCCTCGGCATCGGTTATCCGGAAGCGCTGGGAGGCAGCCATGCAGGCGATCTGTTCGCCAAGGTCGCCGCCAGTGAGGAGTTGATGCGCTGCGGCTCTGGCGGCCTGGTAGCGGGGCTGGGATCGCTGGATATCGGCCTGCCACCGATCGTCAAATGGGCCCGTCCCGAGGTGCGTGATCACGTTGTGCCGCAAGTGCTCAGCGGCGAAAAGATCAGTGCCCTGGCCGTCACCGAACCCGGCGGCGGCTCCGACGTCGCCAACCTGCAAACCCGCGCCGTGCGTGACGGCGATGTCTATCGCGTCAGCGGCAGTAAAACCTTTATCACCAGTGGCGTGCGCGCCGATTTCTACACCGTCGCGGTACGCACCGGTGCGCCGGGGTTTGGCGGCATCAGTCTGCTGCTGATCGAGAAGGGTACGCCGGGCTTCACCGTTGGCCGGCAGTTGAAAAAAATGGGTTGGTGGGCGTCGGACACGGCTGAGTTGTTCTTCGACGATTGCCGCGTGCCTGCAGGAAACCTGATCGGCGCCGAGAACATGGGCTTCGCCTGCATCATGGGCAATTTCCAGAGCGAACGGCTGGCGTTGGCGCTGATGGCCAACATGACCTCACAGCTTGCACTGGAGCAAAGCCTGAAGTGGGCGCGCGAGCGCGAAGCGTTTGGCAAGCCGATCGGCAAGTTTCAGGTAATCAAGCATCGCCTCGCCGAGATGGCGACTGCGCTGGAAGTCTCACGCGAGTTTACTTACCGGCAAGCGGCGAAGATGGCGGCGGGACAGAGTGTGATCAAGGAAATTTCCATGGCGAAGAACTTTGCCACGGACACCTCGGACCGGATCACCACCGAGGCGGTGCAGATTCTTGGCGGGCTGGGTTATATGCGCGAAAGTCTGGTGGAGCGGCTGTATCGGGATAACCGCATTCTGTCGATTGGCGGCGGGACGCGGGAAGTGATGAACGAGATCATCAGCAAGCAGATGGGGCTATAGGTTTCGGCGTGAGGCTGCCGGACCCTTCGCGAGCAAGCTCGCTCCCACAGTTGGAATGCGTTCCCTTGTGGGAGCGAGCTTGCTCGCGAAAGCGTCCGGGAGGGCGCTACTTATTTATCAGTCAGGGCAAACTGCGTCAGGCAGAAGCTAGGAATGCCCATGTCCTCAAGACGCTGCGAACCACCCAGCTCCGGCAAATCAATAATCGCCGCCGCTTCATGCACCCGCGCGCCCATGCGGCGAATCAGGTTGGCTGCTGCGATCAATGTCCCGCCCGTGGCAATCAAATCATCGAACATCACCACCGAATCGCCTTCACACAGGCTGTCGGCGTGCACTTCCAGGAACGCTTCGCCGTACTCGGTTGCGTAACCTTCGGCCAGTACGTCCGCCGGCAGTTTGCCTTGCTTGCGGAACAGCACCAGCGGTTTGTTCAACTGATAGGCCAACACCGAGCCGATCAGGAAGCCACGGGCATCCATCGCGCCAATGTGGGTGAAATCAGCTTCGACGTAGCGGTGGGCGAAACTGTCCATCACCAGGCGCAGAGCCGTCGGCGACTGAAACAGCGGGGTGATGTCGCGAAAGATCACGCCCGGTTTCGGGAAGTCGATCACAGGGCGGATAAGCGATTTGATGTCGAAGGAGTCGAAGACCATCGTCGAGGTGTCCTGGCAGGGCTGCAAACGGCGCAGTATACCCGCGGCTGAAACGCTTCGCTCAACCGCGGATCGAGATCAGCCTTCGATCGAGCCACCGGCCAGCGCGCAGAGCTGGATCGGGTCGAGGATGTGAATCTCTTTGCCCTCGGCGGCGATCAGTTCGTTCTGCTGAAAACGGGTGAAGACCCGGGACACGGTTTCCACCGCCAGACCGAGGTAGTTACCGATTTCATTGCGCGACATGCTCAGACGGAACTGGTTGGCCGAAAATCCGCGAGCGCGGAAGCGGGCCGAGAGGTTGACCAGGAAGGTAGCGATGCGCTCGTCGGCGGTTTTTTTCGACAGCAGCAACATCATTTGCTGGTCGTCGCGGATTTCCCGGCTCATGACGCGCATCAACTGGCGGCGTAGCTGCGGCAGTTGCAGGGCCAGTTCGTCGAGACGTTCAAAAGGGATTTCGCAGACCGAAGTGGTTTCCAGTGCTTGGGCGGAGACCGGGTGTTTCTCGGTGTCCATGCCGGACAGGCCGACCAGTTCGCTCGGCAGGTGGAAACCCGTCAACTGCTCTTCGCCGCTGTCGCTGAGGCTGAAGGTCTTCAGGGCGCCGGAGCGTACTGCATAAACGGAATCGAACGTGTCGCCCTGGCGGAACAGGAACTCGCCTTTTTTCAACGGGCGGCCGCGTTTAACGATTTCGTCCAGCGCATCCATGTCTTCCAGATTCAGAGAAAGTGGCAGGCAGAGAGGGGCCAGGCTGCAATCCTTGCAATGGGCCTGGTTGTGAGCGCGCAGTTTAACTGGCTCGGACATTTCTTGGATCCTTGTGGGAAAACACACATAAGCCGTAAGGGTAACTCACGGGAGGACATTCAGGCCAGTCTGGGGCGACTTTGCCCTACAGCCATAAAGCCACAGGGCCAGCAGCCGATAAACAGGTATCAAAGTGCATACAAGGAACGATTCGATGGCCGCCATTGGTACGCTGGGCCCCGCTAGCAGCGACGTTGCGGCAACGCCGGAAGCGTTTAAAGCTGCGTCCGGCAATGCACGCGATCCAGGCTCGCCCGAAGAGGCAACCCCGACCTTGGTCGAGGGCGTCAAAGTGTCGCTGTCCGGCGCATCGATCGAAAAGGCCGCCAGTATCGGTGGCGAAAACAGCGACATCGAGAACAGTGGCTTGCCAGAGAACATCCAGCAATTGCTGAAGATGATCCGCAAACTGCAAAAACAGATTGCCGAGAAAAAGGCACTCATCGAAGCGGTCATGGCCGACAAGCGCCTTTCCAACGAAGAAAAGATCATCAAGGCTGCCGCGCTGCGAGGCGCTATCGCCGCCTTGAATACCGGCCTGATCACGGCCAATCTGGCTTTGTCCAAAGTGGTCGGGCAGTCCGGGTTGACCGCGGATCAGAACCTGAGCGTCGGTTCGTTGCTGACGAAAAACTAGATCACCCGCGAAAAACGCTGACGGTTCTGCTGTTCCAGATAGGCATCGAACACCATGCACACCGAGCGCACCAGCAGACGACCCGCCGGCAACACGGCGATCCGCTCGCGATCCAGCGCGATCAGGCCATCACTGGCCATGCCTTGCAACTGCGGCCACAGCGCGCCGAAATAGCCCTGAAAATCGATGTTGAACTGCTGCTCGATCGCGGCGAACTCCAGACTGAAATTGCAGATCAACTGCTGGATCACCGCTCGGCGCAAGCGATCATCGGCGTTACACACCAGGCCCCGGCTGGTCGCCAGTTGTGCGGCGGCGAGGGTGTTCTGGTACTCGTTGAGATCGCTGCTGTTCTGGCAATACAGGTCGCCGATCTGGCTGATCGCGGAAACCCCCAGACCAATCAGATCGCAGTGGCCATGAGTGGTGTAACCCTGGAAGTTGCGTTGCAGGGTTTGTTCTTCCTGAGCAATCGCCAGCTCGTCATCGGGCAGGGCGAAGTGATCCATGCCGATGTAGCGATAGCCGGCGGCGGTGAGCTGCTCGATGGTGCGCTCAAGCATTTCCAGCTTCTGCGCAGGCTCGGGCAATTCATTGCCGTTGATCCGTCGCTGCGGCATGAAACGCTCGGGCAGGTGCGCATAGTTGAACACCGAGAGCCGGTCCGGTTGCAGGCTGATGACTTCTTCAACGGTGCGGGCGAAATTTTCCGAGGTCTGTTTGGGCAAGCCGTAGATCAAATCGATATTGATCGAGCGAAATTGCAGAGTACGCGCAGCATCGATCACCGCGCGGGTTTCTTCCAGACTTTGCAGGCGATTGACCGCGCGCTGCACCGCTGGATCAAGGTCTTGCAGGCCGATGCTGACCCGGTTGAAACCCAGTTCGCGCAGCAGGCCCATGGTCGACCAGTCGGCTTCACGCGGGTCGATCTCGATGCCGTAATCACCGGAGTCGTCATCCAGTAAATTGAAATGCTTGCGCAGGTGCGCCATCAACTGACGCAGTTCGTCGTGGCTGAGAAAGGTCGGCGTGCCGCCACCGAAGTGCAATTGTTCGACCTTCTGCGCCGGGTCGAGGTGGCAGGCGATCAACTGGATTTCCTGCTCCAGCCGCTGCAGGTAGGGCAGGGCGCGACCACGATCCTTGGTGATGACTTTGTTGCAGGCGCAGTAGTAGCAAATGTTCGCGCAGAACGGCACATGCACATACAACGACAACGGGCGCAGGGCCTTGCGGCTGTCGCGCAGGGCATGAAACAGGTCGAAGGTGCCGACCTGACTATGAAATTGCACGGCCGTCGGATACGAGGTGTAGCGCGGCCCCGCCAAGTCGTAGCGGCGGATCAGATCAGAGTCCCAACGAATGGCGTCGAGCATGCGGGCATTCCCCCGGATAGGCTGGCAGTGTGAGCGAGTCTATCGGGGGGCGGTGGTGGCGCTGTTGATTTGCATCAACGGGGAGAGGTGTGGTGTTAGTGCGGGCCTCTTCGCGAGCAGGCTGCGCCGCCGATCTAATGGCCCATCAACCAATGCTGATGCGGCCCCGGCAATGTCCAGATGCCAAACAGAATTACCAGCAATCCACCCGCCATGCGCACGCTGCGTTTGCGCAAAATGGCAGTCACGCGTTCTGCCGCGAGGCCCGTGGCGAGTAGCACCGGCCAGGTGCCGAGGCCAAACGCGAGCATCAACAACGCACTGTCCAGCGCATTGCCCTGACTCGCCGACCACAGCAATGTGCTGTAAACCAGACCACACGGCAGCCAGCCCCACAATGCGCCAAGTAATAACGCGCGCGGCACACTCGACACCGGCAGCAAGCGGTTGGCCACCGGCTGAATGTAGCGCCACAAACCGCGTCCAAGACTTTCAATGCGCGTCAGCCCGCTCCACCATCCGGCCAGATACAAACCCATGGCGATCAGTAGCAATCCAGCCAGCACGCGCATGAACAGCGCGGCCGGACTGTTGGCGACAGCCCATCCGGCCAGACCGATCAACAAACCAGCCGTGGCATAACTGAGAATCCGCCCAAGGTTATACGCCAGCAACAAGCGGAAACGCCGGCTGCGCTGTTCCTTGGGAATCGCCAGGGTCAGCGCGCCCATCAAACCGCCGCACATGCCCAGGCAATGACCGCCACCGAGCAGGCCGAGGATCAATGCCGATACCAGCAAGGGCGCCAGTTCAAGCATGAGGTGGGGCCTTGTCGTCCGGTTTGTCGGGGTTGGCTTCGTCCACGGCGGCGGTGTGGTTCGGATCCTGATCATCGAACAGGATGCTGTGCGCCGGGCCGTCGAGGTCGTCGTACTGACCGCTGTCCACCGCCCAGAAAAAGATGTAAACGGCGATGGCCACGATCAGCAGGGCGGCCGGGATCATCACGTAGAGAGCTGGCATCTGTACTCCAGGTGCCCGCGCGGCTCAGGCCGGCAGCGGGCGGGTGTGCGATCGGGTGCTGGCGGGCGGCGGACTCGGCAGGCGAGTCAGGCGCAGGGCATTGAGCACCACGGTCAACGAACTGATCGACATGCCGACGGCGGCCCACACCGGAGTGATCCAGCCGAGGGCGGCGAACGGCAACATGAGGCCATTGTACAGCGCCGCCCACAGCAGGTTCTCGATGATGACCCGACGGGTCCGCCGCGCGAGCGTGAAGGCTTGGACCAAGGCGTCGAGGCGGTTGGACAGCAACACCGCATCGGCACTGGTTTTCGCCAGATCGGTGGCCGAACCCATGGCCACGCTGATGTCGGCCGCGGCGAGTACCGGCACGTCATTGACGCCATCGCCGAGCATCAGCACTTTGCGACCTTCCTTGTGCAACTGTTGCAGGACTTGCAGCTTGTCGTCCGGGCGCAGACCACCGCGAGCCTCGTCGATGCCGAGTTCCGCCGCCACACTGGCGACCATCGGCGAGCTGTCGCCGGATAACAACAGCGTACGCCAGCCACGTGCCTTGCACGCGGCGAGCAGCGCGGGGGCGTCATCACGCAAGCGGTCGTCGAGAACGAACCACGCCAGCGGCCCTTGAGTGTCGCCGAGCAGCAACCATTGGCCGGCCTCGTTTGGCATGGCGGGCACGTTCGCACCGCTGAGGGCGCAGACAAATTCTGCCCGGCCGATGCGCAAACGCTGTCCATCGACCAAGCCTTCGAGGCCAAGACCTGGCGTGCTGTGGACTTCTTCAGCGGCCAGCGGCGCACGGCCAAAGGCGCGGGCAATCGGGTGTTCCGAACGGTTTTCCAGTGCGGCGGCAAGGCTCAGGCATTCATCGCTGTCGCGCGCGCCGAGCGGGCGAATCGAGCGCAGCACCAGTCGGCCTTCGGTGAGGGTGCCGGTCTTGTCGAAGATCACCGTGTCGATTTGATTCAAGCCTTCCAGCACGTGACCACGGGTCAGCAGCAAACCGAGTTTGTGCAATGTCCCGGTGGCTGCGGTGAGCGCGGTCGGTGTTGCCAGCGACAGCGCGCACGGGCAGGTCGCAACGAGCATGGCGAGGACAATCCAGAATGCGCGCGATGAATCCAGCTCCCACCAGAGCAGGCCGATGGCCGCGGCGGCAATCAGTGATAACAGCAAAAACCATTGCGCGGCGCGGTCGGCGATTTCCGCCAGTCGCGGTTTTTCCGCCCGGGCGCGGTCGAGCAGACGGACGATGGCCGACAGGCGCGTGTCTTGGCCCAGCGCCTGAACTTCCACGGTCAACGCGCCTTCGACATTGAGCGTGCCAGCAGTGACCGTGTCGCCGAGGGTACGCGGTTGCGGCAGGTATTCGCCGGTGAGCAGCGATTCGTCGATGCTCGATTGGCCGTCGATGATCTTGCCGTCCGCCGGCAGAATCGAGCCGGCCTGCACCAGAATCCGCTCGCCGAGGCGCAGTTCGCTGAGCAGGATGCGTTCGCTCTGGCCGGCTGCATCAAGGCGCAGGCAGGAGGCAGGCAACAGATTGACCAATTGCGCGGTGGCGGCAGCGGTGCGTTCGCGGGCACGGCGTTCGAGATAGCGGCCGGCGAGCAGGAACAGTGCAAACATCCCCACCGCGTCGAAATACAACTCGCCGACCCCGGTGATCGAGGTCCAGATCCCGGCAATGTAGGCACTGCCGATCGCCAGCGACACCGAGACATCCATGGTCAGGTGGCGTGTGCGCAGATCGCGCATCGCGCCTTTGAAGAACGGCGCGCAGCTGTAGAACACGATCGGTGTGGTCAGGAACAGCGCGACCCAGCGCAGGATCGTGTGCAGCTCGGGGCTGAGGTCGATGTTGAATTCCGGCCAGGTGGCCATGGTCGCCATCATCGCCTGGAACCACAGCAGCCCGGCGACGCCGAGCTGACGCAGGGCCAGGCGGTTTTCGCTGGCCAGTTGTTCGCTGGCGTGATCGGCCTGATACGGGTGGGCGGCGTAGCCGATGTGGCGCAGTTCGGCGAGTACTTGGCTCAGCGGTAATTGCGCGTCGGCCCAGCGCACATGCAGGCGATGGTTGGACAGGTTCAGCCGCGCTTCGGCCACGGCGGGCAGCGTGCGCAGGTGTTTTTCGATCAGCCAGCCGCAGGCGGCACAACTGATGCCTTCCATCAACAGGGTGGTTTCAGCCAGTTCGCCTTCATGGCGGACGAAGGGTTGCTGCACATCGGCGCGGTCGTACAGGGCCAGCTCATCGACCAATTGCACCGGCAATGCTTCGGGGTTGGCCGAGGCTTCGCTGCGGTGTTGGTAATAGCTTTCCAGGCCGCCGGCGACGATGGCTTCGGCCACGGCCTGACAGCCCGGGCAGCAGAATTCGCGGGATTGCCCGAGTACGACGGCAGTGAAGCGGCTGCCGGACGAGACCGGCAGGGCGCAGTGATAGCAGGGGAGTGGGGTGGTCATGGCATCGTTGAGGGGTTAAGCCCTTGCATTGGGGTTGTCCGCTTGCCCTCACCCCAGCCCTCTCCCGGAGGGAGAGGGAGCCGATCGGTGTGAGCCGGAAAAACTGGTTCAGTCGACTGGATCATTACTGTCATACACAAAACGTGCAAACGCTCGAGATCAGTCCCCTCTCCCGGAGGGAGAAGGAGCCGATCGGTGTGAGCCGGAAAAACTGGTTCAGTCGGCTGGATCATTACTGTCATACACAAAACGTGCAAACGCTCGAGATCAGTTCCCTCTCCCGGAGGGAGAAGGAGCCGATCGGTGTGAGCCGGAAAAACTGGTTCAGTCGGCTGGATCTTTACTGTCATACACAAAACGTGCAAACGCTCGAGATCAGTTCCCTCTCCTGGGGGAGAGGGCTAGGGTGAGGGGGCTTTTGAAGTTGTTTACTTCTTCAAGTCTTCGGCACCTTGCAGCGGTTCATCACCCAGCAGCAGATCCTTGTCATGGTTAACCAATTCTTCCTCGAACATCCGCCAGACGTGATCATCCTGACTGCCCAGCAACTCGACAAACCGGCGACCTTCAACTTTGTCACCCAATTGACCGATGTAACGCCCGGTTTCAGTCTCGCTGCGGGTCAGGACAATCTTGCGATCCTTCTCCGGCTGCGTCGGTGAAATCAGGTTCAGCTCCAGGGTCTTTGGCTGACTGTCACCGCTCAAGCGCAAATCAACTTCACCGGTCACGTCATCCAGATGCACAGCGGCGCGCATTTTCAGAGTCTGTGCCAACAGTTCACGGTCCAGCGAACGGTTGATGCCTTTGCCGGCCTCGTAGTAGTTGTCGTTGACCAGGTTGTCCGGGTTGTTCACCGCAATGGTCACCATGGACAGGGTCAGGGTCACCGAACAGGCCAGAATCCCGATGATGATCCATGGCCAAAGGTGCTTGTACCAGGGACTTGCGGCGTTTGCTGCGGGCATGTTCAGTTCTCTCAACGGATTTGTGGGCCGATGAATCGGCTCTTGGCTTCAACGTGGACGCTGTCGTCATCGGCATCCTTGAGGATGAATTTCACCTCGTTGGTGCTCGATGGCAGTTGCTCCGGTGCGCTCGACAACTCGACCGGCATGCTGACGATGTCGCCGGCCGCGACTTTGATCTCGCGTTTGCCTTGCAGGCGCAGGTCGGGCAGGCCGGCGGCTTCCAGCACGTAAGTGTGGTCGCGCTGATCCTTGTTCATGATCTTCAGGCTGTAGACGTTTTCGATCCGGCCTTCGGCGTTTTCGCGGTACAGCACGCGGTCCTTGCTGACGTCGAAGCCAACCAGCGAGCGCATCACGAATGCAGTGACCAACAGGCTGATCATCGCCAGCAACACTACGGCATAGCCGATCAGGCGTGGCCGCAGTTTATGGGTTTTCTGCCCGGACAGGTTGTGTTCGGTGGTGTAGCTGATCAGCCCGCGCGGGTAATCCATCTTGTCCATGATGCTGTCGCAGGCGTCGATGCAGGCCGCGCAGCCAATGCACTCGATCTGCAGGCCGTCGCGGATGTCGATGCCGGTCGGGCACACCTGAACGCACATGGTGCAATCGATGCAATCGCCCAGCCCCTGGGCCTTGTAATCGACGCCTTTCTTGCGCGGGCCACGGCTTTCACCGCGACGCGGGTCGTAGGAAACAATCAGCGTGTCCTTGTCGAACATCACGCTCTGGAAGCGTGCGTACGGGCACATGTAAATGCACACCTGCTCACGCAGCCAACCGGCGTTGCCGTAAGTGGCGAGGGTGAAGAAACCGACCCAGAAATACGACCAGCCATCGGCCTGGCCGGTGAAGAATTCGAAGACCAGTTCACGGATCGGCGAGAAGTAGCCAACGAAGGTCATGCCGGTGACAAAACCGATCAATAGCCAGAGCGCGTGTTTGGCGAATTTGCGCGCAAATTTGTTGGTGCTCATCGGCGTCTTGTCGAGCTTGATGCGCTGATTGCGGTCGCCTTCGGTGACCTTCTCGCACCACATGAAAATCCACGTCCACACACTTTGCGGACAGGTGTAGCCGCACCAGACCCGGCCGGCGTACACGGTAATGAAGAACAGGCCGAACGCGGCAATGATCAACAGGCCCGAGAGCAGAATGAAATCCTGTGGCCAGAAAGTGGCGCCGAAGATGAAGAACTTGCGCTCCGGCAGGTTCCACCACACGGCCTGATGACCGCCCCAGTTCAGCCACACCGTACCGAAATACAGCAGGAACAATGCCGCGCCGCCCATCATCCGCAGATTGCGGAACAGGCCGGTGAACGCGCGGGTGTAGATTTTTTCTCGAGAGGCGTAAAGGTCAACGCTGTTGTTCGCGTTTTTGCTCGGTGGTGTGACGTCGTGTACCGGAATCTGGTTGCTCATCATTGCATCCCACGGCAGTGGAAAAATGCCTCGGTCGATACGTGCCAACCCAGGTCAGAAAGGGGTGTTGCAGTGGCGCAATGATACGCCGGTCGCTCTGGCTCAAGGGTGCGACCTTTGGTCGCGTTGGGTAAAAAACCTGAATGGTGTAGCGAATGCAGCAAAGCATGATGCAGGTCAATTGACTTGTTGAGTATGGACGGTTTTGGCTTGAGGGCTAATTCATTGTTTCCATGGGAGAACAGTCCGCCGCTGCGGTCATTGCGAGTTTCATAAAAAAGCCTGGTCAGATTGGACGCACGCACGAATGGCGTCACGTTCAGGGTTTCCTTTGCACAACTCGACGCGTGTCTGGCCTGAAAGAAAACTTTGAATGTGGTTTTGCGTGGGCCACGCCACGTTGAATGGAACTTGTCATGTTTATTTTCAGTGCTCTGCAGGTTATTAAACTTGTGCGGCTAGTGTCTCTGAAATAAATCCAATTGATTGTTCTTTGTGAGTGCTTTGAAGTTTTTTGTTTTTTCGAATAAGTTCTGTTTGCGCGAAAAGTTTGCGCCTGATTGATTAATTTAAACGGAATTTAATGTATGGCTTTTAACAAGTTTGCAAGCGTTGTGCTGGGTGTTTGTTTGTTGGCGACGGGTGTATCGGCGCAGGCTATAACCGGAACACCGAAACACATGGTTTTTGCCTCGGATACTCAATATCCCTGGACCGACAAGACCGATGATCGCGAAGCCGAATCCGACGCCGAATTCGATGTTCGTTCGAAATGGCTGGTTGATACTCAGCTTGGGAGTATTGCCGAGTTCAGAAATCAGCACGGCTCTCAAGCCCAGGTGCCTTTGATGATCAATGGCGATATAACCGCTTTTGGTCATGGCTGGCAGCGTTCGTTCATGAAGGATTTACTGACCAAGCACTTCAAAGGTGAGTATTTATACGGCTTGGGTAATCACGATTATGAAAACAATGTTGATGATTGTTTTAGTAATAGCTGTGCGGCGGGAAGTGTTGTCGAGTTCAAAGAGCACCATGAGGGTAAAGTCGACAGCTTTGATCTGAAAATCACCAGTGGGTTTCTCAGTAAAAAGTACTCTGGCAGTCTCGCCTATTCAAAAAACATCGGCGAAGTTCATATGGTTCAACTCAATAACGAACCGACGTATACCACCCGGATTGCTCATCCATTGAACCCGACGACATTTGAAATCAACCATGCGCTCGACTGGCTCGAGACGGACCTCAGACTGGCGCGAGCCTCGGGGTACGCCATCATCATCAATATGCATAAACCGTTGCGCCACCAGGGGACCCAGGCGCAACAGAAACGCTTCACCGATATGGTCAATAAATATCAAGTGACGGCGATCTTTGCCGGCCATTTGCATAAGGATGGAGGTGATGCCTATTGGGAGGGTAGCGTACCCATCTACCTGAGCGGCAGTACGTCTCAGCAAACCTATCTGATTGCCAGTTTCACCGAGGACCGCAAGCAGTTGCAGGTCTATCTGGTGAAGAGCAATCAGTGGCGCAATCGAACGCTGATCGATACGACGCCGGTGCATTCAATCTTTGCCAAGCGCCCATAAAAAAAGCCCCGCCAGTGATTAGGCGGGGCTTTGGACGATCAGTGATTGGCCGCGTTCCATGGATTGATCAGATGAACGCCGCTGAGTTGGAAGTCGGCAACATTACGGGTGACCAGCGTCAGACCATGAACAAGCGCGGTGGCGGCGATCAAAGCGTCGCATTCATTGCTGCGATCAGGCACGTGCAGCTGTGCACATCGGCTAGCGACGGCGCTATCGACCGAGAGGATTCTTCCCGAGAATGCGGGTTTGACATGACGCTCGAGCCAGTTGCGCAGCATCCCTCCTTGTGGCGGGTCGCGGCGTTCGATACGCAGAATGCCGGTTTCCAGCTCCAGCACAGTGATGGCCGATAAATACAGGCTGGCCGGGGCGACGCTGTTTGCCCATGTCACCACCTGCTTGTTGGCCTGGGGTTTTCGCAGTTCGGAAACTACATTGGTATCCAGTAGAAACATCAGGACAGGTCCACGCTGCGAGGAGTGATGACGGCGCGCTCGGTTTCGAATTCGATGTCAGGCGCATTCGGCATGACCAGCAGATCGACGATGCTGGTCTGGCTACCGGTCAGTTTCTGGTATTCCTCGATGCTCAGCAGTACATGGGCAGGCTTGCCACGATCGGTAATGATGACCGGGCCCTGATGCGCGGCTTTTTTGGCGGCACTGGTGTCCTGGTTGAATTCGCGGCTGGAAATGGTCGTGATGGCCATCATGTTCGGCCTCCGGTGATTCTGGTGTAGAAACGTTACTACTTTGGGGTTTGCCCAGCAATCAAAAAGGTGGGTTGCGGACGATCGGTTTATCACTGTCATAACGGCACCGGCGAAAGCGCCCCGGCCAAAGGGCAGGGGCGCAGGATATTGGACGTAAATTCGCTGTGTTTTGCTGCCCCCTGTCAGGGCAATCTGCCGCCGCCAAGACCGTCCAGACCGCCGCTGTTACCTGGGCGACCTACAGGGTTTGGTGAGGGTGAGCGTGCGGGTGCCACAGGCCTATTCACCGCCGTTGCTTCATGATCATGGAGGGGCTGCAAACGTTTTGGCAGTGTGGTTTCGTCATTCTTTGACATGTAGGCTTCATCCTTGAAGGTTGACCCGATGCTGTTCATCGGAGTGGGAAAAACCTACAGGGCAGTGCTGCTCAGGTCTATTGAGCATATGTCTCAAGGCATGAATGCCAGCATGAAAAAAGGCCCCGCCAATCAACATTGGCGGGGCCTTTTGTACTTCAAGCGCTGGCCTTACTCGGCGTTCGCTTCGGGTGCTTTTTCACCGTGGGACAGGCTGTAAACATATGCCGCCAGCAGGTGCACCTTGTCGTTGCCTTGCAGTTGTTCCTGCGCAGGCATCTGGCCCTGACGGCCGTAACGGATGGTCTGCTGCAGTTGCGCGAAGCTCGAACCGTAGATGAACGCGCCCGGGTGGGTCAGGTCAGGCGCGCCCATGGCGGGGGTGCCTTTGCCGGCCGGACCGTGGCAGGCCACGCAGTTGGCGGCGAACAGTTTGCCGCCGTTGGCCGGATCAGCCTTGGTGCCTTCCGGCAGCTTGCGGCCATCCAGGTTGGTCACAACGAATGCTGCTACGTCGGCAACACCTTGCTCACCGATGACTTCAGCCCAGGCCGGCATCACTGCGTGACGACCGCCCATGATGGTGGTCTTGATGGTTTCCGGCTCGCCGCCCCAGCGCCAGTCGGCGTCGGTCAGGTTAGGGAAACCGTAGGCGCCCTTGGCGTCGGAACCGTGGCACACCGAGCAGTTGGAGGCGAACAGACGGCCACCCATCTTCAGTGCTTGCGGATCCTTGGCCACTTCTTCGATTGGCATGGCAGCGAACTTGGCGAAGATCGGACCGAACTTGGCGTCCGAGCGGGCCATTTCCTTTTCCCACTCGTGCACGCCGGTCCAGCCGGTCTGGCCATTGGCGAACGCGGTCTGCTTGTCGTTATCGAGGTAGTTGTAGCCCGGCAGCAGGCCTTTCCAGTTGCCCAGGCCCGGGTACAGCACCAGGTAACCCAAGGCAAAAATGATGGTGCCGACAAACAGCATGAACCACCATTTCGGCAGTGGGTTGTCGTACTCCTCGATCCCGTCGAAAGAGTGCCCGACCGTCTCGTCCGTCTGTTCGCTGCGCTGGCCCTTGCGGGTCGACAGCAGCAGCCAGGTCAGGGAAAAGATCGTACCGAGACTGAGGACTGTGACGTACAGACTCCAGAATGTAGTCATTCTTTGTTACTCCTAGAAGCTTGCTCGACGTGCTTGATGGCTTCGGGATCATCCGCAAAAGGCAACAAGGTCGCGTCTTCAAACTCCGACTTGCGCTTGGGGCTGAACACCCACAGCGCCAGACCGATGAAGGCCACCATCACGACAACGGTGCCCAGGCCACGAATCATCCCGATATCCATCCAGATCACCGTTTGCTTTTGATGATGGTGCCCAGGCCTTGCAGATAGGCCACCAGCGCGTCCATTTCGGTTTTGCCCTTCACGGCATCCTTGGCCCCGGCGATGTCTTCGTCGGTGTAAGGAACGCCGAGCGTGCGCAACACTTCCATCTTCCTGGCAGTGTCTTTGCCGTCGAGCTTGTTTTCTACGAGGAACGGGTAAGCCGGCATTTTCGACTCAGGCACGACGTTGCGCGGGTTGTACAAGTGCGCACGTTGCCAGTCATCGGAGTAACGACCGCCGACACGGGCCAGATCTGGCCCGGTACGTTTGGAACCCCACAGGAACGGGTGATCCCAGACGCTTTCACCGGCGACCGAGTAGTGCCCATAGCGTTCGGTTTCAGCGCGGAACGGACGGATCATCTGCGAGTGGCAGCCGACACAGCCGTTGGCGATGTAAACGTCGCGGCCTTCCAGTTCCAGCGCCGAACGCGGCTTCATGCCTTCGACCGGCTTGTTGGTGACGTCCTGGAAAAACAGCGGAACGATTTGGGTCAGGCCGCCAACGCTGACGGCGATGACCATGAAGAAGGCCAGCAGGCCAATATTCTTCTCGACAGCTTCATGCTTCATCAGTGAGCTCCAACGACAGCGATCTGGGCAGCGGCTTCGGCTTCAGCCGGGTTCGAGGCGCGCACGGTGCGCCAGACGTTGTAAGCCATCAGGAACATGCCGCTGGCGAAGAAAGCACCGCCCAAGGCGCGAACGATGTAGCCCGGGTGGCTGGCTTGCAGCGCTTCAACGAACGAGTAGGTGAGGGTGCCGTCGTCGTTGATTGCACGCCACATCAGGCCCTGTGTGATGCCGTTGACCCACATCGAAGCGATGTACAGCACGGTGCCGATGGTCGCGAGCCAGAAGTGCGCGTTGATCAGGCCGACACTGTGCATCTGCGCACGCCCGAACAGGCGCGGGATCATGTGGTAGATCGCGCCGATCGAGATCATCGCGACCCAACCGAGAGCGCCAGCGTGTACGTGGCCGATGGTCCAGTCGGTGTAGTGCGAGAGCGAGTTGACGGTCTTGATCGCCATCATCGGCCCTTCGAAGGTCGACATGCCGTAGAACGCCAACGAAACCACGAGGAAGCGCAGGATCGGGTCGGTGCGCAGCTTATGCCAGGCGCCCGACAGGGTCATCATGCCGTTGATCATGCCGCCCCAGCTTGGCGCCAGGAGGATGATCGACATCGCCATGCCCAGCGATTGTGCCCAATCCGGCAATGCGGTGTAGTGCAGGTGGTGCGGGCCGGCCCAGATGTACAGGGTGATCAGGGCCCAGAAGTGCACGATCGACAGACGATAGGAGTAGATCGGACGTTCGGCCTGTTTCGGCACGAAGTAGTACATCATCCCGAGGAAACCGGTGGTCAGGAAGAAGCCCACCGCGTTGTGGCCGTACCACCACTGGATCATCGCATCGGTCGCGCCGGAGTAGGCGGAGTAGGACTTGAAGAAGCTCACCGGCAGGGAGGCGTGGTTGACGATGTGCAGCATCGCCGTGACCACGATGAACGCACCGTAGAACCAGTTACCCACATAAATGTGCTTGGTTTTGCGCTTGGTAATGGTGCCAAAGAACACCAGACCGTAGGTGACCCAGACAATCGCCAGCAGAATAGCCAGTGGCCATTCCAGTTCCGCGTATTCCTTGGTGGTGGTGTAACCCAGCGGCAAGGTGATGATTGCGCCGACGATCACCGCTTGCCAGCCCCAGAAGGTGAAGGCCGCGAGGCTGTCGGAAATCAGTCGCGTCTGGCAGGTTCGCTGCACGACATAGTAGGAAGTGGCAAACAGTGCACAACCACCGAAGGCGAAAATCACCAGGTTTGTGTGCAACGGGCGCAGGCGTCCAAAGCTCGTCCACGGCAGACCGAAGTTCAACTCCGGCCAGACCAGTTGCGAGGCGATGAAGACACCGAGCCCCATGCCAAGGATCCCCCAGACCACCGTCATGATGGCGAACTGGCGGACTACCTTATAGTTATAAGCAGTCGGACTGATTGCTGTGCTCATTCTAAGGTTCCACGGTTTGGGTGTTTTATTAGGATTAAAATCGGCCGCAAGTATGCAGAGAGCAGGGGGTCATTGCAACGCGCCATGACCTGGGTCAATGCTTTCCAACGCTGATTCTGCGGCCTTTCCATGCGCCGCGTAAGGACAAAATTGGCCTCGGACAAAATGTCGCAGCGGACGAAAAAAGCGAGGGGTTCAGGTCGCTTGTAACGGGGTGTGTTCAAACGCTCAGTTCGGGTGACGGACGGTAAATGGCACGACAGCCGGTATCTACCGGCGTTTGCGGCCACATCAGTCAGCCGGTTCGCGGAACACAGCAGTCAGCGTTGACCTGGAACCGGCACAAGCCAGTCCGCATCGAGCAAGCGTAGACCCGAATCAGAGGAACCGAAAGGAGAGGGTGTGAAGGGGTGCGACAATGCGTCGCAAAGGGGCTGGATGCTGCCGCACCGAGAATGGTGCGGCAGATGTGTACGCAATGATTACTTCTTGTTGTCTTCAGTAATAAGTTTTTCTGTACTCAATCCATGTGACAGGCTGTACACATAAGCGGCAAGCAATTGCACTTTATCGTTGCCCAACAGCTCGTTCTGCGCCGGCATGTGACCCTGGCGACCATGGCGAATGGTCTGCTCGAGTTGGGTCAGGCTGGTGCCATAGATAAACCCGGCCGGGTGCGTCAGATTCGGCGCGCCCATGGCTTCAGTACCTTGGCCGGTCGCCCCATGACAGGCCACGCAAGTAGTACTGAACGCTTGCTGTCCGGCTTGCAGGTCAGCCTTGTTGTCGGCTGGCAATGGCAAACCGGCCAGTTCGTGACGGACGTACGCCGCGACGTTTTTCACCCCGGCTTCGCCCAACACTTCGCCCCAGGCCGGCATCGCCGCCATCCGGCCACCCATGATGGTGGTCTTGATGGTGTCGGCGTCGCCGCCCCAGCGCCAGTCGCTGTCGGCAAGGTTAGGGAAACCGAACGCGCCTTTGGCATCGGAACCGTGGCACACCGAGCAATTGGAAGCGAACAAGCGGCCACCCATTTTCAGTGCCTGCGGATCCTTCGCCACTTCTTCCACCGGCATGGCGGCGAACTTGGCGAAGATCGGCCCGAACTTCGCGTCGGCCTTATTCATTTCCTTTTCCCACTCGTGCACACCGGTCCAACCATCCTCGTAACCGGGAAGAATGCCTTTCCAGTTGCCCAGGCCCGGATAGAGGATCAGATAGCCCACGGAAAACACCAGCGTGCCGGCGAACAGCATGAACCACCACTGCGGCAGCGGGTTGTCGTACTCCTCGATGCCGTCGAAGCTGTGGCCCATGGTCTGGTCGACGCTGCCCTTGGTCTCGCCCCGGCGGGTGCCGATCAGCAGCCATGTCAGGCCGATCAGGCTGCCGATGGTCAGTACGCAGATCCACGTACTCCAGAAGGTGGTCATGGCCGGGTACTCCTTGTCTCATTTACTGGGGTTGTGTCGGGTTGCAGCTCGTCGGCGAACGGCAGCAGACGCGCTTCGGCGAACTCCGGGGTGCGCTTGCGGTTGAACACCCACAAAGTCAAACCGACGAAAGCTACAAACACGACAACGGTGCCTAAACCACGGATCAGCCCTGTGCTCATTTCAATGACCATGGCTCACCTCTTGCTCTTGATCGCAGTGCCGAGCACTTGCAGGTAGGAGACGAGGGCGTCCATTTCGGTCTTGCCCTTGAGGCTGGCCACCGCGCCGCTGATGTCGTCGTCGGTGTACGGCACGCCGAGGGTGCGCATGGTCTTGAGCTTGGTTTCGGTGTGGCTGCTGTCGACCGCCTGCGTGACCAGCCACGGGTAGGCCGGCATTTTCGATTCCGGCACAACGTTGCGCGGGTTGTACAAGTGCGCGCGGTGCCAGTCATCCGAGTAACGCGCGCCGACCCGGGCCAGATCCGGCCCGGTACGTTTCGAACCCCACAGGAACGGGTGATCCCAAACGCTTTCGCCGGCCACCGAGTAGTGCCCGTAGCGCTCGGTTTCGGCGCGGAACGGCCGGATCATCTGCGAGTGGCAACCGACGCAGCCTTCGCGGATGTAGATGTCGCGGCCTTCCAGTTGCAGCGCGGTGTAGGGCTTCATGCCTTCCACCGGTTTGTTGGTGACGTCCTGGAAGAACAGCGGGACGATCTGGGTCAGGCCGCCGATGCTCACGGCGAACACCATGAGCAACATCAACAGGCCAACGTTCTTTTCAATCGTTTCGTGTTTCATGGCGGACTCCTCAGGCCATCTGCGCGGCAGCAACGACGTCAGCAGGCCGCGAGGCCCGCACGGTGCGCCAGGTGTTGTAAGCCATCAGGAACATGCCGCTGAGGAAGATCGCCCCACCAATCAGCCGCACGACGAAGCCTGGGTGGCTGGCCACCAGGGTTTCGACGAAGGAGTAGGTCAGCGTGCCGTCCTCGTTCACCGCGCGCCACATCAGGCCTTGGGCGATGCCGTTGACCCACATCGAGGCGATGTAGAGCACGGTGCCGATGGTCGCGAGCCAGAAGTGCGCGTTGATCAAACCGACGCTGTGCATCTGCGCCTTGCCGAAGATTTTCGGGATCATGTGGTACAGCGCGCCGATCGAGATCATCGCTACCCAGCCGAGAGCGCCGGCGTGTACGTGGCCGATGGTCCAGTCGGTGTAGTGGGAGAGGGCGTTGACAGTCTTGATCGCCATCATCGGACCTTCGAAGGTCGACATGCCGTAGAACGCCAGCGAGACCACAAGGAAGCGCAGGATCGGGTCGCTGCGCAACTTATGCCAGGCGCCCGAGAGGGTCATCATGCCGTTGATCATGCCGCCCCAGCTCGGTGCCAGCAGAATCAGCGACATCACCATGCCCAGCGACTGTGCCCAGTCCGGCAGCGCGGTGTAGTGCAAGTGGTGCGGGCCGGCCCAGATGTACAGGGTGATCAAGGCCCAGAAGTGCACGATCGACAGGCGATACGAATACACCGGACGCTCGGCCTGTTTCGGCACGAAGTAGTACATCATCCCGAGGAAACCGGCGGTGAGGAAAAAGCCTACGGCGTTGTGGCCGTACCACCATTGCACCATCGCGTCGGTTGCACCGGCGTACACCGAGTAGGACTTGGTGAAACTCACCGGCAACTCAAGGTTGTTGACGATGTGCAGAATCGCCACGGTGATGATGAACGCGCCGAAGAACCAGTTGCCCACGTAGATGTGCTTGGTCTTGCGCTGCATGATCGTGCCGAAGAACACGATGGCGTAGGCGACCCAGACGATGGTGATCAGGATGTCGATCGGCCATTCCAGCTCGGCGTATTCCTTGGAGCTGGTGTAACCCAGTGGCAGGCTGATCGCCGCCAACAGGATCACCAGTTGCCAGCCCCAGAAGCAGAACGCGGCGATTTTCGGCGCAAACAATTGGGTTTGGCAGGTGCGTTGCACCGAGTAGAACGAACTGGCGAACAGCGCACAGCCACCGAACGCGAAGATCACCGCGTTGGTGTGCAGCGGGCGCAGACGGCCGAAACTGGTCCAGGGCAAATTGAAGTTGAGTTCGGGCCAGACCAATTGGGCCGCGAGAAAAACCCCGAGGCCCATGCCGACGATGCCCCACACCACCGTCATAATGGCGAATTGGCGGACCACCTTGTAGTTGTAGGCGGTACTGATAGAAGTGTTCATGGTTCCCCATCCACGGTTCAGCCGAAGTGAGCGCGCGCAAAACACGCGGCGAATCCTTCGTCTGGAGTTATAGGCAGACTAAAAGCGAGGCAAGCATGGACAAACAGCACAAGGCCAGTATTGACGGGGATCAATGGGCGCAGTGCGTGCGTGATCATGGGTGGCTTTGGGATGCCGCTGAGGGTAAGGCGTCGGCGACGTTGATCCTTGCTCACGGGGCGGGGGCGCCGATGGATAGCGATTGGATGAACGACATGGCTGGGCGCCTTGCCGGGCTTGGCATCAACGTGTTGCGGTTTGAGTTTGCGTATATGGCGCAGCGGCGGGTGGATGGCGTGAAGCGGCCGCCGAATCCTGCTGCGAAACTGCAGGAATGCTGGCGCGAAGTGTTTGCCGAAGTGCGACGTCATGTCGCTGGGGTTTTGGCCATTGGCGGGAAGTCGATGGGCGGGCGGATGGCGAGTCTTTTGGCTGACGAATTGGGTGCCGATGCGTTGGTGTGTTTGGGCTATCCGTTTTATGCAGTGGGTAAACCGGAGAAACCGCGGGTTGAGCATTTGGCTTCTTTGCAGACGCGGACTTTGATTGTGCAGGGGGAGCGGGATGCGCTGGGTAATCGGGAGGCGGTTGAGGCTTACACCTTGTCACCGAGTATTGAGGTGGCGTGGTTAACTGCCGGCGATCATGACCTGAAGCCATTAAAGGTTTCCGGGTTTACCCATGAACAGCATTTGGCTAGCGCTGCGCAGAAAGTATCCGAGTTTCTCAAGGGTTAACCGAGATCCCGAACTGCATAAAGATCGGCTCCCTTTCCCCCTCGCCCCCTTGGGGGCGGTCCGACGTTTCGGGAGGGCTGGGGTGAGGGGGTAGATCTTGAACACTGCACATTTTTCGATCTATGTGCATATTCGTTGCTGCGGTTAAGCCCACTTAGGGTTTCGCCCTTACGGCGACTCACTTTTTTTACAAACGCCTAAAAAAAGTAAGCAAAAAAACGCTTGCTCCTACGTGCGGCCCGCTCGCTAAAGCTCGGGGTCCCTTCGCTCCGGGATCGATCCGGGCGCAGCGTCTCCGGTTTGCTTCGCTGCACCTACTCCCGCTGTGTTTGGCTGCGCCAAACGGTCGCTGCGCTCCCACGCCCGGATCAATCCCTCCACTCAGCCTTCCGACGTCGCCGGTGGGTCAAGATCAAAAGCAGGCGAGCTGACACTCGGCCTATTGAGTGGTGAAGAGTACGGCGCGCTTGGCTTTGGTTTTTGTGGTGTTCTCGCCCCTCACCCCAGCCCTCTCCCGAGGGAGAGGGAGCCGATTTTTGGGCTTTTCAAAGCCTGAGTTCAACGCGCTATTGCACGTCGGCGTACCTCTCCCAAACACCGCGATCAGTCCCCTCTCCCTCGGGGAGAGGGCTAGGGTGAGGGGCTTTTGATCTGTTTCAGAATCTGAGTTCAACTCGGTATCGCACGTCGGCGTATCTCTTCCATTCCATGCGGTCAGTCCCCTCTCCCTCTGGGAGAGGGTTAGGGTGAGGGGCGATTTCGCTGACACGATAAAAAACTGGAAGCGCGCACTGCCCAGCATTTCCTGTGCGCAAACATGATTTTGTGAGCACGTTTAAATTACACAACCCGTTACGCCACGGGGCCTACAACACCTTGCGCCGTTACCTACGCGTACGCCAGAATCCGCCGGCTTACACGACTACAGGCCGGGCTATATCGTTTCCTTGTCACTGAAAAACAGTGATCGGGTTTGGTAGCCCGCCTTAAATTGTCGTTGTTGCGACACTGTCGATGCTGTCTCCTTTTTGAGATATGGCTTTGTATGGTGGGCATGCGTGGGGCTCCTCTGTGAGCGCCGGGTTACCCAATTTGACCGGTCTACCAACCCGCGCATGGCCGCCACCCGCCGTTTGGTAGCGAGGGTGATGGCTCCCGTTTTTTCAAATTGGAGCTTTATCTATGTTCAAAATCACACCAAACCCACCACCCACTGATCCAATCCCCCACGACCCAGCGCTCAGCCCGCAAAAGATCAAAGAAGCAACCGACCGCGCCCTCGACTATTACCTCAGACCCGAAGCACTGGGGGCTCCACCAAGCTCGCCAAAATTTCGCCCGGTCTATCTCGTCGACCCCACGCTGGATGACGAAACCCTGCTGGTCGAGGCGAGCGAGTCGCTTTCATACGCCCACGCCATGGCCGGCAACATCGCCAACTCAATAGGCGGCCCGGAGCGCAAACCGCTGCTGGCGCTGCAACAGGTGATCATGCTCAACGAGCTGTTGGTCAATCGACTGCTGGATAAGCTGAAGTTGCCTCAGTAGTTATTGGGCCGGCCCTCACCCTAACCCTCTCCCAGAGGTAGAGGGGACTGACCGAGGTGAATGTGCCAGGTGCACCGACTTGAGATACCGAGTCGAACTCAAATTCTGAAATGCACAGAGATCGGCTCCCTTTCCCCCTCGCCCCCTTGGGGGGAGAGGGCTGGGGTGAGGGGGAGATATTCAATGACACAACAAAAAACCCGGAAGCTCTCGCTTTCCGGGTTTTATGTTATCGCCAGTTCAATCAGCGGTTAAACCGCTCCACCAACGAGTACTGCGTATTCGCTGTCTTCGTCAGTTCTTCACTCAACAACGCCGAGTTATGCGCCTGTTCCGACGTCTGATCCGCCAGTTCCGAAATATTGCTGATGTTGCGGCTGATCTCTTCAGCCACCGCACTTTGCTCTTCCGTCGCTGCAGCAATCTGCGTGGTCATGTCGGTGATGTTGGCCACCGCTTCACTGATACCGACCAACGCCTGATCCGCTTCCAGCACCCGCGCTACACCTTCTTCAGCCTGACGATGTCCGGCTTCCATGGTTTGCACGGCACTCGAAGCCGTCTGCTGCAACTTGGCGATCAGGGCATGAATCTGCCCGGTCGATTCGCTGGTGCGTTGCGCCAGTTGACGCACTTCGTCAGCCACCACGGCAAAACCACGGCCCATCTCGCCAGCACGGGCTGCCTCGATGGCGGCGTTGAGCGCGAGCAGGTTGGTCTGGTCGGCGATGCCTTTGATCACATCAACCACGCCGCCGATTTCGTCACTGTCCTTGGCCAGTTGCGTCACGGTCAGGCCGGTTTCCCCGACAACGACCGACAAACGCTGGATGGCTTCGCGGGTTTCGCCGGCGATGTCACGGCCGCGACCGGTCAGGCGATTGGCTTCCTGAGTGGCGTCAGCGGTGCGCTGGACATGGCTCGCCACTTCCTGGGTGGTCGCGGCCATCTGGTTGACGGCGGTGGCGACTTGTTCGGTTTCCACACGCTGGCGTTCCAGGCCGGTGGAGCTGTTGTGCGCCAGGACGTCGGATTGCTTGGCCTGATCGGTCAAGTGTTCGGCGGTGTCCTGCAGACGGGTCAGGCAGGTTTTCAGGCGTGCTTCCTGGCTGAGGATCGACATTTCCAGACGCGCCTGGGCGCCACGGCTGTCGGTGTACATCTGCGCGATCAGCGGGTCGGAAGTGGTCTGCTCGGCCAGGCGCAGCAGGCGTTTCAGCCCGCGTTGCTGCCATTGCAGGCCCATCAGGCCCAGCGGCACCGACAAACCGGCAGCGAGGGCGAAGCCCCAGTGCGAGTTCAGCGTCGCGCCGATCACGAAGCTCAGTTGGCTGACCAGAATGAACGGCAGCCAGTCCTGCAGCACCGGCAGCCATTTGTCGCTGGAAGGGATCGCCGACTTGCCCTGGTTGATGCGTTGGTAGAGCGCTTCGGCGCGGCGGATCTGTTCGGCCGTGGGTTTGATCCGCACCGACTCGTAACCGACCACCTGATTGCCGTCGAACACCGGTGTGACATAGGCGTTAACCCAGTAATGGTCACCGGTCTTGCAGCGATTCTTGACAATGCCCATCCATGGCAAGCCTTGTTTCAATGTGCCCCACATGTGCGAAAACACCGCCGCCGGGACGTCGGGGTGACGGACCAGGTTGTGCGGCGCACGGATCAGCTCTTCACGCGAAAACCCGCTGATCTCGACGAAAGCGTCGTTGCAGTAGGTGATCACGCCCTTGGCGTCGGTTGTGGAAATCAACCGTTGCTGAGCCGGGAAAGTCCGTTCGCGTTGTGTAATGGGCTGGTTGTTACGCATGGTTTTTCAATCCGCAAGGCTTTGAAAGGTTGTCGGCGGTGACAGCTTTTTATTGAAATTTTTTTCAATAATCAGCACGGCGTCGCAAAATGGCGCTTGCTTCAGCCGGCGAGCATCGGATAGGTGAACAGGCCGAAATGCAGCAGGTTCAGGCCGAAATGTGTGGCGATCGCCGCGCCGAGTCCGCCAAAACGGTAGGCCAGACCATAGGCGACGCCCGCCAGCCCTGCCAGCAACACCCAGGTCCAGCCTGCGCCGGCATGCACCAGACCGAACAGCAACGAGGCCAGCAGCAGGGCGAGATTTTCTCCGTAGGGCAGACTTTTGAAACGCTGACTGAGGCCGCCCTGTATATAGCCGCGAAACAGCGCTTCCTCGACCAAGGTCACCAGCAGCAGATTGTTCAGCACCCACAGCCACGCTTGATCAGGCCACTTCGGTGCCCAGGCGATCACGCCCAGCAACAGCGCGCCGCCAAGGGCAAGAACCGCGCTCAGCGTCAGGGCGAGGGCGGTGGCGTAGACGCTCAGGCGCAACGAACGTCGCCCGACAATCCACGGGCACACCAGCAACAACCAGAAGCCAACCAGCGGTTTGTCGAGGTTCAGGTACATCGCGAACGGCACGGCGTTGTCGGTGAAGCGTTGCGGATCAATGGCGCGACCGTTGGCGAAGCCCGGTAGCCAGTGCAATGCCAACGCCACGGCCAGCACGATGAACAGGCCATGGCCGAGAAAACGTGCGACCGGCACTTTCTGCAGATGCACGGCGAAACCTGCGAACACCAGCAGCCCAATGGAAATCAGCGCCAGCCAGCCGAGGTGGCCGTAACTCAGCGCCCATCCGTAACCGAGGCTGAGAAGCGCCAGATAGAGCCATGGCAAAGCCTTCATCGAAAGTCCCTGTGCAAATTTGTGGAAGGGCTTTCTACACGGACGAGCGGCGGGGGACAAGTGAAGGTGTGGCGGCAAACCGGGACAACTCCAATACCGTTGGCCAAACATAAATCCCAATGTGGGAGCGAGCTTGCTCGCGAAAGCGGTGTGACAGGCAATAGTTGTTTCGACTGATACACCGCATTCGCGAGCAAGCTCGCTCCCACAGGGGATTGGTATTCCAGAAAGGGTTTTGCGTTTGGCGTGGGATCTAGCGCAAGTTAAGTTTCGCCGCCGCACGCTCGGTGATTTCCGTGCGCAGCTTCAGCGATGGCGCTGCACGCAAACGTGCTTCATCGACAATCTCACTCGGCGCAGTCTCCGGGCTGCCCGAGTTGAACGGCGGTGCCGGGGCATATTCCAATTGCAACTGGATCAGCTGCGCCGCGTCGGCACCCACCAACTCTTCAGCCAGCACCAGCGCAAAATCAATCCCCGCCGTAATCCCGCCGCCGGTAAACAGATTGCCGTCACGCACCACCCGATCCTTCACCGCGATCGCCCCCAGCGTCGGCAGCAGATCGTGATACGCCCAATGCGTGGTCGCCCGCTTGCCTTGCAACAGACCCGCCGCGCCGAGCACCAGCGAACCGGTGCACACCGATGTCACGTACTTCGCCTGCGCAGCCTGACGCTTGATGAAAGCCAGCGTCAGCTCATCTTCCATCAGCGCGCCGACGCCACCACCACCCGGTACACAGATCACATCCAGATCCGGGCAATCCTCAAACGTGGTGGTCGGTTTCAGCAGCAGTCCGGTGCTGGCGGTGACCGGCATCAGATCCTTCCAGATCAAGTGCACCTGCACGCCCGGCAGCGAGGCGAGCACGTCATACGGCCCGGTCAGGTCGAGTTGCTGAACCTGCGGAAACAACAGAAAACCGATCTGCAACGTCATCGTTCTTACTCCATGAAAAGGGCTGGACGGCTTCACTGTAGGCGCGTAGGTTCTGGCGCATACGCCAATAACCCCACGAATTACGCCAAATGCCCAAAGCCATCCACGTACTCGCGTTTGCCAACATGCAGATCCTCGACGTCACCGGCCCCTTGCAGGTGTTCGCCTCGGCCAACGACATCGCCCGTCAGCGCGGCTTGCCGATCCCGTATGCGCCGAGCGTGATTGCCAGCGGCGGCGGGGCGGTGATGTCGTCGGCGGGTCTGGCGGTGTTGGCCGAACCGTTGCCCGAAGCGCCCAGCGACACGTTGATCATCGCCGGTGGCTGGGGCATTTATCCGGCGGCCGAAGATGTGCTGTTGGTGGATTGGGTGCGCGAACACGCGGGCAAATGTCGACGCGTGGCCTCCGTGTGTACGGGGGCATTTCTGTTGGCGGCAAGCGGTTGGCTCGATGGCCGTCGCGTGGTCACACACTGGACGCGATGCGAACAACTGGCGCAGCAACATCCGAATCTGCACGTTGAGGCCAATCCGATTTTCATCAATGACGGCCCGATCTGGACCTCGGCGGGGGTCACGGCCGGCATCGATCTGGCCTTGGCCATGGTTGAAGAGGATCTGGGCAGCGACATCGCCCTGGACGTCGCCCGGCATCTGGTGGTGTTCCTCAAGCGCCCGGGCGGGCAATCGCAGTTCAGCGTGACCTTATCCTTGCAGAGTCAGGGCAATCGCTTTGATGAACTGCACGCGTGGATCGCCGAAAACCTCACCTGCGACCTCGGCATCCCGACCCTCGCAGAACAAGCTGGCATGAGCGAACGCAGTTTCGTCCGCCACTACCGTGCCGACACCGGCCAGACCCCGGCGCGGGCGATCGAATTGATTCGCGTCGAAACCGCCCGGCGATTGCTCAGTGACACCGGTTTGCCGGTCAAACGCATCGCCGCCAATTGCGGGTTTGGCAGTGAAGAGACATTGCGCCGAAGTTTCCTGCGGGCTATCGGGGTGACGCCGCAGGCCTATCGCGAGCGGTTTTCGGTCAGCGCTGCAACAGATCCAGTAATGCCTTGAGGGTTTGTTCAGGAGCTTCCTCGGGAATGTTATGGCCGACATCGGGCAACACACGCCGCTCATAAAAACCGGTGAAATGCTCTGCGTCTTCATCCTCTTGCGGCGCAGGGCCGACACCGTCGTCGGCACCGCACAAAGAAATGGTCGGCACGCCAATGGTCGGTTGCCGAGTCAGCAAATCTTCCATCAACTCAAACGCCGGATCTCCCGCGACGTACATGAAGCGGTGGCGATAGGAGTGGATCACCACGTCAACGAAATCAGGGTTGTCGAAGGCAGGCGCGGTCAGGGGAAAACGCTTGGCAGCGTGCGACCAGGTCGGAGACCAAAGCCTCCAGAGCAGCTCACAAAACTCCCGACGATTGTGCTTCAGGCCCTCAACGCCACGTGGCGTGTGGAAGTAATACTGATACCAGAACCGATGCTCGGTCTCGGGATCCAGCGGTCGAATCGAGTTGGGGATGTCCTGCAGGTTGTAGCCATCACCGGTCACCAAGCCGCGCACTCGTTCCGGAAATAACGCCGCGACGATGCATGCCGCGCGACCACCCCAGTCATACCCGCAGAGCGTGGCTTGTTCGATGGAGAGTGCATCCATCAAATTCAACAAATCCTGAGCGAGTGCGGCTTGCTGGCCTGAGCGCAGTGTTTGTGCATCGTTGAAGCGAGTCTGCCCATAACCGCGCAGGTACGGAACGATGACTCGGTAACCCTGAGCGGCGAGGGGCGGCGCGATTTCATCGTAAGCGCGAGGGGAATAGGGGAAGCCATGAAGGAGGATCACCGGCACACCGGTTTCCGGGCCATGCGCCTCATAGGCAATGGTCAGGCTAGCGGTTTTGCAGAACAGAATCGCTTTTCCACTCATACCTGGCTCCTGTTATCCGAACAGCACCTTCTGCCAATGATCTTCACTGATGATGGCGATCGGCACGCCGCTGTCTCTCAGCTCAACGGCTTTTTTGATCTTCGTACCATAGCTGCTGTGCAGCCACTGTTCATTGCCGATGCTGCCGATCACTAGATAATGGATTTTCTTGCTGACACCTGCACCTATCATTCCGCCGCGTTCTACGATCAGCGATTCACACGCTTTGCGCGGCCCGTAAGCCATAACACCGGTAAACAGAAAAACACGATTGGCACAGTCCAGAGTTGGGGCTGGACTATCGAGCGGCAGGCTGTTGGGCACACTGAAGGTTTGTGCTGCGCCCACTGGCAGGCCGGCGAACTGATGAAGAATCTCCAGCAATTCCACCGATTCATCGGCATCCAATAAACCGTCGCTAAGCATGCCCTCAAGACGCTTGTAGAGAATATTTACCACCGGATCCCCCAAGTGAACCAAGTGGGTTTCGATCCAGGTCTTGAGAAACTCGGCTTCCTGCTGATTGATCTTGCCATCAGCGGCTAGCCCGGCAGCGACCCCTGCCAGTGCGTCGGCCGAACGCCTGTCAATCCGCGCTTCGTGAAAGAAACGGCTGTTTTGAAATTCCTGATGCAAATCGACCATCGCTGTTTCTCCTTAAACCTCAGCTTCCGCCACCTGATTGAAATACTTCGTTCGATCCGGGGTAAACGTCACCCGCATCTTCGTTCGCGAGCAGGTCAACGAGCGTTCTTCGCTCAGATCAATATCCAGATCCTCACCGCGCAAGCCTTGCCACTGCGCCAGATACTTCAGCGAGCCATATTTCTCGTTTTTCTTCAGGCTGCGGCTCACGCCACCTTTCCAGCCGAGCACGGGCAGTTCGCCGGCGAGACATTTTTGCGCGAGGTCGGGGAAGCGGGTGGCGCGCTGGCGGCCGATTTCCCAGCACTTGATCAGGCCTTTGTCCGCGGCTTCCCAGAGTTGGGTGCGGGTCAGGCCGCTGCGAAGCGGCGTGTCGATGGTGCGCTGGACGTGCTGGGACATTCTGGTTCCTTGAATTCGGGTTTTATTGGACAGCTCCGCTGTGCCCGTTGCGGTGGATGGTAGGGGTGGATGTAACAGCTGGCAACAGGGTATTTCCGGGTGTGACTGCGAGTTGCAGGGCAGGCACGGTTCGGAGGATGTTGACCATTTGTAGTCTTACGGCAGTTGAAAACTGTGCTGAGGGAGCTTGCTCCCGCTCGGCGGTGCAGCAGGCGCAAAGTCAGGCAACCCGGTGCTTCGGTAGGATTGGGGAGGCAGGTTTCAGGGCCGCTTCGCGACCCGGCGGGAGCAAGCTCCCTCGCCATAGGGGGTGGGAGTGAGCCTGCTTTTGCGTAGGTGTCAGTCCTACAATTGGCTGTTGATGCGGACTATTTCCTACAGCCTTTGGTGACAATTACGGCTGCCAGTAACTCTTTTCCCCACTCAACTTGCGATCGAGAAAACTCGCCGCACTGATCAACGCCAGATGCGTCAAGGCTTGCGGGGTATTACCCAAGTGCCGGCCATGGGCGTCGAACTCTTCGGCGTAGAGACCCAGCGGATTGGCATAGCGCAGCAATTGCTCAAACTCCAGATGGGCTTTTTCAACCTGCCCCGCGCGAGCCAGGCATTCGACATACCAGAACGAACACGCGGCGAAGGCGCCTTCAGTGCCGGTCAGGCCATCGATATTGCTGTCGTCATTGCGATAGCGATAAACCATGCCGTCGCGCACCAAGGTCTTTTCGATGGCCGCAAGGGTCGACAGCCAGCGCGGATCCTTGGCGCTGACGAAACGCACCAACGGCATCAACAACATCGAGCCATCCAGCGCGGTGCCGCCCTTGTACTGGACGAAATGCCCGCGCTCCTCATTCCAGAAGTTGTCCCAGATGTCGGCGTAGATCGCCTGCCGGGTCGAGTCCCATTGCGCAAACGGTGCCGGTAACGAGCGTTTCGAGGCCAAGCGAATCGCCCGGTCCAGCGCTACCCAGCACATCAGCCGTGAGTGCAGGAAGTGATGCTGCTCACCGCGCATTTCCCAAATGCCGACATCGGCGGTCTGCCACGTTTCACAGACTTGATCGACCACTTCGCGCACATGTTTCCAGCCCTCGTGGGAAATTGCGTCGCCGTATTTGTTGACCAGATACACCGCATCCATTAGCTCGCCGAAGATATCCAGCTGAATCTGATCGTAAGCGCCGTTGCCGATGCGCACCGGTTGCGCACCGCCGTGACCGGACAAGTGCGACAGCTCGGTTTCCGGCAATTCCTGACGACCATCGATGGCGTACAGAATGTTCAACTTCATCGGCTTGCCGCAGCAGTCGCTGACCCGTCCGCGCAGCCAGCCCATATAGGCGTTGGCCTCGCCGACAAAGCCCAGGCGCATGAACGCGTACACCGTGAACGAGGCATCGCGGATCCATGTGTAGCGGTAGTCCCAGTTACGTTCGCCGCCCGGCGTTTCCGGTAGACCGAAAGTGGCGGCGGCGAGAATCGCGCCGTGTTTGCGTGAGGTCAGCAGCTTCAACGCGAGGGCCGAGCGGTTGACCATTTCCCGCCAGCGTCCGCGGTAAATCGACTGACCGATCCAGTCGCGCCAGAACTTCAATGTGCGTTCCATGCACAAGTGTCCGGCGCCTTCGGCGAATCGTGGATCATCGGTCGCCCCGAGCATGAACGCCGCCGTTTCATCTTGCTTGAGCGTGAATTGTGCCACCGCCGCTTGCGCGTCGATCTGCATCGGCTGGTCCGAAGCCAGGCGCAGTGACGGTTGGCCGGAAGCGCTAAATGTCACGTCTTGTTGATCCATCTGAGCTCGGGTGTCGGCTCGGGCGTAATCGTGGCGCACGGCGCAGCGCATGGTGAAAGTCGCTTCGCCGCTGACCACGCGCACCCGACGCATCAACAGCGGCAGGTCATCGGCGTTGTCCGCCACTGGCAGCAGATCGGTGACTTCGACCACCGCGCGCTCACTCAACCAGCGGGTTTGCAGAACGTTAGTGTCGGGCAGGTAAATCTGTTCGCGGCGCGCGTCCGGCAAGTCCGGCGCCAACTGGAAAATCCCCGCGTCCGGGGTGTCCAGCAACGAACAGAAAATCGACGGACTGTCGAATTCCGGCCAGCAGAAAAAATCCACACTGCCACGGTCGTTGATCAGTGCCGCACTGCGCATGTCGCCGATGATGCCGTGGGCGTCGATCGGGCTTTGTCGTTCCAGGTGATGCTCAGCCATTGCCGCGAAACTCCGGATAGAGGCTCATGCCGCCGTCGATGAACAGGGTGGTACCAACGATGTAATCGGCGGCATCCGAGGCGAGAAAGACCACGGCGTTGGCGACGTCTTGCGCGTCGCCGATACGCCCGTAAGGAATCAGATCAAGCAGCTTTTCGCCGGCAGCGCCTTCGGTGGCGTCTTTGTTGATCGCCGTGCGAATCGCCCCCGGCGCGATGCCGTTGATGCGAATGCGTTGGTGGCTGACTTCCTGTGCAAGGGTCTGCATCAACTGATCGACACCACCCTTGGACGCGGCGTAATTGACGTGCCCGGCCCAGGGAATGCGCTGGTGCACCGAACTCATGTGGATGATCTTGCCGGCCGCGCGGGACACACCTTCACGAACGCCCTGGCGATTGAAGATCCGCAGGGCAGCGCGGGCGCAGAGGAACTGCCCGGTGAGGTTGACGCCGATCACCGCGTTCCAGTCGTCGAGGGTCATGTCCACAGCGGCGGCATCTTTTTGCATACCCGAGTTGGCCAGCAGAATATCCAGCGAACCGAAGGCATCGATGGCCGCCGAGAACAGCCGCTCAACCTCGTCTTCCTTGGAGACATCAGCGCGAATGGCGATGGCCTGCCCACCGTCAGCGATGATTTGCCGGGCCAGTGCTTCGGCAGGTTCGGCCTGGCGGTTGTAGTTGATGACCACCGCCGCGCCGGCAGCGGCCAGGGCTTTGGCGCACGCGTGGCCGATGCCGGAGCTGGCGCCGGTGATCAGGGCTGTTTGTCGGGCGAGGGAAATATGCATGCAAAATCGCGCCTGGGGTCAGTGGGCCTATTTAGCTGACTGACGGGCGGCGGCGAGAGTTCATCTTGCGATCATGAAAAGATCGACAGCTTCAGACCTGATAGCGACCACTGGTGCGATGCCATTCCACATTGCCGGCCAGCCAGCTCTTGACTCCGCCCAGGTAACGTATGAGCGGCGCTGATGCGTGCGGCAGTACGGCCTGTTCTGCGGCCTCGTACAATTGCATGATCTCGTCGTGAATGGCGGCACTTTGCGCCATTGCTTGTTCCGGTGAGCAGTGCTGTTCGCGGATCAACAGCAAGGGCAGGTTGAAGTCACCGATTCCGGCTTGCTGCTCCTTCAGCGCCGAAAACAGATCATTGGCAATGATCGTCGCGCTGGCGGCCAGTGCCGTCACGCGTCGCACGTCGGGTGCGCTATACACATTGGCCGGTAGTTCGTAGCCTGCAATGATGTCGATCAACGACAGGCACGGCAGGAAACTGTTGACCTGACGGTGGGCCAGATATTCCCAAAGTGCTGGCGTGAGACCTTCGGTGCGCCAGGCCGCTTCGGCGCTCATGGTCACGAACATGGCGATGATTTCATGGCGCACGCGTGCCACCTGTGCCGGTGTGGCGAAGGACTCCACCCGCGCCAGATACCCGCGCAGAGCGACCAATACCGGATCGCCGCTCAATGCCCGCTCAAGGCCGGGGCGGAACCGTTCGCTCAAGTAAACCGGTTCCAGCGCTGCCAGCGCCACGGACAGGCGTGGGCCGACCATTTTCGGTTCAGATCCGGTTCTCTCGTCATCGCAGTAGTAATCATCGACGGCGAACAGGGCGGCAAAACATTGCGCCGCCAGCAGCAGGCGGTCCGGATCATCCGTATCGTTATGACAAAGCACAGCGAAGCGCCCGAAGCCCATCGCCCGCACTTTTTTGTGCTGGCCTGGAAAAATCCCGACCTGCTCGATCCACGGCATGAGGCGATCATCCACTTCTGCCGCCAGAGACAGGTCGACTCTAAAAGGGGCAAGTCCATACAGCGGCGGGACAGTCCAGGGCGATTGCATCGGCGATTCCTTCGCGTTTGAGCGCAGGGTCATCAGAGCCCGATTGGCGAAAAAAGGCACCTGTCAGACCTGACAGGTCTGCGCGCTTTGCGACAGATGGTCATCCTGGATCCAGAGTCTGACGGAGGTTTCTGGCGGTCTGGTCAGTTGCCAGCGGCAGTCCGGCAGGGGCGACTGAGCCATCTGTTCAGCGAAACGACCCGGGGCTTCGCACCTTCACATTCCACCAACAATTCCCTGCTTCCACGCCACCCGACCCTATGGCAACTTGGCGGCCCTTGATGAGGCTGCAGTCCATGGCAAACCCCTACCGCGAATTGTTCAACGCCCCCGGCGCACGGAATTTTGTCCTGGCCGGAATGATCGCGCGCATGCCGATCTCCATGACCGGTATCGGCGTGATCACCATGCTCTCGCAGTTGAAGGGCGGGTATGCGCTGGCCGGCGCGGTGGCGGCAACCTTTGCCCTGGCCACAGCGTTTTGCGCGCCGCAGGTATCGCGTCTGGTTGACCGTTATGGGCAGCGACGCATTCTGCCGGTATCGGCATTGATCGGCGGCGGGGCGCTGCTGCTGTTGCTGCTGTGCACGCGGTTGCAGGCGCCGAACTGGACGCTGTTTATCTTTGCCGCACTGGCCGGGTGCATGCCGAGCATGTCGGCGATGGTGCGGGCGCGCTGGACGGAGATCTATCGTGGCCAGCCGCAGTTACAGACGGCTTATGCGTTGGAGTCAGTACTCGATGAAGTCTGCTTTATCGTCGGTGCGCCGCTGTCGGTGGGGCTGTGCGTGACGCTGTTTCCCGAGGCCGGACCACTGGCGGGACTGTTGATGCTGGCGGTCGGCGTCACCGCGTTTGTCGCCCAGCGCAGCACGGAGCCCTCGGTGCATCCGCATGAGCCACACCATCAAGGCTCGATCATTCGCTCCACGGACATGCAATGGCTGCTGTTGTTGATGACCGCCATGGGCGTCATCGTCGGCGTGATCGATGTGGTCAGCGTCGCGTTCGCCCAGCAACAGGGGCAGCCGGCGGCAGCGAGCATCGTGTTGTCGGTGTACGGAATCGGTTCTTTCCTGTCCGGTATCGCGTTCGGTGCGATGCGCTCGAAGCTGCCGTTGCCGCAGCTGTTTTTGTACGGTGGAGTGGCGACGGCGGTGACCACATTGCCGCTGTTGCTGGCGAGCAATATTGTTGGATTGTCGGTGGCGGTGTTCGTCGCCGGGCTGTTCTTCTCACCGACGCTGATTGTGGCGATGGCGTTGATCGAGCGCATCGTACCGCCGGCCAAGCTCACTGAAGGCCTGACCTGGCTGGTGACCGGTTTGAGTATCGGCGTGGCGGTGGGCGCCGCCGGCGCAGGTGCGCTGGTCGATGCCTTCGGCGCGCGCAGCGGCTTCTGGCTGGCGATTGCAGCCGGGGCGGTAGTCCTCGCATCGGCGGTGCAGAGTTTCCGTCATCTGAAGTGATCGGCTAACCGACTAATTCCCGCGCTATCTCATCCGTTCTCTTTTACAGATAACCCTATTGAGGTAAACGCGGTGACAAAGCTGACACTGCTGTGCCTGCCCTATTCGGGCGCCAGCGCCATGGTCTATAGCCGCTGGCGGCGCCAACTGCCGTCGTGGCTGCACTTGCAACCGGTGGAGCTGCCCGGGCGCGGTGCCCGTTTCGACGAACCCCTGCAAATCGACATGCGTGCGCTGGCCCGGCAACTGGCCCGCGAGCACAAGGCTGGCTTGCAGACGCCTTACGCACTGTTCGGGCATAGCCTCGGCGCGCTGCTAGCGTGCGAGATGGCGCATGCCTTTCGCGAACTCGGGGTACCGGAACCGGTGGCGTTGTTCGCTTCCGGTACTGCTGCGCCAACGATGCGCAGTGACTACGATCGCGGCTTTGCCGAAGCGCGCAGCGATGAGGAATTGATCGATCAGCTGCGCACTTTTCAGGGCACCAGCGAAGAAGTGCTGGCTAACAAAGAACTGATGAGCCTGACCCTGCCGGTGCTGCGCGCGGACTTCATGATGTGCGGGCGTTTCACGCCGGCGCAGCGGCCGTTGCTCAATTGCCCGGTGCACGTGCTGGGCGGCAAGGAAGACCGCGCGACCACCGAGCAACTGATCGGCTGGAGCAAGGAAACCCTGGGCAGTTTTTCCGTGGACATGATGACCGGTGGGCATTTCTTCATTCATGAGCACGAAGCCCGGGTCATCCGCACGATCAAGACCCATCTGGAAGTCCATCAGCGCCGTCATGCGCAGGCTACGGCACCGGCGTTTTAGCGCGCGGTTCACCTATCGAGTGATTACAGGAGGCCAGTCATGGCTGTTGCTGTGGGATTTTCCGTTCGGCCACTGCTGCCGCAACGGGGGCGCTTGCCGTTGTTGGTGGAAGCGACCGATGCGGACACTGACTTGTTGGCGGTGTTCGATGAATTGAAAGAACTGGTGGACGAGCATCTGCTGCGCGACGGCGGGGTGCTGTTTCGCGGCTTCCGTCTGAACGGTGCCGAACAGTTCCGGCAGTTCGCGGCCAGTTTTGGCCATCCGTTGTTGAACTATGAATTCGGTTCGACGCCGCGCACCAACGTGACGCAGGGCGTGTACACCTCCACCGAATACCCGGCGCACCAGAGCATTCCGCTGCACAACGAGCAGGCTTATTCCCGCGACTGGCCGATGAAGATCTGGTTCTACAGCATGATCGCCGCCAAGTCCGGCGGCGAGACGCCGATTGCCGACAGCCGTGAAGTTTATCGGCGCATTCCGTTGGCGATTCGCGAGCGCTTCGTCAGCAAAGGGCTGATGTATGTGCGCAACTTCGGCAACGGCTTGGATGTGGCTTGGGAAGACGTGTTCAACACCGACGATCGCGAGGTCGTCGAGGCCTACTGCAAGGCCCACGGCATTGTCTGCGAATGGAAGGACGACGGTGAGTTGCGTACTCGCCAGACTTGTCAGGCGGTGGCGGTGCATCCTGTGACCGGCGACAACGTCTGGTTCAATCAGGCGCACCTGTTCCACATTTCCAATCTGCAAGCGGAAGTGCGCGAAAGCCTGCTCGATATCGTCGACGAAGAGGACTTGCCGCGTAACGTCTATTACGGCGATGGTTCGGCGATTGAAGACGAGGTGCTGGCGCAGATTCGCGCGGTGCTCGACGAGTGCGCGATCAGCTTTCCCTGGCAGGAGGGCGATGTGCTGATGCTCGACAACATGCTCTCGGCGCACGCGCGTTCGCCATTCGAGGGGCCGCGCAAAGTGATTGTCGCCATGGCGGAAGGGCATTCACAGGGGCCGCTCTGAGCAATCCCCACGCCTGGTGGTAAAGCAGCCGAAGCCGGTCTCGTACCGGCTTCGGCGTTTGTGTGCCTAGCGTCGGGCCGCTGTTGCGCCAGCGCGCTAAATCATCACGTTTGTCATTCGTTCTTGTTGATACGACCGGGTCTCCTGGTCACGCCGCCGATCAGCAAGGACCCCATGCATGAATGCCGCAGACGCCCAGAAACTAGCCCGTCGTTTTATCGAACTGCCACAGGACAAACGCCGTTTGTTCCTCGCCGGCATGGCCCGTGAGGGCATCGATTTTGCGCAGCTTCCCATGACTGCCTGTGACGGAATCGCCGAGCGCGACGGGCTTTCGTACGCCCAGCAGCGGATGTGGTTTCTTTGGCAACTGGACCCGCACAGTGCCGCTTACAACTTGCCGATGGCGGTGCGCCTGACGGGCGACCTGCAAGCGCAGGCGCTGGAGCAGGCGTTCAGTCTACTGGTGGCGCGGCACGAGTGCTTGCGCACCACCTTCGGTCAGGAAGGTGAGCGCGCGTTTCAGCGCGTCGCCGAACCGCAGCCGTTGAAACTGCCGATCACCGATCTCAGTGCACTGCCCGAGGCCCAGCGCTGGCCGCTGGCGCAACAGCACATGATGGCGGAGGCCGCTCAGGCCTTCGATCTCGAGAACGGTCCGCTGCTCAGCCTGCGCCTTTTGCGTCTGGCCGAGCAGGAGCATGTGTTGCTGCTGACCTTGCACCACATCATCGCTGATGGCTGGTCGATGAACATTCTCATCGATGAATTCATGCGCACTTACGATGCTCTGGTGGCGGGGCGCGAGCCGTCATTGCCGGCACTCACCGTGCACTACCGAGATTACGCCCTGTGGCAACGCAGTTGGCTGGAGGCCGGAGAGCGCGAGCGTCAGCTGGATTACTGGCGTGCACAATTGGGCGACGAGCATCCGCTGCTTGAGCTGCCGACCGATCGTGCCTATCCGGCGCAATCCAGTCATCAGGGCGCGCGTCTGGAAACGGTGATCGACGCAGCGCTGCGCCAAGCGCTGAAAAGCCTCGCGCAACGTCAGGGCGTGACGCTGTTCGTGGTGCTGTTGGCCGCGTTCAAAACGTTGCTGCATCGCTATAGCGGCCAGACCGATATTCGCGTCGGCGGGCTGATTGCCAACCGCACCCGCAGCGAAACCGAAGGGCTGATCGGCTTCTTCGTCAACACGCAGATCCTGCGCAGTGAAGTCACCGCACAAACCCGTTTTGCCGATCTGTTGCAGAGCCTGCGTCAGGCCGCGCTCGGTGCTCAGGTTCATCAGGATCTGCCGTTCGATGCCTTGATCGAAGCCTTACAACCGGCGCGCAGCCAAAGCCACAACCCGTTGTTCCAGGTGATGTTCAACCACCAGCCGCTGGTGACCGACTTGCGCGATGTGCAACTGGAGTCCGGTTTGCAGGTGGGCTATTTGACTGAGGAGCAATTGGCCGGCAGCGGTCGCCAACATGCCGCCACCAGCGACCTGATGCTCGATACCCGTGAGGAGGGCGAGCAGTTGTTCGCGGCCTTCACCTACGCCACCGATATTTTTGATGCCGCGACCATTGCCGCGATGGCCGGGCATTGGCGCAACATCCTCGCGTCCGTGTGTCGCGATCCGCAGCAAGTCGTCGGCGAAGTCGAACTGCTGGCGGCGGCGGAACGTGCACAACTGATTCAGGCCACCGAAGCAGAACCTGTTTTCGCCAGCGTGCAGACCCTGTTCGAAGCGCAAGTAGCGCGCACGCCACAGGTATCGGCAGTGATTCTGGCGACCGAGCCGTCGCCGGCACTCAGCTATGCCGAGTTGAACAGCCGCAGTAATCGTCTGGCCCATCAGTTGCGCGCTCGCGGTGTCGGCCCTGACGTGCTGGTCGGCGTGGCGCTGGGGCGCTCGCTGGAACTGGCGGTGGCATTGCTGGCGGTGCTCAAGGCCGGCGGCGCCTACGTGCCGCTGGATCCGCAAACCCCGGCCGAACGCTTGCGCCATGTACTTGATGACAGTGGTTTGAAACTGCTGCTGACCGATCGCGAAAGCCTCGTCAGCCTGCCGGATCTTGGTGGCGTCGATTGCCTGTGCCTGGAGCAACTGGCCGACACTGATCAGGCCGACAATCTGCCGGTGACGGTCGCCGCACAAAACCTCGCCTATGTGATTTACACCTCCGGTTCCACCGGGCGCCCGAAAGGCGTCGCCGTCAGCCACGGCGCGCTGAGCGAGTTCATCGCCCGTGCCATTGATTACAGCGACCTGCGCGAAGGCGATCGCGTTCTGCAGTTCGCCACCAGCAGCTTCGACGGCTTTGTCGAGCAGTTTTTCCCGCCGCTGTGCCACGGCGCCGCAGTCGTCCTGCGCGATGCGCGGTTGTGGGACAGCGCGGCGTTGCATCAAGTGATTGTCGATCACGGCATCACCCTGGCCGACTTGCCGGCCGCTTATTGGTATTGGCTGGTGCAGGAATATGCCGCTAATCCACCGAGCGGCTTCGGTGCGCTGCGGCAGATTCACGTCGGTGGCGAAGCGATGGCGGTGGACGGTTTGCGCCTGTGGCAACAAGCCGGTTTGGGCCATGTGCGCTTGCTAAATACCTATGGGCCGACCGAAGCCACGGTGGTGTCGAGCATTCACGATTGCACGGCATTGACGGCGGACGCGGTGTCGTGGCGCGGCATCCCGATCGGCCACGGTCTCGACGCGCGGCGTTTATACGTGCTGGACGATGATTTGAACCTGCTGCCGCAAGGCGCGGTGGGTGAGTTGTACATCGGTGGTCCGGGCCTGGCGCGGGGTTATCACCGCCAGCCGATGCTCAGCGCCGAGCGTTTTATCGCCGACCCGTTTGCCGATGGCCAGCGCCTGTACCGCACCGGTGACCGCGCGCGCTTGCGACCTGACGGAGCCGTGGAGTACATCGGTCGGGTCGATCATCAAGTGAAGATTCGCGGTTTCCGCATCGAGCTGGGCGAAATCGAATCGCGCCTGCAGCAATGCCCTGGCGTTCGCGAAGCCGTGGTGCTGGCGGTGCCGCTCAGCGGCGGCCAGCAACTGGTGGCCTACGTAGTCGCCGATCACGCCACGCTCGAAAACGCCGCGACGCAAGCGGCGTTCCGTCAGCAAATTCGCGCTGCCCTGCAAGCCCATTTGCCGGACTACATGGTGCCGGGCCACTTGCTGTTGCTGGCGAACCTGCCGCTGACACCCAGCGGCAAGCTCGATCGCAAGGCGTTGCCGGCGCCGGATCCGAGTCAACTGCACGGCGACTATCGCCCGCCGCAAACAGTCACCGAACAACAACTGGCGCAGATCTGGACGGATGTCCTGCAAGTTTCGCGGGTCGGTCTGGACGATCACTTCTTTGAACTGGGCGGCCATTCGTTGCTGGCGGCGCAGGTGATCGCGCGCATCAAAACTCAATTGGGCGTGGTGCTGCCGCTGCGCAGCCTGTTCGAGAAACCGCTGCTGACCGAGCTGGCCGCCGTGCTGGCGCAACTGGCTGACGGCGCAACGAACGACGACTGGTCCGACATGGATCAGTTCATGAATGCTTTGGAAGGAGAAGAAGTATGAGCGGCACCATGGCGGAACGTATCGCGAAGAGGTTCGTCGGCTTGCCGCTGGAACAGCGTCGGCTGTTTCTGGCCAAGTTGCGCGAAGATGGCAAGGACTTCAGCCTGTTGCCGCTGCCGGTCAGTCGTCACGATGTCGCGCCGATTCCGTTGTCGTTCGCTCAGCAGCGCCTGCTGTTTCTCTGGCAACTCGAACCGCAAAGCGCCGCCTACAACATGGCCGCCGGCCTGCGCCTGAGCGGGCGTCTGGACGAAGTGGCACTGCAGCGTTCGTTCGATCATCTGGTGGCGCGCCATGAGGTCCTGCGCACGGTGTTCCAGACTGACGGTGATCAGCCGCATCAGGTGATCCTTGAACAGCAACCGCTGGCCGTGGAGCGTATCGACCTGACCCGCCTGCCGGCAGCAGAACGCGAGCAAGCGTTGGCGCAACAGGTGCAGACCGTCACTGCAAGGCCTTTCGATTTGCGCCACGGGCCGCTGCTGCGCGCCAGTCTGTTTGCCCTGGCCGACGAGGAATTCGTGCTGGTGGTGAGCATGCACCACATCGTCTCTGACGGCTGGTCGATGGACGTGATGGTCAAGGAATTCGTCCAATGCTATCAGGCGTTCAGCCTCGAACGCGAACCGCAATTGCCGGCGCTGGCGCTGCAATACGCCGACTATGCGATCTGGCAGCGCCGCTGGCTGGAAGCCGGCGAGGGCGAGCGTCAACTCGATTACTGGCGTCAGCAGTTGGGTGAAGAGCATCCGCTGCTGGAAGTGGCGCCGGACTTCGCCCGGCCACTGACGCAAAGCTTCGAAGGCCAGACCCTGAGTTTTGATTTCGGTGCGCCGCTGTCCCTGCAGCTCAATGCCTTTGCCCGCAGCCAGGGCATCAGTCTGTTCATGCTGGTGCTGGCCGGGTTCTCGTTGTTTCTGTCGCGGCAGGCCGGGCAGCGCGACATTCGTGTCGGCGTGCCGAATGCCAACCGTGGCCGTGCTGAAGTCGAAGGGCTGATCGGCTTTTTCGTCAACACCCAAGTGCTGCGTTGCGAGGTGGATGAGCGCGGCAGTTTCGAGGATTTGCTGGCGCGGGTGCGTGAAGCTTCGTTCGGCGCGCAGGCGCATCAGGAGTTGCCGTTCGAGCAACTGGTGGACGAGTTGGTGGCTGAACGCACCCTCGGCCACAACCCGCTGTTCCAGGCCAAGTTCAACCAGAACGTCGGCATGCAGAAACAGCGCGCGATGGCTCTGCCGGGGCTGACGGTTGCCGAATATCCGCTGGACAAGGACGGCACTCACTTCGATCTGGCGCTGGACATCACCGATGACGGCACGCTGATTCACGGCCAGATGACTTATGCCAGCGACCTCTATCGCCCGCAGACCGTCGAAGCTTTCGTGCCGGCCTTGCTCGGTCTGTTCAGCGAATTGCTGAAAGCGCCGCAGGCACCGTTGCACCGTGTTGCGTTGATCTCGCCAGCGCCGCTCCCGGCACACGCCGAACCGGCGTTGTTGGTGTTGCAGCACTGGGATCGTGAAGTCGCGCGCCAGCCCGAAGCATTGGCCGCGCGCGACTTGAATCAGACCTTGAGTTTTCAGGCGCTGGATCAGGCGGCCAATCGACTGGCCCATCATTTGCGCGCCCAAGGCGTGCGCGACGGCGAGCCGGTGGCAGTGCTGATGGAGCGTTCGCTGGACTGGCTGACCTGTGTGCTGGCGATCTTCAAGGCGGGCGCGGTGTACATGCCGCTGGACGTCAAGGCGCCGGACGCACGTTTGCAGCAGATGCTCGGCGCTGCGAAAGCACGGCTGCTGTTGTGCGCCGAAGGCGATGCGCGTGTCTGCGCGCTGGCGGTCGATGGCTGTCAGGGCATCGCCTTTGCAGCGTTGCAGTGGCAGTCAATGCCGGACACTTGCCCAGCCGTGACGCGGTGTGCGCAATCACCGGCGTACGTGATTCACACCTCCGGTTCCACCGGGCAACCGAAAGGCGTACTGGTCAGCCACGGTGCGCTGGGCAGTTATGTGCGCGGAGTGCTGGAACGGATGGCGCCGACGGCGGACAGCAGCATGGCGCTGGTCTCGACCATCGCTGCGGATCTTGGTTTTACCGTGCTGTTCGGTGCGCTGTGTTCCGGGCGCCTGTTGCATGTCTTGCCGGAAGAGTTGGGCTTCGATCCGGACCGCTTTGCCGAGTACATGGCCGCGCATCAAGTGGGCATGCTGAAAATCGTTCCCGGCCATCTGGCCGCGTTGTTGCAGGCCGCGCGGGCTGCCGACGTGCTGCCGGAACACGCGTTGATTGTCGGCGGTGAAGCGTGCTCGCCGGCGCTGGTCGAGCGCGTGCGCCAGCTCAAACCGGGCTGCCGCCTCATCAACCACTACGGGCCGAGTGAAACCACGGTGGGCGTGCTGGCCCATGAAGTCGGTGATCTGACCCTGACGCGCAGCGTACCGGTCGGTAGCGCACTGGCCGGCGCTCACGTTTACGTGCTCGATGATGTGCTGAACAACGTCGCCGATCAGGTGGCTGGCGAGTTGTACATCGGTGGTGACAGCGTGGCGCTGGGCTACCTGAATCAGCCGGGGCTGACGGCCGAGCGCTTCCTGCCCGATCCGTTTGGCGCGCCGGGTGCGCGGGTGTATCGCAGTGGTGACCGGGTACGCCGCAATCGTCAGCAAACGGTGGAGTTCATCGGCCGTGCCGACGATCAGGTCAAGGTGCGCGGTTATCGCGTGGAGCCGGCGGAAGTCGCGCGGGTGTTGCTGGGCCTCGACGGCATCAGTGAAGCGGCGGTGCTGGCGCTGTCACTGGATGACGACCCGACGCGTCTGCAACTGGTCGCGTGGTGTGTGCCGGCGGCGGGGCGGACCATGCAGGCGCAGGCGCTGCGCGAGCAATTGCAGGCGTGCCTGCCGGATTACATGGTGCCGGCGCAGATTGTGCTGCTGGAAACATTGCCGCTGACCGCCAACGGCAAGCTCGACAAACGTGCCTTGCCGGTGCCGGGCGTGGTGACTCAGCACTTCGTCGCGCCAGTGGGTGAAGTCGAAGAAAAACTCGCGGCGATCTGGGCCGATGTGCTCAAGCTTGAACGCGTGGGCAGCAGCGACAACTTCTTCGAACTGGGCGGTGACTCGATCCTCAGCCTGCAGATCATTGCCCGGGCCAAACGCCAGGGCATCAAGCTGAGCCCCAAGCAACTGTTCGAAAAACAGACCATCGGCCAACTGGCTGCGGTGGCCAAGTTGATCGAAGCCAAAGCCGTCGCGGCGGCACCGGTCGCTCGCGGACCGTTGCCGCTGTTGCCGATTCAGACACGTTTCTTCGCAACCGCGATTGCCCAGCGTCAGCACTGGAACCAGTCGGTGATGTTGCAGCCGACCACGCCGCTCGACGCCGTGCATCTGCGCACAGCGCTGGCGGCGTTGATCGAACAGCACGATGCGCTGGCGATGAATTTCCAGGCGTCCGCTGACACGTGGCAGGCAATGCCACAGCCCCAGCGTGATCCGCAGCTGTTGTGGGTGCGTGAGCTGGATAACCTGGACGCTTTGCCGGCACTCGCCGACGACGCCCAGCGCAGTCTGAATCTGCAACAAGGGCACTTGGTGCGGGCGGTGTTGGTGAATCTGCCGAATGCTGAGCAACGCCTGTTGCTGGTTATCCATCACCTGGTGGTCGACGGTGTGTCGTGGCGCATTCTGCTGGAAGATCTGCAGCACGCTTACACTGCGCTGGCGGCGGGCACGCCGCTGGTCTTGCCGGGCAAAAGCAGCTCGCTGCACAGCTGGGCCGAGCATTTGCACCGTTACGGGCAAAGCGCAGCGCTGACCGCTGAGAGCGCCTACTGGCGGCAAACCCTGGCGGCGGGCGACGCGCAACTGCCACGGGATTTCCCGCAGGACACCCAGACCCGCGCACAAGCGGCCCGGGCCAGCACGCGCTTGAGTCAGGCGCTGACCCATAAGCTGCTGAAAGTGGCGCCAGCGGCGTATCGCACGCAGATCAACGACCTGTTGCTGACGGCCCTGGCGCGGGTGTTGTGTGACTGGAGCGAACAGCCTTCGGTACTGATTCAGCTCGAAGGTCATGGTCGCGAAGATCTGTTCGACGACATCGACCTGAGCCGCACCGTGGGCTGGTTCAGCAGCCTGTTCCCGGTGCGCCTGACACCGGCGGCGACGCCAGGTGCGTCCCTCTGTGCGATCAAGGAGCAACTGCGGGCGGTGCCGGGCAAAGGCATCGGGTTTGGTGTGCTGCGTTATCTGAGCCAATCCGCCGAGTTGCAGGGATTGCCGCAGCCGCGCGTGACCTTCAACTACCTCGGCCAGTTCGACGGCGCATTCAACGCCGACGCGGGTGCGCTGTTCGTGCCAAGCGGCGAAAGCACCGGCGCCAATCAGGACGCGGCAGCGCCGCTGGGTAACTGGCTGAGCGTTGACGGTCAGGTCTACGGCGGTGAGCTGGAATTGACCTGGACCTTCGGCAGCGGCATGTATCGCGCAGAAACCGTCGAGGCGCTGGCCGAAGCCTATCGTCGCGAGCTGGAGCGTTTGATCGAACATTGCTGCGACAGTGGCGAGGTGGCTGTGACGCCGTCGGACTTCAGTCTGGCAACGCTGACCCAGGCCCAGCTCTCGGCGCTGCCGATCCCGGCCCGCGAGATCGTCGACCTCTATCCGTTGTCGCCGATGCAGCAGGGCATTCTGTTCCATAGCGTCAACGATCCGGACAGCCCGGCGTACACCAACCAATTGCGTGTCGATGTGCAACAACTCGACGCCGAGCGCTTCCGTCTAGCGTGGCAGCAAACCGTTGATGCCCACGAGATCCTGCGCACGGCATTTGTCTGGCCACAAGACGCTGCCGCCGCAGTACAAGTGGTGCGTCAGAGTGCGCAGATGCCATGGCGCGTGCAGGACTGGCGCGGTCGTTCTGACCTCAGCGCGGCGCTGGAGCAACTGGCCGGCGAGGACTTGGCCAACGGTTTCGACCTGACCGGCGCGCCGCTGTTGCGCGTGACGCTGGTGCGCACTGACGAGGCCACGCATCACCTGATCTACACCTGCCATCACATCCTCATGGACGGCTGGAGCACCTCGCAGTTGTTCGGCGAAGTGCTGCAGCGTTATGCCGGCATGACCCCGGCGGTGGGGCAGGGGCGTTATCGCGATTACATCGAATGGCTGGGTCAGCGCGATCAGCAGGCCAGTCGGGATTTCTGGACGACCGCCCTCGCGGATCTTGATGAACCGACGCGTCTGGCCGGTGCCTTGTCGGGCGGGCAGCACGCAGCCAGCGGTTACGCCGATCACGAGCATGTATTCAGTGAAACCTTGACGGCGGACTTGAACCGCTTCGCCCGCGAGCAGAAAGTCACCCTCAATACCTTGGTGCAAGCGGCGTGGCTGGTGCTGTTGCAGCGTTATACCGGGCAGGACCATGTGGCGTTCGGCGCCACGGTGGCCGGGCGTCCGACGGATTTGCCGGGTGTCGAGCAGCAGATCGGTCTGTTCATCAACACCTTGCCGGTGGTCGCGGCGCCGTCCGCCGAGATCGTCGTCAGCCAGTGGCTGCAACAGGTGCAGGACGTCAATCTGGCCCTGCGTGAACACGAGCACACGCCGCTCTACGACATTCAGCGTTGGGCCGGTGCCGGTAACGGCGCGTTGTTCGACAGCATTCTGGTGTTCGAAAACTACCCGATGGCCGAAGCGCTGCAACAGGGCCCGGCCACCGGTCTGACGTTCTCGGCGATTCGTCGTCAGGAACAGACCAACTACCCGTTGACGCTGGTGGCGGTCACCGGGCGTGAACTGAGCACTGGGGATCAGTTACGACCGGGCCAGTTTCGATCCGGCCGCAATCAGCAGTTTGAGCGCGCAACTGGAGAGCCTGCTGACGCAGTTCCTCGCCGATGCTTCTCTGCCGCTGGGCGATTTGCAATTGCTTGCAGAACCGCAGCGTCAACAAGCCATCGCTTGGGGCAAGGCTGACCTCACGGCAACGGACGCGCGCACGGTGCTGGAACACCTCGCCGCGCAAGTGCAGCGCCAACCGCAAGCGCATGCGGTGCTGTTCGCCGAACAACAGATCGATTACCAAAGCCTCGATGCTCGGGCCAATCGTCTGGCGCACAAGCTGCAGGCACTGGCCGTCGGACCGGAGGTGCGCGTCGGCGTGTGCATGCGACGCACGCCGGATATGCTCGTGGCGTTGTTGGCCATTCTCAAGGCCGGTGGCGCGTATGTGCCGCTGGATCCGGACTACCCGCAGGAACGCTTGCTGCACATGCTCGATGACAGCCGCGCCGCCGTGCTGATCACCGAACCGGCCGCACTGGCGCTGCTGCCTGAAAACTTGAGTGCGCAGGTGTTGTTGGTGGAAGGGGGTGCGTTGAGTTCGTTCCCGGCAACTGCGCCGCTGGTGAATGTCACTGCGCAGAATCTTGCGTACGTCATCTACACCTCCGGTTCCACCGGCAAACCGAAAGGCGTAGCCATCACCCACGGCAACCTGTCGGCGCTGATTCAGTGGTCGGCCGGGGTCTTTCGCGAAGAACAGTTGCGTGGCGTGCTGGCGTCGACGTCGATCTGCTTCGACCTGTCGGTCTGGGAGATTTTCGTCACTCTGGCTTGCGGGGGTTGCCTGGTGTTGGCGGACAATGCGCTGGCGCTGGCCGACTTGCCGGCCCGCGAACAGGTCACCTTGATCAACACGGTGCCGTCGGCGATTGCCGCGCTGCAACGGGCCGGGCAGATTCCGCATTCGGTGGCGACCATCAATCTGGCCGGCGAACCGCTCAAACAGAGCCTGGTCGACACGTTGTACGCGAGCACGTCGGTGCAACAGGTCTACGACCTCTACGGGCCGTCGGAAGACACCACCTATTCGACCTTCACCCTGCGCATCCCGCAGGGGCAGGCGAACATCGGCCGGCCGTTGCCGAACACCGTGGCCTATCTGCTCGACAGCCAGTTGCAAGTGTTGCCGAGTGGCGTGCCTGCCGAGTTGTACCTGGGCGGTGCCGGTGTCACCCGGGGTTATCTGCTGCGCGCGGCACTGACCGCCGAGCGCTTTGTGCCGAACCCTTACGCCAGCAACGGCGAGCGCCTGTACCGCACTGGCGATCTGGTGCGTCAGGGCGGCGACGACAACATCGAGTACATCGGCCGAGCCGACCATCAGGTGAAGATTCGCGGCTTCCGTATCGAACTCAGCGAAATCGAAGCACGGCTGCTGGAGCAGGATGAGATCCGTGAAGCCGTGGTGCTCGCGCAGGACGGAGCCGCCGGCAAACACCTGCACGCCTATGTGGTGGTGGCGCAGGCAGTGGTCGATCAAACGGTGTTGGCGGAACGCTTGCGCAATGCGCTGGCCAGTCGCTTGCCGGCGCACATGGTGCCGGGCCACTTGCACCTAATCGACGCCATTCCGCTGACTCCCAACGGCAAGCTCGATCGCAAGGCGCTGATGGCCTTGGGCGACGGCCCGACGCAGCAGCACTATCAGGCGCCGCAAAGCGATTTGCAGTGGGCTGTGGCGACGATCTGGCAGGAGGTGCTGGAGGTCGAGCAGGTGGGCCTCGCGGACAACTTCTTCCAGCTCGGTGGGCATTCGTTGCTGGCCACGCTGGTGGTGACCCGGATCAAGGAACGTCTGGGCGACAAGGTGCCGCTTAAAGAGTTGTTCGAAACCGATACCCTCAAGGCGTTCTGCGCGCGAATCGAGGCTCTGCGCGTCGAAATGTCGCCCGTTCAGGATGAATTGGCTAAATCCCTGGAGGCCCTCAAACGTCTATCCCTCGATGATCTGGAAAAACTGATTTCTTGAGAGGGAAAAACGCGTGCAAGAGTTAATCGAGTCGGTAGGACAACTTTCGGCTAAGCAAAGAAAGGCTCTGGCGGTTCTGCTCAAGCAGAAAGGCGTCAACCTCTTTGACATTGCCCCGGTTTTCAAGCGCACGGCCGAAGAGCCGTTGCTGCTGTCCTACGCTCAGCAGCGTCAGTGGTTTCTCTGGCAGTGGGCGCCGCACAGTGCGGCCTACAACATTCCGACGGCCCTGCGTTTGCAGGGCCCGCTGGATGTCAGCGCGCTGGAGCGCAGCGTCGAGGCGCTGATCGAACGACACGAAACCTTGCGCACGGTGTTCTCCCAGGAAACCGCGCAACCTTTGCAAGTGGTCCTGCCCGCAGGGCCTTTGCACTGGAGATTCATCAACTGAACGCTGAGCTGGCCAACGACGCGGATGCCTCGATCCAGGCGTTCGTGCAGACCCAGAGCCAGAAAACTTTTGACCTGCAGCACGGCCCGCTCTTGCGCGCAGCGCTGCTGCAAGTCAGCCCCAATGACCATGTGCTGGTGCTGACCCTGCACCACATCGTCTCCGATGGCTGGTCGCTGCAAGTGATGATCGAGGAACTGGTGCAGCTCTACGCCGGTTTCAACCTCGATCACGACGCCGGTCTGCCGGCGCTGCCGATTCAATACGCCGACTACGCCTTGTGGCAGCGGCAGTGGATGGAGGCCGGTGAACAGGAGCGGCAACTGGCCTACTGGCAAGAGAAACTCGGTGGCGAACAACCGGTGCTGGAACTGCCGATGGATCGCCTGCGCACCATCGAGCAAAGCTTCGCTGGCGCCAGCCATAACCTGATTCTCGACCCGGCGCTGAGCAACGCGCTCAAAGCCTTCGCCCGGCAAGAAAACGTCACCCTGTTCGTGGTCTTGCTGGCCTCGTTCCAGGCCTTGTTGCATCGCTACAGCGGTCAGGCCGACATCCGCGTCGGCGTGCCAAATGCCAACCGTGGCCGGGTAGAGATCGAGCGGCTGATCGGCTTCTTCGTCAACACTCAGGTGCTCAAGGCCGACATCGATGGGCAGATGTCCTTTGTCGATCTGCTGCGTCAGGTCAAACAGACCGCGCAAGAAGCGCAGGCCCATCAGGACTTGCCGTTCGAGCAACTGGTCGAAGCACTGGAACCGGGCCGCAGCCTCAGTCACAGCCCGCTGTTCCAGGTGATGTTCAACCATCAGGCCGAGCGCCGCGCGAGTGTCGAAACCCGTTTGAATGGCCTGAGCATCGAACCGCTGGAATGGCAGAGCCAGACCGCGCAGTTCGACCTGACCCTCAACACCACCGAACAGGCGCATGGCATCGAAGCCGTGCTGAAGTACGCCACCGATCTGTTCGACGCCGCGACCATTGAGCGTCTGGCACAACACTGGAATGCGCTGTTGCAGGCCATCGTCGCCGCGCCGACCCAGCGCATTGGCCAGTTGCCGATGCTCGATGCCGGCCAGCAGCAACAATTGCTGGCGCAGTGGAATCCCGAGCGGATCAAGCAACCGCTCGAGCAGTGCATTCACCAAGCCATTGAAGCGCAGGCCGAGCGTCATCCCGACGCAATCGCCGTGACGTACGACGGGCAACGCCTGACGTACGCCGAACTCAATTGCCGCGCCAATCAGTGGGCGCATGTGTTGATCGCCCGTGGCGTCGGCCCGGACGTGCGCGTTGGCGTGGCGGTCGAGCGTTCGCTGGACATGATTGTCGCCATCCTTGCCGTGCTCAAGGCCGGTGGCGCTTATGTGCCGCTGGATCCGGGCTACCCGGATGATCGCTTGAGCTACATGATCGAAGACAGCGGGATCGAGCTGCTGCTGACCCAAGGCCATCTGCTTGCGCAACTGCCGGTACCGTCGGGGCTGGCGTGCCTCGATCTGGATCAGGCGCCAGAGCCGGGCAACGAAACCAACCCTCTGTGCCTGACCACGCCGGACAGCCTGGCGTACGTCATCTACACCTCCGGTTCCACCGGTAAACCGAAAGGCGCATTGCTGCCGCACGGCAACGTCATGCGGTTGTTCAGCGCCACCGAACACTGGTTCGATTTCGGCCCGCAGGACAGCTGGACGCTGTTCCATTCCTACGCTTTCGACTTCTCGGTCTGGGAGATTTTCGGCGCGCTGTTGTATGGCGGCAAACTGGTGGTGGTGCCCCATGACATCAGCCGTTCTCCGGAAGATTTCTACACGCTGCTGTGCGATGAAAACGTCACCGTGCTGAACCAGACGCCGTCGGCGTTCAAGCCATTGATGCAGGTCGCCAGCGAGTCGACGCGCAATAACTCTCTACGCTACGTGGTGTTCGGCGGCGAGGCGCTGGAAGTGCAGAGCCTTCGCCCGTGGTTCGAACGCTTCGGCGACCGTGCGCCGACGCTGATCAACATGTACGGCATCACTGAAACCACGGTGCACGTGACCTACCGGCCGTTGTCGATGGCCGATCTTGAACAAAGCCACAGCAGCCCGATTGGCGAGCCGATTGTCGACCTGTCGTGGTACTTGCTCGATGGCTCGCTGAACCTGGTGCCGCAAGGCTGCATCGGCGAGTTGTACATCGCCGGTGCCGGTCTGGCGCGGGGTTATCTGAATCAGGCCGGCATGACCGCAACACGTTTTGTGCCAGACCCGTTCAATCCGCAGGCCGGCGAGCGTCTGTATCGCACCGGCGACCTGGCGCGGCTGCGCGGCGACGGGGTGATCGAGTACATCGGCCGTATCGACCATCAGGTGAAGATTCGCGGTTTCCGTATCGAGCTGGGCGAAATCGAAGCGCAACTGCTCAAGCATGCCGATGTGCGCGAAGCGGTGGTGCTGGCGGTCGACGGGATCAGCGGCCAGCAACTGGCAACCTGGATCGTCGCCAACGAGGTGCTGGACGGCGAAGGGCAGGGCGCATTGCGCGATTCAATCAAGGCACATTTGCGCGAGACCCTGCCGGATTACATGGTTCCGGTCAGTTGGGCGTTCCTTGAGCGTCTGCCGCTGACCGCCAACGGCAAACTCGATCGCAAGCAACTGCCGCACCCTGACGTCGCGCAGGCGCAGGAAGTCTATGCCGCGCCGCGCAACCAACTGGAACAGCGTCTGGCCGAGATCTGGCAGGAGGTGTTGAAGGTCGAGCGTGTCGGCCTAAACGACAACTTCTTCGAGCTGGGCGGCGACTCGATCATTTCGATTCAAGTGGTCAGCCGCGCGCGTCAGGCCGGCATTCGCTTCAGCCCCAAAGACATCTTTCAGCACCAGACCGTGCAGCGTCTGGCGACCGTCGCGCAACAGAGTGACGCGGTGCAGATGCAGCAGGGCGAAGTACTCGGCGACGCGCTGCTGACACCGATCCAGCATTACTTTTTCAACAGCGACATTCCGGCGCGGCATCACTGGAACCAGTCGATCCTGCTGACCCCGGCCACCGCGCTGCGCGCGGCGCCGCTGGAGCAGGCGCTGGTGCAGTTGCAGCGCCACCACGACGCCTTGCGCCTGCGCTACCGGCAAACCAACGATGGCTGGCAGCAGAGCCACGCGCCGGCGGATCAGGCGCAAGGTTTGCTGCGCACGGTCACGCTGGACGACAGCGCAGCATTGCCAGCGCTGTGCCTGGACTTGCAACGCAGCCTCGATCTGCTCGATGGCCCGCTGATTCGCGCAGCATTGGTCGACTTGCCGGACGCCAGTCAGCGTCTGTTGCTGGTGATCCACCACCTGGTGGTCGATGGCGTGTCGTGGCGGATCCTCCTCGAAGATCTGCAAAGCGCTTATCAACAACTGAGTAGCGGTCAGCCTGTGCGTCTGCCGGCCAAGACCAGCGCGTTCAAGGATTGGGGCGAGCGTCTGCAGGCGCATGCCCGTAGCGCTGAACTGGAAAGTGAACTGGATTACTGGCGCGGGCAACTGCGCGATGTGTCGGTCGAGCTGCCGCTGGACAACCCGCAGGGCCAATTGAGCAACCGTTTCGAGCGCAGCGTCGATACGCGTCTCGACACCGAACGCACCCGTCAGTTGTTGCAACAGGCGCCAGCGGTTTATCGCACCCAGGTCAACGACCTGCTGCTGACCGCGCTGGCCCGCGTGCTGTGCCAGTGGACGAACACCGACAGCGCCCTGGTGCAGCTTGAGGGGCACGGTCGCGAAGACCTGTTCGATGACATCGACCTTAGCCGCACGGTGGGTTGGTTCACCAGCATGTTCCCGGTGCGCCTGACCCCGGACGCCAGTCTGGAAACTTCGATCAAAGGCATCAAGGAACAACTGCGCGCGATCCCGCACAAAGGCCTCGGCTATGGCTTGCTGCGTCATCTGGGCAGCGCCGAGTCGCAAGCGGCATTGAACGGTCTGGCGCAGCCGAAAGTGACGTTCAACTACCTCGGCCAGTTCGACAACAACTTCGATGAACACGCCTTGTGGGTGCCGGCCACTGAAGACAAGGGCGCCGGCCAGGACGAAAACGCGCCGATGGCCAACTGGCTGACCATCGATGGCCGGGTTTATCAGGGGCAGTTGAGCCTGACCTGGACCTACAGCGGTGATGTCTTCGAAGAGGCGACCATCAACGCGTTGGCCCGCGCCTACGAAGTGGCGCTGGGCGAGTTGATCGAGCATTGCCTGAGCCATCCGAGCGGCGGTTTGACGCCATCCGACGTGCCGTTGGCCGGGTTGTCCCAGGCGCATCTGGACAGCTTGCCGATCGCCGCCCAGCGCATCGAGGACATCTATCCGCTGGCGCCGATGCAGCAAGGCATTCTGTTCCACAGCCTGTACGACGCCGATGCCAGCGCCTATGTCTATCAGATGCTGCTGGATATCGACGGCCTCGACGTGGCGCGTTTCCAGCAGGCCTGGCAGCGCGTGGTGGATCGCCATGAAGTGCTGCGCGCCGGTTTTATCTGGGGCCGCGATGGCCTCGATGCGCCGCTGCAAGTGATCAATCGCCAGTTGACCCTGGAAATGCCCGAAGTCGATGTGCGCGGTGTAGCGGACTTGCCGGCCGTGCTCGAAGCGCGGGCGCAGGCTGATCGCGAACGCGGTTTCGATCTGCAGAATCCGCCGCTGCTGCGTCTGTGCCTGCTGCGCACCGGCGATGGCCGCCATCGTTTGATTTTCACCTGCCACCACATCCTCATGGATGGCTGGAGCAACTCGCGGATGTTTGGCGAGGTGTTGCAGGATTACGCCGGTCAGCCGGTGCCAAGCGCGCAGGGCCGTTATCGCGACTTCCTCGTCTGGCTGCAAGGTCAGGACAAGGCGGGCGCAGAGGCATTCTGGCGCGGACAACTGGCCGCACTGGACGAACCGACCCGACTGGCTTCGGCGTGTCACGGGCGTACCGTGCCGGGGCCGGGCAAACAGATGCATCGCCTGCATTTCGACCAAGCCTTCACTCAGCGCCTGAACGGTTTCTCCCGTCAGCAGCAAGTGACCCTCAATAGTCTGGTGCAAGCCGCGTGGTTGCTGGTGTTGCAGCGCTACACCGGTCAGGCCACGGTGGCCTTTGGTGCGACCGTGTCCGGACGTCCGGTGGATCTGCCGGGCATCGAGCAGCAATTGGGCCTGTTCATCAACACCTTGCCAGTGATCGCCAGCCCGCAGGCCACGCTCAGCGTCGGCGACTGGGTGCGCAGCGTGCAGGACAAAAACCTGTTGCTGCGCGACTACGAGCAGACGCCGTTGCAGGACATCCAGCGTCTGGCCCAGCTGAGTGGCGAAGCGCTGTTCGACACCTTGCTGGTGTTTGAAAACTATCCGGTGTCCGAAGCGCTGGAAGCCAACCCGGGCGGTCTGCGTTTCGCTGGCCTGGAGCACCGCGAGCAAACCAACTACGGTCTGACCCTGATCGCCGGGGCCAGCGATGTCTTGAACCTGGATTTCAACTACCTCACCGAACACTTTGCCGAACGCAGCGTGCTAGGTCTGGCGGGGCATCTGGAAGAAGTGCTGCGTCAGTTCATCGAGGCGCCGCAGCGTCTGCTCGGTGAGATCGGCCTGTTGCCACTCGCCGAACGCCAGACCCTGGCGCAATGGAACGACCATCGGGCGGCGTATCCGGCTGAGCGGTTGATCCCGCAAAGTTTTGAACGTCGCGTCGCGGCGCATCCGCAGGCACTGGCGCTGAGTCATGCCGGCGTCGCCCTGAGCTATGCCGAGCTCAATCAACGCGCCAACCAGTTGGCTCATCATCTTGTGGCACTGGGTGTCGGCGCGGAAATCCGTGTCGGCGTGGCGATACCGCGTTCGGCGGAGCTGGTCATTGCCCTGATGGCGGTGCTCAAGGCCGGTGGCACCTATGTGCCGCTGGACCCGGATTACCCGGCGGATCGCGTGGCCTACATGCTCGACGACAGTCAGGCGAAAGTCTTGCTCACGCAGCAGTCGCTGCTGGCGCAACTGCCGCAGACCGATGCGCAGGTGGTGCTGGTCGAGGCGGGTGGTGCAGCATTTGCCGAGCAGCCTGCGGACAATCTTCCTGCGCGGGGAGATTCGGCCAATCTGGCCTACGTGATCTACACCTCCGGCTCTACCGGCAAGCCGAAAGGCGTGGCCATTGCCCATCGCAACGTGCAGGCGCTGATTCACTGGTCCGCCGAGGTCTACAGCGAAGACGATCTGCAAGGGGTGCTGGCGTCGACGTCGGTGTGCTTCGACCTGTCGGTGTGGGAGATCTTCGTCACCCTCGCACGCGGCGGCTCGATCGTCATGGCGCGCAATGCCCTGGAACTGCCGGACTTGCCGGAGCGCGATCAGGTGCGCCTGATCAACACCGTGCCGTCGGCGATTGCCGCGCTACAACGCACCGGGCAAATTCCGCCGGGCGTGCGCATTATCAACCTCGCCGGCGAGCCACTGAAGCAGAGCCTGGTCGACACGCTCTACCGCGAAACGGCGGTGGCGCACGTCTACGACCTGTACGGGCCGTCGGAAGACACTACCTATTCGACCTGCACCCGCCGCGAACTGGGTGGTCAGGCGAACATCGGCCGGCCGCTGGTCAACACCACGGCGTATATGCTCGACGGTCAATTACAGCAAGCGCCGCTGGGCGTGGCGGCTGAGCTGTATTTGGCCGGCGACGGCATCACCCGTGGCTACCTGTTCCGCCCGGGCCTGACCGCCGAACGTTTCGTGCCCAATCCATTCTCGAGCAGCGGCGAACGCATGTACCGCACCGGCGACCTGACCCGCTTCAGCGATGACGGCCGGATCGAATACGTCGGCCGCATCGATCATCAGGTCAAGGTGCGCGGTTTCCGCATCGAACTGGGTGAAATCGAAGCGCGTCTGCTCGCTCAGGACAGCGTGCGCGAAGGCGTGGTGCTGGCGGTGGATGGCCACAGCGGTCAGCAACTGGTGGCGTATGTGGTGCCGAGTGACAGCAGCCTCAGCCTCGAACAATTGGACGATTTGAGTGAAACGCTACAGGCCGCGTTGAAAGCGCATCTGCCGGACTACATGGTGCCGGCGCAGTGGCTGTTCCTCGAACAGTTGCCGCTGACACCGAACGGAAAACTCGACCGCAAAGCCTTGCCGGCAGCGGACCTCAGCCAGTCGCAGCGCGAATACGTGGCGCCATCGACGCCGTTGGAGCAGCAACTGGCCGAGGTCTGGCAGGACATTCTGAAGATCGAACGGGTCGGCGTGACCGACAACTACTTTGCGCTGGGCGGCGATTCGATCATCTCGATCCAACTGGTCAGCCGTGCGCGCCAGCAGGGGATTCGCTTCACCCCCAAAGACCTGTTCCAGCAGCAGACCGTGCAGAAACTCGCCGCTGTGGTTGCGCTCGAGTCGTCGACCGACGAGGCGCCGTTGGATTATCCGCTGGCGCAACTCGATCAGGCGCAGCTCGATGCGTTGCCGGTGCCGGCCGACCAGATCGAGGATGTCTACCCGCTGTCGCCGATGCAGGAAGGCATGCTCTTCCACACGCTGTCGGATAACGGCAGCAGCCTTTACGTGCAACAGGTCAGCCTGCCGATCAAGGGCCTGGACGTGGAGCGCTTCCGCCAGGCGTGGGAATTCGTCATCGCCCGTCAGGCGATTCTGCGCACCAGTTTCCATTGGCAGGACGGCCTGGCCAAACCGTTGCAGGTGGTGCATCGCCATGCGCCGTTGCAAATGCAGGTGCTCGATTGGCGTGATCGGGAGACGAGTGAAGAACTGATTGCCGAGTTCGCCAGCGCTGACCGTGCGCTCGGTTTCAATCTGGCAGATGCGCGTTTGTTGCGGGTGACCCTGCTGCGCCTGAGCGACGATCAGTACCAGATGATCTGGACCAGCCACCACATCCTCATGGACGGCTGGAGCAGTTCGCGGCTGTTCGGCGAGGTGCTGCATTATTACGCCAAGGGCGAAATCATCGGCGAGAACGGTCGTTACCGCGACTTTATTGCCTGGTTGCAGGCGCAGGATCAGGACGCCCAGGAGCTGTTCTGGAAGGCGCGACTGGCGGCGGTCAACGAGCCGACGGCACTGAGCCAGGCGATGCACCCGCGCCACAGCGCCGATGTCGCCGGTCACGATGCAATCTATTCGAACTGGGATAAAGCGCAGACCGCGCGCCTGTTGCAGTTCTGCCGCGACCTGCGGATCACCCCCAACACGCTGATTCAGGGTGCATGGTTGCTGCTGTTGCAACGCTACACCGGGCAGCAGACGGTGACCTTTGGCGCCACGGTGTCGGGGCGTCCGGAAAGCCTGGCGAATGTCGGCAACATGCTCGGTCTGTTTATCAACACCTTGCCGATCATTCAGACCCCGCAAGCCGATCAGCGTCTGGCTGACTGGCTGGGCGAAGTGCAGGCCTACAACCTCGACATCCGTGATTATTCCCAGGCGCCGCTGGCGGATGTACAGCGCTGGTCCAGCCTCGGTGGGCAGGCGCTGTTCGACAGCATCGTGGTGTTCGAAAACTTCCCGATTGACGATCGCTTGCAGGAAGACAACGACACCGACCTGACCTTTGGCAAATCCATCGGCCATGGCGTGACCAACGTGCCGATGGACCTCGCGGTGATGCTCGGCGACGAGTTGTCGATCGAATACCTGTACCTGCGCAGCCATTTCAGCGCCGAGGCGGTTGTCGGTATTCGCCAGACCATGGAAAACACCCTCGCCGCGATGCTGGCGGCGCCATACGAGCGCCTCGGTAATTTGCAGCGCCTGAGCGGCGAGCAATGGCAAGCGGCGCAAGCCTGGAGTGCCGAGCCGACGCACACCCATCAAGCCGCGCTGTTGCCGGAACTGATCAGCCGTCACGCGCAACAGCAGCCGCAGGCCATCGCCCTGCAATGCGCCGGAATGAACCTGACTTACGCCGAACTCGAGCAACGGGCCAACCGACTGGCGCACTGCCTGATCGAACACGGTGCCGGGCCGGAAGTGGTGATCGGCGTAGCCTTGCCGCGTTCGCTGGAAATGGTCGTGAGCTTCCTCGCCGTACTCAAGAGCGGGGCGGCGTACGTGCCGCTGGACATCGATTATCCGCCGGAGCGTCTGGCCTACATGATCGAAGATTCCGGCGTGGCGCTGTTGCTGACCCAGAGCAGTCTGCGCAGCACGTTGCCGGCGCCGCAAGGCCTGCTGCGCCCGGAAATCGATCACCTCGATGAAAGCCGTTATGCCGACCACACCCCCGACTGCCGAGTGCAGGAACAGGGCCTGGCCTATCTGGTCTACACCTCGGGTTCCACCGGGCGACCGAAAGGCGTCGCGGTGACCCAAGGCCCGCTGAGCATGCACTGTCAGGCCATCGCCGAGTTGTACGAAATGGACGCCAGCAGTTGCGAGCTGCACTTTATGTCGTTCGCCTTCGACGGGGCCCATGAGCGCTGGTTGAGCACCTTGTACAGCGGCGGTCGTCTGCTGATTCGCGACGGTTGCCTGTGGACACCGGAGCAGACCTATCAGGCGCTGCACGACTACGGCATCACCATTGCCTGCTTCCCGCCGGCCTATCTCAAACAACTGGCCGAGTACGCGGCGGCCAGCGGCATTGCGCCGCCACCCGTGCGCATCTATTGCTTCGGCGGTGACGCGGTGCCGGATCAGACCTTCGAGCAGGTCAAGGCTGCGCTGCGTCCGCAGTACTTCACCAACGGCTACGGCCCGACCGAAACCGTGGTCACGCCGATGCTCTGGAAAGTCCCGGTCAGCCAGCATTGCGAAGCGGCGTACGCGCCGATCGGCCGTGCCGTGGGCGCGCGCTCGCTGTACGTGCTGGACGAAGACCTGAACCCGCTGCCGCCAGGCTTTGCCGGTGAGCTGTACATCGGCGGCTATGGCGTCGCCCGGGGTTATCACGGCCGTCCGGACCTGACCTGCGAGCGCTTCGTGCCCAACCCGTTCGCGGCGGGCGAGCGCCTGTATCGCAGCGGCGATCTGGTGCGTTTACGCGCCGACGGTGTGGTCGATTACGTCGGCCGCATCGACCATCAGGTCAAGGTGCGCGGCTTCCGCATCGAACTGGGTGAAGTCGAGGCCAGTCTGCGCCAGTTGCCGTCGGTCACCGATGCACTGGTGATCGCCCGCGACAATGCCTCCGGCAAGCAACTGATCGGTTATGTGGTCACCGCAAGCGGCGAGGACATCGGCGATGAACTCAAGGCGGGCCTGCGCGCCGCGTTGCCGGAATACATGGTGCCGGCGCAGATCGTTTGCCTCAGTGCTTTCCCGGTAACGCCAAACGGCAAGCTCGATCGCAAGGCGCTGCCGGAACCGGAATTCAAAACCGAAGAATACGTCGCCCCGCGCAACGAGCAGGAAAGCCTGCTCGCGGACATCTGGGCGCAGGTGCTGCAGGTCGAACAAGTGGGCATCAGCGACAATTTCTTCGAACTGGGCGGCGATTCGATTCTGAGTTTGCAAGTGATCTCCCGCGTCAGAAACCACCCGACGTTGCAGATGGATCTCAAGCTGCGCGACCTGATGCGTTATCAGACCATCGCCGGCATCGTCGAGCAGGAAGCGGCGAAGGAGGGCACGGCACAACCGCAGACGGACGTCACGCACGTGGCCGCCGAGGGCTTGTTCAATCTCTTGCCGATTCAGGAGTGGTTCTTTGCCGAAGGCATGGCCGAGGCGCATCACTACAACCAGTCATTGCTGTTGAGTGCGCGCCAGCCGCTGGACCTCGATGCGCTGGAGCAGGCACTGGGCTGGATCGCGCAACATCACGACTCGCTGCGCCTGCGTTTCTCCCACGAAGGCGGGCGCTGGATGCAGCGTTACTGCGGCCTCAGTGAACAGGGCGAGACGTTGCTCTGGCGCCGCGAGGCGGACAACAGCGAGCAGGTCGAAGCCTTGGCCAACCTTGCCCAGCGCAGCTTGAAACTCGACGACGGGCCGGTGTGGCGGGTGATGCACGTCGCCTTGCCGGATGGCCAGGCGCGCCTGCTGGTGGTGATTCACCACTTGGTGGTCGACACCGTGTCGTGGCGAATTCTGCTCGATGATTTGAAAGTGGCGTACGAGGCGTGCGTGCAGGGGCTCGAGCCGAAACTGCCGATTCGCACCAGCAGTTATCGATCATTCGCCGAGGCCTTGCAGGCGCAGGCGCCGGTGATTGCCGAGCAGGAACTGGGGTACTGGTTGGAGCAACTGGATCAGCCGGGCGTCGACCTGCCTTGCGACAACCTGCGCGGCAAAAACCTCGTGCGTCAGCAGGCGCAGGCGCGGCTCAAACTGTCCCGCGAGCATACTGAACAACTGCTCAAACAGGCTCCGGCGGTTTACGGCACGCAGATCAACGACCTGCTGTTGTCGGCGCTCAGCCGTGCCCTGTGCCGTTGGAGTCAACAACCGTCGGCGCTGATCCTGCTCGAAGGCCATGGTCGTGAAGACCTGTTCGAGGCCATCGACCTGAGCCGCAGCCTGGGCTGGTTCACCAGCATGTTCCCGGTGCGTTTGCGCCCGGACAGCGACGACATCGGTCAGTCGATCGTCAACGTGCAGGCGCAGTTGGCGGCAGTCCCGCAGAAAGGCATCGGCTATGGCGTGTTGCGGCATCTGGCTGGCGCTGAGGTGTCGAGGCAACTGGCCGAGTTGCCGCAAGCGCGAGTGACGTTCAACTACCTGGGGCAATTCGACCAGAGCTTCGACGAGCAGGCCCTGCTGGTGCCGGCGCTGGAAGAAACCGGTGACAACTACAGCCTCAAAGCCAATCTGGGCAACTGGCTGGAAATTGTCGGCCAGGTCTATGACGGTCAGTTGGCCTTGCGTTGCATCTACAGCAGTCAGCGTTATCGCGCCGGCACCATGGATGCCTTGATGAGCGATTACCAGTGTGAGCTGGAAGCGTTGATCGAACATTGCATGGCACGCGCGGGCTGATCGCCACGCGTTCAGTCATCTTCGGGGGCGCTGCCGCGGCGCGCCCCTTTTTTTGCCGATACAAGGATTTTAGCGATGTCGTTACACCCTGATCTGGAAGCCTTCCTCGATCTGGCCCAAGACAGCCAGGACGCCGGCCTGCCGGCCATGCACCAAATGACCCCGAGCGAAGCCCGCGCGACTTTCGAACAGACCACGGCGCAACTGCGCTGGCCGGCGCCTGAAGACCTGTTGGTCAGCGAAATCGACACGTCGGCACGTGATGGTGCGCCGCTGGCACTGCGTCTGTATCGACCCAATGCTGCGGTTTCGCCGATGCCGGTGCTGGTGTATTTCCATGGTGGTGGTTTTGTTGTCGGTAGCCTCGACTCTCACGACGGTGTGTGCCGCGAGTTTTGCCAGCGCACGCCGTGTGCGGTGTTGTCGGTCGGCTATCGACTGGCCCCGGAGCATCGTTTTCCAACGGCACTGGAGGATGGCGAAGACGCCTTGTCGTGGTTAGCGGAAAACGCCGTGAGTCTTGGGCTTGATACCTCGCGCGTGGCGTTTGGTGGCGATAGTGCCGGCGCGACGTTGGCCACGGTGCTGGCGATTCAGGCGGTGGTGCAACCGCATACTGTGGCCATCGCGCCGAAGGCACAGTTGTTGTGCTATCCGGTGACCGATGCTGCGCGCGTGCACGATTCGCGGTTGTTGTTCAGCGAGGGGTATTTGTTGGAGAGCGATACGCTTGACTGGTTTTATCAGCATTACGCTCGCAGTCCGGAAGATTATCTGGATTGGCGTTTTTCGCCGTTGTTGGCGGAGGATCTGCAGGGGGTGGCGCCGGCGATTATGTTGTTGGCGGGTTTTGATCCGTTGCTTGATGAGGGGCAGGCTTACGCTGATAAGTTGCGGGGGCAGGGGGTGAGTGTCGAGGTTGAGCATTGTCCTGGGCTGACGCATGATCTGCTGCGGATGGCTTCGGTGATGCCTGATGTTTTGCGGGTGCATGAACGCCTGAGCCGGGCGTTGGCGCGGGTGTTGGTTTGATTTTTTGGGGGGGTGGTTTTTGGGTGAATATCCGTTGCTGCGGTAATGGCTGCTTGGGGTTCCGCCCTTACGGCGGGTCACTTTTTACAAACGCCTAAAAAGTAACCAAAAACGCTTGCTCCTACGTGCGGCCCGCTCGCTGGGGCTCGGGGTTCCTTCGCTGCGGGATCGATCCGGGCGCAGCGTCTCCGGTTTGCTTCGCTGCACCTACTCCCGCTGTGTTTGGCTGCGCCAAACGGTCGCTGCGCTCCCACGCCCGGATCAATCCCTCCACTCAGCCTTCCGACGTCGCCTTACAGATCAAGATCAAGAGCAGGCGAGCTGACACTCGGCCTATTGAGTGGTGAAGAGCGGGTGTTCGGCTTTGGATTTGAGGTGGATTTTCCCCTCACCCCAGCCCTCTCCCGAGGGAGAGGGAGCCGATTTTTGGGCTTGTCAAAATCTGAGTTCGACTCGGTATCGCATGTCGGCGAAGCTCTCCCAAACACCCTGGTCAGTCCCCTCTACATCCGGGAGTGGAGGGAGAGGGGCCGATTTGTGTGTTTTTCAAAACCTGAGTTCAGCGCGGTATCGCACGTCGGCGTAGCTCGCCCAATTACCTCAATCATTCCTCTCTTTTTCTTGGAGGGCGAGGGGCTGATTTGTTTGCTTTTCAGAGCCTGAGTTCAACGCGGTATCGCACGTCGGCGTAGCTCGCCCAATCACCTCGATCAGTCCCCTTTTCCTCATGGCGAGGGGCTGATTTGTTTGCTTTTCAGAGCCTGAGTTCAACGCGGTATCGCACGTCGGCGAAGCTCGCCCAAACACCTCGATCAGTCCCCTCTCCCTCCGGGAGAGGGTTAGGGTGAGGGGCTTTTGATCTGGCTTGTGATCTTGCTTTGGCTTTGGCTTTGGCTCTTGATCTTTTGCCCCATCGGCAGGCCGAGCGGAGGTGTTCATCCGGGGGTTAGGCGCGCAGCGCCGTGCGGCGAAGCCGCATACATCGAGAGGAGGTGCAGCGAAGCAAACCGTAGGCGATGCTCCCGGATGGACACCGTAGCGAGGGAACACTGAGCCTCAGCGAAGTGCCGTACGCCGGGGCAAAGCCTTTTGGGTTACCTTTTCGGCGTTTGGAAAAGGTGACTCGCTGTAAGAGCGAAACCGCCAGCGGCAACACCCGCAGCAACGGATATGCCCCCAAAACCCAAAGAGCATGGTCGGCCCGAAGGCCGCCAAGACCAACAGGCGAAAAAAAGCCCCACCAAAGCGGGGCTCTCTCACAACACACCCAATCAGAAGTCAGCCTTGACCGACATCACGAAGTTACGCGGATCACCATAGAAATTACCGAACCCTTCGGTACCAATGGTCGAGTAGTAACGCTTGTCAAACAGGTTATTCCCGTTAAGCGCCACCGACCAGGTGTCATCGATACGGTAGCCAATGCGACCGTTCCAGACCGCATAACCGGCGCCATCAATGTTGTCACCGCCCAAAGGCGAAGTCCGGTAGTTGCCCGTCTGCGCGTTGACACCCGCACCGATCGTCACGCGATCCAGCGGCCCGCTCAGGCTGTAGTCACCCCAGACACGCAGCAAATGGCGCGGCACGTAGGAGTTGTAGACCACGCCATCCTGCGTGGCGTCGGCATCTTCCAGCACCTTGGTCTGGGTGTAGGTGTAACCGGCGAGCAATTGCAGCCGATCAATCACCTCACCACTGACTTCAGCTTCGAAGCCCTGCGCGCGAACCTTGCCGGAGTTGATCGAGCAAGAACTGTCTTCGCAACGCGGGTCATCCTGGGCGGCATCTTTCTGAAGGGTGCGGAACAGGTTGAAGGAGCTGTTCAGACGACCGTCGAACCACTCACCCTTGATCCCCAGCTCGTAGCTCTGGCCAACCAATGGCTTGAGGGTGCTGCCATCGATGGTCTTGTAAGCGCCTTGCGGGGTGAAGATGTCGGTGTAGCTGGCGTAGGCGGTCAGGTTGTCGTTGAGGTCGAACAGCACACCGGCGAACGGCGTGACCTGGCCGGTTTCGGTGGACTTGGTGTCGACCTGGGTGCCTTCGCCACGGAAGTACTGCACCGAGTCGGTGTCGGACTTGTACCAACTGACACGGCTGCCCAGTACCAGGGTCAGCGGATCAGCCAGTTTCAGGCGGGCGATCGAGTAGGCGCCGTATTGCTTGATGTGCATGTCCACCGGGCCGCCACGGGAAGCGTTGGCCAGGTAGTAGCTTTCGTCCGGTTGCGGGATGTGGTGGTTGGGGTCGAGCACGTTCTGCCGTTGGGGCAGGGCGGCGACGGCGTAGAAGTCATCCTTGTGCGAACGGCTGGCATTGGCGCCGATGGTCAGTTCGTGTTGCTGGCCGAAGGCGTCGAATTTGCCGTCGACATAGGCATCGAAGCCGTAGTCGCGCTGGTCGTAGTCGTAAATACTGCCCAGCATCAGGGTATTGGTGGCGGTGGCACCGACCGGCACGGCGCCGCTCGGGAAGGCGTATTCCATGTCCTGAGTGTTGCGCGAATACACCCCGGCGACTTTCAGCGACCAGTCGTCGTTGAACTGGTGTTTCAGGTCGGCGAAGTAGGTGGCGCGTTTGCTGCGCTGGTTGTTCCACGCGGTGTTCAGGCAGGTGGAGCGCTTGAGGTGCAGGTCGGAGCCGTCGGCGTAACGCGGCAGACCGCCCCAGCATGGCGTGGCGTCGACGTCTTCCCAGGCGAAACCCAGCCCCAGGGTGGTGTCGGGGCTGAGGTCGAAGTCCAGGGCGCCGTAGTAGATCTGGTCCTTGCGGCTGGCCACGTCATAGAAATATTGACGGGTCTGTTCGGTGACCACGGCGCGACCACGGATGGTGCCGGAATCGTTGAGCGGGCCGCCGGTATCGACCTGGCCACGATAGTTGTCCCAGGTGCCTGCCGACAGCGAGAGCTGCGTGTGCGCAGTGTCCTGGCCGCGTTTGCGCACGAAGTTGACGCCACCGGCGGTGCCGCCTGCGCCTTTCATCATGCCGGCTGCGCCACGCAGAACTTCCACGCGGTCATAAATGGCCATGTCGCTGTTGAAGCTATCGGCCTGCACGTAGCTGCTGCCGATATCCAGCGGCACGCCGTCGTACTGGTACTGACCGGACATGCGGAAGCCGCGGGAGTAGAAATACTTGCCGCCCATGGGCGAGTCATACACGGTGATGCCCGGGGTCTTCTCCATCACCTGTTCGATGGTGTTGAGGTTCTGGTCATCGAGCATCTTGCGGGTCATCACCGTGACCGACTGCGGGGTTTCCTTCAGCGAGTGCACGCCCTTGCCAATGGTCACGCCGCCGGTGGTGTAGGAGTTGCTGCCCTCAGTGGTGGCGCCCAGGCGGCTGGCGTTGACGTTGGTCGGGGCCAGTTCCATCGCGCTGCCGGTGGCCGGGCCGAGCACGGTCACGGTGTTGCCGTCACGCTGGTAGCGGATGCCGGTACCGTTGAGCATCGCCTTGAGCGACTCATCATCCTGGTAGCGGCCGTTGAGCGCGCTGGAGCGCAGACCTTGCAGGCTTTCCGGGCTGTAGATGATTTGCAGACTGGTTTGCTGGCCGAGGGTTTGCAGCGCCTGCGCCAGTGGCTGCGACGGGATGTTCAGGGTCCATTCCTGGGCCTGGACATACGGGGCTGACGTGAGTGTCAGTGCCAGACCAAGGCCGGTGCCGGCCAGTCGAGTGCGTGTCGCGCCGTGCATCAGCAGGGCTCGAGTCAGAGGGCGAAGCATGAAACGGGATGCGGACATGAGGTTAAGACCTTGGCAGGTATAGTTGTTAATGGTTCTTATTCATCTCATTAAGACGAGGAAGCCGCGGCAAACCGGAAAATTATTTTTCCGGCCAGACCGCGGCCTCGTCGATCAAGCGGTTTGCAGTTCGCTCTTGACCTTGCCGGCCTCCATGCGCACCAGTTGATCGGCGACGTCGAAGTAACGGTCATCGTGGGAAATGACGATGATGGTCTTGCCCAGACGTTTGAGGTCAGGCAGCAACTCGGTGTAGAAAATTCGCCGGAACGTCGGGTCCTGATCGGCCGCCCATTCATCGAATACCAGCACCGGCCGCTCTTCGAGCCAGGCATTGACCAGGGCCAGGCGCTTGCGCTGGCCGGTGGACAAATCGGTGGTGCTGAACGCGCCGTCGCGCACGCTGACCTTGTGCGCGATCTCCAGACGTTCGAGGTAGCGGGTCGCGTCCTGCGGGACTTCGCGGTCGCCCTGAATCAGATCGTCGAACAGGTAGTAGTCGGCAAAAATCGTCGTGAAATTCTGCCGGTAGTCATCGCGATTGAGCGCGGTGATCGGCTGATCGTTGACGCGGATTTCGCCTTCGGTTGGCGCGTACAAGCCCAGCAGCAGTTTGATCAGTGTGGTTTTGCCGCAGCCGTTTTCACCGACGATAAACACGATGTCGCCCTGTTCGATGCGCAGGTTGACCGGCCCCAGACGGAACGGTTCGCTGCCTTCCACGGGTGGGAAGGCGTAACGCACGTTGTGCAGTTCCAGGCTGTTGACCGCACCGGGTTTCTTGCCTTGGTCTTCCAGCAACAGATGCGGTTCGGGCGAGGAAAATTGCTCGCTCAGTTCGGCGATACGGCGGAAGGCAATTTGCGCACGGCTGATGATCGGCAACGTGCTGACCAGATGCTCCAGCGGCCCCTTCATGTACAGCAGCACCAGGACGAAGCCGCTCATCACCGCTTTGTCGCCGCTGGGCCAGAAGGATTGCAGGGCCAGCGCCATGCCGATCACCACGAAGAACAGCATCGAACCGAAGGACTTGGCGATCACAAAAGTGTTGATGGATTTGATCTGGGTGTCGCAGATCTTCTCGGCGGTTTTCTGAATACCGGCGACAAACATGCGCTGGCGACGCGGACGGTGAATGCGCAGTTCCTTGGCGCCCTCGGCAATCGCGTTGTAGTGCTTTTGCAGTTCATCTTCGGAATCGCGTGCAGCGTAGAAACCGCGCATGCCCTTGGCCCGGGCAATCGCTTGAATGGTCGTGCCGATGGCAATGGCCACCAGCATCATCAGGAACATCGGCCAGGACAGCATGGCCAGATAGCCGAGGCAGCCGAGGGTGACGGTCATGGAAATTGCCAGCGGGGCGAAGGCGAAGGCGAAGTCGCTGATGGTGTCGACGTCGTGGGTCAGCACCGGGATCAACCGATGGCTGCGGTAGCGTTCGATCTGGTCGATCGGCGCCGACAGGACCTTCTCCCCCAGCTCTTTGCGCAATTTGGCGATGATGTGCTGGCCGACGTAGTTGGTGCCGATGTCGGACAAAATCGTCGTCAACAAGGCCAACGCACAGAGGCCCGCGAAGATCATTACCACGGTGCGGGTCAGGCCGTCGTCGGAGTGCAGGGCATTGTTGATGGTCGCCAGCAGCACGGTGACGCTCAGGCCGCCGATCATGCCGAGCACGATGGACACAGAGACGATCAGGCGGAAGGGCTTGAGCAAGGCGAACAATTCGTTGATCGCCCCACGCGTAGGCTTGGTCATGGAGGATTCCTGCTTCGGTGCGGAGGGAGTGCCGGTACTTAAGGAAAACGAATGGTCACGGACTTTCTTTAAACGACCGCAGGCGGGGCTGCGGTCGGGATGGGCAGGATCAGAGGTCGCGCACTACGCGAAACCCGAGCCAGTCGCCTTTGCTGGTCGGCCAGCTGCTGTTGCGGTTGCCGGAGCGCGAGAACACCGGCGCCTCGCCCCAATCGTTACCGCGCATGACCTGACGCTCGCAGTTTTCCTGGGTCCATGGGCGACCGTCGTTGGGTACGCCGGAGTAGTCCTTGTGATAACAGTCGGCGGTCCATTCGTAGACGTTGCCGTGGGCGTCGTAAACGCCGAAGGCATTGGCCGGGAACGTCCCGGCAGGGGAGGTGAAGTTGTAGCCGTCGGCGGCGCCGTAGGTGTTGGCGTGTCTGGAGATCTGGTAGTTGTTGCCTTCATCGAACGGGAAAGGGAAGGGCCCGGTGCTGCCGCCGCGTGCGGCGTACTCGCGGATCGATTCGCTTTGCAGGCGATACGCGTGGCCGGTCTTTTTCGATAACCAATCGATGTAGCCCTGGGCTTCGGCGACGTTCATGCACACGGCCGGGTCGCGGGCGCTCTGTTTGAATTCCGGTTTGCCGGCGGTGCAGCGGCGACCCGGGCGATCATCGAAGTCGTAAGGCTTGTTGCCGGTTTCGCGCACGTACGCGTCCCACTCGCCGACCAGCACCTGGAAGCGGCTGATGGCGAAGGGTTTGCTGAAGGTCACTGCGTGGCGCGGGCCTTCGTCCGGTTCGCGGCCGACTTCGTCGTCCGGGGTGCCCATGGTGAAGGTGCCGGTCGGCAGCACGACCATTTCCGGGCAGTCCTTGCAGTCCTTGAACACTTTGCCCGGCGCCGGCGCTGTCGCCGCTTGAGCTGCACCGGGCAGCAGGCCGGCGCACAGCGCGGTCAGGGCCAGCGCGGGCAAGGCCTTGAAGGTGAAACAGGCGTGAGGCTTTTTCATGAGTCGTCTCTGTGAAAGGAAAACGGGAGGCGAAGGTTCAGGCGCGCAGTTTTTTGCCGAGGATGGCCATGAAGCGGTCCACTTCGGCTTCGTTGTTGAGCAGGCCGGGCGCGGTGCGAATCACCGGGCCGACATCACGGCTGACCGCATCGCAGATCACCCGGTTTTGCATCAGGTAGGTGGCGACTGCATCACTGTCTTGACCCTTGACCCGGAAGAACGTGAAACCGGCAGAAAACTGCGGATCGAGCGGGGTCACCAGTTCGATATTCGCCTGCTCGCGCAGGCGCTGCTTCAGGTAGCTGTTGAGCTGATGAATGCGCGCCTGAACCTCGGCCTTGCCCAGTTGCAGGTGCAACTTGAACGCTTCGTCCACCGCCCAGCGATGCTCGAAAGCGTGGTAACCGCCCGGGGTCATGATCGTGGCGAAAGAGGTGGCTTCGGAGAACGTCGGCACGCTCGGGCTGACGTATTTCAGCTCTTCGCTGCGGCTGCACACGATGCCGGTGCCGCGCGGGCCGAACATCCATTTGTGGGTGCCGGCGATAAAGAAGTCGCAGTTCATCTGCGGGAAACTCAGGTCATCGACACCGAAACCGTGCACGCCGTCGACCACGTAGATCAGGCGATCCTTGTCGTCACGTTGACGGTTGTGTTCATCAACCAGCCGCGAGATGTCGCTGATCGGCAATTTCACACCGCTGCCCGAATGCACCCAGGTCATGCCGAGGACGCGGGTCTCAGGGCGGATGTTGCGGTTGATGGTGTCGAGCACTTGATCCAGGGAAATGCTTTGCGGCGTTTCGAACAGCCTGAGTTTGCGCACCCGGGTGCCATCGCGGCGGCTGCGGAAATCGAGGATGTTGCGGGTGGAATAGTGCTCGTGTTCGGTGGTGAGGATTTCCTGATCAGGGCGCACCTGCACGCTGCCATAAATCATCGCCAGCCCTTCGGTGGTGCTGCCGGTGAGGGCGATCTGGCCGGGTTTGGCCTGCAGGTATTTGCCGGCCCAGACCCGCACGTTTTCCTGCAATTGTTCGTCGCTCCCCAAATCCCAGTCCATGGCCAGCCCCGGGTTCAGGTCAAGCGCGGCGCGATGGCGTTCGATGGCCTCGCGCACGGGTTTGGGGTGAGAGGTAATCAGGAAATTGGCGAAGTGGATCGCCTGTGGATCCTGATCGAACAACCGGCGCAATTGCGTCCATTTGTTCGCGGAGGCCACGGGAGCGGTCGTCGCCATGGCCGGTGCTGTCAGGCTGGCGCCAAGCGGCAGGGCGGCCGCGACCACGCCAGCCTGTTTCAGAAAAGTCCGGCGGTCTGTCATGGCTTGGCAGTGTCCTGACGGGAAATCAGTGCCGGTTTCGCGGATTTCTGCACCTGATCCCAGACGCGCATGAAGTTGCCGCCCCACAGCTTGGCGATGTCCGCTTCGGAGTAGCCGCGCTGTATCAATTCGGCGGTGACGTTGCGGATTTCGCCAACGTTTTCCCAACCCTTGATGCCGCCGCCGTCGTTGAAGTCGGACGAGATGCCAACATGGTCGATACCGATTTTGCGCACGGTGTAATCGATGGCGTCGCCGAGATCCTTGAGGGTGGCTTTCGGCTCTTCTTCAAGGATGCCGTAGAGGCCGCTGGCGTACTGGCCGAGTTTCTGTTCCGACCATGCGGTGATGATCGGATCGCCCGGCATCAGCGCCATGGCCAGGTTTGGCAGTGGCGGCAGATCGAAGCGTGCGCGCAGGGCATTGAGTTTGTCCTGCGTGCCCTGAGTCAGCGGTTTGAGGTACTGCGAGAAGCCGACCACCTGAACCACGCCGCCGCTGTTCTTGATCAGCTGCAATTCCTTGTCGCTGAGGTTGCGCGGAATATCCACCGCCGCACGCGGCGCCGAGTGCGAGGCCACCAGCGGTGTGCGGCTCAGCTGTGCAACCTGTTCCAGGCCTTTGGTCGACATCTGCGAAACGTCGATGATCACGCCCAGATCGTTCAAACGCTGCACTGCTTGCTTGCCGATATCGGAGAGACCGTCGAGGGCGTCCGGTGAGTCATTGAAGAACGGCAGCGGCCGCGAGGAGTCCGCCCAACTGTTGTTGCCGATGTAGCTGAAGCCGAACATGCGCATGCCGCGTCCGGCCCACAGGTCCAGTTTGCTCAGGTCGTTGCCCAGCGGGTAAGCGTTGAGCATGCTGATGAAAATCGCAAACTTGCCTTCGCCATGCAGGCGGCGGAAATCATCCGGGGTGTAGGCGATGCCGACCTGATTGGGGAAGTCGCGGACCATGCCGGTGATGATCTTGTAACGGACTTCCTGTTGGTTGCGGGCTTCTTCGACAAAACCTTCGGTGGGGCGATGCGGGGCGTTCGGGCCGTTCCACATTTCCGGCCAGCCGAACACCGTCAGCGCAGCGCCCGACAAGCGCCCGCGATTGGCCTTGATCAGGTCGAACTGGCCGGAGCCGTCCTTGTCGGCTTCATTGCCGTGGGCGCCGAAACTCAGCGGTACGGTGATGTGGCTGTCGAAGGAGAGAATGCGATCCTGCAACTCGGTCGCCTGTTTCATCACTTTTACCGGGTAGCCAGGGTTGTCCCGAAACCAGTAATCCCAAGCCAGAAACCCTGCGCCGGCGCTGATCGCCAAGGCCAGCGGCAGGCCGATAAATAGAGCCTTTTTCGAACGCGGTTTTGTCATTGCCATCTCATTCAGGTTCGCCGTCGAGGTGCAGGCGCAGGGGCCTTTGCTATCTGGGAGGAACGAGTGGCCGGGCGGGTAATTTAGTCGCGCGCAGGAAAAGCGCTGACGGCGCGTAGCGATCTTTTGCCGGGGCCGTAAATTTCCCCGGCGAGCAAACGTTCTAGCTTGGATAAAGCCTGCTTCATGGCTGACACAGGTAGGGCAATGACGATCTCTCGACGCTGGTTCATGGCGGGCATGGCACTCACGGGCGCGGCGCTGCCTGCCGCTTTTTATGCACATCGTGAGCTGACCCGCGAGGAGTTTCCGATCACCCCGGGCGAGGCTACGGTCGATCTGGCCGATACCGCCGGACAGCAGTTGGCGGACAACCTGCGCGGCGTCTGGGATATCCGTTTCAGCGGATCTGCGGCGGGGCTTGATGGCTTGCCACGCGACGGCCTCGAGTTGTTTCTCGACATTGCCCACCGGGGGCGCGGTTTGCGCGGGTTTCTCGATACCGGTGCCAGCCTGCGCTCAGAAGCGCCTGCGCGTTACCAAGTGATCGGCGATCTGGCGCCGGGCACCGGCGCCGAAATGTACTGGCGGCTGATGCGCACCGATGCGCCGCACGCGCCGCCGGTCTACGAATTCAAAGTCAAACTCGACGAAGTCTGGGCGGCGTTCGGCAATGCCGGCAGCGGTACGTTCACCGGGCAAGTGTTGCGCCTCGATCGGCCGTTGGCGCTGCCCGAACTGGACAATCATTTCATCGCCATCAAACGGCGTTTTCCCGAAGCCCGCGAGCGCACCGGTTTGAACCCGACGCTGTTGGCGTGGCTGGTGGCGCCGGAACATCGCCTGTTCCACCAGCTCTGGCACGCCAGCCGCGACAAGTGGCACAAGCTCTCGGAGAAAAAACGCGACGCCCTGCGCGGTATTGGCTGGCAGCCGGGGCCGCGAGACAAAGAGCGCGATGCCCGTGGGCCCAGCAAGGATCGTAACGGCTCTGGCATCGATTTTTTCTTCATGCACCGGCACATGCTCGGCAAGGCCCGTTCGATGCAGGATCTGCCGTCGTGGCAGGCCTTCCCGATGCCGCAGCCGGAGCTGGAACGCGACCGCCAGGGCTTCGCCCGCTACTTCGACAATCACGACGGCGATGCACTGCCACCGACGTGGCTGACCGAAGGTGATGACGAATACACCAAGTGGGTCAGCGATATCAAAGCGGCCGAGACCTATCACAGTAATTTCCAGTGTCTGGGAATCGCAGTACCGCGACCCGCGCTACCTGGCGAAACTCAGCCTCGGCCAGTTCGGCTCGGAAGTCGAACTGGGCCTGCACGACTGGTTGCACATGCGCTGGGCGTCGGTGGCGCGGGATCCGTCCAACGACATTCCGGTGCCGATGGCGCGCGATCAGGCGGATTTTGCCGCGCGTTGGTATGCGCCGGAAAACGACTTTCTCGGCGACCCGTTTTCCTCCCATGTGAACCCGGTGTTCTGGCGTTTCCACGGCTGGATCGATGATCGCATCGAAGACTGGTTCCGCGCCCACGAGCGCTTTCACCCGGGCGAAGTCAGCCGGCTGGAAGTCAACGGTGTGCCGTGGTTTGCGCCGGGTCGCTGGGTTGAGGTCGATGACCCGTGGCTGGGGCCAGACACCCATGGCTGCAGCACCGTGCCGGGGTTGCAGATCGGGCGCTCGGTGGAGATGGATCCTGAGACGATGAAGCTGGCGTTGCGCATCACCTTTGGCGATGAAGACAACATGGCCGACCTGTTCCGCAAAGTACCGCAGCGACCGTGGTACGCGCGGCATCTGAAAGTGAAAGGGCGGCAACTCTGAGCGCAAAAAAAATCGCAGCCTGGTGCTGCGATTTTTTTTGCCTGGGATCTTGGTTGCCTGACCTGCTCGCGAAGGCGTCAGTCCAGTCGATAGTTTTCGCTCAGATAACCTGCCAGCCCCCGCCCAGTGCCTTGTACAGGGCAATGCTGGCCTGCAAGCGCGAAAGGCGCAATTGCACATTCATATCCTGCGCCGCATACAAGGTGCGCTGGGTTTGCAGCACCGTCAGCAAATCTTCGGCACCGGCCTGATAGCGGCTCTGGGCAATGTCGAACGCGGTCTGCGCCTGGCTCAGTTCTTCGCTTTGCCACTGGCGCTGTTCATCGAGGCCGCGAATGTTGCTCAGGGCTTTCTCCACGTCGGCAAAGCCATTGATGATCGCCCCGCGATAGGTTTCCAGCAGTTCGTCCTGACGCGCCTTGGCCTTGTCGCGCTCGGCGCTCAGGCGGCCGTTGTTGAAGATTGGCGCGGTCAATCCGGAAGACAGGTTGTAGAACGTGGTGCGCAGCAGCTCCGCCGCCAGATCGGCGCCGGTGCCGAGGCTGGCGGTCAGGGTGATTTTCGGCAGCATGGCGGCGCGGGCCACGCTGACGTCAGCCTGGGCCGCCGCCAGTTTGGCTTCGGCGCTGGCGATGTCCGGACGCCGGCTCAGCAGATCGCTGGGCACGCCACTGGCGATGTTCGGCCATTGCAACTGTTCGAATGACTGTTGCGGTGCCGACACTGCCTGCACCGGTTGGCCGAGCAGGGCGGCGAGGGTGATCAAGGCTTCGCGGGCCTGTTGCTGCACCAGTGGCAATTTGCGCTGCTGTTCGGCGACCAGGCTTTTTTGCTGGGCCAGTTCCAGCGCGGTGGCGCTGCCGGCGTCGAAGCGGGTTTGCACCAGGTGCAGAACGTTCTGCGCATTGGCCAGATTGAGCTCGGCAATGCGTGCCTGTTCGCGCAACGCCAAGGCTTGGGTGTAACTGCTGGCCACGCCGCTTTGCAGGGTCAGTTCGACGGTGGCACGGTCGAATTCGCTGGCCTGTACACCGAACACGGCGCTGTCGCGTGCTGCGCGTTTACCGCCCCAGAAGTCGATTTCGTAACTGGCGCTCAGCTCGGCGTCGTAGTAATCCAGCGAGCGATTATCCGGGCTGACGTCGAGTTGGCTGTAGCCTTTGCCGTGCAACAGTTTCTGCCGATTGGCATTGAGACCGGCCTTGATTTCCGGGAGCAGCGGGGCGCCGGCAATCGTCGCACTGGCCTGGGCCTGCCTGACCCGGGCGACGGCGGCGCCGAGGTCATGGCTGCCCACTCGCGCCTGTTCGACCAGACGATCCAGCTCGGGGCTGCCGAACTGCGTCCACCATTGGCGGTTGCTCTGCACGGCACCGGGATGCTCAGGCGATTGCCACGCGGCCGGTGGCAGCACGCCGCTGTCGGGACGTGGCGCAGGGCTGTTACAGGCCGCCAGCAACAGGCTGGCGGCAAGGATGGTCAGTGGCGCTTTCATAGGTCGATCATTCACTGGTAAGGGCCGTGACCGGGTCGAGCCGGGCAGCCTTGCGGGCAGGCATGAAGCCGAAGAGGACGCCGGTGGCCAGCGCGCAGGCGAAAGCGCCGATGACGGCCAGCCATTGAAACGCGATCGCCACGCCGCTGAACAACAGCACGCCGCCGACCAGCATCGCCAGGCTGATACCGGCCAAGCCGCCGACCACCGAAAGCATCACCGCTTCGGTGAGAAACTGGCGCAGGATGTCGCGCTGGCGCGCGCCCGTGGCCATACGGATACCGATTTCCCGGGTGCGTTCGCGCACGGTCATGAGCATGATGTTCATCACCCCGATACCGCCGACCAGCAACGAGATCGCGGCGATGGCGCCGAGCATCAGCGACAGCGTGCCCTGCGTGCGTGCTTCGGCTTGAATCATTGCGGCGTTGTTGGTCAGTTCGAAATCCTTCTTGCCGTTGTGCCGCCGCAGCATCGCCTGTTCGATCGCCTGCTCGGCGTCTTTGACTTTGCGTGCGTCCTTGGCGGCGATCACCACGTATTCCGGATTACGGCTGCCGAACAGGCGCGTGCTGGCCGCCGAGTAGGGCACGGCGATGCGGTTGTCGCTGTCGGAGTCGCCGGAGCTCGAGCCCTTTTCCGCCAGAACACCGAGCACCTGAAACGGCACGTTTTCGATGAGGATGTATTGGCCGATCGGGTCGGCGACATCCTTGAGCAGCTTGTCGCGCACCTTGGTGCCGATCACGGCCACGGCGGCGGCGCTGTCTTCATCGGCCTGGCTGAAGTAACTGCCCTGAACCACCGGCCAGTTGAAGATGCTCGGAAAATTGGTGTCGTTGCCACCGACGTAACTGCTGTGGTCGGCATTGCCGAAACGCACGCCAGCGGTCGAGCCGTTGACCGGCATGATCCGCTCGACCCGGGGCAGGGCGGCTAGTTCGGCGACGTCGTCGAGGGTGATGATGCCCGGTGGTGTGCGCGGATTGGGTGCGGCGCCGCTGAGGTAGATGATGTTGGAACCGAAGGCGCCCATTTGCGCCATCACCTGGCGTTTGCTGCCTTCGCCCACCGCGAGCATCACCACCACCGAGGCCACGCCGATGACGATCCCGAGCAGGGTCAGCGCAGTACGAAAACGATTGATCCACATGACCCGCCACGCCGCTTGCACGGCGTCGACCAGTTCACCTTTCCAGGCGCCGGTCTGGGTGCTGCCGCTGCTCAGGCGCTGGCGCAGATCCACCGCTTGCAGGGCGCCGGGGTTGGCGCTGCGCGGTGGCGCTGACGGGTGTTCGGCGGTGTCGCTGATGATCAGCCCGTCACGAATTTCAATGATGCGCTTGGCTCGTTGTGCGACTTCGCGGTCGTGGGTGATGAGAATCACCACATGGCCCTGACTGGCGAGCTCATCGAGCAGGGTCATGACCTCGGCGCCGCTGTGGCTGTCGAGGGCGCCGGTGGGTTCGTCGGCGAGGATGATGTGGCCGCCGTTCATCAACGCCCGGGCAATCGACACCCGTTGTTGTTGACCGCCGGAAAGCTGATGCGGGCGGTTACCGGTGCGGCTGCCCAGGCCGAGCCGCTCCAGCAAAGCACTGGCCCGGGCGTGGCGTTCGGCGGCCGGGGTACCGGCGTAGATAGCCGGCATTTCGACGTTTTCCTGGGCGGAGCCGGACGGAATCAGGTGATAACCCTGGAATACAAAACCAAACGCTTCGCGGCGCAGCCAGGCCAGCGCATCGCTGTCGAGTCGGGCGACGTCTTCTCCGGCGAAGCGATATTCACCGCTGGTAGGGCGGTCGAGACAACCGAGGATATTCATCAATGTCGACTTGCCGGAGCCGGACGCCCCGACGATGGCGACGAACTCACCGGCATGAATCGACAGATCAATGCCGCGTAATACTTCCACCAGCGGGCTGTCATTGCCGCCATAGGCTTTGCGGATCTGCCGCAAGTCAATCAGTGGCGTTTGCATTCAGCCTCCGCTGCCGGTGGCCGGCGCGCTGAGGATGTGATCGCCTTCGGCCAGGCCTTCAAGCACTTGGGTGCGCAAGCGGTCGCTGATGCCGGTGCGCACTTCGCGGGACTGGATTTCGCCATTGGCGGCGACGATCTGCGCCCGCTGCCATTGTGGGCGTGAGCCGGGTTGCAGGGCGGCGCTGGGCACGGTGAGGGTGTCTTGCGCCTGTTGCGCCACAAAGAACACCTGCGCAGTCATGTCGGTCATCAGGTTGTTGTCGGCGTTGTCGACGTCGAGCAGCACGGTGTAGAGCACCACGCGTTCGCTGCCGCTGCGACCGCTGGTGGGGCTGCCGCCCTGATTCTGTTCGAGCGGGCGCGGCGGCACCGGCAGAATCTGCCGGACGGTGCTGCTCCAGCGCCGAGCGCCGCCGCTGAGCGTGGTGAAATAGGCGGTCATGCCGGGTTTGACGTGGCCGATGTCTGCTTCGGAAACCTCGGCCCACACGGTCATCGGTGAGAGCCGGGCGATGCGCAGAATCAGCGGGGTTTGCTGCTGCGCATTGAGCGTCTGGCCTTCGCGGGCGCCGACGGCCACGACGGTGCCGCTCATCGGTGCATAAATGCGCGTGTAGCCGAGCTCCGCTTCGTCACTGCGCAGGCTGGCTTGAGCCTGGCGGATCTGCGCCTGGAACATGTCGATGCGGGCCTGGGTGGCGCGGACTTCGGCGCGGGCGGTCTGCACGTCTTCCTCACGGGTGGCGCCACCGGCGGCGAGTTTCTGCTGGCGCTGGTATTTCTGTTGCGCGAGGTCGTGCTGGGCGCGTTGCTCCTGCAACTGTGCCTTGAGGTTTTCGATGGAAAACCGCCCGGCATCCAGTTTGGCCTTTTGCGTGGAGGGGTCGATCTCTACCAGTAACTGGCCTTCCTTGACCGTGTCGCCAGCCTCGACATGAATCTTCTGGATCTGCCCGGACGCCTGCGCACCGACGTCCACATAACGGCGTGGCTGCAGCGTGCCCAGTGCGGTCACGCTGTTTTCGATACTGCTGCGGGTCACCTGCACCGTGGCGAGGGCGTCGCGCCCGGGCGGCAGGACTTGCCACGCGGCAACGGCGATCACGGGAATCAGGCAAAGGGCGGCGAACAGAGCGCGTCGGGCGGGGCGGGGACGTTTCATGCAGGGTTCCGGCCAGTGGAATCGGCCCGTCATTCGGCCAGTACACAGGCGTGCAGAGGCGCTGAAAGCTGTCGCATGGCACGACAGATACGGGGAGCTGTCCTGTAAACGATGAATGCACAAGGGAATTTAAGCGCCGTACACATCAAGTAACAGGTAGCCAGGCGCGACTATTTGGGGCGGATGTGGAAACAACTCTTTAAATCTATATGAGAATTACTATAAATTACGCACCTCACGTTGCCACTATCTTGCTACTGCGTTTGCGGCGGCTGGATCAGTGTGCTCAAGGACAGGAACTGCATCGATGCGGTCGGGAGTCATGTTGGAAAACTACTATCGCGAGCTGGTGTGTTTCCTTAACGCCAAGCTGGGCAACCGTCAGGTGGCCGAAGATGTGGTGCATGACGCTTATGTGCGGGTACTGGAGCGTTCCAGCGACACACCGATCGAACAACCGCGGGCCTTTCTTTATCGCACGGCATTGAATCTGGTCATCGACGATCATCGGCGCAACGCCTTGCGCCAGGTCGAATCGCTCGATGTGCTGGACAGCGAAGAGCGCTATTTCACCCCGTCGCCCCACGGCACCCTCGACCACGGTCAACGTCTGGAAATGCTTCAGCGCGCGTTGGCCGAGTTGCCGCCGCGCTGCCGGGAAAGTTTTCTGCTGCGCAAGATCGATGGTCTGTCCCATCCGGAAATTGCCGAGCACCTGGGGATTTCCAAGGCGTTGGTGGAAAAGCACATCGTCAACGCCATGAAACATTGCCGCTTGCGGATCAAACAATGGGACGCCCATTGATCCTTGCTGGTTAAATTTCCGTTCATCGTCCTCGTTCCTACTCAACAGACGACCTGCTGACCTGATTCAGGCCGGTCAGGCCACCCAGGCTTTATCCCCGCGTTGAGGGGTTCATCCAGAGGACACTGGAAATGACACAGGCAATTGCATCGCCCATCGTTCACGACCTGATCGGCGTCGGTTTCGGCCCTTCGAACCTGGCGCTGGCCATCGCTCTGCAAGAGCGCGGCCCGACTCAGGGCGAACTGGATGTGCTGTTCCTCGACAAGCAGGCCAACTACAGCTGGCACGGCAACACCCTGTCGACGCAAAGCGAGTTGCAGATTTCCTTCCTCAAGGATCTGGTGACCCTGCGTAATCCGACCAGCCCGTACTCGTTCGTCAATTACCTCAAATATCACGGTCGTCTGGTCGACTTCATCAACCTCGGCACCTTCTATCCGTGCCGCATGGAGTACAACGACTACCTGCGCTGGGTCGCCGGGCAGTTCACCGAGCAGAGCCGTTACGGCGAAGAAGTGCTGACCATCGAGCCCGTGCTGCACAACCACCAGGTTGAAGCGCTGCGCGTGATTTCCCGCGATAGCCAGGGCCTGCAACATGTACGCACCACCCGTTCGGTGGTGGTCAGCGCCGGTGGCACACCGCGTATTCCGGAGGCGTTCAAAGCGCTGAAGGGCGATAGCCGCGTGTTCCACCACTCGCAATACCTCTCGCAAATGGCCAAGCAGCCGTGCGTGAACAATCAGCCGATGAGCATCGCGATCATTGGTGGCGGGCAGAGCGCGGCGGAGGCCTTTATCGATCTGAACGATTCGTTCCCTTCGGTGCAGGTCGACATGATCCTGCGCGGCTCGGCCTTGAAGCCCGCCGACGACAGCCCGTTCGTCAACGAAGTGTTCTCGCCTGAGTTCACTGATCTGGTGTTCCAGCAGAACAGCGTCGAGCGTGAGCGTCTGGTCAACGAGTACCACAACACCAACTATTCGGTGGTCGACATCGACCTGATCGAGCGCATCTACGGCATCTTCTATCGCCAGAAGGTTTCCGGAGTTGCCCGTCACGCGTTCCGTACCCTGACCACCGTCGAGAAAGCCACCGCTACCGAAAACGGTATCGAACTGGCCGTGCGCAACAACGCCACCGGCGAAGTCAGCGTACGCAACTACGATGCGGTGGTCCTGGCCACTGGTTACGAGCGGCAGATGCACCGCAAACTGCTGGCACCGCTGGAAGAATACCTGGGTGATTTCGAGGTCGATCGCAATTACAAACTGATCACCGACGAACGCTGCCAGGCCGGCATCTACATGCAGGGCTTCTGCCAGGCCAGCCATGGTCTGAGCGATACGCTGCTGTCGGTGCTGCCGATTCGTGCGGACGAGATTGCCGGTTCTTTGTATGACCATGGCAAGAACCGTGGGCATCGGTCGATGGCGGATCTGCTGTTGGCGACGGCCAGTTGATTTTTTAGCGCCTCACATACCGCTTTCGCGAGCAAGCTCGCTCCCACAATGGTTCTGTGTACGCCGGACAAATGTGGGAGCGAGCTTGCTCGCGAAGGGGCCTTCAAGAACACCGCAAAAATTCGTTCCTGAACCCTTCCTGAACATCCCCCACATTCCCCGACACACTGCCTTTTGCGGGTTTACTCTCCAGACATCGGGGCGTAAGCTTCGCGCGTTTTCATCAATAGCGGAGACCCACAGTGGGTACTTGTTCGAGTGACAGTTGTCGGCCGGTCTCGGTAACCGGCAGATTCTCGGCAAGATAACGCGCAGCCTTTCTCTGCCGTTGTCTCGCCGTAACAGCGAGCAGCGGCATCCCGTGCATGACCCGTCCTGGGCCATGTCTGGACGTTCCTTCTCATCGACGCTGAACAGAGCGTGATTGCGACTTTATTGTCGTCATCGCAGCCCTATCGACACGCCTGTCGTTTCTGACTGGCGCGCCAAGCCTTGCCGTGCCGGTTTTTCCGGCGGACGAGGCGCGGCCGTACCTGCTTGACGGTTTCCCGGCTGACCATAGGGGCAACAGCCATGAAACTTACGCTCAAGGAATTCTTCGCAGGTTTTCTGCGGACCCGCCACATCGCCCGGCACTTCCGTCGTCTGGCGCTGCTGGAATCGATCAACGACACCACGGTCAGCCGTGAAGTCCCGCCGACTTTGGCCAACACCCTGGTCGATGCCGCGCATTGCGACAGCGGTGTGTTGCTGTCGTCACTCGGCACGCATTCCGATGGCCTCACCGATTTCGAAGTCGATGCGCTGCGTGCGCAATACGGTCTCAACGAAGTCGAACACGAGCAGCCGCTGCCATGGTGGATTCACCTGTGGCACTGCTACAAAAACCCGTTCAACTTGCTGCTGACGTTGTTGGCGGTGATCTCGTGGCTGACCGAAGACCTCAAGGCCGCCGTGGTGATTTTCTCCATGGTGGTGCTGTCGACGCTGCTGCGTTTCTGGCAGGAAAGCAAATCCAACCAGGCTGCCGACGCGCTGAAAGCCATGGTCAGCAACACCGCCACGGTGATGCGCCGTGATGCACCGCGCAGCGAGTTGCCGATCAAGCAACTGGTGCCGGGCGATCTGATCGTGCTCTCGGCCGGCGACATGATTCCCGCTGATTGCCGGGTGCTCAGTGCCAAAGATCTGTTCGTCAGCCAGGCGGCGATGACCGGCGAATCGATGCCGGTGGAAAAATTTCCGCGTCAGCAGGATCGCGACACGCGCAATCCTCTGGAGCTGGACAACATTCTGTTCATGGGCACCAACGTCGTCTCCGGCACGGCGGTGGCCGTGATTCTCACCACGGGCAACAGCACCTATTTCGGTGCGCTGGCCCAGCGTGTCGGCGCAACCGATCGCGCGGTGACTTCGTTCCAGCAAGGCGTCAACAAAGTCAGCTGGCTGTTGATCCGTTTCATGTTCGTCATGGCGCCGCTGGTGCTGTTCATCAACGGTTTCACCAAGGGTGACTGGACCGAAGCATTGCTGTTCGCGCTGTCGATTGCCGTCGGCCTGACCCCGGAAATGCTGCCGATGATCGTCACCTCGACGCTGGCCAAAGGCGCGGTGTTCCTGTCGCGTAAAAAAGTCATCGTCAAACGTCTCGATGCGATCCAGAACTTTGGCGCGATGGACGTGCTGTGCACCGACAAGACTGGCACGCTGACCCAGGACAAGATCTTCCTCGCGCGCAATGTCGATGTCTGGGGCGAAGACTCCGATGACGTGCTGGAAATGGCTTACCTGAACAGCTACTACCAGACCGGTCTGAAAAACCTGCTCGATGTCGCGGTGCTGGAACACGTGGAAATTCACCGTGAACTGAAAGTCGGCACGACGTTTCGCAAGGTCGATGAGATCCCGTTCGACTTCAATCGTCGGCGTATGTCGGTGGTGGTCGAAGGACGTGGCCAACCACATCAACTGATCTGCAAAGGTGCCGTGGAAGAAGTCCTGGCGGTGTGCAGCCGCGTGCGTCACGGTGAGGTCGATGAAGCCTTGAGCGATGAATTGCTGACCCGGATTCGTCAGGTCACCGCAGCATTCAACGCTGAAGGCTTGCGCGTGGTGGCGGTGGCCGCACGCTCGATGCCTGAAGGTCGGGAGATTTACAGCCTGGCCGATGAGCAGGAACTGACGCTGATCGGCTATGTGGCGTTCCTCGATCCACCTAAGGAAAGCACCGCGCCGGCGCTCAAAGCCTTGGCCGAACATGGCGTGGCGGTGAAAGTGCTGACCGGCGACAACGAACTGGTGACTGCGAAGATCTGCCGCGAAGTTGGCCTTGCTCAGCAGGGTTTGTTGCTGGGTAATGACGTTGAACGCATGAGCGATGCCGAACTGGCGGTTGCCGTAGAGACCACCAACGTCTTCGCCAAACTGACGCCGTCGCACAAGGAGCGCATCGTGCGCGTCCTCAAAGGCAACGGTCACGTGGTCGGCTTCATGGGCGACGGCATCAACGATGCGCCCGCGCTGCGCACCGCCGACATCGGTATTTCCGTGGACAGCGCGGTGGACATCGCCAAGGAAGCGGCCGACATCATCCTCCTGGAAAAGAGCCTGATGGTGCTGGAGGAGGGCGTACTCGAAGGGCGGCGCACCTTCGCCAACATGCTCAAGTACATCAAGATGACCGCCAGCTCCAACTTCGGCAACGTCTTTTCGGTGCTGGTCGCCAGTGCGTTCATTCCGTTCCTGCCGATGCTGCCGATGCACCTGCTGGTGCAGAACCTGCTCTACGACATTTCGCAGATCGCCATTCCATTCGATAACGTCGACGAGGACATGCTGAAAAAACCACAACGCTGGCAGCCGGGTGACGTCGGGCGCTTCATGCTGTTCTTCGGCCCGATCAGTTCGATCTTTGACATCACCACGTTCGCCTTGATGTGGTACGTATTCGATGCCAACACCCCGGATCACCAGACCCTGTTCCAGTCCGGCTGGTTCGTGGTCGGGTTGCTGACCCAGACGCTGATCGTGCACATGATCCGCACGCCGAAGATTCCGTTCCTGCAAAGCCGCGCGGCCATGCCGCTGCTGGTGATGACCGGGATCATCATGGCGGTCGGCATCTTCCTGCCGATGGGGCCGCTGGCGCACTACTTCAAACTGCAGGCGCTGCCGTCGCTGTACTTCGTGTTCCTGCCGGTGATTCTGCTGGCGTACATGGCGCTGACCCAGGCAGTGAAAGGGTTCTACATCCGCCGGTTCGGCTGGCAATAACCGCACGGCCAACACCGTTCCCCTGTGGGAGCGAGCCTGCTCGCGAAGGCGTCCAGTCAGTTAATCATCTGTTAGCTGACACACCGCTTTCGCGAGCAAGCTCGCTCCCACAAGGAGTTGATGCGTTCTCAAGAGGGAGATACACATGCAAGCCATCAACAACCTCAACCTCGATTCGCTGCTCGATACCCTCGTCAGCCTCAGCGCTGCGTTCATTCTCGGCGGTCTGATCGGCTTCGAGCGTCAGTACCGGCAACGCACCGCCGGCCTGCGCACCAATGTGCTGGTCGCCGTCGGCGCGGCGATTTTCGTCGACATGGCCAACCGTCTCGCCGGTGCCGAAGGTGCGGTGCGTGTGGTCGCCTACGTGGTCTCCGGCATCGGTTTTCTCGGCGCCGGGGTGATCATGCGCGAAGAGGGCAACGTGCGCGGTCTCAATACCGCCGCGACCCTGTGGACCTCCGCAGCGGTCGGTGCCTGTGCCGGGGCCGATCTGCTCGCCGAAGCCGTACTCGGCACGCTATTCATTCTGGCCGCCAACACCTTGCTGCGGCCGATCGTCAACAACATCAACCGCCAGCCACTGGACGTGGTCTCGGCGGAAGTCACCAACATCGTTTACGTCATCGCCCGGCGCTCGCAGCAAACCGCCGTGTTCGCCTTGCTTGAGGCCGAGCTTGAACGCAGCAACTACCCGGCCAGCGATGTTGATGTGCATGCCTTCGGCGCCGATGAAATCGAAATCGAAGCGACGCTGGCGACGACGTCGGTCGATGGTGATGAACTGGATGCGCTGGTGGCGCGGATTTCCACATCGGCGCTGGTGGTGCAGGCGTTCTGGAGTCCGAGTACCACGGAATGATCGTTTTCGGTTGCTGAGAATTGTCCTACAAGGCGGCAAGAAAGAGCCTACATTTTCACCCTTGGGTCTCGATCACTATTTGTTCCGGAGCAGAGATGCCCGGCGTCCTGATGACTCGATGCGTTATTACGGAAGTGCAATGAATACCTGGAAAGTTCGGCAGGGAATGGCCGGAAAGAGGGGGGAACCATTCGTTGCAGATTCCGTGATGAAGGTTGTTCGCTACAGCGAGCAAGCCTGTTGTCGCTGATGAGTAATTGGGAGAGCCAGGCCGCTGGGCCGAATAAACAACTATCCCAAGAGATGTAAAAAATGAAAAAGATCGTCGCTGTTACCGCCGCTACCGTTGTCATGGGTCTCGCTTCTTTCGCCAATGCTGCGACGCCGGCTTCCGGCAACCCTGGCACCGTACGTTTCAATGGTGAAATCGTATCCGGCGCCTGCGGTATCGACGCCAGCTCTCTGGACCAGACCGTTTCCCTGGGGCAGGTGCCATCGAACCAGTTCAAGGCGATCGGTGATCGTTCGACGCCGACCAAGTTCGACATCATCCTGACCGACTGCGACACCACCACCCAGAAGAACGCCCGCTTCACCTTCAGCGGTGTGCAGGATCCAGCGGTTCCGGGCCTGTTCGCCACTACCGGTCTGGCGCAGAACGTCGGCATCCGTCTGCAGGCCAGCGCTGGCGAAATGCTCGATAACGGCACCGAGCAGGTCGCTCCGGTTGTGCTGCAAAACGGCAACAACACCGTGACCTTCGCCGCCATGTATGAAGCCACCTCTGCGACCGTCACCACCGGTGAAGCAGACAGCGTTGCGAACTTCACCGTGGCCTACAACTGATACCTCGGTATCGCACGTTGTAAGAGAAAGGGGTGAAAACCCCTTTTTTCTTTTCCGTCAAAGTTCTGATAAAGGCTATTTCCCGTGTACGGCCGAAAACTTTTCGTGTCTTGCGTGTTGATCTCCTGTGCGCGTTATTCAAACGCTGTGGAGTTTAATTCGGAGTTCCTGAATATCGATAAAAACGACGATATCAGTCTCGGACAGTTTGCCCACGCCCAATATACTGTGCCCGGTCGTTACTTGCTGGATATCACCGTCAATCAGCGTTATTTCGGCTCACGTTCGATCGAGTTCAAGAGCGGCGCCAACCCGCAAGAAAGTTACGCCTGTCTGCCCGAAGACCTGGTGGCGACCTTTGGTCTCAAGCCTGCGTTGCTCAAAAGCCTGCCGCGTCTGGCTGAGGGGCAATGTGTGGATTTGCGTGGCATTGAAAATGCCTCGATCAAGTACATGAAAAACCTTGGACGGCTGTCGATCAGTCTGCCGCAGGCCACCTTCGAATATGACGATCCCAACTACATTCCGCCTGCCGCCTGGAGCGACGGGCTCAACGGCGCGTTGCTTGATTACCGAGTGATCGCCAACAGCCGCGAAACCAATACGCCGTCCGGCGATTCGCGTTCATTGCAAAGCTATGGCACGGCCGGGGTCAACCTCGATGCCTGGCGCATCCGCGCCGATTATCAGGCGCGGCAAGAATCAGGTAGCCAGAATAATGATCCCCACGGCGAAGCGTTCCAGTTGAACCGCTTGTACGCCTATCGCGCGTTGCCATCGATACGTTCGAAGCTGTCGGTCGGTGAGGACTATCTGAACTCCGATGTGTTCGACACCTTCGCCTTGCGCGGTGCGACCCTGAGCAGCGATGACCGCATGTTGCCGCCGAACCTGCGCGGTTATGCGCCGCTGATCAGTGGCGTGGCGCGTACCAACGCGACCGTCACCGTGTCCCAGCAGGGTCGTGTGTTGTACTCGACCACGGTGACCCCGGGTGCGTTCAGCCTTCAGGATCTCAACAGCAGCGTGCAAGGCACCCTGGATGTGACCGTGCGCGAAGAGGATGGCAGCGAACAAACGTTTACCGTAGCCACCGCCGCAGTTCCGTTTCTGTCCCGTGAAGGCGAGTTGCGTTACAAGGTTTCCGCCGGCCAGCCGCGCCTGACCGGCAACGGCGGCACAGAGCCTGAGTTTGTCGCCTCGGAAGCGGCCTATGGTCTGCCAAGGGACTGGACGATCTACGGTGGCGTGCTGGCGGCCTCGGGTTATCAGTCGAATGCCATCGGTATCGGCAAGGACCTTGGCGTATTCGGCGCAGTGTCTGGTGATGTCACCACGTCTCGGGCGAAGCTGCGCTGGAACGGCGAAACCGTGGCCGGCAACTCTTACAGAATCAACTATTCCAAGCGTTTTGACGCCATTGGCACCGACCTGCGGTTTTTGGGTTATCGCTTTTCCGACAAGACCTTCACCAACTTTTCGCAGTTTGTCGGCGATGCCGATTCCTATGCGATGAACTCAGGCAAGCAACGTTATTCGGTGACCTTGGCCAAGCATTTTTCCTGGTTATCGACGAGTTTTTCCTACGACCATTCGACTTATTGGGACGCGCCGGCAGCCGATCGTTTCGGCATGACCGTGGCGCGCAGTTTTTCCCTTGGCAACGTCAAGAACATCACCGCAAACCTGTCGGCTTACCAGACGCAAAACAGTCGGCAGAATGACTCGCAGATCTACCTCGGCGTGACGGTGCCACTGGGGGGCAATTCGATGGCCTCCAGTAACCTGCAGCGCTCGGGCTCCGGCGATTCGTCCGCCAGTGTCGGCTACAGCCATGACGACGGCGAAGGCGTGAACTATCAGGTGTATGGCGGCGTTGGCGACAACCGCTACGTCAACGCCTATGTCGGTAAACGCGCTTCGAGTTACCGCGCCAATGCGTCGGCCTCCACCGATGGCAGCACCTATCGCTCGCTGACCGGCGAACTCGACAGCTCGCTGGTCGCCACCCGTTATGGAGTCTCGGCCCATGGCAATGGCACCAATGGCGATACGCGCCTGCTGGTGTCCACCGATGGCGTACCGGACGTGGCCTTCACCGGGCAGACCCGCACCAACCGGGACGGCTATGCGGTGATGGATGGCTTGCCCTCGTTTCAGGCTTACGAAGCGCGGGTCAACGTCGAAAAACTGCCGCTCAACACCGAAGTGTCCAACCCGATCCAGCGTCTGGCGCTGACCGAGGGAGCCATCGGCTACGTCAATTTCGCCACGGGGCAGGGCCGCAACGCATTTGTCGTGTTGACCCGCAACGACGGTAAACCGGTGCCTTTCGGCGCATCGGTGCAGGACAAGAACACCAACCGGGAGGTGGGCATCGTCGGCGAGGCGGGCGTCACTTATCTGTTGGGCATCAAGGTTGGGGCTGAACTGGTAGCGCGTTGGGATGACGCCGGCCAATGCAGTCTGGCCAAACTTCCTGAGGAGGACGTGGTGAGCAATATCGCCAAGCCTGCCCAGTGTCTGTAACCGCGTCTTCCAATAAACCCGGAGTCATCATGTCTCGTTTTGCCTTGTTTACTGCTCACCGTCTGTTTCTGGCCGCGGGCCTTAGTCTGCCGCTGTTGGCCAGCGCCGCTGTGGTGCCGGATCGCACCCGGCTGGTGTTCGAGGAAAGTGCACCATCGGTCAGTGTCACAGTCAGCAACAAAAACCCGCAGCTGCCATTTATTGTGCAGTCGTGGATCGAAAACGAGAGTGGCCAGAAAGTCACCTCACCGTTCATGGTCCTGCCACCGCTGCAGCGCATCGAGCCGAACGAAAGCAGTGTGTTGCGTATCGTGAAATTGCCCGAACTGGCCCTGCCGGCGGACCGCGAGTCGGTGTTCTATTTGAACATTCGCGAGATTCCGCCGAAGAGCCAGGCCGTCAACTCGATGCAGATCGCCTTGCAGTCGAAGATCAAATTGTTCTATCGCCCGGCAGCGGTGAAGCGTGAGCGTGGCGAAGACCTCGCGCTGGGCCTGAACCTGAAAATCGACCCGGCAGCGAAACAGCTGATTGTCGATAACCCGACACCGTTTCACATCACTGTGGTCGGGCTGCTGGCCGGCCCGGAAAAAACCAGAATGCCGATCGATACGGTGATGATCGCGCCACGCGGCAATGCGCGCTTTGCCCTGAGCAACACCGCGTTCAGCACCTTGCGGGTGTCGAACATGAATGACTTCGGTGGCCAGTCCGATACGTTGTTCAACTGCGTGGCGAACGTCTGCAAAGGCGTGAGACCGTGAGCCTGTTCTCCACGCTGACCCGGCTGGTCGCGGCCGCAGTGCTGCTGGGCGCGTCGCAGTTGGCTTCGGCGATGGTCTGCAAGTCGCTGGACGGCGGCAGCTACCTGAGCGAATACATTGGCCCGGTGTCGGTGCCGGACACCGTGCCGGATGGCACGATCATCTGGCGCTCGAAAACCCATGTGGTGCCGGCCGACTGCTGGAAACTCTTCGATCTGCACTTCAGGGAAGACGATCCGATCTACTTCTATGGCAACCCGGCAGGACTCAATGCCACCCCGTGGGGCATCGAATTCGGTCTGGTGTATCGCGGCGTGACAGCCTGGGACGGCGACTGGAGTTCCAACCCGACCCAGGGCGTGAACAGCGGATTCGTATCCCGTGGTTGCCCGGACGCGACCAGCGGCGCTGACATGCTCGCGTGTTCACGGGTGACGCCCAGCATTGCGTTTCAGGTGGTGATCCGCAAACGCGGATTGTTGCCCTTGCAGCGTCCCTCGCAAGACACCTACGACGTGTTCCAGTTCGACGGTCTCTATGGCTTGAATGGCGGGCCGAGCAACCCGGCGGGCAACTTCCGTTTTCAACTCTCCGGGTTGCAGAACATTGTCGGCACCGCGTGCACGGTCGACGTCACGGTGACGCCGGAGCCGGGCATTGTCGACTTTGGCGTGATTCAGAAAACCACCACTGGGTTCTCGCCGCCCAATCCGACCCGGCCCTTCAGCCTCGCGCTGGAAAAGAAGTGCAGCAGTGCGATCAACATCGGTGCGACGTTTGTCACCGCCAACCAGCAGGGGCTTTACAACATTCTGCCGACGGCAGGCAGCCAGTTCGGCATTCAGGTGCGCGATGCCCACAACAATCTGGTGCAGGTCAACGAGCCTTTCCCTCTGGCGAATTTTCCGGCGGACGTCAGCCATATCGATGTGCCGTTCAGCGCGTCGGTGGTGTCGCTGGGCGATCCCGAAGTCGGACCGTTCGAAGCGATCATGGTTGTGCAGATCGTTTACTACTGATGACGCATTAGCCTCTGGGAAATTTCCTACATTGACGCAGGATAAGTCCTGCGTTCAACCCTGCTGGCGCAGGCCACTATCCGGTCTCCCGGGTCAATTGAGTGATTAAAGGAAGATGACCTCCCCACGTATTCTGGTGCTGGAAAATCATGAGTTTGCCCGCAACGTGCTGGTCAGGATGTTGCAACGCCTGAGCGTGCGTGACGTGTTGCAAGCACCGGATGCCGAGCAGGCCATGGTGCAGATGCACCTGCAGGGCGGGGTCGATATCGTGATCTGCGACCTCACTGACCGGGGCCTCGATTGCCTGGAATTCCTCCGTGTTGCCAGCCACAGCGGTATGGTGCGCGCGGTGTTGCTGTGCAGTGAGCTCCCCCCGGAACTGGCGCGCACCTTGGGGCAAATGGCCTCGCTGGGCGGTCTGCAATTGCTCGGAGTGCTGAGCCGGCCGGTGCAGCTGCGTGCCTTGAACCGCCTGCTGTATCGCTATAAACACGGGCGGATCCCGCCGGTGCTGGCGCCACCGAGCAAAGAGTTGCCCCACGAAGATGAAGTGCGCCGCGGGCTGGCGCTGGGTGAGTTTCGGGCGTGGTTTCAGCCGCAGTTTCAATTACACAGCGGTGCGGTGATCGGCGTGGAAGCGCTGGTGCGTTGGCAGCATCCCGCGCGCGGGACGCTGTTGCCTTGCGACTTTCTCTCCGCCGTGCTGGCGTATGACTTGACCGACCAGATGTTCAAACAGTTGCTCGAACAGGGCCTGAACTTGCTGGGCATTTTGCGTCATCGTGGTGTGGCCTTGCAGTTGGCGTTCAATCTGCATGCCTCGCAACTGACCCATAGTGCTCTGGTGGAACACATCAAACGGGCGCTGGAGCGGCACGGGTTCAACGGATCGGTTCTGATGCTCGAACTGGCGGAGAACGGTTTGCTCGATTGCCCGCCCGGCACGCAGGAGAACTTGTTGCGTTTGCGCCTGCTCGGCTGCGGATTAGCGGTCGACGACTTCGGTGTCGGGTTTTCCTCGTTGAAGCTGATGTGCCAGTTGCCGTTCACCCAGATAAAACTCGATGGCCGTTTTGTCCAGCACCTCGACCGTCAACGCAACCGGGCGATGGTCGCCAGTACGAGGGTGCTGGCTCGTTCGTTAGGAATGGATCTGGTGATCGAAGGCATCAGCAGCCCAAAGGTGCTTGAGCATGTGCGCGAGCTGGAGTGCGAAATGGGTCAGGGTTATTACCTGGCCCGTCCCATGAACGGACATGACTTGCTGCAATGGCTGGAGAAGCCAGAGGGCGAGCGCTGATCGTTGTGCGGTGCTGTGCGGTGTTTTCCAAGAATTTTCCTACAATTCTGTGGTGCTCGTGTATGTTCTGCACGTGGAGCATCTGGACTGCTGTCCCATTGTTATTTGTGGCGTTGCCAAGTAGTTGATCAACGTCTTACAGGGGTTTTTATGTTGAAAGCGATCATCGTGGACGATCACCCGTTCATTCGCTCTGCGGTCAAGATGCTGTTGAAACAGGAACATTTCGAAGTCGTCGCGGAAGCGGACAATGGCGCCGATGCTGTGCAGCTGGCCCGCGAACATACCCCCGACCTGATCATTCTGGACATCGCCATGCCCAAGCTCGACGGCCTGGAGGTGATCTCGCGTATCCGCGCGCTGAACCTGTCTTGCAAGGTCCTCGTGCTGACGTCGCAGTCGGCACAGTTCTATTCCATGCGCTGCATGAAGGCTGGCGCAGCCGGATACATGTCGAAAACCAACGACCTCGACGAGTTGGTCAAAGCCATCAAGGTGGTGATGGACGGCTATACCTTCTTCCCCAATCTGGCCAGCAGCTCGGTGCGCCGCAGCGATGCGCAGGCCACCGATCTGGAACTGATTCAGAGTCTGTCTGATCGCGAGTTGACGATCCTGCAGCAACTGGCCAAGGGTTTGAGCAACAAGGAAATCGGCGAAGCCATGCTGTTGAGCAACAAAACCGTCAGCACTTACAAGACGCGGCTGATTGAGAAACTCAACGTCAAGTCGGTGGTGTACCTCGCCGATTTTGCCAAGCGTAACAACCTGCTCTAGATGATTATTTTCGTCAGAAATTGCCTGGCCGGTCTGGCACTGTTCGGCTCAATGTCGTTGCTGCAGGCCATGGCCGCGACGCAGCCCGATACATTGCAATTGCTCGGTCGCTCGGATGTCGACGAGTATGCCGTGCCACTCGATGAGCCGGACTGGAGCTGGTTGCGCCGCAAGGGGCGTCTGTTGCTCGGCGACAGCAGCCCTGATTACGCGCCTTTTGCGATCACCGGCAACGGCAATGATTACGAAGGTCTGACGGCCGATTACGCACAACTGATCGAACAATTGCTGCACGTCACGGTCGAGGTCCGGCGCTACGCCTCGCGCGGCGATCTGCTGACGGCGCTGAAGCACGGCCAGATCGATATGATCGGCACCGCTAACGGTTTTGAGGCGGCGGATCCCGAACTGGCAATTTCTTCGCCTTACGCTGACGATAACCCGACCCTGGTGACGCGCATCGATGAGAGTCACAACCTGCCGGAAGACCTGGCGGGCAAACGAGTGGCGATGCTCTATCACTACCTGCCACCGGAAACGGTCAAGGCGTTTTACCCAAAAGCCGACGTGCAACTGTATCCCTCGACACTGACGGCGATCGGTGCCGTGGCGTTCGGTCAGGCTGACGTCTATCTGGGCGACCTGCTCAGCTCCAATTACCTGGTCAAGAAGAACTACCTCAACAACGTTCAGCTCAGCGATTTTTCGCGTATGGAAACCCAGCCCTTCAGTTTTGCCGTGACCCGGGACAACACTCGGTTGTTGCACATTCTCGATGCGGCGTTGAAGGTCATTCCTGCGGAAGAGCGTATGAGCATCCGGCGCCGCTGGAGTGTCGGCGGGGTGGCCATTCCCGGCCAGCATCGACTGCATTTCAGCGTGAACGAACAGCGTTGGCTGGATCACCATCCGCGTATCAAAGTCGCGATCAACGAAAACTTTCTGCCGTTGACTTTTGTCGATGAAGCCGGAAAGTTTCGCGGAATCAGTGCTGATGTGCTGGCCAAGATCAGCCTGCGCACGGGCCTGCAATTCGATATACAGCGTGTTGAGTCGGTGGGCGACCTGATCGGTGAGGTGACCAGCGGCAAGGCCGACATGCTGGCGGCGTTCACGCCGAGCACCGAGCGCGAAGGTCAATTGCGCTTTACCCGGCCGTACCTGATCAACCCGTTCGTGCTGGTCACTCGCCGTGGCGGCGAACCGATGACGCTGGATCAGATGGCCGGCAAGCGCCTGGCGCTGATCAGCGGCAACATTCTGCGCGAGTACCTCATCGAGCAATTCCCCAAGGTGCAACTTGTGACGGCAGGCAACGCCGCCGAGGCCATGGAGATGGTCGCGTTGGGTAAGGCCGACGGCGCGATCAATTCGCTGGTCAGCGCGCGCTATTTGATCTCGCGCCAGTACCGCGACACATTGCAGGTCACCAGCACGGTCGGCACCCAGCCTGCACGCATCGCACTGGCCACCAATCGCGGTGCGCTGGAGTTGTACTCGATCCTCGACAAGGCACTGTTGAGCATCAGTCCGGAAGAAATGGACGAGTTGACCAACCGCTGGCGCAGCGAAGTGGTGGTGGACGACAGTTACTGGCTGCGCAATCGCGCGATGATCATCCAGGGCTTCGTGATCGCCGGCGTGTTGCTGTTGGTGGCGCTGGGCTGGATCGCCTATCTGCGTCTGTTGATGCGCAAGCGCCGTCAGGCTGAAATTGCGCTGAACGATCAGATGGAGTTCATGCGCGTGCTGATCGACGGCACGCCGCATCCGATCTACGTGCGCGATCGCGAAGGTCGCCTGGTGATCTGCAACAGTGGTTATCTGCAAGTGTTTGGTACCGAGCGCGAAGCGGTCATCGGCAAGTTGGTCACGGACGGCGTGCTCAGCGATATGCAGCAGGCACAGACGTTTCAGGATGATTATCTACGGGTGATGGAGGACGGCTTGCCGAGCATCCAGGACCGTAGCCTGAATCTGGCGGACGGCCGCGCGCTGACCATCTACCACTGGATGCTGCCGTATCGTGGCAGCGACGGTGCAGTCAACGGCATGATCGCTGGCTGGATCGATGTCAGCGAGCGTCAGCATCTGTTGCAGGAACTGCAAATCGCCAAAGATGTTGCCGATGACGCCAACCGCGCCAAAACCACGTTCCTGGCAACCATGAGCCATGAAATTCGGACGCCGATGAACGCCATCATCGGCATGCTCGAACTGGCGCTGAAAAAGGCCGATCAAGGTGTGCTGGATCGCTTTGCCGTTGAAGTGGCCTCGGGCGCAGCGCGGGGCTTGCTGGACCTGATTGGCGACATTCTCGATATTGCACGGATCGAGTCCGGGCGCCTGTCGCTGGCGCCGGAGCGCGCCAATCTGCGTGAACTGATTGAATCGGTTGCGCGCATTTTTGAAGGCCTGGCGCGCCAGAAACAGTTGCGTCTGCAACTGGACCTGGATGCCCTGAGCAACGTCGACGTGTTAATCGATCCGCTGCGTTTCAAGCAAGTGTTGTCGAACCTGTTGAGCAATGCGACCAAGTTCACTGATGTGGGCAAGGTGGTATTGAGCGTGCAGGTCGAGACCGGCAGTGATGATCGACTGCGCCTTTGCTTGCGCGTGACCGACAGTGGGCGCGGCATCTCGCTTGTGGATCAGGCGCAATTGTTCACGCCGTTTTCCCAGGCTGCCAACCATGGTCAGTCGGCCCAGGGCGGCTCCGGGCTGGGGCTGATGATCAGTCGCACCTTGTGCGAAATGATGGGCGGCAGCCTCGCGCTGACCAGCGAATTGGGGCAGGGCACGCAGATCGAGGTGCGGTTGAATCTACCGACACTCGATCCTCTGAACGCCGCGCCGGTCGAGGAAAACGTGGCACTGCAGGCCAGTCACTGTCTGAATATTCTGGTGATTGACGATTACCCGGCCAACCGTCTGCTGCTGTCGCAGCAGTTGAGTTATCTGGGCCACCGGGTGACGGATGCCGAGGACGGCGCCCATGGTCTGCGTGCCTGGCGCAATCAGACGTTCGACGTGGTCATCACCGACTGCAACATGCCGATCATGAATGGTTACGAACTGGCCCGGGCGATCCGCGATGAAGAGGCGACGCGAGGATTGGCGCGCAGCCTGGTGTTGGGGTTTACCGCCAATGCGCTGGCCGAGGAGAAGGATCGTTGCGCCGAGGCCGGCATGGACGATTGCCTGTTCAAACCGATCAGCCTCAGGGATCTGAATCTGCGTCTGGCCGCAGTCGTTCCACGACCTCGTTCACCGACTGAAGACGAGCCCGGCGATGTCGGCACCGGTGACATTGATCTGGGCAGCCTCGAACAATTGACCCGTGGCGACCGCGCGTCGATCAACAGTCTGTTGAGCGATCTGGCCACGAGCAATGCGCAGGACATGGCCAAACTGATGCGCCTGTTTACCCAGCACGACATGCCCGGGCTCGCCAATCTGGCCCACCGGGTCAAGGGCGGCGCACGCATTATCAAGGCGCACTCACTGATCCAGGCTTGTGAAGCGCTGGAGGTTGCCAGCGAAGGTCTCGACACGCAGGTTCTGACCGAAGCGGTGGATGCCTTGCAGCAATCGATGGAACGCTTGGCGGAGCAACTGGACGAGCGCCTGGCGTAACAAACTATTTCCAGTTTCCCTGTGTTTCTTGCGAATTTTCCTACATTCGTCACTGGCTCTCTGTCGCTAACGTGCGGTGGTCTCGGCATACAGCCGAGCTCACTTCACTGGTTAACATTTGGAGCTGTTGATGACCCTTCCACGTATGTCTTCCCGTGCACGATTGGCCGTCTGTGGACTGGCCGTTGCTGCGGCGTTGAGTGCCTGCGCCAGCGCACCGCTGCCAGAGCAACAGATCAGCTTGTCCAAGGACGCGGTCAACCGTGCGGTGTCGGCCGAAGCAACCCAATACGCACCTTTGGAAATGAAGGCAGCGCAAGACAAGATGTTCCAGATGGAACGCGCCCTCGGTGAGAAAAACTACCCGCAAGCCAAGTTGTTGGCCGAACAGATCGAAGCCGATGCCAACCTCGCCGAACGTAAATCGCGCGCTGTGAAATGGCAGAAACAACTGGCTGACGCGCGCAATGGCATTGAGGTGCTCAAGCAGGAAATGCTGCAAGACCCGGTCACCGGTTTCAATCCGCCAGCCAGCGCTCAATAAGGACTTGTTCATGTCGAATTTCAAACTGTTGCCCATCGCTTCGCTGATCGCTCTGACACTGGCCGGTTGCGCCACACCGCCTGAAAACCCGCAACTGCTGCAAGCCCGCGAACAGTTCGCGGCGCTGCAAAACAAGCCGGAAGCCAACACCCTCGCAGCCATTGAAACCAAGTCTGCCTTTACGGCGTTGAACGCGGCCGACCAGGCGTCGCAGAAGAACCGCCAGGCACCGCAAGTCGATCAATTGGCCTATCTGGCCAGCCAGAAAATCGCCCTGGCCGAGCAGACCATTGCCGGTCGCCAAGCAGAGGCGGGTCTGAAGAAAATCGACGCCGAGCGTACCCAGGTGCAACTCGACGTGCGCACTCAGCAGCTCAAGGCGCTGCAAGCGATGAAAGCGCAGAAAACCCAGCGCGGGGAAGTCGTGACCTTCGGCGATGTGCTGTTCGACACCGGCAAGGCCGATCTCAAGTACGGCAGCCAGCGCAACTTCGAACAACTGGCGCAGTATCTGGCGGCCAACCCTGAACGCAAGGTGCGCATCGAAGGGTTTACCGACGATGTCGGCGGTGACGATTTCAATCAGCGTCTGTCGGAGCGGCGCGCAGACGCCGTGGCTTTCGCGCTCAAGCAAATGGGCATCGGCGCTGATCGGCTGATCACCAAAGGCTACGGCAAGCAATTTCCGATTGCCGATAACGGCAATGCTCGCTCCCGTCAGCTCAACCGTCGGGTGGAGGTCATCATCTCTTACGGTTCAAGCGTGGTCGGTGCACGCGGCTGATGAGCGATCAAGCGAGCCTGCAACGGGCTCGCTTTCTTGCATCTGAGCATGGGTCAAGACCGATCAATGCTCTTGGGAAATTTCCTACAAAGACAAGGAAAAATCCTACTCAGAAAGTCCCTTCGATTCTCTAAATTGCCGGTTCCCCGAGTGCGAACCGGTTCCCTCAAAGGTTCTGACTCAACTCTATTTACGCCGTTGCCCAAGAGGGCGCACGTGAGGTTCTGTTGATGAAAACCCGTTCCCCGTTGTTCCAGCGCAACCCTGTCGCCGTGGCCGTCGCCATTGCGTTTTTGCTGCCACTGCACGCCAGTGCCTACACCTCTTCAGTCAATGGCGGGGCAGTGATTTATGACGAAAGCGTTACCACCGGCGTGCAATCGATCGGAACCAACGGCACGGCCCATCGCACCACGGTCAGCGGTAGTGGGACGCAGAGCGTATTTCAGAACGGTGTGACCTACGACACCGTAGTAGATGGTGCGACACAAAACGTTCTCAGTGGCGTCAGCCATGGCACGGTGGTCAATAACGGCGGCTCACAGATGGTGGGCACCAGCGGTATTGCCAATGACACCGTGCTCAATGCCAGTCAGCAGACCGTCACTCGTTCCACGGCCAACCGCACGCTGATCAATGCGGGCAGCGTACAGACGCTGGATATCATGGCGATTGCCAACGATAGTCAGGTCGGTGCTGGCGGTACGCAAAACCTGATCAACATGGCGGTGGCTAACGGCAGCGTGATTAACGCAGGCGGTGAGCAAACCCTGCGCCGTGGCTTGGTCGGCGGGGCGGTGGCCAATGACACGCGCGTGCAGGGTGGTACCCAAAGCGTGTACGCCACTGGCACGGCCAATAACAGTACGGTCAGCAACGGTGGTCAGGTCAATCTCTACACGGGTGCCCAAGCCAATGGCCTTGTGGCAGACGCAGGTGGCACGGTGAATGTCATGGAGAACGGCGTGAACACGGTGGACTCGCTGACCCTCAATGGCGGGCGTCTGGCATTCGCGCCGGGCAGCGACGGTACGTTCAAGACGCTTACGGTCAATGCTCTTTCCGGTAGCGGCAGCATTTTGATGAATACCGATATCGCCAATCAGCGTGATGATTTGCTGATCGTGCAAGGCGCCGGCATGGCCAGTGGTGATCACACGCTGATCGTCGGCGATAGCGGTAATGAACCGACGACCTCCGATGGCCGCTTGCTGTTGGTCGATACGAACGGCGGCAGCGCGAAATTCGCCCTGTATGGCGGCCACGTCGATGCGGGTGCATTCCGCTATACCTTGCGCCAACAGGGTGATGACTGGGTACTGGCGAGCGGGGGAGCGATTCCGGTTGATCCGGTAACGCCGGTGGATCCAGAGACGCCAGTAGACCCCGGCAATCCGGTGGAGCCAGTGACGCCAGTTGATCCGGTCAATCCAGTGGATCCGGTGGGCCCTGTGACGCCACCGCCGCGCCCGATCGACCCGGCGCCGGAAAACCTGTCCAAAGGGGCCAACGCCGCCATCGCCGCGCACACCGCCGGCGCCAGCCTGTGGAACGCGCAGATGAACGCTCTGGTCAAGCGCCTCGGCGAGTTGCGCATGGGCGAGGATGACGGGGGGCTCTGGACCCGCGCCATCGGCAAGCGTTTCGATGTGAGCGAGCATTCCAGCCGCGCCTATTCCCAGGACGTCAGCGGTCTGGAAATCGGTGCCGACAAGGCTTTCGCAGTGGACAGCGGCAAGATTTATGTCGGTGGCATGGTCGGTACTGCGCGTTCCGATCTGGATTTCGGTGAAGGGGCGTCGGGCGATATCGACAGCCGCATGTTCGGCATTTACGCCACTTACCTCAATGACAATGGCGTCTACGTTGACAGCGTCTTGAAGTACAGCCGTTTCGATACGGACATCAAAACGCCGAACAATCTGGGGCAAGCGGTAAAAGGTTCCTACAGCACTAATGGTGTCGGTGCTGATATCGAGGTTGGCAAACGCATCAATCTGAAGGATGGCTGGTTCGTCGAGCCGCAACTGGAAATCACTGCGACCCGCACCCAAGGGGCCAGTTACACCGCCAGCAACGGTCTGCGCGTCAAGTCCGATGATCTGGATTCACTGCAAAGCCGTGTCGGTTCGCTGTTCGGTCGCAGCCTGGAGCTAAGCAATGGCATGAAGGCCCAACCGTATGTCAAAGCGTCGTACATCACCGAGCATGCCGGCAGCAGCAAGGTCAGCGTCAATGGCAACAAACTCGATGCCGAGCTGCCGGGCAACCGCGTCGAACTCGGCTTCGGCGGCGTATTGCAGGTCAGTGAGAAAAGCAAGATCTCGCTGGATGCCGAGTACGCCAAGGGCAATGGCATCGAACAGCCATTCGGAGTGAGCCTGGGGTATCGCTACCTTTGGTGAGGCGGGTTGCCACGTCGGATCCTTCCGACGTGGCGTTGTTCTTCAAAGGGCGTCGGAGATTTCTTGGTATTTTTTCAGACTCGTCCTACATGCTTTGACGACTGTTTTGCCTAGTGTGTCGCCTCTTACGCCGCGAGCGGCGACCTTTTCTACCTCTGTCGAAACCAATGTCCTACAAAAGCTGGCGAATTCTGATTGCCGACGAGGAGCCTGCGTTGCACGCCCGAATCGGCAAGACCTTTAAAGAACTGGGCTGTCGCGAACTGACGCGGGTGCACTCGTTTCGTGAGTTGTTGGGCGTGACCCATTACTCCAGCGAGCCCTTCCAGCACTTTGACCTGATGATCATCAACGCGGGGTTGATCGCCGCCACTGGCGTGGATTGGGTGCGGTTCTTTGCAAGCAATGCACAGATTCGCCACGGGGTGATTCATGACACTGTTCGCGGCCAGCCGCAGGCTCAGACGATTTATGCCAACCACCGACGACAGTTGATGCTGATCCGTACCCCGGACCGGCAAACCCTTGGCCCTTTGCTGGAGCACCTTGATGTTCAGGAACAATCCCACAACCGTTGAGACCTCTGCTGGCGAGTCGAATACGCCATTGGCCACGACACACCATGCTCCCGGCATCGACGACTCAATTGCCGTGCCTGCTCTGCCGCTGCGTGTGTTGGTGTTGGAAGACCATGCGTTCCAGCGCTCGGTGGCGGTCAACATGCTGCGTACGCTGGGTTGTCGCGAAATCTTCGAGGCCAGTGACGGAGCTCAGGCGCTGGCGCTCTTGCAGGAAGTCGGTACGGTCGATGTCGCCCTGTGCGATTTGCAGATGGAGGGGATGGACGGGCTGGAGTTTCTGCAGCGGGTGGGGGCCTCGGGGCAGGTCAAGTCGGTGATCATCAGTAGTTCGCTGTCGGCAGACCTGCGTCGTGCGGTGCATCAGATGGTGGCGTTGCTTGGCCTGGAACTGCTTGGCGATGTAGGCAAGCCTTTGCATGTGCAAGTGCTGGCGAATCTGCTGAGCAAATCCCTCGACAGGCCGGCTCTGGCGCAACCCACGGCCGCTGCCGTGACGCTGGCCAGTGAGGCGTCGGTTCGTCAGGCGTTGGCGCAGCAGCAATTGCAGGCCTGGTATCAGCCCAAATTCAACCTGCAGACCGGTGAGGTCTGTGGTGTAGAGGTGCTATGCCGCTGGCTCCATCCAACCCACGGCATCCTTTCGCCCGCTTTGTTCATGCCTGTGCTGGAGCGTTGCGGGTTGCTCGACGAGCTACTGTTTGCGCAGATCGAGCAGGCACTGGGCGTGCAACGAAGTGCTCGTGCACAGGGAGTTTTCCTGAATGTTGCGTTCAATCTGCACGCTGTGCAGTTGGCCAATGCGCAGCTCACGACCACGTTGAAGAACCTTCTGGCGCACCACGGCGCTTGCGGTGCAGGTCTGACTTTCGAACTGACCGAAAGCGGTCTGCTAGAAGCGCCGGCCACCAGCCTGGAAAGCCTCGTCCGCCTGCGAATGATGGGCTGTCGTCTGTCGATCGATGACTTCGGCGCCGGCTTCTCATCTTTGCAGCGCTTGTGTCAGTTGCCGTTCAACGAGATCAAGCTCGACGCCGAATTCATCCGCAATCTTGAGCACGAACCGCGATGCCGGGCGGCGATCAGCAGCACACTGGCGTTGGGAGAAACCCTCGGCATGAGCGTGGTGATCGAAGGAATCGAGACCGATGCACAGCGTCGTGAACTGTTGGCATTGGGGTGTTCCCAAGGGCAGGGCTACTGGTATGCGCGGCCGATGTCGGGGGCCGATTTGTTGCTTTGGTTGCAGCAGCACGGTGATCGGCGTGACTCGGATGAGTGAACCTTCTTTTAGGAAAAGTCCTACAGAACCTGTCGTGTGGCTTGCGTAGTCTTGCCGCACCCAGAAACCGTGACACCGGGAGATTGAACATGATCAATAAAGCCCTGCGCATCCTGATTGCAGACTCGCAGCATTTCCACCGGATGAAAATCGAGCGTCTGTTCAACAGCCTCGATTACTACCGCGTGGCCCCGGTGCAAAGCCTCACTGAACTGTTGACGCTGGTGGACTACGGTTGTGAGCCGTTCGATGTGGTGGTCATCAACGCCGAGCTGGCGGCGCGTTCGCTGGATCTGCTGGGGTTTTTCCTTGATAACCCGCAGATTCGTCAGGCGTTGATCTACAACGAAGGCACGGCGCCGTTGCAACAGACCTCGGGGTTCGCTCAGGAGAATGTGCAGATCAGTCATTTGATGTTGCCTTCAAAGCAGTCGATCAGTCAGTTGATGGCGCTGGTCGATGTGCCCGCAAAGCCAGGTAAACCGGTCGCTCACAAGCCACACCCGCTGATGCAGTACGTTGCGCATGCATAAAAAGTCCCCGGCCGCAACTGTCAGACCTGACAGGTGCTTTGCTCCCCGTTCCATGCAACAGTCCCTGTGCAGCCACTGAGTCTGGATCAGCCCCCATCGGTGGCCTGCCCGTCAGCCTTTGCACCGGGAGTGGCCATGAAGTTAGCGCTGATCGTCGACGATCATCCGGTGGTGCGTGCCGCCATCCGGATCGTGTTGCAAGCCGAAGGATTCAAGCAGATATACGAGGCGTCCGAAGGCAACGAGGTGATCTCGCTTATTCGTGAACACAAGCCTCAATTGGTGATCCTCGACCTGAATTTGCCAGTGCTCGGCGGGCTGGAGGTGCTGGCCCGGATCAAGGCCAATGATCTTCATTGCCGAGTGCTGGTGTTCAGTACACACGAGCCGATGTTCTATCAGGAACGCTGTGTGCGCGCTGGGGCCATGGCCTACGTGACCAAAACCAATCAGCTGGAGCAGTTGCGCAATGCCATCCGGGCGGTGGTGTCGGGGCATACCTTTTTCTCTGCGCTCCCGGACCCTTTCAGTACGCTGAATGCCGTACAGATCACGGAAAAACAGATGATCGAGCAGCTCTCCGACCGTGAGTTGAGCATTTTTGCGCAACTGGGGCAGGGCAAGTCCAACAAGGCGATTGCTGAGGACATGCACCTGAGTCACAAAACCGTCAGCACCTATAAGACCCGTCTGATGAAAAAACTCGGAGTGAACTCAGCGGTACACTTGCGCGATTTCGCCAAGCGCAATCATGTGATCTGAGCGAACAGACATGAGGCAGGGGCGCCGGATTGTCTGGCTGTGGCTGTGGCTGTTGCTGACGCTGATGACCACTTGTTGGGCAAGCGATACGCCGCAGGTGCTGCAAGTGCTGACCCGTACCGGACTGGAAAATGTCCAGCTGCGCCTGGATGAACAGGACCGGCAATGGCTGCGTCAGCACCCGGTGTTGCGCATGGGCATTTCCGGGCCGGATTACCCGCCGTTCGAGATCACCCGTAATCAACAGGAACTCGAAGGGCTGACCGCCGATTACGCCGACCTGCTGGGGCAGTTGCTCGGCGTGCGCATCGAAGTCCGCCGTTTCGCCAACCGCGATGCCGTGATGGCGGCACTCAAACGCGGCGATCTCGATCTGCTGGGAACCTCCAACAGTTTTGAAGCCGCCGACCCGGCCTTCATCCTGTCCCGTGCCTACGCCGAAGATCAGCCGATGCTGGTGACTCGACTCAATGAACAATTGCCCACCGATCTGGCCGGCAAGCGCCTGGCCATGGTCGAGGACTATCTGCCTCTGGCCAGCGTGCAGGCGTTTTATCCCCGGGCAAGTGTGCAGCGTTACCCGTCGGCGATGGATGCGCTCGGTGCGGTGGCCTTCGGCGCGGACGATGTTTATCTGGGCGACTTCATCAGTGCCAACTACCTGATCAACACCAATTATCGTAACGACCTGCAATTGGCCGGTCCGGCCGGGCTGGACGCCAATTCGTTCGGCTTCGCGCTGTTGCGCAGCGATGGGCGCCTCAAACGCATCGTCGACAAGGCATTGACGGCCATCCCCATGGAGCGGCGCCAGCGCATCGAGCTACGCTGGAGCGTCGGCCTCGCCGATATGGCTGAACAGTCGCGGGTGCAACTCAGTGCGAATGAGCAGGAGTGGCTGGACCAGCATCCCGTGGTCCGGGTCGGAGCCATCGAAGATTTCGCACCGCTGACGTTTTTCGATGCCGATGGCCGTTTCAGCGGACTGTCGGCGCAACTGCTGAGTCTGATCAGCCAGCGCAGCGGGTTGAACTTCGAGATCGTGCGCGGGGCGTCGCTGGATCGGCAGATCGAACAGCTCAAGGCCGGTGAACTGGATGTATTGCCGGTGGTGACACCGAGCAGCGAGCGCGAAGCCGAACTGCAATTTACACGCGCCTACCTGAATAATCCGTTTGTGCTGGTCAGCGCAATCACCGCGCAGGGACCGCTCAACCTCGATGATCTGGCCGATAAACGGCTGGCGATTTATCGCGGCCATCCGTTACGTGCTTACCTGTTGAGCCGCGTGCCGCGCATCCGTCTGGTCGAAGTCAAAAGCCCCGCTGAAGGCATGGCGTTGATTGCCAAGGGTCAGGTCGATGCCACGGTGAGTTCATTGCTGGTGGCGCGCTTTCTGATCGCACGTCACTACCGTGAGCGTCTGCGCATTACCGGCACCATCGGCGATCAACCGGCGCGCATTGCGTTGGCGACGGCACCGCAGATGCCGGCATTGCATTCGATCCTGAACAAGGCGCTGTTGAGCATCGCCCCGCCACAGATGGACGAACTGGTGGAGCGCTGGAGCCACGATGTGGTGGTGGAAGACAGTTATTGGTTACGCCATCGTCGCGAGATTCTCCTCGGTTTTGCCGGTGCGGCGGTGTTGCTGGCGCTTGCGCTGGCCTGGATCGTTTTTCAGCGCCAACAGATTCGCCGGCGCCAGCAATGGCTGCAGCAATTGCAGGAAGCCAAGGACGCGGCAGACGATGCCAATCGCGCCAAGACCACGTTTCTGGCGACCATGAGCCATGAAATCCGCACGCCAATGAACGCCTTGATCGGCATGCTCGAACTGGCCTTGAAGCGCGCCGAGGAGGGCGTGACCGATCGCTTGGCGATCCAGGTGGCATCCAACGCCGGGCAACAGTTGCTGGCGTTGATCGGCGACATCCTCGACATCGCGCGGATCGAGACCGGGCATTTGTCCCTCGTGCCTGAGCGTGCCAACCTGCGTGAGCAGGTGGTGTCGGTGTGTCGAGTGTTTGAAGGGCTGGCGCGGCAGAAGCGTTTGTTGTGGCACATCGAACTTGATGCCCGCAGCAACATTGACGTGCTGATTGATCCGACGCGCTTCAAACAAGTGCTGTCGAATCTGTTGAGCAACGCGATCAAGTTCACCGAGGAGGGCGAGGTCAGTCTACGGCTGACGGTAACCACCGTGACGGCGGAACGCCTGACCGTGAAAGTGCTTATTGAAGACAGCGGGGTGGGGATCAACGCCGACGACCGACGAAGGCTGTTCAACCCTTTCGTGCAGGCGAGCCATGACTCGCAATCAGCCCGCAGTGGTTCCGGGCTGGGGCTGGTCATCAGTCGCAACCTCTGTGAAATGATGGGCGGTACGCTGCGGCTTGACAGTGCACCGGGTGAAGGCACACGCGTCGAAGTCAGTCTTGAACTGCCGTTGTTGGCTGCTCTGGCTCGCGCGCCAAGTGCTCCGCAAGCAGCGCTTGCGGTAACGTCGTCACTGAGTGTTCTGGTGGTGGACGATCATCCGGTGAACCGATTGCTGTTGTGCTGGCAGTTGAGTGAACTCGGCCATCGCACCGTCGACACCGAGAACGGTGATGAAGGCCTGAAGCAGTGGCGGGCGCAGGCGTTCGATGTGGTGATCACCGATTGCAACATGCCGCGGCGCAACGGTTACCAACTGGCGCGGGCCATCCGCGATGCCGAGTCGCATGCCGGCCGCAAGCCTTGTCTGATCCTCGGCTTTACCGCCAATGCGCAAGCCGAGGAAAGGACGCGCTGCCTGAATGCCGGCATGGACGAATGCCTGTTCAAACCGATCCGCTTGCACGACCTGGCGCAGGCGTTGACGGCTGCCAGTCATTGCGAGAAGACGGTGGACCCCGGCGAGGTGCCCGCGCTGACGGAAATCGACCTGAGCACGCTGGAGCAAATGGCCGGGGATGATCGTGCCTTGATCGAACAGTTGCGCAAGGAAGTGTTGAACAGCGTGCGCCTCGATCTGCAACGTCTGGAGATTTTGCAGCAGGAGCAGGATCGCGCAGGGCTGCGCGAGCTGGCGCATCACATCAAGGGTGGGGCGCAGATGGTCGGCGCGGCACGGGTGGTGGCGGCATGTGTAGCGCTCTAGCAGGCGTGTCGCGAGACGCACGCGGCGCCGCTGGATGTGGCGAGCGAGACGTTGCGCGAGGCCATGGCCGGACTCGCGCAACGCTTGCAAATCTGACGGGCGCCGGCTCAGTCCCAGTGCGGCGCGATGCCTTTCGGGCTGGTCAGGCGATGGCCGCGATCAAGCGTGGCAATCAGCGCCATATCGGCGTCGCTCAGTGTCAGCGCCGTAGCGGCAAGGTTGCTTTGCAGGTTGGCGCGTTTGGTCGACGACGGAATCACCGCGTAGCCAGACTGCATGGCCCAGGCCAGGGTGACTTGCGCCGGGGTGGCTTGCAGGCGCTGGGCGATCTGCCGGATCAGCGGATCTTGCAGCACTTCGCCGTAGGCGAGGGTCATGTACGAGGTGATGTGGATGCCTTGGCTCTGGGCGAACTCGACCACTTTGCGGTTTTGCAGGTACGGGTGCAGTTCAATCTGATTAGTAGCGATGTTGTCGGCACCGACCGCCGCGATCGCCTGTTGCATCAGCTCGATGGTGAAGTTGGAAACACCGATCTGTCGGGTCAGGCCCAGACGCTTGGCTTCGAGCAGGGCGCCCATGAACTCTTCGACCGGTACCCGGTTTTCCGGCGACGGCCAGTGAATCAGCGTCAGGTCGAGGTAGTCGGTCTGCAGTTTTTGCAGGCTTTCCTTGAGGCTGTCGATCAAGCGATCCTGGGCGAAGTTGGCGACCCAGATCTTGCTGGTGATGAACAGCTCTTCGCGGGTGACACCGCTGGCCGTAATGGCATGGCCGACGTCGGCTTCGTTTTCGTAGATTTGCGCGGTGTCGATGGCCCGGTAGCCGAGTTCGAGAGCGGTGCTCACCGAATCAATGACGACCTGGCCTTGCAGGCGAAATGTACCCAGACCAAAAACGGGAACAGACATGAAAAACTCCAGGGTTGCAGTGGGAATGGGCAGGAGTATCCGCGTCCGGATGGTTGAGAAAAACCGCTGGTGGGGCAAAGCACTGTTGACCGGAAGTCATGAATCATTTTCAGGATTTGTGTTGTCCGGGCTGGCCTCTTCGCGAGCAGGCTCGCTCCCACAGGAGATCTGTGGTGTTCACAAAATCCTTGTGGGAGCGAGCCTGCTCGCGAAGGGCGCACCACCGATTCAGGCAATGTCACTGTGGGAAAATTCCTCGCCGAGAAAATCAATCAACGTGCGCACCGACGGCAATAACCCGCGCCGCGAAGGGAAAATCGCATGCACCAACCCGCACTTCGGCGCCCAACCGGGAATCAACTCCACCACACGGCCGGCCGCAATGTCCTCACGCACCACTACACTCGGCAAATGCGCCACGCCAACGCCGGCAATCACCGCCTGACGCAAGGCAATCAAATCATCAGTGACCATGCGTGGCGTATGGCGAATCAGTGCCGTGTTGTCATTCGGCCCGAGCAGCTCCCATTGATATTCGCGCTGCGCCGCGCCCCAGTGCAGGCTCGGCAAGCCATTGAGGTCGGCAGGTGAGGGCGGTGAAGACCGGCGTTCGACAAACTGCGGGCTGCCGACCACTGACTGCGTGCTGTTGCCCAGCACCTTCATGACCATGTCGGTGTTCTCCAACGGCGGAAAGCGCACGCGCAGGGCGATGTCGAAGCCTTCGTGCAGCAGATCGACGCGGCGGTTGGTGCTCTCGATAAACAATTCCACCAGCGGGTATTTGAGCATGTAACGGGTGAGCATCGGCCCGACCCACGAGTTGAGCAGCGCTGTCGGGCAACTCAGGCGCACCAGCCCCTGCGGTTCGGAGCGGTTGCGTTCGATCAGCTCGGCCGCGCTTTCGGCTTCGACGCGCATGGCCGGCAGCGCTGGTAATAGGCCTGACCGATTTCGGTCAACGAACAATGGCGGCTGGTGCGGTGCAGCAGGCGCACGCCGAGGCGTTCTTCCAGTTCGGAAATACGCCGGCTGAGTTTCGATTTGGGCATGTCCAGTGCGCGCCCGGCGGCGGCAAAACCATGATGTTCGACCACTTGGGTGAAGTAGTAGAGGGTGTTGAGGTCTTCCACCATCGTTCTCCATATAGAACGCTAAGGCTGATTTTTGCAGTCTAGTGCATTAATGGCTACGGATTTAAGCTTGATCCATCGCGTCACTCACCCAAATTGGAGACAACCATGAAAAACATCATCGGTATCTACACCAGCCCGCGCGGCCATTGGGTCGGCGATGGCTTCCCGGTTCGCACGCTGTTTTCCTACGACAACCTGGGCAAACACATCAGCCCGTTCCTGCTGCTCGATCACGCCGGCCCGGCCGATTTCACCCCGACCACCGAGCGCCGTGGCGTTGGTCAGCATCCGCACCGTGGTTTCGAAACCGTGACTATCGTTTATGAAGGCGAAGTGCAGCACCGCGACTCGACCGGTAGTGGCGGCGTGATCGGCCCGGGCGATGTGCAATGGATGACCGCCGCTTCCGGGATCCTCCACGAGGAATTCCATTCGGAAAACTTCGCCAAAACCGGGGGCAAACTGGAAATGGTCCAGTTGTGGGTCAACCTGCCGGCCAAAGACAAAATGGCCGCGCCGGGCTACCAGACCATTCTCGACAGCGACATCCCGAGCATTGCGCTCAAGGACAACGCCGGTCGCCTGCGCCTGATCGCCGGCGAATTCGATGGCCACACCGGCCCGTCGCGGACTTTCACACCGATTGATGTGTGGGATCTGCGCCTGAACGCCGGCAAGTTGCTGACGCTGGATCTGCACGAAGGCCGCAATACCGCGCTGGTGGTGCTCAAAGGCTCGGTGCAGGTCAACGGTGTGGAATCGGTGCGTGAAGGGCAGTTGGCGCTGTTCGAACGTGACGGCCATCAACTGACACTCGAAGCCAGCCAGGACGCGGTGGTGTTGCTGCTCAGCGGTGAGCCGATCGACGAACCGATCATCGGCCACGGCCCGTTCGTGATGAACACCGAGCAGGAAATCCACCAGGCCTTCGCCGACTTCCAGTCCGGCCGCTTCGGCCAGATGCACGCTTAACGCACAACCACTGCGCTCTACACAGGACGCGTAGGCCGGTTCGCAGGCCAGGGATGGCTGTTGCCTATAGAAAAGAGGAAACGCCCATGAACACGCCCGTCCGGACCAGATCAACGCCTGGGACAACGAAGATGTCGTCAAGGCGATCAAGGCCACTGGCAAGAAGCAATTGATCATTGCCGGCGTGGTGACTGAAGTTTGCGTGGCGTTCCCGGCGCTGGAAGAGGGCTTCGATGTGTTCGTGGTGACGGACGCCTCCGGCACCTTCAATGAACTGACCCGTGAATCGGCGTGGAACCGTATGTCCAGCGCTGGCGCGCAATTGATGACCTGGTTCGGGCTGGCCTGCGAACTGCACCGCGACTGGCGCAACGATATTGAAGGGCTGGGCACGCTGTTCTCCAATCACATCCCGGATTACCGCAACCTGATGACCAGCTACAGCACCCTGACTAACGGTAAATAACCCAGGCCACACGCAGTCCCCTCCGTGGGAGCGAGCCTGCTCGCGAAGGCGTCATGTCAGTCGATGCACCTTTGACTGATCGACCGCATTCGCGAGCAGGCTCGTTCCCACATTTGGTTTTGTGGTGTTTTTGCGGGCGGGTTCATCCTCTGAAATCAATTGCTCCTACACTTGCTCAATCTGTGCGATCTTCTCGCGATTGGCCCCCGTCGGAGTTGTTTGATGCTGTCTCTGCTCACCGAACATCCGTTGTTCTGCGCGTTGATCCTGATCCTCCTCGATCTGGGTTTATGGCGTCTGATCAGTTCCCATGGCAGCGAGTGGAAACTGCTGGTGCGGGTGCTGATTTTCAGCCTGTTCAGCGTGCTGCTGTTCAACGAAGGCCTCAATCCGATGGAGCCGGCGCCGTGGGCCGACAACGTGCCGCTGCACCTGGCGGCGACTGGCCTGCAGATTGGCTGGTGGCTGTTCGGTGCGCGCACCCTGACGGTGTTGATCGGTGCGGTAATGATGCAGCGGGTCGGCCACACCGGGCGGTTGTTGCAGGACTTGCTCGGCGCGGTGATTTTCCTCATCGCGATTATCGCGGCGCTGGCCTATGTGCTGGATCTGCCGGTCAAAGGCGTGTTGGCGACCTCCGGGGCGTTGGCGATCATTGTCGGTCTGGCCTTGCAGAGCACGCTCAGCGATGTGTTTTCCGGGATCGTCCTCAACACCACCAAGCCTTATCAACTCGATGACTGGATTTCCATCGACGGCACCGAAGGCCGGGTCACCGATATCGACTGGCGCGCCACGCGCTTGCAAACCAGTCAGGGCAGCATGGCGGTGATCCCCAACTCGCTGGCGGCCAAGGCCAAGATCATCAACTTCAGTCGGCCGAGCAATATGTTCGGCGTCGCGGTCAGCGTGCAAGTCAGCCCGCATGCGCGGCCCAGTTCGGTGATCGATGCGCTGGAGCGGGCGATGCAGGGCTGTCGCCAGTTGCTCGACACACCTGCGCCGAGCGTCGCACTGAAAAGCTCCGGCAGCAGTGGCGCGGAATACGAGATCAGCGGTTTCGTCGCCTCGATGGGCGAGAAGCGCGTGGTGCGCAATCAGTTGTTCGATCTGGCCTATCGGCACTTGCAGGCCTCCGGGGTCAATCTGCTGTCGAGCGATGAAAGTGCTGCGCCGACCAACCTGTCGCGGCCCCGGGCGTTGCTCGACAGCTCGCCGATTTTCTCCACCCTGCGCCAGGAAGAGAAGGACACCTTCAGCCAGAACATGAGCCTGCAAACCTTCCGTGCCGGCGAAGTCATTCTGGCGGGTGGGGAGGTCAGCGATCATTTGTTCATTATCGAGTCCGGTGTGGTGTCGGTGACGTTGAAGCGCCACGGCACACCGTTCGAGTCCGGGCGCATGGGGCCGGGCGAGGTGATTGGCGAGGCAGGGATCTTGTCCGATTCCGCATTGCCGGCAGACTTTTCGGCGAAGACCTTTTGCGCGTTGTATCGCATCGAGAAGTCCTACCTCAAACCGTGCCTCGATGCGCGTCATGATATCCACGACGCGATGCAGACGCTGCTCGATTTCCGCCTGCACAAGGCGCAATCCCTGACCGAGGAAGCGCCGGCGGTTGTACCCAAAAGAGGCTTTTTGCAGTGGCTGCGTAATCGCGCCTGAAGGGTCAAGTAGCGAGTTTCTGCTCCAGATGCAAGCGCACCTGCGGCCACTCGTCGTCGATGATGCTGAAGCGCACCGAGTTGCGCTTGCGCCCGTCCGGCATGATCCGCTCATGCCGGACGATGCCTTCTTGCTGCGCGCCAAGGCGCAAGATCGCATTACGTGATTTCTGGTTGTTCTCGTCGGTGGTGAACTGCACGCGCACGCAGTTGAGCGCTTCGAAGGCGTGTCGCAGCATCAGGTATTTGGCTTCGGTGTTGACGAAGGATTTCTGCCAGCTCGCGGCGATCCAGCTGCTGCCGATTTCCAGCTTGCGATTGAGCGGGTCGATCTTCCAGAAACGCGTTGAGCCGAGCACTTCGCCAGTGTCTTTGAGCACAATGACAAACGGCATTACCGTGCCGGCATCACGGCCATCGAGGGCTTTTTTCAGATAACTGTCGACAGTGCTGGGCGAAGGCACCACGGTGACGGTGAGGTTCCACAATTCGCCGTCAGCGGCAGCGTGGAGCAGGGCGTCGGCATCTGAATACTGAAGCGGGCGCAAGAGAATGCGCTGACCTTGCAGCGTGGTTTGCATGGGATTCCGGTCTCGGCAGTGCGGGCGAATGGCGAGCGCCCATTACGCCGGACGAGACTGATCCGATGCAACCGGCACGATGATCACGGGGTCACAATTTTTACAGCCCTTGGGCAGGAGCCTCAGCCGATGAAAAACCTGCGAATCGCCACTTACAACGTCAACGGTTTACGCGCACGTTTGCCGAACCTGCTGGACTGGCTCAAGCGCGAGCAGCCGGATATCGCCTGCCTGCAAGAACTCAAATCCGTCGACACGGCGTTTCCCGCAGCAGAACTGGAAGCCGCCGGTTACGGCGCGATCTGGCAGGGCCAGGCCTCCTGGAACGGTGTAGCAATTCTCGCCCGCGATGCGCAGCCGCTGGAGAGCCGACGCGGTCTGCCGGGTGATCCCGATGACAAGCACAGTCGTTATCTGGAAGCGGCAGTGCATGGGGTGCTGGTCGGCTGCCTGTACCTGCCCAACGGCAACCCGCAGCCGGGGCCAAAATTTGACTACAAACTAGCGTGGTTCGAACGGCTGATCAGCTATGCAAAAGACCTGCAAAGCAGCGATCACCCGGTGGTGCTGGCCGGCGACTACAACGTCGTGCCAACCGACATGGACATCTACAACACCCGCTCGTGGCTCAAGGATGCGCTACTGCAACCCGAGAGCCGCGAGTGTTATCAGCGCTTGCTCGATCAGGGCTGGACCGATTCGCTGCGGCATCTGTATCCCGAGGATCGGCTCTATACGTTTTGGGATTACTTTCGGCAGCATTGGCAAACCAACTCTGGTCTGCGCATCGATCATCTATTGCTCAACCCGGCGCTGAGTCCGTATTTGCATGACGCCGGTGTAGATGCCTGGGTGCGCAACGAACCGCACGCCAGTGACCATGCGCCGACGTGGATTCGCATCGGTTCCCGCAAGAAACGCTAGCGGGCGATTGGCGAAATCAATTGTCGAAAGCAGTGCCTGATCCCGTATACATGGCGACCATCAACGCAGTGACCTGCGGCCCCATGCATAAGGATCGAGCAATGAGTGAGCCACGCCTGACGAATCTGAAGCTGTACCTGCAACGTCTGGGTTTTGAAACGCCACCGGAACCGACAGTGGCGACCCTGCGCCTGCTGCAACTGCGCCATACCGGCGTGTTCCCTTTCGAGAATCTGGCGACGATTACCGGCGCGGCGGTATTGATCGATCTGCCATCCATTGAAGAGAAAGTCCTGCTCGGTGGACGCGGTGGTTACTGCTACGAGCTCAATAACCTATTCTTTGCCCTGTTGCTGGAACTGGGCTTCGACGCTCGGGCCATCAGCGGGCGCGTGGTAATGAATCAGCCCGAAGGCAGCTGGACAGCGCGCACACACCGTTTGAGTCTGGTGACCATCGACGACGTGCGCTACATCACAGATGTCGGCTTCGGCGGCATGGTGCCGACCGCGCCGCTGCTGCTCGATACCGAGACCGAGCAAGCGACCCCTCACGAACCTTATCGCATTGAAAAACAGGCCGACGGCTACATGCTACGTGCCAATGTGGCGGGTGAATGGCGGCCGATGTACCTGTTCGATCTGCAACGCCAGGAAGACATCGATTACACCATTGGCAACTGGTATGTCTCGACTCACCCTGAGTCACCGTTTGCACAGCGCCTGATGGTGGCGCGCACCGGGGATGGCTGGCGCAAGACCCTGAACAACGGCAGTTTCGCTGTTCATCGCATGGGCGCCAGCAGTGAGCGACGCGAGGTTACTCGGGTCGATGAGCTGATTGAATTGCTGGCGCGCGAGTTTGCTCTGCACCTGCCGGATCTGCCCCACATACGGCAGGCTCTGGCGCGGATGATCGTACCGGTTTCCGTTTAGGGCTTGGCGTCGGGCTCGAGCACTCGGCGAATTTCTCCGACCGCTGCCGACAGTTTTTTCTCGAGACTCTTGAGGTCTGCAGCGGTGATGCCTTTCTTGAATTGCCCGCTCGATTCGGCTTGTTCCGGTTTGGCAACGGCATCGAGCAGGGCATGACGCAGGGTGTTATTGATCACCGTCTGATAACCGAACCCTTCGTTTTCCGCGACCGTTCGCGCCGCTTCGATGACGGCGTCATCCAGCATGATGGTGATGCGGGTTTTGCCCTTGTTTGAAGCCAACGCACCGCGTTTGCCCTGAGAAAAGTCATATTCGTCTTGCATCGATCAAGCCTCCAGAAAATAAGCGCTACGTTCGCTGGGTGTGGCGACACGCGCAGAAATGATTCGAACGACATTTGCATCCCGGTAACTGTAAGCAACGACCAACAAGCGCCCTTTGCCGTTGGCGCCAATAGTGATCCAGCGCTGTTCGTCATGGTCGTTGTCCTCGATCGTCAGTGCTCGTTCGTCGTGAAAGACCGGTTCGGTCTCGGCGAGGCTGACGCCCTTGTGCTTGAGTTTGTTGGCTGCGTTCTTGCTTTTGTCGTACTGAATTTCAATTGACTTCATTATGCATACTTTATATGTATAAAAAAGAGCGCGACCGCACCGTCGGTCGCCGTGAACACTTCAGCGTAGTGACGGCAGGCGAGGGCACTGGAGAGGAAGTGTTGCCGGATTTGTGGGGGATGGGAGCAGCGGGCTAGAAGCTTGGGTGGCTACCTATCCATTATGTGACCGATAAGTTGTATACAACTCTATGGACATTTGTCACGAGTATTGAATACAGTGTGCGCATAACAAAAACCAGGGAACCCCCCACCATGAAAACGCCCCATGTTTCACACCAACGGCCCGAGGACGAAAATCTCGGGGTCGGCGCGAATATGGCTTACGGCCTGCAACATGTTCTGACCATGTACGGCGGTATCGTTGCGGTGCCACTGATCATCGGCCAGGCGGCCGGCCTGTCGCCGGCGGACATTGGTTTGCTGATTGCTGCTTCATTGTTTGCGGGGGGGCTGGCGACGCTGCTGCAAACCCTGGGTCTACCGTTTTTTGGTTGTCAGTTGCCGCTGGTGCAGGGCGTGTCGTTCTCCGGTGTGGCGACCATGGTCGCGATCGTCAGCAGTGGCGGGGAGGGCGGCTTCCAGTCCGTGCTTGGCGCAGTGATTGCGGCTTCCTTGATAGGCTTGTTGATCACACCGGTGTTCTCGCGCATCACCAAGTTCTTCCCGCCGCTGGTCACCGGCATCGTGATCACCACCATCGGCTTGACGCTGATGCCGGTGGCCGCGCGCTGGGCCATGGGCGGCAACAGCCATGCGCCGGACTTCGGCAGCATGCAGAACATCGGTCTGGCGGCAGTCACGCTGGTGCTGGTGTTGCTGCTGAGCAAGGTCGGCAGCTCGACCATCTCGCGTCTGTCGATCCTGTTGGCCATGGTGATCGGCACGGTGCTGGCGGTGTTCCTTGGCATGGCGGACTTCTCCAGCGTCACCACGGGGCCGATGTTTGGCTTCCCGACGCCGTTCCATTTCGGCATGCCGACCTTCCACTTCGCCGCAATTCTGTCGATGTGCATCGTGGTCATGGTGACCCTGGTGGAAACTTCGGCGGACATTCTTGCGGTCGGTGAAATCATCGGCACCAAGGTCGATTCCAAACGCCTGGGCAATGGCCTGCGGGCAGACATGCTGTCGAGCATGTTTGCGCCGATTTTCGGTTCGTTCACCCAGAGCGCCTTCGCCCAGAACGTTGGGCTGGTGGCGGTTACCGGGATCAAGAGCCGTTACGTGGTCGCTACTGGCGGTATCTTCCTGGTAATTCTTGGTCTGCTGCCGTTCATGGGTCGGGTTATCGCAGCAGTGCCGACGTCGGTACTCGGCGGCGCCGGTATCGTGCTGTTCGGCACGGTGGCGGCGAGCGGTATCCGTACGCTGTCCAAGGTTGATTATCGCAACAACGTCAACCTGATCATCGTCGCCACTTCGATCGGTTTCGGCATGATCCCGATTGCCGCACCGAACTTCTACGACCACTTCCCAAGCTGGTTCGCGACCATTTTCCATTCGGGCATCAGCTCGTCGGCGATCATGGCGATCCTGCTCAACTTGGCGTTCAACCACTTCACCGCCGGTAACTCGGATCAGCAGTCGGTGTTTGCTGCGGCGGAAGAGCGGACCCTGCGCTATCGCGACCTGGCGGCGCTGCGTGAAGGCGATTACTTCAGCGACGGCAAGCTGCATGACTGCGATGGCAAGGAAGTGCCGGTCATCGAGCCTGATGATCACGATCATGGGCAGGGTGCCCCGAAAGCGCAGGTGAGACCCAGCGAGCATGTCTGACGGCTGTGCCTGAATAGAAAAGGGCCGATCTGGTAAGCACAGATCGGCCCTTTTTCATTTCAAGATCTTTTGACCTTTTCAAGCGCCGACAAAAAAGCCCCTGAATCTTTCGATTCAGGGGCTTTGCTATCTGGCTCCACAACCTGGACTCGAACCAGGGACCCAATGATTAACAGTCATTTGCTCTACCAACTGAGCTATTGCGGAATTGGTGCGTATGTTACTGATTCAAAAAGAGAAGTCAAGCGCCGGTTGTAAAATTAGCTGAATCCTCGGGACGAACGGTGACTTGTCAGCGATTGGCGGTTACCAGAACTGCAGCAGAGGTCTACCATGGGCGCCCGGAAGTGGTCACACGCGCTGCCGGCCATTCGCCGAAAAAGGTCTGCGTCATGAACCATTTATCCCGCAACAGCGAGGTGTTCGCATGAGCATCGCGCAAATCAGCCTGCCCAAGGGCGTTGGCCCTCACGCCGAAAAACTCTTCGATGCAATCACCCAGGCCAGTACCGCTGAGGAATTGAACCGCGCCGGTGGCAAGGCCGAAGGCTTCGTCCTGGGTCTTGAAAGCACCAAGGCGATCAAGAGTCAGATCGCCGAATCGCTGTACGTCGTTTATGACGACGCCGCGAGTCAGCGAGCGATCGAACTGGCTTAACTGCCGAAGGTGATGGTGCCCATCATCAGTTTGGCGTAAGCCGCGGTGGCGGCCAGTTGCACCAGCCACAGGACCAGGCCACCCAGGAACACCCCGGCGGCGACTTGCAGCACCAGGCTTTTCTCGCGTTTGGCCGAGGCACGAGGGATGAAATCATCCAGGTCGTCACGGTCGGCGCGCAGGTTGTCGTTTTTCATATCTGATCTCACAAAATTCTGGAATGTACTCATCACCTGTGGGAGCGAGCTTGCTCGCGAAGGCGTCATGTCAGTCGACAACGATGTTGAATGACAGATCGCTTTCGCGAGCAAGCTCGCTCCCACATTTGGACATGTGTGCAGTTTAGAGGGGATAGGGATTGTTTCGTGACAATAAAAAACGGGAAGCCCCAAGGCTTCCCGTTTTTCATCACAGTGCGAAATCAGATGACCTGAACAATCGCATCCGTTACCGCCTTGATGTTGTTCTGGTTCAGCGCAGCCACGCAGATGCGGCCGGTGTCCAGGGCGTAGATGCCGAACTCGTTACGCAGGCGATGCACTTGTTCAGTGGTCAGGCCCGAGTAGGAGAACATGCCGCGCTGACGACCGACGAAGCTGAAGTCGCGGCCCGGGGCTTTCTCTGCCAGCAGGGCAACCATCTGCTCGCGCATGCCGCGAATGCGCAGACGCATTTCCGCCAGCTCGGCTTCCCATTGTGCACGCAGTTCCGGGCTGTTCAATACAGCTGCAACGATGCTTGCGCCGTGGGTCGGCGGGTTGGAGTAGTTGGTGCGGATCACGCGCTTGACCTGCGACAGCACGCGCGCGCTTTCTTCTTTCGATTCGCTGATGATCGACAGCGCACCAACGCGCTCGCCGTACAGCGAGAACGATTTGGAGAACGAGCTCGAAACGAAGAAAGTCAGACCGGACTCAGCGAACAGGCGCACAGCTGCGGCGTCTTCGTCGATGCCGTCGCCAAAACCTTGATAGGCCATGTCGAGGAACGGCACGTGACCTTTGGTTTTAACCACTTCCAGCACGTTGTTCCAGTCCGCCGGGGTCAGGTCGACGCCAGTCGGGTTGTGGCAGCAGGCGTGCAGGACAACGACCGAGCCGTTCGGCAGGGCGTTGAGGTCGTCGAGCATGCCGGCACGATTCACATCGTGGCTGGCTGCGTCGTAGTAACGGTAGTTCTGCACCGGGAAACCGGCGGTTTCGAACAGGGCACGGTGGTTTTCCCAGCTTGGGTCACTGATCGCCACAACGGCGTTCGGCAGCAGTTGCTTGAGGAAGTCGGCACCGATCTTCAGTGCGCCGGTCCCGCCGACGGCCTGAGTGGTGATGACGCGACCGGCGCTGATCAGCGGCGAGTCGTTGCCGAACAGCAGCTTTTGCACGGCCTGGTCGTAGGCGGCGATGCCATCGATCGGCAGGTAGCCGCGCGAAGCGTGTTGAGCGGCGCGAACGGTTTCGGCTTCGATCACGGCGCGCAGAAGTGGAATTCGCCCCTCTTCGTTGCAGTAAACACCCACGCCCAGGTTGACCTTGGTGGTCCGGGTATCGGCGTTGAATGCTTCGTTGAGGCCCAGGATTGGATCGCGGGGTGCCATTTCGACAGCGGAGAACAGGCTCATTATTGCGGCGGCTCTGAATGGAGAATGGAGGGACGTGTCGCGCTCCAGCCGGATGCACTAGAGCGGTGCACAAACGGGGAGCTAGTATAGAGGCCATTACGGAACAATGGCGACAGGCGATTCGGTTTTTAGGGTAAGTTTTTCCGATTATTTCTTGACCGTTAGTCGACTGCACGTGTCAGAGTCTTTACCGGATGTAGGACGTTTGCCTTGAAAGGTGGGGCAATCGCCACCACATTGAGCACAATCCAGCTTTTTTCTTGCGCGACACCGGTCGTTTGCGGTCGTCCCCGTGGTGTACCGCTTTACTCGGAATGCCGCGATCTCAGAGGTGTATATGTCCGAATTCCAGCTCGTCACCCGCTTCGAGCCCGCCGGCGATCAGCCAGAAGCCATCCGCCAATTGGTGGAGGGCATCGAGGCCGGGCTGGCGCACCAGACGCTGCTCGGTGTGACCGGCTCGGGCAAGACCTTCAGCATCGCCAATGTCATTTCGCAGATTCAGCGCCCGACCCTGGTGCTGGCGCCGAACAAGACCCTTGCTGCGCAGCTGTACGGTGAGTTCAAGGCGTTCTTCCCGAATAATGCCGTCGAGTATTTCGTTTCCTACTACGACTACTACCAGCCCGAAGCCTATGTGCCGTCGTCCGACACCTTCATCGAGAAGGATGCGTCGATCAACGACCACATCGAGCAGATGCGCCTGTCCGCAACCAAAGCGTTGCTGGAGCGTAAAGACGCGATCATCGTCACCACGGTATCGTGCATCTACGGTCTGGGTAGCCCGGAAACCTATTTGAAGATGGTGCTGCATGTCGATCGTGGCGACAAACTCGATCAGCGTGCGCTGTTGCGGCGGCTGGCCGACCTGCAATACACCCGCAACGATATGGACTTTGCCCGCGCGACTTTCCGTGTGCGCGGCGATGTGATCGACATCTACCCGGCGGAATCCGATCTGGAAGCGATCCGCATCGAGCTGTTCGATGACGAGGTCGAAAGCATTTCCGCGTTCGACCCGCTGACCGGCGAAGTCATCCGCAAGATGCCGCGCTTCACCTTCTACCCGAAGAGCCACTATGTAACGCCACGGGAAACCCTGCTCGACGCCATCGAACACATCAAGGTCGAATTGCAGGAACGCCTCGAATACCTGCGCAGCAACAACAAACTGGTCGAAGCCCAGCGTCTTGAACAGCGCACCCGTTTCGACCTGGAGATGATCCTCGAGTTGGGTTATTGCAACGGCATCGAAAACTACTCGCGCTACCTGTCCGGTCGCCCGGCCGGTGCCGCGCCGCCAACGCTCTACGATTACCTGCCGGCCGATGCCTTGCTGGTGATCGACGAGTCCCACGTCAGCGTGCCGCAGGTCGGTGCGATGTATAAGGGCGACCGTTCGCGTAAGGAAACCCTCGTTGAATACGGCTTCCGTTTGCCGTCGGCGCTGGATAACCGACCGATGCGTTTTGACGAGTGGGAAGGGGTCAGCCCGCAGACCATTTTCGTCTCGGCGACGCCGGGCAACTACGAGGCCGAACACGCCGGAAGGGTGGTCGAGCAAGTGGTGCGGCCGACCGGTCTGGTCGACCCACAGGTTGAAGTGCGTCCGGCGCTGACTCAGGTCGATGATCTGCTCTCGGAAATCAGCAAACGCGTGGCGGTCGAGGAGCGGGTGCTGGTCACCACGCTGACCAAACGCATGGCCGAAGACCTTACCGATTACCTCGCCGATCACGGCGTGCGCGTGCGTTATCTGCACTCGGACATCGACACCGTTGAGCGCGTGGAAATTATTCGCGACCTGCGCCTCGGGACCTTTGATGTGCTGGTCGGGATCAACTTGCTGCGTGAAGGTCTGGACATGCCGGAAGTGTCGCTGGTGGCGATTCTTGATGCCGACAAGGAAGGCTTCCTGCGTTCCGAGCGTTCGCTGATTCAGACCATTGGTCGCGCCGCACGTAACCTCAATGGCCGGGCGATTCTCTATGCCGATCGCATGACCGGCTCGATGGAGCGGGCGATTGGCGAGACCGAGCGGCGTCGCGACAAGCAGATAGCGTTCAACCTGGAAAACGGCATCACCCCGCGCGGGGTGATCAAGGATGTCGCCGACATCATGGAAGGCGCCACCGTGCCGGGCTCGCGCAGCAAGAAGCGCAAAGGCATGGCCAAGGCTGCCGAAGAGAACGCCAAGTACGAAGCCGAACTGCGCTCGCCGAGCGAAATCACCAAGCGCATTCGTGCGCTGGAAGAGAAGATGTATCAGTTGGCGCGGGATCTGGAATTTGAAGCGGCGGCGCAGATGCGCGACGAGATTGCCAAACTGCGTGAGCGGCTTTTGGCGGTCTGAAAATTTGCAGTGTTTAGTCGGGCCTCTTCGCGAGCAAGCTCGCTCCCACATTGGAGTTGTGTCGTTCACAAATCCCCTGTGGGAGCGAGCTTGCTCGCGAATGGGGCGACGCGGTCTTAATGAGACTCCCCAGCCTTCAGCCCCTCTGGCAATTTCTTGGTCAGCAAAATCGCCAACATGCTGATTCCCAGCGCAATCCCGACAAAGTGAAACGCATCGTTGTACGCCATGATCGCCGCCTGCTGATGGACGATCTCGCTCAGCTTGCTCAACGCCGCCGTGTCACTGCCAAACCGATCAGTCATCGACGCCAAACGCTCGGCCACCTGCGGATTGGTCGGCACCACCGCCTCGCGCAAATAATCGAAGTAGGTCTTGGTGCGCGCATCCAGCAGTGTCGCGAGCAGGGCAATACCAATCGCGCCGCCCAGATTTCGCAGGATATTGAACAGACTCGACGCCGACCCCGCGTCCTGCGGCAGGATGTACGCCGTGGCGATCAGCGAAATGGTCACCATGATCAACGGCTGCCCCAGCGCACGAATAATCTGGATCTGGTTGAACTGCGGCCCGGCGAAATCCGGGTTGAGCACCCCGAAGAAAAACTCGCTAGCCCGAACAATCCAAAACCGATCGTGCACAGCCATTTCGGCGAAACAAACTTCATCAGCTTCGGCACCAGCGGAATCAGGAACAGCTGTGGCACGCCCATCCACATGATCACTTCGCCGATCTGCAGGGCGTTGTAGTTCTGGATCTGCGCCAGATACAGCGGCAACAGATAGATCGAACCGTACAACCCGACACCCATGCCCAGACTGGAAATACTCGACAGACCGAAATTGCGATTACGCAGGATGCCCAGATTGATCAGCGGATTCGGTTTGGAGATCTGCACGATCACAAAGGTGATCAGACTCACCAGCGCAATGCTGCCCAGCGTCACTATCAGGCTTGATTCGAGCCAATCCTTGCGATGGCCTTCCTCTAGAAAAACCTGCAAGCAGCCGAGACCAATCCCCAGCGTGAGGATTCCGGTGTAGTCGGTGCTTTTCAGTAATTCCCAGTGCGCTTCTTTCTTTTCCAGCCCGTACATCAGGCCGGCGATCATGATCAGGCCCGGCGGGATGTTGATGTAGAAGATGTATTCCCAACCCCAGTTTTCCGTGAGCCAGCCGCCCAGCGTCGGGCCGATGGACGGGGCGAACGTGGCGGTCATGGCGAACATCGCCATGCCTTTGGCGCGGTGGTGTTCGGGGAGTTTGATCAGGGTCAGGGTGAACGCCAGCGGGATCAGCGCGCCGCCGGTGAAACCCTGCATGGCGCGAAAGACGATCATGCTCTCCAGGCTCCACGCCATCGAGCACAGCAGCGAGGAAACCAGAAAACCCAGCGACACCCACACCGCCAGTCGCCGCGCCGACAGCAACTGCACCAGCCACGCGGTCAACGGAATCATGATGATTTCCGCGACCAGATACGACGTGGAAATCCACGAGCCTTCTTCCAGCGTCGCCGATAAGGCGCCCTGAATATCTTTCAGAGAAGAGTTGGTGATCTGAATGTCGAGCACGGCCATAAACGCGCCGAGCATCACGCTCATCACCGCAATCCAATCGCGCCGGGTCGGTTCGCCGACCGGGCGGATCAGCGCATCACCGGCCATTGTCCGGGGCGTCTTTGATGTTCACGGTGGCGGTCACCGACATGCCCGGACGGATCTTGCCGTGCAACGGGTTGTCGGCCTTGAAGGTCAGTTTTACCGGAATCCGCTGCACGACTTTGGTGAAGTTGCCGGTGGCGTTGTCCGGCGGCAGCAGGCTGAATTGCGCGCCGGAGGCGGCGAACAGGCTGTCGACCCGCGCTTCGATCGGCGTGTCGCTGTAGGCATCGAAGGTCAGCTCGGCTTTTTGCCCGGGCTGCATGTGGCCGATCTGGGTTTCCTTGAAGTTGGCCTGCACCCAGATGTCTTCGTCCGGGACGATCGACAGCAGGTAAGCGCCAGCCTGCACCACTTGGCCGTTACGCGCGGCGCGCTGGCCGACCAGGCCGCTGATTGGCGCGTGGATTTCGCTGCGGGTCAGGTTAAGTTCGGCTTGCGCGAGATCGGCGCGGGCGTTGGCGATTTGTGCGTCGAGGCGTTTGATTTCTGCGTTCAGGGCGTTGACCTGCTGACGCTGGCCTTGCGCATCGGCCTGCGCCTTGGCCACCTGTGAACGGGCGATATGAGCGTCAGCGGAGAGGGTGGTCACGCGTTCTTCGGAAACGTAACCGGGCTTGCGCAGGGTTTCGGCACGCGACAAATCCATTTGCGAGCGGCCCAACGTTGCTTGGGTGGTTGCCACTTGTGCGTCGCTGGAAGCAATCAAACTGGCTTGCTGAGTCAATTTGCTTTGCGCTTGCAGGCGCTCGGCTTCGCGGGTGGCAAGGGCGGCATTGGCGCGATCGATGGCCAGACGGAAATCATTCGGTTCGAGGCGCACCAGCAACTGGCCTTTTTCCACGTGTTGATTGTCCTGCACCAGCACTTCATCGATGCGCGCGCTCAATTGGCTCGAGACGCGGGTGATTTCGCCCTGGACATAAGCGTTGTCGGTGCTTTCATAAAAGCGTCCCTTGAAGAACCAATGGGCGAAAAAGCCCCCGGCAATCAGCAGGACGAGCAGCAGGAAAATCAACAGGCGACGCTTGAGTTGGGCAGGCATGGGCAAACTGTAGTCGATGAATTGTAAGGAAAGTTATCAGCAGGCGAATCTGGCATACAGCCGATAAACGGTAAATGCCATCCGCTGATATTTGCCCATTCACCAAGGCTTACGGGCGTTCCAGACGCAAACTTGGCTTAAATGCCCTGCCCGCTGGAGCGGGGCGGGTGTCGCCTGTTACCATTCGCCGCTTGATTGTTTTGCTTTTCATTCTTTTCGAGACATGCCATGACCACCGTCCGCACTCGCATCGCGCCATCGCCTACCGGGGACCCCCACGTAGGTACCGCTTACATCGCATTGTTCAACTACTGCTTTGCCAAGCAGCATGGCGGTGAGTTCATCCTGCGGATCGAAGACACCGACCAGTTGCGTTCGACCCGCGAGTCCGAACAGCAGATCTTCGACGCCCTGCGCTGGTTGGGTATCGACTGGAGCGAAGGCCCGGACGTTGGCGGCCCGCACGGCCCGTATCGCCAGAGTGAGCGCGGCGACATCTATCAGAAGTACTGCCAGCAACTGGTCGACATGGGGCACGCGTTCCCGTGCTTCTGCACCGCTGAAGAGCTGGATCAGATGCGCGCCGAGCAAATGGCTCGCGGCGAAACACCACGTTATGACGGCCGCGCGCTGCTGCTGTCGAAAGAAGAAGTCGCCGCCCGTCTGGCCGCTGGCGAACCCCACGTTATCCGCATGAAAGTGCCGAGTGAAGGCGTTTGCGTGGTGCCGGACATGCTCCGTGGCGACGTCGAGATCCCGTGGGATCGCATGGACATGCAAGTGCTGATGAAGGCCGACGGCCTGCCGACGTACTTCCTCGCCAATGTCGTCGACGACCACCTGATGGGCATCACCCACGTGCTGCGCGGCGAAGAGTGGCTGCCATCGGCACCGAAACTGATTCTGCTTTACGAGTACTTCGGCTGGGAACAGCCAGAGCTGTGCTACATGCCGCTGCTGCGTAACCCGGACAAGAGCAAGCTGTCCAAGCGCAAGAACCCTACCTCGGTGACGTTCTACGAGCGCATGGGCTTCATGCCGGAAGCGATGCTCAACTACCTCGGCCGCATGGGCTGGTCGATGCCGGACGAGCGCGAAAAGTTCTCGCTTCAGGAAATGGTCGACAACTTTGACCTCAAGCGTGTCTCGCTGGGCGGGCCGATCTTCGACATCGAGAAGCTGTCGTGGCTCAACGGCCAGTGGCTGCGTGATCTGCCGGTGGAAGAGTTCGCTGCACGCGTGCAGAAGTGGGCGTTCAATTCCGAATACATGATGAAGATCGCGCCGCACGTTCAGGGTCGCGTTGAAACCTTCAGCCAGGTAGCACCGCTGGGCGGTTTCTTCTTCGCCGGCGGCGTCAATCCGGATGCCAAGCTGTTTGAATCGAAAAAGCTTTCGGGCGATCAGGTTCGCCAATTGATGCAGTTGATCCTGTGGAAGCTGGAAAGCCTGCGTCAGTGGGAGAAGGACAACATCACCGCGACGATTCAGGCTGTGGTCGAATCGCTGGAGTTGAAACTGCGCGATGCGATGCCGCTGATGTTTGCTGCGATCACCGGTCAGGCGAGTTCGGTCTCGGTGCTCGATGCCATGGAAATCCTTGGCCCGGATCTGACCCGTTATCGTCTGCGGCAGGCGATTGACCTGCTGGGCGGCGTGTCGAAGAAAGAAAACAAAGAGTGGGAAAAGCTGCTGGGCGCTATCGCCTAAGCGCTTGCGGCTTTGTGCAGGAGTTGCCGAAGGCTGCGATCTTTTGATCGTGCCTTCGGCGCTTCTCCCGAATTTACGGGGGGAGGGCGGTAAGTGATTGTTATGCCGACGAAAAACTTTGAAATTTTTCAAAAATAAGTTTGACAGGCTTTCGATACGCCCTTAAGATTCGCCCCGTCCTCAGCGATGACATCAACGATGAGGGGCTATAGCTCAGCTGGGAGAGCGCTTGCATGGCATGCAAGAGGTCGACGGTTCGATCCCGTCTAGCTCCACCAATTTACACTTCGAAGCCTGGCCACACCGGCTCCGAAGCGATCAACACTCAGCGTTGATCAGTTGTATAGAAGGGTTTGCGTCCCCTTCGTCTAGTGGCCTAGGACACCGCCCTTTCACGGCGGTAACAGGGGTTCGAGTCCCCTAGGGGACGCCAGTTTTACAGAAGTGATGTTGCAAGATGTCACTCCGCCGCGAGGCGAAAAATCCGGGGCTATAGCTCAGCTGGGAGAGCGCCTGCATGGCATGCAGGAGGTCAGCGGTTCGATCCCGCTTAGCTCCACCAATTTACAGTTCAAGGTCTGGCCACACCGGCCTTGAATCGATCAGTTCTCAGCGCTGATCAGTTGTATAGAAGGTTTGTGTCCCCTTCGTCTAGTGGCCTAGGACACCGCCCTTTCACGGCGGTAACAGGGGTTCGAGTCCCCTAGGGGACGCCACGATTACCCGCTCTGCGGGATTTTATAAGGGTCATTCAATTATTGAATGGCCCTTTTGTTTGTCTGGCGTTTGGCCAATTCTCCTTTTTCCTTACACTGTGCATCAGACCAGCGGTCATATCCTTGACTTGCAGAATATTATTATGCGAATAATATTCTAGTCGTAATATTCGGAGGCAACGATGAACGATAAAAAAGCTCAAACCCGCGAACGCATCCTCAAGGCTGCCAGCGCCGCACTGATTCAGCGTGGCCCGGCCGACCCTAGCGTGGGCGAAGTGATGGGCGCAGCCGGCCTGACCGTCGGCGGTTTCTATGCGCACTTCGAAAGCAAGGACGCGATGATGCTGGAAGCGTTCAAGCAGCTTCTCGGCCGCCGCCGCGACCTGATTGCCGACATGGATGCCGAGTTGACCGGTGAAGAGCGTCGTGCCTTGGTCGCCGCGTTTTACCTGTCGCGCAAGCATCGTGATTCCAGCGACGCGGCATGCCCGATTCCAGCGTCGATCGGCGAGCTGGGCCGCTTGCCGGAATCGTTCCGCATCGCGCTGAACGAGCACCTGGAATTGATGATTGCGCAGTTGGCGTCCAGCCCTGAGGACACCGACAAAGCCTTGGCTGACGTGGCTTTGATGGTGGGTGGTCTGGCACTCGCAAGAGCGCTCGGCCCGGGAGACTTATCCGATCGATTGCTGCGCGCTGCCAAGTCGGCGGTGCGTTGACCTGAAGGCAACTCGCCTGAGGAGAGAGCGATGAACACGTTGAAGTGGGTTCGTGGCGTTAATGGCACCTTGGGCTGGATTGCACCGAAACGCGTGGCGAGCAAAATGCGTGTTCATGACGCCACGTTCGCTGCCTCTTCGTGATTGGGAATTGCCGCTGCTGGTCAGCTCCGAACGCATCACTTTGCGTTTTGGTCTCTCGGCGCTGCGCTGGGGCCAGGGCCCGACGGTGCTGCTGATGCACGGCTGGGAAGGGCGGCCAACCCAGTTCGCCGCGCTGATCACCGCACTGGTCGATGCCGGGTATACCGTCGTCGCGTTGGATGGTCCGGCTCACGGTCGTTCGCCGGGGCGTGAAGCCAATGTCGTGTTGTTCGCTCGGGCAATGCTCGAAGCCGCTGCCGAGTTGCCGCCATTGCAAGCGGTGATCGGTCACTCCATGGGCGGCGCCAGCGCCATGCTCGCCGTGCAACTGGGCTTGCGCACCGAAACCCTTGTCAGTATTGCCGCGCCTGCGCGCATTCTTGGCGTACTGCGCGGTTTCGCCCGCTACGTCGGTATGCCGCCGCGAGCGCGCTCCGCCTTCATTCGCCAAGTCGAGCAAGACGTTGGTATGCGCGCCGCCACCCTTGATGTCGCTCACTATCAACTGGATATGCCCGGCCTGATCGTGCATGCCGAAGACGACAATTTCGTTTCGGTCAAGGAATCGCAGCTGATCCACGAATCCTGGTTCGACAGTCGCCTGTTGCGCCTTGAAGGCGGCGGGCACCAGCGTGTGCTAGCCGACCCTCGGGTGATTGATGGCGTGTTATCACTGCTGGCCGGCCGCAGCCTTCAGGCGCGCCAATCGGCCTGAGCTCCGTTACACTGCTCCGGTTGAATACTTTGACCGGGAGTGGGGCATGGGTTGGGATCGGGCAACGCCGTTTACCATTGATCTGCAAGTAGGCGCCGAGGACATCGACGGGTTGGGCCACGCGAATAACGCCGTGTACGTGACCTGGCTCGAGCGCTGCGCCTGGCGCCACTCGCAACGTCTGGGTCTGGATCTGGTCGAGTATCGGCGACTGGATCGGGCGATGGCCGTGGTCCGTCACGAGATCGATTATCTGGCAGCGGCCTATGAAGGCGACGAACTGCAATTGGCGACCTGGATCGTTGATTGGGATCAGCGCCTGAAAATGACCCGGCATTTCCAGCTCAAGCGCCCGAGCGACAATGCCACGCTGTTGCGCGCGCAGACCACGTTTGTCTGTATTGAACTGTCGACCGGTAAGCCGAAGCGCATGCCGGCTGAGTTTATCGAGGGCTATGGCCCGGCGATCCAGCTTCCCGAGTCGGTAAATATCTAAACTGTAGGAGTGAGCCTGCTCGCGATAGCGGTGTGTCAGCCAACATATGCCTCACTGACACACCGCTATCGCGAGCAGGCTCACTCCTACAAGGGATCTGCGGATTTGCGCGATATCCAGTAAACTGCCGCACGTTTTTCTTCAAGTAGTGTTTTCCCATGCAAATTGCTCTGGCGCCCATGGAGGGGTTGGTCGACGACATCCTCCGCGACGTGCTGACCCGCGTTGGCGGCATCGACTGGTGTGTGACCGAGTTCATTCGGGTCAACGACCAGCTGCTCACGCCGGCCTATTTCCACAAGTTCGGCCCGGAGTTGCTCAACGGTGCCCGCACCGCCTCCGGTGTGCCATTGCGCGTGCAATTGCTCGGTTCCGACCCGGTGTGTCTGGCGGAAAACGCTGCACTGGCCTGCGAACTCGGCTCTGAAGTGATTGACCTCAACTTCGGCTGCCCGGCCAAGACCGTGAACAAGTCCCGTGGCGGCGCGGTGCTGCTCAAAGAACCGGAACTGCTCAACCAGATCGTCGAACACGTGCGCCGCGCTGTACCCGCGCACATTCCCGTCACCGCAAAAATGCGCCTGGGCTTCGACAGTCCCGACGGTTCGCTGGTCTGCGCCACTGCGTTGGCTGAAGGCGGTGCCGAGCACATTGTGGTTCATGCCCGAACCAAAATGGACGGCTACAAGCCGCCGGCGCATTGGGAGTGGATTCCGCGCGTGCAAGAGGTGGTCAAAGTCCCGGTGTTCGCCAATGGCGATATCTGGAGCGTCGAAGACTGGCGCCGCTGCCGCGAAATCAGCGGCGTCGAAGACATCATGCTCGGTCGCGGTCTGGTCTCGCGCCCGGATCTGGCCAGGCAGATTGCTGCCGCTCGCGCTGGCGAAGAAGTGGTCGAGATGACCTGGGCCGAGCTGATGCCGCTGATTCAGGACTTCTGGCTGCAAGCCAAAGCGCAGATGACCGCACGCCAATCGCCGGGCCGTTTGAAGCAATGGTTGGCCATGCTGACGCGCAATTATCCCGAGGCCACCGAGCTGTTTACGGTGCTGCGCCGTGAGACCGAACCGGATCATGTCTCGCGTCTGCTCGGTCTGCCAGTGGCTGAAGCGGCCTGAAAAAAATCTGCAAATAATCTCTTGAAATCATTTCAGCGGTCCCTATCTAAGGGTTACGCGATGCCGAATTCGGGTCGCGGAGTCAAAAAACCTTGCTGATTGTTTTCAGGAGATTTGAACCATGAGTACTGCATTTTCCCTCGCCCCACTGTTCCGTTCCTCGGTAGGTTTCGACCGTTTTAACGACCTGTTCGAAACCGCCCTGCGCAACGAGCCAGGCAGCAGCTACCCACCTTACAACGTCGAAAAGCACGGTGATGACCAATACCGCATCGTCGTCGCGGCCGCCGGTTTCCAGGAAGAAGACCTGGAACTGCAAGTCGAAAAAGGTGTGCTGACCATCAGTGGCGGCAAGCGTGATGCCAACGAAGGCGTGACCTTCCTGCATCAGGGCATTGCCCAGCGTGCTTTCAAGCTGTCCTTCCGCCTGGCCGATCACATCGAGATCAAGGCGGCGGATCTGAAAAACGGTCTGCTGAGCATCGACTTGTTGCGGGTGATCCCGGAAGAGGCGAAAGCCAAACGCATCCCGATCAACGGGGTGGAGAAGCCGGCGTTGCAGCACTGAGTCATGTGCCGCAACACAATCGTCTGAACGGACGATGAGCCGTTGAATGAAGGCCCCGATACGTCGGGGCCTTTTTTGTGCGCGCAAGAAAACCGTTGTTCGACTTTGCCGCTGGCGGTGGTTTCTCTACAATCCGCGGCAGTTTTGCCGACCCCCATTCCTCACCGGTCGGCCTGGAGCCTTTTTTCATGGACGAGATTCAACAGCGCTGGCTGTGCGCTTTGTCTGCGCCAATGGCGGCAATCAATACCGGCGCCAGCTACGACGACCCCGCGTTTTGCGACGATCACTACATCGACCTGAAAGACAGCTGGGGTATCGATGATCGCGGGCAATTGTTCGACATGCTCGAACGGATGACCGACGACGGCCATGCCAAACACCTCAGCGCGGCCTATCTGGCGTGGCAGCGTTGTCTGCCGAGTGAATGGCAGGCCTTGCTCGACGACCTGAGTCCCCGCGAACGCATCCTGCATGAATTCGCCAGCCGCACCTTCGGCAGTTGTGGGCCGGGGGGGATTCTGTCCTGGGACTATGGGCGCATGGGCTTTCTCTTGCGCTGTGCGGTGCGCAATCAGTGGGTCGACCTGGACGAAAGCAACTGGCTGCACAGTCGTTTAGCCCTCAGAGCGCAATTTCACTACGGTAGCTGGATGGCTTACTTCGATGGCTTTGTCGTGGGTCGGACGTTTTGGTCCTGCCTGAGCGCCAGCGACGATGAGCTTGCGCGCGAACTCGATCGACAAGGCGCCAACGCCCTTAACGTGCGGATTGCCCGCGGCCTTGCCGAGAACATTCCTCAGTTCCTTGCTGATTTGCCGTGGCACATGGAAATCGATTTGCCGCCACGTCCGGCATCGCTCAAGGAGTTCGACTGGTCATGAGTTGCTGGATCCGCTTGGGCATCGAGCCTACCACCGACGAAAACCTGATTCGCAACGCCTATCGCGCACGTTTGCCGGCGCATCACCCGGAGACCGATCCACAGGGATTTCAGGCGTTGCGCATGGCCTACGAAAACGCCCTGCGTCTGGCTCGTGAAGATGAGGAAGAGGAGCCTGAGCACGAGTACGAGTCCCAAGCCTCAGAACAGACTGTCGTTGAGGTCCCTCCAATGTTCGGGGATTTTTGCGCGTTGCTGGATGATCCCGCGCGCCGGTTCAATTTCGCCGCGTGGCAGGCCTTTATTCGAGGGCTGGATGAGCTGTCGCTGGACGTGCTCGATGAACTCAGCTGGCCGCTGTACCACCGGATGGCCGACGCCGGTCCGTTGTCGTACCGCTGCGCGAATCTTTTGGCCAAGCGTATGGCACTGGGATCAACAGTTGCTGGATCTGGGCTTCGACGACGCGCATCAGGTGGGCTTCTTTCTCCAGCGAATCGAAACGCCGGACCCGTTCGATACGGATCTGATGTGCACATGGTCAGAGGCCGCCCAGACTGAATCGCTGTGGTACGCCCGTAGTCTCGACTTCATCTTCAACCAGCGTCCACTGCCTGAGTTCGCCGACTTCGCCAGTCAGCACACCTGCCTGCCGTTGCCGAATGATGCCGTGTTCCTCAAGCGTCTGTTGGTGCAGTTCACTCAGGCAGGTATTGGCGGGCCGACGTTTTTGCAGTGCTGTATCGAGGAGCAGCTTGCTGCACCGGACGATGTCGACTGGCTTTACCTGTTGGCGTGTCAGAGCAGTCTGCTGGGGCGCGACGATCAGGCATTGCCGTGCTGGATCCGGCTGTGGAACGAGCATCGCCATCCGATGGCGGAAAGTCGTCTGCTGGAGGTGTGTGCCAAGCGCCAGCCGACTTTTCTGCCCTTGCTGATTCAGGCATTCGATCGTCTGCAGGGCATTTCTGCCTGGCCAGAGGATCTTGCCGATGACGCCCAGGTGTATGGCTCTCCGTCACAACATCCCGAGACGCTGAACCGTTGGCTGGGTGTCGGGCGGTTAAAGCTTGAGAGCCTTGCGCAAAGCTTTGTCGATTGGCGCGTGACCGGTGATGAACTGCCATTGCTCGCGCAATTGCTGGGCGAAAATGCCGACAGCCGATTGCTGCATCTATACCGGTACGCCTGGGCGCTGCATCGGGGTGATGCGGCGTTGTTGCAGCAGATTGTGGATGCTCCGCTGCCGATCGATGCCCTCGAAAGCCTGGTGATGAGCGGATTCAAATATCAGGCTGCGCAACACCTGCGCTGGTTGGGCGAGGCACCGATTGCGCTGGCCATGAGCGCTTTCTGCGATGCGCATCCAAGTCCTCAGCCATTGCCGCAGGTGCTGACAAAAGGTGAGTCGCACAAAGTTTGTCGTCTGTGGTTGCGTCGCTTGCGGCCCTATAACGACACTGCGCTGGAACGCATGACCGAGGCGTTCAAGCTGGGTGCGGTCAAAGACGACTGTGACTTGTCCGAACTCGACTTGATGCTCCAGTTGAGCCGTCGCGGGATTCAGTTGCCGCCGGTCGGGCTGGGTGAGGCCGCTTGGGAGTGGCACGCGCAGACCCTGTTTTTGCTGGCATTGCTGGAACAACCCGAACGCTGGCTGCAAATGATTGACGCGCAGTGCGTGGAGCGCCTGCCTTTCAATCCGGCCCATCCGTTGAGTCGCCTGCAACCGTTGTTACGGCGCTTGCAGCGTGAGCAAGGCCATTGCGCCGGTTTGCTCGGATGGTTGCAAGGCAATGACCCGGTGCACGGCTTGTTGGTGCAGCAATTGTTCAGCGTTCAGCAGGCGCTCGACAGCGCGCGATTGCCGGCCAATAGCCTGCTTTACACCTGCCTCGAAAGCGATCGTGCTGCCTGCGGCGATGATTTGCTGGGGTTGATGATGTTCTGGGGCGTGCTCTATCACGATCCGAGCCTGAGTGCTGAGCAGCATCGCGCATTGTTGCAGTCGATTGCGGCGATCAGTTGTGAGGACGATTGGTTCGAAGGCTTCCGCGACGGTTTGATCAAAGGCGAGCCGGTGTGGCCGCCGCGCAAAGTGCTGACCGATTTTGGCGTCGACAAACTGTTGGCGTATGAAGCGCTGGATGCGCTCAAGGGCCTGATTCGCTATGGCGCTGCTGGCGTGCCGAAAACGCGCGTCCTGCGCCAACTGCAACAGGGCAAGGACGATGTGCAGAACAGCATCGGGCTGCGCCTGGCTCTGTGCGCGATATTGTCCTGGTCGGAACGATTACTGCTGGCGAAAAGCGATGCTCAGCCGGTACCGGCGACAGCGATCTGGCGTCTGGGATCGCGGTTGGGGCGTAAGGCTTTTATCGCTCAGGTCTTGGCCTGCGTGGTGATTGCACCGGTGGCAGGGCTGATCAGTGGCACCACGGGCGCTGGCATTCTTATCCTGATACTCGGAGTTCTGCTGGTATTTGGCGCGATTTTGCGTCGCTTGCACGACATGGGCCGGGGCATCCCGACCTTGTTGATCTTCATGGCGCTGACACCGATGTTGCCATTCCTGCCGCTGCTGCTGTTCGGCTTTCCCGGTGACAAGTTGCCCAACCGCTATGGTGTGCCGCCGGACAGCGGCGATAGCGAGATGCTGTCCGGCGGCCTGCAGGCTGCCTTGCGGCGCCTCAACGGCTAGAGGCGCAGTTGATCCAGTGCCTTGTTCAGCTCTGTGCGATGGCTGGCGATCTCCGCTGATTGCTGGCCGCCGAGCACTGTGGTGAAGCTGTGCAGCCATTCGGCTATGTGCTCGCGTTGTGTGCCGAGGCTCTGCATCCATGCCCGCTCCAGACGGGCCAGCAATGTGCGGTTGGGCAGTGCGTCACGTGGATGGACTTTCAGCGTCGACAGCCGGTTATGGCTGTCTCGGCGTGCTTGCTCATCCAGCCCCGTGGGGCTGCGGTCGATGCTGTGACTGTGACGCTCGCCGGTTTCGAGCAGGGTGACGTCGACTTCGAGCAAACCGTTGATGTCATAGCTGAAGCGCACGTCCAGCTCCTGGATGTGTTGAGTAGGCGTCAACGTGACTTCGAAAGCATCAATCAGAATGTTGTCGCACACCCACGGCCGTTCACCCTGATAGACGGCGATGCGCAGCACTGTTTGCTTAGGTTGGGTGGTGTAATAGCGCTCCACCCTTGACGTCGGAATGATGGTGTTGCGTTCGATGATGGGCGAGAAGGCACCTTTGATGTCTTCTCCACGCATGGTCGCAATCCCCAGCGTATACGGGCAGACATCCGTCAGAATCAACTCTTCAACCGCCCCGTCACGCGCCTTGCACGCCGCTTGCGTCGCCGCCCCGAGCGCAACAATGGTGTCCGGATCAAGATGCCGGTAAGGCAGGCGCCCGAACAACGTCGCAACCATCTGCTGCACCGCCGGCATGCGCGTGGCGCCGCCGACCAGCACCAGGCTGTCGAGGTCGCGCGGCTTGAGGCGAGCATCGCGCAGCGCCTGTTCGATCGGTGCGCGCAAACGGGCCAGTAGCGGCTCCCAGATTTTCACCGCAGCAGCTTCGTCCAGCGACCACTCGAACGTTTTGTCGCCATGGCGCCAGCTCAGCGGCTGAACACCTTCAGCGAGTTTACATTTCAGTTGCTCCAGGGCATCACCGAGGCTGGCCATGCTTTGCGCATCGACCATGGCCGCGGTCAGTTGCCAGTGTTTCAGGCAGGCCTGCAACAGCGCAGCGGTGAAGTCTTCGCCGCCGAGAAAGTTGTCGCCAGTGGAGGCGTGCACTTCGATCAGGGGCAAAGCGTATTCCAGCACCGTGACATCAAAGGTGCCGCCGCCCAGATCGAAGATCAGCGTGCGTTCGAATTTCTGTTCATGCAGCCCGTAAGCCATCGCGGCGGCGGTTGGCTCGTTGATCAGGCGTGTCACCGAGAGCCCGGCCAGTTCGGCGGCAAACAGCGTGCGTTTGCGTTGTTCGTCACTGAAATAGGCCGGGACGGAAATCACCGCTTCCGATACCGCGTGGCCGAGAAAGGCTTCGGCGTCCTGCTTGAGTGAGCCGAGTACCAGCGCCGACAGCTCTTCCGGACTGAACAGGCGTGTACCGAGCTGGACTTGCTTATCGCTGCCCATGAAGCGCTTGAATGCTGCGGCGGTGCGATCCGGGTGCGTGGTCAGGCGCGCGCGGGCGGCTTTGCCGACCAGAATCGTGTCGTCTTCATCGAGGCTGACCACCGAGGGCGTCAGCACATCACCCAGGGCATTGGGAATCAGTCTGGCCTGACCGTCCTGCCAGACGGCGATCAGACTGTTGGTGGTGCCAAGGTCGATGCCCAGCAGGGCTGGGCGGGGGAGGGTTGCATCCTGCATGACAGATCTCGAAACGGCGCAAAAAACGCGACCCTACAGGTTGCTGCAAATCGTGGCAATTGCGCGTCTGTTGCAACGTGCACCGGTTACGGCAAGAGCTTTTTCAGATCCTCGAGCGCAACCGGTCGGCTATGCAGATAGCCTTGATACAAATGGCAGCCCAAACCCTGCAGGAACGCCAGTTGTTCCGGGGTTTCGACCCCCTCGGCAATCACCTCCAGCTCCAGGCTGCGCGCCATGGCGACAATCGCGCGGATGATCTCGGCATCGTTCGGGTCGGTCGTGGCATCGCGGATAAACGACTGATCGATTTTCAGCGTGTCCACCGGCAGGCGCTTGAGGTAAGTCAGCGACGAATAGCCAGTGCCGAAATCATCCATCGCAAAGCTCACGCCGAGTTTTTTCAGCCGGCGCATTTTGCTGATGGTGTCTTCCAGATTCTGGATGACGATGCCTTCGGTGATCTCCAGTTTCAGTAGCGAGCAGGGCAGGCCATGGCTGCTCATGCTGTGTTCGATGCGTTCGACAAAATCGTTCTGGCGGAACTGCCGTGGACTGATGTTCACGCACAGGCTGAAATTCAGCGGGTCGACCAGTTTCAGGGCGATCAGTTGTTTGAACGCGTTGCAGGCTTCGTCGAGGATCCAGGTGCCGACTTCGAGAATCAGGCCGCTGTCTTCCAGTACTTTGATGAACTCGGTGGGTGACTGCGCGCCCAGCTCCGGGTGATTCCAGCGCACCAGAGCTTCGGCGCCGATGATGCGATTGTCGCGGGCGTCGACCTGCGGCTGAAAGTGCACGTTGAATTCACCGCGCGACAGCGCCAGGCGCAAGTCGGTTTCCATGCGCAGCCGTTCGCTGGCGGCCTTCTGCATGGTGTTGTGATACATCTGCGTGGTGTTGCGCCCGGAATCCTTGGCCCGGTACAGCGCGATGTCGGCGCGTTTGAGCAGGTCGGTCGGCGTCGAGCCATGATCGGGAATCAGCGCCACGCCGATGCTCGGCGTGACTTGCAGGCGCTGGCCGTCGAGGAACATCGGTTCCGAGAGCAATTCGCGCAGGGTGTCGGCCAGATTGCGCACTTGCGCGCTGACCTCATTGCGCGAGCCTTCGAGGCCGCTGAGCAGCACGACAAACTCGTCGCCACCAAGGCGCGCGACGGTATCTTCCATGCGCACACTGGCTTCGAGCCGCGCCGTGATGATTTTCAGCACGGTGTCGCCGACCGGGTGGCCGAGAGAGTCGTTGATGTGCTTGAAGTGATCGAGGTCGAGAAACAGCAAGGCACCGCGCAGGTTGTGGCGCTTGAGCAGGGCGATCTGCTGGCTCAGGCGATCCATCAGCAGGGCGCGGTTGGGCAGGTTGGTCAGCGGGTCGTGATAGGCCAGATGCCGGATCTGTGCTTCGGCGTTTTTCAGCAGGCTGACGTCCCGCGCGGTTAGCAGCAGGCACGCGGTTTCATTGAGGGTGATCGGCTCGACCGAGACCTCCACCGTCAGCATTTCCCCGCGTTTGTTGCGCCCGAGCATTTCCTGATGGTGCACGCGGCCCTTGATCTGCAACTCGGCGAGTAACGCCGAACGCTGTTTCTCTTCAGCCCAAATACCTACCTGATAAACCGTTTTGCCCACGACCTCTTCGGCACGATAGCCAGTGAGACGGCAAAAACCGTCGTTGACCTCCAGATAACGCCCGGTGTCGCGCTCGGTGATGGTGATTGCGTCGGGACTGGAGTGGAACGCCTTGGCGAATTTCTCCTCACTGGCTTTCAGCGCTGCTTCCGAGCGCTGCTGCTGGGTGATGTCGCGCAGGGTGGTGACGATACAAGCCTGATCGCCGACGCTGATCTGCCGGCTGGAAATCACACAGGTCAGCGACTGGCCGTCCTTGTGCTGGACGATGATTGCGACATTGCTCAAGCCCTGTTCGCGAATCACCCGTTCAATCCGTTGCAGGCTTTTTGCCGAGGCATCCCACAGGCCGATTTCTTCGGCGGTATGGCCGATGACGTCGGCGGCGCTCCAGCCGAAGGTCTGGGTAAAACTGTTATTGATTTCGATGAACTCGCCACTGTCCTGGCGGGTGACGCAGATCGGGTCCGGGCTGACCTGGAACAGCGTGGCGAATTTCTCTTCCGAGGCCACCAGCCGCTGTTCACGCTCGACCTGATCGGTGATGTCCAGCAGGGTGCCGGCCATGCGCAGCGGTGCGCCGTTGTCGTCGCGGTAGAGGCGGGCGCGGCTTTCCAGATAGCGCGAACTGCCGTCCGGCAATTGCACGCGATAGGTCAGTTGATAGTTGCCTGCCGGGCCTTCGCGCAGGCTGCGGTAGGCGTCGCGCATGCTGTCGCGTTCCTCTCCGGGGACGCCTTCGAAAAACTCTTCGAACGACTCATGAAACGGTTTCGGCTCCAGCCCGTGCAACTGCGCGGCGCGCGCCGAGCCGTAGAGCATGCCGCTGGGAATGTGCCAGTCCCAGGTGCCGAGTTGTGCCGAGTCCAGTGCCAGATCGAGACGTTCCTGGCTGTCCTTCAAGGCGTGTTCGGCGGCTTTGCGTTCGGTGGTGTCGAGGAAGGTGCTGAGCAGATAGGGCTGGCCTTCGAGTTCGACTTTCTGCGCACTGAGAATGCCGTCGTGGATTTGCCCGTTGCTGGCGCGAAACTGCACTTCCATGGCGATCAGCTCGCCTTTGGCTTTGGTTTTTTTCACCAGTTCTGCGCGTTGCTCCGGGTGCACCCACAAACCCAGCTCCAGCGTGGTACGGCCGATGGCGCTCTGCACTGGCCAGCCAAACAGGCTTTCAAAATACTGATTGGCCTCGCTGATCAAGCCGTCTTCCTGACGGGTCAGCAGGACCATGTTCGGGCACAGGTGAAAAAGTGTCGCGAAACGTTTTTCCGAACTGCTCAGCGCCTGCTCGCGCTGGCGCTGGTGGGTGATTTCGCGAATCACCCCGATCATTCGGGGGCGGCCGTTTTTATCCGGCAGCAGGCTGCCGCTGATCTCCAGCCAGTGCAGGCTGCCATCGGGCCAGCGGATGCGGTGGTGCATCGCTTGTTCCAGCGGCGCCCCCGCAATTACCGCGTGGAAGGCGCGAACCGTTTTCGCGCGGTCTTCCGGGGGCAGCAGATCAAGGTATTCAAGGTCTGCCGGCAGCGGCTGGCGCGGGTCGAAACCGAACAAGGCCTGGGTGCCACGCGACCAACTGATCTGCCCGCGCTCGATGTCCCAGTACCAGGCGCCGAGCCGCGCGCCGTTGAGCGCCGCCAGCAATTGCGGCGCGCTCTCCCAGCTCTGCTCGGAATGTCGCGGGTCAATCGCCTGAATACGCGGCATCGGCGGAATTCGGTCAACAGATTTCGGCATCGTGGACAAGCCTTGAGCTGAGGGTGACGTTAGGCACAGGGGCAGCGGCTCTTTAGGAGTAGCACAAGATCGCCTCAGGTCCCTGGCAGATCGATTTGTGCATCCAGTAAGGCCATAAAGGCCCGCGCCGCATTCGAGAGCGTCCGTTCAGTGTGCAGGATATAGCCTAGCTGGCGACTGAGCTGTATGCCCGGCAATACGATGCTTGCCACCTGCTCGTCGAGCATGGTTCGCGGCAAAACGCTCCAGGCCAGGCCGATCGAGACCATCATCTTGATGGTTTCCAGGTAGTTGGTACTCATGGCGATGTTCGGCGTCAGGCTCTGGGCCTCGAATAACCGTTGGACAATGTGGTGCGTGAAGGTGTTGCCACCGGGGAAAACCGCCGGATGACCGGCAATGTCCGCCAGAGTGACGGGGCCATTGCTGATCAGCGAATGCTCCGGGGCGACCACGAAATCCAGCGGGTCGTCCCAGACCGGCGTGGCTTTGACCAGGGCGTGAGGCTCCGGCGCCAGGGTGATGACCGCCAGTTCGGCGCGGCCGTGGAGAATTTCTTCGTAGGCCACTTCCGAATCAAGGAACTGAATATCCAGCGCCACCTCTGGGTAACGGCGGGTGAACTCCCTTAATAGAGGCGGCAAACGGTGCAGGCCAATGTGGTGACTGGTGGCCAGCGTCAGGCGACCGCTGACTTCGCCGGTGAGGTTGGTCAGGGCGCGGCGGGTGTCATCCAGCACGTTGAGAATCTGATACGCCCGTGGCAGCAGGGCGCGGCCAGCCTCGGTCAGGCCGACTTCACGGCCCAGTCGATCGAACAGGCGCACCTTCAATTGCTGCTCCAGCCCGGCGATGCGTTTGCTGATCGCCGGTTGTGTCAGGTGCAGGCGTTCGCCGGCGCCGGAGAAGCTGCCGGTCTCGGCAATCGCGATAAAAGCGTTGAGGTTGGCCAGATCCATGTTCGTATTCCAGTTGGTTATCCAAAGCATAAAAAATATGAATTTGAGTTATTTAATCTAACCCCATAGGATCGGCCTCACAAGCCAAAGGGTTATTGATAAGCCCAGGGCATAGAAACAAGCTGATGAGGAACCGTCTGATGGCCGGCAAAACGCTCTACGACAAGCTCTGGGATTCGCATTTGGTCAAGCAGCGCGACGATGGCTCGGCGCTGATCTACATCGATCGTCACATCATCCACGAAGTGACCTCGCCGCAAGCCTTCGAAGGCCTGCGTCTGGCCGGGCGCAAGCCTTGGCGCATCGATGCCAACATCGCGACCCCGGACCATAACGTACCGACGACCCCGGAGCGCAAGGGCGGCATCGAAGCCATTGCCGATCAGGTCTCGCGTTTGCAGGTTCAGACCCTCGATGACAACTGTGATGAATACGGCATCGTCGAGTTCAAGATGAACGACGTTCGCCAGGGCATCGTCCACGTGATCAGCCCGGAGCAGGGGGCAACCTTGCCGGGCATGACCGTGGTCTGCGGCGACTCGCACACCTCGACTCACGGCGCGTTCGGTGCTCTGGCGCACGGTATCGGCACTTCCGAGGTCGAGCACGTGCTCGCCACCCAGTGCCTGGTCGCGAAGAAAATGAAAAACATGCTGGTGCGCGTTGAAGGGCAATTGCCGTTCGGCGTGACCGCCAAGGACATCGTCCTCGCGGTGATCGGCAAGATCGGCACCGCCGGCGGTAACGGCCACGCCATCGAATTCGCTGGCAGCGCGATCCGCGACTTGTCCGTCGAAGGCCGCATGACCATCTGCAACATGTCCATCGAAGCCGGCGCCCGCGTTGGCCTGGTGGCAGCGGACCAGAAGACTGTCGATTACGTGAAGGGCCGTCCATTCGCACCGAAAGGCGCCGAATGGGACATGGCCGTCGAAGCCTGGAAAGACCTGGTTTCCGATGACGACGCCAAGTTCGACACCGTGGTTGAGCTCGACGCCGCACAGATCAAGCCGCAAGTCAGCTGGGGCACGTCCCCGGAAATGGTTTTGGCCGTTGATCAGAACGTGCCGGACCCGGCCCAAGAGATGGATCTGGTCAAACGCGACTCGATCGTCCGTGCCTTGAAGTACATGGGTTTGACCGCCAATCAGGCGATCACCGACATTCAGCTGGATCGCGTGTTTATCGGTTCCTGCACCAACTCGCGGATCGAAGATTTGCGCGCTGCGGCGGTGATCGCCAAGGGCCGCAAAGTCGCTTCGACCATCAAGCAAGCGATCGTGGTGCCGGGCTCGGGTCTGGTCAAGGCGCAGGCTGAGGCCGAAGGTCTGGACAAGATTTTCCTCGAAGCCGGTTTCGAATGGCGTGAGCCGGGCTGCTCGATGTGCCTGGCGATGAACCCGGACCGTTTGGAGTCCGGCGAGCATTGCGCCTCGACCTCCAACCGTAACTTCGAGGGCCGTCAGGGTGCCGGTGGCCGTACCCACCTCGTCAGCCCGGCCATGGCGGCTGCGGCAGCGGTGAACGGTCGTTTCATCGACGTTCGTGAATTGATCTAAAGGAGCGCAGCATGAAAGCTTTTACCCAGCACACTGGTCTTGTCGCGCCTCTGGATCGTGCCAACGTCGACACCGACCAGATCATTCCGAAGCAGTTCTTGAAGTCGATCAAGCGCACCGGTTTCGGCCCGAACCTGTTTGACGAGTGGCGTTACCTCGATGTCGGGCAACCGTATCAGGACAACTCCAAGCGCCCGTTGAACAAGGACTTCGTGCTCAACGCCGAGCGTTATCAAGGCGCCAGCGTGTTGCTGGCCCGTGAGAACTTCGGTTGCGGCTCCAGCCGTGAACACGCGCCATGGGCGCTGGAAGAATACGGTTTCCGCAGCATCATCGCGCCGAGCTACGCCGACATTTTCTTCAACAACAGCTTCAAGAACGGCTTGTTGCCGATCATCTTGAGCGACGCTGAAGTCGATGAGTTGTTCAAGCAGGTCGAGGCCGAGCCGGGTTATCAATTGCAGGTCGATCTGCAAGCGCAGACCGTGACCCGTCCGGATGGCAAGGTGTACAGCTTCGAGATCGACGCGTTCCGCAAGCACTGCCTGTTGAATGGTCTGGACGATATTGGCCTGACTTTGCAGGACGGTGATGCGATTGCGACGTTTGAGGCCAAGCATCGGGTTAGCCAGCCGTGGTTGTTCCGCGACGCATAAGCAACTTTTGAATTGATGCAGTTCAGGCTGGCCTCTTCGCGAGCAAGCTCGCTCCCACAGGGGAATGCATTTCAAGTGTGGGAGCGAGCTTGCTCGCGAAGGCGTTAGTCCAGGCAATAAAAGGCTAAAACCCAGAAGGATGTGACCATGACCAGCACCGCCCAGCACACCCAGGTCGTACAAAAGCAATTCGGTGAACAGGCCGCCGCCTACCTGAGCAGCGCCGTTCACGCTCAAGGCACCGAGTTCGCCCTGCTACAGGCTGAGCTGATAGGGCAGGGCAGCGCCCGGGTGCTGGATCTGGGCTGCGGCGCCGGTCACGTCAGTTTTCACGTCGCACCGCTGGTCAGGGAAGTGGTCGCCTACGACCTGTCGCAGCAAATGCTCGACGTGGTCGCCGCTGCGGCCGTTGATCGCGGTTTCACCAACATTGCCACGGTCAACGGTGCCGCCGAGCGTCTGCCGTTTGCCGATGGCGAGTTCGACTTCGTGTTCAGCCGGTATTCGGCGCATCACTGGAGCGATCTCGGTGTGGCTCTGCGCGAAGTGCGTCGGGTGTTGAAGCCGGGCGGTGTGGCGGCGTTCGTTGATGTGTTGTCACCGGGCAGTCCGTTGTTCGACACTTACCTGCAAAGCGTCGAGGTGCTGCGTGACACCAGCCATGTGCGCGATTATTCAGGCGCCGAATGGCTGCGTCAGGTCAGCGAGGCCGGTTTGCATGTACGCAGTACCACCCGTCAGCGCCTGCGTCTGGAGTACACCAGCTGGGTTGAGCGCATGCGCACGCCTGAAGTGCTGCGCGCCGCGATCCGCCAGTTGCAGCAGTCGATGGGCAATGAAGTGCGCGAATATTTTGAGATTGATGCCGACGGCTCGTTCAGTACAGATGTAATCGTATTGATGGCCGAGCGATAAGAATTTTTCCGGGCGCGCCGGTAGAGGCGCACCGACTGAAGACACGAGGAAAGCATGAGCAAGCAGATTCTGATTCTCCCAGGTGACGGTATTGGTCCGGAAATCATGGCCGAAGCGGTCAAGGTGCTGGAATTGGCCAACGACAAATACAGCTTGGGCTTCGAGCTGAGCCATGACGTGATCGGTGGCGCCGCCATCGACAAGCACGGCGTGCCGCTGGCCGATGAAACCCTCGACCGTGCCCGCGCTGCTGACGCCGTGTTGCTGGGCGCCGTCGGCGGCCCGAAATGGGACACCATCGAGCGTGACATCCGCCCTGAGCGTGGCCTGCTGAAAATCCGTGCGCAACTGGGCCTGTTTGGCAACCTGCGTCCGGCGATTCTGTACCCGCAACTGGCCGATGCTTCGAGCCTGAAGCCGGAAATCGTTGCTGGCCTGGACATCCTCATCGTCCGTGAACTGACCGGTGGCATTTACTTCGGTGCGCCACGCGGCACCCGTACCCTGGAAAACGGCGAGCGTCAGTCCTACGACACGCTGCCGTACAGCGAAAGCGAAATCCGCCGCATCGCCCGCGTCGGTTTCGACATGGCCATGGTTCGCGGCAAGAAGCTCTGCTCGGTGGACAAGGCCAACGTGCTGGCGTCCAGTCAACTGTGGCGTGAAGTGGTCGAGCAAGTGGCCAAGGATTACCCGGAAGTCGAGCTGAGCCACATGTACGTCGACAACGCCGCCATGCAACTGGTGCGCGCGCCGAAGCAGTTCGACGTGATCGTCACCGACAACATGTTCGGCGACATCCTTTCCGACGAAGCGTCGATGCTCACCGGTTCCATCGGCATGCTGCCGTCGGCCTCGCTGGACTCCAACAACAAGGGCATGTACGAGCCGTGCCACGGTTCGGCGCCGGACATCGCTGGCAAAGGCATCGCCAACCCGTTGGCGACCATTCTGTCGGTGTCGATGATGCTGCGTTACAGCTTCAATCTGCACGACGCGGCTGATGCTATCGAAAAAGCTGTCAGCGTTGTCCTTGATCAAGGGCTGCGTACTGGCGACATCTATTCGGCCGGTTGCACCAAAGTCGGTACGCAGGAAATGGGCGACGCAGTAGTCGCCGCGCTGCGGAATCTGTAATCTCTCGGGCCCGCTGCGAAATTCAATACAAAGCAGCGGCCCACTTTTCAAGAAGGTGTAGTTGCGATGAAACGTGTAGGTCTGATCGGTTGGCGCGGGATGGTCGGTTCCGTGCTCATGCAGCGGATGCTGGAAGAGCAGGATTTCGATCTAATCGAGCCGGTGTTTTTCACCACGTCCAACGTCGGTGGCCAAGGCCCGTCCGTGGGCAAGGACATTGCTCCGCTCAAGGATGCTTACAGCATTGACGAGCTGAAGACCCTCGACGTGATCCTGACCTGCCAGGGCGGCGACTACACCAGCGAAGTGTTCCCCAAGCTGCGCGAAGCCGGCTGGCAGGGTTACTGGATCGACGCGGCCTCGAGCCTGCGCATGAACGATGACGCGGTGATCATTCTAGATCCGGTCAACCGCAAGGTCATCGACCAGCAGCTCGACGCGGGCACCAAGAACTACATCGGCGGCAACTGCACCGTCAGCCTGATGCTGATGGGCCTGGGCGGTCTGTTCGAAGCCGGTCTGGTCGAGTGGATGAGCGCCATGACCTATCAGGCGGCCTCCGGTGCCGGCGCGCAGAACATGCGTGAACTGATCAAGCAAATGGGCGCGACCCACGCCGCTGTCGCCGATCAACTGGCCGATCCTGCCAGTGCGATCCTCGACATCGACCGTCGCGTGGCCGATGCCATGCGCAGCGAAGCGTACCCGACCGAAAACTTCGGCGTACCGCTGGCCGGCAGTCTGATCCCGTGGATCGACAAGGAACTGCCAAATGGCCAGAGCCGCGAAGAGTGGAAGGCCCAGGCCGAGACCAACAAGATCCTCGGCCGCTTCAAGAGCCCGATCCCGGTCGACGGCATCTGCGTGCGCATCGGCGCCATGCGTTGCCACAGCCAGGCGCTGACCATCAAGCTGAACAAAGACGTGCCGATCGCCGATATCGAAGGGCTGATCAGCCAGCACAACCCTTGGGTCAAACTGGTGCCAAACCAGCGCGAGATCAGCATGCAGGAGCTGAGCCCGACCAAGGTTACCGGCACCCTGAATGTGCCGGTGGGTCGTCTGCGCAAGCTGAACATGGGTTCGCAGTTCGTCGGTGCCTTCACCGTCGGCGACCAACTGCTGTGGGGCGCGGCCGAACCGCTGCGTCGCATGCTGCGGATTTTGCTTGAGCGTTGATCGCTTGAAGCAATGAAAGAGCCCGTGCCTTGAAAGAGGTGCGGGTTTTTTTATGCCGATCGTTCCCACGCTCTGCGTGGGAATGCATCCCGGGACGCTCCGCGTCCCTTTACAAGCCGAACGCAGAGCGTCCGATGCGGCATTCCCACGCAGAGCGTGGGAATGATCTGGGTGGGCAGAAATTGCCTGTGCGCCAGTCACCCGGTAAAGTGCCGCTCCCCCCGTTTCGCCAGAGGCTCGCACCATGACCCAGACCCTAGATATTGCCGTGATCGGCGCCACCGGTACTGTCGGCGAAACCCTCGTACAGATTCTCGAAGAACGCGACTTCCCGGTCGGCACCCTGCACCTGCTGGCGAGCAGCGAATCCGCCGGCAGCTCGGTGCTGTACCGCAACAAGAACGTGCGCGTTCGCGAAGTCGACGAGTTCGATTTCAGCAAGGTCAAACTGGTGTTTTTCGCCGCAGGCCCGGCGATTACCCTGAGCTACGCCGCCCGTGCCCACGCCGCCGGTTGCTCGCTGATCGACTTGTCCGGCGCGCTGCCGGCCGATCAGGCGCCGCAAGTAGTACCCGAAGCCAACGCCGAAGTGCTCGCTGGTTTGAAAGCGCCGTTTCAGATCAGCAGCCCAAGCCCGTCGGCCACATCGCTCGCCGTGGTGCTGGCGCCGCTGCTTGATCTGCTTGACCTGCAATATGTCAACGTCACCGCCAATCTGGCCGTTTCCGCTCAGGGACGCGAAGCCGTGACCGAGCTGGCGCGGCAGACCGCCGAGCTGCTGAACATGCGTCCATTGGAGCCGACGTTCTTTGATCGGCAGATGGCCTTCAACCTGCTGGCTCAGGTCGGCACGCCCGACGCGCAGGGCCATACGCTGCTGGAAAAACGTCTGGTGCGCGAGTTGCGTCAAGTGCTGGCCAAGCCTTTATTAAAGATTTCCGCAACTTGCGTTCAAGCCCCGGTGTTTTTTGGCGATAGCCTTAGCGTGACCTTGCAGTCAACGTCGGCTGTCGACCTGGCAAAAGTCAACGCTGCACTCGAAGATGCGCCGGGTATCGAGCTGGTCGAGGCCGGTGATTACCCGACTGCAGTCGGTGACGCGGTAGGGCAGGATGTTGTCTATGTCGGTCGCGTGCGCAGCGGTGTCGACGATCCGGCGGAACTAAATCTGTGGCTGACGTCAGATAACGTACGCAAAGGCGCGGCCCTTAACGCTGTGCAGGTGGCTGAATTGTTGATAAAAGACCTGCTGTAAAAGATACTTGGCAACAATTTGTCGACTGATTCTAGGTGAGCGCTATGCTTGCCCAGATCGCTTGATAACGTGTCACCCTCCGGGACTTTCCGGGGCATCAAAGAAATGATCGCGCGCGACATCTGTCGTCGTCGCGCGCAATGCCTTACGGCAGCGGTATTCAACATCTTCTCGCTGGCCGAGGAACGTTCAAACAAAGGATGAGGCTATGGTTCAAGTTCGCAAACTGGTGTTAGCAATAGCGGCCGCCTCGGCGCTGTCCTCCGGTATGGCGCATGCCCTCGGGCTCGGGGAGCTGACCCTGAAGTCGACCCTGAACCAGCCGCTGGTGGCTGAAATCGAGCTGCTCGACGTCAAGGATCTCACTGCTGCCGAAGTGGTGCCGAGCCTGGCTTCACCTGAAGATTTTGCCAAGGCCGGCGTCGACCGCCAGGCCTTCCTCAACGATCTGACCTTTACCCCGGTGCTCAACGCCAGCGGCAAAAGCGTGCTGCGCGTAACGTCGAGCAAGCCGCTGTCGGAGCCGATGGTCAAATTCCTCGTGCAGGTGATGTGGCCGAACGGCCGTCTGCTGCGCGACTACAGCGTGCTGCTGGATCCGTCGAAGTTCTCGCCACAGACCGCTGACGCCGCCGCACAGCCAGCGCCGTCGCAGACCATCGCCGCGCCGACCACTGGCGCCACGCACCCGACGCAATACACCACCACGCCGCGCGATACCCTGTGGGAAATCGCCGCGAAGGCGCGTACCGGCGGCTCGGTGCAGCAGACCATGCTCGCTATTCAAGCGCTGAACCCGGATGCATTCATCGGTGGCAACATCAACCGCCTGAAAACCGGCCAGGTGTTGCGTCTGCCGGATGCGGTGCAAAGCACGGCATTGCCGCAGTCGAAAGCGATTGCCGAAGTCGCTGCGCAGAATGAAGCCTGGCGTCAGGGTCGTCGTTATGTGGCCAAACCGGGCACTGGTCAGCAGCAGCTCGATGCGACCAACCGTGGTCGCGGTAACACCGGTGCAGCTCAGAACGCTCAGGACAATCTGAGCCTGGTCTCCGCTGAAAGCGCCAAGGCGCGCGGCAAAGGCCCGGCAGGTGATGCCAAGGCACTGAGCAACAAGCTCGCGGTCACTCAGGAAAGCCTCGACACGACCCGTCGTGACAACGAGGAACTGAAAAGCCGCATGTCCGATCTGCAGAGTCAGCTGGACAAGCTGCAAAAGCTGATCGAGCTGAAGAACAATCAGTTGGCAAAACTGCAAGCTGAAGGTGCGGGCACTGCGCCGGCCACCAATCCTGCCGCACCGGCGGTGCCTGCAATCACGGCTGAGCTCGCCGCCACCCCGCCAGCTACTCCGGCAGACGCAGCGCCGACGCCAGAGTCCGCCATTGCACCACCGGCTGAAACGCCAGTCGTCGAGCCAGTGGTTACGCCGAAACCGGTGGTCGAAGACGAGAAAACCTTCAACGAACTGCTGACCAATCCGATCCTGCTGGGTCTGGTGGGCGGCGGTGCTGTGGTTCTGCTGCTCCTGTTGTTGCTGCTGGCGCGTCGCCGCAAAGCGCAGCAAGAGGCCGAAAAACACATGCGCATGGCCCGCGCGCTGTCGGAAGAGCAAGAGTTCTCCGCCGAGCAGGATCTGCCGGAAAGCAGCTTCGAAGGTCTGGAAACCCCGGCGGCGAGCGTCAAGCTCAACACTCCGGCACCTGCACCCGTAGTGGCTCCGGTAGTCGCCCCGATCGTGATGGCTGAGCCGATTGCCGCGCCGCTGGTAGCTCCCGCCGCCGAGCGATCCGATGACGTGCTCGACAAGGCGCAGTCGCATATCAACGCCGGTCGCCTGAATCAGGCTGCCGCGCTGCTCGAGGAGGGCGTCAGCCTGGAGCCACAGCGCAGTGATCTGCGTCTGAAACTGATGGAAGTCTACGGTCAGCAGGGCGACCGCGACGCGTTCGTCGGTCAGGAGCGTCAGCTGGTGGCCAACGGCGACAACTTCGCCAAGGTCGAAGAACTGAAAAGCCGCTTCCCGGCCATGGCCGTCGTCGCTGCCAGTGGTCTGGCCGCTGCCGCCGTGGCTGCCGAGCTGGATGCGCAATACGTCAAGGATCTGCTGCTCGATGAGCCTGAAGCACCGGCGCCAGCGCCGGTGGAAGATGACCTCGACAGCGCGTTTGATCTGAGCCTGGACGATCTCGACAACATCACGCCGGCAGAGCCTGCGCTGGTGGTTGAGCCTGAAGCGCCGGTCGAGCTGGATGAATTCCCGGCGGACGACGACCTGAGCTTCGAATCGGTGCTGCAACAGCAGACCGACATCAAAGAGAATCTGGATGATCTGTCGGACTTCGACCTCGATCTGGACCTCGGTGCCGAGCCGGCAGCTCCAGCGGTTGATCTGGCGGACGATGACTTCCTGCTGGACCTGGACGACGGCGTGAAGGATCTGCCGCCGGTCGAGGCGCCAGTGGTGGCTGACGTGCCACAAGATGATCTGGAGCTGCCGGCCGATTTCGATCTGTCGCTGGCCGACGAAATGGACAGCAATCCAGCGGCCGAACCGGATGCGTTCGCGGCTGAGCTGGATGACGTCAACGCCGAGCTGGATCGCCTGTCGCAAAGCATCGCCGAACCGACTTTCACCGAAGCCGATGCAATGAAGGGTGATGATCTGGGCGAAGATGATTTCGACTTCCTCGCCGGCACCGACGAAGCGGCGACCAAGCTCGATCTGGCTCAGGCCTACATCGACATGGGCGACAGCGATGGTGCGCGCGACATCCTCAACGAAGTGTTGACCGAGGGTGACGAGAAGCAACGTGGCGAGGCCAAGGACATGCTCTCGAGCTTGTAGTAAGGCCAGCGGTAAACGAAAGCGGCAGCCCATTGAGGCTGCCGTTTTTGTTTGGTCGGGATCCAGTGGTGTCTGATCCACCGCTTTCGCGAGCAAGCTCGCTCCCACATTTGGAATGCATTTCCTCTGTGGGAGCGAGCTTGCTCGCGAAAGCGGTGTTACAGGCGACAGAGAACTCTCTGGCATCCCTGAACCACAGCCTTATAATGCCCGCCTTTGCACAAACAGCAGGCTGTCCCACCTTGGCAAACATAGATAACCCGGTCGCCGAAATGGCCCCCGACGGCTTTTACCGCGTCGCGCTGGGCGTTGAGTACAAAGGCTCGCGCTACAGCGGCTGGCAGCGTCAGTTGACGGGTGTGGCGACGGTGCAGGAAGAACTCGAAAAAGCGCTGTCGAAAGTCGCCAATTCACCGGTTTCGCTACAGTGTGCCGGGCGCACCGATGCCGGCGTGCATGCCTGCGGGCAAGTGGTGCACTTTGATACGACCGTCGATCGTTCGCTGAAAGCCTGGGTCATGGGCGCCAATATCAATCTGCCGCATGACATCAGCGTCAGCTGGGCGCGGGTGATGCCGGCGCATTTTCATGCGCGCTTCAAAGCTATCGCGCGGCGTTATCGCTATGTGATCTACAACGATCAGATCCGCCCGGCGCATCTCAACGAAGAAATCACCTGGAACCACCGCCCGCTGGACGTCGAGCGCATGGCTGAAGCTGCGCAGTACCTGATCGGTACTCACGATTTCAGTGCGTTCCGCGCCGGCCAGTGCCAGGCCAAGTCGCCTATCAAGAAGATGCATCACCTGCGCGTGACCCGTCACGGCAAGATGATCGTGCTCGATATTCGCGCCAATGCGTTCCTGCATCATATGGTGCGCAATATCGCTGGCGTGTTGATGACCATTGGTGCCGGCGAGCGCCCGGTCGAGTGGATGAAGGAAGTGCTGGAAAGCCGCGAGCGCCGTTCCGGTGGCGTTACGGCGCATCCGTACGGCTTGTATCTGGTGCAGGTTGAGTACCACGACGAATTCCCGTTGCCCGAGCGTTTTATCGGGCCACATTTCCTTACGGGTTTCTCCGAACTTGACGGCTGACGCCCTCGAACGCTTTTGTTACCATCCGGGACTTTCCCGGATTTTACCTCGGAGTTTTTCTCGATATGTCAGCCGTTCGCAGCAAGATCTGCGGGATTACCCGCATAGAAGATGCGCTGGCCGCCGTTGAGGCCGGGGCAGATGCGATCGGGTTCGTGTTCTATGCCAAGAGTCCGCGTGCGGTCACAGTGCAGCAGGCGCGAGCGATTATTCAGGCATTGCCGCCGTTCGTGACCACCGTGGGCCTGTTCGTCAACGCCAGCCGCTGCGAGTTGGGGGAAATCCTCGATGCCGTGCCGCTGGATCTGTTGCAGTTCCATGGTGATGAGGTCGCGGAAGATTGCGAAGGCTGGCATCGCCCGTACATCAAGGCGTTGCGGGTCAGGGCGGGCGATGATATTGCCGCAGCGGTGGATGCCTACCCGAGCGCCAGCGGTGTACTGCTCGACACTTATGTCGAAGGCGTACCGGGCGGAACCGGCGAGGCCTTCGACTGGTCATTGATTCCGCAAGGTTTGAGCAAGCCGTTGATTCTCGCGGGTGGTTTGACCCCAGAGAACGTCACAGACGCCGTGGCTCGGGTAAAGCCGTACGCGGTAGATGTCAGCGGTGGGGTAGAGGTGAGCAAAGGCATCAAGGATCACGCAAAGATTCGCGCGTTCATCAACGCGGTACGCAAAGCGCCATATTGATGTGACGGCTGGCAGTCTGCCGCCGTCCATCAATGCACTTGCACAAAGCAGGCGCGGCTGAGGGTTTCTGGATCGCACGCAGGTCATGTTTCGCGCTGACCGTGGCTTTCCACCACCATCGCCACACACATGAATTTAGCTGAAGGGCATACGCGGGGCTGCGAACCAGAGCGTTCGGGCCGCCGGTACTGGAGAAAGAAAGCATGAGCAACTGGTTAGTAGACAAACTGATCCCTTCGATCATGCGTTCCGAGGTCAAGAAGAGCTCGGTCCCTGAAGGTCTGTGGCACAAATGCCCGTCTTGCGAGGCGGTGTTGTATCGTCCAGAGCTGGAAAAGACCCTGGACGTTTGCCCTAAATGCAACCACCACATGCGCATCGGCGCACGTGCGCGCATCGACATTTTCCTCGATGCCGAAGGTCGCAACGAACTGGGCGCCGATCTGGAGCCGGTTGACCGTCTGAAATTCCGCGACGGCAAGAAGTACAAGGATCGCCTGACCGCTGCCCAGAAGCAGACTGGCGAAAAAGACGCGCTGATTTCCGTCAGCGGTACTTTGCTGGGCATGCCAGTGGTGGTTTCGGCCTTTGAATTCGCCTTCATGGGCGGTTCCATGGGCGCTATCGTCGGTGAGCGCTTCGTTCGCGCCGCCAACTACGCGCTGGAAAACCGCTGCCCGATGATCTGCTTTGCCGCCTCCGGTGGTGCGCGCATGCAGGAAGCGCTGATCTCGCTGATGCAGATGGCCAAGACTTCGGCAGTGCTGGCGCGTCTGCGTGAAGAAGGCATTCCGTTCATCTCCGTGCTGACCGACCCGGTCTACGGCGGTGTTTCGGCGAGCCTGGCGATGCTTGGCGACGTGATCGTCGGTGAGCCGAAAGCCCTGATCGGCTTCGCTGGTCCGCGCGTTATCGAACAAACCGTGCGTGAGAAACTGCCGGAAGGCTTCCAGCGCAGCGAGTTCCTGCTGGAACACGGCGCGATCGACATGATCATCCACCGTCAGGAACTGCGCCCGCGTCTGGGTAACCTGCTGGCACAAATGACTGGCAAGCCGACGCCGAAATTCGTCGCCGCGCCAATCGAGCCGATCGTGGTTCCACCGGTCCCTGCTGGCCTATGACCGAGCGCACCCTTGGCGAATGGCTCGCCTACCTTGAGCAGTTGCATCCGTCGGCCATCGACATGGGCCTGGAGCGTTCGCAACAGGTAGCGTCCCGCATGGGGCTGGGCCAGCCGGCGCCTCGGGTGATCACGGTCACCGGCACTAACGGCAAGGGTTCGACCTGCGCATTCGTGGCTTCATTGCTGCGGGCGCAGGGTCTGAGCGTTGGTGTCTACAATTCTCCGCACCTGCTGCGTTACAACGAGCGGGTGCAGCTCAATGGCGTCGAAGCCACTGACGCGCAGCTGTGCGAAGCCTTTGCAGCAGTCGAGGCCGGCCGCGGCGACACTTCCCTGACTTACTTCGAAATGGGCACCCTCGCGGCGTTCTGGCTGTTTCAGCAGGCCGGGCTGGATGCGGTGGTGCTGGAAGTCGGGCTGGGCGGGCGGCTGGACACGGTCAACGTGGTCGATGCCGATATCGCGCTGGTTACCAGTATTGGCGTGGATCACGCCGATTATCTGGGCGATACCCGCGAGTCCGTGGCCTTCGAGAAGGCCGGAATTTTCCGTCAGGGCAAACCTGCCCTGTGCGGCGATCTGAATCCTCCGCAACCGTTGCTCGATAAAGTGCGTGAGCTGGCCTGTCCGTTCTTCCTTCGTGGTCGTGATTTCGACCTCGGGATCACTGATCAGCACTGGCAGTGGCGCGGCACTGACGCGCGGGGTCTGGTTGTCGAATTGCGTGACTTGCCGCTGCTTGATCTGCCGATGGAGAACGCCGCGCTGGCGTTGCAGGCGTATCTGCTGCTCGACTTGCCGTGGAATGCGTCGCAGATTGTCGCGGCCTTGCAGGCCACTCGCGTGGTCGGTCGACTGGATCGCCGCTCCTTCGAGTGGAACGGCAAGCGTCTGAACCTGTTGCTGGATGTCGGGCATAACCCGCATGCCGCCGAGTATCTGGCTCGTCGTCTGGCCTCGCGACCACCGGTCGGCAAGCGCCTGGCGGTGTTTGGTCTGTTGGCCGACAAGGATCTGGATGGTGTTGTCAGCGAATTGAATGCTAGTGTCGAGCATTGGGCGGTGGCGCCGCTGGATTCTCCGCGTGCCCGTCCGGTGGCTGAATTAAACGCTGCATTGCAGAACCTTGGCGCGTCGGTCACGTCTTACGACAGTGTCGCCGCTGCGCTGGAAGGGCAGTGCGCAGTAGCCACCAGTGGCGACGAGATTCTGTTGTTCGGATCATTTTATTGTGTCGCCGAGGCCCTTGAATGGCTGGCCCGGCGCTCCACGGAGGAAGCGGCAAATGGCTTTGCTGGATAAAGCGTACAAGCAGCGCATGGTTGGCGCTTTGGTGCTGGTCGCGCTGGCAGTGATTTTCCTGCCGATGCTGTTTTCCCGTCAGGACGAGCAACGTCAGGTGACCGTCGAAGCACCCGCCGCGCCGCAAGCGCCTGTCGTGCCGCAAGTGCAGATGGAAACGGTGGCTGTTCCCGAGCCGCAAGCCTTGCCGCAAGAGCCGGTGCCGACTGATGAAGAAGTCGCCGAAGACACAGCGCCTGCTGCGCCCGTCGCCGCGACGCCGACGGCTCCCATCATGATCACCAAGCCTGTTGCGCCGCCGGCGGTGGCCAAGCCGATTCCGGCTCCTGCTCAGCCGATCACTGCGTCCTCGAGCAAGCCTGACACCACGCAAAGCCGCGTCGATGCCAATGGCCTGTCGGTGAGCTGGTCGGTGCAGTTGGCCAGTCTGTCGAGCCGCGCCAGCGCCGAAAGCCTGCAGAAGACCCTGCGCAGCCAAGGCTACAACGCCTATATCCGTTCGGCCGATGGCAAGAATCGGGTATTTGTCGGTCCGCTGATCGAGCGTGCCGAAGCCGATCGTCTGCGTGATCTGTTGGGTCGTCAGCAGAACCTCAAGGGCTTTGTCGTGCGCTTCCAGCCCGAGCGTGGTTAAAAACTATCGCCTCGATTGAAATGCACTGACAATCGCAGCTTACCGAGAGGCATGCGCTCTGCTAAAATGCGCCGCCTTATCCGTCTGTAGGCTGCACTGTGCCATTTACCTGGGTTGACTGGGCGATCGTTGCAATCATCGCCATCTCCGCTTTGATCAGTTTGAGCCGCGGCTTCGTCAAGGAAGCATTATCGCTGGTGACCTGGATCATCGCAGGAGTCGTCGCCTGGATGTTCGGTGGCTCATTGTCCGAGTACCTCGCCGGATACATCGAAACCCCATCGGCTCGCGTGATCGCGGGCTGTGCCATCATGTTTGTCGCCACACTGATCGTGGGCGCAATGATCAATTATCTTATCGGCGAGTTGGTTCGCGTCACCGGGTTGTCCGGGACCGATCGATTCCTCGGCATGGCCTTCGGCGCAGCGCGTGGCGTGTTGCTGGTGGTCGTGGCGGTCGGGCTGTTGAGCCTGGGGCCGGTACAGCAGGACGGGTGGTGGAAAGAATCACAGCTCGTACCAAAATTTCTATTGGTCGCTGATTGGTCCAAAAACCTGATTCTCGGGTGGAGCAGTCAGTGGCTTGCCAGCGGAATCAGCGTACCCGCTGATATTCCGTTCAAGGAGCAACTCTTGCCGTCGGCGAAAACGCCTCAGTGAGTGTTGTTCAGTTCAGATCCATTAAGTAGGGGTTGCGTCGCATGTGTGGCATCGTCGGTATCGTCGGTAAGTCGAACGTCAATCAGGCGCTGTATGACGCGCTAACCGTGCTCCAGCACCGCGGCCAGGACGCTGCCGGTATCGTGACCAGCCATGATGGCCGGTTGTTCCTGCGCAAGGACAATGGCCTGGTGCGTGACGTGTTTCAACAGCGTCACATGCAGCGTCTGGTCGGCCACATGGGGATCGGCCACGTCCGTTACCCGACCGCGGGTAGCTCGACTTCGGCCGAAGCCCAACCGTTTTACGTCAACTCGCCTTACGGCATCACTCTGGCGCACAACGGTAACCTGACCAACGTTGAGCAGTTGGCCAAAGAGATCTACGAATCCGATCTGCGTCACGTCAACACCAGTTCCGACTCGGAAGTGCTGCTCAACGTGTTCGCTCACGAGCTGGCCCAGCGCGGCAAGCTGCAACCGACCGAAGAAGACGTGTTTGCCGCCGTGACCGACGTGCACAACCGTTGTGTTGGCGGTTACGCCGTTGTGGCGATGGTCACCGGTTATGGCATCGTCGGTTTCCGTGACCCGCACGGCATTCGTCCGATCGTGTTCGGTCAGCGTCACACTGACGAAGGCGTTGAATACATGATCGCCTCCGAAAGCGTTTCGCTGGACGTGCTCGGTTTCACCCTGATTCGCGACCTGGCGCCGGGCGAAGCGGTCTACATCACTGAGGACGGCAAGCTGCACACCCGTCAGTGCGCGACCAATCCGTCCCTGACCCCGTGCATTTTCGAACACGTCTACCTGGCGCGTCCGGACTCGATCATCGACGGCGTGTCGGTCTACAAGGCTCGCCTGCGCATGGGTGAGAAACTCGCCGAGAAGATCCTGCGCGAGCGTCCAGAGCATGACATCGATGTGGTTATCCCGATTCCGGACACCAGCCGTACCGCGGCGCTGGAGCTGGCCAACCACCTGGGCGTGAAGTTCCGCGAAGGTTTCGTCAAGAACCGTTACATCGGTCGTACCTTCATCATGCCGGGCCAGGCGGCTCGCAAGAAGTCGGTTCGCCAGAAGCTCAACGCCATCGAGCTGGAATTCCGCGGCAAGAACGTGATGCTGGTCGACGACTCGATCGTGCGCGGCACCACGTGCAAGCAGATCATCCAGATGGCCCGCGAAGCCGGCGCGAAAAACGTCTACTTCTGCTCGGCAGCGCCAGCGGTACGCTTCCCGAACGTCTACGGCATTGACATGCCAAGCGCGCACGAACTGATCGCACACAACCGTTCGACTCAGGACGTGGCGGATCTGATCGGCGCTGACTGGCTGATCTATCAGGACCTGCCTGACTTGATCGAAGCGGTTGGCGGCGGCAAGATCAAGATCGAGAATTTCGATTGCGCGGTGTTCGACGGCAAGTATGTTACCGGTGACGTCGACGAGGCTTACCTGGACAAGATCGAGCAGGCACGCAACGATGCCTCGAAGGTCAAGACCCAGGCGGTCAGTGCGATCATCGATCTGTACAACAACTGAGTTATCACCGGCCCTGAGGGGCCGGTTTTGTATCTGACTTTCAATTTTCGAGAATACGGCAAGGAGTGACAGCATGAGTCAGGAATGGGATGCCGGTCGGCTGGACAGCGACCTCGAAGGCGTAGCGTTCGATACCCTGGCCGTACGTGCCGGTCAGCACCGTACGCCGGAAGGTGAGCACGGTGATCCGATGTTCTTCACCTCCAGCTATGTGTTCCGCACCGCTGCCGACGCGGCCGCACGGTTCGCCGGGGAAGTGCCGGGTAACGTTTACTCGCGTTATACCAACCCGACCGTGCGCGCGTTTGAAGAGCGTATCGCTGCGCTGGAGGGCGCCGAGCAAGCCGTTGCGACCGCAACCGGCATGGCCGCCATCATGGCGGTGGTGATGAGCCTGTGCAGTGCCGGCGACCATGTGTTGGTTTCGCGCAGCGTGTTCGGTTCGACCATCAGCCTGTTCGAGAAGTACTTCAAGCGTTTCGGTGTGGAAGTCGATTACGTGCCTTTGGCCGACCTGTCGGGTTGGGATGCGGCAATCAAATCCAACACCAAACTGCTCTTTGTCGAGTCGCCCTCCAACCCGTTGGCCGAGCTGGTCGATATCACCGCACTGGCTGAAATTGCTCACGCCAAAGGCGCGATGCTGGTCGTCGATAACTGCTTCTGCACGCCAGCGTTGCAACAGCCGCTGAAAATGGGCGCAGACATCGTCGTGCACTCGGCGACCAAGTTCATCGACGGCCAGGGCCGTTGCATGGGTGGTGTGGTGGCCGGTCGCAGTGAGCAGATGAAAGAAGTCGTCGGCTTCCTGCGCACTGCCGGGCCGACCCTGAGCCCGTTCAACGCGTGGATCTTTCTCAAAGGTCTGGAAACCCTGAACCTGCGGATGAAGGCGCACTGCGCGAATGCTCAGGCGCTAGCCGAATGGCTGGAGCAGCAGGACGGCATTGAGAAGGTGCATTACGCCGGTCTCAAGAGCCATCCGCAGCACGAACTGGCCCAGCGTCAGCAGAAGGGTTTCGGTGCGGTTGTAAGCTTTGAGGTCAAGGGCGGCAAAGAGGGCGCTTGGCGCTTCATCGATGCGACCCGACTGATTTCGATTACCGCCAACCTCGGCGACAGCAAGACCACGATCACGCACCCGAGCACCACCTCTCACGGCCGTCTGGCGCCGCAAGAGCGTGAAGCGGCGGGCATCCGTGACAGCCTGATTCGCATCGCGGTCGGTCTGGAAGACGTCGCCGACCTGCAAGCCGACCTGGCGCGCGGTCTGGCCGCGTTGTGATCGAGTTGTCTACGCCGACAGCAGGTACCCATGGCCGCGTCGCACTGGTCACGGGGGCCGCGCGCGGTATCGGTCTGGGCATCGCTGCCTGGCTGATCAGCGAGGGCTGGCAAGTCGTGTTGACCGATCTGGATCGGGCGCGCGGTTCGAAAGTGGCGAAGGTGTTGGGCGAAAATGCCTGGTTCATTGCCATGGACGTTGCCGAGGAAAGTCAGGTGGCGCTCGGTGTGGCTGAGGTGCTGGGTCAGTTTGGTCGTCTCGATGCGCTGGTGTGCAACGCGGCGGTCGCTGATCCGCACAACATCACACTGGAAAGCCTCGATCTGGCTTACTGGAATCGGGTGCTGGCGGTGAATCTCAGTGGGCCGATGCTGTTGGCCAAGCACTGTGCGCCGTATCTGCGTGCGCACAACGGTTCGATCGTCAATCTGGCCTCTACTCGTGCGCGGCAGTCGGAAGCGGACTCCGAGGCTTATGCGGCGAGCAAGGGCGGCTTGCTGGCGCTTACGCATGCGCTGGCGATCAGTCTGGGGCCGGAGATTCGCGTCAACGCGGTCAGTCCGGGCTGGATCGACGCGCGCGATCCTTCTGCACGTCGAGCGGAGCCTTTGGCGGATGCCGATCATGCTCAGCATCCGGCGGGCAGGGTAGGGACGGTCGAGGATGTGGCGGCGATGGTTGCCTGGTTGCTGTCAAGGAATGCCGGGTTTGTTACCGGACAGGAATTCGTCGTTGATGGCGGCATGACGAAAAAGATGATCTACAGCGAGTAGGTCGCCTTTTTCGCCTGAATTTGCGTTGAATGAACTGACGCCTTCGCGAGCAGGCTCGCTCCCACATTTGGAATGCATACCCCTGTGGGAGCGGGGTTACCCGCGAAAGCAGTTTTGCAGGATTGAAGCAATTTCGTCTTTTTCAGAAAAACTTCAATCCTGCTATTGACTTAGGTTCGCTACCTGCGTAAATTTCGCGGCCTCGGAGATGCAAACGGGTGATTAGCTCAGCTGGGAGAGCGTCTGCCTTACAAGCAGAATGTCGGCGGTTCGATCCCGTCATCACCCACCACTCCCCGAGAAACTTGCGTAAGCAAGAGCGTAGGCTGAAAGTGCCTGCACCGACGCGCAGCGGTAGTTCAGTCGGTTAGAATACCGGCCTGTCACGCCGGGGGTCGCGGGTTCGAGTCCCGTCCGCTGCGCCATATTTTACGAATCAGACTTGTCTGGTTCGCGATTGCAAAGCACCGAAGCTTGCAGTCAAAACGAGTTACTTGAGCGCAAGCTCAAAGCGATACGCAGCGGTAGTTCAGTCGGTTAGAATACCGGCCTGTCACGCCGGGGGTCGCGGGTTCGAGTCCCGTCCGCTGCGCCATATCTGCTCCAAGGACCACTGAACGCCTTGAAGCACCGAAAACAGCCGTTGGCTGATTCGGAATCGATAGCAAAGACCCTGGTCGAAAGACCGGGGTTTTTTGTGTCTGAAATTTGGCTTTTCCCTCTGCTCCTTCCCCCTGATTCTGAATTCGACACAAATCCCCATGTGGGAGCGTTGGTATGTTCAACGAGCTCCTGCGGTGCCACGTCGCATTGATTTTCTGATCCTTTAGTCAAATTTTTGTAACTGGTTGTTTGCTGCGAGCGCAGAAACCTTTAAAGTTAACCTTTCGGTCAGCTTTGCACTGTCATCACGCCTTTCGTTTAGCCAAGAAAGGCTTCTGCAAGACTCGAGATTCCCCAGTAGATAACCAGAAGGGCGGACACATAACCGCCCAGAGGATGATCCATGTCCAACCGTGAAATATCCCGGCGCTCGTTCCTCCAGGGCGGGCTGGTGGCGGGTGTGAGCGTCACGCTCACGCCGCTCAGCAGTCAGGCGCTGGCTGCCTTGATGGAAAATACCGTCACCGTGCCGTCCGAGAAGTGGCTCGGCAACAACGGCAAGGCGCGTCAGCGCAACGATGCACTGTCCAAGGTCTGCGGCAGCAAAGTCTTTGCCCGCGACATCCGTTCCAAGGACATGCCGGGCTGGCCTGAGCAGCAAGGCCACGCCATGCTGCTGAAAACCATCAAGGCTGACCGCATCTACGACGGCTACGACCTGTCGTGGCTTGGCGCTGACTTGCAGCCTGACCGCATTGTCACCGCCGCTGATCTGGACAAGGACGGCATCGTCTTCCCCGAAGAGCACGCGCCGGATCCACTGTTGCCAGAAGGCAAAGTGCCGATGTTCATCGGTCACCCGGTGGCAATCCTGATCTGGAACGACTTCGAGCGTTTCCGCCAGGCCAAGAACAAACTCAAATTCAATGACAAAGCAATCCGCTATGGCAATGTAGCGCCGTTCTACGAAGGCGACCCCTACGGCAGCTTCCGCTACGTGCGCGTCGGCGGCGCGACCTCGGCCGACGAAGACGAATTCGCCAGCCTCAAGGATTCGATCCTGTTCCCGATGCTGAAGAACCGTCGTCCGGTGTGGAATTCCCAGCCGAACCTGCACGGCAACCTGACCGAGCGCGGCCTGTTCTACGCTGACCGCATGAAGCAAGAGATCGATACGCCACCAGACAACTGGCTGGTGTTCGACGAGCGCTACAAGACCCCGTCGATCGAGCCGGCCGCCATGGAGCCGGACAACGGCAACGGCTGGTACGACCCGAAAACCAAAACCCTGCATTTCGTCGTGGCCACCCAGTGCCCGCTGGAGGCAGCGACCGAAACCGCGAAGATGATCGCGCCGTCGCGTTTCGGCCTCGACAACCTGAACATGCACCCGGGTTACACCGTCGGTTACGGTTCCAAAGACCACAACATCTTCGTCTACTACGCAGCCCTCGCGGCGCTGTATGGCGCAGGTGTGCCGGTGCGTCTGGCCAACGACCGCTACGAGCAGTTCCAGAGTGGCATCAAGCGCCACCCGTTCGACATCCGCTACCAGTTGGCCGTGGACAAGAATGACTACACCTTCAAGATTTTCCGTGCCGAAATGAGCGTCGACGGTGGCGGCCGGATCAATTACAGCCCATCCGTAGCCGCAGTGGGAGCAACAGCCGCGCAGTCGATCTACTACATGCCGCAGAACGACCTGCAGGTCACCGCCTATCACTCGCGTGGTGTTGAGGCGGGTTCGATGCGCGGTTACGGCACCCTGCAAAGCATGGCGGCGACCGAGATGATGGTCGACGAAATCGCCAATCGCCTTGGTGTCGATGCGATCGATCTGCGTCGCAAGAACGCCCTGCGTTCCGGCATGAAAAACACCCAGGGCGCGATTCCGGCCGGTGCTCTGCGCCTGCATGAAATTCTCGACAAAGCCTCGGTGCACGAAGTCTGGAAAAACCGCGACGCGATCAAGAAACAACGCGAAGCGGCAGACCCGGACAACTGGTACGGCGTCGGTTTTGCCATTTGCCAGAAAGACTTCGGCACCGGTTCTGAAGCGCCGATGGCCAGCATCGAATTCACGGCTGACGGTCGTATCACTCTGCGCCACATCGGCATTGAAATCGGCACCGGCATGTCCACCTCGCAAGCCCTAGTGGTTGCCGATTTCCTCGGCAGCCCGGCGCACGAAGTGAAGACTGGCGAAACCGAGTGGAAGGAAATGCAGCTGATCACCAGCGGCAACCCTTACATCATGAGTCAGGCCGAGCAGGACAGCCTGCTGCGCAACCCGCGCTGGGTCGGCAAACTGGCTTCGGCCTCGTCGGCGACCAACTCGGCGTACTACTTCAGTCACGCCACCCGTGAAGCGGCACGCGTGCTGTTCAACAACGGCTTGTGGCCGGCGGCCATGGAAATCTGGCGTCAGGGCCCTTATGGCGGTCAAGCCAACCCTTACGTGGTGCGTCGCGAAGATGCGCATTGGGTCGACGGCAAACTCACGGCCAACGGCATGCAGCCGTTGAGCTTCGAAGAGCTGGCCAAACACGCTCACGAGCGTGGCCCGGTGACCGGCGCTACCGTTCACGCATTCAACCGCTGGAGCTGGGCCGAGGCCGAATACAGCATCGACGGCGTGCGCGAGCGTCTGCCGCTCGACGGTCTGGCGGTGAAATATGGCGATGGCGCGCCGAAGGCGAAGAAGGCGCTGATGAGCACCGCTGGTTTCCACCTGTTGGATCGCCAGAACATCAATTACCCGGTTGTCCAGTTGAACAACGCTGCCGTGACTTACTACAGCCCGGTCGCGACACTGGTCGAACTGAAGGTCAACAAAGGCTCGGCGGAAGTCGAAGTGCTCAACCACCATTCGTGGGTCGAGTGCGGTCGGGTGCTGGTCGAAGAACTGGTCAAGGGCCAGCTCGAAGGTGGTATCGCCATGGGCATCGGACACGCCTTGATGGAGGAAATGCCGCTGTACGAAGGCGGGCCGGGGGAGGGTGACTGGAACTTCAACCGTTACCGTTTGCCGATGGCGCGTCACGTTGCCGTGTGGAAACAGACGTCGGAAATTCTGCCGGCACTGTCGCCAAGTGATCCGTCCAAAGGCATCGCCGAAGTGGTGATGATCCCGATCGTCGGTGCCATCGGTAACGCCGTGGCGCACGCCATCGGTAAACGTGTTCGCGACCTGCCAATCACTGCTGCGCGCATCAAGGAGGCCCTCAATGGCTAACCGTCCGCTTCAACTGACCCTCAATGGTCAATCCGTCGGCCCGGTGGACATCCCTGATGACCTGCCGATGATCGACTACCTGCATGAATACAAGAACCTCACCGGTTCGCGCCTGGGCTGCGGTCAGGGCATCTGCCACGCCTGCGTGGTGATCGTCGATAACCCGGACGGCACCAGCGAAGAAGTGCGCACTTGCATCACCGGCGCGCACTATTTCGAAGGCAAGAAAGTCCGCACCATCGAGTCTCACGCCAAGCGTGACGAGAGCGGCCAGGTCACCGAGCTGAATCCGATCCAGCAACGCTTCGTCGACGAGTTCGCCTTCCAGTGCAGCTACTGCGCACCAGGTTTCGTCAACGCCGCGACCGTGCTGGTCGAGAAGCTGCAGCGCCAGCCGACCGTGCAAAGCAAGCTCGAACAAGTCATCGAGGACAGCCTCGGCCATCACGTCTGCCGTTGCACCGGGTACGTGCGTTACTACAACGCTACCCGCAACGTGCTGACCGATCTCGGCCTGGTCAAGGAGGGTTAAGCATGAAGCTTTTTCTGACTCGCCTGACCCTGGCGGTCGGCCTCGCTGCGCCGGTGTTGTTTGCCCACGCCGATGATCAGGTCAAGCGCGGCGAATACCTCGCCCGCGCCGCTGACTGCATGGCTTGCCACACTGCACCCGGTGGTGCGCCGTTCGCTGGTGGCCTGCCGATTGTGTCGCCGTTCGGCACGATCTACGGCACCAACATTACCCCGAGCAAAGAGCACGGCATTGGTTTGTACAACGATGATGAGTTCTTCGCGGCGCTGACTGAAGGCAAGCGTCGCGATGGCGCGAATTTGTATCCGGCTATGCCGTATACCTCGTATCACCTGATGCCGCGCGAAGACTCGGATGCGATCCATGCGTATCTGAAAACCATCGAGCCGATCGAGCGCGCAGCCCCGGTTACCAGCCTGAGCTTCCCGTTTAATGTGCGTCCGGGCTTGATCGGCTGGAACATGATGTACGGCAAAGCCCTGAAACTGGAGCCGGCCGAAGGCAAAAGCGAAGCCTGGAAGCGCGGCCAGTACATGGTCGAAGTACTCGGTCACTGCGGCGAATGCCACACACCGCGCGGCCTGCCGGGCGCAATGCAGCTGGACAAGCGTCTGACTGGCGGCATCCTCAATGGTTATCTGGCACCGAGCCTGCTGGCCACTGATCTGGCCGCGCGCGGCTGGAACGAGCAGGATCTGGGCACGTTCCTCAAGCACGGCATGAGCGCGCAAGGGACGATGTTCAACGAGATGTTCCCGGTGTTCCACAACAGCACTCAAGGCCTGAGCGATGCCGATCTGGCGGCGATGGCGACGTTCCTGCTCGGCGACAAACCGCCGGTAGCCAAAGCCCTCGTTGACGTGCCAGTCGAGAAACTCAGCGCCAGCGCCCAGCGCGGCCAGCAGGAATACCTGAACGTCTGCGCCGGTTGCCATGCGGTCGGTGGCGAAGGCAAGCCGCATATCGCGGTGGCCATGCGCGGTAATACCACGTTGCGTCTGGAAGACCCACGCAACCTGTTGCGCGTGATCGAGGATGGTATCGGCGAGCAGAAGTTTTCCGGGTTCGAGCACATGCAACCGATGCCGGGCTTCGCTGGCAAGCTCAGTCCTGAGCAACTGACTGATCTGCTCAACTACCTGCGTCAAGGTTGGGGTGGTCAATCCGCTGAGTTGGCGGTGAGTGAAGTGCAGAAGCTGCAAGCCGACGCACCGTCCATCGAGCACAAGGCGCACTGACATGCAGCATCTCGATCTACAAGTGGTGCGCCGCGCGCTGGAGTGGTCGGTGGCGGGGCAGCGCATCTGGCTCTGCACCGTGCTGACGACTTATGGTTCGGCACCGCGTGCGCCGGGTTCGCTGCTGGCGGTGAACGATGGCGGACAGTGGATCGGTTCGCTGTCCGGCGGCTGCGTCGAGGAGGATTTTCTCGAGCGCGTCGCCGAAGGTGCGTTTCTCGATGCGGTCAACGTCGTGCGTTACGGCGAGGGTGATGATCCGCGCTCGCGGGTCAGCCTGCCTTGTGGCGGAATTCTCGATGTGCTGGTAGAGAAATTTGACGCCGACTGCGAGGTACAGGCGCATCTGCGTGAATTGGAGTCGGCGCTGCTCGGTCAGCGCCGCTTGATTCGCGAGGTCGATCTGGCCAGCGGTGCACGCAGTCTGTTCGCTGATCGCGAGCAGGGCGCGCGGATCGAGCGTGAGATTGATCGGGTGCGCGCTCGTGTCGGTGCGGCGCAGCGTTTGTTGCTCGCCGGGTATTCCAGTGTGGCGCAGGCGTGTGCCGAGTTTGCCGTTGGATTGGGTTTTGAGGTGATTCTCTGCGATCCGCGCGACGAGGTGCTTGAAGGCGTGGTGCTGGATGGCGTGGAGATTCGTCGGCAGTTGCCGTCGGTGTTCATTGCTGACGGTGGCTGTCATCGTGATACCGCAGTCGTAGCGCTCACTCACGATCCGCGTATCGATGACCTGGCGATGATGGAAGCGGTGCGCACCGAAGCGTTCTACATTGGCGTGATGGGCTCGCTGCAGACGTCACAGAAGCGCTTCGAGCGTTTGCGTCGAATTGGCGGCTTGGGCGAGGCGGAGTTGGCGCGGATTCATGCGCCGATCGGTCTTAACCTCGGCAGCAAGACGCCAGCGGAAATTGCCTTGGCGGTGCTGGCGGATATCTTGCGAATCCGTAACGGGATTGCCCGAGACCAACTCTGAAACCGTTCTGTGTTGAATAAGAAGGGCCGCTGTTCAGCGGCCCTTTTTTACATCCCGAATTTGTCGCGCAAGCCGTAATACCAAGCGCCCAACGCCGCAAATGGCGTACGCAGCAACTGCCCGCCGGGGAACGGGTAATGTGGCAAATCGGCAAACGCATCAAAGCGCTCGGCCTGACCGCGTAGCGCTTCGGCCAGCACTTTGCCTGCAAGATGCGTGTAGGTCACGCCATGGCCGCTGCAACCCTGCGAATAATAGATGTTGTCGCCCAGGCGCCCGACCTGTGGCAAGCGCGACAGGGTCAGCAGGAAATTTCCGGTCCAGGCGTAGTCAATCTTCACATCCTTGAGCTGCGGGAAGGCCTTGAGCATTTTCGGGCGGATGATCGCTTCGATGTTCGCCGGGTCGCGCGCGCCATACACCACACCGCCGCCGAAGATCAGGCGCTTGTCGCCCGTGAGGCGGTAGTAGTCGAGCAGGTAATTGCAGTCTTCAACGCAGTAGTCCTGCGGCAGCAGCGCTTTCGCCAGCTCGTCACCCAGTGGCTCGGTGGTGATGACTTGCGTGCCGCACGGCATTGATTTGGCCGCAAGCTCCGGCACCAGATTACCGAGGTAGGCATTGCCCGCGACGATGATGAACTTGGCCCTGACCTTGCCCTGCGGCGTGTGCACCACCGGGTTGGCGCCGCGCTCGATGCGCACGGCGGGTGACTGTTCATGGATCGTGCCGCCGAGAGACTCGACCGCCGCCGCTTCGCCCAGCGCAAGGTTCAGCGGGTGGATGTGCCCACCGCTCATGTCGAGCATGCCGCCGACGTACTGATCGCACGCAACCACTTCGCGAATGCGGCGCTGATCGAGCAGTTCCAGTTGCGTATGACCGAAGCGCTCCCAGAGGCGCTTCTGCGATTCCAGGTGGCCCATCTGCTTGGCCGTCAGCGCCGCGAACACGCCGCCGTCCTTCAGGTCGCACTGGATGTTGTACTTGGCCACGCGCTCGCGAATGATCCGGCCGCCTTCGAATGCCATCTGCCCGAGCAGCTGCGCCTGCTTCGGCCCGACACTGCGTTCGATCACATCAATGTCACGGCTATAACTGTTAACGATCTGCCCGCCATTACGCCCGGAGGCGCCGAACCCGACCTTGGCCGCCTCCAGCACGGTGACGCGAAAACCGTTCTCCAACAGGAACAGCGCTGAGGACAATCCGGTATACCCCGCGCCGATCACACAGACGTCCGTCTCCACATCATCCTGCAAGGCAGGGCGGGGCGGTACGGCATTGGCCGACGCAGCGTAATAAGACTCTGGGTAAGGGGTGTTCGCCATCCTGCAGCCTCTGTTTAATATATTTTACGAGTGCGTCGATCCTACCCGAGTTGAAAAACCTCCGCCAGCCACCGGAAAATCTGCGTCGGCGAGCCGAAATTAAATATTTTGCATATTCATAGGGTTAGGTGAAAAAAAGGTGTTGACACCCCTCCGGAATTCCGTAGAATGCCGCCTCACAGCAGGCACGTAGCTCAGTTGGTTAGAGCACCACCTTGACATGGTGGGGGTCGTTGGTTCGAGTCCAATCGCGCCTACCAAACAAAATCCGCTCTGCTGGGCGGTCTAGAAGGGCTCACCGAAAGGTGGGCCCTTTTTTGTTGTCTGGATTTCATGCAGAACGTTCACAAAATATAGGGTTCGTTCACACTGGGCAATGTGAACGCCTGCAAGACCTGTTCTGACCTGTGATTATTTTGTATCTAGCAGGACGGGAGTGGGGCATTGTGTTCTCGATAGGTCTTGGTGAGCGTGTAATGTGGTGGCGGTTGGCTACGGCGGTGACTTTGCGTGCCGGTGTGATAGTTCTTGGATGATTCGCCAGCTGGCATTGTTGCGTCAGTGCAAGACCATGCCAATTAATGTATTGAAGGCTTGTCTAGGCATCAATGAAAAGGATTGTCAGGCGGTTAGCGCTACTTGCTATGACGTGTACTATTTCTTCCGGGTAGTCTGGTGAGGTTGAAGGTGTGGGAGGGGGCTCATGCGTTCGATCTAGCGTCCCATGTGCTGAGAAGGTATAGGGCAAGTGAGCCCGCCAAATTCACAGCCAGCTCCGCATGCCGTGGAGCTGGTTTTACTCCAGCTTTTCCTGTGCCGTGAGAGTCGCTCAGACGGTTTCTCAACGCTCCAAGCCCTTCCACCACTGACGTGCAGCCGCCAAGGATCTGCTTGAAGACCTTCTCTGTGTGTTGAGATGGCGCAAGGTTGAGCAATTCAGCAGTTTGGCGGTACAGCTTGTTCAGATCTGGCGTTTCGTCGTACTCGGTCCCGGCCTCTTCCAATATGTGCTTGCAGACGGATTCGAGAAGGGTTCGTGCCATGGTAATAGCGCCTTCTGGGTCTGTGGTGCGCCTCTCCAACGATTTCGTCCATGCAACTCTCACATGCTCAGAATCGAATCGTTCAATCGCACCAGTGACCGCATGATCTGCTGGTGATGAGCCGCCTTTCTCAACGTAGTCCAGCAGTGGGCGAAACTCGTCCCATAGGTAGGTCCGTCGCTCAGCGTAAGTGCCGTATTTGTTCTTGATGTACTGCCAGAACTGCCCCAGGCTGCGGCAGGTGTTCACGCAACGAGGCACCATTGTAACGAGGGTAGGATCATCCAGAACGGCGCGTCTGAGTGTCAGGTACGCCGTCTCGTCCTCATTTCCGCCTGTAGCTTGTGACACCAGGATGTTCTGGAGTGCTTCTGCTTCTTCGGATAGTGGATGCATTTCTGACTCTGATATGCAGTGAGAGTTTGGGGAACCATTACGCATTCTATAGCAGACTGGCGATCAGCTATCAGGGGGCTCTCACTACCGGCGTTGCTGCTGGTGCTTTGGCTGGCTTCGTTGCACTACTGTGGCCGTCCAGTTTGGGTGACAGCAGCCTGTACACAGAGGAACAACTGCAATTACTTGATAAAGCCCGGACACGTGTTCGAATCCACGTCGAACAGCAGGCAGACGGCACCTTAAAGGGCTACGGGTACAACACTCAGAAGCGCACTGACTGGGAGATGATCCCGGTGGTGCAATTCAACAAGCAAGGCTCTCAGCAAGTGGCTGACTTCGGTGACGGAGTAACACTCACATGAACGCCAGCCGTTGACCCATCCAGTATCTCAGGGATTCCGCCGTTAGAGGGTGCACCACAAGCACCTCAGATATGGATTTATCCGCCTACAGAACAGGCTGATACCATCATTGTCAGCCCGATCTACCCTGATACATACAAAGACTTCATTCTGGTATTCCCGGCTGGGTCTGGCATTCAGCCGCTGTATATCGTGATGAATGTCCGCCTTGATCCCGGCACCGTTACGGGACAGGGAAAGGATGTGACGGGCATATGGCTAGCCGGGGCAACTTCTGGACTCGGTGCGCCCATACCGACAGAGATTGCTGATCAGTTACGGGGTAAGAGCTTTGGAAGCTTCGACAGTTTCAGGCGGGCACTCTGGAAAGCTGTAGGTGGTAGCGGACTGGTGGAACAATTCACCGAAGGCTCGTTCGAACTTCATCACGCAGACGAAGTGGCCAAGGGCGGCAAAGTCTACGATGTCGATAACCTGAACGTCGTAACCCCCAAGCATTACATCGACATTCATAGAAACGGATGACGCTAACAATGAAAACCGATATCACCGATTACACAGAAGACGAATTCATCAGCTTCATGCACAAGCTGCTAGCGGAAAACAAGGCAGCAACTGACGACGTGCTAGATATCCTCCTAGATCAATTCTGCGAGTTGACCGGCCACCCTGATGGCACCGACCTCATCTACTACCCTGAAGGCAGTTCGAACGGATCAGCCGAAGACGTTACACGTGTTGTGAAGGCCTGGCGTGCTGCTCAGGGCTTACCGGGATTCAAGGGCGACTGACTTTCAGCTCCTGGGAGAAGGTGTGACGTCAGCAAGCGTGGTTCTGGATCACGCTTCACCTAACAGTCGATTTTACCTACCACCAGCCAAGGTGTAAGACATCATAGCGTGCAAGCCATGGAAGACCTCTGACGCCTCCTTCAAAATGATCAACAATGCTTTGGCGTTAATATCATTATGAGTAAATGACTCAACGACTTCGTAATCGTCGTTAACCATTAGTAGGGCTTTCACCGGCGGGCCGCCGCTATGCATCCGTTCGAATAGCTTGGCTGCGTCCTCTCTCTGCATCGTGGACTTTTTTCCATCGAGGTCTGCGTCTTTCGTTACTGGATATCGAAAGTACGTGCTTGATGAGTCGGTTGCCTCGATCGCTGCTATCCACCCATCGAGTTCGGGTGGAAGGGTCCAATCGGTGCGAGGGACTTGAGCAAGGGTATCTGCTTCTTGATTCAGAAGTGCGCATAACTGAGTGTATAACGGACCTAATCCATGGACGTTGTAGAGGGGCTTGCGTCGCTGGCCCACCATGACGGTAGGCTCACTTGAACCAGGTTGGTCGCCGTAGGGAATGGAAAATTTCCTATGGAGCGTGATTATTGCTGATTTGAGATATAGCTCGATGGCGTGGCGATATAGGAAGCTCACCGGCAAGTGGGAATTGAAAGCCGACGGATTGGTCGAGTCGTTGAGAGAGTCAGCAGCATCCTTGAACGAGTCGGCTACAGCACCAAACCCTGAATCGTAGTGCTGCTCAAGTGGCAATAGCATATAGAGCATGGCTCACCTCCCTGTGGATACTGTTATGGGTCGTGGCATAATAGCACTTTGCCTCGTGAACCCTCGGCTAGGGGGCGATCTGACAGCGACAAGGATAAGTCTATGCCTAGCAAACAATACCTTTTGGATATCCGGCTGCTTGAACCAGGGGATATTCTCCTAAGCAGTGTTGGAGAGCTCCCTAGTGCGGCTGTTCGTAAAGTGACCAAAAGCGATTACTCCCACGCCATGCTCTACGTCGGTGCCGGTAGTTACATCCATTCGGATTTGACGGGTGTTCATTCGGACAATCTTCAACGCTTATTATGGGACTCGCCCAGTCGTGCAACTGTATTACGAGTAAATCGCCCTGATCGGAGCAGCGTTGTAAATGAAGCCATCATGTATGCTCGCCGAAAGGTCGGAACACAGTATTCGAAGCGAGAGGCGGCTGGCGTTATCGTAGAGAAACTGAGAGGTGACCTGACAAACCGCCAGTTCTGCTCGCGTCTTGTTGCCCTAGCATATGCTGAGGCATCTGTACCTTTGGTAGCTGACGCTAACTACTGTACGCCTCAAGATATTTTTGAATCTGCGGTGCTAATCGAAGTTTCTGGTTGCGTGCGGGAGGCTTCCGAAAGTGAATTGGAGTTTGCCCAAAGCTTCAATCCACTTGAGCAACAGCGACTTAATACCAATCAGTTCCTCGGGGAGGTACGGCAAATCTCTGGGCTAGATGTGCAGGTGCACGAGCAAGTTGCGCAGTGTGTGGTCGATCATCCGGAGTACGATGACGCCATCTGCGAAGCTTTGCAGCGCTCCGGCTACCTAGATTTTTGGAGGTACGACGTCTCAATTAATCCTTGGCGTTACAGTGCTGAAAGCTTTGTAAGTCGGGAGCTCACTTCTGCTGTGCTGGCCCAATCCGCCCGAGATGAAATCAGTATGGCAACTAAGACAATTGAACGATTTGCATTTGTGTGTTCCCAGTACCGCGAACTGAATGAGCGCTTCCCGCGCCGTTACTTTCAGCTCGAGGGGGATCTGTACGCACTACTGGTAGAGCTTCACACAAAGAGAAGAGATTCTGCTCGACAGTTTTTGAGTAGCTTATAGTGCGGCAATTTGAACCGTAACTGTCTAGTATCACTGCGGGTCCAATTCCTAGCGATCGTAGTTTCAGACAGAGACAGAGACAGCATCCTCCATCGCTCCTTTTCACAACAGGCTCTGCGTTCACCGGCAAGCGTCACTAGGAGGCTTATGGGAATACAAAATATCAGCCTTGGCGTATTTGATTGATCGCCTTAGTGATGGCGGATGCGTTTACATCGAGCATTTTTAGCGCTGTAGCGGCGTTTTCATGGATTTCGCTTGATCCGTTAGCCCTCACCCATAGCGCTACTTCTTCAATTGCAGCAGCCAGAGCGTGCTGGTTATGCAGCAACAGTGTCAGTGCGTCTGCTGTGGCGATTGTAACTTCTGGGCTAAGTGACATAGCTATCGTCCTTGAGTGGTAGGGCGGAAGTCCTAGCCTAACTCGGTTCTAGGTGGGGCAGGCCAGGTACTGGTCTGCCGAGATGTCTGCTTCAGTCCCGGCTTACCAGCTAGGTTCGTGATACCAAAACCCGTTTATCTCATGCCACGAGAGTCTCATCATCAAACATCAGCACATAAATGAATCTCGTGACGCCCATCATTTATCCATGGCAGATGGCCACTTCTCAACGTATCTTCAACCTACTGGCCCCTCTTTTTGCTCGCCCACTCTGACCTGGTGCAATGGACTATATGGATATTCTGAACTTCCAAAGCGAAAACCCTGCCGAGATTGATGCCTTTAAGGGGGGAGTCACGATCGAGTCGCGACAGCCATCCACAATTACCTGCTCGATGACAAAAATCACAAAGTCATCGGTCTTGATGGTGAGTTTGGCTCTGGCAAGAGCTCGATTCTTCAGATGCTTGAAAAGAAAATCGTGGACGTGGACTCCGCGACTAGGCTCTGGCTGTTTGATTGCGAGCAGAATTATCAGGGCTCGATCAAAAGCAATTTCATCGAACTGCTTACTGAACAAGTGCTCAAAGCGATCCCTCCTAGTGCCAAGGCATCAGTCAGAGAAAGCGTTCTGAGAAATCGCGATATTGCCTTGGGTAGGCACGTCAGCTACACCAAAGATACGCGCAGTCATATCAGCATCTGGGCCATCCTCCTGATCGCTGGCGGCGTACTTAGTCCCACTCTTCTCCGCGACTACCTATCTCAGCTTCACCGAACAGACCCGTTAGAAATATGGAAGCACGGGCTCTATGTGCTGGGCATCATCTTCCCTGCCGTGACCTTGGTCTTAGCAATGTTTGCAAATCGCGGGAAAGGTAAGAAGAAATGGAATCTCTCCAGCATTCTTAAAGGTAGCTCAGATGATCACATCACCGAGACGATTGAGATCAGCAAAGAAGTCAGCCCTCTCGACCTGAAGCGTACGCTGGATCAACACCTTGAAGCCGTCTCCGGCACCAACTTCATTATTGTGATCGACAACCTGGACAGGCTGCCGCGAGAGGCGTTGCGCTCTGTGTGGAGTGACCTCGAGATTTTCACTTCGGTTAGCCGTAGGCAGAATCTGAGTATCATCGTTCCTTTCTGCTCGACGAAGGTGTCCAAGTATCTAAACGGTGATAACGAAAAGAGCTACGACTCTAAGGACTTCATAGCAAAGAAATTCCCGGTAGTTTTCCGAGCGCCTCCAATCATTACCTCCGGATGGAAAGATGCATTTCGTACGCTATGGACACAAAGCTTTGGAACTCTGTCGCTTGAACAGGCCGATATCTGCAGCTTGATTTTGAAGCGCCACAGCCCGATGGCAAATGGTCTGGTCACCCCGAGGCTCCAGAAGCGCTTCATCAATGATCTTGCGACCACATCGCTCGTCACTGCTGGCGATCCGAAGATGGGGGTGATCGCTGCTTACATCGCGATCTGCAAATATAATGGCACGCCCATCGAAACGCTTTTGAGCGATGGCGCTACCTCGAAATCAGAGGACGCTGGAGCAGCTAAGACGGAAGAGGACAATCCGGTTGACGATAACAAACTCCGAAAAACCCGTGAACTCCTGACAGGACTCTATGGCGAGGACGTCGACTCCGGATGGCCCATCCAGATCTTGCAGGTGCATTTTCAGACGTCGAAAGATATTGCCATCGCAGAGCTCATTGATCAGCCGCTTGCGACAGCCTTCGAGGAACAGAACGGCAAGAAACTGGCTGAGCTCAGCACATACTTCGGATTTATGGACTCCTTCAGTAGATACCTGGAAGGTGACATCTCGGTGAAAAGTCTGCTGCAAACACTTCACCTCGCAACTGCGATCGAAGGCTTCGATATCGCCTCAGCATTACCAAAAGTCTCTGGTAGATTGGCTGGTAGTGCCTCGATGGAAAACGTAGAAGGTGACACCGATTACTACGTGGCGATCAGAGGTCTGACGAAGGCGGGACTTAGCAAGACGCTGTTCAGCAACAAACTGAAGAGTCTGGCATCTGAATTCGATCAGATGCATGAATTCGCATACGGCGCAGAGAACTCCGCCGAACAGATCGACGTAATTATGACCTACGACGCGTATCTCGATGCCCTTGACGAGCCGTTTAATGTCAGGACGATTAGCAGTGCAGAGAATCTGTTCCACCTAATCGTAGGGCGTCAAGATCTGCGAGTGATCGACATTTCCCACATCAAGCTCGACAGTGTTGGCGTCAAGGACGCACTCAAACAGATCACATCTACCCCTGAGTTGACCAATGCAATGACACCCATGGCAGATACGGCTTGGGAATTGTGTTTCGTGACCTATTTCGGGAGGCTTCGGTTAGGCAGCATTGATCAGAGCGTTCAGTTCGATGACCCAGAATTGCTGCAGATCCTCAATCACCTACCTTCCAACGCCAGCGATGACCGGTTCTGGCTTGCTCTAGCCATGTATAAGAACTACGTTCCCCAGATTGCAGGGATCATAAATTCCTACTCTGCAGGTCTCACATCGGTTCGAGCGAAGCTAGCTATTGCATGCATTTACTTACGTCAAGGGATGTTAGCAGAGCTCGCAGCGCTCACCGGTATTTCGAATGCCCTCGAAGAGTCGCCTCTATTTTTTGATGCTTTGGTGAAGTCAGTGGTATCCAGCGTAGAGCTTATGAAGGCTTGCGTTCACCCAGATACCTTGGAGCTGATGGCGCCTGTGTTCGTACGACAAGTCAAAACGAACAGTATTGGAGTGATAGGCTCATCTTTCATCTACCGGAATTTCGATCTGCTTACTCACGCTCTTCACCCATACGGTTTGAATGAAGACGAGCTGCTGAATTGGTTTGCTGAGAGCGCATTGTTGCCGGCAAACGTGCCTTCATTCAAAGAGCTCGATCCTCTGATCCTACAGAGAATCTTGAGTTCGGATCATCCGATGCTAACAAAGCTCAGAGAGCACTTGTTTGAAGAGCGTTTCGTTAAACTCGATGCACAGGGCTGGGCGACAGTAATCGGCCATGAGTCAAGGTTGCACTTGCTAACTCTGCAACGTTTGCTGGAGCTAAACTGGCCCGTTAGCACTATTAAGCATGCACACGACGCTGCACTGTCGTATCTCACAGCCATTTCCAAACAGTCGCCGTTTGCTGAGCCGGCAATCTTCCACATGGAGGCACTGAACCTTGTGATCAAGCTGCTGACTCAATCAGATCGCTCCGTTTTGGGGACAGAGCTGCGCGAGCTTCTCTACTCTTCCGAGTGTACTCCTCCTGCGGGCCTCTATTTGCTGGCAAACTTCGGGATACTGATTCCAACTTTTGTACCGGTCAATGAGGTGGAAGGTGGGCGGTTGCTCCAGCTTTTAAATCTGGTCGGCTCTGGCACTCCCTATAGCGCAGAGGCCGGAGCGTTTCTTAATAGCCGGGTCCAGCAGCTCATCACTTGGGCACCAGGTGACCTTATGGATACCTACATGGAAGTTGTGACGCAACGCAAAGACGAGCTGCCTCAGGTGTACGAAAGTCTGTCCAATAAGAAGGGAATCAAACGACAGATGAAGCTGTTAACTGAAAAGTTTTTTCCGTAAACCGATCGTCCTCTTCATGAATCGCCCCTAGCTTTCGGCCATAAAAAGGGGCCTAGGCCCTATGAGGGTGACGCACCTTGGAGCTTTCGAGAATCTGAAGGAGCAGATAGACGCCTTTGAATGGCTTCTTCAGACGGTCCCCTGTCGGTTGTAAGCCAATCTTTGGAGCTGCGGATACCTAGGCTTTTCAAAATTGGAATGTCGCCTAGGTCGCACACCGCCCGTCAGACCGCCCGTCAGTCAGTGGCGAAATATAACTGCGAAAAGTCTGGCAGATTTAAAAATTCCTCACGCCTGATCGGTCGGGGCCTAATGCCGTAGCTGCCCGACATAGCACCGTCAACGTTTTTTTCGAATATCGTGTGGTGTAACACAGATCAGCTAATGCCAAACCTGTCCCATTTCTCGCGTTCGACCTAACCAGTTCTTTGGATCGACTTGAGCGGCGCGCTTCCTTTCGATCCCCGGCAGAAGACGACCCATATCGGTCATTCGAATTCAGCAGACGAATGTCTGCTTGTCAGCAGTTGCGGTTTAACTCACAGTCTCAAGTAGCGGCACTCTGCTCTCAGCGACATGTATTGTCTCTTGGCATCATTCACTCCTTCAACAATGCAGCAAGGGGGCAGCCAGTGATTTCTATCTGCGACATCTACAATCAAGACATCAACTTCCTCTTCGGATCGGGGGCATCGTCCGGCCTGCTCCCGACCCTTCAGTTGCAGGTGCAGACCGGTGAGGGCGAATCTCGCTACACGCTGGAAGACTTGGCCACCAAGTTCGAGCGAGAGAAAGATCGACGCTTGGTCCCCCTGTTCATGCATTACTACGCCAGTTGCATTCGTCCCGCCGAGCAACTCAGCTTGATGCATGCCGTGACCGAAGAGCCAGGTACCACGGTTATCAAGAACTATCGCACCTTTCTATCTACAGTGCTTGAGATGGTGAAGCGCCGTAAAGCGTTGGATCGTCGCTGCAATGTTTTTACGACGAACTATGACGGCTGCTTCCCCCTGGTGGCTGACGCTCTAATCAAGGAGGGCCACACTGACTTCGTGCTGAATGACGGCGCGCGGGGATTTACGCGGCGTATCCTGCAGGCCCGAAACTACGGGTCTTATCTCTGTCAGACCGGCGTCTTTGGCCGCTACCAGAGCAGTATCCCTCAAATTAACCTTATCCATCTGCATGGGTCGGTCTACTGGAGCAAGTTGGGCGCCGTAATTCAAGTTGGCTACGACCTGTCTGGCCGCGAAGGCTTGTTGAATGGCGACGCTATAGCGTTACTGCAACCATTTTCAGAGGCGCTTAACAACCCTGCGTCAACACTTGCTGATGTGCCAGACACAGAGTTTTCCGATGCAGAGTTGAAGGCGTTCTGGGATGAATATGAGCAGATGCCCATAGTCAACCCGACCAAGTGGAAATTCCATGAGACGGTTTACGAGGAGCACTACTATCAGATGCTGCGGTTGCTCAGCTACGAGTTGGAGAAGCCCAACGCCGTGCTCGTAACCTTCGGATTCTCGTTTGCCGACGAGCATATCCTCAACCTCGTGATGCGCTCTCTTTCCAATCCGGGCTTAGAGGTGTTTGTCTGCTGCTACAGCAAGTCCGGGCACGCCGCGATGGAAGACAAGTTCAAGGGACACCGCAACGTCAAGTGCCTGATGTTGCAGGATGGGGTGATGGACTTCACCGCATTCAATGAGCAGGTACTAGTTTGGCCAGAGGCTGCGGCTCTTTCACGTGGAGCACCTGCAGCTCCAGCAGCACCGCCTACGGCGGATGCAGGCTTCGAGGACCTCGTATGAGCATCCGCGTTGGCGAGGTCATCGCTGTCCATGGCACAAAGTTGGTTTTGAAGATCGACGAGCAGTCGAGCAAGGAAACCTTGTTCTATGAGGGGCAGAAATACAAGGGCGTCTCAATCCGGGAGTATCTGTCAATCCAACGTGGCTTCCGCGACATTATCTGCATGGTTGAGGGTGAGTTTCTGGACGAGAGCCGCTCTGAGACGCATGACGGCCGCATAACGTTTGTTCGGAAGGTGGAGGCTAGGCCGATTGGATACTTCGACAACTCAGGCTTCACTCAGGGGATCAAATACCTGCCAATGATCCAGGATACGGCCTACTTGCTACCCGAGGAGAAAATAAGATCCATCTTCGACCGCAAGTCAGACAGCGATTTCAGAATCGGGTCGATGCTTAAAGAGGAGATCGCGGTCGGGCTACCGTGGAAACGGCTTTTCAACAGCCACATTGGCATCTTCGGTAACACCGGTAGCGGCAAATCGAATACGTTGGCGAAGCTATACACTGTTCTTTTCGATCAGAAACTGCCTCTCATCAACGGTAAGAGCCGCTTCATAATACTGGATTTTAATGGTGAGTACGGAGGCGAGCAGCTCGCGGCGGCAGATCACAAGACCGTCTACCAGCTGTCCACGCTGACCAACCCTGACATGAACGACGCCAATTCCCGCTTCCCCTTAGCGTTGCAGGAGTTTTGGCAGCTCGAAACTATGTCACTACTCTTTCAAGCCACGCCCAACACGCAAAGGCCTTTTCTAAACCGTGTCATCGCGGGCTGGGAACGCTATGGAGCTATCCCTCGCTCACTTGCGACTTATGCTGCGCGGATGTTCCAGAAGTCGTTCTGCGCAGGTGAGGTCAAACCGGCGACCCTGGATTTGATGCGAACAGTGGCTCGACGCATGGGAAACCAGCAGGTGCAGGATATGCTGGAGGACGTCAGTTGGCACCGGACTGGCGGCCGCTTCACTTACCAAGCGTCGTTCATCGGCACTGATGCAGCTCGATACACCGCGCTCATCGCGCCAACCGTAGAAACGCTTGACGTCGAAGGCCTCGATGAGTTCGACCATCTTGTGATTCGCGTAAACTTACAATTGATGTCCGATCTGAACGCCGGATACGTTCAGTATGAGCATATCCAGCCGCTTCTGAAGCGAGTCGAGTCTTCGCTCGCCAGCCTACGTAAGGTGCTGTCTGTTTCGGATGTGCCACCGGACGAGCGCCTGCTTACGGTTATCTCGATGCGTCGCTGCAACAACGAGGTCAAGAAGGTTTTGCCGCTGCTCTTCGCCAAGCATTATTACAACAGTCACAAAAACACAGTCGCAAATCCGCCTAACCGCACCATCCATCTCATCGTCGACGAGGCGCACAACATCCTGTCCGACCAATCCGCGAGGGAAAGCGAAACGTGGAAGGACTATCGGCTCGAGCAGTTCGAGGAGATCATCAAGGAGGGGAGAAAGTTTGGGATGTTCATTACCATCGCCAGTCAGCGGCCGGCGGACATATCGTCCACCATCGTCTCGCAATTACACAATTTTTTCATCCACCGCTTGGTAAATGACCGTGACCTGTACTTAATCGATAACACGATCTCTACGCTGGATGCTCTGTCACGCGGCCTTATCCCGGGGCTCCCACAAGGATGTTGCGTGGTTACTGGTACCGCGTTTGAGCTGCCAATGGTGATCCAGGTGGACCGACTACCCAGCAACAAGCAACCTGCCAGCGAGGATGTCGATCTCGACAGACTTTGGAGCGATGCCCCAGCAGGGGAGGGGTAATCATTGCCGACGAATCGGATCACCCAGAGGGGTGGGAAGTAGGGCGAGGGATTCTAAAATCGGTACCCGCCCTAAATTGATTCTCTCCCAGAAATTCGTGGCGGAATATCAGAGGTCGTATCCGACGATTCGTGAAACTCAAAATGATGGATGCCGAGTCTTAACACCAGTTGGCGACCTGCAAGGCGCCATGGAGTATGATCTTGAAATATCTAGTGGGTTTGCAAAGGCGTAGCGCCCATCTTTTTTTGCGGCCTCAGAGGTTGCTACATGGCTATCTATTCGGCTGGCCTTACTGTTTTACTCCTTGGCATCGAATGACAACTTAAGGCGAGTCATGATGCGGGATACTGTCATTGGTTGGAACGTCTTCCCTTTGGCCGTGCTGACGCACTTGGAGTTGAGACACAGGGCAATGGCAGCGAAAGACGTACAACCATCGTACAGGCACGCCTTGATGTGATGAGCGATTGCGTCCGCCCGATTGTCAGCATTCCGCTTCTTCGCTTCCACTGCGGCACCGTTGCCCACTGCCCAAGCTTTCGCACGGCCAGCATCACGACGGGCGATCTTCTCCTGCGCTTCGACATTGCCCTCCGCAGCGAGCTTCTTCAGCTCTGCAAGACCGTCCTTTGTCCGTTTGCGAATTTTGATCAACTCTTCTTCGGCAAGCAGGCTCTTGATGTTCCGCACCAAACCACTGCCGTGTACGTCCTCGGCTTCGATGAACGTGTATTTCTTTTGCAATGTTACGAAGTGAGCGTGGTCACGACTGAGGCGGTCAAGACGATGAACAACTACCGGGCAATCCAAACCTTTCGCCAGGGCGAGGGCAAGGCGGCATTGTGGGCGCTCCTGAGGATCAATGGAGCCTGACACTCCTTCGTCTGTGAACTGGGCGACGATTTCCCACCCATGAGTCTCAGCGGCGATCTTGATGGCGGCGAACTGACCACCTATAGAAAGGCACTGATCGTCTGTACTCATCCGTGCATAAGCCACTACCTGTTTCATCTTGCAATCATCCAATTTGTCTAACCAAGACTAATTTAACACACTGCTGACGTTCGTCTACAATTCGTTATAACTCGGTGTTGCTTATCGTTCTCGAACAGGGGGTGCGTTATTCGTTCACAATTTTATATTCGTCGACTTTGCGGAGGTGCCGGCCCCACTCAATGGCGCCGTGGAGGGGCGTATTTTCCAGTTTTGAAACTCTAGGCCTAAGTCAGCGTGTTAGAAATAAAATCCAGCGTGCGAGTGGCGTTGGGCTTAGCGACCCGGCGCGAATGCCATGTGATACGTAGGGTGAAGTGTGTGCAAGAGTGTTTTTAGTGTAAATATGTCTTTCATTGCCAATATATATGGATTAGTTGTTTGCGTAAATAATTTTAGGATTGATGCGATGGTCGGATGGGGTTAATGCTAAGCGCCTGCACTCGGAGTTCAATATGCAGACGCTTTTGCTTTAAATCGTTATTCAGCCATAGCCTCAATCAATTCTTTGATAACTCCTTTGGAGTCGTTTTCCTCGCAAAGTACAAATGCATCAGCTTGGTAATCTGTTCGTACACTGTACGTTCCGCTTTCCTGGTCTAGTGAAAGTATGCCGGAGCGACAAAGTTCGTTAAGAATTTGTTCATAACTTTTACTGCTAAGAAGGCTTGTGTTCTGTTTGATCTTATTCATGCTCTTGGGATTGAATCCTAATCCTAGTCGCATTACTTTAAGTATCTGCTTGATATCGTTGCGAATCCTAGCTTCACGAGTCTCCTTTCTCTCAAGGCCAGAAGCAATAGCCAACTTCATCGGCTCATCTAGGAAGCACTCTTCATCAAAAAAATCTGCTTGGAACAAAGAGTCGGAGTAGAGCTCGGAAGAGTTTATAATACGGCACTTTTTGAAAGAGGTTGTATTATCAACTTTGCAGCGAAGGAATTTTCTATAGCCATTGAACTCACAGGATTCCAATACTTTTCCCGTAAGATCAAGTGCAGGGAAGTCTCCGAGGATATACATGTTGCTGAGTTTGCTTGGTCCGTGAAGCAACTCTAGGACTTGTGTCGTTTCCAAAGCGCTTTTAGGGTGGTTTAGCCGAATAACGAAGTCGTGGAGTGAAAAAATTGCATTTTTTGCTCGAGGAACCTTGCTTTGGATAAAGGTTCGGAACCCCTCGAAGAGTTTTGCGAGGTTGTTATTGGCTAATTCGATATTATCCCTCCTGGATAGCATCATCTGTATTACGTTTTCCCTGACTCCAAGCGAGTCATTTAGATCTTCGCCGAAGATGGCCATAGATCTATTTATATCTTGCGCGTTTAGAGGTGAGCTGCTGGTGATGACTTTATATAAACCTTTTGCTCGGATTAGAGCAACATATTCTTCCTGATCAATTACTACCCGTTGCTCCGATACCCGGAAAAGCAGGCACTTCAGATAGTTATCTGACAGGGCTGCTGGTGAAAGCCCCGCAGGACAGAGCATTGTCTCAATGTACCCTTGAAAGTCTTGAAGGGAGAGAGAGTTGTTTGATTCAATGATGATGTAGTCAAGTAGCTCGTAGTAACTGTCGATTGTAACTCCGAGAGACTGTTTCTCAATCTCACGACCAAGCATTTTTGCGAGAATATACTCAAATGGCTCATTGGCATCCAAGTGATTGGATTCAACGTCTTCAGTGCCATCCGAATCGGCAAAGATCCTTGCCGCAATACTCAAAAGGTATGGGTTAACGAAGCCTTTAGGCGTTTGAATGCGTGTAATGATTTTTCGAATACGACGGTGTAATTGTTGGTCAAGACGGTCAAGATACTCATCTACGTCTTCAGCGGTAAACCCTTTGAGCTCCAGTACATCGGAATTATCCAGCGAGCGGAACCGTTCTGCACCTAGGTGCCTGGACGTTAAAAATACTTTGCAAGATCCAAGGGTGTCGTTGAGGCTCCCGATAGAGTCGATAAAGCCTTTCATATTGAAGCTTGGGCCGATCGCGGACTCTATCTCGTCGATACCATCCACCATTACAACAAGCGAGCCTGAGCTCAATGCAATTTCGAAGCTGCGGTCTCCAATGGCGCTGACTGCATCGCCATTTTCATTTCGATATTCTCTATATAAGTCCGTGATAGAGTTTATGGGTAGTTTTGAGTATTTGTTCAGGATATCTGATTTAGTGATGAGCAGGAGATATTCATCTTTTTCGGAGAGGCGAGAGAAGTGGCTAGCAATGCTCTTGCACAAAGTTGTTTTTCCGATGCCGCCTTGCCCTAAAATAACGCTAATAGGTTTAAGAACCACTAAGGAATTATTTCTGGGTCTGATAAAGCTGGCTGCGTACGTTTTACTGGAAAGCGGTGCAGCTCCGGATCTATATACTTTTTGGTCAACGTATCGAGTTTCAGGTATGACACTAACTTCCTGGACGAAACCTTTTACGACGCGATCATATATAAATTTCTTTACGGGATTTACATAGATCTTCTTACAGCCGGCTTCGGAAAGTTGCTCGGAGTAATTGTTGAGTTGCGTTTCCGTGATTAGCTCTCTAGAAACAATGCAAAGATCGATTCTTACTGGTGGTGTTTCTAGGTGTTTGAGGAGCGTTCTTAGTGCTTCTGGTATGCTTTTGGCTTTGTAGAGATAAACTATAATCCAAGCACCTTCCATGTCGGGGTGATGATGGATGTGTAAGCCAACTCTATTGCGAGTGAGTGTTTCTACCTTGAATGACTTTTTTCCAGTGATTTCTTGGGTTATCTCTTGGAAAAACGTTTCGTCAGTGGTTGCATCAACCTCCATGTTTGCTTGCGTAGCAGTTTCCCGTATGCTTGCGAGGAAGTCACTGACGAATTTAGCCGCATTATGTGCTGCTCTTCGTTGATCGTCGTCGTGCTTGTTTACGCCATCATCGGAAGATGCTTTTACCACGCACCAAGGAATATTTTTTTCTTCACAGATCAGAGCTAGTGCATAAGATTCCATGTCCCCGGCAACAACGTCTGGAACAGCCTTTATTATCGCTTGCTTCAGAGTGGCGTCATTTACCACCTTATCTCCGCATGCGTAGTTTCCGGATCGAACGGAAAAGTCTGCCTTGTAGTGAAGTCCAAAGTGAGATAGTTGCGTAAAAATGTTTTTAGAGGAGTGAAGGTGGCGAAGCCTGTTGTGGACTTCTCCGTCCTCAACTTTCTGATACTCATAGTCAAATGTTAGCTTGCTAATGCATACGTCGCCAATGTTGAAGTCTTTCTTTAATCCAAAGCAAATTCCTACTTCTAGAACTAGTGAGGGTTTAACATGTTCAATAACAGTGGCTAGTGCTGCTCCAACAGAACCTTGAGTTTTGCTACCCATGTCCCCCATCTTACATAAGACAATTTCCCTTCCGGCAATTTGCCCATTTTGAATGGTTACAAGGCCAACGTGTTGTGCCTCGCCCTCTATTGTGAAATGGGGGTAGATAGACCTATATTCTGTGTCTGTAATCACTACTAGGAGGATTTTGTCCATTTATTTTACTATCCTTATGTGGGCAGGCGGCTTGGCGTGTGGGATGTGCCAGCGGTACATTAAGAGTCTGCGCCAGCAGCATCAGGTATTTGCGGCCCGCACGCCGAAAAACCAGATAATGCCATAATGCCATCCGTGTTGCGAAGTCTCTCGCAGCGATTAGCGGGGATGCATCTACTATAGTCAGGAGGGAAGGAAATGGCCCGGGCAGGTTTGGTGGGCTCGGTTGCTCAGTGAATCTATACCATTTTCAATGGCGGCATATAGCATTGACGGCAACCCTGCAGTACAGCTACCTGCATAAAAAAATATCGAAAAGAGGCGTCTGACGCCTTCTTTGGTTGGCATGACATAGTTTCGCACTGCATCGGTTTCAGGTGCTAAAGCCTCTGGGTAAGGCTCTAGGTTGCATAGCTCGCATAAGATCGGGATGAGTAAAGCCCTGCACTCAACGGTGACCTCCTGATTCTTTACTCCTTTATTGGAGCCTAGGTCACATACCTTCGAATAAAGCTGAGATGCTCATTCTCGGAGTATCTGCTAATACCGTGATAGCTTTAATCGACTGATTAGCACCTTCCGTCTCGATTCGGGACATGTACGTCCGGGCGAGACCATATCTGTCCACAAACGCTTCCTGATTCATTCCCATGGCAAGAAACAGCTCACGCACTCGGGTGCCGAATTGGTGTTGAGGTGCTGGAGAGGAGGGCTGGTCTAGCTGCGGGTTCGGTGAGGCAGACTGACTATATTCTCGCTAGCGCCTGCTCAACGATCTTGGCCTTGATTTTCGTCAGTTGGTATGGCTATTTGGCATAGCAACCTTTACATGGATGAACTGATGTCTGCGAAGAGAAAAATTGCCTACGCTCATCACCTACCCGGCTGGAAATACGGTGGTGGTAACCGGGAGTCTTTAAAGGCAAGTCGGCGAGTAGCGCCGGATGAGTACGAAGAAGAGATGGTAGGCAACCTTTTCTGCCCTGGTTGCTATACGAACGTTGAACGAACCCCAAAGGAGAAAGACCTTTTCACCAATAGGCGTGACCCTTTCTATCGTCACCTTCGACGGTGGCTGCACGTAGCTTGTGTTCTGAGGGCAAAAAAACCTGAAGGTAAACGGTATGACTCTTGGGAGGAGGCTAAGCGAGCAATCGACCACGAACATTTGACAATCGTAAAGGAATTTCTCCAGTCCAAGCCAGAGATCGAGCTCACACCAAGCGCCGACTATGATGAAACTCCTGTTGAGGATGTTAGTGGACCGCTTTCAGCGGTGCCGATAGGTCGCCATCAAGGAGAATCCTTCGAGCTGCCGAGCAAAATAACCACTGTTGCAGGGATTTGCCGAAACTTTGAAGTCAACAAAGACAAGTATTTCTTCCTTCCTGGGTCTCAGCACGCGGTCAAACTGGCTGAACTGATAACGAATGTGACCGAGCTGACTTCCGATATTCTGAACACTGAACAGTCGCCGAAGTTGTACTTCGGGAGAATCAAGCGCAGCTGGAACGCGGGGAAGTATTCATTCTCGACTCGTATGACTCGGATCGAGTGCGATCCAGCAATTGGTGATTTCACTGTCAAGCTTCCGGATGGATTCTGTGGAGACAAGGGTATAAACGATGATTCGACGGGACGGATCGTTATGTTCTACGGAGTAATCACAACGAATGGTAGTGGGTTGGCGGTGAACAAGCTGGCTTGGGGTGAGATAGCGCTGGTGCCCAGCAAATATAATGATTTGCTGATGCCTGAATAAGTCAATCGTTCGCACGTTCTGACAACAGTTCAGAGAAGGAAATGTGGTTGTGTCTTGCGTGAAGCTGCGGGTCGATTATCCGAAGGAGGCTCGTCACTTTTCCTCAAGGGGAGGAGATATTACTTCGCGATCACTTCCACATCCGCAATGAGAGCGGATGGCCGACACTTGAGTGCGGCGGCTAGCTTGAAGATAATGGTGATTGTTGGTTGATTTACGCCTCGCTCTATGAGGCTTACGTAGTTCCGCTGTACATCAGCCTCCAGCGCCAGTTGTTCCTGCGTCATACCCGCGAGCTTCCGTCGCTCGCGAAGAACCCTACCGAATGCCAACCCTGCGTCCAAGCCGTAACCCCCTGAGTGAGGGGTGAACTGTCGTGCCCATGGCTGATTACGTCTTCACAATATACTGTGAATATTGTCTTTTACATGGCACCATCCTCCATTGCTTTGTTGGCATTACTGGTCAGTCTGAGGACTAGGCTAGAGCCATCGTGTGAGCTAGTTAAATTGACTAAAGACCCCAGGAGCTGCGTGATGAACGAACTAAATGTTACAACCCCAGATGCTGCTGATGGCGAAGGTAAGGCCTTGTACGCCAGTCCATCAGCCTTTATGGGGCTGAGCCGGTTGAATGGAACTTGCCCGCACGCTACGTCAGTCATGCTTACGCTGATGTCGATCATGGGTGGCAATGGAGTGGTACGAACTACCCAAGCGATGGTCGCCAAGCACTGCAACTACACGCTTCAACAGGTTGAGAAGGCTATAGCCGACCTTGCTGAAGCGAAGTGGATTCTGTCCGTCGATGCCAGCCCTGAACCGGGTGGAAGCCTCGTGTGTACAGTGAACTCCAACGTTGCAAGATCGGAAAATCCCGATGAGCAGATGTAAACCAACTCCCCGCTTTCATGCTCGAGAAGTGACTGATGACTGATCGAGAATTAACCAGTTGCCAAGCAGTACATGTTCCACGGTATGCGTTTGAAGCTTTGGCGGCTTACGCAGCGCTGGACGGGGACAAGGTGGCAGTGATGCTGCTTCTGCTGATGCGAATGGACAGTAACCGTGCTGTGAGGATCGACACATCTCTGTTGTCTGATTTTCTTACGCTCGTATGTGAACGGGTAGAACGTGCAATCTCAAGCCTCATCAAGAATGGCTGGGTAGAGTCAGTTGATGATGGTGCGATGCGATATCGCATCTTCGATTGCGTTGCCCACCCAGCCTTCATCAACGCAGACTTCGATACGCTGATGAGGGTGGTAAACACTCGTTTAACGGCGGTGGATGTTCACTAGGCGGAGAACTCTCCCAAACCCATCTCTGCACGCTAATGATCACATCTGGACGTTAACGTGCGTGGGATGGGCTACCCCTAGCTCACCTAGAGGGCTACTTAAAAGAAGCTAATCGTATCCCGCTGGTGCATTTCCCGGGGGTAACCTTGGACGCTCGCGATCAGTTCACTCAGGTTTCTTATGCCGCTCAGCATGGTCAACATCCAGATCAAAAGCCGGGTGGTGGCTGATCCCCATCCACCCTGCTGGATAAATTTGTTATATTGCCTCCCGGTGGAGTATGTAATCGCTGGGTTGGCAGGCGAGCCCTACACGCTTTTGGACTGGACCGTGCAGGATATGGTGACTGACAGTCACGGATATCAGACTTCAAAGTCTACAACCTCCATTATTCCTACCTTTGCCTCAGGCAAGATTACAATTCTTAAAGTTCCAAGGGAGGAAAGAGGGGGGGGCTCCCGCTCTTGCTCTGAATTGTGCAGGTATAAGCGGTGCCTATAGGCACGAACTAGTTTCCTGTGACTCCGTCGCTGTTATTTCTTTTAGGTTGCTCAATCGTGGCTCGTGCCAGAATTTAATAAGCAAGGTTAAGAGCAACAGCAAAGCGGGGAGGGCTGTCCGCCCCATCTCCCCCTTAACCTTATAGAGTTGGAATTCGTGCCTCGGGCACAAATTATTCTTCTGTGGCGTAGACTCCACTATGTAATATATAGGTATGCTTCATTTCTAGGTGGACGCACTCGGGTTGCCCATTCCATCTTGAGTTAGGCGTGTTCACTCATACAGCTCAATGATTCCCTTACTATAAGAAAGCAGCGTAAACCCGTCATACCCGTCATGACATCGCCACAACCCTTGTTGTGTGGGGCTTACAGCTATGACGGGTTGTTTTACAACCCGACATAAACCCGTCATACCCAGCATTGCCCCCTTGTGCTTGAGTAGGCTCTTCGCAACTCGGCGGGCGGGGATGACTCCGATAGATCGCCTACCAAACCCTTGGGAGTGATCCACATCCTCCCATCGGTAGTTCTTTTCGCCTTGCAGCCCAGTTCTGACAATTTCTGAGCTACGGCACGGTTGCCCAAGATTTCCCCGGTCGCTGTGTGGTATTGGGCGTCGATATCCAAGGCTTTCACAACTAGATGTTCTTCAATATAATCAGCGACGAACTCCGCTAGCCTTTCTTTGGGGCAGTAACCGATCATTTCCCTTTTGCTGACGGTCATCGGTGGATCACCCCACGGATGGAACTCAGACAGATCCACCGTTTCTAGTAAGTCCCGCACAATCTGCATCCCGCCTTGCTCCAATAGCCAAGGTTTAAGAATAGTGTTGATGAACAACATGGTTTCTCTCTTCGACTCCTTGTGCGTGATGAAAGCAGGCACCCAGAAGCGGCGATCCTCCTGCTCCAACGGCAATGGGAAATGGTCATTGCTTGACATAATGAAGTTCAGGAAGTTATCCACCGTTGTGTCGGGGATATGCTTTCGTCGCAACACGATCGTCTTGTTCCCTTGGATGGATTTTAGGGTGTTAACCGTCGACTCGGGATTTTTGTAAACCTCGTCAATCAGAATGAGTGTCTTGCCCACTAGGGCATCATTGAAATCGCCTACCACATCACCTAGAGCCACTGTCCCTACGCTGGATTTCCCCAGCAGACCGGGTAACAGTGTTTCAGCAAGGAAGCCCTTACCAACCCCGTGTTCTGAACGCAGCAAGACTGTGGCGTTGATACGCTGGCCGGGATAGCGGGCTGTATGAGCTAGCCAATCTCGGAAGTAGTACCGCTCTTCGTGGATGGGGAACAGGCGTTGCAGGAACTCAATGAAGGGCGCCGCATCGCGTCTAGATACTGGTTTTCCACTCGGGCGGATATCTGGGCCAGTCCATATATTCAGAAGTCTGTTACCGCCAACCTCTATAATTCGCCGATAGTCGCCGGGGCGGAAATCCTCAGCGAATACGATAGGGAGCTTCGATAGCAGGTAATCGCCCGTTAGGACTTCAGTTCCGCCTGCATCTCGGTAAGCCTGGGTCAGCATCATCGGGTTGCCTTGTGGAGCAACTCCCATGTTTCGAAGGTCGCGGAATTTTGGGCGGCTATCCGTCGAAGGTACAATCACGAATCGATCTTGCACAGTACGAATTGCAGTAATATTTGGGCTTGCTAGTTCAACTACATTTGCGGGCATATATGCCTCATTGATTTTTAGTTTTAAAGAATTGCCTCTCCGTAAATCAGGGATTTCCAGAGAGTTAGAGTGATTGAGCTTGAGTGGGGTGATTTCCAATCACATCTTTTACTTTCTCCAGTCAACACGAAATCTGCTTCTGCTCTGCGGCTTATTGGCTTGAGTAAGCATGATATTGCTCTGTGGTCAGGCTTTATCGAGCACAGCATCTGTCGCTGGGATTATTTCGGTAGTTTTTTGCAATGTGCAGAGTGGAAGGCCAGTGCAATGTCACCAGCCTCCTTCTAAGAATGCTTCTCCAAGACCTTTGATGACTTCATTCTTAGCTTCGCATCTCACATTTTGGCCTGTATCACCACTGTAGTAATGATGATGCAGTGGCACGCACTGATTACAACAGTAATGGGAGTCATATTGGCCTTCTTATAAACCCCAGCGCCCATTCTGCTCAACGAACTGCTTGATCCAGATCATGCCCTTACCAGTGAACAGGGGGACGGGCTTGCTAAATTGCTCTCCAGTTTTACGGTCTGTGGCTTTGACCCACTTTACATCAAGTCGTCCAGCGTCCAGATGCTGCTGGTATGGTAGATTCCGTTTATACCCGGTACCCATGATAATTTTATATTTGCGCAGGTAGTTTAGGAATTTTGTCTTTCCGGTGTCTAAGGTCTTGGCGACAATGCCTGTGTTAAACAATTCATCTGTGTTAGCGATATCATTGTAGAACTCTACCTTTTCAGCGTCTCCCGCAATCTTCTGCTCAAGTTCTTTCACCGCGTAAGTGAGCGCGGTCCGCTTCTCTTCCAGCTCTCCGGCCAGCTTTAAAGCATCAGCAAGTGTGGTCGGGAAAGCGTAGGATGGTTTTTTAATTTTCGCTTCTAGTTCATGCCAGCGGCGAATCACCTTAAGTCGCATTGGGGCGCTATACCCTGCCAGCAAGTCATAGACCTCCGCTTGTTGTAAGTTAAAATAAGAATAGGTGTCGCCTTCGACGACGTATGTCTCCAAGAAGTCGGAAGTGTTAAGACCTTGCTCCTCCAGCATCTTACGGATGTCTGTCATTAAATGATCATGTCGCGTACCAGTCAATACAGAAAACTCAAGGCTGCTCATGGTTACAATACTGGCCTGCTGAAGATGCGGCGGTATCAATTCAGGATGTACAAAGTTTTTCCGTCCTTTGATTCGGGTAGCTTTGTTTTTTCCTTGGGATGCTGCGTGGTTGTAGATAGAAGATTCGAACATATATTTTCTCACTTGTATAAATAGCTTTTTTGAAGCATGGATCCCTCATGGCTCCAATTATGAGCATGTGTTATGAGGTGTCGAGGTTTGCAGATTAGTTGCACGTTGGGAGGCTGCGTAACACATTCACATAGTGTGTTATTTTGGGTTATGGCATCGCTTGGTTCTCTTGGTGTGTGGTGCTTTTACCTTTTTTAATTTTTGAAATGGCGGTTCTTAGTGGCTGGCTATAATCAATCAGTCATAATTTTACTCTAGTAAAACACCGCTATTATTTAAGTAGTGTGTTTGGATTTTCGGTGGGTGCACATTACTTTTTTTTGCTTGCGGTCTGTGGGTGCTGCACTTGATTTTTCGGTCGCGGCTGCATGTAACGAGCTTTGCTACCCAGTCGGCTTTGTATTGCAGTGTAGGATGCTGACTTGGATAAGTTGCTCATTGAGCCAGCTAGTCGTCATCAGCTGGTGTGGTGCCATCTTAGCTTTTTGTTTTAGCTGGTCAATAATTTACCTCGAAATTTAACGAAAATAAATTTAACCGACATATACCGCGTTTTAGTTGGAAAGTTAATTTAAGTGATGTATCTCTTTATTTGCCAAATGTTTACAATGGCTAGACATGCATGCGTTTCATTAAAATATGTCTATGTAGCGCGGCGAGTTCCACCGATGCCGCTGTCATGCAGCTCTCCCGTAGTTTTGAGCGTTTTTGCCTGGGTCGGGTCGATGCGGGGCAGTTAAGTGATCTTTATATGGCGTAGAGCCTCCACCATCGCCTTCACGAGGCTGCGGCCGCCAAAGATGCTGAACGTGACCGTACCGTCTTAGTGTCCAGCGACCCGTTTGATCAGCGAATCCGGCACCCCGGCACCCCGGCGTCCTGAAGATCATCGATGAGCGAGTGGTGGAAGCTGTGGAATGTCTTTCTTTGGTCGGTGATGCCAAGCTCGTCTTGTAGCGACCGAACCACTTCGACGGTGCGTGGCCTAGTTTCCCGCATACGGCTTCCAGTTCTGGGATCAGGCGAACGGCTCTAGTGTCTCGCATCGACTCCAGATGCCGGATCACGTCCTGATAGATCTGCGGATTGGAGCGAAAGAATCCTGTGGTTGCTAACGGATCACGCTATCAACAGCGCGTAGCGCCACGGTCGAGGCCGTATCCCTACAGATGGGGCTATGGGAAGAGGGAGAGCCAACGCGATTGCGTTGGCCCGGAGGTTGGGGGTCAGTCGATAAGATGAAGGACATCCCGAACACTCAGGTGTGAGTACCGCGCGACAGACCGTGTATCTCGATGGCCTGACACGATCATGATCTGGGCGTTGTTAAATCCCTTTTTCGCAACGTTCGTTATTCTGGTGTGCCTGAGTTGGTGAAGTCGGACGGTACTGTCTAAACCTGCCTTTACGCGTGCCAGACGTACCGCCTGAGATACGGCGTGTGGAGTAACCGTGAACACTTGGCCGTTCGGATGGCCTGCAACAGTGGCTAACAGTTGGGCAAGCTGGAGTATTTCAACAGCGCGGTGGGTGAGGGGGACTGACCGTGTGCCGTTTTTTCCGTCTATGACATCGGCAATACGATCTTTGAGGTGCAGACGATCTCTGGTCAGCTTCAGAATTTCGGATCGCCGCATGGCAGTTTCATAAGCTAGTTCGACAATGGGTTTCATAATGGGTGACAACTTCGCTAGTAACCGCTCAAGCTCGCTTGCACTAATCACCTTGTCTGAAGACCGGTCTGGCTTTGGGAGCGCGATATCACTCACAGGGTTGTGAATTTCGATCAACAATCCACGTTTGGCAAACCTAAAGAAGCGGGACATGAATGCAAGCTGCGTCCTACATGTGGACGGTTTTACCTTTTTTAATCGCATGATTTTGAAGTCGTTTATCATCTGCGGGGTGATTTCGTCGATGGGCTGTGTGAAGTGTCTGCCCAGATGCTCCACAATTTTCAGTGCATGGTCGTAGCTACCTTTCCCCTTGAGCATGGTTTCGCAATAGGTCATGCCCAGCGTATATATAGTGTGATACTTGCGATCCAGCGTTGCGGCTTCGATCCGTTTCGCCCATGACTCTGCCTCTGCCTTCGTGCTGAAGGTTTTCGACTGGGGAAATTTACCTTTAATTCGTACCTGAGCGTTCCAGTTGCCTGATGGAAGTAAGCGGAAATTGGCCATTTTTGACGCCTCATGATGTGAATGGGCGTTCTGTGAAACCCAAGAGAACCAACGCTTGGAGCTTGCTCCTAGCAGACCTTGACATGGTGGGGGTCGTTGGTTCGAGTCCAATCGCGCCTACCAAATAAAATCCGCTCTGCTGGGCGGTCTAGAAGGGCTCACCGAAAGGTGGGCCCTTTTTTGTTGTCTGCGATTTGCAAAACTTTTGCAAAACCCTCCTCAGGGCGCCAGCTGGACTTCGCGTTTAGTCGATCTCAGGGCATTCGAAATTCCATGCGAGGCCTGTTGATCCACTGCGCGTCGTGCTTCACCGTTTAGCGGTCCTTGCTGAATGGCGTGCGCAAGTCCTCGTCGTGCCTCCCGCCTCTGATCGAATTTCTGCGTCGTCGGGTCAGGCAGTTGGTTGACGATTCACCGTTCGTCGCCAGCGCCCTTTGAAAAAGTGTGGATATTGAACAGGTTACGAGTGTTACTAACCAGCCAGTTATCAAAAAAATGTTGTTACTGTTCGTGGGATTAAGTAACATTCGTCCCGCGTTCACCACCACGGTTTATGCATTTTTAAATCCCAAGCTTCCATCAGCTGCTTGGGATTTTTTTTGCCTGCGATTTGCCTCAACTGGCTGAAATTTTTCCTTTCGATCTCTCCTGAAGGCCTGGCGACACCCCGCAGGCACATCCTGGTTTTTTCAACTACTACTGACTGGCCGATTTTCAACTCTGCGATGAGGGGGTATCGATGCTGGTTCATTGGTTTCTTGCAGCTGTTCATCTGCTGGCATTTGCCTTGGGTTTCTGGGCGGTACTGACGCGTGGCACGGCGTTTAGTCGCCTTGCTGCCGGTTCAGGCGAGCCCCGGCGCGTTTTGCTGGCCGATAACCTATGGGGCATCTCTGCATTGATTCTGCTGGTGACAGGGGGAGTGCGGGTTTTTGGAGGCTTTGAAAAGGGCACTGACTATTATCTTCATCAGCCACTGTTTCATCTGAAGATGATGCTGTTTGTGCTGATCCTGATTGTAGAACTCGCCCCGATGATCACGTTGGTCAAGTGGCGGATCGCTTCCGCACGCGGCGCAGCAATCGATGCCGGGCGCGCGAAGCTGTACGCGCGAATCAGTCATGTCGAGGCGTTGTTGCTGGTGCTCATGGTGATTGCGGCCACAGGCATGGCGCGTGGTGTGACATTCGGTTAGAGGGCGAATTCTCTGCGCTCTATCGGAAATGTCCGACAGCCAGCCTCGGGGATGGCAGGTAGTATCGGGCAGCAAGAGCATGCGGGGAGAGGTTGGAAGGGGAGTCGGGTTTTGCGTGTCAGGCGCCGTGCCCAACAGAGTGGGGAGCGGATGGCAATACGGCGCGTGAATCTCTAGCCAGTCATTCCACAAGGTAAACGGACTGGCTACTGACTGCGATCTGGCTCAGGGAGTTTGTGGCTTGTCCGGGGCGGTCAGGCCAGCCTGAATGCGCTGGTAAATCTCTTCACGGTGCACGGCAACGTTTTTCGGAGCATTGATACCAATGCGGACCTGTTGGCCGCTTACGCCCAGAATGGTGATCGTAATGTCATCACCAATGTTTATGCTTTCACCGACTTTGCGGGTGAGTATCAGCATGGTCTTCTCCTTGATTGCTTTGTAGGGCACCTGATTCAGACAGTGCAGAGGTCGGTGTACGTATAGATTAGTGCGAAGTCTCACGGTTTGGGTGCCTCTTTCTGACGCGCAGAAGCGGCATTAATTCCCAGGGCGTAACTATACAGAGGCTGCAAGCATCAATCTCGTTGTTTTGTGCCCATTTTGCGGGGCTCGCGAAGTATTTATGAATGATAAGATCGCGGCTTTGAGAATTTCGAGGAAAGCGTTGTGCGCAAATTGGTTTGGGTAGTCGCGGCACTGGTATTGGCAGGGTGTGGTGAAGGCAAGAATGCAGACGCAGCAAAACCACAGTCGGCAGCAGTGACGGCGCCGGCGGCGGCCGCTGCACCACAATGGGATCTCGAAGTGCGCGGTGAAACGCCACAGGCTGTCAGCGACCTGAGTGGCTGGCTCATCGAGCACGCCTTCGTGCCTACGGTGATCAAGGACAGCAGCGGCAAAACGCGAATTCTGATTGGTCCGTTCAACTCTCAGGCTGAAGCTGAAGCACGTAAGGTGCAAGTGGATGCAGCGTTGGTGAAGGCCAAGAAACAGAACGTTGAGTCGGTGCTGGTCGAGCATCCGCTCACGCCGTAAACGAACGGGCGGTGACTCTGCCAGTTGATATGGCAGCAGCGGGGCAAGCGATTGAGTTGGCTGACGTCGACATGGAAAAGAACATTCTCCAGGAAATCGCCGACACCGCCACTGACGGCTTTTACGGCTGGATTGCCGAAGAGTCGACAGCCGTCATGAATATTGCGCAGATACCTGATCAAAGAGCGTGGCATACCTCGTGAGTCACTGAGTTTGATGGGCTGCTGGCGACACAACAAAGCCGCTAATCAGGTGCAAATGAAAAGGCCTCGAACATCACGTTCGAGGCCTTTTTTGTCTGCGCTGCAATCAGCCGCAGGCTTTCATGTTCACTGGGCCGACAAACTCATTACCGCGTCCCATCACGCATGCCACGCTCTGATTACGCTGACGCTCCCAGTCCTGCACCGGGTAAGTCTTGTCCCACGCTTCATACAATTGGCGATCCTGCTTCGACAGGCGCAAGCCGTATTGCTTGCTCATGTAGAAGTACGTGCGGGCGATCATGCCGCGAATCGACGGGCGGGGCATGACCTTCTTCGCCTTGAAGTCGACCTGGGTCAGGCACGAACCGTATTGCCCGGACTGCACGGGCAACCAGCCGTAGCTGAAGTTGCTGCGATCGCCATTGACCTCGCCAATGCTTGGCACCAGGTTATGCAAATCGGCTTCGGCCTTTTGATAGGTCGGGTCGTAACGGGTGCAGTTCTTGCGTCCGCCTTCCTGCCAGCATTGGCGCTGATGGCCGAACTGCCAGGCCGGCACAATGTGTTCCCACTCGATGCGTGATGCGCGCTTGGCATTCTTGCGCGGTACGTAACCGCAAGCCTTCAGATCAACTTTGTTGCCAGTGTACTTGCACCCGCAATAAAACTCTGTGGACTGCGGCGCATACAGTTTCCAGGCGACCTTCTTGGCTTCGGTGAATGTGCGGGGTGCGCCAGCCTGGGCACCCATGGCGAAAAACAACAACAGCAAAGCAAAACAGCGGACACTCATTGAATCAATCTTCCTTCGGCACAACCCAAAAAATCTGCACGCCACCGTCGTCGCGATAAGCGAGGGTGACGTTGTCGTTCTCGTCGATTTCCTCAAGCAGGCGCTCCCACTCGTCCATCGGCTCGTCCGGAAGACGAAAGATCAGTGCGGCTTTGGCTTTTTGTGCGGTGGGGGAATTGATGATTTTCTGAACGCGCATGCCTATGCGTTCGTAAGCGTCAGGAGCATCAGGGGAGGTGGCCACGAGGTTATCCTTATTAAGCTGTACGTGCATACAGTATTTAACTGTAAGCATTTTCGCAACTGCTTAAAATACAAGAAAATCCTCTGACAGCGGTTTTCGGATTTTGGTGTAGGTCGTGTCGAGTTTTTTGTAGGAAAAGTGCGAGAGCTTTGTGAGCGTTGCACCACCCGCCCGTCAGGCGAGTGGTGCAGGGTGCCCAATCAAGAATTGACCGGGCGAAAGTCCATCAGTATTCCCAGAACATCCGTTGCAGCTCTTTGCTGTCATTGGTTTTGGTCAGGGCGACCATTGCCAGGATGCGGGCTTTCTGCGGGTTCAGGTCGTGAGCGACAACCCAGTCGTATTTGTCGTCTGGTTGTTCGGCGTTACGCAGAACGAAGCCGCCAGCGTTTACGTGGGACGAGCGAATGATTTGCACGCCATCCTTGCGCAGCGCTTGCAGGGCTGGAACCACGCGGGAGGAGACCGAGCCGTTACCGGTGCCGGCATGGATGATCGCCTTGGCACCGGATTGTGCGAGAGCCTTGTAGGCAGTATCGCTGACGTTGCCGTAGGAATAAGCGATTTCTACGTCAGGCAGGCTCTTGATATTTTTGATATCGAATTCCGAATCCATGGTGTGACGCTTGGCTGGCAAGCGGAACCAGTAGGATTTGCCTTCAACCACCATGCCCAATGGGCCCCAGGCACTTTTGAACGCTTCGGTCTTGATGTTGATCATCTTGCTGACGTCACGACCGGACTGGATTTCATCGTTCATGGTCACCAGTACGCCTTTGCCGTGCGCTTCTTTGCTGCTGGCCACGGCCACGGCGTTGTACAGGTTGAGCATGCCATCGGCGGACATCGCGGTACCCGGACGCATTGAGCCGACGACGATGATTGGCTTGTCGGTTTTTTCTACCAGGTTGAGGAAGTAAGCGGTTTCTTCCAGGGTGTCGGTGCCGTGGGTGATGACGATGCCATCGACGTCTTTGCTATCGGCCAGTTCGGCCACGCGACGACCCAGTTGCAGCAGGTTTTCGTTGGTGATGCTTTCCGAAGCAATCTGCATGACTTGTTCGCCACGCACGTTTGCCAGTTTGCTCAGCTCGGGAATGCCGGCGATCAATTGTTCGACGCCAACCTTCGCCGCTTGATAGGTGGCGCTGTTGGCGGCGCTCGCGCCGGCGCCGGCGATGGTGCCGCCGGTGGCAAGGACTACGACGTTAGCGAGCTTGGTCTGGGTTTCGACTTCTTTCGCCTGAAGGGCGGTGGGCAGGAGTAGGAGAAGGGCCAAAGCGCCCGGAACCAAAGTGTTGAAAGCAGATTTCATTATTTTTCTCTCTAGTAGTGAGACGGTGCTGATGCAGGTTCATCTAGATGCGCCCCAAGCCGATCTGAATGCTCGGGGTGCAGGCTAGGGAGCAGGATCTGTACCAGCCCTACTTTGCTTTAGAGAAATGTTTAACTTGATGATTTACATCAAGATTTTATGGATTTGCAAATGGTGGGGCGAAGCGTTTATCCGGGTTTCCGAACAATGGACGCTTTCGCGTTCGGTTCACCGAAAGGGACTACGGCTTCTTTTCGAATGAAACCGGTTGCCGGCTCGGGATTCTTTACTAAAGAAACCGGCCTTGAGGCCGATGGTTGTTCTGGGAAACGCTTTTTTAGGGAGTTCACATGTCACTGACGATCGGTTTTTCAAACCCGGGTACAGTCACCATCGGCGGTAAAACCGCAGCGACGATCAATGCAATGAACCAGGCAGAAGCGGACGCTTCCGACGAGGCGCTGGGCGTTGAAAAAGAGCCGAGCAACCAGGTCAGGACCGGCGGCCCTGCGCAAGAAGCCAGTCAGGCCGATAGCGCGGACAGCGGCGACAGTCTGAATGTCACCGTGAAAATGCTGCTCAAGCGGATGAAAGAGTTGCAGAAGCAACTGCAGGAGCAGCAACAGCAACTGGCGGCGGCTCAGGCTGCGAGCTATCCGACGCCTGAGGCCAAGTCGCAGGCGGTGATGTCCATTCAGGGTCAGATCGCGCAGACCAGCGGCGCACTCATGGAGGTCGCGGCGGCGTTGCTCAAGGAAATGTCCCAGGGCTCCACCAGCGGCAACGTGGTCAACACCACAGCCTGAGCATCAAGGGACGAAGCAACGGATTCGTCCTTTAATCAATACCGATTTCTGATTGTTGACAAATGTCGGCGGGATTCGCATAGTTCGGTCTACGCAAACGTTTGCGCGGCGCTCTCGGGGCACTATGGCCCTGCAGATAGCCAAGTAGCTTACGCCAGCGCAAGCGTTGCTCACAATAATCATAAGATCGGAGTGAACCCATGAAGCTGCCATTCGCTGGACGTCTTCTTGCTGTCGCTATGCTGGCTGCCACAGCCGCCGCACTACCTGTCTCCTCGGCATTCGCCGAATCCGCCGAAAAACCCAAAGTTGCGCTGGTCATGAAGTCTCTGGCCAACGAATTCTTCCTGACCATGGAAGATGGCGCCAAGGCGTACCAGAAAGAACACTCCGCCGATTTCGACCTGATCTCTAATGGCATCAAGGATGAAACCGATACTGCTGGCCAGACCCGCATCGTCGAGCAAATGATCCTGGCCAAGGTCAATGCACTGGTGATCGCGCCTTCCGATTCCAAGGCCATGGTGCCGGTGATCAAGAAAGCCGTCGATGCTGGTATCACCGTGATCAACATCGACAACCAACTCGATCCGGCCATCGTCAAAAGCAAAAACATCAGCGTGCCCTTCGTAGGTCCGGACAATCGCAAAGGCGCGCGTCTGGTCGGTGAGTACCTGGCCAAGCAGCTCAAGGCCGGTGACGAAGTCGGCATCATTGAAGGCGTGTCCACCACGACCAACGCTCAGCAACGTACCGCTGGCTTCAAGGATGCGATGGACGCCGCACAGATCAAGATCGTTTCGTTGCAATCAGGTGACTGGGAAATCGACAAGGGCAACAAGGTTGCCGCTTCGATCCTCAGCGAATACCCGGACGTCAAAGCACTGCTGGCCGGTAACGACAGCATGGCCGTCGGCGCCGTTTCCGCAGTACGTGCCGCTGGCAAGGCCGGTCAGGTTCAGGTGGTCGGTTACGACAACATCAACGCCATCAAGCCAATGTTGAAGGATGGCCGCGTGTTGGCCACGGCTGACCAGTTCGCTGCCAAGCAGGCAGTGTTCGGCATCGAAACCGCGCTGAAAATCATCAAGGGCGAGAAAGTCGACAGCGGCGCCAACGGCGTGATCGAAACACCGGTCGAGCTGGTCACCAAGTAAGTCTTCTGGCGACACAACGGCGCTCGTCCGTCCGGGCGAGCGCATGGAGAGTTTTTATGTCAGTTTCCGCCCCGAACGCTGTCCTCTCGGTCAGCGGTATCGGTAAGACCTATGCGCAACCGGTGCTCACCGGCATCGATCTGACGCTGATGCGCGGTGAAGTGCTGGCGCTGACCGGCGAGAATGGTGCCGGCAAAAGTACCCTGTCGAAAATCATTGGCGGACTGGTCACGCCGACCACCGGCCAGATGCAATTCCAGGGCAAGGACTATCGTCCGGGCAGCCGCACCCAGGCTGAAGAGCTCGGCGTGCGTATGGTCATGCAAGAGCTCAATCTGTTGCCGACACTGTCGGTCGCGGAAAACCTGTTTCTCGACAACCTGCCAAGCAACGGCGGCTGGATCAGCCGAAAACAACTGCGCAAAGCAGCGATCGAAGCCATGGCGCAAGTCGGTCTCGACGCGATTGATCCGGATACGCTGGTCGGCGAGTTGGGGATCGGGCATCAGCAGATGGTTGAAATTGCCCGTAACCTGATTGGCGATTGCCATGTGCTGATTCTCGATGAGCCGACCGCGATGCTGACCGCACGTGAAGTCGAAATGCTGTTCGAGCAGATCACCCGGTTGCAGGCGCGCGGCGTTTCGATCATTTACATTTCCCACCGTCTCGAAGAGCTGGCCCGTGTCGCACAGCGCATTGCCGTGCTGCGCGACGGCAATCTGGTCTGTGTCGAGCCGATGGCCAATTACAACAGCGAGCAATTGGTTACGCTGATGGTCGGTCGTGAACTGGGCGAACACATCGACATGGGCCCGCGCAATATCGGCGCCCCGGCGCTGACTGTCACGGGTTTGAATCGCTCTGACAAAGTGCGCGATGTTTCATTCGAAGTCCGTGCCGGCGAGATCTTCGGGATTTCCGGATTGATCGGGGCAGGGCGCACAGAACTGCTGCGACTGATTTTTGGTGCGGACGTTGCCGACAGCGGCACCATCGCGCTCGGCTCCCCGGCCAAAGTGGTCAGTGTGCGCTCGCCGGTCGATGCGGTGCGCAACGGTATCGCGTTGATTACCGAAGACCGCAAGGGTGAAGGCCTGCTGCTGAGTCAATCGATCAGCGCCAACATCGCACTGGGCAACATGCCGGAAATCTCCAGTGGCGGTGTCGTCAACAATGGCGACGAGATCGCTTTGGCGCAGCGTCAGATCGACGCCATGCGCATCCGCAGTTCGAGTCCGACACAACTGGTTTCAGAGTTGTCCGGTGGCAACCAGCAGAAGGTCGTGATCGGCCGCTGGCTGGAGCGCGACTGTTCGGTGCTGCTGTTCGACGAGCCGACCCGTGGCATCGACGTCGGCGCCAAGTTCGACATTTATGCCTTGCTCGGCGAATTGACGCGCCAGGGCAAAGCGCTGGTGGTGGTGTCCAGTGATCTGCGTGAGTTGATGCTGATCTGTGACCGCATCGGCGTGTTGTCGGCCGGCCGGTTGATCGACACCTTCGAGCGCGACAGCTGGACCCAGGATGACTTGCTTGCCGCCGCGTTCGCCGGCTACCAAAAACGTGATGCGTTGCTCAATGAAGCGGCGCCTAGGGATCTCCCATGAAAACTGCATCTCCTGCCGGCAAACGTAGTGGCAACTTCTACGGTCTGGGCACTTATCTGGGCCTGGCCGGCGCCTTGCTGGCGATGATTGCGCTGTTCTCGGTCTTGAGCAGCCACTTTCTGTCCTATAACACCTTCAGTACGCTGGCCAACCAGATCCCTGATCTGATGGTGCTGGCGGTCGGCATGACCTTCGTGTTGATCATCGGCGGCATCGACCTTTCGGTGGGTTCGGTATTGGCGCTTGCCGCTTCGACGGTCAGCGTCGCCATTCTCGGTTGGGGCTGGGGCGTGTTGCCGTCAGCGTTGCTCGGCATGGCAGTGGCGGCACTGGCTGGCACCGTGACCGGTTCAATCACGGTGGCGTGGCGGATTCCATCGTTCATCGTCTCCCTGGGCGTGCTGGAAATGGCTCGGGGTCTGGCTTATCAGATGACGGGATCGCGCACCGCGTACATCGGTGATTCGTTTGCCTGGCTGTCGAACCCGATCGCGTTCGGCATCTCGCCATCGTTTATCATTGCTTTGCTGGTGATTATCATCGCTCAGGCCGTGTTGACCCGTACCGTATTCGGTCGCTACCTGATCGGCATTGGCACCAACGAAGAGGCGGTGCGCCTCGCGGGGATCAATCCGAAACCCTACAAGATTCTGGTCTTCAGCCTGATGGGGCTGCTGGCCGGTATCGCTGCGCTGTTCCAGATTTCCCGTCTGGAAGCCGCTGACCCGAATGCCGGTTCCGGTCTGGAGTTGCAGGTAATCGCAGCTGTGGTTATCGGTGGTACCAGCCTGATGGGCGGGCGTGGTTCGGTGATCAGCACATTCTTTGGCGTGTTGATCATTTCGGTCCTGGCGGCAGGTCTGGCGCAGATCGGTGCGACTGAGCCGACCAAACGAATCATCACCGGCGCCGTCATCGTGATCGCGGTGGTGCTCGACACTTATCGCAGTCAGCGCGCCAGTCGCCGGGGCTAAGAGATGGCAACGATCAAGGATGTGGCAGCCCTCGCGGGGATTTCCTACACGACGGTGTCGCATGTGGTGAACAACACCCGGCCGGTGAGTCGGGAGGTGCGGTTGAAAGTCGAGGCGGCGATCAAGAGCCTCGACTATGTGCCGAGTGCGGTGGCGCGCTCGCTCAAAGCCAAGACCACTGCAACCATCGGCCTGCTGGTGCCCAACAGTCTCAACCCGTATTTCGCCGAGTTGGCGCGGGGCATCGAGGATTATTGCGAGCGTAACGGCTATTGCGTGATCCTCTGCAACTCCGACGACAATCCCGACAAGCAGCGCAGCTATTTGCGCGTGTTGCTGGAGAAACGCATCGACGGTTTGATCGTTGCTTCCGCTGGCGGTGACAGCGGTCTGGCGCAGGGGTTGGCCGGGGTGAAAACGCCGATGGTCATCGTCGACCGAGGTCTGGATGGCGTCGATGCCGATCTGGTGCGTATCGACCACGAATACGGCGCTTACCTCGCGACCCGGCACTTGCTTGAGTTGGGGCACCGCGACATCGCCACCATCGGCGGCCCGGCCAGCACCAGTGTTGCGCAGATGCGTCTGGCCGGTTATTGCCGAGCGCTGAAAGAGGCGGGCGTTGACGTCCGTCAGGAGCGCATGCTGGAAAGCGATTTCACCAGTACTGGCGGGTACAACGCAGCGGCGATTCTGCTCGAGCGCAATCCGCCGAGCGCAATCTTTGCCGGTAACGACATGATCGGCATTGGTGTGCTGCGAGCGGCGGCGGAGCGCAATGTGCGCGTGCCGAGCGAGCTGTCGGTGATTGGTTTCGATGATATCCAGATGAGTCGTTACGTCTACCCGGCACTCACCACGGTGGGGCAATCAATCCTGCAACTGGGCGAGATGGCGGCCGAAGTGTTGCTGCGCAGGATTGCCACGCCGAGCCTGGGCACTGATCAACGGATCGTGACCCCGAGTATTGTCTTGCGCGAATCCACTGCACCGTTGTCCGGCGTGTTCACCGAATACCGCTGAAACCGAATTGACGAGTAATGATGTATGCCAGCAAATGTAGTGGTAATAGGCAGCCTGAACATGGATCTGGTGACCCGGGCGCCACGGCTGCCGGTCGGCGGCGAAACGTTGATCGGTCATTCGTTTGCCACGGTTTCCGGTGGCAAGGGCGCCAATCAGGCGGTGGCCGCAGCGCGTTTGGGCGCGCAGGTGGCGATGGTTGGCTGTGTTGGCAGCGACGATTATGGCGTGCAACTACGCAACGCCTTGTTGGCCGAACAGATCGATTGCCAGGCAGTGAGCATCGTCGATGACTCCAGTGGCGTGGCGTTGATCGTGGTCGATGACAACAGTCAGAACGCCATTGTCATCGTCGCCGGCGCCAATGGCGCCATGACGCCCGCAGTGATCGACCGGTTTGATGCGGTGCTGCAAGCCGCAGACGTGATCATCTGCCAGCTCGAAATTCCGGATGCCACGGTGGGGCATGCGCTCAAGCGTGCGCGCGCGCTGGGTAAAGTTGTCATCCTCAATCCGGCACCGGCCAGTCGTCCACTGCCGGCGGACTGGTTTGCGGCGATCGACTACCTGATCCCCAATGAGAGCGAAGCGACCGTGTTGAGCGGCTTGCCGGTGGACTCGCAGGAAACGGCAGAAAGTGCAGCCAGTCAGTTGATCGCCATGGGTGCGGGCAAAGTCATTATTACCCTTGGTGCGCAAGGCTCGCTGTTCGCCAATGGCCAAAGCTTTGAGCATTTCCCGGCGCCCAAAGTGAAGGCTGTCGACACCACGGCCGCAGGCGACACGTTCGTGGGTGGTTTCGCCGCTGCGCTGGCCAATGGCAAGTCCGAGGCCGAGTCGATTCGTTTCGGGCAGATCGCCGCCGCGTTATCGGTAACCCGCGCCGGCGCACAGCCGTCCATTCCAACCCTATCCGACGTACAGGCCTTTAAACCCGCATGAAAAAGACTCCTCTGCTCAACGTCGCATTGTCGCGGCTGATCGCGTCCCTGGGCCATGGCGACATGGTGGTCATTGGTGATGCCGGGCTGCCAGTGCCGCCGGGTGTCGAGCTGATTGATCTGGCGCTGACCCACGGTGTCCCGGATTTCGTCAGCACCCTGAAGGTCGTGCTCAGCGAGATGCAAGTGGAAAGCCATGCATTGGCCAAAGAAATCTTCGACAAGCAACCGACCGCGCTGAATACCCTGGAGCAGTTGAGTGAAGAGGGCGCTCTGGGCCGTCGTGATCTGCTCAGTCACGAGCAATTCAAGGTTCTCAGCCGACAGGCTCGGGCGATTGTTCGTACAGGGGAATGCCAGCCGTACTGCAACATCGTGCTGGTCGCTGGAGTCACCTTTTAACCTTTGATTTCACAAGCACAAGGAATGCGCCATGCAACGCTATGCTCAGAAACTGCATCAATTCATCCGGAGCCTGCTGCTTTTGTCCGTAATAACTGCCACCGGCGCCCAGGCGGCGGAAAAAATCGACCTGATCATCGACACCGACCCGGGTGCCGACGATGTGGTCGCCTTGCTGTTCGCCCTGGCCTCGCCGGACGAACTTAACATTCGCGCGCTGACCACCGTGGCCGGCAACGTGCGCCTCGACAAGACTTCGCGTAACGCACGACTGGCGCGCGAGTGGGCAGGGCGCGAGGACGTACCGGTTTATGCTGGCGCGCCGAAGCCGCTGATGCGCACACCGATCTACGCCGAGAACATCCATGGCAAGGAAGGCCTGTCGGGTGTCACCGTGCACGAACCGAAAAAGGGGCTGGCTGAAGGCAATGCGGTCAATTACCTGATCGATACCCTGAAAAAAGCCAAGCCGCACAGCATCACGATCGCCATGCTCGGTCCACAGACCAACCTGGCGCTGGCGCTGATCCAGGAGCCTGAAATTGTTCAGGGCATCAAGGAAGTGGTGATCATGGGTGGGGCGCACTTCAACGGTGGCAATATCACTCCGGTGGCGGAATTCAACCTGTTTGCTGACCCGCAAGCGGCTGAAGTGGTTCTGAAAAGCGGCGTGAAACTGACCTACCTGCCGCTGGACGTGACCCACAAGATTCTCACCAGTGATGCGCGCCTGAAACAGATCGCTGCGCTGAACAACAACGCGAGCAAGATTGTCGGCGACATTCTCAACGAGTACATCAAAGGCGATATGGAGCACTACGGTATTCCGGGTGGCCCGGTGCATGACGCCACCGTTGTGGCGTATCTGCTCAAGCCGGAACTGTTCACCGGTCGCTCGGTGAATGTCGTGGTGGATAGCCGTGAAGGGCCGACTTTCGGTCAGACCATCGTCGATTGGTACGACGGCCTGAAGGCGCCGAAAAACGCCTTCTGGGTGGAAAATGGCGACGCGCAAGGCTTCTTTGACTTGCTCACCGAACGCCTGAAACGTCTGAAGTAAGCCACTCGCCCGCAGGTGCCAGCCTGCGGGTTTACCCTTTCTCTGCGTGTTCGTGTTCGACCTGTTCGGTTGGGTAGCGCTCGAAAATCTGCTTGATGAATTGCTTGGCCGCTTCTGTGCCCAACTCTTTGACCAATAAATCGATACCAATCAGCGCAAGCTCCTCGGTGGTTCCCGGGCTGTAAGAGCTGTGTCCGTCTGCCCATTTGGCATTAATGGCGGCGTCGATGCTGATCGTGGTCATGAGAGCGCTCGAATAGTCGGAAGATCTTGGGTTTGAGTTAACCATTTTGTCGGGCATTTGGCACTGCGACTTAGGCATGAGCGGAGCGCTATGCGACACTTGGTCTTTTGAGGCTTCCAAGGATTGTGCTGTGCAGATCGATTTGAACACCCCTGACGGCCTGACGCTCGACGCGGTGCGCCAGTTGCTCGCCTCGGCCAGTGATGACGAACACACGCAGCTGCGCGTGACCAAGGGCGGTATCGCTTACATTTCCTCCGGCGTTACCGGTGGGCAGGATATCGACGGCTTGCTGTTTCGCCTGGAAACCTGGGCCAAGGGCTCGGGCTACGTGGGCAATGTCGCGGCCAGTGACGAGGTATGGGTGATGCAGATTTTCAATGCGCTGAAGGACAACTGGCCGAATCCGCCGTATGACTACATCGACGTCTATTGAGCGCCGTTAATATTCAGTCACGATTGATTGATGAAGTGACGCATGCCCCTCAGGCACACTCGGCGTTTTTCCGATCGTGGGGCAGGGTGATTGGTGATGGCCTTGGCTGTGAAACCAATCGCTTGAATGGCGGTCGCACGATCTCAGCTTAACCATTTTGAAAACAAGGAGGCTTCATGCCTTTGAAGTTCGCGACACTGGGTGCACTTATGGCCGCTGCCATGCTGGCCGGTTGCAGTACGACCTCCAGCGAGTCGGCAAAGGAATCTGCGGCAACCGAAGCTGGTCACAGCCGCTGTGAAGCATCGGCGGCGGAATTCGCCATTGGCAAGAAAGCTTCGCCAGAGCTTCTGGAGCAGGCGCGCAGCAAAGCCGGGGCGCAAAATGCCCGCTTCCTCAAGCCGAACGACATGATCACGCTTGAGTACCGCTCCGATCGCTTGAACCTGAACACCGACAACAATCTGGTGATCACTCGCGTCAACTGCGGCTGATCACGCGCCACTTTTGTTGCAGGCATAAAAAACCCCGTCACATGGACGGGGGTTTTTTAGTGCGCGCAGAAATTACTCTGGGCGAACCTGTGCAGCTTGCATACCCTTTTGGCCTTTCTCAGCCACGAAAGAGACGGTCTGGCCTTCTTTCAGGCTTTTGAAACCGTCGGATTCGATAGCTTTGAAGTGTACGAACAGGTCGTCACCGCCACCTTGAGGAGTGATGAAGCCGAAGCCTTTTTCATCGTTGAACCACTTAACGGTGCCGGTTTGGCGATTAGACATGGTGTATCTCCAAGAAACATATATTTTTCAGTACTGTGCTGCTCAGGCCAACTGGGCACACCCGGGTATCATAGTCGAAATGTTCGCTTTGGTAGCCCCCCGGACGTGCTGTTTGCCAATCAGTCGTGTTTTCTTTACTGCCTTTATCGGCTGAAGGCCCCGGTTTACAAGGCTTTTAGCGGAACGTAAAGACGATAAAAAAACCTGTAAAACCTGCATAAAACGTCTGAAAAGACGCAAATTCAGCCCTTTTCAAGGGCGCTGGGCCGAGTCAGGACGCTTTTTTTCTTACTTTTTCGCCGGAGTATTCGCCTTGCATTTGGCGATTTGGCCCAGCGCTTTCTGCTGCAGTTCAGGGGTGGCCTTGTTGTCCATCAGCGCCTGAATATCGGCGGCAGGATAGGACTTGATGGCATCAGCGCCACAAGCGCAGTGCGATTTGGCCGCGGCGGCACCAATTTGCGGAGTAGCCGCCTGGGTGCACTGCGCCATGTACTTCTCGCGCTCGCCCTTCGGCCAGTCGGCGTGGGCGCTCAGTGGCAGCAGCATAACGATAGGGGCGACTACGGCGAACAGGGTATTCAGACGCATGCGAGGATGCTCCTTGTGGGTCAATGTCTTGTTATCTGAGGGCTGAAAGGCCTATCAAGTTCAGCACTCTGGCATAAAAACAGACGATTTGCCTTCTGATCAAACAGAGGCATAAGTGACCGCTCATCTGTGCTAGCATGCCGGGCTCAAGCGTTCTCTGGCGCCGGATGACCTTCAGTCCCGGCAGCGGTCAACGTGCGAATATTTTCGATTTGAATCCCAGTCACTCTGGTTCGGTTTTCCGGTTGGCCGCAAGGCTCCTGCCGCTGTAAGGCAGGCGTTCGTCATTGAATGGCCTGGATCGGATCTTGTACTGGCTCATCCCAACCCACGTGACCTTTGGTAGGGGTCACCACTAGGAGAGGAGGCGCCATGCCAACTATTACTCTTCCCGACGGCAGTCAACGTTCATTCGATCACCCGGTTTCCGTAGCCGAGGTCGCCGCATCCATTGGTGCCGGTCTGGCCAAAGCCACACTGGCCGGCAAGGTCAATGGCCAACTGGTCGACGCCAGCGACATCATCAGCAGCGACGCGACCCTGCAAATCATTACGCCTAAGGATGAAGAGGGGCTGGAGATCATTCGCCACTCTTGCGCGCACCTGGTTGGCCACGCGGTCAAGCAGCTGTACCCGACTGCGAAAATGGTCATCGGGCCGGTCATCGACGAAGGCTTCTATTACGACATCGCCTTCGAGCGTCCTTTCACTCCGGACGACATGGCCGCTATCGAACAGCGCATGCAACAGCTGATCGAAAAAGATTACGACGTCATCAAGAAAGTCACTCCGCGCGCCGAAGTGATCGAAGTGTTCAAGGCTCGTGGCGAAGACTACAAGTTGCGCCTGGTCGAGGACATGCCGAACGAACAGGCCATGGGTCTGTACTATCACGAAGAATACGTCGACATGTGCCGCGGTCCGCACGTGCCGAACACGCGTTTCCTGAAATCCTTCAAGCTGACGAAGCTGTCCGGTGCCTACTGGCGCGGCGACGCCAAGAACGAGCAATTGCAGCGCGTTTACGGCACCGCTTGGGCAGACAAGAAGCAGCTGGCGGCTTACATCCAACGCATCGAAGAAGCTGAGAAGCGCGATCACCGCAAGATCGGCAAGCGTCTGGGCCTGTTCCACACCCAGGAAGAATCCCCGGGCATGGTGTTCTGGCACCCGAACGGCTGGACTCTGTACCAGGTGCTTGAGCAGTACATGCGCAAGATCCAGCGCGACAACGGCTACCTTGAGATCAAGACGCCGCAAGTCGTTGATCGCAGCCTGTGGGAGAAATCCGGTCACTGGGCCAACTACGCCGACAACATGTTCACCACTCAATCGGAAAACCGCGACTACGCGATCAAGCCGATGAACTGCCCGTGCCACGTGCAGGTGTTCAATCAGGGCCTGAAGAGCTACCGCGAGCTGCCGATGCGTCTGGCCGAGTTCGGTGCCTGCCACCGTAACGAGCCATCGGGTGCGCTGCACGGCATCATGCGTGTGCGTGCGTTCACTCAGGATGACGCCCACATCTTCTGCACTGAAGAGCAGATGCAGGCTGAATCCGCCGCATTCATCAAGCTGACCATGGACGTTTATCGTGACTTCGGCTTTACCGATGTCGAGATGAAACTGTCCACTCGTCCGGAAAAACGCGTCGGTTCCGACGAATTGTGGGATCGCGCTGAAGCTGCATTGGCTGCAGCCCTTGATTCTGCGGGCCTGCCGTACGATCTGCAGCCGGGTGAAGGTGCGTTCTACGGTCCGAAGATCGAGTTCTCGCTGAAAGACTGCCTTGGTCGGGTCTGGCAATGTGGTACTCTGCAGCTCGATTTTAACCTGCCTGTCCGTTTGGGCGCTGAATACGTCTCTGAAGACAACAGCCGCAAACACCCAGTGATGTTGCACCGTGCGATCCTCGGTTCCTTCGAGCGTTTCGTCGGGATTCTGATCGAGCACTACGAAGGTGCGTTCCCTGCGTGGCTCGCGCCAACCCAGGCGGTGATCATGAATATCACTGATAAACAGGCAGATTTTGTTGCAGAAGTTGAAAAAACTCTCAACGAAAGCGGATTTCGTGCCAAGTCCGACTTGAGAAATGAAAAGATCGGCTTTAAAATCCGCGAGCATACTTTGCTCAAGGTTCCCTATCTTTTGGTTATCGGAGATAAGGAAGTCGAGATGCAGACTGTCGCTGTGCGTACTCGTGAAGGTGCTGACCTGGGCTCGATGCCCGTCGCCCAGTTCGCTGAGTTTCTCGCGCAAGCGGTTTCCCGGCGTGGTCGCCCAGATTCGGAGTAATTATTATTAAGCGTGAAATGAGACAAGATAAACGAGCTGCACCGAAAGCCCCGATCAACGAGAATATCTCGGCACGCGAGGTTCGGTTAATTGGCGCTGATGGCGAGCAGATTGGCATCGTCTCGATTGATGAAGCGCTTCGTATTGCTGAAGAAGCAAAGCTTGATCTGGTGGAAATCTCCGCAGACGCAATCCCACCGGTTTGCCGTGTGATGGATTACGGCAAATCGATCTTCGAAAAGAAGAAGCAGGTTGCCGCGGCGAAGAAGAACCAGAAGCAGATTCAGGTAAAAGAAATCAAGTTTCGTCCAGGGACGGAGGAAGGGGATTACCAGGTAAAACTGCGCAACCTGGTACGTTTCCTGAGTGATGGGGACAGGGCCAAGGTATCCTTGCGATTCCGCGGCCGTGAGATGGCCCACCAGGAGCTGGGGATGGAACTCCTCAAGCGGGTTGAAGCTGACCTGCTCGAGTACGGTTCGGTCGAACAGCATCCTAAGATGGAAGGACGCCAGCTGATCATGGTCATCGCCCCGAAAAAGAAGAAGTAATCAACAGGGCACGGCAGGCCTTCTGATTATGTTTATCAACTGAATGCGGAGTATCCGAACATGCCAAAAATGAAAACCAAAAGTGGTGCTGCTAAGCGGTTTCTGAAAACTGCTAACGGTATCAAGCACAAGCACGCTTTCAAGAGCCACATCCTGACTAAAATGTCGACCAAGCGTAAGCGTCAACTGCGCGGTAGCAGCTTGCTGCATCCGTCTGACGTGGCAAAAGTCGAGCGCATGCTGCGCCTTCGTTAATTTAGTCAAGAATAGAGGAAGTAACTCATGGCTCGTGTAAAGCGTGGCGTCATTGCCCGTAAGCGTCACAAAAAAATTCTGAAACTTGCTAAAGGCTACTACGGCGCACGCTCCCGCGTATTCCGTGTTGCCAAGCAAGCGGTAATCAAGGCAGGCCAATACGCCTACCGTGACCGTCGTCAGAAAAAACGTCAGTTCCGCGCTCTGTGGATCGCTCGTATCAACGCTGGTGCTCGTGTTAACGGTCTGTCCTACAGCCGTTTCATCGCTGGCCTGAAAAAAGCGTCCATCGAGATCGACCGTAAGGTTCTGGCTGATCTGGCAGTGAACGAAAAAGCGGTGTTTGCTGCGATTGTCGAGAAAGCTAAAGCCACCTTGGCTTAAGTACCCCCGACAATCACCCGGCCTCACTTCCGTGGGGCCAGGTGGTAAACGTCTTAAATAGGGGAAGAGCCTTCAAGCTCTTCCCCTATTTTGTATCTGGAGTCTGTACATGGAAAACCTGGATGCGCTGGTCTCTCAAGCACTAGAGGCTGTGCAAAGCGCTGAAGATATCAATGCCCTGGAGCAAATCCGGGTTCAATACCTTGGCAAAAAGGGCGAATTGACTCAGGTGATGAAGACCCTGGGGAATTTGCCGGCAGAAGAGCGTCCGCAAGTCGGCGCCCTGATCAACGTTGCCAAGGAACGTGTCACAGGCGTACTCAATGCGCGCATGGCTCTGTTTGAAGAAGCCGAACTGGCTGCCAAACTGTCCGCCGAATCCATTGACGTGACGTTGCCGGGCCGTGGCCAGACCTCTGGTGGTCTGCATCCGGTGACCCGGACTCTGGAACGTGTTGAACAGTTCTTCACCCGCATCGGCTACGGCATCGCCGAAGGCCCTGAGGTCGAAGACGACTATCACAACTTTGAAGCGCTCAACATCCCAGGCCATCACCCGGCCCGGTCGATGCATGACACCTTCTATTTCAACGCCAACATGCTGCTGCGCACCCATACCTCGCCGGTACAGGTCCGCACCATGGAATCGAAACAGCCGCCGATTCGCATCGTCTGCCCAGGCCGCGTGTATCGCAGCGACTCCGATATCACCCACTCGCCGATGTTCCACCAGGTCGAAGGCCTGCTGGTTGATCGCGACATCAATTTTGCCGATCTCAAAGGCACCATCGAAGAATTCCTGCGGGTGTTCTTCGAAAAAGAGCTGGCCGTACGTTTCCGTCCTTCGTACTTCCCGTTCACCGAGCCGTCCGCTGAAGTCGATATGGAATGCGTGATGTGCAGCGGTAAAGGCTGCCGTGTCTGCAAGCAGACTGGCTGGCTGGAAGTGATGGGCTGCGGCATGGTTCACCCGAACGTGTTGCGCATGTCCGGCATTGATCCGGAAGAGTTCTCCGGTTTTGCTTTCGGCATGGGTGTCGAGCGTCTGGCCATGCTCCGTTACGGCGTGAACGACTTGCGTCTGTTCTTCGACAACGACTTGCGGTTCCTCGCGCAATTTCGCTAGTCGTAACGAATTCTTAGGAGAGCAGGATGAAATTCAGTGAACAATGGCTGCGTGGCTGGGTTAGCCCGCAGGTAAATCGCGACGAGCTGGTTGCTCGTCTGTCGATGGCGGGCCTTGAGGTCGATAGCGTGACCCCGGCCGCCGGTGTTTTCAGTGGTGTGGTGGTGGGTGAGGTGCTGAGCACCGAGCAACACCCTGATGCCGACAAGCTGCGTGTGTGCCAGGTCAGCAATGGCGCGGAAACTTTCCAGGTCGTGTGCGGTGCGCCAAACGTGCGTCCGGGCCTGAAGATTCCGTTCGCCATGATCGGCGCTGAGCTGCCGGGCGACTTCAAGATCAAGAAGGCCAAGCTGCGCGGCGTCGAGTCGAACGGCATGCTGTGCTCACAAGCCGAGCTGCAGATCGGTGAAGGCAACGACGGTCTGATGGAACTGCCGGTCGATGCACCGGTGGGCGAAGACTTCCGTGTGTACCTGGATCTGGAAGACGCCAGCATCGAGGTCGACCTGACCCCGAACCGTGGCGACTGCCTGTCCCTGGCCGGTCTGGCCCGTGAAGTCGGCGCACTGTATGCCGCGCCGGTCACCCGTCCGGTGGTCATGGCCATTCCTGCCGCGCACGACGAAGTGCGTTCGGTAGAAGTGCTGGCCCCAGCCGCGTGCCCGCGTTACCTGGGCCGCGTTATCCGTAACGTTGACCTGTCCAAGCCAACGCCGCTGTGGATGGTGGAACGTCTGCGTCGCGCCGACGTGCGCAGCATCGACGCTGCTGTCGACATCACCAACTACGTGATGCTCGAGCTGGGTCAGCCGCTGCACGCCTTCGATCTCGCCGAAATCAACGGCGGCATCCGTGTACGCATGGCGGAAGAGGGCGAGAAGCTCGTTCTGCTCGACGGTCAGGAAGTCAGCCTGCGTAGCGATACGCTGGTCATCGCCGACCACACCCGCGCGCTGGCGATTGCCGGTGTGATGGGCGGCGAACACAGCGGCGTCTCTGCGACGACTCGCGACGTATTCCTGGAGAGTGCGTTCTTCGACCAGATCGCTGTTGCTGGCAAGGCTCGCTCCTACGGCCTGCACACCGATGCTTCGCACCGCTATGAGCGTGGCGTTGACTGGCAACTGGCCCGGGAAGCCATGGAGCGCGCCACTGGCTTGCTGCTGGACATCACTGGCGGCGAAGCCGGCCCGATCATCGAGACCGTCAGCGAGCAACATCTGCCGTCGATCGCACCGATCACTCTGCGTTCCCAGCGCATCACCCAGATGCTGGGTATGGAAATGGATTCCGCCCAGGTCGAGCGTTTGCTCGGCGGCCTGGGTCTAGGTATTACTGCCGATGGCGAAGGCCAGTGGCGCGTAGAAGTGCCAAGCCATCGCTTCGACATCAGTCTGGAAGTCGATCTGATCGAAGAACTGGCGCGTCTGTACGGCTACAACCGTCTGCCGGTTCGTTACCCGCAAGCGCGTCTGGCGCCACAAGCCAAAGCTGAAGCGCGTAGCGATCTGCCGGAACTGCGCCGCCTGCTGGTAGCGCGTGGTTATCAGGAAGCGATCACTTACAGCTTCATCGATCCGCGTCAGTTCGAACTGTTCAGTCCGGGCGTCGAGCCGCTGTTGCTGGCCAATCCGATCTCTAATGACATGGCAGCCATGCGCTCGTCGCTGTGGCCGGGTCTGGTCAAGGCGCTGCAGCACAACCTCAACCGTCAGCAAGATCGCGTGCGTCTGTTCGAAAGCGGTCTGCGTTTCGTTGGTCAGCTCGAAGGCCTGAAGCAAGAGCCGATGCTGTCCGGCGTGGTTTGCGGTAGCCGCCTGCCGGAAGGTTGGGCGCAAGGTCGCGACACGGTTGATTTCTTCGACGTCAAGGCTGATGTGGAAGCGGTGCTCGGCTTCGCCGGTGCACTGGATTCGTTCACCTTCGCTCCGGGCAAACACCCTGCGTTGCACCCGGGTCAAACCGCGCGCATCGAGCGCGAAGGGCGTGAAGTCGGTTTCATCGGCGCCATTCACCCGGAATTGTCGAAAGCCTTGGGTCTGGACCGTCCGGTCTTCGTTTTCGAGCTGGTTCTGGCTGAAGTGGCACTCGGTAAAATGCCGAAATTCCACGAGTTGTCGCGCTTTCCTGAAGTGCGTCGTGACCTTGCACTGATTGCGCACAAAGACGTCGCGTCCGCGGCCGTACTGGACGTAATCCGTGAAAATGCAGGCGAATGGCTCACGGATCTCAGGCTGTTTGACGTGTATCAGGGTAAAGGCATTGATCCTGATAGAAAAAGCCTTGCAGTTGGCTTGACCTGGCAGCATCCATCGCGCACTCTTAATGACGATGAGGTGAATTCGACGACGCAAAATATCCTCACCTCGCTCGAACAAAGGTTGAACGCCACGTTAAGGAAGTGACGTATGGGGGCTTTGACGAAAGCTGAGATGGCGGAACGTCTGTATGAAGAGCTGGGCCTGAACAAGCGGGAAGCCAAGGAATTGGTAGAACTGTTTTTCGAGGAAATCAGGCACGCTCTTGAAGACAACGAGCAGGTCAAATTGTCCGGTTTCGGCAATTTCGACCTTCGGGACAAACGCCAGCGGCCTGGCCGCAACCCGAAAACGGGGGAAGAAATCCCGATCACGGCTCGCCGTGTGGTCACCTTTCGTCCAGGGCAGAAGTTGAAGGCCCGAGTTGAGGCTTATGCTGGAACCAAGTCATAACGACGAACTACCCGTCATCCCGGGCAAACGCTACTTCACCATCGGTGAAGTCAGCGAGCTGTGTGCCGTAAAGCCACACGTGCTGCGCTATTGGGAGCAGGAGTTTCCTCAACTCAACCCCGTCAAACGCCGCGGAAACCGCCGGTATTATCAGCGCCAGGACGTGCTGATGATCCGGCAGATCCGCGCGCTCCTTTACGATCAGGGTTTCACCATCGGCGGCGCACGCTTGCGCCTGTCCGGCGATGAAGCCAAAGACGACACGACCCAATACAAGCAGATGATTCGGCAGATGATTGCCGAATTGGAAGATGTGCTGGTGGTTCTCAAGAAATAAAAAGCAGCGTTTGAATACTTCCAGTTTTCAAACGCTTGCGCTATATTCTTGAGCGTTCTTCGAGGTGAAGAACAGTTGCAAAACCAGTCGGGGCGTAGCGCAGTCCGGTAGCGCACTAGCATGGGGTGCTAGGGGTCGAGTGTTCGAATCACTCCGTCCCGACCATATAATTCAATGACTTAGCCCAATCTGAAAAGATTGGGCTTTTTCATGCGCAGTGATTTTTGCTCTCTATAGAAGAGCATTTCCCGTCAGCTTCTTTCACTCGCCGTTTTCTGCGCCGAATCGATGCAAAGCGAATAAAAAGTTTGCTGAAAGTCAGCCACCACCTTCTCCTGCTTCCTCGCGTCCGACTCCCTAGGCATGTCGTAGGCCTGCCCGATCAAGGCTTTGTACAAACTACCCACATACTCGCTCTCCTTTCCTGCGTTGTCGGCCAGTTCCAGGACGGAGGAGAGGGGCACGCCTCCTTGCCTGGCTTTCATGATGGCTTTGGCCGAATTTTCGACTCGCTGGCACTCTTCCAGATATTCGCTGGGCAAGGGTGCGCTGTGTGCTGCAAAGCTGAAAGTGAGCAGTATTGCCGTTGTCGCCAGAAACCGATTGAACATGGCACGCCATCCCTGAATGTTGGCCGGGAACGTTAGCATTCATGGCTCGGCGCTACCATCTGTTCATCGGCCAAAAGCAGAGGTTCACTGGCTGGGTTTTTTAACATCTGCGGAATCGCTCGAGGTGTTGGCATCCTTCTGTGTTTCGTGTGCTTCGGCACCGGAATTTGATCCTGATGCTTCCTCGCCTTTCTTGTCGGCTTTGTCTTCTTTTGACTCGGATCCGCCTTGGTTTACGCCGGGAATCGCAGTGGCTGGAACTGAGGAGCCGCCTGTTTTTTCAGCCGCAAGGGAAAGCAGTGGGCACAGTGAAAGCAGGCTTGCCAATCCGATAGCAATCATTCGCTTGTTCATGAGGTTGTCTTCCAGGTCGGGGATGTACTGCATTGGAAGAACTCACAGGGCGAAGGTGCGGTACATCAGACCAGCGGCATCAGGTCAAGTAAGGTGGCCAGGCGTTATACGTCTAAGAGATCTACGGCGCCAACTGGCTCCATTCAATCCCGAACCGGGCCAGGTACTTGCGCAAGCGGTCCGCATCATTAGGCTGCGCCTTGGCCTGGCGCGAGATGCCAAACAAGCGGCGACCGGCATCTGACAGGCTGTCTGCTTGCCGGCAGACCTCGAGCACTGCCCGCAACTGCAAGCGGTCAAACAGATCCATGCTCTCTTCATTCCCTGGCAAATCTTCTGAGTTGCTTCCCGCTTGGGTCAGGCCCCAGGCATAACGCAACCGCTCAATCTCTTCCTGCACCTGCGCCTCATCAATTCTCCCGCTATCCGCCAATGTCGCCATGCGCGTGATCGACGCAGACAGTTCGCGGAAATTGCCCAGCCACGCCGCTTCGCTAGAGCTGGCGAAGGCCAGATAGCGGCGGCGTGCTTCAAGGTTGAAGCGCACCAATTGCCCATGCTCACGGGCATGGCGCTGCAACTCGAAATCAATATTCGGCTCGATATCCTCGCGGCGGCCGGCGAGGCCGGGAAGGTCGAACGTCCAGAGGTTGATGCGTGCGTACAAGTCTTCGCGAAACAGGCCTTCAGCGACCCGGCTGCGCAGGTCGCGATGGGTGCCGGCGATGATCAGGAAGTCGCTCTCCACCTCCTTGTCAGAACCCAGTGGAAAGAAGCGTTTCTCTTCAATCGCTTTGAGTAGCATCGCCTGCTCGTCGGCGCCCAGTTCGCCGATTTCATCGAGGAACAGCATGCCGCCATCGGCCGCGCGCAGCAGGCCGTCGCGGGCGTTCTGTGCGCCGGTGAAGGCGCCTTTGCTGTGGCCGAACAAGGTCGACATCGCGCCGTCGCCACGCAGGGTGGCGCAGTTGACTTCAACAAAGCGCCCCTGCATCTGATGGCGGTTGCGTTTGAGTTCGTAGATGCGTCGAGCCAGAAAGGATTTGCCGGCACCGGTCGGGCCGATCAGCAACATGGGGGCTTTCGAGCGTACCGCAACGCGTTCGATCTGCTCGATGGAACGGTTGAACGCGGCATTGCGTGTGGCGATGCCGGACTTCAGAAATGCCAGCCCTTCCAGGCGTTTATTGGCGAAGCGTGAGGCGATGCGATCGTATCGCGACAGGTCTAGGTCGATCAGGGCATGGGTGCCGCAGGCGTGCTCATCTTCGCTCTTGCGCTTGGCGGGGGAGGTCTGGATCAGGCGAGCGGGCAAGTAGCGCGCCTCGGTCAACAGAAACCAGCAGATCTGCGCGACGTGGGTGCCGGTGGTGATGTGGACGAGGTAGTCCTCGTGTTCGGTGTCGAACGCGTAGGCAGTGGTGAAATCGTGCAGCGCGCCGTAGACCTCTTCAAAATCCCACGGATTGCGCAACGCTATCGAGTGCAGGCGCACTTCGGTTTCCGGTGACACCTGCTGAATGTCGGCGCGCACCCGCTCGGCGAGACTGACGTCGCGGGCGTCGATGCCGTGAATCAGCTCAAGCCGATTGATCAGCACATCCGCCTGCTGGCAGAGACCCACGCTCGGGCGCCAATGGCTCCAGCGATTGGCGCCTTTACCCACGCGATCAAGGGTGGCTCCGATAAAACCGATGGCGACGGTACGTCTATTTTGCATGCTTATCTCTAAAGATAAAAAACGATATCTAATGATAATTTTTCTACGCAGGGTTTGTCGTCAATTCAAACACTCAAAAAGTCGATGGATAATAAAGGTCATTTAAAACAGAGAGTTATGAAGTTTTTTCAGGGGGATTGAAAACCTGGCACGGCCGCTGCTATGTCTATCGCAACGAACAGCAAAACCCAGCGAGACGCCATGATGGCCAACTCAAATTTCTTTAATACGCAGTCGAATAAAGACATGAAAGATCACACTTACCAATTGCTCGAAGTCGCCAACGGCAAACCGATCAAACTCTGGACCGAAGGCGTTCCGGTGGAAAACGAGGCCCGCGAGCAGTTGATGAACACCGCAAAAATGCCGTTCATCTTCAAACATCTGGCGGTCATGCCGGATGTGCACTTGGGCAAGGGCTCGACCATCGGCAGCGTGATCCCGACAGTCGGCGCGATCATTCCGGCAGCGGTCGGCGTCGACATCGGCTGCGGCATGATTGCCGCGCGCACGTCACTGACTGCTGCCGATCTGCCGGACAACCTGCACGGGCTGCGCAGCGCTATCGAGCAAGCGGTGCCACATGGCCGCAGTTCGACCCGTTCGCGGTGCGACAAGGGCGCCTGGGATGAGATCCCGCAGCAAGCCGATCAGGCCTGGGCGGGGCTGCAGCCACGGTTCAAATTGATCACTGACAAGTACCCGAAACTGGCCAACACCAACAACCGCGGGCACCTCGGTACGCTCGGCAGCGGCAACCACTTCATCGAAGTGTGCCTGGATGAAGCCAACCGGGTCTGGTTCATGTTGCACAGCGGCTCGCGTGGCGTCGGCAATGCCATCGGCAACCTGTTCATCCAGATGGCTCAGGCGGATATGCGACAGCACATCGCCAACCTGCCGGATCGTGATCTGGCCTACTTCGAAGAGGGCAGTCAGCACTTTGATGATTACGTGGAAGCGGTGGGTTGGGCGCAGGACTTCGCCAAACAGAACCGCGAGCTGATGATGCGCGCGGTGATTCAAGCGACACGGCAGATTATCCGCAAGCCGTTCGAAGTGGCGCTGGAAGCGGTCAACTGCCACCACAACTACGTGCAGAAAGAGCGGCATTTCGGCGAAGAGGTACTGGTCACGCGCAAAGGTGCGGTGTCGGCGAAGAAGGGCGAGTTGGGGATTATTCCAGGCTCGATGGGCGCCAAGAGTTTCATTGTCCGTGGCCTGGGTAACGAAGAATCCTTCAGTTCCTGCAGTCACGGCGCCGGCCGCACCATGAGTCGGACCAAGGCCAAGAATACGTTCACTGTCGAGGATCAGATTCGCGCCACGGCCCATGTGGAGTGCCGCAAGGACGAGGCGGTGATCGACGAGATTCCGATGGCCTACAAGGACATCGACAAAGTCATGCACGCCCAGCGTGAGCTGGTGGAAGTGCTGCACACCTTGCGTCAGGTGGTGTGCGTCAAAGGATAAAAGGAAAGCAAGTCATGGAACTGGAAGAACGTCACCCGCTGTGCACCACCATGCGCGCGCGGGTTCTGGAAGAGCTGGCGCGGATAGAACGCGAGCGCAATGTCACGGTGCTGTACGCCTGTGAATCCGGCAGTCGGGCCTGGGGTTTTGCCTCGACCGACAGCGATTACGACGTGCGGTTTGTCTACGTGGAGAAGCCCGAGTGGTTCGTTCAGGTCGATGCGCCGCGTGATGTGATCGAGCGTCCGCTGGACGATGAACTCGACGTCAGTGGTTGGGAGCTGCGCAAGACCCTCGGGTTATTGCGCAAATCCAATCCGACCTTGCTGGAGTGGCTCGACTCGCCGCTGGTTTATCGCAGTGAAACCGCGCAGGTGGCACAGCTGCGCGAACTCGCCGAAGCGTTCTACAGCCCGCCAGCAGCGCGCAATCACTATCTGTCGATGGCAAAGAAGAACTTTCGCGGTTACCTGCAAGGTGAAACCGTGCGTTTCAAAAAGTACTTCTACGTGCTGCGACCATTATTGGCCGTGCGCTGGATCGATCAGGGACGAGGCCGGCCACCGATGACGTTTGCCGACCTCCTGACCACCGTCGACGACCGCGCGTTGCTCGATGAAGTCGACGAATTGCTCGCCCTTAAACGCAATGCCGATGAGAGCGCCTATGGGCCGCGTCGACCGGCGTTGCACGGGTTCATCGCGGCCGAACTCGAGCGCGAAGTGCCCACATTACTCAGAACTCAGGAAGACTCGCGACGGCTGGATCAGTACCTCCGGGATACCGTCGGGCTGTACGCGTAAGGAATGCCATGAAACAGGAAGTGATAGAACTGGACGGTGCCATCGGTGGCGGCCAGGTGTTGCGCAGCGCCTTGAGCCTGTCAATGGTGACGGGCAGGGCGTTTCGCATTAAACAGATTCGTGCCAGGCGCAGCCGTCCGGGACTGCTGCGCCAACACTTGACGGCGGTGATGGCGGCGGCCGAGGTGTGTGGTGCTACGGTTGGCGGTGCACATTTGGGTTCGCAAGCCTTGAGCTTCGAACCCGACGCGATTCGCGCTGGCGACTTTCAATTCGCCATCGGCACGGCCGGCAGTTGCACACTGGTGTTACAGACCTTGTTGCCGGCACTGTTAAGGGCACCGCAGGCGAGTCGGCTGCGGATTTCCGGTGGCACGCATAACCCGCTGGCGCCGCCGGCCGATTTTCTCACGCGCAGTTGGCTGCCGCTGCTGCGCCGCATGGGTGCCAACGTTGAGCTGGACTTGTTGCGCCATGGTTTTGCCCCGGCCGGCGGTGGCGAGATTGAGGTGAATGTGCAACCGGCGAACCTGACGCGACTCGATCTGTGTGACCGTGGCGAAGCGATTTCACCAAGCGCGTGGGCTCTGACCGCCGGGCTTGGACCTACGGTCGCCCAACGTGAGCTGAGCCGAGTGGCCAAGCGCTTGAATCTTCCGGCTACGGCGCTGCACTCTGTGACACTTGATCCAGCCCGCGGGCCAGGTAACGTGTTGCTGCTGGAGTACGCTTTCGAACACGTCACCGAGGTGTTCAGCGCGTTCGGCCAAGTGTCATTGCGCGCAGAGAAGGTTGCCGATGCTGCGATCAGTCAGGCTGCCGACTGGTTGCGCAGTGGCGCTGCGGTCGCTGAGCACCTCGCCGATCAGTTGCTGTTGCCAATGGCGCTGGCCGGTGGTGGCTCGTTCACCACGCCGCGAATGACCGAGCATTTGCACAGCAATATCGCGGTGATCGAGCTGTTCTTGCCGGTTCGTATTGATTGTCGCGAGGAGGGTGCCGATCGACTGCGTGTTGAGGTCATTGGCAGTTGATTGGTCATGAACAGGGCGACAGGATTTCATCGGGAAATCCTGTCGCCTTTTTTTGGCCCGCAAAAAACTCTGAAAAGGCGGCAAATTGCTGGCCCCCGGGCGTTCGCTTCCCCGGCAAAATCGCCTTTTTTCAAAAGGTTAGGTGGGCTCTATGCGGACGATTGTTATCACCGTTGCAACGCTTTCCCTGGCTGTCTTCGCCACAGGCGTGCAGGCGAAAGAGTTAAGCAAAAGCCATCGCTTTGCCTGCACCTGGGGTTCGGATATCGCTGCCGGTGCTCAGCAATCGAAGCTGTCAGGCGTCTCGCTGTATGGCGCGCGCAAACAATTGCAGGTGCGACGATTCCAGCAACCGTGGATGCGTATGACCGCGATGGGAATCACCGAGCAAACCTACAACAGCACGTCGAAACTCAAGCCTGCAGCTGTCAAGCAGACCTATTACGAACAATGTGTACGCCACGAATTGGCCCAGCGCTGAAGCAAAAAGCCCAACCTGAACCGGTTGGGCTTTTTCATGGCTGACGAAATGTCAGGGTTACTTTTCGCTCTCGCAATTGACCATCCACGACACGCCAAAACGATCGACCAGCATGCCGAAACGCGCCGCCCAGAACGTCGCTTCCAGTGGCATATCGACGCGACCGTCCTTGGCCAGCGCGTTGAACACGCGCTCGGCTTCGGCGATGCTGTCGACGTTCAGCGAAATCGAACAGCCACTCATGCCCTGAGTCGGGCGATCGGGTGTGGTGTCCGAGGCCATGATCATTTGATCACCCACTTTCAGGCAGGTGTGGATGATCAGGTTGTGGTGTTCTTCGGGCACATGTTCGGCGGCGGGCGTTTCGCCGAAAGTCATCATCGCCTCAAGCTTTCCTTGCAAGGCTTGCTCGTAAAAGTTGAAGGCCGCGCGGCAATCTCCGTTGAAGATCAGGTAGGGATTGATTCTCATGTCTCTGCTCCCGGCAGTCAGGCGCGGAGCGGGCGTGGGGTCGCCGAATTCCGCGTAGGGCGGTTAAACCATAGCAGAGCGTTGGACGCCGGAAAGGGCAGAGTCTTCCAGATGTTTTTGTTCTGAAAAGCACGTCGACGATAACGCGGTCGTTGTTTGAAGTTCAGTCGTAGCGCTGGAGTACCATGACGCACAATCATCACCTGCAGAGTCCAATGCCCCATGCCTGATCTATCGCGCTTCACCTCTTTGTTCGATCAGGCGCAGCGAGCCTTGCGCCTGGTCTGGGGGACATCGCGTGGCTTGTTTCTGGGGCTGGTGCTGGCAACGTTGGTTGCCGGTTTGCTGCCGGCGCTGGCGGCATGGTTGGGCCAGCGGATTGTCGATGCGGTGGTGGCAGCGATGCAGTTGCACGCGCAGCACGGCAGTGCGCCGCTGTGGCCCGTGTTGCGTTACGTGTTGTTGGAGGCCGGTGTATTGGCGCTGTTGTCCGGCACGCAACGGGCACTGTCGGTGCAGCAATCGCTGTTGCGGGTGCAACTGGGGCAGAAGGTCAATACGCTGATTTTGCAGAAAGCGCAGACCCTGTCACTGGTGCAGTTCGAAAACTCCGAGTTCTACGACAAATTGGTGCGTGTCCGTCGCGAGGCTTCGACCCGGCCACTGGCGCTGGTCATGAAGTCGTTGGGTTTGATTCAAAACCTGATCATGCTGATCAGCTTCGGGGTGCTGCTGGTGCATTTTTCCCCTTGGGCGCTGGCGTTGCTGGTGGTCGGTGCGTTACCGGTGTTTTTTGCCGAAGCGCATTTTTCCGGTGACGCCTTTCGTTTGTTTACTCGCCGTGCGCCGGAGAGTCGGCAGCAGAATTACATCGAAACCCTGCTGTCCCACGAAACCTATATTAAAGAGGTCAAGCTGTTCGGCTTCGCGCCGCTGTTACTGCAACGCTACCGCGACACGTTCGCCAGGCTGTATGCCGAAGACCGCCGTTTGACGTTGCGGCGCGATGGCTGGGGTTTCGGCCTCGGCCTGCTTGATACCGCGGCCTTCTATGCGGCCTATGCCTGGGTGGTCATCGATGCCGTACATGGCCAGATCAGCCTTGGTCAGATGACCATGTATCTGGTGCTGTTCAAGCAAGGCCAAAGCGCTGTGAGCAGCAGTCTGAGTGCGATCAGTGGCCTGTACGAAGACGGTCTCTACCTGACCAGTCTGTATGAATACCTGGCCGAACCGGTTCAGGTCGATAGCGGTCACCTGACGGTCGGCGTCTGCCCGGGCGATGGTTTGCGTTTCGAGAACGTCGGTTTCCGTTATCCGGGTGCCAGTCGGCCAGCGCTGGAAAACATTGACCTGCAACTGGTGCCAGGCCAGAGCATGGCGCTGGTCGGCGAGAACGGTTCAGGCAAGACCACGCTGATCAAGTTGCTGACCCGGCTCTACCGCCCCGATCAAGGGCGCATTCTGCTCGACGGCAGCGATTTGCAGGATTGGCAGGAGACCGCGTTACGTCGGCGCATTGGGGTGATTTTTCAGGACTACATCCGCTACCAGTTCAGCGTCGGAGAAAACATTGGCGTCGGCGATACCCTGGCGTTCAACGACGCGCAACGCTGGCAGGAGGCCGCGGCCCAAGGCATGGCGGCCCCCTTCATCGAAGGGCTCGACAAGGGTTATGCCACGCAGTTGGGACGCTGGTTTGCCGGTGGCCAGGAATTGTCTGGCGGGCAGTGGCAGAAGATTGCCTTGTCCCGCGCGTATATGCGCCGTGATGCCGATATTCTGATCCTCGATGAGCCAACGTCCGCCCTTGACCCGGCGGCCGAGGCGGCGGTGTTCGAGCATTTCAGCCAGCACAGCGAAGGTCGCATGACGTTGCTGATTTCCCATCGGTTTTCCAGCGTGCGCAATGCCGACCACATCATCGTGCTGCAACAAGGCCGGATTCTGGAGCAGGGCGGCCACGATCAATTGATCGCCGCCGCTGGGCATTACGCGGAACTGTTCGATTTGCAGGCTCGCGGCTACCGTTAAGTGTCCCGCCCGTTGCGCACGGTGGCAGGTCCGGCCACCCGGGGGGCCGGTTTGCTCTGCATCAGGCGGTCGAGCGCCTTACGGTAATTCTGCCCGCCGAGCGCCATGCTGTTGTTATGCGTCGCGCCCGGCACCAACAGCAGGCGCTTGGGTTGTTGCGCGGCGTTGAACAGTTGCTCGCTGAAGCGCGGCGGCACGAAAGCGTCAGCTAAACCGTGGACCACCAGCAGCGGCATGTGGATATCCGCGATCTTGTCGATCGAGTCGAATTTCTGCGACAGCAGCCAGCGCACCGGCAGCGAAGTGTTGGCCACCGACGCGGCAACATCCGCCAGCGTGGTGAAGGTGGACTCGATCACCAGTCCGCGAACCGGCAATGCAGAATGATCGCGAGCGGCGGCCTGGCCGAGTTCCGCGGCCAGATCGATGGCCACGGCGCCACCGAGGGAGTGGCCATAGATCAGGCGTTTGGCCGGGTCCGGTTGCAGTAGTTTGAAGCGTTCCCACGCCACCCGCGCATCTTCGTAAACGCTGCTTTCCGACGGCAGATCACCATGGCTCTTGCCGAATCCTCGGTAGTCGATGGCCAGCACGGAATAGCCCGCAGCGCGCAGTTGCTCGATGCGGAACAACTGCCCGGTGAGGTTCCAGCGCACGCCATGCAGATAGAGAATGGCCGGCGCATTGGCTTTTTCCGCCGGCCACCACCAGGCATGAATGTTTTCCCCGGCCTTGAAGCTTTTCGGTTGCAGGTCGAGTTCCTGCACGCTGCCGGGCAAGCCGCGATACCAACCGGCGGTGCCCGGTTCGATGCGAAACAGCAGTTTGCGTTCGGTGTGTTCGAGCACGGCACAACTGGTCGGCACGCCGATAATCAGCGCGGCCATGCAGGCAAACGCCAAACGGCGGCGTCGCAGACGCGTCATGAAGGACAGGAACATTAAACGTTTCACCCAGGCGCAGACAAAGAAGGCTTTTTACCAGATGCCTCGGTCTGCGCGTGAGTTTTTCGACCACTGCCCCGGCGCAACAATTACCAAATGCTGCAAAGACTCACACGACCTGCAGAACGATCTTGCCGATATGGTCGCCAGCCTCCATGTGCGCGTGAGCCTGAGCGGCGTCGGCGAGCGGGTAGACCTTGTCGATCATCGGCAGGCAGCGCCCGGCAGCCAGCGCCGGCCATACGTGCTCGCGCAGTTGATCGGCAATCGCAGCTTTTTCAGCAGCGGTACGGGCGCGCAACAGGGAACCGGTGATCACCGCACGTTTGGCCATCATTGCCAGCAAGTCAAAGTCATTGGCCCGTGCGCCGCCGAGGAAACCGAGCATGACCAGTCGGCCATCCATCGCCAGGGCGCTGACGTTATCGTTGAGGTACGAGCCGCCCATGATGTCGAGGATCACATTGACGCCTTGGCCTGCGGTTTTCTCGGCGATGACTGCCGCGAAATCCTCATCGCGATAATTGATCGCTGCGCCACCGAGATCGCGAATCGCTGCGCATTTGTCCGGGCTGCCGGCGGTGGCAAACGCTTCAATACCGAATTCGCGGCACAGCATCAGTGCGGTTGTGCCGATGCCGCTGGTGCCACCGTGAATCAGTGCGCGCTGACCACGACTGGCGCCACCGAGGCCGAACAGGTTGGCCCACACGGTAAAGAAGGTTTCCGGGATTGCGGCGGCGTGCACCCAGTCCAGACCGTGTGGAATCGGCAGGGTCTGGCCGGCGGGGACGGCGCAGTATTCGGCATAACCGCCGCCGTTGGTCAGCGCGCAGACGTTGTCGCCCACGGCGAACTGACTGACACCGGCTCCGAGTGCCACGATTTCGCCGGCGACCTCAAGCCCGGGAATTGGGTTCATGCCGGGTTTCATCGGGTATTTGCCGGCACGCTGCAAGGCGTCCGGCCGGTTGATCCCGGCGGCGTGTACGCGGATCAGCACCTCGCCTTCTGCGACGGCTGGAAGCGCCACGCGTTTGGGTTGCAAGACGTCGGGGCCACCGGGTTCGCTGATTTCGATTCGGGTCATTTCGTTGGGCAGGGACATATCGATTCCTGTTGGCATAAGTTCTGTAGATGGGAGCGTGCTGTGCAAGCAATGATTCCCTTCAATTTGCACAGCAGCGCGACTCAGTAGGGGCGGGCAGCCATTTCATGGCTTGCTCCAGCAGCAGCGCCACGACGATTGCGCCAGCGGCAATGACGAACAACAGCGCGTGATGACCGCCGCTGGCATTGAACAGCGCTGAATAGGCAAATCCGGCCAGCGCCTGAAAGGTGGCGAATGACACCGTGGCACGGCTCCAGGCGATCTGCTGGCGATGATGTTCCGGCACCAGCTCATGCACTCGCGCCAGAGCCAGCGGCACAATGCCGGGCGGAAATGAACCGAGAATCACCGCCAGCAACGCCAGCGCCAGAAACGAGTGAGTCATTGCCAGCAACCCAAGGGCAATCGCCTGCACCACCAGCACCAGGCGAATGCCGGAACGTGCGCCAAGCTTATCGGCAAGAAAGCCATAACTCACCGGGCCGACAATTGCGCCCAAACCGTACATCACCCAGATCAGCGCGCCGATATGCGCCCCGGCACCGAGTCCACGCGCCACGTAATCCACCAGAAACACCATGGCCGGCACCAGGCCGGCGGCCATGAAGGCGTATTGGGCGAACAGCAAATACACACCGCGCGGTGTCGGTTCAACGGGCGCCTTTTCCTGCGCAGCCTGTGGGTGCGGGAAATCGGACGGCCAGCCGAACCAGCTCAGCGCCGTCAGCAACAAAGCCAAAGCCCCCAGGCCCAGCCATGTCGCTTGCAAACCGAGGCTCAACAGCGGCGGCACCAGCGTCCCGGAACCGGCAATGCCAAGACCGATGCCGAGAAAGATCGCGCCACTGGCCAGCCCTTTACGCGCCGGCGGAACATGCGGCAGAACTGTCGCGGCTACCAGCACCATGATCGCACCGCCGGCAATCCCCGACAGCAGTCGCCAGCCGAAGAACCAGCTCACCGACAACGGAAACGCGCAGGCAAAAAATGCCGCCGTGACCACCAGCATCATCAATCGCAAGGCATTTTTATTGCCGAGCTGGCGCGCTGTCGGCCGGCCGAGCAGAGCTCCGATCAGGTAGCCCACCAGATTGGCCGCACCGAGGTAGACCACATCGTTGGCGCTGAACCACTGCGCCTCAATCAGCGAAGGGATCAATGGGGTGTAAGCGAAACGCGCCAGCCCGATGCTGACCAGGCTGGCGCAGAGGCCGGCGAAAATCGGCAGCCAGATACCGGTGGAGGTTGAAGTGCGCATGATAGCGATCTCGCGGAAGGTTTATGGCGTTCAGCATATCGGCTATTGTTGCTGCGTTAATGCAGCGATTTAGCGTTGCTGCGATGCGAATTTGCATCACTTGGAGGCAGCATGAATTGGGATGACGCACGGGTATTTCTGGCCGTTTGCCGCGAGTCGACGCTACGTGGCGCTGCACGGGTTTTGGGGGTGGATCAGGCCACTGTCGGGCGACGGATCACGGCGCTGGAAAAGTCCCTGAGCGCTACGTTGTTCCTGCGCACCTCCGACGGCTACGCGTTGACCGCTGTCGGTGAGGCGGCGCTCAGGATTGTGGAGAAAATGGAGCATTCGGCACTGGAGCTGGAGCGGCAGATTCAGGGCCTGGATGATCGCCTGACCGGCACGGTGCGCGTCAGTACCACGGATTCGCTGGCGATCGACTTTCTGATCCCGGCCATCGCCCGTTTGCACGAGCAGCACCCGGACGTACGAGTGCAACTGGACGCGTCCACGCAGATCCTCAGCCTGGCCAAGCGCGAGGCGGATATCGCGGTGCGCAACACCCGGCCGGACAATCCTGATCTGATCGCTCGGCGAATCGCCCGATGGCCGGTGGGCCTGTTCGCCTCTCAGGCCTATATAGACGCCAATGGCGTGCCGCAACCGGACACAGCGTTTGAGGGGCATGATCTGGTGGTCTATCAACCGTATCTGCAAAGCAAAAAGGACCTGACCCTGGTGTCGGAGCCGCTAAGTCGCGGTCGCATCGTCGCCAGCCTCAGTTCCAGTTTGCTCGTCCGCCGGTCAATTGCCGCAGGGTTGGGTGTAGGAGAAATCCCGGTGTACATGGGCGAGCGCGATGGCCTGATCAGGCTCTGGCCGGAGCGCACTCGACCATTGCCGTACGAAGTGTGGTTGGTGACCCACGCGGACTTGCGGCATACCGCGCGGGTGCGGGCGGTGATTGAGCAGATTGTCGACGTGTTCGCGTCGGAGAATGACTAGGCAGACGTTCTTTTGGCAGGGCTACAAGCTCTGACGAAACGGCCTACATCAGAGGCAGAATCTCCCGGCTTGTGAGGCGGTTGGATGGGGCCTATTGTTTCGTCATGTCGGTGAGGGGCGCAGGGCTCGCACTGATGTTGATACCAGGGACGGTATCGGTAAACCCAGGAAGGTGTCGAATTGAGAACCACGGAATTCAGTCAAAACCCAATCAGTGACCTTGCGAGCAAAGGTCGGAATACTCAAGCCATGAACGCTATCAGTCGTGAAGAATTCAATGCCAGGATCGAGACCATTGAGAGCAGGATGGACGCTCGGGTCGAAGGTGTGTCGGCGAGAATCGATGCTTATCTTTTGACTCAGGCGGAGAGGGACAAACGATACGATCTGATGTGGGACGGCGTACAACAAATCGCCGAAGACTCAAAAGAAGCCATCAAACATGCCTCGACAGTGAAGGCGCATTACTGGGCGACGACCGCCGTTCATTTTCTCGGAATGATCACCGTCGTCGTAGGGGCGCACTTTGCCAATCAAGCAGCGGTATTAACCACCTTGCAGACGACACTCGCCGCAATCCAGATCGGCAAGGATATAAGTGCACCAAGACCTGCTTCGCAACAAGCACCCGAATCACCACAATAGAAAACGGCCTTCAAAGAAGGCCGTTTTTCGTGAGCATTGAAACACCGCATCATGGCATTTCTGGCAACTCCTGCGGCCGCAAGTCGAACACCAGCACCTCGGCATCGACACCATTGCTCAAGGTCAGCAACTGTTCTTCGCGAACCCGTACGCCGTCACCTTCCTGCAAGGGCTGGCCATTGAGTTCAACACTGCCACGCGCCACATGCACGTAGGCATAACGGTTGGCTGGCAGCTCCAGCGTGGCAGTTTCTTTACCGTCGAACAGCCCGGCAAAGACCCGTGCGTCCTGACGCACTTTCAGCGAACCGCCGTTGCCGTCCGGCGAGATGATCAATTGCAGGCGACCGCGTTTTTTCTGTGCGCTGAAATGTTCCTGTTGATAACGCGGTTTGGCACCGCTGACTTCCGGCACGATCCAGATCTGCAGGAAATGCACCGGTTTGGTCGCCGAATGGTTGAACTCGCTGTGCGCTACGCCGCTACCAGCACTCATCAGTTGCACATCGCCTGGGCGGATCACCGAACCGGTGCCCAAGGTGTCTTTGTGTTCCAGTGCACCTTCCAGCACGTAGGAAAAGATCTCCATGTCGCGATGCGGGTGTTGGCCGAAGCCTTTGCCGGCAGCGACGCGGTCATCGTTAATCACCAGCAGATCGGAAAAACCCTGCTCACGCGGGTCACGGTAGCTGGCAAAGGAAAAGGTGTGAAAGGACTTCAACCAGCCATGATTGGCGAGGCCACGATCGGAGGCTTTGCGAAGGGTCAGCATGATGAAATCTCCTTGCGGGACGTGAATTCGTCCGAGTGAGGAGAAGGTTACTGTTTACTGTACTGCGCAATAAGTAGATGAAAACTGAAAGACTGTCCCTGTCAGGTTGACAGTTTTGCGATAGCCTTCACACAAAACTTTTGCGCTCAAACGGCTACAGTTGGCCATAATGTCTGGTCCGTATCATGTCTCTCTGATTGAAGTGATGTCTTCCCATGAAAACCGTGGCAATGGTGCTGTTTCCCGACTTTCTTCTGCTCGACATGGCCGGGCCATTGGAGGTTTTTTCGGTTGCCAATCGCTACCTGAAACCCGATGCGCATTATCAATTGATCACCCTTGGCACCGAAGAGGGCCCGCTGCGGGCCTCCAATGGTGTGATGGTGCAGGCCGACCGGATCATTGGCGACGACACCGAGCGTTATGATTTGCTGCTGGTGCCGGGAGGCCCCGGTGCCTACAACCAGCAGTTCCCGTCGTTGTTTGCCTGGCTCAAAGACGCAGTCCGGCGCGTCGAGTACTTCGGATCTATCTGCACTGGTGCTTTTGTCCTGGGGCACGCCGGTTTGCTTGACGGTTACCGTGTAACCACGCACTGGAACTACACCGAGCGCCTGATCAAGGGGTTCCCGAAAGCCCATGTCACGACTGATCAGATCTATGTCGAGGATCGCAACCTGATCACCTCGGGAGGCGTTACGGCGGGGATCGATATGGCGCTGGCTGTGATCGCCCGCGATCACGGCAAGAAGCTCGCGCAGGATGTGGCCAAAGTCCTGCTGGTGGTGATGAAACGCCAGGGCGGGCAGGCGCAGTTCAGCCCGTTGATGGCTGCCGTGGCACCGCAGGAAACGCCGATTACCCGCGCGCAGAGTTACGTGCTGGAACACCTCGACGAAGCCTTCACGGTCGAGCGCATGGCGGCGATTGCCAATATGAGCGCGCGGCACTTCGCGCGGGTGTTCACCCGCGACATCAACATGACGCCGATGGAGTTTCTGCAAAGTGCGCGCATCGACTGCGCACGAAACTTGCTGGAAACCAGCGATCTGCCCCTTAAAACCGTGGCTTACAAAAGTGGTTTCGGCAGTGTGCGGCACATGCGTTCGCTGTTCGCTGAAAAGCTCGGCCTGACGCCCGCGCAATACCGCGAACAGTTCAGCTAGAGCGCTGTTGTCCGTCTGGCGCACCCGTATGTCCGAATTGAGTCTCGTGTAGCGGTTGTCGCCTCATCTGAGGCTGCCAAGATAGTTGGCATGGATAGCCTCATCGATTTGAACACGGCGTCGGTGCTGCATTTCGGCCCCTTCGCCTTCCACCTGCGCCAACGGCTGATACTCGACGGAGATCGGCCTTTACGCATGGGCGGTCGTGCGCTGGACATTTTGCAGGTGCTGGTCGAGCGTGCCGGGCGAGTGGTCAGGAAGGAGCAATTGATTGCCCTGGTTTGGCCAACGTCGGTGGTCGAGGAGATCAACCTGCGCGTGCACATCGCCGCGCTCAGGCGCGCCTTGGGTGACGGCGAAAACGGTCAGCGCTACATCGTTAACGTGCCGCAATGCGGTTACAGTTTTATCGCCCCGGTGCGTTGCGACAGCGTCGCGCAAGTGGTCTTTGAGGGGCTGCGAACGCCCGAGCATAATCTGCCGGCGCGACTGACCCCGGTCGCCGGGCGCGACTCGCTGGTCGGCGGGCTGGTGCGGCAAATGCCGCTGTGTCGGCTGATGACCGTCACGGGGGCGGCTGGTGTGGGTAAATCCACTGTCGCGTTGCGGGTCGCGGAACTGCTGTTGCAGTACTACAGAGACGGCGTGTGGCAGATCGATCTGAGCTTGATCGACGACGACACACCGCTGCTCGATCAGGTGCTACGCACTCTTGAAAGCGATTTGCCCGGACTGTCGACTCGCCATGCGTTGCTGCTGCTGGATAACTGTGACCACCGTCTCGGCGCTTGCCGGGCAGCAGTTGAAACGTTGCTCGAGGCCGCTCCCCGCCTGTCGGTTCTCGCCACCAGCCGCGAGGCCTTGCAGGTCGGTCTGGAAACCCTTCAGGGCGTGCCACCGCTGACCCTGCCGAAACGTTCCGCAGGCGATTGCATCACTGAAGCCATGGGCCATTCTGCGGTGCAGTTGTTTGTCAGCCGCGCTCGCGCACGACAGCATGATTTCCGCCTGCGTGAACAGGATGTCAAAGCCGTCCTGGAGATCTGTCGCCAACTCGACGGTTTGCCGCTGGCGATCGAACTGGCGGCGGCGCAGATCGATGCCTTGGCATTGGTCGGCTTACAGGCGCAAATGAGCAATGGTCTGCAAGTGCTCAGCCATGGCCGGCGCACCGCGGTACCGCGGCATCAATCGATGCAGGCAGCACTCGACTGGAGCTATCAACGCTTGAGCGAGCAGGAGCAACGCGCGCTACAGCGTTTATCGGTGTTCAAAATGGCGTTTACCCTGGAGGCGGCACTGGCGGTGATCAGTTGCGCGCAACTCGCGTCGTCGCGGCTTGCTGCGATCATTGAAGGCCTGGCGTGCAAGTCATTGCTGGTGGCGGAGCGGGGCGGCAGCACAGGCCGATACCGAATGCTCCACACCACTCGCTGCTATGCGCGTAAGCAACTGGAGCGTTGCGGTGAAGGGATTGATCTTGAGCGCCGGCATACGCTCTATATCAACCGGATACGCCGGGCCTCAGGCGTGCCTGTGCTCGCGTAAATCGTCGATCAGCAGGCGCACCTTGCGCAAATCCGGGGTCGCGTAGCCCTCGGTGAAGCGCTGATAGATCGGCGTGAGCAAATCCAGCGCCTCTTGGCTGCGCGATTGGCGCTGCCAGAGTTGCGCCAGTGAGGTGGCACTGCGCAGTTCCCAGGCGAGCGCACCTTGGCTGCGGGCGATGGTCAGCGATTGTTGCAGGAGTGCTTCGGCTTCCTTGAGGGTCTCTTCGCGAGCAAGCTCGCTCTCACATGGGTTCCGAGTACACCCAAAATCCCTGTGGGAGCGAGCTTGCTCGCGAAGGGCCCCGTCCAGGCAATCCGGATCGTCTTTCAATAACGCAGCAGCCCGAGCCCGCAAAATCTCCGCCGTGCTCCATCCCGCATCACCACTCAGCGCTCGCTCAAACAGTGCGTCATCCACAAAGCGGTCATCCAGCGTCACCATGATTTCCCGAATCAGCCCACTGCTGTTCTTCGGCACGGGCGTGCTGGTTTGCGTGTCGATCACCTGCGCGTAATGTCGCGCCCACGTGTTGAACAGCAGCACCGAATGCTTCTGCGATTGTTCCAGCAGCAGTTGCAACAGCGCCCGGGCGTTCTGCTGATCGCCGTTGTAATGAGCGATCAGGCAACTGGCCAGTGCCAGGGTGTAACAAATCGAGGTGCCATGGTCGATCTGCACGGCAATATCCAGGGCCAGTCGCGCCGAATGCCACGCTTGCTCCGGCAATCCCTGCATCCATAGCACCCGCGCCAGCACCGTCAGCGACGCGACGCTCTGGTCGTATTGCACGCCAAAACCGTGGGTGAAGCGGTTGACGTGGCCGCTGTGTGCCATGCGCTGCAGCACCTGCTCGGCATGAATGCGCGCCTGCGGCTGGTCGCCGGCATAGTGCAGGGCCAGCACGCGTAAACGGTGGGTGCTCAATGACAGCAGTGGGTCGCCGTGCACGCCGAGGCGATCGAAGTGCTCACTCTGCGCCAGCGCCATGCGGTAGTGCCCGCAACTGAGGTTGACCGCCATGTGTCCGGACACCGCGCGCAATTGCCCGGCGACGTCGTCGTGCTCAAGGGCCAACTGGCGAGCCTCGACGAACGCCTGGATGGTTTCCGGGGTGCCTCCCCACGTGTGATAACAGGCACTGCCGAGGGCCAGTTTCAGGGAGATTTTCAGACGCGGGCAGGGGGCACCGAGTTCATCGAGCAGGCTCAGCGCCCGCCGCACATAGCCGCCATACTCCTTGAGCAGCGACAACTCTTGCCACAGGGGCGCCGACGCTGCTGTCAGGCGAATCCCCAGACTATCCGGGCTGACACCGTTCAGGCTCCAGTCCAGTGCCGCGCGCAGGTCTTCCAGCCCTCGGGCGTAACGCTCGATCCACAAAGCCGTCGGTGTCATTTCCCAATCGCTTTGCGCCTGTTGCATCAATGCCAGGCAGCGTTCGGCATGGCGTTCGCGGGTTTCTTCGCATTCGGCGGCGTGCTCGAGTTTTTCCAGTGCATAGCGGCGGGTTGTGTCGAGCAGACGATAGAACACCTCTTCGTCACCGACTTCGACGCTGAGCAGGGATTTCGCCACCAGTTGGGTGATCGATACACACACCACACCCGGATCGATCTGTTGGCCGACGATGACGGCCGCCGCCGACTCCGGGGTAAACCCTCCGCAAAACACGCTCAGACGGCGCAGGCAGGTTTGTTCGCACCGGTCGAGCAGGTTGAAACTCCAGTCCAGCGTGGCGCGCAGGGTGAGATGGCGCTCAAGACTGCTTTGATTACCCGCTGCCAGCGGTGGCAAACGGCCCTGCAGTTGGCTCAGCAAACCTTCCAGGCCCAGTTCGGCGACCTGCGCTGCCGCCAGCTCCAGCGCCAGAGGAATACCGTCGAGTCGGTGGCAGATTTCGATTGCTTGCGGCAACTGCGCATCGCTCAGTTCAAAGCTTTCCTGCGCGGCCGTGGCCCGTTCGATGAACAGTTGCAGCGCCGAATAATCCAGCGCTTGCTGACGATTCAATGTCGCGTTCATCAATGGGTATTCGAGCGAATCGAGACGCTGCACGAATTCGCCTTCCGCCCGCAGGCTCTCGCGGCTGGTGGCGAGGATATGCACCTTCGGCGCGCCGCGCAGAATGCTTTCGCTGAGCATCGCGACGGCATCGATCAGGTGTTCGCAGTTGTCGAGCAATAACAGCATCTGTCGCTGTTGCAGGCCATTGACCAGCGCCGCCAGCGGATCGCCTTCGGGGAGTGCCAGATCGAGCACGGCGGCCAGGTGTGAGCAAATCAGCCGCGGATCGTTGAGCGGTGCCAGGTCCACCAGCCGAATACCGTCGCGGTAATGCCCGATCAACTGCTCGGCCACGCGCAAGGCCACCGTGGTCTTGCCGATCCCGCCGGGGCCGACCAGGGTGATGCAGCGTTGGCGCGGCAACTGCGTCATCAAGCTGTCGACCAGCGCTTGGCGGCCGAGCATCCGCGTGCGCCGCAAGGGCAAATTGTGCCGACCGCCAGCATCGCCCACAGGACGCTCCTCCATGGATTGCGGTAGAACCGGGGCGACGAAACTGTAACCGCGTTGCGCCACGGTGATGATGTAACGCTGGCCGGCCTGACCGTCACCGAGGGCTTTGCGCAGTGCCGCCATGTGCACCCGCAGGTTGATGTCCTCGACCACGCTGTCCGGCCAGACCCCGGCCATCAGTTGCTGCTTGCTCACCACTTCGCCGGCATGGGCCAGCAGAATCAGGAGGATGTCCATCGCCCGTCGGCCCAGGCGCAACGGCTGCTCGCCTTCGAGCACCAGGCGTTGGCCGGGATGAATCCGATAGGGGCCAAAACCGAGGGCCTGATTCGGGGAAAGACTCAACAGCTCACTCCTGCGGTGCTGCGGCGGACAGAGCGGAGTAGGGCCGGGCGCGTGCGCAGGCCTTCTATTCCGGGGTGTCCCGGCATAATCCTCAGGTTTGAGCGTCAGTGCAACGGGTGCCGCGATCAAAACATGGCGGGTTGTGAACGCTGGGCTTTGGGTTCACGCATGATCTGGCAGCGCCAGGCAAACGGATTAATGCCCTCGCTGCGGGTAAACATATGGCAGAAATGCGCCTGATCGCAGAACCCGCATTCCAGGCTGATTTGCGTCAGGCTCAGGTCGGTGTGCTGGATCAGCAGCTTGGCTCGCGCGAGACGCTGGGTGCGAATCCAGTCCTGCGGCGACACCCCGGTGCTGCATTTGAATGCGCGGGAAAAATGGCTGCGTGACAGTGAACAGGCGCGGGCCAGTTCGGTGACTTCCAGGCTTTCGCCGAGGCGTTCGAGGATCAGTTGTTTGACCTGTCGTTCGCGTTGCGGACTGAGTCCGCCGACCCCGGTCTTGCGTGGTTCGTTGGCAGGGGCAAGGGCGACGCTGTGCTGTAAGTGAGCCATGGCCAAAGTCCGTGTTGATGGGGAATGCACGGTCGGCGCATCCCCTCAGGTCAAAAAAACAACGCTGCGCAGAGGATTTCATTGTTGGCCGAGGGCGGGAGGCTGACGAGTTAATCGTTGTTAATTCCAGCGCATTGGCCTGAACTCAGCACATCCCTGCAAGTCTGCGCCCCGCGGTTTGCGGCACGATGACTGCAAGCGTGGCGAACCGAGGGGGCGCCGCAATCGGCAGGTCCAAGGGGAATCAAATGAAAGGCATTTTCAAAGCGGCGGCGCTGACGTTTGCGCTGGCCACTTCCAGCGCGATGGCGCAGGCACCACAGCAGGGCACTCAGGCGCCGGGCTATTTCCGCCTGGCCGTGGGGGATTACGAGGTCACCGCGTTGTTCGATGGCTACAACGACCTGTCGCCCAAGCTGTTGCAGGGCATGAGTCAGAGTCAGATCCGCGCACTGCTGGCACGCCGTTCGATTGAAACCCCGGGTGTCCAGACGGCGTTCAATGCCTTTCTGGTCAACACCGGCAAGCAACTGATTCTGGTCGACAGTGGCGCCGGGCAATGCATCGGCGCCACCGCCGGGCAGCTCGTGGCGAATATGCAGGCCGCCGGCTACCAGCCAGAGCAGGTCGATACGATTTTGCTGACGCACCTGCACCTTGATCATGTCTGTGGTCTGGTCGATGCCCAGAAACAACCGTTGTTCAGCCATGCCACGGTGTATGCCGCCAAGGCTGAAGCGGATTACTGGCTCGATCCGGCCGCGCTGGCCAAAGCTCCGGTCGGCGCCCGAGAGTTTTTCAAGATTGCCCAGGACTCAACCGCGCCCTACGTCGCCGCCGGGCGTTTCAAGACCTTCGCCGCGGGCCAGTCGCCGTTGCCGGGGTTAGTCGAAGCGACACTGGAAGCCGGACATACACCGGGCAGCACCACCTACCGGTTCACCTCGCAGACTCAGAGCATCGTCTTCATGGGGGATCTGGTGCATAACCTCGCTGTGCAGTTTGAGCATCCGGAGGTGTCCATCGGCTTTGACGTCAACAGTGCGCAAGCGATCAATGCGCGTCAGGCAGTCTTCAGTGCGGCGGTCGCCAGCAAGACGTGGGTGACGGCGGCGCACCTGCCGTTCCCGGGCATCGGTCACATTACCGCGCAGGGCAAACATTTTCAGTGGGTGCCCGTGGAATACGGTCCATACAAGCGCGCGGCCAAGGTGCCGTTAATCGAGTAAAGTGCGCAGCGCCCACCCGCAAAAGCAGCTGACACCGAAAAGGAAAACATGCCCATGAACCGTAACGATCTGCGTCGCGTCGACATGAACCTGCTGGTGATTTTCGAAGCGCTGATGTTCGAAAAGAACCTGACCCGCGTTGCCGAAAAGCTGTTCATGGGGCAACCGGCCGTCAGCGCGGCGTTGGGGCGTTTGCGTGATCTGTTCGACGATCCGTTACTGCTGCGCAACGGTCGCGGCATGGAGCCGACCGCGCGGGCGCTAGCGATTCTCAAAGAGCTGCAACCGGCGATGGACGTCATCTCTGGCGCGGTCAGCCGGGCCAAGGAGTTTGAACCGGCGAGCAGTTGCGACGTGTTTCGCATCGGCCTGTCGGACGACGCCGAATTCGGCCTGTTTCCGCCGTTGTTGCGTCAGCTTCAGCAAGAGGCGCCGGGGATTGTCGTGGTCGTGCGCCGCGCCAATTACTTGTTGATGCCGGCACTGTTGGCCTCTGGGGAAATCTCAGTGGGCGTCAGCTACACCACCGATCTGCCGGCCAACGCCAAGCGCAAGACATTGCGCGACATTCCCTGCAAAGTCCTGCGCGGCGACGACCGTCCCGGGCCGCTGACCCTCGACGAATACTGCGAGCGTCCGCATGCGATGGTGTCGTTCTCCGGCGACCTGAGCGGCAATATCGACATGGACCTGGCCAAGGTCGGTCGTACCCGCCGCGTGGTGTTGGGCGTGCCGCAATTCAGCGGCCTGCGCGCCTTGCTCGCCGGCACCGAGATGATCGCCACTGTGCCGGATTACGCCGCCTGCGCGTTGGTTGAAGGGTGTGCGCTGCGCGCCGAAGATCCACCGTTTCCGATCGATGCGGCGCAATTGTCGATGGCCTGGAGCGGGGTGCATGACAACGATCCGGCGGAGAAATGGCTGCGCTCGCGGATCAGTCAGTTCATGGCGGCGCCGCTGAATATCCCGGCTAGCTGAATCCCTACGCCAATCTCAAATACAGCACTGATCCCTGTGGGAGCGAGCTTGCTCGCGAAGGCGTCGTATCAGTCGATAAATATTTCGAATGACACACCGCTTTCGCGAGCAAGCTCGCTCCCACATTGGGACGGCGTGATCCCTGAGTTGTTGGTGGTTTAAACATCGCCGTTTAAGCAACACCATCAGACACTCTTTCAGGCTACGCAACCTTGCGCCTTTGCCTACAGCTACGCCAGAATCCGCCGGCTTGTGCGCTTGCGGTCGGGTCTCTATCGTTTGGTGGTCGCTGAAAACTCAGCGATCGGGTTTAGCGACTCGGACCAAAAAAAGTGCATCAGCGCTCCATACTTCGTAGCAGGCTATCGTCTGCACTTCGCTATGGCGGCTGTATGCGGGAGACCTTCGGGTCTACCGGGTTGCCTTTTTACCGGTTCGCTAACCTGCATACGGTCGCCACCTCGACCACTACCTCCTTCCACCCGGCTCCACGCCACCGCCACGCAGAACTCGCGGAACCGCCGACACCAAAGCCGAAGAACTGCTGACTGACGCCAGCGAAACACTTGCATCGGCCAAAACCATCGCCCAGGACGTCGCCCACCTGTTGCCCGCGCCGCAGCGTCGGGCGTTGTTGGGGATTGCGCAGTTGATCATGCTCGGTGAACTGGCGGTGAATCGGGTGCTGGATAACCTCGAACCACCGGCCTGAACCCATTCCCTGTGGGAGCGAGCTTGCTCGCGAAGGCGTCGGGTCAGTTATAAATACTTTGAATGGCACGCCGCTTTCGCGAGCAAGCTCGCTCCCACAGGGATTTGCGGTGCTCCAAGAATTTTGGAATGTCGCAGAACTGAGCACATCTATCCAATTTCCTCCCGACCATCATTGGCATGATTCCAGTCAATGACATTTCAAGGGTCGGGTCATGAATGCCTCAACAGATGAACAGGCACGCGACATCGGTTTGCTGTTCCTGCGGGTCAGCGGCGGGTTGTTTCTGCTCTGGGTCCACGGCTTGCCCAAGCTGCTCGACTTCACTGCGCAACTGCAACTGATCGAAGACCCGTTCCACCTCGGATCTCACCTCACGTTGATTCTGGCGATCTTCGCCGAAGTCCTCTGTCCACTACTGATCGTCGCCGGGGTGCTGGCACGATTGGCGTGCTTGCCTATTCTCTTTGTGCTGCTGGTGGCACTGCTGGTCGTGCATCCGCAATGGAGTGTGGCCGAAGGGCAGTTCGGCTGGTTGCTGTTGATCCTGTTTACCACTGTGTTGATCGCCGGGCCGGGACGGCTGGTGATTCCTGTTCGTTTGCCCGGAGTGCTGCGTTATGCCTGAAGTCCTCAATCCACAAACGTCGGGGGCCGATGAGACGGTCACGCTGATCATCAAGCACCGGGTCAAGGCCGGTTTTGAGTCAGCGTATGAAACCTGGCTGCGCAATATCGTCCGCGTCGCGAGCCAGCGTGAAGGCCATTTGGGCGTGGACGTGGTGCGCGGCAAGCGCGGGCGTCTCGATTTTTACACTTGCGTGCTGCGTTTCAGCTCCACTGAAGCGATGCAGGGGTGGCTGGAGTCGCCGCAGCGTCAGGCACTGGTCGCCGAAGCGGCGCCGATGCTGGCTGACGGCGATCAGACTGAAGTCGCGCCGATCAAGGAGTTCTGGTTTACACCACTGGCCGATGCCGCTTCGCCGCCGCCGCGCTGGAAGCAAGCGGTCGTCACGCTGCTGGTGATTCTGCCGCACACCTTGCTCGTGCCGCTGATCTGGGGACCGCTGCTGGCGCTGCATCCGATTCTTTCCAACTACGTGGTGGCCACGTTCCTGATCACCCTGACCATCGTTCTGTCGGTGGTGTACGTGGTGATGCCGCCGGTAACCCGTTTGTTTACGCCGTGGCTCGAAGCCAGCCAAGCCCATGAACACCTCGATTCCCAAGAGACCTCGCCACGCTGAGCGCGCGGGGTTTGCTCCTTTTCACTTTGCTTGAGGAACTGCGATGAGCGCCGATCTGATTTTATTCAATGGCCAGTTTCATACCGTAGACCGCACCAAACCGCTGGCCAGTGCCGTGGCCATCACCGACGGCCGCTTCGTGGTCGTTGGCAACGACAACCAGGCCATGGCCTTGCGCGGGCCGAACACGCAAGTGGTCGATATGCATGGCCGCTGCGTTATTCCGGGTCTCAACGACTCGCACTTGCACTTGATCCGTGGCGGTTTGAACTACAACCTCGAACTGCGCTGGGAAGGCGTGCCGTCGCTGGCCGACGCGCTGCGCATGCTCAAGGATCAGGCCGATCGCACACCGACGCCACAATGGGTGCGCGTGGTCGGTGGCTGGAATGAATTCCAGTTTGCTGAAAAACGCATGCCGACCCTCGAAGAAATCAACCAGGCCGCGCCGGACACACCAGTGTTCATCCTGCACCTGTATGACCGTGCGCTACTCAATCGCGCCGCCCTGCGCGTGGCCGGCTACACCCGCGATACGCCGAACCCGCCGGGTGGCGAGATCGTTCGCGATGCCAACGGCAACCCGACCGGCATGCTGGTCGCGCGGCCTAACGCGATGATCCTCTACTCGACGCTGGCCAAGGGGCCGAAGCTGCCGCTGGAATATCAGGTCAACTCGACCCGCCAGTTCATGCGCGAACTCAATCGCCTCGGCCTGACCAGTGCGATCGATGCCGGCGGTGGTTTCCAGAACTACCCGGACGATTATCAGGTGATCGAGCAACTGGCCAAAGACGACCAGTTGACCGTGCGCATCGCCTACAACCTGTTCACCCAGAAGCCGAAAGAAGAGTTGAGCGATTTCCAGAACTGGACCGGCAGCGTCAAGTTGCATCAGGGCGACGACTTCCTGCGCCACAACGGCGCCGGGGAAATGCTGGTGTTCTCGGCAGCCGATTTCGAAGACTTCCTCGAACCGCGCCCGGACCTGCCGCAGACAATGGAGGAGGAGTTGGAGCCGGTGGTGCGCCACTTGGTCGAACAGCGCTGGCCGTTCCGTTTGCACGCGACCTACAACGAGTCGATCAGCCGCATGCTCGACGTGTTCGAGAAGGTCAATCGCGACATTCCGTTCAACGGTCTGCCGTGGTTCTTCGACCACGCTGAAACCATCACCCCGCAAAACATCGAACGGGTGAAAGCACTGGGCGGCGGCATTGCGATTCAGGATCGCATGGCGTTCCAGGGCGAATACTTTGTCGACCGCTACGGCAAGCAAGCCGCCGAAGCGACGCCACCGATCAAGCGCATGCTCGCCGAAGGTGTTCCGGTCGGCGCCGGCACCGATGCCACGCGCGTTTCCAGTTACAACCCGTGGACGTCGCTGTACTGGATGGTCAGCGGTCGCACCGTCGGCGGTCTGGCCTTGTACGAAGAAGGTCTGCCGCGCACCACCGCGCTGGAACTGTTCACCCACGGCAGTGCCTGGTTCTCCTCGGAGCAGGGCAAGAAAGGCCAGATCAAGGTTGGGCAACTGGCGGATCTGGCGGCGCTGAGCGCGGACTTCTTCCATGTCGAGGAAGAAGCAATCAAGTGGATCGAATCGGTCATGACCGTGGTCGGCGGCAAGATTGTCTACGCGGCCGGCGACTTCGAAGACCTCGGCCCACGCTCGATTCCGGTGCTGCCGGACTGGTCGCCGGTGGTCAAAGTCCCGGGCCACTGGCGGCCAAATTCGCCGTTGCAGGCGCAGGTTCATCAGTGCAGCGGGCCGTGTGCGGTGCACACCCACAGCCATGAAAAGGCGCGGATGTCGAACGCACCGGTCAGCGATTTCGCCGGTTTCTGGGGCGCGTTTGGCTGTTCCTGCTTCGCTTTCTGATTTTCCCTGAAGCGCCGGCCATCCGGTCGGCGCTTCACGCTTCATCCATCCATCCGTCCATCAGGAGTTTTCCCATGAGCGTTCCTTACACACGTCTGAACAAAGATGACGCGGTTGTATTGCTGGTCGATCACCAGACCGGTCTGATCTCGCTGGTCCAGGATTTCACTCCGAACGAATTCAAGAACAACGTGCTGGCGCTAGGCGACATCGCCAAGTTCTTCAAGCTGCCGACCATCCTCACCACCAGTTTCGATGCCGGCCCCAACGGCCCGATCGTGCCTGAGCTGCGCGAGCAGTTCCCGGATGCGCCATTCATTCAGCGCCCGGGCCAGATCAATGCGTGGGACAACGAAGATTTCGTCAAAGCGATCAAGGCCACCGGTCGCAAGCAACTGATCATCGCCGGTGTGGTGACGGACGTTTGCGTGGCGTTCCCGACCCTGTCGGCGATTGCTGAAGGCTACGAAGTGTTTGTGGTGACTGACTCGTCCGGCACCTTCAACACCACCGTGCAGCAGGCGGCGTGGGCGCGGATGTCGGCGGCGGGTGCCCACCTGCTGAACTGGTTCTCGGTGGCGTGCGAGCTGCAGGGTGACTGGCGCAACGACATGGAAGGTTTGGCGCATTTGCTGTCGGAGCGTCTGCCTAACTATCGCAATTTGATCAACAGCTATACCAAGTTCACTGCCAAGTAATCGGCTGATCTTGAAGAACCCCTCATCGGAACGCCGCCCGCCTAACCCTCTCCCGGAGGGAGAGGGGACTGACCGAGGGGGTCTTGCGAGGTACGCCGACGTGCAATACCGAGCCGAACTCAGGTCTTGAAATGCCCGGAGATCGACTCCTTTCGTGGTACGTCGACCTGCAATACCGAGTCGAACTTCAATCTTGAAATACATGGAGATCGGCTCCCTTTCCCCCTCGCCCCCTTGGGGGCGGTCCGACGTTTCGGGAGGGTTGGGGTGAGGGGGAGGCTTTTGATCTTGATCTTGCCGCTTCAACGCTTCTGCAACCAACCGAGAAAACCACCTTTCCTCACCGCCACCGGTTTAGCCATCAACGCGAGGCGACTGTTCTGCTGACGCACCGCCTGCAATTTATTCAACGCCTGACCCACCTCCGTGCGGTGCTCCATGCACTGACGGGTGAGGCTCTTGTCGAGTCGATAAATGATGCTCGACGTCAACGCCGTGAACGTCGCCTGCGACGGCGTATCGGCGAGAATACTTTGTTCACCCATGACCTCACTCGGCCCCATGCGCCCGGCCTCGACCTGGCTGTCGCCGTCCGGCACCGTCGCACTGACCACCCCGGTGGCAATCACGAACAGACTGTCCGGAACCTCGTCCAGATCCAGCACCACCTGGCCCGCCGTGTACTGCTGGGCAACCATCGATTCCGCCAGACGATCGCGCTCATCACTGCTCAGCGAGCGGAAGATTTTCACTTCATCGAGCAACGCACGGGCGCGGGTCGAGGGTTCGATCACGCCATCCGGATGCCGCGAAATCCCTGCCGCTTCCAGATGCCGGTGGGCGAGGTCGAACAGTTGATTGCGTACTTCGCTTTTCTTGCCGAGCTCGGCGATGAACCCGCTGGCGACGTACTCCGACATGGTTTCGCCGGCCTCTTTCAGCACGGCTTTCGGCGCTGGCGTCAGCAACAGCGAACTGCTGCCCTGCAAAGTGCGATCAAGCGCATCGAGTACCCGCCGCGGGCGGATGTGATTCGGCACCTGAATGCTGATCGACACGCCATGCATGTTGTTCGGGCGGCTGAGATTGACGATCTTCGCCTTGGCCGCCACCGAGTTCGGCACCACGGCCATGGTGCCAGCGCTGGTCAGCAAGTGCGTAGCGCGCCAGTCGATGTCGAAGACTTTGCCTTCGACGCCGTCGATCACCACGAAATCATCCACCTGATACGGCTTGGTGGTGTTGAGCACGATCCCGGAAAACACATCGGCCAAGGTGCTTTGCAGCGCCAGACCGACAACGATGGCCACCACGCCCGAGGTTGCCAGCAGTCCTTTTACCGGCAATTCCAACACGTAACCGGCTGCGGCGACGGTGGCGACCAGAAACACCAGGGCGCCGATCACGTCCTGCAGCAAACGACCGCTGTGGCCGATGCGGCGCATCAGCGCCAGGCCGATGACTTCGGTCAGCACCCGCGCGGCGTACAGCCACCAGAGAATCCCCTGTGCCGTCGCACCCAGTTGCGCCACGCGATCATCGGTGAATTGTGGTGCTTGCAACGGACTGACGCCGGCGTTGATCACCAGCGCCGTGAACGCCAGAAACAACACCAAGCGCACTCCGACTCTCGGGGCGCGATGGCTGAAGGGCGAGAAGTGCCAGAGCACCGCGTCGAGCAGCAGCAGGGCAGCGCTCCAGGACAGCAGGTGAGTGTAGAAAAAGGTCATGGCCGATGCTCCGCAGTGTCTGCCAATAAAAAGATCGCAGCCTGCGGCAGCGCCTACAGAAGAACGTATTCCAATGTAGGCGCTGCCGCAGGCTGCGATCTTTTGCTGTTAAGGATTCAGATGAGTCTTCAGCTCAGCCGCCGCCTGACGCACCGCCGCTTTCACTTCCGGAATCTGACTCAGCGGATTGAGCAAACCAAAGTCATGAATCATCCCGTTGTAGCGCACCGAGGTCACCGCTACACCCGCCGCATCCAGGTGCCGCGCATAGCCTTCGCCTTCGTCACGCAGCACATCGAACTCGGCAGTCTGCACCAGTGCCGCAGGCAAGCCCTTGAGCTGTTCGGCGCTGGCATTCAGCGGCGAGGCATGGATCTGCGCACGCTCGGCCGGGTTGGTGGTGTAGTTGTCCCAGAACCACTGCATCATGCCTTTGGTGAGGAAGTGGCCCTCAGCAAATTGCTGGTACGAACCGTCGTCGAACTGCGCGTTGGTCACCGGCCACATCAGCAGTTGGAAGCGCAGCGCCGGGGCTTTCTGCTCCTTGGCCATCAACGCCACGACCGCCGCCATGTTGCCGCCGACGCTGTTGCCGGCCACGGCCAGGCGCTTACCGTCGACACCGATCTCCTTGCCGTGCTCAGCCACCCATTTCGTCGCGGCGTAGGCCTGGTTGATCGCGGTCGGGTACTGCGCTTCCGGCGACGGTGTGTAGTCGACGTACACCGCGACCGCACCGGAACCCACCACCAAGTCACGAATCAAGCGTTGGTGGGTCGGGAAATCGCCGAGCACCCAGCCGCCACCGTGGAAGAACATGAACACCGGCAACTCGCCTTTGACCTTGGCCGGACGCACCACTTTCAGGTTGAGGGTCTGGCCATCGACCTTGATCGCCTTGTCGCTGACTTCAACACCGGACAGATCCACTTTCACCGAAGCCTGCGCGCCGGTCAGTACTGCGCGGGCGTCTTTCGGGCTCAGTTGCTCAAGGGGTTTGCCACCGCCGGCGGCGAGGGCGTTGAGGAAGGCTTGGGTGTTGTGTTCGACACCGCTGTTTTCGGCGGCGAAAGCGTTGCCGATGGACAGGGCGAGGAGGGAAGCGGTGAGGGTTTTCTTGACGATGTTCATGGTGGAAATCCTTTTGAATGTTTTTGATTTTTTATGCCTGGGTTGCGGGCTGCTGTGGCGCTGGGCTTCAGGCCTCAGCAACACCGTGAGCACAGATTAATGGGCTGCTCAAAAGTGAAAAAGCGGCTATAAAGCGTTTAACTGTCTACCAGAGAGTGACAATGAACCCGTTCGAAGACATGCGTATTTTTTGCCAGGTCATGGACTCCGGCAGCTTCACCTCGGCGGCCGATCAGTTAGGCCTGTCCAAGCAGTTCGTCAGCCGTCGCTTGATGCAGTTGGAAGAGCGTCTCGGCGTGCGGTTGTTGAACCGCTCGACTCGGCGTCTGGACGTGACGCCGCTGGGGCAGAGTTATTACGAATCGGCGTTGCGCCTGTTGGGTGAAGTCGAGCAAGTGGAGCAGGGCATCGCCGGGCAAACCGCCGAACCACGCGGGACGATTCGCTTGAGCGCGCCGCTGTCGTTTGCCGTGGCACATCTGGGCTGTCTGCTGCCGCTGTTCTTGCAGCGCTATCGTGAGGTTACGGTAGAGGTCGATCTGAGTGATCGGCCGGTGGATTTGCTCGGTGAGGGCTACGATCTGGCGCTGCGCATTGGCGTGCTCGAAGACTCGACGCTGATTGCCCGGCGCATCGCGTCGATCGAACGCGTGTACTGCGCCAGCCCGGCATACCTCGCCGAGCGCGGCACACCGCTCAAGCCTGAAGACCTGCACAGCCATGACTGCCTGCCTTATGGCCATGGGCGTTCGGTGCAATGGCGCTTTAACGCGGGGCAGGGTAAGCCGTTGTTGGTGAATGTCACCGGGCGCATGCGCGTTAACAACGGCGAGTTGCTCAGGGATGCCGCAGTGCAGGGGATGGGCATTACCTATTTGCCGACGTTCATTGTCGGCGCGGCGCTGAAGGATGGCCGGTTGGTGCCGGTGCTGGATGACTTGCGCCCCGAGCCGCTGACGTTATCGGCGGTGTATCCGCAGCATCGTCAGGCCTCAAGGCCGGTGCAGGCGCTGGTCGAGTTTTTGCGTGAACGCCTGAACGAGAGCCACGTCGACCTCTGATTTATACGCAGATCAAACTGTAGGAGTGAGCCTGCTCGCGATGGCGGTGTGTCAGTTAAAACATCATTGGCTGACCCTCAGCATTCGCGAGCAAGCTCGCTCCCACATTTGATAAAGGTCGTCTGTGAAATCTGCGCACGCCACAAAACCCTGTAGAAGTGAGCCTGCTCGCGATAGCGTTCTGTCTGTCACAGTTTCAGTGTCTGAACAACCGCTATCCGAGCAGGCTCATTCCTACAATTGATGGTGTTTGTCTGTGAAATCTGCGCACGCCACAAAACCCTGTGGGAGCGAGCCTGCTCGCGAAAGCGTTTCGTCTGTCACAGCTTCAGTGTCTGAATGACCGCTATCGCGAGCAGGCTCACTCCTACAATTGATGGTGGTTGTCTGTGAAATCTGCGCACGCCACAAAACCCTGTGGGAGCGAGCTTGCTCGCGAAAGCGGTGTGTCAGTTAAAACATCATTGGCTGACCCTCAGCATTCGCGAGCAAGCTCGCTCCCACAGTTGATAAAGGTCGTCTGCGTAATCTGTAAACGCCGCAAAACCCTGTAGGAGTGAGCCTGCTCGCGATAGCGTTCTGTCTGTCACAGCTTCAGTGTTTGAATGACTGCTATCGCGAGCAGGCTCACTCCTACAATTGATGGTGGTTGTCTGCGTAATCTGCGTATGCCACAAAACCCTGTGGGAGCGAGCTTGCTCGCGAAAGCGGTGTGTCAGTCAAAACATCATTGGCTGACCCACAGCATTCGCGAGCAGGCTCGCTCCCACAGGTTTTGCGGTGTGTCTAATGATCAGTTGGCGCGCTTGTCATCGCCCGGCTCGCCGCCGACATGTACGCCGCGATCATCGCCGGCTTCAGCCGCAGCGTGGACGCCACGATCATCACCGACTTCACCAGCGCGGTGGACCCCGTGGTCATCGCCGACTTCACCGGCGCGGTGGACGCCATGATCATCTCCCGCTTCAGCATGGGCGCCGTTGCGGCCGGATGAGGCGCTGTCGCCCGAGTGTCCCGAGCCGTGGTCGCTGCCGCTGTGGCCACTGTTGCCACCACTGCCACTGTTGCCGCCACCGCCGTGACTGCCTCCGCCGCCACTTCCGCCCCCACCATTTCCACCGCTGCCACCTCCACCGCTGCCACCACCGTTGCCACCGCCCCCGCCCCCGCCACTTCCTCCACCTCCGCCCCCACCATTTCCGCCGCCGCCGCCGCCGCCCCCTCCGCTACCGCCACCACTGCCTCCACCACCACTCCCACCATCCTTGGCATGAGCACTGGATACCCCGGACAAACTGTCCGGAATCAGCACCGTAGACGCTGACAGAACTGCGCCGATGGCCATTGCGAGCACGAGCTTTTGAATGTGCATATCGTTCTCCGTCTTTGTGGTTTTGTTGGGAACGTAAAAGTGCATTGTTGCAGGGACCGGACCCGTTCCCGGGGGTCAGTGAATACTCGAAGCCAGTTCGAAAATCGGGATGTACATCAGGATCACGATGACCCCGATCAGCAGGCCGATGAAGGTCATCAGCAGCGGCTCGAACAATTTAACGAACCACTCCAGCCAGCGGCTGATTTCCTCGTCGTAGAAGTCGGCGCTGCGTTCCATCATCTGCCCGAGGTTGCCGGACTGTTCGCCGGCGCGCAGTAGGCGCAGGGACACCGGTGTCACCAGGTGATTGAGCTCCAGCGCGGTGGACAATGACTGCCCCTCGCGCACCCGCTCGCAGGCCTGATCCAGGCGCACCCGCGAGGCAACGGTGAGCAAGCCGCGCACCATGCTCATGGCGGTCACCAGCGGAATTCCGCCTTGCAGCAGAATCCCCAGCGAACGATAAAACCGCGCCAGCTCATACATGAAAATCCGTTGATGCACGGCTGGCAGTTTCTCCACCAGCCGATCCAGCCCACGGCGAAACGCCGGTTGCTTCTGCAGGACGGCGAGGGCAATGACCAGCGCCGCCAGCCCGCCAAAAAACTCAGCCTGATGCGCATGCAAAAACATGCCGCTGCTCATCAGCACCTGCGACAGCCACGGCAGGTTATTGCCCAAGCCTTCAAACACCAGACTGAAGCGTGGCACCACGTAACCCATCAAGAACAACACCACGCCACCACCGACGATCAGCAACAGCATTGGGTAGATCGAGGCACTGATGATCTTCTGCCGCACCTCGTCCATGCGCTGCCGGTAACTGACGTAACGGCCCAATGCATCGCCGACCGCGCCGGTCTTCTCGCTGGACTGTACCAGCGCCACGTACAACGGCGGGAACACCGCCGACAACTGGCCCAACGCCTGCGAGAAGGATTTGCCCTCATAAAGCAGGCGCACCAGCTCACTCAAGGTTTTCCGGGCAGCGGGGGCGGTTTCTTTTTCGGCGAGGCTTTCCAGCGCATCGATCAACGGTAGGCCGGCGTTGAGCAGGGTGGTCAATTCCTGGCTGAATAACACCAGGTTGAAGGTCTCGCGCTGGCGCAGTTTCAGTGAGCGCCAATGCTTGTCGGCGTGCGAGCTGAGCACACGCAAGCCCTGATCCTCGGCGATCCGCCGTGCGTCGCTGTCACCCGCCGCTTCGACGCTCAAGGACACCACGCCCGCCTTGCCGACCGCTTTCAAATGAAATCGCATGGGCCGCGCTCCGTTTACTGCCAGTTGGTCACTTCAGCGTTTTCACCTTCACCGCCGGGCTGGCCGTCCTTGCCCATCGAGAGCAAGTCGTACTCGCTGTTTTCGCCGGGATAGCGGTAGGTGTAATTACGTCCCCACGGATCCTGCGGGAGCTTTTTCTGCAAGTACGGGCCGGTCCATTTCGCTTCGTCACTCGGTGCAGTGACCAAGGCCTGCAAGCCCTGTTCGGTGGACGGGTAGTGGCCGACTTCCAGTCGATAGATATCCAGCGCTTTGCTCAGCCCTTCGATCTGCGCCTTGGCCACTTTCACTTCCGAGCGACCGAGTTGGGCGAAGTATTTCGGCGCGACGATCCCGGCCAACAGGCCGAGTACCACCAGCACCACGAGCAATTCGAGCAGGGTAAAACCGCGTTGGCCACGCGGACGAAATTGCAGCTTCATGATGACCTCCCGTAAGTGGCAGCCGTGTCGCCTGAAGGGCCTATGCAATTGCCATGCTCAGCCTCACTGAAAATCGGCTGATTGGCTGAAGCCCTTGTAAATCGGGCATTTCAAGAGTCGGCACAGTGCTTGCGTATGGCTCAAACGTGATCGGCCATTGGGGCATTTCCCCCAATTTATCGGGGTCGATCCGGGGAGGCCCGACATGAAATTTCTCGCCAGCGGATTGCTCGGATGTGTGCTGCTCAGCGGCGCCGCGCAAGCCGACGTATTCATCTCCGTGGACGCCAAGGGCAGCTATGTCCTGTCCAACGTTCACCGGCCCGGACGCACCTACGAACGGGTGATCCACGAGGCTGAAATGCCTGTGGCCAGCCTCGATCAACAGCCACAAATGATCGCCAACCAGCCCTACGCGGAACTGGTGTCGGCGGCGGCCAAGGTCAATCAATTGCCCGAGGCGCTGCTGCACGCGGTGATCAACGCCGAATCCCACTACAACCCTGGTGCGACCTCAGCCAAAGGCGCGGGCGGACTCATGCAGTTGATGCCCGACACCGCGCGCGAACTCGGTGTGACCGACGTCTACGACCCCAAGGCCAACATCCAGGGCGGGGCGAAATATCTCAAACGCCTGATGACCTTGTTCGACAACGACATTGCTCTCGCCGTGGCGGCCTACAACGCCGGGCCCGACGCGGTGCTCAGCCGTGGCCGGGTGATTCCGCCGTTCGCCGAAACCCAGCGTTATGTACCGAACGTATTGCGTCAGTACCGGCGTCTGCAGGGCCTGGCCATGGATGCGCCGTTGTGACCCAACCCGGTTTTCCCCACATTCGGGGGCAAACCGCAGAGGCCCGAAAAGTGGGGAAAACCGGTGGGGAATATCCCCCGGATCCTCAAATGGTTGCGGTAACTGGTTGAACGGTAATGAGATTTTTTGTGGCACGCGGATTGCTCCGAGGCATTTGTCGAGAAGTGTTCCCAAGAGCACCCACTACGAGGTTACTGATCATGGTTGGCATTCATCACGCTCCGTCTCTGTTGAATTGGCTGGTGATTCTGGCCTCGATGCTCAGCGTCGAGCTGGCCGGCGCGGCCGTGCGTTGCGAGCGCAACCTGGTGGCCAACGTCGTCGCCTTCGATCAACCACTGATGTTCAACCGCCTCGGTGCGCAGAACATCAACGGCATGATGTTCGCCCTGCGCCGCGACGTGGTCGATGAACATGAGCAGTCGCTGGCTTACGGCGGCGCCGCAGTGCCGGGCAAAGTCTCGCTGCGTCCGGACAAGCGCCCTCGGCCATTGGTATTGCGTGTGGCCGCCGGCGATTGCCTGACGATCAATCTGCAGAACCTGCTCGACTATAAGGCCAACCCGAACAAGCACTTTGAAAACCTGGGCGAAGAAGAGGGCGCGGAAAACGCCAACGGCGCCGAAGCCTTCAAAGTCGATGAGCAGGTGGCGGATCGTCACGTCGGTTTCCAGGTCAACGGCCTGCAAGCAGTGAACAGCATTGATGACATCTCTTCATTCACCGGGCGTAACGCCAACAGCCTGGTGCCTCCGGGCTCCAGCCGTTCCTACACCTTGTTCGCCGAACGTGAGGGCGCGTTTGCCGTCAGCAGCCGAGGCGCGACGTTTGGTGGCGAGGGCGCGGCCGGCAACGTTGCCAATGGTCTGTTCGGCCAGGTCGTCGTGCTGCCCAAGGGCGGTCGCACCTATCGCAATACCCTCACCGAAGAAGAAATGCGCCTGGCCACCACCGGCCGCGCACCCACCGGCCAACCGATCGTCGATTACCAGGCGCGCTACCCGCAGCGCGAACCGTGGTTGCGCGAAGGCAAGGCCGGTACGCCGATCATCGGCATGGTCGACGGCAATGAAATCATCTCCAGCGAAAGCGATGCGATTGTCATGGGCAGCAACGCCGACGGCAGTTTCCCATCCAGCACCTACCCGCTGGAGTCGATGGGCAAACGCAACCCGGCGATTCCCAATCGCCTCGAAGCGTTCCGCGATTTCGCCTCGCAATTCCAGGACGAAACCGCCGCTACTCAAGCATTCCCGGCCTATTGGGCTGACCCGGTAATGGCCCATGTGCTGGAGCCGACCCGCGACTCGTTCATGATCAACTACGGCTCCGGCGGTATGGGCGCCGAAGTGGTCGCCAACCGCTTGGGTGTGGGGCCGATGCACGACTGCCTGTCGTGTGCCTATGAAGAATTCTTCCTCAGCTCGCACACCGTCGGTGATGTGGCGATGCTGGTGGATGTGCCGGCCAACACCGGGCTGGAGAACATCGCCCCGGGGCAGACACCGCGCGCCGATCAGATCGGTGTGAAAGCCACCATGGCCTTGTATCCGTCGGAGCCGTCGAACGTCAACCACAGCTACATCGGTGACTTCGTCAAATTCCGCAACACCCACAATGGCCACGAGCAGCACATCTTCCACCTGCACGGCCATCAGTGGCTGTTCAATCCCAACGACGACAACTCCGATTACGTCGACGCCCAGGGTATCGGCCCGGGTGCCGGTTATACCTATGAAATTGCCAACGGTGGCTCGGGCAACCGCAACCGCGTGGCCGGTGATGCGATCTATCACTGCCATTTCTATCCGCACTTCGCCCAAGGCATGTGGGCCATGTGGCGGGTGCACGACGTGTTCGAAGAAGGCACGCGACTCGATGTTTCGCAGCAGGGCGCCGACGGCTATCACAGCGAACCGTTTGCCTTGCGCAGTGGCAAACCGGCGGCTGGCGCACGGGCCTTGCCCGATGGCGAAATCGTCGCCGGTACGCCGATTCCGGCCATCGTGCCGCTTCCAGGCAAAGCCATGGCGCCAATGCCGGGCAAAGTCGTGGTCGTGCCGAAGATCGGCGAAATCCTGGTCGCCGAAAATGATCACGACGATGACGAAGAAGAGGGCGATGACGACGGTGAGCACCATGGCGGCAATGCCGCTGGTCAAGCCATCGGTTCGCTGGCGCTGGTCGATCGCAGCGAAGCCAATCGCAATGCCGACGGCAGCCTGAAAAACCCTGGCTATCCGTTCTGGATCGGCGGCATGGAAAGCTCGGTCGGCCAACGTCCGCCAACGCCGCCGCTGGACATGCTCGACGCGGCCACCGCGCAGTCTTTGAAGGCCAGCGGCAAGGCACTGTGGGCCAATCTCGACCCGGCGCAGTCCGGCGGTTGGAATGGCGGCTTGCAGCGTCACGCACTGGATGGCGTCGCGGCCGGTGGCGAAGCGCACACCGTGACCACTTCGCTGGACTTCTCCAAGGAAGTCAGCCGTGCCAAGCCGATTTACCTGCCTGAAGAAGGCACCGAAGTCGAACAAGCGGCGATGGCCTTCCACGCGAAGAAAGATCACCCAAGCTATGCCTTGCTGCCCGGTAATCAAGTGGTCGCCAAGGCGTTCCGCACCAACGGTGCCTTGCCGATGGCCGGCGCGCCGTACTACGAGCCGTGCATGGACGATCGGCAAAAACGCCTGACCAGCAACGCCGGCAGCGGCGAGTTCGCCAGCGGTGAGCGCATCGACGGTATGTCCTTTGTCGGCGCCTCGAGCTTCACCGCCGACCGGCCACGGATCTACAAAGCCGCCAACATTCAGTTCGACGCGGTGTACAACAAAGTCGGTTATCACTTTCCGCAGGCGCGCATTCTCGCGCTGTGGGAAGACGCCTGGCCGGTGATCACCAAGCAACGTCCACCAGAGCCGCTGGTGATGCGCATGAACACTTTCGATTGCGTGCAATACCAGCAAACCAACCTGGTCCCGGCCACCTATGAGATGGACGACTATCAGGTGCGCACGCCGACCGACGTAATCGGCCAGCACATTCACTTGCCGAAGTGGGATCTGACCTCGGCGGACGGCTCCTCCAACGGCTGGAACTACGAGGACGGCGTGCTCTCACCCGGCGCCGTGCAGGAACGCATTCATGCGATCCGCGAGTTCAACCAGTGCGCCGGCACCGATCCACGTGACGGCACCCAGGCCTGCCCGATAGCCAGGAACCACCCATTTTTCGGCCAGTATGGTCGCGCCGACTGGCTGGGTGCGCGCACGGCGATGCAGCGCTGGTTCGTCGATCCGGTGGTCAACGCCAAAGGCGTCGATCGCGGCCTCGGCACCATCTTCACCCACGACCACTTAGGCCCATCGACGCATCAGCAGATTGGACTGTACGCGACTGTGCTTGCCGAGCCGGCCGGTTCCACCTGGTTCCACGCCGAAACCGGCGAGCCGTTGTACAGCGGCGCGCGCCAGGATGGTGGGCCGACCTCATGGCAGGCGGTGATCAACACCGGCGACCTCGATGGCGACGGCAAGAACGACAGCTTCCGCGAGTTCTTCCTCGAATACAGCGACTTCCAGCACGCCTATGAAGCTGGCGTTTACGTCGGTGCCGGCCCTAACGGTGTGCCGAATGCGCAGGCGTTCCCGGCCACCGCCGACAGCTTCCGTTACGCGATCAACCCGCCAGTGCGCAACAACGCCAGCAACTTGCTAGAAGGCGTGCTGGAAGTGCAGGGCGGTCAGGTGCCGGGCTGCCCGAGCCGGCCATGTCCGCAGGCGATCTCGGTGGATGATCCGGGCATGTTCGTCGTCAACTATCGCAACGAACCGCTGGCCCTGCGCGTGTACGACCCGAACAAGGTCGGCCCGGATGGCAAACGCGGCATGCAGGCTGACGGCCTCGGCGGTGATCTGTCGTTCGCCATGCAAAGCCGTACCGACCGCGCCATTCCGGCGATGAATCTGGCGCCGAATCTGCTCACTTCGGCGACCGGACCCACCGGCGGTACCACGCTGTTTCCACCGCACATCAACAAGGGCGGCGCCGAGCCGGGCGATCCGTTCACGCCGATGCTGCGCACCTATACCGGCGACAACGTGCGGTTGCGGGTGCATGCCGGCGGCCATGAGGAAGAGCACAACGTCACCCTGCACGGTGTGAAATGGCTGCAGAGCGGTTCCGGTTTCGGCAACAGCTCCAACTCTGGCTGGCGCGCGTCGCAGATGATCGGTATTTCCGAGCAGATGGGCTTCATTGCGCCGGTGTCGATGCTCTCCAGTTCGGCGGCGACCACGGGTGATTATCTGTACTCGATGGACGCTTCGATCGAAGGCTACTGGAGCGGTATCTGGGGCGTGATGCGCAACTACACCGCCAAACGCGCCGACCTGTTCGCCATCCCCAACAACCCGAATCCGGCGGGCATGCGCAACACCGTGGCGTTCGAGGGCAGTTGCCCGCGCTATGGCGCCAACCCTAACGGCATTGGCACCCGGCCTACGGTGCAGCGCAACTACGAAGTGGTCGCGGCGCTGGCCAACGACATTCTCGGCAATGCGCTGGGCTTGACCATCGGCGACCCGGAAGGGCTTGGTCAGCATGTCGGCGGGCCGCTGAATCCGGCGGGTGGCACCCTGGTGCTGAACTCGCGCACGGTGAGCATTCCCCAAGTCACCGTGACCGATCCGGAAGATGGCGAAACCATCACCATCGGCGGGCAGAGCGGGCCGTTGCATGACCCGACCGCGATTCTCTATGTGCGTAAATCCGATCTCGATCCGGTGAGTGGCAAGCTGAAACCCGGCATTCCGGTCGAGCCGTTGGTGCTGCGTGCAGCCGCGGGGGATTGCATCAACATCACTCTGGAAAACCGTCTGCCGAGCGTGATGCCCGACTTGACCCAAACTGCGGTGATGCAAGGTATGGTCAAGCGTGATCGCAACAGTGGTCTGGGCTCGACCACCTTCAGCAACAACCTGATGCGGCCGTCCAGCCACGTCGGCCTGCATGCGCAATTGCTGGCGTACGACATCACCAAATCCGACGGCGCCAATGTCGGCGCCAACCCGATTCAGACCGTGCCACCGCGTGTCGGCAACAGCGGCGCGTACCCGACCCGTACCTATCAGTACTACGCCGGGCACCTGGAGCGTGAAGGCAAACCGGTAACTCAACTGGGCCGCAGCGTCGACAACATCAACGCCACAGCGGTGGAGTTCGGCGGCTTGAACATCACCCCGGCGGACGTGATCAAGCAACCGCAAAAAGGCCTCGGTGGTGCGATGAGCATTCTGCCAATCGGCGCGACCTGGATTGACGATGCACGCAAGGTCAACGCCACGGTCACCGCGCCTGGGCAAACCAGCTACCGCGACTTTGCGATGGTCTGGCACAAGGCGTTGAACACCCGTTGGGCCAATGGTCGGCCGGTGGAAGGGATTGCTGCTGAGGGTTTCGGCGTGCCGACCGATCCGCAGGACAACTCGAGCATGGCGATCAACTACAAGACCGAACCGCTGTGGTACCGCTTCGGCCTCGCCCCGGATGCACCGTTCGGGCATGCCGATGGCGCGGGTTATGGCGACATGACCAACGCGCACATGGCCTACAGCAATGCGCTGGTGGGTGGCGATCCGCAGACGCCGGTGTTGTATGCCAAACCGGGGCAACCGTTCCGCACGCATATTTTGATGCCGAGCGGTGGCAGTCGCGGCACCACGTTCCAGCTCGACGGGCACGTCTGGTCAGTGAACCCGTTCCAGGCCGAGAAGAGCGATGTCGGTGGCTATCCGATGGGCTCGCCGGGCGTCGGCTCAGTGCGCTTCGGCTACAACCCGATGTCGATGTACATCGGCGCCCACGAAAGCGTCCTGCCGGCCGCGCACTTCAGCTTCATGATCCCGAGCGCTGGTGGCAGCAATGCGATCCCGGGGGATTATCTGTTCCGCGATTACGCCGCCTACGGCAACACCTCCGGGTTATGGGGACTGCTGCGGGTAACCAACGAACCCGAACCGGCGCCGCAGGGGCAGTAGCAGAGCGGCAATGCCCCGGTGGATGCAAATCCCTGTGGGAGCGAGCCTGCTCGCGAAGAGGGCGGCACATGCAACAGGTGTGTTGGCTGACAGACCGCTTTCGCGAGCAAGCTCGCTCCCACAGGGGACAGTGGTTGGCAGTGAGGAAGTGGATGTACGCAAATCCCTTGTGGGAGCGAGCTTGCTCGCGAATGGGGGCAACTCGGTTTGTGAGGGTGAGGCGGAAGACGCTTTCGCGAGCAGGCTCGCTCCCACATGGGGGGCGGTGTTTTGCCAGGTGAAGAGGTAGGGGAGAGTTAGATGAACAGGATCATCAACATCATCGGTATTTGCACGCTGGCCATGGCCGGTGCGTTGCTGACGCTGAGTGAGATTGCGCTGGCACAAACCGGTGCGGGTCAGACGCTGAACCGCGACGGCGTGGCGGTGGATTTCAACCTCAAGCCATTGGCCGCTGACGGCAAACTGCGTGAAGGTGAATTCGCCGATGTGCAGTTTCGCGTCACCGACAGCGCCTCCGGCCAGCCGTTGTCCGGGGTAGCGCCGGGGGCACTGGGTCGATCCGCAAACCCTCGCCGCCGATCAGGCCCAGGGCCGCGACCAGAGCTGCAAGGCCCGGGTCGGGGTGTTTCTCAAATCCAACATCGGTGCGCGACCGTTGCTCGACCTCAACAGCTATTTCCTGCTGGTGATGAACCGCGACGCGAGCATCGCTGTGGTCGATCCGTCGGTGTCGGTCGGCGGCATCACCAGCACGCTCGCGCGAATCGAACTCAAGCAATCGCCGATGGACTGGGTCACGCCCAAAGACAACAAACGCGTGTTCGTTTCCATGCCGACGGCCGGCGAAGTGGCCGTCATCGACAGCGAACAATTCAAGGTTCTCGATTCGATTAAAGCCGGCAGCCAACCGGTGCGCCTGGCGCTGCAACCGGATGAACGTCTGCTCTGGGTCGGCAACAACGCCAGCAAAACCGAAGACTCCGGCGTCACAGTGATCGACAGCCAAAGCCTCAAACCCCTCAAATACTTGCAGACCGGGCGCGGCCACCACGAAATCAGCTTCAGCAAGGACAGCCGCTTCGCCTTCGTCAGCAACCGTGACGACGGCACCGTCAGCGTGGTCGACATCGCCAGCCTGAACATCGTCGAGCAAATCAAAACCGGCTCGCATCCGTTATCAGTTGCCTATTCGCCATTGTCCGGCGCGGTGTATGTGGCCGATGGCAAGGACGGCACCGTGACCGTGATCGACGCCAACACGCACGCCATCCGCCGGGTGATCAAACTGCAACAAGGCCTCGGCCCCATGGGTTTCAGCGCCGACGGCCGCTTCGGCGTGGTGCTCAACACCGTGGAAAACCGCGCCAGCATCATCGACGCCGCGACCAACGGCGCCATTCACGACCTCGACGTCAGCGCCGAACCCTACCAGGTGGTGTTCACCCAGGCCTACGCCTACATCCGCGGACTCGCTTCACCGAAAGTCACCATGATCAACCTGTCTTCTTTAGGCGAAGGCCGCCAGCCGATCAGCCAGAGTTTCGAAGCCGGCCCGCAAGCGCCGCGTCTGGCTGGGGATTTGCCGCTGGCCTCAAGCCTGGCGGTGTCGCGCGACGACAACGCGGTGTTCGTGGTCAACCCGGTCGACAACACCACCTACTTCTACGCCGAAGGCATGAACGCGCCGATGTCCGGCTACCCCAACCGTGGCCAGATCGCCCGCGCCGCCATGGTCATCGATCGCAGCTTGCGCGAAGTCTCGCCGGGCCTCTACAGCGCCCGCGTGAAACTGCCGGCAGCGGGGCGCTTTGACGTGGCGTTCCTGCTCAATCAACCGAACATCATTCACTGCTTTACCGCGCAGATCGAAACCAATGGCGCCCTGGTAAAACACTTCGGCGCACCGAAAGTCGAGTTCCTCCTCGACAAGACTGCCGTGGCGCTCAACGACCCCTACGTCGTGCGTTTCCGCATCGTGCAGGGCAAAGACAAAACCCAGCGCAGCGGCGTGAAAGACGTGCAATTGCGCTACTACCTCGCGCCCACCTCGCATCCCCGCGAAGTGGCGGCGCTGGAAGTCGCCGACGGCGTGTACGAAGCGCCGATCACCCTCGACCGCAGCGGCGCTTGGTATCTGCATGTGCGTGCGGCCTCTTTGGGCGCCGGTTTCGATGACAAGACCTTTGCCAGTGTTCGGGTAGCCCCGGCCAAGCCCGTTGAAGAGGAGTTTCGACATGAACCGATTTGCATCCAGTGGCCTGCTGACCCTGTGCCTGTTGAGCCTTGGCATCCAATACGCCAACGCTCACTCGGCAGACGAACACGCTGGGCACAAAGCCCCGGCCAGCAGCACTCAGGAACACGCCCAGGTGAAATTCGCCAACGTGCCGCTGCTCGACCAGAACGGCAAAACAGTGCGCCTGGAGCAGGATCTGGTGCAGGGCAAAATCGTCGTCATGAGCTTCATCTACACCAGTTGCACCACGGTGTGTCCGGTGGTCTCGTCGATCATGGGCAAGGTGCAGAAAAAGCTCGGTGCGCGGGTCGGCAACGAAGTGCAACTGGTGTCGATCAGCATCGACCCGCAGCGCGACGACCCGAAACGCCTGCAGGATTATGCCCGCACCTTCCAGCGCGGGCCGGGCTGGAGCTGGCTGACCGGCTCGCCGCAGTCGATCAATGAAACCCTCAAGGGCCTCGGCAGTTTCAGCGGCGACTTCAAGAATCACCAACCGTTGATCCTCGTCGGCGACGGCAACAATCGTCACTGGATGCGCTATTACGGCTTCACCGATCCAGCACTGTTGGCCAAGGAAGTGGAAAAACTCAGCGGCCTGCGCACCCACGCCAAACACACAGCCATCGCCATGGAGCAACAGCCATGAGACTGCTCGACTGGATCGCCCTGACCGTGTGCTTCTGGATTCTTGGTAACGTCGCGTTTGCTCACGAAGACCACGTCTCTGAGCCGCCAGCCGCTGTGGCCGCCGCCCCGGCCAAAGGCACCCACGACGCGAAAACCTGGTTCACCGACACGCCTTTACAGGATCAGAACGGCGCGACCCTGCGCTTCTACAGCGATGCGCTGCAAAACCGCATCGTCCTGCTTAACGTGATCTTCACCAGTTGCAATGACGCCTGCCCGCTGATCACGCAAAAGCTCAAGGAAGTTCGCGAGCTGCTGGGTGACAAGGCGCAGGACATCACCTTCATTTCCCTTACCAGTGACCCGCTGCGCGACACGCCGGCGGTGCTCAAGGCTTACACCTTGAAGCAGGGTTCCGATGACCCTCATTGGCTTTTTCTCACCGGCGACAAGGCGCAGATGGACTTGGTATTGAGTCGCATCGGCCAAATCGTACCGACGCCAGAGCAACACTCCACGCAGTTGATCGTCGGCGATGTCGCCAATAAACGCTGGAGCAAAATCCGTCCCGACGCCCCGGCTGCCGCCATTGCCCAGCGCTTGCAGTTGCTGACAATGCCCGTGGCCGGCCGCTGAGTCCGCGCCATGAAACGCTGCCGCGTCCTCGCCCTGGTCCTGCTCGCCGGCGTCAGCCTTGGCACGAGCGCTGCGCCGCTGACACCCGAAGAGGCGGCGGGAAAACGCTTGTACCGCCAAGGTTTGTCGGCCAGTGGCGAAGCGATCATGGCACGGGTCGGCGCGGCGGATGTGTTGCTGCCGGCGACCAGCCTGCCGTGCGCCAATTGCCATGGCGCCGATGGCCTCGGCCGACCTGAAGGTGGCGTGCGTCCCCCCGAATTGAACTGGGCGCGACTGACCAGCACGTATGGCCAGCAACAGGTCAACGGCCGCAGCTATCCGGCCTACAGCGAAAGCACGCTGGCCACGGCCATTGAGCAGGGCCGAGACCCCGGCCACAACCGTCTCGACCCGAGCATGCCGCGCTTTCTGCTGTCGATGAAGGATCAGCGCAACCTCACCGCCTATCTCAAACGCCTCGCCGATGAGCGTGATCCCGGCCTCGATGCCGAGACCTTGCATCTGGGCACCTTACTGCCCAGCCAAGGGCCGCTGGCCGAGGAGGGTATGACCGTTGCGGCGGTGCTCAACGGCAGTGTCGCGCGGATCAATCAGGCCGGTGGCATTCACGGCCGGCAGTTGCGCTTGACGGTGATCGATCCCGGCCCGGACCGCGCCAGTGCCGAGCAAGCCTTGCAGCAGTTGATCGAGCAGGAGCAGGTGTTCGCCCTGATCGCACCACTGGCACCGGCTCTTGACAGCGAACTGGGGGCACGCCTGGAACAGGCCGGTATGCCGCTGATCGGGCCGATGTCGATCCTCGGCACCCTGCAGGCCAGTCCGCAGATATTCGAGCCATTACCGGGATTGCGTGAGCAGTTGATCGCGCTGGCCGATTACGCCACGGCCAGTTTGCGCGTGCTGCAAGGGCCGACACTGATTGCTTATCCCGATGACCCGATCCAGACGCAAGCCGCGCAAAACCTCGGCCAGTACTTGCAGGATCACGGCTGGCAGAAAGTCCATCTGCAAGCCTACGACCCGGCGGCGGATGCGCTGCCGCTGGGTTCGCGTTCGGTGTTTTATCTGGGCACTGGCGGCGGCTTCAGTCGTCTGGCGACGCGGCTGCAAAGCGCCGGGCAAGTGCCTTACCTGTTTGCCGCCTCTAGTCAGGTGGCGGGTGATCTGCTGCAAGTCCCCGACGGATTCACCCGGCGGGTGTTTCTCGCCTATCCGTTCGTGCCCAGCGACTGGACCCGAGGCTGGGCGCATGGCCCTGACGTTACTGCGTGAAGGCCAAGGCCTCGGCGCTCAGCACGCGGTGCTGCAAGTCGGCGCCTACGCCTCGATGCTGCTGCTCAGCGAGGGCATGAAACAGGCTGGCCGCGACGCCAGCCGCGAGAAACTGGTGACGGCGCTGGAAGGCCTGCACGACTTCGACACCGGCCTGACCCCGCGCCTGAGTTTCGGTCCCGGTCGACGGCTGGGCTTGAGCGGCGCGCATGTGGTTACCGTGGATTTGCCCGATCAACGTTTCTATCTGGTCGCACCCTATAAACCGATGGTTGCCAGCCCCTGAACGGAGGGCCCGATCATGAAACTCACAACGCTGATCTTGCTGCTGACTTGCTGGCTGCCGCTGGCGTGGGCGAATAACGAGCCGGCCGTGGCACGGGTCAACGGCGCGGAGATTTCCGGGTTTCGCTTCGAGCGCTTCTTCGCCGAATACCTGGAAGATCAGGGCCGCGCGGTGACGAGTATTCGCAGCCCCAAGGCCTACAAGGAACTGCGCCAGGCCGCGTTGCAAATGCTGATCGACAAAGAATTGCTGTGGCAGGAATCGCAGAAACGTGGCCGGCAGATCGACGAGCAAGCGCTGCGTCAGCAGATCGAGCAAACCCGCATGGCCATCGGCGGCGCGGATAAATTCGTCCGGCGCTTGCAGGACGCCGGTTTCGATGAGGTCTCCTTCACCGAGTACACCCGCCGCGAACTGGCGGCGCAGCAGATGTTCGCCGAACTGATCCGCGCCAATACCTTGCAACCCCGTCACCTGTTGATCCGCGTGCCCGTGCAAGCAGATGCAGCCACAGTGGCTCAAGCGCGTCTACGCTTGATGCAAATGCGCGCCTCGATTGTCAGCGGGGCGAGTTTTGCCAGCCAACCACTGCGTTCACCGTTTGGCTGGCACGTGATTTATTTGCCGAACCACTTGGAGGCCGCCGATGTCCCAGATTTACAGGGGCTGGATACAGTCAGGGCAGAGCTCGCCCGACAGCAACAGACCCAGGCTCGTCGCCAAGTGCTCGCGCAATTACGGGTGCAGAACAGGATCGAACGAATTGACGACGACTGAAGGTTCCCCCCCAATAGTGGGGAATGGCTTCGATGCCCATTCAGGTGCTTCCCCGTTTCTGGGGAACGGGGTACCAGGACGAGCGGGCATTGTCATTAAATTCAAGGACATGAACAGATAAAATTACCGGCGCTCAGCCTGGCATGAAGTGTGCGTTACCCCTGGTAAGGCGCACTCTCAGGGCGGGGTCATCGGACCTGCTGTTTCAAGGAGTCGACCTTGGTTAACAAAGTACTGGTTGTCGAAGACGAGCAGCTGCTTGCACAGAACCTTCAGGATTATCTGTCGGCGCAGGGGCTGGACGTCGCGATTGCACATGACGGAGCGACGGCTATCGGTTTGGCCGAAACCTTTGCCCCCGACGTGCTGGTGTTCGATTACCGCTTGCCCGATATGGAAGGCTTTGAGGTGCTCGACGCGGTCCGCCAGAACAGGACGTGCCATTTTGTGCTGATAACGGGTCACCCGACCGCTGAAGTCTGTGAGCGGGCGCGGCAACTGGGGGTCAGCCACATCCTGTTCAAACCGTTTCCCTTGGCGGAACTGGCGCGGGCGGTCTGCGACCTTCTGGGCATCAAGCGCGAAGCGAAACCCGGTGCGAGCCCTTCCGAGGGTTTTGTCGAACGACGCCAGAGCAGGACCGAGAGCTTCCCGTTGCAGTTGTACGATGGCAGTTGGGTGTTGGCGGATCGGCGACGACAGTTGCACGCCATGGCACCGGACGACGATCAAATGCTCACCGGGGAGTAATGGCGCGAACAGACGTTCCGGCACTTGCCGCCAAGGTTTGCCGCGCCGACAGGGCTCTGAGCCCCGGTTGGAGAGCAAGCCATGGAACGTCTGTCCGTTGTCGTCGAACCGCTGCTGGCCGAAAGCGCCCCAGAGCGTTTTTCCAGTGAACAGCTTGCCCAAGCCCGGGCGCGGGCCGCCACCTCCGGCGAACGCGTCCTAGAAGCCCTCGGCGTGCTCTGCGAACTGGCGCCGATGCCGTTCATTCACACCCTTGGCGCCACCCTGCATTACCCGGTGCTCGACACCGACAGCCTGTTTGCCGCGACGCCGGTGTTCGACCGGGTCACCCTCGCGCAATGCCTGAAACGTGAATTCATCCTGCTGCGCCACAACGACGAAGTCATCGGCGTATTTGCCGACCCCTTCGACCCGGCGCGGCTGGCCTGGATCGACGATTGCCTGCACGGCGCGCCGCTGTATCTGGTGCACGCCGATGACCTCAAGGCCTATCTGGCCCGCCACGAAGAAAGCTTTCATGCCGTCGAATCGCTGAACGCTCAGGGCGACACTCACCACGAAATCGACACCCTGCAAAGCCTGTCGCTGACCAGCATCAGCGAAGACGCCAGCAGCGTGGTGAAACTGGTCAACTCGACCCTTTATGACGCGCTGAAAATGCACGCCAGCGACATCCATCTCGGCACCACCGGCCATGGCCTGGTGATCAAGTACCGCATCGACGGCGTGCTCAACAACATCAGCAAAGTCCAGGGCAACGAATTCGCCGAGCAGGTGATTTCGCGGGTCAAGGTCATGGCCGAACTGGACATCGGCGAAAAACGCGTGCCGCAAGACGGTCGCTTCAAGATCGGCATCAGTGGCCGCCAGATCGACTTTCGCGTGTCGATCATGCCGAGCATCTTCGGCGAAGACGCGGTGCTGCGGGTGCTCGACAAACAGGATCTGGCCGACAAGGTCTGCGGCGTGCAATTGCAGGCGTTGGGCTTTGAAGACGAAACACTGCGCCAGTTGCGCCGCCTCGCCGCCGAGCCCTACGGCATGGTGCTGGTGACTGGCCCGACCGGCAGCGGCAAAACCACCACGCTGTACGCGATGATCACCGAGATCAACCACGGCGTGGACAAGATCATTACCATCGAAGACCCGGTTGAATATCAATTGCCGGGGGTGCTGCAAATCCCGGTCAACGAGAAAAAAGGCCTGACCTTCGCCCGTGGCCTGCGCTCGATCCTGCGCCACGACCCGGACAAAATCATGGTCGGTGAGATCCGCGACCCCGACACCGCGCAGATCGCCGTTCAGTCGGCGCTCACCGGCCACCTGGTGTTCACCACCATCCACGCCAACAACGTCTTCGACGTGATTGGCCGCTTCACCCAAATGGAAATCGACCCCTACAGCCTGGTCTCGGCGCTCAACGCGATTCTCGCCCAGCGCCTGATCCGGCTGGTGTGCGCCAGTTGCAGCGCGCCGGTCAATCCGAGCGATGAAGAACTGCGCGCCTCGGGCCTCGATCCGCAGAAAGTCGACCACTACCACTTCGTCCACGGCAAGGGCTGCGGACACTGCCGGGGCAGCGGTTATCGCGGGCGCACGGCGATTGCCGAGCTGCTGCACCTCGACGACGAACTGCGCCAGATGATCGTCGAGCGCCAACCGATCACCCAAATCAAAGCCCTGGCCTGTGCCCGTGGTTTGCGCCTGCTGCGCGAATCGGCGCTGGAGTTGGTGGAACAAGGTCGCACCACGCTGGAGGAGATCAATCGTGTCACATTTATCTCGTGAGCGTTTTGTCGCCGTGGTCGGCGCCAGCGGTGTTGGCCTCGGTCAGCGGCGCGGTAGCGACACCCTGTGGCTGGGCAGCGTCGGCTACATCGACGAAGGCTTCCAGAGCTACGCGGTGGCGCTGGACACCCTCGATCGCCTGCTCGGTGAACACGCCCGCGCCGGTGCCGAATTGAGCGTGGTCATCTCCGGGCATTTCAGCCGCTTCTGCCTGGTGCCATGGAGCGCGCAGATCAGCAGCCCTGAGGAACTGCGCGGCTTTGCCCAACTGTGTTTCGAAGACCTGTTCGGTGCACCAACCCAGCCGTGGAGTCTGGTGTTGTCCGCCGAACCTGCCGGTTACGACCGCATCGCCAGCGCCTTGCCGCAAGACCTGCTCGAACGCCTGCGCACGCTGGTCAGCGCTCGCGGCTTGCGTCTGCGCTCGGTGCAGCCGTACCTGATGGCGGCGTTCAACCGCTTCGACAAAAGTCTCGATGCCGGCGACTTCCTCTTCGTCGTCGCCGAGCCGCAGCGCAGCGTGTTGTTGCTCGCAAGGGAAGGGCGCTGGGCTGGCGTGCGTTCGGTGGGCGGCAGCGACAGCGATGCCGCGTTGAATGCACTGATCGGTCGCGAACGGCAGTTGCAAGCCTCGACCAGCGAACGCGCCTTCAATGTATATCTGCATGCGCCGGCGCGGCTCGATGCGCATCCGGACGTGGCGGGGGTGCAACTGCGCACCCTTGAAGACGACGCGATGACCGTGCGTGACGGCTTGTACGTCATGTCCCGGGCGGTGGCCTGACATGCGCACCCTCAACCTCGATTTTCAGCCACGGCCACGTTCCGGCCCGTTGGGCTGGAGCCTGCTCGGCGGCGGCGTGCTGCTGGCGCTGCTGTGCTTCGGCGTTCAACAGCACCTCGACGCGCACACCGAACAGCAACAAGGTCATCTGCAAACCACGCAGCGTCAGCTCACCGGTGACAGCGGCGCCAAGTCCACCCTGAGCCCGGCGCAAATCCGCGAGCAAGCGCAGAACCTCGCCGAGATGCGCAAGGTCTCGCAACAACTGCGCCGGCCGTGGGAACGCCTGTTCGCCATGCTCGAAGCGATGCCGCGCGATGACGTCGCGCTGCTGAGCCTGACCCCGGATGCGCGCAAAGGCCAGGTCCGCATCAGCGCTGAAGCGCGGGATCTGCAAGCGATGCTCGATTTCCACAAACGACTGGAAGCCAGCGACGAGCTGTCCGACGTGTCGCTGCTGAGCCACGAAATTGTCGTCAAATCGCCGGAACAACCGGTGCAATTCAACCTGTCGGCGACCTGGGAGATGGGCGATGCGAATCCCTAGACTGATCGTCCACGAATACCTGCAAGGCCTCGGCATTCCGGGCCTGGCCGGGTTGGCGCTGATGCTGGTCGCCGTGGCTTGGGCACTCGGTGGCTTGCTGCCGGGCTGGCAATCGTTGCAGCACTTGAGCCAGCAGACTCAGGAAGCCAGCGCGTACCTGGCCAAGGTTGAAGACGGCAGCATCGCGCCGCCGGTGGTGCCGCAGCGTCAGCTCGACGACTTCCGCAACAAACTGCCGGCGCAGCCGCAAGCCACGGTCGCCATCGACCGCATCTACGCCCTCGCAGCCCAGGAGCACATCACCCTGGCGCGCGGTGAGTACGCCCTCGGTGTCGACCCGAAAACCCATCTGGCGCGCTATCAGATCCTCTTGCCAGTGCGCGGCAGCTACCCGCAACTGCGCCGCTTCGTGCACGCCTTGCTCGGTCAGTTGCCGGCAGTGGTGGTGGAAGACCTCGAATTGCAACGCAAGAAGATTGGCGACACCGACCTCAATGGCCGGATCCGTATGACCCTTTACCTGTCGAGGTCGTGATGAATACCAAGCGCGTGACAGGGTGGCTGGCGTTCTTCGGCGTAGCGGCGGCGCTGGCGTGGTTGCCGGCGTATTTCTCGCCGAGCGAAGACGCCGATTCCAACGAAGTCGCCGTCGCCACGCCGGGGAAAACCCGGGGCGCGCTGCCGGCCAGCACCGCCAAGGCCAAAGACGCGCCGATCAGGGACCTGAGCCCGGCCGGCGATCTGTTCGCGGCGAAATCCTGGAAGGCCGCGCCGACCCTGGCCACGGTCACCGAACAAGCGATCAACCCGGCCACAGTGGTGCAAGCCCCGAGCCTGCCACCGGTGCCGTTTCAGTTCGTCGGTCGGCTGCATGACCGCAGCGACCTGCAAGTGTTTTTGCAGAACGGCGAAAAGATCTACGTCGTGCGCAACGGGGATGTGATCGACGACACCTGGAAGATCACCGGCATTTCCGATCTGGAATTGAGCCTGGTTTACCTGCCTTTGCATTTGTCGCAGACCTTGTCTGTGGGGAGTACGCAATGAACCGTTCCCGTTTGCTGATGAGCCTGGGCCTGTGTGCCGGGCTGGCCGCGTGCAGCACTGCGCAGGTGGCCAACAAGGAAGCCGCCGACCTGATTGAACAGGGTCAGTACGAGGCGGGGCTGGCGCGGATCGAAGAAGGCCTGCGTGAAAACCCTCGCGACACCGAATTGCACCTGCTGCTTAACACCGGCCGGGCCAAGGCGATCACGGCGTTGCTGACGGCCGGCGACACCGACCGCGCGCGTCGCGATTTCACCTCGGCGCGCACCGCTTACATGCGCGTGCTGACCATCGAGCCGAACAACCGCCGCGCCCAGGATGCCCTGAAGCAGATGGAGTACCTGCGCAGCATGGATGAAAAACTCGAGCTGGCCCGTGGCGATCTGCGTCGCGGCGACATCTACGGCGCTGATCGTCAGGTCAAACAGATCCTCGAACTCGACCCGGCCAATGAAGGTGCGTTGGAGCTGCAAGGCAACATTCGCCTGGTGCAGAGCCGCAACGTGATTGCTTATCCGCAACTGCGCACCAAGCTCGATCGCCCGGTGACCCTGGAATTTCGTGACGCCAACCTGAAGACCATTTTCGAAGTGCTGTCGCAGGTCGCCGGGCTGAATTTCATCTTCGACAAAGACCTGCGCCCGGACATGAAAGCGACAATATTCGTGCGTGACGTGCGCATCGAAGACGCCGTGACCTTGCTGCTGCAACAGAACCAGTTGCACCAGAAAGTGGTGAACGAAAACACCTTGCTGATCTACCCCGATTCGCCGCAGAAAGTGAAGGATTACCAGGAACTGGTGATGCGCACCTTCTACCTGACCAGCATCGACGCCAACACCGCGCTGAACATGGTCAAAACCATGCTCAAGACCCGCGACGTGTTTGTCGACGAACGCCTCAATACCCTGACCATGCGCGACACCGAAGATGCCGTGCGCATGGCCGAGAAACTTCTGCAATCGCAAGACCAGTCCAACCCGGAAGTGGTGCTCGAAGTGGAGGTGATGGAAGTCGCCACCCAGCGCATTCTCGACCTTGGCCTGCAATGGCCGAGCACCTTCGGCGTGGTCAACTCCGATGGTTCGCCGGTCACGCTGCTCGGGCAACTCAAAGGCATCAACTCCGACCGCATCTCCATCGGCCCGTCGCCGCAAGCCAAGATCAACGCGCAGGACAACGACATCAACACCCTCGCCAGCCCGGTGATTCGTGTCAGCAACCGTGAGCAGGCGCGCATCCACATCGGCCAGCGTGTGCCGATCATCAGCGCCACCTCGGTGCCGTCGACACAGGGGCCGGTGATCACCGAAAGCGTGACCTATCTGGATGTCGGTCTGAAGCTCGAAGTGACCCCCACCGTACACCTGAACAACGAAGTGGCGATCAAGATCGCCCTGGAAGTGAGTAATGCCACGCCGCTGGAGCCGACCCGCCAAGGCACGATCCCGGTGCAGGTCGATACCCGCAACGCGCAGACCTCGCTGCGTCTGCACGACGGCGAAACCCAGATCCTCGCCGGGCTGGTGCGCAACGACCACGGCGCCACCGGCAACAAGATTCCCGGCCTCGGTGACATTCCCGGACTCGGCCGCTTGTTCGGCAGCAACAAAGACACCATCGGCAAATCCGAACTGGTGCTGTCGATCACCCCACGGATCGTGCGCAACCTGCCGTACCAGAGCCCGTCGGACATGGAGTTCTCCACCGGCACCGAAACCAGCATGCACATTCAGGCACCGGATCGTTCGCAGAGTTACGTGATGCCGTCGCCTGCCGCGCAGCCACGTGCCGTCGGTGAATCGGCCGTGGCGACCACCCGCGTCACTGTCGAGAAGCCTTGATCATGAACGCCTCCCAACGCGGTTTCACCCTGATCGAAGTCGTGGTGACGCTGGCCTTGATCGGCCTGTTGGCGAGCATGGCCGCGCCGCTGACCGAGACCCTGGTGCGGCGTGGCAAGGAGCAGGAATTGCGCAACGCGCTGTACCAGATTCGCGACGGCATCGACGCCTACAAACGCGCCTTCGATGCCGGGTACATCGAGAAGTCGCTGAACAGCAGCGGCTACCCGCCGAACCTGAAAGTACTGGTCGAAGGCGTGCGCGATGTGCGCAGCGCGAAGGGTGCCAAGTTCTACTTTTTACGCCGCATCCCGCGCGATCCGCTGGTGCCGGCGAAACGGGATGACGAAGGGGGTTGGGGCGTGCGCGCCTACGACAGTTCGGCTCAGAACCCGCGCGATGGCGAGGACGTCTTTGACGTCTACTCCCACGCCCGGGGCAAGGGCCTCAACGGCATCGCCTATCGCGAGTGGTGAACCTCATGCGCCGGGAAAAAGGTTTTACCTTGCTGGAGCTGATGGTGGTGATGGCGATCATCGCCACGCTGATGACCATAGCGCTGCCGCGCTACTTCAACAGCCTCGAAGCGTCGAAGGAAACCACCTTGCGCCAGAGCCTGTCGGCGATGCGCGAGGCGCTGGATCACTTTTACGGCGACACCGGGCGGTATCCGGATTCCATCGAGCAACTGATCGAACAACGTTACCTGCGCAACGCACCACTCGATCCGATCACCGAACGCAAAGACCAGTGGGTGCTGATCGCGCCACCGGACGGCGTCGCCGGTGGTGTGGCCGACATCAAAAGCGGTGCTACCGGGAGGGCGCGTGATGGCAGCCAGTATTCCGAGTGGTAACCGTGCGCAGCAGGGTGGTTTCACTTACCTGGGCGTGCTGTTTCTGATTGTGGTGATGGGCATGGGCCTGGCCAGTGCCGGCGAGTTGTGGTCGACCGCTTCGCGCCGCGACCGTGAACGCCAGTTGCTCTGGGTCGGCACTCAGTACGCGCAGGCGCTGCGCAGCTACTACCGCAGTTCGCCGGGGCTGGCGCAGTACCCGAAAGAGTTGGTCGATCTGCTCGACGATCAACGTTTTCCAGAAGCGAAACATCATTTGCGTCAGCTTTATCCAGACCCGATCGGTCAGGGTGAATGGGCAGTACAACGCGGTTTCGATGGACGCATCACCGGCCTCAACAGCCCGTCGACCGAGCTGCCGTTGAAGCAGGCGGGCTTCCCGTCGCAGTGGTCGGATTTCGAAGGCATGCAGCGTTATTCGGACTGGCAGTTCGTGGCTGAAAAAGCCTTTCTTGAGGGCACTGGCACTAGTAGCGGGGGCCCGGCCAAAGGCCAGTCAAATTTGCCGCAGGCGTTGCAGCCATGACTCGCCAATGGTGGTGCGCGCTGATCCTCACCGCTGTGGCGTGCTGCGCCCACGCCGGTGAAGAAGACGAAATGATGGGCTTCATCGTCGACGACACGATCTCGCACATCGGCCACGACTTTTACTACTCGTTCAGTGAACGCCTGCGCGACACCAGCCCGATGGATTTCAACCTGGTGGTGCGCGAGCGCCCCGACGCGCGCTGGGGCAGCCTGGTGACCGTGGAATATCAGCAACGCCTGGTTTATCGGCGCTTCCTGCCGCCGAACACCGTGGAACTGAAGGACGAGGCCTACGCGGCCGCCGACTGGGTTCGACGCCAGGTTGTCCAGCGCAAGCTGGAGGCTCTGTTGCAGGACACCACCGACCTTGAGAAGGACGAATTATGAACAGCACAACGTTCTCACGGCGCAGCGGATTCTGGATCTCGGGGTTGTTGATCGGGCTCGCCAGCGTTGCGGCTGTCCAGGCCACTGAACTGGTCTACACGCCGGTCAACCCGTCGTTCGGCGGCAACCCGCTCAACGGCACCTGGCTGCTCAACAACGCGCAGGCGCAAAACGATTACGACGACCCTGATCTCAAGAGCCGTTCGACCGTGGCCGGCACCTCGGCGCTGGAGCGCTTCACCAGTCAATTGCAATCGCGGCTGCTAGGGCAGTTGCTGGACAACATCTCCACCGGCAACACGGGGAGCCTGTCCACCGACTCTTTTATCGTCAACGTCATCGACGACTCCGGGGCACTGAGCATTGAAGTGACCGATCGAGCGACCGGTGAGGTTTCGGAAATTCAGGTGAACGGCCTCAACCCATGACGGGCTGACGGTTCCGGGGAGTGATGGACATGAAAAAATTAATCGCGCTAGGGCTGCTGTTGGCGACATTACAAGGGTGCAGTCTGCGTGAGCCGATGTCGGCCGAGCAGGACACCGAAACCCCGACCCTGACTCCAAGGGCTTCGACTTATTACGACTTGCTGAAGATGCCGCGGCCCAAGGGGCGATTGATGGCGGTGGTGTACGGGTTCCGTGACCAGACCGGGCAGTACAAGCCGACGCCGGCGAGTTCGTTTTCCACCAGCGTGACTCAGGGTGCGGCGTCGATGTTGATGGACGCGATGCAGGCCAGTGGCTGGTTTGTGGTGCTGGAGCGGGAAGGGCTGCAGAACCTGTTGACCGAGCGCAAGATTATTCGCGCGTCGCAGAAGAAGCCGAATACGCCGGTGAATATTCAGGGTGAGCTACCACCGTTGCAGGCGGCGAACATGATGCTCGAGGGTGGGATCATCGCTTATGACACTAACGTGCGTAGCGGTGGGGAAGGGGCGCGGTATCTGGGGATTGATCTGCAGCGTGAGTATCGGGTGGATCAGGTGACCGTGAATTTGCGGGCGGTGGATGTTCGCAGCGGGCAGGTGTTGGCGAATGTGATGACCAGCAAGACGATTTATTCGGTGGCGCGTAGCGCGGGGATTTTCAAGTTTATCGAGTTCAAGAAGTTGCTTGAGGCTGAGGTCGGGTATACGACGAATGAGCCGGCGCAGTTGTGTGTGTTGTCGGCGATTGAGGCGGCGGTGGGGCATATGGTGGCGCAGGGGATTGAGCGGCATTTGTGGCAGGTGGCGGGGGACGCTTCTACGCCTGGGCAGGATGATGTTTTGAATCGGTATTTGAGCCAGAACAAGGTTGATCCGGAGGCGGAGTGAACGTGGCGGCCTTCGGGCCGACCAGGTTCTGGTTGGGCAGTGAGTTCTGGTTGACTGGGTGCATATCCGTTGCTGCGGTAACGGCCACCTAGGGTTTCGCCCTTACGGCGACTCACTTTTTTTACAAACGCCTAAAAAAAGTAAGCAAAAAAACGCTTGCTCCTACGTACGGCCCGCTCGCTGGGGCTCGGGGTCCCTTCGCTCCGGGCTCCATCCGGGCGCAGCGCCTACGGTTTGCTTCGCTGCACCTCCTCTCGCTGTGTTTGGCTGCGCCAAACGGTCGCTGCGCTCCCACTCCCGGATGAAACCCTCCACTCAGCCTTCCGACGTCGCCTGTGGATCAAGATCAAAAGCAGGCGAGCTGACACTCGGCCTATTGAGTGGTTAAGGGCCAAGCGGTGTTCGGCTGTTGATTTGTGTTGTGGCTACCCCTCACCCCAGCCCTCTCCCGAGGGAGAGGGCGTCGATTTTTGGGCTTTTCAAAACCTGAGTTCAACGCGGTATCGCACGTCGGCGTACCTCTGCCAAACCACTCGGTCAGTCCCCTCTCCCTCTGGGAGAGGGCTAGGGTGAGGGCTGCGTGCAGTGGTCTAATTTCTGCAGTGGTCTAATTTCCCTGGACACCCCGATAGGTGGAAATCGTCATGCTGGGCGAACTGGCGGTGAATCAAGCCCTCGATCACGTCGAGCTGAAGGATGGCTAATTCCCCGAAGATCCAAAACGATAAGGAAGTGGAAAAGCTCCGTCCGACCTTGGAAGCGTTGGCCGATGTGGATGCTGATCGCGTCATCGATGATCAAACAGTGCGGGACTGGGCTGACTCTTCGATTCGCTCGGAATCAACATCAAAGAGTTCCCCATAGCTCAGGAAAAATAGAAAACAAAAACGCGACCCTGGAAAAGGTCGCGTCTTTTTTCGTTAGCAAATAATTACGTTTGATCTGCGTTATGGATATTCCTGACGCGCATGCAAAACGCTCAAAATATTTATCCGACCCACCACTTGATAAATGATCAGGTAATTGGGGTGCACGACCATCTCGCGAGTACCGGGCGCTCGACCCATTCGATAGAGGTGTGGATGTTGAGCAAGGGTAACCGTAGCGCCTTCGATAGCTTGGGAAAGTCTGTCAGCCGCTACTAAGTTCCTGTCACTGATGTAATCAAGTATTTTCAGGAGTTCAGCCCGAGCTTCGGGCTGCCACTCAACCTGCATCGTATTTTTTACGCTTTGCTTCCATCAGGGCACGCATCTCGGCCATAACCTGATCATTTGGAATGCTCGGTCTTGTATCACTCATCGAAGCCTGCACTTTGGCGATTAACCAACGGTCATAGCTCGCGGCCTGCTCTTCGGGGTCAAGATCTGAAACAACTGGGCACAGTGGGTCGATTAAAGACGGGTCGATCATGGCACCTCCGGGTTTAATGCCTCGAAGTCTATTCGGTAAAGCATTTGCTGTCGTCGCTGGCTGGATGAATAGCACGTTGGTCAAGCTCCATGAGGATCAATTTGTCCCAAAGAATCCTAGACGCCCCGCTTCCGACGGCCAACCGCTAGACGTGGTAGGAAAACGTGCAGCTTTTCCATAAACCATTCATTTTTCTGTAGGACGTGGCGCGTCTGGGCTTTAAACAACGCGTGTCGTTGATCGGTCCTACGGACACAAAAAAACCGCGACCCCCCTCACCAGAGAATCGCGGCCCATCAACACCCAACCCCTACTGCTGCAACACCGTCGCCTGGTTAGCCGACCCAAACTGCTGAATATTCGCCGTCTGCGTAACCCCACTCTGATCGACATTGGCAATGTTCCCCGTGCCGCCCTGGGTCACGTACGCCACGTTCATCGTGTCCGCCTGTTTCACCGTGATCATGTTGTCACTGCCATACAACTGCGCGGTATACGCCTGGTTGCCAGACCCGGACTGATCAAACTCAGCACTGTTGCCGGTGCCATTCGAAGAACCCTGCACCAGGTTACCCGTGCCGCGCTGATCCGAGATCAAAATGTTGTCGCTGCCGTTCTGATCAAAATACAGCTCGTTATACGACTCCGCCTGACTGACCGTGGTCTTGTTGCCAGTCCCGGTCTGGTGCGTGGTCATCACATGGCCGACGCCATCCTGAGTGAAGCTGGCGATGTTGCCATTGCCCGCTTGGGTGACGGTCGCACGCTGGTTGCTGCCGAACTGTCCACCCGATTGCGGGCCTTTCCAGTTGCTGGCGTAGACCTTGTTGTCGTTGCCCACGGAGGTGGCGCTGAGCGTGTGGCCGTCGCCGCTCTGGTAGGTGTAGTGGACGTTGCCGTTGCCGACTTGATACAGCGCCAGTGTCGAGTTGACCGATTCGAACTGGTCGGCGTAGATCGCGTTGGTGTTGCCGACCTGGGTGACGGCGGCGCTGTTGTTTTCGCCGAAGCTTTGGTCGACCACGGTTTCGTTGCTGTCGCCGTATTGGTTGACGGTGGCCTGACTGGCGAGTTGCGCGTCCTGCCAGATTTCGCTGCCGTTGAGGTTGCCGAACTGGTTGATGGTGATGTTGCCGCCGGTGCCGTTGCGCTGGTCGCCGTAGGCGTAGTTGCTTTCGCCGGCCTGGTTGATGCCGATCTGGCCGCCGTTATGAGTGACCTGTTCGGCGGTGCCGTAGTTGGCGGTGCCGTATTGGGTGATCACTGAACTGTTGCCGCTGCCTTCATAGAGTTGTTCGATGTTGGCTTCGTTGCTGTCGCCGAACTGGAAGGTTTTGCCTTCGCTGCCGTTCTGCGAATCCTGATAGATGAACGAGAAGTTGCCCGTGCCTTGCTGCTGTTGCAGCGCGCTGTTCGGTGAGCCGAAGCCCAACGACTGGCTGGCGTGGGCGGTGTTGAAGGCGCCGACTTGTTGCTGGGTGATGGTGGCGTTGTCTTCGTAAAGTTGTTCGGCGTAACCGGCGTTGTAGTCGCCGACCGCGTCCTGGGTGATCACGCTGCTGGCGTGGTCTTGCACGGCGGCGGCGTCGTTGCCCTGGCCCAGTTGGGTCTGGGTGGCGGTGCTGAACGGTGCCTGGGTCTGTTTCACGTCGGCGATGTTGGCGGTACCGACCTGGCTTTGGTTGGACAGGCTGTCGTCGGCCATCGCCTGGGCACTGATCATGACCAGGAGGGCGGCGGTGAGGGGCGTCAGTTTGAACATGATGATCTCTCCGATGATTTGCAGTGCTTAGCGATATTGCTTGACCGAAACGCTCATGCCGTTGCCCGACTGGGTCACGGCGCTTTGCAGCCCCGCGCCGGCCTGCTCGATGCTGGCGTCGTTGTTGTTGCCGTTTTGCGAAATCTGCGCGCGGTTGTGGCTGCCGTTCTGAGTGATCGAGGCGGCGTTGCCGGAACCGTTCTGGTTGATCAGCGCCATCAGGTCGCTGCCCTGTTGCAGGATGTACGCCTCCTGATTGCTGCCCGACTGCACGATCTGCCCGAGCAGCGACTGACCGTTCTGTTGCAGCAGGGCGACGTTGGCCTGGCCGAGCTGGTCGATCAGGGCTTGCTGACCCACCGGAGGGGGCAGTTCGCCGAGGTCGCTGCTGGTCGGGGCCAGGTCGTCGTTGTCCATCAGGTCGTCGGCGCGCACGCCCGCAGTGCTGCACAGCAGGAGCAGGCAAAGCAGGGCGGCGGTCGGCGTGTTCATGGCTCACATCCTGTCAGGCGTTAACCGGTTCGAAGTCGGCCCCAGCCACCCGCGAGTGGCTGGGGGTCTGGTTTACAGCGTGGTCACCGAGACCGTGCGCACGGTGCCCTGGGACGAGCGGATCGTCGCGGTCGGGTTGGCCGATGGCACTACCGTCGTGTTGTTCAGCGTCAGCCGCCAGCGTCCGGTGACCGGTACGGTGGTGGTGCCGAGGGTGACCAGCCCGGTCGGGGTGGTGACCTGCACGGTGATGGTGTTGCCGGTGGTCACTGACGAGGTGCCGGTGAAGTCCCAGTTGAAGCGCCCGCCCGAGCGTGCCTGCACTGTGGAAGCGGTAACGGTGAAGGTTTCCGCTGCTGGCCGTGGCGACACTTGCACCGTGACCGTGGCCGGCGTCGACAGGGCGCCGAAGCTGTCCCGGGCGATGTAGGTGAAGGTCGTGGTGAACGCCGTGGTGACGGTGGCCGGTGGGGTGTAGGTGATTACCGTGCCGTCAGTGCTGACCGTGCCACGGCCGGCGGCCGGTTGGGTCAGGCTGGCGACGCCCAGCGGTACGTTGCCTTCCGGATCGGTGTCGTTGGCCAGTACGTTGATCGGGATCGCAACGCCCAACGTGGCGACGCTGTCGGCGACGGCGGTCGGTGCCCGGTTTGGCGCGACGGTGATCGTCACGGTGGCCGGGTTGGCCGAGGCCAGACCTTTGGCGTCCTGCGCTTTGTAGGTGAAGGTCGTGGTCAGTGGCGTGTTGACCACGGCTGGCGGCGTGTAGACCACGGCGGCGGTGCCGCTGAGGGCGACGGTGCCTTGGCCGGCCGCCGGTTGGGTCAGCGCGGTGATGCCCAGTGGGTTGTTGCCGTCGGGATCGCTGTCGTTGGTCAACAGGCTGAGGGTGATCGGCACGCCGAAACTGGTGCTGCCGGTGTCGGCGTTAGCGATCGGTGCCTGGTTTTCGCCGGTGTCCGGTGCGGTGCCGACTACGACGACTGCTTCAGTGTCACTGCCACCAGCGGCGGATTTCACCGTCACGGTGGCCGGTGGCTGAGTCAGGTCGGCGACGGTGATGCGCTGCAGGGTGCCGGACTTCGATAGACGTCCGTAGCCTTGGGCAACCATGTCCGGGATCGCTACTTCATCGGTCGATGTCGCTTCGATCAACAAGGTTTTGTTGGACCAGTTGTAGCGCGCAGTCTGCACTTTCACCACGTCGGTGAGCTTGCTCGACACCGATGTCGGGCGTGTGGTCCCGGCCGGGTTGGTCGCGGTCACGACGATGACTGACGGCAGGGTGCCGTTGCCCAGGCGCTGACCGAAGAACAAACCGGTATTGTCACCGGTCAGGCTGGTCTGGCAAGGCGTTGGCGGAGGGCCGGGCAGCAGCGCCACGGTTTCGCGGAAGCACAGGGTCGAGCTGCTGTCAGCCTTGGCGAACACTTCGGCACGCACACCGGCCGAGGTGCGGCGATAGGTGGCGCGGTCGAGTTCGACAGCGGTTTGCTGACGGTTGTCGAGCACTTTGCCGGCGACGGTAAACAGGCTGGTTTGAATCGTACCCGCAGCGGATGGCCCGACAATGCGTACGAAGTTGGTGTCGAATGGGCTGCCGGTCACGGCCTCGGTGAGGTTCGGATCACCGACGAAAGTTTCGACACCGCCGCTGTCAGGATTCACTTCGGTGTAAGGGCCGTTGACGCTGCGCAGGAACGGGCCAATGGCACCGGTCAATGCGCCGCTGAAGTTGCCCGGCGCGCCGATGCCGATGTCCTTGGTGATGTTGATCGCACGGCGCCCGGGGGTGGTGACGTTGAACGTTTCGACGCCATACGGGTGGGTGATGGTGTATGTGCCGGCTACGGGAACGTTCACCCGGATGCGAATTCGCGCGAAAGCTATTTGATCGCCGTCCACCGGATTACCGGAGGAAAACGCTGCTTCTATCCCCGCGACATAAGCGTCCATGCCATAGCCCGCGCCGTTGTTGGGAATAGTGGTTTCGGCGAGAAACCAGAAGGCTTCCGGCGGCCAGTTGTCGGGGAACACCATCGGCAGGCTGTCATCGAAGATGCCCGGTTCCGGCAGCAGAGTGCACATGTAGGCCGGTGGCGTGCTGACCGCTACTCGCGAGCTGGCGGCGCGCGACTGGCAGAGCTCCATCGACAGCAGATTGTTGTCCTGGTACCACATCGGGAATTTCCCGGTGGCAAAAGTGTAGGGGCCGGGGTCGACGGCGGCGAGTTGCGCATAGGCACTGCCGGTCAGCGAGAGAGCGAGCCCGAGCGCGTTGAGCGCAAAGCGTGGCCACTTGTTCATGATGCCTCCTGATGCGGATCTGGGCATGTGAGCGTTCATTGCACGATGACCACTTCTTCGGTGTCGCTGCCGCCGTTGGACGACGTCACGCGCACCTTGGCTGGCGGTATCGGCGAGATCCCGGTGGCCAGACTTTTCAGCGCGCCGTCGCCGCTCAGTGCACCGATGGCGGCGCCGCTGCCGGAGGTGGCGGTGAGTACGGGTGGCGAGGTTTCGTCACTGGTCGAGGCCACCACGGTGAGTTGTCCGGAGCTCAGGCTGTATTGCGCGCTCTGGATCACTACCAGGTCGGTCAGGGTCATGGGCAGGGTGGTCGGCGTGCTGCTGGCGATGGCCAGGTGGTTGTCGGCGGTCACTTGCAGGACGCTCGGGACGGTCGGGTTGGCCGACGATTGCGCATACCAGGCACCGGTGGAGTTGGCTTCGGTCATGTTCAGCACCGGGGTGAAACTGGTCACGGCGACGGTGCCGGGCGCTGGTGGTGCGAGGACGAACACGTCTTGCTGGGCGACCGGTGCGCTGGTCCCCGCCTTGCGTGAGTAAGTGCTGCGCTGGGTAATCATTGGTGTGGGTCGAACTACCGTCGACAACTTGCCGGAGACGGCAAATGTCGTCGTCCGCAGATCCAGACCATTGGGGCCTTCGATGCGGATGAAGTTGGTGTTGAACGGGCTGCCGGTCACGGCTTCTTCAAGGTTCGGATCACCGACAAACTGTTCTGCCGAGCCAGTCACCGGGTTGGTTTCGGTGTAGGGCCCGTTGAGACTGCGCAGGAACGGTCCGACGTCACCCTTGAGCGCGCCGTCGTAGGTTTTCGGTGTGCCGATGCCGATGTCGCGGGTCATGTTGATCGCGCGGCGGCCGGGCGTGTCGATGTTGAACACTTCGACGCCATACGGGTGGGTGATGACGTAGGTGCCGGCCGTAGGAATATCGACCCGGATGCGGATCCGCGCGAAGCTGATCTGATCGCCTTCCGCCGGGTCACCGCCACTGAACGCGGCTTCGATCGCCGAACCGTAGGAGAGGTTGATGCCGCGCGCGGCGTCGACAATCGTGCCGTCAGCGGTGAACCAGAACGCCTCGTCGGGGAAGTTGCTGGGGAAGGCCAGCGGTTGAGCGTCATCGAATATGCCGGGGGCCGGCAGCAGCGAGCACATGTACGAAGGCGCGCCGGGTGTGCTCGGCACGCGTGAGCTGAGTGCTTTGGACAGGCACAGATCCAGGGTGCGACCGTGGGTGTCCTGATACCAACTGGCGAAACCGCCAGTGGCCACCGTGTACGGACCCGGGTCAACAGCAAACAAAGCGGCCTGGGCTATGCCCTGGGCCAACGCGCTCACGACCAGGACAGTCGCGGTTTTGGACAGTAAAGGGTGCATGAGTTAATCCCTCTATCGAAGTACCTGCCCCTTGGGGATGGGTCAGTTGCACAGGGCCTGTACACCTTCCATGCCAAGGTGTGGTGGATGGGCGGGAGATGGCCGGATTAGAGGGATTTGCAGGTGTGAAGTTGGGGTTTTTGGCCCGCGGGGAAAGGGCGTCATTCCCCAGAATCGGGGGCGGTGGGGATGACCATCATGGCCTGCCGAACACAGATCCTTGTAGGAGTGAGCCTGCTCGCGATAGCGGTATGTCTGTGATGAAAATGTCGACAGGCCCACCGCGATCGCGAGCAGGCTCACTCCTACAAGGGATTAGCGGTGTCTGTGGGATCAACTCAACCGGGTCGATATCCCCGCATCCGGGCAAACCCCCACCCGTGGGCTATAACCCTATAGGACGTATCGGGAAGTCGCCGCCATGAACATGCAGTCGAAATCGCTTCCGGTTGAGGAGGGCACGCTACGCTTGGGTTCGCGCAAGCAACCGTTCAACCTGCTGCGCTGGTTTTCGCTGATCAGCATGGCCGTGATCGGCACCGTGGCCATCGCACTGGGCGCGGTTTCAACGCGTTTCGTGATCGAAGAAAGCGTGCAGCGCGATGCCTTGCTCACCGCGCAGTTCATTCAGGCCATCGCGTCCGCCGAAGTGCGCCACGTGTCGATTCCCAACATCCGCACGATGGGCGAGTTGCTCGATCCACGTCAGGACAAGGATTTTCCCGATGTCGACCCGCAGGCCCGGGCAGGTGCGCGCGGTGAATTTCTCGACCACATCGAACACCTGCCGGACGTGATTCTCGCCAACATTTACGCGCCGGACCGCCAGGTGATCTGGTCGACCAATCCAGCGCTCATCGGCACCAGCATCCATGCCGACGAAGACCTTGATCGCTCCTTTAACGAAAAGATTCCGGTGTCGGCCAGTTACCACGACGTCGACAAGGCCCGGGAAGAGCAGAAGTTCGTCATCCCGCCGGATTACATCTTTATCGAGAACTACATTCCGCTGTTCGACGCCGAGGGCAAGAACGTTACGGCGATGGTCGAGATCTACAAGGAACCCAAGGATTTGATCACGCGCATGGAGCGCGGGCTGGCCCTGATCTGGCTAGCCACTGCGCTCGGCGGCGGGCTGATTTACCTGGGCCTGTACTGGATCGTCCGGCGCGCGGCGATTCTGCTCGCGGCCCAGCAAAAACAACTGATCGCCAATGAAACCTTTGTTGCCCTCGGCGAGATGTCCTCCGCTGTTGCGCATAGCCTGCGCAACCCGTTGGCGACGATCCGTTCCAGTGCAGAACTGGCGCTGGAGTTCGATGCCGGCCCGGCAGAAAAGAACATCAAGGACATCATCGGCCAGGTCGACCGCATGTCGAAATGGGTGCGCGAGTTGCTGCAGTCCCTGCGTCCGCTCAACGATGACCCGGAACCGGTGAACCTGGTAGCGGCGCTGCACGAAAGCCTTGTCGCTTTTGAACAGCAGATCGCCAAGGCCGGCGTGCAGGTGGTGTTTCATCCGCAACACACGCCGATGGTGCTCAGCCAACCGGTACAACTGACGCAGATCCTCAACAGCCTGCTGGCCAACGCGCTGGAGGCGATGGACAAGGGCGGCACATTGACTGTCAGCCTCGAACCGAGTGATGACCGTGGCGTGTGCGTGGTGCTCAGTGACACGGGTAAAGGCATGAACGAAGAACAACGGACCATGGCGTTCCGGCCGTTTTTTACCACCAAGTCTGGCGGCCTCGGGGTCGGTCTGGTGCTGGTCAAACGCATCATGGAGCGCTTCGGCGGCGGCGTGACCCTCGACAGCCGCGAAGGTGAGGGCACCTCGGTTCGATTGGCATTCCAATTAGTCCAATGACGGGCCTATTCCATTTCGCGGACTGCCGAAGACTGCGATCTATCGACTGATCGTTCCCTCGCTCTGCGTGGGAATGCAGCCGGGGACGCTCTGCGTCCCATGGAACGCGGAGCGTCCCTTGAGGCATTCCCACGCAGAGCGTGGGAACGATCAACACTTCCACCGCTGCAGAATTTCACGGGCCAAAAATTTATGAACTTCCCCCATCACTGGGTGTCAAGCCCCGGTCACCGGGGAGTGGGGAAACCCGCAGACCTTCCAAGTCCCTGTTACAACTGGAAATAATTTCTTGGCGCACTAGTTGCAAAACACCATCACCCCTTCCTTGATGAGGCGGCTGGTGATGGACAGAACAACGCGCAACCCAAGCAATACCTTTCTGCTGACGCCTCTGAGTGTCTTTCTGATGTTGACCCTCGGCACCGTGGCCGGCGTTCGCGCCAGTCCGATCGATGACGAACGACAGCCAGAAACCTCCGACCCGTCGGCGTACTACGACGAGCCGGCAGACGAACCGACGGCGCTCAACGCCATCCTGACCATGCCCGAGGCCAACGAAGACTCCTTCGATTTGCCCGACGGCGTCAAAGGCACCCGTGCCTCGACACGCACGGAGAACGTCCTGCCGCCGGCCGTGCAGACCAGTTTCAACTACCCCACCAACGGCAAGCCGAGCCCGCTCTATGGCGCGCAGCCGTTCACCCAGCAGTTGACCCTGTTCGAAGAGTTCGGCCCGGAAAAACTCGACCCGACCACCCCGGCCGCGCCATTGCCGTTTCCGCCCGCTGCGATCGGCCCGGCACCGGCTCAGGACCCGAACAACGTCGCCCGCAGCGCGCCACCCGGCACCGCCCTTGATGCGTTTTTGCGCCAACCGGGGCTGACGCCGTTTCCCAGCCAGTTCTCTAACGTGGTCGACCGCAACCCGTGGCAGGCGCAGATCGAAGTGTTCCTCAATCGCCACATCGGCTCGTCCGCTGAAGGCCGGCCACCAGGAAAAGGCTGGGCACACCAGCGCTGGAACGAGTTCTACCCACAGGTCGCCTATAAAACCGCGCAGACCGGCGCGCGCCTCAATGGTGGCCTGCGTGACAGCGTGCAAATGCACCATTACGCGGTGGGCGAATTCGGCCCCGGTGGCCTGTACCACAACGTCGCGGGTGTACCGCTGACTGACGGTACTGCGAAAGGCGTCGACCCGCGTTTCCACCCGGCCATGCCGGTGCAGAACCACAACGCAGTGTGGACCTTCGACGGCACGCTGCCGCCGAAACTGTTGATGGTGCGTTACGGCCAACCGGTGATGATGCGTCACTACAACGGCTTGCCGATCGATCCGTCGGCCAACCGTGGTTTCGGTCTGCACACCATCAGCACCCACGAGCACAACGGTCACGCGCCGGCAGAAAGCGACGGTTATGCCAACGCGTTCTTCTTTCCGGGGCAGTTCTATGACTATCGCTGGCCGATCCAGCTTGCCGGTTACGACAGCATCAACACCAAGGCTGAAGACCCGCGCGCGGCGTTCCCGTGCGCACCGGGTGAAACCCTGTGGGTCAACGACCTCGCACCGGCGAAAAAGACCTGTGACAACGGCACCATCAAGATCCGGGGCGACTGGCGCGAGACCATGAGCACCCACTGGTTCCATGACCACATGCTCGATTTCACCGCGCAGAACGTCTACAAGGGCAACGCGGCGATGATGAACTACTACAGCGCGCTGGATCGCGGCAACGAGTCGGTGAACGACGGCGTCAACCTGCGATTCCCCAGTGGCAGCGCCTTGCCATGGGGTAACCGTGACTACGATGTCAATCTGGTGTTCGCCGACAAGGCGTGGGATCAGGAAGGCCAGTTGTGGTTCAACCCGTTCAACACCGACGGCTTCCTCGGTGATCAGGTGCTGGTCAACTGGCAGTGGAAACCGGCCCTCGACGTGCGTGCGCGCAGTTATCGCTTCCGCATCCTCAATGGCTCGGTGTCGCGCTACTTCAAACTGGCGTTGGTGCGGGAAATCAAAGGCAGCGGCGGCGAGTTCCAAGGGCCGAAAAACTCCGGCGTGACCTACAGCCGCGTGCCGTTCCACATGATCGCCAACGACGGCAACATCATGGAGCACAGCGTGCCGTTCGACGGCTCGATGGACCTCGACGCCGATGGCGATAAACAGAACCACAACGCGATCCTGCCGACCCAGGGCATCGCCGAGCGCTTCGATATCATCGTCAACTTCTCGAAAAACGGCATCAAGCCGGGGGACAAGCTGTTTTTCGTCAACCTGCAGGCCCACGACGACGGCAAGGGACCCAAAGAGGTCATTCCGTTGGGCGACATCCTGTCGGAAAAATACCTGGCAGTGATCAAGCAGACCAGCAAAGGCCCGCAATGGGACAGAGGCGATCCGGCGGTGGGCAAGGTCTTGCAGCTCAACGTCAAGGCTTACACCGGTCAGGATCTGGCGATGAACCCGGCAGCCTACGAACCGGCGAAACCGGGCAAGGCTGAAGGGCTGGTGATGATCCCGCTGAAACTCCATCGCGACAACGCCGCCGACAAAGCCGTGCTGGCCAAGGCTCGCCACCGCACCTTCACCTTCGGCCGTTCCGACGGCACCGATGAAGCGCCGTGGACGGTCAAGACTGACGGCGGGTTCGGCTTCCACATGGACCCACGCCGACTCAATGCCTCGACCCAATTGTCCAGTGGCCCGACCGATGCCGGTGTCACCGGGTTCGGTACGCTGGAGGTGTGGAAGATCAAGGCTGGCGGCACGGGCTGGAGCCATCCGGTGCACGTGCACTTCGAGGAGGGCATTATTCTCAGTCGCGGCGGCAAGGCACCGCCGGAATGGGAAAAATGGGCGCGCAAAGATGTCTATCGGATTGGTTCTGAAGCGGATGGTCTGGACAACGTCGAGATGGCGATCAACTTCCGCGAGTTCGCCGGGACCTACATGGAGCACTGCCACAACACTCAGCATGAGGACAACTCGATGCTGCTGCGTTGGGACCTGGAGAAACCCGGTCAGCTGCAACTGATGCCAACCCCACTGCCAAGCTGGGACGGTGTGCGCTACGTCAACTCGGCCGCGCTGCCTACCTTCCGCAGCGGCGACGGTATGGGCCCACAAGTGGTGATCAAGCCATGAACCGTCGCCACGGTGACAGCCAACCCGTGCATACCCCGCGCTCCCGGGCGCTGGGCATGCACCTGGTGTTGATGCTGGTGGTCTGTGTGCTCGCCAGCCGTGTGCTGCTGGCGCATCAGGCCAGCGTCGGCGAACCACCTGCGGCCAGTGAATCCGCCACCCCGTGGGGTGGCGACTATTTCCCCAACACCTTGCTGACCGATCAGGACGGTCAGCAGGTGCATTTCTTCGATGACCTGATCAAAGACAAAGTGGTGGTGATCAACTTCATCTTCACTTCGTGCAGCGATTCCTGCCCCTTGGAAACCGCGCGCCTGCGCCAGGTGCAAAAACTGCTCGGTGATCGGGTCGGCCAGGACATCTTTTTCTACTCGATCAGCATCGATCCGCTCAGTGATACGCCCGAAGTGCTCAAGGCCTATTCGCAGCGCTTTAAAGTTGGCCCCGGCTGGAGGTTTCTCACCGGCGAGTTCGAAGACGTCACCGACCTGCGCAAAAAACTCGGGCTGTTTATCGAAGGCGTCGACAACGGCCGCAACAAGGACCACAACCTCAGCCTGATCGTCGGTAACCAGACCACCGGGCGCTGGATGAAAGCTTCGCCGTTCGAAAACCCGTGGATCCTCGCCGATCAACTGGCCAACACCTTGCAGAACTGGAAGCAGCCGAGCATCGAAGAAAGCTACGCCAATGCCCCGGACATTCGTCCGCCGAGCAATGGCGAAGAACTGTTCCGCACCCGCTGCGCCTCCTGCCACAGCCTCGGCCCAATGGATGGCCAGGGCCTTGGCATGCGCAGCATCGGCCCTGACCTGATCGGCGTGACCCGTCACCGTGATCCGAAGTGGCTGAACCGCTGGATCCGCGAGCCGGATCGCCTGCTCGCGGAAAAAGACCCGATTGCCTTGCAACTCTACGAACAATTCGAGCGAATCCCGATGCCCAACCTGCGCCTTGACGAGCAATCAACACAGTCGATCATCGATTTTCTCAGTGACGAAACCGAGCGCCAGCAACCATCCACCACGGCCGTGGCCGACGGTGCTTTGACGCCAGTAAAACCGGGCGATCCAGCCGCGACGGTGAGTCAGATGCGGTAGCGGCGAAATAGCATCATTGAACCGTGTGTCGCGGTCAGAGCCACCTACACTGATGGCAGTAACTGGCTCGATACAAAACCTCCAGGGCACTCCCATGCAGCGACTGGAAGCACAACAAACACCTGCGCCGGACACCCCGGCGGCAATGGGCAAGAGCTGGCGCGAACAGTTCAATCTGCTGCGCTGGTTCTCGCTCGCGAGTTTTTTCATCATTGCCGCCGTGGCGGTGGGCCTTGGCTATATCTCCACGCGCTTCATCGTCACTGAAAGCGTTGAGCGCGATGCGTTGCTGACGGCGCAATTCGTTCAGGCCATCGGCGCAGCGGAAATACGCCACGCCGGTATCACCCCGGCGCGCACCATGGGCGAAATGCTCGACCCGCGCCAGGACGACAACTTTCCCGATGTCGATCCCGTTGCCCATGCAGCCGCCCGCGCCGAGTTCCTCGACCATGTCCAACACCTGCCCGACGTTCTCCTGGCCACGGTGTACGCGCTGGATCGTACGGTGATCTGGTCGACCAATCCGGAACTGATCGGGGTCAAGTTCGAGGATGACGACGAACTCGACGAATCGTTCGAGATGAAAGTCGCGGTGTCTTCCAGTTATCACAAGATCGACGATGAGAAACCCGAGCAGCAGTTACTGCGCGAGCCGAAGTATTTGTTCATCGAGAACTACATCCCGATGTTCAACGCCGACAAAAGCAAAGTCGTCGCCATGGTCGAGATCTACAAGGAACCGGCGGATCTGGTCGACCGCATCGACCGTGGATTCGCCTCGATCTGGGCGGCGACCTGTTTCGGTGGTGCGGCGATCTTTCTCGCGTTGTTCTGGATCGTCCGCCGCGCGGCGAAACTGCTGCAGAGCCAGCAGCAACAGTTGATCAGCAATGAGACCTTTGTCGCCCTCGGCGAGATGTCTTCGGCGGTGGCGCACAGTCTGCGTAATCCGCTGGCGACCATTCGCTCCAGCGCCGAACTGGCCCAGGAAATCGCCAGCCCCGGTGCGCAGCGCAACATCGGCGACATCATCAGCCAGGTCGATCGCATGTCGCGCTGGGTGCGCGAGTTGCTGGTGTCGCTGCGGCCGATGAACGACGACGGCGAGGCGGTGGACCTGGTGATGGCGGTCGAAGACACCGTTGGCGCCTTCGAAGCATTGATCAAACGCTGCAACGTCGAAGTGCGCTTCACTGCGCAGAATTGCGCGCCGGTCGTCAGCCAGAAGGTGCTGCTCACGCAAATCCTCAATAGCCTGTTTGCCAACGCCCTGGAAGCGATGCCCAAGGGCGGTGTGCTCAGCGTCGAATTCGAATCGCCGCAGCCCGACCGCGTGCGCCTGACCGTGAGCGACACCGGCAAGGGCATGAGCGCGCAGCAGCAACTGTTGGTGTTCAAACCGTTTTTCACCACCAAACAGGGCGGCCTCGGGGTTGGTCTGGCGTTGGTCAAAAGAATCATGGAGCGTTTTGAAGGTTCGGTCGTGCTGACCAGCCGCGAGCAGGAGGGAACCCGCGTCAGTCTCAACTTCAAAGTGGCATCGGGAGGGGAATATGGAACACAGCATTCTGCTGGTCGAGGATGACGAACTGCTGGCCGAGAATATTCAGACCTACCTGGAGCGCAAGGACTTCGAGGTGACCGTCTGCCATTCGGCCGAAGACGCGTTGGCGCAACTGGAAACCTTCATGCCCGACATTGTGCTGACCGACAACTCGCTGCCGGGCATGAGCGGTCACGACCTGATCCAGAAGCTGCGCATCAGCGCGCCGGATCTCAAAGTGATCATGATGACCGGTTACGGCAACGTCGAAGATGCGGTGGTGGCGATGAAGGAGGGCGCCTTTCATTACGTCACCAAACCGGTGGCTTTACCGGAGCTGAAACTGCTGCTCGACAAGGCTCTGGCCACCGAACGAATGGAGCGCACGCTGTCGTTCTATCAGGAGCGCGAGGCGCAGAAATCCGGGGTGCAGGCGCTGATTGGTGATTCGGCGCCGATGCAGTACCTGAAAAATACCATCGGCCAGTTGCTCGACGCCGAGCGACGCATGGCCAACACCGATCTACCGCCGGTTTTGGTGGAAGGCGAGACCGGCACCGGCAAAGAGTTGGTGGCCCGCGCGTTGCACTTCGACGGTCCGCGTAGCAAAGGGCCGTTCATTGAATTCAACTGCGCGTCGATTCCATCGAATCTGGTCGAGTCGGAGCTGTTCGGCCATGAGAAAGGTGCGTTCACCGACGCCAAGGATCGTCGCGTTGGTCTGGTGGAAGCCGCGGATGGTGGCACGCTGTTTCTGGATGAGATTGGCGAGATGGATCTGCTCTTGCAGGCGAAGATTTTGAAGTTGCTGGAGGACCGCACCATTCGCCGGGTCGGTTCGGTGAAGGAGCGCAAGGTCAATCTGCGGGTGATCAGTGCGACCAACTGCAATCTTGAACAGATGGTGCAGCAGGGCAAATTCCGCCGCGATCTGTTTTTCCGCCTGCGGATCATTTCGATCAAAGTGCCACGCCTGTATGCCCGGGGCGACGATATTCTGTTGCTGGCGCGGCACTTTCTCGCCAGCCACGGCAAACGCTATGGCAAACCGAATCTGCATTTCAGTCAGCAGGCCGAAGAGCTGCTGCTCAGTTACACCTGGCCGGGCAACGTGCGCGAGCTGCGCAACATGCTCGAGCAGACCGTGTTGCTGGCGCCGAGCGACACCATCGCTGCGCATCAGCTCAACGTGTGCATGAGCCTGGTCGACGAGCCGCCGCTGCATATTCATGAAGCACCGATGCACTACGAACCACGGCCGGCGAGCAACACCGAGTCGATGAACCTGCCGGAAGTCGAGCGCGACATGGTGCGCAAAATGCTCGACAAGACCGACTGGAACGTCACCAAATCCGCGCGCCTGCTGGGCCTGAGCCGCGACATGCTGCGCTACCGCATCGAAAAACTCGGCCTCGCCCGCCCGGATAAACGGCAGTGGTAACCCAGGCACACCGCATTTCCCCTGTAGGAGCGAGCTTGCTCGCGAATGCGGTGTGTCAGCCAACATTAAAGTGACTGATCCACCGCTTTCGCGAGCAGGCTCGCTCCCACAGGGTTTGTGGTGTCTGGTTAATACTTGGTAGTCAGGATCAATGCTGCTGCCGACTCAAACACTCCAGCAAACAACCCGGATCCAGCACCTCGTCATTCACATAAATCCCGCGCTCGGCATCGTACGTGCGGATAAACACCCGCACCGTCGCGTCCGCCACAGTCGGCAGTTGTGAATCGTAGAACTCATGGTCACCCGGGATCACTACAAAATCCTGCGGCGCCGTATCGTCGTAAGGCTTAAGCGGTGTGGAACTCAGTGAATACGGGGCAGGGTGGGCGAAGGGCTGGTTGGGCCCGTAATAATTGAAATTGCTGTCCAGCGCTTGCGCCTGAGTGGCAGCGAGCAGACAGCCGGTCAACAACAGCCGATCGAGCATATGCATGGCGGCACCTGCGAGTGCGGTTTTCCCCAAGGCTATTAACTATAGCTGCCCGACATTCAAACAACCGGGTGATTGACCACGTGCCCCGGTTGTGCGCAGGCCTTGAGCACATAGCCGATTGCGCGAAGAAACTCTTCGTTATCCCCATTTGCAAGAACCTGGGACAGGTATTCGCTGATGGCTTCGTCACTGTCCAGCAGTGCTATCACGTCGAAATTCGTCAAAGTCTGGCTCATGGTTAAGCCTCCTTAGCCATTTTTGTGCGCGTCGGATGACTGCGCTTTGTGAGGGTATCCACGTGAGCAGAGTTGAATAGTCAGCCGTGTCCTTTATCTGTTTTGATAATTCGCCGACATTTGTAGGCCAGAACACCCTGATATGTAGGAGTTGCCGCAGGAATTGGCTTACAAGTTTGCAACAACCGCAATTGCCGGGCTGATCTAGACTCGGATCCGCTCAATCACGAGCATCGTCCGGAGTGCGCCATGGAAGTGCCCAACAATAAAACCGCCATCGAAAGCAATCGACAGGCGTGGAACGATTCCGCCCGCCATCACCAGGATTCGCCTGATTGGCAGGCCTTGCTCGGCGAAGTCGCACAGGCGGATTTCTCTTGCCTCGATGAGACCCTGAGCGGGTTGCTGGAGGTCGATGGCAAGGATGTGATTCAACTGGGCTGCAACAATGGCCGTGAGAGTCTCTCGCTGTTTGCGCTTGGTGCCAGAAGCGTGGTCGGCGTCGATCAATCGGCGGCGTTTCTAGAACAGGCCCGCGAGCTGAACAAGCGTTCACCGCACAAAGCCGAGTTCATCGAAAGCGATATCCATCATTTGCCAGCGTCCTTGCACAATCGCTTCGATGTGGCGCTGATCACCATCGGTGTTTTGAACTGGATGCCGGACATCGGCGAGTTTTTCCGCCATGTCGCTTCAACGCTGAAACCGGGCGGGAAACTGGTGATCTACGAAACCCATCCGTTCCTGGAAATGGTCGACCCGGATGCGGAAGATCCTTATCGCCTCGCCAGTTCGTACTTCCGCGCCGAACCGTTTGTGCAGGAAGAACCGATTGTCTATGTCGGCAAGGTTGAGCAGCAGGCGGCGAAGTCGTATTGGTTTGTGCACACGCTGGGGGCGATTTTCGGTGGTGCCATCGGGGCAGGGCTGAATATTGCGCACTTCAGGGAGTATGCGCATTCGAATCGGGAAGAGGTGTATGACCGGTATTTGAATCAGGAAGCGCAGCTGCCGATGTGTTTTACCTTGGTCGCCAGCAAGGCCTGAAAATAATCAGCGCGGCTACCGGCCTCATCGCGAGCAGGCTCACTCCTACAGGGGAATGCATTTCAAATGTAGGAGTGAGCCTGCTCGCGATGACGGCATCACTGCCGCTGAATATTTCAGAGTTGAATCAAGCCTGCGCCGCCGCACTCACCACCGGCCGCCCCGGTTTGCGCAGCGGTTCCAGACGCGAACCCTCATACCGCGTTTCGCGGAAAAACTTCCAGCGCCCGAACAGGCAGTAAACGTGCATCACGCGGCCCTGCTCGTGGTAACCCATGCGCAGATGCAGCTTCAGCGCCGGAATATTGTGCGTCTCGCAAACATCCACCACCTTGTCGCAACCCTGCGCGGCCATCGCCTCCCACAGCGCCACCTGCACGTCCACCGACAGGCTGCTGCCGAAATACGCACGGGTCATCTCACCACCGAATTCAAAGAACTCGCCGGGCTTCACCGGGAAGGTGCAGCCATAATAGTGACGGTCGTGATAATCACGAATGCTGCCCCAGATAAACGCGACGGCGTGGTCATCCTTATCGAGGTACATGTGCCCGGTGTGACCCTCGGCCGCCAGTTCCGCCATGGTGCCTACCCGGTCACCAAAATGCTTGGTGAACGCGATGGCATTCTGCGGCGTGATATCGACTTTGCGCAGTCCGTCGTAAGGCCGCAGCTTGTGCGGCGGTACCGGGCTGACCAGGTCACGCTCCATCCACAACAGTTCCCAATGGAAGAACACGTAGCGTTTCCACAACGTGCCGAACGTGCGGCCGAAGCCTTTTTGCCGGATGCGCTCTTGTAGTTTTTCGATCACGCTCATGATGCCCTCCGTGGCCGCAGCCCGGGTGTGGTGGATGGTGCTTTTGTGGGTATAGATCAGGCTGGCCAGTTAATTTCAAAGGGCCACTTTGGAAAGTATTTCAACGTGTGTAACTCAATCGAGTGCCGTCGCCCCGCGTAGAAAATTCTTGTTCAGATCGCTATAGGAAACCCGCGCAACGCCCGTCAGCCGCTGCTCTAGCACAAGGCTCAATGACTCGTTCGGGTTGAGATAGGCGTCACCGAAATCGGCGCCGAGTTGCGTCGGGTGGGCGACGATTTCCAGCACGCCGTCGGTCGGCGCGTTGCCGTTGCGCAGGTCGATCGGCGTGCACACATAGTCGGCGGTAACGCCGGCCAGACTCTGCAAACGCCAATTGAGCAATCCCTTGAACACACGTTTGGGCAAATTGAGGTTCTGCCCCAGGTTGCGCGCCAGCCGAATCGGTACACCTTGATGCGCGGCAAACCGCGCGACGATCTCGCCGATCGGCCAGATGTTGTGCACGTGCTGGTGAGAATCGATGTGGCTGGGACGCATGCCGTGATCGACGCAGCGCTGCCACTGCGCCTGCAATTCTTCGCGTACCGCCTCGCGATCCTCGCGGCCCAGCCAGAAACTGTGGCGGGGCAGGCTGAGGTCAAACACGCCGAAGTCATCGCAAAAGGTGCGACGCGCCAGAATCCCCAGGCTCAGTGGTCGTCCGTAAGTCAGGTTGAAGTGCAGCCCGACCCGACCTTGCAACGTCGGATGCCGCGCCATGGCACACGCCGCTTCGAACGCCGGCATGTTGGCCATGGCGGTGGCAGAACTGATGACCCCAGCCTGAAACGCGGCGAAGATCACCGAATTTTCGTTCGGACTAAGGCCGAAATCGTCAGCGTTGACTATGACTTGGCGAGGCATGTTCGCCCTCCGTGGTGATCGCGACAGGTTTCGGTGTGGGTTTCGCAGGCTCGGTACGACGGGCGCGCCAGGCTTGTACGTGCGGTTTGAGGCGATGCCACAGGCGCAGGCCCAGGCCGAGCACCAGACCACTCGGCCGCCAGGAATAAAAACTCCAGCGCCAGTGCTCCAGTTGTCCGGTCATGCGTTCGTGCAGTTGATGACTGGAGTTTTCCAGGCTGACCCGCGAGGCGTCGATCCAGCGCCAGTTGTCGTCCAGCCCCCAGCGAATCCATTCCTCCAGCAACACCCGGCCGCTGCCCAGATCGGCGTATTGCGGCAGGAAGGCGAGGTTGTAATCGTAGAGCCGTCCTTGCTCCAGCAGACCGAGGCGATAACTGATGCAGTGGCCATTCAGTTCCAGCGTCACCACCCGCACCAGGCCCTGGCCGGCGAGGGCGGTGAAGGCGCGCTCGATCAGTTGGCGGCTGCGTTCGCTGGCGAAAATCCCCACGCCTTCGTCGCCTTTCCAGCTCACCGCTTCGACGTCGCTGATAACCTTTAACAGCGGGCCCATGCTCAACGCATCGGGCACGATGCGCCGCACTTCGGCACCGCACGCGGCGATCCGCTTGCGTGCCCGCCGCAGCTTGTAGCGCGGGTCGCCGGAGACTTCCTGATGATCGGCCTCGCTGATCAGATGCACCGGCACCCGACAACTCAGGCGTCGTTCAGCGGTGGAACTGCGCGCCATCCATTCGGTCAGCGCACTTTCCTCACCCGCAGGTTCGGACAACTCATTGAGTTGCAGCAACGCGTGGGGCAGCCGTTGGTGAATCAACAGCAAGGCCTTGCGCATGTCTTCATGGCCAAGCAAAGACAACAGCGCCAAACGATCGGCCAGTGGATACCCCAAGTGATGCACGACCCGGAACGGCAGGCCGGCAAAGCGCTCGCGACTCGCCACCAATGGCAGGCACAGACGCAATTCGTCCGCTTCCCACCTCAGCAGAATGTGCAAACGCTCATCCGCGCCAAGGGCCTGCTCGGCCGCGCACAACCAACCGAGGTGGTTGAACGGCGTGTGATCCGTCACCCGCAGGCGCAGCGCTTCATACGCTGCTTCCGGGAAATCGGCGGCGCACAGCGAAGTGCGCCATTCGAATCGCGTCACCATAGACTCAGGCCGCCGTGGCTGTTACGGGTGGACGGGAAGGTTTGCGCAGCGCATCCAGACGCGAACCGCTGTAGCGGCTTTCGCGGTAGAAACGCCAGCGACCGAACAAGGTGTACACATTCATGATGCGGTTCTGCTCGGTATAGCCCATGCGCAAGTGCAGCTTGAGCGCCGGGATGTTGTGGAATTCGCAGACGTCGACAACCTTGTCGCAACCCTGTGCAGCCATGGCTTTCCACAGCTCCAGTTGCAGATCCACCGACAACTCGCTGCCCCAGTAGGCGCGGGTCAGTTCACCGCCGAACTCGAAGAACTCGCCGGGTTTCACCGGAAACATGCAACCGTAATAGTGCCGGTCGAAATAGTCCCGCGAACTGCCCCAGATAAACGCCACGGCATCGCCCTGATCGTCCAGGTGCATGTGCCCGGTGTGACCTTCTTTGGCCAGCTCCGCCATGGTGCCGACGCGGTCGCCGAAGTAGCGCGCGAAGGCGCTGGCGTTGTCCGCCGTGATCTTCACCACCCGCAGCGGCGGGTACGGTTTGAGGTTGTGCGGCGGCACCGGGCTGACCAGATCGCGCTCCATCCACAGCAGTTCCTGATGGGAAAAGATGTAGTGTTTCCACGCTTTTTTGGCGGTAGCAGTGAGTCCTTTCTGCCGCAGGTGTTCAGTCAGTTTGCTTAGCATGTTCATGGTTTTGGCTCCTGATGACGAGGCATCGCGCGGCCACAGGCCTGCGCGGCTGAACATCAACGGACGGTTCATGAAGCGCTCCAGCCGAGGGCGAACAGGGTTTGCCCCGGCAGCTCGAAACGCACACGCCCGTCCTGGCAGGTAAACGGCGCGTCGCGACTGCGATTGTCAGCACCGAAGTAGCGCAGGGCGCCGTTGTTCAGCGGACACTTGGCGCCGGCCAGGTCCACACGTTGCAGTCGAGTGCCTTTATTTACCCCGAGCAATACGCGCTGATCGTCGCCGGCCATCGCCAGCACATCGACTTCAAAGGCATCGTTTTCCAGCCACAGCACCTGATGCAGCCAGTGTTGGGCTATGAATTGCTGGGCCAGGCCTACCGGCTTCAGCTCGAAGTGTTGTTCATCGGCCGAGACGCGCAGCATGCCCTTGGGGTACTGCGGCTCATCGGCGGCCTGGAACCAGTTGAGCATCGTCAACAAGCCATCCTGCGACGCGTTGATCACCACCGACGCCCACCACAGCGAGGTGTAGTGGGTTTCCTGATCATAAGGGCTGAGGCTGGAGCCGCTGGACAGATTGGTCTGGTCGAGCAACAAGGCTTTGCGCGGCTGGCCTTTGCCATCGAGGCCAACCAATTCGGCCGCGCGGCGCACGCTGTCGCGATAGACTCGTGTGGCGAGCAGGTCGCGGATCATCCATTCGTGCCACGCCAGTGCGTCAACCTGATCGCCGGATTCGCTGAGCAGACGCCGCGCCCAATCGATGCCGCGCTTGTCCGCAGCGTTATTGGCAAACGGCCCGTTGACCAGCCGCGAACTGGCCGGCATGGCGATGCGCACGCCGGCCTTGGCATTGGCCGGATCGCTGCGCACCTGCCGCGCCATGCTGGTGAAAATCGCCTGATACTGCGCGTAACTGGAATAGTTGAGGTTCGGCTCATCGGCAAAACCGATGTAGTGGGTGCCCTTGCCACCCAGCGCTCGGGTGCTGGCTAACCACGCATCAAGCCCGCCGTTGCTTTGCACATCGGCGCGCAAGTCAGCCTGGCGCTGACTGCCGGCGAGCAAGGTGATGTCCTGCCTGATGCCGAAACGCTCCTGATACACCTGACGGAACGCGTCTTCGAACTGCGGATTCTTCGCCGTCACGTCGACAAAACTGTAGTAACTCGCCGCCGTCGGTTTCAGCGCATCGAACGCGGCATGACTGGCGGGTGGCGGCATCACGTAGGGCAGGGCGATGCCCAGGTCCGGCGTGCGCCCGAGCACTTTGTCGTGCAAGACCAGATGCGTCTGACCGGCGTCTTCACGCAGCGCTTTCAGTTGCTGCGGGTTCTGCGCGAACAGGTTGGCCGTGCCATCCAGCCAGAACGCCGCTTTGCCGCTGCCTTGCAGACGCAAGCGCCAGACTTGCTCGCGCTCGCTGACGGGCAGGGCGACCTGATCGAACTGCCAGTAGGCGCGATACGGTTTCAATGCCAGCGTCAGTTGCTGCTCAGCGCCGACCCGCTGTGCCTGCAACCCGCTGACACCTCCGTGAAACTTGCCCGCCAGCACCGCGTGTTCACCTGGCGCAACCTTGAAATACAACTCGTCGCCGTTGCGGGTGTCGACGCTGAAATGCACTTTCGCCGGGGCGAACAGCGCGACCGTGTGCTCGTCATGTTCGACGCGGTAATTGCGGAAGCTGTAGCCGGGAATTTCCAGCCGATAACTCGCCGCGCCGGGCAGCAGTGGCCAGCTCTGACTGCCACGAATTTCACTGGCCTTTATAAAACGATCACCTGCCAGTTTGCCCTGGCCATCGAGCAAATACAGATGCTCTTCATTGGCATCGGCCTGCCACGCCGGCGTCCAGCGCACGGTCAGCGTGTCCGGACGATCGGTTTGCAGATACAGGCTGCCGTCACGAATCTCGGCCCAGCGCATCGACGCCGCGAAGGCGTCCAGCGACAGGCCGAGACCGAACAGCAAGACCAGGCCTTTCATGCGGTTTTGCGCCGTTGCAGCATCAGCCACATCGGTGTGACGTCGCGCGGCAGAATGATCAGGGTTTGCCAGAACGGCACGTCGCTCAAACGGCAGTAAAGCACCAGCATTGCCACGGTCACCGCCAGGTAGGCAATCGACGAAGCCGCCGCCGCGCCGACGATGCCGTAAGCCGGAATCAGCACCAGATTCAGCGCCAGATTGAGCAGGGCACCGAGGCCCATCAGCAACGACACCGTGCCGGGACGATTCTTGCCCAACAGGTCCAGGCGCAGAATGCTCGCGTAGCACAGGCCCAACAGCCCCGGCAGCAAGGCGAGCAGCGCCGGATACGCCGGTTGGTACGCCGTACCAAACAAGGTGACGATCAGCCATTCGCCAATCACCGCCATGGTCAGACACGCGCCGAGCATCACCGTGGCGGTCAGGCGCAGGGCCAGCGGCGTGACCTTGTCCATGCCTTCGTCTTGCTGCAGCAGGCGTTTCATCAGTGGCGTGGTGACTGCTTCCGGAACGATCAGCAGCAGTTCGGCGGCGGCGCTGGCCATAGCGTAGTGGCCGAGGGCGGTGCTGCCGAGCAGGGCGCCGATGAACAGGTAATCCGAACGCAGGATCACTTGCTGGAACAACAGATCCGGATGGCTGCGCGCGCTGTAGCGCAGCAGTTCGTTCTGGCTGGCGCGGTCCCATTGCAGTTGCAACGGTTGTGCGCGTTTGAGCCAGACCCAACCGACCAGCACTACCAGACTGATGCCGGCCAGCCAACTGATCAGCGCCGCTTCCAGGGCCGCGCTTTGCCACATCCAGAACAATGCGAGAAACAGCAACAGCGGCGCCAGCGACTCGACCAGGCGCAAGGCATTGAATGCGACTACGCCACCCGAGGCGTTGTGCAGTGTCAGCAGGCCGCTTTTCAATACCGTTAGCGGCACTGCCAGCAACAACAGCCAAGCGAGCAAACCGAGCTGCATCGTCACATCCAGCTCGGTGCCAAACTCACGCACCAGGGCCACCACCAGCAAGGTCAGCAACGCCGCGAGCAAACAGCCGAACACCAACACCTGACTCAGCAACAAACCCATCGGCCGCTGCTTGGCGGCCTGATAACCCACCGCCGAATTCAAGCCGCCACTGGTGGCGGCGCTGATCAGATCCGGCAGGGTGCTGAGCAACGCAAACAGCCCGCGCTCGCTCGGCCCGAGAATCCGCGCCAGCAGCACATTGCGCAGCAAGCGCAGGGCGATCATCGCCAGTTTGGTGCCCATGCTCAGCGCCAAATGTTTGAGGTAATTGCTTCGGCTCATGGCCGCGCCCCGCGAAAAATCCGCCACGACAGCAACTCCGGATTACGCGCGGTGCGCTGACTGACACCGAAGCGCGGCAGGTTCAGCGGATCGCCTTCGCCGCGATAAATGCCGGTGCCGGTGCCCAGCGCAAACGGGTAATCGTGACGGGCAATCTGTTGGCGCACGCGTTCATCGTTGTCGCCATTGGGGTAGCAATACACCGGCAGCGCACGATTGCAGCCGTTGTGCAGGGCGTCACGGCTGCGGCTGATTTCTTCGCTCAGGCGCACATCGTCGAGACCGGTGAGGATGGCGTGACTGGCGCCGTGCGGACCGAAACGCACCAGCCCGGACGCCTCCAGCGCGCGCACCTGATGCCAGTCCAGCGCTTGCGGTTGCGACTCCTGCGGGCATTCATCGGTCAGCCGTTCCAGCTCCTGCGAGTCAATCGACTTCAGCCCTTGCAGGTAATGGAGCAATGCCAGGCTGCGACGGTCGACGTCGATGTCATCCAGCAGCACCGGCAACGGGTGATGCATGGCATGCAGGCATTCGATCAGATGCATCCGCGCCTTGTCGCCATGACTGCCCCACAGGGTTTCGCCGAGGCTTTCCCACCAGAAGCGCTGACGGCTGCCGATGAAATCGGTGGAGAGAAAAATGCTCGCCGGCACCTGATGTTTTTGCAGCAGCGGGAAGGCGTTCACCGCGTTGTCGCGCCAGCCGTCATCGAAGGTCAATGCCACCCGTGGGCGTTCGGTACGCAGTGAGTTGGGCTGAAGGATTTCCATCAGCGGCACGCAATCGAAATGCTTGCGCAGCCACATCAGCAAATGCTCGAAGGCTTTCGGCCCTACGCAGAGTTCGTTGCGGTGCGGCAGGTCGGCGGCGCGGTCGTTCGATAACACCCGGTGCAGCATCAGAATCACCCCGGCGCCCTGCAATTGGTTGCGGCCCATGGACGAGTTGAGATAGAGCCAGCCACTGGTGCGTTTGAGTAATTGTTTGATCGCCATGGCTTCGGTCCTCTTAACGGTTCTGTTCCGGATTCCACTGGGCATACCGCTGACCGCGCAGGAACTGCCACAGGCCAAGACTCATCCCGGCGAGGGTGACCAGCAGAAACGCGGCGAGGCGGAAGGGTTTCGGCAAGCGGTGTTGCGAATCCAGCAAACCGGCAATCGCCACGGCATAGCCGAACAGTTGCGCGATCAGGGCCAAGCGATAGAAACCGTGGTCTTCCCACAGCCAGAAGTTGCTCAGCAGCAGCGGCAGCAACAGGATCGGTGCGAGACGGCGGATCAGTTTGTGGCTGATCAGCGCGATCGAATACAGGCCATATTTCAGCGGATTGAGCAGTTCGCGGCGCTGGGCGAGGCTTTGCAGACCGCCGACGGTGACGCGTTGGCGGCGGCGGAATTGCTTGTCCGCCTCATCCACGCCATGGTCGATCACTTGCGCTTCCGGCACGTAGACGATGCGTTTGTGCGCGACCGGCGCGCAGGTGCTGATAAAGAAATCGTCGTTGACCTCGGCCGGCACGCTCTGGAACAGCTCGCGGCGCAGGGCGAGCAGGGCGCCGTCGGCAGAGACCATGCACCCGGTGCGATTCTCGACCCGGCGCAGCCAGCCTTCGTAATGCCGATAGAGGCTGTCACCCACGCTCAAACCGCCGCCGGTGACCGGAATCACCATGTGCCCGGCACAACCGCCGACATTCGGATCACTCAGTGGCGCGAGCAAATACCCAAGGGTTTCGCGCGACCATTGGTTGTCGGCGTCAGTGAACACCAGAATGTCGCCGGTGCTGAGGGCCACGCCGGCATTCAACGTCGCCGCTTTGCCTTGGCGCGGTAGATCGAGGACGGTGATGCGCGGATCAACGACCTTGTGTGCGCAGGTCACGGTGTCGTCGGTCGAGCCGTCACTGGCGAGAATGATCTGCAGCGAGGCCGGCTGGTAATCCTGCGCCAGCAAGGTGCGCAACTTGTGTTCGATGTGCCGCGCCTCGTTGTGCGCGGCAATCACGATGCTGACGCTCAATGGCGGCGCCGGCGTGTGACGCCAGGCCGGGAACAGCGGCGCCAGAATCGTCAGCAGCAGCGGGTAGCCCACATAGGCGTAGACCGGCAGCACCAGGCACATCCAGAAAATGAACTCAGCCACGGGCAGGCCTCCTGGCGTTCCAATGACACAGACTCAAAATGAACGCGGCACCGGCCAGGTGCAGACGCACCCAGTGCAGGCCCCACAGCTGCAGGGTCAGGCCGATATTGCGGTGTTTGAAGCTTTGCCGCAGGCTGAGCACCAGTCCCGGTAGGAGTGTCAGGCTGACCATGACGATCGCGTGATGCGGAAAGCCGTCGAGCAGCGCTGAAATCGCCAGAAAGTCCAGCAACCACACCAGCAGCGACAGCACCGGAAAGCGCAACAGGCGCAGGCTGAAGCCATGGGTGCGCAGCAGTTGCAGGTGACTGCCCTGACGCCACAACTCCTTGCCCATCCATTCGCGCCAGTTCATTTCGTAACCCCAGTGCAGGGCGACGTTGTCATTGATCGACAGCAGCCGCGCACCCTGTTCGTGCAGGCGCAGGGTGAATTCCTTGTCCTCGCCGGTGCGCAGGCTTTCGTTGAAACCGCCGACCTTGTCGAACCAGCCCCGGCGCATCAGCAGGTTTGAGCTGGGCAGCCAGTCAACGACGTGGGACGCCTGCGACGACGCGCGCGCGGTGCGGCGTTGCCAGGCTGTGGCGTACCACGGCGCTTCGGCGGGGGTGTGCAGATCAAGGCCGAAGACATCGGCCTGGCCGCTGGCCTCAATGTCGAACAACGGCTTGAGCCAACTCTCCGGCATTTCAATGTCAGCGTCGATGAAGGCCAGCCATTCACCCGTGGCGATGGCCGTGCCGCGATTGCGCAGGGCGCCGATCAACAAACCCGGCTGCACCAGCACCTGCGCGCCGAACTGGCGGGCGATGTGTGGTCCCTGATCGGTCGAGCCGTTGTCGACCACGATCAACTCGCACTCGACATTGGCCGCGTGGGCAGCTTTTTGCGCGGCAAGCAAGGTGCGGCCAATGTGCCGCGCCTCGTTGAACATCGGGATGACGATGCTGATGCGGCTCATGCCTTTGCCTCCGTGCTCAGGGGCGCCTGCTCGGCTTTCAGGCGCAGGACGCTGGTCATGGCGAGCATGATCCACACGTATTTCTGGTTCGGTGCGCTGAGGAACATCAGGAACAAGGTCAGCGACAGGAAGCTCACGCCGAGGTGGGTCATCATGTCCGCCTGATGCCATTCGCGGCGCAACATCCACGCGGCGCGTGCGCGGATCAGGTTGTACAGGCCGAGACCGAGCATGCCGACGAACAACAGCCCGGCGGGAATCCCCAGTTCGCTGAAGATTTCCAGGTAGGTGTTGTGCGCACGACGATAGAGGTCGCCGATTTTGCGGTTGGCCGAAAACGCCTTGGCGTAACCCGTGGTCGCGTAGTGCAGCGGGAAGGTGCCGGGGCCGGAGCCGAGCAGCGGGTTCTCGCGGATCATCTGACTGCCGACGACGATGTACGAGGCGCGGCGCCCGAGGGATTCGTCCTGAGCCTTGGAACCGGCGCTGAGAATACTCAGGGACTGGATGCGCGCCATGTAACCGGCGGGCATTGCGTAGATCGCCAGCGGAATCACGATCGCTGCGCCAAGCATGGCGAAGCCCAGATGCCGAGGGCGAATCCGTGTCAGTTGGGTGCGGTAATGCCAGCAGCCGATCAGCAGGCTCAAGGCCAAGACCACCAGACCCGAGCGCGATTCGGTTTTGGTCATGCCGCCCAACAGCATCAGGCAGCAACCGCCCCAGAACAACCGGTGCAGCAGGTTCGGGCTGCGGATCACCAGTAGCAGCCCCAGCGGAATCGCAAAGGCGATCAGCAGGGCGAACGCGTTGGGGTCTTCGAGCAGTCCGGCGGCGCGACCCTGATCCTGGAATTTGGCCGAGAACATCGCCATCGCACAGGTGGTGCTGACGGCGAGGGTGACGAGGCGGGCGAACAGATCGAGGTTCAGCTCGCGGCCGATCAACAGGGTGATGACAAACAGAATCAGACCGACGCTGAGCTCGCGCAGGTGGCCGAGCGACATGCCCAGGTCATCGGTATTGAGCAAACTCAGAAAGTACAGCACCAGAAACCAGATCAGGAAGCGCCAGATATTGCTGCGCAGGCGCTCCGAGGGAATCTGGTGCAACGCCAGTTGCAGCATCAGGATCACCGCCAGTGAAGCACCGATCAGCTTGCTGCCCGAGAACGACGTGTCCTTGAAAAAGCCCTCGAACGGCACCAGTGCAGCAATGCCGAGCAGGCCCCAGGTCGGTTTGCGGTACAGCAGCGCAAAGCCCACCAGGCCCAGCACCGCCCCCGGCGCCAGAAACGGATAAGGGCTGGCCAGCAAACCGATGCAGACCAGACCGAGCAGACTGACGATCGAGAGCGGGAAAATCATGCGCGTGCCTCCCGTGCCGTGCGGATGTACAGCTGCGACCAGCGCTCAGCGAGCGCCTTGAGGTCGTAGCGATCCTGTTGTGTGCGTTTTGCGTTGTCGCGCAGTTGCCGGGCCAGCTTCGGCTCGCTCAGCAACGTGTCGAGCTGACGGGCGAGGGCGGCGCAGTCGGCCGGTGTGGCGAGCAAGCCGTTGTGCCGGTGTTCGAGCACATCGGGAATGCCGCCGACGCCGAACGCCACCACCGGTACCCCGGCCTGCATGGCTTCAAGCAAAATCATTGGTGTGCCTTCGGTGCGCGAGCTGATCACCAGCGCATCGAGTTGCCGCCACCACGGTTGCATGGCGATCTGATAACCGGGCAAACGAATGCGTTGCTGCAAACCGGCGTTGTCGATCCGCGTCTGCAACACTTCGCGTTCCGGGCCGTCACCGAGCATCACCGCATCCAGTTGTGGATGCTGGTGACACAGCGGAATCAGCGCATCAAGAAACAGATCCGGGCCTTTCTCGCTGCTCAAGCGGCCGACGTAACCGACCAGCCAGCGCTGCCGATCCGCGTCAGGCACCAGCGCCGCAGCGGCTGGCAAACCATTGGGGATCACCTGCAATTTCTCCGCGCGGACGCTGGCCTGACGGTGCAGCGCGGCGATGCTTTCCGCCACGCAAACCACCCGATCCACCGACGCGGTGCGGCACAGTTGCAGACTCAGCCAGGTGTAGAACTTCTGCTTGCGACTGCGTGGTGTGAAGCCGTGCTGGGTGATCACCAGCGGCAGGCGCAACAGGCTTGCGCCGACCCAACCGAACAACAGCCCTTTGAAGTTGTGCGTATTGATCAGCGGTTTTTCACTGCGGCGCTGACGCAGATACTGCAGCAATTCTCCCAGCCCGGCACAGCCGCGACAGTCGACCCCGGCCGTGCGAAAGCGCGCGATCAGTTCTGGCGGCGCGTCGAGGAACAGCACCTGATGCTGACCCGGCGTCGCCAGACAATGATCCAGCAACATGCGCTCGGCGCCATAGAAGCCGCCGCTGCTGAGCAAATGAATGATCGGCAGCGCGGCAGTCGGGGAGGATGCGGTGCTCAATTGCGCACCCAGTGCAGGAAGCTTGGCACCGTCCAGTTCTTGTGCGGATTGCTCGGCAGCGCGTTCTGGTCGTTGATCACCAACAGCACCGGCAGACCCAGTTCGTGGCTGATTTGCGCCGGGTGTTTGAAGCGGTGATCGAAGAACTCACGCACGTAGACCAAGGCAATCGCCAGCAACAACCCGGTGAACAAACCGAATGGAATGATCAGGCCCGGTTTCGGGAACGCTGCTTCGGTCGGTTCGAACGGCGGGCTGAGCACCCGGGCGTTGGACAGATCGTCGTTGAGCGCGCCGGTGGTGCTGCTTTCGGCGAAACGTTGGGCGTAAGTCGAGAAGGCGGCGTGCAGCGCATCGATTTCGGTGTCCATCTGCCGCAGCTTGCTTTGCGTCTGCTGCAACTCGTGGATGCGGTTCTTGAACTCGGCGATGCGCGCGGTTTTCTGATCGATCACTTGCTTGACCACCGCCAGATCGTTGGTGCGTTCCTGAATGCGGTTACTCACCACTTTGAGGAATTGCTGACGGGTGCGGGCGATCTGCTCGCGGGTCAGCAGCATCGGTTCACTGCCGGGCTGGAACACCGCCAGGTCATTCATGTAGCGGCTGACCTGGGTGGTCAGTTGCTCGCCCATCTGTTTGATTTCCCGATCTTCGAACGCCACGTTGTCGACGGTGGTGGTGAAGGTGTAGGGGAAGGTGTAGTCGTTGAGCTTGTTATTGCTGGCCGCAGCCAACGCGGTTTTCAGATATTCGAGCCAGCGCTGGCTCTGCAACAGGCGATCCTGATACAGGTTCAGGGCTTGCTCTTCGGTGTTGATCGCGTTGAGGCGGAAGGTGATTTCTTCCTTCGGATCCGACGAGCCGACACTTTCCAGCAAGGCTTGGCGATTGCCTTCCAGGCCGTCGAGGCGCACCTGGTAGAGATGCTTTTTCGACTCATAGAAGGACTGCGGCAAGTCGATCGACTGCAAGGCCTGACGGCTGAACAGATAGTTCTGCAGCAAGGCTGAAACAAACGTCGTGCCCTGATGCGGATCGGGGAAGCTGTAGATGATCGAGATCACGTTGGAGCCGGGCAGGGTCTCGATTTTCAGGCTATCGATGGCTTGCTGGGTGAAGGCGTCGAGCGCGGTGTCACGCACCGGATCGGTGTCCAGCCCGAGCACATTGCGCAGCGGATTGATCACGTATTGGCGCAGCGGTGAAGTGACGTAGCGCTTGAACGGCTCGGCCACCAGTCTGCTGAAGATGCCCGGCGAAGGCGTGTATTCGCCCTTGTCGCGCAGTTCGCTGATGGTCTGACGGATCAGCGCCGGCGAGCGGAGGATATTGCTCTCGGTTTCCATGTCCGCCAGCGACGGCGGAATAAACGTGGCGTTGTCCACCGTGAGTGACGTGGTGGCGTCACCCTGGGAGAGTTTTTTCGACTGCACGATCACCTGCGCGGTGATATCGAAGCTCTGTTTGAGCACCAGCGGCAGGAGCAGGGCGATGACTGCAAAGATCAGGAAGACCCGTTTCACCAGTTGTTTGTTGGCGAAGAAGATCCTGAAGAACTCATGCAGGTAGTTTTCCTTTGGATTCATGTCGGTCACCTGAGAGTCAGTTGTTGTTGCTGCCTTTGTTGTCGACGCGGTAGCCGAAGCTGAACCCGACGCCCTGGAACAGCACCACATCGGCCAGTTGGCGGGCGAGTTCGCCGGCGCTGGCCAGTTTGGTTTTTGGCACGAACAGCATGTCGTCCGGTTGCAGGTAAGCGATCTGCGAGGCATCGCCGGACAAGGCTTTTTCGACGTCGTAATGCACCGCCTGCACCTGATTGCCATTGCGCCGCATGATCACCACCGAATCCAGGCGCGCCTTGACGTTGGTGCCACGGGCCAGGGTCAGTGCTTCAAGCACCGACACCGGCCGGCGGATCGGGTAGGAACCTGGTTGACCGACTTCGCCCAGCACATAGATTTCGTTGCCGGCGGTGGATTTCAGCAGCACGTCCACGGTCATCCGGCCCGGCAGTTGCGCGTATTTCTGGTTGAGGAAGGTTTCCAGTTGATTGACGGTCATGCCTTGCAGCGGCACGGCGCCGATTTCCGGGAAACTCGCGTAGCCGTCAGTGCCGACAGTGATCTCGCGGCTCATGCCGGTGGCCGGGTGGTTCAGCGCGCTTTTCAGGTTTTGCTCATTGGTCAGCGGGCTGATGATTTGCACGGTCAGCTGATTGCGGTTGGGCTGGAACAGTTGCTTGCGCTGATAGGCGCGCTGGATTTCTTCGCGTGCCTGATCGCTGGTCAGCCCGGCGATTTTCACCGAGGTGTTGGCGCCCGGCAGTTCGATGGTGCCGTCGGGCAGTACCAGTTGATTGCCGTTGAGCTGGCTGGCAGCGGTGAAGTTCAGGCCGATCTGGTCACCCGACTGCACGCGGTAAGCGTCCGAGCCGCTGGTGCTGATATGGAAGATCACGTCGAGCACGTCCTGCGGGCGCAGGGTCTGCTCGATCTTCGGCATATCGGTCGCCTGGGCGTTGGCCGGGGTGGCGGTGAGGATATTCACCGGCATGTTCTGGGTTTCGGAGGTGCTCGAGCAGCCTGCAAGCGGCAGCATCAGCAGCACAAGAATCTTGGCGTTCATGGCGTCATCCTTCGCGTTCGCTTAGAGGTTTTTGTAAAGCCATTTGGGCATGTAGTACTTGCGCCGGTTGAACACGCTACCGACCACTTTGGCTCCGGCCTGAGTCAGGCGTTGCACGGCGGCCTGGGCGGCTTCCCAGCGGGTGTCTTCGGCGCGTACGACAAACACCACGCCGTCGACCTGAGTGCTGATGACCAGCGTGTCGGCAGCGGAATACACCGCGTCGCCGTCGATCACCACGAAGCGGTACTGGCTGCCCAATTGATCGAGCAACGGGCTCAGGCGCTCGGCGGTCAGGTGCTCCATGGTGCGGATCGGCCGGCCATTGGGCAGCACGTGGAAGGGCAGGCTCGAGACCTGCACCACGCAGTCCTGCAACAGCGGCGGGTTGTCCGGGTTGAACAGCAAGTCGCGCAGGCCGCGCTCCTTGCTCAGGTTCAGCTGCTGCGTGAGGTTGCTCGCCGACTGGCTGGCATCGACCAGCAGCACCTGGCCGCTGCTCATTTGCGCCAGTTGGCTGGCCAGCGCCAAGGCACTGGTGGTGGTGCCGGCGCCGGGATTTGCGGCGGTCAGGAACAGGATCCGCAGGTCGAGATCCAGCACGGTCGAGGTCAGGTTCGATTCGCTGGGGTTGGCAATGCTCAGGCTTTTGTTGGTTGAACCGTCCATTAGCTTGCTCCGTGGCCGCTGAATACTTTGAAGGGGGTTTTCAACAGAATCTTCAGATCAAGCAAAAGGCTCTGCTCGGCGATGTAGCTGAGGTCCAACTCAACGCGCTGGTCGAAGTCGATATTGCTGCGTCCGGAGATCTGCCACAGGCCGGTCATGCCGGGGTAGATCGCCAGACGGGCGAGGTGATTGTCCTTGTAGCGGTAAGCGTTGAACGAGGTCGGGCGAGGGCCGACCAGGCGCATGTCACCGGTCACCACGTTGATCAGGTTCGGCAGTTCATCGAGGCTGGTGCGCCGCAGAAAACCGCCGATGCGGGTGATGCGCGGATCGTGGTCGATTTTGAAATCGATGGCGTCGGCACCGTGCTTGTTGAGGTGACGCAGCGACTCTTTCAATTCTTCGGCGTTGGCGACCATGGTGCGGAATTTGTACATGCCGAACTTGCGGCCGCGGTAACCGGTACGCTTTTGCACGAACATCACCGGACCTGGGCTGCTGAACTTGATGACCAGTGCCAGACCCAGCAGCAGTGGCGAGATCAGCACCAGAATCATAAGCGCACCGAGGCAGGCGACCACGCGATTGGTGCGTGACAGTTGCCATGGGCGACCGCCGTCGCGGCCAGTGAACCAGCCGCGACCCTGGCGATGGATTGCCGCGTCGAGACGCATTCGGTGCTCGGGGTCAACGCGCTTGTCACGGCGCATTTCCTGGATCGGCACACCTTTCTCATGTCCAGTCATGGAGTCCTCCGCATTAATTCAGCCGCGAGCGGCGCGTGGGCGATAGGCAGTGGGGTAGTAGTCGCGGAACCAGGCGATGAATCGCCCAAGCCCCTCATCCAGCTCGATCCGGGGCTGAAACCCGGTGGCTTGGGCCAGGTCGCTGGCCTCGGCGCAAGTGTTGAGCACGTCGCCCGGTTGCAGCGGCAGCAGCTCGACAATGGCTTTCTGGCCGAGATGTTTTTCCAGCAGCGCCAAATAGGTTTTCAGCTCGACCGGGTGCTGCCCGCCGATGTTGAACAGCCGCCACGGCGCCATGCTGCTGGCCGGGTCGGGCAGCTCGCGATCCCAGTGCGGGTCGGCGTGCGGAGGGCATTCGGTGAGGCGGGCGATGCTTTCGATGATGTCGTCGATGTAGGTGAAATCGCGCTGGTGCTCGCCATAGTTGAACAGCTTCAGTGGCTCGCCTTCGCTGATCGCCCGGGCAAACTGGATCGGCGACATGTCCGGCCGGCCCCAAGGCCCGTACACGGTGAAAAAGCGCAGGCCGGTGCAGGGAATGCCAAACAGATGGCTGTAACTGTGCGCCATCAGCTCGTTGGCTTTCTTGGTCGCGGCGTACAGCGACAGCGGGTGATTGACGCCGTCTTTCACAGAGTAGGGCGTGTGCTGATTGGCGCCGTACACCGAGCTCGATGACGCGTAGATCAGGTGTTCGACCGGGTGATGCCGGCAGCTCTCGAGAATATTCAGGAAACCGTTGAGGTTGCTGTCCAGATACGCCTTGGGATTATCCAGCGAGTAACGCACCCCGGCTTGCGCGGCGAGGTGAATCACCACTTGCGGCCGTTCGCGGACAAACAGCGCGTCAATGGCCGAGGCATCGGCCAGGTCAACCGTGACGAGCTGGAAATCGCCGGCCTGCTCACGCACCCACTGCACGCGGTCGTGCTTGAGTTGCGGGTCATAGTAGGCGTTGAAATTGTCCAGACCGACCACTGAATGCCCGTCGCGCAGCAGCCGCAACACGCAATGGGCACCAATGAAACCGGCCGCACCGGTGACCAGCACCTTCATGGCCGTAGCCCTTCGGGGGCAATGTGGCGCAGGCCGATGCCGCTGTAATGCAAACCGGCGGCAGCCACTTGTTCCGGGTTGTACAGGTTGCGGCCGTCGATGATCACCTTCGAACGGAGCTTTTCGGCGAGCAACTCGAAATCGACCACGCGGAAGTTTTTCCACTCGGTGCAGATCACCAGTGCGTCGGCGTCTTCCAGGGTGTCGTCGCGGGTGGCGCACAGGTGCAGGTCGTTGCGGTAGCCGTAGAGGCGCCGGCATTCGGACATCGCTTCCGGATCATAGGCCTGCACGCTGGCGCCTTCGGCCCACAGCGCATCCATCAAGTAGCGGCTGGGCGCTTCGCGCATGTCATCGGTGTTGGGTTTGAACGCCAAGCCCCAGATCGCGATGGACTTACCGGCAAGGCCTTGCGGGAATTGCGCTTTCAGTTTGCTGAAGAGTATGTGCCGCTGCAGGTCGTTGACGTCGGTGACGCTGCGCAGCAGTTTCAACGGCATGCCGTTGTGTTCAGCGGTGTGCAGCAGGGCGCGCAGGTCTTTGGGAAAGCATGAGCCACCGAAGCCGCAGCCCGGATAGATGAAGTGGTAACCGATGCGCGGATCAGAACCGATGCCTTTGCGCACCGCTTCGATGTCGGCGCCGAGCAGTTCAGTGAGGTTGGCCAGTTCGTTCATGAAGCTGATGCGCGTGGCGAGCATGGCGTTGGCGGCGTACTTGGTCAGTTCGGCGCTGCGGTTGTCCATGAACATCAGTTTTTCGTGGTTGCGGCAGAACGGCGCGTATAACTCGCTCATTTGCTCACGGGCTTGGTCGTCGCGGGTGCCGACGATGATCCGGTCCGGGCGCATGCAGTCGGCGAGGGCGCTGCCTTCCTTGAGAAACTCAGGGTTGGAGACCACCCGTACGGTCAGACCTGCCTTGTCGCGGCGCTGCAATTCGCTGTTGGCGGTGGCCAGCACTTGATCCGCCGTACCCACGGGCACCGTGGATTTGATGATCAAGGTGCGATCGGCCTCCATGTGCGAGGCAATTTGCCGGGCAACGTTGAGCACGTGGCTGAGGTCGGCAGAGCCATCCTCATCGGCCGGGGTGCCGACGGCGATGAAGATCAGTTCGGCATGCTCGACCGCATCGCTGGCCTGGGTGCTGAACAGCAGACGGCCGGCCTTGATGTTCTCTTCAAGAGTGCTGGACAAACCTGGCTCGCTAATTGGCGGCACCGCTTGTTGCAGTTGTTTAATCTTGTTTGGGTCAATATCCACGCATAAAACGCGATGACCGACATCTGCAAGTGCGGCGGCTTGTATTAATCCAACATAGCCCGTGCCAAATACGCTCACGTCCATCTGCGCACCCTCGATAGAGCGAAAAGAAGAAGTTCGGAAGAAGACTGTAAATGGGGTATAGCGCAGGGTTTGCAAAGCGTGTCAGCAAAATGACATGTTGCATCTGTATAACACTTGAGCATTTTTTGGCGATTGGCCATCAAGTCATTGCTGCGATTGAGTTTGTTGGTTTTTTGCAGATTTGTTCAGATTCAAAATAAGCGATAAACGGTCGTAAGCCTTTAATTTAAAGGCTTCTGGGGTTTGATGTGTGTCAGATTTGAGTCATCGGTTTTTTGACGCTTTTTACAAAAGGCAGTCAATTCTTGCGCTTTGATGGCCGGGTGCTAGTGTCAGATTCTGATTGACAAGCTTTTGACTCTCCGCCGTTTTGCAAGACCGGTATCGCCATGTTCAGATATGCGAAAGAATTGCTTTTAATTATTTATTTTCTGCTTTATGTCGAATATTACATAGAGCGGTTAAATGCTATCGGCCTCGGTTTTGCTGTACTTCTTTTTGGCGCGATGTTTTTGGCGCTAACTTTAGCGTTATATCTAACGGCCTATATACGGCAGAGTCTCATCCGGCATGCATTCGCATTGGTGATGTTCGCCTCCGCGGTGTTTTTCGATGTCTACACCCGGGTCACGGCGGATTACCTGAGCTACAGCAGCTTCGTCTCGCTGGTGTATTCCGGCGGCTTCATCCAGGAAGCGGCGTACCAGTATCGAGACGCGATCCTGCACGGCGCCCTCAGTGGTTTGCTGTTGCTGTTCGGCATCGGTCTGAAGCCTCGCCACGGCCTGGCGATTCCCAACGCGTTACGTGTGGCGGCGCCGCTGTGCGGCGTGTTGCTGCTCAGTGCGGTGCTGTTCTTGCGTGCGGGCGAGGGCGCGCGGGGTTTGCCGATCATGTACACGCCGCTGGCCTACCTGAACCTGTTTGCCTATGAAGCCCTGCACAACACCGTCGGCCCGCGCGAACCAGTGACACTGACGCGCACCTCGCCAGCCGTCGGTCACGATATTGTGCTGATCATCGATGAAAGCATCTCCGGCAATTATCTGGACATCAACGCGCCGTTCGGCGTGCACAGCAACCTCAAGCAGGCGCATCCCGGTGTCGACATCTTCAATTATGGCTACGCTGCGTCCATCGCCAATTGCAGCGCCGACACTAACGTGACCCTGCGTTACGGCGGCACCCGCGCCGACTACATGCGCATCAACAGCACACTGCCGTCGATCTGGCAGTACGCCAAGAAGGCTGGGCTGCGCACGGTATACATCGATGCCCAGCGCACGGCTGGCAATCTGCAGAACCTGATGACTGATACCGAGAAGAAGGACATCGACCAGTTTGTGCAATTCGACCAGACCAGCGTGCGCGATCGCGACATGGCGGCGGCAGCGAAGCTCATCGAATTGCTCAACGACGACCAGTCAGAGCTGGTGGTGATCAACAAGGTCGGCGCGCACTTTCCGGTGCACGACAAATACCCGGATGCGTTCATGGCCTATCGCCCGACCTTACCGCGCGGGCAGTTCACCGAGGTGGCCGATACCGGTGAACGCACAGGTTTCAACGGTCAGCCAGACGATTGGGTACTGTACCGCAACGCCTACAAGAACACTGTGTTGTGGAATGTCGGCGAATTCTTTGCGCGGGTGTTCGCCGAGGCCAATCTGAACAATGCGTTGCTGATCTATACCTCTGATCATGGTCAGGATTTACATGAGCGCGGTAATCCGGGCCTGAACACCCATTGCGGTGGCGATCCGGTGGAGGAGGAAGGGCTGGTGCCGCTGGTGGTGATTCAGGGCAGCGATCTGAAGACACTGGACTGGTCGGCGCAACTGGCGGCGAACAAGGATCGCTCCAGCCACTACAACATCTTTCCGACGTTGCTGCAGTTGATGGGCTATGACCTGGCGGGGATCGAGGCTGTTTATGGCAAGCCACTGAGTGTCGCGACGGCGGATGAGTTCACCTTCAACTACCGCTTCAATGCACGGTTGGGGGCCAAGCCTGAGTGGAAGCACATTGATCTGGGCAGCATTGTCACGCCGTCGCAGGCGCCGACGAGTGTGGCGGCGGGGCAGTAAGTTTGAGTTGGCTGGGCTGACGCTTTCGCGAGCAGGCTCGCTCCCACCTTTGAAATGCGATCAACCTGTGGGAGCGAGCTTGCTCGCGAAGGGGCCGGTCAATTCAACGCTGAGTTCAAGTCGGTCATCGCCATCCGCTATCCTTGCCCCACACTGACCGATCAGGTGGCGGCATGCTTCGTGTTGAAAACGTCTTCAAAAGCTATCTCACCCCGCAAGGCCCATTGCCGGTGCTGCAAGGCGTCGACCTGACGCTGGAGTCCGGCACCAGCCTGGCACTGATGGGCGAATCCGGCAGTGGCAAAAGCACCTTGCTGCACCTGGTGGCCGGTCTCGACAAAGTCGACAGCGGCAGCATTCGCAGCGGCGAGCATCGTCTTGAGGCGATGAACGAAGCGCAACTGGCGAACTGGCGGCGGACGGAAATCGGTCTGGTGTTCCAGCAGTTCAACCTGATCGGCAGTTTGCGCGTCGAGGACAATCTGGCGTTTCAGGCGCGTCTTGCCGGGCGTCATGAACCACGATGGCAGGCGCATCTGGTTCAACGCTTAGGGCTGGGCGATTTGCTCAAGCGTTATCCCGAGCAACTTTCCGGTGGCCAGCAGCAGCGGGTCGCCTTGGGCCGGGCATTGGCGTCGCAGCCGAAGTTGCTGCTGGCCGATGAACCCACCGGCAGCCTCGACGAAGCCACCAGCGACGAAGTCCTGCGGCTGTTGCTGGAATTGCTCGATGACACCCCGACCACCTTGTTGATGGTCACCCACAGCCCGCGCGTCGCGGCGCGCACTGGCGCAGCGAGTGGTGTTGTCCAGCGGGCGGCTGACGTGATCGTTTTCCGCCAGACCCTGCGCGCGCTGCTCAGCCATTGGCGGCGTCATCCGGTGCAGTTCTTCAGCGTGCTCACCGGCTTGTGGCTGGCGACCAGTCTGCTCACTGGCGTCGAGGCGCTGAACAGTCAGGCGCGTGACAGCTACGCGCGGGCCAGCCAGTTGATCGGCGGCGAACCTCAGGCCAGTCTCAGTACGCCGAACGGCGCGACGTTCGCGCAGCAATGGTTCGTTGACCTGCGCCGACAGGGCTGGCCGGTGTCTCCGCTGCTGCAGGGGCGGTTGCTGCTCAAGGGCCATGAAGATCAGCGCCTGCAATTGATGGGCATCGAGCCGGTGTCATTGCCGGCCGATTCCGCAGTGGCCGGGCAGGCGCTGCCGATTGAGCGTGTCGTCGAGTTCTTCATGCCCCCCGGCACTACCTGGATTTCTCCGGAAACCTTGCAGGCACTGGATCTGCGTGAAGGCGACACACCACAAACGGCTAATGGGCTGCGCTTGCCACCGTTGCTCGCGCAAAAGGACATGGCACCTGGCCTGTTGCTGGTGGACATCGGCGTCGCGCAAACGCTGCTGGAACAACCCGGGCAATTGTCGCGGCTATTGCTGCCGAAGGATTTCCACGCCGAGCTGCCAGATTCATTCAAAGGCCTGCTGCAGCTCAAAAGCAGCGGCGAGGAAAACAATCTGACGCGACTGACCGAGAGCTTTCACCTGAATCTCGATGCGTTAGGGTTTTTGTCATTCGTGGTGGGCTTGTTCATCGTCCACGCCGCGATTGGCCTGGCTCTTGAGCAACGACGCGGTCTGCTGCGTACGTTACGCGCCTGCGGGGTCAGCGCGCGGATGTTGATCGTGTGTCTGATCGTCGAACTGGGTGTGCTGGCGCTGATCGGCGGATTGTTCGGTGTGATCAGCGGTTATTGGTTGGCGAGTGTCTTGCTGCCGGACGTCGCCGCCAGCTTGCGCGGTTTGTATGGCGCGGAAGTGGCGGGGCAGTTGCGCCTCAGTCCGTGGTGGTGGTTCAGCGGCATCGGCTTGAGCCTGCTCGGCGCGTTGCTCGCCGGGTCCAACAGTCTGCTGCGCGCCGCCCGTTTGCCGTTGTTGGCCGTGGCGGATCCGCAAGCCTGGCATCAGCAATATGCGCGTTGGCTGCGCCGACAAGGCTGGCTGGCGGCAGTGCTCGGTTTGCTGGCCTTGGTGGCGTTGATCTGGGGTGACAGTCTGGCCAGCGGTTTTGTCCTGATGGCCGGGTTGCTGATCGGCGCCGCGTTGGCTTTGCCGGTGTTGCTCAGCGCGTTGTTGAATCAGTTGCTCGGGCGCAGTCGCTCGGTGCTGGGGCAGTGGTTTCTCGCCGATTGTCGTCAGCAATTGCCGGCACTGAGCCTGGCGCTGATGGCGTTGCTTTTGGCGCTCGCCGCCAACATCGGTGCCGGCAGCATGACCGCCGGTTTTCGCCAGACCTTCGATGACTGGCTCGAACAACGCCTGAGCGCCGAGCTGTATATCAACCCGAGCAATCCGGCACAGTCGCGGGAAATGTACAGCTGGCTAAAGCAGCAGCCGAACATCGCGGCGATTCTGCCCAACTGGCAGGTCGCGGTGACGCTGCAGGGCTGGCCGGCCGAAGTGTTCGGCGTCATCGATCACGCTCATTATCGTCAGCACTGGCCGCTGCTCGATGCCGTTGGCGGCGATCCGTGGGCGCATCTCGCGACGGATGATGCGGTGATGCTCAATGAGCAAATCGCCCGGCGCCTGAAATTGCACGTGGGTGAACACGTGGCGATTCCGACACCCAATGGCCCATGGTCGCCGCGCATCGTTGGCATCTACGCCGACTACGGCAATCCCAAGGGGCATTTGCTGGTCAACATCAACCACCTGTTGCGCGGCTGGCCGCAACTGACGCCGAACCGTTTCAATCTGCGCATCGAACCGCAGAACATCCCGGGATTTTTAGCTGCATTGCAGACGCGTTTTCAACTCGATGACAGTCGCATCGTTGATCAGGCGCGGCTCAAGGGCTGGTCGGTGCAAGTCTTCGAACGGACCTTTGCGGCGACGGCGGCGTTGAACAGTTTGACCCTGGCGGTGGCGGGTGTGGCGCTGTTCATCAGCCTGCTGACGCAAAGCCAGAGTCGCCTCGGACAACTCGCACCGCTGTGGGCGTTGGGCGTAACGCGGCGGCAATTGATGCTGCTCAATCTTGGTCAGACCTGGCTGTTGGCGGTGCTGACGCTGGTGTTAGCGTTGCCGCTGGGGATCGCATTGGCGTGGTGCCTGGATGCGGTGATCAACGTTCAGGCGTTTGGTTGGCGGTTGCCGTTGCGGATATTCCCATGGCAATTGCTGCAACTGATGGGACTGGCGTTACTGGCGACATTGCTGGCGTCGGCATGGCCGCTGTACTCGTTGTACCGCACGCAACCGGCGGACCTGTTGAGGACGTTTGCCCATGAGGATTAACCGCTTTGTGCTCCTGGTTTTGCTGCTGCTTGGCGGTTGCGATCAATCGGCGCCGGAGCAGAAGGGCTTCGCCGGGATGGGCAATCAGGCGATGGCGTTTACGCCGGTGGTGCCGGGGCGGGTGTTCAGTTTTCCCGCAGATCACGGGGCGCATGACGGCTTTCGCATTGAGTGGTGGTACGTCACCGCCAATCTCAAGGATCAGCAGGGCAATGAATTCGGCGTGCAGTGGACCTTGTTTCGCAGCGCTTTAAAACCTGTGGCGGAGACGGCAGGGTGGGGCAATCAAACGATCTGGCTGGGGCATGCGGCGGTGACGTCGAGCACGGTGCATCACGCCGCCGAACGTTACGCCCGAGGCGGGGTGGGGCAGGCGGGTGTGCAACTGGCGCCGTTCGAGGCGTGGATCGATGATTGGCGGTTTGCCAGTCAGGCGCAGGATCCCCTGAGCGACCTGCAACTCAGCGCTCGCGACAAGGACTTCGCCTATCAACTGCACCTGACTTCCAACCGCCCGCTGGTGTTGCAGGGCGACAAGGGTTTCAGCCAGAAATCCGAAGAAGGTCAGGCGTCGTATTACTACAGTCAGCCGTTTTTTCAGGCCAACGGCACGTTGCAGATTGACGGCCAGAGCTACACCGTCAGCGGCCCCGCATGGCTCGATCGCGAATGGAGCAGCCAGCCGCTGACTGCCAATCAAACCGGTTGGGACTGGTTCTCTCTGCACCTGGACAGCGGCGAACACGTGATGCTTTACCGCATGCGTCAGAAGGACGGTGCGCCGTATCTCACCGGCACGTGGATCGCTGCCGACGGCCAGACGCAAACACTGCGCAGTTCGCAGATCCAGCTCACCCCGCAAACCACGGCCAAGGTCGCCGGCCGGGCGATGCCGGTGAAATGGTCGATCAGCATCCCCGAGAAACACCTCGACATCAGCCTCGACGCGCTCAACCCCAACGCCTGGATGAACCTGCGCATTCCCTATTGGGAAGGCCCGGTACACATCAGCGGCAGCCATCCCGGCCAAGGCTATCTGGAAATGACCGGGTACTGAAAGCGCCTCGTAAAAACTGTGAGTTGTAACGGGCGCAGAATCCGGATCTGACCGAGATCAAAATGTGGGAGCGAGCCTGCTCGCGAAAGCGCCCGCCCAGACACCACAGAGAAATTGGCTGGAACTCCGCTACTTCTCAACCCCTCTACCGAATATCTCTCACACCTTTGCGAAACGCCGTCGAGGACTCCCCCATGAGCGACGACCTGCAACCTCCAGACATGACCACTTGGCAACGCCTGTTCGACGACCAGACCTACTGGCAGCAATCCCCCGACGCACATTACTTCGATCTGCAACGCATCGCCGACGACCTGCTCGGCCAAGGCGCCATCGACCTTGAGCAATGGCAGATCCTGCGCGCCAAAGCCAACGACCTGCACAAGGATTCACCCGCGATCAACGTCGCCCGAGAACTCGACGACCCCGAAGCTTGAGGACAACCCCATGAAACCCATCACCCAAGGCGAACACCCCGACGAACCCCGTCCACCGGGCGAAACCGAACGCGACAACGACGCCCTGCGGCCCACCGACCCGAAACAGCGTGAAAACAATGGCAAAGGCACGCCCAGTGGCGAATCCACCGCGCAGGACACCGCCAAGCAACAAAGCTCGCCGTCACAAACCAAAGCCAAGCCCTGAACTGCGTCTATGCTCAGTGGCACGCTCGTCGCCGAAGCCAATTCGGCGGCGAGCGCTGCCATTCATCACAGGGAAAGTATTGATTATGAAGCTCGACGCACTGGCCAAGGCCATCACCCTCGCAACCGTACTGTCCGCCACCAGCTTCGGCGCCTTCGCTGCCGATATTCCGCTGTCCGCTTCCATCGAGGCGGATAAGGTCACCACCAAAGTGATCTCCGTCGATGCCGCCAACCATCAAGTTGTGCTGGAAGGTGCCGAAGGCAAGCCGGTTCACGTTCAGCTCAGCGACAAGGCGAAAAACCTCGACAATCTCGAGGCCGGCGATCAGGTCACCATCCAGGTGCAGCGTTCTGTCGCCGCTTACCTCGACACCGATGTGGATAAAGGTCTGCACTGGTACCACCGAACGTACTGGTGAGTTGCGTAAGGCTCCGGGCAGCGATAACCCCGGTGGCGAGGCGTATCGTCAGGTTCAGGTGCAGTTGAAAATCACCAAAATTGATTTGAAGACAAATCAGGTGACCCTGCAAAACCCGCAAGGTCAATCGAAAGTTCTTGACGTGAAACAGCCTGAAATTCAAGCCAAGCTGAAAGATCTGAAAGAAGGGCAGAGCGTTATTGTCACTTACACCGATATCTTAAAAGTGACCAGTCAACACGAAAGTTGAGCTTTAACTCTACAGGGTGACTGCTCTTGTACAGTTTTTGTATGAGAGTAGTCATACTATTAGTGTGGTTTGACCTCATTGAAAGTTTAATGAAAGGAATCGCCGATAAATATCTATTAACGTTTCCGTACATAAATTTCATATTCAAGAATGAGGACATAAGCGCCAACTTCTATTAAAATCCTACCCGTTCGCCCAGTGTCAGGGCTCTTTACCGGTGCATGGATTGCCAGGCCATTACACTGGGCGAACACCTCTTCGGAGTGGATGTATACAATTTCTGCAAACAAAAAGGGCGACTTGATAGTCGCCCTTTTTGTTTGCTGTGAATTAGACCGAGGTGTGCGCTTCAGTTGTGTCTAGCTGCCCCTTGAAAGCGCTTCAGCGTGGCCTGATACATTTTTGTCCTGCGGTGATTTACCCCGTAGGTGCCCGCCGCCGCGACGGTTCCGGACTGAATGTGATCCAGATAGCTGAAAATCTTGCGCGGTGACAGGAACTTGATGCCATAGCCCAGGCTGCTCATTTGATCTTGCAGCGCATAACCGGGCACCTGCTCATCCATGCAGAAGTGCAGGCCCAGGGACTTCATCAGACGGACATTCCACAATGTGCAGAAACTTTTCAGATGAGTTTCTTTGTAGGGTCTTGGCATTTTCGAACGCAGACCCAGACGCACTTTCGCTTTACGAGCATAGTGCTTGCAGAAACGCGAAGTTAACCGCCAAGTGTCACGAACAACCCCGCGATTGAGTTGTTCTACACAACCGACTGCGGCCATATCCGGTTTTTTCGTGCATTCACGCATCATCATCGCAAACACTTCCTTGTCGTAGACAAAGGTGTCGGTGTGCAACAGAAACAAATAATCGGTGTCGACTTTTTCCAGTGCCAGATCCAACGCCTTGCCGTGCGCAATATGGCCGATTTCCTTGCCCGGGGAAGGCCGTTCAATCAAGTTGATCCAGTCGAGCGAACGCAAGTAATCGAGACTGGCATCCGCCGAATCGTTGTCCACCACCCACACCGGAATGCGCTGCTCCTGGACGTGCTCACGCAAAAGCTCGAGGCACATTCGGGTGATGTCCGGGGTTTTGTAATTTACCAAGACAAGGCTGAAATTCGACGCTGGCTGGGCTGGTAAATCAAACGCGTTCATGTCGGAAGGACTCATCTGCGATTCAAGGACAACAGGGTTTCGTTGCCGCGATCGTAGCGAGGCAACCTTAGTCGAACCTTAATTTGCGGATGTGACGGTAGATGTATGCCGAAGAGAGGCTGCTGGTCTAATGAAATGCATGGGGTGCTGCCGGTCATAAGCGGATAAAATGCGCGCCCCTCTCACGGTTCAAGGAAGAAACGGCGCACGCCGTTGTGTCACGGATGAAACCTCTTTCCCTCTACCACCCGGCCTTGTACTGGCTGCGCGTGTGGCAAAAAAGACTGTTCCGCCAGATCGCCTGGCACTGTTCCAGCAAACGCTACGCACGCCCCGTCGCCGCAGCCGAGCGTCTGCCATATCGCTACCTCAAACACACCTCGAAACTCATCCGCAAACTCGGCAACTCCGACCTCGCCCTGCAACACAACAAAGTCATCAACCTCAAACTCGCCGTCGCCGCCATCGACGGCGTCATCATCGCCCCCGGCGAACACTTCTCCTTCTGCCGCCTCGTCGGCCGTCCGACGTTGAAGCGAGGCTACGTTGAAGGCATGGAACTGTCATTCGGCGAGGCACGACGCGGGGTCGGCGGCGGCATTTGCCAACTGAGCAACCTGATTCACTGGATGGCGATTCATTCACCGCTAGTGGTGGTCGAGCGCTCCAACCACAGCTTCGACCCGTTTCCAGATGAGGGGCGGGTGCTGCCGTTCGGGTCCGGGGCGGCGATTTTCTACAACTACGTTGATCTGGTGCTGCACAACCCGACGGATCGGAGCTTTCAGCTGAAGTTGAACGTCGGAGAGACACAACTCGAAGGGGAGTTGTTGTGTGATCGGGTGAGGGAATATCGCTATCACGTGTTCCAGGAGGCACACCGGTTTGTGCGAGAGGGCAGCAGGGTGTTTCGCGAGAACGAGATTTGGCGAGAGGTCAGGGAAAAAGGGCAGGTGGGGCAGTTGGTGGAAAGGGAGAGGCTTTATCGGAATCAGGTTGTGGTGAAGTATGACGTGGCGGGGGAACTGGTTGAGTAGATGCATTGTGAATGCGGGGCCTCAGCTTTGATGATGTGACTGTTGCTCTTCAGCTTTTCGTGGTTTTTATGCGGGTTAGCCGTTGCCTTTCGGGCACTTTATAAGGAATTTTTAGTGATACGTCCGTATGCGTTAGCCCTGGCAAGCACGATGCTTTTCACCGGATGCGGTGCAGAATCGGGTTCTTTACCCAGCAGTCAAAGTATGTCCCCTGAAAAGGTGGCCTCGATCGCGACGACAATCAAAACGAAATACCCTGACCTTTCCAGCGAGCTTCGTGACAACGTTCTCAACACGGTTGTGCAGTCGATCGACAATATGGTTTTTGTTGAGGGCGGGCAATTTGATATGGGGGATTTTGGCTGGATTTGTGAGTATGACGAGAAAGATGTTTGTACCTGGCCTTGCGGGCAGGAGCCGGAGCAGCTTTGTAATATTAGTAGCAAAGGCAATGATGATTTCGTCCATCCGATTAAATTGAGCAGTTATTATCTTTCGAAATACCAAGCTACGCTGGGGGATTTTGATCTGTTTTTCGTGGCCAATGGTGAACCGCTCTATGATGAGGAGTATCGAAAGCGCGAGGATCTAAAATTTCTCTATCAGTCTGATTTGCCTGCCCCAACTAAAAGATGGCAGGAAGCTAACGACTATTGCCAATGGCTAGGCGATCTTAGCGGTTATGTGGTGGATTTGCCTACTGAGGCTCAGTGGGAGTACGCCGCTCGCAGTCGAGGGCAGCATTTATTATTTCCGACTGATACTGGTAGCTTGGATTATGGAAAGAATTTTCCTATCGAAGACGAAGAGCATAATTTCCCAGTCGGTCGCTTTGCACCTAACCAATTAGGAATATATGGGCTTTCGGGTAATTCAACTGATTGGGTTAGTGACTGGTATGATGATAATTATTACAAAAACTCTCCGCTTGAAAATCCGCAAGGCCCAGAGTCTGGAACTCAAAGAATTAGACGCGGTTCAACCGTTTTAGAAGCGCCTTTATCCTCTGCACCAATGATCCGTCGTTGGGCTACAAGTCCCGTGCAGAAATATCATGCTAGTGATACTGGTTTTCGGTGTGCAATTCAAACAAGTGCACCATTGTAGGCTTGATTAAGGGCGCCCTTGAGTGCGTTTTTTTAAGCTGATCCGTCATATAAGTCGCTTCTTTTTGCAGCGATTACAGAGTAATTCGCGGGTAGACCATGCTAGAAGAACGAAAACGTAGTCTGTCCCCGACGGCTTCCGTCGGCTTTCGAGTGCTTACTACAACTGGATGCTTGTAATCTGCGCGTAGTTTGATTGTCAAAGATGGGCTGACTTACTCAAACATGTACAAAAGGTCATTCATCAGTTCAAGTTCTTGCTGGGTGCGCTGAACCTTGTTGTAACGTAGAATGCCTTCAAGTATTCCTCTGAACGGGATTTGCCGCGATGGATTCTCAACGACTTCGATCATATGGTCGTAACCTGGGTCGTTTTCCTTGAGATATTCTTCGATCAGCTCTTTGAGTAATACGCGAGCTTGTTCATCGGTTAGCACTTTTACTTCTCCGGCAAAGTGGCGGTGTCGGTTATTTTGGGTTTATTCGGAGGCACGCGACGCTTAATTTCGAGAAAGCGTGGTCTTTTCACGGTGCTTGCGGAATGCTGTTGGGGCACTGGTGAGCTGGGTGAGCTGGGTGAGCTTGCCATGCATGTGCAGGACAAAACGCAGTCATCGATAGAGCTTGCCACCTCAGGAGGCGACCAAAAGTCTCCGCCTGCCAAAGGGGGAGCTTCGGTAAGCATGCCCAGCCCGTTTCAGCAGTTTGTTGTCATCGTAGGGAATGGTAAAGTTTACACTTTGACGCACCCTATAAGGATATTGCCTGTGTTACGTCAGTTTGTACTTGCCCTGCCAGCCATGCTGTTCCTGGTCGGCTGCGAGGCCGAATCCGGTCCCCTACCTAGCAGCAAGAGCCTCTCTCCTGAAAAGGTGGCGTCCATCGCGACGACGATCAAGACGAAATATCCTGCCTTATCCAGCGAAATGCGTGACAAGGTGCTCAAAACGGTTGTGCAGTCGATCGACAATATGGTGTTCGTCGAAGGCGGCCAGTTTGATATGGGGGACTTCGGCTGGGCTTGCGAATACGACGAAAAGGATGTGTGTGCCTGGCCCTGTGGGCAGGAGCCGGAGCAGCTTTGTAATATCAGTCGTAATGGTGATGATGATTTTGTTCATCCTGTCACGCTCACCTCATACTACCTCTCAAAGTTCCAGGTTTCGCTGGGTGAATTTGATGTGTTTTTTACTGCAAAAGGGTTGCCTCTTTTTGACGCTGAAAAACGTAAGCGTGAGGATTTAAAGTTTCGCTACCAACCGGACTTGCCAGCTCCGACTCAGAGTTGGCAGCAGGCAAAAGACTACTGTGAATGGCTTGGAGAATTAAGCGCGTACGCTGTTGATTTGCCATCAGAAGCACAGTGGGAATACGCGGCCCGTAATAGAGGGCAGCATATACTTTTTCCAACTGATAGCGGAAGTCTTGATTATGGGAAGAATTTTCCACTTGATGATGAGGGGAATAATTTTCCGATTAGTAGGTTCGCTCCAAGCCCATTAGGTATTTATGGCGTTGCTGGAAATTCGACTGACTGGGTAAATGACTGGTACAGCAAAGACTACTATGAGAACTCCCCTCTAGAAAACCCCAAAGGCCCAAGCACTGGTCTCAAACGAATTCGGCGCGGGTCAACCGTTTTGGAGGCGCCATTATCTTCTGCGCCGCTTGTTCGTCGTTGGGCAGTAGATCCGTCCAGTGATCGATACTCTGGCGGAACAAGCTTTCGTTGCTCTATCCAGTCAGATCAAAAATTATAGGATGATGGTAAGTCTTTCTGTGTATTTAGAGCTGGCTGTTTTTATTTAGATATTTTAAAGGCGCCTTTGGCGCCTTTGCTTAAACAAGGCCTTCGAAGTGATCACTGCGTTTTGCTGCGAGAAGTGTTCTTTCTTTCCGCCATGAAGGGCCTGGGCTCCACGCAAGTGCTCCATAATCCAATGCCGATGTATCAGTGTTTACGGCTAAGGTTTTAATAAAGCTATTGAATTGCTGTTGCTCTGCCCCGTCAAGAAGCATATTTAAACGGTTTAGACTGTTTATGGAGTTGACCTTGCTGCCATCTTTTGAGCAGTGTTCTAAGACCTCAATGAAATGCCGCCAACTGCGCAAATGGGATAATAAAAGTACGACTGCTTTTTCTTGCTCTTCTGCCCAGCTTTCTACAAAGCTTTCAGTTAATAGATACACCATGGGGCCGATTGTTTCTGGCGGTAAGCTGCTGAGTGGGATTCTCTTTTTGTTAACTATAACTGACTGGTTTTTTAGCAAGTATGTCGCCAGTTTTTGCGCTTCCTGCTTAGTTCCTTCTCTATCGGCCCACCAGTCTCTCATGTTTTCAGCTCCCTTCGAGAACGCTTCTTGCGCGATTTGTCCGGGCTGCGTCGTGATCCTGAAAAGCCCTTGTGCCATATAATTGAAAGCGTCTTTCGTTACCGCCAACTGGTAGTGGAAGTCTGCTTTAGATAGAGCATTGCAGAACACATAGATCAAATCACCAATCTTCTCAAGGTCCACAGAAGTACCGAAACCACCACCCGCTCCAGGTCCAAAAACCAGGCTGGCTTTGCAGTTGATCGCCAAACGGTCTGCACTGATCTCAATACCAAAATCAAAACCCGCCCCAATACCCAGAGCCACATTCCCTTCAGCCTTGATTTCAACCAGGCTCGACCAATCAGTGCTGCCGCTATCGTTTGCCTGTCCTGCGACGATTTTTCCTACCCCTAGTTTGGTCGAATCAAGCCACTTCAATGTGCCTGTCAAAGTGCCGCCGCCTTGCACGCCGGCGAAAGCATTACCCTTCACCCCTAGGCTGCCGCCGCGTCGTTTGTCGACTGCAATATCGGGGGTGCTTAGAAAAGCGGTCGCACCGGAGGCTTCCGCTTCCTTTGGTTTGTATTGGGCTTTGACACCGGCCTGACCTTGCGCCGTTGCTCCAACGAAACACGACAACTCCACCTTGCCTTCGAGTCGGAAGACACCGATATCGCTGACGACTTCCTTACCTTCGGCATTGCGGTAAGGCATGCGCACCACATACCCACCCTGGTCGGGGAAAAAACCCTTTATCGCTGCAGAGCCTTCGGCCAATGAGATCGCCGCACTGCCTTTGACGCCGATTTCGACATTGCCCTTGCCTGGTTCCCAGCTATTGATCCCTGCACTGGCGGTGGCGGCAAAGCGAAAGGCGTGAGCCTCAGCGGAGACTGCGTATATCGCCGAGTCAGCCTCATTGGAGGTCCAGGAGCACTCTTTGTGGAGTGCGTTGAGTAAATTGTCCTCTTTGCTCGTCCATGAGGTGAGCTTGGCTTCCAGACTTCCGAGCGGGCTGGTTTTGCGGCCATCGGAAACAGCCGTCCGGATATCCTTGATCAGCGTTTTGGCAAGATTTTTATCGAACGGCTTGCCTTGCATCACTGTGGTAGGGACCTTGACACTCCATGTGAACCGCTCCCGATCCCGAACCGGGATGTAGTGACGCCGGGTCGGATCACGGAAGGAAATGTATTCGACCGGAGTGATACCGGTTTTTATCTGTTTGCCCTTCTGAATATCAGTGCCTTGGCCCTTCCCATGTTTGATGTCAGGGGCCGCCCCGTTAGCACTGGTGGAACTGTCGCCAGCTTCGGCTTTGCCTTGCGCGGCGATCCGGGTCCGCAGCGATTGTATTTCGGCGTTCAGTTCGGCGACCTTTTTGTCTCGCAAGCCTTCCCAATTGGTTTCCAGATAGTTGCCTTCAAAGGCCGGCTGGGGCGTGTAACGGTTATACCAATCGCGGGCCTTTTGCACGGTCGCCAGTTGGCCCTGCAGATCTTCCTTGCGCTCGATGACGGTTTTCGGTTTTGCCTCCACGGGAGGGGAGCGCTGTAACAGGCCGGCTTCTTCTGCCTTGGCGTTCCACTTGTCTTTAACGCAACTCGTGCAGGAGCAAGAAGCCTGAGGATCTTTGTGTTTGGCGCACTTGCTGGCTTCGGTCGCGCTGGCGAGATTTTGATGTAGCTCATCCATCAGTTTTTTGACGAGGTCGGACTGCTGCTTGAGTGCGTTCGACTCTTTTTCCGTCAGTATGTAGAAGTGCTTTTCACCGGTGATATGGATGATATCGACCAGTTCGTCCTTGCACTCGACGGCACCTTTGACGGCCGTTGTGCTCTGGTTATCGGCGTGCTTGGGCGCTGGCAGGCTCTTGGCCGCAGGCAACTTCAACGCCCAACCGATCTTGATGTGGTTGGGGTCGGTAATGATCGGATTCAGGGCCCGTAGATCAGCCACAGAGCATTTGTTGGCGGCGGCAATGCTGCCAAGAGTGTCGCCGCTCTTAACGGTGTAAGTGTTGCTCATTGCTCGTCGTCCTTGTGATTACAGACTTTCCAGTTGGGTCAGCTTGTCGCCCAGTGCGATGTCTTCATGTGCTAGCAATTCGGCGGCGGGGGGGCTATCCCAGAAGCTGTCCCCGCGTTGGATGGCTAAACGAAGCCATCGCTCTTGATCAGCCATTTGGTCATAGCCCTGGTCTCTTCCGGCCAGTAACTGGCGGTAAACGAACTCGATGCTGCCTTCTGCGGGTAAAACTTCGTGGTAGTCGGTAGCAAAGCGGGTCGCTATGACCTTCAACCGGTTCTGCTCAATCAACGCCTGACGCTCCGGGCTCAGGTACAACCAAGCGGGAGGCTGAGCCACATTCTTCTGGCTTTGGGGCGACTTGGCGTAATACCGCCAGCCGATCTCGTTTCTCCATGCGAGACCGCTGAATGGTCCGAGAAACTGGGCTTTTTCGGGTTCACTGAGCGAAAGCAGTAATGGCTCCATCCAGCGCGGATCAAAAAAACGCATCATTTGCAGCGGGTCTTCATCGGTTCTCACTGTCAGCAGGCTGCGCCAGTGTTCAATAGCCTGATCCAGCAAGGAGGGACTTTCTAACCAAGCAACACATCCAGCGTCGAACTGTTTCAGTAACTTACTGGCATAGGTCGCTGCTGATTGTTTTTCCGGGTACACGACCACATAGGGGCCCGCGGGCTGCAGGTCGGCATACGGTGTGTTAGTAAACAGTGGAATGCATTCGGGCCGGAAATATGCTTCATCTTGAAACAGGTGGTTCAATAGATCCGTATCAAAACTGCGATCCAGAATCAGGCACATAACACCGGATGCGGCAGACTGTTCGAAGGGTGACGCGATGGAGACAATCATGCTGACGCACCCGGTTGGTGAATAGGGCAGCAACCTGTCGCATCCAGATGACATGACGGGGTCGGTAGTAACACGCCAGCTTTTGACTGAACCTTGAAGGAGCCGAGGGAGGGTTTCACGACCTGCCCAGCTTTATCCGCATCCGCCTGCTTCAACGGCCCCGGCAACAACGGCGCCGCCCCCGTGCCGCTCCCCGGGCTACCACCGGAGTTCATATTGATCACCGGCCCACTCATGGTCACACCACCAGCATCAATCTTGATGAAGCTGCCGCCGCCGATCAGGGTCAGCTCGCTGCCGGCTTCCATCACCACTTTCATGCCGCTGCTGAGGTGGATTTCCTGGCCTGCGTCGATGAACTGGCCGGTGCCGATCTTGATGTGCTGATTGACGCCGACGGTCAGGTGGTCGTTGGCGCGGGCTTCGACTTTGCGGTCGGCGTAGACGGTGTGGTGTTCTTCGGCCTTGAATTCGCTGTAGCTGTTTTGCTCGACCGTGTCGTGGCGTTCGTTGCCGACGCGGATTTTCTGGTCGTGCTCGATGTTTTCGTCCCAGTCGCGCTGGGCGTGCAGGTAGATCTGTTCCTGACCTTTTTTGTCTTCGATGCGCAGTTCGTTGTAGCCGCCACCGCCCATCGAGCTGAGGGTCTTGAAGGTGCTGCGGGTCTTGTTCGCAGGCAGTGGATAGGGGACGGTGTTTTCCTTGTGGTACAGGCAGCCGCTGATCAGCGGTTGATCGGGGTCGCCTTCAAGGAAGGTCACCAGCACTTCCATGCCGATGCGTGGGATGGCGATGCCGCCGTACTGGGCGCCGGCCCAGGCGCTGGAGACGCGCAGCCAGCAGCTGGTTTTGTCGTCGGCTTCGCCTTCGCGGTCCCAGTGGAACTGGACTTTGACGCGGCCGTATTCGTCGCAGTGGATCTCTTCGCCTTTCGGGCCAGTGACCACGGCGCTCTGGCTGCCGAGGATGCGCGGTTTCGGGTGGCGCAGGGGCGGGCGGTTCGGCACGTCCCACGGGGTGGCCTGGAAGCGGTTGCGATAGCCCTGATGGAAATCGTCTTTGAGTGCAGTGGTGTCGCTGGTTACCGACTCTTCGAGGACTTGCGGCTGCTTGCCTTCGTGGAGGACTTCGGTCAGTAACCAGAGGTCATTCCATTTGGCTTTCGGGTGCGCGGTCAGGGCGAGGAAGTGGCCGCTGACCAGCAACGGTTGATCGCTCTTGCCTTCAGCCAGTTTGAAATCGCTGCGATGGCGTTCGAGGGCGCGTTTGGCCAGGTGTTTGCCGCGCTCGCGGTCGATGAAACGACCTGGGTAATCGTAGTCTTCGAGGTCGGGCAGGGCGTCGCCGCGGTTCTCGCTTTCGAGGGTGAGGCGCGGTTTTTCGAAATCGTAATCGCGGCGGGTGGTGCGGCTGGTGCGGGTTTCCAGGCGCAGGTCGAAGCGCTTGATCACCGGCTCGCTGGCGACCATGCCGGAGTCTTGTTGATAGGCCACAGGCTTGAGTTTCGGGAACACCGTCTGGTCATCGCCGAATACCAGTTTGTGCGCCGTCGCCGTGTGCTCGAAGTGGTAATGAATACCTTCTTCCTCGCACAGGCGCTGGATGAAATGCAGGTCAGATTCATCGTATTGCACGCAGTAGATGCGCTCGGGATAAATCGAACCGGTCTTGAATTCGTAGGCGTTGCTTTGGATGCCGTGCTCTTCGAGGACCATGCCGATGATTTTCGGCACGGTGAGGTTCTGGAAGATGCGCTGGTTGACGCGATGCGCCAGGTAGGACAATTGCGGACGCAGGGTTACCGAATAACGGGTCAGGCGTTTACCCGAATCGCCTTGCGCGGCGCGGTAGATCTGGCCGTGGATGCCGCTGCCGTCGGGCGACAGTTGCAGGAAGGCCGGTTTGTGCAGCAGGGTTTCGAGGTCCAGCGACGGCTGCTCACTGACCAGCTCCACCTCGAACACAAAAGGCTGGCTGATGGCTTCGCGGCCTTGCAGGGTGAATACCTGAAAGTCAGCGGAAAGACCTTCGATGGTCAGGGCAAAGTGAGTTTCATTGGCCGGCGCGAACATCCCTTGTTCCTCGTGCTGTACAGCGGCGTGAGTCGACGACCGCAAAACGGCTCAACTTACGCGAAATTCTGGAGGGCGAAAACAACATCGACCAGCAGAGCTGGCCGATGCTTGTAACGATCAGCCGTAATTAAACGACTGGAGCACGCCAGTCATCGGAACCCGAAGTACCGGATACTTCGTGGGTCCAGGTGATTTTACGGTAGGTGAACTGCACTTCTTCCAGGTGGGTGAAGTGCGAGTTGCCTGGATCCTGGCAGTTGTGCATTTTGTTGTTGATGGCGACGATGATCGCGTCTTCCAGTTTGGTGGTGTAGTAGTGCTCTTGGGTACCTTGAGCAGAAGTACGGAACCACTGGATAACGATTTCGCTCATGCGCTCGCCGGAGGTCAGAGCAGCTTGCAGCAGTGGCGAAGCCTTGTCGTAGACCTTGGTGATCACAACTGGCTTGTGAACGCGCTGACCGGTTGGCTGACCGGATTGTGGGTCACGCGGGATGATCACGTCGTGGCTGAAAGCCTGAACCATAACCTGGTCTTCGTGGCCTTCCTGGTAGGTGTTGCCTACGGAGTCAGCGGTGAAAGCGCCTGCAGTGATCAGGCCTTGTTTTTCGCCGGTAACCGACATGTACGCTGGTGTTGCCATGGGGTGCTCTCCTTGCGGAATAATTTAAGGTGCCCGGGAGGCGAAATCGCCCGGTGGGTGCCTGACTGTTATCAAGGAGCGTGCCAACAATTGTGCGGGCCATGCGGGCCGGGGTGTTTGTCTGATTTTTCAGGCGCTTGTGCGAAATAAAGCGCTCGCTCAAGGCAAAAGTGCGCAAGAAGTTGCGCAGTACTGCGCAACTTCTTGCGCACTTGGCTGCAGGCCTTGTACGACGTGGCTCTCAGCGGTTTTATCAGGCTTTTTTACAAAACAAGTGCGCAACTTCTTGCGCACAATGGCCACGCGCCATCATTTGGTCGAGGCGGCTGCTTCAAGATTTTCAGATCAAAAGATCGCAAGTTGTGTCAGACACTCATCAATCGAACGCTGCTGCGTCGCCGCATACAATCCCAACTCATCAATGGTCGCGCGCCCCAGCGCCTGCTCGAACGCCTGCCGATTGGAATGCTCGCCATAATGCGCCTGCGCGGCATCGCCTAGGTTCGACTGAAAAATCCCCGCCGCACTCACTGGCAGGAAATCTTCGTACACCAACGGCTGCGCTTTCACATAGCCATCGCGCAACAAGTCCTCCAGAGACGACTGCCCAAGCCCTCCAGCAGCCAGTCCTTTTTCCGTAGCGAAATAGCGAAAGTACGCCAGCTCTTGTTCACGCATACCCTCGACACTGTCAGGAAATTCGCCAAAGTGCTGAGCCATCAGCGCGTTGTAGCGTGCGGCGTTGGCTTCGTTGGGGAAGTCGCCGAGTTCATCGCGTGCGGCATTCAACAAGCGGTCGTACAGGGCCCGGCCTTTGGGCGTGAGTGCCGCGCCGCGCTGTTCGATCTCGCCGAAACGCGCGCTGTGGCTGCCACGGGTCTGGTTCTGATCGGTGAAGGCGATCGGCTCGTCCAGCGCCTTGAAACTGGTCTGGCGCAAGAGGATCGGGCACTGCCGGCGCGGCGGGCCTTCGATCACGGCTTTCGGGGTGATGCCATGGGCTGGCATCTGTTCCTGGACGCGGTCGATGTCCAGCGTGCGCGGCGTCAGATGATTGATGTGCGGGCCTTTGAACGCCACGACGTCGGCGATCAAGCGATGTTGCGCGCTCAACGTCTGATATTGCGCAGCAGTCACCGTAGCGCTGTGATGCCAGCGAAAAGTTTCCAGTGCCTGCAGGACGAATGCCTCGGCCTCGCTTTCATTCAAACCACCTGCGGTTTCAGCTTGCGCGATCAGGCGCAACGCCTCCGAGGTAAAGATCGAACGCTTGGCCAATACCGATTCTGCAAAGGCGCGCAGTTGCGCATCCTCAATCAACTCCAGGCGCAACAACGACGTGAACACGCGAAACGGGCTGACTTGCAGCGCCTCTTCATGCACCGCGCGAAACGCCGTGGAATGCACCGGCACGCCCGCCGGGGTCAGGTCGTAATAGCCCACCGGTTGCATGCCCATCACCGCAAACAGGCGGGCAAGGGTGGCCAACTCCGTGGCAGTGCCCACGCGGATCGCGCCGTGACGCTCCATGTCCAGCCGCCCGATTTCACCGGTGCTGTTGAGCTGCTCGGCGATATCCGGCTGACGGGCCAGCACCTCGCGGTTGGTCTGCTCCACCAGCTCCATCAGTGCACCGTACAGCGGCACTTCTTCGCGGTACATGTCGGACATCGCTTTGGAGAAGCGTTGGCGGATCAGGTCGGGGCTGACGAACGGCTGCACAGTCATGAAAAAAATTCCTGCCACGGTCACGGAGTGGATGAGGGAAAAGATCGCAGCCTTCTCGCACGCGGGCAAACGAAGAATCCTACGAACTTCATTCTGCCAACGACTGATCCACCAGTTCGATCCAGTGCATCACCCGCGTGCGCCCGGCGCTGGCCAGATGGCTCTGACAGCCGACGTTTGAGGTGACGATCAGCTCAGGCCGGCCGCTCTCCAGCGCGTTGAGGCGGTTGTCGCGCAGTTGCCGGGCCAGCACTGGTTGTGTCAGCGAATACGTACCTGCCGAGCCGCAGCACAAATGGCCGTCGGGCACGGCGGTAAGATTGAAACCCAGGCGTGTCAGCACGGCTTCCACCGCGCCGCCCAATTTCAACGCGTGCTGCAAAGTGCACGGGCAATGCACGGCAATCCGCCGCTCGCTCGCCGCGCAGACTTTTTCGAGCGGTTCCTGCGCGAGTATCTGCACCAGATCCAGCGTCCGCTCGCTGATTTCCCGGGCCTTGGCCGCATACAGCGGATCGTCTTCCAGAAAATGCCCGTAATCCTTGATGAATGCGCCGCAACCGCTGGCGGTCTGCACAATCGCTTCGGCGCCGTTTTGCAGGTGCGGCCACCAGGCATCGATGTTCTGCCGGGCGCGGTCGAGGCCTTTGGCTTGCGCGTCGAGGTGATAGTCCAGCGCGCCGCAACACCCGGCCTCGGCCACCGGGGTGACACTGATGCCCAAGCGATCCAGCACCCGCGCCGTGGCGTCATTGGTATTTGGCGATAACCCCGGCTGTACGCAGCCTTCAAGCAACAACACCTGCCGGGCATGGCGCGGGGCAGGGCGCAAACCGGAAAACGGCAGATGCTGCGGCAGTTTGCTTTCCAGCAAGCGCGGCAACAGCGGCCGAAACGTCGTGCCCACCCGCAGCAAGCCTTTGAACAACCCCGGATTCGGCGCCAATGCGCGCAACCCTTCGCGCAATAGGCGTTGCGCGGCCGGACGTGGCACCGCGTGATCGACCACCGCGCGGCCGATGTCGAGCAGGTTGTGATAGTCGACGCCGGACGGGCAGGTGGTTTCGCAGTTGCGGCACGACAGGCAGCGGTCCAGATGCAGTTGTGTCTGCGCCGTCGCGGGTGCGCCTTCGAGCACTTGCTTGATCAGGTAGATGCGCCCGCGCGGGCCATCGAGTTCATCACCGAGCAACTGATAGGTCGGGCAGGTCGCGTTGCAAAAGCCGCAATGCACGCAGGTGCGCAGAATCTTTTCTGCCTCGGCGGCGCGGGGCAACTGGCGCGATTGTTCGCTGAGGGTGGTTTGCATGGCTAGAACTCCGCGTACATGCGCCCGGGGTTGAACAGCCCTTGCGGGTCGAGTTGCGCCTTGAGTTGTCGGTGATAGCGCAGCAGTGTCCAGGCCAGCGGCTGGAACGGCGAAGAGCTGGCGCCGTGGGTGAAGCAGGTGGCATGGCCGCCGAGTTCCTGAGCAAGAATATGTAAGTGCTCGACGTCGGATTTTAGCCAGCGTTGCGCGCCGGCCCAGTCGATCAGTTGCTCGCCGGGCAGATCCAGCGGCCCGAGATTGTTCGGCAACGACAAGCGCCACAGCGGCAAACCTTCGTTGAAAAACGCAAGACGCTGCTCATTCAGATCCCGCCAGAACCCTGAATCCAACGGCTCACCCCCGAGGCGTTGATGCGCCGCCGTCACCGAACCTTCGCCGCCCTCAAGCCGCAAATACAGGCTCTGGCCATCGTGGCACGCGGCGCTGATCGGCAACGGTTGCTGACCCCATTCGGCAAGCTTCGCCAGCGCCCGCGCGCATTCCATGTCGAGGCGAATGCTCAGGCACTGGCGCGGTTTCGGCAGGACTTTCAGCGACACTTCGGTGAGCACGCCGAGGCAGCCGTAACTGCCGGCCATCAACCGCGACAGGTCATAACCGGCGACGTTCTTCATCACTTCGCCGCCGAAACGCAGGTGCTGACCGAGGCCGGTGATGACTCGGGTGCCGAGGACGAAGTCGCGCACTGAGCCAGACCACGGCCGTCGTGGCCCGGACAACCCCGTGGCGATCATGCCGCCGACGGTGGCGCCTTCACCGAATGCCGGCGGCTCGCACGGCAACATTTGTCCAACAGCGTCCAGCGCCGCGAGGAGTTCGGACAACGGCGTGCCGGCGCGCGCGGTGATCACCAGTTCGGTCGGTTCATAACGGACGATGCCGCAGTGGGCGCGGGTATCGAGCACTTCACCGGCTACTTCGCGGCCGAGAAAGGCTTTGCTGTTGCCGCCCTGAATCTTCAACGGAGTGGCGTTGGCCCGCGCTTCGTTGACCTGATCAAGCAAGGCGCCGGCGGCATCGACGTCAGCCATCAGAAACGCTCCAGTTCGGGGAACGGCAATTGCCCGGCGTGAATGTGCATGGCACCGAATTCGGCGCAGCGGTGCAGGGTCGGAATGTTCTTGCCGGGATTGAGTAGGCCTTGTGGGTCGAACGCGGCTTTTACTGCGTGAAACAGACTCAGTTCGTCGTTGTTGAACTGCGCGCACATCTGGTTGATTTTCTCGCGGCCGACGCCGTGTTCGCCAGTGATGCTGCCGCCGACCTGCACGCACAGTTCGAGGATCTTGCCGCCCAAGGCTTCGGCGCGGTGCAGTTCGCCGGGTTGATTGGCGTCGAACAGGATCAGCGGGTGCATATTGCCGTCGCCGGCATGGAATACGTTGGCCACGCGCAATCCGTATTCTTCGCTGAGGCGGGCGATGCCTTGCAAAACCCCGGGCAATTCGCGGCGCGGGATGGTGCCGTCCATGCAGTAATAGTCCGGTGACAAACGACCGATGGCCGGAAAGGCATTTTTGCGCCCGGCCCAGAAACGCACGCGCTCGGCTTCGTCGCGGGCCTGACGCACTTCGGTGGCGCCGGCCGCGGTCATGACCTCGCGCACCCGTTGGCAATCATCGTGGACATCGGCTTCGACACCATCGAGTTCGCACAGCAGAATCGCCTCGGCGTCGACCGGGTAACCGGCGTGGATGAAATCTTCGGCGGCGCGAATGGCGAGGTTGTCCATCATCTCCAGACCGCCGGGAATAATCCCCGCCGCGATGATTTCGGCGACGGCGCGGCCGGCCTTTTCCACTGAATCGAAACTGGCCAGCAGGACTTTCGCGACCTGCGGTTTGGGCAGCAGTTTGACCGTGACTTCGGTGATGATCCCCAGCAAACCTTCGGAGCCGGTGAACAGCGCGAGCAAATCGAAACCCGCTGAATCGAGGGCGTCCGAACCGAGGGTCAGGCGTTCGCCTTCGATGGTCAGCACTTCGATTTTCAGCAGGTTGTGCACGGTCAAACCGTACTTGAGGCAATGCACACCGCCGGCATTTTCGGCGACGTTGCCGCCGATCGAACAGGCGATCTGCGAGGATGGATCCGGCGCGTAATACAGGCCGAAGGGCGCCGCTGCCTGGGAGATCGCCAGATTGCGCACCCCCGGCTGAACCCGCGCGGTGCGCGCGGCCGGGTCGATGTGCAGGATGTTGTTGAAGCGCGCCATCACCAGCAGCAAGCCTTGCTCCAGCGGCAAGGCGCCGCCGGACAACCCGGTGCCGGCACCACGGGCAACCACCGGGACGTTTTTTTCATGGCAGAGTTTGAGCAGGATTTGCACTTGCTCAAGTCGTCGGGGCAGGGCGACCAGCATCGGCGTGGTGCGGTAGGCGGAGAGACCGTCGCATTCGTAGGGTTTGAGTTCTTCCTCGCGCCACAGAATATCCAGATCAGGCAGCGCTTGCTGCAATGCCTTGAGGAATTCGGCCTTGTTCACCTGCGGCAACGGACCGTCGAGGCGCTCGTCATAAAGAATGTTCATCTCGACCTACCGATTTCTCGCGTGATCGTTCCCACGCTCTGCGTGGGAACGCCTCTAGGGACGCTCCGCGTCCAGTGACGCGGAGCGTCACGGGCTGCATTCCCACGCAGAGCGTGGGAACGATCAGGGGCAGGGGCAGAGTGCATTGTCATCTTTGGCTCCCCAAAAACTCGCGATACAGGCGCGCAGTATTCCCCGGCTGTTCAACCATCGGCATGTGCCCGACGTGATCCCAGACATCCACACGCAAATTGGCGATGCCCTTGCTCCACACCGGCACGCTGCTGACGTCGATCAGCCGATCCTTGCGCCCCCAGAGCAACAGCGCCGGGCACTTGATGTCGGCCAGTTTCGGCTCCATCGGCGGGCTGGCGCGAAAATCGCGGAAGATCTCTTCCAGTTCATCGCGTTGTTGTTCGTAGCGCTGGGCGATGGCGTCCAGCACCAATTTGGGTACCCATGGCGGCGTGGCCATGGTCATCGCGTAGAACTGCTGGAACTCTTCCCGCGAATTGATCAGAAACGGGTTATGCCCGCGCGCTAGATGCCGCTCCATGTCGCTGGCCTCGGGTGCGGTGACGCCCGCCGGGTCGATCAGTGCCACCGAAGCGATGCGATCCGGATAAGTCGCCGCCAGCCACGCGGCGATGTAGCCGCCCATCGAGTTGCCGATCACATGGACTTTCTCCACGCCGCAAACGTCGAGCAACTGGATCATGCGTTTGGCCTGCAACGGAATGTCGTAGCCGCCGCCCGCCTTGAAGCCGGTTTCACCATGGCCGGCGAGGTCCGGGATGATTACCCGATACTGGCGCACAAAGTGCCGGGAAAAGCGCAGCCACAGGTTCTTGTCGCCGCTGTAACCATGCAGCATCAGAATCGCGCTGGCCGCTTCATACGGCCCGCCCTGCCAAGTCGAGACGGTCATCTCGGCGATCGGCACTTCGATCTTGTGCAATTTGTACAACTTGGCCTCGATGGCCATGTTCAGGTCGTACAGCCAATGACCGACCGCCGGATAACTCAACCAGCTCCAGGCCACGAAAACCGCGAGGGCGACAAACAGCAAAAGCATCGACGTCTTCCTTTTACGTGTTCAGGACAGAATGTGGTCGGCCGGTTTCAGCGCTCGGGTCAAGCGGTGGTAGCTGAAACTGAAGCCGGGAAACATCGCGATCACATGACCGCTCTTGCTTTGATACCAACTGTGGCAGCCGCCGGACTTCCAGACCGTGCGCTCCATCTCCCGATGAATCATCTCAGTGTAGGTACGTTCCGCTTCACGGCGCACTTCGATGCTGCGCAGACCCTTCGCCTGCACGGTACGAATGCAGTCAAGGATGTAGTTCATCTGCGATTCGATGATGAACAGCGCCGAGGTGTGCCCAATGCCGGTGTTCGGGCCGGTGACGATAAACAGGTTGGGAAAGTCCGGCAGACTGGTGCCCAGATAGGCGCGCGGGTATTGCGCCCAGACCTCTCTGAGTTGCACGGCGTTTTTTCCGCTGACCGGGTAGGAAATCACCCCGTCGGTGGCGTCGTAACCGGTCGACCAGACGATCAGATCAACATCGATGTGCTGACCGTCCTCGGTGTTGATCCCGGTTTCGTCGATGGACGCAATGCCTTGCTCGCGGGTATGCAAGGTGACGTTGGCGCGACTCAGCGCCGGGTAATAGGTGCTGGACACCAGCACCCGTTTGCAGCCGATGGTGAAGTCCGGGGTGAGTTTTTCTTGCAGCGCCGGGTCTGGCACCTGGCGTTTGAGGAAGCGCAGGGCGTGCTGCTGGACCATGTGAATCGCCGCTTTCGAGTATTTGAACGCGATGACGCGGGTTTCGAATTGCCAGTAAATCAGCCAGCGCAATAATTTGTAGGCGGGTTTCAGACCGAGCAGCCAGCGTTGCAGCGGTCCGAACTGACGATCGGCGCGGGGCAGCACCCAGTGTGGCGTGCGCTGAAACACGTGCAGGTGATCGACTTGCGGCGCAATCGCCGGAATCACCTGCACCGCACTGGCACCGCTGCCGACGATGGCCACGCGTTTAGCGCGGTAGTCGTAGCTGTGATCCCAGTTGTTCGTATGAAACGTCTTGCCTTGAAAGCGATCCTGGCCGGGAAAGTGTGGGATGACCGGTTGGCTCAATGGTCCGGTGGCATTGATCAGGAACTGCGCATAAAAGGTGCCTTTGCTTCCGGTGTGTACGGCCCAACGTTTTTCCGTGTCGTCCCATTCGACGCGCGCGACATTGGCCTCCAGCTCCACGCGCTCACGCAAACCGAACTGCTCGATGACATGCTCGGTGTAGCGCTGCAGTTCGGCCTGTCCGGCGAACATCTGCGACCAGCGGTACGGCGCGAACGACAGCGAATACAGCGGCGACGGCACGTCCACCGCCGCGCCGGGGTAGGTGTTCTGGCACCAGGTGCCGCCAAAGAAGTCCCGTCGCTCCAGCAGGCGAAAATCGTCGATCCCGGCCTTGAGCAGGTTGACCGCAGCACATTGACCGCCAAAACCGCTGCCGATGATCAACACGTGATAGGTGTGCATGGGTCTCCTTCTTATAGTTTTTTTTCCATTTTGCTCCTTTCATGTATAGCCAAATATTTGCCCTGTGTGCGGTCCTGATGTCGCGCTATTCAGCCCGCTGGCCGGTGATGGCTATTTAACGTCGCCCTGTTAGACTTCCAGCACATCCGTCCTGCGGTGTGCGTGATCGAGGTCCTTATGGGAAATACCGGAGGAAAGGGACTTTCATTGGCCAGGAGGCTTTATACGTCGCGCATCCTCGGGTTGATTCTGGGGCTCGTGTGCGTGAGCGTGTCGATGTACTCGCTCGATCCGCCGCTGTGGGTCTGGGCACTGATGTTCTTCAATGGCCTGATCTGGCCGCATCTGGCGTTTCAATGGGCGCGCCGCGCCCGGGTTCCTTACCACGCTGAACACCGCAATCTGTTGATTGACGCTTTTTTCGGCGGCTTTTGGCTTGCCGCCATGCATTTCAATCCGCTGCCCACTGCCACGACCATTTCGATGATGGCAATGAACAACGTCGCAATCGGTGGTTCACGTTTTCTATTGGCAGGCTCTGCGGCGCAGTTGCTCGGGGTCGGCGTCGGGCTGGTGGTGTTTGCTCCGGCATTCATTCCGCAAACTACGCCTGCACAAATGTACGCCTGTTTCCCGTTACTGCTGCTGTACCCCTTGGCGCTGGGCTGGATCTGCTTTCGTCAGGCCTACACGCTTGGCTTGCATAAACGCGAATTGCTCGCCTTGAGCCGCACCGACAGCCTGACCGGGCTGCTCAATCATGGCGCCTGGAAGGATCAACTGGAGATCGCTTTTCAGCGCTGCAAGCGGCAGAAGCAGGGCGCTGCAATTGCGTTGATCGACATCGATCACTTCAAGGCGATCAACGACACTTACGGCCATGTCGCGGGCGACATCGTGTTGCGCCAACTGAGCAAGTTGCTTAAACAAAACCTGCGGGCGACGGACGTTGCCGGGCGTTATGGCGGTGATGAGTTCTGCGTGATTTTGCCGGATCTGCCGCTGTTCAACGCCGCGCAAGCCATGGAGGCGTTGCGTGAGCGTTTTGCGATTCTGGGGTATGAGCAGAATCCGGCATTGAAGGTCAGTTTGAGCATCGGCCTGGCGGCGTACGATCCGGCGCACACCGACGCAACACGCTGGCTCAATGATGCCGATCAGGCGTTGTACGAGGCCAAGGCCAGCGGGCGTAACCGGGTGATCTGCAATTGCGATGACAAGTCCCGGCAGACGTTGCTGGATTCGGTTTGACCGCTACACCGTAGATCCCCTGTGGGAGCGAGCTTGCTCGCGAAGGCGTCCTGCCAGGCTGTATCAATGTTGACTGATCCACCGCTTTCGCGAGCAAGCTCGCTCCCACAGGGGGTTGTGTGTTGTCGGTTAGATCAGTGTCGCATTCGGTGTAGAGCCTCGCGCCGATGTCGGGTACGGTTAAATCCCCCCCGACGCGAAACAAGGATCGCTTCATGACGTGCTCATTTTCTCGCTCCCTGCTGGCCGCTAGCCTCGGCCTGTCTCTCGCCTTCTCGGCTGCCTACGCCTTTGCCGAACCGCACAAACAAGTGCTCGCTGATGCCGAGCAATACCAGCCAGAAGCGCTGAAATTGCTGGAACGGCTGGTCAATATCGACTCCGGTTCCGGTTACGAGCCAGGCCTCAAGCAAGTCAGCGACATCGCCATCGATGAGTTGAAAAAACTCGGCGCGACCATCGAACTGGTGCCGAACACGCCGGAAAAATCCAACCATGTACTGGCGACGCTGAAAGGCACCGGCAAGGCGAAAATCCTCCTGATGGCGCACATGGACACGGTGTTCAAGGAAGGTTCGGCGGCCGAGCGGCCGTTCCACATCAAGGACGGCCGCGCTTACGGGCCAGGGGTGATGGATGACAAGGGCGGCATCGTCGCCGGGATCTATGCACTGAAAGTCCTGAAAAACCTCGACTTCAAGGACTATGCGCAAATCACCTTCCTGCTTGATGCCAGCGAGGAAACCGGCTCGGACGTCGCCACCGATCTGATCAAGAAAACCGCCAAACAGCACGACGTGACCCTCAACCTTGAGCCGGGCCGCCCGGCCGATGGCCTGGTGGTGTGGCGCAAGGGCAGTGCGACGGCGCTGGTCGAGGTCAAGGGTAGAGCCGCACACGCCGGCGTCGCCCCGGAACTGGGGCGCAACGCCGCGATGGAAGCGGCGCACCAGATTCTGCAGTTGGGCAAACTCGGCGATGAGGCGAAGAAGACCACCATCAACTTCACCGTGCTCAAGGCCGGCGACCGCACCAACGTGATTCCCGATCAAGCCACCGCCAAGGCCGACGTGCGCGCGGCGGTGCCGGAGGAGTTTGACCGGATCGAAAAGGATCTGGCGCGGGTGTCGCAGGACAAGTTGATTGCTGAGACGGAAGTGAAGACTTCATTGCAACGCGGCTTGCCCCCGATGCCGCAAACGCCTGAGTCGGATCGCCTGATGGCGATGGCTCAAGGGATTTATGGCGAGATTGGTCGCAAGTTGACCGAGGAGGGCAGTGGCGGCGCGGCGGATGCGAGTTTGTCTGCCGGGGTTGGCACGCCGACGCTGGATGGTTTCGGGATTGTCGGCGGCAATATCCACACGCCGGAGGAATACGCCGAAGTAGCGAGCGTGGCGCCGCGGATTTATCTGTTGTCGCGGATGATTATGGAGTTGGCCAAACCGCGGTGAGTGGGTTTGTGGTGTGACTGATGCGGGTGGGGTGTCAGGTGCATTTGCCCTGACCCTAACCCTCTCCCAGAGGGAGAGGGGACTGACCACGTTGTTTGTGATTAACACGGCGACCTGAAAGATTAACTTTGAATTCAAAATCGGATTCAGCGCGGTGTCACAAGTCGACGAAGCTCCCGAGCATCCCCCAATCGGTTCCCTCTCCCTCTGGGAGAGGGCTAGGGTGAGGGGCTTTTGTGGGAAAAATGGAAGTCGCGAACGGCGTACAAAAAATACCGAAAAGTCAGACAGAAGCGCTCATTGCGGCCGTTGAGCGCGGCTCTTATAGTCTCGGCTCGCAGAAAAATCTGCGACGATCTTGGCCGGTCGAATACAGCACCTGACCCCTATTTGGAGTGAACTCTATGACCGACCAAGTAATGCCCCGCTTCCTCCCCATCGACACCTACGACGCCGAATCCCCGGTGCTCTTCCTTAACACCCACTCAGAACTCAGCGACATGGCCGCCTGTGCGATGCACCGGTTTGTGGTTGTGCGCGATCTGGCCGACACCTTTGCCAGCCTCAACCTCGAGGGCATTTCCGATTGTGATTTGACACGGGTGACCAGCGCGGTTCATCTGTTGATGCGCGAGGGCTGTGCGATTCTGAATGTGATTCAGGCGCGGGCGGTGCAGCGGGAAGAGGCTTACAAGACGCCGGTTTAGCGGTGTAGCGGCGGACGCCTTCGCGAGCAGGCTCGCTCCCACATTTGATCGGTGTCGAACACGAATGTTGTGTTTAACCAAGATCCACTGTGGGAGCGAGCCTGCTCGCGAAAGGGCCGGTGAAGCGTGCGCATCACTCCTTGACGCTCATGTATTCCTTGGCCCAGAGAATGTATTCCTCCGGCTGTGTATAGGTGTGCGTCAACTCGGTCGCGCTCAGGTCGGAGGCCTGGGTGAAGATCTGCCGCTGTTCACGCAAGCTGTCATACGTCGCTTTGATCGCCGCAAAGTAAGCACCATGGCCATCAATGGTCACGCGTACACCGAGTTCGGCCAGACGTTTGTCGTCGCGCAGCGCCGGGTTGCCGTAGGTCACCAGCATCAGCGGTACGGTCAGGTGTTCGGCGATTTGCTCAAGCTGATCGAAATCCTGAATCCCGACCATGCAGATGCCGTCAGCCCCGGCCGCCTGGTACTGGCGAGTGCGGCTGATGATTTCCTGGTTCGGCAAAATGCCGGCATTGGTACGGGCGATGATCGCCATTTCCGTATCAACCCGGGCTTCCAGCGCCGCGCGGATCTTGCCGACGCCTTCGGCAACGGTGATCAGGTCGGTGGATTTGCGCCCGAATTGCGCCGGCAGCAAGGTGTCTTCGATGGTCAGGGCGGCGACGCCGGCGCGCTCCAGCTCGACGATGGTACGCATCACGTTGAGGGCGTTGCCGTAGCCGTGGTCGGCGTCGGCGATCACCGGCAATTGGGCGACGCGGCCGATGCGGGTGGCCTGTTCGGCGAACTCGCTGAGGGTGATCAAGGCAAAGTCCGGGGCACCGAGCACCTGCAACGAGGCCACGGAACCGCCGAGAATCCCCACTTCAAAACCGAGGTCAGCGGCAATCCGTGCGGACATCGGATCGAACACCGAAGCCGTGTGATAGCAGGTGTCGGAAGCCAGCAGTTGACGGAAGTTACGGCGCAAATCTTGATGGGAAAGCCTGGTCATACGAGTTCCACCAATACAAAGGAATGGAAGGGCTTGAACAAAGGTGTCAACGCCGAAGAATGAAAAGGCTATCACGCGAATGGGTCAAGGATCATGACGAATTTGCAAGGGACAGGTTGTCGCGGACTCTTTTGCTGAAAGGATTTACCTTTTTGGGGTGGTGACCGTCAGGCCGCCACCGCCTGTTGCTGTTGATTGGGCAGCATCACCGCGCGTACCGAATTGCCCGGTTGCAGTTGCAGGCGCTTGGCGGTGAGGCGGTCGATCACCAGGCTGCTGCCGACCCGGCGGGCGCGAGCGACGGTGATGCGGCAGTTCTCCAGACGGCGGTTGTGAATCAGCCACAGCGGCGCCTGTTCGTCGGGGCTGCCGAGGCTCAGAGCCAGCTCGACGCTCTCGCGCACGGTGCGGATATTGCGCACGGGCGCTTCGATCACCGGGCCGCCGTCGAAGATGTCGATGTAGCCTTTGTGGGTAAACCCTTCGGCCTGGAGGATCTTCAGCGCCGGCTCGGTATTCGGGTGCGCCTGGCCGATTGCCGCCTGGGCCTGTTCAGTGAGCAGGCAGGTGTACAGCGGCTGGCGCGGCATCAGTTCGGCGATGAACGATTTGTTGCCCAGCCCGGACAAGTGGTCGGCATGGCTGAAGTCCATCTGAAAGAAATGCCGGCCCAAGCTGTCCCAGAACGGCGAACACCCGTGTTCATCGGCACTGCCGCGCAGTTCGGCAATCATCTTCTCGCCGAACAGGTGCGGGAACTCGGCAACGAACAGCAATCGCCCCAGCGACAACAAGCGGCCATTGCTGCCGTGGCGCTGGTCGTGGCCGAGAAACAGCGAGCACAGCTCCGATTGGCCGGTGAGTTCGTTGTTGAGAAACAGTGTCGGGATCTGCCGTTGAATGCCCAGATCCGGCGCCGAACTCACCGTCAACCCGACCCGATAGTTGTACCACGGCTCACGCAGGCCGACCGCCCCGGCCAGAGCGCTGACGCCGACCACGCGCATGTCGTCGTCTTCGAGCACAAACAGATAGTCTGCGTCGGCTCGTTCCACTTGTTCGGCGAACGCCCGTTGCGCCCAACGGACCCGGTGGGACAGGCGATCTTCGTTGGCCGGCAGGGTGGTGAACCCCGGGCCGGCCTGTTGTACCAGCGCGAGCAAGGCAGGCAGGTCGCTGACTTTGACCGGACGGACAATCATGCTGTAACTCCTTCTGCGCGCCTGTTCGGGCACTGTCGTTGACTGCGCAACCGGGCGGGTTTCACAGGGCAATCAGCCGGATCGGGCTGCCATCGGTCACGTTCAGCGCCGCACACATTGCAGGGGTGAGGGACAGCGGTTGATCGGTCTGGTAATCGAGTTCGGCCATGATCGACCGGAAGCCGTGCAGCGCGTCGTTGCTCAGCAGATAACGACCGCGGGCATCGATTTGGGGTTTTTGCTGCACCGTTGCCGTCTGGCTGCGGGCGATCGAACGAATGTTGCTGGTGCGCGCATACAGGGTCGGGCCGGCGTCGAACAAGTCGATGTAGCTGTTGGTTTCGAAGCCTTCACGCTCGAGGATGTCGAACGCTTCCTCGGCCATCCGGGTGGATGCGCCCGATGCAGTCCTGCGCGGCTTGCGGCAGCATCGGCACGTAGATCGGATATTGCGGCATCAGTTCGGCGAGAAACGTGCGGCTCTGCAGCCCGCACAGGCGTTCGGCTTCCGCGTAGGGCAGGTCGAAGAAGTGTTTGCCCAGCGCATCCCAGAACGGCGAATGGCCTTCCTCGTCGCTGTAGCCGACGATTTCGGTGATCACCGCCTCGGCAAAGCGCGGCGCATGGGCGGCGATGAACAACAGGCGCGCCCGTGACAGCAACTCGGAAAACGGCGTGCGCACCAGATTGGCGTCGATGTGAAAACCGCGCAGCAGCGTGTGATCGTTGAGGTCATGGCACAGCGACAGCGCCGGTACGCCGTGTTCAATGTTCAGTTCGCGGGATGCACTGGTGAAATGGCGATTGCGCAGGCTGTAGAACGGCTCGTCGAAGCCCGCCGTCGCCAGAATCTCCGAGCAGCCAACCAGACGCTGGTCGTCCAGGTCTTCCAGCACAAAGAAGTAATTCTCCGGGCCGTGGGCCGCCGCTGCGCTAGCGAACGATGCACATGACGCGGCGATTTTTGCGCGCAGGCGTTCGCTGTCGTCCGGCAGGGAGGTCACGCCCACCAGACTGTCGCGGGCCAATTGTTGTAGCTGGGGCAGGTCAGTCTGTTCGACTGGGCGTAAGACCAGCATGGATGTACTCCTGTATCAAAAGGTTCGGCGATGTCGCCAAACCTGACTATCACTGTCGGTGTCCACGCGATAAATCGGCGGTCGCCTGATTTGTTGTCAGACGCCGCTCTTTTTCTTGTCAGCCGTTGCTCGGGTCAGGCAGCGCAGTACTGGCGCCGAGTTTATTCAGGAAGAACAGATACACCAGGCCCAGGGCAATCCAGATCAGGCCGAGCTTCTGCGCATCGACGCCCATGTTGTACATGATGGCCGCGACGATGATGAAGCCGATGACCGGGCAGATCAGGTGACGCACCACCTGGCCGGACTTCTGCCGACGCCAGTAGTAGTTGATCACTGTCAGGTGCAGCAGCATGAAGCCACTGAGCGCGCCGAAGTTGACCAGCGAGGTCAGGGTGTCGACCGAGTTGATGAACAGGTAGCAGATCACCAGCGACAGCACCGCCACCAGATAGATGCTCAGGTAAGGCGTGTTGTGTTTCGGGTGCACCTTGGCCAGCACTTTCGGCAACTTGCCGTCGCGGGCCATGCCGAACAGCAGGCGCGAGACAGCGGCTTGCGAGGTGATCGCTACAGCCACGCCCCAGGCCAGCGCCGTCGCTACAGCGGTCAGGGTCGCCAGCCAGCTGCCGGCAGCGATTTCGGCGATTTCATAGAACGCAGTGTCAGCGGATTTGAAGCCCATGCCTGCCGCCAGGTCGGTGGCGATCCAGGTTTGTGCAACGAAAATCACCCCCATGACTACCAGCGTGATCAGCGCCGCTTTACCGACGCTCTTGCCCGGATCGCCCTTGATTTCTTCAGCGAGTGTCGAGATCGCATCGAAGCCAAGGAACGACAGCACCGCAATCGACACCGCTTGCATCAGCAGGGCGAAGTTAAAGGTTTCCGCGTGATACAGCGGCGCCAGGGTCAGCTCGCCGTTGCCGCCACCGTTGTGCAGGGCATTCCAGGCGTAGAACAGGAAGATCCCCAGCACCACCAGTTGCGCGAGCAGGAAGATGATGTTCATCCGTGCGGTGAAGGTGATGCCGCGCAGGTTGACGAAGGTCGCGCTGACCAGAAACGCCAGAATAAAGCCGACTTTCGGAATGTCCGGGTACAAATGGTTGAGGGCCATCGCCGCGTAGACGTAGAGCAGCGGCGGGATCAGCAGGTAATCGAGCAGCATCAGCCAGCCGGCGATAAAGCCGACGTGTTGATTGAGGCCACGCTGCGCGTAGGAATAGACCGAACCGGCAATCGGAAAAGCCTTGGCCATGCTGCCGTAACTCAGCGCGGTGAACAGCATCGCCACCATGCCGATGATGTACGCCAGCGGCACCATCCCCGGTGCCTCGGCGTTGACGTAGCCATACACACCGAACGGGGCGATGGGGATCATGAAGATCATCCCGTATACCACCAGGTCGGTCAGCGTCAGGCTACGTTTCAACTCTTGCTTGTAGCCGAATTCTTCAATTTCCATGAAGCGCAACTCCTTGTCAGCCAGTCGGTCGTTTTAGTTGTTATCGATCCATCGTTTACAGCGTCAGCAGTCTTTCATTCATTACAGCAAAGGCGCGAGGTATCCGGCCCAGCGCGATACGGCTTCGGGGCTGCGCAGCAAATCGTTGCGCACCTCGATCAGCACCGAGTCGAGGCCACGGGCATCGCCGTGCACCGGCACGGTCATGTCGCCCAGCGGATCGATCTTGTACGGCTGATTACCGGCCACTTTCAGCGGATGCTCGCCGAGGCCGTCGAGCAGGCGTTGCGCGTAGGCCTTGGCCTGACCGAACAGCACCCCGGCCTCCAGCGGTCGCGGCTGGCCGTAAAACACCGGGGTGAAACTGTGAATCCCCACCACACGCACCGCTTGGCCCTGTGCCACACGTTCGTCGATCAACGTTTGCAAGCGCGTGTGAAACGGTTTGAACAAGGTCTGGCGGCGGTACTCGCGGGTGGCTTCGTCCAGCTCGCGGTTACCCGGCACCTGATAGATTTCGCTCTGCGCCGGAATGCTGTCCGGGGCGTGGCGTGGCCGGTTCAGATCGATCAGTAGGCGTGAATAATTGGCGCTCAACAGGGTTGCGCCGAGCCTTTCCGATAACTGTTCGGCGAGTTGCAGCGCACCAATGTCCCAGGCGATGTGTTCAGCGGCGGCGGCCTCGTCCAGGCCCAGGTTGTTCAGGGCCTCGGGGATGTAGCGGCTAGCGTGTTCGCACACCAGAATCAACGGGTGCGCGGAGTCGGCGCGGCTCAGGTTGTAGGCCGGTCGGGTGTACAACCCCAGCTCGGCGGATTCAGTACAGGCGTGCATAGTGCTCACACAAGTCAGCGGGCGAGAGCTGTTCCGTCAGCGCCAGTTCCTCGGTTTTCAGGGCGTAGTAAGTGTCGAGCAGCGGCTTGGGCAGCCATTCGGTGAAGGCGCCACTGTTGCGCAGGCAATCCAGCGCCTGGGCCAGCGAGGCGGGCAGGGCGATGATGCCCCGGGCCTTGCGTTGCTCGTCGTTGAGTGAATCGGGAATTTCATCGGTGATCGCGTTCAGTGCCAGGCGTTGTTCGATGCCCAGACGTCCGGCGATCAGCAGCGCGGCCATGGCTAGATGCGGCGAGGCGGTGGCGTCCATGGCGCGGAATTCGAGGTTGAACTGCTGGGCCACGGATTTGCCACCGAGGGTCACGGTCGGGCAGATGCGCAGCGCCGCCTCGCGGTTCTGTTGACCCAGACAAGCGTAAGAGGCGCTCCAGTGATGCGGCTGCAAGCGCTCGTACGACACCGGCGTCGGCGCGGTGAAGGCACAGAGGGCCGGCAAGTAATGCAGGATCCCCGCCGCCCAATGCTGGCCGAGACTCGACAGACCGTTGCTGGTGCCGGCGTCGTAAAGCATCGGTTGACCGGCCAGATCGAGCAGGCTGACGTGCAGGTGCACGCCGTTGCACACCGCATCGGCGGCAGTTTTTGGCGCGAAGCTCAGGTCGAGACCCATTTGCCGGGCGATCTCGCGGGTAATCTCGCGCACGTTGACGGCACGATCGGCCGCCGCTACGCCGAGCGTCGGGCGACAGGTGATTTCGTATTGATGCTTGCCGTATTCCGGCAGAAACATTTCCGGCTCGACACCGCCGGCGCGCAGGGCGCTGAGCAGCCAGCCACCGAACTCGGCGCCCTGACGCTGGGCTTCGAGGGAAAATGCCAGATGCTCGGCGAAACCGGCGTGCAGGTTGAATTCGTGTTCGAACGCGGCGTTGACCTGCAAGCCCAGCGCATCGCGATATCGCTCGATTTCATCGCGCAACAGCGTACGCGGGCAGGCGCCCCACGGGCGGCCATCGGTTTCGCGGATATCGCCGTGGATGAAATCCAGCGCCGGTGCGTCGGCGTCCGGGCCGTTGCCGACGGTGACGCGGCTGCCCAGATCGGGAATCAACCGCAGATCGCCATAGGCGCCCCACGGATTGGTCGAGGCAATGATGTCCTGCGGCGTCAACGCGCTGTTGGCCGGCACCCAGCCGCACCCGGCGGCTTGATAATGCTCAAGTTCATCAGTGGGAAACGAGCGGCCACGGGTGATGCCGATCAGGTCGGTGGTGACCAGCGTGGTCATCGGCAGCGGCGTCAGGCGCGTGCTCATGGCTGCATCTCCTGCAGGCGGGCGAGCACGGTGTCGGTGTCGGTGATCCAGCAGTAACCCTTGATCGCATTCAGGCAGGCGTGATGGCGTTCGTCGCTGTAGGTGGCGCAGGCGTCTTCGACTAGGGTGACCAGATAGCCGCGATCGGCGGCGTCGCGCACGGCCATGTCCACGCACTGGTCGGTGACGATGCCGGCGATGATCAAGTGACGGGTTCCGAGGTTGCGCAGCACGTAGTCGATGTTGGTCGAGTTGAACACCCCGGACGAGGTCTTCGGCAGGACGATTTCGTTTTCCACCGGGCTCAGGTCTTCAATGATCCGCGCCTGCGCGCTGCCTTTGGGCAGGTGCATGTCCGAGAGTTTGTGGTCGAGCGAGCGGTCACGGCCATCAGCCGTAAGGCTTTCGATAATGGTGTGCAGTACATTCTGCCGCGTTTCGCGAAAGGCACTGAGCAAACGACGTTGGTTGGGCACCACCTGCATGTGTGCACGGGTCAGGAAATACTCGGCGTCAGGCCCGTTGAGGTGCGCGTCGAACTGCGGTTCGAGCCAGGCACGCTGCATGTCCACCAGCAACAGTGCGGTGTGATCGGTGACAAACGGCAAGTCCCGCGGCGAGCGGTGGGGAAGGCTGAACATCCTTATTTATCCTCCAGCAGGTGGGTGTTGAAGTCATTGCGCAGGGCATCGATGCCTTCCAGGCGATCGGCGAGGTTTTCGGTGCGCAAGGTCAGGCAGGCGATCAGTGCTTCGACCTGAGCCAGCGCTGGCACCATGGTGTCGAACGGCGAAGCCGATTCCACCGGCGCGCTGATGATCAGATCGGCCAGTTCACGCAGCGGCGAGGCATAGATGTCGGTGAACAACACTACGCGTGCGTTGTTGTTTTTCGCCGCACTGGCGACCCGCAAGGCCTGGGTCTGGTAGCGGCGGTAGTCGAACAGCAACACCACATCCTGGCGTTGCAGATCAAACAAGCGATCAGGCAGTTGCGCGTTGTCTTCCAGGGCAAAGCAACCGGGGCGCAGCAAGCGCAGGTGATTGAGCAGGTAGGTGGCCATCAGGCTGCTGAAGCGCCCGCCGAAGCAATACACCTGATGACGGGCATCGAGCAGCCAGTCGGTGAGAATGCGCACGTCTTCGGGTTGGGTCAGCGATTGGGTTTCGACCAGCAGGCGATGGCTGTCGCCCAGATAGTGGCTCCAGGCGTCGTCCCTGTGTTGATGGGCGCGCGGTTGCAACAGCGTGCGCGGCGAGCGCAGGCGGTGGTCCATGTCACTGAGCAGGGCATCCTGGAATTCGGCGTAACCACCGAAACCGAGTTTTTTCACCAGCCGCACGATGGTCGGATCGCTGACGCCGGCATGTTCGGCCAGACGCGCCATCGGCCCCAGACCGTTGCGGGGATACTGATCAAGCAAGGCGCGAACGACTTTGCGCTCCGACGGCGTAAGATCCAGGCCGGGATCGGTGATCAGGTCTCTAAGAGGGGGCATCCGGGCTCCTGCTGGATGAGGGGGTGTTGAATTCGCTTCATAATCCGTCAAAACAGTATTTATGTAACTGACGTTACATGTCTAGTGAATTTTTCAGCGTGTTGAAAAGGCCCCGAAATGGGGCGAGACGCCTGTATAACAAGGGCCACACGGACTTCGACGGGGCTTGTAGTCCATCGCCCACGATAGTGTCAGAGATTGCCGTATTTTTGCTTTTGTCCGCACTTGCCGGGGCGATGCAACAACCCTGCAGCCCTCGGTTTACGGCACAATTGCCGATAGAACGGCTTTGCGCCGCTGTTTTTCATGAAGGCCCACCGGAGCGATCCCTGTGCAGACCACTCGTTTGACATTGATTTGCCATGCGCGAACCGTCGCACAGAAATTGGCGTGTTTTCCTACGAATGAACCTGTTGAAAATAGCCAACTGGCATCGTGCGAATTGGCCGAGCGTTTCGACGCCGCGCGACGCTTGATTTGCGCGCCGGAGTTGCGCACGCGCCAGACAGCGGCTTGGTTTGGCACCGACGCGCAGATTGATGAGGCGCTGCGCGATTGTGACTGGGGACGCTGGCATGGCCAGTCGATCAAAGCCCTGCAAGCCTCGGAAGACGCCGCGCTGCAGGCCTGGCTGGACGATCCCCACGCCACTCCGCATGACGGTGAGTCAACGGCGCAGTTGTGCCAGCGCGTGGCGACTTGGCTAGCTAACCTGCAAGGCACGTCGGGACATGTCGTGGCGGTGACGCATCCGTTTGTCATCCGCGCCGCGCTGATCCACGTGCTGCGCGGTTCGGCGTTGCATGACATCGATGTCGAACCGTTGTCGCTGCTCGAACTGCGCTTCACCGGGCGCTGGCGCCTGTGTCTTAAAGGAGCTTTGTGATGAAACAACTGCTGGTGATCGGCATCGGTGCCGGCAATCCCGACTACATCACGATGCAGGCGGTGAAGGCGTTGAATCGGGTCGACGTGTTCTTTCTGATGGATAAAGGCCAGAGCAAGGACAAGCTGATCGACCTGCGCCGCGAGATTTGTGAGCGCTACATCGACAACCCTGACTATCGCTTCGTCGAGGCCCACAGTCCGGAGCGCGAACGCGGCGATGTCGACTACGCCGCCAGTGTTGATGAGCTGAACCGCGCCAAGCAGCAGACCTTCGAACGCCTGATCAATGACCAATTGTCTGACGGTCAGTGCGGCGGTTTCCTGGTGTGGGGCGATCCGGCGCTGTACGACAGCACCGTGCGCATCCTCCAGGCGATTCTGGCCTCGGGCGCGTGCGCCTTCGAGTTTGAGGTGATCCCCGGGATCACTAGCGTTCAGGCGTTGGCGGCGCAGCACAAGGTGCCGTTGAACACCATCGGTCGTTCCATCGAAATCACCACCGGGCGGCGTTTGGCGGCAGGGCAGGTGAGTGATGCGGACAGTCTGGTGGTGATGCTCGATGCCGAGGATTCGTATCAGCGGGTGGCCGATCAGCAGACCCGGATTTATTGGGGCGCCTACTTGGGCACGCCGGATGAGATTCTGATCAGTGGCAGGCTGTCGGATGTTGCGGATGAGATCGAGCGGGTGCGCAAGGCGGCGCGGGCCGAGCATGGGTGGATCATGGATACGTATTTGTTGCGCAAGCCTTAGATTTTCACTGGCCGGTAAGGCCCCTTCGCGAGCAAGCTCGCTCCCACAGGGGAACGCATTTCAAAATGTGGGAGCGAGCTTGCTCGCGAAGGCGCCGGAACATTCAACGCACATTTCGAACAGGCAAAAAAACACCCGGTGCAACGCAAGTTGCACCGGGTTTTTTGTTGCCAGCAAGCGGCGGATGTCGTGGATCCGCCATTCACTGTTGAACTCTGGTTATACGCGTTCCAGCGCCAGCGCCACGCCTTGGCCGCCGCCGATGCACAGGGTCGCCAGACCCTTTTTCGCATCACGCTTGATCATTTCATGCAGCAGGGTCACCAGCACGCGGCAACCCGATGCACCGATCGGATGGCCCAACGCGATGGCGCCGCCGTTGACGTTGACCTTGTCCAGATCCCATTGCAGGTCCTTGGCCACCGCCAGCGATTGCGCAGCGAAGGCTTCGTTGGCCTCGATCAGGTCGAGTTGACCGAGGTTCCAGCCAGCCTTGTCGAGGCAGCGGCGAGTCGCCGAAACCGGGCCGATGCCCATGATTGCAGGATCAACACCTGCGTTGGCGTAGGCAGCTATTTTCGCCAGAACCGGCAGACCGAGGGCTTTGGCTTTCTCGGCGCTCATCAAGATGACCGCAGCGGCGCCGTCATTCAGCGACGAAGCGTTGCCGGCCGTGACGCTGCCGTCCTTTTTAAATGCCGGGCGCAGTTTCGCCAGGGATTCGGCAGTGGTGTCGCCACGCGGCTGTTCATCAACCTTGAAGGCAACCGGATCGCCTTTGCGCTGCGGGATCAGGATCGGGGTGATCTCATCGACAAAGCGACCGGCCTCAATCGCGGCGGCGGCTTTCTGCTGCGAGGCTGCGGCGAAGGCGTCCTGCTGTTCGCGGCTGATCTCGTATTTGTCGACGAGGTTCTCGGCGGTGATGCCCATGTGGTAATCGTTGAACGCATCCCACAGGCCATCGCTGATCATGGTGTCGACGATTTGCGCGTGGCCCATACGCAGACCGGTGCGTGCGCCCGGCATGACGTAGTTGGACAGGCTCATGTTTTCCTGGCCGCCGGCGATGATTACGTCAGCGTCGCCGCAACGGATCGCTTGCGCACCCAGATGCAGGGCTTTGAGGCCCGAACCGCAAACCTTGTTCAGGGTCATTGCTGGCACGGCGTGGGGCAGGCCGGCCTTGATCGCGGCCTGACGCGCCGGGTTCTGGCCGGCGCCAGCGGTCAGCACCTGGCCCATGATCACTTCATCGACCTGCGCACCGTCCAGACCGGTTTGTTCGAGCAACTGGCGGATCACCGCCGCGCCCAGATCAACCGCGGACACGCTGGCCAGGGAGCCCTGGAAACTGCCGATCGCGGTGCGCGTGGCGGCAACAATTACGACGTCTTGCATTTTCGAATTCCTCACTGGGCAGCGAACTGCATTTCCGGTACGTGATCCGGGACGATCAGTTTACCAGCGGTTTTGGCGACGATTTCCTCGACGCTGACGCCAGGTGCGCGTTCCTTGAGGACAAAAGCGCCATTTTCGATTTCCAGGTAGGCGAGGTCGGTCAGCACGCGCTTGATGCACCCGGCGCCGGTCAGCGGCAGGCTGCACTTGGATAGCAGTTTCGACTCACCATCCTTGGACGCGTGGGTCATGATCACGATGATGTTGTCGGCGCCGGCCACCAGATCCATCGCACCGCCCATGCCCTTGACCAGTTTGCCGGGGATCATCCACGAGGCGATGTTGCCTTCGACGTCCACTTCGAACGCGCCGAGCACGGTCAGGTCGACATGACCGCCACGGATCATCGCGAATGATTCGGCGGAGTTGAAGATCGACGCGCCGATGCGTGCGGTCACGGTCTGTTTGCCGGCGTTGATCATGTCGGCATCGATGGTGTCTTCAGTCGGAAACGGACCCATGCCGAGCAGGCCGTTTTCCGATTGCAGCATGACTTCCATGCCTTCGGGAATGTAGTTGGCGACCAGGGTCGGAATGCCGATGCCGAGGTTCACATAAAAGCCGTCCTGCATTTCGCGGGCGACGCGCTGAGCCATTTGTTCGCGGGTAAGTGCCATGGTTTTATTCTCCGTCAGCCTGAATTATTTGCGGATGGTGCGCTGTTCGATGCGTTTTTCGAACGTGCCGCAAATGACCCGATCGACGTAGATGCCCGGGGTGTGGATCTGCGAGGGGTCGAGTTCGCCGGGTTCGACGATTTCTTCGACTTCAACCACGGTGATCTTGCCGGCGGTAGCCGCCAGCGGGTTGAAGTTCTGCGCGGTGTGACGGTAGATGACGTTGCCGAAGTGGTCGGCTTTCCAGCCTTTGACAATGGCGAAGTCGCCGGTGATGGATTCTTCCATCAGGTACTTACGACCTTTGAATTCGCGTACTTCCTTGCCTTCGGCGACCGGGGTGCCGACGCCGGTGGCGGTGAAGAAGGCCGGAATGCCGGCGCCGCCTGCGCGCATCTTCTCGGCGAGGGTGCCTTGCGGGGTCAGGATGACTTCGATGTCGCCTTTGAGCAGTTGTTCTTCGAACAGCTTGTTTTCGCCGACGTAGGAGGCGATGACTTTGCTGATCTGACGATCGGTGAGCAGCACACCGAGGCCGAAACCGTCGACGCCGCAGTTGTTGGAAACGACGGTGAGGTCGCGGGTGCCTTTGCGTTTGATCTCGGCGATCAGGTTTTCCGGAATGCCGCACAGACCGAAGCCGCCGGCGATAACGGTCATGCCGTCCTCAAGCCCGGCCAGGGCTTCCTCGTAGGAACTCACGCGCTTGTCGAAACCTGCCATATGCACCTCTTTTATTATTTGCGGGCGGCTGGCTAGCCGAATGGTTGGAGTGTCTCGCTGGAGGATATATTTGTTAAGTTGATTTTTAATGTTGATTGATAGATAAAACTCAATAATCGCGTTATGGCGTGCTGCTTTGATCGTTCCTGACGCTCCGCGTGGTAATGCCTCTAGGGACGCTCCGCGTCCAGTGACGCGGAGCGTCACGGGCTGCGTTCCCACGCAGGAGCGTGGGAACGATCATCATGGCTCGCCGCTTAACGCTTGTAGCTTACAACTGGAGCGAAGCGAGTATGACCATCAAACAGATCCGCGCCTTCCTCGCCGTGGCACAGAGCCTGAGCTTCGCCGTGGCCTGCGAGCGTCTGCACCTGTCGCAATCGGCGTTGAGCCTGACCATCAAAGCGCTGGAAGAGGGCCTGGGCGGGCGCCTGTTCAGTCGTAACACACGCAATGTCGCGCTGACTGCGGAAGGTGAATCCTTGCTGCCGCTGGCGCGGCGGCTGATCGCCGACTGGGATAACGCCGAAGACGAAATGCGCCAACGCTTCAGTTTGCAGCGCGGGCGGGTGACGCTGGCGGCGATGCCGTCGTTTGCCGGCAACCTGCTGCCGCCGATCCTCAAGACGTTTCGTGCGCGCTACCCGAACGTCAACGTCACGGTCAATGACGTGATCAATGAGCAAGTGCTGGAAATGGTCCGTGACCGTCAGGTGGAACTGGGCGTGGCGTTCGAGCCGATGCAAAACACTTCGATGACGTTTACGCCGTTGTACGTGGATCGCTTCGTCGCGGTGGTATCGAAGGATTCGCCGCTGGCGCAGCGCGACGAGATCGATTGGCAGACGTTGTTGCAGGAGCCGTTCATCACCTTGCAGCGGCCTTCGACGGTGCGAGTGATGCTCGAAGAGCACCTGCAGGCGCGAGGCATGAAGTTGCCGGTGGAATTTGAAAGCCATCAACTGGCCACGGTCGGGCGGATGGTCGCCAGCGGTCTGGGCGTCAGTGCCGTGCCGGCGTTGTGCGCCGAGCAGATGCAGGAGCTCGGCGCCCACTGCCTGACCCTGGATGACTCGGTGCAGCGGGCCATCGGCGTGCTGACTGAGCCGGGCAATGAACTGTCGGCGGCGGCGCAGGCATTGTTCGATATTCTCAAGGCTGAAGATCTCGGGCGACTGTGAGATCTACCCCCTCACCCCAACCCCCTCTCCCCCAAGGGGGGCGAGGGGGAAGGGAGCTGATCGGGGGCATTTCAAAAAATGGGTTCGACTCGTAATTTTCAGGTCGCAGTATTAAGTCCTGACAACTCGGTCAGTTCCCTCCCCCTGGCAGAGGGCTAGGGCGAGGTGGAAAGGGAGCTGATCGTGGGGTATTCAGCTTGTGGGCTCGACTCAGCATTTTCAGGTCGCCGTATCCAGGCCTGACAACTCGGTCAGTTCCCTCTCCCTTGGGAGAGGGCTAGGGTGAGGGGCTTGGGTCCTGAGTCGAACACAAAGTGCAGCAACTCACCGATCCAGCACTTCAACCAACAACGGCAAAAGCTGTTCACACGACGCTTCAATCTTCAAATCCAGCAAATCATCCGCGCGGGTCTTGCCCAGATTGATCGCAATCAACGGCTTGCCACGATCGGCAATCACCCGGCACAGGCGAAACGCCGAGTACGCCATCAACGAAGACCCCACCACCAACATCCCCGCTGCATTCTCTGCCGCCGCCATCGCCCTTGCCGCCGTGGGCTGCGCGACGTTCTCGCCGAAAAACACCACGTCCGGTTTCATCCGCTCGCCAGCGCAATGCGGGCAGCGCGGCACCTGAAAGCGCGCTTCGAAGGCCGGGTCGAGCAGGGTGTCGCCATCCGGCGCCTGGACTGCATCGACCCCGGCCAGATACGGGTTGTGCATTTCCATCAATTGTTGAATCGAATCGCGCTCACTGCGCTGGCCGCAGTCCAGGCAGAGGACGCGATGCAGGTTGCCGTGCAGTTCGATCACATCGTGACTGCCGGCTTGATCGTGCAGGGTATCGACGTTCTGAGTGATCAAACCGTGGATCAGCCCATGGCGCTGCAAACTGGCCAACGCTTGGTGCGCGGCATTCGGCTGCGCCTGACGCACCCTCGGCCAACCCAGCATGGCCCGCGCCCAGTAGCGGCGGCGCGACTCGGGGGCGGCGAGGAACTCCCGGTACATCATCGGCTGCCGGCCACGGCGCACACCGTCGCTGTCGCGGTAATCCGGAATGCCCGACGGCGTGCTGATGCCGGCTCCGGTCAGGACGAGGAAGTCGCCATCGGCCATCACCTCTTGCAAGGTGTCGAGGTGTTCGCGGGTCGGGCTGTCGAGCATGGTCAGCGCTCCGAAATGGGCAGTGCCAGCAGGTTAGCACGCGACCCGCGCGGGTTACTTGCGTGCCTCCAGAATCAGGTTGAACGGCGTTTGCGTGGCCCGGCGGAACTGCTTGAAACCGGCCTCGGTAAACACCTTGCGCAAACGCATTTCCCCTGCTTGTGCGCCCAGGCCCAGGCCGACTTCCTGCGACAGCGAGTTTGGTGTGCAGATAAACGTCGAAGCCGCATAGAACAGCCGCCCGACCGGGTTGATGTTGTCGTCCAGCGTGTCGTTGGCGAACGGCTCGACCAGCAACACCGTGCCATCGTCTTTCAGCGAGTCATAGGCGTGACGGGCGGCACCGACCGGATCGCCCATATCGTGCAGGCAGTCGAAATAGCAGATCAGGTCGTAGTCGTCGCCGGGGTAGCTTTTCGCCGAACCCTGAAAGAACTTCGCCCGGCTGCTGACGCCACCTTCCTCGGCGCGCTGGGTGGCGACGGTGATCGAGGGCGCGTGATAGTCATAGCCGACGAAACGCGAGTTGGGAAACGCCTGTGCCATGATCACGGTCGAGGCGCCATGACCGCAGCCGATATCGGCGACTTTCGCGCCTTGCTCAAGCTTGGCTACCACGCCGTCCAGCGCCGGCAGCCATTCGGCGATCAGGTGGCCCTTGTAGCCGGGCCGGAAGAACCGCTCGGTTCCGGTGAACATGCACGGGTGGTGATCGCCCCAGTGGCAGGGCACCGTTGCCGCGCATGGCTTTGACCAGTTTGTCCTTGTCGTGGAAAAACGATGCCACCACCCCGAGGCCACCAGCGACATACACCGGGGAATCTTCAACGGCCAGGGCCAGTGCCTGTTCTTCAGGTAAACGGAACTGACCGTCGTGGTGCTCCATGTAGCCGGACGCCGCATGAGCGCTGAGCCATTCGCGCACCAGACGCGGGTTGCAGGTGGTTTTGGCAGCGAGGGCATCGGCACTGATCGGCTGACTGTCGGCCATTGCCCGGTACAGCCCGAGTTCTTCGCCGACGATGACATTGGCCAGCATCGCCGCGCCGCCCATGTCGTTGACCAGTTTGCCCATGAATTGGTTGAGCTTCGCCTCATCCATCATGTGTGCTCCTGAAACAGGATCACGGTCCGGCGGCGTCGAGGGTCGAGGCGTGCGCCACCGGGCGGTGGTCACGGAGTTGGGCAGGGCACGGCTGACGTCCTGCGTCCCCCTCGACTGGGTAATAAAGGAGTCTAGCCCCGGTCCGGGCGTGTCGCTGGATTTGTGAGCAACGAAAACCTGTGGGAGCGAGCCTGCTCGCTCCCACAATATTGATCGGCAGAGAATCTGTATCACTGTGTATCGCCGTGATGGTGGGACACACAGGGCTGCAAATGCCCGGTCATCTGCACACAACCGCAATACATCCGGCGGCTCAAATGTGCCAAACCCACTGCTGAGGTACATCCCATGCATACGCCGCCCTCATCAATGCCACCCAGTGTTGGCCTCGGCCTGCGCCGTGGTCTGCTGAAAGACCTGCAGGCTGCCCGTAGCGGCGCCTTCGACTTTCTCGAAGTCGCCCCGGAAAACTGGATCGGAGTCGGCGGCGCGCACGGTGCGGCGTTACGCGAACTGGCCGAGCGCTATCCGTTGTCCTGTCACGGCTTGTCGCTGTCGCTGGGCGGGTCGGCGCCGCTGGATGTCGGATTCTTGCAGGAGGTCCGGGTGTTTCTCGACCATTACAACGTGCCGCTGTACAGCGAGCACCTGAGTTACTGCAGCGATGACGGGCATCTGTATGACTTGCTGCCGTTGCCGTTCACCGGAGAAGCGGTGCAGCACGTTGCCGCGCGGATCCGTCAGGCTCAGGACATTCTCGGCCGGCGCCTGGCCGTGGAAAACGTCTCCTACTATGCCGCCCCGCGTCAGGACATGGACGAGCTGAGCTTCACCAATGCCGTGTTGCGCGAGGCCGATTGCGACCTGCTGCTGGACGTCAACAATGTCTATGTCAACGCGATCAACCACGGCTTCGATCCGCAAACCTTCCTCGCCGGTATCGAGCCGGACCGGGTGGTCGGGATGCATGTGGCGGGGCATTTCGATGAGTCCGACACGCTGAAAATCGACACCCATGGTGCCTCAGTCAAACCGGTCGTGTGGTCTCTGCTGGCGGAGGCTTATAGGCGGTTTGGCGCGCAGCCGACGTTGCTTGAGCGGGACTTCAATTTCCCGGCATTTTCCGAACTGGTCGCCGAGTTGCAGACCATTCGCCATTTGCAAACCGGAGGTCGCCCTCGTGGATAACCTGATACTGCAACAACAGGCGCTGACCCGGTATTTGCGCGATCCTGAACATCAATCGCCACCGGCCGACATGAACGTGGCGCGGGTCAACGTTTATCGCGATCTGGTGTTCAACAACGTTTCGCAATTGTTGAGCGGCACGTTTCCGGTGTTGATCCGGATCATCGGGGAACAACGCTGGAGCCTGCTGGTACGAGGCTTTTTGCGCGAGTGGCGGGCGCAGACCCCAAAGTTTGGCGAGATTGCCGAAACGTTTCTCAACTATCTCGCGTCGCCACCGCAGGTGTTGCGCGAGGGCGAGTGGCCGGCGTTTCTGCTGGAGCTGGCGCATTACGAATGGGTCGAGATGATCTTGCAGCAGTCCGATGCTCAGGCGCTGCCGCCAAGCGATCCGGCGCTGTTGCTGGAGCGTCCGCTGCAGATCTCGGCACTGGCCTGGCCATTGGCGTATGTGTGGCCGGTGCATGCACTTGATCCGAACCATCAGCCCGCCACGCCGCCGGCGCATCCGACCCTGTTGCTGGTGCGGCGCACGGCAGACTGGAATGTGCAGTTTTCCGAGCTGAGCCCGCTGGCCTGGCGCCTGTTACAGCGCATTGAAGCGTTTCCTGACCTTGATGGCCGCCAGCAATTGCAAGATCTGGCAATAGAAGCAGGGGTGGCCGACACCGAAACGTTCATGGACAGCGGATCGGCGTTGTTGCGGCAGTTTCACCAGGAGGGCGTGCTCGCCAGCGTCCTGTAAGTCATGCCGCAGGCAGCCACGACGGTGGGCAGGGATGCAGACGATAGAAGTCGCGCAGGTGCGCCACATCGCGTGCGAATCCAGCGTTCAGCCATTGGCGATATTGCGCCTGCGCCGCGGTTTGCAAGGCCGGTTGGCGCAGACCATCCGCTACGGCTTGCGCGGCTTGCATACCGCTCATTAACGCTTTGAGCACGCCGTGGGAGGACGCCGGGTCGAGCCGGCTGGCGGCATCGCCCACCAGAAAATAACCAGCACCGGTGACGGCCGGGGTGATGCGCCAGGTTACATCGGCGCCGCGTATCCGCCCTACGGCTGGCAAAGCTTGCAGGGCCTCGGGAAGCCTCGTCGAGCGCCTGTTGTTCTCGAACGTCAGGTGCGTCCAGTGCAACAACTGCGGCTCGACCTGGGCGATCCAGGTCCATCCGTCAGGATCGGCCAGCAAGTGCGCGGTTGTTGCATAGGTTGCGCTGTGACCTTGCAAGTAGCCGTAACGCGCCACCAGCGGCGGTGAACAGTGGCGAACCGGCAGACCGAGTTGGCGAGCGAGCCAGTCGCAAGCGCCACTGGCATCGATCAGGCAGGTCGCGTAAAGGCGTGCGCTGTCGGTCTCCACGCCGATCACCCGATTGGCCTGAGTCAGCACTCGCCGTGCCCGGCAGGGCTGACTGATCTCCACCCCTAACGTGGCCGCTTGCGCCAGTAACGCCGCGTCCAGTTGCGCCCGCTCCAGATGAAAACCCTGCCAGGCGCCGCGATCATCGGCGCCAAAGACATTGAAGCGCGGCGCACCGTTCCAGTGCACCCAGTGGCCGTCAAAGCGCCGGGCCCCGCGGCCACACAGCTGCTCGGCGACCCCCAGTTGTCGGAGCAGTGGTTCGATGCCCGGATGCAGGCTTTCGCCGGGGCGAAACCGGGGGAACGCCTGCCGTTCGATCAAGGCCACGCGCAGCCCGTGACGGGCGCAACTGATTGCCGTTGCGCAGCCCGCAGGGCCGGCGCCGACGACCACAACATCAAAATGTTTCATGGGCGACCCGCCATGGCAGGGTGTCGCGTTTGATCAGGATTGCATCGGCGCTGAGCAGCAAGATCACCAGCTCTTCGACTTCGACGTGGCGCAACCTGAAATCACTTGCAGGGATCTGCACGGCACCGCGCTTGTACAGCAAAAAGCGCTGCACCCAGCCGTCGAGGAGCTGCCCGGCTTGCGCCTGCGCGCTGTCCAGTTCCGCGTTCGGCCGCTGCACGTCAACGAACGACAACAGTGGCCAGGCATTGCGCAGGGATTTATCGCTGGCGGCGCCGAGCGCACGGTACACGCGATACATCGAACGCACGCGCTGCTGATAGATGGTTTGCGCAGTGTGGCCGGTCGTGCTCAGGGAGAACTGGCCATCGAGGGCCACCTGTGTGTAATCGGCATGGGCGTACGCGTGGTACTGGACGATCAGCCGATCGTCTTGAGTGATCAGTTGCGGGCCGCGCTGATTATCCCAGGCCACGCCGCCCATGCCGATTTCCTCATCGGTCAGGGGAATGATGCTGTGCAGCGTCGAGCGCGGCTCAAAGACCCGTGCCGAATCCGGTGCCACGCCAGGCCAGAAAGAACCTAGCGCTGCGCAGATCTTCGCATCCTCGGGAAACGGGCTGGCCATCTGATAGCCGGCGAGGACGTTGATCCATTCGTCGTCTGCCGTGCGCTGGCGAACCCAGCCGACCTCCCAGCCAGGCCCGAACACCCCGGCGGCGCCGTCGGGCAGCGAGGTCGGCCGCGATGACGGTGGTAGCCGGGCAATGGATTGCACCGTGTCGGTTTGATCGGCGAGGGCAACGATGGCGCTCACCCCTCGGTCAGTCGGGGGAGAACAGTTGATCCTGCAGATCGAGGTTGGCGCAGTAGCGTACGTTGGAGAGCGCTTCAAGTCGGGCGTGCCAGAGACCGGTACTTGGTAACGCTGGTTCGTCGCTGACCCAGTGCAACAGCTTGCGTTGACTGCATAACGGATAGAAGTCCGGAGGGCCGATCAGCGAATAGGCGGCGACGGCCGGCAAATGGTTTTCCAGCATCGGGCAGCGTGGCAACACCCAGCCATCGGCAGTGCCGTCCTGATAATGCAAGGCGCGATAACCGCCCTGACGTACCAACGCCTCGACACCTTCATGCTCGTTCAGGTCTTCGATGCTGCCATCCGCTTCGACCCGGTGACGTCCGTGCACCATGCCGCCGGTATTGGCCGGCAGCACAAAGGACAAGGGCTGCCCCTGATATTCGACGGGCGCCACCAGCCGGGCTCTGGCTTCAGGCACCAGCAGACCGGGGCCGAGATCTACAGTCGAGGCCCAATGCGCAAGATTTTCCGTGACGACGAAGGGTGGCTGGCTGATCTGCGGTTCCTGCCAACCGGTACCGCTGTGGCGCAAATGGACATGCCGCAGTTTTTCGTTGATCTGGTGGTTGCCCAGCGTCACCGTCAGGTTCAGCCCCTCCAGGCACTGCGAACCATTGAACAGCTTGTGCACGGGCACCCAGAAATCCAGTCCGGGGTCGAGGTCCACCTGAAAATCCATCGGCCCGAAGCGCTCCGCATCGCCCTTGAGTTGCACGGCAATGTAGGCGCTGTAGCGCACTGGCATCACCCGGATGCCGTGCGGGTCATCGTCGACGAAGGGCAGGAAACTGCGCAGCGTTGCGTCATAGCACGGGGGGGCGGTGCCGACGCGGGCGATACCGGTACGCGAGAAGCACAGGTCGGCATGCCGGCCATGCACGGTGTCGGCGGCGCAGCGATATTCACTGGCAAACGCGACCACCGCCAACGGCGCGCCCCGGGCTTTGTCGCGCAGGCTGTCGAGCGTGGGCGGACTGACGCTGTAGACATAGTCGAGCACGGTCTCGATCTCGGCGGCAGTGGGGAACAGCTGTAATGTCTGGCCGCTTTCATCGCTGAGCACGTTTGGCGAGGCCAGCGCGTGATACAGCAGGCTGTGCGCCGGTGCGCCAGCCTCGATCGCCCGGCTGCCGGTCGTTGCGAAATCGGTAAATCCGGGTATTGACCGGTCGATTTTCAGGGGCTTGTGCAGTTCCGCCGCCAGCGGTTCAGCCAGCAAGTCCAGGCCGTGGGCGAGCATCAGCGAATGCCAGCCGCCGGGCGCCAGGCGCGTACACACGTGGGTAACGGATTCGAGCAGAGTCATGTTGCGCCTCGACAGGTTGGGCCAATTGTCATGGAACCGTAGCCCGGCGCTGACTTGCTACTGTCAGATCTGACAGTGGCGACCAATGGTGAACAGTGCGAAACGGGCAACACAACCATAAGCGCATCAGCCAAGGCGCACAGTCAGTGGATTCTGATGAAGTTGTAGGCATTGGCGCGGCGGTGTGCAGGCTACCGACCGGTATCGGTCGGTAGCGTTTAAACAGGCGCCGTTAAAGCGTTTATGGATGCAGCGGCAGCTTCAGTTCAGCGCACAGCCCGCCACCCTGGCGATTGCTCAACGTCAGCGAACCACCGAGCGCCATGGCCAGTTGCTGGGCAATCGCCAGTCCCAGCCCGGTGCCGCCGGTATCGCGATTACGCGAGTTTTCCACGCGGTAGAACGGTTGCAGCACCTGCGCCAGTTCGGCGTCGGCGATGCCCGGGCCGCGGTCCATAACGGTGATCGCCAGGTTTCCTTTGTTGGCTTCGACCCAGACTTCGGCGGCGCCGGCGAATTTCAGCGCGTTGTCGGTCAGGTTCACCAGAACCCGGCGCAACGCATGAGGGCGGGTGTCGATGACCGCCGCACTCTTGCCGACCAGTTGCACCTGCTTGCCCATGTCCTGATAGTCGAACACCAGGCTTTCGAGGAAGGAATCCATGTTGGTGCGGCGGCTTTCTTCGGTCGAACCATGGATGCTGCGCGCATACGCCACGCCTTCGCGAACCAGGTGTTCCATCTCGTTGAGGTCATTCCACAGTTTGTCTTTCTCGGCGCAATCGTCCATGAGTTCGGCGCGCAGTTTCATCCGCGTGATCGGCGTTTGCAGGTCATGGGATATCGCCGCCAGCAGTTGCATGCGTTCCTTGAGATAAGCGGCAATGCGCGCCTGCATCGTGTTGAACGCCCGTGCTGCGTAGACCACTTCGTTCGGGCCGCTTTCGTCGAGGTTGATCGGGTGGGCGTTGGGGTCGAGGGTTTCCACGGCGTTGGCCAGGCGGGTCAGCGGACGGATCGCGATACGCACGGCCAGCCAGGTGCAGGCGATCATCAAGGCCAGTTGGCCGAGCAGAACCGCCGGCAACCAGGGCGATAGCGGGACCATGGCGGGGCGCACATCGATGGTCACCGGGCTGCCGTCGCTCAGGCGCAAATGGCCCTGAAAGTGTTTCTTCGGCCCGGGAATATCGGTGAAGGTCAGCGGATAACGTTCACCGATGGCTTCGGTGATCGAGGTGACCGCCACCGGCACATCACTGGCCTCGATCGGTGTGCCCGGTTCGCCTTCGCTCAACAGGTAGCCATAATTTTTTCGCGCCAGACGCTCGAGCCAGGCAGGGCGCTCTTCGGCAGGCAAGCGATCAAGGATCGCAATCGAGGTCGAGACGTCGGTTTCCAGATTGCCGAGCATGGTGTTCTTGGCGCTTTGGTAACGCTCGTAATACTGCGCACCGAACGACAGCGCCTGAGCGAGCAACAGGCCGATCAGGAAAATCAGCGACAGGCGCGAGGCGAGGGTACGCGGCCAGTGCAGATTGACGCTCATGCCGGGGCCCCGAGAATCTCGACCGGCAGCGAGAACACGTAACCTTCGCTGCGCACGGTCTTGATGTAGGCCGGCTCGCGCGCATCATCCAGCAGGCGCTGACGCAAACGGCTGACCAGCAAGTCGATCGAGCGGTCAAACAGATCGGCGTCGCGGCCCTGGGTCAGATTGAGCAGTTGGTCGCGGCTGAGCACCCGTTGCGGGTGATCGAGAAAGACCCGCAGCAAGCGATATTCGGCACCGCTGAGGGCGACCATGGTGCCGTCCTTGTCCAGCAGGTGACGGGCCGAGGTGTCCAGTTGCCACCGGCCGAAAGCCAGCAAGCGCCCGGCCTCGGTGACCACCAGATTCGGCGGCAGCATGCGCGTGCGGCGCAGCACAGCGTTGATCCGTGCGAGCAATTCGCGGGCGGCGAACGGTTTGGTCAGGTAATCATCGGCGCCCATTTCAAGGCCGATGATGCGGTCGGTTTCATCGTTGCGCGCGGTCAGCATCAGGACCGGCGTGGCCTTGTGTTTACCCACCCGCAATTCGCGGCACAACTGCAGGCCATCGTCGCCGGGCATCATGATGTCGAGCACGATCAGGTCGACAGTGTTGGCTTCGAGAAAGCTGCGCATCTGCCGGCCATCGGCGACCACCGTGGTGCGCAGGCCGTTTTTCTTCAGGTAGTTGCCCACCAGTTCACGGATCTCGCGGTCGTCGTCGACGATGAGAATGTGATCGACATGATCCATCGGTGCAAACCTCTATCAAAAGGGACTGCCGTGCAGTGTATCGAGCCTGCGGTGGGCCGCCTGCCTGCCTTTGTATTGCAGTGTATCTGCCGTCACAACGGATACACGGGGACGCAAAAACGCGATTTTTTCAGGGTTTTGTATCGCTGTGTATCCCCCGATGGCAAGGATACACAGCGATTGAAACGCGCCTGTTCCTGACACAGAGGCGATACCTCGCGAGCCTCAAATAGGCTCCATCGAGGCCCACACAGATCGCCTCGGCTCAAACCCCACTGAAGCCTTGAGGAAACGCCATGAACAACAAATCCGTAATCGCCGCCTGCCTGTTTGCCGCGCTGAACATCTGCACGCTCTCGGCCCGGGCCGAAGCCGCTGTCACCGCGCAAACCTACACCTACGGCACCCACCTGGATATCCAGAAAGTCATCTCGCTGAAACAGGACAACTCGGTGTCCTGCGGCATCGTCGAGGCGCGCATGATCTACCTCGATTCTGCCGGCAAAACCCGCGTACTCGATTACAGCAAATTTGCCGACGGCTGCAACAACGACAACTGAGTCACCAACGGGAACCAAGCCATCAACGGCAACCAGGCCAACACGGCAACTAAGCCAACTCTTCATAGAAGGAGCAACACCATGAACAACGTCGCGCGCTTTTTCACCGCCATCGCTTTCTCCCTGGCCGGCGTCGCCGCCCATGCCAACGCTGCGGTTGAACAGCATAGCTGCCACAGCAGCACCTGCTTCCAACTGACGCCGGTGGCCCAGCAGGGCAGCGCCGGCCTGATTGCAGCGGACGGCTCCAGCCGCACGCCACAAGGGCAGATGTTCGCCGAGAACGGCGCCAGCCGTACGCCGCAGAGCCAATGGCTGGAAAGCCAGAGCGTCTGAACGGCTCGTCACAATCATTGATCAAGGGTGACTCACTATGTACCTCATCGCATTTCTCGGCGGTCTGCTGACCGTGCTCAGCCCCTGTATTTTGCCGGTGGTGCCGTTTCTGTTTGCCGGCGCGCAACGCAGTCGCGCTTCGATACTGTTGACCCTCGGCGGCATGGCCCTGACCTTCGCGCTGATCTCCAGCCTCGCCGTGGTCAGCAGCGAATGGGTGATCCAGGCCAGCAACAGTGGCCGTTACGTCGCGCTGATCGTGATGAGCGTGTTCGCCCTTTCGCTGATCTCGGCGCGCATCGGCGGCTGGCTGACACGCCCCTTGGTGATGCTCGGCAATCGTCTGGACCCGGACACCCGGAAAAAGGCCGGGCCGATGGGTTCGATCATGCTCGGCGTGGCCACCGGACTGCTGTGGGCACCGTGCGCGGGACCGATTCTCGGGGTGATTCTTACCGGTGCCATGCTGCAAGGCGCCAACGCGCAGACCAGCCTGTTGCTGCTGGCCTACGGCGCCGGCAGTGCGTTGTCGCTGGGCACGTTGATCTTCACCGGGCGCGGGCTGGTCAACCGTTTGAAACCGTCGATCCCGTTCACCGGTTGGTTGCGTCGTGGTGCCGGGGTTGCGGTACTGGCGACGGCAGCGGTGATTGCCACCGGCTTCGATAAAACCTTGTTGGCCAACACCTCCTCTGAAGGCGTCGCCAGTGTCGAGAAACGCGTGTTGGAAAACGTGCCGAAAGTGGTCGACTACTTCATCAGCAAAGTCCGCGCGGACTCGCCGATGGAGGAGGGCAAAGGCGCGATGCCGTCACTCGCTGGCGCCGTGCAATGGTTGAATTCGCCTGAACTGAACGCAGAGGCCCTGCGCGGCAAAGTGGTGCTGGTGGATTTCTGGACCTACGACTGCATCAACTGCCAGCACACCCTGCCGTACGTCAAGGACTGGGCGAAGAAGTACGAGAAGGACGGCCTCGTGGTGATCGGCGTGCACACCCCGGAATACGGCTACGAGCGGATCATCGACAACGTCAAGGACCAGGTGAAAAAGCTCGGCATCACCTACCCGGTGGCCATCGACAACAACTACGCGATCTGGCGTAACTTCGATAACCAGTACTGGCCGGCGCATTACCTGATCGACGCCAAGGGGCAGGTGCGTTACAGCCACTTCGGCGAAGGTCGCTACGAGGCGCAGGAGCAGATGATTCAGCAGTTGCTGGAGGAGGCTAAGGCGCCTGCGGCGTGATCAGCAAACCACTGGCTCAGAGGTCGCGGACCATGAGCCATTGTTCATTGTCCCAGGCGCGAAAACGCTCCAGGACCTGCCAGCCGCGTTTGGCGTAGTAGTCCCGCTTGGTCTGCGTATGCAGATACAAACGCGCAAACCCGCACTCTTTCGCCTCCTGACAAATCCCTTCAACCAAGCGTTCTGCCAGGCCTTGCCCGCGCGCTTCAGGACTGACGAACACGCAGGCCAGCCAAGGACCAAGATCAGGGCGCAGGGCGAGGTCATCGCGTGCCAGCGCCGCGCCGCCGACCAGATGTTCACCGTCCATGGCGATCAGGCAGGACCAGTCGCCATTGCCTTGGCCCTCGGCAAATTCACGCTGCCATTCAGCCAGCGGTTGGTCGATGTATTCGTAGGGGAATTGCTGGTGGATCCATTGAGCATAACGGTCGCTGTGGTGCATGTGATGCGCGAGCCAATCGAGTTTCAGTGACATCGGTAGAGTCCGTTCCAGAAGCGAGCGGGCATCAGAAACCAATCCTCGAACGTTGGCAATCTTCCAGGTGTTCCAGACGCTTTACAGATTTCCACCGCTCATCGGCAAACCCCCGGTTTTACGGGGTTGCCAGACGATTGGCAGGGACGCCGAGCGATCTCGGCGCGATAGTGCCTGAGCAGGGTCACAGCCGGCCTTGCCCCATGACAAGAGCGCGAGGTTGCCATGCCGAAATTCGTGATTGAACGCGAGATTCCAGGGGCCGGGAAGCTGTCCGAAGCCGAACTCAAAAACGTCTCACAAACGTCCTGCCAGGTGTTGCGCGAACTTGGGCCACAGGTGCAGTGGCTACAGAGTTATGTCACTGCCGACAAAATCTATTGCGTGTACATCGCGCCTGACGAAGAGCAGGTACGCGAACACGCCAGGCTTGGAGGATTTCCTGCCAACAGTGTGGCGCGAGTGATGACGGTCATCGATCCGACGACGGCCGAATGATTACCGACCCCACCCGCAGCGGAGTTCACTCTTATGAGTACCCCGATTGATCTGACAGCCCTGAAGGAACGCCAGAAAGTCGCCTGGGCCAGTGGCGACTACGCCGTGATTGGCACGACGTTGCAAATCGTCGGCGAAAACCTTGCCGAAGCCTGTGACCTGCGGTGCGATGAAGAGGTGCTGGATGTCGCTGCCGGCAACGGTAATGCGACGCTGGCGGCGGCGCGCCGTGGCTGCCAGGTCACCTCGACCGACTACATCGCGGCTTTGTTGGAACGCGGCCAGGATCGGGCCCGGGCGGAGCATCTGGACGTGACGTTTCAGGTTGCCGATGCTGAGGCACTGCCGTTCGCCGATGAGAGTTACGACGCGGTGCTGTCGACCTTTGGTGTGATGTTCGCGCCGGATCAGGACACGGCTGCGGCCGAGTTGGGCCGGGTTTGTCGCCGTGGTGGGCGGATAGGTCTGGCCAACTGGACGCCGGAAGGTTTTGTTGGGCAGATGTTCAAGGTTTTGGGCCGGCATCTGCCACCGCCGGCTGGTGCCCAGCCTCCCTCGAATTGGGGCTCCGATGCCTGGCTGCACAAACATTTCGATGACCGTGATTTTCTGCTGCGGGTGACACGGCGCGATTTCAATTTCCGCTATCGCTCGGCGGCGCATTTCATCGACATCTTTCGCCATTGGTATGGGCCGGTGCATAAGGCCTTTGCGGCATTACCGCCGGAGAGCGGGCAGGCGCTGGAGAGTGATCTGGCGGATCTGCTCAATCGGTTGAATCGGGCGGGAGAGGGTTCGCTGGTAGTGCCGAGCGAGTATCTGGAGGTGGTGATTACTAAGCGCTGATTCACCCCCGACTTTCTTAACGATGGAGATCCCTGTGGGAGCGAGCCTGCTCGCGAAAGCGCTGTGTCATTCAACAAAGATGTTGTCTGACACTCCGTCTTTGCGAGCAGGCTCGCTCCCACAGGGGTAGGTATTTTGGTAGTTGAGCCTATTTCACCTGCGGCCGATCAAACCACTCCAGCGCCGTGCGCCAGATGCAGATCCCCAGAAAGTAAGCCGACATCAGCAACCACAAGCCCATCACCAACGGGTTGATCACCGGATGGTTGAGCACCAGCGACAGACTGCATAGCAGCCAGATCGCCGTCACCGCAATGTTGATCGGCATGAACCGGCGCACGCGGAACGGGTGCAGGAACTTCATTCGCGTCACCGTCAGCAACGCCAGGCCGATCACCGTCAGGAAGGTGATCCACGGTCCCGGTCCGATGATGTACAGGCACAAGGCGACCACATTCCACGCCGCCGGAAAGCCGACAAAGTAGTTGTCCTTGCTCTTCATGTTGACGTTGCAGAAGCAGAACAGCGACGACACCAGAATCAGCGACACGGTCAGCAGCAGGGTGTAGTCGGGCAACGGAATGTAGCGATAGATGAACAGCGCCGGGATGAACACGTATGTCAGGTAATCGATCACCAGATCGAGGATCGAGCCGTCGAAGCTCGGCAGCACCGATTGCACGTTGACCTTGCGCGCCAGTGCGCCGTCGAGGCCGTCGACAATCAGCGCCACGCCCAGCCACATCAGGCAATGGGTCGGCTGGTTTTCCAGCAGGGCGAGGGTGGCCAGGAAGGCTGTGACCACGCCAGTCGCGGTAAAACCATGGGCGCCCCATGCTTTGAGCCTGGCGATGTGTACGGTCGATATCACGGGGGCGTTCTCCAGAAAGTGAAGCAAGCCGGGTATCACCCTTGAGTAGCAGGGCGCCGGCAAACCGGGTCGGGGTTGCAGCTATCGACCGGTCTGGCCGGGATAAGGTTCACCACTGATCAATCTTAGCTGGCCGGCGAAAAAATACGCGGGCGAAATCCGTCAAGGCTTCGAGCGTCAGCCAAACGGTGCTGGCGCTATGGCTTAAGGGGTCTATCGTTGCCAGACGCAGTCACTGCCAATGCCTGAGGATAACGTCATGAACACCAGCGATTTGCTCGAAAAACTGCTGCAAGGCCAAGCCTCGGCGGGACAACAATCTTCAGCGTCTGCTGGCGATGGTTTGGGTGGTTTAGGTGGGTTGCTGGGCGGACTGCTCGGTGGCGGCTCGGGCGCGGCCAGCGGCGGCGGATCTGCCGGTGGACTTGGCGGCTTGGGCGGCTTGCTCGGTGGTTTGCTCGGCGGCGGTGCCGGTGGTGGACTTGGCGGCGCTTTGGGTGGGGCGCTGGGCGGCGGGGGCAGCACGCAAAATCGTTCCGGCGGGACCAATTATGCGGCGCTCGCGTCGCTGGGCATGATGGCTTTCCAGGCGTATCAGGCGTGGCAACGCAGCCAGGCGAGTTCGGCACCGCAACAAATCCCGCAAACGGCCAATCTGCTTGCCGGCCCGGAAGTCGAGGAGCACAGCCACGCTGTATTGCGCGCGTTGATCGCGGCGGCCAAGGCTGACGGTGAGATCGACGTCCGGGAACAACAGATAATCAGTGGGGAAATCAGCAAACACACCGACGACCCACAATTGCAGCAATGGTTTGAGGACGAAGTCTCGAAACCGCTGGACGCCAACGAAGTCGCGCAGGCGGCCAAAGGCGATCCGGCCATGGCCGCCGAAATGTATCTGGTCAGCGTGATCCTCGTGGATGACCAGCAGGACGCCGAGCGGCGTTATCTGGATGAACTGGTAGCAGCATTGCAGATCGACCCGGGTTTGCAGGTGCATCTGGAACAGCGGGCCAAAGGCCAGGCCTGAAGTAACGGCAAAAAATCATAACCACCTGCAGCTCCGCCAAGGAGCTGCTTCGCCGTCCGTCCGGGCAATTTTACGTCGATTGAATTTTTCGCAGGCGCTGCCTCTCTGCTGCTGTAGAGGCGTGTGGAACAGCGCCCTGCCAACCGACCGAGAATTTTGCCATGACTGTCCTGACACCCCTGCAAGCCGCGCCTGCCCAACCGCACCTGATCAACGCCGCCGGGAACATGCGGCAGGTCTATGAAGCGTTGTTGCGCGATGACGATTCCCAAGTCCTTGCGCAGGCGTTTTTGCAGGAGCAACTGCAACACGCCGCGCAACTTAGCGATTCGTTGCCTGAAGACCCGGCAACGTGGCACGCCTGGGTGGCCGAACATTGCGCCGATGTCGCCCGGCAATACGCCGACTATCTGCAGCAGCGCAAGGCCGGCGGGCCTCGGCAATTTTTCCGTGGCAAGGCGCAGGCGCTGTATTTCCTGCAAGCGGTGGCACCGACCAAACTGGTCGACGGCGCTTGGCTCTATGGTCTGTTGCCGCGTTGGCAGGACCCACGTTTCCAGGGCCTGCTGCGAACCTTTCTGGAAGAGCTGGGCGAAGGCAATCCGGCGCAGAACCACGTGGTGATTTACCAGAAATTGCTCGCCGAGCACGATCTGCAGGACAGCAGCGCCATCGACGATGAACGCTACCTGCAAGGCGCGATACAACTGGCCCTCGGTGTCTGTGGTGCTGATTATCTGCCCGAGGTGATCGGCTACAACCTCGGCTACGAACAACTGCCCTTGCACCTGTTGATCAGCAGTTACGAACTCAGTGAACTGGGGATCGATCCGTACTATTTCACCCTCCATGTGACCATCGACAACGCCAGCACCGGCCATGCGCAAAAAGCCGTGCAGGCGGCGCTTGACCTGCTGCCGCTTGAGGCCGATCGCGCTGAGTTTCAGCGCCGGGTAGCGCTGGGCTATCGGCTCAACGATCTGGGGCAGGGCAGCCGCGCAATCATTGAAGGCTTCGACCTTGAGCAGCAATTGCTGGCGATGCTCGAGCGCAAGTGCCCATTCGCCCAACACATGCATTCCGATTACTGCCGTTTCGAAGGGCAGACCGTCAATCAGTGGCTGGCCGCACCGGAGCAATTGCCCGGATTTCTTCAAGCGTTGCAGAACAAAGGCTGGATCAAACGCCACGAAGACCCGCAGGCCAGCCGTTTTTGGCAACTGATCGCGGGCGACGGTGCGGCGATGTTTGGCGTGTTCAATGCCTACGAAAAACAACTGGTGCACGACTGGATTGCCGGCGACTGGACGCCGTCGGATAAAGCGAAACCCGTTCGGCGGCACAGTCAGACCGCAGCGCCCATCGAAGGGCTTGCACAGGACCCCGACGTACAGGCGCTCAACACCGCGCTGCAAGGTCAGGATGCCTCGGCGCAAATGGCGATTTTGATCCCCTGGCTCGCCCCGGCCCGCCATGCACACCCGGCCGGGCTGCTCGCCACCCGGCGTTTTATCGAACTTAAATCCCGCTTGCCTTAAGGACACCGCCGATGAATCAGGAAGAACAACTCTGCCCCAACGACCTCGTGCTGCTGCAATTGGGCCGGCGCTTGTTGGCAGACGGATATCGGTTCACCACGCCGACGCCGTTGACCCATCAACGGGTCAACCAGCGTGACGAGGGCCAGATGGCCGACTCTTTGCGCGATGTGTTCGGCTGGTCGCGTCCGTTCACGCCGGGGTTGTTGTCAGCCGATGAACAGCGGCAACTGCAAGACGCACAGATCATTGATCACTACGAAGGTGAGCTGAAGAGTCGGGTACGCTGGTCGAGTCTGGATGATTTGCTGTTCGTCCATTCGGCATTTCCCACCGAGGCCGCTGACGCGGTGTTTTTCGGCCCCGACACCTACCGTTTTGCGCAACTGATCCACGCCCACCTGCAGCAGAACTTCGCGCCGATTCATCGCGCGGTGGACATCGGCTGCGGCGCTGGCGTCGGTGCGATTCTGATCGGCCGGGCCCGTCGCGAGGCAGAGGTGCTGGCGCTGGACATCAACCCTGCGGCGTTGCGTCTGACTGCGATCAATGCGGCACTGGCGGAAGTCGCCAACGTTGAAGTGCGTGCCAGTGATCTGCTGCAGGGCGTCGACGGCGAGTTCGACCTGATCGTCGCCAACCCGCCGTACATGGCCGACCCGGCGGAACGCGCCTATCGCCACGGTGGCGGGACGCTGGGGGCAGGGCTTTCGCTGCGTATCGTCGAACAGGCCTTGAATCGATTGGCGCCTGGTGGCTCGCTGCTGCTCTACACCGGTGTGGCGATGGTCGATGGTCGTGATCCGTTTCTCGACACCGTGCTGCCACGCCTCGATGAAAAACGTTTCGGCTGGACGTACCGCGAACTCGACCCGGATGTTTTTGGCGAAGAACTGCTCAACCCCGGCTATCAACGGGTCGACCGCATCGCAGTGGTGGCGCTGACCGTGACCCGAATGGGCTGAAACAAGGCAGGTGCACGATGAACAGGAACCTCGACGACTACAACCGCATGCGCGATTTTTCGGCGACCTCGGAACCGGCTGCCGTCAAGCGCTCGGGAGGTAAAACCGCTGCCGAGCATGCTTTGCAGTTCTGCATCCAGAAGCACGACGCTTCACACCTGCATTACGACTTTCGCCTGGAACTCGATGGCGCACTGAAGAGCTGGGCGGTGCCAAAAGGGCCGTCACTCGACCCCAAGGTCAAGCGGCTGGCGGTGCATGTCGAGGATCATCCGCTGGATTACGCAACGTTCGAGGGCAGCATTCCGCAAGGGCATTACGGCGCCGGTGATGTGATTGTTTGGGATCGTGGCGTGTGGATTCCGCTGGAAGATCCGCACAAGGCCTACGCCAAGGGCAAGCTCAAGTTCGAGCTGCAAGGCGAGAAGCTCGGCGGTATCTGGAACCTGGTGCGCACGCACATGCCGGGCAAAAAAGAACAATGGTTTTTGATCAAGCATCAGGATAACGCCGCGCGGCCGCAGGATGATTACGACGTGTTGGTGGCCGAACCGGACAGTGTGCTGAGCGAACGCACGTTAGTGGGCAAACCCAAACTGGCCGCCGAGCAAAGCAAACCGCTGAAAAAGCCCCCGGCCAAGACGCGCAAAGCCGCGACCGGCAAGCTCACCGGTGCGCACAAGGCCAAATTGCCGGCACAACTGAAACCGGAACTGGCAACGCTGGTCGACAGCGCGCCGGAAGGGCAGTGGAGTTACGAGATCAAATTCGATGGCTACCGGATCATGGCGCGCATCGATCATGATCAGGTGCAACTGTTCACTCGCAACGGTCATGACTGGACGCACAAATTGCCGCAACAGGCCGCCGCCCTGGCCGCGCTGGGATTGGAATCGGCGTGGCTCGACGGCGAAATGATCGTCGCCAACGAACACGGCGTACCGGACTTTCAGGCCCTGCAAAATGCTTTTGAAGCTGGAAGCAGCGGCAACATTCTCTACTACCTGTTCGATCTGCCGTATCTCAACGGTGTCGACCTGCGTGAAGTGCCGGTCGAGGAACGTCGCGCTGCGCTGGCCACGGTGCTCGGCAGTCATGAGCAACCGTTGTTGCGCTTCTCCGAAGCCTTCGACGAAACCCCGGATGCGCTGCTCAATAGCGCCTGCCAGATGCAGATGGAAGGCCTGATCGGCAAACGCCTCGGCTCGCCCTATGTATCGCGGCGCAGCAGTGACTGGATCAAGCTCAAGTGCAAACATCGCCAGGAATTCGTCATCGTCGGCTACACCGATCCGAAAGGTTCGCGCAGTGCTTTCGGCGCGTTGCTGCTGGGGCTGCATGATCGTGACAGCGGCGAGTTGCGCTACGCCGGCAAAGTCGGCACCGGTTTCAACGAGTCGACGTTGAAAAGCATTCTGGCTCAACTCAAACCGTTGCAGGTGAAGAAGCCGGCGGTGGTCAATCCACCCAGCGGCTTCGAGGTCAAAGGCGTGCACTGGCTCAAGCCGAAACTGCTGGCGGAAGTCGCATTCGCCGAAATGACCAAGGACGGTTCGGTGCGCCACGCCGTGTTCCATGGCTTGCGCGATGACAAACCGGCCAAGGGCATCACTGAGGAGCGAGCGAAACCGGTGAAGACTGCAGCGAAGAAATCAGCCACGAAGAAAGCGCCGAAAAAAGCCCCGGCGAGCAGCGCAGAAACCGCGCCGTCGCAGCTCGGACTGGCCAACGGCAAGGTGCGCATCACTCACCCGGATCGCGTGATCGACGCGGTCAGCGGCACCACCAAGATGCAACTGGCCGAGTATTACACCAGCGTTGCCGAATGGATTCTGCCGCAGCTCAAGGATCGTCCGGTGGCATTGGTGCGCGCGCCGGACGGCATCGCCGGTGAGTTGTTTTTCCAGAAGAACGCCGAACGCCTGGCGATCCCCGGCATTACCACGCTGGACAAAGACGTCACCGGGCAACCGGTGATGCTGATCAACAATGCCGAGGCGCTGATCGGCGCGGTACAGATGAGCACCGTCGAACTGCACACCTGGAACGCGACCACGGTCGATCTGGACAAGCCCGATCGCTTCGTTCTTGACCTCGATCCGGATCCGGCACTGCCATGGAAAAGCATGGTCGAAGCGACGGCACTGACATTGACCGTACTTGATGAACTGGGCCTCAAGGCGTTTCTCAAAACCAGCGGCGGCAAGGGTATTCACCTGGTGGTGCCGCTGACCCGCAAACTCGGTTGGGACGAGGTCAAGGACTTCAGCCACGCCATCGTCAGTCATATCGCCAAGCTGTTGCCGGAGCGCTTTTCTGCGGTGTCCGGGCCGAAAAACCGCGTCGGGCGGATCTTTATCGATTACCTGCGCAACGGTCTGGGCGCCACCACTATCTGCGCTTACGCCGCGCGCACCCGCGAAGGCTTGCCGGTGTCGGTGCCGCTGTTTCGCGAAGAGGTCGCCGAGCTCAAGGGCGGCAATCAGTGGAACGTGCACAACGTTCATGAGCGGTTGGCTGAGGTCGGTGACGAGCCGTGGGCCGACATGAAGAAAACCCGCCAGAGCATCACCGCCGAAATGCGCAAACGCCCGGGGCTGAAAAAGTGATCAGGTGTCGCGTAGCAAGTCGTGAGCGTTGAGCAATTCGAAGGCGATTTCCGGGTGGTTTTCCAGTCCGCGGCGAATGGCGGCCGGGATCGCTGCACGTGTCTTGCGGCACAGGCCCGGTAACTCGTCGATTTGAATAGCGATCCCGCGCATGGTGCGCACTTCGTTGAAACCGGGAGCGACGTCGACGCGAATCCCCAATTGCTCGAACATGCGCTGTTGCAGATGTTTGAGGTCATTCAGGTCTTTGAGCATTTCGAGGCGAGCGAGCAGGCGTTTTTCTTCCTCTCGGGTCAGCCGCAGGATGCGCAAATCCGCGCCGGGCGTCTCCAGCAACGGATCGCGCCCGCAAATGCAGGCGCCGGGCGGGCAGGGGGAGCGCAAGGGCACAGAAGTCGTCATGGCCTCCATCATAGAGGCCGTCGGACAGTTTTGCCTATGCGCCTTCAGCAGCCATCCATCGGCTGCGTTTTCCGTGACGGCTACTGATTCAGGCCTTCGTAATGCACCAGAATCGCGTTGGCCAGATCTTCATCACTGGCATTGAGTCCAGGATTTTCCTGGCGAGCCTGTTGCAGCACCGATTCAAGATAAACCCCACGAATGGCCCCGCCACTGGCGACAAATGCAGACAAGTCGTCACGGGCCGGAATCACCATTTTGTGATCCTTGAAGGTCGAGTACAGCGACGCGGAGACACCCGCCGAGGTGGCGACATCACCCGCATCGACGCGGGCCAACGCCGAACCGACCGGCAGGCATAAGAGTAAAGAAGAAACGAGCACTAACTTGCGCATGACGGTGTTCCTCCACAAGCGCGAAGCAAAAAGGGAAGGATTACATAATGTGAGAGGGGCGCGCGCGGCGGGAGTTCCATCGAAGGTATCTGTGAGGTAAACCGGGTGAAGCCTGCGGTCACTCAATTTTTATAGTGCCCTGAATGTCGATTCGGAACTGATAGAGTCTGGAAAATCGTTTTTTCAGTTGGTTATCTATTTCAACGAAGGGGCTTTTCCGGTTGCAGGCATAGGCCTTCTTAGGGCTGAAATTTTCCAGAAACTGCTCGCCGTGCGTCTCTGCGAGGAAGTGAATGGTTGATTCCAGCTGATCGCAGGCATGACTCTTCCATCCACCGCGTCTCCAATCCTTCAATTCGACTAGATAGAGGGCTTTTTCAGTTGTAAGCATGCAATCACAGCGACCTCGTCCTTCTTCTTCGCCGTCTTTGATCACGCATTTATCAATGGCCGTAAAGGTGACCGCCTTTTGGTTCGGATTTTTGACGGTGGCGCTCCATTTTTTGCCGCCTGATACGTCAACATAGGCTTGGGTGTTTTGATCATCACAGAGTCCGAATTCGAGCTCCATGAAGGGACCAGACTGGCAACCTGCATCAAGAAAATTCACTCCCCTAGAGCCTCCTCAATGTCGAGGAGACGATCAAACAAATCATTACCCGCACGCAGTGATTCATTCAGATAATTATTATCCGAAGGGATTTCTTCAATCACAGGCAGTTTTTCGATACGGCCGGTTCTCTCATCTGCTTGATAAATTGCAAGGTCTTTTGCGTTTATCAATGCATGCAAAGGGACAACTGCATCAAGTTTTTCAAACCATGTCTTTTCAAGTTTTTTCTTGGTGATTTTATCGTGTAAAAGTTTGCCTTGTACGGCGATGGTCAGGTAATTCACTACGTAAGGGCTGTGCGTGGTGAGGACCAGCCGATTGTGTTTACCTTGATTGTTGAACTGTAAAAGACTTTGCAAAACGCTCCACTGAGATCGGGGAAAGAGGTTCTGCTCCGGTTCTTCGACTATGTTGATAAAAGCAGTTTTATTGAAGCGTGATGAGAGAGTAGAGATGAGCGCCCGCCGCTGCTCTACTGTAAGGGGTTCGGCAAGAATTTTTGCTGCTTCCTTGCGGAAACGCTCAAGCTCACCAGCGCTCATCGATTCCTGACGATCCTCGATGCGCTCCTGAACACTATTGGCCAGGAATTGGCTGACCAAGTGAAGGGGGACTGCAGACTGGAAGCCACTGGACGCGTCTGCCAGCTTCAATCTGTAGTCAGACTCCCGGATGTTCAAGGTGTCATTCAGTTTGTCGTATTCAAGTTCTGCGTTGTTGATGGGCAGTGGCAAAGGATCCTTGATACTGGCCTTGGCATTATCAAACTCAGTGAGAAACTCTTTCAGAGACTCAGAAGACAGCTTCAACTCCCGGGGGTGTTTTACATAGGAAATGAAGTTTCGTTCAGCCGGCACATACATGATCTGTGGTAAGTGATATCCAGCCGTTTTTGCTTTTGTAATATGCAATTGCCCATTTGCGTAGCTGATCGAGAAGGCGTCGCCTTCATAGTCGATTTCAGTTAACGCCGTTTGACCTGCAGAAATGTAATTCTCGAGACGGTGATAAGTTAAAAAAGGCTTGGTCAGACGATTCTTTCGCTCGAACCATTTCTGATCGTAGTCTCCTCGCACCAATGCCTTCTCAATCCACGAGAAGGTTGAGTAGAGCTTGGCGAGCGTACTTTTACCGGAGCCCTGATTGCCCACGAACACGGTCACGCGTTTGAACTCTATCCAGCCATCATTCTTCATCCCTTCTCGGATAGGTCCAAAATGCTTGACGCGTAGTCGGGTCATCGAATACTCCCAGATAGATGTGCCTTTACGTAATGCGCAGCAGCATATCAGGCAGAGGGAGAAAGTGGAGAGGTAAGCGTTAGAGAGTAAATCCGGGCGGTGATGCCGCCCAGATATCTAGTGCTCTGAGTACGAGCTATTCAGATCACCCCGCAAGCCATGCGATCACCGCCACCGCCCAGTGGTTTGGGCATGTCGGCGTGGTTGTCGCCGCCGGCGTGGATCATCAGCGCGTGGCCCGTGATCTCGGAGATCTTTTTCAGACGCGGCGCCAGTACCGGATAATTAGCGATGCCGTCTGCCGTCACGTAAACCGCTGGCAAGTCACCCAGATGGCCGTCGGCGTAGGGGCCGAGGTGCTTGCCGGTTTTCTGCGGATCGAAATGCCCGCCAGCGGCCAGTGCAGCACCTTTCACGCCATCCTTCATCCCGGCTTCGCAACTGCCGTTCTCATGCACGTGGAAGCCATGGATGCCGGCCGGCAGGGACTTCAGATCCGGGGTGAACAACAAGCCATACGCGGTTTCGCTGATGGTGACCGAACCGATCGCTTGTGGTGCACCGTCGGCGCTGACCAGGTTGATGGCGACTTTTTCTGTCGCCGCCTGGGCGCTGCCGATGGCCAAAGTGCCAAGCAAACCCAACCACATTGCGCGTTTCATAGGCGTCTCCTTTTGCTGCATGAGTGTTCAAAGCGACGGACTCAATAGCCTGCCGGCATTAACTGGCGGTGAAGGCGTTGGCCGGGCGCGTTGAAAAGTGAGACTTGCCGCGCAATCCGAAAGTTTTGTGGCATTCAGGCTTCGTGCCGACAGCTGCTGACACGCTCTGGCCCGACAGACCTGCACAAATAGGCTTAACTGAAGGTCTGACAGGCGCTTGCGGCGCATGGCCAAGGAGAAAACCAAGGTGTCGATCAAACTGCGTTTAGTGTTGCTGATTGTGACAAGTCTGCTGACAGCCTTGATCGTGAGTCTGGTCAGTTACGTCGGCAATCAGCGGATGGCCTCGGCGGTCAGCGATAACGCGGTCAGCATGAGCGCGCTGCGCAACCACATGGAAGCCGACATGATGCACGACGCCCTGCGCGCCGATGTCTACTCGGCGATGCTGGTCGGGCTGGGCAAAAGCACCAGCACGGCAAGCGAGGTGCGCGATTCGATCAACGAGCATGCCGGGCATTTTCGTGAGGTGCTCGAGGAAAACCTCAAGTTACCGATCAATCCGGCATTGCGCACGGCGCTGGAGCAGATCAAACCGAGCCTCGATACCTACATCAACGCGGGCGAACGGATTGTCGGGCTGGCGCTGGACAACCCTGATGCGGCTCAACAGGAACTGGACACCTTCAACACGGCGTTTGGCCAGCTTGAAGAACAAATGGCCGCGTTGAGCGAGTTGATCGAGTCCAATACGCGGCAGACCAGCGCTGCAACCGAATCAGCCATCCACAGCGCCAACGTTGCGCTCGGTGTGGTGTTGATCGCCAGTCTTGTGCTGCTGTTGATTCAGGGACGCTGGGTGATTCTGAGCATCATGGGGCCGTTGAAGACCGCCAGTCGCATCGCCGAAAGCATCGCCCACGGCAACCTCAGCGAGCCGATCACCGAGCCATCCGGCAAGGACGAAGCCAGTACTCTGATACGCACACTGGCAACCATGCAGCGCGACTTGCGCAACATGATCGACGTGGTGCGGCGCAATGCTCACGGCGTCAGTGGCATGAGCGAGCAACTCAGCCACGGCTGCCATCAGGTCGCCGACAGCAGCCAGCAACAAAGCGTCGCCGCCGGCACCATGGCCGCCGCCGCCAGCCAGATGACCGCGAGCATCGAGGAAATCACCCGCCACGCCGAACGGGCACTGAGCATGGCCAGTCAGGCCGAAACCCTGGCCAAGGAGGGCGGCGGTGTCATTCATCAAGTGGTCAGCGACATGGACGATATCGCCCGATCAGCACAACAGTCGGCGCAGGTGATCCGCACGCTGGATCAGGAATCCGAAGCCATTTTCAACATCATTCAGGTGATCAAGAGCATTGCCGACCAGACCAATCTGCTGGCGCTCAATGCCGCCATTGAAGCGGCCCGTGCCGGTGAGCAGGGTCGGGGTTTTGCGGTGGTCGCGGACGAAGTGCGTAGTCTGGCGGCGCGCACCAGTGCCTCAACCCAGGAAATCGCGGCAATGGTCGCGCGCATTCAACACAGCACCCGCGAGGCGGTCAGCAGCATGGAGGCGGGTGTCGCGCAGGTCGACAAGGGCATGGCGGTGACGGCGGATGTCGAGCGGGCCATCCGCGAAATTCTCGATGCGACGTTGAGCACGACGCAACTGGTCAACGACATCACTCGCACGATTGGCGAGCAAAGCCAGGCCAGTAACGAGATCGCCCATCAGGTGGAAATGATTGCCGGGATGTCCGAAGGCAACAGCCGGGTGATCGGGCAAACGGCGAATACCACCGATGAGTTGTCGAGTCTGGCGGGGCAGTTGGCGCAGTCGGTGGATCGGTTTCGGCTGTAGTGGTGAAATCCATCGTATTTGTGTTGGCCGGGCTAGCGCTTTCGCGAGCAAGCTCGCTCCCACAGGTTTCGTGGTGTAAATGCAATATTCGCTGCGCCACCGAACACAGTGGGAGCGAGCTTGCTCGCGAAGAGGTCAATTCAGCCAACACTAATGCTGGATAAATTCACCACAATCAGAACTTGAACGCCTGCCGCCCCACCAGCAACCACTTGCCATGCTGCTTCTGCCAGATCTGAAAGTTCTCGATCTCCGTCGGCACCACCTCGGTCCCCTTCAACGCCTGTGCGGAAAAGTGGTGGCGGACCAGCGCGGTGTCGCCGGACAGGGTGATGGTCTGGTGCTGCATTTCCAGGGTCTTGAACGCGCTCTTGCCGGTTTCGATGTCGGCGATGAACTCCTTCTTATCCTGGATCTTGCCGCTGGAATGGCCATAAGTCAGGTTGGGTGCGGTGAGCGCGTTCAGTTCGGCAATGTCCTTGTGCAGCATCGCCTGGGTCAGATGATCCACCGCTTGGGCAACGTCTTTTTCCGCCGGGGCAGAGGCGGCCATGGCGTAACCGTTGAAGGCACAGAGAAAGCCGATCAGGAGTCGGGTCTTGGTCATTGAGGTTGTTTCCTTGTTGTTATGGGGTTGACGACTGATTTGTCAGTCGTCGTACAACGTAGCAGATAATGCTTGAGCAAGGCACTGCCCAAAAGTACTCAATGTCTGGGCAACTACACTTGAATGCAGGATGGTTTGCGTCGACGCACTCATCAGAGGGTCATGTTCAGCGACTGGCGGCCGATAAGTCCCTGAGCGGAAAAAGACTCTCAAGTCGGGAACAGACGCGCGGGTTTGCCCTGACGTGATATTCTTCGCGCCAACTTGGTTTGACCTTATTCAGTTTGCTTGCCTTCGGGCGGGCTGACGGAATCCCTGTCGCTCAAGTAGCTGAGCCAATAATGATAAGAAGTCAGTTCAGAAGGGACATTAACTGAGGTCGATGCAGCATGTCGGCCTTGTGTGCCCACCCGTCAAAATTGAAGTGTGCCGGAATCTGCGACGCGAGCCTGAGCGTCATCAAAGCGGATCGCATACAGATAACAGCGGCGGGCGGAAGGCGTTTTATCATAGGTGCAACAGATGTTTAAGAAAGTGAACACAGCCCTGCTGGGTCTGGCTTTGGCGATGGGGATGACATCCGCCAATGCTGACGAAGCAAAGAAAGTCGACGTCCTGCTGATCGGCGGCGGCATCATGAGCACCACCCTCGGTGTGTGGATCAATGAGCTGGAGCCAAGCTGGTCGATGGAAATGGTCGAGCGCCTCGACGGCGTCGCCCTGGAAAGCTCCAACGGCTGGAACAACGCCGGTACCGGTCACTCGGCGCTCGCTGAGCTGAACTACACCCCGGAAGACGACAAAGGCAACGTGACGATCCCGAAAGCCGTCGAGATCAACGAAGCGTTCCAGGTCTCCCGTCAGTTCTGGGCCTGGCAGGTTCAGCAAGGCGTTCTGAAGAACCCTCGCTCGTTCATCAACACCACGCCGCACATGAGCTTCGTGTGGGGCGATGACAACATCAAGTTCCTGAAAAAGCGCTACGAAGCCCTGCAAGCGAGCCCGCTGTTCGCCGGCATGCAGTACTCCGAAGACCCGGCTGTGATCAAGAAGTGGGTCCCGCTGATGATGGAAGGGCGTGACCCGAACCAGAAAATCGCGGCCACCTGGAGCCCGCTGGGTACCGACATGAACTTCGGCGAAATCACCCGCCAGTTCGCTGCGTACCTGCAAACCAAGCCTAACTTCGATCTGAAACTGTCGAGCGAAGTCCAGGACATCACCAAGAATGCCGATGGCACTTGGCGCGTCAGCTACAAAAACCTGAAAGACGGCACTAAAACCGAAACCGATGCCAAGTTCGTCTTCATCGGCGCTGGCGGCGGTGCACTGCACCTGCTGCAGAAGTCGGGCATTCCTGAAGCCAAGGAATACGCTGGCTTCCCGGTTGGCGGTTCGTTCCTGGTGACCGATAACCCGGCCATCGCTGAACAGCACCTGGCCAAGGCCTACGGTAAAGCGTCGGTTGGCGCACCACCGATGTCCGTTCCGCACCTGGACACCCGTGTTCTGGACGGCAAGCGCGTCATCCTGTTTGGCCCATTCGCGACCTTCAGCACCAAGTTCCTGAAAGAAGGCTCGTACCTGGATCTGCTGACCAGCACCACCACCCACAACATCTGGCCTATGACCAAGGTCGGCATCAAGGAATACCCGCTGGTCGAGTACCTGGCTGGCCAACTGATGCTGTCGGATGAAGACCGTCTGAACGCGCTGAAGGAATACTTCCCGAACGCCAAAGCCGAAGACTGGCGCCTGTGGCAAGCCGGCCAACGCGTGCAAATCATCAAGCGTGATGAAGCCGCTGGCGGCGTGCTGAAACTGGGCACCGAAATCGTTGCTGCACAAGACGGTTCCATCGCCGGCCTGCTGGGCGCATCGCCAGGCGCGTCGACCGCTGCACCGATCATGCTGAGCGTGCTGCAGAAAGTCTTCAAAGACAAAGTCGCGACCCCAGAGTGGCAAACCAAGCTGCACCAGATCGTTCCAAGCTACGGCACTCAGCTGAACAACGATCCAGCCAAAGTGGCTGCAGAGTGGGCTTACACCGCCAAGATCCTCGAACTGCCGACACCTCCAGTGATCGGTCAGGCTGCTGCCCCGGCCGCACCTGCAGCTGAAAAAGCTGAAGCTCCGAAGGAAAACGCTGCACGTGACATGGCGCTGTAACTAAACGCCTGACACACAAAGCCCACTGAACCGGCGACGGTCAGTGGGCTTTTTTATGGCAAATAGTTTTGTAGGAGCTGTCGAGTGAAACGAGGCTGCGATCTTTTGATCTTGATCTTGCTTTTGAAAGATCAAGATCAAAAGATCGCAGCCTGCGGCAGCTCCTACAGGGCTTTGGCGGACGCCAGATAAGCACCGAGCCGCCGTCCCATCTCCTCACCCAACGCCTGCAATCCGCTCAACGGGCGAACCATCACCTCGAACTCGACAATCTTCCCGCCCTCATCAAAGCGAATCATATCGATGCCTTTCAGCTCCTTCGAACCCACCTTGGCGCTGAACTCCAGAATCACATTCAAGCCATCGGCAGTCGCCAGCTCACGGTGATAGGTGAACTCTTCAAACACCTCGAACACGGTATTGAGGATCATCGACACCACTGGCGCGCCCGGATAAGGCGTGTGCGCCATCGGCGAGCGGAACACGGCTTGCGGGTCGAGCAGGCCGGGCAAGGCGCTGAGGTCGCCGGTGCGGATCATTTCGTGCCATTTGCCCAGTGATGCGGCGACGTTGGGTTGCAGGTTCAGGTCGGTCATGTTCACTCCAGGATTTTTCTTGTTGTTGTCGCGACGGCAATGACTCTAGATCAACCTCGCCGAAATTGAACCCTTGTGCCGCGATCTGAATATCGGCCCATGGCCCATGCGGATCAGATGCGCATCTGATCCGTATTTTTTCACTGGATCTGCCTCTGTTACCAGCTCAGTCATCCGCTCAAAATAGCCCCACGGTTCGGCACTCGCGGTAGTCCTTCATCCCGAAGCGCCCAGTGCACCGCAAGCTCAGCATTGAGGAGAGCAACATGAACAAGATGGCGTTTTTTCTGGGTGGCTTTCTGACACTGACCATTCTGATCGGCCTGCTCGCAACGATTTCTCCGGTCTGAAGCGACCCTTTTCCAGTGACGTCCACGGGTGTGTCGCGCAAAGCATGTTTAAATGCCGCGCCCCCACACCTGTAAATGGACTTCAGTCATGGCCGAACACCGCATTCGCGCGCTCGCACTTTGCGTTTTTCATCACAACGGCAAAATTCTGGTTAACGAATTTCGCGACCCGGGCAGCCAGCAAACCTGCTTTCGGCCTATTGGCGGCGGTATTGAATTTGGCGAGACCAGCGCCGAAGCAATCGTGCGCGAAGTGCAGGAGGAGTTGGGCCTGTCCATGAGTGACGTGCGTCTGCTCGGCACACTCGAAAGCCTCTTCGTCTACAACGGCGAACCGGGTCACGAAATTGTCCAGGTATACGACGCGACGTTCGTCGATCAGGGCGTCTACGACAACGCACAGATCGATGGCCATGAAAGCGACGGCGCGCCCTTCACTGCACGCTGGCATGACAGCTCAAGCTTCAGCGAGCAGGCGCCTTTGGTGCCGAATGGCTTGCAGGAGCTGCTGAAAAGCGCCGGATTGCTCGGATGAATTCACTCACGCTTCCCCCGACCAATACCAAAGCGTATCGCCCCAATTCGAGCCACTGAACCCAGGCATGGTTTCCCCCAAGTCGAAGTAACGTCGGGAGTTTGCCTGTGCAGGGCTGAACCAATAACCCGCGGCGCTACAAGGCTGACCGGCCTCTATTCGTGCTGGAGTTTTCGAATGCGCATCGTCTTGGTCGAATCGCGCGTACCAGCGCGCGGTACTGTCTTGTTCGAAGCAGTTACCGTAGGGTGAATAAGTGTGCAGTTGATCGGGTTTTGGATTACGAAGCTGTTTCAAAACACGGTTCACCGCTACATAGGTGACGGGTAGAGGTTCATGGATAGCGCCCAGTTCGGGTAAAGCGCCGGCGCGAATGATCACTCCGCCCTGATAATCCAGCATCTCGACGTCGCCACGTCCGCTGAAGGCGTGGCGTAATCCGTCTTTGCCTCCCAGTTGCTCGGTAAATCGAGTGCCAACAATGGTGTACCAGTTGACACCTTTGATGTGATCAAGCAGTTCTCGTTTGAAGTTGTGCACCATTGAGTCAACTTCCAGACCGACATATTGCTGCGCCAGTTGAAATTCCATGGGCATGTAACGATCGAAGTCGTAGGGCAGTATGCTCGAAAGTCCGCCGTAGCCATGTTCGGCTTCAACCTGATCGCACAAGTAAACCAGCCATTCTTGAAAGCGCGCGACGCCATCGGGCTCTTTCAGGAAACTCCAGGGCAATGTCATCTTCAGGTATGAGCGTTTTTGATCGCCATGCACCTCGAACGAGTTCAGTGCGGACAGGCTGTACGCAGCAGCTTCGTTCGCGGTTGCGGCGCTGCTGATGTGCCATTCGTATTGTTCGTTCGGCCCTGACTCGCGGATTTTTTCCTGGGTTTTGCTGAATCCGGAATCTGTCAGTTTCTTGTAGCGGTCGTCGAACTGTCCCTTCAGATGCTGGCCGAACTCTTCCTTGAATCGGGTGAAGCACTGCATGACATTGCGCTTGCTTTGCAGCGAGTAGCCTTCCTTGAAGTAGAGGGTTGCGATCAACCCGAGTCGTACAACGGGGGTGTTATCGGGTAGCTCAAACGTCAGGTCTGGAGCTTGTTCGCTCAGTTTTTCCAATGTATTCATAAAGCTCTCTTTTATCAGGCTGTCGCCGCAGCAGTGATAGCAGCGCCGCCCAAAATGGTGACCAGCACGGCCCATGAAAGCTGAGCCAGTCGAACGATAACCAAAATTGCTGCGACGATAGCAGCAGGCACACCGGCAGCAACCAGTGCCGCTCCAATAGCAAAAGCCACCACAACGGTGGCAACGACTGTTCCTACGTCAATCAATACTTGCATCCAGTCGATTTCCTTGAGCTTTTCCAAGGTCAGGTCGGTGAAATGCTGAATTTCCTTCCACGCAGCCCTGAGTTGCTCATCCGTCCAGCGAACGATCTTCGCACCTGTTTCACTGACCCATTCCCAGGCTTTTTGAGACTCACGTCTAATCCATTGACCCTTGATTCCGAGCCACGTAGCGGCGTCTTCGAGGTGTTGTTGCATTTCTTGCGATAGCCTTCGAATGCCCTGAGCACCTTGCTCCAAGAGCCCTTCAACGGCCTCTTGAAGTTGCGTCCAGCTTTCGACCCGCGCCGGTCTGGGTGTCGCTGTTGGGCCGTACGCGGGAACAGGTACCGGAGCGGGTCTTGGGGCTTGCCCCGGGCCTCCGGCCGGGGGCAGCAAAACAGGCCATTGCTGTGGGTTGAACTCACCAGTCGGCTTATGTTGTCTGTTGTATTCGCGGTCGCGTTCACGCTCGCCGTCATCTCGACAATCATTGATTTCGAGTACAGAAAAACGGTTTGGGCCACCTGCTATATCCAGATAAGCCTCTCGCTGTGCCATACCGAGGACGTCCCCGGGAAACTTCACTTCCACTAGCCTCTCCAGATTATCCGGGTGCGCAACACCTTGATGATCCGTTCCAGCTTGTCCCGGCCAACGTAAGCTGCGTGTCTTGACGATGATAACGTCGGGACGCCGTAATAATCCTTTGACTGAACCTTTAGGGAATGGAAAGAGTGAATGGCGTCGCGTGGGATCTGGCTTCACGTCATCGCCCAGCCATGAGGAACTCAGGAATGGTTTGGGGGGGAGGGACGCCATGTCGAAGCAGACTTCAGCTTTGTAATCCCATTTGAAATCCCAGCGGTATTCATCTGCCCGAATCAATCCACTCATTACCAGCTGTTTAAGCTCCATGCCGGTGAAGTCACCATCTTTGGCTTTTTTTATCGTTAATCTGGGAAACCGCGATGCGTAATTGGCTTTTTCCATCAGATAAGGTTTGTTATCAGGATTGGGCAGCGGTGCTTGTTTGACCGTACCTTCGATACTGGTGTTCGTGCAGCCTTGTGGCGTTTGAGGTGGTTGCATGACCGGCATGATTCAGCCCTCCGAGTTGGCGTTTTTGAAGTCCAGGGTCATTTCCTTGGGTGCGCTTTCCCCGGCCCTGATCAACGGTTCTTCAGGCTCGGGTTTGCGAACAGGTGTCAGCAGTTCGACCTCTGCCGGGCTGCTGCTGAGTGCCTGAAAGGTTTTTCCTTCTTCGTTGGTATAACCGGCAATTCGGGTGCCATCAGCGAGCTTCAACGTATATGGGGTGCCCACCAGAGGTTCACCGGTTTTCTCATCCAGCAACAGGTAGCGCGCCTTGTGACTGCGCGGCGCGCTGTCAGGCAATTGGCCGAATTTATCGGTGTCAACTGCGCCGGGAGTCAACGGCACCAAAATCCCGATGCCGCTGCCCACCCCAGGCGAGCCGCCAGTGTTGACCTTCACCTCGGCGCCGCTGATGGTTACGCCACCAGCGTCGACTTTCACGAAATTGCCGCCAGCCTTGGCCGTGAGCTCCATTGCGCCTTCGACCACAACCTTCTGGCCGGCGTAGTAATGGATTTCTGACCCAGCCTCAACAAACTGCGCAGTCCCCACCTTCAGATGCTGCGTCACACCCACCGTCAGGTGATCATCCGCACGCATTTCGCTAACCCGATCCAGATGCGTAATCCGGTGTTCTTCAACTTTGAACTCACTCAGCGTGTTGGCTTCAACGGTGTCGTGCCGTTCGTTACCGACGCGAATCTTCTGATCGTGCTCGATGTTCTCATCCCAGTCGCGCTGGGCGTGGATGTAGATCTGCTCGACGCCTTTCTTGTCTTCGATGCGGAATTCGTTGTAGCCCTTGCCGCCCGGTGAACTCAGGGTCTTGAAGGTGCTGCGGGTCTTGTTGGCCGGCAGGTCGTAGGGGACGACGTTTTCCTTGTGGTACAGGCAACCGGTGACCAATGGCTGGTCGGGATCGCCTTCGAGGAAGGTGACGAGGACTTCCATGCCAATGCGCGGGATGGCGATGCCGCCGTACGCGGCGCCGGCCCAGCCGCTGGCGACGCGCATCCAGCAGGTGGTTTTGTCGTTGGACTGGCCGTCGCGGTCCCAGTGGAATTGCACTTTGATGCGGCCGTATTGGTCGCAGTGGATTTCTTCGCCTGCCGGGCCGGTGACGACGGCGGTCTGGCTGCCGAGGACTTTCGGTTTCGGGTGCTCGAGGGCAGGGCGGTAGTGCGCGTCCCACGGGGTGGCGAGGAAGCTGTTGCGGTAGCCCTGGTGGAAATCGCTTTTGTGGTCGGTGACGTCGCTGGTGACGTTTTCGCCGAGTACTTGCGGTTGTTTGCCTTCGTGGAAGACTTCCAGCAGCAGCCACAGGTCGTTCCATTCGGCGCGCGGGTGTTCGGCGAGGGTGAGGAAGTGGCCGCTGGTGAGGGTTGGTTCGTCACCTTTGCCTTCGGCGAGTTTGTAGTCGCTGCGATGGCGTTCCAGCGCGCGGGTGGAAAGGAATTTGCCGCGCTCGCGGGTGGTGAAGCGGCCGGGGTAGTCGTAGTCCTCAAGGTCCGGGGCGAACTCGGTTTTGACCGCGCCTTCGGGGAGGATCTTCGGTTTCTCGAAGTCGTAATCGCGGCGGCTGACGCGGGTGGTGCGGGTTTCCGGGCGCAGGTTGAAGCGCTTGATCACCGGTTTGTCGGCGGCCATGCCGGAGTCTTGCTGGTAGCTCACCGGTTTCAGTTTGCGGAACACCGTCTGGTCGTCGCCGAACACCAGTTTGTGGCCGCTGCTGCTGTGCTGGAAGTGGAAGTGAATGCCTTCTTCTTCGCACAGGCGCTGGATGAAATGCAGGTCGGATTCGTCGTACTGCACGCAGTAGTCGCGTTCCGGGTATTCGGCGCCGAGCTGGAAGCTGTAGGCGTCGGCAAGAATGCCGCGATCTTCCAGCACCTGAGCGATGATCTTCGGCACGGTCAGTTGCTGGAAAATCTGCTGATCGTGGTTATGCCGCAGGTAGGCCAGTTGTGGCACCAGGCTGAGGCTGTAACGGGTCAGGGTTTTGCCGGAGTCGCCTTGCTCGATGCGATAGACCAGACCGTGGATCTTGCCTTCGCCGGTCGGACCGAAAGTCAGGACGCCGGGCTTGTGCAGCAGCTCTTCGAGATTGAGGTCGGGGCGGGCGCTGACGAGTTCGAGGTCGAAACGGAACGGTTGGTTGAGGGCTTCGCTACCGGTGAAGCTGAGGACTTGCAGGTCGGCGTTGGCGCCTTCGACAGTGAAGGTAATGTGGCTAGCGTTTGCATCCAGCATGCTCGACTCCATCCATTGGAAAAGCTGTGCCGATGTTGCAACAACTGAAACAGCCGATCAAGCGTCCAAACGCGCCATAATCAGCGATCAGACTCAGCTCACGATTCAGCCACCGAGGGACGGACGAGCCATGGATTCGCTGATCAACGCCGCCGGCCGCGCGCTGTCTGCTGGTGACCCGCTAGGCGCGTTGAACTACGTCGCTCTGCGTGAGGATCCGCCGGCGCTGGCCCTGCGCGCAATTGCCATGGCTCAGCTCGGTGATCTGCCCCGCGCCAAGGCGTTGTTGCAACGGGCGATAAAGGCGTTCGGCAGCAATGAACCGCTGTCGCGGGCGCGTTGTGTGGTCGCCGAGGCCGAGGTGGCGCTGGCAGCGCGGGATCTGGGCTGGCCGGTGAAGGCGCTGGAGGCGGCGCGGCGCGTCTTGCAGGAGCACGGTGACGGCGTGAACGCGGCGCACGCGCGCTATTTGCAGATTCGCCGGTTGCTGTTGATCGGCGAACTGGATGAGGCCGAAACGTTGCTGGGTGAAACTGACCCGGCGCCGTTGCCGCCGGCGCTGCGTACTGCTCATGAGTTGATCGCCGCCGGAATCGCCGTGCGTCGGGTCCAGGCACACAAGGCCAGTGCGGCGCTGGCTCGGGCGCAGGCTGCGGCGCAACAGGCCGGGATCACCGCACTGAGCGCCGAGGTCGATCACGCCAGTCACATGCTCGCTGCGCCGGCAGCGCGGCTGATCGTTGCCGGTCAGGCGCAACGGGTGAATCTGGCGCAGGTTGAAGCTTTGTTCAACTCGTCGACACTGATCGTCGATGCCTGCCGATACAGCGTGCGCGGTGCCGGCATGACGGTGGCGCTGGCCACGCGGCCGGTGCTGTTCAATCTTGCTCGATTACTTGCGCAAGCCTGGCCGGACGATGTGGCGCGCGAAACGCTGTTCGCCAAGGCTTTTCGTTTGCCCCTCACGGATGAATCGCACCGTGCTCGCCTGCGGGTCGAAATTGGCCGCTTGCGTGCGGCACTGAAGCCACTGGCGAATATCGCCGCAACGCCAAGGGGCTTTGCGCTGGTGGCCGAGGACGTGGCGTTGCTGACGTTGCCGGTTGAAGACAAATACGCGGCGTTGCTGGCCTTGCTTGCCGACGGCGAGGCCTGGTCGAGTTCAGCGCTGGCATTGGCTTTGGGCAACAGCCAGCGCCAGGTGCAACGCGCCTTGGAGGCTCTGGCGCGGGCGGACAAAGTGCAGGCGTTCGGTGTCGGCCGGGCGCGGCGTTGGATGACGCCACCGCTACCGGGTTTCGCGACGATCTTGTTACTCCCGGTGTCACTGGGCAATGGCTAGGCTGGAGCCACACATCCACGAGGAAGTTGCCATGAAACACTCAAATGCAGAAGTCCTTCGCGAGTACGGTCCTTTTGATGACATCAAAGGCATTCACGGCGTGACATTCGATGGCCAGCAGGTCTGGTTCGCCAGCGACGGCCAGCTCAATGCACTGGATCCGGCCAGTGGCGAAACCGTGCGCACGATCAAGGTTGGCGCCGACGGCGGCACTGCGTTCGACGGCCAGCACCTGTACCAGATTGCCGACCGCCGCATCCACAAGATCGATCCGGCCACGGGGCGCGTGCTCCACACCATCCCGGCCCCGGGGAATGGCGGCGACTCAGGCATGGCCTGGGCGGATGGCTCGTTATGGGTCGGGCAGTATCGCGAGCGCAAGATTCATCAGATTGATCCGCAGACCGGCGAGATCCTGCGTACGTTGGAGTCGAACCGGTTTGTCACCGGGGTGACCTGGGTGGAGGGTGCGTTGTGGCATGGCACTTGGGAGGATGATGAGAGTGAGCTGCGGCGGATCGATTCGCAGGATGGCAAGGTTATCGAGTCGCTGAAGATGCCAAAGGGCTCGGGTGTTTCGGGGCTGGAGGCCGACGGAGCTGATCGCTTCTATTGCGGCGGCGGAGACACTGGGCGGGTGAGGGCGGTGCGTCGGCCCAAATGATGGAGACGCCTACACGGGCCTCTTCGCGAGCAGGCTCGCTCCCACAGTGATTGCGGATGAACACAAATGTTGTGAACGACTTCAAACCCTGTGGGAGCGAGCCTGCTCGCGAAAGCGCAGCGTCAGCCACCGCTGTTGCGACGACGTTCAATACCCTCCGGGCCGCCGATGTCCAGCAACCTTCTTTCCACCAGGACATTCTCAAGGGCCTGACGCTCGACCGGCGCCATTTGGTGTTCACGTTTTTTCAGCTCCAGCAGAATCGGGCTGGACCAGGTGCGGTAGGTCTGTTCGATGTTGCGACGCGACGTCATCAGTCTCTCCTTGAAAAAGAGCCCTGTATTGCGGGCAGGGGCTCTGTCCGATGAGGTAATAACGTTAGTCGAGAAAGCCGAAAGGCGCGAATGCGACGGCTTTATGTGGGAGCGAGCCTGCTCGCGAAAGCGTTGGATCAGTCAATGTTGCAGTGGCTGACAATATGCCTTCGCGAGCAGGCTCGCTCCCACATTGAAGTTGTGGTGGATTGGAATCAGTCGTCGACGTCCATCAGTTGCTGCACACCTTCCCATGCTTCGGCGCGCATGCGTTCAATGTCCAGGCCCGGAATCACGCCGTTCTCCACGACCACGCGGCCGCCCACCAAACTGTATTTCACCGTAATCGGTTCACCCGCTACCACGGGCGCGACGGCGCTGTCGTGGAAGCCATAGAAGCGTGGATGGTCGAGGCTGTAGATCACCAGATCCGCCGCCTGACCGACTTCAAGTGTGCCAACGGCGCCGAGGCCCAGCACTTGCGCGCCGCCCGCCGTGCCCCAGTGAATGACATCTTCCACCGTGGTCGCCGAGGCGCCTTGTTCTGCGCGGTGGATCAGCCATGCAGTGTTGGCTTCGCCGACCATGCTCCCGGACTCATTGGAGGCTACGCCATCCACTCCCGGGGAAATCGGCACGCCGGCCTCATACATCTGCGGCACAGGCGCCACGCCGCTGCCCAGCCGAGCGTTACTCACCGGGCAGTGGGAGACGCCGGTGCCGGTCTGCGCGAGCATACGGATTTCACCGGGTTGTAGATGCACGGCATGGGCGAACCAGACGTCCGGGCCGAGCCATTCGTGTTCGGCGACGAATTCCACCGGCAGGCAATTGTATTTTTCGCGGCAGAAATTCACGTAGTTCTGTGTCTCCGACAAGTGCGTGTGCAGGCGTAAGCCGAGGCCACGAGCGGTGTGCGCGAGTTCGCGCAACAGGGTTGGCGGCAGCGAGAACGTTGGCGTGGTCGGGGCGACCACCACGCGGCGCATCGCGTCCGGGGTGTCCTGGTGGTACCGCGATTTCAACCGTTCGATATCGCCGACCATTTGCTCAAGGCTTTCCGGTTGCAGCGCGGTTTTCGAGAAGCCCGGATGGGCGCTCGCCGACTCCAGCGCGCCGCCACGGCACAGGACAAGGCGCAGGCCAAACTCATCCGCCAGATCGAACAGCAGATCACCGGTCTCGGTGCTGCCGTGGGCGTGGTAGAGATAATGGTGATCGGCGCAGGTGGTGACGCCGGACAGCAGCAATTCGACCATGCCCAACCGCGCGGCGATCCGCGCCAGTTGCGGGGTAAAGCGGTTGAGGCGCGGGTAGGGCACGCTGGCCAGCCAGCCTTGCAGGTCTTGATTCAAACCTTCGGGCACGGCTTTGAGCAGGTTCTGGAACAGGTGGTGGTGGGTGTTGATCCAGCCCGGATAGACCACGCAGTTGCGCGCGTCGATCACCCGTTCGCCGGGTTGTGGCTCAAGGTTCGCAGCCATTTCGGCAATACGGCCATTGACCACGCGGATGTCCACGGCACCGGCCCGCGCGCGGGGGCCGCGCAGGCCGGTCATCACCGCGACCGGGTGCTTGATCAGGATGTTCTGAAGTCGAGTCATGGGCAGCTCCAAACTAAAGGATGTGCGAGGCGGATTTGCTGGCGGTGGTTTCCGCCACACTGACGCCATTCAGCGCGGCGTTGAGCAGCACCGACACCAGACAGGCGATGACCACGCTGCTGTGCAGGAACGGCTGCGACCACTCGGGGAGTTGTTTGAACAAGGTTGGCGCGAGCACCGGTACCAGCGCGGCGGCGATGGTGAAACCGACGATCAGCACGTTGTAGCGATTGCGCTCGTAGTCGACTTTGGCGAGGGTCTGAATTCCCGCCGCCGCGACCACGCCGAACATCGCAATGCCAGCGCCACCGAGGGCAGCGGTCGGCATCGAGGCGATTATTGCGCCGGCCTTCGGCACCAGGGCAATCGAGCACATCAGCAGGCCGCTGACTGCGACCACCCAACGGCTGCGCACGCCGGTCAGAATCACCAGGCCGACGTTTTCCATGAAGGCGATAAAGGGAAACGCGGCGAACATCCCGGCGATGGTGCTGGCCAGGCCGTTGGCGCGCAGGCCGTTGATCACCTGTTTGTCTTCCACCGGTTTTTCGACGATGTCGCCGATGGCCACGAACAGCCCCATCGACTCGACCATCTGCACGATCATCACCACCACCATGGTCGCGATGGGGATCAGGCTGAAAGTCGGCAGACCGAAATAGAACGGGTAGGGTACGGTCAGCCACGGCGCTTCTTCGACGCTGTGGAAACTGCCCATGCCGAGGCCATACGCGAGGCCTGCACCGATCAGCATACCGATCAGCACCGCCATGTTGCGCAGTAGCGGGCTGCCGTAGCGGTTGACCAGCAGAATCGTCAGCAACACCACCACCGCCACACCGAGAAACGCCGGGGCGCCGAAGTTGCTCGCGTTGCGCCCGCCGCCGACCCATTCATAGGCAATCGGGAACAGCTGCAAGCCGATCACGGTGACGATGCAACCGGTCACCACCGGCGGAAAAAATCGCCGCAATCGACCCACGAATGGCGCCATCAGCATGGTGAACAACCCGGCTCCGATCACCGCCCCGCAGACTCCGGCAAAGCCCACCTCCGGGTTGCTGCCGATGGCGATCACCGGGCCGACGCTACTGAACGCCACGCCTTGCAGAATTGGCAGGCGCACGCCGAATTTCCAGAAACCAACGGTTTGCAACAGGGTGGCGATGCCCGAGCAGAACAGCGTGGTGCTGATCAGCACCACCGTGTCGGCATGGGACATTTTCAAGGCACTGGCGACAATCAACGGCACGGCGATGGCGCCGATGTACGACACGGCCATGTGTTGCAGGCCGAGGGTGAGCATCTGTCGCACCGGTAAAATGCGGTCGACGGGGTGCACGGTGGCGGCGGATTGCGTTGGAGATGGGGCTGACGACATGGGGAAACACCTCTGGCTGTTTTTATGCGGTAGAGAGGGGTATTCGTCTGATGCTGATCAGCTCAAGGACACAGTGGAACCCTGTGGGAGCGAGCTTGCTCGCGAAGGCGATATATCAGTCAACTGAGAGGTTGAATGTGACGGCCTCTTCGCGAGCAAGCTCGCTCCCACAGGGACTTGTGCAGCCCCAAGTGGCGAACATCAGTCATTCGTGCTGCGAAGCCGCCATCCACCGGCTTCGATGCCTTGTTTCAGCCTGCCAGGCAGGCGGCGAAGCCCTGGTTCAGCGCCGCGCGGTCGAGGTCGCGGCCGATGAATACGATCTTGCTCGAGCGGGGCTCCGTGCCCCACGCGGTCGAGGCGCGGAATTCCACCAGACTGTGCACGCCTTGCAGCACGTAGCGCTGGTCCTCGTTGGCCACCGCCAGCACGCCTTTCATGCGGTACAGATTGTCGGCCTGGGAGGAACGTAGTTCGCTGATCCAGCGGTGGAAGGCCATCAGGTTGACCGCGCCGTCCACGGCGATGCCCACCGATGACACGCTTGGATCGTGTTCGTGATCGGGCGCATCGTGATGATGAGCGTGGTGGTCGTGGTGCTCAGGTTCAGCACCGATTTCCATGAGCTTCTGCGTGCATTCGAATGCGCCGATGCCGAGGATTTTCGTCAGGTCGATTTGCGCATGGGTCGAGGTCACCAGATCCGCTGTAGCGTTCAAGCCACGGATCTTGCCGCGCAGAATTTCCACTTCGTCGCTGCTGACCAGATCAACCTTGTTGATGACGATCCGGTCGGCGCAGACAATCTGATCCACCGCCTGATTGTCGACGCCATCGAGTTGCAGATCCTCCAGATGCTGAGCGATGTGTTTGGCGTCGACCATGGTGACGATCGCGTCGAGTTCTACTTCTTCGGCGATCGGGTCATTGATGAAGAAGCTCTGCGCCACTGGATACGGATCGGCCAGGCCACTGGTTTCGATGAGGATGTGATCGAGTCGCACCGGCCGCGCCACCAGTTCGCGGACGATGCGCACCAGGTCCTCGCGAACCTCGGCAGTGCAGCACACGCAGCCGTTGACCATCTCGTAGATTTCTTCGGTCTCGGAACTGAGGACGAGGTCGCCGTCGATACCGACTTCGCCGAACTCGTTTTCGATCACGGCGATTTTGCGGCCGTGGTTTTCCTTGAGGATGTAATTGAGCAGGGTGGTTTTACCCGCGCCGAGGAAGCCGGTGAGGATGGTCACGGGGATTTTGGTGTTGCGGGTTGGGGCGTTGAATGGGGTGTTCATGGTGAGGCTCCTTTGATTGACCGGTGCACACTGAATTCGGGTGATGCTGCTTTTCTGTAGGAGTGAGCCTGCTCGCGATGGCGGTGTGTCATTCAGCAGTGATGGCGACTGTTCCAACGCTTTCGCGAGCAAGCTCGCTCCCACAGGATCCCTGGTGTTCTCGCCATCGTTGTGCGGTGCCAGAGTCGAGACCAAACAGGTCGAGCACGCGGCCGAGGCTGTGGTCGACCATTTGCGCCAGGTTCTCCGGGCGGGCATAGAAGGCGGGCACCGGCGGGGCGATGATCCCGCCCATCTCGGTAACGGCAGTCATGTTGCGCAGGTGGGCGAGGGTCAGCGGCGTTTCGCGGGCCATCAACACCAGCGTGCGACGTTCCTTGAGCGTGACGTCGGCGGCGCGGCCGATCAGTCCTGATGACGTGCCGGTGGCGATTTCCGCCAAGGTACGCATCGAACACGGCGCGACGACCATGCCCAGGCAACGAAACGAGCCACTGGCAATTCCGGCAGCGACGTCATCGGCGCGGTGATAATGGCTGGCCAGCGCGGTCACGTCGGCCAATTTGTAGTCGGTTTCGTGGGCCATGGTCAGCAGCGCGGCACGGCTGATGATCAGGTGGCTTTCGATGTTCAGCTCGGCGAGCAGTTGCAGGAGTCGCACGCCATAGATGAAGCCGGACGCGCCGCTGATACCGACCACCATCCGCTGGCGGTTCATGATTCAAGTCCTTTGAGCAGAACCCGCGCACGTTCGAGTACCTCTTGATCGAGCTGCGCCTTGATTCCGTCAAACCCGGAACCGCGAGTTGCATCGAGGCCCATCCGCGAGGTGGTGCCATTCACTGAGGACGATGGATCGAGCGGACTGCCCGGCAAGCCATCAATGGTAAAAATATCCAGATGCGGCTGGAAATGCGTGGCCAGCGCCCACAGCACCTGGCTGTCGTCGCAGATGTCGATGTCGCTGTCCACCGCGATCACGGTTTTCAGGTACGGATCCCAGCCGAGCAGCGCCAGCATGATCTGCCGCGCCTCGCCGTCGCGACTCTGATCCAGCGCCACGTAGCAGTGAAAGTGCGTGCCGGAATTGGGGTAATGCACGGCGGTGACGGCGGGGAAACGCGCTTTCAGTTTCTCGCTCATTTCCGCTTCGCGCGGCAGGCGGGCGAGGGTCAGGTGCTCGGCGTAGCGGCCGCCCATGACGTCGACCAGCCAGGCGTCTTTGCGCTTTAACAGCGTATCCACGCGCAGCACGTTGTTGGTCGAACGATCCGAGGAGTAACCGCTGAACTCACCGAACGGGCCTTCCTCGGCGTATGCCGCCGGGTCGATCGCACCTTCCAGCACGAACTCGGCATACGCCGGCACACCGATGCCGTAGCGTGGGGTTTTCACCAGCTCCAGCGGCGCGCCGAACAGCCCGCCAGCGACGGCACGTTCATCGGCGCCATAAGGCAAGCGCGCAGCAGCGGCGAGCATGAACAACGGATGCGCACCGACGACCATCGCCACGCGCAGTTCTTCGCCACGCTCGCGAGCGGTCTGCAACATCCGCCACAAGTGCCCACGGGAATGCAGGCTGGTCGCAAGCGCTTGCCGGGCGTGGCGCATCGAGCGGTGATAGCTCATGTTGGCGATGCCGGTCAGCGGGTCTTCGGCGATGATGATTGCGTTGGTGATGTATGGGCCGCGATCGCTGGCGAAATGCTTGAGCATCGGCAGCAGCGCCAGGTCCAGCGCTTCGCCTTCGAAGACCTCATCGAGGATCGGACCGCTCTCCACATAGCGTGGTGCGATGGGCTGGTTGGCGCGGGTCTGGAAGGTTTCGTGCAGTTGCGCCGCAGTGACGCCGAACAGCCGGGCAATGCGGGTTCGGGAGGCAAACAGATTGGTCGCCACCGGCACACCGAGGTTGCCGACGTGTTCGCAGATCAGCAGTGGATCGCGACCTTGGGCGGCGAGGGCATCGACCAGGGCGGTGACGTCCTGATCGGCGGAAATCGCTGGGGTGACAGTCAGCACATCGTCCGGGTACTCACGGCGATAGGCGTCGATGAACACGTGAAAGTCCTGAGAATCGCCGAGCGTCGAACGGGTCATGGTGTCACCTCGTAAAAAGCAGGCACGCAGGGGTGAGAGGGCGATCGCGCGGCCAGCCGTTGGCCTGCCGGTCGAGCGAACGCCGGGTCATCTTCGTGCCTGTAAAGTCGCTGTGCTTTTAAATTCTGGCAACGAACCCTGTGGGAGCGAGCTTGCTCGCGAAGGCATTGATTCAGTCACCATCGTTGTTGAATGACACACCGCATTCGCGAGCAAGCTCGCTCCCACAGGTTTTGTGTATGGCTACAGATAGGTGGTGGTCAGGCGTATGTCGGCCTCGACCAGATCCTTGGGCGGTGGCGTCGGTTCGATCCCGCACAACCGGGCGATGTTGTTGCCCAGGTAGTCTTCGAGATGATCCTCATCGATACCCAGACCTTGCGGCGCCGGTGAGCACAACACCTCAAGTTCGCGCAGCCACATGCCCGGTTCGTTCGGCGGTGAATCGGTGCCAAAGACGATCTTGTTGCGCGGCAGCTCCTTGGCGAATTCGACGATCCGCGACTGGAAGCACCAGCCCGATTCGCAGTAAACGTTCGGCGTGTCCATGGCCATCCAGAACGCTTCGAATGAGTAGTTGCCACCAGTCTGGATACCGAAGTGGCCGATGATGAAATTGACCATCGGGAACTCGCGGATGATCGGGTAGAACATCGTTGGAATCGTGTACGGGCCATCGCCGGTGTGGATCAGCACGACGATGTTGTACTTGGCGCAGACCTTCATCGCCGGGCGCAACCAGTCGAGTGCGCGATCCGGGCGATAGCCGTGCATGTTGGCGTGCAGCTTGAGCATCTTGAAGCCGTATTCCTTGATGTGGAATTCCAGCTCCGCCGCACCGTTTTCCGGCCCCCAGCGCGGGTTGAAGTTGAAGTTGCCGATAAAGCGATCCGGGTACTTCATGCACAGTTCGGCGATGTACGACATGTAATCGCGCACGCCCTTGCGGCCCCGGCGGTTGCCGTCGCGATAACCGGTGTTGCCCGGTGGCGGCTGGATGAAACCCATGTCGATGCGGCGCGGTTTGCCGTTGATCATGTACGGGCCGTCCATCAACTTGAGCATGCGCTCGCCAGTGAACGGTTCGCCGGTGTGGCGCCAGGCCTCGTCGACCAGGTTGGTAGGGTGCAGATGGGTGTCGATGATCATCGGTTCAGCTCCTGGCCAGTTGAGTGGTGACGGGACGCTTGAGTTGCGCCTCTGCTTCGGAAACGGAACGGGGTGGCGGGGTCGGTTCGAGGCCGATCATTCGCGCGGTGTTGTTGCCCAAGTAGTCTTCGAGGGTGTCCTCGTCGAGGTTCAGGCCTTGCGGCGGCTCGTGGCAGAGCACTTCGAGCAGGCGCAGCCACATGCCCGGTTCGTTCGGTGGCGTGTCGGTGCCGAAGAGGATCTTGTGCGTCGGCAAGACCTTGGCGAATTCGACGATCCGCGATTGCAGGCACCAGCCGGATTCGCAGTAGACGTTGGGCAACTCCATCGCCCATTGCATCGGTTCGAACACATAGACGCCGCCGGTCTGCACGCCGAAGTGGGCCATGATGAAATTGACGTTGGGAAACTCCTTGATCATCGGCACCCATTCCGACGGGATGCTGTAAGGCCCGTCGCCGGTGTGCAGCTTGACCGGAATGCCCAGTTCGGCGCATTTCTCGAAGCATGGGCGAACCCAATCGAGGGCACGGTCAGGACGGTAGGCGTGCATGTTGGCCTGCATCTGCACCATGCCGAAACCGTGTTCCTTGACGTAGCGCTCAATCGCCTCGACGCCGTTTTCCACACCGCAGCGCGGGTTGTAGACGAAGCAGCCGATGAAGCGGTCCGGGTAGGTCTGGACCATTTTCAGGGTGTAGGCCATGTAGGCGTCGATGGATTCGCGGCCCGAGAGTTCGCCGTCGGTCCAGGTGTAAATCGTGTTGCCCTGCGGTGGCTGGATGAAGGCTTTGTCGATACGGCGCGGCTTGCCGTTGACCATGTACGGGCCATCCATCATCTCCAGCAGACGCTCGCCGGTGAACGGGTCACCGTCATGCCTCCAGGCGAGGTCCACGAGATCCGTGGGATAGCAGCTGATATCGATGATCATTGCAGTCGATCTCCTGATAGCGGGGAAGGGAGCCTTGCGGCTCTCGGCATCCACGTCCCGGGCAATCGGCCGTTGCTATGCGCAAGACACGCGCATTCCCTCGCCTGTTCGCATCCGGCCCGGGTGGGTGGTTGCTGAGGGCGAGTATTGGAAGGCGGGGTTGGGTTCGTACAATATTAATTGGGCGCGGTGGTGATACTTGTTCGATATGGGCAGGTCAAAAGCGACCCTCACCCCAGCCCTCTCCCGGAGGGAGAGGGGGCCGACCGAGGTGTCTTTCGCGATGCATCGACCTGAGAAACCGACGCGATTATGGATTCGGCGAGGCTGGTTCAGGTCGACGATTTTCTGAAGCATTCCCCTGTCAGATGGAATCGATTATGGATTCACAGCAGGAGGTGCACGTCGGTGTCATTCGCCAATATTCCCCGATCGGTCCCCTCTACCTCTGGGCGGTCCGACGTTTCGGGAGGGCTAGGGTGAGGGCAGGGTTCTCAAGCGTACACAGGACTAACTGCCTAACCGCATCAACCACCGGCGCCACACGCTCAACCTGCCCATGCGGCCACACCGCGTAAAGGTTGTAATGCGCCGCAATCTGCGCCTCGTTCAACGCCACCAATCGCCCACTGCGCAACGCATCAGCCGCCAGTAATCCACGCACCAACCCTGCGCCAACGCCGGCCTCAGCCGCCGAAATCAGATTCGCCGCATTATCAAAAATCACCCGCGCCGGCGGTTCGGTCGGTGTCATCCCAGCCGCATCCAGCCATGGAATCCACGACCGCCGCGTATACCCCAATAGCGGCAACTGCAGGATCTGCGCCGGGCTAAGCGGCACTTGCAAACCATAGCGTTCAAGCAACTCTGGCGAAGCCACCGCCAATACCCGATCGCCACAAATCTGCGTCATCTCGCAGTCGTCCCAATCGCCATAGCCATAACGCAACGCCAGATCCACTCGCTCAAACGTACTGCGATCACTGCGCGGCATCGACAGCAGCGTCACCTCGTAATCCGGCAAGCCATCAAGCAACTGCGGCAGGCGCGGATTGAGCCAGCTTTGCGCCAGTTCACTGTCGACATCCAGGGTCAAACGTTGCGCCACGCTGCGGTTCTTCACCGAGGAAATCGCCCGGTCGATTTGCGCCAGACCATCCGACAACACACTGGCAAACAACTGCCCGGCATCGGTCAGGTTGCTGCCGCCACCTTCACGGACGAACAGCGGCTGGCCGATGAAATCTTCCAGTGCACGAATCTGCTGGCTGATCGCACTGTGGGTCAGGTCAAGTTTGCGCGCAGCGCTAGAGAAACTGCCGCTGCGCGCCGCGTGGATAAACGCGCTCATGGACTGCACCGACGGGTATCGCTTGTACATGTTGTTAGTCCTGCTTACAGCGGTTGGCAGAAATCGTCGCTGGCCGCGTTTTGCCCGGGGTTCCAATAATCGGCCACCAGGCCCGCACAAAGACGGGCCGCTCTTTTGGAGCCTGACAATGATTGCATTCACGGTTAACGGCGAACGACGCGAGCTGGATGAAGCATCCTCCTCCATGCCCTTGTTATGGGTACTGCGTGATCAACTGAAACTCACCGGCACCAAGTTCGGTTGCGGCATGGGCCTGTGCGGTGCCTGCACCGTGCACCTGAACGGCGTCGCGGTGCGTTCCTGCCAATTGCCGGCGGCGGCCGTCGCGGGCCACCGCATCACCACCATCGAAGGTTTGTCACCGACGCAAAACCACCCGTTGCAACTGGCCTGGATCGCCGAAGATGTGCCGCAATGCGGTTACTGTCAATCCGGGCAGATCATGTCCGCCGCCGCGTTGCTCAACACCGGTGCGGCGGTGACCGATGATTCGATCCGCAACGCGATGTCCGGGAATATCTGCCGCTGCGGCACTTACGGGCGCATCAACAAAGCGATCAAACGCGCGGCGAATGCGCCGAAGGAGGCGTGATGAGCCTTATCGACGACAGCCGCATAGAATTGCCGCGGCGAGTGTTTCTCAAGCAAGCGGCGACGTTTGCTTCGGGCTTGGCGATTGCCCTTTATCTGCCGGGTGGCATGGCGGCGACTGACCCAAAAGCGCCGGCCCCGGCGAGTGAATTCGAACCCAATGCCTGGGTGCGCATCTTTCCCGACGGCACGGTGAAACTGGTGGTGCACAAGCACGACTCCGGCACCGGCACGCAAACAGCGCTGGCCGCGTGCGTGGCGGAAGAACTGGACGTCAACCCGATGACCGTGCAGGTCATCACCCCGGAAGATCCGTTTTTCGAGACTTACATTCATCCGGTCTGGAAGGTCTTTTCCACTGGCGGCAGCACCAGTGTTTCCCTGGAATACGAGCGCCTGCGCATGGCCGGAGCCATGGCGCGGGCACTACTGATCACGGCAGCCGCCAAGCAGTGGAAAGTCAGCCCTGACAGTTGCACCACCGAAGAAGGTCGGGTCGTTCACATTGCGAACAAACGCAGCCTCGGTTACGGCGAACTGGTCGGCGTCGCGGCGAATCTGCCAGCCCCGACAAACGTCAAGCTGAAGGATCCGGCGCAGTTCAAATACATTGGCAAACTGCGCCACAAACGTGATGCGGCAGCCAAGGTCTGCGGGCAATTCAAGTACAGCATCGACGTGCAATTGCCAGACATGCTGGTCGCCGTGATTCAGCGCGCGCCGGTGGTTGGATCGACAGTGCTCAGCGTCGACTCAGCGGCCGCGTTGCAGGTGCCGGGCGTGCGCAAAGTGCTGGCGATTGCGGGGCGCCCTGATGTGCTCGGCGGCAATCAGGAAGGTGTCGCTGTGTTGGCGGATACGTTCTGGGCCGCACAGCAGGGGCGCAATCTGCTGGCGATCAAATGGAGCGATTCGCCCTTGGCCGGGTTCGACAGCGAGCAACTCTCCAGCGCGCAGGTCAAGGCCATCGGCGATCCGCAAGCACAAACCGTCAAAGCCATGGCCCAGGGTGATGTCGCCGGGCAATGGTCAGGCGCGGCGAAGCTGATCGAAGCCGATTACACCGTGCCCTACAAGGTGCAAAACCCGCTGGAACCGATCTGCATCACCGCCCACGTCAAGGACAAAGCGATCACTTACTGGGGCGGTGTGCAGGTGCCGTCCTCGGCACTGGAAGCGGCGCAAACCGTGTGTGGCATCGACAAGGCCAACGTGACCATTCATGAATTGGTCTCCGGCGGCAGCTTCGGCGCGCGGGAGGCTAAATACTGGTTGTTCGAAGTCGCGTATCTGGCGCAGAAAACCGGCGTGCCGGTGAAACTGCTCAACAGTCGCGAGGACGAAATGCACGCGCTGTTCAATCACCCCGCGACCTTGCATCGAGTCAAAGGCGCGCTCGACGCCCAGGGCAAACTCACCGCGCTGCAACTGCACGCGGTGTCGCCGGCCTCGCCGGAGCAGTGGGAGCCGGGTTACTTCGAACGGCCGGACCATATGGATTACAGTACCACCGAGGCGATCACCGCGTGGGACTTCGCCTATCGACCACCGCACCTGGAACTGAACTGGGTCAAGCATGAAAGCCACGTGCCCAGCGGTTGGTATCGCTCGGTGAGCTTCATCCCCAACGTGTTCGCCGTGGAAAGCTTCATGGATGAGCTGGCCCACGCCGCTGGCGAAGATCCATTGGCGTTCCGGCTGGCCAATATGCAGGAGCGGCCACGGCATGTGGCCGTGCTCAAGCAGGCTGCCGAGCGCGCCGGTTGGGGCAAAACGTTGCCGCCGGGCACGGCGCTGGGGATCGCCACCAACCAGGGTTACACCAGTTTTATTGCGGTGGTTGCGAGAGTGGCAACGGTTGATGGCAAGGCCCAGGTCGATAAGCTGACCTGTGTGGTCGATTGCGGTCTGGCGGTTTCGCCGGGCGGTGTCGAGGAACAGATCTACGGCGGTCTGATGTGGGGACTTGGCCATGCGTTGTTCGATCGGCTCGACATCAAACAGGGCCGGGTGGTGCAGAGCAATTTCCACGATTACCGGGTGATGCGCATGTCCGACATGCCGGCCACCGACATCGTCGTGTTGAATGGCGAGCCGAGTAAGCCCGGTGGCGTCGGCGAGTTGGGCAGCCCTTCGGTAGTGCCGGCCATCGCCAATGCCTTGTTCGCGCTGACCGGCGTACGCCAGCGTTCGACGCCGCTGAGTCTGGGGTAAGCCGTCATGGATCTGCGTCTGCTGCGGTACTTCATGGCGTTGGCCGATGAGCTGCACTTCGGTCGCGCCGCCGAGCGCCTGCATATCTGCCAGCCGCCGCTGAGCCAGCAGATTCGTTTGCTGGAAGAGGAACTCGGCACGCCGTTGTTCGAGCGCAGCCATCATCGGGTCGAACTCACGGCGGCGGGGCAGATGCTTAAGGAGCAGGCGCCGCTGGTGTTCGAACAGCTTGAGCGGGCGTTGGACCTGACGCGGCAGACCGGGCGCGGACAACTTGGTGAGCTGGAAATCGGCATGATCAGTTCGGTGATGGTCGGCGTGCTGCCCAAGGCCTTGCACCTGTTTCGCCAGCGTTATCCGCAGGTCAACTGGCGTTTGCATGAAATGACCCCGGCGGCGCAGGTCAAGGCGTTGAAGGAGAAACGCATCGACGCTTGTGTGTTTCGCGTCGGCTATGACGATCCACAGTTGCGCAATGAACTGCTGATCTACGAGCCGATCAACGTGGTGATGCCGGCGGATCATCCGCTGGCTGGCCGCGCGGTGCTGGCGCCGGCGGATCTGGCACAGGAGCCGTTTGTGGCGCTGGAATTGAAGCAGTCGCGGTTCGCCCATTTTCTGTTTCAGTGCTGCATTCAGGCCGGGTTCACGCCGCAGATTCGTCAACAAGTGATCGAGGTGCAGACCTTGCTGAGTCTGGTGCGCGCCGGGTTTGGCGTGGCGCTGTTGCCGGCGTCCATTGAGCAACTGGCCCCGGCGGGGTTGGTGTTCCGGCGCCTGACCCCGGCGTTGCCGGAGGTGCCGCTGTATGCCACTTATCGGGCGGACGATGCTTCGCCGGTGCTCAAGCTGTTTCTCGATACGCTGCGCGAGTTGGTCGAAACCTCAAGCCAACACTGAATCCTGTGGGAGCGAGCTTGCTCGCGAAGGCATAGTGACAGTCGAAAAATGTTTTGAATGAAGTACCGCATTCGCGAGCAAGCTCGCTCCCACAGGGGATTTGCGTTGTTGCAAGAATTTAACGCTGGCACGATCGCAAGCGCGTGCGGTCGTACTCTTCACATGGCCGTATCACTTGTGGAGATCCAATGAGCCAGGAAGTCCTGACCACCGAAACCAACCGCCGCCAGTTGCAGCAGATCATCGCCGGGCTGTCCGACGGGGTGATCCTGTTGGAGCTGGATCAGAGCATTCTCTGGGCCAACGAAGCTGCGCTGGCCATGCACGGTGTCAAACGGATCACCGATCTGGGCCACAATGCCGACGAATACGCCAAGAAATTCAACCTGCGCTATCGCAATAATCACTCGATCACCGCCGAAAACTACCCGATCAGCCGGGTAGCGCGCTGTGAGAGTTTCAATGACGTGCTGATCGAAGTGTCGCCGAGCGACGACCCGGAGCGAATCTGGGTGCACAGCGTGCGCAGCATGATTCTCACGGACCGCGAAGGGCAGCCCGAGTCGCTGGTGCTGATCATGAGCGATGTCACCGATTGGGCCAATGCCGAGCAGCGCTTCGAAAGGACGTTTAACGCCAACCCGGCACCGGCAGTGATCTGCCGGCTCAGTGATCTGCGTTACATCAAGGTCAATCCGGGGTTTCTGGAAATGACCGGGTACACCCGCGAGCAGGTGATTGGCACGTCCTCTTATGAAATCGACATTTTCGAGCAGGCCGAACACCGGGACCTGGCTATTCAGCGCCTGCGCGACGTCGCGACCATCCCGCAGATGCAAGCCGAGCTGCGCCTGCCCGATGGCAGCAGCAAGCAGGTGATCGTGGCCGGCCAGCCGCTGACGCTCAACGATGAGGATTGCATGCTGTTCTCCTTTGTCGACATGGAGCTGCGGCACAAGGCCGAGGTGGCGTTGCGGCAGAGTGAGGAGCGTTTTGCCAAGGCGTTTCGCCTGACGCCGGTGCCGATCCTGATTTGCAGTGCTGACGAACAGCAGGTGATCGACGTCAATCAGGCGTTCCTCGAAACCCTGGCTTATGACAGCGACGACGTGCTCGGCAAAACCGTGCCGCAGCTGGACTTTATCGATGACAGCGGCGCGTGCACGCGGTTGCTGGCGGCGCTGGCGAAAAACGGGCGAGTCGATCGGGTGGATGTGCGGGTGCGCAAGAAGGATGCGGATCTGCTCGAGTGCGCGCTGTCCGCCGACACTGTGAATATTCAGGACACACCGTGCTATTTGCTGGTGCTGATGGACATTACCGAGCGCAAGCGTACCGAGCTTGAGTTGGTGGCGGCGATTGAGGAGGTGATGAAAGACGCTTCCTGGTTTAGCCGTACGTTGATCGAGAAACTGGCCAATGTGAAAAAGGTCAACTCGCCGCAACTGCCTAGCGTTTCGTTCACCGATCTGACGGCGCGTGAGCGTGATGTGCTGGGGTTGATCTGTGAAGGGCTGGCGGACAAGGAGATCGCGGTGCGGCTGAAACTGGCACCGAACACGGTGCGTAATCATGTCGCCACGGTGTATTCCAAGCTCGATGTGCACAGTCGCAGTGAGGCGATTGTCTGGGCGCGCGAGCGTGGATTGTTTTCCGGGGGGTGGAGCGCCAAGGGCCAGCGCTGAGGTGCAAATGCACTAGTTCATCAGGTGCATATTGAGGTGTTGGCGGTCGACGGCTGTTCTTAGTCTGGCGGGGTGCGATACGAGTTTTTTCTGGCTCGGGATCGCGGCCCTTCGCAGTCGTTATAGGAACAGTCTGATGATGAATCTTGCGCAGTTGCGCACGCAGCTTGAACACAGTTTTTCGCCGCTGGCGTGTGAGTGTCTGGTGGACGGCGATCATTCGCTGACGGTGAAGCTTTATCACCCGGTGTCGGGGCAGGTGGATCTGGTGATCAGTGGGTTGAAGCTTGATGCGCTGCGGACGCGGGAGTCGGTTGAGGCTTTGATTGAAGAATTGCGGTATGAGTTGGAGAGCAACACTTTGCGTTCTTTTCGGGATCCTGATTTGGCTTAGGGCTTTTAGGCTTGGCGGCCTTTGGGCAGACCATGCTCTTGGGGGGTGGGTGGATATCCGTTTCTTTGGGTGCTGCGGCTGGCGGTTTCGCTCTTACAGCGACTCACTTTTCCAGACGCCGAAAAGTAAGCAAAAGGCTGGGCCCCGGCGTTCGGCCCGCTCGCTGGGGCTCGGGGTTCCTTCGCTCCGGGATCGATCCGGGCGCAGCGCCTACGGTTTGCTTCGCTGCACCTCCTCTCGCTGTGTTTGGCTTCGCCAAACGGTCGCTGCGCTCCCACCCCCGGATCAATCCCTCCACTCAGCCTGCCGAAGGGGCCAGCACGGCAAGATCAAGAGCTGCAGCCGAGCTAACGCTCATCCTGTTGAGTGGTGAGAAGCACAAGCGATGCGCGATTTGTGCTGTTTTGCTTTGGCTGTTCTGTGGGAGCGAGCTTGCTCGCGAAGGCGGCCTGACAGCCGACCAATTTCTGCCAGATGTACTCGTTCCAACTGTGGGAGCGAGCTTGCTCGCGAAGGCGGCCTGCCAGCCGACCAATTTCTGCCAGATGTACTCGTTCCAACTGTGGGAGCGAGCCTGCTCGCGAAGGCGGCCTGACAGCCGACCAATCTCTGCCAGATGTACTCTTTTCAACTGTGGGAGCGAGCCTGCTCGCGAAGGCGGCCTGACAGCCGACCAATTTCTGCCAGATGTACTCGTTCCAACTGTGGGAGCGAGCTTGCTCGCGAAGGCGGCCTGACAGCCGACCAATTTCTGCCAGATGTACTCGTTCCAACTGTGGGAGCGAGCTTGCTCGCGAAGGCGGCCTGACAGCCGACCAATCTCTGCCAGATGTACTCTTTTCAACTGTGGGAGCGAGCCTGCTCGCGAAGGCGGCCTGACAGCCGACCAATCTCTGCCAGATGTACTCTGTTCAATTGTAGGAGTGAGCCTGCTCGCGAAGGCGGCCTGACAGCCGACCAATCTCTGCCAGATGTACTCTGTTCAACTGTGGGAGCGAGCCTGCTCGCGAAGGCGGCCAGCCAGCCGACTAATCTCTGCCAGATGTACTCTTTTCAACTGTGGGAGCGAGCTTGCTCGCGAAGGCGGCCTGACAGCCGACCAATTTCTGCCAGATGTACTCTTTTCAACTGTGGGAGCGAGCTTGCTCGCGAAGGCGGCCTGACAGCCGACCAATTTCTGCCAGATGTACTCGTTCCAACTGTGGGAGCGAGCTTGCTCGCGAAGGCGGCCTGACAGCCGACCAATCTCTGCCAGATGTACTCTTTTCAACTGTGGGAGCGAGCCTGCTCGCGAAGGCGGCCTGACAGCCGACCAATCTCTGCCAGATGTACTCTGTTCAACTGTGGGAGCGAGCCTGCTCGCGAAGGCGGCCAGCCAGCCGACTAATCTCTGCCAGATGTACTCTGTTCAATTGTAGGAGTGAGCCTGCTCGCGATGAGGCTCTATCAGGCAAAGCACATTTCAATTTGCCAATCCTCTCGAATCCGAACGCAAAATCGACAGCCACTTCCTCCCGATCCGGCCGATTCACTGGCGCTTGCGGGGGGCTCGGCTATAAAGAATGAGTGGTCAGGTCTTCCGTGGTCGGTTCGGTCGCGGGAGTTGCTCTTCCATTTGTCGCGGGTCGTCCTATGAACAATCTTGGGAAACGCGTGTTGCCGTTGGCTTTCTTTACAGTGTTGTTGGCGGGTTGCGCCAGTCCTCCACCCCCTCCACCGGCAGCGCCGCCGCCACCGCCGGAGCGCACGTGTCAGGTGCTCGAAAACACTGAGGTCGCCGGTGACGTGTACGCCGACGGGCAGGTTACTCGACACATCACGACCACCCGTTGCGTCACGCAATAGCGCCGGCGGGGCGGCAGTCCCGGGTTGAGCGGATTGTGCTGGTGGCCGACCTGGCCGGCACTGCGGTGTTTGCCGTGGAAGGCGCTATTGCGGCGATGCGCAGTCAGCTCGACTTGCTCGGTGTGATGGTGATTGCGTTTATCGTCGCCCTCGGTGGCGGGGTGACTCGTGATTTGTTGATCGGTGCGACGCCACCCAATGCCGTGGCCGATTGGCGCTACCCGGCGCTGGCGTTTTTCATGGGCGGGCTGGCGTTTGCCTTTCATGAGCAGGTGCTGGGCTGGTCCGGTTCAACCCTGATTGTGCTGGATGCAGCAGGCTTGGCGCTGTTTGCCGTGGCCGGTGCGCAGAAAGCGTTGAATTTCGGGATCACGCCGTTTGTGGCGATGCTGATGGGCACCATCACCGGCGTCGGTGGCGGGGTGATACGCGACATTGTGCTGGCGCGGATACCGGTGGTGTTGCAGGCGGATTTGTATGCGAGTTCGGCGTTTGTCGGTGCGGCGGTGTTGATCATCGGCCGCAGGCTGGGCGTTTCGCCGGTAGCGGCGGCGTTGCTGGCGGGGGCGGCGTGTTTGCTGTTGCGTTTGCTGTCGGTGCATTTCGGCTGGCAGTTACCGAAAGTCCTCGATGCCTGATTCAAGCAGTGACCTGTGGGAGCGAGCTTGCTCGCGAATGCGGTGTGTCAACCAAATCATTGTCGATTGACACTACGCCTTCGCGAGCAAGCTCGCTTCCACAGGGTTAATCATTTGCCGTTTAAATCAGGACAGAAACCCACCGTCCACATTCAGCGCAACCCCGGTGGTGTAGCTCGACGCATCGCTCGCCAGGTACAGCACCGCGCCGGCCATTTCGCTCGGATCAGCCACACGCTTGAGCGGGATCTGCGTCAGCGCTTGCTTGAGAATCGCATCATTCTTCACCAGCGCCGAGGCAAATTTGGTGTCGGTCAAACCCGGCAGCAGCGCGTTGCAGCGAATGCCGAACTGCGCGCACTCCTTGGCGAAGACCTTGGTCATGTTGATCACCGCCGCTTTGGTCACCGAGTAGATGCCCTGGAAGATCCCCGGCGAAATGCCGTTGATCGACGCGACGTTGATGATGCTGCCGCCACCGTTTTCGCGCATCAGCTTGCCGGCTTCGACCGACATGAAGAAGTAGCCACGGATGTTCACGTCAACGGTTTTCTGGAACGCACTCAGATCGGTGTCCAGCACATTGCAGAATTGCGGGTTGGTCGCGGCGTTGTTGACCAGAATATCGAGGCGGCCGAACTGTTCCTTGATCCCGGCGAACACCTGGCTGATCTGTTCCATTTCACCGATGTGGCAGGCCACGGCCGTGGCTTTGCCGCCGGCGGCGATGATCGCGTCGGCGACATGCTGGCAGCCGTCGAGCTTGCGGCTCGACACGATCACATGGGCGCCTTGCTGGGCCAGCAGTTTGGCGATGGCTTCACCGATGCCACGGCTGGCGCCGGAAACGAAAGCAATTTTACCGTCGAGGTCGAACAACTGAGTCTTGGACATAAGGGTTCCTGGGTGTGGGCCGTCAGAGGCTCGATTTCGCAATGACCTGCAAGCTCATCTGCTCCAGCAGTTTGTTCATGTGAATGAACTGCGCGAAGCGTTTGTCCTGGGTCTGGCCGTGGTAGAAGCGGTAGTAGATCTGCTGCACGATGCCGGCCAGACGGAACAGGCCGTAGGTGTAGTAAAAGTCGAAATTGTCGATCTGGATGCCCGAACGTTCGGCGTAGTAATCGACGAACTCGCGGCGGGTGAGCATGCCCGGCGCGTGGCTTGGCTGGCGGCGCATCAGTTGCACCGGCGCCGGATCGTCCGCCTGAATCCAATAGGCGAGGGTGTTGCCCAGATCCATTAACGGGTCGCCGAGGGTGGTCAGTTCCCAGTCGAGTACGCCGATGATCTGCATCGGGTTGTGCGGGTCGAGGATGACGTTGTCGAAGCGGTAGTCGTTGTGGACGATACTTGAGGTCGGGTGGTCGGCCGGCATCTTGTCGTTGAGCCAGGCTTTCACTGCTTCCCAATGCGGCGCATCCGGGGTCAGGGCTTTTTCGTAGCGCTCGCTCCAGCCTTTGATCTGACGGGCGACGTAGCCTTCCGGTTTGCCCAGATCGCCCAGGCCGCAGGCGTTGTAGTCGACGCGGTGCAGTTCGACGAAGCGGTCGATAAAGCTTTTGCACAGGGCTTCGGTCTTTGCCGAATCAAGGCCCAGCTCCGGCGGCAGCTCCGAGCGCAGGATGATCCCTTTGACCCGCTCCATGACGTAGAACTCGGCGCCGATCACCGATTCGTCGGTGCAGTGCACGTAGGCCTTCGGGCAATACGGAAAACCGTCGCGCAATTGATTGAGGATGCGGAATTCACGGCCCATGTCGTGGGCGGACTTGGCCTTGTGGCCGAACGGCGGACGGCGCAGGACGAATTCCTGTTCCGGGTATTCCAGCAGGTAGGTCAGGTTCGACGCACCGCCAGGAAACTGGCTGATCGCAGGTGTGCCGCTCAGGCCTGGAATGTGCGCCTTGAGGTACGGATCGATCAGGCTGGCATCGAGTTCTTCGCCAGAGCGGATACGGGTGGACTGGTCAGTAAGCGCCATGCTTATCCCTTCTGCTTATTTTGGAGGCCAGACATCATTGGCTAATCTAATGGCGCGCTCGGGGCGCCACAAGCGCGAGTCGGTCTTATAGGCTAGCGTGTTGCCCGATAATCACCTTTGGGAATGTGCGCGAAAAGTCGCGGTGAACCAGGGTTTTGCGGATATGCCGTGACCGAAAAGGAGGGCTGGGACGAGCGCTCGACACGTCGTCCGGTGTGCTTCAGTGCACGCGCTGATTGTTGAGTTTCGGAGGCAAGGCAATGGGCGTCAGTACCGGTTCGCCCGAAAAAAACGCCACGAGATTTTTGCCCACCAACTCCACCGTGCCTTGAGTGGCTTCCGGTGACAGACCGGCGACGTGTGGCGTCAGTAGCACGTTGCTCAGGGTTTTCAGCGCATCCGGCACTTGCGGCTCGTGGTCGAACACATCCAGTGCGGCGCCGGCAATTTTGCGTTGCTCAAGCGCTGTGATCAGATCCGCCGTGGCGATCACACTGGCGCGGGCGATATTGACGACAAAGCCTTTCGGCCCCAGCGCATCGAGCACCGGGCGAGTCACCAGATGCTGTGTACCGATGCCGCCAGGCGTGGCGATGATCAGGAAATCCGAGGCCCGTGCCAGTTCGGTCGGCGTCGAGCAGAACGTGTAAGGCACATCGCTGCGCACCTGGCGGCTGTGATAGCTGATCTCCATGTCGAAGCCAAAGTGGGCGCGTTTGGCTATCGCCATGCCCACGGCGCCCAGCCCGAGAATCCCCAGGCGTTTGCCGGCCAGCGACGGGCGCATGATCTTCGGCCATTCACCGCGGCGTACCGCAGCGTCGCAACGAGGGATATCCCGGACCAGCGCCAGCAGCATCGCCATCGCATGGTCGGCCACCGACGAGGCATTGACCCCGGCGCCGTTGGTGACGGTAATGCCACGGTTACTGGCGGCTTGCAGGTCGACCTGCTCGTAACCGGCGCCGATCACCGTGATGATTTTCAGTGCGGGCAGGGCGGTGATTTCATCGGCGGTCAGGCCCAGCGGCCCGCGAGTCAGCACCGCGTCGATGCGGCTGCCGTGAGTGGCGATGGCTTGCGCACGCTCGGCCGGCGTGGGGGCGAGGATCAGGTGAAAACCCTGATGTTCGAGGATCGGCAAATAGTCATTGATGGTTTCAACCAGTACCAGAACGGTTGCGGGCATTGCGCGGCTCCTGTGAACGTCGGCGGGTCGGTCGCGAAAGTCGTTTCAGAGTGCTGAATCCGCAGCGGCTTGGCAATCGTTGTCATTCACGCAGTGGTGCTTTGATTCTGGACGGCTTCGGGCAAGAAGCAAGGGTAGGCAGCACACCGGTGATCCGGTGTGCTGTCGGCATCATTGGGCTGCTTGGGCTTTGGTTTGTTCTGCGAGGGCAATCGGCTTGAAATCATAGGTTGGATAAAACTCGGTTCGGTAACTGCCCCATGCGGTGTTTTCCAGGGCGAGGTTCACTTCTGCCAGCCGTGAGGCGGGGAAGCGTACGGTCACCACTTGGCCAATGCCCATCATGATGTTCCAGCTCACCACTTCGACCCCGGCGGGGGGGAAGGTCTTGTAGAAGCCTTGTTGTGTGAGCTGGGCCTTGAGTTCGCTCAGCGGGCGGGTCTGATCATGTTTCAGAAACACGGTCAGCATCATTGCATTGTCGGCGGTGGCAACAGTATTTGTGGCGGGTTGGGTGGCAGCTTGCGCACTGACTCCGGCGCAATACACCGTGGAGGCCAGCAACGTCGACATCAGCAGGGTTTTAACTGTCTTTTGCATGTTGAACTCCTGGTTTTATTGTTTGATGGCGGATTTGGTTTCTACGGTGCCGGTATACGGCGCGTGAACGACATGAATACGTACAAGTGGATTGTTGTCGATCATGTCGCGGGGGACTTCCCGAGAGTAAGTGAATTCACTGTTGTTCAGTGTTTCCAGGCGCCTGACAATTGTTTTGGTCGGACCGATATCGGATACCAGAATGTGCTGTTTCTGGTTGCCGGTGACAAAGAAATAACCGCCTCCGCCTTTGTTGTACTTTGACTCGCCTGTGTCGGTGTAAAAGAACTCGTATCGATTACTCTCGGGATCCCAGGTCGATATACCTACGACGCCGGGATACTTCGCCTTGACGTCTGTTTCAGGAGCGCCATCGATGTAGACCTTGGTAGTCAGCCATCGCGGCGAAGAAGCCAGCTCGCGGACATCAGCGCTGGCAAGCGGGGTGAAAAGCAGTCCGGTCAACAGCAGGCCGGTGATCGTGCGCTTTTGCATGCTTTTTCCTCTTTATCAAACTTCGAAGGTCGTTTGCGATTGGTCTTTCGTCATTCAGGGCGTGAAAAATATAGGCCTGAAAAAGAGGATTGTTCAATGGCTGCGTAGTTGCTTGTAACAAATGACTGTTATTCGGATTTCGGTAATATTTCGTCGTGGTTTTATTAGGTGTTTTTGGTTGTAGGAGTATTCTGAAGTATCGATAAGCGAAGGGCTTTTTATTGGTGCTTTCTGTAATTCATAGCGCAGATGACATTAGAGAAGTACACGCAGTTGTAGGACGGAGGATAAGGTTACAAATTCGTGATTGACGCAACCGCAGCCAGCGAAGTTGCCTCAATTCCAAGGAGCGTTTCTTTTAAAACCTGACATCCGCACTGTCGATTACTCGTGCGAAGGCAGCGCCGAGGGTTGCTTTGTGATGTTTGATGATCGCTTCGGCCGCTAGCTGGCTAGGGGTCAGGTGACGTACTGGGCAATGCCATTGCCGAATGACCAGTTCTCTTTTTTCACCTCGACCAGATTGATGAACACGTCTTCCGGGCGCACCGCCAACTGCGCGTGCAGGCGCTCGGCGATGGTTTTGAACAGCAACTGTTTTTTCTCCACTGTGCGCCCTTCGCTGATGGTGATCTGAATGAATACCACGCCGTCGCTGCGCTGGATCCCCAGATATTGCGGATCGTAGACCAGGTGCTGGCCATCGTGCTCGGTCAGGATCTGAAAGTTGTCGTGCTCGGGCACATCTATACAACTGCGCAGGGCGGCGTAGATCTGCTCGCCGATGCGTTTGGCGAAATTGGGGTCGGGGTTTTGTCTGATGTCGACGCGAACCAATGGCATGGGAAGGCTCCGCAGGGCAGGGGGACTCATTTCACGCTAGATCATGTGGGCCAAATTGAAAGGCACAGGTACTTGATCGCGAGGTGTTTTCTGAAAGGTCTCTGTATGAGGCTGCCTACCTGAATCGCGGATTTTGCCTACGAAAACGCCGGATTCATCCGCTATCTGGCGCGAGATGATTTAGGAAATCATGAGGGCACAAAGCAGTCCCGCCAGTCACTGCCAATAGCCAAGGAAGGCGCATGCTTCAGGACGATCGCGAAAACCTGGAGCTCCAAAGGCTCCTGAATGAAACACGGAAACTCGTGGCGGAAAGACAAAAGCTTCTGGCTGAAGCAAAAAAGCTAAAGAGAGAGACGAGTTTTTATCCACTCGCGGTATTGGCTGGAGTGGTGACCGCAATCACTGCAGTAGTAGGCGTTTTTTTCAAGGTTTGAGTGTTCACGCTTCACAACAATCAGACCCATGACCCAAAAGGAAATCAAGATGAGCACATTTGACCGCAAGGCTATGATTGAACTATCGGATCGTGAGTACGATGAGTCGGTCGAAAGAATGCGTATCAAGGACAAGGACGATATGTATCCAATCTGGGGGATGCTGGCGTTCGGCATTTTTTGTATGTCGCTCGGATTCATCCTGGCACGATCAATCTGATCGATTCCTCGCGACTGCATCAAACGTTGGAGCTTGCCAGAAAACGACACGGCGCCTACCTGAAGCCGACAGTTATTTTCTCAAAAACGACACACCTCTAAACTGCTCCGCATAACCATTCCTCAGCTAAGTCTTTGCTTCTGCTCATTTATCGCGGAGAATCGCGCCCCTGTTTCGGCCGGAGCATGTCTGTCGGTTTTTTCCGACGCGTCTGACCGAGTGGCAAGTGACCGGAATGCGGAGATCCGACCGGATGAATGATCAGGCCAATAGCGTCGAAGAGCGCTTTGATGCAGCAGCACCTGCTGAACTTTCGAGCTGGAATCGCCAGGACACCACCTGGATGTTGGGACTGTTTGGGACGGCCATCGGCGCCGGTACCCTGTTTTTGCCGATCAACGCAGGACTGGGTGGCTTCTGGCCGCTGGTGGTCCTTGCGCTGCTGGCCTTCCCGATGACGTTCTACGCGCACCGTGGCCTGACCCGCTTTGTGCTTTCCGGTCGTGAAGGCGCCGACATCACTGAAGTGGTCGAGCAGCATTTCGGCATCAAGGCCGGCGCGCTGATCACCTTGCTGTACTTCTTCGCGATCTTCCCGATTCTGCTGATCTACAGCGTCGGTCTGACCAACACGGTCGCCAGTTTCCTTGAGCATCAATTGCACATCACGCCGCCACCGCGCGCGCTGCTGTCGTTCTTGCTGATCCTCGGTCTGTTGGCCGTGGTGCGTTGCGGTGAGCAGGCGATCGTCAAAGCGATGAGCCTGATGGTGTATCCGTTTATCGTCGCGCTGCTGTTCCTCGCCGTTTACCTGATTCCACACTGGAACGGCGGCATTCTCGCCACGGCTTCGCACGTGCCGGCACCGTCGGCGTTGCTGCATACACTGTGGCTGGCGATTCCGGTGATGGTGTTCTCGTTCAACCACTCGCCAATCATTTCGGCGTTTGCGGTCGATCAGAAGCGTCGTTATGGTGTCCACGCTGAAGAGCGCAGCTCGCAGATCCTGTCCCGCGCACACCTGTTGATGGTGGCGATGGTGCTGTTCTTCGTCTTCAGTTGCGTGTTGACCCTTTCGCCGGAGCAACTGGCCGAGGCCAAGGCGCAGAATCTGTCGATCCTGTCGTACCTGGCCAACCACTTCAGCAATCCGACCATCGCTTTCGCAGCGCCGTTGATTGCGTTTGTGGCGATCTCCAAATCGTTCCTCGGTCACTACATCGGTGCCAGCGAAGGTCTCAAAGGCCTGATTATCAAGAGCGGCAAGCGCCCGGGCGCCAAGGCGCTGGATCGCATCGTGGCGGCCTTCATGCTGGTGGTGTGCTGGATCGTGGCAACCCTGAACCCGAGCATTCTGGGCATGATCGAAACCATCGGCGGCCCGGTGATCGCGGCGATTCTGTTCCTGATGCCGATGTACGCAATCCGTAAAGTGCCAGCGATGGCCCGCTATCGCGGCCAGGCCTCGAACGTGTTTGTAACGGCTGTCGGCCTGGTAGCGATTTCGGCGTTGATTTATTCGCTGACCGCGTAAGCTACAACTCCAGATACTCAGCTACAGTGGCCGCTGCATACGACGTATGCAGCGGCTTTTTTCGTCTGGAGACAGTGGATTGTCGAGCGCCCCGCAACCTGTAGAACAACCCAATCGCTGGCGGGATGTACTCGCCGGTCTATCGATAGCCGGTCTCTTGCTGCCCGAAGCGGTGGCGTATTCGACCATTGCCGCGTTGGCGCCTCAGGCCGGGGTGATCGCCCTGTTTGCCGGACTGTTCTGCTACGGGGTATTCGGTACGAGTCGCTTTGCGATTGTCTCGGCGACGTCTTCTTCGGCGGCTGTGCTGGCGGCGGCGACGGCGACGCTGGCCAATGGTGACCCGCAATTGCGCTCGACCCTGGCAGTCGGCCTGGTGTTGGTCACGGGCGGGTTGTTTCTATTGGCTGGGCTCTTTCGTCTGGGCAGTGTCACCTCTTTCATCGCCAAACCGGTTTTGCGCGGATTCGCCTTCGGCCTGGCGCTGACCATCATTCTCAAACAGGTCGCCAGCGTGGTCGGCGTGCATCTGACCGACGCCAATCTGGTGCGCTTCGCCCCGCAATTACTTGAACAGCTGCCGCAATGGAACTGGCCGGCCGCGGCTGTTGCGGCCCTCGCACTGGTATTGCTCGGAGTATTTTCACGATTCCCGCGGGTGCCCGGTGGCTTGCTGGTAGTAGTGATCGGCATCGCCGCCGGGCAATGGTTGAATCTGTCGGCGTACGGCGTGCAGATGATCGGCATTATCGACCTGAGCCTGGAAGTTCCCAACCTGCCGGTGCTGCCATTCGCCGACTGGCTACGGCTGGGGGAGGTGGGTTTTGCGCTGGTGATGATTCTGTATGCGGAGTCTTACGGGTCGATCAGTGCGTATGCGCTCAAGCATGGCGACCGCGTCACCTCAAACCGTGATCTGTTGGCGCTAGGCGCATCGAATCTGCTCTCCGGGTTGTTTCATGGTATGCCGGCCGGGGCAGGGTACTCGGCGACCTCGGCGAATGAAGCAGCAGGTGCGACGTCACGCTGGGCCGGCGGTGTGGCGGCGTTGGTGGTGTTAATCATCGTGCTGACGGTGTTGCCGTGGATTGCCCTGACCCCGGAGCCGATCCTCGCCGCGATTGTCATGCATGCGCTGGGTCGCGGTTTGAGTCTGCAGCCACTGGGCCGCTACTTCATCTGGCGCCGGGATCGTGTGCTGGTGATCTGCGCGGTTTCGGCCGTGTTGGTATTGGGCGTGCTGGACGGTCTGCTGGTTTCGGTGGCGATCAGTGTGCTGCTGATGCTCAAGCAGATGTCGGCCGCGGACATTCAAGTGCTCGGGCGGATTGATGGCGGGCACGATTTTGTCGATGTGCAGCGTCATCCCGTTGCGCAAACGGAGCCTGGCGTACTGATCATTCGGCCCAGTGAGGCGTTGTTCTTTGCCAACGTTGAGCGGATTCTGGGCGCAGCGTTACGGCTGATCCGCCATGCAGATATGCCGGTGCATACAGTGATTCTGAGTCTCGAGGAGACGCCGGACCTGGATGGCACCAGCATTGAGGCGATGCAGGAGTTCTTTGTGCGGGTGCATCAGGAAGGCAAGCGTTTGATTCTGGCGCGGCTCAAGCATGAGGCGCTGGCGGTGCTGGAGGCGTTGCCTGAAGTGCAGGCCAACGCTGTGATCCTCAGCGGTTTGAGCGTTGATGGCGCCGTGCAGAAAGCCCTCACACTAAACCCGTAACCCTATCGGGGAAATGCAGGTCTCTTGTCTGGTAAGAATCAAATGTGGGAGCGAGCCTGCTCACGAAAGCGATTCATCGTCCAATAGTTACATCGACTGACACACCGCTTTCGCGAGCAGGCTCGCTCCCACAGGGTCTATGTGTGAGGCATAAAAAAACGCCGCTCATCTCACGATGGGCGGCGTTTTTCAGTGCGTTGTAACGTTAGGCTTGAACGACCGGGATATTGGCGTTCGCAGCAGCTTCACGGAACTCGGCGATCTGGTCGAAGGACAGGTAGCGGTAGATATCAGCCGCCATGCTGTCGATCTTGCCAGCGTATTCCATGTACTCCTCGACGGTCGGCAGGCGACCCAGGATCGAAGCCACGGACGCCAGCTCGGCCGAAGCCGGGTAGACGTTCGCGCCGTCGCCCAGACGGTTCGGGAAGTTACGGGTCGAAGTCGAGACCACGGTGCTGTTCGGCTCAACGCGTGCCTGGTTACCCATGCACAGCGAGCAGCCTGGCATTTCCATGCGCGCGCCAGCCTTGCCGTAGATGCCGTAGTAGCCTTCTTCGGTCAGTTGGTGAGCGTCCATTTTGGTCGGCGGCGACAGCCACAGACGGGTTGGCAGCTGACCCTTGACCTGATCCAGCAGTTTACCGGCAGCGCGGAAGTGACCGATGTTGGTCATGCACGAACCGATGAACACTTCGTCGATCTTCTCGCCAGCAACGCTGGACAGCAGACGGGCGTCGTCCGGATCGTTCGGCGCGCACAGTACCGGCTCGTTGATGTCGGCCAGGTCGATTTCGATGACTTCGGCGTATTCGGCGTCGGCATCGGCTTCCATCAGTTCCGGGTTGGCAACCCAGGCTTCCATCGCTTGGGCGCGACGTTCCAGGGTACGCGCATCGCCGTAGCCTTCGCCGATCATCCAGCGCAGCAGGGTGATGTTGGAGTTCAGGTACTCGGTGATCGACTCTTTCGACAGCTTGATGGTGCAACCGGCAGCCGAACGTTCGGCCGAGGCGTCGGACAGTTCGAACGCCTGCTCCAGGGTCAGACCTTCCAGACCTTCGATTTCCAGGATGCGGCCGGAGAAGGCGTTTTTCTTGCCTTTCTTCTCGACGGTCAGCAGACCGTTCTGGATGGCGAAGTAAGGAATGGCATGAACCAGGTCACGCAGGGTGATGCCAGGTTTCATTTTGCCTTTGAAGCGCACCAGGATCGATTCCGGCATGTCCAGCGGCATAACGCCGGTGGCTGCGGCAAACGCAACCAGACCGGAACCGGCCGGGAACGAGATGCCCATCGGGAAACGGGTGTGCGAGTCACCACCGGTACCCACGGTGTCTGGCAGCAGCATGCGGTTCAGCCACGAGTGGATGATGCCGTCGCCCGGACGCAGGGAAACGCCGCCGCGGGTCATGATGAAGTCAGGCAGGGTGTGGTGGGTGGTCACGTCGATCGGCTTTGGATACGCCGCGGTGTGGCAGAAGGACTGCATCACCAGGTCAGCGGAGAAGCCCAGGCACGCCAGGTCTTTCAGTTCGTCACGGGTCATTGGACCGGTGGTGTCCTGAGAACCCACGGTGGTCATCTTCGGTTCGCAGTAGGTGCCAGGACGAACGCCTTGGCCTTCTGCCAGACCGCAAGCCTTGCCGACCATCTTCTGCGCCAGGGTGAAACCCTTGGTGCTTTCAGCTGGGGCTTCCGGCTTCTTGAACAGGTCGAACGGTGGCAGACCCAGTTCGGCGCGAGCCTTCTCGGTCAGGCCACGGCCGATGATCAGCGGGATACGGCCGCCGGCACGGACTTCGTCCAACAGCACTGGGGTTTTCATTTCGAAGGTGGTCAGGACTTCGTCGGTGCCGTGTTTGCAGACTTTGCCAGCATGCGGGTACAGGTCGATCACGTCGCCCATGTTCATGTTGGAAACGTCGAACTCGATTGGCAGTGCGCCGGCATCTTCCATGGTGTTGTAGAAGATCGGAGCGATTTTGCTGCCGAAGCAGAAACCGCCAGCACGCTTGTTCGGCACGTAAGGAACGTCGTCGCCGAAGAACCACAGCACCGAGTTGGTGGCCGATTTACGCGACGAACCGGTACCGACCACGTCACCGACGTAGGCGATCGGGAAGCCTTGACCGCGCATTTCTTCGATCTGCTTCATCGGGCCAATAGCGCCCTGCTGATCAGGAACGATGCCGTCGCGGGCCATTTTCAGCATGGCCAGGGCGTGCAGCGGGATGTCTGGACGCGACCAGGCATCAGGAGCAGGGGAGAGGTCGTCGGTGTTGGTTTCGCCGGTTACCTTGAACACGCGCAGGCTGATCTTGTCGGCCAGGGTCGGACGGTTTTTGAACCACTCGCCGTCAGCCCAGGATTGCAGCACGGCTTTAGCGTGAGCGTTACCGTTCTTGGCTTTTTCCGCGACGTCGTGGAACGCATCGAACATCAGCAGGGTGTGCTTGAGTTGCGCGGCAGCGACTGGCGCCAGCTCGGCGTCGTCCAGCAGGTCAACCAGAGTGACGATGTTGTAGCCGCCCTGCATGGTGCCGAGCAGTTCTACAGCGCGTTTTTTGTCCAGCAGAGGGGAGGAAACTTCGCCCTTGGCCAGTGCAGACAGGAAGCCGGCTTTGACATAGGCCGCTTCGTCCACGCCTGGTGGAATGCGATTGGTGATCAGGTCAACGAGAAATTCTTCTTCGCCAGCCGGAGGGTTTTTCAGCAGCTCGACCAGGCCTGCTGTTTGTTCGGCGTTAAGCGGCTGGGGAACGATACCCAGGGCTGCACGCTCTTCGATATGTTTGCGGTAGGCTTCAAGCACAGTTATTACCCTCATCAGTGGTCCCAAATGGGTGTCCGGGACGCTCATCCCGAAATTGCCGTACTCATGCTCCTCACGACGTTGTGGGTCGTTCGGCCAGAATTACCGGCAATTCCTTACAGAAGCTGCTTTCAAAGTTTTACGCCTGCAGAACGGGGAGCTGATGAGGGTTGGCGCTGGATTTTTCCCCGCTGGAAAAATCCCTCGCCAACACCGCTCTGAAGGAACGACTGTGCTCGTGACGCTTTGAAAACAGCTTCTAACGGACATTGGCGCCTTAAAAGGCTGGCTGATTCTACGGCAAAAAAAATTTAAAGGTAAGTCGGGCTCTATTGGACTTTCGTGGCAATGCGCGTGGCCAGGGCAAACGCCGCGCGTGGCTGTGACCCTGAAGTTTGAGGGGTGATCAATGCCCGACAAAGGGCTAACATGCCGACCTGTTCCGCGTTTCAGTGTTTTACCTACCTTATGCCCAATCAGACCATCAAGACCCCCTGCGTCGGCCTCTGCTCCACTGTTTACGGTGATCTGGTGTGCCGTGGCTGCAAGCGTTTCCACCACGAAGTGATCCACTGGAATGGCTACAACGAGGAAGAAAAACGTGCGGTGTGGTTGCGTCTGGAGCAATTGCTGTCACAAGTAATGGCGGCGAAGGTCGAGATTTTCGATTCGGCGCGCCTGCGCGAGCAACTGGAACAGCGCAAGATCCGCTTCGTGCCGCATCAGTCGGAATATTGCTGGGCGTATCAGCTGATTGCCCGTGGGGCGCGGGTGATCATTAATCTGGAAGCCTACGGGATGGTGTTGCTGCCGGAGTTTCGCGACTGGAACCTGCCGGAATTGCGCGATGCCATTGATCGGGAATTCTTCCTGCTGTCGGAAGCGCATTATCAGCGCTACATCGCCCCCGGATTCCTCAAAGACGCCTTTGGCGCCTGAAAGCTTCGCGAGCAAGCTCGCTCCCACACTTGGAATGCGTTTTTCTGTAGGAGTGAGCCTGCTTGCGATAGCGGTCTGTCAGTCAACACTGTTGTCGTATGACACACCGCCATCGCGAGCAGGCTCACTCCTACAGGGATCGCATTTCAATTTGAGCTGTTTAGTGCTTCACCGCCAACTCCACCAGGTGATCCTCAACCTCCTGCGGCTTGAGCACCAGCACATCACTCTCCAGTTCATCCAAAACCACTTCAGCCGTATTGCCAATCAGCGCCCCTGACAACCCGGTCCGCGCCACCGTGCCAATCACGGTCACCGCCGCTTGCAGCTTGTGCGCCATGAACGGAATCAACACGTCCGCCGGGCCTTCCTCGATGTGCAGATGCTCATCATCGACATCGAATTCCGCCTGAAACGCTCGACATTGCTCGCGGTAACGCGCCTCGATGGTTTCGCTCAGTTGCAGCGTCGGGTCTGCAGCCGACAGCATCGGTGATGGATGAGCAGCGATCACATGCAGATGCGCCTTGGCCAGGCTGGCGATGTCGTAGCCATGATCAATGATCGTCGTGTGCAAATGCCGATGTTCACCATCGGCATTGCCCACGTCCACGGCTGCCAGAATCACCTTGTCCTTCCACGAACCGGCGGTTTTCACCAGCAGCACCGGGGTAGGGCAGTGGCGCAGGAGCTTCCAGTCCGCCGGGGTCAGCAGGGCCTTTTTCAGTGAGCTGTCGGGGAAATGCTGCTTGATCACCAAACCGCAGCCCTCGGCCTGCTGCACCTCGATGATGGTTTCATGCAGGCTCTCGTTCCAAGCCTGTTCGGTGGTCACGCTGTAGCCGTCGGCGATCAGCGCGGCTTTGAGTACGCCAAGCATGCCGGCGTGGTCGTGCTTCTTGTCGCACACCAGCAGGTGCAGATGGGCCTGGGTCACGCCGGCGATCAATTTGGCGCGCTTGAGCGCCAGGCTTTCCGAATGTTCGGGTTCGATGACCACCAGAATGCTGCGAATGGCTTGCATGAGCGGAGTCTCCAGCAAAGAAAAGGCACGGCGTTGCACAACTATAGTTGCTGTCCGATCGTGCGCGACTTGATGCATATCAACGCCAGCCGCTGGTGGTCTGCGGACAGGCCGGTATAATCGGCGCCCTTCGCTCGAACACCTTTTACCGTGAGCCCCATGATCCTTCCCGAAATCCACGAATTCCTTGGCTGCCGCACCCCCGACGCCTGGGTTCAGGCCGCCCTGGCCGATCAGGAAACCCTGCTGATCGACCACAAGAACTGTGAGTTCAAGGCTGCCAGCACCGCCCTGAGCCTGATTGCCAAGTACCATTCCCACGTCGACCTGATCAATATGATGTCGCGTCTGGCCCGGGAAGAACTGGTGCACCACGAGCAGGTCATGCGCATCATGAAACGGCGCAAGATCGAACTGCGCCAGCTCCACGCCGGTCGTTACGCCTCGGGCTTGCGCAAGGTGGTGCGCAGCCACGAGCCGGTGAAACTGGTGGATACGCTGGTGGTCGGCGCGTTTATCGAAGCACGCAGTTGCGAGCGTTTCGAAGCACTGGTGCCGCATCTGGACGAAGAACTCGGCAAGTTCTACTTTGGCCTGCTGAAAAGTGAGGCGCGGCATTTTCAGGGTTATCTGAAACTGGCCTATCAGTACGGCGATGCGAAGGATATTGCTCAGGTCATCGACAAGGTCCGCGCCGCCGAGCAGGAACTGATCGAGTCGCCGGACGAAGAATTCCGCTTCCACAGCGGTGTGCCTGCACAAGATTGTTAAAAACTCTTAAGAGTATGAAACATCACTGAAAACCGGCCCCAGCGGCCGGTTTTTGCTGCCTGAAGCAAACGCCTTCATCGCGATTGCCGCCATAATGCCGACCACTTCACACATGGGCGGCAGACGGTCGTTATGGATAACCTGGGTTTTGGCAAACTCCTGCTGGTGGAAGACGATGAGCGCCTCGCCGCGCTGATCGCCCACTTTCTCGAACAACACGGCTACGAGGTGCGCACGGTGCATCGCGGTGATCTGGCCGTGGCTGCCTTTCTCGAATTCAAACCGAAAGTCGTGGTGCTCGACCTGATGTTGCCGGGGCAGAGCGGTCTGCACGTGTGCCGGGAGATTCGCAGCGTGTCGGACACACCGATCGTGATTCTGACGGCCAAGGAAGATGACCTCGACCATATCCTCGGTCTGGAGTCCGGCGCCGATGACTACGTGATCAAACCGATCAAGCCACCGGTATTGCTGGCCCGGCTGCGAGCGCTGCAGCGGCGGCAGGTGCCGGACAGCAATGTGGTGAGTTTTATGGAGTTCGGTCAGTTGAGCGTCGACCGCAGTTGCCGTGAAGTGCGGCTGGCGGGCGAGGTCATCGAAATGACCACCATGGAATTCGAGCTGCTGTGGTTGCTGGCCAGCGCGGCCGGCAAAGTGCTGTCGCGGGATGACATTCTCAATCGCATGCGCGGGATTGCCTTCGACGGGCTCAATCGCAGCGTCGATGTGTACATCAGCAAATTGCGCAACAAGCTCAAAGACAATCCCCGCGAGCCGATGTGTATCAAGACTGTGTGGGGCAAGGGTTATCTGTTCAATCCGTTCGCGTGGGAGCTGTAGATGCTGCGGTTATTTCTCGGGCTGTTTCTGGTCATGACGTTGGGTCTGGTGCTGGCCTTGCAGACGGTCGAGCGCACTTTTGATGCCTTGCTCGATTATCAGATGCAGGACTACAACCGTGAGGCCGTGCGCGGCCAGGCCTGGACGTTGGGCCAGCAGTTGCGCGACCTCGACGGCCCGGCCCGGGAACAACAGCTGGAAACGATCCGCCCGCATTACGGTTTGGGGCTGACGCTGGTCGACGCCTCTGAACTGGCCCTGAGCGACGAGGAAAAAGCCGAGCTGGCCAAAGGGCTGTTGGTGATCCGCGACAAGTACACCCAGTACATTTCTGCGATTGACGAGGGGCCGCAGTTGCTCAGCATCCGCTTGCCGGCCGAGCCGAGCCTGATGCCGTTCTACATCGCCGCAGCCTACCTGATGATCGCCGTGCTGATCGGCATCGTGCTGTTTTTCTGGGTACGTCCGCACTGGCGTGATCTGGAGAAACTGCGCCTGGCCGCCGAGCGTTTCGGCGATAACGACCTGTCGGTGCGCATTCAATTGTCGAAACGCTCGAACATTCGCGATCTGGCCGAACACTTCAATCTGATGGCGGCGCGCATCGAAGGGCTGATCGCCAATCAACGTGAGCTGACCAATGCCGTGTCTCACGAACTGCGCACGCCGATCGCACGGCTGTCGTTTGAACTCGACCAGCTCAAGCAACAGCCGGACGCCAGTCAGAACCGCGAGCTGATCGCCGACATGTACGCCGACCTTGGTGAACTGGAGGAGATGGTGTCCGAGCTGCTGACCTACGCCAGCCTTGAGCGCGGCGCAACGGTGATCAAGCGCGAAAACATCCAGGCCGCCAATTGGCTTGATAGCGTAGTTGGCAGCGTGGCGCTTGAAGCAGAGGCGGCGGGCGTGCAGTTGCTGATCGCGGATTGCCGGATCGACACAGTGCGCATCGAACCGCGATTCATGGCGCGGGCGGTGATCAATCTGCTGCGCAACGCGATTCGTTATGCCGAGCAGCGCGTGGAGGTGACGCTGGAACGCACGGGCGATTATTACCAGGTGCGGGTCAACGACGACGGGCCGGGCGTGCCGGTGGATGGGCGCGAGAAAATCTTTGAACCGTTTTCGCGGCTGGATGCCAGCCGCGATCGCCGTACCGGCGGATTTGGTTTGGGCCTGGCGCTGGTGCGGCGGGTGTCGCAATCCCATGGCGGGCAGGTTGAGGTGGGCGATTCGCCTTGGGGTGGGGCGTCGTTCCGGATGACTTGGGCGCATCTGGATTGAATGCGCTGCCCTGTGCCGGCCCCTTCGCGAGCAGGCTCGCTCCCACATTGGATTTGTGAACGCCAGAGATCATTGTGGGAGCGAGCTTGCTCGCGAAGGGGTAAGTCCAATCCGTATTTTTGCTACTGCCCCACCGCTATCGCGAGCAGGCTCACTCCAGGGGGGAGCCTGGAGTTACGCGGTCAGCGGGTCAAACCGAGGCGTTCATGCCATTGGGCAATGGATTCTTCGGGGTAGACGTCAAACTGTTTGTCTTTCGCTTTAACGTCGATTTCCACCCACGGTGCTTTCGAGCCGAGCATCAGATGCGTATGTTCCGGCGGCACCGGCAACGGTGTGTCGATGGCCGAGGCAAACGGGTGGATCAGTTCCGGCCATTCCGGGCTGAACAGCCACAAGCCGCTGCCGCACAATGAACAGAAATGCCGCTCGGCCGTGCTGCGATGGGCGCGCTGGTCGCCTTCGTCTTTCATCTTCGCGTGGTAAATGCTGATGTGTTTGCGCCCGCGCACCTTGAGGCTGGTCGCGTCGCCGCCAAGGTTGATCGCATAACCGCCACCGCCCTGAGTCTTGCGACAGATCGAGCAGTAGCAGCGTTGATAAGGGTAGGGATGGGCGCTGGTGAGGCTGAATGTGACCTCGCCACAATGGCAGGAGCCTTCGAGTAGCATGGTTGCTCTCCCGTTTTTGGATGTGCGGTTGAGCCTAGAACATTCACCACGATGGCGGCCGGTGTGATTCGACGGGCGGGCGCAGCGTCTAGCCCCAGTGTCCCCGCAATCCCATGGGGCGAGACTTCGGAACCCGGCATGCAAGCGCTGTTGAACGAGATTCTTGACGCTGTCCGCCCGTTGATCGGGCAGGGCAAGGTGGCTGATTACATTCCTGCCCTCGGCACCGTGCCGGCCAATCAGCTGGGCATCGCCGTGTACGGCAACGACGGCGAGATGTATTGCGCCGGTGACGCCGATACGCCGTTCTCGGTGCAGAGCATTTCCAAGGTGTTCAGCCTGGTGCAGGCGATCGATCATTCCGGCGAAGCGATCTGGGAACGCCTCGGACACGAGCCGTCCGGGCAGCCGTTCAACTCGCTGGTGCAGCTGGAATTCGAGCGCGGCCGGCCACGCAATCCGTTCATCAATGCCGGCGCGCTGGTGATCTGCGACATCAACCAGTCACGCTTCGCCGCACCGACCCTGTCGATGCGTGACTTCGTCCGGCGTCTGTCAGGCAATCCGCAGATCATGATCGACGGCAAAGTCGCCGATTCCGAATACCAGCACCGCGCGCGCAATGCGGCGATGGCGTACCTGATGCAGTCGTTCGGCAACTTCCACAACGACGTCGAAGCGGTGCTGCGCAGTTATTTCAGCCACTGCGCGTTGCGCATGAACTGCATTGATCTGGCGCGGGCGTTCTGCTTTCTGGCCAACGACGGTTTCTGCAAACACAGCGGCGAACAGATCCTCACGCGTCGGCAAACCCAGCAGGTCAACTCGATCATGGCCACCAGCGGGCTGTATGACGAAGCGGGCAACTTCGCTTATCGCGTTGGCTTGCCGGGCAAGAGCGGTGTCGGCGGCGGGATTGTCGCGGTGGTGCCGGGGCAGTTCACGGTGTGCGTGTGGTCGCCGGAGTTGAATGCCGCCGGGAACTCGCTGGCGGGCATGGCGGCGTTGGAGATGCTTAGCGCGCGGATTGGCTGGTCAGTCTTCTGATCCGATCACACAAACACCACAAAACCCTGTGGGAGCGAGCTTGCTCGCGAAGGCGTCAGGTCAGCCAACATTGATGTATCAGATCCACCGCTTTCGCGAGCAGGCTCGCTCCCACAGGATGTTGTTGTCCACAAGGGTTTTGTGTTGCCTGGGGGGAGGGTGTTCCTATACATTTTCCGGCCGCTCCCTGCATGGTGAATCCGCTTCATGTCTCTCGCGCTCGAACGTCTAGTCGCTGGCACGCCGATCCCTTTCGCTGGTAACCGCGTCACCGTGGTCAGCCCCGAACTGGCCGCGCGCTTTCAGCCCGGAGACCATCTGCTGGTGGAGCAGGTCAGTGGCGAGTTGCTGTTGATTCCCGTGGCGGATCAGCAAGCTGCGTCGGTAGCGATCGAGCGCGCGGCAGCGGCATTCACGGCGTTGTCGGCGGTGTCCGATGAGGCCATCAGCCAGTTTTTCGACCTGTTTGCGCAACGTCTGGAAACCCCTGCGTGCTGGGCTCACATCGAAACCGCCAACCGCGCGGACATCGAACGGGCCAAGGCGCGCGGTCGTTCCACCACCCGATTGCTCGCCGATGAGCGCATGCGTGGCGACATGATCGCCGGCCTGCGCGCCTGGCGGGATGCCGCAGCCACGCGCGGCAAAGTCATCAGCAGCGTTGAGCATGATGGCTGGAAGGTCGAGCAAGTGGTTTCGCCGTTGGGCATCGTCGCGTTTGTCTTTGAAGGCCGGCCGAACGTGTTCGCCGACGCGGCGGGTGTCTTGCGCACTGGCAACACCGCCGTTTTGCGCATTGGCAGCGATGCGTTGGGCACCGCGCAGGCCATTGTCACTCATGCGTTGAACCCGGCGCTGGCCGATGCCGGTCTGCCGGCCGGCGCGGTGTCGTTGGTGGAAAGCGTCAATCATGCCGCCGGTTGGGCGATGTTCGCTGACCGGCGTTTGTCGCTGGCGGTGGCGCGCGGTTCGGGTCGTGCGGTCAGTCAGTTGGGCAGTATCGCCCAGCAGGCTGGCACCGCTGTCAGCCTGCACGGCACGGGGGGCGCGTGGTTGATCGCTGATCGTGATGCCGATGCCACACGTTTCGCCGCCGTGGTGCGCAACTCGCTGGATCGCAAAGTCTGCAATACGTTGAACGTCTGCCTGATCCAGCGTGATCGCGCGTCGGAACTGGTGCCGTTGTTTCTTGAGGCATTGCAACAGGCCGGCACCGCGCGTGGCCAGAGCTGCAAATTGCACATCGTCGAAGGCAGCGAAAGTTGCTTGCCGAGCGAGTGGCAGAACGCGACGGTCGAGGTCTATCGCGCCGAGGGTTATCAGACCGAAGCACTGGCCGAACCCTTGGCGGAATCGGCGTTGGGCCGCGAGTGGGAATGGGAAGAAACCCCGGAAGTCAGCCTGATGATCGTTGACGATCTGGATCAGGCGATTGCGCTGTTCAACCGCTACAGCCCGCAGTTCACTGTGTCGTTGATCAGTGAAGACGCGCAGGTTCAGGAGCGCTTTTACAACGCGGTCAACGCGCCGTTCGTGGGCAACGGCATTACCCGTTGGGTCGATGGGCAGTACGCGCTCAACAAACCAGAGTTGGGGCTTTCGAACTGGGAGAGTGGGCGCTTGTTTGCGCGCAGTGCGATTCTTTCCGGTGACGGTGTGTTTACTGTTCGTAGCCGGATGACCCAGATCGACCTCACAATAAAACGCTGATCCCGTGGTCTGTGATCGTTCCCATGCTCCTGCGTGGGAACGCAGCCCGTGACGCTCCGCGTCACTGGACGCAGAGCGTCCCCGGAGGCATTCCCACGCAGAGCGTGGGAACGATCAGTTGCTCAGGCGGCGTGCGTACTTTGTGCATGGATCGCGCAAGTCGCTGGTTGCTCGGCCAGCGGCACAAACGTGCGGCGGTCGGCGGACAGCGCATCGATCGAACCGGTCTCAATGTCATACACCCAGCCATGCAGATTCAGCAGGCCTTTTTCCTGAGCCAGACGCACACTTGGGTGGGTCTGGATATTCGCCAGTTGCGCGATCACGTTTTCGCGCACCATCGAACTCAATTTCGCCGCGTCATTGGCATGCGGTCGTGATTCGTTAACCACTTTCGCCGACTCGGCATGCTGCAGCCAGCCGCTGACGGCGGGCAGGTGATCCATGCATTTGCACTGGGCGATCGCCGTCATCGCACCGCAGTCCGAATGGCCGCAGATCACAATGTCGGTCACGCCGAGCACCGCCACCGCGTATTCCACCGTCGCCGAAACCCCGCCCGGATGCGGGCTGTAGGACGGCACAATATTGCCGGCATTACGGATGACGAACAGCTCGCCGGGCTCTTGTTGGGTCAGCAGTTCCGGCACTACACGGCTGTCGGAACAGGTGATGAACAACGTGCCGGGCTGTTGCGTGGTCGCCAGGTGTTTGAACAGTTCGGTACGTTGCGGAAACGCTTCGTTCTGGAATTTCAGGAAGCCATCAATCAGGTTTTTCATGGTGTTGTCCTCTCAGTTCGAGCAACCGCTGCCGAATTCGCTGTATTGAAGAATGTGCTTGCCGCCGTGGCTGTCCAGATACGTCATCTCGACCGGCACCACGCCACACACATCGGCGACCGGAGTAATGTTCAGCACTTGGGCGATATCCAGTTGCATGCCGTAGCGATAGGCGACGGCTTCGTCAGCGGCAGATGCCTGGACGGAAAAGCCGCCGAGCAGGGCCAGGATCAGTAGAATTTTTTGCATGGGGCAGCCTCCAGACGCAGTGGTGACGGGTAACCATTTGGGGTGGGTTGGCCCGCACGCAGGGTGCGGGCCGGTGCGGATCAGAACGGACGCAAGGGCAGGAACTTGCCGTCGAGGGTGACCACCGCGCGGGAGCCGCCTTCCGGGTCTTCGACTTTCTTGATGTCGAGCTTGAAGTTGATCGCGCTGATGATGCCGTCGCCGAACTGCTCGTGAACCAGGGCTTTGAGGGTGGTGCCGTAGATCTGGATCATCTCGTGGAAGCGGTAGATGGTCGGGTCGGTCGGCACACCGCTGAGGCTGCCACGCAGCGGGATGATCTGCATCGCCGCGACGTCTTCAGCGCTCAGTTCCAGCTTGTCACCGACCACTTGGGCGGCGTTTTCCGGCAGCGGGTGCTGACCGAGCAGGGCAGCGGTGACGTACGCCAGGCTCAGGCCGGTGTCATCGGCGAGATCCTGCCACGACAGATCTTTGCGTGCCTTGGCGTCGAGAATGCGGGTGGTCAGGGCCAGGCTGGTGTCGTTGTAGGCGTGGGACTGTTGCATGGTGTCACTCCTTTCAGGGGTTGGCTTGCTGTGTGGGATTGATCTTCTGCCGATTCATCCATAGCGTCCAAGACCGATATACAATGCTTCGCATAAGTCCTTCCTATAGATGGTGTTGCCATGCTGCTGCGACATTTGCGTTACCTGCTGGCCGTTGCCGATCACGGCGGCTTTACCCGTGCCGCCGAGGCGTTGCATGTTTCACAGCCAACCCTGTCGCAGCAGATTCGCCAACTGGAAGAGACACTGGGGGTCAATCTGTTTGATCGCACCTCGCGAACGGTCAAACCCACCGATGCTGGCGAGGCCTACATCGAATGCGCGCGACGGGTGCTGGTGGAGCTGGAGGCGGGCAAGCGCGCGTTGCATGACGTGAAGGATTTGTCTCGCGGGACGTTGCGTCTGGCGATGACACCGACGTTCATGGCTTACCTGGTCGGGCCATTGGTGCGCGATTTTGCCGCGCGCTATCCGGGGATTCATCTGCAGATTTTCGAGCTGTCGATGGACGACATCGAGGCGGGGCTGGCAGATGACTCGCTGGATATTGCGATTGCGTTTACGCCGGTGCGCAATGCTGATATCGAATGCATTCCGGCGTTTACCGAAACGCTGGGGATCATGGTCGGGCGGGAGCATCCGCTGTATGACAGTGTGGCGGTGCTGACACCGGAGGATATCGCTTCACTGGATTTTGCCTTGCTGGCGCCGGACTTCATCACGCGGTTATCGGTGGATGAGTATTTTCGTCAGCATGGGATTACGCCGCAGGTGCGGATCGAGGTGAATTCGGTGAGTACGTTGCTGGAAGTGGTGCGTCATTCGCCGCTGGCGACGATGCTGCCGCAGGCGATTGCGACGGAGGATCGGGCATTGCGTCGGTTGCGCGTGGAGAGCGAGGCGCCGCAGCGTGGAGCGGCGTTGTTGCGGCGGCGCAATAATTATCACAGTGCGGCGGCGGTGGCGTTTGTGGAATTGGTGTTGGACATGGGAAGCCCCTCACCCTAACCCTCTCCCTGAGGGAGAGGGGACTGACCGAGAGATGTTGGAGTAATACGCCGACCTGAAAGTGTTTTGCTGAATCCATAATCAACTCGGTGTGTCCGGTTGACGGATGATTTTATACAACTCGATCGGCTCCCTCTCCCTCGGGAGAGGGCTGGGGTGAGGGGCCACAATTCCAGTCACGCCATATCAATGCGAGCGAACAAAAAAAGGCCTGCTTCCTTTAAGGAAGCAGGCCTTTCAATTATTTAATGACTAACTCAGCAGAACCGATCAATCACCCGAACTTCGTTGTGGTTCTGCATCGAATCCCACGCCTGTTTCAGCGTTTGCAGAACATTACCGATGAAGTCCTTGTCGGCCGCGGCTTTCTTGCCAACATAACCGTGGCCGCGGCGGTACATCTTCAGGCGGGCCAGCAGGTTCTGATGGTTGCGGTCGAACTCGTCTTCGTCAGCATGGGTAGCCAGGCAGTCGATATGCACCTGACCCGACTTGCTGATCCAGAGAATATGGCTGTCATGGCTGTCTTTCTGCGCAGCGAACATACGAGCCAGTTCTTCGATAGTAGGTTGATTGTTCAGATTCATGATATTGCCCCTTGACCAGTCTGGTGATCTTTCAAAGTTGATTCGCTAATACAGGTAGCCCATCGGTTAGTTGATCCCTGGCACCGAAACCAGGACGTCAGCGCTCGCCCGTGTGAAGTACGGGGTCGTGCATCTGTTGCATGTAGTCGTGTTGAATAACTGCTACGCAATAGCGTCACAACGAGGAGAAGCAGCGAAAACCGGGAGGCTCCTTGACGACATTTACCGTGTCAGCCACAAGCGTCTTGAGAATTTTCGCCAGCGCTTCTCGTCCTTGTACTGGACGTTCAGGCCAGGTCAGCTTCTTCAATCTGCCTTGTGGGCAGCGTGTATCCGGAAAAAACAACTCGGCGGTCAGACGAGTTTGCTCAAGCGTGTTACCGATGTTCCCGATCGGGGAACGTCTTCATCATGCAAAAGCAAAACGACGCCGTCAACGGTTTTGTAGTGATTATTTTTGTTCACTACATATTGTCGGACAAAGCTGTTTTGGAATGAGAAAGAATCCGTTCAGGCGACGGAAAAAGGCGTATTCAGCACGTAGAAAGTGCACGGATAACCGTCCACTTCGCGCTGCTGGCGGGTGAAATCGCCGCCGCTCAATTGCGGGATGAGCCCAGCCCAGAAGCGTTGTGCCGGCAGGTTGGCGTCGATATGGAAAATCTGCCACTGACCGGGGATCTGGCTCAAGAGGGCAGAGACGACAAACTGCGCGACGCCTTGGCCACGAAAGCGTCGGGCGATGAAGAAATAGCCGATGTTGTGTTCGGCCCCGGCGATGTGGATTTCGTTATCGACGGTCACGAAGCCGGCGAGTTCGCCATTGACGCGAATAAGGAACGGTTGGGTGGCCGGATGGCGCCAGTAGTCGATTTTCGGCTGGATCGAGAAAAAGCCGTGCTCGGCGAGCTTCAGTGGCAGCCACTCGCTGAAGTCGTACATGTAGAACTGCATGAGGTTTTCGATGATATCCAGCTCATCGCGCTGAGCGGGGTGCAGTTCGATATTGGCCATGCGCCGGGTTCCTGAAAGTGCTGAGCCTTGCAGAAACACTAGCGGGTTTTATTTGCCTGACGGTTTCGCTGTGCGTTTTGTCGTACCCGTGGTTTTGCTACGGGTCGATTTGCGTTTTTTCTTCCACGGGGCCGCCGCTTTGCCGGCTGGTGGCGGGCCGCTGATGGTCAGGCTGAGACTGGAACAGCGCGTCACCTGTTTGCTCATCCACGCCGCCTGTTTGGTGACGAACTCTTCCAGACTCATTTCGCCACTTTGCACCATGTCCAGCGCCTGCTCCCAGATGGCTGTGGTGCCGGGGTCGGCAATTGCGCGGGGCACCGCGTCGATCAGGCTGAACGCCGCCGGGGTAGCGGCGAGGGCTTTGCCGTTTTTCACCAGATAACCACGGTCAAGCAAGCCCTGAATGATCGAGGCGCGGGTCGCTTCAGTGCCGATCCCGGTGGTGTCCTTGAGCTTCTGTTTGAGCAGCGGATCTTCCACCAGTTTGGCAACGTTTTTCATCGCCTTGATCAGATCGCCTTCGGTGTAGGGTTTGGGCGGTTGCGTCCACAGATCCTTGAACTTGACGTCAGCCACCGCGCACTCAACGCCTTGCGTCAGTGCCGGCAAGGTTTGCGGTACCGGTGCTTCGCGGCCCTTGGCCGCTGCCAGCGCCTCGGGCAGTGCGCGTTTCCAGCCCGGTTCGATGATCTGCTTGCCGACCGCACGCAATGCTTCACCAGCGCAATCGAAATCGGCCTGGGTGCGATCGTATTCGTGATTGGGCAGGAACTGCGCCAGATAGCGCGCGCGGATCAGCGTGTAGACCGCGCGGTGTTTGCCGGTCAGGCGTTCAAGATTTTTCGCCGCTGCGGTGGGAATGATGCCGTGGTGCGCGCTGACCTTGGCGTCGTTCCACGCGCGGGATTTGCGTTGCGGCTCCAGAAACCCGTTGAGCGCCTCAAGGCCCGGATCGGCCTGCCGCAACGCGGCGAGAATCCCCGGCGCCTCGCTGTGCTGGCTCAGCGGCAAATAACCGCAATCACTGCGTGGATACGTGACGACTTTGTAGGTTTCGTAGAGCGCCCGGGCGATGTCGAGGGTTTCCTGCGCGCCGAGGCCGAGTTTCTTCGAGCAGACTTCCTGCAAGGTGCCGAGATCGAAGGGCAGGGGCGCCACTTCACGCATGCGCTCGGTTTTCAGCTTGACCACCCGGGCACTGGCAGCGCTGCTGATCGCAGCCGCCGCTTGTTGGGCCAACGCCTGATTCAGGCAGCGATCCTGATCGTCACAGGCATCCGACGGCGCACGCCACTGCGCAGTAAACGGTATGCCGTTATGCAGCAGATCGACATCAATCGCCCAGAACGGCACTGGCACGAAATCGGCGATGCTGCGGTCGCGATCCACCACCAGGCGCAAGGTCGGCGTCTGCACCCGGCCTACCGGCAACACGCCTTGATAACCCGATTGCCGACCGAGCAGCGTAAACAGTCGACTCATGTTCATGCCAATCAGCCAATCCGCCCGCGAGCGGCCCAGCGCCGAGTGATACAGGCTGAAGGTTTCGGCCCCCGGCTTCAGTGTCGCCAAGGCTTTGCGGATCGAAGCTTCGTCCAGCGCCGACAGCCACAAACGCCGGATCGGCCCGCGATAGCGACAGTGCTCGACCAGTTCCCGGGCGATCATCTCGCCCTCACGGTCGGCGTCGGTGGCGATGATCAGCTCGCTGGCCTCGCCGAGCAGGCGTTTGACCGCTTTGTACTGGCTGGCGGTGCGCGGCTTGACGGTCATTTTCCACTTGTCCGGAATGATCGGCAGATCGGCCAGGACCCAGCGCTTGTAACGGGCGTCGTAGGCGTCCGGCGGGGCTGTTTCGAGCAAATGGCCGATGCACCAGGTCACCGTGACGTCTGTTCCCAACCAGCAACCGTCGCCCCGACGCCTGGCGCCGAGCACGGCCGCAATGTCTTTGGCCTGAGAAGGTTTTTCACAGAGGTACAACCGCATAACCACCCACGTCGATCAAGGTCCGCACAGGTGCACAGAATGGCCGGACTTGGCGTCAGCGGCAACTTTTATCTGTATGGATATACAGATAAAAAGCATTGCAGCACATGACGGGTAATACAGGGACGCAGCCCGGGCTATCGAGAAATTGATTAGCGCCCGGTTTGCGCCTGTGTCAGGTTTTTCGCCGATGCAAACACGCGAGTGACAGGACGATCTCGCCAGAAGATCGCCGTGGTCTGTCGACACTGACTATTCAGAAACAAGGAAGTCCACCATGGCTCAAGCCAAATCCAAAACCACCAGCGCTTTCGACCAGGTCGATGCTTTCAGCCACTTGTATGACCGTGGCGTTGGGCTGGTCAACGGCAAACCCTCATTTACCGCTGACCAGGCCGCTGATGAAATCCTGCGCAAAGGCCTGTCGTGGGGCGACAAGAATGCTGATGGCAAGATCGACCTCAGCTACAGCTTTCTGACCGACAAACCGGCGAATTACAACGTCAAGCTGGGCAACTTCAGCGAGTTCAGCGCCCAGCAAAAAGCCCAGGCTGTGCTGGCCATGCAATCCTGGGCCGACGTCGCCAACGTCACCTTTAGCGAAGGCAAGGGCGGCGATGGCCACATGACGTTCGGCAACTACGACGTCAGCACCGGTGGTGCGGCATTCGCTTACCTGCCCAGCGGCGGTGGCTATGACGGCCAGTCGTGGTACCTGATCAACGATCAATATCAGGTCAACAAGACCCCGGACACCAACAACTACGGGCGCCAGACCCTGACCCACGAGATCGGTCACACCCTCGGCCTGTCGCACCCGGGCGCCTACAACGCTGGCAACGGCAACCCGACCTATAACGACGCCAAGTACGCCGAAGACTCCCGTGGCTACAGCCTGATGAGCTACTGGAGCGAAGCCAACACCGATCAGAATTTCAGCAAGGACGGCAGCGGCGCGTACGCCTCGGCACCGTTGCTCGACGATATTGTCGCGGTGCAAAAACTGTATGGAGCCAACTACGCGACCCGTGCCGATGACACCACGTACGGTTTCAATTCCAATGCCGAGCGCGATTTTTACAGCGCTACTTCGGCGTCCTCCAAAGTGGTGTTCTCGGTGTGGGACGGCGGCGGCAACGATACGCTGGACTTCTCCGGCTTCAGTCAGAACCAGAAGATCAACCTCAATGAAGGTTCGTTCTCCGATGTTGGTGGCTTGGTCGGCAACGTTTCCGTTGCTTACGGTGTGACCGTGGAGAATGCGCTGGGCGGTTCGGGCAATGACCTGCTGATGGGTAATGCGGCCGCCAACGATCTGGTCGGCGGTGCCGGCAACGACATCCTCTATGGTGGTGGCGGTGGGGACACCTTATGGGGTGGCGAGGGGGCAGACACCTTCGTGTTCGGCGCTGCCAGCGATTCGACCATGACTGCGCCGGACTGGATCATGGATTTCACCAGCGGTCTGGACAAGATCGACCTGTCGGGCATCGCCGGTTTCGCCACGGGCGCGGCATCGCTGAATTTTGTCAGTGGCTTCACCGGGCATGCGGGTGATGCGATTCTGACTTACTTTGCCCAGACCAATCAGACCAGTTTGATGGTTGACATGACGGGGCAGGGTTCGGTGGACTTTGCTGTGGGTGTGGTGGGGCAAGCGGTGGCGACTGATATTGTTGCGTGATGCCTGAAGAGCGGCCCTCACCCTAACCCTCTCCCAGGGGGAGAGGGGACTGATTGGGGGATATTGGCGAAACTCACCGACTTGAACGATTGGCTTTGAATCCATAATCGAAACCGCACGTTCAGGTCGATGTAGAACTAAAGACACCTAGGTAGGCTCCCTCTCCCTCGGGGAGAGGGCTGGGGTGAGGGGCTTTTGAAGTTGATGGGGCCGTTCAGCTGTAAACCCACCCCAACCAGAACCAATGAGCTATACCTGAACCGGTCTCTTCGCCGTATTCAGGAGAACCCCATGAAAAGCTCCGGCCCTAGTCCCGTCATTGCCCTCGAACAACTTCCCGGCTGCCTGATAGTGAAATTCCACGGCATCCAGGTCGCCGCCTCGTCCCACGTACTGATCCTCAACGAAGCCAACTACCCGCCGGTCTATTACGTCCCCCGCGAAGACATCGACGAAAAGTACTTCGCCCGCACCGACCACACCAGTTATTGCCCGTACAAGGGCGACGCCAATTACTTCAGTCTGCAAGTGCCGGGGCATGAAGGGGCGAACGCGGTGTGGACTTATGAGAAACCGAAAATCTCGGTCGGGCCGATCAAGGACTACGTGGCGTTTTATCCCGATCAGGTGAAGTTCGAGGTGATCAAGGCTGATGCCTGAGCAAAAAAACGGCGAGGGTCAAAGCCCTCGCCGATTGAGTTGCCTGGTTGAGTTTCAGTTCTTGTCGAGATCGATATTCTTCGTCTCACGCAAACAGATCATCCCCACCACCAGGCTCACCCCGGTAATCAACACCGGATACCACAGCCCATAAAAAATGTCCCCGGTGTACACCACCAGCGCAAACGACACCGTTGGCAGAAACCCACCAAACCAGCCGTTGCCAATGTGGTACGGCAGCGACATCGAGGTGTAGCGAATACGCGTCGGGAACAGTTCGACCATCAGCGCCGCCAGCGGCCCGTAGCACATGGCCGAGATGATGATCAGTGCCACGATCAGGGCGACGATCATCGGTTTGTTGATTTGCTGCAGATCAGCCTGTTGCGGGTAGCCGGCCAGGGTGATCGCGCCGCGCAGTGAAGCCTCATCGAAGCCGTCGAGTTTGACGTCGCCGACGCTCACCTGCACGGCGCTGCCAGCAGGCGCAGCGGCGCTGGAGTAGGGCAGGCCTTGCTTGACCAGGAAGGTTTTGACCTTGTCGCACGGGCTGTCGAATTTGGCTTTGCCCACCGGATCGAACTGGAAGGTGCAGGTCGCCGGATCCGCCAGCACGGTGATCGGTGCCTGACGGCTGGCCTGATCGATCGCCGGGTTGGCGTAGTGCGCGAGGGATTTGAAGATCGGGAAATACAGCGCTGTGGCCAGCAGCAAGCCGAGCATCAGCACCGGTTTACGGCCGACCTTGTCCGACAGCCAGCCGAAAAAGATGAAGAACGGCGCGCCGATGACCACGCTGATGATCAGCAAGGTGTTGGCCACCGCCGGGTCCATTTTCAGGAACTGGGTGAGGAAGAACAGTACGTAGAACTGCGCGGCGTAGAAAGTCACCGCTTGCCCGGCGTTGATGCTGAACAGGGCGATCAACACGACCTTGAGGTTTTCCCATTTGCCGAAGGATTCGCGGATCGGCGCTTTCGAGGTTTTGCCTTCCTCTTTCATTTTCAGATAGGCCGGGGACTCATGCAGACTCAGGCGGATCCAGGTGGAAATGCCCAGCAGCACGATCGACAGCAGGAACGGAATCCGCCAGCCCCAGACTTCAAACTGATCGCCGGTGAAGTAGCGGCAACCGAGCACCACCAGCAGCGACAGCAACAGGCCGAGAGTCGCGGTGGACTGAATCCAGCTGGTGTGGAAACCGCGCTTGCCGATTGGCGCGTGTTCGGCAACGTAAGTTGCTGCGCCACCGTATTCACCGCCGAGCGCTAGACCCTGGAGCATGCGCAGTAGCACCAGAATGATCGGCGCGGCGATGCCGATGCTGGCGTAGGTCGGCAGCAGGCCGACGCAGAAGGTCGCCACGCCCATCAGAATGATCGTCGCCAGAAAGGTATATTTGCGCCCGATCATGTCCCCCAACCGACCGAACACCAGCGCCCCGAACGGCCGCACGATAAAGCCGGCGGCGAAGGCCATCAGCGCAAAGATGAACGCCGTGGTGTCGTTGACCCCGGCGAAAAACTGTTTGCTGATCACCGCCGCGAGGGCGCCGTAGAGGAAAAAGTCATACCACTCGAACACCGTCCCCAGTGAGGAAGCGAAGATGACTTTGCGTGTATCCGGGCTGGTCTCCGCGCTGCGCACGGCGTCCAGCGGCTGAACGTGTTCTGACATATCGGTATCCCTCACAGTGATTGTTTTTGTTGTTCCACTGGTGTTGCGTGTCCGGGTGATGCGCGATGCCTTGAATGGGATGCAAATCCTTGTGGGAGCGAGCTTGCTCGCGAAGGCGTCCTGTCAGTCAACCTCTATGTTGAATGATCTAGCGCTTTCGCGAGCAAGCTCGCTCCCACAGGTACGGTGTTTGTAGCTTTGGAATTGCGGATCAGTTGAGCAGCCTTTTCCGCAATCATCAGCGTAGGCGAACACGTATTGCCCGAGGTGATGCGCGGCATGATCGAGGCATCAGCGATGCGCAAACCGGGCACACCGTGCACGCGCAGCTGCGCGTCGACCACCGCATCGCCGTCATTGCCCATGCGGCAGGTGCCGACCGGGTGGAAAATCGTCGTGCCGATCTTCGCCGCCGCTTGCTGCAATTCTTCGTCACTTTGCAGGCTGGCGCCGGGCAGATATTCCACCGGTTTGAATGCGCGCAGGGCCGGGGCACTGACGATGCGGCGGGTCAGGCGGATGGCATCTGCTGCCACGCGCAGGTCTTCGGGATGGCTTAGATAATTGGGTTGAATCAGCGGCGCTTCCTGTGGATCCGCCGATCGGATTTCGATGCGCCCACGACTCTGCGGACGCAGATCGCACACCGAAGCGGTAAACGCCGGAAAGCTGTGCAACGGCTCGCCAAAACGCTCCAGCGACAGTGGCTGCACATGGTATTCAAGATTCGCCGAAGTCTGCTCCGGCCCCGAACGCGCAAACGCGCCCAACTGACTCGGCGCCATCGACAGCGGCCCACTGCGGTCATACAGATAGCGCAGGCCCATGCCCATCTTGCCCCAGACGCTGCCGGCGATCTGGTTCAGCGTTCGCGCGTTTTCCAGTTTGTAGATCAGGCGCAGTTGCAGGTGATCCTGCAGGTTGCCGCCAACGCCCGGCAGCTCATGAATCACGCCGATGCCCAAGTGTTCGAGCAGCGGCCGAGGACCAATCCCGGAGCGTTGCAGAATGCTCGGCGATCCAACGGCACCGGCGCACAAGATGATCTCTTTGCGTGCCTTGAACTGTTTGATTTGACCTTCGTGACGCGCACTGACCTTCGAGGCGCGTCCGTCCTCCAGCAGTACCCTATCCACCTCAACCCCGGTCAGCACCGTCAGATTCGTCCGTTCGCGTACTGGTTTCAAAAACGCCTTCGCCGCGTTCCAGCGTACGCCGGATTTCTGATTGACCTGGAAGTAGCCGCAACCCTCGTTGTCGCCCTGATTGAAGTCGTCGATGCTGGCGATGCCGCTTTGCTCAGCCGCACTGCGAAACGCATCCAGAATCGGCCACGACAGGCGCTGCTGCTCGACCCGCCATTCACCCTTGGCGCCGTGGAATTCAGCCGCGCCAGCGAAGTGGTTTTCGCTCTGTTTGAACAGCGGCAGCACGTCATTCCAGGCCCAGCCCGGATTGCCCTCGGCCGCCCAGCGATCGTAGTCGTTGGCCTGGCCACGCATGTAGATCATGCCGTTGATGGACGAGCAACCGCCCAACACTTTGCCGCGCGGATAGCTCAGCGCGCGGCCGTTGAGGCCCGGTTGTTGTTCAGTCTTGAAGCACCAGTCGGTGCGCGGGTTACCGATGCAGAACAGGTAACCGACAGGAATGTGAATCCACGCATAGTTGTCGCGCCCGCCGGCTTCGAGCAACAGCACGCGCTGCTGCGGATCCGCCGACAGTCGATTGGCCAGCAAACACCCGGCAGGGCCGGCGCCGACCACGATGTAGTCGTATTCATCAAGGGAAGTCTGCATTCCCTGACCTCGCTTTTTGTTTTTATTGTCGGACACTCTAGTTGTTAGCTTTCGTTAAAAGAATGTTAGTTTTTGCGCAGCCGCTGTGCGTTTTTAAACAGCCTGCATTGACCATAGCCGACAAGGACACGCCATGTTCGACTGGAACGACCTGCGGTTTTTTCTCGAGCTGCAACGCAGCGGCCGCCTGCTCACCGCCGCCCGCCGCCTCAACACCACCCACGCCACTGTTGCCCGCCATATCGAAGCCATCGAAAAAAGCCTCGGCACCGCGCTGTTCGTCCAGCACGCCCAAGGCTACGAAATGACCCCGGCGGGGGAGGCGCTGCTTAAGCATGCTGAGGCGATGGAAAACGTGGCGTTGCTGGCGCAGGAAGAGATCACCCAATCCACTGCGCCACTGGGCAAGATTCGTGTCGGCGTCACCGAAGGGCTGGGCATCAAGTTTCTCGCCAGCCGCATGATCGGCTTGTTCGAGCGTTATCCGGGGCTGGAAGTGGAACTGGTCGCGGTGCCGCGCTTCGTCAGCATCCTCAACCGTGAGGCGGAAATCAGCATCCATCTGGAGCGCCCGGCGGCGGACATGCTGGTCACGCGCAAACTCACCGACTATCGACTCGCGTTGTACGCCAGCCAACGCTATCTCGATAAAGCCCCGCCACTGCAAAGCCGCGAAGACCTTGGGCGGCATGCGTGGATTGGTTATGTCGATGATTTGCTGTTCAGCCAGGAATTGATGTTTCTCAACAGCTTCTGCCGCAGCCCTCGGGTTGTGTTTCACAGCACCAGCGTCATCGCGCAGCAGGAGGCGGCGCGGTCGGGATTGGGCATTGCGGTGTTGCCTTGCTACATGGCCGAATCGGATCCCGATCTGGTGCCGTTGCTGCCGGATGAAAGCATCGAGCGCAGCTACTGGATCAGCACCCGGCGCGAGTTGCACAAGTCGGTGCGGCTGCGAGTGGTCTGGGATTATGTGGTGGGGTTGTGTGAGGCGGAGCAGGGCTTGTTACGCGGACAGTCCCGCCAACCGTAGATCCTTTGTAGGAGTGAGCCTGCTCGCGATAGCGGTGTGCCAGTCGACATCTGACTCACAGACATACCGCTATCGCGAGCAGGCTCACTCCTACAGGGAGGGCTACAAATTCAAAGTTGATTTATATATGGATATCCGTATATTCGATTTTCCGTATGTATTGAGCCCGTCCCATGATCACCCCCACCGAAGTCTTCAAGAGCCTCGCTGACGAAACCCGCGTCCGCGCCATGCTGCTCATCGCCGATCAAGGTGAACTGTGCGTCTGCGAACTGATGTGCGCACTCGGCGACAGCCAGCCAAAAATCAGCCGCCACCTCGCGCAACTGCGCAGCAATGGTTTGCTGCTCGATCGCCGTCAGGGCCAGTGGGTCTATTACCGCCTCAACCCTGATCTTCCTGCGTGGGTTCGCGAAATCCTGCAAGTGACGTCCAAAGCCAACGCCGATTGGCTCCAGGACAACGCCGCCCGTCTGCAGAACATGGACGGGCGTCCGATGCGCGAAGCTGCCTGCTGCTGAGGAAAGAGAAAACATGCGAGTCCTGTTTATGTGCACGGCCAACAGCTGCCGCAGCATCCTGTCCGAAGCCATGTTCAATCATCTGGCGCGCCCCGGATTCGAGGCCGTGAGTTCCGGAAGTTTCCCCAAAGGCCAAGTGTTGCCACGCAGCCTGTCGACGCTGCAAAAGGCTGGCATTGCCATCGATGGTTTATCCAGCAAGGGCAATGACGCGTTCGAAGACAATCCGCCAGACATTGTCATCACCGTCTGCGACAAGGCCGCCGGTGAGAGCTGCCCGGTGTACTTCGGCCCCCCGCTCAAAGCCCATTGGGGCCTGGCAGATCCCTCGGATGTGATCGGCGACGATGTCGCCGTGGACGCGGCGTTTGCTGCCACGCTGGCGATCATCGAACGGCGCTGCGCGACCTTTCTCGGCCTGCCATTCAAAGCACTCAGCCGCGCTGATCTCCAGCGTGAGCTGGATCGTATCGGCTCTCTCTGAGCTGGAGGACATATGTCAGAACAACTGCCCCATCTTGATCATTCGCTGTTCGAAGGAGCGTCCCCTTTGGGCGAACACAAACCGCGCATCCTGCTGCTCTACGGCTCGACCCGCGAACGCTCCTTCAGCCGTTTGCTGGTAGAGGAGGCCGCGCGCCTGCTCGAACACTTCGGCGCCGAGACGCGCATCTTCAACCCGTCCGGTCTGCCACTGCCCGACGACGTTCCGGTCGACCATCCCAAAGTGCAGGAACTGCGCGATCTGGTGCTGTGGTCGGAAGGGCAGGTCTGGTGTTCGCCAGAGCGGCACGGCGCGATGTCCGCCGTGTTCAAGGCGCAGATCGACTGGATCCCGCTGGAACTCGGCGCCGTGCGCCCGACCCAGGGCAAAACCCTGGCGGTGATGCAGGTCTGCGGCGGTTCGCAGTCGTTCAACGTGGTCAACCAGTTGCGCGTGTTGGGCCGCTGGATGCGCATGTTCACCATCCCCAACCAATCCTCAGTGCCGAAGGCCTACATGGAATTCGACGACGCCGGGCGGATGAAGGCGTCGCCGTTCTACGACCGTGTGGTCGATGTGATGGAAGAACTGGTGAAGTTCACCGTGCTGCTGCGCGATCAACAGGCGCATCTGGTTGACCGTTATTCCGAGCGCAAGGAAAGCGCCGAGCAACTGATGGCACGGGTCAACCAGCGTTCGATCTGAGGCCGTCCCGCAACGAGGGTCTGCTGCGTTCACATGCGGCAACGGCGGGCGCCTCGCTCCGCACCTTTGGCGGGTACGGGGCGCAGGAATGGCGCTACAGACTCAGGCGATGAATGACCTGGTGGGCATCGTCAGGATCGCTGTGGGTTTCAAAGCCCAGTGATCGGGCGAGGTCGCGCATGTCCGTATTGCTGGCCGAATCCACCGAATACAGATGCTTGAAACCGTTGTGCCGGGCGGTCTTGATCAGGTGTTCCATCAGCAGCGTGGCCAGGCCCAGATGCATCCACTCATCGGCGACCGTCACCGCGCACTCACAGTCCTGTTCGCCAGTGGCGGCGTAGCGGCTGATACCGATCTCGGTCAATTGACCATTTTCGTGAGCCAGTGCAATGAAGGCCGCGCGTTGCTTGCAGTCGACGTCCATCAACTGATCGAGCAACGCGGTGCCGGGCTCACTGATCTGCGCGAGAAAACGCAGGTGTCGGGACTCGGGCGACAAGCGTTTGATGAACGCGTATTCGCGTTCGCGATCCTTGGCTGCCAGTGCGCGGATCAAGACGTGGCGACCATCCTTGAGCGACTCGATCCAGTATTCACCGGGGTGCGCGGCATAGGCCGGCGCCGCGCGGTCATTGTGGTCTTTGACAGTGAGCATGAGCTGAGCCTCCATTGGGGCTGAACGAGCAACGCGCAGGGGAGTGCGCTAACTCTGTTCTACGCCGATGTTTGCCCCGGGAACTGATCTGGATCAGATTACGACGTGCGGCCACTGTTTTTACCGGGTGATGGCGCTCCTGGCGTCGCAATCAGACTCAAATCTGCGACGGCTCGCGGGTGCTGCGTTGCGCAGCCGAGCGCGGGTGCCCGTCGGGGATCGACAACGTTGCGCGCAGGCCACCTTCGGCACGATTGACCAGAGTGATTCGCCCGCTCAATCGCGTGGCGATGGTGTTGACGATGGTCAGCCCCAGCCCCGCGCCTTGGGCATTGCCGCGACTGTAGAAACGCTCGAACAAGCGCGCCCGGTCCGCTTCATCAATGCCCGGCCCCTGATCTTCAACGCTCAAGTGATAAAACCCATCGGCCTGGCTGAGCAGCACGGTGATCACGCCGTGTTCGGGGGAGAAGTTCGCAGCGTTGGTGATCAGGTTGTTCAGGGCAATGTCGATCGTGCCGGGGCTGGCCATGATGTTGAACGGCTGGGCGCTGTCTTCAAAGGCCAGTTCCAGGTGTTTGCTCAGCAACCATGGCGTCAATTGCACCAGGCTGTTGCGCACGGTTTCGCTGAGGTCGATGGGTTGCAGCGGCGGCGGGTTGGGTTTCGGTTCCAGGCGCGCCATGGTCAGCAACTGGTTGACCAGGCGACTGGTGCGGTCGACCCCGGCGATCAGAAACGCCAGCGATTCGCGGCGCTCCTGTTCGGTGCCAGCCTCCTGCAGGTTCTGCGCATGCACCCGCAGCACCGCCAGCGGCGTGCGCATTTCGTGGGCGGCATCGGCGATAAAGCGCCGTTCTCGGCCAAGCACTTCCTGAATTTGCGCGAGCATACGGTTGAGCGCCGCCTGCATCGGTTCCAGCTCACTGGGCAGCGGCGCCAGTTGCAACGGTTCCAGCGAACCGCTGTGGCGGGCGCGCAGGGTCTCGGCCATGTTCGCCAACGGCTTTAGGCCCCAGCCGATGGCCAGCCAGATCATCGCCGCGAGCAGCAGGCTGCCGATCACGTTCGGCCACAGCGTGTGACGGACGATGCGGTCGACCAGATCGGCGCGCACATCGTCGCGCTCACCGACCCAGATGCGCAGGTTGTTTTGCGTGTCTTCGAGGAGAAAGGCGCGCCAGTGACGATTGTTCAGGTCCACCACATCGCTGAAGCCGGGCTGCGTTGGTGGTGCCTTGAAGGACGGTGCGCTGGCGGTGTGCACCAACACATCACCGGCAGGATTCCACACCTGAAAGGCGATTTTGCGTTCATAAGGATGACCGTCGCCGCGCGGCACCGCTTCGCCCAGCGCCGAGTTGAACGCCTGGTAAAGCTCTGCGTGCTGTTTGCTGGCCAGGGGCATGCGCATCACGCCTTGCAGCAGGCGCGCGTTCTGCGCCAATTGCGCGTCGTAGACCTCGGCGATTTCGTGATTGCTGTCGTGCAGGTTGAAGGTGCTGAGGACTGCGAGGCCGGCCAGCAACAGGCCGATAATCAGAGTCAGCGTGCGGCGGCGGATCGAGGTCATCGACGCTCCTCCACCAGATAACCCACACCGCGAATGGTGCGGATCAGGTCGGTGGAAAACTTCTTGCGCAGGTGGTGGATGTGCACTTCGAGGGTGTTGCTTTCGGCTTCTTCGTTCCAGCCATAAAGCAGTTGCATCAGTTGATCGCGGGTCATCACCCGGCCCGGTGGCGACAGCAGTTCGTGGAGCAACTGATATTCCTTGGGCGTCAGGGCCACAGGCTGGCCCTGATAGCTGACTTGCTGGGTGCCGGGGTTAAGGCTGATGCCGGCATGCTCGATCAACGCCTGGGCGCGCCCGGCACTGCGCCGCAACAGGGCGCGCAGGCGTGCCTTGAGCTCGTCCAGGTCGAACGGTTTGATCAGGTAGTCGTCGGCCCCGGCGTCGAGCCCGGCGATGCGATCTTCGGTGGCGTCGCGGGCGGTCAGAATCAGCACCGGCAGATTCGAACCGCTGTCGCGCAGGCGGCGCAGCACTTGCAGGCCGTCCATGCGCGGCAGACCGAGATCGAGCACAGCGACATCGAAGGTTTCGCTGAGCAGCGCATGCAACGCACTGCTGCCATCCTTGAGCCAGTCGACGGTGTAACCCTCGCGGCCCAGCGCCTGATGAATGCCTTCACCCAGCGCCACATCATCCTCAACCAGTAATAAACGCACGCGGACTCCTGTCAGTCGAGTTTCTTGTTCACGTCCACCAGCAGGGCGGCGATCTCTTTGCGGCGCCCGGCATCGGCACTTTCCCGGCCCGGACGCGGCGGCGCTTGCTGGGCTTTGAGCAGCGCTGCTTTGGCTTCAGCGTAGCGCTTCTGACGGTAGAGGTGATCGCCCCAGAAGTACAGACTGTCGATGCCGGTGGGGTTGAGTTGCAAGGCTTGCTTGAACAGTTGCTCGGCCTTGTCGCTGTCGCCGAAACCGATGGGCCAGCCCGGCACGCGGTCATACAGCGCGGCGAGGCTGGTGTAGGCCGAGCCTTGCAGGGCTTTGGGGTCGAGGGTCAGGGATTTTTCCAGATCGGCCTTGGCGTCCTTGGCTTTGCCCAAGGCACCGAGGCCGCCCTCGGCACCGGCCCAACTGCTGGTGACGATGCCTTTCCAGATCCACGCTTCGGCCACCGTCGGGCGCTGCGTGGTGAACGCGTTGGTTTCGCTGGCCAATTGCTCGAACGCGGCGGCGCGCTGTTTTTCCGCCACTTCATATTGGATGTGCGCCCAACTCTGCTGGATGCCCTCCAGACGTTTCTGGTCGGCCGGTTCCAGCGCCCAGACGCTTTGACTCAGGGCAGCGAGCAACAGGCATGCGGATAGTTTTTTCATGGCTTTGGCGACTCGTTGTCAGGTTTTTCACTGAGGCGGCGGATCAGCGGCAACTGCTTGCGCAGGCCTCGATCCACCAGATGCGGCAGCAGATTGTTCAGGCGCACGAAGAAGCGTTCCGGCCAGCCCAGGTAGAGATCGCGACGATCACCGGCAATCGCATGGATCACCGCCGAGGCCACGGTTTGCGGATCGTCGACGTTGGCCTTTAGCGCATCGTTCAACGCTTGCGCGGCGGCGCTGTTCATCGAGGTGCGCGTGGCGCGGGGCGCGACGTACAGCACGCTGACGCGGGTGTCGGCCAGCTCTCGGCGCAGCGCCTCGGAAAACCCGCGCAAAGCGAATTTGGTCGCGCAATAACTGGCGTAACCCGGGTAGCCGATCGAGCCATAGGTCGAACCGACGTTGACCACCATCGCGCTGTCGGCCTGCTTGAGCAGCGGCAACAGCAGTTTGGTCAGGCACATCGGCGCACTGATGTTTACCGCCAGCATCGCATTGATGTCGCTGTCATCCAGCTGTTCGAGCATGGCGAAGTGATTGACCCCGGCGGCGTTGATCAGCAGGTTGATGCCGCCGATGGCTTCGGCGGCGACCAGCACTTTGCGCCGATCGCTGAGGAAGGTCAGGTCAGCCGCGACCCAGCACAACGACTCGGGGTAGCGCTTGAGCAGCGGCGCCAGCGCCTCTTGATGCCGCGCCACCGCCAGCACGTGGGCACCGGCAGCGCACAAGGTTTCGGCGATGGCCAGGCCGATGCCGCCACTGGCACCGGTCAGCACCACCCGCGCATCACGCAGCTGCATATTGAGCCTCCGCGTCACGCGGCAAGCCACGGAACATGTCGGTGTAAAGGCGATAAACGACTTTCGAGGCATGGATCACGGCGGCTTGATCGGCAGGATCTTCCAGCTGATTCATCAGGCGCCGATAGGTTTGCATGTGCTCGATATCGAGCGAACCGTGGGAACTCAAGTAACTGAACGCCGTTTCCGGCAACGCCAGACGCTCGCGAATGCTGCCCGCCGCGTGGGTGGCCAGGGCGATGCTGGTGCCTTCGAGCACGTTGACCATGCCGAACAGACCGACCGGATTGCCCCGAGAGATCAGGTCGTAAAGGAAGCTGACCATCAGCTCGATCGACAACGACGGCTGACCGTCGCGCACCGCATCACGATCACCGCCACACGCGGCGATGTCGTTGAGCACCCAGTGCTCGTGGCCGTATTCGTCTTCGATGTACTCGGCCACCGCTTTGCGCAGCCATTCCAGACGCGTCGGCAGCCGCGCGCCGCAGGCCATCATCAGCGGTACGGTGTGGCGCACGTGGTAATACGCTTGCGCGAGAAACGCCCGATAGCTTTCGAGGCTGACCTTGCCTTGCAGGGCATCGACGATGATCGGCAGGTTGAACAGTTCGTGGCGTTCCTGTTGCGTGGCTTCTTGCAGGGTGTCGAAAAAACTCATGATGCGGACTCCTCGGAAACAGCGGATTCGGTCAATTGGTTGTGGTACTGCACGACGATGGCTTCGCGGCGCGGGCGGCCATTGGCGGTGAGCAAGCCATTGGCGGCGGTGAAGGGTTGCGGCAGGCGCGTCCACTGATGCACCTGGGCGTAATCGGGCAAAGCCTCGTTGGCTTCGGCGACGGCAGCGGCCAGTTCGGCATCGGTGCAGTCCGGGCGATGCGGCCAGAGCAAGGCGTGGTTATGCGGCAAGGCCTCGCCGTAAACGAACGCCTGGGCAATGTGGCGACGCTGGGTAAGTTCGGACTCGACCCATTCCGGGTTGACGTTGCGCCCGAAACTGGTGACGAACTGGTGCTTTTTGCGGCCCTTGAGATAGAGAAAACCTTCCGGGTCGAACTCGCCCAGATCGCCGCTCGGCCACCACTCTTCGGCGTACGGCGCGTCGCCCAGATAACCGAGCAACGTCGAACCCTTGATCAGCACCTCGCCGTCCTCGGCCAGGCGCACTTCAACATGCGGCAACGGTCGGCCGACGCTGCCGGGGCGGCGTGCGCCGGGACGATTGAGGCACACCACCGAAGCGCATTCGGACAAGCCGTAACCTTCATAAACCGGCAGCCCGACCCGTTGCGCGCGGTGCAGCAGATCCTCCGAGACCCGCGCACCGCCGACAGCGGCAAAGCGCAGGGTTTGCGGGTCGAAGGCTTTCTGTTCGGCGGCGCTGACCAGCAACAGCAGCAACTGCGGCACCAGGATCAGACTCTCCGGCGCACGGCTGGCCAGATAACCGAGCAGGCGCGGAATCTCGACGCCACTGGCGCCTTGAATGCCGAGGGTTTTCTGGCTCGGCACACTGAGCGTTGCGCCGGCATACAGCGCGGCATAGCAGCCGAGGTTCTCTAGCAGAATCGCCAACGGCAACAGCGCCAGATGATGCTGCGGGCCGGTCGCTTCGCTGGCCTGATCCAGCTCCCGCGCCACCCGCAGCAGGCTGTCGGCGCTCAGGCATACACCTTTCGGCGTGCCGGTGGTGCCGGACGTGAAGGTGAGTTTCGCGGTGCCGGCGGGCATGCGACTGGGGCCACTGAACGCGCGGCACCAGAACTCGCCACGTTGTTCATAACCAGCCGCGAGCAATTCGACTCCCAGTTCCGGCTCGGCAATCACCCGTTCGGCCTGGCTCTGTTGCAGGCAATGGGCGCGTTGCGCCGCACTGAAAAACGGCGGCAGCGTCACGCAGGTCAGGCCTTCGAACAGCACGGCCAGATCCCACAGCATCGCGTCGACGCCGTTGTCCAACGCCAGCGCAATCACCTGCGCTTGCTCATCGCGCAGGCGCTCCTGGCGATAGAGCACCTCGGCGTACAGCGTGGCGTAATCGAGTTTCAACGTGTCGCCCCACAGGGCTGTCGCGTTGTCATTGCGCCGGGCATGGTCGCGCAGGGTTTCCTGGAAGCGTTGCAGTTCAAGCGACATGACAGGCTCCTTCAATCGAACTCGGCAAACCCAGGCGGGTAAACAGGCCGATATTGCGCAAATGGATGAACCCGGCGCGGATGTTGCCGACGTGCACCCAAGGTTTACTTTCGTAATAACTGCCCCAGTGTTGACGCTCGTCACCCAATCGTTCCGGGTCAGCGGCGCACAATGTCACTGGCTTCAAACCTAAACGATGGAAACTGTTGACCAGGCCGATGTTGCCGGTGAACGTCACCCATTCCAGGCCGCCCATGGCCAGCAGATAGGTGATGGCGATGATGCTCAGGCGCGCACTGCCGGTGTCGTTGGCGGCGAGATTGCCGACTTCGACAATGGCGCTGCGCTCGACCGGGCGATCTGCCGCCGCGCTGATCAACGGCTCGATCGGCTCATCCAGATAGCGCTCGAGAAACAGTGGTTCGAGATGCGCGCGACGCACCCCGGCCACGGCGCACAACTCGCCGTCGCCGTTGTGCATGCCGAACAGTTCGGGCATGAAATGACGGATGTCGGCGCCATGGGCCTTGCGAAAACGTTGCTGGATAAAGGCTTCGAACGGCTCTCGCAGGGCATCGTCGGGCCGGGCACCGGTCAATGTCATCTGCGGCGTTTCGGCTTGACCGAAGCGCAGGGGAAGGGGATGTTCCAGTCAAATTCGGGCATGGGCAGAACGCCTCCCTCAATGGTTTGAGGCGAGTATCGGAGGCATTTCTTAACGAAGTCTGAAGGTGAAAAAAGGTTAACGTGAGGGTCTGTCTTCAGACTCTCTTAAGACTGGGCGGGCAGGGTAACGCCGTCGGTTCGCCCGGCAACCGGATCGAGACGGTCGAACGAATCGACTGTCATTCACGACAATCACGAGGCGCAGCTTATGACCCGCGACATCGCCGTAACCCGTTATGGAAAACTCTCAATCACCCTGCACTGGCTGATGCTGGCGCTGTTCGTCGGCGTCTACGCATGCGTCGAAATCAAGGGCTACCTGCCCAAGGGCAGCGAAGCACGCGGCTTGCTGATGGGCTTCCACGGCCTGTTCGGCGCGAGCATCTTCGCCCTCGTGTGGATCCGCCTGCTCGGCCGCCTCAGCCCACGCCCGCCGATCACCCCCAAACCACCGGCATGGCAGACCGGCGTCTCGCACCTGATGCACCTGGCACTGTATGGGCTGATGATCGCCACGCCGATCCTCGCCTGGCTGATGCTCGCTGCCGCTGACAAACCGTTCCCGTATTTCGGCTTCCACGTCCCCGCGCCGGTGGCCATCGACCCGGACTTCGCCAAGCAACTGAAGTACTGGCATGAACTGATTGGCAGCACCGGTTACTGGCTGATCGGGCTGCACGCGCTGGCGGGGTTGTTTCACCATTATTGGGTGCGGGATAACACGCTGGTGCGGATGCTGCCGGGCCGCACCGAATAACCCTGATCCACTACAACCCTTGTGGGAGCGAGCCTGCTCGCGAAAGCGGTGTGTCAGCGTCTGATGATGTTGGCTGACACGGCCCCTTCGCGAGCGGGCTCGCTCCCACAGGTTTTTGTGGTGTCTGGCAGAGCGGGGCAGTTGCCGGAACCGCACTTCGCGTCCACTCTATGACCTGCCGACAAGGAGCGTCCGCCGACCCTCCGTCGTGACCACAGGGAGCTTGCAGCATGAGCGAAGACAACAAGGTAAAAGGCCCGGCGTCATACTTCCCCTCCATCGAGAAAAAATACGGCCAGCCCATCGAACACTGGCTAAACCTGCTCGCCAGCATCACCGACAAGAAACACATGGAACTGGTGGCGTGGCTCAAGGAGGAACACGGCATGGGCCACGGCCATGCCAACGCCTTGGTTGCGCATCATCTGGCGGGTAAAAAGTGAGGGCAGGGCAGCGATGAATTTCTCCCACCGGCCCGTGACGGCCGACGACGTCAACACCCTGTGCAGCTTTCCCCAGGGCGAACAAGAACTGTTCTTCATGTTCCCGAAAGCCAACTTCCCGCTGACGGAAGAACAGATGCACAGCGCAATCAGCCAGCGCTTCGACTCCACGGCTTTTCTGGCCAACGGCGAGTTCGTCGGCTTCGCCAACTTCTACCGCGCTGAGCACGATGGCATCTGCTGCATCGGCAACGTCATCGTCGCGCCATACGCCCGTGGCCAGGGTGTGGCGCGGTACATTGTCGAGACCATGACCGCGCTGGGTTTCGAAAAATACCAGGCCAAGGAAGTGCAACTGTCTTGCTTCAATGAAAACACCGCCGGCCTGCTGCTCTACCCGAAACTTGGCTTCGTGCCGTTCTCCATCGAAGAACGCCCGGCGCCGGGTGGCAAACGTTCAGCGCTGATCAACATGACGCGCAACAGAGGCCAGCCCCAAGGTTTGTGAATCCTGGCCATGCACACTCGTGATTCAGAATTGACCGGTAGTCTGAAGTGATGCACTAAACGTCATGGTCACCTGATTGTCAGGTCCCGACTGCCAGGTTTTTACATCGTATGGAGGTTTCTCGTTGCGAATGATGCATTTCCATTCAATGACATCACCAGGCTTCGCTTTGGTGAATTTTATTTTTGCGGACCAGGAGGGATAGGCAGCAGAGCCGAGCAGAACGGCCTTTTCCGTATCCCAATTGCCCAACTCCGCGACATTGCCCACTGCATAGACGCTGTATCCCTGTGCAGTGACGCCGTTATCACAGCGAAAGTTTGCTTCGAGATAAAGATAAGTCCAGGTGGCACCGGCATCAGCTACAGCAGGCAGCATTGCCGACAACACAAAACCCAGCGGCAACAGATAACGATTGCGGCTCATGCTCAATTCCTCAGGACGTATTCAGTCGGGCCAGCTTAGCCACGCGCACCCAAAAAATGACCTGTAAGAACTGACAGTCCTTTAGAGTTCTTCGCGATAATCGCACTGCCTGTTTATAGTCGGGAGAAGCCGCTACTGACGCGGGACCGTTACACAAACCTGCCTTGCAAAAGCGACGAAAATCCGGCCAGATCACCGCGAAACTCACTCCATCAAGGATCGATCAATGCCGTTGGATTTCCATAAAATGCACGCCAACGGCGACGACTTCGTCATGGTCGACGCGCGCAACCACGCTAACCCGATCACCAGCCAACTGGTTCGGCGCCTCGGCGATCGCCACCGCGGCATCGGGTTTAATCAGCTCGCCGTAGTACTCAATTGCGAGGACGCCGATGCGCGCGTGGAGTTCTGGAACGCCGACGGCTCAGCACTCGACGTGTGTGGCAGCGCCACCCGTGGCGTGGCGGACAGGTTGATGCGCGAAGTCAGCCGAACCTCGATTACCCTGCGCACAAACCGTGGCTTGCTCACCTGCGAACGCAGGCCCAGCGGACTGATCGCCGTCGACATGGGCGAACCGTTGTTCGACTGGCAAGACATCCCTCTGGCGCAAGAACACGACACGCTATTTCTACCGCTCGCCGGCGCTCCAACTGCGTGCAACATGGGCAATCCGCACTGCACCTATTTCGTCGATGACCTCAGCACCGTCGACATCACCGCCCTCGGCCCAAGCCTCGAAACCCATCCGTTATTTCCGCAAAAAACCAACGTCCACTTCGTGCAGATCATCGACCGCCAACACATCCGCCTGCGCATCTGGGAGCGAAACGGCGCCATCCCGCTCGGCTCCGGCTCATGCTCATGTGGCGCGGCCGTCAACGGCATCCGCCGAGGCCTGCTCGACCACACCGTCAACGTTGAATGCGACGGCGGCCCCGTCACCGTCCATTGGAATGGCTCAGGCTCCGTAACCCTGAGCGGCCCGGTAGAACCCACTTTCTCCGGCACCCTCCCAGACACCCTACTCGACCTCAAGTGAACACAATCCCCTGTAGGAGTGAGCCTGCTCGCGATAACGCCAGCCCAGCCACAGCAAATCCCAACCCAACCACAAACCCCTGTGGGAGCTAGCCTGCTAGCGAAGACGCCAGCCCAACCACCACAATTCCAAAATCCACCACAACCCCCCTGTGGGAGCGAGCTTGCTCGCGAAGACGCCCGCCCAGTCACCCCATCAACCACTGACCGAAATAAACAGTAAAAACCGCCATTGTTTAAACGAAGCCTCAAGTAACCACCGAAACCCTACAACGCCTTGCGCCGTTACCTACGACTAAGCCAGAATCCTCCGGCTTGTGCGTCTAGGTCGCGGGTTCTATCGTCTGTCGGTCGCTGAAAAACAGTGATCGGGTTTGGTAGCCCGCCATAACTAGTCGCATCGCGAACCGTTCGCAGACCTCATCAGGTCTCTGCTCAATGGTGGCCATGCGCAGGACACCTTCGGGTGTGCCGGGTCCTAGTTACCGGTCTACCAACCCGCGTATGGCCGCCACCTTCGTTTGGTAGCGAATGTGAAGGCTCCTTTTTATTAACTAGGAGTTTCACCATGATCAAACCAACACCCAACCCACCAGAAACCGACCCCACATCCCCCTACGAATCCCCCGACTCCAAGCGATTCCACGAAGCCGCCGAACGCGCCCTCGACCACTACCTCAAACCCGCCAGCCAAATCATGGCCAGCACCCAACAACCCGAACGCATGTACCTCGCCAACCCGAAGTACAACAGCGAATCCCTGCTCGCCAACGCCAGCGAAACCCTCGGCTCCGCCAGCGAAATGCTCCTCAACTTCGCCGCCATGCTCGACACCCCCCACCGCAAAACCGCACTGGGCATCGCCCAAGTCGTGATGCTCGGCGAAATCGCCGTCAACCAAGCGCTGGATAACGTCGAAATCGCCAGCTAGATGTGAACGATCTCTGTAGCGATTCCTCTGTTCTTCGCTACAGAGATTTATTACCTCACATTGTTCAGGCGACGCTTTACATAGACGAGAGTTACATCGCTTGTAATGGCCTGACTTGACGCGATAGCGTTGGCGTCCATCTCTCGACCGAGCGGTTCTCCAATGGCGTTACACGAATGCATGCACACATTTGAAGAGTTAGCCAAAACGGTTCTGCCCGGCCATATGAGCAGAATGAAAAGCTCTCTTGAAACTCCGCGAGAGATGAAGGACTTTTCAGTGCCCGGTGTTGGCGTTAAATCGTTGCTGAAGCAGTTCAAACTGGCGCAAGATTTTTCGGGCTGCTACGTGTTGATCGACAACGGCGTGCCTATCTATGTTGGTATTTCAAGAAGCGTGATCAGTCGGCTTCGTCAGCACGTCTTCGGTAAAACACACTTCGACGCTAGCCTGGCTTTTCGAATTGCGATGGCAAAACATCCAGATCAAACGATTTCCAAGCTGACGCGCGCGAAGGCAATGGATGATCCTCTATTCGGTACATCATTCGCAGAGGCTCAGTCCTATCTCAAGTCACTCCAGGTGGCAGCGATAGATATTGAGAATCCGCTTGTGCTTTACGTTTTCGAACCCTACTGCGCGCTGGATCTTGATACTCACCAGTGGAATTCGTTTGAGACCCATTGATTCGGAATTCTCTGCATCTCAACTGACCTGTTAAACAGATGATCTACATGTTTGTTTAATAGGTGTCTCTCGTTGCTGGCTACGCCCTACAACTCCTTGCGCCATCGCCTACGACTAAGCCAGAATCCGCTGGCTTGTGCGTCTAGGTCGCGGGTTCTATCGTCTGTCGGTCGCTGAAAAACAGTGATCGGGTTTGGTAGCCCTGAGTTTTCGTAGATTGCATAAGCATCATGATTCGCAGTGTCTGTTCGACACGGCTTTTATGGTGGTCATGCACAGGGCGTCTTCGGGCGCGCCGGTTTTCTACGTCCCGGTCTACCAACCTGCGCATGGCCGCCACCCTCGTTTGGTAGCGAGAGTGATGGCTCCTTTTTTTGACGTAGGAGCTTCATCAATGATCAAACCAACACCCAACCCACCCGAAACCGACCCCACATCCCCCTACGAATCCCCCGATTCCAAGCGATTCCACGAAGCCGCCGAACGCGCCCTCGACCACTACCTCAAACCCGCCAGCCAAATCATGGCCAGCACCCAACAACCTGAACGCATGTACCTCGCCAACCCGAAGTACAACAGCGAATCCCTGCTCGCCAACGCCAGCGAAACCCTCGGCTCCGCCAGCGAAATGCTCCTCAACTTCGCTGCCATGCTCGACACCCCCCACCGCAAAACCGCACTGGGCATCGCCCAAGTCGTGATGCTCGGCGAAATCGCCGTCAACCAAGCGCTGGATAACGTCGAAATAGCCAGCTAACCAACCCCCACCCCGACGAGGGGAAACCCTCGTCGAACCCCGCGGTCACACCTTGGCTGGCACACGGCCACGGCTTGCGCCCCCCAGCCTCGGCTGTCACCCTTCGGGCCGTTCTCAAGGATCAGAACCAGGAATCACGGATGAGTGGCTACGTACCCAACCCCCCGAAAAACCACCGCTACGAAGAAGCCAAACCCGTCGATATTCACGCCCAGCGTTGGGCGGAATATGAGAAACACGGGAAAGAACCTGCGCGCGAACCTGAGAAAATCGGGATCGCGTTGAGGATTGGAGTTTTCTTTGATGGCACTGGGAATAATGCGAACAACACGGCGGCGGGATTGCTGTGTGGGGCGCAGCATCCGATTGCGCCGGCAGATATTCCGGCTAGTTGTCAGCCCTATATGAAGGATCCGGACAGCAGTTATGGCGCCGGGCCTACCAACGTAAAAAAATTGTTTTCATTGTATGAAGAGATCAAAGAAGACGGGGGTGAAGGTTCTTTGAGGCGCGTTTCGCGTGCTATCTACATCGACGGTATCGGTACGGAGAACGATAAAAAAGACAGTGCGCTGGGTTCCGGTATGGGGCGTGGTGACACAGGCGTCGCCGGCCGTGTACAGACATCCTTCACGCAGATCAACCACATTATTGAAGAAGCATTGAAGGAAAATTCAAACAGCGAAATTGCTTCTTTGACTTTTGATACATTTGGCTTTAGTCGCGGAGCCGCTGCAGCGCGGCACTTTTCGAACGAGGTTGTCAGGGGCAAGCAAGGACCGTTAGGAGCGTTACTAAACGGCAGCGCCAGAGACTTCAGCCGAACCTTTGATAGTCAATACGGAAGCGGCATCAACATGGGGTTCATCGGGCTGTTCGACACCGTACCCTCGATCGCCGGTTTCACGAATTTTGGGCGAGTGAAAAGTCCTACCGCTCCCGGTGTGAAGCTCTATCTGGATAGGAAGTACTTCAAGGACGTTGTCCACTTGGTTGCTCGTGATGAATGCCGCGCAAACTTTGCGCTCAGCCGGGTGAAACCCGCTCACCCGGAGTTCACCTTTCCCGGCGTCCACTCTGATATCGGCGGCAGCTATCTCGACGAAGTTGAAGAGTGCGTGCTGGTGAGCCCCATGCAAACCCTGGCGGTATCTACTTTTACCGACGTCGCAAGTACCTCGATCTACCGTGATGCTGCACGAGCAAAAAGCGAATGGGTTGCTAAGGGATGGCCTGCTCATCTGTTGGAAATTGTCACTCCTGCGTCTGTAGAACTCCCACGTGAAAATCAAGACAGGCTTTCCCCCGGTCAGAAGCGCGTGTTCGCAGCTCTGCAACTCAAACGCGCAGTTAGCGGCAAGCTTTCGAGGGTTTATTTAAAAGTCATGTATCAATTGGCAAAAGAAAAAGGTGTTCGCTTCATCGACATTCCCGATGATGGTGAGTATTCCGTACCCGAAGAGCTCCAACCGCTATGCGATCGATTTGTCGCCGGTGATTACACAACCACTCCAGAGGAAGAGGCACTTCTTAAACTGAAGTACATTCATACCTCCGCAAACTGGAATCATCCCCTCGGAAGAAGAGATGGAAGTGGTATCGACGCCGTTTATATCAATGCCCCCACGGAAGACGGGATTCGCGTACAACACCCCCATGTACCTGACTGGACGCTTTGGTAATGAAATCAATGATTGCCCTCTTGGGCGTTTTACTGTTGTCGGGGTGCCAGTCCGGAGGAGCCGAAACCGGCGGAAACGACCCAAAATACCCATGGTGGGAATTAGTGTTCGTTGAGCCGAACTACATGAAAGTTTGGGTAGAGGACAGCTCCGTTCAGGACATCAACGACAAGGTATTTTCCAAAGCCGGCAAAAGCACTGCCGCTTCAGGAGAACCCGACATTGGCACCGAGTCAGCACGTGGCTGGGGAGCTGTAACAGGATCAGGTATGCCGGTAACAGGGGCCGACCTTCCAAAACGCATTTCCGTACGTTGGCAGTCCATCACAGAGCAGAAAACCTATCGCGGGTTCATTGATATTCCTGAAGAAGCCAGACGGTTGATGGTGACATCCACACATCAACGCTGCCCGGAAACCCCAGATAAAACTGCTCGATTCATGGCGTCTCTTTACGTCGGCCTTGCCCCTGGCGGTATTCTGCAGGCTTGGGTAAAAGACTCATGCCGAAATCCCACCAAGGTTGCTCGAGGCCAAGGCGAGATTGAGCCGCTAGGTGCACAACAAGGGAAAAACGGTGGTCGTTATGCTTATCCAGTGAGTGATAAGGCTAAGTTGTACGTCGAAAAGTACGGCATACCTTATGGGAGTTGGTAACCCGTCAGCCAATGAAACAATTCATTACGATGCTTTGCATCTTGCTAGTCACGGGATGCCAGGTCGCTGATCCACTATCAGCCAAAAACGACCCGAAATCCGAATGGTGGGAACTGGCTTTTACGGAGCCGGATTACATGAAGGTTTGGGTAGAGAACAGTTCTGTTCAAGACATTAACGGCAGGATTTTCTACAAAACCGGTGGCGGCACCGCTGCTGGGGGAGAGCCTGAAAATGGAACGGAGTCCGCCCGAGGCTGGACAGGTGGGGTAGGTGGCAGCGGAAAGAGAGTGGTGGGCGCAGATTTACCTGTCCGCATCTGGGTCCGTTGGCAATCAATCGTCGAGCAGAAAACATGGCAAGCGTGGGTGGATATCCCGGAGAAGGCCAGACAAATAATGGTGACCTCCACAAATCGACGTTGCCCGGAAACGCCGGAAAGAACAGCGCGTTTCATGGCTTCAGTTTATTTGGGACTCGCACCGGGTGGTGTTGTTCAGGTATGGGTGAGGGATTCATGTCACCGACCAATCAAGGTTGCTAGAGCGCAAGGCGAAATCGAACCGCTAGGCCCGGAGCGGGGAAAAAACGGTGGTCGTTATGCCTACCCTGTGAGTGAAAAGGCCCAGCGCTATATCGACAAGTACGGTATTCCGTATGGAAGTTGGTAACCATCATCCGATGAAACAACTTAAAACGATGCTTTGTGCCCTGTTGATTAGCGGTTGCCAATCAAACGATCCGCTATCAGCCAAAAACGACCCCAAATCTCCTTGGTGGGAGCTAGGCTTCACCGAACCTTATTACATGAAGGTTTGGGTTGAGGACAGTGCCGTCGAAGACATAAACGGCAAGCTATTCACGCGCACGGGAGGAGGGACGTCCGCTGGCGGAGAACCAGAAAATGGCAAAGAGTCCGCGCGCGGTTGGCATGCGGTAGGCGCGGCTGCGAAACCAGTGATTGGCGCTGACTTGCCCACGCGTATCTACGTGCGCTGGCAATCCATTGTCGAGCCGCAAACTTACAAGATTTGGTTGGATGTGCCTGAGGAGGCGAGGCAACTGATGGTGCAATCGGTCAGTCAGCGGTGCCCGGAAACACCGGAGGAACAGGCCAGCTATAGCGCATCTATTTATTTGGGTTTGGCTCCAGGGGGCGTTGTACAGGTTTTTATCCGGGACGAGTGCCATCGCCCTGTCAAGGTCGCCAGAGCACAGGCAGAAGTTGAACCGCTAGGGCCTGGCCAAGGTAAGAACCAAGGGCGCTATGCGTATCCCGTCAGCGAAAAGTCCAAGCGGTATATCGAGAAACACGGCATACCGTACGGGAGTTGGTAGCAGCAGGCAGGAGACACTTCTCTTGCCTGTCTTTCAGTGGCGCTGTTTTGAGTAATCATCTTTGACAGCTACCGCGTCAATTTTGGTTTCAACGAAGGTCCGCTTTCGGCCAGAAGCAGCCACTCGGCGCACGGCACCAAACGGTCCATTGAACTCAAAGGTGAGGATGAAATCTCGGTTGAGAAGGCCAATTAGCTCGGCGATCAGACACTGGCTGCTCGAAAGCACATTACTACCCAGCATTGAGAAGGCATACTGCCACTCTGAGAAACTGCTTAGATGACTAGATGGCATCTGAAAGACAGTTCAATAGAGGTCAAGGAAGGTAGAAATGAAGCTATCGAAATCGGTATTTGCACTGTTCAAAAGCACTTCGATTTTTAAAATGCTGGCACGTCGATTTCAAACTGAACAATCTCTTCGCAACGAATTTTTTGATTTAGCCCCTATCGATACCGCTGATCAAGATGGCCTCTATCAAGCGGCGCTTGAGTTTGCCATGCGCAATCCAACGGTGCGAAACGTCGCCATCACAGGTCCTTATGGGTCAGGCAAGACCAGTGTCATCAAGACCTTCGAAAAAAACTCTCCATACCGCTTTCTGAATGTATCCCTAGCGACATTCAGTGATCCCAATGCGTTGAACGCTCAAGATCAAGATCCGGAAAAGGATGTAACTGTAAGGGTCGAACGCAGCATCCTCCAACAAATGCTGTACGGTGCCGGGGCCGGAACCTTACCGTATTCACGATTCAAAAGAATTTCCAGGCCCCGATGGATTGAACTCAACGCGATCCTATTTGTAGGCTGGGCAGTGGCCATCGGTTTACTGTACAAGAATCATGATGAGTTACTAAAAGCGTTCAGCTCTGGCACGTTAAGTTGGGCTTGGATTTTTACTGTTGCCTATACCTTATTATACTTGGCAAGGTTGATCTCAAAAGCTTTGAGGGCTTCACACTCAATATCGGTAAAGAAGTTATCTCTGCAAAGTGGTGCGGTGGAGTTGGACGGAATACCTGAGAGTTCAATACTAAATAAACACCTTGACGAAATCATCTATTTCTTCGAAGAAAATGATTATGATTTGGTGGTTTTTGAAGATTTGGATCGATTCGGGAATCCCGAGATATTTATAAAGCTACGGGAAATAAATAAAATAATAAATGATCGGCCTCAACGGTCGCCCTTGTTTTTTTCTATTAGAAGAAGTCAGCCGCTGAAGTTTTTTTACGCAATCAAAGATGATATTTTTTTCAATAAGGATAGAGCTAAATTCTTCGACTTTATCGTTCCTGTCATTCCGGTAATCAATAATTCTAACTCCCGTGAGATTCTTAAAAAATGCATTCATGTGGCGGGGTATGCTGAGGATGTAAGCGACAGATTTATCGGAGAGGTTGCGCTGTATCTAGATGATATGCGTCTAATTAAAAACATAAGCAACGAATTTTTTATCTATGAGAAGAAAGTTGGGTCGAGCAAACTGAATTTCAGCAAGCTTCTAGCAGCGATCATTTACAAAAATGCTTATCCCAAAGACTTCGAAAACCTACACCATGGAAACGGTGCGCTGTTCGAAATCGTCCAGCAGCGAACATGCATCTTGACCCAGTCAGCAAAGAAAATAGACAGTGAAATTGAATCTTTGAGGAATCTCATTGCAGACTCTGAAGAAGAAAATTGCAAAGACGTCATAGAGCTAATTAAGATATTTTGGGGGCACTTGTGTAGCGCTTTCACTGAATATGACATTATTAGTGTGTATGCGGGAGATAGCATATTTACGGCCCAGCAAATACTTGAATGGAATAACTTTGAGCAACTTTTCAAAGAGGCGAATTTAGCCGTCCACGGTAAGTCCAGGAGCAGTTATTACAATAACGAGCAAAAAATCCATCTGTCATTGTCGTTTAGAGCGCTTGAAGAAACTATTACACCTGGCATCACCTTTGTAGAGCGACACAAAAACATCATCAATAAGTCTGTAAAGAGCAGGATCGAAATCAACTTAAAAATTGAAAAACTGAAGGAGGAGAGATCTTCTTTGGCTCGACAGCCGCTATATCATCTTCTGAGCTTGGTAGAGTTTGAGATAGGGGATGTAACAGAGCTACACCAGATTATAGATAGCCGCTTACTTAATTACTTGATTCGAAACGGCTATCTTGACGAGACGTATCACCTCTATATATCCATTTTTCACGAAGGTCGGATGTCCCGTAACGATTGGGATTTCATCCTGGCAATCCGCGACTTCAGGACATCTGATCCAACACTGATGATCGATAACCCATCAGAGGTTATAGAAGAGCTTCGCGAAGAAGACTTCGGTTCAGGAACCACTTTAAATGTCAATCTCATTGATTACCAACTTGACGGAGCTCCGGATTCACCAAGGATGCAGTTAATTATCAACTACTTGTCGAAGCACCTGCCGGAAACCAGTCAATTCTTCGAGGCGTACTGGCTCATCGGCAAGCACTCGTCGTTGTTGACTCAGGCCGTAGCTACACATTGGCCAGGTTACGGAGTAGGGTCTATCGACACGACCCTTGCAACACAGCACATCGCGCGAATCATTGCCCACCTCGATCCGTCTTATATCTCTAGCCAAATGAATGCTGATTTGGCATTAGCCAACTACATCTCCGCGCAAGCTGCAATAATATTTTCTGAGAACTTGGTTTTCGAACAAGGGTTCGAGGTACTTGGGTTGCTGGGCGTAAAAGTTGAGCACCTCAGCGATATTTCGAGTCTCATCGAACTTTTTGAATATGTTCATGAAAAAGATCTTTACCGACTGTCTGTAGGTAATGTCAGATTTTTGCTGGCTCATGCTTTTTTACCAACTACTGAATACAAAGAAAGCGCTACTCGCTTCGATCCCGAGAAATCAAATTATACTGCAATCACCAATTTCGGAAGCGCTTACTTAAAAGCTTATATCGACAGAGAGATCAATAATTATTTGCGTGATGTCGCATGCGCGATAGAAGGAAATGTACAAGAATCTCCTCAGGCGATACTTAGCTTGGTCAATCACCCAGAAGTTGATGAAAGCCTAGCAATTCAGTTTGTCTTACAGCAAGATCACGTTTTCTCGACATTCGATGGCTTACCGACCTATCTGTGGGACGACCTTGTTTATGGCGAGCACATTGCCATGACGTGGGTCAATATCCTATGCTTCCACGCTGCTGAAGGACTCAACGAAGATCGACTTAATGAAGTTCTTAATCGTGAAAATGTCTTTCAACCACTTTCTGAAAAGAAAATCCCACAATTAAGTGATGCTTCCGCACAAACCAAAAATTTGAGCTGGTTCATAATTTCCAATACAGAGCTTAGCGATAAAAGTTATCGACATCTTTGTAAAAGCATCCCCTTTCATTATGTGAGCTTTCCAAGCGATCTTCCTGAAGAGCAGCTATTAGTTTTGGCTGATTTACTCATTGTCCGCCTTAATGAAAAGTCTTTTGCGATGACCGATGCTTCAACAGCACTCAGAAAGACGCTAATCATCAAGAACTTCGAAACCTATAAGAGCGGAATAAAACAGTATCCTCTAAGTCCCGAAATTAAAGGGCTGCTTCTGGCGTCCGTTCTCCCGTTAGACCATAAGTGTTATTTGTTAAGTGATTTGACCGTGGATGAACTCAATGCAGACGCATCGCTCGTCCAGTACGCCGGGCAAGTACTTGGGCGAGAAGATCTCAATGAGAGAGCATTCGATCTCTCACTAATCTCCCATTGTCTCACCCATGTCAAAGAAAAAACCAAACGCAAAGATATTCTTTATAACTTTATTGATATAATTCCCGTCGAAGAAATTCTCGGCGCATTGTCAGGCTTGGATTATCCTTATTCGGATTTATCACAGCGTAAAAAACGACCCAAACTGGAAAACACCGAACGAAATAGACGCTTTGCGGAGTCTTTAGATAGAAGAAATATCATTTCATCTATAAAGGATGAAGGCTCATTCATTAGGCTGAACACTTATCGGTAAACTCTCTCCGACCTGCTGTTTCAGATAGGATTATATCGCCATTGTTAACAACGCTCCCCCTTGACCCGCCAGCAGGCGAAGCTTTCTATTATAATTTGTCGTTCAGAAGTATCTCTGGCGCATCGATAGGCTGACCAGGTTGGCGAAATCAACGATATGTATTGCGCTTTGTAGTCAGACTACAATCCAAACAAGGCAATCTCCGTTTTTGGCCGATTTTAACCTGTCACGAACGACCGCAATTGGCCGATAGCCGCCATCCACGGGTGACAGCTATCGGTCAACTGCAATCTTTAAGTCGGCCGTCATGAGAATTTGACGCTGGCGGTAAATATATAATCGCCAGTCCGATTACATTCGCCTACGTAGACTATGCTACTAATCTGCTCCGCTCTCGCTTACACCGTCTGTCTTCTGCATCGAAGCTGGACCGTTTTTTGTGGGGTAACAATCGATTGGCCGTAGCTTTTGGTGTACCACTCGCGCGACTGTCGCAGCGGCTTCCCAGTTTATTTCCTTAAGGAACTCGTCACCGTCAAATCGACTCTCGAGCTTTGCCAGGAACGAATCAAGCCACGCGTGGTAGTCCCAGCCTGACCGTGACAGAAGTGACCGATGTCTAAACTCTACATTTGTTGATAACTTGATCTCATACGCACGAACATCTGAGAAAGTTATTCCGCCCAAATACAAATTGGTAAAATCGTACGGAAGGCTTGCTGAAAAGCCCCTGAAATCAATAGTCATCTTGAGTTTGAATTTGGGAGTTTCGATTGAAATAGAGCTAGGAGAGAGTCGCTTTACTTTAGCTCCCACCGGCAATGTTAGGTCAAATCGTGAATAGCGAATACCGTTTGGGCCGTAAGACAAAATCGCTCGCGAGAGCATGGAGTCATCTTTTGAGTCATTTACGAATGCTGCTCGCTCTCGCATAGGCCGAGAAAACGTATCAAGGAATCGGTTCTTGAATAAGATATCGGGAACATCCTCGCGAGATAATTCCTGCAACTGTTCCGATGCAAGTTCAGATTGGTTGAAGTAATCCGTCAAGTGCGTCGAAAGCAGTTCCAGTACATAGTATTCTGTAGCTTCGACTATTAGTTGCCCGGCTTCGGTTTGCCTCATTCCTCCCTTACCTGTCTTGACATCAATGTTAAACGCCTTATCCACGAAATCTGAATTCCACAATCCCTTGGGCGCAGAATTTTCAGCGAACAGTCCTTCAAGAAACGACTTAAGTTTTTGACTGTAGTCGTATCGGGGGACCCCCACTAGCTCTTTTGTTTCGCTATGAAAAATTAGAAATCCAGACATGTCGCGATTAACGTGCCGCGATGGAATTGTTTGCTTTGCCAACAAAATCGCGCTTACCCCTAAGAGTAGGAGAGAGAGGCCCCATAGAGCTGACTTACTCGATAGCGAATCTTCAATCGCCGATGAAAGCAGATTTACGCCGATCGCCAAGATAACTGCGGCGACCAGTATCTGTAAGAGCGCGCCGCGATTCTGAAGGAGCGTGGCAAGTGGAGTTGATTTTGACATGTTCTACCGCCTACCTTTGGGTAGACACCAAATGGTCTGTCTAAGCGCCCCATAAGGTGGATAAGATTGCTTGTCGGCGGCCGCGAATGCTTCGGCGTTCAAAATGGTCACTGACGCTGGAAACATGACCGAGCCGACAAGTCCTTTTGCCAGCATGCTGGCGTTTATGCAGGTTAACTTGCAGGCTTGGTGGTAGGCAATGATTTGGTATCTGTCTCGTAACCACCAGGACGGGCCAGAAGGAGGCATATGGCCCCTGCTTTCTGATAAATTTTAAACGTCTGGTTTGGCAAATGTCGCCGATCATGAATGGCTGCTAATGGCCGAAAGCTGCCCCATCCGTAATTCCCTATCAGTCCGAGTACTGCCAGATCAGCGGAATCCATTAGCGGTATCAATCAGCGACGATGTCGAATTTGGCACTCCCCAAAACCTCCCCATTAACCATAACCCGCACCCCATGCCGCCCCTCAAAATGCCTCCGCGTCGTAAAGTCCCTAATCACCTGCCGCCTCCCCACAACCACACTCTCGAACCCCGCCAAAATCACCGTCTTCAACTTAAAAACCTTCCTCGAAACCCCGCCATTCGCCTTCACATAGTCAATCGCATAATCAATCACCAACCGCTGCTCATGCGCCACCGTTGACTTCACCACAAACGACAACGTAATCGCTTCCCCCAACCTAACCACCGCCGGTTCAACCCGCACATCCAACAACTCAACCTCAGCCTTCGCCCCGGCACCAATCACCGTCAGCGCCCTTAAATCCCCCTGCTTGATCAAACTCCGCAACGCATGCTTGGCAATCCACGCCGTGTGCTTGTTCTCCAACGACCAACCTTCAATCGTGTCCAGCACCCACCCCGGATGCACCTTCGTCACATCATTCAAATGATTCGCCACAGACTTGCGTACATACAAACTCTCATCAGCCTTCAACCGATCCAGTATCCCTGCCGCCAACTGCGGATTCGCCTGCACCGCTTCCAACCGAAACGACCAAGGCAGGCGAGGGCGGCTGCCTTCGCTGGCGAGGCGTCGAACGTGGTGGTTCTCATCGCGGGTCCAGTCGTGCATCAGCTCCAGCGAGCGTTCCAGGTCGCTGCGCAGAAAGTGGCGGATGGCGAATTCGGAGGAGCCGAAGGTGGTGAAGTACTTCAGGGCGTCCATGGAGGTGTCGAAGGCGTGGCCGCCGTAGCTCGCGACGTAATGCGGCAGGCACATGCTGACGAATCCGCTGTTCAGCCTTGGCGCGAGTTCGAAAAGCACTTCTAGGGAATCTTGGTAATCCAGTGGCAACACGGCGTGCAGGCTTTCGCTGACACGCGCCATGCGTTGCATCACCGATAATTCGGCGAGTCCGTCCTGGGCGTGTTTGAGAAACGTCTTGGCCTTGAACGCCGGGTACACGGCGCTCATTTCGCTGGCGATGTGCTGCAAGCGTTCGGCGTTGAAGATTTCCTTTAACGCCGGGGCGGCGGTGTCGGTGGTGCTCATGGTCAGGTCATCGGGGTGCTGACGAACGCTTCGAGGGTTTCGGCGTAGGCGGTGTATTGAGCGATGTGTGGGTAGCGGCGGGTGTCGATCTGGTCGGGGGCGACGAGGTCGGTGAAGCTCCAGGCGACGGCGAGGCTGATGCCGGCCTGGGTGAGGGTGCCGTCGGTGGGCAGGCCGGTTTTTTCCAGTTCTTGCTCGAGGGCGGTGAACGCGGCGGCGAGTTGGCCTTCGACGCGTTCGACCCACGGCTGGTATTGAATGTCGGCTGGGCGCAGGTTGCGTTCGTAATAAAGTTGCACGGCTTTTTCGCAGGCGGCGAGGCTGAGGCCGATCAGGCGCAGGGCGTGGGCGCGTTGTTTCAGGTCGGTTGGCAGCAGGCTTTTGCCGGAGCTGGCTTCGAGGTAGTCGAGGATGAGGGTCGAGTCCATCAGGACCACGCCGTCGTCGAGGATCAGTGTTGGGGCTTTGACCACCGGGTTGATCTGCTGGAATTGCTCGAAGTGGCGGAACACCGAGACTGACTCGTGTTCGAGGTCGATGCCAAGGCGTTTGGCGGAGATCGCCACGCGACGCACGTAAGGGGAGTCCAGCATGCCGATCAGTTTCATGACGCGTTCCTTCAAGTCAAACCGGTGGGAAGGCATAACCTAGCCGACGCAGAGGCAATTGTCAGTCGTCGAAGCCGGGTTGTTCGTGAATCTCATCAACATTCAGCTCAAGCCGATACGCCACCGCCACAAACAACGCCTGACACAAACACAACGTCGCACTCAGCGAACGAAAGGCGAGGGCGCTGCCTTCGTTGACCAGCAATACGCTGTTGGCGAGTTTCGCCAGCGGCGAGAGCTGGCTGTCGGTGAGGATCAGGGTGTTGGCCTGTTGCTGGCGGGCGAAGCGCAGGCAATGTTGGGTTTCCTTGGCGTAGGGCACGAAGCTGATGCCGATGACCAGATCGTTCGCGCGCACGCTGCGCATTTGCTCGCGATAACTACCGCCTAGCCCCGAAACCAGGTGAATGCGCTTCTGAGTGTGTTGCAAGTTGTAAACGAGGTAGTCGGCGACGGCGAAGGAGCGGCGCACGCCGACGACATAAATGTTGTCGGCGTTGACGATCAGGTCGACGGCTTTTTCGAACGCGGCGTCGTCGAGTTCGCGGCCCAGGCGTTCGATGCCGGAGCGGGTGGCGTCGATGCATTCGCGGGCGAGGTCGCCGGCGCTGGCTTGCTGCGACTGGTCGGCGATCATGCTGCGGATGCGTTGCTGGTAGTTTTGCACCGGCGAGGCTTTGTGCGTGTAGGCGCTGCGGAACAGCGCCTGCATTTCGCTGAAGCCGCTGAAACCGAAGCGTTGCGAGAAGCGCACGATGGCGGACGGGTGCACTTCGCACTCGCGGGCGATGTCGCTGATGCGGTCGACCATGATCCGGTCGCTCTGCTGGCTGATGTAACTGGCGATGCGTTTGAGCTGGCGCGGCAGGGCGTCGTATTCGTCGGTGATCAGTTGCAGCAGGCGCTCGGCATTGATCGGGGGGCTGGCGAGTGAAACCTCGTCGATGGCCGGCAGATCGGGGCGGGGCATAGGTCATCCTTCAGGCTGATTGATCACACGGTGGGCCTGATATTAGGGGGGCTTTTGCAGTTCTGCTTTGCTGAAACGATGCAGTGCGTGGTAAAAAACTGCGTCTGGGCGCTGCGTGGTTAGCCGTTTGTCTTCTATATACAGCCGCTCGACTGAATTTCTTGCTATAAACGCACTCCGATGGCCGTGTGAACCCTGTGTCAGAGCAGTTTCCGGGCGTTGTCGGACAAATTCCCTGTATTTACAGTTGCTGAGGCCTCGATCGGGCCTTAGACTGCCGCCCCTCGTAAATTGAGTGCCGGGTGGCATTTGCAATAAACGATGCCTTTTCGCCGACCGCACGCGGTTCGCCGAAACGCTCCCTAATTCGCCTTAATGCACGTTTTTTTATAGAGATATCAATGACAAAGGACAAGTTGCTGGCCATGCCGGCAGATGACTACATGAATGCAGAGCAGCACGCTTTCTTCACTGAGCTGCTGCAGAACATGAAAGTCGAAACCCACGAGCGCATTGAGCAAAACCGTATCGCCATCGAAAGCCTGGACACCCCGGCTGACCCGGCAGACGCGGCTTCGGTTGAAGAAGAGCGCACTTGGCTGGTGAACGCGATCGATCGCGACCAGCGCATGCTGCCGCAACTGGAACAAGCCCTTGAGCGCATCAAGGAAGACAGCTTTGGCTGGTGCGACGACAGCGGCGAGGCCATTGGCCTGAAGCGCCTGCTGATCAGCCCGACCACCAAGTACTGCATCGAAGCTCAAGAGCGTCACGAGCAGATCGACAAGCACCAGCGTCAGGCCTGATTCTGTGGGGTGACCCTTTCAACAGGGCACCTTGAAAAGATCGCAGCCTTCGGCAGCTCCTACATGGGCGTTGCTGAAGGCTGCGATCTTTGTTTTTGCTCGTCTGCAATAAGCCCGCGCCGTTCCATTGACCTGCCACAGACCCCACGACTAACGGACCATGGATAATGGCGTTGTAGTGGCGTTTAATGCAGTCACAATAATGAGAACAAGCGTGGGGTGTTGATATGACGAGAGACGGATCTCTGGTTGGGGCTTTGCCTGCACCAGTGCTTTTGCCGAAAAACCGCTGGATCGCGCCGACCCTGCAAAGCATCGCCCTGATGCTGTTGCTGGCCGGCATGACGCTGGGTGGATGGTCGCTGTACATTGGCATGCCGCTGGCGGTGCTGATTGTCTGGCTACCGCGCTTGCGTTCCCGTGCCATCCCCGATGCCCAGCCTGCCGACACGGGCAACGCCATGTCCGAACTGACCCGCGACCTTTCCTACACCACCAGCCATAACGCCTTGTCGGCGGCCGGCGTGGCGTTTTCGGTGAAGGAACTGGCGAGCAAACTCGAATCGCAACTCGATGCGGCGGCGCAGATCGTCAGCAACGCCGAGGTGATGATCGCGACTGAACACGCCACATCGCAGCTCAGCCGTGCAGCCCTTGAAGCAGCGAGTCAGGCGCATCACAGCAGCGCGGCGGGGCGCACGGAACTGGTGGATTCGATCGCGCGCATGCATCAACTCAGTCAGCGCGCCAATGCCAGCCGTGAGTTGATCGAAGCCTTGAGCCTGCGCAGTGACGATATTCAGCGCGTGACCCTGGTGATTCAGTCGATTGCCAGTCAAACCAATCTGCTCGCATTGAACGCGGCGATCGAGGCAGCGCGAGCCGGAGAGCATGGTCGCGGTTTTGCCGTGGTCGCGGATGAGGTGCGTGGATTGGCGGCGCGCACGGCGTCGGCCACCGGTGAAGTCGGCGAGATGGTCGCTGACATTCAACAGCGCACGGCGCAGGTGGTGGAGCAGATTCGCGAGTTGTCGAGTGATCTGCAGACGGGGGTCGAGCAGGTCGAGCACACCGGTCAGCATTTGGAGAATATCGCGCGACTGGCAGCCGGGGTGGAAACTCAGGTCGGTGAAATCGCTCAGGGCGCGGAAACCAATCGCGAGCAACTCGACAGCCTGTTCAAGGCCATCGAGCAGATGCGCAGCGATCTGGCGATCAGCGATCAACAGACTCGCCGCCTCGCTGAGGCGGCGGTGCAAATGGAAGGGCAGGCGGAAACCATCAGCGAGCGGCTGGCCGCAGTCGGTCTGGATGACTATCACCAGCGCATCTACGATCTGGCCCGCGAAGGGGCGAGCCAGATTGCCGCACGTTTCGAGGCGGATGTCGAACAAGGAAAGATTAGCCTCGAGGATCTGTTTGATCGCCAGTATCAGCCGATCCCGAATACCCAACCGGCGAAGTTTCAGACCCGTTTCGACCGTTACACCGATCAGGTGCTGCCGGCGATTCAGGAACCGTTGTTGCCGCGTCACGAGGGGCTGGTGTTCGCCATTGCCTGTACGCAGCAGGGTTACGTGCCAACGCACAATCAGCTGTTCAGTCAGCCGTTGACCGGCGATGTGCAGGTCGATGCGGTAAACAATCGCACCAAACGCAAGTTCGCCGACCGCACTGGCATCCGTTGCGGCAGCCATCAGCAACCGGTGCTATTGCAGACCTATACCCGCGACACCGGTGAACTGATGCATGACCTGTCGGTGCCGATCATGATCAAGGGCCGGCACTGGGGTGGATTGCGTCTGGGCTATAAGCCGGAAAAACCGCGCTGAGGGATTGTTACTTCTGATGCAATGAATCTGTGCACGGAGCTTGCTGTTTCCGCTCGAAAGAAACCATTAATCTGACTACTTAGTTAGGTTGCTAATGATTTCGGGAGGGCTGCATGCAGTGCAGAGTTGATGTTGCTGTGATGATCGGCAGTGGCGTGCCGGCCGGTTTGCGCGCAATGGGGCAGAGCGTGTGCTGGGTGGTTTTGCTCAATGGCGAGCGTCGCGGTACCGCGTTTGCCAGTCGCAACGAGGCCGAGGAGTGCAGGGCTGCATGGCTCGCGCAATTGCAAGCCGAGTGTGGTGACAGCCTGCACTGAGTTCGGTTACTTGCCGTCGTGAAGGCGTACGTTCAGCTCGTCGAAGACGATTGCCCTGTCATCGTCTTTGCCGATCCACTCTTGCAGCGTTTGCCTTTGAGAGTCCGACCAGAAAGGGGCATCGACCAGTTTGGTGTCAGCGTCAAGAGGATGCGCGTCGATGAAATCGTCGATCTCCGGTCCTTCTGAAGGAAGACCTAACTGATCGAACAGAGTTTTCAAGTTATAACCTTCCAGATCCATCGTGTTCTCCTTTTTGATTTGCGCCGGTAGGGCGCAGTTGATCGCTCTCTTTATCTGAGGCATCCACTCGCCAGGAGTTCGATCTTTGACTCAAGTGAGCGGGCGAGGGCGCAGGCTTCGTTGTGATCTTCACGGAAACCTCTTACGCGCCCGGTCGATGTTTCCTTTATATGGAAGAAAGCGTTGCCGGCGGGTACCACTTGGAAACGCGGGTAATCGTCGTTGATCGTGGTGGCACTTAGTATCAGCGACGATTCGATCCGGGCGTCAACGGTCATGGCAAAGTGAGTCCGAGTGCACATATGAAGTCCTTTTCATCAGTTGGCCGGTATTTACCGGCCGTTTCGGGTAGTCGGAATGAGCATCGCTGCTCTAGAATCGCCAGTACCTGTTGACGACAGGGCTTATCTAAAGCAATTTTTCGCCAGCGATATGTCGGAGAAGTGCTTTTTTTCGTGAGAATTTTCCCTAAAGTTCGTAGTCAGACTGCTCTTGTCGACGCTGAGGATTTTTCCTTCAGGCTTTGGCGACATCGGGATGAGTTTCCCGAGTAACAATCCAGTAGTCTTACCAACCTCGCGTTGAATGAGCACTCTGCTCGATTCGGGCTTTATTGATTTATTTGCAGTGACATCGGCCTGGCCGTTTTTTGCCGTGCGCGTTTTCCGTGTGCGGTTTTTTCAGATGTGGGGATGTTTCTTTGGCAGTCAGTAATCTCGATATGCATGCTTTGTTCGTGTTGGGTGATTTGCGTGCAAAGCTGGTCAAGCTGTTCCAGTCGCGTTTTGTTTACATCACCGAGCAGAACGCCGAAGGCATTTACGTGGCCGAGATCGACACCGAAAGTGCCTTGGTGGTCGATGACAAACCGGGGCTCAAGCTCAAGGTCGGCGATCATTTCAGTGCATCGGTCTTGCCCAGCCGCGAAGGCGGCAAGATGGATCTGCGTTTTCGCGAAATCAAACTCACGGTCTATGGACTGGGCGATTACGCTTTCGTCGATACCGTTGACGGGCACGCCATCCTGTTCAAGGAAGGCCATAGCGTGGTGACCGTGTTCGCCGCCCATGAGCAATTGCAGGAAGGCCTGACCAAAACCCTGAAAGCCGTTACGGCCAAAGCCGCCAAGTGGCGCAAGGGTGAACTGGTGACGTTCAAGGCCAGCGAGTGAGCCGCGCGGATTTCCATGCGCAGAACCTCGACACTGCACGCGAGGAAGCCCTGCGTTTATTCGCCGCCAAGGCGGAATTGCAAGGTGCCTGGCTGAATTGGCTGGCTGCGCAGATCTATCAGTTGCGCCCCGCGGAATACGCCAGCATGGTCAGGCGCGAGCTGCAAAGCTTGCAGGAAAAGTCTGATTCATAACCTCGTCCGCAGCGTGACCCGGAAAAAGCAGGAACCTCGGCTACAGTCAGTTGACTGAGTATTCAGAGGCTTGCGATCTTCTGTCAGGCCATCCTGCCATTGCTGTGAACAGCACGAGGTGCAATGCATGAACGGATTTCGACGGTTATTGGCCGCCAGCGTGGCCACGTTTGGTTTGCTGGCATCAGCGCCATCGGTGCTGGCTGCCCAGGCCCCGATCCACTTTGCCGACCTGAACTGGGAAAGCGGCAGCCTGATTACCGATGTTCTGCGGGTCATCGTCGAGAAGGGCTACGGCTTGCCGACCGACACGTTGCCCGGCACCACCATCACGCTGGAAACCGCACTGGCCAACAATGACATTCAGGTCATTGGCGAGGAGTGGGCCGGTCGCAGTCCGGTGTGGGTCAAGGCTGAGGCCGAAGGCAAAGTCGTCAGCCTAGGCGATACCGTCAAAGGCGCTACCGAGGGCTGGTGGGTGCCGGAGTACGTGATCAAGGGCGACCCGGCCAAAGGCATCAAGCCGCTGGCGCCGGATCTGCGCAGCGTCAGTGATCTGAAAAAGTACAAGGACGTGTTCAAGGACCCGGAAACCCCGAGCAAGGGTCGGTTCCTCAATAGCCCGATCGGCTGGACGTCGGAAGTGGTCAACAAGCAGAAGCTGACGGCTTATGGTCTGCAGGACGATTACACCAATTTCCGCAGTGGCTCCGGTGCGGCACTGGACGCTGAGATCAGTTCTTCGATTCGTCGCGGTAAGCCGGTGCTGTTTTACTACTGGTCACCGACTCCGCTGCTGGGCAAATTCAAACTGGTGCAACTGGAAGAGCCGCCATTTGATGCCGAAGCCTGGAAGACGCTAACCGATGCGGATAATCCCAATCCGAAACCGACCCGGTCGCTGGCGTCGAAGCTGTCGATTGGTGTGTCTACGCCGTTCCAGAAGAAGTATCCGCAGATTGCCGAGTTCTTCAGCAAGGTGGATTTCCCGATCGAACCGTTGAACAAGGCGTTGGCCGAGATGAGCGAGAAGCACACGGCGCCGCGTGATGCGGCGGTGGCGTTCATGAAGGCCCACCCGGATGTGTGGCAGGCGTGGTTGCCGAAGGATGTGGCGGATAAGGTTTCGGCTGATCTGAAATAGAGGCAGCAGCGGCCGGCCTCTTCGCGAGCAAGCTCGCTCCCACAATGGATATGTGTCGTTCACAACACTGTGGGAGCGAGCTTGCTCGCGAAGCTTTTAGAACTTGGTAGCCACCGCTAATTCAAAAGTACGCGGTGTTCCGAGGTAATACGCCGGCGAAACATGCGCAAACTCGGCATACACCTCATTGGTCAGGTTACGCACGCGCCCGGTGACGGTGGTATGCGAATCAACCTTGTAGCTGAGAAAGCTGCCGAACAATGTGTACGACGGCACGGTCATGGTATTCGCAGTATCGGCATACACCGACGCCACATATCGTGCATCCACCCCACCTTGCCATTGCGGCGAAAAATCATAAGTCAGCCATAGATTGCCAACCCGATCCGGCACGTTGGTCGGCGTGTTGCCCTTGCGTGATACCACCGCGCCGGCGGCATTCTTTTCGGTGAAATCATCGTATTGCGCATCGACCCAAGCGAAGTTGCCTTCAGCCAGCAGCTTGTCGGTGATCCGCAACGAGCTGGCGATCTCTAACCCTTTCGACGTCTGCTGACCGACCGGAATACTGCTGGTCGGGTCCAGCGGATCGGTCACGGCGAAGTCCTTTCGCTCAATGGTGTAGGCCGCAATCGTCGCCGAGCCGCGCCCGTTCAGATAATCAAATTTGCTGCCAATCTCCCATTGCTTGCCGGTGGAAACGTCGAAGTCCTGCGTGCCGTTCGGTTGCTCGGCGGCGGTGCTGTATTGCACGTAGACGTTGGCCGATGGAATGAATTGGTACGTCAGGCCGGCGCGGCCGGTGACTGGTTCCCAACTGCGCTTGAGGTGTTTCGGGTTGGTGGCGGTTACCGTGCGATGGTTGGTCACGTCGAGTTCAATGTCGTCATAGCGCAGACCGGTGAGCAGCGACAGTTTGTCGGTCAATGCCAGACGGTTTTCCACGAACAGTGCCTTGGTAGTGACCTCGTTGGTTTTGTCGCTGATCAATTTCGGGTTGGTACCGGGAATGTCGTAGAAGTGCCCCGGACGGTAGTTGTCCGGATCCACCGTGCTCGCACCTTTGACGTTCAGTGGCGAATTGGTGGTCTGGTTGACCTTGTATTCGAAGCCCCCCGACCACGTCGTATCGAGACCGAATAGCGTGTTGTCATGGCGCAACTCGAACTGGTTGCCGTTCTGCTCGCCTTGATGACGCACCTGATACGCAGTGGAGCGATTCACCGCGGTGTTGTCGGCGTTGTACTGGTAGGTTTCGAGGTTGCGGTAATCGCGTTGGCTGTCGAGGTGGTACAGCGTGTTGCGCAGGGTGGTGTTGTCGTTGATCCGGTAGTCGACGATCGAGCGAATCCAGATCGTTCGCTGCTCGTAACGACCGTCCTCGACGTTGTAGTTGTTGAAGCGGTTATGTTTATCGATCTTCAACTCGCCGGCCTTGGGATTGAGCACGGGCGTGCCCCAGTACGGACTGTCTTCGTGTTCATCCTGATATTCCAGGGCCAACGTGTGCGACAGGTCGGGTGTGAGGTCGCTGAGCAGCGAGAACGCCACGCTCCAGGCATCGCGCTCTTGGCGGTCGATGTAGCCGTTGCTGGTGTTGTGACTGACGTCGAGGCGCGCGTAGTGCTGCACGTCGGCGCTCGGGTCGGTGAGGGCGTGGTTGAGGCCGAAAGCGGTTTCGCTGGTGTCGTAGGTGCCGTAGCTGACCCGGCCTTCAACCGCTTGTTCATCACGGGTGGCGAGTTTGCTCACGTAGTTCAGCGATCCCCCCACCGAGCCTGCGCCGTTGATCAGCGACGACGGGCCGCCGACCAGTTCCACCCGATCATAGATCCATGAATCGACGGGCCGCGCGAGTCCGCCGGAGACGTTGATGCCGTTGAACATCTGGGTGATCTGGCTGCTGGTGAAGCCACGATAGGAGACGAAGCCGCCGAATCCCGGCGGTGCGCTGGCGTTGACCCCGGGCAGGGTGTTGGCGGCGTCCTGGAAGTTCTGCGCGCCATGGCGTTCGATGTCGTTGCGATTGGCGATGGCCACCGAGGCCGGCGTGTCGCGCACGCTCAAACCCAGTCGCGAGGCCATGCCGCTGGATTGGTCGAGGCTCAGACCCGGTTCTGCGCCGGACTCGCCATCGATGGTGATCGGCGCCAGATCCACGGTGGATTGCGCCCAGACGTTAACGGACAGGCAGCCGCACAGGCTCGCCAGCAGAGTGAGTTGTTTCATCATTGAATCCTGAATGCTTGTCTAGGAGTCAGCGCACAGGCGAACGCGGCGCGTTGGCGCAGTGGGCTGACAAATCAAAAAGGCAGGGACACTCAGGCGAGCGGTGGGGCGCGAGGGTTGGCCGAAGGCCAGGTGAAGCGGGCAGGGAGGTCGGCGCTGACGATGGGCGCCAGTGGTGGGCTGTGTTGTTCGGGCAGGATCGCTAGCGTCAGGCTGGAGTTGAACGCCGGGCCCATGCCGCCGCCGACCGAGCACAGCGGGCAGCCAAATGCCTTGGACAGGGTCGGCAGTTGTTCTTCAGTGGGGTTGCTGGCGAGCGGCGCTTGAGTGGCCGGGTCGACTGTACAGAACTGGCCGCCGATACCGTTCAGTTGCATGCCGACCATTTGCCCGTGACCGATGCTGCAGGCGAACACGTTGAACAGGACGCAGCAATAGAGCATCCAGGCCAGCAGTGAGCGATCGGAACGGGAGAATTTCATGGGGCGGCACTTTACCGTACCGCTGATCGGTCGTGCACTTGGAAAAAATGCGACTAGGCTGATTTGTTCAAATCCCTTTCCAAGGATTTCAACCATGACCTTTGTGTTGGCTCAATGGCTGGTGACAACGTTTGCGGTGATCGCCTTGATGCACGTGTATTGGGCGCTGGGTGGGCAGTGGGCGGCAGCGGTGGTGGTGCCGCAAGTGCCGGTGCGCGGATTTGTCGCAACGGTACGGCCGGCGTTCAAGCCGTCAGGCTGGCTCACGTTGATTGTGGCGGCGGCATTGTTGGTGATTGCTGCGTTGGTGTGTATGCGGGTTGGCTGGGGAGTGCCGGCGGTGACACACAAAGCGCTGCAATGGGTGATCAGCGCGATTGCGCTGTTGATGTTTGCCCGGGCGATTGGTGATTCGAATCTGGTCGGATTCTTCAAGGACGTGAAGGATTCGCGGTTTGCGCGGCTGGACACCTGGGTGTATTCGCCGTTGTGTGCGGTGTTGGGGGCGGGGTTGTTGGCGGTGGCTTGGGTTTGAAATTGATCTGAAATTTGTGATGGCCTGGCTGGCCCCTTCGCGAGCAAGCTCACTCCCACAGGGTTTTAGGTGAAGTCACATATCTGTGAACACCCGAAATCACTGTGAGAGCGAGCTTGCTCGCGAAGGGGCCAATCCAGACACCGAAAGCTCTGGACTAGCTACCGCTTTCAGTCCGGCGACTACTGACCTCGGCCGGCACATCATCCCCAGCCATACGCTTGCGGAACAACGCCGCCCGCGCCAGCAGCAAAGTAGTCACCGGCACAGTAATCGCCAGCAAAACCGGAATCAGCCAGGCATGTATGACCGGCCCGGACTTCAGCGCCGAAAAACAGATGATCGACGCCAGCGCCACACACCATGCGCCTAGCGTCGAAGCCAGTGCCGGCGGATGCATGCGCTGGAAGAAATCCTTCATACGCAATAATCCGATCGCACCGATCAGCGCAAACAGGCCGCTGAGCACCAGCAGGATCGCCACCGGAATCTCGATCCATAGCGACAATTCAGCATTCATTCGATCACCTCGCCACGCAGCAGGAATTTCGCCAGGGCAAACGAGCCGACGAAGCCGAACAGCGCAATCAGCAGCGCCGCTTCGAAGTAAGTGTCACTGGAATACCGAATGCCCAGGGTCAGCATCATCAGCATCGCGACGATGTACAGGTAGTCCAGCGCCAAGACCCGATCTTGCGCCGACGGGCCTTTGAACAGGCGCACCAGGGTCAGGACCATCGCCAGCGAGAACAGGAACAGCGTCAGCAGGATCGCGTTCGACAGTAATGGGCTCATTCGAAAATCTCCATCAGCGGCCGCTCGTAGGTGCTCTTGAAGTGCTCGATGAACTGCGTTTCGTCATCCAGATCCCAGACGTGCAACAACAGAATGCTGCGATCCAGCGCCAGCTCTGACCATACCGTGCCGGGCACCACCGTGCAGATCATCGCCAGCGTTGCAAGGCCGTGAGCATCGCGCAGGTCCAGCGGGACTTTGACAAATCCCGAGCGCGGAGGGCGGCGACCGGCGTTGAGCACGCCCCACGCGACGATCAGGTTGGACATCACCACGTCACGACCGACGAGCAGGAACAGACGCAGAATCGTTCCCGGACGGCGAATGCGTACTTGTTTCGGACGCAGTTTGCGCATCATCAACGGCGCAGCAAAACCCAATATTGCGCCGAGCAGCAGATTGCCCGGGCTGATCGACAGGTTCAGGGTCAGCCACAGGGCGCACAGCGCCAGCGACAACAGCGGTGCAGGAAACACACGCTTCATGGCTGCACCTCCAGCATCGCCGATTTGGCTTCCGGACTCGGTACGGCGCGGGTGCCGAGCACCGCCATCACGTATTGCTGCGGATTGTTCAGTGCCTCAGCGGTGGCCTGGGTGTAACGCAACAGGGGTTCAGCCTTGAAAGTCAGGACGATGCTCAGCCCCAACAACAGGAAGATCGGCGCGCATTCGAGTTTGCGCAGTAGCGGCGAAGGGCGTTCTTCGGGGGTCCAGAAGCGCTGGATACCGAGACGTGAGAACGCCATCAACGACGCCAGCCCGGTGAGAATCAGCAGCGCAAGCAACGCCCAGGCCGCGTTGGAAATCGGCGCGCCAGTGCCCAGACCCAGCGGATTGAGCAATGCGCCGATCAGGCTGAGCTTGCCGATAAAACCGGACAGCGGCGGCATGCCGATAATCAGCAGGGCGCAGGCGATGAAGCTCAGGCCGAGAAACGCCATGGTCCACGGAATGACCTGACCGACGACGGCTTTCTGTTCGTCATCGAGGTTGATGCCTTTGGGCGGTTGCAGGGATTCCTGCGGACGTGGCAGCAGTTCGCTTTCATCTTCCAGCGGAATCTCGTTGGCCGAGCGGGAGCGTTCGATCAGTTCTGCCAGCAGGAACAGTGCACTCAGCGCCAGGGTCGAGCTGACCAGATAAAACAGCGCCGCGCCGATCAGGTTCGGCTGGGCGAAACCGACGGCCGATAACAGAATTCCCGCCGACACCAGAATGCTCAGGCTGGCCATGCGCTCCAGCCGTTGCGCGGCCAGAATCGCCAGCGCCGCGCAGGCCATGGTCGCCATGCCACCGTAGATCAGCCAGTCGCCACCGAAGAATGCCGAGGCTCCGGCCTGCCCGGAAAACAGCAACGTCCACAGGCGTAGCAACGTGTACACGCCGACCTTGGTCATGATCGCGAACATCGCCGCCACCGGTGCACTGGCGGAAGAATAGGCGGGTACGAGCCAGAAGTTCAGCGGCCACATGCCGGCCTTGGCCAGGAAGGCGACGGCGAGAATCCCCGCACCGGCGTGCAGCAGGCCACGGTCGGCTTCCGGCACCAGTGGGATCTTCAGCGCCAGATCGGCCATGTTCAGCGTGCCGGTGACACCGTAGATCAGTGCCGCGCCAATCAGAAACAGCGACGAGGCCAGCAGGTTGATCGAGATGTAATGCAGCCCCGACGAGACCCTCGCCCGACCCGATCCGTGCAGCAACAGGCCGTAAGACGCGGCCAGCAGGACTTCGAAGAACACGAACAGGTTGAACAGATCCGCCGTCAGGAACGCGCCGTAAAGACCCATCAACTGAATCTGGAACAACGCGTGGAAACTCGAACCGGCGCCGTCCCAGCGGGCCATGGCAAACAGCAGGGCGCTGACGCCGATGATCCCGGTCAGCACCAGCATCAACGCCGACAGGCGATCGACTACCAGCACAATGCCGAACGGCGCCTGCCAGTTGCCCGGCAGGTACACGCCAATGGAGCCGGGCACGCCGGTGGTCTGCGTCCATTGCAGCAACATCACCGAGATGAACAGGCCGACGAGGCTGGAGAACAGGTTGATTTTCGCCTTCAGCGGCCGGTGCCGTTCGCCGAGCATCAGCATGATGGCGGCGGTCAGCAACGGCAGCAGAATCGGTGCGGCGATCAGGTGAGTCATCGCCATCATTCTTTAGGCTCCCGGCCGTCGACGTGGTCAGTGCCGGTCAAGCCGCGCGAGGCGAGCAGAACGACGAGGAACAGTGCGGTCATGGCGAAGCTGATGACGATCGCGGTGAGTACCAGTGCCTGTGGCAGCGGGTCGGTGTAATGCAACAAATCCTGGGTGACACCGTCCTTGATCACCGGCTCCTTGCCGATGAACAGGCTGCCCATGCTGAAGATGAACAGGTTGACGCCATACGACAGCAGGCACAGGCCCATGACCACCTGGAATGTCCGTGGCCGTAGGATCAGCCAGACGCCGGAGGCGGCGAGCACGCCGATGGCGATTGCGATGACTTCTTCCATCAGACGGCTCCTTTACTGGCGACGGACTTGGGCAGCGACGCGGTCTTGTGACCCCGCACCGATTGGTGGGCGAGGGCGGTGAGGATCAACAGCGTCGAACCGACCACCACGCCGTACACGCCAATGTCGAAGAACAGCGCACTGGCGACATGGATGTCACCCAGCACTGGCAAGCTGAAATGCCAGGTGTGCGTGGTCAGGAACGGATAACCGACCAGCATCGCGCCCAGACCTGTAGCGGTGGCGAATAGCAATCCGGTGCCCATCCAGCGCAACGGCCGCAGGCTCATTTGCGCCTCGACCCACTGGGTGCCGGCGACCATGTATTGCAGGATGAACGCCACCGACATCACCAGACCGGCGACGAAACCGCCGCCCGGCTGGTTGTGCCCGCGCATGAACAGGTAGAACGACACCACCAGCGCAATCGGCAGCAGCAGACGCACCAGCACTGCCGGCACCATCATGAAGCCGAGCGCGGTATCGCTGGCGGAACGCGGGTTGACCAGATCGGTGACCACGTCCGGCGCGAGCAGGCGTTGCTGAGCTGGCAATTGCAGGCTTTCTTTCGGTGGGCGGAAGCGCCGCAGCAGGGCGAACACGGTCAGCGCCACGGCAACCAGCACGGTGATTTCGCCGAGGGTGTCGAAGCCACGGAAATCCACCAGCATCACGTTGACCACGTTGCTGCCGCCGCCCTCGGGCATGGCGCGGCTGAGGTAGAACGAGGAGATGTCGTTCGGTGTTTGCCGCGTCAGCATCGCGTAGGACAGCAGCGCCATGCCACCGCCGACGGCAATCGACAATAGCAAGTCGCGCAGACGACGAATGCGTGCTTTGCGCAGGCTGCTCGGCAGTGGCGAGACTTCTTCGATGCGGCGTGGCAACCAGCGCAGGCCGAGTAGAATCAGTACGGTGGTGACCACTTCCACTGCCAATTGCGTCAGGGCCAGATCCGGTGCGGAGAACCAGACGAAGGTCACGCAGGTCATCAACCCGCAGACGCTGACCATGGTCAGGGCGGCGAGACGGTGATACTTGGCTTGCCACGCGGCGCCGAGGGCGCAGGCGATGGCCAGCAACCACAGGGTCACGAAGACGATCGAGCCGGGAATTTTCGGCCGGTCGCCCCAGCTCAGGCTGCTGTGCAACATCGGGATCAGACCGGCGAGCACCGCCGCCAATACCATCAGGAACAATTGCATCTGCAGACGCTTGGTGCCGAGGCGCCGCTCCAGGCGTCGGGCCAGGCGCATCATCACCACGAGGCTGCGCTCGAACAGGCGCTTGCCGTTGAAGCGGCCCACCAGTGGCGGATATTTGAAACGCCCGCGCTTGAGCTGATTGCGCAGCAACAGATAGACGATGATGCCGCCGGACATGGCAATCAGGCTCATGATCATCGGTGCGTTCAGACCGTGCCAGATCGCCAGGCTGTATTCCGGCAGTGTGCCGCCAACCACTGGCAATGCCGCCGCCGCGAGCAATGGGCCGACGATCTGCGCCGGGAAAATCCCCACCAGCAAGCAGGTGAATACCAAAAGCTCTACCGGCGCACGCATCCAGCGCGGCGGTTCGTGCGGTGTGTGCGGCAGGTCGGTGGCCGGTGGGCCGAAGAACACATCGACGGTGAAACGCAACGAGTAGGCAACGCTGAATGTACCGGCGATGGTCGCGACTATCGGCAGCGCCGCTTCGACCCAGGCCGTGGCATTGATGAACACGGTTTCGGCGAAGAACATCTCTTTCGACAGGAAGCCATTAAGCAGCGGCACACCTGCCATCGAGGCGCTGGCAACCATGGCCAGCGTCGCTGTGAAGGGAATCAGTTTGATCAGGCCGCTGAGTTTGCGGATATCGCGAGTACCGCTTTCATGGTCGATGATGCCCGCGGCCATGAACAGCGAGGCTTTGAATGTCGCGTGATTGAGGATGTGGAATACCGCCGCCACAGCGGCCAACGGGCTATTGAGACCCAACAACAGCGTGATCAGGCCGAGGTGGCTGATGGTCGAGTAAGCCAGCAGACCTTTGAGATCGTTCTGGAACATCGCGCAATAGGCGCCGAGCAACAGCGTACACGCACCAGCGCCGCTGACGATGTAGAACCATTCTTCGCTGCCGGACAGCGACGGCCACAGACGCGCAAGCAGGAAAACCCCGGCCTTGACCATGGTGGCCGAATGCAGATAGGCCGAAACCGGTGTCGGCGCCGCCATTGCGTGCGGCAGCCAGAAGTGGAAAGGAAACTGCGCACTTTTGCTGAGGGCGCCAATGAGAATAAGGGGAAGGAGGATAGGGTAGAGGGAATGTGCGCGAATCATGTCGCCGGCGGCCAGGACCTTGTCGAGGTCATAGCTGCCGACGACATGGCCGAGAATCATGACCCCCGCCAGCAGGCATAACCCGCCGGCACCGGTGACCATCAACGCCATATAAGCGCCGCGACGGGCGTCGGCGCGGTGGTGCCAGTAGCCGATCAACAGGAACGAGAAGAGGCTGGTCAGCTCCCAGAAAAACACGATCTGAATCAGATTGCCGGAGATGACCAGGCCGAGCATGGCGCCCATGAACGCCAGAAAAAACGCGAAGAAACGCGGCACCGGATCGTCCGGCGACATGTAATAACGGGCATACAGAGAAACCAGCGTGCCGATGCCGAGTACCAACATCGAGAACAGCCAGGCGAAACCGTCCATGCGTAGAACGAAGTTCAAACCGAGGCTGGGCAGCCACATGAACTCTTCGCGAATGACGCCGCCGTGGGCAATTTGCGGGTACAGCATCGCGACCTGGACGGTGCCGATCAGAGCGACCAGACCTGCCAGCAGGGATTCGGTATTACGCGCATTGTGTGGCAGCACCGCTGCCAGACAGCTGCCAATGAATGGCAGAAGCAGTAGAACTATCAGGGACATAGGCTTCTAATCTGCGGAAGTTTGTGAAGCATCATACGTGCCAGCTCCCCGATCACCAAACGCCAGGATGTCTCAGAATCCTACAAAGTAGTCTGGAATTTTCTGTTTGGCATTGTTTCAGGGGCAGCGATGTTGTGGCAGGTGGCCCTTTCGCGAGCAGGCTCGCTCCCACATTGGAATGTATTTCAAAATGTGGGAGCGAGCCTGCTCGCGTAAGCGTTGGGGCAGACACTGAAGGTGATGCGGGTTAACCCTGGGTTTCCTGCTCCAACTCAGCTTCGGCTTCCGCAACCTTCCCCTTGGTCTTCAACTCACTGACAATCACCGCCGCCACAATCAACCCCGCGCCCACCAGCGCAATCGCCGGCAAGCGCTCGCCAGCAATTCGCCCAACAATCCCGGCCCACACCGGCTCACCCGCATAGATCAACGTCGCCCGGGTTGGCGAAACACTCTTCTGCGCCCAGTTCATCGCCACCTGAATCGCCGCACTCGCCGCGCCCAACCCCAGCGCAGTCACCAGTAGGGTCCAGGAAAAGTCCGGAATCATTTCCCCGGTCGGCACCACCAGCAGGAATGACAGCACGGAAGTGGTTGCCAGTTGCACAACGGTCACCCGACGCACATCCACCTGGCCGGCGTAGGTACTGATCAAAATGATTTCAGCGGCAATCGCGATCGCACTGATCAGCGTGGCGATCTCGCCCGGACTGAAATTCAGCGCAGCCCCGGACGGCCCCGACAACAACATCAACCCGGTAAACGCCAGCATGATCCCGATGCTCGGCATCAAGCCCGGACGACGCCCGAGCACCAGCCATTGCAGCAACGGCACGAACGGCACATACAACGCAGTAATGAACGCCGACTGACTACTCGGAATGGTTTGCAACCCGACCGTCTGCAAACCGTAACCAAGCATGATCGCCACGCCGATAAAGGCGCCGGCCTTGAGTTCGAACAGGGTCAGTTCGCGTAGATGACGCCATGAGAACAGCGCAACGATACAAGCCGCTGCCGCAAAACGCAGGCCGACAAAAAACATCGGGCCGCTGACCGTCATCGCGTGCTGTACCAGCAGGAACGTGCCGCCCCAGACCATGGTAATCAGCACCAGCACACACTCGGCTTTGCTGAAACGAGAGAAACGGAGGGGAGTGGGGGAGCTGTTCTGCGACGTCATGACCTTGCGCACTATAAAAAGGAGGCCGCACAATGCGCCCAACGTTGCGCAGTATACTGCCCAACCTCACCGAGTGAGCAATATAGTGCACAAAGATTCAATGCAACGGGCATCCGTCCTGCAACACGTCAGCCAGAACGTCCGGCGTCTGCGGCATGCCGCCGACCTGAGTCAGACCGCGCTGGCAGAAAAGTCCGGTGTCAGCCGGCGAATGCTGGTGGCGATCGAGGCGGGCGAGAAGAATGTCAGCCTGACCACCCTTGATCGCGTCGCCGAAGCGCTCGATGTCGCGTTCAGCGATCTGATCCAGGCGCCGGATGCCCGTGATCCGAGCCGCATCAACGAGGTGGCCTGGGCGGGCACCCACCCGGGCAGTAAAGCGGTGCTGCTCTCCAAAGCCACGGCGACGCGCGAAGTCGAGCAATGGGAATGGTGCCTGCAACCGGGCGAGGTCTATCCCTCGCAAGCGGATGCCGAGGGCTGGAGTGAGCAGATTTTCGTCTTTGCAGGTTGCCTGACCCTGATGCTCGGCGACCAGCCGCAGCACATCGGCACGGGCGAGTTTTTTATGTTTGCCAGTAACCAGCCGCACTCCTATCGCAATGATGGCGATGTTGAGGTGCGGTTTGTGCGCAATGTGGTCATATGACCGTTCGTCGGTAAATCGTGGTTACCTGTAATTTCTGACAGTAGACGAACTGACCCTTCCAGCATTTGATGGCTTGGCGGATGCAAACGTTATTCGCTCCCGGCACGGATATCTTCCTTGCCGGCTCAAGTTTCTTTGAATCATCAAAAGGAGTTTTGATATGCGGGACTTATCAACTGCATTGCCTGAAGCACTTCGAGTTAAAGAGGCAAAGGAAGGCTTTATATCCATGAAGGATATTCCCAATGGCCCGACTGCCATTATTCCCAAGCAACCAATTGAAGATGATGGCGATGGCATTCAGATTCTGGTTGGAAACATGAAGACTGACTACATTGAGCTTGGTCCAGTTGTTGATCGAGTGTATGAATTCACCCTGCCGCGGGAGTGGCTGATCGATTTTGCAGGGAGTTCAGAACCCTTGGTTTTCCAGTACACATACTTTGCGTGTGGTATAAACGAAATCATTTCTGAAAAAACCCTTTACCGTATCCTTCACTGATAAAAACACGAAAAGTTGAAATGCTCGACCGGCTGGTATCGGTCGGGCATTTTTTTCGTTATGGGATAGAAAAAATACTTTTTTCTATAGATATTCTTCACGCGGTTGTTTGCTGACCCGAGTTGCGCATTTTTCATTTGATGTAATGGCAGCAGTGGTCGGCCATTTTGGTAGCGAGCGAGTGGTATGAGCGAAGTACTCAGCGAACAGGCAATAACTCATCAGAGCAACGCGGATATCCTGATCATCGGCGGCGGCCTCAGCGGTACGATGCTCGCGGTGCAATTGCTGAGGCGGCCAGGCCAGCTAAAAATCCTGATCATCGAGCCACGCGCCGAACTGGGGCGGGGCGAAGCGTACAGTGCCATCGAGTTGGGTCACACGCTCAACGGCAACGCCGCGCGCATGAGCGTTGATCCGGATAATCCCGATGATCTGACGCAGTGGCTCACCGAGCACATTACCGCTGGCGGCTGGCCAGAGTCTGCCGAGCAGAAGGTGCCGATCAGTGAACTGTTTCCGCCGCGTGGATTGTTCGGGGTCTATGTGCAGCAGCGCTTGGCCGAAGCGCGCCTTGTCGGTGCGAGAAATGGCTCAAGCGTTGAGCACATTCGCGCGGAGGTCGTCGACCTGCAAGTCGAGGCCGATTCGGTACAGCTCACACTGAGCAATGGTCAGGCACTGCGCGGTGGCTACGCGGTCCTGGCGACTGGAATGTTCCCGGCCGCGCGAACCCCGCAGACAACCTCCAGCGGCCTCAACGCCGCCGCGCTCGATCCGTGGGATGTCGCGGCCATGCGCCAGCTCGACCCGCAGTCGACCGTGCTGATCATCGGCTCCGGCCTGACCATGGTCGATGCCGTGGTGTCGCTGGAGCAAGCCGGGCATCGCGGGTCGATCGAAGTATTTTCCCGCCATGGTTTGTTGCCCCATGTGCGGCGACAACCGCCGGCCTGGGTGGATTTTCTTGGTGACGATCACAGCCTGCGTACGCCTCGGCAGCTGTTGCGCGAATTACGCCAGCAATGCCAGGCAGCCATCGCACAAGGCATCGATTGGCAAGCGCCGCTGGACACGGTTCGCGTGCACATCGCTCGCTTATGGAGCCAGGCGACTGACACGCAGCGTCGACAATTCGTACGCCATGTGCGGCCGTGGTGGGAAAGCCACCATCACCGTTCGCCGCCGCTGAGTGCGGCGCTGGTTGAACGGTTGCACAAAGAAGGGCGATTGCGGATTCAGGCGGCGTCTTTCAAGGGGCTGGAGCCGAATGTGGAAGGTGGCGTGAGTATTCGCGCTCGGCGTCGCGGTGAGTCGCAAACCTGCGTGGTGCAGGGCGCCGCGTTGATCAACTCCAGTGGCATCGAGTACGACTGGCGCCGGGTAGCGCGACCGTTGCCGCAGCAGTTGTTGGCGCGGGGTTTGGTGCAGCCGGGGCCGTTGGCGTTGGGAATCGCAGCGGCCGTGGATGGCGCGGTGCTGGATGCCGAGGGATGTGCCGCTGACCGGTTATTTGCCATGGGGCCGCCATTGCGCGGGATGTGGTGGGAGAGTACGGCGGTGACGGATGTCGCGTTGCAGGCCAAGGCGCTGGCTGTGCGATTGGCGGGTTGAGGTTGTTCTATCGGGCCCCTTCGCGAGCAAGCTCGCTCCCACAGGGGATTCAGGTTGCAAATACCATTTGTGCCACGCCACAGAACCTGTGGGAGCGAGCTTGCTCGCGAAGGGGTCATCTGCTTCAACATCTCTGTTGACTGGAAGACCGCTATCGCTGGCAAGCCAGCTCTCACATGGATTGTGTGATGGCTTAAAGGTTACGCCACCACTCGATAACACGGCACATACGCCGCGCCGCCCGGCAGTTTCATCCGGTGCTGGGCGACGAAGGCTTTGAGCAGCGCATCGAGCGGTTGCATGATCGCCGCGTCACCACGGATCTGGTACGGCCCGTGTTCTTCGATCAGGCGAATGCCCTTGTCCTTGACGTTACCGGCGACAATGCCCGAGAACGCTCGGCGCAGGTTGGCCGCCAGTTCGTGCGGTGGCTGGTCGCGGTGCAGTTTGAGGTTGGCCATGTTTTCGTGGGTCGGATCGAACGGGCGCTGGAAGCCTTCGTCGATTTTCAGCAGCCAGTTGAAGTGGAACGCATCGTTACGCTCGCGGCGAAACTGCTTCACCGCTTTCAGGCCTTGAGTCATCTGCCGCGCCACTTCGGCCGGGTCGTCGATGATGATTTCGTAGTGCTGCTTGGCCGCTTCGCCGAGAGTCGCGGTGACGAAGGCGTCGAGTTGTTCCAGATACGGCGCGGCATGTTTCGGCCCGGTGAGGATCACCGGGAACGGCAGCCCCTTGTTGTCCGGGTGCATCAGGATGCCCAACAGGTAGAGGAACTCTTCAGCCGTACCGGCGCCGCCCGGGAAGATGATGATGCCGTGGCCAACGCGCACGAAGGCTTCCAGACGTTTCTCGATGTCCGGCAGGATCACCAGCTCGTTGACGATCGGGTTCGGCGCTTCGGCGGCGATGATGCCCGGCTCGGTCAAACCCAGGTAACGACCGCCATGAATACGCTGTTTGGCGTGGGCAATGGTCGCGCCTTTCATCGGGCCTTTCATCACGCCGGGGCCGCAGCCGGTGCAGATGTCGAGGCTGCGCAGGCCCAGTTCGTGGCCGACTTTCTTGGTGTATTTGTATTCTTCGGTGTTGATCGAGTGGCCGCCCCAGCACACGACGATTTTCGGCTCGACGCCAGGGCGCAAAGTGCGCGCGTTGCGCAGCAGGTGGAAAACGTAATCACTGATGCCTTGCGAGGTGCTCAGGTCGATGCGTTGGCTGTCGAGTTCGTTTTCGGTGTAGACGATGTCGCGCAGGGCGCTGAACAACATTTCGCGGGTGCTGGCGATCATTTCGCCGTCAACGAAGGCGTCGGCCGGAGCGTTCAGCAGCTCCAGGCGTACGCCGCGATCCTGTTGGTGAATGCGGATTTCGAAGTCCTTGTAGGCTTCGAGGATGGTCTTGGCGTTATCGACATGGGCGCCGGTGTTGAGGATGGCCAGGGCGCACTGGCGGAAGAGGGTGTAGGTACTGCCGGATCCGGCTTCGCTCAGTTGCTGAACTTCACGTTGAGAAAGGGTTTCCAGGCTGCCTTTCGGGCTGACCGAGGCATTGATTACGTGTCGTTGGGTCATGCAATGATCCTTAAAACGATGTCATCTCAAGACTAGGCGATGGCATCCGAATAGTGTGTATCCATGAATGAAGATGGCACGATCTGCGCTGTACCGCCATGTCCCCGTTGGACGCTGAAAAGATGAAAAGGAGCCCCAGCATAGCTAAATCCGCGGTAGAGGCGATAATGCGCCGGCCGGTTTTTTCAGTTAGCCCTTTTGTCGCTCAAGGAAGTCATTTGTGATGTTCGAGATTCAGCCGATGGATGCCGCCACTTTTCGCCAGCAGACCCGCCGCAGCACGATCATCATCGCCGTGCTGTTCCTGGTGCTGGCGATGTTGTTTTCCAGCGTGGCGGTGGCGCTGTTCGGCGAGCCTGGCGGCGATAACCTGCGCTTCAATGTCGGCGGCGTGTTTGTGGCGTTTCTGCTGACCGCAGCGTTACTGCGCGGGCGCTTCTGGAATCAGAGCTGGATGGCGCCAGCCGTGTACAGCTGGCGACTCAAGCGCAATCTGATGAGCATCACCAATGTCATGCATCAGGTCACTGCAGCCGTGGAGCAGAATGATCCGACGGCTATGAAGGTTCTGCGCTTTTACCATCTCGGCTTGACGCAAATGCACGAACTGGACGGCAACTCCAGTGATCACGGGCAACTGTGGCGGGAAGTTGAAACGCACAAGGAGCGGATGCAGGCGCTGGGACTCGATACCGAGCAGACGCGCCTGGATCCGGTCTGGCTGGAAGCCTTGAAGACTTCGCGTTGATTACACCGCTCGACGCAGTTTCCACGAACGGATTAAACGGCCATACACCAACAGGTTGACCGCCAGCACCACACTGCCGAGCGCCAGTTGAATCTGCGGGGTAAGGCCTGCCGGGTAGATAATTGGCCAGATGTAATGCTCGATGAAGCCGCCGGCATATTCAGTCTGCCCGGCCGCGTGGCGCATGAGGTTTTCCCAGTAGGTCAGCGGGCAGGTCAGGTGCAGCACCTCGACCGCCACGCCCCAGGCCGCAGCCGGCAAATGCAGCCACATCAAACGTGGCCATTTGAGGACTAACAGCCCGCCAAACAGCACAAACAGAATGAAGGACAAATGAAACAGCACCAGCCCGTCGGCTGCGATTCGGTACAGCATGTCGTCTCCCTGACGCATTTGTGAATGGCTCACATGGTACGCCGATGGCCGTCCACAGTCGGCGCGATTTAGCGCAATTGCGCAAGATTGTTCAAGCCGGACAAGGGGATTTGCTGGCAGAGTCTGTTGCTGTTTCCACTGTTGAAGAGCGATATGTCTGACTCACTTATGCCGCGCAGTGCGTTCCTTCGCGGCGCTATCGCGATCATGCCGTTGTCTTTGGCCACCGCGCCTTGGGGATTACTGGCTGGCTCCATGGCGATCGAGGCCAACCTCACACCGCTGCAAGGGCAGGGCTTGTCGAGCATTGTGTTTGCCGGCGCGGCGCAATTGGTCGCGATCGGTATGCTCAAGGGCGGCGCGGGGATTTTTTCGATTCTGTTGACCACGCTGCTGCTGACTTCACAGCACTTGCTGTATGGCATGAGCATGCGTTCGGTGATTTCGCCACTGCCGGGGCGCTGGCGCATCGGGCTGGGCTTTTTGCTCACCGACGAGTTGTTTGCACTGACCAGTCAACATGATCGCCAGCAGTTCAACCGCTGGTATGCGCTGGGTGTCGGCCTGACGTTTTACATCGCGTGGAATCTGTTCACCCTGGCCGGCATTGTCCTCGGCAGCAGCATTCCGGGGCTTGAGCACCTGGGGCTGGACTTCTCGATTGCCGCCACGTTTATCGCGTTGATCACGCCGGTAGTGCGCAACGTGCCGACAGTGGTTTGCGTGGCAGTGTCGCTGTTTTGTTCGGTGCTGTTCAGTTACTGGCAATGGGGCTCGGCCCTGGTGTTGTCGGGGTTGGCAGGAATGACCGCAGGGTTTATCTGCAACAAGCTGTATCGGGAGCGCACATGATGGTTTGGGCGGTGATTTTCGGCATGGGGATTCTGGTGTTTCTCAATCGCTACGTGTTTCTTGAACCGCGTTTGCCGGTGCGCTTGAGTAGCAATGCGCGGCAGTTTCTCGGTTTTGCAGTACCGGGGATGCTCACCGCGATCTGCGGGCCGATTGTCTTCATGCCGGACAAACAGCTGAATCTGCAGTGGGACAATCCGTACCTGCTTAGTTCGCTGGTGGCGATCGCTTTGGTGATTTACACGCGCAGTACTTTGCTCAGTATGTTGTTAAGCATGGCGTTCTTCTTTTTGCTGCGGTGGTGGTTGTAAGTTGTACGTTTGAAACTGTTCTACGCTTCAAGGATGACGGGTAACTGATGACGGGAGGTGTACATGACGACTGAGCCAAAGCAGCCAGAGGCGGATGACCAAGACACGGATGAACCGACGCAAGAAGAAATAGAGCGGGAGAAACACAACGAACAGACCTGGAAGCGCGATGAATCCACAGAGCTTTCAGATCCTGACCGCAAGTTTTAAAGATTTTTACGAAAAAGCCCCGCACATGCGGGGTTTTTTTGGGGGTCAGAGATCGTCCAGCTGCGTGAAATCGGGGTGTGAAGCCCGATATCCCAATGTTCGGTCGATCCATGCGTTCAGCTCGTTGACCATCACCGGCGCGTGGCCGGGATACCCTTCGAGGGTGGTGCGCAGGATGCGTTCGATATCGGGAACGGCACGCAGGTTTCGGGTCTTGATGTAGTGGCCGATAAAACAGTCGAGTTCAAAGCGTTCTGTCATCGACAGATAAATACACTCCAGGCCGCTGACCTGTTTGATTGCAAAATCGTCGCGCAACTTATTTCTCTGCAAGGCTTGTAGACGTTATGGGGATTCCTGGTTTGTTGACTCTTTGGTCAACTGGTATACCAATCGGAAAGGCGGCGCGCATGCTAGCCGTAGTGCATCTAAATGTATGTATGACGGTTGAAATGTCAGACAGGCGGTTTGTTCATTCGAACGTGTGTTTTATTTGCAGCGTTTCAAAGATGAAACAGAGTTTGTAACGGCAGTGATTCGCCTTTCTGAGTCGCTGAAGGTTGCAATAGTTTTATTCTTCTAACGCTGCGTCAAAAGATCGCAGCCTTCGGCAGCTCCTACATTGATAGACGCGTGAAGTCGGCAGATGTTTAAGTCTGCTCAATAATCAAACTGGCCCCCTGATTGCGTGCGTTACCGACCGCTTTGCCGACTTTGTACCATTCGAACACTTCACTGCCTTCACCTTCGAACAACAGCATTTGCTCGGCGCGCTCAACAGGGGTTGCGGGGTCGAGCCATTCGCGCACCAACTCTGCGCGGAACACCACCGGTCGACGATCGTGGATATCGAGCATGCCGCCGGCGGCATCGGCGGTGATGATCACGAAACCGTCGTCGTCCCGGGTCGCTGTTTCGGCTGTCGGAAATTGGCCGATGGCAGCGCAGAAAACCGCCCCATGATCCGCCCGACGAATCAGCCACGGTTGTCGGGATTTGTCTTCGCTATCAACCCATTCAAACCAGTTGTCCACGGGCACAATCAAGCGATGTCGCCAGATCGTCCGGAAGAACGGGCCATGGGCGACTTTCTCGACCCGGGCATTGATCGGTGGTGGGCGATCCTTGGCCCAGTGCGGGCGCCAGCCCCAGCGCAGATTGTCGGCCTGCAGCTGTTGCCCTTGTTGGTGCAGGACGGCCAGCGTGGTAGTCGGCGCGGCGTTGTAGCGGTCGAGCGGTGCATCGCCGACGTGATTGATCAACGCGTCGGGAATGCTCAGCACCGCGACGAAGTCGTGAATGCCACGGTACTGCGAGAGTCTTCCGCACATCGGCTGAATCTCCGGTTGGAGATTTCAGCTTAGTCGCTGGCGCCTTGGCCGGTGAATGTGTCACGCCAGTTCAACCCGCGGCGTTCGAGCACGGCCAGCAAGCCATCGCTGAGTTTACCGAGCAAGGCGAGCACGATGATTGCGGCCAGCACGATGTCCGGCCGCGAAGTTTCCCGGCCGTCACTGAGCAAATAACCCAAGCCTTTGGTGGCCGCGATCAGTTCCGCCGCCACCAGAAACATCCACGCCAGGCTCATGCCACTGCGTAGCCCGGTGAACAGGCCGGGCAGGGCGGCCGGCAGCAATATTCGTCGCACCAGTTGCAAGCGGCTGAAGCCATAGATGCGGCCGACTTCCACCAGTTTGCGATCAATGTTGCGAATGGCCGCGACCACGTTGACGTATACCGGAAAGAACGCACCAATGGCGATCAAGACAATTTTCGAGGTCTCGTCGATGCCCAGCCACAACAACAGCAGTGGCACCCAGGCCAGGCTCGGGATTGAACGCAGGGCGGCGAAAGTCGGTTCCAGATAGGCCTCGGCTTCGCGGCTCAAACCGACCCAGGCGGCAAACACCAGCGCCAGACTGGCGCCAATGGTAAAACCCAGCAGCACGCGTATCAGGCTGGCGCCGATGTGTTTCCACAGCGCACCCTCAGCGAGGTCGGTGAGGGTCAGAGCAATCTCGCTCGGTGCCGGCATCTGGTAGGACGGCAGCCACCCGATGCGTACGATAATTTCCAGCGCAACGATGATCAGCAGCGGCAGGGCCAGGCCCTTGCAGCGGCGCTGCCATGCCGGATTTAAACGCGCAGGACGCTGGCGCGGAACGGCAAGTGGCGCGGGCAAGTCTTTGCAGTGAGTGGTCATGGTTTTTGGCTCCGCTCACAACAAATCCGCGACGGGCGCGGATTTGTCCTGAGGCTGATCGGTTACTGGCGGGCGATGGCTTGCTGCACACCGCTGTCGAGCAATTGATCGATGACTTGATCGACATTCACCCCACGGCGCACCAGTTCCTCAGAGACCAGAATCGGCGCCGCAGCCTTGGAGGCGCTGATGTCCTGTTGGGTCAGTTGCGGGCTGCTCAGGTCGGTGCGCGATAGTTGCAGCTTGGCTACGTCCAGCGGCAAGCCGGACTCCTTGGCGAGGAGGGCAGCGAACTCATCAGGATTTTTCAGCGCCCAGTCGCGGGCCTGTTCGTAGGCTTTGATCACGGTGTCTATGGTCTGCGGGTGTTCCTTGGCGTACTGCTCGGTGACGCTGACCACGCCGTAGCTGTTGAACGCGGGGTTGCGGTAGAGCAGGCGCGAGCCGGCCTGAACCTGACTGGCGGCCATGTGCGGATCGAGTCCGGCCCAGGCGTCTACATCGCCTTTTTCCAGCGCGGTGCGGCCGTCCGGATGTTGCAGGTGAACCAGTTCCACATCGTCTTTTTTGAGTCCGGCCTGTTGCAGGCTGCGTAGGGTGAACAGGTACGGGTCGGTGCCCTTTGTGGCGGCGATCTTTTTGCCCTTGAGGTCGGCGACCGTCTGATATGGCGAATCCTTGCGCACCACCAGCGCTGTCCATTCGGCGCGGCTGTAGACGTAGACCGATTTGATCGGGCTGCCATTGGCCCGGCTTAGCACGGCGGCAAGGCTGGCGCTAGAAGCGAAATCCACGCCGCCACTGTTGAGGTATTCCAGCGAACGGTTGCTGCCTTGGCTCAGTACCCAGCTGACTTTGGTTTGCGGCAAGGCCTTTTCGAGGAAGCCGAAGTGCTTGAGCACAAGACTGACCGGCGAGTAATAGGCGTAGTCGAGATGCACTTCCGCCGGCGCGGTCTCAGTCGCGTGGGCGAACGGTTGCAGACTCAGCATCACGGCGCTGGCGGCCAGCAGTGTTTTGAAATAAGGAAAGAACGATGTCATGGGGGCGCTCCGGTAAAGGCACAGGTTTCTTATGTCAAAAAAGATATTTTTATCGAATGCTTCCTGCATGAATGGAATATTGCAGGCTCTGTGCCATGTGCTTGAGAGCGCCGGTTTATAAGGGTTTTAACGCCAGGTGCAGGATTTCAGCTGTTGCGGGGGAAACAGTGTGATTCGCTACTGTTGGCAAGCAAACAGCAAGTATCAACCGTGAGGAGCTTATGCATTTATCGAATTTCAAAACCTTGAATCAACAGCGTTATGGTCTATGCAATTACTTTCGCAGGACTCGCCATGAAGCTTTCTCGTTTCCTCCGCAGTGCGTTAATCACTGCATTATTTATCTCGCCACTTTCCTACGCAGCCGAGCCCTTGGTCCTGCACGTCGGTGATCAGAACTACTACAACATCCGTGCCTCGGTGGAGGCGTCCGGCGTGTTGAAAGACGCGCCTTATACCGTCGACTGGAAGCACTTCCAGGCCGCTGCACCTTTGGCGGAAGCCTTGCAAACCGGTTCGCTGGATCTGGGCTTTCTGGGCGATTCCGGTTTTTTGTTTCTGGCTGCCAAGCAGGCGCCGGTGAAGCTGATTGGCGTATCGCGGCAGAATCCGGACACCATCGCGTTACTCGTGCCGAAGGACTCGCCGGTAAAAACCATCGCTGATCTGAAGGGCAAGAAAGTCGCTTATTGGCCTGGCGCCTGGAGTCAGCAGTTGACCTTGCGCGCCCTGGAGCAGGGCGGTCTGCCGGAAAACTACGTCGATTTCGTCAAACTGATGCCGATCGATGCCGCCGCAGCCCTTCCACAGGGCAGCATCGACGCTTTCCCGGTATGGGAACCGTACATTTCCCAGCAGATCGTATTTTCCGGCGCGCGGCCGATCCTGACCGCCAAGAATCTGATGCCGGGCCTCAGTGCTATCGCGGCGTCGACACCGTCCATCGACAGCAAACATGCAGCCATAGCGGATTTTCTCGGGCGCTTGAAGCAGGCGCGGGCCTGGGTCGACAGCCACACGGATGAATACGCCGATCTGTGGGCGAAGAAAGCCAATCTCGATCAGCAGGTGTCGCGCCACTGGTTGCGTCAGGCGCACATGACTCTGGGACCTGTAGACGAGCAGGCGGCTTCAGACCTGCAAAGTACCGCTGATTTCCTGTTCAACGTGAAAGCGCTGCCGGCACCGTTGGTCACCGCAGGGATTATCGACACGTCCTTTCAACAGGCATTGGCTCACTGAGCGAGCGCCGGAACCAAACCCTGTGTACCTTATCCAACCTCCGCTCGCAGATCGGGGCGCAAGGATGGATAAGGGCGAGGGAGTTTTGCCAATCGACAACATGACGGCAGCCGCCGTGCTCAAGGCAAAACATGACATCCGGATTCAAGCTTCTCTGTGCAGCGCTCATCGTCCTCGGGCTGGCCGGTTGTATCGCCGCCCCGATAGAAATGACCGCGCAAACCGAAACGCGCCTGAAAACTCAGGCACCGGTGCGCTTCCTGTTGACGTTCGATGACGGCCCCAGCGCATCCAGTTTCTGGAATCCGTCGGCGACGGTGCTCGACAGCCTCAAGGACAATTCGCTGATGCCGAATATCAAAGCGGTGTTCTTCGTGCAGACGCGCGCACCGCGAGCTGGCAACAGTGACATCGGTCGCGGCATCATGCGGCGTGAGTACGAGGAAGGCCACATACTGGCGTTTCACACGGCCACCCACTGGCACACCAATCATCGCTTGCTCGATCCGCAAGAACTCGAAGAATCGCTGACCAACGGCACGGCTGATATCGCTGCCATCACTGGCGCGCCGCCGAAGTTGCTGCGCCCGCCGTTCTGGAATTACGACAAACGTACCTTTGCCGCTTATCAACAGCATGATTTGCATGTGTTGCTCACGGATTTAAGTGCCAACGATGGCAAGATCTGGGGCTTCAATGCCAGCCCGAGGCGTCGGGCAAACATGCTGCGACAATTATCAGAAGTTCGTGAACGGATTGCCCTTGGCGAATTTCCGACCGTTGACGGGGTGATTCCGGTAGTAGTGACGTTTCATGATCTGAATCGTTATACCGCGCGGCACACGCGCGAATACCTGCAGATTCTGCTCGATAGCGCCGCCGCCACGGGCGTGAAGCTGGCTGACAAGCCTTTCTACGATGATCACGCTGAACTTGAGAAAGCCGCATTGGCCCGTACGGTGGAAAAAAGTTCGGAGCCGGTAAATTTGCCGGGGATGTGGAACTGGATCTGGGATCACGACGCACACTGAGGGCGAGGTGGATTGTTGTGATCGGGTTGGCATTTTGTATCGGGCAAGCCACAAATGGCTCATCTATGCTCAACGAGTCGACCGACCAACGCCTGCGAGGCGTGCACTCATGCTTGCCATTGACGATATTTGCCGGATTGTCGAATCCGGCTTTCCTGCGTTCAAGTGTGACTGCATTCCGAGTGCGCAGGGACTGCTGCAAATCAAGGTTTATGAGCCGGACAGCGGGCGTGTCGAATTGCTGCTCACTGGCGTTTCCCCGGAACACCTCGTCACGATCCGTGACATTTCCAACTTCATCGGTGAGTTACGCACCGAAATGAGCGCCGGTCGCCGGGCCTTTGCTGGTTAACGCCTCATAAACGTCGTCGAAACGCTTCAACAATGCGCAATGTCGCCTCACTGGTGTGCAGATTGCGCACTGCGTCCAGCGGATGCCAGATGCAATCAATGATCTCGTTCTGCGGCCGCACCTGTTCGAAGTCCAGCACGGAGACCTCGTAGACATGATGCTGTGTGCTGCCGCTCTGCAATTCCATTAAATACAACACATCGTCGGCGTCCAGGCCGGTTTCTTCTTGCAGTTCACGTACGGCAGCCTGCGCTCGGGTTTCCCCGGGCTCGACCTTGCCGCCGGGCAATGTCCAGCGGCAGCGGGGTTTGCGTACCAGGAGAACGTGGCGATCCTGTTCGCATATAACGGTTGCGCGTACTTTCATCTGTTACCTGTTTATTGCTTGTCACGAAATAGTAATAAAACTGCAATATTTGAGCCGGGGCCAGCAACAAAGGTTTCATTTGGATTTGGAGCGTTGGCTGCAGCGTAAAGTGCCCGCGCCATGATGGTCGCGGCTTGCGACATTCGGTCGGCATTTCGGGCGGATCAGGGTGTAAGGTAAAAGCGTGAAGCTGGATCTGACCGTTAGCGAAAATGGAGGTGTCCATGAGCATGCCGATGTTGATCAAGATGCACATGAACGGCTATGACGTGCTTAGCGTGAACAATGGCCCATGGCGGGTTTGCACTCAGGGCGATCGGCTGGCGTCGTTTGGCAGCAGGGAGGAAGCACTGGCCTATGCCGCTGCGTTGCCTGGCTACAAAAAACGCTCGGCGCGCGCGCAAAGTCACAAAACCCACTGACAGGCAGGCCGTAACGAAAGAGCCCCGGCATGTGTCGGGGCTTTTGTTTGAGGTAGGTGGGTGGGTCTCAGTGGACCTTGGTCCGGCTGATGGCGCGGGCTTTCACTTCCTTGGCATAGAGTTGCAGCCGTTCCTCATCGCTTTGCAGCACCTCACAGGATCTCAGCACGCTTTGCGCATCTGCCTCGTTGCCGGATTTGCGCAGTTGTTCTGCGATACGTTTGAGGTCGACCGCCGACCATCTCAAGTCCGATGCAACGCTTTGCAGGTCGCGTTGAAGTTCGTGTTCGTATTCATTGAGCCGCATGATCACCTCCAGAACATTCTCGGTAGAAAAGAGTAGTCGCATTTTTCGTCGATGGGCAAAGCCTGTTCGTCAGCACGCTGAACGGTTGTGAAAAGTTGTGCAGATTGCGCCAAGGGCGCGGTGCCACGATGGATGTAGCGCCGCTTACACGCTACATTCACTTTTTTCAGATCAGGAATACACCATGCGGATATGGATCGGGAGTCTGGCGTTGGCCATGTTGGCAGGTTGCTCGTTGCCGGCCTCGCTGGTGCCGGGTGAGCCGAATATCAGCAAGACCAGTACCAAGTCGCCCAAGGACTATGCTGCGTGTTTATTACCGTTGTGGCAGAAGGATGTGGCCAAGACTTCGCAGACGTCGATTTCCAACGGCTACCGCATCACCGCGCCAAGCATCATCACGGCGGACGAGATCCTCGACATCGTCAAGTACAAGGATGGCAGCCGGGTTTCGTTGTATCAGGGGCCGCCGTGGGCCAAGTCCGGGTCGTTGCGCCAATCGGTGCGTGACTGCCTGTAACCACGCCTGCAGGCGGTGTGCATCGAGCGCCGGCCATCAATGGCCAATCCGGACGCATCGCCTTCAACCATCCCGCTCACTGAGCGGGTTTTTTTTGCCCGCGAGAAGGGCTATGACTAAAACTCATTGCCCCATGATTTTTAATGGTTACAGCCGGCTCCAGCCCCGGTGTTAAAAAATCGCAAACACAGCTCATCAATAACAACCAGAGAGCGTTTGCAGCCATGTCCCGTTTCTTCCGCCGTCTCTCCCCACGCCCGTTATTGACCGCGCTCGTCGTCCGGCCTGCGTGAGCTATCGAACATCCCTCGTATCGCACAAGAGTAATGACTGATGAAAGAACTCGACCTGTACATCGGTGAAGGTTTCGAAGGCCCGGGCGTCAACGCCGCACACATCAATATTCTGATCGGCCCGCGCAATGGTCCGGCGGGGCAGGCGTTCGCCAACAGCCTCGCATCGCCTAGCCAGGGCCACTGCCCGTTCATGGTGATCGCGCAACCGAACATCCCGGTCAAACCGATGACCTTGTACGTGAATAAAGCCGCGATCAGCAGCGACCTGCACGGCAACGCCACGTGGGGCGCCTCGCAGGCCGGGATCGCCAAAGCCGTGCTCGAAGCGCTGCTCGACGGCACGCTGCCGCCGGAAGCCGAAGACGAATGGGCAATCGTCACTGCCAATTGGGTCAATCCTGCGTGCGACGACCTCGATGCGGTGTACCTGAACAACTACAACGCCTGCCGCACCGCGATCCGCGCGGCACTGACCGGCAAGCCGGAAACCGCGCAACTGAAAGACGTCGTTGCGCACATCAGCAATCCTTTCTACACGCCAAAAGCCTGAGGTCGACGCCATGCAATACATCCGTTTGGGCAACTCCGGCCTGCAGGTTTCGCGTCTGTGCCTGGGCACCATGAACATGGGCACGCCGGACTGGAAACCGTGGATCTTCAATGAAAAGCAGAGTGAGCCGATCGTCGCGCACGCACTGGACAACGGCGTGAACTTCATTGACCTCGCCGACTTCTATTCCGCCGGTGTCGGCGAAGAGGTGGTGGGTCGCATCGTCAAGCGTCTGGCCCGTCGCGAAGACCTGGTGATCACCACCAAAGTCGGTTACGGCACCCGCAGCGGCATCAACGCCAGCGGCCATTCGCGCAAGCACATCATGGACAGCATCGATGCCTCGCTGAAGCGTCTGGACATGGATTACGTCGACGTCTTCATGCTGCATTACTTCGATGTGAACACCCCGGTCGAAGAAACCATGGGCGCCTTGAATGACATCGTGCGCTCCGGCAAGGCCCGTTACATCGGCGTTTCGACCATGCTCACCGGGCAGCTGGCGAAGATCCTCATGGCCTGCGAGCGCAATGGTTGGGTCAAACCGATCAACATGCAGCTGCAACTGAACTGTGCTTACCGCGAAGAAGAGCGCGAAATGATTCCGTTCTGTCGCGATCAGGGCATCGGCGTATCGGTGTTCAGTCCTTTGGCGCGTGGTCTGTTGACCGGTGACGTGCAGTCGACCCGCAACCAGACCGACTTTTTCACTCAGCAGATGTACAGCGACGAAGCCTCGTTCGAAATCGCCCACTCGGTGCAGCGCGTAGCCCGTGCTCGCGGTGTGTCGAATGCGCAGATCGCCCAGGCTTGGGTGGCGAACCATCCGGGCGTTGATTGCATGCTGGTCGGCGCCGACACCACCGCGCAATTCGACAGCGCATTGGCCGCACTTGAAACCAGGCTCGACGCTGATGAATTGCATGAGCTGGAACGCAATTACACCCCGTGCGACGTGATCAACGATTACACCGCCGGCAAACGCATCCTCCGCTCGGCGCGTCCGGGGCTTGAGCGTTTCACTCTGCAGGGAGCGGTGGCATGAGCGATTTGATCCGTCACGGCAACTTCATCGATGGCCAGTGGGGGCAGGGCGGCGCGACCTATCCGGTGCGCAACCCGGCCAACGGCGAGCTGATCACTGAGGTGCAGAAGGCTGGCGCCGAAGCGACCAGCCTGGCCATCGACGCCGCCAACCGCGCACTGCCGGCGTGGCGCAAATTGACCGCGAAGGAACGCAGTCAACGCCTCAAGCGCTGGAGCGAATTGATGCTCGCCAACCAGAAGGATCTGGCCACGCTGCTCAGTCGTGAACAAGGCAAGCCGCTGGCCGAGGCCATGGGCGAAGTGGTTTACGCGGCGAGTTTTCTCGAGTGGTTCGGCGAGGAAGCCAAGCGGGCCTACGGCGATGTGATCCCGAGCCACAAGGCCGATGCGCGAATCATCGTGGTCAAGGAAGCCATTGGTGTGGTCGCGGCGATCACCCCGTGGAATTTCCCGTTGGCGATGGTCACTCGCAAGGTCGGGCCGGCGCTGGCGGCGGGTTGCACGATGATTCTCAAACCATCGGAAGAGACGCCGCTGTCGGCCTTTGCCTTGGCCGTGTTGGCCGAGCAGGCGGGGATTCCGGCTGGTGTCTTCAACATTGTGTCCGGCGATGCCGTCGCCATCGGTGGCGCGCTGCAGGCATCGAGCATCGTGCGCAAATTGTCCTTCACCGGCTCTACTCGCACCGGCAAGTTGCTCATGCGTCAGGCCGCCGACACCTTGAAAAAGGTCTCGCTGGAACTGGGTGGCAATGCGCCGTTCATTGTCTTCGACGATGCCGATCTGGATGCCGCAGTCAAAGGCGCAATGGCCTCGAAATTCCGCAACACCGGGCAGACTTGCGTGTGCGTGAATCGCTTCTTTATTCAGGACGGCGTCTACGAAGCCTTCACCGGCAAGCTTGCGGAAGCGGTGGCGGCGATGCGCGTCGGCAGTGCACTGGACGGTGATACCGAACAAGGTCCACTGATCAACAGCGCGGCGCTGGCCAAGGTGGAAAGCCATGTCAGCGATGCCCTGGAGAAGGGCGCGACATTGTTGTGTGGCGGTCGTCGTCACGCCTTGGGCGGCACGTTCTACGAGCCGACCATCCTCACTGAGGTCAACGGCGACATGTTGATTGCCCAGGACGAAACCTTCGGTCCGGTGGCAGCGTGCTTCCGCTTCAAGGACGAGGCCGAAGTGCTGGAACGCGCCAATGACACGCCTTTCGGGTTGTCGGCGTATTTCTACAGCCGCGACATCGGCCGGGTCTGGCGTATGGCTGAAGGCCTGGAGGCGGGCATGGTCGGGATCAACGAAGGGATCATCTCCACGGAAGTGGCACCGTTCGGCGGAATCAAGGAATCGGGCCTCGGCCGCGAAGGTTCGAAGTACGGTCTGGATGACTATCTGGAGATCAAATACCTGTTGATGGGTGGTCTCTGATTCCCCGAAAACAACAATCTTTGTGAGCGCTGAGCCTGCTCGCGAAGACGGTCTATCAGTGGAAAGTAATGTGACTGACATGCCGCCTTCGCGAGCAAGCTCGGCTCCCACAGAAAGCAAAAGCAAGAGCAATCGGTTTCTCCGTCAATAACAACAATTGGAGACGAATATGTCCGCTCAACCCATAAAAATCGATGACCTGCCGATCGGCCGGTTTCACATCAAGATCGCCGGCCTGACCTTCGGCGCGCACTTCACCGACGGCTACATTCTCGGCCTGATCGGTATCGCGTTCACCTTGCTCAGTCCGCAGATGCAGCTGGATGCGTTCTGGCAAGGCTTGATCGGCGCGTCGGCGTTGATCGGGCTGTTTCTCGGTAGTCTGTTTTTCGGCTGGATCTCCGACAAGGTCGGCCGCCAGAAAATCTTTCTGGTCAGTTTTGTGCTGATCACCGTGGCCTCGGTGATGCAGTTTTATGTCGAAACAGCGATGAGTCTGTTTCTCTGCCGGGTGCTGATCGGCATCGGCTTGGGCGGCGATTTCAGCGTCGGCCACGCGATGCTGGCCGAGTTCTCGCCGAAGAAACATCGCGGCGTTTTGCTCGGTTCTTTCAGCGTGATCTGGACCTTCGGTTACGTTGCCGCAACCTTCGTCGGCACGGCGATGCTCAGCCTTGGCGATGATGCCTGGCGCTGGATGCTGGCGTCGTCGGCGATTCCGGCGGCATTGATCCTGATCGCGCGCATCGGCACGCCGGAATCGCCACGCTGGCTGGTCAATCAGGGACGCATCGCCGAGGCGCGGGCGATCGTCAAAAAACACTTGGGCGATAACGTCGAACTCGACGAAACCCGCTCTACGGAAACCCGTTCCGGGTATGCGGTGCTGTTCAGCCGTGAGTACCGCAAGCGCACCGCGTTCAACTGCCTGTTCTTCGTGTGCATCGTGATGCCGTACTTTGCGATCTACACATTCCTGCCGTCGATTTTGCAGAAGATGGGCCTGGCCGAAGGATTCGGCACTGAGTTGATGTTGAACATGCTGCTGATCCTCGGCGCGCTGATCGGTATCTGGTGCACGATCAAATTCACCCGGCGTGGATTCCTCATCAACTCGTTCATCATTCTCGCGGTGGCGCTGTTTCTGCTGGCGGTACTGCCGGGCAGTGCGGCGTGGCTGATGGTGCTGGTGTTTGGTCTGTTTACGTTGGTGTTGTCGGCGGTGAGCAATCTGGTCGGGGTGTTCCCGGCGGAGAGCTTTCCGACCGAGGTTCGCGCCAGCGGTATCGGGCTGGCGACGGCAGTGAGTCGTTTGGGGTCGGCCGTGAGTACGTTCCTGCTGCCGGTAAGTGTGGCCGGGATCGGCTTGAGCCCGACGATGGGCATTCTCGCGGCGATTCTGGCGATTGGCGCATGGCTGTCGTGGGCGTGGGCGCCGGAGACCAAATCGCTGACGTTGAGTCAGGCGTGCAAGGCGCAGACCACGGTGGAGGGGAGTTCGATTGTGGTGAGCAAAGTCGTCACGCCGATTTGATGTGCAAGGCTTAAAACCTCCCCCTCCCCCTCACCCCAGCCCTCCCGAAACGTCGGACCGCCCCCAAGGGGCGAGGGGGAAAGGGGGGCGATCTATGTAGTATTCAAAATCTACGTTCGACTCGGTATCTCAGGTCGGCGTAGTTCGAATAATCACCTCACCCTAGCCCTCTCCCTCCGGGAGAGGGCTAGGGTGAGGGGCTCTTTCAGGGATTGCTCACCAGGCTCAGCCAATCGGTGAACAGCTTCACTTTCGACAGGCCTTGCTTGTCATTCGCCACATCCAGCCAATAGCCATAAGGCCCGATCACTTCAATCGGAGTGATCGGCACCAGGCTGCCGTTGGCCAACTCCTTCTCGATCATCTGCCGATCAATCACCGCCAGTCCGCCACCCGCCAGTGCGGTGTGAATCACCTGATCGAGTGTGCTGAATTCCAAGCCTTGTCCCGCATCGATATCCTCTCGCCCCATCGCCGCCAGCCAGTTCTCCCAGACCTTCAGGCGTTTGCCGTCATGCAGAATGTGCAACAACGGAAACTCGTGCAGGTCTGGCGCTTGATCGCCGTTAAACAGCTCCGGACTGGCCACCGCAATATGCCGTTCCATGACCAATAGCTGACTGGCGCAGTGCGTTGACGCGGCGAGGCCAAAACGAATGTGGCAATCGATGTCCGCGAGGCTGTCGTGACTGGCCTGATTGGTCACGCTGAGGCTGATGTCGGGGTAGCGCTGGCAGAACGCGCGCAGGTGTGGCGACAGCCAGCGCGTGGCCCAGGTCGGTGGGGCGAGTACGCGCAGGCGCTGGCGCAGATTGGGCACGCGTACCGCTTGCAGGGCGCGTTCCATATGATCGAAGGCTTCGGCCAGATGCGGTTTGAGATTGCTGCCGGCTTCGGTCAGCGAGAGGCCTTGCGGGGTGCGCACGAACAGCGCGACGCCGAGGTAGTCTTCGAGTTGTTTGATCTGACGACTGACTGCGCCCTGGGTGACGTTAAGGCCGAGTGCGGCCTGGCTGAAGCTGCGATGACGCGCGACTTCTTCGAACACGCGCAGGGTGTTGAGGGAGGGCAGTTGACGCATGGAGGCAGAACCCCGGATCGAGCGTTTGGCTCGGTTTGTTTTTGTAGGTTTTGTTTGTAGGGGGTATCTGACTATTGGTGAGAGTTTGATGCAAGTGGAGTTTGTGCGGGCGCCTTCGCGAGCAGGCTCGCTCCTACCCTGGAATGCATTCCAATGTGGGAGCGAGCCTGCTCGCGAAAGCTATCTCATCGGCGCAATCATGTCGGGATCAGAAGTAGTAACCAACGTTCACATACACCTGGTTCTCCCACTGATCCAGCCCGCCCGCAGCCAGACTCTGGGTGTAACTGCTGCCGCCAATGTACGGATCATTCCGGCCAAACAACCACTCGGCCGCGACCCACAATTTGCTCACCGAAAACGAGCTGCCGAGGATCATCCGCTCTGACGTCTTGTAGCCGCTGGCGGATTTGTCGAAGGCGCTGTAGTTGGCGTAGAGCTTGACCCCGCTGACCTGATCAAAGAGGTATTTGCCTCCGACGTCATAGCTCAGGTCGGCCACGTACAGATTGCCGCGACTGGCGACGTTGTAAGTACCGTCATACCCACCCAACGTCACCACTTCATCACTGCCGGGATTGCGCGGCGACATCTGTTGCCGCGCCGCTTGCAGTTGCACGCCCCAAGGCCCGTTCTTGCCCAGATAGTGGATGGCCAAGGCGTTGCGCCGGCCATCGCTGTGGGTGTCGCGGTTCTGCAGGCTGGAAGTCAGGCCGGAGACGCCGACCTCGGACTTCCACGGACCCAGATCGAGTGCCTTGGCCACGCGCAGCACCACGGTGTTGCGTTCCTGGTTGTCGCTGCCATCGGCGACATAGCTGTCGGCCTCGGAGACGATGCTGGAGTAGCTCACGCCATTGCTGGTGCCTTTGCCTTGCCACGCCGGGCGCAGGTAGTAACCGGCCTGGACGTTCCAGTCGCCACTTTGCTGGATGTACTTGGCGCCGACCTGTTGCACGTCTTCGAGGCCGATAACGTTGCCAAGGGTTTCGTAGAAGGTGCTGCCGAAGTACGGCTGCAAGCCGAACGGCACGGTGTTCAGGCCGACCTGCACTTGCTGACCGGGATTGAATTTGTAGCCGACCCACGCGAACTTGGCGAACTGGATGTCGCCGTAGTTTTTCGTGTACTGGTAGGGATACGAACGACCGTAAAAGCGGTACTGCGCTTCACCGATCCAGCTGTCGGAATTGTACTTGGCACTGAGGAATACCGTGTCGAGACCGAACTTCTGAATGTCGCGATCCGGGTCCAGGTCCCAGCGCGCACGAATGGCGCCGCCCAGATCAAGATTGTCGGTGACCTGCACAGCCATCGCCGGAGCGGCAATGCTGCAGAACAGGACGATGGACGTGGTGCGCAAGCGAAAGGAAGCAGAGAAGGGCATGGAGCAGCTCTCGATTGTTTTTATTAGAGATGCCGCGCAGTTTTGCCATCCGCTGGTGGTTGAACAAACGATAAAAACGGTGAGTAAACCTGCATGGAATGCATGTTACTCGCAAATTCCTGTAGGACAGTCCGGCACAGTCGTGGGATGCTTTGTGCCCTGTCAGTGGTTTTCGAGTGCCTTGATATGAAACGCAAAATGCCCGGCCTGAACGCACTCAAAGCGTTCGAGGTGGCCGGCAGCACCGGTAGTTTTACCCGCGCCGCCGAGTTGCTCAATGTCACCCAAAGCGCCGTCAGCCGGCAGGTGCGGCAATTGGAAGAACAGCTCGGCGAGAGTTTGCTGGAGCGCCGCCATCACCATTTGGAGCTGACCGGTGCCGGCAAGATTCTCCTGCGGGCATTGCACCAGTCATTCGACAAGATCGAGCTGACAGTGCGCAGCATTCAGCAGAAAACCCACTCCAACCGCTTGCACATCAACGCACCGCCCACCTTTACCAGCCGCTGGTTGATGCCGCGTCTGGGCCGTTTGCGCGAGCAACACCCGGAGCTTGAGTTGAGCATCACCACACGCTTGCAGGACAGCCTCGCGGAAACCAGCACGCTCGATTGTGCGATCCGTTTTGGCGACGGCGAGTGGGACGGTCTCGACAGTTCATTTTTGATTCAGGAGCGCCATATCGCCGTGTGCGCCCCCTCTCTGTATGCCCGCGAAAGTGGCGAGTCGGGCATTGATCTCAATCGCCTGACGTTGTTGCACGTATTGGCCAAAGAGGATCAGCGTTATCTGACCTGGAAACATTGGCTCGATGCGGCGCGGATCACCGGCGTGGATACCCAGGGCGGCTACGAGTTCGATCTGCTGGATCTGGCGATTCGGGCGGCGACCGATGGTCTGGGCATCACCATAGCCGACTGGCACATGGTCGCTGCGGAACTGGCCAGCGGGCAGTTGACGCAAGTGCTGAATGTGCATGTGGAGGGGCACCAGTCGTATTGGCTGGTGACCCGGCCGGAGCAGACCGAGATGCCGCAGTTGCAGGTTTTTTCGCAATGGCTGCAAGAGGAAATCTGGCTGGCGCAGCGCCAGTTAGAGCCCTCGACCGCTGCTATCTGAATCAGCCCAGATTCCCTTGTAGGAGTGAGCCTGCTCGCGATGGCGGTGTATCAGCGAAAAATAGGTGGCTGACACACCGCCATCGCGAGCAGGCTCACTCCTACAGGGGATTTGTGCCGATGCGGGGGTAACCTGCATTTTTCGAATGTTTAACCGCCCGATAAATCGTTTGTTCAACCCGCCATCGATGACAAGACTGGTGGCATTGATAAAAACAAACGATGGGCGATGCACATGCGAATCGAGCGAAATTTTGTTAACGGCCAATTTATCGAGCCTGCCAGCGCGGCGCTGATCGCGGTCTACAACCCTGCTACCGAAGCGTTGCTCGGCCATGTGTCGGGTGCCACCGCCGAAGAAGCCACCGCGGCGGTCGATGCGGCGGCAGCGGCACAAAAGGTCTGGGGCAAACTCACCAGCATCGAGCGCGCCGAACATCTGCGAGCCTTGGCCACCGCCCTTGAAGATCGCGCTGAAACCATCGGTGCCGCACTGGCCGCCGAATCCGGCAAAAGCGTTAGCGATGCCAGCAACGAAGCCCGTTACGCCGCGCAGATCACTCGCTACCACGCAGAGTGGGCGCGCCGTATCGAAGGCGAAATCATCCCCAGCGACAGCCCTGACGAAAACCTGTTTCTGCACCGCGAGCCGATCGGCGTCGTTGCCTGCCTGATCCCGTTCAACTACCCGGTTTACACGTTGCTGCGCAAAATCGCCCCGGCATTGATCGCCGGTAACACCGTGGTGGTGCGCCCGAGCAACAACACACCGACCTCGGCATTTGAAATTGCCAAAGCGGTGCAGCAATCGGGCATGCCGGCCGGTGTGATCAACATCCTGACCATGGATCACGCCACGGCAGCGGCGGTTTGCACCCATAAGGCCGTGGGCCTTATTACCCTGACCGGCAGCGTCAACGCCGGGCGCATCGTTCTCGATTATTGCAAGGCAAACATCGCCAAACCTTCGCTGGAACTGGGTGGCAAGACCCCGGCGATCATCGAAGCGGATGCCGACCTGGAAGCGGCCGCGACAGCAATCATCGCGTCGAAAACCACGCATTGCGGCCAGTTGTGCACGGCGGTAGAGCGTGTCTATGTGCAGGAAAGTGTCTACGACCGGTTCCTCGCACTGCTCAAGGCCAAAATCGCTGAAGTGAAATTCGGCGACCGCGCCACCGACGCCAACCTGATGGGACCGCTGGTCAACGCCAGTTCGCAGCGGAACATCCACGCTTTGGTCGAGCGCGCCATCGCTGCCGGCGCGACGCTCGAAAGCGGTGGCGTGCTGCCGCAAGGCCCGGGGCATTTCTACCCGCCGACACTGCTCAGCGGTTGCCGTCAGGACATGGAAATCGTTCAGGAAGAAATCTTCGGCCCGGTGCTGCCGGTACTCAAATACCGCGACATCGACGAAGCGCTGGCCATGGCCAACGATCATCAGTTCGGTCTGTCGTCGGTGCTCTACACCGAGAACTACCGCACCGCACAGAAAGTCGCCAACGCCATCGAGGCCGGCGAGTTGTACGTCAATCGCACCCCGGCCGACCCGTATCAGGGCTACCACGCCGGCTGGAAACGCTCGGGCCTGGGCGGCGATGACGGCAAGCACGGCATGCTCGAATTCACCCAGACCCGACTCGTGGTCATGAAGTACTGATCCACCGCAACACGCCTCACGCTGCACCTATAAAAACAATTATCAGGGGCGCCCGGAGCACGGGTCGCCCGAGGTCACTTCAATGTCCAAGCATGCATCCTCTGCTGCCGCTGTTCAGGGTTCCACGTCGGCTGTGAAAAGCCAGAGCGACAAGGGAAGTCGCTATTTCCAATTGATGTTGCTGGTGCTCGCCGCCGGCGCAATCTATCCGATTCTCTATCTTCGTCAGGTCTATCAAACGACCATGCTCGAGGTGTTCCAGATCAACCACAGCGAGCTGGGTTATCTGTACTCGATGCTTGGCACGATTTTTCTGCTCAGCTACCTACCTAGCGGTTGGCTGGCCGACCGCGTTGCGCCGCGCTTTCTGATTTTCTTCTCGCTGGTGGCCACTGGTGCTCTGGGCCTTTGGTACTCGACGGCACCGTCGATGAGCGGGCTGATGATCATCTTCGGTTGCTGGGGGGTGACCACCGGTTTGACCTTTTGGGCCTCGGTGCTCAAGCGCGTGAAGATGATTGCTCATCACACGGAACAGGGCCGGTTCTTCGGGATTCTCGACGGTGGTCGCGGGCTGGTTGAGGCGTTGCTGGCGACGGTCGCGCTGGGTCTGTTCGCGTTTGCCACGGAGACCCGGGGCGAGTCGACCGCCGAAGGCTTCAAACACGTGGTTTATCTGTATGCCTTCACCTGTATCGCCATCGGCTGCTTGCTGGTGCTGATCAAGGACCCGAAGTCGATGGAAGACACGCCCGCGGTGGAGAAGGGCAAGTTCAATCTGCTCAGCGATCTGGGCACGCTGGTGAAGATCCCGGAGCTGTGGCTGGTGACCGCCATCGTGTTCTGCGGGTATCACATCTTCTGGGCGACCTACAGTTTCTCCGATTACTTGCAAGGCAGCGGCATGACGGCGGTCATGGCCGGCACCATCACCACGATCAAGTTGTGGATGCGCCCGATCGGCGGCATCGGTGGCGGCTGGCTGGGCGACAGGTTCTCGAATATCTCGGTGCTGATCGTCGCGCTGCTGCTGGCCAGTCTGGCCATCGTCGGGCTTATCGTATTCCCCGCGCTCAACAGCATTGGCCTGTTGATTGCCACGGTGATTTTCATCGGCCTGATGACTTACGCGATTCGTGGTCTGTACTGGGCGATTCTCGACAGCTGCAACATTCCGCTGCGCATCACCGGTCTGGCCATCGGTATCGTCTCGGTGGTCGGTTACATGCCGGATGCCTTTATCCCGCTGATCAACGGCTACCTCACTGAGCACTTTCCCGGCGCCCTCGGCTACAAGCTCTACTTCGGCTACATCGCGACTATCGGTCTGATCGGCACCCTCGCTGCCGTGACCTTGCGTGCCCGAATCAATCGTCAATCTTCGAAAAAAGCAGGTGCCTGAGATGAAAATCATCGCCCTTGAAACCCATATCGTTGCCGTACCGCCACCGCACATCGGCGGCATGTACTGGCTGTTCGTCAAGCTGAAGACCGATTGTGGCATTGAAGGTGTCGGCGAGATCTACGCCGCGACCTTCGGCCCGAAAGCCATGTTGCCGATCATTGAGGACGTGTTCGAACGCTACCTGCTCAATCACGATCCGCACCACATCGAGCGCTTCTTTCGCCAGGCGTATTCCAGCGGATTCACCCAGCGTCCCGATCTGACCATGATGGGCGTGGTCAGCGGTCTGGAGATGGCCTGCTGGGACATCATCGGCAAAGCCGCGAACAAACCGGTTTACGAGTTGCTCGGCGGCAAGGTCAATGAACGTCTGCGTTCCTACACCTACCTGTACCCCATCAACAGCCGTGGCGAGTACGACTACGACGACCCGGATCTGGCCGCCGAGTGCGCGATAGAGAACATGAACAAGGGCTTCACCGCCGTGAAGTTTGATCCGGCCGGCCCTTACACCGCGTACTCCGGGCACCAGATTTCGCTGGAAGTGCTGGAGCGATGCGAAACCTTCTGCCGCAAGATTCGCGAAGCAGTCGGCGACAAGTGCGACCTGCTCTTCGGTACCCACGGGCAGATGGTGCCCTCGTCGGCAATCCGCCTGGCCAAGCGTCTGGAGAAATACGACCCGCTGTGGTTCGAAGAGCCAGTGCCGCCGGGACAGGAAGAGGCCATGGCGCAGGTCGCGGCGAAGACCAGCATCCCGATCGCCACTGGCGAGCGCCTGACCACCAAGTACGAATTCTTCAAGCTGTTGCAGGCTGGCGGCGCGTCGATTCTGCAGATGAACGTGGCGCGCTGCGGCGGTCTGCTCGAAGCCAAGAAGATCGCCAGCATGGCCGAAGCCTACTACGCGCAAATCGCCCCGCACTTGTACAACGGGCCGATTGGCGCGGCGGCGAGTTTCCAGTTGGCGACCTGTACGCCGAATTTCCTGATTCAGGAAAGCATCGAGACGTGGGGTGGCTTCCACGCGCAAGTGCTGACCAAACCGTTGCAGTGGGAGGACGGCTACATCATTCCGTCCACCGAGCCGGGCCTGGGGGTTGAGCTGAACATGGACGTGGTGCGCAAGCATTCGCCGTACACCGGCGAGCGTTTGCACCTGCAGATGGCGCCGACCCCGGTGGACGTGAAAGACAGCTCACCAGCTCGCGGCTGACACAGGCTTTGATTGCCAGGCCAGTCCCCTGTGGGCGTGAGCTCGCTCGCGAACCGACGGGGTGTCAGGCAATGAAAATGCGAGCTGACAGGCAGTCTTCGCGAGCAAGCTCGCTCCCACAAGGGCGGCGAATTTTGTACAACGACTTACGCGGTAACCGTGCATGACATACGACTACATCATCGCTGGCGCCGGCGCCGCTGGCTGCGTGCTGGCCAACCGGCTCTCGGCCTCGGGCCAATACACCGTGCTGTTGCTGGAAGCGGGCGGCAAGGACAGTTCCCTGTGGTTCAAGATTCCGGTCGGCTTCGCCAAAATGTATTACAACCCGACCTTCAACTGGATGTATTACAGCCAGCCACAGAAACAACTGAGCAACCGCGAAATCTACGCACCGCGCGGCAAGGTGCAGGGCGGCTCCGGCTCGATCAACGCGATGATCTACGTGCGCGGCCAGGCTCATGATTTTGATGATTGGGCCGCCAATGGCAACGACGGCTGGGGCTTCAAGGACGTGTTGCCGTACTTCCGCAAACTGGAAAATCATCCACTGGGTGACAGCGAATATCACGGTGGCAGCGGCCCGATCAGTATTACGCCGATGAAGGGCCAGACCCATCCGATCTGCGATGTGTTTCTTGAGGGCTGCTCGGAACTCGGCTATCCGCGCAGTGAAGATTTCAACGGAGCGAAGTTCGAAGGGGCGGGTCTCTACGACGTCAACACCAAGAACGGTCAGCGCTGCTCCAGCAGCTTCGCGCATCTGCATCCAGCACTGAAGCGGCCGAACCTGACGGTCGAGCACTTCGCGCTGGTGGATCGGGTGTTGTTTGATGACGCGCAACAACAGGCGACCGGGATCTCGATTACTCAGCATGGCGTGGTACGAACCTTTACTGCACGCAAGGAAGTGATCTTGTGTGCAGGTGCCGTCGACACACCGAAGATCCTGCAACTGTCCGGCGTGGCGGATCGTGAGCTTCTGGCCAAACATCAGATTCCCTTGGTCAAACACCTGCCGGCAGTCGGGCAGAACCTGCAGGATCACCTGTGCACCAGCTATTACTACAAGGCCAATATCCCGACGCTCAACGATGAACTGAGTTCGCTGTTCGGTCAGTTCAAACTCGGCGTGAAATACCTGCTGACGCGCAAGGGCGCCTTGGCCATGAGCGTCAATCAGGCCGGTGGTTTTTTCCGTGGCGACGCGCAGCAGAATCACCCGAACCTGCAGCTGTATTTCAACCCGCTGTCGTACCAGATCCCGAAAAACAACAAGGCCAGCCTCAAGCCTGAGCCGTATTCCGGCTTTCTGCTGTGCTTCAATCCGTGCCGGCCGACCAGCCGTGGGTATATCGAAATCGCCTCGAAAAATCCCCGGGACGCGGCGCTGATCGATCCGAATTACCTGAGCACGCAAAAGGATATCGACGAGGTGATACAAGGCAGTCGCCTGATGCGCAAGATCATGAATGCGCCGGCGCTAAAGGCCATTACCGTTGACGAGGTTTTGCCTGGGCCGGCGGTAGAAACAGACGAACAGATGTTGCAGTACTTCCGCGATAACTGTGGCTCGATCTATCACCTCTGCGGTTCGTGCGCGATGGGCGTTGACGAGCAGACGTCGGTGGTCGACAAGCGGCTGAAGGTGCACGGTTTCCAAGGGCTGCGGATTGTTGATGCGTCGATCTTTCCGAACGTGACATCGGGCAATACTCACGCGGCGGTGTTGATGGTGGCGGAGAAGGGCGCGGATCTGATTTTGCAGGATGCGTAATGAGTGGTGACAGTTGCGCGTGAGGGTTTTCAGCCGTGTGCACTAGGCTTTTGAGGGGCGGTCGATAGTCAGATCGGCCGGTCTTTCAAGGAGCCTCGGATCATGGATGATCTGGTCAAAGAAGTAATTCCGCTGTTGCAGTACCTGATTCCCGGTTTTTTGTCGGCGTGGATTTTTTATTCGCTGACGGCTTTCAGACGACCCGATACGTTCGGGCAGATTGTCCAGGCGCTGATTTTTACATTTGTGATTCAGGGAGCGGTTTTGGGGATTGGGGCGATGTGTTTGTGGGTAGGCTCGAAAGGCTTTTCTGTAGGACGTTGGGATGCCAAGGCCGAAACAATTTGGGCATTCGTTGTGTCGGTGACGCTCGGGTTGCTTTCCTGCTACCTGGCCACGAATGACAAATTGCATGGCTGGTTACGCAGTCGAAATGTCACGAAACAAACTTCCTACCCCAGCGAATGGTTCAGCGTTTTTGCCCAACATCATCGTCTGGTCACGCTACATTTGAACGATGAAAGGCGCGTTTTTGGCTGGCCCGTGGAGTGGCCACCGGAATCCAGCAGTGGCCAGTTCGTGATGCAGAATCCCTGTTGGCTGGATGCCGAAGGGGCAGAAGTGCCTTTTGGCGCTGAGTTTTTGCTGATAGATTCCGGCAAGGTCAAGTGGGTCGAATTCGGCCCGAAATCGGAGGTTTCTTTATGACAGCCAGAGCACCGCAACCAATGCCGGAATGGGTAGCGCGTCGTTACACGAAAGATGGCAAGCCAGTGGCAAATGCGCAGCCTAGAGCACCGAGCGCTCCACCACCGCTGAAGAGCTAGTATTTCCTTAGCCCCAACCCTCAGCCACCGCCCGGCGAATCGCTTCCAGCAACATCGCAAACGCCGGGTTGTCGTTGTTCTCGCGCCAGATCAGATGCAGCTCGCTCTGCACGCCTTCACCCAGATCGATATCGCGAAATACCACATTCTTGAACACCACACTGGTGGCGCAGCGCGGTACCAGCGCCAGGCCCATCCCGGCATTCACCAGTGCCAGAATCGTCAACGATGAGCCCAGCCACTGCACATAATCCGGCGCAACCCGAGCCGAGCGCAGCATTCCGGTGAGCAATTCGTTGAATGGCGGATACGCGGCATGGGAGTACATCAGGAACGGTTGTTTATCCAGATCACTGACCGCCACTTCAGCCGCCGACGTCAATGGGTGTCCGCTCGGCACCGCCAGTACAAACGGTTCGCGCACCAGGCATTCAGTCGCGTAGCCAGGCTCCAATAGCGGCGCGCGGGCGATGCCCAAATCGATGCGTCGCGCGCGCAGGGCTTCGTGCTGCTGGTAAGTGTTCATCTCCGACAGATCGATTTTCACCTGCGGTTGTTTCAGGCGCGCCTCGGCAATCACCTTAGGCAGAAATTCATACACCGCGCTGCCGACAAAACTGATGTTCACCGTACCGATGTCGCCCTCTGCGAACCGTCGGGCAGTGACGGCTGCTTGCTGTGCGCGCTCCAGCAGGTTCTGTGCTTCGACGAAGAACGCCCGACCGGCAGCCGTTAGCGCGACGCTACGAGTGCTGCGGGTAAACAGTTCGACGCCGAGGTGATGCTCGAGCAATTGAATCTGCCGGCTCAGTGGCGGCTGGGTCATGTTCAGTCGCTCAGCGGCGCGGCGAAAGTTGAGTTCGGTGGCGACCGTGGTGAAGCAGCGCAGTTGAGTCAGTTCGAACATTGATCTAATCCGGGTATCAATCGAATGCCAAGTTAGATTAGACGGGATCAATGACCCCGTCCATGATCGGCCCATCGCTTTACGCCATCCCTAAAAAAACAAGATCGGGAGTCGCCCCTTGAAAACCCTCCAGAGTCCGCTGGACGTCACGGTGCTTGCCCGTGCCGCCGCCAAGGTCAAGCGCCACGTGCTGCCGCTGTTCGTGGTGATGTTCATCGTCAACTACATCGATCGGGTCAACATCGGTTTCGTGCGCAGCCACATGGAAACCGACCTCGGCATCGGTGCGGCGGCTTACGGCCTCGGTGCCGGTTTGTTCTTTGTTGGCTACGCGCTGTTCGAAGTGCCGTCCAACATGCTCCTGCAACGTTACGGCGCACGGGTCTGGCTGACGCGGATCATGTTCACCTGGGGCGCGGCCGCCATGGCCATGGCGTTCGTTAGAGGTGAAACCAGTTTCTATGTGCTGCGCTTTATTCTCGGCGCGGCCGAAGCAGGGTTCTTTCCGGGGATCATTTATTACTTCACCCAATGGCTGCCAGCCTCCGAGCGCGGCAAGACCATGGCGGTGTTTCTCAGCGGTTCGGCGATTGCTTCGGTGATCTCCGGCCCGGTGTCCGGTGCGTTGCTGCATATCAGTGGCCTGGGTTTGCATGGCTGGCAGTGGATGTTCCTGATCGAGGGTGCCGCATCGGTGGTGCTCTGCGCATTTGTCTGGTTCTGGGTGCAATCGCATCCGCGTCAGGCCAAGTGGCTGAGCGAAGAGGAACGCGAAGCGCTGGTGGCGGCGATTGCCGAGGAGCAGCGTGCTCGTGAGGCGGTGCAAGTGGCCAAACCGTCGATGTTCAAGCTGTTGGCGGATCGGCAGATTGCGCTGTTCTGTTTCATCTACTTCTCCATTGCCCTGACCATTTACGGCGCGACGTTCTGGCTGCCGAGCATGATCAAGAAGATGGGCAACCTCGGTGACTTCCAGGTCGGCCTGCTCAATTCGATTCCGTGGATCATTTCGATTGTTGCTATGTATGGTTTCGCGGCGATGGCCGGCAAGTGGAAATTCCAGCAAGCCTGGGTCGCGCTGACACTGGTGATCGCGGCGATCGGCATGTTCATGTCGACCACTGGCGGGCCGATCTTCGCCTTCGTTGCCATCTGTTTCGCCGCCATCGGCTTCAAGGCTGCGTCGGCGTTGTTCTGGCCGATTCCGCAAAGCTATCTGGATGCGCGTATCGCCGCTGCGGTGATCGCCCTGATCAACTCCATCGGCAACCTCGGCGGCTTCGTTGCACCGACGGCGTTCGGCTTCCTCGAAGAAACCACTGGCTCCATCGAGGGCGGTCTTTATGGCCTGGCGGCGACGTCACTGGTCGCTGCGGTGGTGATCTTCTTTGCTCGCACGGCCCCGGGTGCCAAGGGTAAAGCTCCGGCAAAGCCCCATGACGAGACCGCCGTTGTCGCGACGGCCAGACCGGCCGCGAGCCATTGAATTGATTGTTGATCTGTCAGGAGCGTTATCTTGAAAATCACCCGTGTCACCGTGACCCCGATTGCCTTTCGTGATCCGCCGCTGCTCAACGCCAGCGGCATCCACGAACCGTTTGCCCTGCGTTCGATCATCGAGATCGAAAGCGATAACGGCTACATCGGCCTCGGCGAAAGCTATGGCGATGCCCCGGCGCTGGCGATCCAGCAGCAGTTGCAGGGGCAACTGATCGGCCTCGACCCGTTCAACCTCAACCAGTTGCGCGCGATCGTGCAGGCCACCGTTGCCGCGAACAAACCTGCAAGCATTGCTGGTGCCGAACTGGCGCCCGGTTCCCACGCCAGTAAAGCAGTGAGCAATGCCTATTCGGCGTTCGAAGTGGCGTTCCTCGATTTGCAGGCGCATTACCTCAATGTGCCGCTGGTGGATCTGCTCGGCGGTGCCATTCGCGATGAAGTGCCGTTCAGCGCCTACCTGTTCTTCAAGTATGCGCAGCATGTTGATTCGCCGTACAAACCGGACAATTGGGGCGAGGCGCTCAGCGAGCAGCAGATCGTCGCCCAAGCCGCGCGGATGATCGAGGCGTACGGTTTCAAGAGCATCAAGCTCAAGGCCGGCACCTTGCCGCCGGAGCATGAGGTGGCGTGCATCAAAGCGTTGAAAAAGGCTTTTCCCGGTTACCCGTTGCGCATCGATCCGAACGGCAACTGGTCGCTGGAAACCTCGATTCGCATGGCCGAGTTGCTCGGCGATGATTTGCAGTATTACGAAGACCCGACCCCGGGCCTCGACGGCATGGCCGAACTGCACAAGCGTACTGGTCTGCCGCTGGCGACCAATATGGTGGTCACCGATTTCGACGAGTTCCGTCGCAGCGTTGCGCAGAACAGTGTGCAGATCGTGCTTGCCGATCACCATTACTGGGGTGGCCTGCGCGACACGCAGACGCTGGCGAAGATGTGCGATGTGTTCGGTCTCGGTGTGTCGATGCATTCCAATTCACACCTGGGTATCAGCCTGATGGCGATGGCGCATGTCGCGGCGGCGGTGCCGAATCTGGATTACGCCTGCGACACCCATTACCCGTGGCAGGAGCCGGATGAGGAGGTGATCAAGGGTGGCAAACTGCCGATTGTCGATGGTTGCGTGAAGATCACCCGCGCGCCGGGGCTTGGGCTGGAGCTGGACCGGGATCAGTTGGGCAAGCTGCATGATCAGTACCTGACGTGCGGGATTCGTCAGCGCGATGATGTGCGGCAGATGCAGCGCTACAAGCCGGACTGGAAGGCGGTCAAGCCGAGATTTTGATGTCGTGCTCGCTGGCCTCTTCGCGAGCAAGCTCGCTCCCACATTTGATCTGTGGCGTTCACAAATCCTTTGTGGGAGCGAGCTTGCTCGCGAAGGGGGCGACTCATTCCTTCAGAGTGTATGCACCAGCCAATCCCGAAACGCTTTCAGCGACGGTAAATTCTCATTGCGCGGCGGATACACCAGGTAATAGCTGCGCCGACTGGTAATCGCCTCACCCAGCTGCAGCAGTTCACCCTTCAACAACTCATCCTCAACCAGAATCCGCGGCACCAACCCCACACCAATATTGGCCCGCACTGCCTGAATCAAGTGCGAAGTCATTTCAAAGCTCGGCCCGATACGCATGCTGCGGTGCGGCAGACCTTGATGGCTGAACCACTCCGCCCACGCCTGGGCATTGCTGCTGACATTGAGCAGCAGTTGCCCGGCGATGTGTTGTTCGGCGTCGTCGCGTTCGGCGTCGGACAGCTGCGCACTGGCAATCACCACCAATTCTTCCGTGTGCAGGGGCAGGGCGGTCAGCCCCGGCCAGTCACCACCGCCGACACAGATTGCCGCATCGATTTCGCTGGTATCGAAATCAATCGCTTCGATCCGCGAATGCAAATGCACGGTCATACCCGGGTGCGCGGTGTAGAAATCCTTGAGTCGCGGCAATAGCCACTTCGAACCGAAAGTCGGCAGCGTTGCCAGGCGCAAGCTGTGAATGCCCGAACCAAACGCCATGGCCTGCAACGTCGCGCTGCGAATCTGCCCAAGCGCTTCAGCAAGTTCGCGCTGATACATGCGTCCGACATCGGTCAGCACCACTTGCCGGCCTTCGCGCGTGAACAGGCGCATGCCGAGCATTTTCTCGAGAATCTGCACCTGACGGCTGACCGCACTCTGCGTCAGCGACAGTTCATGAGCAGCGCGGGTGTAGCTTTCGTGGCGTGCGGCGGCCTCGAAAGCCAGCAATAACGACATGGAAGGCGTGAGTGTGCGCGGATTCATTCGTAAAAGTCATCAATAGCGGGTCGAATTTACGGTTGTCCCGGCGTTCGCCAGCAATGAACATGGACACCATGAGATGGCGGAGCCTGACGCAATCATTCGTTGCGTACAACTGTTCACCGCCACGCGGCCCGATTTGACCGAGATAACCTGACCGATGATTGCCCAGCTGTCCCCCGCCAAAGCCCTGACCAGCGATTACCAGCAGTTCCTCAAAGCCCTGAAAGCCAGCGGCTTTCGCGGTGAAATCAGCGCCGATTACGCCAGCCGTGTCGTGCTGGCGACCGACAACTCGATCTATCAGCGCCTGCCGCAAGCGGCGGTGTTTCCGCTGGACGCTGATGACGTGGCGCGGGTGGCGCGGCTGATCGCCGAACCGGCCTATCAACAAGTGGTGATCACCCCGCGCGGTGGCGGCACCGGCACCAACGGCCAATCGCTGACGGACGGTATTGTCGTCGACCTGTCGCGGCACATGAACCGCATTCTGGAGATCAACGTTGAAGAGCGCTGGGTGCGGGTGCAGGCCGGGGTGGTCAAGGATCAGCTCAACGCCGCGCTGAAATCCGCCGGGCTGTTTTTCGCCCCGGAATTGTCGACCTCCAACCGCGCCACCGTCGGCGGCATGATCAACACCGATGCCAGTGGTCAGGGCAGTTGCACCTATGGCAAGACCCGCGACCATGTGCTCGAACTCGACATGATCTTGCGCGGCGGTGAGCGCCTGCACGGGCAGCCTCTTGCGGAAAGCGAACTCGAAGCCCTGTGCGCCCGCGAAGATCGCGTCGGTGAGGTCTATCGCTGCGCCCGGCAGATCATTGATGAGCAGGGTGAACTGATCAAACAGCGCTTCCCCGATCTCAACCGTTGCCTGACCGGTTATGACCTCGCACACCTGCGTGAGGCGGACAATCGCTTCAACTTCAACAGCGTGCTGTGCGGTGCCGAAGGCTCGCTGGGGTTTGTCGTCGAAGCGCGGCTGAATGTCTTGCCGATCCCCAAGCACACAATGTTGGTGAATATCCGCTACGCCGGGTTCATGGACGCACTGCGCGACGCCCGCGCCTTGATGGCGCTCAAACCGTTGTCGATCGAAACCGTTGACTCGAAAGTCTTGCTGCTGGCGATGCAGGACATCGTCTGGCACGGCGTCGCCGAGTATTTCCCGGAAAGCGCCGAGCGGCCGACCCCGGGCATCAACCTGGTGGAGTTCTGCGGCGACGATCCTGAAGAGCTGCGAGGTCGGGTCGAGGCGTTCGTCGAGCACTTGAGCAGCGACCGCACAGTCGAGCGTTTGGGCCACACGCTGGCGGTCGGGCACGCTGCGGTAAACAAGGTCTACGGCATGCGCAAACGTGCGGTAGGCCTGCTCGGCAACGTTGCCGGTGAAGCGCGGCCGCAGCCGTTTGTGGAAGACACCGCGGTACCGCCGCAGCACTTGGCCGAGTACATCGCTGAATTGCGCGACCTGCTCGACAGCCACGGTTTGCAATACGGCATGTTCGGTCACGTCGATGCAGGCGTGCTGCACGTGCGGCCGATCCTCGACATGAAAGATCCGCAGCAAGCGGCGCTGGTGCGTCCGGTGTCCGATGGTGTCGCCGCGCTGACCCAGCGTTACGGTGGCCTTCTGTGGGGCGAGCACGGTAAAGGTCTGCGCTCGGAATACTCACCGGCATTCTTCGGTGAGTTGTATCCGGCGCTGCAAGCGCTGAAAGCTGCATTTGACCCGTTCAACCAGTTCAATCCGGGCAAAATCGCCACGCCGGCTAACACCGATGCGGCGCTGCTGAAAATCGATGAAGTCACTTTGCGCGGTGAACTCGATCGACAGATCGACGAAAAGGTCTGGCAGAGCTACGGCGCGGCCATGCACTGCAATGGCAACGGCGCCTGCTACAACTTTGACCCCGACGACGCCATGTGCCCGTCGTGGAAAGCCACCCGCGAGCGCGCTCAGTCGCCCAAGGGCCGTGCCTCGTTGATCCGCGAGTGGCTGCGTTTGCAGGGCGAGGCGGGTGTCGATGTGTTGTCCGAGGCGATTCGCAAGCCGGCGTTTTTCAGCACGTTGTGGCAGCGCTGGCGCAACAGTCGTGCGCAGGCCGAAGACTTCTCCCACGAAGTCTACGACGCCATGGCCGGTTGCCTGGCGTGCAAATCCTGCGCGGGACAGTGCCCGGTCAAGGTCAACGTGCCGGAGTTTCGTTCGCGCTTTCTCGAGCTGTATCACAGCCGTTATCTGCGCCCGGCGCGGGATTACCTGATCGCCTCGCTGGAATACAGCATCCCGTACATGGCGCGGATTCCGGCGCTGTATAACGGGTTGATGGGCGCTGCATGGGTTCGCGGGCTGCTGGAACGCGTCGGCGGCATGATCGATGTGCCGTTGCTCAGTCGCTTCGATTTCCACGCTGCGATGCGCCGTTGGCAAGTGCAGCCAGCGACGGTGTCGACCTTGGCGGCGCTGACTCCAGCGCAACGCGAACGCAGTGTGGTCATCGTGCAGGATGCCTTCACGCGCTACTTCGAAGCGCCGCTGTTGGCCGATCTGGTCGAGCTGATTTCGCGTCTGGGTTATCAGGTGTATCTGGCGCCGTTCAGCGCCAACGGCAAACCGCTGCACGTGCAGGGCTTCCTCTCGGCGTTCAACCGCGCGGCGCTGCGCAATGCCCGGCAGTTGCGCGAATTGGCGGACATCGGTGTGCCGTTGCTGGGCCTCGATCCGGCGATGACGCTGGTGTATCGCCAGGAATACCTGAAAGTCCCCGGCATGCAGCAATGCCCGGAGGTGGCGCTGGTGCAGGAATGGTTGCTCAAGGTCATGCCAGAGCAGGCGCCGCAGGATAAAACCGCCTCGTTCCGACTGCTCGCCCATTGCACCGAGAAAACCAACGCCCCGGCCGCGACTCGGCAGTGGGAACAGGTGTTCGAGCGCGCAGGGTTAAAACTGGCCACGCAAGCCACCGGTTGCTGCGGCATGTCCGGGACCTACGGCCACGAAGCGCGCAACCGCGAAACCTCAGCGGTGATCTACGAGCAGTCGTGGGCCCGTCAGGTGGCGGCGCCGGCAGAGCAGGGTGAAGCGTTGGCCACGGGGTATTCCTGCCGCAGTCAGGTCAAGCGCCAGTCGGATCAGGCACTGCGCCATCCGTTGCAGGTGTTGCTGACGGCTCTGCGTCGCTGAGTGGTTCATCGTCCGGAGCGTTGTCCCAGATCAGCCGAGGGTCGAAGCTCATTGCCGAGAGCATGGTCAGCACCACGACCATGCCGAAGAACAGGATGCCCGGTCGCGGTTCGATATCGCCCAGTGTCTGGAACTTCACCAACGCTGCGACCAGTGCGACCACCAGTACATCAAGCATTGACCAGTAGCCGATCAGCTCGACGAAGCGGAACATTTTCGAGCGCTCTCGGCGTGCCCAGCCACTGTCGCGTTGCACCGTGATCAACAACAGCGACAGGGCGACGAACTTGACGCCCGGCACGGCGATACTGGCAATAAAGATGATCAGTGCGATGTCCCACGCGCCATGCTGCCAGAACTCCAGCACGCCACTCATGATCGTGCTGTCGGCGCCGCTGCCAAGCATGGTGGTGTTCATCACCGGCAGCAGATTGGCCGGCACGTAAAACGCCAGCGCCGCGAGCATATAGGCCCAGGTGCGCGCCAGTGAATTAGTCTTGCGTCGATGCAGCGGCGCGTCGCAACGGGGGCATTCATGTGGCTCGTCGGTCATGTCGCAGGCCAGGCCACAGCTGTGGCACAGGCACAGGTTGAGTTCGCTGGCAGTCGCGGGTCGGTTCATGGAATATCCCATAGGTCGCGGATATCGCGGCCGGCAATCCTGATCATCATCAAACTCAGCACGGCCAATGCGAACAGGCCGATGCCGGGCAACACGTCGAGCAATCCCGCCAGTTTGAACACCGCGACCATCGCCCCCAGCAGGCACACTTCGAGCATGCTCCACGGCCGCAGGGTTTCCAGCCAGCGCATGCACAACTTGAACCCCGGTGCGCGTCGCGATGACAGCGCGAAGCTAAGCACCCAGGTCAGCAGGACCAGTTGAAATGCCGGGGCAATAATGATCGAAATTGCCGCGACCATCGCTATGAAGGTGATCGGCCCCTGACTCAGCGCCAGCACAGAATCCCACAGCGTCGCACTGTTTTTCAGGCCTTTGAGGCTGATGCTCATCACCGGATAGAAATTGGCAAACAGCCACAGCATCGCCGCCGTGAAGGTCAGGGCCAGGCGCTGTTCGACGGTCAAACCGTTGAAGCGCTGGAGCACGCCGCCACAACGCACGCACGAGGTTTTCTGGTGTTTGGCCAGCACGGCTTTTTCGTACACGCAGTCGCAGTGCTCGCAAATGATCAGGTGTTCGGTGTTGACCATGGACAACGCTCGACAACAGGCCGCAAGGGCAGGGGGACCTGATCACTATAGAAGCCTGAGGCTATTGGGCAACCTGGACGGTGTGATCGGCTGCGGTTTTCTGAGAATTGCTATCGATTGGGCTTTGGATTTTGCTTTTTAGTGTTATAAGGTAACGCAACATTTTCAGGGCAGTCCTTGTCGGCGCCCGCTGTTAACCCTTCGATTGCGAAACGCTCATGACAATTGCGCTCCCCCATTCTGCCTCGCCCACTGGCCGGCTGCTGTCCATTGACGCCCTCAGAGGCCTGGTCATTCTGTTCATGCTGCTGGACCACGTGCGCGAAACTTTTTTGCTGCACCGCCAGGTCGCCGACCCGATGGACATTGCCAGCACTGAACCGGCGTTGTTTTTCAGTCGCACGCTGGCGCATCTGTGTGCGCCAGTGTTCGTGCTGCTGACGGGATTTTCGGCGTGGTTGTTCGGCGAAAAGTACGCAGGCAAGGCCGATGTCAGTGCGTTTCTGTTCAAACGCGGTCTGTTTCTGGTGGTGCTGGAGTTCACGCTGGTGAACTTCGCGTGGACCTTCCAACTGCCACCGAGTGTGATTTATCTGCAAGTGATCTGGGCGATCGGCTTGAGCATGATCGCCCTGTCGCTGCTGGTGTGGCTGCCGCGCTGGCTGTTGCTGACGTTGAGCCTGACGATCATCGCCGGACACAACCTGCTCGACGCGGTGTATTTCCCGGTGGAGTCGGCGCTGCATGTGCCGTGGGCGATTTTGCATGATCGTGGCTGGATCGAAGTCAGTGAAAATCTGCGCCTGCGCACCTCCTATCCGTTACTGCCGTGGATCGGTGTGATCGGTCTGGGTTATGCGCTCGGGCCGTGGTTTGCTCGTGGCGTTGAAGCAGGTTTGCGTCAGTGCCACCTGCTGATCGCGGGTAGCGCCGGACTGCTGGGTTTTGTCGGGCTGCGGCTGATCAACGGCTATGGCGAAAAACCATGGGCCGTGGGTGACACGTCGGTGCAAACCCTGATGAGTTTTTTCAACATCACCAAGTACCCGCCGTCATTGTTGTTTATCGCGCTGACCGTGAGCGTCGGGCTGTTGCTGCTGCTGGCCTTCGAGCGTGTACAGGATCGCCGCTGGATTCGCTGGCTGACTGTGTTCGGTTCGGCGCCGATGTTTTTCTATCTGCTGCATCTGTACGCGTTGAAGGTGTTGTACCTGATCGGTGTGGCGCTGTTCGGGCTGAATCAGGGCAGCTATTTCGGCTTTTCGTCCGTCTCGGCAATCTGGCTGGCCGCAGTCATTCTGGCGATTGTGCTGTTCCCGGCCGTGCGCTGGTTCTCTGCGTTGAAGGCTCGTCGCCGTGACATCGCTTGGTTGAAGTATCTGTAAACGCCTAACGCCGGTTGCGCACGAAGTCGATAAACGCCTTCAGCACTGCCGGCACATGACGGCGGCTCGGGTAGTACAAGTGCAGACCCGGATAGTACGGGCACCAGTCTGCCAGTGCCGTGCACGTGGTGGCGGGTGCCGAGGCGTCGCTGATCGCCGAGAACGCGCACCGGGTGACCACCGGCGATATGGCGCATGCGATCAACACCGTGCCAGGTCTGGCCAATGAACGTTTGGTGCAAGGTTATGCGGCGGCGTTTCAGTATCTGCTGCACATCCTGACGGTGATCACCCTCGCATCGGCGGCGGTGGTGCTGGGATTGTTGAGCAAGGATCGCAGTGTCGCCGAGCCACAACAGGCTGCTGCATAAACCCAATGTGGGAGCGAACCTGCTCGCGAAAGCGGTGAGTCAGACAATGGAGATGCTGACTGGGCCGGCCTCATCGCGAGCAGGCTCACTCCTACAGGGGTTTCGGTGCCTGGATTATTTGCGATCCAGCCACACCGTCTGCGCATTGCAGAACTCGCGCACGCCGAAGTGCGAGAGCTCACGGCCGAAACCACTCTTCTTTACACCGCCAAAGGTCACGCGCGGATCGCTGGCGGAGTAGCCGTTGATGAACACGCCGCCGGTGTCCAGTTCGCTGGTCAGTTGCTGGGCCAGTGCCACGTTGGCGGTGTAGATCGTGGCGGTCAGGCCGAACTCGCTGTCGTTGGCCAAGGCCACGGCATGCGCGCAATCGCGAGCGGTGATGATCGAGGCGACCGGGCCGAACAGTTCCTGTTTGAACGAAGTCATGCGGTCGGTGACATCGGCCAGCACGGTCGGCTCGTAGTAGTTGCCCGGTCCTTCAGACTTGCCGCCGCCGAGCAACAGCGTTGCGCCTTCTTCAAGGGTGTCGCGCACTTGCTGGTCGAGTTCATCACGCAGGTCGAAACGTGCCATCGGGCCGATGTAGGTCTCGGCAGACAGCGGATCACCGACCTTCAACTTGCGCGTGGCCTCGACGAACTTGCGGGTGAACTCTTCAACCACGCCTGCTTCGATGATCAATCGTTTGGCCGCTGCGCAGACCTGACCGGAGTTCTGATAGCGACCGATCACAGCGGCTTGCACGGCTTCATCCAGATCGGCGTCGTTGAGCACGATAAACGGATCGGAACCGCCGAGTTCCAGCACGCATTTCTTCAGCGCGGCACCGGCCTGAGCGCCGATGGCCATGCCGGCACGCACGCTGCCGGTCAGGGTCACGGCGGCGATACGCGAGTCGGCGATGGCAGTGGAAACGCCTTCCGGGGTGACGTTGATCACTTCAAACACGCCATCGGCGAAACCTGCGCGGGTGAAGGCGTCGCGCAGCAGATAGGCGCTGCCCATCACGTTCGGCGCATGTTTGAGCACGTAAGTGTTGCCGGCGATCAGCGCCGGCACGGCACCGCGCAGCACTTGCCAGATCGGGAAGTTCCACGGCATTACCGCGAGGATCGGGCCGAGCGGACGGTATTCGATGCGCGCCTTGCCGCCTTCAACCTGGGTCGGTTCAGCGTCAAGCATGGCCGGGCCATTCTCGGCGTACCACTCGCAGAGCTTGGCGCATTTCTCGATTTCACCACGGGCCTGAGCAATCGGCTTGCCCATTTCCTGGGTGATCATCGTGGCCATGGCTTCGCTGGTTTCACGCAACGCACCGGCCAGGGCGCTCAACAAGCGCGAGCGATCTTGCAGCGGCTTGCGCTTCCACTTGCCAAAGCCATAGGCGGCGCGGGTCAGCGCAGCGTCAAGGGCAGTGGCGGACTCAAACGCGTAGTGACCGATCTGCTCGCCGGTGGCGGGGTTGATCGAGATGGCGTGGGTCTGGCTGGAAATCTGGCTCATGGCATCGTCCTGCATGTTCGTCGGATGGGCCTAGAGTAGGGTGGTGTTTGTTTTCTGGAAACTGAATAATAAAGATCGTTTCTTTCACGATTGGAGAATGACTGTGGATCTGGTGCAGCTGGAAATCTTCAAAGCCGTTGCCGAGCACGGCAGCATCAGCGCCGCCGCCACGCAGATTCATCGCGTGCCGTCGAACCTGACCACGCGGATCAAGCAACTTGAGCAGGATCTCGGGGTTGATCTGTTTATCCGTGAGAAAAGCCGTTTGCGTTTGTCCCCGGCCGGGTGGAGTTTCCTTGAATACGCGCGGCGAATTCTCGACCTGGTGCAAGAGGCCCGGGCGACGGTGGCGGGAGAGGAACCGCAGGGCGCGTTTCCGCTAGGCTCACTGGAAAGCACGGCGGCGGTGCGCATTCCCGAATTGCTCGCGGCGTACAATCAATTGCACCCCAAGGTCGATCTCGACCTGTCCACCGGCCCCTCGGGCACGATGATCGACGGCGTGCTGTCCGGGCGTCTGGCTGCAGCGTTTGTCGACGGCCCGGTGCTGCATCCGACGCTGGAAGGTGTGCCGGCATTCGAGGAAGAAATGGTCATCATCGCGCCGCTCAACCACGCGCCCGTCAAGCGCGCGGCGGATGTCAACGGCGAGAATATTTATGCCTTCCGTTCCAACTGTTCCTACCGTCACCACTTTGAAAAATGGTTCAGCACCGACGCCGCCGTACCGGGCAAGATTTTCGAAATGGAGTCCTATCACGGCATGCTCGCCTGCGTCAGTGCAGGCGCCGGGCTGGCGCTGATGCCGCGCAAAATGCTGCAGAGCATGCCCGGCAGCGCGACCGTCAGCGTCTGGCCATTGGCGGCGGATTTTCGCTATCTGACCACGTGGCTGGTATGGCGGCGGGGCACGGTATCGCGCAGTTTGAGCATGTTTGTGCGCTTGCTGGAAGAGCGCGGGGTGGTGCGTGCAGATGCATGATCGCGTCTGCCGCGCACTGGGTTGCCGTTATTGCCCGTCGATGCTGCGCGGCAGATTCAGCGGATTACTCTCGCGCAACACCTCTGGCAACAACTCATCCGGAAACCCCTGATAAGCCACGGGCCGTAAGAAGCGCTCGATCGAGGTCATGCCCACGGAAGTGAAGCGGCTGTCCGATGTAGCCGGAAAAGGGCCGCCGTGCACCGTAGCAAAGGTCACTTCCTGTGGATGCGCGAAGGCGTTGACCACGATGCGTCCAGTGCGGCGTTCGAGAATCGGCAGCAGGCGCCGCGCCAATCCCAGATCGCCACCTTCAAGGTGAATCGCCGCGCTGAGCTGTCCCTTGAACGAACGGGCGACTGCCAGCAGCTCGGCTTCATCGTTGACAGCAACCAGGAGCGCCGATGGACCAAACACCTCATGAGCCAATGCCGGCTCGCTGAGTAATTGGTGGCCCTCGACTTCCAGCAACACAGCGCGTCCAGCGAATGTGGCATCGGCCGGCGTGCCTGCCGCTATCACCTGCGCGCCGGTACCTTCCATCGCAATCAGACCCTCGACGTAGGCACCATGAATGCCCGGCGTCAGCATTGTCCGCGCCGGTGCCGCGCTGACCCGATTGCGCATGGCGTTGCGCAGCTCTTCAAACCCCGCACCACGGATGGCGATCAGGATCGACGGACACAAACAGGCCTGCCCGACGTTGACCAGCATGCGCTCGATAAAGCCGTCGCCGATTTCGGCGCCGCGAGCCGCCAGCGCCTCGGGCAGGATGAAGGTCGGGTTGACGCTGGTCATTTCGGTGAACACCGGGATCGGCTCGGGGCGCAATTGCGCACGGCGGTAGAGCGCCATGCCACCCGGTTCGGAGCCGGTGAAGGTCACAGCCTTGATCAACGGATGATCGACCAGCGCTTCGCCAATGGCATTGCCGCCACCACGCACCATCGAGAAAACACCTTCGGGCAAGCCATGCGCCTGCACGGCTTTACGAATGGCTCGCGCCTGGATTTCCGAGGCGCCGGGGTGGGCGTTGTGCGCCTTGAGAATCACGGTAGCGCCGGCCGCCAATGCTGACGCGGTATCGCCACCCGCCACCGAGTAGGAAATCGGGAAGTTGCTCGCGCCGAAAATCGCCACCGGGCCGATGGCGATTTTTTGCAAGCGATGATCCATCCGTGGACGCGGCTGACGCTGGGGTTGTGCCGGGTCGATCGCCAGTTGTAGAAAGCGGCCCCGGCGCACCACATCGGCGAACTGGCGGAACTGGATCGCGGCTCTCAAAGCTTCGCCCTCAAGCTGAGCTTCGGGCAGCCCGGTTTCGAGTGCCGCGCGTGCCGCCAGTTCGCTGCGCACCTCATCGAGGTTGTCAGCGATGCTCTCGAGAAACGCGGCACGCTCGGCCAGCGAGGTGTGGCTGTAGTGGTCGAACGCGGCATCGGCGAGTGTTGCAGCCTGATCAACCTGTGCCGCACCGCCGAAAGCGAAGTCCGGTTCTATCCGTTGATCGGTGGCCGGGTTCAGCGCTTTCATCGTGCCTTCGGTGGCGGCGACATCCGCCGCGCCGATCAGCAAATGGCCGGTCAGGCTCATTTCGATTCACCTTGGGATTTGAGGTTGGCAATCAGTTCGTCGGTGCTGGCAATCACGTGAGCGAATGTCGGGCCGTTGAGTTCGTGGGCGGCGTGCATCATTTCCGCTTTGAAGGCCGCTGTTGCATCGCGGACCAGGGTGACGTGGTAGCCCAGTTCCGAGGCATAGCGCGCGGTGGCTTCGATGCAGGTGTTGGCCAGCAGGCCGACGATGATTACGTGGGTGATGCCTTGCTGCTTCAGGCGAAAATCCAGGTCGGTGTTGGCGAAACCACTGGAACCCCAGTGTTCTTGAACCACGATGTCGCCGTCCTTCGGCGCAAAATCCGGGTGCCATTCGCCGCCCCATTCGCCCCGGGCAAAATGATGCATGTGCATGATTTTGCATTGGGTCGGGGTCGGGTGGTCCCAGGTTTCGTAGTCGCCTTTTTCCCAGCGATGATGGGGTACGATGACCACCGGAATGTTCAGGTCGCGCACCGTGCGGTCGAGTTTGCGCAGGTTGTCGAGCAGGCCGTTCTGCTCGGCCATGGGTTTGATCAAAGGGAAAATCTTGCCACCCTCCGAGAGAAAATCGTTGTACGGATCGACCAACAGGTAGGCGGTTCTGTCCAGCGGATAGGGGATATTCGACATGGCTGCTTGCTCCGGCAATGGGATTATCGGTGCACAGGGCTTGTCCCGGCATCGTGTAGATATGATAATCATAGTAACTGTAAAAGAGGCAAGCCCTGATGGCAGTAAACGATAGCCTTCCCGACACGCTGTGCCCGATTTCCCGGGCCGAGACGATCGTCGGCGACCGCTGGACCGTGCTGGTTTTGCGCGAGTTGTTCATGGCCAATCATCGCTATGACGAGATTCAGGCGCAGACCGGCGGTACGCCGCAGATGGTTGCCGCGCGTCTGAAATGCCTGGAAGCGGAGGGGCTGGTTGAGCGCCGGTTGTACAACGAACGGCCGAAACGCTACGAGTACCACCTCACGGCGAAAGGTGAGGCGTTCTACCCGGTGATCATTGCGTTGCGAGCGTGGGGAGAGACCTGGTGCAAATCACCGGAAGAGGGGCTGGCGGTGAACATGACCCACAAAAACTGCAACCATAGCGCCGGCCTCGGGCCGCTGTGCGAGCACTGCGGCGAACCGTTGCGTCGGCAAGATCTGATCAGCCAGCCACAAGAAGCCTACGCCGCCGAACGGCTGGCGCGGCGTGAGGCGTTCAAAAGCAAATAACCGCGATTACGGCGTGCCGTTGCGACCGTGCAGCAAGTAGCCTGGGCGCAGGCTCAAACGTTCGTAATAGGCTTTCACTGCGGCAAAATCCGGGTGAGCCAGTGGGGTTTCGAACCAGCGGTTCACCGACAGCCCGATGGGAATGTCCGCCAGGGAAAACTGTTCGCCGCTGACGTAGGCGCCGGTCTTGTCCAGTTGCCGGTCGAGGATGGCCATGTTCTTCGACCATTGTTTGATCCCTGCAGCCAATGCCGTGCTGTCCTGATGCCCCGGCGACTGACGCACCAGCGATAGAAACGCATACGACCACGAGCGATTCAGCTCCGAAGCCTGCCAGTCAATCCATTGATCAATCCGCGCCCGCGCCATCGACTCAAGGGGATAAAGCTGCGAACCGTTGTAGCTCGACACCAGATAACGAATGATCGTGTTCGATTCCCACAACGTGAAATCGCCGTCCTGAATCACCGGCACCATGGCACAGGGATTGAGCGCGAGAAACTGCGCATCGTGCGTCGATCTGAATCCCGAACCCCAGTCTTCACGCTCGAAGGGAATCTGCAATTCAGCGCAAGTCCACAGGACTTTGCGCACGTTGATCGATGAGGCTTTACCCAGTATTCGCAGCATTGGATTTCCCTTACCCAATAATCGTCAGGCCTGAAGTAATACCACACCGCAATAGACAAGGCCCGCACTGGGCGGGCCTTGGTTGTTCATCAGGTCAAATCACAGACTGCTCGCCAGTTTCCCGCCCATCATCCGCCGACGATAGGAGGTGTCCCGATTCGCCAGCCAGAAATACAGCGGCGAGGTCACCAGCAGTCCCACCAGCCATGACAGATCCGCACCGTTGATGTGCGCCGACACCGGGCCGACGTACAGCGGCGTGTTCATGAACGGGATCTGCACGGCGATGCCGATCGCGTAAGCCAGCAACGCCTGCGGGTTGTAGCGGCCGTAGATGCCGCCGTCGACCTGGAAGATCGACTGGATGTCGTACTGGCCTTTGTGAATCGCATAAAAGTCGATCAGGTTGATCGCGGTCCACGGCACTAGCACCACCAACAACACCAGCACCATGTCGACGAAGTGGCCGATAAAGTCTTTCGAGGCGCCGACGGCGGCAAAGCAGCAGGCCAGCAAGACGATGATCGAGATCACCGCGCGGCTCTTGGCGGTGGGGATCCAGCGGTAGGCGAAGGTTTGCACCAGAGTAATCAACGACAGCACCGCGCCGTAGAGGTTGAGGGCGTTGTGGCTGATCACGCTGAGCAGAAACAGCACCAGCATCAGCGGGCCAATGGAACCGGTGGCGAGTTTCACCGCGTCCATGGTGTCCATCCCCACCGGTGTCGCCAGCACTGCGACGGCACCGAAGATGAACGCCAGACTCGACCCCAGCGCTGAACCCAGATACGTGGTCCAGAACGTCGACGAGACTTTGACGTCGGCCGGCAAGTAACGCGAATAATCAGACACGTAGGGCGCAAACGCGATCTGCCACAACGCCGCCAACGACACAGTGGCCAGCCAGCCGGACAGGTTGAAGCTGCCACGAGTGAGGAAATCATCGGTTTGAATGTGGGTAAAGATGTAGCCGAAACCGACGACGATGCCGACTCCCAACACCCAGGTGCCGATGCGGTTGAGCACGTGGATAAAGCGGTAGCCGATGATGCCGATGACTCCCGAACCGACTGCGCCGATGACGATGCCGACCGGCACCGGAACGCTGTCGACCACGCCATGCAACGACTTGCCGGCCAGCACGATGTTGGAGGCGAAAAAGCCGATGTACATGACGCCGGCAATCAACACCACCAACAGCGCGCCGAGGGAGCCGAACTGCGCACGGCTCTGGATCATCTGTGGAATGCCCATCTGCGGGCCTTGCGCCGAGTGCAGCGCCATCAACACGCCGCCGACCAGATGGCCGACGAGAATCGCGACGATGCCCCAGAGCAGATTCAAGTGAAACAACTGCACGCCCAGTGCACCGGTGACGATGGGCAACGGCGCGATATTGCCGCCGAACCAGAGCGTGAACAGATCCCTGACCTTTCCGTGGCGATCTTCGGGGGGCACGTATCCTATCGTGTGTTTTTCAATCAGCGGAGCGGAGGATGCTGTTGGGGTAGCCATGACGAACTCCAAGGCAAGGATGAGTACGTGGACGTACTTCGGCAAGCGCCGGCACGGGCGGCGCATTTCTTGTTGAAGTGATCATGTGCAAAGCGTCGGGATAGATAAATTAGTAAGTTTGTTGCTACAGACCTTAAAAAATATGCTTCGGCTGGCGCCTGCGTCCGGTATGTTCAAGCTTGATCGTGCGCCAGGGAAACAGGGCGAACACTCGCGCTCTTCGGGAGACTCACATGGCTGCCTACAACCTGCGCCAGCTCAAATACTTCGTCACCACCGCCGACTGCGGCAGCGTTGCCGAGGCCTCGCGCAAGCTCTATATCGCGCAACCGTCGGTCTCCACGGCCATTAAGCATCTGGAAGAAAGTTTCGGTGTGCAGTTGTTCATCCGCCATCACGCCCAAGGGGTTTCGCTGACGCCGAGTGGCTCGCGGTTCTATCGCAAGGCACTGGAGTTGCTACGGGTGGCGCACGAGTTCGAGCAGAACGCGCTGGCTGACAATGATGTGGTCGCGGGGCAGATCGATATTGGTTGTTTCGAAACCGTCGCGCCGCTGTACCTGCCGCGCTTGATCGCCGGGTTCAAGGCGCGCTGGCCAGGGGTGGAAATCCGCATTCGTGATGGCGAACAACAAGAGTTGGTGCAGGCCCTCACCGCCGGCAGCATCGACGTTGCGATGATGTTTGAACACGACCTGGACAGCACCATCGAAACCACGCCGCTGATGCCGCCGCAGCAGCCTTATGCGTTGCTGCCGGCCAGCCACCGCTTTGCGCAACAGGCAAAGGTCTCGCTGGCTGATCTGGTGCTGGAACCGATGATCCTGCTCGACGTGGTGCCGAGCCGCACCTATTTCGTGAGCATCTTCGAAGAGCGCGGGCTGACGCCGAATATTGTCTTCAGCTCACCGTCGATAGAGATGGTGCGCGGCATGGTCGGCAATGGTTTCGGCTTTTCGATTCTGGTGACCAAACCGTTCAGCGACTACACCTACGACGGCCAGCAAGTGGTGTGCGTGCCGCTGGCGGAAAACGTCACCGGTTCGGGATTGTCGGCGGCCTGGCTGCGGCGGGTGCAACTGACCAAACCGGCGCAGTTGTTTGTCGATCATTGCCGCGAAGAGTTGGCCCGACTGCACTCGTGAGTGCCGCCAAGCCGCCTGTCAAAGACTGATAAACGCCAGCATGCGCTGGAGCATTTCATTGCACGCCTGCAACTGATCGAGGCTGACAAACTCATCGGGCTTGTGACCCTGATCCATGCTGCCTGGACCGCAGACCACCGTGGGAATGCCCACCGCATCAAACAACCCGCCTTCAGTGCCGAAGGCCACGGTGCCGAAATCCGTTGAACCGCAGAACGCAGAGATCAACTCGGCGGCCTGGCTTTGCGCATCGGTGACCAGCCCCGGATACGCCGATAAGGCGCTGAAGCGAATATCACTCTGCGCACTGACCGCGCGCATACGTGGCAGCACTTCGCGTTCGACGTAGGCTTGCAGCGCTTCGGCAACGAGCGCCGGATCCTGCGAGGGCAGGGCGCGGATTTCGAAATCGAAACGGCAATCGGCCGGCACGATGTTCAAGGCCTTGCCGCCGCTGATCACACCGGTCTGCACCGTGCTGTAGGGCGGGTCGAAGCGCGCATCGTGATGCTCCGGCGCTCTCAGTTGCTGACCGAGACGACCCAGTTCGCCGATCAGTTCGGCGGCGTATTCAATCGCGTTGACCCCGAGCGGCGCGTACGCCGAATGGCACGGATGGCCCTGCACATCGCAGCGCATCGCCAGTTTGCCCTTGTGGCCGAGCACCGGTTTCAGTTCGGTCGGTTCGCCGATGATGCACAGCAACGGTTTGATTGGGCGTTGCTGCAAAACCTTGAGCAACGAACGCACGCCGAGGCAGCCGACTTCTTCGTCATAGGACAAAGCAATGTGCACCGGCATGCGCAGCGGCGTTTTAACCAGTGACGGCACCAGTGCGAGCACACAGGCGATGTAGCCCTTCATGTCCGCCGTGCCACGGCCGAACACTTTGCCGTCGCGCTCGGTCAGTTCGAACGGCGGCAGCGTCCACGGCTGGCCATCGACCGGCACCACATCGGTGTGCCCGGACAGCACAATGCCCGGTTGATCCACCGGGCCGATCGTGGCGAACAGGTTGGCTTTGCTGCGCTCATCGTTGTAGATCAGTGCGCATGGCACGTCGAAACCTTCGAGGTAATCGCGAACGAATTCGATCAGTTGCAAGTTGGATTCACGGCTGGTGGTATCGAACCCCACCAGCACTTTGAGCAACTCGACGCTGTTCATCGGTCATCACCGGCCACGCCATAACCCGGTGCCTTGGCCGGATCGAGGGCGCGGTCGATATAGTCCTGAAGCTGCGGCTCGTAAGCGTTCCAGAGTTTTTGCAACTCGCCAATCGGGTCTTCATCAACCCAATCCACGCGCAGATTGACGATCGGCCAAGTCTGCTCGCCGACCACCACGACAGCGGCCGAATGCACCGGGCCGGCTTCACCACCGAGGGCTTGCGCGGCGTGCAGGGCCTTGAGCAGACGATCAGCGAGTTGCCCTTCGCCATCCTCGAAGGCGCTGACCATGGCTTCGATCACCGAACGCCCGGCGAGCATGTTGCCAGCGGCGACGCACTGCTCGCCGGTGACGGCATTGTGCACGCCGAGGGTTTGCGCACCGCTGAAATGTGCGGTCTGGCCGAGGTGGTTGATCGCGGTGATCTGCCGGTACTGACTGTAGCCGTTGCGCGTGAGGACTTTGTCCAGCGCATCGTCCGGCGCCAGACCTTGCTCCATCAGCGCGAGGACTTCCGGGCCGAGAGACGGCAGGGTGATGTTCTGGCTCGACACCGCGCCAACACCCGGCAGCAGCCACGGGCAGCGGGCGCCGACGGCGATGCTGGAGGAACTGATGGCGACACCGAACTGGCCGGTTTCGGCGCAGCGGGCTGCGATTGAAAAGGTCATCTATTGAACTCCTTGTGTGTCTGGACTGGCCTCTTCGCGAGCAGGCTCACTCCCACATTGAAATACATTCCCCTGTGGGAGCGAGCTTGCTCGCGAAGGCCGCGACTCGGTGTGATGCCTTACTCAGGAATCACCGCAATCACATCAATCTCCATCAACCACTGCGGCTGCCCCAACGCCGACACCACCAGTCCGGTGGAGATCGGGAACACGCCTTTAAGCCACTTGCCGACTTCGCCATACACCGCCTCGCGATAACGCGGGTCGATCAGGTACGTGGTGGTCTTGACGATATGGCTCATGTCGCTGCCGGCTTCTTCGAGCAGTTGCTTGACGTTGCGCATGGCCTGTTCAGCCTGCGCGCGCGGATCTCCGAGGCCGACCAGATTGCCGTCGAAATCCGTGCCGACCTGGCCGCGTACATACACCGTGTTGCCGGCGCGCACGGCCTGGCACAGGTCATTGTCCAGCGTCTGGTTCGGGTAGGTGTCTTTGGTGTTGAACATGCGGATGCGAGTGTGAGTGGGCTGGCTCATGGAAAGCTCCTGAAGAAGGTATGCCCGACGCAATCGGCGCCGGGGCGTAAAGGGCTATCAAGCGTCGACGGTGTCGGCGGCTTTGCTGTGGGTACCCGAGTGCAATGCGGCTTCACGCTGCTCGGCATCCCGATAGTCCAGATACTTGCGCTGGGTGGCGATGTGATCGGCGACGTGTTTGGCGTCGTGCCAAACCCCCAGATAAATGACGAACCCCGGCGCGACTGCCACGGCAGACCGAGGAAATACACCCCCGGCTCACTCGACACGCCGCGCTGATGCACAGGCTTGCCCTTGTCATCGAACGCTGCGACCTGCAACCACGAGTAATCCACGGCAAACCCGGTGGCCCAGATGATCGCGGTGACGCCAGCCTTGGCCAGATCCAGGTCGACTAGCGGATTTTTCACGCACTCAGGGTCGGGATAGGTTTCGCGCGCTTCTGGTTCTTCCGGCAGATCGAGGCCGTTGCGCTCAATGTAGGCATCGGCGGCATCGAGCAGCGCCAGATAATTCTCGTCGCCGCGAGTGAGGTTGCCGACCAGGTCCTGCTTGAAAGTCACCACGCCGTTATTGAACGATTCGGTGACGCCGACCAGGGTCATGCCGCGATGGGCCAGACCACGGAAATCGATGGTGCGACCGCCATGTGCGCCGCTGACTGCGATGGTCACGTGCTCACGACCGGGTTTCATCGCCGCTTGATCCCACTCGCCGAGCACGCCGAGCCACCAGCAGAAATCGCGGTTGCGATAAGCGCGAGGCGGGCGGTCATGGGCGCCGACCGACAGGTAAACCTGTTTGCCGGAACGTTGCAGCTCATCGGCGATCTGCACGCCGGAAGAACCGGCACCGACCACCAGCACTGCGCCTGCCGGCAGTTGCTGCGGGTTGCGATAGTCAGCGGAGTGGATCTGCAACAGACGTTGGTCTTGCGGGGCAATCGCCGGGATCACCGGTTTCTGAAATGGTCCGGTCGCGGCGACTACGCGGCTGGCTTCGATCACGCCTTCGGAGGTCTCGACAGTGAAACCCGGGCGGCCGACATTGCGTACCACGCTTTTCACTTCCACACCGGTACGGACCGGTGCATTGAATTTCTTTGCGTAGGCTTCGAAGTAGTCAGCTACACGTTCTTTCGGGGCGAAACCGTCGGGATCGACGTCATCGAATTCCGGGCCGGGAAAGCGGTCGTGCCACGCCGGGCCGTTGGCCACCAGCGAGTCCCAGCGCCCGCTGCGCCAGCGTTCGGCAATGCGATTGCGCTCCAGCACGAGGTGCGGCACACCGAGTTTGCTCAGGTGCTCGCTCATCGCCACGCCCGCTTGGCCGGCACCCACGATCAGCGTGTCTGTTTTTATTATTGCAGGGGTCATCTCTACATCCTTCCTAGCAAGGCAGTGGGATTCGGGCCGCTGTTGGCTTGTCCGTTTGGCTTGAGGTCAGACTAGGGAGAGGGGGGATATCGGTAAAATATTATTAAGCTGGGATGTGAAGATAAAATTCTGATGCAGAAACCCAAAGTCCGCGTATATCAAGGGCTGTAGGGTCAGTCGGGGTGACTCAGAACGTCAAACGTGGACCCAGATAGGCATTGGCGTCGGCGATATCGTCGTCGCCCAGCGCGCCGACGTCGGCGGCAAGACGCAGCCTGGCCAGCAGATAGCGAAGTTTGGCTTCGAACAGGTCCCGGCGTGCGTTGAAGATCTGTTCCTGTGCGTTGAGGATGTCGATGTTGGTGCTGCTGCCGGCCTGGAACCCTTTCTTTGATGACAAAAGCGAGCGCTCGCTGGAGCTGACGGCTTTTTCCAGGGCATGGATTCGCGCTTCACCACTTTGTACTGCACGAAACTCTCGGGTCGTACCCGAGATGATCTCTTCGCGGGTGGCATTCAGATCCTCTTCAGCCTGGTCGCGCGTGGCCACACTTTGCCGGGCCCGGGCACTCACATAACCACCGCTGTACAGCGGAATGTTCAGCTCCACGCCGGCCGAGGTGTAACGGTTGCGTTGATTCTGGGTAGACAGGGTTTCGCTGTCGGCGGCGGTGTAGCCCAGTACCAGATCAAGGGTAGGCCAGTGGCCCGCCTTGGCTTTGGCCACCTCTTTATCGGCGGTGTTTACATTCAGGCGGCGGGCGCGAACCGAAGGATTGTCGGTGCCTGCGCGAATGATCCATTCCTGAAGATTGTCGGGCTGCAACGGTGGCGTGGGAAAGCTCTCCTGCAACGTCGCGATCTGCTCAGGAGCCTCACCGACGAACTCCTGCAACTGGCGTCTGGCGACGACAAGGCTGTCTTGCGCCTCAATCAGTTCAGCCTGAGCGAGATCGCGTCTGGCCACGGCCTCGTCGACATCGGTGATGGTGCCATCGCCTAGTTCCCGACGGCGCTGAGTTGACGCCACCTGTTCATTGAGTGCGTTGAGTTTGGCCGTTGCCAGCTTGACGGTTTCATGGGCCAGAAGCACGTCGAAGTAGCGCCCGGCCAGGCGCACCGCCGAATCCTGGGCCTTGCCGTCGTATACCGCGTTGCCGTACTCGGCCTGATACTGGCCCTGGCGATACTCGGCCATTTTCTGCTTGTTGAACAACGGCTGGCGCAGTTGCAGGGTGGCGCCGCGTGAGGCGTAGTTGAGGTCGTTGGTGTGGTTGTTACCGTAGAAATCCGGCTGTTGCTGCGTGCCGTTGATGTGGTTGTCGAACGCGGTGATGCCTATTTTCGGCAGCAGGCCGGATTTGCCAATGGCGCGGTTTTCCAACGCGGCATCTCGCTCGTGCCCGGCAGACAGGAAGGTCGGACCCTGGAACTGCATCAGGTTCCAGGATTCGCGCAGGTCCAGCGCTGCAGCTGATTGCGCCAGCCCCAGTAGCGTGGCCATCGCGATCACCCGCCGCATGCCATTCACCTCATTGCTCCTTGAACGCGCTGTTGACGCGGTCGAGCAGGGGTTTCAACAGGTAGCTGAGCAGGTTGCGCTCGCCGGTCTTGATGGTGACCGAAGCAGGCATGCCGGCACGGATGTGATTGTCGCCGAGCATGGCCATACCGGCTTGAGTCACTTCGATCTGGGCCAGGTAATAGGGCTGCTTGTTGTCCTCACTCATCAGGCGGTCGGCAGAGATGGTCAGCACCTTGCCGGGAATGTTGGGCGTCTGCACATGGTTGAACGCGGGGAACGAAATCATCACCGGCAGCCCGGGGTTCATGCGGTCGATGGCCTGGACCGGAATCATCGCATCGATTTGCAGCGGCTCATGGGCGGGAACGACTTCCATGATCTTGAATCCGGGGGCGATGACTCCGCCGACGGTCGACACACTCAAGCCCTGGACGATGCCGTCGATGGGCGAGCGGATCACCGTGTGCCGCACCTGATAGTCCAGCGCCTGCAAGCGATCGGTGAGGGCGCTGTTTTCCTTCTGCACATCGGCCAGCAGCGATTGCACTTCCTTGCGGTAGTCGTACTCGCGCTGAATGATGCGTAACTTGATATCGGCGGCCCGGCCCCGGGCGCGGGCGATGTTGTTGAGGTTATCGGCCTGAGAGGCATTCAGGTCGGAACCGGTACGCTCCAGTTCCAGCATGCGGTTGCGCGGCACGTAGCCTTCGGTGGCGAGTTGGCGCACGCCTGTCAGTTCCTGATTGAGGAAGCCGATCTGTGATGAGCGGGCGTTGTAGACGCGCTGCAGCCCCTTGATTTGCGCGTCGGCGGAGTTGAGCGACTCGCGCAGAATATCGAGCTCGCCGGCGAGGCTGGCGCGGCGCGTTTCGAACAGATGACGCTGCAGGCGGATCGCCTCGTTCAGGTGCTCATTGTCGGCGTAGCGCTGCAGCATGAGCGGGTCGAAGACCACCTCCGATAAACCGTCGCGCTCGGCTTGCAGACGGTTTTCCATGGTTTTCGTGGCGATGAATTGGGCGTTGACCACTCCTTGCTCGGAGAGCGCCTGAGTGGCATCGAGCCTGACCAGTTCCTGATCCTTGCTGACGTTGTCGCCTTCCCGTACCAGAATTGCGTCAATGGTGCCGCCGGTCTGGTGCTGAATGGCCTTGCGGTTACTGGTGACCTTGACCGTGGCGGTGGCAACGATCCCCGCGTCCAGCGGCGCGAGCCATGACCAGAGTAAAAAACTGCCGAAGCCGACGATCACCAACAGCACGCCCCAGCGCGCCGGGCGTCGGTCGTCGACGTCGATCTCGGCCACTGCACGTAGCAGTTCCTGGCCATGCGGGTCAACGCTCAAGGCCCCCATTTACTCTCTCCCGCGCACGGCTGACAGGGTGGGTGAGCCCACGGTCGGCAGCACACTGGTTTGGCGCAACGCCGCGAATACCTCTTCCCGTGGGCCGAACAATTGGGTGCTGCCTTCGCGCAGCATCAGGATTTTATCGACGGTGCCGAGGATGCTCGGCCTATGGCTGATCAACACCGTGGTGCAGCGCCGCTGCTTCAGGTCCTCCAGCACTTCGATCAGTGCTTTCTCGCCGGCATCGTCGAGGTTGGCGTTGGGTTCATCGAGCACAATCAGCGAAGGTTCGCCATACAGCGCTCGGGCCAGGCCGATGCGTTGACGCTGACCACCGGACAATGGGTTACCGTCGACGTCCAGTGTGGTGTCGTAACCTCGGGCAAAGCGCAGGATCATGTCGTGCACGCCGGCGCGCCTGGCGGCGATGATCACCGCTTCACTGTCGAGGTTGCCGAAACGCGCGATGTTGTCGGCGATGGTCCCTTCGAACAATTCCACGTCCTGCGGCAGGTAGCCGATCCACGGGCCCAGCTCTTGTTTGTTCCACAGGTAGACGTCGGCGCCGTCGAGTCGCACCTTGCCGCTGAGCGCCGGCCAGATACCGACCAGTAAACGCGCCAGGGTCGATTTGCCCGACGCCGAAGGTCCGATGATGCCCAGTGATTCACCCGGTGAAAGGTTGAAGTTAGGCCCGTGAATGATGGCTTGCGTCATGCCCGGCGCACCCGCGTGCAGGTGTTCCACCGAGATCATGCCCAACGGTTTTTGCAGTTTCATCGCATCGGCGCGGGCCGGGAAGTCCTGCAACAGGCTCCTCAGGCGCGCCCAGGCACGACGACTGGTCAGCAGTTGTTTCCAGGCACCAATCAGCTGTTCAACGGGGGCCAGCGCCCGACCACTGAGTATGGAACAGGCGATCATCATGCCCGGTGTGATCGAACCTTCGATGGCCAGCAAGGCGCCGGTGCCGAGGATCAGCGATTGCAAGGTAATGCGCACAAAACGCCCCAGCCCGCTGATGTAGGCCGCGCGATCCGAGGCCAGGGTCTGCATTTGCAGAATCTGCAGATGGCTGCCAAACCAGCGGCCGGTGATTGCCGGCAGCATGCCCATCGCTTCGATGACTTCGGCATTGCGCAAATTGTTGTTGGCGAATGTGCCTGAGACCTGAGCCGCCATATTGGCTTCGGCCAAGGGCTTCTTCGTGGCGATTTCGGTGAGCCAGGTCAGCGCCACCAGGATCAGCGAGCCGCACAGGGTGACGATGCCCAGCAACGGGTGAATCAGGTAAGCGACAAACAGGTAGATCGGCGTCCACGGCGCGTCGAAAAAGGCGAACAGTCCGTTGCCGGTCAAAAACTGGCGTACCTGGGCAAGGTCCTGCAGCGCCTGGGCGGGGTTGCCGCCGGCGCGTTGCAAGTTGCGCTCGAACGCGGCGGTGAACACTCGACGATTGAGGGCCATGTCGAGGCGGTTGCCGACCCGGATCATCACACGAGTGCGCACGACTTCGAGCATCGCCAGCAAGGTGTACAGGCCGATCATCAAAAAGGTCAGCATCAACAGGGTGGTGAGGTTGCTGCTGACCAGCGCCCGGTCATACACCTGCAGCATGTAGATGGCAGGAGAGAGCATCAGCACGTTGATCACACCACTGAATCCGGCCAGGGAATAAAGCGTGTGGCGCAGCCGAAAAAACACGTCGGCAAACTCGGATCGCGGGTGATTTTTCTTGTTCATCGCAAAGTTCCAGTGCCGTGGCCTGATGTACCTCAGCGTAGGAGAGCGACTGTTGGTCGGATGGCCACCAGGGCCGGGTTTTTGCTGGCGCTATATTTCTGACGGTTTTTTATTGATTTAGAAACAACGGTTTGCCGGCCTGTTTTGTGGTCGCTTGTTACGCGGATGGCTTGTTGACGGCGAAAAATCGCCCGACTTAAGTCTAATTTTGGCGCTGGCGACCCTGTTTGCACCGGATCGAAGCCCGACGGCTGGGCCGGTTAGCTGCTATTAATCAATGGGAGTTAAAACGCATGGCCTTTTCAGGAGCGCGTCATGAATCCTTTCATCCGCATCGGCATTGCCGATGATCATCCTCTGCTGCGTGAAGGTGTTGCCAACACGCTGAGGAAAAGGGCAGACCTGCAAGTCGTGGAACAGGGCGGCAGTGCAGACGAGGCACGGGATATTGCTCAGCGGATGAGACCGGACGTGATGTTGATGGACGTCAACATGCCGGGTGACGTGTTTGCCGCAGTGAAGTTCATCTCCACGCAATTACCGCAGGTGAAAGTGCTGATGCTGACGGTGTCAGAGTCTGAGGATGACGCCTATTCAGCCCTGGAAGCGGGCGCGCGCGGCTATGTGTTGAAAGGGGTCAGCGGGCCGGACCTGGTGTTGGCGATCCGCTCGATTGCCAGAGGCGAAACTTTTATCACGCCCGAGTTTGCCAACAGGCTGCTGAGCAATTTCAAAAAGCATGAAGCTGAAGTGCGCAAGATCGATCTCACCCATCGGGAAGAGCAGATCATTCGCGAAGTCTCCAAAGGCCTGACCAACAAAGAGGTGGCATCCAAGCTGTTTATCAGTGAAAAAACCGTCAAGTACTACATGACCTGCGTGATGCAGAAGTTGCACGCACGCAATCGTGTGGAAGCGGTCACGGCGCTCAGGCGTCACTGGGAACGCGAGGCTGTCGGACGCTTGCACATCAACCCGGTGCCGACGCCGCTGGATGTTCACGGGGGCTCCTGACTACCACTTCAATTGCGCGCTGACAGCAGTGCCGACGCCCGGCGAGGACTCGATACTGAACGCGCCGCCCAGTGACTCCACGCGATAGCGCAAGCCGGCCAGTCCGAGGCGGTTTCGGCCGTGACCATCGACCACTAAAGCGTCGGCCGCCATGCCCGGCCCATCGTCTTTGACGGTGATGGTCAGTGTTCCTTCCTGGTGATTCGCGGTGATCGTCTGACCTTTGCCTTGGGCATGTCGGTAGGCATTGTTCAATGCCTCCTGAACAAATCGGTAAAGGCACAGTTTGACCGGCAGTGGTGCCGAGTCGGGCAATGGCGCGACATCCAGTTGCACTTTGCTGCCCGTGCGTTGCTCATGCCGCTGAGCCACCAACTGCAGTTCTTGCGTCAAGGTCAAATCATTGATTTCCGGAAGGGCCAGGCCTCGTGAAAGGTCGCGCACCTCACGCAGGGCGTCGGTGGCGGCGCCGCGGATGGTTTCCAGCGACTCTTGATCCAGTGTCGTGCAGTGCTCGGCCAAGTCATCCAGGCGGATCAGAATCAGGGTCAGCAGTTGGGCCGGCCCGTCGTGCAGATCGGCGCCAATGCGGCGCAGGGTCAATTCGTTGATGCGCGAGAACTCTTGGGTCGCGGTGTTGACTTTGCGATGCAGGGCCGCGTTGCTGATGTGCAGTCGGGTCTGCTCCAGCAGCCGCATTCGCAGGGTGACCTGTTGACGCTGGATGATCTGGTCGCTGCGCCGGACGATGAAAAACAGCAGCGTCAGCATTGCCAGCGTGGCCGTTCCGACCACCAGCCATACTTGTTGGCGTACCCGATTGATTTCCTGTTCGAGGCTTTCCGCTTTTTCGTAGAACTCGCCCACGGCGATGATTTTCCGGGTATTGAACTCGCGAAGCGGTGCATAGATTTCGTAGAGCGGGACGTTGAGCTTGCGTTCGAATTCGTTCTCTTCCTGATCCAGGTCTTCAAGGTCAGTGACCACGTTGCCTTTGACCGCCTCGGCAATTTCATCCATCGGGAACTGGCGGTTGGTGATGGATTTGTCCGTGCTGTAAACCACCGTGCCGTCGGCTCGCCAGATCTTGATCGAGACAATGTGGCGCTTCAGCGAGCGGCTTTCCATCAGCCGGTCCAGGGATTTGACGCTGGTGGGGGACAGGCCGTTATCGCGACTCATCTCCTGCACGTAAGGCTCCAGAAACGCTTCCATGTAATGCGCGCCAGCCTCGGCAGCGCTTTGTACGGCTGCACGCTCAATACGTGCACTTACCAGTTTGCCGACGAAAAACATCGTCAACCCCAGTATCAGTGCAGCGGCCAGTACAAACTGCGTAGAGCGGCTCAGATGGCGCGCGCGCGACCTAACACGCAAATGCCAGGCCCCTCTGTGAGCGGGTTCCGGTTCGACCAAAGTCTCGGTTTCATCGGCGACAAAAGTCTCGTTTTTTGATTGGACTTTTGCATCTTTTGCCATTGCGTCGATTTCCTGATGATCGTGGTAAGTCGGTTGAAAAACCTTGCGAGCCAACGGATATCCGGAGTTTGCCATGTACCAGCTAAAGCGCTTCACCCTCAATGCCAACGATGTTTCGTTCCTTGAGCAGCAAGTGTCATTTCCGACTATCCATATCGTTGGCTACGACAGCGCCGGCCAGCCGCTTTACGGCTATGACGGTTCCGATGGCAACGTCCATGTGCTCGGCTTGCTTGGCAGTTTCAATCCCCTCGACACACCGCCCGGGGAAACTGTCTGGTACAACGGCGCCCGCGATCCGATCGGTCTGCGCAACGTCTCGGGCCACTTCAACAACCTGACCCAGGATGGACAGAGTTGGGGCAGTTTCGGTCAGAACTTCATCCGGCTGACCCATTCCGATTACAGTCACTACGTTCAGCAAAACCTGAGTAACGACGCCTTGACCGGCGCTGGCGTTCCGGCAGGCGCCACGCCCATGTCTGACAGTAGTTCACTCTATAGCGATCCGACAGCATCGCTGGTGGACTACACGCCACGGATGATCAGCCAGACCATCGTCAGCGGCGGCGTCACCTTTGCCACTGATGCCAATGGCCATATCCAGCACACCGCCACGGGCGTGGCGATCGTCACCGATCCCGGCATCCTCGGCACCATTGGTGAAGTCGACACCAGTGCTCCAGACTCCGGTCAGTACTACATCCGTAACCAGAACACTGTGTCGGGCGATCCGTCGACCACGGGCTGGTTCACCCTGTTCGGACAGTTCTTCGACCACGGGCTGGACTTCATCAACAAGCCCAATCAGAACGCGACGATCACCATTCCACTGGCGCCGGACGATCCGCTCTACGGTACGATCGGGCCGGACGGGCAGCCGGTGTATTCGATCAAGGTTCATCGGGCCTCCGTGGCTGAAGTGGACGGCCAAGGGCAGGCGCAGTACGTCAACCTCGACTCGCCCTACATTGATCAAAACCAGACCTACGGCTCCAATGACGCCGTCACGCAGTTGTTGCGCCAGTGGGTGGCGGATCCGAATCATCCGGGGCAATTTATCGCCGGCGCAGCGCTGTTCGATGGCACGACCCTGAGCGATGAAGCGGCCTGGACACTCAACGGCGTGCTGACCCACCAAACCCTGCCGACGCTGAGCGAATTGCGTGCCCATGTGCTGGCCACCGGTCGTGATGATCTGACCTGGGACGACATCGCCAACTTCCGCGTGCGCGATGCCCATGGCCATGTGCTCGATGCCGATCCCAACACGGCTGGGGTGCAGGTGGTGTACACCCGTGAGGCGCTGTTGCTGGACATGAACCCGCACTTCGATGACGTGCATATCGACCAGGCCCGCCTGATGTCGCTGGACTCACATATCACCAGCATCACCTTCGACGCCAATAACCCTTACGGCATGGTCGTCAATTACGATAATGCCGGGCCGAAGAATCTGTTCAGTTTCGTCAACTTTGCCGATTTCACCATCAGCTCGGCGCCGGGCAGTGCCGATTACGCGGTGGCCAACGAGTTGTTGCTGCAGTCGGTCGGTGATCACTACATTGCCGGCGACGGGCGGGTGAACGAAAACTTCGGTCTCACGGCGATCCATCACGTGTTCCACGAAGACCACAACGTGCAGCTGATCAACCTGCAGAACGAAGTGCTGAGCCAGACCGACGTCAATGTCCGGCATAACTGGCAAGTTCAGATCAGCAATGGCAGCGGCGGTTTTTACACCGATGCCAATGGCAACTTCAGCTTGGCCGATGGCGTTACGGTGTCCTGGGATCAGGACAAGCTGTTCTATGCCGCCAAGCTCACCGTGGAGATGGAATATCAGCATGTGGCGATCGACCAGTACGCTCGGCTGATCACGCCGGATCTGCCCGAATTCGTCACCTATGACTCGGGCATCAACACCAATATCTCGCTGGAATACGGTCAGGCCGCGTTCCGCTTCGGCCACTCGCAACTGCGCGAAACCATCGACGCGCTGGAGAAAAACGCCAGTGGCGGCTACGACCTGACGGGCGCAATCACCCACTATGCGCTGGAGCAGGCCTTCCTCAATCCGGGTGGTTTTGCCGAAGTGGGGCCGACCGCGATTGCGCTGGGCATGACCCGGCAGATCAGCAACGAAATCGATGAGTTCGTTACCCCGGCGCTGCAGCAAGGTTTGCTCGGCCAGCCATTGGATCTGGCGACCATCAACCTGGCACGCGGTCGGGATCTGGGGCTGCCAACCCTGAACCAGGCGCGGCAGCAGATCCACGATGCGTTGATCGCCGAACGGGCGTCACCGGCCGGTGCGCAGCACCACACCAACCTGATCGTTGACGGCCTGACGCCCTATACCAGCTGGAGCGACTTCGCCAACAACATGATTCACCCCGAGTCGCTGGTGAACTTCATTGCGGCCTATTCGTTCGACGGTGATATTGCGCACGCCCAGGCCATTATCGATGCAGATGCAACCGGCCTGACCACCAACTATGCCGGCGGCAGTGTGACGGCAGAGCAAGCGGCCTATTTCCTCTCCGGTGCGGCAGATCCTGCCGGCAATCACGTGGCCGGTTATGACGGTTACAACGCGATCGATCTGTGGATCGGCGGGCTGGCGGAAAAACATGTGTACACCGGGCAACTGGGCACCACCTTCAACGCCATCTTCGAAGACCAGATGGAACGGCTGATGGACGGCGACCGCTTCTACTACCTGTTCCGCCTCGACCTCGGCTTGCCAGCGATGACCAACCTCAACGAGCAGGTGGTCACCGAGCAGTTCAAGGACATCATCGAACGCACCACCGACGCGCGGCACCTGGCCGGTGATGTGTTTGGCTATGCCGACAGCTACGTCGAGTTGAGCTACACCGACTCCGGTTCCAGCGCGACCGCGTACAAGAGCGAACACAAGTACGGCACGCTGATCGAAGCCAATCACATGGGGGTCTACTCCACCGGGGGCGTCGGCGGGATCGGTGGCAACGGCTTGCTGGTGAGCCTGAGCAATCCGGAAACGCACACCGCGCAAACCTACATCCGTGACTATCGGCCGGATCAGGGCGAGAACCCTGACGGCACCGCAGCCGTGGGCTACAACTCTCACGAGGTGCTGGTCGGTACTGACTACAACGACTGGCTCGATGCCGGTGACGGCGACGATACGATCTACGGCGAGGGCGGCGACGACATCCTTGATGGCAAGGCCGGCGCCGACCATATCTACGGCGGCGACGGTAACGACGTGATCTACGGTGGCGACATCGAGGACTTCCTCGATGGCGGTGAGGGTGACGACACGATCTATGCCGGTACCAGCGCTGGAGCCCTGGACGTGGTCATCGGCGGCAACGGCAATGATCACCTCTATGGCGAAGCCGGTATTGATGAGCTGTACGGTGGCGCTGGTAACGACTATATCGACGCCGGTGGCGACACCGACCTGGTGCATGGCGGCGACGGCAACGATGAAATCTATGGCGGCGACGGCCCGGACATCCTCTTCGGCGAAGACGGCGACGACATCATTTCCGGCGGCTCCACTGGTGACCAGGAATTTGGTGGTGCCGGCGACGACATTTTGCTGCCGGGGCTCGGTGGTGCTCCCGGCCAGGGCGATGGCGATGAGGCCATTGGTGATGTCGGCTTCGACATTGCCGCGTTCAGCGACGTGAACATCGCGCTGGATGCGGCGGCGGACCTGAACAACCAGAACATCGTCGCCGCTCCGGGTACCGGCGTGCTGTTCCAGCCGTTCAACGCCTTGCTCACCGACATTGAAGGGCTGATCGGTTCGCGCTTCAGTGACAGTCGGCCCAACAGCACCTCGCCGGCCAATCCGACGGCCGGCCTGATCGGCAACACGACCGAGAACTGGCTGATTGGCGGCAGCGGCGATGATGTCGCCCAAGGCAACGGCGGCAATGATGTGATCGTCGGCGATTCGATCAAACTTGCCGACCTCAATCACTTGCTCGCCAGCCAGGGCTTTGCCGAGCATTTCACCAGCCTGCAGGCCAGCCGTCCGGATTTCATTCTGGGCGACAATCACGCCGCACCCGGCACGGCGGATGGTGCAGCCGATACCGCAATCCTCAGTGGCAACTTCGCCGACTACAGCATCACCAAGTTCACCGACACCCGTCCGGGTGGCGAGTTGATCACGGCGTTCAAAGTCGTCGATCTTCGTGTGGGGGCGGCCAATGTCGACGGCACTGACATCGTGATCGGTGTGGAAAAACTGCGTTTTGCCGATCGCACGGTCAATCTGAGCATCAATAACCATCTACCGACCGGCAATGTCGCTGTGTCCGGATTTGCCACCGCGCCGACCACGCCTGCTCGGCCGGTGCCGGCGCAATACCGGCTGACCGCGAACACCTCGGCGATTCAGGATGCCGACGGTTTACCCGGACCAAGCGGCTTCTCCTATCAATGGCAGGCACTGGCAGGCGCTGCGTGGCTGAACATCGCCGGCGCGAATGCTTCGACATTTGCTCCGACTTCGGCACAGTTCGGTCAACAGGTGCGAGTGCTGACCACCTACACCGACAATAACGGCACCGTGGAGCAATTGACTTCAGATCCGACGGAAGCGGTCGGACGCTTTATCGAAGGCACCAACTTCTTCAGCAACACCCTCAATGGCACCAACTATCAGGACATCCTGATGGGCTACTCGGGCAACGATGTGCTCAATGGTGGCCTCGGCTCGGATCTGCTGGATGGCGGTAGCGGCAACGACACGATGCGTGGCAATGCCGGCAACGACATCTACGTGGTCGACGCCAATGGCGATGTGGTGCAGGAAAACCTCAATGAGGGCACCGACACTGTGACGTCGTCGATCAGTTACACCCTGGGCGCCAACGTCGAGAACCTGACCTTGCTCGGCTCGGCCAATATCAATGGCACCGGGAACGCTCTGGACAACGTCATCACCGGCAACAGTGGCAACAACCAGCTCACCGGGCTGGCCGGCAATGACACGCTGTCCGGTGGTGCTGGCAACGACACGATGCTGGCGTCGCTCAACGATGGTAATGACCATTATGACGGCGGCACCGGCACCGACACCTATGATCTGTCAGCCACTTCGGCGGCAGCCACTGTGGACTTGCAGGCGGGCACCTCGACCAGCACACAGACCGGCAGTGACACATTGACCGGCATTGAGAACATCAACGGCAGTTCCGGCAATGATCATATCCAGGGCGACGGCGCCAGCAACGTGCTGCAAGGTCAGGGCGGCAATGACTGGCTGGACGGTGGCAGCGGTAACGACACGCTGGTCGGCGGTCAAGGCCTGGACAGTGTGTTTGGTGGCCAGGGCAATGACACTCTGCGCGCGTCGGTCAGCGACGGCAATGACACCTATGACGGCGGTGGCGACAACGATACATACGACTTGTCGGGCACGTCGGCCAATGCCACGGTCAACCTGGCGACCGGCTTGGCGAGCAGCTCGCAGACCGGTAGCGACACACTGATCAACGTTGAAAACGTGATCGGCAGCAGCGGTGCCAACACCTTGACTGGCGATGCTGGCAACAACGTCCTGACGGGGCAGGGCAGCAGCGACACGCTCGCCGGCGGAGGTGGCAATGACACGCTCGAAGGCGGCGGCAATCGCGACATCCTGTCTGGCGGCGCAGGCAATGATTTGTTTGTGTTCTCTGCCACAGGCGACTCGGGAACGACGATTTTCACGCGCGATGTCATCAATGATTTCACTCAGGGGCAGGATCATATTGATCTGTCACTGATTGACTCGCGAACTTCCGGCGCCGGCTCGGCCGGTAATCAGGATTTCACGTTCCTCGGCGAATGGAATGGCGTGGGTACCGAGTTCAGTAATCAGTCACAACTGAAGTATCACTTCGTGAACGTTGGCGGCGTGGATCACACCTATGTGGAGGGCAATGTAAACACGGGATCTGGAGCGGATATTCAAATCGATCTGGTTGGGCATGTTGCGCTGACAGCGAGTGACTTTGTCGGCGTGGTTTGAATCGGCAACCGGTAAAAAGGCGCCCACCTCAGGAAGGGGGCGCCTTTTTCGTGGACGGCGTTTGGCAATCAAGGAATCGGACCCAGCGCACGGTGAATCAAATCCAGACGCAATGCCTCTCAGCGCTTGAGAAACGCCAGCAGATCCTCATTCAAGGCCTGCGCATGCGTCACCGCAAAACCGTGTGGCGCCCCGGCGTAAACCTTCAGTTCAGCGCCCTTGATCTGCGCCGCCGCCTGTTTGCCGGTGGTTTCGAACGGCACGATCTGGTCGCCGTCGCCATGAATCACCAGCGTCGGCACGTCGATCCTGGCCATGTCCGGGCGGAAATCGGTTTCCGAGAACGCCGTGACGCAATCCACGGTGCCTTTGAGCGAGGCCATCAGAGCAATATTCAGCGTTTGCGTGAGCACGCCGTCGGAGACTTTCTGGCCTTGATTGGTGCCATAGAACGGCGCGGCGAAATCGGCGATGAACTGCGCACGATCCTGCAGCAGGCCGGCCTTGATGCCGTCAAACACTGAAGTATCGACGCCCTGCGGGAAGTCGGCTTTCTTGCCGAACAGCGGTGTCACCGCGCCCAATAACACCAGACCGGCAACGCGCTCGCTGCCATGCCGGGCGATGTAGCGGCTGACGTCGCCGCCGCCCATGGAAAAGCCCACCAGCGTCACGTCACGCAGGTCCAAATGGTTGATCAGCTGCGCGATGTCATCGGCGAAGGTGTCGTAGTCATATCCGGTCCACGGCTGATCGGAACGGCCGAAACCGCGACGATCAAAGGCAATGGTGCGATAGCCACGGCTGCTCAGGTATTCCATCTGGTATTCCCACATGTCGGCATCCAGCGGCCAGCCGTGGCTGAACAGCACAGGTTTACCGCTGCCCCAATCCTTGTAGTAAATCTCGGTACCGTCTTGCGTGGTGAAGGTGCTCATGGAAACTCCTGCGTCAGGGATCGCGAGTGATGCCGAAATGGCGACATTCACTATCAACGCAAAGCGATCCGGCTACTTGTATGCAGGTGCTGGTTTTAGGTCAGCTAGGTCGTGGATCCGCGCCAGAGTTGTATGATGCAACTCAAGGCCGCCCGGTCGCCCACTGAATCGAGGGAGTACGTTTACGTGAAACGCAAAAGTCTGCAGGGCAATGCCTGCCCGGTCGCCCGCACGCTGGACCTGATCGGTGACTGGTGGTCGCTGCTGATCATTCGTGATGCGCTGGATGGCATCCGGCGTTTCAATGATTTCCAGAAGAGTCTGGATATCGCCAAAAACATGCTCAGCGCGCGCCTCAAGGGGCTGGTGGAGCAGGGGATTTTGCAAGCGCTGCCAGCCGCCGACGGCGGGGCTTATAAGGAATACGTGCTGACTGAGCGCGGCAAAGCCTTGCAGACCGTGATCGTCGCGCTGTCGCAGTGGGGCGGTGAATTCATGTACGCGCCGGGTGAGCCGGGGTCGGTGATGGTTGATGCGAAGAACCGTCAACCGATTCGCAAGCTGACTTTAACGGCGGCCGATGGTCGCGCGCTGGCCCCCGAGGACGTCGCTACGCGACTGGGCGTTGAACACTGAAAGGCGGGGCTGCTTGAACTGAGTTAATCGCTGCCGCCAAGTCAATGAAAACGGGCCCTTGCGGCTCCCACACCCGGTGACACTGACCTTATCCGTAACCGCCAGAATCGCCTGCTCGAAGAGCAGCAGGGCTCAAGGAACTGCCCGGAAAGGACGCCAAGCCTGCGCAACCGGCAGCCCCCAACTGTTCCTCAGTCGGTTCTGGATAGCTTGGGATTGAACTGATGAAAATTTATAAAGGTAGTATTTCTAAAAAGTCATTGAACCTGTTCGTATCGGATATTGGTTCCGGGGAGTTTTTTTCGTATGTCGGGAATCTGGTTTCACTGGAGCAAACCATTTCTGTTCTAGGTTTGCTTTCTCCTGATTTTATTGAGCTTGACGGCCACGTTTTCTGGTTGCCTAACGCTGAGCAATACGACCCGCAAAAATTTCCCTTGAAGGGGCTGGTCGAGACTGAAACGGGTGTGTTGGAAAAAAGTGCATTGCGTAGAGATGTTGAACGATACAGAAATGTTTTTTCAGTAAATCAGTTCTTTTCAAAGTGGGAAGATGCGCCGGACCGACCCGTATTTAAGGTTGGTCTGTCGGAAGAAGACTATCGTCTTTGTCATTTGTTTGCCGAACACCTCACTGGATATTGGAAGCGCGCATTATCAGACTGCTTTCCAGGGAAGGTGTTTCAGTTTGAAATCGCTGACGATCTGCTCGACGAATATGGCGTTTGTCTCACATTCTGGCAGTCGTAGTTGCAGCCTCCAGCAGAACTGGGATGCACCCAATGAAAATCAAGCTTTGACTGAAGAAGAAGTTCAGCGGGTTATTGATGAAGTCGAGGTGGAACTCTCCAGAACGGGACACATGCTTGACGTCGAGAAGTGACTCGGCGGAGCGGGCTATCCTGGAAGCGTCTCTGGTAGCTTCTTGCCTGTGGCCAAAGAAAACGCCCCGAACAATTTCGGGGCGTTTTCATTTACCGAACACTGGATGCTGAGTGCTTAGCGAAACGCCGGCACCACATGCTTGATAAACAGCTCCAGCGACTTCTTCTTCTCGTCATGCGGCAAGCTGTTGTCACACCAGAAACTGAACTCATCCACCCCCAGCTCCTGGTAGTACTTGATCCGCGGAATGATTTCCTCCGGCGTACCAATCATCGCCGTCTTGTGCAAACTCTCCAGCTCAAACTCCGGACGCCCGGCAAACTTCTCTTCCGGGCTCGGTGCGAGGAAACCATTGACCGGGGTCTGCTTGTTGCCAAACCACGCATCGAACGTGCGATAGAAACGTGAGATGGCTTTCGCGCCGACTTTCCAACCGTCCGGGTCATCAGCGGTGTGCACGTGGGTATGGCGCAGCACCATCAATTGCGGACGTGGCACGTCTGGGTTGTTGTCCAGCGCAGTCTGGAATTTGTTCTTCAGGTCGAGGACTTCTTCGTCGCCTTTCATCAGCGGCGTGACCATCACGTTGCAGCCGTTGGCCACGGCGAAGTTATGCGAATCCGGGTCGCGGGCGGCGATCCACATCGGCGGGTTTGGCTTCTGGATCGGCTTCGGTACGCTGGTGGAAGTGGGGAATTTCCAGATGTCGCCGTCGTGGGCGTAGTCGCCTTGCCACAGGGCGCGGACCACCGGGACCATTTCGCGCAATGCCTGACCGCCCGATGAGGCGGGCATACCGCCGGCCATGCGATCGAATTCAACCTGATAGGCGCCACGGGCCAGGCCGACTTCCATGCGACCGTTGCTGATCACGTCGAGCAGCGCGCATTCACCGGCGACCCGCAGCGGGTGCCAGAACGGCGCGATGATGGTGCCGGCGCCGAGGTGGATGGTCGTGGTTTTCGCGGCGAGGTAGGCGAGCAGCGGCATCGGGCTTGGCGAGATGGTGTATTCCATGGCGTGGTGTTCGCCGATCCACACGGTGCTGAAACCGCCGGCTTCGGCCATCAGGGTCAGTTCGGTGAGGTCTTCGAACAGTTGGCGGTGGCTGACGCTTTCGTCCCAGCGTTCCATGTGGATGAACAGGGAAAATTTCATGACGCTTCCTCGGATCTTTTGTTGTTGAGGCTACAAAACTTGTAGGAGTGAGCCTGCTCGCGATGGCGGTGTGTCAGAAAACATATCGACATCGGATAAATCGCTATCGCGAGCAGGCTCACTCCTACAGTTGATTTGTGCGGGGCTGACGATCAGGCCAGGACGGGCAGGGCGCCCATCTTGCCGTGGCAATACACCAGCGGTCCGGCGATTTGCTCGGGGACGATCAGGTTCTTCACCGCGCCGACCATGATGGCGTGGTCGCCGCCTTCGTATTCGCGCCACAGTTCACACTCGATGATAGCTGTCGCGTTGGCGAGGATCGGGTTACCCAGTTCGCTCAAGGTCCACTCGATGCCCTGCGCCTTGTCTTTGCCTTTGCGGGCGAAGGCGTAGGCTTCGCTTTGCTGGCCGCCGGAGAGAACGTGAATGGCAAAGCGCTTGTTCTTGATCAGCACCGGGTAGGAATCAGAGCTGTAGTTGGGGCAGAACAGCACCAGCGCCGGGTCCATCGACAGCGAGCTGAACGCACTGGCCGTCAGGCCGACGATCTGGCCGTCATCGTCCAGCGTGGTGATAACGGTTACGCCGGACGGGAACGAGCCCATGACTTGTTTGTAGATGGCGGCATCGATCATTGGTCGGTCCTCGGGTGTGGTGCTGCTGTTTTTATGTGTTTGTTGGTCTGATGGTATACCAGTATTCGATCTTTGCAAGGCCTTTTAAGCTGAACCGATAAACGTGCCGCGTTCGTCGGAAACTCAGTATTTACGGGGCTTTCGGCTGGTCTGCAGGCCACGGTTTCAGCGAGGATGGTGTATCAGCTGGCGCCGTAAACTACGGATCAGTCTTGTGAATTGTTTGGAATACCATAATATGGTCTGCATCTGAGGGGCGGCCACAGAGTCCCCCCGGTTTGGCTTCGTACAACGATAAGAACAGACAAACTCGAGTTCATGCATATGTCCCAGATGTCCCGGCAAGATCCGTTGATCGAGAACCATACGGTCGACTACGTCCCACTCGCGGAACGCCACGGGAAGGCCCGCGACCTATTCACTCTTTGGTTCAGCACCAACATTGCGCCACTGCCCATCGTCACCGGCGCCATGGTGGTTCAGGTGTTCCATCTCGATTTGCTCTGGGGGCTGCTGGCGATTGCGCTGGGGCACATGATCGGCGGCGTGGTGATCGCGCTGGCCTCGGCGCAAGGCCCGCGCATGGGCATTCCGCAGATGGTCCAGAGTCGCGGCCAGTTCGGGCGTTACGGCGCGCTGCTGATCGTGTTCTTCGCCGCGCTCATCTACATCGGTTTCTTTATTTCCAACATCGTCCTGGCGGGTAAATCCATCGTCGGCATCGCGCCGTCGGTGCCGGCGCCGTTGAGCATTCTGATCGGCGCACTGGCGGCCACGGCGATTGGCGTGATCGGCTACAACTTCATCCACACGCTGAACCGCATTGGCACCTGGGTGATGGGCAGCGCGTTGCTGGCCGGGTTCATCTATATCTTTGCCCATGACTTGCCGGCGGACTTTCTCACTCGCGGCAGTTTCAATCTGTCCGGCTGGCTGGCGACGGTGTCGCTCGGGATTATCTGGCAGATCAGTTTCTCGCCGTACGTGTCCGATTACTCGCGTTACCTGCCGGCGGACATTGGCATTGCCAAGCCGTTCTGGGCGACTTATCTGGGCGCAACGCTGGGCACGATTCTGTCGTTCAGCTTTGGCGCCGTGGCGGTGCTGGCGACCCCGGAAGGCACTGAAGCGATGGTCGCGGTCAAGCAATCGACCGGGTGGCTCGGGCCGATTCTGATGGTGTTGTTTTTGCTGAATATCATCAGCCACAACGCGCTGAATCTGTATGGCGCGGTGTTGTCGATCATCACCTCGATCCAGACCTTCGCCAGCCAATGGACGCCGAGCATCAAGGTGCGTGTGGTGTTGTCGAGCGTGGTGCTCGCGGGATGCTGCGTGGTTGCGCTGGGTGCGTCGGCGGATTTCATTTCCGAGTTCATCGGTTTGATTCTGGCGCTGCTGCTGGTGCTGGTGCCGTGGGCGTCGATCAACCTGATCGACTTCTACCTGATCAAGCGCGGCTGCTACGACATCACCTCGATCTTCCGCGCTGATGGCGGGGTTTACGGGCGCTTTAATCTGCACGCGATCATTGCCTACTTCATCGGCATTATTGTGCAGTTGCCGTTCGCCAACACCTCGCTATACGTCGGGCCGTACGCCAATCTGGTCGAGGGCGCGGACTTGTCCTGGCTGGTGGGCCTGGTTGTCACCGTGCCGTTGTATTACTGCCTGGCCACACGCGGCCAGACTCAGCAGAGCAGGGCGGCGAGATTGGGTTACACCGACTGAGCTGACCGTTACTCGACAATGCCCGGCCAAGTGCCGGGCATTGTTGTTTCCGCATCCCGGCGGTCAATCAAATTGGCCACATCGATCCCCTTTTGGCCCATCCCCCACTGTGCTCCAGCTACGCTGTCAGCAAGAATCAAAACCACAAAAAGACGCTCGACCCTTTTTACCCTTGGCTACCTTTACAGCCGCTGCCGTGTACAGAACATAAAAACCATCGAACTCACGCTGCCTTTTGGGGAACAACCATGGTCACGATGAAACGCATTCTGGGTGCCACTGTGTGTGGGCTGACGCTGCTGGCCGGCGCTGTCCAGGCTGAGCAACGCGAACTGCGCGTGTACAACTGGGCGGACTACATCCTGCCGTCCGTGCCCAAGGATTTCGCCGCAAAAAGCGGCATCAAAGTGACCTGGGACACCTTCGACACTAACGAATCCCTCGAAGCCAAGCTGCTGACCGGCAACTCCGGTTACGACCTGGTGGTGCCGTCGAACCAGTTCCTCGAAACGCAGATCAAGGCTGGCGTATTTCAGAAACTGGATAAATCGAAACTGCCGAACTGGAGCCATCAGGATCCGGAACTGTTGAAACTGCTGGGCAAGAACGATCCGGGCAACCAGTACGGCGTGCCTTACATGGTCGGCACTGTGCTGATCGGCTTCAACCCGGCCAAAGTCAAAGCGGCACTGGGCGACAACGCGCCGGTGGACAGCTGGGATCTGGTGTTCAAACCGGAGAATATGGAAAAACTCAAATCCTGCGGTGTGGCGATGCTTGACTCGCCGACGGAAATCCTCCCGTTGGCCTTGCATTACCTGGGCCTCGACCCGAACAGCCAGAACCCCGCCGACTATGAAAAGGCCAAGGAGTTGATGCTCAAGGTTCGCCCGTACGTGACCTACTTCAACTCGGCCAAGTACATGACCGACATCGCCAACGGCGACATCTGCGTGGCGATCGGTTACTCCGGCAGCTTCTATCAGTTCGGCAACCGCGCCAAAGAGGCGAAAAACGGCGTAGTGGTCGACTGGCGTCTGCCCAAGGAAGGCGCGCCGATCTGGTTCGACACCTTCGCGATTCCGAAGAGCGCGAAAAACGTCGCCGAGGCGCATGAATTCCTCAATAACCTGCTCGATCCGAAAGTGATCGCACCGATCAGCGACTTCCTCGGCTACCCGAATGCAAACAAGGATTCGATGCCGCTGATCAACAAGGAAATCACCGGTAACCCGAACCTTACACCGACCCCGGAAGCACTGAAAAACCTCTACGTCGTGCAGCCGTTGCCGCAGAAGCTCGAGCGCGTGCGTACTCGCGTTTGGACCAGTATCAAGTCTGACAAATAGATATGGGCTGAACGAAATCCCTGTGGGAGCGAGCTTGCTCGCGAAGGCGTCGGATCATCCAGCATCATCGTTGAATGACACACCGCTTTCGCGAGCAAGCTCGCTCCCACAGGTTTATGTAGGGTGTCATTCGGTGCTGCGTTCAGCATTTCGGGTGATGACAAGGCTCAGCAAAACCGAACTCAGGATGACCCCTCCCACTACCGCGAGCGACCATTCCACCGGCATGTGCAACCACGGCATCAACACCATCTTGCCGCCGATAAACACCAACACAATCGCCAACCCATACTTGAGCAAGTGAAAGCGGTCCGCCATATCTGCCAGCAGAAAATACAGCGCGCGCAGGCCCATGATCGCGAAGATATTCGAGGTGAAGACAATGAACGGATCAGTCGTCACGGCGAAGATCGCCGGGATGCTGTCGACCGCGAACATCAGGTCACTGGCCTCGATCAGCACCAGCACCAGAAACATCGGCGTGGCCCAGCGCACGCCATTCTGCAAGACGAAAAACCGTTCGCCATGAAAGCTGCTGGTGATGCGCATATGCCCGCGCACCCAGCGCAGCAACGGATTCTTGTCCAAGTCTGGCTGGTGGTCGGCAAACACCAGCATCTTGATCCCGGTGATGATCAGGAACACGCCGAACGCGTACAGCAGCCACTCGAACTGCGACACCAGCCACACGCCGGCGAAAATCATCACCGCGCGCATCACAATCGCCCCGAGCACGCCGTACAGCAGCACCCGCCGCTGTAACTCCGGCGGTACGGCGAAGTAGCTGAAGATCATCACGAAGACGAACATGTTGTCGATCGACAGCGATTGCTCGATCAGATACCCGGTTAGGAATTCGAGGGTTTTCTGCCGGGCGATCTCGGCGCCGAACGCACCGTGCAAATACCACCAGAGCAGCGCCGCGAAACTCAGTGCCAGCAGGCACCAGGCGATGACCCAGGACAAGGCTTCGCGAACCGACACCCGATGCGCCTTGCGCCCACCGAAGACAAACAGGTCCAATGCCAGCATGGCAAGCACGAAGACGATGAAGGCGGCCCACATCCACGGTTCGCCGATATTGATGTTGGTGGCTGGCATGTCACGCTCCCTGTCTATTCTTGGATTGGGGTCAGACGAGGCCATGCTAGCGACGAGTTTGCGGCAAAGAAAAATCGTTTATTTCTACGCAACAGTTCGATAAAAACGAACTATCTGCCCTCGTTATCAGCTCGGGCATTTTTTACGGAGCAATGTTTTCAGCGATGAATACCGACATTCTCGAACCTCAAGCGGTGTGCAGTCCGATCACCAGCAGTGCGATTTTCATCGTCGCGACGCTGAATGCCGGGCCTGAAACCGCGCAAACCGTCAAAGACTGGTGCGGCGATGTCGCCGGGCTGGTGCGTTCGGTTGGCAAGCGCGTACCGACCGGCAATCTGACCTGCATCTGCGGCTTTTCCTCGAACGCCTGGGATCGCCTGTTTGGCCATCCGCGCCCGGCGTCGCTGCACGATTTTCGCGAGTTTGGCGAGAAAGGGCGGCACGCTCCGGCAACCCCGGGCGATCTGCTGCTGCACATTCGCGCCGATCAAATGGATCTGTGTTTTGAACTGGCCACGCAGATCATGGCGGTTCTCGGTGATGCGGTGACGGTGGTCGATGAGGTTCAAGGATTTCGCTATTTCGACATGCGCAGCATCATCGGTTTTGTCGACGGCACGGAAAATCCGGTCGGGCGCAAAGCGCTCAACTTCACTATCGTCGGTGACGAAGACCCCGAGTTCAGCGGCGGTAGCTACGTGCTGGTGCAGAAATACCTGCACAACATGACCGCGTGGAACGGCCTGAGTGTTGAAGCACAGGAGCGCGTTATCGGTCGCACCAAGCTCTCCGATATCGAACTGGATGACGCGGTCAAACCGAGCAACTCGCACAGCGCGCTGACCACCATCACCAACGCAGCCGGCGAGGAAGTGAAAATTCTCCGTGACAACATGCCGTTCGGTCGGCCGGGGGCAGGGGAGTTCGGCACTTTCTTCATCGGTTACGCGCGCTCGCCCGAGCCGATCGAGCAGATGCTGGAAAACATGTTCGTCGGCAAGCCACCGGGTAACTACGACAAGTTGCTGGATTTCAGTACCGCCGTCACTGGCAGCCTGTATTTCGTGCCGTCAGCGGACTTGCTGGAAGCACTGGCGGATCGCTGATCAGCGAAAAAACTCCCCCGGCGTTTCGCCAAACTGTTGGCGAAACGCGGCGATAAACGCCGAGGTCGAGTCGTAACCACAGGCCAGCGCAACGTCAGTGACGCGTTCGCCTTTTTCCAGCGGTGTCAGTGCACCGAGCAGGCGCAAACGCTGGCGCCAGGCGCGGAAGGTCAGGCCGGTGTCGCGCAGAAACAGGCGGGTGAGGGTCTTTTCGGTGACGCCGAACTTCTCGCTCCAGTGGCTCAGTGTGGTCTGCTGTTCCGGGTGTTGCTCAAGGCTCTGGTAGATCTGCTTCAAGCGGGCGTCTTGTGGCAACGGCAGCATCAGATCGATCTGCGGCGCCTCGGCCAATTGATCGAGGATGACCTGGGCCAGACGTCCGTGCGGGCCGCTTTGCTCGTATTCCACCGGAACCTCACTGAACGCGCGGATCAGTTCCCTGAGCAGATCGCTGACACCGAGCACATGGCAGCGCTCAAGCGCCCATCCGGCGACGCTGCAATCGATGTAGAGACTGCGCATTTCCGTGTGCGGCGAGCTGAACACCCGATGCGGCACGCCCGCCGGGATCCACACGGCGCGCTCCGGCGGAGCGACAAAGCGGCCGGCGCTGGTCTGGATTTCCAGCACGCCCTGAATCGCGTAGGACAGCTGCACCCACGGGTGACTATGCCGCCGGGTCAGGGCGCGATTGGGCAGCGATTCGGTGCGGCCGTAGAGAGGACGCGGCAGGCTGGGCAGCCCGGGAATGCTGCGACGGACGCTTTTGTCATGTCCTTTAGGCGGCATCTTGTGGCCCTTCGGCGTTAGTCGGTAATTGGCAGTCACGTTAGAGTCGTCGGCACGCACTGGCAACCCCCGGATGAACCGACCATGACTCGCCCACGTTTTTTGCCTGACAACTTTACCCTGACGCTGATTGGCGTCGTGTTGCTGGCCAGCTTCCTGCCGGCCAGCGGCGAGGTCGCCGTCGGCTTCGGCTGGCTGACCAACCTCGCCATCGCGCTGCTGTTTTTCCTGCATGGCGCCAAGCTGTCCCGCGAATCGATCATCGCCGGCGCCGGTCACTGGCGCCTGCATTTGCTGGTGTTCGGCCTGACGTTTGTCCTTTTCCCGATTCTCGGGCTGGCGCTGAAACCGCTGTTGTCCCCGCTGATCGGCGACAAGCTGTACATGGGCATGCTTTACCTGTGCGCGTTGCCGGCCACGGTGCAGTCGGCGATCGCGTTCACCTCGCTGGCCCGGGGGAATATTCCGGCGGCGATTTGCAGCGCGGCGGCGTCGAGTTTGTTCGGGATTTTCCTCACGCCGCTGTTGGTGACGCTGTTGCTCGACGTCCACGGTGATGGCGGTTCGACGCTGGATGCGATCCTGAAAATCAGCGTGCAATTGCTCCTGCCATTCATTGCCGGGCAGATCGCCCGTCGCTGGATTGGTGCGTGGGTCGGACGCAACAAGAACTGGCTGAAGTTTGTCGATCAGGGTTCGATTCTGTTGGTGGTTTACGGCGCGTTCAGCGAGGCGGTCAACGAAGGTATCTGGCATCAGATTCCCGTGGTCGATCTGCTGGGGCTGGTGGTGGTCTGCTGCATTCTGCTGGCGCTGGTGCTGTTGGCGTCGACGCTGTTGGGCAAGGCGTTCGGCTTCAGCCAGGAAGACCGCATCACCATTCTGTTCTGCGGCTCGAAAAAGAGTCTGGCCACCGGCGTGCCAATGGCGCAGGTATTGTTCGCTGGCAGCACGATTGGCGTGTTGATTCTGCCGTTGATGCTGTTCCATCAGATTCAACTGATGGTCTGCGCGGTGCTCGCTCAGCGCTATGCGAAACGGCCGGAATCGGTGCCGGAGCTCATGGCGCAAGTCGATCCATAACACGGCCCACCGGCAGCTCTTACAGAGTCCCCGTGTATTTCACGGCGGCAGCCGCCCGAGAGGGTACGTTGAGCGTGCGCAACAGCGATGACACATGAATACGCACCGTGAACGGTGAGATATCCAGTTCGCGGGCGATTTCCTTGTTGGTCTTGCCTTGGGCGATCAAGCGCAGCACGTCTTGCTGACGAGGCGTGAGGGCGGCGCCGGTTTCCAGCGGCAGCAAGCCGGACGGCGCAAACTTCACCAGCACCTCACCTTCACGAATCGCCAGAATCGCCTGACCGATTTCATCGGGGGCGATGTTTTTGCCGATAAAGCCGTCGATACCGGCGGCCATCACTTCATTGATCAATGCTTGATCGTCGACCATCGACACCACGATCAATGTCGTGCGCGGCAAGCGTCGACGCAGCTCGGCGAGCTGGCTGACGCAGGTCAGGCCGGGGAATCTGAGATCGAGAATCAGCGTGTCCGGCTCGTCATCCAAAGGCAAAAGGGCCAGTACGGCGTCGAGGTCACCGGCTTCCTCAAGGACGGCGTCAGGCAGCAAACGCTCAACCGTGCGCAGCATCGCTTCACGAAACAAAGGGTGATCGTCGGCTATGATAATTCGGCAGGTCATGGCATGACCCTCCCTGGGTCAGGCGTGGCTCAAGGTCTGCACATTAGCACCGAGCGCACGGGTTGCCTGTAGGCTGATTCGGAATCTGACGATTGCCGCACAAGGACGTTTACCATGAAGTTCGAGAAAAACACTGAACTCGATCAGGCCAATCTGCGCATTATCATCGCCAGCATTGCCGTGGTTTACATGCTCATACTCGGCTTTTTGCCGGGGCAGCGCTTCGATACCTATTTGCCGGTGATCACCTACATCATCGTGTTTTTGCTGGCCTCGATCGGCTTGCGCCAGGCGATTGCGCGCTGGCCGGGGCATTACCCGGCACGGCGGATTTTCGCCATGGTCCACGATTACACCGGCACCTGCTTCGGGCTGGTGATCGGTGGTGAGGCGGCGTTGCCGCTGTATGCGGTGATTATCTGGGTCAATCTCGGCAACGGCATGCGCTATGGCTCGCGCTATCTGGCGATTGCCACGGCGCTGGCGTTAGTGGCGTTGCTGTGTGTTTATCGGCTGACGCCGGTGTGGCAAGCGCAACCGTTCATGGTGTTGATGCTGATGCTCACCAGCACGGTGATTCCGTTTTATGCGCACTTGTTGCTGGAGCGCACGCGCAAGTCCTCCGAAGAAGCGGTGGCGGCGAATCTGGAAAAGTCGCGATTTCTCGCTCAGGCCAGTCATGATTTGCGCCAGCCGATTCATTCGATTGGACTGTTTACTGCGTGCCTGCGTGAGTCGCGCTTGGGTGAGGACGAGCGGCGGTTGGTCGACAACATCGACCGTTCGTTGCTCAACGTCTCTCAACTGTTCCGCTCGATTCTCGACCTGTACACCCTCGACAACGGGCGCGTGTTGCCCAAACTGCAAAGCGTGAATCTCGGCGAATGGCTGGTGGAGCTGATCCGTCAGAACGCCGAGGCGGCGCGTTGGGCCGGGGTCGAGCTGCGTTTGCGTCCTTGTTCCTACTGGGTTCAGACCGACCCGGCGTTGCTGGCGACTATGGTGCAGAACGTGCTGTCCAACTGCTTCAAATACGGTGCGCAGCGGCCGGTGTTGATCGGCGTGCGCCGGCGTGGGGCAGGGCTGGCCATCGTGATTTATGACCGTGGCAACGGCATTGCCGAAGAGCATCTGGGCAAGGTGTTCGAGGAGTTCTATCGGGTGCGGCAAGTGCGCGACAAGGATGTCGAAGGCGTCGGGCTGGGACTGTCGATCGTCAAGCGTCTGGGGGAGTTGATTGGTGTCGGCGTTACTCTGCGTTCGCGGCTCGGGCGGGGAACGGCGGTGAGCTTGTACGGCTTGCCAATCGCTGCGCCGCCGCAGGTAACTGTCAATCGTGATGAGGCGCGTCAGGTCGGTCTGCTGACCGGGTTGAAGGTGTGCCTGGTGGAGGATGATCGTAATGTGTTGCTGGCGACTTGAGCGTTGCTGGAGCGCTGGGGCTGCTCGGTTCAGGCCGAGTCGACGGCTGAGGATCTGATCACAGACTGCGATATCATCGTTGCCGACTATGACCTTGGGACTCACGCTACCGGCATCGAATGCATCGACGATGTGCGCAAGCAGAGAGGCTGGGGAGTGCCGGCGATGATCATCAGCGGGCACGACGTCGAAAAAATCCAGGCAGCCCTGCACGACCGCGACATTGCCATCCTGTCCAAACCGGTGCGCCCGGCCGAGCTGCGCGCGACCTTGAGAGCCCTGCGCGACCGACAACCCGAACCCGCTGAAAGCGTTTCGTGAATGATCATCGCGGACACAGCCAAGATCCCTGTGGGAGCCAGCCTGCTAGCGATTTGGCCAGCAGGCTGGGTCCCACATTTTCAGATCAGCGCTTGCACAGGTAGTCCTGGGTGATGGTGGTCTGCAGGCAGTTGTACTGCCCCATGGTGCGGCAGATGTTTTTCTCGGAGCCGGTGACTTCGGCGTTTTTGTAGCCCCAGGTCTTGCAGCGTTGTGCGGCGACGGTCAGGCCTTGTTCGGCGCTGGTCTGGCCGCTTTCGAATTGGCCCAGTTCATAGGAGACCTGGACGACGCCATCGTTTTTGCTGCCGCCAGTGGCTTCCCATTGTTTCGGCGTGGCGCAGCCGGTGAGGAACAGCGCGCTGAGGGTGAGTGTTGCGATCAGGGTTTTCATAAGTAAACGGTGTCCTTTACCGGGCGGGGAAGTTACTGCAATGGAATCGGCGAGGCGCCTTTCGGCAGGCATGACAGCGGCGGCGACATGATGCCCATGCTCGCCACAGCGATGATTACGCCGCTGGGCAATTCACAGTTGTATTCCCCGGCCGGGGTGTAGGCGGTGTAGTAGGTGAGGGTGCTGTCGTTGCGGATGTTGTCGATTTTCGACACCGGTTTACCGATCACCGTTTGCGCGCGTTCTTTCATGCTCGCTTCAGTGGGTTTGACGGTCTGGCAGCCGGCCACGCCGAGCAGCACAGCGCCGACCAAGGCGATCTTGCAGAGGTTTGCATGGAGTTTCATGGTGTTTCTTCCTTGGTGTTGTTCTGATTTCCAGGCACAACGATCCCGCACGCTGCGAACAGGCAACGTTGAGGAACATCGAGGGGTGCGGGGGAATATAACGCCAGCGGACAGGGCGGTCGATTAGCACAAATGTGCTAGTGCAGTGGGGGATCGACGGCCGTTAGGCGCTTCTCTTCCTGCCCGATTCGGGCAAAGCTCGAATCAGTCTAAAAACACTGACCCGCGTTGGCGAGGCTTTGCTAGGCTCAAAGATGTAGGCGAAGACGCAGACTGATGCGCAATCGGATAGCAAGGGGGCGTGGGGCGCGCTCCGAAAGGTACACGGTTAGAAAGATCTCCGCGCTGAGATCCAGCCCTTATGCCGTGTGAAGCAGCCGAGGCACTAACTTTCAATTTGACCCGGTACTGTGGGAAGCCCGATAAACCTTGTAAGCCAGAGACCAGCACTGGCCGCCTGCTCGAACACCAAAGCCCGCTTCGTGCGGGCTTTGTCGTTCCTGCCAGGTCAGATCGCTTGCAGCGCCTGCGCCAGATCGGCACGCAGGTCTTCGACGTCTTCGACGCCCACCGACAGACGCACCAGGCCATCGCCAATCCCCAGTTTCGCCCGGGTATCAGCCGGAATGGTCGCGTGAGTCATGATCGCCGGGTGCTCGATCAGGCTTTCAACGCCGCCCAGACTTTCCGCCAGGGCGAAGATTTTCACGTTCTCGAGAAAGCGTCGCGCACCGTCCAGATCGCTGTTCAGATCAACCGAAATCATCCCGCCAAAACCACGCATCTGGCGCTTGGCCAACTCATGCTGCGGATGCGACGGCAGCCCTGGATAGTAGACCCGTTTGACCTGCGGTTGCTGCTCCAGCCACTGCGCCAGATCCAGCGCGTTGCTGCAATGACGCTCCATGCGCAGGGCCAAAGTCTTCACCCCGCGCAGGGTGAGAAATGCATCGAACGGCCCGGCAATCGCACCAACCGCGTTCTGCAAGAAGCCCAGCTTCTCGGCCAGTTCTTGGTTCTGGCCGACCACGGCGATGCCGCCGATTACATCGGAGTGACCGTTCAGGTACTTGGTGGTCGAGTGCAGCACGATGTCGAAACCCAGCTCCAGCGGCCGCTGGATATACGGGCTGGCAAAGGTGTTGTCGGCCACGCTGATGATCCCGCGAGCGCGGCAGATACGGGCGATAGCGGCGAGGTCCGACAGGCTCAGCAGCGGGTTGGTCGGTGACTCGACAATCACCAGGCGTGTGTCGTCCTGCAGCGCCGCTTCGAACGCCGCCAGGTCAGTCAGATCGACGTAGCTGAAACGGTGTCCGGCACTGCGCTGACGGACCTTGTCGAACAGGCGGAACGTGCCGCCGTACAAGTCATTGCCGGAGATCACGTGCGAACCGGCATCGATCAGTTCGAGCACCGTGGAAATCGTCGCCAGCCCGGAGGCGAACGCAAACGCCTGGGTGCCGCCTTCAAGGTCCGCCACGCAACGCTCCAGGGCAAAACGCGTCGGGTTGTGCGAGCGGCCGTAATCGAAACCCTTGTGCACGCCGGGGCTGTCTTGCAGATAGGTGGAGTTGGCGTATATCGGCGGCATCAGCGCGCCGGTGGTCGGGTCCGGTTCCTGCCCGGCGTGGATCACCCGGGTCGCGAAGCCTTGGGATTTATCGTCGTGCTGACTCATGCGAGGGATCTCCGTAATTGGTTGAGCATGTCGGTGCGGGTGATCAGGCCATGGAAGCCCGATGCATCGGCAATGATTGCGACGAGGCCACGGCTGAGCACCGCTTCCAGTTCAGCGAGGCTGGCGCCAGGGGCGAGGGTCTGCAGTTTGTCGGTCATCACGCTGGACACCGATTGGCTGAAGCGGGCGGCGTCTTCGTGCACCGCCAGCAGGATGTCTGATTCGTCGATCACCCCGACCAGTTGCTTGCCTTCCACCAGCACCGGCAGTTGCGAGACATCCGCCAGGCGCATGCGCTGGAATGCGGTGAGCAGGGTGTCATCCGGGCCTACGCTGATCACGCGGCCGTCCTCGAAACGCCGGGCGATCAAGTCGCGCAAATCGCCGTAGCCCTTGCGCTGCAACAGGCCCTGATCGGTCATCCACTGGTCGTTGTAAACCTTCGACAGGTAACGCGTGCCGGTGTCGCAAACGAAGCTGACCACACGTTTCGGCTCGGTCTGTTCGCGGCAGTAACGCAGCGCCGCAGCGAGCAGAGTGCCGGTCGACGAGCCGCCGAGAATGCCTTCGGCCTTGAGCAACTGGCGGGCGTGAGCGAAGCTTTCTTCATCGCTGATCGAATAGGCGTGGCGCACGCTGGAGAGGTCGGTGATCGACGGAATGAAGTCCTCGCCGATGCCTTCCACGGCCCATGAACCGGGCTTGGGCAGAGAACCGTTGCGGCTGTATTGCGCCATCACCGAACCGACCGGATCGGCGAGGACCATTTCCAGATCCGGCTGCACGCGTTTGAAGAAGCGGCTCAGGCCCGTCAGCGTACCGGCCGAACCGACACCGACGACGATCGCGTCGAGGTCATGTTCGGTCTGCGCCCAGATCTCCGGCGCGGTGCTGCATTCGTGGGCCAGCGGGTTGGCCGGGTTATTGAACTGGTCGGCGAAGAATGCGCCGGGAATGTCTTTCGCCAAACGGGCGGCGACATCCTGGTAATACTCGGGATGGCCCTTGCCGACGTCGGAGCGGGTGATGTGCACTTCGGCGCCCATGGCCTTCAAGTGCAGGACTTTCTCGGTGGACATTTTGTCTGGCACCACCAGCACCACGCGATAACCTTTGGCGCGGCCCACCAGTGCCAGGCCCAGGCCGGTGTTGCCGGCGGTGGCCTCAACGATGGTGCCGCCGGGTTGCAGACGACCATCACGCTCGGCAGCGTCGATCATGGCCAGACCGATACGGTCCTTGATCGAACCACCGGGGTTCTGCGATTCGAGCTTGAGAAACAGTGTGCACGGGCCAGTATCGAAACGAGTGACTTGAACCAGCGGAGTGTTGCCTATCAGCCCAAGTACGGCAGGGCGTGATTCCTTTGACATTTCTTCACCTCTTAATGGTGTTGATCGCGTTCCAATCGCGGGGAAAAGACTCGCGTGCAACATAGGCTCAGACATCAGCTGTCGCAACCTTTAGTCGGCCGCAAATGCTGCCATTTCGATCTAACCATAGATCGAAATCAGAGACCTGCCGGGGCGGGTTCGAGTACGTTTACACAGAGGCGTCATTGAGTTTTCAAAGGGCGTCTTCAGGGCGACGAACAGCTTGAATTGGCGAGAAATTCCCTGGCGCAAAAAACCGTTCATCCTTCACGCGCGCTCTCGGCTACGGAGTGTTTACAAGCGACAAGCAGCAATCTTTTGATCATGAGGGAAACTCGTGTTGATCGCGATTAAAATGAGTTTGTCTCACCAGTGACCGATGCCGACAATGGCCGCCATCAACAGGACATTGGAGTTGTTTGTTATGGCACTGGCCCATTCCCTTGGATTTCCGCGCATCGGTCGCGACCGCGAACTGAAGAAAGCGCAAGAGGCGTTCTGGAAAGGAGAACTGAACGAGGCCGGCCTGCGTGATGTTGGCCGTGAACTGCGCAAGGCCCAATGGGACCTGCAAAAAAACGCCGGTATCGAATTGCTTCCGGTCGGCGATTTCGCCTGGTACGACCAAGTGCTGACGCACTCGCTGATGTTTGGCGTAATCCCTGAGCGCTTCCGTCCACACGACGGCAAAGCCAATCTGCAAACCCTATTTGGCATGGCCCGTGGCGTCAGCGACAGTTGCTGCGGCGGTGCGCACGCCCAGGAAATGACCAAGTGGTTCGACACCAACTATCACTACCTGGTCCCGGAATTCAGTGCGGATCAACAGTTCCAGTTGGGCTGGGAGCAGTTGTTCGAAGAAGTCGAAGAAGCCCGTGCGCTGGGCCACAACGTCAAACCGGTGATTATCGGCCCACTGACGTATCTGTGGCTGGGCAAGGCCAAGGGCGCGGAATTCGACAAGCTGGAATTGCTCGATCGTTTGCTGCCGCTGTACGGCCAGATCTTCGCGCGCCTCGCCGCTCAAGGTGTGGAATGGGTACAGATCGACGAGCCGATTCTGGTCCTTGATCTGCCGCAGGAATGGAAGAACGCGTTCGAGCGTGCCTACAACCAGATTCAGCGTGATCCACTGAAGAAACTGCTCGCGACTTACTTTGGTGGTCTGGAAGAAAACCTTGGTCTGGCTGCCAACCTGCCTGTCGATGGTCTGCACATTGATCTGGTGCGCGCACCGGAGCAGTACCCGACCATTCTCGATCGTCTGCCGGCCTACAAAGTGTTGTCCCTGGGCGTGGTCAATGGCCGGAATGTCTGGCGCTGCGATCTGGAAAACGCCTTGGCGACATTGCGCCATGCCCATGAGCGTCTGGGTGATCGCCTGTGGGTCGCGCCGTCCTGCTCGCTGCTGCACAGCCCGGTGGATCTGGGCCGTGAAGACAAACTCGATGCCGAACTGAAAAGCTGGCTGGCCTTTGCCGTCCAGAAGTGTGAAGAAGTGGCAATTCTGGCGCATGCCGTCAATCAGCCGGAAGCGCCGAAAGTGCTACGTGCATTGACTGAAAGTCGCTCGGTGCAGGCTGCACGTGCAGCTTCCCCGCGCATTCACAAACCTGCGGTTCAGGCGCGAGTTGCGGCGATCACGGCCAAGGACAGCCAGCGTCAGTCGCTGTTTGCCCAGCGCATCGCCAAACAGCGCGCAGGTCTTGATCTACCACTGTTCCCGACCACGACGATCGGTTCGTTCCCGCAAACCGCGTCGATCCGCCTCGCTCGTCAGTCGTTCAAACAGGGCAAGCTGACCGAAGCCGAATACACCGAAGCCATGCACAGCGAGATTCGCCACGCGGTGGAAATCCAGGAACGTCTGGGCCTCGATGTGCTGGTGCACGGTGAGGCCGAGCGCAACGACATGGTCGAGTACTTCGCCGAGCAACTCGACGGCTACGTATTCACCCGGTTTGGCTGGGTGCAGAGCTACGGTTCGCGTTGCGTGAAACCGGCGGTGATCTTCGGCGACCTCAGCCGCCCGAAAGCCATGACGGTCGAGTGGATTCGCTACGCCCAAGGTCTGACCGACAAGGTCATGAAAGGCATGCTGACCGGCCCGGTGACCATGCTGATGTGGTCGTTCCCGCGTGAGGATGTCAGCCGTGAAGTGCAGGCCCGGCAACTGGCGCTGGCGATCCGCGATGAAGTGGTCGATCTGGAAGCCGCCGGCATCAAGATCGTGCAGATCGACGAAGCGGCGTTCCGTGAAGGTCTGCCGTTGCGTCAGGCGCAGTGGCAGCCTTATCTGGACTGGGCGACGGAAGTATTCCGCCTATGCGCCTCCGGTGTGCGTGACGAAACGCAGATCCACACGCACATGTGCTACAGCGAATTCAACGATGTGATTGAGTCGATTGCAGCGATGGATGCCGACGTGATCACTATCGAAACCTCGCGTTCCGACATGGAGTTGCTGGATGCCTTCGAGGCTTTTTCCTACCCGAACGAAATCGGCCCGGGCGTCTACGACATCCACTCGCCACGCATCCCGGATGCTTCGGAAATGGCTAATCTGCTGCGCAAGGCTGCCAAGCGGATTCCGGCCGAGCGGCTGTGGGTCAACCCGGATTGCGGTTTGAAAACCCGTGGCTGGCCAGAAACCGAAGCGGCGCTGGTGCACATGGTTACCGCCGCCCGGCAACTGCGCAAAGAGCTGGCATAACGCTCGGCTTGCATGAAATACAACACCTGTGGGAGCGAGCTTGCTCGCGAAAGCGTCCTTTCAGTCAACATCAATGTTGGATGATCTGCCGCCTTCGCGAGCAAGCTCGCTCCCACAGGGTTTTGGGCAAGTCATGAAATTCTGGATGGCCTCGCGGGACCTGTTGTTGCTACTGTGGCCAGCCGCAATCCAGGTGTTTGCCGCTGCATGAATCATCAACCCGTTATCCAAACCGTGTCTGACGCAGACATTCCCGAGGTGCTGGATTTTGTTCTAAACGCCCGCGCCGAGCTTTTCCCCAAGCTCAGCGCGACCGGCATACCCGACGATCTGGCGCGTTTTGCCGAGGTTTATCTGCGTGGGGCAGGGCGCTTTCTGATCGCTCGTCATGCGGGGCAGATTGTGGCCTCGATCGGCTATCTCTCCTACGACCGACGCTTCCCGAACCTTGATTATCCCGGCCGCAAGGTAGTGGAAATCGTGCGCCTGTTCGTCGTGCCTTCACAACGGCGTTCCGGGTTGGCCGCGGCGTTGTACCGATCACTCAAAGACCTGGCATTCGCCGACGGCGTCGAGGTGATCTACCTGCACACCCATCCATTTCTGCCGGGCGCCATCGAATTCTGGCAGCGCCAAGGCTTCAAGATTATCGACGTCGACGCTGACCCGGTCTGGCAAACAACCCACATGCACAACGTCATGAGTGAAATCTGAGAATCTGCGCCCCATCGAACGGGTCCGTCAGGTAATGCGCCCTGACCCCGAACGTCTCCTGTAAGCGCTGCGGCGTCAGCACCGCCAACGGTTCGCCCAACGCCACCAGCCGCCCGCGTTCCAGCACCGCCAGACGATCACACTTCAGCGCCTGATTGAGATCATGCAGAGCGATCAGCGTGGTCACCGGCAACGCCCGCACCACGTTGAGAATGGTCAGTTGATGCTGAATGTCGAGGTGATTGGCCGGCTCGTCGAGCAACAGAATCTGCGGCCGCTGCGCCAGTGCCCGGGCGATGTGCACCCGCTGCCGTTCACCGCCGGACAGGCTGCGCCACAGACGCGTGCGCAGGTGCATTGCGTCAACGTCGGTCAGCGCCTGCTGAACAATCGCGTCGTCGGCCTGCGACCACGGTTGCAGCGCCGACAACCACGGCGTACGCCCCAACGCCACTGCGTCGAACACGCGAATGCCATCGTCGGTATCAGCTTGTTGCTCAACCACCGCAAGCTTTTGCGCAATGCTCCGTCGAGCCATTTTGCCCAGGCGTTGACCTTCAAGCAGCACCTGGCCAGCGCTCGGTTCACGCAGCCCGGCCAGCAACTTCAACAGAGTGGATTTGCCCGCGCCATTCGGCCCGACAATGCCCAGGGTTTCGCCACGCTGAACCTCAAGGCTGACACCGTTGAGCAACTCGGCGCCGCGCACCCTGAAGCTCAGGCCGGAACAACTCAAGACACTGTTCATCGTGCCGACCTGCGGCCGACCAGAATCAAGGCGAACACCGGCGCGCCGACCAGCGCGGTAATCACCCCGACCGGAATCACCTGGCCCTTGATCAGTGTGCGCGACAGCACATCGGCGGCTATCAGAAACACCGCGCCACCCAACGCACTGGCCGGCAGCAACCGCGCATGACCGGTGCCCAGCAACAGACGCGCGGCATGAGGAATGACCAGACCGACAAAACCGATCGAGCCGACAATCGACACCATCACTGCCGTCACCAGCGCTGCACAACCGATCAGCAGAATCTGCACACGCCGCACCGGAATGCCGAGCGACGCCGCCGAATCCGCACCAAAGGTAAACGCATCCAGCGCCCGCCGATGCCACAGGCAGACAACCAACCCCAATACGGCCACTGGCACCGCCAGCCACACCGATGGCCAGCGCACGCCGCCAAGATTGCCCAGCAACCAGAACATGATCCCGCGCGCCTGCTCGGAGCTGGCCGAGCGAGTGATCAGAAACGCTGTCAGCGCATTGAACAGCTGCGAACCGGCAATCCCCGCGAGAATGATCTGCCCGGTACCGCTGGCCGAGCCGCTGACCCGCGCCAGCACAATCACCAGCACGAACGCCGTGACCGCGCCGGCGAAGGCACCGACCGAAAGTGAGATGATCCCGGCACCTACGCCAAGCAGTGCGACCATCACCGCCCCGGTCGAGGCGCCGGCAGAAATGCCCAGCAGATAGGGATCGGCCAACGGATTGCGCAGCAGCGACTGTAAAATCACTCCGCAGGTCGCTAACCCTGCACCGCATGCGGCCGCGACCAATGCCCGGGTCAGGCGGTAGTTCCAGACGATGCCTTCATCGATCGGGTCGAGGACATGCCCGGCGCCCCACAATTTGTTCGCCAGCACTTGCAACACCACGTCCGGTGCAATCGAGGTTTCACCGATGGCCACGCCGGCGACCACTGCAATCAACAGGGTCGCCAGGGCCAGGAGCGTGCGGATCAGGCTGGCACTCATTGCGACAGGTCATAGCCGTTGATGGCCGTGGCCAATTGCTCAATGCCCTCGAACATGCGCAGGCTCGCCTGCAGGGCCATGGCGTCGACAATGATGATGCGGTTGTGTTTCACCGCGTCCATGTTGCGCGTCACCGGATCACTGCGCAGGAAGGCGAGTTTCTTTTCATAGTCGTCGGCGGGGAAACGTCGACGATCCATGCGCGCGATGACCAGGAAGGTCGGATTGGCCTTGGCGATGGTTTCCCAACCGACGGTTGGCCACTCCTCATCGGACGCCACCACGTTGCGCACGCCGAGGGTGCTGAGCATGAAATCGGGAACGCCTTTGTGCCCGGCCACGAACGGCTCGATGTCCATTTGTGCGCTGGAGAACCACACCAGCGCGCTGGCGTCTTTGAGCTGTTTGCCTTGGGCGGTGGCAATCGATTTGGCGAGACTCGCCTTGAGTTGATCATTGAGCTGCTGGCCACGCTCCTGAACATCGAAGATCTGCGCCAGTTGGCTCACGCTTTTGTAAATCGTCTCGATGCGAAACGGCGCCAGTCGCGTGCCATCGGCGCCGACGAGGTTGTCCTTGGCTTCGCAATCGGAAGGCAGCAGGTACGTTGGAATCTTCAGTTCATGAAACTGCTCGCGCGTGCCCACCGCGCCTTGCGGGCCGACCATCCATTCCAGTTCCACGGCGACCAGTTCCGGACGCTTGCCGATTACCGATTCGAAACTCGGCTCGTTGTCAGCCAGGCGCTCGATCTGGTCGTTTTGTGCCTTGTATTTGGCCAGCACATTGTTGAACCACAGTGAGGTGCCGACGACTTTGTCGCCCAGGCCCATGGCGTAGAGCATCTCCGTGCCGGCCTGGCCGATGGTCACGGTGCGCGTCGGTGCGTACTGGAAGGTCAGGGTGCTGCCGCAGTTCTCGACCGTCAGTGGATAGACAGTCGGTGCCGCCTGCGCCAGGGCGCCAAGGCTCAGGCCGGTAATGAGGGTGGCGATGCGGGGCAGCAGCATGGGGCAGTCTCCAGGGGAACCGTACGGGGAGCGGGAGAGTACGGTCTGGAAACACACCATCGAACGCGGTCAGGAAAACAGCGCAAGGCCGAGCAGCCAACGAAGACGCGCACGGCACGATGTCCTTCCCGGACACCCCGCCGGTTAGTAATCACTGTGCCGGCAGGTCTCCTGACTGATGCGTCATCGCCTGGCTCCGGCCTTCCCGGGATTCACCCAGTGGCAGTCGTGGAGCAGGCTCGGCACCTACAGTTGCGGGGGCAGTTCCGGTCAATGCTGTGCAAGCACCCCGGATTCCCTATTAGTCCCGTTCGGGAACCAGCGGCGGCATGGTAGTCGATCAAGCCGCCGAAGGGGAGACGAATCTGTTGCGGCGAGGATTAGTGCTGGCTCATCAAACCGTGCAACACGCCCAGACGCAGGCCCGGTTCGGAGGGCAGCATTTGTGCGATACCGAACACTTTGAATGCCGCCAGTATTAACACCAGACCGCCGGGCAGAATGCTCTGGCGGTGTGGTTGCAGGCCTGCGAGCTTGAGCTGTTGCACGTTGTTTACCTTCAACAACAGCAGCGACAGGCGCAGCAGGCCGCCGTAGGTGATGCCGTCCTGGCCGAAGTCGTTGAGGCGATTGGTCTTGAGTACTTTGGCGAGCATGCGCGCGGTGCCGGAAGAGCCGATGGTTTGCTGCCAGCCCTGAGCACGGTAGCGCCGGGCAACTTTTTCAAACTGCAGGATGGCGAAGCGTTCGGCCTCCTGTAGCGCGCCGGCGGACACATCGCCGCCGCGAAAGAATCGCGTGCTCAAGGTGCCGCTGCCGATGGCGATGCTTTCGGTTAACAAGGGTTGTGAGCCCTGGCCGAGGATCAGCTCGGTGGAGCCGCCGCCGATGTCGACCACCAGGCGCAGGTCGTCGGCGCTGGGCAAGGCGTGAGTTACGCCGGCGTAGACCAGCCGCGCCTCTTCATGGCCGCAAATGACGTCGATGGGAAAGCCCAGATGCCGCTCGGCACTGGCCAGAAACAGTTGCGCGTTGTCCGCTTCACGCACCGCGCTGGTGGCCACCGCACGAACCCGGCCGGCCTCGAAACCGCGCAGCTTCTTGCCGAACCGCGCCAACGCCTGCCAGCCGCGATCCAGTGCCAAGGCATCCAGTGCGCCGCCATCAAAGCCTTCGGCGAGGCGCACCGGTTCGCGCAGGGTTTTCACTTCCTGAATCTGCAAGCCTTTGCGGCTGCGCACCGACTGGCCGATCATCAGGCGAAAGGCGTTAGAACCCAGGTCGATGGCGGCAAACAGCGAGGCGTCGTCTTTCATGGGAATCCTTGCAGAGCATCCGTCGCGAGGCTCAAGACGGTTTGCGAGGATTCTGCCGTGATCTTGATGACATCCTGATGACGGGGGCGGGGCGATTGAATGAATTTGCGACTGTCACGACACTGTCATTATCCGGCGTCTATGCTGAGGTCAATACATCGCGTGTTCTTAAAGTTTTTGCTGCCAGTTTTGGCAGCTTTTTTTTGCCCGCGATTTGGCTGTTGATCGTTCCCACGCTCCGCGTGGGAACGCCTCTAGGGACGCTCCGCGTCCAGTGACGCGGAGCGTCACGGGCTGCATTCCCACGCAGAGCGTGGGAACGATCAGCGCAGGGTGCGGACGATCAATCAGCAGGACTGTGGAGTTTCGCCCCGGGCCAGGCGCGCATTGATGTCTTCGATCACTTCGGGCAGCTCGGCGATGGTGTCGATCAGGTAGTGCGGGCGCGAAGGGGCGAACATCTTGCCGATCCGCGCGCGTTCTTCCGCCAGTCGATCCGACGGCAACGCCTTGTATTGCTCATAGGTCAGGCCCAGTGCGTTGCCGGAGCAGGTCAACGCCACCGTCCACATCCCGGCGGCGCGGCCTTCGAGAATTCCCGGCCAGGTGTCGTCGACCTTGACGCAGGCGGCCACGTCATCGATGCCCAAAGCAATCACGTTGGCCAACGCCTGCGCCGGATACGGCCGGCCATTGGGCACTTCATCGGTGGCAACGACATGATCGGCGACATAGCCATTTTCCCGCGCCAGTTCGACAACCTTGGCCATCACCACCGCCGGATAACCGGAGCACGAACCGATTTTCAAACCCTTGTCGCGCAGCGCCGCAATCGCCTCGAGCGCACCCGGGATCAACGCCGAGTGCAGGGCGATTTTTTCGATCTGCAGCGGCATGAAACGCTCGTAGATTGCCGTTACATCTTCGTCACTCGGCAAGCGATCAAACGCCGCGCGGTAACGCTCGGCAACCTGCGGCAGGTTGCACAGGGTGCGGATGTGATCCCACTTGCCCATGCCCATCGGCCCGCGCGCTTCTTCCAGCGATACCGCGACGCCGAACTCGGCAAAGGCTTCGACGAAGATTTGCGTTGGCGCAAACGAGCCGAAATCGACAACGGTGCCGGCCCAGTCGAGGATCGCGGCTTGCAGGTGAGTCGGTTGTTGGTACTGCATGGTCAATCTCCGTTTTCAGGTAAGCGTGGGCCGTCCCTCGGCAATGAGGTAGGCGGTTCAAGGGTCAGTGCTGATCAGGTCAGCGGTGGGTTCGCATCAAACAGTTCGGCAATCACTGGCCGGTTCCGGCGGATGCCGAGGCAGCACAGGTGGTATTCGATGAAAAACGGGTGATCGACAAAGGTGATCGGCGTGGTGCCCGGGGTTTCGGCGTACTCGACCGCCGAGACAAATCCGATGCCGATGCCTTTGACGATCGCGTGGACGATGGCTTCGCGGCTGTTGAGTTGCATGACGCAGTTGAGATCTATATTGAGGCGCTTGCAGCTTTCTTCCACCAGTTGCCGGGTGCGCGCACTGGATTCGCGCATCACCCATTTTTCGCCGCTGATTTCACTGATGTGAACCTGCGCCTGGCGGGCCCACGGATGGTCATCACGCACCACGGCGATGATCGGATAGCGGTGATACAACCGCGTGTGGAAGCGCTCATCGAATTCCGACAAAGCCAGAATCGCCACGTCGATATCAAAGTTGAACAACCGCGCCAGGGTGTCCTTTTCCGAAGAAAACGAGGTTTCCAGTTCGATATCCGGATGGCGCTGCATCAGCTCATAGGTCAGGTTCATGGCAATCGGCGGTGACACCGCGCCGAGGCGCAGCATGCCGGTCTTGCGCTGCTTGAAGCTCTGCAACAGTTGCACGGCTTCATCTTCCTGGCCGAACAGGCCCTGAGTGATCGCATAGAGCTTGTGCCCGGCGGCGCTCATTTCGATGTAGCGGCCACGGCGATGGAACAGCTCGACCGAGAAGGTGTTTTCCAGCGCATTGACCTGTTCGCTGACGGTCGGCTGACCGACGCTGAGGAACTCTGCCGCAAGGGTAAAACTGCCGGTCTTGGCCACCGCATGAAACGAACGCAACCACTTGTGATACTGGTACATGCAAGCCCCGTCAGCGTCGAATGAACAATGCCACTGCCGCGCTGCACAGGCAGGCGCTGGTGACCACTATGAAGATGAGAGACGTGTTTGCCGTGGTGTCAAGCAAACGACCGATCATCGGCTCGGCCAGGCCGGCGAACAGGTAGGAGGAAAAGTTCATGATTCCGGTCGCCGTACCGGCGCGTTTGGCACCGACCAGATCGGGGCACAGCGCCCAGAAACTCGAGGCCGGGCCGTAGACGAAGAAGCCGCACAGGAACAGGGCGATCAGGCCGATGACGCTGTGTGGTGGCAGGCTCCACATCCACAGGCTGGTCGCCGCGCCCAGCACCATATAGAGCATGATCGCCAGATACCGCTTGGAGCCGAACAACTTGTCCGACACCCAGCCATTGCTCAACGCGCCAACCGCCATGCCGACGGGGAGGGCGACGGTGATCCATTTCGGGTCGACCATGCTGTCGCCGCTTTTCCAGTTGGCGCCGAGAAAGTGCACCGGCACCCAGACGATCAAGCCGTAGCGCGCCGCGTTCTGAAAGCCCAGGGACAGCGCAGCGATCAGCAGGCGGGGATTCTTCAGCACCGCTTTATAGCGTTGTGCCGAGGACTCGACTTCGCCCTGCGCGGCTTCCTGATGTTTGTCGTCAGCGTTGGCCACACCGGTATCACCCACCGGTTCGAAGCCCAGATCCTGCGGGCGTTCGCGGGCCACCAGATAAAAAATGATCCCGCCGGCGAGCATCAGCAGCACGGGCAAACGGAAGATCCAGCGCCATTCCAGTTGCAGCACTTCGAGCACGACGATAGAGGTGACGTACGACAGAATCGACGCGCAACCGGCGGCGAAGGTGTAAAAACCATAGACCTTGCCGCGCTCACCTGCTGCCCACCAATTGGCAATCAGTCGACCACCCGGCGCCCAGCCCAAGGCCTGAAAGTAACCGTTGACGCCCCACGGCAGAATCAGGCTGGTGAACCCACCGGCAAAACTGGTCACCCAGTTGGCACCGCAAGACAGCACCGCACCGAGGGTCATGATCCGTCGGCCACCGAATTTATCGGCGAGGTTGCCGTTGATCGCCTGGCCAATCGCGTAGGCCCAGAGCATCGCTGCAGAGGCCCAGCCGAGGGTTTCCTTGCTCAGGCCGAACTCGGCCTGAATCCCCGGAATGGCAAAACCGAAGGTCTGCCGCCCGGTGTAGAAAAACAGGTAACAGAACATCGCCGCCAGCAGCATGCGCCACTGCGCGACCCGGAACGAGGCAGAACGGACGGCGAGACCAGGCATTGTTTCGGCACGATTCATGATCTTTTCCTTATTGTTGTCGGTTCCCGCCGGGTGTCGTCGGCGGGGTGCACTCTTTTTTGGTGCGACAGGAAATCACCGCGGCTGCATGCCGCTGGTGGTGCTTGGGTGACTCGGGTGTTATCAGGCGTCAGGCGGCTTGTGAACCGATGAAGTTCTTGCCGCGCGCACCTTGCATTGCGAGCTGGATGATGGCTTCGGCGTCCTTGGCCGAGACGCCGTAATCGGCAAACTCGGTCTTCACCCCGAGGCTGTGCAGGAACTCGCGCAGTTGCTGTTGGGCTTTGCTCAGGTCCGCGCCGAATACCCGTTGCAAGGTACGGTCGCGAGTAGCGTCGTGGCCCCAGGCCAAACCCAAAACCAGCGGCAAGGTGAAGGAGCAGGCGATGCCGTGGGGCAAACCGTGGCGCAAGGTCATCTCATAGGAAATCGAGTGCGCCAGCGCGGTTTTGGTGTTGGAAAACGCCAGCCCGGCCTTGAGTGCGGCCAGTGCCATGCGCGTGCGCAACTCTTGGCTCGACAGATCTTTGTGCAAACGCGGCAGGCATTCGAGAATGTCTTCAATTGCGGAAATGGCAAAGGTGTCTGAGACCGGGTTGGCGTTGACGTTCCAGATCGCCTCCAGCGCGTGCGACAGGGCGTCGAGCCCGGTGGAAACGGTGACGCCGGCCGGCACGGTGAGCATCAGTTGCGGGTCGATGATCGCCACCCGTGGCCAGGTGCAATCCAGATGAAGCGAGTATTTCTTCTGGCTGGCGCTGTCCCAGATCGTCGCCCACGGCGTGACTTCGCTGCCCGTGCCGGCAGTAGTCGGTGCGGCGATCAGTTGTTTGCAACGGGCCGGGGTGAACGGTTTGCCTGTCGCCAGCAGGCTCAGCAGTTCATCGAAACGGCCGGATTCGGTGCCGACGATCAACGCCTTGGCGGTATCGATGGCGCTGCCGCCGCCCACGGCGAGGACCACGTCACAATCAGCGGCGTGTTGCCAGAAGTGCTCGTAAGTGCTGCGCAGATGGGCGACGTCGGGGTTGGGCTGGACGTCTTCGAAAACGTAGATCAGGCGTTCGCCGAGCAAGCTTTGCAAACGGTCCACCAAGCCCAGCCCTCGGGCCTCAGGGAAGGTTACGAGGGCGACGCGCTGCTGCTCGGTGATGGCGGCAAGGTCTTGCAGGCTGCCCCAGCCGAAACGGGTATCGACGGGGTTCTGGAAGCGGGCAGTCATGGTCAATCCTTCTTGTTGTTGTCGTGTGGTCACATAGTCGAGGGCGACCGACAACGGCACAAATCGATAAATCGCAGGTTTGAATCGGCTGAGCCGATAGCAGCTTTACGCTAGTGCGCCGAACCGCTCTGGATCGCCGCGCGCAGGCGGCTGGAGATGGCGTCGGCGACTATCACCATGAAGGTGACGACGATGATGCAGGTCGCGGTTTCCTGATATTTGAACAGCTTGAGACTGCTCACCAGCTCGAACCCCAAACCGCCGGCACCGACCATGCCCAGCACCGTGGCCGAGCGCAGGTTGACCTCGAAGCGGTACAGGATCACCGCAATCCACGCGGTGATGACCTGCGGCAAAACACCAAACACAATCACCTGCAACGGCCGCGCACCGGTCGCTTGCAGCGCTTCAATCGGGCCTTGGTCGATCTCTTCGATGCTCTCGGCGAAGAATTTGCCGAGCATGCCCAGGCCATGCAGAGCCAGCGCCAATACGCCGGGGAACGGGCCGAGGCCAACCGCCGAGACGAAGATCAGGGCGAGGATCAGTTCGTTGATGCTGCGGGTGAAATTCAGTGCCTGGCGGGTGGCGTGAAACAGCCAGCGGTTGCGGCTCAAATTGCGCGCGGCGAGAAACGACATTGGAATCGCCAGTAAGACGCCAAGCAGGGTTCCCCAAATGGCGATCTGCAAGGTTTCCACCGCAGGCGCGATCAGACGCGGCAGGATGCTCAGGTCCGGCGGAAAGGTGCGCGAGAGAAAGTCGCCGATCTGGGGCAACCCGGCGGCCAGTTCACCGAGGCTGAGCTGCGCGCCTTGTGCGCTCCAGTTCAGCGTCCACAGCACGATCAGGACGACGGCGCCGGTGGTCAGCCAACTGCGCGGGCCACGGGGACGATCGCCGACCCACTGATAGTTTTGCGATTGCATGCTCAGGCCCTCGATACAGTGCGGTAGGACAGGGTGGTCGTCGGGACGTCAGCGGAGGACTCTGTTGATTGCCCCGGATAGATTCGCGCCAGATCGGCGTCGGTCATGCTCGACGCTTTGCCATCGAACACCAGACTGCCGTGCGCGAGGCCGACCACGCGGTCGCCGAACTCACGGGCGTATTCGACCTGATGCAGATTGCACAGCACGGTGATGCCCAGTTCGCGGGTAGCATCGCGCAAGTACTGCAACACCAGGCGAGCGGTCTTCGGGTCGAGACTGGCAATCGGTTCATCGGCCAGAATCACCTGCGGTCGTTGCGCCAAGGCGCGGGCGATGCCGACGCGCTGTTTTTGTCCTCCAGACAACGAATCGGTGCGCTCGCCAGCCTTGTGCGCCAGTTCGACGCGCTCCAGGCATTGCATCGCCAGCGCCACATCGTCACGGCGGAACAGTTGCAGAATCGAGGCAAGGGTGCCGACGGAACCGAGGCGACCGGTCAGCACATTCTTCAAAACGCTTAAGCGAGGCACGACGTTGTGGTGCTGAAAAATCGTCGCCACTTCACGGCGCAGAACGCTGGTGTCAGGGCAGGGGAGGGCGTCGATGCCGGCCACGTTCAGCGTGCCGCTGTCGGCCTGCGCCAAGCGATTGATACAACGCAGCAAGGTCGATTTGCCAGCGCCGGACTGACCGAGCACCACGACGAATTCGCCCGCAGCGACTTCAAGGTCGATGCCGCGCAACACCGGGTTGCTGCCGTAGTGTTTGGTCAGTTGGCGGATGCTGATCATTTCATGCTCCGCAAATCGAGATCGAGCACCTTGGCGGTTTCGCGCACCACGTCATACGACGCGTCGGTGGTCGGCTGGAAACCATTGAGCACGCCCTGATCACCCCACGGCACGTCCTTGATTGAAGCCAGCGCGTCGGCGATTTTCTTCTTCAGTTGCGGATCGAGCGCCTTGCGCCAGACCATCGGCGACTCAGGAATCGGCTTGGAACTCCAGACGATTTCAAAGTCATCCTGCTTCACCACGCCCTTGGCCACGGCGCTGGCGAAGATGCGGTCAGCCACGGCTGCCGCGTCGACTTTCTTGTTCTCCACCGCGAGGATGCTGGCGTCGTGGGAGCCGGAGAAAATCACCCGTTTGAACAGGCTGTCCGGAGCAAAACCGGCCTGCTCAAGGCCAGCCTTGGGAAACAGATGCCCGGACGCTGAGCTCGGGTCGACGAATGCAAACGTATGGCCCTTGAGGTCGGCCAGCGAATGAATGCCGCTGTCCTTGCGCGCCAGAATCACGCTTTTGTACGCGCTCTGCCCGGTCTTCTTGGTCACCGCCACCGAGAACGCCTCGACATCCGCCACCGAGGTCGCCAGCACGTAGGAGAACGGCCCGAGGTAGGCGACATCGAGCTTGCCCGAACGCAGCGCTTCGATGATGCCGTTGTAGTCGGTAGCCACGAACGGCACCACCGGCATGCCGATTTTGGCTTGCAGATCGTCGAGCACCTGTTTGCTCGATTCGATCATCGCACTGGGAATCTTCCGAGGGGATCAAGCCAATGGTCAGTTTGTCCTTGGCCCAGACCTGGCTGGCGCCGAGGGCAATGACGGTGAGGCTGGCGACACGCAGAAACTGTTTGATTGTTTTCATGGCATTCCACGGTGTGGTTGGGAGTTGCCACAGGCTAGGTCTGTCACGTGACAGTCATTCAATCAATTCAATATGCGAAACGACAGCTAACTATTGATGGAGTCTATGGATGTCCAGCGCCAAACTGCGGGCCTTTCTCGCCGTCGCCCGTCACGGCAGTTTCAGTGCCGGGGCGCGGGCGTCAGGCTTGAGCCAGCCGACCCTGACCACGCAAGTACAAGCCTTGGAACGCCAGCACAATGTTGAGCTGTTCCATCGGCGCGGGCGGCGGATCGAGCTTTCCGATGTCGGGCGGCAGTTGCTGCCGATCGCGCAACGGATTGCCTTGCTGGAACTGGAAGCGCACAACCTGCTGCGCGACTCCGGACGGCTCGACAGCGGCCAGCTCAAGGTTGGTGCGGTGGGGCCGTTTCATGTGATCGAAATGGTCGACAGCTATTTGCAACAGCATCCGAATATCGATGTGTCGATCCGCGTCGGCAACTCGGCGCAGGTATTGTCGGACCTGGAAAACTATGTGACCGACATCGCCGTGCTGGCCGGGCGTCAGGATGATCCGGCGTTGTGTTCGGTGCGTTATGCGCGGCACGCGATCATCTTGTTCGCCCACCATGAACATCCACTGGCCAATCGTGGCAGCGTGCGGCTGGAGGAACTGGAAGGGCAGCGGCTGCTGCAACGCGAGCCCGGTTCGACCACACGACTGGTGCTGGAACAGGCTCTGAATGCGGCGCAGGTGAAACCGAGGATCGCCATGGAAATTGGCAGTCGTGAGGCGTTGCGTGAGGCGGTGGTGCGCGGGCTGGGGTTGGGGGTGGTGTCAGAAGCGGAGTTCATTGCCGACCCGAACATCCGCACGATCAGAATCGAGGGCGAAGAACTCTTTACCGAGACTTATTTGTACTGCTTGGCGGAGCGGCGTTCCAGTCGGCTTATCTCATCGTTTTTCGATGCGGCGCTGGGTTGATTTGCAATTTCGCTTAAGCCTTGGCTAATATACGATCCATATACATATCGTATCGGATTCATATATGGGCATCGTAAAGATTTCAGAGGACATGCACGAGAACCTGCGTATCTCCAGCAACGCCCTCAGCCGCTCGATCAACGCGCAGGCCGAGCACTGGATGCGCATCGGCATGCTCGCCGAACTGCATCCCAACCTCGACCACAGCGCCATTTGCCGCTTGCTGATCCGCGCCGAACAGAACGGCGGGCTGGATCTGCAACAACTGACTCAGGAAGCCGTCAGCGCATGAGAAACCAGATCAAGATCAACACCCCGGCCGACATCGCGCAATCGCGTGCTGCCGGCAAACTCGCCGCTGAAGTGCTGGCAATGCTGGTGCCGCACGTCAAGGCCGGCGTGACCACCGATGAACTGGATCGGCTGTGCAACGACTACATCGTCAACGTGCAGAAAGCGGTGCCGGCCAACGTCGGCTATCACGGCTTTCCGAAAACCGTCTGCGCCTCGGTTAATGACGTGGTCTGCCACGGGATTCCATCGGGGACGCCGTTGAAGGATGGCGACATCGTCAACCTCGACATCGCCGTGATCAAGGACGGCTGGTTCGGTGATACCAGCCGCATGTACGTGGTCGGTGAGGCGACACCTGAAGCGCAGCACCTGATCAAGACCACCTACGAGGCGATGTGCGCGGGCATCCGCGTGGTGAAACCGGGCGCCACGCTGGGCGATATCGGCCACGCGATCCAGAGCCTGGCGGAGAAAGAAGGCTTCAGCGTGGTGCGCGAGTACTGCGGGCACGGGATCGGCAAGGTCTATCACGATGAGCCGCAGATCCTGCATTACGGCTTTCCGAATCAGGGCATGAAGCTCAAGGCCGGGATGATTTTTACCGTGGAGCCGATGCTCAATGCCGGCAAGCGTCATGTGAAAAACATGCCGGATGGCTGGACGGTGCTGACCAAGGATGGCTCGTTGTCGGCGCAGTGGGAGCATATGGTGGCGGTGACGGAGACGGGGTTTGAGATCTTGACCGCGTGGCCAGATGAGATTGAAGGCTACCGCGCTATTGTCTGATACCGCGTCGACTGTTTCCCTCACCCTAGCCCTCTCCCAGAGGGAGAGGGGACTGACCGGGTTGTCTGGATGAGGTGCGCCGACTTGGGATACCGAGTCGAACTCGGGTTTTGAACAGCATGAAGATCTGCTCCCTTTCCCCCTCGCCCCCCTTGGGGGAGAGGGCTGGGGTGAGGGGGTAAATCTCACAGACAACACGCTATCAGTGAGAACCCGCAGCCTTGTTCAGGTCGCTGTCGGTCCATTCGGTGTAAACGCAGGCGTCTGCGGTGGCCCAGCGCACTTGCACCGGATCGCCAGCCTTGAGCGGCATGCCAGCAGCCGACAACGCTTTCACCGTCATTGATGTGCCGCCCGACGTAACCACACTGCAAGTCTGGCTCTCACCCAGAAACAACACCTCCACCACCTTCGCTGAAACCTCATTCCACCCCGACGGCAGCGGTTCGCTGATCGCTTGCGCCACGCTCAACGCCAAGGCTTTTTCCGGCCGCACCATCAGCAATACATCCTGATCCGTATGCAGCCCAGCGGTCAGTCGAATCGACAATGACTGTCCTTCAAACGAAGCCGCCGCATTGCCCTGCGCCTTGAGCTTGAGGAAGTTCGAATTACCCAGGAACGACGCCACAAACGCATTCGGCGGGTTCTGATAAAGGTCATAACCACTGCCCAGACCCACAATCTTGCCGTGACTGAAAATCGCAATGCGCTGCGACAAACGCATGGCTTCTTCCTGGTCGTGGGTCACGTAAACAATGGTGATGCCCAGACGGCGATGCAGTTGGCGCAATTCATCCTGCAAGTCCTCGCGCAGCTTTTTATCCAACGCCCCCAGCGGTTCATCCATCAGCAGGATGCGTGGTTCGTAAACCAGCGCCCGGGCAATGGCGACACGTTGCTGCTGGCCGCCAGACAGTTGCGAAGGGCGGCGATGCGCGAACTGTTCCAACTGCACCAGTTTCAGCATTGCATCGACACGTTTGTCACGTTCGGCGGCGGCCAGTTTGCGGATCGCCAGCGGAAAGGCGATGTTGTCGCGCACCGACAGATGCGGGAACAGCGAATAACGCTGGAACACCATGCCGATGTCACGCTTGTGCGGAGGCACATTCACCAGCGACTGACCGTTGACGAGGATCTCGCCGCTGCTCGGCGTTTCAAAGCCGGCGAGCATCGACAGCGTGGTGCTTTTGCCCGAGCCGCTGGAGCCGAGGAAGGTCAGGAATTCACCGTCCTTGATGTCCAGCGAGATGTTGTCGACGGCGGCAAAGTCGCCGTAGTGCTTGTTCAGATTGCGCAGGCTGACCAGGGGTTTGTCATTCTGCTGGGAAGCGTCTTTGATCACGGCACTCATGTCGTACTCCTGGGCGCTCAGGCGCTGATTTCGTTGCGCCGGCGCAGCGCGGCGGCGATGACCATGACCAAAACCGACAAGCCGATCAGCAGCGTCGAAGCGACGGCGATCACTGGCGTCAGGTCCTGGCGCAAGGTGGTCCACATTTTCACGGGAAGCGTTTGCAGTGTGGGACTTGCCATCATCACGCTGAGCACCACTTCGTCCCACGACACGAGGAAGGCGAAGAGGGCGCCGGCAACCATGCCCGGACGAATCGCCGGGAACGTCACCTTGAACACCGCTTGCAGGCGTGAAGCACCGCAAATCACCGCCGCGTCTTCAATCGACTGATCGAACAGCTTCAGTGAGTTGATGATTGAGATGATGGTGAACGGCAGCGCGACGATCACATGGCTGACGACAAACGCGAACATCGTCCCGGTGTAACCGAGCTTGAGAAACAGCGCGTACACCGCCACGGCGATGATCACCAGCGGCACGATCATCGGCAGGGTGAACAGGCCGTAGAGCATTTCCCGACCGGGAAAACGCCCGCGAACCAGCGCAAACGCAGTCGGCAGACCGAGGGCCACGGCGCAGATCGTGGTCAGCACGGCGACCTTGAGGCTGGCCGCTGCGGCGTTCATCCAATCGGGGTTGGAGAAGAACTGGCCGTACCATTTCAGCGTCCAGCCCGGTGGCGGAAACACCAGCCACTGCGAGGAGCCGAACGATAGCAGCACGATGAAGACGATCGGCAACAGCAGGAACAGACCGATCAGCCCGGTGGTTGCATACAAGCCGAAGCGCATGCGCCGGCTCATCGCATTGGGGGTCAGGAGCATGTCGGCTTACCTCGCGTTACTGGCGCCAACCGGGGATTCCGGCTGAAGCTTCAGGTAGAAGTAGAACAGCACCAAAGTGATCGCGATCAGCAACGCGGCGCCGGCACTGGCCAGGCCCCAGTTGAGGAACGATTGCACCTGCTGAATGATGAACTCCGGCAGCATCATGTTCTGCGCGCCGCCGAGCAGCGCCGGGGTCACGTAGTAACCGAGCGACATGACGAACACCATCAAGCCACCGGAGGCCAGACCCGGCCGGCACAGCGGCAGGAACACCCGGAAGAAGTTGGTCCACGGGCTGGCTCCGCAAATCGAACCGGCCTGCAGAATCATCGGGTCGATGGCCTGCATGGTTGCCTGCAACGGCAACACGATGAACGGGATCATGATGTAGCTCATGCCGATCACCACGCCGGTGAGGTTGTGGACCATTTCCAGCGGCTGATCGATGATGCCCATCGCCATCAGAGCCTTGTTGATCACGCCCGACGCTTGCAGCAGCACCAGCCACGAATACGTGCGGGCGAGCAGGCTGGTCCACATCGACAGCAGCACGATGTTGAGAATCCAGCGCCCCCAGCCACGCGGTACCAGGGTGATCGCCCAGGCCAGCGGAAAGCCCAGCAACAGGCTGAACAGCGTTACCAGCCCGGCCACCGAGAAGGTGTTGAGCAACACTCGGGCGTACGCCGAGTTGGCGAACAGTTGTTCATAGTTGCCAAGGCCCGGGGTCGGTTCGAGCACGCCGCGCAACAGCAGGCCAATCAACGGCGCGAGAAAGAACAGGCCGATGAACAACAGCGCCGGAGCGAGGTTGCCGGCGCCGCGCCAGCGTTGTCTGAGGGACGGGGCTTGCTGCATCGCAACCGCCTGTGTTCCGTGGGCCGAACCGGCAGCGCCGGTGGCGCCCCCGGTGGCAGTGGAGGGACGGGACGCGGTGGCCGCCATTTTCATTTGACCAGCCATTCGTTCCACCGTGTCGCGATGGCCTGGCCGTTTTTGGCCCAGTACGCGAAATCAAGAGTGATCTGATCCTTAGCGTAGGCAGTCGGCAGGTTGGGGGCCAGCGTCGAATCCAGACGCTCCACACTGTCGAGGTTGACCGGGGCGTAGGCGGTCAGGTTGGAGAAGTCGGCCTGGCCTTTGGCGCCGCTGGCGGCGGCGAGGAACTTCATCGCCGCGTCCTTGTTTTTCGAGCCTTTTGGAATCACCAGAATGTCGGCCATGACCAGATTCTGTTTCCAGCTCACGCCGACCGGTGCGCCGTCTTCTTGCAGGGCGTGAATGCGACCGTTCCAGAACTGGCCCATGCTCGCTTCACCTGACGCCAGCAGTTGCTGCGACTGCGCGCCGCCGCCCCACCAGACGATGTCCTTCTTGATGGTGTCGAGTTTTTTGAAGGCGCGATCCAGATCCAGCGGGTAGAGCTTGTCGGCCGCCACGCCGTCGGCCAGCAGCGCCAGTTCGAGCACGCCAGGGCTTGGCCATTTATACAGCGCGCGTTTGCCCGGGTAGGTTTTGGTGTCGAACAGGGCGCTCCAGTCCTGTGGCTTGTTGGCGCCGAGTTTGCCCTCGTTGTAGCCGAGGACGAAGGAGAAGAAGAACGAGCCGACGCCGTGATCGCTGACGAAACGCGGGTCGATCTTGTCGCGCTGGATCACTTTGAAATCGAGGGGTTCGAGCAGGCCTTCAGCGGCGGCGCGCAGGGCGAAATCGGCTTCGACATCGACCACGTCCCACTGCACGTTGCCGCTCTCGACCATGGCTTTGAGTTTGCCGTAGTCAGTCGGGCCATCCTGCACGACGGTGATGCCGCTGGCCTTGCTGAACGGATCGGCCCAGGCCTGTTTCTGCGCATCCTGGGTGCTTCCGCCCCAGCTGACGAAGTTCACGCTCTCGGCAGCCATTGCAGCCTGGCCGGTAACGCTGAGCAGTCCCGCAAAAAAGATCGCGGTTGCAGCTTTGTTCAACACCATTTTTACGCCCTCATTGTTGTGTTTTTGAGCGGGCTTGCGTTGTTGCCCGCCTGTCGGGAGCAGTAGATGGACCTTCGTTGGAATGTCCGGTCTATGGAATATCATATTATGGTATTCCAAACTTTGTGCAAGCACTTTGCCTTACCGGTTATCTGGCCGGGCGGTTATTTGATGCGTTCGGCTTGGATGTTTTTTGTGAATGTCAGATCCAGCCCCTCACCCCAGCCCTCTCCCTTCGGGAGAGGGGGCCGATTGGAGGCTGTTCAAAACCTCAGTTCGACTCGGTATCTCAAGTCGGCGTATAGCGACTAAACACCTCGGTCAGCTCCCTCTCCCTACGGGCGGTCCGACGTTTCGGGAGGGCTGGGGTGAGGGCAGCTTCACTCGGTAAACGGAATACTCTCGACCACTTCCAGGTCATACCCGGTCAACCCGGCGTATTTCAGAGGAGGGCCCAGGTGACGCAGCTTGCCAACCCCCAGATTCTGCAGAATCTGCGCCCCAGTCCCGACCTCCGAATAAATCCGCGATTGCGAACGGCTGAACTGCCTCGGCGGCTGAGTCAACTGCGGCACCCGCTCCAGCAGCGCCTGCGAAGACTCGTGATTGGCCAGCACCACCACAACCCCGTGCCCCTCAGCCGCGACCCGTTGCAACGCCGCCCACAGCGTCCAGTTCGTCGGCCCGCTATATTCCGCGCCAACCAGATCCCGCAGCGGATCGATCACATGCACGCGCACCAGTGTCGGTTCTTCACGGCGCAGATCGCCCATGACCATCGCCATGTGCACGCCGCCCTCGATGCGATCCTCAAAGGTGATCAAGCGGAACGTGCCATGCACCGTCGGCAGCTCCCGTTCGCCGATGCGTTCAATGGTGTGTTCGGTGCTCAGGCGATAGTGGATCAGGTCGGCGATTGTGCCGATCTTGATCCCGTGCTTGCGCGCGAACACTTCCAGATCCGGGCGACGGGCCATGGTGCCGTCGTCGTTCATCACCTCGACGATCACCGAGGCCGGCGTAAAACCGGCCAGACGCGCCAGGTCGCAACCGGCCTCGGTGTGGCCGGCGCGGGTCAGCACGCCACCTTCCTTGGCGCGCAGCGGGAAGATGTGGCCGGGCTGCACCAGATCTTCAGTGCGGGCATTCGGCGCGACGGCGGCGGCCACGGTGCAAGCGCGATCTGCTGCGGAGATGCCGGTGGTCACGCCTACCGCTGCTTCAATCGATACGGTAAACGCGGTGCTGAACACGCTGCCATTGGCCGGCACCATCTGCTCCAAACCCAGACGCTGGCAATGTTCGTCGGTCAGGGTCAGGCAAATCAGACCGCGCGCTTCGCGGGCCATGAAGCTGATCGCCTCGGGCGTGCAATGGTCGGCGGCCAGCAGCAGGTCGCCTTCGTTTTCGCGGTCTTCGTCATCGACCAGCAAGACCATTTTGCCAAGACGATAATCTTCGATGATTTCTTCGATGCTGTTGAAGGCCATGCTGGACTCTCAGGGTTCGTTGGAAATATATTGGTATACCATAATACAAAATCAACAAAGAGGTCATTATGAAGGCGTACTGGATTGCTCATGTGGATATAGCTGATGCCGATCACTACAGCCAATACACCCAGCGCGCGCCGGCAGCGTTCGCTGCGTTTGGCGCGAAGTTTCTGGCCAGAGGCGGGCGCAGCGAGGCGATGGAAGGGCGCCAGACGCCGCAACGCAGCGTGGTGATCGAGTTCGAGAGCTACGAAAGAGCCGTGGCGTGCTACCACTCGGCGGCGTACCAGGAAGCGAAACGTTATCGCGAGGAATGGGCGAGGGCGGAAATCGTCATCGTTGAAGGCATCGCCCCAATTTAAGCAACACCACTAAACACTGTGGGAGCGAGCTTGCTCGCGAAGGCGTCGTGTCAGTCGATACACATGTTGAATGTCTGACCGCATTCGCGAGCAAGCTCGCTCCCACAGGGGGATAGGCAATCTTCAGCGGATGAAGTGGATCTTGCCGCTGTCGTCATTACCCATGTAGATCCCATAAACCCCAGCCTGACGCTCTTCGATATAGCGCTCGAGAATCTGCCGGATCGCCGGGTAATAGATCTGTTCCCATGGAATCTCTTCCGGCGCGAAGAACTTGTAATCCATGGTTTCGGGGCCGTACTGCCCGGTGATCTGCAGCGCGATCGCACGGAAGATGATGTACACCTCGCTGATCTTCGGCACGCTGAAAATCGAATACGGCGAGACGATTTCCGCGCGCACACCGCTTTCTTCCCAGACTTCACGGATGGCCGCTTGCTCGGTGGTCTCGCCGCTTTCCATGAACCCGGCGGGCAGCGTCCAGGTGCCCGGGCGCGGTGGGATCGCGCGTTGGCACAAGAGGTATTTGCCGTCTTGCTCGATGATGCAGCCAGCAATGATCTTCGGATTGACGTAGTGGATGTAGCCGCAGCCGCGGCACATCAGGCGCTCGTGCGTATCGCCCGGCGGCACCTGCTGACCGAGGTCAGGGCCACCGCATTTCGGGCAATAGCTCGGGCTGAACATATCAGTGACCTATACGGGGTTCTTTCAGCGCGATGGGCAGGGTGATGTTCGGCGTGGCGCCGGTCTCTTCCTGTTTGCGCTTGAGGTAATCGAGCGCCACCGCAGCAGCGGCGCGAACGTGATCGACGCAGGCCTGATGCGCCGCCAGCGGATCGCCGCTCTTGATCGCCTCGACCATTTTTTCCATTTCGTGGTTACTCGCGCCGCGACGGTTTTCCTGGGACACCGAGGTCGCGCGCAGGTAGCTGATGCGCGCCTGCAACTGGCGCAGTTGAGTCGCCGCCACATGGTTGCCCGAACCTTCGAGCAGCACGTCGTAGAAACCCTGCACCGAGTCGATCACTTGCTGCAACTCGCCGTCCTTGAGCGCCTTGCGGTTGTCGTCGAGGGCTTTTTCCAGGGCTTTGATGTCCTTGGCTTTAGCGCGCAGGGTGAACAGCTGGACGATCAGGCCTTCGAGTACGCAGCGCAGCTCGTAGATATCGACCGCATCGGCGAGGGTGATGATCGCCACGCGCGGGCCTTTGGCATCGGCGAACTCGACCAGACCTTCGGATTCCAGGTGACGCAAGGCTTCACGCACCGACGTACGGCTTACACCGAGGCGATCGCACAGATCGCGCTCGACCAGACGATCGCCTGGCATGAGCTGGAAATTCATGATCGCGCTACGCAGTTTATCCAGCACGATTTCGCGCAGGGTAACGGGGTTGCGATTGACCTTGAAGCTGTCGTCGAGTGGCTGGCGTTTCATGGGGTCCGCTCTTTAAGTTGGCTGTCCATGCCAGACGGGCATCTAAACAGCCGAGGGTTTAACTGGAGGCCTCGGCGTCGGCTTCGGCAAAGGCTTCACGGGCCAGCCGGAAACTGTCCACGGCTGCCGGAACGCCGCAATAAATGCCGACCTGAAGCAGAATTTCGCGTATTTGCTCACGACTCAGGCCGTTACGCAAGGCGCCACGCACATGCAGCTTGAGTTCGTGCGGACGGTTGAGCGCCGAGATCATCGCCAGGTTGATCATGCTGCGCTCCTTGAGCGACAAACCCTCGCGGCCCCAGACATGACCCCAGCAGTATTCGGTGACCATTTCCTGCAGCGGGCGGGTGAAGTCGTCGGCGTTCTCTATCGAACGTTGCACGTAGGCTTCGCCGAGCACCTGAGTGCGGATCTTCAGGCCCTTCTCATACTTTTCGTTACTCATCATTCCTCCTGTGACCACGATCCCTTGTAGGAGTGAGCCTGCTCGCGATAGCGGTGGATCAGTCGACATCAATGTTGAATGTCAGTCCGCTATCGCGAGCAGGCTCACTCCTACAGGGGGATTTGTGTGAATCCGTCAGGCCAGAGTCGGCAGGGGGCCGAGCTTGCCTTTGTGGTAAATCATCGGCGTCACCGGTTGCGCGGGCAGGATCAGGTTCTTCACCGCGCCAACGATAATCGCGTGATCACCACCGTCGTACTCACGCCACAACTCGCACTCGATGATCGCGGTGGCCTTGGCCAGAATCGGGTTACCGAGTTCGCTCAAATGCCACGCGATGTCCTTGGCCTTGTCCTTGCCTTTACTGGCGAAAGCATAGGCCTCAGCCGTCTGGTCAGCCGACAGCAAATGGATCGCAAATTTCTTGCTGTCACGTAGCACCGGGTAAGTGTCGGAAGCATAGTTGGGACAGAACAACACCAGCGCCGGGTCAATCGACAGCGCGCTAAAAGCGCTGGCGGTGATGCCGACGATCCCACCCTCAGGGTCAAGGGTGGTGACCACCGTGACGCCGGACGGGAACGAGCTCATGACGTCTTTGTAAATGCCGGGTTCGATCATTTCGCAGGACTCCTAGCGCATCACAAACGGATCAGGCATTGGTGCCTGAGAAAGGTTGATCCACACCGTTTTCAGTTCGGTGTAGGCCAGCACCGAATCGATGCCGCTTTCGCGTCCATAGCCACTGTTCTTGAAACCGCCGATCGGGGCCATTGCCGACACCGCACGGTAGGTGTTGACCCAGATGATCCCGGAGCGCACATCGCGAGCGAGGCGGTGAGCACGGCCCAGATCACGGGTCCAGATGCCAGCCGCCAGGCCGAACTGTGAGTCGTTGGCGATCGCCAGTGCTTCGGCTTCATCTTTGAAGCGAATCACCGACGCCACCGGGCCGAAGACTTCTTCCTGCATGATCTTCATCGAATTGCGGTCGCATTCGAACAGCGTCGGCTCGTAGAACCAGCCTTCGCCAAGATCCGCCGGGCGCTTGCCGCCAGTGCGCAAACGCGCGCCTTCAGCGATGGCGTCGGCGACCAGACCTTCGACCACCGCCAATTGCTGCGCGGTGGCCATCGGGCCCATCTCACTGTGGTCTTCTTGCGGGTTGCCGATGCGAATGCGCTGGGCGCGTTCGACCAGTCGGCTGACGAATTCGTCGTAGATCTCGTCCTGCACCAACAGTCGCGAACCCGATACGCAGCTCTGTCCGGAGGCCGCGTAGATCCCGGCGATCGCGCCGTTGATCGCGCTGTCCAGATCGGCGTCGGCGAAGATGATGTTCGGTGATTTGCCGCCCAGTTCCAGCGACAGCTTGGCGAAGTTCTCGGCGCTGCTGCGCACCACATGCCGTGCTGTCGCCGCGCCGCCGGTGAAGGCAATCTTGCGGATCAGCGGATGGCGGGTGAGGGCGGCGCCAGTGCTTGGGCCGTAACCGGTGACGACGTTGACCACGCCCGGCGGAATCCCGGCTTCGAGCGCCAGACGTGCCAGTTCAAGAATGGTCGCCGAAGCGTGCTCGGACGGCTTGATCACAATCGTATTGCCAGCGGCGAGGGCCGGGGCGAGTTTGATTGCGGTCAGGTACAGCGGGCTGTTCCACGGAATGATCGCGGCGACCACGCCCATTGCTTCGTGCACGGTGTAGGCGAACAGGTCGGGCTTATCCAGCGGCAGCGTGCCGCCTTCGAGCTTGTCGGCGAGGCCGGCGGTGTAGTGGAAAAACTCCGGCAGATAGCTGACTTGCCCACGGGTTTCGCGGATCAGCTTGCCGTTGTCGCGGCTTTCCAGCTGCGCCAGTTGTTCTTTATTTTCGGCGATCAAGTCACCGAGACGGCGCAGCAGTTTGCCGCGCGCAGTGGCGGTCAGACCACGCCAGGCCGGGCTGTCGAAAGCAGTCTGTGCCGATTGCACGGCGCGTTCGACGTCCGCCTCATCAGCGTCGGGCAGTTCGGCCCAGGCTTGCGCCGTGGCCGGGTTGAGGCTTTCGAAGGTCTTGCCGGAGAGGGCGTCGACCCATTCTCCGCCGATGCACATCTGGAAGCGTGCGAGTGTCATGCAACGATCCCCTTTATATGGTTTTGTCGGGAGTGTGCGAATTGCAGAAATTCCAGCAGCGTCTGGTTGACCAGGCGCGGCGACTCTACCGGCATCATATGCCGTTGCTCGGCCAGCACGGCAACCTTCGCACCGGGGATGCGTCGGGCCAGTTGCTCGGCCATTTCCGGGGTCGAACCCGGATCGAGTTCACCGGTGGCGATCAGCGTCGGCGCCTGAATGCTGCCCAGGTCGTCGGCGCGGTACATGTCTTGGGTGGCGAACAATTCGTAGGTGGTCAGGTAACCCTGCGGATCATTATTGGCGAGGGTCTGGCGCAATGCGGCGATCTGCGCCGGGTTGGCCGCCTGATACTCGCGGCTGAACCAGCGCGACAACGCCGCTTCGGCATTGGCGTCCGGGCCATGTTCGGCGGCTTGCGCGGTACGGGCGATGACGCCGGCACGCTGTTCTTCGCTGCGGTTGAACACACTGTTCAACACCACCAGGCTTTGCAGGCGCTGCGGGTAATGCAGGGCAAAGGCCCGCGCGACCAGACCGCCCATGGAGAAACCGATCACCGCTGCCTGCGGCAGATTCAGGTGATCGAGCAGCTCCAGCAACTGATCGGCGTAACCGAGCAGGTTGGTGCCGCTGGCTGGTCGCGGGCTGGCGCCATGGCCAAGCATGTCGTAGGCGATCACTTGGTACTGGCTGGACAGACCGACGATCTGCCCGCCCCACATTTCTTTGTTCAGGCCCACGCCGTGGATCAATACCACGGGCTGGCCTTGGCCGGTCGCCAGGTAACTGGTGCCAGCCGGGGTGAGTTCAGCGGTGAGCCGAATCATGGAGCGCTCCTGCAATGCCTTTTATTGTGATTACTGGGCTTTTTCGGCGGCCAGCTCTTCCAGATCGATGTAGCGATTGCCAATGCGCGGGTGCAGACGGCCACCGTCAGCGCAACCCAGCACGACAACGATTTCTTCGGCACGCGGTGCGTCTTCGATCTGCATTTCCAGAGTGATGTAGTGCGAACGCTGACCTTCGTCGTCCTTGTGCATCATCGGGATCTGGATCGAAGTGCCCGGGCCGCCGCGCTTGTTGGTAAAGCTCAGGTAGCTCTTGGCGTTGACCGCTTCGCGGTAGTGATTGCCAAAGCGCAGGGTGTGGATCACGGCGGAGGCGTGCTCGATCTCGCCGTCAGCGCCGACCACAGCGGCTTTGCCGTAGGCCTCGATCTTCTCGGCACCGCCGATGATGCCGACCAGACGCTCCACCATCAGCGCACCGAGGTCGGAGCAGTTGGCACGGATCTGCGGCTTGAGGTCTTCGACGAAACCGTTGCCCACCCAAGGGTTTTTCATCACCACGGCGAGGCCGACCATGGTCACTGGCTTGTCAGTGGCTTTGCCGCCTTCGATGAAGGTTTCTTCGACATAGCTGACGATCTTGCGAATTTCGAAACTCATGAGCTGCTCCGTAGGGGGATTGAGAGTGTCTGTGCGTCTGATGGTATACCATAATACCGATCGTGCAAGTCCCTCCGGTAACTTTTGCCGCATCACCCCGGCGAATGGTCATGTATTCAAATCCCAAAGCCCCCACAACTCCCTGTAGGAGTGAGCCTGCTCGCGATAGCGGTGTGTCAGCTGAGCAATTGCTAACTGATACACCGCTATCGCGAGCAGGCTCACTCCTACAGGGGGGAATCCGTCGGCAATGCGGTTAACAAAAGATAACGTGGCGCCGATTGTCAGACGTTTCGAAAGCCCGATAGGATGAGCCAGCTTCCGAAGTGGCTCTGGATTGCGGGTTTCAGGACTATGCTTCTGACCAGTCATCAGCGGAGCACACTTGCGGCGCCCTTGAAGGCCAATGGCCTAACAATAATAAATAGGGGAAGGTCTATGAGTCGTTGCCGCCCGCCGGCGTTACGCAACACCGCGTTGCTGGCCACAGCACTCTCCATGCTGGGCTTGGCCACGTTATCGGCACCTGTGATTGCTGCCGAGGCGCCAGCCGATGTGGTCTATGCCACCGAATCCGCCAAAGCCGCGAAAAGCCTGATTCTCGATGTCGTCCACGCTGGCGCACGCCTGGTCGCGGTCGGCGATCGTGGGCACATTCTCTATTCCGATGACCAGGGCAAAACCTGGACGCAAGCCAAAGTGCCGAGCCGGCAACTGCTGACGGCTGTGTACTTTGTCGACGACAAGCACGGCTGGGCGGTCGGCCATGACGCGCAAATCCTCGCCAGCGCAGACGGCGGTCTGACCTGGACCAAGCAATTCGAAGACCTCAAACGCGAATCGCCGCTGCTCGACGTCTGGTTCAAGGACGTCAACAGCGGCCTCGCCGTGGGAGCGTACGGTGCACTGCTGGAAACCACCGACGGCGGCAAAAACTGGGAAGACGTCAGCGACCGCCTCGACAACGAAGATCAATTCCACCTCAACGCCATCGCGGCGGTGAAGGACGCTGGGCTGTTCATCGTCGGCGAGTCGGGCAGCATGTTCCGCTCCGCCGACGACGGCCAGACCTGGGAAAAACTCGAAGGCCCGTACGAAGGCTCGCTGTTCGGCGTGATCGGCACGGCGCAACCGCAGACCCTGCTGGCTTATGGCTTGCGCGGCAACCTTTATCGCTCGACGGATTTCGGCAGCACCTGGGAGCAGGTCGAGCTGAAAGCCGCGCGCGGATCGCTGGAATTCGGCTTGTCCGGCGCGACCCTGCTCGAAGATGGCTCGATCGTGATCGTTGGCAACGGCGGTTCGGTGATCAGCAGCAGCGACAACGGCGAGACCTTCAGCGTGTTCAACCGTCCGGATCGTATTTCCTTGTCGTCGGTCACCGCTGCCGGCGACGGCAATCTGATTCTGAGCGGGCAGGGTGGCGTTCACACCACGCTGCCAAACGGTGCCGAGATCAATAATAAGAAGGCGGGGCTATGACTTCCTTGATCACTCCTCAGCAGGACAAGGCGACGTTTCTTGAGCGCCTGATCTTCAACAACCGTCCGGCAGTGATCCTCATCTGCCTGGTGGTGAGTATTTTCCTGTTCTGGCAGGCCACGTTGATCCGGCCGTCGACCAGTTTCGAAAAAATGATCCCGCTCAAGCATCCGTTCATCGAGAAGATGATGGAGCACCGCAACGATCTGGCGAACCTGGGCAACACCGTGCGCATTTCGGTGGAAGCCAAGGACGGCGACATCTTCTCCAAGGAGTACATGGAGACTCTGCGCCAGATCAACGACGAGGTGTTTTACATCTCCGGCGTTGACCGCTCCGGGCTGAAGTCGCTGTGGAGCCCGAGCGTACGCTGGACCGAAGTGACCGAAGAGGGTTTCGCCGGCGGTGAAGTGATCCCGCAGAGCTACAACGGCTCGCAAGACAGTCTCGATCTGCTGCGCAACAACGTGCTCAAGTCCGGCCAGGTCGGGCGGCTGGTGGCCAACGACTTCAAGTCGAGCATCGTCGACATCCCGCTGCTGGAGTCCTACCCGGACCCGGAAGATCAGGGCAAGTTGCTCGCGCTGGACTACCGCAAGTTCTCCCATGAACTCGAAGACAAGATCCGCAACAAGTTCGAAGCGCAGAATCCCAACGTCAAGATCCACATCGTCGGTTTCGCCAAGAAGGTCGGCGACCTGATCGACGGTCTGGTGATGGTCGTGCTGTTCTTCGGCATCGCGTTTGTCATCACCCTGATTCTGCTGTTGTGGTTCACCAACTGCGTACGCAGCACCATCGCGGTGTTGAGTACGACGCTGGTGGCGGTGGTCTGGCAGCTCGGCTTGATGCACTTCTTCGGTTTCGGGCTCGATCCGTATTCGATGCTGGTGCCATTCCTGATTTTCGCCATCGGTATTTCCCACGGCGTGCAGAAGATCAACGGCATCGCCCTGCAATCCAGCGAGGCCGACAACGCGTTGACCGCAGCGCGGCGCACTTTCCGGCAACTGTTCCTGCCGGGGATGATCGCGATTCTCGCGGATGCGGTGGGCTTCATCACGCTGCTGATCATCGACATCGGCGTGATCCGTGAACTGGCCATTGGTGCGTCGATCGGCGTCGCAGTGATCGTGTTCACCAACCTGATTCTGCTGCCGGTCGCCATCTCCTATGTCGGCATCAGTAAACGCGCGATTGCCGAGGAGCAAGAAGGACGCCAACCGCGAACACCCGTTCTGGCGCCTGCTGTCGAACTTCGCCAATCCGAAAGTCGCACGCGTCTCTGTGGTGCTGGCGCTGATCGCCTTCGGCGGCGGCCTCTGGTACAGCCAGAACCTGAAAATCGGCGACCTCGACCAAGGCGCGCCGGAACTGCGTCCGGACTCGCGCTACAACAAGGACAACAACTTCATCATCAGCAATTACTCCACCAGCTCTGACGTATTGGTGGTAATGGTCAAGACCAAGGCCGAAGGCTGCTCACGTTTCGAAGCCATGGCGCCGATCGACGAACTGATGTGGAAGATGCAGAACACCGAGGGCGTGCAGTCGGCGATCTCGCTGGTGACCGTGTCCAAGCAGATGATCAAGGGCATGAACGAGGGCAACCTGAAATGGGAAACCCTGTCACGCAACCCGGACGTGCTGAACAACTCGATTGCCCGCGCCGACGGTCTGTACAACAACAGTTGCTCGCTGGCGCCGGTGCTGGTGTTCCTCAACGATCACAAGGCTGAAACCCTCGATCGGGCGGTACACGCGGTGCAGGAATTCGCCAAGGACAATAACAAGGACGGTCTGGAATTCATCCTCGCCGCCGGTAACGCCGGGATCGAAGCGGCCACCAACGAAGTCATCAAGCAGGCTGAGCTGACCATCCTGATTCTGGTGTACATCTGCGTGGCAGTGATGTGCATGATCACCTTCCGTTCGTGGGCGGCGACGCTGTGCATCGTCCTGCCGCTGGTGCTGACCTCGGTACTCGGCAACGCGCTGATGGCGTTCATGGGCATCGGCGTGAAAGTCGCGACCTTGCCGGTGGTGGCGCTGGGTGTGGGGATTGGTGTCGACTACGGCATCTACATCTACAGCCGTCTGGAGAGTTTCCTGCGCGCGGGGCTGCCGTTGCAGGAAGCCTATTACCAGACGCTGAAATCCACCGGTAAAGCCGTGCTGTTCACCGGTCTGTGCCTGGCGATCGGTGTGTGCACCTGGATCTTCTCGGCGATCAAGTTCCAGGCCGACATGGGCCTGATGCTGACCTTCATGCTGCTGTGGAACATGTTCGGTGCGCTGTGGCTGTTGCCGGCACTGGCGAAGTTCCTGATCAAACCTGAGAAACTGGCGGGGCAGAAGGGCAATTCGCTGTTTGCGCATTGATCTGAAGGGCTGAAACGACAAAGCCGCAACCTTAGGGTTGCGGCTTTTTTTGTGTTTTAAGATCAAGAGCCCCTCACCCTAGCCCTCTCCCGGAGGGAGAGGGGACTGACCGAGGTGTGCTGCTTGATACATCGACCTGAAATACCGAGTCGATTATGGATTCACAGCAAATCGTTCAAGTCGGCGTAAATCTCGAATATCCCCCAATCGGTTCCCTCTACCTCTGGGCGGTCCGACGTTTCGGGAGGGCTAGGGTGAGGGTAAGCGGTCTCCAGCCTTAGGAGAGTTCAGCGCCAAGCACAACACTCAAAGCACTACGCGCATCATCCAACTGCACCAACGTCGCATGCCGAGCCCCCAGCGCATCACGATTCTCGATCGCCGTCAAAATCGCCTTATGCCGCGGCAACGCCAGCTCATGCAGATTCGGCCGCTGATTCGAATGCTTCAACGCCTCGGCAATCGCCACCGACAACATATTGCACAGGTTCGCCAACAAGTCGTTGTGTGTCGCATCGGCAATCCGGCTATGGAAATCCAGATCCGGTTGCAACAAGGCTTCCGGTGTCGGCGCCGCTTCCATGCGCTGGTACGCCTCACCAATCGCGGCAATATCCGCCTCAGTCGCATGTTGAGCAGCGAGGGCGGCAGCCGCCGGTTCGATAATGCTGCGCACACTGGTCAGCACATTGAAGAATTCATTCTGCGGGCTGCTTTGCATCAGCCAGTGCAGCACGTCCGGGTCGAGCATGTGCCATTCGCGCCGGGCCTTGACCACCGTGCCAACCCGAGGCTTGGAATACACCAGCCCCTTGGCCACCAGCACCCGCGTGGCTTCACGCAACACCGGCCGGCTGACCGCGTACTCCTCGCAGAGCAGGGCTTCGGCGGGCAGTTTGTCGTCGGGCAAGAAGCGTCCGGAGACGATCTGCATGCCCAGTTCCTGGACGATGCGCGAGTGCATGCTTTTGCGGTCGGAGGGTTTGCGGTAATCCATGGGGGGTGGCGCGATCCTGAGCGATGGAGATGCCGCGCATCATAGCAGGCACGGCGCAATCTTGAGGCGGGTAAAGAACAACTGTGGGAGCGAGCTTGCTCGCGAAAGCGGTGGGTCAAACAACATAACTGTTGAATGTACCGCCGTCTTCGCGAGCAAGCTCGCTCCCACAGGGATTTGTGTGATCAGTGAGAATGACGCGGCACTTCAGCGCCTCGGCAACCTACCAGGAAGTCGAAGTCACAGCCCTGATCCGCCTGCAGCACGTGGTCGATGTACAACTGACGATAGCCGCCCACCAACAACTGCTGCGGCGGCTGCAGATCGGCCATGCGTGCCGCCAGTTCGGCATCCGGAATATCCAGGTGCAGACGCCCGGTGGCGCAATCCAGCTCGATCCAGTCGCCTTCCTGCACCGTCGCCAAAGGCCCGCCGGCCGCCGCTTCCGGCGCCACGTGCAGAACCACCGTGCCGTAGGCGGTGCCGCTCATCCGCGCATCAGAAATGCGCACCATGTCGGTCACACCCTGCGCCAACAGCTTGGCCGGCAAGCCCATGTTGCCGACTTCGGCCATGCCCGGATAACCCTTCGGCCCGCAGTTCTTCATCACCAGAATCGAATCTTTATCGACCTCCAGTTCCGGATCGTTGATCCGCGCCTTGTACATGTCGAAGTTCTCGAACACTACCGCACGGCCGCGATGCTGCATCAGTTCCGGCGTCGCGGCGGACGGTTTGAGCACAGCACCCAGCGGCGCCAAGTTACCGCGCAACACACAAATCCCGCCATCGGCGCGAATCGGATTGTCGAGCGTGCGGATCACCTCGTCCTCGCCATAGATCGGCGCATCTTTGGTGTTCTCGCCGATCGACTTGCCGTTCACCGTCAGTGCATTCGGGTTAGGGATCAGATTGGCTTCACCGAGACGCCGCAGCACTGCCGGCAAACCACCGGCGTAATAGAACTCTTCCATCAGGAAACGCCCCGACGGTTGCAGGTCAACGATGGTCGGCATGCCACGACCGATACGGGTCCAGTCGTCCAGATCCAGCTCGACGCCGATGCGTCCAGCGATAGCTTTCAAGTGAATCACCGCGTTGGTCGAACCGCCGATAGCTGCGTTCACACGAATAGCATTTTCGAAGGCTTCCTTGGTGAGGATCTTCGACAGTTTCAAGTCTTCGCGAACCATCTCCACTGCACGCATACCGGACATGTGCGCCAACACATAACGTCGCGCATCCACCGCCGGGATCGCCGCGTTGTGCGGCAGGGAAGTGCCCAGTGCTTCCGCCATGCAGGCCATGGTCGACGCCGTGCCCATGGTGTTGCAAGTGCCTGCCGAACGCGACATACCACCCTCGGCCGCAAGGAAATCGTCAATCGTGATGGTGCCGGCCTTGACCTGCTCGCTGAGCTGCCAGACCACCGTGCCGGAGCCGATGTCCTTGCCTTTGTGCTTGCCGTTGAGCATCGGCCCGCCAGTCACAACAATCGCCGGCACATCGCAACTCGCCGCGCCCATCAGCAGCGCCGGGGTGGTTTTGTCGCAACCGGTCAACAGCACCACGCCGTCGATCGGGTTGCCGCGAATGGCCTCTTCAACGTCCATGCTCGCCAGGTTGCGAGTGAGCATGGCGGTCGGGCGCAGATTCGATTCGCCGTTGGAGAACACCGGGAATTCCACTGGAAAACCACCGGCCTCGATCACCCCGCGTTTGACGTGCTCCGCGATCTGGCGGAAGTGCGCGTTGCACGGGGTCAGTTCCGACCAGGTGTTGCAGATGCCGATGATCGGCTTGCCGTGGAACTGGTGGTCGGCGATGCCCTGATTCTTCATCCAGCTGCGGTACATGAAGCCGTTCTTGTCGGCCGTGCCAAACCATTGGGCGGAGCGCAGGGTGGGTTTCTTATCAGACATGATCGTTTCTCTTATTGTATGACTATAGTGTTCCAGCTACGGCCTAATCTAAGCGCAAAATCCTAGGTTTGGAAGTGTTGTTGGTGAATTAGTAATACTATATAGTCGTTTTCGACGGAGGGATGGCCCTGGCGGTTTTCCGTGAGAGGCGTCCCCCGAGGTTCTATAAAAACAACAATCGGAGACCGATCTCATGAGCCAGGAACTGCGGCTAATCCGGCGCATTACGCTGAAACTGATTCCCTTCCTGATCCTGCTGTACCTGATCGCCTATGTGGATCGCTCCGCCGTCGGCTTCGCCAAGCTGCACATGGGCGCCGACATCGGTATCGGCGACGCCGCCTACGGCCTCGGCGCCGGGCTGTTCTTCATTGGCTACTTCCTTCTCGAAATCCCCAGCAACCTGATGCTCGAACGCTTCGGCGCACGGCGCTGGTTCGCGCGGATCATGATCACCTGGGGCGCGATCACCATCGGCATGGCCTTCGTTCAGGGCCCGCACAGTTTCTACGTGATGCGCTTTCTGCTCGGCGCGGCCGAGGCGGGGTTCTTCCCCGGCGTTCTCTACTACATCACCCAATGGTTCCCGGTGCGCCATCGCGGCAAGATCCTTGGCCTGTTCATCCTCTCCCAGCCGATCGCGATGATGATCACCGGCCCGGTGTCCGGCGGCTTACTCGGCATGGACGGCGTCCTCGGCCTGCATGGCTGGCAGTGGCTGTTCATCGTCATCGGCACCCCGGCGATCCTCCTGACTTGGCCAGTGCTGCGCTGGTTGCCGGACGGCCCGCAACAAGTGAAATGGATGGATCAAGCCGAGAAAGACTGGCTGACCGGTGAGTTGAAAAAGGATCTGCAGGAGTACGGCCAGACCCGCCACGGCAATCCGCTGCATGCGCTGAAAGACAAACGTGTGTTGTTGCTGGCGCTGTTTTATCTGCCGGTGACGTTGAGCATTTATGGCCTCGGTCTGTGGCTGCCGACGCTGATCAAACAGTTTGGCGGCAGCGATCTGGTCACCGGTTTCGTGTCGTCGGTGCCGTATATCTTCGGGATCATCGGCTTGCTGATCGTGCCGCGCAGTTCCGATCGTTTGAATGATCGTTACGGGCATCTGGCGGTTCTGTATGTGCTGGGCGCGATTGGCCTGTTCCTGAGTGCGTGGCTGTCGCTGCCCGTGGCGCAATTGGCGGCGTTGTGTCTGGTGGCGTTTGCGCTGTTTTCCTGCACGGCGGTGTTCTGGACCTTGCCGGGGCGCTTCTTTGCCGGCGCGAGTGCGGCGGCGGGGATCGCCTTGATCAACTCGGTAGGGAACCTGGGCGGGTACATCGGGCCGTTCGTGATTGGGGCGTTGAAGGAGTACACCGGCAATTTGGCTTCGGGATTGTATTTCCTCTCTGGAGTGATGGTGTTCGGTTTGATCCTGACGGGCGTGGTTTACCGCGTGCTGGAACGCAAACACGTCCTGCCAGTCGACCAATTCGCCGCCAGCGCCCGTGGCGCCACCCGCACCTAACTGCTGGAATTCACGCAAATCCCTTGTGGGAGCGAGCTTGCTCGCGAAGAGGCCATCACATTCAACATTGTGAGTGACTGATACACCGCTTTCGCGAGCAAGCTCGCTCCCACAGTGGAACGGCGGTGTTTTTAGAGGGAATAGGAGAAAATCATGCATCTGGTTCAATTCGAATTAAGCAACCGCGAACGCCGCGTCGGCGTGGTCGACAACGATCTGGTGCGCGAAGTGCTAGACGCGCGCAGCGTGCGCGAGCTGGCGCTCGCCGCCATCGAAGCCGGCAACACCCTCGAGCAGCAAGTGCAAACCCTCGGCCTCGGCATCAGCCACGACTACGCCGAGTTGCTGTCGCAACTACGCATCCTGCCGCCCCTTGACCATCCGGACCCGGCGCACATGCTGGTCAGCGGTACTGGCCTGACCCACCTGGGCAGCGCCTCGGCGCGGGACAAAATGCACCAGCAGGCCGGCGACGAAGCGGCGATGACCGACACCATGCGCATCTTCAAATGGGGTGTGGAGGGCGGCAAACCGGCGGCGGGGCAGGCCGGTGTGCAACCAGAATGGTTCTACAAGGGCGACGGCAGTATCGTCGTTCGCCCGGGTCAGCCGTTCCCGGTGCCGCCGTTTGCTGAAGACGCTGGCGAAGAACCAGAGATGGCCGGCCTCTACCTCATTGGCAACGACGGCAAGCCTTATCGCCTGGGCTTTGCGGTGGGCAACGAGTTCTCCGATCACATCATGGAGCGCAAGAATTACCTGTACCTCGCGCACTCGAAATTGCGCAGTTGCAGTTACGGCCCGGAACTTCGCACCGGTGAACTGCCTCAACATCTGGCAGGCACCAGTCGCATCCTGCGTGACGGTGAAGTGCTCTGGCAGAACGAGTTTCTCAGCGGCGAGGCGAACATGTGCCACAGCCTCGCCAACCTCGAATACCACCATTTCAAGTACAGCCAGTTCCTGCGTCCGGGGGATGTGCACATTCATTTCTTCGGCACCGCGACCCTGTCGTTCGCCGATGGCATCCGCACCCAGCCGGGCGACGTCTTCGAAATCAGCCAGGCCGAATTCGGCGCCCCGCTGGTCAACGGCATCGTCCCGGTTCCAGCGGCATTTGAACCGGACAGCATCGGCACCCTTTAAGGAGATCCCATGACTCAGATTCTCGGTCACAACTACATTGGTGGTCAGCGCAGCGCCGCTGGCGACGTCAAACTGCACTCCGTCGATGCGACGACGGGCGAACAGTTGCCGCACGATTTCATTCAGGCCACGGTTGAGGAAGTCGACGCAGCGGCCAAAGCTGCCGCTGCCGCGTACCCGGCCTATCGCAGCCTCAGCGCCGAACGCCGCGCGCAGTTTCTCGACGCAATTGCCGATGAACTCGATGCCCTCGGTGATGATTTCGTCGCCGTGGTCTGCCGCGAAACGGCGTTGCCGGCCGGTCGCATTCAAGGCGAGCGCGGGCGTACCAGCGGGCAAATGCGTCTGTTCGCCAAAGTGCTGCGCCGTGGCGATTTCTACGGTGCGCGGATTGATCTGCCGTTGCCGGATCGCCAGCCATTGCCACGTCCTGATCTGCGCCAATACCGCATCGGCCTCGGTCCTGTCGCGGTGTTCGGTGCAAGCAACTTTCCACTGGCGTTTTCCACGGCCGGCGGCGACACCGCAGCGGCGCTGGCCGCCGGTTGCCCGGTGGTGTTCAAGGCCCACAGCGGTCATATGGCCACGGCTGAGCTGGTCGCTGACGCGGTGATTCGTGCAGCGGAAAAAACCGCGATGCCTGCCGGTGTGTTCAACATGATCTACGGCGGGGGCGTCGGTGAATGGCTGGTCAAGCATCCGGCGATTCAGGCAGTCGGTTTCACCGGTTCGCTCAGAGGCGGACGCGCACTGTGCGACATGGCCGCTGCGCGCCCGCAACCGATCCCGGTGTTTGCCGAGATGTCGAGCATCAACCCGGTGATCGTCCTGCCGCAGGCCCTTGCCGAGCGTTCGGAAACGGTTGCCCGCGACTTGACTGCTTCAGTGGTGCAGGGCTGCGGTCAGTTCTGCACCAATCCGGGCCTGGTCATCGGCATCCGCTCGCCAGAGTTCAGCGCGTTCGTGCAGCAGGTTGCGGGTTTGATCGGCGATCAACCGGCACAAACCATGCTCAACGCCGGCACCCTCGGCAGTTATGGCAAAGGTTTGCAGAAGCTGTTGGCGCATCCCGGCATCGAGCATCTGGCCGGCAATCCGCAGCAGGGTAATCAGGCGCAGCCGCAATTGTTCAAGGCCGATGTGAGCCTGTTGATCGATGGCGATGAAGTGCTGCAGGAAGAAGTGTTCGGCCCGACCACGGTGATTGTCGAAGTGGCGGACAAGGCGCAACTCAGCGCTGCGCTGCATGGCCTGCACGGGCAACTGACCGCGACGATCATTGGCGAGCAGGCGGACTTTGAACGTTTCCCTGAGCTGACGCCGTTGCTGGAACAGAAGGTCGGGCGGATCCTGCTTAACGGTTATCCGACGGGTGTCGAGGTGTGCGATTCGATGGTGCATGGCGGGCCGTATCCGGCGACGTCCGATGCCCGTGGCACATCGGTGGGCACGCTGGCCATCGACCGTTTCCTGCGTCCGGTGTGCTTCCAGAATTACCCGGACAGCTTGCTGCCCGAGCCGCTGAAGAACGCCAACCCGCTGCGCATCCAGCGCCTCGTCGACGGCAAGCCCTCACGCGACGCGTTGTAACTGACAGCCAATATCCCCTGTGGGAGCAAGCTCGCTCCCACAGGGATTGAGTCCACAATGAGCTATCATTGCCGGTTTCCCCCTGAAAGACTTTACTGCCATGACTGCCCAAACCCTTCTCAACGCCCTCGAACACTGCGGCATGGTCGAAATCGACGGCTTGCACGCCTTCGAATTCGCCCTCGACGAAGACGACAATCTGCACATCGAATGCATCGATGGCCGCGCGGCCAAGCATTGGGAATTCACGCCGGCGCAGGTTGCAGCGGCAACGTTTGACGAAGACCTGCAGAGCTGGCTGGTCATTGGTTATGCCAGCGACACCAAAACCACTGGCGAACACCGCTTGGTCTGCCTTGGCGATGTAGTCAGCAGCAGCGACGACGAGGATGACACTAATGAAAATGCGTAAATTCTGGCCGCTGCTGATGGCCGGCAGCGTCGGTGCCATGGGCCTGTCCACGGCGTACGCCGAAAGCTTCCAGTTGCTGGTCGGCTCCTACACCGCTGGCACCAGCCAGGGCATCTATCGCATGAACTTCGACAGCGCCACCGGCCAGATCGCCGCCAAACCGCTGCAAGTGGTGAAGAGCGAAAACCCGTCGTGGCTGACCCTGTCCAAAGACCAGCATCGCTTGTTCGTGGTTAATGAAAACGGCCCCGGCCAGAAAGACCCGGTCGGGCGTGTCAGCAGCTATTCGATCGACCCGAAGACTCACGCCCTGAGCCTGATCAATCAGGTGCAGAGCCTGGGCAACGAGCCGACTCATTCGAGCCTCAGCGGTGACGCCAGCCACTTGTTCGTCAGCAACTACTCGGTGGTGGAAGACCCGGGTGGAACGCTGGCGGTACTGCCGGTGGGTGCTGACGGCAAACTCAAACCGGTGGTGCAGATGAGCGCGCACCCGGCGAGCCGGGTCAACCCGGAGCGCCAGGCCTCCAATCACGTCCATTCGACGGTCTCTTCGCCGGACGGACGCTACGTGTTCTCCAATGACTTGGGCGCAGACAAGGTCTTCATCTACCAATTCGATCCCAAGGCCAACCCGGAGCTGCCGTTGACCCCAGCGAAAACCGCATCCGTGGCATTGCCTGCCGGCAGCGGCCCGCGTCATCTGCTGTTCAGTGCTGACGGTAAACACGCCTGGCTGACCATGGAAATGAGCGCGCAAGTCGCTGTGTTCGACTACGACGACGGCGTGCTGACCCAGACGCAACTGGTCGATCTGGCCGCCGGCCAGCCGACTTCGGACAAGGCTGCGGCGGCGCTGCACGCCTCGGCGGATGGCGAGTTCCTCTACGTCAGCAACCGTGGCACCGCCAATCAACTGCTGGTCTTTGCGATCGATCCGGCGAGCGGCCAGCTCAAGGAACTGCAAAAGCGTTCGGTGGAAGGTGATCACCCGCGCGAGTTCAGCCTTGATCCGAGCGGTAAGTTCCTGCTGATTGCCAACCAGAAGAGCAACGAAATTGTCGTCGTCGAGCGCGATGGCAAGACCGGTCTGCTCGGCAAAACCGTGCAGAAACTGCCGATGGACGCGCCGAGCGACCTCAAGTTTCTAGTGCGACAATAAGCCACAGGCCCCGGTTTACGGGGCCTGCCTCTTTGTATTAATCGCGCTGATATCGGGTAATGCTACAAAGCATTTCAAGCGATCAACCCTCGAGCGTTAAGTTTGCTTCACGGCCCAACCGGGCAAACAAGCCAACCGAACACGAGGGTTACCGCCATGAACTTCAATCTCTTCTCCGTGATTGCCGCTTCCGCCATCTCCGCTACCGTTGTACTGCCAGCCAGTGCCAACGTTGAAATCAACAGCAAAAAATCCCACACCCAGAGCTACACCCAGAAATACCTGCAACAGAGCGCCAACTTCTACGCCGCTCTGGATCACAAAGCCCAACACTGAAATCTTCGCCTCGACCACAGCTGCCGAAGGCTGCGATCTGTTGAATTTGTTGATCGTTCCCACGCTCTGCGTGGGCATGCCTCTAGGGACGCTCTGCGTCCAGTGACGCGGAGCGTCACGGGCTACATTCCCACGCAGAGCGTGGGAACGATCCGTACAGCAAACTCAACAGATCGCAGCCTTCGGCAGCTTTTGTGTGTGGGCGAATCGAAAAATGGGCCTGATAGGTTTTCTTCAACACGTAAATAGACTGGCTAAATAATCAACGAAGCTGATGTTTACTATGGCAAACCCTGAGTGGTTGCCACGGCTTTTTTGATTGATTCTGTGGGCATCGAAACATGCCCACGGGAGAACACCATGGCCAGCGCAATCCTTCATTCAGCCAAACGCGGCGCCTATCTGGCCATCGGTCTTTACCTGGCCGTGGTGTTGGTCGTCAGCATCGCCTCGCAGATGGAACACAGTTTTGAAGCGCCGATTCAAGTCGCCCACCCCGGCGTGCAGTTCGAAGTTCGCTCGCAAAGCGTGATGGTCGACCGGGCTGAGCTCGCAGGAGTTGGCGGAGCATGAAAGGCTACAGACTTTGGGTTGTCGCCGGTTTAGCGTTCTTCACCAACGGCGCTTCATTATTGGGAATCGGCCAAGGCTCGGTGGGTGCATTGGCCCGCGCCATAGAGGCCAATCACACCATCGCGCACAACATCGAACGGGCGAATACCCTGGGGCTGATGGCCGGCAATCCACCGGTAAAAGTCTCGGCTGATTTTCTCGGGCCGTTCGAGATAGATTGCATGGCACTGGGCATGTGCCAAGCGCTGGCTTGACCCTGTAGGAGTTGATCGTTCCCACGCTCCGCGTGGGAATGCAGCCCCGGACGCTCCGCGTCCGATTGGAACGCAGAGCGTCCCTTGAGGCATTCCCACGCAGAGCGTGGGGAACGATCAAAGCAGGAAGGTAAGGGTTATTTCTTCATGATCGAAGTGAAGAGCTCGGACTCAAGGAAGCGCTGCAACCAGGCCTGCAACCGAACATAAGGCGTCTGCGCAAACCACTCACGATCAACATGGGCGAACTGCCGAACGAAGGGCAGCAGGGTGATATCCGCCAGGCTCGGATGATCAGCTAGCAAGTAATCGCGATCGGTCAGCAGCTCCTCCAGCCTCTGCAAGTACAGCGCCCCCTCAGCCCGATAAATCTCCATCGGTTGCTCCGGGTAACGTTCGGCGTACTTGTAGCGATTCAAATGCACTTTGAACCCTTGATCATTTGCTTCGATCAATTCAGCAATCCGCGAGTCGCCATCAAGCAACCAATCCTGCGGATCATTCTGCGCCAACGCCCAGCGCATGATCTCCAGACTCTCGTCTATCACCTGCCCACCGGCATCCAGCACCGGCACAGTGCCCTTGGGCGAGATCGCCAGCATCTCGGCCGGCTTGGCCTTGAGGCTGACTTCGATGATGTCCACCGGCACACCCGAATAACGCAATGCCATCCGCGCCCGCATCGCGTAAGGGCAGCGGCGGAAGGAGTACAGCGTGTTCATTTCACCTCCAGTGTGCTCAAACCGTTGCCTTGACGCTGTACCTGAATCTGCACCGGAATCCGCTCGTGCATTTCCTGCACGTGGGAAATCACCGCAACTTTGCGGCCCTGCGCCTGCAAACCGTCCAACGCATCCATCGCCAGTTGCAGCGACTCCGGATCAAGGCTGCCAAAACCTTCATCGATAAACAGCGATTCGATTTTCAGCGTGCTCGACGCCATCGATGCCAGCCCCAACGCCAAGGCCAGCGACACCAGGAACGTCTCGCCGCCAGACAACGAATGCACCGAGCGCAGCTCATCGCCCATTTCCGTGTCCATCACCAGCAGGCCGAGCATGCTGCCGCCGCGTTTCAGGCGATAGCGCTTGACCAGTTGGCGTAACTGCACGTTGGCGTGATGCACCAGTAAATCGAGGTTGTAGGCCTGGGCGATCTTGCGGAAGGTGTCGCCGGTCGCAGAACCGATCAAGGCACTCAATCGCGCCCAGCGCTGATACACGGCATAGGCCGAGGCGATCTGCTGCGCCAGCGCCTGATTGGCGTTTTGCCGGCGCTGGTCTTCGACCTGTTCGGCACGCAGTTCGGCGCATTGCTGTTCGCTGACGGTGAACTGGTTCTGCAGGTCGGCGAGGGCGCTGGCCAGTTGTTCGGCATCGAGATTGCCGTTGTGCTGCGCCTGATGATCGAGCAACAAGCGATCACGCTCCTGCAACAACACCTTGGCCTGTTCGATGGCTTTTTCGTTGTGCTGCAAGCGCTGGCGCAGTTCGGCGACTTGCCCGTCATCGACTCGCAACAGATCTTCGAGGCCACCGTCATCCAGCTCCGGGTGGCGGGCGCGCCACTCGGCAATCTTGCCGGCCAGGTCCTGCTCTTCGTTTTCCAGTGCCTGCAAACGCTCTTGTTGCGCCTTGAGTTCGGCGGCGATCTGCACCCGTTGCGTGCGCACATTCTGCAGTTCCTGCGCGGTAGCGGTTTCGGCGTTGCGCGCCTGTTCGACCGCTTGCTCAAGCTGCTGCTGCCAGTGCTCGGCGCTGCTGTGCTCGCCAAGCAACTGGGCGAGTTTTTGCTGGCAGGTTTGCTGTTGCTCGGTGAGTGCCGTGAATTGCTGTTCGGCGCTGAGCAACTGCTGTGCGCGGGTCTGCTGGCGATCCTGTTCTTTCTCCAGCGTCTGTTGGCGCTGTTGCTGCTCGGCCTGTTCTTCTTTCTGCTGCTCGACTTGCGCCAGGCGCTCGGCGATCTGCCGGTCAAGCTGCATGAAGGTCGCGGCTGGTTCCTGGCGCAAGGCTTCCAGGGTGTCGGCCGGCAACAAACTGCCGAACGTGCTGAGTTCTTCGTCGAGACGCTGACGGTCGCTGCTCAGCTCGCGCTGCTGATTGCTCAGGTGCTGCGCGGCTTGCTGGTGCGCGGTTTCGGCCTGACGCAATTGCTGGGTCAGCCGCGCGGCATCCTGTTGCAAGGTGAGCAGGGCGTTCTGGCGTTGTTCGTCCTGAGTGATGCTCTGGTTCAGTTGCTCGTTTTGCCGGGCGAGCCAGGCATCGCGTTTGTCGGCGTCCTGATTGAACAACTGCGTGGACAGCGGATGCGCGTCGAGGCTCGGCGCCAACGCTTGCTGCTGGGCGGCCAGTTGTTCCTGCTGTTGCAGCAGTTCTTTCTGCTGAGCAATGACGCCAACGACTTCGGCGCGCAGTTCAGTGAGTTTTTCCTTGAGCTGATCGACCACTTGCTGGGCGTTGGCCTGCTCGCTTTCATCATGACGACCAAGGCTTTGCAGCAGCGCTTCGGGCTGATGATAGGGATGCTCGTTGCTGCCGCAGACCGGGCACGGCTGATCGTCCTGCAACTGCGCGCGCAATTCTTCGACACTGGCACTGCGCGCCAGACGCTGGCGTTCAAGCAGTTCGCGAGTGACGTTGAGGGTTTGCTCGGCGACGGTCAGCTCGGCTTTGGTTTTCACGCCGTCCTGAGTCAGACGTTCGCGTTCCTGCTGGGCGCTGAGCTGGCGCTGTTGCAACTCGGCGCTGCGCTTTTCCAGATCCTGTTGCGTGGCCCACAGGCGTGATAAATCTTCGAAGGCGCGCAGTTGCTTGCGGTTGTCCTGCAACAGCGTGCCGAGGATGCCGATCTGCTCAGCGACGGCGTCGGGTTCGGCGCCGGCCTCTTTGAACAGTACTTCCAGTTGCTGCTTTTGCGTGGTCAGCTCTGCGGCGCTGCGCGTGGCGTTTTCTTCGAGGCTCGCCAGTTCGGTCTGGCCCTTGTTCAAGCGATTGCCGATCAACATCAACTGTTGCAGGCGATCGCGGTAGGCATTCCACGCATCACTCAGTGGTGCCAGATGGGTACTTTGCTCCAGCTCAGCGGCGATGCGTTGCAGGCGTTCGGCGACTTGGGTCTGTTTATCCAGCAAGGCTTGAATGGCATTCTGGCCCTCGGTGCAAGCCTGCTGCGCATTGAGCCTGGCTTCGGTACTTTGCGCGACATCCTTGGCCAGACGGGCGAGGGTGCTTTGCTCTTCGAAGGCCTGACGCAATAGCGGCGCGTTTTCACTTTGCCGTTGTTGCGCTTCGCTCAGAGCGACTTTCGCTGCTTCGAGATTCTGCTCCAGTTGCGTCTGGCGCTCAGTCAGTTCGGCATGTTGCCGGGTGTGCGCGGCAATTTGCGCGGCCAGTGGCGTCAGCAGGGCATCGAGTTCGCTTTTGCGCGCGAACTGATGCCGCTGCGGGCCGAGCTGCTCCAGTCGCGTCAGTTTTACCCGCTCGCCGGCCAGACTTTCCGAATGCTGTTGCGCGCTGTGCAATTGCTCGGCGGCCGCTTGCTGCGCGTCCTGCAACACACGCAAATCCTTGAGCCAGCCGTGCTGTTGCTCAAGCTGTTTGAGCTGCGCCTGCTGCAACTTCATTTGCTGTTGCGCGGCGTTGAAGCGCTCATCCAACTCGGCCCGCGCTTCGGGCGCCAACGGGGTCACGCCGGTCGCCTGATCCTGCAACAGCTTATGCGCTTCGCGGGCTTCTTTAGTCTTGTCGAAGGCGCGGCGGCCGAGACGGGTGTACAGGGCGGTGTCGGTGAGTTTTTCCAACAGTTCGCTGCGGTCGTTGTCGTCGGCCTTGAGGAACGCACTGAACTCGCTCTGCGCCAGCAGCACGGCGCGGGTGAACTGTTCGAAGTTCAGGCCGAGCGCAGCTTCCAGCTGAGTTTTGTATTCACCTTTCTGGCTGGCGAGCAGTTGATCCTGATCGATGTCGCGCAGGCTCTGCCGGCTGGCCTGCAGCTTGCCGCCGGCCTTCTCGCGGGCGCGATTAGCTTCCCAACGTGCCCGATAGCGACGGCCATCGACACCGACGAAATCCACTTCGGCATAACCTTCGCCGGTACCGCGACGCAGCAAGGTGCGCGGGTCGCCGGTGGCAATTTCGCCGTCGGCATCGGGGACTTTGGCGTCACGGCCGGTGTTGTTCAGGCGCGGCACCGCGCCGAACAGCGCCAGGCACAAGGCGTCGAGCAAAGTACTTTTACCCGCGCCGGTCGGGCCGGTAATCGCAAACAAACCGGCACTGGCCAGCGGTTCAGCAGTGAAATCGATTTCGAACGGGCCGGCCAGCGAGGCGAGGTTCTTCAGGCGAATGGCGAGAATCTTCATGGCTGCTCGCCCTCCAGTTGTACGTCTTGCAGCAGTTCGGCGAAGTCCTTCAGCGTTTGCTCGTCGACCTCGCTGCCATAGTTGTCGAGCCAGGCGCGGCTGAACAGTTCTTGCGGGGTGAGTTGGTCAAGTTCGATCAGTGCGGTGCCGTCTTCGACGCCGTCAGCGCCTCGGTTGCCGGCGTACTCGGCGGCGATGCGCACCAGGCGCACAGCTTTGCCTTGCAGGGCGCTTTCGACTTGATGGCGCAGATCCGGCTGTGGCTCGTCGAGGGTTACGCGCACTTCCAGCCACGGCTGGCGTTGGGTTTCGGCGAGCAGGTCGATGTTCGGCAGGTCGGCCAGTTGCAGCAGGATTTCGGCCAGCGGTGCCGGGCCGATGCGCTGCAGATTGACCGAACGCGGGATCAGTTTCGGCTCGACGCTGACCAGGGTTTCGCCGTCGAGAGTGACGTCGAGGATCTGGTGCTGATAGCTGATCTCCGAGAACGACAACGGAATCGGCGAACCGCTATAGCGAATGCGCTCTTCACCGTTGACCTTCTGCGGTTTGTGCAAATGGCCGAGGGCGACATAACTGATGCTCGGCCCGAACAGGCTGGCGGGCAGGGCTTCAGCGTTACCGATGATCAGGCTGCGCTCGGAGTCTTCTGACACCGAACCGCCGGCCATATGTGCATGGCTGATGGCGATCAGCGCCTGACCGGGTTGGCGCTTGGCGTTGGCAGCCTCGATCAGCCATTCGTGCACCTGACCGATGCCACGCAAATAGTTGTCGCCCAGATGCGCGCCCGTCACCTCTGCTGGGCGCAGGAACGGCAGCGCCAGGCACCACGCGGCGATTTCGCCGGTTTTATCCGGCAACGGCAGGAGCAGGCGTTCGGCATCCAGTTGCCCGTCATCCAGCCACAACACCCGGCCCAGCGCATGCGTGCGCAGACGGCGCATCAGCGGCGCGGGCAGTTCGATCCGCGAGCCGGAATCATGGTTGCCGGCAATCATCACGATGGTCAGCAACGGCTGCTGCTCGTGGGCGCTGACGATGAAATCGTAGAGGCGTTCCTGGGCTTTGACCGGCGGATTGACCGTGTCGAAGATGTCCCCGGCAATCAGCAGCACATCCGGCTGCGCCAGTTGCAGTTGGCGCAGCAGCCATTCGAGGAAGCACGCATGCTCGAAATCGCGCTCCTGGCCGTGCAGGTTTTGCCCAAGGTGCCAGTCGGAGGTGTGGAACAGACGCAAGGTGGACTCCGCAACATATAAAGAGGTGATGGCCGCGAGGAAATGAAGGGCGGCGAAAGAGGGGAGAGTTTACAGATTATTGCGGCGGGGGGCTTGTCCGGACGGGACGTAGCCGGGCATTTCGACGAATCCCTTCATTGACGCCCAAACAGCAGCTATCTAGTATCTGGCCATCATATTGATATTGCCTCGACCGCATGGAGCAAACGCAGTGCAACTGATCAATTCTATTCCCCCGGTTACCGACACTGAAAAATATGATGCCTGGAAGAAACAGTGGGCGAATCAGGAGAGGTTGGATATGCATTCGTATATCAATGATCAATGCCACCCGGAACAGATGCTGGTGTTTTCGACATTGTTCTTCCCGACGTTCGTCCTGTCTCAAGGGGGCGTTTTTCTAGAGCGAAATTTTTCAGTAGAAACGTTGGCGCGCTGCTTGAGCCTGGCCTCTCACGACATGGCAGAGGCTGAACGGCTGTTGAATTATGTGAAGCTCTACGATGTTTTTGGTCAATACGGGGATGGCGTGTCGACCGCCATATTTCTTCAGTTGTGCGAGGTCATTGGGTTTGCCTGGCGCATGGTGCTGAAGGAAAAATTCCCGGACAAGTTATTCAGTGTCGAGGTGTCGAACTCCGATGAGAATTACGGCCCGGTGGTTACGTTTTATCAGGTGAAGAAATGATTGATAGTGGGTTGGCAGGCTTTCCGCCCGGAGAATACGGACAGTGAAGATACTTTGCCCGAGGTGCGAGCAGGACCACATTGTCGGTGCCAGTATCAGGGCTACCGGGACTGAGCTATTTATATGTCCAGAGTGTGACGCCATCTGGTTTGCAATTGAGAAAGTTGGCGTTGAACCTTTTATGGATTTTGGTACTTACATGAAAAGCCTGGGGCTTTCAATGCTGTGGGACGAGTTGGACATCATTTCCGAAGGGCCTTAGGCGGTGTGAATCTGGCGTGGAGGGAGGTTCTGTCCCGGTTCTGTCTTCAGATAGCCGAGCACTTGGTGGTTGTCCGACAAGCTTCAAAAAATATTCGTGTCAGGTGGGAGTATGCACGGTGGGTTGCGAATGGTGTGTAATCGAGCAGTTCTATTCGCTGGGCGAATATGATCGTTTTGTGGTTTGGATCAATCATCAAGTAGTGGGGCTGCGGAACGCGTTCCGGTAACAGACAGCTTCGCCGGTCCGGGGTTTGATGAGTGTTGGTACAAATGCACCGACAGCGCAGTGGTCTGGCGTTTGGTTGCGCCCGATCCTCCTTTTCGTGGGTATTGGGCGCCGCTTGATTGAAGTCCTTTTATAACGTTGGCTTTTACGTTCGGTTCATGCGGGTTAAACGGAGGCAGATAACGTTTGAACCGGGCGTTGTCCCGGTTCTATCTAAAAATACCCGTGTGCAAAAAGAGAACGTTGAGATGAATGATTTCGAGTCGGTTAAAAACCTTATCATCCAATTGGTAAAAGAAAAGACCGGTGATTTTGATGGCGATAGCTGGGAGGCTGATTACAAACTGAACTGGGAGTCCGAGTTGGCGGAAAGGCTCGAGATTGCTCTTTTCAGTATGTCTAAAATGGCCTCCGCCAGGGAGAGTGGCGATGATGTCATGTTGACGGCGGCGCTGGTGCATTCACGGATGAACTTCATGGATCTCGCGAATTTTTTCAGGGACATCTTTGACGATCTGGATGCGCTGCTCGTAAAACCAGTCTGGCCAGATATTCCTGAAGGGTTTGATTATGGAAAAAGCGCGAATTAACGGGCAGTGTGGTTTTATTCCGAGGGGATCCGCGAGGATAATGGGACAGACCACGTTTAAATAAACGTGGTCTGTCCCCGGTTCTGCGCAAAGTGTTCTATGAAAACAGGGTTAGAGAGGCGCTGGACGATCCATCAAAAAAAGTTGGTGTAACGACCGTCAGGTTCGTGCGTGAAGACCCTGGGTCAGTCCGTCCTGACGCGATGAGAGTTACTTACATAATTGATGGGAAGGCTAAAACCGTACTCTTTAAAAACGAGCCCCATCAAATTCCGGAGGTTATATAGTGATTACTGAAGATATAAAAATCGTCCAGGAAATCTTCCAGGAAGTCGAAGCCGGTATCGTCCATGGCTACGATGCATTCAGCTACGGTGTCGAGTTGGGTGAGGGATACATTGAGACGGAGCTGGGTGTTGAGAAGGACGGAGTGGAGGACTGGAACGTCGAGACCGATATGAACGACGCGAAAATTCTGCGTCTTGTAGGCGAATTACAGGCCAACGCAGACAAGCGTGGAGAACCATGGAAGTCATTTGTCATGTCTTATCGCGAAGGCGAGCAAGTGAAAACGAAATTCCAGTATTGATTCGAGATGACACATTCTGGCATCCCGGGATTGCAGCAGGCGGCACTTGCCGCCTCTTGTCGTTTACCTGACAGGTACAGATAGACTGCGCTCGGACGGAGGATAATGGGACAGACCACGTTAAGAAAGTGTTCCAAAAACGTATTCTGTCCCCGTTTTACCCCGTTTAAATAAACGCGGTCTGTCTCGAGGGATCAAAGGTCTTTAATTTATGACAGTTGAAAATGAAGAAGGCCATCTCCTGAATGTTATTGCTGAAATTGGCGTATTGGAGTGGCAAAAGTATCAACAGCGTTTTCCAAAAGTAAGGGTCGCGAATGAAATGCAGCGGGAGGATGATTCTGCGCTGCCACCCTTCATCGCTTTCAGGTTTGAGTGTATTAGCAAGGTTGATATCGACAAGTTAAAGGCCGCCGTGGAAGGCTACAAGGGGTCTTTACCATGGTCGCTTGTTGGCCGGTCACGAGAAGGGCTACCTGGGATTAACTGGATGATTGCACCGTCAAGGTTGTGGGACGTGGGTGAATGTGCTTTGCAAGCAAACATGACGGCAGCGGCCTATTTGTCCATTCATGAACCTTTACTTGGTCCAGTGGCATACGAGGATTTAATTGGACTCACGGAACATATTCGTTCTGTGTTTGATCACTGAGGATACTGGGACAGACCTCGTTTAAGTAAAAACGTGGTCTGTCCCTGAGGGATCCACTTAGAAGAGGGGATGATTGGAACAATCAATTTCCGGAGGAGAGAGAGTGATTGCTGAAGATTTTGAACTTGTGGCAGCCATTTTTCAGCTGGTTGAGGCCGGAATTGTTCACGGTTATGACGCCTTTCGATACCGCGTTGAATGGGGGGGAACTATATGGAGGCAGACCTCGCCGTTGAAAAAAATGGCTCAGAAATCTGGGACGCTGAAACTGATTTCAATCATTCGAAAATCTATGCGCTTGTAGAAAAATTACACGTGCATGCAGTCGCTCGCGGTGAGCCCTGGAAGGCATTTGTTCTCTCCTATCGCGAAGGCGAACAAGTGAAAACGAAATTCGACTATTGATTCTGATTGTCTTCAGCCTTTTTTCCCTAAAGCAAAATCGAAAAATCGCAGCCTTCGGCAGCGCCTACACATACCCTCTGTAGGAACTGCCGAAGGCTGCGATCTTTTGCTTTTACTTCGGATAAAGCGGCGGCAATCCACTATCACCCACCGGATCCTGCACCCGTTCCGCCGCCGGAATAGTCCGAATCGCCCGCCACAAATCCTCACCCTGCCAGTGCTGCCCCGTCTCGCTGTACAGCGCACCATTCAACCCGTCCAGCGCATCCGACAACGGCACAAACCGCGCTGCCATGTCCGCCAGTGTCTCTGGCTGCTGCCGCGCCCACGCATCCAGTGCCTGCCGCGTCGCCTGCGGGTCATTCGCCTGGCTCGCCCGCTTGATGTCATCCATCAACGTGCGCGGGCTCGGGCCGGTTTGGGCGGCGCGATGCACCGCCGGTTGCCAGCGTGCGCGCCACCACAGGCCGAAGCCGAGGAGGGTGGTGCAGGCGAGGATCAGGGTGCTGAGTTTCCACCACCACAACACATCGTTATCGACGATGCTCGGTTGCAGGTTGCCGGTCGGGGTGTCGACTTGCAGGCTCGGGTTGTTGGCCACTTGCAGAGTGCGCGCCGGCAGGCTGCTGTGTTCGAGGTGGTCTTCGAAGGTGTTCCACCAAACCAAGTCCACCGTCGGCAATTCGATGGCGCCGCTGCGACTTGGCACCAGCGCTTCGCGTTCTTCGCGGCTGCCGACGATGCCCCGGTCGGTGCTTTGGTTGCTCAGCACCGGTTGATCGGGGTAGCGGCGCAGGCCGTTGACGTCGGTGGCGGGCAGCGCTGGCAGTTGTGAGCTGGCGAGGCCTTCGACTTTCAGGGTCAGGCTACGCGTCATGGAATCGCCGACCTGCGTGTGTTCCGGTTCCGGGTTCCAGCTTTCGCTGAGGCTCAGGCTGCGCGCGGGCAGCCATGGCGCGTCGACCGGATAGGTCAGCGGTTTGGGTTTGACGATCAGGGGAATTTCGGCGGAACTGACGCGCATCAGTTTGCCCGGCTTTGGCCCCTGCGCATTGGCATCCTGTGACGGCTGCGTATCGACCAGTGTCGCGCTGAAGGTCTGCGGCGCGATGGTCAGCAAACCGCTGTGCTGCGGGTAGATCGCGTAGCGCATTTCGATCACGCCATGGCGCACGCCGTTGAGGTCTTTTTCGTAGGTACGCGTGTCGCCGAGCTGTTCGATGCGCGCATCGGCGATTTGCAGCGGCGTCAGGCTGCTGTCGTCGTACAGCGAAACGGAATGGTAGATGCGTAAAGTCAGGATCGCCTGCGCCTGCACGTAGACGCTGGACTGATCGAGGCTGGCTTCGATGAACACCGGATCAAGGCTGTTCTGGTTCTCGCGGGTGTCGCTCTCGACCACTTGCACGGTGATCGGCTGGCTCTGCGCGTCGCCCAGTTGCAGCGGCGGGATCACCACGCTGCCGTTTTCTTTCGGCAGCAGAGTGATGATCCAGCGCGTGGTCGCGCGGTTGTCGCCATTGAGGGTGTTGAGCTGGTTGACTTGCCGCGTGCCGCGCACTTCGAACAACGCTTCCAGCGCGGTCAGGTCGGGTTTGCCGAACTGGGTGACGTCGCTGGTTTCGAGGGTGAGTTCGACCGTCTCGCCGGAGTTCAGGCGACTGCGATCCACGCTGGCTGTGAGCTCGGCCGCGTGGGCGGTGGCCGTGCAGAGCAGCAGGGGCAGCAAGAGAGCGGTGAAGCGGGTCATCGAGTGTTTTCCTGATCCTGATGTTGTTGCTGTTCGTACCAGAATTTGCGTCGCAGCAATTCGCCCGGATCGTCGGGGATCTTGCCCAGCCATTGTTCCAGTGCCTGACGTTGCTCGCCTTCGAGGTTGTCTTCACTCGGGCGCAGCGTCGGCACGGTGTCCGTTTGCTCTTCTTCGTCGCTGCCCGGCACCTCGTTGGGGCCGGGCTGCGGCGGTGTGGTCGGTGGCGGTTCGCTGGCCGATTCGGTCGGTTGCGCCTCGCTCTGGGTTTCACTTTTACCGCCGGTGGCGGTGCGGTCGCTGGCGGTGGTTCGTCGCCCGGCAGACTTTGCTGTTCGCTCGGTTTGGTGTCCGGCTCGGCGGGCGGCGGTGTGTTTTTCTGCTTGAGCAGGTTTTCCACCAGCGCCTTGTTGGTCTGCGCCGGGCGCAAATCCGGTTGCAGTTCCAGTGCCTGTTCATAGGCGTCGATTGCCGCTTCCAGCTCACCACTTTGCGCCAAGGCGTTGCCACGATTGTAGTGGGCGCGGGCGTCGCTGCCTTCGGCGAAGCGCTGGGCGGCGCCACTGTAGTCGCCGGCCTCGTACAACGCCACCCCTTGCCACTGATGATCTTCGAAATGTTGGGCGGCTTCGACCGGGCGCTTTTGCTTGAGCAAATGCAGGCCCTGTTGGTCGGGACGCAGCCACAGGTCTTCGAAGTCGAAAGCGTAGCTGGGCTGCGGCAGGCAGAACAGCAAAGGCAGGCAGAACAACCAGCCGCGCCGCCCGGCGCAAGCGGCGAGCAACAACAGCGGCAACAGCAGCCAGTAACCCTGATCGGCCCAGGTATCGAGGCGCACGGTCTGGCCGTCGTCGCGCAGGCTGCGCGGACCGTTGAGCAGGCCGAGCGCGCCAAGATCCGCTTCGTCGAGGCGAGCAGGGTGGTATTCGCCACCGACGCTGTTGAGAAACGCGCTCAGGCCCGGACTGTCGAGTTGCGGCACGCGAATCGCGCCTTGCTCGTCCTTGAGGAAACTGCCGTCCTCTTGGGCAATCGGCGCACCTTCGGCGGTGCCGACGCCGAGCATCAGCAGTTGTGCCGACTCACCGTTGAGGGCACGCCGAATACCCTGGCGTTCCTCTTCGTTCAATGACGAGCCGATCAACAGAATCCGCCCCTGACCGAGCGCGCCTTGTTTGAGCAAGGCCAGCGCTTTACTCACGGCCAGATCAGCGCGATGGCCGCTTTCCGGCATCAACGAAGGCTTGAGCGCATCGAGCAGATTGCGGCTGGTCGCCAGGTCATCCGACAGCGGCACCAGCGTGTGCGCGCTGCCGGCGTAGACGACGATGGCGGTCTGCGCATCGCTGCGCGCCTGCAACAGGTCGAACAGCTTGCGCCGGGCCTGTTCCAGTCGTGTCGGCGGCGAGTCGGTGGCGAGCATTTCCGGGGTCAGCTCCAGTACCACCACCAACGGATCGGCGGGTTTCTGGCTGGTCTGTTCGACGCGCTCCCAACTCGGTCCGAGCAGCGCCAGAACCGTCAGCAGCCACGCCACGCCAAGGGCAACCCATGGCAGTTTGCTGTCACGACCATTGCCGCCACTGAGCAGGGTGGCATGAAACGCCGGCGGCAAAATCATCTGCCAGCGCCCGGCGCGCTTCTGCCGATGCCAGAGTTGCCAGATCAGCCAGCCCAGCAGCGGTAGCAACAGCAACCACCACGGACGGAACCAGTGCGGCCAGAGCGCGATCATCGGCGCCTCCGCAGACGCAGACGCTTGAGGCGCTCGCGCCAATCAGGCAACGGACTTTGCAGATACAGCTCCTTGGTGAACAGGCGTTGCAGCGGGTTGTCCGGCCACAATTCACGCGCGACCAGCAACAGACTCAGCCACAGCGCCAGCGCCAAAGGCCAGTGATACAAGGCTTGTGCCGGACGGGCCTGAGTCGGTTGTTGGGTCACGGGTTCGAGTTGGTCCAAGGTATCTTTGATTGCTTGCAGTTCCTTGCCGTCGTGGGCACGGAAGTACTGGCCGCCGGTGACTTCGGCGATGGCTTTGAGCGCTGGCTCGTCGAGGTCCAGACTTGGATTGACTCCAAGCAAACCGGTCGAACCACTGTCCTCGGGATTGGCGCCGATACCGATCGGATAGATTTTTACGCCTTCGCTGGCGGCCAGTTTTGCCGCCGTCAGCGGATCGATTTCGCCGCCATTGTTCGCGCCGTCAGTGACCAGAATCAGCACACGACTTTGCGCCGGACGCAGGCGCAGGCGTTTCAGCGCCAGACCGATGGCGTCGCCGATGGCGGTGTTTTTGCCGGCAATGCCGATCCGCGCTTCGTCGAGCCAGACGCGCACGGTGCGGCGATCAAAGGTCAGCGGTGCTTGCAAATAGGCCTGACTGCCAAACAGGATCAGGCCGACACGGTCGCCATCGCGGCTTTCAAGGAAATCGCCGAGCAGGTGCTGAACCAGGGTCAGACGACTGACTTCTTCGTCCTGCCACTGCATATCCGGGAAATCCATCGAACCGGACACGTCCACCGCCACCAGCAGATCACGCCCACTGGCAGCAATCGGCAGCGGTTCGCCGAGCCATTGCGGGCGGGCGGCGGCAGTCAGCAGCAATAGCCACAAGAGCATGAACGGCGCCTGTTGACGCCACGCCGGAAGGTTGGCGCGAGCGCGACGGCGGGCGAGGCCTTCCAGATCGGCGAGGAAACTGACTTTCAGGGCTGGCTCGCCACTGTCGGCCACCGGCAGCACGAGGCGCATCAGCCACGGCAGCGGCACCAGCACGAAGATCCACGGCCAGGCGAACTCAAACATGTTTGCGAATCCACGTGTCGACCGCTTGGGTCAGGCCGGCGATGGCTTTGTCGTCGAGTTTGCATTCCGGTTTGTACGCGCCTTCAACCAGCACCATCCAACGGGTGAGGCCGGCAGCCGGGCAACGGTTGTCGAGGAACGCCAGCCATTTACGCCCATTGAGGGTGTGGCTCTGGCTGTAGGGATAGTGGTTGCGGCACAGGCGTTTGAGCAGGCCGTTAAGTTGCTGCAACCACGCCCCGGCCGGCGCGCCGTCGTAGGGTTTGGGCATTTGTGCGAGTTCAGCGAGGGCGGCGACGCGCACCGGGTCGAGCGGCTGTTCGGCACGGACGATCGGGCGTTTCTTCATCGGGATGAAACGGCGCAGACGCCATACGGCGTAGCCCAGCAGCGGCAGCAACAGAAGCAGCAGCCACCAGCCCGGAGCCGGTGGCCAGAAGGCAATCGGTGGCGGCGAGATCAGCGGTTGCAGTTGTTCGAGGCCGTTCATCGACCTTTCCCCGGACGCTGCGGATTGAGGAATTCGCGCATCTGCTCGACCATTTCACTTTGCGTGCTCAGCGGCATCAGCAATACCCGCAATTTTTGCGCGAGCAATTCCCAACGCGCGATGCGTGCTTCGGCCTGGGCGCGATAGGTCTGGCGCAGGTCGAAATTCAGCGTATCGAGTTCGAGTTGCGCGCCGCGTTCGGCGAATCGGAGAAGACCGGCGGCGGGCAGGGCGTGATCGAGGGGATCGGACAGCGGCAGCATCAGCAAATCACAATGGCGCGAGAGCAGGCTCAATTGTTGTTCAGCGCTGTCGGACAACGCGCGCTCGTCGCAGATGACGATCACCAGACTGCCCGGGCGCAATACTTCACGGGCACGACGCAGCGCCACGCCAAACGCATCGCGATCCGGCTCGCGCTCGCTGTGCAGCGACTGATTAACCTTGACCAAACGGTTGAGCAGTTGCAGCAGGCTTTGTTTGCTGCGCCGTGGCTTGATTTCGTAGTGCTCGTTGTCGCCGAACACCAGCCCGCCAACCCGGTCGTTATGGCCGAGCGCGGCCCAGCCGATCAGCGCCGCTACTTGCGCTGCCAGTACCGATTTGAACATCAGCCCGGAGCCGAAAAACAGCCGTGTGCTTTGCTCGACCATGATGAAAATCGGCCGCTCGCGTTCTTCATGGAACAGCTTGGTGTGCGGCTCCTGGGTGCGCGCCGTCACGCGCCAGTCGATGGTGCGCACATCGTCGCCGGCCTGATAGACCCGCACCTGATCGAAGTCGACGCCGCGACCACGGAATTTCGAGTGATGCAGGCCGATCAGCGGGCTGCGCTGGCTCGGCGTGGAAAACAGCTGCACTTCACGCACGCGGTGGCGCATCTCGATCAGCTCGGCGAGGCTGACGCGGATGCCCGGTTCGGACGGCAGGGGGGCGTTCATCGGGGTCAAGCGACGGCTACGACGTCGAGAATCCGCTGCACCACCCGATCCTGATCGATGCCGGCGGCTTCGGCTTCAAACGACAAAATGATGCGGTGACGCAACACGTCGAACAGCACCGCTTGAATGTCTTCCGGGCTGACGAAATCGCGACCGGCCAGCCAGGCGTGGGCGCGGGCACAGCGGTCGAGGGCGATGGAACCGCGCGGGCTGGCGCCGTAGGCGATCCACTCGGCCATTTCCGGGTCGAACTTGGCCGGGTTGCGCGTGGCCATGACCAGTTGCACCAGGTATTCCTCCACGGCGTCGGCCATGTACAGACCGAGGATTTCCTTGCGTGCGGCAAAGATCGCCTGCTGGCTGACGCGGCGTTCAGGCTTGGTCTCGCCGTTCAGCGCTTCGCCACGGGCCTGCTGGAGGATGCGGCGTTCGACGGCAGCGTCCGGGAAACCGATTTTCACGTGCATCAGGAAACGGTCGAGTTGTGCTTCCGGCAGCGGATAGGTGCCTTCCTGCTCGATCGGGTTCTGCGTGGCCATCACCAGAAACAGCGGCGACAGCTCATATGTACTGCGGCCGACACTGACCTGACGCTCGGCCATGGCTTCGAGCAGCGCCGATTGCACCTTGGCCGGGGCGCGGTTGATTTCGTCCGCCAGCACCAGGTTGTGGAAGATCGGCCCTTGCTGGAACACGAAACTGCCGGTTTCCGGGCGATAGATCTCGGTGCCGGTGATGTCGGCCGGCAGCAGGTCCGGGGTGAACTGAATGCGATGGAACTGGGCTTCGATGCCCTCGGCGAGTTCTTTGATCGCTTTGGTCTTGGCCAGACCCGGAGCGCCCTCGACCAGCATGTGGCCGTCGGCGAGCAGGGCGATGAGCAAACGCTCGATGAGTTTTTCCTGGCCGAGAATCTGCGTTGAAAGAAAGGTTCGCAGCGCCAGCAGCGCTTCACGATGTTCCATCGGTGACTGTTCCTGGAAAGGGGTGGCCACAGGCGTTCGGATAACGCCGGGGCTGGGGGCGTTACTTTAATCCATCGCGGGGGGTGGCGACTAACGGCATTTTGCGCAAAGTGCGGGAAATGACTGGGGCATTTGTTGGAATTTTGTAGAAGCGGGGAGGGGTAGTGTTCTTTCGGGCCTCTTCGCGAGCAGGCTCGCTCCCACATTTTGAGCGGCGTACATCCGTCAATGTGGGAGTGAGCTTGCTCGCGAAGAGGCCTATTCAGACACCATCAAACTTCGTTAATGAAGGTACCCGTCCCATCAAGGATATTCGTCAAGGTCTCGACCACCTCATCCATTTCCACCATATCCGGGTTAAAGCTGATCTCCAGCACATCATCCCCGTTCAACGCATCGGCATCCGCCGCACCAATCTCGATCTTCAACAGGTTCGAGGTCAGGGTGACTTTCACCCCGTCCAGCGTCGAAGGTTCGCCATCCAGGGTGATCTCCAGCTCATCCTCGTCCGGGTAGCGGCTCATCAGGAACATGTCGCCCTTGTCGCTGTGGCAGCAGAGCATAGCCATGTTGTCTTCTTCGTCATCGCACGGGTTGACGATCAGTAGGGCGGTGGTCATTTGCATGGTCAATTCCTGCCTCTGGGGGCGTGTTGGTCGCTAATGGGCGCGATTCTGCCAGTCCTCGGGAATTTCTGCATGTGAGAGTGTCAGAGGATGTGTCGTGAACGCGACATGGATCAATGGTCATTTCTGGCACGCATGTACCGTAAAAACGGGCATTCAGACCAGCATTTTCCGCCACGACTGCTAGTGTTTACCGGTGCCAGACCCTCGGTTTACGTGCCAATGACCGAATATGTCGCAGCACCGCAAGCAGACACATTGTCGCACCCTTTAAGCTGCGCAACGGATGAGCACCCGTAAAGGCATTGTCGGCACCGCTGGCAGTCGCTTTTGCAGATGCTCATTCTATGGAAGGTGAATGTGACCTGAGTGTCCCGTCCAGCTTCACCCACCTGTCCCCCTGTTTCCTCTGCCCGAGAATCAGGAACAGGGCGACACAAGCCCCGAAAGGGGTGTTGCACGCGACGCTTTCCATCAATAACAAGCTTAAGCGGAGTACCACAGATGGCGTTCTTCACCGCAGCCAGCAAAGCCGACTTCCAGCACCAACTGCAAGCGGCACTGGCGCAGCACATCAGTGAACAGGCACTGCCACAAGTGGCGCTGTTCGCTGAACAATTCTTCGGCATCATTTCTCTGGACGAGCTGACTCAACGTCGCCTCTCCGACCTCGCTGGCTGTACTCTTTCTGCGTGGCGCCTGCTTGAGCGCTTCGATCACGCGCAACCGCAAGTGCGCGTCTACAACCCTGATTACGAGCGTCATGGCTGGCAGTCGACCCACACCGCGGTCGAAGTCCTGCACCACGACCTGCCATTTCTGGTCGACTCGGTCCGTACCGAGCTGAACCGTCGCGGCTACAGCATCCACACCCTGCAAACCACCGTGCTCAGCGTACGTCGTGGCAGCAAGGGCGAGCTGCTGGAAATCCTTCCGAAGGGCAGCACCGGCGAAGGCGTGTTGCACGAATCGCTGATGTACCTGGAAATCGATCGCTGCGCCAACGCGGCCGAACTGAATGTGCTGAGCAAAGAGCTGGAACAGGTTCTCGGTGAAGTCCGCGTCGCGGTCGCCGATTTCGAACCGATGAAAGCCAAGGTGCAGGACATCCTCACCCAGCTCGACAACAGCGCCTTCGCCGTCGACGCCGATGAAAAGAACGAAATCAAAAGCTTCCTGGAATGGCTGGTGGGCAACCACTTCACCTTCCTCGGCTACGAAGAATTCGTGGTCACCGATCAGGCCGATGGCGGCCACATCGAGTACGACCAGAATTCCTTCCTCGGCCTGACCAAATTGCTGCGCACCGGCCTGACCTACGATGACCTGCGCATCGAAGACTACGCCGTCAGCTACCTGCGCGAACCGACCCTGCTGTCGTTCGCCAAGGCTGCGCACCCAAGCCGTGTTCACCGTCCGGCCTACCCGGACTACGTGTCGATCCGTGAGATCGACGCCGACGGCAAAGTCATCAAGGAACACCGTTTCATGGGCCTGTACACCTCCTCGGTGTATGGCGAGAGCGTGCGGGTCATCCCGTTCATCCGCCGCAAGGTCGAAGAAATCGAGCGTCGCTCTGGCTTCCAGTCCAAGGCTCACCTGGGCAAGGAACTGGCGCAGGTGCTTGAAGTACTGCCGCGTGATGACCTGTTCCAGACCCCGGTCGACGAACTGTTCACCACCGTGATGTCGATTGTGCAGATCCAGGAACGCAACAAGATCCGCGTGTTCCTGCGCAAAGACCCGTACGGTCGTTTCTGCTACTGCACTGGCCTACGTGCCACGCGACATCTACTCCACCGAAGTTCGCCAGAAGATCCAGCAAGTGCTGATGGAGCGCCTGAAGGCTTCCGATTGCGAGTTCTGGACGTTCTTCTCCGAGTCGGTTCTGGCGCGCGTGCAGTTGATCCTGCGTGTCGACCCGAAAAACCGTCTCGACATCGACACCGTGCTGCTGGAAAAAGAAGTCGTACAAGCGTGCCGCAGCTGGCAGGACGACTACGCCGCACTGACCGTCGAAAGCTTCGGCGAAGCCCACGGCACCAACGTGCTGGCCGACTTCCCGAAAGGCTTCCCGGCCGGTTACCGCGAGCGTTTTGCAGCGCATTCGGCCGTGGTCGACATGCAGCACCTGCTGAGCCTCAACGAAAAAAATCCGCTGGTGATGAGCTTCTATCAGCCGCTCGGTCAGGTCTCCGGCCAGCGCGAGCTGCATTGCAAGCTGTATCACGCCGACACCCCGCTGGCGTTGTCCGACGTCTTGCCGATTCTGGAAAACCTCGGTCTGCGCGTACTGGGTGAATTCCCGTACCGTCTGCGTCACACCAATGGCCGCGAGTTCTGGATCCACGACTTCGCGTTCACTGCCGCTGAAGGCCTGGACCTCGACATCCAGCAACTCAACGACACCCTGCAGGACGCCTTCGTCCACATCGTTCGCGGCGACGCCGAAAACGATGCGTTCAACCGTCTGGTACTGACCGCCGGCCTGCCATGGCGCGACGTGGCACTGCTGCGTGCTTACGCGCGTTACCTGAAGCAGATTCGTCTGGGCTTCGACTTGGGTTACATCGCCAGTACCTTGAACAACCACACCGACATCGCTCGTGAACTGACCCGGTTGTTCAAGACCCGCTTCTATCTGGCGCGCAAGCTCAGCGACGACGATCTGGAAGACAAGCAACTGCGTCTGGAACAGGCGATTCTGACCGCACTGGACGATGTCCAGGTGCTCAACGAAGACCGCATCCTGCGTCGTTACCTCGACCTGATCAAAGCGACCCTGCGTACCAACTTCTACCAGACTGACGCCAACGGCCAGAACAAGTCGTACTTCAGCTTCAAGTTCAACCCGCACGCGATCCCTGAACTGCCGAAGCCAGTGCCGAAGTTCGAAATCTTCGTCTACTCGCCACGCGTTGAAGGCGTGCACCTGCGCTTCGGTAACGTCGCGCGTGGTGGTCTGCGCTGGTCCGACCGTGAAGAAGACTTCCGTACCGAAGTCCTCGGCCTGGTAAAAGCCCAGCAAGTGAAAAACTCGGTCATCGTGCCGGTGGGCGCGAAGGGCGGCTTCCTGCCGCGTCGCCTGCCACTGGGCGGCAGCCGTGACGAGATCGCGGCCGAGGGCATCGCCTGCTACCGCATCTTCATTTCCGGTCTGTTGGACATCACCGACAACCTGAAAGACGGCGCGCTGGTACCGCCGGCCAACGTCGTGCGTCATGACGACGATGACCCGTACCTGGTAGTAGCAGCGGACAAGGGCACTGCGACCTTCTCCGACATCGCCAACGGCATCGCCATCGATTACGGCTTCTGGCTGGGTGACGCGTTTGCGTCCGGTGGTTCGGCCGGTTACGACCACAAGAAAATGGGCATTACCGCCAAAGGCGCGTGGGTTGGCGTACAACGTCACTTCCGCGAGCGCGGCATCAATGTTCAGGAAGACAGCATCACTGTTGTCGGCGTCGGCGACATGGCCGGTGACGTGTTCGGTAACGGCCTGTTGATGTCCGACAAGCTGCAACTGGTCGCTGCCTTCAACCACATGCACATCTTCATCGATCCGAACCCTAACCCGGCAACCAGCTTCGTCGAGCGTCAGCGCATGTTCGACCTGCCGCGTTCGGCCTGGACCGACTACGACACCAGCATCATGTCCGAAGGTGGCGGCATCTTCTCGCGCAGCGCGAAGAGCATCGCGATCTCCCCGCAGATGCAGGAACGCTTCGACATCAAGGCTGACAAACTGACCCCGACCGAACTGCTGAACGCTTTGCTCAAGGCGCCGGTGGATCTGCTGTGGAACGGCGGTATCGGTACTTACGTCAAAGCCAGCACTGAAAGTCACGCCGATGTCGGCGACAAGGCCAACGATGCACTGCGCGTCAACGGCAACGAGCTGCGCTGCAAAGTCGTGGGTGAGGGCGGTAACCTCGGCATGACCCAATTGGGTCGAGTGGAGTTTGGTCTGAATGGCGGCGGTTCCAACACCGACTTCATCGACAACGCCGGTGGCGTGGACTGCTCCGACCACGAAGTGAACATCAAGATCCTGCTGAACGAAGTGGTTCAGGCCGGTGACATGACCGACAAGCAACGTAACCAGTTGCTGGCGAGCATGACCGACGAAGTCGGCAACCTGGTGCTGGGCAACAACTACAAGCAGACTCAGGCCCTGTCCCTGGCGGCGCGTCGTGCCTACGAACGCATCGCTGAGTACAAGCGTCTGATGGGTGATCTGGAAGGCCGTGGCAAGCTGGACCGTGCCATCGAGTTCCTGCCGACCGAAGAGCAGATCAACGAGCGCATTGCCGAAGGCCACGGTCTGACTCGTCCTGAGCTGTCGGTACTGATCTCGTACAGCAAAATCGACCTTAAAGAGCAGCTGTTGGGCTCCTTGGTACCGGACGACGATTACCTGACCCGCGACATGGAAACGGCGTTCCCGCCGACCCTGGTCAGCAAGTTCTCCGAAGCCATGCGTCGTCACCGTCTGAAGCGCGAGATCGTCAGCACCCAGATCGCCAACGACCTGGTCAACCACATGGGCATCACCTTCGTTCAACGACTCAAAGAGTCGACCGGCATGAGCCCGGCGAACGTCGCTGGCGCTTACGTGATCGTGCGTGACATCTTCCACCTCCCGCACTGGTTCCGTCAGATCGAAGCGCTGGACTACCAAGTCAGCGCTGACGTACAGCTGGAGCTGATGGACGAGCTGATGCGTCTGGGCCGTCGCGCTACGCGCTGGTTCCTGCGTGCCCGTCGCAACGAGCAGAACGCTGCCCGTGACACCGCGCACTTCGGTCCGCACCTGAAAGAGCTGGGTCTGAAGCTCGACGAACTGCTGAGCGGCGAAATCCGTGAAAACTGGCAGGCGCGTTATCAGGCGTACGTCGAAGCCGGTGTGCCGGAATTGCTGGCGCGTATGGTTGCGGGCACCTCGCACCTGTACACCTTGCTGCCGATCATCGAAGCGTCCGACGTGACCGGGCAGAACCCTGCCGAAGTGGCCAAGGCCTACTTCGCCGTAGGCAGTGCGCTGGACATCACCTGGTACCTGCAACAGATCAGCGCGCTGCCGGTTGAGAACAACTGGCAAGCCCTGGCCCGTGAAGCGTTCCGTGATGACGTCGACTGGCAGCAACGCGCGATCACCATCTCCGTCCTGCAACAGGGCGACGGCACTCAGGACGTGGAAGCACGTCTGGCGCTGTGGATGGAACAGCACGAAAGCATGATCTCGCGCTGGCGCGCCATGCTGGTGGAAATCCGCGCGGCAAGCGGCACGGACTACGCCATGTATGCCGTGGCCAACCGTGAACTGCTGGATCTGGCGTTGAGTGGGCAAGCGGTAGTGCCTGCGGTGGCTGCGAATGCCGAGGCTGAACTGGCGTAAGTAAGCGCTGAATGAAAAAGCCCCGCTCTCGGAAGAGGCGGGGCTTTTTCATTTTCCTTATTTACACCAGTTCCGAACAACGAAAGGCGAAACCGCGTACGCCATCGGCATGAGGCAAGGAAGTGCCAGCCCCGATAATCTGATCATTTTGGGTGGCTATGGATACGCCTAAATCGAGAACATCAGTTAGATTAATGGTCAAAAAACCATTATCTGCAAAATTCATGTCTTGAACACCGTCCAGGTCGAACTTGGCAATGATCGTTTTTGAGTTTTCCTCTCCTAAGGTGTCAGCGATAACCATTATGTGCTTACCCTGTCGCAGGGTACCTTGATGCCATTGAATACCCATCGGCGCCCGTGGATATGAGGTAATCAATGGCTCGCCTTGATTAAAGTAAGAGACCAATGCGCCTTTGTTGTCGATACAAAACAATAGGCCACTTTGAATCGCGTGTGACGACGTGCTACCGACCCCCAGGATATTGCCGTCAGGTAATTCTATAAGTTGACTTGTACCGCCACGATGCTGATCAGTTTCAATCACAACGAAGCCTTCGTTTCCGAAATCTTTAATGATGTCACCCTGTGCATTGAAGCGACAAATCATCGGCATCATTTTGCCATTCACGAGAGTGCTTCCACCAACGGTAAACGATCCGTCCTGGAGCCTTATCAGTGAGGTAGCCGTTGTGTAATTAGCAAGATACTGGACAGCGACATAGCCTTTTTCATGAAAATCCATGTCCAGCGAACCGTCCTTTTTCAGCCTGACTAATAAACCGATATTGTCGCTGAAGCTATATAGATGATTGCTGATAATCATCAGCTTGCCGTCGGGCAACTCAATGGAGTGCCCACCTTCGAGGGACGCCGATGCGTCTTTATTGGCGATCTCTTCATTGGATAATCGGTAGGCGGGTGTCGAAATGGGATCAACGATCAGTACCCCATCGTTTCCAAATGTCTTGACGGGCAATCCTTTATCGTCAAAGAGAGCCAAACCACGCAGCGGTGGGGTCGAAGGATCGTACTCGAACCACCCTTCAAGCAGTATTGTCTCGTCTTTGAGTACGCGAACGCCCATGCCCGTTGATAGATCGCCGACTGCGAACTCACCAATGACACTTCCTTGATCACCGAAATCGGCATCTTTTCCACCATCAGTCTTCAAGCGCACGATTGAGAAACGTTTTCCAGCTCTGCCTGCGATCAACAGTTTGTTATCCGGCGCGACGGTGATGCCCCACACAAATCCATTGGTGCCATCCGGATGTTCTAACCAACTCACGCCTGAATCATCAGATCCGAAAGTTGGATCGAGAGCTTCCACGTTAGCGCTATTGATAATGTTAGACATTGCCTGCTCCTCAAACCTGTGGTTTCTGCATACGCCGATAACCGACCTGGGATCGAGAGATCAATACAGTCAGATTATTGGAAGCCAATTTGGCGAGACGGTCTACTGTCAGGGTTGACAGTAGACAGATGAGCATATGTGTGAAGTTTGAGGGCGCGGTATCTCGCCTTTGCTGCCAATGCCGAGTTTTACTCGGCTTGGGCAGTGGTTGAACGAGAAAGCCCGGGTATCGTGAGATGCCGGGGCTTTTTTATGCCTGAGGGTTTTTTGGTGCCTGATGCGGCGCCATCGCGAGCAGGCTCGCTCCCGCAGGTGGAATGCATTTCAAATGTGGGAGCGAGCCTGCTCGCGAAAGGGCCCTTACATTCAATACAACTTAGATGACTGTTTACTATCCAGCATCGAAACTTTGTCCGAAGGTCTGGCCACTAAATTGTTGAGCGACTGGTCAAACTTCTGCAACGCCCGAACTTGCACATCCTGCTGCTGGTTAATATCGGCAACTATCTCTTCCGAGCCCTTGAAGTCCGCCCACACCGGTGTCAGTTCTCTCGCCTCTGAGCCTTTCGCCGTACCGATATAGTTCAGCTGCGCATCATAAAAATCGGCACTGACGTCGGCCTTGATGTCGGAACTGCGCGAAGTAATCAACTGGTTATGGGTGTCGACGATCGCCACCACATCCGGTCTGGCCGCACGCAGGCTTTGCATGTCCGGATACACCGTCACCGAGCCGAACTGACGCTGCAGCGAGGCGTTGACCCATTCCACCGCCATGTCCGGTTTCGAGCTGGCGACGTAGGCGTCATGGATCGGTTGCACCAACAGGCTCTGGCCGAAACCGGTGCCGGCGTTGGTTTGATAGTCGCGCAGGTATTCGCGGTTGGTCTGGGTACTTGGGCTGTAGACCACGCCGAGCGACACGCCGGGACCGCTTTTAACCTGAGTGGCGCTGCTGCGGCCGGTGGGATGGGGGAGCAGGGTGTCCAGTGAGGAAACGGCTTGGGGCGCGGTGGGTACCGAACAGGCTGACAGAGCTAAAACCGATATCGCCAGTACACTGGCAAAGGCAAGTTTCATGGTGTTTCTCCCGTGAAACAACATCAGTCGGAAAGTTTAAAAGTCGTAAATCACGACCGTTAATTCAGACTAAACCCGCCAACCTGACAATTTGCTGAGCTAACGGCCTTTGAATAGTTTCATTTGCTGTAACCCGCAGCGGTTAATGACGCCGGGAAATAAAAAGGCGCCAATCGTCGATTTGCGCCCGTTTATTTATGGCTGGTTAAACAGCCATCAGTTTTTCAGTGGGATCAACACTTGTTCGTCCGGGGCCAGCACCATGAACACCAGCAACTTGGCGGGTTTGGTTTTGCTGGCATTTTTTGACACCAGATGTTCGGAGCCAGCAGGCTCGTACCAGAACTGGCCCTTTTTGTAGGTAATCGCCTGTTCGCCCTTCACTTGGGAAATCACTTCACCTTCGAGCACGTAAGCCATCGCCGTGCCGTCGTGTTTGTGGGCGATCGAGGATTGGCCGGGTTTGTAATCAACCTCGATCATCATGGCTTTTTTGCCGGGAGCGTTTTTCAGCATCTGGTCTTGCAGGACGGTGACTTTTTCCGACGGGTCGTGGGCGAAAACGGCCGAAGTGCAAAGGCTCAGGGCAAGGGCAGCGGCGAAGAAGGGCAGGGCTTTCATGGCGGGTTACCTGTGATGATCGGGGTGTTGCTGATCACAGTAGTCCGCAGGGCTAAGCATTCAAACGGCCAATATTCGGGAAGATCAGGTGACCAATTTGCGGGGCGTCAGAAAGGTTATTGGTGTGGCGGAATACGTCTTCGCGAGCAAGCTCGCTCCCACAGGTTCTGCGGTTGTTCACCTATCTTGTGAACAACCAATAACCCTGTGGGAGCGAGCTTGCTCGCGAAGGGGCCAGATCAGACGATAGGGAAGCTATTGAAGTCGACGCTATTGGCCAACCGACTATCGATCAGGTCAATAAACCCCTGCGCTTCGGGCCGGTTGAAATGCGCCTGCATCGCCGCTTCCGACTGCCAGCGGGCACTGACCGTCCAGCGGTGGCCGTCCTCGGGGCAGCGGTCGACCAGGTAGGAATCGCAGCCCGGTGTTTCGCGCAGGGTTTCGACGATCTTCTGCAGTTGCCTGCCCAGTTCATCCGAGCGGCCGGCCGCAGCCTGCACCTGCACGGTATTGATCACTTCGTTGGACATTGCTCACACTCCTGAATCAGGCCGGACGAATCCTGCTCATTGAGGGATAACGCCTGTGCAGAATAGGCCTGCACCTGTCGATCACCAATAACCAATCGGCGGTTAATCGCCCAGACCAATCATTCAGGTAACTTGTTGCAGAATGTCGCGCAGACGATCCAGCGCGGTATCGATATCGAGGGTCTCGATGGCGCCGAAGCCGAAGTACAGGCCGTTTTTCGGCGTTTGCTGGTAATAGAAACCGTTGATCGCATACAGGCCGACTTCGACCTTTTTCGCCAGTTCGATCACCAGCGGCAGGTCGATCGGCACCTTGCAGAACACCGCCATGTGGAACCCGGCACTCGGCGGCACCGCCTGCAGCCACGGCGAAAGATCGTCGGCCATGCGCGCCAGAATGCGCTCGCGGCGTTGCGCATAAATGGTGTGGCAGCGGCGGATGTGCTTGAGCAGGCAACCCTCGGCGATGAACTTGGCCAGCGCCCACTGCGGCAAGGTCGAGGCGTGCAGGTCGGTGAGTTGCTTGGCGCGGATCACCGCCTCGAGGATCGCTGGCGGCAGGATCGCATAACCCAGGCGCAGCTCCGGCAGCAGGGTTTTCGAGAAGGTGCCGACGTAAGCGACGATGCCGCGCTGGTCGAGGTTGAACAGCGAATCAGTGGGTCGGCCTTCATAGCGAAACTCACTGTCATAGTCGTCCTCGATGATGATCGCGCCCAACTCATGCGCGCGAGCCAGCAAGGCTTCACGGCGCGCCTGACTCATCGGCATGCCCAGCGGGAACTGGTGCGACGGCGTGACATAGATAAGGCGCGTGCCCTCGGGAATGTGTTCGACCTGAATGCCCTCGGCATCCACCGGAATCCCGACCACCTCGGCGCCATGGGTGGCGAATAGCAGGCGCGCCGGCGGATAACCGGGATCTTCCATGGCTACAAGACTGCCGGGGCTGATCAATACGCGGGTGATCAGGTCCAGCGCCTGTTGCGCGCCATTGCACACGACGATGTCTTCGTCCTGACAGTTGATCCCGCGAGAAAACGCGATGTGCCGGGCAATCGCATTGCGCAGCGCCGGCAAGCCCTCGGGCAGGCTATAGAAACCCTTGGACTGCGCCATCTGCCGCATCGCGTGAGACACGCAGCGGCGCCAGTCATCCTGCGGGAACTGGCCCTTGCTGGTGGCGCCGCCGATAAAGTCATAGCGCAGCGAACCTTCCAGCGTCGGGTGACGCAGAAACACCGGCAGATTGCGCCAGCTCTCGATCACCTCGGCGCCGGCCAGTTCGGTGTGGCTCTGTTTGCGCTGGATCTGCGCCGGACGCGCGTTGACGTAAGTGCCTTTGCCGATCACCCCGGTGAGGAAGTTTTCGTAGGTTAGCTGTGCGTAGGTGTCGGAAATGGTCTTGCGCGAGATGCCCAGTTGCTCGGCGAGCAGACGGCTGGGTGGCAACTGCGTGCCGGCGGCCAGACGCCCGGATTCAATGGCCCCGCGCAGTTGCTGATACAACTGACCGGCAAGATCCTTGCGGCCGTTGATCACGACGTGAAGTTCCATACCGACGAGGCTCCTGGGGGTAATTGGCGTGCCTGCCAGATTACCGCTGTTGCGGGATCGGCAATAGTTGCCTATCCGAAAAACCCGAAATTGGCCTAGATCCCCTGTGGGAGCGAGCTTGCTCGCGAATGCGGTGTGTCAGTCGCCAAATAGGGTGTCTGGATTGGCGCTTTCGCGAGCAAGCTCGCTCCCACAGGTATCGTGTATATCCGCGATTCAGTGGTGTACCCACAATTCGACAAATTGGGGCTGTAATGCATGGCTGTCGGCGTTTACGGTGAACTCATTATTCCGTCTACCGAGACCTGCCCATGTCCCCGCGCCTGGATTACTACAACGCTTCGCCCAAAGCGATGAAAGCGATGATTGCCATGGAGGCGCTGACCGCCAACCTCAGTATCGAGCAGCCGCTGCTGCAACTGATCAGGATCCGTGCCTCGCAGCTCAATGGCTGCGCGTTCTGCACCGATATGCACTCGGTGGATGCGCGGAGGGCCGGGGAGAGTGATCGGCGTTTGTATGCGATTGCGGTGTGGCGCGACAGCAATTTCTTCAACCCGCGTGAGCGTGCGGCGTTGGCTTGGGCGGAGGCGGTGACGTTGTTAGCGGAGAGCCGGGTGCCCGATGAGGTGTATCAGCAAGCGCGCGAGCAATTCAGCGAAGGCGAACTGGTCGACCTGACCATGGCCGTGACCACCATTAACAGCTGGAATCGCCTCGCGGTGAGCTTCCGCCAAACCCCCAGCGACTGAGCCCGCCCTGATCATTCCCACGCTCCGCGTGGGAATGATCGGTAAGCGACTGAACACCACAGGATCGTTCCCACGCTCTGCGTGGGAATGCCTCAACGGACGCTCCGCGTTCGGCTCTGGATGGGACGCGGAGCGTCCCGGGTTGCATTCCCACGCGGAGCGTAGGAACGATCGGTAAGCGACTGAACACCACAGGATCGTTCCCACGCTCTGCGTGGGAATGCCTCAACGGACGCTCTGCGTTCGGCTCCGGATGGGACGCAGAGCGTCCCGGGCTGCATTCCCACGCGGAGCGTGGGAACGATCGGTGGGGTGTCATTGCGGTGGGCGTAGGATCGTTCCCACGCTCTGCGTGGGAATGCCTCAACGGACGCTCTGCGTTCGGTTCTGGATGGAACGCAGAGCGTCCCGGGCTGCATTCCCACGCGGAGCGTAGGAACGATCGGTGGGGTGTCATTGCGGTGGGCGTTGCGGTTTCACTGAGGTGCCGAAGGTATTGCCCATCCGCGTACTGGTCGCGGCCGGCGTCGCCAGTCCAACCTGATTCGGCGGCCGTTTGTTCACCGGCACATTCAGCGCCTCCCGATTCTTTTCCGCCGCCGCCGCGCCTTCCGGGTTGTTGCCCATCTGCTGGCTCAGACAATCGTAATTCGGCGCCTTGTAGCCGCCGACCGTCACCTCGACACAGCCCAAGGGTTCCTCGGCATAAGCGCTCGACAACGCCATCAACATCAGCCCGCCAAGGCTCAATCGCCACAATGTGTTCATGCTCGCCTCCTGGCCGGCCCGATGGGGCCGCGCTATGGCTTGAGTCTAGTGCAAGCCTTGCGCAATTCCCGTGATGGTTTTTTTGCACCGCCCGTCACACCAGATTCATAAACAGCCCTCAGGATGACGATTTCCAAGGATTCGTCAGCCGTGCAGCGAGGCAATTCCACGGACGGTTTTCAGCGTTCAACGAGGCTTGTGCGCCGGATGTGTCTGGGGTGGCTGCTTGGCTGTGCGGCGGGCCACGCCATGGCTGACGCGGTGCCGGCGGACCTGCGCATGACGCTGCACATTCCGGCACAGGATCTGGCGCACGCGCTGGATCAGTACAGCCACGCCACTGGCGTTGCGGTGCTGGTCGACAGTCAGTTGAGTCGCGGTCGTCGTTCGTTGGCGGTGGACGGTGAATACACCGCCGCCGATGCCCTGCGTCGATTGCTCGGCGGCAGTGGTTTGATGGCGCGGTATGCCCGCGACGATGCGTTTACCTTGCAAGTGGCGCAGGTCGAAGACGTGCCGGCGCCGCCGCAAAAACAGACGCCCGAAAGCGTGGCGGTCAACCGCAGTTACGCGACGGCGGTGCAGGCAGCGATCGAGCGCAACCTGTGCCGCTCGCCGCTGACCCGGCCGGGCAGTTATCGCGCGGTGTTGCAGGTCTGGGTCGGCCGCGACGGCTTGGTGCAGCACAACCGGTTGGTCACTTCGACCGGTGATGTACGGCGCGACAACGCGCTGGTGGAAAGTTTTCGCAACCTCAAAATCGACCGGCCGACGCCCAGCGCCTTGCGTCAGCCGGTCACGTTGCTGTTGTTACCGGAGTCGTCAGGGAAACGCATGGAATGCACCAAATGGGAAGGAGTTTCCGGGGGATGAAAGACGCCGGACAAGGTTCGATGGTCCAACTGTTCCTGGCCTCCTACGAGGACTTTCGGGTGCGCCTGCGCAGGCGTCTCGGTTCGGAAGATCTGGCCAACGACGTGCTGCACGAAACCTACCTGCGGGTCGACCGCATGGAGACGCCGCCGAACGTCCTGCGGCCCAATGCCTACCTCTATCGCATGGCGCTGAACATCGCCGCCGACCGCCGCCAGGCCGATGCGCGCCTGCTCACCGGCGAGGAAGTCGAGGAGCTGCTGCAAATCGGCGACGAAGCCCTCGATCCGGCGCGGGTGGTCGGCGGGCAAAAGGAAATCCAGTCACTGCTCAGTGCGTTGTACGAGCTGCCCGCACGGCGCCGGAAGATCTTTATCGCGGCGCGTCTGGAAGAGGCGCCGCATCTGGAAATCTCGCAGCGCTTCGGCATTTCCACGCGCATGGTCGAGAAGGAAATCAAAGCCGCGTTGGGCTTCTGCGCCGCGAAACTGGAAAGAAAAGTGTTTCAGCGGTTCGGTCGCGGGGCCGGAAAACCGTCTTCTGAATAGTGCCCGATCAATTCGTTGAGAATCTGCGCGTTTGAACATCTTTCGACTGACACCTGCCGAGCCATCGGCGGTCGACAATTTGCACAGCGAAGCCCGCGACTGGCTGGTCCTGCTGACCTCTGGCCGCGCCACCGTGGCCGATGCCCGCGCCCTGCGCGAATGGTGCGCGCAGAGCGCCGAGCATGCCCGCGCGTTCGAAGAGGCCAAGGTGTTGTGGCACAACCTGCAACCGGCCGTGGAGCAAATGCAGGCGCCGCGTGGGTTTGGTCGTCGTGCGTTTCTCGGTGGGGCGATTGCTGCGTCGGCGGCGTTTTTGCTGGTGCGCGGGACGATTCCTGGTGGTTTTGAAGGGCTGGGCGCTGACTACATCACTGAAGTTGGCCAGCAGCGGCGTTTTGAACCTGTGCAGGGTGTGAGCCTGGAGCTGAACACTCAGACGCGGATTAATCAGCGTGCGGTGTCTGACGGTGTGCAGGGGTTTGAACTGGTCAGTGGTGAAGTTGAAGTGCAGACCGCGCGGTTGCCGTTGGCGATGCAGGCTGGGGGAGGGTGGTTGCGTGCGAGTCAGGGGCGGTTCAACTTGCGTAATACTGATCAGCAAGTCTGTGTGACTTGTCTTGATGGTGCGGTTGAAGTGGATGTTGAAGGTCGTAGTTTGCGGCTTGAACCGGGGCAGCAGGTGACTTACGACACGCGGCAGGTTGGCAGTGTGCAGAGTGTCGACACGGCAGCGGTGATGAATTGGCGTCAGCAGGTGCTGGTGTTTAACGGCGCTACGCTGAGCCAGATGATTGATGAGATCAATCGGTATCGGCCGGGGATGTTGTTGCTGCTCAACCGTGAGCTTGGGCAGCGGCGGGTGCAGGCGCGTTTTAGCCTTGATCAACTTGCTGGCGTTGCATTGCTGATTCGCGATGCTTATGGCGTCAAATGCACTGAGCTGCCTGGCGGCGTTGTCGTTTTGAGTTAGTGGGTTTTATTGGGGACATATCCGTTGCTGCGGTTATGGCTGCTTAGGGTTTCGCCCTTACGGCGACTCACTTTTTTTACAAACGCCTAAAAAAAGTAAGCAAAAAAACGCTTGCTCCTACGTGCGGCCCGCTCGCTGGGGCTCGGGGTTCCTTCGCTCCGGGCTCCATCCGGGCGCATCGCCTACGGTTTGCTTCGCTGCACCTCCTCTCGATGCATTTGGCTGCGCCAAACGGTCGCTGCGCTCCCACCCCCGGATGAATCCCTCCACTCAGCCTTCCGACGTCGCCCGTGGATCAAGATCAAAAGCCGCAGCCGAGCTAACGCTCATCCTGTTGAGTGGGGCGGCTTTGCCGCTGCGGTGTACGCAGATTAAAAACTGTGGGAGCGAGCCTGCTCGCGAAGGCGGCCCACCAGCCAACCAATCCCCAACTGACTCCACCCAATCCCACTGTGGGAGCGAGCTTGCTCGCGAAGATGGCCTCACATCCAACCAATCCCCAACTGACTACCCCCAATCCAATTGTGGGAGCGAGCTTGCTCGCGAAAGCGGCCCTCCAGCCAACCAATCTCTCGCAGACTGCACCCGATCCAATTGTAGGAGTGAGCCTGCTCGCGATGACGACCTACCAGCCAACCAATCCCCAACTAACTACCCCCAATCCAATTGTGGGAGCCAGCCTGCTCGCGAAGGCGGCCTCTCAGTCAACCGATCCCCAACTGACTGCAGTCATACCTTCTTCAGCGGGGCCACGTCTTACTCGAGCAGGTGAACTGGCCTAATACAGCTCTCGAATTGCGGTACAGCAGGTGATACAGCGATGTGTCAAAGTGCTAGCATTCCGAGATTTGATGGCCACTGATTCTTTCGAGGATCCCGTGGCCTCCTAGGTGAACGGGGAGAAAGAGTGGTGCAGGTCATTACAGTGAACGCTCGGCTTCGTAGAGGCATTCGATCTTTCCAAAAGGTTCTGATCGATCAGGCAAAGCCCCGCGGGAAAGAGGTGTGGGCATTTCCGAGTGGAGATAAAGCACTTTGCCTTACCTATGCATTGGAAACCGATCTGGGGGAAATGCTATTCGCTATTCCTCCGCCCTGGGATGGGAGACAAGCACACCTATTCAAGCTGGGTTTTGAGGGCGGAACACTTTCTCCGGATGCTGAGATCAACATTCCTGACGGCCTCAACCGCAAGGTTTCAGGGGTTTTGATAGCTGGTCCTGACGGCGAAACTCTAATCGGTCATCGCGGCACCTTCACGGCATTCCGTGGCCGGGTGCCCCGCACATACGCCTTTGAGCACTTTCAGGATTGGTTGATAGAGGTAGAAGACGACGGTAGGAATGCGGACGTAATCGCTGTGTCCTCAACAAACTCCCCGAGTATCGCAAATGACATTGCCGAGTTCCTCTTCAAGGTGAAGCGGCTGAAGGAGCAAAGGAAGGCGGAGTTGGGAGATTATGCCGAGAACCCAGTTCCGGCTCCCTACGACGAAGATGAAGTTGAAGTCGAATCTAGCTCGAAGTGGCGGGAGCAAGAAGAGTTTGAGGGCAGCAAGTCTTATGTACCTAGGCAGGACAAATGCGAATACCAGTATCTACACGGACCGCTCTGTAATGCCCTCCATCGCAAGCTGGATGAACTCGTTAAGGGAAATTCCGAGCTCAAGGTTGGCAAGCACCGTGTCGATTTGGCGCTAGTCAGCAGAGCCACAGAAAAGGCCAAGGTGATTTTTGAGGTCAAAACCAGCAGCGCCATGTCAGCACAGCTCTACGCTGGATTTGGCCAGCTTGCCTACTACCGGCATCGTTTCGGAGATATTGATACCAAGCTCATATTGGTGCTGCCGGCGAGCACAGCATCAGATTTTGCAGCAGCGGACTTCTTCAAACAGGCCAACATTCAGGTGTTGTTTGGTGAGGGCGGTCTTTTTGAGAACTCAGATGGTGACAGCTTGGAAGAAGTGCTGAGCGGCATCCTGTAATCGCCTATGACGCCGGTCAGTCCATGAAGGCCAGCTCGGTCTTCGTCGGCCCGTCAACGTAGTGACATTTCCAAGACGAAGGGCGTGAGGAATTCAAGCCCGCTCCCTCGGACTTGTGCGGTGATGCTGGTTTATTGCAGTGGACCAATCACTTGACGGTATTTTTCAGGCCCTTGGGGTGTTTGGCGGGTCAGGTATATCTCCAACCCCAACGGATCCTCCCGCCGATTCCCACTCAACTGCCGCCACCCCTTATCCACCTCCCAAACCCGCACCTGCACATCACTGACATCACTCAAAACAGCAACCCCATTCCTAGGCGCCGGCAACGGATACCGACTCCGCGCCTCAGCCACCGCTCGATACAACGTGTCGCCCTTAACCCACCACCGCACCCGCTGCAACGCCCCCGGCTGGTCCGCCGCCGTCCGAATAATATCCAGCCGAAAACCCTTACTGTCGCTACTGCGCACAGTCAGAGCGGGCGGGGCGCTCGGCGGCTCATCATCCACCCCAACCTTCTTCGGCTCGGTCAACTCAATCCCCGCCCGCATCTCCACATCCCGCTGCAACTGATTCAACGCCCGCAACAAACCGTCACTCTGCTCACTGCTCGCCTGCAAATGACTGTCCGCCCGCGTCACACTGTCCAGCCCTCGCCAGGCAATCAAACTCACCACCGCCATCAACAAAATCGCGACCATCACCTCAATCAACGTAAACCCTTGCTGGCGCTTCATTGCAGGCTGATCCTGCCACTACCATCACGCAGCACACTCAAGCGATTCAAGCCATCCGACAACGTCAACTGCAGCGGCGGATTAATCCACTCAGCGTTCAGCACAACCCTCTGTTTCGGTTCCACCCGCACCTCCATCTTCGGACTCTGCCAGGCACGCGGTCGCAACTGCGGATCCTGCGCGAAATGATCAAACCCCTTGCCACTGTCACTGCGCCGACTAAAGCGAAACCCCTTGGCATCACTCACCCACACAATCGGCCGACCATCGGCGCGAGCCTCGGCCTGCGCCACCTGGAGCAACTGCGCCACACGCTCTGCATCCTTGCGCAGCAACTGCAACGGATCGGGCTTGATACTCAGGCTGATCGCCGCACTGGCGATGCCGATGATCACCAGCACCACCATCAACTCGATCAGCGTAAAACCCTCTTGCCTGTTCATCGCGCGCGCTCCTTTGCGTCCTGCGCCATCGTGCACGGCCAACATGTAAGGCGTGTGAAATAAAACGGAGAGAATTGCCGCGTAGGCTGACAGCAGGGATAAAAAGGAGATTCAACCCATGACCTTCACCGCACGATTTTCCCCGCCCCAAATGGTCCAGGCACTCGCACTGCTCGCAGCGCTGGTCGGCGTGGCGACATGGTCGTCGCTGCTACTGACCTCTGCCGAATCACACACACCGGCAGCGGCCCCGCAGTTGCTGGCGGCGCGCAGTGATAGCCCGGCGTTGCAGTGGTTTTCCAATCAAACGGCGCCGATGGATATCAAGGTGAGCGGGGTGATGGCGGGGAGTCGGGGGGCGGTGGCGATACTGAGTCTGAACGATGGGCCGCCGAGGAGTTTTTTGCAGGGGGAGAAGGTGGGGCCTGGGGTGAAGTTGGTGGCGGTGGAGGGGGATGGCGTGGTGATTGAGCAGGGTGGGGAGAGGGTGCGGTTGGGGGTGGAGAAGTTGGGGGAGGGAGTGGTGTTACCGAGACTTACGAGGCCCTGATCTGTAGGGTTGAAGTCGTTATTTGCCGTTCAGTTGAAGGGCCTCCAAAAGCAGGGAGTCGGGACGCAAGCGGGTGCTTGTCGCTCCCGACCTGATGCGGGTAGTCTAGAGTGCTCTCTATCGGCCAAAAGCGCACATTGGCATGCTACCGCTGTCGGCCAAAAGCAGCCGATGGACTGAGCGATAACTCATTTATAGCTATGCTTGAGTTACTGGCGGAGGGGTAGTAGAAACCCAGGCAAAGCGCGTCTGACATCAGTGTACGGCGGGCGCAAGGTGCGTCATCCGTGCATGTGCGCGCTGATTGAAATTGGCTCGTGATCACTGCCGTCCTCTTACCACAACGCAGTGGCAGAAATTCACTACGTCTATTGGAGCGCGGCAGGTGCTGGGCTAGAGTCTCAGAAATCATCAGCCCGGCGAATTACCTTCAGCCGTTACAAGGAAGAGGCTATGCAGATCCAGTATTTGGAGATCGCGAATTTCCGCAAGCTCCTGTCCGTTCGAATCGACCTGGCGAGCACCACTACCCTGTTGGTCGGGGCCAACAACAGTGGTAAGTCCTCCGCAATGTTGGCGTTGCGTAAATTCCTGCTCTCGAAAGCGACTGCTTTTCGCCTCCAGGATTTAACGCTTGCTCACCTCACGACCATTAATGACATTGGTGCCGAGTGGGAAGAGGCTGACGAAACCTTCGAGATACCAGCGGCAAACCAGTGGACGCATTGGTTACCCACTCTCGATTTATGGGTGGAAGCCTCGAAAGGGGAGCTGCACTACATCAAGGATCTGATTCCCAATTTTGCCTGGAAAGGTGGCTGCGTCGGGATGCGTTTTCGACTTGAGCCCAAGGACATGGCCAAACTCTTCACCGATTACCGGAAAGAGCGTAATCGGGTCAAAACGCTGTTGCAGGAGATCTTGAGCAAGACCGAGGAAGGAAAAAACCCGCCCACGCTGTCACTTTGGCCGCAAAGCCTGCATGACTACCTTAACCGGCGCTTGGGGGCGATGTTTACCATACGCTGGTATCGTCTCGACCCGGCGCAGCTCTGCGAACCGGATCCCAAGACTCGTCACGCAAGCCTGCAAGCACTGTCTGCGAATGCACTTCCGCTGGAGAGTAATCCGCTGACCGATCTCATACGCGTGCACGAGATCAATGCGCAGCGCGGCTTCGGTGATAGCGCCGAGGAGTCCATCACTGAGGGGCGAGGTGGTTCAGGGAAAAAACTGACTGAGCAGTTGCGTGCTTACTACAGTCGGCATCTCGATCCTGGTGACAGCCCGGATATTTCGGACTTGGAGGCGCTTACAGCCATTCAAGCTGCACAGTCGGCATTCGACTCCCGACTAACCTCCAGTTTCGCTCCGGCCCTTATAGAGGTGGCAGGTCTGGGCTATCCGAACACTACTGACCCGGCAATCAGGGTAGAAACCCGGCTTTCTCCTACGGACGGCATGAACCATGAAGCTGCGGTGCTGTTCGAGTTGGATTCAGTCGCAGGCGCACCCGGCGCTCCTCCCATGCGCCTCCCCGAAACATCCAACGGCCTCGGTTATCAGAACCTGATCTCGATGATTTTCCAGTTGATGGCATTTCGGGATGAGTGGCTGAGGAAGTACAAAAATACCGAGGAGCAGTCCGACGCAGGCATCGAGCCGATCCACCTCGTGCTGGTTGAGGAGCCTGAGGCTCATCTTCATGTCCAAGTGCAGCAGGCATTCATCAAACACGCCTATCACGTCCTATGTAATGAGCCGCTTCTCAAGAAATACCCGAGGCTCAAAACACAGCTGGTGGTCAGCTCTCACTCCAGCCATGTCGCTCACGAGACGGATTATGCGAACCTTCGGTATTTCCGAAGGCTACCCGCAGGAATGGCCGGTGTACCCATCCCGGTGTCCACCGTTTCTAACTTGAGCGCAGTGTTCGGCGACAAAAACCGTCACAGGCAAACCAAGGAGTTCGTGACTCGTTACTTGCGGGCGCAGCATGCCGATCTGTTCTTCGCTGACGCGGTGATCTTGGTTGAAGGCGCTGCGGAGAGAATGATGTTGCCGCATTTTTTACGCAGTCAATTTCCGTTCCTTGATCGTTGCTACATTACCATCCTGGATATTGGAGGCAGTCACGCACATCGCCTGAGGCCATTAGTCGATGCGCTGGGAATTGTGACCCTGGTCATCACGGATTTGGACGCCGGATTGAAGAAAACAGCGGTACCCGTCAAACGCAAGGCCAAACAAGAAACCAACAACCCCACCTTGCGTAGTTGGGTGAGCGCCCTTGGAATAGGGCACGATGTCGACACCCTGCTGGATCTGGATGAGAAGCAAAAATCGCAGCAGATAGATCACTTGTTTGCGATCCGCATTGCGTATCAGACACCCATCCACATCGTTCTGCCTAAGACTGAAGGTGAAGCCCAGGCGCTACCCAACACGTTTGAGGACAGTCTGGTGCTGAGCAATGTGCAGCACTTTGCAACGAAGCAGGGGCGGGGTCTGACCAAGGCCTTCGCCAAAGCGCTGCGTGATTCTGCAACTGTAGACGACCTAGGTAAGGCTTTGTTCGATGCGCTCAGGTCGGGTGACAAGGCGGAGTTCGCGCTACAGGTGCTTGGAGATCCCGACTTCGCCAAGGTCGCTGTTCCAGAGTACATCCGGGAAGGGCTCGTCTGGTTAGAGGAAAAGCTGCAGAAGAAGAGCAAGGAGCTCTTGATTATCCCGACGGCCAGTGTTGAGGTGACTCCTGAATGAGTGCCATAAAGGATGTCGCCGATGAAGTAACGCTGACTGCGGATGACGTTATCCAGGAATGCCTGAATCTGGAGACGCCACGCAGTTTCTTCCTATACGCCGGTGCCGGCTCAGGTAAGACCCACTCACTCGTCGTAGCGGTGAAATCACTCAAGGAACGTGAGCGTCAGCGCCTCACGTTTGAGGGGCGGCAAATAGCGATCATCACGTACACCAACGCAGCCTGTGAGGAAATCGCACGTCGCCTTGAGCACGATCCGCTGGTAGAGGTTTCAACCATTCATGCTTTCTCTTGGAAGATGATCAAGGGCTTCAACGACGATATTCGTGAATGGTTACGTATCAAGCTTGCGAGCGACATTGCTGAATTGGACGACAGGCTCGGTCGGGCAAGATCAGTGAACAAGACGTCCCAGGCTAACCAGTCGAGCCGGGATAGCAAAGCTCGTCGTTTGGCGGTCCTGGATGAAATTCCTGAATTTACCTACAGTCCGACAGGAGACAACGTAAGTAGGCAATCGCTGAACCACAGTGAAGTCATCCAGATGGCTGCAGCGTTTTTACCCCAGCCGCCTTTACTCGATGTTATGGCGGATCGGCATCCGGTGCTGCTCATCGATGAAAGCCAAGATACGAATGGCGCGCTCATGGATGCATTTCTGAAAGCTCAGGCAGCGATTCCTGGGAGATTTTGCCTAGGACTGCTCGGCGATACGATGCAGCGTATCTATAACGACGGGAAGCTAGGGCTTGATGAGGCGATACCATCAGATTGGGCCAAGCCTGGAAAACGTATCAATCGCCGTTGCCCGATTAGAGTTGTCAAATTGATCAATGATATCCGCGCCGGTGCCGATGATCATCTGCAGATACCAACGCAGGAAGCTGCCCAAGGTACCGTGCGTATGTTCTGCACCCGGCAAGCGCCCGGGCAGGATTTCAGCTTGGAAGACCAGATCGCTGAGCAAATGGAAGAGATCACAGGTGATGCTCAGTGGGCCACCGGCAAAGATGGCCGCAAGACGCTGATCCTAGAGCACAAGATGGCTGCCCGTCGGATGGGGTTTGAAGGCGTGTTCGCTCCGCTCTATGCCGTTGCACATCTGAATACCGCGCTGATGGACGGTACGCTACCCATCCTCAAGGTTTTCTTCGATGGGGTCGCTCCAATCGTCGCCGCAGCCCGTTCGGATGATTTCACGCTCATGGAGGCGGTGCGGCTGCGCTCTCCTTTGCTTGATCCTAAGTACCTGGAGGCTGCTGGCAACAATCAATTCGAGCTGCTGGAGTCTGTTGGAGTGGCGACCCATGCACTCTGCGAGATGCTCAAAGATAACAATCCCTTGATTGAAGAGGTTGCTCAACTCCTCCAGAGTTCGGGTTTGCTTGCGCTGCCTGATCGACTCGTTGCTGCAATGGATCAAGGTGCCACTGCAGACCCAGCACCAGAAACGTCCGATCGTGAGGCGCTTGAAATCCATGCTTATCGGGTTGTCCTGGGGCGTCGTTACTCAGAAATGGCAGCCTTCGCAGGATACGCAAATGGCCTCTCGCCGTACGGTACCCACCAGGGCGTCAAAGGCCTAGAGTTTCCCCGGGTGATGGTCATCCTGAACGACGAAGAAGCCGGTGGTTTTCTGTTCAGTTATGAGAAATTGCTAGGTGTTACACCTGCCTCCGCCACAGATATGAAGAATGAGAGCGAGGGTAAAGACACGTCGCTTTCACGCACACGAAGGCTTCTGTACGTCACCTGCAGTCGCGCAGAGGAGAGCTTGGCCATCGTGGTCTACAGCGCTCAGCCGGAGGTTGCGAGGGAGAGAGTCATTGACGCTGGCTGGTTGACAGCCGAAGAGGTCGTAGTGCTTTAAAGCAACTCTTGAGGGGACAGGCACAGGCGCTCAGGCCCACATTATGTCACTAACGTACTTTCTCCACTGAAGAGTCATGCAAACGGATCTCAAACACCAATGCGCCGTCCTTTCCGAAGAACTGTTTCATCGCACATATGCAAGCAGGAAAGCGGCTCACAGGGAATCCAGAGGACGAGTTATTAGATCTACCGATCAAGGCACAATTAATAACCTCGGTTTTCATAGACGCCGCGATCGACCCGTTTGGGGCGATACCGTGCGTTCGCTAACGTCTGCTTTTGGCCGTGAGCTGCCGCTTTTGGCCAGGAGCGGACTACTGCGCCAATGCTTGGACATGCATCACACCCATCAAAGTTTGCGCAGATCCAGAGACGCATTTACGTGCGCCGTCAGTCCATTGAATTCTCATGCGCCATATCTATATAGCCAAGATCCACTCCGTTCAAGATACTGCCAGACGGGAATGTTCGCATTTACTGCCTGACGCTTTAGCAGGCCGGAGCGTTCGAGGCAACCATAGCCGTCCCATAGATAGAACCAGAATTTTAGTTATTTAGGTTGCCTGCTCAATCTGCTTTTGATTCTTGATGCATATCTGCCATTTTTTTTCCAATACCAATCAAACTCGCCTGAAGTTGCTTTGTGAAATTTCCACGCATATACATATGCATTTCTGGAGCTAATGCCTTAGGAAATAGAATGCACTGTTGCAACATTTTACTAAAATCTTCACATGCAGATAAAGTTTTCCACACAACATAAGACACAGCTGGCTCCAGCGGCACCACATCATTAGGGGAAATTTCCGCAGGTGTCCAAATATCCATTTTATCAAAGGGCTTATCATGTCGAGATACAGAAAACCCCTTTTCATCGACAAACACTGATGAAACAGCAGACCCATGATGTACGATATTATCTCGAAATTCCCGAAGAGAAGAGAAGAAGCTAATATGCCGTTCATACCATAGAGCCCAAGGCTCAGGCATTAAGAAACGTGTTTTCATTTCTTGTGCGTTTGAGTACTCATCATTAAACCTCATAACCTTGGTCAACTGTTTAGGAAGTTTTTTCCGCTTTACCCCATCTTGAAACTGAGTAACCTCCCAGATACAACAACTGACCTCATGCAAAAGATCAAAGATACTTCTGCAAACAGAAAATAGATACTCGATTTCCGTTACAATCATCCTGCTTATTCCATGCCCCACCGCAGCCATAGCTCCTTTAAAATATTCAAGCTTTGCTATAACGGCGCAAAGATTATAAATATCATCCTTTAGTCCAAAAAGCGGCTTTATTACTCCAGGAAATGACGCATGTTGAGCAATAAAATCAATAAAATGGAGATAAAGATCGGCAGGGTCTTCAGGCTGCTTTGAAAAATAAGATGCTTCTGATGGAAAACCCTGAATTTCCATCAAGTTGGGACCTACAGCTAACCACATCCTCCATTTTCCTTCATGATGGAATGTCAAACTTGTAAATACTCTTCCATCAAGCGAACTGGCATCGATAAACGGTATTTTTTCAAATTCGGAAACTGGAAACTGAGCCACACTGCCTCCCATGCTGATCGAAATCCACTAAAGTCTGTGAGCTTCTCACACTAGTTTGTGACATACCAAGTGCGAGGTACGGATCGGTATTTACTAATGGCTGACATCGCCGAATAGAAAAAGGTAAAGCATAGTACCGGTAGCGCCCTTTGTGGGCGGTACGTGCGGATGCTTAGAAATTGCTACAACGCATTGTTTTTTTTTGGCATGGACAGGCTTGCTTAGGGGCAGGCGGGCGCCTAGGCCTAATCAATCATGGGTGCAACGCTAAAACGATGGGATGGCTCTGATCGGGCTGAGCGCGGGCTTGAGTGGCGTGTGGGGTTGAATGAGTTGAAGGTTGTCAGAGTATGGAGTGGCTCGATGACGGCAGGGTCGGATCGGGTTAAGTTAGCGTTATGTGTGGAGGGCAGGATTTTCTGTCGCGATATCGTGTGTCCCCTAATTTCGCTGCCTGCGTTGAGAGTGGCCCAATGTGCGTGGAATCAGTGGCCGGATGGTCGTGAAATTTCCAGGTGATCCGTCCGCCGAAATTGTTGTTGTTTTTTTCACACATACATCGTGTTTATGTTTAGAAACGCCTTTAACCGGAGTATCCTTTTTTAACCGCAGAGCACATAGGAGTGGACAAGACCAAGCACCTTCAGTCGCAGGCGTATCATCTTCGATTAGGGTTGAAGCATTCAGCCTCTTTGGGGACAACAACGTCACTGTAGTTCCAAACATCAGTGGCAGCGTCAATAAAACTGCAGTTGCACGGTCAGAGGGTGTCGATACCCCTCCGCATAAGAAACAAACACATGTTCGGGAAACCCCGAAAAATCAGCCAGTCATGGGAAAAAAGAAGATGACAAAACAGCGCAAACCGATTTTCACCAGCTCTAACTTTCGGAAACGCGCGGCTGAAATGTGCTTGGTCTGTGCGCTGGCACTGTCCGGTCCAACGACCGTTCAGTCCTATGTGCTTTGATAGCGGGCTTCGGTGGCCACTCGGAAAAAATCAACCTTTGGCGCGTTGGTTTTCGGTTTGATTGGCTTTCCCTTGGCGTCAGTCAGTAACGCCTTTGCCCTGATCTTCAGATTACGACAGCGCAAAGTCTTGCGAGCCAGCTCCAGGAACCGCTCGGCGTACTGCGGCGCGTCGAACAATGGCCAGAGCTGACACACTGTAGACCCTATGATCCTCTCCGAACGCTTGCGAACCATCTCAAGCCACACAGGCTCCGGTAATGGCTCGACGCCGCCTGGAGCCTTGAGTTTCTTACCGGTGCCGGTCTTTATTGCGTGCTTCGGCGGTGGCGATGCCAATGGTCATGCCAAACACTGCGAATGTGGTCATGGCGCTCTCCAAAGCAGGTGCCTGCTTCGCCGGCTGGCGTGATTCGTTGAAGGCAACCTATATCGGTCTGTATTTTTTAGAAGGTTATAGGCGAAATTAAATGGTAGAAGATACAATAAAAATATGAGAGGTTTCACGGCTGTCTTTGACGAGTGACTACGTATGCTTCTGAAATATTTTAACTGTGTAGTTGGATTTGTGTCGAATTGGTTATTCAGTATTTTCGTTGTTATGCTTGTGTTAGGTGCTTATTTTTTGTTTTTTGATTTTTTTGACTTCGGAAATTCCAATCAAGAAATTGCCCGCGTCTGTTAGGGAGGGGACGTTTGGTGATAGCTTTGGAACGCTAAATGCTTTTTTTTCTGGCTTGGCTTTTTCGGGTGTTCTGTTGACATTGTTTTGGCAAAGAAAAGATCTTTCTGAAACTCAAAGGCAGATTAAAAGTCAGCAGGTTGAGTCTCAGTTTTATAATATGCTGACGCTTCAGCATAACGTAGTCCAGGGCTTTGATTTAAAAAGAAATGGCAGAGTTACCATGGTGGGTAGAGATTGCTTTAAAACATGGGTTAAGCAGCTTAGAGAGTCCTATTCCAACTCTGGAGCCAGTCACCAAACTAGAATGGTGATTGCCTATGAGGCGATGTGGTCTCGGCATCAAGGTGATCTGAGCTTATATTTCAGAAGCCTATATTCGGTCTTTCGCTTTGCGTCAGAAAGTGAGCATAGAGAAAGCAAGAAGTTTGGTGTTGTTGCTAGATCGTTTTTGTCAGATTTTGAACTTGTTGTACTTTTCTATAACTGCTTAAGCGAGCGCGGATGCAAGTTTAAAAAATATGTTGATGAATTTGCAATATTTAATAATCTAGATCCGCGAATGCTTTTGGATGAAGGAGATGTAAAGTTTTTAAACAGAGCTGCGTATGGGAACAGCGATGAAATATTGGCGATATATGATTCTTTCACGGTGAGTTCGCCAAAAGTTTAAATCTCAAGTTGAATCGCCACTGCTTTCTTAGGCGAACTCAAGCGGCAGCTTTTGGCCGACAGCAGCCATCGTGTGTGAATGTAGCTCAACACGCGCAAGTCAGCTGGCCCAATAAGGGAATGGGCCTATTTAGGGGAGATTTCCGCAGTAAGGCCTCGGTAAACACCAACGTTTAAAAAGACATCTCCAAACACTCTCTCAGGCTACACATCCTTGCGCCTTTGCCTACAGCTACGCCAGAATCCGCCGGCTTGTGCGCTTTTGGGTCGGATTCTATTGTGGTCCGGTCGCTGACGAATCAGCGATCGGGTTTGGTAGCCCGGCTTAGACTTGGCGCATAGCGTCACCGATACAGGCCTTTTTGGGGCTGTGTATTTATGGTGGCCATGCGCAGGGCGTCTTCGGGCGCGCCGGTTCTCCAAGTCACCGGTCTACCAACCTTCGTATGGCCACCACCCCTTCGTTTGGTAGCGAAAGATGATGGCTCCTTTTCTATGATTTGGAGATTCACTCATGATCAAACCAACACCCAACCCGCCCGAAACCGCCTCGGTTTCCCCCTACGAATCCATCAATTCCAAAAAACTCCACGAAGCCGCCGACCGCGCGCTCGACCATTACCTCTGTCCGCCCGGTTCCACGCCACCCCCACGTAAAAACCGTGGGATGTACGCCGTGACGGCGGACAACAAAACCGAAGAACTGCTGGTCGATGCCAGTGCAACACTCGCTTCGGCCAAAACCATCGCCCAGAATGTCTCCAGCCTGTTGCCGGCATCGCAGCGCCATGCGCTGGCGGGGATTGCGCAGTTGATCATGCTCGGGGAGTTGGCGGTGAATCGGGCGTTGGATAATTTGCAGTTGCCGGAGTGATGCGGGTGTCGGGATCACCTGGTGATTGATCGGGTGTTCACTCTGGCGCTTTCGCGAGCAAGCTCGCTCCCACAGGGTTTTATGCTGATTGCAGATGTTGTGTACGACGCTGACACCTGTGGGAGCAGTTGATTATTACTGTGCCGTCTTCGTGTGGTTATTGAGTCGCTTCAGGACATTCGCGGGTCCATCGCGTCACCGTCATGTCATTGAATTGCTCACCGAGGGTATCGACGCGTAGGCAAGTTCCTTTCTTCGCGTAGTACAAGATGCAGCGCGAGCTATCAAACGAGCAGGTGTCCAGTTCGAAGAACTTGTGTGCAGCCAGCTCCTTTTCCACACCACTGTATTCATAACCGTCGGTGGTGTGCATCCGCGTCGGCTTCCATCCTTGTTTGACGAGCTTGGACTTGGCCGCAGCCAAACGCTCACCGACGACAATGCCTGCTGGCCCGCGCTTTTCGTGTGACGCCTGTGAGCCACCGGCAAACGCTGCGCTGATACCCATGCAATAAACTGCGACAAGTACGAGGGTTGAGGCCTTCATTGGACAGCTCCTCCGCAGATTTGTAGGTCGATAAAAAGTCTGGATACTCGGCGTAAGGTTGCGGAGGATAGTGATTCTTCTTGCCTGGACCTTCGGGAAGCGCCGCCCACTTTGTTGTCGATTTCTGGTTTCAATCCTTTTCAGGGCATTTGAAATTCCAGGAATAAATTTTCATGTCTTTGACTTCTTCGCCGACAGTTCCTACACCTAAACAATCTCCGTTCTTGATGTAGTTGAAGCTGCAGAAACGGGCGCCCTCCGTGCAAGACTCGATTTCATTGAAGCCTTTTTCTTTGGATGACGTTTTCAACCCCGAACTCACCTGAGTAGGACTGATTCGGCTTCCAGCCATTTTTGATCAAAGCTTTTCGGGCTTTCGAAAATGGCATTCCCTCTTTGATAGGAACGTCTGCTGCGCTTGAGAATAAACTGACGCAACATAAAAGGCTGATGGCTAATATTTTTAGTTTCATTTAACAGTACCGCCAAAAATCTACCGTCCATGTACATTTGCGTCGCACAGAATGCCTGAGGCAAAAGTTGCGCTCAACATTTCCTACAGTCCTTTGATTGACTGTTGGTGAGTGGCTTCTGTCGAGTCGCTCGCAATGCCTTTACGCCCCGACTGGGTATACGTTTTGTGCGCGGGAAAAATTGCGGGTAATGGGGCAGATTTGTTTAAGTGGTTGGGTGCCGCAATAAGGCCTCGATAAACACTAGCGTTTAAAAAGACATCTCCAAACACTCTCCCAGGCTACACATCCTTGCGCCATTGCCTACAGCTACGCCAGAATCCGCCGGCTTGTGCGCCTTGGGGACGGGTTCTATTGTGGTGCGGTCGCTGACGAATCAGCGATCGGATTTGACCGTCCGCCCAATATCAAGGCGCGCCAGCGTTCTGCACGTGTTCAGGCATTGTCTGAAATCATGTCGCGGTGGCTGTGCGTGGGACACCTTCTGGTGTGCCGGATTCCTTGATGTCCGGTCGGTCAACCCGCGTACAGCTGCCACCCTGTTTGTTTGACCGCGAACGGTGGCGGCTCCAGTCATCAAGGAGCTTCACCATGATCAAACCAACACCCAACCCGCCCGAAACCGCCTCGGTTTCCCCCTACGAATCCATCGATTCCAAAAAACTCCACGAAGCCGCCGACCGCGCGCTCGACCATTACCTCTGTCCGCCCGGTTCCACGCCGCCGCCACGTAAAAGCCGTGGGATGTATGCCGTCACTGCGGACAACAAAACAGAAGAACTGCTGGTCGATGCCAGTGCAACACTCGCTTCGGCCAAAACCATCGCCCAGAACGTCTCCAGCCTGTTGCCGGCATCGCAGCGCCATGCGCTGGCGGGGATTGCGCAGTTGATCATGCTGGGGGAGTTGGCGGTGAATCGGGCGCTCGATAATTTGCAATTGCCGGGTTGATGCGGGTGTCGGGATCACCTGGTAATTGATCGGGTGTTCATTCTGGCGCTTTCGCGAGCGGGCTCGCTCCCACCTTTGAGCGTGTTCCAAGGTGGGAGTGCGCTGGCTCTTCAGCCGCGATAAATGTCGAGACGATGTGAGCGTATCTGTACCTGCGAGTGGGGGGCTTTCTTTGCGTCAATCGACTGCCAGGTTGTCCCGAGCCCATTGTTCAGCCGTAGTGACCTGAATCGAATGCTGTTCGTTGAACGTCCCCGCTTTCGGCCACGACACGCCTCTGCCTTGGGCAAATACGGCGCGGTATTTTTTGATGTGGTGGGTGGGGTCTTTTTCCAGTTCCTGCATCAGGTACGGAACCGTCCAGACGTTACGCTTGAACGGCCGCCCCAGCACACGCTCGAGCAGGTTCGCCACCTGCCCGTACGTCACCGTGTCGCCAGACAGGTAGACGATCTCATTGCGAAAGCGCGGTTCGAAGAAAACGATGTCCGCAGTCAGCTTGCCGATGTCCTCCGGTGTCGTGAGCGTCACGCTGGTTTCCAGGCTGCCCAAGGCGTTGACGGTGTCGCTCTCAAAATCGACGACTTCAAAGACCGGCTCGAACAGAAAACTGGTGAACATGCCGGTCGAGATGATCACCCATTCGGTTTTATCCTGGGCGCGGAGCAACTCGCGCACGTCGAGTTGCGCATCGAACAAGTCCTGCGGGCTGCCCCGGCCAATCACTTCGAAATCGACGCCAAACTGCCAGGGGAAGTAGCGCTTCACGCCGGACTTTAGCGCTGCTGTGGCCAGTTTCATCGGCGTTTCACGGCCCGCGACCATGCCTGCGCAGCCTATGACGGTGTCGAATGCTGCGAACACTTCGGCCAGTTGATCGATGGAATCGTTAACCAGGTCTGCAGCGACTAGCTGGATGCCCAGACTGCGCAGTTCATCGACTTCCAGTTTTTTCTCGGGGGCTTGCGTGTTGATGGTCGAATCCCTGAGCAGGACGCTGAGGGTGCTGCCGGGCGAGCGTTTTGCTACCCGCGCAAGATTGCGCAGCACCGGCAGGCCGAGTTCGCCGGCGCCGAGTACGAGAATGGATTGGGGGGAAGGGTGGGTCGTTGCGGTCATGATGTCTCCTGAGATCCGTCGTCTGTATGATTTGTTGATGCTGGCACGATTGCGCAGCGCTCAGAAGAAGGCACACGCGTGATACCAGGGGGACACATGACCGATGAGGAAACCCTTAGCCAGGCAGAAGCGATCTGCCAGACGCTAAGACGAGACGATGATGGCGTGCGGCGCGAAGTCCTGGCTCACGCCGGTAGCCGCTGGTCACTGGGTATCCTGCATGCCCTGGGTGTGTACGGCACGATGCGTCATGCCGAGATCAAACGGCAAATGACGGGCGTGACTCAGCGCATGTTGACCAAGACGCTGCGTGCACTGGAACGCGATGGTCTGCTGATACGGCGGGAGTTGGATCAAGTGCCGCCCCATGTTGAGTACGAGCTGACGGCGTTGGGGATGGAGCTGTTGGTTCGTATGTCGCCGATTTGGACTTGGGTTGTGCAGCACGTGGATGATTTTCGCGAGGCGCGTCGGGTGTTTGATGGTCAGAGTGGGAAAAAGCCTGCTTGGCAGGTTCCGGTGGTGGGGCTGGTTGATTTGGATGGGTCTGATTGATTGGTTGCTTTGGTTCAGGCCATTGCCTGGAACGTTGCCAGTCTGTTGCCGGGTTTGGGGGGGGTGCAAGCAGAAGCGGCCCTCACCCCAGCCCTCTCCCGGGGGGAGAGGGGGCCGACCGAGGTGTCTTGCGGGGTACATCGACCTGGAAGTCCTTGGTGATTATGGCTTTGGTGAAAGACCTTGGCGGTTATGGCTTTTGTGAAAGGCCTTCGATTTGGCTTTGTGAGCTTGGCCATTTTGGATTCAATGAAAGACGTTTAAGTCGGTGTAGCTCTCGAATGTCCCCGAATCGGTTCCCTCTCCCTTGGGAGAGGGCTAGGGTGAGGGGCTTTCCGTTCGGGACAGCAAGGTCTCGAGCCGGGCCAACGGTGGCGCGTCCTGATTTCGGTCAAACACCTGAATCCCAACCTTGAGCAAGCGCCCATTCTGCGCCGGACCAATCACTTGCTCACACCGCAACAACAACCGCCCCTGATCACAGTCCATCGCTTTCATCCCCAGCGGCAATCGGCCCTCCAACCGCAACTCGGCCATACGACTTTGTCCCGCCAGTAGCGCAATCGAACGATCCCTTAAAACCCCACTGCTCTGCGTCATCAACCCCGCCACACGCACGGCCGCCGACATCGCCACGGCAATAATCGCCAGCGCCACCAGCACTTCAATCAGGGTGAAACCGGCCTCGCGGCGATTGACACGCATCAATTCATCTCAAAGACAAAGAACAGCAATGTAAGCAACCAAGGTGACCAATTGCTGACCAAAGATCCCGTGCGGCCTTGGACCGTTGGTCGCTACTGTCAGATCTGACAGTAGCGACACGTTTAGAGGCTCTGTTTTGATGGATGTGGCTTGCCAGTCCATTGAGGTGTGACGCTGTGGACGGCCGGTCAATACCTGCCAGTCGGAAGTCTGTCGGTCGCTGGTGAAATCTATCGTAGTGAGGATTTAACCGATGAGACTTTTTATGGTTGTGTTTTTGTGCGTGTTGGCAGGCTGCAGCGCCCGATACAAAGCGCCCGATGAATTCAACATCCAGCAAGCGGCAATTGACGGTGCGGCCACGGCGACCAAACTGCAGGCGCTTTACAACGACACCCGTATCGATTGTGGCGGACCTCGACGTCCTGCCTTTCTTTGTTCGGGCATCATGGGTAGAGCGACAGTGAAATCGACGGCATATCATGTCTGGAATCCGAGCCCGACCTCCGTGAGCCGCGGTGGCGTGTCCTGGTCCTGGTTGCGCCGCGATTCGACATTTCGAACGTTTCTGTACAACAACGGCTATTTTACCTACCCGATTTTCGACAGCCCGGCAGACAAGATCGATATCGATGTTTTCTGCGTTTTCCCGCTGAATGCCAGTACGAACGGGCGGACGGAAAATGGTTGCGGGAACGTTTCATCACAGCCACTGACCAGTCGCCCTTGTCATTTGTCAGGCATTACCACAGCCCAACAGTGGCTGAATAACTACCGCACCAACAATGCCCAATGCGGGTTCAATGTTCGCGAAGCCACTTCGGGTGATCACTCGGCATCTGCCTATATCGAAGGTATTCGGGCAATGGCGCTGCTGGGGGGCACTTCGTTTCAGGGCTGGAACGAGATCGTCAGCGGCATCTGGCCGCAGAACATCCACAGAACCGTGCCACTGTGGGCCTTTTTCTATACGGGTAGCGGCTTATCTGATGCGCAAGACAACCAGCGGGATTTTTATGCATCCGGTGGCATCGTCGCGCCGATCATCCGCGTGACGATGCCGGCGACGCAGGGAGGGAGCGCCAGCTTCCAGTTTTTCAGTGGTGAACAGGTCGTGGGACGTTGGCAGCCAACTGAGCCTGCGAAGGCGGATTACGCCAAGGCTCTGTGAGTAGCAGCGTACTGGGCGGTGCCCGCCGGGGCACCGCTCGAATCTCTATTTCGTGACTGTTTCACCCGAGGATTTTCAACATCACTGACATATCTTCTTGCAACACTGCGCGTCGAATCGAATCAAGCCAGGGATTGTCGAGATGGATATCGCACCTTTCAAATCGCGTCAGCAACCGTTGCGCACGCCGCGTGGTCAGCAGGGTTTTACCCTGATCGAGATCATGGTGGTCGTGGTGATTCTGGGGATTCTCGCGGCGATGGTGGTGCCTAAAGTGCTCGACCGGCCGGATCAGGCGCGGGCGACGGCGGCGAAGCAGGATATTGGTGGGTTGATGCAGGCGTTGAAGCTGTATCGCCTCGATCACGGCACTTACCCGAGCATGAACCAGGGCCTGAAGGTCTTGGTGGAGCGGCCGGCGGATGCGAAGAACAGCAATTGGCGCTCGTACCTGGAGCGCTTGCCGAACGATCCGTGGGGGCGTCCTTATCAGTACCTCAACCCCGGCGCGAATGGCGAGATCGACATCTTTTCCCTCGGTGCCGACGGTCAGCCGGACGGCGACGGCGTGAATGCCGATATCGGTTCCTGGCAGTTGTAAGGCCGGCCATGAACAGCCGCTCGCCTGAGGGGGCGAAGCAACAGGGCATGGCGATTATCAGCGCGTTGTTGATTGCGGCCGTGGTGGCGGTGATTGCGGCGGGCATGTTGACGCGCCAGAGCGTGTCGACCCGGGCGCTGGAGGCGGATCAGCAGCGTGTGCAGGGGCGGTGGGTGGTGCAGGGCGGATTGGAGATCAGCCGTCAGTTGCTCTGGGATGCGCGTCAGCGCGATCCGTTGACCCGGCTCGATCAGCCGTGGGCGCAGCGTCTCTCCGCGCAAGGTTTTGAAGGGCGGCTGGAGGATGAGCAGGGCAAGTTCAACTTGCGCAATCTGGTGGCCAACGAGCGGGTCGATGAGGCGCAGGTGGCGGCGTTTCAGCGCTTGTGCGAGTTGATCGGGGTCAGTGCCGGGTTGAGTCAGCGCATCAGTCAGCGGGTGATTGCCTCTTATCCGCGACTGCTGAATGCGCAGATTGCCGAGGCGCCGAAAAGTGGTTTCGACAGTGGCCGCGCGACCTCGCCGAACGCTTCACACAAACCGCAGAATCCGACGTTGCCGATGCTGCGCAGCATCGACGATTTGCGCAGTGTCGACGGCGTTAATGAGGCGCTGATCGGCAAACTGGCGCCGTACCTGACGGTGATCCCCGCGACGACCTGGCTCAATGGCAACACTGCCACCGCGCCGGTTTTAGCCGCTTACGTGCCGGGGCTGTCGCTGGAGCGTGCCAATGCGTTGATTGCCGAGCGCGATGCTGGGCGCTGGTTTATCAACCGTGGCGATTTCGTCAACCGCTTGCGCATGCCGCAACTGGAGCTGACCAGCGTCAGGGTCGGCATCACCAGTGACTGGTTTCGCCTGCGCGGTGAGGCGCGGCGTGATCAGCGTCGGGTCAGTCTTGAGGCGTTGCTGCATCGCAGCCAAGACCGCTTGCCGCAGGTGATCTGGTCGCGGGTGGGCGTATGAGCCAGTTGAAGGTGGCGTTGCCGCCCTTGGCGGAGCTGGATCTGCACAGTCAATTGTACTGCGCCTGGTTGGATCGTCAGGGCGTGGTCACGCGGGAAGAACGCCTCAGTCTGAGCCAGTTGAGTCAGCAGTCGAAACTGCCGCCGCTGGTGTGTTTTCTGCACCCGGCTGACAGCCTGTTGGCGAGTCTCGATTTACCGCCGTTGCCGGCCAACAAGATTGTCGCGGCGGTGCAGTGTGCGGCGCAGGCCTTGATGCTCGGCGACAGCAGCGAGATGCACATCGCGCACAGCTCGCGGGACGAGGCCGGGCAGGTACAGATTGCTTGGGCGCCTCGGCAACAGTTGTTGGGTTTTGGTCAGTTGCTGAAAAGCGCTGGGCTGAACCTGCGCGGTCTCTACCCGGCGCCTTACAGTTTGCCGGTGTTGCCCGGCACCGTCGCTTGCGTGCAGGACGGGCATTTGTTGCTGCGCGATAGCGTGCAAGCGGCGCGGGTGCAGCCGTTGTTCGATGACGGTTTCGACGGTGTTATGTGGGAACCGGGCGTCACTTTGCACTGGATCGGTGAGCAACCGCCGCCGGGCGCTGAACTGCCGATGGCGGAGGCGCAGCGCTGGACCGGGCCGCTTCCGGGTTGGGGGCTGCATGGCGCGGTCCAGCAACAACAAACCGAGCATCGCGGCTGGGGCAGGGCGATCACCCTGTCAGCGTTGGCCGTGGCCATTTGGGTGATCGGTTTGAACCTTTACGCCGCTCGCGAGGCCGGGCAGGGCCAGCAACTGAAAACCCAGATGAACCTGCGGGTAAAGCAGGCGTTTCCCGAGTTGCCGGTGATCCTCAACCCGTTGCAACAGGCCCGTCAGCAACTGGCGGCGCGGCAGAAGGGCGCGGCGGATGATCCGGCGCAGACCTTCAATCGTCTGGTGTTGCAGGCCGGCAGCGGCATGCCTTCGATGGCCGGCAGTGTCGAGCGGTTGGCGTTTGTCGATGGCGTCTTGCAACTGAGTCTGCTGAGTGAAGCCCGTCGCGGCGGCAATGATCAGGAGTGGCAAAGCACCTTGGCCCAGGCCGGTATCAGCGTGACGGCAGACGACGAGGGCTGGACCTTGCGTCCGGCCACTGAAGCCACCTCAAGTGAAAGCGACGACAGCGGCGGAGCAGAAGAAGATGAATAAGCCCTCGCTCGCGATCTACCGCGCCAAGTGGCAACGCTTTAACGCCCAGTTGCAGGCGCGTTGGCAGCCGTTGGCGCTGCGTGAAAAACGCATGGTTGCCGGCATGGCTGTTGCGCTGGTCGGCCTGCTGCTGTGGGTTGCGCTGATCCAGCCACCGCTGAAGAAAATCGCTTATTGGGAAGCCGAGACGCCAAAGCTGCGCGCCCAGACCGAAGCGTTGGAAGTATTGCTGCGCGAAGTTAGCGTGCGTCCCGCCGGGCAAAGCGTGGCGCAGTCGCTGGAGCAGACTCTGCAGGCCAGCGGCCTCGCCGGGCACTATCAGTTGCAAGCCGGGGAGGCGGGCGCCTGGCAGTTGACCTTCGACGCGGCGCCGGCCGACGCCGTACTCGACTGGCTGTTGAGCAACCCGGCACAACTTTCTCTGCAAGTGGTCGAGGCCCGTTTGCAACGCGCAGACAACCCCTCGACCGAAGTCACCGCCGGCACTTTGTCAGGCACCGTTCGCATGGATCAGGCGCTGGGCGCTAAGGAAGCTTCATGAAGGGGTCAGGATCCAAACCGGCACGTCTGGCGTTGCCGATGTTGCTGATGGCGTTGAGCGCGTGCAGCAACACCAGCACACCGCAAAACCAGCCGCCGTTGTTGGTCGACAGTGAGCTGGGCCGGCCGCTGGCCAACACCCAGCGCAGCGGCGACGCGGTGCTTGATCGCGAGCGCGCGCAGGCTCAGGCGCGACCCGTGCCGAAGCAATTGCACAACATCACCCAGCGTGGGCGCAGCGGTGCGGCACCGTCGGGCATTGCCTTGCCGAGTAATCCTTTGGGTGATCAACCGGTGACACTGAATTTTGTCGACGCCGATATTCAAGCGGTGGTGCGCGCGTTGTCGCGTTCCACCGGGCAGCAGTTTCTGGTCGATCCTCGGGTGAAGGGCACGTTGACCCTGGTTTCGGAGGGTCAGGTGCCGGCGCGGCAGGCTTACGACATGTTGTTGGCGGCGTTGCGCATGCAGGGTTTTAGCGTGGTCGATGTTGGCGGTGTGGCGCAGGTGGTGCCGGAGGCGGATGCGAAGTTGCTTGGCGGGCCGATTTACAGCGCCGACAAACCGGCGGGCAACGGCATGCTCACGCGCACGTTTCGTCTGCAATACGAGAACGCAGTCAACCTGATTCCGGTGCTGCGGCCGATCGTTTCGCCGAACAATCCGATCAACGCTTATCCGGGCAATAACACCATCGTCATCACCGATTACGCCGAGAACCTGACCCGCGTTGCGCAGTTGATCGCGAGTATTGATTCGCCGAGCGCGATTGACACCGATGTGGTGCAGATCCAGAACGGCATTGCCGCTGACATCGCGCCGATGGTGGCGGATTTGCTCGATGCGCCGGGTAATGATCCGACGCAGAAAATCGCCGTGATCGGTGACCCGCGTTCCAACACCATCATCATTCGCGCCGGCAGCCCGGAGCGTACCGAGCTGGCGCGCAACCTGATCTACAAACTCGACAACGCGCAGAGCAATCCGAGCAATCTGCATGTGGTTTATCTGCGTAACGCGCAAGCGGCGAAACTGGCGCAGGCACTGCGTGGTTTGCTGACTGGCGAAAGTGACAGCGGCACCAGTGACAGTGCGCGTTCGGTGCTCAGTGCGATGGGCGCAAGTACCGGCGGCAGCGCTGGGCAGAATGGCCAGAGCGGCACGCAAAGCAGCGGCAGCACGTCGACCACTAACAGCAGCGGCAGCACGGGCGGCAGTTACGCCCAGGGCAGCAGTGGCAGCACAACCGGTAGCGGCGGTGCGCAGAACAGTGAACAGAACGTTGCCTTCAGTGCCGGCGGCGTGACCATTCAGGCTGACGCCACCACCAACACCTTGCTGATTTCCGCGCCGGAGCCGTTGTATCGCAACTTGCGCGAGGTGATCGACTTGCTCGACCAGCGTCGCGCGCAAGTGGTGATCGAAAGCCTGATCGTCGAAGTCGGCGAGGACGATGCCAGTGAGTTCGGTGTGCAGTGGCAGACCGGCAATCTCGGTGGCAACGGCGTGATCGGCGGGGCCAATCTCGGTGGTTCGGGGATCAACGTCAACGGCAAGACCAGCATCGATGTGCTGCCGCAAGGCTTGAACCTGGGCTACGTCAACGGCACCGTCGACATTCCCGGGATCGGCAAGATTCTCGACCTGAAAGTGCTGGCCCGGGCGTTGAAGAGCAAGGGCGGCACCAACGTGCTGTCAACGCCGAACCTGCTGACCCTCGACAACGAAGCGGCGAGTATTTTTGTTGGCCAGACCATTCCGTTTGTCAGCGGCAGTTACGTGACTGGCGGTGGCGGTACCAGTAATAACCCGTTCCAGACTGTGACCCGTGAAGAGGTCGGTTTGAAGCTCAATGTGCGCCCGCAGATTTCCGAGGGCGGCACGGTCAAGCTTGATATCTATCAGGAAGTCAGCAGCATTGATGAGCGGGCTTCGGCCAGTGCCAATTCGGCGGGGATCGTCACCAACAAACGCGCGATCGATACCAGCATCCTGCTCGATGATGGGCAGATCATGGTGCTCGGCGGGTTGCTGCAGGATGGCTACAGCCAGAGTAACGACGCGGTGCCATGGCTGGGCAGCCTGCCGGGCATCGGCGCGCTGTTTCGCAACGAGCGCCGGGCGATTACCAAGACCAACCTGATGGTCTTCCTGCGCCCGTACATCATCCGCGACAGCGAAGCGGGGCGCAGCATCACCCTCAATCGCTATGACTTCATGCGCCGCGCGCAAGGTGGTTTGCAGCCGGAGCGCAGCTGGGCGATGCCAGACATGCAGGCGCCGCAGTTGCCGACGGCGGCGCAGGGGGTTCCAAGTTCGGTTCCGGCTTCGGGCCCCCGTGCGACCATCAAAGCCGTGCCGATTGAGGGAGGCCCGCGTCTGTGAGTCTCTTGCCTTACGCCCGGGCCAAGGCGCAGCGGATTCTGTTGTGCGATGGCGTGCTGACGGTGTGTCCGTCAACGCCGGGCTGGTCGATCAGCGAAGCGCGGCGCCAATTCGGCGCGACCACCATACAACGCGTGCGCGATGACGAACTCGATGGCTTGCTCGCCGCTGCCTATGCCGACACCGGCAGCGCGGCGGCGGTGGTTGGGGCGGCGGAAAACGAAGTCGACCTCGATCGCCTGATGCAGGACATGCCGGAAATCACCGACCTGCTCGACACCCAGGACGGCGCGCCGGTAATCCGCATGATCAACGCCTTGCTCACCCAAGCGGCGCGCGACGAGGCCAGCGACATTCACATCGAACCGTTCGAAACCCATTCGGTGGTGCGCTATCGCGTCGACGGCACGCTGCGTGACGTGGTCTCGCCGCGCAAGGCTTTGCACGGTGCGTTGGTGTCGCGGATCAAGATCATGGCGCAACTCGACATCGCCGAAAAACGCCTGCCGCAGGATGGTCGCATTGCTTTGCGCGTGGCGGGGCGGCCGATCGATATTCGTGTTTCAACCGTGCCGACCGGGCATGGCGAAAGGGTGGTGATGCGTCTGCTCGACAAACAGGCCGGGCGTCTGCATCTGGAAACCCTTGGCATGGACGCGCAGGTGCTGGCCAAACTCGATCACCTGATCCGCCAGCCCCACGGCATCGTGCTGGTCACCGGGCCAACCGGTAGCGGCAAAACCACCAGCCTCTACGCCGCACTGGCCCGGCTCGATGCGAGCACCAGCAACATCCTTACTGTTGAAGACCCGGTGGAGTACGACCTGCCGGGCATCAGCCAGATTCAGGTCAACGCCAAGATCGACATGACCTTTGCCCTGGCACTGCGGGCGATTCTGCGCCAGGACCCGGACATCATCATGATCGGCGAGATTCGCGATCTCGAAACCGCACAAATCGCCGTGCAGGCTTCGTTGACCGGTCACTTGGTGCTGGCAACCTTGCACACCAACGACGCGGTGTCGGCGGTCAACCGCTTGATCGACATGGGCGTCGAACCGTTTCTGCTGGCGTCTTCAATGCTCGGGGTTTTGGCGCAGCGACTGGTGAGGCGACTGTGCAATCAGTGCAAGCAGGAAGACCCGGCGACACCCGGCACTTGGCGCCCGGTCGGCTGTGCAGCGTGCAATCAAACCGGCTACAGCGGCCGCACCGGCATCCACGAATTGTTCTGCATCGACGACGACATCCGCACGCTGATTCACCAAGGGGCAGGCGAGCAGGCCTTGCGCGCATCAGCCGCCAAGGCCGGGATGTTCAGCCTGCGCGAGGACGGTGAGCGCTGGATCCGCAGCGGCGCCACCGCGCCTGAAGAAATCCTCCGTGTGACACGGGACGCCTGATGAATCGCTATCGTTTTGAAGCCGCCGACGCGACCGGCAAGATTGAATCCGGGCACCTTGAGGCCGACAGCCAGGCTGCCGCGTTCACAACATTACGCGGGCGCGGTTTGACCGCGTTGTCGGTGCACAAGGAAAGCAACGTTGCTCAGCACGGCGGTGGTGGATTGTTCAGCGCCAAACTCTCGGACAACGATCTGGCCTGGGCCACGCGGCAACTGGCGAGTCTGTTGGGCGCGAGTCTGCCATTGGAGGCAGCGCTGAGTGCCACGGTCGAGCAGGCCGAGAAAAAGCACATTGCCCACACCCTAAGTGCCGTGCGCGCCGATGTGCGCAGCGGCATGCGACTGGCGGAATCACTGGCGGCGCGGCCACGGGATTTCCCCGAGATCTATCGCGCGTTGATTGCCGCAGGGGAAGAGTCCGGTGATCTGGCGCAGGTCATGGAGCGGCTGGCCGACTACATCGAAGAACGCAACAACCTGCGCGGCAAGATTCTCACCGCGTTTATCTATCCCGGTGTGGTCGGGCTGGTGTCGATCGGCATCGTGATTTTCCTGCTCAGTTATGTGGTGCCGCAGGTGGTCAGTGCGTTTTCCCAGGCGCGGCAGGATTTGCCGGGGTTGACCTTGGCGATGCTCAACGCCAGTGATTTCATCCGCAGTTGGGGCTGGCTGTGCGCAGGGATCATGGCGGGCGCGTTTTGGAGCTGGCGCCTGTATCTACGCAATCCGGCGGCACGTTTGAGTTGGCATCACCGGGTGTTGAAACTGCCGTTATTCGGGCGTTTCATCTTGGGGCTGAACACCGCGCGTTTTGCCTCGACGCTGGCGATTCTCGGCGGCGCCGGGGTTCCGCTCTTGCGTGCGCTGGAGGCGGCGCGGCAGACCTTGTCCAACGACCGCTTGAGTTTGAGTGTCACTGAGGCCACGGCGAAGGTGCGCGAAGGGGTCAACCTTGCCGCTGCATTACGGGTGGAGAACGTATTCCCGCCAGTGCTGATTCATCTGATCGCCAGCGGTGAGAAAACCGGATCGCTGCCACCAATGCTTGAGCGCGCTGCGCAGACGTTGTCCCGTGATATCGAACGCCGGGCAATGGGCATGACCGCGCTGCTGGAGCCGCTGATGATCGTAGTGATGGGCGGGGTGGTGCTGGTGATTGTGATGGCGGTGTTGTTGCCGATCATTGAGATCAACCAATTGGTCCAGTAGTCGTGTATCTGATGTCATGGTGGTAGCTGGGCTGGCCCCTTCGCGAGCAAGCTCGCTCCCACAGGGGGAACGCATTTCAAATGTGGGAGCGAGCTTGCTCGCGAAGGGGCCAGTCAGGGTAATAAATAATCCAGATTTTTTTCCAAACCATTGGCATCACCCGACCCTCAAAAGACCCATCCTCGGGTTCTCCTTTCTGTCATCTGCAACCACCCGCCAACGCCTCCAGCCCGATTCAGCCAAACCCGCGATCCAGACACTGCGCAGTAGCCGACAAACACCCGAGAAAATCCCTTCGGAAACAGCTCTCAGCTCCCGAGGTTTTTTCCTTTATCTGTCACCGGAAACTGCGAATTTCTCAGTGCGACTTAACCAAGGCCAACGCTAGCGAGGGCCCCGGTGAGTCCTCCCAGTGTCATGCAAGTCACCCGAAAACCTGTGTTCCCAAACCTAGTTGAAAAGGAGATTCTTCATGTTCAAGCGCACTCTGATCGCAGCTTCCCTGACCGTCGCCGCCCCGGCCTCCGCTCAAGCCATGGCCGTTACCGGTGGTGGTGCAACTCTGCCAGCCGCTCTGTACAAAGGTTCTGCCGACAGCATCCTGCCAGCCAACTTCAGCTACGCCGGCATCGGTAGCGGTGGTGGCAAGACTGCTTTCCTGACCAACAACCCAGCCGGCTTCGGCGCCACCGGTACCGTGCACTTCGCCGGTAGCGACTCGGTACTCAGCGCTTCGGAGATCAGCACTTACAACACCGCGTTCGGTGCTTCGTTCGGTCCGCTGATCCAACTGCCTTCGGTTGCCACTTCGGTTGCCATCCCTTACAAAAAATCCGGCCAGACCGCTCTGAACCTGACCAGCGCTCAACTGTGCGACGCGTTCTCGGGCACCGTGACCACTTGGGGCGGCCTGCTGGGCACGACTGACGCTACGCCGATCCGCATCGTTTACCGCAACGGTTCCAGCGGTACTTCGGAAATCCTCACACGTCACCTGAACGCCGTCTGCCCAACCAAGTTCACCACCAACTCGACGTTCGTCAACGCGCGTCCAGTCGGTTCGACCCTGCCGTCGAACTGGGTCGGTGTTGCCAGCACCGCTGACGTTGCGCCAACCGTCGCCGCTGTTGACGGTTCGCTCGGTTATGTCGGCCCGGACGGCGTAGACGCTACCAGCAACGCCGTGGTTGCTCGCGTCAACAACGTACAGCCAACCTCCGCCAACGTCGCATTGGCCCTTGCCTCGGTGACTCCACCATCGACCGCCGTACTGGCCGCTGACCCAACCCGCTGGTCGCCAGTGGTGGCTAACCCGGCCATCGGTTACAAACTGGCTGCCTATACCAACCTCATCGTCGGTCAGTGCTACAAGGACGCAGCCGTGGCCAACGACGTCAAGGCGTTCCTGACCACTCACTACAACACCACCAACAACGACCTGGCGATCAAAAACCACGGTTTCGTCACCGTGCCATCGGCCTGGAAAACCAAGGTGTATGAGACCTTCGTTTCCAACGCTACCGGTTACAACCTGAACATCAACAACACCAACGTCTGCAACACCATCGGTCGTCCTCAGTAAGGCGCTCGATTCACACCGCAACACGAATGGCAGCCCCTCGGGGTTGCCATTTTTTTTTGGCTCCCGTGAGCGGAGCATTCAATAAGGAGATTGGACATGTTCAAACGAATTGGAAGGGTTGCGCTGCTGTCTGCGACGGTACTGATTTCGGGGCAGGCATTGGCGGTGACCGGTGGCGGGGCGACGTTGCCAGCCGCGCTGTACAAGGGCTCGGCCAACAGCATTTTGCCCGCCAGTTTCAGCTACGCCGCTGTTGGCAGCGGGGCAGGCAAAGCGGCGTTTTTAAGCAACAATGCTGCGCCGTTCGGCACTACAGGCACTGTGCATTTCACTGGCAGCGATTCGATCCTGACGGCAAGCGAAATCAGCCAATACCAGAGCGCTTTTAACGCCAGTTATGGCCCGCTGATTCAACTGCCATCCGTTGGCACTGCAATCGCCGTGTCCTATAAGAAAAGCGGTATCAGCAATCTCAATCTGACGAGCAGCCAGTTGTGCAGGGCGCTGTCGGGTGACGCGCCAACGTGGGGGCTGCTACTGGGGACTGCCGACACCACACCGATTCGCGTGGTCTACCGGAACAACGCCAGCGGCACCTCGGAAATCCTCACTCGCTACCTCAACTCTGTTTGCCCGGTTAAGTTCGCGACCAATTCCCTGTTCACTGCGGCGCGCCAGCCGTCAGGTTCGACAGTGCCGAGCAACTGGGTCGGCGTGTCGAGCGACAGTGATGTCCTGCCTACGATCAATCAGGTCGACGGCTCAATCGGTTACTCCGGCCCGGACGGTGTACTGGTGAGCGATAACACTGTCGTTGCGCGTCTTAATGGTGTGTTGCCAACCCTGATCAACGTCGCGCTCGGACTGTCGTCGGTTGCGCCACCGGCGTCAGCGTCTCAGGCAGCCAATCCCGCCAATTGGTCGCCCGTGGTGGCGAACCCTGTCAACGGCTACAAAATGGTCGCCTACAGCAATTTGATCATCGGGCAGTGCTACAGGGATGCCAACGTGGCCAACGAGATTCGTGCCTTCCTGACCACCCACTACAGCAATCCTGGCAACAATGCCGCGGTGGTGGCGCACAAGTTACTGGTGATGCCACTGAGCTGGAAAAACGCCGTCACTGCCAACTTCATCACCAACACCACCGGCAACAACCTCGACATCAACAACCCGGCCGTGTGCAACGGCATCGGTCGTCCTCTTTAAAAGTGACTGCCGCCAAACCGATGGCAGCCCCATATAGGGCTGCCATTTTTTTGAAGGCGCAGAACGGCCCGGCGCGAATACTCCCCCAACATGAAGTTTGTGTGACATCCGTTCGGTCGCGACCGCCGCCAACTGCCTATGACGTAACAGCAGGTTTTTGCACGCCTGCGGCATGTGTGGCAACCAAAGTGTGGCAACCAAAAGGATCTCGTAGTGATGCTCGCTCGCCCATCCCGTCGTACCAACGTCCAGTCGTTCAAACGTGAAGCCGTGGAGCCGGCGCTGTGGCTGCTCAAACCACTGGCGCAGGCGGTGGCGTTGTGTCTGGTGGCGGGCAATGCGCACGCGGCAACGGCGTTCAGCTCCAACTGGTTCGCCGCCAAAGGTGCGGCGCAGCAAGCCGCTGCCGCACGGCCGAGCACTGGCAGTTTGCCGGGGATGACGCCACCCTTGGCGCAGCAGCAAAAAGCCAATCAGCAATTGCAGCGCTCGATTCAGACCTTGAACAACACCGTCGCCGCGATTGCCGCGCAGCAGGCGGCTCAGGCGGCCGGGCGCGCGGCTGCATTGGGCACGGTGCAGTTTGTCCCGGACGGTCTGGGCGAGGGCGGTCTGAAGGTCGATAACAGCCTGACCCAAGGTTGGCAGAACGCCAAGGGCCCGCAGCAAACCCAGGCCGACGGCAAGACCACGGTGAAGATCGAGCAGACCGCCGACAAGGCGATCCTCAACTGGGAAACCTTCAACGTCGGGCGCAACACCAGCGTCGAGTTTGCCCAGCAGGCGAACTGGGCGGTGCTCAACCGGGTCAACGACCCGAATGCGCGGGCGAGCCAGATTCAGGGGCAGATCAAGGGCGACGGCACGGTGATGCTGATCAACCGCAACGGCATCGTTTTCAGCGGCAGCAGCCAGGTCAACGTACGTAACCTGGTGGCAGCGGCAGCGAACATTACCGATATCCAGTTCCGCGACCGAGGGCTGTATTTCGACAGCAACGGTACTCAGCCGACCTTCACCGATGCCGCCGGCAAGGTGTTGGTCGAGCGCGGTGCGAGTATCACGACTCATAAACCGGCGACGTCGACCGATGCCGGTGGTTATGCCTTGCTGCTCGGCAGCGAAGTGCAGAACGACGGCAATATCAGTACCGCCAAGGGCCAGACCGTGCTCGGCGCCGGTGACCGCTTCTACATCCGCAAAGGCGCGGGCACCGAGGGCAATGCGCTGTCGACCACGTTCGGCAACGAAGTCACGCCGGGCTTCAAGGCCGGCGATGTCAGCGGCAAGGTCAGCAACAACGGCTTGATTCAGGCCGCCACTGGCGACATCACTCTGACCGGCCACGAAGTCGTGCAGAACGGCGTATTGCTCGCCAGCACCTCAGTGGCGTCTCGCGGCACGATTCACTTGTCCAATCTCGCGAGCGACAGCGGCGGCAGTGTCACCCTGGCGCAAGGCAGTGCCACGGCGATCATGCTCGACAGCAGCGATCTGACGGCGCTCGACAGTCAGCATCAGGCCGCCCTCAGCGCGGTCACTGCGAACAACCGCATTCGTGGCGATCAGTCGCGCATCGAGATGCAGAGCGGCGGCAGCGTCGAGTTCCAGAATGGCTCCATCACTCTCGCCACCGGTGGCCAGGTGGCAGTGAGCGCGCAGCGTCGCAGTCTGGTGCGCGACGGCGCGATGATCGATGTCTCGGGTGCCCTCGGCGTCAAAGTGGCAATGGAAAACAACAACATCAAGATCAACGTGCAAGGCAACGAGCAGCGCGACGCCTCGGTCAACCGCGACAAAGGCGCGCTCAACAGCAACGACATCTGGGTCGATGTGCGAGAGCTGGTCTACGTGCCGGCCGGCACCAACGGCTATGCCACCGATCGCTGGTACACGGCCGGCGGCTTGCTGGAAGTCGGCGGTTATCTCGGCACTCAGGCGCACAGTGTGGGTGAGTGGATGGCGCAGGGTGGTACGGTGAGTTTTGCCGGCAACGACGTAGTCACCGAAAAGGGTTCGTTGATCAATCTGTCCGGCGGCACTCTCGATGTGCAGAGCGGCGAGATCCGCCAGAGCTGGTTGCGCGGTGCGGACGGCAAGTTGTATGAAGTGTCCCGTGCGCCGGGCGATCTGCTCTACACCGGGCTGTACAAAGGTTACGAGGACAGCAGCGAGCGCTGGGGCCAGACCAGCTACTTCTACAACCCGCTGATTGCCCCGCGTTCGCGTTTCGAGTCGGGTTACATCGTGGGGCGTGATGCCGGACAACTGGTGATTGCCACGGCCAACGCCGTACTCGACGGGCAGATGCTCGGCGAGGTGTATCAGGGCGAGCGGCAGAACCAGGCGCCGAAACCAGTGCTTGATGGTTATGAACAGAGTCAGACCGCGCTGGCCCGTCGCGCGCAGTTGATTGTCGGCAGTTATGACCCGGCGTATGTGGCGGCTTCGGGTGGCGTTTTGTATGCGCTCAATCCGCTGCTGGACCAGGTGCAGATCGGCGGCGAACGACCGGTGGCCAACAATGATCAAGATCTGGCCGGCGCCGTGTCGCAGGCGCGCAAGGGCACGTTGTATCTCGATAACCAGCAGCTCAACGGTTTCCGTCTCGGCGCGCTTAAAGTGGCGGCCAGGGATCAGGTTGTCGTTGACGGCGCGCTCATCGTCGATGCCGGTGGCGATATCACCTTGTATGCCCCGGATGTGCAGGTCGGCGCCGACCTGACGGCGCGTGGCGGCAGTCTGCGACTGGGCAACGTTCTCAATCAGTTCACCGGCTCCGAGAGCAGCGACACTCGGCTCACGGCGAAAGCCGACAAGGCGACGCAAGTCCTCGTGGCTGCCGGCGTGCAACTGGATACCCGTGGAGTGTGGAGCAATCTGCGCACCGACCCGGATGATGGCGCGAGTCTGGCCTCCCTCAACGGTGGTTTGATCTCGATCCGTAGCAGTGGCGATATCGATATCGGTGCTGGCAGTCTGCTCGACGTTTCTTCCGGCGGCGCGGTACTCGCCAACGGCAAGACCCGGGGCGGCAAGGGTGGCGATCTGACGCTGGAGTCCAGCGCGATTTCCGCGCCGGGCCAATCGCATTTGCGCCTCGATGGCGATCTGCGTGGCTACGGCGTGACCGGTGGCGGCACCCTTACGGTACAGGCCAACAAGATCCTCATTGGCCAGACCGACAAGCTGCTGGCCGACACCACGCTGCAGCTGTCCGCCGATCTGTTCAAAAAAGGCTTCTCCGCATACAACCTGATTGGCCTTAATGGTCTGGACGTGGCCGAAGGCACCGCCGTCGAGGTGACGATGCCGGTTTACCGTTTTGCCGACGCTGCGCCAGGCATGGCCAGCGGTGTCGATCCGCAAGCGGCGCTGGAGCTGTGGACGCCAACGCTGTTTCAGGAAAATCCGACCCAAGGCGTGCTGACGCAACGCGCCGGTGCCAGCCTGACGTTGCAAGGCGGCGCCAGCCTGATCAACCTGATCGACGCGGCCAACAGCACGCTGACCCTGGGCCGCGATTCGCGTATCAGCGTCGATCCGGGTCAGAGCATCAAGCTGCGCGGCGCCGGACAGATCACCGTTGACGGTGCACTCAACGCCTGGGGCGGCACGATCGATATTCGCCAGCAACAGTTCGGCTCGATCAAACCGGCCACCTCCAATCAGTTGGCCGACCCGAACGCGCATGACCGTTCGATCTGGGTCGGCGAGCATGCGGTGCTGGACGTGGCCGGGCGAGCCAACACGGCAGTCGATGCCTTGGGTCGCACCTATGGGCAGGTCGGCAAGGGCGGCAGCATCATTCTCGGCGGTGAGATCGACGCGAAACTCGCCACGGCCACCGCCGCCGATGCTTACGTGATTGTGCGGCAAGGTGCGCGGCTGGATGCCTCCGGTGCCGAGGCACTGCTGGATATCGCTGGCCAGGGACCGACGCGCGTGGCGACTGACGGCGGGCGCATTGGCATCGGCTCTTACAAGGGTCTGTTTATCGAGGGTGACCTGCGTGCAGCAGCGGGCGGTGTCGGCGCGGCGGGCGGTCGTCTGGAGGTGGCGCTGGAGACGCCGTTGTACCTCGAATCGGCGGACAACAACGTTCGCGCACCTCGAGAGTTGATCATTGATCAGCGCGCGACGGAGCAGATACTTGCAGCCGGTTTGCGTCCGGGCGAGAGCGATACCGGTCTGCGTTATGGTCAGGCGCGGCTGCATGCCGACAGCCTGATGTCCGGCGGTTTCGACATCCTGAGCTTGTTGAGCAACGGCTTGTTGTCGTTCGACGGTGACGTCAATCTGCACATGAATCAAAGTCTGAGCCTGTATGCCGGTGCGCTGTCCCTTGCCGAGTCTTCCAAAGGCACCGCACGGGTCGATTTGCAGGCGCCGTACCTGCGCTTGTCCGGTGTCGGCAGCTATTACAGTGTGGTCGGCACCGTGCGCCCACGCCCGACCAACAACCCGACCGGTAAACTGTCGGACGCTCGCTTCAGCGCGACGGCGAACCTGCTGGATGTGGGCAACAGCCTGTCGTTCGGCACGCAAGGTTCGATCCTGCAACTCAAGGCGCCGGCCGCCGAATACAGTCGCCGCGCATTTGCTGACGTCAGCCTCGATAGCCGTGGTGATCTGCGCTTCCTGGCGCCAACCGATGGCGATCAGAAAAGCCGCCTGTGGACGCCGGGCGATTTGAACTTGAGTGCGGCGCAGATTTACCCCGCTACTGATGTGCAGGCTGAAGTGCGTGTCGGGTATCAGGGCGCGCAGGCGGTGGCCGAGCATACCCTGCGGATCGGCGGTCACGGCCCGGCGCCGGTGGCCGCGCCGTACTCAGCGTTTGGCCAGTTGACGTTCTCGGCCGCGCACATTGAACAGGGGGGCGTGTTGCGTGCGCCGCTGGGCAAGATTGTCCTCGGCGATGACCTGCTGACCACCACCCGCGAAGTGCGGTTGCTGCCGGGCAGTCTGACGTCGGTCAGCGGCGCCGGGCTGGTCATGCCGTACGGTGGCACCACGGACGGTATCGACTACCGCTTTGGCGGCAAATCGGTGGTGTTGAATGGCATCACCGGTGAAACATCGGGTGTGTCGATGAGCACCCAGTTCATTGATGTGCAGAGCGGTGCGGTCATCGATCTGTCCGGCGGTGGCGATTTGCGCGGCGCCGGTTTTGTTTCCGGGCGCGGTGGTTCCACGGATGCGCGGTTCAACCCGCTAGTGCGCAATGCCACCGACGGCACCTTCAGCCTGCCGGGGCTGGCCAGCAATCCCGTGTATGCCATCGTGCCGGGTAATCAAAGCGCCTACGCGCCAGTGCTGGCCGAGGCGGGCGCGGTGGATCCGCGCATTGGCCAGCAGATCACCCTCGGCGCCGGGGTTCCGGGGCTGGCAGCGGGTACTTATACGTTGTTGCCGTCGACGTTCGCGTTGCTGCCGGGCGCCTTCCGGGTCGAGGTCAATGGTCAGGCGACAGCGGGCACAACCACGGGCGCGCTGCCACTGCGTAACGGTTCATGGACCGGCAGCGGACAGTTGTCGATTGCCAACACCGGCCAGCGGGACAGTCTGGCCAAACAGGTCATTCTGACCTCGGCCGATGTACTGCGCCGTTACTCGCAATACAACGAAACCAGTCTCAGCCAATTCATCCAGAGCGATGCGGTGCGGCGCGGGGTGCCTCGAGCGTTGGCACCGCAGGACGGCAAGACGCTGGATCTGCGCCTGGTTGACGGTGGCGAGCAGGATGTCGCGTTGTTGTTCAAGGGCCAGGCGCGGTTCGACGCTGCGGCGGGCGGGCTGGTCGGAACGGCCGTGGTGCGCAGCGGCAACGCGCGCAGCAGTTTTGAAATTCTCGGCACCGGGCAGGCGCCCACCGAGGGCTTCAGCGGCATTTCGCTGTATGCCGACACGCTCAATAACCTCAACGCCGGGCGTTTGACCATCGGTGCGATGCCGACCGTCAGCTACAGCACGGCGGGCAATATCATTGGCTTCACCGGCGACACCGCCAGCATCGTCCTGCGTGACGGTGCGCAGTTGGCGGCACCGGAAGTGTTGTTGCGTACCAACTCGATCAATGGCGGCATCACCGTTGAAGCGGGCGCTGGGATCAACTCTCTGGGGCGCGGCAACGTGGCGTATGACTCGACGGTCGGGTACATCTATCAACCGGGCGCGTCCAGCGTGGTGGTGGTGTCGAACGGCTGGACCAATGTCCTGGCGCCGGAGGCGGGCGGCGGTTTCACCGGCGCCGGCAGCATTCGCATCGGCACCTGCGCCGTGGCGGTTTGCAGCAGTCCGGCGCTGTTGTATTCCAATGGCAGCATCACCGCCGCGACGGACAATCAGTTCGAACTCGGTGAAGCCGTGCGTTTCGGCACGCGTCATCTCGCGCTGGCCGTGGGGGCGGTCAATGCAGGCAGTGCCGAAGCGTTGTCTGCTGCAGGCAATCGTGTACCGGCCGGTCTGACGTTGAATCAGAATGTGCTGGATCGTTTGCTGCGCGGCGATAATCAGTTTGGTGCGCCAGCCCTGGAGACGCTGAGCCTGACCACGCGCGATGCCTTCAATCTGTACGGCAGCGTGACCCTCGATACGTTCGATGCGCAGACCGGTCAGAGCAAATTGCAGAACCTGGTGCTCGCCACCCCGGCGATTTACGGCGCGGGCGATGCCGACGATGTGGCGACGATCCGCACCGCCCAACTGATCTGGAACGGCGCCACTCAGGATCCGGGCAGTGTGATCAATGGCGGCGCCGGTACTGGTAGCGGCACGCTGGATATTCAGGCACAACGCATCGAATTGGGTTACGGCCCGATGCCACAACCCAACGGCCTCGATCAGAACAACCGGTTGGCGCTGGGTTTTGCCAACGTCAATCTGAGCGCCAGCGAGCGCATCACCGCCAATCACAAGGGCAGCCTGGCGGTGTATCAACAGCAGGGCGCCTTCGATCCGGTCAAAGGCTATGCCTACAGCGGCGGTAATCTCACGCTGCGCACACCGTTGCTCACCGGTGAAGCGGCGTCGGTCAACCTGCTCAAGGCTGGTAACAGGCTCACGCTCAGCGGTGCCGGTGCTGCTGGCGTGGCCGATGCCCTCGGCGCAGAACTCAATCTGCAAGCCCGCGACATTGTGCTCGACAGCCGCATCGCGTTGGCCAGCGGCAAGCTCACGGCCAAGGCCGAGCACGACTTGACCCTGGCCGGCGGCGCGCAACTGGACATGGCCGGACGCACTTTGCCGTTCAACGACGTGAGCAAGTACAGCTGGGGAGGCGATGTGTCGCTGTTGAGCGCCGCAGGCGATATACGCCAGCTCGCTGGCTCGCGCATCGATCTGTCGGCGAAAAACAATCAGGCCGGCAACCTCAGCGCCGTTGCCTTGGCAGCGGATGCCGGCATCGTCGATCTGCAGGGCGAGATTCTCGGTGCCAGCAGCGGTTATTACGATGCCGGCGGCACGCTGGTGCCGTACAAGGCCGGTGGCGTGGACATTCGCGCGCAGCAACTGGGCGGTGAGGCGAGCGCCCAGTTCGCGGCACTCAACCAACGCTTGAACGCAGGCAAAGTGTTCGGCAGTCGCAGTCTGCAACTCAAGCAAGGTGATCTGTTGATCGGTGACGGGCTCAAGGCCGGCGAGGTCAATGTCTCGGTGGACAATGGCAGCCTGACGGTCAATGGCTTGATCGATGCCAGTGGCGAACGGGTCGGCAGCATTCGTCTGGCGGCGCAGAACGGCCTGACCCTGGCCGGCGACAGTGTGCTCGATGCCCACGGCCGCGTACTGCGGGTCGACAGTTACGGCAAGATCATCGACGCGCCAAACCGGGCCATGGTCGAGCTGAATTCCGGGGCCGGGGTGTTGACCCTGGCGTCCGGTACGCGCATCGACTTGCGCCATGGCACCGATGCAGTGCCGGGCTTTCTCGCCGGGCAGAATGATCAGATGTTGCGCGGCACCCTGGAGCTCAACGCGCCGCGTCTGGGCGCCGGCGACATCGCCATCGATGCCAGCGGCACGGTCAATATTCAGGGCGCGCGTTCCATCGGCCTCAATGGCACGCGCCGTTACACCGATGCGCGTGATGGTGTCGATCCGGCGGTCAGTGGCCGGCCGTATCAGGTGATCGATCAGGCGCTGTTGACCCGCATCGACGGCGACAACACCACGTTCATCGACGCCGCGCTGACAAACGCCGATCTGTTGCAACGCAAGCTGGCGGGTCTGAACAACGCGACCTACGCCGATGCCTTCCACCTGCGCCCCGGCGTGGAGATCGCCAGCAAGACAGCGGACGGCGACCTGGTGGTGGAGGGTGATATCGATCTGTCGCGCTACCGCTACGCCAGCCTCAATCGGCACACGGGCAAAGTCGATGGCGTCTACGGTTCCGGTGAATCCGCCAGCCTGGTGATCCGTGCCGGCGGCAATCTTGATATTTACGGCAGCATCAACGACGGTTTCGCGCCGCCACCGGAGACCGTCGACGACGCTGGCTGGAAACTGTTGCCAGGCGTGCAGCCATTCGGCGGCGATCTGGTTGTACCGGGGAGCGGGGTGACGCTGGCGCCGGGCACGCAATTCCCGTCGGGCGTGACCCTCAATTACGATTTGCCGATTCAGGACACGACGTTGGTCAGCGGTACGCTGTTGCCGGTTCAGGTGGAGCTGGCCGCGCCGTACACCTTCAGTGCCGGCACCGTGCTCGCGGGGGCGGTGCATGACGCCTCGGGCAATCTTTTGTATGCCGCCGGAACACTGCTCGACAGTGACCTGACCGTGCCGGCCAGCAGCCGACTGGGTGCCGGGATTCGCTTGAATCGCAACACCGCGTTGAAGGCGATGAACTGGCCCAAAGGTGTGCCGTTGCCGGGCGCCTTCGATGCCGACACTGGCAGCAGCAAGAATTTGATGTTGAGCAGTTCACTGGCGCTGTTGCGCGGTTCGTTGATTCCGTCGATGACCAATGTGGTGCTCGCTGACGGCGCCGCGTTTGTCGAGTTGCGTGGATTCAATGGCACACAGCAGGGCGCCAACTGGGCACTGGCGAGCATGTTGCCGTCGGGCAGTTCGTCGTGGTCGATCCGCGCGGTGGCGGGGGCGGATCTTTCCGCCGCCGATAGTCGTGCGGTGAAACCGCTCACCACCGAGGGCAATTTGCGTCTGGCGGACACTCATTACGGTGCAAAGATCACCGAAGGCAATCCACGCGCGGTGTGGTCGGAAACCAACCAGTACGGTTTCCCCGCCTTCGAACCAGTGCCCGAGGAATACCTGATTCTCTGCGAAACCGATCCCGGTGCCTGCGCCCCGATGGCGCGCTGGACCTGGGCCCCGGCAACCAGTTCGGCTTTCAGGATTACGCGCCGATTCCCGAGGAATACCTGACGCTGTGCGACAGTTACCCCGAGGTGTGCGTCGAGAGCAATCCGGCGAAAAGCGCCAGCATCCACAGCCAGATGTTCAGTGTCCTGCGTACCGGTACCGGCGATCTTGATTTGCTCGCTGCCGGCAATTTGAGCATGGCTTCGCCGTTTGGTGTGTACACCGCTGGCACCCAGTCGGCCGATGTCGATCCGCGCTTCAAGCAGATGCGCGGACGCTTGTCGGACAAGGATTCGGTATTGGGCAGTGCCGGTGGCGACGTGGAAAAATGGGTCAACGGTGGTACCGACAGTCTCTATCAAGCCTGGTATCCGCAGCTCGGCGGCAACCTGACGATCAATGCCGGTGGCTCTGTCTCCGGTGACACTCTTGGGCGAAAAACCGCCAATACCGGCGGTTACCGTGAACAGGTGCCTGGCGTGGCGGTGGGCAACTGGTTATGGCGTCAGGGCACCGGCAGTGATGACGTGCCGACCGCCTGGTGGATCAATTTCGGCAGCTATGCGACGCAGCCGCTGCCCGACGCCGACATGGACGCGGCGCCGTACCTGGTGGGCTTCACCGGTTTTGGCACTTTGGGCGGTGGCAACATCAGCCTGCGCGCCGGAGAAGATGCCGGCATGCTCAGGCCGATGGGGGATGCGCGGACCAACCCACGCAGCCAGGGCCTGATCGTGGCGGTCGGTAGCACCGGTCGTGTCGGCAGCGACGGTAGCCTGCAATTGACCGGTGGCGGCGACATGGACATTCGCATCGGTGGTTCGCTCAATCCGTCCCTGCAAGCGCGCGCCGGCAACAATGGGATCACGCCACCCAAGCATGATCTGCAAGGCGCGCTGATCAACCTGCGCGGCGCGGCACAGGTGAGTGGCAGTGCGGTCGGCGGCATCAATCTGCAATATGGCGCCAACAGCGTGTTGCATGATGCTCGGGAAACCCGCGCGCTGGACCCGTTTACCGCGACCACCGGCAATGCCTCCGGCGGGCTGGTGCTGATCCCCGGCGATTCGGGCATGCGCATCAACACCCGTGGCGATCTGGTCCTGGGCGGCGCGGCGGACCCGGGCCGCGTGCGTTTGCAGAACGCCACGCCGCTGTTTGACGAGGCGGGGAACGTCAGCCAGGGCGGGATTTTGAGTGGCTTCTCGCTGTGGACCGAGCACACGGCCATCGATCTGTTCTCGGCGGGTGGCAACCTCACGCCGAGTACCCAGTTGGCCGAGACGGACACCAACGGGCCCATCAAAGGGCAGAACACTTCACCGACTGACAGTCGTTTTGTTTATCCGTCGATTCTGCGCGCCGTCGCCGGTCAAGGCTCGATCTACGCAGGTTCATCGGCGGCTTACAGCGTCGGCAATACCGCTCCCGCCACCGCTTACTCGCTGCTGTTGGCGCCTTCGGCTTCAGGTCAGCTGGAGCTGTTGGCCGGTGATTCGATTTATGCCGGCGGCTATGCGATCAACCAGTCCGGGGCCAGTCCACTGGCGATTGCCACGCCGTTTGCGCCGGCATTCAACGGCTATGCCAGCAACTCGGCGCAAACCCCGTTCATCTCCAACAGCGGCAGCGATGGTGTCGCCGCAGAACCGAATCTGCGCTTCCCATTGTTCGCCTTCGGTAGCAACTCGTACTCCGGCCTCAGCGATGTCATGGGGCCGGCGCGAATCTACGCGTTGACCGGCGATCTGGTCGGCATCCGCAGTGGCGAGTCACTGCGCGCAAGCGATTCGCAGCGAACCTGGTACGAAGCCGCCGGGCCGGTGTGGATGATGGCCGGTCGCGACATCGTCGCCTCTGGCACCGACCTGGGCCAACCGACGATTTCGCCGAAAGATGGCGTCGGCACCACCAAGGACACGATTTACTCCACCGGCAACCTGTTCGTGCATAACGACCCGAGGGATGTGTCGAGAGTGTCGGCCGGGCGCGACATCCTTTACAGCAGCTTCGACGTCGCCGGTCCCGGCACGCTGGAGATCAATGCCGGGCGCAATATTCTGATGGAGGACCGTGCCAGCATCACCAGCCTTGGCTCGTTGCTGGCCGGTGATCAGCGTCCGGGGGCCAGCGTGGTCTTGCAGGCCGGCGCGGGCGCGCAGGGGCCGGATTATTCGCGGTTTATCGCGCACTACCTGAACCCGCAGAACGTGGCGAGCGCGGACGCAGCCCTCAGCGCGCAACCGGGCAAAGTGGTCAAGAGTTACCAGGACGAATTGCAGAGCTGGCTGACCTTGGGTTACGGCTTCAGTGGCAGCGCTGAACAGGCACAGGCGTTCTACGCCGCACTGCCGGGCACCGAACAGGCCATCTTCGCCCGCCAGGTGTACTTCGCCGAACTGCGCGCCGGTGGCCTGGAATACAACGATGTCGATGGCCCGCGCAAAGGCAGTTATCTGCGTGGTCGCAACGCTATCGCCGCGTTGTTCCCGAGCACAGATGTGGCGGGCAACCCAATCCGCTACGACGGCGATATCACGCTGTACGGCGGAGCAGGGGTCAAGACCCTGTTCGGCGGCGACATCCAGATGCTCACTCCCGGCGGCGGTCAGGTGTTCGGCATCGAAGGTGCGGCGCCGCCATCGACGGCGGGGATCATCACCCAGGGCTCGGGCAACATTCAGCTCTATTCGCAGGGCAGCATTTTGCTCGGCCAGAGCCGGATCATGACCACCTTCGGCGGCTCGATTCTCGGCTGGTCGGCCGAGGGCGATATCAACGCCGGTCGTGGCTCGAAAACCACCGTGGTCTACACCCCGCCGAAACGGGTTTACGACACTTGGGGCAACGTCACCCTGTCGCCATCGGTGCCGAGCACCGGCGCCGGTATCGCCACGCTCAACCCGATCGCCGAGGTGAAGCCGGGAGACATCGACCTGATCGCGCCGCTGGGCACCATCGATGCCGGTGAGGCGGGGATCCGCGTGTCGGGTAACGTCAACATCGCCGCGCTGACGGTGGTCAACGCCGCGAACATCTCGGTGCAGGGCAAGGCAACGGGTGTGCCGGTGGTCTCGGCGGTGAACACCGGGGCGATTACTTCGGCCAGTTCGGCGGCATCGTCGGCCACACAAGCGGCGGAAGATGTCGCGCGTCAGCAGCAAGCAGCGTCGCGGCAGAATCAGGCCTCGGTGTTTACCGTGCAGGTGTTGAGTTTCGGCAACGAACAACTCGCGCCGACCCGCGATGGCGCCAGCCGCGCACCGGCCCCGGGTTACAACCCGAACAGCCCGGTGCAGGTGTTGGGCGCCGGGGCACTGGATGAACAGGCGAAGCAGCAGTTGACCGAGGAGGAGCGTGGGCAACTGACGTTGTAAAAGACTCTCGTGCAGTACGTTTGGGCGGCCGGTTGGTCGCCCTTTTTTTATGTTGATGAAGTTGAAGGTTATTTTTGTCGGGCGTGAAGCACCCTCAGTATTCTGATGCGCCCATTCACTCGATAGACCAGCAGATAGTTCGGATGAATCACCATCTCACGAGTACCAGGCACTCGGCCAGGTCGGTAACCGTAAGGTATTGATGAAAGCCGTTGTGCTGCCGCACCAACCTTGTGTCTTAGCGAAATTGAAGCGTTGGTGTTGTGTTGCTCGATGTACTTGAAGATGTCAGCCAGTTGACGCGAGGACTTGCTGCTCCATTCAAGCAGCAGAGCGGCGCTTCCTGCGCATCTCTTCCAGCATCTGGTCGAGCATCGCCATAGCCTCATCATGGGGAATACCAGGACTAGGATCATCGAGTGCATCCTGTACCTCTGCCCGAAACCAGCGATCGTAGCTCTCGGCCTCTTCTTCGGATTCGAAGTCAGAGTAAAACGGGGAAAGTAATATGCTCATAGTGATCTCCGTGATCAATCTCAGCAGTTTAAGGGGGGAATGGCCCATTGTCGTCACTGGCAGACGATGCACCCCATGAGCCCTTGAAGATCCATGGGATAACGGAGCCCAGTATCTGCAAGCGCACCCTTTAAATCTGCCAGACGTTTCCCCCTGTTGTCCGGTAATCTCGACCGCCGCTGTAGGCGTATTCCTCCCCTCCGTTTTTCAGGTTTTCAGGCTACAAAACCGGGTGTTCTTTCCTACAAATACACTCAGAACGCATAGGGAATACTCACCTTCGCCCACAACATTTCCCCTTCCGGCCGGTTCTCCACATCAAACTCTTTGGCCCAGCGAATCTCCGCACTGGCGTACTTGAGAAAGGTGAAGTGCAGCGCCGGGCCAATCGCGAACACCTTGCCGCGCACGCCATCATCAACGTCCTGCCCGGCAAACTGCACGGTGTGGCCGAACTGTTTGTCGTCGGTGGTTTGTTTGAGGAAATAGCCGTTGACGCCGAGCATCAGGTCGTCGGTGATCTTGTAGCTGGCCGAATAATCGAAGTGGAAAATCTGTCCTGATTTGTAGTCGGTGTCCTTGTTCTTTTCGTTGAAGCTGTAGGTGGTCTTCATCGAGACTTCGGTGCGTTCAGTCGGCAGCCAGGTGAACGAGAACAGCGGCTTGTAGGTGTAGAAATTGTTGCTGGTGTTGGCCAGCCGATCGACGCTGTATTCGCCGGTGGGCACGGTGACTTCCACGGCGGCGCCAAGGGTCAGGTTTTTGCCCATGTCCCACAGAATGATCGGCGCGAAGGTGGTATCGCCCATGCCTTCGCGGGTGTCGCTCAGGCCGAACACCGCGACTTCCTGCTTCAACCACGGCTGGGCGATGTAGCCCGCCAGACGTCCGCCGAACACACGCACCGGGCTCAAGTAATCGAGACGCGGAATCACCGCGGTGGATTCGATTTCGACCTTCGGCACCTTGCCGCCCAGCGAGCTGATGTTGAGCTTGGTCGATTTGTAATGGTTGTAGTAGAGGTTGAACGCGACCATGTTCTCCGGAAGGCTGTCGACTTCCAGCGGCAGCATGAAGAAGCCGTCGGTGCCGGGGCCGATGTTGTCAACGCCGGCTTCGGTGGCCAGTGGCGGGCAACGTCAGCGCGCACCCCGCGATGAAAAGAGCGCGGGGCAAGAAGGATTTCACGCGGTTCGGGCTCATGACTGTCCTCATTATTATTGTGATTGGGACCCGGTATCGGTCGCTCGGAGCGCCGGTACGCTAGAAATAAGCGTTTGGCGTACGTTGGGGCAGGGTATTGGCGGACACTGAGGGGGGCATCTGCGGACAGTCCGTAAACCTTGTGCTAACTTCCATCGACACAGCCGGTTACAAAAATAACAATCAAGCGTGATCCGGAATGTCAGCCCCCATGAACGTAAAAGTCCAAGACCCGACCTTTGAATTGGCGCTGGTCTCGCCGTTTCTCCTGCAAACCCTCGCCGAAGTCGTGCAGAACAGAGGAGTCGATTCCCAGAGCCTGTGCCGTGGTCTGGGTTTCACCCTTGAGGATCTGCAGGATCCGGCGCAGCGGATTTCCTATCGCCAGGCCGTAGCGATGATTCAGCGCGCACTCAAAGTGCTGCCCAATCAGGGTTTGGGGCTGTGGGTCGGGGCGCAGAACGTACTCGGCACACTGGGCCTGCTCGGGCACGTGTTGTCACTGTGCAAGACCTTGCGCGATGCCTTTGCGCTCGGCATTCGTCACCAGCACACGTCGGGCGGGATCGTCGTGTCCAGCGTCGATGTGGTCGGCGGGCAGGTGCATCTCGATGCTGAATGCCGCTTGCCATTTGCCGACGTGCAGGTGTTTGCGGTCGAGGAGTTCTTCGCCAGTTTGCTGGTGTATGGCCGCGCACTGGTGGGGGCTGAGTTCAAGGCGATTGCCGTGGAATTTGTGCATGCCGCGCCGGATTACCTCAGTGAATACCACCGCCTGCTCGGGCCGCAGGTGCGCTTCGGCTGTCTGCACAATCGCATGTTGATCGACGCGCAATGGCTGGACGTGCACCTGCCTAATCATCATTCGCTGGCGTTGCGTCAGGCCGTTGCATTGCTGGAGCTGGAAGCAGCGCAGGTGCATCAGAAGCTCGATCTGATTCAAGCGGTGGAGCGGGCGATTGCCCGGGACCTGAGCAGCGGCAGTCACATTGAAAAGATTGCCGGTGATTTGAACATGAGCAGTCGCACGTTGCGCCGGCGGTTGACTGAGCATGCGTTGACGTTTGAGGCGTTGCTGGAGCAGGTGCGGCAGGCGCGGACCTTGAGTCTGCTGGCCAATCCGGATATGCCGATTGAACGGATTACCGAAGAGGTGGGCTACAGCGATGTGCGCAGTTTTCGCCGGGCGTTCAAGCGCTGGACGGGGCTGAGCCCTAGCGCTTGGCGTAATGACGCTAACCCTCACCCCAGCCCTCTCCCGGAGGGAGAGGGGGCCGACCGAGGTGTCTTGCGTCTTACATCGACCTGAAAGGTCTTTGTCGATTATGGATTCACCGATGCACGCTCAATTCAGTGTCTTACCTCGATCATCCCCTCACCCCAGCCCTCTCCCAGAGGGAGAGGGGGCCGACCGGGGTGTCTTGCGAGTTACATCGACCTGAAAGATTGCGTTGATTATGGATTTATAGCTGCACGTTCGGGTCGATGTCTTACCTCTATTTATTCCCTCACCCCAGCCCTCTCCCGGAGGGAGAGGGGGCCGACCGAGGTGTCTTGCGAGTTGCATCGACCTGAAAGATCTTGGTCGATTATGGATTCACCGATGCACGTTCAAGTCGGTGTAGATCTCTAATATCCCCGAATCAGTTCCCTCTCCCCCCCCCGGGAGAGGGCTAGGGTGAGGGTGCTTTTGACTTCCATCCAAACCCACACAAACCCTCCGGCCACAGGTAAACTCCCGCGCACTTTCCCAAGGAGTTCACATGAGTTACTACCAGCCGGGCATTCTCGCCACCCCTGTTCCTGCGCAAGCGCGTCACCTGTTTTTCGCCCTTGAATCGGTTGAAGCACTGCCACAGGCGATCGACAATCTGCTGAGTCTGGTGGACGGCAAGTCGGCGGTGGTCGGTTTTGGTGAATCCCTGGTCAAGGCGCTCAACGTGCAGATCGGCGGCCTGCGCAGCTTCCCGGCGCTGACCGGTGTTGGCGTCGAGAACCCGTCGACCCAGCACGCACTGTGGGTGTGGCTGCACGGCGTCGACCGTGGTGAACTGCTCAATCGCTGCAACGCTCTCGAAGCCGCACTCGCACCAGCCCTGCGTCTGGTCGAGATGCAGGAAGCCTTCCGCCACAAGGACGGCCACGACCTGACCGGCTATGAAGACGGCACCGAAAACCCCCACGACGAAGCCGCCATCGCTGCCGCCCTGCAAAGTGCCGGCACTGACGGCATGGTCGGTGGCAGTTTCGCCGCGATCCAGCAATGGCAGCACGACCTCAAGGGTTTCCACAAACTGTCCGCCGAGGACAAAGACAACATCATGGGCCGTCGCCTCAGCGACAACGAAGAGATCGACGACGCGCCAGTCTCCGCCCACGTCAAACGCACCGCGCAGGAAAGCTTTGCCCCAGAAGCGTTCGTCGTGCGCCGCTCGATGCCGTGGATTGAAGGTGATCGTGCCGGTCTGATGTTCCTCGCCTTCGGTTTCTCGCTGGATGCCTTCGAAGCGCAACTGCGCCGTATGAGCGGCCCGGAAGACGGCATCACCGATGGCCTCTATCGCATCAGCCGCCCAATCACTGGCGGCTACTACTGGTGCCCGCCGCTCAAGGACGGTCACCTCGATCTGCGCGCCTTGCGCATCGGCTAAAGGAAGAGACATGGACGTGGTGCGTTGGGGCATGATCGGTTGTGGCAGCGTCGCCGAGCGCAAGAGCGGGCCGGCCTTCTACAAGGCGCCCGGTTCGGCACTGGTGGCGGTAATGGGCCGACGCCTTGAGGCCGTGACTGACTACGCCGCGCGCCACGGTATCGAGCGGGTCTACACCGACGTCGATGCACTGATCAACGATCCCGAGGTGGACGCGGTGTACATCGCCACGCCGCCCGACAGCCACCACGCCTACAGCCTGAAAGTCGCTGCGGCCGGCAAACATTGCTGCGTGGAAAAGCCCATGGCGCTGAATGCCGGGCAAAGTCGCGAGATGCAAAAAGCGTTTGCCGACGCCGGTTTGCACTTGTTCGTGTCCTACTACCGCCGTTCGTTGCCGCGCTTTGCACAGGTGCGGCAATGGTTGGAGGAGGGGTGCATCGGTGACGTACGGCACTTGAGCTGGACGCTGACCAAGGCGCCTTCGTCGGCGGATCTGGACGGTCGCAACAACTGGCGCACCGATCCGGCAGTGGCCGGTGGCGGTTACTTCGCCGACCTCGCCAGCCACGGCTTTGACCTGTTTCAGTATCTGCTCGGTGACATCGTTGAAGTCGCTGGATTCACCGCGCGTCAGGCCGGTTTGTATGCAGCGGAAGATGCCGTCAGCGCCAGTTGGCGGTTCGCCTCCGGGGCGCTGGGCATGGGCTGCTGGAGCTTTGTCGCGGATCGGCGTGAGGATCGGGTCGAGATCATTGGCAGCCTCGGGCGGATCAGTTTTTCGGTGTTTGATGAGCATCCCGTGCAGTTGCATGCCGATGAACACCTCAGCCCGGAAATCCCCCATCACGAGCACATTCAGTGGCATCACGTGCTCGGAATGAATGCGCATATTCGTGGAGATTCCAAACATCCCGCCGTCGCCGAACAAGCCCTCAAAACCGACTGGGTCATGGACCAGATCCTCAAACGCCACTGATCCTCCATGTGTACACCGTCCCCTGTGGGAGCGAGCTTGCTCGCGAAAGCGTCCTGTCAGTCAATAATCTGGTGACTGTTACACCGCCTTCGCGAGCAAGCTCGCTCCCACAGGGAATCGCGTGTGTCCTGCATCTAAGGTTATGCCCAAACAATATTTCTCAACCTCGTCATAACATCTCTAAGATCACGTCATAACTCGTTATAACAAGTGATCCCGTGATGACCGATAACGTTCTCTCCCTAAGCAGTGTCCCGCTGCACACCCAACTGCGCGACGTCCTCCGTGCGCGGATTCTCGACGGCGAATACCCGCAAGACAGCCAGATGCCCTCCGAAAGCGAACTCGGTGCGCTGTTCAAAGTCAGCCGCATCACCGTGCGCCAGGCGCTGGGCGATCTGCAAAAAGAAGGGCTGATCTTCAAGATCCACGGCAAAGGTACCTTCGTCGCCAAACCGAAAACCTTTCAGAACGTCAGCAGCCTGCAAGGCCTCGCCGAGTCGATGACCGGCCGTGGCTACGAGGTGATCAACCGCCTGCGCAGCTTCAAATTCATCCCGGCCGACAAGCGCGTCGCCGAGCGTTTGCAAGTCGCCGAGGGCGAGATCGTTACGCAGATCAAACGCGTGCGCCTGATCAATCGTGAACCGATCTCGCTGGAAATCACCTACCTGCCCAAAGCCGTCGGCGAGCGGCTGGAGAAGGCCGATCTGGTCACCCGCGACATCTTCCTGATCCTCGAAAACGACTGCGGCATCGCCCTCGGCCACGCCGATCTGGCCATCGACGCAGTGCTGGCTGACAGCGATCTGACCCAGGCGCTGAACGTCGAGGCCGGCTCGCCGATCATGCGCATCGAGCGTCTGACCCACGACGCGCAAGGCCAGCCGCTGGACTTCGAACACCTTTACTACCGTGGCGATGCGTTCCAGTACCGCCTGCGGATCGACCGGCAAAAAGGGGGAGCAGGCATGACCCGCAACGTGCTCGAACAGGAATACGACATCGTCGTCATTGGCGGTGGCACCGCAGGCCCGATGGCCGCGATCAAGGCCAAGGAAAAGAACCGCGACTTGCGCGTGCTGCTGGTCGACAAGGCCAACGTCAAACGCAGCGGCGCGATCAGCATGGGCATGGACGGCCTGAACAACGCGATCATTCCCGGCCACTCGACGCCCGAGCAGTACACCAAGGAAATCACCATCGCCAACGACGGCATCGTCAATCAGGCCGCCGTTTACGCCTACGCCACCCACAGCTTCGAAACCATCGAACAGCTTGATCGCTGGGGCGTGAAGTTCGAGAAGGACGAAACCGGCGATTACGCGGTGAAAAAAGTCCACCACATGGGTGCCTACGTGCTGCCGATGCCGGAAGGGCACGACATCAAAAAAGTCCTCTATCGGCAGTTGAAACGTGCGCGGGTTAGCATCACCAATCGTCTCGTCTGCACGCGGTTGCTGACCGACGAGGAGGGCACCGTCAATGGTGTGATGGGCTTCGATTGCCGCACGGCCGATTTCCATGTGATCAAGGCCAAGGCTGTAGTTCTCGCTTGTGGCGCTGCCGGGCGACTCGGTCTGCCTTCGTCGGGCTACCTGATGGGCACCTACGAGAACCCGACCAACGCTGGCGACGGTTACGCGATGGCCTATCACGCGGGTGCCGAACTGGCCAACCTCGAGTGCTTTCAGATCAACCCGCTGATCAAGGATTACAACGGCCCGGCCTGCGCCTACGTGACCGGTCCGCTGGGTGGCTACACCGCCAACAACAAGGGCGAACGCTTCATCGAGTGCGACTACTGGAGCGGGCAGATGATGTGGGAATTCCACCAGGAACTGGAAAGCGGCAACGGCCCGGTGTTCCTCAAACTCGATCACCTGGCCGAGGAAACCATCCAGAACATCGAAGAGATTCTGCACAGCAACGAGCGCCCGAGTCGCGGCCAGTTCCACGCCAATCGCGGCACTGATTACCGCACGCAAATGGTCGAAATGCACATCTCCGAAATCGGTTTTTGCAGCGGTCACTCGGCCTCCGGGGTGTGGGTCAACGAACGCGCCGAGACCTCGGTGAAAGGCTTGTATTCGGCCGGTGACATGGCCGCTGTGCCGCACAATTACATGCTCGGCGCCTTCACCTACGGCTGGTTTGCCGGACACAACGCGGCGGATTTTGTCGCCGGGCGCGAGTTTTCTGCGCTGGATGCCGCGCAGATCGAAAAGGAAAAGGCCCGGGTCTACGCCCCGCTGGATCGCGAACACGGTCTGCCGCCGGCGCAGGTCGAGTACAAGCTGCGGCGCTTCGTCAACGATTACCTGCAACCGCCGAAAGTCACCAGGAAAATGCAGATCGGCCTGCAACGCTTCAGCGACATCGAGCGCGATCTCGAGCAGATGAAGGCCAACAACGCCCATGAACTGATGCGCGCGATGGAAACCAGCGTGATTCGCGACTGCGCCGAAATGGCTGCACGCGCCTCGCTGTTTCGCGCCGAAAGTCGCTGGGGCCTGTACCACTATCGCGTCGATCACCCGCAGCGCAACGACAGCGAGTGGTTCTGCCACTGCCATCTGAAGAAGGGCGAGGACGGCCGGATGATCAGTTTCAAGAAAGCCGTCGAGCCTTACATCATTCCGCTCGATGCCGAAGAAATGCAGGCGTACGACCGCTTGCGGGTTGGCGCTTTCGCCGCTTGATGCACCCCTAAAAGAGAATCCGGACCATGGCCTATCAAGCTCAGGAAATCTTCTTCCGCTCCAACGCCCCCGTCACCGTGGACGAGGACAAATGCATCGCCGAAAAGGGCTGCACCGTGTGTGTCGACGTCTGCCCGATGGACTTGCTGGCGATTAACCCGGCGACGCAGAAGGCCTATATGGCGTTCGACGAGTGCTGGTACCGCATGCCGTGCGAGAAGGATTGCCCGACCGGCGCCGTCAAGGTCGACATCCCCTATCTCCTGCGTTGAAACCCGGACCACTGTGGGAGCGAGCCTGCTCGCGAATGCGGTGATCCAGCTAGCACATCGACACCTGACACACCGCTTTCGCGAGCAGGCTCGCTCCCACAGTAGATCGAGTTACTGCACAAACTGAATTCGCCAGAAGTCCTGTGGGAGCGAGCTTGCTCGCGAAGAGGCCACCCCAGACAACCCAAAGCCATCCGACAACCCCGGACGCTGGATTCACCGACAACCCCTCGTTTCCCACCGCGCCCTGATCGCGGCGGAGACGAACTCAAATAAATGATTCGAGGGGAAACACTCATGTTGCGTGCAGCAATCGCCGGTCTGGTACTGGCTTCGTTCACTTTGTCGGCCTCAGCCGAAACCATCCGCATCGCCATCGGCACCCAGGACACCACCATCAATTGCGCCGCTGGCGGTCTGTTGATTCGTGAACTCGGTCTGCTCGACAAATACCTGCCCCACGACGGCACTTACAAAGACGCCAAGTACGACGTGCAGTGGAAAAACTTCACCAGCGGCGCGCCACTGACCAACGAGATGGTCGCCGGCAAACTAGACTTCGGCGCCATGGCCGATTTCCCAGGTGCGTTCAACGGTGTTGCGTTCGAAACTGCCGGCAAGCACAGCCTGTTCATCAGCGTACTGTCGGGGAGCACCAAGGGCAGCGGCAACGGCATCGTCGTGCCGAGTGCGTCCGGCGTGCAATCGCTGAGCGAACTCAAGGGCAAGACCATTTCCGTGCCGTTCGCCTCCACCGCCCACGGCATGTTGTTGCGCGCGGTGGCGGAGCAGGGCTGGGATCCGCTCAAGGACGTCAACATCATTGCCCAGCCACCAGAAGTCGCCGGCTCGGCGTTGCAGGCCGGCAAGATCGACGCCCACGCTGATTTCGTGCCGTTCGCCGAGCTGTTTCCGAGCCGGGGCTTCGCCCGCAAGATCTACGACGGCGCCCAGGCCAACGCGCCGACGTTCCATGGTGCGCTGGTGGATCAGGCGTACGCGAAGAAGTACCCGGAAGTCGTCGTCGCCTATTTGCGGGCGAGCATCGAGGCCAATCAACTGCTCGCCGCCGAGCCTGAGAAGTACAGCGAACTGATCGCCAAAGTCACCGGTGTCGATGCCGAAGTGAATTACCTGTTCCACGGCCCGCTCGGCGTGCAGACCCGCGACCTGAGCTGGAAGCCGGAATATCGTCAGGCGGTTGGTACGGCCATCGATACGTTGAAGCTGTTGAAGAAGGCTGATCGTGGCCTCGATCTGAATACGTTCATCGACGATCAATACATCCGCGCCGCGTTCAAGGCGTCGGGTCTGGACTACACGGCGCAACTGGCCAACTACGCACAGACGCCACTGAAGGCTACGGATGCGACGACGGGGAAAGCGATTACTGACTTCAGTCATGTCGCGGAAATCTGGGTGCGCGGTGAGGACAAAGTGCGCCGCTATGCCTCCGCCGAGTCCGCTTTCACTGCGTTGGCGGCGTTGAAGCAGGAAGGCAAAAACATCCGTGCCGTGTATGCACAGGCCAGTGACAGCGGGATCAAGTTGTTGGCTGAGCAGGCGTGGTTTGCCAGTGATGCGAAGGGCCGGTTGAGTGCGTTTTTGCTTAAGGGGCAGGCTCAGCAATATGCGTCGGCGCAGGGTGGCAAGGTTTTCGATTTTACGGATGCCACGACCCAGGCGGTCGTCGCCCGCTAGTTGAAGATCAAGAGCCCCTCACCCTAGCCCTCTCCCAGAGGGAGAGGGGACTGACCGTGGTGTTTGGACTCGCTACGCCGACTTGAAATACCGAGTCGAACGCGGGTTTTGGAAAGCACGCAGGTCGGCTCCCTTTCGAGCCGAACGCAGGTTTTGAAAAGCACGAAGATCGGCTCCCTTTCCCCCTCGCCCCCCTTGGGGGGAGAGGGCTGGGGTGAGGGGGGTAAATATCAGCCATCACACAGATCCAGAACCGGAAACCCGCTCCATGAAAACACCCATCCGCTGGACATCAAGAGCCGCATCCTTGCTGCTCTGCCTGCTGTTCTGGCAACTCGCCGCCAGCCACCACTGGAACCTCGGCCTGGTCACCTTCGCCAACGTGCCGACACCTATCGCGGTGCTCGAAGCGGCGCTCGGTTTGGGCGATTCTGGCAAGTTGCTCCAGCACCTCACCGCCAGCCTCAGCCGCGTCTTCGCCGGCTATCTCGCGGCGCTAGTCATCGGCATCGCCCTCGGTTTAGCCATTGGCCGTTCGAAGTGGGCCGAAGACCTGCTGCTGCCACCGCTGGAAGTCCTGCGCCCAATCCCCGCCGTTGCGTGGATTCCATTGGCGATCCTGATGTTCCCATCCTCCGAACTGTCGATGGTCTTCATCACCTTCACCGGCGCGCTGTTCCCGATCCTGCTCAACACCGTACACGGCGTCGAAGGCGTCGACCCACGCCTGATCGCCTCGGCGAAAAGCCTCGGGGCAGGGCGCCGGGCGATCCTGCTGGAAGTGATCCTGCCCGGCGCCGCACACAGCATCATCACGGGCCTGGCGATCGGCATGGGTACCTCATGGTTCTGTCTGGTCACCGCGGAAATGATCTCCGGTCAGTTCGGCATCGGTTATTACACCTGGGAGTCCTACACGATTCAGAACTACGCCGACATCGTCGTCGGCATGCTGCTGATCGGCGTGTTGGGCATGGGCAGCAGCCTGCTGATCAAACGCCTCGGCGGGCTGTTCACGCCCTGGCATCGACCGCGAGGAAAAGCCTGATGAGCGTGATGCAAACCCCGGAAGGGCGGATCGACATTCGCCAGTTGTCCATCGTCCTCGGCGCAGGGCGTGAAGCGTTCGAAGCCGTGCGTGAACTTGATTGCCAGATTGAGCCGGGCCAGTTCGTGTGCATTCTTGGTCCGTCTGGTTGTGGCAAATCGACCTTGCTCGGCGCCTTGGCCGGGCACCTCAGCGCTCATGCCGGCAGTCTGAAAGTCGATGGCGCGGCGGTGTCCGGGCCGTCTCCACAGCGCGGCATGGTGTTCCAGCACCACACGTTGTTTCCGTGGCGCACGGTGCGTGACAACGTGGCTTTCGGCCTGAAAATGCGTGGCATCGGCAAGGCTGAGCGCCACCGCGCCGCCGATGACATCCTCAAACTGGTCGGCCTCGAAGGTTTTGCCGAACGCTGGCCCGATCAGCTTTCCGGCGGCATGCAGCAACGCGTCGAGATCGCCCGAGTGTTGGTCAATCGTCCGCGCTTGCTGCTGATGGACGAACCGTTCGGCGCGCTGGATGCGCTGACCCGGCTGAACATGCAGGAACTGCTGCTGGACATCTGGACGCGGATCCGCACCACGGTGGTGTTCGTCACCCATGACATCGACGAGGCGCTGTTTCTCGCTGACCGCTTGCTGGTGATGAGCGCGCGGCCGGGGCGAATCATCGAAGACTTGCGTCTGGATTTCGCCCGGCCACGCACCAGCGAACTGGTCACCAGCCCTGAATTCTCCCGACTCAAACGCCACTGCCTCGATCTGCTGCGCCACGACAACGACCGACCGCTGCCGCGCCTCAACCCGCTCGGTCTGCCTCCTGAAAACCCTTTGCCGCGATTTGCCCTATGACCTCTATTTTTGCTGTGACCGATAACCAGGACATTCTCGATCTGCAACCGCGCCTCGCCGCTGAAGACGCCGGTGTGCGGCGCATTGCGCTGATTGATCTGGCGGATCTGGAAGAACCGGATGGCTTGCTCTGGCTGGTTGATCGCCTGAGGCAAGATCCCGCCGAAGAGGTTCGCGCTGAAGCCGCACGTTTGCTGGAGGCCTGGGAGGATGAGGACGTCGTGCAGGCCTTGTGTGAAGCCTTGACCGACCCGTCGCTCGCCGTGCAATCGGCCGCCGCGCAGAGCCTGAGCTTGCTCAAAACGGAAGCGGCGGGGCAGGTGATTTTGCCGTGGACCGATCATGCCGACGTCAGCGTGCGTATCGCCGCATTCCGTGCCTTGCGTGAGTTGCGTTTCGCCGCCGCCGCGCCGGCAGCGGTTTCGGCGCTGAACGATGCCGACGCCAGCGTTCGTCGTGAAGCCGTGGGCGTGCTCGGCTGGCTCAAGCAGTTCGACGCTTTGCCCGCCCTGGCACGATTGGCCAGCGCTGACCCCGACACCGAAGTACGCCGTGCTGCGACTGGCGCTTTGGGCTTGGCCTCCAGCGCCGAAGTGTTGCCAGCCCTGCGCCAGGCCTTGCGGGATGACGCCTGGCAAGTACGCGAAGAAGCCGCGACGACCTTGGGCAAGGTCGGCCACATTGACGCTGGTTCCGCGCTCGTCGAAGCCTTGAGCGATGATTATTGGCAAGTGCGCCTGCGCGCCACTCGCAGCCTCGGCCGTTTGCGTTTCGCCCCGGCGCTGGACGCCCTGATCGACACCCTCGGCCATCGCATCAGTAACCTGCGAAAAGAGGCCGCGCTGGCCTTGGGCGAACTGCATGATCGCGGCGCCGTGGCCGCGTTGCAGGCCGCGCAGGACGACGGCGACCCGGAGGTGCGCAAAGCCGTGCGCATCGCCTTGAGTCAGTTGCAATGAACCCGCTGTCGATGGCTAATTCGCAAAGCGAAGGCGCCTTGCGCTTGAGCTGGCCGGATGGCCGCGAACAACAGCTCAATCACGCCGAACTGCGCCGTCAGTGCCCATGCTCGCAATGCCGCGCGTTTCGCCTCCAAGGCATGACACCACGGGTGGATGATCGCGTGTGCCTGATCGAACTCAACCCGCAGGGCTACGGCGTGCAACTGATCTTCAGCGACGGCCATCAACGCGGCATCTACCCGTGGGCCTATTTGGCAAACCTCATCCCCTAGGTCCACCAAAATCAACTGTGGGAGCGAGCTTGCTCGCGAAGGCGGCGGGTCAGTCGACATCTGTTTTGACTGATCTACCGTATTCGCGAGCAAGCTCGCTCCCACAGGGTTTTGCAGTGTCTGCGAGTTACTGGGCAGCCGTCATCGAAGGCCGGCAGCCATGAAAAATATCCAGCCCCGGCTGATACACCGACGTCCTCACATCAAACAACCCCAGCACCGAGTGGAACAGGTTGTCGTGGCTCAGATCGGCCTGCCCGGTCTTGCCTTGCAAACAACCGCGATCGATCCCTTCACTGGCGAGCGTGCCATTGCCAAACCACATCACCATCGGCACATGGGTCTGCGCTTGCGGCGCCAGCGCATACGGCGCCGCATGCAGGTACAGCCCGTTCTCGCCCAGCGATTCGCCGTGATCGGAAACGTAAACCATCGACGTGTCCAGTGAGTCCTGATTGCGCTTGAGCAGTTCGATGACCTTGGCAAGGAAATGGTCGGTGTACAGAATCGTGTTGTCGTACACGTTGACCAGTTCATCGCGGCTGCAACTGCCCAACTGGTTGGTGTGGCAGATCGGTTTGAAGCGCTCCATCTCTTTCGGGTAACGCTCGTAGTATTCCGGGCCGTGACTGCCATCGGCGTGCAGGACAATGATCGCGTGGCCCTTGAGGCTGTCGATGTAGCTTTGCAGGTCTTGCAACAGCGCCTCGTCGAGGCAGTTGTTGCCATCGCAGAATGGCCCCGGCTGATTCTTCGAAATGTCGCGATGCGGTACGCGCAGGCAGGTGCCTTTGCAGTCGCTGTTGTTGTCCAGCCAGAGCACTTGCACGCCGGCACGCTGGAGGATATCGAGCAGGCCTTGGTAGGTTTTGCCTTTCTTGTCGCTGTAATCCTCACGCGGGAACATCGAGAACATGCACGGCACCGAGACGGCCGTCGACGTGCCGCAGGAATGCACCTGGGTGAAGTTGAGGATGTCGAGTTTGCTCAGTTCGGGATTGGTCTCGCGCTCGTAGCCATTCAGCGAGAAGTGATCGGCGCGAGCCGTTTCACCGACCACAAACACCATCAGCGATTTCTTCTCGCGGCTGGCCGCGTTGGCGCTCATCACCGCGTCTTCGCCGATGGCCTGCACCACGAAATGTTTTTTGATGCCCAGGCGTTGCTTGGTGTACTTGCTGATCGCGTAGATGTAGTTGGTCGGGTTGATGAAGTGGGTGAGCTTGTCTTCTTCGCGGAAGATTGGCGCGTAGGTCGAATAGAACGCGCCCACCGACGCGGCGATCACCAGCACACAGGCGATGATCACCAGCACCTTGTTGAGCAGGCCGCGAAAGAACGGTCGATAACTCACCGGCCAGCGCCAGATCAGCGCCGCCGGCAACACCCCGAGCAGCAGCAGGTAAGCTAACAGCTTGCCGCTGAACAGCGCGGTGGCTTCGGCGGGGTTGGTTTCGAAGACGTTCTGAATCATCACCGTGTCGATGGTGATGCCATATTCGTTCATGAAATACGCGGCGCAGGCCGAGAGCAGAGCGACCAGGGTGAGCGCCGGTTTCAGTGTCCAGCGAAACGACACCAGGGTCAGCAGCAGGGTGATCGCGGCCCACAAAAACAGCGCGAACGAGGCGAAAAACGCCAGTTTGTGCGCACCTTGCAAAGTGATCAGGGTGCCCAGCGCCTTCCAGGTCGCCAGGTTGTACAACGCCACCAGCGCCAGAGAAAACAGCAGCACCAGTCGGGTAGGAGTGATGGACGGTAAACGCAGTCCGTTGCCCAAAGCCATGTCAAACATTCCTCTACTTGAATAGAAAACCACGCGGTTGCGCGTGTAACTGTAGAAGAACATTAGTAAAAAATTCGTAAACATCCTGTAACAACTAACGAATTCGAAGCAAATCCTTGTAGGAGTGAGCCTGCTCGCGATAGCGGTGTGTCAGGTGTCGATGTGTTGTCTGACACACCGCTATCGCGAGCAGGCTCACTCCTACAATGGATCTCGGTGGGGTCAGAAAGATTTGCTGACGCTGGCGACGACGGTTGCCGTGCAGACATCTTTGAAGCCCCAATTGCTCAGGCATTGGGTTTGTGAGAGATCGGTGTCGATGTAGCTCAGGCCCAGTACCACGCCGGCGAGGTTATGGGTGAGTTTGACTTCCCACTCGCGATAACTGTCCTCGGCCTGCCCGGACGCCGAGTACAGATGCGGATCCTTGAAGTCCATATTGCCGTAACGCAGCTTCAGTCCCGAGTCGAACGGCAACTCGGTTTCATAACCAATGTAGCTGTACAGCGAACTCTGCTTGCTATCGATCCCCGGCGCATCACTGGAGTAATACGCCGCCAGCTTCACCCCGTAAACCCCGAGAATCCCGTAGACCTCGCTCTGGTTGAACTGGCTTTCCTTGGGGTAGGCGTACTTGATGTAGCCCAGATCGAGGCTGACTTCCTCGGTCGCCTGCCACAGCCAGCCGCCGTAGTAATCGACTTCCTGACGGGTTTTCAGACCACCACCGAAATCGACGTTGGAACTCCACGCGCCGAGGTACAGACCGCTGCTGTGCGCGAGGGTGAGACCGGCTTGCACGGCAGGGTCGTTTTGCGTTTGCGAGATGCCCCGCGTGCGGTAGTCGCTGGCGAGGGCCAGGTCTACCTCCAGCGCAAAGTCATCGTTCAAGGGGATCGCAAAACTGCTCAAGGGCAGCACGCTCAAGAAACTCAGGGCGAACAGGGGCAAGGCTTTCATGTGAGGTCCCGATGTTGTGATTGTTTTTGGGCAGTACGAAAACTGTGTGTGGGAATGCCATATCGGCCACTCTCACAAAACATGTGGGAGCGAGCTTGCTCGCGAAGGCGGTGGGTCAGTCAGTGAAGATGTTGAATGGACTGGCCTCTTCGCGAGCAAGCTCGCTCCCACAGGGTGGGATGGTTGTTGTTATTGGGTGGCGGTATAGACCTGACGGCCGCCGAACCAGGTCTGCAAAACCTGGGTGTCATGCAGGGCTTTGTTGTCGACGCTGAACACATCGCGGTCGAGCACGATAAAGTCAGCCTGCTTGCCCGGCGTCAGCGAGCCGATCTGCTTTTCCAGGCCAATGGTCCGCGCGGCGTTGACGGTGTAGGCGTAGAACATGGTTTCACGGTCCAGACGCTCATCGGCATTGAGCACACCCAACGGTCCGACACGGGTAATCGCCTGGGCCATGGCGTTGAACGGATTCGGTGTCGACACCGGCCAGTCACTCGCGCCGGCGATCGTCGCGCCCTGTTTCAGCAGCGAATGCGCCGGGTACTGGTAGCGGAAGGCGAGGGCGCTGACGTAGGGCTTGATCATGTCGGTGGTGTAGTCGTCGGCGCTGGCCCACAGCAGTTGCATTGAGGCAATGACATTGAGCGGTTTGAAGCGGGCGAACTCTTGCGGGTTGACCATTTGCAGGTGAGTGATCGAGTGGGTCACGCCGCTCTGACGATCCTTGCGCGCCTGAGCAATGCCGTTCAGCGATTCCCGCACCGCACGGTCGCCGATCGCGTGGATGTGCACCAGCCAGCCGCGCTGGTCGATGGCGCTGACCAGTTCGCCGAAATGCTGCGGATCGATCAGCAGTTCGCCCTGTTTGTGCGAGTTGCTGTACGGGTCGATCATCGCTGCGCTCTGCGCCGGGAATTCAATCACGCCGTCGGCGAAGATCTTGATCCCGGGCAGGGTCAGGTTGGGAATGCCCTGGAATTGCTGGCGCACCTTGTCCAGCGTATCGAGGTCGGCGGGTAGGCTTTTCGGGTTGGCCACCAACAGCGCCGCGACGTGCACGCTCATGTCGCCGCTTTCCGACAGGGCTTTATAGGCCGGCAGCACGCCGACGGTTTTCTCGGTCGGTTTGAGGGCGAACACCGCTTCACCCGGTGCGGCGTTGGCGGCTGGATCCATCCACGCGGTGATGCCCAGGCTGTTGTTGTAGCGCACCGCTGATTTGGCGGCGTTCAACATGTCGGCAGGGCTTGGCACTGGCATTTTCGAGGCGACCCGGTCCCAACCGGCGTCGACCACAAAGCCGTTCGGCTCACCGTTGGCCAGTTTGCCGATGGTGTCTTTTTCTGCGTCGGGCAGGGTTTTCAGCAGAGCCGCATCAATCCCGGCGCGCTTGAGCATGACGTTGTTGGCCCACGCCGTGTGGTGGTCGCTGCCGATAAACACCACTGGCACATTGGCCCATTCGCCGTTGTTGAAGGTGTTGCCCAAGGCTTCGGCCTGCGCCCAGTAAACCGAACTCATGCCGGCAATGCTCAGCACATCGCCGTGCCTGGCCTTGCCGTCTGCACGCCAGCCACGCAGGCGTTTTTGCAGTTCGTCGAGGCTGACGACTTCGTCTTCCATGTTCGCCGAGACCATTTCCAGTCCGCCGAAAATCGCGTGGGAATGGCTGTCGATCAGGCCGGGCATCAGCGCTTTGCCTTTGAGATCGATGACTTGGGTGCCGGATTCGATCAGGGCTTTGATCTGCGCGTCGGTGCCGACCTTCAGCACTTTGCCGTTCTCTACGGCGAGGGCTTGCGCCTTGGGTTGTGCGCGGTCGGCAGTGAAAATCTTGCCGTTGAGCAGGATCAGATCAGCAGCGGCCATGGCTTCCATCGAGGCAAAACTTACAGCGACTACCAACAGACTCGGGATGAATCTTTTCATTGAAGATTTCCTTGTTATTGCGTCTGATGGCGAGATTAGTGGCTGACAGCGGCCGACAGAACGCCTCCCTCACGAAAAACGTTTTTGCCTGAATGGAAAAAGTATGGATAAGCTGGGTGCATTGAAAATGTTCGTGGTCACCGCGCAGCTCGGCAGTTTCAGCCGCGCCGCCGAGCAGTTGGGCAAGACCCCGTCGGCGCTGACCAAAGCGGTCAATCACCTGGAATCTGAGCTGGGTGCGCGCCTGTTTGAGCGCAGCACACGGCGGATCCTGCTTACCGAAATCGGTCGGGTGTACCTGGAAACCGCACGGCTGGTGTTGCAGCGGCTGGACGAGGCCAACGAGGAAATCGAGCAGTTGCAGCACGGCTTGCGCGGCAACCTGAAAATCACCGCGCCGCTGGCGTATGGACGGGCGTTTCTCGATCAGGTGTGTGACGGCTTTCTGCAGCAATATCCGCAGATCAGTCTGCAAGTGGACCTGTGCGATGCCTTCGTCAACCTGCTGGAAAGTGGTTATGACCTGGCGCTGCGTGAAGGCCACGATGACTTGCCGGGGCTGATTGCGCGGGTGGTGGGTAGCAATCGACTGGCCCTGTGCGGCAGTCCGGAGTACCTGGCGCGCAAGGATTTGCCGGTGACTCCGCAAACCCTTGAGCAGCATGAGTGGCTGCTCTATCAGCACCCGTTGCTCAGCCGCGAATTCTGGTGGGCCGAGCGCGACGGGCAGCGCTTGAGTCTGGCGCAACCGGCGGCGCCGCGGTTGCGCAGCGACAATTACGACTTGCTGCTGGCCAGTGCTTTGGCCGGGCGCGGTTTGCTACACACGCCGCTGTGGAGCGCCGCACCGTACATTGCCGACGGGCGACTGGTGCGGGTCATGGCTGATTACGACATCGACCCGGATACCTTCGGCCCGCATATTCTCGCGGTGTACCCGAGCCATCGGCGGGCCACGGCGAAGGTGGTGGCGTTCATCGATTACATCTCGGCATTCCTCACCGAACGTGGCCTGAGCTGACAGCCCATTCCTGCGTAGAAGTAGCCTTCGGCAGCTCCTGACGGGGCGTTATGCCAGGACGGTCAGCCATGCCGAGAGCAGCAGCAACAACGCCAGTGCCGCATTCATGCGTTTGAACGCCCGTGGCGAACCCATCAACCGTGCGCTGCCCACACCCAGCAATGCCCAGAACGTCATACACGGCAGCGACACCAGCAAAAACGCCAGTGACAACACTAGCAGCCGCAGGGGCTTGTCACCCCCGCCCACAAACACGCTGACCACTGCCACCGCCATCATCCATACCTTGGGATTGACCAGTTGCAGCATGGCAGCGCCCAGCACGCTGAAACTTTCTTCCTGGGCATCCGCCGGGTTCAGTGATGGCGGCGTGCTGCGAAAGATCTGCCACGCCAGCCAGCTCAACCAGAGTACGCCGCCCCAGGCCATGGCTTGCTGCACACGCGGGTAGCGCAGCAACGTTTCGCCGGCACCGAGGCCGACCACCAGCACGATCAGGGCCGCCGCCGCGCAGGCGCCAAAAATGATCGGCAACGTGGCGAGCAGGCCTTGGCGCGAACTGTGGCTCAACACCAGAATATTGGTCGGCCCCGGCGTGATCGAGGCAACGAAAGCAAACAGCAGGAAGGGCAGTAATGACGCCATGATCGGGATTCCCTGAAAATCAACACAGGTATCCATGATCGCCAGACGGCGTGCGTCAGTCTGGAAGGTTTGAGCAGCGTTTGCGGTAATCCGCCGGCGTCAGTTGATAGGCGCGTCGGAACCAGCGACCCAGATGGCTCTGATCGGCAAAACCGAGCACGCTGGCGACTTGCGCCGGCGTTTCACCGCGCGCCAGCAACTGCCGAGCCTTGGCCAGGCGCAACTGGATCAGGTAGGCGTGCGGCGCCAGACCGAAGGCAGACTTGAACGCCCGGCTGAGACGGAAACGGTCCACCCCGCAGACCCGCGCGAGATCATCGAGACCGATATCTTCATAGGTGTGCGCGTGCAGGTAATCCCGCGCCAGTTGCGCCACCAATGGCAGGCGCGGATCGAAAACCTGGCGCTTGCGCCAGTCGAGATGACGCGTGAGCGAGTTCAGCAGACCGTCGATGGCGGTCTGCCGGACGATGCGCAGATCGCCGTCATGCAAGGCATGGAAAGCGTGATTGATCGCTGTGGCCAGACGCGGATCCTGACTCAGCGTGTCGGCAAAACCGGGCTGGCTGTCGGACGGTGCGTCTTCGAACAGCGCGTGCATTTCACGCTCCAGCCAGTGCGGATCGAGGTAGAGCATCGAATAGGTAAAACCTTCCTCGGTCGGCGCCTGGCCATCGTGGATTTCCCCCGGCTCCAGCAGGAACACATTGCCCGGGGTACTGCGATGACGCACGCGGCGGCAGTTGAACTGCTGCACACCTTGCTCGGTGACGCCGACGAGGAAGCTGTCATGCCAGTGCGGATCGTAGGCATGCCCCTGAAAATGAGCACGAATCGATTCAATCCCGGTGTCGGCATCCTGGGACAGCTCGATCCAGTTGCGTTTATCCACGAAAGCTCCAGTGTTCGCCATTGAAAGGTGCGGCCCCATAAAATACCGCGCAATGCTCATCGAGGTTTAGAAGATTTGTGCAGATGAGGGGGCTAGACTCTGCAGGTCACGACCCCTTTGGCGGCAGGTGGAATACGATGATTAACCGATGCTCGCGCGGGGTTTTACTCACCTTGATCGCCCTCAGCCTGGCGTTCACGGCAGGCTGCTCAGGCCGCAAACACTATCCGCCTTCCGGCGTCGGGGACGCCTGCTACGCCAAAGCCTTGCCGTCGGTCGGTGAGGGCGGTCTGGCCTGGGGTTCCAGTTTGAACATGGCCCGGCAGAAGTCGATGAACAACTGCATTCGCTATGCCGGACGCTCCGGGGGCACGCCGGATACCTGTCAGGTGGTGTTGGCCAAGTGCCGATAGCTTTCTGTTGACATGGTTGCTTTTGGCAAATATATAGTTGCTTTAAGCAATTAACTGAGCATTTGTCATGTCCAGCAGCCATCTCCTCGAGCAAGCCGACGTCGTGCGCGGTTTCAACCGCTTCTACACCCATCAGATCGGTGTATTGCAGGAGCATCTGCTGCAAAGCGACTACTCGCTGACCGAGTTGCGCATTTTGTATGAACTGGCGTCGCGCGGTGACCTGACCAGCGCTGAACTGCGCCAGATGCTCGGCCTCGATGCCGGCTACATGAGCCGCATCATCAGCGGTTTCGAAAAGCGCGGCTTGATCCAGAAAGTGCCGTCGCCTACGGACGGCCGCGCTGCGCAATTGCACCTCACCAACCTCGGGCGCGAAATTCTGGTCCCGCTGGAAAAGGCTTCCCGCGAACAGATCGTCGCCATGCTCGAGCGATTGCCAGAACCGCAGCAGAAACAACTGATCGGCGCCATGACGCTGATCCAGACACTGCTGCAAGGCAACAAAGACTCAACCTACGTATTACGCGATCCGCAACCCGGCGACATGGGTACGGTGATGCAACAGCAAACCGCACTGTATACCCGCGAATACGGCTGGAATTCGGAGTTCGAGGTGCTGGTGGCCGAGGTGGTCGCCAAGTACCTGCGCGATTACGACCCCACCTGTGAGCGCTGCTGGATTGCCGAAAAGGACGGCAAGGTCATCGGTTCGGTGTTCATCGTCCGCCAGGATGAAACGACCGCCAAACTGCGCATGCTCTACGTCGACGCCAGTGCGCGGGGCTTAGGTATTGGCAGTCGTCTGGTCGAGGAGTGCCTGCGTTTCGCCCGTCAGGTTGGTTACCAGAAAATGACCTTGTGGACGACCAGCAACCTGACGGCTGCACGCAAGATTTATCAGCAGGCCGGGTTTGAGTTGGTGGAGGAGGAGGCGGTTCACAGCTTTGGCAAGGACCTGGTAAGTCAGACGTGGGCGCGCGCATTGTGAGCTGTTTTTCGTCGGCGGGTGCAGTGAAAAGGCAGACGAAAAAAAACCGCCTTTGCGGGGCGGTTTTTTTGTAAACCCTGGTTTGCGACCGAGGTTTGTTGCTTCACTAGCCGAACTGACGTGTGAGGATAGTATGAGCCTTTGCGCCACCTTGCAACGGTAATAGCTTTTTTTGAACGACTTTTTCCAGATCTGTTTATTTTAATAAACAGGCAGAAATAACGGTTTACAAAGGCAATAGAACTCTCTGCATGAAATCTTTTTATTGAGGTTATGATGCAGGCGCTCATATGTTAGTTCGGTAGTGAGGTCTGGCTGGAAAACTTAACAGTTTCATTCCCTTTGACACGGTTTTGCACCCGTGCCGGGATGATGGCTCAGAGGGCTTTCAACCGGCCGCCTCACTAGTCGAACTGACGTTCAGGCTGAAAGCAAGCATGGTCCGGTAAGCTTGCTGGAGGTTTGGCCCCCAGCCCTGGAGGCCAAAACGTATGAAGCTTTTGCTGCGTACGCTGAGCCTTGTATGGAGATTGTTTAAAGCCTTTCGCTTTTACGAGTTCCTGCGAGACCACTTTGACGACCTGAAGTAACGGCCGTTGAGGTGGGAGAAGCCCGTTTCAGTTTCGACTGAAACGGGCTTTTTTTGTTTTATAAAACTGTCATAAGTAGGATTTTTTTGTATCGGGTTTTTTGGCGTGTAGGGGATTTCTTCGGCAAGTGTAGGCGAAGTTCAAACCAGTCTGTAATCCGCAAAAAGTGTTCGATTATCGAGTACCCAAACCTTCGTCCAATTGCCCCCTCCGACACTCCGGCGTACTGTGGCTCGATGTGCCTGAAACCCCATGAAACCAAAATAACGACAACAACGAGCAACGCCCCATGGACAGCCATCTGCTGAGCGATCGCAGCAGCGTATTTCGTCACGCTGACCCTTATGCCGTCTCCGACTACGTCAATCAGCACGTCGGCCAGCACTTCATCGGCCTGTCCAGAACCACCCACCCGCAAGCCAGCCTCAACCATCGCAAACTCGCCGATCTCGATCTGGCCCGCATCAGCTATGGCGGCAGCGTACGCGTGACCTCCGTGGCCCTGGAGACCGTTTACCATCTGCAAGTGCTGCTGCAAGGCAATTGCCTGTGGCGCGGGCACAAGCGCGAGCAGCATCTGGTGCCGGGCGAGTTGCTGTTGATCAACCCGGATGATCCGGTCGATCTGACTTACTCGGATGATTGCGAGAAATTCATCCTCAAGGTGCCGGTCAGCGTGCTTGAATCGGTGTGTGACGAGCAGCGCTGGCAGCGTCCGGCAAGCGGTATCCGTTTCCTGCGCAATCACTATCGGCTGGATGAACTGGAAGGCTTCACCAACCTGCTCGCGATGATCTGTCAAGAAGCCGAGGCCAGCGATCCGTTGCTGCGGGTGCAGGAGCATTACGCGCAGATCATCGGCAGCAAACTGATCTCGCTGATGAGCACCAACGTCAGTCGTGAATGCCTGAGTGCACCGAACATCAGCTTCGAACGCATCGTCGATTACATCGACCGCAACCTGAAACTGGATTTGCCGGCTGAACATTTGGCCGCACAGGCGAGCATGAGCCCGCGCTCGCTGTACACCTTGTTTGAACGCCAACTGGGCGTTACGCCGATGCAATACATCCGCCAACGCAAGCTTGCGCGCATCCACGCCTGCCTCAGTGACCCAAGCTGCCCGGTGCGCAACCTCACCGAGCTGGCGCTCGACTACGGCTTCCTGCACCTGGGCCGTTTCTCCGAAAGCTATCGCCAGCAGTTCGGTGAACTGCCGTCGCAGACCTTCAAACGCCGCCACTAACACTCCCCGCTGAAACTTCCCCGAATCACCTGCCGCGCCATCCTGCACAAATCGGATAGCGATCTGCAGGATTCGGCTATTGCCTCCTGCATCGCCTCCCTAATCTGACCTGGCCTGAACAATAACAATGGAGGCCCCGGCCATGTCCCTGGGAATCGACTACCTCAATGCCATGCTTGAAGAAGACAAGGAGAAGGGCGCCTACCGCTGCAAGCGGGAGATGTTCACCGATCCGCGGCTGTTCGAACTGGAGATGGCGCACATCTTCGAAGGCAACTGGATTTACCTCGCCCACGAAAGCCAGCTCCCCAACAACAACGATTTTCTGACCACGACCATGGGGCGTCAGCCGATCTTCATCGCGCGCAACAAGGACGGTGTGCTCAATGCGTTCCTCAATGCCTGCAGCCATCGCGGCGCCATGTTGTGCCGGCACAAGTCCGGCAACCGCTCCAGCTACACCTGCCCGTTTCACGGCTGGACGTTCAACAACAGCGGCAAACTGCTCAAGGTCAAAGACCCGAGCGAAGCCGGTTACCCGCAAGGTTTCAACTGCGAAGGCTCCCATGACCTGACCAAAGTCGCGCGTTTCGAGTCCTATCGCGGCTTTCTGTTCGGCAGCCTCAATGCTGATGTGAAATCCCTCGCTGAGCATCTGGGCGAATCGGCAAAAATCATCGACATGATCGTCGACCAGTCGCCAGAAGGCCTGGAAGTGCTGCGCGGTTCCAGCTCCTACATCTACGAAGGCAATTGGAAACTCACCGCTGAAAATGGTGCCGACGGTTACCACGTCAGCTCGGTGCACTGGAACTACGCCGCCACCCAGAACCAGCGCCAGCAACGCGAAGCGGGTGAAGCGATCAAGACCATGAGCGCCGGCAGTTGGGCGAAAAAGGGCGGCGGTTTTTACTCCTTCGACCACGGCCATCTGCTGCTCTGGACCCGCTGGGCCAACCCCGAAGACCGTCCCGCCTACGAGCGCCGCGACGAACTCGCCCGTGATTTCGGTCAGGCTCGAGCCGACTGGATGATCGAAAACTCGCGCAACCTGTGCCTGTACCCGAACGTGTATCTGATGGATCAGTTCAGTTCGCAGATCCGCATCGCCCGGCCAATCTCGGTCGACAAGACTGAAATCACCATTTACTGCATCGCCCCCAAAGGCGAGAGCGCCGAGGCCCGGGCCAAACGCATTCGGCAGTACGAAGACTTCTTCAACGTCAGCGGCATGGCCACGCCGGATGATCTGGAAGAGTTCCGCTCGTGCCAGACCGGTTACGGCGCCGGGCGTGGCTGGAACGACATGTCCCGGGGCGCGACCCACTGGGTTGAAGGCGCCGACGCAGCAGCCGAAGAAATCGACCTCAAACCACTGCTCTCCGGCATGCGCACCGAAGACGAAGGCCTGTTCGTGCTGCAACACAAGTACTGGCAGGAAACCATGCTCAAAGCCGCTGCCAGCGAATCACAACTGATCCCTGTGGAGGCCGTGTGATGAGCAACCTCTACGACAGCGTGCGCGATTTTCTCTACCGCGAAGCGCGCTATCTCGATGACGGCCAGTGGGATCAATGGCTGGAGCTGTACGCCGCCGACGCGACCTTCTGGATGCCGGCCTGGGACGATAACGACACCCTCACCGAAGACCCGCAAAGCGAAATCTCGCTGATCTGGTACGGCAACCGTGGCGGCCTCGAAGACCGCATCTTCCGGATCAAGACCGAGCGCTCCAGCGCGACCATTCCCGACACTCGCACCTCACACAACCTGAGCAACATCGAGATCGTCGAGCACAGCGAAGGGCAATGCCAAGTGCGTTTCAACTGGCACACCTTGAGCTTCCGCTATCAGGTCACCGACAGCTACTTCGGCAGCAGTTTCTACACCCTCGATCTGCGTGGCGAACAGCCGCTGATCAAGGCCAAGAAAGTCCTGCTGAAAAACGATTACGTCCGTCAGGTCATCGACATCTACCACATCTAGTCGACACGGCGAGGTGCACCATGAATTTCCAGATTGCGCTTAATTTCGAAGACGGCGTCACCCGTTTCATCGAGGCCGGCGGCCATGAAACCGTGGCCGATGCGGCGTATCGCCAAGGCATCAACATCCCGCTGGACTGCCGCGATGGCGCCTGCGGCACCTGCAAATGTTTCGCCGAGGCAGGGCGTTACGACATGGGTGACAATTTCATCGAAGACGCCTTGAGCGCCGATGAACTCGCGCAAGGTTATGTGCTGACCTGCCAGATGCGCGCTGAAAGCGATTGTGTGGTGCGAGTGCCGGCCGGCTCGCAGGTGTGCAAGACCGAACAAGCGAACTTCCAGGCATCGATCAGCACTGTCCGGCAATTGTCCGAGAGCACTATCGCGCTGTCGATCAAGGGCGAGGCGCTGAGCAAACTGGCGTTTCTGCCGGGCCAGTACGTCAATCTGCAAGTGCCCGGCAGCGAGCAGACCCGCGCTTATTCCTTCAGCTCATTGCAGAAAAACGGCGAGGTCAGCTTTCTGATTCGTAACGTGCCTGGTGGCTTGATGAGCAGCTTTCTCACCGGGTTGGCCAAGGCCGGCGACAGCATGAACCTGGCCGGGCCGTTGGGCAGTTTCTACCTGCGCGAAATCAAGCGGCCGCTGCTGTTGTTGGCGGGCGGCACAGGCCTGGCACCGTTCACCGCGATGCTGGAAAAGATCGCCGAGCAGGGCTGCGATCATCCCGTGCATTTGATCTACGGCGTGACCAACGATTTCGATCTGGTCGAACTCGATCGTCTCGAAGCCTTCGCCGCCCGCATTCCCGACTTCAGTTTCGGCGCCTGCGTGGCCAACCCGCTGAGTGCGCATCCACTCAAGGGCTACGTCACCCAGCACATTGAACCGCGCCACCTCAATGAAGGCGATGTCGACGTGTACCTGTGTGGCCCGCCGCCGATGGTCGAAGCGGTCAGCCAATACATCCGCGAGCGGGGCATCACCCCGGTGAACTTCTACTACGAAAAGTTCGCTGCTGCGGCTGCCTGAAACCCTTCTTTCGAGGTTGTCATGAACAACAGATTCTCCAACAAGGTCGCGCTGGTCACCGGCGCGGCGCAGGGTATCGGCCGCCGCGTCTGCGAACGCCTGGTGAACGAAGGCGCACAAGTCGTCGCCGTCGATCGCTCTGAACTGGTTCACGAACTGCAAGGCGAGGGCGTTCTCGCGCTGACCGCCGACCTTGAGCAATACACCGATTGCGCGCGGGTCATGGCTGAAGCCATCAACACCTTCGGCCGTCTCGACATTTTGATCAACAACGTCGGCGGCACGATCTGGGCCAAGCCGTTCGAGCATTACGAAGTCGAACAGATTGAAGCGGAAGTGCGCCGTTCGCTGTTCCCGACGCTGTGGTGCTGCCACGCAGCGCTGCCGTACATGCTCAAGCAAGGGCGCGGCGCCATCGTCAACGTTTCATCGATTGCCACCCGCAGCGTCAATCGGGTGCCGTACGGCGCCGCCAAGGGCGGCATCAACGCACTCACAGCATGTCTGGCCTTCGAAAACGCCGAGCGCGGCATTCGCGTCAACGCCACGGCTCCGGGCGGCACCGAAGCGCCGCCCCGGCGCATCCCGCGCAATGCCGCCGAACCGTCAGCGCAGGAGCAGGCCTGGTATCAAGAGATCGTCGCGCAAACCCTCGACAGCAGCCTGATGAAACGTTACGGCAGCCTCGACGAACAGGTCGGCGCGATCCTCTTTCTGGCTTCCGATGACGCCTCGTACATCACCGGCGTGACCCTGCCGGTCGGTGGCGGCGACCTTGGTTGATCACTCTGTAAAGGACACAGACATGCAGCGAATTCTGATTGAAAACCTGACGACGATCATCGTCGACCTGCCGACCATTCGCCCGCACAAACTGGCGATGCACACGATGCAGAAGCAGACGCTGGTGATTCTGCGACTGCGCTGCAGCGATGGTATTGAAGGCATCGGCGAAGCCACCACCATCGGCGGTCTCGCTTACGGTTATGAAAGCCCGGAAAGCATCAAAGCCAATATCGATGCGCATCTGGCGCCGGCGCTGGTGGGTATGGACGCCAACAACATCAACGTGGCGATGCAGCGGCTCGACAAGATCGCCAAGGGCAATACTTTCGCCAAGTCCGGCATCGAAAGTGCACTGCTCGATGCCCGGGGCAAGCGCCTCGGTCTGCCGGTCAGCGAGTTGCTCGGCGGCCGAGTGCGAGACAGCCTTGAAGTGGCCTGGACCCTGGCCAGCGGCGACACCGCCCGCGACATCGCCGAAGCCGAGCAGATGCTCGAAGCACGTCGCCATCGCATCTTCAAATTGAAGATCGGCGCCAACCCGCTGGAGCAGGATCTCAAGCACGTCGTGGCGATCAAAAAAGCCTTGGGCGAGCGCGCCAGTGTGCGGGTCGACGTCAACCAGTATTGGGATGAATCCCAAGCGATTCGCGGCTGTCAGGTGCTCGGTGACAACGGTATCGACCTGATTGAACAGCCGATTTCGCGGGTCAACCGCTCCGGGCAGATTCGCCTGAATCAGCGCAGCCCGGCGCCGATCATGGCCGACGAATCGATCGAAAGCGTCGAGGATGCTTTCAGCCTCGCCGCCGACGGCGCCGCCAGTGTGTTCGCCCTGAAAATCGCCAAGAACGGTGGCCCGCGTGCTGTGTTGCGCACCGCGCAGATCGCCGAGGCTGCCGGCGTCGCGCTTTACGGCGGCACCATGCTCGAGGGCTCCATCGGCACGCTGGCCTCGGCGCACGCCTTCCTCACACTCAAGCAACTGACCTGGGACACCGAACTGTTCGGCCCGTTGTTGCTGACCGAAGACATCGTCACCGAAACGCCGCAGTACCGCGATTTCCACTTGCACGTCCCGCGAACTCCAGGCCTGGGTCTGACGCTGGACGAAGAGCGTCTGGCGCGTTTTCGTCGCCACTGAATCAGGAGAGTCACCATGCTGTTCCACGTAAAAATGACGGTGAAATTGCCCGTCGACATGGACCCGTCATTGGCCACCCGGCTCAAGGCTGACGAGAAGGAACTGGCCCAACGGCTGCAACGCGAAGGCATATGGCGACACCTGTGGCGCATCGCTGGGCATTACGCCAATTACAGCGTGTTCGATGTGCCGAGCGTCGAGGCCCTGCACGACACGCTGATGCGCTTGCCGTTGTTTCCCTACATGGACATCGAGGTCGACGGCCTGTGCCGGCATCCGTCGTCGATCCACAGCGACGACCGCTAATTCTGAGCTCGCCGCATTTCCCTTGTGGGAGCGAGCTTGCTCGCGAAAGCGGTGAGCCAGTCACCATAGATGCTGAATGACACAACGCATTCGCGAGCAAGCTCGCTCCCACAGGGGAAGTGCGCTGAATAAGAGAACTGCGCCAACAAAACAACAAGATGAGGTAACCACCATGACCGTGAAAATTGCCCACACCGCCGAGTTGCAAGCCTTCTTCAAAGAAGCCGCCGGTTTCGCCAACGACGAGGGTAACTCCCGGCTGAAAACCATCGTTCTGCGGATCTTGCAGGACAGCGCGAAAATCATCGAAGACCTCGAAATCAGCGAGGACGAGTTCTGGAAAGCGGTCGACTATCTCAATCGTCTGGGCGCTCGTTCGGAGGCGGGATTACTGGTCGCCGGCCTTGGCATCGAGCACTTCCTCGACCTGTTGCAGGACGCCAAGGATGCACAGATCGGCTTGACCGGCGGCACACCACGCACCATCGAAGGCCCGCTGTACGTTGCCGGCGCGCCCCTGTGCGAAGGTGAATGCCGAATGGATGACTGCAGCGAAGAGGGCGTCGCCACCGTCATGCACCTCGAAGGCCAGGTGTTCGATCTGCATGGCCTGCCGCTGGCCGGTGCCACCGTTGATCTGTGGCACGCCAACACCAAGGGCACCTATTCGTTTTTCGATCCGAGCCAGTCTGAGTACAACCTGCGTCGACGCATCATCACCGACGCCGAAGGCCGCTACCGCGCTCGCAGCATCGTGCCGTCCGGTTATGGCTGCGACCCACAAGGGCCGACCCGGGAATGCCTGAACCAACTCGGCCGCCATGGCCAGCGTCCGGCCCATGTGCATTTCTTTATCAGCGCGCCGGGGCATCGGCACCTGACCACGCAGATCAATCTGTCGGGTGATCAATACCTGTGGGATGACTTCGCCTACGCGACCCGTGAAGGCTTGGTCGGGGAGGTTGTGTTCCGTGAAGACGCAGCGTCGGGGCGTTATGCCGAGCTGAAGTTCGACTTCCAGCTGCAACCGGCGCCGGACGCCAGTGCCGAACAACGCAGCCAACGGCCACGTGCGTTGCAGGACGCTTGATACCGAGTCGTCTGATTCCCTCACCCTAACCCTCTCCCAGAGGGAGAGGGGACTGACCGGGGTGATCTTGAGCGCTACGTCGACCTGAAAGACCGAGTTGATTATGGATTCGGTGAGGCAAATACAGGTCGAGGTCGTTTATGGATTCGGTGAAGCAAATTCAGGTCGGCGTATCCCTCCAATATCCCCGGATCGGTGCCCTCTCCCTTTGGGCGGTCCGACGTTTCGGGAGGGCTAGGGTGAGGGGCTTCTGATTCTAGAAGGACACCTCCGCCGGCCGCGAAATATCACCTTGCAAGGACGAACTGGCGGGATCATGGGTGTGAACGGACGCAGGAGGAGGGCTGGCGCAACCGGCGACAGCGAGGAACAAGGCCGTCAGTAAAAGACGTTGAGGCATGGAACATCCTTATTGGACGACGGGTGAACCGCTTGAGTATAAGGTTGCGCTCTGACCGCCAATAAAGACCGAAAAGGCAGGCATTTAGGCGCTTCGGGAATAACCCGATCAGGTCGTCCCGGCCGGTTTCGCCAGCGCGATTCCCGCCGCTCCAAGGCGCTTGAGAATCTCGAACAACAAATCACTTTTGGTCACCCCGACAATCCTCGGACTGCCCACATAACCAGTCACCGTCAAGGTAATCCCGTCCGGCGACAACTTGCTGAAGCGCACAAAAGGGGCTGGCTTATCGAGGATGGTTTCGTTCTCCTTGTACGTGTTGAGCAACAGTTCCTTGACCTCTTCGGGATCGATATCCAGCGGGAACACCAGTTCCAGTGACGCCACGCCTTGCGCGCTGCCGCCCAGCGTGACGTTGCGCAGGTTCTGCGAGATCAGTTGCGAGTTGGGCACGATGACGATCGAGCGGTCGCTGAGCTGGATTTCCGTGGCGCGCACGTTGATGCGGCGGATGTCGCCTTCGACGCCACTGATGCTGATCAAGTCGCCGACCTTCACCGGTCGTTCGGTGAGCAGAATCAGCCCCGAGACAAAGTTCTTCACGATCTCTTGCAAACCGAAGCCGATGCCCACCGACAGCGCACTGACGATCCACGCCAGATTGGTCCACTGCACGCCCAGCGACGACAGCGTCAGCAGAATCACGAAGGCGTAACCGATGTTGGAAAACAGCGTGCTCAACGAGGCACACATGCCCGGGTCCATGTCGGTCCCGGGCAGGAACTCGTTGTCGAGCCAGCGACTCAGGGCGCGGATCAGCCAGATGCCGATCATCAGCGCCAGCACGGCATTGAGCAGGTGGCCGGGGACGATGTTCAGCTTGCGCAACCCGGCGCCGCCAAGGATCGCCATGATGTTGCTCGCCAGTTGCCCGAGCGTGGTGCCGATGCCACCGACAAACAGAGCGATCACCGCCAGCAGCATCAGCGCGGCCCGACTGAAGCCGGACAGCAGGATCGAGATCTGATCGAGGCGGCGATCACCGATGCCCAATAACTGTTTGAGCGCCTTGCCGCTCGCATGTCTGGGTGAAAATACGTGCTCGCAGGAGTCCTTGATCAACTGGATCAGCAGGTAGAAACCCGATAAGACAATGTACGCCCACACCAGCTCATAACTGATGAATCGCGCCAGCGACACGTAGCCGGCGAGCAAGGCGATCGCCGAGACAAACATCGAGACGCTGGCGATGGTGTAAATCACCCCGGCAAATGTACTGTTCGCTGCTGCCGCATCATTGGCCGCGACCAGCGCCTTGCGCACTTTGCCGACGCGCAACAACAGGACCGTCACGATCGCCAGCACAACGATCGAAATGACCCCGCGTCCGGCAATCACGATCTGGCTGCTCATGCCGGTGGCATTGCTCACCTGCACCAGTGTCACCAGCACCAATAACGTGCAGGACAGAATGCGCGGATAGGGCCTGAGCGCCAGCGCCACCTGATCGGCAATCGCCGGCAGGCGCCATGAGGGATGTTCGGTCGACAGCAATGCGCGGCTCAACCCGGTGAGCAGTACGCAGGCATAGACGACCTTTTCGAACTCTTCGGAGAAGGTTTCCAGCACTGGCGGCAAAGGTTGATGACGGGTGCAGGCGTAGAACAGTAATTGCAGGGCAATGGCGGTGGTGGCGATGGTCGCCAGCGCCGAGGCGAACGCCAGCGCACTGCGGCGCAGACGTCCCTCGGGCATGCGGTAAATGCACACCCAGGTCAGACCGCGTTCGGCCAGCCGGCGACCGAAGGTCCAGATGATCAGCGCCACTAGCACCAGGATACTGGTGAAGAGGCGTTCGCCTGGCGCCCAAACCGTGGCCCAGGTATCACGTACTTGATCGACGAAAAAACGCAGACGCTGACGATCATCGTCGGTCGGATTCACCAGCGGTGACCAGAAACTCGGACTCAGCACGCTGTCAGTGCCCAAGGTCAACTCGCTCTCGAGCAACGTGCGACGAATGCCGGCGATCTGCGTAATCAGGTCCGCCGCGCTCTGCTTCAACGCCGCCAGGCTCTTCAGGGTTCCGTCGACCTTGCTTTTCTGCTCCGCCAGCGCTGCCCGTTGCACGACGATATCCGCCTGTTCCGCCGCCAGATCAGCATCCGGCGCCGCGCCGAGCACCCCCAACTGCACCGCCAGTTGCGCCTGCTGCGGCAACAACGCCGTCGACAACCGATCGACATCCAGAATGAACGCCTGCACCCGATCCTGCGGGCCTTCGAGCTGGTTGTAATTGTTCGCTGCGGAAATCTGTTGCTTGAGGCCGTCGAGGCGTTGTTGCAGCGCCTGCAGTTCGCTTTGTGAAATCACCGGCAGCGGCGCGGCGGCGGTGGTTGCCGGCGGCGGCAAGTCGGCGGCCAATAGCGTCGGACTGCCGCCAACCAGCAGCATGAATGCAACAAAAAACAACGACTTCAATGTGTTGCGCATGGGTGAGGCGGCTCGAATGGATCACACAGTCTATGAGGTTAGGTGATCGAGGCGATTGGCGAGGAAAAGTTTCCGGCAGAGCAGGGTAGGTGAGCAGAACGTGCAGGCGCAAAAAGCCCGACGGGTGAGGTCGGGCCTTTATTCGGTGACGGCAGTAAAACGCTGCATTCAGACGGCGCGGCGTTCGAGCAAACGGTCGGAACCCCCTTCGGCAACGGCATCGCTGAGCAGTGGGTCGGTTTCGGTGGCGGCGGCAACGGCATCGCTGAACAGCGGATCAGTCTGGGTGGCGGCGGCTACTGCGTCGCTGAACAGCGGATCGGTTTGAGTCGCGGGAGCGGCAACAGCGTTCAGGGCGAACAATGAGAAAGCGATGCTGAGAAGGGCTTGGCGTTTCATGAGTGTGTGCTCCTTGGGGTAGTGGTCAGGTCTGGAGCCGATGTTACGCCGTGCTATTGATAAGAGAACTTCATTGAATCAATGGTTGTTATTGATACGGTTAATGGCTGTGCTTTGTGAAGGCGCAACCCTGCACTCAGTCATAGCCGATCTTGACCTGCGCACTGATCAGCTCGGCCAGCATCCGTACAGGTTCGGTGAAGGTCTGGCGCGATCGGTGCACCAGCCCGATATCGCGGTGGAACGTGTGCTGACCGAGGTCGAGCACCCGGACGCCGGCAGGCCAGGCAAAGTCGGGCGCCGTCTGCGGCACCAGCGCCACGCCGACACCGTTTTCGACCAGTTTGATAATTGCCTCCAGTTCATCCAGCTCGCAGACCTCGTGCAGGGTGAAATGCATCTGCCGTAAAAAGCGGTCGACCTGCCTGCCTCCGAAAGAGGAGCGGTCGTATCGAATGAATGGCTGGCTGGAAAGCAATTGGGTCCAGTCATCGCCCGGCACATCGCGTGGCACGATCAACCGGTAAGGCTCCAGCGCCAGCGTGGTCCAGCGCAGATCACTTTGCAGTGAGAAGGGGGGTCGGATGATCACGGCCATGTCGATCTCGCCAGCATCCACCAGGTTGACCAGTTCCATCGACAACCCCGGAACGATCCGGGATCTGCACTGCGGGCAGTGCTGGTGAAACTTCGCGAGTGCATCGGGTAGATAAGAGCGCTGCACCGACGCAATGGCGCCAATGTTGACCAGCACGCTGGGCGGCAGCCCCACCGTTGTCGAGCCGAGGCTGTCGTAGAGCCTGAGCAGTTCTTGCGCTTGCAGCAGTATCTGGTGGCCCATTCTGTTGAGGTGTGCCGAGCGCCCCTTTCGGTCGAAAAGCTCGAAGCCGAGTTCGGCTTCCAGGCGCTGGATCTGGGCGCTGACGGCAGCCTGCGTGAGGCCGATCCTGTTGCCGGCTGCAGCGAAAGTACCTTCGCGTGCTACGGCGATGAGTGTCTTCAGTTCTTTGATCATTCACAAATATTAATTGTGTTTCTAAGAAATATATATTGATTTTTATGTTTGGTTTTCCGCCCTAGGATGTTTCCCATCCCCCGGCAGCGGCTGAACCCAAGGCGCCGATGACGGCAGGAATGTTCACCAACCAAAAAAAACATGATTGGAGTTTCTGATGAGCCTCTCGCCTTTTCACCTCGCTATCCCCGTTTACGATCTGGCTGCAGCGCGCACCTTTTACGGTGAAGTCTTTGGTCTTGAAGAAGGGCGCTCCAGTACTCAGTGGGTCGATTTCGACTTTTATGGCCACCAACTGGTGATTCATGAACACCCGAAAACCGCGTCCCAGGAAAGCGTTCACAGCAACCCGGTCGACGGTCACGACGTCCCTGTTCCGCACTTCGGCATCATTTTGGGATGGCAACAGTGGGAAGCATTGGCCGAACGTCTGAAGTCCTTTGGCACCGAGTTTGTGATCGAACCTTACATCCGCTTTCAAGGGCAGGTGGGTGAGCAGGCCACCATGTTCCTCTTTGATCCTTGCGGTAACGCCCTAGAGTTCAAGGCGTTCAAGGATATGAGCCAGCTCTTCGCCAAGTGACAACCGTCATGGCACAACCCGGTTGTGCCATTTGGTCCCTAGTGAGCTGGAAGCTCATGACTCTAGCAACTGCCGCTGACGCAGACCTTTCCTTCCAACAAAAAGGCTAGACATGAAACGTATTCCCCTGGTGTGGCAAATCGTTGCCGGGCTGTTGCTTGGCGTGCTCGTCGGTTGGTATTTCAATACCCATCCGCAATATCAAACGTGGGTCAGTACAGAGATCCTCAAGCCCCTCGGTGACATCTTTATCAAGATGATGAAGATGGTGGTTGTACCGATTGTCTTCTGTTGCATGATTCTGGGCATCGCTGGCGGTGGCGATAACAAGTCGTTTGGCCGCATGGGCATCAAGTCGCTGGGTTATTTCTTTGCTATTACCGCGCTGGCCATTGTCATCGGCTTGTGTTTCGCAAACCTCTTTGAACCGGGTAGCGGCACCGATATTTCCGGCCTTTCGCATGGCACGGCATCGATCAACATGGAGCCCTCGAAAGGCGCGCTGGTGATCGTGCAGAACATCGTGCCGGATAATGTTCTGGTGGCGATGTCGGAAGCGAAATTGCTCTCGGTACTGTTCTTCGCCGTGCTGTTCGGCCTCGCTTTGAATGCGCTGCCAAGAGAAAAAAGTGCGCCAGCCATCGCGGTGGTTCAGAGCATTTCCGATGCGATGTTCAAAGTGGTCTCTATTGTCATGGCCTACGCGCCGGTTGGTGTCTTCGGCATGATTGGCGCCACGGTCGCGACCTTTGGTTTTGCCTCGCTGTTGCCATTGCTCAAGTTGATCGGGGTGGTTTATCTGGCGCTGATTGTGTTCGCTCTGGTGATACTCGGCGGCATTTGCTACTTGATTGGGGAGAACATTTTCAAATTGATTCGCTACTTCCGCAGTGAATTGATTCTGGCGTTCTCAAGTGCCGCATCCGCCGCCGTCATGCCGCAGTTGATGAGCCGTTTGGAGCGCTACGGTGTACCGCGGCGGATCGTCAGTTTCGTGGTGCCGGTGGGTTATGCATTCAATCTGGATGGCGCTTCGATCTTCCTCGGCGTCGCGACGATCTTCGTCGCGCAGCTCTATGGCATCGACCTGTCGCTGTCGCAGCAGATCCTGCTAGTGGTGACGATGGTCCTGACGTCCAAAGGCGCGGCGGGGGTGCCCGGGTTTGCCATCATCATCCTCTCCGCTACGTTGGCTTCGGCCGGTCTGCCCCTGGAAGGCGTGGCATTGATCGCGGGTATTTTCAGGATCATCGACAGCGGTACGACCACGCTGAACGTATTGGGCAATGCCATCGCACCGCTGGTGATTGCCAAGTGGGAAAGGGCAGCGCTTGAACCGTCAGGTGTTCATCCCGCTGCCGAAGTGTGAGCCTTCAAGCGTCGGACCCTCACGTTTGAAACCGCACCGATAACGAGTGCACGCCCGCTGGCGCAGGGGCGTTTTTTTTGGGTTGCTTTACTAGACGACCGGTCTATTGAATAGGAGTGCTTATGATTGATAACGCTGTTGATACCGACCTTTTTTCGCCCATGCAGATGGGCGCGCTGCAATTGGCCAATCGAATTGTCATGGCCCCCGTGACGCGCAGCCGGATGGCCGACGACGGCGTACCGAATGAAATGCATGCGACTTACTACGCTCAGCGTGCGAGTGCAGGTTTGATCATCGCCGAGGCGACGAACATTTCCGCTCAGGGACGTGGCTATGCGATGACGCCGGGCATCTGGTCGCAAGCGCAGGTCGCCGGGTGGAAACAAGTCACCGATGCGGTGCACGCGGCCGGCGGAAAAATCGTCTGCCAGCTGTGGCACGTGGGGCGTTTTTCCAGTGTCGAGTTGCAGCCCAATGGCGAAGCGCCGGTCGCACCCTCGGCCATCAAGGCTGAGGGCAGCACGTATACCGAGAAAGGTTTTGTCGAGGTATCGATGCCTCGCGCGCTTGAGATCGCGGAAATTCCCGGAATCATCGAGCAGTACAAACTCGCCGCCGAGAATGCCAAGCGAGCCGGCTTCGATGGCGTCGAAGTGCATTCGGCCAACAGTTATCTGCTCGACCAGTTTCTGCGTGATTCGACCAATCAGCGCACGGACCTCTATGGCGGCTCCATCGAGAACCGTGCGCGGCTGACGCTGCAAGTGACGGAAGCGGTGGCGTCCATCTGGGGCAGCGACCGTGTCGGTATCCGCCTGTCTCCGGTAACGCCCGATGCCGGCAATACGCCGCCCGACAGCAACGTCATGGCGACTTACGGCTACCTGATCCAGCAACTCAATCGATTCAATCTGGCCTACCTGCATTTCGTCGAAGGCGCCACGGCCACTTCTCGCAGCGTTCCTGCGGGCGTGGATCTTGACGCGCTGAGTGCGCAGTTCGACGGCGCGTTCATTGGCAACAACAACTATGACCTGGCGATGGCGCTTGAGCGTCGGGCGCAGGGCCGTATCGATGCGGTGGCGTTTGGGCGTTTGTTTATTGCCAACCCCGACCTGGTCGAGCGCTTACGCCATGGTCTCGAACTGACCATTGCCCCGCGTGAGAGTTACTACGGCGGTGGCGCGAAAGGCTACATCGATTGGCCAACCGCTAACGCCTGAATGGCAACCCTGACACCGACCGGGCGCAATCGCATTCACTGCAAAGAGGAACGAAACATGAATTATCTACACAACAAAGTCGCCATCGTCACCGGTGCATCTTCCGGGATCGGCGCGGCCACGACGCGTGCGCTGGCGGCACAAGGGGTTCGTGTGGTTGTCGCTGCGCTGGACGAAAAGGGCTTACAGGCTTTCGTCGCCGAGTTGCGTGAGGCCGGCCATGACGTGGTCGCTTTTACTGCTGATGTGACCCGGCTTGAGCAAACCAGAGCACTCGCCAGGTTCGCGCAGGACACCTATGGCGGTGTCGACATTCTGGTGAATAACGCCGGGCTGATGCTGTTCTCCAATTGGGTCGATCTGGTCGTGGAGGATTGGGAAAAGATGATCGACGTGAACATCAAGGGTTATCTCAACGCTACCGCGGCAGTGCTGCCTGTGATGCTGGAGCAGCGGTCCGGGCAGATCCTCAATATGGACTCGGTGGCCGGCCATCAGGTCGGGCCGGCGGCGGGTGTTTACAGCGCTACCAAATTTTTTGTGCAGGCCATGACCGAGTCCATGCGCAAGGAACTGGGCGTACAGCATGGCATCCGCGTCAACACGGTCAGCCCCGGCGTTATCAATACCGGTTGGGCGGACAAGGTCAGTGATCTGCAAGGGCGCAAGGCCGCCCAGGAACTCAACCGCATCGCCATCGCGCCTGACGATGTTGCCCGTGCGGTGATCTATGCGCTCAACCAACCGGAAAACGTCACCGTCAACGACCTCATCATTTCGCCGACGCGCCAGGACTGGTGAGTGTTGGCTGCTGCAGCCACCGGGTGCCAGCCTTGGCTTCCGGTGGCCTTTGTAACTCACCCCCAACGAAAGGAAACAACCATGTCGAAGAACATCAAGGCTGTACCGACCGCCGAATACACCGCTGTCATCGCCACCGCCAATCAATACGTCGAAGGTCTTCGGGTCGGTGATGCTCAAGGCGTTGCTCAAGCCTTCCATAAAGAGGCGGTGATGTACGGTTTCACCAACGGCGAATTACTCGGCGGCCCGATCAAGAACCTGTTTGATTTCGTCGAGAAAAACGGTGCTGCCCCGCAAATCAGCACACGTCTTGACGTGCTGGCGATCACACCGACCACCGCAGTGGTGCGCGTGGACATGGAAACCGATGCGATCGGTGCTGACTACAACGACTACCTGACCCTGATCAAAATTGGCGGCGTCTGGAAGGTCATCGCCAAGGTTTATCACCAGTTCGAGGCCTGAGTCTCGGTCGATCCCGGTAGTCCGTTGCCGGGATCGGCGGATGATCAATTACAAGGGGATACGAGATGAAGGTTAAGTTTTCCGCTGTCGTGGAAGGCGCTGCACAACAGGTCTGGAACGTGGTGAAGCAGTTTGGCGAGATCAAGAACTGGCACCCTTCGATTGTGGACAGTCATATCGAAGGCGCAGGTCCCGAGATTGTGGGCTGCATTCGCACGCTCACGTTGAGCGATGGCGCCGTTGTCAGAGAGCGCTTGTTGTCGGTTGATGACTCGGCGTTGAGGCTGTCCTACCGTTTTGAAGAGTCGCCCTTACCGCTGGACAACTACGTGGCCAGCGTGGAACTGGTTGCTTTGTCAGGCCAGGACAGAACACTGGTCAGTTGGCTGGCCAGTTTCGATCTTCGAGAACCGAACAGTGCCGAGCACTATCAGGCACTGATTCGCAGCCTGATCGTCGACGGCCATGGTGGGCTGCAGGCGCTGCTTGCTCGGTAATACAAAACCCAGGTTCACATGCCCCGCATTCCCGCAAGGAATGCGGGGCATGAAGCGAATGAATTTTCCCTCTCGCGCTCTTCGGCGTAGCGTGCTCGAAAAACCAGGAGCATTGCCGTGAGCCAAACCTCGACCAGCCCCGCAGAAAAATTCGACACCTCCCGCGCCAGCGAATACGCCCGCCAAAGCCGCATCGCGCTGGCCGGCTACGACGCCTGTCATGATCTGGCGGCCTGCATGTTGGCGGCGAGCCTGGGTTCGCGTCCGGCCAACATACTGGTGGTCGGCGCTGGCGGCACGGCGCAGGAAATCATTGCGATGGCGGCGCTGGAGCCGCAATGGCATTTCACCGCAGTCGACCCTTCCGTACCGATGCTGGAAACCGGGACAGCGCAACTGCAGGCCAACGACTTGCTGCACCGAACCCAGGTGCATCTCGGCCACGTCGAAGATCTGCCGGCTGCTGCCTCATTTGATGCGGCAACGTTGATCGGCGTGCTCCATCATCTGAACGGTGATGAGCCCAAGCGCCAGATCCTGCAAGCGATTCAGGCGCGGCTCAAACCGGGCGCACCGCTGATTGTCGCCGGCAACCATTACGCCTATGCCAGTCAGCCATTAATGCTCCAGGCGTGGGGGCAGCGTTGGCGGCAGCAGGGCGTCAGTGCGCAGGAGGTGAAGGCCAAGCTGGGCAAGATTCTGCAAGGCGCGGACCCGCCGCATTCCGAAGCGGCGGTTCAGGCGTTGTTGCATGAGGCCGGGTTTGGCGAGGCGACGCGGTTTTTCAGCAGTTTGTTCTGGGGGGCTTGGCTGGCGTGTAAAACGTATTCTTGATGCGGACTGGCTCGCAAGGTGCGCTCAGACATGCCATTAACGTCACCGTCGGCGTTCGATCCATTGTTCCTTGGTCAGCCCATAGCACTTGCACAGGGCCGGTGCACTGGAGAGGTTCAACTCGGCGTCGTACAAGTGCACGGCACCGATTTTCAACGCCGCTTTTTGCGAGCGGATATTGGCGGGACCAATGTGAAAATAGACGGTGCCGTAGACTTCGAATACATGTTCCAGCATCAGTGCCTTCAACTCACGATTGGCATCGCCACCCCATTTTGCCCGCACCAGAAAGGTGTAGCCGATGGCAATACTTTCGGGCTGATCGGGTGGCGTGTAGTAGCTCGACATACCGACGATTTGCCCCGATTCGATATCGATAACGACGAGTGCTTTTCCGCTGGCCAGTCGAGCGGCAAAGTACCTTTCAAACACCTGCCGTTCATAGCGATCGCGGGCAGGATGGCCGGCCCAGATGAGCGGGTCACTCGCCGCTGAAAACAACGCTTCAAAGTCACTGGCGGTCAGCGCCCTGAGCTTTAGCGTGCGTCCCTGAAGAACGGGTTGGCAGTCGAATTCGCATACCGGCATGGTTTCTTCCTGATCGATCTGAGGAGTGTGACCAGTCTAGGGTGGCAACAGGCTAAGGAAAGATCCAATTCGGTGGGAATTCATGGAGCCAACGGTTGTACCCATGACAATTTATTGATTGTGTTGATTTTGCGACTCTACGATGAGCTTTCGGCTATCTCGCTCGAGGCTCGGCATGCACATTGCCATTCTGACTGTCGAAGGTTTCAACGAACTCGATTCACTGATTGCCTACGCCATGCTCAACCGGGTTCGGCAGCCGGACTGGCGCGTGTCCATCGCCAGTCCCACAGCCAAGGCGCGGTCATTGAACGGCCTGGTTCATCGCACGGCTTGTCGGTTTGCAAGCTGCACGCGATGCGCTGCATGACGTGGCGCCGGTGGCGGAGAAAGACCGCTACATTGAGCGGGCGCTGGCGAATATTGCGCCGTTCTTGTAGGGCAGGGATCAGCTCTCGCGGGTATCGGTTGATTCCACCGCCGCCTCAGCCTCCAGTTTCGCCCGCTCAGCCTTGCTGATGTACTTGGGCTTTTTCGGCGCCAGTTTGGCGCTGGCCTTCTTGGCCTTTTCCTTGAACAACTGCTGCAGTTTCTTTTGACGATTCATGTTTTCTGTCCGGCCTGCTCTTGCGCGCAAAAGGGGCGAATCCTGACGTAAGCGTCGGGCCAAGGCAATGCCCATTCTTCACATTGCGATAAAGTCGCGCACTGCCTTGATGGTCGGTGCCGGCGTCTCTTCCATCAACCAGTGTCCGGCTGCCGGAATCACCACCTCGGTAACGTTGTCCGCGGCATTGCGCATGACGATTGCTTCGTTGTTGCCAAAGGACTTTTCACCGCCCACGGCGAGCACCGGCATGGCCAGGTGTTTCTGCAGAACGGGGGCGTTGTCGAGGGCGTCCTGACGAATGCTGCGGAACTGGGCAAAAGCGGCGTGCATGGCGCCGGGGCGGGCGTAGAGCTTGGCGTAATGCTGGCGGGTGCCTTCATCGATTTTGGCCGGGGTGCCGGCGAACTCGTTCCAGAAACGGTCGAGGTAGATGCGTTCGCGCCCGGCAACCAGACGCTCCATGTCCGCGCCGCCGAAGTCGAAGTGCCAGAGCATCGGCGAACGAACGATGTCGTTCCACGGTGTGATGCCGGGTACGGGCGCATCCATCACCACCAGGCGCTCGGTCAGCTCGGGATAGCGCGCGGCATAGGCGAACGCGACCATGGTGCCGATGTCATGCCCGATGACCACCGAATGTTCGATCTTCAGCGCGCTCAACACCTGACGAATGTCGCCGGCCTGGGTCTTCTTGTCGTAACCGTCCTGCGGAATCGATGACAAACCCATGCCGCGCAGATCCGGCACCACTACGGTGTGGTCGCGGGCCAGATCCGCCGCCAGCGGTGCCCACATGTCGCCGGTATCACCGAAACCATGCAACAGCACCACGGCCGGACCCTTGCCACCAACTCGCACATGCATTGTCGCGCCTTCGACTTTGATGTCCTGAGTGTGGAAGGTGGCGGGGAAGGGGGTGATGTCGGCGTGGACCTGGAAACTCAGGGCGAGCAGGGCGAAGCCAGTCAGCAGCAGGCGGGTCATGGCGAAGTCTCCAGGTGTGGTGGCGATGGAGAGAGCGTAGACGTATCGATCAGGGGCGGCGGAGTTTCATCCGCAAGCAAACGCCGCCTCGATAAATGCCCCCAGCGCCTTCTCTTCGAGGATTTCGATCGAGAAATGCCCGAAGCGCTTGGGCAACCAGATGATGCGGGTTCCGGAGGGCGATTGCAGGTTCTCGCGGGTCAACGGCTGGCCGTTCTCGTCTTCCGGCTGAACTCCGTTGGCGAGCAGTTCGTCGTAGGCCAACTCGATATCAGGGGTCGTGTAGCAATGACGGTAAATCATGCCTTCGCCCACCGTATCCAACAGTTCCTTGAGATTCCCCGCCAGCGGCTGGACCAGCATAAAGCGTTCCTGACCGATCAACGCCACGGCATAGCGTACGTGCAGACCCCCGCGATTCCAGGTCTGCGTTGTGGAGATCCGCGCCTGAAGGATCTGCGCGTAATAGGCACAGGCTTCTTCAAGGTCTTTGACCAGTACGTCGATGTGGCTGAACTTCAAATCCATGAAATAGCTCCTGTCAGGCAGTGTCGATGGGCTGGGCGTAATCGACGATCGGTCAGCCGGAATAAACTAAGCTGATGTGTAACGTCAAGATGACACAGGAGCAACCCACCATGAAGGCGCGCCGCATGAACAAGTCACGCACGTTGATTGCAACGATTTCCTCTCTTGCGCTGGTTTTCAGCTCGGCGATGGCATTGGCTGATCCCGGTAATGGCAAGGGCCAGGGCAATGGCAAGGGTAATTCGCAGAATGTGCAGGGCCACGGTAACCAGAAAGGTAACGGCAACAAGGGCAACAACTCGGGTGGTGACTGGAGTCATGGCCCAAATATCGATCGCGGCAATGTGCTCGGGATTGTTGGTGGCTACCGCGACTACTGGAGTCCGGGGCCTGCGCTACCACCGGGCATTCAAAAGAATCTTGCACGCGGCAAGCCATTGCCGCCCGGTATCGCGAAAAAGCTCGATGGGCGTTTGGCCGGTCATCTGCCGCATTACGATGGCTACGAATGGCAGCAGGCGGGCACGGATCTGATATTGGTTGCGCTGGCCACCGGCCTGATTTACGAGGTGCTCAACGGGGCGTTTGATTAAGATTTCCTGCCGCGCTGCGCACCACCTACCCCGATCAGACGATTTTCAAAGCGCTCAGCACGATCAGCGATTGCTCGGCAAACGCCTGGGCTTGCTCGGTCAGTGCGGCGATGTTGGCTTCGGCGGTGGTCAGCGTTTTGCCGTCCTTGACCAACACTTCGTTTTGTTCAGCGATGACGCTCCACGCCAGTTGCGCCCACTCCGCCGGGTGCTGTTTGCCCTGGCGGATTGCAATCAGGAACAGTTGCTGGAAGCGGCTGACCATGACGCCACCGCCGGTGACCGGGCTGCTCAACACCTGAATGTCGGCGTTGAACAGCGCGCGCTTGCACAGTTGCAGGTTGAACGCGGCGCAGCGTTCGTACACCCGCGCCTCGGCGGCTTCGCTCTGGCACGGGGCTACCGCACCCATGCCGACCAGGATGGCGAGCGCCTGTTCCAGATCGTCATAGGCGATTGGCGACACCGCATCGAATAACTGCTGCATCGTTTTGGCTTCATACGTCTGGCCCGCGAGGGCATCGAGCAGCGGGCCGTAGATTTCCGCTTGCAAAGACGCTTCGCCAGCGGGGCCGGTGACGCTGGACGCTACGTTTTCTGCTGGTTGCATGAGGACAAAGCGTGTTTTGAGCATGCGCGCCCGGCGCTCGGCGGCGCAGAGCCGGTTGGCACCCCGCACGTACAGATCACGACGGAAAGACTGATTGACGAAGTAGTCACGTGCCTGCTCGCGCATCACCGGGTGCTCGATACCGTCGAGAAAGGTCAGGGCTTCGGCACTCAGATTGAGTGCATCAACCGAATCCAGCGGCACCGCTGTCGTGACGTAATCGAGCTTGGCCGGGGTCAGCGCATCCACCATGTCGGCAAAATACATGCAGTTCCAGTCGCGATTGAAATATTCGTGGGCGACGTATTGGCGGTCCTGACCTTTGATGGTCTGCAGTCGGGCGCCCAGACTTGGCGCGGCGATGGCGTACTTGGGGTTGGCCGCCAGCAGCGCTTCGGAAAACTGCAACGCGGCGTCGATGCGCTGATCTGCGCGCGTCGAGTGATTGGCGAAGCGGTCGTGCAGGCTGAACAATTGGCGCAACGGCGCCGCAGGCGACCAGCCCGGGAATGCGTTGTAACTGACGTACAGATGACCACCCGGTTTGAGGTGGCGCCGAGCGAATTCGACAATCAGCTTCTGGTTGTCACGGCTGACCCAGGTCCAGATGCCGTGCAGGCTGATGCTGTCGAATTGCGGCAAATCATGGCGCGCCAGCAGTTGCTCAAAGCTGTCGTCATAGAGTTTTGCGCCGTTGTTGCTGAGTTCCGCCAACTCAATGGCATGGGCCGCCTGACCGGGGTGGAAGTCCGTCCCGACGAAGCCGGCAGGGCTCGCCGTGGCGTGGATATTGATCGACACACCCTGGCCAAAGCCGAGTTCACAGTGATAACCGTCGGGATTGTCCAGACCGGCAACGCCGCGCAACAACAGGCAGTAACGCTGGAATACCGGATTGATTTCCCGGCTATAGCTGTAGGTGTAGCCTTCGTCGGTGAAATAACCTTCGTTCCAGGCGTTGCTCATGGGTGCAGCCTCTTGAATCGTAATAGAAAGTGGCTTTTATACGGGGAAACTTGCGCCGTTAAACCCCTCGGTGTCCACCAGGATGTTGTCGGCAGGATCGAACCATTCGATAGGGTCCATGCGGATATTTCGCAGGCCCACGGTTTGCCGGTGAGATGCGTACAGCGGCTCGGCCCAATAGTTGATCAGAACCGAACGCCGGCGCCCACCCAGCAGATTCCTGGTGCCGGCATGCAGCAGGTCGACATCGAACACCAGAATATCGCCCGCACGGCCCGTGAGCTGGACTGATCCCGACTCATCATTGACGTCTACCGGTGGCGCTCCCGGCGCCGGGCGATGGCTGCCGGGGACGATGCGGGTCGCGCCGTTGTCGGCACCATAGTCATCGAAAAAAGCCAGGGCCACCGCACAGTCGCCGGGGCGTTGCGCGGACAAGTCGCGATGCAGCTGCTGATGGCCACCCCCCGCAAGCGGTTCGCGACCCTCAACCTGGGACAGGAAGAAGCGCTCGGCGATCAGCTCACCGACCACGGCCAACACCGTTGGCAAGCGGCACACCGCGCGCACGGTCGCCTGCTCATCCAACAGCGAATGACGCCAGTCCTGACCCCGTGGGACGGGCCAGCGATCTGACGGCAGCACACCCGCATCGAACGCCTGGCGCAGGTCGTTCAGCCATTCGGCGGGTATGGCATGACGGAGCAGGGCGAAACCTTGTTGATGGAGCTGTTCACGGTTATTCATGATCGGACGTGTCCGCTCCTCACAAACGCACGCCCATCTCCAGGGCACGGGTTTCGAAGCCGAACTCGGCATACATGCGTACCGCGCGCTCGTTGAATGGCCATACCGTCAGGCGCAAGTCCTGAGCATCTTGCTCGATAGCCCAGTCTTTCACCCGTTGAATCAGTGCGCGGCCAATGCCTTTGCCCCAGAACGGCTCGGCGACACACACCGAGCCGATGCGCACCACATTCTGCGGTTGCATCAGCGGGCCGGAACTGGCGGACAGGATGGCCGTAATGAACGCCACGGGCCGTTCACCGGCGCTGGCGATGAAGACGATCTGGCCAGGCTTTTCGAATACCCCGGTCCAGTGCGGCAAATCGCGGGCAAAATCTTCGGTGGCGGCGGCGTAGATATCGGGGCGAGCGGCGTGGTGTACCGAGTTGAGCAGTTGGCCCAATGCGCTCATTACCGGCGCATCGTCAGCAGTGGCAATGCGATAGGTGATGACTTCTTCCATGATAAAAATCTCTTTGTTGTAGATATTGCCGCAGGTTCTCAGCGGGTAAGAGCAGCGTTGTTTGTCACTTTGCCGCAATTCTGAAAAAAACGCTCTGGGCGGCACGGTGCAAGGGCAGCAGATGACTGGTGATCCAGCAGCTCTTCACTGACGAGGCGCCCGACGATTGCCGCCAGCGTCACACCGGGATGCATCGCGCAAACGTAAACTCCACCGACCCCAGGCAAGTAACCGACAACGGGGAGGCCATCAGCGGGCATGGGCCGAAGCCCGACGGCGACGGTTTGCGGCGCAATGGAAACCACACCGTGAAGTTCACTCTGTATGGCTTCGGCGGTTTGCCGGGCGATGTCAGTCGGCGAGTTGCCCGGCGCCTCTCCCAGAAAATCTTCAGCGGCCAGCAACGTGCCGTCGACGCTTTGCCGAATTTCCATGACAGGGCTGGAAATGATGCCTTTAACGAGGCCCGGTTGGGTCTGGTAGCGGATGAAAATGGCGGGCGAGGCGTCGATGGGCAGGGAGACGTTGAGCATCTGTGTTAACTGTCGGGTGCCAGTCCCCGCAGCAAGCACAACAAGGTCAGCATCAAACGTGCCCGCTGTGGTTTCAACGCCGGTGACATCTGCGTTGCAGGTTTTGAAAGCGGTCACTCGGGTTTGCGTGAGCAATTGCGCCCCCAGCGCCTGGGCGCCGGCAATCAAGGCGTGGGTGGCCTGCACGGCGTCGAGTGCGCCTTCTTCAGCAAGAAATAACGCGCAGGATGGGGGATTTTTCAGGTTGGGCTCGCGGGCAAGCACTTCGGCAGACGATAACAATGTCGCCGACGCCGGATACTCTGCTGATTCGCTGTACGACAGCGCTCCGGTCCAGCGAATCTGCAAATCCGGCAGCTCGGTTTCGAGTCGCTGGTAGGCTTCTATGGCCATACCGCGCAATTGCGCAATCGGCTCAGCGCCGGCGTGCGTGGCAGTGATCCAGGCGAAAGAGCTTGCCGTCACGCCGCTCGCGATCTCGCCGGCCTCGATCAACGTGACCTGCGCACCTCTGCCAGACAGGTGATACGCAAGCGAGGCGCCGACGATGCCCGCACCCACCACCACAATTCGTCGATGTGTTGCCTGGTTCATTTCAACATTCCCTGTTGTCGATCGGCTGATCCTGCAGCAGGGAGACGCAGCGAGCAACCAGAAAAAAGCCCGGCCAAAAGCCGGGCTCGTACGCTGGCAACGGGTTAAGCAAGCATATCTCCGGCGGGCATTAGGCCTGCCGGTCCGTGACGGATGCTCAGTCGCTATGGATCAAGGATCAGGTTACGACGCCGAATGCTGACTGACATGCTTGGGCCCCGCCAGCGCCCAGGCAATCAACCCGAACAACGGCACAAACACGATCAGCACAATCCACACACCCTTATTGCTCGCTTTCCCCTCGCTCTTGCGCACCCGATTGATGGCCCAGAGTTCGATTAGCAGAAGAACTGCCGCCAGTACGATCCACACGGTTTCGATTTGCATTGGCTACCTCCTGATGGTCTGTTCGTTAGGTGGCGTAGGGTGCGGCGGGTTCATTTATTTTTATTCAGGGCATTGAGCAGGCGAGCGAGCTCCAGCGCCACCCGACCGCTGTTGAAGGTCGGTAGCAGGTGGGTGAACGGGATGTCGATGATGCGGTTCTCGCGCACCGCGCGCAGTTGCGAGAGGACCGGGTCGTGGGCCAACAGGTAGCGTTTGCGGCGGGCGGGCGACCATTCGGCGTCGGCCAGCAGGATCACGTCCGGGTCGCTGGCCAGCAGGGTTTCGCTGTTCACGGTCACTCGATAGAGGTTGATGTCGGCAAACACATTGCGCGCACCGGCAGCGGCCAACAGCTGGGTGACAAAGCCACGTCGACCTTCGCTGTCGAGACCTTTGACTTCGCTGTCGAGATAGAACACGGACAACGGTTTACCTACACCGGCCAAGGCTCGGGCGCTGGCAATGTCCTTTTCCATGGAGTCGATCAATGCTTGGGCTTTTTGCTGCTGGTGCAGCAGCTTGCCCAAGGTCAGCAAGTCATTGCGCACATGCGCGAAATAATCCAGTGAGTGCCCGTTGCAGGCGGACTCCAGCAGATACGAACCCACGCCATTGCGCGCAAGCCCCGAGCGCGAGGTCACCCCGTCGCCGAACGCCGTGGCAAAACCGCCGATCACCAGATCCGGCTTCGCAGCGTAAAGCACTTCGCTGGCCGGGTACTGCCGCGCGATTACCGGTACGCCGAAATACTCGGCTTGGCGCTGACCGGCACCGGTGTCATCCAGATACGCCACGCCGACCAGCGCTGGCCCGGCACCCAGTGCGAGGACGAGATCGGCCGCATGCTGATTGAGCGCGACGATGCGCGAAGATTGATCGGCGCTCCATTCTTCGCCGCAATTGCGGTAACTGTCGGCGAGTACAGGCATTGAGCAGAGCAGGGCGCCAAGTACGTACAGAATCGATCTCATGTCTGCACCTTGATCAGCAAATCCGCAACCACTTCACCGCCCACCAGATGCCCCTCGACCAGCCGCTGCACATCTTCATGGCTGCGCACGCCATACCAGCAGCGCTCCGGATACACCGTTACAATCGGCCCCAGATTGCACGGAAACTGGCAGTGCGTACGCGTCAGCAAGACGCCATCCGGCGTCTCGATGCGATCGTGCGCGAGCAAATGCCGGCGCAGGGTTTTCCATAACTGCAAGGCGCGGCGCTGGGTGCAACGCGGGCCGGTGCAGAGGAATACATGGCGCGCATGCTCGGGCACATTTGACCAGTCCGGGTGCGTGTCGACGCCGTCGACGGTTTTGATTCCACTCATCAGAAGCGGTACGTGTAGCGCACTTCGGAGGTGAACGGCCGGCCGAGGTTGTCGACGTTGCTCGAACGGCTGGTGACGTAATCGCGGTCGAACAGGTTTTCCACCAGCAGGCTCACGCGGTGCTGATGAGCGTTGTCGAGGTAGCGATAAGCGTCGGCGTCGACCACGGAATAGTTACCGTACTCGACTTGCTTCGAGCTTTTGATGTCGCGGATATAGCGGATCGCACCGCCGGCGCCCCACAGGCGATTTTCCGATTCATAACCCACGCGTGAACGGGCGAAGAAGCTCGGGATATCGTTGAGGGTTACACCGCTGCGCGTTTCGGTGAGGTTGCGGGTCATGTCCGCTTGCAGGCTCCACTGATCGTTGAGCGCGAGTTTGGCGTCGGCCTCGAAACCGCGCATACGCACCTGGCCTTCACCGTTGACCCATTGAATGTCGTCGAGGGTGATCAAGTCGTCGATCTTGCGTTTGAACAGGGTCACGCTGGCGCTGAATTCGCGGTCGAGCAGAAAGCCTTTGTAGTCGACACCCAGCTCCGCATTGCGGCTTTTTTCCGGCTTCAGGTTGCGATTGCCGATCTCGTCGCCCGGTTCATTGACGAACAATTGCTCGGCGTTTGGCAGTTTGTAGGCGCTGCCGTACTGGCCGCGCACCGACCAATTGTCATTGAGGTCATACAGCGAAGTGAGCATGCCGACGGTGGCACCATCGCCACCGCTCATGGCTTCGTGACGCACACCGATGCTCGGGTGCCAGTCGGGCAGGGCGTCGATCTGCGGGCGCAGTTGCGTGTAGAAAGCGTGGGCTTCGGCCTTGTCGTTATCGATGATCAACACATCATCCTGGCCCTTGAACCATTGATTGTCGGTGCCAAACACCAGTACATGATCGCCGGGCAATTCAGCCTTGCCTTCGGCCTGCACACCCCAATCGGTGAAGCCCCAATAGTCATTGTGGTTGATGACCTTGGTGCCGCCGCCGGCGACGTTGTTGACACGCGTGTAGCGGGTGTCCCAGTCGTTGATATGGCCTTTGACGAAGTAGCTCAGGCGCTCATTGACGGTCTGCTCGAAGGTCGCTGTGGCGATCTGCTGCACGCGGTCGTTAGTGGTCTTGTGGTTGTCGACCGGGCGGGCGAAATCGAGGTTGGCGTCGGCGTATTGGTAAAACAGCTCCAGCCGCGAATCATCGCCGAATGACTGAATCGCCTTGCCGCCGAACGTGGTGACTTCGTAGGCGCGATCCTTGCCGGAATCGTTTTTCATGTCGCGGTTGCGATAGGGCTGGTAACCGTCGGAGACGTTATGGCTGACGTACGCCAGCAAACCGAGGTCGCCGAAACCGTTAGTGAAGATATTCTCGACGCGGGCGTCTTCGGTGGTGCCGCCAAAGCTGTCGACGCCCAGATTCACCTCGCCGGCGGCTTTGCGCGATTGCGGGCTGCGGGTGACGATGTTGATCACGCCGGACACGGCCTGGGTGCCGAACAACAGGCTCTGCCCACCCTTGAGCACTTCGATGCGTTCGATGGCGTTGGCCGGCAGAGTGTCCAGATAGAGGCCGCCGTACAGGCGATTGTTCAGGCGCACGCCGTCGAGCAGGATCAGCGTGTCGTCGTTGCGCCCGCCGAGCAGCGAATACGTGCCGTAGTCGAAAGGGCCGTTTTTCGGCGCCACATACAAGCCTGGAATGAACATCTGCATCACCCGGCTGACATCGGCGCTGGGGCCGGCGCGTTCGATCTGCTCGCGGCTGACGATTTCGACCTTGCTGCCGAATCTGGCCATCTCGGCGACGGTGGTGGATTCCACTGACGGTGCAGTAACGATTTGTTGATTGAGTTCCAGCGGCGCGTCGTCGGCCAGTAGCAGCGGGCTGAACAGGCAGCCAAGGAACAGGGTTGGAGCAGAAGTGTTGAAAGGTCGAATCATTGTCTTCTCGAAAAGGATCTTCGCAGAAGAGCATGCAAGAGAAGGCATCGCGCACAGCCAATACCGGCCCATGCCCGCCCACCGCAGGATTTTGCCAAACGAAATTCCAGGCCGGTCTCCGGGCTCGCGCGTATCGAGGTTTTCACCTTCCCATGGCCGTCTGGCCACAGTGGTGTATTGAAAACATCACGCGCATACCGTTGCGGGGGCAGCACCGGACTTGTTCGAAAAGAACGTACCGGTTTCCCGTTTCACCCCATGCACGGCGGCATGGGACACCTGAAACTGGCCGGCATCTGAACATTCGAGTAGCGTCTCGTCAATGCGGCAACCACCAGGGGGAGCTATTGGATACGTTCCAGAGCGACAAACTGGCCACTCAACCACGCATAAAGCTGAGACACCGCCGGGGTGATCTGCTTGCGATGCGGGCACACCAGACTCAACGGTGAGGCATTGCCGGGAAAATCCTTCAGTAGCACGACCAGTCGCCCTGCGATCACGTCTGCACTGACGTCCAGCCAGGATTTGTTGGCGATGCCTTCGCCGCTCAACGCCCAGCGGCGCACGATGTCGGCGTCGTCGCTGAACATCGGTCCCGAGACCTGGATCGTTTCACTGCCCAGACTCCACTTGTCGTAGATCCGGCCGCCTTGCTGGTAGAGCAGGCAAGCGTGGTTGTGCAGATCATCCGGCGTTCGCGGGTATCCGTGGCGCTCCACGTATTCCGGTGCGGCGACCAGCACCCGCCGGTTCCACGGTGCCAGCGGCAGCGCCACGTAGTTGGCATCTTCATTCGAGCCGTATCGAATCGCCACGTCTACCGGGTCACGAAACAAGTCGGCCATCTGGTCCGACAGGGAAAAGCGCAAGGTCAGTTCCGGGTGCTGGCGGCGAAACAGTGTGAGCCACGGCAGCAAAATGTTGCGCCCCAGATCGGACGGCGCCGTCACTTGCAACACGCCGCGCAACGTGGCGTTTTCACCGCGCAGGTTTTCCTTGCCTTGCTTGAGCGCCTCCAGCACCGAGTGGGCGGTGGGCAAGTATTGCTCGCCCTCGGCGGTTAATCGCAGGCTGCGGGTGGTGCGCGCAAACAGGCGCACGTCCAGCTCACGCTCCAGACGCTTGATCGCCGCGGCAACCTGGCCGGGCAATAAATCCGCCTCATGGGCGGCAGCGGTGAAGCTGCCCAGCGCGGCGCTGCGGGTGAACAAACCAAGATCATCGATGCGGATCATTTTCACTCCTGCAGTGAAAGTGTTGGCGCATTCTGCTGGTTTTTCTTTGTGCTTGGGAAGTCGAAGATGGCGGCAAGCGAGCACATCAGCTCTTCAGACAGCGAGTTTCCATGAAAGCCATCACCTTCACCCAACACGCTTTGCCCATTGAAGATCCGCAATCGTTGCAGGACATCGACCTTCCGGTGCCAACTTCCGGCCCCCGGGATTTGCTCGTAGAAGTTCGTGCGGTGTCGGTCAATCCGGTCGATACCAAAGTACGCGCCGGCACTTTCACCAAAGAACCGAAAATCCTCGGCTGGGATGCCGCCGGCATCGTCCGCGAGGTCGGGACTGAAGTGACGCTGTTTCAGCCTGGCGACGAAGTGTTCTACGCAGGCTCCCTTGCCCGCACCGGCAGTTATAGCGAATTTCACCTGGTGGACGAGCGAATCGTCGGGCACAAACCGCGTTCGTTAAGTGCTGCGGATGCCGCGGCATTGCCGTTGACGTCGATCACCGCCTGGGAGCTGTTGTTCGACCGTCTCGGTGTCACCGAAGGTTCAGGGCAGGGCAAGTGCCTGTTGATCACGGGGGCAGCGGGCGGCGTCGGTTCGATGCTGGTGCAATTGGCCCGACAGTTGACGCAGCTGACCGTCATCGGCACCGCCTCGCGGCAGGAAACGGCTGACTGGGTCCGGCAATTGGGCGCGCATCACGTCATCGATCACAGTCAGCCGCTGCTCGCACAGTTGCAGGCACTGGGCATCGACGAGGTCAGCCATGTCGCCAGCCTGACCCATACCGAGGAGCATTTTGCGCAGCTGATTGAAGTGCTCCAACCACAAGGGTGTCTGGGCGTGATCGACGATCCTGAAAGCCTCGACGTAATGCCGCTCAAGCGCAAGTCGCTGTCGCTGCACTGGGAGCTGATGTTCACCCGTTCGCTGTACGAAACCCCGGACATGATTGAGCAGCATCACCTGCTCAATCGCGTCAGCGATCTGATTGACCAGGGCATTTTGAAAACGACCGTCGGTGAACATTTTGGCGCGATCAACGCGGCAAACATGCGCCGTGCCCATGCCTTGGTCGAGAGCGGCAAGGCCCGAGGCAAACTGGTACTCGAAGGTTTCTGATTTCATTCATTCAGACGGGCCTGCACGCGGGCCGGTCAGGAGCAGCTCATGCGTATGAAAAAGCTTTCTGCTGCATTGGTCATGGTCATGGCAGCGCCGTTCGCCCATGCAATCAACGCCGTCGCGTTGCCGGCCAATGCCCCCGCCGACCGATCCTTCGGCAAGCTCGAACAGGTCCATGCGTTCTACGACGCGATGCCCACCGGCGTGACCGTCACCGAGACCGGGCGCATCTTCGTCAACTTCCCGCGTTGGGGCGACAACGTGCCGTTCACCGTGGGCGAGATCCGCGACGGCAAAGTCGTGGCTTACCCGAACGCGGCGATCAACCAGGAAAACCTCAACGATCCCAGTAATGGTCTGATCAGCGTACAGAGCGTGGTGGCCGACGGGCGGGGTCGTGTCTGGTTGCTCGATACCGCCGCGCCGGGTTTCGCAGACCCAAAACCCAAAGGCGCGAAGCTGATCGCGGTGGATCTGGTCAGCAACAAGATCGTCAAGCGCCTGGTGTTCCCGGACAACGTCATGTTGCCGAGCACCTACGTCAACGACATGCGTTTCGACTTTCGCACAGGCCCGGAGGGAACGGTCTATCTCACTGACTCGTCCCTGCGCGGACCGGGCGCGATCATCGTCATGGACATCGCCAGCGGCAGTGCCATGCGCCGCTTGAGCGGTGTGCCGGCGACCTCGGTTGACCCGACCTTTGTCCCGGTGGTTGAAGGCCTGCCACTCACCGTTGAAGGTCCGGACGGCAAGCGCAAACCGCTGGGCGTGGCCTCGGACGGCATCGCGCTGTCGGCGGACGGCAAGACACTGTATTTCACACCGCTGTCGAGTCGGCACCTGTATTCGGTGTCCACCGCGTTGCTGCGTGACGCCAACTTCAGTGAACAGCAACTGACGGCCGCCGTGCAGGACCTGGGGGAGAAGGGCGCGTCCGATGGTCTGGAGGCTGACGCCGCCGGCGCCGTCTATGCCGGCGATTACGAGCACAACTCGATCCGCAAGCGTCTGCCGGACGGCCAATGGCAAACGCTGGTACACGACCCGCGCCTGCTCTGGCCAGACACATTGTCGATTGGCCCCGACGGCTATCTGTATTTCATCGCCAACCAGTTGCACCGCCAGGCGGCATTCCGTTCCGGGCAGGATCAGCGGCAAAAACCTTACAGCCTGATGCGTCTGAAGATCGACGCAGCGCCGGCGCCGACGCGCTGATTTCCAAGCGGCATTGAGTTCTACGTTTTCACTTTTCAGATCAGGAGTTCAATCATGGATCTCGTTTCTCTGGCCAAGCGCCGTTTCACCACAAAAGTTTTCGATGCCGACCGCAAGATCCCCAGGCACACACTGGAGTCGCTGCTGGAACAACTGCGCAACAGCCCGTCGTCGGTCAACTCCCAGCCTTGGCATTTCGTGGTTGCCGAGAGTGATCAGAGCCGGGCGCGAATCGCCCACAGTACTCAGGGGCCGTTCAGCTTCAACCAGCCGAAAATACTCAACGCGTCGCACGTCATCGTCTTCTGCACTCGCACGCATCTGCCCGAGGAATACCTGCAGGCGTTGCTGGCTCAGGAAGCCATGGACGGGCGTTTTCACAATGCCGAGGCGCGAGCAGGGCAGGAGCGTGGACGGCGCGGTTTTGTCGATCTGCATCGCTTCGATCAGAAAGACCTGCAGCACTGGATGGAAAAGCAGACCTACCTCGCGCTGGGCACATTGCTGCTGGGTGCCGCCTCGCTGGGTATCGACGCGACGCCGATGGAAGGTTTCGACAGCAAAGTCCTCGACAGTGAACTGGGCCTGCGCGAACAGGGCTTCACCAGTCTGGTCGTGGTGAGCCTGGGCTATCACAGCAGCGAAGACTTCAACGCAGGCCTGCCCAAGTCCCGCTTGCCGTCCCAGTCGCTGTTTACCTTTCTCTGAAGGCACCCGGTCCCAGGAGTATTGAAGATGAGCCAGTCCACAGAAACATTGATCTCGATTGCCGTGCTCAAGGCCAGGTCAGGCCAGGAACAGGCCTTGAAAGAAGGCTTGCTGGCGCTGGTTGAGCCGACACGCGCAGAGCCGGGCAATCTCGACTATGTGTTGTTTGAACTGCGCGACCAGCGCGGCACGTTCTACATGCGCGAGGCCTTCAAGGATCAGGCGGCACTGGATGCGCATTTCGCCATGCCTTACTTCAAGCGCTTTGCCGCCGCGGCGGATGACCTGCTGGAAGAGCCGTTGCAACTGATATTTCTTGAGCACGTGTCGAACTGATCCAGTCGTCCATTCAACCTGTCAGGGTGTGCAGCCATGAAAGATACCGCGCAACGGCCAACCCACGGTACGCCGGTTCACGAAGACATCGATGCCATTGAAACCAACGAGTGGCTGGAAGCCCTGGCAGGTGTCGCGAAAGTCGGCGGCAGACCGCGCGTGCGGTTCTTGCTGCTGCGACTGGCCGAGCAGGCCAGCCGTCTCGGCGTGCAAACGACGGCGAGTGCGTATTCGCTGTACCAGAACACCATCGCGCTCGAACAGCAGCCGGTTTATCCCGGGGATCTGGTGATGGAGGAGCGCATCACCTCGATCATTCGCTGGAACGCCCTGGCCATGGTGGCGAAGGCGAACAAGGCCTATGGCGAATTGGGTGGTCACATCGCCAGTTACGCCTCGGCGGCGGAAATTTTCGAGGTCGGCTTCAATCACTTTTTCCGTGCGGACAGCGAAGCCGGGCGCGGTGATCTGGTTTACTTCCAAGCGCACTCTGCCCCCGGCGTGTACGCGCGGGCCTTTCTTGAAGGGCGTTTGCAGGCGTCGCAACTGGAGCGTTACCGGCAAGAAGTGAAGGGCGGCGGATTGTGTTCCTATCCGCATCCTTGGCTGATGCCCGACTTCTGGCAGTTTCCCACGGGCTCAATGGGTATTGGCCCGATCAATGCGATTTACCAGGCGCGGTTCCTGCGGTATTTGCAGCACCGTGGGATTGCCTCGACGGAGGGGCGGCATGTCTGGGGCGTCTTTGGTGATGGCGAGATGGACGAGCCGGAGTCCATCGCCGCGCTTTCGCTGGCAGCGCGGGAGAATCTCGACAACGTCACCTTCGTGATCAACTGCAATCTGCAGCGTCTCGACGGCCCCGTACGCGGCAACGGGCAAATCGTTCAGGAACTGGAGTCACTGTTCAGCGGCGCTGGCTGGAATGTGATCAAGGTGCTGTGGGGTTCGGACTGGGACCCATTGTTTGCCCGCGATGACGGCCATGCACTGTTGCGCCACTTCGCCGGGATGGTGGATGGCGAGTACCAGAATCTGGGGGCCAATGACGGTGCGTATAACCGCAGCCATTTCTTCGACCAGGACCCGCAGTTGCAGGCGTTGGTTGCAGACATGAGCCCGGAGCAGATCGACGCGTTGCGCCGGGGCGGTCACGACTTTCGTAAGTTGCATGCCGCGTTCGAGGCCGCGCGCAAGCACAAGGGCAGGCCAACCGTGGTGCTCGCCAAAACCAAGAAAGGTTTCGGCATGGGCCAGATCGGCGAGTCGCGCAACACCTCGCACCAGCAGAAAAAACTCGATATCGAGGTGCTCAAGGCATTCCGTGATCGTTTCGCCTTGCCGCTGGATGATGAGGCCGTGGCAGAAATGCGCTTCTACAAACCGGCTGACGACAGCCCCGAGTTGCGATACCTGCATCAGCAGCGACGGGCACTCGGCGGTTACTTGCCCAAGCGCAACGGTGTGGCAGCACCAATAGCAGTGCCACCGCTCGACAGCTATGGCCGTTTTGCGCTGAAGGCCGATGAGCGTGAAAACTCGACGACCATGGCGGTGGTGCGACTGTTCACCCATCTGATCCGGGACAAACAATTGGGGCCGCGCATTGTGCCGATTGTCGCCGATGAAGCGCGCACATTCGGCATGGCGAATCTGTTCCGGCAGATCGGGATTTATTCATCCGTCGGCCAGTTGTACGAGCCAGAAGATGCCGGCGCGCTGCTCTATTACAAGGAATCGACCGACGGCCAACTGCTCGAAGAAGGCATCACCGAAGCCGGTGCGATTTCTTCCTGGATCGCTGCGGCGACGTCCTACAGCGTCAATGGCGAGCCGATGCTGCCGTTCTACATTTACTACTCGATGTTCGGCTTTCAGCGCATTGGCGACCTGATCTGGGCTGCCGCCGACCAGCGCGCCAGAGGCTTTTTGATCGGCGCCACATCGGGGCGCACAACGCTCGCGGGTGAAGGACTGCAGCATCAGGACGGCTCCAGTCAGTTGATGGCAGCCACTGTGCCCAACTGCCGCGCCTACGACCCGGCATTTGCCAGCGAGGCGGCGGTGATCATCGACCATGGCGCCCGGCGCATGCTGGAGCAGCAAGAGGATGAGTTCTATTACCTGACGGTAACCAACGAGAACTACGTTCAGGCCTCACTTGAACCAGACGAACACGCGGACGTGATTCGCGGCATGCGCCTCTATGCCCGCTATGGCGAGGGGGTGCCGGCGGTTCGTTTACTGGGTTCGGGAGCGATTCTGCGCGAGGTGATTGCCGCCGCACATATGCTGGATCAAGAGTGGCAAGTCAGCAGCGAAGTGTGGAGCGTGACCAGCTTCTCCGAACTCGCCCGGGATGCCCGCGAGGTGCAGCGTCAGCAAGTGTTCGGCGGCGATGTCGAGTGCCAGAGTCACCTGCTGCATTGTCTGCCCGGTAACGCTCCAGTCGTGGCGGCCAGTGATTACGTGCGTGCCTATGCACAATTGGTGGTGCCGTATTTACAGGCGCCGTGCATCTGCCTGGGCACCGACGGATTTGGACGCAGCGACACACGTTCGGCGTTGCGCAGCTTCTTTGAAGTGGATCGCTATCACATCGTTTTGGCGGCGCTGGCTTCAGTCGATCCGCAGGCACATGCCGAGGCTCGGGCGAAATACGGCATCGACGCCGACGCCGAAGCCCCCTGGAATTGCTGAGTTTTCACGTCTTGTGTTGCGTCTTTCATCAACCAACAATCGCGACGGCACACTCTGGCTGTCTGCTGCGCAAATGGATCGCGTCGGCTGGCGAACAACTGATCTGAATGGCCTGCTGACGTTCGGCCCTATATCCTTCCCGCCTGTTTGATGAAATGACTTAGGGAAGAATTGCATGCCGTTCAGGGTGATGGTGGTCGGGGGCTACGGAAATTTCGGCAGCATCGTGTGCAGACATCTGGCGCTGATGCCGGACATCGGGCTGGTGCTCTCGGGTCGTGATCCGCGCAAGTTGCAGCGCAAACTCGATGAGCTCAACAGCCATTCGGGAAACGTCTGCGAAGGCTGGTGCGGCGATGCCATGGGGACGGAGTTCGAAGCCGCTTTGCGTGCGCTGAACATTCAGTTGGTCGTCCATACCGGCGGGCCGTTTCAGGGGCAAGCCTATGCCGTTGCGCAGCGTTGCATCGATGCCGGCGTGAACTACTGCGACCTCGCGGACTGCCGCACCTTCGTCAACGGCATCGACGTGCTCGACGCGCGGGCGAAACAAGCGGGCGTGGCGATCCTCAGTGGTTGCAGTTCGGTGCCGACGCTGTCTTCCGCGATCATTGATGAGCAGCGCCAGCGCTTTTCGCGCATTGACTCGATCGAGCATGGCATTTCTTCCTCGGCAAAAATGCCCGGGCTGTCGACCATCGAAGGCGTACTCGCTTACGCCGGCAAACCGATCAAGCAACTCAAGAACGGCAAAGTCCATGAAGTGTCGGGCTGGCTGGACCTGACCCTGCGCAAGATGCCGCAGATGGGCACGCGATTGCTGGCCAACGTCGATGTCCCGGACATGGACATCTTCGCCGGTCGTTATGGTGCGCAAACCCTGAGCTTCAAGGCCGGCGCCGGTCTCAAGCTCGGCGGTATCGCCAACGGCTTGCTGGCGCAGGCGCTGAAAGTCGGGCTGGTGCGCGACCATGCCTTGTGGGCCGGAAGACTGCATCGGTTGGGCATGCGATTTGAGCGATTCGGCGATGGCAAAAGTGCGATGTACATCGACGTGCAGGGCCTTGGTGTTGATGGCAAAGCGCTGTCGATGACCGCGCAACTCACCGCTTTGAACGACAAAGGCCCGGAGATCCCCAGCTGCGCCGCCGTGGCCCTGGCCACGAAAATGGCCCAGGGTTACGTGCCAACCGCCGGCGCCAGACCGTGCGTGGGCGAAATCAGCGTCGCCGAGTACATGGCCGCGATCAACGACCCGGACAACCTGAGCCTGGCCGTGCATTTTTCGGACGGGCAGCGCTGACATGCTCTACCTGTGCCTCAAGTACCTGCACATCATCGCCGCGATCTTCCTGTTCGGTTTCGGCATGGGCTCCTACCTCTACCTGATCGCCGCCAGCCGCACCGGCAATCCGTACGTGATCGCGCACGTCGCGCGCATGGTGGTGCGCTTCGACACCTGGATCACCACGCCGGCCGGGTTTGTGCAGATCGTCACCGGTTATCTGCTGATGCGGCTTTCGGGGTTGTCGATGAGCACCGAGTGGGTGCTGACCTCGCTGATCGTCTTCTTCTGCGTCGGCTCGCTGTGGCTGCCGGTGTTGCTCCTGCAGAAGCGCCTGTATGTGATGGCGTCGAGTGCGAGCGAGGCGGGGACGGGGCTTGATGAGCAGTATCAAGCCGTTTACCGGAAGTGGTTCTGGATGGGCGTGCTCGGGTTTGCCGGAATGTTTGTCATCGTGCTGATGATGGTGACGAAGATGACACCGGTGCAGTTGATTAGCTTTCTGGCGTAGTTATTTTCAGAAAGCGCTGTTGATGATCCGGGGTTGGCAGCAGGCAGGTGTCGTACTTGCCGAACAGTCGGTAGCGGTTCAGCGCGATGCGGTCGTAGGCCCAGTCGCGCAGGCCGCGCGGAAATACGCGTAGCAGCCGCAATGGCTGCCAGCGGGCGGGTAGTTGGCTGATGACTTCGAAGAACGCGTCTGAACGTTCCCAGTAGTGACGGTCACGGATTACCGCCATGGTGTCGAATTGGTCGACTGGCAGGCCGGCCCACGCGAGCAAGGCTTGTCCCTCCGGCGACTGCACCGCTGCCAGACGCACGCGACGTTGATGATCATGGCGAATCAAAAAACGCGCCCAGCCGTTGCAGAGTTTGCACACGCCATCGAACAGGACCACGGATTCGCCGGGGTTGAGGAACGGGGCGGGGGTAGGGCGGGTTTTTGGCGTGGGCATGGGTTTTGTGTTCAAGACGTCGGGTGTTGCGATCATAGCGCCGCCAGCAGTGGTTCGCGAATGACCGCGCTCGCTTAGGCACATGAATGTGAGAGACAGACCACGTTCAGCAGCGTGATCTGTCGCCTGTCGCCGTCAAGCCGTTGCCTCACTTGCCCGAACGGCCCCCACTCGATCCTTGGCGCCGGCCCGAAGTTTATGCCGAAACTTCAACGCTGGCCGCTCGACGCAGTAATACGAAACACCACTGAGCAAGAACGACAGCACCAACACCGTTGCAACCTTGGACCAATCGAATGAGGTGATCGGCCAGAGGCCGTGCAGGAAGTAAATCACCAGGAAGTGATTGAGGAATACGCCGTAGCTGATGTTCCCGAGAAACTCGTCAATCCGGTGAAATTTGAGTGTTGTCAGCCCGTACACGGCAGGGATGCCCAGGGCAATGCCGGCGGCCACTTCGGCGTTGGACGGCCGACGTTCGATCCAGCCCATCATGATCGCTGCAAAGATCAATGCCGCTGCCGCAGCGGTACCTGCGGCGATTATTAATCCCTTGGCCTGCGGTTTGTAGAGGTAACTGCCGCACAGGAATATAAACAGCACGCCGGGCAACAAGCGGTAGCCGTAGTAGTCGGTGTTGACGAAACCCAGGCACGCGGGGATGAAGACCGCAACGGACAAGGCGAAAGCCACGCCCCGTGCTCGGTAGATGAGCAGGAACGGGATCACCAGATAAAAGCACATCTCAAGCCCGAGCGACCAGGCCGGAGGCAAAATCCACGATCCGCTCGCGCCGAACATATAGAAACCCAACGGCACGATCGCCAGGCTGGCTGCGATGTTTCTGAAGGTCAATTCGGCCCATTGCGGCGTGCCAGGCAGGAGGAAATAGATCACCGCACAAGAGAGGATGAAGTAGAACAGGAATTGCGGGTAAAGGCGCAGGGCGCGGTCCAGGTAGAACCGGCCAACTTTCTCGGGCGCCTGGTAGTTGCGCTCGATCAGTGAGGTCATCACAAAACCACTGATGAGCAGGAAAGAAATCACCGCCACCACGCCCGGGTTGAACCCCATGAACATCTTGCCCATATGCGAAACAGCGACCAGCACGGCCAACAACAGACGATAGGCTCCCACGTGTATCCCCAAACGACCTTGTAGTTATGGCGGGTAAATTACGATGGTTTATGGGTGGATAACAGGTTTTTCTCTGCGTTCGGGCGGCACACGGCTTGGCCAGCCAGCGCTTCGGATACCCCCAGCCCGGTCGCCATCGGCGTCAACAGGCTGGCCGGAAGGTACCCAGCGGGCAGCAAGCCAAACACGGCCTGGCCTTTTTTGGGGGGGGCCGTTGGCGTGGTCGAACTGGGTCGCCAGCGCGGTCCCCGACCAAGCGGAAAGCGCCGGGCGGGTGGTGGTAACGTCTCTACAGTCGGCCATCGCCACAGGCGCAGCTCCTGGTGGGGCAATGTTTAGCTCTCCAAGCGGAGCCGATCCGCCATAGCGGCTATCTACTCCGCCAGCTACCGGCGCCCCAAAGATGACAGAGCTGAGGCTCAGGTTGAGCCTGAACAAGCCGGTTACGCCCCCGGCTGGACCGCCGGCGTAACCCCGACACCCCCGGCTGCTAGGGCGTGGGAGCCCTTGTCACTGGGCTTATGAGATATCGATCTGGTACCTGAACCCCTCGGCCGCCGCGCGGGAAATTCGGTATTCGAGCGGGGAGCGGTCATAGCCGAGGGCGGTGCGCTCGATGGTGACGACCGGGGCGCCTTCTTTGATTGAAAGGGTTTTGGCGGTGGCCCGGTCGGCTTGCTCTACGGTGAGGGTCTCTGTCGCCGAGCCGATACATTGTCCGCACTGGGTTTCATAAAACGGGTAGAGCAGTTCGCCGAAGCTTTCGGATTCAATTTCCAGCAATACGCCGAACCGTGTGGCGGGGAGCCAGATATCCTCGTGAAACAGTGTGCGGCTTTCAACCATCCGCAGCCGTTCCAGGTGCACGACGTCTTCGTCGCCCTGCAATTTCAGGGCTGTTGCCACAGGTTGAGAGGGTTTTTGCCGGCTCTTTGCCAGGATGCGGCTGGTCGGTATTTCGCGCCCGCCAGCGGCATTCACTTGCCTGAAGAATCGCGCCAGTGAGGCATCGAAGTTGGGACGGCGCACATAGGTGCCCCGGCCCTGGCTGCGCAGGAGCAGGCCTTCATTGACCAGTGTGTCCACGGCCTTTCGTACCGTGCCGATGGCTACACCATAGTGTTTGGTGAGCTCGGCCTCCGTGGGGATGGGCGCGCCTGGCATCCATTCGCCGGTGGCGATCTTGGCGAGCATTTCTTCTCGCAGGCGCTGATAGAGCGGCAAGCGCTCGTCGTATCCGAGGGTAGGGGCGTTCATTTTTTCTTTGATTCCTTTTCGGCATGCGCAGCCACTTTATCACCTGCGTGAGGTTTGACAGATATCCATCCCTGAATATATGGTGATCTAGTCATATATATGAATTTCAGCTTCTGTACACGTGCTGACGATTGCAGGATTGGGCCAAATAACCTGATTTCTCATGGCGGCAGGTGATTCTCCATAACAACAAACGAACGGGGTTATCTGTTTATGACCAGCCTTCACCCGCCTGCCTTCACCGGTGTGGACACGCACGCCCACGTCTTCCGCCAGGATCTGCCGATGGTTGCCAACCGTCGCTACAGCCCGCGTTACAACGCTTTGGTGGAGCAATACGTGGATCACCTGGATCGCCACGGTTTTTCACACGGCGTGTTGATTCAGCCGAGCTTTCTGGGCACCGACAATCACTTCATGCTCGACGCGTTGCGCCGTTATCCGCAGCGCTTGCGTGGGGTGGCGGTGGTGGATGTCGACGTCAGCGAAACCCTGCTCGACGAATTGGCCGAAGCGGGTGTGGTTGGTATCCGTTTGAATCTCATTGGCAAGGCGCTGGCGGATTACAGCGGCCCAGCCTGGACCACTCTGTTCCAGCGGTTGGCGCTGCGGGGATGGCAAGTTGAAGTTCAGCGCGGCATCGATGACCTGGCGCCGATCGTATCGGCCATCAGGGCCTGCGGTGTGACCGTGGTCATCGATCATTTCGGCCTGCCGACGGGGGGCATCGATGCCGGGAACCCCAACCATCAGGCGTTTCTTGAGTTGCTGAAGGATGACGGGGTGTGGCTCAAGCTTTCCGCCCCGTACCGCAGTCGATCCGATCTTGCCCAGGCATCGCATGGGCTGGCGCTGTTGCGCGACGCGAGTGGCGGTCTCCAGCGACTCGTCTGGGGCAGCGATTGGCCCAACACTCAGTATGAACAGCAGACGGACTATTCCCGGCAAGTGGCTTTCCTCGAAGGCTTGCTGCCGGACGCGGCCGAGCGGGCGCATGTGCTGAAGGACAACCCAGCGAAGCTGTTTGGCTTCGAAATACGCTGCTAAACGATCAATAACAACAATAGGACTTTCATCATGATGAGCCTGCTCGTCGTCGCGGCAATCGTTGTCGCCGTTGCCCTGGGTTACAAGACCAAGATCAACATAGGTCTGTTCGCCATCGCTTTTGCTTACCTGATCGGCTGTTACGGCATGGGGTTGAGCCCGTCCGACGTCATCAGCCTGTGGCCGTTGAAGATTTTCTTCATCATCTTCTCGGTTTGTCTGTTCTATAGTTTTGCCACCGTCAATGGCACGCTTGAAAAATTGGCGGAGCATCTGATTTATCGATGCCGGTCGATGCCTCAATTGTTGCCGTTCGCGGTCTTCTTCACGGCAACCACCATCTCGGCGATGGGGGCGGGCTACTACACAGTGCTGGCGTTCATGGCGCCCATCACGCTGCTGCTGTGCGAGCGCACCGGGATGAGCCTGATCACGGGCGGCATGGCGGTCAACTATGGCGCCTTGAGCGGAGCCAACTTCGTCTCCAGCCAGAGTGGAATCATTTTTCGTGGCTTGATGGCCAATGCTGGCATCCCGGAAAACGAGGCCTTCATCAACGCCGCAGCGATTTTCGCCAGTACCCTGGTGATACCGCTGGCGGTGATTTCGGTATTAGTGTTTCTCACCGGCCATGGCAAGGCGATGAAAGCGTCCGCTTATGCGGTCGCCGTGCCGACGCCGCTGAACCGCGAGCAGACAATCACCCTGTGGCTGACGTTAGCGATGATGCTGATCGTACTGGCGGCACCCGTCGCGCAAATTGTCTTCCCGGAAAATTCCACGGTGAGCTTCATCAATTCGAAGATGGACATCGGTTTGATCGCCAGCCTGTTCTCGGTGATCGCGCTCTTGCTGAAACTGGGCGACGAACGCAAGGCAATGGCGTCTGTGCCTTGGGGCACGTTGATCATGATCTGTGGTGTGGGCATGCTGATCTCGGTCGCGATCAAGGCCGGGACCATCGGCTTGCTGGCATCGTGGATGGGCAATAGCATTGCGCCGATCATGGTGCCGATTGTCTTCGGTGTGGTGGCGGCGTTCATGTCGCTGTTCTCCAGCACGCTGGGGGTGGTGACGCCGGCGCTGTTCCCGTTGGTGCCACCGCTTGCCACGGCACTGGGGCTAGATCCGATGATCCTGTTTGTGGCCATTGTCGTCGGCGCTCAAGCCACCTCCATCTCGCCGTTCTCCTCTGGTGGTAGCTTGATATTAGGCTCATGTGTCACGGAGCAGAGTCGCAGCTCACTGTTCCAGCAGCTCCTGTTTCGCGCAGCGCCACTTGGCTTTGTCGCGGCACTGGTGTTCAACGCTGTCCTCACGTTCCTCTAAGCACGGCTCTTCACGGCCCGGCGCCTTCGCCGAGCCGTTGCATTTGGCACGTCGATCAATCAATAGGGAAAAATGACCATCATTGATGTGCCGGGAAGTGTGCAAGCCATCCGATATCGGTCAAATCGAATGGGGTTGCTTGCCGTCGCCCAGCACGTTAAGGCTTTTATCGCGCTATCTGAACCGGACGCTGAAGCCCATGCTCGTTAATTTACGAGCGCTCTATCCAGAGTTGATCCACCTGATGCCGGGAACCAGCCTACAGATCTCCGCCTAGCGATTGCAGCTTTTATAGCTACGCTTGCCAGCAAGAGACTGGTGCACGTGCGCCAACTCCTTAATTGTCTGGCAAGGGAGCCAACAACCATGGATAGCACTCAGGGCGTTTATCCATCAGCGACCGTTCTGGTGGTCGACGATACCCCCGACAACCTGATGTTGATCGCCGAGTTGCTGAAGGACAAATATCGGGTCAAGGCCGCCAACAGCGGCGAAAAGGCCCTACGCCTTCTGCAGGCCGACCCGCTTCCCGATCTGATCCTGCTGGACATCATGATGCCGGGCTTGTCCGGTTATGACATTGCCGAGCAGCTCAAGCTTGACGTTCGCATTCGCCATATACCGATCATTTTCCTCACCTCCATGACCGCCACGGAGGACGAGATTCGCGGCTTGAGCCTCGGGGCTGCGGATTACATCACCAAGCCGATCATCCCCCCGGTGCTCATGGCCGGGGTCGAGACCCAAATCAAGCTCAAGTCCGTTGCCGATTTCCTGCGCAATCAGAATGAGTTTCTGGAGCGGGAAGTGCAGCGCCGCACCCAGGAGGTGATCGCCATCCAGGATGTCACCATCCACGCCATGGCTTCGCTGGCCGAAACCCGTGACAACGAAACCGGCAACCACATTCGCCGTACCCAGCACTACATCAAACGCTTGGCTGAACTGTTGCGCAACCACCCGCGCTTTCGGCACTTCCTCGACGAGGACAGCATCAAGCTGCTCTTCAAATCGGCACCGCTGCACGATATCGGCAAGATTGGCATTCCCGATCGCATCCTGCTCAAACCGGGACGGCTCACCGCTGAAGAATTCGAGATCATGAAGACCCACACCACATTGGGGCGTGACGCCATCCAGCACGCGGAGGATCAATTAGGCATAAACGTCGATTTCCTTCATTTGGCCAAGGAAATCGCCTACGGCCATCAGGAAAAGTGGGATGGCAGTGGCTATCCGCAAGGCGTGGCCGCCGACGATATCCCGATCAGCGCCAGGTTAATGGCCGTGGCAGATGTCTACGATGCGCTGATCAGTCGCCGCGTGTACAAACCCGGCATGCCTCACGAGCAGGCGGTGAAAATCATCGGCGAAGGCCGGGGCTCGCATTTTGATCCGGACATCTGTGACGCGTTTCTCGCCAATGCCGAGCAGTTCCGCGCAATTGCCGAGCGATTTGCCGACAGCGACCAGGACATGGCCAGGCAGTTAGCACTGCTTGAGCAGATTGCCGAACGTCCCTGAACCCCGCGCATTACTCTGCACATCCAGCTGAAAGAGGCCGTTTATGAACAGACTGTTCGAGATGCTCGAGCGCCTGTCTCTGCGCAGTAAATTGATCATCGGCTTCGCTGCGCTGCTGATATTGATCCTGATATTGGGCGTGCAAAGCCTGCGCACGCAGTATTCGCTAAGAACTGAAATGCAGCAGTTGTACCAACAGGATCTGGTAGGTATTCAGCATGTGCAGGAGGTTCGGGTGCAGTTGCCGCATCTGTTGCTCGCCATGCAACGTGCAATCGCGACCAACAACGCAGACATCCGTATCAGCGCCAGAGCCCAGCTGGATGTCGCCCAGGCGCGACTCCACGAAGCGCTGGAGCAGGTTCGTCCAACGCTGCGCAGGCAGAGCAGCATCAGCAGCCTGCTGGAATTCGAAATGGTATTAAAGCGTCTGCAAAAAGACGGCGATGAGGCACTGGAGCTGGCCGGCAAGGGTTCCTTGGGTCAGGCCTTGATGTTGCTCAACAGTAAGGATTTTCTTGCGCTGGAACAGGGCGGCGACGGGCTGCTCAACAAGATCGAGAAAAACAAGGAAGCCGACATCCACGATACAGCGAAGAACCTGGCGGAGTACGCAGAGCGAAGTACTGCGATTACGTCCATCTTGCTGCTGGGTGGGTCGACGCTGGCCTTGCTGTTGACCTGGCTGGTCAGCTATTCCATTCGCGTGCCGTTGAATCGCGTCCGCGTGGCGGTGGACGAATTGGCGTCCGGCAAGCTGGACGGTCACATCCCGCACACCGATCTTCGCAACGAAACCGGCGACCTGGCGCGTGCCATCGCCACGCTGCAGCTGGAAGCTTGTCAGCTTGAGCGCCAGCGCTGGATCAAAAACCACACCTCGCTCCTGCAAGTGGATCTGCAACAGGCGGAGACGCCGCAGCAGTTGGCCCAGGCTTTTTTCAGCCACATCGCGCCGCAGTTGGGCATGTGCCAGGGAGCGCTTTACGTTCTCTATGAAGGCGCGGCACGCCTGCGCCTGGTTGGCGGTTATGCGGTGGACAGTGTTCACCCGCTCCCCGCTGAACTTGATCTCGGTGAAGGGTTGCTTGGCCAGTGCGCACTGGATCGCCAGCCCCGCCAGCTTCAGGATCTACCGGAGCCGTTTTGGCATGTGCGCACGCCGTTGGGCGCAGCCCCCGCCAGCGTCCTGTTGGTTCAGCCCGTGATGCGTGGCGAACGCCTGCTCGGGGTGATGGAAATGGCCGGTTTTCGCCAACTGGAAGAGAATGAAGCGCTGCTGCTGCAAGAAGTCCTGCCCCGGCTGGCCGGCGCCATGGCCATTATGGAACGCAGTGAGGCAGCTCAGGCGCTGCTCTTGGAAACTCGCCGTCAGGCAGACGAAATGGGCGCGCAGGCTTTGCAACTGGAGCACCAGGCCAGCGAGCTGGAGGCCCAGCAGGCCGCATTGCGCGCCACCGAAGCCTGGTACCGCGGCATCATCGAGGCAGCACCGGACGGCATGCTGGTGCTGGGCGCCGACGGTCGCATCCTGATGACCAACCCGCAAATGGATACCCTGTTTGGCTACGCCCCCGGCGAGCTGATTGGCGCCAGCATCGAGCGTCTGGTACCGCAGGCTGCCCGCGAGCGCCATGTCAGGTTACGCGACGGCTTCATTGCCAGCGGCGGAACCCGGCAGATGGGCGGCGATCTTGACGATCTGAGCGGCGTACGCAAAAACGGCAGTTTGTTTTCCGTGGAAATCGGCCTTTCCCATCTACCGCGTCTGGAGGGGCGTGGCGTCTGTGTGTGCGCCTCGGTGCGCGATGTCAGTGAGCGCAGGGCGATGGAAGCCAGGCTGCGCACGGCCAGCGATCGTCTGAATCTGGCGCAGGAGTCCGGTGACATCGGGCTGTTCGACGTCGACCTGGTCAGCGGCACAAACTATTGGACACCCCAACTCGAAACCCTGTTTGGTCTGGAGCCAGGCGGCTTCGGCGGTACGCTGGCGCACTGGAAGGCACTGGTGCATCCCGACGATCTGGCGCGGGTCAGCAGCACGTTCGAGAGTGCCGTCCAGAGTGGCGATGATCGCGCCGAGTTCGACTTCCGGATTGTGCGTAAAAACGATGGGCAGGTGCGCACGTTCCGGTCGCTGAATCGCTTTTCACGCACGCCTGACGGCAAGCCATTGCGCGCAACCGGCATCAACATCGATGTCACCGCACTGGCAGAGGCAAGGGCTGCGGCCGAGGAGGCCACGCAGGCCAAGAGCGAGTTTCTCGCCAACATGAGCCATGAGATCCGAACACCGATGAACGCCATCATCGGCATGAGCCACCTGGCGCTGCGTACCGAACTGGATAAGCGCCAGCGCAACTACATTGAAAAAGTCCACCGATCAGCGGAGAACCTGCTGGGAATCATCAACGACATTCTTGATTTCTCAAAGATCGAAGCCGGCCGAATGAGTCTCGAACAGATCCCGTTCCGTCTGGAAGATGTACTCGACAGCTTCGCTGCCATGATCGGCTTGAAGACCGAGGACAAGGGGCTGGAGTTGTTGTTTCAGATCCCGCCCGACCTGCCCACGGCACTGCTGGGCGATCCCTTGCGTCTGGGGCAGGTGCTGATCAACCTCGGCAACAACGCGGCCAAGTTCACCGAGCACGGTGACATCGTGGTCGGCGTTGAAGAAGTTGCTTCTCACAACGAACACGTGCAACTGCATTTCTGGGTGCGCGATACGGGCATCGGCATGACCGTCGAGCAGTGTTCACGCCTGTTCCAGTCGTTCAGTCAGGCTGACAGTTCGATCACTCGCAAGTACGGGGGCACCGGGCTGGGATTGTCCATCTCGAAGAAGCTGGTGGAGCTGATGGCCGGTCGAATCTGGGTTGAAAGCCAACCGGGAGTCGGCTCCACGTTTCACTTCCAGGTACAACTCGGCGTACAGCAAAATGTTCCGCCGCGTCGCATGTTCAAGGCTGGCGAGCTGTTGGGCATGCGCGTGCTTGTCGTGGATGACAACGCCAGTGCCCGTGAAATCCTTTCGGGCATGGCGCGCAGCTTTGGTCTGGAAGTGGATGTCGCGCAGAGCGGTAGTCTGGCGCTGCGCATGTTGGCCGACGCCGAGCACAAGGTGCTGCCTTACGATCTGGTCTTGATGGACTGGCGGATGCCCGGCATGGATGGCATGGAGGCTGTGAGCAGAATGCATTCCGCCAGCCTGATGCGCACGCCATCGGTGATCATGGTGACCGCTTTTGGCCGCGAAGAAGCCCGCGAAGAAGCCGAGCGCCAGGGCATCCAGTTGCCGGTGGTACTGACCAAACCTGTCACGCCGTCCTCGTTACTTGAAGCCATCGGTGTCGTGATGGGCAGAGACACCCACAGCGATACTCGGGCTGGCGAACGCTCCCTGCACAATGCCAACACCGTCGCCAGCCTCAATGGCGCGCGACTGCTTCTGGTCGAAGACAACGATCTGAATCAGGAACTGGCCAGCGAGCTACTGGAGAGCGTCGGAATACGCTTGCGACTCGCCACGCACGGCCAAGAGGCCCTGGATATTCTCGGCGAGGATGACGACTTCGATGGCGTGCTGATGGATTGCCAGATGCCGGTGATGGATGGCTACACGGCCACCCGGAAAATTCGTCAGCAACCGCGCTTCCGCACTCTGCCAGTAATCGCCATGACCGCCAACGCCATGGACGGTGACCGCGAGCGCGCCCTCGAATGCGGTATGAACGACCATATCTCCAAGCCACTCAATGTCGAAACCATGTTCGCCACAATGGCAAAATGGATCAAGCCACGAGCCGCTCAAGCTTCGCTGAACGCAGGTTTGGTCGATGGATTGCCAGATCGTCTTGAGGGCATTGACCTGGCGGCGGGACTCGCCACCTGCATGGGGCGGCGGGATCTCTACTTACGTCTGCTCTGCAAGTTTCGTGATACTCAGAAAGATTTTTTCGAGCAATTCCAGGCCGCACGAATCGACCCGGATTCTGCTGCTGCCGCACGACTGGCGCACAGCTTGCGCGGCACCGCCGGCAACATCGGCGCCAAGGCCGTGGCGCAGGCCAGCACGTTGTTAGAACAGGCCTGTCAGGACAACGAACCGGCTGAAGTCGTACAAGCGCTAGCGATTCAGGTCGAGCATTACTTGCTCCCGACCCTCGCGAGTCTGGCGAACCTTGAGGCGGACACACTGGCCTCCACGGAGGGTGACCTGCTGGACGACTCGGGAATCAGCGAGCAACTGAACAGGCTTATTGTTCTTCTGGACGAAGGAGATACGGCGGCTTTGGACGTGCTGGCGGCCCTGCGCAACAGGCCACTCGATCGAGCGCTGGCGGAACGTCTGGCACTTGCCGCGGCGCAGGTGGAGCTGTTCGACTTTGATCGCGCCTTGAAGCTCCTTCAGTAAAATTGAGTTGGGTAAACACGTAGCCGTTTAGTTTTAATTGCAGCTGACGGCTTTTGGCCGAGAGCCGACGCCAAATGCAATCCTGATCCCTTTGTGACAGCAGCCAGAACGCCGCCACAAAGGGATTACTCATCAATCCACCGGCACAACATTATCCAGCGCTTGATTTACCGCCAATTCGCCCAGCATTACCACTTGCGCAATGCCCAGCGCAGTTTTGCGGTGGCCTGGGTCGAGGAGGGCGGCGAAGTTGCAGAGCATTTCGGTGGCTGAACTGAGAGATTCGCTGGCGTTAACGAGCAGGGACTCGCTGTCGTAATCGGAGTTGGCCTGAAACATGGGAGCGTGTTTCTGGTCGCTGCCCATGATGCGTTGTGTTGGCGTGAGGTAGTAATCGAGGGCGCGTTCGGCGGCGTCGTTGAGTGTTCGCGAGTCTGGAAATTTGTAGGGTGAGACTGGATCGGTTTCTGGGGGATTCGGCGTTGGTTTGAACATAGATGAAGCTCCATATGGGACTTAAGGAGCCATCACCTTCGCTACCAAACGAAAGGTGGTGGCCATACGAAGGTTGGTAGACCGGCCCATATGGAAAATCCGGCGCGCCCGAGGGCGCCCTGCGCATGGCCACCATAAGACAAATGCTGAAAAGCATCTGCGCACGGTGACGTTATGCGTCATATGGAAACGGGCTACCAAACCCCATCACTGTTTTTCAGTGACCCAGGAACGATAAAACCCGCGCCGCAGACGCACAAGCCGGCGGATTCTGGCGTAGTCGTAGGCAATGGCGCAAGACGTTGTAGCCTTAAGCAGGTAACGCGACGTGTCTTTTAAACAACCATGAAAGACGCCTAAACACGGCTCATCAACACGCTGTTCAAAATGACATTCGTCGGTCCACTCTCCAGCTCAGGCAGTGGCGGGGAACCCTCACGACAGGGCACGCACCAACACTAGGTTACAACCCCAAAAGACGAGGAAGGATACCCATGTCAGTTCACCCGATTTTGTTCCTGGGTGGTTCCGGCGCCATTGGCCACCGTTCTGCCGAAGCGTTGCGTGCTGCTTATCCCGGCGTCCCGTTGCTGATCGGCGGCCGAGACCTGGCCAAGGCTGAGCAAGCCGCCGAGGAAATGGGCGGGGCGCAGGGCGTGGTCATTGACCCTGCTGCCGATGACCTTGGGCTGGGTGATCGCCCGGTCAGCGCCGTAGCGGTTTTCTATATGGATCATTCCCTTGCCGGGTTGCGTTTCGCGCAGAGGCGACGGGTGCCGCACCTGAGCATTTCTTCCGGCATTTTCGAGATAGCGCCGCAAATTGCCAATTTCATCCATCGACCTGATGCGTCGCCCATTGTGTTGGGTTACGAATGGATGGTGGGCGCGACGACCGTGGCGACGCTGCATCTTGCCAAGGCGTTTGCCCGGGTGCGCGACATCCGCATCGATGCGTTGGTCGACGAGCAGGATGGCGGCGGGCCGGCGGTGGCCAAGGATTTCGAACACCTGAACAAGATGCTGCCCGCCGCCCTGACTCGGCGCGAGGGCGATTACCTCTGGCGCGAAGGGGTGGACAAGAACGTCAGCTTCCGAGTACTGGACGGCACGGCGATGCAAGCCAGCGGCTTCTCGTCCATCGATGTCACCGGGCTGGCGGCGGCCACCGATGCGCCAAATGTTCAGTTCAATCTCGCCAGCGGAGTGAGTTCATCGCGGCGCTCGGGTCGGCCGATGTCGACCGAGATTCTCATCGAACTGCTGGGTGAGGATCATCAAGGGCGCCCGTTGCACACCCGGCATGCTCTCGTTCACCCGGCAGGCGCTGCAGCGTTGACGGGTCTGAGCGTCGCCATGCTGCTGGAGCGATTGCTTGGGCTGGATGGTCAGCCGCCGACTCCGGCAGGTCTTTACTTTCCTTATCAGTTGCTTGACGCCGGTGCATATCTGCAGCGTCTGAGTGAAGAGGGTGGTGAGTTGCTTCAACTGAATGTGCAGTAAGGCAGGCCTCTTTCGGAATGCTGATTTTGCTCAATGAGCCGCTGACGAGCCTTTAAGTGCTCGCCAGCGATGATTTGCTCACGGTGACTGCCAAACCCCACCGTCAGCCACCGGCACCTCACCCAGATGATCTTACCGATCTGTTTGAACATGACTAAGCCTCCGTCCAGTCCACCGTCGCCGTTTCGCGCCATTTCACCTCGGTGATACCGAACCGCTCGGCTTGGGGTTTGGAGATGACTTTCAACGGAGGCTTGCCGGGTTTTGGAATCGGCGCAATGCCGGCGTCGCAACTTGCCCAGTGCCATGCGTCAGCGTTGCGCATGGTTTTTGCGCGGATGACGAATGACTTTGGCTGGCCGTGAAGTTTGTATTCGATGACGAAGATGTCGACGTTACTCATGCGCTCCTCCTTACGCTCATACGCAAATGAGTTTTGCCGACGAAAAAAATTCAAAGGATTTTCGGGAGTTCGTTTCAGGCCGCTGGTAGGTGTTTTGCTTTGAACGGTTGGAACCGACGGCAGCCTAACGATCAAGTACTTACCAGGCAGGCAAAGGACGAAAAATCCCCACGATTTCAACTCCGGAGGTTAGCGGTGAACAAGACCATCAGCGCCAGGGATTTGAACATTCAGCTTAAGCACAACGATGACGGTGGCTTGTTCAAATGGCTGCTCGCGAGCTTCTTGATGGGCAAGCGGATACAGGCTGAAATCGCCGCCGAAGCGTATCGGGTGATTGCCGATAAACACGGGCGCGATACGCCGCGCAAACTGGCTGCGTGCAGCCATCGTGAACTGGTCGCGATGCTAGGGGAGGCGCATTACGTGCGTTACGACGAGACCACTGCCGTGCGGCTGCACGCCTTGGCACGCAAGCTTAACGACGAGTACGCGGGCAAGGTCAGCCATATGATCGAGGCAAGCCCTGATCGCCAGGCATTCGAGAAGCGACTGGCGGAGTTCGATGGCATCGGCCCGAAGACCGTGGAAATCTTCATGCGCGAAGCCAGCGCTGTAATCAGCCTTTGATCGCGGGCCGTAAAAAAACGGTCACCGCCCGCGTCGTGCAAAGCCTATTTGCCTCGACGGCCAGAACGATTGATCGCCAACAAGCACAGCCCTACCAGCAATGCCGCGCCTGTAACCAATAGCGCAGAAGGTTGCATCGGCTGGCGGCCGGCTGTTGTATGCCGCTGCGATATCGTCAGAGGTCGGGTTTCAACGGTCACTTCGTCAAACGTCCGCAATGGTGAAACGGCTTCTGCCTGAAACGGCATTTCCTCGATGCTCAGACGCAACCCATCCCCCAGTTCCAGTGTCCGCGCGGTAATCGTGCCAACGATTCTGCCCGGATAAACCGGCTCGCCATTGGGATCGAGTTGGTCATACAGGAAATTCTGTCCTTCAAGCCAGCCGACGGCCGTCTGCAACTCGGGGCCCAGGTAATACTTGCCATCGAGGAAAAATCCAGGAAATTGCGGCGCGCGCTCGACGCTTTCAATGCAGTAACGCTCACCCGGTTTCATACCGGTTTCAGGGGCAATCATGGTCAATCCCTCCACTGTAGGTTCAGTGGTAGAGAACAAGGATCGACCGTCGTTCCATGTAAAGGAGGAAAGGTAGCGGTTGTCCCGGAACGGATCTGTAACAGGCGAAAACAACTTCGCCCGACCAAGGCCGGGCGAAGCGGTGTGGCGCTAGCTCAATCAGTAATCCCAGATCGCCGGAATCCAGCGGAACGCCTCGCCATTGACGGCAACGCGGCCGACCGACGGGAAGGGCAGATGTGTGGCGACAAACAGTTCGCCACTGGCCGCTGCTTCCTGCAGCAGGCGCACGCGCACGCGCACCGCTTCATCAGGATCGTGCTCGAAGCCGTTGTGCCAGTCCGGATGGTCGAAGGCAACCGGGAACAGGGCGTCGCCGGCAAAGGTCAGGCGTTCGTCGCCGGAGTTCACGTAAACCACGCAGTGGCCCGGGGTGTGGCCGCCAGTGAGTTTTGCGACCACGCCGGGGGCGACTTCGAACGCGTCCTCGAAGATGTGCAGTTTGCTTTGGTATTGCTGGATGAAGGCGTTGGCGGTGGACCGCAGCACGTCCGGCACAGGCGCGGGCATGTCGGTGCTGGTGAAGTCCGGCGAGGTCCAGAAGTCGACTTCGGTGGCGGTGACGTGGATGCGCACGTCGTCGTGCAGACGATTTTTCACCGTCTCGACGAGTAAGCCGCCGATGTGGTCCATGTGCATGTGCGTGATGACAATATCGGTGACGTCCGCGAGGTCGATCCCGGCCGCCGCGAGGCGTTTGGGAAACTGCCCGGCGCGAGGGAAACCGGGAAATTGTCCGCCGAGGCCGGCGTCGACGAGGATCACCTGCTCGCCGCTACGCACCACCAGGACATTGAGTGCCCAGTCGAACGCGTCGGGACCCAGATACATCTCTTTGAACCACGCAGCGCGCTCGGCGGGATCGGCGTTGGTCGACATGGTTTGGGTCGGCAGCGGCAGGACGCCGTCGCTGATTACCATCACGTCGATGTTGCCGAGGCGCAGCGCGTAACGCGATGGCACCAGCTCTTCGGTCGGGGTTTGCAGGGTGGCGTTGTGGGCGGTGAAGGAATCCAGATGTATGGTCATGGTGTTCTCCTTTTTATCAGGCAAGACATCGGTTCTTGGACAATGGGGGCGAGATCAGGCCACCGGAATCATCGGGTCGGCAGCGGCGAGGGCGGTGCGACGGTCAGCGGCCGGCGGGTAGATCCACACACTGTTGATTTGCGTCTTCAGTTCCTTGGCTTCGGCTTTCACCAGCTTCAGTTGGCGATCCCAGCCTTCGGTGTACACCGCGCCCCAAGCACCCAAATCGAGGCAGGTCACGTACTTCGGCTGACGGTAGGTGGTCGGCGTCACGCCAAGCAGATCAGCAATGGCGTTGTTGCCGGCATGACGACCAAGGCTGATCGCGTGCTGGCAGGACATCACCGAGGTATTGCCGACGTCGTCGGTGGCAGCACGGGCGACATCGCCGGCGGCGAACACGTGCTCAAGACCTTGCACTTTGAGATTGCCGTCGACGTGCAGACGCCCTTGGCCATCGCGTTCGGCATTGAGCTGTTCGGTCAGTGGACTGGCGCGGAAACCCACGGTCCAGATCACGGTATTGCTCTCGATGTGGCGACCGTCGGCGAGGGTGACGCCGTTGGCATCCACGGCGGCGACCGTGGCGTCGATGATCCACTCGATGCCCAGTTCTTTTGACGCTTCGATGATGGACGGACGGATGCCGTCGCCCATGGTCGCGGCGATGTCTTTGCTGCGATCAACGATGATCACTCGAATGTCTTGCAGCTCGCCGAGAATGGCGCGCAGACGGTTCGGCATTTCGGTCGCGGTTTCGATACCGGTGAAGCCACCACCGGCGATGACCACTGTGTTGCGCGCGGCGCTGGCCGGTTGGCTGGCCAGCGCGTGCAGGTGGCGCTCCAGGCGTGCCGCCGACTCGATCTGGTCGACGTCGAACGCATTCTCTTTCAGGCCCGGCACTGGCGGACGCGCCAGTTGACTGCCGCTGGCCAGCACTAGGCGATCGTAAGTCAGCTCACCCGGGCGACCGGCCTCATCGCGATAACCGACACGGCGTGCCTGGCTGTCAATGCTCTCGGCGGTGCCTTTGACGAAACGCACACCCACGGCAGCGAGCAGCGCATCCAGCGGCGCGTACATGCTGTGGACATCGGGTTCGTAGAAGCGCGGACGGATGCGCAGTTCGGCTTGCGGGGCGAGCAGTGTGATCTCCACATCGTGGCGGTCATGCATATCCAGCAAACGCGCGGCGCTCAACGTGCTCCACAGCCCGCCGAACCCCGCACCGATCACCAATAATTGCTGTTTCATAATGTGCTCCCTGATGCTGATGGATGGATAACCCGAGTTTTTTCCGACACTGGCGTGATGATCACTGGCCGCCGCAAACTGCTTGCCGTACTGCATGGCGCTTAATCGTCCGCTGTCGAAATCAATGCTATGGCGTGGGCGCTGCGGGCGCAGTTGTCCATCGGTGTGTGCGGATTACGCATGGGTCGAAGGGCGGTATACGAAGGTATCGAACACGCTACAGAGGACGGTTCAGGGCAAAGTCGATGTGGTTGAGAAGGGTGTCGGGCGGGAAGGGTTTGGGCAGACAAGCGATGACACCGGGCGCGCGGGTGTGGAGTTCTTCGGGATGGGCGGTGACGAAAATCACCGGAATGCGCCAGCCTTGTGCGCGTAATGCTTCGTGCAGTTGCGGGCCGCTCATGCCAGGCATCTGGATATCGGAGATCAGGCAGTGTGTCTGCGCCGGGCTTTTTGACTCAAGGAATGCCTGCGCGCCCGGATAGGTGAACACCTGATAACCGAAGGCGCGAAGCAAACCTGCGAGTGCATCGCGAATGGCCTCGTCGTCGTCAACCACCGCAATGACAACCTTATGCTGCATAGGGCTCCCTGGCCGGACGGGCACATATCGCGACTCCTGTCGTTCTTGCACCATACGCCCTCAGCACCGGCGCAAAACTATACCTAGGTATAGTCCGTGGAGACTTTTTGAGCGTCAGCGGTTTTCGGCATCAACCTTCGCGGCTGAAGCGGCTGCGGTAGTCGCGCGGTGAAATCGACAGGTGACGCTGGAAGCAGGCGCGCAGCCGCTCTTCATCACCGAAGCCGCAAAGACGCGCAACCTTGTCGATGGTGTGCGCCGAGTTCTCCAGCATGCGCCTGGCCGCTTCGAGGCGGAACAGTTCGATGGCTTTGGACGGCGTGCGCCCGGTGCTCTGCTTGTAGACGCGGGTGAAATTGCGCAGGCTCATTTTCGCCTGTTCGGCGAGTCGCTCTACAGTCAACTTCGGATCGTCGAGGTGATCGATCAGCCACAAGTGCAACGGGTCGAACTGCGGGCTGTCCTGCACCTGCGCTTGCAGCAATGTGCTGTATTGCGCCTGACCACCGGGGCGCTTGAGGTACACCACTAGCTCGCGGGCAACCTGCAACGCCACCTCGCGGCCGTAATCGGCCTCGACCAGCGCTAAGGCCAGATCGATACCGGCCGTGACCCCCGCCGAGGTCCAGACCTTGCCCTGCTGGATGAAGATCGCATCGGCATCCACGTCGATCGCCGGGAAGCGCTCGCGCAGGTTGTCGCACATGGCCCAGTGCGTGGCGGTGCGGCAGCCGTCGAGCAAACCGGACTGGGCCAGCAGGAAAGCGCCGCTGCACACCGACACCACTCGCCTCGCGACAGGGGCATTACGCCGCAACCACGCGGTAAGTTCGGCGTGCTCGTCGAGGGTCTGGCAGATATCGGGTGCGCCGGGTACGACGAGGGTGTGCAGCGCGGCAATGTCCAATTCGCGCAGCGCTCGGGTGTCCACGGCCAAACCTTCAACGGTATTGACCAAACCACCCTCAAGGCTGGCGGTGTGCAACTGATAACCGGGTTGGCATCTTTCGGCCAAGGCTTTGCTCGCGGCCCAGAACACCGTTTGCGCGCCACTGAGGTCGAGCAGGCTCATTCGCGGGTAGGCAATAAACACCACGTCGCGCGGTTCGGGCGTAGCGGTGAAGGGAATGCTGGACATTGAAATCCTGCCTGTTCAAACGGCTGAAGAAGGAGGGGAAAGGGCATGGCCGATTTTCAGGGGTTTCTGGCCTGTCGGCAATGCGCGTCGACTGCTAGCCTGCTGCGCGACCGTTTGGCTGGCCTCTGGCTGCGTTCGCCATCATGGACTAGATTTATTCACCTGCACATCGCACACGTTGCGATCTCGCCGAGGACTCACGATGACCCTGTGGTCGCATTCCAGCCCCAGCGCAGCCCCGTCCGTGCTGAGGGAACCGGTGGTTTATGTGGTCGACGACGACACCTCCATGCGTCAGGCCCTCGACGGTTTGCTGCGTTCGATCGGCCTGCAGGTGCAGACCTTCGAAACGTCCCGTGACTTCCTCGCTTCGGCCAAACGCGACGTGCCCGGTTGTCTGGTGCTCGATGTGCGTTTGCGCGGCGAAAGTGGCCTGACCTTTCAGGAGCAGATGGAAAAAAACGGCCTGCGCATTCCCGTCGTATTCATGACCGGTCACGGCGATATCGCCATGAGCGTGAAGGCGATGAAGGCCGGCGCGGTGGATTTCCTGGCCAAGCCTTTTCGTGATCAGGACATGCTCGATGCGGTGGCCAGTGCTTTGGCCCGCGACAGTGCGCGACTGCTCGCCGAACAATCCGGCGCGGCGTTGCGTCAAGCCTACGAAACATTGACGGCACGTGAGCGCGAAGTGCTCGGTTTCGTCATTGGCGGGCTGATGAACAAGCAGATCGCCGCGCAACTCAACCTCAGCGAAGTGACGGTGAAAGTCCATCGCGGGCAGGTCATGAGGAAACTCGCTGCACGTTCGGTCGCCGATCTGGTGCGTATTGCCGAATCGCTGGGCATCGAGCCGGCGCGGCGGACAAGCTGAACCGAGCTTCAGCGCGTGACAGAAACCCCTTTGGCGGTGTCGACTCCGATGGCCAGCAAACAACAGATTTTGTGGGACGACGGCGAGCGGGTGTTCTCCCGCAAACGAGGACAGGGGGAGAGCGCCAGCGTGCTGATAGTGCGTCCGGCAATCGCTCAGCCTTTGCCCGCAACCCTCGACCGGCTGGCGCATGAATACGGCCTCAAAGACGCTCTGCACAATGAATGGGCGCTGCAACCGCAAGCCCTTGAACGCGCGGGCGGAACCACGCACTTGTTATTCGACGACCCCGGCGGCGAGCCGCTGTCGCGTCTGCTGATCACGCCGCTGGACACTGAAACCTGCCTGTTGCACGCAATCAACATAGCCGTAGCGCTTGGCCGTTTGCACCTGTGTGGGCTGGTGCACAAGGATCTCAAACCGCAGCACATCCTTGTCAACTGCCACGACGGACAAGCCCGGTTGATGGGGTTCGGTCTAGCCTCGCGACTGCCGCGCGAACGTCAGGCCCCCGCGCCGCCAGAAACCATTGCCGGGACCCTGGCCTACATGGCGCCGGAACAAACCGGTCGAATGAATCGTTCGATCGATTCGCGCAGCGATTTGTATGCCTTTGGTGTGACGCTGTACCAGATGCTTACCGGCTCGCTGCCGTTCAACGCCAACGACCCGATGGAGTGGGTGCATTGCCACATTGCGCGGCAACCGATGCCTGCATGCGAACGCGTGGCCACGGTGCCGTTGATGCTCTCGCGGGTAGTCATGAAACTGCTCGCCAAGACCGCCGAAGCGCGCTACCAAACCGCCGCCGGCGTCGAACATGACTTGCGTCGTTGTCTGGACGACTGGCGTCGGGCGCGGCGGATCGATGTGTTCACGTTGAACGAGCAGGGCGCGATCGATCGCTTGCTGATCCCGGAAAAGCTCTACGGTCGTGAACGCGAAGTGCAAACCCTGATCGATGCTTTCGCCCAGGTGGTGCAGGCTCCTTCGCCGAAGCTGGTGCTGGTGTCCGGTTACTCCGGCATTGGTAAATCCTCGGTGGTCAGTGAACTGCACAAAGTGCTGGTGCCGTCGCGGGGATTGTTCGCCGCTGGCAAGTTCGATCAGTACAAGCGCGACATCCCCTATGCGACGCTGGTCCAGGCCTTTCAAGGATTGGTGCGAACGCTGCTGGGCAAGCGTCGCGAGGTGCTCGCTGACTGGCGTGCGGCGTTGTTGCAGGCACTGTCACCGAGTGCACGGTTGATGACCGAGCTGATCCCGGAACTCAAGTTGATTATCGGTGAACCGCCAGCGGTGCCGGAGCTTGAACCGCAGCAGGCGCAGCAGCGCTTCATGGCGGTGTTGCAGCGTTTCATCGGTGTGTTTGCTCGGCCGGAACATCCGTTGACGCTGTTTCTCGATGATCTGCAATGGCTCGACGCAGCGACCCTCGATCTGCTCGAAGATCTGCTGACCCGCTCGGAGCTTGGGCATTTGCTGCTGGTGGGCGCGTACCGCAATAACGAGGTCGATGCCGACCACCCGCTCAGCGGCAAACTCAAAGTGCTGCGTAATGGCGGCGTGCATATCGACGAGATCTGCCTGACCTCGCTGGCCAGCGTGCACATCGAGCAACTGATCGCAGAATCCCTGCGCTGCCCACCCGCGAGCATCGTTGCCCTGGCGCGCCTGGTGCTGGAAAAGACCGGCGGCAATCCGTTTTTCGTCATCCAGTTTCTTCACGCGTTGGCCGAAGAACAGCTGCTGATCTACGACCACCAATTCAACCGTTGGCGCTGGGATCTGGCACTCATCAACGCCAAGGGCTACACCGATAACGTGGTCGATCTGATGGTTGGCAAACTGGCGCGTCTGCCGTTGGACACGCGTCAGGCCCTGCAACAATTGGCCTGCCTGGGCAACGTAGCGCGCATTGATACGCTGGCCACCGTGCTTGACCTGCCGACGGCGCGGGTGCACGCGGCGCTGTGGCCGGCGGTGCGCCAGGAACTGGTGGAGTTTCACGACGGTACTTGTGCGTTTGTCCATGACCGTATCCACGAGGCGGCATACTCACTAACCGCGGAAACCGAACGTGCGCAAACTCATCTGCGTATCGGCCGTTTGCTCGCCCTGCAGACGCCAGCGGAGGGGCGTGAAGACGCGATCTTCGAAATCGTCGGGCAACTCAATCGCGGCGCCAGTCTGATTAGCGCGCGGGCCGAACGCGAACAGCTGGCCGAATTCAACCTGCTCGCAGGTCAGCGTGCCAAGGCTTCGACCGCTTACACCTCAGCATTGAGCTACTTGGGCACGGGTGCGGCGTTGCTCGGCGAGCACGGTGATGACCGTCGCCATGAACTGGGGTTTGCTCTGGAGCTGAACCGCGCCGAGTGCGAATTTCTCACTGGGCAACTGGCACTGGCCGATGCGCGCCTGACTGCCCTGGCCGAGCGCGTCGAGACCACGGTAGAGCGGGCGGCAGTCACCTGTTTGTTGATGGATGTCTGCCTGCTGCTCGACCGCAGTGACCGTGCGGTGAATGTGTGCCTGACGTATTTACGTCAGGTCGGCATCGACTGGACGGCGCATCCGGACGATCAGCAGGTGCGCGCCGAATACCAACAGATCTGGAGGCAACTGGGTGAGCGCAGCATCGAGCAGTTGATCGACCTGCCACTGATGGAGGATCCGGCCACGCTGGTGACACTGGAAGCGTTGAGCAAACTGCTGGCCCCGGCGTTGCAGTCCGATGCGAACCTCGCCTGCCTGACCATATGCAAAGCCGTTAACCTGAGCCTGGAGCACGGTAATTGCGACGCCTCCTGCATGCTCTACGCCAATGTTGTGCGGGTTGCCGGGCGGCGCTTCGGCGATTATGCCAGCGGTTACCGCTTTGGCCGCTTGGGCTGCGATCTGGTCGACCGCCGTGGCCTTGCGCAATACGAAGCGCGTACCTACCTGTGCTTTTCGATCTTCGTGGTGCGCTGGATGCGCCCGGTGCGCGAGTGCCGCGAATTGCTGCGGCGTGCGCTCAGCGCCGGCAACCGCACCGGCGATTTGCCCTATGCAGCCTACGCTGGCAATAGCCTGATTTCCGACTTGCTGTTCATTGGCGAGCCGCTGGCGGAAGTGCAGGTGCAGGCTGAAACGGGTCTGGCTTACTCGCAAAGAATCCGCTTCGGTCTGGTGATCAGTTTCATGAGTTGCCAACGGGCACTGATCCGCATGTTGCGAGGGCAGACCCCGGTGTTTGGCAGTTTCAATGATGAAGAATTCGATGAGACACGCTTTGAGGCGAACCTCGCTGCTCCGGACCTGGCCTTGGCTCGGGGCAAGTACTGGGTGCGCAAGTTGCAGGCGCGTTATCTGGCCGGGGATTACGCAGCGGCCGCCGATTGCGCGGCGCAGGCCCGGGAACTGTTGTGGGTGATCTCCTCGTTTTTTGAAGAGGCCGAATTTCACTTTTACGCAGCGTTAACGTTGGCTGCCCACGGCGATGCCGATACCGACCGATTGCAACGCTTGGGCGAGCACCACGATCAACTGCAAACCTGGGCGCAACAGTGTGCGGAAACCTTCGCCAGTCAGACGGCGCTGGTCGCAGCCGAAATCGCTCGGGTCACCGGGCAGTTGATCGAAGCCGAGATGCTGTACGAGCAAGCGATTCAGTTGGCCAGGGACAACGGCTTTGTGCATGTCGAAGCCTTGGCCAACGAACTCGCAGCGCGGTTCTACAGTGCCCGTGGTCTGAGCAAAATCGCCCGCCTGTACCTGCAAGATGCGCGCTACGGTTACTTGCGCTGGGGGGCTGAGGGCAAGGTGCGGCAACTGGAGCTACAGCACCGCTATCTGCGCAATGAAGATACGGCGCCCGGTCCGACTGCGACCATCGCCACCCCGGTCGAGCATCTGGATCTGGCCACGGTTCTCAAGGTGTCCCAGGCCGTTTCAGGCGAGATCGTGCTGGATCGACTGATCGAAATGGTCATGCGCACCGCTATCGAACAGGCCGGCGCCGAGCATGGCCGGCTGATTCTGACCGAAGGCGAGGCGCCGTATATCGCCGCGAAAACCAGTGTCGGTGACGACAGCGCGCTGCTTTGCCATGAGCCGGTAAGTTCATCGATGCTGGCCGAATCGGTGCTCTACCAGACCCTGCGCACCGGTGAAAACCTGTGTCTGGACGATGCCGTCGCCGATCCGGCATTTGCCGCTGATCTGTACATTCATCAACGCGGCGCTCGCTCGATCCTGTGCATGCCGTTGATGAATCAGGGTCGGATTGCCGGGGCGCTGTACCTGGAGAACAATCTATCTGCGGGTGTGTTCAGTCCGGCGCGCATTGCCGTACTGCGACTGGTGGCTTCGCAGGCGGCGATCTCGCTGGACAACGCGCGGCTGTATCGAGACGTCGCCGAGCGCGAGGCGAGGATTCGCCGGTTGGTCGACGCCAATATCATCGGCATCATCGTCTGGAGTGTCGACGGTGAAATCATTGAGGCCAACGACGCGTTCCTGCGCATGGTCGGTTACGAGCGCGACGATCTGCTGTCAGGCAGGGTGCATTGGCGCGACATGACACCGCCGCCACTGCGCATGAAAAGTGAAGCCGCGCTGGCGACGGCAATCCGCACCGGGCGCGCCCAGCCGTTCGAGAAGGAATACATCCGCAAGGACGGCACTCGCCTGCCGGTGATCGTCGGTCTGGCCGCATTCGAAGCCAGTCAGCAGCAGGGCGTGGCCTTCGTGCTTGACCTGAGCGAACGCAAACAGGCCGAAGAGCAAGTGCGCGAAGGCGAGCGCCGATATCGCCAGGTACAAGCGGAACTGGCCCACGCTAATCGCGTGGCGACCATGGGCCAGTTGGCAGCGTCCATTGCCCATGAAGTCAACCAGCCAATCGCCGCCACCGTGATCAATGCCAACGCGGCGTTGCGCTGGCTCGGCGCGCAACCGCCGAACACCGATGAAGTTGAACAGGGCCTCAGACGCATCATCAACGACGGTAACCGCGCGGCCGACGTGCTCGGACGTATCCGCGCATTGATCCGCAAAACACCGCCGCAACGACATCCGGTGGACCTCAACGCGGTAGTGGGCGAGATGGTCGGGTTTACCCGGGGTGAAGCGGCCCGCTATGGCGCGGCGGTCACCACGCGCCTTGTCAACGATTTGCCTGCCGTGCTGGTTGACCGCGTCGAGCTGCAACAGGTGCTGCTCAATCTGATCATCAACGGTCTGGAGGCCATGGCGGTGATCGAAGAGGGCGAGCGTCGGTTAATCATTGTCAGCGAGTCTGTCGGGAAAGACGTGCGGATTGTCGTAAGCGACTCGGGACCGGGATTTGCCTGCGATCAGGTGGAGGAGGTTTTCACCGCGTTCTACACCACCAAAGTCACCGGGTTGGGGATGGGGTTGTCGATCTGCCGGTCGATCATCGAAGCCCATGGCGGTCACTTGTGGGCGGAGGCGAACGCGCCGTGTGGGGCGCGTGTGGTGTTTACGTTGCCGGGGTGTGCGGGGAGGTGAGGGCGAGATGAGGGTATCTGTCGTCAGATACTGGGTGACTTATCGGTATTCATTGCGACCGATTGGTTTCGATATGTCGATATCAGACACAACCATGACGCAATCAGGCTACTGAGTCATCTGACAGCCCGGGTAAGGTGACGCGTCTTCACATCAAAATAATCCCATCCAGATCATGGGGTTGATAAGAACTGCGGCGGTTGAAGGGGGCTTCTTTCGGGGGGCTCGGAAGGCAACGACAGTGCTCGATTGCCTTGGTCAACTCGCTTGAATGTCGTTCAGCAGAGAATAAAAAAACCAATGATCAGCCCGAACTCAACGGATTCGAGTAGCCAATTGGCGCAGGGCTTCAAGCCTCGTCACGTCACTATGTTGTCCATTGCCGGGATTATCGGCGCCGGATTGTTCGTAGGTTCAGGACATGCCATTGCGGCGGCGGGGCCGGCGGTTCTGCTGGCTTATCTGTTCTCCGGTTTGCTCGTTGTGCTGGTCATGCGCATGCTCGGCGAGATGGCGGTGGCTAACCCCGACACTGGCTCTTTTTCGACCTATGCCGACCAGGCCATCGGACGCTGGGCCGGCTTCACTATCGGCTGGTTGTACTGGTGGTTCTGGGTTCTGGTGATTCCCATCGAAGCGCTCGCCGCCGGCCATGTGCTGAATCAATGGTTTCCGCAGGTCGATGCCTGGCTGTTCGCGTTGGGCTCGATCATTGCGCTGGTGGTGACCAACCTGTTCAGCGTGGCCAAGTACGGCGAATTCGAGTTCTGGTTCGCCATGGCCAAGGTCGTGGCGATCATTGGTTTTATCGGTGTTGGTTTTGCCGTGTTGATGGGCTGGATTCCCGACAGAGAAGTCAGCGGTTTGAGCGGGCTGATGGCCGAGCACGGTGGGTTTGCGCCCAATGGCTTGTCGGCTGTTGTCGGTGCGTTCATCACCATCATGTTCAGCTTTATCGGTACCGAAGCGGTAACCATCGCCGCTGCCGAATCGAATGACCCGTCGCGAAACATTGCCAAGGCCACGCGTTCGGTGATCTGGCGTATCGGCGTGTTTTACCTGCTGTCGATCTTCGTGGTGATCTCCGTGGTGCCCTGGAATGATCCGTTGCTGGCCTCGGTCGGCTCTTATCAGCGCGCTCTGGAAATCATGAACATTCCCCACGCTAAGTTCATGGTCGACGTCGTCGTGCTGATTGCCGTGGCCAGTTGCATGAACTCCTCGATCTACATTGCTTCGCGGATGCTGTACTCGCTGGGCCGGCGTGGCGATGCGCCGAAAGCGCTGAAGGCGACCTCTTCCGAAGGTGTGCCGCGCGCAGCGGTTATCGCCAGCACCGTGCTCGGTGCGTCGATCACTGTGTGGAGCTACTTCATGCCTGCCGGGCTGTTTGAATTCCTACTGGCCAGCTCCGGAGCGATTGCCCTGTTGGTGTACCTCGCCATCGCGGTGTCGCAGTTGCGCATGCGGCGGATATTGCAACAGCGCAACGTCGAGCTGACCTTCCGCATGTGGCTGTTCCCCTGGTTGACGTGGCTGGTGATCGTATTCATCTGCGCCGCGCTGGCGGTGATGATGATCACCCCGCAACACCGCACTGAAGTCACGACAACCATTGGCCTGGCGCTGGCGATTTCCTTCATTGGCCTGTTGACGTCGCGTCATCCCGCGCCGACGGCGAGGGTCACGTCGGTGGGGTAGGCGGTTGCGCCGAACCTGATACTCCCTCCACGTATGTCGGAGGGAATGGCAGACGCCTGCGTCGCGACCGATTTTTATGAGGCCATGATGTCATCGACCCCATCCGTAGCCGACGGTGCAACCCAATCTGTCGGGTTTCTGCTGTTGGACAAATTTACCCTGATGTCATTGGCGTCCGCCGTCGAGCCCTTGCGCATGGCCAATCAACTGACGGGGCGAACGCTGTATCGCTGGCATACCTTCAGCCCCAATGGCGGGGCGGTCTGGGCCAGTGATGGCGTGCCGATCACCCCGGATGGGTCGTGGAGCAATCCCTCCGTGGCGGACACGGTTATCGTCTGCGGTGGCGTCGGCATCCAGAGCGCAATTACCCGCGAGCACACGACGTGGCTGCAAGCCCTGGCGCGACAGTCCAAGCGCTTGGGCGGGGTGTGCACCGGTAGCTGGGCGCTCGCCAAAGCCGGGTTGCTCGACGGCTACGAGTGCAGCGTGCACTGGGAATTTCTGGCGGCGATGCAGGAAGCTTTTCCGCGCGTCAATGTCAGCACCAGTCTGTTTACCCTCGACCGCAACCGCTTCACCAGCTCCGGCGGCACCGCGCCGCTGGACATGATGCTGCACCTGATTGCGCGCGATCATGGTCGTGAACTGGCCACCGCCATCTCCGAGATGTTCGTCTACGAACGCATCCGCAATGAGCAGGATCACCAACGCGTACCGCTCAAGCATGTGGTCGGCACGCATCAGCCCAAGTTGCAAGAAGTGGTGGCGTTGATGGAGGCCAATCTTGAGGAGCCGATCGACCTGGATAACCTGGCCGAATACGTCGACCTGTCACGTCGACAGCTGGAGCGGCTGTTTCAGAAATACCTGCAATGCACGCCGTCGCGCTACTACTTGAGGTTGCGGCTGATTCGGGCGCGACAGCTGCTCAAACAGACGTCCTTGTCGATCGTTGAGCTGGCGTACGTGTGCGGGTTCGTCTCAACACCGCATTTCTCCAAATGCTACCGCGAGCATTTTGGCGTGCCGCCGAGTGATGAGCGCTCCGGCTCCGAGATGAGTCGCAAACCGGTAGCGCAGCCGTCAACAATTAAGCCGCTGACGACGCTTGACCAAGCGCGCAACGAATCGACGTTTGCCAGTGTTCGAATGATGGAACGTGGCGATCTGGCGTCCACGGGATGATCGGTCGGTCCTGCTTCGACAGTTGATCACTGGAGATTCCGCATCCGTATAGTTCTTGCCCCATCAGACGATTGCTAATAAACCCTCCCATTAAGGTCAATGAAGCCGGTGAGTCACCGGCACCAGGAGGGACCATGGACGCCATCGCAATTCCCGAAGGTTTCACCGCGTTTACCCGCAGCAGCCCGTTGCTTGATTTGCTGGGCCCGATCTACGCGAGGGGCAGCGGGCTGCAACTGGAACTGGGTTTGTTAACCGACTCACGCCATGCCAATGGCCGTGGCACCTTGCATGGCGGCGTATTGGCGACGTTGGCCGATGTCGGGATGGGTTACGCCATGGCGTTTTCCAGCGACCCTCCACAGCCATTGATCACGGCGAGCATGACCCTGGATTATCTCGGCGCCGTGCAGATGAACGAGTGGCTGGAAGTGCGTTTGGAGTATTCGAAAAAAGGCCGGCAACTGGCGTTTGCTGCTGTCAGTTTGCATGTTGGGGAGCGCACGGTGGCGCGGGCCAGTGCGGTGTTTGCGGTGCCAATGGGTTGAAAATGTGTGTTCATCAAGCGGTGGATCATCGATGGACTGCGTCTTGGGCAATAGCGGGTGAGTGTTTGCATGTCTTGGATGAGGCGATATCCGCTCACGAACGACTGCTGTCGGCCAGTGGACGCTCTCTAAACTACCGCCCGGGCGTTGCGATATTCGAATCGACCTTTTTCCCCATGCTGATGCGCGGTTCGGTCGAGTAGCCAAGAGATTCGTAGAAGGTTTTAACGCTTTCATTGGTGTTGACGATTTGCAAATTGATTTTCATGCAGCCGCGCAAGGTCAAGGCGCGCTCAGCATGATTAACGAGTTGTGCGCCCAAACCCTTTCTGCGATGTGCAGGGTGCACAGCAACTGAATATAACCAACCACGATGACCGTCATATCCCGCGAGAACGGTGCCTATTACTTCATTTCCGGACAGCGCGACAAAGAAGAGGCCGTCCTTGACGGCCAGCTTCTTATCGATAGCCAGGCTCGGCGTGTTGTGCGCGGTTTCGTAACCGAAAACGGTTTCCCATAGCGCCATGACAGGCATTCGATGGTGTTCGTTTGAGTAATCGGCAATAACATCCATGGAGCAGCCTCTTAGTTAAAGAGCGACCCTAACTCCCTGTAAAGGTCTGTGTCCACTGGACGACTGCTGCCGATTGCAGTCTCCGCTGCCGACCAATCGCGAACGCTTAATTCAGATTTTCAGATCCTCCTGATGCTATTGCCAGGATTGCGCCATATGCGCCTTCCTCAGGGACATAGGAAACAAATCTTTCACTGTCATCTTTTTGCACCCAAAGGCGTCCACAGTTCTGGCACTCGTAGGCACTCGACATTCGGCGAATGTAGAGGCTGGATATCCGGTCTTGTAGCTTGTCAGCAGCGCTGAACCAGGGTGAAAACTCGCCAAATGCATCGGCGATCGCAGCCTTGTCTCCGGACTCCGCAGCCTCTACCAGGGGTTTGAGTTCACGGTGCACCTCATCCCAAAATTCATTTTCTACCTCGTCGCGAAGCAGGCTCGCCTTATAGGGCAAGCCGTCGGTCTGATCGGTAATCACATGGCCACATGTGCAACCCAATTTACTCATTTTCGGTTCATCAACCTGATGTTCGATCACTCATTAAATGGCGGACAACTCTTTGTTACAACTCCTAATTGATCGTCCGCTTCTGGCCGATAGCAGTCACCCACAAGCTACTGCTTCCAACCAGCCCCACACCCTCAAGCCTGATCCATCGTCGCCGATCACCAAGGGCTGGAAACAACCAATACTGGCCACTCGATTCCGCTAGGTTCATCTGGAAGTAGACGGTGATACGAGTTGCTGAGTGCCAAAAAGATCAGCTCACTCGTAGGAAAAGTCCTACATTTCCGTCGGAAAAGCCTGAATTTTTGCCGCTAAATTTCCTGTTCAAATTTCTCCTCAGTGACTTTCGAGCGCCGGCTTGTTTAAGCCTGTCCTGAAAAAAATCAATGAATGAGAGATTTATGAACAGCATCTACCGAACTATATGGAATCGCACGTGCACCTATTTTACGGTGCCGTCGGAGTCGGCGTCTGGCGTATTAAAATCGCGAAACAGCGTTGCGCGCTTAACTTCAAGAGCCCCGGCTTTTCCCTTGAGCACGTTGTCTGCCAGCTTGTTGTTGGCCTTTTCCAGCATGGGGCACGCCACTGGTGTGCTCGTCGACGGTACGATCTATAACGGTACCGGGAAAATGGTGACATCAGGTGACAACAACCCTGCATTGCGGGTTATGAATGTCGGTGATGCGACTTGGAGCAACGGTATTCTCAGCACTTCAGGCACTGGCTTGGGCGCTGTGCTGGTAGAAACCAGCTCCACGCTGAACTTGATCGGCATGACCGTGAATTCCCTCATGGCCAATACGCCTGGGTTGGTGGCGTCTGGTGGCTCTAAGGTAAACCTTCAAAACACCGAGGTCGCTACGCTGGGCAACAGCGTCGCGTTGGATATCAAAGAAGCAAGCCAGCTAAGTGGTAACAATGTGCAGATCAATAGCACAGGTTCGGGCCTGCTCGTGACGAATGCGACGGCTGATGTCAGCAATCTCGATATCGTTACCCTCGGAGCCAACGGGTATGGAATTGCAACAACGGGGACCAGCAACGTCAACGTTCGCGGAGGCTCCATTAAAACCACCAATAGCAGGGGCTATGGAATATACGCCACCGCAGGCGGGACGGTGTCGGCGGACAATATTGCGATCAGTACTTCGGGGGACAACAGTCGTGGAGCGCTGGCCTCAGGAGAGGGTGCTCACATAAGTCTGGACGGCGGCAGCATAACCACTACCGGATCAGGGTACGCCTATGGTGCTCAGGCATCCCAAGGGGCGACCGTTGATGTCAAGAACATGGACATCAACTCTAACGCCGAAGCCGTATTTGCTGATGTTGGAGGGACGGTGAATGTTGAGTCGTCAAACCTGCACTCAACGGCCACTGCCATCTCGGCCAAACAGGGAGGTGTGGTCAATGCGAACAATGTGAAGATCACCAGCGACGGATCAGGACCTATGCTCCGGGCATCTGCAGGCTCAACCCTCAACTTGACTAACAGTGAAGTGGATTTAGGGGAACACGGCCTCTGGAGCAGCAAAATCGATGGCGGGAAAGCAACGTTCGATAATGTCCGCATCCACGGTGAGCACGGCGGCATCGGTCTCTACTCTGCATCTGGGGGTACTGTCATCGGTAAGAATGTCGATATCGCTCTCAATGGTAATGGCAGCTACGGTGTCTATGTAGGCACGGACGTCGGTTCATCGTTGAGCCTCGAAGACTCACGTGTTGTGGTCAATGGCACGACCGCTGTCGGGATCACCGCTCTGACATCCGGCCAGCATAGCGTTCATCTCAAAAACAGCCTGGTCAGCTCTAATGACTATGCCATCAAGGGAGGGGTTCTCGCCGGTGTTGATGTGACCGCTGACGGTTCAACGATTGAAGGCAACATCTTGATGGGCTCCCGTAGCGTGGAGACTAGCGGCAAGAAAATCGAACGTATGACACTGGCCGCCACCAATGGGTCGCGACTGAAAGGCGACGTGTCGATCGATCATGATCACACGCTAGACAGCAGCATCAACCTTGAAAATGGTTCGACCTGGCAAGGTGCAGCGCAATGGCTGGATAAACTGGGTGTAAACAGTGGAAGCGCCTGGACAATGACTGGCGACTCTTCGTTGGGTGCTCTTTCGTTGAACGACGGCCGTGTCAATTTCGACCACGCCAACGGCTTGTTCAAAACGCTGACGGTGGGCAATTTGAGGGGCAATGGCAGCTTCTTGCTCAACACTGACCTGGCAACGCTGCAAGGCGACTTGCTCAAGGTTGAAGGACAAGTTGACGGGGAGCACACGCTGATCGTTGCCGATTCCGGCCACCAGGCCCAAGGTGGTGCACTGATGCTGGTGGATACCAACGGCGGCGCGGGCAAGTTCGATTTGTACGGCGGCAAAGTCGACGTGGGTGCCTTCCGTTATGGCCTCGAACAGCGTGGCGATGACTGGTACCTGGCTGGTACTGCACAGGATGCGGGCGGTGGCGAGGAGCCAGTGGGTGATACCGCTGGCGGTGCCGGAGACATCGTTGCGCCCATTGAACCCATTATCAGCAATCCTCAACCAGAGAACCTGAGTAAGGGCGCGAACGCTGCCATCGCTCAACAGGCGGCGGCCACGGGACTCATCGGTGCGCAGATGAATGCCTTGACCAAACGACTGGGCGAGTTGCGTATGGGCAATGATGAGGGCGGTCTGTGGACACGTGGCTTCGGCAAGGAGCAGCGCATCGATACAGGTTCCAGCCGTGCCTTTGAGCAGCAGGTCAACGGTTTCGAGATTGGCGCCGACAAGGCCATTCCTTTCTACAACGGCAAGCTGTACCTCGGCGGTATGGCCGGACAAGGTGAGGCTCGTCAGAACTTCGGCGAAGGCAGCAAAGGCCACATCGACAGCGCCATGCTCGGCACCTATGCAACCTACATCGACCAAAACGGCGTGTACGTTGACAGCGTGCTGAAATACACCCATTTGGACAACAAGGTCGACATCACCAGCAATATGGGCCAGAAGGTCGACGGTAAATACAAGAATCACGCAATTGCGGCGAGCGTAGAAGTTGGCAAGCAAATCGATCTTGGACAAGGCTGGTTCGTCGAACCACAACTGGAAGTGCAAGCATTCCGCGTGGGCAGTGGCGACTACACCGCAAGCAATGGCTTGAAAGTCGAACAGGACGCCGTTACTTCTGTTCAGAGCCGAGTTGGCAGCCTGTTCGGTCGTAACATGAAGCTGGATAACGGTATGACTGTGCAGCCATACGCCAAAGCATCGTGGATTACCGAACATGCCGGTGACAGCCATGTGAGCGTCAACGACGTAAGTCTGGACAGCAAATTGCCAGGTTCGCGGGCCGAAATCGGTGGCGGGGCGATCCTGCAAACCGCCGAGAAGCACAAGTTTTTCATCGACGCGGAATACACCAAGGGCGATGGCATAGAACAGCCTTATTCGGTGAACCTCGGCTACCGCTACGCTTGGTAAAAGCCTCTCCTGAAGGCAGTTTCAGATAAACCGAACAGGACCCGGATCTTTGAATTCGGGTCTTGTTCGTTTGTATTTTTGTTGATGACAATCGGCAGGTTCATTTCGTTATCTCAAACAAGAAACGATTCCTTCCCAGGAAAGTAAGCGCACCTGAGGCAATTGGGGCAAATGACTAATATGCAATTGACGTTTTTGTTGGCCATTGGACGTTTAGACCACTTTCCGATAATGGACGACAGCAGTCGCTCACAAGCGACTGCTCCCCACTCAGCCCCACACCCTCAAGCCTGATCCATCGCCGTCGCCACACCCTGATCCTCACCGAGAAACCCACCACTCTGATGCTGCCAGAGCCGCGCATAAATACCGTTTCTGCTCAGCAACTCAGTGTGCGTCCCTTGCTCGATAATCCGCCCCTCATCCATGACAATCAGTCGATCCATCGCCGCAATCGTCGACAACCGATGGGCAATAGCGATCACGGTCTTACCCTGCATCATTTCATCAAGGCTTTCCTGGATGGCGACTTCGACTTCCGAGTCCAGCGCACTGGTGGCTTCGTCGAGCAGCAGGATCGGCGCGTTCTTCAGCATCACTCGGGCGATGGCGATGCGTTGGCGCTGGCCGCCGGAGAGTTTGATGCCGCGCTCGCCAACCAGCGTGTCGTAGCCGCTGTGGCCTTGCTTGTCGCTCAGTTGGCTGATGAAGCCGTCGGCCTGCGCATTGGCGGCGGCGCGGCGGATATCTTCGTCGGTGGCGTCCGGGCGGCCGTAGGCGATGTTGTCGCGAATCGAGCGGTGCAGCAGCGATGTGTCTTGGGTGACCATGCCGATGGCGCTGCGCAGACTGTCTTGCGTCACGTGCGCGATGTTCTGGCCGTCGATGCGGATCTCACCGCTGTCGACATCATAGAAGCGCAGCAGCAGATTGATCAGCGTCGATTTGCCCGCACCGGAGCGGCCGACCAGGCCGATTTTCTCGCCAGCGCGGATGCTCAGGCTCAAGTTGTCGAGGACCTGACGTTCACCGTTGTAGTTGAAGTTCACCTTGTCGAACGTCACCGCGCCGCCCGCCGGCACCAGCACGCCGGCGTTCGGTGCGTCCTGCACTTTGGGGCCACGGGTGAGGGTGGCCATGCCGTCTTGCACGGTGCCGATGTTTTCGAACAGCGACGTCATCTGCCACATGATCCAGTGCGACATGCCGTTGATGCGCAGCGCCATGGCGGTGATCGCCGCCACTGCACCGGTCCCGACCTGGCCCAGATGCCACAGCCACAGGGCATAGCCGCCGGCACCGATAATCAGCCCGACCACCAGCGCCTGATTGACGATCTCGAACTGGCTGACCAGACGCATCTGGCGGAACCCGGTGAGTTTGAAATCCTCCATCGCCGCGCGTGCGAAGTGCGCTTCACGCTTGGAGTGCGAGAACAGTTTTACCGTGGTGATGTTGGTGTAGGCGTCGGCAATCCGCCCGGTCATCGACGATCGCGCATCAGCCTGCTCCTGACCGACCTGGCCCAGACGCGGCACAAAGTACACCATGGCCAGCCCGAACAACGCGACCCAGATAATGAACGGCAGCATCAGTTTCAGGGCAAAACCGCCGGCCAGGGCGATGATCGCAATGAAGTAAACGCCGATGCCCGGTGCAATTTCGATGAGGGTGAACAACACTTCACGCACGGCCAGTGCGGTCTGCATGACCTTGGTCGTGACCCGCCCGGAGAACTCATCCGAAAAGAACGAAAGGCTTTGCCGCAGCATCAGCCGATGGAAGTCCCAGCGCAGCCGCAACGGCAGATTGATCGCCAGGATCTGGTGCTGAACCATGGTGCGCAGCGCCACCAGACCGATGCTGATAAACAGCACAATACCGATGCCCCACAGCACGCGACTTTCCTGCGCGTTGACTCCACCGCCGGCCTGCCACGTCGAGAGCAGATCGACGACCTGGCCGAGAAAGGAAAACAGCCAGGCTTCGTAGATCGACACGCCGGCACTGAGCAGCGCCAGCGCGAGGATATAACCGCGTGCACCGCGCGTGCAGGCCCACAGGAACCGCATCAGGCCGACGGGCGGAGGCGGTGCTTCGTCGGGAGGAAATGGGTCGAGCCGTTGTTCAAACACGCGCAGCATTGTGGTCTCCGAAATCATCAGGGTCAGGGGATTCTGCCATTGAATGGCGGACTTGAGGGTTTGCATGTCACCGACTTGTCCCCACCCAGTGTTATCGCCCCGGGACACTGCGGCGGAGAACCCCACGGATTCCGGGGGCATGCCGATCAGCTAAGCTGTCTGCTCAGACGACTTGAGCAGCGCGCGATGCAGCGAACAAATCCGGTTTCATGTTGGGAGTCGATGGACAAAGGAAATGTTTAATTTCTTTTTGACGTTTTTGTTCGTGTTGATCCCCACGGCGTCGCTTTCGCTCGACAGTTATCTTCGCTACCGAGTGGCAAAAAACCAACCGGTGAGCAAGGCGTGGAAGGGCTGCAATCATTTGCTCTCCATCCTGTTGCTCATGCAGTTGCTGGGTTTGGCGCTGTACTTTTTCTACATCGCCTGAGCGCGGCGGTTGTCGGCCTTCCAGGGAGAGGAAACCTATGCCTGAAAACCGACACCTATCGTTGTGCAAGCACTTCCCGCCTGACCTGCAACGCAAGCACAGCAAAGCCTTTGCCAGTGCCGCGCTCGGAAGCCGAATAGTTCTGATGCGCCGAGACATCCTCCCATTGGCTTACGAACTCTACGTGTAGATGATCACTGTCGGTGTCAATTTGAAACGCTATGAACCGTTCCGCTTGATCGAGGATCAAGCCATACAGGCGTGGCATTCCGGGAAAGTCGACTTCAAGATCAAGTACGACGGTTTCTGACCAATCAACACCTTGGCGCTCGCCGAAACGTGTCAAGGCCTCGGGAATATTGGTATCACGCCAGAATCGAGCGGTTTCCTTCAGGCGATGGGCAGTCACCGTATTCTGTTCCTGCACATTGAGTTGCCGCTTCTTGAGCAGACGATCTATTTCCATATTGCGCCCCCAGTATTGCTCACGCCCAAAAGCTCCCTTTTTGGATTCGTCGCTGATGCCAGCGTCCGGTGTAGCGACTAACGCGCCCCTGCGAACGTGGAGTCCATGGCCGAGCGGTCATAGTCAAGCAGGTATTGATTGTGCCGCTCGTACAGTTGCGAAAGCAGCGGTGCATTAGGGCCGACGACATCCATGCCTCTGTCGTCGTAGGGAAAAACCATGACCTGTTTCGGCAGATTGAACAGATACACATCACAGTGGGGATTGGGCTCAATAGCGCCAAAATCTTTAGTCAACGCGCACCAGAGAAATGCTTGAAGGCTTGTGATCGGCGCTTCGAACGCGATGTTGATCCAGTACTCAGGCTCTTCTTCGCAATACCATTCTTCGACATCTATCTCCTCGCTCCAGATTGAGCGTTCAGGAGGAATATCAATGCCGGCAGATCGAAATGCCCGAATCGCGGCCCGATGAGTAAAGCCATGGTTGCCTGAGTGAGTGCGCAGACACGCCACAAACGTTGCCGCGTCAGAAAAGATATCGCTGCAGATCGTTGTCGATTTTCGTAGGGCGGTCAGGAACTGCTCAATGATCCCACCCGTTTCGGAGAGCTCGAAGCGCAGACCTCCGGGGCAGGAATAGAAAAGAGGTCGGGCAAAGGCTTTGCCTTGAAAAGTCCTCTCGATTTCATCTCGTAGGTTCACGTTATCCCTTCGTATTCATTAGCCTGTCTCCTCAACCAAGGAGTTGCGGACAGATCTTACTTTAACCCCGACTCTAGAGCTAAGTCGGTGGACTCAATGAGACGGTGCCGCTGCTGGCGTTTGTGGCGAACCAACGGCCTCGACGCGCGCCGAAATCCATTTCCGGCTGTAGGCCAGCACGCCTTGAGCGATTGCCGTGGGGAAGTGAATGAAACCGTGAGGCGAGGAGGGCAGCATGTACATTTCGACCGGGGCCGCTTGCGCCCAACGTTTGGCGATGTCGAGTGTGTCGTCGCGTAGCGGATCGAGTTCACCGGCAAACAGCAGCGCGGGCGGGAGGCCGCTGAAGTCGCCGTACAGCGGAGACAGCGATGGCTGACGGCGCTGCTCGTCGGTCAGTTCGGGTGTGAGCAAGCGCAACGCCTCGACCATGCCGGGGCCGTCCAGCACCAGCGTGTCGGCAGGCGCGCTGCGCACACTTGGCGTGCCGGTCAGGTCGTAGACGCCGTAGTACAGCAGTGCGCCGCTAATTCTTTGCAGCAGATCGGGCCATTGTTTCAGCGCCAACAGGGTCGCCGCCGCCAGATGACCGCCCGCCGATTCACCGACCACCACGACGGGCAGACCGGCAAATTCGGCATCACTCAATACTCCGCGAGTAGCGTTGAGGCAGTCCTCCAGCAGACCTTCAAGCGGCGTCGAGACCGCTAATCGATAATCGACCGAGACCACCGTCACCTGGCAGCTGTCGACGATGGCCGCGTTGAAGTTGTCGTCCATCTGCGCATTGCCGATCACCCAGCCGCCACCGTGAAAATCCAGCACCACGCCTTTCGCCGGGCCCTTGGGGCGGATGATCCGCACGGGCACTTTATCGATCAGTCGGCGCTCAGCTGTCAGGCCAAATTTGCGCAACACGCCGGAGCCGCCGATCTGGCTGACACGCAACAGCGCATGAATCAAACGCGGCGTCAGGCGATTGCGGATCTTGAAACGCGGCAGCCAAGCGAGTTTACGGTTGAAGGCGCGCACCTGCGCCAACTCGCGCTCGCCCTGCGGCCACGGTGTTTCGGTACCCCAATTGGCACTGGTCATCAGCGGTTCTTGATCAGGATGGAAAAATTCAACGCCGCCGCCACGCACAGCCACGCCAGATAAGGAAACAGGATCAAGCCAGTGATCAGGTCCAGTTGTATCGCCAGCACCACCATCGCCGCGACCACCAGCCACAACACGGTGAGAATCACCATCGCCGCCAGCACCTGATGCGCGCCGAAGAACACCGGCGTCCACAGCGTGTTCAGCGCAATCTGCGCCGCCCACAACGCCAGCACGGTCTGGCTGCCGGGGATCAGGCTCAAGCGGTAACCGGCCCAGGCCAGCAGCAGATAGATAATCGTCCAGGCCACCGGGAACGCCCAATTGGGCGGGGTGAAACCGGGTTTGTTCAGCCCTTCGTACCACGGCCCTGGTTTGAACATCACGCCGGTGGTTGCCGCCGCAGCGCAGGCCAGAAGAAAAATGAAAAAGGTCATCGCCAGTCCTTGGCTGAAATCAGCCGGTTGGGGGTTTAAGAAAGGGACGCCTCGGCAAGGAAAAAGTTTGCCATGAATTCCAGATTGGTCAGAGAGGCGATTCAATTTGAACTAAAAACTGACCATCGAGTCAGGATAATCAGTGCCTTTTCCTACTGACGTGGATGACATCATGTACACCTATCACATCAAATATCTATTCAACGGCGAGCCTCGGACTTTTCTGCTTGAACTCAAGGAGCAGCAGTTGGCCAAGCACGAGGCCGCGATGCATTTGCTGGAACTGCATCTGGGCGATGCGGAAAACGGCTTGATCATGCCTACAGCGGATTCAACGCCCGAGCAGATTCTTGAACATGCCGAGCGAGTAGGGATTACGGACATTGAGGTTGTCAGCCAGACCAATTGAAGCAGGCTGACGGCAAACCCATCGCGCCACCGAAGATGGGTTTGCCCGCGTGTTTATGCGCGCTTAAACCGGCATCGCTGCTTCCTGCGCATCGTGCTCCACTTGCGCGCACTCTCGATAGAACCGTAAAAACTCCTCCGCCGGCATCGCCTTGGCAAAAAGCCAACCCTGCCCAAACTGCACACCCTGACGGCGCAAGTAATCGCGCTGCGCTTCGGTCTCGATACCTTCAGCAACGATCTGCAAACGTAAACTCTTGGCCATTTCGATGATGTGGCCGGTCACGGTGCCGGTCGCGGCATCCTGATCGATATTGTCGACAAACGACTTGTCGATCTTCAGCACGTCCAGCGGCAGTTGCTGCAAATGCTGCAGGCTGGAAAACCCGGTGCCGAAATCATCGATAGCCGCCAGATAACCCAGCTCACGGGCGCGATTGACGGTGGCGCGGGCAGCATCAATCTCAACGAAGCCGCGCTCGGTGGCCTCCAGCCAGATCTGCTTTTGTTGCACGTCGGCGCGGCGTAACGCAGCGTCGAGTATCGGCAGAAAGCGGCCACTGCTGACGTCTTTCGCCGCCAGGTTGATTGCCACGTGCAGACTGCGTTCCTTGACCAGCAGCGGACCGAGGTCACGCATCACATTGTCGATGACCTGATCGGTGATCGGCAGAACTCAAACCGCTGCGCTCGGCCAGCGGAATAAACGCATCGGGGCACACCCGCGAGCCATCCGGATGCTGCCAGCGCACCAGTGCCTCAGCGCCAACGCAGGCACCGTCGCTGAGGCGGATGATCGGTTGATAGTGAACAACGAACTCGCGATTGCGCACCGCCAGTTGCAGTTCCGCCAGCGGCGACAGACGTTGCCGGGTGCGGCGCACGATCAGCAACACCAGCACGCCGGCGAGCAAACCACCGATGGGCAACAGCAGTAACTCCCGGCGGATCAAGCCTTGCATCAGCTCATGGCGCGACAGCGCGGCGATGGCGACCCAGTCGCCGCTGTGCACGAGGGTGTAGAGATAGCCGTCGTCGAGCCCCGAGTGCGGACCGGAATGCACGCGAGCAAGAAAGTGTTCCGCGCCTGGGCGCGAGGCGCTGACCAGTTGCCCGGCAGCGGTGCCGACGGCCAGGTGCAGATCCTCATCGAGCGTTACATGCAGGAACTGCTGGGGATCGACCAGCACGTTGAACGCCGCATACTGCAGCGCCATCATCGGTTTCGCCGCAACGATGCGCGACTGCACGTCGAGTGAAACGCGCACGCCGTCCGATGTGGTGAAATCCTCGCGCCATGGCGTCGCGTGCTGCCCGACAGGTCCCCAGGAACCACAGGCGTAAATCTCTTCTTCGACGTAGCCGATCGACTTCACCGAGAGGGTGTTGATGGTCAGCAGACGCATCTCGTCGATGCTTTCCGGGGTGCACGGCGCTAGACGCGATCCAGCGATGGATTTCAGTGCACCGGCCGCTTCACTGAAAGTCCCGTGGGCGCGACTAGAGGCGACGGAAGCGAGGGTTTCCAGGCGTTGCTGCGCAGCCGCCAGATTCAACATCCAGGCGACGTAACCCATCAAAAGGAGCGGAAGCAAGACACACGGAAGGCCCAGGAGAATGCTCCCCCAGACAATGCGTTTTTTGTTCATTTAGCGCCACCTTGGCCACAAGGCCTGTGACGTGCGCACAGCACGGCTTTTTCAGCCCATTCAGAATACCGCCGCCGGGATCGGCGGATATTGTTGTAGATCAACTATTCCAATGCCGGCCTTCAATCCCTGTGGCTTGCTCCCACAGGTTTGTGGCAAACCACAGATCTTTAGTAGCCCAAAGAACCCTGTAGGAGTGAGCCTGCTCGCGATCGCGGTCTATCTGCCACATCATTGCTAAATGACCCACCGCTATCGCGAGCAGGCTCACTCCTACAAAATTTGTGTCAAATCCAGGATATCCAGCAATCCCGAACTCCTACTGTTTTTGTGTGAAAACCGAGATATCCAGCATCCCGAAGAACCCAGTGGGAGCGAGCTTGCTCGCGAAGGGGCCCTGTCAGCCAATATCACCTTAGCTGACCCTCCGCATTCGCGAGCAAGCTCGCTCCCACAGGGTCGCCGCTCAAACTCCACCATCCGACCCGATGGACAATTCACGCACCCCACGGCCCATTCGCGCAGGCATTTTCGCGCTACGCGAATTTGTCATATTTCGTGTCAGTTCAGTGCAGATAGTAGGCAGCCCAACGCTAACCGAAATGAGGCTGCACTGTGTTTCAACGTCTTCTGTGTTCGCTGTCCGTACTGAGCCTTTCCATCGCCGCCGCCCATGCTGCCGAGTCTGTGCCGCTCGACACGCCGCGCCTTCAGGGCATGGACAATTTCCGTGATGTCGCTGGCACCACCACCGCGTATTCCACCGCACACGATGGCACGATGCGCGCTGGCGTGTTCTACCGCGCCAACGCGGTAACTCCGACGGCCTCCGACCTGGCGATCCTCAACAGCCTCGGCATCAAAGCCGTCTACGACCTGCGTACCCCCAGCGAAATCGCCGCCACCCCCGACACCATGATCAGCGGCGCAACCTGGCAGAACATCGACATCATCGGCAGCACCACCTCCGGCTCGAACATTACTAACATCTCCTTCAAAAGCGCCGCCGACGCCATCGCCATGATGGAGCAGACCAACCGCGCTTTCGTCAGTGACGCCGGCATGCGCGGCCAGTTCGGCAAGCTGTTCAATGAACTCGCCAGCGTCGATGCCGCGCAACTGTTCCACTGCACCGCCGGCAAGGATCGCACCGGCTGGACCGCCGCTGTGTTGCAGAGCATTGCCGGCGTCGACAACGCGACCATCATGGCCAATTACCTCGCCACCAACGACTACACCGCCGCCCGCGTCGCCGCCACGCTCAAAGCGCTGCCGCCGAGCATGGCCGCCATTTACGAGCCGCTGCTCGGCGTGCAGGCCAGCTACCTGCAGGCCGGCCTCGACGAAGTCACCGCGCAATACGGCAGCATGGACAACTACCTCAAACAAGGCCTCGGCCTGTCGCAGGAAACCATCTATGTGCTGCGCGGCAAACTGGTCGAATACAACAGCCTGCCGGGTCAGGCCGGGCTGATCGGCAACGCCGCCGCTGGCGCCGAACTGCTCAGGCAATTGCAGAACACCAACCTGTCCGGCACCTACAGCGCCTACAACTACTACCTGCAATCCGCCATCGACGCCGGCACCCTTGGCGGTGTCGAATCGCAGGTCGGCGGCCAGGTGCACGCCGATGCCGCCAGCTACCTGCTGCGGCAAAACGCGATGATCGAACAAGCCGCCGCGCCATTCGCCAGCGGCACTGACCTCAAGGTCGGCCAATATCGCCTCTGGACCACCGCGCTCGCCGGCTACCTCGGCACCGACGGCTCGGCCCACGCCGAAAGCAGCAACGAACACAGCCAAGGCCTGATGGTCGGCATCACCCAGCGCTTCAGCGAACAGCTCAGCGCACGTGGCGGCTTTGGCTACAGCAAAGGCACGGTTGGCGGCGCGGGTGGCGAAGCCGACACCGACTTCACCTTCCTCAACATCGGCGCCCGCTACGGCTTCACCAGCCTCGAACAAGGCCTGTTCCTCGACGCCAACGCCAGCGCCGGCTACATCGACTACGACAGCAAACGCGACCTCGGCGGCGGCCTCGGCACCGCGAAAGGCAACAGCCACGGCAACCTCACTGGCGCCACCGTCGCCCTCGGCTACCGCGCCCCGGTCAACGGCATGATCTTCGAGCCAAGTCTGGGCTTCCGAGTCAGCCACCTCGATCTCAACGGCTTCAAAGAGAAGGGCAGCGAACTGTCCCTCGACGTCGACGACAACAGCGCCACCCGCCGCAGCGCCGTCGCCAACCTCAACGTCGGCTTCGCACCAGTGGCGATGGGCGCATGGCAACTGGTGCCGGGCGTGCAAGTGGGTTACGAACGCACACTGGGCGACAACCAGGTCGACAGCCAAAGCCACCTGCTGGGCCTCGACATCGAACAACGCGCCGCGTTTGATAATCGCGACCAGTTCAGCGGCGGTGTGAATGTGATGGCCAGCCTCGGCGCCCTGAGCCTGGGTGCAGAAATCGGCGCCAATGGCGGCGGCGACAGCCACGGCTTCAACGGCGGTCTAAAAGCCAGCTATGCCTTCTAAAAGACACACGGGATCAAGGATGACCCCAATCCAACAAACACCCCAAAGCCCAATGTGGAGCGAGCCTGCTCGCGAAAGCGCCAGACCAGTCAACATCAACATCGACTGACCCACCGCCTTCGCGAGCAAGCTCGCTCCCACAGTTAGCTTTCCAGCTTATGAACCGATCAACCCTGTCCACGCAATCCAACTGCCAGTTTAGTGACGACCCAAATCCAGAAAACAACCCAAAACCAATGTGGGAGCGAGCTTGCTCGCGAAAGCGCCAGACCAGTCAACATCAACATCGACTGACCCACCGCCTTCGCGAGCAAGCTCGCTCCCACAGTCAGCTTTCCAACTTATGAACCGATCAATTCCGCCCGCGCAAATCCGCCGGACTCACCCCAAAAGCCCTCTGAAAATACTGACAAAACCGCCCCACATTACTAAACCCGAACCGCAACGCCACCTCCGTCACCGACCCCGAACCCCGCCGCTTCAAAACCTCATAAGCCCGCTCCAGCCGCACCTGCCGCTGATACGCCACAATCGACATCCCGACAAACCGCCGAAATCCCTCCTGCAACGCGCGCTGACTGACATGGCTCAAGCGCGCCAGATCCACGCCACTGACCAATTGCTCCGGATGCGCCTGAATAAACTCCACCGCCAACTTCACATGCCGTGGCGCAACCATCGGCGTCGGCCGCTGCAATGCCTCGGAAAAATTATGCGGCCACGCCTCCAGCACCGCATCAATCAACATCTCGCGCAACCGCGACGGCATCAACGTCCCGCTGTTGAGCAGCAGATCAAACTCCGCCCCCGTCGCCAGATCAATCAACGCCCGAATCCCCTGAAACGCTGCAGTGTTCAGATCCACGCTGGGTGCAAAAACGATCTTCTGCAGAATCGGTTTATCCAACAGCATCGACAACCGCTCGGTGAGTTGATGACGATTGATCGACATGCCGTGATGCGCATGATCATCAACAAAGCGCATCGAACGAATATCGGCCTTATCAACCGCCAGACCCACATGCGTCACACCGATGGACTCGGTCGCGTGGTTGAAGACAATCTTGCCCGCCGTGGGGATCACAAACGTGATCTCATCCTGCGGATCGGGAAACGAAACACTGAAATCGCCGTGGTAATGCATGCGCCGGAAACTGACGCCATCGTGCCGCCCGTAAACCCCGCCGATAATGATGTTCGACGGCAGCGGCGGGGAGTCGGAATATCGGTTGCCGAAGAATCGGGAGAACAACGCGCCGAAGTCGTCGGAACGGAGATTGTCGGAGCGCAGAATGATTTGCTGGCGAACGGGAGTCGGAAACACCTTGGCGGCACCTTCGGTTGGGGGCTCTAGGACTGGGGTGTAGGGCAGGGCGCCGAGAAGACTAGCAGAGGCAATATGACGCGTTTGTGACAGCCAGAAACATGTCGTTACAGGGCCGCCCCACGTTTACGCAACGGACACTCGGCAGGCCATGGCCAACATGGCAACCTGCTCGCAACTGTACTCAGCAAAAAAACCAAGGCACCGCGCCGAGCGCCCAGCCTTGTTTACCGAGACCTGAAAGCATTCAAGTCAATTGGAGCGGCAATGCAAGCCAACACGCAAACACTCCCCATCAGCCTGTCCCCCGAACTCGACTTCGACCAAACCGCCGCCAGCGCTTTCGGCGAATCGCTGACCCACGAATACACCCAGGCCACACCATTCCCGCACATCGTCATCGACAACTTCCTGCAAGCAGACGTCATCGCCAGCATCCGCGAACACTTCCCGGTCGAACCGACCAACAACGAACAAACCTACGAGCGCGGCTACAAAGGCCAACTCAAACGCCAGATCAGCCCCAACGCCTGCAGCCCGTACCTGAAGAACGTATTCAACACCTTCAACTCCGCACCCATGCTGGAATTCCTCGAAAAACTCACCGGCATCCAAGGGCTGATTCCTGATCCCTATTTCGCCGGCGGCGGATTACACGAAACCAAAACCGGCGGCTTCCTCGGCGTGCACTCGGATTTTCGGCTGAACAAGAAGCTCAATGTCGAGCGGCGGTTGAACGTGATCATTTACCTGACCGAGGATTGGCAGGAGGCGTACGGCGGCAACCTGGAGCTTTGGGATGTGGGGATGAAGAAGTGCCTGAAGAAGGTGCTGCCGATTTATAACCGGTGCGTGATTTTCAATACGGATAAGGACAGTAACCATGGGCATCCGGAGCCGTTGACTACGCCGGAGCACATCACTCGGCGGTCGATTGCGCTTTATTACTACACGGCGAGTGGGGTGGGTGGGGAGCCGGGGCAGAGGAATAAAACGCACTATAAGCCGCGACCGAAGGATCGGTGGAGTTTGAGGTATTACTTGAATAAATTGTTTAAGAAGAAAGGATGAGTGTGGCGTGTTGACTGTCACAGCCATTTTTCACGTACTGGGTGGGTGAACCAGCTAGCTCGCTTTCGGCTGAAAGCTGACCTGTTTGCTCAAGGTACTGCTGCCAGATATAAGGTTTAGAGGTATCCGCACAACTAGACGCGATGCATTCACTGCTAGTGATTGGATACCGGTTGTGGAGTAACCCATACCTCAGAACAGATCAGGATCAGTAAGTCCTGCTTGATCGAGTCAGCTCTAAGCACCTTTTGGTAAAATTTTCCTATCCGATGCCATGTCCTCGTTAAAGCCATCTGGCACCGGCTTGAAACCTGAAGCTGGAGAACGATGACTGGACTGGAACTGACGCAGGCTCAGTACGTCGATTTCACCTGTAATGCAGTAGTCGTGGTTACCTCCCTTAACTCGTAATATGTCTCGCTTCCAGCGGTCCTTGTATGGTGCGCGGATGCGGCTATCACCGAAGCGGCGGTTGTTGCATTGGATGATGTAGGCATGAACATCCAGAGCGGCGGACTCCACCAATGCGTTGAATGTTTCGGTGTCGCTGTTCCACTCTGGAACAAACAGCGCGTCGACCTGACCACGTAGGTCTGCACGGTAACGAATATTGGTCAGCTCGCTGCAGATCATGATGGCAAAGCGGAAATCACCATGCTGGATTACCGGAGGATTTTTCCATTGCTGTTCTTGAGTGGGCTGCATCTGCAGACCTGCTAGGCGAAAGAGTTCTTGCTCCTCATGAAATGCTGGACGCTGTTTATCTTGGCGATAGAGCATCAACGAAGGGAATCCAAGACCGTTGTGCGTTAGCGAAGCCCAAACTTGGTGACGTACAAACTTTCTCGGTGCGTGGAGGTACTCCACCCCGGTGATCAAAGATATGTCACGGCCCTTAAGCTTGTCGGCGATACGCATAAACCATTGGGGTGGTAGAGACACTTCCGGGAGGATCAAGTAACTAGCGCCGTCAGGCCGAGATATCAGTTCGTTGATTAGGCGATTGATGCGTTGGTAGCGGTGCAGGCCATCCGGGTCGGGCAACCCCATGATGGCCGCGATAAAACTTTCATCTTTAGTTTCTAAACTCGCCACAGCGATAGTTTGTTTGGTATTGGGTTTTCCGTCCGGGATATGCAAGACCTGTTTTTTGTCGACGTACGGCATTTTATGAGCGGTCAGCTCAAAACCTCGCAGTGCTTGCACCACTAACCCCAGTGTTTGACGTCTGGAGGGGGCAAAAGGGGTCGGGGCGATGAGGTAGAGTTCATTGAGGCTGAATGGACGAGTGGCGAATAATAGTCCAGGCGGTATGCCGCGTTTAAGCTTGATCCAGTTCGCTAATGTGGCGATGCCGTCGGTCATCTCGTCAGGCAATAGCTCTTCTGCGTCAAAAGTTGCGAGGTTTTTACGGAGTGGAATACCTCGCGGGCTGACCATTTCCTGAGGCAGGCCTGTAAAACGTAAAGGGATATGAGCGAGATCAAAGCTAAAGAAGCGAGCGTGAAGCTTCTGTATGTGCTGGCTGGTAATATTGATTGGCCTGTCAAGGTAGTTATTCCAAATGACGAAGGCAAGGACCTCCATATGGCCGGCCATTTGGTTCTTCCAGGCGGTAGACCCGGATTTGCTTAGACGGGGAGGAAACGCAGAGACAATGCTCTGCGTTGTTACTTCCCAGATGGATTGCTTCCACAAATTACGAGCTCCGGTTGGCACGTTTGCAGCATCCAAACTTTTTATCTCTAGAGTGCAGTCACTCTCTACTTTATTGATCAGGTCATTCAGTGCATTGATGATCTTGCTTAGGTATTCAAAATCTTCACAGGCCGTCGCCATACGGATGATGCGTGGAAGGTATTGAGCCAATTCGAAGAACTTAATTGGAGTAAGCAGATGCTCAATTACTGCAGCGAAAAAAGCATGGCGGTGTGCTTGCCAATCCTGCGGAGGGATATCGCGTTCGAAGGCTTCGTAGTTACGGAGGCTAAGAGCAAAACCTGCGCGATGCAGCGTCAATGCATCGGTCTTTCGCAGATTGTCTGCTTGTTCTCCAGCAAGGTTGGTGGCTTTGAGCAAGTCAGTAGCCACTGTGTTGGGTGAGTTCGGAAGGTCGGGTAACGCGCGCCATTCGCTTGCGCGTTGGTTGATTTGTTCGGAAATTGCGTTAACCAGGGCTGTACCTGTAGACCCTGCAAGGATGAACAGCTTATTTTTCCTGTTTGCAAATGCGATACGGTCTTCTTTGAGATAGCCTGGTTTAAAGAGGATGCTGCCATTATCTTTTTTGAGCAGTTCCTTGCCACCATCGCGACTGAAGATCCACTCCCAAAACTGCTCAGTGGTTTTGATATCGCTTGCGTTTTCCATGACGAGCAAAATGTCATCGACATAACGGCCGTAATACAGCGGCACTACTTGTTGCTCAATGAATTGGTCGAGCTTGATTAACGCCGCATTTGCGACCACAGCAGATGCGGGCAAACCTACAGGCAAACCTTTTCCCAGTGGCGTTTCTTGTGCCCAGGCCAACAAGGCAGAGATGAACAGACGGTTCAGTTTTGACTGAGATTCGCTCAGTTCGACTTTGGCTAATTTGAGGAAGTTGTCGTCGAGCATAAAGCCGGGGCTTAGCTCGTGATAGAAACTGCTTACATCGGCTGTCAGCGCCAATACTTTTTTCTTCTCGCTCAGGGCTGTGCGCATCGCCTTGATGCCGCCGTCGCGCCATTCACGGAAAGGTCTGAGATAGGGCTTGAATGATCCAAGGGCCCACGTGTTAATCGCATCGTGTCGGTTTCGGCGCAATCGGCTGCCAAAGACGTTGCAGCTGAGTTGCTTGTCGAAGAGATTGCCGACTTCCATCATCCATAGCGATGAGAGCACGTGAAAGTCGATGCTGCAGCGGGCCATCAGGCGGAATACGGCGGTGGGGTGGTTGCCGACCCCAGTCGCGCTAAGCCACTCGGCTTCCGGTGAGGCGAAGATCAGACTTGGATCCTGCTGTTCTTTGGCAATTTGTATTTCTTTTGGGGCCAGCGTCCAAGTACCCAGAAAGGCAGGGTCTTTCACCCAGTCCTCGCTAATCGCTTCGATCTGTTCTTTTAGGCGAGTGAGGTTTTTGCTCAGGTCGTCTTCATAGTCGGCAATGGCGAATAGGGATGGGTTGGTTGAGTAGTAGAGGTCAACCTTGGCCTTGCGGTAGGCTAGACCAAGGTCGTGCAGCGATAACGACATTTGGATGAAGTCCATTTCTTAACCTTCGACAATCCTGAGATATCCCGGATATTACATAAAGCAAGCATGAATGGGCTAAAGCATTGCAAAGCTCTTTTTCTCCACTCACTGATTGTCATGACTAGACTTCCGAGCCGCCCCTAATCTAGTAGGCTTTAAAGGCACATTTTGTAGTGGTCTAATGAAACCGGACACCCATTTAGGCGAGAATGCTCGCCAGATAGAGGTGTCTGATGACCAAACAACGTCGTTCTTTTTCCGCTGAATTCAAACGCGAGGCCGCAGGCCTCGTGCTCGATCAAGGCTATAGCCATATCGAAGCCAGCCGCTCGCTTGGTGTGGTTGAGTCCGCGTTGCGCCGCTGGGTTAATCAGCTTCAGTAGGAGCGCACCGGCGTTACTCCGCAGAGTAAAGCGCTGACGCCAGAGCAACAGAAAATCCAGGAATTGGAAGCTCGAATCGCTCGACTTGAGCGGGAGAAATCCATTTTAAAAAAGGCTACCGCGCTCTTGATGTCGGAAGAGCACGAGCGCACGCGCTGATTGATCAACTGAGCCCCCAAGAGCCGGTTGATTGGCTTTGCGCAGTCTTTGATGTCACTCGTTCGTGTTACTACGCCCACCGTCTCAGGCGCCGAACTCCAGACGTTGAGCGGCTTCGGTTGCGCAGCCGGGTTAACGAACTGTTTACGCAAAGTCGAAGCGCCGCCGGTAGCCGCAGCATCGTGTCGATGATGCAGGAAGACGGCGAGCAAATTGGGCGGTTCAAGGTGCGAGGCCTGATGCGGGAACTGGAGTTGGTCAGTAAACAACCTGGATCACATGCCTACAAACAAGCGACGGTTGAGCGGCCTGACATTCCGAACATATTGAATCGAGAGTTTGATGTGCCGGCGCCGAATCAGGTTTGGTGTGGCGACATCACCTACATCTGGGCTCAAGGGAAATGGCATTACCTGGCTGTGGTTATGGATCTTTACGCGCGCCGAGTGGTGGGCTGGGCGCTGTCGAACAAGCCGGATACGGATCTGGTCATCAAGGCGTTGGACATGGCTTACGAGCAGCGTGGCAAGCCTCAAGGGCTTTTGTTTCACTCGGATCAGGGCTCGCAATATGGCAGTCGCCAGTTTCGCCAACGGCTCTGGCGTTACCGCATGCGCCAAAGCATGAGCCGTCGTGGAAACTGCTGGGATAACGCGCCGATGGAGCGTGTGTTTCGCAGCTTGAAAACTGAATGGATACCGACCGTGGGCTACACGACAGCTCAAGAAGCGCACCGCGACATCAGTCATTACCTGATGCATCGGTACAACTGGATTAGACCGCACCAATTCAACAACGGACTGTCCCCAGCTCAGGCCGAGAAAAAACTTAACGTCGTGTCCGGGATTAGTTGACCACTACATTTTGATCGAATGCTGCCTTTTAACCCTGCAATCATTGGCAGTGTTCTCACACTCATTGTGACGTCTCGACTCAAGTGTTGATCAGGTCATACGCTTGGGCTATCGGTGTTCCCTTCACACCCCCATCACCACATAGATTTTAACAAGTGACCTGTTCTGGTAGCTTTACGACCCTCACAAGGATTTGACAGGAGGTCATAGTGGCTAAGTCAGCAGCGCGTAAAAGCGATCCATACAGTTGCCCATTGCCAGGGCACGGCACCAACCCCATTGTGGGCGGCTCTCCCGACGTGTTTTTCGACGGACTCGCCGCTGCACGTCAAGGTGACGCGTGCACATGCGGGAGTGCGCTGTCATCTGGGCTATCTTCGACTGTGTTCATCAACGGTAAGAATGCCGCAACCATCGACACGGGTGGTACTCACGGCGGCTTCGTTGTTGGCGGGTCGGGGACGGTGATAATCGGTGATACCCACTCTCCCTGCGACTTTGTTCCTCCTGCGCCGTTAGCGGGCCATGCGCGCTGGATCGGCTTCAGAATACCTGCGGACGAGAGCTACGAAGGCCTATCCTGCACCGCGCATTTTGATGACGGCTCATCGTTACCCGGTGTATTTGATAAAGACAACGCCATTAAATTTTCGAACCTATCGGGGAAGGCGTGCGTGATGCTCCAATTTGAAGAGCAAGCATCCGAAGAAGCGGTATCTCTCACCGAAAGTCTACTGAATACGATTTTGGGATAAGGATCTTCCTATGACGGAGCCGTACATTGTCACCGGCAGCTATGTCGTCCAGCGAGAGCACGCCTTGCAAGACTCTCCTCTTGATCGGGCTTTAGAGCTAATGGAGGGCTCTGCGCTGCGGTTTTCACTGGATGCGATATCTGATGAAAAAACTCGAGCGAGCTATATCAAGAACATCCAGCGCATGTCTCAGCAAACACGCGATGACGTGAAAGCTGGAAAGATTACGGCGCAAGAGGGAGTGAAGTTCAGTCATGAGATGCGCAACAAAATCATGGTTGAGCATCGCAAATTCACCTCTGCGCAGGGGCTGGCAATCGCCCAGAGGAAGAAAAAGGGTGGGACAGAGCTCAAAACGCTTTTAAATATGTACTCTGAAAACCTATTCCAAAAGGGTTACGACAGCCTTTCGGAAGTAGAGAAGAACAAAGTCCATTACACCATTCTGGAATCTTCGGGCCGGGATAATGCCAAGTTCTCGGCCGGTACAAAAAAGATGCTGATCATGGGCAAGCTTGGTGTTCTCGTCACGGCTGCTCTGGCGACATATCAGATATTGAATGCTGAAAACAAACCTAAGGAAGCTGCGCGCCAAGGAATCATTGTCGGTGCTGGAGCATTTGGTGGGATTCTTGCGGGGTTGGGCGTCAGCGCATTTTGCGGACCTGGTGCTCCCATTTGTGCAATCGCAGTGGTTTTTGCTGGAACAGTCGCAGGCGGTGTTGCGGGCGAAGCTGTTGCGAGTTCATTGGATGAAGAGCTTGAGGAGTTCACGCATTGGAACATCTTCTGACTGAGCCACAACTGACCAAGGTCAGAGCGGCACTCTCCGAGCCATTCAACGACTTTCCGGTCGAATATGACTATCTGGCGAGGAAGGTTGGAGGCGTCGACCCTGACGTTCTTTACGAAATCCTCTATTCAGAGGTCGCGCCGGTGTGTTTCACCAATCTTGTGGCCGCTGTACCTCCGGTGTGGACAGGCTTCGACCCCGAAACTCTCAGAGAGTCGATTGAGGAAAGGTTGGCTGCGAGAGAGCGTAATTGGTTTCGTCGGCAGTTCGACAAGGTGCTGGTGCGTTGGTTGAAATACAACTACGCCTACATCTGGAAGGAGATCGCCAGTAGGCTGTAGCTTGCAGAACAAGGTGGGTTCGCAGAGGCAATATCTCGATGCCAAACATAGTTAAGAAATGGTCCTGTTCCGAATTTTTCGTATTTCATCTATGTCTATTTTTTGGTGTTATCGCTTTGCGCACGTTTCGATGTCGGCTTGGGTGGTTATCTCTGAGTCGATGCCTAATCTGTATTTACAATAATCGATGATGTCTTGTCGCTGCTCGTTAGTGAGTTTTTCTATACGTCGATAATTTCCGTCATTCGCATGAATGTTGAAAAACTGCATTCGAAAGGTCGGATGCTTTTTGACGAAATATATTCGAGTGATTTCGCTGTCTGAAACTTCGTTATAGAAGCCTGTATTCAGAATAAGCAAAAGCGAAATTAGAGAAGCGAACATTAAATATCTCATACCGGCCTTGGCTTGAGTGGTGGTAATCATTCTGTCTTCGTGCGTATGTCCGATCAACCTCCATGACGGCATCCCAACCGTCACGGAGGAATTTTCGTTACTCCACCGGCACCACGTTATCCAACGCCCGATTCACCGCCAACTCCCCCAGCATCACCACCTGCGCAATGCCTTGCAGTGTCTTGCGTGCCGGTCCCTGCACCAGCCCGATCACATCCCCAAGCATCACCGAGGCCGAGCCGAGTGATTCACTGGCATTCACCAGCAATTCCTCAGTCTTGGTGTTTGGGTTGGCGATAAACATTTTGTTGGTTTGGTACGGGGTGAGCATGATTTCCGGGGCGGGGCCGAGGTAATGGGAGAGGGCGCGGTCGACGGCTTCGTTGAATTTCTTGGCGTCGGGGGATTCGTCGCCTGAGATTGGATCGGTTTCTGGTGGATTCGGCGTAATTTTGAACATAGATGAAACTCCAGGATGAAAAGTGGAGCCATCACTTTCGCTACCAAACGAGGGTGGTGGCCAAACGCAGGTTGGTAGACCGGTCACCTGGATACCCGGCGCGTCCGAAGACGCCCTACGCATGGCCACCATAAACAGCGGACGAAGACGTCCGTGCAAATAGATTTGCGATGCGACAGGTATGCCGGGCTACCAAACCCGATCACTGCTATTCAGTGACCGACCCACGATAGAACCCGCCCACCCGGCGCACAAGCCGGCGGATTCTGGCGTAGTCGTAGGCAACGGCGCAAGGCGTTGTAGCCTGTCGGACGTATCTCGGAACGTTTTTAAACCGGTCGTTGAAATGCCAGGCGTGTGAGGCCTGGCGTCCTTAAACAGCGTCGATCATCAACGCGCATCAACCCTCGGTTTTACTTACACACGGCATCCGCCACGCGATAACCATCCACCAGCGGTGCTTTGCTCACGTCCAGTTCGATGCGGCAGCTCTGTTCGGCTTTTTCGCCCCATTTCATTTGGTAGACCTTGCCTTCACCCACCGACAGCAACACTTGACCGGCCTGGCCGACGACGCCGGCGCTGGCGCCTTTTTCGTTGGTGATGGGGGTGCCGAACGGCGGTTGTTTGCCGTCCTTGAGACGCACGTTGAGCAGGGCTTTTTCCGAGCGGCTCGCGGCGAAGCTGGCTTTGACCACGGCGCCGCGACGGGGGACGACGTTGGTCACGCCTTCTTCGATGTCGATGTTGTTGTCCAGTTCGCCGGTGTCGAGGGCTACGCGGTTTTTGCGGTACGGCGTGACGTACGGCACGAGGGCGTAACCCTTGGCGTTGGTCAGGGTGCCGGGGGCGTTGAGGACGCCGACGTCCGGGGTGTCTTTGACTTCGACCAGGGCCACGGTTTCGCCGAGGGTCTGGCCGAATTCGAGGCCATCGCTGTGGCTGAGCACGGAGCCTGCGGCGCTCACTGAGGTCTGGCGGTAGCCGCTGCCGACGCTGACACCCGCGCCGAGTTGGGCGAACGGTGCGCGATAGCCGATCAGGGCCGAGCCGTTGTTGCCGCCGTTGTCGGAGCGGTTGGCGTTGACGTTGTAATTGAGGTTGCCGTCGCGCCCGCTCAGGCCGGCACGCTGGTCGAGGCTGCCGTCGTTGTTGCGCGTGACGGTGTAGGTGCCAGTGCTGCGCGTCTGGCCGATGGGCATCGACACGGTGAACACCACTTGATTGTTCTGGCCGAAGTTGTCGGTCAGGGTCTTGCTCGCGTAAACGCCGTAGGTCACGCCTTTGTACTGAGTGTTGAAGCCCAATTGCATCTGTTTGTCTTCGCGCGAGGTGCCCCAATAGTTCTGCTTGCTCATGTTCAGGTAGAACGAGCCGTAGCTGTCGAGCGCCTGGTTGATGCTGGCTTCGACTTTGCTGCGCTTGGAGAAGGTGTTGAATTCGTTCGGCTCTTGCAGACGCACCGCTTCATCAAAGTCGCGATAGCCTTCGGTGGAATAGCGATACCCGGCGAAGCGTACCGAGGTGCCGGTCTCGAAGGCTTTGCCGTAACGCACGCCAAAGCTCTGGCCCTTCTGTTTGCCGGCCGCGACGCCGGAACCGCTCGGCACGTCGGTCTGGGCCTGGGTCACGTCCAGCGACACGGCGCCCAGACTGCCGAGGCTTTTGCCCACGCCGACGACGCCGGCACGATAGAAGTCAGCGCCCAGCAGGCCACCATATAACGTTAGATCGAACGGCAAACCGTACGCTAGCGACGCCTGGGCGAAGACCGGACGCTGGCCGCCGTCCACGGCGTTGTACTCACCGGCGGTGGCGCTGTAACGCCAGGTTTTTTCCCGCAGCATGTTGGCCAGCGTGGCGTACGGCTGGGTGAAGCGCCGTTCGCGGCCGTCGGCTTCGGTGATGATCACTTCGAGGTCGCCACTGCCCGACGCCGCGTTGAGGTCGTCGATTTCGAATGCGCCGGGCGCCACATAAGTGGTGTACAGCGAGTAGCCGTTCTGGCGCACTTCGACCTTGGCCTGGGTTTCGGCGATGCCGCGAATGATTGGCGCATAACCCTGCATCGAGTCCGGCAGCATGCCCATGTCGGACGCCACCTGGGCGCCGCGAAACGGAATGCTGTCGAACACGTCGCCCGGGGTGAAGCTCTCGCCGAGGGTCAGGGTGCCTTTGATCGCGGTCAAATCGCGCTGTGCGTAGGTGTTGCTGCGCTGCCAATCCTGCTGGCCGTCTTCGTCCTGACGGAACGAGGAGCTGGAGCGAAAACGCCAATCGCCGAGGTTGAACCCGCCGTTGGCGTAGAGGTTGTATTGCGTGCCGTTGCCACGGGCGTCGGACTGGGTGTTGGCCGCCGAGAACTGATAGTTGAGCATTGCCGCGTTGATCCCGCGATCCCATTCTTCGGGGGCAACATAACCGGCGGCATCGCGGCGCAGAGCGATCTGCGGCACGCTGATGTCGAGGGCCAGACGCCCGGCGTCGAAGCTCACCGAAGCGCCTTCGATCAGTTCGGCAAGGTCGATGCACGCCGGGAATGTTTCGCCCGGGGTCAGGAACGCATCGACCTTGACCCCGAGTTCCTTGAGAAACGCCTCGGACAGGCAGGCGCGCACTTCAGCGCTTTTGGCGTCCTTGGCGAAGGTCATGTCGCGGCGGTCGAAAAAGCTCTGGTTCAGCCGGATCACCACCGGATACGTGCCGGGGCCGATGCTGCCGCTGTTGGCGATGGCGTCCAGATCGAGGTTGGGCCCGGCGCTGGCGCCGCCGAAGGGCTGCATGAAGCTGGCATCAAACTTTGCCGGTTCATCTGCGCTCGCCGAGCTGCCCATCAGCGCCGCGAGGATGGCGACCGACAGATGCAATGGAACAAAAGGCGCGGACTGACGATGACGGTTCAGGGCTTCGATTCGCATGACAATACTCAACACTCGGCCGCCACGCGGCATCGGCAGCGTGCAGGCAGGTTCGCAAGGAAAGGGGTGGCGGTGTTACGGAGCGCTGCTCAGCTCGACTTTTTTCGGCTCGCTGTAACCGCCGTAGTCGTTGATCGCGGAGAACACCACCGCGCCGCTGCGGCCGCTGAAACCTGGCAGTGCGTAACGCTGGCTGCTCATCGGCGCGACCATTTTCGGTTCGTTGACTTCAAGGACTTGCGCACCGGCCTCGACTTTCACGCCGATAAAGGACACGTGAAACGCTGTCGGGTTGTTGACCACCAGCACCGGTTTGCCTTGTTCCTGTTGCAGGCTCCAGCGCAGTTGCGGCGGTGCCTCCATCGCGCTGCCCTTGAGGGTGGGCGGGCGATAGAAGACTTTGATCCGCGTGCGCATGGCGATTTTCAGGGTGTTGGCGTCGGCCTTGCCGGCCAGCGGAATTTCCTGGGCGTTGAAGTAGAAGACCGATTCGCGGTCTTGCGGCAGATCGCCGGGGACTTTCTGGATGCGCACCATTTGCTCTTTGCGCGGATCGAGACGAAACAGCGGCGGGGTGGCCACGAACGGGGTCGCGGTGGTGTTGTCGTCGGCCTCGGTGTTGATCCAGGCTTGCACCGCGTAGGGTTCGGCCGTGGTGTTGCTGACGGTGATCGAGGCATCGCGTTTGTTGCCGTCGTACACGATACGCGTGCCGCCGAGCATCACACCGGCCTGGCTGAAACTGCTGAGCAACGTTGCGCTCAGCAATATGGCCAATACCGATGCGGTTTTGAAGGGGGATATGACTGAGTTCATTGCGTTCATCCTCTTGTCGGCACGGCCACAAAAACCGTGGCAAAGGGAAGGGCATCCGGCAGCGCCAATCGCCGCCGGAGGCTGACCGGACTTACTGGTAGTCGACGGTAAACGCGGCTTTGGCGTTGGCCGGACCGGAAGTGGCTGCGCCGGTGGCGACGTAGTTGGCGGTGAAGCGCAGCGGCTGGGTCAGGTCCAGATAAGGCGAGGATTCCAGGCCCAGTTGCACGTCTTTGCCGGACGCATCCTTGATCTGCACGGCGACGTTGGTGGCCACGCCGGCTTCTGGCAGCAGACCGATCCACTGGCCGCTGGAACCGGCGTTGCCGCTCAGCGAAAGGAACTTGACCACGGCTTTCTTGCCGGTGACGTTGCAGCCCGGTGCGGTGGTGTCAATGGTCAGGGTGAACGCGCCGCCACCCGCCACTGCACCAGCCGTGGCCAGAGAGGTCGCCGGCACACTGCCGAGGCCAACGTCGCCGGCACCGGCCGAACCGTTGAGGTCGGAAACCACTACCGGGCAGGTGTTGTCGGTCACGCTGCCGACAAAGTTGATTTCACCGTCAGCGGCCATTGCAGCTTGCGAAGCGGCTGCCAGAACCAGGGCCGGGGACAAACCTTTGAGCGCAAAATTTTTCATGATCACTTCCAGATATTGAGTAAATGTCCTGAAGCCCGAAGGCCCTGAGACGGATCGACGTCGCCATCCCTTCGGGGGTAGAGCGTGGCGTCTGAGGCTCATTATCGGGATGCGGATCCGGGCGCTATGTAGGGAAAATCCCTTTGCTTGTAGGAAAATTCCTAGCGCTGCTATGGGATCAATAAGTCGTCGCCAAAAAAAACGCCCCGCCTTTGGCACCGCGCGAAATGGGCGATGGCAAAGGGGAGCGTCGGGAAAAACAGGTGGACCCTTGTTGGTGGATTTCAGCGGTAAGTCACGGTGAAGCTCGCATGGCCATTGGCGGTGCCGGGCTGCGGCGTCGGCCCATCGCCGGTCTGGATATAACGGGCTCGGAGCGGCACCGAAGTCACGCCGTTGACGATCCGATTGAGGCGTACGGGCTGGCCCAGATTCATCGGCGTGCCGTTGTCCTGCAACACCTGAATGGCCACGCCTTGCGCCGTCGAATCGCGCGACAGGCTCAGGACACCATTGGCCGCGTCGAGGATGGTTGAGGTCTTGTCGGCATCGATCTGAATGTTGGCGAAGTTGCCATTGAAGTAGCCGTTGGTGTTCGACGGGTAGTTGTTGCCGGCGATGCAGGCGTTGAGGGTAATGGCGAACGGCTGGGCCTGGGTGGTGGAGTTCTTGCCGTTGAATACGCGTTTTTCCCAAGTACCCATCGGCACGTTGATCTGGTTGCCCGGTGCGGCCGGCATCGAACAACCGGCCAGGGTTACGGTGGCGGTGAAGGTCAGGTCGAACATTGGACCCATGTCCGAAGTGCCAGTGGCGACCAGTTGATTGATGGTGTGGGTGCCGGGCGCGATGTCACCGGTCTTGATCAGCGCATAACGCATCATCGCCTGGTTCATGTTCGCCTGGCTTGGAGCGGTACGATTCATGTTGAAGGGAATGAATCGGCTGGGGTTACCCGGCGGCGGAATCCAGGCGGCAGCGAAACCCGTCATGTAGATGGCCAGGCCAATGCCGGGCACGTTGGTCTGCAGTAAGGCATTGGCTGGCACATTCATCACGTCCACCGGAATGTTCACCGCCACCGGACCGACCAGTGTCGTGTTATAGGAAGCGGTGCCATAACACTGCAAGGTGTCACCGAAATTCAGCTGTCGCATGGTGCCGTTGGTATTCAACGTGGTGCCGATCGGTACGTCTCGCGGCGCGAATACCGCGCCGCCGGTGAGCGTCAACTGCTTGACCGTATTGTTGCCCGTCGCCCAGGTGCAAGCCGCCATCGCCGGCGCGGCCATCAGCATCAACGCCGTTGCGCCAAGCCCGCCCAGCATCCCTAACCCGATCTTCATGGTGTGTGCCCTCCTGAGAAGAAAACGGCCATTCAATGCAGGCTGACTGCATCTGGACGTTGTTGGCGTCGGCCAACGAAGGGCTGAATTATCAGGATCACGAGGCGCGCATTGAATAGCCGGCTTCCCGCTGGCTTGTAGGAAATTTCCCAGAGAATTTCCCTGCCAGACAGGCGCCGACGCCCAGGGTGAGTGTCACCGCGTTGGCGTGGTAAACAGCTTCACCGCCCAGAATCCGCAATGCTCAGGGGTGGTCCGATGCGCGCACGGTGTTTCACTACTTCGTCGAAGGCGCGGCAGTTTGGGGGACTTATGCGGGTGGGCATATTCCCATGGGTAACCAGGTTGGCCGAGTGACCGGGCCTGACAGTGTCGAGCTGCTTTATCAGTGCATCACCACGGATGGCGAGATTCGTGCGGATTGGTCGCGGGGCGTTGTGGGGGGGATGAGGCGGGGCGGGCGACGTTGCGGTTTGTGTGGGGTTGGTTGTCGGGGGCCGAGGGGGCGGGCAGTCGAGTTATGTTGAGGTGGTCGCGTAGCGCTCAAGGTTTGTTGCTTGTTCCGCATTGAACGCATCTTGAGATTCAATCCCGCAGTGGTCCTGCTTTCTTCCGGATAGTAAAACGCCCAAGGGTTTGGCGTGTCCTGGATGGTTAGGACCGCGTACTGCCTTGGGCGAGATGGGCGCAGATTAAGTGGGGGCAATGTAGACGTCAACTCTTCGCCATCACATCCCACGTCCGCATCACCTGCGTAATCGCCGCATCAATGCTCTCCAGCGGCGTGTCATCCCGAGCCAGGATGGAAATCCCCTGTAGGAAGCTGTCGAACACCGTCGCCATGGCGGCTACGTTCGTGTCCTCCGCTAACAGACCCTCACGCAGACCTCGCTCGACACACGCTCGAATCCCGGCGCGTGTGCGGGCGCGGGAGTGGGTGAGGACTTCGACGACACCGGCGTTTTCCGGACTGGGCGCGCTCATGACGCCGAGGGTGACCATGCAGCCTTTGGGGTGGCCGTCGTCGCATTGCATGCGTGCCGACTGGCGCAGCGCGGTCTCGATGGCTTGGCGTGGCGGCAGGGTTGCGTCCCACAGGCATTCGGTGACCTGGGCGAAGGTCGTCAGGTAACGCTGCACGCATTCGTCGAACAGGGCTTCTTTGGAGCCGAACGCGGCGTAGAAGCTTGGCGCGGAGATGCCGCCGCCCAACTGCGCCTTCAACAGGGCGAGGGAGGTCGAGTCGTAGCCGTGTTGCCAGAACAATTGCATCGCCTGGTCAACGGCGTCGTCGCGATCGAAAGCGCGGGGGCGGCCGGTTCTGGCCATAGCTGAAACTCCTCGAAAAGTGATTTGGATACTAGTCGATACATAAGTCGTTGACAACGTGCCTTGGCTGCCGCCAGTATTTTATATCGATTGGTACTTAAGTCTGAAATTTTGCTCAAAAGGAGTTTCCCGTGACACCTTCATTGACTCTAACGGCGGCGCCCAAACGCCTGCCCATTGGCGCGCTGTTGGCGCTGGCCATGACCGGTTTTATCTGCATCGTGACCGAAACCTTGCCCGCCGGGCTGTTGCCGCTGATCAGCGATGGCCTGGCAATTTCGCCTTCCATGGCCGGGCAAATGGTCACCGCGTACGCGCTGGGCTCGGTGCTGGCGGTGATCCCGATGACCATCGCCACGCGCGGCTGGCGTCGGCGCAATGTGTTGTTGCTGACGATTGTTGGTTTTCTGTTGTTCAACTCGATTACGGCGTTGTCGTCGCACTATGGCGTGACGCTGGTAGCGCGCTTCTTTGCGGGAGTGGCGGCAGGCTTGGCGTGGAGTTTGTTGGCCGGTTATGCACGGCGAATGGTCGAGCCGGATCAGCAGGGCAAGGCGTTGGCGCTGGCCATGGTCGGTACGCCGATTGCCTTGTCACTGGGCGTGCCGCTCGGCACTTGGCTGGGTGGCCTCGTCGGGTGGCGCACGACGTTTGGGCTGATGTCGGCCCTGACCTTGATGCTGATCGTCTGGGTGATGGTGAAGGTGCCGGATTATCCGCCGCAGCCTGCGCATCAGCGTCTGTCGTTGCGCCGCGTGTTGACCACGCCGGGTGTGCGGCCGGTGCTGGCGGTGGTGATCAGCTGGATGCTGGCGCACAACATTCTCTACACCTACATCGCGCCGTTTGTGGCTCCGGCGGGGCTGGCGGATCGCGTGGATCTGGTGTTGTTGGTGTTTGGTCTCGCGGCGTTGGCGGGGATCTGGCTGACGGCGAAACTGGTTGAGCCGCTGTTGCGCAAGACCGTTCTGGTGAGTCTGGCCACGTTTGCACTGGTGTGCGTAGGGTTCGGCTTTTACGGACGGGTGCCGGAGGTGATTTATCTGGGCGTGTTGGTGTGGGGATTGAGTTTTGGCGGTGCGGCGACCTTGTTGCAGACAGCGCTGGCAGATGCCGCCGGTGATGGCGCCGATGTCGCGCTGTCGTTGAATGTGGTGGCGTGGAACAGCGCCATTGCCGGTAGCGGATTGGTCGGCGGGGTGTTGCTGGATCGATGGGGCGTTGCCTCGTTTCCCTGGGCGATGGTGGTGTTGGTGAGTGTGGGGTTTGCCATTGCGTTCGCCGCAAGGGGGCACGGATTCAGGTCGGGGCCGCGTGGGGCGGGAGCGGCGGCGGTTGTCGGGCACTGATGTCCGGACGTGTTGGGCGGTGGTGACGCGGAAAGGCTGGCAAGCCCTATCCGTTACTCGGCGCCCCCGGCTTTCATCAGCCTGTACAAATCCTCCAGCGCGCCGCGAAACTGTGCCAGGGAAAAACTGGCCGGGCGGCTATCGGCGTCCCACCGCGTGCTGATGCCGACTTCCAGGCCGCTGGAAACGCTCAAACCAAACCGACGCCAGTGCAAAGTGTCGCCATCGATCACCTGTTCGGTCATCAGCACAAAGCAATCGAAGTTCATGTCATCGCTGCAGACCAGCAGCGGTACAAGCGTGGACGAACCGTGTTCTGCAGGCGCGAAACGGCGTTGGGCGAGGGCGTCTTCTTCCTCGTCCAGCAACCACATCAACGACAAACCATTCAAGTCGAGGTCGGGATATTCGAGATGCTCGTTGAGCCATTGCTCGATGGGGATGCCGTCGATAAACAGCCAGGCGCAGGCGCTACGGTTGCATTTCGCCTGGTGATAATCGGCGTGGATACGGTGGAGCATTGGAGAGTCCATGATCAATAGAGGATTGGCGGGTGAATCAGTGCGAAAATGCCCACGCCCGACTGAACCACCGAACAGGTTATCGCCAGCCTTGAGGGATACTGAAGGCCGACTTGCACCAGGCGTATTTAAACGCTGTTGAACCTAGGCCGCTGGATAGCTGAACGGCTCCAGAAAAATCTGTGGATCCACCCACAATCTCAGGCCAAAGGGAATGACTGAGTAACCGTCATATCGCCCGGTGAAGGTGTCCGACGCGGCGAATTCAACAAATTTCCCGCGTTTATCGTCAATCACACGGATACCGGGGCAGCCCAGCATTGTGTATTTGATAATGGGGTTGGGTAATGATCTTTCCCAGACCTGAATCTCTACATCCGAATCGTATTGCCAGATCGTCAGCTTCAGGCTGATAGAACCCTGTTCGATCAAGTATTGATGGGATGTTCCATGCCCGTCCTGATCGGGAATCACGCCTAGCGCAGTAATAAGGTCAAAAGGGTCCCATGTGAGCAGCGGCATAGCGTTTCCTTGGTCTGGAATCTGCGTTTATGGTACTCATCACTGACCTGTAAAAGTACACTCGCGTACTACTTCCGAGAGGAGCCACAACCCATGACCACTCAAACCGAAACCGCCATCCTCGCCGGCGGCTGCTTCTGGGGCATGCAGGATCTGCTGCGGCGCTATCCCGGCGTGTTGCAGACTCGCGTCGGTTACAGCGGCGGCGACGTGCCGAACGCTACTTATCGCAACCATGGTGACCACGCCGAAGCTATCGAAATCGTTTTCGATCCTGCGGTGATCAGCTATCGGCAGATCCTCGAGTTCTTCTTCCAGATCCACGACCCGAGCACAGCCAACCGGCAGGGCAATGACCTCGGGCGCAGCTATCGTTCGGCGATTTACTACCTCAGCGAAGCGCAACGCGACATTGCCGAAGACACCGCGGCCGACGTCGACGCCTCAAAACTGTGGCCAGGTCGCGTGGTGACCGAAATCGAACCGGCGGGGCCGTTTTGGGAAGCGGAACCGGAACACCAGGATTACCTCGAGCGTATTCCGAATGGCTACACCTGCCATTTCATTCGGCCGAACTGGAAGCTGCCGAAGCGCGCGTGAGAGGTGCACGCCGCTCATTCAGCGCCACTTCAGTGGTTGCGAGGCTGAATGAGTTTCCGACTTCGCGGGCAAGCCCGCGAAGAGGCGAGCGCTCATGGCGCCGTTTTGGCCCTGCGCTTGATTCTTCAACTTATCCAGCACAACCTGGCAGGTAAAAAGCGGTTGTTGCCACATCGCTGTGTGCCGGGTCCGGATGCAGCGTCATGTAGCGCGTGCCATCGCGGTGACTGCGCACGCAGCCATGTTCTTCCAACAACTCAAGTGCTTGGCGAAGGCGTGTGGGCAGCGGATTGCCCGCAGGAAAAGCGGCCGCCATTTCATCGGAGAAGTTCATTCATTTCCTGACTCGGCGGCCATTGGAGAGGGTTGGGTTCCGGTGACCTCGGCGGTCTCGTCCAGAACCCAAGGTCCCGGTGTATGTTCAATCATGCTTTACCAAACCCCAGAAAAGAACGCAGTTTATGGCTCCACTTGCGCTCATAGAAGGGCGTGGTTTCCCTGAGAAAGTAATCACTCAGGCCGGCTTCACCTTGGGACACACGGCATAAATCAACCGGCTCGCCCTGTGGCGCGGTATCCCCGGCAACATTGCCCGCCTCACGCATAACCCGCTCAATATCGCCGTCCGCCTCAATGCCCACGATCAAGTGCGGTTTTTCGTCCACCGAGGTGTCATGCATCAACGCCAGAAACCCGCGCTTCACATTGGAATGTTTGGCGAGCAGTTGGGTGAGCGAGTGGACCATTTGTGACGGGTATTCGGCAGGCTGGCCGAGCAGCACGTTGGTTTCTTTCTCGACCGTGCGTTGCGTGGCGGTCTGGCCAACGGCATCGGCGAGCAAATTTTGCACCTCTTGCGGGAAAAACTCTTTGCCGTACGGCGACTTCGGATTCATGCAGAGCAGGGCGCCCAGTGTGATTTCGAACAACGATCGGGCGGGTATTTCGAGGTAGGTCTGCTCGCTGTCGATGGACTGTTGCAGTGTTTGCAGTGACGAGAAAAACGGGATGACCGGGGTGCCGTCCGGTTTTTGCCAGTGGGCAATGCTGATGTTGCTGCCGGCTTGGAGATTGACGTGGCCGTCTGCCTCTCCGGCGGTGCCGAGGATGTAAACGTTCGAGTTCAACAGGGTGTTGAAAAACTCGGGACGATGTGCCGGTTCGTCGGCGGCGCGTTTGAGGCTTTTTTCCAGCAGGTTTTCTGGTTGGGAATCCATGGTCTTCATCCGTGACTCGTTCTGAAACAGGGCATAGAACAGTTACATCGACGCGTGTTCGGCTGACGCCTACACGGGCAAACCTGTTGCCAAAGGTTTGTGTATAGATCACAAAATTCGGGTACAGCGCAAATCACTGTGGGAGCTTGCCTGCAAGCGATGGCGGTGGGTCAGCTAGCTTCTTCGCAACAGATACGCCGCCATCGCCAGCAGGCTGGCTCCCACAGGGTTAGGTGTCAGAGCAAACTCCACGACACCCCGACATAAACCCCCATCCCTTCACCCGGCGTAGACCGCGCGGCATCCAGTCCTTTGTCGTCATACCCCGGTGTGACCGTTGCCGCGTAGTGTTTGTTGGTCAGGTTGCGCATATCCACCCACGTCTGCCAGTCACCCTTCGGCGCGTTGTAGCCCAGCGTCGCGCCAAACAATGCGTAAGGATCGGCGTAGTAGCTGTTGGCGTAATCCACGGCAACTTTCGACACCAGTTGCGTATTCACCGCCGCAAAGAACCCCTGCGGCCAGTCGTAACGCAACTCACCCTGGTAGTAATGCATCGGCAGGCCGGGGAGGCGGTTGTCGCCAAAACGATCATCGTCGCGATAGTGGAAATCGCTGAAGGTATACGCCTGACGCAAACTCAACTGACGGCCATCATCAGCCGACCAGAGTTTGCTGTTGAGGCTCGCTTCGACACCTTGGTGCACGGTCGGGCTGGCGTTCAACTCATAAGGTGTAACGGCGTTGGCATCCGGCAACACCGACAACAATTCATGCCGCATTTGCGCGTAATACCACGCCAGACTCCAATCGCCGATTGTGCTGTCACCACGACCGCCCAGTTCCAGTGTGGTCGCGGTCTGGTTCTGCAGTTTGATCGGGTCTTTCTGCGTGCCGGTCGCCGCGCCATTGCCGGCGGGGAAGCGCACGTTGGAGCTGTAGATCAGCGACCACGGATGCGGCGCTTCAACCGAGCGGCTGAGGTTGCCGAACACTTGCAGATCCGGGGTGATCTGGTAACGCAGGCCGAGGCGTGGCGCGTAATCCCAGTCGTTCATGCTGGTTTTGCCGCCGCTTTGCGGGTAGGTCACGGCGCTTTCGCGGCGGGTGTAGATGGCGGCGAGACCCGTAGTCAGCCAGAGGTCGTCAGCGATTTCCAGATCGTTGCCAAAGTGCAGAACGGTGTCGGAACCCTGATAGGTGAAATTGCGCATGCGCGTGCCGGGCACGTAGCTGACGGTGTTGGGCGCGGTGGGGATGCGCACGAACTCGCTGGCGCCGTCGTTGGGCAGGTGTTTGGTCACGCGCAGGCCGACGTTGCTGCGGCTTTCCATGCCGAAAATCGTGTCGCGGCGTTTGTAGTCGAAGGTGCCGCTGACGTCGGTGTAGGCGACTTTCAAGCGGTTCGGGCCTTCGCGCAGGTCCATCGGGTAATCGTGATAGACGAGGCCGGTCTGGATGCTCGAATCGTCGTCGATGTAATAAGTGGTCTTGTTGCCGATGAACGTGCTGCCCGGCTGCTTGCGGCTGTCATCGCGTGCCACATAGGACGGATTGGCCGCGCGAGACGAGTGCTCGATGGAGTGCTTGGTCACGCGGCCGGCGAGGTCGTTGTCGGTCTCGCGGTAGCGGATATAGAAGCGGGTTTCCAGGTTCGGGTTGAAGCGATAGCCGAAATTGGCGATCACGCCTTTGCTTTCGCTGGCGGTGTGATCCTGATAGCCGTCCGCGTTGGAGTCGGTGAGCGACACGTAGTAATCGAAATCGCCGAGCACTTGTCCGGAACTGACTTGGCGCTGCTGATAGCCGTGGCTGCCGGTGGCATAACGCACTTGCAGTTTCGGCGCGTTGTAGCCGGTGTGGCTGACGTAATCGATGGCGCCGCCCAGTGCCAGCGAACCGCGATCAAAGCCGTTGGCGCCGCGCAGTACTTCAACGTGATCGACCCACAGCGGTTCGAGCAATTCATACGGCGTGCCGCCCGGGCCAGTCAGAGGCAGGCCGTCGAGCATCGTGTACAGCCCCGACGCATGGGCGCCCGGCGCGCGGTTAATGCCCGAGCCACGCACCGAGATCTTCACGCCTTCGTTGCCCGCCGACTGCGCATAAACGCCCGGCTGATAGGCCAGCACATCCTGATTGCTCGCCACGCGGCCCTGCAACGGCTGACGCATGTCGACCACGTTGGTGCCGCCGGGGACCTGTTCAAGACGGGTTTTGGCCTCTTCAATGCTCGCGTCTGAGCCGCTTTGCTCGTCGGCCGAAATCAGCACTTGCCCCAGTTCCAGACCTTGAGTCTCGGCCATTGCCGGGCCGGCGAGAGCCAGACCGAGCAGGGCGGCGGGCAGGGATTTGGACGCGGGCATCGAGAAAACTCCAGGCAGACAAGGGCAGGGCAATGAACAGTGCGACGCAACAAAGAACGAAGGAAACACATGGCAATTTTGCTTTTTGCCCGGCAATGGCAAACAGCACGGCATGAACTAACCTCACGTGTCTGGTGTATCCCGTCAATCAACAGTCTGTTTCTGCATTTATTGGAGAGGGCCAAGGTCATGGCAAAAGGCAAAAAGAAGGCCGCCACAGCGCCTGAAAGTCTGAAGCTGAAAAACAAGGATTACCTCGACCACTTGCGCAAACTGCATGTCGAACTGGTCAAGTTGCAGGACTGGGTGATCGCCAAAGGCGTCAAGGTCTGCATCGTTTTTGAAGGGCGCGATGGCGCCGGCAAGGGCGGCACGATCAAGGCGTTGACCGAGCGCGTCAGCACGCGTGTCTTTCGCGTGGTGGCGTTGCCGGCACCGACCGATCGCGAGAAAAGCCAGATGCATGTGCAGCGTTATCTGCCTTATCTACCGGCAGCGGGCGAAATAGTGATCTTCGATCGCAGCTGGTACAACCGCGCCGGTGTCGAGCGGGTGATGGGCTTCTGCACCGACGAGCAGGCTGACAAATTTCTCAAATCGATTCCCTTGGTTGAACACGCCATCGTCCAGTCCGGAGTAATCCTGCTCAAGTACTGGCTGGAAGTCAGCCCCGAAGAGCAGACCCGCCGGCTCGAAGCGCGAATCAACGATGGTCGCAAGACCTGGAAACTGACACCCATGGACTTGAAGTCCTACAGCCGCTGGTACGACTACTCACGGGCGCGGGATGAAATGTTTAAACACTCCGACACCGAACACGCGCCGTGGCTGGTGGCCGACTCCAACGACAAGCGCCGCGCACGGCTGAACATCATCACCGATGTGCTCAGCCGCATTCCGTATGAGGATGTGAAACGCGAGAAAATCGAGCTGCCCAAACGGCAGAAACCGGGCAAGTACCGGGATCCGGATTATCCGTATAAACGCGTAGCGGCAAAGTTCTGACAGCTGGCCCGCACAAATCCCTATAGGAGTGAGCCTGCTCGCGATAGCGGTGTGTCAGCCAATATTTTCGGTGCAGACAATCCGCTTTCGCGAGCAGGCTCGCTCCCACAGGGTTTGGTGGAGTTTCCTGCATTGCTGATCAGTACTACCCCTTAGAAGTGAGTAGTCCATCCGTCGACTGCGCTGAACCATCGCGATCTCGTTTCTTTCTACCCGTGTAGTCCCTCACGAGATCATCCCCGATGTTCGATCAGCGCAAACAAGAAAAACTGGCGGCATGGCGAAAGCTGGCGACGCAATCGCAGATGCGTCTGGACCCGGAAGAACAGTACGACGAACTGCTCAAGGCAGCCGACGAAATGGAGGAGCAGGGGCTGATCACCAGCGCCGAGTGGCGGCAACTGGTGCGGGATGCGGGCAATGTGTTCATCGGGGATACGGGGCGATCAAACGGTTGAACCCGCCGCAAACGGCTACAGCGATGGATCCGCCCTGTAGCCGTTCAGGTCACACGACCTGTCTTCGCTTTCAACTGTGCACCTCTGGAATCCTGCAGCAACCGCGCAAACGCTGCTTTGTCGATCGGCCGGCTCATGAAGTAACCCTGCACCTCATTGCATTGATCGACCCCGAGAATATCCAGCTGTTCTTCAGTTTCGACCCCTTCGGCAGTCACGGTCAGGCCCATGGCCTTGCCCAGGCCGATGATCGCCTGCACCACCGCGCGATCGTTAGTGCCGCTGCTGATCGAGGCGATAAAACGCTTGTCGATCTTGATCCCGTCAAACGGGTAAGCGCGCAGGTAACCGAGCGATGAGTAACCGGTGCCGAAGTCGTCCATGTTCAGGCGCACACCCAATTCCTTCAGGGCATTCATGGTGGTCAGCGCGCAGTCGGTGTCGTTGAGCATCACGTTCTCGGTGATCTCCAGTTCCAGGCGACTGGCCGGGAAACGGGTCTGTACCAGCACTTCGCGAACATCCTCGACCACATCGCTGAGGGCAAATTGCGCCGGCGACAGATTGACCGACAGCAGGATGTCTTCCGGCCAGCCGAGCGCGGTTTCGCAGGCTTCGCGCAATACCCAGCGACCCAGCGGGACGATCAGATCGGTCTGCTCCGCCAACGGAATGAACAGGTCAGGGCCGAGCAGGCCTTTGGTCGGATGTTGCCAGCGCACCAGCGCTTCGACCGAAACGATGTGCTTGCCATCGATCTTGTAGCGCGGCTGATAGTGCAGGATGAATTCGTTGTGCTTGAGCGCGTGGCGCAGGTCATCCTCAAGTTGTCGGCGGGTCTGGATCTGATCGCTCATGTGCGCTTCGAAATAGCACCAGGTGTTCTTGCCCTCGGATTTGGCCTGATACAGGGCAATGTCGGCGTAACGGATCAGGTCGCTGGGCACATAACTGTGGCGCCGGCTGAGCGCGATGCCGATGCTGGCGCCGATGTGCAGCGGATGCTGCTCGAAGACCACCGGTTGATGCAGGCTGGCGATCAGGCGGGTGCAGAACTTGTCGATTTCGTGATGGCTGTCCATGCCATTAAGCACCACGATGAATTCATCGCCGCCCAGACGCGCGACGATGTCCAGTTCGCGTGTGCATTCACGCAGGCGTACGGCGACTTCCTGCAGCACGGCATCACCGGCCGGATGGCCGAGCGAATCGTTGATCGGCTTGAAGTTGTCGAGGTCGATCATCAGCAGCGACAGCGGCGGCGCGTGCTCCTTGAGCAGCAGCGCTTCATCCAGATAACGCGCGAGTTTGTTGCGATTGGGTAGGCCGGTGAGGGCGTCGTGCATCGACAGATGCTGGATCTGCGCATGGGCGGCGACTTCGTCAGTGATGTCGCTGGCTGTGCCGCGATAGCCGATGACCGCGTGCTTGTCGAAGATCGGCCGGGCGGAGAGCCGACAGTGGCGTTGCTGGCCGGCGTGGTCACGGTAGGTGCAACGCAAGTCACTGGCGCTGTCTTGCTCGGTGAGATTCCTCAGCCACAGTTCCAGAGGCGTGGTGTCGCAAAACAGAAGTTGACCGATGTCTTGCCCCAGCCAGAGGGTTTGCGGGTAACCGGTCACTGCGCTGAAGCGTGCCGAAAGGTAGGTCAGTGCCAGGGTGCGGTCGACTTCCCAGATCCAGTCCGACGCGGCTTCGGCCACCGCGCGAAAGCGTTCTTCGCTGGCTTCCAGTTCGCGGTTGGCGTTCTCCAGTGCGTGATTGGAAGTCTGCATGACAGCAAAACTCTGATCGACGTACTGCGATGAGCGCAAGGCATGGCGAAAGAAGTACGCGGTCAGCAGCATTAGCACCACTATCGTCGCGCCGAGTGGTGGCAACAGTGACCACAATAACTGTTGCCCGGGCCGCTCCAGATCGGCGATCAGGCTGTAACCGGTGTTGTCCAGCGGTACTCGTGGGCGCTGCGGGTCGAGCGTCTCGTCCGGCGCCAGGGTCAGGTTGTTCAAGCCGTAACCGCTGCCGATCAGACGCAATTTGGTCGGCGTGAGTTTGTCGACGAACACCAGCACCGAAGTTTTCTGCGGGTCGCCGAGTGGTCGCTCATCGTTGGGAATAATCGCTGCCGCCGAGACCAGCGCCGGCCAGCCTTCGAACAGTGAATAGCGACTGACTGGCTTGGTCAGATCACCTTGGCCCAACGCTTGATCGAGTAACTCCGTGGCGCTCACCTGCACGAGCGCGGACAACTCGGCATCGACCATTCGCCCGCGCACCACCGCGTAACGGGTGCCTTCACGGTTGAGCACGAACACGCCGTCATAACCGTCGGTGGTGAACAGGGTCTTGCCGAGGTTCTGTTCGGTGTAGGCCCAGTCGGTGTCGACCTGACCGCTCAAATGCTCGTAGGCCGTGGTCCAGTAGGCGTAGCTGGTGATGTAGTTTTTCGAGGCGGTGATGCGGTTTTCCAGCGCGCGAGCGGAATAGAAGCGGGTTTTGTTGATCTCGTCGTTGTCGAGGCGTTCGGCAATGCCGAGCAAGGCAACGGCGGCGGCAATCACGCCACTGACAAACAGCGCACCGACCGCGAAGGCCAGGCGGCGGGTGACGGCGCTCTGGCGCGGTGGAAGCGGGGCTGCAAAGCTGGAAAGGTCCATGTGCTCGTCCTTGATCCGCTGTCTTCTGAATCTAGAACCACGGCGCGGGCGCAATGTTCAGATTCTTCTGGGGGACTGCATTGAAAGCGTAGTGAAACCCGCGTGATTTGCCTCCCCGAGTGCAGCGCGCCGATCAGCGGCCAATCCCGAAAGGGCAAGACTTCCCGCGCAAAAACCGGATAATGGCGGCCATTCGTTTAGCCGTATTCTGGTAATCCCGCATGGAAATCAAGGTCAATTTTCTCGACAACCTTCGACTTGAAGCCAAGTTCGACGACTTCACGGTGATCGCCGATCAGCCCATTCGCTACAAGGGCGATGGTTCGGCACCGGGGCCGTTCGACTACTTTCTGGCGTCGTCGGCGTTGTGTGCGGCGTACTTTGTGAAGTTGTACTGCGACACGCGCAACATCCCGACGGAAAACATTCGCCTGTCGCAGAACAATATCGTCGACCCGGAAAACCGCTACAACCAGATCTTCAAGATCCAGGTGGAATTACCGGCGGACATCTCCGAGAAAGATCGCTTGGGCATCCTGCGTTCCATCGACCGCTGCACGGTGAAGAAGGTTGTGCAGACTGGGCCGGAATTCATCATCGAAGAAGTAGACAACCTCGACGCCGATGCCCAGTGCCTTGTTGATGCCGGTGGCCGGTTCGGACGCAGGCACCTTCATCGCCGGCAAGGACCTGCCGCTGGAGCAGACCATCGCCAACATGTCGGGCATCCTCGCCGACCTCGGCATGAAGATTGAAATCGCCTCGTGGCGCAACATCGTGCCCAATGTCTGGTCGCTGCACATTCGCGATGCGCATTCGCCAATGTGCTTCACCAACGGCAAGGGCGCGACCAAAGAAGGCGCACTGGCCTCGGCGCTGGGCGAGTTCATCGAGCGCCTGAACTGCAATTTCTTCTACAACGACCAGTTCTGGGGCGAAGAAATCGCTAACGCCGAGTTCGTGCATTACCCGGACGAGAAGTGGTTCAAGCCAGGGCCAAAGGACGAGTTGCCGAGCGAAATTCTCGACGAATACACCCTGAAGATTTACAACCGTGACGGCGAATTGCGTGGCTCGAACCTGTTCGACACCAACTCCGGCAACACCCAGCGTGGCATCTGCTCGCTGCCGTTCGTGCGCCAGTCCGACAACGAAGTGGTGTACTTCCCGTCCAACCTGATCGAAAACCTTTACCTCAGCAACGGCATGAGCGCCGGCAATACCCTGGCCGAAGCGCAAGTGCAGTGCCTGTCGGAGATCTTCGAGCGCGCGGTCAAACGCGAAATCCTTGAAGGCGAAATGGCCCTGCCGGACGTGCCGCAAGAAGTGCTGGAGAAATACCCGAGCATCCTCGCAGGCATCAAAGGCCTGGAAGAGCAGGGCTTCCCGGTGCTGGTCAAGGATGCGTCGCTGGGCGGCGAATTCCCGGTGATGTGCGTGACCCTGATGAACCCGCGCACCGGCGGCGTGTTCGCCTCGTTCGGCGCGCACCCGAGCCTGGAAGTGGCGCTGGAGCGCAGCCTCACCGAGCTGTTGCAGGGCCGCAGTTTTGAAGGTTTGAACGACTTGCCGCAGCCGACGTTCTCCGGCCAGGCCGTGACTGAGCCGAACAACTTTGTCGAGCACTTCATCGATTCCAGCGGTGTGGTGTCGTGGCGCTTCTTCAGTGCCAAACCGGACTTCGAATTCGTCGAGTGGGACTTCTCCGGCCAAGGCGAGAACTCCAACGCCGAAGAGGCTGCAACGCTGTTTGGCATCCTCGAAGACATGGGCAAAGAAGTCTATATGGCGGTCTACGAGCACATCGGCGCCAAGGCCTGTCGCATCCTGGTGCCAGACTACTCGGAGATCTACCCGGTCGAAGACCTGATCTGGGACAACACCAACAAAGCCCTGCAATTCCGCGCCGACATCCTCAACCTGCACACCCTGAGCAAGGTCGGCCTGCGCAACCTCGCCCAAGGCCTGGAAAACAGCGAGCAGGACGATTACACCGAGATCACCACGCTGATCGGCGTCGAGTTCGACGACAACACGCCGTGGGGCAAGCTGACCATTCTGGAGCTGCGCCTGCTGATCTGCCTCGCGCTGCAGAAGTACGAACAGGCTAAAGACCTGGTCGAAGCGTTCCTGCAATACAACGACAACACCGTCGAGCGCGGCTTGTTCTATCAAGCGGTCAACGTAGTGTTGGAGATGGAGTTGGACGAGGATCTGCAACTGGAAGACTACGAAGCCAACTTCCGCCGCATGTTCGGTGACGAGCGTATGGATGCAGCGATTGGCTCGGTCAACGGCAGCGTGCGCTTCCATGGCCTGACGCCGACGAGCATGAAGCTGGAAGGACTGGATCGGCATTTGCGCTTGATCGAGAGCTATAAAAAGCTGCACACGGCGCGGGCGAATGTGACGGCTTCTTCGCACTGACTACATTATTTCCGCTGACCAGAAAAGCCAGGCAGTTGCCTGGCTTTTCTTTACGCGCGATGTTTTGCCTATTCAGCAAAACTGCGTTGATGCAACGTCAACGAGAGTAAGGCTATCTGGAGATTTTTCGTCGATTGACGATGAAAACGCTTTTTAGCAACTGCGCAAGAAGTTGCGCAGTTGTTTCCAGAAAACATTCCTGAAAATCGCTACAGGCCACGCCGTTCAGGGCGTGCAGCCAAGTGCGCAACTTCTTGCGCAGTACTGCGCAAGAAGTTGCGCACTTACGACGACTCTTCCTGGCTGCAATAGCTACTTTTGTTGAAGTTGTTTACACAAGTTGTTGATGAACAATGGCAATGTAATGACTGGCATGAAAGTTGATATATCCAAATTCGCACGGACAGGCAATGGTGCCTGTCGCTTGTGTCTTTTGAGCAAGGAGAGCATTCCATGGCAACCCCCGCGTACATGTCCGTCACTGGCGAAAAACAAGGCCTGATCACTGCCGGCGCATTTACTGCCGATTCCGTTGGCAACACCTTTCAAGAAGGCCACGAAGACCAGGTGATGGTTCAGGCGTTCACCCATGACGTGATCATCCCGCGTGACCCGCAATCCGGTCAGCCAACCGGTCAGCGCGTGCACAAGCCTGTGGTGATCACCAAGGTCTACGACAAGGCTTCGCCTCTGCTGCAAGCGGCGCTGACCTCCGGCGAGCGCATGAGCGAAATCGTTATCCAGTGGTACCGCACTTCGGCGCAAGGCACCCAAGAGCATTACTACACCACCAAACTGGAAGACGCGATCATCGTCGCCATCAACAACAAAATGCACAACTGCCAGGATCCAGGCAACGCGCACTTCACCCACCTGGAAGAAGTGCAGTTCACCTACCGTAAAATCACCTGGACCCACGAAGTCTCCGGTACTTCGGGTTCCGATGACTGGCGTGCTCCAGTCGTTTAATCGCGGCTGATAGTGATACCGACTCGACCAGTCTGACTGGTCGAGTTCACTGTTCGATCAAGCAATTCTTCGCCTCAGGCTCTTGCACCCTGAGGCGTGTTGCAGCACTGCGCGAGGGACAAGGGAATGTTCTCACCGGCCAACCAGCCTCATTTCAATCTGACCGTTGATGGTGTCGACAGCGACTTTCAGGTGCTGTCGTTCACCGGTCGTGAGGCCCTTAACACGCCGTTCGAATTCGAGCTGGAACTGGTCAGTGAAAAGGCCTCGATCAACCTCGAAAGCGTGCTGCACAAACTGGCGTTTCTTCAGCTGTCGCCAACCGGCACTGGCATTCACGGGCTGGTCTACAGCATCGCCCAGGGCGAGGCGGGCAAGCGCCTGACCCGCTACAAGATTTCCCTGCGCCCGCAACTGGCGTACCTCGCGCATCGAGTCAATCAGCGCATCTTCCAGCAGATGACCGTGCAGCAGATCATCAGCCAGGTCCTGGAAGAACACGGCATCCTCGCCAGCGATTACCACTTCCAGCTCAGCGCGATTTATCCGGAACGGATCTACTGCGTGCAGTACGACGAGTCGGACCTGGATTTCATCCAGCGCCTGTGTGAAGAAGAGGGCATTCACTACCACTTCCAGCACACGTCCAGCGGCCACAAACTGACCTTCGGCGATGACCAGACGGTGTTCCCGAAACTCGCGCCAGTGGCCTATCAGCAGGACTCCGGACTGGTCGCCGACAAACCAGTGGTCAAGCGCTTCGGCCTGCGTTTGGCCACCCGCACCAGCCGCACCACGCGGCGCGATTACGACTTCGTCAAACCGAAGATCGAGCTGGAAAGCGACGCCAAAAGCAGCGCGCAACCCGACCTCGAAGACTACGATTACCCGGGCCGTTTCGTCGATCGCGAGCGCGGCAAACACCTGGCCAATCGCACGCTGGAACGCCATCGCAGCGACTATCGTCTGGCCGAAGGCAACAGCGATCAGCCGATTCTGGTCAGCGGGCATTTCCTCGCCCTGACCGAGCACGCCAACCCGACTTGGAACGACCTCTGGCTGCTCACTGAAATCTTCCACGAAGGCAAGCAGCCTCAGGTGCTCGAAGAGTCGGTGACCAGCGACACCACCGACAACAAAGACGATTTCCACCAGGGCTATCGCAACCGCTTCAGCGCGATCCCATGGGACGTGCCGTACCGTCCGCCGCTCGATCACCCGAAACCGAAAGTCCTCGGCACGCAAAGTGCGGTGGTCTGCGGCCCTGAAGGCGAAGAGATCTACTGCGACCAGTACGGCCGGGTGAAAGTGCAGTTCTTCTGGGACCGCGAAGGCAAACACGACGACATGACCAGTTGCTGGATGCGCGTCGCGTCGAGTTGGGCGGCGGAAACCTTCGGCTCGATCAACATTCCACGGGTCGGCATGGAGGTGTTGATCACCTTCCTTGAAGGCGATCCCGACCAGCCGCTGATCACCGGTTGCCTGTACCACGGCGCGAATCTGCCGCCGTACAAACTGCCGGATTTCAAGACCCTGGCCACGGTCAAGAGCAAGGAATACAAGGGCAGCCGTGCCAATGAATTGCGCATCGACGACACCACCAGCGAGATCAGCATTGCGCTGCGCAGTGACCACGGCGCGAGCGCGATCAACCTCGGTTATCTGACTCATCCGCGCCCGAGCGGCGGTCAACCGCGCGGCGAAGGTTTTGAGTTGAGAACCGACCGCCACGGCGCAGTACGTGCCGGGGCCGGTCTGTTGATCACCACCGAGCCACGGCCGAACGAATCCAAGCACCACAAGGATCTGCCGGAAACTGCCGAGCGCCTCGCCACGGCCAGCGATCAGCAGGACGGTTTTGCCGTTCAGGCCAAAGAGCTTCAGGCCCAAGAGGCCGGCGATCAGGACGACGTCGCCAAAGCGCTGCACGCCCAGCACCAAGGCGTACTCGGCAGCGGTCCGGCCAACCTCACCGCCAACGAATTTCCCGAGTTCACCGAGCCGCATCTGGTCCTCGCCAGCCCGGCCGGCATCGCCCTGACCACTCCGCGCTCAACACACATCGCCACCGGCGAACACTTGGCCCTGAGCAGCACCGGCCACACCAGCCTGTCGATCGGCAAACGCCTGCTGGCCAGCGCCAGTCGCGGCATGCGCCTGTTCGTGCAAAGCATGGGCTGGCGCTTGGTCGCGGCCTCCGGCGACATCGATGTGCGCGCGCTGAAGGACAGCATCAACCTGCTGGCCAAACTCAACATCACCGCCAACGCCGACCGCATCACCATCACCGCAAAAACCGAACTGGTGATCCAGTGGCGGCGGCAGCGCCACCACCTATAACGCCGGCGGCATCACCCACGCCACCAGCGGCCCGTACACCGCGCACGCGGCGAACTTCGCCTACACCGGCGCGAAATCCCCGGCGGGCGTGTTCCCGGAACCGCCGAAACCGGGCAAGGGCAACCTTGAATTGTTCAACCAGTACGCCGGGCGTCAGGGCATCAAGGAAGGCGACTACGAAGTTATCGATGCGCTGGGCAAAAGCATCAAGGGCAAGCTCGACGGCAAGGGTTTCGCCAGCGTCACCGGCGCCGCACCGGGGCCGGCGCAAGTGCTGTTCGGCAAGGATCCGGCGGATACGTGGAGCGATGGCAGTTACATCGGCAAACCTGAGTGGCCGTTGAATCCGCCGGGGGCTGAAAACGTGCCGAGCCAAGTGCAGGCGATGGTCGCGCAGGTCTTGCCGAGCAAGAGTTGGGACATGTTGGAGAAGGGCAAGGACATGGCGCAAACAGGGATGAGTGCGATGCAGACGGCGCAAGGTGCGATGCAAACAGCGCAGCAGGTTAAGGGTGTTGTGCAGGGTGGCGCGGCTGGATTGCCGAAATTGGCGAGTGCGGCGTTGCCGAGTGCGTCGAGCATCCTCGGCGCCGCGAGCAAGAACGGCAAGTTGCCGAGTTTGCCTGCCGTTTCGTTGCCCAAAAACGCGATTCAAACGCCCGGCCTGAGTCCGGCCTCAAGCTTGCTGCCAGATGAGTTCATGTCATGACTACTCCGACTCCTGCGCCCGATAAAAAACGTGAACCCCAGGTTGCTGTCGTTCCGCTCAACACCATCGATATTCAAGACGTCGGTCGCGGCGCCGCCAAATTCGATGCCTGGCTGCAGTCGATCAGTGGCGGGGTTGTCACGCTCGACCGTGTGAAGAACGTTGCCGGCGCCTTGCCGGTGGTGGGTAACATCATGGCGCTGGTCGACGCCCTTGGCGACATCGTGACCCTGGCCAAAAGCAAGCAGCGCCAAGTGCTGGACTGGGTCAGCCTGGGGATCAACCTGATTGGCGTACTGCCGGCCCCTCCAACCATGGCATCGGCACGCATGACGCTGCGTCCGACATTGGGCCTGGTGCGCCAGGAACTGCGTAACAGCGCGAAGATGCTTCTGGGTGATTCGCTGATCGAAGTGTTGATCGGGCATTTGAACGCGACCATTGTCGGCACGATCGATGACTTCGTAAAACAGGCGCAGCCCAAACTCGCTGGCATTCTCGACGACGCTGGCAAACTGGGCCAGAGCGCGGTGAACGAGATTGCCAAGGGGCTGGAAACCGTCGTCAATGGCAAACTCGATGCCAAGGGCGACCTCAACGCTGCGGGTTCAAAGATCACGGCGGCGCGCAGCCAGTTACTGCATGACCCCAAAGCGGCCATCGGCAACATCTTTGGTGCAGCGTTCAGTGCCTACAAGGCCGCCGGCAAAGGCGTAGCCAACAGCGCAGCGAAAAACCTGCTGCCGGAAAAAGCCAAGGCATTGGTGCTCAGCAATACGTCCATGCTGCGGACTTTGGGCGTAGAGCTGCGAACACAGCTGAAGAAGCTCAGCGATCCGGGTGTTCAACACTCCATCGGCTGGCTGTTGCAGATGCTCGGTGGCGCCGTGGTCACCTGGCGTAAGCGCAAGGCGCATGGTCAGAGTACGAACGTCAAACCCGGCGGCACCACCCAGGCCAAGCGCAAGGCCGGGGAAGGTCAGCTTGAGATGCAGTCCAAGCAAGCCGGGGCGAAAGCCGACCCTAATTGCAGAAAAAACGTGGTGTGCCCGATTACCGCGCACAGCATCAGTTTCTCGATGGGCTCGGAGACTTTCCGTCACACTGATTTCAGCCTGCCGGGCCCGTTCCCGATCAACTGGACGCGCACGTATTACTCGCGCCTGGAGGCCTATGACAAAGGGGACATGGGCGCTCGCTGGATTACCGAATTCACCACCCGTTTCGATCGCGTCGATGACGGCCTGGTGTTTCACGCGGCAGATGGACGTAGCCACAATTACCCACTGCCCAAAGTCGGTGAGGCCCATTACGACCCGGTTGAAAGCCTGACGCTGGTGCGGGTCGACGAAAACCGGCTGGTGCTGTGCAGCGGTATCGAGCGCAAGGAAACCTACGTGCGCCGCGGTCAGCGTTACGTACTGATCGGTATCGTCCTGCGCAGCGGTGCCGGGGTCATGCTTCACTACGAACACCGTCATGACGACGAGGCGGTGTTGTCGGATCTGATTACCTACGAAGGCGATATCAGCAACGTCCACTTGCAACTCGGCACCCTGCTCGACGCGCAAGGGCACCTGATCGGTCTCTGGGAAATTCGCGACGGTGCACCCAAGCGTCAATTGTGTGCCTATCGCTACGACGCCAGCGGTGATCTGATCCAGGCCCAGGATGAAAACGGCGCGGCCTGGAATTATCAATACCAGCACCATCTGGTCACGCGTTACACCGATCGCACCGGGCGCGGGATGAACCTGCAATGGCAAGGTCAGGGCGCTGATGCCAAAGCCGTCCGCGAATGGGCGGATGACGGCAGTTTCGATACCCGGCTGGAATGGGACGAAAACATCCGCCTGACGTATGTCACCGATGCCCATGGCAACGAGACCTGGCACTACTACGACATCCTTGGCTACACCTATCGCATTCGACACCCGGATGAACGCTCGGAATGGCTGTTTCGCGATGAGGCGAAAAACGTCGTGCGCCATGTGCACACCGACGGCAGCATCGACCGCTTCAGCTATGACGAACGGGGCAATGTGCTTGAGCATATTCGTGCCGACGACACCGTCGTGCATTTTGCGTATGACGATCAAGATCAGTTGATCAAGATCAGCGACGCCGAAGGCGGGCTCTGGCTGCGCGACTATGATGCTCACGGCAATCTGGAGAAAGCCATTGACCCATTGGGCAACCAGACCGAATACGCCTACACCTCGGCAGGCCTGCTCAAAGCGATCAAGGACGCCAACGGCGCCGAGAAGAAACTTGAATACAACGATGCCGGTCAACTGACGAAATATACCGACTGCTCCGGCAAGGCCAGTACCTGGGAGTACAACAGTCTTGGGCAGTTGATTTGCTTCACCGACGCGGCCGGGCAAAGCACCGAGTACCAATACCGTGCCGGCCAGCGGGTGCTGATCAGGCATCCGGATAAAACCGAAGAACGTTTCACTTACGATGCTGAAGGTCGTTTGCTGGCGCATGTCGACGGGCTGGACCGCTGCACCTCCTGGCGTTACACGGCTGCGGGGCTGGTGGCCGAGCGAGTGGATGCCACGGAACAGACGTTGCGCTATCGCTGGGACCGACTGGGGCGGCTGACCGCCCTGGAAAACGAGAACCAGCAGCGGGTGCAGTTCGAGTACGATCCGGTAGGGCGCTTGCTCCATGAAACCGGCTTCGATGGGCGCAGCAAACACTATCGCTATGACACCGAGACCGGGCGATTGGCCTCCATTCGCGACGGCGAGCGCCTCACCGAATTCCAGTTCGACCCGATGAACCGGATGATCAGCCGTTTGGCGACGCTGGGCAGCGAGTCGCAAGCGGAAACCTTCGCCTACGATGGTAACGGCAACCTGGTGCTGGCCAGTAACGATCAGAGCCGCTTGCAGTGGTTCCATGACCCGGCTGGCAACCTGCTGCGCGAACATCAGCATTTTCTGGGGTTGGAAAAACCCTCGGTCGCGATCTGGCGACATGAATACGATGCGCTCAATCAGCGAGTGGCCACGCTGCGTCCGGACGGTCATCGGGTCAGTTGGCTGACTTACGGCAGCGGTCATCTGTTGGGCATGCGCCTCGATGAACATGACCTTATCGGTTTCGAGCGCGACGACCTGCATCGTGAAGTTGCGCGGCATCAGGGCAATCATCTGTTGCAAACCCAGCAGTGGGACCCCGCCGGACGTTTGCAGGAGCAACTGCTGGGGCGCGCCGACGATAAGCGCACTGTCCTCAAACGCGAGTATCAGTACGATGCGGCAGGTCAGTTGCGCGGTATTGACGATACTCGCCGAGGGACGTTGGCTTATCAATACGACCCGGTCGGTCGTCTGCTTCAGGCGAGCAGTCGCCTGGGTGTGGAAACCTTTGCCTTCGACCCGGCTGGCAATCTGCTCGACGATACGGCCCGGCAAACCCGACGCCCGCTGGATCAGGACCCGACCCGCAGCAAGCTTCTGGATAACCTGCTGCGCGAGTACGCCGGCACTCATTATGAGTATGACGAGCGGGGCAACCTGATCCAGCGCTGGCATAACGGCACTTACAGCCGGCTGCGCTGGGATCTGTTCGACCGTCTGGTGCATTTTGACGACGCCCGTCTGGAGGTCGATTACGCCTACGATGCGCTGGGCCGCAGGGTTTACAAACACTCCCGTGCGCACTTTAAACAGCACCCTGAAGCCGGCTCTCAATGGAACCATCACGAATACGCACGCAAGCAGCGCGAGTCGGGTTGCGGCTTCACGTTATATGGTTGGGACGGTGACGTTCTAGCCTGGGAAAGTAGCCTGGCACAGGTGGATGGTGACTATGGTCGTACCGTGCATTACGTGTACGAGCCTGGCACCTTTGTGCCTGTCGCTCAGGCACTGCGGCATCAGGCAATCAAACTGTCGGAGCAGCCCGACTACAGCGACGAATATCGACTGGACGATGATCCGTTGTGGAGCCACGCACCCAAGGCCCAACCGATCGATGAGTTGAGCTGGTATCAGTGCGATCACTTGGGCACGCCACAGGAACTGACTGACCAGCGAGGTGAAATCGTCTGGAGTGCGCAATACAAGGCGTGGGGCCAAGTTCAGGAACAGCGTTCAGATCGGGCCAGGCAACAAGGGCTGACGAATCCACTGCGTTTTCAGGGGCAGTACCATGACCATGAGACGGGCCTGCATTACAACCGCTACAGGTACTACGATCCGCAGGTCGGTCGTTTCATCAGCAAAGACCCGATCAGCTATGCCGGTGGCTTGAATCTTTATGTCTATGCACCAAACCCGACGGGCTGGATCGATCCGCTGGGCCTGGAAACCTGTGATCCACGGCAGCAACTGGCTGACCGCAGGAAAGCCTTGGGTCTACCCGTCGCAGGTTCTGCCAATGACACATCGACATTGTCTTTATTGAGGGTCAATGGTCAGAGTTTCGAGGGTATAAACTCAGGTGATCAGAATCCCAAGACGGCGATTACCCTCGATCGGGTAAATGCGCAAACCAAAACCCACGCGGAGGCTGAAGCGGTGCAACATGCCGTGAATGCGGGCATGGCAGGTAAAGCCGAAAGTGCCGAAATGTGGGTCGACCGCGATCCGTGCAAGGCTTGTGGGTTGCCGGGCGCTGGGGGTATTCGTTCACTGGCTCGAAATCTGGGATGTAATATTACCGTGCATTCACCCAGTGGCAGCCGAACTTACACACCAACGAAGTAGTGATCATGAAGCTGGAAAAAATCATAGAAGACGAAGCAAAGGGCGAGACTTTCAAAGAGCGAGAGCACTTGAGTCCCGACCGCGCAAAGGTACTCGAAACTCTGGATCGACTGGATGGAAAGGCGTGCAGTTCGACACTGTTTTTGCTCGATGACGATAACTACATGAGCGTGGGCGGGGGGAACGACCATCGCTATGTTGTGTTTATCGCGGTCAACGTCGACGAGAAGCTGTACACACTGACTACTCCTGATGCATCAAGCGATGAGACGGTTGATGTCGTCGTCGGTGGGCAGTCCGGGAGTTACCCGAAAAACCAGGTTGTCGGCAAAGAAAGTGCCCGGAAAGCGTTGCTGTATTTTTGCGAACACGGCAAAGCGGACCCGGGATTGGCGTGGGAGATTGAAGAATGAGGGGGCGCGAAGGTCAGACCGTCGGGCCTGATTGAACGGCAAAGGAGTGATGCTGTGAAAGACGCGATTCGCTTGGGTGACTCCACCACGCATGGTGGCACGGTCCTTGAGGCATTCTCTCAAACCGATCTCAATGGCAAGCCCATTGCCGGTGTCGGACACAAGGTAAGCTGCCCTCTGTGCAAAGGGATTTTCCCCATCGCCGAGGGCAGTAGCACTTACACCGTTGATGGCACGCCTGTGGCGTTGGACGGCATGAAAACCGCTTGTGGCGCCGCCCTGATTGCCAGCGGCCCCAAAGGGGCTGTGGTCAGTTGAACAGTCGCCAGGGCCTGCCGGTAACGGTTTGACAAGCCAGGCAGGCTCGCCAGGTTTATCGCCCGTGTGCCGCATCCGCCAGTTGCCCGGTATCGACACGCACAAACACCGAATCGCCCACTGACGTCAGGACTTCCCCGGCAAACACCTCGCAGATCACCCGGGTCTTGCGCCCGACGTCACCCTCGACTTTCGCGCGCAGAGTCAGCGTCACGCCCATCGGTGTCGGCTTGATGAATTTGATGCCGAGGTTACCGGTGACGCAGTCGATGCGCGGCAGGCTACCGGGTTCGCGGTGTTCGGCGCGGTAGTGGTAGGCCATGGCCGTCCAGTTGGAATGGCAGTCGACCAGCATCGCGAGCAGGCCGCCGTAGACCAGGTCCGGCCAGCCGCAGTACTTGGCGTCCGGCAGGTGTTCGGCGATCACGTGAACGCCGTCTTCGTGCCAGCGGCTTTTGACGTGCAGACCGTGCGGGTTGCGGCCACCGCAGCCGTAGCAAACGCCTTCGGGTGCTGCGAGGTCTTGCAAAGGGGTAACGAGGCTGGACATGGTTTTTATTATCCTGGAGGAGTGAGTCCGGTCAGGCGCAGACGATTGCGTCCGCCGCGTTTCGATTCGTAGAGGGCGGCGTCACCTTGTTCGATCAGCGCCGTCAGGTGCGCGGGCGGCTTGTCGAACAGGCTGGCGCCGATGCTCAGGGTCACCGCAGCGGTGGTCGGGAACGTCTGGGAGGTCATGATCAGAAACTGCTCACGCAACGCGTTGCCCAGTTCCATGACGCGCTCACCTGAGGTGCTGCTGAGCAAAATGACGAACTCGTCACCGCCCAGGCGTGCGGTCAGCGCATTGCGCGGCAGCACCGAGCGGATCATCTCGCTCAAGGTAATCAGCAAACGATCGCCGGCGGTGTGGCCGTATTGGTCGTTGACCAGTTTGAAGTTGTCGATGTCGATCAGCAGCAAGGCGCCGGGATGCGCCGGCGAAACCTGTTCGAACAGGCGCGGCGCGCGTTTTTCCAGGGCGCGGCGGTTATACAAAGCGGTCAGCGGGTCGCGTTCGGCGAGGCGGGCGATCTGTTTTTCGCGGCGATAACGCTCGGTGCCGGTCATCGACAGGGCGATCAACATGATTGCCATCGCGCCCTCGACCAGGGAAATCTGAATGATCTCGCCGCGAAACGCCGCCAGATCGATCAGCGTGCCGGGGATCACCACTGTCAGCGCTTTGGCCACGTAGAAAATACCGTGACCGAGCAGCACATAGCGCAACTGCACCGCGCCGACGCTCAACGATTTGCCATGGGGGCGCAGCAGCGAGCTGGCCTTGAGGGTCGACAGCGCCACCAGCAACGAATTGGCCGCCAGCATGACCTTCGACCACAGCGGCCCCTCCGGCAACAGCAGCAAGACCAGCCAGGTGACAAAGATCAGGTACCAGGCCGTCGACAAGCGTATCTGCGTGAAACGCGCCACGCCGAGCAGAAACAGGAAATGCGCGGTCACCAGCAGGCCGTTGGCGAACCAGATGCCGATCAGCAAAAAGCCGCTGCTGCGTAGCAGGGCCAGGGTGGAACCGACCGTGATGGTGGCGAAACCGGCGCTCCAGAACAGCAGCGAAGGCTCACGAATGCTGCGCCATTCGATCGCCAGGTACAGCGCTGCGGCGGCTGCGAGGGCGATGGAAAGGGTCAGCATCGTAGGTGGGTCGAGCGGCATTTCTTGATGAGCCTGTCTGAGTGGCAGTTTGACCGGCGATTGTAAGCGTTCGGGCGGTTTTTTCGCAGAGGTCGTGTTGCCGCGCAGATCATTGGCAGCGGGGAGGGCGCGGTCGCTCACCGCCACCCTGACCGCCGTGCCGATCGGTCATGGCTTGGGTTCAAGCCAAGTGTCGACAACTCGGCGATCCAGCTCTTCCCAATAGGCCATGCCCAGCACCCGGGTGGTGTTAAGCCCGCGCAGGTAACCGCGCAACTGGTTGGCGGTGTCTTGGATGAGCTGCGGGTCGGTAATGCCTTTGTCCAGCAATACGCTTTCGTACTGAACCAGATATTCGGCCACACGCTCGCGAAAATCGGGCAGAACGGCGTCACGGATCAGGTCAAACGTTCTCAAGGCGAACTCCTCATGGGCTGTTTTTCTCGTTGTGGTTGAGTGTGTAGCAGTCTGCACGTCGCGCAACTATTGCTAGAAGTAATAGTGACCATCACGAAACGCAAGTTCTGCTTTGTCGGCATTCGGCGGAAAATCGCTTCCATCGAACACGCAGCTCAAGGAATTTGCGCGATGAACACCCTGACCCGACTGGCTTTTGTCGCCCTGCTGACAGGCGGCGCACTGTTCACAGCTCCGACTTACGCAGCCGACGCCGGGTCGTGTCACTTCCAGACCATCACGGGCAGCAGCGCCACGTTGCAGCATTCGCAAACCGTGGGTGTGTTGCTCAGCGAGAACACCCTGGACAACCTGCAATACCTTGAGCGTTACCACAACATGGCGGTCAACGGCGCGAAAGACGCGCTGGATTCGCGGATTCGTGAAGCGTTCGTCGACAGTTCCGATCCGGAGCTGGCCATCGACTGGCTGGTGAGTTCGTTGCAACAGCAGTTCTTGTCGGTGACCGTTTACGACAACCTTGATGCTTTGGTACAGGCGCATCCGGACGTGGTGGTGAAGCTCGACACCTTCAACCGCTTGCTGACGCAGCGCAACAGTCTGGTTGAAGCGCGTTTTACCGCACGCTTCTACGACGCCGACCTGCAATACATCGGCAAGGCAGAAGGCGCCGTCGAGAAGCAGTTGCCTTCGGTCTGGGTGCATAACCAGGCGGCACCGGCCATCGCTGCACAGATCGGCAAGCAGCGTGACCTGCAACTCAACGCGTTGAAGCAATTCGATGTGTCGCTCAAGGCGCTGGTGGCGTCGAGCTGATCACTTAAAACATAAATGGCGACGGCGGCTCCGTGAGGCTGAACCGTTGCCGGTTGAACCGAACCTTTATTTTCAGGATGACACCGATGCGTCTTTTATTTGTGCCCGCTCTGGCCGTTGCCTCTTTGCTGCTCGCCGGTTGCGCTTCGGCGCCGAACAATCCGAGCCTGACGTTGCAGACCAGCAAGACGCCTGCGCAGTACGCCGATTGTGTTGTGCCGAAGTTGCAGGGCAGTGCGTTGAACCCGACGGTTTCGCAGACTCAGCGTAGTTATCGGATTGTGGTGCCGAGCAAGATTTCTGCTGACAACGTGCTGGAGGCTTATAAGGCCGGTAATGGCGGCAAGGTGTTTATCTATGAGCGCCATTTGCTGGCTTCGAATCTTTTGCCTTCGAGTTTTGAGCGGGCGGCGCAGGATTGCATCTGACTTTGGCTTTTTTACGTATTGACTGAGCTCCTTTGGTTGGCCGCAACCAACCAATTTTTTGCCTCGCGCCCTTGTGTGGTTGCGGGGCTTTTTTTTGTTTTGGCTTGGCGGCCTTTGGGCCGACCATGCTCTGGGTGTTCTTTGTGAATATCCGTTTCTGCGGGTGTCGCCGCTGGCGGTTTCGCTCTTACAGCGACTCACTTTTCCAGACGCCGAAAAGTAAGCAAAAGGCTGGGCCCCGGCGTTCGGCCCGCTCGCTGGGGCTCGGGGTTCCTTCGCTCCGGGATCGATCCGGGCGCAGCGCCTACGGTTTGCTTCGCTGCACCTCCTCTCGCTGTGTTTGGCTTCGCCAAACGGTCGCTGCGCTCCCACCCCCGGATCAATCCCTCCACTCAGCCTGCCGAAGGGGCCAGCACGGCAAGATCAAGAGCTGCAGCCGAGCTAACGCTCATCCTGTGGAGTGGTGAAGAGAGCGGGGTGGGTGCGGCTTTTGATTTGCTTCCGAATTTGAGTGCAGCTCGGTATTTCATGTCGGTGTATTTCCCGCAATCACCTCGGTCAGTTCCCTCTCCCTCCGGGAGAGGGTTAGGGTGAGGGGCTTTTGATCTGCTTCTGGATTTGAGTTTGGCTCTGCATTTCACGTCGGCGTAGCTCTCGCAATCACCTCGATCAGTTCCCTCTCCCTCGGGGAGAGGGCTAGGGTGAGGGGCTTTTGATCTGTTTCCGAATTTGAGTTCGGCTCGGTATTTCACGTCGGCGTAGCTCTCGCAATCACCTCGATCAGTTCCCTCTCCCTCCGGGAGAGGGTTAGGGTGAGGGGGCTTTTGATCTGCTTCTGGATTTGAGTTCGGCTCGGTATTTCACGTCGGCATGACTCTGGCAATCACCTCGGTCAGTTCCTTCTCCCTCCGGGAGAGGGCTAGGGTGAGGGGCTTTTGATCTGGGCTATGCAGTCGGTTGTTGTAAGATGCGGCATCTTCAACCTTGCGAGCAGCGAAAATGGATTCTCACTCGATATTGACCTTCACTCTGGTCGCCGCAATTGCCATCGCCAGTCCGGGGCCGGCGACGCTGATGGCGATCAATAACAGTCTCGCGCATGGGCAGCGCAGTACGATCTGGTCGTCGCTGGGGAATGCCAGTGGGCTTTTCTGTTTGTCGGCGGCGGCGATGTTGGGGCTGGGGGCGTTGTTGGCCAGTTCTGAAGTGCTGTTTAACGCGGTGAAGATCATCGGGGCCGGGTATCTGTTCTACCTCGGGGTCAAGCAATTGTTCAAAAAGGGGCCGATGCTGCCGGATGGGATTGAAGGTGAGGCGGGCAGGGTGCGACCGACTCGCGGCAAGCTGTACAAGTCGGCGTTCCTGACGGCGGTGACCAATCCCAAGGCGACGATGTTTTTTACTGCGTTGTTTCCGCAGTTCATTGATCAGGGCGCGGCGTTGCTGCCGCAGTTTCTGATCCTGACCTCGATCTTCATGGCGTTGTCAGTGTCGTCACTGAGTGTGTACGCCGCGCTGGCTTCGCGCGCGAAGGGCGTGCTGACCCGTCCGGCGTTGTCCCGTTGGGTCAGTCGTGTGGTCGGTTCGACCTTTATCGGTTTTGGCGCGGCGATTCTGACAATGCGGCGGCAGGCGGCTTAAAGCCATTTGTACCGGGCCGGGAGTCTCGCCACGAAGCAGGTTCCCGACTCGGCGCCTGAGGTCACGCTCAAGGTACCGTTGTGCGCCATCGCGATCTGCGAGGCGATATACAGCCCCAGCCCTAAACCCTCGCAACGTTGCCCGGCCTCGGCGCGGGAGAACGGTTCAAACAGCAGTGGCAGCAGTTGCGCTGGAATCGGTGTGCCCTGGTTGGTCAGGGAGATCACGATCTCGTCATTTTCCGCATACGCCTTGAGGACGATTGGCGCGCTGTTCGAGCCATGGGTGGCCGCGTTGCCCAGCAGATTGGAAAGCAATTGGCTGATGCGCAGCGCATCGCAATAAATGCCCGCCGGCACATCCAGTTCATGGATAAACACCGCTTGGGGATGGGACGCTTGTACCTCGGCGAGGGTCAATTGCAGGGTGTGCTGCAAGTCGTCCACCAACTTGCGCTGCACCGGAATCCCGCCACCCAGGCGTCCTCGGGCAAAGTCGAGGATGTTTTCGATCAACACCCCCATGCGCACCGAGCTGTTGCGAATCGCCGCAATCAGGTTGAGCGAACGTTTGTCTTCGGTTTTGCTTTCCAGCAAGTCAGCGCTCATGCGCACCGCGCTCAGTGGTGTGCGCAAGTCGTGGCCGAGAACGGCGATGAATTGCTCGCGCAGGCGCCCGAGTTCATTGGCGTTGTTCAGCTCGATTCGGGTCGCTTCCAGATGGCGTTGCGTGTCCAGGTTCATGGCGATCAATTGAGCGAACAGGGTCAGTGTTTTGGTGATGGCCGGTTCGTCGATATTGGCCGGGACCGAGTCGATGGCGCACAGCGTACCGAAGAAGTCGCCATTGGCTTTGACGATGGGAATGGAGATGTAGCTTTCCAGCCCATAGGTTTTCGGCGTGTGGTGCAGCGAAAAGACCGGGTGCGCACTGGCGTGCCCGAAGATCACCGGCTGCTTATGCTGGCGGATCTCGTGGCAGATGGTCGATTCAAGTACCAGTTCGCCACCGGGTTTGAGCCCGAAATCAATGGAGTCATCGACAGCGCATGCCACCCAGTTGCTTTCGGTGACCCGCGCGACTGCGGCGAAACGCATGCCAGTGAGGTGTTTGACCATGCTCAGGATGACTGGCACTGCGTCAATGCTGCGGATCGCGTCAATGTCAGGGGTAAAGGCCGGATTGGTCATGGCGCGATGCTTCGTGAAGAGTTCGCTCAGAGACTAACGGTTATTGCTGCTCATGACTAATGAAGAGGCCAGAAAGTACAAGGGCGCCGTGGCTTTCCCCGGCGCCCTTGTTTGTTGCTGATCAGAAGGTCAGCGACTCAGAACTTGTACTTCGCCGTCAGCATATAGCTGCGCGGGTTGCCGTAGTTGTCGTTGGAGCCCCACGTGACATTGGAGCCAATGGCGGAGTAGTAGACGCGATCAAAGATATTGTTCGCGTTGACCTGCAGATCCAGGTGTTTGTTGACCTCGTACCCGGCCATCAGGTCGGTGACCGCATAGCTGCCCTGTTCAAGGCGGTAGCTGCCGTTATTGGCCAGAGCGACGTCGTTGTACATGCGGCTCTGCCAGTAAACGTTGCCACCCACGCGCAAGTGTTGCAGCGGACCCTGGAAGCGATAGACGGTGGACACCTTGAACAGATGCTCTGGCGTGTCGGTTTCGAAACGTTGATTGTTGTTGGCCGGGTTTTCGTCCTTGATGTAGTGCGCGCGCGTATAGGTATAGCCAGCGCCGACCTGCCAGTTGTCGGTCAGCGCGCCTTGCAGTTCCATGTCCACGCCCTGGCTGCGTACCTTGCCCGATGAGCCGTAGCAGGTCAGGACCGGGCAACCGAACTGATTGTCGGCCTGGGTGGCACGACCGGTCTGGTCCATCTGGAACACCGCCAGACTGGCGTTGAGGGCGCCGTCGAAGTACTCGCCCTTGATGCCCACCTCGTAGTTTTCGCCGACGATTGGCTCGAGCACCTTGCCGCCGAGGTCCTTCTGGGTTTGCGGGGTGAAGATGTCGGTGTAGCTGGCGTACACCGAATGATGGTCGTCGAGTTTGTAGATCAGACCGGCATAACGGGTCAGGTTACGCGTGACTTTGTAGTCGCCATCGGCCGTGCGGTCATCGTAGTCGTACCAGTCGAGACGGCCGCCGAGGATCAGCGTCAGCGGATCGGCCAGGCTCAGGCGAGTGGTCAGGTACACCGCGTCCTGAGTGGTGACGGCGCGGGTTTTGCCGTCCCGTACGAAATCAGGTTTGGGCGCGCCAATCGGCCAGGCCGTGGTGTACGGATCGTATTCCTTGGTGGTCGCGTCATACACCCGGTTGCTGGCGCCGACCACCAGTTCGTGGCTGCGGCCGAACGCTTCGAACGGGCCACTGGCGAACACGTCGAGCGAGCGCTGCTTGTCGGTGTGATGGGATTGATAGGCCGTGGTTTCCAGCGGGCCGGCGTAACGCGACAGGTAAGTCCCGGAGAACTCGCCGTCGAGGGTCGAGGATGAGCCGGCGACGTGCAGTTTCCAGTCGTTGTCGAAACGATGCTCGACTTCGCCGAACACAGTATCGATCTGCAGCTTGCGGTTTTCCCAGTCGGTGCCCGGGTAGGTGGAGCGGGGCAGGTCGAGGTGGTGGCCGTTGGTGCCGATCGGCAGGCCGCCCCAGAAATAGTTGGTCTGTTCGTTCTGACGCGAGAAGCCGAGGGTCGCGGTGGTGCTGTCGCTGAGGTCGGCTTCACCGATGGCGTAGAACAGGCCATGGTCGTTTTCTTCCTTGTCGCGGAAGCTGTCGGCGCCTTGATAGGAACTGACCACCCGGCCACGCAGGGTGCCGCTTTCGTTCAACGGGCTGGAGGCGTCGATCTCGCCACGGTAGTCATCCCAACTGCCGGCGGCGCCAGTGAGGGTTACACGCTGATCGACCGTCGGGCGTTTGCGCACCAGGTTGATCGCCGCCGAAGGGTTGCCGGCACCGGTGACCAGGCCGGTCGCACCACGGACAATTTCGACGCGGTCGAACATTGCCAGGTTCGGTTGCACCGCCATCGAGAACGGCGAATAGGAGCTCGGCAGGCCGTCGTACATGATGGTGTCGATGTCGAAACCGCGCGAGCTGTAGGTCTGCCGACCCGGGCCGCTGGCCTGACTGAGGAACAGTCCCGGCGTGCCTTTCACCACGTCGTTGATGCTGGTCATGTTCTGGTCGTCCATGCGCTGACGGGTGATCACTGTTACTGCTTGGGGTGTTTCGCGCATGGTCAGCGACAGCTTGGTCGCCGTCCGCATCGGGCCGGTGGTGTAGGACTGGGTGTCTTCGGTGGTGCTGCTCATCTGGGTCGCGCCGATCTCCGTCGCGTCCAGTTCCAGCGTGGCCGGCGCGGCTGTTTCAGACGTGGCAGGTGTTGCCTCGTCGGCCAGCGCCGGTGTGATGCTGGCCATGCAAATGGCGAGTGCCAACAGGTTTGGTGAACGGTTTGAGCGGCGGTGTATGGTGCAAAACGACATCAATCTGCTTCCCCAAATGATACGAAAACGAATCCAGTGCGAGTGCGTGTAGGAATTATTCGCATTAGTCTGTCAGATCATTCCGGGTGAAGAAAGGCGTACGGCTCAGTTAGTTAACGAATTTTTCACAATCGGGCGGGCGCTCTACGGCGCGGGTTGGCGCAGAGTCGTGGTTTTTCGGGGGCGAGATAGAAGCAAAACGGGCCGATCTCAAACGCTTGTGATCGGCCCGCTGCTGAACGTGATGAAAGGGCTGTCAGTTCAAATCTTCAGCCTGGTGACGCTCGGGTACTTGGGTTGCTTCATCACCCCAGGTGCGATTGATGCGTTGCCCACGAATGACCGCCGGCCGCTGGGCGATGTCCTCGGCCCAGCGCTGTAAATGGGTGTACTCGTGAGCGGCGAGAAACTCGGCCGCCGAATAAACGTTGTTGCGCACCAATTGCCCGTACCACGGCCAGACTGCGATGTCAGCGATGGTGTAGCTGTCGCCGGCCAGATAGGCGCTTTCGGCCAGACGCCGGTCGAGCACGTCCAGTTGCCGCTTGGCTTCCATGGTGAAGCGGTTGATCGGGTACTCCATCTTCTCCGGCGCATAGGCATAGAAGTGTCCGAAACCGCCGCCCAGGTAGGGCGCCGAGCCCATCTGCCAGAACAGCCAGTTCAAGGTTTCGGTGCGGCCCGTCGGATCCTTCGGCAGGAATGCGCCGAATTTTTCCGCCAGGTACAGCAGGATCGAACCGGATTCGAACACACGAATCGGCGGCTCAACGCTACGGTCCATTAGCGCCGGAATTTTCGAATTAGGGTTGATCTCGACAAAGCCGCTGGAGAACTGGTCACCCTCGCCAATGCGGATCAGCCACGCATCGTATTCGGCAGCGCTGTGCCCCAGCGCTAACAGCTCCTCCAGCATAATCGTCACTTTGACGCCGTTGGGCGTGGCCAGCGAGTAGAGCTGCAACGGATGCTTGCCGACCGGCAAGGTCTTGTCATGGGTCGGCCCGGCAACTGGCCGGTTAATGCTGGCGAACTGGCCACCGGACGGGGCTTCGTTTTTCCAGACCTGGGGCGGAACGTACGGTGCTTTGCTCATGTAAGGGGCCTCATCTTGGCAAGTGGAAAAAATACCTCGCTGATAATAGACAGCACACCACAGAACCCGCTTCCTGATCCAGAGTGCGATTGATCGGTCTGATCAGTCATTTTGCGCGCAGGTAGCGAATCCATTCGCTGGCTTTTCTGAAACCATAAAAACCCAGGATCGAGACGGCGATGACCGCGATCATCGGCCCGATCACACCCAGCCCTGTGGTCATCTGGGCGTAGGCCGCGAGGGACAGGGCAAGCACCGCATAGCCGGCGAGGTACCTCCTGTAGGCGATCAAGAGCGTTGGCACCATCAGGACGACGAACAGATGAGTGGCGATGGTGATCAGGATTTGTGCGACCAATTGGACAGGCACGCTGCCCATGGATGCCTGAGCCATGGTTATCTCGGCGTCGTACAGAAACATCTGCAGTGAAATGACGGTTATTGCGGCCATTACCAGCGCAGCCAACGCCGCAATTTTTGAGCGTTTCATCTGATCTCCAACGGGTGAAGCAACGTCTGATAAATGAATCTTTCAGCCTCAGCGCTGCGGCCATTGATCCTTGATTTCAAACCACGGCGCCTTCGACGTGACTTCCACATGTTGCTGTTTTTCCGTGGTGAACGTCGTGTCGAGCGTGCCCAGCGCAACCGAGATCCAGCCGTTGAACTCCCCTTGATTGCTTGCCCAGAACAGCGACGAGCCGCAGTGCGTGCAGAACTGGCGTTGTACCGATTCAGACGATTGATACGACTTCAGATGGTCAGCACCTTCCAGCAACTCCAGGTTCTGGCGCTGCACGCTGCCATAGCTGGCAAACGCCGCGCCGTGGCTTTTGCGGCACTGGCTGCAATGGCAATGCGAAAGCGCCTTGGGCCGTGAACGGATCTGGTATTTCACCGCTCCGCACAGGCAACTGCCCCGGAAGGTCTGAGGGGAGGGCGTGAGCATTGTTATTGCGAATCCTTGTAGGTAATGGCTTGTTTCAAGGGGGCAGGTGACTGCGACAGAAACCCGGTAATCAGGGAAATCACCTGTTGTTGAATCTGCGCGCGTGGGCGGCCGCCCTCGCCATCAGTGCAGATGATGCTGTCGCCCGGTACATCCTCGTCGAGCATCGCCACGGCGCCAGGTTTGCAGATTGCCATGAAACTGAAGTGACTGGCGTCGCTGATCTCGACATAACGCGATGAGGTTTTTGGCAGACGTTTCGCGAGGTCGACGGACTCCAGTTCAGCGGGCAGTTCTTTCGACGGCACGCCAGCAGCGATCACCAGGATCGGCACGGGGTAGGCCGCGAGGCTGGCGTCGGTCATCCCGCGCGACAGGCCCAGATCCAGTGAAACCACGGCAGTGACGCGCTTGTCACGCCAGTCGGCGGCCAATTGAGCTTTCGCTTGCGCGGTGTTTGCAGTGTTCATTTGTTGGTAGGCGGTGCAACTGGCGAGTTGCGTGTGGACCTTGCAGTCTTTGGCAAATCGTTCGGGGTCGAAGCGCGCGCCGCCGGCTTCGAGCACTGTCCAGCCGCCGAGCGAATGGCCGACTATGGCAATGCGATCCTGGGTCACTGCGCCGAATTTTTCCGGTTGCGCCGTCACCGCATCAATGGCGCGGCTGAGGTCAACGGGGCGCTGCCACAACTGCGCTGCGGCTTGCGGGCTGCGATCACGGCTGGTGGTGCCGGGGTGGTTGACCGCTGCGACGATGTAACCCTGACGGGCCAGCGCGCTGGCCAACCACGTCTGGTTGATCCAGCTCCCGCCATTGCCGTGGGATAGCACAACCAATGGATGCTCGCCTTTGGCGGCCGGGGCGTTGAGCACCGCAGGGGCGCCGACGAATACCGGGTTGTCGCCGAACAATTGTGGTGTCGCAGCGGTGGTCGCACTCGGGTACTCAGACGACCATTTCTACCGGGCGCTCATTGCGCGGATCCGCCAGCGTGGCGTACTGGAAACCAACGGGTTGGGCGTCAGCGAAGGCGTGGCTGCTCAAGCAGATCAGTATCAGGGCACCGAGCGTTTTTTTCATTGTTGTTATCTTCCGTGATAGGCCGATTGGGCGAGGTGGACTTTGCCCGATTTCGCGCGCTTCAGCGAGCCTCTTTGAACCCAGAATCTTAAACATTTTCCATCGGCCAGCGCGTGGCCAGATGCGCTGTCAGATAATCCAGAAAGGCTTTGACCTTCGGCGTCATCGCCGCGCGTTCTTGCACGCAGGCATAGATGTCCATTGGCTGGACGACGCTGTGTTCAAACAGCGGCACCAGTTGCCCGGTCGCCAGGAAAGGCGCTGCAACAAATTCCGCCAGTCGCGTGATCCCTGCACCGTGAACCGCCATTTGCGCCAGTGCATCAATGTCATCACTGATGGCGGTGGCGTTGATATTGGCGTCGAAACGCTGCCCGTCGCGGATAAAGCTCCAGCGCAGAAAACGCCCGTCCAGTGGATAACGAAAGGCCAGGCAGGCATGGTTTTGCAAATCATCCGGCGATTGCGGCCACCCGGCGCGCTGAAGATAGGCCGGCGCGGCGCACATGATGAAGGGCAGCGAAACGATCTTGCGCGCGACGATGCCGTCCTCCAGTTGCGGCTTGATCCGCAGGCTCAGGTCGATACCGTCCTGAATGTGGTTGATCTTGCCATTGGTGGTCGACAGTTCGATGCGCAGGCGCGGGTGCTGTGCGGTGAAGCCGGCAATCAGCGACGCCAGCACATGGCGGCCAAAGGCAGATGTCGAGGCGATGCTCAGCCGGCCCTGCAGCTCGGTTGCATCGCTGCTGATCAAGCTTTGCGCCGATTCCAGATCCGCCGCAATCCGGCGGACTTTCTCGTAGTACACCGCGCCGTTTTCGGTCAGTGCCATGCTGCGCGTGGTGCGTTGCAGCAGACGTACGCCGAGGTGTGCTTCTAGCCGATTGAGCGTTTGGCTGACCGCTGCCGCACTGATACCGAGGGTCTTGGCGGCGCCGACAATCGAGCCGGCTTCGACCACTTTGATAAAACTGGCAATCGCCGCTAACAGATTCATCCATCGTCCCGTTCAGGGTTGATTCGTAAGTTCTGCTTTATAAAGTACCTGCGACTGAGCGTCTAGTTGCGGCAGACCGGCTTTGCTAACGTGCGGTCTCCCTGTCAATGGATGGAAGCGCCTTATGAATCAACCAACAAGCTCCGAAGCACTGATCCTTAGCCGACGCAAGCTGTCGCCGCGCGCCACCCCGTATGTGTTTGCGTTGTACATGGCGACGATCATGGCGTTCCTGATGTCGTTGGTGATCACCGCTGCCAATTCGGGCATTGATAATGATTACTTGGGTAATGCCTTGCACGCTTACAAGCTGGCGATGCCGGTGGCGTTCCTGTGCATCCTGGTCGTGCGGCCGATCGTGATCAAACTGGTGGCGTTCACGGTGCATCCGCATCGTTGAAAGCCTCCGCGTCATCAGTGTCTGTTCTACCGACTTCGCGAGCAGGCTCGCTCCCACATTTGCAACTCAATTCCCTGTGGGAGCGAGCCTGCTCGCGAGTGGCCTCACCACCGATCGACAGGTCTTGTGGGGGACTCAGAAAAACAAACAAGGATTGGCCTGAGGAAACCAATCGAAACTTCGCCAACAACCCAACTGTCCAGACCCTTAGACCTCTCGGCGGATGTGCTGCCGGGACAGCTCCATGCAGCGGAGAAAGACGAGGATCGAGATGACGATGACAGTGGGAGATTTTCTGGTCGAGCGGCTCAGTGAATGGGGCGTTACGCGAATTTTTGGTTATCCGGGTGACGGCATCAACGGCGTGTTCGGCGCGCTCAGTCGGGCCAAGGGCAAAATCGAATTCGTTCAGGCGCGGCATGAAGAAATGGCCGCGTTCATGGCCTCGGCACACGCCAAGTTCACCGGTGAGCTGGGGGTGTGCATTGCCACTTCCGGCCCCGGCGCCTCGCACCTGATCACCGGCCTCTATGACGCGCGCATGGACCACATGCCGGTGCTGGCCATTGTCGGCCAGCAGGCACGCACGGCGCTGGGCAGTCACTACCAGCAAGAGCTGGATCTGGTGTCGATGTTCAAGGATGTCGCCGGGGCATTTGTGCAGCAGGCGTCGGCGCCTTCGCAGGTGCGGCATTTGCTCGATCGCGCAGTGCGCACGGCCGTGGGCGAACGGCGGGTAACGGCGCTGATTCTGCCAAACGATTTGCAGGAATTGAAATACGAAGCACCGGCGCGCGCCCATGGCACCGCGCATTCCGGGGTGGGTTACACGAAACCCAAAGTGCTGCCTTATGACGAGGATCTGCAGCGTGCCGCCGAGGTTTTGAACGCGGGCGAGAAGGTCGCCATTCTGGTTGGCGCCGGGGCATTGCAGGCGACCGATCAAGTCATCGCCGTGGCGGAAAAACTCGGTGCCGGCGTCGCCAAGGCATTATTGGGCAAAGCCGCGTTGCCGGACGATCTGCCTTGGGTCACCGGCAGCATCGGCCTGCTCGGCACCGAACCGAGCTACAAACTGATGAACGAATGCGACACTTTGCTGATGATCGGTTCGGGTTTTCCGTACTCGGAATTTCTGCCCAAGGAAGGTCAGGCGCGCGGTGTGCAGATCGATTTGCAGCCGGACATGCTCAGCCTGCGTTATCCGATGGAAGTCAATCTGGTCGGCGACTCGGCGGAAACCCTCGCCGCTTTATTGCCACTGCTCGAACAGAAAACCTCCAACAAGTGGCGCAAGAAAATCGAAGGTTGGCGCAGCAGTTGGGAGAAAACCCTCGAAAGACGCGCCATGGCCAAAGCCGACCCGGTCAACCCGCAACGGGTGGTCTATGAGCTGTCGCCACGCTTGCCCGATGAGGCCATCATCACCAGCGACTCTGGCTCCTGCGCCAACTGGTTCGCCCGTGACCTGAAAATCCGCCGTGGCATGCAGTGCTCGTTGTCTGGTGGCCTGGCGTCCATGGGCGCCGCAGTGCCCTACGCGATTGCCGCGAAGTTTGCTTATCCCGAGCGTTCGGTGATTGCGCTGGTGGGCGATGGCGCAATGCAGATGAACAACATGGCCGAACTGATCACCGTCGCCAAATACTGGCGGCAGTGGGCGAGTCCGAAATGGATCTGTGCGGTGTTCAACAACGAGGATCTCAATCAGGTCACGTGGGAGCAGCGGGTGATGGAGGGCGATCCGAAGTTCGAAGCCTCGCAAAGTATCCCGGACGTGCCTTACCACTTGTTCGCCATTTCCATTGGCCTGAAAGGCATTTTTGTCGATCGCGAAGAAGACGTCGCCGCAGCCTGGGAAAAGGCATTGGCCTCGGAAGTGCCGGTGGTGATCGAGTTCAAGACCGACCCGAACGTGCCGCCCTTGCCGCCGCACATCAAGCTTGAGCAGGCGAAGAAATTCGCCACGACATTGCTCAAGGGCGATCCGGATGAAGCCGGGGTGATCGTGCAAACCGCCAAACAGGTGCTCGGCGCGGTGTTACCCGGGAAAAAATAACCGGTAAACGCACAGGTTTGATCGTTCCCACGCAGAGCGTAGGAACGATCAGGCAGGAGAAACCCGGAGGTGTGCTTTTGATTTTCATCGGTTGTGCCGGCTGGAGTCTGGGGCGCGAACACTGGCCGGTATTTCCCTTGGAGGGCACGCATTTGCAACGCTACGCCACGCGACTCAACGGCGTGGAAATCAACAGCTCGTTCTACCGTCCGCATCGCCGGCAAACCTATGAGCGTTGGGCCGATGGTGTACCGGAGGCCTTCCGGTTTTCGGTGAAAACGCCCAAACACATCACCCATGAGTTACGCCTGGCAGGTTGCGAGGCGGCGCTGGACAGGTTTCTGGCTGAATGCGGCGGTCTGGGCGAACGCTTGGGCTGCTTGCTGGTGCAGTTACCACCTTCGCTGGCGTTTGACGCCGCCATCGCCGAAACCTTTTTCACGACATTGCGCGAGCGGTTCTCCGGCGCGGTGGTGCTTGAGCCAAGGCATGAATCGTGGGTCAGCGCCGAGCCGATATTAATGACTCATCAGATCGCCCAAGCAGCAGTCGATCCTTCGCGCATCCGCCGTGATATTTCGCCAGCCGGCTGGGCGGGCACCCAGTATTGGCGCCTGCACGGCTCACCGCGCATTTACCACAGCGCCTACGATTCACCTTATCTGCAACACCTCGCACACGCCTTGCTGTCAGCGACCGCTGCAGGTGCCACGACCTGGTGCATTTTCGACAATACCGCCAGCGGCGCGGCGCTGGGCAATGCCTTGGCGCTGGCGACGCTGACGGCCGATTGGGAGCAGATATGTGCGGCCGTGAAACTCAACCCGGCGAAGAAACCCTCACCCTAGCCCTCTCCCAGAGGGAGAGGGGACTGACCGAGGTATTTGTGCAAGTAACGCCGACTTGAAATACCGAGTTGAACGCAAGATTTAAAGAACACACAGATCGGCTCCCTTTCCCCCTCGCCCCCTGGGGGAGAGGGCTGGGGTGAGGGGGTAGATCGAACAGACTGCCGCGATCTCCTTCAATACCACTAATTACCATCGGCCACTTTGCGCTCTATCTCATCGATCTTGCGCTGCAGCGTCTCGGCGTCCTGCTCCTTCACTCTTGTGGACGAGGGCGTGATGACTTCATCCACGGCTGCGCTGTCATCGTCCCGGTCTTCAAGATCGCGCTCGACAACGTTTACCGGTTTGCCGGACGTATCGGTGGGCGGGGCGTGCGGGGTTTTATCGTCGCTGTTCATTTTGCTGACCTCCAGTGGTGTAAACATTGGAGGCAGGCAGTGCGGCAGGCGTTCGATATTTTTGCCAGGTCATGCCGAATGGCGCCCTCCCGCGATGGAGAGGGCGCGCACGGTGTTCAATCCTTGAGAATGTCGCGATCCTTGGTTTCCGGCAGGAAGAACGTGCCCAGTATCGCTGTCATCACCGCAATCACGATCGGATACCACAAGCCGTAATAGATATCCCCGGTCGCGGCGACCATGGCAAACGCCACCGTCGGCAGGAAGCCACCAAACCAGCCGTTACCGATGTGATACGGCAGCGACATCGAGGTATAGCGGATGCGGGTCGGGAACAGCTCGACCAGCCACGCGGCAATAGGGCCGTAAACCATGGTCACGTAGATCACCAGCACGGTCAGCAGGAGCAACACCATTGGGTAGTTGGTTTTCGCCGGGTCGGCTTTCTCCGGATAACCGGCTTCCTTGAGCGCGGTGCCGAGAGTCGCGGTGAACGCATCGTTGCGGGTCTTGAAGTCGGCGGCCGGCAGGGCGCTGCCTTCGAAACTCTCGACGACTTTATCGCCGATGCGCACTTGTGCGACGGTGCCCGGCTCGGCAATCACGTTCTCATACGGGATCGCCCGTTTTGCCAGCAGGGTCTTCGCCAGGTCGCAGGAACTGGTGAATTTGGCCTTCCCCACCGGGTCGAACTGGAACGAGCACTGATCCGGGTTGGCGATCACTTTGACCGGGTTCTTCTCCTGGGCGATAAACACATCAGGGTTACCGTACTGGGTTAGCGCGTGGAAGATCGGGAAGTACGTCAGCGCCGCCAGCATGCACCCGACCATGATGATCGGCTTGCGCCCGATGCGGTCGGAGAGGCTGCCGAAAATCACGAAGAACGGCGTGCCGATCAGCAGCGAACCGGCGATCAACAGGTTGGCGGTTTGCGGGTCGATCTTCAGCGTTTGCAGCAGGAAGAACAACGCGTAGAACTGCCCGGTGTACCAGACCACCGCTTGCCCGGCCGTGCCGCCAAGCAGCGACATGATCACCACTTTGAGGTTGTCCCAGCGCGCGAAGGATTCTGTCAGCGGCGCTTTCGACGCCTTGCCTTCGGCCTTCATTTTCTGGAACACCGGCGACTCGCTCAGTTGCAGGCGGATGTACACCGAAACGATCAGCAGCAGGATCGACAACAGAAACGGAATCCGCCAACCCCAGGCTTCGAAGGCTTCAGTGCCCAGCGCCGTGCGGCAGGCGAGGATCACCAGCAGCGACAGAAACAGGCCGAGGGTCGCGGTGGTTTGAATCCACGAGGTGAAGAACCCGCGTCTCGTTGCGTGGCGCGTGCTCGGCCACGTAGGTCGCGGCGCCGCCATACTCGCCGCCGAGCGCCAGGCCTTGCAGCAAGCGCAGGGTGATCAGAATGACCGGTGCGGCGACGCCGATGGTCGCGTAGCCGGGCAACAGACCGACTATCGCGGTCGACACGCCCATGATCACGATGGTGATGAGAAACGTGTGTTTGCGCCCGATCATGTCGCCGAGCCGGCCAAACACAATCGCCCCGAACGGCCGCACGGCAAACCCGGCGGCGAAGGCGAGCAGGGCGAAGATAAACGCGGTGGTTTCGTTGACACCGGCAAAGAAATGCTTGGCGATGATCGCCGCCAGTGAACCGTAGAGATAAAAGTCGTACCACTCGAAAACCGTGCCAAGGGACGAAGCGAAGATGACCTTGCGCTCTTCCTTGGTGATGCCGCCGCTGCGCGGTGGACTGCCGGTGGACGTTGTGTAGGTTGTGGCCATGGGTGTTCTCCGTCGTGCTTATTGTTGTAGGCCGGAGTCCCCCGTTATTGCTCGTCTCACTCTGGCCTTGTGGCATATGCCGGAAGCGCTGTTGCGTGAAGCTTGCACAGTGCCGCCATCGCGCAAATGTGCAAGCTTTCCTGAAGCATAATCAGCTTCTGCCAGATATCCACTCGCCAGCCTGCGTACTAGGCCTTGACCCAGCGTTGCCGGCTCCACGCACTCAACCAGTCGACCACAAACACCAGCACCAGCATCGCCAGAATCACCGTGCTGGCTTGCGCTTCCTGAAACAGGCTGAGGCTCACATAGAGCATCTGTCCCAATCCGCCAGCGCCGACAAAGCCGAGCACGCTGGCCATGCGGATGTTGTTTTCCCAGCGGTACAGAACGTAGGCGAGCAGTTGTGGCGCAAGGTTCGGCAGGGTGCCGTAGCAGAAGGCCAGAATCGGGTTGCCGCCCTGCAAGCGAATGGCTTCGGCCGGTTGCGGTGGCGTGTTTTCCAAGGCTTCGGCGAACAAACGACCGAGCACCCCGGTGGTGTGCAGGGCGAGGGCGAGGGTACCGGCGTTCGGGCCGAGGCCGGCGGCGAGCACCATCAGCGCGGCCCAGACCAGTTCCGGTATCGCCCGCAAGGCATTGAGCAGCAGGCGCGAGGCACTTTGCAGTGGCCAGCCGAAACGCCCGGCGGCGGGCAGGGCGAGAACGATGCCGAACACAGCAGCGAGCAGGGTGCCGAGGGCCGACATCGCCAGAGTTTCCATCGAACCATGCAAGATGGCTTTCAGGTAATCCGCGCTCAAGTCCGGGCTGAGAAAACGCTGCACATACGCGCCCATCTGCTTGAGGCTGGTGGCGCTGCACACCTCACCCAGATCAAGCCCCAGATAAGCGAAAGACGCGATGACCGCCAGCGCAATACCGGCGATCAGCAGCAAGTTGATCAGCCGGTTCATGTCAGCCTCCAGCGCAGCAAGCGGCTGAGTTGGTCGGCGGCCAATACCAGCACCAGGAAGCACAGCAGAATACTGGCGACTTCACCGCCGGCGAACATGCGGATCGACAGGTCGATCTGCTGACCCAGACCTCCCGCACCGACAAACCCCATCACCACTGACGCGCGGATCGCGCATTCCCAGCGATAGACCGTGTACGAGAGCAGTTCTGACCCGACGTTGGGCAACGTGCCGTAAGCAAACGCCGCCAGACGCCCGCTGCCAGCCTGCAACAGTGCGTGCGCCGGACGCTGATCGGTCGATTCAAAAATCTCCGCATAGACTTTGCCGAGCATGCCGCTGTAGGTGATGGCGATGGCCAGCACACCGGCCGCCGGCCCCAACCCTACGGCGCGCACAAACAGCAGCGCCCAGACGATTTCCGGCACGCTGCGCAGGAAAATCAACAGTCCGCGCACCGGCCAGCGCAACAGACGCCCCAGTCGGCTCGGCACGCCACCGCGTGACGCGGCAGACAGCGACAGCGCACGACTGGCGACCAGGCCCGCCGGTATCGCCAACACCAGCGCCAGAGCCATGCCGGCGGTGGCGATGGCCAGAGTTTGCAGGGTGGCTTTGAGCAGTAACTGCAGAAACGCTTCGTCGTGCGCCGGTGGCCAGAACTGCGCGACAAAACGGCCCATTTCATTCTGGCTGTCGGGGAGCAATACGCCCAGATTCAGCTCGCTGAGCTGAATGCCCGGCCACAGCAAAGCAATCGCCAGCAACGTCAGCAGCAGACGTGGCCATGCAGCGGGATCGCGTGAATCGGCTTTCAGCATCGTGGAATCTGCACAGTCAAAGGCGCCAACGCAGCTGTCGGCGATTGCAGCTTTTCGTTGGCGTACAGCGCGTCGAGCATCTCGGGGCTGACTTGAGCGGAGGCGCTGTCGAACAGAATCTGCCCGTCGCGCAGACCGATGATTCGCGGGAAGTGCGACAGCGCCAGATCCACCGCATGCAAGCTCGCCACCAGCGTGACGTTACGTTCGCGGGCATGTCGCGAGAGGATCGACAGCGTGTGCCCGGCCATGACCGGGTCCATGGCTGACACCGGTTCGTCGGCCAAGAGGATTTCCGGCGCCTGATACAACACGCGGGCGATACCGACGCGTTGCAACTGGCCGCCAGACAATTGCTGGCAATGCGCGAATAATTTGTCGCCCAGGTCCAGTCGCGCCAACGCCGCGCGTGCACCGGCCACATCCAGCGGATGCAACAGGTTCAAAAGACTTTTACCCAGACTCCATTGGCCGAGCTTGCCGGCCAGCACCGCCGTCACCACGCGCTGACGCGGTGGCAGTGGCGGCGCCTGATGCACCAGGCCGATCCGCGCGCGCAGACGCTGACGCAGGCGGGCGGACAAGTGCCAGGCGCGTTCGCCCAGCACTTCAATCTCGCCACTGCTGGGCCGCAGGGCGGTGGCCAGCAGGTTGAGCAAACTCGATTTTCCGGCCCCGGACGGGCCAATGATGGCGACCTGTTCGCCGACGCCAATCTGCAAGTTGACACCGCGCAGGGCGTCGACTCCATTGGCGTGGCGCAGGTTGCCTTGTTTGAGGCGTAGGGTCATTTCAGTAGTTCGGCGGCGCGGGCGGCTTCCTCGATGCCCTTGTAGTTCTCGGGTTTAGTCTCGATGAAGCGGCTGGCGGCCTGCAGATCAAGAATCTTCTTCTGCTCAGGGTTGGCCGGGTTCAGATCAAGGAAGGCTTTTTTGATCTTCGCGGCCAGTGCCGGGTCGAGGGTGCCGCGCACAGTCCAGTTGTAATCGAAGTAGGTCGGGGTGGTAGCGAAGACTTTGACCTTGTTAGTGTCGACCTTGCCGGCGTCAACCAGTTTCTGCCAGACACTGGCGTTCAGCACACCGGCGTCAACCTTGCCAGCCTGCACCCAGGCCACGGTGGCGTCGTGGGCGCCGGAGTAGGCGACACGGCTGAAATAGCCCTCAGGCTTGATGTTGTCGTTTTTCAGCATGAAGTAACGCGGCATCAGGCTGCCGGAAGTCGACGACACCGAACCGAAAGCGAAGGTCTTGCCCTTCAGGTCGGCGAGGCTATGTACATTGGGGTCAGCGGTGATGAATTTGCTGGTGAACTGTGCATCCTGTTCACGCTGCACCAACGGAATGACCGGCGTCGTTGCGTCAGTTTTCAAACGTGCCTGCACGAACGTGAAACCGCCGAGCCAGGCCATGTCGAGGCGATCGGTCGCGAGTGCTTCAACCACTGCCGGGTAGTCGGCCACCGGCACGAACTGCACCTTCATGCCCAGTTGCTGCTCCAGATAAGCACCCAGTGGTTCGAACTTGCGCAGCAACTCGGTCGGGGCTTCATCGGGAATCGCGCTGACGCGCAAAACGTCAGCGGCTTGCACCACCAAAGTAGAAAAGGACAGGGCCAGGCCGGCGGTCAGTGCCAGTGTACGTTTGAGCATGGAATTCTCCGTTTCGTGAGCGTCAAAAAGTGTGAAGTGCTGAACCAGGGCGCAACGTGAGGGTAGACGAATCGGCGAGGTTATACGTATTCGCACGCGTAAAGGCCAGCGCCATCAGGGCAGGAACGGTCAAAAGCGTTCGTCGAGGATTGCCGGCAGGGTGAGTTCCTTGACGTAGCTGGCCGAAGACAGACTCAGAATCATGCGCACCACCTGAACGACATCGTGAACTGGAATCAGCTGACCCTCGCCACGCTGCGCAGCCAGATCTCGCGGCGTGCTCAGCCGATCCTCGGTGTTGAGATACCCCAGATTCAGGCAAGTCACCGCCAGACGCTGCTGCCGGTAGCCTTCGCGCAGCGTATCGGCAATCCCGCGCAGGGCGAATTTGGAGGCGCCGAAGGCGACTTCCGGACGCCCGCTTTGCGGCAGGCCTGAAGTCGATCCGGTGAGGATGATTCTGGGAAGGGGGCTTTTCAGCAGAAGCGGAAGCAGGCGTTTGATCAACAGGATTGTTGCGCTGATGTTGCAACTGACGATGGCTTGCAATTCGTCGTCCGGACTGTCGAGAAAGTCATAGGCTGGATCGAAAGCCGACTCTTCCCAGATACCGAGGTTGTAGATCAGCGTATCCAGCCCATCGTCGACGACCGCATGCTCGATGGCGTGCGCGGCTTTGGCCGGATTCATCAGATCGGCTTCCACCCAGCGTACTGGATGCTCTGCCTCGCACACCAAACCTTCGGGACGCGTGCGGGACACACCAATCAGTGTGTCTCCCGCGTTACCCAAACCTTCGATAAAAGCTCGGCCCAAGCCTTTACTGGCACCCACGACCAAAATGTTCATCGATCCTCTCCCTGATCTGAATGCTGATGTGGGGCAGCATGCAAACAGACGACCTCTGAAATGGCAAACGAATGGGTGTGTCCGGATATTTACGGCAACCTGGCAATCACCTTGATCTCGAAATCAAACCCATACAGCCACGTCACACCAACCGCCGTCACCGTCGGATGCGGCGCCTCGCCCCAGAACTCGGTCAGCACCACATTCCAGATCGTCTCGAATTTCGACGGTGGGTCGACGATGAACACGGTGACATCGACCACGTCATCGAAGCTGGCACCGGCCTCTGCAAGGATTGCATTGAGGTTAGTGAACGCCTGACGCACCTGGTTTTTCAGGTCCGGCTCCGGCGTGCCGTCCTCGGTGCTGCCGACCTGTCCTGAGACAAACAGAAAACCGTTGGAGCGAATGGCGGGCGAGTAACGGTGGCGTTCGTAAAGCGTGCGGCGTGCGGATGGAAAAACAACATCGCGCTGAGTCATGGGAGTGTCTCCTTCATTTGAGTTGATGGAGCCACTGTAGGTATTTGCAGGCCAGCGATAAACGCGCAAGCTTGGCGTTCACTGTTTGTGAAATCCAAACAATCGAGGGCACACCTTGGACCGTTTTGACGCAATGCAGGCCTTCGCCCGAGTGGTCGAGGCGGGGAGTTTCACCAAAGCGGCGGAAACCTTGCACATGAGCAAGACCACCGTGACCCAACTGGTTCAGCAACTGGAGGCGCGCCTGCGGGTCAAGTTGCTCAATCGCACCACGCGCAAGGTCAACGTCACCGCCGATGGCGCGGCGTATTACCAACGCGTGATCCGCTTGCTCGCCGACCTCGATGATGCCGAAACCAGCCTGCCAGAGCGCGGCGGCATCACCTTCGGGCCGGCTGCGAGTGGACGTCCCGAGTCCGCTCGCACGGTTGATTCTGGTGCCGGCCCTGCCTGAGTTTCACGCGCGCTATCCGGATATCCAGATCGACATGGGCGTCAGTGACCGTATCGTCGACATCATTGATGAGAACGTCGATTGCGTGGTGCGCGGCGGCGAACTCATGGACCTGTCGCTGATGGCACGCAAGGTCGCCGATCTGCAGTTGGGGGTGTTTGCCGCACCGCAATACCTGGCGCGCGCGGGCATCCCCGCGCACCCGAGAGACCTGGAAGACAGCCACCATCGCGTGGTCGGTTTTCTCTGGGCACGCACCGGCAAACCGGTGCCATATGCCTTGCACAACGCCACTGAAAACCTGCAAATCAAGGGACGGCACGTATTGGCAGTCGATGACGGCAACGCTTATCTCGCGGCAGGTCTGGCGGGCATGGGCGTGCTGTGGTTACCCAAATACATGTCTGCCGCCCATCAAGCGCGTGGCGAGCTGGTGCCGCTGTTCGAAGACTGGAAACTCGCGCCGATGCCGCTCTACATTGCTTATCCGCCGAACCGGCATGTCAGCCTGAAATTGCGCGTGTTCATCGATTGGGTCGTTGAGTTAATGGCGTAGAAGCATTGTGGTGCAGTTATTGCTAGCTGCTGTGCCAGTGCCGTCAAAATACCAACACAATCAGGCGACTTGAAAGCCCGTAGTGATGAGATGCATGGCTTTCAATTCTAGGAGCTTCACCCGCATGAATATGTACATCGATATCGTCGGTGCGTGCAATCTGAGCTGCCCGTCTTGCCCAATGGGCAACTCGGAAAATCTCAATTTCAAAAAAGCCATGCAGCTCGACATGTTCAAGCAGATTGTCGATAAGGCCAAGACAGAGGGCGTCGACACCATCTACCTCTATAACTGGACCGAGCCGCTGATTCATCCAAAAATTGGCGAATTTATCGAGATCATTAATGCTGCCGGCATGGGCAGCGGTATCAGCACCAACCTTAATCTCGCCAAGAATATGGAAAAGGCCCTGATGGCCGAGCCGAGTTACTTCCGTATTTCGCTCTCGGGTTTTTACCAGAAGACCTACGAAAAGGGCCATGTCGGCGGCGATATCGAAGTTGTAAAACAAAACATGATCGCCCTGCAGGAGATCAAACAGCGCCTGGGTCTGAGAACCCGTGTGGATGTTTACTATCACCGCTACCTGGATAACATCGAAGAAGAATCACTGATGCGCGCGTTCAGTGAGCGTCTTGGCTTCATCTTCACCACCGGGTATTCGGTGATGATGCCGCTGGAGAAGACACTGGCCATTGTCGAGCGTGACCCGTCTGTCACGGCTACGGACATTGACACCCTGAAACGCCTCGCATTGCCGCCGTACGACGATCTCGTCAACGTCATCCAGCAATTTCCCAAGATGGCGTGCACGCTCAAGGATGACTGGCTGGTCATCGACTGCAATGGCAACACGGTGCTTTGCTGCACGATCTTCAATCAGACCGAGTATCAGGTTGGCAAGTACCTCGACATGCCGCTTGAAGAGCTGACGCGGCGTAAATCGACGCAGAAAAACTGTGTCGACATGTGCGACCGCTGCGCCAGTAAGGGCCTGCATATCTACTCGATGCATCCCAATCAGGGTGTGCTGGAGCGGCACGCGGTGAATCGCATCATCGATTTCGAGCACTTCGCCAGCCAGGGTCTCACGGTGGACAGCGAGCGTCTCGGGCGTGCGGGCGAAGTCAGCGCAGAAAACTTTGATGAAGCCCAGTACCTTCGATTGAATGACGATGTCAGGATCGCGATTTCCCAAGGATCGTTCTCCAGCGGCTATCAGCACTACGTGCTGTGTGGGCGTCTTGAGGGGCGTTTAGGCGCCGGGGTTTTCTCGGCTGTTTGAGTCAGAGATGGATTGGCGGACAACCCCCCACTGAAACTGTTCGCCATTCACCGGCGTGATTGACTCTTTGGCGGATCAAGCCAACTATCGGCGCACAACAACATGACCGATGGACCACAACTTGATCGAACGACGCCAATTCAGCGGAGGCATGAAGGGGAAAAACCTCCGCTATCTGAATGAGCAAAGCGCGGATGAAACGCGCATGACCCGCACCGGTTTTCTGCTGCTCGAACACTTTTCGCTACCGGCGTTTACCCAAGCACTGGACACCGTTGTCACCACCAACCTGCTGCGTCCGGGGCTGTTTTCCTCGCGCACGTTTGGTTTGGGCGACGGCGAAGTCATCAGTGATCTGGGGCTGGTCATCCGCCCTGACGCACGTCTGGATTCAGCCGCGCTGGCGCAACTGGATCTGCTGGTGGTGTGTGGCGGGTATCGCACTGAGTTGCGGGCGAGTGAGGAGTTTATTCATTTGCTTCAGGTTGCAGCGGAGCGGGGCATCAGCCTCGCCGGGTTGTGGAACGGTTCGTGGTTCCTCGGCCGCGCCGGATTGCTCGACGGCTATCGCTGCGCGATCCACCCGGAACATCGCCCGGCGCTGACTGAAATCGCCAAAACCACCCATGTCAGCAGTGAGCCTTACGTGATCGACCGCGACCGGCTCACGGCATCGAGTCCGTCCGGCGCTTTCCACATGGCATTGGACTGGATCAAGAGTCTGCACGGCAAAGCCCTGGTCGAAGGGATCGAAGACATCCTCGCCTTCGAGGAATCGCGTTACCGGCGCATCAAACCAGACGAGAACATCTGCGTCAGTGCGCCGTTGCGTGAAGTGGTGAAGCTGATGGATGCCAATCTGGAAGAGCCGCTGGAGCTGGAGCAACTGGCGGTGTATGCCGGCCGTTCTCGTCGGCAGTTGGAGCGCTTGTTCAAGGAGCAACTGGGCACCACGCCGCAGCGCTATTACCTGGAACTGCGCATCACCGAAGCGCGACGGTTGTTGCAGCACACTGAGCTTTCACAAGTGGAAGTGCTGGTCGCGTGCGGCTTCGTTTCCCCAAGCCATTTCAGCAAATGCTACAGCTCATATTTCGGCTACAGACCTTCCAAAGAAAAACGCCTGGTCAAATAACCCAAGCCGTCACCCACCTGAGTTCACCTCGGTATCCCACGTCGGCGTACCTCCCCCAAACAGCCGGTCAGTTCCCTCTCCCTTTGGGAGAGGGCTAGGGTGAGGGAACTTGCAGGCGGCACCAACCGCTTCGTCACCAAAATTCACCTCGGTATCCCACGTCGGCGTAGCTCTCCCAAACACCCCGGTCAGTCCCCTCTCCCTCTGGGAGAGGGCTAGGGTGAGGGGCTTTTAAACGCTATCACCCACGCACGTTTAACTTACACGCACTGTTACGCCATAACGGCTACAACACCTTGCGCCGTTGCCTACGCGTACGCCAGAATCCGCCGGCTTACGCGCCTTGAGGCGGGCTGTATCGTTTCCCTGTCACTGCAAAACAGTGATCGGGTTTGGTAGCCCGTTTTCTAAGCGTTATGCGCCGCTATATGCAGTCTCTTTTCGGGGCTCGGTTTTTTATGGTGGCCATGCGTGGGGCTCCTTCGGGAGCGCCGGGGTTTACTCGCTTAGACCGGTCTACCAACCTGCGCAATGGTCACCACCTCGTTTGGTAGCGTGAGTGATGGCTCCTTATTTTTTGCTAAGCGAGTGTCATCTATGTTCAAAATTACGCCAAACCCGCCAGAAACCGATCCAATCCCCTACGACGCCGCACTCGAACCTCAAAACATCAAAGAGGCCACCGACCGCGCGATCAACTTCTATCTCAACCCCTCAGCGCTGAAGACCTCAGTACCCACCCGCAAGACCGGCAAGATCTACCTCATCGACCCCACAGTGGATAACGAAACCCTGCTCGTCGAAGCCACTGAAACCTTGTCCTCCGCCACTGACATGGCCCGTGAACTCGCCGATTCGATAGAACCCTCACAGCGCAAAAAGATGCTGATCCTGCAACAGGTGATCATGCTCAGCGAGCTGGTGGTCGGCCGAGTTCTGGACAACCAGCGCTTGCCGCACTAGTCGCGGAGCAGATGGGTGAGGGGGCTCGCTCCCTCATTGCACAGAAGCGTCTGTAATCGCGGCGCTTCACGCCTTCTATCAAAGAGCCGCCAACGGTTCTTGTCTGGAGTTTCAGCTGATGTCCCAGCCACCCGAACCACCGGTCACTGACCTGATATCGCCGTACGCCTCGCCCAATTCAAGAAAGCTCCACGAAGCGGCAGAGCGTGCACTCGACCATTACCTGTTGCCTGCCGCGATCATGGCCACACCCTATACGCCCAATGCTCTGTTCATGGCCAACCCGCAAGCAGACACGGAGTCGCTGCTGACCAATGCTTGCGGCTCCCTGGCGTCCGCGTCGGTCATGCTCGGTAATTTTGCCGGAATGCTGGAGGGCGCAAATCGTCATACCCTGCTGGGTATTGCGCAAGTGGTCATGTTGGGGGAGTTGGCGGTGAACAAGGCGCTGGATCTGGTTGTGCCAACCGAGTGATCGCGCACGTTAGTCGGGGTTGAGGGTGTCTGGTCGGGCGTGATCGCGAGCAGGCTCACTCCTACATTTGAAATGCGTTCCCCCTGTAGGAGTGAGCCTGCTCGCGATGGCGTCCGTTCAGGCAAAGCATCTGCAAAACGTGACCATCCCTCCACCCTCAAATAATCAAGCAGTCAGCCTGAGCGGCTGACTGCCTTTTTGTTTCTACAGGTGATCCGCATCAATCACCGCTTTGGCAAACGCCTGCGGATCCTCCTGCGGCAAGTTGTGCCCGATCCCGCCATTGATCAAGCGGAACTGATACTTGCCGGTAAAACGCTTGGCGTAATCCTCCGGCGTCGGGTGCGGCGCGCCGTTGGCATCGCCTTCGAGGGTAATGGTCGGCACGTTGATCGACGGCGCGGTAGCGAGCTTCTGTTCCAGCGCGGCGTATTTCGCTTCACCCTGAACCAGGCCTAAACGCCAGCGGTAGTTGAACACGGTGATGTCGACGTGATCGGGGTTCTCCAGCGCTTTGGCACTGCGATCGAACGTGGCGTCGTCAAATTTCCACTGCGGCGAGGCCAGTTGCCAGATCAGCTTGGCAAAGTCGTGAGTGTTTTTCTCGTAACCGGCACGACCACGGTCGGTAGCGAAGTAGAACTGATACCACCACTGCAATTCAGCCTTGGGCGGCAGCGGGTTTTGCCCGGCGGCCTGATTGCCGATCAGATAACCGCTGACCGAAACCAATGCCTTCACGCGTTCCGGCCACAGCGCCGAAACGATGTCCGCCGAACGCGCGCCCCAGTCATAACCACCGAGCACCGCTTGTTTGATCTTCAGCGCATCCATGAAGTCGATGACATCACTGGCCAGCGCCGCTGGTTGACCGTTGCGCAGGGTGTCTTTGGAGAGGAACTGCGTATCGCCATAACCGCGCGCATACGGCATCAACACCCTATAACCCTTGGCCGCGAGCAGCGGCGCGACTTCATCGTAGCTGTGAATGTCGTAGGGCCAACCGTGCAACAGGATCACCACCGGGCCGTCTGCTGGGCCGGTTTCGGCATAGGCGACGTCAAGCACGCCAGCCTTCACATGCTTGAGCGGGCCGAAGGGTGAGGGCGCGGAATAGCTGACGGCGGCCGGTTCAGTGGTTTGCGCCTGAGCGCTGCCAAAAGCGCCGAACAGCGCCACAGCCAGAATCGACAAGCCGAATGCAGTTTTGCGGGTGTGCAGTGCCATCTTCATGGTGACGTCTCCTTTGCGAGCCTTTGGCCAAGGGTTCTGAATGAACACCTGAAACCTTGAGTGCATTTGAGCGCGGAGACGTATCTGGCCTGTGTCGAAGAACGGCTTTGTTGAAAGTCGATGTGTCGCGGCGGGGGGGCGTACACAGTGTGATACACGGCGGCGAAACCGACTCCCCCTGGACCTGATTCAGGCCAAAATATTAAGTCGCTGTTTTAAAACAAAAAATATTTCACTTCGCGCTTCCCAAAGCAAAAAAACCTTGGTAAATTGCGCCCCGTTCTCACAGCGAAACTAACGGAGTAGCTGGAAAGAGCAGTAGGGGCGTCGCCAAGCGGTAAGGCAGCAGGTTTTGATCCTGCCATGCGTTGGTTCGAATCCAGCCGCCCCTGCCATATTCGAAAAAAACGCCAACTTCGCAAGAAGTTGGCGTTTTTTTATGCCTGCGATTTAGCCCGGTGGTGCAGGGCAGGCGTGCGCGGCGCCGAAGCACCGCGCACGTCATCCACTCAGTGCGGTGCGCGCGGGATGGTTTTCATCAGGTCTTCGGGGCTGATGTGGCCGACCACGCTGCCCGGTTGCGGCAGGTTGAGGATGTGGCCTTTCATCTTGCCGATGATGTGCATTTCGCACGGCTTGCAATCGAACTTCAGCGTCAGCACTTCATCGCCGTGGATCAACTGCATCGGTGCAACCTTGGTGCGCACGCCGGTCACGCCTTTCGCCTGTTTCGGGCACAGGTTGAAAGAGAAGCGCAGACAGTGCTTGGTGATCATCACCGGCACTTCGCCCGGCTCTTCGTGAGCCTCGTACGCAGCGTCGATCAGCTTCACGCCGTGACGGTGGTAGAAGTCGCGCGCCTTCTGGTTATAGACGTTGGCGAGGAAGGTCAGGTGCGAATCCGGATACACCGGCGGCGGGCTGGTTTCGGCTTTACGGCCGCCACGCGGATGAGCGGCGACACGGGCAGCGGTCAGGGCTTCGATCACTTCACGACGCAGCGACTTGAGCTGCGAGTTGGGGATGAAGAACGCCTGTGGCGCATCCAGCTTGACGTCGGTGGCGTGGTACTGCGTGGTGCCGAGCTGGCCGAGCAGATCGCGCAGCTGTTCGAGCGCTTGCTCAGGCTTGTTGGCCACGCCGAACGGACCGGCGAGGGTGACGCTGGCGCTGATGCCTTCTTCACTGGTGGCAGTCACTTCCAGCTGTTCTTCACGCAGACGAGCGACCCAGCTCAGGGCCACGCGACGCTCGGAAGAAGTCTTCTGCAGCGCCTGTTGCCAGTTGTGATCGAGGTTGCGATTCAACGGGTGGTTCGGGCGCAGCTTGTACAAGCCTTCGGGCATCTCGTTCGGCTCGACGCGATAGCGGTAGCGCTTCTCGCCGTCTTCTTCGAACTCGCCTTTGGCTTCGGCGATGTTGGCGCGGAAACCGACCACTTCGCGCTTGACCAGCACGTTCAAACCGTCGCCGTTGGACAGCGGCTCCTGGGTGACGACCTGCATGTCGCGTTTGCCGACTTTCTCGACGGTGCCGACTGGCAGGCCGGTGAAGGTCGGCGAATCGAAAGCGCCGATGTCGATCTTGCGATCGGTGACGAAGTAGTCGGTGCTACCACGGTGGAAAGTCTTTTCCGGGTCGGGCAGGAAGAAGTGCGCGGTGCGGCCGCTGGACGCGCGGGCTAGGTCCGGGCGATCTTCGAGCACGTCGTCGAGGCGCTGGCGGTAATAGGCGGTGATGTTCTTCACGTAACCCATGTCCTTGTAGCGACCTTCGATCTTGAACGAGCGCACACCGGCTTCAACCAGGGCGCGGATGTTGGCGCTCTGGTTGTTGTCTTTCATCGACAGCAGGTGTTTTTCGTAGGCGATCACGCCACCCTTTTCATCTTTGAGGGTGTACGGCAAGCGGCAAGCCTGCGAGCAGTCGCCACGGTTGGCGCTGCGCCCGGTTTGCGCGTGGGAAATGTTGCACTGACCGGAGAAGGCCACGCACAACGCGCCGTGAATGAAGAACTCGATGGCGGCGTCGGTTTCGTCGGCGATCGCGCGGATTTCCTGCAGGTTCAGCTCACGGGCCAATACCAGTTGCGAGAAACCGGCCTGATCGAGGAACTTCGCTCGCTCAAGGGTGCGGATGTCGGTCTGCGTCGAGGCGTGCAGCTCGATCGGCGGAATGTCCAGCTCCATCACGCCCAGATCCTGAACGATCAGCGCGTCGACACCAGCGTCGTACAACTGATGGATCAGCTTGCGCGCCGGCTCCAGTTCGTTGTCGTGCAGGATGGTGTTGATGGTGGTGAAAATGCGCGCGTGATACTTGCGGGCGAATTCCACCAGTTCGGCGATTTCGCTGACTTCGTTGCAGGCGTTGTGGCGCGCGCCGAAGCTCGGGCCGCCGATGTACACGGCGTCGGCGCCGTGCAGGATCGCCTCACGGGCGATGGCGACATCGCGGGCAGGGCTGAGCAATTCCAGGTGATGCTTGGGCAAGGACATAGTTTTTTTAGTCAGGCTGTCACGGTTAGGCGCGCATTCTACCCGTGAAACGACATGTCGGCACCTATGTACCGATGGTCTGCAAATCGCGCTTGGCACGTTTCGCGGATTCGCACAACTGTCAGACCTGTCAGTTGTTGTTCAGACGTAAGTTGGAAATAGTAACGAAGTCATTCGCCGACCATTCATTACGAAAAGGACATGTTGCTATGAACGATAAAGACCATTTTCGTTATTTAGGTATCAACAAAAATAATTTGAACAGAGGGGCCCACGCGCCGGAAATTTACTACAAAGCAGTGATTGACCCTGCCCATCCGCACCTTGTCGGGCCGGTATTTCAGGCAACCCAAGAAGGTAAAGCTCTGTACTTCGGATCCGCCGAAACCTTTAGCCTTATCGCGCACCATCGAGAGGATGCGAACAACATTATCGAAATAATGTCGTTCGTTATTGATAACGAGCTACCCGATGGAGAACACGACATAGGGGGGCTGGGTAGTAGTGTTCAAGGGCTCATCACAATGACCCCAAATATCATCTATGCCAAGGCGGGAAAAATTAAGTTTCAGAGAAATGACGCGAACGGTTCGATAACCGCCAATTTCCACTTCGACTTTGAGTTTGAAGACCAAGGTGAAGTCAAAAAATATCGCGTAAAGGAAGGAAAGTTATCGCTTGTTGCCACTGGGCCACTTGAAGCCCGGAAGCGATCCTGAAAAGACGCGAGCCAGCCTTTACAGGCTTGGCTCGGGTTTTAAGCCTCTATGAGGCGGCGGCTGATGACCTGAAAGGAGTGGCGCTCAGGCTTTGGCCGCCATCGCGGTGACTTCCACGCGCATCCCTTCAACCGCCAGCGACGCCACACCCACCGCCGCACGCACCGGCCAAGGCTTGGCGAAGTAGCGCTTGTACACCTCGTTGAATGCGGCGCGATCGGCCATGTCGGTCAGGTAGATCGTCAAGTGCATCACCCGATCCATCGAACTGCCGGCACGTTCCAGCGCAACTTTCAGCGCTTGCAGGGTGCATTCGCTTTGCGCGGTGATATCGCCCAGTTCCAGACTGCCGTCGGCACGGGTTGGAATCTGGGTGGAAACCATGATGCCGTTGAATGTGGCAACGTCCGAGGAAATCGAGTCGGCGTCCGGATCTGGAGTGAAGGTGATGTCTTGGTTAGCCATGCTGATCCTTTGAGTGAGCGAGTGAAGATGGCCGCAGTTTACAGATACAGCGTCGACATGGCCCGCTCCGTGGCAACAGAGGCCGGTCAGACCGGCTGCGTCGCGGCTTCCGCCGCGATGGCTGCAAGAACGCAGGGGCGGGCGCCGATGCGCTGCATGTAGCTGGCAAGTGCCGGCCAGTCCTGTATGTCGATGGCAAAGGTCGGCAGCCACTTCAGCACGGTGAACAGGTAAGCATCGGCGACGCCGAATTGGCTCATCAGATAGTTCCGAGCCGACAGTTGCTGATTCAGGTAGTCGAGGCGCTTGAACAGTGTGTGGCGGAAAATCGTTTTGACCGATTCCGGGATCTGCGCATTGAACAGCGGTGCACTGCCACCGTGAATTTCCGTACTGATGAAGTTCAGATGTTCCTGCAAACGCGTGCGCTCCCATGAACCCAAGGGTGGCGCCAGCGTGTTGGCGGGCACCTGATCGAGTAGAAACTGCAGGATCGCCGGCCCTTCCGTCAGTACCTCGCCGTTATCCAGAACCAGCGCTGCAACGTAGCCCTTCGGATTGATCTCGCGAAAGTCGCGGCCATCGGCGGTGCGTTTGCTCTGGTTGTTGACGCGAACCAGTTCGAACGGCAAACCCAGTTCTCGCAGCACAATGTGCGGGGAAAGCGAACAGGTCATGGGCGCAAAATACAGTTTCATGGCACTTCCTTGCTGAGAGAGAGCGCCAGATTCCATTGCCGAAGCGGCTTTCGCAAAGGTCATTTACGGTGCTAGCGTATGACAAAATCTCATGAGCACTCAGAACCATGACGGTCCGACTTCCCTCGCTGAACGGCTTGCGCGCCTTTGAAGCGGTCGCCAGGCACATGAGCTTCACCAAGGCTGCCGAAGAACTCAATGTCACCCAGACCGCTGTCAGTCACCAGATCCGCCGACTCGAAGCCGAGCTGGGCGGGCCACTGTTTTTGCGGCTCAACGAGGGATTGGTGCTGAGCGAGGACGGGCACGCCTATTTGCCGGGTGTGCGTGCAGCGTTTCATGAGCTGCGCCATTCGACTGAGCAGTTGCTCGCGTCTCGCGATAAGAGCGTGCTGACGATCAGTACGCTGGTGTCGTTTGCATCGAAGTGGCTGTTGCCGCGTTTGCCGTCCTTTCAGCAGGCGTGTCCCGCTATCGATGTGCGAATCAGCGCGTCGACTGAATTAGTCGATTTTCGCAAGGGCGCTATCGATGCGGCGATCCGTTATGGGCGCGGCGACTGGAAGGGGTTGTGTGGCGATTTTCTGATGTCCGATGATATTTTCCCGGTATGCAGTCCGGCATTGGCGAAGACGTTGCGAACGCCCGCAGACCTGGCCAATCACGCATTGCTGCAAGTCAGTGGCGCGACGGCCGGTGACTGGAGCGCCTGGCTGCGTGCCGCCGGTCAACCGCCGCAACTCGCCGAAGGCCCGCGCCTGACCTTCGATCTGGCGCTGATGGCGGTACAGGCAGCGGTTGACGGGCAGGGTGTGTGCATTGGCCGTTCAACCTATGTCGAGGACGATCTGCGGGCCGGGCGTCTGGTGGCTCCGTTCGATCTGCGCTTGCAAGATGAGCTGGGTTTTTATCTGGTAGCGCCCCATGAAACGGCGCAATCGAAGAAGATCGTGGCATTCAGGACATGGCTGTTGGCACTGCCGCCCGGCAAAGACACCTTTGTATAGCCGTGTATCAAGTTGCTGCGCAGACACACGCGAACAATAAACCCGGGATTTACGACACATCAGCCATACACGCGACTCCCAAAGTAGCGGTCACACCACCACTGCGTTTGAGAGGGCAACATCATGCATCGTCCACTGTTACTGGCCAGCGCTGCGCTACTCGCTTCAATGATCGGCATCGTCCACGCGGCTGACGCGCCAGCCAAGAGCTGGCAACAAGGTTTGAGCCGGACCGATCTGGTGCGCGAGGACCTCGGTGCTGCCGAGCGCGAAGTGATTCAGGCGCGAGTCGATTTCGAACCGGGCGTGACCTCGCCCCGGCATGCGCACCCGGGTGTCGAGGTCGCTTACGTGATCAGCGGCACGTTCGAATATCAACTGGAGGGCAGGGCGCCGGTGACGTTGAAGGCGGGGGATTCGCTGTTTATTCCGCAAGGGGTGGCGCATGTGGCCAAGAACGTGGGTACGGACAAGGGTTCGGAACTGGCGACTTACATCGTCAAAAAGGGCGAGCCGTTGCTGATTCTAAAACCGTAGAGCTAACGCGTCGGGCCGTTATAAATCATATGCAGTATCAGCAATTCCGCAAAAGCGACCACCATGCAAAATCGGACAAACCCCGCCGTGAAGACTCGGCGGGGTTTTTCGTAGGTGAAGTCGAAACCGAATAGCAGCAACAAAATGCCGAAGAAAGTTTTTATCGCGCGCATCTGTCTTCATCCTTGGCCCTGCCAATTGGGCACAGCTGATTCATAACGTTGGTTCTAGGCACGGCTTCTTAGTGAAGCGTCATAACCCGACGACTCTCGCCAATCCTGATTCTGTCCAGCGCCCGGTTCAACGCATCGAGCGCATCGAGCAGGGCTTTGGCCTCGGCCTCTCGACCTTCGCCCCAGAGGCGCTCGGCCATTTTGTTCAACGCCTGGATCGAACGCTCGATGTCTGCGGCGGTGGCTTTGTGTTCAGGGGCCGGTGGTTTCTTCGGCATTCAAGGTTCCTCTGCTGACGGCAAACCACCATACCGCTGCGGCGCCCAACAGCATAGTCAGCACGGCCAGAATCAGGATCACTCCTTGTGTGCCCACGTTTGTGGCCAGCAGCGCCACCAGCAAACCCGCCAAGGGTTGCGAGAGGTTATTGAGCAAGGTGATCACGCCCACGGTCTTGCCAAAATCCTTGGCCGGAATCACCCGCTGGCGGATGCTGCGCATGTAAATGTTGAACATCTTGTCGAAACCGACGATCAGCAGGAACCCCAGCACATAGCCGGCCAGATTCGGACTCAGTGCACTGATGAGGGCGCCAGCGGCGATCATCGAGTAAGCGAGCCCGCCCAGTAACCGTTGCGGGATCTCAACCCGGGCGAGGAAGAACAGAATCACGATGGTGGTGACCGCGCCCGCTGCCTGTAGACCGGCGTAGGCATCCTTGCCGGCACTGAACTCGCCGATCACCATCGCCGCCGAAGTGGCCAGCGTGACGCCGACGATCAGATTGACGCCGACGGCCAACAGGATGATTTTTTTCAGTTCCGCCAGCTCACGTATATGCCCGAAAGCGATACGCAGCGGTTGCAGCCAGATGTCCGAATGCTGCTCGAACACTTCCAGGGTGATACGGCTGAGGCGTTGCCATACCAGCATGCTCAGGTCCGCCAGCAGGAAGAGCCCGGCGACCCACAGCACCACCAAATGCCACGCCCATACCTCCAGCAAAAGCGCAGCCACCAGCGGCCCGAGAACCAGTCCAGTCTGATCGGCGATCTGCGAATAGGACAACGTCTTGGTGTAGCTGTAGTGCTGGAAAATATGCGGCATCAGCACCTCGCGGGCCATGATGCCCTGGGTGGTCAGCACGCCACACAGCGCCGACAGCACGACGACCCAGGCGATACCGCCGAAGAGGGCAAACATTGCCACCGCGATCAGGCACAGCAGTGCCCGGTAAACCTGGCTGATGTGCAGGATGCGGATGGGCGAAAACTTGTCGCACAAGGCTCCGCACGGCGGAAACGCGAGAAACCGCGGCAGCGATTCGACGAAAAACGCCAGACCTGCCCAGGAGGCGCTGTTGGTGGTCTGGAACACCACCAACGGCACGATGAACAGCAGGATCTGATCTGCCAGCCGCGACAGAAACAGCGAGGTGAAAAAGGCGAGGTAGTCCTTGCGCAAAGTAAACTCCTTGTTATTGACGGTCAGGCCTTGCGGCCAGCTGTGCTTCAGTATGCCGATCCTAGGCTGTCATTGAGATTATGCCGCTCATCCCCGCGCTTGGGCGGGTTGAATACGCTGGCGAGGATCAGGTCTTGCTCCTTGCCCTCGCGCAGGTAATGACGATCGTGTTGGTCGAGTACAAGAAAAAAAACGTCGGTTGAGTGACTGCAATTTTAACGAGCTGTTTGCCGGCGGCTGGCCGATATTTGCAGTCTCGACGGTATAATCGGATCTTTTTTCTTGAAGTGAAAACAGGGCAGATATGGAGCAGGACAGCCGCATTCTGAGCGCTCTCAAGCGTTTTCGTTATTTGATCCTGGCGGTCATGGTGATCGCCTCCCTGGTCAGCGCGTTCTGGCGCTTTACAGGCGGCTGGAGTCAGTTTTGGACATGCGTAGGAGCGCAAGCGTGGTTTACCCAAGCCGTGTTTGCTTACCTTCGCGGGGGCTGGGTAGCAATCGGCCCCGGTGGACTGCCGAGGGATGCCAATCCGATCGGCAGGGCACTGTTGGCTGCAGTGGCGCTGGGGCTCTACTTGTTGATGTTCAGCTACGAAGAGCAGAAGCCCGACTCTATTTATGAACGACGCGCCTCGGACTGGACCATGCCTACACGGGAGGAGATGCGGCGTTCGGCGGAGTGAAAGCGGGTGCTGGGCTGAAACACGTCTGGTGCAACGTGTGATCTTCACTTCTACGTCCAGTAAAGTCATGGAACACGATGAGAAGGACACGGAAATTTCGTGACTTCCAGAAACGACAAAGCCCCGAATAATCAGGGCTTTGTCGGTACAAAATATGGCGGAGGCGATGGGATTCGAACTCATGGACCTGTTACAGTCGACGGTTTTCAAGTCCGAAGATTAATCTATATATTTCAATGCCTTAACTTGTATTCGTTTCCGCTAGGCAGTATTCATTAATGCTCTGGAGGCCTCTGAAATCAAAGGGTGGATACTTATTTGCGGAAACGAAGTTGGCCGGTTTTCTGGCGTTCTGGGTAGGCTCATGATCGTCCTAGACTTCAAGCTGCGATCGAGAGACTGCGCTTTATGGAAAGCGACTTTCATCTGAAGTGAGATTTGCAGCCAACCTGGCCAGCCGTACAGGCAGGACACGGCTAGTAGCGGACGCTCGGAAAAGACCGCCACGGCCAGGAGCGGACAGTCATCCCAAGAGATTGTTTTCGCCCGCTAGATCATGTCATAAAGCTACCAGTCATCAGGGATTAGCACCGCGTTGGCAGAAATGGCCAAGATAGGCGTCCCTGCCCTCGTCATGAGTAACAGGGAGCGTCGCTGTGTACCTATCTGTTTTGAAACTAGAAAATTTCCGCCAGTTTGGCCAGGCCAACCATGGCTTGGAGGTCACCTTCAACCCAGGTGTCACCGCGCTGGTTGGGGAAAATGATGCAGGTAAAACGGCAGTCATCGATGCGATCCGTTATGTACTGCAAACCCGTGATGCCGAATACCTGAAGCTGCAACTAGAAGACTTCCATATCGATGACAGCGGAGCTCAGGCCAGCACCATTACGCTGAGGTGCACATTAGATGGTTTGAGTAAGGCCGAACTGGGTGCGTTCGCTGAGTATGTTACCTACAAGAACAGCGTAGGTCGGCTGCACATCCATTGGTCAGCCACGCGCGTCCAAGGCTCAACGCTCACCCGCAGATGGGTGGATATTTCAGTGCGTTCCGGAGAGAACGGGGAAGGGCCGTCCCTGGATGCAGGGGCCCGTCTTCTGCTCGCCACTGCGTACTTGAAACCATTACGTGATGCAGAGCGCGAGATGTCGCCAGGCCGCAATTCTCGGCTCTCTCAGGTCTTGAGCAGCTTCCCAAGCATCGATGTCGGAAACGCTTTCGATACCGCGACCCCGCCTGCTAGCCCCGTTGATGCAGAAGCGTTGAGCATTGCTGGTATGGGCGACTACATGCGGTATCTGGTGAACAAGCACAGCGCTATCGTCAGCGCTGAACATGCCATCAACCAAAACTACCTGGCCCCGCTTTCTCTTGCGGGACAGCCCCTGACAAGCCGCATCAGTTTCGGCGAGGGGGGTACCGAGGATGCGAGGCTGAAACAGATCCTTGAGCGTCTAGAGCTCGGACTGCTTAATCACGCTTCAGGGGAGTCTCGGGGCGTGTATGGCTTGGGCTCGAACAACGTACTGTTTATGGCCTGCGAGCTCCTCCTGCTTGGAAAAGAGCCGGACGGCCTGCCGCTGCTATTGGTTGAAGAGCCTGAGGCTCACCTGCACCCGCAGCGGCAACTGCAGCTTATGGAGTTTCTTGAGAAAGCCGCGAAACCTGCGGATGGTTTGAGACCGGTACAGGTGGTTCTGACCACACACAGCCCGAATTTGAGCTCAAAGATTCCGATCCAGAATCTAGTGCTCATGCATCGAGGGCACGCGTTCTCCCTGGCTGAAGATCAGACCTGCTTGGGCGCTGATGACTATCGGTTCCTGAGTCGATTCCTAGATGTCACGAAAGCAGGATTGTTCTTCGCCAAAGGGTTGTTGGTGGTGGAGGGCGATGCCGAAGCGATCCTTCTGCCAGCCCTTGCGCGTAGGCTTGGAAAAGACCTGACCAAGCATGGTGTGTCGGTGATCAATGTGGGCGGCGTAGGGTTGCGGCGCTACTCCAAGATCATGCAGCGTCGAGATACGAGCAAGGGTGAAATCTCCATTCCTACGGCGTGTATTACCGACATGGATGTCATGCCTGACTGCGCGCCTGAGATTCACGAATTGGTAACGGGGCCGACTGATCCCAAGTGGAGCAGTACTACCCGCCGCTGGAAGGCTGTGCGTGATTTCGGCGCGAATACTGAAGAGCAAGAAGCCGGTATGGCTGAGCATCGCCAGAAGCGGATGGTAAGCGACGGACAGTGCGTTCGAACCTTCGTAGCAGACCACTGGACACTCGAATATGACCTGGCCTTCTCCGGTCTTGCGCGTGAAGTGCACGCGGCAGCTTACCTAGCGATCAACGAGGAAAAGGTTGATCAGGGGAAGGTGACTAGAGCAGCTCTTTTGGTTGAGGCTGAAACCGCATTCAAGGCGATTGAGGCAGCCCACTCCACCAAGGAGGCGAGGTGTTCTGCTGTCTACAAGCTGGTCAAGAAGGCCTCCAAAACCATTACTGCCCAGCACCTGATCGACCTGATAGAAGAGCGTTTCGAAGCTAGGACGCTGGATGCGGCAACTCTGCGTGGCTCGCTATCAAAGTCTGTGATTCACGCGATCGAATACGCCACCAGTGGCTCAGCAGTACCGACGACGGGGTCTACGGTCACGCCGGTTGCCATGGGCACTGTAGCTGGCACTTCAGCGGCTGTTGAGGAGAGCGAGGAATGAACCTGACCCAGCTCATTGATCCGATAACCGATGACGATGTAGAGTGGGTCACCAACCTCATGAAATTGGAGACATTGGACGATCCTAGGCGCAGCTTCCTGAAGTCCATGAGCTCACTGGACGTCTCAGCTTGCCCTGGCAGCGGCAAGACCACATTGGTGGTGGCCAAGCTGGCGATCCTCGCTCGCCATTGGAAGAGCCGAACTCAGGGTATCTGTGTCCTTTCACATACCAACGCAGCGCGGGAGGAAATTGAGCATCGCTTGGGAGGCTCTGAGATTGGGCAACGTCTGCTTCGCTACCCACATTACATCGACACTATCCATGGCTTCACTGGGCGATTCCTTGCTTCACCATGGCTGCGATCCGAAGGCATTGCCCTCACGGCCATCGACGATGAACTCACGCATGCTGCTCGTAGGAATGCACTGAAGCCCTGGGAATACGTGGGCATCAAAACAGCTTTTGAATCGGCGCACCTCAAACTCGAAAAGTTGCGCTTGCGCACTGTCGATTTCGACAACCCGCTCACAGGTTCCAGTTTCAAGTTCGGGGCCCACACAGACACCTACAAAAGGGTCTGCAAAGCGATGACTCATGCAGCGAAGACGGGGCATTTTTGCTTCGATGAAGTGTTCGTGTTGGCTGATGCGCTGCTGGCTCAAAAGCCTGCGGTAGCGAGCGCTTTGCGAGCGCGTTTTCCCTGCGTTCTGGTCGATGAGATGCAAGATACGCGGTACGAGCAGGCCGACATTCTGAGCAAGGTCTTTCCGCGCCAGGATCCAGATGTTTGTGTCATCAGGGTTGGGGATCCCAACCAGGAAATTTTTGAAGAGAAGGTGGAACTGCCGGAGCCGTTTCCCGATCAGTCGAGCACCATGGAGATCGTCAGTAGCTTCCGTTTCAATCAGTCGATCGCGTCAATCGCCAATCCCTTTGCTTACCTGCCGATCACTGGTGGTTTGGTAGGGTTAAGGCAGAGTGGTGTCAGCCTGCCTGCTCCTAATACCATCATTGTCTTCCCTGATGGCGATGTGAGCAATGTGCTGGATACCTATGGGCAGCTATTGATCCAGCACCTACCTGCAGGTGTGCGGAGGTCAGGTGTCTATGCGGTTGGAGCGGTACATCGGCTGGACAATGACAAGCCAGAGCATTACCCCAAAGCGGTTGAGCATTACTGGGCACCGTATCAGTCAGAGGTTGATAAGCCTTCCTTCAAGCCACGTACATTTGCAGAGGGTGTGCACATCGCTCGTCGATATGTTGCTAAGGATGCAACTGCGGCTTTAGGCGTGGAACTGATTGCGTCCTGCTTGTTGACCCTGGTGCGGCTGGCGTTTCCCAGTGACGCGATTGTGGCGAGGTCTCGCAGTCATCAATGCGTCGAACAGCATCTTGCCGGGCGTCCTGGAGTGGCCGCTGCATATCGTGGCTGGCTCGAACGGCTGTTGTTTAGCCCCGCTGGTTTTACCCAGGCGGAATGGGATGCAACGGTTGCCTCAGACTTAATGGATCTTGCGGCGGAGTTGGTGTTTTCTGATCAACTGATGGCGGCAACGGATGCTGAAGCCTACCTTGCCTGGTCAACTGCTCCTCAAGTAGAAGACCCTGGCGACAACGTTGGTGCGCTGCTCAACACGTACAGGTTTGAGACCGGTTCTGAGAACGTGAACATCCGGTTGTCTTCGATTCACGCCGAGAAGGGTAAAACGCATGCTGCCACCCTGATTCTGGAAACGTACAACCGCACTCACTTCATCAACAAGCTCTTGCCGTGGCTTGAAGGCAAAGCCTCAGCTGCGAAGCGTCCGAACGAGGCGGCAAAGAAGAGCATGATGCTCATGTACGTGGGGATGACCAGGCCGACTCATATGCTCTGTTTGGCCATGCGCAAAAGCTCGATGGGTGAGGGTAAAGCCGAGACCAAGAGGAGGACAGCACTGCAGCAGGCAGGCTGGGCAATTATCGACATTTGATACGAGCACGTGGTTCGCCGTTTAGATCAGTGAATCGCCCCTAGTTTCCTAAACACTCAACGACCGCTTTTGGCCGAAAGCAGACGTTTATGAATGACCGCTTTCGGCCAGAAGCGGCCTACTATGGTCAGCGTCTGGTCATTCGCACCCCCCATTCGTGATCGACCATAATTGGTCAAAAAGCGATCAGTTGGACTGTGGTAAAGAATCATCTTGTTTGATGCTAAATCACTTGAGGTGTTTCAGAACGATCAAGGTGAAAGCAATATCTTTCTCACGGCTGATCGTCATTTTTCATATACGTCCAGAACGGCTTTTTACATCCAGAGGTGTCAAAAGCGAGCTCGTACTTTTATGCGTAGAAAAAATCCATGTAATCTAGGCGTTCCTAAGCAGCTTTTCGACGGTGCGACATGAGTTCTCCTAAAAAAACGATGATAGCTTTCGCCACTCGCTGGGGCACCCAGTTTGGAGGCATCAATAGTTTTAATCAGGATCTAGTCAGTGCCTTTGCAGCTGCTTTTTATCAGCAAGTCGTAACGGTTTGTGTGGTTTTAAGTGCAACTGAGGCAGAGCAGAGAAGCGCCCACGCTGAGCAGGTGACTTTAATCTCGCTGGGTCGCCCCGACCAAGATACATTTTCGTCTGATTTAGAAGATGATTCTTGGCACGCGCTTAAAACGAAACAAATACCACTTTTCCCTGAACAGACGATATGGTTAGGACACGATCGCATCACCGGCGCAGTTGCTTGCGCTGCCAGCAAAAAGCGCGGAGGGCAATCAGCTGTAATTCATCATATGAGCTACAGTCGTTACGAAGCCTTTGCTGAAAATAGTGATACTGCCAAAAGGAAAGAAACTGAACAAAAACAGTTATTCCAAGGTGCAGATATAGTAATGGCGGTCGGACCTCTTTTAGGTGATGCACTCACTGACATACGGGATGATCCAACTGTAACCGTGCTAATTCCCGGATTACCGGACATCATAGCAAAACCCGCCCCGCGAAATTTTAGAGGTTTTATAAGCGGCAGGCTCAGCGACGATGCGAAACGAATTAAGCAGGCACATTTAGGTGTTGCAGCGTTTGCAGATGCAATCCGCCAAGCTGATGAAATCCCGGGGCTACCTGATGCACTACGGGGAGAGAACGAACCAATGCTTACGTTGCGCGGTATTGACTTTGAAAAAAGTCATAGTGGCCAGCATGCTGAAGCGGAGGCGAATCTTAGGAACTTTTCAGAAGAATACGCAGGTCGTGCTTTTAACTTACATGCATTACCTTTCACTACAGATCGACAATCGTTATTTGATGACTTAAGGAGCTCTAGCGTTGCTATGATGCCTTCTTGGCATGAAGGTTTTGGATTAGTTGCGTGGGAAGCAATTGCTGCTGGTGTACCACTCATTATTAGTACAAAAAGCGGTGCATTCAGGATGCTTAAGGAGTTCGACGACGGCGTCTATACTTCTTGTGTAATACAAATCGATGTGAAAGGTAGCAGTAGCGAGCCATTTTTTTTAGAAAAAGACGTCGAATCCTTAGCCCAAGCGGTCATTGGTGTTGCTAAGAATCCTTTAGAGGCGCGACAAAAAGCTGCTCGCTTACGCGAGGTTATGAGCAATAACTTTACATGGGCTAATTGTGCAAGACAGGTTTTTCACGCATTAGGTTGGACTGTAGAGGAAAAGCAGGAAGTTGTTGCTGGCTCAATTGATATAAAAAAAATAGCACCACTGTCTCAAGGTCAAAATAATAAATTAATTGAACTCCCTACTCCTAGCTGGCGACCGGGTAGTGGCTTGAGTGATAGCAGATTACTGCGTGCTGAAGAAGCGATCGTGCCCTTTGACTCCAGCGCAGAACCTTTCTTGGAAGCGCAAATTGACTGGGCACTATCTAGCCAAGAACCTCTATCGGTTCGTCTTTTAACTGGAGCTGGTGGTGTAGGTAAAACCAGGCTTGCATTGGAACTCTGTAGACGAGTAGTGGACCTGGGCTGGTATGCGGGTTTCTTAACTGGCGAGTGCGCAACCAGCGAGACTCCGAAAATTTTGAGTTCGATAGAGTCTGCTAATAAGCCTTGCTGCATTGTGATTGACTATGCTGAAACCCGGCAGCCACTGTTGCTTGCATTACTTAAATCGCTATTGGAGCGCAAAAGCAAATTAATAGTTAGGGTGCTTTTACTCGCGCGAGATGGTGGAGAGTGGTGGGGTGCACTGCCAGCAAAAGATTCAATTTGTGAGTCTCTGCTAGATGGGCCTGCCAGTAGCGGTCCGTTCCTCATGCCTCAATTACATAATAGCGAGGTTGAGCGTCGAGAAGCTTACCAACTAGCATTATGCACTTTCGCTAGTGTTCTAATGATTAACCCACCCGAGCATCTTCCCAATCTTAATGATGCGCATTTTTCACTCCCGCTTTATATTCAAATGGCTGCGTTGATGGCCTTGCGTGGAGAACGCCCAAAATCGGCCGAAGCACTTCCCCGAGCTCTTATTAATCATGAAAGACGATATTGGGGAAGGGCATTGGATGTTTTGGGCCCCGAAGGCAGTAATCTTGAGCGAGAGGCAGCTCTTCTAATGACGCTTGCTACGTTGAGCAATGGTATCGCTACCGTGCGCTCAATAGAGGAAATATGGAAGCAACTGGGTGAGGATAAACGTTATCTCAAAGACATATTTAAAGTTTTATGCCCACTTTATCCCGACCGCCAAGGTCTACAAGGTTTACGTCCAGATTTAATAGGTGAGGCGCTGGTAGCAGGGACTTTGCTAGGATTCGGTGGAGCAGATTTGCTCGATACAGTTTTAAGCAAAGGAGGGGCGCATGTGCGTCAAGCATGTCTTACTGTGCTAGCGAGATTGTTACGCAACCGTACAGATATTTCAACTGTGCTTGAAGATGTACTTGTAAAAAACTTCATGGTTTGTGCTGACGACCTAGTAACAGTATGTATCGAAACGCCAAGTGAGTTACCACTAACTATCGAGAGAGCATTTTTACGTCTCCCTAACACTCATCAGTGGCAGGTGGCTGGTATTCTTGGCCCGCGTTTCAGGTATGAAAATTTTCCTTTGGCTGATTTAGCAGCTCTCATAGCTGATAGCAACGTAAATAAGGTAGCAGAGTTATGTATAAAAAAACCATCGCTAGATAATTCTGAGAAGCACGCTGAAGCTTTGTCCGTTTTGTCGCTTGCTTTAAAGCGTAAAGGTAACCATGACGATGCATTATTAGCTTCCGAAAAGTGCCTAAATATTTTTAATGAACTTGTTTTAATTAAACCTGCGCGCTTCAAGCAAGGGCTCGGCATGGCACTCAACAATCATTCGATTCGTCTGGGTATATTGGGGAGAACGGAAGACGCGCTGCCGGTGATAGTGAGAACTTTGAATATTTACAAAGAGCTGATGCTATCTGATCCGGAAAGTGCTAAGCCTAGAATGGCAACTGCTCTCGATAATTTTGCAAACTTTTCTGACGATCTCGGTCGCACTGAAGAGGCATTGGAGGCGGCAAAGCAGGCGTTGCTTATTTATCAAGAACTCCCGCTAGCCAAATCTGAAAAATATAAATATGATATGGCGGCCTCGCTAAATAATTACGCCACATACTTGACTATTTTAGGTCGGCTCGAAGAGGGGCTTGAGGCTTCAAGACAGGCTTTAGATATAATGTACGAACTGGCGGAAGATAAGCCTGAGAGATACAAGCCTCACCTTGGTAACTCAATAAACAATTACGCATTGCATTTGGCAGTACATGGAGAACTAGCTGAAGCTGCTCTTCAAGAAAAAAAAGCTTTGGCCATTTATGAGGAGCTCGCCGAATTTAAACTTTCACGATATAAATTTGAGCTAGAAAACGCTAGATTAGCCTTGTCGCTCTGGAGTTGGCTGGCTTCTGATCTAAACGCAGCTATTCTTCCAGAAGAAATTACGCCTGTTGTTGACAATGAGCGCCATCAGCGCAGCTTGAATTTTAATAAATATTTCTTGATATCCTGCATAACGGACAATCCAGACTCGGTGAAAGTTGCACTGAAACACTGGGTGACGTTAGATGTTCCTCAGCAGCACTCCTATAAATGGGCTTTTTTAATACTGGCAGCATTATCCGACAGAAACGCTGACTCCAACGTTGCAACTGTTAAATGGCGTGAAAAACTTGAACACCACCGTACTCTAAATCAAGGGCGGTTTCCTATATGGGTGGTTGAGATTTTTCGAAGAAAAAATATTGAATTTTAATTTTTTTGATAACTACAATGAGTAGCCTCGTTTATGGTCTGCTGTTCGCCATTAACGATCGTTTGTGAGCGTCTGCTTATGGCCGGTAGCGGTCGTTTGTGAACGTCCGCTATTTGCCGGGAGCCGTATGTCGCGGAGGGCAGCTCTAGTGTTCCAGGTGAACGGTTAGAGCGCTCCTGAGTGATTAACCAATTATGTTGGGTTCATCGTGTGGGTTTCACGATCTCGCCGACGCGTCGATAAACTGTTTCTGTTATGCGTTTATCGGTATGCCCAAGCAGTCGGCTGGCATGACCAAGATCGTCAATCTCACTGGCTGCCTTCGGCCGTATATCCCTGAACTGGAACTGTCGGATGCTTGAAGCGAGTTGCGCATCTTCGTCCTCGAGAGCTTTCGCGATAGCAACATTGCGTGCATCGTCGAACCGTAGGCGAAGCATTGGCGCGGTCACGCGGCGACCATCCTCCGTAATGATCAAATAAGGGTTTCGTACTGCGCGCGCCTTCCGCTGTGCGAGCAGCTTTTCTATCAGCTCACCTAAACCGTTAATGATCTCGCCGGCATCGAGCCGGATGCGGAGCTTTTTCGAGGTCTTGCCCTGGGCAACCTGCAGAAAGCTGTCGGTGATATCCGTAGCGCGCATGGATAGGACATCAGCAGGGCGCTGGCCTGTAAGATATGCCAGGTCCATGGCGTCTTTGAGTTCTGGCACGGCAACACCGTAGACGGCATTCCATATCGCGGCATCAGCGTAAAAGTCACGTGGTGTCTCTTTGTTCTTGCGCACACCGGAGGCTGGATTTTCTTTGTCAGTGATACCCCATTCCCTGGCGATGTTATAGATGTGCGAGAGCAGTGAGATCTCGCGATTTGCCCGAACCTTCCCGGTCCGTTTGTCGCGGTACTGGGCTATCACCTGTGGTGTCACCGCATTGATCGGCGCTTCACTGAATGCTTTCCTGAGCTGTGTCAGTGAAAGCAAGTTGTCCTTTTGGGTTCTAGGTTTTTTCGCCGGAATGATCTCGGCTTCGTATCTGTCGAAAACTTTTCCCAGAAGGGTGTTCTTTTGCGGAATTGGCTTGCAATCGAGTTTCGCCCACTCCGCTTTGGCGACATCCAAGTCGCCGCCCAACGGAATTTCCTTCCTCTTCCCCTGATCATCTCTCCCATCGTAATAGTACCCGACCCACTCTGAGCCGTTTTTCATTGACCTAACCCGCCTAATCATTCGAGGTGGTAGGTCCCGATTTGCAGCCTTTCTTGGTCGCATTTTCACCCCACGCGTGAAAGATCTAGCGACCAGGCTTCAGCCGCAATGTTGTCAAATGAAGGCTTCACACCGGACAGTTTCATTCGGGCGTACACGCGACCAACAACGGGTCGTCTCGCACCTGTAAGTACGTATTTCCAGCCATTTCGATTGAGCCAGTCCAACTGTAATGAAGGTCTTTGATATCCGGTTATTGCGACCAGCTCGTCCTCGGCAAGAGTTTCGCTATGAATTTCCATGTTTATCCCTTTCTAAATTCGCTTCTGCTTGTATGGGGCCACCCTGTTGGCGCTGCATGCTCTCGTCGGCTTTGTAGGCGCGGATGTCGATAAGCGAGGCGACGTGCCGGATGTGGGCGTATTTGAGGGCTTTACGGCTGGTGTCCAGCGTGGTTATGGGAAGCTGGATCCGGCCGCTGTTGATCTCCGTCACGAACGACTGCTCGTTGAGATTGCGAAAATACTGCTCGCGTACTTTTTCCAGCGGGATCAGGACGTCACCGAAGATTCGATAGAGCAGTTCGACGGTGGCCGATTCGGGCGCCGGATGCAGGCGGAGCGGGTTCTGTGCAGCGTTACTCATGGCCTTGTCGAGCCTCCTTGCGTTGTTGTCGTGCCGGGTGGTTCCAAGCGTTCAGGCAGTGGCGTCTGGTCAACTCGCGCAGATGTTCGGGCACTTCGAGGAGCGCGGCGTTGCGCTCCTCACGTGTGCGCATGGCAATGATCTGGCGGGCGTACTCCCTAGGCCACGTCACGGCGATCTGCCGGGATGGCAGGAAGATCGATGTCCAACTGCTCGGCCAGCCAACGGATACCGGCCTGCTTCACCCGGGTCGACTGGCTGTACTGCATTCCGTGTTTCTCGTCATACCAAGGGCTGTCCTTGACCCGCAGGTACTCCTTGTCGCGCTTTAGATCTGCCGGCAGGTTTCCCTTGAGCAAACCTTTCTCCCGCATGAGAGCGATCAGTTTGGGGCGAGTGAGGCCGAGTTGAGCGGCTGCTTGGGCTAGGGTGCGTTCCATAAACGGTTCCTCAAGCAGCATGCGCAGCAGGAGTGGCTACTGCAGCAAAGTGGTTTATTGACTCAATGAGCTTTGCGTAGATCTCGGCATCGGGGTCGTAAAGGGTGAAGCAACGCGTATGAGGGCTCTTGTTGCCGATGCTCAAGATGGCGGTGACGCCCCGGCGTGAATGGGTGCGATGCAGCGCCACATGCAGGGGAAGCTCGAAACCCATGTCGAGGCTCAGCACGCCGCCGGCGTGGACCAGTTCGAATACGCGCTGCTTGTCCTGCACATCAAAACGGCCGTATTGACGATCGGCATGCGGGCGATGCACCAGGTCGCTGGAGTTGCTCGCGTCGAACGGACCGTTGGCAATCTCTTCGATGAAGTCGGCGAGTTTGAGGTGCATCTTCTTGTCGTTCTGCAGGGTCAGCGAGTGGCGTTCGCTGCCCAGCTCGACGACAAAAGTGCTTTCCACTGTGCCGCGCTCAGCCTTGAGGCGAAACGCCAGGCAATCACGCTTCGGTGCTGTGCGCAGGATGTGGTTGAAGGTCTCGCTCAGGTTGACCTGGGCGTTGAGCAACTGCAGGGTGCGGTTGTCGATCTTGTACTTGATCATGCTGCGTGCCCTCCACCTTTCGGATCGATAGGAGAGGGCTGGCAGGACTTGGCGACAAGCTTTGGTTTGCTGTTATGAATGACGACCAGACAGCCCGTGGCGAGTTGCAGCTGTTCGATCAGTTTGCGATTGCTGACGCATGCAGGATGGACATGTAGGGATGCGGTGGCGCGCATGGTGATGCCTCACTGTGGTTGGAGAGTGAGGCAAGTAAACAATCTGTTTGGTTTTTGGTCAACACATTTTGTTTGGTGTCAGATCAGAGAGGGGCCTTTCAATGGACGTATTGAAGACCACCAAAATATGCGGCCAAGAATTACCACCCGCTGAGCCATGATCTGATCGAAGTCATAGTCTTCGTCAGCGTATTCCTGTGAATTGAAGCTCCTCATCTTGATGCCGTTGGCAGTGCGTTGAAGAAATTTAATCCGAAAATGCCCGTCGTGGTCGATTGCGTACATTTCGCCGTCAACGATTCGTGTCATTCCCGTATCAATGCCGACGGTCGCTCCCGAAAGAATCAGTGGGTGATTACTGTTCCCGCTGTTGGTGGCAAATACAGCGTTTGAGGGATCTACTCCGCAAGTCCTCATCGTAGCTCGTGAAAAACGAAGCTTCGGCCCAGCGATCTCCTGAACCTCTGTACGCGCAACCTTTCCAGGTCCAGAGGACAACTCCACTTCCTTGTACAACCTTAACTCCACCTCGTCATTGTCTATTGGTGTTTCTGAGTCCCAAGGAGCCATTGGCTCCAGCACGTAAAGCGGCGAATCGTTAGCAGCCGGGCGTAATGGGTTTCGCTCAGTGCTCTTGGTCCGCATTGGTACATCTTTCCCTTCTAGCCACTCGCGCTCCACGACAAGTGTCAGCGCAACTTCGCCGACCATATACGCGGGGACGCCCCTAGCTTTCCAGTTCGTGATGTTCTGGTCGTTCTCGAGATCGAGAATTCGAGCGAGCTGGGCCCCCGTCAATCCGGAGTCTTCGAGCGCTTCACGGAAGCGTTGGCCTTTGAGGTTTTGCGTTTGTTTACTCATAAACAGAATGTTACAGCGCTTGCATTCAGATGATAACAAACGTATTGTTTGGTCTTGCCGCTCAATTTGTTTGGTATGGATAACGTCATGAGTACACCTGCTCAGATATTCGATTTAGTACTGCAGGTTGCTGAGGCCTCCGGCAAAAGCCCTTCCCAGCTTTCGCGAGAGTGCAAAATCAGCCCTCAGAGATTCTTCAATTGGCGTCGACGAGGTATTCCAGTCGCACAGGTTCGACATCTATCGAAAGCACTTTCTGGAGCGCTGCTACCTCATCAGCTTAGGCCGGATTTACCCGAGATATTCCCTGCCGAATCCGACGCTGAAATACAAGCTGCATAGAAAAAAGGCGACCCAAGGGTCGCCCAGTTCCTCCCGATAGCATCACCACAATGCGTTCGGGTCGCGATGTCGGAAGGTGAACACACCACATGCCGCCGACTTTCATCGCGTTTCCAAGGCTGGAAGCCTTGGTGTTGCTGCCGTTCTTACCACAGAGCTGGCAGCTGTTGCGCCAGGGGTGAACAACGGATTGTTCGCCCCGGCACGGTGCCGGTGTCGGTCTTACGAACCTAGCCGGCTTTGGGCCTCTCCAGACCACGCGGCAAATGTATCACCAACTTCTGTCGCGCGGCACTGGCAACTTTTAGGATTAATGCCATGAGCCGTATCGCTCTCAGTTCTCTGGAACGGGCGCAGCGGGAAATCCTGCCGCTCGATTTAGCGCTGTACCACGCCGCTCGCGATTACCCGGGCGGCGCTGCTGCCATCGCAGCCACGACCGGTCGTAACCCGACCACGCTGCAGCACAAGTTGTCGCCGACCCACCCTAGCCACTCCATTAACATTCAGGAATTCGGCGAGATCCTCGAACTGACCAAGGACCGCCGCATTCTCGATGCGGTGCATGCGCTGGTCGGCGACACGATCTGGCAGGAACTGGCCGACACCTATACCCACGACATGCCCGAAACGCTCACGACGGGCATCGCCGAATACTTTCGCCAGGTCGCCGATCTGGCCGAGACTTGGGCCAAGAGCATCGGCGACGGTGTGGTGACTGATCAGGAGCTCGCGGCGATTCGTCTGCAGGTGTTCCGGGGTATTCAAGGTCTGCTGGGTTTGTTCAACCGCGCCACCTACGTCAACCAGACGACGCGAGGTGCTGACCGTGGCTGACATCGCCGATTTCGCCAACGACCTGGTGCAGGAACGCATCGATCAGGCCATGGCCGCGCGCAGCGCTGCCAAAGCAGAAAGCGCTGCCCATTCTTTGCTGTTCTGTGAAGCGTGTGACGATCCGATTCCGGAAGCCCGTCGCCTGGCCTCACCGGGTTGCTCGCAGTGCATCAGCTGCCAATCACTCTCTGAGCGGGGGATTCAGCATGCTCGATGAAGTGTTGGGGCAATTCGCCGATTACGGTCTGGAGCCAGCGCAACCGCTGGTGTTCGGCAAGCTGACCCGCTGCAAGACTTCGCAGGACAAGGGCAAAGAAAAGAACGGCTGGTACGTGGTGCACGAGCAGCGCACGGAGAAGGGCGACACCCTGATCTTTGGGGCCTTCGGTGACTGGCGTTCGGGTGAGACGCAGAAGATCAAGGTCAAGGCCGGTCGCATGTCCCCCGAAGAGCGCGAAGTGATGCGCGCCCGCCAAGAAGAAGCCAAGCGCCGTGCCGCCGAAATCGCGAGTAACGCTGCGCGTCGGGCCGCGAAAAGGGCGCAGAGTTTGTTCGAGCGTATGCCGACCACCGGGCGCAGCGACTACCTGGACCGCAAACAGATCGTCGGTATCAAGGTGCGTTACGCGCCGCGCACCGGTGCGGTACTGGTCCCGATGAACAATGCTCGTGATCAGATCATGGGCCTGCAGGTGATCTTCCCTAACAAGCAGGAAGACACCGGCCGCGACAAATCCTACTGGCCTTACGGGATGGCGAAGGAGGGTACTTTTCACCTGCTCGGTCCTCATCCGGTACCGGGTGAACCGGTGTTGGTGTGCGAGGGCTACGCCACCGGCGCCAGCCTGCACATGGCGACGTCGCTCGCTGTGGCCGTGGCCTTCGATGCGGGCAATCTGCTGGCCGTGTGCAAGGTCATGCGCGAGCGCTTCGCCGGATGCCCGCTGATCATCTGCCGCGATGACGACTGGAAGACCACCAAGCCCAACGGCGATGCGTGGAACCCGGGCGAGGAGAAGGCCAGCAATGCCGCGCTTGTCGTCGGTGCCCAGGTCGTTGCGCCGATCTTCTCGGTCGAGCGTCACGAAAAGTGGACCGACTTTAACGACCTGCACGTCGCCGAAGGCCTCGACGCGGTTCGCCGACAAGTGCTCGCTGTGGTCCGCCCACCCGCTGCCGGTGGCTGGAAAGATCAGCTGGCTCGCAGTGAGAGCGGCGCCTTGATCGCGCACATGCAGAACGTCGAACTGATCCTGGCTAACGACGAGCGCTGGGCCGGGGTGATCAGCTACTGCGCCTTCAGCTCGAAGATCGTCAAGCTGCGTGCAGCGCCCTATGGCGGCGGTACCGGTGAGTGGGCCGACATCGATGATGTGCGCGTCATGAAGTGGCTCGCGCAGCAGTACAACCTGCGCGTGAAGTCCTCGCACGTGATTGAGGCCGTCAGCGTCGTGGCGTACGACCACGCCTTTCACCCGGTGCGCGAGTACCTGAAAAAACTCGAATGGGATCGTGTGCCGCGCCTGGAACGTTGGCTGACGGATGTCATGGGAGTGAAGGCAACGGATTACACCTCCAAGGTCGGCAAACGCTGGATGATCTCGGCCGTGGCGCGTGTGATGAAGCCAGGTTGCAAGGCTGACTCGGTGATGATCCTCGAAGGTGTACAAGGCGCCGGTAAGTCGACTGCCATGAGCGTGCTCGGCGGCGATTGGTTCATGGATACGCCGTTTGCCCTCGGTGACAAGGACGGCTTTCAGGCGATTCGTGGGAAGTGGATCGTCGAGCTGGGCGAGCTGGACAGCTTCAACAAGGCCGAGAGCACCAAGGCCAAGCAGTTCTTCTCGGCGTCGACCGATACCTACCGCGAAAGCTATGGCCGCAGAACCCTGGACGTGCCACGCCAGTGTGTATTCGTCGGTACCACCAACCAGGACGAGTACCTCAAGGACGCCACCGGCAACCGTCGCTATTGGCCGGTGGCCTGTACCAAGGTCGACGTGGCGTTGCTGCGCGAGATCCGCGACCAGCTGTGGGCCGAAGCGATGTTCTGCTTTGATGCCGGCGACCTCTGGTGGGTGACGCGAGAGGAAGCGCCAATGTTCAGCGAGGAACAGGACGAACGCTTTGTGGTGGACGAATGGGAAACGCCCATTCTGACCTGGCTCGAAGAGTCGCAGATCGGCGAGACCACCACCGGTAGCGAGGTGATGAGTCAGGCGCTCAAGCTCGATCCCGGTCATTGGGGCAAACCCGAGCAGATGCGCGTGGGTGCAATCCTGCATCGACTGGGCTGGCGACGTTTCCGTTTGGGCGCCTTGAGCAAGAGCGGCCAGCGGCCATGGGCGTACAAGAAACCGGAGGGTTGGGGCAGGGCGCCTGCGCTGGAACAACCTGAGTTTGAGGAGCCGTGCTTCGATGATTAAAGCGATCGACATGGCCCTCAAGCAATGGGCGCAGGAGCTGCACAGCGACGAGGTCGCCGCCGGTTACTCAGGCGGCAACATGGTCGCCATGATGATGGAGAGTGGCGGTCAGCTGGTGCGCGGCAGGCGCGGGAGCAGGGTGCCGCTGGAGGCCTCCTTGGACATTGAGCGCATCGTCAAGAAACGCCTTGATCCCGAGTTGATGACGGTGGTCAAGGTGCATTACTTTCAGCCTGATGCGCCCTTGACTGCGCGTCTGGCTCAGAGTGGCTGTACACGCTACCTCTACTACCAGCGCCTGCATGACGCTCACATCGTGGTCGAGCACTTCCTTCTGGGGGAAGCGGCTTGATCGTGGGCATTACTCTGGCTCACGCCGTCCCACCGGCCTGCCTCCGTCCCACCGCTTTTTGCGGTGGTGGGACGGGCGCAGGCCGCGTCGTTGTTGGGCTGTCCCACCGTCCCACCTTTTTCATGCCTCCCGCCCGTGTATGCGTAGCGGGCATCAATGCGCGTGTTCACGCGCACGCGTGTTTTTAAATATTCTCTCTATACACGAGAAAAGAGAGATAAAAGTAGGACGGTGGGGCAAAGCCCCAATCTGCGGGGCTTTCAGACGTCCCACCTTGTTTTAGAGAGGTGGGACGCATGGGACGCCAGAGAAGCAAAAGACAGCCGGGATAGATATTCACCGACATTCGCCAGCCGTTCACCGGGCGTAAGCCACACATTCACCGGATGGCATTAAACCGGTCTTGCTGCCACCAGAATCGACCTGTAAAAAGGGGCCATCTTCGATGGGTGCGACCGCAAAGCGCGGCTGGCCACCCACCACCTGACCCGGCCATAGCGCCGGGTCTTTTTGTTTAAGGGGCAGGACCATGACGAACGAGCAACAGGCACTGGCAGAGATGCCGATCTGGTTGGTGATTGCCCTGTCATTGGTTGGCGGCGTGTCCGGCGAGATGTGGCGCGCTGACAAGGATGGGGCAAGAGGCTGGGCGTTACTGCGGCGCCTCGCACTTCGGTCCGGCGCCTGCATCGTCTGCGGCGTGTCAGCGATGATGTTGCTATTCGGTGCGGGCCTGTCGATCTGGACAGCGGGCGCCCTGGGTTGCCTGACCGCAATGGCCGGCGCCGATGTCGCCATCGGCTTGTACGAACGCTGGGTGGCCAAGCGTCTGGACCTGAGCGAGGCCGAGCCGAAGGCATGAGCAGGGCAGGCCAGGTGGGGCGCCGATTTTTACGGGTCCTCCCCGAGGGCCGCCCCCTACACGGGTTATCGAACTCGCGGAATCTCTCTAGCTGAAACCTTTGCAGGGATGTCCGTCTTTCCAAAGGGATGGGGGCAGGGCATGGCACTCGAATGCCGAGTCGACCGACTGAACCGGACAGAAAACCGCCGGGGACCCCGGGGACTTTCAAAGGGTACGGGGTCGGAAACCCGCGGGATCTTGTTAGTGGGAGGCCCACCAGCTTACTGAAATTTCAATCCACTGAAATCTTGAAAAGATTCATTGAAAAGCAGCTGAAAAGGAGGGCTTATGAGCACAGCTACATACCTGTCAAAGAGCGCCTTCGCTGCGCACATCGGCCGATCACCGAGCTACATCACCTGGCTCAAGGAAAACGGCCGACTGGTCCTGTCTCCAAATGGCAAGCAGGTCGACGTTCTGGCCACCGAAGCATTGATCCGCGATACCGCTGATCCGAGCAAGGCTGCCGTCGCTGCTCGCCACCAACAGGAGCGGCTTCAGCGTGATGTGTACAGCCACGTCGCTGCACAATCCGAACCGACTAACATGGCTGCGCCGCCGCCCGCTGATCCTGCGCAAGGGCAGACCCCAGACTTTCAGAAAGCACGAGCGCATCGCGAGCATTACCTGGCGCGGATGGCGGAGATGGAGTTTCGCAAGGCGCAGGGGGAACTGGTGGAAATGAGCTTTGTGCAGAAAGCCGCTTTTGAAACGGCGCGTTCGCTCAATCATTCGTTGATGAGCCTGTCGCCCCAATTGGCACCGCTGTTAGCTGCCCTATCTGATCCATGGGAAGTAGAGCGGCAGCTAACCGCCGCGCTGCGCCAGCGGCTCAACGAGGCGGCTCAGGTGTCCAGCGACGACTTTGGATTAGCATTGGACGATTGCTGATGATGTGCCGATCTTATTCGTCCGGAATGATCGTTTAGCACCGCTCGCTTTCGGCAAGAAGTGGACGTTCTGGCGTCTCATTCTTCATCGAGACTTATTCACTTTTCGAAAGCTGTATTAAGATCGGCAGTTGGATCTGAAATCCGATGGCGCGGGAATCGCGTCATGCAACAAAATGACTTCGGCTCGCAGAATGCAGTTGAATCGCACTGCCCGATGGTTGGCCAGCTCAACGAAAATCGCATTCGCTGAGCGGGCACCCGTCTCTAGCAAATCTCAAGTGGTAGCGAATTCAGACACAGGTTTCTTCTGTCTAATGGTCATGATGATAGCTGCAGCAAACAAGCACAGTACACCTGCCGTGAAAAACGCTGGCAGGTAGCTAAGCAGATTTACTCGGGACCACCCAGCTCCGTAAGCGGCTACCGCAGCACCAATCTGATGGCCGGCGAATACCCATCCGAACACCAAGCCAGCACGCTCTGGCCCGAACTTGTTGACGGCGAGGCGAACTGTGGGTGGCACGGTGGCAATCCAGTCGAGTCCGTAGAATATTGCGAAGACCGACAAACCGAAGATCGTAAAGTCTGAATACGGTAGCGCGATCAGCGATAGGCCGCGCAATCCATAGTACCAAAACAGCAGGTGCCGGCTGTCGTAACGGTCTGAAAGCCAGCCTGAGAGAACAGTGCCAATCAGATCAAAAACACCCATGGCTGCTAGCAGCCCCGAAGCTTGGATCTGGTTAATACCGAAGTCACCGCACAGCGGAATCAGGTGCACTTGGACCAAGCCAGCGGTACTCGCGCCACAGATAAAAAAGGTGGCGAATAGAACCCAGAAGACACGTGTTCTGGATGCATCACGCAGTGTATGCAAAGTCGCCATAAACACTGACTCGCCACTTGCGACGGGCTCGACGATTGGACCTGTGTTCGTGTTGCCGTATGGTCGCAGTCCTAGATCGCTCGGACGGTCGCGCATGAACATGAGCACTGCGAACGCCGCCAGCGCAAGCAGCGTAGAGAGCAAAACGAGCGCCCAACGCCAGCCATAATGTTCGGTAACGCTTGCGAGCAGCGGCATGAATACAAGTTGACCTGTGGCGTTACTCGCGGTCAACACACCGATCACAAGACCTCGGCGCTGGTCGAACCAACGCGATGACACGACAGCCCCTAGTACCAAGGCGGTCATGCCTGCGCCTACACCAACACCCACTCCCCATAATGCAATTAACTGCCAGACCTGCGTCATATTGAGCGACACAAGAAGGCAGGTCATTATCAAGGTGATAGCTACAACCGTGACATTGCGCGGCCCATATTTGCTCATTAATGCAGCAGCGAACGGAGCCGTCAGTCCAAACAAGACAAATCGAATCGAAAGTGCTGATGAGATGTCCGTAGTGTTCCAGCCAAATTCCATCTGCATGGGTACGATGAAAATGCCGGGCGCACCTACCGCTGCTGCACTTACCAGGGCAGCCATAAATGTTACGGCGATCATGGCCCAGGCATAGTGGGAACCTCGTCGCGCGAGGAGGTTGGAGAGCCATTCTGAAAGCATAGGTACCCCTTAAATTTTCACTTGGAGATTAGAAAAAGAACTGCCAGGTGGCTTGGTTTGATTGAAAGCAATCCCGTTAATGGCCCGAGCGGGACTTTATTGCCGAAATTCTTTCTTATAAGGGCGAGCGATCCGTCCCTGATACTCCAGTAACTAGTGCGAGAGGTGGGACAGAATCTGAAAGGTCGCTGAAAACCTAGGAGCCTGAAGGCAACTTGGTGGAAGCAGCCGCTGTTGAAACGGCGCCTCCAAGCCTTCTACTGTTCTAAATTAGGTATTTGCCAAGCGTATAACGGGGATTGGCCGATAGCACTCTAGATCTGGGTGAAGCCGCCATCCACGAACATTTCCGAGCCCGTGGTGAAGCTACTGTCGTCGGAAAGTAGGAACACGGCTGCTTTGGCGATTTCTTCAGAACGGGCCATTCGACCTAGTGGAATAGTCGATGCAATCCGGGTCTTGATCTGAGCGGTCTGCTCGGCTCCTCCCGGTGAATCGAATGCGGGAGTATCAGTGGGGCCAGGACTAATTGCGTTAACACGGATATTACGAGACTTGAGGTCATTGGCCCAAGACCGTGCAAATGATCGAACCGCCGCCTTCGAAGCTCCGTAGATGCTGCGACCGGGGTTGCCTTTTGACCCAGCGACGGATGCCATCAGCAGAACGGAAGCGCCGTCAGACAACAACGGTAAAGCGCCCTGTACGGTAAACAAAGTGCCGCGCACATTCACGTCAAAAACGCGGTTGTACTGCTCGATGTCTATCGCACCCAACGGCGCGCTGGCTTGAGCTGCCGCATTGGCAAATACCATGTCGAGCCGGCCCTTCTCTTCGGTGATGAGTTTGAACAACCGATCCACGTCATCAAGATTACTCGTGTCGCCCTGGACCCCCGTCACATTGCGACCAATCGAACGGACAGCTTCATCCAGATTAGCCTGACGACGACCCGTGATGAATACGTGCGCGCCTTCTTCGACCAGCAAGCGTGCTGTCGCCAAACCAATGCCAGAGGTGCCACCGGTGACGAGTGCAATTTTCCCTTCAAGTTTTTTCATGCTGTATTCCCCAGTAATTTCAGCCGAGTCATCCGCGTGCTGCGGCGACTAGATGTTGTAGCCGCCATCGGCATCGATGATCGTGCCAGTGATGTAGGACGCGGCAGGGCTGGCTAGAAAGAGAATGGGTGCAACGACTTCTTCCAGTCGGCCAAATCGCGGGAAACACAAGCGCTCTACCAAAGGCGCCAAAGCGTCCCGCAGATGTGCGTTGAGGTCGGTTTTCATAAACCCAGCGTGCACCACGTTGACGGTAATGTTGCGCTCGGCCAGGTCACGGGCGACCCCCCTGGAATAGCCATCGATGGCTGCACGCAATGCCGCGAGATCGGCGATACCCGACATGCCAGGTCGGTTACCTAGGTTAGAGCCGATCATCACGATTCGGCCTTGGTCGCTGAGTACTTTGGACGCCGCGCGCACAGTCGCCATGAACCCCGAAAGCGTAACGGCCCAGAAGCGATCGAATGCTTCGGCGTCGCGGGCGGGATCATCGACTCTGCCCAGCTGATCGATGGAGGCGTTGTTGATGAGGATGTCGATACGGCCGAACTTGGCCATTACTCGATCAATAAGCGATTGCGCGGCGTCGACGTCCGCCTGATCCGCTTGAAATGCTTCGCCTCGCACGCCTTGAGCGGTCACGTACTCGATCACGTTGAGTGCCTGCTCTTCGGCGAACACGTAACTGATGGCTACGTCGGCGCCTTGCTCGGCGAGGGCCTTGGCGGTCGCTGCGCCTAAGCCACGCGACCCGCCAGTTACCAAGGCGACTTTGCCGGTAAATAATTTTGTCATGCTGAATCCCGTAATGGCTGAAGACTTTCGTTGATGAGTCTTGAGCCAAAAATAACCGGGAGAAGGGCGGGTGATAATTGCCCGAGCCACGATAAAACCTATCGATAGGCGGAATAAATCAACATGACATGAATACGGCCGGTTATGTCAGGCCAGCATGTGCTTGGCGACCTCGTCAGGCAGATCGAACTGCGGCCAATGTTCTGCATCGAGTGTCGTCAGCGTCGCGTGAGGGCAATGGCTGGCGATATCTTTAGCGACGGCCGTGTTGAGGTATTTGTCCAGACCACCCCAGATCAGTTTGACCGGCTTATTGAATTTAGCCAGTTCAGGACGGCGCCGGTCATTTGCCGCAAGGTTTGCGTACGCATTCCCGGTCATGGCCAGGAAAGCGGGCATTGCACTCGGCTGCTGGGTGAAGTTGTGCGCAATGATAGGTTGCAACACCGTTTCGAAGCGCGTCCTCATTGCCGGCGTCATGTTGGCCAACAGTAGGCCCTGCTGAAAATTGAAGAGGTAAGCTGCTTGCTTAGGGTCCGTCATCATCGCGTGGGCCAAAAGTTTGGTTTTCGGATTGCAGCACAGTTCAATGAAGTCGGGAAAGGCCAGCACTGAGGCGTTGGCGTAATAACAATTGAGCAGAACAAGCGAGTCCACGCGATCCTGATTATCCAGTGCGAAGTTGACCGCTGCCGGCCCCCCTGCGTCGTGCCCGACCGGGATGACTGAATTCAATTTTAGATCATTGACTACAGCGTTGAAGTCGGCCAATTGCTGTTCAAAGTCGTAGCGGAAGTTTGTTGGTTTGTCGGACGCGCCGAAGCCAAGAAAATCGAAAGCGATGACGCGTCTGCCAGCGGCGCTCAGACGTGGGGCCAAGTCTTCATAGATACGACAGTTATCGGGAAAGCCATGCAGAAGGACATAAGCAGGTTCTTTGCCGGGATAGTCGCGAACGTAGATTCGATGGTTGTCCCTCAATACGATTTTTTCAGTGAAACCTGATGCGAGTTTTGGGTTACTGGGAGGTGCCGGCGACTCTGAAGTGGCTGCCCAAGCGGAGCCATGATTGATCGCCGCCATTGCTGCGGCCAAGAGCATGGATTGCTTGAGTACGTCGCGGCGTGACAACTCACTGCGCTTGAGGCTTTTCATTTTTCTTCCCCGTTTTGTTCCCGTGCAAATCAGCCACTTGGGAATGGGTTTCCAGTTCAATGGAAATCCAGCAGCACCTGCGATTGCTCAGCAACAGGTAACGAGCAATAGCCTTCATGATTTATTGAAGGCGGTCACTATGAATGTGTCAAGGCAGAACGTCGTCATCGGGGCGCCCCGCGATCAACGTGATCAAGCGCGAAGTTTTTCAGAGAGGATGAGCCCGCGCATGACACAGGCTCAACTCACCGTCTTCATACGTCGAACAGATCTTTGTGAAGAGTGACGAACTCTTGCACGGTCATTGGCGCTTGTCCGGTGACTTCTCGAATGATCTTGTCTTCGCCTTCGAACACACCATGCTGGTAATCCAACGCTACTTCGACCAGATGTTGAACGACGAATGGAGGTAAACCTGCTTCAAGCAGTTCGTGTTTGTATTCTTCAAGGCTGATTTGCTGATAGGCGATTTTGCGCCCCAGCACTTCGCCGATAGCGTCGGCGACACCTTGCTGGTTCAACTCGGTAGGGCCATGCAGGGTGTAGGTTTGGCCTTCATGCTGGCTCGGATTTTCGAGAATGGCGGCAATCAGACGAGCTTGATCCTCAGCGGCGATTGGGGCGTGCCGGCCTTCACCAAACGGTAGGCGGATCTCACCTTTTTCCAGGATGTGCGAGCGGAAATGGGGATAGATCAGCCACTGTGCAAAATAGGTTGGGCGTAGGTGAGTCATTGCCAGTCCTGACCAATCGAAAACCCGCTCTGCCGTCCAATGATCAAGCGCCGCATTGCTCTTGGCTTCGCGTCTCGCGGAAATCTGCGACATGTTGACGACGGCTTCGACGCCGGCTTCCTTCGCTGCTTGAGCGAAACGAGCGGTCGCATCAATCAAACCCGGAGTAATCGGGTACACGAAGTAGGCGGTGCGAATACCTTCGAGTGCGCTGCGCACGGCATTCAGGTCCAGCAGATCACCGAGCACCACTTCGGCGCCCATTGCACGAAGCTCTGCCGAACGTTCATCTTCCTTGTGCACCAAGGCTCTAACCGGAACACCTTTAGAGGTAAGGATTTCGACGGTTCTACGACCGGTGTAACCAGTAGCGCCTGTTACGAGAATGATAGCTTGCGTCATGTTGGTAGCCTCAGGTTATGGTGCGAAAGGTTAAATATTACGCTCGTCATAAATATAGATGTTAAGTAACATCTAAGTCAAACACCATTGATCAGGATTTTTGGCATGCGCAAATCACGGCAGGAAACCAGCGAGACCCGGCAACGAATCGTTGATGCTGCCAGCGTCGAGTTTCGCAAGAACGGTATTGGCGGGACGGGACTTTCTGGTTTGATGTCTGCGGCGGGCCTGACGCACGGCGGCTTCTACCGCCACTTTCAATCCAAGGATCAGGTCGTGGCAGAGGCATGCGGCGCAGCAGTTGACGGACTAATGTCAGAGCTGGAGAAGGTCGCTGACGACGGAGGCTTTGATGCAATCGTGGGCCATTACCTTTCGCCTCTACACCGGGATGCCTTGGAGCAAAGCTGCCCCTATGCGGCGCTTGGGAGCGAACTGGTCCGGAGCAACGAGCAGGTAAAGCAGGTCGCGACCCAAGGTCTGGAAAGGATCATCGAGTTATTGGTCGCTCAGTCCAAATCTGAGAAAGGCGAGTCGGAACGCGCTCGTGCACTCGTCGCGATGTGCACGATGATGGGGGCGCTCACCTTGTCGAGAATGGCATCGCGCTCGGCGCTGTCAGCTGAAATTTTGGAGACAGCGGTAACTCATCTGACTCACGCCGAGCTGTCAGATGCTTAGGAACCGGCTGAGTTGGCAACCGCCTTCAGATTCTGTCTAGTTGCCGTAATGATTTCATCAGCAAGCAGAGGGTTCGTGGTTTTGGTCGCCCGCGCGATGGCGACACTGCCGACCATACTGCACATGAAAAACAATGCTTCGCGACGAGCAGTTTCATCCGCGAAATCCCGAGCCAGCACTTCCTGGAGGATTGCGACCATGTCCTCAAAACCGTGGGTGAAAGTGTTTTGGATGGCTTCATCCTGACTTTTGATTTCGCATGTATAAGCAGCCATCGGACAGCCCTCAGCGACGGCCTCGACGTGCTCGGGGGACACATAGGCGTCAATTAGCGTTTCCAAGTCGTTCGCAGCCGTGCCCATCATGGCGCGCCATGAGTCGCGACCGTTGGCCATAGCTTTCCGGCAAGCAGCTTCGACCAACCGGCTCTTAGATTTAAAATGTCCGTAAAAACCACCCTGGGTCAGTCCCGCCTCCTCGCTGATTTGCGCGACGCCAGTGGCGGCGAAGCCCTGCGTCTGGAACAGGCTGGAAGCCGCAGCAGTGAGCGCTTCACGGTTGTAAGCATTTTGTTCTTTTGAAACCTTCACGCATCACTCCTGAACTACACTGATCCATTCATTGTGATCGCTTCCAATAGAATGGATACTTTTGCGGGCGATCACTATGATAGGTGTCCGGCATGGACATTTAAACCCTCACGCAGGTACTCCCACATGAAAGCGATCCAGATCAACGCTTACGGCAACCCCCTCGAAAGTCTGGAGTTGGTCGACATCGCTGAGCCACCGCCACCCGGATCGGGCGAGGTGCTGATCGGTCTAGAGTTCGCCCCAGTTAACCACAACGATTTACTGTTGTTTGGCGGTAAGTTTCCGGTGCATCCGCCATTACCGAGTGTTGTCGGCAACGAAGGCGTTGGTATCGTGTTGGTCGTTGGAGCGGGCGTGGACAATGTAAAGGTCGGGGATCGCGTGACGCCACCGCTCTATAGCTTTACCTGGCGCGAGCGGATGGTCATTCCCGCCGCAGATCTCTTCGCTTTGCCCGTGGACGCGGATATTCAGCAGCTCGCCATGTTGCGTATCAATCCGCCCACAGCGGCACTTTTGCTGAGTGAATTCGTTGACCTAAAACCCGGCGATTGGGTGGTGCAGAATTGCGCGAACTCCGGGGTGGGTAGGGCGGTGATCGCCATCGCCAAGGGGCGCGGGTTACGGACGGTCAATTTTGTGCGGCGACAGGAGCAAGTCGCTGAGGTGGAAGCGGCTGGTGGAGACATTGTTTTGGTGGATGAAAATGATGCGACTGAGCGCGTTCAAGACATGGTCGGTGACGGTGCAGTGCGCTTGGCGCTCTGCGGCATCAGCGGAGTGGCGACTGCGCGATTGGTTAGCGCGTTATCGGCTGGGGGATCGTTGGTCAACTACGCACAAATGAGCGGCGACATGTCTGCACCGGGAGATCTCAGGCCGCTGATGAGAAAGAGCATCACGATGCACAACTTTTATCAGAACAAACCCGCATTCAGGGTGAAAGTGCCTGAAATATTGCATGAAGCGGTCGAGTTGATCAGATCCGGAAGTCTGCAAGTACCGGTTGCAAAGGTGTATCCGCTGGCAGCCTTTAAGGACGCCATCGTCCACACTCAAAAAGGCGGCAAGGTGTTGTTAGAGATCAACGGGGCTCACTGACGGTTTGGTTGAGGAGGCGCCGATGTTCGGCGCCCCCGCACAGTCAGATCAGAACGTGATACCGAACGCGGAAAACGCTCGGTCCATGCGGTCGTCCAGCAGCTCTTTGGTTTCTTTCCAGGCCGGAACTTCATCCAGCAGGCGTTGCTGCCAAGCCATGATGTTCGGGAATTCATCGTACGGCGTTTTGGTTCTGGCCATCTGCGAGAACGGTGCTGCGATATCGAAGTCCGCCAGCGTCACCTGGTCACCGACGATGTATTTTTTGCCTTCGAGGTGTTTGTCGAGCATGGCGGCGTTGCTGCGGATGTTGGTGAAGATGAACTCGACCATAGTCGGGTCTTCCGCCACGCCCATCACGCGTTTGCCGATGCGTTCGTTGAACAGGTAGGACGAAAATACGCGCCAGTGTTCAGTGGACCAGAACATCCACTGCAAGGTTTCATACCGGGCGGTGCCCTTGGGCAACAGCGGCGAGTCGAACTTCTCCGCCAAGTAGAGGTTGATGGCCGAAGCTTCGGAGATGACGATATCGCCATCGACCAAGACCGGTACGCGACCGACCGGGCTGATCGCCAGAAATTCCGGCGCTTGGCTTTCGCCTTTCAACAAGTCGACCGGGATATGTTCGAACTGAATGCCCATGTGTTTTGCAGCGGTCCATACGCGGCGAAAACTGCCGGAACCACTGTCGCCGTAGATGCTGATGGTCATGACTGACTCCATAAAACTGAATGTTAAGGGCGTTGCGCAGAGCCAGACTAATAGAGCGGTTCAAAAGTGATAATTGGTTGGCCGGCGATAAAATTTATCGCCGGCCGGAATATATATGCAGGCCGGGTATGACAGCGGTAGAGGGGCGGTGTGGACAGATTTTCGGCGTTAGAAATCTTCGTGAGGGTTGTCGAGATCGGCAGCTTTTCGCGCACGGCGATTGAGCTGTCGATCAGTCAATCTACGGTCAGCAAGCAAATTACCGATTTGGAAAAACAGTTACAGGCGAAGCTATTTTCACGTACCACCCGCCGGTTGTTTTTGACCGATGCCGGTGAGCGGTTTTATGAGCAGGCGAAGCTTATTCTTGAGCAATACGCCATGGCTTTAGGAGATGTATTCAATACCCGTCAGACGCCTTCAGGCACCTTACGTATCGCTACACCAATTCTGCTCGGGCGAAAGCAATTGACTCCGTTACTGCCGCGCTTTTTCCAGCGCTACCCCGACATTGTGTTGGAGCATTTCCTGAGTGATTCGGCGACAGATCTGATTCGCGATGGCGTAGACGTGTCTATCCGCGTTGGCGAAATGAAAGATAGCTCTCACCAAGCGCGAAAACTTGGTGCTCTGCAACCGGTCACCGTAGCCTCGCCGGCGTTCCTGGAGGACCATCCAGCGATTCTTCATCCTCGCGATTTGGCTCGCGTACCGTGCCTGATTTACCTGCGCAACCCGACGCCTTTCGAGTGGACGTTCAGCGATGTCAACGGTGAGATAGTGTCGGTTGAAGTTCAGGGATCCTATCGGGTGAACGTGTTTGAAGCGCTTTGCGAAGCCGCGATCGCAGGGCTTGGAGTTTTGAGAGCGCCATTGTCGGCCTGCGGCGAGGATCTGGAGGCCGGTAGATTGGTTAGGCTCCTGACAGATTACGACGCCGCTTTCGTTCCCATCTATGCGGTGATGCCTGCCTCATCCTGGATCCCACAGAAGACCCGCGTGATGGTGGATTTCCTAGTGGAAGAGTTCCAGAACAATCCGTGGCTTAGAGGGCCAGACTAAAGCTCTGGGCCAGCTGGAAACGCTTGCATGGCGATCTGCACGATCTCCAGAAGTTGGTCAGAAGTTGCACCATCTCTGGCTTGCACAGCCAATCCTCGGGCCAGCACATTGAAGTAGGCGGCTAATGCTTTGACATTGGTGTCGGCGGACACGTCACCTTCATCGATGCCGCGCTGAATCCTCGCCTCCATTGCATGGCGTGCCATCGATCTGTGCTCGGTCATCATTTCGCGAACCGAATGCAACGCTGGAGGAACGTGAACGCATGCTACGGAAATCATGCAGCCGGAGGGTAGATCGTCTCGGGTGAACTCGGTAGCGGTCGCCTCCATCAATCGTCTGAAGGCGGTTCGCGTGTCAGTCGCATCATTCAAGATGCCGAGAAACCACTCACCTGACGCTGCCAGATAGGCATTAGTCGCCTCTGCGTAGAGCTGCTCTTTACCCCCAAACGAGTTGTAAAAGCTCGACGCACTGATTCCCATAACCGCAATCAGGCTTTCGAAGGATGTGCCTTCGTAGCCTGACTCCCAAAACAATTTCATTGCTTGGTGTACGGCAATCGCCCGGTCGAAATTCGATGGCCGCCCGCGACCACGTTTTTTGGGTTCAGATAATTTTGGTTCAATCACTCCAATATTCCTTGACGAGGGGATTTCCATCGCCATAGTATTGCATATCGGAGTGATCACTCCAAAAAACATTTCCCCCGATTTAACGCATCGCTTATGAGGTCGCTTTTATGAAAATTGGGATGTTGGGCTCGGGCACTGTGGCGCTGTCCATTGCTAAGCACGCGATTGATCAGGGCCATGAGGTCTTGCTGAGTAATCGCAGCGGAGCGACTAAATTGGGCGATGCACTGTCGCAGTTGGGGCCTAAGGCTTCCGTCGTCACGCTCGCCGAAGCCGCCGCAGCACCAGTGGTGCTGCTAGCTACGCCTTGGACAACTATCAAGACAGTTCTCAACGGACTGCCAGCTTGGAACAGCCGAATCCTAATTGATGCTACTAACCCGTTTTTGGAGACAACGCCCGAGTGGGTGTTTGACGACCTTGGAGGGCGTGGCGCGAGTGAAATTGTTGCCGAACTGGCACCGGGAGCGAGGGTGGTTAAGGCGTTCAACAATCTTGAAATGGCTAACTTCAATGCTGGCCCCGTCCACAACCAAGGCCGAAGGGTGCTGTTCGTGTCAGGCGATGACAGCGAAGCCAAAGAATTCGTGACCGAGTTTATTCACAAGATTGGCTTTCGCACCGTCGATCTCGGGGAACTCAAAGAGGGTGGAAAAATGCAACAGGCCGGCGGCCCTCTGGCCGGGCACGACTTCTTACTCCCTCAATAATCATTCTTTCTAAACAAACTATCCTTCTGGAGTGCAAAACGATGATTGACGAAAACGGGCCACACTATTTTGTAGCCTTTCACACCCCAGGGCCGAAATGGGTACCGGGCGTGAAATACAACGAACAACCTGAATTTATGACTCATGTGAATTACATGATCGAACTGCATCAGAAGGGGCTGATTGTGCTCAGCGGCCCTTTCATGGAAAAGGCGGGCGGGCTCAATGGAGTGTTGGCAAACGGCGGCATGTCGATTTTCAAGGCCGCTGATTTTGAAGACGCAAAAAAAATCGCCGGCGACGATCCAACGGTCAAGTCCGGCTTCCTAAACCTCGAAGTCAAAATGATGTGGGTCCCATTCCATACCTGACAGCACATCGCTTTTGAATCCCCCATTTTCCTTTTGGAGTAACAATCATGATTGACGAAAACGGCCCGCACTACTTTGTCGCCTTCCAATCGCCGGGCCCGAACTGGGTTCAAGGCGTTAAGTACAACGAACAGCCTGGGTTCATGGATCACGTGGGCTACATGATCGAAATGCAGGAGAAAGGTCTCACCGTGCTCAGCGGGCCGTTCATGGAGAAAGCCGGTGGCCTCAACGGTGTGCTGGCAGACGGTGGCATGACGATCTTCAAGGCCGCTGACCTCGAAGAAGCCATCAAGATCGGCACTGACGATCCAACGGTTAAGTCAGGCCTACTGAATGTCGAAGTGAAGATGATGTGGGTGCCGTTCCATACCTGATAAGCCCAGGAAGACTCATATGATGTTCTTCGGGGTTTAGTTTTCATCCTTTGAGCGGCGCTTTACAGCCCGCTCTTTTTTTCAGGCGCGGCAGGCCAGCCACTGATGACCGACTGCAAGAACTGCTCAGATAATTGAGGGCTGTCCAGCGCTCTGGCAATCAGCATTGCACCAGCGATTGAGGAAAGTATGCGAAGAGATTCCCGGTACTTCTCGTCATGAGTTTCGCCTTTGACCAGCGCCATCAGCGTTTCAATCAAGTCCTCAATACCTTTGGTAAACGCACTGCTGACTGCACCGCCAGTGCGAGCGACGTCTGCACCTAAAGCGGGGATGGGGCAGCCCTCCATCCAGTTATCCAGATGCGCTTGCGTCAAGTAACCCTGTATGAGTTCCGAGATGGATTTTGCGCTCTGCCACTCCTGGATGTTTGACTCGAAGGTTCTGCTGACGGCTTCCGATGCTAGCTGTTCTTTTCCGCCAGGAAACTGTCCGTAAAATCCGCCATGGGTCAGACCCACTGATCGTGAGAGTTCACCAATGCCAATTCCATCTATACCTTTTTCGCGGTATAGGCGGGATGCAGCGGTGAGGATCGCCTCCTTATTCGCCGCCGCTTGTTCTTTCGTGACTTTCATGAGGTGTTCCTCTAGGACAGGCGAACCTGCTTGGACCGGTTTGCTGCGATGCTAGCATTGATTACGGTGATCATATAACGTCGTAGACGAACGTCTATCGGGCCTCCGCGATGCTAGGCGTGTCCCGAGTCTGCGACTCTAGTCAAAATCTATACGGGGATCTGTCCCATGAAACGTAATGAGCTGCGCAGTATCGATTTGAACCTGCTCGTTGTCTTCGAAACGCTCATCCAGGAACGTAACTTAACTCGTGCAGGTAAGAGGCTATCGCTCGGCCAGCCAGCGGTGAGCGCTGCGTTGATCCGACTTCGTAGGCTGTTCAACGACCCATTGTTTGAGCGCAATGGTCGCACAATGGTGCCAACGCCTAGAGCTTTAAGTGCAGCGCAAATGCTGGGCCCGGCGCTTGATTCTGTTTGTGTTGCTCTTGCGGATACCAAGGGTTGAACAGGGCCAATTCTTCTTTCGGCTTTAAACATGATGCCTATAATTAATAGTGATACCTAAGTTCACTCCGTTCAATTCGTCGAGGCCTCGCGTGAGGCCGAGAATCCACAAATCCCTAAACCCGTCTGGCGGACACATCCCATGGAACAGTCACTAAAACCTTTGCGTTATCCTCTTGCTGCGTTGGCCCTGACAGTTCTGGCAGCGTGTGACCGCACACCTGATGCAGCGTTGGCTTCAGCAGCGCCACACGTCACCGTTGCCAAGGTGCTCGAACAGCCCATCACCGAGTGGGATGAAGTCACCGCTCGACTGGAGGCGCCAGAAACCGTCGAGGTTCGTCCTCGGGTTTCGGGTCAGATCGACCGTGTGGCCTTCACCGATGGTGCGCTGGTAAAAAGAGGTGATTTGCTGTTTCAGATTGATGCACGTCCGTTCGAACATGAAGTCCATCGCATCGAAGCGCAGCTGCAACAAGCCCGAGCAACTTTGGTTCGCACAGGCAATGAAGCTCAGCGCGGCCAGCGCTTGTTAAGCAGCAACGCGATTTCCGCAGAGTTAGCCGACACTCGTACTACCACTGCACAAGAAGCGCGGGCCGGTGTCGATGCCATTCAGGCGCAGCTGGATCTCGCACGCTTGAACCTCAGTTTCACCCGCGTTACCGCACCGATCACCGGTCGAGTCAGTCGGGCGGAAATCACCGCCGGCAACATCGTCACCGCTGACACCACGCCGCTTACCAGCGTTGTCTCCACCGATAAGGTCTACGCCTATTTCGATGCTGACGAGCGCATGTTCCTTAAATACAGTCTGCTTTCCCGCCAAGGACAGCGCGGTCAAGCCACTCCGGTGTACATGGGCCTGTCAAACGAGGAGGGCAACAGCCACGTTGGGCAGATGAACTTTGTCGACAACCAGGTCAACTCGAAAACCGGCACTATTCGCGGCCGCGCGGTATTCGATAACGCTGACGGTCAGTACACCCCCGGACTGTATGCCCGTTTGAAGTTAGTCGGCAGCGCTGCCTACCCCGGCTTGCTGATTAAAGACGAAGCGGTGGGGACTGACCTCGGCAAGAAGTTTGTGCTGGTCGTCGATAAAGACAACAAAGCTGTCTATCGCAGCGTCGATCTGGGACCAAAGCTTGAGGGGCTGCGCATCGTTCGCAGTGGTTTGCAGAAAGAAGATCGCATTGTCATCAACGGCCTTCAACGCGTTCGTCCTGGCGCGGTGATTGATCCGCAGGATGCGCCAATGGCTAGCCCGGAAACGGTTGCCACACTGGCGAGCCAGCGTCAGGCAATTGAAGCCAGTAATCGTCCCGTCATCCAGTCGCCCGTCTCTGTCAAATCACCCGAACTGGTGAAGACGGAAACTGCGATTTCGCCTCGCGGTTAATGGAGATCTGACATGAAATTTTCCCAGTTCTTCATTACGCGGCCAATTTTCGCCGCCGTACTGTCTCTGCTGATTTTAATTGCTGGCACTATCTCGCTGTTCCAATTGCCCATCAGCGAATACCCCGAGGTGGTTCCTCCGACCGTGGTGGTCCACGCCAACTATCCGGGTGCCAACCCAAAAGTTATTGGGGAAACGGTGGCTGCTCCACTGGAGCAAGCCATTACTGGCGTAGAGAACATGCTGTACATGTCCTCGCAATCAACCGCTGACGGTCGCCTGACTCTGACAGTGACCTTCGCCCTCGGCACCGATCTCGACAACGCCCAAGTTCAGGTGCAAAACCGCGTGACCCGCACCGAGCCAAAGCTGCCGGAAGAAGTGACGCGCATCGGTATTACCGTCGACAAAGCCTCGCCTGAACTGACGTTGCTGGTGCATTTGGTGTCGCCGGACAAGCGCTACGACATGCTCTACCTGTCGAACTACGCAATCCTCAATGTAAAGGATGAATTGGCCCGCCTGAACGGTATCGGCGACGTGCAGTTGTTCGGTATGGGCGACTACTCGCTGCGCATTTGGCTCGACCCAAACAAGACCGCTTCGCGCAATCTGACCGCAACTGATGTAGTCAGCGCGGTACGTGAGCAAAACCGTCAGGTCGCTGCTGGGCAACTCGGTGCGCCACCGGCGCCGAATGCCACCAGTTTCCAAATGTCGATCAACTCCCAGGGACGGCTGGTCACTGAAGAAGAGTTTGAAAACGTGATCATTCGCAGCGGTGCCAACGGCGAAATAACGCGCCTGAAGGACATCGCCCGAGTTGAACTCGGCTCAAACCAGTACGCTTTGCGCGCCTTGCTGAACAACCAGGAAGCGGTAGCGATGCCGATTTTCCAGCGCCCCGGTTCCAACGCCATCGACATCTCTAACCAGGTGCGGGCGAAAATGGCCGAGCTGAAGAAAAACTTTCCGGAAGGCATGGATTTCGAGATCGTTTACGACCCGACTATCTTCGTTCGTAGCTCCATTGAGGCGGTGGTCCACACCCTGTTCGAAGCCCTTATTCTCGTGGTGCTGGTGGTAATCCTGTTCCTGCAAACCTGGCGCGCCTCGATCATTCCCCTGGTCGCGGTACCTCGTTTCGCTGATCGGTACCTTTGCCGTGATGCACCTGCTCGGATTCTCGCTTAACGCCTTGTCGCTGTTCGGACTGGTATTGGCCATCGGTATCGTGGTCGACGATGCGATCGTGGTGGTGGAGAACGTCGAGCGAAATATCGAGGGCGGGCTGGAGCCGATCGAAGCGACCAAGAAAGCCATGGGCGAAGTGACGGGGCCAATCATCGCCACGGCATTGGTGCTCTGTGCGGTATTCGTACCGGCGGCGTTCATCTCTGGCCTTACCGGGCAGTTCTATAAGCAATTCGCGTTAACCATTGCCATCTCGACGGTCATTTCGGCATTCAACTCGCTGACCCTTTCGCCGGCACTGGCGGCGGTATTGCTCAAGGCCCACGGCGCGCCGAAGGATCGCTTCTCGAAAGTGCTCGATCGTTTGCTAGGTGGCTGGTTGTTCAAACCTTTCAACCGCTTCTTCGAAAAGGCCAGCCACGGTTATGTGGTGGCGGTAGCCAAGATCATTCGGGGCAGTAGCGTTGCGTTGCTGATTTACGCTGGCCTGATCGCGATGACCTACATGGGCTTCAGCACCACCCCAACCGGGTTCGTGCCGACGCAAGACAAGAAGTACCTGGTGACCTTCGCCCAATTGCCAGACGCCGCCAGCCTGGATCGCACTGAGAATGTAATCCGTCGCATGAGCACCATCGCCATGAACGAACCGGGCTTCGACAGCGCCGTGGCGTTTCCGGGCCTGTCGATCAACGGCTTCACTAACAGCCCGAACGCCGGTATCGCGTTCATCGGGTTGAGCAACTTCGAAGAACGCACCGACCCGAGCCTTTCGGCGATGGGGATTTCCGCATCGCTGAACGCCAAGTTCGGCGGCATCCAGGACGCCTACATCGCGGTGTTCCCGCCACCACCGGTACAAGGCACTGGGTACCATCGGTGGTTTCCGTTTGCAGATCGAGGACCGGGGCAACTTGGGCTACGACGAGCTGTACAAGGAAACCATGAACATCATCACCAAAAGCCGTTCGGTACCGGAATTGGCCAACCTGTTCACCAGCTACACGGTCAACGTGCCGCAGGTCGAAGCAAACATCGATCGCGAGAAAGCCAAGACTCACGGCGTGGCGATTAGCGATATTTTCGACACCTTGCAGGTCTATCTCGGCTCGCTGTACGCCAACGACTTCAATCGATTTGGCCGCACATATCAGGTCAACGTCCAGGCTGAACAGCAGTTCCGCCAGGAGCCTGAACAGATCGGCCAGTTGAAGGTGCGCAACGACCGTGGCGAGATGATCCCGCTGGCGACCTTCGTCAAGGTCACGCCGACCTCCGGCCCGGATCGGGTGATGCACTACAACGGCTTTATCACAGCGGAAATCAACGGCGGCGCGGCACCGGGCTACAGCTCCGGCCAGGCTCAGGCAGCGATAGAAAAACTGCTCAAGGAGGAACTGCCCAACGGCATGACCTACGAATGGACCGACCTGACCTTCCAGCAGATTTTGTCCGGCGACACCGCGTTGCTGGTGTTCCCGCTCTGCGTACTGTTGGCGTTCCTGGTATTGGCGGCACTGTACGAAAGCTGGAGCCTGCCGTTAGCGGTGATCCTGATTGTACCGATGACCCTGTTGTCGGCGATTGCGGGGGTAATCATCTCCAAGGGCGACAACAATATCTTCACCCAGATTGGCCTGATCGTACTGGTGGGCCTGGCGTGCAAAAACGCGATCCTGATCGTCGAGTTCGCCAAGGACAAACAGGATCAAGGGCTGTCGCCACTGGACGCGGTGCTTGAAGCCTGCCGTATGCGTCTGCGCCCGATTCTGATGACTTCGTTTGCGTTCATCATGGGTGTGATTCCGCTCGTGACATCGACCGGTGCCGGATCGGAAATGCGCCGTGCCATGGGCGTTGCGGTGTTCTCCGGGATGCTCGGCGTGACCTTCTTCGGCTTGCTACTGACACCCGTGTTCTTCGTGTTGATCCGCCGCTACATCGAACGCAAAAACGCCCGCAAGGTTGGCAAGGCTGAGCAAACCCACGCTTCGAATCCGGAGGCACACTGATGAACACTCTTAAGCTTTTTTTACCCAGCCTTCTGGTTCTAGCCCTCGCAGCCTGCACGGTAGGTCCGGACTACAAGGCACCCGATACCGCTCCCGCGACGATCGCGGCAGCGCACACCAGCCAGTACGATCAGTCGCGATTTGAAACGGTATGGTGGCAACAGTTCGATGACCCCACGCTCAATCAGTTAGTGAGCAAATCCCTGCAAGGCAACCGCGATCTTCGTGTTGCGTTCGCTCGCTGGAAAGCGGCACGGGCGATACGCGATGACGTCAGCAATGACAATTTGCCGGTGGTCACAAGCCGTATTAGTAGCGAGCAAGGGCGGGCTCAAGTGCCGGGCCAAACGGAACGCCGAGTCAATCAGGAACGTTACGATCTTGGTTTGGACATGGCTTGGGAAGTCGATCTGTTTGGGCGTATCCAGCGTCAACTGGAGTCCAGTAATGCGCAGGAGGGCGCAGCAGCGGCCGATCTATACCAACTGCGCGTGACGATGATTGCCGAATTGGTGGACGCCTACGGACAACTGCGCGGCGCCCAACTGCGAGAAAAAATCGCCTTGGCGAACCTGAAGAACCAACAGGACTCGCGCACCGTGACAGTTAGTCTGCGCGATGCCGGAGTCGGTAATGAACTCGATGTAGTGCGCGCCGATGCGCGTCTGGCAGCTGTCGAGGCAACTGTTCCGCAGCTACAAGCGGAGCAGGTGCGGCAGCAAAACCGAATCGCCACGCTGTTGGGTGAGCGCCCGGATAAACTGAGCGTATCGTTGGCCCCTGCGGACTTGCCGGCCATCGCGAAAGCGCTGCCAGTAGGTGATCCAGCCGAGTTGCTGCGCCGACGTCCGGACGTGCTCGCTGCCGAACGCAGACTGGCATCCGCCACTGCGGATATCGGCGTGGCCACCGCAGACCTGTTCCCGAGGGTGAGCTTGAGCGGCTTTCTGGGTTTCACCGCCGGCCGAGGTTCGCAGATTGGCTCCAGTGCTGCCAGAGCCTGGGGGCTCGGACCAAGCATTACCTGGGCGGCATTTGACTTGGGCAGCGTTCGCGCACGCATTCGTGGCGCCGACGCCGACGCTGAAGGCGCCTTGGCCACCTACGAGCAACAAGTGTTGCTGGCTCTGGAAGAGTCGGAGAACGCATTCAGTGATTACGGAAAACGCCAACAACGGCTGCTATCGCTGATCCGGCAGAGTGAGTCGAGCCGTGCAGCAGCTGATCTGGCAGCCATCCAATACAAAGAAGGGACCGTGGATTATCTGGTGTTATTGGACGCACAGCGTGAGCGCCTCAACGCCGAGGATGCTCAGGCGCTCGGCGAAACCGATCAATACCGTGCGATCGTTGCGATCTACAAAGCACTGGGAGGAGGCTGGGATAGCGATAAAGGTTGATCAGGCCCCTAAGTCTCAGCGATTTGCATCGCTGAGACGGTTTGTTAATCAGAGCCCTTGTTCAACTGCTTGCTCAAGCGACGGACCACTAGGTTGCCAATCCAAAAGCTTGCGCGCGTTGATGGCGCGTACACGTGCGTTTGTCGCCAGCGCAATCCGAGCGAAACCACCTAGTTCAGACATCGCATCATTTATGTCCCAACTTAGGGTTTTGCCTTCGAAGCCAAGGGACTTGCTCACTGCGCGCGCGATTGATTCGAAGGTGCTTTCACCATTCTCTGCAAAGAAAAATGCTCCGGATGGCGCGCGTTCCAAGGCTGAAAGGTAAAGATCCACAAGGTCGTTGATGTTGACGTTGGACCAGATCGTTTTGCCGCTGCCGATGTAAACCCCGGCACCCAGTTCTTTGGATTTCGCGACGATTTTGGGTAATTGGTCACTCACGACTTTCATGCCTAGGCCGTTGCCGTAAACCGTCGACGGGCTGATTACAAATGCGCGCAAACCTTGGTTGACGCCCGCAGTCCTGACCATGCGATCGATTTCAATTCGGGGCACGCGGTGCAGCATGGGTGTGAAAGGCTGATCATCTCCGTAAATGGCCTGACTAGGTTCACCTCCCATCGCGTCGTCACAGACGATGCTGGCTCCGCTGGTATGGATGAGCGTTTTCCCAGTACCGGCCAACGCAGTGATCAATGCTCGAATGGAGAAGTAATGATCTGAGTTCGCGGCATTGATAGTGGCGTCGGCGGAGCGCGCGATCTCTTGAAGCAAATCGGCGTCATCAAGCGTTCCGATCTGCGCAGCAATGTTCCGTGCTTCCAGCCATTCAGCTTGTGCAGCCGTCCTTACCAAGCCGATAACCTCATGTCCGTTTTCGACCAAGCGGTGGCTGATGGAACCGCCTAAGTAACCCGATGCTCCAGTGACAAATACTTTCATCTTCAATCCTCTGTGGTGGCGTTTTAGCTCACCACGCTGTGCATCACAGCGCGGCGCAGAGCGTGTTGAAGAATGGTGCGGTATTCGCAAAATGGAGACTATCGGCTGATTATGAATATCACCTATCCGAGATAAAAATGAGTGATCGTTTCCAAGAGTTAAAGGTGTTCGTGAGAGCGGCTGAGACAGCGAGCTTTTCGGCAGCAGCCCGGGAGCTTGGATTATCTCAGCCCTCCATCTCTCGAATAATTTCTGAACTCGAATCAAGATTAAATACGCGGCTATTGCTGCGTAGTACCCGTCGAATTGTACCAACGGAGGCCGGACAGGTTTTTTTGCAAAAAGCACGGCAAATTCTGTTTGATTTGGAGGAGGCCGACCACGTCGCGATGGGGATGGACAGCTTGAAAGGTGTACTGCGAGTGGCGCTGCCCTCCATCCTGGCGGGAAGGATCGTCATCCCCCAGTTGCCGAGATTTTTGGCAATTCATCCTGAGCTGAAACTGGAGCTTCTGACGTTGGACAGAATGCATGATTTAGTAGCTGAAGGCGCTGATATGGCGATCCGTTTTGGTGAATTGGAAGACTCGTCATTTGGTTTCAAGCGGCTAGCAATTGAGCACAGGTTGCTGGTTGCCTCGCCATCGTTTTTGGATGCCGTGGGCACTCCTCAGCATCCATCGGATCTGGTGAAATTTCACTGCATTGCAGGGCCTGGCGGGTCAGCAAGTCCGGGCTGGAATTTCAGCCGTGATGGCGTATCGACGGTGGTGAAGATGTCACCGCGTATCCGTGTCGCTTCGGCAGAGGCTGCCTTGGCCAGCGCATGTTCGGGGCTAGGATTGACCATTGCGTCTGCTTGGATATGTGAAGCTGAGTTGGACTCTGGGCAACTGATTTCTGTGTTGCCGGACTGGTCGCTGGATTCAATTGAGGTCAACGCCGTTTACCCTGCCGGACGGGTACCTTCGCAAAAAGTACGGCTTTTCACGGAGTTTCTTTCAGAGGTGCTGTCGCTTTGAGTGGCAACAAGCTGGGTTGAGCTGTAAAGCTTGTAGGCCTTACTGGATGCTGCTCTATTCAATCGCGTGAATCCGATATTCCGCTCCCCAAAAAGAAAAAAACTTTGCTGATTTTTTCATTGAGCTGTTAGATTCTCTTTAATGATAGCGATCGCTATCAATGTTGTTGGTAGTCCAACGTAAGCTCAATGGTGGGGCCTTCCAGCATGTCAGTATCAAGCGTCAGCAATGCAGCCGGTACATACTCTCAACAAGCCTTGTTTACTTCCAGGCCGACACCCCAGACAACCGATGTAACTACAAATACTGACCGTCCAGCCGACGTCGTCAACGAACCATCTCCATCCACTGTAGTGACTCTTAGCGAGGCGGCGAAGAATCCTGCCTCACAGGTTGATGCAGAGAAATTTCCGGGGCTTGCCGCTTACGCCCGAGGTGAGAAAAACATCACTCTTACCGTTGAGGAAGGGAATGAGGGCGTGCGTCTCGGCATCATCAAAGTTGGAGTAGACAAAAGCTCCATGCCGCTTAGCGAGGCTTGGGCGCCACAGCTTTTCGTTCAAGCAGGCGGCGGCAAGGATCTCGATCGCAGCCGTTTCGTGAAGCAGCTAAATCGCGCTGGAGTCAGCGACGCCAACGCCCAAATCATGTTCAAGACCTTCGACAAGTCTGGTGATGGCAGCCTATCGCTTGATGAGTACTACGCCGGTATCAAGTCGGGCGGCAGCCAGAACACCGAACTGTTTCAGAGGCTCATCGACACCTACACACGCAATGCGGATGGCAGTGTAAACGACACCGCTACCAACCAGTTCCTGGCTCAGGGTTTGGCCGTCGCCACCGCGTTCTGGTCACGCCATAACGATTGATTCACTGCTTGGACTCTGAACTCCATAAGAGTGTCTTATGAACAATTTGATAGAGCTGTATGGCGCAAACACAGGAAACAGTTTTCGGGCTGCAATTGCGTTGGAAGAAGCGGGTATTGCCTACGCTGCCAGAAAAGTGGATCTGTGGGCACATGAACAGCGCGACGTACCCTACAAGGCTCTCAATCCTGCCGGTAAAGTTCCTACTCTGGTCGACCATTCGGAGACGCCAGTGCTGATCATCAATCAGTCGAACGCGATCATCCAATACGCCGATGCCAAAGTTCCGGGTCAGCTCGCGCCAATTTGGCCCGGCCCAGAAACTGTCAGAGTTTTTGATCGCTACTTCTTTTTCGTGACTGACGTTATCGCTCCTAGCCACGCCGCATTCTTCCTACGTCAGGCGGGATTGGACGATGCCGCCGCAGTAATGAGCGAGCGCGTCATCGAGCAGCTCATTTTTGCAGAGGGTTTTCTGACGGAGGAATTTATGGCCGGAAATCGTTTCTCTATGGCAGATATTTCTGCATTTACGATCGCTTCATCTGTTCGCGACCGTTTGGACTGGAAAAGCCATCCTCGACTGGCAGATTGGTTTCACGCCATCGAAGCAAGGCCCGCCGTCCAGCGGGGTTTGAACGCTTTCCAATAAGCAGGGAGAGCAAGTGTTGCTGGCGAGGTAAGGTTAATCGCCAAGATCTCAACGTCTTGGCGTAGTTGTGTGGGAGATTTTTTAACGTCAGTGTGGATGCCAAACACATCACGGCAAAAAGCGTTTTGCTCGCAAGCTAGCGATCATTTCGACCAACGCGACTTCGGTGTGCATAGGCTCCGTGAAACCAGCACGGCGAATCTTGCCCATGTCCGAAAGCAGGTCCTGTTGGAAGTTGAATACAAAGTCTCCAAACCCCCAGTTCACTAACTGTGCATATGGTATGGGTTGCAAGTCGTGTTTCTCTGCGAGGTGCTGCCAAACATCTGCCTGATCAGCCATGTGCGTGCTCATCGACATCGGTTGTGGCTCATCGATCGGCAGGTCAAGGGCTTCACCCAGCTTCTTCCACAGGTGATTCCAGCGGAACGGTTCACCGACTAAGTTAAAGGCTTCATTGCGCGCACTATCGGCAGTTGCGGCCCATAGGCTTGCGCGTCCAAGCCAGCGGGCATCTGTTAATTGAGCGTAAATGCCACGATAAGTGTGTGGCGAACCGGGGAATTTGAGTGGCACGCCAGCTTCGCGGCACAGTGCCGCGTAAGCACCGATTACCATGGCGATATTGAAAGGATTGCCAGCGATGTCGCCCAATACGGCATCCGGCCGCAGAATTGACCATTCCAACTCGCCGGCGAGCTGGCGTTCACGCAGGACGTCTTCCTGGGCGAAATACAAATTCGCCGCCAGATGCCGAGAAGCATCTTCGTAAAATGGCGTAGGAACCGGCCCGCCCAAGTGGCCGCCGTATACTTTCGCGCCCTGGTACAGCACGACTCGCTGAACGCTGGCTCCAGCGGCTTTCAGGCCGTCGAGGACGTTGCGCAACATGGCGGCATTGGTCTGTGCCTCAATGAGAGCATTGCCATTGGGCTGGTAAGCCGCGAAAAAAACGTGGGTGATATCGCTGACATCCCCCAGTGCGGCCTTGGTAGCTGCTGCATCTGTGAGGTCGCACTCGATGGAATCGACATCCGGGTTCAGACTGCGACGCAGGGCGCGGACACTCCATTGGGGATCTGCCACCAAAGTCTCGACCACCGCATTACCGATGATGCCGCTGGCTCCAACGACCAAGGCATGAAGACGAATGCTCATGCTCGGCCCTCCTTGGTCGTGTAGATACACGCACGGAGGGCTGCAATCTGAGCGCTTGAAAGGTTGTTGCCATAGCTGAACGAAAGCACCATGAAAATTCCTGACCTGATAAGAACGCCGTCACGCGACGAGCAGCTATGCTGCGTCATTCATCATTCCTTCGGTATCCACTAACCGTGAACATCAGATATCCGAAACTCAAATGAGTAGTGGTTTTGAGGAAGTGACACGGCTGATCAGTCGTGCCATTTCGTGGCTTTCAGAGCACATTATTGACTAACCGCTATTGGCCAAAAGCAGCCTACTGCTCAATTAAAAACTCGTCTGTCGCATTAAATCTGGCAACTGAAATTGACGGGATGAGGGCGGACTGGAAAGAAGGGTTGCGGAAATTGCTGAAAAGATGCGGAAACGATCCACAAAAAGAGGAGCAAAATTTCTGAATGCCAGAAACGACAAAGCCCTGAATAATCAGGGCTTTGTCGTACATAAGATGGCGGAGGCGATGGGATTCGAACTCATGGACCTGTTACAGTCGACGGTTTTCAAGACCGTTGCCTTAAACCACTCGGCCACACCTCCGTTGCGTTGCGGGCGCCATAATACCTGAATGAAACACACTGTCAAACTCTCTGCATGGCTTGTTACAGAGCGTCTGTTATGATCTTTGCGACTGAACGTTTCAAACCAACAGGAGTGTCGCCATGCGCGAACAGGATTACGCAGTTAATAACAGCGTGCAGGCTGAGCAGCTAGAGGTTAGCCGCGTCCTGCGCAACACTTACGGCCTACTGGCTCTGACCCTCGCATTCAGCGGCGTCATGGCTTTCGTTGCCCAGCAGATGCGCGTTGGCTACCCGAACATTTTCGTGGTGCTGATCGGCTTCTACGGGCTGTTCTTCCTCACCAACAAACTCCGTGACTCCGCTTGGGGCCTGGTGTCCGCTTTTGCGCTGACCGGTTTCATGGGTTTCCTGCTCGGCCCGATCCTCAACCGTTACCTGGGCATGCAGGGCGGCGCTGAAGTGGTCAGCTCGGCGTTTGCGATGACTGCGCTGGTGTTTGGTGGTCTGTCGGCCTACGTGCTGATCACCCGCAAGGACATGAGCTTCCTCGGCGGTTTCATCACCGCTGGTTTCTTCGTGTTGCTGGGTGCAACGCTGGCGAGCTTCTTCTTCCAGATCAGCGGCCTGCAACTGGCGATCAGCGCAGGTTTCGTGCTGTTCTCGTCGGTGTGCATCCTGTTCCAGACCAGCGCCATCATCCACGGCGGCGAGCGCAACTACATCATGGCGACCATCAGCCTGTATGTATCGATCTACAACCTGTTCATCAGCTTGTTGCAGATCTTCGGCATCATGAGCCGCGACGACTGATCATTAGTCGTTTCAACAAAAAAACCCGCTTCGGCGGGTTTTTTGTTGCTCGCCGAAAAGCGTAGTGGCCTTTTACGTACAAAATGATCTGAAAATAGTGGCGTCTTTTTGGAAATCACCTACACCTAATTACCAAGGAAGAGCAGTAGCCTGATCGACAGGAGTCGGTAACCAGCACCCCTCGTGTAATCCTGCGTCCCTCGCATTCACTTCCCTTGCTGTTGATCGCCAGGCCTTTCGGTCGAGAGCGACTGTATTCGTTCGTCCAGTGAAAACCGGGAGGTGAACCACGCCAAATGCCATGCACCGTGACCGTATCCCGGCGAACGACCGGGGTCCTGATACCAGAAAAATAATGGAGGCCCTGCCACTGCAGGCGTTGTCCCAATCAAGGAGATCATCGATGAACCAGCCCCAAGGAAAACTGGCTGTACTGGCCGTCACCACCGCGCTGTTCAGCGCGTCAACCCTCGCCGGCGTCTATCCTGACTTCGGCTATCAACCACCTTCCAGCCAATACTCTGGTCCACTGTTCGAGTTGAGCCAGAGTTACCCGGCCACAGCGCCGAAAGTACCGCTCCCCGGTTTTTTCAAGAATCTACCGACCAAGCCAGATAACAATTTTGAGACTTGGCGTGCGTACATGGAGGAAGTCAAAACCTATTGCCTCGAAGGCAACGTCGAGGCTGATTGGTACGTGCAGAACAATAAAAAACGTCAGTGGTATCACATGCCGTGGCAGCACTACGGCCCGCTGGGACGCGAAGGGATTCACGGCCTGACCAAAGAGGCGCAGATCCAGGTCAAGCAACTCGCCCCCACGCAGACTGCCACCGGCCAGACTTACGCGGTGGGCATCTATAACGACATCGGCGCCTATACCATCGGAGAGGTCTGGAAAGACCCGAACAACCCTGATCCGAAATACACATCGGCACCCAACAGCTTCCCCGACGGCACCGTAGTCTGCAAAGCCCTGTTCGCCGATATTGATCGCAGCACCGTGCCGTTCCTGGTGAACCCGGTGTTATGGAAGGGCTACGTCACCGAGACGTTCACCTCGGCCAATCGCAAGATCAAGGATGTCGCCTTGATCCAGATGGACATCGCCGTGCGCGATAAGCGCATGAGCGCCACCGGCTGGATCTTCGGCACCTTTCAGTACAACGGCGCGAAAACCGGCAAGCCTGGCTGGGACAACCTCGTCCCGGTAGGGATCATGTGGGGCAACGATCCGGAAGAAATCGGCAACGACTTCACCAACCCGCAACCGACGCAGACCAAGATCAACCCCGCGTTGCAACAGACCGCGATCAACGCCAAGACCCAAGAGTTGCCACCCACCCATCTGGGCTGGAATGGTCGCCTCAATGGTCCGGTGGACAACCCCAACAGTTCCTGCCTGAGCTGCCATGCGACCGCCGAAACGCCGCAAGTGGCGATCATGAATCCAACGTTCCAGGCCAATGCGCCGAAGCCGGGTTCGCCTGAATGGATGAAGTGGTTCCAGAACATTCCGGCCGGCCATGCTTTCACGCCGGGCACTCAAAGCACTGACTACAGCCTGCAGTTGTCCGGCGGTCTGGTGAATTACTTCGAGTGGAAATGCGACATGAGCGGCATCTACGCCGACGGCAAGAACGCGTGCAGCAAAGCGTCGGACATGAAACTGAAAATGCTCAATTCCACCAACAACGCCACGCCGAAGCCATTGCAGAAAGTCATTCGTGACCCGAGCCTGCAGCAACTGCTGGAGTAAGCAGCGCAAAGCCTGCGCACGTTTCGGCGTGCGCAGGCTTTTTTCAGTTGATCAGGATGCTGCCATCAGTCTGCTGTTTGTAAATGGTGTAAGGCAACAACAACGTGTCGAGCACCCCGGACGCCACAGCATCAATCGCCCAGCCGGGCAGGGCGGCGTTGTACTTGTTACCTTGGTCTATCGGCGCATGCAGACTGCAGAAGTCATACATTACGCCGCTGTAGATTCTCGGCACCGCTCCGCAATAGGATTTGTTCGATCTCAAATCGTCCACGGCGACCTGATCGTCGCGCATGACCGTTTGCACTGTCCCGCAACCACTCAACACTAATGCACTCAGCATCATTGCCTGAACTTTCATACCGCCAATCCTTCGCCGGAAAAACCTCAATTTACGCCGAACATGCGGAAAAAGCTCTTAGGCCATCGGCGGCAATCGACGCTTGACCGGGGTTTTCTTGACGATTGCGGTGTTGGTTTCGGCCAAGGTATTGAGGCGGTCGAGCAGGGTGTCGAGCTGTTCCATCGAGCGCACATGCAGGCGAGCGATGAAGCAGTCCTCGCCGGTGACCTTGTCGCACTCGGTGAACTCGGGAATCGCCAGAATCTGCCGCTCGACTTCCTGCAGTTGTCCCGGCAGCGGCCGAACCCGGACGATTGCCTGCAACTGATAGCCAAAAAACTTCGGATCGATCTCCACGGTGTAGCCCCTGAGCACACCGCGTTCCTCCAGTCGGCGCAAGCGTTCGGCCACACTCGGCGACGACAAGCCGCTGATCTGCGCCAGCGCCTTGAGCGAACGCCGCGAATCCTCCATCAATGCGCCGATGAGGATCTGATCAATGTCATCAGTCATAAAAACTCCAGTATTAGGTGAATGATGAAAACCACCCACGATAAAGAAGGCAGATTACGAGTTTAGCCTGCTTTTTGCTCTGGAGCGCCGCCGGGACGCCTTGGCATACTTTGTTCAATTGTTGAGGAGATTGATGATGGACAAGACCCTGCGGCGCGGCTCATTCGAAATGACTGCCGCCATGTTGATTTCCGGGACTATCGGCTGGTTTGTGCTGGTCTCCGGGCAACCGGTGCTGGACGTGGTGTTCTGGCGCTGCGTGTTCGGCGCCGGCACCTTGTTGTTGATCTGCGCGGTATTCGGCTTCCTGCGCCCGGGCATTCTGACCCGAACCACCTTCCTGCTTGCAGTGCTCAGCGGGATGGCGATTGTCGGTAACTGGGTGTTGTTGTTTGCCTCCTATTCAAGGGCTTCGATTGCCATCGGCACGGCGGTGTACAACGTGCAGCCGTTCATGCTGGTCGGTTTGGCGGCGCTGTTTCTCGGCGAGAAAATCACCCTGCAAAAGCTGTTCTGGCTGGCGATTTCGTTCATGGGCATGTTGGCGATTGTCAGTGCCCATGGAACCCAGAGTGAAAGCGGCAATGACTATCTGATGGGCATTGCGCTGGCCTTGGGTGCGGCGTTTCTCTATGCGATTGCCGCGTTGATCATCAAGCGCCTGACCGGCACGCCACCGCATCTGATCGCGCTGATTCAGGTCTGCACCGGGGTTCTGTTGCTGGCGCCTTTTGCGCACTTCAGCGCATTGCCGCAAGCACCGAGTGCCTGGGCCAGCCTGGTCACATTGGGCATCGTCCACACCGGTCTGATGTATGTGCTGCTGTACGGCGCGATCCAGAAATTGCCGACCGCATTGACCGGTGCACTGTCGTTCATCTACCCGATAGCGGCGATCTTCGTCGACTGGTTCGCGTTCGGCCATCGTCTGGAAATCCTGCAATGGCTCGGCGTGGCGGCGATTCTGCTGGCCGCCGCCGGTATGCAACAAGGCTGGGGCCTGAAGTCCCGGCGGCTGGCTGCGCAGTAACCCTCAGATGTTCCAGTGCGGTGCGCTTTTCGCTAGGCGCTGGCGCATCTCGCCGATGTTCGCTGCCAGTTGCCGGGTCAACAGTCGATAGCCATCCAGCGTGCTGTAAACCGGCGCATCGAGGTTGGCTTCCGGCAACTCGAGCGGCTTGTCCAGGCGTTGCGAAGCGCCGGTTTTCAACGCCCGGGCCATGCCGATCAGTTGCACGCGAATCTGCCGGTGCTCGGCCTTCAGCGCTGATTGCAGATGCGCCATGACTTCTGGGTCGTTGGCATCCGGTCGCGTGTTGCCAAGGATCTCCAGCGTGCTGATGCACATGCGCAGGTTGCGCTGGATGGCATCAAGTTCGGTCATGGAAATCTTCACTTCCTTGGACACCGACGGCATCAGCGAGCGCAATTGCACCATCACCGCGCCGAGTCGCCCCATCAGCTTCAAATGCTCATCGGCGCTGACCGGCTGGCCGCCGATGATTCGCCCAAACACCGTGGCGCAATCGCGCAGGGCATCGGCAAGGTTGTAGCGCCACGAATACACCGCGTAGAGCGGCAGGGCGAAAGAGAAGGCCAGCGCCAGCGCAATACCAATCAAGATATCGACCCCGCGCCATAAGCCGTCGGTGATCGGGTTGTCGCCATGCCCGGCGACAATGAACACGGTGATCGCTGAGAGCAGGGCGGTATAACCCCCCTTGCCAATCGCGTGATAAGAGAAGAACCCACAGACCACCGCCATCGCAAAATACGTCAGCCACGGCATGCCGAGCCACGCCTGCTGCGCCACCAGCAGTAAACCGACGCCGGCGCCGATCAAGGTGCCGGTGGCGCGTTCGGCGGCTTTTTTGCCGATGTTGCCGTGGTGCTGTAAACCGCCGATGACCACCAGCATGGTCACCGAGGCCCATTCGCCGTGGGGCAGATTGATGCCGGTGGTCAGCAGGATCGTCGCCAGCAAGCCGAGGGCAACGCGCACCGCATGGATCAGCCGCGCGTGCCGGTAACGTCGATAAGGATCAAGCAACGGACGCAGGACACGGCGCAGCAAGGGCGGAAGTCGATGGGTGCTGTAAGTACTCAGTGCGGGCCTCTCGTGATTGGGCTTCAGGTCAATGGAAAGGAAAATGTAATTCATCCATGCTGCCATACGCAGGAGGATTTTGCGCATCGTGCCAATGTGATGGAAGTGTTGACTGTACAACGCGGCCTGCCCGTAAGCACCGCCCGGCATCAGCTTGCTGTACTGGGCGAAGGCCGGATCGGTGATTTCGATGATCACTGGCACACGCCCGGCCGGCGGTGAACCGGTATAGCCGATCAGGGTGCCGGAAGGTTGTACCTGACCTTCGGCAATCACCCCGATGACGTTTTTCACCCGGCCAGCGAACACCTTGCCGGGAATGCCATCGAACGCGACTTCTGCTTCATCGCCGACGGTCAGGCGCAGCAGGCTGTTCTGGCGCATCCACGCGGCAAAGTATTGGCCCTCTTCTGGAATGAACACCATCGATGGACGCAGCGGCAACTTGCTCGCCATCATTCCCGGCCGTAGCGAAACATGGGTGACGAAGCCTTTGCTTGGCGCGCGAACGGTGGTGTTGTCCAGCTCGAACTGGGCGTTGTCGAGCTGCGCTTGCAGGTCGTCGGTGCGGGCGATGGCGGCGTCCAGTTCACGCTGGGTACCGAAATTGCGCCGGATCAATTCGGTGATGCGGTAGCGATCGCCTTTGGCTGCGATCAATTGCGCCTTGAGGGATTTCACCCGGTTGGCAAACGGCGTGGGGTCGATGCGAAACAGCACGTCGCCTTTTTCCAGCGGCTCGTTAACCTTCACCGGCACGTCGATCACCTGGCCGCTGACGATGGGGATGACCGGCACGGAAACGAAGTAAGTGCGCGCCACCTCAGAGTAGGGATGGTTGTAGTTCATGGTGAAAATCAAGGCGCCGATCATCAGGATGCCGCCCAGTACAGCGGTGGGCACCGTCCATTTGTTCAGCGGGATACGGAAGATCTTGAACACTGCGACGCAAATCGCGGCGTAAGTCAGGATAAGGAGCAGATCCATGGTGTTCAGCCCTCCCGGTTGTTGGGAGCAGTGGCATTCAGCGCTTCGAGTCGTTCGAGGCGTCCTTGCAGTTCGACCACCTGTTGCTCCAGGCGAACGACATGGTTTTGCACGGATTTACCGTCACCGAAGCCCCAGCCGCGATCTTCTCGATAGGCCATCGCCCAGATCCACAGGAAGGGCCAGAGCGCATGCAGGGTGAACAGACTGACCCAGCCAGTGGCATGGATCGCATCCTGATGCGGGTGGTTACGATGAACGGCAATCTCATAGGGGATGTCGTGCAACACGATGATCCCGTAAAACAGTACGAGCCCGGCAAACACCAAAACCCCTAGCGCAAAGTAATCCAGCATGGTCAAGCTCCCGGCATCCAGCACAGTGCTGGCATCAGTGTAGCCACTGATTTGCCGGGCGCTTGGCGACTTTGGATCAGAAGCGGTTGCCGTCGCCTTTTTGCTTATTCACGATCCGCGTGACAGTTGATCAGAAGATGTAATCGGTGGTCAGGAAGCTCGAATCACGGCCGCGAATGATCTCGCTGATCAGGTCCTTGTTGCTGTCCTGGAACTTGGTCGCCACCAGCGTACGGATCGAGAACACCCGTAATGCATCGTGTACCGAGAGCGTACCTTCCGCCGAGTTCTTGCGACCATTGAACGGGTAAGTGTCCGGGCCGCGCTGGCACTGCGCGTTGAGGTTGATCCGCCCGACCTGGTTGGCAAAGGTGTCAACCAGACGGCCGACCGCCACCGGGTTGGTGCCAAAGATGCTCAACTGCTGACCGAAATCCGACTCCAGCACGTAATCGATCACGGTATCGAGGTGACGGTACGGCACGATCGGCACCACCGGGCCGAACTGCTCTTCCTGATAGACGCGCATCTGCGGATTTACCGGGTAGAGCACCGCCGGGTAGAAGAACGATTCGCGGGATTCGCCACCATTGGGGTTGACCACTTCGGCGCCCTTGCTGCGCGCATCCGCCACTAGCCCGTGCAGATAATCGACCTTGCCCGACTCCGGCAGCGGCGTCAGCGACACGCCGCTGTCCCATGGCATGCCCGGTTTCAGCGTGGCCAGTTTGGCGTTGAATTTTTCGATGAAGCTATCGACCACATCCTCGTGCACGAAGAGGATTTTCAGCGCGGTGCAGCGCTGACCGTTGAACGACAGTGAACCGGTGACCGCTTCGCTGACGGCGTTGTCGAGATCGACTTCCGGCAAGACGATGCCGGGGTTCTTCGCATCCAGACCCAGCGCGGCGCGCAAACGGTGAGGTTTGGGGTGGAGTTTCTTCAGGTCGCTGGCGGCTTTGTTGGTGCCGATGAAGGCGAAGATGTCGATCTTGCCGCTGGCCATCAGCGCGCTGACGGTTTCGCGGCCACTGCCGTAAATCACGTTGATCACGCCGGTGGGAAAGCTGTCGCGGAACGCTTCCAGCAGCGGACGGATCAGCAGCACGCCGAGCTTGGCCGGTTTGAACACCACGGTGTTGCCCATGATCAGCGCCGGAATCAGCGTGGTGAAGGTTTCGTTCAGCGGATAGTTGTAAGGGCCCATGCACAGGGCGACGCCGAGCGGTACGCGGCGGATCTGCCCGAGGGTGTCCTGTTCCAGCTCGAAACGGCTGGAACGGCGGTCGAGTTCCTTGAGCGCATTGATGGTGTCGACGATGTAGTCGCAGGTGCGGTCGAACTCTTTTTCCGAGTCCTTGAGGTTCTTGCCGATTTCCCACATCAGCAACTTGACCACGGCATCGCGCTGTTGGCGCATGCGGCCGAGGAAGGCTTCGACGTGCTGGATGCGTTCGGCCACGCGCATGGTCGGCCACAGGCCCCGGCCCCGGTCGTAGGCACGCACAGCGGCGTCGAGGGCAGTGAGCGCGGTGTCGGCGTCGAGCAGTGGCGTGCTGCCGAGGATGACTTGTTCGTCGCCGTTAGCGCCCTTGAGATAAACCGGGCTGCGCACCGTGGCGAGCGGGCCGTCCCAGCGGCGCAACTGGCCGTCGACCAGGTATTCGCGTTGCTCGACCTGAGCGTCGAGGCGATATTTTTCCGGGATGTCGCTGACAGAAGGGAACAGGTTGCCAAGGATGTTTGCTGTGGTCATGTCGCTACCCCGTGTTGATGTCCGTATGCAGATCAAAAAGCCTTCACAGGTTATACGCCTGAATGCGCCGGAATTTAAACCCGCAAATGTCACCCGAATGTCACGCAAAGGCGCACAGCAGAGCGGACATCCACATCGGGGGGAGAGCTGGCCCCGTTTGCCCCCCTCGCTGTCCCGCAATGCCCTCAACCCGTTGCAGCCGCTGCCGTAAGGTGTGAGCACAACAATAAGCGAGGCCGTTATGCGGGCAATCCGACTCACCTTACTGCTGGCGTTGGCCATGGCGCTGCCTGGTTGCGGCGAAGACTCCAAACCCCCGGCCAGCGTCAATAGCAACGCCACACCCAAAGACCCGGCACTGGCGCAGATCTACGCCAACAGCTGCCAACTCTGCCACGCCAATCCCGCCGCCAATGCACCACTCACCGGCGACCGCAAAGCCTGGGAACCGCGCATCCAGCAAGGCACCGACACGCTGCTCGATCACGCCATCAACGGCTATAACGGCATGCCGCCGATGGGCCAGTGCGTCGAGTGTTCGGAAGAACAATTCCTGCAATTGATCGGCTTCATGGCCGACCAGGCGCTCCCACAATAAGGTGCCCGGCATGACGATGGATCTGACACGGCGTCAGTTGTTGCAACGGGCAAGTATCGTTGGCGCGTTCAGTGCGCTGGCGACGAACCCGGCATTGGGCCAGTTGCTGCGGGCGCCACGCTTGATTCCGTGGCGCAACTGGTCGGGCGGGCAGAGTTGTTTGCCAGCGGCGCGCTTGGCGCCGAAGAATCTCGATGAGCTGGTGGCCGTGATCCAGCAGGCACAAGGCAAGATCCGCCCGGTTGGCTCGGCGCACTCGTTCAGCGCGCTGGTGCCCACCGACGGCACGCTGTTGTCGCTGAGCTATTTCAGCGGACTGCTCGATCACGATGCGAAAACCCTGCAAGCCGAATTCGCCGCCGGCACCCCCATGTCGCGCATGGGCCAGCCACTGAAAGACATCGGCCAGGCCCTGCAGAACATGGCCGATATCGATTACCAGACCCTCGCCGGGGCCGTTTCGACCTCCACCCATGGCACTGGCAAAAACTTCCAGTCCTACTCGGCCCACGTCTGCGGACTGCAATTGGTTACGGCCAATGGCGAGGTACTCGACTGCGACAGCCAACGCCACCCCGAAGTATTCAACGCCGCCCGCGTCTCCCTCGGTGCGCTCGGTGTCGCTACTAAAATCCGTCTGCAAAACCGCCCGGCATACCGCCTGCGCGAACGCCAGTGGATCGCCAAGACCGAAGAGCTGCTCGAAGACCTCGACAACAACACTCGTGAAAACCAGCACTGGGAAATGCTCGTCGTCACGCATTCCGACTACGCCCTGTCCATCGCGCTCAACGAAACCGACGACCCGGCGACGCCGCCGATCAGCCCGGAAGAAGAGGGCGGCAACGAGTTCGTCACCCTGATCGAGAAGATCGACAAATACGCCAGCGACTTTCCCGACCTGCGCCGCACGCTGCTCAACAGCCTGCGCCATCTGGCCAGTTTCGATGACCGCGTCGGCGACTCCTTCGACATCTACGCCAATGTGCGCACGGTGCGGTTCAACGAAATGGAGTATTCAGTGCCGGCCGAACATGGCCCTGCTTGCCTGCGTGAGATTCTCAAGCTGATTCAGGACAAGGATCTGCGCACCTGGTTTCCCATTGAGTACCGATACGTCAAGGCCGACGACATTCCGCTGAGCATGTTCGAGGGCCGCGACAGCTGTTCGATCTCGGTACACCAGCATTACCAGATGGATCATCACAACTTTTTCGCCGTGGTCGAGCCGATCTTCTGGAAGTACAACGGACGGCCGCACTGGGGCAAATTGCACACGCTCAACGCGAAGAACCTGCAGCCGCTGTATCCGCGCTGGCGCGAGTTTGTCGACGTGCGTCAGGCGCTTGATCCGAGTGGACGGTTTCTCAATGCGCATCTGTCGTCGATTCTGGGGGGTGAGCTGATGGCGGTCAATCGACGCAATTTTCTGCTCGGCACGTTGGGTGTCGGTGCTTTGTTGGTCGGCGTTGGCGCGTGGCTGCGGCCGGGCGATCGCGGCGCGCCGTACAGCGAATACTTCCGGGCGCTGAACAAGGAGTTGAAGGAAAAGGGGCCTATGCGCCCGGTGCTGCTGATCGATCTGGATCGCCTCGATCACAACATCGATGTGGTGATGCAATCGGTCAAGCGCGGCGGCAAACACCTGCGGCTGGTGGAGAAGTCGCTGCCAGCACCGGGACTTTTGAGCTACATCGCACAGCGTGCCGGAACGCAGAGGCTGATGTCGTTTCATCAGCCGTTTCTCAATCACGATGCGCAGGTTTTTCCACAGTCCGACATCCTGCTCGGCAAGCCATTGCCGGTGCGTTCGGCAGAGCTGTTCTACCAAACCCACAAAGGTCCGTTCGATCCCGCAAAGCAACTGCAATGGCTACTCGACGGGCCGGAGCGTTTGCAGCAATACCTTGCGCTGGCGCAGGGTTTGGGCACACGGATGCGCATCAACATCGAACTGGACGTCGGTCTGCATCGTGGCGGGGTCAGTGATGTGAATGTCCTTGGGCAGATGCTCACGCTGATCAGCGCTAACCCCCAGCATCTGGAGTTCGCCGGGTTCATGGGTTATGACCCGTTCGTAGGCATGGGCGTGCCGGGGATTCTCGGTTCACCGGAAGAATTGTTCGCCAAGGTCATGGTGATTTATCAGCACTGCGTCGATTTCACCCGACAGCAGTTCCCGGGGTTGTGGCTCGACGGGTTGTGCCTGAACACTGCTGGCAGTCCGAGTTATCGCATTCACGAAAACGAGAAACTGAGTACCGAGGTTTCCGTGGGCACGGCGATGCTCAAACCGACGCACTACGATTTGCCTTCGCTGACCGAGCATGTGCCCGCGACTTACATCGCCACGCCAGTCTTGAAAAGCACAGGCGCGGTGAATATTCCGGCACTGGATGACAGGTCGAAGCTGTTGTCGTGGTGGGATCAGAATCAGCGCCAGACCTATTTCATCTACGGCGGTAACTGGATGGCCGAGTTCGAATCGCCAGCCGGTTTGCAGAGTAATGGGGTGTACGGCCGCAGCTCGAATCAGGAAATGGTCAATGGCTCGAATGCCGTGGGATTGGTTGTGGAAGATCAAGTCTTCCTGCGTCCGACGCAGACTGAAGCAGTGCTGTTGCAGTTTGGGGATTTGTTAGCCGTGCGGGGTGGAAAGATCGTTGAAGTGTGGCCAGTTTACGCCTGATCCCAATTTTTTTGAGTTTGTCTACTGTCAAGTCTGACAGTAGACATCTTTTCCGCGATGGATGTACTTATGGTAGGTGACACAGTCTATGCAGCATGCATTGAAAGTTCAGGCTGTGCCGCTCTTTCAATAGACAAATAGCCTATCAGGATGACAAAAATGAAGACGGACACTGAAGTGGTCGTAGCCAATGCAATTGGCCTGTTTGAAGTGGAAACCGACCAGCGCGGAAGCATGCGGGCAGATATTGTTACCCTTGACGACACAACCTACGGTTTCAGCGTATTTGGACGTCAGGGTGTGGGCGGAAATATGGAGCCAAAAAAACAATTGCTATTAACGTTTCCCAAAAGAGAGTCGTTTCTAATATATGACGCGAAGGATCTGTTGGATGTGAAGTATATCGACTACAGCGATTCGTACCATTACGAATATGGTGTTGAGTCTGGTTCATTTGCTGTCTCGTATACAGAGTCACCCAAGACAGCCACTGGGTTGTTCAGTATGGATATGAAGTTGAAAGGCTCTCCGGTTCCACCAGGACCGGAGAGGCTGAAAGTAAAAGGATTCTTTCATTTGAAGAACGACTAGCCATACTTGAATGGGGGACTGAATTACCGTGTGGCGCCTGCGCGATATTTCGTTAAGTCACCTATTCGATATGTGCTGGCCCCTGACTCGAGTCCATCCCGGGTCGACTTAAAGCCAAATACAAATAAAACGGTAAACCTGTGGGAGCGAGCTTGCTCGCGAAGGCGTCCTGTCAGTCACCTTCTAATTGACTGGCACACCGCTTTCGCGAGCAAGCTCGCTCCCACAGGGTTTTGTGTTGTCTGTTAAATCCCTATCAATCCTGTAATGAAGCTTTTATGACAAAAGTTCGGTAGCACATCGCCAGTCCGGTCATGCCTATGTAACGCGCTTGAGGGGCCCAATGGGGCGCTTTTCACAAGCCGAGGCGGGACGCCGGGAGTGAGGCAATGGGGACTATGGAACGCTACTCGAAAGTGGGCATGCAGGAACTCGATCAACGCCTGTCGAAGATCGTCGAAGCCGCGCGCAAGAAGCCGGTTTCGGTGTATCGCTACGGCGCGCCGTGGGTCTGGATCGTCTCGCAGGATGACTGGCAGGGCGCCTTGAAAGAGGTCTCCAGCTACATTCCGCCGGGCCATTCGCTGGTGTTGCTGCGCCCGCAGATCGACGACTTGTTCGACGCCCACCGCGAACTCCTGCACGACCTCAATGCCGAGCCGGGCATGTTGATACCCGCGCAAACGGTGATGCACATCCTGCTTCTGCAGCTGCTGTATTCGGTGCCCAGCGAACAGCAACTGTATGAACAGCTCAATTACAACCTGCTGTTCCGCTGGTTCGTTGGCCTGGGCCTGAACCAGAAAGTCTGGAGCTTCAACGCCCTCAGTCGCGACATCGCCACGTTGCTCAACGAGCCGCGCGCGGTGCTGCTCATTCAAAAAATCATCGGCGAAGTGTTCTGCGGCGCCTTGCTGCAAATGCCCGAGTTCTCGTTGAACTTCGCGCTTTTGCACACGTGGCTGGGCAAACACGCCTGCGCCTCGACAGCCAGCAATTGACGCCATACACGCGGCGTTCGAAACGCCAACAGGTCATCGCGAATTCAGGGGGTAGTGTGGAACCGATTTTCAAGTCACGGCTGGCGCTGTGGGGCTGGCTGCTGGTGACGGCGGGCGCGCAGCCGGCATTGGCCGAGGAGGCCGCCAACAACGCGGCGGCGCAGCGTCTGGTCGACGTCAACGAATACTTCGTGCGCGGCAACACCGTGCTCGATGCACGCGCGATTGAAGAGGCGGTGTACCCGTTTCTCGGCCCGCAAAAAGCCCTCACGGATATCGAAGGTGCTCGGGACGCCTTGCAGAAGGCCTATCAGCAACGCGGCTATCAATCGGTGTTCGTCGAGCTGCCCGAGCAAGCCGTCGCCGACGGTATCGTCTACCTGCAAGTCAGCGAAACCAAGGTCGGCCGGGTGCGAGTGGTCGGCGCCAAACACTATTCGCCGTTGGACATTCGCGACGACGTCCCGGCGCTGAAAGAAGGCGAGGTGCCGGATTTCGCCAAGGTCCGAGGGCGAACTGGCGCAACTCAACAAAACCCCGGGCCGGCAAGTCATGCCGCTGGTGCGCGAAGGTCAGCGCCCGGGCACCATGGACGTCGATCTGCAGGTCGAAGACCAGAACCCGTGGACCGCCAGCGTCGGCCTCAACAACGACTACAGCGCCGACACCGAAAAGCTGCGCACCGTCACCAGCCTCGGCTACAACAATCTCTGGCAACTCGGCCACAGCATCAACCTGACTTACTTCACCGCGCCGCAGGACACTGACAACGCCAAGGTCTGGTCGGGTTCGTATACCGCGCCGCTGACGGATCGCTGGAGCGTGCAGTTCTCCGGTTACCAGTCCGATAGCAACGTCGCCACCATCGGCGGCAGCAACGTGTTGGGCAAGGGCCATTCCTATGGCGTCTCGGCGATTTACACGTTGCCATCGAGCGGCAACTGGTCGAACTCGCTGTCGGCCGGCATCGACTTCAAGGACTTCGACGAACGCCTGACCCTGTCCGGTGAGAGCGACAAAGTCCCGCTGCAATACGCACCGTTCACCTTCGCCTACAACGGCTATCGCTACAGCGAAAAAAGCCAGCTCGGCCTGGGTCTGAGTCTGGTTGCCGCGACCCGCAGCATTTTCGGCTACGGCAGTTCCGACGAAGATTTCGACTACAAGCGCTACCGCGCCAAGCCGAGTTTCGCTGTGCTCAAGGGCGACACGAATTACACCTGGACCTTCGACAGCGACTGGCAGAGCGCAAGCAAAGCCGCTTTCCAGTTGGCCTCGGGGCCACTGGTTTCCAACGAACAATTCTCCGCCGGCGGCGCGACCTCGGTGCGTGGCTATCTGGCTGCCGAACGCACCGGCGATGACGGCTTGCTGCTCAGCCAGGAAGTGCGCACGCCGTCGCTGGCCAAGTACGCCGGCACATGGATGCAGGACTGGCGTTTCTATGCCTTCGCCGAAGGCGCGCAACTGTATCTGCGCGACGAACTGCCGGACCAGGACGCCAATTACGCCCTGGCCAGCGTCGGCCTCGGCACCCGCGCCAGCCTGAGCAAATGGCTGTCCGGCAGCCTCGACTGGGGCTACCCGCTACTCGAAGGGCCGAACACCTCGAAGCAGGAATCGCGCCTGCACTTCAACCTTCAAGCCACTTTCTGACAAGGAGCACGTTCATGCAGCGCCTCTTCCTTTCGTTGTTGATCTGCCTGGGCTTCGTGCTCCCGGCCACGGCTCAGGCCTGGTGGCAGGACGACTGGCACTACCGTAAACAGATCGCCGTCGACACCACGCCACAAGGCGCGGCGATCAATCAGGCTCTTGGCCGCACTGCGCTGCTGGTGCGCCTGCACACCGGCAACTTCACCTTCGATGGGGTGAAAGAGGACGGCGCGGACCTGCGCTTTGTCGCCGCCGATGACAAGACCGTGCTCAACCACCAGATCGAAAGTTTTGATGCGCTGATGGGCATGGCGCTGATCTGGGTCGATGTGCCGAATGTCGAGGGCGCTCAGCGCCAGGACATCTGGATGTATTACGGCAATCAGAAGGCGCCGGCCACCGGCAACGGCCAACTGACCTTCGACCCTAATTACACCGCGCTCTATCACTTTGACGGCGCCACTGGCACCCCGGCCAAAGACACCACCGCCTACGGTAATACCGCACAAAGCGCGACCGGCGCGGCGATTGACGGCGTAGTCGGGCGCGCCTTGCAGTTCAGCGGTCAGCCGCTGTTGCTGCCGGCCAGTCCATCGCTGCAGCACAACGCTGGCAGTGCGTTCACCTTCAGTGCCTGGCTGCGTCTGGATCAGGCCAATGGCGAGCAACTGATTCTCGCCCGTCGCGAAGGCGCCAACAGCTTGCTGATCGGTGCGAACCAAGGCGTGCCGTTTGTGGAGATCGATGGCCAACGCGCCGTCGCCACACAAGCGCTGAATCCGGGCCAATGGCAGCACGTTGCGCTGACTGCTGAAGGTTCCAAAGTGACCCTGTTCATCAATGGCCGCGAAGCCGCCACGCTCGCCCAGGCGATGCCGGCCTTCAACTCGGTCATGGCCATCGGCGCTGACGTGCACGAAGGTCCTTTTCAGCCGTTCGTGGGCGCTATCGATGAATTGCGCCTGTCGAAAGTGTCACGTCCGGCAGCACTGCTGCTGGCCGATGCCACCTCGCAAGGCGCCGAGTCGAAACTGGTCGCTTACGGTGTCGACGAAGAACAGTCCGGTTTCGGTTTCGGCAGCCTCGGCTTCCTGCTCAACGCCGTGCCAATCGATGCCTGGGTGATCATCGCCGTGCTGGTGCTGATGATGTTCCAGTCGTGGATCATCATGCTGCGCAAGAACCGCAGCCTCAGCCGTGTCACTGCCGCCAACGAAGACTTCCGCGTGCAGTTCGCCAAGGTCGGCACGCGTCTGGAGATGTTCGCCGACGACGCGCAACTCGCCCAGCGTTTGCAGCATTCGTCGCTGTGGCGCCTGTATCTGGTAGCGGTGAAAGAGATCCGCACCCGTCGCGAGCAGGGCGCCGATACCTCGTCGGTGTCAGCGGCCACCATCGAAGCGATCCGCTGCTCCATGGACGGCGTACGTACCCGGGAAAACCAGCAACTGAGTTCGAAACTCTCGACCCTGTCCAACGCCATCGCCGGCGGCCCATACATCGGCCTGCTCGGCACGGTGTTGGGGATCATGGTGGTGTTCCTCGGCACCGCGATGGCCGGCGACGTCAACATCAACGCCATCGCTCCCGGTATGGCTGCTGCTTTGCTCGCCACGGCAATGGGCCTGTTCGTCGCGATCCCGGCGTTGTTTGGCTACAACCGCCTGATCACCCGCAACAAGGAAGTCAGCGCCGACATGCGCGTGTTCGTCGACGAGTTCATCACCCGTCTGGCGGAGATGCACGGCGAGAGCCAGTTCAGTGAAGCGTCGCATCGCGGCCATCACGCCAACCACTCCGTACCGGCCTGAGGAGCACTGACATGGCTTCTGTAAATGCCTCCCACGACGATGATGACGATGCCGCGGTGGACAGCATCAACATCACCCCGCTGGTCGACGTGCTGATGGTGGTGCTGGTGATGTTCATCCTCACCGCCACCGCGCAGGTTTCCGGGATCCAGATCAACCTGCCCAAGGCCAGCGCCTCCGTGTCGCTGTCCGAGGCCAAGACCAAGGCGATCTCGGTTAACGACGGCGGCCAGGTGTTCCTCGACGCCTATCCGGTGACATTGGCTGAACTGGAAGAACGCCTGCGCATCGAGAAGGCGCAGAGCCCGGATTTCCCGGTGATCGTGCGCGGCGATGCGACCGTGCAATACCAGAAAGTCATCGAAGTGCTGGATCTGTTGCGCCGGCTCGAACTGTCCCAGGTCGGTCTCGTCACCGGCAAACCGAGTCAGGGCTGAGTCATGACCGCACAACTCCCGATCGAGCCGCTGCCGGTGAAAAAACCAGCGCTGCGTTATGCGAAGTGGGGCGCCGGCTTGCTGATCGGCGCGCTCGCCGCGTGGTTCCTGTGGCAGTGGGCCAATGACATGAGCGGCATCCGCCGCGAAGCGCCGAAGGTGCCGACGATCATTCCGTTGCCACCGCCGCCACCTCCGCCGCCAGAAAAACCGCCGGAGCCGGAAACCCCGGTCGAAGAAAAAGTCGTCGAGCCCGAGCCAACGCCCGAGCCAGAAGAGGTCAAGCCCGAGGAAGAGGCACCGCCATCGCCGGCGGACGATCTGGCCAACCCGATGCAAATGGACGGCGATGCGCAGTCCGGCAATGACGCTTTCAATATCGGCGCGGGCAAGGGCGGCGGCATGGCCGGGACCGGCGGCGGGCGTCTGGGCACGGGGACGTACAGCCAGTTTCTGGCGTTCACCTTCCAGCGTTTGCTGCGTGAGAACCCTGAGCTGCGCAACCTCGCGTTCTCGCTGCAGGCCGACGTGTGGCTGAGCGGCGTCGGCGAAATCACCCGGGTCGAGCTGATCAAGTCCAGCGGTAACCCCGAAATTGATACGCAAGTGCTGGCCGCGTTACGCGGTGCGCCGGCGCTGAGCGAACGGCCACCGGCCTCCATCACGTTGCCTGTGCGCCTGTCCCTGCAAGGGCGGCGTCCGGGTTAATTCACTTATTTACGCTTTGCCAAAAGGAGTTGTGTGCAGATGATTTCCAATGTGAATCGATTGTCCCTGGCGGTCGGCATGGTCATTGCGACCCTGGTCGGTCAGGCCGTGGCAGCGCCTGCGCCCTCGGAGAACGCCACGATCAATCTGATCCGCTTGCTGGTCGAGCAGGGCATTCTGAAACAGGACAAGGCCGACGCGCTGATCGCTCAGGCGCAGAACGAAGCGGCCCAGGCCAAACAGGCCGCCGCATCCACCGCAGTCGCGGCCGGGCCGGTCGCTGCGCCGGGTGACGTGCGTGTGCAATACGTGCCGGCAGCGGTGCGCGACCAGATCCGCGACCAGGTCAAAGCCGAAGTCATGGCCACCGCCAAACAGGAAAACTGGGCCGCGCCCAACAGCTTCCCGGAATGGGCGGCGCGCATCAGTTTCGACGGCGACATTCGCCTGCGTGATGAATCGCGCTACTACTCTGACAGCAACAGCAACGAGATCGTCGACTTCGCCAAGCTCAACAACAATGGCCCGTACGACGTTAACCCGAACAGCAGCACCAATCTGCCGCCACTGCTCAACACCCGCGAAGACCGCACCAACCAGTTCCGCATCCGCGCACGGCTGGGCATGAAAGCCGAGATCTCGCCGCAATGGACTGCCGGCATTCGCATCGGCACCGGCTCGGACAACAACCCGGTATCGACCACACAAAGCCTCGGCGGCGGTTTCGCCAAAAAGGACATCTGGCTCGATCAGGGTTACCTGAACTGGAAGCCGACCGATGAGTTGACCCTGACCGGCGGGCGTTTCGCCAACCCGTTCATGTCCACCGACATGCTCTATTCCAACGATTTGAACTTCGACGGTGTGGCAGCGATTTTCGACCACAAACTCAACCGCGATTGGGGCGTGTTCGGCACCGTCGGTGCGTTCCCGGTGGATTACACCAACGACACCGCCAGCAGCAACGGCTTCGACAAGGAAGAGAGCGACAACAAGTGGCTGTACGGCGCGCAGATCGGCGCCAAGTGGGCAATCAACAGCAACAACCGTTTGAAAGGCGCGCTGGCTTACTACCGCTTCGACGACATTCAAGGCCAGCGTTCCAGCCCTTGCGAACCGTGGGCCGGCGCGCCAGGTTGCGACAGCGATGGCAGCCGCGCAGCGTTCATGCAGAAGGGCAACAGCGTGTTCCTGCTGCGCGACATCACGCCGAACCCGCTCAACCCGACCACCACGCCGCAGCCGCAGTTTGTTGGCCTCGCTTCGGAATTCAACCTGCTCGATCTGAACATGGTCTGGGATGCCGACCTGCCAGAAGATTTCAAACTGCGCAGCCAGGGCAACTACATCCACAACCTCGCCTACGACGAAGGCGACATGCGCAAGCGTTCGGCCGGGCAGATCGTCAACAACCTCGACAGCAACGGCGACATTGAAAGCGGCGCCAATGCGTGGATGGTGCAGTTCACTCTCGGCAGCGCGCTGGACCTGAAAAAGCAGGGCGACTGGAACATGTTCGCTGGCTACAAGTACATCCAGCCGGATGCCTTGCCGGACGGCTTCAACGACTCGTCGTTCCACCTCGGCGGCACCAACGCCAAGGGTTATTTCATCGGCGGCAACTATGGTCTGGCGAAGAACGTTTACGCGACCGGTCGCTGGATGAGTACCGAAGCGGTGTACGGCGCGCCGTTCGACATCGACGTCTTGCAGCTTGAGATCAACACGCGCTTCTAAGGCGCCGGGAGAGGGTTATGAAAACGCGATTTGTGTTGCTCGGGCTCGGGCTGTTGATTGCCACCGGGGTGAATGCCGAAGGCATGGAAGAGCGCCTGCGCACGCAATTGCGCAGCACCACGCAACAGTTGCAGGCCCTGCAAAGTCAGCAGGCCCAGGCCAGCGCCGCGCAACTGGCGGCGCAAAACGAAGCCAAGGCTGCGCAGGCGCAAATCAAGCAATTGAGCGCTGAACTGGCCAAGGCCAAAGGCGTCGCTGAGCAACTGGCCGGGCAGCAGCAGAGCCTGCACAGCCAGGCGCAGGCACAGGTAGCGGCCAGCGCCGAGCAGACCGGCAAGTTCAAAAAGGCCTATGACGAGTTGCTGGTCATGGCCCGAGCTAAAGAGGCAGAACGGTCTAAGCTTCAAGCGCAATTGACTGAACGTGACACACAAGTGCAGCAATGTTCAGTCAAGAATCAGCAGATGTACGGCGTCGCCAAGCAGATCCTCACTGCCTACGAAAACATCGACGTGGCCGAGGTGATGAAGATCCGCCAGCCCTTCGCGGGCAGCGCCCGGGTCAAGTTCGATGAACTGGCTCAGGGGTTTGGCGACGACCTTTACAAGACTCAATTCGACGCGCCGCAAGCCGCGCTCACGCACTGACAAACAAGGAAGAAACAATGACTCAATTGATCAGCCACGTATCGCCAAAATCCCTGACCGAAGTCCTGCAAGCTGCAGGTTATCGCGTCAACGAAACCGAGCAGAACGGCATCGTCCAGTTGCTCAGCGCTAGCCAGGGCATTGGTTACGCCGTGCGTTTTGGTAATCCGGCGGTGGAGCAGGGCAGTTACGTCGATTTCACTTTCAGCTGTGCGCTGCGGGTGCAGGGTGAGTTGCCACAGGGTGTGGCCGAGCAGTGGAACGCGAGCCGTCGTTTTGCGCGTTTGTCGTTGCAGGGCGAGTTTCTGGTGATGGAAATGGATGTGGTGGTGGCGGGCGTGAGCAACGATCACCTGCGTGGCAACCTGGAATTGTGGGATCGCCTGTTGCAGGAGTTCATCGTTTATCTGCGTGACTTCACCCAGAACGGCAGCGCGCAGACCGCCAAAGTCGCCGTCGCCGAGCAAGAGGAAGTCGCGCTGTGAAAAAGCCTGCCATGGTGATCAGCGCCGCAGCGGTGGCGTTGTTGGTGGTAGCCGTGGCGCTGGTGGTGCGGCCGGGCAGTGACCCGGTCGCCGCCCAGCAATCGTCGTCCGTAGCGGCGGTTGCAACGGGGCCGGCGGTGGCGCGGTTGGGTAATCAGCAGGTAACCCCTGCGGAACTTCAGGCGTTGCTGGCTACAGTTCCGCCGGAAACCCGCGAACAATTGCGCGGCAATCGTGAGGCGCTGGAGCGCTGGATTCGCACGCGTCTGGCCGAGAAAGCGGTGCTCGAGCAGGCCGATGCGCAGGGCTGGGCGCAGCGTCCCGAGGTTGCGCGGCAGACCCGGGCAGCGACTGAGCAGATCGTGTTCCGTGATTACTTGCGTTCGGTCAGCCAGGTGCCGGCGGATTATCCGAGTGCGGCTGAATTGCAGCAGGCCTATGACGCCGGCAAGGCGAATTGGCAGACGCCGGCGTTGTATCGGGTCAGCCAGATTTTCCTTGGGGTGAATGATCCGCAAGGTCTTGAGGCTGTGCGCAAGCAGGCCACCGAGCTGAGCAAGAAAGCGCAGGCGACACCGGCGGAATTTGCTGCACTGGCGACGCAGTATTCGCAGGATCGCGTCACCGCTGAACGCGGCGGTGATAGTGGCCTGCAACCGTTGCAGCAACTGGTACCGGAGGTGCGTGGCGCCGTGGCGCGGCTCAAGGTTGGCGCAGTCTCTGATCCCGTCCAAAGCGCCGCTGGGTTCCACGTGATCAAACTCACCGAACAACAACCGGCGCGCGCCGCAACTCTTGATGAACTGCGCGATCAACTGACCCAGGCCTTGCGTGCGCAGCGGCAGGAGCAGATTGCCCAGGCGTATCTGGACGGCATGCTCAACACCGCAACCCTGAGCATCGACGGCGCTGAACTCAACAAAGTCCTCGAGGAAAAACACTGATTTCACCTTCACCACAAACCCCCTGTAGGAGTGAGCCTGCTCGCGATAGCGGTGTGTCAGGTTAAGAAATGTCGACTGACACACCGCTATCGCGAGCAGGCTCACTCCTACAGGGAGCTGCGTTAAGACAAATACAAAGATCGACAGGGAGTCATCGATGTCATTCACCGAACCCGCAGGACGACCGGGCACCAACGATTACCACTGGCCGCACGACCACAGCGAACCGTGGCTCGCACACGCCGCCGCCATCGACAGCGAAGTCGCGCAATACTTCCTCGTCAGCGCCCGCTGCGGTTGCTTCATGCAAGCCGCGCGCAGCCTCAACGTGCGCGCGACCTTGTTGCGCAAACAACTGGCCCAGCTTGAGCAAGAACTGCAACACACCCTGTTCAGCTTTCAGGGCAGCGCCTTGAGCCTCACCCGCGAAGGCCAACAGCTACAGGCCAAACTCATAGCGCTGGCCAACGAACGCAAACTGCCGGTGATCGAGCAACCATTGATCCGCCTCGCCGTCGCCGAATCGATCCTCCACGACATCCTCGGCCGCGATCTCATCGCACTGCTGCGGCGCAACGCCAGCGTGCGCCTGGAAATCATCGCGCTGGACAGCGAACTGTCCCTGCGTGCGGTCAGCGCCGACATCGTCCTCTGGCTCGCCCACGGCGAAACCCCGCACCCCGGCCCGACCTTCGCCACCAGCGAACCGCAAGCGCTGGCACGCCTCGATTACCTGCCACACATCGCCAAACGCTACTCCCGCGTCACTGCACGGCCGGACACCCCCGACGACCTCGCCGACTTCATGCTGGTGCAATGGCAACATGACCGACAGATCAGCAGCTTCCGGCCGTGGAATGACCTGGTTGAGCAGAGGTTGGCCGGGGTGGTGCAGATGCAGTCTTATGAGTTGATGCTGGAGATGATTCGTTGCAGCGCTTGCATTGGGTTGTTGCCGGCGTATATGAGCCGGTTTGATCGAGGCCTGATCGCACTGCCGGGGCTGTTCGATGAACCGATGCGGTTACAGGCATGGCTGGCCGTTAACGCTGAGTCGCAGAATGTGGCCGAAGTGCAGACCCTCACGGACCTCATCCACCACACCTTCAATGAACGTCAGGAATGGTTCCAGCCGTGATGCATTCCCTTGTAGGAGTGAGCCTGCTCGCGAAAGCGGTCTGATAGCTCCCACAGGGTTAGAGGCCGAACGGGGCGTTGTGTCCGACCACAATCCAGAGTGGGAGTGAGCTTGCTCACGAAGACGCCGGCACATTCACCGACGATGGAGACTGAACTGACGCCTTCGTGAGCAAGCTCACTCCCACAGGGATCTATAGTGAATCTGGATCGGGTCAACACCCTGGAAAACTGTGGGAGCTTTACGCCCACTGAATGCACTCAATCCAACTGTTGGAGTGAGCCTGCTAGCGATAGCGCCCGATCAGCCGCTGAAAACCTGACTTATCGGGCACAACGCAAATGTTTCAGCATCAGCCTAAAACCCGTCTGATTGCTAGTCGTGTTATGTTTCCGTGAGGGTGGCGTTATTTGTAGAGTCGTATGTAATCAATTTGATAGTTTGTGCCGGTTCCTCCAGTAAAGACAAATGTTATTGAGTTAAAGCTTGCGCTTGCTGGGATATCGCATAATTGAACCGTTTGAGTGGGGTTTTGAGGTAGTTGCTTGGTCGTAATTAATGTTTGATTCATATATAGGTAGATCGTTGCGGGTTGTGTGGCCGGTGATTGTGCGATCCAAAAACTAATTCTTCTATACGTTGGTTTCAGTCTTATCTTAAATTGTCCTAGAGTATAGGTTGAGCCCCCCAGCACTTTTCCCTCTATTTTTCCAGGAAATGATTGAATAGGCGCACTAATGCCAATTGGGTTGCCAATGTTCTCAATGGTTATTGCAGGCGTCTCAAATTGTTCCTGGTACTTTATCGTATGATCTGGCAGATCATCAAAGTTCTCCTCCACGTAATCCACAACCTTTAAAGTCCTCGGCGGGGTCGACACCAATCCACTGCCATATTTCGCAACAGCAGTAAAACTGTACGTTCTGAGGGTCAAGCCATCGATTGTCTGACTCCAATCTCCGTTTGTCTGAGCCTTGATGACAGGCCCTATCGTGGACGCTCCATCGTAGAGTTGAATATTCTGACCGGCACTTGCAGTTCCGCTTAACGTCACAGCGAAATCGGCTGTCGTTCCGCCCTCTGCAATGTTTTCCCGGATCGAATCTTTTACTCCGGTAATCGCAGGTCGAACTTCCACGAATGCACTGATTTTATAAGTACGTAACAGAAGAGGCACCGCTGCGTTCCCATCAGTACCACCATCGAGACTGAAAGCGCATTTAACCCGCAAATCCGTACCATCCTTTAGCGCTTTCAACCAGTCGACGGGCGCTGTCACCGATAATCCAGTTGCCGAATCATTCGGCTCGCCACTGCGAACCACCTCTGTAACCGGATTTCCGTTCTTGTCACTACCTTCACACGTGATCCAGAGCGGTTGCCCCGGCTTCTGCAAAGGCCATTTCGCCGAAAGAATCCTAGCGTTGGATTCAAGTTCATTCGTTTCCAGTACCTCACCAGTCTCCCCGGCAATATTCGGCGTCGGCAACCGAGGATCATTCTCGGCAATGGAATTAATAACCAACGTCAAATCCGTCGAATCCCCCACCGGCTTGCCGCCACTGATCAATGTCCAATAAAACCTTCTACTGGTTCCCCTGCGCGCCACCAGAAACGCTGAATCAAGCGGAAAGTCAGCCTGGCTATTCGGATCAAGCGTCACCACTGGAAACGGCTCACTCCCAGGCAGCGGATCACGATCTTTGAGTTGCGCTTGTTGCCCCGGCAATGCTTGCGCAAACGCGACGCGCAAGGTGACGCCTTGCTCGTAAGCCAGCACATCGATCGGATTGACGGCCGGTGCCAACAGCACCGGCGGCTGCATGCTCACTACATTAATCGTATAGGCATCGGAACTCTGTCCCGCTCCATACAACTCCTTCGCCACGAAAACGTATGTTGTCTCGTCCAGCCCCGGAATGAGCAGCGTCCAGAGACCGGTGACGCCATCGACATCGGGTTTGCCGTGGGACACCTGCCCGCTGAACACCTCGACTTTTTCCCCTTTTTTCGCGACGCCGGTTAGCGTGACAGCGGTTTCCACAGTGTCGCTGCCATCAGGAATTTCCTCTCCACTCGGCGATCCGGTGATCAGTGAGATCACCGGTTTGTCATCACCGACTGTGCCGCCAATCACATCAGCCTTGGCCACTCTTGAATCGCCAATGACTTCGCCGTTGCGTTTGAGCTGGTACGTTACTTGAATCTTGCTGCCCGAAACGACTTTGCTTTTTTCCAGTTTCATAACGCAGGGCAGCAACACGCCGAAGTTTTCTTCGAATATTCCATTCAGCTCCCATTGCGCATCGGGCTGGGTGGCCCGATACATCGCCACAACTTCATCGCCCTTTTTATGGATACCTGCTTTGGGGGGTACCACTACCAATAGTGAATCCCCGAGGATCTTGTCCAGATCTACGATCTCGGGCACATCCATGTCGTCATCAATGACTTCACGCAGGATCGCCTTGTCCAGAATCAACTGGGTAAGGTTGATGTCCGCTCGACTGATCTTCGACCAGCGTCGCTTGTGAGTAGCATTGAGTAGTTGATCGACCACGGTGTAGGAGAACGGGCAGGCATCCAGACTGCCGACCAGTTGAAACTTGTCTGAATCAATGAACAGAGGAACAGGTTTGCCAACATCCGCCGGTTTGACGGTGAAAGAGAACCGCTCGCGGCGGATCTCCAGGGTGATCCGGTCGTAGGCCTTCGTGTATGGATAGTCGACAGTAAGGGTGACGCCTTTCTCGACTTCATCCTTGCCAATTCGTGGTGGATCGCCAAGTTCGGGTGGAAAGTTGAGTTCAAGGTCAGGGTGTTCATCGCCATCGTCTTCCGGCACATCGTTGCCACCGGGCAGGGTGTCGCTGTACAGCACCCATAGCTCTGTGGAAGTCCCGGTGTTGCCGCTGGGGCGGTGCGTTTTATAGAGGATCTTGTTGACGACGTTGTCCAGCAAGTCGGTCTGGAATACATCAAATAAAAACTGTTTGTCGCGATTTTCGGGGGTGACCGTTGTGCTCTGGATTTCTTTTCCGTTGAGCCAGAAGGAGATGGCATTGATGTCGTCGCTGCTGTCGACCGGCGGTGGATCGATGCGCAGTTTCACTGCGCCCGCCAGCACTCCGTTGAGATTGAGCACGGGGAGGAACAGGTTCAACGGCACACCTTGCACGGGCACATCTGGCGGCGGCGTCGGGTCGCTGATTACATTTGTGGTCGCACCGTCGATTTGACCGGGATAGAGCGCTAGCACTGCGTTGTTCACTTTATCGTTTGTCATGAAAGCACCTTCCTTTGTCGGGCGGCCTGATACGCGGGACTGCCGGGATGGTTTGATCAAACACCTGAGCAGGACGTTTGCCTACTGTCAGATCTGACAGGTGCGGGCGGGTTTCTGACGAACGGTTGTATAGCCGGACTCGCTTCAGGGCTTTTACGCCGGCGAGCCTGCTCGTGAAGGTGCGGTGTCAGTCATTGAACATGTCGCTGACAAACCGCTGTCGCCATCAGGCTGGATGCCACATTTTGATATTCGCCAGACAGCGGTTTATCGGTTTAGAGTGGTCAGCCACACATCGATCCAGGAAGGATCCGCCATGCCAGACCACAACCCTGCCATCCACCTCGAGCGTTTCAACGAATCGCACATTGAGGGCATCACTGCGCTGTACAACGATCCAGCTGTGGCGCGTCAGGTGCTGCAGATGCCGTTTCAGTCCGTTGAGGTCTGGCGCCAGCGCCTGCTGGCGGACAACGAACGGGCGGTGAAGCTGGTTGCGCTGCATCAGGGTGTGGTGATCGGCAATCTGGGGCTGGAGGCTCATTCACGGATGCGCCGGGCGCATGCCGGCAGTTTCGGTATGGGCGTCGCCGTGGCGTGGCAGGGCAAAGGCGTGGGCTCGACGCTGTTGGCGGCGGCGCTGGAGGTTGCCGACAACTGGATGAATCTGCACCGCGTCGAACTCACCGTGTATGCCGATAACGAAGCGGCCATCGGCCTCTACCGCAAGTTCGGTTTCGAGGAAGAAGGCCTGTTCCGCGACTACGCCGTGCGGGATGGGCAATGGGTCGACACCCTGAGCATGGCCCGTCTGCGCAGTCGTCCGAAAACCTGAGTCAGTCGCCCAGGGCGAACGTCACCGCCGACTGTGCATGCAGTTCGGTGGTGTCGAGCAGGGGCAGGGCGCTGTGTTCGGGTTTGATCAACATGCCAATTTCCGTACAGCCGAGGATGATCGCCTGCGCGCCGCGTGCGGTCAGGGATTCAATGACCCGCTGATAGATTTGTCGCGACTGATCGCTGATCACGCCGACGCAGAGTTCGTCGTAGATGATCCGATGGACTTCATTACGCTCGGCCTCGTCCGGCACTAACACGGTCAAACCCTTGGCGACCAGGCGTCGCTTGAGGAAATCCTGTTCCATGGTGAATGCGGTGCCGAGCAATCCGACCGTGCGTGCATCTATGTTCAGAGCCGCCTGTGCGGCCGGTTCGGCAATGTGCAGAAACGGAATGCTGATCGCCGCCTGAATCTGTTCGGCGACCTTGTGCATGGTGTTGGTACACAGCACCACGCATTCCGCGCCGCCCGCTTCAAGCCTGCGCGCAGCATCGACCAGAATCGCCGCCGCATCGTCCCAGCGCCCGGCGTGCTGGGCCTGTTCGACAGGGCCGAAGTCGACGCTGTACATCAGCATTTGCGCCGAGCGCAACGGGCCGAGACGATCGCGGACTTGCTGATTGATCAGTCGATAGTATTCGGCGCTGGATTCCCAGCTCATGCCGCCGATCAGGCCGATGGTGCGCATTGAAGTTCCTCGGGCAATGGCCTGACGCGAGTGAAGACAGGCCTGCACCGAGTTTCCTTGGGTTAAAGGATGGATGCCAGCAGCAAAATAACTGTAACGATGAAGTTTTACGCAAGTGTCATGGTGCAGGCTCAGGTAACGGGATGACGTGATTGCAACCGGCGGCGAGTGTCTTGGCATATCCGACATCCGGACGCCACGGCTCGAGATTCCATTCGGGTTTATCGCGCGCGATCGCCAAGTGGCAAATCAGTTGGTGGCGCATGCCGTGGGTATTTTGCCAATAGCGGCTGTTGGAATAATCACGTGTCAACTCATCCCAAATAAAAGGCGTGGCTTCCGGGAGGGTTTTCCTGGCACAAGGTGTGGGTGTGATGGAAAAAGTCCATTCATATTCCCGATACACCCAATGCGCGCTCTGAATGTATTTTACGCAGCGCTCGACCGTCAGAATGAAGCTATCCGGGTCGTCCGATTTTGGCTGCGCATGAGCCGGCCAGCTCAACAGTGCCGTCAGGCCGATGGCAGCCATTGCGAACGTTGTAGAGATTGTGCGAACAGTGCTCATTATCTGATTTCCTGGTCTGCTGCGGAGTAGGTGAACGTCGCTGTACCGGTCGCGCTGGCGGCCAACTCCACGCGAATGATGGGAACGATCACCTTCGCACTGGTCGAGTTATAAAAATCCCGTTGGTTGTATTTCGCATCGGCGAGCTGCTTGGGATCGGTGCTCGAACCGAGGTAGAAGAACGCCAGGATGGGGAAGGTGTTTTGCTTGCCGGCAGGCCAGGTTTTGATAAGTATGTCGTTCCATTGGGCGAAGCCTGTTTGCCCTAACAAGCTCTTGGCGCGCAGCGATTGATAAAACGCCGGGCCGGCGAGCATGTTGCGTTCGTCTCTGACATCAAAGTCGCATTGACGCCGGTTTTGATCGCCAGGAGCGCCATCCCAAGCCGCTTTGAATTGCTCGCCGGTGGTTATGTTTGCATCCTGGCAGTGGCCACTCTTCGGGTAAGAAGGGTGAGCAACGCAAACGGCGGTTGCACTGCGATACCATCCATAAGAGTCCATGGGATACGCACATAGCACTGCTAACTGGTCAGTGCCGGCAAGCCTTTCCAATATCGGATACAGCATGTAGCCATTGGCGTTGCCCCAGGCCATTTTGCTGAAGTTGCTATCAGCACGCAGATAGGAGAAGTTGACTCCGCCATTTTTTACCGAGGTCGGACTCGGATCCCAGACTTTATAAGTATTGTTCGGGTCTTTTTCCGTAACCCTGATCATCACCCCTGAACATAGAAAGGCAGGTTGCGAATCCACTTTGTTGCAATTGGGGAACTTGCGGGCGTAGAGCGTCGTGAGATAAGTGGCGGTAGCCGGGCCATCCATTCTCTGGCTCTGCACTGCGCTCGCGTCGATTACATCAAGTGATTGCGATGCAGGCTGTGAGCATGCCGTCAACAAACCGATCAGCAAGAATGCGACTATTTTGTACATGATGATTTCCTTTTCCTTCAACTAGAGTTGGAATGGGCTTACTGGAGGATCACCTGATCGGCCTGTATGTAAGTAAAAGTCGTGCCACTACTGGCAAGCGTCAGACGAATGATCGGTACGATGACTTTCGGATTGGTCGAGTTATAGAAATCACGCTGGTTGTACTGGGCGTCCGCCAGGCCCGCGCTGCCGTTTAAGTAGAAGAACGCCATGATCGGAAACCTGTTGGCAGGGAAGGACTGTTTACATGAAGTGGCAGGGTTGGCGCTGGTGGGGTCGCACCAGGTCTTGATCTGGATTTCGTTGTGATTCTCGTTGCGCGGATTGGGCAGCCCTCTGGCGCGTATGGATTGATAGAACGCCGGGCCGGCCAATGCATTGCGTTCATCCCTGACGTCAAAGCCGCATTGCCGTTGATTGGGGCTGCCGCCGGGCACTTTCCAGACTTCGTACCATTGTTCTGCGGTGGTCACGCCCGCGTTTTGGCATAGCTGGCTTTGCGCTGGATAGCTCGCGTGTGCTGCACAAGGGGTATTGCCACGAGTGTGACTCCAAGCGTCGTACGGGTAAGAGCACAGTATTTGTTGATCAAGCTTGTCTGTGGGCGCTTCGAATATCGGAAAGAGTATGTAGCCGTTGTTATAACCATAAGCGAAGCGTGCGATGTTGGAGTCTGCTCGCAGATAGGAAAATGTCACCATGCCCTGTTTTACCGAAGTCGGGCTCGGTTCCCAGACTTTATATTTGTTGTCAGGATCCTTGACGGTGACTCTGATTATGACGCCTGAACAGAGAAACGCAGGTTGAGAGTTTGAGTTGTTGCAGTTCGCGTACTTGCGGTCGTACAGGGTTGAAAGGCGTGCGGCAATGGCAGGCCCATCAATGCTCTGGACTATATTGGTAATGGTGGGCGCCGGCAGTTGCCGGGTGTCTTGGGAACAACCGAACAACACAGCGATTAATATGAAACCGATTATTTGGCGCATGATGATTTGCTCTTCACCGTTCAGGGTAATGAGAAATGTCGGTTTGATTGCGGTTGCCCTGCCTCGTAACTCGCTAGAGCCTCACCCTGAGGCACCATGAAAAGATCAGTGGCTCACTGGTCCCGGTACGTTTGAGCGTGTAGTTGAACATCACGTCTTTGCCGCGGTTCTCTGTGATCCACGCCGCTGGAATCGGGAAGTTGGTGTAAGACTCGTTGACGATGTCCACCTCGTCGCTATAGCGGGTGGTCACACCATGCAACGCCATACGCACTCTGTAGGGAGCTTCAAGTGTCGGGTAGTAAACCCTTAAATTGGTTCTGTCCGTATTGATCGTGGGTTGCCCTAGAAGGTGCTTCTGCTCGGTGAATGCCAGATTCAGATCGCGAGAGGGCTTGTCATCGGTAGTGCCGGGCAATCTGACCGTGTAGGTTACTTCTGCCCGACCACCGCCCCCCATAGTGTCGATGACCTCCAGGCGCGGAATCTGGAAATGCAACGTTTCCCAGGTGTTTTTACAGTCTGCACCTCAGTGGTGTAGGTGAAGTTGCGTCCGAGCCATTGGACTTTTACCGTTTGCCCTGTGTCGGAGCCTGTGTAGTTGACTTCTGCCGTGGCGAACTTGGCTTCATAAAAATCCTTGATGAAGTTCAGTAGCGTGCCGCCGGACTCTTTCGCTTCCAGTACCTTGGGCCTGATCAGATCGAGCTCCGGTTGTCGGCGTAAGTGAACATCGATCAACGTGGTTTTTGACCAGATGGCTTGGGGGCCGGAAGAGTTGCCGAGTTGATCGGTGACTCTGAAACGCATGGCGAATTTGGGGTTGTCCTGCCAGAAGTCGATGGCGACCAGTTTCAATACCACGCTGCCTGCCGCTGCTTGCGCCGCGCTGACGACATGCTCTTTTTCCAGGCTATCGCAATAAAGCGTAATGATGTCCCGCTCGCGCATATGGATGTAACGCAGAGTCACATCCACGCCCTTTTCTGCGCGGCCGGCATCGATGCCGTCGGTGATGACATCGGCCGGAAGGCTCATGATCAGATTGGGATTGTCTCCACCCCCCGAAATCTGGTCACCGGGGCGCGGGGTGTAATAGAGCACTTTCAGCGCCTCCGAAGTTTCGGGATCCTGACCGACTCGGGTCACTTGCAGGCGTACCAGGTTGATGTCGTTTTTCAATAGTGCGGCAGGTAGATACATGTTGAACCGCTGATTCTCCTCGCCCGGCTGGGTAACCTTGTTGATCACCGCGACATCCGAGGTTCCGAGCAATATGCCTGCGTCGTCATAGGCGCTATGGTTGAGCCATGGATCGATTAGCAGTTGGAGAAAGCCACTGTTGTGCAACGACAGGGGAACTCCGCCATGTGGCTTTTCCGGATGTTGTATGGCTGTAACCCAGCCTGGAATTATCACAGGGGCGATGTCTTGGGGTTGTGTTTTACCGTTATCGACGGTCATGCGGCTTCTCCGGAACTCAAGCAACTCGAGGGTTTATCTAAAACCCTCTGTCGCTGGCTGCCTACTGTCAGATCTGACAGGTGGAGGGGGCAAATCCTACCGTTCGTCTGGATTAAGCGTATGCGGAGCTTGAATCGGTGGTTAACCGTACGCCAGCACGTTGATCTGCCACTATCGGAGTTCGCAGGCTTTGAGCCGAGGAGTGCAACAATGGACGACGTACAACAACTGGGCGATATGCTTCGCCGCTATGCCGAGAGCGAAGCGCACAAGGCCCAACTGTTCGAGACCCAGTCGGCGGCGTGGGCCGCCCGGATCATCGAGTTGTTCGGCAACATTGAGCAATGGCTTGCGCCGGTACAAATGCCCAATCTGCTGGAAGTCAGCCGTGAGACGTATGTCGCGTTCGGGCCGAGCACGCCGGTGGAAACCTCGACCTTCAAGACGGAAAAGCTGAGCATCGTGATTGCCGGCAAACCGGTAGAGTTCGTGCCGGATGTGATGGGCAGCGCGGGGCAGATTTCCCTGGCGGTGATGGGCCTTACGGCGGCACGTTACGGCAGTATTTCCCTGGTGGGATTGGCAGACGGTGAGTGGCAGTGGCGCAAGACCAATGGGTTGAAGGATCCCGACACGTTTGTATTTGATGCAAATTTTCTGGCGCTGCAATTGCAGAGTCTGATACCGCGTGAACGCGGCTAGCACCATCGCCCTCGCTTGGTCCAGTCCTGCACACGTGACGAGGCCAATCTGGCGGTGACGCTACTGGCTGCGTTTGCAGTGCAGGCACGGTGAGCAGCACGGGCTGAATCAGGGTTTGATCAACTGATCCGTGTCAACGTACTGGAATGTTGCATCGTGGGCTGATGTGGATGGGGGATACAGACGGATCACCGGCACCCAGATTCTGGAAGTAGTGGAATCATAGAAATCCTTCTGATTGTCTCGGGCTTGAGATAACCCGGCATTGTCCCCCCCGGCGATATAAAAGAAGGCCATCAGAGGCAAGGTGTTTTGCAGGTTCTGTGGCCAGGTCTTGATCACGATTTCATTCTGTTCGGAGAAATGTGCAGACACTTGGCTCAACATTGTGCGGGCTCGTACCGATTGGTAAAAAGCCGCTGCAGCCGGCCTTCCGGTTGCCTCGGAAACGTCGAAGCCACATTGTCGAATGTGATGACTGTTGGGCGAGTTATCCCAAACGCTTTTCCATTGCTCGGCGGTGGTCACACCCGCACTTCGGCAACGCTGGCTTGTCGCGGGAAAAGAGGCGTGTGGACCACAGGGGGTGGTGCGGTTCCAGGTCCAGCCATCGATGGGAAAGGAGCACAAAACGTCCAGATCGACCTTGTCTTGCGGCGCACCGAAGATGGGGTACAACATTAATCCATTGCCTTTGCCCCAGGCCAGACGGCCGAATTTCGAGTCTGCCCTGAGGAAGGAAAACGATACTCCGCCGTTCTTGATTGAGGTTGGGCTTGGGTTCCATACGTGATGCGTTTCGCCAGGCTGCTTGTCCGTGACTCGAAGAATGATCCCGGAACAGAGAAAAGCCGGTTGATTGGCTGACTCATGGCAGTTCACGAATTTGGAGTTGTAGAGCTGGTTCAATAGCTCGACCACTTGCGGACCTGTCATTGCTACGTTTGGACTATTGCTGACACCTTGCTCGACCGGTGACTGGGTGGCGATGGGTGAGCAGCCTAATAGTGTTACAAGGAGCAATGAAAGGAGGGCGTTTCTCATCTTGGTGCTCCCTGGTTCTGACTGGTCAATACCGATGGTCATGTGGCAGTGTTTGGCAGCACGTTGGAAAACGATGCGCTATGAGTGCCGTCTCGTTAGCAACATAAAGACAAACCTGCCACCTGCCTACTGTCAGATCTGACAGGGAAAATACGAAAAATCTACCGTTTGTCGGAGGCGGACTGTCAGAGCAAAATGTGCAGGCAGCGGAGGGGGAGGCCCCTCCGCTACTGATTCCTCTCACATTTCAAGATTGATCCAGCCTGGTTTGGCGTCTTCCGGCGCCACCGCTTTCACGGTTTTCCCGGTAGCCCGTTCAACCCGCCGCGCCACCTCGGGGTCATCGGCAAACGGCACCATGCTCGCTTCATCCAGACTGTCCGCCGTCTCCCGCCGCAAGCAGTACTCCACCGCCAGCCAAAGAAACATCACGCCCAACACATCAAAGAAAATCTCCATCACGCGCGACTCCCTGCCTCAGGCGATCTGCGCTTCACTGCGCGCCAGTGAAATGTCGGCCACCCGCACCGTGCGCCACACGTTGTAAGCCATCAACAACATCCCGGTGAGGAAGAACACCCCGCCGGCAAAGCGCACGATAAACCCCGGATGACTGGCCTGTAGCGCTTCGACGAACGAATAGGTCAGCGTGCCGTCCTCGTTGATCGCCCGCCACATCAGGCCCTGGGTGATGCCGTTGACCCACATCGAAGCGATGTAGAGCACCGTGCCGATGGTCGCCAGCCAGAAGTGCAGATTGATCAGCGGCGTGCTGTACATCTGCTCGCGGCCAAACACTTTCGGCACCATGTGATAGGTCGCGCCGAAGGTGATCATCGCCACCCAGCCCAACGCGCCGGCGTGGACGTGTCCGATGGTCCAGTCGGTGTAGTGGGAGAGGGCGTTGACGGTTTTGATCGCCATCATCGGCCCTTCGAAGGTCGACATGCCGTAGAACGCCAGCGACAGCACGAGGAATCGCAGGATCGGGTCGGTGCGCAACTTATGCCAGGCACCGGACAAGGTCATCATGCCGTTGATCATCCCGCCCCAGCTCGGCGCCAGCAGGATCAGCGACATGGCCATGCCCAGTGACTGCGCCCAGTCCGGCAGCGCGGTGTAGTGCAAATGGTGCGGGCCGGCCCAGATGTACAAGGTAATCAGCGCCCAGAAATGCACAATCGACAAGCGATACGAATATACCGGCCGATTGACCTGTTTCGGCACGAAGTAATACATCATGCCGAGGAACCCGGTGGTCAGGAAGAAACCCACTGCGTTGTGCCCGTACCACCACTGCACCATCGCATCGGTGGCGCCGGAATACACCGGATACGACTTGAACCAGTCCACCGGAATCGACAGGTGATTGACTACGTGCAACATGGCGATCACCAGGATGAACGCACCAAAAAACCAGTTGCCGACGTAGATGTGCTTGGTCTTGCGCTGCACCACAGTGGTGAAAAACACGATGGCGTAAGCGACCCAGACCACGGCCATCCACACTGCGCCGGAGAATTCGATTTCGGCGTATTCCTTGGTGGTGGTGTAGCCCAGCGGCAGGGTGACCAGCATGATCACGATCACCGATTGCCAACCCCAGAAAGTGAACGCGGTGAGTTTGTCTGAATACAGCCGCACCTGGCAGGTGCGCTGCACCGCGTAGTAACTGGCGGCAAATTGCGCGCTGCCGGCGAAACCGAAAATCACCAGGCTGGTGTGCAGCGGGCGCAAGCGGCCGAAGGTGGTCCACGGCAGGTCCAGGTTCATCTCTGGCCACACCAGTTGCGAGGCGATAAAAACCCCCATCGCCATGCCCACCACACCCCAGAAAACCGTCGCGATAACGAATTGGCGGACGACCTTGTAGTTGTAAGCCTGTCCGATTGTTGCTGTGCTCATGGTCAGTTCATCCACGGTTGCAAAGTCTTGCCAGGCCACCCGGTCTGGCATGAGCTGCACTGTAGAAACCCCGCCAGAAACAAAACAGGCTCAGGAATCTTTGATTTGTGCGGATCAGATTAAAGGGCTGACTGCGGCGTTCTGCCGCGCCCTGATATGGTTTTTATGAGTTCAGGTGAATCTGTAACGTGCTGCGCCGCTTCGTCATAGTGCTCTGAAGAAAACTGTGGGAGCGAGCCTGCTCGCGAATGCGGTGTGTCAGGCAACTGCATTGTTGGCTGACACACCGCATTCGCGAGCAGGCTCGCTCCCACAGGAATAACTGATGAGGTGGCAGGCATGTATCAATACGATGATTACGACCGGGCGCTGGTGTTCGAGCGTGTTGCGCAATTCCGCGATCAGGTCGAGCGCTTCATGGCCGGGGAATTGAGCGAAGAGGAGTTCCTGCCGCTGCGCCTGCAAAACGGCCTGTACATGCAGAAGCACGCCTACATGCTGCGCGTGGCGATTCCCTACGGCACCTTGAGCGCCGAACAGATGCGCACACTGGCGAGCATCGCCAGTGATTACGACCGTGGTTACGGCCACTTCACTACGCGACAGAACATGCAGTTCAACTGGATCGAACTCGCCGAGGTGCCGGATATCCTCGAGCGTCTGGCGCAGGTCAACATGCATGCGATCCAGACCTCCGGCAACTGCGTGCGCAACATCACCACCGAGGCGTTCGCCGGGGTCGCGGCGGACGAACTGATCGACCCGCGCCCGCTGGCCGAGATCCTGCGGCAGTGGTCGACGATCAACCCGGAATTCCTGTTTCTGCCGCGCAAATTCAAGATCGCCATTTGTTCGGCGAAGCAGGATCGCGCGGCAATCATGATGCACGACATCGGCCTCTACCTTTACCCCGGCCGCGATGGGCAGATGCTTCTGCGAGTGATCGTCGGCGGTGGTCTGGGGCGCACGCCGATCCTCGGTTTGCAGATTCGCGAAGGCTTGCCGTGGCAGCATTTGCTGTCTTACGTCGAAGCCGTGCTGCGGGTGTACAACCGCCACGGCCGGCGCGACAACAAATACAAGGCGCGGATCAAGATTCTGGTCAAGGCACTGGGCATCGAAGCGTTTGCCAAGGAAGTCGAGGAGGAATGGCAACACCTCAAGGACGGCCCGGCGCAACTGACCGAGGCCGAATATCAACGGGTCGCCAGTGCCTTCGTGCCGCCGGTTTATCAGACCCTGGCCGACACCGATCTGGACTTCGGCACGCGCCTGGCCGAAAGCCCGGCGTTTGCCCGTTGGGTCGCGCGCAACGTGCAGCCGCACAAGGTGCCGGGTTACACCAGCGTGGTGCTGTCGACCAAACCGGGCATGGCTTCGCCGCCGGGGGATGTCACCGGTGTGCAGATGCTGGCGGTGGCGGACTGGTCGCAGCGTTTCGGGTTTGGCGAAATTCGTATTGCCCATGAGCAGAACATCGTCCTCCCTGACGTGGCGAAAACCGACCTCTATGCGCTGTGGCAACTGGCGTGTAAACACGATCTGGGCAGCGCCAACGTCGGCCTGCTGACCGACATCATTGCCTGCCCCGGTGGCGATTTCTGTGCACTGGCCAACGCCAAATCGATCCCGATTGCCCAGGCGATTCAGGCACGTTTCGACAACCTCGATTACCTGCATGATCTGGGTGATATCAGCCTGAATATTTCTGGGTGCATGAACGCCTGCGGCCACCACCACATCGGCAATATCGGCATCCTCGGCGTCGATAAGAACGGCAGCGAGTGGTATCAGATCACCCTCGGCGGCGCCCAGGGCAAAAACAGCGCGCTGGGCAAAGTCATCGGCCCGTCGTTCAGCGCCGCCGAGGTGCCACAGGTGATCGAGCGGATCATCGGCACGTTTGTGCGCTATCGCGAGCACGAGGAATTGTTCGTCGACACCGTCGCGCGGATTGGCATGGAGCCGTTCAAGGAACGGGTCTATCCGAAGACGCTGGAGGCGGCGGTATGAACAATCTGTTGCGGCTGGAGCAGGGCGTGGCGCGGATAGTGACAGACGATCCGTGGACGTTGATGCGCGAACCATCGACGCTAAGGCCGGAGGGTTTGCTGATATTGCCGCTGATGCATTGGCTGGAATCACCGTCGACTCATGCGGTGTGGCTCGGCCCCGACGATGAGGTTGAAAGTCTGGTGCCGTGGCTGGGTTCGTTGCCGCTGATAGCGCTGGATTTTCCGAGCTTTCGCGACGGGCGTGCTTACAGTCAGGCGTATCTGCTGCGCAGTCGGTTCGGCTGGGCAGGGGAGTTGCGCGCGATTGGCGATGTGCTGCGTGATCAGCTCAGCCATATGCGCCAGTGCGGGTTCGACAGTTTCGCGGTGCGTGAGGACAAATCGGCTGAGGATGCGCTGAAAGGATTGGCCGGGATGAGCGTGTTGTATGGGCGTTCGGTGATCGAGCCGCGCCCGCTTTTTCGGCGGCGTTGACGCTTGAAAAGATCGCAGCCTGCGGCAGCTCCTACATGAGTTCAACTGTAGGAGCTGCCGCAGGCTGCGATCTTTTGATTTGGCTTTTACCACCGGGGAAACCCCTAGAAACCTCCTGAATCGGGCATTTTCCCTTGGGTCGATGGTGGCCTTTTGGTAGAGTCGCCGTCGCCAGCGGGTTTTCGGCTGGACGATGGAACCGAAGAAGGGAGTCTGATCAGTGAGTCCGGGCAAAAAAATCCTCGGCCTCACAGCGTTGCTGTTAATGGTGACGCTGTGGGCCAGTTACTTTTATGTATTCAAGGAAAACCGCGACGGCCAGCTCGGCGGCGTCGGCGAAAGCACCGCGTGGTGCGGCACGCCACCGACTACAGAAGCGGCATTGCTGGGCAAGGACCAGCTAACCTTGCGCGTCACCAATAACCTGCGCGGCGAGTTCATGCTCAGTGGTTCCCTGGTGGTTTCCGAACGCACCTTCAACCGCTACGACCTCGCTCGCAATGAACTGCGTTTGCGACTGGAACCGTTGCAGTGGTCATTCGGCGTCACGCCGATCTTCCTTGAGCAGGTCAAGGTGCAGCCGCTGAGCCGCAACCTGTCGGCCACCAACAAAAGCGCCTACGCCGAACTTGAACCGCGCCCGATTGGTGTCCAGGGTCAGGTTACCGAATTCCCTTTCGACACCTACCGCTACGGCTATAAACCGGTGCTCTATTACCTCAAGGGCAGCGAGCGCATCGACCTGCGCTTCAAGAACATCACCACGTTAATGGAGATGTCCAACACCTTCACGCCGATCCAGAAGTACAACCGCGTCGACTACATCAACGAGAAAACCTCGATGATCCGCGACGACGATTACAAGGCTTACGGGCCGCACGAATGTGCTTTCAGCGTTGAGCGCAAAGGCTCGTTCAAGGTTGTGGTGTTGTTGCTCCTGCTGGTGTTGTGTTTGCCGTTACTGCTGGTGTTTTACCGCAATGAGCCGGGGATCGACTTCCTTGCCACGCTGTTGGGCGCCGCGATCGTGCGGGTGCTGCTGATCGGGCCGGTGCAGGATTTTCAGCTGTACAACATCGACTTCCTGTTGGGCGCGGCGATTTTGCTGGTGGGCACGGTATCGTTGATCAAGGCGATGCACATCAACAGCCGGCGGGAGATGGCGTTGCGCAGTGGTGAGACTTCGTCCTGGTAACGAGGTGAACCCCTGAAAAGCCCCTCACCCTAACCCTCTCCCGGAGGGAGAGGGGACTGACCGAGTTGTCTGGCGAGCGACACCGACGTGACAGACCGAGTTGATTATGGATTCCAAGCCAATCAGTCGCCTCTATCTACCTCTGAGAGAGGGGACTGACCGAGGTGTCTGGCGAGCGACACCGACGTGAAAGACCGAGTCGATTATGGATTCAAAGGCAATCGCTCAAGTCGGCGGAACTCTTGAATATCCCCCAATCGGTCCCCTCTCCCTCTGGGAGAGGGCTAGGGTGAGGGAAGACAATATCCAGCCGGTCACTTAAGCGCCGGATCCCCCATGTTCATCTTCTTCCACCCCTGCAACAACACTTGCGGGCGTTCTGGCTCAGCTTGTTCCAATGCAGCGGATTCTTGAAGCTCACCAATGGCCAAGCGCTCGATGCAGCATTGCCGGATGCTCGACGTCTTTCAAATGACGCTTGTGATCCGCCGCGCAGCCTTGCGTGAATATTGTGCTGTGCAATCGCAATTACTGAAGTTTTAGCTATACCTGTAATTCCCCCGGGCAAAGTTTTTCGGCCTTCTGACAGGAGTTACAGCATGAAGCTAGCAGTGATGATGGGCACTCTGTGCATTGCCACCGTCGCAATGGTGGGTTGTTCCAGCAAAACCGTCGACCCGAAAGAGTACTCAGGATTCCTCAAAGACTACAGCCAGCTCAAGGAGGCCAAATCCCCGTCCGGTGCCGAGGTGATGCGCTGGATCGATCCAAAGGTCGACGTCAGGAAATTCACCAGTGTGTACATCGAGCCGACTCAGCTCTACCCGAAACCGCAACCCACCGCGAAGATCTCCCAGCAAACCCTCAATGGCATCACTTCCTACTACGATCAGGCGCTCAAACGTGAGATCGGCAAAGACTTGCCGTTGGCCACCGGTCCTGGCCCGGGCGTGATTGTGGTGCGTGCGGCGATCACCGCCGTGAGCAGCTCCACCGAAGGCCTGCATGCTTACGAGGTAATTCCGATTGCGCTGGTCGCCGCTGCGGTCAGCACCGCCAGCGGTATTCGCGATCAGGAAACTACGTTGGCCACCGAAGCGGTATTCCTCGATGGCGCGAATAACAAGGTCGTCGCGCAAGTGGTGCGCAAAGGCACCGGCAAACCACTGGAAAATGATTCGCAGGCAATGAGCACCAATGACGTCAAACCCGTCATCGATGGCTGGGCCTCGGACCTGCGTCAGTCGTATCTGAAGCTCAAGAAAGCCAAGTAAGCGCACGAGGCCGGATTGTCCGCGAGGACCGTCCGGCCTGTGCACACCCTCAGAAATTGGCGCGTGCCTGGCGGTTGTAGTGGCTGAGCAAGGCGTCGTAGCCACGGGTGACGGCGTAATAGTCGTCGCTCAAACGTTGCGGTTCGGCGCGGTCCTGCCAATCCCTGTGCAGGGTGTTCAGTGCTTCGAGATAGTGCTGCGCAGGCTCACGGATGTGCCGCCACAGCTCGCGCGCATCATCGTCTTTGTTACGGAAACCAGGCTCACGCGGGCCGATGAAAGGCCCACCGCGATTCCACGCCTGTTGCAGATCAGCGGTGGTTTCGGCCACAGCTTGAGGGGTCAGGGTGCGGTGCTTCATCCCGTCCTCCAGCCGCTCCAATGTCTCTCGGGCCTGAATCATATACGCCAGCAGCGACCAGTGGATCTCCTTGCCTACGCGTGCCTCAAGAAGTTTGAGCTGTTCGGATCGCTGCGCGATGTCCAGTGGCAGCAGTTCTTCTCTCAAGGCAGTCGATGCGCTGAGATAGGCATTGCTGGCGGTCTGAATTTGCGCCAGAACTCGCGGTGTCTGGTTGAACGGGACGACAAAGAAGCTCGCACTTTTATCGAGTCGAGTCGGTGGCGAAATCACCGATGCCCACTTCAGTGCTTGCGCGTAGTCACGGACTTTCTGCGACAGCGCTGGCTGGTAGGCCAGCAGCTCGAGCTTTTCGTTGATATCCCGCAGGCAGGTATCCTCCTGGATGTCACGCACAGTGAACGCATCACTGTTATCGAAATCCTGAGGCTCGGAAATATACTTTCCGAACGCATCAGCGGTTGGCCGCTGATGTTGGTTTTTGTCGTAGGCGTTGCGCCAGTGCACATCGACACGGTTGACGCAGGCAATGACCGGACTCAACGCGTTGGCCTGTGCGGTCACCACTGAGTCGCGCTGATCAAGCCACAGGTCGAGCTTCAGGAATGGCCGGGTCGCGCTCGACAGCCCCATCACCACCAGAACGACCACGACGCCGCTGACAAACATGAATCTCGACGTCATGGCCGTGCCTCCGCGGGATACCACTGCTCGCGGGTGGCCGGAGCGCCGCAATCGAAAGAACTCGCCGGCAACCGGCTACACAAACGCTCCGCCCAGGGTTGCAGGCCCTGATTGCGGTTGACCGTGCCTTGGCTGGCGGCCACTTTGAACACACCCAGCACCAGCACCAGCGCGACAACGCCGAGTAGCGTCAGGCCGATTTTCACCGGCAGGTTGGTCTTTTCCCAGGACGTGTGTGGCTTGACCTGACGGCGACGAATCAAACCCACGCTGGCCAGCGTGGCCGCATAGACGACGCCAGCGATGGGGCCGAAAAACCAGCAGAGTCCGGCCACCATCAACGCGCAGGGAATCAGATCGCGCAGTACGCCGAACGGCGCAGCGTCCTTGGCAAAACCCGGCCACAACCGCGCGCTGAGGCGGTCATCCAGCAGCCAATGGGTGTGCGCCAGTTCGTGCGTCAGCCAGTTGATGCCCGCAGCGATCACGCCAAACACGATTGTTGAGGTCATGACGATATTGATCAGCCCGGTGACGCGCAGCCCCAGCGGGATGAAATGAGTAAACGCACCGATCAGACAGGCCAGCACCACGCCAACGTAGGTCGGCCATTCACCGCGTTTCAGTTCCCAGTCGCGCCAGAAAAACGCGGTGCCCCCGGGCAATTCCGCGCAGACCTTCGGATGATTGGCATACAACGCCGAACTCAAATGTCGGCAATGCTCCCAATCTTTCTCACGCAGGCGTCTGGCCAATGCGCGACGCTGGTTGAACGGGCCGCTGCCGAGCAACAGGCGGGCGGCGCGGTGTTCGGCGGTGGCGGGCGGCTCTTCGGCGAGTTGACGCTGTTGCGCGATAAAAATCGGAGCTTCATGGCGCGCGACCAGACGTTTCCATTCATCTTTCGGGCAACGGTTGGCCGGACCGGAATGCCAGCCCTGGCCCGCACAGACCTGCTCGAAAATAGCGGAAGACCAGTATTCGCTGTCGAGCAGCAATCGACTGAGGAACAGGTTGAACCACTGCCGGTGCACTTCAGCGTCGAGCCAGAGGTATTGCGCGCACTGTGCGTAGGCCTGCAAAAAGGCCGCACTGTCCTCACGTTCGAGGGCATCACGCAGCGGTCGAGTCATGCGTTCCCGCTGGTGATCGAGCAAATGTTCGATGGATTCCTCGTCCAGTTCCAGCCGCTGCCAGGCACTGAACCAGTGATACGTCTGCACCGCCCAATCGACCATCGGCGCCGATGTATCCGGGTGCTCGATGCAATGCTGCAGCAGGGTCTCTTCGAGGATATGCGCGCAACCCTGCTCAACGGCGAGAGCATGGCGCTGTTGCAATTGTGCAAGGCTGGTGTCGGCCAGCGAGCGCGTCGCCTGCTGCAAGGCGTCGACTTCGACTACGGTCAGACCGGTCAAGTCCCAGGCGTCTTCATCAGCCCCGTGGTCCTCGCTGGCCTGCGCCCATTCCTTGTAATTCAGGGCTTGCTCATAGGCGTCACGCAGGCGCTGGAAGCCCTCGGCGTCTTCGTCCGGACGGGTCTGTTTGAGCAGGGCAGCGTATTGGCGTTTGATACTGCGCGTATCGGCGTCGGCCGTAAGGCCAAGGACGGTCCAGCAACTCATTGCGTGTACAACTCCATGAAAACCTGCGACGCGGTCCAGTGATGGCACTTTGATTTTGCGCACCCTACCTGTTTCGCGTCGAAAAGTCCTCAGCTGTTGCTTATTGGCCGACAAACCAGCGGCAGTACGGGTTGCCGCCGTTGCCGGGCATCACCCGCCAACTGACCCTGCAAGCGGACGGCGCACTGGCGACAGGAGCTGGCGAGTGACACGAGGTTGCGATCTTTTGATCGTGTTTTTTAAATGCAAAATCAAAGGTTCGTCCGATCGCGGCTCTAGCCTTCGGCCGCTACTACATATGCGTATTTCAATTCGGGATGTTTAAACGTTGTTTGGAATTTGCGGAACGTTCCCACAAGGTTTTCAGGTTGTCCGTCGGACGTCGGGTCTCTAGCCTGTGTTCGTCGCTGCCAAATCAGCGACCGGGACTGGAAACCCCGACGGGTATTAGTGGCGCGTACACGCCTTTCATAACGTATCCTTGCGCACTTCGAATGTGTGCACTCCGTTATGGCGGCTGTGCGCGGGAGACCTTCGGGTCGACCGGGTCGCCGCTGCCCGGGTTTCCAACCTGCGTACAGCTGCCACCTCTTCGTCCGGAAACCGAATGGGGCAGCTCCAACTTTCCAGTGGAGTTCCACCATGAAAAAGCCAACACCCAATCCCCCAGAATCAGACGCCGACACCACATCCCCCTACGCCTCAGTCGACAGTAAAAAACTCCACGAAGCCGCCGATCGCGCCCTCGACTACTACCTCAACCCCAGCGCCCATATCACGTCCAGCGCCAACGAGCCGGAACCCATGTACCTCGCCAATCCCGGGTACAACACTGAATCCCTGCTCGCCAACGCCAGCGAAACCCTCGGCTCGGCCAGTGAAATGCTGATGAACTTCGCCGCCTCGCTGGAAACCTCGCAGCGCAAGACCGCACTGGGTATCGCACAGGTTGTCATGTTGGGGGAACTCGCGGTGAATCAGGCATTGGATCACGTCGAACTCAAGAGCTGATCGCTCTTGATTGATCGTTCCCACGCTCTTTACTGGAATGCAGCCCTTGACGCTCTGCGCCAAATTCGCAAGCTGGAACGCAGAGCGTCCCTTGAGGCATTCCCACGCAGAGCGTGGGAACGATCAATTAAGACAGATAGTCATGCTGGGTGAACTCGCGGTGAATCAAGCCCAGGATCACGTCGAGCTCAATAACTGATCTCTGTTGAATGATCGTTCCCACGCGCAGCAAAGGAATGCAGCCCTTGACGCTCTGCGTCAAATTCGCAAGCTGGAACGCAGAGCGTCCCTTGAGGCATTCCCACGCAGAGCGTGGGAACGATCAAGATCCGCTCTATGCCCGACTGACCGATTCTGCAGGTGTCGAGTGAAACGAGGCTGTGATCTTTTGACTTTGCTTTTCAAGATCAAAAGATCGCAGCCTTCGGCAACTCCTACACGGGATACCCGGTTAGCCGTTTTTCTTGGCCTGTTCGCGGACACGTTCTTCCTGTTCCCGCGCTTCAGGAGTGAACTCAGCGCCGAAGTCTTCTGCCGAAAATATCTGGCGGATTTCAATATCAGAATCGCCTGACATTGGGTTAGGGCAGCGCTTGACCCATTCGATGGCTTCTTCTTTTGATTTCACTTCCCAGATCCAGTAACCCGCCACCAGTTCTTTGGTCTCGATGAACGGCCCGTCGATGACCGTGCGTTTGTCCCCGGAGAAATGCACGCGAGCGCCTTTGCTGCTCGGGTGCAGGCCATCGCAATCGATCAGGATGCCGGCCTTGACCAGTTCTTCGTTGAAGTTGCCCATGGCAGTGATCAGTTCTTGAATGATCGTTCCCACGCTCTGCGTGGGAATGCAGCCCTTGTCGCTCTGCGTCAAATTTGCAAGCTGGAACGCAGAGCGTCCCTTGATGCATCCCTTTGCCGCGCGTTGGAATGGTCAACGACCAACCAAAAAAGACTCAACCCGGTCGCATTTTTTATCCAGTCCGGAGGCTCCATGGATACCCTGTTTTCCACAACAAGATCGGGTAATATCCGCAGGTCGCGATATTCAATGGAGAGAAACGATGGCAGGAAAGCCAGTCGCAAGGCTCGGAGATCCAGGGAGTCACGGTGGAAATATCACCACTGGATCAAGTCCTATTTTTGTTAACTCAACTCCCGTAGCTTTGGTAGGAGATATCTATTCCTGCCCAGTTCACGGCAGTAATCCCATAACAACGGGCGCTCCCCATGTTTTTGGGTTGGGAAAAGACGTTGCTCATGTTGGTTCCCAAACGGCATGTGGAGCGACGATTACTGCTGGATCACCTGACACCTTCGTCGGTGATTCTGGTAGTGCTCCCGCCAGCTTCTTCTCGCAGTTTCTGAAAGAAACGACTTTTGTCGAGTTTCAGTTGCTTAACGAAAGAGATGAACCTGTCCCCAACGAGGCGTATGAATTGACGCTTCCCGATGGAACTTTGATAAATGGCGTTCTCGACGAAAATGGCTTTGTGCATGTTGCAAATATTCCTAGGGGGAATTGCAGCATAAAGTTTCCGAAACTTGAAGATACGGAACATCTTTAATGGTTCAGTCTACTAAAGTTACCAGCACAACCCAGGCAGCAAAAAATACGGGCACATCAGGGAAAACCACAAAAACCAATCAGGTGGTCGTGTCCGGTGCGTATATGGAAGTGCTGGTGGGTGGTCCCTACACTCGCGATAAAGAAGAGCATCCTTTCGGGCACGCGGCTTTACATGTAGTGGTCGGTAGCAAAGACATTACTTATGACTTTGGTCGCTATGGAAAAACCTGGGGCACGTTCGATAGCGAGGGGGAAGGCGTGCTGAATGTCTGGACGTCCTTCAAAGCGTATATCTCTGGTGAAAACAGTTTGGGGCGTACAACAACAGGTTTTGTTTATTTTCTGGAAAATGCAAAAGCTGAGGCTGTGATCGCTCATTTCGACGGTATCGTCGCCCAGCAAAAAGAGCAGCGAAAAAAGACTGCGTCATCAGCACGGTATGTGTTGCCATCCAACTATCATCCGACTACGAATAACTGCACAACCGTGACCATTGCTGGAGCGAAGGTTTCGGGGAAGTCAATTGTGCAGAACCCTGCGAAATTTAATGAGATGCGAGGTCTCTCTTTCATCGAGAGACAGGCTGCGCGTACACAAAGTAGTCCGAAGGACGGGATTTTCATGCCGGCGGATTTACAAGCCATGCTCGAAGCGAATACCGAGGCCCCCTATGATAAGAAAAATGTTTACAAATAGGCGAATTGGCCTATGGCTGGTGGCAGTTCTATCCGTCAATGCGATTTTTTTGGCTTTTCTGATTTTTGGCGATATTGCGAAGGGGCACAATATGAAAATGATCAAAACTAAAGAACCGTTGTTGATTGAAGGTCCAAATGGCGACGAGAACTACTATGTCCTGCCTTTGGGTACCACGCTTTATCACGATAAAAGCTTTCCTGAAGGGCACGACCGTTATGTTGTGTATCTCAACCATAAAGGTGCAATTGCGCACGAAGAAGTACCCATGAAGCCTGAGTATGGCGGCTCATTTATCGATCCGCTCTGGCTGGCCAATGTTAATGAGGAAACCTTGAAAGAAATTTTCAAACGTTTTCCGCTTTCCAAAGCAGATGTCGCCGCAGCTATCAAGGCGAATGAAATAACCAAGGATGATCTGGCCGACATCATTCGATCGATGCCCGACTGACGATTCTGCAGGTGTCGAGTGAAACGAGGCTGTGATCTTTTGACTTTGCTTTTCAAGATCAAAAGATCGCAGCCTTCGGCAGCTCCTACACGGGATATCCGGTTAGCCGTTTTTCTTGGCCTGTTCGCGGACACGCTCTTCCTGTTCCCGCGCCTCCGGGGTGAACTCAGCGCCGAAGTCTTCTGCAGAAAATATCTGGCGGATTTCAATATCAGAATCGCCTGACATTGGGTTAGGGCAGCGCTTGACCCATTCGATGGCTTCTTCTTTGGATTTCACTTCCCAGATCCAGTAACCCGCTACCAGTTCTTTGGTCTCGATGAACGGCCCGTCGATCACCGTGCGTTTGTCCCCGGAGAAACGTACGCGGGCGCCTTTGCTGCTCGGGTGCAGGCCATCGCAATCGATCAGGATGCCGGCCTTGACCAGTTCTTCGTTGAAGTTGCCCATCGCGGTGATCAGTTCTTCGCTGGGCATGATGCCGGCTTCCGAATCGGCGCTGGCTTTGACAAGGATCATGAAGCGCATGGCGGTTACTCCGTGGATTGTGGGGATTCGTTGTTTAGTCGAACGGGCCACGCTTGAATCGACAGGGTCTCTGGTAAAAGTGCGGAGAATTTTTCACACCGCAGATCTAATTGTAGGAGTGAGCCTGCTCGCGATGGCGGTGTGTCATACACGCAGATGTTGACGGACAGACCGCTATCGCGAGCAGGCTCACTCCTACAGGGGGATGGTTGTGGTTTTGTATACAATTTTTCGCGCAGGCACCCAACAATTTCCAAACAGGGCATAGGTCGTCGGACCATTTCGTGGTTAACTTCGGCCTCTTGCATGCTTTCCAATCAAAACATCAGAAGGACTCAAGTCATGGCTCAAGTCACCCTTAAAGGCAATCCGGTTCAAGTCAACGGCCAGTTGCCACAAGCCGGTTCCAAGGCGCCAGCCTTTTCTCTGGTTGCCGGCAATCTGTCCGACGTCACCCTGAAAGACTTCGCCGGCAAGCGCAAAGTGCTGAACATCTTCCCAAGCGTCGACACCCCGACCTGCGCCACTTCCGTGCGCAAGTTCAACGCTCAGGCCAACGACATCGCCAACACCGTGGTGCTGTGCATCTCGGCTGACCTGCCGTTCGCCCAAGCGCGTTTCTGCGGCGCCGAAGGTCTGGAAAACGTACAAAACCTGTCGACCCTGCGCGGCACCGAGTTCATCGAGAACTACGGCGTGGCCATCGCTGACGGCCCGCTGAAAGGCCTGACCGCTCGCGCCGTTGTGGTGCTGGACGAAAACGACAACGTCCTGCACAGCGAACTGGTCAAGGAAATCGCTGAAGAGCCTAACTACGAAGCGGCGCTGTCCGTTCTCAAGTAAGCGCTTTTACAATTGTTAACGGCCTGGCCCTGTCCAGGCCGTTTTCATTTGTGTATCAGTGTTTTGCCTCACACCTTGAAACGTAAGTTGAAGGTAAATTGCCGGTAAAGCTGCTTTGCTATTTCCCCACCAGTGCTTATCGTTCAGCCTCCCGTAAAAGAAGCCCACGCGCCCAATGGTTAATGACTCCATGCAATCGTCCCCTCGTAACTCCCGTCGCTGGCTGATCAGCCTGCTGGTCTTGTTGGTGATCGCCGTCCTGTGCTGGAAATTCTGGCCCGCCGGTTCAGCCCACAAAGAGGGCGCCGACAAAGCGGCGTCCGGGCACACCGGGCGTTCGGGGATGATGCGGCCGGGCTTCGGTGGCGGCACCGGGCCGATTCCGGTACGCGTGGCGCCGGCGGTTACCGGCGACTTCCCGCTGTATTACAAGGCGCTGGGCACGGTGACCGCGCTCAACACCATCAATGTGCGCAGCCGGGTGGGCGGCGAGCTGGTCAAGATCAATTTCGAAGAAGGGCAGATGGTCAAGGCCGGTGACCTGTTGGCCGAGATCGACCCACGCCCGTACCAGAACGCCTTGCTACAAGCCGAAGGCACTCTGCTGCAGAATCAGGCGCAACTGAAAAACGCTCAGGTCGATGTCGAGCGTTATCGCGGTTTGTACAAAGAGGACAGTATCGCCAAACAGACGCTGGACACCGCCGAAGCGCTGGTCGGTCAGTATCTGGGCACGGTCAAGACCAATCAGGCCGCGGTCAACGACGCCAAACTCAATCTCGAATTCACCAAGATCCGCGCGCCGATTGCCGGCCGTGTCGGTCTGCGCCAGGTCGACGTCGGCAACCTCGTCACCGCCAACGACACCACGTCCCTCGCGGTGATCACCCAGACGCAACCGATCAGTGTGGCTTTCACCTTGCCGGAAAACAGCCCGGAAACCGTGCTCGCCCGCTATCGCAGCGGCGCCAAGCTGCCGGCGGAGGCGTGGGACCGCGGCGACAGCAAACTGCAAGCCACCGGCGTTCTGCAAAGCCTCGACAACCAGATCGACGTTGCCACCGGCACCTTGAAGTTCAAGGCCCGCTACGATAACCGTGATCAGGCGCTGTTCCCCAACCAGTTCGTCAACGTTCACTTGCTTGCTGACACGCTGAAAGGCGTGGTGCTGGCACCGTCGGCGGCCATCCAGTTCGGCACCAACGGCACCTTCGTCTATGCACTGGATGGCGACAAGAAAGTCACCATTCGCCAATTGAAGATCGGCGCCAGTGATGGCGAAAACACTGTGATCGCCGAAGGCCTGGCCGCCGGCGACCGCGTGGTGCTGGAAGGCACCGACCGCCTCAAGGAAGGCAGCGAAGTGGAAGTGGTCAACGACAGCAATCAAGTGCCGACCACGCCGACCGAACACCTGCAAGGCAAATCTGCTGCCACCCCAACTGACGCTGCTGTCACCGACAAGGCCAAGAAGGGCGCATGAACATTTCGCGGCTGTTCATCCTCCGACCGGTAGCCACCACCCTGAGCATGCTGGCCATTGTCCTGGCCGGCCTGATCGCTTATCGCTTGCTGCCAGTTTCTGCGCTGCCACAGGTCGACTACCCGACCATCCGCGTCATGACCTTATATCCCGGCGCCAGCCCGGATGTGATGACCAGTGCCGTAACTGCGCCACTCGAGCGCCAGTTCGGGCAGATGCCGGGCCTCACGCAAATGGCCTCGACCAGTTCCGGTGGTGCTTCGGTGCTGACCCTGCGCTTCAGCCTCGACATCAACATGGACGTCGCCGAGCAGCAGGTGCAGGCCGCGATCAACGCCGCGACCAATCTGCTGCCCACCGATTTGCCGGCGCCGCCGGTGTACAACAAGGTCAACCCGGCGGACACCCCGGTGCTGACCCTGGCCATCACCTCGAAAACCATGTTGCTGCCCAAACTCAATGATTTGGTCGATACGCGCATGGCGCAGAAAATTGCCCAGATCAGCGGCGTCGGCATGGTCAGCATTGCCGGCGGTCAGCGTCAGGCCGTGCGCATCAAGGTCAACCCGGAAGCGTTGGCGGCCAACAGCTTGAACCTGGCGGACGTGCGCACCTTGATCAGTGCTTCCAACGTCAACCAGCCGAAGGGCAACTTTGACGGCCCGACGCGGGTGTCGATGCTCGACGCCAACGACCAACTGACCTCGCCCAAGGATTACGCCAACCTGATCCTCGCCTACAAGAACGGCGCGCCGTTGCGGCTCAAGGACGTGGCGGAAATTGTCGATGGCGCCGAAAACGAACGCCTCGCTGCGTGGGCCAACCAGAATCAGGCGGTTTTGCTGAACATCCAGCGTCAGCCGGGTGCCAACGTCATTGAAGTGGTCGACCGCATCAAGGCGCTGCTGCCGAGCATCACCGACAACCTGCCGGCCGGCCTCGAAGTGACGGTGCTGACGGATCGCACGCAGACCATCCGCGCCTCGGTCACTGACGTGCAACACGAATTGCTGATCGCCATCGCCCTGGTGGTGATGGTGACGTTTCTGTTCCTGCGGCGCGCCAGTGCCACGATCATTCCGTCGGTGGCGGTGCCTCTGTCGCTGATCGGCACCTTCGGCGTGATGTACCTGGCCGGCTTCTCGGTCAACAACCTGACCTTGATGGCGCTGACCATTGCCACCGGTTTCGTGGTCGACGACGCCATCGTCATGCTCGAGAACATCGCGCGCTTCATCGAAGAGGGCGACAGCCCGATGCAAGCGGCGCTAAAGGGCGCCAAGCAGATCGGCTTCACCCTGATTTCCCTGACCCTGTCGCTGATCGCAGTATTGATCCCGCTGTTGTTCATGGCCGACGTGGTCGGGCGACTGTTCCGCGAGTTCGCCATCACCCTGGCCGTGGCGATCCTGATTTCGCTGGTGGTCTCGCTGACCCTGACGCCGATGATGTGCGCGCGTCTGCTCAAGCGTGAGCCGGAAGAACATGAGCAGGGCCGTTTCTACCGGGCCAGTGGCGCGGTGATTGACTGGATGATTGCCGAGTACGGGCGGATGCTGCGCTGGGTGCTCAAACACCAGCCGCTGACCTTGCTGGTGGCCATCGCTACGCTGGGGTTGACCGTATTTCTTTACATGGTCGTGCCGAAAGGCTTCTTCCCGGTGCAGGACACCGGGGTGATTCAGGGCATTTCCGAAGCGCCGCAGTCGATCTCCTTCGCCGCGATGGGCGAGCGTCAGCAGCAACTGGCGAAAATCATTCTGCAAGATCCGGCGGTGCAGAGCCTGTCGTCCTACATCGGTGTCGACGGCGATAACGCCACGCTCAACAGCGGCCGCTTGCTGATCAACCTCAAGCCCCATGGCGATCGCGATCTAAGCGCCACTGAAGTGATTGCGCGCCTGCAACCGCAACTGGACAAACTGGTCGGCATCCGCCTGTTCATGCAGCCGGTGCAGGACCTGACCATCGAAGACCGTGTCAGCCGGACCCAGTATCAGTTCAGCATGTCCTCGCCGGATTCCGAACTGCTCAGCCAGTGGAGCGGGCGACTGGTCGAAGCGCTGGCCCAACGGCCGGAATTGACCGACGTTGCCAGTGATTTGCAGGACAAGGGTTTACAGGTCTATCTGGTGATCGACCGCGATGCCGCCTCACGCCTTGGCGTTTCGGTGGCGAACATCACCGATGCGCTCTATGACGCTTTTGGCCAGCGGCAGATCTCGACCATTTACACCCAGGCCAGCCAGTACCGCGTGGTGCTGCAAGCCCAGGCCGGAGAGAAGATCGGCCCGCAGGCGCTGGACCAGATTCACGTCAAGACCACCGATGACGCGCAGGTACGCCTGTCGAGTCTGGCTCATATCGAGGAGCGTCAGGCGCAACTGGCGATCACCCATATCGGCCAGTTCCCGGCGGTAATGATGTCGTTCAACCTCGCGCCCGGTGTGGCGCTGGGGCATGCGGTCGACATCATCGAACAGGTGCAGAAAGACATCGGCATGCCCGTCGGCGTGCAGACCCAGTTCCAGGGCGCGGCCGAAGCGTTCCAGGCTTCGCTATCGAGCACCTTGCTGCTGATTCTGGCGGCGGTGGTGACCATGTACATCGTGCTCGGCGTGCTGTACGAGAGCTACATTCACCCGATCACCATTCTCTCGACCTTGCCGTCGGCGGCCGTCGGTGCCTTGCTGGCGTTGCTGCTCAGCGGCAATGATCTGGGCATGATCGCGATCATCGGCATCATCCTGCTGATCGGTATCGTCAAGAAGAACGCGATCATGATGATCGACTTCGCCCTCGATGCTGAGCGCACGCAAGGCATGGCGCCGGAACAGGCGATCTATCAGGCCGCGCTGCTGCGCTTCCGGCCGATTCTGATGACCACGCTGGCGGCGCTGTTTGGTGCGGTGCCGTTGATGCTCGCCACGGGCTCAGGTGCTGAATTGCGTCAGCCGCTGGGTCTGGTGATGGTCGGTGGTTTGCTGGTCAGCCAGGTGCTGACGCTGTTCACCACGCCGGTGATCTACCTGTATTTCGACCGCCTCGGTCGGCGCTTTGGCAAGACCAATGCTGACACTGAAGAGGTGTCGGTATGATCCTGCATGCACGACGAATTCCTTGTGGGAGCGAGCTTGCTCGCGAAAGCGGCCAATCAGTCGACGTCTACGTTGAATGTCAAAATGCATTCGCGAGCAAGCTCGCTCCCACAGGATTGTGTGGTGATGCAGGGAACGGTGGTCAATGAACCTCTCCGGTCCTTTCATCAAGCGCCCGGTCGCCACAATGCTGCTGAGCCTGGCGATCATGCTGCTCGGCGGTGTCAGCTTCGGCCTGCTGCCGGTTTCGCCGCTGCCGCAAATGGATTTCCCGGTGATCGTCGTGCAGGCCAGTCTGCCCGGCGCGAGCCCGGAGGTCATGGCGTCCACCGTGGCCACACCGCTGGAGCGCTCCTTCGGCGCAATCGCCGGCGTCAACACCATGAGCAGCCGCTCCAGTCAGGGTTCGACCCGGGTCATTCTGCAATTTGATCTCGACCGCGACATCAACGGTGCCGCGCGGGAAGTGCAGGCGGCGATCAACGCTTCGCGCAATCTGCTGCCGAGCGGCATGCGCAGTATGCCGACCTACAAGAAGGTCAACCCGTCGCAGGCGCCAATCATGGTGCTGTCGCTGACCTCCGATGTGCTGGAAAAAGGCCAGCTTTACGATCTGGCCTCGACGATTCTTTCGCAGAGCCTGTCGCAAGTGCAGGGTGTCGGTGAAGTGCAGATCGGCGGCAGTTCGCTGCCGGCGGTGCGCATCGAGCTCGAACCACAGGCGCTGAACCAGTACGGGGTGGCGCTCGACGATGTGCGCAAGACCATCGCCGATGCCAACGTGCGCCGGCCGAAGGGTTCGGTCGAGGACGGCCAGCGTTTGTGGCAGATCCAGGCCAATGACCAGTTGGAGAAAGCCAAGGATTACGAGTCACTGATCATCCACTACGCCGACGGCGCCGCGCTGCGCCTCAAGGACGTGGCCAAGGTCAGTGACGGCGTCGAAGACCGCTACAACAGCGGCTTCTTCAACGATGACGCGGCGGTGCTGCTGGTGATCAACCGCCAGGCTGGCGCCAACATCATCGAGACGGTCAACGAGATCAAGGCGCAACTGCCGGCCTTGCAAGCGGTGTTGCCTGCCAGCGTAAAGCTGAATCTGGCCATGGACCGCTCGCCGGTGATCAAGGCGACGCTGCATGAAGCCGAGATGACCTTGCTGATTGCGGTGGCGCTGGTGATTCTGGTGGTGTTCCTGTTCCTCGGTAACTTCCGCGCCTCGCTGATTCCGACACTGGCCGTGCCGGTGTCGCTGGTCGGCACCTTTGCGGTGATGTACCTCTACGGTTTCTCGCTGAACAACCTCTCGCTGATGGCGCTGATCCTCGCTACAGGATTGGTGGTGGACGACGCCATCGTGGTGCTGGAGAACATCTCCCGGCACATCGACGAAGGCGTCAAACCGATGCAGGCCGCGTACCTCGGGGCCAAGGAAGTCGGTTTCACCTTGCTGTCGATGAACGTCTCGCTGGTGGCGGTGTTCCTCTCGATCCTGTTTATGGGCGGGATTGTCGAAAGCCTGTTCCGCGAGTTTTCCATCACCCCGGCGGCGGCCATCGTCGTCTCGCTGGTGGTTTCGCTGACGTTGACGCCGATGCTTTGCGCCCGTTGGCTCAAGCCGCACACGCCGGGGCAGGAAAACCGCCTGCAACGCTGGAGCCGTCGCACCAACGACTGGATGGTCGGCAAGTACGCCACCAGCCTCGATTGGGTGTTGCGTCACCGGCGCCTGACCTTGCTCAGCCTGCTGATCACCGTCGGCGTCAACGTCGCGCTGTACGTGGTGGTGCCGAAAACCTTTATGCCGCAGCAGGACACCGGGCAGTTGATCGGTTTTGTGCGCGGCGACGACGGCCTGTCGTTCAGCGTGATGCAGCCGAAAATGGAAATCTTCCGCCGCGCGGTGCTCAAGGACGAAGCAGTGGAAAGCGTCGCCGGGTTCATCGGCGGCAGCAACGGCACCAACAACGCGTTCATGATTGTGCGTCTGAAACCGATCAAGGAGCGGCAACTGTCGGCACAGAAAGTCATCGAGCGTCTGCGTAAGGAAATGCCCAAAGTGCCCGGCGCGCAGTTGATGCTGATGGCCGACCAGGATCTGCAATTTGGCGGCGGTCGCGAGCAGACCAGTTCGCAATACAGCTACATCCTGCAAAGCGCCGACCTCGGCGAGTTGCGTAAATGGTTTCCGAAAGTGGTCGCGGCATTGCGAGCCCTGCCCGAACTGACCGCCATTGATGCCCGAGAAGGCGCCGGGGCGCAACAAGTGACGCTGATTGTCGACCGCGACCAGGCCAAACGCCTCGGTGTCGACATGAACATGGTCACGGCGGTGCTGAACAACGCCTACAGCCAGCGGCAGATCTCGACGATCTACGACAGCCTCAACCAGTATCAGGTGGTGATGGAGGTCAATCCGAAATACGCCCAGGATCCGGTGACGCTCAAGCAAGTGCAGGTGATCACCGCTGACGGTGCGCGGGTGCCGCTGTCGACGTTCGCTCATTACGAAAACAGCCTGGAAGACGACCGCGTCAGCCACGAAGGCCAGTTCGCCTCCGAAGACATTTCCTTCGACATGGCCGAAGGCGTGACGGTGGAGCAGGGCAGTGCCGCGATTGAGCGGGCGATTGCCAAGCTCGGCCTGCCGGAAGATGTCATCGCGAAAATGGCCGGCACTGCCGACGCCTTCGCCGCGACGCAGAAGAGCCAGCCGTTCATGATTCTCGGCGCGTTGCTGGCGGTGTATCTGGTGCTGGGCGTGCTGTATGAAAGCTACATCCATCCGCTGACGATTCTGTCGACCCTGCCGTCGGCCGGTGTCGGTGCGTTGCTGTCGATCTATGCGCTGGGCGGCGAGTTCAGCCTGATCTCGCTGCTCGGGCTGTTCCTGCTGATTGGCGTGGTGAAGAAAAACGCCATTCTGATGATCGACCTTGCGCTGCAACTGGAACGGCATCAGGGCCTGTCGCCGCTGGAATCGATCCGCAGCGCCTGTCTGCAACGGCTACGGCCGATTCTGATGACTACGCTGGCGGCGATTCTCGGTGCCTTGCCATTGCTGCTCGGCCGGGCCGAGGGCGCGGAAATGCGCCAGCCGCTGGGCCTGACCATCATCGGCGGGCTGATCTTCAGTCAGGTGCTGACGCTTTACACCACGCCTGTGGTTTACCTCTATCTCGACAAGCTGCGCCATCGTTTCAACAAATGGCGTGGCGTGCGTACTGACGCCGCTCTGGAAACTCCGCTATGACTGACCGTTCGCTTATCAATCTGGCCACTGTTCGCGGCTCGCGTCTGCTGAGCCTGTCGCTGTGCGTGGCGATGCTCAGTGCCTGCGCCGTCGGCCCGGACTACCAGCGTCCGCAAACCGCTGAAATCACCCAGTACAAGGAAGCCGCTGGCTGGACCCAGGCCAACCCGAGCGATTCGCTGGCCCGTGGCGCCTGGTGGGAGTTGTACGGCGATCAGCAGCTCAACGGGCTGATCGAAAAACTCAACAATTCCAACCAGACCGTCGCGCAGTCGGAAGCCCAGTACCGTCAGGCCCAGGCCTTGGTGCGCAGTGCTCGCGGAGCGTTCTATCCCAGCGTTGACTTGAGCTTGGGCAAGACCCGCTCCAGCCAGGGCACCGGTAGCAGCAGTTCGAGTCTGAGCAGTTCCTCCAGTGGCATTCGCGACACCTATAACGCCGAGCTGGGCGTCAGTTGGGAAGCCGATGTCTGGGGCAAATTGCGCCGTGGTCTGGAAGCCGATGAGGCCAGTGCCCAGGCCAGTTTTGCCGATCTGGCGGCCATGCGTCTGAGCCAGCAGTCGGAGCTGGTGCAGAACTACCTGCAACTGCGGGTGATCGATCAGCAAAAACGCCTGCTCGAAGCCACGGTTGCTGCTTACGAACGCTCGCTGAAAATGACCCAGAACCAGTACCGCGCCGGCGTTTCCGGGCGCGATGCAGTGGCGCAGGCGCAGACGCAACTGAAAAGCACCCAGGCTGATCTGGTCGACCTGATCTGGCAGCGCGCGCAGTTCGAAAATGCGATTGCCGTGCTGACCGGGCAGGCGCCGGCGGATTTCAACATTGCCGAAGTGCAGACCATTCCAAAGCTGCCCCAGGTGCCGTTGAGCCTGCCCTCGCAGTTGCTTGAGCGGCGTCCGGACATCGCTTCGGCGGAGCGTTCGGTGATTGCCGCCAACGCCAATATCGGCGTGGCCAAAGCGGCGTATTACCCGGACCTGAGCCTGAGCCTGAGCGGCGGTTACAGCAGCAGTACCTCGCAGAACCTGGTCAGCCTGCCGAACCGTTTCTGGTCGGTCGGGCCGAAACTGTCGTTGCCGATTTTCGATGGCGGCATTCGTTCGGCAGAAGTCGACCGCACTGAAGCGGTCTACGACCAGACCGTGGCCAAGTACCGCCAGACTGTGCTCGACGGTTTCCGCGAAGTGGAAAACTATCTGGTGCAGTTGAAGGTGTACGAAGACGAAGCGGCGGTGCGCCAGGAAGCGCTCGATGCGGCCCGCGACTCCCTGCGCCTGACGGAAAATCAGTACAAGGCCGGGTTGATTGCCTACATCGATGTGGTGGTGGTGCAAGCCACGGCACTGAGCAACGAGCGCAGCGTGCTGAACATTCTGCAAAGCCGCTTGATTGCCAGCGTGCAACTCATCGCAGCGCTGGGCGGCGGTTGGGACGGACAACTGGATGTCAGCGATAACACCCGCTGAAGGTTGGCTTCACTGATCGTTCCCACGCTCCGCGTGGGAATGCAGCCCGGGACGCTCCGCGTCCCATCCAGAGCCGAACGCAGAGCGTCCGCTGAGGCATTCCCACGCAGAGCGTGGGAACGATCGGGTAAAGCCGTGAGCGCCGGACCAGAGCCTCGTCGGCCGATCAAACAAACGTTTCATCGGCTTGATGGCCAATTGATTACTTTGTCAGTGCGTTCTTCTGCGTAATCAGTACAATCGCCGCATTTGCCCGACCGAGAATGGACGCAGTCCGCGTTGGGTGGCCACGAGAAATCCCATGCTCATCGGTAGTTATTCCTCCACCCTGGTTTTTATTTCGTTGTGCGTGGCGATTCTCGCTTCCTACACTGCGCTCGACCTCACCGGTCGCATTGCCACGGCCAAGGGCCGTGCGGTGCATTTCTGGAACGCCGGCGGTGCGTTTGCCATGGGTATCGGCGTCTGGTCGATGCATTTCATTGGCATGCTCGCCTTCAAACTGCCGATCGACCTTGGCTACGACATCACCCTGACCGCGCTTTCACTGTTGATTGCCGTGTTGTCCTGCGGGTTCGCCTTGTGGCTGGTCAGCCAGCCAAAACTGCCGATTCTGCAACTGGCCTTCGGTGCGCTGATCATGGGCGCCGGGATCAGTGCCATGCATTACACCGGCATGGGAGCGATGCGCATGACGCCGGGGATCGACTACGACCCGACGCTGTTCGGCGCTTCGTTGCTGATTGCGGTCGGCGCATCGGCAGCGGCGCTGTGGATTGCCTTTCGCCTGCGTAAGCACTCGCCGTATGTGCGCCTGATTCGCGGCGGCGCAGCGGTCATCATGGGTATCGCCATTGTCGGCATGCATTACACCGGCATGGCCGCTGCGCAATTTCCAGACGGCAGTTTCTGCGGTGCCACCGTCAACGGTTTGAAGGGCAGCGGCCTCGACAGCCTGGTGCTGATCACCACGCTGGCGGTGCTGTCGATTGCCTTGCTCACCTCGATCCTCGACGCACGACTTGAAGCGCGCACTGCCGATCTGGCGCATTCGTTGACCGTCGCCAACCGTGAACTTACGCAGTTGGCCCTGCACGACACCCTGACCGGCCTGCCGAATCGCATGTTGCTCGACGACCGGATCAATCAGGCGATGAAAAAGGTCAACGAGCAGGGCGGCTGCTTTGCCTTGATGTTCATCGATCTGGACGGCTTCAAACCGGTTAATGATGCGTTCGGCCATCACATGGGGGATCAGTTGTTGCGCGAAGTCGGCGTGCGCCTGCGTGAAGACTTGCGCAGCCTCGACACGCTGGCGCGGATCGGTGGCGATGAATTCGTGTTACTGGTGCGCCTCAGCGAACCCAATGATGCGCTGGGACTGGCGGCGCGTCAGGTCGGTCTGATCGCACAATCATTCCGCGTTGCCGAGCATGACTTGCAGATCTCCGCTAGCGTCGGCATCGCCCTGTACCCGGGCAATGGCCAGACCGCGCAGGAGCTGCTGATGAACGCCGACGCGGCGATGTACCACGCCAAGGGCGGCGGCAAAAACGGTTACAGCTTTTTCGATGCGTCAATGAACAACAACGCGCGCAAGCAGTTGCAGTTGTTGCAGGACCTGCGCGCGGCGCTGGAACACAGCCAGTTCAGTTTGCATTACCAACCCAAGTTCGACGCCGCCAACGGCCGTCCGGTCGGGGCTGAAGCGCTGTTGCGCTGGGAGCACCCGATCCACGGCATGCTGATGCCGGACAAGTTCATTGACCTGGCCGAGAAATCCGGGCTGATCATCCCGATCGGCGACTGGGTGCTCAACGAAGCCTGTCGCCAGATGCGCGAATGGTATGTGCTCGGTTACACCGATTGGCGTATCGCGGTGAACCTGTCGGCGTTGCAGTTCTGCCACACGGGACTGGTGCGCAGCGTGGCCAAGGCGCTGGCCACGCACCACTTGCCGGCCAACAGCCTGACTCTGGAAATCACCGAAACCACGGCCATGAGCGATGCCGATGCGAGCATGATGGTGTTGCAGGAACTGTCGGACATGGGCGTCGACCTGTCGATCGATGACTTCGGCACCGGTTATTCCAGCCTGATGTACCTCAAGCGATTGCCGGCCAACGAGCTGAAGATTGATCGCGGTTTTGTGCGCGATCTGGAGCATGACAGCGACGATGCGGCGATTGTCTCGGCGATTGTCGCGTTGGGGCAGGCACTGGGTTTGCGCATTGTCGCTGAAGGTGTCGAGACCGGTGTGCAGCAGGCGTTTCTGACTGAACTGGGCTGTGATTCGTTGCAGGGTTATCTGCTCGGGCATCCGATGCCGGCGGACAAATTCATGCAGGATATTGCGCGGGGTGAGCAGTCAGCGGTGGTCTGATCGACCGCGTTATCGTTCTTCGCGAGCAAGCTCGCTCCCACATTTGGAATGCATACCCCTGTGGGAGCGACGGTGCGACGATTCGACCTGCTCGCGAAGGCGTCCGGCCCGACACAACAGACCTCATGCAAAACCCGCCAATGGCGGTTATTCTTCCCCCCGACTGTTACGTGTGCATTTGGGGGAAAGGCCAGCATGGATAAAGTCATTGTGATCACCGGTGGCGGGCGCGGGATTGGCGCCGCTACGGCGTTGTTGGCTGCCGAGCAAGGTTATCGGATCTGCATCAACTATCAGTCGGATGAACAAGCCGCGCAAAGCGTGCTGGAGCAAGTTCGCGGATTAGGCGCCCAGGCCATCGCCGTGCGTGCCGACGTCAGCATCGAAGACGAAGTGATCGCATTGTTCCATCGGGTCGACACCGAGTTGGGCCGGGTTACCGCGCTGGTGAACAACGCCGGCACTGTCGGACACAAATCGCGGGTCGACGAAATGTCCGAATTCCGCATCCTGAAAATCATGAAAACCAACGTACTGGCGCCGATTCTCTGCGCCAAACACGCGATCCTGCGCATGTCGCCCAAGCACGGCGGGCAGGGTGGCAGCATCGTCAACGTGTCGTCGGTGGCCGCGCGTCTCGGTTCGCCCAACGAATACGTTGATTACGCCGCGTCCAAAGGCGCGCTCGACACCTTCACTATCGGTTTATCCAAGGAAGTGGCGGGCGAGGGGATTCGCGTCAACGCGGTGCGCCCGGGTTACATCTATACCGATTTCCACGCACTGAGCGGCGATCCGGATCGGGTCAGCAAGCTTGAGTCGGCGATTCCTATGGCCCGTGGCGGGCGCCCGGATGAAGTGGCGGAGGCGATTGTCTGGTTGTTGTCGGATAAGGCTTCTTATGCGACCGGGACGTTTGTTGATTTGGGTGGTGGGCGCTGATCGCTTGGATTTGCTTCGATAGCACCGCCCCCTTCGCGAGCAAGCTCGCTCCCACATTGGATGTGTGAATGACACAGAACCCATGTGGGAGCGAGCTTGCTCGCGAAGAGGCCAAGGCAAACACCATCAATCTGTCAGAACGACCGCACAATCCGCCCCAATGTCTCCATGGCCTTTTCCGAATCCTCGGTCCAAGGGCTGCCATAGTTCAACCGAATACAATTCCTGAAGCGCTGCGTCGGCGAAAAGATCGGCCCCGGCGCAATGCTGATGCCTTGCGCCAGTGCCATCTGAAACAACTTCAGCGAATCCATTTGCGGTGGCAGTTCCAGCCACAAGAAGTAGCCGCCCGCCGGTTGGCTGACCCGCGTCTGCGCCGGGAAGTAGCGGGCAATCGCCGCGAGCATCGCGCTCTGCTGTTCTTCCAGTGCGTAACGCAGTTTGCGCAGGTGCCGGTCATAACCGCCGTGTTGCAGGTAGTCAGCAATCGCCGCTTGCGCTGGCATCGAAGCACACAGAGAGGTCATCAGTTTCAGTCGTTCGATTTTCTGCGCGTAACGTCCGGCGGCGACCCAGCCGATGCGGTAGCCGGGGGCGAGGCTTTTGGCGAATGAACCGCAGTGCATCACCAGACCTTCCGTGTCGAACGCCTTGGCCGGTTTCGGTGCTTGTTGGCCGTAATAGAGTTCGGCGTAAACGTCGTCTTCGATCAGCGGCACCTGATGGCGGCGCAGCAGTTCGACCAGTTCCTGTTTCTTCGCCTCGGGCATGGTTGCGCCCATCGGGTTCTGGAAACTGGTCATGCACCAGCAGGCTTTGACCGGATGGCGTTCGAGGGTTTGCGCAAGTACGCCGAGGTCAATGCCATCGCGCGGGTGCACGGGAATTTCCACGGCTTTGAGTTTCAGCCGTTCGAGCACTTGCAGGCTGGCGTAGAACGCCGGGGCTTCGATGGCCACCAGATCGCCCGGTTCGGTGACGGCTTGCAGGCACAGGTTCAGCGCTTCGAGCGCGCCGTTGGTGATCAGCAGCTCTTCCATCGGCAGCATCAGGCCGCCGACCATGTAGCGCAGGGCTATCTGCCGGCGCAGTTGCGGATTGCCCGGCGACATGTCGGTGACGACCATGCGCGGATCCATTTCGCGGGCCGCGCTGGCCAGCGATCGCGACAGGCGCTGCAACGGGAACAGGGTCGGGCTGGGGAACGCCGAACCGAACGGTACGGTACTCGGGTCCTTGATCGAATCGAGGACCGAGAACACCAGTTCGCTGACGTCGACTTCGGTGGAATCGTTGACGTGGCTGCTGATCACCGGCTCCGAGAACGGGCTCGGCGCGTGGGTATTGACGAAATAGCCGGAGCGCGGCCGGGCGCGGATCAGGCCACGGCGTTCGAGCAGGTAATAGGCCTCGGAATACCGTGGACGGGCTGACCCCGTAGGTCTGGCTGGCGTAACGCACCGAGGGCACGCGCTGGCCGGGGCCAAGGACGCCGGAGCGGATCAGTTCAGCGATGTCGTCGGCGAATTTTTCGTAGCGTTTCATCGAGGAGCCTTGGTGCTGGTTGATGATGAGGTGTGTCAGGGAGAACTGCCCCTCACCCTAGCCCTCTCCCAGAGGGAGAGGGGACTGATTGGGGGATGCTTGCGAACTACACCGACCTGAAAGTGCTTTGCTGAATCCACAATCGACTCAGCTTGATGTGCTTTGCTGAATCCACAATCGACTCAGCTTGATGTGCTTTGCTGAATCCACAATCGACTCAGCTTGAAAGTGCTTTGCTAAATCCGTAATCGATTCGGCTTGATAGTGTTTTGCTGAATCCACAATCGACTCGGTCTGTCAGGTCGATGTATAGCGACAGACACCTCGGTCGGCTCCCTTCTCCCTCCGGGAGAGGGCTGGGGTGAGGGAAAAAGATTCTAACGGCTCAGCGATTCATCGGCGCAACAAACCTGCTCTTCGCCACGCTGTAAACCTCAGGCTCATCGCTGTCGACAATCTTGAAACTCAAGGTCTGCGAACTGCTGGCCGGGCGTTCCGTGGTCATCGCCACCGACACCGGCACATCGACAATCTCACCCGGCGCCAGGCTCAGTTCAGTCTTGCCCTGCAACTGGAAGCCGTCGCCATCCACCAGGCTCAGGTTGTAGTCCTGGCGCTGTTGGGTCTTGTTGATGACTTTGAGGCTATAGATGTTTTCAATCTGACCCTGACCATTCTCGCGGAACAACCCGCGATCCTTGGTCACGTCCAGCGAGACCATCGGCCGCTCGATCAACGCCAACGCCAATGCGCCGATCATCGCCACCAGCACCACGGTGTAACCGATCAGGCGTGGGCGCAGCAGGTGGGTTTTGCCACCCTGCAGTTCGCGCTCGGAACTGTAGCGGATCAGGCCGCGCGGGTAGTTCATCTTGTCCATGATCGAGTCACAGGCGTCGATGCACGCAGCGCAGCCGATGCACTCCATCTGCAGACCATCGCGAATGTCGATGCCGGTCGGACAAACCTGCACGCATAACTGGCAGTCGATGCAATCACCCAGGCCAGCCTCAAGCGGTTTCACGTCGCGTTTGCGCGGGCCACGGTTTTCGCCACGGGCCACGTCGTAGGAAATCGCCAGGGTGTCCTTGTCGAACATCACGCTCTGGAACCGCGCATACGGGCACATGTGCATGCACACCGCCTCACGCAGCCAACCGGCGTTGATGTAGGTGGCGGCGGTGAAAAACAGCACCCAGAACAGGCTGACGCCGCCGATTTGCAGGGTCAGCAGTTCTTCAGCCAGTGGCCGGATCGGCGTGAAGTAACCGACGAAGGTCAGGCCGGTCAGCACACTGATCGCCAGCCACAGGGTGTGCTTGGCCGCGCGTCGCGCCAGTTTGTTCAGGCTCCACGGCGCGGCTTGCAGTTTGATGCGTTGGTTGCGTTCGCCTTCGGTGATCTTCTCGCACCACATGAAGATCCACGTCCACGAACTTTGCGGGCAGGTGTAACCGCACCAGACCCGGCCGGCGAACACGGTGATGGCGAACAGACCGAACGCAGCGATGATCAGCAGCGCCGACAGCAGAATGAAATCCTGCGGCCAGAACGTCGCGCCAAAGATGTGGAATTTGCTTTCGGAAAGATCCCAGAGCACCGCCTGACGTCCGCCCCAGTTCAGCCACACGGTGCCGAAAAACAACACGAACAGAAATCCCGCGCCACTCATGCGCATGGTGCGGAACAGGCCGGTGAAGCTGCGGGTGTGGATCTGGTTATCGCTGGATTTGGCCGTCGCCTTCATTGGACGTGCGGGCACACTTTTGATAGTTGGAGATGCTTCTACGGTTCGGACGGGGATTTGTTCGCTCATGGTTATTCGCTCATCAGCCTCCATCAGGCCAGAGCACTATGAGCGTCGATCTGTTTGCATAACAGACTCAGCTATTTCAATAAAAAGCGGATCAGATGCGATTCTGCGCAACGCCTGCGACAACTTGAAGCAGCCCGCAGACAAAGGCGCAAAGGCCTATATCAGGCGTTTGCGCGGGGTGTTGATCAAGGTCAGTCAAATCACCGAACCACTCTCGTCAGCCTTCAAGTGCTTGCGACCATCCTTGGCGCCTGCGACGGTCAATTCGTCGGCTTCTGCCTCGGTGATGTAAACGCGCCGGCCATCTATTTCCACAAACGACATGGCCTTGTCGCTGTCCGTACGCACTTCCAAGGTGTCGCAAATGCGGATTTCTTCGCCAGTCTCGACGGTGAAAAAACACACTTTCTGTTCGGGGTTGGATTCATCGACTCGAACGGGCATGAGGGCGGTCCTTTTTTCAGGGAAGTCTGAAAGGTTAGGGCGCACGCTTCACCGATGGTTCTGCGCAACTGATTAATGGTCGCCGCTGTCCATCGTCTATCCAGCCAATAACAAGGACTGCACGATGGACGCGTGGTGGCATGAAGTGTGGCAAACCCTGCAGGCGGAATTCGCCGACGTCGCGGATGCGTCGCAATTGACGCGCATCACCGTGCGCCTGCTGATGGCCGCCATTCTGGGCGGCATTCTCGGATTCGAGCGCGAACACAAGGGCAAGGCTGCCGGGGTGCGCACGCATATGTTGGTGGCGCTGGGGGCTGCGCTGTTTGTACTGGTGCCGCAGACATCAGGGGCGGAATCCGATGCGATGAGCCGCGTAGTCCAAGGGGTGATTGCCGGGATCGGCTTTCTCGGTGCCGGGACTATCCTGAAAAACAAGGAAGGTGATGAAGGCCATGTCAAAGGCCTGACCACGGCTGCCGGGCTGTGGATGACGGCAGCCATTGGGGTCGCGGCGGGATTGGGCAGGGAAGCAACGGCGCTACTCAGTACTTTTCTGGCGCTGGGGATTTTCAGCGTGATGCCGCGCATCGTGAAGCTGTTCGAAAAGGACGAGGAAAAGACTGATGACCACTGATCATTCCTGCGCCGGATGATCGTTCCCACGCTCTGCGTGGGAATGCCTCAATGGACGCTCCGCGTCCGCTTTGGGACGCGGAGCGTCCCGGGCTGCATTCCCACGCAGAGCGTGGGAACGATCAGTTAGAGGATCACAGGAGGCATCGTCGTTGGTGGTTCTTCTTTGGGGGGTGGTGTGGTGCCGGGTGGCTCTTGCTCGGGAATCGGTTGCGGCTCGGTCTCGGGCAGCGTGGGTTTGTCGATGTTCGGATCGGGCGTTTCGGCCGGGATCGGGATATTCATCTGATGACCTCCGTGTGGCACATGGCGTGAGAAGTGCTTAAGTGGATTGACCACCCTGCACGCAATTCGATCCGCTTTTCTGACACGGCAATTTCATCTGAACTTTTCCCGGCGCCGGTCGCTCGGAACCTAAGTGAGTTCATTTCGGGGCAGGTGCTTCGTTGTGAACACTGATCCGGCACAAGAGCGTCCTTGGGGCGTTAAGGAGAGATGCTCAATGACTGCTGAAAGACCTTCTGAACTGAGCTACAACCCGCACATGCCGCTGTCGCAGGCGTTGCTGCTGCCGCGCATTGCCATCGAAAACACCATGCCGACCCTCGATGGCGGGCAGTTCGCCGTGAAGTCGATTGCCGGCCGTGAGGTGGTGGTCACCAGCAAGGTGTTTGCCGACGGTCACGACAAACTCGCGGTGCGCATCCGCTGGCGCGAGGAAGGCGAGGAGACCTGGCAAAGCGAGGTCATGGCCGATCAGGGCAACAATGGCTGGCAAGGCCAGTTCCGCCCAGAGCATCAAGGGCGCTTCCTCTATTGCATCGAGGCGTGGATCGATCACTTCGCCAGTTTCCAGTACGAACTGGAGAAAAAACACAGCGCCGCCGTACCGGTTTCGCTGGAGTTGCAGGAAGGCCGGAGCATGGTGCAACAGGCCGCCGAGCGCAGCGAAGGTCAGCTCAGTGAACAGCTCGCCGCGTTGCACCACGAATTGTCCGGGCTGCTCGAAACCGAGCAGGTCGCGCTGTTCCTGCACTCGCGCAGTGCGCAGTTGATGGCTGAGGCCGATCACCGCGCCTACCTGAGCGTCAGTCCGGAATATCCGGTAGATGTCGAACGCGAACTGGCCGAATTTGCCAGTTGGTACGAACTGTTTCCGCGCTCGATCACCGACGATCCCCACCGTCACGGCACCTTTAATGACGTGCATGCGCGTTTGCCGATGATTCAGGACATGGGCTTTGACGTGCTCTATTTCACGCCGATCCACCCGATTGGTCGCGCCCATCGCAAGGGGCGCAACAATTCCCTGACCGCCGGTCCCGATGATCCCGGCAGCCCTTATGCCATCGGTAGTGAGGAGGGTGGTCACGAGGCGATCCACTCGCAACTCGGCACTCGCGAGGACTTCCGCCGATTGGTCGCCGCTGCTGCCGATCACGGCCTGGAAATCGCCCTCGATTTCGCCATTCAGTGTTCCCAGGATCACCCGTGGCTCAAGCAGCATCCGGGCTGGTTCAACTGGCGCCCGGACGGCACGATCAAATACGCGGAAAACCCGCCGAAGAAATACCAGGACATCGTCAACGTCGACTTCTATGCGCCGGACGCGATTCCGAGCCTGTGGGTCGAATTGCGCGACATCGTCATTGGCTGGGTCGAAGAGGGCGTGAAGATCTTTCGCGTCGACAATCCGCACACCAAACCACTGCCGTTCTGGCAATGGCTGATCGCCGATGTTCGGGCGCTATATCCGGAAGTGATCTTCCTCGCCGAAGCCTTCACCACGCCGGCAATGATGGCGCGGCTGGGCAAGGTCGGTTACACGCAGAGCTACACCTATTTCACCTGGCGCAACAGCAAGGCTGAGCTGGCGACGTATTTCACTGAGCTGAATGAATCGCCGTGGCGCGAATGCTACCGGCCGAATTTCTTCGTTAATACGCCGGACATCAACCCGGCATTCCTGCACGAATCCGGGCGTCCAGGATTTCTGATTCGTGCGGCGCTGGCGACCATGGGTTCAGGCTTATGGGGCATGTATTCGGGGTTCGAGCTGTGCGAGTCGGCGCCGGTGCCGGGCAAAGAGGAATACCTCGACTCGGAGAAGTACGAGATCCGCATCCGCGACTTCACCGCGCCGGGCAACATCATTGCCGAGATCGCCCAGCTCAACCGCATCCGCCGGCAGAACCCGGCGCTGCACACGCATCTGGGCCTGAAGGTCTACAACGCCTGGAACGACAACATTCTGTATTTCGGCAAGCGCAGTGTCGACGGCAGCAACTTCATTCTGGTCGCGGTCAGCCTTGATCCGCATAACGTGCAGGAGGCGAATTTCGAACTGCCGCTGTGGGAAATGGGCCTGCCCGATGACGCGACAACCCACGGTGAGGATTTGATGAACGGGCATCGCTGGGACTGGCATGGCAAGTACCAGTTCATGCGCATTGACCCGGCGTACCAGCCATTCGGCATCTGGCGAATTACCGCTACGTAATGATCGTTCCCACGTCGAGGCGTCGAACCGTCTGCGTGGGAACGCATCCCGGACGCTCCGCGTCCCAGAAACTGACGCAGAGCGTCCATGGCGGCATTCCCACGCGGAGCGGGGGAACGATCATCGTGGGGGCTTTTAAAGCATTCAGCAGGAGTTTCACATGGCGAAGAAACCCAAGGCAGCCACCTTTATCAAAGACCCGCTCTGGTACAAGGACGCGGTGATCTATCAAGTTCACGTCAAATCGTTTTTCGACTCCAACAACGACGGGATCGGCGACTTTCCCGGCCTGATCGCCAAACTCGATTACATCGCCGACCTCGGCGTCAACACCATCTGGCTGTTGCCGTTCTATCCCTCGCCACGTCGCGACGATGGCTACGACATCGCCGAATACCGTGGCGTGCACAGCGATTACGGGACCATGGCCGACGCCAAGCGCTTTATCGCCGAGGCGCACAAACGCGGTTTGCGGGTGATTACCGAACTGGTCATCAACCACACCTCCGACCAGCACCCGTGGTTCCAGCGTGCGCGCAAGGCCAAGCCCGGCTCGGCGGCGCGGGACTTTTACGTGTGGTCGGATGACGATCAGAAATACGACGGCACGCGAATCATTTTCCTCGATACGGAAAAGTCCAACTGGACCTGGGACCCGGTCGCCGGCCAGTACTTCTGGCACCGTTTCTATTCGCACCAACCGGATCTGAATTTCGACAATCCGCAAGTGATGAAAGCCGTGCTCTCGGTGATGCGCTACTGGCTGGACATGGGCATCGACGGCCTGCGCCTCGACGCGATTCCGTACCTGATCGAGCGTGACGGCACCAATAACGAAAACCTGCCGGAAACCCACGACGTCCTCAAGCAGATCCGCGCCGAGATCGACGCCAATTACCCCGATCGCATGCTGCTCGCCGAGGCCAACCAATGGCCCGAAGACACCCAGCTGTACTTCGGTGATACCGATGCGGCAGGCCTTAACGGTGATGAATGCCACATGGCGTTTCACTTCCCGTTGATGCCGCGCATGTACATGGCGCTGGCTCAGGAAGATCGTTTCCCGATCACCGACATTCTGCGCCAGACCCCGGAAATTCCCGCCAACTGCCAATGGGCGATTTTCCTGCGCAACCACGATGAGCTGACGCTGGAGATGGTCACCGACAAAGAGCGTGACTATCTGTGGAATTACTACGCGGCTGACCGTCGGGCGCGGATCAACCTCGGCATCCGCCGTCGTCTGGCGCCGTTGATGGAACGCGATCGCCGCCGCATCGAATTGCTCAACAGCCTGCTGCTGTCGATGCCGGGCACGCCGACCCTGTATTACGGCGACGAGATCGGCATGGGCGACAACATCTACCTTGGCGACCGCGATGGTGTGCGTACGCCGATGCAGTGGTCGATCGACCGCAACGGCGGCTTCTCCCGTGCCGATCCGGCCAGCCTGGTGCTACCGCCGATCATGGACCCGCAATACGGCTATCTGTCGGTCAACGTCGAAACCCAGTCCGGCGATCCGCATTCGCTGCTCAACTGGACCCGACGCTTGCTCGCTGTGCGCAAACAGTCCAAGGCGTTCGGCCGTGGCACGTTGAAAATGCTCTCGCCGAACAACCGTCGCGTGTTGGCTTACACGCGCGAATTCACCGATGCCGATGGCAAACACGAAATCATTCTCTGCGTGGCCAACGTCTCGCGCAGTGCGCAAGCGGTGGAGCTGGACCTGTCGGCCTACGTCGGCATGGTGCCGGTGGAGATGCTCGGCGGTAATGCCTTCCCGCCGATTGGCCAGTTGAATTTCCTCCTGACCCTGGCGCCTTACGGTTTCTACTGGTTTGCACTGGCGGCGGAAAACCAGATGCCGAGCTGGCACGTGGAGCCGGCGCAAAGCCTGCCGGACTTCACCACGCTGGTATTGAAAAAACGCATGGAAGAATTGCTCGAAGCGCCGTCGCGCACATCGCTGGAGCAAAACATTCTGCCGAGCTGGCTGCAGAATCGCCGCTGGTTCGCCGGCAAGGACGCGGCCATCGACAAGGTGCATCTGGCGTACGGTGTGCGTTTCGGCGATGCGCAGCATCCGGTGCTGCTCAGCGAAATAGAAGTCACCAGTGGCGGGCAGACCAGTCGTTATCAGTTGCCGTTCGGCTTTATTTCCGAAGATCAGGTCGGCCCGGCGTTGCCGCAGCAATTGGCCTTGTCCCGTGTACGCCGAGTGCGACAGGTCGGCTTGATTACTGACGCGTTCAGCCTTGAAACGTTTATTCGTGCGGTGCTGCAAGGCATGCAGAACAACACCGTGCTGGAGTCGAGCGAAGGCGAAATCCGCTTCGCACCGACGCCGCATCTGGAAACGCTCGGCCTCGATACCGAGTCGGAAGTGCGTTATCTGTCTGCCGAGCAATCGAACAGTTCGGTGGTGATCGGCAATAGTCTGGTGCTTAAGCTGATACGCAAAGTCGCTTCTGGCGTACACCCGGAACTGGAGATGAGCGCTTACCTGACCGAGGCCGGATTTGCCAATATCTCTCCGCTGCTCGGCTCGGTGATTCGCCGCGATGCCAAGGGTGAAGACAATCTGCTGATGATCGCCCAAGGCTATCTGAGCAATCAGGGCGACGCCTGGGAATGGACGCAGAACAACCTCGAGCGGGCGCTGCGCGATGAGCTGGCCGATGCCATGTCCGAACAGGAACAGCATTACAACGCCCTCGGTGAACTGAAGGATTTTGCCGGCATGCTCGGTCAGCGTCTGGGTGAGATGCACAAGGTGCTCGCCGCGCCCACCGACAATGCCGACTTCGCCCCGCAGGTGTCGACGGCCAAGGACATGCAGGCCACCGGCAAGGATGTTGTGGCGCAGGTCGAACACGCGCTGAAACTGCTCAAGCAGCATCAGGGCGAACTCAATGCGGCGGATCAGAAACTGGTCAAACGCCTGATCGACGAGAAGAAAACCATCCTCACGCACGTGCAGGATCTGGCGAAAAAGGCCGTCGGCGGTTTGCGCATTCGCGTCCACGGCGATCTGCATTTGGGCCAGGTGCTGGTGATCAAGGGCGATGCCTACCTGATCGACTTCGAGGGTGAACCGGCGCGGCCATTGGGCGAGCGTCGTGGCAAACACAGTCCGTACAAGGATGTCAGCGGCGTGCTGCGCTCCTTCGATTATGCGGCTGCAATGACCATCAACGTGCACAACGTTGACCACAGCGCCGAGTCTGAAACGGCGCGGCGCCTGGTCGCCGAGCGCTATCTGCGTGAGGCCCGCGAGGCATTTGTTCAGGCATATCGCCGCGCGGCAGCTAGTCTTGATCATGCCTGGCAAGATCCTGAAGGTGCCGACGCCGCGCTGGCGTTGTTCGGCCTGGAGAAGGCGGCCTATGAAGTGGCCTATGAAGCCGAAAATCGCCCCACGTGGCTGCCCGTGCCGTTGCACGGTTTGTATGGGTTATTGACGGGGCTTAAACCCTTTTCCGATCTTGGTGGAGAGTAGTCATGAGTTTCTCGAACAAGGAACAGGGTGCGGTTAAAGAAACATTGCTGCCCTCGGCGAAAGATATTGATGCCTTGGTCCGCGCTGAACATCACGACCCTTTTTCCATTCTCGGCCCGCACGGCGATGGCGCTGGCGGGCAGTTCATTCGTGCATATCTGCCCGGGGCGCTGAGTGTCGTGGTGCTGGACAAGGACAGCGGTGAAGAACGCGGTCCGCTGGAGCAGACCGAAACGCCGGGGCTGTTTGTCGGCCATTTCGATCAGGCGCGGCCGTATCAGTTGCGTACGCGCTGGGCCGGCGGCGAACAGGTTGCCGAGGATCCTTATAGCTTTGGCCAGTTACTCGGTGAAATGGACTTGTATCTGTTCGCCGAAGGCAATCACCGTGACCTCAGCGCCTGTCTCGGCGCGCAATTGAAAACAGTGGATGGCGTCGACGGCGTACGCTTTGCGGTGTGGGCGCCGAATGCCCGGCGCGTGTCGGTGGTTGGCGATTTCAACGTCTGGGACGGCCGCCGCCATCCGATGCGTTTGCGGCACCCGTCCGGGGTCTGGGAACTGTTCATCCCGCGCCTGCAAGCGGGCGAGTTGTACAAATACGAAATTCTTGGCGCCCACGGCATTCTGCCGCTCAAGGCTGACCCGATGGCGCTGGCCACCAGCCTGCCGCCGGACACCGCTTCGAAAGTCGCTGAACCGCTGCAGATCGACTGGCAGGATCAGGAGTGGATGAGCAGCCGACGCGACCGGCAGAAACATTCGGCGCCGCTGTCGATCTACGAATTGCACGCCGGTTCGTGGCAGTGCGAACTGGATGATCTCGGCGAAGTCGCCCGCCAGTACACCTGGCCGGAACTCGCCGAACGCTTGATTCCCTACGTCAAGGAACTGGGTTTCACCCACATCGAACTGATGCCGATCATGGAGCACCCGTTTGGTGGCTCCTGGGGTTATCAACTGCTTTCGCAATTCGCCCCGAGTGCGCGGTACGGCTCGCCGGCGCAGTTCGCTGAATTCGTCGACGCCTGCCACCGCGCCGAGATCGGCGTGATTCTCGACTGGGTACCGGCGCATTTCCCTACCGATACTCACGGTCTCGCCCAGTTCGACGGCACCGCGCTGTACGAATACGGCAACCCGCTGGAAGGGTTTCATCAGGATTGGGACACGCTGATCTACAACCTCGGCCGCACCGAAGTGCACGGCTACATGCTGGCTTCCGGGTTGCATTGGTTGAAACATTTCCATGTCGATGGTTTGCGCGTCGATGCGGTGGCTTCGATGCTCTATCGCGACTATTCGCGCAAGGCAGGCGAATGGGTGCCAAACCGGCATGGCGGTCGGGAAAATCTGGAGGCCATCGACTTCTTGCGGCATTTGAACGATGTGGTCGAACTGGAAGCACCGGGTGCGCTGGTCATCGCCGAAGAATCCACGGCGTGGCCCGGTGTCAGCCAAAGTACGCAGCAGGGCGGCCTCGGTTTTGCCTACAAATGGAACATGGGCTGGATGCACGATTCGTTGCATTACATTCAGCAGGATCCGGTGTACCGCGCGCACCATCACAACGAGTTGAGTTTTGGTCTGGTCTACGCTTGGTCCGAGCGTTTCATCCTGCCGATCTCCCACGATGAAGTGGTGCACGGCAAGCATTCGCTGATCGACAAGATGCCCGGCGATCGCTGGCAAAAATTCGCCAACCTGCGCGCGTATCTGAGTTTCATGTGGACCCATCCGGGCAAGAAACTGTTGTTCATGGGTTGCGAGTTTGGCCAGTGGCGCGAGTGGAATCACGATCAGCAACTGGATTGGTATCTGCTGCAGTACTCCGAGCACAAGGGCGTGCAGAAACTGGTCGGCGATCTCAATCGGCTGTATCGCGAAGAGCCGGCGCTGCACGATCAGGACGACGCGCCGCAGGGTTTCCAGTGGTTGATCGGCGACGATGCGATCAACAGCGTTTATGCCTGGTTGCGCTGGAGCAAGGAGGGTAAACCGGTGCTGGTGGTGGCCAACTTCACGCCGGTGCCGCGTCAGGCCTATCGCGTGGGTGTGCCGTTTGCCGGGCGCTGGACTGAATTGCTCAACAGCGATGCCGACACCTATGCCGGTTCCAATTACGGCAATGGCGGCGGGGCGTTTACCGAGGAGGTGCCGAGCCATGGCCAGTCGTTGTCGCTGGAGCTGAATCTGCCGCCGTTGGCGGTGTTGATCCTTAAGCCGGAGGGTTGATCCGGTACCGCAAAACCTGTGGGAGCGAGCTTGCTCGCGAAGGCGATATGTCAATCAACAATGATGTTGAACGTTACACCGCTTTCGCGAGCAAGCTCGCTCCCACAGGGGCCTTCGGTAGCCTGAAGATCACCAACGCATCCGCACCCCAAGGCTGCCAATGATCCCGTTCAAATCATTGTCATCGACATCACTGCTGTAATCGGCACTGACATACAGACTCACCACAGGCGTCACCCGCGCCACCAGCCCCAGGCCCAACTCAACGGTCGATGACTTGCGGCTGCTGCTGATCTTGTCGACCTGATCCAGCGTCACCGTGCTGCCGGTATAAACGGTGTGCCACAGGTTGGTGCGCACATAAGGTTCGACCGGCAGACCATTCAAATCGTAACTGCCTTTCAAACGGGCACCGACGCGGCCGCTCCAGGCCGTCAGATCGGTGGAGGACGCATTGCCCGAGCCGGCGTAGGGCGTGTCGAGGGTGATGCGTTGATTGATCAATTGCGCCTGCGGTTCGACCACCCAGTTGTCGCTCAAGCCAATTGGATAACCGCCTTCTACCGACAAGGTCAGTGCACTGCCTTCGGTAGCCTGGCGTGCACCTTGTTCATTGCGACTGAAACCGCTGACCCGGCCACCGCTGGCCGACAGATCAACGTGCCAGCCTTGCGCACCAGTGAGGCTGTAGTAGGCCCCGAGGCTCTGGCCTTGCAGATTGAGGGTGTCAGTGTTCGGATCGGCCAAGGCGCGACTTGTGAGCACCCCGTTGCCATTGGCTTGAATCTGATTGACGCCGCCGATCAAGCCGATGGTCTGGGTATGCCCGCCACCTTGTACGGTCAACACGGCTGGCCCTTTGAAGTCGCCGCTGCCGGGCATTGCGAAGCCTGACGACAGCACATCGGTTTGCGCCTGGCGGGCGTTTCGACCGTACAACTCGTCCCAGGCCGACGGTGCGAGGTCTTCGGTAATCAAGCGCGTGCCCCGCAGATCGGGCCGTGGGCTGAAGCGTTGCGGGCCGGGGGTAATGACGGTGACGGGCAACGTCATCACGGGCACATCCGCGCGGTACCACAGGGTCGTTTCATCCGCCGCAGGACCGGCCTGCGCCTCCATGGATGAGCACAGCAAGATAGAACTCGACACTGTGCAGAAAGTGATTTTGATCTCGTGTGGGGTGATTGAAGTTCTCATGGAGGTCTACCTTGCAGGCGCATGCGGCATCTCGATGTGGCGTCTCTCCTACCCCGAACGAGGGGCGACCGAATGGAGCGGGGCGAACCGTGGCCGCTCGATTTCGCGAGTGTCCTAGGCTCGTCCCGGTAGTTATTCCGGGGGTAGTAAGGTAGAGATAAGAAGAGTCGAGCGTGCCCGTCAAGAAATTGAACGATGAGCGGTAGTGGCAAAACAGGCTTTGCAAGCGTTTGTTTTTCTGCACATAACTAAGTGGTTGTTTGTATGGAACAACCCAGCCAAAAACCCGGTTCAGAGCGCTTCAGTTACCGACAGAAGGTCTGCCGGCACTGAAAGGGCATAAGGGATGTCAATCTGGCGCATAGGGTATTGCTGTCATTAATGCGGTTACAGATGCACTTCAACCGCCAATGGCAGGTGATCGGACAGATGCGTCCACGGCTTGTTGCCGAGGATCTGCGGGTCATGACTACTGGCATTGCGCAGGTAGATCCGGTCCAGTCGCAGCAATGGAAACCGCGCCGGATACGTCTTGGCTGGGCGCCCGTGATGGCGCTCGAAGGCTTCGTGCAAGTAATCGCGACGGGCGAGGGCGGCGTTGCCCTGTAACTGCCAGTCGTTGAAGTCGCCGGCGATGATCACCGGGGCATCCTCGGGCAGCGATTCAAGCAACTGACAGAGCAGTTGCAGCTGCAATTGCCGATGGCTTTCGAGCAGACTCAGGTGCACGCAGATTGCGTGGACCTCGGTGTGACCCGGCACATCGAGCACACAGTGCAAAAGGCCTCGGCGTTCGGGGCCGGTGATCGACACATCGAGATTGCGGTATTCACGGATCGGGTATTTCGACAGCAGCGCATTACCGTGATGGCCGTCAGGGTAAACGGCGTTGCGCCCGTAGGCGAAATCGCTCCACATGCTGTCGGCGAGAAATTCGTACTGCGAGGTTTGCGGCCATTCGTTGTAACGGTTCGAATGCCGTTCGTGTTCACCCACCACTTCTTGCAGAAACACCAGATCGGCCGAGGTGCTGCGCACCGCTTCGCGCAGTTCCGGCAGGATGAATCGCCGATTGAGCGCGGTAAAACCCTTGTGGGTGTTGACCGTCAGCACCCTGAGGCGATGAATGACGGGCGCGTCGACAACATGACGCTTGGGATCGCTGGACACGTTCACTCCTCTGGATTGCGGGCCGCTTATTCATGCGACTGATGGCGAGGGGCGGCAGTTCCTTCTGGATAATTTCGATTGCACATCAAACCCTGTGGGAGCGAGCGAGCTTGCTCGCGAAGGCGTCGGTCCAGTCGATACGAGTATTGAATGTGACGGCCTCTTCGCGAGCAAGCTCGCTCCCACAGGGAATCAGATATCAGACGAAGACGATTTCGTAAGGCAAACGCATTCTTTCGAGAATCACCGGCGGCAGCATCGGCGCAATACCAATCGCCGGCTCACCCTTGAGCTGACTGGCGTAAGCATGGGTGGCGTGGCTCTTGCGCGCTACGGTCCAGGTGTCGAGGCGCAGTTTGCGCGCGCGTTCCCAAGGGATCAGTTGCTGGTCGCGCTCGGGCCAGTGCCAGGCCCAGACCGGTACGTCGTGGAAGGTCGCCCCGGTTTGTTCCGCTGCCTGTGCGCTGGCCCGACCCACCGCTTCATGGTCGTCGTTGCCATCGCCGCGCCAGGTGCTGAACACCACATCGCCTGGGCGCAGGTAGCGGCTGATGAATTCGGTCACTTGCGCTTGCTGTTCGCACAGAGCGTTGTCAGTGAAACCGCCGCGCACCCATTTCAGACTGTGCATTGGCAAGCCGAGACGGCGCAGGGCCTCGACGCTTTCCTGCGGGCGGAACACGCTCAGGCGTTTTTCCGACCATTGCCGCGAACCCGGGTGGCTGGCGCTGCCATCGGTGATCGAGAGCAATTGCAACGGATGACCGAGGCTGGAGAGTAATTGCAGCAGACCGCCACAGGTGACCACTTCATCGCCCGGATGCGGCGCGATGACCACGGCGCGGGCGCCGGCGGGTACCAGACTTAAAGTATTGATGACCGGGATGTTGTCCAGTTGCGGGGCGCTGTTCCAGATTTGCGCCGACGAACTGCTGTCGCTGAGGGTTAACGGTTTCATGGTGTGACGTCCTTGTGTTGTTTCGCCCTCAGTCGTGCGTTTGGCGGTGATTGCCAGACGCCGCCGACCCGTGAAGGCTGGTTGATTGCCCAGCGACGCTCCGAACCCTGGATTGCCGCGCAGCAGAGTATTGCTCATGAAGCGAAGTTCGTCGCGTCACAGATCAATCTGATCCGCTTTTTTTTGCTCCATCTGTGCCAGGTGTCGCAGATAGTCACCAAAGCCACCGCGCGCACGGCTGTCGAAGCGCGCGCTGGTCAGCACTTGCGGGCGATGACTCCAGGCGATGTTGGCACCGTCCCGTTCCAGTTCCCGCACCAACTGCACATCTTCGTCGCAGGCCAGCGGTTTAAAGCCTCCAGCCCAACGATAGGCGTCGGCGCTGATGCCCAGATTGGCACCGTGGATATGCCGGTGACCATCGCAGGCACGGTAATCCCGGTGATAGCGGATTTGCGCCGCCTCATCGAACGACTCGTGCCAGCGTTCGACCGTGACGGTACCGCATACCGCGTCCGCGCCCAACCCCAGTTGCGCCACCAGCCAGTCGTCGGCCACGCGGCTGTCGGCGTCCGAGCAAGAGATCCAGCGCGCGCCGCGCTCCAGCAATAGCTGCGCGCCGGCCGCCCGGGCCTGGCCAACATTGCGTGCGTCGATGTGCAGGCTCAGCACCGGATAGCGACTGACGATCTGCGCCGAGCGGTCGGTGCAACTGTCGAGCACCACCAACACCTCAACCTTTTCACCGGCCAGCAAACCGTGGCGGCTGGCGCGCACTGCGGCGCTCAGGCAGTCGTCGAGCAGGTCTTCCTCATTGTGCGCCGGGATCAGAATGCCGATCATCGCAAGCCCTCCAGTGCCGCCACCGAGCGCGGTTCGCGGCTCCACACCTCAAGGATGAAGTCCGCTTCCTGATGCAAGACCAGACGGGGCAGATGCAGTTTTTCGTGAATCAGGTCGTGAACCTGCCGCGCATTCAGCGGGCAGCCTTCAATGGGCGGACGCCAGTGACAGGCGAGGAACTGGCCGTCGGCAGTCAGGCAATCACTGGCCCGACGGATCACTTCTGTCAGATCCTGACTATCCAGGTAGTAGCCGATCTCGCTAAATACGATCAGGTCGAATTTTTCCTCCGGCCAGTCGCCCGGAAGACGCTTTTGCCGCACTTCGGCGTGGTCGAACACGCTCAACCGCGTGCGCGCCAGAGTCACTGCCGCACTGGCCGTGTCACAGCACAACAATCGATCGCAACGCGCGGCCAGTTCGGCGCTCAACTCGCCGTTGGCGCAACCCGGTTCGAAGATTGCCCGGTAGTGCGGACGCGGCAGGGCGGCGAGGGTGATCGCGCGTTTGCGCTGCTCATACCAGCGCTCACGGAACGCCCATGGGTCATCGTTGCCGGCAAACAATCCGTCGAAATAGCGATCTTCGACACTCATAGAAACACCACTTCGAAAGGTTGCAGCAGGCGATCGAGCACATAGGGCGCCAGTACCGGACCGAGTCCGGCGTCAGGATCGCCTTCCAGTTGACTGGCGAAAGCGTGCACCGCGAGGCGTTTGCGCGCGACTTGCGCCGGCGTCAGAAGAATCTTGCGTGCGCGTTGCCACGGTACGAAGGCGTCTTCCGGAGTTGCCCAGTGCCAGGTCCACACCGGCAGTTCATGGCAAGTCGCACCGACGCGACGGGCAGCCTCGGCACTGGCGCGGCCGACGGCCTCGTGGTCGCAATGTCCGTCCTCGCTCCACGTGGTAAAGAGCACGTCGTCGGGGCGCAGATGACGCTCGATGAACTCGACCAACTGCGCTTCCTGCGCCGCGACCTGAGTGTCAGTGAAGCCACCGCGCAGCCACTTCACGCGATGCATCGGCAGACCGAGTCGGCGCAGCGCTTCGGCGGATTCCTGTGGGCGCACCACGCTCAGACGTTCCACCGGCCAGCGACTGGAACCGGGATGACTGGCGCTGCCGTCGGTGACCGACATCAGTTGCAAAGGCCGACCGGCCTCGGCAAGCAATTGCAGCAAACCGCCGCAACCGAGCACTTCGTCGTCCGGGTGCGGCGCGACAATCACCGCCCGCGCGCCCGGTGGCACTAGACTGAGGATGTCGATGCTATCCAGTTCCGCCAGATGCCGCGAAGCCTGCCATTGGTGCAGGCTTGTGCCCTGACCGACAATCGGATTGGTTTTCATAAGGCCCATGCCTCCACGGATTGCCCGGCCACCAATTGCCCGAGCGCGGCCAGATCCCGTTCGGCATGGCTCTGGCGCAGAAACACCGGCAGATCAGCGCTGAGCCGGGCAAAGTGGCGATCTTTGCAAAACGGCCCGGCACCGAGGGCGCGGCCGACTTCACGCATGACCTGTTCAGCCGACTGCTCGACCACCGCGCGGGCACGCCGGGCGAGCAATTCGGCGTTGTCCTCGGGATGCGCATCGATGTGCAAGGCGCTGAAACGCAGTACATCGGCAGCGGCCTGCAAAGCGCTGTCGACCGCGCCGAGATGCGCCAACGCGTGCGGTTCCGGACGTTGCCCACACTGGGTGCGCAATACTTCGGCAATTTGCCGTGCGGCGCCGTACCAGCACGCGGCAATACCGATCCCGCCCTGCCAGAAACCCGGGCGTTGCAGATAGTCGCCGGGATTGCCAATGGCCTGCGCTTCGGCACCGTCGAACAGCACCTCGACGCTGCCAGTAGCCGCCATGCCCACCGCTTGCCAGCCTTGCTCGGTGACGGTGACGCCCGGTTGGTCGAGGGCGACGGCGACCAGTTGCTGCTGATCGTCGCCATCCCAGGCGGTGAGCAAGGCGTGGCTGAGCACGGCGGCGCCGGAGCACCATGCCTTGCGTCCATGCAGCGCGACCATGTGCCCGGCCGGGCTGGCTTTGACTCGTGCTTGCGGTGGCTCCGCTGCCCACATGCCCCAAGTGCTGCCCGGCGTAGGTGAGCCGCCGAGTTGTTCAATGATCGCCAGCGCGTCGGTGTGACCTTCGAACAGTTTGCACAGACCCAGGTCATGCCCGCCGACTTCCGCCAACTGCTGAAAGCGCTCCAGCGTGCGGCCACTGCCCGGTAACGGCAGACGATCCAGCCCGGCCTCGACCAGCGCCCGCAGGCACCCGCCGAGGGCTGCGGTGTGCGGATAATCCGTTGGTCGTCGGCTCAGATAACGGTGCAGATCCATATCAGTCTTCTTCGTCACGTTGCAGTTCGAACAGCAGCAGCGAGCGCCCGGTGACCGAGTATTCGTGGCCGAAATCGAAGCGTTCCTGACCACGGATCGACGGCTGATTGGTGTCGATCATGCAGGTCCAGAAACTGCCTTCCGGTACCTCCGGCAAGGTGAAATTGACGATGTCATGATGGGCGTTGACCACCAGCAGCAAGGTCGCATCCGCACCTTTGCGGCGAATCCCGGTTTCCTGCGCGCGGCCGTCGAGCAACATGCCCAGGCAGCGGTTGTGCGCATCGTGCCAATGCTCGGTGGTCATCTCGGTGGCATCCGGCGCCAGCCAGGTGATGTCCTTGACGCCGATGTCCTCGTTGTATTCGCCAACCAGGAAACGGCCGCGACGCAGGATCGGATAGGCCAGGCGCAGCTTGATCAGGCGCTTGACGAATTTCAGCAATGCCTTGCCGTCCTCGCTCAGGTCCCAGTTGACCCAACCGATCTCGCTGTCCTGGCAATAGGCGTTGTTGTTGCCGTCCTGAGTGCGGGCGAACTCATCACCGGCGACGATCATCGGCGTGCCTTGGGCGAGCAGCAGGGTGGCGAAGAAATTGCGCATCTGCCGATGGCGCAGGGCATTGATTTCAGGATCGTCGGTCGGGCCTTCGACGCCATGGTTCCACGACAGGTTGTTGTTGCTGCCGTCCTGGTTGTTTTCGTCGTTGGCTTCGTTGTGCTTGTCGTTGTACGAGACCAGATCGTTGAGGGTGAAACCGTCGTGGGCGGTGATAAAGTTCACCGAGGAGTACGGACGCCGCCCGCGCTGGTTGAACATCTCGCCGGAAGCGGTCATGCGGCTGGCAAAGTCGGCAACCTGGCCGTCGTCGCCTTTCCAGAACGCGCGCACGGTGTCGCGGAATTTGTCATTCCACTCGACCCAACCCGGCGGGAAGTTGCCCACTTGATAGCCGCCGGGGCCGCAGTCCCACGGTTCTGCGATCATCTTCACCTGACGCAGCACCGGGTCCTGGCGACAGGCGACAAGGAAGCTGTGACGCTCGTCGAAACCATCGTGGTAGCGGCCGAGAATCGTCGCCAGGTCGAAGCGGAAACCGTCGACGTGCATCTCGCTGGCCCAGTAACGCAGCGAGTCGGTGACCATTTGCAGCACGCACGGGTGGCTCAGGTCGAGGGTGTTGCCGGTGCCGGAATCGTTGATGTAGTAGCGCTTGTCGTCGGGCATCAAGCGGTAATACGAGGCGTTGTCGATGCCGCGCATCGACAGGGTCGGGCCTTGTTCGTTGCCCTCGGCGGTGTGGTTATAGACCACGTCGAGGATCACTTCGAGGTTGGCTTCGTGCAGGTGCGCGACCATCTCCTTGAATTCGGCGATCTTGCCGCTGGCCAGGTAGCGCGGGTCCGGGGCGAAGAACGCGATGCTGTTGTAACCCCAGTAATTGGTCATGCCTTTGTGCAGCAGATGCTGGTCATTGACGAAGGCATGAATCGGCAGCAATTCGACGGTGGACACGCCGAGCTTGCGAATGTGTTCGAGCACGTCGTCGACCATCAGCCCGGCAAAGGTGCCGCGTACGTTCTCCGGTACCGACGGGTGACGCATGCTGATGCCGCGCACGTGGGTTTCATAAATGATGGTCTTGTCCCACGGCACGCTGACGCGATGGTCATTGCCCCAGGTGTGCGCCGGGTCGATGACTTTGCACTTGGGCACAAACGGCGCGCTGTCGCGTTCATCGAAACTGAGGTCGGCGTCGGGGTGGCCGATGGTGTAGCCGAACAACGCTTCCGACCATTTCAGTTGGCCGACCAATTGTTTGGCGTACGGGTCGATGAGTAATTTGTTGTGGTTGAAGCGGTGACCGTTGGCCGGGTCATACGGACCGTAGACACGGTAGCCGTAGATCAGCCCCGGGTGCGCATCGGGCAGGTAGCCGTGGTAGATCTCATCGGTGTATTCCGGCAGTTCGATGCGTTCGAGTTCGACTTCGCCGGCATCGTCGAAGATGCACAGTTCGACCTTGGTGGCGTTGGCGGAAAACAGAGCAAAGTTCACCCCCAGACCATCCCAGGTCGCACCGAGCGGGAAGGGCAGGCCTTCACGGATTCTCGACGGCTCGGCGTGCGCGGTGGGCTCGGTATTCTTTGGACGGGTCATGATTGCTCCTGCAAAAATCGGGATGGTTCGGTTAACACCAATCCCCTGTGGGAGCGAGCTTGCTCGCGAAAGCGCAATGTCAGTCGACTTCAATGTTGAATGGCAGACCGCATTCGCGAGCAAGCTCGCTCCCACAAGGGATTTGTGTATTTCTTCAGGGCGAGTAAGCCCTCGGTGGCGAGCGAACCCGCCACACGTTCATTCAGTTCAATAATCCGGTTAGAGCGTCAGATCGCCGAAGGCTTCTTCGGCGCCCGAGGCTTTTTCTCGGCAGGCTTTTCGCCTGGGGGAACCACTTTAGCGGCGCTGGCCGGCTTGGCTTTGGCCGGTGGTTTCGGCTTGGCGGCCGGGGCCTTGGCCTCGGCTGTCTTGCCAGCCGGTTTACTGCCGGCAGCTTTCGGCGGTTTCTTCGGTGCCAGCGCTTCCGCTTCGGCGAGCTTGCGCGCCATTTCCCAGTGGCGTTCTTCATGCCCCTCGGGCTTACCTTCCGATTCCCAGATTTGATAGGCGAATTCGCGGATGCGTTTATCGTCGGTACTCATCGCAATGCTCCTGAACTGAACTCATGCTTACGTTAAGTGTTGGATAAAGAGATTGACCGGGACATCCCCCAGCGCGTCGCTGATATTCAGCTCCCTGTTTTTTGTGACTGCGCTGCTTGAAAAAAGTCCCTTCAGGTTTGTCGCAGAGGCGGCGAACGGTAAAACCACTCGCGTATCGCCCCAGCGCAGCGCATCGACCTGAGGTACAGCACCGTTTTCCAGCAGGGTCGCGCAACGGACCGGCACGATCACGATGGCCTGCTTGCCCGCGTGCTCACGGGCAAACGCGAGCACGTTGTGCGCCTGGCTGCCGAGCACTTCCAGGGCCTGGTAGCTGCCCCGGCGGAACAGCTCGGCATACTCCACGCGCAGGTCCAGCACTTGGGCAATCAAGGCTTGCTTGATACGCCCGTCACGCCAGTTCGCCAGCAACTCCACAGGTGGCAATGGCTCCTGCAAAGCGTGTTCGCGAGCGGCGTAATCCACCGGCCGGCGGTTGTCCGGATCGACCAGGCTGAAGTCCCAGAACTCATTGCCCTGATACAAATCCGGTACACCCGGCACGGTCATGCGCAGCAAGGTTTGCGCCAAGCCATTAAGCGCGCCGGCGGCGGCGATGCTGTTGACGGTCTTGCTCAGCGCAGCGCGCAGCAACTCACCTTCCTCACCGGTGAGAAGTTTTTCGGTGAACGCTTGCGCGGCGTTTTCATAGCTTTCGCTCGGTGCGCTCCAACTGCTTTGCAGCTTGGCTTCACGCAGGGCTTTCTGCTGCCATTGCCAGATGCGCTTGGCGTAATCGGCGAAACCCGCCTGGTCGTCGTCACGCAGTTGCAGCGGCCAACTGCCCAGCAACGCTTGATAGAGAATCAGCTCATCGCCGCTCGATGGCATCTGATCATCCACCCGCACCGGGCGGGCGAGGGCGCGCCACAGCTCGATCTGCTCGGCGTACCAATGGCTGCGCTCACTGAGTACGGCCAGACGTGCGCGGGTGTCTTCACCACGTTTGTGATCGTGGGTCGCGGTGGCCAGCAAGTTGTCGGGGAATTCACTCAGCCGTTGTTGATTGACCGCATGAAAGTCGCTGAGCGGAGCGCTGAACTGTTCGGTGTTGTAGCCGACGTCATTGCGCGACAGCAGCACGGCGGAGCGATACAGCGCGGTGTCTTCCACGGCTTTGGCCGCTGCCGGGGAGGTCAGTTGCTGAAAGCGTACGCAGGCATGCTTGAGAATCTTGCGCGAACGCCCGCGCGGTTTACGCCGCCACGGCGTACCGCCAAGCCAGGCGGCAACGCAGTCGAGCACCGGCCAGTCGCCTTCGCCGAGGCTCTGTCGCGCACCGTCCATGGCCTGCTGGAAGAACTTTTCATCCTGCGCGGAGCGGCCCATGGCGCTGATGTACGTGCGATACACCGGGAAGTGCACGATCAACGCTTGCAACACTCGGCGGATCGCCCCGAGGGTCAGATCGCGGGTCATCAGGTCATCGCGGGCGACTTGCAGCAGGGCCTGGGCGACGCTTTCGCAATCGCTGGCGAGCGAGCCGTTGAGGATCTGCTGACGCGCCAGTTGCGCTTCCTCGATGAACGCGGCCGGGCGTTCGCTACGCCGTTGCCAGAGGTCGCCGAGCATGTGTTCGCCATCCGGGTCGTGTTGCAGCAGCGACAGCTGATTCATGAATTCATAACCGGTGGTGCCATCCACCGCCCAGTCGCGGTGCAGGGTTTCGCCGGCGCCGAGGATCTTCTCGACGTAGATCGGCAAATGTCTGCCCGGCGCCAGCAGATCAACCCGGCGGCGCAGTTTGCGGCAGTAGCCGCGCGGGTCGGCGAGGCCGTCGATGTGGTCGATGCGCAAACCATCGACCAGCCCTTCGGCAATCAACTGGAAGATCTTGCCGTGGGTGGCTTCGAACACTGCCGGGCGCTCGACACGCAGCCCGCCGAGTTCGTTGATGTCGAAAAAGCGCCGCCAGTTGATGTCGTCAGCCGCCGTGCGCCAACTCGCCAGGCGATAGCTTTGACGTTCGAGCAACTCATGCAGTTTGTGGAAGCCTTCTTCGCTGGTCGAATCGTAATGCTTCAGGTTGTTTTCGATGGCCTCGGCAATTGACGGATCACTCGCCAGTTGGCGCAATTCTTCTTTGAGCGGAATCGCCAGTGAATGAGCATCGGTCTGATAGCTGAGGGCGCCGAAGCGATCGGCCAACGGCTTCAGCGCATCCGAGGATTTCAGCAGCTCAGGGTAATCATTCGGGCACACCGGGAAGTGATGGTCATAGTGCTCGACATGGAAACTGCCGGTCTGCGCATTGAAGTGCAGTTTCAGCGTGCCTTCCTGCAGGGCCACGCCGTAATCGCTGCCGAGGAACGGCAGCAGCAACTGGCCTTCCATCAGTGGATCCGGCGAATGCCATTGAATGTCGAAGAACTCGCCATAAGGACTCAGCCGCCCCCATTCCAGCAGATCAAGCCACCACGGGTTGTCGCTGCCACCGACCGCCATGTGGTTGGAGACGATGTCGAGGATCAGGCCCATGTTGTGTTCGCGCAATGTGCTGACCAAGCGCCGTAATGCCGGCTCGCCGCCAAGTTCCGGGTTGACCTGGGTCGGGTCGACCACGTCGTAGCCGTGCATCGAACCGGCCCGCGCTGCGAGCAGTGGCGAGGCATAAATATGGCTGATGCCGAGGCGGGCGAAGTACGGCACCAATGGCACCGCGTGTTCGAGGGTGAAACCTTTATGAAATTGCAGGCGCAAGGTCGCGCGCAGGGGCTGGATGAGCGCTTGGTTCATTGGTCACGCTCGGCAGCCTGAAGCCTTGCGCAGGCGAGTAATTCCAGACGTCGCGCCGCATCCGCGCCATCGAGCAGCGCCTCACTGGTGCCGGGCAAGCGCCGTGACCAGTTCGGATGGGTGTCGATGGTGCCGGGCAGATTCGCCTGTTCATTGATGCCCAGCGCATCTTCCAGCGGCAACAGCACCAACGGCGCGCGGGTGTGGCCAAGGAAGCGTACGGCGGCATCGACCACTTGATCGGCCTCGTGGGATTCCTCGCGAAAGTTTTGCGGGTCCTGGCTCAACGCGTTGCGCAGGCCTTCGCGCTCACGCTGGCGGTGATGCCGCCATTCGATTTCACCGTTGGCATCGACAAAGCCCAAGCGCGCGTTCCAGTCGATATCACGACCATGCCACCAGCCGTTGAGCGTTGGCAGGTCGTGGGTGCTGGTGGTCGCCAAGGCGTTGTCCGGCCAGTCGAGAATCGGTTTGAAAAAGGTGTTGTCCTGCTCGAACAGCAGCACGCGCATGCCGAGCATGGAGCGGGCGATGAGCTTTTCACGCAGGCCATCGGGCACCGTGCCGAGGTCTTCACCGAGGACGATGGCCTGGTGACGATGGGATTCGAGGGTCAGCAATCGCAGCAAGTCATCGACCGGGTAATACAGGTACGCGCCATCGGCCGGCGCCGCGCCGTTGGGGATCACCCACAAGCGTTGCAGGCCCATGACATGGTCGATGCGCAAACCACCGGCGTGGGCGAAGTTGGCACGCAGCATGTCGATGAAGGCACGGAAACCATTGCGAATCAGGCCTTCCGGCGAGAATGCGGAAATGCCCCAGCCCTGGCCCGAGCGATTGAGAATATCCGGCGGCGCACCCACGGTCAGGGAGGCGAGCAACTCATCCTGGAAACTCCAGGCCTGGCTACCGGCGCCGTCGGCACCCACCGCCAGATCGGCGATCAGGCCAATGCCCATGCCGGCGCTGCGTGCAGCGGTTTGCGCGCGCTCCAGGCAACGGTGGATCAGCCATTGGCAAAAAGCGAAGTAGCCGATGCGTTCGGCATATTCTTCGGCAAACGCTTCGAGCGCTGCGCCGCGTGGGTCGTGCCAGTGTTCCGGCCATTGTCGCCAGTCGAGGTTTTCACCACGGGCGGCGCGCATTTCCTGAATGGCTTCGAAGCGGCAATGGTTTTCCAGTGCTTCACCACCGGCATGGCGGAAACTGGCGAAGTCCGGGTGCAGCGGGTGGTCACCGGCGACGAAACCTTCATACAAGGCTTGCAGTAGTTTTTGCTTGGCGTCGGCGGCGCTTGGCCAGTCGATCAGGGTCAGGTCTTCCAGTTGCGCAAACTGCTCGGCCAGGCCGGTCGCGTCGATCGCATCGCGCAAAGCGCGCTCACCAAGAATCGCGCCGGGGGCGGCGTACAGGGGATTGAGGAACAGACGACTGGACGGCGAATAAGGGCTGTAGCGCCCGGTATCGGCGCTGAACATCGCGTGCAATGGGCTGATTGCCAGCGCATCGGCGCCGCGTTCACCCGCCACGCGGACCAGATCCTCCAACGCTTGGGTGTCACCGAAACCGCCATCGCCGGGGCGGCGCAGCGAATACAGTTGCGCACTCAGACCCCAAACGCGAGGAATCGGATTATCCACCGCATCGCCGACACTGAAGCAGCGCTCCGGGGCCACGGCCAAGGTGAAATATTGATCGCCGATGTGCACCTGTTGATAGCCGACCGGAATCAGTCCCGGCAGTACTGCTTCAGAATCGAGTTTCAGGTTCAGCCGCGAGCCGTCTTCAAGGTGGATTTCGCACGGGGTTTGCGGGGCGAAATACCGACCCAGATCGAGGCCGACGCCGACATCGCTAGTGAGTAGCGGCGGCAAGTGGCGGTCTTGTTGGGCAGCTTGCAGTTCCAGCAGGCTGGCGTCGATTTCCTGCGCGGTGCTGGCGGGGTGGCCGAGTCCGATCAGAACATTGCGCAGCACCGCCGGGGCGACTTTTTGCGGGCGGCCGTTGGCGTCGATCCAGTCGACGGCAAGGCCGGCGCGGCTTGCAAGTATTTCCAGTTGCGCATCGCTCATAGGCGCTCTCCATCCAGAGGTTGCAAAGGGGTTGCGGCCGTGAGGCTGACAAGCGCGCAATACGCGGGCAGTTCGCCCGATTCCGATAGATCGACGCTGGATGGCTGTTGAAACAACCACACGGCCTCGGTCTGTGGAGGGTTGACCACTGGCGTGTCGCTGAGGTTCAGGTCAATTCGCAGCTCGCTGCCATTGCCCAGACGCCAGCGCGCACTGACCGCGCCATAACCGAGCATATGGGCGCCGAGCGCTTGCGTGCCGGACAGATGCGGGATGATGTATTGATGGCGAAATTGCAGCAGCTTCTGGTACAGCGCGAGGGTTTCCTGCTGTTTCGCGCTGCCATTGCCGATCAACCTCGGCTGTGAGGCGTGGAAGGTTTTTTCGGCGTTCGGGTCGGGAATCTGCTCGCGTTTGTGCGGATCGGTGAAGGCACTGAACGCGGCGAATTCATTGCGGCGGCCCTCACGCACCAACTTGGCCAGTTCACCGTGGTGACTGGTGAAAAACAGGAACGGCTGCTCGGCGGCGAACTCATCGCCCATGAACATCAGCGGAATCATCGGCGACAGCAGTAACAACACGGTCGCTGCCTGCACGGCACGCGGATCGGCCAGGTGATGCAGGCGCTCGCCGAACGCACGGTTGCCGATCTGATCGTGGTTTTGCAGGAACAGCACGAACGCCGTGGAGGGCAGGTGTTCGCTGGGTTCGCCGCGTGGTTCGCCATGGCGGGTGATGTGGCCCTGGAAAACAAAACCCTGACTGAGGCAGCGCACCAATTGTTCGGTGGGTTGTGCGGCGTAGTCGGCGTAATACGCATCGGTTTCGCCAGTGAGCAGGACGTGCAGGGCGTTATGGCCGTCGTCGTTCCACTGCGCGTCGTAGTCGTATTCCAGCAGGCTCGACTGGTTGAGTTCGTTTTCCACGGTCAGCCAGACATGCCGACTGGGGTCGATCTGCGCGCGGATGCGTCGGGCCATTTCGCTGAGAAAATCCGGATCCTCAATGGCATGCACGGCGTCGAGGCGCAGGCCGTCGAAACGGTATTCGAGCAGCCACATCAGCGCGTTTTCGATGAAGAACTCGCGCACTTCGCTGCGACGAAAATCGATCGCCGCGCCCCACGGCGTGTGCTTGTCTTCGCGAAAGAAGCCTTTGGCGTAACGGTGCAGGTAATTGCCGTCCGGGCCGAAGTGGTTGTAGACCACGTCGAGAATTACCGCCAGACCGTGGCTGTGGGCGCTGTCGATCAGGTGTTTGAGTTGTTCCGGCGTGCCGTAGGAGGCTTGCGGGGCGTAGGGCAAAACACCGTCGTAGCCCCAATTGCGTTCGCCAGGGAACTGCGCCAGCGGCATCAGTTCGATGGCGGTGATGCCCAGGCCTGCAAGGCGCGCCAGATGTTGTTCGACTTCCGCGAAACCACCGAGCGCACCGACGTGCAACTCGTAGATCACCGCTTCGCTCCATGGCCGACCGTGCCAGGCCGTGTGTCGCCATTGATAAGCCAGAGGATCGACCACCACGCTGTGGCGGTCGAGGTCGCCATCCTGGGCTCGGGAGGCCGGGTCGGGCACCTCCAGTTCGCCGTCGATGTTGTAGCGGTAGCGGGTGCCCGCCGGACAGCGGGCCTTGATCACAAACCAGCCGTCTGCCTGAGGCAGCATCGGCAGCGACTGGCCATTTTCAAGTTCGACACTCACGTAAAACGCATCCGGCGCCCATAGCGCAAATTGCGTGTGTTCGGCGTCCAGCATGATCGCGCCGTGGGGCCAGGTTTCAGTAGACCGTAACGGCATCGTGGTGAACCTCCCTGGTTATTTGTGGTGAGCTTTACCCAGCGCCTTGGCGACCAGTTGTTCGTAGAGTTCGGCGTACGGTTCAACCGCTTTGCACCAGTTGAACGGCGCAGCCATTGCCCGGCAACGCATGGCGTTGAGCAGTTCGGGGAAGGCGAATACCTTGAATGCGCGGCTCAGGGCCTCTTGATAGCTTTCAGCGCTGGACTCATCGAAGAGGAAACCGGTGACGCCGTTTTCAATGGTGTCGGCCAGACCGCCGGTATTGCGCGCCACCGGCAGCGAGCCGAAACGCTGGGCGTACATCTGACTCAAACCGCAAGGCTCATAACGCGAAGGCATCAGCAGGAAATCGCTGCCGGCAAACATGCGTCGGGCGTCGGTTTCGTTGAAGCCGATGCGCACACCGATCTGCCCTGGAAAGCGCAGCGCCAGTTCGCGCATGGCTTGTTCTTCTTCCGGCTCGCCGCGACCGATGATTGCGATCTGGCCACCGTTCTGCACGATGTATTCGGATACCGCTATCGTCAGGTCCAGACCTTTCTGGTAGACCAGTCGCGATACCACAGCGAACAACGGTCCGGTGGAATCGTTGAGGCCGAACAGCTCACGCACGTGCGCGGCGTTGATCGCCTTGCCTTCCCAGTCGCCAATGGCAAACGGTGCAAACAGGTGCGGATCGGTCGCAGCGTCCCAGCTCTCATCGATGCCGTTGGGGATACCACTGAGCAAGCCTTGCTGAGTCTTGGCGGCGAGAAAACCGTCGAGGCCACAGCCGAAATCCGGGGTGGTGATTTCCTGCGCGTAAGTGGCGCTGACCGTGGTGATATGGCTCGAATATGCCATGCCGGCCTTGAGGAACGACATCTTGCCGTAGAACTCCATGCCTTCCTGTTGCAGGGCATGGGCTGGAATCCCCAGCTCCGGGCAGGAACCGAGGCTGGTCACGCCTTGATAGGCGAGGTTGTGAATGGTGAACAGGGTGGGCGTACGCTGCCCGCGCCAGTGCATATAGGCAGGCGCGAGACCGGCCGGCCAGTCATGGGCGTGCACCAGATCCGGGCACCAGTGAATTTGCGCGAGGTTGGCGGCGATGTCGGCGGCGGCCAGACCGAGGCGGGCGAAGCGAATGTGGTTATCCGGCCAGTCGCGGCCGTTATTGGCGCCGTAGGGCGAACCTTCGCGCTCATAGAGTTCGGGGCAGATCAGCACGTAGATGACCAGACCGTCCGGCATGTCCATGCGCCCGATCTTGCACGGCGGCAGCGCTGCGTGGCCGCCCAGTTCGCCGATGATGTGGATCGGGTTTTCGCTGTGCATCACCTGCGGGTAACCGGGGATCAACACGCGCACGTCGTGCAGATGAGCCATGGCCCGGGGCAGGGCAGCGGAGACGTCACCCAGACCACCGGTCTTGACCAGATCGGCGATTTCCGAGGTGACGAACAAGACTTTTTTCTTATTGGGGTTCTGGCTCGCTACCGGAGTCAGCGTTTTTGTGCCGGGGATGTTGATCTGTCGGCTGCCAGGAACACTGATGGTGCTCGATTCACCAACCGCCTGCTGAGCACGCTCTCCCTGAATTTCCAATGCCGCACTGATCATATGAATCTCCCGTCTCGTTGATCTGATTCTTGTCTTGAACAAGCGATGTCCATGGCCAAGTCCTGTGGCCGGGCGCAAACGCGCCACGCATCGGTGAGCAAACGCTACCCAACACGCGCAAGCAGAATGGGTGAACGGGCCGTTGCAAGGATTGCACCAGTCGCTATGGCCCTGTCTTTCAGATGACCAGCCGCCGCGCGCAAAAGTTTCGACTTTTTTTCCGCGATGTGACCGGTCGGTTTTACCCCGCGAAAGTCAGTCTAGGCCAGATCCTAGAGCGGGGCGGAGCAAATGGGTAAATTGTTCGACAATCGGTTGGCAAGCCACGCCGACCGTGCTTTTGAGGGGGAAACGCACCGACGAAGTGCAGGTTTTTCTGCGAGGGAGGGCGAAAACGGTGACTGATCGGTCACGATTCTGTGCTAGCGGGAAGTGCGGTTGCACTGTTGTGGTGCGGGCAGTTTGTTGATGGGGTGACAGTGAGTGCCCATTCGCGAGCAGGCTCGCTCCCATAGGAGATCTTCAGTGGACAGAAAATGTGTTCCTGGCACAGATCCAATGTGGGAGCGAGCTTGCTCGCGAAGGCGGTGGTCGCTACACCAGCGTAATGATGGGAATTCTCAGTTCAACAGGCGAACCGGCTCCCCAGCCGCCCAAGCCTGAATATCCTCGATCATCTGCGAAAAGAACTGCTCATAGTTCTGCCGGCTGACATACCCGACATGCGGCGTCGCCAAGACATTGTCCAGCGTTCGAAACGGGTGCATCGCGGGCAGCGGTTCCTGTTCGAACACGTCCAGCGCCGCCCCGGCGATCTGCTGTTTCTGCAACGCCTTGATCAGCGCTGCCTCATCGACAATCGGCCCGCGGGCGGTGTTGACCAGCAGGGCCGTCGGCTTCATCCAGCCCAGTGCCTGTGCATCGACCAGCCCGCGACTGCGCTCGCTGAGCACCAGATGCACCGACAACGCGTCCGCCTGCTCGAACAGTTCCTGCTTGCTCACGTACATCACGCCAGCCTGTTCAGCGCGTTCGGCGGTGAGGTTTTCGCTCCAGGCAATCACCCGCATGCCGAACACCTGACCAAACTGCGCCACGCGTTGGCCGATGCTGCCCAGACCGAGAATGCCGAGGGTCTTGCCGTGCAGGTCACCGCCCAGCCCTTGCTGCCAGTGACCGTCGCGCAGGGCATTGGCTTCGTTCACCAGATTGCGCGTGGCCGCCATGATCAGCGCCCAGGTCAATTCCGGCGCGGCATGCTTGTAACTGTCGGTGCCGCAAACCTTGATCCCCAGCCTGGCGGCCGCTTGCATATCCAGCGCTGCGTTGCGCATGCCGCCGGTGACCAGCAACTTCAGATGAGGCAAACGCTTGAGCAAATCCTCATCGAAGCGCGTGCGCTCGCGCATCACGCAGATCACCTGGTAGCGGCCCAGTCGCTCGGCCAGTGTGGCATTGTCCGCCGGGTAATCGTGTTCGAACGTCACTTCACCGAGGCCATCGAGCACCGACCAGTCGACCACGTCGCGGGCCACGTCCTGCCAGTCATCGATCACTGCAATCTGCACCGCCATCAGCCTTACCTCATCAACGAACGGGATTGGTTGTATTCAGCCAGCCGAGCAAGGCCTTGTGGAACTGTGCCGGCTCTTCCATTTGTGGCGCGTGGCCCATGCCGGGAAACTCCACCAGCGTCGACTGCGGGATCAGCTTGGCCACTTGTTTGCCGAGCACGTCGTAATGGCCGATTTTCGCTTTCACCTCAGGCGGCGCGAGGTCCTTGCCGATGGCCGTGGTGTCGGAGGTGCCGATCAGCAGCAGGGTCGGCATCTTCAGGTCTTTGAACTCGTAATACACCGGCTGGGTGAAAATCATGTCGTAGATCAGCGCTGAGTTCCATGCGACCTGAGTCTTGCCCGGGCCTTTGCTCAGCCCGGCGAGCATGTCCACCCAACGGTCGAATTCCGGTTTCCAGCGGCCGTCGTAGTAAGTGGTGCGTTCATAATCACGGATGCCTTGGGCGCTGACTTTCAGCTCACGCTGATACCACTGATCCACGGTGCGATACGGCACGCCGAGGGCTTTCCAGTCTTCCAGGCCGATCGGGTTTACCAGCGCCAGTTGCTCGACCTGCTCGGGGAACAGCAAGGCATAACGCGTGGCGAGCATGCCGCCGGTGGAATGACCGAGCAGCGTGGCTTTTTGAATGCCCAGCGCTTTGAGCAACTGCTGAGTGTTGGTCGCCAGTTGCTGAAAGCTGTATTGATAGTTGTCGGGTTTACTGGAGGTGCAGAAGCCGATCTGGTCCGGTGCGATCACCCGGTAACCGGATTCGCTCAAGGCCTTGATCGAACTGTCCCAGGTGGCTGCGCAAAAATTCTTGCCGTGCATCAGCACCACAGTGCGGCCGTTGGCCTTGCCGTGAGCGGCGACGTCCATGTAACCCATCTGCAGGGATTTGCCCTGGGACTGAAAGGCAAAGTGTTTAAGGGTGTAGGGATAATCGAAGCCTTGCAGTTCCGGGCCATAGGCCGGGCCTTCCGGCGTCGCTTCGCTTGACGTCGCAGCCTGCGCCGACAGGGGCAAGGCGGCGCAAAGAAACAGGCCAGGCAGCCAACGGGAAAACATGACAGACATAAGGTCAAACTCCGTTTGAAATCGGCCGATGCTGGAACGAGCGGATCACGCCGACGTTAAACACAGGCAATGCCCGCGCCTGAACGTTCAACCCAGCCACCCCAGCGTCAGCAGGGCCAGCACGCCGTAACGTGCACCTTTGGCCAGGGTGACGATCAACAGAAAGCGCCCTAGCGGTTCGCGCATCACGCCGGCAATCAGCGTCAGGGGGTCGCCAATGATCGGCAACCAGCTCAGCAGCAACGACCAGTGACCGTAGCGCTCATAGTGTTTGCGCGCCCTCGCCATGTGCGCGGCGCTGACCGGAAACCAGCGCCGATCCTGAAAGCGCTCGATCCCGCGCCCCAGCCACCAGTTGACCAGCGAGCCGAGTACGTTGCCCAGCGTCGCCACCGCCAGCAGCCCCCACAGCCAATAACGCTCGCTGACGATCAGGCCGACCAGTAACGCCTCGGATTGCAGCGGCAACAAGGTCGCCGCGCCGAAAGCGGCGAGAAACAGGCCGCCGTACGCCGTGATGATCAATGGGCCGGGTAATCCGCCACGACCACGTCAGCCCCGTCTTTCTTCAGGCCGATAACCTGATAAGCATCACTCATGCCGTCCATTTCCATGCCCGGCGAGCCCATTGGCATGCCCGGTGCGGCGACGCCGAGCAGATCGTCACGCTTGCTCAGGGCCAGAACCTGTTCCGCGGGCACATGGCCTTCGACGAATTTGCCGTTGATGATCGCGGTGTGGCACGAGGCCAGACGCGGCGGTACGCCATGTTGCTGCTTTAAGCTGCTCATGTCGCTTTCGACGTGATCTTCGACTTTGAAGCCATTGGCTTCAAGGTGGCTGATCCATTTTTTGCAGCAGCCGCAATTGGCATCGCGATGGACTTCGATCGGAATCAGGTCGGCAGCCTGGGCCATTGCGGAGATGAACAGGGCGCTCAGGGCGAGCAGACGCAGGTGGGTTCGCATAACGGATTCTCGGCTCGGGTGACAATCGGAAAGCACGCATTTTGACCGGTTTTTGCCGCCGGGCATCAACGCAATGTTTCCAGTTGTTGCAAAACGCAGCACCAACCTGTGGGAGCGAGCCTGCTCGCGAATGCGGTAGTTCAAACACTGAAGCGGGGACTGAAAGATCGCTTTCGCGAGCAGGCTCGCTCCCACAAGGGTTATCTGTTGAGCAGAAAACCCTTGTGGTACGCAGGGATCAGCGCACTTTGAAACGGCCCATGATCGCGCTCACCCGGCTGTTGGCTTCGAGCAACTGGTGAGTGTTGAGTTCGCTGGCTTTGCCACTCTGCACCAGCTCATCGACCATGTGGCGGATCTGCACCATGCTGCGGTTGATCTCTTCGGTCACGGCGCTTTGCTGCTCGGCGGCGGTGGCGATCTGGGTGCTGAGGCTGTTGATGTGGCTGACCGAGCCGGCCATTTCGTCCAGACCGGAGTTGACCCGTGCGGTCGCGTCGGCGGCGGACTGGCAACTGGCCTGGGTGTTTTCCATGGCGCTGACCGACGAGCTCACGCCCTGAGTCAGACGCGTCAACATCTCGTTGATTTCCGAGGTGCTGGCCTGGGTGCGCGCGGCGAGGGCACGCACTTCATCGGCAACCACGGCAAAACCACGGCCCTGTTCACCGGCGCGTGCTGCTTCGATGGCCGCGTTGAGCGCCAACAGGTTGGTCTGCCCGGCAATCGCGCCGATCACCCCGAGAATTTCGGTGATGCGCTGGGCGTCCTGCTGCATGTTTTCAACTTTGTGTGTAGCGCTGGCCACTTCATCGATCAACGCGACCACGCTGTTGGTCGCTTCGCCCACCACCACCCGCGAACGGTCGGCATTTTCATTGGCGCGCTGGGTAAACGCGGCGGTTTCGGCGGCGTTCTGCGCAACGCTTTCTGCCGTCGAACTCATTTCGGTGATGGCGGTAACGGTCTGATCGGTTTCCGAAGCATGACGCAACAGAATCTGGCTGGTCTGCGCCGAGGTGCGTTGCAGGTTATCCAGGCTGGAGGCCATGGCGCCGGTGGCCTGGGTGACTTCGCCGATCATGTTTTGCAAGTAGGCAATAAAGGTGTTCACCGAGTGACCGATGGCGCCGAGTTCATCTTCGGCGCGAATGGTGATGCGCCGGGTCAGGTCGGCATCGCCGCTGGACAGCAAATCGATGTTGGCTTTCAAGGCTTTCATGCGTTGCACCAACTGACGAATCGCGTAGACCTGCAACAGCACCAGCAGGATCACCAGCGGAATCTGCAACAGGCTCAAGGTGCTGAGGACGTCATCACGCTGGGCGGTGAGCATTTTCGTCGGCAGCGCCGTGGCGAGGAACCACGGCGTGCCTTCGATAGGACGCATGAAGAAAGTGCTGGCTTCACCGTTGTTATCGAATTCGATGCGCTGCGCCTGATCGCGGTTCTGCAACCCGGCTTTGACCTGGCTGGCGAAGGTCGACGTGCCGGCCAGTTCGCTGATGTTCTTCAGCACGATCGGGCCACTGATGCGCGAGCTGTTACTGATGACCTTGCCGTCGGCTTCAACAATCAGCATCTCAGCGTTAAGGTCTTTTTCCTTGCGCGCCACCAGGTCGTTAAAGAAGCCAAGGGTGACGTCAATGGTCGACACGCCCCAGGCATTGCCGTTTTTCTGGATGGCCATGGCGCAGTTGGTGCGCGGCTCGGCGCTGGCGTCATCTTTATAGGCCGCCGCCCAGGCGCATTGACCGCGCGGAGTGGCCATGCCGCCCTTGTACCAGCTCTGGTCGTAGTAGTTGGGCGCCGCGTCGCTGTTCCAGAAGGTGTTGACGGCGAGTTTGCCCGAGGCGTCGCGGTGCCAGAACGTACTGTATTTGTTGCGCCCGGCTTCACGTTGCCCCGGCAGAGGCCAGATCCCGCCGCCGAATACTTTCAGCTCGCCGTACTGATCGACCAGACCTGGCAGCACCGCGTCGATGGCGGCGCTGTCGAGCAGCGGGATGGTCTGGGTGATGCTGCGCTGTTGCGCCTGCACTTTGTTCAACTCGCCCTGAATCTGCTCGGCGACTTCGGCGATGCGGTTGAGTACCACCTGTTCTTCGGTATGGCGCAGTTTCGGGGCGACCAGTTGGCTGATGCCAACCACGGTCAACACCGACAACAGCAGGATGAACAGAACCAGAAACAGCGTGTAGCGAGCCTGAATAGTGCGGAATGCGGGCATGGAGTCCGGTCCTTGAGCAGCGTTTCTTATTAGGGGCAGGGGTAAAACAGTGCGGGTATCTCCAGCGTATCGTCGTGGTGCCCGGAAGCTTTAGGTACTCGCGTCCTAAAAAGCAGCAATACCGATGACCGGCCGGTATCGAGATCGATACACAGGTGCTGATCAGCGCGCGTCGATAAGCAAAAAAGTGATTTTCGTTGCCTTGTCATGACAACTTCGGGTCAGTGAACGCGGGCCGTTGGGCTTTTGTATCGAGAATGTACAAGAATTGTAAAAAAGTGCAGAAATAGGTTGGTGCCATCAATTCGCCCGCCGATACTCGCGGCCATTATTGCCGTTCAACACGGATATTTTTTTGTTCATTTCACAGGGAGTCTTCTCATGACGATCGGTATTGTCGGCGGCTGGGAGAGCAAAGCAGGCGTTATGGTTCGTAACACCGGCGCGAAAAAACAAGTGGCCCAGAGCATCAAAGTGCAGCAGATGCTGACCAAGGTCGGTACCAATCCCACCGCGCTGAATACCGCTGAAATGGACAAGCAGGGCCTGCGCAAGGCCATCAAGGGCTTTGATCCTGCGAATGTTTCAGTAAAACAATTGGGAAATCTGAGCGAGATGCTGCGCAGCCGTGGCCTGATCTCCGAGATCACGTCGTTTACCTTGAAGAACGCCGGTGACAAGTTCGACCGTTTTGGCGTGACCAAAGATATCGATGCCAAATTCAACGCCCTGGAGTATTTCGCGACCCAGCTCGACGCCATTCAGAACAATGGCCTCAATGGCAACGCTTACGGCCAGAGTCTGATTCCCGAGTTCAAGAAAGCGATCTATGTCCTGCAGAACCTCAAGACCTACGGTGAAGGCAACGCCGCGAAACCGGTCGATGAAGGTGTCAAAGCCAAAGCATGAGGCTGACCGTTTAGCCCGCTCAACGCTTGAACGGGCTGGTTGATGTGCAAGAACCCGGCAACGCCTCGCTTCAGTGTGCTGCGACGCGTTGTTGAGCCTGATCATGCAGTCGTTGCAGGTGTGGGCAGCGCAGCTCCAGCGATCGCGCGCGATAGCCCCGATGAAACAACGCCAACCATCCAGCGCCCCGTTCATTCGGAGCAATCCCGGTGAAGACGAAGCCCATTGCCGACAGGCTATCCACGGCATTGGCGAAGCCTGTTGCCAGTCTTAGCCTGATCGAGATCAACCAGTGTTCGGGCAGTCGTCGTAGCTGTTGAAGCAAGCCGGCGTCGAGTTTTTTCAGCACCACGTCATAACGCCCTGAGCATTGTTCAACCTGCATCGGCTCTCCCACCCAACGCGCTTCTTTGTCTTGTGTTCCGTATACGCCGCACAAATGCGCCATGAAATCGTGACAGCTTTGCGGCCAGGACAATGCCGGGAGCGGGCGGCGATAGCCTTCGACAGGGGTGTAGCCGATGACGATGGACTCCGGCAGTGGCTCGCCAAACGGTGAGGGGACGTAGTCGAGCAACAACCCGGTGCTGCAAAAACCGAGTCGGTCAGCCATGCGTTGGGTGTAGAGATGCTGCGTCACCTGTTTGATGGTCACGCCGTGGCAACCGAGTGCCTGGGCATGGATCAACAGCCGCATGCCCAACTGCGTCGCGATGTTCTGCCCGCGTGTTGACGGATGGACCACGCTCAACGCCAGTTCCGCCGTAGACGATCCCGCGTTTCTGCACAACGTGGCGTGGCCGAGGATTTTTTTCCCGGATTCCGCCACCAGCGAATGCCAGCGACCCTCGCCATGGTTCTGATTGATCATCAACGGCAAATACACGTGCGGCTGCACGTAGTGGTCACCATAGATTTCCCGAAACAGATGGCTGATGGCCCTGGCGTCGGAACGGCGATAACTGCGCAGCGTCAAGTTGTCCATGGACGTTGCTCCGGTCCGGGCGTGGCGTAGACACGCAGATCGACGACGCGTTGGCGCTTGCCGGAACGCGGATGGCGAGCGAGTTCATCGGGTGTGCAATGGGTAATCTGCAACTCGATCAAGCGCTCGGCGCAGAGTTGCTTGATCAGCGGGTATTGCTCGATCAGTGCGCGCTGCAAGGTCGTGTTGGCGTCAGCGGTCTCGGCCTTCAGCGCGTTGGGGAGCCATTTCAGGCACACGATATCGATGTTGGCCGATTGGCTGATGACCAGTTGCCAGTCGTCGCTGGCGGTGATGCGTGCGACGATTGCGGCAATGTCTTCGATCAACAGAGTCAGGCTGCTCACGCGCACCCGCTGACTGCTGGCGCTGCGGCCCATCAAGGCGAACTTGCGCATCGACGCGGTAGCCGGCTCTCGCCAGCAAGCGAGATCACCCACGGGGTAGCGGATCAGCGGCATCAGTCGGCGGGTGAGGTTGGTGATCAACAGTCGTCCGGTTCGGTCGCATTCTTCGATCACTTCACCGGTGTGTTCATCGACGATTTCCAGCACGCTGTGGCTGGCCAGCATCCGGTGCTCGCCGAGTGCGCAATCGCGGCTTGCGGCGCCGATGAAACCGGCATCGACACTGGCGTAACCGATCGAGGCAATCCGCGCGTTGGGAAACACCCGGTGCAACACCTGCAATTGTCCGGTGAACAGGCTTTCGCCGCCGTAAAGGATTGTCTCGACTTCACCCAGGGTTAGCGCCTGACGCTCCAGCACGGCGGCGAACGCCAGCAATTGCGCGGGCACGCCGGCCAGCACATTGATCCGGTGTTGGCGGATCGAGTCGGCCAGCACCGCAGGGTCGACGTCGCCGGTAAACGGGTATTCGGTAACACCCGCCGGTTCGTGCGCCAGGGCGTCGTGGATAAAAATGAAACTGGCATACAGGTCGCCGACGAAAAACAGGTTCGCCACCCGGTCGCCGGGATTGAGTTGACCGGCGAGATGGCTGCCGAAGTCCCGCACAAGTGTCTGCCATTCTTCGCGGGTAAATACTGAAAGTTTACCGGCGCTGGTTGTTCCACCGGTCTTGAATACCAGGGCGCGTTCGACCGTTGAGGTCAGTACCGGCCATTGTTTCAGATGCTCGCTACTTGCCCAGTATTGTTGAGGATCGATTACCGGAAGTTCATCCAGGGTATTTGTCTGCGGCGCGACGTTTTGCAAGTGTCTGGCGTAATACGCCGAATGTTCGCGGGCAAAAGCGAACAACTTGCCAAGTTCTGTTGTTGTATTCATGGTGTTCTCGTTAATTGTTTTGGCCATGGCTGACGATCGCTGTTAACGGCGCGAGTCGATTACGGGCGGAATCTTTCCGCTGTGTTTGTTTCTGTCGAAATGTTGCGGCTCGCAGGTTTGCGCCTGCACGGTGAGAAGCCCGGTGCGCACGAGTGTCGCCAGCGTCGCGTAGCCCTCGAGTCGGCAGAGAATGTCTGCGGGTTCGCCAGGGCTGTGAATCAGCAGGCGCTCAAGGCCATCGGGTGCGTGATCGAGGTGTAACTGAAACGGCGCCTGCAGGTGCCGGGCGAGTTCGTTCAGACAAATGAAGTCGCTGCCGATGCGCAGCAGTCGGCCGTGTCGTTGCAGCAATTCGAAACGTGGCGAACTCAGCCCGCACGGGCAGTCGCCGGCCAGCCAGCGGCCGGTGTCGCCGACTTCATAGCGCTGCACCTGTTGGCCTTCACGTGCTTTGGAGGTGAACAGCAAACGGCCGACTTCATCGCCAACGACCGGCTTGTCCTGCTCCAGTGCGACGATTTCCAGCTGCTGGATAGCGTCCATCAAATGGAACACACCGTCGCCAGTGGCGGCGCAGGCATGCCCGAATGGCCCCGCATCGACACTGCCGTACACCGCTGAGCGGATACTGGCGACGCCGCAGCGATGCAGTAATTCGCGGCACTGATCGCTGATGTGCTCTCCGCCGAGGAAAACCTTTTCAATCACCCCATAACGACTCAGGCGCGGCCCCTCGTTGAGGAACAGTCGATGCAGGGTGCTGGGCATGCCGATCAGCACGGTCACGCGCTGCTCGATGATCACTTGCGCAATATCGCGGTAATCATCGTCGGCCGGCGCGCCCATGGGCAGGTGCGTCGCACCGAGCAATTCCAGGACTTTGGCAAAACTGAAGAAGCCGCCGTACAAGCCGCCACTGAAGAACAGGTTCATCACCTTGTCGCGGCGCGGATCAAGGCCCGCCGCGAACAACCCATCGGCCGTCGCGCGCATTTGCCGTTGAAAATCGCGGTAACTGAAGCCCGACAGCGCCGGTGTGCCGCTGCTGCCGCCGGAGCGGAAAAACAGCTGCGCCGCCGCTGTCGTCGGTCGCGCGATAAACGCTGCTTTGTCGGTGATCGGCAGACCTGTCAGTGTCAGTGCGCAAGGTGGCTGGTCGAGGTTCATGTGGGTGGGCAACTGCGTTGGCGCGAGGCTGACCGACACGCGGCGGCTCAGGCGTTGCAGTGCGTAAACGCCGTCGTGGGGCTCGCCGTCGTAGCCGTCGTGGATCGCGTTGATCGGCGTAATTCGGCTGACGCCCGCTGCAATCAATGTGCGTGCGAGCTCATTGATCTGCGCTTCACCGCAGACCAGCGCGCAACTCTGTAACACGTTGCGCCAAGGCAGCAGTGTTTGCGTCAGTCGCGCCCGTGGCAGTGGTTTGAGCAGCAACGTGCGAAACAGCGGCGAAGGCGCCAGCGACTGATCATGGCTCCAGATCACCCGCCAGCCCGGCGCGCGCCAGACCTGCCCGGTGTTACCGGAAAAGCTCTGGCCCAGACGCGCCATCAGGGTGTGGCTGGTGATCTCGCTGGCTTCCTGAACCGTCGGAGTCAGCGCCGGCCATTGCCCGACGCGACGCTCGAATGCCTCGGCCAGTGCGCTGCCGATGCCTTGCACAACGGCGGGATCATCGCTGTCGACCAGCAACCATTGCGGGCTGGAGCAAGCCTGTTGGTCCAGTCGGCAGACTTCATCGACAATCGCGTCCAGCGCTGGCGGCGAGGCCGCGTCTGGCGTCAGGTAGGCGAAACTGATGCGGTGCCCCCAGTCGATCCAGCGGCATCCGGGTGGCAACTGTTGGCGGATGGCTTGTAGCGCGGTTTCGCCTCCCCACGCCGATAAGCCATTGGCCATTTTGCACAAGCGGCCGATCTGCTCCGTCGCTACGGGTAACACCGCGACGTAATGGCAGAGTTGACCGCTGGGGTCGCATTGCACCAATGCGTGCAGCAGGCGTGCGGTCAGGCCTTGGTCGCTGCGGCTGGGGCGTAGCCAGTTAAGGTTGCCGGCCAACAGGCTTTCGAGCATGGCGCAGCAGGCCAGCAGCGGCGCGTTGGCCGGGGTGACGTGAACCACCAGGCCCAAGGGACTCCAGCGTTCAAAGCGCGATTGCTGATAATCAACGCGCCGAAGTGAATCGGCCTGATCACCCAGTTCGCGTTCAAGTTTGGTTTGCAGGGCGTGAGGCTGACAGAAGTCAATCAGCGCCAGGCGTTGTTCGTCATCCAGCGGCAGTTCGGCGCTGTGCAGATGCTGCGCAAAGTTGCCCGCGGCGGTCAGAACAACGGCGCTATCCAGCGGTGTGCTGAGGTGGTGCGGCAAGGTCTGATGCAGTTGCGCCAGTGCGTTGTCGAGGTCGATTTCGGCGAAAAGCTCTCCGTTGAGCAGGTACATGTCAGTGCCTCCCCAATAATTCGGAGGCGGCCATCGCGCAGCTCCTGCCGGCGGTGGTGCCCGCACGGCCATGCAGTTCGAACCAGTCGCTGGCGAGGCCGCAGCCGCAACTTGAGCCCGGGTGCAGCGTCGCCAGATCGCTCATCACCACCGCATGCGCCGGGCTGGACGAAATGTAGGGCGAGACGAATCCCAGCAAGCCTTGCTGGCCGTAGGGCTGGATGGAAAAATCCTGCGGATTGCGCACGTACGCCTTGGCGTAAACCGGCACATGAAAATGATGCCGGTCACATTCGATGTACGGCACCGCGTGCTCGACTGCACCGTAACCGTCGCGGCACCGTGCGGTTTCGATGCCCAGTTGCCGGGCGATGCGTCCATACAATTGCTGTTTGGGAATTTCCTCGCTGGCCCGGGTTTTCCAGCCACCGCCAAAAAATGCCAGCGAACCTGCCGGCAGTTTCAGCTCAGGCACGCCGGTGGCCTGCATGTGTTGCAGGGTCTGCCAAAGGAAGGCCGGGAAACCGAAAATGCGCACGGGCAGGCCTTCTTCGGCGAACGATTGCAGGGCCGTGATGACGCCGAACACATCGAATTGATGGCCGTCGCCGTTACTGCGTAACGCGTAGGCGACGCGGTTGACGGGAGCAAAGCGGCACAGGAACTGATCGGTATACGACGTTCCCAAGGTGATCGCACCTTGCGGTTCGTAGCTCAGCAGCAGGTAATTGCAAGGCGTATCTGGTGAGTACCAGCCGTAATGACTGAAGATCCGCTCGACCATGAACTGAGCGCCCGCGAGGCTGCGCGGGTCATAGCGCATACGGCTTTTCTGGCCGCTGGTGCCGGACGATGTCAGTTCCAGGGCGCGCGCTCCGGTCGGACTGAGCAGCAATTGCTGTTTGAAGAAGTTCGCCAGAATCGGCGGCAGACGGGCCCAGTCATCAAGACTGTCCAGGTCCTGTTCGTCGAGGCCGTTGGCGTTCAGCCAATGGGCGTAGCCGGGGGTATGCCGGCAATGAAACCGACTGATCTCGGTCATGGCCTGATCGAACAGGCCCACCGGCACGGAATCCGGGCAATAGGGGTGTGGCAACGCGCAAAGCGCATCGCTGGCGGGGAAGTGATGCATTCAATATTCCTTTACTGAGCAGAGGCGGAGTCGGGAGGGGTGCGTTGCAACAAACCCTGCAACAGAGGGAGACACATCAAACCGCTGAAAGCGGCGCAAAGCGCGAAAAGCTCGAGCCTTGCGCCACCGCCGATGGCAGCAATCAGCAAGCCGCCGAGGCCCATCACGGCAATCGAAATCATCCCGACCAATGCCGATACCAGACCTTTACTGTCATCACTGGCAAACAGCGCCAATCGATACAGCGCGGCATTGCTCATGCCCAATCCGACTGCGTACAACGCCAGACTGGCGACCACCGGCCCGAGTCCGGCGCCAGCCAGTGCGCAGACGATCAGGGCCAGAAGCCCCAGGCAAAACGGCCAGAGCGCCAAGCGGATCAGTTGCGGCAAGGCGTGCGTGATCAGCAACCGGTCAAGGATCAGATTGCCGACAATCACCGCAGAGAAAATCGGGATTTGCCAGACGCCATATTCAAGCGGCGTCAGCCCGAGCAACTCGATCAGCAGCAACGGCGCCAGGCCGATCCAGGCGATCAGCGGCAGGCTCATCAGCCCCAGCGCCAGGCTGGCGGCGAGGAATCGGCAATTACCCAACAGGGCGCGGTAACGTCGGCAGGTTTGCTCCCAGGAAAAGCGCACGGCAGGTTGCATCTGTCCGTCTCGACGGGCGACGCCAACCGTTTCCGGCATCCATGCGAATAGCCCCAGCCAGACCATAGACGCGGCAAGGCCCAAGCCCAGAAACACTTCGCGCCACGACAGCCATTGCAACAGCAGAATGCCCAGCAGCGGCCCCATCAAGGGGGAAAGCAGGGCGATATTGCCGAGCAGCGCCATCAAACGCACCGCATCCGCTTCACAGAACACTTCCTGGAGGGCCGGATAACTGACCGCCACAACAAAACCCAGGCCCATGCCCTGCAGCAGTCGCAATAGATTGAAGGCTTCAATGCTTTCGGTGCTGTAGGCCCCCGCGCAGGCGACCGCAAATAACGCGCAGCCGATCAACAATACCCGCCTTCGACCCCATTGATCGGACAGCGGGCCAATCAGCCATTGCAGGCAGACACCGCCAAGCAGATAAAGATTGAAAGCGTTCGGTACATGCCGCACATCGGCATCAAGTTCGGTGGTAACGCTTAACATCGCAGGCATGATCAAGTCGCTGGCCATATACGTCAGAAGTTCAAACGCGCTGATCACCAAACAAAATCCGAGCGCTTTTTGCGGCTGGATCTGTATAAGAGTTCTCTGCATAAACGTTCCTGTTAGTGAGTGAAAGGAAGTTGCCAGAGACTAGTTGCAGAGGTGCGCCCGGCCTATTGTTTTGCTGCGACATTAGATTTCAAATGCTTGCAACTTATTTAGTGATCGGGTTTTGCGCAGCGCACGAGTTAGAGCGATTTGTGGAAGCATTTGGCAAAAACAGAAAAGCCCGCAACGGGGCGGGCTTTGTTTGAAGTTGATCGGACTTGTTGATTTCCTGCCACGGTCTGTTCATTGGCAAGCGGGCAGGGCGAACAATCCTGTTCTAGCGATGTTGGTAATAACCAGGGCCACCCTGGTAGTAACGGTGGTGATCGTCATGCCAGCCGCCGTGGGGGAAGATGATGCAGCCACTCAGGGTCAGCAGGGCAAGAACGGGAATCAGCCAGGTGATTCGACGCAGCATTTTGAAAATTCCTCATGGTTACGCCGTCATGAAGCCAAAACTCTTCATCGGCTGTAACATGAGACCCCGATTGCAGCGGCGCATCCCCGTAGAACGGTAAGTGCATGGCATGCAAACGGATACAAACCGGATACATTTCAAAGTTTCAGGAAGCCGCAATGACCCACAAGCAACGCTTGATTTATTCGATTCTGATCGCCGTGTCGGTCCTGGCCATCATGCTCGGCCTGTCCTGGCTGCAAAATGCCGGCATGATTTCGGAGAAGACGTTTCAGTTCGTCGCCATCGGTGTGGCGGTGATCGTGGTGGTGATCAACGGTGTGATGCGCCGTAAGGTCAAGCCTTGACGGCGATGGCTGCACGCTTCAATCGTGGTTGAGGACAGCTGCAGCCTGTGGATGCAGGCTGTAGCTCTTGTCGTCATTGAAGGTGATCACACCTTCGGCGCACAGGCGCTTGAGCACCTCACGCACACTGAGGAAGGACAGCGGAATATCCAGATCCAGCAATTGGCTGTGGACACCGCGAACGCCCAGGCGCCGTTCGCTTTGTGCGGCGACCAGCAGGGCGTCGATGACTTTCAGACGAATCAGGCTGGTGCGCAGCCCGAAACTTTTCAGCAGCAAGCGGATGCGTTCGTTACCGTGACGCTCGACGCGTTGCCCGAAATCGCTCGCGTGAGGGCTCATGGAAACTCCTTTGGGTGCCTGGCTACCGTCCGTTGGTAGTTGCGAGTTGTACATGCGATTACTCCTTTTCAGAGTCTGATCGGGGTGGTTTTTTTGCGCTCTCTAGAACAAGACGTATCAGCACGACAAATCATGAAAGAAAAAATGTAGAAATTTTGTCGGGGATTTGTCTTTTCCTTGTGATTGGGGGTTGGCCTTGGCGGCCTTTGGGCCGACCAGGTTCTTTGGGTTTTGGGTGTATATCCGTTTTTTTGGGGGTTGCGGCTGGCGGTTTCGCTCTTACAGCGACTCACTTTTCCAGACGCCGAAAAGTAAGCAAAAGGCTGGGCCCCGGCGTTCGGCCCGCTCGCTGGGGCTCGGGGTTCCTTCGCTCCGGGATCGATCCGGGCGCAGCGCCTACGGTTTGCTTCGCTGCACCTCCTCTCGCTGTGTTTGGCTTCGCCAAACGGTCGCTGCGCTCCCACCCCCGGATCAATCCCTCCACTCAGCCTGCCGAAGGGGCCAGCACGGCAAGATCAAGAGCTGCAGCCGAGCTAACGCTCATCCTGTGGAGTGGTGAGGGGCGGGGGGGGTGGGTTTGGTCACCTCGATCAGTTCCCTCTCCTTCCGGGAGAGGGCCAGTGAGGGGTTTTTGATCTGCTTCTGGATTTGCGTTCGGCTCGGTATTACACGTCGGCGTAGCTCTGGCAATCACCTCGGTCAGTTCCCTCTCCCTCCGGGAGAGGGCCGAGTGAGGGGCTTTTGATCTGCTTCTGAATTTGCGTTCGGCTCCGCATTACACGTCGGCGTAGCTCTTGCAATCACCTCGGTCAGTTCCCTCTCCCTCCGGGAGAGGGCCGAGTGAGGGGCTTTTGATCTGCGTCTGAATTTCAGTTCAGCTCGGTATTTCACGTCGGCGTAGCTCTGGCAGTCACCTCGGTCAGTTCCTTCTCCCCCCCCCCCCCCCCCCCGGGAGAGGGCCGAGGTTGAGGGGCTTTTGATCTGCTTCTGGATTTGCGTTCGGCTTGGTATTTCACGTCGGCGTAGCTCTGGCAGTCACCTCGGTCAGTTCCCTCTCCCTCTGGGAGAGGGCCAGGGTGGGGGCTTTTGATCTGCTTCTGAATTTGCGTTCGGCTCGGTATTTCACGTCGGCGTAATTCTGGCAGTCACCTCGGTCAGTTCCTTCTCCCTCCGGGAGAGGGCTAGGGTGAGGGGCTTTTGATTCTGCTTCGGGGATTGCGTGGAGAGCCTAAATTTTTTCCTCTGACTTCGTTTCTTGGACAGGCTCATTGCGCGTGGACGCGTGGGTGTTTCCAGAGCGGATCCGTGCCAGCGCCGGGTTCGCTCTTTGGCATGTCGATCAGGAGCGAGCGTGATAATTTCCAGACAGTTAACGGGACTGACCTTGGCCGGCGTGGCTTTCGGGCTGAGTTGTTTGGCCTATGCGTTCAGTCCGACCACGGATGTCAGTGCCGATATTCGCCGTACCGCTTTTGGTGTGCCGCATATTCGTGCGCAGGACGAGCGCGGGCTTGGTTTCGGCATCGGGTATGCCTATGCGCAGGACAACCTCTGTCTGCTGGCCAATGAGATCGTGACGGTCAATGGTCAACGTTCACGCTACTTCGGCCCGGACCAGTTCACCGTCGAGCAGCGTGAAAACCGTGTCAGCGATGTGTTCTTTACCTGGCTCAACACGCCGGAAGCGGTCAAGGCGTTCTGGCAGGCGCAACCTGCGCAGGTGCGTGATCTGGTCGAAGGCTATGCCGCGGGCTATAACCGCTATCTGGGCGAGCGCCGTCAGCAAGGCTTGTCGCCACAGTGTCAGGGCGAGTGGGTGCGTGAAATTGCACCGCAAGATCTGGTGAAGCTGACCCGCCGTCTGCTGGTCGAGGGTGGCGTCGGGCAGTTCGCCGAGGCGCTGGCCGGGGCTACGCCGCCGCAGGCGAGCGCGGTGATCGAACACGATGTGCAGGCCTATCAGTTGGCCGATGCGCGTCAGCAACGCTTCGCTCTGGACCGTGGCAGTAACGCTGTCGCGGTGGGTAGCGAGCGCTCGTTCAACGGGCGTGGGATGCTGCTCGCCAACCCGCATTTCCCGTGGGTCGGTGGTATGCGCTTCTATCAAATGCATCTGACCATCCCCGGCAAGCTCGACGTCATGGGCGCTGCCTTGCCAGGCTTGCCGATGATCAATATCGGCTTCAATCAGCATCTGGCGTGGACGCACACGGTCGATTCGTCGAAACACTTCACCTTGTATCGTCTGCAACTCGATCCAAAGGATTCCACACGCTATATGCTCGATGGCCAATCCTTGCCGCTGAACAAGCAGACCGTGACCGTGCAGGTCAAACAGGCCGACGGCCAGGTGGTGCCGGTTTCGCGTGATGTCTACAGCTCGCAGTTTGGCCCGATCGTGCAGTGGCCGGGCAAGCTCGACTGGGATAATCAGTTCGCCTACAGCCTGCGCGATGCCAATATCGACAATGATCGCGTGCTGAACCAGTGGTACGCGATGAATCAGGCGTCCACGCTTCAGGAACTGCAGAATTCGGTACACAAGATTCAGGGCATTCCGTGGGTCAACACCCTGGCCGTGGATGACAAAGGCCAGACGCTGTACATGAACCTGTCAGTGGTGCCGAACGTCAATGCCGAGAAACTGGCCAAGTGCAGTGATCCGCGTATCGGCACGCAGATGATCGTGCTGAATGGCTCCAACAGCGCGTGCGCATGGGACATTGATCCGCAAGCGGCGCAGCAGGGTATTTATGCTTCCAGCCAATTGCCGCAACTGCTGCGCAAGGACTTCGTTCAGCACTCCAACGACTCGGCGTGGCTGGTCAACCCGGCGCAACCGCTGACCGGTTTCTCGCCGCTGATCAGTCAGGATGGCCAACCACTGGGCTTGCGCTCCCGGTTTGCTTTGGATCGCTTGAGCACGCTGAGTAAAAAAGGCCCGCTGGCAGTGAAGGATCTGCAGCAAATGGTGATGGACGATCAGGTGTACCTGGCGACTCAGGTGGTGCCGGATCTGTTGAAGTTCTGTGCTTCTGACCTCGGTGTCGATGCGCCAGCGCTGAAGCCGGTTTGCACCAGTCTCAAGGCATGGGATGGCCGCGCCAACCTTGATTCGGGTATGGGCCTGATGCATTTCCACAACATCATGCAGGCCTTGCAGGCTTCGCCGGATGTCTGGCGTGTCGCGTTCGATCCCAAAGATGCGCAACACACGCCGCGCGGTCTGGCGATCGAGCAGCCAACCGTGGCCAAGGCACTGCGTGAGGCCATGTTGGCATCGGTCGAGTCGAGCACAAAAATGGGCCTCAAGCCGCAGACCCGCTGGGGGGATATCCAGGTCGTCAGCAGCGGCGGGCAACAGACGCCAATTCACGGTGGGCCGGGCACGTTGGGCATCTACAACGCTATCCAGAGCGTGCCGCGTGAAGACGGCAAACTCGAAGTGGTCAGCGGCACCAGCTACCTGCAAGTCGTGACCTTCGACGAAAAGGGCCCGCACGCCCAAGGGCTGCTGGCGTTCTCGCTGTCGAGCGATCCAGCGTCGAAGTATTCGCGGGATCAGACCGAGGCGTTCTCGAAGAAACAGTGGAGTGTCCTGCCGTTTACCGAACAGCAGATTCAGGCTGACCCGCAGTATCAGGTGCAGACTGTGCGCCAGACTCTGGACAAAGCGGGGAAGGTCGCCGCTCAGTAATCCCGAGCGTCAATTGCGTTGAGCCAGAGGCCCGCATCCTGCAAGGGGTGCGGCCTTCAGCTTTTGGCGGTTGTTGCGGTATCGAGTTGATCACCGGGTTACCTTCCTTGTTACGGGTGAGGTAGACCGGCAGCGCCTTGGGCAGGCTGTTGGCGAGATTGTTCAGCTCTTTGATGTTGTAGATGCCACCCACGCGAATCGTACCGGTGCTGTTGTCCGCCAGCTCCAATGGATTGCTCAGATAGCGGTTGATCAGTGGCAGCGCTTCGCTCAACGCGAGGTTATCCAGCACCAGTTTGCCATTGCGCCAGGCCAGCGAGGTGTCACCAGGGTAAGTCTGGCTGATCTGGGGCATGTAATCGCCCTGTTTGTAGCGCGCCTGCATCGACGGGCCGAGGCGCAAACCATCGCCCGGCAACGAGCGATTGCTGGTGACCAGCACCGAACCTTCGATCAGGTTCACACGCACTTGGTCCTGATACATCCAGACATTGAAACGCGTCCCGGTGACGCGAATCTTGCCTTCGCCTGCGCGGACGACAAACGGGTGGGCCATGTCGTGGCTGACCGTAAAGAACGCTTCACCTTTTTTCAGGGTGACGCGGCGTTCGTCCTTGTAATTGCTGAAGGTCAGCTCAGTGTTCAGGTTCAGTTCGAGTTGGCTGCCGTCACTCAGCGTGACCTGGCGGACAGTATCGGTAGCGGCGAAATGCTGATAGCTGTTGGGCAGCCAGCCCAGATTCCAGCCGGTGTAAGCCGCCAGCGGCAGGGCGAGCGCACAGACGCCGGCCGCTACGGCGAGTTGACGCCACGAGCGCGGTGCCTGACGGGCCGGCATGACCGGAACGGATTGTGGGCGTGGCAAATGTTCGGCCACCTCCCAGACTTCCAGCATGGCCTCGTACTCGAATGCATGCAGGGGATGAGCGTCGTGCCATTGCTTGAATGCGCGACGTTCTTCGTCCGTGCAGTCATCGGCGTGCACCCGCATGCACCAATGCGCGGCGGCATCGGTGATCGCATCGTATTCGGCTTCCGAGAGAGTGTCTTGGGTCATTGACTCGTCCTGATTTCGCCCATTCTAACCTTGTCGGGAAGTGACCGAGAACAACCGTCATGGCATTTACCCATCAAAGTGGAACTTATTTTTCCCTCAGACACCCAAAAAGCAGGACGACCAAGACCACTATCCACAAATGGAGAAAACAAATGATCAAGAAGACATTCGCAGCGTTGATCGCCACGGCCGGTTTGCTCAGTGCTGGCGCAGCGTTGGCCGATCGCCCCGGCGCTGGCTGGGTCACCATCGAAAAAGCCATCGAGATCGTCAAGACCAAGGCCGGTTACGTCGAAGTCTATGAGATCGAAGCCGACAACGACGGCTACTGGAAAGGTGAAGGACGCAAGGCTGACGGCGTGGTTTACGAGTTCCGCATCGACGGCGCATCGGGCAATATCTTGCGCGACCAGAAGGATTGATCACGCGGTAAATACTCAGTGTGTTCCTGAAAAATGCGCCGGCCTCAGACCGGCGCATTTTTTTCTCCCGTGGTCACGGTGACGCTTGCACGGAATCCGCCTGGCTTGAAGTTGGCGCCGGCAACGGTATCGGCGCCGTTCGCGGATCCAGTTGTCTGCCCATTTCGCTGATGAGTAAGGCGATCGAGTCGGCGTTGGCCATCAGCACTTCGATGCGCGCTTCATCAGCGAGCGGATTGCGAAAGGCTTTACGTGCCTCTCCAAGGTTTCTGGTTTTGGTCAGACTGAGGACTTTTTTGTAGACATCGGCCTGCTCCGGCAACTTATCCAGATCTACCCACAGCCCTTGCTCATTCCTGGTCGCGAATAACTGTTCGGGCGCAGCGGAGCGTGACAAGGATTTACGATAACGTTCCAGACCCGTTTTGAGCTGTTGCCCGTCCGCGGTGGTGGTATCGATAAGGTCGGGGTAGGGACTCATCGCCTCTACGGAGACGAAATCTTCGCTATCGTTGATCAGGTGCGAAAGTTCGTGCAGCAGCGTGATCGCGCGAGCATGGGAATCAACATTGAACCTGGGTGGCAAAAAGGCGGTGTAGACATCCAGTTTCGGATTGAAAAAATGCTCGGTGAAGTGCACGACTTTTCGCCGGTCTTCCTTGAAGACAAAGGCAACCGTGTCATCGTCGTAGCGCGCATTGAGGCCAGCGAAAAAGCGCTCTGTGTAGAGCAAGTCATCCTTTGGGTCCGTCAGTTCGCGGCAAATCGGCAGGATCACCTTCTCGATTTTCTTCAGCAGCATCGGCGTGATCTGTCGCACGTCGAAAAAATCTCTGAGGACCGTTTCCACACGAGTGCCCCCGAGGTTGTCGCGATGTTCGACGAAGTTATACAGGCAATACAACGCGTAGTTTCTTGCCCGGGTAACCGCTTGCTGAATCACGAAGGCTCTGGCGGGGTATCGGCGGTTGATCTCTGCCATCCCTCGCGCCTGGATCAGCATCAGAATTGAACAGTGCTGCTCCACTTTGGTTTGCAGAGCCAGGGGCCTCCTCGATCGACAGCGATGCACGGCCTGACTGGCGCGGGCAAGCACCAGTCGTGAGTTTTTCTGTTCAAGCGCCGGCCCACGGCTCCCGTCTTTTCTGCGCAAGTACCAGGCTTTTTCGGCCTGGACCACCGGATATACCTTGCCGGCAATCGCTGCATATTTGTGCGTGCTGGATGAATCCCCGTAAACCAGTTTATTGCTATCAAGTGTGAGGCTGTCGAGTGCGGTGGTCGTTTCATAAGACTGCAAGTTCGCGCGCGAGGTGCTAACCGGTGGGACTTTTGACCAGCGAGCGGCGGTTTTTTCCGTGGTGTTCGCGCCGGTTTCGGCAACCTTTGCTCCAGTGGCCTGCGTCTCGGAGGCAAATTCAGCTGTTTGCGCCTCTGCCTCTGTTTCCCAGGACAGCCGACCCAGACTAAACAGGGATAACGCCCCGGCGATAAAGCCTTTCAGAGCGTTGGCCCAATGATGATCCTGAAGGTCTTCGGCGGACTCCTTGAAGTCGTTGTAGCTTTTCCAGAGAAAAAACAACGAGGCGATTTTCCCCGACAAGAGATGGGGAACCAGGCGCACACCGTGACTGAACAGAGACTTCGCGGTTTCCCAATCGGCTTGTGCGTTGATCTGCGGCTGGCACGCGAGCAGTTGCGGTAGAAGGCTGAGCGTGTCCTTGTGCAAATGCTCCAGCAGATTGCCGGTGATGGGCGTGCGGTGAAGTTTGATTTCACTGGTCTTGCCAATCGTCGTGTTCAGCAGATTCTTGAAGACGGCTTGTTGCCCGGAAGGCAGGCGCCGGATGATCAGGTCCTGAAAATGCCCCGGTGTATTCAAGGCCTCGATCAATTGCGCTTCGTCCTCGAATTCACGAAATACGAACCGCGAGTAGGGTGCGTAGAGCACGCGTGGCCCTGTATGTCCCGCCCCGGGGCCAATGACATAAAGTCCGAGGGCGTCGACGAAATCGCTACCGGGGGTCTTGATCAATGACAGCGGGCAAGCACTGGCGTGAGCGCCCTCTACGGTGGCGCGCGCTACCCCGTCGGGCATGTCCAGAACCTGGCAAACGTAGTCGAAACCGCTTTGCGACAACTGTTGTTGCAACTTCAAGGCGTGCGCGTGCTGCATCAACTGCCAGGGCAACTGACGAAGGAAACGTGCTTTGCTGGTGCGTGCAGGCTCAGTGTCGGATGAGAGCGCCTCGGTGACTTTCCGGGTGTAGGCGGTGGTGATGTCGAGGGATTGCAGCAGTTGCTGAACCGCAGACTGATTGAGCGTTGCTGGCAAAGCGCTGGCGATGGTCGAGGCGACCTTGAACCCGGTGTCCTGCACGATGTTGTAGTGATGCAAGGCAAAATCGAGCAGGTTGCAGGGCGGGCCTGCCAGCGTGAGATTCGGGGTGATCTGGATCTGCTTTGGTTTGAGATCGGTGCCAGGGAATCGGGCGTCGAGCAGTGTTTTCAGCGTCTGCTCCACATGGCTGGCTAACGCGGGGACGTCGTGGAGAAAATCCTTGCCATCGATAACGCTGCGCCGCACTTCATCCAGCAGTGCCAGTTGTGTGCGTTGTTCCGTTACCGGCGCCATGCGTAACCAGTCAGGGAAATCCTGCTGGCGGACGAAAGCCTGGGCCAGGTCGATGGCCCGGCGCAAGTTGGTATCGATGGCGGTGTTTGTTATTCGAGTAAGGAAACTGGCGAGTACATCCTTGTCCGTGATGCAAACGCGTAACGCCTCACAATGGGCCAGGAAGTGTTCAATGGCCGATTGCATGCGATCGTTCAACACGTTGCCTTCAATCAACTGGAACGGGCCCAGTGTGTATTGTTGATCCAGTTGATAGTGCGCCGTTGACAGATTTTCCAGCAGTGTCTGAGACTGGTTATTGTCGTCCAGGCGCTGTTGCAGTTGCTTCTGCGCGATGGCGATGTCGTCGAACGATTCCAGACCCATGGCCGGCGTCCACAGGATCGCACGCCCGGAATGCTCGACGTCCATGCCTCCGCGCTCGGTCAACAGTACGCAATGCGCAAGCGACAGTGCATCGGCTTTGCCTGCGCAGGTAACGCTGAGCGACCAGGCATCCGGCCGGAAGCCATTGAGCGACTGACGATCCCTGCGTTTGGCGTGTTTTGCATCGAACACGGCGTCGACAATCTTTCGTTCGGCCGTCAGCCAGGAACCGCTGAGATTCCTTATGTGTGCCTCAGCGCGCACGCCATCCTCAAAGGCCTGTGCCAGTTTCCATCGAATACCTTCGAGAAACACGCGTTGTTCGGCGTTGCTGGTGGTCGGCTGATCCTTGAAGTGACTGCCAAGATTCTCCTCGGCGCGTTCAAGCTGTATCGCCAGTTGCCTGGCCTTGTCGGTCTGCACCCGTGACGACAGCGGTGCACTGGAAAACAACGGTCGGGTACTCCAGCGCTCGTTGACGTCGAGCTTGAGCAGACGCTCATGAATCATCGAACGGATATCCAGCGCTTTGTCGAAAAGCGCATGGATGTCGGTTGTGCGTTCACTCTGGCGGAAGAGCTGCAAGACGAATTCAATGTTTTGCCGTTGTTTGGTGAGGATCGCTTCAAACAGCGTGCTGATGATGTCGCCGCCGATGTTTTCCCCGGACACTTGCGCGTGGGCAAATCCCAGATAGCGATTGCGCTCCTCCAGGTTCATCAGTCCGTACAGCTCGTCTTCATGGCCGGCGGCATTGAGTTTGGCGGTCAGCGTCTGTTTGAGATCGGCGTAGTTGATGAGGACTTGCAAGCCTTGGGTAGGGGTGTAGAGATAAGCCTTGTCATGGTTGATCATCAGCGACCCGGCCAGTTCGATGTAGGCGGTGTCCTCGCGCAAGCACACGGTTTCGAAGTTGGGCCGCCGGGACGCCACATTCGGTTCGCGGATCACGCTGTGCAGGGCGTCGAATTCAGTGGCAGACAGGATTTCCGCTTCGCGCTTGAGCATCAGATCTGCACGCATTTGATCCTTTAACGCCTGGCTGAAGTACGTGCGCCTGGGCGAGCCATCGAATGCAGCGGCATTCCAGTAGGCCTCCAGCTGTCGAAACAGCAGCATGGTCAGTCGTCCCGATGCGGACTTGATCGCATCGGCCCAGGCGGTCTGGTCAGCCGCCTGGCTTGCGCGGGCCGGGTGGGAAAATTCCGCTGTCTGGCCGCGCGGCCAGCCCTGACGGCGAAAGTGCAGCAGCAGCGCTTCACTCAATGACAGCGAACTGACCCATTGCCTCATCTCCGCGTGCAACGGGGCGCTGTCGAGGTAAAAACCGACGCGGGTGCGCGACTGCGGCAAATCGGCAAAATGCGGCTCGAGCAGTTCGTCGAGAATGTTCTCCAGCAAGCTGGCGAACGACGGCAGACGTTTCAGCTCATCCAGCACATCGCGGGCGCAGGTGTCCTGAGACTGGCTGATCGCCGTTTTTTGATCGTCAAACACATCACCTTCGATGGTTTCGCGGGTGAGGGTGATGCCGCGTTTCTCTACCAGTTCCTTGCGCAGCAAGACACTGAGAAAGGCCAACAGATCATCGGTTTCTTCAGCGTTATCGAGGCGTGTTTGCAGCGCGTCCATCAGCGTCTGGTAATCGCTGTATTTTTTCAGACCGTCGTAAGGTGTGTACAAAAACACGCCATGGTCATCCGGCCCGGTGCCGAGAATAAAACTGCCGGGCAGGGGGATGGCGAGTTGCTTGTCGGCGTTTAGCAGAATGCGTTCGGCCAGCATGGGTGGGGTTTGTTCGCTGCGCAGGGCGTGGGTCGCCAGTTGCACATGCGCGAGCCAGCTGAAATCTTTGCTGTTGAGGCCGTGGGTCGGACCCAGGCTGGCATGCCGGCCCGGGGATTTGAGTATCTCGGGGAATAGCAGGAGGCTGGACATCATTGGAACTCTGAACGGGGCGCCGTGGGCGGGGAGTTCAAGAGTAGGTACGCAGGTCGCTGTGCAGGCGGTACATAGTTACCGCACACGTCGAGTTGAAATGTGCCATGAGCCAATGCCCGTCATCGCCAATACAAGGGTTGACAGCCGACAGCTGTGGCATGGTTAATCGGCGGGCAAGTCGTCCGTACGCTGTTGTTCCCTCCAATAATCATTCTGGAGCTTCAGATGTCTGCGCCACACGATCATGTGTCCTCTGCTGTCTCGTCCTCGTTGTCTCTTGAAGCGCTGACGCAACTGCTTGAAACGATTTTTCTGCGCCACGGCACTTCCGCCGAAGTCGCCCGAGTGCTGGCCGCCAACTGCGCCGGCGCCGAGCGCGATGGTGCCCACAGCCATGGCGTGTTCCGCATACCCGGGTATGTCTCGACCCTGAACAGCGGCTGGGTCAACGGCCACGCGGTGCCGCAAGTCGAAGATGTCGCTTCCGGTTTTGTGCGTGTCGATGCCGGCAACGGTTTCGCCCAACCGGCACTGGCCGCCGCCCGGTCGTTGCTGGTGGAGAAGGCGCGTAGCGCCGGGATTGCCGTGTTGGCGATTCGCAACTCGCATCACTTCGCCGCGCTGTGGCCGGACGTCGAGCCATTTGCCGACGAGGGGCTGGTAGCACTGAGCGTGGTCAACAGCATGACCTGCGTGGTGCCGCACGGCGCCGACCGGCCGCTGTTCGGCACCAATCCGATTGCGTTCGCCGCGCCACGGGCCGGCGCCGCGCCAATTGTCTTCGACCTGGCCACCAGCGCAATCGCCCATGGCGACGTGCAGATCGCTGCGCGCAAAGGCGAGCGGTTGCCCGCCGGAATGGGCGTGGACAGCCTCGGTCAGCCGACTCAGGATCCCAAGGCGATTCTCGAGGGCGGGGCGTTGCTGCCGTTTGGTGGGCATAAAGGTTCGGCGCTGTCGATGATGGTTGAGCTGCTGGCGGCCGCATTAACCGGAGGGAATTTTTCTTTCGAGTTCGATTGGGCCAATCATCCCGGGGCGAAGACGCCGTGGACCGGGCAATTGTTGATCGTCATCGACCCGAGCAAAGCCGCCGGGCAGAGTTTTGCAGAGCGCAGTGGTGAGCTGGTGCGGCAGATGCACAGTGTCGGCCTCAAGCGGTTGCCGGGCGATCGCAGGCATTGGCAGCGCAGCAAGTCGCTGGCTGAGGGCATCGTGCTGGATGCGCAGACGCTGGCGCAGTTGCGTGAGCTGGCGGGGGCGTGATCAAAGATCAAAAGCCCCTCACCCTAGCGCTCTCCCCGAGGGAGAGGGGACTGACCGCGGTGAATGGGGGAGGTGCGCTGACGTGAAAGATCGAGTTGAGCTCAGGTTCTGAAAGCCCGGAACTGGTGCAAAGCCGGTAAAAACACGCAGGCATAAAAAAGGCGAACCCAGTGGGTTCGCCTTTTTTGTGTGCCTTGACTCAGCGACGGCCGAGCAGCAAGCCAACCACCAGACCGAAACCGGCGGAGATCGCCACGGTCTGCCACGGATGACCGCCGATGTAGCTTTCGGTGGCATCAACCGCCGGTTTGGTGCGATCACGTACGCTCGACACCGAATCCAGCGCCTGTTGCAGTTTCAAGGCGATTTGTCCGCGCAGCGTTTCCGCTTCCTCGCCGACCAGTGAGGCGCTGCTCTTGAGCAGTTTGTCGGACTCTTGGATCAGAGCCTGAAGTTCGCTGAAGGCCTGATCCTTGATTTGATCTTCGGCGGCTTGCACGGCGGATTTGCGGGCCATTGGGTGACTCCTTGCAGTTGAATGGACAGTGATCAATGGAGTGTGGTGCTTGCTGAAAAGTTGCACTGAATTTAGGTCAGAAATAAAAACCTGCGCGGGAGATTTCCGTCGAGCGTGTAAGATGTCGCCATTTTACGCAGCAGGATAATTCCCCATGAGTTTCAATCTGGCCGACAAATCACTCGCAGAGCGCGCTGCGCTGGAAGACGAGAAATCCCGTCTGTTCGAACTCTGGCAAAACAATCTGGGCAAAGCCAAAGGCGAAGCCGCGCGTTTGTTCGGCGAGCGCGGCAAGCGCAAAGGCAAATGGGCCGAGTGGGTCCGCGCAGAACTGGACGGCATGTCGCCGCCGGAGTTCGCCAACATGGTGCGCAGTGAAGTCAATCGCTTGATGGCCGCGAACAAGTAACGCTTCAGGTGAACGTCGCGGCAATCGCTTCGCGGACTTTGACTACCACCGGATCGATCTGCGTGGTGGTACGCCAGCCCAGTTCGATCGGATAACGCGGCAGTTTCAGCGGGCAGGGCAGCAGCGCCAGGCCGCTAAGCTCAGCAATACTTTCGGCGGCATGCGTCGGAATCGTCGCCACCGCCCGACTGCCCTTGAGCAAATACGGCAGCGCGGCGAAATGCGTGGTCGACGCGCACACCCGTCGAGTCAGGCCCAGCGTCGCCAAGCCCTCATCGGTGATCCCGATAAAGCCGCCGGACGACACCAGGATGTGCTCGCGTTCGACAAACTCCTCAAGATCGATCTGCTGCTGACCGGGCGCAAGGCTCGCCGGATCGACCAGACATGCATAACCGCCTTCGCCCAACACCTGACGGCTGAGCAAGCGCTCGGCAAAGCCTCCGGCGGTAATCGCCAGATCGATGCTGCGCTCCATCAGCGCGCGGGCGACGATCTGGCTATGGGTCTGACGAAAGATCAGGCGCAACTTCGGAGCGCTGCGGGCAATTTCCTCGATCAGGCGGCGACCGTAGGCAATTTCGAAATCATCCGACAGTCCTACGGTGACCGAGCGGCCGTCGTACTGGTTAGCCGCCGGGTCGACCATCGCCAGGCTTTGCCGGCACTTGTTCAGCGCTTCGCTGACCACCGGTTTCAATTGATTGGCCTTGAGCGTTGGCGCCAGGCCGCGCCCGGTACGCACGAACAATTGATCGCCGTAGACCTCGCGCAAGCGGCGCAGCGCCGCACTGACCGCCGATTGTGTCACCCCCAGTCGCAATGCTGCGCGGCTGGCGCTGGACTCTTCATGCAGGGCTTCCAAGACTTTCAGCAGGTTGAGGTCGACCGTGGCGATATTCATTTGGCTCATATCATTCAGCAGTGAATGGGGCTTTATTCATGATCGCGTGGCGCCGCAGAATCGGCAACCACTGAACCTGATGGAGTTATCGCGATGGCCAAATCAATTGTTGCTGCGCTGCAAATCGGCGCTTTGCCCGAAGGCAAAAGCGCGACCCTGGAGCAGATTCTGAGTTGGGAGGGCGCGATCATCGAGGCTGGCGCGACACTGGTGGTGATGCCGGAAGCGCTGTTGGGTGGTTATCCGAAAGGCGAGGGCTTCGGCACGCAATTGGGTTATCGCCTGCCCGAGGGGCGCGAAGCCTATGCCCGATATTTTGCCAATGCGATCGATGTGCCGGGTGCCGAAACGCAAGCGCTGGCCGGTCTGTCGGCGCGCACCGGGGCCAACCTGGTGATCGGCGTGATTGAACGGGCTGGCAGCACGTTGTATTGCACGGCGCTGTATTTCGATCCGCAGGCCGGGCTTGTCGGCAAACACCGCAAACTGATGCCCACCGGCACCGAACGGCTGATCTGGGGCAAGGGCGACGGCTCGACCTTGCCCGTGTTCGACAGTCAGGTTGGCAAGCTCGGCGCGGTGGTGTGCTGGGAAAACATGATGCCTCTCCTACGCACGGCGATGTACGCCAAAGGCATCGAAGTCTGGTGCGCGCCGACCGTCGACGAACGCGAGATGTGGCAGGTCAGCATGCGCCACATCGCTCATGAAGGCCGTTGCTTTGTGGTCAGCGCCTGTCAGGTGCAGGCGTCACCGAATGAACTGGGCATGGAGATTGCCAACTGGCCGGCGGATCGCCCGTTGATTGCCGGGGGGAGCGTGATTGTCGGGCCGATGGGCGACGTGCTGGCCGGGCCGTTGCGGGGCGAGGCGGGGTTGCTAACGGCGCAAATTGACACCGATGAACTGGTGCGGGCGCGGTATGACTACGATGTGGTCGGGCACTACGCGCGGCCGGATGTGTTTGAGTTGAGTGTGGATGAGCGCGCCAAACCGGGCGTGCGATTCAACACATAACCCCAGTCTTATTGAGAACCTGTGGGAGCGAGCTTGCTCGCGAATGCGTCATCACATTCAACATTTTGGTTGACGGATATTCCGCTTTCGCGAGCAAGCTCGCTCCCACAGGAGTTAGTTACAAGCTTAAGTTTTGTGTTGTTGCAGCCATTCTTCCCGGGAAATTTCCCAGATTTCTCGTGGAAAACGCCCACCGACGAAATCATCTTCATCGGTCCGGATCAAGCGCATCCCGGCGCGCTCCGAGAGTCTGCGCGAGCCGGTATTCGGCGCCGCTTTCGGCACGCGCATCAGCGGGCGTTGAAGTACGTTGAACCAGTAATCGGTCACCGCTGCGCTCGCTTCAGTCATAAAGCCCTGACCTTGCCACGCCGGTGTCAGCCAGAATCCACGGTGGTTGTCAGTTTGATCCATCAGGCTGATGTTGCCGATCAACTGTTCGGGCGCGGACTTGCGGCGAATCGACCAGTGCCATTCCTTGCCCGCCGCCACGGCCGACAAGGCAACATCGCGCAAATAGGTGAGGGCGCCGTCTTCGGGATACGGCCATGGCACCGCCGCGTTCAGATAACGCACCACATCCCAGTGGGGAAACAGTTGCTGCACGGCGTCGGCATCGGCCAGTTGCAACGGGTGCAGGATCAGTCGTTCGGTGTACAGCGTCGGTGTGTCTTCCATAAACCTGCAGCCTCCCTGAATGTCTTTGGGAAAAAAGCAGGCTAACGCATTTTTACCAGGTCGCGGCAGTGGCCTTGGGCAGGCTGAGCTTGCCGCTGTCGACAAAGCGCATGGTGCCAAACAGACCGCCGGCAAGCTTGCCGCGCAGCACATAGGGCAGATTGTCGAGGGTTTGCGTCTGGCTCAGGCCCAAGGTCTGGCGCAGTACCGAGAACGCCGAGATGCTGACCGGAACGCTGACAATGGTTTCGGAGAAGCGTGGGATCGAACCGCTCTGATCGCTGACACCCGAGGCCAGTGAATGACCGTTGACCTCCAGATCCAGCGCGATGCCGTTGTAGTCGATGGCCGTCTCATTGGGGTTCTGTACGCGAATCTTGATGGCGAAGCGCACTTCCAGATCCTGGCTCGGCAACGGTTCGAGGCCGACTACGTTGATGTTCACCGGATCACGGTTGGGGAATAGCGCACAGGCGCTGAGGGACAGCAGAAGCAGTGACAGAATGACGGCTTGAAAACGGCGCATAAACGGTCTCTCAACAAAAAAGGGCTGAACCGTCGCCGGCTCAGCCCTTTCTATTGAAGGCCAGACGTTAGCGGTTCAACTGTGCGACAGCCGCCGCTGGGGCAGGTTCACCTTTGGCCGGCATATCCGGATTTTCCATGACCTGAAGAATAGAAGCTTCCGGGTCGAAATCGTCTTCTTCCAGCTCAATGAATTCTTCCGGCAGGAAGATGTTCAGCACGATAGCGCACAACGCGCCGACAGTGATCGGTGATTCGAAGATGTTGCGCAGCGCTTGCGGCAGTTCGCGCAACACTTCCGGCACCGCCGCGATACCCAGGCCCATGCCCAGCGAAATGGCCACGATCAGCATGTTGCGCCGATGCAGACCGGCTTCGGCGAGGATCTTGATCCCGGCCACCGCCACAGTGCCGAACATCACCAGTTCGGCGCCGCCGAGTACCGGTTTCGGCATCAGTTGCAACACCGCGCCGATCATCGGGAACAGCCCCAGCAGCACCAGCAGACCGGCAATGAAGAAGGCCACGTAACGGCTGGCCACGCCGGTGAGCTGAATCACGCCGTTGTTCTGCGCGAAGGTCACCATTGGCATGCTGTTGAACACGGCGGCCATGGCCGAGTTGAGGCCGTCGGCGAGCAGGCCGGACTTGATCCGCCGGATGTACAGCGGGCCTTTGACCGGTTGCCGGGAAATCATCGAGTTGGCGGTCAGGTCACCCGCGGCCTCCAGCGGCGACACGAGGAAAATCACCGCCACTGGCACGAACGCCACCCAGTCGAAGTTGAAACCGTACTTGAACGGCACTGGCACGCTGACCAGCGGCACCTCTGGCATCGAGGCGAAATCCACGGTACCCATCAGCCATGCGACTACGTAGCCAAGGGTCAGGCCGATAACGATCGCGCCCAAGCGCAGAAACGGCACATCAACGCGGTTCAACACAACGATGGTGCCTATCACCAGCGCCGCCAGAAACACATGGCTGGCTGCGCCCAGATCCGGCGCGCCGAAACCGCCGGCAATGTCGGTCATCGCCACTTTGATCAACGACAGCCCCATCAGCGTGATGATGGTGCCGGTGACCACCGGGGTAATCAGCATGCGCAGTTTGCCGATGAACTGGCTCAGCACCACCTCAATGAACGCGGCAAAAAAGCACACGCCGAAGATCGTCGAGAGGATTTCATCGGTGCCGCCACCGCGCGCCTTGACCATGAACCCGGCGCTGAGAATCACGCTGATAAAGGAAAAACTGGTGCCTTGCAGACACAACAACCCCGAACCGACCGGGCCGAAACGCTTGGCTTGCACAAAGGTGCCAAGCCCGGAAACGAACAGCGCCATGCTGATCAGGTAGGGAATTTCACTTTGCAGACCGAGGGCGCCGCCCATGATCAGGGTCGGGGTGATGATGCCGACGAAGCTGGCCAGCACGTGTTGCAGCGCGGCAAACACTGTGGCGGTCAGGTGCGGACGATCGTTGAGGCCGTAAATCAGGTCGTTGTTGCGCGGGGCTTTTTCAGAGGCGGTCATGGTGTTTTGCGCGCCGCGAGGCGGGGCCGGGTCAGAAAATGGAGGCGCAGAATGCCGGAAGAGGGCGGTAAGGGCAACGAGCAATAACTGCCTGAAAGGTCAGGTTTTATGGGTCGCTACGGCAAACGCCCGTGTAGGAGCTGTCGAGTGAAACGAGGCTGCGATCTTTTAAGATCAAAAGATCGTCCGATCGCGGCCCGAGCCTGCGGCAGCTCCTACACGAGATTGAATGCGCCCAGTAAATCCTCTTCAAAAGCTTTTTGCGCATCCCCCGGCACCTGCGCCCGATGCCGGGCCAGATGAAAGTCGACTTCGAAACTCAACTCGCCCTCACGGATCGGCTTCAGTAGGCCCTTCGCTTGCCAGCTCCGCGCATAGTGATCCGGCAGATACCCCACGTGTTTACCCGACAAAATGAAGGTCAGCGTGCCTTCAACCTGCTCCGAGCGCGCCGAGCAGACCTTGCCCTGAAACGGCTCGTCACTGCGAAAAAACCGATAGGGGTGATCGACCCGGTCGCAGGCCTGCAACGCGGCATCGCTGGGTGCGTCATCAGTGAACAAGGGATGGCCGGCAGCGCAGTACAAATGCTGGGTTTCGCTGAACAACTGGCGATAGTCGAAGGCACTTTGCACCTGCGAAAAATAGCCGATCGCCAAGTCCAACCGCTGTTGCAACAGCAGCCGCTCCATCTCGCCAGGCATGGCGCTGATCAGTTCGATGCGCACCGACTCATCACGCTCGCGAAAACGCCGGATCGCCGCCGCCACCCGCTGCAGCACCGATTGATCCACCGACTCGGAAATCCCCAGGCGCACTTCACCGATCAAGCGCCCGGCGACGCCGTTGGATTGATGGCGGAACGTTTCAATCGATTCAAACAGCGTGCGCACCGCGATCAGTAACTGCTCGCCCTTGGGCGTGACACTGAAACCGCCCTTGCCACGGCTGCACAGACGATAGCCGAGGCGAGTTTCGAGTTTAGCCATTTGCTGGCTGATGCTCGACTGGCTCAGGCCCAGATCACCCTGGGCTGCACTGAAACCACCGCACTCGACCACCCGCACAAACAGGCGCAACAGTTGCAAGTCCACGTCGTGGAGTTGACCCAACATCACATTACTCCTGGATAAAGTCAGGATAATTATTAGACAATTTTTCTAATGTATCCGACGGCGCATCCTGCAACCACTTCCTCTGGTCAGGTGTTCGTCATGGCTCCCGTGTTCAAGCTGTGTTTCCCCGCGCTTTTATTGTCGGTGGCTGTTCAGGCTCAGGCCGAGGACAAGACACTCAATCTCTACAGCTGGGCCGATTACGTGCCACCGCAAACCCTGCAACGGTTTGAGCAGGAGACTGGCATTCATGTGCGTTACGACACCTTCGATACTTCCGAGGTGCTGGAAACCAAGTTGCTCACCGGCGGCAGTGGTTACGACGTGGTGGTGCCGTCGTCCAGCGTTCTGGCGCGGGGACTCGCGGCCGGCGCGTTGAAGGAAATCCCTCATGAGGGCCTCAAGGGCTACGCCAATCTTGATCCGGATTTGCTGGAGAAAATGGCCGCTGTCGACCCCGGCAATCGCTATGGCGTGCCGTACACCTGGGGCACGCTGGGTCTGGGCATGAACGTCGAGGCCGTGAAGCAGCGGCTGCCTGATGTGCCGCTGAACAGCCTCGATCTGCTGTTCAAACCGGAGAACGCCAGCAAGCTCAAGGACTGCGGTATCGCGATCCTCGATTCGCCGCAGGAAGTTATCGGTCTGGCCCTGCATTACTTGGGCAAGGATCCCTACAGCACCGACAAAAACGACCTGGCCGCCGCCGAGGCGTTGTTGCAGAAACTCCAGCCGTCGGTGCTCTATGTCGCCAGCGGCCGGCAGATCAATGACCTGGCCAGCGGTAACGTGTGTCTCGCGCTGACCTACAACGGCGACGCGAGCATGGCCGCTGATCAGGCGCACAAGGCCAATAAACCGTACGAAGTGGCCTACCGCATTCCCAAGGAAGGCACGCTGGTGTGGCAGGACAATCTGGCCATCCCCAAAGACGCGCCGCACCCCGAAGCCGCGCGGGCGTTCATCGAGTTCATGCTGCGCCCCGATTCCGTGGCCGAACTGACCAACACACTGTTTTTTGCCACCGCCAACCAGGCCGCCACGCCGTTGGTGGATGAGGCCGTGCGTAACGATCCCGACATCTATCCGCCGAGCGAAGTTCGCGCGCGGCTGTATGCCGATCGCAGCATGAGCCTCAAGGACATGCGCCAGCGCACGCGCTTGTGGACCACTTTCCGTAGTCATCAATAACAACAGGAGCCCCACGATGGATGTGCCCATGCAAAATGATCAGGCCATGACCCGCGACAGCCTCTACGGCACCGCCGCCGAAAGTACTTACGCCGGCATTACCAGTTTCATGCGTCGGCGCTACAGCCGTGACTTGCGCGGTGTCGATGTCGCGGTCAGCGGCGTGCCGTTCGACACCGCCACCAGCAACCGTCCCGGCGCCCGCTTCGGACCACGCGGAATTCGCGCCGCTTCCACCGGGATTGCCTGGGAACGCCACTGGCCGTGGACGGTTGACCCGTTCGATCATCTGGCGGTCATCGATTATGGCGACTGCGATTTCGATTTCGGCGCGCCACACAGCATTCCGCAAAGCATCGAAGCTCACGCCGAGCACATTCTGACCGCTGGCAGCGCGATGCTGACGTTTGGCGGTGACCACTTCATCAGCTACCCGCTGCTCAAGGCCCACGCGCGCAAACATGGGACGTTGTCGCTGATTCACTTCGATGCGCACAGCGACACTTGGCCGGACGAAGAGGGCAAGCGGGTCGATCATGGCACCATGTTCTGGCACGCCGCTCGGGAAGGGCTGGTGGATCCGGCAAGCTCGGTGCAGATCGGCTTGCGCACGACCAATGACGATCACATGGGGTTTCAGGTACTCGATGCGCGGCAGGTGCATCGGCGTGGTTGCGACGCCATTGTCGAAGCGATCCGCGCGCGGGTTGGCGATAACCCGGTGTACCTGACGTTCGATATTGATTGCCTCGATCCGGCGTTTGCACCGGGCACCGGCACGCCGGTGTGCGGCGGCTTGAGCACCGCGCAAGCGCTGGAGATTCTTGGCGGTTTACGCGGCATCAATCTGGTCGGGATGGACGTAGTGGAAGTCGCCCCGGCTTACGATCACGCCGACGTCACCTCACTGGCCGCTGCCACACTGGCGATGGAAATGCTCTGCCTCTACGCCGCCCGCCACAAGGTTGATATTTAACCCGCACACGATAACCCCTGTGGGAGCGAGCCTGCTCGCGAAGGCGTCAGCTCAACCAACATCTTTGTTGACTGACCCGCCGCTTTCGCGAGCAGGCTCGTTGCCACATTTTCAGCCAAGGCTCCTGCCAGTTTCTGACACCAGCCTATGCTAAGCTCGAACATCTTTGCCCTCCAGAGCCTGCCCAACGTGTCGCGTACCACTCGTCTTTTGACTTTGCTGCAAGTGCTGCGCGGCAAGAAGCGCCCGGTGACGGCGGCGACCCTGGCTGCCGAGCTGGAAGTGTCCGAGCGCACGCTTTATCGCGATATCGCGGAACTGACCGCCCTCGGCGCGCCGATCCATGGCGAAGCGGGGATCGGTTATGTGTTGCGCAGCGGCTTGTTTCTGCCGCCGCTGATGCTCAATGCCGACGAAACCGAAGCCATCGTCCTCGGTTTGCGTTACGTCGATCAGCGCGGTGACGAAGTCCTCGGCAAAGCCGCAGCGGATGCGCTGGCGAAAATTGCCGCCGTGCTCGATCCGCAGGCCCAGGAAGCGCTGCGCAATCCTACCGTGATGGCGGGCCCGCCGGGTTATGGTTTTCCGCAAAACACCGTGCCGTTGAACGTGTTTCGCCATGCCATCCGCGACCAGGCCAAACTGCACATCGATTACGCCGACGCGCAACAGGTGGCCAGCCAGCGGTTGATCTGGCCCTTGGCGCTGGGCTTCCTCAATGAGGTGCGAATCATCGTTGCGTGGTGCGAATTGCGCAGCGCCTATCGTACGTTTCGTACCGACCGCATCAGCGCGGCCAGCCGCCAGGGCGAGGGTTATCCGGGACGGCGCAGCGATCTGTTGCGCACATGGCGCGAGCAGATGCAACTGGATGAAAGCGGACGTTTCACTCCTGACAAAAACTGACGCAACGCTGTTTTAGGATGGGCGCAGAACCAAACAAAAAGGAGCTGCAACCATGTCTCATCCCGTCTCTGCACTGGCCCCGGCGATTGCTGCGTATATCGATGCGGCCAACGCACGCGATACTTCCAGGGTCGGCAGTTTTTTTGCCGAGGATGCCAACGTGTTCGACGAGGGCCAACATCAGGTCGGCCCGCAAGCCATCGCGCAATGGATGCACGACACCGGGCAGCGCTATCAGCCACGGGTCGAAGTGCTGGACGTGCAGCAGCGCACCGGCAAAGTGCTGGTAAACGGGCTGATTTCCGGAACCTTCCCCGGCAGCCCGGCGCAGCTGCGCTACACGTTTCGCTTGAACGAGCAGGGGAAAATCGCCCGACTGGATATTTCCCTGTAACCATCGTGGCATACTGCCGCGCATGACTTTCGACTCTCCTCTCAGCGCCTGGCAACACGCCGTGCAACACATGGGCTTCATCCAGGATGAAGCCCAGGAACACGCGGTCTGGGCGTTGCAAAAATGCCATGAAACGCTGCACGCCGGGGCCGCTTCGGTCAGCGGCGTTTATTTGTGGGGGCCGGTCGGGCGCGGCAAGACCTGGCTGATGGATCAGTTCTATCAGAGCCTGCGGGTGCCGGCGCGACGCCAACACTTTCATCACTTCATGGGCTGGGTCCATCAGCGTTCATTCCAGTTGACCGGGATTGCCGATCCGTTGCGTGCGCTGGCCAGGGAGCTGGCGGTCGAGGTGCGGGTGCTGTGTTTCGATGAGTTGTTCGTCAACGACATCGGTGACGCGATCATTCTTGGTCGGTTGTTTCAGGTGATGTTCGACGAAGGCGTGGTGATCGTCTGTACGTCCAATCTGCCGCCGGATGATCTTTACGCCGATGGCTTCAATCGCGACCGGTTTGTGCCGGCGATTGCCGCGATCAAGGCGCATATGCAGGTGGTTGCGGTGAATGGCGCCGAGGATCATCGCTTGCATCCGGGGGCAGGTCTGCAACGCTACTTTGTCGCCACGTCTGCGGTGAGTGCGCTAGAGGAAGTCTTTCAGGCATTGACCGCCGGCCAAGCAGCCAGCGCCGAACCGGTGGCGGTCGGTCATCGCCAGTTGAACGTGGTGCAGGCCAGTGAAACGGTGTTGTGGTGCCGCTACGCCGATCTCTGCGAGCAGCCGTTCGCCGCCATGGATTTCATCGCGCTGTGCGACCGCTACACGGCTATTCTGTTGAGCGAAGTACCCAATCTCAGTGCGCAGAAACGCGAAGGGCGGATCGCGCGCGGCACTGAAGACGCCGCGCAGCGGGTAGTTGCGGGCGACCGTGAGTTACCGCAATTGTCGGTTCACGACGACGGCGTGCGGCGTTTCATTGCGCTGGTCGACGAGTGCTACGACCGTAAGGTGCCGCTGTACATCGAAGCGCAAGTACCCATGGATGCGCTGTACACCGAGGGTTATCTGGAATTTCCGTTCCGCCGCACCCTCAGTCGCTTGCAGGAGATGCAGCTGCAGCGTTTTGCCGAAGCTTGAATGGAAGAGGGCGCCGACATGAGCCAAGCGTTATCCCATCATTTGCTGACCATGGCATACCAGAATGCCTGGGCCAATCATCGTCTGGCCAAGGCCTGGACGCAGTTGAGTGCGACGGATCTGGCGGCGCCTCGGGTGAGTTTTTTTCCGAGCATTCGTCTGACCCTCAATCACATCCTCACCTGCGACTGGTTCTACGTCGATGCACTGGAGCGCGAGCTACGCGGGGCCGAGCCGCATCCTGACTGTTATGTGTTTTTCAATGTGGACGAGCCGTTTACCGACGCCACGCATTTGCGCGAAGAGCAGGCTCATGTTGATCGGCGGCTGATCGCCTATTGCGAACAATTGCGCGATGCCGATCTGCCCCGGATCGTCACTATCGCCCGTGATACGCCGCAGCACGACAACCGCTTGCGCATGCTTTCGCACCTGTTCGAGCATCAGCTTCATCACCGGGGGCAGGTGCATGCGATGCTCAGTGATACCGTGGTGAAACCGCCGCAACTGGATGAGTTTTTCTGCGTCGGCGAGAGCAGTCTACGCGCCGAGGACTTTGCCGAACTGGGCTGGACCGAAGAGTTGATCTGGGGGCACTGACGGGTAAACAGCAAAAGTCTTTTGCATTTGTCGGTTGCCCGCCCGATCACCCCCGCGCTAATGTCAGGCAGCCTTTCAGTACGCACTTTGCGCGCCGGGGCTTTTGTGTTCGGGGATGGAAATGGATTCCGCAGAAATTCTTGTACTTCAGGCCAGCTACAGCAATCCAACGCACGCCGAGGCCATCGGTATCGTGCTCAACCACTATGCAGAAGACCCAATGGGCGGCGGTCATTCGCTCGACCCTGAGCTGCTGCGTCGGCTGCCCGAAGAACTGGCCCGGCGCCCGCATGCGTTCAGTGTGCTGGCCTTTGTCGGTGGTGAACCGGCGGGGCTGGTGAACTGCTTTGAAGGGTTTTCCACGTTTGCCTGCAAGCCGCTGGTCAACATTCACGACGTCGCGGTGGTGAGCCAATTTCGCGGGCTCGGCCTGAGCCAGAAAATGTTGCAGAAAGTCGAGGAGATTTCTCGCCAGCGCGGTTGCTGCAAAATCACCCTCGAAGTGCTGGAAGGCAACGCCGTGGCGCAGAATGCCTACAGCAAGTTCGGCTTTGCGCCGGGCATGTTCGACCCGGATCACGGGCGCATGCTGTTCTGGATCAAGAATCTGCAGGCCTGAAAGCCTGAAAAGCCCCTCACCCTAACCCTCCCGAAACGTCGGACCGCCCAAAGGGAGAGGGGACTGACCGAGGTGTTTGGGCAACGTACGCCGACCTGAAACATCGAGCCGAACTCAGGTTTTGAACAGCCCACAAAACTGCTCCCTCTCCCTCGGGAGAGGGCTGGGGTGAGGGGCGAATTCACCACAAATCAAAAGCCGGACATCCAATCCTGACTAATCGACTGAATGAACCCCAAAAAAAGGCGCCCCAATCAGGGCGCCAAACTGTCTTCTTCCAGGCCAGAGCGGAGCCACGGAAGGTCCATCGGTTGCTCGGTCAATCTCAGTCGCGATACGACTCGGTCACTTGCGCCGTCTGATCGGCGGGAACGCGAATTTCCTTCGCGTTGGCGTCGCTCTTCTGCTCGCTCTGGGCTTGGTGAACCGGGAAGTTGTCGTAGTAATAACGCATACGCTCAGCGCCGCCCTCGGCAAAAACGCTGGCAGAACCCAGGGCAAATAGCCCGGCAAGGATTGCGGTAGTGATTTTCATGGTGCCTCCTACTGAACAAGTGGGAGCCGTTCGTCCATGAAGCAGATCTCGGAAGAGAGTCTGGGAGGCCTGAATTAACGCGGGGTTAACGCCCGTTCAGTGGAGTTTTTGCAGCATGTTGCAGAACATTTGATAGTCGGGAACGGGGGGCACCTGTCAGAGCTGACCGTGGCGACGCATTGGCTGGGGCAGAGGTAACAAGCGAAATTCGAGGCCGGCTGGATGAGTTTTCTGCGGACATGAAAAAGGGGCCGGTTTCGGCCCCTTCTGGTGTTACTTCTGCGCGACATCCGCCGGCGCGGCGTCGGGTTTCTTCGGCTTCATCAAACTGAAGTCGATCAGCGCACGCTGCTCGGTCTGGTACGGATCGCCGATCAGCAGAGGGCGAGCCTTGAAGCTGTCGCTGACCAGGCTCTTGCTGTGATCGAGTTCATCGAAGCTCAAACCGGCCAGGTCAGCCCAGGTGTGGATCAGATGCGAGCTGCTGTACGGACGATCGAGGTCGGCGGCGAAGTTCCAGTCGTGATTGGCCTTCCACTTCGGCGACGCCCAGGCCATGAACGGGATGGTGTACATCGGCGCGGTCGGTTTGTTTTCGTTGCGGCCCAGAGTCTTGTGGCCCACTGAGTCGAACACGTCTTCACCGTGGTCCGAGAGGTACAGCAGGAAGCCGTTCGGATCGGATTTGGCGTAATCCTTGATCAGGCTCGACACCACGAAGTCGTTGTACAGCACGGCATTATCGTAGCTGTTGTAGGTCGGGACCTGGTCGTCACGCACGCCGGTTGGTACGCCGGTGCGGTCCTGGAACTTGTCGAACGTCGGCGGATAGCGGTACTGATAGCTCATGTGCGTGCCGAGCAAATGCACAACGATCAGCTTGCGTGGCGCGGCGTCAGCCAACGCCTTGTTGAACGGCTCGATCACATCACCATCGTACTGCGCGGCGTTCTGATTGCGGTTGTTGTTCAGGTACACCTGCTCGTCGGCCTGTTCGGAGAACGTGGTGAGCATGGTGTTGCGCTTGGTCATGGTCTGCTGGTTGGTGATCCAGAAGGTCTTGTAGCCGGCCTGTTTCATCATGCTGACCAGCGACGGCGTCGACAGGTACAGATCCGGATGCTCTTCGTCAGCGAAGGTCAGCACTTGCTGCAACGCTTCGATGGTATACGGACGCGGGGTGACGACGTTATCGAAGATCGCCAGTTGATCCTTGAGCTTGTCCAGTTCCGGCGTGGTGTTGCGCTGATAGCCATAAAGGCTCATGCGTTGACGGTTGGTCGATTCACCGATCACCAGCACCAGGGTCTTCGGCTGGTCGGCCGAGGCATCCTTGAGGTTTTTCAGCGGCGGGATCTTGCTCACGTTATGCAACATGCCCTGCATGTCGGCAAGGGTATCCAGATAACGGTGGTAGGCCACGGCCATCTGCCATGGCACCGCCGGTTCGATACGGGTTTCGAATTTCTCGAAGCCTTGGGCGAAGGTGCCCATGCGCAGGGTTTGCTTGACCAGTGGATAGCCGACCACCGCGATCACGATCGCCGTCGCCGCGACCAGCGCACGGCCACGGGGCATGTACACCGGGCGCAGGCGGGTCCACAGGAAATACGCGAACGCGGTATGGGCAAGGAACGCCACCACCATCCACCAGGCAAAGTACTGGGTCATGTACTCGCCGGCTTCAGAGATGTTCGACTCGAACATGATGAAGATGACGCTTTGCGAGAATTCCTGCTGATAAATGAAGAAATAGCCAAGACTGGCCATCGAGCAGGCCCACAACACCACGCCGATCACGGCAGCGAGCAGTTTGGTGCGTTTGGGGAAGAGCAGCATGGGCGCCAGCCACAGCGCGCTCATGAAGAACGCCTGACGGAATCCGCTGAAGCCGGAGGTGCCGGTCAGCTGGATCAGCAGTTGGGTGATACCCGAGAAGTACCAGAAGAATACAAACAGCCAGATAAAACCGGCCCAGTCGAAACCTGTCGCAGTCGTTTTGCTGCGTTTGAACAATGCCATTCGGCGCTCCAGCTCACTCGTTACAACCACCGCCGGAACATCCATGAAGCCGACGAACGGAGGCCGTACACGCAGGTACGGCCAGAATGGGGCGGAGTATTACGAAGAGAATGTGAAAAGTTTGTGAGTTGCCGCTTTGCTCTATAGAGAGGAGGGCAGCGATGGATCATGTCGGGAACAGCGGCGGCCGTTCCCGAAACAGGCGGGGATCAGGCGTGGGGGTGACGCTGAACGACCGGCAAAGGTTGCGGCTGCACACCTTGGGTCAACAGGCGCAGCTGCGCCAGCTCCTGTTTCAACTGGTCGCGTTCGTCTTTCAACTGGCGCAATTCATCGCGACGGATTGTCACGTACAGGGTTTGTGGCGGCATTGCTGTGTGTACTGTGCCCATTGCTCACCTCGCAAATGGCGTGCATCAACTGTAGGTCGTCCCCGCTTTGGGGTACTGACTTACTATCGGCGCCGATTTTGATTTCTTTTGCCTGTGAATGGAACTTTTTTATTTTTCATGGTCGGTGTGTCTTCGGCAGGATTCGGGTCGTTATCAGTCTGGATCGGGCACAATGCCCGGAAACTTCATCGCAACGCTCTGGACTAACCTCCATCAGTCGCGTTGGGCTATAACCAATGACACACATTTATTTGTAGTAAGGAGCATCAGCACATGCAACTCGGGATTATTGGACTGGGCCGCATGGGCGGCAATATTGCGCGACGTCTGATGCTCAACGGTCACACCACCGTTGTTTACGACCGCAATACCGCTTTCATCGAAAACCTGGTCGCCGAGGGCTCCACCGGCGTCGCCGACTTGCCGGCAATGGTTGCCGGCCTGGCCAAACCGCGTGCGGTCTGGGTCATGTTGCCGGCCGGCGCGCCGACCGAAGACACCATCAACACCCTGAGCACTTTGCTCGAAGCCGGCGATACCATCATCGACGGCGGCAACACCAACTATAAGGATGATATTCGCCGGGCCAAAACTCTGGCCGAGAAAGGCCTGCACTACATCGACGTCGGTACCTCCGGCGGCGTCTGGGGCCTGGAGCGTGGCTATTGCATGATGATCGGCGGTGACGCCGAAACCGTGCAGCGCCTCGACCCGCTGTTCGCTGCTCTGGCGCCGGGCATGGGTGATATCCCGCGCACCAAGGATCGCCAGTCCGACGACCACCGCGCCGAACACGGCTACATCCACGCCGGTCCCGCCGGTGCCGGGCACTTCGTGAAGATGATTCACAACGGTATCGAGTACGGCATGATGGCCGCGTTCGCCGAGGGCTTCGACATCCTCAAGACCAAGTCCAGTGAGCGCCTGCCGGAAGATCAGCGTTTCGACCTCAACGTGGCCGACATCGCCGAAGTGTGGCGCCGTGGCAGCGTGGTGTCGTCGTGGTTGCTCGACCTGACCGCCGATGCACTGGCCAGCGATCCGAAACTCGACGGTTTCTCCGGCTCCGTAGCGGACAGCGGCGAAGGTCAATGGACCATCGAAGCGGCCATGGAACAAGCGGTGCCGGTACCGGTGCTGTCGAACTCGCTGTTCTCGCGCTACCGCTCGCGCGGTCAGGGCACCTTTGGCGACAAGATTCTTTCGGCCCAGCGCTTCGGCTTCGGCGGCCACGTGGAGACACCGAAGAAATGACCCATACGATCCGCAGAAAATCCAAGGCAGAACCCGCACCACCGACCACGCTGTTTTTGTTCGGTGCCCACGGCGACCTGGTCAAGCGCTTGCTGATGCCGGCGCTGTACAACCTCAGTCGCGACGGCTTGCTTGACGACAATCTGCGGATCGTCGGCGTTGACCACAACGCCATTACCGATGAAGCCTTCGCGCAGAAGCTCGAAGATTTCATCCGCACCGAAGTGGCGGCGAAGGTCGGCAAGGGCGATCAGATGCTTGATCCGGCCTTGTGGGCCAAGCTCGCCAAAGGTATCAGCTACGTCCAGGGCGACTTCCTGGACGACAGCACTTATTCCGCGCTGGCGGCGAAAATCGCCGACAGCGGCACTGGCAATGCGGTGTTCTACCTGGCCACCGCGCCGCGTTTCTTCAGTGAAGTGGTGCGCCGACTGGGCGCTGCCAAATTACTGGAGGAAACTCCCGAAGCGTTCAGAAGGGTGGTGATCGAGAAGCCGTTCGGCTCCGATCTGCAAACCGCCGAAGCGTTGAACGCCTGTTTGCTCAAGGTGATGTCCGAGAAGCAGATCTATCGGATCGACCACTACCTGGGCAAGGAAACCGTGCAGAACATTCTGGTCAGCCGGTTCTCCAATAGCCTGTTCGAAGCCTTCTGGAACAATCACTACATCGACCACGTACAGATCACCGCCGCTGAAACCGTCGGCGTCGAAACCCGTGGCAGTTTTTACGAACACACCGGCGCCCTGCGTGACATGGTGCCCAATCACCTGTTCCAGTTGCTGGCCATGGTCGCCATGGAACCGCCGGCCGCGTTTGGCGCCGATGCGGTGCGCGGCGAGAAGGCCAAGGTTGTGGGGGCAATTCGTCCGTGGACCACTGAAGAGGCGCGGGCCAACTCGGTGCGCGGTCAGTACAGCGCCGGTGAGGTCGACGGCAAGCCGCTGAGCGGTTATCGCCAGGAGCCCAACGTCTCGCCTGACAGCAACACCGAAACCTACGTGGCGCTGAAGGTGATGATCGACAACTGGCGCTGGGTCGGCGTGCCGTTCTACCTGCGCACCGGCAAGCGCATGAGCGTGCGCGACACCGAGATCGTCATCTGCTTCAAACCGGCGCCGTACGCGCAGTTCCGTGATACCGAAGTCGACGAATTGCAGCCGACTTACCTGCGCATCCAGATCCAGCCCAACGAAGGCATGTGGTTCGACCTGCTGGCCAAACGGCCGGGGCCGGCGTTGAACATGGCCAACATCGAGCTGGGTTTTGCCTACAAAGACTTTTTCGAGATGCAGCCGTCGACCGGGTACGAAACCCTGATCTATGACTGCCTGACCGGCGATCAGACGTTATTCCAGCGCGCCGACAACATTGAAAACGGCTGGCGTGCCGTGCAGCCGTTCCTCGACGCCTGGCAGCAGGACGCGAGCGTGCAGACTTATGCCGCTGGTGAGGACGGCCCGCAGGCTGCTGAAGACCTGCTGACTCGCGATGGTCGCGTCTGGCATGGCCTCGGATGAGTGACTTTCCGCAACAACCTATCCGTTTTCTGCTCAGTGACATGGACGGCACGCTGCTGCTGCCCGACCACACGTTGAGCCAGCGCACCATCGAAGCAGTGCGTTCGCTGCGTGAGGCGGGCGTGTTGTTCAGCCTCGCCACCGGTCGACCGCCGAAAGCCATGTTGCAGCAGATCGAAGCCTTGGGTGTTGATCTGCCGACGGCGGCGTTCAACGGTGGCACCATCGTTAACCCGGATGGCAGTTTGCTGGTCGCGCATTACTTGCCGGCCAGCACCGCGCTGATTGCGCTGGCCACGTTTGCTGATCAGCCGGAAGTCGAGATCTGGGTGTTCAGCGGCGGCGACTGGCTGCTCAAGGATCCGCACGGGCCGATGGTACCGCGCGAGCAGCATGGCCTCGGTTATCCGCCGGTGGTGGTGGAGAGTTTCGAGCCGTATCTTGAGCGCATCGACAAGATCGTCGCGACCAGTAACAACACTGAGCTGTTGATCGAACTGGAGGCGCGCCTGTTGCCCAAGGTCAATGGCATGGCGCAAGTGTCGCGTTCGCAACCGGTGTATCTCGACGTCACGGCGCTGGAAGCCAACAAAGGCACCGCGCTGGCGACGCTGGCCGAACATCTCGGTATTCCGTTGGAGCAGACAGCGGCCATCGGCGATGGCGGCAACGACCCGGCGATGTTCCATTGTGCAGGCTTTTCGATAGCCATGGCCCAGGCGGAGGACGCGGTAAAGCGCCAAGCCGACGTGGTCACCGCGCCGAACACTGAAGACGGCGTGGCGCAAGCGATCGAGAAATACATCCTCCCTCGCTGAAAGCACGCAAAACCAAATGTAGGAGTGAGCCTGCTCGCGATAGCAATGTATCAGTCACCATTTCCTGGGCTGACACACCGCTATCGCGAGCAGGCTCACTCCTACAGTTTTTACGCGGTGTTGATCAGAGCCAATAGCTCACGGCATACCAACCCAGCAGTCCCATCACAAAGGTGTACGGCAACGCCATCCACACCATCCGCCCGTACGACAGGCGCACCAGCGGTGCAATCGCCGAGGTCAACAGGAACAGGAATGCGGCTTGGCCATTCGGTGTCGCCACGCTTGGCAGGTTGGTGCCGGTGTTGATCGCGATCGCCAGCGTCTCGAAATGCTCGCGGCTCATGTGGCCGGCGAGGAACGCCTGTTTCACTTCGGTGATGTAGATCGTGGCGACAAACACGTTGTCACTGATCGCCGACAGCAGGCCGTTGGCAATGAACAGCATGCCCGGTTGTTGCTCGACCGGCAGGGCCAGCACCCACTCGATCAACGGCGCAAACAGCTGTTGATCGTGAATCACCGCGACCACCGCAAAAAACACCACCAGCAACGCCGTGAACGGCATGGCGTCCTTGAATGCGCTGCCCAGACGATGTTCGTCGGTGATGCCGGTAAACGCGGTGATCAACACAATCACCATCAAGCCGATCAAACCGACTTCGGCGATGTGAAAGGCCAGGCAGCCGATCAGGATCAGTGCGGCCGCGCCTTGCACCAGCAGGGCTGCGCGTTGGCGCGCTGTGCGCTCGGCATTGTCTTCGGCGGCGTAGTTGGCCAGCACGGCGCGAACATTGTCCGGCAGCAGTGTGCCGTAGCCGAACCAGCGCAGCTTCTCCAGCAACACGCAGGTGACCAGACCCGCTGCCAGCACCGGTATCGACACCGGCGCGACTTTCAGGAAGAACTCGGCGAAGTGCCAACCCATTTCGTGGCCGATCAGCAGGTTTTGTGGTTCGCCCACCAGTGTGCAGACACCGCCCAGCGCCGTACCGACCGCGCCGTGCATCAACAGACTACGCAGGAACGCACGGAATTGTTCCAGATCGTCATGGTGAAGTTTCGGCAGGTTCCGGTCGTCAGCAAACTCACTGTCCTGGCGCGGATCGTTGCCCGACGCGACACGGTGATAAACGGAATAGAAACCGACCGCCGCACTGATGATCACTGCGGTCACCGTCAAGGCATCGAGAAACGCCGACAGAAACGCGGAAAGAAAGCAGAACAGCAAGGCCAGTATCGCTTTTGAACGCACGCCCAACAGCAGGCGCGAGAACAGAAACAGCAACAGATCTTTCATGAAGTAGATACCGGCCACCATGAACATCAGCAGCAGGATCACCGGGAAGTTGTGCACCAGTTCATCGTAAAGCGCTTGGGGGGTGGTCATCTTCAGCAGCAGTGCTTCGATCAACAACAAACCGCCGGGCATCAGCGGATAGCACTTGAGCGCCATCGCCAGGGTGAAGATGAATTCGATCACCAGCAACCAGCCGGCCGCGACCGGGCCGACGCTGAACAGCACGACGGCGTTGAGGATGAGGAAACCGACGATGGTCGCCTTGTACCAACGTGGCGAGTGCCCGAGAAAATTTTGCGCGAACGCCTGGGCCATTGAACCGGACATCGGCTGCTCCTTGTCTTTAGAAGCGCGCAAGTTGCCGGATGCGTTGCGGAAGATCAAGTACAGTGCGTGTTTTTCAATGGTTCAGGTAACGCGCCACCATGGCTCGGTAGTTGCCATCCAATGAATAACCGCCGACGAGGATGGCATTGTCCGCTTGCACGGCCAGCGAGTTGGCGGTGTCGAGACTGCGCCCCAGACGCGTGCGCAGCCAGCCTTTGCCGTCACCGAAGCTGTGATCCAGGCCGCCGTCCCTCTGGTAACGGGCAACAATAAAATCCGCTTCGAATCCGCCAATGGTTGCACCGACCGCGATGATGCGGCCGTCCGCCATGCGCTGGGCGGCGCTCCATTGGCAGCCGCTCGGGCCGATTTCCAGCAACTGTGGTTGCACGCCGTGATGGTGCAGGTTCGGTCGACCGTTGGTGTGCAGGCTGTACGCCATGCACCGAATCGGGTCGCGACTGCTGCCGAAACAATGCAGTGCATCGGCCGATTCCAGGACCTGACTGACCTGGGCGCTTTGCCCGTGAGCCTTGAACGCCATGAAGCCGTCCACGGCAAAACGTTCGTCGAGGCGACCGTCGGGCAGGTAGCGCGCCAACAAACCTTCCTGCGGAAAGTCGATGGAGCCGGCCACTACGATTCGCCCATCCTTTTGCAACAGCAGGCTGCTGAGCCAGGTGTTGAGCAGCAAGTGGCGAATCATCACGAAGCCGCGGCCGTTGAAGGTTTCATCGAGGCTGCCGTCGGGCTTGAGGCGAATCAGCATGCCGGCATGGTCGGCGAGTTCGAAATGGTGATTGGCGATCAGCAGAATATGGCCGTCGTCCTGGACTACAAAGTCGCAGGCTTCAGCACCCGGGACGCCCGGCGGTAGCCAGGCATCACGGCTGCCCATGGACAAGTCGCCGGGCAGGCGCACCACCTGGCGACCGTTGTCACCGAAGCGCAGATCCGGCTTGCCCTGTGCGTCAAACATGGCCAGAGCCGGCAAGGTGCGATGAGCGTTTTCATAATGCAGGCCGGCGAGCAGGATGCGTCCGTCGGGGAGTACCCGGACTTTACCGGCCGTGGCTTCAAAGCCCGGGGCAAAGGTTTCGATCACGCTGCCTTGATCGCCAAAGGTCAGATCGGCCGAGCCATCGGCAAGCATCCGTGCCAGGCCGAATCGGCTACCGGTGGCGAGGCCGACCTTTGCTGCGACCAGCACCCGTCCCTGCACATCGAGGGCGATGTCCTCGGTCAGGCTGGACACACTGCCAGCGAAATACACTTGAGCAACGCCGTTAGCGGCAAATGTTCTGTCGAGTTGACCGGCTCGGCTCAATAAAGAAGTTGATGCCACCGGCAGCGCGAAAGTGTTCAGAGTGGACATGCACGCATCTCCTTGCGAGTTGACCTGGTACCGGGAACCGGGCGGGTAACTGCATGAGCGAAACATTCAATCCCTGAACCGGGAGAAGTACAACTGTAAGAACTAACAGATGGACGGTCGCACTGTGCCAGAACAGTGTCTTTTTGAACCAATAGCAAGCCGGCCAAGCAGTTACGCCTGAACAAGTTGCAAATAGTTGTGCAAAAGTACGGAGCGTTAAAAAGATTGGAACTAACCGAGTAGGGCGGATGACCTGAGCGTCATCCGCATCGCCCGGCTGTTAGTGTGGCATCGACCAGGATTGCAAGCTGTAACCTTCTTCGCTGAGTTCAGCGCGAGCCTGCTCCAACAGTTGCTCGAGTTGCGCTGGATCGGAGTAGGCGCTGCTCGGGATCTGTTTGCGACCGATGTGCGAGTTGGTCCGGTCGATCACGGTCAGGCTGAGCTCGCCATTGCCGTCTTGTGGCGCCCAGGCTACGCACTGGAACGGTTTGAACGCGTGGTTGGCAATCAAAAGAGCTTCGTTGATACGGAGCGGGGCGGTCATGGGGTTTTCTCTCTGTCGTGCCCAATCAAATGATGTGCCGTCGGTTGGGCTTACCGTTCGGCTGGTACTTGTACTGATGCACCGAACCGGTAGGCAGGTCACACATGAAACAAAGAAATTTCAACTTTCTTTCAGGGTGTTGCATTGTTGCCAGGTTTTTGAAAGCTCACTGAAAGGTTGAAACAGCAATTTAGTCGATAGCTAACTAACAACCTGGTTTCTTATAACGCGTTTGCTTGTACACCTATAAGCAATCGATACAAGGCGCTGTCAAAATCTTGCTAATGTTACAGTCGGGTCTGCCAAATGACTGTTTTTACAATCATTTCTAATAATTTGGCGCCAAGGAACAGTCATGAGCGAAGCGCCAGCGTTACGACGTTTATTGGTGGTCGATCCGTGCGACGACTGCCACCGCTTATTGCCCGGATTACGCGCCGTAGGTTGGGATGTTGACAGTTGCACCCTGGAAAATGCCGCCGACCGCAGTTGTGATGTCGGCTTGTTGCGATTACAGCCGTTTCATCTCGAACGCCCCGAGGCGGTCAAGGAGCTGATCAGTCGCAGCGGCACTGAATGGATCGCCGTGCTCAATCAGGAAGTCCTGCGTTTACAGAACGTCGGTGACTTCGTCTGTGAATGGTTTTTCGATTTCCACACCTTGCCGTTCGACGTGTCGCGGGTGCAGGTCACCCTTGGCCGGGCATTCGGCATGGCGCGCTTGCGTGGGCAGGGCACGATTCATGTCGATCAGCCCGAACATGAACTGCTCGGTGACAGCAGGCCGATCCGCGAATTGCGCAAGTTACTCAGCAAACTGGCACCGACCGAATCGCCGGTGCTGATCCGCGGTGAAAGCGGTACCGGCAAAGAACTGGTCGCGCGCACGCTGCATCGGCAATCCCAACGTCACAGCAAACCATTTGTGGCGATCAATTGCGGGGCGATTCCCGAACATTTGATTCAGTCCGAGCTGTTCGGCCACGAGAAAGGCGCGTTTACCGGTGCGCATCAGCGCAAGGTCGGGCGCATTGAGGCAGCCAATGGCGGTACGCTGTTTCTCGATGAGATCGGTGATCTGCCACTGGAACTGCAGGCCAATCTGCTGCGCTTTTTGCAGGAAAAACACATCGAACGCGTCGGCGGCAGCCAGCCGATCCCGGTGGATGTGCGTGTGCTGGCGGCGACTCACGTCGACCTTGAGGCGGCCATCGAGAAGAAACGTTTTCGCGAAGACCTGTATTACCGGCTCAACGTGCTGCAAGTGGTCACCGCGCCGTTGCGTGAACGCCATGGTGATCTCTCGATGCTGGCCAACCACTTTTCCCACTTCTACAGCCATGAAACCGGTCGCCGTCCGCGCAGTTTCAGCGAAGACGCGCTGATTGCCATGGGCAAACATGACTGGCCGGGTAACGTCCGTGAACTGGCCAACCGTGTGCGACGAGGTTTGGTGTTGGCTGAAGGGCGGCAGATCGAGGCACGGGATCTGGGCTTGATCAGTCAGCACTCGATCGCCACACCGATGGGCACGCTGGAAGATTACAAGACCCGCGCCGAACGCCAGGCGTTGTGTGATGTGTTGAACCGGCACAGCGATAATCTCAGTGTGGCGGCCAAAGTGCTCGGGGTGTCACGGCCGACGTTCTACCGCCTGCTGCATAAACACCAGATTCGCTAGATACCTGAAGATCAAAAGATCGCAGCCTGCGGCAGCTCCTACATTGGATTTGTGTAATCCCTGTAGGAGCTGCCGCAGGCTGCGATCTTTTGCTTTTTCCTAGAAGTAGTAAGGGAATTTCAGGCTGAAGGAAAAGTCCGGTGCATCGTCGGTCAAACCGATCGACAAGTTCGGAACAATGGTCAGGTTGTCGGTGGCCGCAATGGTCATGCCGACGTTGAAATAACCGGCGTTGGCGTCACTGGATACCACCGATTGCCAATCGCCGCCATCCTGCTTCAGCTTGCTTTTACGCTGCACCAGGTCAGACATCGAGAACGACATACTCATCTTCTCGTTCAGCGCAAACGCAATACCGGCGCCGATCTGGAAGCTGTCGCCGATCTTGACCTTGCCCGGGTTTTTCTGGTTGACCGTCGAGCTGATGTCGTCAAACGACTCCTCCAGGTTGTGGGTGTAGGACAAGCTGCCGAACAGCACCGCCGGGTCGAACGTCTTGACCAGCGAGATCCCCGGAGTGACCGACCAGACGCCGTTGCCGGTGGGCAGGGTGTCAGGCACGAACAGGTTGGAGTTGGCGTCGGTCTGGCGCAGCTTGATCCCGAACGGATCCTTGCCGGTTGGCGCCTTGACGCGCAAGGTGACGACCGCATCCGGCGTGTTGGCTGACTCATCGAGGAACTTGTAGGCGATGCCGAAGTTGACGTCGCCAATGGTTGGATCGCGTGTCACGTCCTGCTCGGTCGTGACGTTGGACGCTCCGCCGTTGCCGCCGCCGGATTGATAAGTCGAATCGCGGTAGACCACCGGCACGTTCAGGTCGAACTGCCAGCGATTGTCGAAGTTGTAGCGGCCCGTGAGGTCAAGGGTCCAGGTGTCGGCCTTGATCCGGTCGAGGTTGATGTTGCCGAGAAAGATCGAGTCGAGGGCCAGAAAGCCGTTGAGGATCAACTGACGGGTGTCATAGCGCGAATAGGTGATACCGGTTTCGAAGCTGAATTTGCCACCGCCGAAGAAGCCACTGGCCTCGTCATACAGGTTGGACACACTCTGTGCCGGTTGCGAATCATCTGCCAGCGATTGCCCGTAAGAAGCCCCACTGCCTCCGGCTGCGCCCCCCGACGCTGCTGCGGCCCCGGTACCGGTGGCCACTTTTGGATTGCCTTTCATATCCGACGGCGACTTGGCCAACCTTTTGGGTGGTGGCGCCGCCGGTTGATCTTCGACCTGGCGAACCCGTTGTTCGAGTACCGCCAGGGCCTTTTGTTGTACTTCGTAACGTTGTTTCAGCTCCAGAAGCTCTTGTTTCAGGACTTCTACGTCGGCGTCCGGTGCCGCTTGCAGCATCGCTGCAGGTAGAAGGGTGCTCAAGCAAACAGCGGCACGCAGTGATACTGATCGATACATGAATAAGCCGTCCCTTTAAGCCCAATGATCGAGACTCAGCGTAGTTCAATATCCAATATTTCGTAGTGCCCTGAGCTGAGTCAGGTTGCAATCCAGTGCGCCGGCACTCATGCCGTTATTGTTCAGGACGACGTTGAGTTGAGTCATGTTATTGACCACGTTGGCACTGCCGAGCAAACGGGTGTTCTGCAGCAAGCCGCCTTGAGCGACCTGTTGCAGGGCCGTACCTTGATTGCCGGAGGCCTGAATGGCCATTTGTACGCCGCCACCGTTGGCCGAAACCGCCACGCTGCCTGCGGCATTGCTGCCGCCGATGGTTTGCCCGGCCATCAGCGCCTGCCCTTGGGTGGGCACCAGTGCTGGCGCCTGACTGGCTTCTTTAACGTTGATGGCAACGTTGTTATAGGCGGTATTGCTGTCACCCGCAGCGCGTACGCTCTGTGTTACGCCCTGGCTGCTGTCGAGGCCGGCGCCACCGTTGATTGTGCCGGTACCCGTAGAAAGGGTGCTGCCGTTGCCGTGTTCCTTGATGGTTTGAACATAGAATTCAGGTTTTACCGTTGCTGCCTGAAGTTGCATCGAGGTCGAAGCCCCGATCAAATCGCCACTGGCGTTGCGCCAGGTACTGCTCATGACAATGCCGAAGCTGATAATCCGCCCCGGCATGACATAACGACCACGTAGTTCGGACAACTCCTTGTCTTGTATTTCTATAGGTTTGAATCCTGCATTGGCATAGCCTGACGCACTCGCTGCCAGGCAGGCGGCGGCCAGCCAGTATGAGGTTTTCATTTGCTGCTCCCGGGACATCCAGCCCCATTCTTTATAATCGGCGATTAAAAGAAGTCGCTCTGTATGAACCCGAAGTCCATCAATTCAGCATCTCTGACAGGGTTGAAGTTATCCAGCTTGTTCTTCGCCGTCAGCGGTGTCGGCGGGCTGCGCAATGCATTGGTTTTGTCATAACCGGGGCCGACGATGGCGAAGACAATGCCGTTCCAACCTTTGACAAAGTCATCATGTTTGTAGCGCTTGTGGCCTAAAACCGGGTCTCCGATGTAAACCCAATCCTTGTCCGAACGCTGCAGAACCACGAAATGCTTGTAGCCGCGAATTTCCATCAGTACCACCACCGGGATGGTTACAGCATCGAGTTTTTCCGGCGGAATCTTGTAACCCCTGGCGCGCATGCCGATGCTTTCTATGTAGCGCTTCATGTCCAGCATGGAAAACCCTTGAGTACGAACAAGGTCCTGGTCAGCGTTGACCAGCATGCCTTTGATGATGTGCTCCTCATCGACGTCGAGCCAATAGGCCTGGCGTAACACCGTAGCCAGTGCAGCAGCGCCGCAGCTGAAATCGGTTTTCTGTTCGACAATGTCGGAAAACTTGCGCTCACGAATGCTTTGCACGTTCTTGTAGACGAGTACGCCGCCTGGGAGGGCAGCGACTGGCATCTGGGCAGCCTGGGTCAGGCCGGACAGGCAAAGCAGAGCGAAAAGGGCAGTCTTACGCATGATCGATACGCCTTTGCGGACTGAGGAAAAGCCCCGTTTCCGGGGCTTTCGTTTCGATCGCGATTACAGGCAGGCTTTGCAACCTGCAGCGATGGACAGCGAGTTGCTTTGTTGGTTACCAACACCAGCGGCGTTGTTGTAACCAGCGTTGCCGGAGAAGTTGTTGCCAACGTTGGAGATGCTTGCGTTGTTGGTCACAGGGTTTTTCCAGCCATCAGGGGTCAGCACTTGTTGCGTGGTTACACCGGCGAGACCGAAGATGCCGACAGCTTCAAAGGTCGCTTTCTGATCTTTGCTGCCGCCGTTGCCGCCATGACCACGGTCGTTGTCGCCATAACCGCCACCACCATGGCCTTTGTCGCCTTCGATGGTCGCTTTGCCAGCTGCCACGAATGCGCCGGCAGCGGTGAAGGTGCCTCTCAGAGTATCGGTTTTGTAGGTTTGAGTGCCGTTGTTGGACACAGTCAACCCAGTGGAGCTTTGGTTGGCAGCGGCAGCGGCGTTAGCTACACGACCACCGGATACAGCAATGGCCAGGTTGTTTTTCTGTTGGTTGAAGTTGCCGGCACTGTTGTTCACACCGATGTTGCCGGAACCGCCGTTACCCACGTTGTTGAGGTTGGCGTTGTTGGTTGTCGAGTAGTTGGCAACCGCGTTGTTGTTGTTGACCTGAGTCGCGCTGGAAACGGACACGGCACTGCCGAAGATGAAGCTTTCGTCGGCAGTTGCCAGTGCAGCGGCGTTGTCTTGTTGGTTGCCATCCCCGGCGGTGTTGTTCATGCCGACGTTGCCGTTGGTGCCATTGGCGGAGTCGCGAACGGAGGCATCATTTTTGGTGCCTTGGTTGCCCACCAGGTTGCCATCGCTGTTCTGCGTGTCGAGTACGGCAGCACCAGCGCCGGCGCCGATTTGCAGAAGTTGTTCCAGGGTAGGGCCTTTTGGTTCATGGTTGCCATGACCATTGCCGTGCCCGTTACCATGATCGTCATCACGACCGCCTGCCTGTGCTGCGATTGCCATCACTGCTGCAAGTGCGAAAACCAGTGGTTTGAGAGCCATTGTAGGTTTCATGGTGTTTCTCCATCGTGCTTATTAGTTGGTTAAGTGTTGGTACTTTCTAATTGCACTGCTTTTGTTGTTTGGGTCAGTCAGCGACCCGGATGCTCAGGGTGTTAGCCATACGGTTCCCCACCCCGGCACTCTGGTTCACCTGGATTACCCCGCGGCTGCCGGTGAAGGCCTGATCACTTGTCGTGACCTGGCGACTGCCGGGTGAGGTACCAGTTGCTCCTGAGCTCGGTAGAAGCGCCACGTTCTGTTGCGAAAGGGCACTGTCGTCAACGCTCTGCGGGCCAGCACTGATGCTGACGCGCGTGACGTTGGCCATCTGGTTGTTGGCACCGGCGCCCTGGTTCACACCGAGGATCCCGTTGCCATTACTGAATGAGTTGCCGCCAATGGTCGCGCTGGCATTCGTCGACGGGTTACCGGGTGTGTCGATGTGCTGGCGGACGATTGTGGTGGCGCTGGCCGAGGTGCCGATGGCAATGGCCTTGGTGTTGGTCTGTTGCATCTGGTCGCCGGCGGCCTGGTTGACGTTGTAGTTGCCGCGGTACTGGATGCCGGTGTCCTGAATGTTCGCGTTGTTCACTGAGCTGGGGTCGGCGGCCATGGCGTTGGCGCAACCGAAGAGGGCGAGCAGGAGCAGGGTGCGATTCATCTTATTGACCTCCAGCCATGCGGGTCAGCGGAGCCAGGCCTGCGCCCATTGCGCGGTTGACGGTGTTGGAGATGGAACCGCCGGCGCCGCCGCCGTGGCCGCTGCTCATACCGGGCAGGCCGTTGGTATTGGTCAGGGTGTTCATGCCAGGCAGATTCGCCGTCGGTGTGCTGATGTTGCCGCGGATCGAGGAGCCACTGGCTACGCTGGCAAACTCACCGTCATTGAGCTCAGTGCTGCTCATCGCCTGATTGATGCGGGCTGAAGGGTTAGCATTGACTGTGGTTGGATAGGGGTCTTTACCGCCGCTGCGACCGATAGGAATAGGCTGAACATCGCGGTTGAGGACAATCACGCCATTGCCTTCTGCCTGCACGTTGAAGCTGATGAACGTACTGGCTGCTGATCCGATCAGCAGAAGGCAGGTCAAACCTTTTTTGATATTCCCCACGGCTGCAATTCCTTCTTCAGTGGGCTGGCCCTAGTCAGCGTTGTGAAGTAGAGAGCGAAAGCTGTGCCGCTTTTGAAATATCTTTCAATTTCAATTGCTTGGGGAATAGATGCGCCGGCCTGATACACCGCCTGTTTCATGGCTGATACACGCAGGGTGGCGTTGACCTGTCTATTGGCTGAATAAAGCTCTGGCACAAGGGTTTGCGCCAAGGTGTTTCACCCGCGTAACAACCGGCATGACAAAGCTGTGAACCGTGCTGAAACGGGCACTTTGCACGCGGGCGAGTGTTTCAGGATTGGACACTTTGTCCCCAAAACAGGGGAAATCGCGTGGGAAAGGGACCCTTTGACCGGGTCATTCAGCCAGCAGTTGCTCGACGGCGGCAAACGCCTGCGACTGGCGCTCGGCCCAATCGCCCTCGATGACCTGAAAGCGTTGATGGTGGTTTTCCAGCCAGTTCTGCGTGGCCTGGTAAAACGCCAGACGCTCGTCCAGATCCGGCTGGCAGCGCTGACCGTCATCGGTCCAGTCGATCTGCTCTGGCGAGAGTAAAAGGTGCAGGTCGTAATGCCGCGCCAACAATTCGGATTCCAGCCAGGCCGGGCAATCGCCGAACAGCGTCTGACTCCAGAGCATATTGCTCAGCAAGTGCGTGTCGAGGATCAGCAATGACGGCTGTTGCGCCCGCGCTTCATCTTCCCAGTGCAATTGGCCCCGGGCGATTTCCGGGATATCAGCCAGACAAGTGTCGCGGGGATTGAGTTCGATAAACCGACGCACGTATTCATCCACCCGCAAGCCGCCAAAGCGTTGTTGCAGGCCCGCCGCCAGCCAGCTTTTGCCGGTGGATTCGGGGCCGGTCAGGACCACAACCTTCATGTGCGCAACGCCGGGTCAGCACGCCATTCGCGAAAGCCCTGGATCGCCAGCAGAGTGAACAGCCCGTACAGCGCAGCGGTCAGGTACAGCCCCTTATAGATGAACAAGCCGACAAAGATCACATCCAGCACAAACCACAGCGCCCAGCATTGCAGGCGTTTCTGCGCCATCCACAGTTGCGCGACCAGGCTGAAACCGGTCAGCGCGGCATCGAGCCACGGTTGCGCGGCGTCGGTCCAGTGAGCCATGGCCGCACCGAGCAACAGGCTGCCGACCGCGCCAACGCCCAAGCCGATCAGGACCGAGCGTTGATCGAGGCGCGTGACCTCACGACCGTCATGCATCGTCCCGGCGCGGGTCCATTGCCACCAGCCATAGACTTGCAGCGCGGCGTAGATCACTTGCAGCAACATGTCCGAATACAGCTTCACTTCAAAGAAGATCCAGCTATAGAGCAGCACCATGACCAGACCGATCGGCCAGCACCACGGATTCTGTTTGACCGTCAGCCACACGGCGAGCACCCCGAGGGCGGCGGCAAACAGTTCAAGCCCGGACATGGGGGTTCCTTGGGGGAAATTGAGGAGGGGGCGGATTGTACTGCATTCGCCCAGACACTGAAGAACCCTGTGGGAGCGAGCTTGCTCGCGAAGGGGCCTGTGCAGTCGAAATCTTCTTTGACTGACCTGACGCTTTCGCGAGCAAGCTCGCTCCCACAGGTTTTGGGTCAGACGCGGAACTGGCGCAGGAGGGCGTTGAGTTGTTCGCTCAACTGGCCAAGTTTCAGGCTGGCCGCACTCGATTGTTCGGCAGCGATCGCCGTGCTGTGCGAGAGGCCGGCCGCCTGAGTGACGTTCTGATTAATGTCCTCGACCACATGCGCCTGCTGCAACGTGGCGCTGGCAATCGAAGCGTTCAGGCCATTGAGATTACGCAGTGCCTGGCCAATCGCATTCAGACTCGCACCGGCCAACCCGGCTTGTTCGATGGTCAGTTGCGACGCCTTGCTGCTGTCGCCGATCACTTTCACAGCGGCTTCGGAATGGTTCTGCAGACGCTCGATCATCGACTGGATTTCCGCCGTCGACTTCTGCGTACGTTGCGCCAACAAGCGTACTTCATCCGCCACCACGGCAAATCCGCGACCTTGCTCACCGGCCCGCGCCGCTTCAATCGCGGCATTAAGCGCGAGCAGGTTGGTCTGTTCGGCAATCGAGCGAATCACTTCCAGCACGCTGCCGATCTGCGTACTTTCGGCGGCGAGGGTGCGGATCACCTCCACCGCTTGATCGATAGTGCCGGACAGTTTGTCGATCTGCTGCAAGCTGCCATCGATGTTGATCTGGCCCTGTTGCGCCTGCGCTTCGGCATCGCGCATTTCGGCGGCGGCGTGCTCGGCGTTCTTCGCCACGTCCTGCACGCCATAGGTCACCTCGTTGATCGCGGTGGCCACCAGTTCCATCTGCTGCGATTGCTGCTGGCTGCGCTGCTGGGCCTGCGTGGCGTCGTTGCCCAGTTCGCTGGACGACTGACCCAGTGCACTGGCCGACACCTGCAATTCGCCGATCACCCGCCGCAGTTTGGCGGTGAAGGCGTTGAAGTGATGCGCCAGTTCAGTGACTTCATCTTTGCCATGGGTATCGAGGCTGCGGGTCAGGTCGCTTTCACCGCTGGCAATGTTGGCCATGGCGTTCACGGTTTCCTGCAGCGGACGGACGATGCTGCGCGCGATGAGGATCACCAGCAGCGCCATGATCACGGCAATCGCCAGGCCGATGACCGTAGCCTTGATCACTTGGCCCTGGAATTCCGCCTGCACGTCGTCGACGTAAACTCCGGAGCCGAGCACCCAGCCCCACGGCTCGAACAGTTTGACGTAGGAGGTCTTGGCCACCGGCTCACTGGCGCCGGGTTTCGGCCAACGGTAGTCGACCATGCCGGCGCCTTTGGACCTGGCGATGGCGACCATTTCGTTGAACACCGCAAAACCGTCCGGATCGCGGATCGCCGAGAGGTTCTGGCCTTCGAGTTTCGGGTTGGTCGGGTGCATGACCATCACGGGCGTGAGGTCGTTGATCCAGAAATAATCGCTCTGGTCGTAGCGCAGCCCACGAATCGCCGTCAGCGCCTGTTTCTGCGCCGCCTCTTTGCTCAGGGTGCCGGCGGTTTCGAGGTCGTGGTAGTAGGTCAGCAGGCCGCTGGCGGTCTGTACTACGTGCTGGGTTTTCTGGGCCTTGGCGTGGTAGAGATCGTCGTGGATCTGCTTGAGCATCAACACGCCCAAGGTCAGCAACATGACCACCGCCACAATCAAGATGAGCCACAAGCGTCGGCTGATCGACACACTGCGCAAGCTGTTCATAACGCTGTCACTCCGGATTCTTTTTCTTGTAATAAACGACCGCCAGCATCCAACCACGATTTCGTGAGCGGGCATACGCGACCCAAGTCGTATAACGCGGCAGCGCTAATAAGGCTTGTCTGTTAGGATTTCGGCCCCGCGCGTGAAAACCTGAATCCAAATTGATATTTCACGGAATTTTGACCGTTTCGTGTGGATCCTGTGCGTGCGGAATCGGTACAGCCATAAACAGCTACGCTGATCGCAGTGAACGCTAGAAAAATATTATCGGAGCATGCCGGCGCGCATCGCTCTTTGGGGGATTGATGGATCTTTGGACGGCCTTGCAGGCACTGATACTAGGAGTTGTAGAAGGGCTGACGGAGTTTTTGCCCATTTCCAGTACCGGACACCAGATCATTGTTGCCGACTTGCTGAATTTCGGCGGCGAACGGGCCATGGCGTTCAATATCATCATCCAGCTCGGCGCGATCCTCGCGGTGGTCTGGGAGTTTCGCCGCAAGATTCTCGATGTGGTCATCGGTTTGCCGACGCAGCCCAGTGCCCGTCGTTTCACCGCTAACCTGCTGATCGCGTTTCTGCCCGCTGTGGTGCTGGGCGTGATCTTTGCCGACCTGATCCACGAATACCTGTTCAATCCGATTACCGTTGCGACCGCGTTGGTGGTGGGCGGCATCATCATGTTGTGGGCGGAAAAGCGTCAGCATGCAGTGCACGCCGAAACAGTCGACGAGATCACTTGGAAAGATGCTTTGAAGGTTGGTTTCGCTCAGTGTCTGGCGATGATTCCCGGCACTTCGCGTTCCGGCTCGACGATCATTGGCGGGTTGCTCTTCGGTCTGTCGCGCAAGACTGCCACCGAGTTTTCCTTCTTCCTCGCGATGCCGACCATGGTCGGTGCGGCGGTCTACTCGGGCTACAAGTACCGCCATCTGTTTGTCCCGGCGGACTTCCCGGTGTTTGCCATCGGCTTTGTCACCGCGTTCATCTTCGCCATGATCGCCGTGCGCGGCTTGCTCAAGTTCATTGCCAGCCATAGCTATGCGGCATTTGCCTGGTATCGGATCGTTTTTGGTCTGGTCATTCTGGCGACGTGGCAGTTTGGCTGGATCGATTGGGCGGCGGCCAAGCCATGAGTGATTCCCGCGCACGCCGGCCCGAAGGGCGACCTTCGGGCGGCAACAACATCCAGCATCTGAAGCTGAAACTGCTGGTTCTGTTGATCGTCTGCGCGTTGCCGCTGTTCGGCTCGGTGTCGATGTGGTTGCGCGGGATTTCGTTGGTGCCGCTGACGGCTTACGGTGTTGTGAGCGTGTTGGCGTTCTTCATGTACTGGGCAGACAAGCGCAAGGCGCGCGCCGACGCCTGGCGCACACCGGAGAACATCCTTCATGCTGTGGAACTGGCGGGCGGCTGGCCGGGTGCATTGATCGCCCAGCAGGTGTTCCGGCACAAGACGCGCAAGGTGTCGTTTCAGATTCTGTTCTGGGTGATTGTGTTGCTGCACCAGGTGTTCTGGATCGACCAGCTGTTTCTTGGCTCGAATCTGCTGACGCTGTTCTGAATACACCGCAACTCCCTATGTAGGAGTGAGCCTGCTCGCGATAGCGGAGTGTCAGCCAAAGAAATTCCAACTGACACTCCGCTATCGCGAGCAGGCTCACTCCTACAGGGATCGGGTTTACAGCAACAAACCGATTTGGGTCTTTTTCGGCAACTTGCTCACCACCAGCTGATGCGAACGTTGCAACAACCCGCGCAATTCCTCGGCGCCCAACGGGTAGGGCGGATGCATGATGATCCACTGCGCCCGGGCCAGATAGGGCGCCGGGTGAATCCCCGGGCGGTCGCAATGACCGAGAAACAGATCTTTATCAACCTTGAACGCCAGCGAATCCCCACGCAGCCCCTGCAAGGCAAACATCTTGTTGCCGGCAATCGAAAACACTCGCACGCCGCCCCATTTGTAATCTTCCCGAGCGCCCGGCAATGCCAGGCAGAACGCCGCAACGTCGGCTTCGTTCATCTTTCCCTTGTTCATAACAACCGCTCCCCACAGGCATTGAACGACTCGACCAGATGATCGATCCACGCGCGCACCGCTGGCATCACCCCGCGCCGATGCGGATACACTGCTTGCAGCCAGCCGCCGGGCAGTGACCACTCCGGCAACATCTGCACCAGCGTGCCGTTTTCCAGCTCCGCCTCGCAATACATCATCGGCAACAGGGTAAACCCCTGACCGGCGAGGACGCAGGCCTTGCGTACGACAAAATCATCGATGCCCAGGCGAGCCTCCATGTTCAGTTCGAAACTGTGGCCCTGCTGATCGAGCAGGCGCACATGCACCATACGATCGGCCTCCAGCGCACCCAGTACGGGCAGATGCTTCAGGTCTTGCGGATGGTTGATCGTCTTGCCCTGTAAAAACGCCGGGCTGGCCACCACGACCATCTGCGCCTGACGCAGGCGTCGGGTCACCAGCAGCGGATCCTCGTCACCGTGCTCACGCACGCGCAACGCGACATCAAAGCCCTCACCGACCAGATCAACACGGCGATTGAGCAGTACGACTTCCAGTTGCACCTGGGGGAATTTGCCAAGGAAATCGCTGATCACCCACGGCAACATTTCCCGGGCCAGACCTGTAGGGCAGGACACGCGCAGTCGCCCGCGCGGCTCGCTGGACATGCTCGCCACCGCTTCATCGGCCATTTCTGCTTCGAGGAGCATCGCCTGACAGTGGCGCAAGTAACGTTCGCCAACTGCAGTGAGATTGAGTTGCCGGGTGGTGCGTTGCAGTAAACGCGCGCCAAGGCGTTCTTCAAGTTCGGCAATGCGCCGCGACAGCCGTGATTTGGGAATCCCGAGCAAGCGCCCGGCCGCAGCAAAACCGCCGGCTTCGACGACTTTGGCGAAATAGTAGAGATCGTTGAGGTCTTGCATCAGGGATATCCGACTGTTCTATCAGTGGGACAAACTATCGCATTTCAGGCGGCTAATCATCCATTGGTTTCTTGCGTAGGATTGTCTCCATTCCGTCGCCACCGGCGATTCCTTCCAGGAGATTCCACATGAAACTGCTGCATATCGATTCGAGCATTCTGGGCGACAATTCGGCTTCCCGTCAGTTGAGCAGCGAAGTCGTCAAAGCCTGGCAAGTCGCTGAGCCAAGCGCCGTGGTGACCTACCGCGACCTGGCCGCCGATGCCATCAGCCACTTCTCGTCGACCACCTTGGTCGCCGCTGGCACCACCGCTGAGCTGCGTAACGCTGCTCAACAGCACGAAGCCGAACTGAGCGCTTCGACCCTGGCCGAATTCATAGCTGCGGACGCCGTGGTGATCGCGGCTCCGATGTACAACTTCACCGTGCCGACCCAACTCAAGGCGTGGATCGACCGCGTTGCCGTCGCCGGTCAAACCTTCCGTTACACCGAAGCCGGCCCTGAAGGCCTGTGCGGCGGCAAGAAAGTGGTGATCGTATCCACTTCCGGCGGTATTCATGCCGGTCAGGCCAGCGGCATCGCTCACGAAGAATATCTGAAGCTGGTACTGGGCTTCCTCGGCATCACCGACATCGAAATCGTCCGCGCTGAAGGCCTGGCGTATGGCGAAGAAGTGCGCAACAACGCGATGACCGCTGCACAAGCGAAGATCAGCGAGCAACTGTTCGCCGCCGCGTAAGGCTTGCGTAAAGAACAGCTGATGTTCAGGTAATACCCAAAAAACTCTGTATTCTGGTTCCGCAAGGGGCGAATACGGAGTTTTTTGTTTCTGGCTGTTACATAATCTGGCCCGGGTTATGCAGTCACACAATCAGCGTCTGAGTGCATTGTCGTACCGGAACACCGAATCCCCGGGGTTTCAGGCCCGCAACGCAACGGAACTTTCGATTGAGTAACAACAGGGTGGGGCATCCCATGATGCGTCTTTGTGCAACGTTACTGATTTGCCTGCTCGGCAGCCTTAACACAGTGCATGCCGCGCCTGGGCGACACCCGGTCTGGAGCGTCGGTTATCACGAGATGACCTTCCTCGATCCGCTGGACCTGCAACCGATGCGCGCCATCGCCTTTTATCCCTCCAGCGATCGTGAGCACCTGAGCCTGCTCGAGGGCTATTCGGTCGAGGCCGGCGAAGACACCAAAGTCGCCATCGGCCGTTTCCCGATGCTGATGCTCTCCCATGGCAACACCGGCACGCCGCTCGCACTGCACGACCTGGCGACTTCGCTGGCGCGCAAAGGCTTTGTCGTGGTGGCGGTGATTCACCCCGGCGACAATTCCAAAGACCACAGCCGACTCGGCACCCTGAGCAATCTCTACGGGCGACCGATCCAGATTTCCGAAGCCATCACCGCAACCTTGGGCGATCGCATGCTCGCGCCTTACGTCAATGCGGATCAGGTCGGGGTGATCGGTTATTCGGCGGGCGGCGAGACCGCGTTGATCCTGTCCGGGGCGCAACCGGATCTCGATCGCCTGCGTCGGTATTGCCAAGAGCGCCCGGACGATCGTGATGCTTGTAACACCCAGGGTGAGTTGATCGTTGATCGGGATGATCTGCAACCGGTGGCCGATCCGCGCGTTCATGCGCTGCTGCTGATGGCGCCGCTGAGCCTGAAGTTCGGTCGTCACACCTTGGCTGACGTGCATGTGCCGGTGCTGCTCTACAGCGGTGATGGTGACAAACTGGTGGCCTTCGACAAGAATGCGGCCGCGCTGGCGCGCAAACTGCCGACGGCACCGGATTTCAAATTACTCGCCGGGGCTGGGCACTTCGTGTTTATGGCGCCGTGCAACGAAGAACAGATTCGCGCCATGCCGGCGTTGTGCACCGATGCCGATGGTGTGGATCGCGAAGACATTCACCGCAACCTGATCTCTGAGGCTGGACGGTTCTTCTCGCACACCTTGGGTAAACCGACCCGGGCCGGCATGCAAACCGCGGATCAATAATCCGATCCCCGCAGCACCGCAGCAACTGTGGGAGCGAGCTTGCTCCGGGCGGCGTTCCGACGAAGGCGTAGTGTCAGTCAATACATGTGCTGACTGACTCACCGCCTTCGCGAGCAAGCTCGCTCCCACATTGGTTTTGCGTCGATGATTCAGGAAATCGCCCGGCGCTGCAGCAGCAAGGTCAGCCCCAGCCCGATCACCGACAACAACGCCGCGCTGAAGAAAATCCACGAATACCCCAGGTTCAACGCCACCGCGCCCATCAACGGCCCGGCAATCGCCAGCGCCAGATCGAAGAACACTGCATAAGCGCCCAACCCGGATCCTCGGCTGGAACTGGGCACCTGCTTGATCGCCTCGACACCCAGCGCCGGGTACACCAGCGACAAACCAAACCCTGCCAGTCCGGCACCGATCAAGGCGAATGCGGTCGACGGCGCCAGCCACAACATCACCAAGCCCAAGGTTTCGATGGTCATGCAGGCGATAGCGGACCTGAACCCGCCAAACCGACTGATCGCCGAGATAAACATCAGCCGCGACAGGATGAAGCACACGCCAAACACCGTCAGGCAGTACGCCGCGCCGGTCCAGCCTCGGTTGAGGTAATAGAGGGTGATGAAAGTGGTCAGGGTGCCGTAACCGATCGAGGCCAAGGTCAGACTGGCGCCATACGGGGCGATCCGCCCGAACACCGCCCAGAACGGCAGGCGTTCGCCACGGATCACCGGCACCGAAGGCTTATTGCGAATCAGCACCAGCGCACCGGCCGCCAGCACGGCTAGCGCGATGCCGAGGCTGGTGAAACCGTAATCAACAACCATCACCACGCCTAAGGGCGCACCAATGGCAATCGCCCCATAGGAGGCAATGCCGTTCCAGCCGATGGATTTTGCCGTGTGTTCGACGCCGACCTGGCCCATGCACCAACTGATGGTGCCGACGCCGATCAAGCCCTGTGCGATGCCAAGCAGCAAGCGGCCGATGATCAGAATGATCAGGCTTGTCAGCGGCCAAGTCTGCAACAGGGTAGAGAGCAGCGTCAGCAAGCCACTGAGGACAATCCCCCACAAGCCATAAATGATCGCCCGTTTGGTGCCGACCGTGTCCGACATGCGCCCGGCCATTGGCCGGCTGAGCAGGGTGGCCAGGTATTGCGAGCCAATCACCAGCCCGGCGATGACCGCGCTGAAACCCAGCTGCTCATGCACATAACCGGGCAACACCGCGATCGGCAGGCCGATGCAGAGGAACGCAATAAAGGTGTAGAACACGATAGAAACGATCTGCAGGGTGATCGCCATGGAGCTTTGCGGTGGCAGTTGCTGCGCAGACATGAGGACTCGTTCGCGGGCGGCGGTGGGAGAGCCCGCATCATGGCTTGGGTGTCAGATAAAAGAAAGCAGGCTAACTACTTTCCCAAAAGATTGATGTCGCAGCTACTGGCGTCTTCGCGAGCAAGCTCGCTCCCACAGGGGAATGTATTTCAAATGTGGGAGCGAGCTTGCTCGCGAAGGTCGCCGCACCAGCAAATTCCTCACCCTGAAATGCAAAAAGCCCCGTCACATGGACAGGGCTTTTCAGTTTTCAGCAGTTGTTTAGAACACCACACCCTGACTACGCAGGTAGTCATCGTAAGTGCCGCTGAAGTCAGTCACGCCATCCGGGCTCAGCTCGATGATGCGTGTGGCCAGGGACGATACGAACTCACGGTCGTGGCTGACGAAGATCAGCGTGCCCGGGTAGTTTTCCAGCGCCAGGTTCAGCGCCTCGATCGATTCCATGTCCAAGTGGTTGGTCGGTTCGTCCATGATCAGCACGTTCGGCTTTTGCAGGATCAGCTTGCCGAACAGCATGCGACCTTGCTCACCACCGGAAATCACTTTGACCGACTTGAGGATTTCGTCGTTGGAGAACAGCATGCGCCCCAAAGTGCCGCGAATCATCTGTTCGCCCTGAGTCCACTGACCCATCCAGTCGAACAGGGTGACGTCGTCTTCGAAGTCGTGCGCGTGATCCTGGGCGTAGTAGCCCAGTTCGGCAGCGTCGGTCCACTTGATGCTGCCGGCGTCCGGGGTCAGTTCGTTGACCAGGGTGCGCAGCAGGGTGGTTTTGCCGATACCGTTCGGGCCGATGATCGCCACGCGCTCGCCGGCTTCAATCTGGAAGCTGAAGTCTTTGAACAGTGGTTTGCCGTCGAAGCCTTTGGCCATTTTTTCGACGATGACCGCCTGGCGGTGCAGCTTCTTGTTCTGATCGAAGCGGATGAACGGGCTCACGCGGCTCGAAGGCTTGACCTCGGCCAGCTGGATCTTGTCGATCGCCTTGGCGCGGGACGTGGCCTGCTTGGCTTTCGAGGCGTTGGCCGAGAAGCGGCTGACGAACGATTGCAGCTCGGAAATCTGCGCTTTCTTCTTGGCGTTGTCCGACAGCAGTTGCTCGCGGGACTGGGTCGCCACGGTCATGTACTCGTCGTAGTTGCCCGGGAACAGACGCAGCTCGCCGTAATCCAGGTCAGCCATGTGCGTGCACACGCTGTTCAGGAAGTGACGGTCGTGGGAGATGATGATCATCAGGCTGTTACGCTGGGTCAGCACGTTCTCCAGCCAGCGAATGGTGTTGATGTCCAAGTGGTTGGTCGGTTCGTCGAGCAACAGCACTTCCGGATCGGAGAACAGTGCCTGCGCCAGCAACACGCGCAGTTTCCAGCCTGGCGAAACTTCGCTCATCGGGCCGAAGTGTTGCTCGATGCCGATACCCAGGCCCAGCAACAGTTCGCCGGCACGGGATTCGGCAGTGTAGCCGTCCATCTCGGCGAATTCGGTTTCCAGCTCGGCCACGGCCATGCCGTCTTCTTCGCTCATTTCCGGCAGCGAGTAGATGCGGTCGCGCTCGGCCTTGACCTTCCACAGCTCTTCGTGGCCCATGATCACGGTGTCGATCACGGTGAATTCTTCGTACGCGAACTGGTCCTGGCGCAATTTACCCAGACGTACGTTCGGCTCGAGCATGACCTGACCGCCGGACGGGTCGAGGTCGCCGCCGAGGATTTTCATGAAGGTCGACTTGCCGCAACCGTTGGCGCCGATCAGACCGTAGCGGTTGCCCGCGCCGAATTTGACCGAAACGTTTTCGAAGAGCGGCTTGGCGCCGAACTGCATCGTGATGTTAGCTGTAGAGATCAAGAGTTTTTCCTGCGAAGCATTCTGAGTAGCGAGGGTGCGGCTGGAGCGCTTGGCCCGAGTCAAAGTGCGCTGAAGCGGGGAAGTCCCGTCATCAACCAAGGGGGGCGCGTAAAGTTTGGCGGCGATTGTACTGGTCTGGCTCTTTAAACGATAGGGCGATCACGCCACGATCGCCGATTGGCACCTGCGCGGGACAGTTTTTCACAGATGAACGCTCACCTTTGGCGACAAACTGTGGCTAAAATGCCACCTTTCACCGAGCGTCCGGTTACGGCGCGGGCCAAGGACGAGCCATGTGTATTCAGACCACTGCATGAGACGCTGGGCCTCAGGCCGCCAGGCGCGCAGTTTGTTCACTTCTGACGTGTGACGATTTCCGTGAAACTCATCATTGCTGCTATTTATGTCATTTCCATTGCATACGTTCATCTGCGTGGGCGTGTGCGACACAAACTCGGTCGACAACTGAGCGACCATTCGACGTTTCTTGCGCCGATCAACTGCTTCCTTTATCTGTTTTCGAAAAAACCGAACAAGCCGTACCTGGACCCGAGCGAGTTTCCTGACTTGAGCCCGTTGCAGGCGCACTGGGAAGAAATCCGTGAGGAGGGGCAGAACCTGCTGCGTGCCGGCGAGATCAAGCGCTCCAACCAGTACGACGATGTCGGTTTCAACTCGTTCTTCAAAAGCGGCTGGAAGCGGTTTTATCTGAAGTGGTACGGCGAGAGCCATCCGTCGGCCATGAAGCTGTGCCCGCGCACCACCGAATTGGTGCAGAGCATAGGTTCGATCAAGGCCGCGATGTTTGCCGAGTTGCCCCCGGGTTCGAAACTGGTCCGTCACCGCGATCCGTATGCTGGTTCCTATCGCTATCACCTGGGCCTGGACACGCCGAACGATGCCGGCTGCTACATCAACGTCGACGGTGAGAACTACCATTGGCGCGATGGTGAAGCGGTGATGTTCGACGAGACGTTTATTCATTACGCCGAAAACACCACCGACAAGAACCGCATCATCCTGTTCTGCGATATTGAACGGCCGATGAAATACCGCTGGGCCGCCGCGTTCAACGCCTGGTTCAGCCGCACGGTGATGTCGGCGGCGGGCGCACCGAACGATGCCAGCGACCGCACGGGCGGGATCAACCGCTTGTTTACCCGAATCTACAAGATTCGTCTGCGTGGCAAAGAGCTGAAAAAGCGCAATCGCAAGCGTTACTACATGGAAAAGTGGGCGATCTTCGGTGGTTTGCTCGCGGTATTCATTCTGATCTGATCAATGTAGTGAATTAACTTGCGCCTTCGCGAGCAGGCTCGCTCCCACAGTGGCACTGGGTGAATGCGAATTTCACGCTCGACTCAGAACCTTGTGGGAGCGAGCTTGCTCGCGAAGACTCTCTCAAATACAACCTGTCAGTTGCCTGACGATCCCCGGATTGTCATTCACCGGAAACCTTCTTTGTCCTCTTGGCTGGCGCAGACTTGCTTGCGGCTTTCGCTTTCGGCTTCGCCACCGCTTTCCCGCCCAGACTGCGTTTGAGCAGCTCGGTCAAGTCGATCACATCAGCGGTTTTACGCTCTTCTTCGCCACCCACCGACTCAACATCCTCGATCTTGCCTTCATGGGCCTTTTTCTCGACCAGGGCCATGATCTTGTCTTCAAATTCATCCTTGTAGTCTTCGGGCTTCCAGTCGGCGCTCATGTCCTGCACCAGCCGTTTGGCCATGTCCAGCTCACCCTTGGCCAACTGCGGCTTGGTCACTTCGCTGCCCAGTTCGAGCTCATCGAGACCACGTACCTCCTGCGGCCAGCGCAACTTCACCAACACCAGCGCCGATTCCAGCGGCATTAACGCCGCGAGGTATTGGCGCGTATGCAGAACAACGCGGGCGAGGGCGACCTTGTTGGTTTTGCTCAGGGTTTCACGCAGTAACGCGTAGACCTTGCCACCGCGTTTGTCCGGCGCCAGATAGTAGGGCGTGTCGATGTTTTGCAGGGGAATCTGATCGGCGTCGACAAACGAGAATATGTCGATGGTCTGCGTTGAAACAGGGTGTGCCGAGCGGATCTCTTCTTCGCTGAGCACCACATATCGGCCTTTTTCGTAGGCCACACCTTTGACAATGTGTTCCTTGGTAACTTCTTTGCCGGTGACCTTGTTTACCCGTTTATAGCCAACGGGATCCATGCTGCGGCTGTCGAGCCAATCGAAATCCACGCCCTGCGACGAAGTCGCCGAGACCAATGCGACAGGGATGTGCACCAGTCCGAAACTGATTGCGCCTTTCCAGATTGCCCGAGCCATGGTGAGTTCTCCGAGTGATGATCGGATGACCAGCGGCCACGACTGAAAGTTTCCCCGGGATGCGCGGGTTGCCAGCCACTTGGTCAAGCCGTGTTACATGTTGTTTAAGCCTGACGGGTTAACAAATCCGAACCCTCGGCGTAGCGTGGACTCGAAGGCTCTATCCCACGCCCATCGAGAGGCAGCGTCATGAACCGAATTCTGCTTGGCATCGTCGTCCTTGCCCTCAGTGGCGGGCTGGTTCATGCCGACATGCTGTTGGCGCAAAGCCCCACCGGTAACAGCAATAACCCCTACAACAGCCCGATCCGCCGGGCCAATCCGAACAGCATGCAGGGCACTCAGCCCAGTGCTCCCCCCATTCGGGGGCCGAACACCGTACCAACGCCGCGTCAGCCTACGGTCGAGAACCGGGGCATTGGCAACGGCCAGCCGATCCGTTCGGTGCCGAGCACACCCCCCACGTTCATTCCCAACCCACCTTCGCGCGGCGGAGACAGCAATCGTTGAGCGGCAGGACTGAAGTTCTGTCGGCCCTTGAAACGAACAAAAGGAATCGTGCATGTTGCGTAAAACCCTTCTAGCCACACTGTGTGCTGGTGCGCTGATCAGTGCTCCGGCCTTTGCCGCCGCGCCCAAAGAGCTGCAAAGCGAACAGGGCACCCTCGAAGTCACGACCATCACCGCAGACCTTGAGCATCCATGGGCGCTGGCGTTTCTGCCGGATCGCCAAGGCATGCTGGTCACTGAGCGTCCCGGCAATCTGCGCGTGGTGGCGGCAGACGGCACGCTGTCGGCGCCGATCTCCGGTGTACCGCAGGTCTGGGCCAAGGGGCAGGGCGGGTTACTGGATGTCGCGCTGTCGCCGGACTTCAAACAGGATCGTCTGGTCTATCTGTCCTATGCCGAAGGCGGCGGAGCCGGCGACAAGGCTGGCACCGCCGTAGGGCGCGGGCGGCTTGCGGATGACCTGAAGACGTTGAAGGACTTCAAAGTGATCTTTCGCCAGGAGCCGAAGCTTTCGGTCGGCAATCACTTTGGCTCGCGGCTGGTGTTTGATCGCGACGGTTATCTGTTCATTACCTTGGGCGAGAACAACGACCGGCCGACTGCGCAGGATCTCGACAAGCTGCAAGGCAAGGTCGTGCGCATCTACCCCGACGGCAAGGTGCCGGACGACAACCCCTTTGTCGGCCAGTCCGGCGTTCGCCCGGAAATCTGGGCCTACGGCGTGCGCAATCCGCAGGGCGCAGCGCTCAATCCATGGACTGGCACGGTATGGGAGAACGAGCACGGTCCGCGCGGTGGCGACGAAGTGAACATCATCGAACGCGGCAAGAACTATGGCTGGCCACTGGCGACCCACGGCATTAATTACTCGATGCAGCCGATTCCGGAAGCCCAGGGCAAAACGGCCGAAGGCACCGTCGCGCCGCATCATGTGTGGGAGAAATCGCCGGGGGTTACCGGCATGACGTTTTACGATGCCGATCGCTTTAAACCGTGGCAACACAATGCGTTTATCGGGGCACTGGTGAGTCAAGAACTGATCCGCTTGCAGTTCGATGGCGACAAGGTCGTGCATGAGGAGCGTTTGCTCGGCGAACTCAAGCAGCGGATTCGTGATGTGCGGCAAGGGCCGGATGGTTATTTGTATGTGCTGACGGATGAAGAGAACGGCTCGCTATACAAAGTTGGCCTGAAGCCCGAACTTTAAAGAAGATCCCCCCTGTAGGAGCTGTCGAGTGCAACGAGGCTGCGATCTTTTGATCTTGTTTTTTAAGATCAAGATCAACAGATCGCAGCCTTCGGCAGCTCCTACATGTGGAGGCTTACGTTTCGCGGGAATACAACACCACCGCCGCACGCAATTTACCCCGGCCAAACCGGCACATCTTCTCGAACTCGCCATGACTCACCGGTACATGCTGGCAGTCCATGGGTTGGCGATGCTGGCTGTGATCGACATCCGGGTCATGCAGGTAAACGAAATCCTCGTCGCAATCGGTGACGATCACCCAATGCGGCGACTTCGAGCGGGTCAGTCGATAGCTGCTGATCAACACCATCGGCTGCCCGCCGGCATCCAGCAAACGCGGCAGATCCAGCGACGCACCGATCACACACTCGACATCGGTCTCCTGCAATTGCGCCGTGAACTCTTCGTGTACCAGGCGCATGACGTCTTTTTTATGCGCATCCCGCACTCCATCGAGGAATAACGGCCCGCTCATGCTCAACGCCATACGCACGCGAAAGCCCCGACGCCACGCCGCCAACGCCAATCCCTGCGGACTGCACCCGCCGTGGCCGGAGGTCATGAACACCGTGGTCGCTTCCCGCCAGATCTGCAATTCTTCGCGCCGCTCCAATAAACGCTCCGACTGCAATGCGCCCATGGCCATCAACAGGCACGCCGGGCCACAGGTGAAATCGGTGGTTTGCGGGTAGTAAGGCACCTTGATGCTGCGCGAATCGCGGTGCTGGAGAATGCGTTTCTCCAGGCGCAGCGCGTCGGCGTGGTCTTCGTAGTAATCATGGATCAGCGCAAAGCGCCGGTAGCCATTGCGTTCATACAGGGCAATGGCCGCAGGGTTGTCGATGCGCACCTCCAGGCGCAGATAGGCACAATCGTGCTCCAGCGCCATCGCTTCGATGCGTTGCAGCAGTTGCTTGCTCAGACCGGTTCCTCGCGCTTCAACGGCCAGTGCAATGGAATACAGCCGGGCGAGCGAAGTGCCGCGATGAAACAACACCAACGCATAACCCAACAATTGACCGTCGCACTCCGCCACCAGCAACTGCCCGTGAGCACGGGTGATCATCCACTGAAAGCTGCGACTGGTGAGCCGGTCTGTGGTGAAACATTGCATTTCCAGTGCCAGCAGCGCCGGCAAGTCTTCAACTACCGCCAAACGAAAAACAGCCTTCATATGACCACCGTAAAAGTTGCGTAACGAAACGAGACTTTCAAAAAACTTCGTGCTTAATAGAAAAGGTCTTGTTCTCCAACGGATCAATCTCTATGTCAGCGGTACAGGGTCATTGGCGCGAAGTATCCGAGCAAAGTTTGCCGGCGGCAACTTATTTAAGTTCGGCGATTAAGGCATCCAGCCAAGTGTTGATTATTGTCGAGCGCAAGGAAGACTGGGCTTCATACTTCCCCAGTGAAGACATCCTGACGGCGCAGGAATACCTCGAGCACAGCTGTGACAGCGAGCCGGGCAAGCGTGTGCAGGTGATCAATCTGTGCCGCAGCTACAAGTATCTCGGTCATGGCTACTACTGTTCACTGCTGGCCGAAGCGCGGGGGCACAAGGTGATTCCCTCCGTGCGCACCATCAGCGAACTGACGAAAAAATCACTGTATGGCCTGGCGCTGGATGACCTCGATAAAACGCTCGAGAAAGCCCTCAGTCATCATCTCTACAGTGATACCGAAGGATTTACCCTGACCCTGTATTTCGGTCGGACACATATCGAACCATTACAGGATCTGGCGCGGCAATTGTTTGAAGTGTTTCCCTGCCCGATATTGTTAGTTGAGTTCCGTCAAACTAATGGTTGGCACATCGAAGGCATAAAGTCCGGCGCTCTGCACAAGTTGCGTGATGATCAGGAAGATCAGTTCGCCAACGCGCTGGACGGGTTCAGCCGTAAAGTCTGGCGGGTGCCGCGCTCGCCGCAAGTGGCACGCTATGACCTGGCGATATTGCACGATCCGCAGGAGGCGTTGCCGCCGTCCAACGCCAAGGCACTGGCGAATTTCGTCCGGGTCGGCAAAGGCATGGGCATCGACGTCGAGTTGATTGAGCGCAAGGATTACGCACGTCTGGCCGAGTACGACGGCTTGCTGATCCGCGAGACCACCAGCGTTGACAACCACACTTATCGCTTCGCCAAGAAGGCCGAAAGTGAAGGATTGGTGGTGATGGATGACCCGACGTCGATTCTGCGTTGCACCAACAAGGTCTACCTGACTGATTTGCTCAATAGCCATCAACTGGGCATGCCCGCCACCGAAATCCTCTACAAAGAGCGACCCGAAGACTTCGAGCGTGTGGGCGAGCGCCTTGGCTTTCCGCTGGTATTGAAGATCCCCGACGGCTGTTTTTCCCGTGGTGTGATCAAGGTCGAAAGCCAGCAGGCGTTGCTTGAGGCGACCGCCGAACTGTTCGAACACTCGGTGTTGCTGCTGGCGCAGGAGTTTTTCTACACCGAATACGACTGGCGCATTGGCGTGCTCAATCGCAAACCGATCTTCGCCTGCCAGTACTTTATGTCCAAGGGCCACTGGCAAATCTACAATCACAAAGCCAAGGGTCAGGACGTCAACGGCGAATGCCGGACCATGGCGATCCACGAGGCGCCGCGGGCGGTGGTGGAGCTGGCGGTGAAAACCGCAAACCTCATCGGCGACGGCCTCTACGGCGTCGATCTGAAACAGGCCGGTGACAAGGTGGTGGTGATCGAAGTCAACGACAACCCCAACCTCGACGCCGGCATCGAAGACGCCTATTTGCACGACGATCTGTACGCACTGGTGCTGGAGGAGTTCGTGCGCCGCCTGGAGCTGAAGCGTCGCGGTCAGGCGTGGTGAGGCGCCGATGATCAACAGCTTCGCACTGAGCCACGGCGCCCTGCAGCGGGTCGAACGACTGGATGCCGAGGTGATGCTGTTCAGCAACCCCGATGCTGCCGAACGCGACTTGCTGCACAGTCATTTCAAGGTCGATGAGCATGCACTGGCGTCAGCGCTGGACCCGGACGAGGTGTCGCGCATCGAGTTCCATCCCGACCATTTGTTTCTGATATGGAAACGCCCGGAAAACTATTCCGGCGGTGGCAGTCTGGCGTTTGAAGTGTCGTCCTGCGGGCTACTGTTCGCGCCCGGGCAACTGCTGGTGATCGCTACCGACGACACGCCGCTGCACGGCCTCGGTACCCGCCAGCCGTTGAACACGCCGCTGGATGTGTTGCTCGACTTGCTGTTCAACAACATCCATCACTACCTCGGGCACTTGAAGGTGATCAAACTGGTCGCCCGCGAACTGCAGCAGAAATTCAACGCCTCGATGCAGAACCAGCATCTGGTGCAGATGTTCAACCTCAGCGAAAGCCTGATCTATTACATCAACGCGTTGCACAGCAACGGCGCGGTCCTCACGCGCCTGCGCAACCATGCCGAGAAGCAGCATTTCGCCAGTGAAGCGCTTGGTCTGATCGACGACCTGATCATCGAGAACAACCAGTGCTACAAGCAGGCGGAAATCTACTCGACGGTGTTTTCCGGGCTGATCGATGCGCGTGGCAACCTGATGAACAACAGCATGAACAACCTGCTGCGCAAACTGACATTGATCAACGTGGTGTTTCTGCCGTTGAACCTGATTGCGAGTATTGGCGGCATGTCGGAATTCAGCATGATGACGGCGGGGACGCCGTGGTGGATTTCCTATCCGCTGTTTCTGGCGGTGATGTTGCTGGGGGCAGGGGGGATGTTGTTTGGGTTGCGGCGTTTGGCCAGATGATTTGTAGTGACTGATCGGACGTCTTCGCGAGCAGGCTCGCTCCCACAGTGGGAATGCATTTCAACAGGGTGGGAGCGAGCCTGCTCGCGAAGAAGCCGGCGCAGGCAAAGTAAAACTCAGGACAGTCCCGCATTTGGCCGAACCGCCACTGTGATGCCTTGTTATAGTTCGGGCCTCGTTTTCTGCCCGGTAAAGGATCACTGCCATGACTCAATACTCCGCCTTCAGTGTCGAACTGGCCGACAACATCGCCCATGTGCAGATCAATCGCCCGGAAAAGATCAACGCGATGAACGCGGCGTTCTGGAGCGAGATCGTCGAGATCTTCCAGTGGATCGACGACACCGACGAAGTGCGCGTGGTGGTCCTCAGTGGCAACGGTAAACACTTTTCCTCCGGCATTGATCTGATGATGCTCGCCGGCGTCGCCAATGAACTGGGCAAGGACGTTGGCCGCAACGCGCGCCTGCTGCGCCGCAAGATCCTCACCCTGCAAGCCTCATTCAACGCCGTCGACAACTGCCGCAAACCGGTGCTTGCCGCTATTCAGGGGTATTGCCTCGGTGGCGCGATTGACCTGATCGCGGCCTGCGACATGCGTTACGCCGCTGAAGACGCCCAATTCTCGATCAAGGAAATCGATATCGGTATGGCCGCCGATGTTGGCACTTTGCAACGGTTGCCACGGATCATCGGTGACGGCATGCTGCGTGAACTGGCTTACACCGGTCGCACGTTCGGCACTGACGAGGCGCGCAGCATTGGCCTGGTCAACCGCGTCTACAGTGACAAGGACGCGCTGCTCGAAGGCGTGCTGGACATCGCTCGCGAGATCGCTGCGAAGTCGCCGATCGCGGTTACCGGCACCAAGGAAATGATCAGCTACATGCGCGACCATCGTATCGACGACGGTCTCGAATACGTTGCCACCTGGAACGCCGCCATGTTGCAATCCACCGACTTGCGCGTGGCCATGGCCGCCCATATGAGCAAACAGAAACCCGAATTTCTGGATTGAGAAACCATGACATCTCGCTGGACCACTGCAGTACTGGACACCGATCAACCCGGCGGCTGGGCCGTGGCGCGCAGCCCGGAAGGCTTTCTGTTCGATGACAACGGCGCACTGTTCCCCCGGGAATGGCTCAAGCGTCAGGACTTGTCGGTCCTCGCCGAGCACGGCATTGGCCATCTCGACGGTGAGCCGGTGTACTTGTTGGAGTTGCGCAGTGCCAGTGAGGTGCCGGGTTGTAACTGGAAAGGGCTGCGGGCGTTCATGCTCGATGGCGAGCACACGATCTACAAAGTCCTCGGTTACGCCGCACAGATTGGTACGTGGGCGCGCGAGCATCGTTTCTGCGGTAATTGCGGCCAGGCGATGACGCAGGTACCGCGTGAGCGGGCGATGTATTGCCAGCCGTGCGATCTGCGCAGTTACCCGCGGATTTCACCGAGCATGATCGTACTGATCACCCGTGGCGACGAGATTCTGTTGGCGCGCTCACCGCGATTCGTCACCGGGGTCTACAGCACGCTGGCCGGATTCGCTGAACCCGGCGAGTCGGCCGAGGATTGCCTGATTCGTGAAGTGCGCGAAGAAGTGCAGATCGAGGTGCAGAACATTCAGTACATGGGCAGTCAGTGCTGGCCGTTCCCGCACTCGATGATGCTCGGCTTCCATGCCGAGTACGCCGGTGGCGAGATTGTCTGTCAGGAAGACGAGATCGAAGACGCCCAGTGGTTCAACGTGCACGACCTGCCGCCGTTGCCGGCGTCGAAGTCGATTGCCCGTTACCTGATCGACGTCTACGTGGCGCGGCGCTTAGGCCACGCTGAACCAGTGCTGCCAGGCTAAACGTACGGTCAAACCCAGCACCACGGTGATGAACACCGGGCGAATGAATTTGGCGCCGCCGCTGATCGCGGTGCGCGCGCCAAAGAACGCGCCGACCATCACCGACAGGCCCATGCTCAGGCCGATGATCCAGTCCACCTGCCCGGAAAACACGAACACCGACAGCGCCGCAATGTTGCTGACGAAGTTCATGCTGCGCGCCACGCCGCTGGCCTTGACCAGATCGATCGGGTAGAGCAGCAGGCTGCTCACTGTCCAGAACGCGCCCGTGCCGGGGCCGGCCACGCCGTCATAGAAACCGAGGCTGAAGCCTTGGCTCGATTGCCATTTCTTTTTGATCGGCGCGTCGCTGTCCAGTGGCGCTTTTGGCGTGCCGCCGAACAACAGATACAGGCCGCAGGCAAACACGATCACCGGGAGCATCTTGTTCAGCCATTCCGCCGGCAGGTAATGCGCGACGATGGCGCCGGCCAGGGCGCCGACCAGTGTGCCGACGATGGCGTGGGTCCACTGACGCGGGTGGAACAGCTTGCGTTTGTAGAAGGTGAAACTGGCAGTGGCCGAGCCGAACGTTGAGCTGAGTTTGTTGGTGCCGAGCACCAGATGCGGCGGCAGGCCAGCGGTCAGCAGGGCGGGCGTGGTCAGCAGGCCGCCACCGCCGGCGATGGCATCGATGAAACCGGCAATGAAAGCGACAAAGGCCAGAATGGCGAGGGTGGTGAGGTCAACGCTGAGTTCGAAAGGCATGGAATCGGCTTATTCGGCAGGGCGCAGATTTGGCTGCGGGGAGGGCGGTCATGTTACCTGTATCCAACTGTTGCGGCGACCCGTCTGACGCCTTCGCGAGCAAGCTCGCTCCCACAGTTTTTGCGATGTCCACAAAATCAATATTCACTACAAACCACTGTGGGAGCGAGCTTGCTCGCGAAGGCGGCTTCCCAGCCACTGCATAACCTACTGTTGCACACTCAACACCCAGCCAACAAAATCCCCTATAAAAAACATCTGAATAACCGGGAAGCCCAACAAAACCGGGCATTCCAGCCCTGGCACGCTTGCTGCTCTACCACTCCCATCTCCGCAAATGTCCCGAGGACACGCCAATGAGTCAGCAAGCCGTAAAATTTGCCTACTGGGTGCCGAACGTCAGCGGTGGGCTGGTGGTCAGCAAGATCGAACAGCGCACCGATTGGGGCATCGACTACAACCGCAAACTGGCGCAGCTCGCCGAGGCCGCCGGGTTCGAATACGCGTTGACGCAGATCCGTTTCACCGCCGGGTATGGTGCGGAGTTCCAGCATGAATCCGTGGCGTTCAGCCACGCATTGCTCGCGGCCACCAGCAAACTCAAAGTGATCGCCGCGATCCTGCCCGGCCCGTGGCAACCGGCGTTGGCAGCCAAGCAACTGGCGACGATCGACCAACTCACCAACGGCCGCATCGCGGTGAACATCGTCAGTGGCTGGTTCAAGGGTGAATTCCAGGCCATCGGCGAGCATTGGCTGGAGCACGACGAGCGTTATCGTCGTTCCGAGGAGTTCATTCGCTCACTGCGAGGCGTGTGGAGTCAGGACAACTTCACCTTTCGCGGCGATTTCTACCGCTTCGATAATTACAGCCTGAAACCGAAACCATTGGGTCGTCCGGAAATTTTCCAGGGCGGCAGTTCCCGTGCCGCGCGGGACATGGCCGCACGGTTTTCGGACTGGTATTTCACCAACGGCAACAGCGTTGAGGGGATCAAGGCGCAGGTCGACGATATTCGTGCCAAGGCAGCGGCGAACAATCATTCGGTGAAGATCGGTGTGAATGCCTTTGTCATCGCCCGTGAAACCGAAGAAGAGGCGCGGGCGGTACTTGCGCAGATCATCGATCAGGCCGATCCGGAAGCGGTAAACGCTTTTGGCGATGCGGCGAAACAGGCAGGCCGTGCATCGCCGGAGGGTGAGGGCAACTGGGCGAAATCGACGTTTGAGGATCTGGTGCAGTACAACGATGGCTTCAAGACCAATCTGATTGGTACGCCGTTGCAGATTGCCGAGCGGATTGTCGCGCTGAAAGCGGTGGGTGTGGATCTGGTGCTGGCGGGGTTTCTGCACTTTCAGGAAGAGGTCGAATATTTCGGGCGACGGGTGTTGCCGCTGGTGCGCGAACTGGAGGCAGAAAAGACTGCCGCTGTTGCCTGAACCCTATGCAAAACCTGTGGGAGCGAGCTTGCTCGCGAAGGCGTCCTTTCAGTAAATACTGTGATTACTGATAAACCGCATTCGCGAGCAAGCTCGCTCCCACATTGGATCTTTGTGAATCTACAGACCGAGGTCAGACAGGCTCGGATGATCATCCGGGCGGCGGCCCAGCGGCCAGTGGAACTTGCGTTCGCTTTCCTTGATCGGCATGTCGTTGATGCACGCGTAACGCTGGAACATCAGGCCTTGCTCGTCGAACTCCCAGTTTTCGTTGCCGTAGGAGCGGAACCAGTTGCCCGAATCATCGTGCCATTCATAGGCGTAACGCACGGCGATGCGGGTGTCGGAGTAGGCCCACAGTTCCTTGATCAAACGGTAATCCAGTTCCTTCGCCCATTTACGGGTCAGGAAGGCCTTGGCTTCTTCGCGATTGTTGGCGAATTCGGCGCGGTTGCGCCATTTGGTGTCGAGGGTGTAAGCCAGCGATACCCGTTCCGGGTCGCGGGAGTTCCAGCCATCCTCGGCCAGGCGAACTTTCTCGATGGCCGATTCACGGTTGAAGGGCGGCAATGGCGGACGTACCTGGGCTGCAGTAGACATATCAGTCTCCCGATCTAATTAATAATTGAACAACAAGTCCGGCTTATTAAGGCGTTACAGGTCCAATAACTTTCGCGCCATGCATTGCGCATTATCGGCGGCACTGTGATCACCCATCACAAGCGCTACGGTAATGGCACCGTCAATCAGGATCAGCAGCTGTTTGGCCAGCAGTTGCGGATCCTCGGCGCCATGTTCGGTACACAGCTCGCACACGTAGTCGAGCAGCTTCTGTTTGTGTTCTTTCGCCACCAGCCGCACCGGGTCTTGCGGGTCACCGGTTTCGCCGCTGGTGTTGATGAACGCGCAGCCGCGAAAGCCTTCGGAGGCAAACCAGCTCTTGAGCACGGTAAACAGGTTGAGCAGGCGATCGGCCGGGGTTTCGGCCTGATTGACAGCGCTTCTGTACCAGTGCATCCAGCGCACGTCGCGACGTTGCAGGGCGGCGACGGTCAGCGCGTCCTTGTCGGCAAAGTAACGGTAGATGCTTTTTCTGGAGACGCCGGCGGTTTTCACCAGAAGATCCATGCTGGTGGCAGCGATGCCACTTTTGTAGATCAACTTTTCGGTGACATCCAGAATGATGTCGCGTGTGTCATTGCTAGTGATTTCGTTCATGCAGTGAACAGTAGAACGATTGTTCTCCTTGGTCAAGCGGGTATTTTTGTCGACTGTGAAATCGTCTTCGCGAGCAGGCGCGCTCCCACAGGGGAATGCGTTTCAAAGGTGGGAGCGAGCCTGCTCGCGAAGAGGCCATTACAGACACTAACAAGACCCGAAGGATGCGATGGTGTAAGCTCTCGGGTTCTTCGGATTCGACCCATTGCGAGCCCTATGCCGTTGCTTTTCAAACGTTCCTTGCTGCCCAAATTGCGCAGCTTTCCGCTGACCGCCGAGGCCGTGACCATTCTGTCCGGCGCCGCCGAGTTTCGTCGTTGCCTGCTGGAGAAAATCGCCACGGCGACCCAGCGCATCTACATCGTTGCGCTGTATCTGCAGCAAGACGAAGCCGGTCAGGAAATCCTCGATGCCTTGCACGCCGCCAAGCTCAAGCGCCCCGAGCTGGAAATCGCCGTGGTCGTCGATTGGCTGCGCGCCCAGCGCGGGCTGATCGGTGCCGGCAAGCAGCCGGGCAATTCGGCGTGGTATCAGGAAATGACCCGCACGCACCAGAGCGAAGTGCCGGTGTACGGCGTGCCGGTGCAGACCCGCGAGTTGTTCGGTGTGCTGCATTTGAAGGGCTTTGTGATCGACGACTGCGTGGTCTACAGCGGTGCGAGCCTGAATAACGTTTATCTGCACAAGTTCGACAAGTACCGTTTCGACCGTTATCACGTGCTGCACAGCGCTGAGCTGGCCGACTCGATGCATCACCTGGTCAAACATGGCCTGATCGAATCGAAAGCCGTGCATCGCCTCGATCTGCCGAACCTGCCGACCACACGCAGCCTGCGCAACGACATCGGCGATCTGCGCAGCCGTCTCAAATACGCGACGTACGACACCGCCAATGGCAGCACCGCCAGAGACGGCCTGTCGGTCAGCCCGCTGCTCGGCGTCGGCAAGAACAACCCGTTGAACCGGGCGATTCTCGAACTCATCGCCAGCGCGCAAAAACAGCTGACCATCTGCACGCCGTACTTCAACCTGCCGCTGGGTGTGATTCGTGAGATCAACCGAGCGCTGGCCCGTGGCGTGAAGATCGATATCGTGGTCGGCGACAAGACCGCCAACGACTTTTATATCCCGCCGAGCGAGCCGTTCAAGGTGATCGCGGCATTGCCGTATCTGTACGAAATCAGCCTGCGCCGCTTTGCCAAGCGCCATCAGCGCAACATCGACAGCGGGCAGTTGAACCTGCACCTGTGGCGTGACGGCGACAACACCTATCACCTCAAGGGCATGTGGATTGATCAGCGTTATACGTTGCTGACCGGCAACAACCTCAATCCACGAGCATTTCGCCTGGATCTGGAAAACGCCTTGTTGATCGATGATCCGAAAGGGGAATGGCTGGAGCCGCGGGCGAAGGAACTGGAAGAGATTTTCCGCCATACCACACGGATCGACAGCTTTCAGAGCCTGGAGACGCTGCCCGAATACCCGGCCGGGGTGGCCAAGTTTCTCAAGCGCGTGAGTCGGGTGCGGATTGAGCGGTTGCTCTACCGGATTTTGTAAGGCTTTAAATTTGTAGCGGTCATACAACCGCTATCGCGAGCAGGCTCACGCCTACATTTGGAATGCGTTCCCCTTGTAGGAGTGAGCCTGCTCGCGATAGGGCCCTAACAGGCGCAAAAAAACTTAGTTCAGCCCCAACTTGCCACGCAACGTGGACAGATCTTCCGCCAGTGTATTCACCGGCCCGACCAGCGCTTTACGGTCGTTATCCTTCACCTTGTCATACGTCTCGAAACCACCGTCCTGGGTCTTGTACTTGGCCAGAATCTTGTCGACGGTGGCAAAGTTCTTGTCGACCTTCGCGACAAAAGCCTTGTCCTGCTGCTCGATCTGCGGACGGAACAGATCAACGATTTTCTTCGCCCCGTCGATGTTGCCCTGGAAGTCATACAGGTCGGTGTGGCTGTAGCGATCTTCTTCGCCGGAGATCTTGGTCGCGGCGACTTCTTCCAGCAGCGCGGCGGCACCGCCGACGACTTTTTCCGGCGGGAAAGTCAGGCCTGCGACGCGGGTCTGCAGATCTTTTACGTCGCTGTTGAGCTTGTCCGCCAACTCGTTAAGGCCCTGGGTGCTTTTTTCCGAGAACAGCGAGTACTCGATGCGGTGGAAGCCGGTGAAGTCGTCAGCCTTTACGCCTTTCTCGTGGTCGTCGACACGGGAGTCGATGGAGGCATCGAGGTCACTGAACAGCTCGGCAATCGGCTCGATCGACTCGTAGTAAACGCGGGTCGGTGCGTAAAGCTTTTGCGCAGTAGCCAGGTCGCCTTTCTTCACCGCATCGGTGAATTGTTGGGTGTGGCTGCCCAGCTCATCCAATTGCTCGGTGACGTAAATCTTGTAGTCCGAAACCGGCCCCACCAGATCCAGCGGTGCGGTGGCAGCGAATGCCGACAGCGGGGTGTTGAGCAAACCAAGGGTCAGCAGTAACGCGAGTGGGGTCTTTTTCATCGGGGGCGGCTCCAGTGTCGAGATTGTTTTATGCGGCTGTTTTCGGTTGTGTGGCGTTGAGCAGCGAGCGACCGATAAAGTCCTTGTCGCCCGTGACACCCGGCAGGGTGAAGAAATAGCCGCCGCCGACCGGTTTGAGGTATTCCTCCAGCGGCTCGCCGTTGAGGCGGGTCTGCACGGTGATAAAGCCTTTTTCCAGGTCGGCCTGGTAGCAAATGAACAGCAGGCCCATGTCGAGTTGACCGTTCTTGTTCACGCCGTTGGAATAGTTGAACGGCCGGCGCAGGATCAGGTTGGCCTGGCTCGCGGCGGTGCGCGGGTTGGCCAGGCGAATGTGCGCGTCGAGCTTGGTCAGCTTGCCGGCCGGGTCTTTGCTGTAGTCCGGGACTTCAGTCTCATGCTGTGCACCCATCGGCGCGCCAGTGGTTTTGACCCGGCCGATGATGCTTTCCTGTTCCTGCAATGGCGTACGGTCCCAGCGTTCGACAAAGTTGCGGATGATCCGCACCGCTTGATAGCTGCCGTGAGCGGCCCAGGCCGGTTCGTCACTGCCCGGTTGCACCCAGACCAGGCGATCCATGGCTTTAGCGTCGTTGGAATCGGGGTTGGCCGAGCCATCGCGGAACCCCAGGAAGTTACGCGCCGATTGCGCCGGCACACCGGCTTTTGCCGGGGCTTGCGGCGGTACGCTGCCTTCCTGCTTCCAGCGCACCAGCAGCAGGTCGGGAAGGTTTTTGACGATGTCGCGCAGGGCGTGAATGTTGGTGTCGGCGGTGTTCGAGCAGAACTGCAAACTCAGATCGCCATGGCAGCAATCGGCGTCCAGCGCATCGTTGGGAAACCCGACCATGCGCATCAGGCGTTTGGGCTTGGCGTCGGCCAGACCGAAGCGCTCGTCGAACAGCGACTCGCCGACCGAAACGGTGATGGTCAGGTTGTCCGGGGTTACATTCGGGCCAAGGATGCCGGAGTCCGGCGGCGGCAGTTTCGGATCGATCTGCGCCACCGGGCCGCCCTTCATCAGGAACGCGATGCGCTCGTTGAGGGTGCGGAACAGCCGCTCCAGATCTTCACGATCACTGGCCAACACGTCGAACGATACGAGCATGCCCGACGCCGGGCGCGGGGTGACGATGCCGGTCTGGTGGATGCCGTGGAAATCGTGACGGTCTTCGGTCTTGTCACTGCTCGGTGCTTCGGTGACTTGTGCCGGCGCGGCGGCCATGGCCGGACAGCTCAGGGCCGAGCCGGCGAGGGCGACACCGGCGGCGCCCATGCCCATCAGGACACGGCGACGTTGCAGGTTGAGTGGTTCGCTATCTTTCATCGTCAAAGGGTCTTCTGCTTACAGGCCGGAGAGGCCGAGGGCGGGATCGATGCCATCCAGAGCGTCGGCCAGAGCACTGGGCCTTGTCGGCAATCTGCTTGCGTTGTTCGCCGCTGATGGCGTCGTAACTGGCGTAGCCGTCCTTGATCTTGTAGGTATCGAGTTCGCTGTCGAAGTCCGCCAGTGCCTGGTCGATGTTCGGCAACAGCTCGGCCGCCGACTTGGTCAGCATTGGCCGCAGCAGATCGACGACTTTGTGCGCGGTTTGCACGTTGGCAGCGAAACCGTTGAGGTCGCTGTGGCTGTAGCGTTCTTCTTCACCGCTGGCAGCACGGACGTCGGCCAAGGTGTTGAGGTTGCGCACGATGATGCTGACCAGTTGCTCCGGTGACAGGCTCTGCGCGAGCAATTGCTGTTTGAGCGTGGTGACATCGCTGAGCAGGCGCTGGGCAACGGGCGTCAGTTGGTCGAGTTTGCGTTGCTGGAACAGTGCGTATTCGATGCGGTGGAAACCGACAAAGGCCGGATCCTGTTCGCGTTTTTCGAAATAATCGGCGCGGGCGTTGATGCTGTTGTCCAGTTCCGCCAGGCGTTGCGCGGCAGGGGCCAGATGCTGATAAACCGCGCGGGCCGGTAGGTACAACGCTTGAGCCTGACTCAAGTCGCCGCTTTCAATCGCTTGATCGAGCGCGGTCACAGCTTTGATCAATGCGTTGCTCTGGCTGGCCAGGTACACGCGAAATTCCGACAGCGGCCCGACGAAGGCGACCATCGACGGCTTGGCTTTGGCCGCAGCCTCAGAGGCGGCAGTTGGCGTCACGTGCAGGGTGCCGCGCGGGTTGCTCAGCAGGCCGCAGGTGATCGCGTAATCGCCCGGTTGCAGGTTGGCGTTGATCACTTGGCTGAGGCCCGGCGCAATGTTTTCCCGCTCCTCGACAACGAGCACGCCGTCGAGGATTTCCCATTCCACCGCGCGGTCGGAGCGGTTGACGATGCGGAAACTGGCGCGACCGGCCGGCACCGTCAGCGCGTTGGGTTCACAACTGCCGGGATGAATGTTCACCACCACTTCATCGTGGTTGTGCTGACGCTTGGCCGCAGCCATTTTCGAGGCGTAATAAAACAGACCACCGGCGGCGATCATCACCACCACCGAGCCGGCCACCGCCCAACGCAAGGCGCGAGGAGGGGAGGCCTGAGGAGTATTAGGCTTTGACATGAATGCCCTTATTGGCTGGAAACGGAAGACGATTGTGCGGAGGGCGTCGGCGCGGGAGCCGGGTAAAAGAACATCATCAGCGCCACCAGCAGATAAAGCAGATACGCACCGAGGGTGCTGACGGTCGGCGCATCCTGATAACCGAACATGCCGGCCAGCACCGACCCCAACGGGCCATCCATCGGCAGCGTCGCGCTGAAGTCGAACAGCACGGTTTGCAGGTGATTCCACCACCCGGCTTCATGCAACGCCTGCACCGAGTTGGCGAGAATCCCGGCGGCCACCACCAGAATGAACAGGCCAGTCCACTTGAAGAACGCCGAAAGATTGAGGCGCATGCTGCCGCTGTAGATCAGGAAACCGACGATGATCGCCAGAATCAGCCCGAGCAGGGCACCGATCGGCGCGCCGGGGCCTTCGCTCTGCTGGAACACGGCGAGCAGGAAGAACACCGTTTCCAGGCCTTCGCGAGCGATCGCGAAAAAGACCATGGCGATCAGTGCGATCACCTGATGTTTAGAGGAAGTCAGCGCGTGATCCAGCGAGGCTTGCAGCGAATGCTTGATCGAGCGCGCGACCTTGCGCATCCAGAACACCATGGAGCTGAGAATGCCTACGGCCACCAGCCCGACCACGCCTTCGAACAGCTCCTGCTGCTTTTGCGGGAATTCAGCGCTGACCAGCTCCAGACCACCGCCGACCAGCAGGGCGAGGGCAGCGGCGAGAAATACGCCGATCCACACGGCAGGCAGCCATTGACCACGGCCAGTCTGTTGCAGGTAGCTGGCGATAATGCCAACGATCAGCGCGGCTTCAATGCCTTCGCGCAGCATGATCAGGAAGGGAACGAGCATTCGGTGTCCAGTAAGTCATTCGAAGAGGTTACAAGTTGTAACATAATGACAAGCATTCTCACATGACAATGATTGGCATAAACCTGAACACAAGCTGAACAACCTGTTTTTTGCCCCGGCACAAAACCCTGTGGGAGCGAGCCTGCTCGCGAACGCGGCGGCTCAGAAAAATCAATGTTGACTGACACGACGCTATCGCGAGCGGGCTCACTCCTACAGGGGATTCGTGTTGAATTCGTGTCCTGCGGTAAGATGCCCACCACTCAAAAACAACAAGGTTTACCGCGCTCCATGTCGGAAAAAGACACCATCGCCGTGCAACTGGTGCGTGAAGCGCTGCTGCAAAGTTGTGCCCCGGGCGCAGCCACCGAAGAGGTGTTGAACAAGGTCGGGATTGCTCCGGCGTTGCTGCAAAACGAGCACGGCCGGGTACCGGCGTCGCAGTACGCCAGACTCTGGCGCTTGTTGGCCCGACGCGGGGATGACGAGTTTTTTGGCATGGACCCGCGCAAGCTCAAGTCTGGCAGCCTCGAATTCCTCTGTCGCAGCGCGATGGCGCAACCGACGCTGGCAGCGGGTTTGAACACGGGGCTGAGCTTTCTGTCGCTGATGCTGGAGCGCATGCCAGCGCAATTGGTGCATCAGCAAAGTCTGGCGGAGATCGTCCTGCTGGAGGATGACCACGAGCCACGCCGCGCTTTCACCTATTTCACCTACTGGATGATCGTCCACGGTGTGGCCTGCTGGCTGGCGGGGCGGCGGATTCCGATTCTGGCGATCGAACTGCGCTGTGCGGCGCCGGCGTTCACCGATGACTATCGAGTGATGTTCTCGGAAAACCTGCGTTTCGAGCGTCCACGCACGCGGATGATCTTCTCTGCCGATTGCCTCGATCTACCGATCAAGCGCACCGCCGAAGAACTGAAACGCTTTCTCGCCCACGCCCCGGCCAACATTCTGGTCAAGTATCGCGACCCGGAAAGCCTTGCCAGTCGGATCAAGCACGATCTGCGGGAGTTGCCGGCCGAGCAGTGGCCGGAAACCGAGACCCTGGCCCAACAGTTGTGCATGTCGGCTTCGACGTTGCGCCGGCGCTTGGCGGAAGAAGGGCAGACCTACCAAGGGCTCAAGGACAGCGTGCGCAAAGAACTGGCGATTATCTGGCTGGCGGAGCCTTCGATCAGTTTTGTCGAGATTGCCAGCCGCTTGGGATTTGCCGATGCGAGTTCGTTCTACAAGGCGTTTCGCAAATGGTCGGGGTCGAATCCGGGCCACTATCGCCAACTGATCCTGAATGAGGTTGTCTGACCCAACACATTCCGCCGCTTGATCGTTCCCACGCTCCGCGTGGGAATGCCTCAAGGGACGCGCCGCGTTCCAGCTCTGGAGCGGACGCAGAGCGTCCGAGGCTGCATTCCCACGCAGAGCGTGGGAACGATCAGTGTGGTAGCGGTCTTGGCCAAACCAGTCAGCCACATTGATGGCTTTGACCATTGCCCCAGCCCCCGCACAGCGCGACTATCCCCCTGTTGTTTACGGTTCCCAGCCTAATAAAAAACAGAGGGATTCTGGCAATGCGCGATTACTTGTCTGCCACCGCACAGTTCAACTATCAGCACACCGTGGATGCCGCGCTCAGCGGTACGCTTGCGGCACTCAACGCCTGCGTCGAATGTTGCGACCGTCATGCCTTGCCCGGGCGCATTGCGCTGTTCTGGGAAGGCCGCGACGGCGCCAGTGCGACGTACACCTTCAGCGACCTGCAGGACAAAGCCTCGCGTTTCGCCAACTTCCTCCTCGCCCAAGGCGTGCAGAAGGGCGACAAGGTCGCCGGCCTGCTGCCGCGCAACATCGAATTACTCATCACCGTGCTCGCCACCTGGCGCATCGGCGCGGTGTATCAACCGCTGTTTACCGCCTTCGGCCCCAAAGCCCTCGAACATCGCCTGAACAGCTCCGGCGCCAAAGTCGTGGTCACCGATGCGGTCAACCGGCCGAAACTCGCCGAAGTCGCTGACTGCCCGACCCTCGTGACCGTTGGCGGCGCCAAAGGCCGAGGGCATCGTCCGTGGCGACTTCAGCTTCTGGGCCGAGTTGGCCAATTATTCCAATGTCTGCGAACCGGTCCTGTTGACCGGCGAAGACCCGTTCCTGCTGATGTTCACCTCCGGCACCACCGGCCCTTCGAAAGCGCTGTCGGTACCGCTCAAAGCCATCGTCGCGTTCCAGAGTTACACCCGCGATGCGGTAGACCTGCGTCCCGAAGACGCCTTCTGGAACGTCGCCGATCCGGGTTGGGCCTACGGCATCTATTTCGGCGTCACCGGGCCATTGTCGATGGGCCATCCGATCACTTTCTACGATGGGCCGTTCACCCTCGAAAGCACTTGCCGGGTGATCAACAAGTACGGCATCACCAACCTCACCGGTTCGCCCACCGCTTATCGCTTGCTGATCGCCGGTGGCGACGAATTCGCCAAGTCGATCAAGGGCAAGTTGCGCATCGTCAGCAGCGCCGGTGAGCCGCTGAACCCGGAAGTCATCCGCTGGTTCGCCGACAACCTCGGCGTGGTCATCCACGACCATTACGGCCAGACCGAACTGGGCATGGTCCTGTGCAACCACCACGGCCTTGATCACGCGGTGCACGTTGGTGCCGCCGGTTTCGCCTCACCGGGTCATCGCATCGTGGTGCTCGACGATCAGTACAACGAACTTGGTGTCGGCCAGCCGGGCATTCTCGCCATCGACCGACCGCAATCGCCGATGTGCTGGTTCGGCGGTTACGAAGGCGCGCCGACCAAGGCTTTCGTCGGCGATTACTACCTCAGCGGCGACACCGTGGAATGGAACCCGGACGGCAGCATCAGTTTTGTCGGCCGCAGCGATGACGTAATCACCACATCGGGCTACCGCGTAGGCCCGTTCGATGTCGAAAGTGCGCTGATTGAGCACCCGGCGGTGGTCGAAGCGGCCGTCGTCGGCAAGCCGGACCCGGAGCGCACCGAACTGGTCAAAGCCTTCGTCGTGCTGAGTGCGCAATACCGCGCCGCGCCGGAGCTGGCCGAAGAATTGCGCCAACACGTACGCAAACGTCTGGCCGCACACTCATACCCGCGTGAAATCGAATTTGTCAGCGAATTGCCCAAGACCCCAAGTGGCAAATTGCAGCGCTTTATCTTGCGCAACCAGGAAATCGCCAAGGCTCAAGAGGCTGCGGCGCATAACGTTTCAGCTTGAATCAGGAAGTCCAGTCATGCAGATCGAAAACAAGGTTTTTATCGTCACCGGCGGCGCGTCCGGCCTGGGTGCCGCCACCGCTGAATTGCTGATCAGTACCGGCGCCAAAGTGATGCTGGTGGACATGAATGCCGAAGCTGTCGCCGCACAGGCGCAGCGTTTGGGCGCGCAAAGCGTCGTTGCCGATATCAGCAACGAAGCCGCCGCTGAAGCTGCCGTGCAGGCTACCGTCAAAGCCTTTGGCAGCCTCAACGGTCTGGTCAACTGCGCCGGTATCGTCCGTGGCGAGAAGATCCTCGGCAAGAACGGTCCGCATGCACTGAGCAGTTTCGCCCAAGTGATCAACGTCAACCTGATCGGCAGCTTCAATATGTTGCGCCTGGCCGCTGCGGCCATCGCCGAAGCCGAGGCCAATGCCGACGGCGAACGCGGCGTGATCATCAACACCGCCTCGGTCGCAGCGTTCGACGGCCAGATCGGCCAAGCGGCGTATTCCGCTTCGAAAGGCGCGATCGCCAGCCTGACCCTGCCGGCCGCCCGTGAGCTGGCACGCTTTGGCATCCGCGTGATGACCATCGCCCCGGGCATTTTCGAAACGCCGATGATGGCCGGCATGACGCCGGAAGTCCGCGATTCGCTGGCCGCCGGCGTACCGTTCCCGCCGCGTCTGGGCAAGCCTGCCGAGTACGCCGCGCTGGTTCGGCACATCATCGAAAACAGCATGCTCAACGGCGAGGTGATCCGTCTCGACGGTGCCTTGCGCATGGCCGCCAAGTAAGGAGGATTTGTCATGACTATTTCCAACGATCCGATTGTCATCGTCAGCGCCGTGCGCACGCCAATGGGCGGCTTTCAGGGCGAACTGAAAAGCCTCACCGCGCCGCAACTCGGTGCTGCTGCGATCAAGGCTGCGGTTGAACGTGCCGGTGTTGCCAGCGACGCGGTCGATGAAGTGCTATTCGGTTGCGTGCTGCCTGCGGGCCTCGGCCAGGCGCCTGCGCGTCAGGCTGCATTGGGCGCCGGGCTGGATAAATCGACCCGCTGCACCACGGTCAACAAGATGTGCGGCTCGGGCATGGAAACCACCATTCTCGCTCACGACATGCTGGTGGCTGGCAGTGCTGATGTGGTGATCGCCGGTGGCATGGAAAGCATGTCCAACTCGCCGTATCTGCTGGATCGTGCCCGCGCCGGTTATCGCATGGGTCATGGCCGCGTGCTCGACTCGATGTTCCTCGACGGTCTCGAAGACGCCTACGACAAGGGCCGCTTGATGGGCACCTTCGCCGAAGACTGCGCCGAGACCAACCACTTCAGCCGTGAAGCGCAGGACGCGTTTGCCATCGCCTCGACCACCCGCGCGCAGCAGGCGATCAAGGATGGCAGCTTCAAGGATGAAATCGTTCCGCTGACCGTGACCGTCGGCAAAGAGCAGGTGCTGATCAGCCACGACGAGCAGCCACCGAAAGCCAAACTGGACAAGATTGCCTCCCTGAAACCGGCGTTCCGCGAAGGCGGCACGGTGACGGCGGCGAACTCCAGTTCGATCTCTGACGGCGCGGCGGCTCTGGTGCTGATGCGTCAGTCGCAGGCACAGAAACTCGGGCTGAAACCGCTGGCGGTGATCCATGGCCACGCTGCGTTCGCCGATACCCCGGGGCTGTTCCCGGTGGCGCCGATTGGCGCGATCAAGAAGCTGATCAAGAAAACCGGTTGGTCGCTGGGTGATGTCGATCTGTTCGAGGTCAACGAAGCGTTTGCCGTGGTTGGCATGGCGGCGATGACGCACCTGGAAATCCCCCATGACAAGTTGAATGTGCATGGTGGCGCCTGTGCGCTGGGTCATCCGATCGGTGCTTCGGGTGCGCGGATTCTGGTGACGTTGCTCTCGGCGCTACGCCAGAGAAAGCAGAAACGCGGCATCGCAGCGATCTGCATCGGCGGCGGCGAAGCCACGGCCATGGCTGTGGAATGCGTGTATTGATCGCTAAAATAGCCCATGTGGGAGCGAGCTTGCTCGCGAAGGCGTCCTGTCAGCCAGCATTGGAGTTGAATGACACACCGCATTCGCGAGCAAGCTCGCTCCCACAGGGGTTCTGTGTGGTAACCAGGATTTAAGGATTCACCATGATTCCCAACGAAGACCAAACCCAGATTCGTGATATGGCCCGGCAATTTGCCGAGGAACGCTTGAAGCCGTTCGCCGCCGAGTGGGATCGCGAGCACCGTTTCCCCAAGGAAGCCATCGCTGAAATGGCCGAACTGGGCTTCTTCGGCATGCTCGTGCCGGAGCAGTGGGGCGGTTGCGACACCGGTTACCTGGCTTACGCCATGGCTCTGGAAGAAATCGCCGCCGGCGACGGCGCCTGTTCGACGATCATGAGCGTGCACAACTCGGTCGGCTGCGTGCCGATCCTCAAGTTCGGCAATGACGATCAGCGTGAACGCTTCCTCAAACCGTTGGCCAGCGGCGCCATGCTCGGTGCCTTTGCATTGACCGAACCACAGGCCGGTTCCGACGCCAGCAGCCTGAAAACCCGTGCACGCCTGGAAGGCGATCACTACGTGCTGAACGGTTGCAAGCAGTTCATCACCTCCGGGCAAAACGCCGGGATCGTGATTATGTTTGCGGTGACCGATCAGAGTGCCGGCAAACGCGGTATCAGCGCGTTTATCGTGCCGACCGATTCACCGGGCTATAAAGTCGCTCGCGTCGAAGACAAGCTCGGCCAACACGCCTCCGATACCTGCCAGATCCTCTTTGAAGACGTCAAAGTGCCGGTGGCCAACCGCACTGGGTGAAGAGGGCGAGGGCTACAAGATTGCTCTGGCCAACCTTGAAGGCGGTCGCGTCGGCATCGCTTCGCAAGCGGTGGGCATGGCCCGCGCGGCGTTTGAAGCGGCGCGTGATTACGCCCGTGAACGCGACACCTTCGGCAAGCCGATCATCGAGCATCAGGCCGTAGCTTTCCGCCTCGCTGACATGGCCACGCAGATTGCCGTCGCCCGGCAAATGGTGCATTACGCGGCGGCCCTGCGTGACAGTGGGCAACCGGCACTGGTCGAGGCGTCGATGGCCAAACTGTTCGCCTCGGAGATGGCCGAAAAGGTCTGCTCAATGGCGTTGCAAACACTTGGCGGTTACGGTTACCTCAACGACTTCCCGCTGGAGCGCATCTACCGCGACGTGCGTGTCTGCCAGATCTACGAAGGCACCAGCGATATTCAGCGCATGGTCATTTCGCGCAATCTTTAAGAAGGAATTTTGATTCATGACGTACGAAACCATTCTGCTGGAAACCCATGGCCGCGTTGGCCTCATCACCCTCAACCGTCCGCAGGCGTTGAATGCCCTGAATGCGCAACTGGTCAGCGAAGTGAACCAGGCCCTTGATGCACTGGAAGCCGATTCGAACATTGGCTGCATCGTTCTCACCGGTTCGAAAAAGGCCTTTGCCGCCGGTGCCGACATCAAGGAAATGGCCGAGCTGACTTACCCGCAGATTTACATGGACGATCTGTTCAGCGACAGCGATCGCGTGGCCAACCGGCGTAAGCCGATCATTGCCGCCGTCAACGGCTTTGCCCTTGGCGGTGGTTGTGAACTGGCGTTGATGTGCGACTTCATTCTGGCCGGTGACAACGCCAGATTCGGTCAGCCGGAAATCAACCTCGGCGTACTGCCGGGCATGGGCGGCACCCAGCGTCTGACCCGCGCCGTCGGCAAGGCGAAAGCCATGGAAATGTGCCTGAGCGGGCGCATGATCGATGCGGTGGAGGCCGAGCGTTGCGGCATCGTTGCGCGGATTGTGCCGAGCGATGAGTTGTTGGATGAAGCGTTGAAGGTTGCTGCGGTGATTGCCAGCAAGTCGTTGCCGATTGCGATGATGGTCAAGGAAAGCGTCAACCGAGCCTTTGAGGTCAATCTGACTGAGGGCGTGCGCTTTGAGCGCCGGGTGTTCCATGCCGCGTTCGCGACGCAGGATCAGAAGGAAGGGATGGCGGCGTTTATTGCCAAGCGTGAGGCTGAGTTCAAAGGCAAATAAATGCGGTGCCTGAGCTGACGCCTTCGCGAGCAGGCTCGCTCCCACATGAGGTTATCGGCGTTCACAAAATCTGTGTTCGCTGGAGATCTCTGTGGGAGCGAGCCTGCTCGCGCCCCTCACCCTAACCCTCTCCCGGAGGGAGAGGGGACTGATTGGGGGATATTTCAGATTTACGCCGACCTGGAAGTGCTTTATTGAATCGATAATCGACTCGGTCTTTCAGGTCGATGCATAGCGCCAGACAGCTCGGTCGGCTCCCTCTCCCTCTGGGCGGTCCGACGTTTCGGGAGGGCTGGGGTGAGGGAAAGGGGCCAACACCGTTACAACTGATAGTTCTTCAGCTCCCGCGCAATCACCATCCGCTGAATCTCGCTCGACCCTTCATAGATCTGGGTAATCCGCGCATCGCGGTAATACTTCTCGACCGGATAATCCTCCAGATACCCATACCCGCCATGAATCTGAATCGCTGACGAACAGACCTTCTCGGCCATTTCCGACGCAAACAGTTTGGCCTGTGACGCCTCAGACAAACACGGTTTGCCCGCCGTGCGCAGTCGCGCCGCATGCAGGATCATCAGGCGTGCCGCGTTGATTTGCATGTGCATGTCGGCCAACAGATTGGCGATGCTCTGGTGCTCGTTGATCGGTTTGCCGAACTGGATGCGATCGCGCGAATACACCAGCGCCGCTTCAAACGCGGCACGGGCGATGCCCAATGCTTGCGCAGCGATGCCGATGCGTCCTCCTTCAAGGTTGGACAGGGCGATCGCCAGACCTTTACCGCGTTCACCGAGCAGATTGGCCTCGGGAATGCTGCAGTTGTTCAACGTCACTGCGCAGGTGTCGGAGGCGCGAATGCCCATTTTGTGCTCGGTGCGATCAACGATAAACCCCGCTGTATCGGTCGGCACCAGAAACGCCGAAATACCTTTCTTGCCCAGATCTGGATCGGTCACGGCAAAGACGATCGCCAGTTTCGCCCGTTTGCCGTTACTGACAAATTGCTTGGCGCCGTTGATCACCCACTGGCCGTCGCGTAGTTCGGCGCGGGTACGCAGGTTGTGCGCCTCGGAACCGGCCTGCGGTTCGGTCAGGCAGAAGCAGCCGATGGTTTGCCCGCTGGCCAGATCCGCCAGCCACGTTTGCTTCTGTGCTTCGCTGCCGTAATTGAGCACCGGACCGCAGCCCACCGAGTTATGGATACTCATGAAGGCGCCGGTTGCGCCGTCACCGGCAGAGATCTCTTCCACGGCCAAGGCATAGGCGACGTAATCGACGTAGGTGCCACCCCATTCCTCGAGTACCACCATGCCGAGCAAACCGAGTTCACCCATCTTCGCGACGAGCGCGTCATCGATCCAGCCAGCCTTTTCCCACGCCTGCGCATGGGGCGCGATTTCGCCACGGGCAAAGTCACGGGCCATGTCGCGGATCATCACTTGTTCTTCAGTCAGTTCGAGATCGTGCATGGCTCAGCTCCCGCTCTCAGCAAACCCGTGGAAGAAACTCGCGACATGCTCTGCGTCCAGCGCAGCGAGGGTCGGCGGGTTCCAGCGAGGTGTCTTGTCTTTATCGATCAGCAGGGCGCGGACGCCTTCGATCAGGTCGCCGCGGGCGAACCACTGGCGATCCAGATGCAGCTCCAGCGCGAAGCACTGTTCCAGGCTCAAGTGGCGGCCGCGACGCAGCATCTCCAGGGTCACCGCCATGGCCAACGGCGAGCGGGTTTCCAGCAGGTCAGCCGTTGTGGTCGCCCATTCGTGGCTGTTGGCAACCGTCACTGCGCGTAACTGCTCGACCATGCTCGGTACGTCCGGCAGGGCGAAGAAATGGTCGATGGCCGGGCGCAAAGCCTCAAGTGGCGCATCGGGCAAGGTTTGCACTGCGTGTTTGGCCAGCAGGTTTTGCAGGGCCTTGAGCGGTGTGTCCTGCCATTCCATCTGATCGAGTCTTTCGTCGAGCAGCGCCACTTTGCTGCTGTCCAGATACCAGTCGGCCAAGCCGCAATACAGCGCGTCGGCGGCACGGATCTGCACGCCGCTGACCCCCAGATAGATGCCCAGCTCACCGGGAATGCGCGGCAGGAAATAACTGCCACCGACATCGGGGAAATAACCGATGGCCACTTCTGGCATGGCCAGACGGCTCTTCTCGGTGACCACACGCAGATCGGCGCCTTGCACCAGGCCCATGCCGCCGCCGAGAACGAAACCGTCCATCAGCGCCAATACCGGTTTGCGGTAGTGATGAATCGTCAGGTCGAGGGCGTATTCCTCGACGAAGAAATCTTCGTGCAGCGTGTCGCCGCTTTTGAAACTGTCGTACAGGGACCGAATGTCGCCACCGGCACAGAAGGCTTTTTCACCGGCACCGCGCAGGACCACGGCGTGAACATCGGCGTCAGTCGCCCAGGCGTCGAGCTGCCGTTGCAGCAAGCGCACCATGTCGAGGGTAATGGCATTGAGACCGGCGGGGCGGTTGAGGGTCAGGTGACCGATATGATTGCGAACCTCGGCCAGCACTTCGTTTTGCGTGGCATCCATGGACGGGGTCCGCTGGGATGAAGCCTGAGCTGTCATCAGTAACTCCCTGCTTTTATTGTCTTTATTCGAGAAGCTCGCGCGCGAGCGTTAACCGATCGTAACAGTGCAAATTTGCCCTGTACAACCGGGATATTCGCAGGGGGAGTTTGCGTTTTTACATCACCCGAATCGCCGCGTTCGTGTGTAGGAGCAGCCTGCGGCAGCGCCTACCCGGGGTCAGCGGAATGTTTCGGTAATGCTGCGCCGTTTGGCGTGCAGTTCGCTGGCGTGGATCAGTTGTTCGAGGTCTTCGGGGGTGACGTCGATAAACGCTTCCATCTCGGCCAAGGCAAGTTTCAGGTCTTCGGCGGTGATCGCCTGACTGTCGACCGGCCCATGCACCGGCGCCGGTTCTGCCGGGCGTTTCGGGTAACGGATCCGTGTCAGGTTGTTGTAGGCAAGCGCGCTGAGCAGCATGCACACCGCGCCGAGCATCACCGGTTCCATGGCTTTCCAGTCCATGGCGATGGTCGCCGGATCCGCCAGCACCAGCGTCAGGGCCAACGCGCCAGCGGGCGGATGCAGGCAACGCAGCCAGCACATCAGGATCAGCGCCACACCCGCCGCCAGACAGGCGCTGCCAAGGGTTCGGCCAAGCACATGCGCCACCAGCAACGCGACCACGCCAGCACATAAATAGCCACCGACAATCGACCACGGCTGGGCGAGGGCGCCGGAGGACACGGCGAACAGCAACACCGCCGATGCGCCCAGCGGGCCGATCAGGTGATAGGCGACCTCGTGGCTGAACACCTGCGCGCACAACCACACACTGAACAACGTGCCCAACGCCATGCCGATGGCGGCGCGGCTCCATTCGGTGGGACGGGTGTTGATGGCGGCGGGCAACCAGCGAGCGAGCATGTGAATCCGATCCTTGCAGCAAATTCGAGGCAAAAAAAGGACTTGTCCGGCATATCCGGAAAGCCCTCGAAGTGTTCCAACATTGGGGGAGGAACGCGCACAGTGTGCCGGGCAAACTCGATGCTGACAAATTCATATTAATGCAGATTTAGTGCATTAATTTTGAATTGAAGCGGCGCGACGGCCACTGACGAAACACAAATAGCCGCCCACAGCCGCCAGTGCGCTCAAGGCATAGAACATGCTCGGTGCCGATGTGTGCATCAGCAGAAACCCGCACATGACCGGACTGAACGCACCGCCAAGCGCGGCCAGGTTCTGCGCGCCGTAATAGCTACCGCGCAATTCTTCCGGGGCGAGGGTGTCGACAAACAGAAAGTCGGCCGGGTAAATGATCATCTCGCCCAAGGTGAAGATGAACATCGCCACGCACCAGCCGACCAGGCTGTCAGCCAGACTGAAGCCGATCAGCCCGACGATGAACAACGCGGTGCCGCCGGCAATCCAGTGGCGCAGATGCTCGCGGGTGAGTAATCGGCCGATCTGGTACTGCAACACAATCACTGTGATCGCGTTGCAGGCAAGGAGGGCGGCCATGGTATCCAGCGTCTGTTGCTGGGTGCGGGTGACCAGCAGGTATTGCGACAGGTACAGGGTGAAACGCCCGTGCACCAGCGTGCTGAGCAGGCAGCCCAAGGTAAACAGGATCATCGTGCGGTCGTTCTTCAGGATGATCAGGGTTTTCAGAAAGCTGGGTGGCGCAGCGATTGCCGAGACCGGATTCACTTCACGCGTGGCACCGAGCAGGAGAAAGATGCTCCCGATGGCAATCGCGCCCGCGACGATAAACGGCGCTGACGGCTGAACGCCGGCAATCACCACGCCGATCATCGGGCCGACGGCGTAACCGATGTTGGTCAGCGTGTAGTTCAGGGAAAACGCCTTGACTCGCTGGCCCACTGGCAGGTTTTCACTGAGGATGGCTTTGGAGCAGATCAGGAACAGCGCCGACGCGGTTTCGCTGATGATCAGCACCAGGGTGACCAGGTACAGATTCTGCGCGAAGGACAGCAGGATCAGACCGATACCGCTGGAAAGCATGGTCAGGATCAGCAACTGGCGCTTGTCCAGCCGATCGATGATGTAGCCGCCATAGAGCGACAACAACGTGGCGCTGAACACCGCGATCCCCAGCAGCAGGCCGACGTCTTGCGGGTTGAGGTCGAGCTTGTTGCTGAGGAACAGCGTCAGTAGCGGGCTGATCAGCGCGCGGCTGATGACGACGGTCAGCGAACTGATCATCAACCGGCGGATGAGGCGCGAGTAGGTAGCCACGAAGGGTCAATGTCCTTATTTCAAATGCCTGGCGGGCGTACGCCATCCTTACCGGCCAGTCACCACAGGTCAAGCTGCCATAACACCATCCCTGTGGGAGCGAGCCTGCTCGCAAATGCGTCGGGTCAGATACATCAATGTTGACTGACACTCCGCCTTCGCGAGCAGGCTCGCTCCCACAAGGACCTTCATTGCTTTCAAATCAGGGGCAGGCGCATCGCGCAGCGGCGCTTTGCGGGAAAGCCGAATAGAACTTCGGCTTGCAGCGCATCGCGCAAATGGCGGTCGGTGTGTGCAGGCGTCAACTCGACAAATCCCATCCGTTGATAAAACGGTGCATTCCACGGCAGATCGCGGAAGGTGGTCAGCGTCACTGAGTTCAACTGCATCACGCGCGCTTGTTCAATGACTGCCGCAACCAGTGCGCGACCCATGCCTTGTCCTTGAAAAGCCTGACTGACGGATAGCTCCTCAATGTGCATGTGCTGATCAATGTCTACAGCACGAACAAATCCAGTCAGTTGCCCATCGCTATTTTCAGCAACCCACACGTACGCCTGTTCGATGGCCTGCAGATGTTGGCCAGCATCGGGCACCTCGGCATTAGCCAGCCACGCCAACGGCGGTTCAAGACGAAACAATTGCGCGGCCGAACGCTCGATCGCGGGGAGGGCAACCGCGTCAGCAGGGCTGGCGCGGCGTACGTCGAAGGTCATGTTGAGGCGAATCCTGCCGATCAAGAGGTCGACAGGTTACGGTTTCAGCCACAGCAATACATAGTCGTTTTTATCAAAACGCCCGTTCAACACCGGCTGCGCGCTTTCCAGCGGCGTGCCCTTGAGAGATGGCAGATCACTGCGATCCATCATCAGCCACGCCGGACCTTTGAGCGCCTCCAGTTGCTGGATCGAGTCGCTGAACTGCGGTTGCAGATCCTGCTCGATATTGACCATGAACTTGATCGCTTTCGCATCCTTGCCCATGCCGTGCAGCACCAGCGGCGCCGGGTTTTGTTGAACCTGGGCAAACACCGCGTGACTGAATGCCTGGGTGTCGTACAAACGCCGCTCCACCGGCTCGAACACTGCCGCGTACACCGTCCACAACGCCAACACCGCGGACAACGCCAATACCTCGACACGCCAACGTGGGAGCAACAATCGCGACAACGCCAAGAGTTGCAGCAGGCCCAGCGCGATCAACACCCAAGACACGTCACTCAATTGCTCGGGAAAGCGCCGTTGAGCGACCAGCAAAACCACCAGAAGCAAGCCCGGCGTGACCAGCCACAAGCACATGATCAAGCCGCGCAAATAGCGGAACACTCGCCCATGCGCAACCTGAAACGGATACGCCGCAATGATCGCCGCCATCGGCAGCATCGGCAGCAGATACCGCGCTTTCTTCGCTTGAGGAATCGACAGGCCGACCATCACAATCAGTCCCGCCGCCGCGCAGTACTGCACCAGACGCAGCGCCGGGCCACGTTGCTGCGGCTTGCTCAGCCAGGCCGCCACCAGTACCAGCAATGCCAGCGGATAGGCCAGCGCGTAGTTGCCGAACGAACTGGTGAAGTAATACAGCGAACCGCTGACGCCTTCGCTGCCGTCCATGCGCCCCATGAACTGCATGCGGATCACGTCCTGCAAGAAGACCGGGCCACCGCTGAGTTTCGCCAGCCACAACAGCAGGCCGACACAGGCTGCGAGCAGCAGCGAAGCCAGTACGCCGAACACCAGCAGTCGCGACCACTCACGGTTGAGCAGGTAATAGCTGCACAGCATGCCGGTCGGCACCACCAGCCCAATCGGCCCGCGAATGCCGAAGCCGAGCAGCAGCAACGCGAAGATCAACGGCCAGTGATGCCTGCCGGCAAAATGCTCATGGGCATAACCCAGATAGAACACCGCGAAGGCCACCGCCGCGAGCATCAAGTCCTGCGACACCGCGCGCACTTCAGTGACGAAACCGCTGGTGAGCATCAGCAACGCAATACTGATCAACGCCCAACGCCGCGAGTACGGCGCCAGCAGTCGATACATCAGCGTCACGATCAGCGCACCGGCGACGGCACTTGGCGCCCACGCCGTAAACGCGTTCACAGTGCCGAACGGCAGCGACAGCAGCCAGATGAACAGCGTCGAAACCGCTGAATAGTCCGCATACGGCTGACCATAGGTGGTCGGAAACACCGTCGGCCCATGCCGCAGCATCTCTTGCGCGAACAAGACGAACCGCGAATCGAAACCGATCGGGGCCTGCCCGTAGACCCCGGCGATGAACACTAAAAACGCCAGCAGCCCTGCGATCAGGGACTGCCGGCGAATCTCAGGCGATAAGCTGATCAAGCGACGTCGGACGCGTGTGGCCATTGTTGCAGCGGGATCGGCAACTTACGCGATTCGCCACGGCCCATCGGGAAGTAATGGAAACCGTTACGTGCCAGACGCTCGGCGTCGTAGAGGTTACGGCCGTCGAAGATCACCGGACTGTTGAGGCGCTGTTTGATCAGATCGAAATCCGGCGCCTTGAACTGCTGCCATTCGGTGCAGATGATCAATGCGTCGGCGCCGGGCAGTACCGATTCTGGCGTGCCCATTAGCATCAGCTTCGACTCGTCCGGATAAAGGTTCTGGGTTTCCTGCATGGCTTCCGGGTCGAAGGCGCGCACGCTGGCACCGGCGGCCCACAGTTCTTCGAGCAGGACACGGCTTGGCGCATCGCGCATGTCATCGGTGTTGGGTTTGAACGCCAGGCCCCACAGGGCGAAAGTCTTGCCGCGCAGGTCACCCTTGTAGAACGCGTTGATGCGCTCGAACAACTTGTGTTTCTGCCGCTGGTTGATCGCCTCGACCGCTTGCAGCAAATCGCTGGAGCAGTGCGCTTCTTCGGCGCTGTGGATCAACGCGCGCATGTCTTTGGGGAAGCACGAGCCGCCATAACCGCAGCCCGGATAGATGAAGTGGTAACCGATGCGCGTGTCGGCGCCGATGCCCTGGCGTACTGATTCGATGTCGGCGCCCAGGTGTTCGGCGAGTTCGGCGATCTGGTTGATGAAACTGATCTTGGTCGCCAGCATGCAGTTGGCGGCGTACTTGGTCAGCTCGGCGCTGCGCAGGTCCATGAACATGATGCGGTCGTGGTTGCGGTTGAATGGCGAGTACAGATCGCGCATTACGTCGCGCACTTCATCGCCTTCGCAGCCGATGACGATGCGGTCCGGGCGGCGGCAGTCAGCAACGGCCGAGCCTTCCTTGAGGAATTCCGGGTTGGAGACGATATCGAACTGCAGCAGGCGGCCGACCTTGACCAGCGCTTTTTCGATGTGCGCGCGCAGGGTGTCGCCAGTGCCCACGGGCACCGTGGATTTCTCGACGATGATCAACGGCTGCTCACGATGGCGGGCAATCGCATCGCCGACCGATAGCACGTAGCGCAGGTCTGCCGAGCCATCCTCACGCGACGGCGTACCGACGGCGATAAACGCGACTCGACCGTGCTGCACGGCAAGTTGCTCATCAGTGGTGAATTGCAGGCGTTTCGAATCCAGACCCTCACGAACGAGGCTGGCCAGCCCAGGCTCAAAAATGCTGACATGACCCTGGCGCAACAGGTCGACCTTCTTCTGGTCGACGTCCATGCACACGACATCATGGCCGACCTCGGCCAACACAGCCGCTTGCACCAGACCGACGTAACCGCTGCCAAATACTGTGATTTTCATGGAGCACTCCTGAATTCGGGCGCACGAGCCGGACGAGTGTTGATGGTGATGACCCCGAGCATGACCAGCGCCACGCCCAGTGATTTAGTGAAACTGAAGGATTCGTTGAACAGCGGCAGACTGGCCGCCAGCAGATACACCAGCGCATAGCTGATGCTCAGCAGCGAGTAAGCCCGGCCCAGCGGCAGATCGCGCAGGGCGGCGAGCCAGCAAAGCATCGACAGGGCGTAGGCAAAAACCGCCGCAATGACCACGGCCAGCGCCCGCCAATCGAAGCTGTCGATGTGCAGCCATTGTTCCGGCACGGGCAGGCGGGTCATGCTCCAGCGCATGCCCAGTTGCGCAGCGCTGACGAGGAACACGCTGCCCAGCGCGAAGGTGATGCCGCGACGTTGATTCATGACTGTTGCCCCAGCAAAACCACGCCGCCGATCACCAATGCCACGCCAAACCAATGCTGGCGGTCGATGGGTTCACGGAAGACGAAGCGCGCAATCAGGGTGATCAGCACGAAGTTGAGGCTGAGCATCGGGTAGGCGATGCCGACTTCCAGACGCTGCAACACCAGCAACCAGACCAACAGACCTGAGCCGAGGGCGAGCAGGGCCAACCACAACCACGGCGTACGCAGCTTTTCGGCCCAGCCCGACTCGACGCCGCGCCAGCTCTCCACGGCGTACTTCTGCGCCACCTGGCCGAGGCAGGTCAGCAGGCACGCGGCCAACAGCAGCAACAGGCTCATGACGCCTCCTTGGGCAGGATCATGATCACCAGGTTGCCCTGTTCGTAACGGAGGCCGTCCTTGGGCAACTTGTCGATTTCGTCCAGTTCGTCCTGCCCCTTGACGCGCATCACCACGCCGACCGAACCGCTGCGGCGCGCCTCGCGCATCCACCGTTGCACGTCTTTGGTGTCAACCCGCTGTTGAACGCCGTCAGGATAGGCAAGGCCATATTTCAGTTCGCCTATCGTGTTGTACAACGCCACTTGCGGCGTTTTCAGGCGCCAGGCCAGCGCCGAAGCAGCCCCCAGATCGTTGCTCAGCAAATGGGTGGTCTGCGCCAGTTCCGTGACGTGATGCTTGATGAACTGATCCGGCATCTTGTTGGCGACCACCGATTTCGGCAGCGCCGCCGGCAACACCGCAATCAGCAACAGGCTGCCGAGTGCCGGTGCTGCCCAGCATTGCAGCGGCAGAAAGGCTTGCAGCAGGTTGGCGATGATCCAGCCGATCAGCGCGATAAACACCAGCACCATGCTGTGCAGTTCGTGGTCGTAAACCGGTTTGGTCAGTTGCAGATAAACCAGCGCGATCAGCAACACGATGCCCAGCGCCAGATTGAGCAGGCCATTGATGCTCAGCGCACGTCCTTGCTCCAGGCGCAAACGGTCGGCGAGCGCATTGCCCAGCAACAACGCTATCGGCAGCAGGCACGGCAGGATGTAGGTCGGCAGTTTGCCGTTGGCCAGGCTGAAAAACCCCAGCGGCATCGCCAGCCAGAGCAGCACAAAGACCACTTTCGGCTGAGCACGGCTTTGCCAGGCTTGTTTGAACGCGGTCGGCAGCAGCCCCACCCACGGCAGACTGAACGCCACCAGCAGTGGCAGGTAGAACCACCAGGGCGCATCGTGTTGCGCATCGTCACCGGCAAAGCGGCGGATATGCTCGTGCCAGAAGAAGAACCGCCAGTAGTCCGGCTCCTGCGCATGCACCGCGAGCACCCACGGCAGGCTGACGAGGATCGCCACGGCAATCGCCACCGGGCCGAACATCAGCAGTTCACGCCAGCGTTTTTGCCAGAGCATCCACGGCAGGGCGATCAGCACCGGCAGCAGCCAGGCGAGAAAGCCTTTGGTCATGAAACCCATGCCACAGGCCAGCCCCATTACCGCCCAGGCTGCCATGCGCTTGCCGCCGGTTTGACTGTCGAGGGCAAACCACAGCGCCACCAGACTCAGATTGACCCAGAAGGTGAATTGCGGATCGAGGTTGGCGTAACCGGCCTGACCGGCGACGATAGTGAAACTCATATAGAGCAGGGCGCAGACGAAGCTTTTGCGCGGCTCGTTCCACAAGCGCCGGGCGAGCAGATAGCACAGCAGCACGCTCAACCCGGTGCTGAGCGCCGACGCAAAGCGCACGCCGAACAGGTTCTGCCCGAACAACTCCTGACCCAGCGCGATCATCCAGTAACCGGCAATCGGCTTCTCGAAATAACGCAGGCTCATGAAGTGCGGCGACACCCAGTTGCCACTGAGCAGCATGTCCTGGCTGATCTGTGCGTAACGGGTCTCATCAGGAATCCACAAACCGTGCGTGCCTAGCGGCAGCAGATAGGCCAGCAAGCAAATACCCAGCAACAGCAGTGGCAGCGTCCAGCGTTTAATCATGCGCCTTGCACTCCCAGCCAGCCTTCACGGCCGTCGAGGGCGCCGCGTTGCACGCGACCCACGGGCAAGGTGTTGAAGAACTCGGGCAGCAAGTCGCCCAGTGGTTTGAAGTCGATGTTGCGTTGGCGCGCATCGGCCAACAATTGACGAAAATCCTCAGCCATCAGAATCCCTTCTACTTCGGCGTGAATGGTGTAGACGTTGAGTTGTTGCGGGCGAAAGTGATCAAGGATGAAACCGTTGAAATCCCGCGCCGCGACGATGGGGCCGACGACTTCGTCGAAGGTCGGCAGGTCCACCGGAATCTGCGGGGTGCCCGGCGTACCGTCGGCCAGCAAAGGGCGAAACAGATGTTGCCCACGGCAATCGCTGTTGTAGCGAAAGCCGAAGGCTTGCTTGGCCTCGATCACGCGTTCGTCCGCACGCCAACCGGCGGCGGCCGAGCACTCGACTTTCTCGCCGAGAATGTCGCTCAAAGTGTCGACGCCCTGACGGATCTGCTCGATCAGTTGCGCATGGCTCCAGCGCCCGGCATTGGCCTGCCAGCCGTGGTGATCCCACGCATGCAGGCCCACTTCATGACCGGCGTCGCGGGCCTGACGCATCAGGTGCCCGAGATCGCGGCCGATCGGCTTGCCCGGCCACGCGGTGCCGGCGAGCAGAATGTCCCAGCCGTACAGGCCGGCAGCATTGGAGCGGAGCATTTTCCAGAGAAACTGCGGGCGGATCAGGCGCCACAGATGCCGGCCCATGTTGTCCGGGCCGACACTGAAGAAGAACGTTGCCTTGATCTGCGCCTCGTCGAGCATTTCCAGCAGCCGCGGCACACCTTCACGGGTGCCGCGGTAGGTGTCGACGTCGATACGAAGTCCTGCCTGCATTACTTCTTGTCCGCGATTTCGAGCATGGCCTCGCGCAAGAAGAAATCGAGCGTATTGCCGATGGTCTCGCGCATTTCCACGGTCGGCGTCCAGTCGAGCAGACGCTTGGCGTTGGCAATGCTGGGTTTACGGTGCTCAACATCCTGGTAACCGGCACCGTAGAACGCCTTGCTTTCCACGTCGCGGAAACCGGCGAACGGCGGGAAGTTGTCACGCAGCGGGTGCGCTTCGAACTGACGCAGTAGCTCTTCGCCTAACTGACGGATGCTGGCTTCGTTGTCCGGGTTGCCGATGTTGATGATCTGGCCGTTGCAGACGTCGTTGTCGTTATCGATGATCCGTGCCAGCGCCTCAACGCCATCGGCGATGTCGGTGAAGCAGCGCTTCTGCTCGCCACCGTCGAACAGGCGAATCGGCGTGCCTTCGACCAGGTTGAGGATCAACTGGGTGATGGCGCGGGAGCTGCCGATGCGGGCCGAATCCAGACGGTCAAGGCGCGGGCCCATCCAGTTGAACGGGCGGAACAGGGTGAAATTCAAGCCCTTGGCGCCGTAGGCCCAGATCACCCGGTCCAGCAGTTGCTTGGACACGGAGTAAATCCAGCGCTGCTTGTTGATCGGGCCGACCACCAGGTTGGAAGTGTCTTCATCGAAGTGTTTGTCCTGGCACATGCCATAGACTTCCGAGGTCGACGGGAAGATCACGCGCTTGTTGTACTTGACGCAGTAGCGCACCAGTTTCAGGTTTTCTTCGAAGTCGAGTTCGAACACACGCAGCGGGTTGCGGGTGTATTCGATCGGCGTGGCGATGGCCACCAGCGGCAGGACCACGTCGCACTTCTTGATGTGGTACTCGATCCACTCGGAGTGAATGCTGATGTCGCCTTCGACGTAGTGGAAGTGCGGATGGCTGCGCAGACGGTCGATGGCGTCGGAACCGATGTCCAGACCATAGACTTCATAGCGGTCATCGCGCAGCAGGCGCTCGGACAAGTGATTGCCGATAAAACCGTTGACGCCAAGGATCAGCACGCGAGTGCGACGTGGCGCACGGCCGGATTCGGCACCGCGCAACAGCGAGCCGTCGACCAGGCCGAGTTCGTTGGCCAGTTGTGGGCCACTGAGGAACAGGCCGTTGTCGTTGCGCTGGCCGGAGAGGATCACCAGCGAGTCTTCGCCACAGGCAATGCGCAGCGGGTCGACACTGATCACCCGGCCCGGCGCCTGACCGTCGTTGCCTTTGACGACTTCGGCGCTCCAGACGATGAGTTTGTGTTCGCCGACCGCGCAGAACGCGCCCGGATACGGTTGGGTCACCGCACGCACCAGGTTGAACAGTTGCTCGGCCGGTTTCGCCCAGAGCAGTTTGCCGTCGGCGGCGGTGCGACGCCCGAATACGCTGGCTTTCGATTCGTCCTGCGGGGTTTCGCTGATCTTGCCTTGCAGCATGGCTGGCAGGGTGTCACGCAACAGATCGCTGGCCGCAGCGCGCAATTTGCCGTGCAGGCTCAACGCGGTGTCGCTGCGTTCGATGGCGACACGTTGCTGAGCAACGATGGCGCCGGCATCGGCACGCTTGACCATGCGGTGCAAAGTGACGCCGGTTTCGCTTTCGCCGTTGACCAGTACCCAGTTGGCTGGGGCGCGGCCACGGTAGCTTGGCAGCAGCGAACCGTGCAGGTTGAACGCACCTTTTTTGGCCACGGCCAGCAACGACTCGCTCAGCAGGTTGCGGTAGTAGAACGAGAAAATGTACTCAGGGGCGAGCTTGGCAATCCGCTCGATCCACAACGGGTGGTTGACGTCTTCCGGCGCGTGCACCGGGATGCCTTTGTTGGCGCACAGTTGCGCAACCGATCCGTAGAACGCGTTCTCTTTCGGGTCATCGGCGTGAGTGAACACCGCCGCGATGTCGTAGCCGCTGTCGAGCAAGGCTTGAATGCCGGCGCAACCAATATCGTGATAAGCGAAGACAACAGTTTTTGCACTCATGAGAGAACCTGACCGGTAGTAGAAGTAGTAGTGGAGAGACCATCAACGGTGACTGCAGGCGCCGGCTCGGCGGCGTGGCTGCGCAAGACTTTTTCAATGAAGAAACGCGGGCGGGCGCGCACGTCGCTGTACATGCGTCCCAGGTATTCGCCGAGCAGGCCCATGCCGATGAACTGGCCACCGGTGAACACGAAGAGCACGGCGAACAGCACGAACATGCCGTCACCGGCCCAGCCGGAACCGAAGGCCAGACGCATGACGATCAACGCAAAAGCAAACAGCAATCCAAGCCCGGCCATGGTGAAACCGACGATGCTCAGCAGGCGCAACGGCGTGGTGGTCATGCAGGTGACCAGGTCGAACATCAGGTTGATCAGACGCATCGGGCTGTACTTCGAATCGCCGTGCTCACGTTCGGCGTGGGCCACGACGATTTCGGTGGTGTGGCGGGCGAAGCTGTTGGCCAGAATCGGGATGAAGGTGCTGCGTTCACGGCAGGCGAGCATTGCGTCGATGATCGTCCGGCGGTAAGCGCGCAGCATGCAGCCGTAGTCGCTCATGGCGACGCCGGTGGAGCGTTGCACGGCGAGGTTGATCAGCTTCGACGGATAGCGGCGCAGGGCCGAATCTCGGCGGTTGCCGCGCACGGTGCCGACCACGTCGTAACCCTTTTCCGCTTCGGCGACCAGCCGCGGGATTTCTTCCGGCGGGTTCTGCAGGTCGGCGTCGAGGGTGATCACGACATCGCCTTTGCATTGTTCGAAACCGGCCATGATTGCTGCGTGCTGGCCGTAGTTACGGTTGAGGATGACCGCCACGAACGGGCTGTCTTCACAGGTCGCGGCTTCTTCCAGAAGGTTGGCGGACTCGTCACGGCTGCCGTCGTCGACGAGGACGATTTCAAAGTCGTGACGCAGCATCTGGCAGGCGGCTTCAGTACGGCGCAGCAGTTCCGGCAGGCTGTCCTGTTCGTTGTAGACCGGGATAACGATCGACACACAGCGGATCGGATAAGGTTTCACGGGCGTTTGTCCATAAGAGTGGCGATGGCACCGACCACGCGATCAAGGTCTTGATCGCTCATGTCGGGGAACAACGGAATCGAGCACAGCCGCGCCGAGTTCCATTCGGTGTTGGGCAGATACAGATCGGGGTCACGCTGGCGATACCAGGTGTGCAGGTGAGTGGCGATGAAATGGATACCGGTACCGATGCCCTGGTCCTGCAAGCCTTTCATGAAGGCTTCGCGGTCCATGCCGCAGCGCTCGCTGTCGATGCGCAGGATGAACAGGTGCCAGGCGTGGGTTTGTGCGTAGGCGGGCAAAGCCAGTGGTTGCACCGGCAGGCCTTCGAGTTTTTGCCGGTAGGCGGCGGCCAGTTCAGTGCGGCGCGCGTTGATCGCGTCGAGACGCTCCAGTTGCACCAGGGCAATCGCCGCATTGATGTCGGCGAGGTTGTATTTGAAACCCGGCTCCATCACTTGCGCCTGCGGCTTGCGGCCACCGGTCAGGCGATCGTAGGCGTCGACACCCAAACCATGGAACTTGAGCATGCGCACACGGCTGGCCAGGGCTTCGTTGTCGGTGACGAACATCGCGCCTTCGGCACAGGTCATGTTCTTGATCGCGTGGAAGGAGAAAATCGCCGTGCCTTGCGAGCCGACGTGGCGGCCCTTGTAACGGGTGCCGGCAGCGTGGGCGGCGTCTTCGATGACCGCGATGCCGTGCTTGTCGGCCAGCGCATACAGCGGATCAAGATCAAATGCGGCGCCGGCGTAATGCACCGGAATGATTGCTTTGGTGCGTGGGGTGATGGCGGCTTCGATGCGCGCGGCATCGGTCATCAAGGTGTCGCGATCAACGTCGACGAACACCGGCGTGGCGCCGAGCAGGGAAATCATGTTGGCGGTCGAGACCCAGGTCTGCGACGGGGTGATGACTTCGTCACCCGGGCCAATGCCCAGCGCCAGCAAGGTAACGTGCATGCCGCCGGTGGCGGACGAAAGTGCCACCGCGTGGCGACAGCCAACGTATTGCGCGAATTGTTCTTCGAGTGCCTGATTTTTCGGTCCGGTGGTGATCCAGCCGGAACGCAATACTTGTTCAACGGCTGCAATTTCTTCATCGCCGATACTCGGGCGAGAGAAGGGGAGAAACGCCTGACTCATGAACACCTCATCACAAACAATCAGAAGAAAACCAATTCACCGGGTAGGATCCAATCTCAGCGTAGACGCAAAAATTACCTTTGCATCAATAAGTTGCTGAAAAGACTTACCGTCGGGGTTCGGTTGACTTTTGTGGCTTCGCGCGGCAGTTTGAACGGCGCCGACACGGGATCTGTTGGAATTAAGGTTATGCCCGTTTTTGTGAAAGGAACATGAAAAACCGGTCGGCGAATCGTTTATCTGAACCCCATACAGCCACTGTTCAGACTTCTGCCGCTTATCGTCATTTTTAGTAGAAAAGTCCTACAGAAGTGTTCCCCTTACACTGGGAATGTTGCAGTTATTAGTTGGTGTGTTGAATTGTTTTTACTCAAGGCCTTTACGTTTGACTGACTTGTCCGTTGTACCGCTGCAAACCCGCCAAACCAATCCGATGACCCTGTATCTGGCGCGCCTGGCCCCCTCCAGCCAGCTGACCATGCGCTATGTTTTGCAGGATGCGGCCGACCGCCTCGGCTTTGAAGACATGAATGTCGAGGATATTCCCTGGCACGCATTACAACCTGAAGATGTTGTTGCGCTGGTCGCCGCTTTGCGCGAAGACAACTATGCGCCCAACACTTCTTCGCTTTATGTGAATGCCGTGCGCGGTGTGATGAATGAAGCCTGGCGCATGAGCCTGATCTCTCAGGATCATTTGTTGAAAATGCGTTCGGTCAAAGCCATTGCCGGCACGCGCTTGTCCCAGGGGCGCAACTTGAAGCGCACCTTGATCCACGAATTGATGGAAGTCTGCGCCGCCGATCCGCGTCCGCAAGGGCTGCGCGACGCAGCGGTGATTGCGTTGTTGTACGGCACCGGCATGCGCAAATCGGAGTCGGTGGACCTGGACTTGAATCAGGTCGACTTCACTGAGCGCAGCCTGACCGTCACCGGCAAAGGCAACAAACAACTGATCAAGTACGCGCCGGCCTGGGCATTCGCCAAACTTGATGCGTGGCTGGAACTGCGGCGCTCGCAACTGAAGGAAGGCGAGCGCGACGATGCCTTTCTGTTCAACCGCATCCGTCGCGGCAGCCACATCACCCGCGAGCGCATCACCAAACACGCGATCTACTACATCGCCCGTCAGCGCGGCACGCAGGTCGGGGTGAAGATCATGCCGCACGACTTCCGTCGCTCGTTTATCACGCGGGTCATCGAGGAACATGATCTGTCGATCGCGCAGAAACTCGCGCACCACAGCAACATCCAGACCACCGCCAACTACGATGTGCGTGATGACAACGAGCGGCGGCGTGCGGTGGATCGCTTCGATCTGTAATCAGGACGCGGCGAACAGATGCGCCGCACCGAGCACCGATAACTGCACGTCGCTGCCAGCAGGCGGCGCGTGCATGCCGGAGCTGCGCACCAGCAGCGACCGCCCGGGATCCTGAGTGATCGGCGAACGCAGTTCGACGGTGAGGGTGCAGGTGTTGCCGGCAAAATCGCGCTCAGTGACCACGGCGGGGCAGCCTTGTGTGCCGATTACGGCGCCGGACAACTGCAACTGCTCGGGCCTGAGCATGATCTGCGCGTCGCCAATAAAACCGTTGCTGTTCACCGGCACTTGACCGAGATCGCAGTGGGCCAGACCGGATTCGATCCGTGCCGGCATCACCACGGCTTCGCCGAGAAAATGTGCGGTTTGCTCGTCGCGGGGAAAGCGGTAAAGGTCCATCGGATGCCCGGACTGCACCAGCCGCCCGCCGCGCATCACTGCCAACTGATCGGCAAAGGACAGCGCTTCGCCCTGATCGTGGGTCACCAGAATCGTGGTGACGCCGGCGTCCTCAAGCAAGCGCGCGACCATTTTGCGCATGGCGCTGCGCAGGCCGGTGTCGAGGGCGGAGAACGGTTCATCCAGCAGCATCAGCCGTGGCTGCTGCGCGAGGGCCCGGGCGAGGGACACTCGTTGCTGCTGGCCGCCAGACAGTTCATGGGGCCAACGCTCGGCCATGTTGGCGTCCAGCGCGACGCTGTCCATCAGCTCCTTGATCCGCTCGTGTCTGGCCGCGCCGGTCAGTGCCAGGCCGAACCCGATATTGGCGGCGACGGTCATGTGCGGAAACAACGCGCCGTCCTGCGGAACATAGCCGATCTGCCGTTGGTAGGCGGGCACCGCATGGGTGCTGTCGACCAGCACCTGACCGTTGAGGGTCAGGCTGCCGGCGTCGGGGAATTCAAACCCGGCAATTATCCGCAACAGCGTGGTTTTGCCGGAGCCGGACGGGCCGACAATCACCGTGCGGCTGCCGGTCGGCACTGACAGGCAGATGTCATCCAGCGCTTTCTGGGCGCCAAAGGACTTGTTCAGGGAGATCAGTTCGAGTGCGTTCATCGGCCAGCGGTGCGCCTGGATTGGTGATAGAGGAGGGCCGTCAGCGGCAGCGAAAGCAGCACCATCAACAGTGCGTAAGGCGCGGCGGCGGCGTAATCGATTTCGCTGGTCATCGCCCAGAAGCCGGTGGCCAGCGTACGGGTGCCGTTGGGGGCGAGCAGCAAGGTCGCGGTCAGTTCATTGGTAATCGCCAGAAACACCAGCGCGGCGCCGGCGGCAGCGCCCGGTGCCGCGAGGCGCAAGGTGATCAGCCACAAGGCGCGCAGGGGTGATCGGCCGAGGCTTTGCGCAATGTTCTCCAGTTCTACTGGCGCCTGGGCAAAACCGGCACGCAGGCTGACCAGTGCGCGTGGCAGGAACATCAGCAGATAGGCGAGCAGCACGGTGATGGTGGTCTGGTAGATCGGCCGGGCGAAATGGATGGTCACGGTGACCAGTGCCAGCGCCACGACAATCCCCGGCAGGGAACTGGTGATGTAGTTGCAGCCTTCGAGCAGACGCTGCAATTTGCCCGGCGCGCGGATCGACAGCCAGGCAATCGGAATCGCCGCCAGACTGGTCAACAGCGCACCGGCGACGCCAAACGACAGGGTTTGCAGCAGCGCAGGCAACAGTTCGTCGCCGCCCCACACGTCCCAGCCACCGGCGATCAACCAGCGACTCAATGTCAGCAGCGGCACGCCGAGGGCGAGCAGGCAGGTCAGCACTTGCAGACCGAGCCCGAGGATCACGCTGCCACGACCGAGCCGAACCGTGCGTTGTTCGCGGGCACTGCCGGAACCCACGCGCGCATAGCGCGCCTTGCCCCGGGCGGCGGATTCGGCGGTGAGCATCGCCAGGCAGCACAACGCCAGAACGCCCGCCAGCATGTTCGCTGCCGGGCCGTTGAAGGTCGATTTGAACTGATCGAAAATCGCCGTGGTGAACGTGTCGAAACGAATCATCGCGTACAGGCCATATTCGGCCAGCAAATGCAGCCCGACCAGCAACGCACCGCCACAGATCGCCAGGCGCAACTGCGGCAACACCACCCGGAAAAACACCGCCCAAGGCTTGAGACCGAGGGATTCGGCGACGTCTTCGATCGCCGGATCAAGTCGGCGCAAGGTTGCGGCAATCGGCAAGTAGAGAAACGGAAAATAGGCGATCACCGACACCAGCACGCCGGCCGATAAACCGTGAATCGATGGAATCAGGCTGACCCACGCATAGCTATGCACGAAGGCCGGTATCGCCAGTGGCGCCACGGCCAGCAATGACCATAGGCGTCGACCGGGCAGATCGGTGCGTTCGGTCAGCCATGCCAGTGCGGTGCCGAGCAGAATGCACAGCGGCAAGGTGATCAACACCAGCAACACGGTGTTGATCAGCAGTTCCGCCACCCGTGGACGAAACACCAAGGCTTCGATGGTTGCCCAACCGGTGGCCCACGACACGCCGAGGACAAACGCGATCGGCAGCAGCGACAGTAATGAAACACCGATCGCCAGCGCAACCACCCACGAGCCCCCGCGACCGGTGAGGGCGCGGGGTTTAAGTCTAAGGCTCGCGGAGGCGGTCACTGCAACCTGCGCGGGTAGGGTTTCGGGGAGCACTTACAGGATTCCCGCCTGGGTCATCAGCTCGACGGCTTTCTTGCTGTCGAGTTTCGACGCGTCGACTGTAGGCGCGTCGAGATCCTTCAACGGCGTCAGTTTCGGGTTGGACGGCGCGTCTTTGCCGACCGCGTACTCAAACGAGGTGCCGCTGTGGAGAATCTCCTGGCCTTCTTTGCCGGTGATGTATTTGACGAACTTCTGCGCCTCTTCCTGATGTTTGCTGGAGGCCAGTACGCCCGCGCCGGACGTGCTGACAAACGCGCCCGGATCCTGGTGCTTGAAGTAGTAGAGCTTGGTGTTCTGGCTGTTTTCGCCGGTCTTGGACTGATCGACGAAGCTGTAATAGTGGTAGATCACGCCGCTGTCGATCTGCCCGGCGTTCACCGCTTTGAGCACGGCGCTGTTGCCGCGGTACACGCTGGCGTTGGTTTTCATGCCTTTGAGCCAGTCGAGGGTAGCCGTTTCGCCTTTCTGTTCCAGCACGGCCGCGACGATGGCCTGGAAGTCCGCACCAGCGGGTGAAGCAGCCCAGCGGCCTTTCCACTCCGGTTTAGCCAGGTCGAGCAGGGATTTCGGCAGGTCTTTTTCCGCGAGTTTCGCCGGGTTGTAGACGAACACCGTCGAACGCGCGGCGATGCCGATCCATTGGCCATGAGCCGGGCGGTACGCCGCGTCCACTTGTTGCTGCGTGGCAGGTGCAATCGGGGCGAGCAGTTTGGCGTTGTCGACCAATACCATCGCCGGTGAGTTTTCGGTGAGGAACACGTCTGCCGGCGAGGCCGCGCCTTCCTGCACGATCTGGTTGCCCATTTCGGTGTCATCGCCATTGCGAATCGTCACCGGAATCCCGGTCTCTTCAGTAAAACCGGCCACCCAGGCTTTGGTCAGGCTTTCATGCTGGGCGTTGTAGACCAGCAGGCCAACGCTGTCAGCGGCAAACGCCTGACCGGCACTGAGCAGGGCGCTGACCAGCAATGCGCGTTTCAGAAAGGACGGGACCTTTGGATTCATAACGGTAACGCTCCTGATTTTTTAGACGTTATGGGCAGGCATTCGCGGGCAGACTGCAATGCGAATGATTTGCAGATATTCAGCCGCAGGCAATGTAGAGAGGCAAATGAGAAAAAAACGTCAAACAAACCGTTAATACATGTCATTGCCATTCAGATTAGCAGCGACTCGGTGACGCACGGTTGCCGTGCGTCATTCCGCGTCAGCTATTCAGGAGGGATTGGGGATGTAGGCGACGCTCTGGTCGGTGCGGCCATGGAACACCTGTTCGCCGCGGGTTGGCGTGGTGCTGATGGCCCGGTGATCGGCGCTCAGGTAGTCGAGTGGCAGCGGATCACCACTGCGGTATTGGGCAACAATGATGGTGTGTTGCGCGTCCCAGTGCTGACCGCTGCTGCGCTCCAGCCAGGCTAATAACGCCGCACTGTTGCCGGTACGCGGAAAGTCCGCAGTTTCCGGCACGTAGTAGAAGGGCGCACCGCCGGTTTGCAGGTACATCGGGACTTTGTTGTCGACCTCGATCATGACCATACGCCACTGACTCAACGGTGCCTGCTGGCTGGCCTGTTCGCGTACCGTTTCACCGAAGCGGATCACGCCGCCTCCGCTGTTGGTCCACGGATACAACACACCGAGCACGCCGACCATGACCGCCGTGGCGATCGCAAAGCCGACGTGCAAGCCACGCCCTTGAAGGTTGCGCGCGGCCATCCGGCGGGTAATCCACCACGCACCGAGCAGTTGCGCGAACGGCACCAGAGGCAACACGTAATAGCTGCGTCGGCTGCCGCTGGCGGTGAAAAACAGCAGCAACAGGCCGAGACCCTGAATCAGCCAGCGGGTGTCCGGCTCAATGTTTCGCCAGTTTCGCAGCGCCACCCACAGGGCGATGATCCAGCACGGCGCCCACGGCAGGGTGTAGACCGGCAAGTACAACAAATAGGTGTAGATCGGGCCGATGTTGTCGAACGGCTGGAAAAACCGCACGACGTTTTCGCGCAACACCAGTTCCAGACCGCTTTGCCGATAGTCGGGGGATCCGTAGACATTCGAGAGCAGGAACGGCAATCCATAGAACGCCCCGGCGATCAGCAGCGCGGCGCACAGGCGCCGGTTGAGATGGCGTTTCCAGCGTCCGTCTTGCAGCAGATGCGGCAACAGCAGCAGCCCCGGCAGGATGAAACCGATCAGGCCCTTGAACAGTGATGTCAGCGCCAACAGGCAAAAAAACACCCCATAGCGCCAGAGCCGGGTGTCATCCGGCCCACGCCAATACCACCACACCGCCGCGAGAACACCGCAGACTGTGAGGATGTCGGCCGTCGCGACCCGCGCCCAGAAGACGAAATAGAATGTGGTCGCCAACATCCATCCGGCAATCAGCCCGGTGCCTTTGCGAAACAATTGCTCGCCCAAGAGGTACACCAGCCATACGCTGATCCACGCCGAAATAACCGACGACAAGCGCAATGACCACGGCCCCAGGCCTCCGGTCAGCCAGGACGTCGCGGTGATCAGCCAGTACGACAGCAATGGTTTGTCGTAGTACGGATCGCCCTTGAGATACGGGTCGAAGTAATCACCACTTTGCAGCATCTGCAACGCGATATTGGCCCAGCGGGTTTCCGCGCCCCAGAGTTCGCGGCTGCCCAGCCCAAGCAGCAACATCAGCGCAGTCGCTGCGAGAAGAATCCATAACGCCCTGCGTTCTTTGGCCGTTGCGGTCATGGCTGGCGCTTGGCGAAAATGTAGATCTGCAGATTGCCGCGCTGGTAATGCTTGCCGTCAGCCGGCAACAGCTCGATTTCCTGCGCTTCCTGGGTGCTGTTGACGCGCATCACCACCGCCACCGAGCCTTTTTTGCGCGCTTCGGTCATCCATTGGCCGACATCATCCAGACCGACCTTGCGGGCAGCCATGGCCGGATCGTCGAGGCCGTATTTCAGTTCACCGACGGTATTGAACAGATCCACTTGCGGCCGCTTCAGACGCCAGGCCAAGGCCGACGCGGCGCCAAGGTCATTACTCAACAGCGAGGACGCTTCGCTCAAGGCCTGTTGATGCTCGGCAATAAACTGGTCGGGCATCTTGCTGTCGACGATTTGCGCCGGCATTGCGGCGGGCAGCAAGGCGATCAGCAGACCGATGCCGAGCGCCGGCATGGCCCACATCGTCAGCGGCCGCATGACTTGCAGGGCATTGGCGATGATCCAGCCGATCAGCACGATATACACCAGCGACAGGCTGAACATCTCGGTGTTTTCGTAGAGTTCCTTGCTCGCTTGCAGGTAGATCAGCGCAATCAGGGCAACGCTGCCCATTACGGTATTGATCACGCCGTTCAGGCGCAGAACCTGCGTGTTGCGCTGCTCCAGCCAGTTCACCACGGTGTAGCCCATCAGCAGGGCCAGAGGAAACAGGCACGGCATGATGTAGGTCGGCAGCTTGCCGCTGCTCAGACTGAAAAAGATCAGCGGCAGCACAAACCACAGCGCCAGAAACGCGGTTTTTGCCTCGCGTTTTTCACGCCAGGTACGAATCAGCGTCGACGGCAACAACAGCGCCCATGGCAACGTCGAAGCAAACAGCAACGGCAGATAGAACCACCACGGCCGTGCATGCTGGGCATCATCGCCAGCGGCGAAACGGCGGATGTGTTCATGCCAGAAGAAAAACCGCCAGAAGTCCGGCTCGCGCACGTGTACCGCCAGTGCCCACGGCACGCTGACCAATGCGGCCACCAGTATCGCCACCGGGCCGTAGCGCAGCAGTTCGCTGAAACGGCGTTGCCAGATCATGTAGGGCAGGGCGATCAGCACCGGCAGCAGCAGGGCCAGAAAGCCTTTGGTCATCAGGCCCATGCCACAAGCGGCGCCGAGCAATGCCCAACTGCCGAGACGGGCCTTGGGGGTGGTGCTGTCGATGGCAAACCACACCGCTACCAGACTGAGGTTGACCCACAAGGTGAACTGCGGATCGAGGTTGGCGTAGCCTGCCTGACCGGCGATCAGGCCAAAACTCATGTACAGCAAGGCACATGCCGCGCTGATCCGCGGGTTGTTCCAGAGCCTGCGTGCCAACAGATAGGCGATCCAGACGCTGACGCCCGTACTCACCGCCGAAGCGATGCGCACACCGAACAGGTTGTCGCCGAAAATCGCCTGGCCGATGGCGATCATCCAGTATCCGGCAATCGGTTTCTCGAAATAGCGAATGCCCATGAAATGCGGCGCGACCCAGTTGCCGCTCAGCAGCATTTCCTGGCTGATCTGGCCGTAACGGGTTTCGTCGGGAATCCACAAACCGTGGCTCATCAGCGGCAACAGATAAAACAGCACAAACGCCAGGACCAACCCAGGGATCGCCCAGTGTTCGATCAGCGAGGGAGGTTGCATCAAATGACGGGCAGCGTGGCGCAACGGAGGGGTATCGGACGTCATGACTGAGCCTTGGGGCGAATAAATAGTATCTGGCTTAAAACACTAGAAGCCGTGGCGGTTTTTTCATTGTTTATGTGTAACGTCTAATATCTGCCAGAACGGTGTATTGATAATGCCCAGCACTGTAAGTTGTTTCCGGTCATCAATTCGTACAAGTAAGGTACTGCCATACTCGGCGGCAATCGCGTGAGGAAAACCGGTCTGTTTTTCAAAATCACTGATACAGCCGCTGTGCGTGACCAGTACAAGATTCTGCTGCGCCACTTTGCGCGCGACGATGTCATCGCGAAGTGTCGGGCCGCAGGTGGCCAGCCAGTCTTCGGCGCTGGCGTCGTGGCCGAACATGTAATGCGCGGTTTGCGCCGTGCGGGTCAGCGGGCTGCTCAACACCACGGCCTGCTGCATGCCCAGTCTGACGAAGCCTTGACCGACCGCTTGCGCCGCGCGACTGCCCACTTCGGTGATGCCATCCGCCGGGCCCAGGCAAGTATTGCTCGAACGATCGCAGCGTTCGGTGTGTCGCACCAGCGCAACGACTTCACCGGCCCGCCAGGCTTTTATCCATTGAGCGGTGGTGCTGTGCCCGGCATGATCGAGGTCGGTCGGTGAGCGCGGCCACCAGACAAAACCACTGACCAGAATGGCCAGTGCGATGACGCACACGAGTGCAACCCATAGCCGAAAGCGCGGCGTACGCCGGTACCGAAATAAATGTTTCAACTGAAATAATTGCGCCACAATGTTGCCTCTTTAAACGCCAGATAGTTCATTCAGTGCAACGCAAGGCTTGGGCAGCGAGCAACTTTACGACTGTTTACTTGAATGCTGGCTGAACACTACGTTCAAGGTCGTCGGGGCGCGGTGAAGAACATGTGAAAAAATTGCCAGAAGTTACTTCGGACAAACTAAAGCGCCTATTTGATAAACAAACTCAATTGTTGTTTTTGTTTATCGAGGGGCCTTAACAAGTCTCCATCGTTGCGGTGAAGCTCAGGCTGTCACGCAACGGCATAGCGCCGGGCTAGCCGGATAAACACTCAGGAGTCGTTCGAACGCATGGATCTCAAGCAAAGCCTGACAAAACGGATCGTGATCGTGTTCGCCCTGATGAGTGCTCTTGTGGCCGGTGTGTTTGCGTTGGGGATCGTCGCCAGCGTGCACGTGGTCGAGCGCAAGTTGACCACCACCACGCTAAGCGGAGGTCTACGCCGTTTATTGGCAATGGATGACATCAGTCACTGGAGCCACGCCCCGGAAAAGGGCGAATTGTTTTTTTTCGAGGGTGGCCAGGGGCCGTTGGCACTGACCCGGCAACTGGCGGCGCTGCCCTTGGGCTTTCAGGAAATCACTTTTCACGGTGACGCTTTCTACGCCATGGTCGAAGCCGTCGGCGGGCGCAAATACGTCCTGCTGCGCGATCAGGAAAGCCTCGAACAACGTGAGCATCTGCTGTTTATTGTGGTAATTGTCGGGTTCATCCTCAGCGTGATTCTGGCGATTATTCTGGGCCGCTTGCTGGCGCGACGGGTCATGGCGCCGGTGATTCGTCTGGCCCGCCAGGTGCGCCACCGCGATCAGCTCATCGAGGTGGCGCCGCCGTTGCATCCCGATTACGCCGCTGATGAGGTCGGCGAGCTGGCGCTGTCGTTCGATCAGACGTTGGGACGTCTGCGCGCCACCTTGAGCCGGGAGAAACTGTTCACCAGCGATGTCAGCCATGAACTGCGCACGCCGTTGATGGTGCTGAGCACGTCCTGTGAGTTGCTGCTGGCGAATCCGTCGCTTGATGCCCGCTCGACGGCGCAAGTCAGCCGGATTGCCCGGGCCAGCCACGAGATGCGCCAATTGGTCGAAACCTTTCTGATGCTGGCGCGCAAACCCGAAGAAGTCCGCGTGCAGTCCACCTGCACACTGAAGGAGATTGCCGATGCGCAGACAGAGGTGTGGGGCCGCTTGATCCGCGAAAAAGGCCTGGAGTTTGTCTACGATCCGCAGCACGCCGGCGCCGGACGCTTCAACCTGACCTTTCTGCAATCAGTGATGGGCAACCTGTTGCGCAACGCCTGGCATTACACCGACCACGGTTTTGTGCGACTGACCTTGCAGGAAAACAGCTTCGTGGTCGAAGACAGCGGCATCGGTATCCCGGAAGAACAGCGCCATGCGATGTTCCAGCCTTTCGTGCGCGGTGACGAACAGCGCGGCGAAGGGCTCGGCTTGGGGCTTTCACTGGTGCAGCGGATCTGCAGCCAGCAACAATGGCAGGTGAAACTCACCACCCGTGAGCCGAATGGCTGTCGCTTTACTGTGACGCTGATTCAGGACGCGGGCGGGCAGCCGCGCGGATTGCCGGCAGCCTGACTGATCGCCGCAGCCAGGCGTTTGACGTTGTTCTGCTGGGCCGTCACCAGCTCATCGATGCTCGGGCCTGAAGGTGTTTGCAAGGTCGAGCGGCAGGTCAGCAGTCCACTGTCGGTCGCCCCTGATGGACGCAGACGCCATTTGGCGTCGATCAAGGCGTACTGCCCCGGGATCGAATCGAAGCGCTGCACTTCGATGCGTACCGAGGTAGCGCCCTGGCCGCCGGTATTGCTCAATTGATCGCTCAGCGCACCGCGCAGCTCATCGGCAAGTGTCGCGCCCCACCAATCGGTTTCCAGAATCGCCAGGCCGCTGTTGCCTTGGCGGATAACGATTTGCGCGCGGTCGACCTGTGGCGGAACGCTGAGGGCTTCGATCGGAATCTGCGTGCCGCCGCCCTTGTTACTCAGTTGCACCGGGGTCAGGGTGTGAAAGCTGATCGGGTCGCTGCGGCAGGCGCCCAACAGCAACACGGCAGCGAGCACGGTGATCTTCAGCGGTAAAGCCATTGTGGTAGCTCCTGTGCTCAATTGCGTGGTGGCCCTTTCAGATCCAGCGGCGCGGCGTTATCGGGACGACCGCGAATCAGCGATTCCGGATGTCGGCCCAGGTAATCCGACAGCTCACGCAGCGAGCGCGACATCCGCCCGAGTTCGTCGAGGGTTTCCGTGAGTTTCTCGCGTTGTGGCGAATCTTCGGCCAGGGTCGAACTGGCGGACTGCAAGGTCTTGCTGACGTCGGCAAGGGTGCTCTGCACGCCCGGCAGGGTCTTGGCGTTGAACTGGCTCAGGCCTTTGCGCAGCTCGACCAGATTGCTGTCGAGGTTACCGGCAATCCGTTCAACCGGCAGTTTGTTGAGCTTGTCGACCATCGCTTCGAGTTTTTCCTGCAACTGTTCGAGGCTGCCCGGAACGGTCGGTAGAACGACCGGACGAGCGCTTGGATCGAACGCGACTTTCTCCGCTTTCGGAAAGAAGTCCAGTGCCACGTACAACTGGCCGGTCAGCAGGTTGCCACTGCGGGCCTGGGCACGCAGGCCATTATCGACGAAAGTGCCCAGCAGGCGGATGCCAGCGGCTTCGTCGTTAGGGTCGTGCTTGAATTCGGTGAGCATCTTTTTGTAGGCCTGACCGAGACGCTGCGGGTAAATGACGATGCCGACATTAAGCGGGAAGGTGCGTTTTTTTGCATCGAAATCCAGGTTGATGCCCACGACCCGGCCGATTTCCATACCGAGGAACTCGACCGGCGCATCGACCTTGAGTCCGCGCAGCGACTGGTCGAATCGCAGCACCATGTATTGCGCCTTGCCGTTCGGCGGGGCGAGGGCACTCTGCTGGTCGGCGAACAGTTCGAAATCCTTGTCGTCAGCGGCGGCCACATCGTTGGGACTGTAATCCGGAGCGCGGAACGCAATACCGCCCACCAGCATCGTCGACAGCGATTCGGTCTTCACGGCAAAGCCGTTGGCACCGACATTGATGTCGATGCCGCTGGCATTCCAGAAGCGGGTATTTTCAGTGACGAACGCGTCGTTCGGCGCGTGAATGAACACCTCGATGTCCACCCCTTTGCCTTCGGGATTGAGGGCGTAGGTGACGACCTGACCGACCGGAATCTTGCGGTAATAAACCGGAGAACCGATGTCCAGCGAACCGAGGTCCGGTGCATGCAGCATGAAGCGCTTGCCCGGTTCGCCGTAGGTGATCGGCGGCGGATTTTCCAAGCCTTTGAAGTGTTTGGCGCGGTTGTCGGCCTGACCGATGTCGGCACCGATGTAGTCACCGGAAAGCAGGGTGTCGATACCCGAAACGCCACCGGCGCCAATGCGCGGGCGAACCACCCAGAACTGTGAGTCTTCGCGCGTGAAGGTTTCCGCCTGTTTGGACAGTTTGATGGTGGCGTCGACACTTTTCTGGTCGTTACTCAACTCGACGTCTGTCACCTGACCGATGACCACGTTGCGGTATTTGACCTCGGTCTTGTTGGCCGTCAGGCCGCTGCCGGTCTTGAAGTTGACGATGATCGTCGGCCCTTCCTGCATCACGTTGTGCACCACCAGCGAGATGCCCACGAGCACCGCCACAATCGGCACGATCCAGACGAGTGAAATGCTGAAACGGCGGGTTTTGACTGGGGCTTGGCCTGGTGCTCGCGGCTCGTCGGTGGCTGACGACTTCATCCATGTCCTCCTCGATTGATTGGGCACTGAGCGTCAGGAACGCCAAAGCACCTCATCAATATAGAAGTGCTTGGCGATAGAGCAAATGTGAATAGCTCACCTGCCGCGACCTGATCGTTCCCACGCAGAGCGTGGGAACGATCAAAGCCGGGAACGATTAGAGCGTGTCAGCGCGGTTTGTGCTGTCAGCCGAGCATTTCCCGCAGGCGATACCAGAACATCCCCAGTGCCAGCAGTGGCGAACGCAAGGCCGGGCCTCCGGGGAAGGTCATGTGCGGCACGCCGCTGAACACGTCCATGCCTTGGCTGTGACCGGCATGAATTGCCTCGCCGAGCAGTTTCGCGCACCAGTGCGTGACGTTCAGGCCATGGCCGGAATAACCCTGCGCATAGAACACGTTCGGGTGCTGCTTGAGCCGGCCGACCTGCGGAAAGCGGTTGGCGGTGATGCCAATCTTCCCACCCCACTGGTAATCGATGCGCACGTCGGCCAGTTGCGGGAAGACCTTGAGCATCTTCGGGCGCATGTAAGCGGCGATGTCCGCCGGATCGCGCCCGGAATAGTGGCAGGCACCGCCGAACAGCAGGCGCCGGTCCGCCGAGAGCCGGTAGTAATCGAGGCCGACTTTCTGGTCGCACACCGCCAGATTGTGCGGGATCAGTTGCGCGGCGCGTTCTTCGGACAATGGCTCAGTGGCGATGATGTAACTGCCGGCGGGCAGGACTTTGCCACTGAGTTGTTGTTCGAGGTCGTCCAGATGCGCGTTGCAGCCGAGCACCAGACTGCCGGCACGCACTGAGCCCTTGGCGCAACGCACCTGCACGGTCGGGCCGTGGATGATTTCCAGCACTTCACTCTGCTCGAAAATTCGCACGCCGAGTGACGCCGCCAGTCGCGCTTCGCCCTGCACCAGATCCAGCGGGTGCAGGTGCCCGGAACCCATGTCGACCAGTCCGCCGGCATAGATGTCGGAATTCACCACTTGCTGGCGGATCTGCTCCGGGCCGATCAGACGGGTTTCGTGGGCATAACCGAGTTCGGCGAGGTCGACCAGCTCATCCTTGAAGGCCGCGAACTGCGCCGGGGTATTGGCCAGATCGCAGAAGCCCCAGCGCAGATCACATTCGATGCCGTTGTCGCCGATGCGCTGACGCACCAGTTCCACCGAATCGATGCCGGCGCGCTGCAAATAACGCACGCCTTCCTGGCCGACATATTTGGCGAAGCCTTCAACTTCATGACCGATCCCGCGAATCAACTGACCGCCGTTGCGCCCGCTGGCGCCCCAGCCGATGCGCCGGGCTTCGATCAACACCACCGACAATCCGCGCTGAGCCAGTTCTATGGCGGTGTTGACCCCGGTGAACCCGCCGCCGATCACGCAGACATCGGCTGTCAGGTCAGCGTCCAATACCGGATAAGGTGTGGTCGCCCGCGCCGAAGCAGCGTAGTAGGAGCGAGCGTGTTCTTGGGTGTACTGATTCATTTGTTCGACTTCACTTTGCTCCAGGAGCGGGTCATCAGACGCATGATTGCCTGGGGCGGGGTGGTAGAAATGTAGAGTTTATCGAGCACGGCTTGAGGTGGGTAAACCTCTGGGTTGTTGACCAGTTCCGGATCCATGAACTGCTTGGCGGCCGGGTTCGGGTTGGCGTAACCCACCGAAGCGCTGACTTTGGCGATCACTTGCGGATCGAGCAGGTAATTGATGAAGGCGTGGGCTTCTTTGGTGTTGCTCGCATCGGCGGGGATGGCCAACAGATCAAACCAGAGGTTGGCGCCTTCCTTCGGAATGGCGTAAGCGATGTTCACGCCGTTCTTGGCTTCCTTGGCGCGGTTGGCGGCCTGGAACACGTCGCCGGAGTAACCGAAGGCCACGCAGATGTCACCGTTGGCCAGATCCGACACGTATTTCGAGGAATGGAAATAGGTGATGTACGGACGGATGCTGAGCAGTTTCGCTTCAGCCTTTTTATAGTCTTCCGGGTTTTCGCTGCGCGGGTCCAGGCCCATGTAATTGAGCATCGCCGGGAAGACTTCGTCGGCGGAGTCCATCATCGACACGCCGCACTGGGTGAGTTTTTTCAGGTTCTCGGGTTCGAACAGCACGGCCCAGGAATCGATGTGGTCGATGCCCAGCACTTGCTTGACCTTGTCGACGTTGTAGCCGATGCCATTGGTGCCCCACAGGTACGGCACCGAATGCTGGTTGCCCGGGTCGTTTTTCTCCAACAGCTCGAGCAGTTTCGGGTCGAGGTTTTTCCAGTTCGGCAGTTGCGAACGGTCGAGTTTGAGGAACGCGCCAGCCTTCACCTGACGCGCGAGGAAATGGTTGGACGGCACTACTACGTCATAGCCGGTGCGACCGGCGAGCAGTTTGCCTTCGAGGGTTTCGTTGGAGTCGAAAACGTCGTAGATCACCTTGATCCCGGATTTGCTCTGGAAGTCGGCGAGGGTGGTTTCGCCGATGTAGTCGGTCCAGTTGTAGATGCTGACCGTCGGCTGGGCGTGAGCTACAGCGCTAAACAGCACGCTCAGGGCAACCGGGAGTACGGATTTCAACAGACGCATTTCGACACCTCTTTTTCGAATGATCGTTCCCACGCTCTGCGTGGGAATGCCTCAACGGACGCTCCGCGTTCGGCTTTGGATGGGACGCGGAGCGTCCGGGCTGCATTCCCACGCAGAGCGTGGGAACGATCGACACAGGGGATCTTTTGGCTTTGCTCAGACGCTCAGCATCAGGAACTCACGCTCCCACGAACTGATCACGCGCTTGAAGTTTTCATGCTCGGCACGTTTCACCGCGACGTAGCCACGGACAAACTTGTCGCCCAGGTACTGCGCAACGGTCTCGCACTCTTCCATTTGCGTCAGCGCTTCCTCGATGGTGATCGGCAGGCGCAGGTTGCGGCGCTCGTAAGCACGGCCATGGACCGCAGCGCTCGGTTCGATGCCTTCAACCATGCCGATGTAACCGCAGAGCAAACTCGCGGCAATCGCCAGGTACGGGTTGGCATCGGCGCCCGGCAGACGGTTTTCCACGCGCATGGCTTCCGGGCTAGACGTTGGCACACGCAGGCCGACGGTGCGGTTTTCTTCGCCCCATTCGACGTTGACCGGCGCCGAGGTGTCCGGCAGGAAGCGGCGGAACGAGTTGACGTTCGGCGCGAACATCGGCAGCACTTTCGGGATGTATTTCTGCAAACCGCCGATGTAGTGCAGAAACAGTTCGCTCATCTGCCCGTCAGCGTTAGCAAAGATCGGTTTGCCCGTGGCAATGTCCACCACGCTCTGGTGAATGTGCATGGCGCTGCCAGGCTCGTCGCCGATCGGCTTGGCCATGAACGTCGCCGCAACGTTGTGCTTGAGCGCTGCCTCACGCATGGTGCGCTTGAACACGGTGATCTGGTCGGCCAGATCCAGTGCGTCGCCATGACGGAAGTTGATTTCCATCTGCGCCGGGCCGTCTTCGTGGATCAGCGTGTCGAGGTCCAGGCCTTGCAGTTCGCACCAGTCGTAGACGTCTTCGAATAAGGGATCGAATTCGTTGGCGGCGTCGATGGAGAACGACTGACGACCGCTTTCAGCACGGCCCGAGCGGCCGAGCGGTGCCTTCAGCGGCAAGTCCGGGTCTTCGCAGCGTTGGGTCAGGTAGAACTCCATTTCCGGCGCCACAATCGGCTTCCAGCCTTTGTCGGTGTACAGCTGCAAGACTTTCTTCAACACGTTGCGCGGCGACAGTTCGATCGGGTTGCCGAACTTGTCGAAGGTGTCGTGGATGACGATGGCGGTCGGCTCGATCGCCCATGGAATCACGTAGACCGCGTCAGCCACTGGCTTGCAGACCATGTCGATATCGGCAGGATCGAGCAGATCGTAGTAGATGTCGTCGTCGACAAAATCCCCGGTTACCGTTTGCAGCAGCACACTTTCCGGCAGGCGCATGCCTCGCTCATGCAGGAACTTGTTGGTCGGTGCGATCTTGCCGCGGGCAATGCCGGTCAGGTCGCTGACCACACATTCAACTTCGGTAATCTTGTGATCTTTCAGCCATGTGAACAGCTGATCGAAAGGGGCATTCATAAAGACCTCGTTATTGGTTTTATAGACGCCGGGGAGGGCGGGTTTCATCTTCCGCCCCTTCCCCTGTGGCGCGTTGACGACTATCTTGGGCGAGCCTTGCAGTTCCATCTATCCACTTTAAGCAGCACCAAAGCGCACCAAAAGAGTGCGCAAGGTCACCCCATGACAACGTGCAATTCGCTCCAGGTTCAAGCGTTCAACACCGCCGATGTGGCCGAGCAAGTCCGCGCCACACCGGGCTGGGTCCAGCATTACCAACAAATGTCGCCGGGCCATTTCGCCGGGCAGATCCGCTATCTGGATCTGCAGGGTGTCGAGGTCTACGAAGAGCAGATGAACACCCGCGTCGAGCAGAACTTCAGCGCGCCATCGGGTGCTTTGGCGTTCTGTTTCGATCGCAGTGACAACGCGCTGTATCTGCTCAATGAAGAGAGCCGCAACATCTGGATCACCCCGGAGAACTACCAGGAAATCGCCGTGGTGTTCGGTCCGGAGTTTGTCCGTCAGCACGGTCTGAATGTGGCGAAACTCGAAGGGTTGTTCATGACGCAACTCAATTGCGGGCAGAACGCCTTGTTCAGTCGCTGGTTAAGCTCAACTCTCACGAAGTTGTCGCAAGCTGTTGATCTGCTTGATAAAGAGTCATTGACGCAGCAGCTACTTGAAGACTGCCTGTTCATCCTCGACAACGCTCACACCAGCCTCGATCGCGGCGGATTACAGCGGCGTAGCGAAGAGCGGATGATCATGAAACGGGTGGGGGAATGGGCGGCGGATTCGCCGGAAGACACCGTCAATCTGCTTGAGCTGTCACACGTGGCAGGCGTGCCGTTGCGCCAATTGCAGCAGGCATTCAAGGCCTACACCGGGATGACCCCGAGTCACTGGCTGCGCCTGCGCCGGTTGAACAGCGCACACCGTGAATTGCTCAAGCGCCGGCCAACGGAGACCACCGTGGCCGAGGTGGCGATGCACTGGTCGTTCTGGCATTTGGGAAGGTTTTCCAGCAGTTACCGGGCATTGTTCAAGGAGTTGCCGAGCGAGACCTTGAAGCGCTCATGAAAGCTGTCGCGGTTAAAAAAGGCTTTGTCTCGGCGCTGAAGTTAAATAGAATCACTCTCATTTGAAACTGACTTCGCGCAGGACTCTTGAGATGACTGAAGCAGCGACGCCATCGCCGCAGCACCTGCACGAACTGTATCGCGATCACCGAGGCTGGCTGGAAACCTGGCTGCGCCGGCGCATGGGCAATGCCTGGGATGCGGCGGACCTGAGCCAGGACACGTTCTTGCGCGTGCTGTGCAGCGCTCAGCCGATTGCCGACGTGCGTGAACCGCGCGCGTATTTGCTGACCGTGGGCAAACGCCTGCTGAGCAATTTCTACACCCGCCGCAGTCTGGAAAAAGCCTACCTCGAAGCCTTGGCGCAGTTGCCGGAGGAGTGCGTGCCGTCGCCCGAACAACGTTGGCTGCTGCTGGAAACCCTGCAAGCGCTGGATGAACTGCTCGATGGTTTGCCCCGGGCTGTGCGCCGGGCGTTTTTGTGGAGTCAGCTTGAAGGCCTCGGTTACCGCGAAATCGCCGAGCGCTTGCAGGTCTCAGAACGCACAATAAAACGTTATATGGCGCAGGCTTACGAGCATTGTTTGATGTTGGATCTATGATGCGTGTCGCGCCCGGCAACGAAGCGCGTGAAGTCGCCCGTGCCGCCGCACAGTGGTTGGCATTGCTCGAATCCGGCGAGGCCAGTGAAGCCGATCACGTGCGACTGAAGCACTGGCGCGACAGCGATAGCCGCCATGAAAACGCCTGGCAGAAGCTTCAATCGTTGCGTCAGCGCTTTTCCAGTCTGCCAGCAGAATTGGCCATGGCCACACTCGATCGCCCGGATCTGGCGCGGCGGGCAGCATTGAAAAGGGCGCTGGGGCTGGCGGCTTTGGTGCCTGCGGCGTGGCTGATCAGTCGCCAGTTGCCGCTCGACGTCTGGCGCGCGGATTTGCAGACTTCCACCGGAGAGCACAAGCGAACACGGCTGGCCGACGGCAGCACCTTGCAACTGAACACCGCCAGTGCGGTGAACGTCGATCTGGCCAGCCGTCAATTGACGTTGGTGCGCGGCGAAATGGCGCTCAACGTTCCGGGTAGCACGGCGTTGACGGTCAACGCGCCGTACGGTCGGATCGTTGTCAGCCGCAGCGAAATCTGCGTGCGCCTCAACGAGCGTGACTGCAACGTGTCGGTGGTCAGCGGCTCGGTGCAATTGCAGCCGTTGCGCGGGCCGGCACTTTGGTTGAGCGCCGGGCAACAGGTCAATCTGCACGCTTCCGGCGCCGGGCCGGTCGCGCTGTTCGACGCCAAAATGCCGGGCTGGCGTGACGGTGTGTTGATGGCGCAAAACCAGCCGTTGGGGGATTTTCTTCGCGAGTTGAGCCGTTATCGCTCGGGGCTTCTGCGCTGGGAGCCGGGACTTGAACGTCTACGTGTCACCGGCAGTTTCCGTCTCGACGACACCGATAAAGTGCTGGCGCTGCTGGCGGCGAGCCTGCCGTTGGAGGTGCATTCGCGCACGCGTTTCTGGGTAACGCTGACGCCGCGAAAAAATTTCGTCTGAAGCCTGTCCCTTTTTTCGCCTCGCTGGTCATTCCAGGCAAGTGAACAAATCGAGAGCGTCTTCCAATGCCCGCAGTATTTCCAAGTCGTTTGCGTCCGTTGTTGCAGTTGAGCCTTTTGCTGAGCCTGAGTGCCAGCCCCGTGTTGATCCAGACCAGTTGTGCCGAAGACGCCCGGCGCAGCTATCAGGTGCCGGCTGGCAGCCTGAGTGCAGCGTTGACAAGATTTGCCGGTTTGGCCGGGGTCAATCTGTCGGTCGATCCGGCACTGGTGAGTGGCCGCAACAGCAACGGTTTGTCCGGCGAATTCGCTGTGGAGGAGGGGTTTGCTCGCTTGTTGCTGGGTTCCGGTCTGCAACTGCAACCGCTGGGCGAGCAGGCCTACACACTGATTCCAGCCGCCGAGGGCAGCAGCCTGCAACTGGCGCCGACGTCGATTCTCGGTGCCACCGGTTCCAGCGATGCCGATGTGTTTGCCGGCGGCCAGGTCGCGCGTCGCGGTTCACAGGGTTTGCTGGGGTCGAAAGACTTCATGGAAACCCCGTTCAGCATGACCACCTACACCAGCGAGACGGTGAAAAACCAACAGGCCCGTACGCTGGGCGATCTGATCGCCAGCGACCCGTCGGTGCGCGCGACCAACCCGGCCGGTGGCCGTTACGAGCAATTCACCATCCGTGGTTTCAGTCTGTTCAACAGCGACGTGGCCTATAACGGCCTCTACGGTGTTTTGCCGACTTACACGATCGACATGGAAATGGCCGATCGCGTCGACATTCTCAAAGGCCCGAGCCAACTCATCAACGGCATCTCGCCACGGGGTAGCGTGGGCGGGGGCATCAACGTGGTGCCCAAGCGTGCCACCGACAAACCAATCACCTCGCTGACGGCCAATTATGCGTCGAACAATCAGGTTGGCGGCGCGGTGGATGTCGGCCGGCGGTTCGGTGAGGACAATCAGTTCGGCTTGCGTTTCAACGGCGTCAAGCAGTCCGGTGATACCGAGTGGGATCATCAAAGTGTCGACCGCGACATGGCCGTGCTCGGCCTGGATTTTCGCGGTGAGCGCTTGCGACTTTCGACCGATATCGGCCACACCGAACGCGATACCGACGCGCCGCAGGAGCGCGTGCAGGTCGCGGCCAATGCCAAGGTTCCGAGCGCGAACAAGGTGCATCGCAACTACGCGCAACCGTGGACTCAGGCGAAAACCGAGGACACCTTCGGCACGTTCAACGCCGAGTTCGACGTCAATGATTCGGTGATGCTGTACGGCGGCGTCGGCGCGCGCAAAAGTAATCATGACTTCTTGCGCCACGCCGTTTCCGTCACCAACGATGCCGGCGATTTCAGCGTACTGCCGCGCGACTTCACCCGCGACGAGAATGTCCGTACCGCCACCGCCGGCGTGCGCAACTGGTTCCATACCGGGCCGGTGAGCCATGAAGTCAATCTGGCGGCCAGCTACTTTTATATGGATTTCGAGAATGGCGGCGCGCGTTACGCGGCCGGTCGCAGCAACCTGTACGACCCGGTGGAAACCGCGAAACCCGGCACGCCGACGCGCTACGACGCCAAGGTCTACACGGAAAACCGCTTCAGCGGCGTGGCGTTATCCGACACCCTGGGCTTTTTCGACGATCGATTGCTGCTGACCCTCGGTGCGCGCTGGCAACGAGTGAAAGTCGATGACTGGAGCGATGACGTCAAAGGCGACACGGCTTACGACGAGGAAAAGGTTTCGCCCTCGGGCGGCATTCTGTTCAAGGCGACTGACAAGCTGTCGCTCTACGCCAACTACATGGAAGGCCTGAGCCAGGGCAAGATCGCGCCGTCAACGTCAGTGAACGAAGACGAAATCTTCCCGCCGTTTATCAGCCGTCAGGTCGAGATCGGTGCCAAGTACGACGCCGGTTCGTATGCTTTAACGGCAGCAGTATTCAGGATCAAGCAACCCGCCTATGAAACCAACGCCACGACCCGGGTCTTCGGCCCGAACGGCAAACGACAGAACAACGGCGTGGAGCTGAGCATGTTTGGCGAACCGCTCAAAGGCCTTCGGTTGCTCGGCGGCGTGATGTACATCGACAGCGAGCTGACCCACACCACCAACGGCACGTTCGACGGCAATCGCGCGCCGGCCACGCCGAAATACAACGTCAATCTCGGCGCCGAGTGGGACGTGCCGACGGTGCAGGGCCTGACGTTGAGCGGGCGCGGCATTTATTCCAGCTCGCAGTATCTGGATCAGTCGAACAACAAGGAAATCGACTCCTGGGAGCGCTTTGACGTGGGTACGCGGTACGCCTTCAAGGTCGATGAGAAAACCATCACCCTGCGCGCCAACGTCGAGAACGTGCTGGATAAACGCTACTGGAGTTCAGCAGGCGCTTCGGATGACAGTGAACCGGGGTTGACGTTGTCGACACCGAGAACTTATCTGCTTTCAGCGACGGTGGATTTCTGATTCCACTCGGTAAATCAAAAGCGTGCTCTCAGCGAGCTGACCCACTCTTACAGTGATGTCCTGACCACCAATGGACAGTCAACTCGCTGGGTTCCCGAAAGCTCCAGGGTCTCGATCAGATGCCGTGCAGCCTGGCGCCCAATGTCGTAGTACGGCAGTTGCACGGTGGTCAGCGGCGGGATGAACAACTCGGCAATGCCGATCATGTTGTCGTAGCCGAGGACGGCGACATCGTCGGGAATTTTCAGGCCACTCCCCAACAACAACTGATAGGCACAAAAGGCAATGCGGTCGTTGCCACAGATCAAAATATCGAATTGGGGGCGACCATCAATGACATGCCGGTCGAGGATAGCGGCTGTTTCACCATAGGCATCATGATCGGAAAGGTCGTATTGCAGGAGCGTGTCCGGCGCCAGTCCGAATGCCTGACAGGCACGCTGCAGGCCTTTTTGTCGCAGCCCCCATGCCAGACTCTGTTTCGGCAGATTGATACACAAAGGACGCTTGTAGCCGAGGCTCAACGCGTGGTGTACGGCGCGATACTGGCCCATTTCGTCGTCGGGTACATAGCTGACGAGGCTGCTGTCATCTGCCAGACAATTGGCGAGCACCAGAGGTTTGCTCTTCAAGCGCTCGGGAATGCTGACCTGGCGAAACCCCATGGCGCTGAAGATCAAGCCGTCCGGACGGTGCGACAGCATCAGATCGATGTTCTGGTCGGTGGGCGGGTTGCTTAGCAGGTTGAGGATAAAGACATTCCAACCGGCCTGTTGCGCGGTCTGCTCAATGGACAGCAGCAGCTCGACCGCGAAGGGCGTGGTCGCAGTGTCCAGCGCGAACACACCGATGGTTCGCGACTGGAGGTTGTCACCGCGCATCTTGCGCGCTGACAGGCTGGGTACGAATTGCAGTTCATCAATGGCTCGACGCACCCGTAGAAGGGTTTCGGGGCTCAGTTTTTCCGGACTATTGAGCGCTCGAGACACCGTCATCAGGGACACGCCGGCCAGCTGTGCAACGTCTTTCACTGAAGTCATGCGAAGTGCGGCCGGTCAGGTTGACGCAGAATCATGACACAGGGCCCGGGCTTCTCGCGACCCGAATGACGCCGCTCATGACCATCCCGAACCCAGAGGCCATGCCTTGGCAATCGAGACGCGCCCGCCACTCCCGCTGGCCACAAGCTTCACGCCCAGACTGTCGGAACGCGGATAGAGGCGACTGCTGAGGCTGAAGCGGCCGTTTTCGTCGAATACCTCGATGGATGAGCGATCAAGAAACACGCGCAGTTCCAAGCGCTCTTGTGTCGGGTCTATCGCCACGCTGCGCTGGCCTGTGACTTGCGCACCCGAGCGGCTGCGATCAAGCACCAGGCGCTGCAGTGACGGATCATAGTAGAGAAGGGTTTCTTCGCGGCCATCGTCGCTGCAACGGAGGGCGACTCCCAAGTGGCCGTCAGTGCAGCCGAGCAGATCCAGATGCACATGGATTTCGAGCATGTCGCCGTTTACCTCCGGCACCCAGCGGGCTCCCGATGCTTCCCACCAAGGCGTACCCGGCAATGGCGCCATTCGCAGCGCGCTGAGCTCGCGTGCCGGATACACGCGAAGGCGATCGGCGCACAGTTCCAGTTCGCGGGGCAATCCGAGCATGCCGCACCAGTGATGGGCCTGGCTCGGCATCGGGCTTTCCCACATGTCCAGCCATGCCCATACGAGGCGCCGACCATCGGCGGCCAACAGCGTTTGCGCTGCATAGAAATCGTGGCCGTTATCCAGCTCGATAAAAGGCCCGCCGGTGAAGTGCCACTGGTTGTCGAGCTGGCCCACTCGATAACCGCTCTGGTATTTGTTGAGCCGGTCATAACCGTCGGCTTGCATGCCTTGCGGAGAGTACAGCAGCACATCGCGTCCATTCAGGCGAAACAGGTCCGGGCATTCCCACATATAGCCATCGCCCTCGCTACCGCCGGACACATAGTCGAGGAATTCCCAGACGTGCAGATCCGTGGAGCGGTACAGCGGCAGTAGCGGTCTGTCGCCCAGACGTGCGCCGGCAATCAGGTACCAATAGCCATCTTGCTGCCAGACCTTGGGGTCGCGGAAATGCATGATGGCGTCTTGCGGCGCGCTGTTGATCACTGCGCCGTGTTTGACGAAGCGGATGCCGTCGTTGCTGGTTGCCAGGCACTGAACCTGTCGGATCAAGCGCTCGTCACCCACTTCGCCCAGCCATGTGTGCCCGGTGTAGATCAGGGCCAGGGTATCGCCACAGACCACGGCGCTACCGGAAAAACAGCCGTCGCGGTCGCACTCATCGCCGGGTGCCAGCGCAATGGGCAGGTGCTGCCAGTGCACCAGATCGGCACTCTTGGCGTGGCCCCAATACATCGGCCCCCATTTCGCGTCGAAGGGATGATGCTGATAGAAAACGTGATATTCACCGCGGAAGTACACAACCCCGTTCGGGTCGTTCATCCAGCCTGCCGGCGGGGCAATATGGTAACCGGGTCGATAATCCTCGATGACGCGAGACTGGCTGTCAGCCAGTGCGCGCTGCGCAAGGTCAAGGGTCGAAGACATGAGATCGCTCGGGGTATTCAAAGACAGGGTCATAGGGCGTGTGCTCGGATTGAGCGTAGAGAGAGGTCATCCGCCATGGATTCAATGACTTTCGGGTAGCGCTTCAATGCCAAGCCGTCGGTGTCGAACAGGTGAATCTTGTCGATGTCCGGCTGCAGTTCGACCCGATCGCCTGCCTGCCATCCGGCGTTGACTTCACAACGACAGATCAATGGCTCGTCCTGCCCGGTATCCAGGTGCACATAGGTTTCACTGCCCAGGTATTCGACCCCGGTCACGACGACGCCAGCGCTTCCCGGCGCCGCTTTGAGTGACAGGTGTTCCGGGCGAACGCCCAGGCTCAGCGAGGCATCTGCCGTCAGGTTCGAGCTGTCGAAGGGCAGGGTGGTCATCCCCAAAACCGGAGTATCAACCAGGCTGGTTTCGCCCGGCGCATGCAGGCGGGCCGGCAGGAAGTTCATTCTCGGCGAACCGAGAAAACCGGCGACAAAGCGGCTGGCAGGGCGCTCGTAGAGTTCGCGCGGTGAGCCGACCTGCTCGACGTGGCCGCCATTGAGCACAACAATTTTGTCGGCCAGGGTCATCGCTTCGACCTGATCGTGGGTGACGTAGATCATGGTTGAGCGCAGTCGGGCATGCAGCCGGGCGATTTCGTTGCGCATCTGCACCCGCAAGGACGCATCCAGGTTGGAGAGCGGCTCATCGAACAACAAAATGTCCGGTTCCCGCGCCATGGCTCTGCCCATGGCTACACGCTGACGCTGCCCTCCAGACAACTCTTTTGGCTTGCGTTGCAGCAGTTTGTCCAATTGCAGGATTTGCGCAGTTTTCAGTACCCGCTCGCGCAAGCTGCTCTTTTCAGTTTTGGCCAGTTTGAGACCAAAACTGATGTTGTCGTAGACGCTCATGTGTGGGTACAGCGCATAGGACTGAAACACCATGCCGACGCCACGTTCGCGCGGTTCGAGGTCGTTGACCCGGCGCCCGTCGATCAGCAGGTCGCCGGCGCAGATCGAATCCAGTCCGGCGATCAGCCGCAGCAGCGTCGACTTTCCGCAGCCCGAAGGACCGACGAACACCACGAATTCACCCGCAGCGATCTCCAGGTTGATGTCGCGAAGAATCCGCGCGCCGCCCAATTGTTTGTTCACGTTGTCCAGTTTCAATTTCATCACGATGCGGTTCCTTGTCTTTATTGGGCATCAACCCTTTAACGCGCCGGCAGTGAGGCCGGAAACGATTCGGCGCTGGAAGATCAGCACCAGAATCACCAGTGGGACGGTGACCAACACCGAGGCGGCCATCAACAAGCCCCAAGGCAACTCATGGGGGCTGCCGCCGGAAATCAAGGCGATGGCCACCGGCACCGTGCGTTGGCTGTCGGTGAGGGTGAACGTCAGGGCAAACAGAAACTCGTTCCACGCGGCGATGAAGGCCAACAAGCCAGTCGTGACGAGGGCTGGCCAGAGCAGCGGCAACAGCACGCGGGTCAGCGTCACCCACGGGGACGCACCATCCATGATTGCCGCTTCCTCCAGTTCATGGGGCAGTTGGCCCATAAAGGTGGTCAGTACCCAGACGGTGAAGGGCAGGGTGAAAATCGTGTAGCTGAGGATCAACGCCCACGACGTGTTGTACAGGCCCAAGGCGCGGATCACTTCGAACAGTCCCGACAGCACCGCGACCTGGGGAAACATCGACACGCCAAGGACCATCATCAACACCGTGCCACGCCCACGGAATTTCACCCGGCCCAAGGCATAGGCAGCGGTCAGGCTGAGGAACAGCGCCAATGTGACCACGCACAGCGCAACCACCAGCGAATTACCGATTGCTCGCAGGAATGAGGCCTGGTGGAGGACCGCCGCGTAATTGGAGAAGTCAGGATTTTCGATCCAGTAGCTCACCTCGAACAAGGCGCTGGAGGGCTTCAGCGATGTCACGATGGCGTAGTAGAACGGGAAAACCGCATACAGCAACAACACCCCGATCAGGCACCAGAATCCGAGGCGCAACAGCGCTTTTTTCAGTAGGCGCGAGCTCATGCGCGGACCTCCAGTTGACGGCGTCCGAGGTAGAGGTAAAGCATGGCGATCACTGCGACCACGAGAAACAACAGCGTCGACGCCGCGCTGCCGTAACCGACGTCCTGAAACTCCACCAGGTGCTGACGGGCATACACCGACATGCTCATGGTGCTCGACGAGTTCGAGGTCAGCACATAGATGACGTCGAATACCCGCAGCGAATCGAGGATGCGAAAGATCGCCGCCACCAGCAGTGCAGGCATCAACAGTGGCAGGGTGACGCGCCAGAACACTTTCAGCGGATGAATGCCATCGACCCTGGCCGCTTCGTAGCAATCGCTCGGCAACATCTGCAAGGCCGCCAGCATCAGCAGCGTGACGAAGGGGACGGTCTTCCAGACATCAACGATGATCACCGCCCACATCGACAGGTCGGCATCTGCCGTCCAGGCCAGGGGGGTATCAATCAGGCCGAGGCTGAGCATCAGATGATTGATGATGCCGAACTGGTCGTTGAGCATCCATGACCAGATCTTCGCCGAGACAATCGTCGGAATCGCCCACGGAATCAGAATCAACGCCCGCACCAGAGAACGGCCGGTGAATTTGATGTTCAGCAGCAAGGCCACCAACAGTCCCAGCACGACCTCCAGCCCCACCGAGACCACCGTGAAATACAACGTGTTGCGCACCGCATTCCACCACTGCGGATCGACGAGGATGCCCGACCAGCCGGAATCGCTGAACAACAGATAATTGCTCAAGCCTATGAAGGTTGCGCCACCGGTGTCTGCCAGGCTGGCGTCGGTCAGGCTGAACCAGAATGTGCGCAGCAGCGGCCACGCGGCCACCAGGGCCAGGCAGACCAGCATTGGCGTCAGGAACAGCCAGGCAGCGCGCACCCGGCGCCGTTGTACAGGCGTTTCCCTCGTGAGCAGAAGCTCGTCAAAGGGGGCATGGGTCGTAGAGACAGACATGGTGATTTCCTTCCTTGTGGCTTACCAGTTCCGGCGTTTGATACGCGTGAGTTCACTTTCCAGTTCGGCCAGTGCCTGATCCACGGGCAACTCGCCCGCCAGCACGCCATGCACCCGATCGAAGAAGGCATTGGAGACCCGTGGATAACGATCGGCGGTGATGGCGGCGGGGCGCATGACCCCAGCGTTGAGAATGCTGTGCAGCTGAGCGTAATAAGGCATGGCCGCGAGCAACTCGGGATCTTGATACAGCGACTCGATCACCGGGTTATAGCCGCCTGTCAGCGCGCGATGTTTTTGCTCTTGGGCACTGGTCAGGTAGCTCACCAGTTCTGCGGCAAGTTTGGGATGAGCGCTGTAACGCGATACCGCCAGCCCCCAGCCACCGAGGGTGGAAGCATGCTCGCCGGTTTCGCCGCCGCGGGGCAGGGGAGCGACGCCGACCTTGTCTTTTACGGCACTGTCCTGGCTTTGCACCAGGGCCCAGACATAAGGCCAGTTACGCATGAATAGCGCATTGCCCGACTGGAATACACCACGTCCTTCTTCCTCGGTGTAATTGAGCACGCCACGCGGAGAGATATCTCCGACCCAGCTTTTCGCCAGCGTTAACGCCGCTCTCGAGGCCTGACTGTTGACCACGATGTCGCCGCGTTGATTGATCAGGCCGCCTTGCGGTTGGCTGCTGATCCACTCCAGCGCATTACACGTCAGCCCCTCGTAGGCACGTCCCTGAAAGATGTAACCCCAGGCATTGGCGTTCCCGGCGTTGCGTTCAGCCTGTTGCACATCCCTGGCGGTAGCGGTCATTTCCTCCCACGTCTGAGGAACCTGTTTGTTGTATTTCTCAAGCAAGTCCTTGCGGTAATACAGCAGCCCCGAGTCGGTGAACCACGGCATCGTCACCAGCCGGCCGTTGACCGTGGCGTTATCGACCTGGGCCTGGAAGTAGCCGTGGGTCGCGTTGGCGGGAAGCACCTCCCGCAGATCCAGCAGGTGTTTGGCCAGCATCCCCGGCCACACCATGTCGATTTGAATGATGTCGATGTCGGTGGACTGCGCACTGAGGATCTGCTGGTAGAACGACAACCTCTCGGTTGCCGAGTTAGGCGTGGAGACCACCTCGACGTTGTTGCCGGTCTGTTTCGACCATGTCTCGACGGCCTCTTTGCACAGTTGCAACTCCGCACCCACTGCACCGCAAGAGATCGTCAGATCGGTTGCGTTCGACACGGATGGCAGTGCGGCAGACAGGGTGATCAATGCAACGGGCAGGAGCGATTTCAGGTGTTTCATCGAGCGTCCTTTATTTTTGTTTTTAGAAAAGTTAACGTTAACATCGCCAAATGTAGCAGCGTATTTGCGATGAGGCATCCTTTTTTTCGTCGATTGCGACAACTCGCAACGCACGTAAAAAACGGCCGTTTGCGTCAACCAACAATAAAAACAAAACAGGGATTTCATATGCACAAAGCAACAGGCTGGCTACTGGCAGGTGTGCTCGGCACATCCGCAGCGACCGCTCAGGCCGCGACACTGGAAGAGCGCATGGCCGCACTTGAGGCGCGTGCCAGCGCAGCGGAAAAGCGTGCAGCCACGGCCGAACAGCAGACCCAGGCACTTGCCCGGGAATTGCAGCAGGTCAAACGCGCGGCGCCGCCCTTGCAACCCGTCGCCTCTAACGCAACAGCCATTTCGGCACCTGCTCTGGACACCCGACTGGCAAAACTCGAAGCCCGTCAGCAAAGCCTGGAGAAGGAGGGCAGTACCGCGAACCTCACCGATGGGTTCAGCTTCAACGGCTATGCGCGCTCCGGATTGCTGGTTGACGAGGGGCTGGGTGGCGGGCGTGGCGGCCCTTATACAACGCCGGCCGGTTCGGTGGGCGGGGCAGTCGGGCGACTCGGTAACGAGGACGACACCTACATGCGTATCGACCTGTCGAAAGAGGTCTATGCGCAAAACGGTACCCGTTCCAAATTCACCGTCTCCATCGCTGACGGTGTGGAAAGCTCCAATGACTGGACGGCCGACGAAAGCAAACTGAACGTGCGCCAAGTGTTCGCCACGCTCGACCATGTCGCTGCATTCAAAGGCAATTCAGTCTTCGAGAACGCTACGCTATGGGCGGGCAAGCGCTTCGATAGAGATAATTTCGATATCCACTGGCTGGACTCCGATGTCGTTTACCTCGCCGGCACCGGCGGTGGAATTTACGATGTGCAGATGAACAAGCATTGGCGCTCGAACTACTCGTTGATTGGGCGTAGCTACGGAGATTTCAGTCAGGGCGGTATTAATGCCGACGTGGAAAGCTACATCCTGACCTCCAACCAGTTCTTCGCGGATGGCCAGTGGCAGTGGATGTACAACGCCATCGGCGCCAAGAAAAACGATTTCGGCACCCACACCAACAAGGCCGGTTTGACGCCTGCGGATAGCGGTTTGCACAGCATGCTGACCAATCACCAGAAAACCTTTTTCGGCAGGGAAGGCTTCTTCAAAACGGCGCTGCTCTATGGACAAGGCCTGGGGGCAGAGGTCAAGAACGTTGGCTCGGACGGTGAACTGATCGACGACGCCCGCGCGCTGCGTCTGGCGCTTTACGGTGAGACCCCGCTGACCTCTGACTGGCGCATCGGGCCCAGCTTGCTGGCCGAACAGAGCAAGGATAGATACGTTAAAGGTGACGACTACCGCTGGCTGACCCTCAACGTGCGATTGGCCAACAAAATCAACAGCAACTTCGAAATGGCCTACGAAATGAGCTGGCAAACCATGAACCTCGACCCCAAGGGCTATCTACAACGTAATGCGGTCGATGGTAACTTCTGGAAGTTCACGGTCGCCCCGACATTCAAACTCGACGTCGGCGATCTACTCACGCGTCCGGAGTTGCGAGTGTTCGCCAGCTACATGAACTGGTCTTCGGATCTGGACCGGTTCAGTACTAACGACTCCTTTGGCATGTCCGACTTCCAGGCGGGAGGGGTGTGGCAATACGGTATCCAGATGGAAACCTGGTTTTAATCGTTGAACGCACTTGCGATAGTGCAGTGCTGGAGCGGCAAAGGATGCTCCAGGCTAATGATGTCGTTTCTTCCCAGGATGGATGATTACCCAATGCTCAAGTTCAATGCTCATCTCGGTTTCCAATTCAATGAATTGCCTTTCCTGCAGCGCATCGAAGCCGCCGCAGCCGCCGGTTTCCGGGCAGTTGAGTTCCCGTCACCGTATGAATTCGACGCCAGTCTGCTTGCCGACCATCTAGCCCAATACAGTTTGCCGTTGATTCAGTTCGCCGCCCCGGCTGGCGTGACCAAGGGCATCGCCGCGTTACAGGGCAGGGGAGAGGAATTTCGTGACGGGTTGCTCCAGGCCGCCCGCTACGCAAAGACCTTGGCGTGTGCGGATGTCCACATCATGTCGGGCGTTACCACGCAGAATGACGCTGAGCGAACCTACGCGGGCAACCTGGAATATGCGGTGAAGTACTTGGAAGATCAGGGGCTGCGGCCGCTTATCGAAGTGATCAGCGCAGAGGCGATGCCCGGCTATTACATGTCCGACTTCAACAAGGCGCAGCAGGTACTCGAGACCTTCCCGAGTGTCGGACTGATTCTTGATCTTTACCATGCCCAGCTTTTGACTGGAGACGCAGCGGATGTGCTGGCGCGGTTTTATGACAGAACCGTGCATGTGCAAATTGCCGATTGCCCGGGGCGTCACGAGCCGGGAACGGGGAATATCGACTTTGCTGCCTTGTTCGCGGCGCTGGAGCAGCGCGGCTACGCCGGATGGATCGGGTGTGAATACCGTCCTTCTGGCTCTACCGTTGCGAGTCTTGACTGGATCAAGCAGCTGAGTGCTTAGGTTCCAGACAAAAATCTTTGAGTCGCTGATATGGGGACAATCGCCGCCATCAAAGGCAGAAGCCCTTGATGGCCGAGCGAGAAGAATTCATCGATATCGGCCTGACGCTGGCGGGTAGGGGGGATTTAATGCCTGATGCGGTTTTTGTAAGTCGAACTATTTTGTTCGGAGATTGTGATCCGGCAGGGGTGGTTTACACCCCGCGATTCTCATATTTTGCTGTAGAGGCCATTGGTGTAGCACTCGACAGATGGGTAGGGGGGCCGGGGCTTAGGGCTGTGATGAGTTTTAATATATTGCCGCCGGTGCGTGCGATGTCGATCGAGTTGCTGGCTCCGGTGACGTGGGATGACGAAATGACTATTAAAGTTGGCGTGGCCAGGTTGGGCGAGCACTCTTTTACTTTTTTGGTTGAGGGGTTTATAGGCGAAGGCGTGCTGGCATTTACCGCGAATGTCACACACGTTTGTGTATCACCGGAAAGTAAGGAAGTTGTGCCCATTCCAGCTCCGTTGCGAGCGCTTCTTTCATAGACGATCAGACGGTTCCTCACAACAAAGCGCAACACTGGGCTGGGATGCAAGATAAGCGTGGATCGATTGCAAGCGATTCATTGAAAGGACGAGGACGATGAACCGAACCAGTCATATTTGCCTGATGGCCAACTATAACGAATGGATGAACGCAAAGATTTATGAGGCAGCCAGAAGCCTGTCAGATGAAGAGCTCTCAGTGGATAGGAAAGCATTCTTTGGTTCAATTCTCGGGACGTTGAACCACGTGGTGGCCGGCGACACTGTCTGGCTAAATCGATTCGCCAAGCACCCTGCTAACTACTTGGCACTGGCACCGATTCAGCAGCTTCCTGCCCCCAAAAGCCTCGACCAGTTGCTTTTCTCGAATATCCGAGATCTTTCGGCACATCGAGTGTGGCTTGATCAGCAAATTGTAAAGTGGTCTGACTCCATTGCAGAGCCGGACATGGATGCCCCCTCAATTACACGAGCATCAAAGGAATACCCGCTGACAGGAGCTTTTATGGCTTGGTCATGCATTTTTTCAACCATCAGACGCACCACCGCGGACAAGTGACAACGTTGCTTTCACAAGCGGGTGTCGACATAGGTGATACGGATCTGGTCGCCCTCATTCCGCTTACATAAAGGGGCAAGGCATCGTGCTCTACAATCGCTCATCCTAAGAAGTGTTTGATGTAGCGTTCGGTCAGTTCGACCTTCTTCTAAAGGGTGAATCAGTACCTATCGCAACAACGTTTGGTGGCTTCCTCCGGTGGTGTCATGACTAAGATCAGGACGACTAAAGCAGTGGGGGGAGCGGAAATGGTTTTCCGGCGCTTGGTATCTGCGTAAACGATACCTCCCAACCAAACACGCGATTGGCGCATGGGTACACAGCTCGCTAAGGTCATGGTTCGTTTTTGATCCTGCCTGTAAACAGTGGCAAAAACGTCACCATCACCTTCAGCGGAACCCACATGCGATATCGACGCCTCGACCTTAATCTCTTGGTTGCGCTGGACGCCTTACTGAGCGAATGCAGCGTCAGCAGAGCGGCCGAGCGTCTGTGCCTGGGACAATCAGCGGCCAGTTCTGCTCTTGGCCGCTTGCGTGAACATTTCAACGACCCGTTACTGGTGCAAGTGGGGCGCCGCCTGGAACCCACGGCGCTGGGCCTGGAGTTGCTGCCAAAAGTGCGTGCAGCGTTGGCGTTGACCCGGGAGATCGTCGACGCACCGCTGAATTTTGATCCGGCGAACTGCGACCGACACATCACTCTAGTGGCCTCTGATTACGTCGCCGACGTGCTGCTTCCGGCGGTCAGCCATGCTTTGGCGCGTATCGCTCCGGGTATTCGCTTGAGCCTGCGTGACATGCCTGTGCCGCGTGACGGCGATGTCGTCAGCGAAGCGCTGGATTATCGGCGTAGTGATTGCGTGATCGTGCCGCAACGACGGCTGAATCCGGCCTATCCCCATGTGCCGCTCATGACTGACCAGCTCTGTTGTATCGTCTGCGCCCAACAGCCACAGTTTGCCGAGCAACTGAGCCTGGCCGACTTTTGCGGCGCGGCGCACGTGGTGCGCGAGTTTGCCAACGGGCAAAACCTGGCAATGGATGCCGTGCACCTGCATGAACTCGGCATTGAGCGGCGAGTGGCGGTGACCGTGGAAAGCTTTGTGCTGATGCCGCAATTCATTGTCGGTACCGCACGCATTGCCACGGTGTTTCAGCGACAGGCGCAACGCTTCGCCCATTGTTATCCGTTGCGCATTCACCCGGCACCGCTGGCGTTTCCCGAGGCCGTACAAGTCTTGCAATGGCATCCCTATCAAGAACATGACCCGGCCATGCAATGGTTTCGCGGCCTGCTCATGGAACAGGCCGCATTACTCGATCAGCCCCCTGGTTGATCACCGCTGTCGGCGACCAATCCGGCCTTGGCGATGGCCAGCAATGCGCAGCGCTCGTCGTTGTCCGAGGTATCGCCACTGATGCCGATGGCCCCGAGAATCATGCCCTCGGCATTTCGAATCAGCACGCCGCCCGCTACCGGAATCACCTCGCCGCCGGTCAAACTGTTGATAGCGTCGAAAAACACCGGCATGGCTTGCGCGCGCCGCGCGAGTTCACGTCCGCCAAACCCCATGCCCAGGCAACCGCGTGCCTTGCCGGTGGCGATTTGCGGGCGCAGGAAGGTGGCGTGTTCGTCGCGCAAAACCGCCAAGGGATGGGCGGCGGCATCCAGTACCGCGACGCCCAGCGGTTTGATCCCGGTTTCCCTAGCGATGCGGATGGCATCGCTGGCGATGTTCGTCGCAGTCAGTAGATCAAGTCGTTGCATGGCCTCTGTCCTCATACGGCCCACTTGCCCAGTTGGGCCACACGGTCGCGGGTGTAAAGATCCGTCCATTTCAGCGAGTTGAAGTCGGACACCTGCTTGGGGTTGTAGGGGCTCCGATCCATGCGTACCGGTTGACCGGCCTTGTACACCGCTTTGAGGCGCGAACGATCCTGGAGGATGCGGATGTCATCCAGTGGTGAGCCATCAAGCACGAGGAAGTCTGCCTGCTTGCCCACCTGCAGCGTGCCGAGGGTTTCGCCGCGCGGCATGCAGCGCGCACCGACAGCGGTTGCGGCGTATAAAGCTTCGGCTGGTGTGAAGCCGAGGCGGGTCACCAGCAACTCGAGTTCTCGGGCGTGCCATTCGCCGTAGGGCGTTACCGCAAACCCGCTATCACTGCCGCAGGCAAACGGTACGCCGGCCGCTTTGGCGCGTTTCAGCACCGCCGAACCGACCTCCAGTGTGCGCGCACAATAACCGGCATAACCGGTGCTGATCGCCGGATCATGGGGCTGGCAGAAGTCCACGGTGTTCTGCGGGAACGTCATGGTCGGGGCTAGGATGCTGCCGGCCTCGAGCAACGCTTCTATGCACGCGTCGTCCATGTAAAAGGCATGGAAAACCAGATCAACGCCTGCACGCGCCGCGTACATCACGGCTTCGCGACCGTAAGCATGGGTGGCGACCTTGCAGCCCAGACGGTGCGCTTCCTCAACCATTTCGAAGGTTTCGTCGGCAGTGAAGGCCGCAATGATTTCGCCATTGGGACGACGGTGCGTGCCGTCCATGGCGATCTTGATCAGGTCGACGCCGTCCTTGGCCTGTTTGCGGATCTCCGCGAGGGTGTCGCTACGGCTGGTGACCAATTGGGCGGTGAAGTATTCAGGAGCGCCGACCCGACTCGGGAACCAGTCATTGAGACTCTGGCGATTGGTGATGACGCGGCTGCTGGCTGCGATCCTCGGGCCTTCAAATAAACCGGCGGTGACGGCATTGCGCACGGCGATGCTGAGTTGGCCGCTGTCACCGGGGCAGACCATGCTGGTGACGCCGGCGGCCAGCACGTGTTGCGCGAAGAACATCCCGCGTAACGCGCGAAATTCGTCGCTGGTCCATAAATCTATGTCTTCTTCGCTTTGAGCGTTGCCGAAAGCCAGATGAGTGTGCACATCCACCAGCCCCGGCATGACGAAATTATCCCCTGCATCCACCTGCGTATCGCCTGGATTGGGAGCCGGTGCCAACGCGGTGGGACCGACGTAACTGAGCAGGCCGTTTTCGACGATCAATGTCTGTTGTTGGCGGGTTTCCAGTCCGGTGCCGTCGAACAGGGTCTGGCATTTCAGGTGCAGGGCAGTCATGGCGTCTTCGCTGTGTGATTGTTCTGCAAAGAGAGGCTAGAGAGCAGGCGAGGGGACGACCAGCAGATTGTATCGATGGCTGAGTATTGACGGCGCCAATAGGTGCGCCAGCGCTTAAATCCGTTAATGCAAAACGCCGGAGAATCGAGAGATTGTCCGGCGTTTTTCATGGCGTGTTTTTTTCAGTGGTTCAAGCGGTGCGACCGCCCAGGGTTTCGGCAACCCAGTCGGCAATGTAATGCCCGGCATTGATGCTGTTGTCGAAGCTCGAATGCTGCACGCCACCTTCACGTTCGGTGAAGATTTTCAGTTCGCATTTTGGACTGTTGACCAGTTGTTCGTAGGTGCGATGCGCCCACTTCAACGGAATCTGCGAATCCTGCTCACCATGGGTCACGAGGAACGGCACCTTGATCCGGTCGAGCACGCCATCGAGGTGGACGTTTTCGGCGATGGTCATGAACTCTTCGACGTCCTTGGCGCCCCACACCCAGCAGACGTGTGCCCAGTAGTGCGGCACCGGGAAGCTGCCTTCCTTTTCCAGTCGACGCTTTTGCACATCACGCCAGTCATGGTTGGCGCCCCAGACGACGCCGCAGGCGAAGCGTGGTTCGAAGGCAACCGCGCGCGGGCAGTAATAACCGCCCAACGAGACGCCTTCCAGACCGATACGTTTGGCATCGATGTCGCTTCGGGTTTCCAGCCAATCCACCACACGACTGGCCCAGTGTTCACTGTCGAATCGTGCGGTCAGGCCATGCAGGCGCAGCGCTTCGCCGGTGCCGGGCTGGTCGATGATCAGCGAAGAGATGCCGCGTTTCGCCAGCCAGGCTGGCAGGCCCACGCGGTATTTCATTTCCTTGGTCGAGTCCAGGCCGTTGACCTGCACCAGTATCGGCGCCGGACCCTCGACGCCTTCGGCGCGCACCAGCAAGCCGGAAAGATGTTTGCCCTCGTAAGGAATTTCCACCCGTTCACAGTTTTCACGCGACAGTTCGACGCCGCGCTTGAAGGTCTGGAGAAAACGCTGATACAGCTCGGTACGGCCCGGCGCGCCGTGGGCTTGCAGGCGCTCGCAGGTTAAATAGTAGGTGGCGGCGCGGTTGTATTTTTCGCCTGCCGAGAGCATCCGGGCATTGCCTTCGTCTTCTTCGGCGAGACCGCAGAGCTTGTCAGCCATTTTCGCCCAGGTTTCGCGAAAGGCGCGGGTATCGGCTGCGTCTGGCTGTTTCGCAGCCTCTTGCAGTGGGGCGCACATCTCTTCGATTTCACCCATGCGGGCGCCCATTTCAATGGCCAGGTCGACAGAGAGATTCCAAACGTAGTTGGTCGGGAAATAGCGAAACATGATTATTGTTGTCCTTATGGTTGCCTTGGCATTCCCAAGGCACGTTAAGGATCACCCGACTAATTGGCCAATCGTGACGGCGGATACGAGGTATCGCGAGATACGATGGGCACGTGTTGCAGATGCTGGATGGATTCGCTGATGCGTTCGCGCAGCCAGCGGTGCATCGGGTCGCCGTCAACGCTGCGGTGCCACAACATGTACTCGCGCATGACCGGGATTTTCACCGGCGGCGGCAGGATGCGCAGTGGCAGATAGTGCGCGTAGAGGTTCGCCAGACGCTGGTGCATCGTGGCGATGCGCTGCGTGCCGACAATCAATTGCGGCAGGGTATTGAAGTCGCTGGTGATCACTTCAATGCGCCGATTGAAGCCGTATTGATTCATGAACCATTCTTCGATGCTCATGTGCCGGGTACGGCCAAATCCCACCGAGACATGGCCCATCTCCATGTACTGCTCAAGGGTCAGGGTGTCGCCGACTTGCGTATTGCCTTGCCACACCACGCACACGTGTTCTTCCTCGAACAGCAGGCGCGAAGGGTGGCCTTCAATGATGTATCGCTCGGGAACAATCATCAGGTCGACCTCGCCACGTACCAGCAACTCGCCGGAATTGTCGCTGGGGCCAAGCATTTCAAAGGTGATGTTGGGCGCTTGCTGATGAATGTTCTGGATCACCTGGGCGAACAGCACGCTGATCAGATAGTCCGAGGTCACCAAGCGAAAATGGCGCTTGCTGGTGGCCGGCTCGAACACCGGTTTGGCGGTAATCGAGGACTGGATCGTCAGCAGGACTTCACGCACCGGTTTGGCCAGCTCCGTGGCATAGGGCGTGGGCTGCATCTTGCGCCCCACCTGAACCAGCAGCTCATCCTCAAAGTAGGTACGCAACCGCGCAAGCACGCCGCTGGTTGCGGACTGGGTCATGTGCAGGCGTTCGGCAGCGCGGGTGATGTTCTGCTCTTCGAGCAACACATCGAGCGCGACCAGCAGGTTCAGATCCAGATGGTTGAAACGCATGGGCAGGTCCGTTCTTGTATTTATTTTCGCAATACATTCGAACGAATCCATTGGCGCGTCAACCTTCGTCGCAGGTATCGCGTTTGCCGATAGGTCGCATCCCGACTCGCGATTAGTCAGCGCTCAGCCCGTACGCCAATCTTCGCCGCAGTCGGCCCTGCTGCCGACACCACCACCGGTTTCCAGTCAGGCCTGGCACGCTGTAAGGCGTCCATGGCGACCGTCACCGGATCATAATTTCAATGGAGTGGTAAGCCATGAACATCATTGGCCTTGATGCCCTGATTTTTGGCGTCGATGACATTCAAGCCTGCACCGATTGCCTGCGCGACTACGGCCTTGCGCCGGTCGGCGTTGACAGCGAAGGCGGGCGTTTCGAAGCGCTGGACGGCACCGCCGTGATTATCCGTCGAGCCGACGATCCTGATTTGCCGGCGGCAATCGGCCCGGCGCCGTCCATTCGCGAGACGGTCTACGGGGTCGGCGCGATCAGCGATCTGGATGCCATCGAAGATGAGCTGGCCCGAGATCGCATCGTCCGTCGTGATCAGCACGACGTGCTGCACAGCGTTGACGACATGGGTTTCGCGATCGCTTTTCAGGTTAGCGTACGCAGGCCTTACAGCGCACCGGATGACCTGACCAATGCCGCCGGTCATGCGCCACAGCGGCCACTTAACCAGCCGGGCATTACCCTCGATATGGGCGCTGCTCCGCGCACTTTGTCCCACGTGGTGTATTTCGTCCCTGATGCGGCAAAGGCTGAAGCCTTTTACGCCGAGCGTCTGGGTTTTCGCACCACCGACACTTTCATTGGCGCCGGGCCGTTCATGCGCCCGGCAGGCTCCGATGATCACCATTGCCTGTTCATGATCCAGACCCCGCCGCACATGAAGGGCTGCGAACACTTCACCTTCCACATGGGCAGTGGCACCGAAGTGCTGCTGGCCGGGACGCGTTTCGAGCAAAAAGGCTGGACCAGTTTCTGGGGGCCGGGCCGTCACCTGTTTGGCTCCAACTGGTTCTGGTACTTCAACAGTCCGCTGGGCTGCCACATCGAATATGACGCCGACATGGACAAGCACGATGACGCCTGGGAGGCCCGTCGCGCACCGCTGTCGGCGGATAACTCGCAGCTGTTCCTGTTCAGCGCCAAAGAAAAATGGGCCCCCGGTGGCCCGCCGCCGAAACTCGGTTGAGGCCGGCGCAGATCATGAGCGCTATTGCGCAGCCACTGTGTCGACTGGACGAACTGGAGGAGGGCCGGGCGCGCGGGTTCGATCCGTTGGCGCAGGGCCGCGACAGCGTGTTTGCCCTGCGTCATGACCATCAGGTGCGGGTCTATCGCAACCGTTGCCCGCATCTGGACGTGCGCCTGGAGTATCGCAAGGACCGTTTCCTGTCCGCCGATGGCCAGTTGATCATCTGCTACGCCCACGGTGCGCAATTTCTGCCGGCGACCGGCGAGTGCATCTACGGCCCGTGCCTGGGCCAGACGCTGGAGGCGCTGCCGTTCTGCGAGAAGGACGGCTGGCTGCTGGTGCAAATGCCTGAGGGGTTGCCGCTGCAGGGATAAATCGAGGTATCGCGTACGGCGATACATCGCATCCCTACTCGCGATTAGTCAAATCCCTGCTTTGCCGGGAAGCTTCACCCAACGATGCCGTGCCCCGACGCAGCATCGATCACAAGAATAAAAAGAGAGAACACCATGAGTGCAGTGAACAACGTTCTGATCGTGGGCGGTGGTATCGGCGGCTTGTGTGCGGCCATCGCCTTGCGGCGTAAAGGTATCGAGGTCGATCTGATCGAGCTCAAGTCCGAATGGACAGTCTATGGTGTCGGGATTATTCAGCAGAGCAACGTCGTCCGCGAAATGGCCAAGCTGGGCGTTCTCGACGGCTATCTCGATGCCGCTTATGCCTTCGAAGACGTCGCCATCTACGGCCCCGGCGGACAGCAACTGGCGCGCATTCCGGGTCAGCGACTGGCCGGCCCGCAGTATCCCGCCAACGTCGGCATTTCTCGCCTGGCGCTGCATAAAGTCCTCAGCGAAACCGCCTTGCAACTCGGCGCCAACGTGCGTTTGGGCCTGAGTGTGGAAGCGCTGGATGACAACGGCACAGAGGTCGACGTGTTGTTTACCGACGGCAATCGCGGCCACTACGACTTGGTGGTCGGTGCCGACGGACTGTTCTCGAAAGTGCGCAGCTTGGTCTTTGGCGATGCCTACACCCCGCGTTTCACAGGTCAGTCGGTGTGGCGCTACAACTTTCCCCGCGCGCCACAAATCGATCATCTGGCCAACTATCAAAGCGCTGACGGCAACGCCGGGCTGGTGCCGCTGGCCGGCGACTTGATGTACCTGTTTCTGACATCCCACGAACCGTCCAATCCGTGGATGGATCCTGCCGATCTGGCTGCGCAGATGCGCCAGCGCCTGCAAGGCTTTACCGGGCTGATCGGCGAGCTGCGTGAGCAAATCACCGACAACAGCCAGGTCGTCTACAAGCCGATGGAAGTGGTGTTCGTTGATGAGCCATGGCATCGCGGCCGCGTCCTGCTGATTGGCGATGCGGCCCACGCCACCACGCCGCACCTCGGTCAAGGCGCCGGCATGGCCATCGAAGACGCGATTGTGCTCAGCGAAGAACTCACTCGCGAGCAGTCCGCCGCCACCAGCGTCGAGCAGCAGTTGCAGCGCTTTATGGCGCGGCGCTTCGAGCGTTGCAAATACATCAGCGAAAGCTCGGTGCTGGCCGGCGACAAGGAGATGCAGCACGACCGCGCCTTCGATCGCATTGGCCTGGTCAAACAAATGCTCGCGCGTACAGCCGAGCCAATTTAAGCCCCACCTGCGACTCATCCACAGCAGTTACCACTATAAAAACAAGAGGTTAACGCGATGGTTAGTTCTACGACTGCGGCGCTCGCGCGTCGCCCGGTCTGCTCGTCTGCACCCTTTGGTTTGAGCGTTGCTGCGCTGCTGGTGCTGTGCAGCCAGGCCGCTCAGGCTTTCGACATTGATACCGGCAACCCGGATTTCAAGCTGCGCTGGGACAACACGATCAAGTACAGCGCTGCCTGGCGCACGCAGAATCCGAGCAGCAAGTTGACCGAGGGGCAGGTGGCGCTCAATCAGGACGATGGCGATCGTGCCTTTAAAAAGGGCCTGATCTCCAATCGCACCGACATCCTCTCGGAGCTGGATCTGTCGTTTCAGGATTTCGGCGCACGTTTGAGCGGTGCAGCGTGGTACGACAGCGAGTACCAGGGCAACAACGACAATAACGATCCGTCCCGCGCCAACGCACGGTCGGTCGGCTACGACGAGTTCACTGATGACACCCGTCATTTGCACGGTGGTGACGGCGAAATCCTCGACGCGTTCGTCTACTGGAACGGTGAACTGGCCGACCGCGCAACATCGGTGCGCGCCGGCCGTCATGGCCTGATCTGGGGCGAGAGCCTGTTCTTCGGCGCCAACGGTATTGCCGGTGGCATGGCCCCGGTTGACGTGGTCAAGGCGCAGTCGGTGCCTAACACGCAGTTCAAGGAAATCACCCGTCCGGTCAATCAACTGTCTGGCACCTTCCAACTGACTGACGACGTATCGCTCGGGGCGTTCTACCAACTGGAATGGGAAGAAACACGCTTGCCCGGCGCAGGCAGTTACTTCTCTACCAGCGACACCATCGGTGAAGGCAATGAACGGCTGATTGTCGGCGCGCCATTTCCGGCGTTTCTGGGTGGCAACGCCAGCAGTCCGGCGGCGTTTTTCCATGGCAAAGACAAAGATGCCAGAGATTCGGGGCAGGGTGGCCTGCAACTGAAATACAGCGCCGAGACCGTGGAGTACGGTCTCTATGCCATTCAGTACCACGACAAGACTCCCAAGCTGTACCTAAGACCTTCCACTGGCGCACCGAACTTCAGCACGGGCCAAATCGGCGATTACTACTGGGTTTACCCGGAAGACATCCGCGCGCTGGGCGCCAGTTTCTCCACCACAGTCGATGCCTACAGCTTTGCCGGTGAAGCCTCGATGCGCTGGAACATGCCGCTGGTGTCCAACGGCGTCACGGTGCTACCGGGGGTTGCTGCCGACAACGATGACGATGCGCTTTATGCCGTCGGGCGCACCGCGCACATCAACCTCAACGTGATCGCATCGTTCGGGCCGAACTTCATTGCCAAGGAGTCCGGATTCGTCGGTGAGGTCGCCTGGAACCGTCTGCTCAGCGTCACGAAAAACCGTGCCGCACTAGACCCCAACGGCACCGATGACGGTCTCGGCTTCAAGATGGTTTACACCCCGACTTATCGGCAGTTTTTTCCCGGCGTGGATATCAGCATTCCGGTTGGCCTGAGCTATTTCCCGCTGGGCAAATCGGCGGTTGTCAGTTCGTTCGGCGCGGATAACGGCGGTGACATGAATATCGGTATTACCGCGACTTACCTCGACCGTGTGACCGCCGGCCTGACGTACACGCATTACTACGGCCCCGAGAACACCAACCTCAACGCGGCCAGCCAATTCAATTTCCAGCAATCGCTGAAAGATCGGGATTACCTGGCTTTCTCCGTCAAGACCACGTTTTAAGAGGACTTGCGCATGACCTATAACAACAAAAATGCCGCGTTCACACTCAAAGCCTTGAGCTTCGCGTTGCTCGCAAGCCTGGCGGTATTGAGTCAGGGTGCCGCAGCAGCCACGGCTGACGAAGCGGCGAAATTGAACAAGTCGCTGACGCCTTTCGGTGCCGAGCGCGCCGGCAATGCCGACGGCTCGATTCCAGCCTGGGATGGCGGCTACACCAAGGTCGATCCGGCCTTCAAGGAGGGCGGCAAACGCAGCGATCCGTTTGCGGCCGACAAGCCGCTGTTCAGCATCACCTCGAAGAACCTGGCGCAATACGCCGGCAAGCTCAGCGATGGCACCAAGGAGATGTTCAAGCGTTTTCCTGACACCTATCGCATTGACGTCTATCCGACCCGTCGCTCGGCCGCTGCGCCGCAATGGGTGTATGACAACACCCTGAAAAACGCGACCCGCGCCAAGCTGGTCGAGAGCAGCGCTGGACCTGTGCCCGAAGGTGCGTTTGGCGGTATTCCATTCCCGATTCCGCATAACGGCGCGGAAGCCATGTGGAACCACATCCTCAACTGGCGCGGCACGTCACTGGCCATGCACTTTCGCCATTACCTGATGACTGCAGACGGCAAACAGGTGATGACCACCGACGGCCAGGCGATTCAGGACATGCCGTATTACTACCAGGACGGCACACCGGAAAGCTTCGCCGGTGATTACTGGCTGTTCCGCCTGCTTAACGTCGGCCCACCGTTGCGTGCCGGTGAGCAAATCATGGGCCGCACCAATATCAACGGCGACAAGTCCCAGGCTCACGTCTATCTGACCGGCCAGCGCCGCGTGCGCAAGTTGCCGAATGCCTGCTGCGACACACCGACGCCGGCCACCGCCGGGGTGATGTCGTTCGATGAGTTGAGCGTGTTTCAGGGACGCATTGATCGCTTCGACTGGAAACTGGTCGGCAAGCAGGAAATGTATATCCCTTACAACACCAACAAAGTCCTGACCGCCGGCAAACCAGAAGACCTGTTTCTGGCTCACCACATGAACCCTGATTACGTGCGCTGGGAGCTGCATCGCGTATGGGTGGTGGACGCCGAACTCGCGCCGGGCAAGCGTCACCAATTGCCGAAGGGCCGTTACTACCTCGACGAAGATACTTGGCAGGCCATGCTCGGCGATCGCTGGGACGCCAACGGCCAACTCGCCAAAACTTTGTGGTCGCTCCCGGCCGTGCTGCCGGATCTGCCAGCGCAGGCACAGCTGTCGTCGGGGTTCTACGACCTGACCTCCGGCGCCTGGTTTATCCAGAACGTCTACACCGGTCTGCCTGAGCAATACGGCGTGGTCGATCGCTACAAGGCGTCGGAATTCTCGCCGGCGGCGATGGCGGGTGCCGGGGTTCGTTGAATCGGGCCGGATCGCGACACGGTGTGGCGATCGGGTTTCACAGCTGGTTTCGAGGTCGGTATGAACAGAATCTGTCAGGTGCTCGGGCGGTTGTTAGCGTTACTGGCGCTGCCTTGCGTATTACCCGTGAGCCAGGCTCAGGCTGCTGTTGTCGGTGATGTATTGCACACCCCGGCGATGCGCGCGCCGCAGGCCCGGCAAGCCGTCTTGCTTGATCTGGCGCGGGCAGGTGCGCGGTTGGTGGCGGTCGGCGAACGCGGCATCGTCTTGCTCTCCGATGACAACGGCATCAATTGGCGGCAGGCGCAGGTGCCGGTATCCGTCAGCCTAACAGCGGTGCAATTTGTCGATGCCAACACCGGCTGGGCGGTCGGCCATGCCGGTGCGGTGCTGGTCTCCCATGACGGCGGTGAAAACTGGGCTTTGCAGCTGGACGGCAACCGCGCTGCGCAACTGGAATTGCACGCCGCACGCGAGCAATTGCCGACAGCCACTGACCCCGACGCAGCGGCGGCGCGCGTGCAAACCGCCGAACGGTTGGTCAGCGAAGGCGCGGACAAACCGTTTCTCAGCCTCAAGTTCACCGATGCGCGTCACGGCCTGATCGTCGGCGCCTACGGCCTCGCGTTTGCTACCGAGGATGGCGGCGTGAGCTGGCACTCGCTGATGGGCCAGATCGACAATCCGATGGGCGCGCACCTGTATGCCATCGCGCAACAAGGCGAGCGTTGGTTCATCGCTGGCGAGCAAGGCTACGTGGCCCGTTCCGAGGACGGCGGACAATCCTTCGTCGCGCTCGACAGCCCTTACAGCGGCAGTTTCTTCGCCCTGCAACTGCGCGATGACGGCGCGCTGCTGGCGGCAGGATTGAAAGGCAACGCGTTCATTTCCACCGACGGCGGCAACAGCTTCGTGCCCGCGCCCGTACCGATGCCGGTGTCCTTCAGTGATGCGATCCGCAGCGCTGACGGACAGTTGTTGTTGGTCAATCAGGCGGGCGCAATGTTTCGCACCTCGGATGATGCACCCACCCTAGAGCCTTTCGGCAAACCGCTGGGCAAACCGATTGCCAGCGTCGTCGAGGCCGCTGATGGCAGCCTGGTGCTGGCCGGTTTCACCGGGGTGACGCGCTTGGCGTCGCCCACTGCTACAGCTTCGGAGTGAGGTTATGAAACCATTCGACAACGCCACGGCCAGCCTGGCGAGTTTCGACCCGCGCTCCGGCTCGGTCGTGGAACGCACTTTGTTCAATCATCGGTTGTGGGTGTTGCTGGTGTGCCTGGTGACCACGCTCTTCTTGGGCTATCAGGCCACGCGCGTCGAGCTGAACGCCAGTTTCGAAAAGATGATTCCCACGCAACAACCTTACATCGCCAATTATCTGCAACATCAACAGCAGCTCAGCGGTCTGGGCAACTCCTTGCGCATCGTCGTCGCCAATCGCCAGGGCGATATCTACGACGCTGATTATCTGAAAACCTTGCAGGCGCTGAGCGACAAGCTTTACCTGCTGCCCGGCGTCGACCGTGCCTACATGAAGTCGCTGTGGACGCCGGCAACGCGTTGGGTCGCGGTGACTGAAGACGGACTGGATGGCGGCCCGGTGATTCCGGACGATTACGCCGGCACACCGGCCAGTCTCGAGGCCTTGCGCCGCAACGTGCAGCGCTCCAACGAGCTTGGCCAACTGGTAGCGTTCGATCAAACCTCGAGCATCATTTACGTGCCGTTGCTGGCAACGACTGCCGACGGCCAGGCGCTGAATTACTCGGTGCTGTCGGAGCAACTGGAAGCGTTGCGCAGCGAGTACCAGAACGACAGGATTGACATTCACATCACCGGTTTCGCGAAAAAGGTCGGCGACCTGATTGCCGGGCTCAAGCAGATCCTGCTGTTCTTCGCCGTAGCGATTCTGATCACCACCGCCGTGCTGTTCTGGTACACGCGCTGCCTGCGCAGCACGGTGCTGGTGGTGTTCTGTTCGCTGGTGGCGGTGGTCTGGCAACTGGGCCTGTTGCCGTTGCTCGACTATCAGTTGGACCCGTATTCGGTGCTGGTGCCGTTTCTGGTGTTTGCCATCGGCATGAGCCATGGCGCGCAGAAAATGAACGGCATCATGCAGGACATCGGTCGCGGCATGCACCGGGTCGTTGCCGCACGCTTCACTTTTCGACGGCTGTTTCTGGCCGGACTGACGGCATTGCTCTGCGACGCAGTGGGTTTTGCCGTGCTGATGTTGATCAAGATCCAGGTGATTCAGGATCTGGCCGTGATCGCCAGTATCGGTGTGGCGGTGCTGATTTTCACCAACCTGATTTTGCTGCCGGTGTTGCTGTCCTATGTCGGCGTAACGCCGCGTGCGGCGCAACTTAGCCTGAAGAGCGAGCAGAACGATCAGGCCGGCGCGCGGCGTCATGGCTTCTGGCGTTTTCTCGATCTGTTTACCCGACGTCGCTGGGCCAGCCTGTGCATTGCCATCAGCCTGGCGTTGGCGGCATTGGGTTTTGTGGTCAGTCTGCAATTGAAGATCGGTGATCTGGATGCCGGTGCACCGGAACTGCGGGCCGACTCACGCTACAACCAGGACGATGCGTTTCTGACCCGGCACTACGGCGCCAGCAGTGATTTGTTCGCAGTGATGGTGAAGACCCCGGCCGGGCAATGTGCGCGTTACGACATCCTCGCCAAAGTCGATGCGCTGGACTGGCAGCTGCGTGCGCTGCCGGGGGTGGATTCGACCAACTCGCTGGCCTTGCTCAACCGGCGCATGCTGGTTGGCCTCAGCGAAGGCAGCGCCAAGTGGTACGAGCTGCAGAACAATCAGGCGATGCTCAACATGATCACCGCCAGTGCGCCACGCGGCTTGTACAACGAGGATTGCAGCCTGCTCACGCTGTACGCTTACCTCACCGACCATAAGGCTGAAACGCTGACGCGGCTGGTCGAGCACGTCGAGCAATTCGCCGCCGCCAATAACAACGATGATGTGCAGTTTCTGCTGGCAGCGGGCAATGCCGGCATCGAAGCGGCGACCAATATCGTGGTCAAGCAGGCCAATCGCGAGATGCTGTTCTGGGTCTACGGGGCGGTGATCGTCCTGTGCCTGATCACCTTCCGTTCGTGGCGCGCCACGCTGTGCGCGGTGATTCCACTGATGGTCACCTCGATCCTCTGCGAAGCGTTGATGGTCTGGCTGAACATCGGCGTGAAGGTCGCGACGTTGCCGGTGATCGCGTTGGGTGTCGGCATTGGCGTCGACTATGCGTTGTATGTAATGAGCATCTTGCTCGGCCATCTGCGCCAAGGCGCAAGCCTGTCAGAAGCCTATTACCGCGCACTGGTGTCCACCGGCAAAGTGGTGATGCTCACCGGTATCACGCTCGCCATTGGCGTGGCCACGTGGATCTTCTCGCCGATCAAATTCCAGGCTGACATGGGCGTGCTGCTGGCGTTCATGTTCGTCTGGAACATGGTCGGCGCGCTGCTGCTGTTGCCAGCGCTGGCGTACTTTCTGCTGCCTGCACGGCGCACGAACACCGACGCAGAAACGCCGGAGGAGGCCATCAATCTGGCCCTGCCGTCGCGAGCCGTGGCGGTAGATGTTGTTCAATCGCGTCATCGGGAGACCTGTCATGGCCGTTGAGTCTTCATTGGAAAACAGCGGCCGTCGCGCCGGTTTGACGCAATCGTTGCTGTTGCTGCTCGGCAGCTGTCTGCCAGTGCTTGGCGCGGTATTGCTCGCACCGGTATTGCCGCGCATGCAGGCACATTTTGCCGAGGTCGCAGGCAGCACTGTGCTGGTGCCGATCGTGCTGACCCTGCCGGCATTGATGATTGCGCTACTGGCGCCGTTTGCCGGGGTCATCGCCGATCGTCTCGGGCGCAAACCGCTGTTGTTGGCGAGCATGGCGTTGTACGTGCTTTGCGGTGTGCTGCCGCTGTGGCTGGATTCGCTGGCGGCGATTGTCGCCAGCCGCGCCGGGATCGGTCTGGCGGAGGCGGGGATCATGACCTGCTGCACCACGCTGATGGGCGACTACTACAGTGGCGCCCGACGCGAGCGCTTGTTCGCCTTGCAAATGGTCGCGACGTCGCTGTCCGCTGCGGTGTTTATCGCCTTGGGTGGTTTCCTCGGACAGGACGACTGGCGCACGCCGTTTGCGCTGTACGCAGTCGGGCTGATCTTCCTGCCGCTGATGGCGTGGAAACTCTGGGAGCCACAACCCCGCGTGCAACCGGCGACAACGCTGCCGGTGCCAGTCCCGCGCACATTTCCATGGCGGGCACTCACGCCCATGTATGCATTGTCTCTGCTCGCGGGCCTGAGCCTGTTCATCGTGCCGGTGCAGGCCGGTTACTTGCTCAACTTGTTGCACGTGGATGCGCCGCAGCAGATCGGCATGACCATGGGCGCCAATCAACTTGGCGTGCTCGTCGGGGCCTTGAGTTTTCGCCTGTTGAGCGGTTTGCGTAGCCAGCATGTGTTGCTGATTGCCTATGGCCTGGCCGGCATTGGCGGGCTGTTGATGGCCGCTGCCGGCAGCCACGCGCACGTGGTGGTCGCGGTCTTGGTCAACGGTCTGGGCATCGGCCTGATGTTGCCGACGTTGATCACCTGGATCATGGCGCAAGTCGGCTTTGCTCAGCGTGGGCGAGCGGCGGGGTGCTTCACCGCCGCGATTTTTGCCGGCGAGTTCATCAGCCCCCTGGTGGTACTCGCCTTCACTTCCGGGACTTCCACGGCGTTGCCTCAAGCATTAGCCATGATCGGTTGGTTGCAACTGGTCGTGGCGCTGTTTTGTCTGTCCGTGCCGAGGCTCGGTGGACTGTTGACCCGCCCCCATGTCGGCGGTCACGACTCCATCGGCAACGGCCATTGAACGAGGATATTCCATGCAAGCGCTTCCCCCTTTCAAACGCGTGGTCACCGGGCATGATGCCCAGGGCCGCGCCGTCGTCGCCAGTCTCGGAGCAACGGCCAACGTCTTCGCACTGCGAGCGGTGCCAGGCACGGTGTTTCATGAAATATGGAACAGCAGCGGCAGTCCGGCACTGCTCGACAATGCCGATGATCCAACCAGCAAACCTTTACAGCTGAGCCCCGACCCGCAGGGCAGTGTGATTCGTGTCGTCGACATTCCGCCAGACAGCGTGCAAAACCAGGTCAGCGATGCCGCTGCTGCGGCTGCATTCGCCGAGATTGGCCAGGCGCATGCCGGCACCGGACAGGCGAACTCGCGGCACAAACTGATGCACCGCACCGAAACCCTCGATTACGGCATCGTCACCGAAGGCGAAGTCTGGCTGGTGCTCGACGAGACAGAAGTCCACCTCAAACGCGGCGACGTGGTGGTTCAGCGCGGCACGAATCACGCGTGGAGCAACCGTACCGAGGCCATGGCGCGCATGGTGTTTATTCTGCTGGACGGGCGTTTCGCCGCTGAATTGCAAGACTGCCCGGGAGAAACTGCATGAAGCTCGCAACCTTGAAAAACGCTAGCCGTGACGGCCAATTGGTGGTGGTTTCGCGCGACATGGCCCTGGCTATCGACGCCCGTTCGGTAGCGTCGACCTTGCAACACGCCATCGAAAACTGGGCTGAAGCCGAGCCGCGTTTGCGAGTCCTGGCGCGTGAGCTTGAAAACCACGATTGCCGCGAGGCCTTTGCCTTCGACCCGGCGCAGGCGATGGCGCCGTTGCCGCGTGCTTATCAATGGTGCGACGGTTCGGCGTTTCTCAGTCACGGCGCACTGATGCAGAAAGCGTTCAACCTAGATCCGATCGAAGGCGCTGACCGCACGCCGTTGATGTACCAGGGCGCCGGTGATGACTTCCTCGGCGCACACGATGACATCGAACTGCCGAGCGAAAGCCAGGGCATCGATTTCGAAGGCGAGTTTGTCGTGCTGGTCGATGATGTGCCGATGGGCTGTTCGGCGGAAAACGCGTTGCAGCACATCAAGCTGATCCTGCAGATCAACGATGTCAGCCTGCGTGCGCTGGCACCGCGTGAAATGCGCACCGGTTTTGGATTTCTGCAAGCCAAGCCGTCCTCCAGTTTTGCCCCGCTGGCGATTACCCCGGATGAACTCGGCGAAGCCTGGCGAGACGGTCGCGTCAATTTGCCCCTTCAAGTGCAGTGGAACGGCGAGTGGTTTGGCCAGCCGCACGGCGCGCAAATGAACTTTCATTTTGGCGAGTTGATCGCCCACGCAGCCTTAACCCGACGCTTGCGCGCCGGCACGCTGATCGGTTCCGGCACGGTGTCGAACGCCGAGCGCAACGTCGGCTCGGCGTGCATCGCCGAACGCCGGGCCATCGAGATGATCGAGCAGGGCGCTCCGGTGACTGGCTTTATGCGTTTCGGTGATCGCGTGCGCATGGACGTCACCGGCAGCGATGGTCAGTCACTGTTTGGTGCGATCGATCAACGCGTCGTCAAGGCCAACGGCTGAGGAACACCCATGCGTGTACTGATTACCGGAGCCAATGGCTTTGTCGGTCGCGAACTGCTGCGTTGTCTGCTCGCACGCGGCAGTTTGCGCGGGCAAGTCATTCTTTCGTTGCTGGTGCTGGACACCGATGTCCAAGGCCTGCCAGACGACCCGCGCCTGCGTCGGCACAGCGGCAGCGTGACGGATGCGGCGTTGATGCGTCGGGTCTTGGCCGACGGCATCGATGTGGTGTTTCACCTGGTCAGCGTCCCCGGGGGAGCAGCGGAGGCGCATTACGAATCGGGTTATCAGGTCAACCTGCTGGCCAGCCTCGAACTGCTCGATCAACTGCGCAACAAGGCGCGACCTCCGGTGCTGGTGTATGCCAGCAGCGTTGCGGTGTATGGCGCTGATCTGCCGGCGAAGATGAACGAACAGGCTGAACTGCACCCGCAATTGTCGTACGGCACACACAAGATGATGGTCGAGCGCGCGCTGATCGATCTGGGTCGGCGCGGTGAAGTCGACAGCCGCGCGGTGCGCCTGCCGGGCATTGTCGCGCGCCCGCGCGAACCCAACGGCTTGCGCTCGGCTTTCATGAGCGACTTGATGCGTGCCTTTGCCGAGGGCGCTGAGTATTGCTGCCCGGTATCACCGCAAGCAACAGCGTGGTGGATGTCGGCGCGCTGTTGCGTGAACAACCTGATCCACGCCGCCGAACTGGATGACGCCGCCGCGCAACAGCGTGTCTGGCAATTGCCAGTGCTGCATTTGTCCATCGCCCAGGTGGTCGATGCCTTGGCGGCAACTTACGGCGAGCAACGCCGTGCGCTGATCAGTTTCGCCGCTGACCTTGACCTCGAAACCCTGTTTGGGCGCATGCCGCCCTTGAAAACCCCACAAGCCCGCGCTGTCGGCTTCAGCCATGACGGCAGCGTCGCCACGCTTATTCGCAACGCCCTCAACCCAGCCCCTTTTCGGCATCTGCCGTTGAACGGAGATACGCCTCATGTCACAGCCCATCCCGCGTAAACGTCGTCTGGTCGACCTTTCGGTGACCCTCGATAACAACCCGTACACAGACCCGCCACCGCTGTTGCCGAAAATCGATTACATGGATCACCAACAAGGCTGGCCGGAAATGGCCGCGATGTTCCCGGGCTTGCAGCTTGAGCAGATGCCCGGCAATGAATCGTGGGCCGCCGAGCGCCTGCAGATCACCACCCACAGCGGCACCCACATGGATGCGCCGTGGCATTACGCCTCGACCACCGATGGCGGCGAGCCGGCATTTGGCATTGATGAGTTGCCGCTGGACTGGTGTTTGCAGCCGGGGGTTAAACTGGATTTTCGCCATTTGCCTGACGGTCACGTGGTCACGGCAGAAGAGGTCGACGCGGAACTGGCGCGTATCGAGCACACGCTGCAACCGCTGGATATCGTGCTGATCAACACACGCGCCGGTGCACTGTTCGGTCAGCCCGGGTATCTCGACGCCGGCATTGGCATGGGACGCGAAGCGACGATGTATCTGCTGGAACGCGGCGTACGCGTGGTCGGCACCGATGCCTGGAGCTGGGACGCGCCGTTCAAATACACCCGTGAACGTTTTGCTGCCAGCGGCGATGCCTCGATCATCTGGGAAGGGCATAAGGCCGGGCGCGATATTGGCTACGGGCAAATGGAAAAACTGGCCAACCTCGAATCCCTGCCAGCGAGCGGCTTCACGGTGTCGTGCTTTCCCTACAAGATCCGGCATGCGTCCGCAGGTTTTGTGCGCGCGGTGGCTATTTTCGAAGAGTGATCGGGCTGTTTGAGGCATTCTTTCAACGATAGTAAGAGAACGGCAGGCTTTGAACACAGTGGACGGCGTTTGCCGCCGCCACTGTTCTGAAGCAATCAACCCGTTGGATTGCGCAGTCGCTCGATGATTCTGCGGGCACGATTGGCCCCGACGTCGACGTGAATATCAATCATCGGGCGCGTACCGAACCGGCACATGTTCTGGTACTGCGCTTCGATCACCAGTTTGTCTTCGTCGAACGTCAATCGCGTCTGATGCAGTACTTTGGCTGTGACGGCCTCGGGATCATGTTCAGGGTTGGTGGCCATGGTCCAGAAGTAATGGCTTGTGGTGTCTGTTTCCGGCGTTACGCCGTGAAAGCCGCGCATATGAAAACCGCCCCGATCCGGGTTGTGCAGATCGTCCGTGCCCGCATCTATCGCGCCGGTCCAGATGCGCAGGTGATTGAAGTGAAATTCGATCTCCTGCCAGCGGTCGATGTTGCCTTTGAACGGGTAGGCCGCGGTGTAGGTCGGCGGCGGAACGGAGTCGGGCATGTGGCGAACCACGCGAACCATTGAGTCATCACCATCGACGTTCATCTTCGCGTTCATATGAATGCTGGCGTTGCCGCCAATGGTGTGCAGATGGACGTAGCCCAGGTGACTAAGATCCATGAGGTTGTCGTGGATGAGTTGATAAGGCGCGTCGTAGTGATAGACATCACCGTCGAACAGGTATTTACCGCTGCTGTGCACGTCGTAGACCGGCGGCGCGAATGTCGGCTGCGGATGCTCAGCGCTGCCGAACCAGATCCAGATGATCTGGTTCTGTTCCTGGACGGGGTAGGAAGGGACTTTGGCTTTGCTCGGGATCTTGTCCTGTCCGGGTATTTCGATGCATTTACCGCCTTCATTAAATAGCAGGCCGTGGTAACCGCAGCGTAAACCGCGTTCCTCCACTGTGCCGCCAGACAAGGGCAATGCACGATGGCAGCAGCGGTCCTCCAGCGCGGCGACTTGGTTATCCGCCGTGCGAAAAAGCACCACTGGTTTATTCAGCAACGTGCGGCCAAGGGGTTGGTTTGTGAGTTCTCGGCTCAAGGCTGCGACGTACCATTGATCGAGCGGGAAACTAGGCACGGTGGCCGGGGCGATTTCGTGTGCAAGGGGTTGGGCAGCGGTAGTCATGATGTTCTCCGGCGAGCGGTCGGTGCTCGGTTCAGGTCAAAGATCCAATACCAGGCGGGGCGATTTGGCACGTGAGCAGCACGGGGTGAAACGGTCATTGGCAGCGTGTTCTGCAGCCGTCATGAACTGATCACGATGATCGCCAATGCCTTCTAGCAAGCCCGTGACACAGGTGCCGCAGACGCCTTGCTCGCACGATGATTCGATGGCAATCCCGGCCTCATCCAGGACTTCGAATACAGTGCGATCGGCCGGGATGTAAAAAATCTGCCCGCTGCTAGCTAGCTGAACTTCGAAAGGCGAATCAGCGCTTGCATCGACAGGTGCGGCGGCGAAGAACTCTCTGTGCACGCGATCTTCGGGCCAGCCAGCGGTCTGCGCGGTGTCGAGGATGAAATTCATGAAACCGGCGGGGCCGCACACGTAAAGGTGAGTCGTGGTACCTGGCGCGGCGAGGAGGGCGGTTGCATCGAGTTTCTGTTCGGGTGATCCGCTGTCGTCATGCAAATGCACGTGGCTGGCGAACGGCGCTTGTCGCAGGTATTGGATAAACGCGGCACGCTCGCTGGATCGAAAGCTGTAATGCAGCTCGAAATCCGCGCCTTGATGATGAAGTTCATGGGCCATCGCCAGCATCGGCGTAATGCCAATCCCACCACCAAAAAGCAGGTGGCGCTTGGCTGAGTCCGCGAGTGGAAAGAGGTTGCGCGGCTCGCTGATGCTGAGTGTCTGTCCCTGACTGATGGTGTCGTGCATCGCGTTGGAACCACCGCGGGAGGCGGGATCCTTCAGCACACCGATCACGTAGCGATGACGCTCTCGGGAGTCATTGCACAGCGAGTATTGCCGGGTAAGGCCGCCGGCAATGTGGATGTCGATGTGTGCACCGGCGTTGAACGGTGGTAATGGCTGATCGTCCGCTGCGCACAGCTCGAAACTGCAGATGCCCTCGGCCTCGACGACTTTGCGGGTGACGTTGACTTGAAGCATGACTTCTCCCTCCACATTTAAGTGGCTGCTGAAAAACGAAAGGGGGTTTGCGGGTGACGAATCAGCCGGGCAAGAAGAAGTAGAAAGGGTGGGTAATCATGGGCGCCAAGGAAGGGCACGGCTGGCGAGAGTTCATAAGCAAGACCTGTTAATTATTTTTTTGAGGTTGTGCTACGGCGTATCATGCGGCGCATCGTCCGCAATGACAGGCTGAGTGAATCCTCAGATAATTTAGTTGCGGTGTCAACCATATTGCAAGATCTTCGATCTACGGTGTTTTCTCGATGCCTACCGATACACAACTGAACCTGTCGCGTTATGTACCTGGCTTGGTGACGTTCCTGGCGAACAAACTCGCCACCGGGGCTTCCCAGTGCTACCGCAAACACTTCGGAATCGGCGTGGTTGAATGGCGGATGCTTTCGATGCTCGCCGTTGAATCCGACATCACCGCCAATCGAATCTGCCAGGCGATCGGACTCGACAAGAGCGCTGTCAGTCGTTCATTGCAGACGCTGGAAGCAGCGGGGCGGATCACTAGTCAGTTGGATCCCAAGGATGCACGGCGTTACACCGTGCGATTGACGGCCAGCGGCAAAGAACTGCATGACCGCGTGCTCAAAGTTGCACTTGAGCGAGAGTCGCGTCTGCTCAGCGGACTGACCCCGGCTGAGGTCGACACGTTGATTGACTTGCTTGGGCGCCTGCATCTGCAAGTGCCCAATGTGAACAGTTATGACCCGAGTGAGGAGTGAATCAGCGAAAGATCGAGATTTGTCTGAAAAATTCGTCATTCGTCTTCGATATGCGCTTAACTACACTAAATGGTCGTTTAGTTGAGCTATAAAAAACCACCATAAAATCAAGGGGGCGGGCGATGATTCAACGTAAAGCAAGCACACAAGACGTGATCAATGCGCTGAATCTCGAGCCTCATCTCGAAGGCGGCTATTTTCGTAGAACCTATCAGTCAGACCATCGCGATTGGCTCGAAACCGCTGGCGGCCCACGTTACCTGATGACGTCGATCTACTATCTGCTGACCGAGCAATCACCGGTGGGCCAGTTTCATTTCAATCAGTCTGACATCCTGCATTATTTCCACTTGGGCGACGCACTCGAATACAGCCTGATCCATGCGGACGGTTCATTGCAGACAGTCATCATGGGCAACGATGTTCTCGCAGGACAGCGTTTGCAATTGCACGTACCGGGCGGCATCTGGAAAGCATCACGATTGCTGGACGGGACAAACGGATTTGGATTGATCAGTGAAGCGGTTTCGCCAGGATTTGATTTTGCCGACATGGAGATGGGGAATCGCCAGAAGCTCACGACAGCGTTTCCACAGCATCGAGCATTGATTGAAAAGCTGACGCGGGATGAGGATTGAGCGATGCAGATTCAAATGATTAATCAGGTTGGAGGGAAAGCCGGTTTGGAGCATTGCAGGAGAATGAAATCTCGCGGGCAACGTGGCTAATCTCGAAACATCTTGTTACGTGTAATGTATATTATGTTAAATCATATCCATTACAACGCCACCGATTGAGCAACATCAACAAACGTCCACTTCAAATGGATTAACTTAACCTGAACCTCGCTGACCCAAGGATTCCCCATGCCTGCCGAAGTGGATGTTGCGATTATTGGCGGTGGCCAGTCTGCACTCGCCGTCGCTTACTTCCTGCGCCGTACCGGGCGTTCCTTTGTGATTATAGATGCCGAAGCAGCACCGGGTGGCGCCTGGCGGCATGGCTGGGATTCCCTGCGACTGTTTTCACCGTCGACCTGGAGTTCCATCGCCGGTTGGATGATGCCTCCGGTCACTGACGGTTACCCCAGTCGCGACAACGTACTCGATTACCTGCGCCAGTATGAGCAACGCTACCAGTTTCCTGTCGCACGGCCCTACTGGGTCAACGCTATTGAACGTCGGGGCAATCACCTCAACGTAAAAGCCCAGGGTCGCAATTGGCTGGCCCGTACCGTGGTCAGTGCGACCGGCACTTGGCGTCATCCCTACCTGCCGCATTACCCAGGCAGCGAAACCTTTACGGGTCAGCAATTGCATTCGGCCCATTACGTTAACGCCAAGCCGTTTGCGGGGAAAAAAGTCCTGGTGGTGGGCGGTGGCAACTCCGGTGCGCAGATCCTCGCTGAAGTCTCGCAAGTGGCCGATGCCACTTGGGTTACTCCGCAGCCGCCAGAGTTTCTTGCCGATGACGTTGATGGACGCGTGCTCTTCGAGCGAGCCACCGAGCGCTGGAAAGCGCAACTGGCCGGCATCGTCATTGAACAGCCCGTTGGCGGCCTGGGCGATATCGTGATGGTGCCGCCAGTCGTTGAGGCACGGGAGCGCGGCGTGTTGCACGCGGTTCGGCCGTTCCTGCGCTTCACCGAGACCGGCGTGACTTGGGCTGATGGCTCGCAAACGCCGGTCGACGCGGTGATCTGGTGCACCGGCTTCCGCCCTGCCCTCGGCTATCTGGAATCACTGGGCGTGTGTTCCGCCGACGGGCGCGTGACCGTCAAAGGTACGCATTCGATTCAGGAACCGCGTTTGTGGTTGGTGGGTTATGGCGACTGGACTGGTGCCGCTTCCGCGACACTGATCGGCGTGACCCGAACGGCGCGCAGTACCGTTGAGGAAATTGAGCGGTTTTTGCTGGAGCAGTGAGTCAGCGCGGCGCAGTTCAGGCAACGTTGAGGTCCCTCTCAGGAATTAAAATGTCTTAACCCGCTTTGTTCTCAACCAGACAATTGCCTCCATCCACCACGAGCAGTTCACCGGTGATGTAACTCGCTTCAGGTGAAGCCAGGAATACAACGGCTGCGGCCACTTCGTCTGGGCGCCCCGCTCTCCCGAGAGGCGTAGAACATGCAGCTTTGACTTCATCAGGCGTGCTCGACCCTGTAGCTATCCAGCCAGGGGCAACTGAGTTCACCGTGATACCTTGATGAGCCACCTCAAGGGCTAGACTCATGTTCATTCCTACCATTCCCGCCTTTGCAGCACTGTAAGCAGCCTCCCCTGGATTACTGGCCCGCGTGCCGGTAGTTGAGCTGATGTTCACTATGCGGCCATAGCCTCTCGCTCGCATCCCAGGCAACACCCCTTGGGTTAACAGAAACGCAGTTGTCAGATTTCTAGCGATGGAAAGATTCCAGCTTTCGAGGCTCGTACTCGTGAACTCGGAGAACTGTTCTGGACTCCCTTGCATCGCCATACCGGCATTATTTACAAGAATATCGATGCGGCCCCAGACGGCCTCAGCCCAAGCGACGAATTCACTCACCTGAGTTTCCTGAGTCAAGTCGACCGGTCGACCCACTGCTTCGAAGCCGGCGGCACGTAACTCCGCAACCCGCTCATTGATGCGTGCGCTGCTTGCCGTGACGATCAACTTGGCCCCTTGAGCGCCGAGACGATGGGCAATGGCCATACCGATTCCAAGCTCACTGCCCGCTCCACTCACAAGTGCCACTTGATCTGCCCAGGTTGAATTCATCATCGTTGCCTCTGTAATTGCAATTACGCACCTCGCTCACTGATCAACCTGAGTGAGTGCCTTCCCCTAGGTGATGCTCCCATGGTGGGCATGGTGACCAAGCCTCCACGAGCTTATCGATGAAGAGTCGAATTTTTGGAGAGAGGTGCCGCTTGCTAGGGTAGATCACCCGAATAGGCTCTGCGGCCTCTGCATACCCAGCGAGCAATTGAACAAGCTTGCCGCTCCTCAAATCGTCGTTCACCACGTAGGAAGGAAGAGTCGCGATACCCAGGCCAGCGACAGCTGACTGGTGTAATGACTCAGCACTGTCCATCTGTAGCCTTCCACCATGAGTAACGGACACAGCGCTACCATTCACGCGAAAATTCCAGGGAAGCAATCTCCCACCACTCACGAAATGCAGGCACTGGTGCTCGGATAAATCCTCCGGCGTTTTAGGCTCGGCATGCTGATCCAAATATTTGGGTGAAGCGCAGGTAATCATTTGTTGGTAGGCCACAGTGCGCGTTAACAACCGAGAATCTTCCTTCGGTGGCCCGATGCGCATGGCGAGATCAAATCCCTCATCGATCAGATCGACCAGCCTGTCAGAAAAGGTGATATCCACGCTCAGGGAGGGCCAATCCTTAAGACAGCACTCAATGTGCTGAAGGACATGAAGTCTGCCCAACGCAACCGGCAGACTCATCCGCAGTCGCCCACTGGGTGTCGAACGACGAAACGCAAGGGCATCCTCCACGTCGTCCAGATCCTGAAGAACGCCCACGCAGCGCTCATACAGAACCTGGCCGTCATCGGTCATGCTCAAGCTACGCGTAGTGCGATTCAGTAAACGTACCTGTAAACGAGCCTCGAGCCTGACTATCGACTTCCCCACTGCAGAGCGCGTAAGGCCAAGCTGTTTTGCCGCCGCAGTGAAGCTTCCAGCGTTTACCGAGCTCACAAACGCGGCAATATCATTCAGGTTATGGAGTTCCATTTGGCCTCGGTGGTCTCAACGTTCGGGCGGCTTAGCACCTGTTATGGGGAACCCTATTCCCCAATAGTAAGCATAGTATCTCAATTAGCTAATCCACTCCCAACGATCAATTGAGGTCATTATGAACACTAAAGTCCAAGCAGCCGTCCAAACCTGGGCCAATAGCCTTAGCGATCTGGTACCCGTTCTCAAGGGAATCGATACCACCACAAAAATGAGCGACATCCGCGACTCTTACGCAAAAATGCTCGCGCAAAATCCAGCGCCAGCTGGCGTTAAATTCGAAGCAGTCGACATGGGTGGCGTACTCGGCACACTGGTTACTCCGGACGAGATCAAAACCGACGCGGTCGTGATGTACATCCACGGCGGCGCCTACATTGTAGGACGTCCAGACGGCTACCACGGTATCGGCGGCAACTACGCGAAAATGCTCGGTGCTCGTGTGTACATGCCGGACTACCGACTCGCTCCTGAGCACAAGTTTCCAGCCTCTATTGACGACACATTGCGCGCTTACGAATGGTTGCTTGAGCAGAAAATCCCGGCTAACAAAATTGCGTTCTCTGGCGAGTCGGCTGGCGGCGCAATGGTTGTCAGCGTCATGGTCGCGGCTAAATCGAAAGGGCTTCCATTGCCTGCGGTTGGCTCCTCCATCTCACCATGGGCGAACCTCGAACACACCGGTGCTTCCATGAGCAACCGTGAAGGTCTGGATCCTCTGAACTCCAAGCCTGTCCTGGACATCCTCGCCAGAGCATTCCTGGGCGACACATTGGCCAATCATCCTCTGGCCTCACCTGTGTTCGCGGACGTCACCGGTCTCCCACCAATCTTGGTGCAAATCGGCGAGAACGAGCTGATGTTGAGTGATGCAATGCGCCTTGCAGCTCACCTGGCTGATAACCGAGTTCGCGTGAACCTGGAAGTATGGCCTGCGATGTTCCACGCCTGGCACTTCTACGCCACCATGCTGCCAGAAGGTCAGCAGGCTATGGAGAGTTCCGTTCGCTTCATCGAGGCTGGCTTGGCCGACGCTAACCGCTAAAACGCAGAACAACCGCGATAGCTGTGTGGCTGTTGCGGTTTTGCTCATCCTGTTTCTATTAAAGCTTCATCAGGCTATTCAAAAAACCTGAGCAAGCTAGTTCCTCCCCCATAATGAGGTGCAATCTCTAATGGGTTGAGGGAAAAATTTTACGAAAAATTTACGGGGCTGAAGGGTTCGTCGTCCAATACTGCACGGCGCTAAATCAGTAGGTTCCTTTCATGTCACTTGCAGCACTACGGCTCATCGGTTTCATTCTGGGTATTTTTCTAATAACGCTGGCTGTGAGCATGGCTATTCCCATGATCACACTGGTTGCCTATGAGCGCAGCGATGACCTGTCGGCCTTCCTCTGGTCGAGCTTGATTACCTTCATCACTGGCCTCCTTTTGATAGCGCGAGGTCGTCCAGACAATGCCCAGCTTCGTCCAAGAGATATGTATCTACTGACGACTTGCAGTTGGCTGGCGGTATGTACCTTCGCGGCGTTGCCGATGGTGTTCATCAGTCACATCAGTTACACCGACGCTTTTTTTGAAACGATGTCCGGCATTACAACCACGGGTTCAACTGTCTTGAGTGGTTTGGATACCGCTTCACCTGGATTGTTGATCTGGCGCTCAATGCTGCACTGGTTGGGTGGTATCGGCTTCATCGGCATGGCTGTGGCGATCCTTCCACTGCTGCGAGTGGGGGGTATGCGTCTTTTCCAGACAGAGTCCTCAGACTGGTCGGAGAAAGTAACACCTCGCTCTCATGTGGCAGCCAAGTCCATTCTCTTTCTCTATTTTGGGCTCACTGGCGCCGGGGCAGCAGCACTCTGGATCGCCGGCATGACGCCGTTTGAAGCGGTCAACCATGCCATGTCGTTGATCTCGACTGGCGGGTTCTCTACTTCTGACGCCTCGCTTGGGCATTGGACGCAGCCAGCGATTCACTGGATCGCGGTGGTCATCATGATTCTGGGTAGCCTGCCGTTTACCCTCTATGTCGCGACATTGCGCGGCAATCGGCGTGCGCTGCTCAAGGATCACCAGGTACGCGGGTTTATTGGTTTCCTGATTGTGACTTGGCTAGCGGTGGGGACATGGCTGTGTTTCCACAGCGACTACGGATGGTGGGATGCGTTTCGTATCGTGGCGGTCAATGTGACCTCGGTTGTCACGACCACCGGAATTGCTGTAGGTGATTACACCTTGTGGGGCAGCTTCGCAGTCTTGCTTTTTTTCTATCTGACCTTCGTCGGCGGGTGTTCAGGCTCAACAGCTGGTGGCCTTAAAATTTTCCGCTTCCAGGTTGCTGGTGCTCTATTAGTGAGTAGCCTGAAGCAGTTGATCCATCCTCGTGCGGTGATTCAAAAGAAGTACAACGGTCATCCGATTGACGAAGAGATCTTGCGTTCGCTTTTGACCTTCTCATTTTTCTTCACCATCACCATTGCAGTGATCGCTCTGGGACTCGCCCTGATCGGACTGGATTGGACGACAGCGTTGAGCGGAGCTGCTACGGCGGTGTGCAACGTGGGACCAGGCTTGGGCACAATCATTGGGCCCGCTGGTAACTTCTCATCATTACCTGACGCAGCAAAATGGTTGCTGACCATTGGCATGCTGCTGGGACGGCTGGAGATACTCACCGTGCTGGTACTCGTTACACCGGTTTTTTGGAGGTATTAGCCCTATCACTGGATAGATGAATACCTGTAAGCGCCAAAAGAGCCTGTCTTGTGGCGCTGCCAAAGCTGTTTGGAACAAGCTGCTTATTTGGTTAGTCTTGCGGTCAATATGGCGACTTCAAGGGGAGCCCTTCGGGTGATCAAACCGATAATGCTGTTACGCCGAGGCTTCGCCTCCATGCGCTGGCGTACTAGAGTCACATTATGGATTGCGGCAACCATAGCCGGCTTGCTGCTGGTGGCGTTTGCAAGGCTCGCGGACATAGCCCTGGCGCAGTTTGCTCAACAGACCGCAGAGCGAGCGTGGCTTCCTCTTGTTTACACCCCACTGATCGGCATGCTCGTAGTCTGGCTGACAACACGCTTTTTCGTCGGCGCCCAAGGCAGCGGAATTCCGCAGGTAATTGCAGCAACACGACTTGCGCGTCAAGGTAAGCCCATTAACAGACTGGTTTCATTGCGAATTGCTTTCGCCAAGATAAGCCTCGGAACTCTGGCGCTGACCGGCGGCTTTTCGGCGGGACGCGAAGGCCCATCAGTCCAGGTTGCCGCATCCATCATGCACTTCTTTCACCGCTTCCTGCCCAATGCGCGAATCGTGCGCAGCGAGGATCTCATTCTGGCGGGAGGTGCTGCGGGTATTGCGGCTGCATTCAATACGCCCTTGGCCGGGATCGCATTCGCGGTAGAAGAACTGGGACGCAAGTTGGAAACCCGTACCAGCGGTGTTCTGCTCAGCACCATCATCCTGTCTGGGATGGTTGCCATTGCCTTACAGGGAAACTACAACTATTTCGGTCATTTCGGCATTCAGGACATCAACCTCGACATAGTCGTCCCGGCATTAGTCATAGGGATTGGTTGCGGGCTATTGGGTGGTTTATTTAGTCGAATGTTGTTATGGCCACAGCGGCATCCGCAGTTCATCATCTGGCAATGGCGGCGCCTGCACCCAGTATGGTTTGCCGGCATTTGTGGATTGGTCGTCGCTCTATTGGGTTGGCTGAGTGGCGGAATGTCGTTTGGTAGTGGATACGGCATTACCTCTCAGGTCATCGCATCTGATGTAGTCCTGCCATGGCACGCTCCCATTACTCGCTTCCTGGCGACCGTAGTAACCTACTTCTCTGGTATTCCCGGAGGCATTTTCGCTCCCTCGCTCGCTGTAGGGGCCGCAGTCGGCGCCAATACCGCAGAGCTATTCCATCTGGCCGCGCAGCCCACAATTGCACTCTGCATGGTTGGTTTTCTGGCTGCCGTTACTCAGTCGCCAATCACCTCTGCAATCATTGTGATGGAGATGATTGATAGCCACAGTATGGTGATCAGTCTCATGGCGGTAGCCCTGATTGCCAAGGCTGTCAGTTCAAGAATGGGCCCTGAGTTGTACCAGCAATTGGCGCGAGGCTTTCTCGAGAATGCAGAAGCTGCCACTAAACCGAAGAATCCAACTCAATAAGCCTACCGTGTGATTCTGCTAGCCAGTGAGGTCAGTTGATCCTTTTCATGTTGCAGCGCCAACGAGCGATCATGTGCAATCCTTCAATGACTACGTCAATTGAGCACCGGGCGGCGCAGAAGTTTATTCGTAATGCCGAGAGTAGTTTGCGACCAAGCTATCAACTACAGCCTCTGGCCTTCCTGTGAATCGCACGTGGCGGTTGCCAGCGACACGGCGAACAAACTGTTCAAGGTCTATGCGATACCCTGAGCGCCAAGCACGGCATCCACTTCGACGTTCAACCCAAGCACCTCATAGATCCGAGAAACCACCAGCATCGTCGCCTCCTCAACCGTTCCTTCATTACGGCACAACATCCAGCCGTGATCCTTGACCGCTTGCTCGAACATTTCCGTACACGCCACATGTGCGGCGTGCTTCTGGATCACAGTGCCGCCCAGTCCCCGCGAGCGCGTCGCCGCCCTCGCCCACGAAATATCCGGATCGGTGACGACGCCGACATGCAGATCTGGCACCCGCACGTCTCGCTCCCTATTCAATTGAAGAATTTCGGCAAACGGGATGGTTTGGCGAAACGCGGCATCCGAGGGATACCAGCGATCGATCAGGATGATGCTGTCCAGCGGCTGCTTCGTCAGAACGTTCTGGGAGATCCAGCGACGGCTATCCGCGAGGCGCTGACACACAGCCCACTCGAGATCCCGGCAAGGATTTCTCGCCAGAGTGTTAATCAAGGCCATGGTTTCACCCCTGAACGGATCGCTTTTTCTCTCGCAAAGCCGGATGACTTTCTGGTTGCCCGCCCTCAGTACTTGCGTAACGGCCTCCAACAGTGTGGTTTTGCCGGTGCCTTTGGGCCCATCCAGAGAAACGAACAGCGGACGATTCATTGTTCACGCAACAATCAAGACATTGATGCCCACTCTAACCTCATTTCCGGTATTCCATCAGCGCATCCCTGCCCCTTGCTGATACTCCCGCGGTGTGCAGCCAAACTCCCGGCGAAACACCGTGTGCAGATACTGCGCAGATTTAAACCCGCAACTGCGCGCCACGTCGGCGATCACCGAGTCAGTATTTTTCAATCCGCTGGTGGCCGCTGCCAGTTTGAAACGCAGGATCTCGTCGTGCACGCTGCAGCCTCGCTCGGCGCGGAAATGCGCTTCGAGTGATGAACGCGACACACCGACATACGCCGCCACCTGCGCCGTTTTGATGCCCTGGCAAGCGTATTGGCGGATGAACAGCAGCGCTTGCATGACGTAGGGATTGCCCAAAGGTTGATGCAAGCTCGACACCTGCACGTTGACCGCATCGGGAGGAATCAGGATTTGTGTACCGGTGGACGGCATGCCATGGAGCATCTGATGGAGTAATTGCGCGGCGGTACGGCCCATGGTTTCGGTGCCCTGGATGACTGAGCTCAGCGGCACGCGGGTCAGGCTGCGGGTCAGCGGGTCGTTGTCGATGCCGATCAATGCCACCTGTTCCGGCACGGCGATACCGGCAGTCAGGCAGGCTTGCAGCAACTGGCGCGCACGGGCGTCGCTGACGGCGATGATGCCGATGGGTTTGGGCAGGCTTTGCAACCAGGCGATCAGTTGTTCGACGGCGCTGTCCCACAGCGGTGCGCTGGTGCCCATGCCGCGATAGATTTCGCCGTGCAGACCATCGCGCTTCATCAATTTGCGGAAGGCTTTTTCGCGCTCTTGCGCCCAGCGATTGGCTTGCGCTTCAGGCAGGCTGAAACAGGCGAAACGCTGCAGTCCCGCCTCGATCAAGTGCGTGTAGGCCAGCGTTATCAGTGCGTTGTTATCGGTGGCGACGTAGGGAATCGCTTTCGGATAGGCGCGCTTATCCTCGTACGAGCCCCCTACTGCCACCACCGGCAACTGAATGTCGGCCAACGCCTCGCCAATCAACGGATCGTCGAAGTCGGCGATGATCCCGTCACCCTGCCAGCGCTCGATGCCTTTCAAACGACAGAGAAAATCCTCTTCCAGAAACAGGTCCCAGGAGGCCCGAGTGCTGCTCAGGTAGTTGCCGATGCCGCTGATGATGCCACGGTCGTAGATCTTGCTGCCGTTGAACAACAGAGCGATGCGGTGAACAGGCGGTACGGTTTTCATTGTTTTTATGCTTGTCCCGAGCCCCTTGTCACAGAGGCGATTGACACAGACTAGGCGCCTGGCCGAAGAAGCTCAATACGCAAAATCGCACCCCGTGTTGATGCTTTTCATAATCAGCGGGGTCGGGGCCGTTGCTAGTATCGAGACACCGCCAAGAACAACAAGGACAAGGTCCATGCAGTATTTCCCTGATGTCGAGCCGATTCGCTACGAAGGCCCAAACAGCGATTCCCCCCTCTCCTTCCGTCACTACGACGCCGACAAACTCATCCTCGGCAAACCCATGCGCGAACACCTGCGCATGGCCGCCTGTTACTGGCACACGTTCGTCTGGCCGGGTTCCGATGTGTTCGGTGCGGGGACGTTCAAGCGCCCTTGGCAACACGCAGGCGATCCCATGGAATTGGCGATCGGCAAAGCAGCCGCGGCCTTCGAATTCTTCTCCAAACTGGGTATCGACTATTACTGCTTCCATGACACGGACGTCGCTCCGGAAGGCCAGTCACTGAAGGAGTACCGCAACCATTTCGCACAGATGGTTGATCACCTCGAGCGACATCAGGAACAAAGCGGGATCAAGCTGTTGTGGGGCACCGCCAATTGCTTCAGCAACCCGCGTTTCGCTGCCGGCGCCGCGAGCAACCCCGATCCGGAAGTGTTCGCCTGCGCCGCTGCCCAGGTGTTCAGCGCCATGAACGCGACCCATCGCCTGAAAGGCGCCAACTACGTGTTATGGGGCGGTCGCGAAGGCTATGAAACCTTGCTCAACACGGACTTGAAGCGTGAACGCGAACAGCTGGGCCGCTTTATGCGCATGGTGGTCGAGCACAAGCACAAGATCGGTTTCACCGGCGACCTGCTGATCGAACCCAAGCCGCAGGAGCCGACCAAGCACCAATACGATTACGACAGCGCCACCGTGTTCGGCTTTCTTCAGCAGTTCGGGCTGGAACACGAAATCAAGGTCAACATCGAAGCCAACCACGCGACCCTGGCCGGGCATAGCTTTCATCACGAAATTGCGACGGCCGTTTCCTTGGGGATTTTCGGCAGCATCGACGCCAACCGTGGCGATCCGCAAAACGGCTGGGACACCGACCAATTCCCTAACAGCGTCGAAGAGATGACCCCGGCCACCTATGAAATTCTCAAGGCCGGCGGCTTCAAGAATGGCGGTTTCAACTTCGACTCCAAGGTTCGCCGCCAGAGCCTCGATCAGATCGATCTGTTCCATGGCCACGTCGGCGCCATGGACGTTCTCGCCCTGTCGCTAGAACGCGCAGCGGCCATGGTGCAGAACGACGAACTGCAACGGCTCAAGGACCAACGCTACGCCGGTTGGCAGCAGCCGTTCGGGCAGGCGGTGTTGACGGGTGACTTCAACCTTGAGTCGTTGGCCGAGCTCGCGTTCACCAACGAGTTGAACCCGCAAGCCGTCAGCGGCCGCCAGGAAATGCTCGAGAACATCGTCAACCGCTACCTCTATCGCTGATCGCTACGAGAATCTGCCGGCGCTTCGACGCTGTGACAATTGCACGACAATTCTGTGCCTGCGGCGTCTGCGGATTCTCTACAGTTTTACCAGCCCGATACTCATCATCAGGCCGTGTCTTTCCAACAACAATAAAAGGACGCCCCACATGAAGAACGTAAAACGCACGTTATTGGCCACTGCTCTGGCCTTGCTGTCGCTGCCGGTGCTGGCTGACGCAGCCCACCCGAAAATAGGTTTCTCCATTGATGATCTGCGCCTGGAACGCTGGTCGCGTGACCGTGATTACTTCGTCGCGGCAGCAGAAAAAATGGACGCCAAGGTCTTCGTGCAATCGGCCGATGCCAACGAGCAGAAGCAGATCTCCCAGATCGAAAACCTGATTTCCCGGGGCGTCGATGTCATCGTCATCGTTCCGTTCAACGCCACGGTGCTGACCAACGCGGTGGCCGAAGCGAAGAAAGCCGGAATCAAAGTCGTGTCCTATGATCGGCTGATTCTCAACGCCGATGTCGACGCGTACATTTCCTTCGATAACGAAAAAGTCGGCGAGATGCAGGCCAGCGGTGTACTGAAAGCGGCGCCCAAGGGCAATTACTTTTTGCTCGGTGGTGCGCCCACCGACAACAACGCCAAAATCCTCCGCGAAGGCCAGATGAAAGTGCTGCAACCGGCCATCGACAAGGGTGATATCAAGATCGTCGGCCAGCAGTGGGTGAAGGAATGGAACCCGACCGAAGCGCTGAGCATTGTTGAAAACGCCCTGACCCGCAACGACAACAAAATCGACGGCATCGTCGCTTCCAACGACGCCACGGCGGGCGGCGCCATTCAGGCACTGGCGGCGCAGCAACTGGCCGGCAAGGTGCCGATTTCCGGGCAGGACGCCGACCTTGCCGCAGTCAAGCGCGTGATCGCCGGCACGCAAACCATGACCGTGTACAAACCATTGAAACTGATCGCCAGCGAAGCCGCCAAGCTCTCGGTACAACTGGCGCGCAACGAAAAACCCGCCTTCAGCTCGCAGTACGACAACGGCAGCAAAAAAGTCGACACCATCCTGCTCACGCCCACCCCGCTGACCAAGGACAACATCGACCTGCTCGAACAGGACGGCTTCTACACCAAGGCGCAGATTGCCGGGAAGTGATCTCCGGTAATGCGAAAAACCCTTGTGGGAGCGAGCCTGCTCGCGAATGCGGTGTGTCAGTCAACGAAGCATTGTCTGAACTGACGCTTTCGCGAGCAGGCTCGCTCCCACAGGCTTCGTGGTGCGTGAGTCTTTGATATACGAGCCCTCTCCATGTCCGACTATCTGCTGCAAATGAACGGCATCGTCAAAACCTTCGGCGGTGTCAAAGCGCTGAACGGCATCGACATCAAGGTCAGGCCCGGCGAGTGCGTTGGCCTGTGCGGCGAGAATGGCGCCGGCAAGTCGACGCTGATGAAGATCCTTTCGGCGGTCTACCCCCACGGCACCTGGGACGGTGAAATCCTCTGGGACGGGCAACCACTCAGAGCGCAATCGATCAGTGAAACGGAAGCTGCCGGCATCGTCATCATTCACCAGGAACTGACGCTGGTGCCCGACCTGTCGGTGGCCGAAAACATTTTCATGGGCCACGAGCTGACACTGCCCGGCGGACGCATGAATTACCCGGCGATGATTCACCGCGCCGAAGCCCTGATGCGCGAACTGAAAGTCCCCGACATGAACGTATCGCTGCCGGTTTCGCAGTACGGCGGCGGCTATCAGCAATTGGTGGAAATCGCCAAGGCCCTGAACAAGAAGGCCCGCCTGCTGATCCTCGACGAGCCTTCATCAGCCTTGAGCCGTTCGGAAATCGAGGTGTTGCTGGACATCATTCGCGACCTCAAAGCCAAAGGCGTGGCCTGCGTCTACATCTCGCACAAGCTCGATGAAGTGGCCGCCGTGTGCGACACCATTTCGGTGATTCGCGACGGTAAACACATCGCCACCACCGCGATGGCGGACATGGATATTGCGCAGATCATCACGCAAATGGTCGGGCGGGAAATGAGCAACCTCTACCCCTCCGAGCCGCACGCTATTGGCGAGGTGATTTTCGAAGCCCGGCACATCACCTGCTACGACGTCGACAACCCCAAGCGCAAACGGGTCGACGATGTTTCCTTTGCCCTCAAACGCGGCGAGATCCTTGGTATCGCCGGGCTGGTCGGTGCTGGCCGCACCGAACTGGTGACTGCGCTGTTCGGCGCCTACCCCGGTCGCCACGAGGGCGAAGTCTGGCTCGATGGCCAACCCATCGACACGCGCACGCCGCTCAAGTCCATCCGTGCCGGCCTGTGCCTGGTGCCGGAGGACCGCAAGCGCCAAGGCATTATTCCTGACCTAGGCGTTGGCCAGAACATCACCCTCGCCGTGCTGGACAACTACTCAAAACTGACCCGCATCGATGCCGAAGCCGAACTGGGCTGCATTGATCGGGAAATCTCGCGCCTGCACCTCAAGACCGCCAGCCCGTTCCTGCCGATCACCAGCCTCTCGGGGGGCAATCAGCAAAAAGCCGTGCTGGCGAAGATGCTGCTGGCCAAACCCCGGGTACTGATTCTCGATGAGCCGACCCGAGGTGTGGACGTCGGCGCGAAATACGAAATCTACAAGTTGATGGGCGCACTGGCCGCTGCCGGCGTGTCGATCATCATGGTCTCGTCGGAACTGGCCGAAGTGCTGGGTGTTTCCGACCGCGTGCTGGTGATCGGCGAAGGTCAGTTGCGTGGTGACTTCATCAACCATGAACTCACCCAGGAACAGGTGCTCGCCGCCGCCCTCAGCCAGCCTGGCAGCCATAACAATAATGATCGGAAAACCGCGTAAATGAATCAGGTCAAACAACTGTTCACCCGCTACAAAATGCTCGCGCTGGTGTTTGCCGTGGTGCTGATCTGGCTGTTCTTCAGCTGGCAGACCGAGGGCGGATTCCTCACCCCGCGCAACCTCTCCAATCTGCTGCGGCAAATGTCGATCACCGGCATTCTCGCCTGCGGCATGGTGCTGGTAATCATCAGCGGCGAGATCGATTTGTCGGTCGGCTCGTTGCTGGGCCTGCTCGGTGGCCTCGCGGCGATTCTCGATGTGGTCTATCACATTCCGCTGCTGGCGAACCTGAGTCTGGTTGCCCTCTGCGGGCTGATGATTGGCCTCGCCAACGGTTACATGGCGGCTTATCTGCGCATCCCCTCGTTTATCGTCGGTCTGGGCGGCATGCTGGCGTTTCGCGGGATTCTGTTGGGGATTACTGGCGGCACGACCATTGCGCCGGTGTCGCCGGAGCTGGTCTACATTGGCCAGGGCTACCTGCCCCACGCAATCGGCACGGGCCTGGGCATTCTGTTGTTCGCGCTGACGGTGTTCCTGACCTGGAAACAGCGGCGCAATCGCGCCCTTCACGGCCTCGCGGCGCATTCGTTGGTGCGTGATGTCGTCCGCGTGTTGGTGATCGGCGCCGTGCTCGCCGCTTTCGTGCAGACGCTGAACAGCTATGACGGCATTCCCGTGCCGGTCCTGCTGTTGCTGATTCTGCTGGGCGTGTTCAGCTACGTGACCAGTCAGACCGTGTTCGGCCGGCGCGTCTATGCCGTGGGCAGCAACATGGAAGCGACGCGCCTGTCCGGGATCAATGTGCAGGCGGTGAAGCTGTGGATTTTCGGGATCATGGGCGTGATGTGCGCCCTCGCCGGCGTGGTCAACACTGCGCGCCTCGCCGCCGGTTCGCCCTCGGCCGGGAGCATGGGCGAACTCGACGCCATCGCCGCCTGCTTTATCGGCGGTACTTCCATGCGCGGCGGTTCCGGCACGGTGTACGGCGCCCTCCTCGGCGCGCTGGTCATCACCAGTCTGGACAACGGCATGTCGATGCTCGACGTCGACAGCTATTGGCAGATGATCGTCAAGGGCAGCATCCTGGTGTTGGCGGTTTGGGTTGATGTCAGTACGCGGACCGGGCGCCGTTGAGCCGCAGGCATCACGCAGCGGGCGTGGTCGCGGCCACCGGGCTGAGAATTTCCATGAGGAAATCGATAAACACATTGATCCGGCTGGACCCTCGGTGATTGGGTAAATACAACGCGTTGATGCACGTGCTGGCGCTGCCGGGATTGACCTCGTACTGCTCAAGCAAGCGGGTCAGCCGGCCGGCTGCCACGTCGTCGCGTACCAGCCAGTCGGCCAGCAGCGTCACCCCGCCGCCGCCGATGGCGGCTTCGCGCAGGATGTCGGCATTATTGCTTTGCAGGCGCCCGTGGACGTTGAGCTGGATGGGCGCGTCTTCATTCTGAAAAGTCCAGTGCTGGTGGGTGGCGCCGTAATCGAAACGCAGGCATTGATGCTCCAGCAAATCCCGTGGGTGACAGAGCGTTGCGCTACGCGCCAGATACGCCGGACTGGCCACCACCCAGCGTTCGAACTGCCCCACGCGTTTGCTGACGATGTCTTCACTGACCACCGACGACCCCAGTCGCACCGAAACATCGATCTGCTCGCTGAGCAGGTCGCTGACCTGATCGCTCAGCGACAGACTGATCTCAAGTCCCGGATGCCGCTCAAGCAAGCGGCTCAGGTGCGGCGCAATCAGGCGCCGACCGAACTCCACCGGCACGCTGATACGCAGACGGCCCTGCGCTTCGGCGCCACGATCGGCAACGACGGCATCGGCCTCGTCAATCGCGTCGAGAATCGCCACGGCTTTTTCGAAATAGGTCTGGCCGGCAACGGTCACGCTGGTGTTGCGCGTGGTGCGATTGAGCAGGCTCGCGCCCAACTCGTGTTCCAGCCCTGCGACTTGCCGTGTCACTGACGACGTTGATATCCCGAGTTTGCGCGCTGCCGAGGAATAGCCCCCGCAGCGCACGGTTTCCACAAACATCTTCAGTGCCAGCAACTTGTCCATATGCGGGGTCCGGTCGAAAGGGAACGCGGATGATTGTGCATCACTGTTCCCCCCTCGTCTTGTACCGCCGTGCTTGCCCGCACTCGCCGGTTGTTCAGACATCGGCCTGGCGACTCAGGAACAAGCCAAGCGCCAGCGCTGGCAACAGCGCCACAGCTACGGCGGACAGGTTCCAGCCGAAATGCTCGTACAACGGGCTCGCAACCAGCGACCCCAGCGCGCCGCCGACGAAAATACTGGTCATGTACACGGCGTTCAGGCGCGCACGGCTGTGCGGATCGAGGGCGTACACCTCACGCTGGCCGAGCACCATGTTCAATTGCACGGCGAAATCCAGCAGCACCGCGCACACCACCAGCCAAACATAGCCGCTGCCCGGGAGTGCGGCGATCAGCAGCGAAACCGGCGCCAGCAGCAATGCGACCAGCGTGCCGCGACGACCATGCCCGGCATCGGCCAGACGTCCGGCAATCGGCGCCGCAATGGCACCCACCGCACCAACCAGCGCGAAGATCGCGACTTGTGCCTGAGTGAAGCCGTGGTGACGCATCAGTTCAATCGGCGCGAGAGTCCAGAACAGGCTGAAACTGGCAAACAGCAGCCCTTGATACAGCGAACGCTGACGCAACAGCGGATAGCGCCGGGCCAAGGCAAACACCGAACCGATCAACGCAGCATACGAAGCTTTATGCGTCGGCAGCCGACGCGGCAGCGCCACCGCAGTGACCAGCGCGATGACCGCCATCAGGGCCGCCGCGCTGTAAAACACCCCGCGCCAGCCGAACACTTCAACCAACAGGCTCGACAGTGGCCGCGACAACAGAATGCCCAGCAGCAGACCGCTCATGATATTGCCGACGACGCGGCCACGACTGGCCTCGGGCGCCAGGTGTGCCGCCAACGGCACAAGGATCTGCACGGCCACCGAGGTCAGACCGATCAGTAAAGACAACAGCAGGAACATCGACGGTGAATGGGTCAGCCCGGCGCACAGCAATGTGACGCTCGCCGCCAAAGTGAAGCCGACCACCAGCCGGCGGTTTTCCATCAGGTCGGCCAGTGGCACCAGCAGCAACAGGCCCAGTGCGTAGCCAAACTGCGTCAGAGAAACGATCAGGCTGGCATTAGCGCTGGACAGACCGATCTGCGGTGCAATCAGTTCGACAATTGGCTGCGCGTAATAAAGATTGGCCACGACCGCGCCACAGCAAAATGCCAGGAACGCGACCATCAGGCCGGACAGTGAAGTTGGCTGTTCGGCATTTGCCGCAACGGCCGGGTTGCCCGTGAGCATGATGACACCTCATTGAGTTCAGGAAAGTGCTGCCAAGGCTACGGCCCTGTGACGACGCGCAGAATCCACGCGGCGAGCAACGCAGTGATGCGTCCGGTGCAACGGCGCAAGCGTTGCTTCTCGCGCAACGCGCTGTTGCGTGCGCGGGTGATTCTCCCGTGATGACGGTTTCTCTACGCTTTGGCCCTTGGCGCCGTCGTTCCTGGGGGCGCCCTTCCCCGGCTGTTACAAGGAGCGTTGTCATGACCCGTATCCCATCCGTTCTGCCATTGCCTGCCGCGTTTTTCTCCGTCTCATGAACCGCCACTTGCTGAAGTCCAGAACGTTATGGATCAGCGTGGCCGTCGTCGCGGTGCTCGGCCTGATCGGCGCCGTTTGGCTGATGTGGCGCCCGGCAATTGCGCCGATCAAGCGCCCGACGATGTTCGATACTGCGCAGTTGCAACGCGGCGCGCGGGTGGTCGAGGCCGGCGATTGTGCGGTCTGCCATACCCGCCCCGGCGGTGAATATCTGGCCGGCGGGCTGCCGCTGGTAACGCCGTTCGGCACGCTGTACAGCACCAACATCACCCCGGACGCTGAGACCGGTATCGGCCAATGGTCGCTGCCGGCCTTCGAGCGGGCGATGCGTCAAGGCATTGCTCGCGATGGTCACTTCCTCTATCCGGCGTTCCCCTACGTGCACTACCGGCGCATGAGCGCAGCAGACATCGCCGACGCCTATGCCTACTTGATGAGCGGCCCCGCCGTGCACGCGCCGGCCGAGCACAACCAGATGAATTTCCCGATGAATATTCGTCCGTTGGTGGCGTTCTGGAACCTGCTGTTCCTGCACGGTGAGCCACTGACGCCGCTGGCGGGGCGTAGCGCGGCGTGGAATCGCGGGCGTTATCTGGTCGACGGCCCGGGCCATTGCGCTGGCTGCCATTCGCCGCTGAACCTGATCGGCGCGGAAAAATCTTCGGAATACTTGCAGGGCGGCAGCGTTGACGGCTGGCAGGCGCCCGCGCTGGTCGGCATGGGGCAACGCAGCAACCCGTGGAGTCGCGCGCAACTGGTCGGCTATCTGCGCGCTGAGATCGTTGATGGCCACGGCACACCCGCCGGGCCGATGCGTCCGGTCAGCTTGAGTCTGGCCCGCTTGCCCGCCAGTGAAGCCGAGGCGATTGCCGAGTATTTGCTCAGCCTGGAAAACCCGCACCCACTGACGCAACCGCCGCCAAAGACGCCTGCCAGTGAAGCGGCAGACCACTCGACCGGCGCCCTGCTCTTCAGCAGCGCCTGCGCCGGTTGCCATGGCCCGGCGGCGCCGATGCGCACCATCGATGGTCGCCCGGGCCTGCAAAACACCTCGGCGCTGCAAGCGGCCAGCTCGCGCAATTTCCTCAAAACCGTGCTTGAAGGCTTGCCCGCCACAGCCGGATCGCCCGGTCCGCTGATGCCTGCATTCGCCGCCAGCCTCGACAACGCGCAACTCGGCGCACTGGCCGCGTATCTGCGCCAGCAAGCCCGCCCCGATCAGCCGTGGGCCGACCTCTCTTCCACTATTGAAGCGTTACGTCAGGAGACGAAATGAGCCAGATCACTCTCAACGTCAACGGAGCCGCGCAAGCGCTTGAGCTGGAGCCGGACATGCCGCTGCTGTATGCGCTGCGCAACCACTTGAACCTCAACGGCGCCAAATACGGCTGCGGTCTCGGTCAGTGCGGCGCCTGCACGGTGATCGTCGACGATCAACCGGTGTTCGCCTGCCTGACGCCCTGCGCCGGCCTCGAAGGCAAAAAAATCCGCACCGTGGAAAGCCTCGGCAGTGCGGTAAAACCCGGCCCTCTGCAAGCGGCGTTCATTGAGAAACAGGCCGCGCAATGCGGTTACTGCATTGCCGGCATGCTGATGCGCGCGCAGGCGTTGCTTGAGCGTAATCGCCACCCGGATGAGGCGACCATTCGCGAGCACATGGCCGGCAACCTGTGCCGCTGCGGTACGCACTTGCGCATCATCGAGGCGATCAAGCAGGTGGCCGGGCACAACGGGAGCCTGACATGAGTGAGTCGAATGAATTGAACCCGAGTCGGCGCGCCTTCCTGCGTGGTGGTGCGTTGCTGATGGCGTTCACCCTGATGCCGGTCGCGCGGCGTGTGTTGGCGGATACGGAAGTCGATACGCTCGGCACCGTGGTCCTCGCGCCCGACCTGCCCGGAAGCCTGCGCACCAACCCGTTTCTCGACGCCTGGATCCGCATCGGCGCCGACGGCATCACCGTCTACACCGGCAAGGTTGAATTGGGCACCGGGGTAAAAACCGCGCTGCTGCAAATCGCCGCCGAGCGTTTGCAGGTGCCGGCGACCGCCATCAACCTGCTCACCGCCGACACCGCGCTGACGCCCAACGAAGGCTACACCGCCGGCAGCCACAGCATTTTCGACAGCGGTACCGCGTTGTATAACGCCGCCGCGCAGGTGCGCGAAATGCTCGTCGATGCCGCCGCGCGCAGTTGGCAGATTGATGCAGCACTGCTGAGCACCCGCGACGCTGTGATCGTAGGCCCGGCCGCTCAACGGATGAGTTACGCCGACGCGGTCAAGCATGTCGATGTGCATCAATATGCCAAGGCTCAGTCACCGGCGATGGCCGCCGCTGATTTCAAACTGATCGGCCATTCGTTGCCGCGCCTCGACATTCCGGCGAAGGTCAGCGGTGGCGCAGCATTCGTCCAGGACATGCGCCTGCCGGGCATGCTGCATGCGCGGGTGATCCGCCCGCCTCGTCCGGGCTGCACGCTGCAAGCATTCGATGCGGCGTCCATCGAAGCGCTGGCTGGCGTGGTCAAGGTGATCCGTGACGGCAACTATCTGGCGGTGGTCGCCGGTGATGAGTGGCAAGCGATCAAAGCCATGCGCCGTGCCAGCGTGGTGACGCAATGGAGCGGCGGCGAGGCGATTCCCGAGGCGACTGAGATTCATGGTCTGCTCAAACGTCTGCCCTCACGGCGCTATCCGATCAGCAACAGCGGCACGCCAAGCGGCGCGGCCGACACGCGTTTTCAGGCGCGGGTCACCAAGCAATATCTGATGCACGGCTCAATCGGCCCGTCTTGCGCAGTCGCTTGGTTCAAGGACGGCACGCTTACCGTCTGGACCCACACGCAAGGTGTTTACCCGCTGCGCGCCGGGATTGCCGAAATGCTCGGTCTGCCGCCTGAACGGGTGCGCTGTATTCATACCGAAGGCTCGGGGTGTTACGGGCATAACGGCGCCGATGATGCCGCCGCCGATGCAGCATTGATTGCCCTGCGCGTGCCTGGGACGCCGGTGCGCGTGCAGTGGATGCGCGAGCAGGAAAATCTTTGGGAGCCGTATAGCTCGGCGATGGTCTCCGAAGTCGACGCCGGCCTCAGCCACGGTCGACTGCAGGACTGGGCCTACGAACTCTGGACCACGCCGCATAACGAACGCATCGTCAACGCCGGGCGGCTGTTGCCGGCACGCTTGCTCGCGCGGCCTTTTGCCTCGGCGCCATCCGTGCCAATCGCTCAGCCTGAGGGCGATGGTGATCGCAACGCGGTGCCGTTGTACGCGTTGAACTCGACGCGCATCAACATGACCTTCGTCACCGAGATGCCCTTTCGCACCTCGGCCATGCGTTCGCTCGGTGCGCACATCAACATCTTTGCCATCGAGGCGAGTATCGACGAACTGGCGATCCGGGCCGGCATCGACGCGGTTGCTTTGCGTCTGGCCCATCTCAGCGACCCGCGTGCTCGCGCGGTGGTGGAACGTGTGCGTGACGAGATCGGCTGGCCGCAAAAAAGCAGCGAGCCCGGCGCCGGTATCGGTTTCGCCTTTGCCCGCTACAAAAACATCATGGGTTACTGCGCCATCGCGGTGAAACTTCGAGTGCATCCGCAGACCGGCGAGATCCGTATCGATCACGTGGTGACGGCGGTGGACGTCGGCCAGATCGTCAGCCCCGATGGCCTGCGCAATCAGGTCGAGGGCGGCATCGTCCAGTCCGCGAGCTGGACCCTGTACGAAAAAGTCGCCTACGACGCGGGAGGCATTCGCAGCTACGACTGGAGCGGCTATCCGATTCTGCGTTTCACGCAACTGCCGAAAAAAGTCGATGTGCATTTGCTCGACCAGCCGGGAGAACCCTTCCTTGGCGCCGCTGAAATCGTCCAGGGGCCGATGGCCGCCGCCCTTGGCAACGCCGTCGCCAACGCCACTGGCCGGCGCTGGCTGAACCTACCGCTGACGCGCTCAAACCAATCCGCCTGAGCCACGTCCGTGTTCATCGCTGATGAGCACGGGCGCCATTGCGCCGTGCGCAAAACAGCGTAGCGCCGGTCACCGATTATCACCCTCACGACACCCGGTTAAGTTAGCGGCACTGGTTCGCGGCCCCACTGCCGCGCTTGAATTCCTTTTATTGAAATCTGGAGCTACCCATGACCCGTCGTCTGTTCCAACCCCTCGCACTCGGTCCTTACACCCTCGCCCATCGCGTGGCCATGGCACCGTTGACGCGCTCACGCGCCGGCCAACCGGGCGATGTACCGACGCCGATGAACGCCGAGTACTACCGCCAACGGGCCAGTGCCGCACTGATCATCACCGAGGCCACGCAAATTTCCCGGCAGGCTCAGGGTTACGCCTGGACGCCGGGCATCTACAGCTCCGAGCAGGTCCGCGCGTGGCGTGACGTCAGCGCGGCGGTGCATGAGGCCGGCGGGCTGATCTTCATGCAACTGTGGCACGTCGGCCGGGTGTCCCACCCCAGCTTTCAACCCGATGCTGGCCTGCCGGTTGCGCCCAGCGCGCTGCCGGTGCCTGGCAAGACGTTTATCGTCGACGAAAACGGTAACGGCGTCTGGGGAGATGTGCCGGTGCCACGCGCGCTGGAAACCGCGGAAATCGCCGGCATCGTCGAGGACTACCGCGTGGCCGCGCGCAACGCATTGCAGGCGGGCATGGACGGTGTAGAGATTCATGCTGGCAACGGTTACCTGCTCGACCAGTTTCTTAACAGCAACAGCAACCAGCGTGACGATGCCTATGGCGGCAGCGTGGAGAATCGCGCGCGGTTTCTGCTGGAAGTGGTCGCGGCCGTCGCTGAAGAAGTCGGTGCCGAACGGGTCGGCGTACGCCTGACGCCGATGGGGCGCTTCATGGGCATGGGCGATGACACCCCGGAGGCCACCTTCGGCCACCTCGTCGAAGCGCTCAACCATTGGAATCTGGCCTACCTGCACCTGGTCGAGCCAGCGATGGTCGGCACAGTCAAAGATGAAAATTTCGACCCACGCTGGGACGCGATCATTGCCCAGTTGCGCAAGACCTGGAACGGCGTGCTGATCCTGGCGGGAGGCTACGATGCGCAATCTGCGGAACAGGCGCTGATTGCCGATCGTGCCGACATCATCGCGTTTGGCCGTCCGTTCCTGGCCAACCCGGACTTGCCGCGTCGGCTGCATGATGGTTTGGCGCTCAACGTGCCAGACCCCGGCAGCTTTTTTGGCGGGGATCAGCGTGGCTACATCGATTATCCATTTCATGCCTGAACAAATGCAGACCTATGGGAGGGGCGGACTCGCCCCTTTTCTATTAGGTCATACGATCTCTTCAGTTAAACAAAGGCGAGAAAAATCCACCGTAACGGCAAAAATATGCGTAGCTTTGCGCTTTCAGGTCTATTGCCCGACGTCGCCGAATGCGATAAAACGGGCTAGTTGTACGACAACCAAATAAAAACCAAGTCGTTCGAACGGCTAAAAATCCTGAGATCTGCCATGCCTCGCCCTACCGCTGCGCAAACCGTACCGCCACCCTACCCCCGCTCTCTCGCAGTAATCATTCTGTTGTGCATGGGCTGCGCGTTTGCCGGCAATCATGTGGCGGCGCGAGTCGCATTTGATGACGGTGCGGGGGTGCTGCTGGCGATTTTAATGCGTTCCGGCGGGACCTTGCTGGTGCTCGCGATCCTGGTGCTGTGGCAAAGACAAAGTCTGCGCTTGCCGGCGGGTGCGTGGCGCTGGCAACTGCTGCTGGGGTTGCTGATCACTGCGCAGAGTCTGTGTCTGTATTCCGCTGTCGCACGGGTGCCGGTGGCGTTGGCCCTGCTGGTGGCGAACGTGTTCCCCATTCTGCTGGCATTGCTCACATGGGCGTTGGGTGGCCCGCGACCGAGCGCATGCACCGCGACATTGATGGGTCTGATTCTATTGGGTCTGGTGTTTGTGCTGGACGTGCCCGGGCGTCTCTCGACCACGACAGACGTCAGTGCGCAATGGCTGACGGGCGTCGCGCTCGCGTTCTGCGCCGCCAGCGTGTTCGCCTGCGCGCTGTGGATCACCGACCACAAACTGTCTCAGGTACGTGGCTCGGTGCGCAGTCTGCTGACCATTTTCATCGTGTTCAGCAGCGTCAACCTGGCAGGGCTGACGGGCGCCCTTCCCGGCGGATTGAACCTGCCCGCCACCTCGACCGGATGGCTGGCCCTCGCCACTTTGGTAGTGCTGTACGGCACAGGTTTTATCGTCTTGTTCATTTCCGTGCCGCGACTCGACATGCCGCGCAATGCGCCGGTCATGAACATCGAACCATTGGCAACGCTACTGATGGGCTGGATTGTGCTGGACCAAATGCTCAGTAGAGGACAGATTTTCGGCGGGGTGATTGTGGTCACGGGCATCGTTTTGCTGACTTATCGTAAATCAGTGGTCAAGGCTGAGGTTAAAGCAGCAATTTAGCACTTGGATGATGGCAAAAAGCTGTTTTTCCTCCGGCCACTCAGGACAAACATAGGTGGCAACCCCTGCGTCCCAACGTCGCAGCAAACAGCTATTGGCAAATCCTGCACAAGCCTTAGAATCCCGCGCTCTCTTGCAGCCCCCTCGGTGTCTGCCTGCACCACAACACACTTCGGCTTGGCAATCGCATGCGCAGCGGCGCACGTTGCGCTGTTCGTCCTCTAGAGGTTTTTATGTCTCCGCGTTTGCTGGCCATGGCGCTGGCGCCCCTGCTCGGGCTATTCATTGTTGCGCTGGGCAACGGTTTCATGTCGTCGCTGACCACCCTTCGACTGGACGCTGCCGGTGCGTCGACCACGATGATCGGCATCGTTTCCTCGGCCTACTTCATCGGCCTGACCCTGGGCGCCGTATTCAATGACCGCTTGATTCTGCGCATCGGCCATATCCGCGCCTACGGCAGTTTCGCCTCGCTGATCGCCGTGACCATCCTGCTGCAGGGCTTGTTCTATGACACCTGGGGCTGGTTCGCCCTGCGCCTGATCAACGGCTGGGCCACGGTCGGCGTGTTTCTGGTGATCGAAAGCTGGCTGCTGCTGGCGGGCGACGCGAAGATTCGTGGGCGCTTGCTCGCGCTGTACATGATCGTCTTGTACGGCGCCGGTGTGCTGGGCCAGGCAACGTTGGGCAAAATCACCGGGTTGAGCGACAGCGCACCGTTCATGGTGGCCGGCATGCTCGCCTCGTTGTCGGTGCTGCCGATCGTGATCCTGCCGCGCGTGTCGCCGCTGCTCGATCAGGTCGAACCGCTCAAGCCACGACAACTTTTGGGCGTGACACCGACCGGGCTGGTCGGCTGTTTTGGCTCGGGTGTGACTATTGCGGCGATTTACACCTTGCTGCCGCTGTACTTGCAGCGCAGTGGTCTGAATGTCGGTGAAGTCGGCAGCATGATGGCCTGGACGATCCTCGGCGCGATGCTCCTGCAGTACCCGGTCGGGCGCTGGTCCGACCGCAAGGATCGTTTGCAGGTGCTGACGATTCTGACAGTGGCGTGCACCGTGTTGTCGCTGGTGATCGTCCTGGTGCCGTTGTCCTCGACGCTGCTCGCGGTGATGTTGTTTCTGCTCGGTGGCGGTGTGTTTGCGCTGTACCCGGTTGCCGTCAGCCATGCTGCCGACCGTGCGCCTGCCGAAGCCTTGGTGCCGATGATTCAGGGACTGCTGCTGATCAACTCGCTGGGCTCGGCAATCAGCCCGATGATGATTTCGCCGGTGATGAACTCGTTCGGTGCCAATGGTTTGTTCTGGGTCTTTGCGCTGGTCAATCTGTGTATGGTCACCTTCTTCCTGTGGCGCCGGGGCAAACGCCCGGTTCCCGCCAATCCCGCGCCGTTTGCAGCGGCAGCAACCTTCTCGCCGACAGGCGCGGAGTTGCGGGTGACCGAAGATCTGCGTCAGGCAGTGCAGGAGCATCCGCCGATGGTTGATGCACTGAGCGGCGAACCTTCGCCACAATGTGAGACGCGCTGAGGGTTGCGCCAGTCTGTGCCAAGCGCAGACTGGCTCGCACCGCTATTCAGATTCGTGGGTGATATCCACGAGCGGAATCGGCTCAATCGCCCAAGCGCGAATCTGACGACGTTCGGGGCTGGGTATCGCACAAGCCTTGCGTCCGGTGAACGTTCGCGCAAGACGCTCTTCATCGATGCGCCAGCCGCGCTGCTCCAGTGCCTGCACGTCTTTGCGAAAGGCAATCTGCAGCGCATCGGATTTCAACGAAACCTCCTGCTGAAAAGAGTCCGGCACACGCTCTGGTCGGACGTTTTTCAGCACGGCATGATCCTGTTCGAAGATACGGATATTGCTGGCAATGAACCTGCGATCCAGCAGTCGGGTGCGCAGGAACGTTCTGCCCATCATCCACCAGGTGCGCGTGCGATTGGCGTCAATCGGCACATGCGCCGAGACGATGTAGATCCGCCAGCCGTTGGGCAACTCAAGCTCAAGCGTTGTGCAAGGACCGGACAAATGAAAACCCGGCACGGTGGCCACACTGACAAACTCGGTGGAGGATTTACGCCGCAGCAGCCCTTTGCGTGCCGGCCTGCGCATGAGCATTTGGGCGCTGCCGCTCCACGCATCGCTGTCGACCTCGAATGATTCAATCTCGGGATGATCCGGATCACCGAAGGTTGAACCATGGACAAACGGTGCGTGGGCGAAGTCCAGACCGTTTTCGATAATCCGGTCCCAACTGGCCTGCCAGTCAAAGTGACCCGCGACCACACGGATGGCGGGATCGTCGATCCAGTCGAGCGTGGGCAAGGCTGGACGCTCAGATTCTGGCAGATCACCTAAAAGCGCCCAGATCCAACCGTATCGCTCCAGCGTCGGGTAGGCATCGACGCGGGCCTTGGCGGGAATCCGCAGGTCGGGCTGCGCCGGTATCTGCGAGCACACACCATCAGCGCCAAACCGCCAGCCGTGATAGGGACACTGCACGCTGTTGCCGACCTTGCTGCCGGCCGACAGTGAGCCGCCGCGATGCACGCAGATATCCGACAGCACATGCGCGACGCCAGCGTCATCGCGGAACGCCACAAAAGGTTGTCCGAGCAATCGAACCGGCATCAGTCCATCAGTCAACTGTGACGATGGGAGAACGACATACCACAGGTTTGTAAGCATGGGGGGCGTGCGATCCGTCAGTACGGTGAGTTCAAGTCAGAAAAACCCTGGAATGCAAAACTAAACCAGAGGGCTCCACTTGGCCAACGTGAATTGCCAGTGCCCTTGCCCTGCCCTTTGCCTACACTTGCTTGCCAATGATGTTTACCTCTCTGCCGAAGGAGCACGCCCATGTCAAAGCTATATCCCAGTATCGATCCTGAGGGGCTGGTCGAGTACTCGGTTGTCTACACTGACCGCTCGCTCAACCACATGTCGCAGTCCTTCCAAGGCGTGATGAAGAACATTTCCAAGACCCTGAAACAGGTCTACCACGCCGAGGCGGTTGCAGTGGTTCCGGGCAGCGGCACATTCGGCATGGAAGCGGTGGCGCGGCAGTTCGCCACCGGCCAGCAGTGCCTGGTGATCCGCAACGGCTGGTTCAGTTATCGCTGGAGCCAGATCCTTGAGATGGGCAATATCCCGGCGGCGACCACGGTGCTCAAGGCACGGCCGGTAGAGCCGGGTCGCCAGGCCGCCTACGCCCCGCCGCCGCTGGACGAAGTACTGGCCGCCATCGCGGCGCAGAAACCGCAGGTGGTCTTCGCACCCCACGTTGAAACCTCATCCGGGATCCTCCTGCCCGACGACTACCTGCGAGCGGTCGGCGACGCCGTGCATGCAGTGGGTGGCCTGTTCGTGCTGGACTGCATCGCCTCGGGCACGATTTGGGTGGATATGCACAAATGCTCAGTCGACCTGCTGATCAGCGCTCCGCAGAAAGGCTGGAGCGCCTCCCCTTGCTGCGCCCTGGTTATGTTCAGTGCTGCGGCGCTTGCGCGCATCGAACACACGCAAAGCAGCAGCTTCGCCTGCGACCTGAAAAAGTGGCTGCAAATCATGCAAGCCTACGAACAGGGCGGACATGCCTATCACGCAACGATGCCCAGCGATTCCCTCGCGCGGTTCAATGACGTGATGAAAGAGACGCAAGCGTATGGGTTCGACAAGGTTCGCGATGAACAACAGGCGCTGGGTGATCGGGTGCGTGCGCTGTTGACCGGCAAAGGCATCAAAAGCGTCGCCGCAGAAGGCTTTCAGGCCCCCGGCGTCGTGGTGAGCTACACCGATGATGCCGATATCAAGAACGGCAAGAAATTTGCCCAGCACGGCCTGCAGATCGCTGCCGGCGTGCCACTGCAATGCGATGAGCCGGCCGACTTCCAGACCTTCCGCCTCGGCCTGTTCGGACTGGAGAAGCTGCAGAATACCGAGCGTACGGTCAACCTGCTTGAGCAGGCACTGGATGAGGTCATTTAGATACCCGGCGACCCGTCGTCGGGCCGCCCGGTTCGGCCGTTTAATAGACTTGAGGCACCATGAGTTCCGGTGGCGTAGGACTGCGAGAGTAGTCCTCCTCGCGCACGCGCTGCGGCAGTTCGATCTGCGGTAACTCGACTTCTTCGTAAGGCATTTGGCCGAGTAGATGATTGATGCAGTTAAGCCGGGCTTTTTTCTTGTCGTCGGCTTGCACCACCCACCAGGGTGCTTCGGCAATGTGGGTGCGTTCGAGCATGATTTCCTTGGCCTTGGTATAGGCCTCCCAACGCCGACGTGACTCCAGGTCCATCGGGCTGAGTTTCCACTGCTTGAGGGGGTCATGAATGCGACTAAGGAAGCGCAGGTGTTGTTCTTGGTCGGAAATGGAAAACCAGTACTTGATCAACTGAATGCCGGAACGGGCGAGCATCCGTTCAAACTCTGGCACGGTCCGGAAAACTCTTCGTACTGATACTCGTTGCAAAATCCCATGACCTTTTCAACGCCGGCGCGGTTGTACCAACTGCGGTCAAATAGCACGATCTCACCTGCTGCCGGCAGGTGCGAGACATATCGCTGGAAGTACCATTGGGTTCGTTCGCGGTCGTTGGGCGCGGGCAAGGCAGCGACTCGGCATACCCGGGGGTTGAGCCGCTGGGTTATGCGCTTGATTACCCCTCCCTTGCCAGCGGCATCGCGCCCTTCAAACAAGATCACTACCTTGTGTCCGGTCTTGACCACCCAGCTTTGCAACTTCACCAGTTCACCCTGCAGGCGAAACAACTCGCTGAAATAAAGCCGTCGGTCGTCCTTCTCGATACCATCCGGAACGTGGTCATCGAACAGTGTGTTCAGGTCATGCCCGTCTTCGGACAACTCCAACTCCAGCTCCTCGTCACTGTGGTCGAGCAGCTCGCGCTGAATGCGGTGTATCAACTGATCTTGAGCTGAGGGCATGGTGAAGACCTCGGGGACGGGATGGTACTGCCATACTGACGGCGATTTATGACTGAGCAGTTACCGGGGGTTCTCGGGATTGCTGATTGCTTGAAGCAGACGTTGTATCCCGGCCGGACGTCCCGAGCGTTCAACCTTTCGGGGGATTTGCTGAACCAGTCGTACGCTCTGCTCTTTCGATATGTGGTCAGTCCGGGCACAATGCGCATCCTTTTTTGGCTGGCCTTGCCGGAGGCCTCGAAATGATCAAGACACCGTACTACCTCATCGACAAACAGAAACTGCTGACCAACATGCAGAAGATCGCCTATGTGCGCGAACAGTCCGGGGCCAAAGCCCTGCTCGCGCTCAAGTGCTTCGCGACCTGGTCAGTGTTCGACTTGATGCAGCAATACATGGACGGCACCACGTCGTCGTCGCTGTACGAACTCAAGCTCGGTCGTCAGAAGTTCGAAGGCGAAACCCACGCCTACAGCGTGGCCTGGGCTGACGATGAGATCGAGGAGATGCTCGACAATTGCGACAAGATCATCTTCAACTCCATCAGCCAGCTGCAACGTTTTGCCGAGCGCTCTGAGGGCAAAGTCCGTGGCCTGCGCGTTAACCCGCAAGTCAGCAGCTCCGATTATCTGTTGGCCGACCCGGCGCGTCCGTTCAGCCGTCTAGGCGAATGGGACCCGGTGAAGATCGAAGGCGTTATCAGCCAGATCTCCGGTTTCATGTTCCACAATAACTGTGAGAACGGCGACTTCGGCCTGTTCGACCAAATGCTCTGCACCATCGAAGAACGCTTCGGTGAGCTGCTGCACAAAGTCAGCTGGGTCAGCCTCGGCGGCGGCATTCACTTCACCGGTGAAGGCTATGCGCTGGATGCGTTCTGCGCTCGTCTCAAGGCGTTCTCGCAAAAGTACGGCGTGCAGGTCTATCTGGAGCCTGGCGAAGCGGCGATCACTAACAGCGCTTCGCTGGAAGTCACCGTGCTCGACACCCTCTACAACGGCAAGCACCTGGCCGTCGTGGACAGCTCCATTGAAGCCCATTTGCTCGACCTGTTGATCTATCGCCTGAACGCCAAGCTGGCGCCGAGCGAGGGTGAACACACCTACATGGTGTGCGGCAAATCGTGCCTGGCCGGAGACATCTTCGGCGAGTTCCAGTTTGACCGTCCGCTGGCCATTGGCGATCGACTGTCATTCATCGATACCGCCGGCTACACCATGGTCAAGAAGAACTGGTTCAACGGCCTGAAAATGCCATCCATCGTGGTGAAACAACTCGATGGTACCGTCGAAGTGGTTCGCCAATTCGGTTACGAAGACTACCTGTCCAGCCTTTCTTGAAACGGACAGACAAAGGAGAGAAAAAGCAATTGAAAAAGAACGTTCTTATCATTGGTGCAGGAGGTGTCGCTAAGGTGGTGGCCCACAAGTGCGCGCAGCATAACGATGAACTCGGTCGTATCGCTATCGCGTCGCGCAACATCTCCAAATGCCAGGCCATCATCGACAGCGTCAAGGCCAAGGGTAGCCTCAAACAACCCGCCGATATCAAAGCCTTCTCGCTCAATGCCCTGGATGTCGAGGCGACCAAGGCGCTGATCCGTGAAACCGGATCCCAGATCGTCATCAACGTCGGCTCCGCGTTCCTCAACATGTCGGTGTTGCGTGCCTGCATCGATACCGGCGTCGCTTATCTCGACACCGCCATTCACGAAGAGCCGGGCAAGATCTGCGAAACCCCGCCCTGGTATGGCAACTATGAGTGGAAGCACCTCGCCGAGTGCCAAGAGAAGAACATCACCGCCATTCTCGGCGTGGGCTTCGACCCGGGTGTGGTCAACGCCTATGCAGCACTGGCACAACAACAGTATTTCGACCGCATTGATTCGATCGACATTCTTGACGTCAATGCCGGTTCCCACGGCAAATATTTCGCCACCAATTTCGATCCGGAAATCAATTTCCGTGAATTCACCGGGCAGGTGTGGAGCTGGCAGAACAGCCAGTGGACCAGCAACACCATGTTCGAAGTCAAACGCACCGACGACCTGCCGGTCGTGGGCTCGCAGAACCTGTACCTGACCGGTCACGATGAAGTGCACTCGCTGTCGAAGAATCTGGGCGTACCCAACGTACGTTTCTGGATGAGTTTCGGCGAGCACTACATCAACGTGTTCACGGTCCTCAGGAACCTCGGCCTGCTGTCCGAACAACCGGTCAAGACCGCCGAAGGCCTGGAAGTCGTGCCGCTGAAAGTGGTCAAGGCCGTGCTGCCTGATCCGAGTTCGCTGGCGCCCGGCTACACCGGCAAGACCTGCATCGGTGACCTGGTCAAGGGCACCAAGGATGGCCAGTCGCGCGAAGTGTTCATCTACAACGTGGCCGACCACGAGGAAGCCTTTGCCGAAACCGACAGCCAGGGCATTTCCTACACCGCCGGCGTACCGCCTGTTGCCGCTGCCCTGCTGGTCGCCCGTGGCGAGTGGGATGTGCAGCGCATGGCCAACGTCGAGGAACTGCCGGCTGAGCCGTTCCTCAAGGCGCTGGACGTCATGGGACTGCCGACCCGCATCAAGGATGAAAACGGAGATCGTCCCTGGAACGGCGTAGCCTGAGGCTCGCAATAACCCGCGACGCGTCACTGCCCGCTACAAAAAACGCCGCTCATTGAGCGGCGTTTTTGTCTGCACTGAAAATCAGGACACGGCTTCCGGACATTGTTGCGCCGGATTCCTGCTCCTGCCCTGTTGTTGCCGGGCGAGCAGTGCCTGTACGTCGGCGACGGCATCCAGAACCCGCTGCGCCCAATGCTCATCCTCCGGGTGCACGACAACAACGCGAAAACCGTGATCATGGCCTTCCGAGCGCACCCCTTCGGAGTCATCGACATGCAAGTCGATATCGAAGGCCGGGGGAATTTCGACGGACCGTTTGCCAACCCGTTTGTCACCAATGCCTGGTTATGCACCACACTGTTGACCACCCCGTCGACGCGGATGCCATACAACAACAGCCAGCGCCTGATATAGGCCGGGGTCCGACCGGACGACGTGTAAACCCAGATACTGCAGCCCTGACGCCGCAACTCGCGGGTCAATGAGCGCGTGCCGCATCGCAGTGGCTCGCCGAGCCAACGATGCAAGCAGGCCGGCAACCAGCTCTGCTCGACGGCACAGTGATGCAGCTGGCAGGCCAGCGTGTCATCGATATCGAACGAAACCCGTATGCGCTGGCGAGCGAATACGCTCATGGGGATAGCACCGAGCATGGCTTGCCAAACGCGGCTGACGGAAGCCTGGGACCTGGCGGAAATGGGTTGCCCGCTCATCAATCTCCCCCTTGCAAGACGGGCGAGGTCTTGTCTTTGAGTAAAAAATTCATCGACTCAGGCGCCTGACCTTCGAGGAAGGCCGCATACTTTTTCTTGATTTTGGGCAATTCATACAACGCCTTTACCCCATGCTTGGCGGAGTTGCGGATGACCGAGGACGGATTGAAGTAACCCCCGGCATTTTCCAGCGTCAGCACGAATGGAGGTAATCCCGCGCGCATGAGCAAATAGCTGACGATGAGTGAGCCACTGCGGTTATTACCCTCGATAAACAACTGCGGTTTGCTGAGGATTCGAACATAAACGCCAGCCGCTCGCTTCCAGACTGACTCGCTGCGATACGCGCAATACCAGTTGAACAGGTCCTTTATCCCCCCCTCAACGTTGTTGAAGAAGTGCTCTTCGGTCGCCGCCAGGTGTTGAGCGTACTCCAGCCGGCGAACCGGGTCCCGGCCACAGAGGACGGTAGCGTTGATCTCCAGCATCAGGTTCAGTTGCTGAAGGTCGAACAGGTCGACACCGCGAGCGACATAGTCGTCAATCAGCGCATAGCCTTCAAGCACATTGTGCAGCACTTCGTCAGTGAAGGGATCGCGAGGCTCGGTAAAGTGCCTGCTGAGTTCGGAGAAACGGCCCTGAACCTCTCGCAATACCCGTTCAATCGCGGGCAAATCAAGACGACGCGTTGCAGACATTGGCAATCCTGAGAACGGTAGATAAAAGGGTCAAACGGCCGGATGCCAGTACCGCACCCTTGTCCATGGCCGCTTGCCGTCTTGACTGGATAATTGCTGCTTAGCTGAACTTGCCGCTGATGTAGTCTTCGGTCATTTGTTCACGCGGTTTATCGAATATCTGGGTTGTCGGCCCCATCTCGACCAGATAGCCGGTGCGCGTCCCCTGGGAAATATCAACCGAGAAAAAAGCGGTCGTGTCAGCGACGCGGATGGCCTGCTGCATATTGTGAGTCACCAGGGCGATGGTGTAATCCTTCTTCAACTCGATCATCAACTCCTCGACCCGCCGGGTCGCGATCGGGTCGAGTGCCGAGCACGGCTCGTCCAGCAACAGCACTTCCGGTTCGGTCGCAATGGCACGGGCGATGCAAAGCCGTTGCTGCTGGCCACCGGAGAGGGACAGGCCGCTGACCTTGAGCTTGTCCTTGACCTCATCCCACAGCGCGGCACCCTGCAAGGCATGTTTCACGCGGTCGCCCAGATCGCCCTTGTAGCGATTGAGGCGCAGGCCGAATGCAACGTTGTCGAAAATGCTCATCGAGAACGGATTCGGCTGCTGAAACACCATGCCGATATAACGACGCACGACCACTGGATCAACGCCCTTTCCATAAACGTCTTGTCCGAGGAAATGCACGTGCCCTTCAAAGCGAAATCCCTTCACCAGATCGTTCATCCGGTTGAGGCTGCGCAGCACGGTGCTCTTGCCGCAACCCGATGGACCGATGAAACCGGTGATCTTGTTTTTTTCGATCGGAACATGGCTGTCACGCACGGCCAGGAAGTTACCGTAGAAAATCTTGTCCAGCTTGCAGTCCATGACCACTGGCGCCTGAGTGACAAACGGAGCCGCGACTTGCAGATTTGATGCGTTCAAGGTTCAGATGCTCCGTTCTCAGTACTTGGGCTTGCCGAAAATACGGCTGACAATATTGACGACCAGTACGATCATCACCAGCACCAGCGAGGCCGCCCATGCCAGTTCGAGTTGGTTGTCGAAGGGCATGCCGGAAAAGTTGTAAATCAGCACGGCGAGCGAGGCCGTCGGATTCATGACCGCCAGGCTGCCATCGTGGTAGATCCAGTAGTTGCTGAACAACGCCGTGAACAACAACGGTGCGGTTTCGCCCGCAGCGCGAGCCACGGCCAGCATGACCCCGGTGAGGATCGCCGGCATGCCGGTCGGCAAGACGATTTTCCAGATGACCTGCGAACGGGTGCAGCCCATGCCGTAGGCGGCATCTTTCATGATCTTGGGCACCATCCGCATCGACTCTTCAGCGGTCAGCACAACGATCGGCAACATCAGCACGGCCAGTGCCACGCCACCGGCCGGCGCCGAGTAAGTACCAGTGGTCATCACGACCAGCGCGTAGGCGAATACCCCGGCCAGAATGGAGGGCAGCCCCGTGAGCATCTTGGCGGCAAAGCGCGCGGCGTTTGCCAGCTTGCTGTCAGGGCCCAGTTCCGCCAGAAAGATGGCCGCCATGATGCCGACCGGCACCGCGATCGCCGCTGCGATACCGACCATGACGAAAGTGCCGGCCATCGCGTTGCCGAAGCCACCACCCGTCTCGAAACCGGTGGGCGGAAGTTCGGTGAAGACCTCCAGATTCAGACGTGCGCCGCCGCGAGTGATCAGCATGTAGAGCACGGAGATCAATGGCACGCTGGCCAATAGCGCACCGCCCCAGACCAGCATGGTCAACACCAGGCTGCGCAGCGCGCGACCTTCAAACTTGCGCTGCAGGCTAGGAAATGCAGCCTCAGAGGACGTGATGTCAGTCATTATTTAGTACCACGCTGGGCATAGACCATGATCATGGAACCGATGATGTTCACCAGTAGCGTGATGAACATCAGGACCAATGCGGCGTACATCAACACTTCAATCTCATTCGGCCCTGCCTCGGGGAAATTCAACGCCAGCAAGGCCGCCAGCGTATTGGCCGGGGCAAAGAGAGAAAGGGAGATGTTGTTTGCGTTGCCTACCAGCATGGCCAGCGCCATGGTTTCACCTAACGCGCGGCCCAGCCCCAAGACGAGGGAACCAAAGATGCCGGTGGCGGCAGATGGCACCATCACCTTGAGAATGGCTTCCCAGTGGGTGGTGCCCATGCCGTAGGCCGCCTGCTTGGTTTTCATCGGTACGCCGGTGAGGGCGTCCTGCGACACGGCAGCAATGGTCGGCAGAATCATGATTGCCAGCACCAGCGCCGCCGGCAGCAGTCCAGGTCCGCTCAACGACGTGCCAAAAAAGGTATCCAGCTGAGTTCGCTGTTCAGCCACTCCGCCAGCGGCCGAATTGCCGGAATCACCACGTAGATCCCCCAGAGACCATAAACGACGCTGGGGATGGCTGCCAGCAACTCGACGATGGTGCGGAAGACGGCAGCGAGCTTGGCGGGCAGGAAATCCTGGGTTAGAAAAATCGCCATGCTGACACCGAAAAAACCGGCGATCAGCAGCGCAATGAAAGCACTGTAGAGCGTCCCCCAAATGGCCGGCAGAATGCCGTATTTGCCCTGATTGACATCCCAGACGGACCCCAAAAGCACATCCAGGCCGTGCTTCTCAATGCCGGGAATGGCCTTGCGCCCTACTTCGAATATCAGCGCAAAGACCAGCGCCAGAATCAGCACCACGCCTATTTGCGCTAGCGCACGGAAGACGCGGTCGACCAGAAAGTCCTTTGCGGACGGTGGTTGGCACGCAGAAGCCGGATTAACCGGTACGACAAAAGGTGTGTTCATTGGCTAATTCCGGAATGAAGGGAAACTCTCCCGGCGCTGAAAGCAGGCGCCGAGAGAGGCCTCACGAGCGCTTACTGGATGTTGGCAGACGCTTTGCGAACCTGATCGACGACTGACTGTGGCAAAGGTATATAACCCATCGAGTCGGCGATTTTCTGCCCTTCGGTCAAGCTGTACTCGACCATCTCGCGCATGGCTTTGGCCTTGGCCGGGTTACCGTTGTCCTTGCGAAAGATCATCCAGGTGTAGGAAGTGATCGGGTAAGACTTGGCGCCGTCCGGATCTGGCAGCCAGGCCACCAGGCTCTCGGGCATTTTTACCGCAGCGAGTGCCTCGGCGCCGCTTTCCGCGTTCGGTACCACGTACTGACCGGCCTTGTTCTGCAACTGCGCGAAGTCAACCTTGGCAAGTTTGGCAAAGCCGTATTCGATGTAACCGATGGCACCCGGCGTCTGGCGTACGGTGGCTGTCACACCGTCATTCTTGGGCGACTTGATGAATTTGTCGCTGGCCGGCCAGTTGACGGTGTTGCCCTCACCCAGCGCCTGCTTGAATTCCGGATTGATGGCCGCCAGGTGCTTGGTGAACACCGCAGTGGTACCGCTGGAGTCCGCTCGCACAACAACCGTGATCGGTGTATCGGCCAGTTTCAACTCGGGGTTGGCTGCGGCGATCTGCGGGTCGTTCCAGCGCGTGATCTTGCCCAGGAAGATGTTGGAGTAGACGTCGCGTGGCAATTTGAGCCCTTTAGGATTGCCCGGCAGGTTATAAGCCAGCACGATTTCACCCGCCGTCATTGGCAGCAACTGCACACCCTCGCCCACCTTGGCAATGTCTTCGTCTTTCATCGCAGAGTCACTGGCGGCGAAATCAACGGTTTTATTCAAAAAGTCCTGTACACCCGCACCGCTGCCCTTGGATTGGTAATCCACAGTGACACCCGCCGACTTTTTGCTGAAATCCTTGAACCAGGTGAGGTAGATCGGTGCCGGAAAACTGGCTCCGGAGCCTGTCAGCCGGACGTTTTCCGCCGCGAAGGACATTGAGGTAGCCAACAGAGATGCAGTCACAACGAACGCAGCAGACTTGATCAATCGTTTCATCAAGGAAACTCCTTATAGGGGCTCCCTAACTCTGCAGCAATCTCGTTAAGTTTTTATGAACGTTGGATGGCAGGAACCCGCCTCAATCGTTTTGCCCCCTTGCTACCCTTACTCATCGTACCCCCTCCTCGCACATACCTATTGCGCAGTAGTACCGACGCACATGACTTACCAGGACAGTGGATCTGAATTTTTACTCGCCCGCTGCGGCGGCAGGCGCGTGAGAATTCGCTGGCCGTCGCCATGAGTCCGAATCCCATCGCCTGCGTTATCTCAGGTCGGGCAAAGCCCTGCCTATTCCGGCTTTGTCGTTTACGGGATTTGGCAATCGAATCTTCTTGCGCGCGGGTTGTCCTTATTCCCGGATTGCGTGCCGCCATTCGCCAAGCGCCACTTTCCAACGCTACTTTGCCTCCACCGCCATGGCCCAAAAATGGAAATGGCGTTAGCATTTCATCCATCCGGCTTAACAAGCCTGTTTTTTCAGATCAGGGTCGCATAGTGGAAAAGCTAAAACGCCTTCAAAGCGGAATCGAAGGGCTCGACGCGCTGCTTCAGGGTGGCCTGGTCGCGGGTGCTTCGTACATCGTTCAGGGCCGCCCCGGTTCCGGCAAGACCATCCTCGCCAATCAGCTCGGCTTCAATCATGCCCGCAATGGCGGTCGCGTTCTGGTCGCCACGTTGCTGGCCGAGTCCCACGACCGGCTGTTTCAGTTTCTATCGACCATGAGTTTTTTCGACGCATCCCGAGTGGGCGCTGAAATACAGTTTGTCAGCGCTTTCGATACGCTGGAAAACGAAGGCCTCGATGAAGTGGTGAAACTGCTGCGGCGCGAAATCAGCCGGCAGAAAGCGACGGTCATGGTCGTCGACGGTTTGCTCAACGCGCGCTCCAAGGCCGACTCACCGATCGACACGAAAAAATTCATCTCCGAACTGCAAGGCCATGCGGCATTCGCCGGTTGCACCGTGCTGTTTCTCACCAGCTCGCGCCTTGACGACGGCAGCCCGGAACACACGATGGTCGACGGCGTCATCGAAATGGGCGAAGAGCTGTTCGGCACGCGATCGGTGCGCCGCATTCACCTGCGCAAGACCCGCGGCAGCGGCGCTTTGACCGGTGTTCACGAGTGTGAAATCACCGAAAAAGGCCTGGTGGTCTATCCGCGCCTGGAAAGTCTGTACAAACGCCCTTCCGCCCCCGACAGCGCAGACATGACACGCATACCCAGCGGCATCGCTTCGCTGGATGACATCCTCGGTGGCGGCTTGCACAGCTCCAGCGTCACGCTCGTCATGGGGCCTTCCGGGATCGGCAAAACCACGCTGGGGCTGAAGTTTCTCGCGCAGTCGACGGCCGAAGCGCCGGGCCTGCATTTCGGTTTCTATGAGAGCCCGCAACGGCTGCGACTCAAAGGCCGTTCGCTGGGCATCAACATTGAACAAATGGAACACAGCGGTGCACTGAGCATTGCCTGGCAGCCGACCACCGAGGGCTTGCTCGACGCCCTCGGTGCGCGCCTGCTGAGCCTGGTCGATGAAAAAGGTATCAAGCGCCTGTTCATCGACAGCCTCAGCGGCATGACTCGGGTTTCAACCACACCGGAACGCATCACCGACTTTTTCAGTGCACTGATGAACGAGCTGCGATCCCGAGGCGTCACGGTCTTTGCCTCCTGGGAAATGCGCGATCTGTTCGGCTCCGAGGTCAGCGCACCGAATTCCGACCTGTCCAGTATTGCCGACAACCTGATTCTCATGCGTTTCTTTGAAAATCACGCTGAACTTCGCAGGACGCTTTCCATTCTCAAGATACGTGATAGCTCCTACAACCCTTCGCGGTTCGAGGTAGTCATCCGTGATCAAGATGTGTTCCTGGAAAAGGCTTTGAGAAATGAACCTTCCGTCTCATCCGAGTCATTGCCTGGTTCAATATCGTAAGTCTTCGAGCGGGTTGAAATAACATGACCACCATCCTGGTAGTCGACGACGAGTATCTGATTGCTGACATTCTTGGCTTTGCGCTGGAGGATGAAGGCTACATGACGGTGACGGCCAGCAATGGCAAGAAAGCCCTCGAAGTGCTGCAGAGAGAACGGCCAGCACTGATCATCACGGACTTCATGATGCCGGTCATGGACGGCCTCGAATTCGCCGAAGCCGTGCGTGCTCAGCCTTGCGTCAAACACCTGCCGATCATTCTCATGAGTGGAGCGCAGGCGCACATTGGCATGCAACGCTCGGATCTGTTTGACGTGGTGCTGCCCAAGCCTTTCGACATTGCGGTGATTGTGGCTGAGGTGAAGAAGCTGTTGGCCTCCTCATAGATACTCAACGACAAAGGCAATTTCCGCATTGGCATTGCCCGCTCTCATTTGTGAATTTGCGGGCTCAATGCGCACGAAGCGCGCTTGCAAGTCTACAGATGCATTCCCGCCTTCCGATGTAGGCGCTTTCATTATGTAGTTCTGATTCAGCTTGAGTGGCTTCCCGTCTCTGAAGCGCATCTGCAATGCCAAACCTTTGGCAGTGGAACTACTGTTCAGATTTACCATGCCAGTATTAGCGTCCCACAGAGGGCTGCCCGCAGTGGGCGAAAAGGAGTAGCGGAAGTTGTTTATTCCGGTAGGACAGTTTTTCATACTGAGAAAAAAGTATTGCTCCTTGGCATAGGCACCGTTCTTCGGGAAATCGCTCAAGTTATAGCTACCCATATCAACTTTTACATCGGGTGTTTCGCAAGACTGTGAGACCACCCGCGTGCCACTTGTATTCAATGCCAGAGGCTCGATTTCAGCAGCGACAAATTTCCCCAATTGGCCTGAGGGTATCGTCGCACTACCGGAAATCTCACCCGTTTTTACAAGACGCAAGATGTGCTGAGTGCCATTCCACCCCCAACCGCCAGCAACGTCGGTGTCTCCCGGAAAGCCTTTCCATGCTTTGCCCGATGGCGGTCGAATCCATTGCCAGCCGATCCCGGTATTTCCAACAGGAAAAATCTGCGCGCCTGATTGGGTGACGCCCACAGAATTGCGAACACCTTCATTGTGTACCGCAGAGCACCTGAACGAACTGGGAATGGCTCCCAGGGTCACGATTGGGCTTTCATAGATAACCGTGCCGTTCGGCGTGTCCCGCGGCACCGAGATCGTGGCCGGAAGGACAACTCGGAGGTCGCCCATGGAATTGTCGGGATAAAATTCGCATACCGCCGCCATTGTATTTGACGACAGCATATACAAGAGTCCGACAATTGATATACGGGATAACTTCATAGCACTCTCTCTGACTCTGCATTGCATGCAAACAACTGAATGATTGACGATGGCGCGAATATTTAATCGGCTGCAAAATCACCACAATCGGAACGAGAAGATAATAAATAAACAGCACTTGCGCAAAAAGTTTATTTATTCAACAAACAGACAATTCTCATAGATTTATAGCTAACTAGCCAAATCGGAAAAACCTATAAAAGGACACGTTATTGAACACCATCCTTTACCAGCGCAGATAACCAACAGACAATTTAAGACTCGTCTTAAAGGCGCAACGGAATTCGGTCATTACACTGTCCACTCTTGAAAGGAGAAACGATTCCGTGAGAGCCCTCGATACCCTCAATAGCCCAAAACCCCAGAGCAACGCCGCCATCTATTGCCTGACGATTCTGGCACTGGCGCTGATCGCCATGACTGTCGCCGCCGGTTATGAGCTCAACAATCTGTTTCCACTGAAGGCCGTGGTGCAAAAGCAGGAGATCCAGCTCACACAGCGAGCCGATGCCATCCAGTCAATGAGCGCAGAACTCAAGCGTCTGGCAGAACAAAAGCAGGCACTGGAGACTGACCTGCTTACCGCGAAGGAACAGGCGAAGGCCGCCGAGACGGCAAAGACGGAGCTCGAAAACACTCAACGCGCGGCGCAAACCAGCGCCGCGTTAGAGGATGAAGATTCACTGTGCGCGATCATCGAGCAAAATATCCGCCTCGTAGCGGACCAGCTCAGTCGCGATGACTTCTTTCGCTTGCGTGATGAGCGCGAAGCTGAAGCCGAAGCGGTGCTTGAAAGCTATGAAAAACAACTCGCCACCTGCATTGAACAACTGACGGCACAAACCGAGCAGCCAACACAGAAATGAGGTAGCGGCCGCTGCACAACAGGATTGACCGCGGATCAAACAAAGCCCTGGTGATCAGGGCTTCCTGCTCACTCTTTACAGCTTGAATTCCTTGGTCAACTTATTCAGCGATGCCGCTAATTGCGAAAGCTCCGCCGACGCAACGGCGGTCTGTTTCGAGCCTTCTGCAGTTTCGCAAGACAGGTCGCGAATGCTGATCAGGCTGCGATCCACTTCGCGCGCAACCTGAGCCTGCTCTTCGGCAGCGGTCGCCATCAGCAGGTTTCGTTCATTGATAAGATTCAGAGACCCAGTGATGTCAGTCAGCACTTCGCCGGCGATATTGGCCATCTCGAGTGTTCTTTCAGCTTGAGAGCGGGTGTGGCTCATGGACGTAACTGCCCTGCTGGTGCCCGACTGAATGGAGCTGACCATGGACTCGATGTCCTCGGTCGATTTCTGCGTACGCTGCGCCAGCCCTCTCACCTCATCTGCAACCACGGCAAAGCCGCGGCCCGCCTCCCCCGCCCGCGCCGCCTCGATGGCCGCGTTCAACGCGAGCAGATTGGTTTGTTCGGCGACTTCTCGGATCACGTCCAGCACGCTGCTGATATCGCTCGCCATCGTAGAAAGCGCCTGCACTTCTGCCGAGGTGCCATGCACGCTGGAAACCATCAGATTGATTGCCGCGACCGTTTCGCTGACCTGGGCTTTACCGGCAATGGCTGCGGCGCTTGATTCCGACGTCAGTTGCGAGGTCGATGCGGCGTTGTCCGCGACCTGCTCCACCGCCGCACTCATTTCAGTCACGGCGGTGGCGGCCATTTCGATTTCATGACTCTGACGCTGAGTGATACGCGAAATATCTTCGGTGACGCCGTGCATGACTTCCGAGGTTTCGGCCAACTGCGTGGACGAGTCACGGATCATGATCAGCGCATCACGCAAACTGGCTTGCATCGCGGCCAACGACGACAGCATCTGCGCTGCCTCATCGGAACCATCTAGCGCGATGGTTTCGCTCAAATCGTTGGCGGCGATGCACTCCGCTACCCTTAGTGAGCCTGCAATCGGCACCGTCAGGCTGCGCGTGTACAACACCGCCAGGGCCAAGGAAGCACCGATGGCAATGATAATGAACACACTGACGATCCACAGCGTGTGTTCGTAGACATTGTCGGCCTGCTTGCCCGCTTCATAAGCTTCGATCTCATTGAGAGCAATCAGCTTCTTGAGCGCGACCTGCACGCCGTCCGAGGCGGCACGCATCTGATTCTTAGACAGCGCAATGGCCGCTTCAAGCTGCCCTTTTGCCACGGTTTCAAGGTATTGGTCCTGCGCCTGATCATTGACTTGTTGTGCTTTGGCGAACGCCTCGAAGGCCTCACGCCCGGCGTCAGTTGCCAGCAGATCAATGAGTGCGCGCTGATGTTTTTTGATGAGCTGACGCGACTGTTGAATGTCCATCAAGGCCTGAGCCTTACGCTCAGGTGTTTCGATAGGGTTGCGCAGGCGGGCGTTATTGCCCTTGATTTCGATGAGTTCACGATCCAGTTGTCCGAGTAGCTTGATACTCGGCACGATGGTCGTCTCGACATAGGTCTCCGCCTTATTGAGCAAGTCGACTTGCTGCAAGGCGATCAATCCGATCGCGATAATCATGAGACAGAACAAGCCAAAACACAGCGCCGAACGCGGCGCGAGATTGAGTTTACGAAGCAGCATGATGCCTTACCTTAGAGTGTATTCAAGACAATGGGGCAAACGAGCGGGCAGCAAAGCAGGCGCTGAGCAATAGCACCTCAAAGCACAAGCGGATGACCGCGCGAAGGCGCAACAGCTAGCGGTTTGCGCCCGAAGAAAGCGTGGAGTCGGATGAGGCCGGCTCCGCCAGCTCCTTGAGCGTCGGGTCGGCCAGCATCAGAAAATCCGCCAATCGCGGCAGATCGATTTTCGAGACCAGACGCATCCAGCGTTGCGGATGCGGATTGAAGACGGTCTTCGACCACTGATGATCATCACTGGGGTTGAAAATCAGCAGGTGACGAATCAACGGGTTTTCCCCAAAAAATCGAGCGGATCCATCGCCATCTCGTTGAGCAACTCAGCATTGACGACGACCAGGCTGAGCCGTTGGGGGCAGTAATACGTCAGTACTCTCAGGTCACGATAAGTACAGACGTTCACTACGCTGAGACAGCCCAGCTTGTTGAACTGTTGTTCAATCGACAGACCTCTACGCACGTCGTTATCGGCGATCAGGATCCGCAAGGATCGACTTCGGTTATTTTCAAGAAACATCGGACACCTTTGGCAGCTCCATTCTTCCTTTCAAGAAAATAACCAAAGGGCCAACCTGGCCGATATGAGACTTGTCTCAAAATGACCGCAGGGATCGCTGAGCGAAAACCACACCTTGATGACAAGCCCGCGCTAGCGAGGCCCGGCCTGGTTCAAAGTCTTTGGAGGGAGGGATTTTGCAACGGTGGCGAGCGGCGCAATGCCAGGAGCGCGGGACGGTCGTATACGAACCAGACAATTCTCATTATTAACGCCCCTTGTTGTCAGTAACCTTGAAACAAGGGGCGCAAACTCATTCTTCTCAGTCCATCAAGGCAGCGTCAGCGTCACGACGTAATTGCCAGTCGTTATCTGATGGCCCTTGTTGTCCGTGAGCAGCAAACGCTGGTCGTAATATTTTTCCTGCTCGTGGGTATCGGCAATCATCTTCACGAACACTTGCTGGCGCGGCTCACCCCGCCCTGCCGCACTGACGTTGGTCACCGAGAACATCTGACCAGTGCTCGCCTGCGGACAATCAAGCAGCTCGACAGAAGCAGAAGCAAGGCTGGCGCCACTCGCCATGCAACTTGTCTCGACGATCTGTCCGCTGAAGCGAATCACTCCGCTGACAGGCGCAGACTGGGCCGCGCTGACGGTGTCAAAACTCAGCAGGCAGAGACAGGCAATCAATAAAGGACGTCGAATGATCATCGCGAAACTCCATGGTTATTAACCAAGGTATCGCCCGTTGCAAAATGATCTTTAACGTCCCCCTTCAATGCAAGGCCAGTCAGCAGAGCCCTGCGCCAATACGGTTACAGCTCGACCCGTTTGATTTTCTTGATCAGATCAGCCTGTGCATGCTCCAGCTTCAACGCGCTGCGATTGATATCCAGTGGATCGATGACCGGCGCTTCGCACTCGGCCTCAAGGTCGTTACACGCCTCGATGACCTGATGCTCGGCGACAATGCGCGCCGCGCCCTTGATCCGATGTGCCAGGTCAGCCAACAACCCGGGATCGCTTTCGGGTATCAGCGAATGCAGCTCCTCCAGATCCTTCTCACAACTCGACAGCGCCTCGCGCAGCAGTTCTTTCATCATGTCGAGATCGCCTCCGGTGAGCTCGGTCAGACGCTCGCGAATCGACCCCAGCTCCTTGATACCCGCCGCAGGCGGGCTTTCAACTGGCTCGGTTTCGACGTCCTTTTCCCAGCCGGCAAGCAGGGTCGACAAGGTGCTGAGGCTGATCGGTTTGAACAGACAGTCGTCCATCCCCGCCTCTCGGCATTTCACTTTTTCTTCCGGCTGTGCGTTGGCTGTGAAGCCCAGCACGATACACGGCGCTCCACCACTGTCGCGTTCGTCCTGGCGAATAGTGCGGGCCAGTTCGTAGCCGTTCATGACCGGCATGTTGCAGTCCGTGATCACAATGTCGAACGGCTCCGAACGCCACAATGCCAATGCCTGCGCTCCATCGGCAGCATCACGCACCGCCTGGCCAAGAAAGCTGAGCTGCTGCGTCAGCAGCAGACGGTTGGCGCTCTGGTCATCCACTACCAGAATCCGCAGCGTCGGCACTGGCTTGTCCTGGACAACCGAAACAGGCAGCACCTTGCCGCCGAGCGGACTGAGGATATTGAAGAACAGCGACACTTCCAGGCAGGTGCCTTTGCCCAGCGTACTGGTGATGTTCAGTCGCCCGCCCATCAACTCGCACAACGAACGTGAAATCGCCAATCCCAGACCGGTGCCGCCCCGGTTCGAGGGGCCGTGATTGGCTTGCGAAAACGGCTGGAACAGGTTCTGCAGATCAGCGCTGGAAATGCCGATGCCGGTATCCTCGACTTTGAGATCGACCTGCAAACGTTCGTCAGCAAGGCGTTGGCCGCGAATCGAGACGCTGACATGCCCGGTATCGGTAAACTTGATGGCATTGCCGACCAGATTCGAGAGCACCTGCTGGAATCGCATCGGATCAACCAGTACGTCACAGCCGACAGTGGCGTCGATATCGAGCTTCAATACCAGACTCTTCTGCCTGGCCAAGCCGTCGAACACCCGCGCCACGGACTCCACAAGTTCGCGCAGGTTGGCACGTTTCGGCGAAAGACTGACATGCCCAGACTCGATGCGAACCACATCGAGGATATCGCCGATCAGCTCCAGCAGGCCTTTCGCCGAGTCGTAGGCCACTTCAATCGCCGGTCGATCGAAGTGGCCCTGCTCGGCGCGCTTGAGGGTGAGTTCAAGCATGCCGATCACGGCACTCATCGGCGTACGGATCTCGTGGCTCATGGTCGCGAGGAACGTGGTTTTGGCGCGGCTTGACTCATCGGCCAGCTCTTTCGCCGAACGCAACTCCTCGATCAGTTCGCGGCGTTCGCTGATGTCGATCCAGCCGCAGATCACGCCTCTGACTTCCCCCGTCGTGTCGTGATAAGGCTGGATCCAGTGATAAATGATCAGCCGCGTTTCACCAACATGCAGCGTGCGATCCACCTCGTAAGGTTCGTCCCGCTCGATGACGCGCAGATAGTCATCGTGAAATTGCAACGCTTCCTGGCGATTGCGCTTGCCGCTTTCGAGCACGGTCTTGCCGATCACGTCTTTTTCCAAAAGGCCAAACGTCTGCAGATAATTGTTATTGCAGGTGACAAGCCGACCTTCCCGATCGCGTACGTAAATGGGATGCGGCGTGCCGTTGATCAGCGCCCCCATGAACTTCAGTTGATCGCCGAGCAAGCGCTCTGCCCGACTGCGTTCGCGGATCTGCCGGCGAATATAGAAATTCCACGCCAGCGATCCGAGGATAATCAAGAAGGCACCAGCGCTGATTTGATAGATCAACACCTTGTAATCGCGCCACGACAGTCCCGAGAACGCGGCAATGGGACGCCAACGGTTGAGAATCACGTCCAGCTCATCGGGTGGAATGCTCAGCAGAGCCTTGTTCAGAATGCTGACCAGTTCGGTATCGGCGCGTCGGGCGGCGAAGGCGAGGAAACCTTTGTTCATGCCGACGATGTTGGAGATGCGCAAACTGTCGCTGTAGATGTGAGCGATGTAATAGCGCGCACTGTGCAGCGTGGTAATCATCGCGTCTGCTCGCCCATCCTTCACGTCAGCCAGAGCGCCGAGCACTGTCTCGTTGTCGACAATTTCAATGTCGGGATAATCCTTGAGCAGCTCACGCTCCGCCGAACTCTCGGGGACGGCGACGCGCTTGCCGCGTAGCTCCTGCAGGCTTGAAGGCGCGCCAGCGTCCTTGGCGGTGACGATCACAAAAGGACTGGCGAGGAACGGGTGGGTGAAACGCATACCGACTTCACGGGAGACGGTTGGCGTCAGCAACGAGATATCGGCGCTGCCATCCAGCAGGCGTGTGCTCAAGCTGGAAAAGCTGTCGGTGCGCTTCACATCGATCTGCAAACCAGTGCGCCGCTGAATCAGTTCCAGCAGATCGGCGCCGATTCCGCCAAAGTTGCCATCGCCATCAAAGAACGCAAATGGCGCCTGATCGTCATTGATCACGAACCGCGCGACCGGGTGCAGCTCAAGCCAGCGTGCTTCGCCGGGTGTCAGGTCAATACGTTTGGGGGTCAGTGCCCCGCCGCCACCGGACCAGCGTTTGGTGATTTCGGCTATCTTGCCCTCACCCATCGACTCGATGACCGAGTCGATCAGACGCAGCAATTGATCATTACCTCGGCGCAGGGCAAAGCTGAAACCGTTGGTTTGCGTTTTGACGAAAGAGTGCAGGCGCACATAGTTGAAGTAGTTGAGGTTGATCAGATAGTTGCTGGACACCGTGTCGCCCAGAAACAGATCGACTTTGCCAAAGGCCAGCGCAGCCAGTGCCAACTCGTTCGATGGGAAAAGTACGAACTCGGCGTTGGGATACAAGCCATGCAGCTGACTGGATGGCAGGTAATCGTCGGCAACCGCAATACGCAAACCGGCCAGATTGGCCGGCATCGGTCGCCGATCATCGCCGCGCATGAACATTGCCGGCACGTCTTCGACATAAGGCTTGCTGAGCGTAACGAGGCCGTCGATCAACTCGAAACTGTTGGAGCTGCCCAACATGTCGATGTCGCCACGTTCAAGCGCCGCCATGGCATCGCGACGGTCGGGATATGCCTTGACGGTAACTTCGACATGCAGGGCCTGACCGATAATGCAGGCGATGTCGGCGGCAATCCCCTCATAACGCGTACCGCTGGCGGTCATGACATAGGGCGGGAAATCCGGAAGCGCCGATCCCAATACGAGGCTGCGTTTCTGCCGGAGCCAACTCCAGTCTTCATTGCTCAGATCGACCTGCACCTCCTTGCAGTCTGATCGACCGAACACCTGCAGAGTGCGCGGCTCTGCTGCCCACAACGACCCGCTACCGAATACGAAAAGCACACTGACGAGCAAAACACCGCGCAACAGATGAAACATAAGCGAGTTATCCCTGGTTGTCGGCTGTCAGGCTGTGCTGCAACTTGAACAGCTCTGCATCACCACGAATGCCAAGCTTTTTGAAAGCGGCCTGTTTTTGCCCACTGATGGTTTTGCGACTGCGCGAGAACTTCAAAGCGATCTGCGTCACCCCCATGCCCTCGAGACAGCAGCGCAAGACTTCTTTCTCCTTCGGCGACAGCAAAGGATTGCTCAGAAAATCGTCGCTGTGCACCGCGCCGTCATCATTGGCACCAGCAGGCTCATCGACCGACGCAGGCAGCACATCAAGCTCGAAGGCCATTGCCGGCGACAGGTACAACTGGCCGGACGCTGCGCAGCGGATGCCCGTGATCAGGTCATCGACTGGCTGGGACTTGCCGAAGAATCCACTGACGCCCGCTCCGATCGCCATGTTCACCACCGCCGGGCGCTCTTCAGAGGATGAGACGAGGATGCGCATGTCTGGATATTGCTTGCGCAGAAGCCGAATCAGATTGAGCCCGTCCAGCTCACCATCGTGCAGCTTGTAGTCGAGTATCAGCAGGTCGATTTCGACCTCGCGCAATCCAGCGAGCAACTGCGCGCTGCTCCCGTACACGCCCACGACACTGAACTCGGCTTCGCGCGTCAGCCGCGATTTCATCGCCAGACGTATGAGCGAGTGATCATCAAGGATGGCAACGCGTAACGGATTCACGACTGACCAATGCATGAGCAACTCCATGATGAGGAGGGTTGAAGGATCATCAGCACTTGGCAACCGCAGCAGATCCCGGGCATCACCGAAGCTTTCAGGTGCATCTGATTGATTTCTCGGCACATGATGATTGTTTTGAAGACACGACGAAATAGGGCTTTGTCCCAAAAGTCAGACCGCGAGCGCGCATCAAAGGTCGGACGTACCTATTGCGCGGCGCCAGGACGACTTTTGACCCTCGAAGCGCCAATCGACCAGATGCGCCCAATTCATGGGGCGAGCGTAGAAGAAGCCCTGCCCCCACTGGCAACCGAGTCGAGCCAGGTGATGAACCTGGTCTGCGGTTTCAATACCCTCTGCCACCACACGCATGTCCAGCTCGCGCGCCAACGCCAAGGCACCGTGGATGACCGCACTGTAGCGAGCCTGCTGGAAATTCTGCACGAAGCCGGCGTCGAGTTTGATTTCGTTGAACGGCATCTGACACAGTCGCTCCAGCGAAGAATAGCCGACACCGAAATCATCGATTGCCAGGCTGAAGCCGAGCATGCGCAGACGCACCATGTTTTCCATGCTGATCTCGGGCATCTGCAGCAGACCGGTTTCCGTCAGCTCGAATATCAGCCCGGCTGGCGAGGCACCGTGAATGCGCAACAGCGCCTTGATCCGATCGACAAGATTCGGGTTGGCCATCTGCGTCACGTCAAGATTGAACGCGAGCTTGAACGGTTTGCCGTGGGACTGCACGAAACGCTGCAGACTCAATCCTTGCGTGAGCAGGCTGAAAAACATTTCATCAAGCAGCCCGCAACGCTCGATCGTGGGCAGGAACATACCCGGTGAAAGCAACCCGCGACTGGGGCTTTGCCAGCGCACCAGCACCTCGGCGCCATCCACTTCACCACTGCGCAGATGAAACTTGGGCTGGAAGTACGCGCGAAACTCCTGCCGACGTATCGCTTCAAGCACTTCGTTCTCCGAAGGCTGATCGAGATGACTTTCCGCCACTTTGACATCGACCTGGCTGTGCGGCCGATAGCGCGCCAGCAATGGCGCCAGCACATCGACCATCAACGGCTTTGCAACACTGCCGAGCAATTCCAGGCCCTGCAACGTGACAATTCGATCAACCGTGCGCAACAAGTCTTCAGGCAACGAACTGCAGATGATCACTGCGCGAATCAATCCGGCCTCTCTCGCCAGGCGCAAAAAGGTCAAACCATCCATCCCGGCCATGCTCAGGTCACACAACGCAACGTCCACGCCCCCTGCCTGAGATATCAAAGCCAGCGCATCTTTGCCGTCAGCCGCCTGAAAGATATTTTTGTAACCCAGACTATTAAGCGCGCTGACCGCAGCCGTGCGCTGGAAGGCGTGATCTTCCAATACCAATATACGAAGCGTGTTCACAAACCGGGAACCTCTTTCTATCAGCTATTAATAGCAAAACATCTGAATTATCTTTCAAGCAGAAAGAACACCGACAAACTTTGCACTGACTGAGAATTTCTGCATCCGCGAATACTAACCAAATAGAACCCGCGCGACTTTAAGAATTGTCTCATTTGGTCTGCCGTAAATTAACTGAAGATATAAATACTCACTTCCGATATTGCTGACTTGCTCGCACTTGCTACGGTTTAAGACAAATCTCAAAGACCCATCGCTATCACCGACCTAACATGGCCTGGCATTTCAATGCAGCACTTCACAATAACTTCGGATATAAACATGAAAAAGTTCGCTTTCGCAGTACTCACTCTTTCCGTACTGGCTGCCTCCACTGGTGCACTGGCTGAAGAAGAAGCCGCTAAAGCCGTCAAGGGCGGCAGCGGTCAAATCAGCTTTACCGGCGTCATCAACAACGATGCGTGCTCGGTAGATGGCGCTTCGGGTAACGACAAGATGATTGCCGTGGACATGGGCAGCGTATCGATCAAAGACATGGGCACCGATTCTGCCCCGGGTGCTGGTCGCGTGGCTGCCAATGATTTCAACCTGAAAGTGAACTGCAACGCCGGCACCAAGGTGTCGATGCTGTTCAAACCAACCGTCAACGGCGGTTCGGGCCTGGTTGATGGCAAGAAAGTTCTCAAGCTGCAAGGTACTGATGCGGCCAAAGGCGTAGGTATCGCGCTGCTGGACAGCAACGGCCAGTTGATCGACCTGAGTTCCGAAGCCACAGCCAAAGTTCAGACCAGCCTGACTGGCGACGGCACCACTGGCGGCGACGGCACCCTGTCGTTCGCAGCCGCTTACGTCACCACCGGCGACAAGGCCACCGCTACTGCAGGTACCGGTAACGCCACTCTGCCGTTCGTTCTCGAATACGAATAAGCAGCGCGCAATACCTGGACGGGGCCGCTGTGCCTCGTCCTTCCCGACCAGATCAATCGGTGAAAACTATGTTAAGTCGCTATTTTCCGCTGTGTCTGGGGCTTGCCGGGGTGTTGATGACGCACTCGGCATTCGCCAGCATCTCCTTGAGTTCCACCCGGGTCATCTTCGATGGCGCGCACAAAGAGGCAAACGTCACCGTGCGCAACGGCGGGCAAACCATCCTGGCGCAATCGTGGCTGGATGCCGGCGACACCGCTGGCAGCGCGCCGCCATTTGCGGTGACTCCACCGCTGGCCCGACTCGAACCCAATCAACAGCAACTGTTGAGGATTCTCTATGAGGGCCGGGGCATGCCTGCGGACAAAGAGTCAGTGGTGTGGCTGAACGTGCAGGAAATCCCTCAGGCCAGTGCTGCCGATGTCAATACGCTGCAACTGGCGGTACGTCAGCGCATCAAGGTGTTCTTCCGTCCGGACGGACTGACCGGTGACGCTGCGCAAGCGCCGGTGCAACTTGTATGGCAATTGGTCACGCAAGCTGGCAAGTCGGTACTGAAAGTAAAAAACCAGAGTAATTACCATGTGTCGCTGGCCGACCTGAAAGTCGCTGCAGGAAAAAAAGCAGAGTTGGTGATTGATTCGACAATGATCGTTCCGGGCGAAGTTCGTTCATTCAACTTGAAAGAGTTGCCACCTGGATCTCCGCGTCTGACGTTTTCAGCCATTAATGATTACGGCGCACAACAACGATTCGATGCACCGCTCAGCGCTACCGAAAGTCATGCCGAGCGCGTGAAAGATGCATCCGCCCAGTAACTTCCCCGCCCCACCCCGCCAATTCACAAGCTATTTACGAGTTCCGGACTCCGGTTGAAGCAACACGGACTGATAAGGCAAATTGCATGTTTTCCTCCCAACACCACACATCTGCAAGTTGTGTAAAGCATCACGTTGCGCGCCATAAAAACAAAACGGCGTTGGGCTGCCTGCATCCATTGTGCTTTGCCATCAATATGGCCATTTGTGGATTCGCCATGGGTGCCGATGCCCCCGCCGCGGTAGCGGGTGAAGCTTTCAATACCTTGTTTCTTGAAGGTTCATCGGCGGTCGATCTGCAACCCTTGTTGAATGCCAACAGCGTTCTGCCGGGCCGATATCGCGTTGACGTGTTCAGCAACGGCACGCTGGTCGGTCGTCGCGACGTTGATTTCGCGGCCAACCCGCTCAACGGCAAAGTCGAGCCACGTATCACCCTGGAATTGTTACAGCAGCTGGGTGTGGACATGCGCAAACTGCGTGAGCAAGGTCTGGTTGATGAGCAACGGCCGGCCGATCACTACGATCTTGCGTCGATGATCGAACAAGCCAGTCTCAGTTTTGACGCCAACCGCCTGCGCCTCAATATCAGCGTGCCGCAGGTCGCGATGGCGCGCGGCATGCGCGGCTATGTTGACCCAGAACTTTGGGACGATGGCGTGGCCGCCGGGTTCATCAACTATCAGTTGAGCAGCTCCCGCAGCAAAACCTATTACTCGACGCAAATCTCAAATAACCTGGGTCTGCGCAACGGCATCAACTTCGGTGCCTGGCGTTTGCGCAACGAGTCCAATCTGAGCAGTGCCACCGGCCGGCCCAACCGGTTTGTCAGCAACCGCACGTTCATCCAGCGCGACCTCACGGCGATCAAGGGGCAACTGAGTGCGGGGGAAATATTCTCCGATTCGGATCTGTTCGACAGCGTGCGCTATCAAGGCGTCAAGGTGGCGTCTGATGAAGGCATGCGCGCAGACAGTGAGCGCGGCTATGCGCCGATCATTCGTGGCGTGGCTGAAACCAATGCGAAGATCGAGGTCCGCCAGGATAACTACATTCTTTACACCACCAACGTGCCGCCGGGGCCGTTCGAGATCAGTGATATCTATCCATCGGGCTCCAATGGTGATCTGGAGATCACCGTTGTCGAAGCGGATGGTCGGCGCAAGGTCACCCGGCAGGCGTTCTCCGCCTTGCCGACGATGGTGCGTGAGGGTCAATTGAAGTACAGCCTGTCGAGCGGCAAATTCAACAACAACAGCGAAGGCTACGACAAGCCAGCCTTCCTGGGCGGTACTTTCGCCTACGGCTTGACCAGCAACCTGACGGGCATTGCCGGCATTCAGGCCAGCAACGGTTTCAAAGCGCTTTCCGTCGGTGCGGCGAAGAACACGTCGATTGGCGCGATGTCACTGGACCTCACGCAATCGTCCAGCAAGGCATTCGGTAAAACGACCCAGGGCAGCAGCGTACGCGCGCTCTATGCAAAGACCTTCACCGGCACCGATACCAGCTTCACCCTCGCCGCCTATCGTTATTCGACCGAGGGTTACCGCACGCTGACCGACCACGTTCAGGACACCAGCACCGGCGCTACGCGGCGCGCAGGTAACGCCAAAACCCGTACCGACCTCACGGTCAACCAGACCCTGGGTGAAGCGCGCCAGTACGGCTCGCTGTACTTGAATGCCAGTGATCAGCGCTATTGGGATCGCGGTGGTTCGCGCAGCTTTTCTGCCGGTTACAACAATAATTGGCGCGACCTGAACTACAACATCAGTTTGAGTAAAACCGAAGAGTTCGGCGCACGCGGTGACACCACTCACGACACCCAACTGAGCGTTTCGATCTCATTCCCACTCGGATCGACACCTCGCGCACCTCGCGCCTATATTTCCAGCAATCATCAGAATACCGGCACCAGTACACAAGCCGGGATCAATGGTTATCTGACTGAAGACAGTGACACCTACTATTCCGTACAGACCGGGCGCAGTGTGCAAGGTGATCGCTCTGGCTCACTGAGCCTGAGTACCCGTACAGCGATGGGTGATCTTGGATTGGGCTATAGCCGAGGCAGCGGTTATGAATCACAGAACCTGAGCGCGGCCGGCTCGATCGTGGCCCACGCGGGGGGAATCAACATGGGCCAGACCGTCGGCGAAACATTCGCACTGGTGGCGGTGCCTGGCATGTCAGGGGTAGAAGTCAGCAGCTACTCCGGCGTAAAAACCGGCCTCAACGGCTATGCCGTCGTTCCAAATGCACAGCCCTATCGCGTGAACTGGGTGACGTTGGATACACGCAATCTCGGCGGTGAAATCGAGTTGGACAACGCCACTCAACAACTCGTACCGAGACGAGGTTCAGTCGTGCTCGCGCGCTTCGAAGGCAGCAAAGGGCGACGGATCCAGTTCGAACTCTACGATGCCGAGGGCAAACCCCTTCCATTCGGAGCGGTATTGATGGACGCCGACGGTAAACAACTGGCGCTTTCCGACCCCACCGGCAAGGCGTTAGCGCTTGTTACCAAAGATCAAGGCATCATCACAATCAAGTGGCAGGGCAAGAGTTGCCCCGCCCCTTACAAGCTTCCAGAAAGACTGAAGGATTTGAACTATGAGCATTACAGGCTTACTTGCTCAACCAGCGTAGACACATCGAAATAACACGTTCAATACGTCAGTCTTAAGCGATAAGGCTCTGATTTATTCAGAGCCTTGTCGTTTCTGCAGCTCCCTGTTACGACCAAAAACCCTTGTGCGGCTCAGCCGCCTCCCCCTCCAGCATCGGCCCCAACACACTGACCTTGCGCTGCCCCTTGGCGAACACCTCGCGGCATGGCAGCGAGAACGTTGGGTTCTCCGGATGATCCCCCGTCAACTCCAGCAACGCATGCTCCGACAACGCATAAACCACCCGCCCGATGCCCGTCCAGTAGACCGCGCCGGCGCACATGCAGCAAGGTTCGGCACTGGTGTACAGCGTGCACAATTCCAGCTCTTGCGGTGACAGCAATTTTGCCGCTGCGGCGGCTGCTACCAACTCCGCGTGCTGCGTCGGGTCACCTTCCGGCGGCATCGAGTTGTTTCCCGCTTCGACAATCACCTTGCCGTTGCGATCGGCGACCAGTGCCGCGAACGGATGGCGACCGCGTTGCTTCGATGCCTCGGACAAGGCGATGGTCTGGCGCAGCAAGGTCAGATCAAGCTCGCTGACGCCGGCCGGGATGAGTTGAGTGAATTGATTCATGGGTAACTCCTGGGCAGTGGAAAACAAACAGTCAGTCGACGAGTTCAGCGCCGATGGTTTCGGTCGATTTTTTATCGTTGTTGAGCAGGATGTTGAGGACGATGGCGGTGATCGCACCGAGGAAAATCCCGCTGTCGAGCACCAGTTTCAGGGTCGGGCCGACGTGTTCGAACAGCGCCGGAAAGGACATCGGCAGCACGCCGACGCTCACCGAGACGGCGACGATAATGCCGTTGCGCGTGCCCTCGAATTGCACCCGTGACAGTTCCTGAATCCCCGCCACCGTGGTCATGCCGAACATCACGATCGCGCAGCCACCGAGCACTGGCGTCGGCACTGCGGCGATCAACGCGCCGAGTTTCGGGAATAAGCCCATCAGCACCATGATTGCCCCGGCAGCAGCGACGACGAAGCGGCTTTTCACGTTGGAAAGCGCAATCAAACCGGTGTTCTGAGTGAAGGCGTTGTAGGGAAAACTGTTGAACAAACCACCGAGCATGGTCGACAAGCCGTCGGCGCGAAACGCGTTGCCGAGGGTTTGTTGCGTGGTTGGTTTGCCGGTCAGTTTGCCGATCGCCAGGCAGTTGCCGGTGGTCTCGGCCATGATCACCAGCATCGCCAGGGTCATGATCAGAATCGGCACCGGTGCGAATTCCGGCGCGCCGAAGGCCATTGGCGCACTCAGCTCGAACCACGCCGCTTCGCTGACCCGATTGAAGTGAGTCATGCCGCAAGCCGCTGCGATCAGGCTGCCGACAAACAGGCCAATCAGCACGCTGAGGTTGCCGATGAAACCCTTGAATTTGGCGTAGATCAGCAACGTCACGCTGACTGTGGCCAGGCCCAGCAACAAGTTCGCGGGATTGCCGAAGTCCGCCGAGTCGGGATTGCCACCGCCCAGCCAGATCGCCGCTGCCGGCATCAGCGAGATGCCGATAATGGTGATCAGACTGCCAATCACCACCGGCGGAAAAAACCGCAGCAAGCGGCTGAACACCGGTGCCAGAGCAATGGTGATAAAGCCTGCCGCGATCACCGCACCGAAAATCTGACTGAGGCCGAATTCCTTGCCGATCATGATCATCGGCGCCAGGGCTATGAACGAGCAGCCCTGAATCAGCGGCAGCCGCGCGCCGAACTTCCAGAAGCCAAGGGTTTGAATCAACGTCGCCACACCCGAGGTCAACAGGTTGGCGTTAATCAGTAAAACGATCTGCGCCGAGGTCAGCCCCATGGCATTGCCGAGAATCAGCGGCACTGCCACCGCTCCCGCGTACATCACCAGCACATGCTGCAAGCCAAACGTGAACAACTGTCGCAGTGGCAAAACCTCGTCCACCGGATGAATGCGTTGTGTAGTCATTTCACACGCTCCTGAAGGTGCGGCATCTGTTGAGATCGCGGGCATGCTCAGGGGCGCTTGAAAGTCAGATCCGCCCCGGAGATCGTTTGACGCGGGGCCATAGTTGAACGTTTATTACGATGAAACAAATTAGCAACCATCGTTTTTTTCGATGGCACAATCAGGCTTTCGTTAGCCACTCCAAACCTTTATTTTCGACCCGGGAGTTCACCGCTTGCGCTTCTCACTCGATCAACTGTTGATGTTCGTCCAAGTGGTCAAAAGCGGATCGTTTTCCGCCGCCGGGCGCCAACTGGGCAAGACCCAATCGACCATCAGCGCGGCGATTGCCAACCTCGAAACCGACCTTGGCGTCGACCTGTTCGACCGCAGCAACCGCAGCCCTGCCCTCACCGCCAGCGGCCACAAATTGCTGGTGCAGGCCGAAGCCGTGCTCGAACGCTGCATGACCTTCGAAGCCCACGCCGATTGCCTGTCTGACAACGTCGAAACCAGCCTGACGCTCGCCATTGAAACGCCGTACGGCCCGATCATGCCGGTGCTCAAAGCCTTCGAAGCCGCGTTCCCCTTTGTCGACCTGATCATCCGCCATCCGGTGTATGGCGACGTCAGCGAACTGGTCAGCAGCGGCGAAGCGGTACTCGGTGTGGCGTTTTCGCAGCCCGGCTACCCCAAGGAACTGGCGTTCCAGCAACTGGGCAAACTGATCATGCTGCACGTCTGCCACCCCGAGCATCCACTGGCGCAACTCGACAACGTCACCTTCGACGACCTGCACGTCCATCGCCGCCTGGCCTTCAGCGCCCACGCAAGCAAACTGCCAAGCAGCGAATACCTGCGCTCGACCCAGTTGTGGCAAGCGGAGAGCTATCTGGCGTTATTGGAAATGGTCCGCGCCGGGCTCGGTTGGGCCACCCTGCCCCGCCAGCTCGTTCAGCGTGAACTGGCCAAGGGTGAGCTGGTGGAACTGCAGCTCTCGGCGTATCCGCATACGGACTGGCAGATCGGTGTGGATTTGTTGTGGGCGCGGCAGCGACCGCTGGGCAAGGCCGAGCGGTGGCTGAAGGAGAAATTGCAGGGCAACAAGGTGTATGAGCTGGACCGCAACGGACAGATCACCACACTTTGACGGGGGGGACAAAGAGGCCCGCGAAAGCGGGCCTCGATTGCAGGCGTTGTTACTACGCCAGTCTGACTGTTCCAGTCTGAGCCTGGTGCTCAGGGCGGATCTTGAACCAGATGGAGTACATCGCCGGCAGGAACACCAGCGTCATGATGGTGCCGACGAATGTGCCGCCGATCAGGGTGTAGGCCAGCGTCCCCCAGAACACCGAGTGTGTCAGGGGGATAAAGGCCAGGATGGCCGCCATTGCCGTCAGCAGTACCGGACGTGCACGTTGCACCGTGGCCTCGACAACGGCGTGGAACGGGTCCAGCCCTTCCAGCGTGTTGTGATGGATCTGCCCGATCAGAATCAGCGTATTGCGCATCAGGATCCCCGACAGCGCAATCAGACCGACCAGCGCATTGATGCCAAACGGCTGATTGAAGATCAGCAGCGTCGGCACCACGCCAATCAAGCCTAGCGGTGATGTGAGAAAAACCATGATCATCGCCGCGATCGAACGCACCTGCACGATGATGATCAGCAACGTCATGGCGATCATGATCGGCAGCAAGGGCAAGATCGCCTTGCCCGCCTTGCCGGACTCTTCGATAGCCCCCGCCTGCTCGATCCGGTAACCGGAGGGCAGTGTCTCGATGATCGGCTGCAACTGCTTGAGGATCACGCTCGAAACATCCGGTGGCTGCAAACCTTCGGCAATGTCGCCACGCACAGTGATCGTGGGTGTGCGATCACGGCGGCGCAGAATCGGGTCCTCCATGCGCACATCGACCTCGCCAATCTGCGATAACGGGATGCGTTGTCCCGACGCGCCGACCAAAGTGAAACCCTTGATCTGCGCCGGGTCGAGCCTGATATTGCCCGCCGCACGCCCGACGACCTGCACAGAACGAATATCCTCGCGCACCGCCGTGATCGGCACTCCGCTCAGCAGAAACTGCAGTTGCTGGGCGACCGCATTGGAGGTCAGCCCCACTGCCTGCAGACGGTCCTGATCGAGACTGAAATGCAAGGTCGGGGTCAGCGGCCCCCAATCAGTGTTCACCGTTCTCATCATCGGGCTGTCTTGCAGCACGCTCCGGACCTGCTCGGCGATATCGCGCAGCTTCACCGGATCAGGGCCCATCACACGGTAGGCAACCGGAAACGGCGAATACGGACCGAACACAATTTGCGTGGCCCTGACACGGGCTTCCGGCGCGAGTCCTTCGGCAACTGCTTCGCGCAGCCGGAATTTGAGGGTTTCGCGTGCTTGCTGACTGTCCGTCAGCACCACGATTTTCGCAAACGAAGGGTCGGGTAATTCTGGCGCCATCGCCAGGAAGAAACGCGGCGCACCCTGGCCGATATAGGCCGTGACGATTTTGGCCTCATCCTGCTTTTGCAACCAGGCTTCGACCTTGGCGGCCGTGGCGCTGGTCTGTTCGATCGAAGTGCCGTAGGGCATTTGCACCTCGATCATCACCTCGGGGCGGTCAGAGGTCGGGAAGAACTGTTTCTTCACCAGCCCCATGCCTGGCACGGCGACGAAAAACAGCGTGACCACCGTGCCTGCTACTAGCCATTTGCGGGCGATCACCGCGGTCAGCAGCCGACGGAAGCGGTTGTAATTCGGCGTGTTATAGATCGCCGCATGGCCACCTTCGACCTTCTTGATGTCCGGCAACAATTTCACGCCCAGATACGGGGTGAACGCCACCGCGACGACCCAGGAAGCGATCAATGCGATGCCGACGATCCAGAACATGTTGCTGGTGTATTCGCCGGCAGTGGACTGGGCAAAACCGTTGGGCAAAAAGCCGATTGCCGTCACCAGCGTACCGGACAGCATCGGCGCCGCCGTATGGCTCCAGGCATAGGCAGACGCCTTGATGCGGTCGTAGCCCTCCTCCATTTTCACCACCATCATTTCAATGGCGATGATCGCGTCATCGACCAACAGCCCGAGCGCAAGGATCAATGAGCCGAGGGTAATGCGATCGAAGTTCTTGCCAGTGGCGGCCATCACCACGAACACAATCGCCAGGGTCAACGGCACAGCCGCGGCGACCACCACCCCTACTCGCCAGCCCATGCTGAGAAAGCACACGAGCATGACCACCAGCAGCGCGACAAAAAACTTGACCATGAACTCGCCGACCGCCGAGTCGATATTGACCGCCTGGTCGGTGACTTTGGCGAGGGTCATGCCCAATGGCATTTCCGCATTGATCCGCGCGGTCTCCGCATCCAGCGCCTTGCCCAGATCGAGACCGTTCCAGCCCTCGCGCATCACCACGCCCAGCAGCAGCGCGTCTTCACCGTTATTGCGAACAACAAAGGTGGCCGGATCTTCGTAACCGCGTTCAACCGTCGCCACATCAGAGAGCTTGAGTGTGCGCCCCTGCACGGAGACCGGTGTGTCGCGAATTTTCTGCACCTTGTCGAAGGCGCCGTCGAGACGCAGAAAAACCTGCGGCCCATTGGTTTCGATGGAGCCGGCGGGCGTCAGCACGTTCTGACTGTTCAGCGCGGCGAAGATGTCCTGCGGCGACAAGCCGAGGGTCGCCAGCCGGTCATGGGAAAACGAAACGTAGATGCGCTCGGCTTGCTCACCGATGATGTTGACCTTCTTCACCCCCGGCACATGCAACAGACGCTGGCGCATGGCTTCCGCATCACGCACCAGCAAGCGCTGCGGCTCGCCTTTGGCTTTCAAGGCGAACAGCGCAAAGGTCACATCGGAAAATTCATCGTTGACCATCGGCCCGATCACACCGGCCGGCAACCTGATGGCTTCATCGTCGAGTTTCTTGCGTGCTTGATAAAACTCTTCCTGCACTTGCGAGGGCGGCGTGCTATCGAGCAACGACACCATCGTGAACGCCAGTCCAGGGCGTGTGTAGGTTTCCGAGCGGTCGTACCACTTGAGTTCTTGCAGGCGCTTTTCAAGGGGTTCGGCGACCTGATCCTGCATCTCTTGCGCCGTCGCACCGGGCCACGCGGTAATCACGGTCAACTGCTTGACCGTGAACGGTGGATCCTCCGCACGCCCCAGTTGAAAGAACGACAACGTCCCTGCAACGGCAATCAGAAAAATCAGAAACACCGTGATCGCCCGCTCGCGCACGGCGATGGCCGAAAGGTTGAAACGCCCCTGGCTCATGGACGACTCCCGGCAACGCTGGCTTCGCTCTGCTGCGGCAATCGTACTTCTTCGCCATCGCGCAGCAGATGGGCGCCCAACGCTACAACCTGCTCACCGGCAGTGAGGTCGCCAGCGATGCGCGCCGAATCATCGCTCAACCCCAGCACCTGAACCGCTCGCCAGGTCACCTTTGCCGGCGTTCCGGCGATCAGCCACACACCGGGTCCTTTGCCTGGGTCGAAAACGGCGCCGATGGGGACTTGTAACGCCTGTGTCTGGGTGGCGCCCTCGGCAATGCTGAGGGTCACGGTCGCACCGATCGGCGCATTGGCCAGCGGCCCTTCGAGCACATACCGCGCTTCGAATGTGCGCGTCGTTCGGTCTGCGGAGTCCGAAAGCAGCCGCAGTTTTGCCGTGACAGCCGCTGAATTCATGCCGTAGAGGCTGGCTTGCGCGGTGGAGCCGACAACCGGGCGCAGGGTTTCGGGCAGATGCACGATGGCTTCGCGTTGCCCTGCGCGGGCCAATCGCACCACCGGTTGTCCCGGGCTGACGACTTGTCCAGGTTCAGCGAGTGTTTCCACCACCACGCCGTCCGCATCAGCGACCAGCAGCGCATAACCCGAAGCATTGCGGGCCACGTCGGCCTGCGCTTGCGCGGCGTTGAGCTGCGCCTTTGCCGTCTCCGCGGCGGCTCTGAACTGATCGTAGGCTGATGCCGATATGGCGCCAACGCCGACCAGTTTGCGATAGCGAGCCTCATCGTCGGCTGTCTGTTTGGCGCTGGCGCGAGCAGCTATGACCGCCGCCTGCTGCGCCCGCGCTTGCAGCCCGAGGTCGACCGGGTCGAGACGCATCAGCGGCTGCCCTCGCTTAACGGCCTGCCCTGTATCAACCAGGCGTTCCAGCACTTTGCCCGATACGCGAAAACCCAGGTCGCCCTGAACGCGCGCCGCGACCACTCCGGTGAAAGAGCGAGCGACATCGGGTGACGCCTGAACAGCAGCGGATCTGACCAGCGGCGCCTGTGTGCGAGGATCCGCAACGCTGGAAGACTCGCCACAGGCACTCAGGGCAAGAGGCAACAAGCATGCGGCAATGGGGAAAAGTCGGAGCCGGCGCATAGGTTCCCTTACTGAGGAATAGGATGATCATCATATTCTCAGCCTTGTGACCAATATCGTCAATGGTCACGCCTCAGGAAACGACTGCATCCTGACCAGCAGCAATATAGGACTGTCCATCGAATGGATGGCCCGACTCGCTATTGTTATGGTTACCTGGCATCTAGACTTGTATATAGCCATACCATTCATATGACCAATTCCGATAATGGTCACCTCTAGCTAAATGTATAGCTCGCCCGCCACTCATGTGCAGGGAACAGGAAATTTAATAGGAGGATGCCGCGTTGACTCGAATCGCCTGAAAACTTTGCTCAGCGATGGGTCAAGGCATGAGGCTGCGCAGGATGAGGTTGGTGGTCAGTGTGGGCGCTTGTTCGATCAGATCCAGATTGTGTTGCAACAGCAGCGGGTTGACGAAAGGTCGCAGCGCCAGATTGATCGCCTCGACGGTCTCGTCCAGCGGGGTCTTGCGCTCGAACTCCCCCGCTTCTCGACCTTGACGCACGATGGCGAGGATAAAGCCCTTGATCTGCGCTTCGTACACCTGGGCGCTGTTCCAGCGCTCTGATGCGGAAAACGCCGCGATGTCGTAGAGCTTGCGATCGTTGAAGAACAGATCCACACCCGTGGCGATCACGGTTTTGACCAGTCTGCGCAAACGCTCGGTGGCTGAAAGCGCTTCTGCGTTAACCGCTTGTTCGACGGCTGCAGCGATTTGGCCCAGGCAGTTGCCGCAAATGGCCTCGCCAATCGCCTGCTTGGAATCAAAGAATTTATAGATGTACGCCTTGGAAAAACCGATGGCCTTGGCCAGGTCGGAAACCGTAGTTTTACCGTAGCCATATTGGCTGAAATGCTCGTTGGCCGCGGCGACAATCTGGTCACGAATGTCGTGTTCGGCGGGGCCACGAGTGCTCGGCGAGGAGGCAGATAGGGATGGCTGATTCATGGGGGCAGCTTACTCACCCTATGAATGACTGACAACTCGCCGAGCATTGTTGAACGTGTTACACCACGGCGACTTCAACCGTTCTGGAACGCCACGCAAATCCCAACACCATCAGCAGCCCCAGGCCCGCCATCGCCGCGCCGGCCAGGGAGATCGCCGGGTAACCCAGCCCGCTGCTGATCACCGCGCCGCCCAGCGCCGCGCCAATCGCATTGCCGAAGTTGAAGGCGCCGATGTTCACCGCCGAGGCCAGATTGGGCGCGTCCTTGGCCGCTTCCATTACACGCATTTGTAACGGCGGCACCAGAGCGAAGCTGGCGATACCCCAGATCAGGATGGCCACGGCGGCTGGCAGCGGCCAGCGCATCAGTACGGTGAATGCCAACAAGACCAGAATCAGCACGCTCAGCGAGACGATCAGGGTGCGATCGATCGAGCGGTCAGCAGCCTTGCCGCCCCACATGTTGCCCAGCGTCAACCCGACACCGTAAAGCATCAGCATGGCGGTGATGTAAGCAGTGGACGCATGGGTCTCGCTGCTGAGGATCGGTGCGATGTAGGTGAAGACGGTAAACATCGCGCTCGAGCCGACGACGGTCAGGGCCAGCGCGGCGAGCACCGGGCCGCGCCCCAATACCCGAATTTCCGCCATGACACCGACGCTTTGCGGCGCCCGCACGTTGGGCAAAGCGAACCACAACGCAGCCATCGTCAGCACGCCGAGGCCGGTAATGCCCCAGAAAGCCGTGCGCCAACCGAACAGTTCGCCAAACCAGGCGGCAAGCGGCACGCCGCCGATGGTCGCCAGGGTCAGGCCCATGAACATCGCCGCAACCGCCCCGGCACGTTTTTCCGGGGCGACCAGGGTGGCGGCGACGACGGAGCCGACGCCAAAAAATGCACCGTGGTTCAGTGAGGTGACCACCCTGGCGACCATGAGGCTGTAGTAATCGGTGGCCAGGGCCGACATCAGATTACCCAGGGTGAAAATCGCCATAAGCCCGATCAGCAGATAGCGTCGGGGAATCTTGCCGGTGGTCAGGGTCATCAGCGGTGCGCCGAGCAATACGCCCAGCGCATAAGCACTGACCAGCAAACCGGCAGCGGGAATGGAAACGCCCAGATCCGCAGCGATACCCGGCAACATGCCCATGGGGGCGAATTCTGTGACGCCGATGCCGAAGGCACCGATGGCGAGTGCAACAAGTGGTGGATTGATACGCATGGAAAGCTCCTTATCTATGCCGCCAATGCTACGATCCCGTCTTTTCAGGCGGTAGATAGCATTTTTGGCAATCACCTTTGCGTAGGAGGCACAAGTGGATTTCAACGGCAGATCAGGTGAAATGAGCGTATTCACCACCGTTGCGCAGGAAGGCAGCCTGTCGGCCGCCGCGCGTGCACTGGGCCTGACACCCTCGGCAGTCAGTCGGATCATTGCGCGTACCGAGCAACGGCTGGGCACCCGCCTGCTGCTGCGCACTACCCGAGCGATCACCTTCACCGCCGAGGGCGAAGCGTTCCTGCGCGGCGCCCGGCGGATCCTCGCCGACATGGACGAAGTTGAAGAAGCCATCGCCGATCAAGGCGTGCCCAAGGGGCGACTGCGGGTCAGTGCCGCCCTTGGCCATGGACGGCTGGCCATCGTTCCCTTGATCGCAGCCTTCAGCGCCCGTTACCCGAACATCGTCGTCGACCTCAACCTCGGCGACGAAGTGGTCGACATTCTTGGCGGGCAAGCCGACGTCGCGGTGCGCTTCGGCCATCTGCCCGACAGCCCGCTGACCGCACGCAGGATCGGCACCACCGGCCAGGTCGTGGTGGCATCGCCGGAGTATCTGCAAGGCCACGGCATCCCTCAGGAACCGGAAGACCTGCTCCAACACAACTGCCTGCGCTTCAATTTCAAGCGTGCCGAACCCAACTGGCCATTTATCCGCGATGGCAAAGCGTTTGCCCTGAAGGTCAGCGGCAACATCGAATGCAGCAGTGGTGAAGCGCTGGCGCAATTCGCGCGAATGGGCGCCGGCATTGCCCGTATCGGGGAGTTCAGCGTGAGTGAGGATCTGCAGCGCGGCGAACTGATTGCGCTGCTGGAAGCGTGGAACCCGGGGGACCAGGAACCGATTCATGCGGTGTTCGTCGGTGGCGCGGCAATGCCGGCGCGGGTGCGGTTGTTCGTCGACTTCTTGGTGGAACATCATCGGATGTCAGCCGAGACGTAAGCTGATATTTGCGGATATTCGTGATGTTGAATTCAACATATGTCGGCCTGGAGAGCGTGGATCAACTTAAATACCCTATCGCTCCCAGAGACTCAATCAAACGCACCAATGCCGGCTTGTCGGTTGGTTTTTCGCCGATGCAACACACACCCGGGTCGCTGAGAGAGCACCAAACCGACACCGGATCGCCTACCTTCAGCCCGTATGAGGCTTTACGCAGAGTTGCAGTTGACCAAGCGTCAATGGTTTCGTTGAGAGACTTGTGAAACCGCTTCCCATTGGCGCTATAACTGAAGCTCATGAACTGCGCTCCAATCCACGTCCCCTCACTCCCTACAAACGTTACGTAGCCTTGTACCACTTGCCCCACAGGTACATCGCCAGCGCTCATCAATTATCTCCTGAGAATGTGCCCGACATGCCGGGACGACGCGATCATCCATGTTCCGCTGCCAACATTGACCTGAACTGAGCAATGCTCTCTGAAGATAGCCCGGCACCTTCAAACACTGCGCAGGTGAAGCTGACGGGGGCGGTGCCTGGAGCAGTACAGCCAATCCACCCTGCGAACGAAACTGCCCCATAGCAGGAGCAAAAAACCTGACGTCGATCCCGTAAAACGGGGAAAGCATATTCCCAGTCCGCAACCGGATGTCAGTATCAAACCCACGCGAGCCATCAGCCAGGATCCTCCATGAATGCCCGTAACATATGACGACAACAAACAGACATCAAGGGCAGCTTCGGGCCGTTTTCAGTCGCTCGGTGAACGCTAAATTGCCATTCCCCCCCAGTGCCCCCAGACAGGAACCTGACCCAGTCATTTCAATGGGGCAGAGCTGATCAACGCCTTCGGCTCCAAATACGCGCTCATCCCCCACCTGCCCATTTCGCGCCCAAGGCCTGAATGCTTGAATCCACCGAAGGGCGCACGTGGTTCGTGGGCCAGGGTGTTGATGAGCACGCGCCCCGCATCGATCTGACGAGCGACGTTCATACAACGTTCCGAGCTTTTTCCCAGCACCAGGGCGCTCAGCCCATAGTCCGTATCGTTGGCAATGCTGATTGCATCGGCATCATCCTCGTAGGGAATGATTGTCAGCACGGGGCCGAAGATTTCCTCACGCGCGATGCGCATCCGGTTGTTGGCATCAGTGAAGATCGTGGGCTTCACGAACCATCCGACATGCAAGCCTTGCGGGCGACCTTCGCCACCCGCCAGCAACCTCGCACCTTCTTCCTGGCCGGTACGGATGTAGCGCTGCACCCGTTCCCATTGTTTCTGGCTCACCATCGGACCGATGTCGGTGTCGGTGTCGGTGTTACGCGGATCGCCCGATCGGATCTGTGAGACGCCCTCCTTCGCAATCCGCTCGAACTCTGCCAGCCGGCGGCGCGGCACGAGGATGCGAGTGCCTGCGATGCAAGCCTGGCCGCTGTTGAGAAATCCGGCTTGCAGCACCATCGGCATGACGGCCTGGAAATCCGCATCGTCAAGTACGACGGTGGGCGACTTGCCGCCGAGTTCAAGCGTCACGCGCTTCATGGTGTCAGCACCGGTTTTTACCAGGTGTCGCCCGATAGCGGACGAGCCCGTGAACGAGATCTTGGCGACATCGGGATGTCGCGCGATTTCCTCACCGACCACATCGCCTCGCCCGTTGACGATGTTGAATACACCCGGTGGCAGCCCCGCTTCGTGCAACGCCCTGACCACGACCTGCGTCTGCAATGCGCTCATCTCGCTAGGCTTGATGACGGCGGTGCAGCCTGCTGCCAGCGCGGTGGCCAGCTTGTTGCAGATGAAGCCTGCATTGCTGTTCCAGGGCGTGATCAGACCGGTCACGCCCACCGGCGTCAGAATGACCCCGGCCATGCCGACCTGTTCCTCGAAATCGAACGCCTCCAGTGCATCGATTGCTTGCGCAATCACATCGGCCGGATAAGTCGCCATCCAGCGTCCGCGAACCGCAGGTGCGCCGTACTCCACGAGGATGGCTTCCAGCAGCTCCTCCTCCCTTGCCGCCATGGCCCGGTGCATGCGGTGCAGTGCCGCAATGCGCTCCTCCCGGCTGGTACGGGCCCACGCCGGGAACGCAACCTTGGCGGCTGCGATCGCACGCTGTGCGTCCAGTGCGTCGCCCAGCCGAACCTGGCCGATGACTTCCTCGGTACTCGGGTTATGAAGATCAAACCATTCCTGACCGTGTGGAAGGACGAACTCGCCGTTGATGTAGATATGTTCAATGCGTTGCATGGCGACTCCTCGCTCAAAAACGGCTCGCCTGAATCGAGCCTCTGTGAAGGAGTCTAAGAAGGGTTCATTATTCCGATAAGCCATCCTTTGGCTGATGAAGCATCCTTATATTCAGGACAATCCATGCACAGAACAGCAATGACCGAGCTGGAAGTGGTACTGGCCGTGGCGCGCCGCAGCAGTTTTCGCGGCGCAGCACAGGAGTTGGGCATGTCCACCACCGCCGTGAGCAGCGCAGTGGCCGGCCTGGAAGCTCGCCTGAAAGTGCGCCTGTTCAATCGCTCCACGCGCAGCGTTGCCCTCACCGACATCGGCCAACGCTATGTGGCACGCATCGCACCTGCGTTGGCACAGATCAAAAGTGCCGGCGAGGAAGCCAGCGCCGGCCCCGATGAACCCAGCGGCACATTGCGCATCAATGCGCCGCATGGCGCGGCCTACCTGCTGTTGGATCCGCTATTGAAGCAGTACGCTCAGCGCTATCCCGATGTGCGCATCGACATCGTCAGCGAATCAAGCATGGTCGACATCATCGCCGGTGGCTTCGACGCCGGGATTCGCCTGGCAGAGTCTGTGCCGCAAGACATGATTGCCGTGGCACTGTCAGGTGACATCCGCATGCTCGTGGTGGCCACGCCCGAGTACCTCGAACGCCACGGCGTGCCCGAGCATCCGCGAGATCTGCTCACCCACCGGAGCATCGGCATGCGCATGGCCCACGGTGGCCTCTACCAGTGGGAATTGGAGCGCGATGGCCAAAAACTGCAGATGGATCTGCCGGTGTGCTTCGCGTCCAACGAGTTGCTGGCCATCAAACAGGCCGTGGTGTCGGGCCTCGGCATTGGGTTCATTTCCGAGTGGTTCATCCAGGAAGAACTGGCGAGCGGCGCCCTGGTGCCGGTGTTGCTGCCGTGGTGCCCGTCGTTTGGCGGGTTGAGGCTCTACTACTCGGGCCATCGCTTCGTGCCGGCGCGATTGCGCGCACTGATTGAACTAGCGCAGGAGTTACGGCCCACTGTGGTTTGATCTGGACTGAGTTGGAAATAGTTGACCTTTACCGGCAGCCACTAATGTTTAGCTTTAACAGTTGCACTTTAAACTTATTGAGGTGCGACAATCTCACATCCCCGTAGAGAACTCAGGAGGATGTTTGATTGAAGTTCGTATCGTACGCAACGCGTCATCGTATTGGCAAAGAACATGCAAAACCCAATCGGCACGTGCACGGATGCGCATATCATTTTCATCTGAAGGGCACTCACTGTTAAAAATTGATTCAACTTTTCTTATAATCAGTTGCTCAGGCAAATACAGGATCCGGCTATTTTTATAGCTTGAAGCACGTAACTCTGTAATTGGATAGGCTCCCCCAAGTCCAGCCGAAACGCCAACTAGAAGCGCGGGCTTATGTCCTAGTTCGCTGAACCCTGCGTACAAAAAGAAGTTCTTCAGGGCCGGGCAAGCCATGCCATTCCACTCTGGGCTAATCACGATCAATGCTGTTGCTTTTTTGAGGGTGGATTGCTGGGCACTCCAGGCTTTCTGAGTGTCTTCTTCTGGCCACAGCGGTAGCGGACTCGACGCCAGATCTATCAGTTCGCTTGAGTCACAAAGCTCAAGTGCTTCTAACCGCTCGCGCAGATAATGCGCAACTTTGATTGATTGACTGTTGAATCTATTCGATCCAGACAGCAGAACGATATGGCGACTCATTGTGCGACCTTCTGTTTAGCTTCACTTACCTTGGGTGCCGTGCGATGGGAGCGAACGATTGGCCAGAACAATTCTTCTTTCCAGGTTATCGGTGACAAGTGTTCGATACCGTATGCTGGCGGACGCCTACGGGTAATTTTGGCTGTTCCGAACAACACATCCCATAAAAATAACAGGTTACCGAAATTACCTTTGTAGTGAGTCACGCCATCCTCTGCAGTCAAACCGTGATGCGCAGAATGAGTGGATGGAGTGGAAATGGTTCGCTCAAGAACCCAGATGATCGGCCGTAAAGCGCGAATGCGATAAAGTTTGTCGTCCCACGCAACATTGCTGTGTGCGGCGAAGATCACAGTCATTTTTATAATCAAATAAACATAATAAACGGGTGCGAGCCCCAGATAAATCAACACGCCAGATAGCCAGATGCCCGGCATCAAGAGATAGTAGAAACTATTGTTGCGGTAGACGATGCGAATGCTCATATAGGGCGCGGAATGATGTGCGCGATGCAATGCATAAAGAGCAGGAATACGATGCGTCAGGCGATGCCACCAATATTGGGTCATGTCATCCAGCAGTAGAAACAACGCAAATCCTGCGATCCATGGAATAGAGGTCAGTGCGCCCTTCATTTCCGGGATGGCGTGATTTAATATCAGACCACTTAGCCACATGACTAAAGGAAATGTGACCATCACTAATATACCGGAGCCGACGACTTCAATGAGTACGTCACGTTTACTACCTGACGACTGACGAAGCGAGGAACAGGCAAGTTCCAGTAAAATGAAGGAGAGGAAAATCCCGGCTACTATCACTGCGGGGTTATTGACGAGCATTGTTGTATTCATGGCACTCTCGATTTAGGCCCTTCCGGGCAATGCCCTTTCATTAGAAACCTGCGAGCAAGTCCTCCCAATGCGCGAAATGGACAAAATTGAGCTAGAACCGGCCAACCGCGCCCCCCAACGCTTTCATCGCGGCAGGCTGGGCCAGGTATTGGAGCGCTTCCTTGATAGCCAGGTTGCCCGGAAAAGTACGGATTACAACCTGATCGAACTGGATCAACTGTGGCGCGAAGCGGCACGTATCGATCCGGCGATCGGATTAAAATTGTTCGCGCTATTCACCCCCAGGACTGGCATGTCTTGGCTTATCTTTGCTTGTACAGTCCAGATATTTTGTCAGCCATGCACCTTTGGGCCCGTTACGCACCTCTTGCCTCGGACACAGACAATGTCAGGTTGGTTAATGACGAAAACGGCGTCGGAGTCGAATTGAACGTTGATGCGCCAGGAGAGTTGGCGCGGTATGTCGTCGAACACTACGGGGTGATGTCCATAGCGCAGTTACGACGAGGTACAGGACACAATGTGCAGCCGATTTTGGCAAAGTTCACTCATTCGCGTCCGTCGTATTACAAGCAATACACCGAATGGTTTGGTGATCGTGTTGAGTTTGATTGCTCGATCAACTGCTTCTATTTTCATGCTCGAAGCTTAAGCCTGCCAATGCAAACCCGTCATCACGGGATGTTGGAATTATTAACGCAGGAGCTGGATCGACGGATCGCCGCGCATCGGAATTTCAGCGGTTGGTCAGCCAAGGTTGCTGAAGGAGCGCGACGATCTCTAGCGAGACGTGAAACTCCCAATCTGGACAATCTGGCGAAGTCGCTGCACCAGACGCCAAGGACCTTGCGCAGACGGCTGGAAGAACAAGGTACAACCTTCAGACAATTGCTCGATCAGATTCGCGCAGAATTGGAAATGCATCTTGAATTGCAGGGAGAGTCATTAACGGAGATTGCAGCTCAACTAGGTTACAGCGATTTGACGGCGTATCTACACGCCCGAAGCCGATGGCGTGACATGAAATAAGGTGGCGGCCAGAATTTTTCGTAACGGCAGTGCGACCTCAAAAATTCGCCTCATCACGCGCGAGTGATTTCTCTCGTGCAGTTTCAACCCTGCGCCAAGCGGGCATCAAACTTCGCATTGTTCACCCCCTCCACCTCTCAACATCGGCGTGATTCAAGCCAGAGATTCCAACTTGTCGTCACAGACGGCAGAGCGCCTGAGTTCCAGGATCGTGCGTTCATGCACTGCTCCCCACTCTCGCATCGCACTCACCAATGGCGCGAGTGAGTCACCTAACGCTGTAAGCGAATACTCCACTTTGGGTGGCACCTCGCGATAGATTTCGCGATGAATCACCCCGTCAGTCTCCAGCTCTCTCAGCTGGAGTGTCAGCATCCTCTGCGTGATATCTGGAATCAGCCGACGTAGCTCGTTAAAGCGCTTCGTGCCTGACATCAGGTGAAAAAGTATGAGCGATTTCCATTTTCCACCAATGACATCAACAGTGAAGGCGACGGGACACGCGAAAGCCTCAATCTCATCCTGAGGGTTACATTTTTTCACTGTTATCACCTTGGTATAAAAAGTGTGCCTACCGCACAAAATTGTGCGTACTTACGTCGATGTGCTGCAAAAGTTAGCATGATTCCATGTTCACCACGATGGAATCTGCCAGATGAGTTTGTTGTTATCACCCTATGAAATTAAGGGCCTCACCCTGAAAAACCGGGTCGTCATGTCCCCTATGTGCATGCACATGGCGGCGGATGATGGCTTCGTGACTGACTGGCACCGCGTTCATTACGGAGCTCGTGCCCTGGGTCAGGCAGCACTGATTTTTCCCGAAACGCTGGCCATTCAGGCTGACGGTCGTATTGGAGCCGGTGACCTTGGCATCTGGAGCGATGAGCACGTTGTCGGCTTGAAGGCGCTAACAGAATTGCTTCACGGCTTTGGTGCAAAGGCCGGCGCTCAGATCGGCCATGCGGGGCGCAACGCTGACCTGCCCGGTCTGATTCACATCGCGCCATCGGCGATTCCATTTACGCAAACCAGCCCCGTTCCTCGCGAACTCGCGGCTGATGAGATTCCGTCTTTGGTAAAGCTTTACGGCGATGCCGCACGTCGCGCCAGCGAAGCTGGCTTCGATGTGCTTGAGATCCATGCCGCGCACGGCTACTTGTTAAGTGAGTTTCTCTCGCCGTTGGCTAACACCCGCGACGACGAATATGGCGGTGATGCCAAGCGTCGCTATCGCTTCTTGCAAGAGGTGCTGGAAGAGGTCAAAACGCATTGGGGAGATCGCCCTCTGTTCGTGCGCATCTCCAGCTCTGATTACGCCGAAGGCGGAAACACGCCCGAGTCGTTCCTCGAATATGGTCGCTGGATGAAAGCTCAGGGCGTTGACTTGATCGACTGCAGTTCCGGCGGGGTCAAGATGGTCAAGGTCGAGACCTACCCGGGTTACCAGGTGCCGGCCGCTGAATTACTGCGTAAGGAATTGCATATTGCGACAGGCGCTGTGGGGGTTATCCAGAGTGGGCGTCAGGCTGAAGAAATCTTGCAGAACGGCCGAGCTGATCTGGTGTTTGTCGGGCGGCAAATGCTCCGAGACCCATTCTGGGTTCGCACCGCTGCAGATGATCTTAAGGAAATCATCGAGATTCCTACCGCCTACACACGTTATGGATCTGTCTGGCTTGATACGAAAGCCTGATGCCTTTGTTGCACTAATCCTATGAAGCAGGAGCAAGCACATGAGCAAACCGACTTACGTTGAAGAATACCAAGCCATCACCGAGGTGCTTAACCAGTACATTGAGGGCTGCAAGCAGGCCAAAAGCAGCATCATGAAGCCGGCTTTCAGTGAGCAAGCGACCATGTTCAGCGTCGATGGAGACGGTAAGCTGGCGGGCGGCGCAATTTCAATCCTGTTCAACGGGATCGACAAGGGTTTCCGCCCTTCTCCTGACGCACCAGCAGCTATCGTCCGCGTCGAAGTCGTCGGTACGGCGGCTAGTGCTCGCATCGACGCCAACGACATGTCAGGCATCTCTTTCACCGACTTTTTTCATCTGCTGAAAGTTGATGGCAAGTGGACTGTGATCAGCAAGATTTTTCAAACGCATGGAGCAGCTTGATGACTAGTGCCGTCCGGCGGTTTAGTGTTCGACTCTCCCTGCTCACGCGTTGACATTAGAATCTGCGGGCAAATCTGCTGCGATGAGCGAGAAAAAAGGCGCCAAATTGGCGCCTTTACGTTATTAAGCGACTTTGATCACAACCTTTCCAAATGCTCCCCTCGCGAGATGCTCGTAAGCTTCTCGTGCTGTCTCGAATGGATAAACCTGATCGATCACGGGACGGATCTTGTGCTCGTTGAGCCCTGGCATTTTTCGGTGAAAGGTCAGGATCGATCCTTTGTGCCTGACGCTGGCATCACCGTGACCGAGTCGAATGCGTACGTTCAGTGTGGCGTGTCGGGCTTCGGAATAATTCAGGCACCCGGGATCGCCGTGGCCAAGCATTTGGAAAGTCGCGGTTTGGTGGAAATTCTAAAGCCTTATCGGCCAGCCCCTCGCCCGGTGTCGTTGCTATACCCGAGCCGGACTCATCTGGCGCCCCAGGTTCAAGCCTTTATCGAGTGGCTGCAAGAGCGATTTCTGCAGCTTCATTCTGACTGGCTGGAACTCTAGCGATCGAGCTGTGTAAACGGTGGTTAAGGGGCGGAACCGGTCCTTCGCGAACGTCGGTTCTTACCCAACTCACATAACACCCTTATGTAACCCGAAAACACGCCGATACCGTGCTGCAGCAAGGAAGCACCGCAGCAGCACTTACTTCATGGACGGCAGGAACCCGATCAATGTTGGAACACCTCTGGCGCAGCATCCATTCCCCGGACTACTTCCCCAACGTACTGGACTGGATGCTCCATATTCTCCTCAGCCCGTTCATGGTGATCATGTGCCTGATGGTCGGGGCGCTGGCCGGCAAATGGTGGAGAGCACTGCCCTACGGCAGTCTGACTTGTTATGTGGTCTTTCTGAGCCGGTCTTCTTTCTATCGCTGGGAAAGCATTTTCCCCCTAGCCGGCCTGCCTGCGCTGGCGATAGATGGCGCACTGCTTGCGCTGCTTGGTTTTTATTTGAAAGGCCTACTCAGAGCCCGCGCAGACGCAAAACCCGAAGGCCATTGGCTGCGCAGGCTTTATCAAGGCCTTAAGGTCGTCATGCTGACAGTCATGGTGTTGTTCTGGGGGCTCGTCGTGCTGTTTGTCGTGGTCTTCACTGTCTCGGTCGCGACCCAACCGTCATTGGTGCACTGAGCCGCTTCCTGCGTGATCAGACAAATCGGGACTCAGGAGCGCCGGAAACAGCGCTCGAATGAGCTGTCGGTTCGACAAGATGAACTTCCGTGGCATTGCGCCCCGCCAGCCAGGCCAGCACTGAGGCGACAACCAACACCGCGGCGCTAAGCTCGAACGTAGCTTTATAACCACTCAGATCGAAAGCCAGACCTCCAATGATTGCGCCTCCTGCGATCGCCAGTTGAACAATCGCCACGAGCAAGCCGCCTCCAGCCTCCGCATCATCCGGCAGCGTTTGCGCCAGCCATGTCCACCAGCCGACCGGCGCGGCCGTCGCCACCAGTCCCCAGAGTCCGAGCAACATGGCGGTCAGCACTGGTGATTTGCCGAAGCTGACCAACGCCAGCGCGATGGCCGCCATGATCAGCGGGATGATGGTCAGCGTGCGATAGAGGCCGCGACCCATAAACCTTTCAATCAGAAAGGTGCCGATAAAACCGGCCAGTCCCAGCCCCAGCAACATCAAGGACAACGTAGAAACGCTGACGCCCGTCACGCCTTCAAGAAAGGGACGCAGATAGGTGAACAGCATGAACTGGCCCATGAAAAAGACGCTGACGGCGACCATGCCCAAGGCCACTGGCAATTGCTTCATCAGCCGCAGGACGTTGCCGCTACCGGCCTGGCGCTCGGCCTTGAACGACGGAAGGCTGATCAGCAGCCAGACGGCGGCCAGCACTGCGACCGGAACCACACAGAAGAATGCCCCACGCCAGCCGATCAGCGAACCGAGAAAGCTCCCCGCCGGAGCGGCTATCACCGTGGCCAAGGCGTTACCGCCATTGACGATGGCCAGCGCTCGCGAAACCTGTTCAGGCTTCACCAGACGCATCGCAGTCGCCGCCGACAGAGACCAGAAACCACCAATCGCGATCCCGATCAACGCACGTCCGAACATGAATGACGGGTAACCCGGTGCGACCGCGACGACCGTACCGGAGACGATCATCAGCAAGGTCAGGCCCAGCAGCAGCTTCTTGCGTTCGACGCGCGCGGCGACCGAGGCAATCAACAGACTGGTGATCAAGGCAAAGGCACCGGACACGGAAATCCCTTGCCCGGCCCGGCCTTCGGTGATGTGCAGGTCGGCCGCAATCGGCGTCAGCAGGCTGACCGGCATGAACTCTGAAGCGACCAAAGCGAATGCGGCCAGCGACATGGCCAGCACGGCGCTCCAGCCGCCTGTTCTTTTAGAAGGATCTGTAGAAGGAAACGTCATGGGAACTACCTGTGGTGCAAAAAAACGTGTGGATGTGATGCGCAGGGGCAAGCAGTTAATCGCCCTTGCGGGCACTGCCCCTGTAACAGATAGACACATTCTCCCGGTCAATCCGGCCCTTCCCTAGCGCATTCCTCTTGAATGCTTGCCTGATCCTCTGGCGATGCAGGGTGATGGATAGGAAACGTCTCGCGCGCGGATTAGAGTTCGGTCAACAGGAGTGACCCGACATGATCCCTACCCCTCTTCCCCAGGAATCGCCATTGGCGTTGCACATTGACCCGCGCGTGAGCGCGCCGGGTGACTTCGCCACAGCCATACCCGGGCTGTCGCTGTTTCGTCGCGACCAGCCGGCGCCGCCCGTGGTGTGCATGATCGAACCCAGCCTGATTCTCGTCGGTCGCGGCGAAAAGCGCTTGTGGGTCGGTGGTGAGGGCTACAGCTATGACCCTTCGCGGTTTCTGGTGACGTCGCTGGACCTGCCCGCCAACTCTGAAGTGATGATCGCCAGTCCCCAACAGCCTTGTGTCGGCCTCGTGCTGAAACTGGATGTCGGCATGCTCGCTGAGGTCATTACCAAGAGCGGCTTGCCGGCCAAGCGGCAGCCAGCAACGGGCACGGGCGCCGCGATTGGCAGCCTGTCGTCCGCGCTGGAGGGCGCGCTTGATCGCCTGCTGGCATTGCTCGATGAACCCGAGGCGATCCCGGTGCTGGCGCCACTGATTCTGCGCGAAATCCACTATCGCTTGCTGCACACCGACCAAGGCGCACGGCTGCGGCAGATCACGGCCGTCGACGGTCAGGGTTATCGCATCGCCAAAGCGATTGACTGGCTCAAGCTCAACTACGCAGATGCCCTGCGCATCGACGATCTGGCCGCGCGGGTGCAGATGAGTGCGCCGACCTTTCACCATCATTTCCGCCAGCTCACCGGCATGAGTCCGCTGCAGTACCAGAAATGGCTGCGGCTCAACGAGGCCCGCCGTCTGATGCTGGTAGAGCGCCTCGACGTTTCGCGGGCGGCGTTTGCGGTCGGCTATGAAAGTCCTTCGCAGTTCAGCCGCGAATATGCCCGGCTGTTCGGCACCGCGCCGAGTCGTGACATCGCCCTTTTGCGCGGGCAGCCATTCGAGGCAGAAGCGCTCGGCACAGTCGCGAATTGAACGAACACCGGTGATGCGCCTCGCCGCGCGTCTCCGCTCATAACAATGCACGTCAACCGATGATCAGCGGGTGAATCATGGAACTACGAATCAACCAGAAGACCTATCAGGTCGATGCCGACGCCGATACGCCCTTGCTCTGGGTGATCCGCGATGATTTGGGCATGACCGGGACCAAGTACGGCTGCGGACTGGCGCAATGTGGCGCCTGCTCGGTGCTGGTGGATGGCAACGTCGTGCGCTCGTGCGTCACGCCGGTGGCCGGTGTGGTCGGCCGCGAGGTCACCACGATTGAGGCGATCGAAAGCGATGACGTGGGCAAACGGGTGGTCTCGACCTGGGTCGATATGCAGGTCGCGCAGTGCGGCTACTGCCAGTCCGGCCAGGTGATGGCCGCCACTGCGCTGCTCAAACAAAACCCTAAACCAAGTGACGCGCAGATCGAGGCAGCGATGGTCAATCTGTGCCGCTGCGGAACGTACAACGCCATTCATGCCGCCGTGCATGAGCTGGCCGGCAAGGGAGACGCGTGATGAACGTTCGTATCGACCCTTCACTGCAAGCCTCAGCACTGAATCTGCACGAACCGATCAATGTTTCGCGCAGACGTTTTCTCACCGGTACCGCCGTCGGCGCTCTGGTCCTCGGCTTCGGCATGCCGCTGGGTGCGACGCGCGTGCAAGCTGCCGTTGCAGCGGCGACGGCTGAGCGCGGCACGCAGGTGCCGGCGTTTCTCGAAATCCGTCCGGACAACCGCGTGCGCCTGCTCTGCCCGTTCATGGAAGGCGGACAAGGCACGTTCACGGCGATGGCGCAAATCGTCGGTGAAGAGCTGGATGCCGATCCGTCGACCTTTCTGGTCGAGGCCGCCCCGCCCGGCGAAGCCTATGTGGTGTTAGAAAACGGCATGCGCATCACTGGTGGCAGCATGTCGGTGCGCATGAGTTACCCGGTGATGCGCCGCCTCGGCGCCCTTGCCCGCGCCATGTTATTGCAGGCGGGCGCGCAGCAACTTGGCGTGCCGGTAAGTGAATTGACCACCGAGCCAGGCAAAGTCGTGCACGCCAAGTCGGGCCGCTCGCTGGCTTACGGTGAACTGGCCGAGCGCGCGATGGATCTGCCGGTTCCCGATCCGGCCTCCGTGACGCTGCGTGATCCGAGCCAGTTCCGCTGGATCGGCAAACCGGTGAAGCGCCTCGATGCTTACGACAAGTCCACCGGCAAGGCGCTGTACAGCATCGATCTGAAGGTCGACGACATGCTCCATGCCGCCGTGCAACATGCCCCGCGCCTGGGCATGACCGTGGGCAACCTGCGCAACGAAGAGCAGGTCAAGGCGATGAAAGGCGTGCATTCCGTGCATCGTCTGCCGGGTGCCGTGGCGGTGGTCGCCGAGCGCTGGTGGCACGCCAAACGTGCCGTCGAGGCGATTCAGGTTGACTGGCAAGAGCCAACGGCCGACAGCAAAGTGCGGCCGATGCCCGCTGACTTTTCCAGCGATGCCTGGTTCAAGCGCCTCGCTGAAGATAAAAGCCCGGCCAAAGATGATGAAAACGAAGGCGACGTGGCGGCGATTCTCAAGGAGACCAAGACCCGGATTGACGCCACTTACCACAACCAATACCTGAACCACGGCCAACTGGAGCCGCCTTCAGCACTGGCGCGATTCAACCCGGACGGTTCGCTGGAAGTCTGGTTGCCGAATCAGGCGCCGGACATGTTCCGCGCCGACATCGCTAAACGCACTGGCCTTGATCCGTCGCGCATCACCTTGCATTCGCCGCTGCTGGGTGGCTTCTTCGGTCGGCATTTTCTCTACGACTCGGCCAGTCCCTATCCGCAGGCGATCGCGCTGGCGAAAGCGGTCGGCCGCCCGGTCAAACTGATCTGGAGTCGCGAGGAAGAATTTCTGCGTGACGTGCTTCGTCCCGTTGCCGCAGTGAATTTCCGTGCCGCACTGGACAGCGACGGCTGGCCGCTGGCAATCGAAGCGATCAGTGCCACCGAAGGCCCGACCGAAGCCCTTGCCGGCAAGCAAGGTGAAAAGCTCGATCCGACGGCGCTTGAAGGTTTGTCGGGCAAGTCCTACGCAATCGCCAACAAACGCATCGCGCAGATCTACGTCAAAGGCCCGGCGATGCTCGGTTACTGGCGTTCGGTGGGTAACTCACTGAACGACTTCTTCTATGAATCGTTCCTCGACGAACTGGCCGACAAGGGCGGCAAAGACCCGTTCGATTTGCGCCTGCATCTGTTACGCGACAACAAGCGCTTGACCACTCTGCTGCAAGCAGTGGGTGAACTGTCCGGTGGCTGGAAGCGCGGGCCGTTTACCGCCGAGGATGGCAGCAAACGTGCGCGCGGCGTGGCCATGGCTTCGCCGTTCGGTACCGAGACGGCGGTGATCGCCGAGGTGTCCATCGAGAACGGTCAGGTCAAGGTGCACGACATCTGGCAGGCGATCGATCCGGGCAGCATCGTCAACCCGGCGATTGTCGAAGCGCAGGTCAATGGCGCCGTGGCGCTGGGGCTGTCGCAAACCCTGGTGGAAGAAGCCGTGTGGATTGATGGCAAACCCCGGGCGCGCAATTACGACTTGTATCCGATCCTGCCGCCTGCGCGGATGGCCCGGGTTCACGTGCGGGTGGTCGAGAGTGGAGAAAAAATGGGTGGCATCGGTGAACCGCCGCTCCCTGCGGTCGCGCCCGCCGTCGCTAACGCGGTGGCAAGGCTAACCGGTCAGCGGGTGCGCAGCCTGCCCATGAGCCGACACACCTTCACTTGATCAGCGCCGGAGCGTCCATGAATAACAGCCGATTCGCAAGAACCGCTGGCTGGCTGGCAGTGCCGTGCCTGGTCGCGGCAGGCCTGCTGGCCTGGTATGTCACCCGCGAGCCTGTCTCGCGCCTGGAAAACCATCAGATCGCCGTGGCCGACATCGACCCGGCACTGGTCGCCCGTGGCGAATACGTCGCCCGGCTCAGCGATTGCGTGGCCTGCCACAGCGTGCCGGGCGGCGCGCCGTTCGCTGGCGGTCTGGAAATGGCCACACCGCTGGGCTCAATCCATGCGACCAATATCACCCCGGACACGGAAACCGGCATCGGCCACTACAGCCTGGCAGACTTCGACCGGGCGGTGCGCCACGGCGTGGCGCCCGACAGTCGCCGTCTGTACCCGGCGATGCCCTACCCGTCCTACGCCAAGCTCAGTGATGACGATGTGCGTGCGCTGTATGCGTTCTTCATGAAAGGCGTGGCGCCCGTGAAACAGGCGAACATCCCCAGCGCGATTCCGTTTCCGCTGAACCTGCGCTGGCCGATTGCGCTGTGGAATGGCGTGTTTGTCGACGCCGAGCCTTATGCGGCCAAACCTTCGCAGGATGAACAGTGGAACCGTGGCGCTTACCTCGTTCAAGGCGCCGGACATTGCGGCAGTTGCCACACGCCGCGCGGTTTGGCGTTCAACGAGAAGGCACTGGATGAGGCCGGCAAGCCGTATCTCGCTGGTGCGTTGCTCGATGGCTGGTACGCACCGAGCCTGCGTGATGATCACAACACTGGGCTGGGCCGCTGGAGCGAACCGGAGATCGTCCAGTTCCTCAAGACCGGTCGCAACAAACATGCGGTGGTCTACGGCTCAATGACCGAAGCATTCAACAACTCCACGCAGTTCATGAGCGATGACGATCTGACCGCGATTGCCCACTATCTGAAGTCCTTGCCTGGCGACCGCCAGCGCGATGGCGAGCCTTGGCAGTATCAAGCGGTTTCGGCGGCGCAACGTCTGGACTCGCCCGGTGCTCATACCTACGTGACGCGCTGTGCTTCCTGCCATGGTCTGGACGGCAAGGGCCAGCCCGAATGGATGCCGCCGCTGGCCGGCGCGACTTCTGCACTGGCCAAGGAAAGCGCCTCGGCGATCAACATCACTCTGAATGGTTCGCAACGCGTGGTGGCGGCCGGCGTGCCGGATGCCTACCGCATGCCGGCCTTCCGCGAACAGTTGTCGGATCAGCAGATCGCCGAAGTGCTGACCTTCATGCGCAGCACCTGGGGCAACCAAAGCACTGCGGTTGATGCGCAGACGGTGGGCAAACTGCGTGAACACACCGATCCGGCCAGCAGCAGCCCGATCATTCTGCAGATGCGCTAAGAGGAGACACTGATGGAAAGCATCGACTTGCTGGTCCTGCGCACAGCGCGGGACTGGCTTGCCGCAGGCGAGCGTGTGTTGCTCGCCACGGTGGCGCGCACCTGGGGCTCTTCACCGCGTCCGACCGGTTCGATGATGGCTTTGCGTGACGACGGTCGCGTGGTGGGCAGCGTGTCCGGCGGCTGCATCGAGGACGATCTGATCCATCGCTATACCACGGCCCATGGCGGCAGCGCTTTCAGTGGCAGCACGCCAGAAGTGGTGCGTTATGGCGTCAGCGCCGATGAAGCGCATCGCTTTGGCTTGCCGTGCGGTGGCACGCTTGAACTGATTCTTGAGTTCAACCCGGCGTGGCAGTCGCTCGATGAACTGCTGACGCAACTGGACGCCGGGCAACTGGTTCGCCGTCGCCTGGCGTTGGAGTCCGGTGAGGTGATGCTCGAACCGACTGCCAGGCCGGAACAGTTCAGCTTCGATGGCGTGCAGATGCTCAACACCTTGGGGCCGGGCTATCGAATGCTGATGATCGGTGCCGGCGCGCTGGCCGAATATCTAGCCACCATGGCTTTGTTCAACGGTTTCAAGGTGGCAGTGTGCGATCCGCGTCCCGAGTACATCGAGACTTGGGCGGTAGACGGTGTGGAGCGCATTGTCGGCATGCCGGACGACGTGGTCCGCGACTTCGCGGTCGATCTGCGCACCTGCATCGTCGCCTTGAGTCATGACCCCAAACTCGACGATCTGGCCTTGCTCGAAGCGCTCCACGGCCCGGCGTTCTATATCGGCGCCATCGGCTCGCGGCGCAACAGCCAGCTGCGTCGCGAACGCCTGATCGAGCATTTTGGCGAGACCGAGGCGTCACTTGAGCGGCTGCACGGGCCGATCGGCCTGTACATTGGCAGCAAGACGCCTGCGGAAATCGCCGTCAGCGTGATGGCTGAGATTCTTGCGGCGAAGAATGGCGCTCAGCTGCCGCAAGCATTTTCCATCGTCAGGGCCAAAGCGCTCGCCGAATGAGCCGCGCTGCTACTCTGCGACGGCGTTTTCGGTCGGCAACGAAGCGAGCATTTCTGCGCGGCATACCTCAAGAATCTCGTCTGCCAGCGCGGAATCATCCGGGCAGGCACGCGACAGGATAATCGCGCCGACGGCCCGCGACAGCAGGTCAATCATCTTCTTGCGCCCCTCACCCGCCTCGGCATCCGGCCCGCTCGGGTATTTCTCGCCCAGGGTTTGCAGGGTGTGCTCAATGCCCTCGGCAAACGTCGCTTTCACCTCATCCGACTGGCGCGCCGCGTCGCCGCCCAACGCGGCCATGGTGCAACCGTCGCCGCGTCCGTCGCGATGTTCTCTGTTCACATAGACGTTGATGAAGCCCGGAACATCCAATGCTTGGGCGGCTGTCAGCGATTTGGCCAGACTGCACGCCGAGGCTTCGGCCATCAGGTCGGCCTTCGACCCGAAATGTTTGTAGAAACCACCATGGGTAAAACCGGCGGCCGCCATGAGGTCCGCCACGCCGACGCCGTCAAAGCCGCGCTCACGGAACAGCTCTGAAGCGGTTTCAACGATGTGTTCTCGATTGGCCTGCGCCTGGGCCTTGGTCACTCTCACGTGCAATACCTCGTGTTTCCGGGGAAATCCTGCGTCCGATGATACATAGATGTTGGCCATAATCAAAACCGTTGACAGTTTAGATTTAGATCATCATCCTAATTGCTCGCAACAACGAATTTCATCAACGGGCACGGAACAACATCAATCGCCGCTGGCTGAATCAAGCATCAGCGCAAGCTGAGCGCGTTCTGTTTCTCACACCCTCAAAGAGAGATAAACCATGAGCACTCGCCCTACTGTTCTGATCACTGGCGCCTCCACCGGCATCGGCGCGGTCTACGCCGAACGCTTCGCGCAACGCGGCCACGACCTGGTACTGGTCGCCCGTGATCAGGCGCGCCTGGATGCACTGGCTGCGCGCTTGCGCAGCGAACACGACGTCGCCGTCGATGTGATCCCGGCGGACCTGACCCAACCGGGCGATCTGACCACTGTTGAAAACCGCCTGCGCGACGATGCCCGTATCGGCGTCCTCGTCAATAACGCCGGCGCGGCGCTGTCTGGCCATTTCGTCGAGCAAAGCACCGATAAAGTGGCGCAACTGGTCGCCCTCAACACCACCGCACTGGTGCGGCTTGCGAGCGCCATCGCTCCACGCCTGGCCAAGGCCGGTGACGGTGCGATCATCAACATCGGTTCGGTGGTGGGCCTCGCACCGGAGTTCGGCATGACGGTCTACGGCGCGACCAAGGCTTTTGTGCTGTTCCTGTCTCAGGGTCTGAGCCTGGAACTGTCGCCTCAGGGCGTCTACGTGCAGGCCGTGTTGCCGGCCGCCACACGCACGGAGATCTGGGATCGTTCCGGCGTCGACATCAACACTTTGAGCGAAATCATGGAGGTGGGTGATCTGGTGGATGCTGCGCTCGTCGGCTTCGATCGTCGCGAACCAGTGACCATTCCGCCGCTGCACGAAGCAGAGCGCTGGGATGCCCTGCAGGGCGCACGGCTGGGCCTGATCGGGCAAATCCGCCAATCTGAGGTTGCCCAGCGCTACCAGACGCCAGAGTGATCTTCAGCTAGCGAGCATGCTCGGCGCATTCGATGCAGTCACAAGGCGCTGCATCGAATCCGCAACGCACCGACTACCATCCGTACACCGACAAGAGCCGCCCTCCGATGAAAGCATTTTTGATTGATCGCTATGGCAAGCACACCGGGCGCATGGGCGAAACGCCCGTCCCGGCAGTGGGTCCTCACGACGTCTTGATCGAGGTCCATGCCAGCAGCGTCAACGTACTGGACTCGAAGATCAGCACCGGCGAATTCAAGTTGATCCTGCCCTACGCGTTTCCATTGATTCTGGGCAACGATCTGGCAGGCGTGGTGACTGAAGTCGGCACGCAAGTGACACGCTTCAAACCGGGAGACGAGGTGTACGCTCGCCCGCCGGAAGCACGAATCGGTACCTTCGCCGAGTTGATCGCCGTGAACGAAAACGCGATTGCCCTGAAACCGGCCAATATCGACATGGCACAGGCTGCTTCCCTGCCCTTGGTGGCACTGACTGCCTGGCAAGTGCTGGTCGACACCGCCCAGCTGAAAAAAGGCCGGAAAGTACTGATTCACGCCGGTTCCGGCGGCGTCGGCACCGTCGCCATTCAGCTTGCCAAACACCTCGGTGCCTTTGTCGCCACAACCACCAGCACCGCGAATGTCGAATGGGTCAAGGCGCTAGGGGCTGACGTGGTGATCGATTACAAACAGCAGAACTTCGAGAATGTCTTGCACGGCTACGACGTGGTGTTGAACAGCCTCGGTTCTGATGTCCTGGAGAAGTCAATCAAGGTACTCAAACCCGGCGGACAGCTCATTTCCATTTCCGGGCCGCCGACTGCGCAATTCGCACAGGAGCAAGGTTTGTCCTGGCCCTTGCAGCAGGTCATGCGCTTGCTGAGCTTCGCCATTCGGCGCAAGGCCCGCAAGCGTGACGTCAATTACGCGTTCGTGTTCATGCGCGCCAACGGCGTCCAACTGCAACAAATCAGCTCGCTGGTTGAGGCAGGCATCATCAAACCGGTGATTGATCGAACGTTCCCCTTTGAATCAACGGCCGAGGCGTTGAGTTACGTCGAGCAGGGCCGCGCGAAGGGCAAGGTCGTCGTTTTGATCAAGTGAAGATTCCGGCTATTGCTGAATTATCCGTAGAAACCAGCTCACTGCGTTCTTCGACAGGTCATAGAACCCCTCCCGGCAAGAAGGGTCTGCTCTCTTATAACCTCTCAGGAATACCCCCATGTCCGCGCAACGCAACCTTGTCCTCCTCGCTCGGGGAGGCTATGCCGCCCGAGGAATGCTTTATCTGATCATCGGTATCTTTGCGTTGCTGGCAGCCCAGGATTCGACTAAACCGAAGGACAGCCACAAGAGTCTGGAAGCCTTGCTGGCTCAGCCATTCGGCTATTTTCTGGTTGGACTTGTCGTGGCGGGACTGCTCGCATTTGCCGCCTGGCGTGTTCTGCAGGCAACGCGTGATGTCGATCATCACGGCACAAAACTCAAAGGTCTGGTGATTCGCACAGGGCTGTTTGTGGGAGGTCTGGTGAACGGTGCTCTGGCGTTCTTTGCATTGGGCCTGCTCATCAGCGGGATTAAAAGCTCGGGCAATTCCGCAGGACAAACCAAAGACTGGCTGGCGCATCTTCTGTCCTGGGAACATTCGAACTGGCTGGTGTACCTGATCGCCCTCGTGCCGCTCGGTGTAGGCATTGCTCACATCATCAAGGGCTGGAAAGCGTCGTTCGAGAAGTATTTCGAGGCCGACGAAGAGGTCATGCGCTACGTCCGCCCGGTCTCGCGGTTTGGTCTGATCGCGCGCGGCGTCGTATTTATCGAGATCGCATTGCTGCTGGCAATCAGCGGCTCTACCTATCAAGCCATGGATCCACCGGGTATGAAAGAAGCGCTCGATGCACTGCAGAATCTACCCGCTGGCTGGCTGATCTTGATGGTAATAGCCTTGGGGCTGATGGCGTTCTCGGTCTACAGTCTGTCGGAAGCTTGCTGGCGCAAGATCAATATGGATGTGCCAGGCGTATCGAGCACATAGCGTGTAACGTCTTTGCCGATGATCACCCGGGCGCTGCATCGGTGAGCGAACCTTTCCCCGAAAACAACGTCCGAGCTAAAGCGTTAACGCTTACCGCTCGCCACGAGGTTTCCGTTTGAAAGCTGCCATCGTCAGAAAATACCGATTGATCATCAAAACGCTGGGCTACGTCGGCTGGTCCTTGTTCTGGCTGTTGCTCTGGGACATCGCTGTCACTGTCGACTTCATGTTGTTTCTCAACACCAAGCTGAATTTACCCCTCATGCCCCTGACTTTATTGGGTTCGGCGTTGATTGTGTTGATCAGTTTCCGCAACAGCAGCGCCTACAACCGCTGGTGGGAAGCAAGGACGCTGTGGGGGGCGATGATCAACAACTCGCGCAGTTTCGCCCGGCAGGTGCTGACGTTGCTGGATGACGCTGACAACGAGGTCAATCCGGTCAAGTCGACTCTATTACGCCGCCACGTCGCCTATGTGAATTGCCTCGCAGCGCATCTGCAAGGCCAGCCTTGCCCTGAGGAAGTCCGCGCGTTTATTCCCGCCGAGGAGTTCGCCCGCAGCGGCACCACCAATAACTTTGCCAACGATATCCTCACCGGCTCGGCGACTTTGCTCGCGCGGGAATACAAGGCCGGGCGCCTCGACAGCATTCGCCTGGCGCGGCTGGAATCGACGCTGGTGGACCTGTCCAACAGCCAGGGTGGCATGGAGCGGATTGCCAATACGCCGCTGCCCTACCCTTATGTGTATTTTCCGCGGCTGTTTATTTCGCTGTTCTGCCTGATCGTACCGATCGGACTAGTGGAATCCCTGGGCTGGTTCACGCCGCTGGCGTCGACCGTGGTGGGCTTTATGCTGCTGGCCATCGAGCGCATCGGCACCGATCTGCAAAGCCCGTTTCGCCACAGCGAGCATCAGATTCAGATGGAAGCGCTGTGCGAAACCATCGAGAAGAACCTGCAGTCGATGCAGCGTGACTCCCTGGGTGACGTGCGCAGGCTTGCAGAGAACGCTTGAGGTGCAGCAATCGGGAACCGTCAGGATGTCTGACGGTTTCCAAATCAATCAGAACGCCGCACAACATCGCTTGTTATCGCGCCGCGCTCCTGCTTCTGCCGTAGCGCTCACTGTCATCCCCCTTCCCGCTCCTCGCGCCACCTCACATTTTCCGATGTGAGGTTTTCGCATCTGCATAAAAAAGATTGCCGATTCATTGTCAGGTGATTTTTTTCAGCCTATCTTCAATAAAACCTATACAAAGCACTTCATCGCGTACAACTCTTTCGCTATGGATTGGCCCCACGCACAGCACTGCCGCGAGCACCTTGAATGAACCCACTATTAGCCAGCCATTACCGTGAAATTCTCGTCGGCGTCGGTGAAAACCCCGAGCGCGAAGGTCTGTTGGACACACCCCAGCGCGCCGCCAAAGCGATGCAGTATCTGTGCAATGGCTACACGATGAGCCTGGAAGACGTCACCAACGGTGCCCTGTTCGAGTCGCAGAGCGATGAAATGGTGATCGTCAGCGACATCGAGCTGTATTCCTTGTGCGAGCACCACATGCTGCCCTTTATCGGCAAGGCACATGTCGCGTACATCCCCACCGGCCGGGTGCTGGGGCTGTCGAAGGTCGCGCGGGTGGTAGACATGTTCGCGCGGCGCCTGCAGATCCAGGAAAACCTCACGCGGCAGATTGCCGACGCCATCCAGCAGATCACCGATGCCGCCGGTGTCGCGGTGGTCATTGAAGCCCGGCACATGTGCATGATGATGCGCGGCGTTGAGAAGCAGAATTCGGTCATGACCTCCTCCGTGATGCTGGGCGCTTTCCGGGACAGTTCGACGACACGGCAGGAATTCCTGCAACTGATCGGGCGGCGATAAAGCTATACAGGGGACAGTCACTGTACAAGCCGCCAGTTCGAATCTCACCCTCTTCACTTGTGCGTTTCAGGGAGTTAGGCAATGACCCGATTTCTGCTGTTACTGACACTGGCACTCAGCGTCGCAAGCTGCGGCAGCGTGGATGTTGCCCGTTATGCCGAGCAACAACCGGCCTTGGACCTGCAGCGTTTTTTCAGCCAGCCCGTCAAAGCCTGGGGAATGTTTCAGAAGCGCAGCGGTGAAGTGGCCAAGCGTTTTGAGGTCAACATCGTCAGCCGGCGTGAGGGTGACAACCTGATTCTCGACGAGCGCTTCCTGTACAGCGACGGCACCCGCCAACGTCGCGTCTGGACTCTCACGCCCGAAGGCCAGGGGCGTTGGAGCGGTCGCGCGGCTGACGTAGTGGGTGTCGCCGAGGGCCGGGTCGCGGGCAACACGTTGCACTGGCGTTATCGCCTGAACCTGCCGGTCGACGACTCGACTTACGAAATGAGCATGGACGACTGGATGTACTTGATGGACGAGGACACGTTGATCAACCGCACCAGCATGTCCAAGTTCGGCGTAGAGGTCGGCCAAGTGACACTGTTCTTCCGTCGCCAAGGCGCGGGAGTCAGCGAGTGAACCGCGCATTGACCCTGGCCTCGTTTGGCGATGGTTATCGCGCGCTGGTGATCGGCGCCAGTGGCGCCCTCGGCACAGCCTTTTGCCAACTGCTGAAACAGGATCCGCGCTGTGCCGACGTTCGCGCGCTGGGGCGCCGTACCCTCCCGCGCTCGACCTTGAACGACCTGAAACGATTGCCAGCGCCGCCGCCGAACTGGCAGGCGAAGCGCCGTATCAACTGATCATTCACGCGGCTGGTCTGCTCCATAGTGACGGGATCAAGCCGGAAAAAAGCTTCAGCGCGATCGAGCCGGAGGCGCTGCAAACCGTGTTTCAAGTGAACACGCTGGGTCCGGCATTGGTGTTGCGTCATTTCCTACCACTGCTCGATCCTCGGGGAGCAATGGCGATGCTTTCGGCCAAGGTCGGAAGCATTGGCGACAACCAATTGGGCGGCTGGTACGCCTACCGCGCTTCCAAGGCTGCGCTGAACATGCTGATCAAGACCGCCGCCATCGAATTGGCACGCACGCGCCCGCAGAGTCGCTTGCTCAGTCTGCACCCGGGCACGGTGGTGTCGGGGTTGTCGCAACCTTTTCGCGGCGCCTCCAGCGCCCGTCCGGCAGACGTTGCCGCTGAACAGTTACTGACCTTGATTGACCAGTTGACGCCGGCCGACAGCGGCCATTTCTTTGCCTACGATGGAGAATGCCTACCCTGGTAGGCAAGGAGTGAAGCATGAACCTGCAAGCCCTCACCGAACGTGCGGCCAACAGTGAAATACGCGAACTGGAGCTGTTGTCACTCGAAGGTGGTTTTTATCTGGCGCGGATCCGTCTGGATCACGGCCAGTTCACCTTGCTGGATGACGCGGCCAAGCCGATGCACCTGCGCTCGATCACCCACCTGCGGGACTTGCTACAGACCGTGCCGGCCTTTCCCTGCGTACTGGTGCAGCAATGCGTGCACGACGAAATGTGCGGGCGCGATTCAGGGCCTGTCGAAGAGCTGCGCATTCCGTTTTCGCTCACCACGCCGGCATGAGTCGGACACTGTCGTTCAACTCGCAATCAGCGCTGGCGGCCAGACGGATTCCCACGCTGGCCTGACGTGACCTGTCATCTGTGGATACGCCCCAATACCGTGAAGCCGTAGGTACGCCGGGCGTATGAGCTGATCTGGAGCCGTCAGGCGCGTGGCGCATTTCCCGCCAGGCGCGGCTTCATTCAATCCAGGCAACCCAGACCTGCCAGCGTTGCTTCGACAGCCTCATCCAGCGGCGTGTGCGGCTCACGACCCAATGTCGCCAGCAAGCGCGCGCCGCTCAAACGCACCGGCTCGTTCCACAGGTAGCGCATCTCCTGCATTTCGCGAAAGGTTTCGACAACGGGTGACAGCACGCTGATCAACCACCACGGGAAGGCTTTGATCTTCGGTGCCTTGCCGCTGCGTTTTACGACAACGCGGCGGATGGCTTCGGCCATTTGCCGACCGTCCGCATCCCAATGACCCGCCATATGAAAGGTTGCAAAAGGATCAAGGATCTGGCGACGCTCCAGCAGTTGCACCATGGTGTTGGCGACATCGGGCAAATAGGCCCACTGGTTGCCGATGCCCCTGGCACTCGGCAGGAACACGCGGGCCACCGTCCTGCCCGGTTTGATCAAGCCTTGGGAAAACCAGTTATTGCCCGGTACCGGCCCGAAAAAATTGCCGGCGCGCACAATGATCACGCGGCAGCCTTGAGTGCTGGCGGCGCGCAGTCGTCGCTCAAGTTCCACTCGCAAGGCGCCTTTGCGGGTCAAAGGTTGTTGGGGCGAATCCTCGTGCAGCAGTGGAAAGGCATCCGGCCCGTAGTTGTAAACGGTGCCCGGCAGGACAATCGTCGCGCCTTGGGCAATGGCGGCGGCGATGGTGTTGTCGAGCATGGGCAACACCTGCTGGTCCCAGCCACGATACCCCGGCGGATTGACCGCATGGACGATGGCCGAGCATCCCTGCGCAGCGGCCATGACCTGCTGACGATTCATCGCGTCACCGTCGAACCAAGTAATGCCTTCCAACCCTTGGTTTCGCGGACGGCCACCGCGACGCAATGCACACACTTCCCAACCGGATTCGCGCAACTTGCGCGCCACCTCACCGCCAATGCCACCGGTTGCACCCAAAACCAAAACGCGCCGACTTGTGATCATGTTACCGCCCTCTCGATGGAATGAGAGAAGTCTGAAGGCGCTCATCACTCTATGAAATTGCCTAATTTCGGCGACCCGCTATACATTTATGCATGGACAATAACATTAGCTGGGAACTGTACCGCTCCTACCTGAGCGTGTTGCAGGAAGGATCATTGTCGGCCGCCGCGCGGGCACTGGGTGTTGCCCAGCCCACGGTCGGGCGCCACATCGATACGCTCGAGCAGCAACTGGGCGTAAGCCTGTTTACTCGGTCACAACAAGGCCTGTTGGCGACAGAAGCTGCGCTGGCACTCAAGCCTTTCGCCGAAGCTATGCGCGCCAATGCCGCTGCACTGTTGCGCGCCGCCGAGGCACAAGGGAGCGCAGTCAGAGGAACGGTGCGCATCAGCACCAGCGAGGTGGTCGGCGCAGAAGTGCTGCCCCCGGTGATTGCCGGACTGCAAAGCCGCTACCCGGAACTGAAGGTGGAGCTGGTGCTGACCAATCGCGTGCAAGACCTGTTGCATCGTGAGGCCGATATCGCCGTGCGCATGGTCGCCCCCGAACAGGGCTCGCTCATTGCCCGACGGATCGGCGACATCGAACTGGGCCTGCATGCCCACCGTCGCTACCTCGATGCGCGCGGCACTCCGCAGACACTGGAAGCACTCACCGATCACGCACTGATCGGGTTCGACCAGGAAACGCCCTTTCTGCGCAGCGCCAGGCACTGGTTGCCACAATGGCGGCGCGAACACTTCACCTTGCGCACTGACAGTGATCTGGCCCAACTGGCGATGATCCGCGCTGGTGTGGGCATCGGCGTGTGCCAGGTGCGAGTGGCGCAACGTGACCCCGAACTGGTGCGCGTACTCGCCCAAGCCTTCAAACCCCGACTGACCACCTGGCTGACCATGCACGAAGATTTACGCAGCAGCCCGCGCTGCAGAGTGACCTTCGAAGCCCTGCTCGCAGGACTTGAGCTATATGTGGGCTAAGCTGGTTTTAATGCCGTGGGTCGGCTGATCTTTAAGGCCAGGTTGAACACGGCACAACGAAAGAGCTGTCATAACCGGCTTTTTTTCTGACACAAATGCGTTTTTTGCAAACATTCAAAAGCTCTGCTGAACCCCATGAGACTGCCAGTTTCGGCTCAGCCGCGTTATCGAAGAACCAACAACGCTTTATTACTGAATTAGTGATTTAACTAGGTAGTTACCTAACTATATAATGCCCTCCTCATTTCAACGGGACATTCAACGTGAAGCAGAGTCAACGCCTCTCGGGCATATCAAAATTCATTCTGGTCGGGCTGGGCGTCGTCATCGCCCTGCTCGGCTTGGCGCTGGCTGCGGGCGGCGTGAAGTTGGTCAGCCTGGGAGGCTCGTGGTACTTCCTGGTGGGTGGCTTGGTCATGGCCGTTTCCGGTCTGCTGATCGCGCGCTACAAGCCAGCCGGTGCGTGGTTGTTTGCCGCGTTCCTGGTCGGAACAGCGATCTGGGCGGTGAGCGATGCCGGGCTGGTGTTCTGGCCGGTGTTCTCGCGCCTGTTCATGTTCAGCGTGATCGGCCTGGTCGTGGCGCTGGTTTATCCTCTGCTCAAGCGTGCCAACGGCAGTGTTGCAGGTCGCGGCGCTTACGCCGTGGCTGCGGTGCTGGCGGTCGGCGTGGCTGTGGCGGCTGGCAACATGTTCGTCGCGCACCCGACCGTTGCCGCCACCGGCACTGGCCCGGGTCTGACCCCGGTCGAGCCGGACAAGGCGCAAAAGGACTGGGCGCACTACGGTAATACCGAAGGTGGCAGCCGCTTCGCCGCGCTGGACCAGATCAACCGCAACAACGTCGACAAGCTGAAAGTCGCGTGGACCTACCACACCGGTGACGTCGCCGAGAGCGATGGCAATGGCGCTGAAGACCAGCTCACCCCGCTGCAGGTTGGCAACAAGGTGTTCATCTGCACCCCGCACAACAACCTGATCGCCCTTGATGCCGACACCGGTAAAGAGCTGTGGAAGAACGCGATCAACGCCCAGTCGAAAGTCTGGCAGCGTTGCCGTGGCATGGCCTATTTCGACGCCAGCGCTGCCATTGCTCAGCCAGCCAATTCGAAAATCATCGAAGCCAAACCGGCGCCGGCCGCCAACTGCCAGCGCCGTCTGCTGACCAACACCATCGATGCCCGTTTGATCGCGGTCGATGCTGACACTGGCGAGTTCTGCCAGGGTTTCGGCAACAACGGCCAGGTCGATCTTAAGGCCGGTCTGGGTGATGTTCCGGACAGCTACTATCAGTTGTCGTCCGCTCCGTTAATGGCCGGCACCACCGTGGTGGTTGGCGGTCGCGTGGCTGACAACGTGCAGACCGACATGCCCGGCGGCGTGATCCGTGGTTTTGACGTGATGACTGGTGCCATGCGCTGGGCCTTCGACCCGGGCAACCCGCAGGATAAAAAAGCGCCGGCAGACGGCAGCACCTATGTGCGCAGCACGCCGAACAGCTGGGCACCGATGTCCTATGATCCGGCGACCAACACCGTGTTCCTGCCGATGGGCAGCTCGTCTACCGACATTTATGGTGTCGAGCGCAGCAAACTCGATCACACCTACGGCGCTTCGATCCTCGCGCTGGACGCCACCAGTGGTGAAGAACGCTGGGTGTTCCAGACCGTGCACAACGATCTGTGGGACTTCGACCTGCCGATGCAGCCGAGCCTGATCGACTTCACCAAGGACGGTAAAACCGTACCGGCCGTGGTCATCGGCACCAAGGCCGGGCAGATCTACGTGCTCGACCGCGCCACCGGCAAACCGCTGACCGAGGTTAAAGAAGTCCCGGTCAAAGCGGCGAACATCCCGAACGAACCGTACTCGCCTACTCAGCCGAAATCGCTGGGCATGCCGCAGATCGGCGCACAGCACCTGACCGAATCGGACATGTGGGGCGCGACCCCTTACGACCAGTTGCTCTGCCGCATCGACTTCAAAGGCATGCGTTACGACGGCCTGTACACCGCGCCGGGCACCGATAAATCGCTGAGTTTCCCGGGTTCGCTAGGCGGCATGAACTGGGGCAGTATCTCTACTGACCCGGTACACGGTTTCATCTTCGTCAACGACATGCGTCTGGGCCTGTGGATCCAGATGATCCCGTCGCAGAACCAAGGCAAGGCCGCTGGCGGTGGCGAAGCGCTGAACACCGGCATGGGCGCCGTGCCGTTGAAAGGTACGCCGTACGCGGTGAACAAAAACCGCTTCCTGTCGGTAGCCGGCATTCCGTGCCAAGCACCACCGTTCGGCACACTGACCGCGATCGACATGAAGACGCAGAAAGTCGCCTGGCAGGTTCCGGTCGGTACCGTTGAAGACACCGGTCCACTGGGCATCCGCATGCACCTGCCGATCAAGATTGGTCTGCCTACGCTCGGCGGCACCCTGTCGACCCAGGGTGGCCTGATCTTTATCGCCGGCACCCAGGACTTCTACCTGCGCGCGTTCAACAGCGGCAACGGTGAAGAAGTCTGGAAAGCACGTCTGCCAGTCGGCAGCCAAGGTGGCCCGATGACCTATGTTTCGCCGAAAACCGGCAAGCAATACATCGTCATCACCGCCGGTGGCGCGCGTCAGTCGACCGATCGCGGCGACTACGTGATGGCTTACGCCCTGCCGTAAACCACGGTGTTCACGTAAAGCGCGGCACCTTCGGGTGCCGCGCTGCTTTCCCCCTATTGCTCATGTTTTTTGCAGGAAGATTTACATGCTATCGGCTGTTGGTTTTTCCCGTTCCGACCTGTTCAAAGGCCTGTTGCTGGGCCTGACGTGCACCACCGCTCTCCCCGCGCTGGCCGACATCGATTCCGATTTGTTGACCCGCAGTACCCTCACTGGTGACTGGGGTGGCTTGCGTCACCAGATGGATGAGCAAGGCATCAAGTTCACTGGCGACTACAGCGGCGAAATGGCTTACAACGCCGACGGTGGCTTGCATCGCTCGGCGCGTTACTCGCAGAACATCAAGCTCGGCGTGCAGTTCGACCTGAGCAAACTGTACGGCGTCGACAATGCCGGCAAGGTCCAGTTGACCATCAACGATCGTCGCGGCAACAGCGCCTCGGAAGATCTGGTCGGCAACCGTCTGCCGATCCAAGAAAACTACGGTGGCCTGTACACGCGCCTGACCGAACTGAGTTACGAGCGCACGCTGTTCACTCCAGCGCTCAATGTGAAACTCGGCTACATGGCCATGGGCAACGACCTCGGCGGCCTCGACAGCGGCATTCTGTGCAACTTCATGAACGCCGGTTTCTGCGGCCATCCGTTGAACATGTCCGGCGGCAGCGGCTGGACCAACTACCCCAACGCGCGTCTCGGCGTGCGGGTGAAATACGACCTGTCGTCTTCCTGGCAACTGCGCGTGGCCGCGTTCAACGTCGACCCCGAGAGCAACGGCAATTCCAGCCGTGCCTGGCACCTTGATCCGAAACACACCACCGGCACCGTGGTGCCGATTGAGCTGGTTTACAAACACGCGGGCGCCCTGCCCGGCGAATACAAGCTCGGCTACTACTACGACAGCTCCGACGTAAAACGCATCGGCAGCGACAAAGAAGTGTCCGGTCGCGGCGGTCATTATCTGCTGATCGACCAGGCCGTCTGGAGTTCGGCGACATCCGAAGGCCGCAGCTTGCACGCGTTCGGCCAATACTCGGCGGCCAGCGAAGCGGCGTCGCCGTTCAGCAAGTGGTACGGCACCGGCGTGGTGCTGTACAAACCGTTCGAAGGTCGCCCGCGAGACACCGTCGCGCTGGGTTATGGTCGCGCCGTGCCGAACCCGCGCAGCCGCGATGTGCAGCAGGACGCCGCATTGAACAACGGCACGGCGTTCCCAAACCTGGACAGCGCCGAGCAGTTGATCGAACTCGGCTACGGCTATCAGGCCACGCCCTGGCTGACGCTGCGTCCAAATATGCAGTACATCATCGAGCCGGGCGCGTTTTCCGGGCAGGACATCGACAATGCGCTGGTGATTGGTTTGCAGGTCAAAGCGGCGCTCTGATCGCCAAATAGCAGGCAATAAAAAACCCGGTTTGAATACCGGGTTTTTTATTGTCTTCAAGATCACTTTTTCTTTTTAGCCGGCTTATCAGCCTTCTTCGAATCCTTGGCCTTCTCAGGCTTGCTGTCGGCTTTTTTCGGCGACTTCTTGGGCTCGGCGTCTTTCTTCTTGTCTTTCTTGTCGGAAGACTTTGAAAGCGTCGAAGCTGCCGCTGATTTCTTTTCCGGTGATGACTTTTTGTCTTTCAGATCCTTGCTGGCTTTCGAAGCGTCACCTTTGTCTTTGCTTTTCTTTTCGTCTTTAGCCACGTTGACCACCTCTCGGAGTGTGCCGTTATTGACACAGCGCCTGTGCGATTGACCACAAGCTAATCATTAGGCGAGCAGGTCTCGGAGCGGTTCAGATTATTTTGCGGCATTCGAAACAAGCCAAAAATGAAGGCCGCGCCAGCTGTCGCCAGCGCCACCTTCAACAACCGCCGGTTGATCAGGCCTTGTTGCCCGCCTCCTGGAGCGCCTTTTCAGCATTGAAACCGTCGAAGTTTTCGAACACGCCCATAAAGCCTGGCACGGTCACCTCGCGCGCCCAGTCGCGCTGCAGTTCGCAGTACATCTGTACCCGGCTGATGAGCTTCGCCCCCGCCTGCTCCATTCGGCGCAACGCTGCCTCGTGTGCGGCGAGCGACGTGCCGCCCACCGCATCGACCGGCACGTAAACTTCATAGCCTTCCTGAATGGCGTCGAGCACCGGGAAGGTCAAGCAGGCTTCGGTCCACAGTGCGGTCATGATCAGTTTCTTGCGCCCGAGCGATTTGACCGCCTGCTTGAACCCGGTGTCCTCCCAACTGTTGATCGACGTGCGGTCATAGGTGGGCAGATGGCCGAGTACCGCTTGCAACTCTTGAATCGGCGGTTTGTTGCGACCGGTCGCGACATTGACGGTCGAGTGGATGATCGGCAGGTTGTAGTTGAGCGCCGCCTTCGCAACGCTGGTGATATTGAAGACCAGTTCATCCCGTGACATCGAGCGGATCGAAGACACCTGAACCGGTTGATAGTCGATGATGATCAACGCTGAATTGTCGGGCGTCAGGAGTTGATCGGTGTGCGGGTTACGGATGGGTTCGCTTGCCATTTGCAGGTCCTTTTGTATGGGTAACGCACGTCGGTAAAACGGCCGGAGCCCGTGCAGTTTTTGGTTCCAGAACGCACGCGAGTGACGCCGTGCCTGGAAAACCCATTGTGCTGTTCCCCTATTCGCAGCAGTAGTAGCATCCCGAGGCGAACTGTGTCGCGCCAAGGGGAACGCGAGAATGGATATCGAAGAACTGCAAACCTTCGTCGAAGTGGCCGATGCCGGGGGCATTTCACAGGCAGCGCTGCGGCTCGGGGTTTCGAAATCAATCGTCAGCCGCCGTCTGGCGCGGCTTGAAGCGGAACTCGGCGTGCAATTGCTGGCACGCTCCACGCGCGGGGCTTCACTCACCGAAGCCGGCGCGACATTTCGCGATTACGCCGCCCGAGTGTGCAGCGAAATCGACATCGCCAAGGAAACCATCCTGCCCGCCGGCGCCCTGCGCGGTCGCTTGCGCGTGGCGGTGCCGTTATCGTTCGGGCCGACGCACTTCGCACCGGTGCTGGCGGAAATGGCTCGCCGTCACCCTCAGTTGCACATTCAGACCTGCTACAGCGATCGCTTCGTTGACCTGATTACCGAGGGCTATGATTGCGCCATTCGCGTGGGTTACCTGCAGGACTCCAACTTGATCGCGAGGCGTATCGGCCCGGTCTACACCAAGCTCGTCGCAAGCCCCGACTACATCAAAGCGCACGGCGCGCCCGATACCCCGGACGAACTGCACGCCCATCAGGCGCTCATGCAAGGCACCGAAGCCCGGCAATTCATGGCGGCTGACAAGGTCATCACGGTTCGCCCGCAAGGACGCTTCAAGGCTGACAACGGCACGGCCCTCGCCGCAGCCGCGGCTGCCGGCCTCGGCGTCGCCTACCTGCCCGATTGTCTCACCCACGAACACATTGCCTCGGGTGCACTCGTGCCGATCATGACCAACCATCCACCGCCCCCGGCCGGCGCCTACCTCCTCCGCGCGCCGGGCCCGCATCCCGCGCGCAAGATACGCGTGCTCACGGATCTGCTGATCGAGTACTTCGGCGAATCTCCGCACCTCGCCGTGCAGCCGCTGTCACAGCACGATGAAATGTCGGCGTCCAGCTGAGGAAAGATCAGTCCCGAAGCCATGAAAGGAGAAGTGAGGTGCCGCAACGCCTGCAACAGTCAACGCGTCGGACTGCATTTATCGCAGACACCACAGCGCTGATCCTGTTTTTCACCATCACCGGCATCCTCAATGAACGTTTCATTGCCGGCATGACGTGGGATCAGGTTCTGCACGCGCGCCTGCTGGGCGCGGTGCTGATGATTCCAGTCGCGCGGCCTTACGGTATCTGGCGCGATTGGATGATGACGCGTGCCGGTCAGGGTCGGGTGTCGAGATTGTTATGGGACAGCATCGCCCTGGTCAGTTTTCAGGTGCCGATCTATGCCGCGATCATTGGCTTCAGTGGTGCATCAGGAGCCGGCCTGCTGCGTGGCACGCTTGGCGCGGCGGTGATGATGCTGGTGCTGGGGCGACCTTATGGGGCGTTTCTTAATCGGGTGCGGAAGCTGTTTGGTTTGCCGCCGGGTGGGGACAAGCCGATGTCGTTGAAGGGTTGAGTGGCTGGGGAAAATTTCAGGGAAGACCCCATTCAGAAAAACGTGATCTGTTCTTTAATCCCGCTCTACTGGCCAGTTTCAGCAGTTCATGCTCTTGCTCCGGTTTCATAAAAGTGGTCAACGCAATAGGCTCTTCCCTTGAGTACAGGTTGCTGGCAGTCCTTCGCCAGACAAGCAGATGTATCCAGACCGCCATGATTTTCGACCATGCGCAGCTTTATCAAAGTTTCCATTTCAGCTGATTCCCAGCCCTCGGGCGAGTCCAGTTTGCGGGCGTACAGGGTTTGATATTTATCCCACTCATCCGCTCGCCAAAGCTGCCCGCACCCGGCACATTGCAATAGTTTGATCCAGTCCCCCGTCGCCAGGCAGCGCATTCCTGCGACAAACGCCGTGTAACGCTGACTGATATCTACCAGGTTGTTTTGACCGTTGCAGGTGCATTGCATGGTTCCACTCCAAATCTTCTTGCTGCTACTCGTTCCACAGTCAACGTCTGCCTCTGCCCCACCGCGGCTGTCCCGGCGCGGGCACCGTTAACTACACTTCGGCGGCGCCTGTATTCCGCTTGAGACGCTCGAGGTCCCTATTGACCAGCACCTTATGGACTACGCCCACCGGCAACATATAGACGCGCCCAAAGACGTTATGCGTTACGACAGACGATGTGATTGTGAACACATGATCTGTTATCGACAGGCAAATCATGACATCCAGATGTCGGTCTCTTACGCTCAGAACGAGCACGTCGGGGCCACTATGCTCCACCAGAAAAAAATCCAGCTTTTCGCCAGCCTGTATTGCCTCTCGACGGGCGCCAGAGAAACCGCCGATGCGCTTCACGCCAACTAACGAGCAAATCGCATCCCTCGTTCGAAACGCCAGTCGCATGACCAGTCCCGGCTTGGCCCGCATGCAGTTCCAGGCTTCAAGAGTGGTTATTTCAACAGGCAGCAGCACCGATCGGCTGTGATAGTAATCAAGATCAGGCAATGCCCTCAGGGTGTGAGCAGGTGAAGGGGTGGTCATACATGATTCCTTTCAATGGGCCGATTTGTTACTCGACATCACTTTCCTTGCGTCTCTGCGCAACGCGATTTCCACGCCAGCAGACGTGCAATGCGCGTAAAAGCGGCCATTCAAGGCGCGCTCTGGATAAGCACCGGGTCACAAATACCAGCGATACTCCCGCGCACTGATCTCCTGCATAAACGCCAAATGATCCTGGCGTTTATTCTCGCAATACACATCCACAAACTCCGCGCCCAACCCTTCCCGCAACTGCGGCTGATGCTGCATCGCACGCACTGCCTCGAACATCTCCTTGGGGAAATCAATCCCGCTGCTGCGGTCTTCATTCAGCGGTGCGATCGGTTCTTTAGCCGATTCCAGCCCGTGCTCCAGCCCCACCAGTATCGCCGCCAGCACCAAATACGGATTGGCATCCGCGCCCGCCAAGCGATATTCAACCCGCAAATTCTTCGCGTCCGACTCGGGAATCCGCAGACACGCATCGCGATCCTCAAAGCCCCAACTGGCTTTGGTCGCGGTGTTCACCGTGCCGCCCAATCGGCGCATCGAGTTCTGGTTCGGCGCGAAGATCGGCATGCTGTGCGGGAGCAATTCCAGGCACCCCGCGACTGCATGGCGTAGCGGCTGCTGCTCATTGGCCGCCAACAGATTATTGCCGGCTGCGTCGTACAAACTGACATGCACATGCATGCCGCTGCCCGGATGCTGCAAGTACGGCTTGGCCATGAAACTGGCGCGATAACCATGCTTGAGCGCCACACCGCGCGTGCTGCGGCAGAACAACGCCGCCCAATCCGCCGCACGCAAACCGTCGTCGAGATGGCCGAAGTTGATTTCAAACTGTCCGGGGCCAAGCTCAGCGGTAATCACCGTGGCGTCGATGCCCTGCGCCCGCGTCGCTTCGACCATTTCATCCAGCACCGGCGCGAAGCGTGAAAGCCGCTCGATGTGCAGGTTCGGTTGATCATCGGCGTCGTCAGTCAGGTCGTCGCGGGGGAATTGCGGCAGACCGTCGCGCAGCTTTTTATCGAACAGGTAGAACTCCAGCTCAAAGGCCACCACCGGATGAATGCCTTTGCGCGCCAGGCGCTTAAGCACCTGTGCGAGCACTTCACGGGGTTCGAATTCGATCGGCTTTTCAGTGCCGTCGGAAGTGATCAGCATCTGCCCCAGCGGCTGCGCTTCCCATGTCACCGGTTTCAGTGTGCCCGGCACCAGACGGCGCACGGCATCCGGGTCGCCGTCGTTGAAGCAGTAATCGCCAATCGGGAACAAACCACCCTGCACGCCCAACAGTACGCAATTCTGCGGCAGCTTCAGTACGCTGCCGGCGGCGACTTTTTCGAGCATGTCTACCGGATAACGCTTGCCGTAAAAATGCCCCGGGATGTCCAGGCAAATCAGGTCGACATAACGCACCTCGGGGTAGCGTTGGCGAAACGCCCGTACTTCGGCGAGCAGGTCAGCGCAGACAGCGTCCATCGTGTTCATCCTTTATGGTTATCAGGTGTAGACCCAGAGCACGCGGGTGAGCTGCTCGGTGAGGTTGCCGTAGCGGCAGCGGGTATGACTGTCGAACTGAAAGCTGTCGCCGGCCTTCAACGTAGCCGGCTCTTCATCGTCGCCCAGCCACAACGTCAGTTCGCCTTCGAGGACGTAACCGCCCTGCTCCGAGCTGTCGGTCAGATGGCGATCGCCGCTGCTGGCGCCGGCTTCGAGATGACTTTCGAGCATGGAGAACGAGGCGCGCATCTGCGGCGATACCAGAATGTCGGTGATGCCATTGGCGTAATACAGCGTGCGACGCTCGTCCGGGCGCGTCACCCACGGCAATTCCTTGGGCTTGGGCAGGCTGTAGAAATACGTGGTCGGCACGCCGAAGGTTTCGCTGATCGCAGTCAGGTCCGCCACGGTAGGCCGCGACAAACCGCGCTCGACCTGCGACAGGAAGCCGACCGAACGGCCGATCTTGTCGGCCAGTTCCTTGAGGGTCCATTTCTTGTGCTTGCGCAGGTCGTGGATGAGGATCGCCAGCGCGGCGATTTCTTCTTGCTTGTTCATGGTCAAAGTCTCATCAAATGCTGTCGCGCAGTCGATACCAGCCTTGCCGATGGCTTCCAGCGGTGCCGCGAAATGTTTGCCACCGGGAAAACGGCCATTGCTCAGGCCCTGGTACAACGCCAATTCATCACTATCGCCGAGGATCGCATGGGACACCGCACGTGCGGCAGCCAATGTCGGCAGGACGCCGTGCCCCGAGTAGCCTTGCAGCCAATAACGGTTACCCTCGCCGCCCACGTCCGGCGTGCGGTTGATCGTCAGGTCGATATGCCCGCCCCAGGCAAACTCGATGCCGACGCCCTGGAGCTGTGGGAACACTCGCTCAAGAAATGGCCGCGTTGCCGCCGCGATGTCCTTGGGCATACCGCCCAGGTAAGTGCAGCCGCCGCCGAACAACAAGCGGTTGTCCGGTGTGCGGCGGAAGTAATCGAGGACGAACTGGTTGTCGGTCACGCAAACATTACGCGGCAACAGCGCATTGGCCTGCTCAGGCGTCAGCGGTTCGGTGGCGACTTGATAAGTGCCCACCGGCAGAATGCAACTGGACAGTTGCGGGTCGAGTTCATCGAGGTAGGCATTGCAGGCCAACACCAGCACATCGGCGCGCACCAAACCGCGCTCGGTGTTGACCCGAAAGCCGTCGCCCTGCTCCTGATAACTCAGCGCCTTGCTTTGTTCATGAATACGCCCGCCGGCCCGCTCGATGGCGGCCGCCGGGCCCAAGGCCAGTTTCAGAGGATTGAGGTGTGCGCCCTCAGGATCGTAAAGCCCGGCCTGATAGCGATCGGTGGCCACCCATTCCGGCAATTGATCACGAGGAATGAACTGCAACCCATCATGGCCCCACTTATGGCTGGCCTCGTGTTGCCATTCGCTGAGCAAGCTGACCCGCCGTGGCATCACCGACGTCCACAAATGCCCGGGGCGATAGTCGCAATCGAAACCATGGCGGCCGGGCAATTCGCGCAGTTCGTCGGCAGCCCAGCGCATACCATCCCAAAGCCGTCTGGCCCGCTCATAACCGAGCGCGGCTTCCAGCGGCGGCATATCGCACGACCAACCGAGAATCGCCTGCCCGCCATTACGCCCCGAGGCCGCCCACGCCACGCGACTGGCCTCCAGCACGATCACGCGTTTACCCGCCAAGGCCAGACGCAACGCGGTGTGCAGGCCACTGAAACCGGCGCCGATGACCACCACGTCGGCGTCATGTTCGCCTTCCAGCACCACTCGATCACGCAGAATATCGGCGCAACTGTGGGCGTAATAGCTGTCGACGTGCTGGCTGGATTGCTGAAACATTCACGACCCCATGAAATTTGTTTCTTGTAATTTCATGAAAATCTACAGAAGAAATTTCACACAGGCAACTCGACCTTCGCGATCAACCCTCCGCTCTTGCGATTGCTCAGCGTCAATTCACCGCCCTGCTCACGGACGATGGCTCGCGCTGCGGAAAGACCCAGACCCACACCGCCGGTGTCACGATTGCGTGAAGTCTCCAGCCGAAAGAACGGATCGAAGACCTGCTCCAACGCCACCTCGGGAATGCCGGGGCCTTCGTCGCTGACCTCGATGCGAATCGAATACTCGTCACGCTTCAACGCAATGACCGGACGCTGCGCATACTTCAGCGCATTCTCCAGCAGATTGACGACCACCCGTTTGATCCCCAGTGGCCGGCCTTCATACACCAAATGCGCCGGGCCGCCGAAGTCGACATTGATCTGCTGATCACGGTAATCGTCGACGATGGTTTGCAGCAGTTCCGACAGATCAAATGCTGTGGTTTGCTCGCGATGGGTGTCTTCGCGGAAGAACGCCAGCGCGGCGTTGATCATCGACTGCATCTCTTCAACGTCGCGAATCAGTTTGCCCTGATGATCGAGGTCTTCCATGAACTCACTGCGCAAACGCATGCGTGTCAGCGGCGCACGTAAATCGTGGGAGATCGACGCCAGCATATGCGTACGCTCGGCGATGAAATGCTGGATCTGCGCCTGCATGGTGTTGAACGCGATGATCGCCTGACGAATTTCGTCGGGGCCTTCGAGCTTGATCGGCGGTGCGCGAAGGTCGGTGCCAAATCGTCTGGCGGCGCGGGCGAAACGCTGCAAGGGGTTGGCCAGTTGGCGGGTGGCGATCCAGGCAACCAGCAGCGTGGCAATCAGGCCCAATGCGATGACGATGATGATACGCGCGCCAAACTCCAGGCCCCAACTCCGCTCAGGCGGGATAAAGGATAACCAGCTGCCATCGACCAATTGCACGACGGCGGCGTAATGCGCCTGGGCACCGCCTTTCGGCCAGTCGCCCGGGCTGAACACCTCGATTTTTCGATCATTGCCCAGCAGTTGCTGCAGCACCGGCACCCGGCTCGCTGGCAGGCGAAGGCCGTCATTGGGCAGATCGAAGTCGGCGCGCTGTGCTTTCCACGACACTTGCAGCATGGCGCTGCTCGCCGCTGCGGCCAGTTGCGGGCGCAGGTTGGCCGGGGCGGCTTCGATCACCCGCGAGGTCGCGGCAATCTGCTCGAGCAGGCCGGTGCGTTCAATCGGCGGCCGTGCCCAGATCCCGGCGACTTGCACGAACAGGGCATTCAACGCCAGCGACGCGACCATCGCCGCAATGATCGTCAGGGCGATGCGCCGGCGCAGGGTGTCGCCACGCCACAGTCGGCGAATCACGAGCGGCTGACCTTGGCGGTGAACAGATATCCGCCGTTGCGCACGGTACGGATCAGGTCCGGGCGCTTGCTGTCCGGCTCGATCTTGCGCCGCAGGCGACCGACTTGCACATCGATGCTGCGGTCGAAAGCGTCATGGCCATGGCCGTGAGTCAGGTCGATCAACTGTTCGCGGGTCAGAATGCGTTGCGGATGATCGAGGAACACCACGAGCAAATCGAACTCGCCGCCGGATAACGGAATCATCACGTTTTCCGGCGAGCGCAATTCGCGACAGGTGATGTCCAGATGCCAACCGGCGAAGCCGATCACCGGGCGCGAAGGCTCGACCGGATGCCGCTGTTCACTGGCACGACGCTGCAAGGCACGCACCCGCGCGAGCAGTTCCTGCGGGGCGAACGGTTTGGTCAGGTAGTCGTCCGCGCCCAGTTCCAGCCCGACAATGCGATCACTCAGTTCGGCCATGGCGGTGAGCATGATGATCGGAATGCCCAGTTGCGTATGCACCTTCTGGCACAGGCTCAAACCACTTTCGCCGGGCATCATCAGATCAAGAATGATCGTGTCCGGACGGTTCTGCGCGATCGCCGCCCACATGGCCTCGCCATGCGGCGCGACGTCGACTTCATAGGCGTGCTGCACGAAGAATTTCTTCAGCAGCGCGAGAATTTCCACGTCGTCGTCGACGAACAGCAGTCTGCTCACAATTACAGATCCATGCGGCGAAAAAACGCCAATCTAAAGCCATTTCGCCGCCCGGGTCATTTATTTCAATCGAGCAACATTTCTACGCGCCAGACATCAAGCGGACATTCTCTGGCAAAACCGCGCGGGCATTCTGCGGCCATTCCAATCCAGGGGGTTCGCATGAAGCTATTGAACGACAACCATTGCGCCGAGGGGCACAACAGCAATCGTCCCTTGATCCTCAGCCAGCGCACCGCCGCGCTCGGCCCCGACACACCGATCGTGTTTCAGGAGTCGTGCCTGAGCGTTTCCAGCGATCAGAGCCGCATCGTCCTGCGCCGCTACTTCGAGCAGTTCAGCCCGACCAATGCGCACTGGGTCGAATACGTCCACAGCATCGCTGCCGCCGACCTGATCCAATGGATCATGAGCCACGGCCAGTTGCACATCGAATGCTCGGACAGCATCGCCACGCAACCTCACAAGGAAACCCGTTAATGACCCGCACGCATTCGCTGTCGCTGGCCCTCGCCACCACCCTGAGCCTGTCCGCCTGCAGCAGTAACAAGGTCGAACACAGCGGCTTTCTGCATGACTACAGCGTCTTGGCCGAGCGCCAGTCGCCGTCCGGCCAGCCTGTCCTGGCGTGGGTCAGCCCGGCACTCGCCCGGGGCCGATATACCCAGGTTTACCTGGCACCAAGCCAGTTTTACCCAAGTGCCGAGCCGACGTCGCGGATTCCGCTGAGCACGCTGTCCGGGGTTACTGACTACTACGATGCGGCGCTGCGGCTGGAATTGGGCAAGGTGATGCATCTGGTCAACCAACCGGGGCCGAACACGTTGGTGGTGCGCCCCGCCATCACCCAAGTGGCGACCAGCACTCAGGGTTTGCGCTTTTATGAGTGGCTGCCCGTCACCCTCGTCGCTGCCGGTGTGAGCACGGCGACCGGCATCCGCGATCAGGACAGTCAGGTCGCCACCGAGGTTTCGTTCGAGGACGGTTCGACCGGCGAAGTGATTGCTGAAGTGGTGCGCAAAGGCACCGGCGTGCCCTTGGAGAACGACAAGCAGGTGTTGACCGCCGACGACATCAAAGTGGTGCTGGACGGCTGGGCCAGCGACCTGCGGCAATCGTATACGGCCATCCGCCGGTAAACACATATCCCCTGTAGGAGCTGCCGAAGGCTGCGATCTTATTGGGACGCGGAGCGTCCTCGGCTGCATTCCCACGCAGAGCGTGGGAACGATCAATCGCAGCCTTCGGCAACTCCTACACAGGTGTGCCAGGAAAAAAGCGCCGGGCAGTGAATTATTTCGTGTCCTCATGTATCTGAGCCAAAGAGTACGCGCCATCAAAAAGATGGCATCTACGCGGCACGATGGATCAGCAAAGAGAAGACCCGGATGAAATCACGCAAGAAAACCGTCAAGCCGATCGGCCTGAACGACATCACCATTGTCGACGACGCCAAGATGCGCAAAGCGATTACCGCAGCCGCCCTGGGCAATGCCATGGAATGGTTCGACTTTGGTGTTTACGGCTTCGTCGCCTATGTGCTCGGCAAAGTGTTCTTCCCCGGCGCCGACCCCGGCACCCAGATGATCGCCGCGCTGGCGACGTTCTCGGTGCCCTTCCTGATCCGGCCGCTGGGCGGCTTGTTCTTCGGCGCCTTGGGCGACAAGTACGGGCGACAGAAAGTCCTCGCCGCGACCATCGTGATCATGTCGCTGAGCACCTTCGCTATTGGCCTCATTCCGTCCTATGCCTCGATTGGCATCTGGGCGCCGATCCTGCTGTTGCTGGCGAAAATGGCCCAAGGCTTCTCGGTGGGCGGTGAATACACCGGAGCGTCGATCTTCGTCGCCGAATACGCGCCGGACCGCAAGCGTGGCTTCCTCGGCAGTTGGCTGGATTTCGGCTCGATTGCCGGCTTCGTTCTCGGTGCCGGTGTGGTGGTGTTGATCTCCACCACGCTGGGCGAAGCCAAGTTCGAAGAATGGGGCTGGCGTCTGCCGTTCTTCCTCGCCTTGCCGCTGGGCATGATCGGCCTCTACTTGCGTCACGCCCTGGAAGAAACCCCGGCGTTCCAGCAGCACGTCGAAAAGCTTGAGCAAGGCGATCGTGAAGGCCTCGCCGGTGGCCCGAAAGTCTCTTTCAAGGAGGTCGCGACCAAACACTGGCGCAGCCTGATGACCTGCATTGGCGTGGTGGCGGTGACCAACGTCACCTACTACATGCTGCTCACCTATATGCCGAGTTACCTCTCGCACAATCTGCACTACAGCGAAAACCGTGGCGTGTTGATCATCATCGCGATCATGGTCGGCATGCTCTTCGTACAACCGGCGATTGGCTTCATCAGCGACAAGATCGGCCGCAAGCCTTTCATCGTGGTTGGCAGCATCGGCTTGTTCATTCTGGCGATCCCGGCGTTCATGCTGATCAACAGCGGCAAGATCGGTTTGATCTTCGCCGGTCTGCTGATGCTGGCCGTGCTGCTGAACTTCTTTATCGGCGTCATGGCCTCGACCCTGCCGGCGATGTTTCCCACGCACATTCGCTACAGCGCGCTGGCGGCTGCTTTCAACGTCTCGGTATTGATCGCCGGCCTGACTCCGACCGTGGTCGCGTGGCTGGTCGAGAGCACCAATAATCTGTACATGCCGGCGTATTACCTGATGGTCATCGCCGTGATCGGTCTGGCCACCGGGGTGACCATGAAGGAAACCGCAAACAAGCCATTGCGCGGTGCCGCGCCGGCAGCCTCGGACCTCGAGGAAGCCAAGGAACTGCTGCAAGAACATCACGACAATATCGAGCAGAAAATCGAGGACATCGACGCCGAAATCGCTGCGCTGGAAGCCAAGCGCAAGGAACTGGTGCAGCAGCATCCGCGAATTAACTGAGTCGCTTTATTCACTCATCCAAATCGCCCGGTCAGCCAAATCGGCTGACCGCGGCATCGATGAACTGGCGCACTTTCGCGGTCTTCTGCCGATGCGCCGTGTACAGCAGATGCATCGCTCTGCTCGGCGCCTCAAACCCCTCCAACAACCTCACCAACTCGCCTCTGCGCAATGCCGGTTCAAGAAAGTCGGCAGGCCCCAGCACAATCCCGAAACCATCCACCGCCGCTGACAACAACGCCTTGCTCTCGTTGACGTGCAAGCGACTGCTCACCGGCACGCGCTCGACCTGCGCACCGTTGAAAAACGACCACTCGTGATCGGCAGGCCGTGACCAATAGGCATAACCCAGGCACTCATGTTGTTGCAGATCGGCGGGCACTTGCGGTGTGCCGTGTTCCGCCAGATAGCGTGGCGCCGCGCAGACGATCAGTCGATACGGAGCCAATGGCCTCGCGGTCAGACTGGCCGTGGCCAACGGGCCGATCCGGAAAGCCACCTCAAACCCCTCCTCCACCAGATCCACCGCACGGTCGGTCAGGTGCAGATCAATTTCCACTTCAGGGAATTCGCGCAAGAACGCGGTCATGAACGGCATCAAGCTGTACGAACCGAAGGTTACCGGCGCGCTGATCCTGAGCTTGCCGCGCGGCGTGTCATTCATGATCTGCGCCAGCGAATCAGCGGCCTCTGCCTCAGTGACGATGTGCTTGCAGCGCTCGTAGTAGGCCTGGCCCAGTTCGGTCAGGCTCTGCCGGCGCGTGGTGCGATTGAGCAACCGCGCACCCAGCCGCTGTTCAAGGGCGGCCACGTGTTTGGCGACCATTTGCGCCGACATGTCGAGGCGTTGCGCAGCGCTGGCGTACGAGCCCGCTTCAGCCGCCATCACGAAAGCCGCCATGCTGGTCAGCCGATCCATTCGAAACTCCTGTTAGCGAAAGTAAGTAACAGAGTGCAATTTATCTGCATCTGGGCAGGAATCATCATAGTGGCTCCCCACCTGACAGAGGAACACACCATGCGCATTGGAATCGTTGGAGCCGGATTCATCGGGCGCGCCGTCGCGCAAATCGTCCTCGCCGCCGGGCACGAAGTAATGCTCAGTAACTCACGCGGCCCGAAGACCATGAGCAGCGTGCTCGCCGGCATCACCGGCTGCCAGATCGGCACGGCCGAACAGGCCACACAGTTTGCCGACGTGGTGTTGCTGGCCATCCCCTACGAACACATCCCGAGCCTGCCGCCAGCCGGGTTCGAAGGGAAAACCGTGCTCGACGCCAACAACTATTACCCTGATCGCGACGGCCACATCGCCGTACTCGACACGTTCCAGAGCACCACCAGCCGCTTGCTCGCAGAGCATTTGCGCGGTGCCACGGTGGTCAAGGTGTTCAATGCCATCCTCGCCGCGGACTTGCTTACGGATGGCCGCCCGCATGATTCCAGCGAGCGGCGCGCCCTGCCCGTCGCCGCAGATGACGCTGACGCCAAGGCATTGGTCGTGGGTTTGCTGGACGAACTCGGCTTCGATGCGGTCGACGCCGGAGGCCTCGATGAGAGCTGGCGATTCGAGCGGGCGAAACCGGCTTACTGCGCGCCGCTGGACAAGTCCGGGCTGGAAAAGGCGTTGGCTGCAGCCGAGCGCGAGGTCGAGTTACCCTTGGGCAGTTGGCGGCGCTGATAAAGCCCGCTCCAGCGCTGAGCGCTTCCGGCAGGCGAACACAGATCAGCTAGCCTTGAATCCGCATCGCCCGTCATTAAAGGAGCCGTCATGTTCAAGTTCATCAAGACCACCGTGGTCGGCGGTCTGCTGTTCATTCTGCCGTTGGTGTTGATCGTCGTGCTGATCGAAAAAGCCATCCACCTGCTGCGCGGGCCGGTAGAAAAGTTATTGCCGATGTTCAAGGGCTATGACGTGGCGGGCGTGACGCTGGTGAGTCTGGCGGCGTTGCTGGGCCTGATCGTCCTGTGTTTTCTCGCCGGGCTGCTGGCACGCACGTCTGCGGCGGCGCGGGCGCTGGAGGCCACGGAAAACAAGCTGCTCAGCAACCTGCCCGGTTACCAGTTGTTCAAGGACACCACGGCGCGGTTTGCCGGGCTGGAAAACGAGGACGGTTCCAAGGTCGGCCTGATTGCCGAGGGCGAAGGCTTTCGCCTGTGCCTGATCGTCGAAAGCGTGGATGACTGGCTGACGATTTTCATGCCGGACGGTGGGCCGGCCGGCGGCACCGCCGGTGAAGTGCGGTTGGTGCCCGCCGCACACGTGATCGTTACCGAACTGTCGTGGCTGACCCTGGCCACCGGGTTACGCCGTGGCGGCCGTGGCATGCTGGCGCAGATGCAAGCGTGGGTGCCGAAAGCCTGATCACGGTGCATTGACCACCACATACGTCACATCACTGCCTTGATACTGCGGCTGGTACCGGGTCGAGCCGCATTGCATGTAGGCGACGTTGTACTGAATCACCTGCACGCAACTGCTGGGCATTTGCGCCGGGGTAAAGATTGCCCCTACCACCGCCGCGGTGGCCGCGACGGTTGCCGTTACCGCCACTGCAGCCGCCACCGGATGGTAGTGATCGTCGTAGCCATAACGGCCATGGCCGTCGACATCAATATCGACATCGCGACTGTTGTCGATGTTGACGTTTCGGTTGCCGTTGTTGACGTTCGTGCGGTTACCAACGTTGTTGCCGACATTGACCCGGTTACCCGAATTGACCCGATTGCCCGAATTGACCCGATTGCCCGAATTGACCCGGTTACCGGCACTGACATTATTGGTGCGCTGCGGTGCATTGATCCGCTGCGCCCGTTGCGCGTTCGGCGCCGGCGCGCGATTGACGTTGGCGCGCGCATGTCCTTGGGCGCGTTGCCCCCGGGCATCGGCTTCGGCGACATAACCGGCGGTCAGCAGCGTGGTGGCGGCCAGCGACAACAACAGACTCCACGTCATCGACTTGTTCATGTCACTGCCCTCCCTGATCGCTGGCTTGTTTGAACGCAATCGCCACATCGCCTTTGCCCGGTTTGAAGGTGAACTGCGTGTCCGGAATGGTCGGCTTGAGGTTCCACTGATACACCGCGCTGTACTCGGGGAAGCTCTTATCGTCGGTGGTGGTGATCACCAGCTTGCACGGCAAGGGTTTGTCGGAGCGGGTCAGCCACAATTGCCAGTCGATGCCCTCCTGGCGAAACGCCAAATGGTCGCAGAGCTGACCCTTGATGACCGACGGGCCCACGTACAACGCGGCTTTCAAGGCATCGATCTGCGCCTGATCACTGCCGAACAGAAACAGGTCCTCCATCGGCACCTGCACACCGTAGAAGTTCTCGACCTTGTGTAGGGTTTCCGCCACCGTGGCCGGGGCGTCGACGGTGGTGTAGTACTTCAGGTATGGCGAATACTGGGTGAGTTTTTTGCCGTTATAGAAAAACTCGCGGGTGCGCACATCGCCTTCGCTTTTCGCATACAGGCGATCATGGCCGACCACTTTCAGGGTGTTGGCGGACTCGGTCTTGATCTTCTGCCCGGATTCCAGAACCGTGTCGCGCGAGACTTGGGCGTCGACCTGGAATTTCGGCAGGCTGCGCAGGTAATCGCCCATATCGATGAGCTTGTCGACCACTTGCGGGTTGATCAACGGCGCATCATCGGTGGCCGCGTGAGGGGGCGTCGCCGGCGGGTCTTCGGCGCGGACTCCCGGCGCGAGAACCAGTGTGAACATCAGGCAGACCATACTGGCTGGGGCTTTCATCGGTTCCGCTCCTGTCCCTGCGTGGGCGTTGCGCCCGAAGGGCGACTGACTGACCAGCCTAGACGTCCGCTGAGGTGTACGCCAATGCGTCAGCGAGAGGGATAAGTGTCACGGTAGATTTGCTTTGCGCTGGCTCTCCAGAAGCTCGGTGATATCGGCCGGTTGATACACCCAGCCGATGAACAATTCATAGCCAACCGCCAGAATCACCGGCCCGGTGAACAAACCAATAATGCCGCTGGTGACCATGCCCCCGAGCGCGCCGATCAGTACTACTGGCATCGGCACCGCGACGCCGCGTCCCAGCAGCATCGGTTTGAGCACGTTGTCGGCAAGCCCGGCAATCGCCATCCACACCGCAAAGATAATCGTGCTGGCGCTGACCCCGTCCACGGCGAAGACATAAATCACGATGGGCAGCGTGATCAGCAACACCGGCAATTGGGTGATGCCCAGCAGCAACACCATCAAGGCAAGAATGCCGGCCGCCGGTACGCCCATGACCACCAGTGCCACGCCAACCAGCAGCATCTGAATAAAGGCGATGCCAACCACGCCCTGCGCCACGGCGCGGATGGTTGCCGTACACAGTTCGGCGATCTGCGGGCCGCGCACCGGCCCGGAAATGCGTGTGGTGACTGCAACCGCTGTGCGGTGGCCGCGCTCGCCGTGGTGCATGATCAACCCGGCAACGATCAAGGCAATCACAAACACCACGATGCCTGCGCCGACGCCAGCGGCTTGATGCAACACCACTTTGCTCCAGTCCTTGAGGTGCGGCGCCAGCTCCTGAAACGCCCAGCTCAGGTCCTGCGAAGCGTGCATCCAGATGCCGTAAAGCGGCGCGCCAATCAACGGCCAGCCTTCAACACTGGCCGGTGGCGGCGGTATCTCGAACTGCCCCGCTTCGAACGTGTGCATGCTGCCCTTGATCGAATCGGCGATCGAAGCACCCAGCAGGCTCAACGGCAGCATCAGAATCACCAGGCCCAGCAGCACCAGAATGATTGCCGCCCAGCCGTAGCGATTACCGAGTTTCGCGCCCAGAGCCTGATTCAGCGGATACAGCGTGACGGCCAGGATCAGCGCCCACAGCATGACATTGAGAAACGGATGGAAAATGTCGTAGCAGAACAGCACCAGAACGGTGATCAGGCCCGCTCGAATGAGCACGTCCAGCAGTGCTCTGGAACTCTGAAACGTGATCAGCGGTTTGTCTTCCATGTCGGCGCTCCCGGGTGGGCCATCGATGAACCGCTGTGAGCCTAGTTCACTTCCGGCACATCGTCTTTTAGCCTTAGCGCTCCAGCATGCCGTGACACAACAGATTCAAAACCCCGCGCATGTGCAAGGCGTGCGCGGCCCGATCCGGGACTTCCTGCGTGGCGAGGCGAATGAACGCCATGTTTGCGTATTGGTTGAACAGCGTCGCCACCACGTCGAGATCGATCGATTCGCGCACTTTGCCGGCCTGCTGAAAATGCAGAAGCAGCGCTTTGGTCTCTTCGATCACGGCGGCATTCCACGGGCTCATCGCCTCAGCCAACTCACCGGTCAGCAGGAACGGCGCCAATTCTCGCCACAACGAAGCCGGCATCGCTTGTAGCTGGTAATCGGTCATCAGCCCTTCGAACTCGCACAGCGCCTCCAGCGGATCGCTGTTCTCGTCGAGATTCGCCCGCGCCTCGCGCATGGCTTGCTCGTCGGGTTGCTTAAGCAAGGCCAGCAGAATCTCCTGCTTGCCGCCGAAATAATTCACCACCGTTGGCGCGGAAACGCCCGCCTGCACGGCGATCTGGTCCAGCGTGGTAGCCGCAAAGCCATTGCGCTTGAACAACTCGAGCGCCGCCTCGGCAATCACCTGCCGGCGCTGTTCCTTCTGCCGTTCTCTGAGTCCGCTCATGTTGCCTCTGTTGATCGTTGCCAATGGCGGTCAGCCTACGGTTATCTTTTTTTACCGACAAATATTTTCTTTACAAAAATATTTTTAGATGACAAAACTTTCCCCGTGCAGCGCTGTGACGAACGCACCCACTTACCCTTTGCTCTGGAGATCCGCCATGTCCGCCGAACTCGATTCGACCCGCAGTACCCGCGATTACCAAGCCTCTGACGCCGCTCACCACATCCACGCGTTCGTTGATCAGAAGGCGCTCAACGAGGAAGGTCCACGGGTGATGGTCAGCGGCGATCGCCTGGCGTTGTGGGATAACGACGGCAATCGCTATCTGGATGGCATGTCCGGCCTGTGGTGCACCAACCTCGGCTACGGGCGCAAGGATCTCGCCGCTGCTGCGACCGCGCAGCTGGAACAACTGCCCTACTACAACATGTTCTTCCACACCACTCACCCGGCGGTGATCGAGCTGTCCGAACTGCTCTTCAGTCTGTTGCCCAAGCACTACAGCCACGCGATCTACACCAACTCCGGCTCCGAAGCCAACGAAGTGCTGATCCGCACCGTGCGCAAGTTCTGGCAGGTGATGGGCCAGCCCGAGAAGAAAATCATGATCGGCCGCTGGAACGGCTACCACGGCTCGACCCTGGCCGCGACGGCGTTGGGCGGGATGAAATTCATGCATGAGATGGGCGGGACCATTCCCGATGTCGCGCACATTGATGAGCCGTACTGGTTCGCCCATGAAGGCAACCTCAGCCCGGAAGAGTTTGGCCTGCAAGCGGCGCGGCAACTGGAAGACAAGATTCTGGAGCTTGGCGCCGACAAGGTCGCCGCGTTCGTCGCCGAACCGTTTCAGGGTGCGGGGGGGGATGATCATTCCGCCGGCGACGTACTGGCCGGAAATCCAGCGTATCTGCCGTCAATACGATGTGTTGTTGTGTGCGGATGAAGTGATTGGCGGTTTTGGCCGCACCGGTGAATGGTTTGCCCATCAGGCATTTGGTTTTGAGCCCGACACATTATCGATCGCCAAGGGCCTGACCTCGGGTTACATCCCCATGGGTGGCTTGATTCTGTCGCGGCGCATGGCTGAAGCATTGGTCGAGAAAGGTGGCGTGTTTGCCCATGGCCTGACCTACTCCGGGCACCCGGTCGCGGCCGCCGTGGCGATTGCCAACCTCAAGGCGTTGCGTGATGAGGGCGTGGTGGCTCAGGTGAAAACCGACACCGGGCCGTACCTGCAAAATTGCCTGCGCGAGGTGTTCGGCAGTCATCCGTTGGTGGGTGAGATTCAGGGGGTTGGTTTGGTGGCTGCGTTGCAGTTTGCTGAGGACAAAGCGACGCGCAAGCGTTTTGCCAATGAAAACGATATCGCCTGGCGTTGCCGCACGATTGGCTTTGAGGAAGGCTTGATCATTCGTTCGACGTTGGGGCGGATGATCATGGCCCCGGCGCTGGTGGCCACGCGCGCGGAGCTGGATGAGTTGATCGACAAGACGCGGATTGCGGTGGATCGGACGGCGCGGGAGTACGGCGTTTTGTGATCGGCTGAAATGATGGGTTGGCCGGGCTGACGCCTTCGCGAGCAAGCTCGCTCCCACATTTGGAACGCATTTCACTTGGCGCCCTGGCTCCAAATTTGAAATGCAATCCTTGTGGGAGCGAGCTTGCTCGCGAAGGGCTCGCCGAAGATTCATTGTCGAACAAACAACAATCCCGCCGATTACTCCGCGCCCCGCTTGGTGTTAAATAGGCGCCAGTCTTAACCTTGTCGCTTATAGCTGTGCAACGAGAACCGATATGAACACCCATTCCAGGAAAAACACCCAAATTCAAACGGCGGTGACCGCATGATCGAAGTCACCGAAGTTTCCATTGCCCAACTGCGCGCCGCGCTCGAGTCCGGCCAGACCACCGCAGTCGAACTGGTACAGGCATATCTCGCACGCATCGATGCCTACGATGGCGCCGACACCCCAACGGCGCTGAATGCCGTGGTCGTGCGTAACCCTGAAGCGTTGAACGAAGCCCGGGCGTCCGATGCCCGTCGCGCCGAAGGCAAAACCCTCGGCCCGCTCGACGGCATCCCCTACACCGCCAAGGACAGCTATCTGGTCAAAGGCCTCACGGCAGCGTCCGGCAGCCCGGCCTTCGCCGATCTGGTCGCTTATCGCGATGCCTTCACCATCGAACGTCTGCGCGCGGCCGGGGCGATTTGCCTGGGCAAGACCAACATGCCGCCGATGGCCAATGGCGGCATGCAACGTGGCGTCTACGGTCGCGCCGAAAGCCCTTACAACGCTGATTACCTCACCGCGCCGTTTGCCTCCGGTTCGTCGAACGGTGCCGGTACCGCCACTGCCGCGAGTTTTGCCGCGTTTGGGCTGGCTGAAGAAACCTGGTCGAGCGGGCGTGGCCCGGCGTCGAACAATGGTTTGTGCGCCTACACGCCGTCACGCGGGGTGATCTCGGTGCGCGGCAACTGGCCGTTGACCCCGACCATGGACGTCGTCGTGCCTTACGCGCGGACCATGGCCGATCTGCTCGAAGTCCTCGACATCGTCGTCGCCGAAGACCCGGACACCCGTGGCGACCTCTGGCGTCTGCAACCGTGGGTGCCGATTCCGAGCGTCAGTTCCGTGCGCCCCGCCGCCTACGCCGATCTGGCCGCCGACGCCAAAGCGCTGGCCGGCAAGCGTTTCGCCGTGCCGCGCATGTTCATCAATGCCGACCCTGAGGCTGGCACCAGCGAAGCCCCGGGCATCGGTGGCCCGACCGGCCAGCGCATCAACACCCGCGCCTCGGTGATCGACTTGTGGAAGCAAGCGCGCCAAGCCCTCGAAGCGGCCGGTGCCGAAGTCATCGAAACCGATTTCCCGCTGGTCTCCAACTGCGAAGGCGATCGCCCCGGCGCGCCAACCGTGTTCACTCGGGGGCTGGTCTCCAAAGAGTTCCTTCACCATGAGCTGTGGGACCTGACCGCGTGGGCGTTCGACGACTTCCTGCAAGCCAACGGCGATCCGAAACTCAATCGTCTGGTCGACGTCGACGGGCCGAAAATCTTCCCGCACGACCCGGGCACCCTGCCCAACCGTGAAGGCGATCTGGCTGCCGGCATGGATGAGTACGTGCGCATGGCCGAGCGCGGCATCACCCCGTGGAATGCAATCAGCACCGTGCCTGACGGCCTGCGCGGCCTGGAGCAAACCCGACGCATCGACCTCGAAGACTGGATGGACACGCTGGGCCTCGATGCCGTGCTGTTCCCGACTGTTGCCGACGTCGGCCCGGCGGACGCGGACGTCAACCCGGCGTCGGCTGACATCGCCTGGAGCAACGGCATCTGGGTGGCCAACGGCAACTTGGCGATCCGTCACCTCGGCGTGCCGACCGTCACCGTGCCGATGGGCGTGATGGCCGACATCGGCATGCCGGTGGGCCTGACCTTCGCTGGCCGCGCCTACGACGACTCGAACCTGCTGCGTTTCGCCGCCGCGTTTGAATCGACCGGCAGCAAACGCCAGATCCCGCCACGCACGCCGCCATTGTCGTAACGCGATCAAAAGGTGTGTCAGGCAGCAAAAATGTTGCCCGACACACCGCCATCGCTGACGCAGATTTTTGCTCCCGCCACAAAACCCTCATTCAGCCCAGAACCCTGTGGGAGCGAGCTTGCTCGCGAAAGCGGTTTATCAGCCGGCAAAAATGTTGACTGATGCACCGCCTTCGCGAGCAAGCTCGCTCCCACAGGATTTGTGTAGCCCCGTAAATTCAGCACATCCGCTCAATCCCCTGCCCTACATTCCCGCGATCATCCCAGCCATCTTAATTGCCGCTGGCCACCGACCATGATCGACCGCGCCCCTTCGCGTCTCACCCTCCTCGCGCTGCTCTGCGGTCTGACCACCAGCGCCCACGCCAGCGGTTTCTTCGACGATGCCAAAAGCGAAATCCTCAGCCGCAACTTCTACCTGAGCAACGACTACCGCTCGCCCTCACCCTCCGGCAAAAACTACAAACAGGAGTGGGCTCAGGGCTTTATCGGCACTTTCTCATCTGGTTTCACCGCCGGAACGGTCGGTTTTGGCATCGATGCCCACGCCTTCGCCGGGCTCAAACTCGACGGCGGCAAAGGCCATTCCGGCACCGGTCTGCTGCCGGTCGACAGCGATGGCCGCAGCGAAAACGATTACTCCAGCGCGGGCGGCGCACTCAAGCTGAAAGCCTCGCGCACCACGCTCGCCTTCGGTGAAATGACCGTGGAAACCCCGGTGTTCGACACCTCCGACAAACGCCTGCAACCGGAGTACGCCACAGGCTTCCTGCTCAACAGCGCCGAGTTCGACCACATCAATCTGGTGGCCGGGCATTTCACCGCGTTCAAGAATCAGGACAGCTCATCCGGCAAAGGCGATTTCTATGGCTACGGCGCCAATACCGAGGCCGGTGGGATCAGTTTTGTTGGCGCCGATCTGTTCACCGACAGCCCAATAGGCGGCGCGCTGTATGCCTCCGACCTGAGCGACACCTGGCATCAGTACTACGGCAATCTGCACTTCAAACAGTCCGGCGTACTGCTCGACGCCAACCTCTACCACACACGCGACACCGGCCGAGCGCTAGCCGGCGCCATCGACAACACCGCGTTCAGCCTCTCCGGTAAATACGCCTTCGGCCCGCACGCGGTGATGCTCGGCTGGCAAAAGATCAATGGCGACACACCGTTCGATTTCGTCGGCGGCGACTCGATCTACCTCGCCAACTCGATCAAATACGCCGATTTCAACGGCGCCAACGAACGCTCCTGGCAAGCGCGCTACGACCTCGACCTCGGCGCCTTCGGCATCCCCGGCCTGAAGTTCATGACCCGCTACGTCAGCGGTAGCCATATCGATGGCACCCATGCGCCCAAGGGTGGCGCGTACAACCCGTTTGATCCTGACAGCGGCAGTTACCAGCCGCAGCAAGGCGACGGCGGCAAACACTGGGAGCGCGATATCGATTTGAAGTACGTCGTGCAATCGGGCGCAGCGAAGGATCTGTCGGTGCAGGTGTCGCATGTTTCACATCGAGCCAATGAAGCGCAGGCCGGCGATGACATTGACCGGATCTACGTGGTGATCCAGTACCCACTTGGTTTCTGAAGGAACGCGGTTACTGTAGGAGTGAGCCTGCTCGCGATAGCGTCTTTTCAGCAACATTCATGCTGACTGATACACCGTAATCGCGAGCAGGCTCATTCCTACAGGTTTCTGCGTCGATCATCAGGCTGTGTTTACACCGCCGAACCTGTGGGAGCGAGCCTGCTCGCGAAGGGGCCAGTGAAATCAGCGCAAATCGCCTTTTAAACTCTGGTGTTTAAAAGACACCTCCAGACACGCCTTCAAGGCTACAAATTCTTGCGCCATTGCCTACAGCTACGCCAGAATCCGCCGGCTTGTGCGCCTTGGGGGCGGGTTCTATTGTGGTGCGGTCGCTGATTATCAGTGATCGGGTTTAGCAGCCCGGGTTTTTCTCTAGACGCACAAAGTTCATTGCCGTTATGGCGGCTTTGCGTGGGGCACTTCGGTGCGCCGGGTTCTAGAGTCCTGGTCTGCTAACCCGCGTACAGCCGCCACCTCCTTCGTTAGCAGCGAACGGTGGCAGCTTCATTACTCTAGAGGCTTTACCGATGATCAAACCAACGCCCAACCCGCCCGAAACCGACCTCGCGTCCCCCTACGAATCCTTCGATTCAAAAAAACTCAACGACGCCGCCGAACACGCGCTCGATCATTACCTCTGCCCACCCGGCTCCACACCGCCGCCACGTAAAACCCGCCGGATGTACGCCGTTACCGCAGACTTCAAAAACGAGGAACTGCTGGCCGATGCCAGCGAAACACTCGCCTCAGCCAGAACCATCGCCCATGATTTCGCCCGCCTCATACCGGCGTCGCAGCGACGGACGCTGTTGGGCATCGCGCAACTGATCATGCTCGGCGAGCTGGCGGTGAATCGGGTGATGGATAATCTGGAGGTGCCGGGCTGAGAAGCAGGCAAGAGCCTGTGGCGCGTGAGCTTGCTCATCGCCACAGTGGGCTTGAGCAGGGTCAGACGGTTTTCCGCTTTTTGGATCAAAAGATCGCAGCCTTCGGCAGCTCCTACACCGATGCCCGTAGGAGCTGCTGAAGGCTGCGATCTTTTGCTTTTAACCTCCAAACCAATGACCACTCGTCGCCACCTGTCAGATCTGACAGGTGCGCAATTCTCAATTAAGCGCTCTGATAACCCCTGCCCGTTCCCAACACGCAGGAGCCTCATCCATGACCACCTCAACCCCGCCGGACAACACCGTCCTCGCCCCGGACCCGCCAGAGGTCAACGGCCAGACCACGCCCGTGGTAGGTGCACACATCGGCGTGCCCTTGGTGGCCTATGATCTCGTCACCGACGGTGAAGGCGCCGTTGTCCTCGTCGACCCACCGTTGTCGGGCACCATGGATCCCGGCGACGTCATGGAGCTTTGGCTTGAGAATGAACCGGCCGCACTGGACAGCGAAACCATTGAGGATCCGGACGTACGCACCACGTTACGCATTCCCAAGGGGCGCCTGCATCCGGACAAGGTCAACAAGCTGTACTACACCGTCAGGCGTGGCAGCGACAATCGAGGCATTTCCACACCACCGCTGGAAATCCTCTACAACCGCATCCGCCCCGGCCTGAAGGATCGCTTTCCCGAAATCGACGGCCACTCCGAACTCGACCTGGACTTGTCCGACCTCATTAAACAAGGCGTCGGCAAAGACTTCGTCTGCGCGCCCGTCTGCTTCAGTTATCCCTACTGCCGCGCTTACGACACCATCAGCCTGAAGTGCAACGGCGAAATAGAGACCTTCCCGGTCAGCAAGGATCAGGCCCCCGAACCACCGAACCCGGGCAGCGAAATGCCAACGACCGTCTGCTTCACGGTGGAGCGTGAGTTTCTCGACAAAGCGAAACGCCAGAACAAGGTCCTCAACTTTTCCTACTCAGTGACCGATCAACTGCTCAACGGACCGGATCCCGATGCGGTATGGTCTGCTGCGGTGGCGGTGAATGAGGATCTGGATGGCACGCTCCTGGACACGCCGATTTTGCGAGAAATCGCAGGCGATACAGCCGACGAGCCGGGCATCATTGACCTTAAAAAACTCGGTAGCAATCCACTGCTGGTGTACATATCGACGGTCGACCCACGCTTCGAGCCTGGCGACAAAATTGAAGCCACTTACACCGCGAAAATTGCGGGCCAAGATGACAAAACAGTGGTGCTCACCGGTCAAGTCGAAACGGACGACATCGGCAATAAAATAACCTGTGTTCTGAAAGTACTGAACAAAGACGTCATCGTCGCCACCAGCGTATCGGTCAAATACAAATTACTGCGAAAACTCGACGACACACTGAAAGCCGAATCCAACATCGCCACGGCGACGGTAGTAGGCGATTACATGGAGTTGAAACCCGCCGGCGTTCAGCAAGCCAACGGCAACACCTTGGCGCCCATGGCTGCCGTTTCCAAACTCACTATTGTCGTGCCACAAGGCACCACCCTCCCCACCGACCTGCTCAGCGTAAGCTGGATCCCCGAACCCGGCACCCACGCTGAAGGCACATACATCAGCGATCCACGGCCGATCAGCGAGGTCGGTCTGAACGTCGATGCTCCACCGGCACTCGTGGCCTTTTGTCTGGGCGGCAGAGTGACCGTCAGTTACACCATTACCCGTGGCAACGGCCAGCCGCAGCCGTCTGATCCATTCATCCTCAATGTGCAGGAACTGCCCCAGGCAGAACTCATCGCTCCTCGCTTGAAGGAAGCGAGCAATGCGGGTGAAGGATCGGAGCTGAATCTGGCCGAGCTGACACCTGAAGGCAAAATGTGGTGTTCGGGATTTCCCTTCAATGCGGTGGGGCAGTATGTCTGGTTGCTGTTCAGGGGCACTAACGCCGATGACTCGACCTATGAAAAATACATTTGGGCGGCGCCGTTTGCCTTCGTCAATGATGACTGGGTGAAGAATGGCTACTTCGAAGCGACCGCGCCTTATGAGGATTTGAAAGGGTTGAAGGATGGGACGCCACTGAGCATGGAGATGTGGGTGGCGTTTGGGAAAAGTGAGGATTTGGGGTTGGCGAAGCGGTTTTTGGTGCGTACTTATGTGGTTAAGGCGACGCCTGCTCTGGAAATAGATACCTCACCAATGGTGCTGGATGGGCCCCACTTTTATCCGGCGCCGGCCCCCCATATCCCGCCTTTCGATACGACTGCATATTTACACGATAACGCGCATCGCACACGAGAAGCTCGGGGCGGTAATCCTCCTTACCAATACAGTTCGTCAGACCTTAACGTTGCTTCCGTAGATCCAAAAACTGGCCATGTTGTTTCTACAGGAATAGGAACCGCACGCATCACCGCGCGTGACGAAAGGGGCGCGACCAACAGTTACGAGGTTAGCTGTAAAAACGTTTATGAACTGGTATTCAACTCGCTGCACCGCACTCACGCAGAGTCCATGGCTTGGCTCACATCCATAGGCGCCCAACCTTTCCCACATGAATTCACAAACGACCCGACTGCCCAGGCCGCGTCTTTTAGTTTCCAAAAGGTAAGCACATCCCCCTACCATTATTGGTACACAGCTAAAACCTCCAATCCATCTCAGCCGCAGGCAGCCACATGCTTCACATGGGGACGCGCACAATGGGTCACACCGCCTTATTCACAAGGCATAAATGTTTCAAATGAAACAGTCGACGTTTACGTGCAATTCCAAACCATTGGATTCAAAGCCAGGAGGTTTTAACGTAAAAAGGGATGGATTTATTTAACCAGTGATTTAAACGTCGGGGCTTGATCAAGGTTTTTTCTGCTGACCGGGATGGCCCTTTCGCGAGCAGACTCGCTCCCACAGGGAAACGCATTCCAAATGTGGGAGCGAGCTTGCTCGCGAAGGGGCCAGTGAAGTCAGCGCAAATTGCATTTTAAACTCCGGCGTTTAAAAGACACCTCCCGACACGCCTTTCAGGCTACAAGTTCTTGCGCCATTGCCTACAGCTACGCCAGAATCCGCCGGCTTGTGCGCCTTGGGGGCGGGTTCTATTGTGGTGCCGTCGCTGACGAATCAGCGATCGGGTTTAGCAGCTCGGCAAATTTCAAGGCACGCGAGTATCGCCATTACGTTATGGCGGCTTTGCGTGGGGCACTTCGGTGCGCCGGGATCCTTGAGCCTGGTCTGCTAACCCGCGTACAGCCGCCACCCTATCCGTTTAGCAGCGATGGAATGACGGCTCCACATCTCAAGGAGCTTCACCATGATAAAACCAACACCCAACCCGCCCGAAATCGACCTCGCCTCCCCCTACGAATCCCTCGATTCAAAAAAGCTCAACGACGCCGCAGAACGCGCGCTCGATCACTACCTCTGCCCACCCGGCTCCACCCCACCACCACGCAAAACCCGACGGATGTACGCCGTCACCGCAGACTTCAAAAACGAAGAACTGCTGGCCGATGCCAGCGAAACACTCGCCTCCGCCAGAACCATCGCCCATGACTTCGCCCACCTCATACCCGCGTCGCAGCGCAGGACGCTGTTGGGGATCGCGCAACTGATCATGCTCGGCGAACTGGCGGTGAATCGGGTGATGGATAATCTGGAATTGCCGCAGTAGCGGGGATACAGATCGTTCCCACGCTCTGCGTGGGAATGCCTCAACGGACGCTCCGCGTTCGGCTCTGGATGGGACGCAGAGCGTCCCGGGCTGCATTCCCACGCGGAGCGTGGGAACGATCAATCAACACTGGAGCGGGGAGGTCCGGAGGAAAAACTGGCGGAAGGCAGCCGGAGTCGAACCTGCCCGGGAACGGATGCCGTCCCCAACCGGGTTTGAAGCCCGGCCGCGCCACCGGGCGCGATTGCCTTCCTTGAACTCATTGTGCGCAGGCGTTAGCCAGCGCGTTGTCGGGGCGGATCTGGCGGGATTCGCCGAGGCGTCGGGTCAGGCCGACGCGGTCGAAATATTCGAGGTACTGAATACAGCGTTTGCGTCCCAAGCCTAGCGCATCGCGGAAGGTTGTCACCTGGATCTGCGGATTTTCGCTGGCGAGTTTGAGCAGCACGTTCGCCATCTGGCGCAGTTGCACGTCACTCAAGAACAGGTCGCGCACGACTTGATGCATCAAACCCAAACGCGCCAGTTTACGCAGCAACAAGCGCACGACGGCGTCGTCCTGCCCCAGGACGTTGGCCACATCACGCACCCACGGCGGGTCGAAACCGGCTTGTTCAAACAACGGCTGCAGCCCTAGCCAGAGACTTTCATCCTCGGCATTCAGGCGCACCTGATGATCCGGCAGGTGCAGCCACGGCCCACTTGCCTGGATCGAGCCGGCCGCGAGCAATTCATCCAGCAAACTGACAAACGTCGCACGCTCCAGCGCCAATCCACTGAAGCGCCGCAAGCGATCGCGATCCGGCCCCATCTGGTCGGGTTCCAGTTCATGGAGCTGCGTCAGTTGCTCCAACAGGGTGAACTTCAGCTGTGCCCAGCGCTGCACGTTGAACAGCAGCGGGCCTTGACGGGTGTCGATGAGGCGGACGTTTTCCGCTAATGCCCAAGTCGAGCGCGGGCGATTGAATTGGCGTTCCAGGCGCAGCGGATCAAGGCCGCCGGCGCTGTAGTTGAGCAGCACGGGCAAGACCTTTTCAAACTCGTCGCCCGAGACTAAGGCGCGCAATTGCTCCAGACGTTCGGGGCTGCGCCGTTGTCGCGCCGGGGCGAACGGGTCGAGGACCCGGCCGCCGCCCAAGGTGCGTTGCGCGCTCTGGTCGCGCAGGATCAGTCGATCGCCCTTCACCGCGTGCACCGGCGCATTGATCAGCAGTTGCGCGAACATGCGTTCGCCGGGTCTCAAGCGCGGCCCCTCGAGCAAGGCCACCCGGGCGATGACATCTTGTGTACCCAGATGCACGTGCACCGGGTGAAAGTGTTCGAAAGTGCGTTCGCCGGGCAGCAGTTGAAAGTCGATGTCGACCCGTTGCGTCGGCGCGTGCAGCCATTCGCTCAGCAGCCACTGGCCGCGATGGATCTGCGCCAGTTCAAGACGCTCGCCGCTGATATTCAAAGCCACCCGTTGCCCGGCGAAAGCCTGTTCGGCGGGTTGATTTTGCGCGTGCAAGCCGCGAACCCGGACCGATTTGCCGGAAGGTCCGAGCAACAGTTTGTCGCCGACCGAAACAGTGCCCGACAACGCCGTCCCGGTCACGACAATCCCCGCACCGGCGACGCTGAACGCGCGGTCGATGGCCAGGCGAAAACCACCTTCGCAGCTGCGCTCCAGTACTTCACGTTGCGTCTGCAATAACGTCTCGCGCAGTTCATCAACGCCGTGCCCGGTCACGCTCGACACAAGCACGATCGGCGCTTCGGCAAACGGCCCGGCCTCAAGCAAATCCAGCACCTGCCGCTGAACCTCCTCCACCCTGCCCGCCTCGACCCGGTCGCATTTGCTGATCGCCACCAAGGCGCGCGGAATGCCGAGCAATTCAACAATCGCCAGATGCTCGCGGGTCTGCGGCATCACGCCGTCGTCTGCGGCAATCACCAGCAAGACCAGATCGATACCCTGCGCACCGGCGAGCATGTTGTGGGTGAATTTCTCGTGGCCGGGCACGTCGATAAACCCGGTCAGCCCCGCGCCCGGTTCCAGTTCAGCGTAGAGATAACCGAGGTCGATGGTCATGCCGCGTGAACGTTCCTGCGGGCGGCGGTCGCCGGTTTGTCCGGTCAGCGCTTGTAACAGCGAAGTCTTGCCGTGGTCGATGTGCCCTGCCGTGCCGACGATCACGACTCGACCTGCAACTGCGGCAATTGCCCGAGCCACGCCGGTTCATCGTCGAGCTGACGCAGATCCAGCCACAGTGCATCGTCGTCAATCCGCCCAAGCACCGGGATCGGCAACGCGCGCAACGCCGCTTCCAGATTCAGCAAGCAGCGCCCGCGCAAACGCTTTGAAACCTGCGGACGGCAACGCAGCGCCGCACTCGGTAAACGCGCCACCGGTTGGCTGCCGCTGCCGATCATGCCCAAGGCCTCGACTGCGCTAACCTGCCAAACCGACCCCAGGATTTCAGCCATCAAGGGCTTCAAGCGTGAGGCCTGCGCAAAGATATCTGCCTGCGGCCGGGTGAGCAGACGCAAGCTCGGCAGACGTTCGGCCAGGCGATCGGGATCGCGATACAACCCGAGCACCGCCTCCATTGCCGCCAGGGTCAACTTGTCCACCCGCAGCGCACGTTTCAACGGGTTCTTCTTGATCTTCGCGATCAGCTCTTTGCGCCCGACGATCAACCCTGCCTGCGGGCCGCCAAGCAACTTGTCACCGCTGAAGGTGACGATGTCCGCGCCATCCAGCAGCGCCTGCCGCACAGTCGGTTCCGCGGGCAATCCCCAACGGGTCAGATCCAACAGGCTGCCGCTGCCCAGATCTTCCAGCAACGGCAAGCCATGCCGATGGGCCAACTCGGCCAATTCCGCAGTCGGCACGCGAGCGGTAAACCCTTCGATGCTGTAATTGCTCGCGTGCACACGCATGATCAAACCGCTGCGCGGGTTGATCGCCGCTTCATAGTCGCGGGCATGGGTGCGATTGGTCGTGCCGACTTCGTGCAGACGCACGCCGGCACGGGCCATGATGTCGGGGATGCGGAAGGCCCCGCCGATCTCGATCAGCTCGCCACGGGAAATAATGCCTTCCTTGCGCGCGCCGAGACTGTTGAGTGTCAGCAGCACGGCGGCGGCGTTGTTATTGACCACGGTGACGGCTTCGGCGCCGGTCAGTTCGCGGATCAGGCCTTCAATCAGATCATCACGATCACCGCGCTTGCCGCTGGCCAGATCGAACTCCAGATTGAGCGGATAACGTGCGGCCATTTGCACCGCGTCGATTGCTTCGTCGGGCAACAAGGCGCGACCGAGGTTGGTGTGCAGCACCGTGCCGGTGAGGTTGAAGACCCGGCGCACGTGACTGCGCTGTTGCTGGACCAGGCGTTCACCGACGCGGCCAGCGAGCACTTCGGGGCTGATTTCGACGGCTGACAATTGCCCGTTCAACACGCTGGGGCGCAACTCATCGAGCAACTGACGCAAACTTGCCAGCAGCGACTCACGCCCGTGACGCTCAAGCAAAGGCACACACGCCGGGTGCCGCAACACACCATCAATGGAAGGTAACCGCAGGGACATCAGCCACTCCTGGAGACAGATCGTTCGGCCAGAGTGTAGACCCTGCTGTCATTCGTCTCCGGGGGCCAGTAATAGATTAGGCGCCAAGCGCTGATAGCCGTCCTGCGCCAGACGCATATCGAACAGCAAACTGCCGAGATCCGCCGACAACGCCTCGGCATCGGCATCGTTCTCCAGATACACCAGTTTCAGATAGCTGTTGCAGCCCGGACAGACTTCCGCCCTTAGCGGCGCTTGATTGGCAGCATGGCGATCGTCCTCAAGGCTCAGATAATCCAGACCCTTGCTCGACTCGCAATACACGCACTTGACCCGCACCACGTGCCATTCGCAGGCACACAGCGAACACACCAGATAACGCAGACCGTTGTGCTTGCCGCGATGGCGAATCACCCCGGCCATGGCCGGTGAACCACAGGCCGGGCATTGGCTGAGGCTGTCGCTGGGTTTGAGTTGCAGATTCGGCGCGCTGAGCAGCCAGTGACTCCACGCCACTTGCAGCGCTGCGCCAAGAAACGGCACCAGTTGCGCCGGCACCAGCGAATATTGGCCACTGACCAACGCCACGGCCCACGCGCGCAATTGGCCGGGACTGGCGGCGCGCAAAGTGTCCACCGCGTCGACGACAGCAGGCTGTTCAACCGGCGCATAGCGCTGCAACAAAGCATCGAGATAAGCCTGCCAACCCTCTTCACGCACCAACGTGTCCGCCGCAAACGGCGGCAAACCATGCTGCTGACAGGCCTCGATCCGTTGCTGATCGAACGGTGCGGTCAGCGGCGGATCATCAAACACCTGCTGCTGCACCCGGCACAGCCCGGCAATCAGTCGCAGGTACTCTGCCAGCGCATGCCCCTCGGCCAGTTGTTCCAGCCGATCAGCCCGCAGCGCAAACAGGTTCGAAGGCGGCAGATGCAGAAACGGCGGCGAACTGGCCGCCGCTTCGATTTCCCCAGGTTCAAGAATGGTTGGCAAACGTCAGCCCTTTTTGGTGATCGGTCGTTCCGGCGCGTCCGGTTGGCGTTCATCGCGGGTGATGTCGCGATACCAGAGTTCATGGTGTTTCTTCGCCCAGCCGCGGCTGACCCAGCCATGCATCATCGCGTCCACCGAGCCCTTGATCCACAGCCCGGCGTAGATGTGAATGATGATGCTCAGCACCAGAATGAACCCGGCCAGCGCATGCAGGAGCATTGCCCAGCGAATCACGGTAATGCCGAAGTACGCACTGAACCAGGCGCGCCAGATCACCAGTCCGGTGAACAGCAAACCCAGCATGCACAGGAGTAAAGTCCAGAACAGCAGCTTTTGCCCGGCGTTGTATTTGCCTACCGGCGGCACACTTTCTTCGTCGTTGACCAGCACCCGATCGATGCGGCGCATCCACTTCCAGTCGTTGTCGATAAAGAAGTTCGCGCGCCAGAAACGGAACACCAGACCGAGGAACAACACAAACATCGCGATGCCCATGTACGGATGCAGAATCCGCGTCCACGGCCCGCCGCCGAACAGGTTGCTCAGCCAGAACAGCGACGGATGAAACAACGCCAGCCCGGACAGCCCAGCCATGAAAAACAGGATCGCCACCAGCCAGTGATTGGTGCGCTGGTTGGCGGTGTAACGCAGGATCGTCTTGTTGCTCATGGCCGGTCCTCCCCGCGTGGATCGAAGGTGTGCACCGCCGGATCGACGACATGCACCGAGGTGTCGGGCGGCGTCGGATGTTCATCCTCTTCGACGCGATTCGGGCCGATGCGCACGTAATGGAAGAAACCGGCCAGCACCGCCGCCCCCATGGCCAGCAGGCCCAGCGGTTTACTGATGCCTTTCCACAGGCCCACCAACGGACTGATTGCCGGATCTTGCGGTAAACCAGCATAGATTTTCGGCGTGTCGGCGTGGTGCAGCACGTACATCACGTGCGTGCCGCCAACGCCTGCCGGGTCATACAGACCGGCGTTTTCAAAGCCACGGCTTTTCAGGTCGACGATGCGCTCGGCGGCGTGTTCCTTCATGTCTTCCTTGGTGCCGAAGACGATGGCGCCGGTCGGGCAGGTTTTCACGCAGGCCGGCTCCAGTCCTACTGCCACGCGGTCCGAACACAAGGTGCACTTGTAGGCCTTGTGATCCTTTTGCGAAATGCGCGGAATGTTGAACGGGCAACCGGTGATGCAATAACCGCAACCGATGCAGTGGTCCTGATCGAAATCGACGATGCCGTTGGCGTGCTTGATGATCGCACCGGGACTCGGGCACGCCGCCAGACAACCGGGTTCGGCGCAGTGCATGCAGCCGTCCTTGCGGATCAGCCACTCAAGGTTGCCGGCGTCGGTTTCGTGTTCGGTGAAACGCATCAACGTCCAGGTTTCCGCGCTCAGGTCTTGCGGGTTGTCGTAGGTGCCGTGGTTGTGGCCGACCTCGTCGCGCAGCTCGTTCCATTCCGAGCAGGCGACCTGGCAGGCCTTGCAGCCGATGCATTTGGTGGTGTCGATCAGCTTCGCCACCGCCTCCTGATTCCTCACCGACGGCGGCACGGTTGTGGTGGCCGAGCGGGCAATGATGTCTTGGCTGGCCATTTACAGTTTCTCCACGTTGACCAGGAATGACTTGGATTCCGGGGTCTGGGTATTGCCATCGCCGAGGAACGGCACCAGGGTGTTGGTCAGGTAACCGTGGCGCGTCAAACCGGTGAAACCCCAATGCAGCGGGATGCCGATCTGGTGCACGATCTGGCCGTTGACCTGCAGCGGCCGGATCCTTTTCGTCACCACCGCCACCGCTTCGATAAAGCCGCGCTTGCAACTGACCCGTACGCGATCACCGGCGGCAATGCCCTTCTCTTTCGCCAGCACTTCACCGATTTCGACGAACTGCTCAGGCTGGGCAATCGCGTTCAACTTGCAATGCTTGCTCCAGAAGTGGAAATGCTCGGTGAGCCGGTAACTGGTGCCGGCGTACGGAAAGTCCTTGGCCTCGCCGAGGGTCTCCCAGACCGAATCGAAGATCCGCGCCGCCGGGTTGCTGGTGGCTTTCTTGTTTTGCGGGTGCAGCGGGTTGATGCCGATCGGCGTTTCGAACGGCTCGTAGTGCTCGGGGAATGGCCCCTCGTTCATCTTGTCGACGGCGAAGAACCGCGCCACGCCTTCGGGGTTCATGATGAACGGGTTCATCCCGGCTTCCGGCGGCACATCAGCCTTGTAGTCCGGCACATCGGTGCCGCCCAGGCCTTGCCGTTCCACCACACCAAGCGTTTTTTCGGGTCCCACGGTTTGCCGGCGACGTCCGCCGAAGCGCGGTTGTAGAGAATCCGCCGGTTGGCCGGCCAGGCCCACGCCCAGCCGAGATGCTGATGCATGCCGTACGGATCGGCGTTGTCGCGGCGGGCCATCTGGTTACCGGCCTCGGTCCAGCTGCCGGCGAAGATCCAGCAACCGGACGCGGTGCTGCCGTCATCCTTGAGCAAGCCGAAACCTGCCAGTTGCGAGCCGGCCTTGACCGCGACGCCGGTGGCATCGGTGAAATCTGCCACGGCGCTGCCGTTGATTTCCTTGGCCAATTCCTCCGGCGAAGGCTCGTCGGGGATCTTGTACGGCCACGTCAGTTTCAGCAGCGGATCAGGGAATTTGCCGCCCTCGGCCTGATAGCGCTTGCGCAGGCGCAGGAACAGCTCGCTCATGATGCGAATGTCGGTCTGCGCTTCGCCCGGGCCATCGGCGCCTTTCCAGTGCCATTGCAGCCAGCGACTGCTGTTGACCAATGAGCCGTCCTCTTCGGCAAAACAGGTGGTGGGCAGGCGAATGACTTCGGTCTGGATCTCCGCGCTCTTCACATCGTTGTACGGTCCGACGTTGTGCCAGAACTCCGAGGTTTCGGTAGCGAGCGGGTCCATCACCACCAGCCATTTCAGCTTCGCCAGTGCGCCCATCACGCGGTTTTTGTCCGGCAGCGCGGCGATCGGATTGAAGCCCTGACAGAAGTAGCCGTTGACCTTGCCCTGACTCATCAGGTCGAACATTTTCAGCACGTCGTAGTTGGGGATGTCGAGTTTCGGCAAATGGTCGTAGCACCAATTGTTCTCGGCAGTGGCGTTGGCGCCGTACCACGATTTCATCAGGCTGACGTGGAATTTGCTGTAGTTCTGCCAATAGGACAATTGCCCCGGCCGCAGCGGGACTTGCGTGCGTTTGTGGATGAACTGGGCGTAATCCTGCTCGGTGTCGCTGCCCAGGGTCAGATAGCCCGGTAGCGCATTGGAGAGCAAGCCAAGGTCGGTCAGGCCCTGAATGTTCGAGTGACCGCGCAAGGCGTTGACCCCGCCGCCGGGCATGCCGACGTTGCCCAGCAGCAATTGCACCATCGCCGCGCTGCGAATGATCTGCGCGCCGATCGAGTGCTGCGTCCAGCCGAGGGCGTAGAGAATCGTCATGGTCTTGCCCGGCGTCGAGCAGGTGGCGATCTCTTCCCAGATTTTCTGCATGGCATCGACCGGCATGCCGCAGATCTGGCTGGCGAGGTCGATGGTGTAGCGGCTGTAATGCTGCTTCATCAGTTGATAGACGCAGCGCGGGTCTTGCAGGGTCGGGTCGACTCTGACGAAACCGTCGTCGCCCATCTCGTAACCCCAGCCGGATTTGTCGGTGTAGCTGCGTTTCTCCGCGTCGTAGCCGCTGAAGATCCCGTCTTCAAAGCCGTAGCCTGCTCTGACGATGAACGACATGTCGGTGTAGTTGCGCACGTATTCGTGCTGGATCTTGTCCTCGGTCAACAGGTAATTGATCAAACCGCCCATGAAGGCGATGTCGGTGCCGGTGCGGATCGGCGCGTAATAGTCGGCCACTGACGCGGTCCGGGTAAAACGCGGATCGACCACGATCAGCCGCGCAGCGTTGTGCGCTTTGGCCTCGGTTACCCATTTGAAGCCGCACGGATGCGCTTCTGCTGCGTTGCCGCCCATCACCAGGATCAGATTCGCGTTGGCGATATCGGTCCAGGTATTGGTCATGGCACCACGGCCGTACGTCGGGGCAAGACTTGCCACCGTCGGGCCGTGTCAGACACGCGCCTGGTTATCGAACCCCAGCATGCCGAGACTGCGAATCACCTTTTGGGTGATGTAGCCGGCTTCGTTGGACGCCGCCGACGCCGCGAGAAAACCGGTGCTCAACCAGCGATTCACCGTTTGCCCGTTGGCATTTTTCTCGATGAAATTGGCATCGCGGTCGGCTTTCATCAGGTCGACGATGCGATCAAGCGCTTCGTCCCAACTGATTCGCGTCCATTCGCTGCTGCCCGGTTTGCGGGTTTGCGGGTAGAGCAAACGGCCGGGGCTGTGAATGAAATCGAGAAGGCCTGCGCCTTTCGGGCAGAGGGTGCCGCGGTTGACCGGGTGGTCGGCGTCGCCCTCAATGTGAATGATGCTTTGCGCGACGTTCTTCGCGGCATCGCCCTGGCTGTACATGATCAACCCGCAACCGACCGAGCAATACGGGCAGGTGTTGCGGGTTTCATGGGTGTGGGCAAGCTTGAAGTGGCGCACCTGCTCGGCGAAGGCTGGCGTCGGGGCCATGCCCAACGCGCCCAGGCTAGAGCCTGCAAGGCCGATACCGGCGACCTTGAAGAACTGACGACGGCTGAGATCCATCGTGCACTCCTGATCAGGTGGAACCCGGTACTGGTGCCGGGTTTTATCTGGACAATCACGGTTGCGGCAAACGTCTGCCGACTTTTTCACTGTAGACAATGACCACACGATCTGTGTGAAAACCGACCGTCGGCCGTTTGTCGGCTCTTTAACTGAAGACCACCAAACCCTGTGGGAGCGAGCTTGCTCGCGAAAGCGGTGTGTCATTCGACATCGATGCTGACTGATACGACGCCTTCGCGAGCAAGCTCGCTCCCACAGGTATTGTGTGAACCTTATAAGCAGCAAGCTCGCCCCCACAGGGGATGGAGGCTTAGAATGGCCAGCAGGACCATTCCCGCCTTCACGAGACCGCGCATGACTTTCGATTTTGATCAGGTATTCGACCGCCACAACACCGGCAGCACCAAGTGGAGCCGCTATTGCGCCGACGTGTTGCCGATGTGGGTCGCTGATATGGATTTCGCCGCGCCGCCGGTGGTGATCGAGGCGCTGCAACAACGCTTGCTGCATCCGCTGGTGGGCTACAGCGTGGCGCAGGACAACTTGCGCGAAGCCATCGTCGCCGACCTCTGGAACAAGTTTTCCTGGAAGGTCAAACCGCAGGAGCTGATTTTTCTGCCGGGCGTCGAGTCGGGCTTCAACATGGCTTTGAAAGCGCTGGTGCAGCCACAGCAGAACGTCGTGGTGCAAGTGCCCAACTACCCGCCACTGCGCCACGCGCCGGGGCATTGGGGCTTGAACAAGGTTGAACTGGAGTTCGTCGCCCAGGCTGACGGCACTTACCTGACGCCGCTGGACGTGTTGCGTGAATCGCTGAACGGCGGTGGCGCGCTGTTGCTGAGCAACCCGCACAACCCGATCGGCAAGGTGTTTGGCCGTGACGAGCTGCAAGCCGTGGCCGATATCTGCGCGGCGCAGGACGCCTGGATCATCTCCGACGAAATCCACGCCGAGCTGTGCTTCGACGGTCGCGTACACATTCCGACGGCGTCGCTGAGCGCGGAGATCGCCGAGCGCACCATCACGCTGATGTCGGCGAGCAAGGCCTACAACATCGCCGGCCTCAAGACGTCGTTCATGATCATCCAGAACGCCGCCCTGCGCGAACGCGTCAATCACGCCCGTTGCGGCATGGTCGACAGCGTCAACCCGCTGGGCATGGAAGCCACCCGCGTGGCTTACAGCGAAGGCGGGCCGTGGCTGGCCGAGCTGAAAACCTACCTGCAAGCCAATCGCGACTGGCTGGTAGAAGCGGTGCGCAACCGCTTGCCGGGCGTGACCATCAATGTGCCGCAGGGCACGTATCTGGCGTGGCTGGATTGCTCGGCGCTGGATCTGGACGATCCGCAGCAGTTCTTCCTTGAGCAGGGCAAGGTTGGCCTCAGCGCCGGTCTGGACTTCGGCGATCAGCACCAGCAGTTCGTCCGTCTGAACTTCGGCTGCCCGCGCGCGTTGCTCGAAGAAGGCATCGCCCGTATGGAACGCGCCCTGACACAACGCCACACTTAAGAGCACCACATCCCCGTGTAGGAGTGAGCCTGCTCGCGATAGCGTCCTGACATCCAACATCATTGTTGACTGAAATACCGCTATCGCGAGCAGGCTCACTCCTACAGGGGTTTTGCATTTCCAAGTCGAGAAATGCGGCGTAAATCCGATCGAACTCACGGCAAACACACCGGGTCAACCGCCCATACCTGCCCTGAAACCTCGGAGACCCGCGATGACCGACTATCCAAAACCACCCTTCCCCGCACAAGCCCAAACCGTGCCCGGCGCCCAAGGCAAGATGCAGCCCTATCCCGATTGCGGCGAGCAGAGCTATGTCGGCTCCGGGCGACTGTCCGGCAAGATCGCCCTGATCACCGGTGCCGACAGCGGTATCGGCCGCGCCGTGGCCATTGCTTTCGCCCGTGAAGGCGCCGACGTTGCGGTCGCCTATCTGAATGAACACGAAGACGCCCAGGAAACCGCGCGCTGGGTCGAGCAGGCCGGGCGCCAGTGCCTGCTATTACCCGGCGATATTGCGCAAAAGGCCCATTGCCAGGCCTTGGTCGACAAGACCGTGGAACGCTTCGGCCGCATTGATGTGCTGGTCAACAACGCCGCGTTCCAGATGACCCACGAAACCTTCGAAGAAATCCCCGACGACGAATGGGTGATGACCTTCGACGTCAACATCACCGCGATCTTCCGCTTGTGTCAGGCCGCGATAAAACACATGCGCGCCGGTTCGTCGATCATCAACACCAGCTCGATCAACTCGGACATGCCCAAACCCACCCTGCTCGCCTACGCCACGACCAAAGGCGCGATCGCCAACTTCACCGGCGGTCTGGCGCAGATGCTCGGGCCAAAGGAAATCCGCGTGAACTGCGTAGCACCGGGGCCAATCTGGACGCCGCTGATCGTCTCGACCATGCCCGATGAAGAAGTGCAGAACTTCGGCGGCAACACCCCGCTCGGCCGCCCCGGCCAACCGGTCGAAGTGGCGCCGATCTACGTGTTGCTGGCCTCGGACGAAGCCAGTTACATCACCGGCCAGCGCTATGGCGTGACCGGTGGCAAACCGATGTTGTGATGACGCCTTCGCCAACGCCTACAGTAAAACTGAAGGCCCATTGAACACGGTGCGATTGCCGTCACATCAAACATTTGAGGGCGGCAGATCATGAGTTTTATCGTGTGGGTCGCCGTACTCGGCGCCGTGCTGCTGACCCTGGCACTGACGTCGTCATACCTGCGCTGGATGCCGGTGACCACCTCGGCGGTTTGTCTGCTGCTGGGTATCGGCATCGGCCCCAGTGGCCTCGATCTGCTGAAACTATCCCTGGAAGACGCCTCGCTGTGGATGGAGCACCTGACGGAAGTCGCGGTGCTCTTCTCTCTGTTCGTCTGCGGCCTGAAATTGCGCCTGCCGCTGCGCGACAAGCGTTGGCGAATCGCCTTCGGCCTCGCCGGCCCCGTAATGGTGCTGACCATCGCCGGGGTGTGCCTGCTGCTGCATTTTGCTTTGCGCTTGCCGTGGGGGCCGGCGTTGTTGATCGGGGCGATGCTGGCGCCCACCGACCCGGTGCTGGCGGCGCTGGTGCAGGTCAATGATGCGCGGGATGTCGACAGCGTGCGTTTCGGCCTTTCGGGTGAGGCCGGGCTGAATGACGGGGTGGCGTTTCCGTTTGTGATTCTCGGCTTGTTGTTGATTCACGGTGATAGCTCTGCCGCCGAGTGGCAGGGCTGGGTCTTGCGCAGTTTGTTGTGGGCGGTGCCCGCAGGTCTGCTCACCGGTTACTGGATGGGCCGTGGTATCGGCCGCGTGACCCTGTCGTTGCGTATTCACAATGACGACAGCACGCTCAGCCCGAACGACTATCTGGCGTTGTCGTTGATTGCCCTGGCGTATGTCGTTGCCGAGGCGATTGGCGGCTATGGTTTTCTGTCGGTGTTCGCTGCCGGGTTGGGCCTGCGTCAGGTCGAAGTCAAATCCACCGGCGCCGGGCAACCGCCCGCCGAGCATTTGGTGCAACCGGTGGTCGGTCATCAGAACGTCGAACCGCAGCACGCGGTGCACGGCGACACCGAACGGCTGGAAAGCAGCCAGGTCGCCGCCGGGATCATGATGGGCGACATGCTGTCGTTCGGCAGTCTGGTCGAGCGCGCCATGGAAGTATTTCTAGTGACCCTGCTCGGCGTGGTGCTGGTGGCGCACTGGGACTGGCGGGCGTTGCTGGTGGGCGGCGTGCTGTTCTGCCTGATCCGCCCGGCCTGCGTCGCGTTGATGCCTTGGGGCGCACTGCTCAAAGGAAGGCAACGGCTGTTGATCAGCTGGTTTGGCATTCGCGGTATCGGCAGCCTGTTCTATTTGTTTTATGCCTTGAACCACGGGCTGACCGATTCGGTGGCCAGCCTGTGTACCGATCTGACCTTGTCGGTAGTGGCGCTGAGCATCTTGCTCCACGGCATCAGCACGCAACCGATCCTCGCCCGTTACGAACAGCGCAAAAAACAAAAAACTGATTTTTGATTTGCGGATTTAACCGGGAATTGATCGAATTTTTTCTATAAAAAAATGGATCCCTGATTAATGGCCGGCAGTCACAAGCATAACCCCTCGCCGGATATGTCCGGCGGGGCCTGGCAGGTTCGGTTCCCCTGCGGCGCTACGCCTATGAAACGGAATCCTTGAAGAATAAGGTCACGGTCATGAAAGAATGCTCGACTCCTGCGCAAATCAAGGCTTGCAGAGCACTGGCTCTGGAACGCAATCGTCAATTGTTCGATAACGCTCACACCCTCAACCGCGCGGCCAATGCGCTGCTCGACGTTGAACACCTGGATATCGAGCAATTTGAACATTACCGAGCGCTGCGCAAGAAAGCCGATTTGATGTTTGAAGATGCGATCGACCATTTGTGCGTCTTGAACGAGGATTTTCCGCCAATCCCGATGTCGTCGCAGAACTCGGTGGCGTTGCGTCGTGAGCTTGAGACGGTGGAGTGAGCCAGAACAGCCCCTCACCCTAGCCCTCTCCCAGAGGGAGAGGGAACTGACCGAGGTGAATGGTTGAGGTACGCCGACCTGAGATACCGGGTTGCACGCAGATTTTGACCACGACATTGAGATACCGAGTCGAACGCAGATTTTGAGTACAACGAAGATCTGCTCCCTTCCCCCTCGCCCCCATTGGGGGAGAGGGTTGGGGTGAGGGGGATCGGTCTGAATAGCACAACAAAATCCACGCGAATGAAAAAGCCCGGCGAAATAAACCGGGCTTTTCCCTACCTGCCAATCACCCGCCCGGATTGGTCACCTGAATAAACACCGCATAACTCCCCAGCAACACCCAGAACGTCGCAAAGATCCACGGCGTACGCACCGAAAACAGCAGGGATTTGCGATAGCCCTTGTGGCTCGATTCCATCTCGCTGAACAGCGGCGATTCGTCATACGCCAGGCCCATCAGCGGTTCGCTGTGCAGCAAGTGGCTCTGCTTGAAATGCCAGTGGTCGATGATGTCGTACGCCGCGCGAATCCCCGGCCAGGCGTTCAGTGAGCTGAGCAGCCCGAGCAGCGCAAGAAACGGTGGCACCACCAGCGTGAACAACTTGCCCCACTCCGGGTTGAGGTTGGCCATGCACGAGGCAAAGGCAATCACCAGAAACGACTGCGCCGCCAGATAAGCGTCGGTACGGTTGGCGAGGATGCTGGTTTCGTACTGGATCTCCCGCCGATAGAAATCCAGCCGTTCCTTGGGTGAGCCAAACATCTTGGCGTCATGTTCGGTCAGGGTTTCTTCAGCGGTGGGCTCAGTCAGTATGCGAGACAAAAGATGCACGCTCCGGGGCGGGGAAAACGTTTAGAAGTCCCCGTTGGCGCGCAAGTTCAGACGGATTGACCGACGCCTTGTTTCATCGATTGGGCAATGATTGCCACCAGATTCATCTGCGTAAACGGCTTGGGCAATCGTGGCAGTTGCGCGGCAAAGCCTTCCAGACGTTCGGCGTAGCCGGTGGCCAGGATGATCGGCAGATCCGGTTTGAGCACGCGCACGGCATGGGCCAGTTGCGCGCCGCTCATCTTCGGCATGGCCATGTCGGTGATCATCAGGTCGATGACCTCGCCCTGATCGAACAACGCCAGCGCTTGCGCACCGGACGTCGCACTGACCACCCGATGGCCGAGGTCTTCGAGCAGCAGACTGGTGCTGGTCAACACCAGCGAATCGTCATCCACCACCAGCACGCTGAGTCTTGGTACCACCACCGGCTCGGCGTGTGGCTGCAGCGACTTGCTGACGGTACCCTCGCCGGCCACCGGAATCCACAGTTCTGCCGTGGTGCCCTGGGCCTTTGCACTCTTGAGAATGAAACGGCCACCGAGTTGTTCCATGAAGCCGTGGACCATCGACAAGCCCAGCCCGGTGCCCTTGCCCAAGCCTTTGGTGGTGAAGAACGGATCTCTGGCCGACGCCAGCGTGCGCTCATCCATGCCCTCCCCGGTGTCGATTACGCTGAGGCAGACATAACGCCCCGCAGGCAGGTCCGAATGCCCCAGTTCAAGCACCACTTGCGGTTCAGCGCTGATGCTCACCGTACCTCCATCGGGCATGGCGTCGCGGGCGTTGGTCGCCAGATTGAGCAGGGCCAGCTCCAACTGGTTGGTGTCCGCCAGCACCGGCTCGAGATCGTCGGGAAACCGCGTGTCGACACGGATCCCCGGCCCCAGCGAACTGCGCAGCAAACCGCTGATGCCCTGAACCAATTGCGCAATATCGACCGACTCGGTCTTCAGTTCCTGTCGGCGGGCGAACGCCAGCATGCGCTGGGTCAGCGAGACGCCACGCAAGGCGCCTTGGGTGGCGTTTTCCAGCAGGCGGCTGATTTTCGCATCGTCGCCCACGCGCTTTTGCACAATCTCGAGGTTACCGAGAATCACCGTCAGCAGATTATTGAAGTCATGGGCGATGCCACCGCTGAGCTGACCGATGGCCTGCATCTTCTGCGCCTGGAACAGCGCTTCACGGGTTTTCTCCAGCGCCTGTTGCGCCTGGTGGGCTTCGGTGATGTCGCGGGTGATCTTGGCAAAACCGAGCAATGTGCCGGTGTCACCACGAATCGCATCGACCACCACATGAGCGAGAAACCGCGTGCCGTCCTTGCGCATGCGCCAGCTCTTGTTCTCGAAACGACCCTCGCGGGTGGCGATTTCCAGCGCCCGTTGCGGCTCGCCGAGTTCGCGGTCTTCGGGGGTATAGAACAGCGAAAAATGCTGACCGATGATTTCTTCCGGCAGATAGCCTTTGATCCGCTGCGCGCCCTGGTTCCAGTTGCTGACCCGGCCTTCGGGGCTGAGCATGTAGATGGCGTAGTCGGTGACGCCCTGCACCAGCAAGCGGAACTGCTGCTCGCTTTGTTTGAGGGTTTCTTCGGCCATTTTGCGGTCGGTCAGGTCGCGGGTGATCTTGGCGAAACCGAGCAATTTGCCGTCGGGATCAATGATCGGATCGATGACCACATGCGACCAGAAATTGGTGCCGTCCTTGCGCACCCGCCAGCCCTCGCCTTCGAAACGTCCCTCACGGATCGCCGTGTCGAGCGCACGCTGCGGCAGACCGGCGGCGCGATCCTCAGCTGTATAGAAGCGGGAGAAATGTTCGCCGAGGATTTCCGCTTCTTCGTAGCCCTTGAAGCGTTTGGCGCCGGAGTTCCAACTGGTGATGATGCCGTCGGGATCGATCATGTAGATCGCATAGTCGACCACCGCATCGATCAACAGACGAAAACGCATCTCTTCGATCGCCGCGGTCTTGTTTTTCTCGCTCATCACACTCACCAGCCATTGTCATGAGCAGAAGTATGCGGTAATCCGGCAAATTGGGAAGCGTCCGTCTCATGATTGATTGCCCACCAGCGCGGCAGCAGCTGTTTGATCCGGCTCTCGGCAAAGCGATCGTCAATCAGCATGACCACGCCGCTATCCTCACGGGTGCGGATGACTCGCCCGGCGGCCTGCACCACTTTCTGCACGCCCGGGTACAGGTAGGTGTAGTCGTAACCGGCGCCGAAGATGGCGGCCATGCGGTGTTTGAGTTGTTCGTTGACCGGATTGAACTGCGCCAGCCCCAGGGTGGCAATGAACGCGCCGATCAGCCGCGCACCGGGTAAATCGATGCCTTCGCCGAACGCACCGCCCAACACGGCAAAGCCGACGCCCTGGCTGTGCGCGGTGAACTGATCGAGAAAGGCCTGCCGCGCCCCTTCGAGCATGCCCCGCGATTGCTGCCACAGGCTGATGTGCGGGTAACGCTCAGCGAGTAACGACGCCACTTGTTGCAGATAATCGAAGCTGCTGAAAAACGCCAGATAGTTGCCCGGACGCTCGCTGAACTGCCGCGCGATCAATTCGACGATCGGCTCCAGCGAGGCCTGACGATGGTTGAAGCGTGTCGAGATGCGACTGACGATCTGCACCTGCAACTGCTCGGCGCAAAACGGCGATTCGACGTCGATCCACACGGTGTCGGCGGGCGTGCCAAGCAAATCGGCGTAATAGTGACGCGGGCTGAGGGTCGCGGAAAACAGCACGCTGCTGCGCGCCGCTTTCAGGCGCGGGCCAATGAACGCGGCCGGCACCACGTTGCGCAGGCATAACTGCGACAGCGGCTTTTTGCGGTCGAGGTCGCGCTTGCTGATATCGAACAGGTAATGCTCGTCGTACAGCTCCGCCACCCGGGCGAATTGCAGCAGGTCGAAATAGAAGTTCTGCAAGGCGCTGTCGAGGCCCTGCGGATGGTCATTGAGGTAATCGCCAATGGCCGCGCAACACAACGAGATCGCTTGCAGGAGTTTTTCCGGGGCCTTGTCGTACGCCTGATACGCCGCCAGTTGCGGCGCATGCAACGCGTTCCATTCACGGTTGATCCGTTGCAGGGCATTTTTCAGCGGCGCGGGCGCGGTTTTGCGCACGCTGCCCAGGGTGAATTGATCAAGACTGGCGCTGTACATCTGCCGGCCGCGCTCGACGAGGTTATGCGCCTCGTCCGCCAGCACCGCGACTTTCCATTGATTGAGCTGGGCCAGACCGAACAGCATGGCGCTGAAGTCGAAGTAATAGTTGTAGTCGGCGATCACCACGTCTACCCAACGGGCCATCTCCTGACTCAGGTAATACGGGCACACCGCGTGTTGCGCGGCGATCTCGCGCATGGCGGCTTGGTCGAGCAGGCGGATTCGGCTGGCCGCTTCCCGCGCGGCCGGCAGGCGATCATAAAAGCCCTGGGCCAACGGGCAGGATTCGCCGTGACAGGCTTTGTCCGGATGTTCGCAGGCCTTGTCGCGGGCGACCATTTCCAGCACCCGCAAGGGCAAGGCTGGTGACTGATCGAACAGCACCTGACTGGCATCCAGCGCCAGTTTGCGCCCAGGTGTCTTCGCGGTCAGGAAGAACACCTTGTCCAGTTGCTGCGGCGCCAGGGCCTTGAGCATCGGGAACAGCGTGCCGAGGGTTTTGCCGATGCCGGTCGGTGCCTGGGCCATCAGGCAACGGCCGGTGCTGACGGCCTTGAACACCGATTCGGCGAGATGCCGTTGACCGGGACGAAAATCGGCATGGGGAAACGCCAGTTGCTGCGCGGCCAGATTGCGCGCTTCTCGATGGGCCATTTCCTGTTCGGCCCATTGCAGGAACAGCGTGCATTGCTGTTCGAAAAAGGCCTTGAGGGTTTCGGCGCTGAAGGCCTCGACCAGGCAGGTTTCCTTCTCGCTGACGATATCGAAATACACCAGCGCTAGATTGATCTGCTCAAGTTCGAGTTTGCGGCACATCAACCAGCCGTAGATCTTCGCCTGCGCCCAGTGCAACTGGCGGTGATTGGCCGGTTGCTTACTCAGGTCGCCACGGTAGGTTTTAACTTCTTCCAGGCAGGTTTGCGCCGGGTCGTAGCCGTCCGCCCTGCCCTTGACCTTCAACTGCAGAAACTCGCCTTCGAGCGCCACTTCGCTTTGATACTTTTCGCTGCGCCGCGAGGCCACAGTGCGGTGGCCGGCGATGCCTTCCAGCGCCGTGGGTGATGGCGTAAAACGCAGGTCAAGGTCGCCGGTCTTGGCGGTGAACTCGCAGAGTGCGCGCACGGCAATGCTGTAACTCAAGCGCTCTGCTCCGCCCATTGCACATAACACACGGCCACGGGCATCTGGTGTTGGTGACAGAACTCAAGCCAGCGCAGCTGGTTGTCCTGCAGTCGATCGCCGGGGCCTTTCACTTCAATCATTCGGTAGGTTTTGTGCTGCGGCCAGAACTGGATCAGGTCGGGCATGCCGGCGCGGTTGGCCTTGATGTCGAGCAGCAAACGGTTGAACCAATGTTTAAGGTGCTCAGCGGGTAGACAGGCCAACGCCTGCTCAAGCAATTGTTCATTCACCGCGCCCCAGAATACAAATGGCGACTGGACGCCCCATTTGTCGACAAAGCGCTGGCGAATGGTCGCGGCATAGCGGCCGTCGTCGAGTTCGCTCAGGCACGCCTGGAACAGCTCAGCGCGGCGTTGCTGGAAATCTTCGTTGAGCAGGTCCACCGGGCCACGCTGAAAAGGGTGGAAGAATGCCCCGGGCAACGGTGCGAAAATCGCCGGCCAGCACAACAGGCCAAACAGTGAGTTGATCAGGCTGTTTTCCACGTAATGCACCGGGCCGTCGTCATCGTGCAGATGCGCCTGCACGTAAAACTCCACAGACAAGGCTGGGTCGGTGCGTGGCAATTGCAGATCCAGCCGCTCGACCGGTCTGGCCGCTACGCGTTTGAGCGGCGGGCCACCGAGTTTGCGCCGCACCCTTGGCAATATCCGTTGCAGGCCTTGCTGCTCGGCAGCGCTTTCCGGCGCCTGTTCGGCCAGCGTGGCGAGCTCCAGCGCCAACGAGTATTCGCCGCTGCGCTCCAGCACGCGGATCATGCGTAAACGGGCGCCGGGATAGGCGCAGTCGCGGTAAATGCTCAGGGCCAGGGCAAATTCGCCGAGGCGCTCGCAATACTGGCCGATCTGGAACAGCACCTTGCCACGCCGGCGCTGCAGCCACGGGTTGTCGAAGTGCAAGGCGCTGACCTGCGCAACAATGGTGTCCAGTGGCTCACCGGCTTCGAAACGCAATTGACAGTTGTGCAGGAACAGGCACGCATCGACGTCTTCGCGACTGCGCAGGCCCCGCGAGTCGGCGCAGAATTCGACTTTTTCATAAGTGAAGATGCCAAGGTCGGCGAGGACGAATTCCGACCAGTCCTGATACAGGTTGCCGAAGAACATCAGCCGCAAGCGGTCGCACAGGTCCATGATGGTCAGACTGAACAAGCGATCATCGAGCAGCGGCGCCCAGTCGCGCAGGCTGCGAGCGTCTGCAAACTGCTCGGCGAGGAGCGGCAGCCAATCGTCCTTGCGGCCCTTGGGTTGCTCGATAGAGGCTGCAAACGCTTGCAGGATCTCGGCCTTGAGCAACACATCGAACAACTCGGCGAGGACCAGCGGCGCGTGTTCGTCGATCCAGCCGTGCTCCAGCAAGGGCTGCGCGGCCTCGGCGATGTCACCGATTTCAAGGTAATTGAGTTTGCCGGCACGAAAATGCACACCCTTGCGCATCACCATCCGCACCAGCAAACCCTGCGACGCGCGCGGCAAGGCCTTGAAGTCGCGGATGAACGCGTGTTCCGGTTCGCTCATTACATCGGCATAACGAAGCTCAAGCCAATCAAGCACTTGCCGGAAGTTGTTAAGGTAATAGAACGGATCGTCGAGGGGATTGGCAGTCACGGTAATTCTGGGCCATGGCAAGCGAGTACTGGTTATGCGTACAGATACCAGCTGTGCCCTGCCCGGTGCAAACGGAAAATGATCAATGGCATTTTTTCGCCGGGCTATCGAACTTTTCCTCCGGGGATGGCACCAACCGCGTTAGAGGGCCGACAATGCTCGGCATCACATCGAATGAGGATTTAGAGGTGGGTATGAAAATCAAGTCACTGGGCATCCCTTTCGCCATCGCCGCCGCGCTGGCACTGGCCGGTTGCTCGACGCCGACGGTGGTCACCCTGCAGAACGGCACCCAGTACCTGACCAAGGACATGCCGAAGACCAAAACCAAGGACGGCTTCTATGAGTTCGAGGATATTTCCGGGGCCAAGGTGAAGGTCCGTGCCGATGAAGTGGCCACTGTGCGCGAAGAAGACTAGGTTTCGCTCGCGTCGATCGCTCCCACGCTCTGCGTGGGAATGCAGCCCGGACGCTCCGCGTCCCATCCAGAGCCGAACGCGGAGCGTCCGTTGAGGCATTTTCACGCAGAGCGTGGGAACAATCATCGCGTGTTATTCGAAAGTCGGCATGCCCGGCAGGCTGCCGTCGCACGGCATGTACGTGCCACCCCGCTTGACCACTTCGCCCTGCAAACGCCGACAACGATCCAGATCCTGCTGCGTCATGCGATCGATGCTCAGATTGCCGGTGGTTTGTGGCTGCTTGCCGTCACCCAGGCGCAGGGTCACGAACGGTTGTTCGGGCTGAATCTGAAAGCGGCTCTTCTCTTCGACCGGTTCGACCGCCGCGGTTTTCGGCGGGCTCGGCAGTTGCTCGGTGGTGACACCGTAACGGCTCAGAATCGAACTTTGAGGCAGATCGGCGCAGGCATTGGCCGAACACAGCGCCAGTGCGACGAACCCGACATACCCCTTGAAACCTTTCACGTTTGAATCTCCTGTACCCAATGGCGGCTAGCTATAGAACGTGTGTGCACGTGCTGGCTTTAGGCCGCATTTCCTGTTTTCGCAGGGGTTTGAGTCAGGCCGTGGCCATCGAGTCACTTTTAAACCGCGTTATCGTTCTTCGCGAGCAAGCTCGCTCCCACACTGGATCTGTGTCGTTCACAAATCCCCTGTGGGAGCGAGCTTGCTCGCGAAGGGGGCCTTAAAGGCGCCCCATCAACATCAGGCAATCACAATACCGTCAGCACTCAGGCTATTCAGCGACACCCCGACCAACGTCACCGAATCGTTGCCAAACGTCAGCACCGTGTCCTGCCCGACAGTCGCAGCATGAGCCCGGAAATTCTCCGCCGGCAAAACGCCCTGCACACCGAGAAACACCAGTTTGTCATTGGACGTGAAACCGAGCACCCGATCCTGCCCAAACGCACCGTTGAACAGAAACGTATCCGCCCCGCCCCCCGACTCCATCAGGTCGTTACCGGCGCCGCCGACAAACACGTCATTGCCGACGCCACCCATCAGGTGATCGTTGCCGTCCAGCCCGAACAACCAGTCGCCACCGGCATGCGCCTTCAACGTATCGGCGCCGCTGGTGCCTTTGACGCTGGATTCGTACGCGGTGACGTTGTTGCCGACCTTCAAGCCGCTGGCCGTAACGCTGTGGATCACGTCGTCCTTGAACAGGCCCCAGAGAAAGCCCGGTTCCTTGGTGACAATGCTGCCGATATCGCGGGTGATGCTGATCCCGCCGTTGGCGTCGCGCACGTACAAATTGCCGGTACCGTCATTGGCGAAGTCGAAGTTTTTCACCGCGCTTTGCAGATCGAGGGTGTTGCTGCCCTGCCCGCCGAGGATGACGTTGTAGCCACCGCCATCGCGGAAGGTGTCATTACCGGCGCGGCCTTCCAGGTAATCGTTGCCGCTGCCGCCCTGGATCAGATCGTTGGCGTCACTGCCAATGATGAACGTGCTGCCCTTGTGGGTTTCGGCGTTGCGGTTGAGGTCCTGTACCCAGGTGTTGGCCCGCGCCGGGTCCGAGAGGTTGGCGACGATGATCGTCGAGTCGCGGCTGGTCAGGTCGTAGAATTTTGAGTCGATCACCCGGTTCATGCCGTCGCCATACGCGGTCGGCAAGTGCGAGATCCGGTGGGAATGTTGAGGATCGAGTACGGCAGCAGATTCCACGCGGTCGAGGCGTAGTGATCGTTGAAGCTGACGATGTTGTCGGTGGCCGAGACTTTGGGCGCATCGTGCACGCCGATCGAAGCACCGGTGAAGGTCGAGCCGTCGAGGGCGCGGAACACCGGGTCGTTTTCGTAGCCGACGTTGAGCACTTTGTCGGTGCTGCTTTGCGTTGGCGAGGCGTAGGCGATGTAGTTGGAATCGGCGAAGAAACCACCCCACTTGCCCCCGCTCAGGTCGGCCATGCTGTTGACCGCCAGGCCACCGAGGCTGTGGCCACTGACGAGAACGTCCTTGCCGCTGAGGCCGTTGGCCTTGGCAAACGCCACCACGTCATTGAGCAGATTGCCGAAGGCTTCGCCGACGTAATTCTTCGCGTAATCCTTGGGACCGAAGGCGGCGAGCAGGTCGTTGATCACGTCGCCGATGGAGTCGAGGATCAGGTTTTCCCGCGGGCCGCTGGTGCCGCGAAAGGCAACACCGAGTTCGGTGAGATGGCCCCGGGCGTCGTACTTGCCGAGGATTTCCACTTGCGCGGTGGTGTAGCCGGCCTTCTCGCCGAAGAAGGTTCCGCGCGCATCGGTCTTGCCGTCATAGCCCAGTTGCGAGGCGGTGATGGGCGTCCAGCCGGCCTTTTTCACCGCGTCGAGGGCGAGTTTTTCCGAGTCGGGGTTCCACGGAATGCCGGGAATCACCCCTTGCGAATCGCTGCCGCCGAGCAGCGCCGTGACCAGCGTGGCGGGCAGGCCGAGGCCGAAACCGTTGTGCTGATAACCGGCGGCAAAGCCGTTATCGAGGTTGTGATAGGAATACAGCGTGATCGCCATGGCATCGTTGAACAACGCCTTGGAATCGGCTGTGCCGAAGTTCTTGTAGTCATACACACCCATTGCTATTGCCTCTCTCTTGTTGGAATTGTTAGAGATAGCTCACAGCCAGGGCGCCCCACGGGGACGCCCCGGAGCATTTCAGTACTACTTGTTGCTGTTCACTGTGGGAGCGAGCTTGCTCGCGAAAGCGGTGTGTCAGGTACCAATACTTCAACTGACACTACGCATTCGCGAGCAAGCTCGCTCCCACATTGGATCTACGCGAACATGAAACTGGAGTCCGACAGGTTAGCCACTCCCACCCCGACCAGGGTCACGGCATAGTCGCCAATCTTCAGCACGGTGTCGTTGCCGGTCTGCGCCGCGTGCTGCTTGTAGTCGTAGCCCTGCCCCGCGCCTTCGACGCCCATGAACACCAGTTTGTCGCTGCCCTGATAACCGTTGATGGCATCAAAACCGAACGCGCCACTGAACAGGAAGGTGTTGTTGCCACCCACTGCGCTCATCACGTCATTGCCGGCGCCACCGACGAAGGTCACATGACCCTTGTCGCTGATCAGTTTGTCGTCGCCACCGAGGCCGAACAGCCAGTCACCGTCAGCCGTGGCGTGCAGCGCATTGCCGTAGCCATCGCCGCTCAGCGAGTGGTTGTACTGGGTCAGTTCGTTGCCATTGGTCAAACCTTTGGCCGTAACGCCCCAGGTGATTTCCTTGCTGCCCCACCACGAACCCGACTCCTTGCTCACCAGCGCGCCGATGTCGCGGGTCATGCTGATGCCGCCGTAGGCGTCGCGCACGTACAGCGTGCCGTCACCGTCGTTGGCGAAGCTGAAGTTCTGCAATGGTTTCTGCAGTTCGAAGGTGTTGTGGCCCTGGCCACCGAGCAGGATGTTGTAGCCGCCGTCATCACGGAACCGGTCATCACCGCCCAGGCCTTCGAGGAAGTCGTTGCCCGCGCCGCCCTTGAGCCAGTCGCTGCTCTGGGTGCCGATGATGAACGTGCTGCCGGTGTGCGGCTCGCCACTGCGGCCGAGATCTTCGACCCAGGTCTTGCCGCGAGAAGCTTCTTCCAGATTGGAGACGATGATCGTCGAGTCTTTATGGGTCAGGTTGTAGAACTTCGAATCGATGACCCGATTCAAGCCATCGGCATAACCCAGCGAGCTGTGGGCCGACCAGTTCAGCGGATTGATGATGCTGAACGGCACCAGGTTCTGCGCGGTGGAGGCGTAGTTGTCGTTGAAGTTGACGATGTTGTCGGTGGTCGAATCGTGCGGCTTGTCGTGCTTGCCCATCGAGGCGCTGCTGAACGTGGTGCCGTCGAGCACGCGGAACACCGGGTCGTTCTCGAACCCGATGTTCAGCACGTTATTGCCGGTGCTGCTCTGAGTCGGCGAGGCGAAGGTGATGTAGTTGGCATCTTTGAAGAAGCCGCCCCAGTTGCTCGCGCTCAATTCGGCGACGCTGTTGACGCCGAGCCCGCCGAGGCTGTGACCGCTGAGCAGCACGTCCTTGGCGGCAATACCGTTGGCAATGGCGAATGTGGCGACCGCCTTGAGCAGGTTGTCGAAGGCATTTTTCGCGTATTTGCTCGCGTAATCCGACGGCCCGATGGCGGCCAGCAGGTTGTTTTTCAGGTCGCCGAAGGTGTCGCTGTAACCCAGCCCGCCGGTGCCACGAAAAGCGACGCCGATGCCGATCAATTTGCCGGCGGCGTCGTACTTGCCGAGCACTTCGGCCTCGGCGCTGGTGAAGCCGTCCTTCTCGCCGAAGAACGTGCCTTGCGGCCCGACCTTGCCCTGATAACCCAGCGCGGTTGCCGTGAGCGGCGCCCAAGCGGTGGCCGGCAGAGGCTTGCCGGTCGGCGTGTAGGCATACAGCGTCAGTGCGATGGCGTCGCTGTACAACGCTTTGCCATCGGCATTTTTATAATCGAACAGTCCCATGTTGTGCTCTCTCTTCCTTCAAAAACCGGCAGTTCCGCAGAACTGCCGGTACGCCTTAGAACTGCCAGTCGAGGGTCAGACCCACGCCGTGGTCTTTCTCGTTGTTACCGATCAGGCCGTTGTAATCCAGGTTCACCCGCACATCGCGGTTGAGCGCCAGACCCGCACGCACACCGACCACCGCCGCATCGCGATCCATCGACACGCTCTGCACGGTGAACGCGCTGTTGCCATTGGCAAACGCCAGATGGCTGTCCGCGTCGACATTGCTCAGGTTGTGCTGCCAGCCGAGGCTCGCGCCCAGTTCCAGCTGATGCTGATCCGACAGCGCGAAGCTGCGCTTGGCACGCACGCCGAGGGTCGACAGCACCACATCGCGGTTGTCCTCACCGCCCTTCAGCGCGGCGGCGTCACCTTTTTCGGTGAAGCTTTCGGTGTTCAGGTGCACATAGGACAGATTGGCGAACGGCTCCAGGTTCATCGGTTGCAGGCCCAGATCATAGGCGGCCTCGGTGAACACTTGCGTGGTTGCGGCATCGTGCTTGGTCTTTTGTTTTCCGCTCACGTCCCCGAACTGCAGGTCACGTTTGACGTCGACACGGTGCCAGCTGTAGGCGCCGCCGACGGTCAGACGCAGCGCATCGATCTGATGGCCCAGGTACGCACCCAAGTGGTAGCTGTCGACTGACGCCGACGAATGCGTGCCGCTGCCCATGCTCAATGAGCTGTCGCTATAACCGGTAACGAAACCCAGACGGGTATCTTCAGCGATCAAGCCATCGACACCGGCCAGCAGGCCGCCAATGGAGCTGTTGGAGTCGGCATTGTCATGCCCGCCATCGCTCTTGCCCCACGAACCCAAGACCTTGACCCAGGCGTTGCTGCGATCGTCAGTCGGTGCGCCAGCGTTGAACAGATCACGCTCGCGCAGACGTTCGCCAACGGCTTCACGCAGGTAACGGCTGTCGTTGATCAGCATCGTGCCAATGGCCGGATGGATCTCGCCGGACAACTGCTGGAAGGCTTGCTGCGCCGACGCCGCATTCGGCGACAGCAACAGGGTTTCAAACAGCGCGTTACCAGCGCCCAGACGCTCGGCCGCCGCACCGACCGCACGTTGGTTCGGCGTCAAACCGACGCTGGCGAACGAGGCGTCGTTACGCCCGACTGCCAACTGGATGCCATCGGCCGAGTACGCCAGCGTGCCGCCGAGAAAGGCGTAATCCGGCAACACCTGACCAAAGCGGCCTTCAATACCGCCCGCCGCTTGCAGGATGTTGTAGCGCGTGCCGAGCAGGCTTTGCACTTCATTGGTGGTCAGCAGCGTCGGGCTGTTTTCCAGCGACAGGCTCACCGTCGCGCCTTCGATGACCGCTTTGCCAGTGGCGATGATCTGATCGCTGCGGGTCGGCGACAGCTCTACGGCGTAGGTCGAACCCGGTGCAAAGGTCACGTCACCGGCGACATTCATTGTGCCGATGGAATTACCCGGCGCCACCGTACCGCCGCTGTTCACCGACAGCGTGCCGATGTGGCCATTGCCGCCGAGGATACCGCCGTCATTCACCGTCACCGCCGATTGCAGCGAACCGTTGATGGCCAGGCGCCCCTGATTGACCAGGGTCGGGCCGCTGTAAGTGTTGTTGCCGGTCAGTACCAGTGTGCCGATACCTTGCTTGGTCAGCCCGCCGTGACCGGAAATGTCGTTGCGCCAGGTGTCGAGGCCGCAGGTGATGTCGGTGCACACGCGTTCGGTCGGTTTGCCTTGATCGATGATTGCGCCGATGCCCGGCAGATCGGCGACAAACTGGCCGGAGCCGTAAGCGCCGTCGATGCGGAATTCGGCCGGGATGTCCTGCTCCGTGACGAACATCGACGGGCCGTCGATGCCCTTGCGCAGGTTGATCATGCCCCAGCCGTACAAGGCGTCGATGCCCGGTGCGCCGAGGTCAGTGGCGGTGGTACGCAAGACCGTGGCGACTTGATCACCGCTCATGTACGGGAAGCGTTCCATCAGCACCGCCATGGAACCGGCCACGTGTGGCGCGGCCATCGAGGTGCCGTTGTAGTTTTTGTAGCCGGTGGTCAGGTTGTCGGCGTTGGTGCCTTCGATGATCGCGCTGAAAATCTTCGTACCCGGCGCCGAGACGCAGAAACTCGCGGTATAGCCGCAACGCGAAGAGAACGTACTCATGATGTACGGATTGGCGCTGGCCAGGTCCGGGTTCTTCTGCAGCGCGGCGACGGTGATCCAGTTCGGCGCGATGTCCGGGACAAAATAGCCGAGGCCGGCGATGGCGTCCGGGTTGTTGAGGTTGTAGTCGTTGCCGGCGGCGAAGATCGTCACGATGCCACTGCGCGCGGCGGCAATCGCACCGTCGTAGGCGCCGCCGGGCTTGGTGCCGAGCAGCGTGCGGATTTCGTTGAACTGCACTTGCGCGTCATTGACGGTGAAGTGCGGGTACGCCGGATCGCGGCCGCCGAGGTCGAAACGGTCAGTGATGCCGATGCCCCAGCTGTTGTTGATGATCCGCGCGCCGCTGGCGATCAGTGCGTCCCAACCGGCCTTGTACACCGCGCCGTCGTTACCGCGAACGATGCCGTCTTCCGGGCCCGGGTCGCCGTTGTCGGCGCTGATGATCTGCGCACCGAATGCCACGCCGTGCATCGGCCCGCCGTCGCGACTGCCGGCGGCGATACCGCCGACGTGGGTGCCGTGGGCGCCGAGTTTGCCGTCGGAACCGACCGAGGGCGAACCGTCATAACGGAACGCATCGCCGGCTTTGACCGGGATGTACGGGTCGGTGTATTCGCGAATCCCGCTGGTGACCAGGGTGACGACTTTATTGCTGCCGGAGAACTCCGGGTGCGCGGCATACACCGGCTGATCAAAGATCCCCAGTTTCACGCCTTTGCCGGTATAGCCGGCGGCGTAGGCGTGATCGGCACCGATCGCGCCCAGGCCCCAATCGGCCTGGAACTCGGCACTGCGCCAACTCGACGGATCGCCCGTACGACCGCTCTCCACGTAGGGCGCGGCGTGGGCTGTGCCAATGGCACAGAGCACGGCAAGCGTGAGGGTTTTCAGGGCAAAGCGGCCTCCCGTTTGCGCGGGGGTATTGTTGTTATTCATCCAGCGACCTTCCTTAGTGATGTTGCGAAAAATCCTGATCGTTGCCACTGAGGGCGATGATCGTCGTTGATCGTTCCCACGCTCCGCGTGGGAATGCAGCCCGTGACGCTCCGCGTCACTGGACGCAGAGCGTCCCTAGAGGCATTCCCACGCGGAGCGTGGGAACGATCACCAGAAGCCGGGTTATCTTGCTTAGAACTGCCAGTTCAGGCTCAAGCCAACGCCATGCAGCTTTTCGCGACTGGCCAGTTGTCCGTTGTAATCAAGGTTGACCCGTACATCGCGGCTCAGCGCCAGGCTGGCCTGCACGCCGACCAACGCCGCGTCACGCGCCAGCGCAGAGCTTTCCACCGCGTACGGCGTGCCACCGCTGGCAAAGCGCAGATGCTGCTCGGAATCGATGTCGCTGAGGCTGTGCTGCCAGCCGAGATGGCCACTCACGTCGAGTGATTGCGCGGGCGAAAGATTGAACGTCTTGATCGCCCGCACACCGAGGGTGCTCAGCACCGCGTCACGTTGATCGCCGGAGCTTTTCAACGCCGCAGCGTCGCCCTTCTCGGTCAAACCTTCAGTGTCCAGATGCACGTAAGCCAGGTTGGCGAATGGCTCCAGCGCCAGTGGTTGCAGGTGCAAGCGATAAGCCGCCTCGCCGAACACTTGTGTGGTCGCCGCATCGACCTTGGCTTTTTGTTTGGCACTGACGTTGCCGTATTGCAGGTCGCGTTTCACATTGCCGCGATGCCAGCTGTAGGCCGCGCCCGTGCTCAAGCGCCAGGCGCCAACTTCACGGCCGGCGTACGCGCCGAGGTGATAGCTGTCGACCTTGGCCGAGGAATGCGTGCCCGAACCCATGCTCAGCGAACTGTCGCTGTAACCGCTGACCAGACCGATGCGGGTCTGCTCGTCCAGCGCGCCATCGACACCGGCCAGCAGCCCGCCAATCGAGGTGTTGTAGCCCGCCGTGTCGTGGCTCGAATCAGTCGTGCCCCAGGCGCCGAGCGCCTTGACCCAGCCATTGCTTTGCGCAGCATTGGTATCGTGCAGACGCTCGCCTACTGCGTCACGCAACTGGCGGCTGTCGTTGATCAGCATCGAACTCAACGCCGGGTAGATCTCGCCGCTCAACTGCTGAAACGCCTGTTGCGCCGACCTCGCGTCAGGTGAACGCAACAGGCTTTCGTACACCGAGCTACCCGCGCCCAAGCCTTCGACGGCAGCCGCTACTGAGCGCTGATTCGGCGTTTGCCCGACACTGGCGAAGGTGGTCGAGTTACGTTCGATATCGAGTTGAATGCCATTGGCGGCGTAGTCGAGGCTGCCGCCGATAAACAGGTAGTTCGGCAGCACGGCACCGAACTGGCCCTGAATGCCGCCGGCCGCTTGCAGGATGTCGTACTGGCGACCGAGCAGGCTTTGCGCCTCGGTGGTGCTGAGCAGCGTCGGGCTGTTTTCCAGCGACAGGCTGACCGTGGCGCCGCTGATAGTGGCGGTGCCGCCGGCAACGATGCGGTCGCTGCTGGTTGGCGACAGTTCAACGGCGTAGGTCGAGCCCGGCGCGAAGTTCACATCGCCAGCGACATTCAAGGTGCCGATGGAGTTGCCCGGCGCCACGCGGCCGCCGCTATTGGCGGTCAACGCGGCGATGCGGCCGGAACCGCCGAGGCTGCCGCTGTCATTCACCGTCACGGCAGACGTCAGCGAGCCGTTGACCGTGAGCAAGCCGCCATTGACCGTGGTTGCACCGCGATAGGTGTTGTCGCCGGTGAGGATCAACTGGCCGCCGCCGGACTTGATCAGGCTGCCTTGATACACCCGGCTCGCCGCTGCCGTATCACGGGCAGTGCCGACCGCGTAATCGGTCTGATCCTGCTGACTGGCACCGGCAGCAACGCCGTTCTGCCAGCCCTTGTCTTGCAGGGTTTGCTGCCAGGCGCTGTGCTCGGCGAGGTCTTCCGCCTGCCGCTGTATCAACGCCTTGTCGGAGATGTCATTGCTCCAGACATCGCGCTGCCCTGCCCCCAAGTTGGCATCAAACGCACCGAGCAATTGCCCTGGCCCGCGCATCGCCCGGTTCAGGTTGGCCACGCCCCAGCCGGCCCGCTCGGTCGGCGCAGCGGTGACCGAGCCATCCAGTTGCGTTGCAGTAGTCAGCAGCACTTCGAGCGCCTGCTGATTGGTCATGTACGGGTAGCGTTCCATCACCAACGCCAGTGCCCCGGTCGCGTGCGGCGCCGACATTGAGGTGCCGGACTTGATCGCGTAATCACCACCGGGAATGGTGCTGTCGATCTTCGCCCCCGGCGTGGTGATGCACCAGTATTTGGCGAGACCGCACTGGTTGTACTTTTGCTGATTGCTTTGATCGAGGCCCGACACGGCCAGCCAGTGGCCCTCCAGATCCGGCTGAAAGTACGGCAGCGCGGAACGCACGCTGGCGTTCGGATAGCCGCTGTTGCCGGCGCTGAATACGTTGATCACGCCGCGCCGGGAAACATCCGCTGCCGCATCGAGCCAGGTGCCTTTATTCCAGTGCTGAGCGTACGCGGCGTGCAGATCGGCCAGTGTCCGGTAGCTGACATCCGGCGGCTGGCTGCCCCAACTGTTGTTGATCGCGCGCACGCCGGCATCGGCGAGGGCGTCGTATACCGCTTTGAAATAGCGCGGATCGGGGTTGGGGCCGAAGAGGAAGCTGTCGTTTTTGTTGGTGTTGCCGACGTAGATCTGCGCGTTGTACGCCACGCCGTGCATGCCGGTACCGTCGCGTGAGGCGCCCATGGTGCCAACGACATGCGTGCCGTGGGAGTCGTTGTTGGGGTTGAGGGTGCCATTGACGTTGAACAGTGAACCGTCAATGTAGCTGCCGCTGGCCATTACCGGGTGATAGCGGTCGCTGGCAAATTCCGGGTGGGCGGCATCGAAACCGGAGTCGAGGGCGCCGATTTTCACGCCTTTACCGGTGATGCCGGCGGCGTAGGCTTGCTCAGCCTGCATCCGGCTAAGGCCCCAGTCGCGGAGGAATTCGGCGCTGCGCCAACTGCCGGGATCGCCGGGTTGGCCGGTTTCAAGATATTGCGCCTGAGCTTGGGTTGCGAAAATCACAAGCAGCAGGGTACCGACCGAAATTGGCTTGATGCGTACGTCCATGTTCACCACTCACTTTTATTGTTTTATGCAGGTTCTTTTGCGGTGTTGCCTGTTCCCCTCACCCCAACCCTCTCCCCCAGGAGAGGGAGCTGACCTAGGTGTTTTGCGTCTTACATCGACCTGAAAAACCGCGTCGCTTATCCCCTCACCCCAGCCCTCTCCCTCAGGAGAGGGAGCTGACGGCGGTGCCTTGCGTCATGCATCGAGCTGAAAAACCGCGTCGCTTATCCCCTCACCCCAGCCCTCTCCCCTAGGAGAGGGAGCTGACGGCGGTGTCTTGCGTGATGCATCGAGCTGAAAAACCGCGTCGCTCATCCCCTCACCCCAGCCCTCTCCCTCAGGAGAGGGAGCTGACGGCGGTGTCTTGCGTCATGCATCGAGCTGAAAAACCGCGTCGCTTATCCCCTCACCCCAGCCCTCTCCCTCAGGAGAGGGAGCTGACGGCGGTGTCTTGCGGCATTCATCGACCTGAAAAACCGCGTCGCTCATCCCCTCACCCCAGCCCTCTCCCTCAGGAGAGGGAGCTGACGGCGGTGTCTTGCGGCATTCATCGACCTGAAAAACCGGCTCGATGTTGGATTCGGTGCCGCTCGTTCAGGTCGGCGTACTTCTGCAATATCCCCGGATCAGTCCCCTCTCCCTCTGGGAGAGGGTTAGGGTGAGGGCTGTTGAGCGACCACAAATGCCTCATCCACCCGCGCCAGATCCTGCTCGTTCAAGGTCCCGGCGTAATAATGCAACTTGGTCCAGGCCATCAAATAGTCGTACCGCGCCTGCGCCAGATCACGGCGCGTGGTGAACAACTGCTGCTCGGCGTTCAACGCGTCGAGGTTGGTCCGCTCACCACCGAGGATGCTTTGCTTAGTGGACACCACCAGCGCTTCCGCCGAGCTCAATGCCTTCTGATAAGCGCGCAATTTGCTCACCCCGGACAAACAAGCGCTGAACTGCCGCCGCAGTTCAATCAACGTCTCACGCGTCTTGCCGTCCAGCTCGTACTCCGCCTGCTCCATAGTGCGGCTGGCCTGACGCGTCGACGCCGACACCCCGCCACCGGCATACAACGGCACGCTGACTTCAAAACCGATGGTGTTGGTTTCATAGCGCTGGTTGTAGGTGTTGCCACTTTCCGATTCGTTCTGGCGCATCGAGGCATAGGCGCTGACTTTCGGCAAATGCCCGGCACGATTGCGCTCCACTTCATACCGCGCGACTTCCACGGCCTGGCGTTGCGAAGCCAGATTCGGGTTATTGCTCACCGCCATTTCATGCCAGGTGTCGTAATTGGCCGGCATCAGCGCGAAGGTCTGGAAGTTCTGATCGAGCGGCGCCAGATCCCCGATGTCCACCGCCGGCACGCCGACCAGTGCACCCAGTTCCCGTAGTGCGGCATCCTGCTCGTTGCGCGCTTCGATCTCTTCGGCAGTCGCCAGTTCATAACGCGACTCAGCCTCGAGAATATCGGTACGCGTGCCCTCGCCCTGCTTGAACATGTGTTCGTTCTGCTGGAACTGCTGCTCGTACGCCTTCTTCTTCGCCTGCGCGATGTCGATCTGATCCTGCGCGAACAGTGCCTTGGTGTAGTTATCCAGCACGCGAACCAGCAACTCCTGGCTCTTGCCGCGAAAGTTCTCGTCGGCAAACAACGATTGCGCGACACCTTTGCGATACGCGGCATAAGCCTCGTAGTCGAGTAGCGGTTGTTGCAGGGTCAGCGCCGAGCCGTAACTGCTGTAGTTACGATCGTCGGTACGGTTACGCGCGCGCTCATCGAGAGACGTAGCTTTCGACGAGTTGCGCCCCTTGTTGTAGGTGTAACCGATGCGCGGCAACAGGCCGGCGCGGCCGATGGCGCGGTTTTCCAGGCCGGCATCGCGTTCCTTTATCGCGCCGAGGAACACCGGGTCATTGCGCAACGCCTGTTCGTAGATCTCGAACGGCCCCATGGCCGCCACTGCCGAGTGACTCGCGAGCAGCAAGAATGCTGCTGCGAGCGTGGAAAGCTTATTCATACAGCCGAACATCCTTATTCTTCGGTCAGCGCAGAGCCGGCCCGGTCAAGCAGCGGTTTGAACAGATAGTTGAGCAGTGAACGCTCACCCGTACGCACGAACATTTCTGCCGGCATGCCGGGCTTGATCACTAGACCGTTGAGTTTTTCCATGGCGTGGTCGCTGACACTGCTGCGCAACACGTAGTACGGCACGCCGGTTTTCTCATCGACCATCTGGTCGGCGGAAATCAGGCTGACTTCGCCCGGTACACGCGGGGTTTTGCTCTGGTTGAACGCGGTAAACAGGATGTCCACCGGCAAATGCGCGCCGACCTTGTCGATCAGGTTGATCGGCAAGTGCCCTTCCACTTCCAGCGTGGTGCCTTGCGGGACAATCTCCAACAGCGTTTCGCCCTGACGCACCACCGCGCCCTCAGTGTGCACGCCGAGATTGACCGCCACGCCATCGGCAGTGGCGATGATTTCGCTGTGTTGCAGATCGAAACCGGCGGAAGTCAGCTGCTCCGACAGAGTCACGCTTTTCAGCTGCGCGTCAGCCAGTTGCGTGCGGACTTCCTTCTGGTATTCCTCGGCGTGCTGTTGCAGTTTCAGCCGCGACTCGAGGATGCCCTGCTCCACGCGACCGCTTTCACCGGTGTTTTCCGCCAGTTGCTGCTGCACTTGCGACAGTTGCCGCTGGTATTCCATCAAGCGGTTGCGCGGGATGTAGCCGTTGTCGGCGAGCGGCTGCAGATTGCTCAACTGTTGTTGCAGCGAGTCGGCCTGAGCATTGAGATCAGTGCGGGCGCGGCGCATGCCGGCCAGTTGCGCGGTGGCGCCTTCGATGCTTGCGCGCAGTCCGGCCTGCTCGCGGTAGTAGGCCTCGCGACGGCTGCTGAACAATTGCCGCTGACCTTCCAGTACCAGTGCCAGACGCGGGTCCGGATCATTGCTCAGCTCAGCCGGAAAGGTCACTTGCTTGAGGTTGTCACGCTCAGCCTGCCAGCGCGCGAGACTGGCCCAGGCCATGCGGTATTGCGCTTGCAGCGACTGCACGTCAGCGGCGACTTGCGTTTGATCGAGGCGGAACAGCGGCTGGCCCTGCTTCACGATTTCGCCTTCGCGCACCAGAATCCGGCTGACTACGCCGCTGCTCATCGACTGCACGGCTTTGCGCTTGCCCGAGACCACGACCGTGCCTTGCACCGGAATGCCTTGATCCAGCGGCGCCAGGGCCGCCCAGGTGAAGAAACTGCCGGCGCCAACGATCGCCAGAATCCAGCCCATACGTGCGAAGAACTTCGCATCGCGCTCCGGGCGTTCGGTGATGTAGGCGTGTTCCATGCTCGCTTCGTTTTCAGTGTTCATGCTTGCGCTGCTCATACACCCGAATTCCTTGTCGAGGGCTGATACTGTCGGCTCATGCTGAGCCCGCCCGGTGCCGGTGCAGCTTTTTCCCGTTGTTGTTCTTGCTGGCCGGAAAGTGCCTTGAGCACGTCCTGACTCGGGCCGAAGGCTTGCAGACGCCCGTCATTGAGCACCAGCAGCTTGTCGGCCTGGGCCAGCACCGAAGAGCGATGTGTGACCAGCACCACCGTGGTGCCTTGCGCTTTAAGCGCGGCGATGGCGCTGGCCAATGCGGCTTCGCCGACGGTGTCGAGGTTGGAGTTCGGTTCATCCAGCACCACCAGGCTCGGTGTGCCGTACATTGAACGCGCCAATGCCACGCGCTGCTTCTGGCCGCCGGACAAACCACTGCCGTCCTCGCCCAGTTGCGTGTCGTAGCCTTGCGGCAGGCGCAGGATCATTTCGTGCACGCCGGCCTGTTGCGCAGCGGCGACGACTTTCTGCGGATCGGCCTCGCTGAAACGGGCGATGTTCTCGGCGATGCTGCCGCTGAACAGCTCGATGTCTTGCGGCAGATAACCGATATAGGGACCGAGTTGGTCGCGGTTCCAGCGATGGATATCCGCGCCATCGAGACGCACGGTGCCGCCGAGAGTCGGCCAGACCCCGACCAGCACACGGGCCAGCGTCGACTTGCCGGAACCGGAAGCACCCAGCACACCCAGCACTTCACCGGCGCCCAAGTTGAAATTGACCATCTGCAAAGTCGCCGCACGTTGCCCCGGTGGGCCGGCGCTGACCTGTTCGAAAGTGATCTGGCCTTTCGGCGCCGGCAGCGCCATAGCGTCGTCACTCGGCGGGAACGCTTGCAGCAATGCGTCGAGACGGCGGTAAGCCAGCTTCGCCCCGCTCCACTGTTTCCACACCGCAATCAACTGGTCGATCGGACTGAGCACGCGGCCCATCAGGATCGAACCGGCGATCATCATCCCGGCGGTCATATCACCCTTGATCACCAGCAAAGCACCCAAGCCCAACACCAACGATTGCAGGCACAGGCGCAGGGTTTTGCTCAACGAGCTGATCACCGCACCGGTGTCACTGGCCTGGTTTTGCAGGCCGAGGAAACGCGAATGCACCTGGAACCAGCGCTTGCGCAGGGAACCGAGCATGCCCATCGCCTGAATGGTTTCGGCATTGTGCAAATGGCTGGTGGCCAACTGGCTGGACTTCTGCGAATAACCGGCCGCTTCGCCCAGCGGCTTTTTGGTCATGTATTCGTTGAGGCAGGCCAGGCCGATCAGTAGCAGTGCGCCTGCTGTGGCGAGCACACCGAGCCAGACGTTGAACAGGTAAATCACAAACAGGTAGACCGGGAACCATGGCGCATCGAAAAACGCGAACAGCGCCGGCCCGGTAACGAATTGACGAATGTGCGTCAGGTCGCCCAGTGATTGCCCGGCGTTGCCCTCGCCCTTGAACAGGTTGCGCTCGAACGCCGCCTGGTAGACGCGCAGGTTGAAGCGGCGCTCCAACTGGCTGCCGATGCGAATCACGATAAAGCTGCGCACCACTTCCAGCAGGCCTATAAAGGCGAAGAAACCGACCACCATCAGCGACAACATCGCCAGGGTCGTTTCGTTCTGCGACGACAGCACCCGGTCATAGACCTGGAGCATATAGATGGAGGGCACCAGCATCAGCACGTTAATCAGTGCGGTAAAGCAGCCGACGCTGATCAGAATACTTTTATAGTCAGCCAATGCCTTGAATAAGGGAGCGGTGGCTGGGGCCTTCGCCATCTTCATCGATTTTTCCTGAAATGATTGGGCCCGCCACACTTGGGCGGGGCTTCAATTAATGTTCCGCTTACCTGCGAAAGATGACTTGCAAGTACCCGTTTACACTTTCATAACAACTTGCGCAAATAACAGCGGTGCAGTTGTCGTTCGGCGTTTCTTATAACCAGCTTGTGGCGCTTTATATTAAAACCTTGTCGAAAACTGGATCATCATTACTATTGCGCTGCGCGCTCAAGTGTAATCACCAGGCCCGACTTCAAAGTGGTCAGATAAAGCCCGTCACGTTGTCGGCTGAAGAACTGGATTCTTGAGCCTTCCTTGCCGGTGATGGACAGGCCGTCAGGGTCGGGAAACCAGCCGATCGATGTTTGCTCAAGCCATGCACCGAGGCAATCGGCGCCCTCTCCCAAGGTCTTGTTTACATTCAATACCAGGGCGCAGGTATTGGAAGGTTTGTCCTGCTGCTGTTGCGCTTGTGGGTCCTCACCTCGGGTGGACAACGTCGCTTGCCACTGCCCGGCAAATACTGAAGGTTCTTCAAGTCTGAGGCTGCTTGCCATGCTGGTTTCTCCTGAAATCATGATCAGCGCCGCCGAGAGCCACGCCATTGCCTTGTAGGTAAAAGCTTTACAGATCATAGGAATATTCGCTCCGGCGTGTAGCCTTGCTTACCGAGCAACACGATGCAAGTGGAGAAAGCGGCGTATCACACGCCGCTTTCCACTTCTACATCACGCCACGATGTCGCTGGTGACTGCCTGGCCAACGGTGCTGACCTGGAAGTCCGCCACGCCGTGCCCGGAGAAGTCCACCGACAGCAGGCTGTTGCCGCCCGACGAAGTCAGGATGGCGTCACCGGCAGAACCGGTGAAGCTACTGACGAAGTGCAGGCCGGCACCGTTGGTGATACCGGTCAGATCGATTTTGTCCAGACCGCTGACGAAATCGAGGATCTGATCGATTGCACCTGGCTTGGAGTCCGAGCTGGCCGCGAACACAAAGGTGTCGGAACCGGCGCCACCCCACAGTTTGTCAGCACCACCGCCACCCCAGAGGATGTCGTTGCCGGCACCGCCCTTGAGTTCGTTGGCCACGCTGTTGCCGATCAGCAGATCGTTGCCAGAACCACCGATAGCGTTCTCGATGATCGCGCCTTTGGCGATGGATACGTTGCCCACCATGCCGCCAACGTCGGAGAACGAGGCATCATTGAGGTTGATCTTCTGGTTCTGGGTGAAGCCCGAGAAGTCCAGAGTATCCTTGCCGCCCGCGTCCCACACTGAGAACACCACTTTGTCACTCGACGACGAAGCGCTGAGGAAATCACGGCCAGTGTTGGAGTTGAAGCCGTAGGTGGTGTCACCGGTACGGGTGGTGGTGTTGGCACCGTAAAGCTTCTGGATAGCAGCGATATCGTCCATCAGCGGGCCGGACGAATACGCTTCGACACCGCCCTTGCTGAAGTTCTGACTGGTGTTGCTTTCGCTCCAGTAGCTCATGACGCTATAGCCGCGAGTGTCTTGGCCGTAGGACGCGTCGTTGTAGGTCGGGTTGCCATTCCCGGCGTTGTAGTCACCAGGGTGAGCGAGGCCCAGGCTATGGCCGATTTCGTGAGTCAGGGTCTGACGACCGTAGTTGTTCAGATCCGGATTCTTGTTCTGCGTGTAGCCACTGTTGATCAGGTACCACGAGGTGCCGTCATAACCGGCGCCGGTGCCTGGCAGATAGGCGAACGCTGCAGCGCCATCCTGACCACCGCTGTAGTTACCGAAGGTCATGTGGCCGTCACCGCCCGAGGCTTTCTCGGTGAAGGTCACGTTGGCCACGTCAGCCCACGATTGCATGGCGAGCTTGGCCTGGGCCTGTTGTTGTGCACTGAACTGACTGAACCCAGTGATCCCGTGCTTGTTCATCGTGCTGGACGATGCCGAGGTCAGGAACGTATAGGTGAGTTCGATCTTGCCGCTGCCATCCTTGTCCTGGTAGGCAGCGCCGTCGCGCAGCAACTGGGTTGCGGCCTGGTCGACGGAAAAGGAGGGTTTGCCATTGACCGTGAGGTTGCCACCGCGGTCGTACTGATGGCTGAAGCTATTGATCTGGTTGTACGCCGAGCTGAAGGCTGACAGCTGGAAAGCCTGTTCGGCGGTATCAATAGCATTCGTTTTAACTTTCGACATAAACACACTTCCTTGTTTAGCAATGGAACAGTTTTTGTCCGATAGGACTCTCTCTGGCGAGATCGTCCTATCACTCGCCCAATGAAGGCGTAAGAAACCTGACACAATTTGAAATCTGCCGTAAAGGATTTTTTTGAGATCAAATCGAGCTGTTTCCGGAAACTGCCGTAAACAAAGCGTGCGAGGTCGAAAGAATGTTTTAGTTGCGAAGCTTTTGCCTAATTGTCTGACGATTTTCTATTTAAATATTAAATATGGGTAAGTTGTTTTTTGTTAGCCGCGTCTCACTTTCCTGCACTTTATTAGTGCGATGCCAGTGTATTGATATCAACCCTTTAAACGCTGAAAGACATTGTGGAAGCGAGCCTGTTCCGGGCGGCGTTCCGACGAAGGCGTCGAGTCAGACAACATTGATGTTGAATGACAGATCGCCTTCGTCGGAACGCCGCCCGGAGCAGGCTCGCTCCCACAGGGATTTATGTATGCCTGGGTGATTAGCTACCAGTCCGGATCTTGTTCCACACCCGCGTGCGGATCCGGTCAATGTTCAACGGCATCGCCTCCAGCGCAAACAGTTTGCCCATCATCTCCGGGCTCGGGTAAACCTTGGTGTCGTTCTTGATCGCCGGGTCGATCAGGCTGTCCGCCTGCTCGTTACCATTGGCGTAATGCACGTAGTTGCTGATGCCAGCCATCACATCCGGGCGCAGCAGGTAGTTCATGAAGGCGTAACCGGCCTTCTCGTCCGGCGCATCGGCCGGCATGGCGACCATGTCGAACCAGATGGCTGCGCCTTCCTTGGGAATGTTGTAGCCGATGTCGACACCATTCTTGGCTTCCTTGGCGCGGTTCTCGGCCTGCAGGATGTCGCCGGAGAAACCGACCGCCACGCAGATGTCGCCGTTGGCCAAGTCGCTGGTGTATTTCGAGGAGTGGAAATAGCTGACGTATGGCCGGACTTTCATCAGTAGCGCTTCGGCTTTTTTATAGTCCTCGGGATTTTTGCTGTGGTGTGGCAGGCCCAGGTAGTTCAGCGCCGCCGGCAGTAATTCCGGGCCGTTGTCGAGGATCGCCACACCGCACTTCTGCAGTTTTTCCATGTACTCGGGCTTGAAGATCAGATCCCAGGAATCCACCGGCGCGTTGTCGCCGAGTACGGCTTTGACCTTGGCGATGTTGTAGCCGATGCCGGTGCTGCCCCACAGATAAGGAAAGCCGTGTTCGTTGCCTGGGTCGTTGGTCTGTAGCGCTTTGAGCAGCACCGGATTGAGGTTCTTCCAGTTCGGCAGCTGACTCTTGTCGAGTTTCTTCAGCGCCCCGCCCTGAATCTGCCGGGCCATGAAGTGGTTGGACGGAAACACCACGTCGTAACCGGATTTGCCGGTCATCAACTTGCCGTCGAGGGTTTCGTTGCTGTCGTAGACGTCATAGGTGACCCCAACGCCCGTCTCTTTCTCGAAGTTCTTGGTGGTGTCCGGCGCGATGTAGTCGGACCAGTTGTAAACCTTGACCGTTTCCGCTGCCTGAGCAAGGGAAACGGCGAGCATCAGCGGTGCCAGAGCGAGGGTCTTGCGGATCATGGATCGATTCCTGTGTGGGTTTTCTTTTTTGTTGGCAGGCAATCAAAGGATCAAACAATCAGAAAATCAGCACGTAGCTCTTGCGCACGGTTTCCTGGATATCCCAGATACCGAGCGTGTTGGCCGGCAACATCAGTGCGTCGCCACCTTGTATGTGCAGGGTTTCGCCGCCACCGTCGGGGGTGAACGTGCAGCGCCCGGAAATGAAATGGCAGAACTCCTGCGCGGTGATCTGCCGACGCCAGCGCCCGGGCGTGCATTCCCAGACGCCGGTTTCGACGTCGTCATCGCGCTCGACGCTGGTGGTCGAAGCAATCGCCACCGGTTCGCCGAGGGGCACGGCCACCGGATTGGACTCATCCAGTTGCAGGGTTGCGGTGTTTTTAAACTGGGTAATGCTCATGGTCTGACCTGTCTTTTGGGCTTTCTTGAAGTAAATCGACGTTCAATGCATGAAGCCTTCCATGAAACCCGCCACCTGGCTGGCGAGTTTGCGCCGCCATGGCGCGGTCGCCGGGTTGGCCAGGGTCTGGTCTTCGTGGACGAAACTTTTGATGATCGCGTTGTAGCCCAACCAGCGGCATGGCTCCGGCTCCCACGCGCGCAGCGCATGAATGCCGCCGTCCGGCAGCACCCACGGCTGGCGAACCAGTTCGGTGTCGCGCTCAAGAATCAAGTCCGCCAGGGTGCGGCCGCCGAGATTGCTCGCGCCGACGCCCTCCCCGCCATATCCGCCGGACAACGCGATGCCGTTGGCACGATCGCAAAGCATGTGCGGTTTGAAGTGCCGGGACATCCCGAGGTTGCCGCCCCAGGCGTGGGTGATCTGCACGTTTTTCAGCTGCGGGAACAGTTCGCCGAACAGATAACGGCGCAACTCGACTTCATCACGAGTCAGATCAAAGTTATGGCGCAGCTTGCCAGCGAACTGGTAACCGCCACGGGCGCCGAAGATCAGCCGATTGTCGGCACTGCGCTGGCCGTAAGTGACCTGACGACTGAATTCGCTGAACGCCTGACCACGGCTGAGGCCGATTTCATCCCAGGTCGCGGCAGACAACGGCTCGGTGGCGACAATCAGGCTCTGCACCGGCAATTGATAGCGGCCCAGTGGTGGCAAGGTCACTGAATACCCTTCGACGGCCGGCACGATCCAGCGGCTGCGCACACTGGCCTTGGCGGTGCGCAAGCTGCCAGACTGCCAGTGAGTGACCGGACTGTTTTCGTAGATCTTCACGCCCATGTTCTGCACGGTGCGCGCCAGGCCGCGCACCAGTTTCGCCGGGTGGATGGTCGCCACGTGCGGCGCGTAAATCCCGCCATAAGGCTTGGCGACGCGGATCTGCTGCGCCAGTTGCTCGGGGCTGAGCCAACGATAATCGTCATCGGTCAGGCCTTGGGCGTGCAGTTTGCCCAAGTACTCGCGCAGAGAGGCTTCTTGTTCCGGATAACGCGCGGCGCAGTACAGCACGCCGCCCTTGCGGTAATCGCAGTTGATACCTTCGCGTTCGAGGACGATCTCGACTTCATCGGGAATACTGTGCAGCAGATCGAACGACGCGCGGCGCTGCTCTGGCGACAACCCGGCCAGCAGACGATCCTCGCCAAGCAGGTTGCCCATCAACCAGCCGCCATTGCGACCGGAAGCGCCGAAACCGGCGGTCTGTGCTTCGACAATCGCGATGTCGAGCCCCGGCGCAAGCTTCTTCAGGTAGTACGCGGTCCACAGCCCGGTGTAACCGGCGCCGATGATCGCCACGTCGACGTCCAGATCTCGCTCAAGCTCGGGCCGTGCGGTCAGCGGCTCATCGAGTTGGTCCATCCACAAACTGATAGTGCGCCACGCCGGCATGCAAGACTCCGCCACTGAAATTCTTCGATGGCGTCGATCCTAGTGGCTGTACTCAGTGGATGTCTTGCGCGCGTGCCCGCAAAGAAATTTGTTTGGCGTAAGCCTTCGGCGACTGGCCGGTGTGCTGGCGGAAACAGCTGTAGAACGCCGATAACGAATTGAAACCCGCAGCGAAAGCCAGTTCATCGATGCGCACCGGCGGCGTGGCGTTATCGAGCGAGCGCAGCAGATGTTGCAGGCGCGCCTGATTGACGTAGCGATAGAAGCTTTGCCCAAGCACCTGGTTGAGCAGATAGGAAATCTGATTGCGGCTGTACCCGCACTCCTTCGCCACCCGCTGCAAATCGAGTTCGGGATCAAGATACGGCTGTTGCTTTTCGAAATACTGCTGCAGGTCTTCGGCCATAAAACTCAACTGACGCGGCGACAAGCCCAGGCGACTGACTGCCGGGCGCTGACTTGACGAGGCCTTGCCCGCCGTTTGCGTGCGCACCAGCGAAGCGTATTCGTTGACGCGCCAGATCAGCCCGTCCCTGACCGTGAGCGCCTCGCTGGAGCGAAACGACACCAGGCCGTCGCCGCCGCGCAAGGTCACTTCGTATTGAATGAAAGCGGTGTTGCCGTCGACGCGAATACGGTCGCAATGCTCAAGCAGTTCGTCGGATTCTCGCGGCATGCTGACGCGCACGTACTCACGTAACTCGTTGAGGCCGAGCACGCGGTTCTGGAAGAAATCGTTGTACTGAATGTCCGGATGATACAGCGCCATGACGCTGTCGAGGTCGCGGTGTTTCCAGCTCAGGTGATAGCGCATGACCGTTGCAGCCGTGGCTTGGGTCTGTTCAGGGCCGTCGTCGTCGGCGTGCATAAAAGGCTCGGCGCAAAAAACCCGAGCTTGCCCAAGTTCGCCACAGGCTTCAATGACTAATCCGTAATGGCGTTTTGGCGATGATTGCGTAGGCCGTGACTTACATCAAAAAATGCGAAGCAATCGCAAAATGAACTGAAAAATCTCACAGGAATTTCACATGCGGATGCTACTTTTAATGTCAGTCACCGGTTGAGCCAATGAAGGCTCTTCCCACCTAACATGAGCAAACGGAAGCGCTCGATGAAGAAGGCGGGCAACATATGAATAAAGGGTCAAGCAAAGTCACGTTTCCCAACGCATGCCAGTTGATGCGCTGGCATTTCCATCCGATGGGTTTCGAGGCAACGATGGACGCACCGGGCAGTATGATCGCCCGACTGTTCGATCGTGCCAGCGGCGAAACCATGATCGCTATCGCCGGGATCCCGTGCGCGACGGTGATGAATGCAGCGGATGTCGAGCGAATCATCGAGGCTGTGGAGGACGAACTTGAAGCGTTCGTTCCACCGGAGTCTCTCAGGAGTTACGCGTAAGCTTATGATTTAAAACGAAAAGCCCGCAGCGATGCGGGCTTTTTTGTGCTCACGCGGTTTGCTTGGCGGTGCGGTGATCAATGAAGAACGGCTTGCCCTTGGCCACCCGGTCAGACGCCCGGGGCATGTTCACCGCTTGCGCTTCCTGCGGTTCGACATACCAGTAGCAATGGCTGACCGCCCGCGTGATGCCGACATACGCCAGGCGCAGGATTTCGTCTTTTTGCGCCGTGTCGTAGGGCTCGCTGTCGCCCGACTTGCCCAGGCCCGCCATGCGATAGACCTGATTCTTGTAGGGCGAACTGGTCAGATGCTGGCAATCGCCGAGCAGAAACACCGCGTCAGCCTGCAAGCCTTTGGCGCTGTGGTAGGTCAGTTGCTTCAGGCGTCGCGCTTCGTACGGCAAGCTCGAATCAACATTAACTACAGACTGAATATGCTGTTCAATCAATAACTTATCGCTGCTTTTTCGATAAAGCATCAAGATCGAATGACCTTGACGATAATGTTCGGCAAGGCGCTGGCCCAAGGCCTGATCGTCGCGTTCCAGCACGTTGACCGGTTGCAACGGCTTGGGTGCGCCGCTGGCCTTGGCTTTTTTGCCCGGAATCGCCGGCGCCGCGCGAACGATATGTTCAGCGGCATCAATGATGTGCTGGTGACTGCGGTAGTTATCACTGAGCATTACCCGCGTAGTGCTCGGCGACGGGAACTCCTTGTCGAACGCCATGAAATAACTCGGCGAACTGCCGCGCCAACCGTAAATCGACTGCCAGTCATCACCGACGCACAGCAACGACGAACGCTGCGCGCCCCGCCCGACGTGCATGGCCGGGCCACGACTGCGGATTTCCGTCAGACTTGCGCGAATCCACGAGACGATCTGTGGTGAAACGTCCTGAAATTCGTCGATCATCAAGTGCGACAACGGCCTGAGTAACTCGTCGCTCAACAGCTTGAGGTTCTCCGGTGAATGTTCGCTGAACAGCGCGAACATGCGGTTGTAGGTCATGATCGGCGGTTTCTGATCGAGCAAATGATCTTCAAAGGCGCGCCAGAACAGACTCAAGGCCTCAAAGAAGAAACGATCCGGGTCGTCCTTGGCGAAACTCATGCGACCGACGGCGTCAGGCACATCCAGGCCGAGGTTCTCGATGAAGCCTGCCGCCGCCACAAAGCAGTCGAGCAATGGCGCGGAAGCCAGTTCACCTTTGACCTTGTAATCGAAGCCCGGCCCGGCACTGGCATCGCCTGCCAATGTAGCCAGAACACGTTTTGATGACTCATAACTATCAAGCCAGATCAAAGGCTTACGACAGAAAGCTTGAAACAGGGTGCGCTTGACTGCCCACTCTGCGCGCACGCTGAGCTTGGCGTTTGGCCGACTGACCTGCGGGTTTTCCCGCGGATCGAAACCGAGCACCACCCACGCATCCAGGCTCGGAATATAACCATGACAATGAAATTTCGCGCCGTTGATATCGAAACTCTGCCGATTCGGCTCAATGCCCTTGATCGGCCAGGCACCCGCACGGAACCACAGATCTTCGATGGCGTCGCACAGCTCTTCGTCGCGCCGCGATGCCAGCTCCGTTACCGCGACGCGCTTCTGCACATCCGGGTGATCACGCTCCAGCTCCTTGAGCTGCAAACCGGCGCGCGACAGTGGCTGAATCAAATGTCGAAAACGCTCGTCCTCGTTGAACAAGCGGTGATAGCAGGCGTTGAGTTGCTGACGTTGCGCATCGTTGATGCGCAGGTCGAACGGATTACTGTCGACCTCCTCCTCAGCACCCTGAACTCGATGACTGAGGTTTTCAAAGGCCTGCAAGCGCTCGAAACCCGGCAAGCTGCGCACCATCGGCAGGATGCGCGAGTGGAAGGTGCGCACCAGTTCGCGTGCCTGGCGCAGGTTCAGCGCCTGCCCCCAGAGCGCGAACAGCTCGATCAGTTTGTTGATGAAATCCTTGCGCGACTCGCGGGTGAAGGTCACTACGGTCATCGAATCCAGCTCAAAACCCAGATAGTGGTTGAGCAACAGAATACGCAGAACCAGCGTGGTGGACTTACCCGCGCCCGCGCCGGCAACCACCGAGGTTGACGGGGTTTCGCTGAAAATCATCTTCCATTGCGCGGTACTTGGCTGAGCATGCTCAGGCAACAAACGGGCAACATCGGCCTTCATGCGTTTTTTCAACTCGGCCGTCAACGGCAGGCGCCAATCATCGAACAGATGATTGTCGACGCTGGGCGGGCGATGCTCGGTGTTGCGGCTGTCACGGATCAGCAGCACCTGCCGGCCCTCTTCCAGCCCCTCAAGCTTGCCTTGCTTAAAGCCATATTCGACGCCAGCGGTGTGGCCACTGCGGAAACCATCGGCCTGACCGTGCAACCACGACGCACGGTGCTGCGCGCGCAGTCGGGTCAAACCGTGGCCGAAGAAGCGTGCAGCCAGGCGTTTGAACCATGGCATCTCGGCCAAGGGGCGAAGTTCGGGAGGAAGATCGGGGGTGTGTTGCGCCACGCTGACGGGCTCCAGTGTGTGAGGCTGTTGCGGCTATGGTGTCTGTATTTGCCGCTCAGTTCTAGCGAAATGCTTTCAGGTCATTGGTTTAGGCGATGAACTGAAGGTTGGATGAGATGCTTCACAGCTAATTTCCTATCGAGTACTTCGATTATAACGCCGCACTTTTTACGCTTTTTATCGATTATTGACTGATAGATGATGGCCGTCATAAACCACCGGTCTCGCGTCGGGTGCGCCCTTCACACCTCGCGTCGAACCTTTTGAGGAGACGATCATGCTTGAACTCAGACCCTTCAGCTCGCTGGGCGGCGCCCATCACGGCTGGCTGGATGCCCATCACCACTTTTCGTTCGCCGAGTACTACGACCCGCAGCGCATGAGCTGGGGCAACCTGCGGGTGTGGAACGATGACGTGATCGCAGCCGGCACTGGCTTTCCCCAGCATCCGCATCGCGACATGGAAATCATCACGTATGTCCGTGAAGGTGCGATCACTCACCAGGACAACCTGGGCAACAAGGGCCGCACCGAAGCTGGCGACGTGCAGGTGATGAGCGCGGGTACCGGCATTGCTCACAGCGAATACAACCTGGAAGCCAAGGACACCAAGATCTTCCAGATCTGGATCCTGCCAACGGAAACCGGTGCCCCCCATCGTGGGGAGCCAAACCGTTCCCGAAAGGCCAGCGCGAAGGTTTTGTCACCTTGGCCAGCGGCAAGGACGGCGATGACCAGAGCCTGCGGATTCGCGCTGATGCGCGATTGGTCGCAGCCAACCTCAAGGCGGGCGAAACTGCCGAATATCATCTGGATGAAGGCCGTCGCGCCTATCTGGTGCCGGCCACTGGCCTGATTGAAGTCAACGGCTTGCGCGCACAAGCTCGAGACGGCGTGGCGGTAGCGCAGGAGCGAGTCCTGAGCGTTACGGCCCTTGAGGACAGCGAAATCGTTCTGGTGGATCTGGCCTGATGGCTTGAATGGCAGACAAAAAAAGGGGCAACCATCACGGTTGCCCCTTTTTTCATGCGCTCGCCAACATTATCAGCCGGCGATTGCGCCATCCACCAGCGCCTGTGCTTCGACGACCAATTGCTTGAGGTGGTCGTCACCGATAAAGCTTTCGGCGTAGATCTTGTAGATGTCTTCAGTACCCGACGGACGCGCGGCGAACCAGCCGTTTTCCGTCATCACTTTCAGACCGCCAATCGCCTGATCGTTGCCCGGTGCATGGCTGAGAATGCTCTGGATCTTCTCGCCAGCCAGTTCGGTCGAGGTGACCTGTGCAGGCGACAACTTGCTCAGCAACGCTTTCTGCTCCGGATTGGCCTTGGCGTCGACACGTACCGAGAACGGCTCGCCCAGCTCATCGGTCAAAGCCTTGTAGGCCTGGCTCGGATCGCGACCGGTGCGTGCGGTCATTTCAGCGGCGAGCAACGCAGGGATCAGACCGTCCTTGTCGGTGCTCCACACGCCACCGTCCTTGCGCAGGAACGATGCGCCCGCGCTCTCTTCGCCACCGAAGCCAAGTGAGCCATCGAACAGGCCGTCGGCGAACCATTTGAAACCGACCGGAACTTCGTACAGTCGACGCCCCAAGCGTTTGGCCACGCGATCGATCAGACCGCTGCTGACCACGGTTTTACCCACGCCGGCATCCGCACGCCACTGCGGGCGGTTCTGGAACAGGTAATCGATCGAAACGGCCAGATAGTTGTTCGGCGCAAGCAGTCCACCGGACGGCGTGACGATACCGTGGCGGTCGTGATCCGGGTCGCAAGCGAAGGCCACGTCGAAACGTTCTTTGAGACCGATCAGGCCTTGCATCGCGTGGCTGGACGACGGGTCCATGCGAATCTGGCCATCCCAGTCGACGGTCATGAAACGGAACGTCGCGTCGACTTCCTTGTTCACCACTTGCAGATCGAGGCGGTAATGCTCGGCAATCGCCGACCAGTAGCGCACCCCTGCTCCACCCAGCGGATCAACGCCCAGACGCAGCTTGGCGTCACGGATGGCGTCGAAGTCGATCACGTTGATCAGGTCGGCGACGTAGGTGTTCACGTAGTCATGACGATGCGTGGTGCTGGCCTTGAGCGCCTGTTCGTAGCTGATGCGCTTCACACCGGCCAGCTTGTTGGCCAGCAACTCATTGGCTTTGGCTTCGATCCACTTGGTGATGTGGGTATCGGCCGGCCCGCCGTTGGTTGGGTTGTACTTGTACCCACCGCTTTGTGGCGGGTTGTGCGACGGCGTGATGACGATGCCGTCCGCCAGGCCCGAAGTACGGCCACGGTTGTAGCACAGAATGGCGTGGGAAATGGCGGGTGTCGGCGTGTACTCATCACCTTCGGCAATCATCACGGTCACACCGTTGGCGGCCAGGACTTCCAGCGCGCTGGCGCCGGCCGGAGTCGACAGTGCGTGGGTGTCGATGCCGACAAACAGCGGCCCGGTGATCCCTTGGGCTTCGCGGTACAGACAGATCGCCTGGCTGATCGCCAGAACGTGCCACTCGTTGAAACTCAAGTCGAACGAGCTGCCCCGGTGCCCGGACGTACCGAACGCCACACGCTGAGTGGAAATCGAGGCGTCGGGCTGTCCAGTGTAGTAAGCCGTCACCAGTCGCGGGATATCGACCAACAATTCTGCCGGTGCCGGTTTGCCCGCAAAAGGACTGAGTGTCATGCAAAACCTCTGAAATAGAGTGGTTCAGGAATAGAGCGCAGTTTACTGGCAGTTTGACCGCAGTGCGATGGGATCTATCCGGGACTCTCCCGATGTTTTTTAACGTTAGTCAGCAGGTGCAAGGCGCAAGGCGTCACCGATTAGCCCGACCACACTGGCCAGGTCATGGTCACCATTGCTCAGCGGGCTCAACCGCAGATGGTGCGCATGCAGGCTTTGCAGGCTGAATAGCTCGCCAGGTGCAATAACGATCTGCTGTCTGAGCAATCGCTGGAAGACCTGCGCCATGTTCACTGGTCGCAGCGAATGTACCCACACGGTCGCGCCACCCTCGGGTTCGACAACCTGCATCGCATCGCCAAGACGTTCGCGCAACAATTCGATCAATTGCGTACGACGCTCCTTGAGCATTCGCCGCAATACCAATAAATGCTGATCCAGTCGGCCGCCCCCCAACAACCTGGCAATGGCTTTCTGGCGAATCGGCGACAACCGAAACGCGCGCAACAGGAAATGCCGCTGCAACTCACTGCGCCAATGACGCGACAGCACATAACCGAAAGGCGCCTCGGCCCCGACGAACTTTTCGAACGTGGAAAACACCACTAAACGATCGGGGTCCAGCCAGTCGCGCATCCGTTGCGTGTCATTGCCTTCATGGAGTTCGCTGTAACAATCGTTTTCCAGCACCCAGGTACCATGAAGTCCAAGCAAATGCGCGACTGCCTGCTGGTTGCTCAGCGGTAGAAGACTGCCCCGGGGCATGCTCAACACTGACGACAAAAGCATCAAACGCACCGTCTCGCTCTTGAGCACCGACTCCAGCCGCTGAAGATCAATCATGCCACCGGGGAGCAACGGCAACTCGATGACCCGTACTTCGGCGGCCTCCAGCAGACGCAGGATCACCCAGTCACAGGGCGATTCGACGACCACGGTCGCCCGACGCAACTCAAGCACGGAAATCAGAATTTCCAATACACCGCGCAGGTCGGCGCCGATATAGACGTCATCCGCACGCCAGTAATTGGCCGTGGATGAGGTGTAGCGGGCGGCCAGCACCGTGCGCAACTCCAGCTCTCCACAAGGTTGCACCAACGCATGTGGCTGACGCGGGTACTGACGCAGCAATTCCCGCTCCAACATCAATAACGGGCTGTCCAGTGGCTGTAGCGAGGCTGGCTCATCGGCGCTCAGCACGCACATGCCCGGGCGCCTGGCATTGACGTAAACGGTTTCCAGCAAATCACTGCCGCTATCCGGCGAATCCATCATGTGCAGCGCTTGCGCGTAGTACCCGGACTTGGCAATTGAATAGACGCGGCCTTCCTTTTCCAGCAGCGAGTAGGCGTACTGGACGGTCGAGATCGACACATTGAGCCGGTCAGACAATTGCCGGAGTGAGGGCAGGCGCACCGCCCCACCGTTCCCCGCCTCATTTATCAGCAGCGTCAGGTATCGATAAACCGCCTGATAAACGAAGTCATTCTCCCTCGACCCCTTCACAACCCCGTATCCGTGGGCATGGGTTCATCTCCAGGCAAGCGGCTCACGATCAACCTTCCGCCGATCGATCAGCGGTCGGCTCGGCCGCCGCCTCAACCGCACCGACACTCTGCGCGGCCGATTCTCCCGGCGCAGACATACGAACCGGCCCCATTGCATACAAACGCACAATCAACCTGACCGGCAGCCCACTGACATCCGTCATCCATTTCATCACCTGTTCCGGCGCATGCAGGCCCTGCATCGCCCGGTGCAGATCCGGCAATGCCACCAACATGCCGGGGTGACAATTACGCAAGAATCGCTCAAGTCCGGCCCCCGCGTTAATGAACGGTGAAAACAACAGGCACGTCAGCTGGATTTCATTCAGTTCAAAACTGGCCAGCAGAGAGCTTTCCGCCTGGGCGCGCAGATTCCCGGGCTCCTGCAAATTGTCGAAGCTGGCCAGCAACTGTTCGCATACCGGTTCAGGGACCTGTTTTTGCCGCATCGTTATCAGGCTGCGTTTGAGGTAATCACCGACGCCGTCCTCATAGTTCCGCTCCTCGATGAGTTGCGCCTGCAAACCTCGTAAATGTGCAGCCACCTTAGGCTCTACGTGTTCGTCATCACCTTGATAAAGCGTCAGATCGTCAACCTGAAACCCTAGAAAATCACTCAACAAAGGCCAGCGCTCTTCGAGCTTGCCGACAATCATGTCGTTGATACTGATAAAACTGGTACGCCGACAGGCCTCGAATTGACCCTCCGGACGCCACGCCACCCGCTCCTCTTCGGGATAAAACTCACGGTAATAATCACCGCCCAGCCCGTCGAGCAGCGTAAACAGCATTTCAAAGCCGCAAGAACTCCCCGGCGGCGCGGCAATCTCAGCCTTCTGCGCGGCACGCCCCAGCCCTTCGAGGAAATGGCTCTGTCGACGCGGGGACTCACTGCCGACCATGGCATCGACGCCATTGTTCCAGCGGGCCACCTGACCATAGAACTCGGCAGTTGCCAGATAGGCGTCATCCCATAGCTCAAGCGGTTCGTTCCAGGTTCGACGATGCCCGATCAGCAGCAGGTTGATACGGTTGGCCTCGCGACCGGCTTCGCTTATGGGTAGCTGGTGATCAAACGGCAATACCTCGCGGTGGTCGACCATCACCAGCTCTACCCGGGGATCGTCATACAGGAACAGTGCGCTGTAGCTGCGATGCATGTTTTGCAGGGACACCTGGCTGCTGCCGTTCCAGCGCAGGTTGGCCACCCGCAACTGAAAGGTCGCGGGTGAACGGCCAGCGATGGTCAACTGCGCCGCCCGCAATAACGCCAGCGTGTAACAACTGTCGCGCGACCCTGACTGGTTCACCAGCACCTTGAAATGACCGATGTTCTCCATGCCGCCGGCGGCCACTGCCAGTCGCTGGATCAGCAGTTGCAGCGCCGTGCGCTCTGCGCGCGAGAAGAAACTCAGCAAACGTTGCAATACTTGCTGGTAGACATAGTTCATTGCCTGATCATGGATCGTGCTCATCGGTATTTACCCGGTATAAAAGTTTCATGCCGCGCAGACTGACACATCAGCCCAGCGACAATTGATCAATAAGTAATAGACGCTCAGATGCTAACACTTACAAGTTTGAAGTTATTTGAAACACTTGAACTGACAAAGCGCCTTCCGCCGCTCAAAAACGGTCTCAAACCTCTGTAATTGCTGGGATATTTTTTTCGGAGCGCAGTCCTAGGAAATTTCCCACAGGGTCCCACGCCAAGTGAGCACAAGAAAAAGAGAAGCAGTTTCCGAATAGCCCTACAACAATTAAACAAAAGTTGCCGCGATCAACGGTTTTCGACGCGTTATATCGAACAGGACAAATTGAATGCACAGACATGGCTCATTCCTTGAGATGAAAGTAATCATTCAATTATCAGGGCTTATATTGTGATTAGAAGATACAGATAGAGAGCAAAAACCAGTTCAGTTGCTGAACGGACCCGGGCATAGCGCCAGGGAGCTCGGTTTTCAGGGGAGGATAAACGCACAAGAGTCCGTGGGGCCACGGACTCTGATTAAAGGGGCTTACGCCGGTTCGACCTGCAGAGCGACCCGTTCGCGGCATGGGCATTCGTCCATGTAACGATGCGCTTCGACGAACTCGTTGAACGGAAATACACGCGTCTTGAGCGGCAGCAGCACGCGGTCAGCGGTCAACTGGTTGATGTCACGCAAGGCACGTTGCAAGGCGACGTGATCCTGAGTGATGCCCAATTCCGGCTTGCCGGTGAAGTTGCCGATGCAGTGCACAAAGAACTGGATGTTCTTCTGGAACGCTGCGCAGGCTGGGAACGGCGTCTGGTTGCCGCCTTGCAAACCGTACAACACCAGGCTGCCACGTGGCGCCAGCACATCGCCCAACAGCGACATCTGCGGGCCGCCGAGACCGTCGAACACCACGTCGACACCACGGTTGTCGGTGATCTTGTTGATTCGCATCAACAGATCTTCCTCTTCGGTGACGATGACCTTCTCAGCGCCCAGCGACAGCAAGTACTCGCGCTCCTCGGCTTCCTTGGTCGCGGCAATCACCCGTACGCCCATCGCCTTGCCCAACTGGACAAACGAAGGACCGGCGCAATGGCTGGCGTCAGTGACCAGCGCGAACTGCCCCGGCTTGACCCGCGCCAGATCGGCGTAGGCAAAGTAGGCGATCAGCAGCGGCGTGTAGTGCACGCTGGCCTCGATCGGGCTGAGTACATCCGGATAACGGGTCAGCGCAGTACGCGGCAGCACGATCGATTCGCCGTAGACCGGGTAGTCGTTCGCACTCTCAGCCGGAAAGCTGGCGACCTTGTCACCCACTGCCAGATCATCGACACCATCGCCGACAGCGGTGATCACACCGGCCATCTCGTGACCAAGACCCGCAGGCAGTCGCGCCTGAGACGAGGCCAGATTCTGACGCCAAAGGGTGTCATACCAGCTGATGCCGATCGCCTCGACACGCACCTGCACTTCGCCAGGACCTGGCTGAGCGGCCGCATGCTCTTCGCATTTGAGCACCTCGGCCGGACCAAACTTGTGAAAACGGATCGTGCGGGACATCGCAAACCTCGTCAAAGTAACCTCTAATGCCCTGAACTCTATCTGGGCTTTTGACCCAAGACTATCAGTGGCTATTAATAGTCGACATGCCTGTCATTGATTCCGCACCAGGGGCGGCATTGGCAAAATCCATGAAAAAACTGCTGCCAACGTCTCACTCAAGCTGAATTTTCCGGTGCAGAGTACCAGCCTTTCCCCGTAAGATTCATGCCGGCCATTGTTCTCATATGGCCGCTCTCGTCAAGCTTGATGACTCTGCCAGGACTCCAGATGAATCGTAATGACCTGCGTCGTGTCGACCTGAACCTGTTGATCGTATTCGAAACATTGATGCACGAACGCAGTGTGACCCGGGCGGCAGAAAAGCTCTTTCTCGGTCAGCCAGCAATCAGTGCGGCCCTTTCGCGCCTGCGCAGCCTGTTCGATGACCCGCTATTTGTACGCACCGGGCGCAGCATGGAACCGTCCGCCCGCGCGGTGGAAATCTTCGCCCTGCTCTCGCCGGCCCTCGATTCGATTTCGACCGCCGTCAGCCGTGCGGCCGAATTCGACCCGGCGACCAGCACCTCGGTATTTCGCATTGGCCTGTCCGACGACGTCGAATTCGCCCTGCTGCCAATGCTGCTCAAACGCCTGCGCGCGGAAGCACCGGGAATCGTGCTGGTGATCCGTCGCGTCAATTACATATTGATGCCGGGCCTGCTGGCCTCCGGCGAGATATCCATTGGCGTCAGCTACACCACAGACCTGCCGGCCAACGCCAAGCGCAAGGTCCTGCGCCGCAGCGCGCCAAAATTGCTGCGCGCCGATACCGTGCCGGGCCCGTTGAGCCTGGACGACTATTGCGCGCGTCCGCATGCGCTGGTGTCGTTTGCTGGCGATCTCAGTGGCTTTATTGATGAAGAGCTGGAGAAACTGGGGCGCAAGCGCCACGTGGTGTTGGCGGTGCCGCAGTTCAATGGTTTGAGTACGTTGCTCGCGGGCACCGACATCGTGGCGACCGTACCGGATTACACGGCGGACGCGTTGACGGCGGCTGGTGGGGTTCGGGCGGAAGATCCACCGTTGCCGACGCGCACGTTTGAACTGCATATGGCGTGGCGTGGATCGCAGGATAATGATCCGGGTGAGCGGTGGTTGCGGTCGCGGATTCAGATGTTTTTTGGCGACCCTGAGAGTCTCTAGGGGCCGGATGGCGGGCTGTTTATCCGATCACTTCTGCCTTTTCAAGGACCATGGAGATCCATCCACCTCCAGTGCATTGCTACATTGGGGGCATATCTGAGGGCATGCTTTGGATGGTTCGAAAAGGATGCCCCCAGTCTAAGGTCTAGCAGCCCAAATCTCGAAAAATCACACGCTGATGACGGGATTGGCAGGGGCAAACTCGGCGTAGGACTACAGGAAGTTGGCGATGGAAAACATCCCATTGAGCGCGATCCAGTCCCACGAGATGAGAATCAAATAAGCCAGAAAATTCAGCTAAAGAACCCAATGACGAATAGCTTATGAACACTTAAGCTGCGAGCTATTACAAGCAGCTCGAGGGTCGACTGATGTCATTTGATTTCCACCACCTTCTACTCGTTTTTACCGCCTACATTGTTGGAGCGGCAAGCCCGGGGCCCAGCAATATGCGGATCATGGGCGTTGCCATGCACCAAGGCAGAAAACCTGCGCTGATGCTTGCAGCCGGAGTGATCAGTGGTTCTTTTTTTTGGGGATCGATGGCCGCCACAGGCGTCTCGGCCATTCTGCTTCAGTTCGCAGAGGCACTCTTCGTGCTCAAGATCGTCGGCGGAGCATACTTGCTGTTCCTAGCCCTGAAAGCGGGACGTTCTGCCCTGACACCTGACGAGAAAATTGAGAAAGCGCTGGGCGCAGCACCGCCTATCTCGGGTTTTGGCCTCTACCGGCGGGGCTTGCTTATGCACCTGACCAACCCAAAGGCATTACTGGGTTGGATCGCCACGATGACGCTCGGCCTGGGACCACAAGCGACACCTGTAACAGTTATGATCATCCTGGCTGGCTGTGCCGTGTTGAGCATTTCTATTTTCTGCGGTTATGCGATCGTTTTCTCCACGGCACCGATGATTCGGGGTTATCGCAGGGCGCGCCGATGGATTGAAGGCACCCTTGCGTTGGTCTTTGGCGCAGCAGGTTTTAAGCTGCTGTTCTCGCGCGCGTGATTCAATGCCTGCTCTTGTAGGGATGGCCTAAGTTCGAAAGCCATCCACCAGCTGCTTGAGTCGTGTGGCTTGTCGTTCAAGATCGTCACAAGCAAGCAGTGTGGCCTGCAGGTTTTCCACCCCTTCCTGGTTGAGGTTTTTGATCTCGGTGATGTCGATGTTCAGTGAACCGATGACCGAAGTTTGCTCTTCAGTTGCTGTCGCCACCGACTGGTTGATTCCGTCAATCTCGCCGATGCGCTGACTGACGCTGCCCAGCCGCTCACCGGCCTGGTTGGCGATAATCACGCCGTCCTTACTGTAGCGCTCGCTTTCGTTCATGGTGAGTACCGCCTCACGTGCGCCCATCTGAAGCTCTGCAATCATTGTATGGATCTCTTGGGCTGACGTCTGCGTGCGGTAAGCCAGGCTGCGAACTTCGTCAGCTACAACAGCAAACCCACGCCCGGCTTCACCCGCCCGCGCGGCCTCGATCGCGGCATTGAGTGCCAGCAGGTTGGTCTGTTCGGAAATGCCCTTGATGACTTCAAGAATTCGACCGATATTTTCGGTCTTACCATTCAGCGCCTCTATGTTGCTGCATGACGTGCGGATTTTCCCAGAGAGCGCGCCCATGGCATTTATCGTTTGGGTCACCACCTCGCGGCCATCTTCAGCCTGGCACCGGGCATCCGACGCCTGAAGGGAAGCGTCACCTGCGTTACGCGCGATTTCCTGGGCCGCCGCGCCGAGTTCGTTAATCGCGGCCGCAATACTGTTGGTGCGATTGGCCTGGTCGTCCGAGTTCGACATTGACGCACTAGAGGTCTGCGTTACACGCCTGGCCACTTCATTGACATGCTCGGTAGCAGAAGACACTTCACGTATTGAGTGCTGAATACGTTCCACGAAAAGGTTGAAGTCTGCGGCCAGTTCTCCGAACTCATCTTTCGAATGCGCACTCAAGCGGCGGGTAAGGTCGCCCTCTCCCTGGGCGATATCCCGCATGGTTGTACCTATCAACCTCAGGGGCCGCATCAGTACGCGAATAAGCAAGCCCAGCAAAAGCAGCGTGGTCGCAACGGCAATAACCATCGACAAAATGGCGGAAGTGCGAAAGTCATCAAGTGCCGCATAAGCTTTGCTTTTGTCGATGGACAAACCGATATACCAGTTCACCGAAGGCAGTCCCTTGATCGGCGAGAACATCAAAATTTGAGGTTTTCCGTCCTGCTCCGTCTCGCTGATATGGGAGCTAAGTGATGGCGTGTTCAGGGGGTAAATATCGCTCAATTGCTTCATCACCCGTTCTTTTTCTGGATGAACCAACACCCTGCCATCTGCGTTGACCAGAAAGGCATAGCCAATTCCACCTAGGTCGAGCGAGCTGACAATGGTCGCCAGCGTCTCCAGTGTAAGATCCCCGCCTACCACTCCAAGCGGCTGGCCGTCCTGACTGACCGGCGTTGCAATGGTCATCATCAGTTGCCCTGTCGTCACATCGAGGTAAGGCTCAGTCAGCGTTGTCCCTCCTGCAGCCATTGCGTCGGTATACCAAGGCCGGGTGCGAGGATCGTAATCAGCAGGTAGATCGTCCTTTGGCCGGATGACGAAACTACCGTTACGACTGCCTAGATAAGTGAAGGTAAACGTCGATAGCAACGACCTCTGCTCCAGCAGCCGCGTGATGTTTTGCGACGCGGGATCATTGGCAACCTCCTGGGCAACATGATCTATTAGAAGTACCCGCCCAGAGAGCCAGAACTGAACGCTTGCAGCCGTGATCTTGCTCATTTCCTCTAGGTGGTTTTCAAGGTTCGAGCGAATGGTTTTGCGCTGAATCGAGTCGTTGTAAAGCGTAAAAAGCGAAAACGCTGCGACAACAACGAATGATGCTGCAAGCAATACCTTATGACTGAACTTCAGGTTCGCAATCATCATGGTTTATCTCTAGGCGTGAAGTGTTGTAATTGTTATTCGATACCAAGGTGCGTCGATGAAGGCTTGATGACGGCCAGCTGTGGATAGGCCACCAGTTTCTCGAGGTGCAGTTCAGTGCTCTCCAGCCATGATTCAGTGATTGATCGGAAATGCTCCATATCCCGGCAGCGTATTCGGAGGCAGTAATCAAGCGCACCACTCACCAAGTGACACTCAATGACTTGCGGGCAAGCACTGACAAGCGCCTCAAATACCTTTTGCGTGCTGCATCTCCTGCCCTCATCCAGTGTCACTAGAACCACCAGTGATAAACCGGGTAATAGCTTGCGCTCGTCAATAAATGCCCCGTAACCGCGGATGACGCCCAGCCTCTCCAGCTTGCGAACGCGTTGCTGACAAGGGCTCTCGCTCAAGTGCACCAGTGAGGCGAGTTTTTTATAGGTGATGCGCCCATTGCGGCGCAATACGTCGACGATGGCCGCGTCGATGCGTCCCAAACCCTCATGGGCCGCGTGGTTCTTTGTTCCGCTGGTCATAGCCAAAGCATTTCACTTAAGCCCGTTGGACAGAAACTGCTGCAGGCGCTCGCTTCTGGGGTTATCCAGAATTTCAGGTCCGCCCTGCTCTTCAACCAGTCCTTGATGAAGGAACAGCAGTTGGTTCGACACTTTGCGTGCAAACCCCATTTCATGGGTCACCATGATCATGGTGCGCCCCTCTTCAGCAAGCCCCTGGATGACTTTGAGCACCTCGCCCACCACCTCAGGGTCAAGCGCCGAGGTGGGTTCGTCGAACAGCATGACTTCGGGCTCCATGGCGAGGGCGCGGGCGATCGCTACCCGCTGCTGTTGACCACCGGAAAGAAATGCAGGGAACTGATCGGCAACACGGGCAGGCAAGCCGACTTTATCCAAGTATCGCCGCGCACGGTCTTCTGCGTCTTTTTTGCTGATGCCTAGCACCCGACGCGGGGCAATGGTGATGTTTTCCAACACGGTCATGTGTCCCCACAGGTTGAAATGCTGGAAGACCATGGCCAAGCGGGTACGCAGTCGTTGCAGCTCGCGGTCATCCGCCACACGTAATCCAGCATGATTTTTAACCATGCAAATTGGTTTGCCATCCAAACTCATGGCACCGTCGTTGGGTGTTTCGAGAAAATTGATACAGCGCAGGAACGTACTCTTTCCCGAACCGCTCGCGCCGATCAGGCTAATGACATCGCCCGTTTTGGCCTGCAGGGAAACACCCTTGAGTACTTCATGGGTACCGTAACTCTTGTGTAGTCCGTCAACCGTCAATTTGTACATGTTCGCAATCATCCTCTAAGCGGGTTGGGAGCGGCCCTGTCAGATACAGGGCTCAGTGAGTCGGCCCTAAAAAGGCCAGCCAATGACGTTCGGCAATTCGGAACACTCCGACCAACGCAAAGGTGACCGCCAGGTAAATCAGTGCCGCAATCCCAAACGATTGAAAGGTTAAAAAGGTCGCTGAGTTCGCGTCACGGGCAACTTTGAGAATGTCCGGCACCGTGGCGGTGAATGCCACCGTGGTTGAGTGCAGCATCAAGATCACTTCGTTGCTGTAATACGGCAGCGAGCGACGCAAGGCTGACGGCATGATCACAAACGCATAGAGTTTCCATCCCGAGAGGCCATACGCTTTTGCCGCCTCGACTTCGCCATGAGCGATGTTGCGAATGGCCCCGGCAAATATCTCGGTGGTGTAAGCGCACGTGTTCAGAGCGAAGGCAAGAATGGTGCAGTTCATTGCATCGCGAAAGAATGCGTCCAACACAGGCTGAGCGCGTATTGCGGCGAGGCTGTAGATTCCGGTGTAGCAGATCAGCAGTTGGATGTAGAGCGGTGTCCCCCTGAACAGGTAGGTATAAAACTGCACTGGCCAGCGCACGTAAAACCTGGGGGACACGCGTGCGATGGACAATGGAATAGATACGATAAAGCCGATGAAAAGCGATGCGCTGAGCAACCATAGTGTCATGGCCAGACCAGTGATTTGCTGGCCATCGCTGTAGACGAATGACCTCCAGTACTCCTGCAGTAGTTCGATCATCGCACTGCCTCCCGTAAACCCGCGGCGTAGTGTTTTTCCAGACAGCGCAGGACGAAGTTGGAGATGCTGGTGATGATCAGATAGGTCAGTGCAGCCAGTACCAGGAAAAAGAACAATTGATAGGTACTTTTTCCTGCGTCCTGGGCAGCCTTTACCAAATCAGCCAGGCCGATGATCGACACCAATGCGGTGGCTTTAAGAATTACCATCCAGTTATTACCCAGCCCCGGGAGGGCAAACCGCATCATTTGCGGGAATACCACAAAGCGAAAACGCTGGGCGCGACTTAACCCATAGGCAGTAGCGGCTTCGACCTGTCCACGGGGTACGGCCAGCATGGCGCCGCGGAAAGTTTCGGTGAAATAGGCGCCGTAGATAAAACCAAGGGTGATGATTCCTGCGACGAAGGGATTGATTTCGATGTACTGCCAGCCCAATGCCACTGTGATGACCGTCAGCCAGGTTTGCAGACTGTAGAAAATCAACAGCATCAGCACCAGATCCGGCACCCCACGAATCAGTGTGGTGTAGAGCTGCGCGGGCATACGCAGCAGCTTGAGACTGGACAGTTTAGCGCTGGCGCCCATCAACCCGAGCAATACGCTAAGCAAAAGAGAGCACAGGGACAGCTTGACGGTCATCCAGGTGCCTTCGAGCAGCAGCGGGCCGAAGCCTTGCAAGCTGAATGCAGAGAGCCCCAATGCGCCTAATAATGGTTCAAACATGATCAACAACCTATAGCGAAAACGCCCATCCAGCGGACGAGCGCCGGGTGGTTATTTGCCGCTGTAAAGATTCAGATCGCCAAAATGCTGCTTCTGGATCGAATCATAGGTGCCATCGTCGTGAAGAGCCTGGATCGCTTTATCCAGCAAGGCCTTGAGCTCTGTATTGCCCTTGGCGATGCCGATGGCTGTTTTGGAGGGAAGATAAGGGCTCTCGACCGACGGGCTCATTTCGTAGTCAGCGCCCTGGGGGGAGTTGATAAAACCCAGTTGGGCTTGAAGCGCATCCTGAAGGGATGCATCCAGCCGCCCCGCTACCAGGTCGTAATACACCTGATCCTGGTTCTGATAGGACTGGATTTTTATCCCGGCTTTGTCCAGCACGGCCTTGGCGTAAGCTTCCTGGATACTGCCTTGAAAATAGCCAACCGTTTTGCCTTTGAGTGATGCCACATCCGTGCTCAGGTCCGACCCCTTCTTGAACACATAGGACGTGAATCCGGAGAAAAGCTCGCTTGAAAAATCAATGGCTTTTTCACGAGTGGCCGTCACGGTCATGGATGACAGGATACCGTCGAACTTGCCGGCCCTGAGGCCTGGAATCAGGCCATCAAAATCGCTTTCCACCCAGATGCATTTGACTGAAAGCTTGGCGCAAATCGCGTTGCCCAAGTCAATATCAAATCCCTTGAGGCTGCCATCGGCGGCCTTGGACTCAAACGGCGCGTAATTGGCATCTACGCCGAAACGCAAGGTGGAGTATTCTTTGGCAGACACTGCACTTGTGCACAACGCCAAGCCCATTACTAAACATAGCTTCTTTAGCGAAATCATAATTACATCCCTAGATATTGTAGTTGGATTAAGGGCAGTAAACATCCGACAGCATTAACCATGACGCTCGTTATTATTTAGCGAGACCTGCGTCTGGACTTGAACGTTACCTGAGTACGGCGACTTTACGAATATGGCAAATTGAACGTTATCACGAGCAAAATGCTCGCCTTTCAAGCAGACACCAATTTCATCATTAACAGTCCACTGACAATCAATACGGCGGCCACGATACGCAACAGCGTGGCGGGTTCACCCATGAAGAAAATACCTGCAGCAAAAGCTCCCACAGCGCCGATCCCCGTCCAGATGGTGTATGCCGTACCCAGCGGCAAGCTCTTCATCGAGAAGGACAACAGCGCAAAACTGGCAATCACGGTTACAAATGTAATGACCGTGGGCACTAATCGCGTAAACCCTTCAGATTGCTTCATCGAAAAAGCCCACACAACTTCAAATATCCCCGCAACTATCAAACTCACCCAAGCCATGAGCAACTCCCAATCAATAAAAAACACCAAGACTGTTTGCGCCAGGCGCAATTAACACGTCAACGTTATTAAAAAGACCCCCGCGAGGACGGGGGTAAAGACGGGTTGACCAAAGCCTGATTACATAGCGCCCGTATTCAAATCACTTGAATGTTGCGTCCAGCGCGAACGCAATATCCTTGATCAAGTCTTCTGGGTCTTCCAGCCCTACAGAAAACCGCAAATGACCGTACTGGCGGAACTCTTCGGGGTACTTGTCAAAGCCACCTCGACCCTCTGCACCTACGTGCACGATCAGTGATTCGTCATGCCCTAATGAAACGGCCGACGTGATGATGCGCAGGTTCGAGACAAAGCGATTCTGGGTATCAGGATCACCCTCTACGGCAAACGCCATCACAGCACCATAGCCCTTGCCCGCAAATTGCCGGCGCGCCAACTCATGCTGCGGGTGGGAGGGCAAACCGGGGTAGTAGACGTAGGCAATCCGATCATCGCTATCCAGAAACTGAGCCAACTTTTCGGCCGAGTTCAATAATTGCTTCAAGCGCAGAGGCAACGTGACCGAGCCGCGCATGATCATCCACGCGTTGAACGGCGAAATGGTCGCGCCGAGGTCAACCAAGGCATCATTCTTGATCTTGTTGATCAACTGGTTGGAGCCGATCACTACCCCGCCCATGGCATCACCATGGCCATTGATGTACTTGGTCAATGAGTGAATGACGAAGTCGACACCGTGTTGACTTGCACGAAAAAATGGAGGCGGCGTGAATGTGGCATCCACAGAGATCAGCGCGCCATGAGCGTGTGCAATCTCAGCCAATGCCGCAATGTCTGCAACTTTCGTGGTGGGGTTGGCGATCGTTTCAGTGTGGATCAGCTTGGTATTGGGGCGAATGGCGTTACGTACCGATTCCAGGTCACCTACGTCTACGAAGGTTGCCTCAATGCCGTAACGTTCAGGCAGTAGTTCGGCGAAAAGCCGCCAGACTGCCTGGTAGGTGATGTCACTGACGATGACGTGATCACCACTTTTCAAGAATGAAAAAAATACCGAGTGCAAGGCAGCAACACCGGTCGCGAATACCACCGCGTCTTCACAACCCTCAAGGGCTGCGAGTTTTTTCTCAAGGCAAACCTGGTTGTGGCCTTGATTGCGTGTGTACACGAGCCCGTCCGGGCTCGACCAGTCCATGGTCGCGGGGTCTTCCGGCAAGAGATAGGAGTTCGCCATAACCAATGGCGTACGGACGGCGCCACTGGTGACATCCGCGACATTGCCGCCATGAACAGCAAGTGTCGCTGCAGATAATGTCGAAAGGTTGTGCTTATCGGGGCGCATGTCGATTCCTCGTTATTGTTGTGTAATTCATTCTTGAGTTGAGCGAATTGTTTAGCTTCCACTCACACCGTTGATGCAAATGACCTTGGGCTGCGTCATATCTTCGTAAGCAAAACGTACGCCCTCGCGGCCCATGCTCCCGTACTTGAAACCGCCGAAAGGCATTGCATCAAAGCGGTAGTCGGAAGAGTCGTTGATCATCACCCCGCCCGCCTCCAGTCGTTTAGCGGCGGTCATTGCAACCTTTAGATTGCTGGTGAAGATCCCAGCATGCAGGCTGTATTCAGGCTCGTTAGCCAGCGCTAACGCTTCATCCAGGGAGGCGACGCTCTGGAGGATGACCACCGGGCTGAACACTTCTTCGCACCACAACTTGCATTGGCGGTCGACGCCTTCCAGCACGGTAGGTGAATAGAGCGAGCCGTTACATGTGTTGCCAAACAACAACGTGGCGCCTTTGGCAATGGCGTCATTGACCACTTCCTCGGTACGCTTGGCTGACGCCTCGGTAATCATCGGCCCTACGTCCGTCTGCTCATCTGCAGGGTTACCGACGATCAACTTAGAGGTCTGTTCAACAAAGCGCGTTTTGAAGGTTTCATAGAGTGAGGCCTCGATGAGGATCCGTTGGGTACCGATGCAGTTTTGTCCGGCCGCCCAGAAAGCCCCCGACACGCATGAATCAACGGTTTCATCCAAATCACAATCAGCCATCACGATGACCGGCGCATTACCGCCAAGGTCCATCGCTAGCTTCTTGAGGCCAGCTGTACGAGCGATCTGCTCACCCGTGACAAAGCCGCCAGTGAAAGACACCATGCGCACCGCACGGTGGGCCACAAGAGCCTTGCCCAGGGCGGCGCCGCCTGTTGCGACGGTGGCAACAACCGGAGGCAGACCCGCGTCGATCAAGCACTCCACCAGCTTGATCGCTGATAGCGGTGTGAGCTCAGACGGCTTTAGAACAACTGCATTTCCTCCTGCAATGGCAGGCCCCAATTTATGCGCGACCAGGTTAAGCGGGTCGTTGTAAGGGGTGATGGCAACGATGACGCCCAACGGTTCACGGGTGAACCAGCCCTGACGGGATTCAGACCCGACATAGGCGTCAAAAGGAATGACTTCACCGGCATTGCGCTTGGCTTCTTCGGCAGACAACTTCAAGGTATTGACGCATCGCAACACCTCCTTTCGCGCCTGCTTCAGCGTTTTTCCTGACTCCGCGACGATCAGTTTGGCAAAGGAGTCCTTGTCACGCTCGACTGAGCTTGCGGCCTTTTCCAAGATACGCGCACGCTCATGGCGCGGCAGATCCTTGGCAATCAAGGCACCTAAAATGGCGGTGTCAACTATCGTGGTAGCGGATGATGCGGGTATGTCTGCCACTTCACCCACTTTGCTGCCGTCAAACGGGCTGAGCACCGTAATGGCCTTATAATCAGCAGCGAGCGAGAGACTCAAGCTATTCATGATTACTTACCTGACGTGGTTTTGTGGTTGTGGATGCTTACGATGTCGGCGAGCAAGGCAAATGCGGTTTCAAAACGACCTGCCCCCGCACCCACTACAGTGACGGGACCGAGAATGGCCGTGTTGAAGGTAATTGCGTTGGTGGCTCCGCTCACGGCTGAGAGCGCGTCGCTCGCCGGCAAGAGCTTCGGACTCACTGATGCTGAAATCGAACCATCGCTCCGTTTCTCTGCGCTGCCAATCAGCTTCCAGCGGGCATTTGCTTTCGTCGCCTCGGCAATATCCTTGGCCGTGATTTCAGAAATCCCTTTGCACAGGACGTCGCTTGGTTTGAGTTTTGCGCCTAGCAGTTCATTGGCGAGGATGACAACCTTCAAGCGCACATCGTGCCCTTCTACATCCGCTGTTGGGTCAGCTTCGGCATACCCCAGTTCCTGCGCTTTTGCGACAGCACTGGAGAAGTCCAACCCCGTCTCCATGCTGGAGAGGACAAAGTTTGAAGTACCGTTGAGAATCCCCTTGAAGCCGGTGATTTCCGAGCCTGCCAGTGACTCCTTGGCCAAACGGATAACCGGGGTCCCACTCATGACAGAACCTTCAAATTCAAAGCAGGCGCCGGTGCTATCGGCCAGCGTCTTCAAGCTTTGTGCATGCAGCGCCACGGGCCCTTTGTTGGTGGTCACGACACTGACGCCCTTTTCCAGAGCCCAGCGGCAGAAGGTCGTAGCCGGTTCACCATCCACAGGATTGGTGAACGTTGCCTCAGCGACAATATCGGCGCCAGAGAAGCGGATAACGGTTTCGTTTGCCGGCTCAGCAGTCCCGCCGGCCAGGGTCCTGAAACTGCCTTTAGCAGCAGGCACTGCTGCCAATTCACGAGCGTCCAGGCCGTCTTTGTTAATGATCGAACCGAGGTAAAGGTCACTGACACCGACAATCTTCAAGGTAAAACCTAATTCATCGGCCCAACGCGAATTCTTATCGGCAATAAGCTGGGTCAGCGCGCGGTTAACGCCACCAAATCCAAGCAACGCAATTTTGTATTCAGTCACGACAGGGTTCTCATTGTTATGTTGTGGTGCTGAGATAGTAAGCCGCCAACTTAACTTTACGAATATGGCAAACAGAACGTTGTTGCGAGCAAAATGCTCGTACAACAGCGCAACTTGCTATTTTGTGCTCGACAGAACAAAAGACGTTACGGTATTCAGGACTCCCGGCAGCGTCGAGATCTCACTCCATACCCTGTGGATACGATCTGCATTCATCGCCTGAACCGTCAGTACAATATCGAGGTCGCCACTCATCACATTGCAGGAAATAACTTCAGGCATTGCACCAACGGAACGAACAACTTCTGAATCTCGCATACGATCCTTACGATAAACGAAGATTAATGCATTAATGGGTCCTGCATCAGCTGAAGGCATACCTTTAATAATTGTGTAGCCTCGGACATACCCATCGCGCTCCAATCGCTCAATCCGCAGCCTGACTGCGTTCCTGGACAAATTGACTTTTAGGGCAATATCGTTGTGGGCCAACCGTGCATTGCGAGTTAGCTCCTCCAAAATCTTTTCATCAACTTTATCTAAAACACGTTTCATCTCTGGCTCCGGACTTATAACGAGTGAGACTCCGTGTCTTTTGATAATGCCCTGACCAGTGAGATCAGCGACCTGACGTCGTTGGGAATTGAAGTACAGTCTTGTTCAGCAACTACAGGAACACCAATTGTATTTAGGTGGCCAACAATCTCTGACTTTTGGGTTGCAGTGCCAACTTTCGACGGATGTGTGGTTGCCAGGCAAATCATGGGGATCATCAAGCTGCGTCTGCTTACACGTGCAGCGCGCAAGCCGATGGCGGTATTGGGACTGACCAGATATCCACTCTCTGCAAAGACCTCATGAATACAACTGAATGCGTCTGCATCGTCCACAGCCAGTGAGTCAAACAGTTTGCGTGCCTCCAACCATTCATCCTGCGCTAACTGAATAGTTCCCTCGCCTTCTAGCAACTGCATATTACGAGCTACTTTTTCTCCGCATCGATTTAAAATGCTCCACTGTAGGCGCTCAAAATTAGAGGCTAATGAAACATTCATCGTGGGAATTTTGGTAGCACGAATTTCATTTCGACTGTACAGATTTGATTGGAGAAAGTTATGCAGTCCGGCGTTAGTATTCATGGCAACGATAAGCTGTCGAATCGGCAGTCCCATTTGCTTGGCAATATAACCAGCGTACAGGGCGCCAAAATTTCCAGTCGGGACACTGAAAGCAATCTCTCTTTTAGGCGCACCGAGCTGAAGAGCAGAATAGAAATAGAAGGAGAGGTGCGCAAGTACGCGAACCCAATGCACTGAGTTGAACGAAATAAGATGCTGCCGTGCATTATTACTTTGTTTCAGGAACTGCTCACACAAACGATGACAATCAGAATAGTCTCCGTCGACCGCAACATTCACAACATTATCTTCGTGCGTACTCAGTAAGCGTATGCGATCCTCCGCCGTTAACCCCATGGAAGGATGCAATACCAACAACGTAACGCCCTTCATTCCCGAAAATGCTTTTATTGCTGCGGCGCCAGTATCTCCACCTGTACAACCTATAATCAGCGCCTTCTTACCAGACCTGAGTAAATCATGATCGATAAAGCGAGACATCAACTGAAGGCCAACGTCTTGGTAGACGCCTGACGGCCCATGAAACAATTCGAGTATCCACTCGTTACTTGCGGTCTGGTACAGCGGTGTCACTGCGTTGCTTTTAAAACAATCAAAAATCTCCTCAAGCATCCGAGACAACAGATCCTGCTCGATCCATCCCCCCAGAAAGGGCTCGATTACGTAGCGAGCCAATTCATGGAAGGGCAACCATTCGAGCTTTGAGAGCTCCTCCTTTTTGAAGCGGGGAACCTTGTGCGGCACGTACAAACCACCGTCAGGCGCGTACGCCCCCATCAGCACCTCGCTGAATTCGTACGTTCTACCAGGGGTCCGTGTGCTGACGTATTTCATGATCCAAGACACCCTCAAGCCATTTCCGAGCCGGCCGCCTGCAAGCTGGGGCTTCTGCGGAATTCAATGCGGTAGCGTTAATCGCCTTTGATCCAGCTTCATACCAATGACCATAAAAGTCAATATATCGACTATTATATCTCGCTAACGGTATTCCGTTCCCGTTACACGAACCCCCCTTTTGTCCAAGCCCATGGGATGTGCGAGGGCCGACAATGCTTAGAAATGGGAGAACACCATGTGTGCCAAGAATCTGCTGCACTCGCTTTATCAGTACAAGGCATGGTCTGAGGATGTGTTATTCAGGTGCTTGAAAGCGCCCATTTCGCAGTCGTTTCCTGTGGAAATGGAGAAGGCCTGTTATTGGCTCAGGCACATCAATATTGTGGACCAACTATTCATCGCCAGACTGCAGGGAAAACCGGAGGAATTTGACGACATCGTCACTGAGCAGCGGCAAGACATTCGTCAGTTGGAAGAGGCTTTCACAGCGGCAAATCAATGGTTTGTCGATTACACGAAATCAGTCACTGCAAAGGAGCTGTCTGAACCGGTGGAATTTATTTTCAACGATGGCAAACCCGGCAACATGACCAAAGAACAAATCCTTGCTCATGTGCTTTCTCATGGCCTGCAGCATCGAGGAAGTGTTAGCACGATCCTACCCAGGGAAATCCTGGAGGGACACCAAGATCATTTCACAACGTTTTTGAAACTGTAGGCAGTTGGATTTCTGCCTCCTCAACCATGATGAGGCAGAGTGTTCACCGCAGTGCTCAGCTCAATTCGAGCGCGTCTATCACCGCTGCAATTTGCTTGCGTCCTTCCCCTTCGATGGTTCTAAGCGGCAAAGGCACGCTCGGAGAGTGAGTAATGCCGCGTAGCTCCGCTGCAGTGGCTATCACGCGAAAGCTACCGCCAAATTGGCTGAACAATGCCCAAAGCGGCCTCAAGGATTCGGAGAGGCGCATAGCCTCAAAGGCGTCACCTGACAATGCTGCTCGTGTGATGGCGAGCGCCGTATTGGGGAACAAACCGCCCATGACCGAATACCAGGCATCGCAGCCGGCATTCATTCCAACAGCGGCAAACGCATCGCCGCTTATTCCAATAGTCACGTGACTCGGAATCAATTTCCGCAGGCGCTCCAAACGCTCCCTGGCCAGATGTGGCGCCTCGGGGACGCCAGGGATTTTGATTGAGCTGACATTGGGTAGCTCTGCAATACGCCTGTGTAACTCATCGGTAAATTCGAAATGAGTGGTACCAGGATTGTCATAGACACATAGCGGGATTGAGACGTTGGCCGAAACCATTTCGTACATCGAGAACACATCGTCCTGAGTCAGTTTTTGATATGACACGGGTGGCAGCAGCAAGGCTTTGACCCCCACGGCTTGCGCATCCTCAGCCAGCAGCAAAACGTCGCGTGTACGCAGCGCGCCGATGCTCACCATCACAGGCACGTCCTCCGCGGCCTCTACTGCCAACTGAGCAACTCGAGAACGTTCGGCTCGAGAAAGATACGCATAGCTTCCGGTGGATCCTAGAGCCCCGATGGAATCTACTTTAGCTGCCACCAATTGCTGCACAAGACAAGTAAAAGCATTTTCGTCCACACCCTGCTCATCCATAGGGGTCAGAGGAAATGCACTAAGACCGGTAAACATCGTCATCACTCCTTGCAGTGGTCTATGGACTATTTGGCCCCAGGACCAATCAGTGAGCTTTCGATCTGGACGCCTGGCATCATTTGCTGCAACCCTTCGATGAGTTTGTCCCCCGCTTCCGTCAGGGCTTCAAGCGGCATCGCCGGCAGACTCTCCAGAATGAACCACATGCTCCTCGCGTCAGCACCGAGACGGGTCCTGACACCTTGCCGCCAATTCCAGCGACGGCAGGTCACGCCTTTGTCATCGCGCCAGACAACCTCGCCGGCATCCGGATACTCGAAGGCAGCAGCCCCCTCTTTCATCGTGTCAAAAGCCTCAGTGCCATCAGCGACTACGAGCCGTGGGGAGCCCACATAGGCTTCAATGTTTTCCCCGCCAACCGGGATGGCGTACTCAATGCTGATTGCGTTGTAGAGATCGACGATGGGATCCAGGCTAGGCAAGCTGCCGTCACGTAAAACTCGTTTACGCAGCGCTTCAGCTGAACAAGGTGTGCGCTGCGGCTTGGCCCCAAACTTTCGAAAGGTCTCAGCCCATGCAGCCAGATGGCCTTCTCCCCAGCTTGGCCCACCTTCCTGCACAGCCTTGCAAGCACGGTCCAGCGCAGCCTGGGCCACCTCAGGATGAGCCAGTGGTGCAGCTTCCACCACGATACTCAGGGCCCTGAACTCCGGCGCCAGCTCGGCAACGGCTTGATCGATTAACGGCAGTACGGACAGCATCAAAAACCTCCAGGAACCTAAATGTCATTTCATGCTAGTCAGCGACGACCAATAAAGTCAATATAATGACCATTATCATCTACTATAACGGCTGAGCCGATTGACGGAGCTACTTATAAAGGCCGAGAATCCCAGCACATTTTTCTCATGACCTTCATCAATGACCACCAATACCAGCCTGTCGACTACCCCTGGCGCTGATGCTCATGCCGTCAGCCTGGCCGTTGCGCGCACACTTAAACAGGCACGCAAAACACAGAAGATCACGCTGGATGAACTTTCCCGCCGTGCTGGCGTGAGCAAAGGAATGGTTGTCGAAATAGAGAAATGTACGGCGAACCCCAGTATCGGCATCCTTTGCAAAATCGCCGCCGCGCTTGGACTGTCTGTTGCAGACATCGTCAATGTGACCGAAGCCCCATCCGCCCATATCATCGACAGCCAAGACATCCCCACGCTCTGGACCGGTGACCTGGGAGGAACGGCGCGCCTCCTGGCGGGAACGTCCGGCCCTAATATGATCGAGCTGTGGCGTTGGGAAATGCATCCAGGCGAATCTTTCGCTTCACAGGGGCATCCTCAGGGCACGCTTGAACTGTTTCATGTGGAGAAAGGCACGCTGAAATGCGTGGTAGGGGAAACAGAGTTGGTCATCCCTGCGGGGAGTTCGGCAGTGGCGAAAACCGATGTACCTCATTCCTATTCCAACGCTGGCAGATCCAAGTTGGTGTTCACCATGTCCGTGACGGAGATGCATCAGTAGATACCGGCAGACTCGCAGCCAGTGAGCATGTGTAAGGCGAGCGAACCAGCCAATTTCAAAAGGGCTGCGCCACCGAAAGCCATCAAGCCCCACGTAGCATCACCGCCAGGGCGTGCACTCGCAATTGCGAGTGCATCGCATGCAACTGGGGGCAAAATTGGGGGCATATTTGATATTTTTCTGCCTGAAAATATCGTCCTAGAGCCTAGTCAAAATGTTTTTTGGCGATCCGGATAGTCTTGAATTGCCCGCGCATTGATCACCACAGGCTGCAAACGTTATATGACACGGTGAAAACGGAGTTTTCGCCTCTTCACGACACCAGATTCGAGTTGCGAACCATCTATGCAAGAAAACACACAAGAAATAATAGAACTACTGGGTGAAATAGAAAACTCATTGATCAGGTTCAAAGACTTACTCGCCGACACCCCAGTCGACGATATAGTGAATTCTGCATTCCAGAGGTCGAAGCGAACATTTGAGGAGCTCGTCAATGCGCTCAACAGCGGCGATAGTGCGGAGTTTCTTGAATGTGCAAAAAGAATCGCTGGAGCGGCGGAAGCGATAGCGGTGCTATCACCTACTTCAGAAAATGACGACTATGAAGAAACAAAAGCAGAGCTAGCAGAAAGTTCGCGTAATCTTCTTGTCCTGTTTCGTGATCCACCTACGCCACTAAAACCAATTGAACCCATTGAAATCAAAAATGTTCTCACCGCGCCCGATTCCTCGATCAGTCGAAGTAACAAAGTAAAATCATCCTGGACAGGACAGGAGGGACGCGACTCAAAGCTTAAAAATGCTCTCACGAAAAGTGATTTAAGAATCGCTAATATTGAGCAAAAGCTGAACATTCTTGAGTCAACAGCCAATACTGAGATAGAAAAAACAACCACCCTTTATTCGAAAGCACTGCAAGAGATTGAAGGCAAAAAATCCGAAATCGACAACATCCTCGGTCACGTCTCTGGCCGAGCAGTCGCTGGCGACTATGAGAAAAGCGCCACTGAAGAAAAAAACAAAGCCGACTGGCTCCGTATCGGCTCACTGCTCTGCATGGCCATGATCGCCGTCTCTCTTGGCTATTCATTTTGGGAAACCATTGGCACAGAATTCAACTGGCAAAAGTCTTTGTTCCGGATAACCCTGACCTTCCTCCTTTCGGTGCCTGCAGCTTACCTTGCCAGGGAATCCGCAAAGCATCGCGAACAGCAGTACCAGCACCTGCAGACATCGCTTGATCTAAAAGCCATTTCACCATTTCTAGCGTCGCTTCCTGACGAAGAACAGCACAAGATCAAGATTGCCATCGCGTCCAAGCTATTTGCCGGCAGGGACTTCTCTAGGACAAGTGCTGATCCTTTCCCGCTCAACACGCAGGAGATAATCATGGAACTACTGAAGCGATTGGACCTTTCCAAAGTTCAAGCAAGTAAAGAATCATGACCCTGCGCCAAACCCTACTACATCTGCGCGCCAAGGAACTTCCACGTTGACGTTGGCTTGCGGGTTGGGCACGACATTCGATCCATGAACAGATTGCGCAGCATCATCTACCTGGGCGTTCTACTCTGCACCGGCTGCGTAAAAACGGCCAGCATTCCGCCCGCCGACCTCACGCTATCTTCGTTTGAGCTCGGCCCCGCCAATCTGTTCACGGCACACTTCAACTCCACCGTGGATTTGCAGAACGCTTTCAATGATTACGAAAACTCCAACCAGCTCAACCCTACCCTGATCTGCTCTCTCAATCGCGACATGGAGTTCACATCCGAGCATTCAATCGCGGTAAAAGCTGAAGGGCGAGTGAACGCAAGCGGTCAAGCCAGGCCCAATTACAAGTTTTCCTCCGACCTGATCTTCTACTACACCAATCCGGATGGTACGCAACGCGACTTGAATGACTACGACGCCATCAAACCGTTGCTGACGTCGCAAACTTCGATCCCGTGCAAAGTTCGCATAACCGCCTATGGGTATGAGGCCTATTACACGAACACGTTATTCATCCCCTCCAGGATCATGATTGAACAGATCTTCAGATAGCCGCGCTTTGCTGAACCTGGCGCAAGGATTTGGAGAAGCGCTGGTCGTCAGGTGAGCACCCATAAAAAAGCCCGGAAACCTTCCCCGGGCTTTTTCATTTGTGCGCCTCTTTTGCATTTTTGTGCGACACATCCCCTTTCAGGACTCCCGCAAGGCTCTGACACGGTGTTAGGTTGTAAGTGTATGTGTCTCAACCTTGAGACACGCCTAACTCACTGCCCTGCAAAGGAATGCCCTTCGTAATGAATGTCCCTTTCAAAAAACTGGCTGCCACCACGTTGATGCTGGCCGGTCTTGCCGTGTTCACGGCGCCCGCGCAAGCCAATATCACCCCGCAGCAGAGCGCTGAAATTCTCAAGACTTACAGTGCAGACAAAGCCACAGACTTCCGTCAGTTCCTCGGCAGCCTGAGCAAGAGCGATCTGGCCAAGACCGCCGACATCGGTCCGGCGATTGGCGCCTATCTCGATAACAAGACTTTAAACGCCGATCAGCAGAACGAAATCTATCGTCTGCTGGGCATCTACACGCGAGCGAAATACAGCACTGCCGCCACCGAAACCCTGCGCGAACTGGTGGAAATCCCGACCTTTCGCAAGGACGGCGTTGAGCAGCACGACAACCCGGAATTCATCAAGATCGCGGCGAAGATCAAAAGTCTCGCCGAGTCGTTCAATCTGAAATTCCGCAACATCGACAACCGAGTCTACGAGATTTCCCTCGATGGCAGCGGTGATGAAGTGGTTGGTATTCACGCGCACGCCGACGTGGTGCCGGTGACGCCGGAAAACTGGGTGCTCAAGGATGGCACTCGCCTCGACCCGTTCAAGATCACCCTGATCGGCGATCGCATGTACGGTCGCGGCACCGAGGATGACAAGAACGGCATCGTCGTCACGCTATATGCCATGAAAGTCATCAATGAAGAAAAACTGCCGCTGGTGCGCAACTTCAAGTTGCTGGTCGACACCACCGAAGAAACCACGGGCGACGCGATCCCTTACTACTTCGAACGCAACCCGACGCCGAACTACAACCTGGCGCTGGACGGCGGCTACCCGGTGGTGATTGCCGAGAAAGGCTACGGCACCGTCATGGCCAACTTTGCCAAGCGCAAAGGTGAAGGCAAAGGCGCGGAAATCATCTCGATGACCGGTGGCCTGGCAACCAACCAGATTCCGTCGGCGTCGGTCGCCACCCTGGTAACCGACAAGCCTGCGGAACTGGCCGCCAGTCTGCAAAAGGCCGGTGACGAGTTTGCCAAGCGCAATGGCGGCGATTTCCAGGTGAGCGCCAAGGTCGACGGCAAAGACGTCAAACTCACCGTGACTGGCGTATCTGCGCACTCCTCCGAGCCCGAATCCGGGGTCAACCCGGTCGCGCGGATGCTGGTCTTTATCAATAGCCTTGATGGCAAAGTCGCGTTCAAGCACAACCACATCACCGATGCCGCGCGTTACGCTGCCGACAATTGGGGTCTGGATTACCTGGGCAACAAGTTGAATGTCGGTTTCTCCGATGCCTTCATGGGACCGCTGACGACCTCGCTGACCTACGTCGGCATGGACGAAAAAGCGTTCAAACTCGCGGTCAACCTGCGCGTTCCGAAAGGTAAGTCGCCGGAGAAGCTCAAAGCTGAAATCGCTGAGAAACTGGCGGCATGGAGCAAGAAGAGCCATGTAGCCGTTGCCTTCGACTATTCGATCGCCGAGCCGATGTACCGCAACCCTGAAGGTGAATGGGTCAAGGCGCTGCTGGCGGTATCGACTGAAAACCTCGGTATGAAGCACGAGTTCGGCACTTCCGCTGGCGCCACCTCGGTGCATGAATTGCCGAACGGCGTGCAATTCGGTCTGGCCATGCCGAACGTGAAATACACCGGTCACACCGATGGCGAGTTCAAGACTGTGGAGCAATTCCAGCTGGATCTGCAGATCGTGACGGAAATGATCGGACGCATCGGCCAGTTGCCGAAACTCTGACCGCATTGTCGAACCCGCCGCCGTGGCGGGTTCGGCATTTTTAATCCCCGCGTAATCCCCGCCGCGCAGCCTCGCTCCTGACTTTTGCAGGTCAGGCAACAGAGAATTGCCACCAAGTAGATTGATAGCCACCTAACGAAAGGTGCATGCTAGAGGGCTCGTTCGGGTCTTATATCATTCCGAATGATAGTTACCTTTGCTTCATTCGATTCGTGCCATCACACCCCGCCGAGCATCATCCGCCCATCTTCAATACATTGGCGGATGCATCCATGGAACAGTCACTCAAACATTTGCGCTTCCCGTTGGCCATGTTGGCCGTACTGGTGATGAGCGCCTGCGGCAAGACTCCGGAGACTGCCGCCACTATGCCCGCTGCGAAAGTCAGCGTGGCCAAGGTGCTCGAGCAACCGGTCAACGAGTGGGACGAATTCACCGGGCGCCTCGAAGCGCCGGAAACCGTTGAAATCCGTCCACGGGTCTCCGGCCAGATTGATGACGTCGCTTTCACTGAAGGCGCACTGGTCAAGAAAGGCGACCTGCTGTTCCAGATCGATCCGCGTCCATTCCAGGCTGAGGTACGCCGCCTCGAAGCCCTGGTCGCTCAATCCCGCGCCAACGCCACCCGCAGTGAAAACGAAGCCGGTCGTGGTGAACGCCTGCGTGCCAGCAACGCCATTTCCGCCGAATTGGCTGACTCGCGCACCAGCGCCGCTCAAGAAGCCCGCGCCGCCGTCGGTGCCCTGCAAGCGCAACTGGATCTGGCCAAACTGAACCTCAGCTTCACCCGCGTCACCGCGCCGATCAGTGGCCGCGTCAGCCGTGCCGAGATCACCGCCGGTAACCTGGTGACCGCCGACACCACGCCGCTGACCAGTGTGGTTTCCACCGACCGTGTTTATGCCTACTTCGACGCCGACGAGCGTGTGTTCCTCAAATACACCCAACTCGCCCGTAACGGTCAGCGCGGCGCGACCACCCCGGTGTACATGGGCCTGTCCAACGAAGACGGCAACCCGCACCTCGGTCAGATGAACTTCGTCGATAACCAGGTCAACCCGAAAACCGGCACCATCCGTGGTCGCGCGGTGTTCGACAACAGCGATGGCACCTACACCCCGGGCCTGTACGCACGCCTGAAACTGGTCGGCAGCGGCACCTACAACGCCATGCTGATCAACGATGAAGCGGTCGGCACTGACCTGGGCAAGAAGTTCGTACTGGTGATGGATGCGGACAACAAAACCGCGTACCGCGCCGTTGAACTGGGTCCGAAGATCGAAGGCCTGCGCATCGTCCGTACCGGCCTGAACAAGGACGACACGATCATCGTCAAGGGTCTGCAACGGGTTCGTCCTGGCTCCCCGGTTACCCCTGAAGTGGTGCCGATGGCCAGCGAACAGACCATCGCGGCACTCGCTCAACAACGTCAAGCGCTGGAAGCCAGCAACCTGCCCAAAGTCGCTCCTGCCAAAGGCGCGTCTGGTTCGGTTGTGAAGCTGGCCGCTACGACCCCACGCGGTTAAGGGACGACAACTCCGATGAATTTTTCCCAATTCTTCATTTCACGGCCGATCTTCGCAGCGGTGCTGTCGCTGTTGATCCTGATCGCCGGTGCAATCTCGCTGTTCCAGCTACCGATCAGCGAATACCCGGAAGTCGTGCCACCTACCGTGGTGGTACGTGCCAACTTCCCGGGCGCCAACCCTAAAGTCATCGGTGAAACCGTGGCCGCTCCGCTGGAGCAGGCCATCACCGGCGTCGAGAACATGCTGTACATGTCCTCGCAGTCGACCGCCGACGGCAAGATCACCCTGACCATTACCTTCGCCACTGGGCACTGACCTGGACAATGCGCAGGTGCAGGTGCAAAACCGGGTGACCCGTACCGAGCCGAAACTTCCCGAAGAAGTGACGCGCATCGGTATCACCGTCGACAAAGCGTCGCCCGACCTGACCATGGTTGTGCACTTGACCTCCCCGGACAAGCGCTACGACATGCTCTACCTGTCCAACTACGCGATCCTCAATATCAAGGATGAGCTGGCTCGTCTGAACGGTGTCGGCGACGTACAGCTGTTCGGTATGGGCGACTACTCGCTGCGTGTCTGGCTTGACCCGAACAAGACCGCTTCGCGCAATCTGACGGCGACTGATGTGGTCACCGCAATTCGTGAACAGAACCGTCAAGTCGCGGCCGGTCAACTCGGTGCACCCCCTGCCCCGAATGCTCAGAGCTTCCAGCTGTCGGTCAACACTCAGGGCCGACTGGTCAGCGAGGAAGAGTTCGAGAACATCATTATTCGCGCAGGCGACAACGGTGAAATCACTCGCCTCAAAGACATCGCTCGCGTCGAGCTGGGCTCCAGCCAATACGCGCTGCGTTCGTTGCTGGACAACCAGCCGGCAGTGGCCATTCCGATCTTCCAGCGCCCAGGCTCCAATGCCATCGACATCTCGAACGAAGTTCGCGGCAAGATGGACGAGCTGAAGAAAAACTTCCCGCAAGGCATGGATTACAGCATCGTCTATGACCCGACGATCTTCGTGCGAGGCTCGATCGAGGCGGTGGTTCACACCCTCTTCGAAGCACTGATTCTCGTGGTGCTGGTGGTGATCCTGTTCCTGCAAACCTGGCGTGCCTCGATCATTCCGTTGGTTGCAGTGCCGGTGTCGTTGATCGGTACGTTTGCGGTGATGCACCTGTTCGGCTTCTCGCTCAACGCTTTGTCGCTGTTCGGTCTGGTACTGGCGATCGGTATCGTGGTGGACGACGCCATCGTGGTGGTGGAGAACGTCGAGCGCAATATCGAGCTCGGATTGAATCCGGTCGAAGCCACCAAGCGCGCCATGCGTGAAGTGACCGGCCCGATCGTTGCCACGGCTCTGGTGCTGTGTGCGGTGTTCATTCCGGCGGCGTTTATCTCCGGCCTCACCGGGCAGTTCTACAAGCAGTTCGCACTGACTATTGCAATCTCGACCGTGATCTCGGCGTTCAACTCGCTGACCCTGTCGCCAGCACTGGCCGCTGTGTTGCTGAAAAGCCATGACGCACCGAAAGACCGCTTCTCCAAAGTGCTCGACAAGATCTTCGGTGGCTGGTTGTTCCGTCCGTTCAACCGTTTCTTCGACCGTGCCAGCCATGGTTATGTCGGCACCGTGCGCCGGGTTATCCGTGGCAGCGGCATCGCCCTGCTGCTGTACGCAGGCCTGATGGTGCTGACCTTCTTCGGTTTCTCCAGCACCCCGACCGGTTTCGTACCCGGCCAGGACAAGCAATACCTGGTGGCTTTCGCGCAGTTGCCGGACGCTTCTAGCCTGGATCGCACTGAAGACGTGATCAAGCGCATGTCCGACCTGGCGCTGAAACAGCCAGGCGTGGAAAGCGCCGTAGCGTTCCCGGGCCTGTCGATCAACGGTTTCACCAACAGCCCGAACGCCGGCATCGTCTTCGTGACCCTGAAACCGTTCGACGAACGTAAAGATCCGAGCATGTCCGCCGGTGCAATTGCCGGAGCCTTGAACGGCCAGTACGCGAACATTCAAGAGGCGTACATGGCGATCTTCCCGCCACCGCCGGTACAAGGTCTGGGCACCATTGGTGGTTTCCGCCTGCAAATCGAAGACCGGGGCAACCTGGGCTACGACGAGCTGTACAAAGAGACCATGAACATCATCAACAAAAGCCACAGCGTGCCGGAACTGGCCGGGCTGTTCACCAGCTACACCGTGAACGTGCCTCAGGTCGATGCCGCCATCGACCGTGAAAAAGCCAAGACTCACGGCGTGGCCGTCAGCGACATCTTCGACACCCTGCAGATCTATCTGGGTTCGCTGTATGCCAACGACTTCAACCGCTTCGGGCGCACCTATCAGGTCAACGTTCAGGCCGAGCAACAGTTCCGCCTCGAATCCGATCAGATCGGTCAGCTGAAAGTACGCAACAACAAAGGCGAAATGATCCCGCTGGCGACCTTCATCAAGGTCAGCGACACCTCGGGTCCGGATCGCGTGATGCACTACAACGGCTTCATCACTGCAGAAATCAACGGCGCGGCTGCCCCGGGCTACAGCTCCGGCCAGGCCGAGAAAGCCATCGAGAAACTGCTGAAGGATGAACTGCCAAACGGCATGACCTACGAGTGGACCGACCTGACTTACCAGCAGATCCTGTCCGGCAACACCGCGCTGTTCGTGTTCCCGCTCTGCGTACTGCTGGCGTTCCTGGTGCTCGCCGCTCAATACGAAAGCTGGAGCCTGCCACTGGCAGTGATCCTGATCGTGCCGATGACCCTGCTGTCGGCCATCACCGGCGTGATCATCTCGGGCGGTGACAACAACATCTTCACCCAGATCGGCTTGATCGTACTGGTGGGACTTGCCTGTAAGAACGCGATTCTGATCGTCGAGTTCGCCAAGGATAAGCAGGAAGAAGGCCTCGATCCGCTCGCGGCGGTACTCGAAGCCTGCCGTCTGCGTCTGCGGCCGATCCTGATGACCTCCTTCGCGTTCATCATGGGTGTGGTGCCACTGGTGTTCTCCAGCGGTGCAGGTGCCGAGATGCGTCACGCCATGGGTGTGGCGGTGTTCTCCGGCATGCTCGGGGTGACCTTCTTCGGTCTGTTGCTGACGCCAGTGTTCTACGTACTGATCCGTAACTTTGTCGAACGCGGCGAAGCCCGCAAAGCGGCCAAAGCTCTGAAACTGGAGGCGCAACAATGAGTCTGAAAGTCTTCCTGCCGAGTCTGCTGGTGCTGGCCCTCAGTGCCTGCGCCGTCGGCCCCGACTACAAGACCCCAGCCACGGAGGCAGCCAATATCACGGCCGCCACCGACGGCGCCGCCGGGCAAAAGAACTTCGACCGTTCTAAATTCGAAGGCATCTGGTGGCAGCAATTCGACGATCCGACCCTCAACCAGTTGGTGACCCAATCACTGCAAGGCAACCGTGAACTGCGCGTGGCGTTCGCCCGCTGGAAAGCCGCCCGGGCGATCCGCGACGACGCCAGCAACGATGCGATGCCGACCATCACCAGCCGCGCCAGCAGTGATCTGGCCAAGGGGCAAATCCCCGGCCAGACCACCGACCGGGTCAATAGCGAACGCTATGACCTCGGTCTGGACATGGCCTGGGAGCTGGACCTGTTTGGCCGCATTCAGCGCAATCTGGAAGCCAGCGACGCCGACCAGCAAGCCGCCGAAGCCGATCTGTACCAACTGCAAGTCACCATGATTGCCGAACTGGTGGACGCTTATGGTCAACTGCGTGGTGCGCAACTGCGCGAAAAGATCGCCGTGGCCAACCTGAAAAACCAGGAAGAGTCGCGCAAGATCACCATCAGCCTGCGAGACGCCGGTGTCGGTGATCAGCTCGATGTCGAGCGCGCCGATGCGCGTCTGGCCAACGTTGAAGCCACCGTGCCGCAGTTGCAGGCGGAACAGGTTCGGCAGAAAAACCGCATCGCCACCCTGCTCGGTGAGCGTCCGGACAAGCTGACCGTTGATCTGAGTCCAAAAGACTTACCAGCGATTGCCAAAGCCTTGCCGATCGGTGACCCGGGCGAACTGCTGCAACGTCGTCCGGACATCCTCAGCGCCGAACGCAATCTGGCTTCGGCCACGGCGCGTATCGGCGTGGCGAAAGCCGATCTGTTCCCACGGGTCAGCCTCAGCGGCTTCCTCGGCTGGACAGCCGGGCGTGGTTCGCAAATCGGTTCCTCGGCGGCCAACGCACTGGGCACTTGGCCCGAGCATCACATGGGCCGCGTTCGACCTTGGCAGCGTGCGCGCGCGTTTGCGTGGCTCCGATGCTGAAGCCGAAGGCGCATTGGCGACTTACGAGCAACAAGTGCTGCTGGCACTGGAAGAATCAGAAAACGCCTTCAGCGATTACGGCAAGCGCCAGCAACGCCTGATCTCGTTGATCCGTCAGAGTGAATCAAGCCGCAAGGCTGCTGACCTGGCTGAAATCCGCTATCGCGAAGGCACCACGGACTTCCTCGTGCTGCTCGACGCTCAGCGTGAACGTCTGAACGCCGAAGACAGTCAGGCCCAGGCCGAAGTCGACCTGTATCGCGGCATCGTCGCGATCTACAAGGCCCTTGGCGGCGGCTGGCAACCGGAGACTGTCGCCAGCAAGTAATCGATTGTTAAAGAGCTCCTTTGGTTGGCCGCAACCAACCAATTTTTTTGCCCCGCGTATCATTCGGTCGCGGGGCTTTTTTTTATTTTTGATCAATGAAATCTTGTGGCAGCGAGCCTGCTCGCGAATGCGGTGTGTCAGGCGACACCATCGGGGCTGATCCATTGCTTTCGCGAGCAGGCTCGCTCCCACAGGGTTAACGGTGTTCTTCAGATTGGGTGTTTTCCAGCACGGTGACGGTCGCTGTGGTGCCCGCACGCAAGCGGTTTTTGCCGGTGTAGTCGCCATCGATCTCGATCCGTACGGGCACCCGTTGCGCCAGTTTCACCCAGGTGTAACTCGGGTTGATGTTGGCCAGCAGCCGGCTGCCCGGTGCGTTTTCGCGGTCGGCAATGGCGAAGGCAATGCTTTGCACCGTGCCGCCGAACGTCTCCCCGCTCATCAATTGCACCCGCACCCGATCGCCCTCGCCGATTCGCGGCAGTTTGGTTTCTTCGAAGTAACCACTGATGTAGAACGAATCACTGTCGACCAGCGCCATCAAAGCGCCGCCGCTTACCGCGTAGTCACCCTCCCGGGTCAGGAGATTGGTCACGTAACCGCTGACTGGCGACTCGACGCGGGTGCGCTGCAAATCCAGTTCGGCCTGGGTCATTGCGGCAATCGCCAACTGCACGTTCGCCTCTGCGAGGCCGAGATTGGCTTGATTGCGCAGCAGATCCGCCTGGGCCACCGCCACATCGGTACTGGACTTCTCCCACTCCTCCCCGGAAATCGCAAAACCCTGCTTGAGCGTACGCCGCCGACGCTCTTCGCTTTGCCGCTGCTTGAGCAAGGCTTCACTGGCAACAATGGCCGCTTGCGACTGCCCCAGCGTTGCCTTCGCCACTTCCACCGAACGCCGCGAGTGCTCTACCGCCAGGCGGTAGCGCGCCGGGTCGATCTCCATCAACAGCTGCCCCTTCTGCACATGCTGGTTGTCCTGCACCGCCAGACTGACAATACGCCCCGATACATCCGCCGACAGCGTCACCACGTCTGCCCTGACCCGGGCATCGCGAGTCCATGGCGCGCGCGTGTAATGTTCCCAGGCAAACCAGCCGAGTACGATCGCCAGCAACACCACTGCCAATGTAATCAATCGCGTGAATAGCACTTTCAAGGCATCAGGCTCCCATCAGCAAAATCAGCGTGGCACACACACAGGCATACAAGGCGCCCTCGAACAGCGCCTCATGCCAGACCAGACGCAACACGCCCAGACGCCGCAATCCCCAGTCCAGCAGCATGAATATCGGGATGGCCAACAATAGCGCCTGAGCAATCGGTGGCAGATAGACACCGCCTATCTCGAAATCAATGGGCAAGGGCTGCTTCTCCTTCCGGAACAGAATGCTGGATAGCGTCACCGTGGCGCTGCAGGAATGACACCACGATCAGCAGGGCCACGCGCATACGAAACAGCGACCACACATGTTCATGGCTGGCGACGTGCAATTCATCCAGCTCGTCGCCCAATGTGTGTAGCGTGGCCAACAATGGCGCCAGTTGAACGTCCTGCCGCCCGGCGACAAAGCGCCCGGTCTTGCGCACGGCCGAAGCCAGACGCTGATTGAAAGCGTCCGTCAGCAATGCATTGTTGTGTGCCTGCTGCCTCAATTGATGCATCGCTACACCCAGAGCTACGCAAGCCAGGCTGATTTCATACAGTTGCTGCATGGGCCGGCTGTTCACCGCCGGCAGCAGGCCGAGCATGCTGGTCAGGCGATCGACCATACGACTTTCAAAGGCAAACTGTTGCTCATCGGTCGCGGGCGTTTTGGTCAGCGCATACACCTGCTCGCGCGCTTCGTTATACAAACGGCGAAGGCGCCACGCCGGGCGAAACGGGAAAATCCACGCATAAACGATCAGGGCAAGCATGGCCGCACTGACATAGGCGCCGGCAAATTCGAACCATTGAATCGCCGTGTTCTGCCCGGTACCGACATTCTGCGGGCCGAGCATCAGGAAACTCGACAACCCCAGCCCCATGCCGATGCCCGCCGTCGCCGGGCTGGCCAGACCGATTGCGATCACATACAGCAGCGGCGCCAGCAACATTGCCAACAGCTCGAAATCACTGATCGCCGGCACCAGCATGAATTGGTAGAACGCCGAGACCACCAGCGCCAGCCCCAGGCCACGGGCGTAACTCTGCGCGGCCATCAGCGGACGCGGGAACGTCGCCATCAGCGAGCAGAGGATTCCGACCAGAATCATCCCGCCCCGCGCGCCGTCCCACGCGGTTTCGATCCAGATCAATCCGGCGACCAGCAGCGCGGTGAACGCACGGATCGCATTCATCGACGCCAGGGTGAAATCCAGATGCAGAGGGCTGACCTGACCGGGATAAAGACAACTGGCCTCGCGCCCTTCCTGAATCGCATCGCTCAGTTCAAGGATTTGCTCCAGTTGCTGCAATAGCCGCGCTTGTTCCCAGCGCAGCGCCCAGGCCAGCGAGCGCAAGGTGGCGCTCATGTCTTCAGTCAACTGCTCGGCCTGATACGCCAACGCCTCGAACTGTTGTTGCAGCTTGACGAAGTGCTGGCGTGCGGGTTCGGGCAGCGCTCGCCCCTGCTCCGCCAACTGATCGAGCAGCGCCAGCTCTTCGGCGCGCAAGCGCTGGATGTCCAGCGGCAGATCGCCTTCCCAGCGTTCGGTAAGCAGTTCGCGCTGATGACGTAATGCGGTCAACCGAGAGGTCAGCAGCATCAGTTGGTTGCCCAACAGCAGCACCAGATGGCTGGCGCTGCGCAAGCGCGGCGCATCGAAATACAAGTGCCGCCGCAGGCCTTCAAGGGCGCTGATCTCGCCGAGCAGTTGCATTTGCCGGCGCTGGAACTCCGCTTCGCTTTCTTCCGTACGAAGCACGGCGGCGGCATGGCTGGCGGCCAGTTTGATCACCTGATCGACTTTGGCGAAATACCCCTTGGCCACCGCTTGCGGCCGCGCCGTCAGCAGACTGACCACACATACACACGCCACGGCCAGCAAGGTTTCCGTGACGCGGGTTACCGCCAACAGAAACGTGCCGTCCTGGTCGGGAATTGCCAATAGCGCCACGACCACAGCGGTGTAACCACTGAGCACAAACGCTTGCGAGCTGGTGTAGCGCAGCAACGTGCCGCCGGCCGTGCACAGCGCCAGCCACAGGGCCAGGGTGGTAATAAATGGCAGCGGGGCCTGGGGAAAGATCGCCATGATCACTACCGCCACCGCTGCCCCAAGCGTCGTGCCGATCACCTGGCCGAAACTGCGTGCCAGCGCCATTCCGGCCAACGGCTGGCTGACAATGACCACCGCCATGATCGACCACTTGGGCTGATCGAGATCGAACAGAAACGCCAGATACAGCGTCAGCAACCCCGCCGCAATGGTTCGCAGGGCAAACAGCAGGACGGCCTGACCAGGGTGAATCACGGCCTTGAAGTAATTGAACAGGGCTTGCATGGGCACACTCATCGAAGCGACTTCTGCAAGCGTAGACACTGCAACGAAAGACTGACGGGTAACTGAGTCGACGCAGTTTGTAGGGCGATTCGCATGCAAGAGTTTGACTCATGGCCGAAGCTGACCGAAGCTTGCCGCTCTGCTCAAGAACGCCTGTTTCGGAAACCTGCATGCCTCAGTCTCGCCGCTACTTGCTTATCAGCCTGGGCCTTGTGCTTGTCGTCATTGTCGCGTGGTTGTCCGTGCGCAGCACCGTGCCGGTCATACCCGATGCGATCAAACACGGCTATAGCGAGGCGTTGGATGCCGCGCGCAAGGGGCAACCGGGCGCGGCGCGTCAGTTGTATCAGCAACTGGGCCGTCCGGACATTTCGGTCAAGCGCCGCGTGTGGCTGCATGGCGAGCTGCCTAACTACCCGAGTCCACAGGCGTTGAAGCTGGCCGATACAGACCTGCAAAACGAATCCCCCGCCGTGCGGCTGGCGGCGATCAAAAGCGTGGTCGGACTGGTGCCGGGCGGGCAACGAAGCCTGTTGCTCGGGCCAATGCTCGAGGATGAGGATCAAACTGTTCGCTTCGCCGCGATCAACGCCCTGCTCGGCTTGACCCCGGATGAGCTGGGGCTGTATTTCGCGCCGCTGCAACAAGCGATCGACGGTTGGGAGCAAACGCTCAAGGCATTGCCGGAAAGCGCTGGCAACTACGCGCAACTGGCCCGACTGCATCTACACAACGCCGAACTCAAGGAGGCACAGGTCGCGCTTGAGAATACCCTGCGCATGGAACCCGGCAATCTGCAGGCGCTGGTGATGCAGATCGATGTCCTCGATCGCCAGGGCCAAACCGATGCCGCCCGCCAATTGCTGGGCCAACAACTCAAGGCACAACCTGACTCGGCTTATCTGCAACATGCCTTGGGCCTTTGGCTGTTGCACCACGATCAGCGCGAATACGCCCTGCTCGGTTTGTCCAAAGCCGTGGAGCTTGAGCCGGACAACAAGGATTATCGCTACGACCTCGCCACCACCCTGCACAGCGCCGAAGAACTGGAAGCGGCGCAGAAGCAGTTGCAGGAAATCGTCCAGCGCCACCCCGCCGACCGCAAGGCGCGGGTCTTGCTGATCAATTACTGGAAGGAAAGCGGACAACTGCAGAATGTGCAGATCCTGCTGGCGCAACTGGAGCAGCTGAACCCGGATGATCCTGAGTTACAGCAAGGCCTCTGAAGTACTTTTGACCGCTCGCTGGACACATCCGGCAAGGAATTTCGGAACTGCCATCACGCCATAGGGTCAAGTTAATCAGGCCGCTCAATTAGTTGGCGGCCTCGCTTCCCTTAGTCATGAGAGGGCATTTTTTGTCTACTTCTAACGAGTTGATCAGTGCGAAAGCCGCTACCGGCATTGTGGGTCTGGATGACATCCTGGCCGGTGGTTTGTCTCGCGGTCATGTTTTTTTGCTGGAGGGTGAGCCCGGAACCGGCAAAACCACGGTCGCGTTGCATTTCCTCTTGGCCGGCGCGAAAGCCGGCGAACGCTCGTTGTACATCACGCTCTCGGAAACCGAGCGCGAACTGAGGCAAGGGGCGTCGTCGCACGGCTGGACGCTGGATGACAACATCAAGATCTTCGAGCTGACGCCCCCGGAAAGCCTGCTCAATGCTGAACACCAACAGAGCCTGCTGTATTCCTCCGACCTGGAACTGGGCGAAGCCACCAAGCAGATTTTCGAAGCGGTCGAACGCTACAAGCCCACGCGTGTGGTGCTCGACAGCCTGTCGGAGATCCGCTTGCTGGCGCAGAGTTCGTTGCGTTATCGCCGCCAGATTCTGGCCATCAAGCATTACTTTGTGCGCTACAACGCCACGGTTCTGCTGCTTGACGACCTGACCACCGAATCCCTCGACAAAACCGTGCACAGCGTGGCCCACGGGGTGATTCGCCTCGAAGAGCTGACGCCTAACTACGGCGCCGAACGGCGACGCGTGCGAGTGGTCAAGTACCGAGGCCAGAAATATCGCGGCGGTTTCCACGACTTCACCATCATGGGCGACGGCGTGCACGTGTTCCCGCGTCTGGTGGCGGCTGAACACCGTGGCGACTATGCGCGCTTGCAACTGTCCAGTGGCATCCCGGAAATGGACGCCCTGCTCGGCGGCGGCATCGAGACCGGCTCCAGCACGCTGATTCTCGGCCCTGCCGGTACCGGTAAATCGCTGATCTCGATGATCTTCGCCGCCGCTGCCGTGCTCCGTGGCGAGAAAGCCGCACTGTTTATCTTCGATGAAGAACTGGGCCTGCTGTTCGAGCGCATGAAAAACATCGGCATCGACCTCAAGGCCTTGCAGGCGACCGGCAATCTGTTGATCGAACAGGTCGACGCCGCCGAACTGTCACCGGGCGAGTTTTCCCACCGCGTGCGGCGCTGCGTCGATGAAGGTCAAATCAAAACCGTGGTTATCGACAGCATCAACGGCTATCAGGCAGCAATGCCGGAAGAAAACGCGCTGGTGCTGCACATGCACGAACTGTTGCTGTACCTGAACCGCAAAGGCGCGGCGACGTTCATGACGGTTGCCCAGCATGGTCTGGTCGGCGACATGCAAGCGCCCGTCGACATTACTTATCTGGCTGACACGGTGATTCTGTTGCGCTACTTCGAAGCACTGGGCAAAGTCCGCCGCGCGATCTCGATCATCAAGAAACGCACCGGCAGCCACGAATCGACCATTCGTGAATACCGCATTTCCACGCAAGGCATGACCATCGGCGAACCGCTGGAAGCCTTTCAGGGTGTACTGCGCGGCGTCCCCACCTACCTCGGCGCGAGTAATCCGTTGTTGCAGGAAGAGCGCTTGTGACGGTCGAGGTTCCGCTGGCCGAACGGGCGCTGATTCTCGCGCCCGTGGGTCGCGACAGCCAGATTGCGCAGATGATCCTCAACGAGGCGGGTTACGGTGGAGTCGTCACTCCGAGTCTGAGTTCGTTGTGTACGGAACTGGAAATCGGTGCCGGTCTGTTGCTGGTCGCCGCTGAAGCGTTGCGCGGGCCGGAACAGGAAGCGCTGTTCCTGTATCTGCAAGAGCAACCTGCCTGGTCGGATCTGCCGATTGTGCTGTTGACCCATCACGGCGGTCAGGAACAAGGCCCCTCCTCACGCCTCAGCGATCTGCTGGGCAACGTGACGTTCCTTGAGCGACCGTTTCATCCGGCGACGCTGGTCAGTATGGTTTCCGCCGCATTGCGCGGCCGTCGACGACAATACGAAGCCCGCGACCGGCTGATCGATCTGAGTGAAAGCGAACGGCGCCTGCAATCGACCCTGGAAACCCTTGAGCAACAGGTCGAAGAGCGCACCGCGCAACTGCGCCACAACGAAGAAGCGCTGCGCCAATCGCAGAAAATGGAAGCGGTCGGCCAACTCACCGGTGGTATCGCCCACGACTTCAACAACATGCTCACTGGCATCATCGGCAGTCTTGAGTTGTTGCGTCGACGTCTGGCCCGTGGTCGCACCGATGACCTCGACAGCCTGATCGATCTGGGCGTGACTTCGGCCAACCGTGCCGCCGGTCTGACCCATCGCCTGTTGGCGTTTTCCCGTCGGCAGTCGCTCGATTCAAAAGCCGTGCAGATGAACACCCTGGTGCAGTCCATGGGCGAACTGCTGCAACGCAGCCTCAACGAAAGCATTCAACTGGACATGCGCCTCAACGACAATCTGTGGGTTGCGGAGGCGGACCCCAATCAACTGGAAAGCGCCCTGCTCAATCTGGTGATCAATGCCCGCGACGCTATGCCCGACGGCGGCAAACTGGTGGTCGAGACCAGCAACCAGGTGCTCAAGCGCGAATTCACCGAGGCCTACAACAACCTCGAACCCGGTGATTACGTGATGCTCAGCGTCACCGACAACGGCAGTGGCATGCCACAAAGTGTCATCAACCGTGCGTTCGACCCTTTTTTCACCACCAAACCGATCGGCCAGGGCACGGGACTGGGCCTGTCGATGATCTACGGTTTCAGCAAGCAGTCACGCGGCCATGTCTCGATCGACAGCGAGATCGATGAAGGCACCACGGTCAGGCTGTACTTGCCGCGCTTTCGCGGCGAAGAACTGGCCAGCCCCGTCGCCGATATTCCGCAATTGCCGGATGCGCTTGACGGCGAAACCGTGCTGATCGTCGAAGACGACCCGGCCGTGCGCGTGCTGGTTTGCGCAGTGCTCGGTGAATTGGGTTATGCCTTCGTCGAGGCCTGGGATGCTGACAGCGCGGTGCCGATTCTGAATTCGACGCAGCGCATCGATCTGCTGATCAGTGATGTCGGCCTGCCGGGCATGAACGGTCGGCAACTGGCGGAGGTTGGTCGACAATATCGGCCAGGTCTGAAGGTCCTGTTCATCACCGGATACGCCGAGCACGCGGCGGTGCGTGGCGGGTTCCTCGATTCGGGGATGCAGATGATCACCAAACCGTTCACTTTCGACCTGTTGACCGCCAAAGTGCGGGAGATGATCAAAAGCTGATAATACTGAAACTGCAGGAGCTGCCGCAGGCTGCGATCTTTTGATGTTGATCGTTAAAAAAGATCAAAAGATCGTCCGATCGCGGCCCGAGCCTGCGGCAGCTCCTACACAGATATCAGGCGAGCAATTCCTGAATCTTTTCCTGCAACACATCCAGGTCGAACGGCTTTTCCAGGATCGGCGCCTTGCGCGTGATCGGGCTGCCGGTTTCGCGGATTTCCTGCGGATAACCGCTGATGAAAATCACTTTAAGGTCCGGGCGCAGCTTGACGGCCGGCTCGGCGATCTGCACACCGGAGATCCCGCCGGGCAAACGGAAATCGGTGATCAACATGTCCAGATGTGGCTTGCTCGCAAGAATTTCGAACGCCTGCTCGCCGTTTTCGGCCTGCAACACGCGATATCCCTGCCCTGACAGGTAATCCGTCAGGACCATCAAGATAACCGGTTCGTCCTCGACGACGAGTACTACATCTTGTGCATCTACGCTCATGGGAAGCCTTTGTTCGGTCAATAGCTGCTGATACGACCGTGTGGTCACTCAGAGGTTGCGTCGGATTTGCCGTTTTCCTGGATTGGCAGACAAACGCGAAACAGGGCGCCTTCGTTGATTTCACTCTCGACGACGATGGAGCCGCCATGGGCGGCGACGATCTGCTCGGAAATGAACAGACCCAGCCCGAGCCCGGCCACTACCGTCTTGGCGGAAACCCGTTCGAACTGTTGAAAAATACGCTTCTGGTTCTCCTGGCTGATGCCGATGCCACGGTCCTGCACCTCGATCCGCGCTTCATCACCTTCACAGTTAACCCGCACCTGGATTGGGCTGCGACCGCCGTAACGCAGAGCGTTAGTCAGCAGATTGGTGACTACCTGCTCGATGCGGAACTCGTCCCAATGGCCTTCCACCGGTACTGGCGCGGTAAACGACACTTCGGTTTCAGCGGCTTCGATCTGTTGCGCAAAGTTTTGCAGCAGGTTGCTCACCAGTTGCACCAGATCGAAACGACTCGGTCGGATCGACAATTTGCCGGTGCGAATGCGCGACACGTCGAGCATGTCTTCGATCAGGCGGATCAGGCTTTTGATCTGCCGTTCATCGCGGTCGACCATGGCGTGCATCTTGTCGAGGGTAAACGCCGCAGCGTTGTCCCGAGCCAAGTGCATCTTGCGCAGCTGGGTTTCCAGAATCAGACCATTGAGCGGCGTCCGCACTTCGTGGGCAACGATCGACATGAAGTCATCACGCATGCGCACGGCCTGCTCCAGCTCCAGTTGGGTGTTCTGCAGTTGTTGCAGCAGCGCTTCCTGCTCGCGACGGGCCTGCTCCAGGGCTTCAAGCTGTTGCTTGAGCGCTTTGCTCTGGCGGTACAGATCGACGAAGACATTGACCTTGCTTTTGACCGCATGGATATCCAGCGGTTTGTGCAGAAAGTCCACCGCCCCGCTCTCGTAACCCTTGAACGCGTAATTCAGTTCACGGCCGGCGGCGCTGACGAAAATGATCGGGATATTCTTGGTTTTCTCGGTACCACGCATCAACTCGGCGAGTTCGAAGCCATTCATGCCCGGCATCTGCACGTCGAGGATGGCCATGGCGAACTCATGTTGCAGCAACAACGACAGCGCTTCATCCGCCGATAGCGCTTTATAGACGGTACGGTCTTCGCGCTTGATCAGCGCTTCGAGCGCCAGCAGGTTCTCCGGCAGATCGTCGACGATCAGCAGTTTGGCTTGGATATTACTCAGCATGCGATTCGTTCCAGCTCGACAAGCAGACGGCCGATGCCGTGAATGGGTAGGACATGATCCGGCTGCTGAATCTTTAGTGCAGCCAAGGGCATGGTGGCGACTTGCGCGTCTTCGGGGTCCTGGACGATGGTCAAACCGCCGCAACGCTTGACCTCGGCCAACCCGCGCGCGCCATCGTGATTGGCGCCGGTCAGCAGTACAGCGGCCAGGGAAGAACCGTAGGCGTCGGCGGCCGATTCAAACAGATAGTCGATCGATGGCCGCGAATAATGCACGCGCTCCTCCTGGCTCAACGAGAGGCTGCGATCCTGCTCCACCGACAGGTGATAACCCGGCGTGGCGAAATACACGTTGCCGGCAACGATGTCCTGTTTGTCGGCAGCCTCGTGCACCGGCATCTCCACACGCCGGGAGAAGACCTCGGCCAATTGGCTGCGGCGCTCTTCGGGCAGGTGCAGGACCACAATGATCGGCAACCTGTAGCCTCGGCGCAGCGGTCCGAGCAGGCTCAGCAGCGCCTCGACGCCACCGGCGGAAGCTCCGACCACTATTGCCTCGACGCGAGGTAAATCCACAGCCTCATTCATGTTTTACGGTAGATCCGTTCTTGTTTGACCAGTGCTTCGAACTGATTCGCGTAACCGGAGAAATCCAGCGTTTCCTTGCTGCCCAGCACCAGAAATCCGCGGTGGCACAGCGATTCATGAAACAGACCAAAGGCGCGGTCCTGAAGTTTCTTGTTGAAGTAAATCAGTACGTTGCGACAGGAAATCAATTGAGTTTCGGAGAACACGCTGTCCGTCGCCAGACTGTGGTCGGCGAAGGTCACGTTTTCACACAGGCTCTTGTCGAAAATCGCGTAACCGTACGCTGCAGTGTAGTAGTCGGCAAACGAGCGCTGGCCACCAGCCTGCTGATAGTTGGCCGTGTACGCACGAACATTCTCCATCGAGAAAATCCCCTGCTTGGCCTTGTCCAGCGAGCGCGGGTTGATATCGGTGGCATAGATGATCGTGCGATCGAGCAGGCCTTCTTCGCGCAACAGAATCGCCATCGAATAGACCTCCTCGCCCGTGCTGCACCCGGCGATCCAGATCTTGATCGACGGATAAGTGCGCAACAGCGGCACCACTTCCCGGCGAATCGCGAGGAAGTGCGAAGGGTCACGAAACATCTCGCTGACCGGAATCGTCAGCAATTGCAGCAACTGCATGAACGCTGTCGGGTCATGCAGAACCTTTTCCTGCAATGCCGAAATGGTCGCGCACTCGAACTGGCTCAGCGCGTGCTGCACCCGGCGCTTGATCGAAGCGCCGGAGTAATCGCGAAAATCGTAGCTGTACTTGAGGTAGATCGCCTCAATCAACAAGCGCAGTTCGATTTCACTGTTTCGTTCGGCTGGCGTACTGCGTTCCACTAAATGCGTTCCATTTTTGGTAACCACACGCGAATCAGCGAGAACAGGCGATCCAGGTCGATAGGCTTGGCCAGGTAATCATTGGCGCCCGCCTGCAGGCAGCGCTCCTGATCGTCTTTCATGGCCTTGGCCGTCACCGCGATGATCGGCAGTTTGCGCCAGCGCGGATCCTTGCGGATTTCAATGGTGGCTTCAAAACCATCCATTTCCGGCATCATCACGTCCATCAACACCAGATCGATGTCCTCGACTTCATTGAGTCTTTCAATCGCCTCACGCCCGTTACGGCCGATGACCACGACTGCGCCTTTGGTCTCCAGAGCGCTGGTGAGGGCGAAAATGTTGCGCACATCGTCGTCCACCAACAGCACTTTGCGACCCTCGAAGACCTTGTCGCGGCTGCGCGCGGTCTTGAGCATCTTCTGCCGTTCATGGGACAACTGCGATTCGACTTTGTGCAGAAAGAGTGTGACCTCGTCCAGCAAGCGCTCTGGCGAACGTGCGCCCTTGATGATGATCGAGCGCGAATACTTGCGCAGTTCGGCCTCTTCATCGCGGGTCAGGTTGCGCCCGGTGTAGACGATAACCGGCGGGAACGAGCAGATGTCCTCGGTGGACATGCGCTTGAGCAGGTCATTGCCGAGCATGTCCGGCAACTTCAGGTCGATGACCATGCAGTCGTAGATCGTGGTGCGCAGCAGCTCCAGCGCGTCCTGCGCGAGGCCGACGGCGGTGATTTCGATGTCTTCGTCGCCGATCAGACGGGCAATGCTTTCGCGCTGCAAATCGTCGTCCTCGACCAACAGCACGCGTTTGACCTTTTGGGTCAGCTTGGCTTCGAGACGGGCGAACACGTCCTTGAGCTCTTCGCGGGTGGTCGGTTTGACCGCATAGCCGATCGCGCCCATGTGCATTGCCGCTTCGACACGGTCCTCGACGGAAATCACATGCACCGGGATGTGCCGGGTTCCAGCGTGTTCCTTCAACCGTTGCAGCACGGTGAGGCCGGAGTGATCCGGCAGGCGCATGTCGAGCAGGATCGCGTCCGGCACAAACTCTTTGGCGAGGTCGTAACCTTCGTCCGCGCCATGGGCCACCAGGCACTGATAGCCCAATTCATGCGCCAGATCGTAGAGGATGTGCGCAAAGTTCGGCTCGTCTTCCACCACCAGAATGCAGCGCGTGGCGAATGGCGCCTTATTGCGGTCATCGGCGAAGCGCGGAATATGCACCGGCGCCAACGGCGAAACAACCGGCGCCAGTGGCGCGCTGGCCACCGCCGCTGGCGGGGTAAAGGTCAACGGTGCGAACGCAACTTCATTGGCCTCGTTGAACTGCTGCGGCAGCAGCAACGTGAACACACTGCCCTGCCCCGGTGTGCTGCTGACGCTGATCGAACCGCCAAGCAAGGTCGCCAGATCCCGCGAAATCGACAGGCCCAGACCGGTGCCACCGTACTTGCGGTTGGTGGTGCCGTCGGCCTGGCGGAAGGCTTCGAAAATGCTCTCCTGCTGGTCGGCAGCGATGCCGATACCCGAATCGCGCACGATGAACGCGACCCGATCATCCGGCTGGCCGGCGATGGTCAGGCTGACCGCGCCCTTCTCGGTGAACTTCACGGCGTTGGACAGCAGGTTCTTGATCACCTGCTCCAGCCGCTGACGGTCGGTGTAGAGCATGCCCGGTGCGCCAGGTTGCACATCGACGCTGAAGGTCAGCTGTTTGTCCGCCGCCAAAGGTTCGAACACGCTGCGCAGGCCATCGGCCAGACGCGCCACGCTGGTGTTCTCCGGAATCACTTCGAGCTTGCCCGCCTCGACCTTGGAGATGTCCAGAATGTCGTTGATCAGGTTGAGCAGATCGTTGCCGGCGGAGTAGATCGACTCGGCAAACTTGACCTGTTCGGCGCTGAGGTTGTCCTGTGGGTTCTCCGCGAGCAACTTGGCCAGAATCAACGAACTGTTCAGCGGCGTGCGCAGTTCGTGGGACATGTTGGCAAGGAATTCGGACTTGTACTTGCTCGAGCGTTGAAGCTCTTCGGCGCGCTCTTCGAGTTGTACCTGAGCCTGATTGAGTTCGGTGTTTTTCAGATCCATGGCGTCGCGTTGCTCGGCCAGCGTCTGCGCCTGTTCGGCAAGTTGCTCGTTGGTCTGTTCCAGTTCGACTTGCTGGGTTTCCAGATGCGCCTGGGATTCCTTGAGAATCCGCGACTGCTCTTCCAGTTCTTCGTTGGCGGTTTTCAACTCTTCCTGCTGCACCTGCAACTCTTCGTTGAGTTGCTGGGTTTCCGCCAGCACTTCCTGCAAACGCTGACGGTAGCGCGCGGCTTCGATGGAGGTGCCGATATTGCCGGCAATCAGTTCCAGCAGTTCGATATCGCGATCCGAGAGCGGACGCAGGAAACCCAGTTCGATCACGCCATTGACGCGGTCGTCATCGCTGGTCGGCACCACCAGCACACTGTGCGGCAAGCCCTCGCCCAGCCCGGAGCTGACTTTGAAGTAGTCCGACGGTACCGAATCCAGACGGATCAACCGCGCCTGCTGCGCCACTTGGCCAACAATGCCTTCGCCGCTGTAGATCGATTGGTCTTGCTCTTCCTGCTCGCGGGAGAAACCGTAAGTGGCCACACGCTTGAGGCCGCCGTGTTCTTCACGCACATACAGTGCGGCCACGGCGGTGCCCAGATATTGCGCGCAGAATTGCAGAATATTGCGCCCCAGCAAATTCAGCGTCAGTTGCCCCAGCACCTGCTCGGCCAGTTCGGTCTGACCATTGCGCAACCACGCCTGCTGCTCCAGACGTTCGGCACTGGCTTGTTGAGCGGCAAGGTTGGCGCTGTAGTTGGTCGACAGATTGACCAGATCACGCCGGCCGATATAGGCCAGCAAGCCACTGATACCGGCAATGAACACCAGATAGAGGCTGATGCTCCAGATCGTGGTGCGGCGCACGTCTTCGTTACGCGTGGTGCGCAGGACCTGTTCGGTCTCGATGACGTCTTCGAATTGCTTGCGGATCTCGTCCGTCAGGCGTTTGCCGCGGCCGGCCTTGACCGCGCCCCGGTAATCGCCACTGGAGCGCTGCAGATCGATCATCGACTGGGCGTAATTGGACCACTCAACCTGCAAAGCTTGCAGACGGCGCAGACGATCGGTTTGCACCGGGTTATCGGCAGTCAATTCGAGCAAGGTATTGAGCGCCACCGCGATGCGCGGCTTGGCCGTTTCGTACGGATCGAGGAAATGCTCGTCGCCGCTGAGCAGGAAACCACGCATGCCGGTTTCAAGGTCCACGGTCAGCTTCACCGCTTCGTTGGCGTTATTGATCACCCGGTCGGTGTGCTCCACCCACTGGATTACCGACAGCAGATAAGTGATCAGCGACACGAAGAACACGGCACTGAGCACACCGACGCCCAAAGGCAGACTGATGTTGCGACTCAGGAGTTTGCGAAACCGTTGCTCATCAACCGTAGACGGAGAGGACATGGGGCAGCCTTGTCGAACTGTTGAAAAACCGGCAGTTTGCCCCAAAACGACGGCGTGGATCCATTTTTCTCACACGTTTCGCCGCAAATTCCTACATGCACCAGCACCTTTACAGCCTTGAACAGTTATCCTTGCGGCCCCGTCTGCGGCTATGCTTTTTTTGTCTCGGGCAGGGAACTTGTGGCACTGCGCCACTTACTGATGAAAGAGCCCGGCACTTTTGATCGACCGGCGACCCTGAACTGACTTTCGAGAGCCTTAATATGTCTAACCCCGCCCCCACCATCCTTGTCGTAGAAGACGACAACATCGTGCGCATGCTGATCGTCGATGTGCTGGAGGAGTTGGAGTACAAGGTGCTCGAAGCAGATGGGAGCGAACAGGCTCTGGAGGTTCTCCAGGACGCCACCAAACACATTGACCTGATGATGACCGATGTCGGCTTGCCTGGCATGGATGGCCGCGAACTGGCAGACGAAGCACGAAAGCTGCGCCCCGCCCTGCCGATTCTGTTTGCCAGTGGTTATGCCGAAAACATCGTCGTACCAGACGACATGCACGTAATCGGCAAACCATTTTCGATTGATCAGTTACGCGACAAAGTAAAAAAAATTATTCAGTAACACAACTTTTGCATTACGCCCCTTCAGACAATGACGAAGGGGCAGCACTACACGCCCCACAAAAAACCCAACTTAATTAAACACTGAATAACGCACTTACACAGCAGCGCTTGATGGGCAACAAATAACAAATGAGGATGTCCAGCACACTAGACAAATGGATGCCTCATGAACATTACAAATATAAACTGGACAACTCACAACGGCTTGTCGAATCCAGTCCGCCCTACACAACTTGATCATGCCGAACGCCTGGAAGTTATATACAAATTACAACAGCGCGAAAAATCAACCAGCCCTTCACAAGCCATCTCTCTGGCTGGCGCAACCATCACACTGGAGTCCGGCTCAACGCTTGATAGTGCTTTGCAACCTGGCAGAAAAATGTTGCAGAACCTGTGCGAGCAAGAGGCCTTCAAAAAACTCACCAGCACTTTGAGATTTCCTGATCACTCTCAGTTTACAGTGACCGGCAACGGTGAAATATTCGCACAATACTCGGGCAATACACTGGAATTTGCCGGCGCATTCAAACTTGCCCCCAACCTCAAAGATGATCTTCTAACGCTTGTTGAAATGGCCAGGTTGACGGGTGGAAGCATTTCCCTGGCGGAACAAATCGAACTGGAAGGCTGGCTCAGATTTCATGACTTTCTGATTCCCCGGACCGCCGCCGAATGTTCCAGGCTGACAACATTCTTGACGCAGCCGCCTGCAGTGACAGCGTTGTTCGGTAACTATTGGGAAATGATCAAGTCTGGAGCCGACAATTCGGTAACTCTTTCTGCAGATCAACGTAACCAGTTCCGAGGACTCATTAGCAGTTACTTAAAGGGTCAGTCGCTACTGGAGAATCTTTCGCACAGCATCTTTGGCGGGCAAACGACATCTTTCAAGCGCTCGGAAGCCGAAGCTATTCTTCAGCGACTCGTTTCCAGTCCCATTGCGCTGCGATGGGCCAGCGCCTATATCCGGGATCTGGGCTGGTATGGCGCACAAGAAAATCAGCCGCAATCAGATGAATCACTCAAGCAGCTAATGCTGACTTCCCTGCTGCTCGACCTTCATCCCCGGGTCGGTGAGCCAGAGCCACGTAATCATGTCGCGGGTTTCGATTTATACGCCGTCGAGCATATCGAGAAGTCATTCGCCGATGTTCAGACGGCATTCGAAAAACACCTCACCCAGCATCACCGAATCAGCGAAAAAAATGCAGCGTTGGCCGCTCACTTGTTGCTCGCTGAGGCGGCGCCTGAATTTCTGGTGAAAGATTTGCCGGCGACCCTGGCGCTGGGGACCCCGCAATGGGTCGAATTTTGCCGAATCGTGGCAGTGCAGGAAACCATCGCGCCCGGATCGACGCGCTCGATGACCTATACCCGGTTGCTCGAACTGTCGAGGCTGGGTGAGGTTTCCGGATTCCGCAAGACGCTCGACGCACTCGCTGCAGGAGATGCGGTGATTGATTGGGGGTTACTCAACAACATCATCACCCCGGAGGACGTAGCGAAATCGATCCCCGGCGCCCTGGCAAAAGCGTCCGCTGCTTACGCCCGGTTTGCCGACACACTTGCCGAGACGGCCGACACACTGGTCCGCCCTTTGCCTACCCGCAGAAGTGTTTCACTGGACATCCTCAAGCAGGTCGCCAAAGGCTGCAGCTATCTGGAACATGACGTCATGTTTCAGAAGAAAAACCACGTGCTGGAAGACGCCTATGGCGACCGGCTTTCGATATCGCCTGTGGAATTGCACATGTCCAATGACCTGGCGAGCGGGGACTGGGACCTGAAGAAAGGTGAAAGCATTTACACCGCGTTTCCTCGCATGCTGCCCAATCTGATTGCGCCTGACGGCGAGTTTCACCGGCAGTTCAATCGCGATTACCTCAAGCATATGCAGGCAATGGGCACGCACTTGAAGCAAGCGTTTTGCATAATGCCCATTGCGCACAGAACGCGCTTGCTGAAAGGCAAGGTGACGGTTTTCAGTCTCAGGCCCTCCGTCGCGAAACTCCAGACGCTCAACAATCTGCCAACCAATCCCCTGTCGTCGACCCTTTACACAATCCTGGAGTACCACCTCAGGCAAACCGACGGAAAGCCATAAAGAAATAGAAGCGGCAAAGGGACGTTATGGTGTAGTCCTCTGTTCCGAGTTCGAGGGCCGGATGACGTGTTACGAACTGTTCACGCTGCACGGAACCTGTCGCGAAAATCCACGGCTGGCCGCGCTGATTGAAAAAGAACACCTGCTGACTACCAGCGTGCGCAGCGACGAGAAAGGCTACTCGCTTCCTGCGGCAGTGCATTCATTGCCGACGAATATCGAGTGTTATACCCATGGTGTACCGCCCGGCCTCATTGAAGTCAGTTCGGGCGTGATCGATAAGATCGGTGAGTTGCCGGCGTCTGCGTCCGCCGAAGAAATCAAAGGTTATTACCAGAGTTTCTACTCGAGCGAATTTGACCCGCTGACGAATTTCGTACTCAAGCACCGACCGATCGCGACCTTTGATGAGTTGGTCAGAGAATGTTGGGGGCAGACTCGCCTGGAGGCTTTGCGCGCAAAACGGGAAGCGGATCTGGATACCTTTCTTAATTTCGTGGTGCCCTTCAAATCCTGTATCGAAGACTTGAGCTCGGACGACGTGGAGCGACAAGTGCAAGGGGCCGGGGCATGTGCGCTGGAAGCGGCGATGACGATTTTGCTGGTCGTCGGTGCTGTTGCTCAGATTGTCAGCCTCGTTGCCAAAACCATGACCGTTGCCACCAAAGCCAGTGCACTGGCCAAAGTGGGCTTGGGATTGGTCAATAATGTGTTCAACCCGCTGGACGGCGTGCCAGATCTGCTGTTCAAGGGCGGAAAACTGTTGCGCAAGGGGCTCAACAGCGGTTTCGCTCAACTGGAAAATGTGCTTTCCGATGCGCGCAAATGGTCGGGCGCCACCCCCCAACTGCACCTGGCCGCGACGATTGATCCAGACATTATCCGCCTCGCCGAGTGGCGGCCTGTACAAGCGTCTCAGGACATCTTTCAGGTCTGGGCGACACGCCACAATGATGAATGGTTCGCACTGAACTTACGTGGCCACGCTTGGGGCCCGGCCCTGAAAAACATCAGGCCGCGAGAAAAATTTTCATTCCTCAGATTATTCAAACGAGCAACGCTCTGGAGTTACACAAAGGCCTACTTGAAAAAAGCCACGCCGCTTGCCCAGAGCAAACTGGACAACACACTCCAGCTACTGTCGGAGATCGAAAATGACGACGTACGCTCCATTGTCAAATACGTTTTCGGCACGGATTCAGACGAAGCCATCAACTACGTGAGCAAGAATCTGCGGGCCATGCGCAAGGATCTCGGAGCGCTGGGGCAGCACCATATGTCTTTCCGCCAACGTGGCACCGATACACTCGCCGCGTTAAAAACCACAACCTATAAACACTGGCAAGCAAGTATTGAAGCGGGTACACAGCTGGATGACAGCGCGACGAAATTCCTTGCGATCTATCCTGACAACCTGGATGAGTGGTACCAAGTGGCCAGGTACGACGATGCCCGGATTGGTGATGTTCTGGTCCACGAAATGTCGCATGGCGCGCCAGGCACCCTTGATTTTTACTACGGAGAAGTCCTGGCCGGTATTACCCCGGCAGAATACGATGCGGCAGGCTTGATGGAGTTCGCTCGAAATGCGCGCAAGGCGCATCCGAAGAATCTGGCCAACCCTCACCACGCTTTTGCGAACCTTAAAGACTTCGAAGAGTTTGAGGCGACACTCGACAACTGGCCGAAACTCGTGCAAGACCACCCGGCATTGATCAATGCCGAATCCTACTCAGTGGCGGTCTCGCTGATCGACCAGTACCGGACGCATCCGGACACCTTTGTGTCTAACCTTGCCACCCTCCGGCATGCCATAGACGGTGCCGACGCGGGGAAATTCCTGAAGGGGCCACTCCTGCTGAATCTGGTACACCCGCCTCTCTGAAGTCGATTTACGCAGGATGCCCGGCGGCGGTATTGAGGGATATTTTAGACAATCGGGCGCATACCCTACCCCTGTGGTTTAATTGCGCCCGTTTTTTACCCCTCGTTCGCCGTGAAGGAATGTTGTCCATGATTCAACCCGCCGCCACCAAAGTCCTGGTCATCGGATACGTCTGGCCAGAACCGCGCTCTTCAGCGGCGAGCGGGCACGTCATGCAGATCCTCGAAACCTTCCTGCAACAAGGCTGGGACATTACCTTCAGCAGCCCGGCCGGCCCCGGTGAGCACAAAGCAGATCTTGCTGCACTCGGCATCCGCGAAGTGGCCATCGAACTCAACAACAGCAGCTTTGACCACTTCATCAGTGAACTGGCGCCGGACATTGTGTTGTTTGACCAGTTCATGATGGAAGAACAGTTCGGCTGGCGGGTTGAAAAACAATGCCCTCAGGCACTGCGCGTGCTGGAAACTTCCGATCTGCAAAGTCTGCGGCATGCGCGCCACCAACGGCTCAAGACTCGCCTCAAGGTCAATCCGGACCAGAATGATTTCAGTGATGTATTTGCCCCGGCCCTGCGCGACGAGTTCGAGCTGATGGCCGAGACCGATCTGGCCAGACGCGAAATTGCCGCGTTGTATCGTTGCGATCTGAACCTGATGATCTCCGAAGTGGAAATCGAACTGCTGATCGAGCAGTTCGGCTTGCCTCGGCAATTGCTGCACTGGTGCCCGCTGATGATCGACCCGCCGACAGTCGAGCCGGCAGCATTTGCAGATCGGGCGAACTTCTTGAGCATCGGCAACTTCCGCCATGCGCCCAACTGGGATGCTGTGCTGTGGATGAAGAGCACCATCTGGCCGCTGATTCGCCAACAGTTGCCCCAGGCCCAATTGCACATCTACGGCGCCTACACGCCGCCCAAAGCCACGGCGCTGCATAACGCCAATGAAGGCTTCCACATCATGAACTGGGCCGAAGATGCGTTGCAGGTGATGTCTGCTGCGCGGGTGTGCCTGGCGCCTTTACGCTTTGGTGCCGGGATCAAGGGCAAACTGGTCGACGCCATGCTGTGCGGTACACCCAGCGTCACGACGCCGGTTGGTGCTGAGGCAATGCAGGGTGATCACACTTGGCCCGGTTCCATTTCAAACAGCGCAATCGAGCTCGCCAACACTGCCGTGGCGCTTTACAAGGACGAGGCGCGTTGGCAAGAAGCTTGTCTGGCGGGAACCCAGCTACTCACCGAGCGCTACCAACAAGCAATACACGGACCGGCACTTATTGAGAAACTTCGTCACTGCCAACAGCACTTGCAAACACTCAGAAACAACAACTTCACCGGCAGCATGCTGCGCCATCACGCGCACAAAAGCACTCAATATATGGCGCAATGGATTGAAGCAAAAAACCGCAACACCACAGCAAACCAAGATCAATCCGGAACTTCTACATAACTTGCATTCAAACAGCGATTGGCCAAATACAAACTTGACCCTATAACGATCCTGCGCGCACTCATATAACTTTAAATCACTATCCACGCAGGATATACACCATGAACTTTCATGATTTCCAACCCCATCAATGGATGGTCAACACACCACAGATTGATAACTTGTCTCTCAATGAGTTGACGTTGCCAGGTACACACAATGCAGGCTGCGACCTGGAAGCCTCCTACGCTCTGCTCCCCGGGAGCCTCTGGCTGGCATGCCAGGACATCCCCTTTTATGCGCAACTCAATCGCGGCTCCCGGGCACTTGATGTGCGCCTGCTGTACGACGCTCAGGCACAGGGGCTTGAGAGATTTCGCTTCCAGCACAACGGCTTTACATCTTCGCGCCATCTCGGCGATCTGATCCGCGACGTCAAGGCATTTCTTGAGCGCAGCTTCGATGAGTTCATCATTCTTGACTTCCACGAATTGGCTAATGGCAACGCACAATTCAACCACGCTGAATTCAAACAGTTGATGCTCGAGCATTTTGGCCAACACATGATTCCTGCCGAAAACCGCCACCTGACACTAGGCCAACTTAAACAAGTCAGCCGACTACAGCGGGTCCTGGTTGCCGCGCCGATGACATGGGAAACCCGAGACAGCCGGTTCCAGGCACAAATCAATCATAAATGGATCAACCAGACCCTGGTGACCACCCACCAGTTGCACGGCTATATAAAAGAAGTCATGGGCACTTCCATCAGCCACTTGCGTCCTTGGTCTCTGAGCGCAACTTGTTATATCGCCAGCGGCCCTTTGCGCATTCTCAATAACCTGGACAACTGGTTTGATCCCGCAAAGTCAGACTGGGCAAAAAAGTGCAATATCATTAACTTCGACTTCATTAAAAACTCGAAAGTGGTGTTTTTTTGCCAACAGGCCAATGTGGAGAAAGCCATCGAGAAGTCCAGAATGCCCCTCCACCAACAGCCGGCTTGAGCGAGGCTGGCGCACCACACGGCAAACGAGGCATGATCGCCTGGCGATCATGAAAAAGTACTCAGGCCATGACCCGAACCGCCCGCGTGACCGACCCCTCGTACGAGTTGATGGATGACCACAACGGGTTGTCCATCATCTACCGCCAGCACGGTTTTCCGTGCCCACTGGTGCGCTGGCATTTCCACAAGGAATACGAACTGCACTTGATCGTGGCCAGCTCAGGCAAGGTGTTCATCGGCGACTACATCGGCAACTTTTACCCCGAAACCCTGTTTCTCACCGGCCCCAACCTGCCGCATAACTGGATCAGTCAGGTGGCCGAAGACGAGGTCGTGGAGAAGCGTGACATGCTGGTGAACTTCACCGACGAGTTATTCGAGAGTGGCCACCAGGTGTTTGCCGAACTGAAAACCCTGGCGCCCCTGCTGGAGCGCGCGCAGTACGGCATCGAATTTCGCTGCAAGCGCACCATTCGCCAGGCCATGACGCTGATGCAGCGTATCGCCGACAGCAAGGGCATCACCCGCCTCGGGCACTTCTTCATCCTGATGGAGTTGCTCGCGGCGAGCGATGATTTCCAATTGCTGTCCGGTGCGACCACGCCGCAACTGGCCGATGAACACAATATCGACCGCACTAACCGCGCGGTCGATTACATCTTCAGCCACTACGCCCGCGACATTTCGCTGGAAGAAGTCGCCGAGCATCTGGGCATGACGCCGACCTATTTCAGTCGCGTATTCAAACAGGCCACCGGGCGCAATTTCATCGAGTTCGTCAATCGGCTGCGTATCAGCAAGTCTTGCGAATTGCTGGCTGATGGCGACAAACCGGTGACAGACGTGTGTTTCGAGTCCGGATTCAACAACATTTCCAATTTCAATCGGCGCTTTCAGCAGCTCAAGGGCATGACGCCCTCGCATTACCGACGGCTCGCCGTGCAGCGCCTGACTGAACAAAACCATCACTGACAATGCAGTTCCCCTGTGGGAGCGAGCTTGCTCGCGAAAGCGGCGTGTCAGGCAACAAATTTGCAAACTGATACAACGCATTCGCGAGCAAGCTCGCTCCCACACTGGACCTCGCAATGCTCTGAAACCTGTACGTATTCATTAACTGCTCCCCGCTGTAACCCCCTTCCCTGCGTTCACCCGGCCAACGCCCAGTGCAAAAAAGTATCGATAAAAGTGCTAGGGATGATTTGTCAGCCCCGCGATTGAAAGGCTGTAATCAGCGCACATTCTTCCTGCACAGGAAGACACAAAAACAATAACTGTCCTTCTGTAACCCTCCGGGTGCAGAAAAGGAGTGCACGATGCAACCGACTGCAAAAGCTCTGCTTGCCCTCACCTGCATGACCCTCAGCAGCGTCAGCCTTGGCGCCCAGACCCTGACCATCGCCACCGTCAACAACAGCGACATGATCCGCATGCAAAAGCTCTCGAAAACCTTCGAGACCGAGCATCCGGACATCAAGCTCAACTGGGTGGTGCTCGAAGAAAACGTCCTGCGTCAACGCCTGACCACCGACATCGCCACCCAGGGTGGCCAGTTCGACGTGTTGACCATTGGCATGTACGAAGCGGCACTGTGGGGCGCCAAAGGCTGGCTGGAACCGATGAAGGATCTGCCGGCCAGTTACGCCCTCGACGATGTGTTCCCGTCGGTGCGTGAAGGCCTGTCGGTCAAGGGTTCGCTGTACGCCCTGCCGTTCTACGCGGAAAGCTCGATCACCTATTACCGCACCGACCTGTTCAAGGATGCCGGCCTGACCATGCCCGAGCGTCCGACCTGGGAAGAGATTGCCGGTTTCGCCGAAAAGCTCACGAAAAAGGACAAGGAACAGTACGGCATCTGCCTGCGCGGCAAGGCCGGCTGGGGCGAGAACATGGCGCTGATCACCACCGTCGCCAACGCCTATGGCGCGCGCTGGTTCGATGAGAAATGGCAGCCTGAATTTACCGGGCCGGAATGGAAAAACGCGCTGAATTTCTACGTCGACACCATGAAGAAATCCGGCCCGCCGGGCGCTTCCAGCAACGGTTTCAACGAAAACCTCGCACTGTTCAACAGCGGCAAATGCGCGATCTGGGTCGATGCCAGCGTCGCCGGCTCGTTCGTCACCGACAAGACCCAGAGCAAGGTTGCCGATCATGTCGGCTTCACCTTCGCCCCGCATCAAGTGACTGACAAAGGCTCGGCCTGGCTGTACTCGTGGGCGCTGGCGATTCCGACCAGTTCCAAAGCCAAAGACGCCGCGAAAGAGTTCAGCGCCTGGGCGACCTCCAAAGAGTACGGCGAGCTGGTGGCCAAAACTGACGGCATCGCCAACGTACCGCCAGGCACCCGCGCCTCGACCTACAGCGATGCCTACATGAGCGCCGCGCCGTTTGCCAAGGTCACGCTGGAATCGCTGAAAGCGGCTGATCCGAGCAAGCCAACGCTGAAACCGGTGCCGTACATCGGCATTCAACTGGTGACCATTCCTGAGTTCCGGGCAGTGGGTACGCAGGTCGGCAAGCTGTTCTCGGCGGCGCTGATCGGTCAGACCACAGTGGATCAAGCCTTGGCTGCTGCGCAGCAAACCACTGAACGCGAGATGAAGCGCGCCGGTTATCCCAAGTAACCCGCAAAGCTCGCTCCTGCCTTTTGTAGGAGTGAGCCTGCTCGCGATGGCGGTTTTCAATCTGAAACAGACGGTGACTGACACACCGCCATCGCGAGCAGGCTCACTCCTGCATTAGATCTCCATAGGTCTGTATGACTCGGTTGTGATCACCATGAATACTTCAACTGCCAAAGCCCACATCGACCTGTCGCAACCCGCGCGCAAAATCCGCGTGCGCAATCCCGGCTGGTTCCTGGTCAGCCCTTCGGTGGCCCTGTTGCTGCTGTGGATGATCGTGCCGCTGGGCATGACCATTTACTTCTCGATGATCCGCTACAACCTGCTCTACCCCGGTGAAAACCAGTTCGTCGGGCTGGAGAATTTCAGCTACTTTCTGACCGACTCGGGCTTCATGCCCGGCGCTACCAACACGCTGTTGCTGGTCGGTAGCGTGTTGCTGATCAGCGTGGTCTTCGGCGTGCTGATCAGTGCATTGCTGGAAGCCAGTGAATTTCTCGGGCGCGGCATCGTCCGGGTCATGCTGATTTCGCCGTTCTTCATCATGCCCACGGTTGGGGCGCTGATCTGGAAGAACCTGATTTTCCATCCAGTCTCGGGGATCCTCGCCTACATCTGGAAGCTGTTCGGCGCGCAACCGGTGGACTGGCTCGCGCACTACCCGCTGCTGTCGATCATCATCATTGTTTCGTGGCAATGGCTGCCGTTCGCGATCCTGATTCTGATGACGGCCATGCAGTCCCTCGACCAGGAACAGAAAGAAGCCGCGCGCCTCGACGGTGCGGGCCCGATCGCAATCTTCTGGCACCTGACCCTGCCGCATCTGGCGCGGCCGATTGCCGTGGTGGTGATGATCGAAACGATCTTCCTGCTGTCGGTGTTCGCCGAGATTTTCACCACCACCAACGGCGGCCCCGGCTACGCCTCGACCAACCTCGCCTACCTGATCTACAACCAGGCGCTGGTGCAGTTCGACGTCGGCATGGCCTCGGCGGGCGGCTTGATTGCCGTGGTCATCGCCAACATCGCCGCGATCATTCTGGTGCGGATGATCGGCAAAAACCTGACTGACAAAGCCTGAGGCCTGCCATGACTCTTCAACAATCCCGCCGGCTGCAAAGCCTGCTGCTCGGCACCCTGGCCTGGGCCATCGCGATCGTGATTTTCTTCCCGATCTTCTGGATGGTGATGACCAGTTTCAAAACCGAAATCGACGCCTTCGCCACGCCGCCGCAGTTCATCTTCACGCCGACGCTGGAGAACTACCTGCACATCAATGAGCGCAGCGATTACTTCAGTTTCGCCTGGAATTCAGTGGTGATTTCCTTCAGTGCCACGGCCCTTTGTCTGCTGATCGCGGTGCCGGCAGCGTACTCGATGGCGTTCTACGAAACCCAGCGCACCAAAGGCACGCTGCTGTGGATGCTCTCGACCAAGATGCTGCCGCCGGTGGGCGTGCTCATGCCGATCTACCTGCTGGCGAAGAGTTTCGGCCTGCTCGACACGCGCATCGCGCTGATCGTGATCTACACGCTGATCAACCTGCCGATTGTGGTCTGGATGGTTTACACCTACTTCAAGGACATCCCCAAAGACATCCTCGAAGCCGCCCGCCTCGACGGCGCCACGCTGTGGCAGGAAATGGTTCGCGTGCTGCTGCCGATCGCCAAGGGTGGCCTCGCTTCGACCGTGCTGCTGTCGCTGATTCTGTGCTGGAACGAGGCGTTCTGGTCGCTGAACCTGACCTCGTCGAAAGCCGCGCCGTTGACTGCTTTGATCGCCTCGTATTCGAGTCCGGAAGGTCTGTTCTGGGCCAAGTTGTCGGCGGTGTCGACCCCGGCCTGTGCGCCGATTCTGATCTTCGGCTGGATCAGCCAGAAACAACTGGTACGCGGCCTCTCGTTCGGCGCCGTGAAATGAACATCCCGAACCCAACCCTATCCCCTGTGGGAGCGAGCTTGCTGCGAAAGCGGAGTGTCATCAAACACTGATGGTGACTGACACGCCCCCTTCGCGAGCAAGCTCGCTCCCACAGAAAAGCCGATCCGGTTCATCTGAATAATAAATTGCGGAGGCCCATCATCATGGCCAACCTGAAAATCAAGAATCTGCAAAAAGGCTTCGAAGGTTTCTCCATCATCAAAGGCATCGACCTTGAAGTGAACGACAAGGAATTCGTGGTCTTCGTCGGCCCGTCGGGCTGCGGCAAATCCACCTTGCTGCGGCTGATCGCCGGCCTCGAAGAAGTCAGCGACGGCACCATCGAACTCGATGGCCGCGACATCACCGAAGTCAGCCCGGCCAAGCGCGATCTGGCGATGGTGTTCCAGACCTACGCGCTGTACCCGCACATGACCGTGAAAAAGAACATGTCGTTCGCCCTCGATCTGGCCGGCGTGCCGAAAGCCGAAGTCGAGAAGAAAGTCGGCGAAGCGGCGCGGATTCTCGAACTCGGGCCGATGCTTGAACGCAAGCCGAAGCAGCTCTCCGGTGGTCAGCGTCAACGCGTTGCGATCGGTCGCGCCATCGTGCGTAATCCGAAAATCTTCCTCTTTGACGAACCGCTGTCCAACCTCGACGCCGCGCTACGTGTGCAGATGCGTCTGGAACTGCTGCGCCTGCACAAAGACCTGCAAGCGACGATGATCTACGTGACCCACGATCAGGTCGAAGCGATGACCATGGCCGACAAGGTTGTGGTACTCAATGGCGGCAAGATCGAACAGGTCGGCTCGCCACTGGACCTGTATCACAACCCGGCGAACCTCTTTGTCGCGGGGTTCCTCGGCACGCCGAAAATGGGTTTCCTCAAAGGTAAAATCGCCCGCGTCGATGGCCAGAGCTGCGAAGTCTCGCTGGACGCCGGTACGCGCATCACCCTGCCGTTCAATGCCGCCAACCTCAGTGTCGGCAGCGCGGTGACGTTGGGCATTCGCCCGGAACATCTGGAACTGGCGCAATCGGGCGACTGCTCGCTGCAAGTCACCGCCGACGTCAGCGAACGCCTGGGCAGCGACACTTTCTGCCACGTCACCACCAACGCCGGCGAAGCCCTGACCATGCGCGTGCGCGGGGATCTGGCCAGCCGTTACGGCGAACAACTGAGCCTGCACCTAGATGCTGCGCACTGCCATTTATTCGATGCCCAAGGTGTCGCGTTGACCCGTCCGCTGCGCGCTGCGGCCTGATTTCGAGAACTCCCGATGAAACTCAACCAACAGAATCTCCATCGCCTGGCCAGCGAAGTGCAACTGCCGGCCTATAGCCTCAGCGACACGCGCCAGGGCATCGCTCACATTGGCGTCGGCGGCTTCCACCGCGCGCATCAGGCGTATTACACCGATGCCTTGATGAACACCGGCGAAGCGCTCGACTGGGCGATTTGCGGCGTCGGCCTGCGCGCCGAAGACCGCCGCGCCCGTGACGACCTCAAGGAACAGGATTACCTCTTCACCCTGTTCGAACTCGGCGACAGCGACGACACCGAAGTCCGCGTGATCGGCGCGATTCGCGACATGCTGCTGGCCGAGGACGGCGCTCAGGCGTTGATCGACAAACTCGCCGATCCGCAAATCCGCATCGTCTCGCTGACCATCACCGAGGGCGGTTATTGCATCGATGACAGCAACGGCGAATTCATGGCGCACTTGCCGCAGATTCAGCACGATCTGGCCCACCCGGAAAACCCGAAAACCGTGTTCGGTTTCTTGTGTGCAGCCCTGGAAAAACGCCGTGCGGCAGGCATCCCGGCATTTACCGTGATGTCCTGCGATAACCTGCCGCACAACGGCGCCGTGACGCGCAAGGCGCTGCTGGCGTTTGCCACGCTGCGCAACAGCAATCTGTGCAGCTGGATCGACGCCAACGTCAGTTTCCCCAACGCCATGGTCGACCGCATCACGCCAATGACCAGCACCGCGCATCGCCTGCAACTGGCCGACAAACACGGCGTCGATGATGCCTGGCCGGTGGTCTGCGAGCCGTTTGTGCAATGGGTGCTGGAGGATAAATTCGTCAATGGCCGCCCGGCGTGGGAAAAGGTCGGTGTGCAGTTCACCGACGATGTTTCGCCGTATGAAGAGATGAAAATCAAACTGCTCAATGGCAGCCACCTGGCGCTGACCTATCTGGGCTTTTTGAAGGGTTACCGGTTTGTTCACGAGACCATGAACGATCCGCTGTTCGTGCGCTATATGCGTGCTTATATGGACCTGGACGTGACCCCGCAACTGGCGCCGGTGCCGGGCATTGATCTGACGGATTACAAAAACACGCTGGTGGCGCGGTTTTCCAATCAGGCGATTGCCGATCAGTTGGAGCGGGTGTGTTCGGACGGCTCGTCGAAGTTTCCCAAGTTCACCATTCCGACGATCAACCGCTTGATTGCCGATGGGCAGGAAACCAAGCGAGCGGCGTTGGTGGTGGCGGCCTGGGCGTTGTATTTGAGGGGGGTGGATGAGAATGGCGATAGCTATTCGATCCCGGATCCGCGTGCGGCGTTTTTTCAGGCGTTGGTGGCGGACGATGCTTTAATCACGCAGCGGTTGTTGGCGGTTGAGGAGATTTTTGGCACGGCGATTCCGCGTTCGGCGGAGTTTGTCGCGGCGTTTGAGTGGTGCTGTAACAGCTTGCGCGAGGATGGTGTGACGCGGACTCTCCAGCGGATTCTGGATTGAAAAGCCCCTCACCCTAACCCTCTCCCGGAGGGAGAGGGAACTGACCGAGTGGTTTGTGCAAGTTACATCGACCTGAACGTCCGGAGTCGAACTCAGGATTTGAACAGCCCCCCAATCGGCTCCCTTCCCCCCTCGCCCCCTTGGGGGAGAGGGTTGGGGTGAGGGGGTAAGCTCTTGATCTTCACCACACCCGAGTGGTTCACACATGACAACACAACAACTATTCCTAGGCATCGACTGCGGCACCCAAGGCAGCAAAGCCATCATCCTCGACGCCGCCACCGGCCAGGTCCTCGGCCAAGGCGCCGCCGCGCACACAATGATCAGCGCCGCCAACGGCCGCCGCGAACAAGACACCCAGCAATGGCTGGACGCCTTCGCCATCGCTACCCGCCAGGCATTACTGGCGGCAAATGTCGATGGCCAGTCGATCCTCGGCATCGGCGTCTCCGGCCAGCAACACGGTCTGGTCCTGCTCGATGATCAAGGTGAAGTCCTGCGCCCGGCCAAGCTCTGGTGCGACACCGAAACCAGCGCCGAAAACGACCGGCTGCTGACTCATCTGGGCGGTGAAAAAGGCTCGCTGGAACGCCTCGGCGTGGTCATCGCGCCGGGCTACACGGTGTCGAAACTGCTCTGGACCAAAGAACAACACCCCGTGGTGTTCTCACGCATCGCGCGCATCCTGCTGCCCCATGACTACCTGAACTTCTGGCTGACCGGCCGCGCCTGCAGCGAATACGGCGACGCCTCGGGCACCGGCTATTTCAACGTGCGCACTCGCCAATGGGACTTGCAACTGCTGCGCGACATCGACGCCAGCGGACGCCTGCAAGCGGCGCTACCAGAGCTGATCGATGCGCACCAAAGCGTCGGCACCCTCCTCCCGGCGATTGCCGAACACCTCGGCATCAACCCCAACGCGTTGGTATCGAGCGGTGGCGGCGACAACATGATGGGCGCCATCGGCACCGGCAATATTCAGCCCGGCGCGATCACCATGAGCCTCGGTTCTTCCGGCACGGTGTACGCCTATTCCGAAGTGCCGAAAGTCAGCCCGGACGCCTCGGTCGCGACGTTCTGCTCGTCCAGCGGCGGATGGTTGCCGCTGATCTGCACCATGAACCTGACCAACGCCACCGGCGCGATCCGCGAGCTGTTTGACCTCGATCTGCAGCAATTCAACGACCTCGTCGCTCAAGCCCCCATCGGCGCTGACGGCGTGAGCATGCTGCCGTTCCTCAACGGCGAACGGGTGCCCGCCCTGCCCCACGCCACCGGCAGCCTGCACGGTCTGACCCTGGACAACCTGACCCAGGCCAATCTGTGCCGCGCCGCCGTCGAAGGCACCACCTTCGGTTTGCGCTACGGGCTGGATTTGCTCCGCCAGAATGGTTTACAAAGCCGCAGCATTTGCCTGATCGGCGGCGGTTCGAAAAGTGCGGTGTGGCGGCAGATCGTCGCCGACATCATGAACACCCCGGTGATCTGTACCGAACAAAGCGAAGCCGCCGCCCTCGGCGCAGCGATTCAATCGGCGTGGTGCAAATCCTGGTCGAACGGCCACGAAGACAGCCTCGCCGACCTGTGCCAGCGCTGCGTGAAACTCGATTCAAGCAGTGAAACCCTGCCGATTGCCGCCAACGTCGCGGCGTTCCAGCAGGCCTATGAACGCTATCAACAGCATGTCGCAACCCTATAAAGAGCAAACAATTATGTATTTGGTGTGTGGCGAAGCCCTGTTTGATTTTTTCAGTGAAGACGACGCCAGCGGTCTGGCCTCGAAAGTGAATTTCAAGGCGATTGCTGGCGGCTCGCCGTTCAACGTTGCCGTCGGTTTGCGCCGCTTGGGCGTGGACTCAGCCTTGTTTGGCGGGCTGTCCACCGACTACCTCGGCCGACGCTTGCAGCAAGTGCTGCAGGACGAAGGCGTGTGCCCGGACTATCTGGTGGACTTCGCCGCACCGACCACGCTGGCCATGGTCGCCGTCGGTGCCAATGGCTCGCCGCACTACAGTTTTCGCGGTGAAGGCTGCGCGGACCGGCAGTTGAGTCTGGCGCATCTGCCAGAGCTGAGCGCTGAGGTGCGCGGCTTGCACATTGGCTCGTTCTCGCTAGTGGTGCAGCCGATCGGCGACACCTTGCTGACCTTGGTACAGCGTGAAAGCGGCAAACGCCTGATCACCCTCGACCCGAACGTACGCCTCAATCCCCAGCCGAATATCGACCTGTGGCGCGAGCGCATCGCGACGCTGGTGCCACTGGCCGATCTGATCAAGGTCAGCGACGAAGACTTGAGCCTGCTCTACCCCGAGCAGGACCCACAACGCGTGATCGAAGGCTGGCTTGAACACCGCTGCCAGATCGTCTTCCTCACCCGTGGCGGCGACGGTGCCAGCGTGTTCAGCCGCCAGCATGGCAACTGGTCGGTGCCGGCGGCCTCGGTGCAGATCGCCGACACCGTTGGCGCCGGTGACACCTTCCAGGCCGCGCTGATCACCTGGCTGACCGAGCACGGTCTGGATTCGGTCGAAGGCGTGCAGCAACTCGCGCGCGAACAGATCGACGCCATGCTCAGGTTCGCTGTGCAAGCCGCCGCGCTGACTTGCAGCAAGACCGGTCCGGATCTGCCCTATCGTCACCAATTGAGCTGAGCGCGTAGACTGTCGGCCTTTTTGCGCACGACGGGATAACGGCTTTTGAATTACAGGCAGACGCTTGGACTACTGACACTGGCAACGCTACTGAGCGGGTGCGGCACCTCGCCGCCCCGCTCGCCGGAAGACATCTGCGAAATCTTCCGCGAGAAAAGCGACTGGTACGACGCTGCGCAAGTCACGCAAAAACGCTGGGGCGTACCGATTCAGGTGCCCTTCGCGATCATGTATCAGGAATCCGGCTACCGCTACGACGCCAAGACTCCGCGCAAATACCTGCTGTGGGTGATCCCGTGGGGCCGCGTCTCGACCGCCTCGGGTTATGCGCAAGCCAAGGATGAAGTCTGGGCCGATTACCAGAAAAGCACCGGCCGCAACTGGGCCGATCGCGAAGACTTCGACGACGCCATCGACTTCGTCGGCTGGTACATGGACAAGACCTACTCGATCAACGGCGTCTACAAGTACGACGCCTACAACCAATACCTCAACTACCACGAAGGCTGGGGCGGCTTCCGCAACAAGACTTACGCGAGCAAAGCCTGGCTGATGCCAACGGCGCGCAAAGTGCAGAATCGTTCGGACGTGTATGCGCGGCAATATGCCGGGTGCAAAGAGGATTTGAATCGGGGGTTCTGGAGCCGGTTCTGGCATTGGTTGTAAGGACGCCTTCGCGAGCAGGCTCGCTCCCACAAAGATCTTCAGTGAACACACATGTTGTGTCCGACATTGATCCCATGTGGGAGCGAGCCTGCTCGCGAAAGCAATCGATCAGACGCTACAACTCCACGCCTTACAACACCGAAAAGCTATAACTCACAATTAACCGTGTCTCATCCACATCCCGCGCAAACTTCTCATAATTGGTGCGATACGTCGCATTGCGCAAACGCAGACTCACATCCTTGAACGTGCCCGTCTGAATCACATACTTCAACTCGCTGTCGCGTTCCCACTCCTTGCCTTCCTGATCACTGCCCAACACCTTGATGTGATCACCGCTCACATAACGCGTCAGGAAGCTCAAACCATTAATGCCAATGGCCTTGAAGTCATAGTCATAACGCAACTGCCAGGAACGTTCCTGCGCGGCGGCGAAGTCGTTGACCTGCACGTAGTTGACCAGATACGGGTTGCTGCCATCGAGGTACGGCATCGAGTTATCGCCGTTCATGCGCTGCCAACCGGCGCTGAACGTATGACCGCTATGCGCATACGACAGCATGCCGCTCAACGCGCGGTTATCGATTGAACCGGCCTTGGCATCACCGCTGTCGGCACTTTTCAGCACACGCAGATCTGCTTTAAGTACACCGCCAGCTAACGGTTGATTACCCAACAGCCCGACAAAGTGCTGACGATAGATGTCTTCCAGTTCGGCGTAGTGATACTGCGCAGTCAGGCGATCGTTGATCTTGTAGTCGAAGCCGTACATGTCGAAATGATCGGCAGTGGTGTTGCAGGCGTAGCGCTTGTTCTTGCAGTGCACGCGGATGTCTTGCGAATCGGTGGAATCACGCGCGGTGTACTTGTCCAGGCGCGCGGCCATGAAGGTCAGGTCTTTCACCTCTTTAGAAGTCAGCATGGCGCCGTTGAACATGGTCGGCAGCAAACGACCGTCGTTGTATTTCAGCAACGGCAGATCCGGCAGCAGCGCGCCGTACTTCAGCACCGTGTCCGAAACCTTGACCTTGGCGGTCAGGCCCATTTTCGCGTACTGGCCCTTCGAGCCGCGCGGGTCGTTGCCGCTGGAGGGCAGCAAGCCGCTGTTGCTGCGGTCCGGGCTGGAATCGAGTTGAAAGCCGAGCATGCCCAGCGCATCGATACCAAAACCCACCGTGCCTTCGGTGTAGCCCGATTGCAGGTTGAGAATAAAGCCCTGTGCCGACTCTTCACGCTTGGACGCGCCCTGATCGTTCGTGGTGTGCCCATCACGGAAATCGCGGTTGAAGTACACCGTGCGCGATTCGATCTTCGCCGTGGTGTCTTCAAAAAATCCGCTGGCCTGAACCTGTGCGGTAAAACCTGCGCACAGCACAAAGGCTCCGAAGCCAAACGACTGGCGCGGGGTGATGAGGGGAAATGGGGGACGCATGAAAAACTCCAACAATGCAGCGTTTGCGCAAGCGCGCAACAAGCCAGAAAAATAGCTCCCGTCCCGGGTCGAATTGAACCAGGAGAAAGTGAACACGCAGGGGTGAGCGGCAATGATGGCAGATGGCTTTGACGTGCTACAGGCGACTTTAGTCTGAATCTGACTGAGGATTCTTCAACGCCGGGTCGTGGGAAAAGTTGCCGGCAATGAACGCCAATTCGCACCAAATGCCCGGTTTCATTGGGCCAAACACCTCATCTAAGGGTTTTCCCTATACCGCAAACCTGCCAGACCTACGGCTTTTGTGCCTTGAACGAGGCCGCTGAATCCTCCATCATCCGTCACCTGCTTATTCAACGGACGGAATTCAAGGCATGCTGGACGCCAACGCAACCCACATTACCCTCACGCTTGAAGGCGCCAACGCCGACCTGCAAGTCCTCAGCTTCACCGGTCGCGAAGCCCTCAACCAACCGTTCCGTTTCGACCTCGAACTCGTCAGCGCCCGCCCGGACCTCAAGCTCGAAGAGCTGCTGCACAAGCCCGGCGTCCTGACTTTCGGCCCAACCGGCGAAGGCAAGATCCACGGTCTGGTCTATCGCATCGAGCAAGGCGATTCCGGCAAGACCCTGACCCGTTACAGCCTCAGCCTGGTGCCGCAACTGGCCTACCTGCGGCACAACCACGATCAGCAGATTTTCCAGCAACTGACCGTGCCGAAGATCATCGCTCAGGTCCTGGAAGATCGCGGCATCCTCGCCGACGCCTACAGCTTCCAGCTCGGCGCCGAATACCCGGAACGCGACTACTGCGTGCAGTACGACGAATCCGACCTGCACTTCATCCAGCGCCTGTGCGAAGAGGAAGGCATTCACTTCCACTTCCAGCACAGCAGCAGCGGCCACAAACTGGTGTTCGGCGACGACCAGACCGTGTTCCGCAAGCTGAAAGCGGTGAGCTACCAGCAAGACTCCGGCATGGCCGCCGACAAACCGGTGATCAAGCGTTTCAACCTGCGTCTGGAAACCCGTACCACTCGCGTCAGCCGCCGCGACTACGACTTCGAAAAACCGCAGATCCTCCCCGAAGGCACCGCGAAAAGCACCTTTGCCCCGGACCTCGAAGACTACGACTACCCCGGCCGCTTCACCACCCGCGAGCGCGGCAAGTTCCTTTCCACCCGCGCGCTGGAACGCCATCGCAGCGACTACAAACTCGCCGAAGGCAAGGGTGACGAGCCGACCCTCAGCAGCGGCCATTTCCTGACGCTGGCCGAACACCCGCGCGCCGAATGGAATGACCTGTGGCTGCTGCTGGAAGTCTTCCACGAAGGCAAGCAACCACAAGTGCTCGGCGAAAACGTCACCAGCGACGTCACCGACCACAAAAGCGATTTCCACCAGGGCTACCGCAACAGCTTCCTCGCCACCCCGTGGGACGTGCACTACCGCCCTGCCCTTGAACACCCGAAACCGAAAGTCCTCGGCAGCCAGACCGCGGTCGTCACCGGCCCGGCGGGCGAAGAAATCCACTGCGACCAGTACGGCCGCATCAAAGTGCAATTCCACTGGGACCGCGACGGCCAGTCCAACGACAAAACCACCTGCTGGATGCGCGTCGCCAGCGGCTGGGCCGGCGCCGCGTACGGCGGCATCGCCATCCCGCGCATCGGCATGGAAGTCCTCGTCACCTTCCTCGAAGGCGATCCCGACCAGCCGCTGGTCACCGGTTGCCTGTACCACAAGGAAAACGTCGTCCCCTACGACCTGCCAGCAAACAAGACCCGCAGCACCTTCAAGACCCTGAGCTCACCGGGCGGCAAGGGCTACAACGAGTTCCGCGTCGAAGACAAAAAAGGCGTCGAGCAGATCTACATCCACGCCCAACGCGATTGGGACGAAAACATCGAGCACGACCAGAAAATCCGCGTCGGCAACGAACGGCACGACACCGTCGAAGCCAACACGCTGAGCGAATTCAAGGTTGAAGAACACCGCATCACCCATCTGGACCGCATCAGCGAAATGCGCGCCGACGAGCACCTGACCGTCGGCGTGACCCAGCACGTAAAAATCGGCACCGCTCAATTCGTCGAAGCCGGCAGCGAAATCCACTACCACGCCGGCGACAAGGTCGTGGTAGACGCCGGCATGGAACTCACCGCCAAGGCTGGCGGCAGTTTCGTCAAGGTCGACGCCGGCGGCGTGACCATCAGCGGCGCTGAAGTGAAGGTCAATACCGGCGGCGCGCCTGGCGTGGGCACAGGGATCGGGATTTTGGTGCCGTTGATTCCGGGGTTGGCAGCGGCAGACGTTGCCGGAAGGCTGATGGAAAAAGCCAAGGCCAACCCGACGTGGCTGGAGTTGAATTTGCACTACGACAATCTGGAACCGGTGCCCGGCGCGTCTTATCGCGTTGATTTTGCCGACGGTTCGACCCGTGAAGGCGTGCTGGACGATGACGGCTTCGCCCGGTTGGAAGACGTGCCGAAAGGACCGGCCAAAGTGTATTACGGCGAGGATCCACGGCCGTTCAGCCGCGAAAGTGTCGCGGTGGTGCAGAACTCGGACGAAAAAGTTAACGAAGATTTACGCAAGCTCGGCCTGGACCCAAACCAGGTTGATTTACAAGCATTAGTGGAGAAAGCCGCAGGGAGGCTGACATGAGCGAGGCAGTAGCTGAGAGCGCAAACGACGGCGGCGAAGACCGTAGCGCCGCCTATCAAGAAGCCGCCGTTGAGCTGGCAAAAGGCATCGCGCTAGGCGCAGTGCCGTTCCTGGGGCAAGCCATCGATGCCTACGACACCATTGAATCCGCGATCGTCCTCTACAACGCAGAGTCGACCGATGGCAAGGAAGACGCACAGTTCGACCTGCTAATGGCCGTCATCGGCTGGATTCCAGGCCCCGGCGACGGCCTGAAAAAAAGCCTGCGCATCGTCAACAAAGACCCGCAGCGCTATGCCCCGGTACTGTTCGACCTGCTCCGCTTTGTCCTGCAAGAGTGCGGAATCAAAACCAGCCCCGAAGAACTGCTCAAGCAGATATTCAACGCTGGCAAGCTACGCGGCGAACTCGATGAAATCATCACCGGCGTCAAAGGCTCCTCGACGTTCCAGAGCCTGCCCAACTGGGCAAAAACCTCCGTCGTCACCGTCCTCGCCTCCTCCCGCGACAACATGCCGGCCATGGTCGGGATCGTTGAAAAACGACTGGTGAAATGGAAAGGCATGCAGCGCAATAGCTCAGCGGCCGGCTCCGGCTCCAGCCACCCGAAAAGAGCAGAAAAACCCGCCAACAAAGACTCCTCGGTTGCAGCGAAAGGCACCGATGGCGCCAGTGGCACCCACTCCAATCAGGTCGAAGCCTCGAAAATGGGCCTTCAGGCCCCTTCCAGCATTTTGAACGAAGGTTTGGGAGTGAGCGGCGAACACATTGCGGACTACATCTGCGCAGTGGAGTTTGGCTGGGGCAAGGATTGGGACGGGCATGACAAGGGTGCTGATGGGAAGTGGCTCGAGGGTGAACCTAGTGCCAGTAAGTTGGGGAAACTTTCCGCAGGCGGAAGTCCTAAGGCTAGCCACGTACTGTACAAACTAACGGATGGTGCGAACGGAACAGGCATCGATGCTGTGTGGCGCGCTAATCCGGCAAATAACGAAGGTAAGAAATTTGCCATCGTGGAAGCTAAGGCAAGCCGTGATGAAGATGCGCCTAAATTCATGCGTAAACCTAATAACACCCGAAAACCCGGCATCAGTTCGAAATTGGGTGTCTCGGGTATCGCTGACCCCAGTGATCTGATCGAACCTGTAGAGCAAATCGAAACGGCTGCCCAAAGTAAAAACAGCAAACCGGTAGTGAGCGGTAAAAAGAATAAAACAGCTTCGAAAAAAGAAGACTCTATTAAGAGGAAAAAACCTCTACTCGTTCAAATGAGTCGCGAATGGATCGACGAGAACATTGAAAGAGCTGTTCAAGGAAGGAGTCTTGCAATTCAGGTAATGAGTTCGCATAGCAGACATCTTTTCTACGCACCGCTTTTCCACACCAGCTTGAGTCCAAAGGAACACGCCGCTGCACAGTTAGGAAATTCGGACGAAGGAACGCACCAAAATCACAAAGCCTTTCATTATTCTGATCACGAAGTGAAAGCTTTTGTAAACAAACGCAAGAAATCCTTGGCCCGAAAATACGGCGCACTGAGTTCCCTGAAAATTGAGGCGTGATCAAAATGAACAAAAGACAAACCTTTTTTAGCGAAAATCATTATAAAAACTTCCAAAGAGAACATGATGAAGTAATCGAGTTCTTAAAAACAAATACTTTTGAATCAGACTCCCCTGAAGAAGAGGCAGCTCTTCGCTCTAGACACCTGCAAAAGCTTGCGCTCGACAGACTTCTGGCTGCTTATACTGCGGGCGAAGAAATTTTTTCATTAATACCACTTCTAGATGATCTGATTGAAAAATATGAAATCCGTCAGGCAAAACTTGAAATATACGAAAACATTCCTGAAATATCACCACTGGCAATTGATGATTGGCCTTACCAGTACGAAGAGTGTGTGCAAGTTATAGGATTTTGTGTATTACTGCATCGCACCGACCTTCTTAAACGCTTTGTCAAATTACTGGATGACGCAGGTTATGCTGGTAGCGACACTTTGTATGAAGATTTACTCATCAAATTATTACCGAACAGACAAGATGTAGATCAGTGGTTTCATGACATCTACACTCCGTTAGTTCAAGCCATCTACGCAGATAGCAAAGAGGAAGCTTCCAAGCTTCTAAAAAAATACTGCAGCGAATGGTACCCCGCTTTCAAACAAGCCCCATGGCATGACTTGCATTTGCAAGGAGAAAATGGGAACTACGTGGGGTATTGGGCTATAGAAGCCGGAGCTATTGCATTCCTGTATGGAATAGATGACAGCAAAATCAGTCACATGGTTTATCCAAAAGACCTAGTGAAATATGCCAGAAATTATCAACCGACTAATAATTCCCAGATTTCTCGTATAGATGCTGGCCAGCCCTGCAGCATTACGGGTTATTGGTTCACTCCGGCACAGGCCAACTCAAGGCGTCACTTCATTCAAGGTGAAACGATGCCGAGTTTCGGTGATTCCAAATGGGGCGAAACTATTTGGTATTGGTCAGGCGAAGAATAAATTTGCTTTCTACCCGCTCAGAACTTGGCCAACAGTTCTGAGCGAAATTCTCATGACACACTATTACAACCCCTGCAATCCAAATAGTAAATACGCCTCCACATAGGTCACCATACACTATAAACACTTTGCATCAGACTCGCTCAAGATGAGACTGGCTAATATGAAAATAAGACAAGCTTATTTTAGCGAAAACCATTATAAAAACTTTTTAAGAGAACACGACGAAGTAATCGAGTTCTTCAAGAGTAACAAATTCAAATCCGACACTGCCGAGGAGGAAGCATCACTTCGCTCAGCTTTTTTTCAGACTCTAGCTCTTGACAAGCTTCTTGCCAGCTATACCGCAGGGGAAAACATAGAGAAACTCGTCCCTCTGTTGGAGGATCTAATTGAAAAATACGAGATCCGTCAAAAAACTCTGGCCGAATATCAAAAATCATCCAAAATATCGCCATTGGCACTTGATGACTGGCCGGATCAGTACGAGGAAGCCGTTCAAGTTATCAGTCTCTGTATCTTGTTGCATCGAACTGACCTATTACCTCGCTTCGTAAAACTCATTGACCAAGCGGGGTATGCTGGTGATGACACTCTTTACGAAGACTTATTGAAGAAAGTTCTACCAAACCGTCACGACGTCGATCGTTGGTATCACGACGTATATACACCACTTGTACAAGCCCTATACATTAATAATAAAGAAGAATCTTCAAAGCTTCTAAAAAAATATTGCCAACAATGGTACCCAGCCTTTAAACAGGCTCCTTGGCACGATACTCACTTACAAGGAGAGGATGGAAATTATGTCGGGTACTGGGCCATCGAAGCAGCAGCTATTGCATTTTTATATGGCATAGACGACAGCAAAATAGACCATATGGTCTATCCCAAAGACTTGGTCGAGTACGCTAGAAATTATCGACCAACAAATGGGTCACAGGTTGCTCGTGTTGACGCTGGTCAGCCATGTAGCAAAACTGGCTATTGGTTTACCCCTGCCAAAGCTGAGTCTCGTCGTCACTTCATTCAAGGTGAGGTTATGCCTGACATCAAAGACTCTCATTGGGGGGACACTATTTGGTATTGGTCAGGCGAAGAATAAGCTGCTTTACCCTTCGCTCGGCGCTAGCGCTTTGAGCGCTGAGCGAAGCGTCTAAGAACGGAAAATGAATATACTTGGACGCACTTTCAGGACCACTTCGCACTCCCTAATGGAGGCGAAGTCAAACTATCTGCATTAAACAAAAAACGTTTCACGAAGAAATAGCGTAACTATCACTTTCACTCTTGAGTAAAAACTCTGTTATGAACAGAAGACAAGATTTTTTAACCGAGGTCAGATATAACGACTTTCTCGCTTACAGCGACGAAACCAAAGAGTTCTGGGCGAACAATACATTCGAGTCAGACACTCCAGAGCAAGAAGCCTCTTTAAGAGCTACGCGTTTCAAAAACGCAGCCTTAAAGAAACTGTTCATCTCGTACACCGAAAAATTAGAAATAACCTGGTGATTTGCCAGATTTATATGGAGTCACGCTTTGACGCGAATGCGGGTTTAGGTAAACATTCAGCCCGAGGCCTTATGCAGATGCAAGAGCCTGCAGTAAAACAAGTCTATAAGTACCGAAAGAAAAAACAATTGGGACGTTCTCCGAGCGATGCTCAGACTGAAGAAGCCTTTGCGGCTGGGGCAGCCTTCTACGCATCCCAATCCATATGGGACGAAGCTCAGAATATTCAACTGGGAACAGAGTACATGCAGTACTGGCTGGATATTTCCAGTTCAACGGAAGAGGCGTATAAAAAATACCGGGGCAAAACCAATGGAGTCTATTACAAAAAAATAAGTGAGTGCGCCAAAAAACTAGCGGCGAATCCTGACTCGATGGACGTTTTGCGGACGGCATTACAATGAAAAACTTGTGGATCGTTTTAGTTTTTGCCATTTTTTGTCGTCCGCTTTTAGCTGATCCCAAGAAAGTCGTCCTGGACTGCCCATTTCCCGACGGAACCAGTGCGGCCTTGCTCGCCAGCTCAAGTAAGGATGGGCAACAGCTATTCGTGATGATTGGCGATAATGTCGATACCGCTTTTCCGGACATGCCAGATACAAACTTCGTTGGCGACATCGTATTAGCAAGATGCTCAGGAGCCAGTCTGATTTACGCTCTGAACTATGGCTCCCCCTACTTGAAAGGAGCCGTTGTACGCAAAAATCCAAAGACTAAAAACCTGGAGCGAATCGATTTCGCCGAAAAAGCGCTTCCGAGCCTGTTGTACTTAAATGCACAACAAATGCGCTTAGTGATACCGAATGAGGGTTATGAAGACCCCTCAAAATTCCTTGTCTATGACTACATCGCAATCAAAGGGCAGCCAGAGGAACCGAAAGGTATCAACACTCTGCCCGGTCGAAAAGGTTTTGAGGTGTTCGATCTGAAGTAACAAGCATTCATTCGGGTTTGTTCTTTGAGCGCTGAGCGAGGTTATTGGTTTACGCCAACCCAAGAAAACTCTCGCAGACAACTTCAACAGGGTGAGATCTTTCCTAACATCACCGACTCTCGCCGGGGCGACACACTCTGGCATTGGTCAGGGGAGTCGAATATGCAAGAAGCCAACGGCCCACCAACAACGTTCAACCTTCGTAGCGGATCTCATAAAGACTTTTCAGTTCTCGATCTTGAGCAGGTGTTATGAAAAAGGAAGATCCCCTAGTGCGTAAACGCCAAGCGTTTCTCACTGACTCGTACTATCGAAAATCCATCCGACTCTATGATGAAACCGAGTCCCGCTGGGTGGGCGAGACCATGCAGGCGGATAGCGCTGCTGAAGAGCAGGCGTTACGCACTACTTATTTCAAAGATGCCGCGTTCAACGCTTTGTTGGTCAGTTACACGGCAGGCGAACCGATAGCCTCTTTGGTTCCGCGACTGGAGAAGCTCGTAGATCACTATGAAATCAATCAGCAAGCGCTTGCTCTGAACGATGCACCCAACGTTTCGCCTTTGGCAATCGATGATTGGCCGGAGCGGTACGAAGAATGCGTCCAGGTCATGAGTTTGTGCATCCTGCTGCATCGTATCGACTTACTGGCCAGGTTCTCCGCCCTGATTGACCGAGCCGGCTACGCAGGCGAGGACACGTTATATGAGGATCTGCTGCGCAAGTGCTTGCCCGGGCGAGCTGACCTTGATGAGTGGTATCACGATTTGTACACGCCGCTGGTTCGGGCGATTTACGCGGAGAGCGCTGAAGAGTCCAGCGAGCTACTTGAGCAATACTGTGACGGTTGGTACCAAGGCTTCGAAGATTTACAAACTAACTGGCATGACAGTCATCTCGACATTGAAGACGATGACGGCAACTACGTTGGTTATTGGGCTTTCGAGGCTGCTGCCATCGCGTTTTTATACGGTATAGACGACAGCAAAATCGATCACATGGTCTACCCCAAAGATCTGGTCGAATACGCTCGCAACCTGCAATCACAATGAGCTTTTCGAATCCATCGCTAAACCACTCAGCCTGCCCTCTTTCGACGGCAGGCTTTTTTGAGGGGTGAACTCAAGCAGGCGCTTTCCAGTTCAACATCTGCTGCTGCGCGACCTGCAGCAAATCATTGCCATCCTGCGTCAGCAGGTAAAGCGCATGGGTGATGTGTGGAATGTCTTGTACGTCGGCGTGCTTGAAGCATAGGCAATGCAGGGTTTCGAGCAGGTTGGCGGCGGCGCGGATGCGCTGGACGGCGGCTTCGAGGATGTCTTTCGGGTTGGCTTGGGTGTCGATGAGCAGTGTCGGGGTTTCGGTGACGTTGCTTGTGAGGGGGAGGTAGCGGTTTTGTAGCAGTTTGATTATCGGCATAGGTGATTACTCAATTGGGTCGAAAGTAACCGCCAGCACTGTGACCAAACAGTGGGAGGCGGACTGTGTGCAGGCTTGGTCAACCGAGAACAACCCCAACTCAGCTCGCCCGAAGGCGTCCTGCACACAGCCGCCACAGCTATGCACCGCACGGACACAGATGTCCGCAGCGCAAATGATGGCACATCTGCAATAAGGGAAGTTATCAGGTGACCAAACCCGAACCACTGATTTTGCAGCGGCAACCGACAATAACCGCCCCGCTTCAGCCGCCGAAAGCAGACAAGGCACCAGCCTTTGTAGGAATTCGCCAAACCTTCCTGAGAAAACCGCCGCACTCCCTGACAGCCGGCGTTCAGCTCGGTTAACCATCCCTTAACGCCGTGGTCAAAAACTCTACTGAACCGCACGCCCTCAGCCATTCCGGCTGTTGCCCAGTGCGGCAGGTTCGGGTGCATCACGCCGAACTCTAGAACCGCCACTCGGGAGTCCTTTCATGAACATTCGCCCTTTATTGCTCACCGCCGCCCTCGCCTGCACCGCGTTTGGCGGGCTGGCCCAGGCCAATGACACTTCGGCCACGTCCAAAGCCGTGCCGTATCAGTACGGCATGCCGCTGCAGGTGGCCAAAGTGGTGTCGTTGACCGAGCCGCCAACGCAACTGTGCAAAGTGGTCACGGCCGATATGAAGTACATCGACAACGCCGGTAAGCCTGAGGAAATCAGTTATCGGAAATTGTCTGACGCGTGCAACTTCCAGAACTGACAGAAACGTCTGATTTGCGGGTTTGCGGTAGGCGTGGGGAGTTTCGGCGGTTATGCTCGGAGCCCTCCTCACTGCCGCAAGGATTCGCCATGCAGTTGTCGTTTCGCACGTTGTCGGGCTTCACGTGTTCGTTGTGTTTTTTGCTGGCGCTGGCTTGGGGCGTTTTCCCGGAGAGGCTGCTGGCGATCTGGAGCATCGAGTATTCCGACGCGGCAGGATTTGTCGCGCGGCGCAGTGCGGTGCTTTTTGCGGCGTTGGGGGTGATGTTTTATCTGGTGCGCAACGCGCCGCCGTCGCTGGGGCGCAATGCGCTGAGCAACGGGTTTATCGTCGGTTGTTTTGGTTTGGCGGTGCTGGGTTTCGCGGAATGGTTGAACGGCCATGCCGGCCCCGGGATTTTGCTCGCGGTGCTGGTCGAGTTCGCGCTGGGCCTTGGTTTTGTGCAGGCCCGGCGCGTGACGGTCGAACTGGGTGAAACGGTGCGTTAGACGGCTCTGGAGCGTGGGCTGTAGTGATGTGGCGTAGTTTGTTCTTTCAAGTCCGAGCGCAGCCCTGCGATCAGTTCGTTGATTTCACGACAGCCATTGAGGTGGCTGGCGTCGATGCCGCTGACCAGCAGATCGACCTGATCGGTCTGGTGATCGCCGAAAACCTTGACGGTCATCGACAAGTCCGGCGACAGCGTGCACTGGCAGCGTTTCGGCAGAAAACTGCTTTCAATGATATTGCGTAGTTCCAAGGCAGACAGAAACATGGCGAAACCCTCTCCTTACTGTGAGATGCCAATCAAGTATTCACGCTGACCGTTGCGGCCCCTGCACGGGTGTGTCCCCGCTGTTTCCCTGGGTGCGACAAGCGGTGGTACTGCGAAATGCCCATTGGAGTGTAGGCGCCCAAGGCCGGTGCGCCGCACTGAAAAGACGCATAAAGCGTGCCTTTCATCGGTTCATTTTCACCCTCATGAAATCAAGCACTTGGCGGCGGTGCCAGTATTTGGCTACTTGCAAACTGCAAGAATGGCCCCTGTCGGCACTGCAATTTGCAACTCGACGCTGGTTTGCAATCACGGCCCATGACGGTAAGAATGCCCGCTATCCACCCTACACCCGCACGGAGGCTTCCATGGGTTCTTTCCGCGTCTACGCGACCACCGGGCTGATCATCGCCAGCCTGTCCACCCTCGCCCACGCCGCCAAACTTGAAGACGTCGCGCCGTATCCGAAGGCTGAGGCCGGATTCACCCGCCAGGTCATTCACTTGCCCAAGCAGGAGCAGGAAGAAAACTTCCAGGTGGAAATCCTCGCCGGCAAAACCCTGGAAGTGGACTGCAATCGCCAGCGGTTGGGCGGTGTTCTCGATGAGAAGAATCTTGAAGGCTGGGGTTATTCGTTCTATCGCCTGGAAAAAGTCATTGGGCCGATGAGCACGATGATGGCCTGCCCACCCGGCAGCCAGAAAAAACGCGCCTTTGTGCCGGTCGTCGGTGACGGCTTCATGCTGCGCTACAACAGCAAGTTGCCGGTCGTGGTGTACGCGCCGTCCGATGTCGAAGTGCGTTATCGCATCTGGTCGGCGTCGGACAAAGTCGGGACAGCCCTGCAGGAATAACCCGACCAAGGAGTGCGTCGCTTGATTACCTGCCACGTCCGATATGTCATTGATCCATACCAATTGCCCGAGTTCGAGGCCTACGCCAAGGCCTGGCTCGGCATCGTCGAGCGCTTGGGCGGCACGCATCACGGCTACTTTTTGCCGTCCGAAGGCGCGAGCAACATCGCTTATTGCCTGTTCAGTTTTCCCTCACTGGCAGATTACGAGAGCTATCGGCACATCGCGATGACCGATCCGGAAAGCACCGCTCTGGTTGCCAGCCTGGTCGAGAAGAAGTTTATCGTCAGCTACGAGCGCAGCTTCCTGCGCCCCTTGCTGCCGTAAGCCTCATCATGCCGAGACGCCGCACATCGCGGCGCGCTCGGCAACGTGGCGCAGGCTGTCGAAGTTGATATTGGCGCCCGAGTCGATCGCCACGAATGTCTGCTCTTTCACCCCGGTTTGCGCTACGTATTGCTTGATGCCTGCAACGGCCAGGGCGCCGGAAGGTTCGGTGATCGAACGGGTATCGTCGTAGATATTCTTGATCGCCGCGCAGAGGTCGTCGTTGCTGACGGTGATCACTTCGTCGACGCAAAAGCGGCAGACCTCAAATCCGAACGCGCCAATCTGCGCTACCGCCACGCCATCGGCGAAGGTGCCAACATTCGGCAGCACGACGCGCTGATCGGCTTCGAGCGCGGCCTTCAGGCACGCTGAGTGTTCGGATTCGACGCCGATGATCCGCACTTCCGGGCGCAGGTATTTGACGTAGGCCGCGATGCCGGCGATCAGACCGCCACCACCTACCGGGATAAAAATCGCATCCAGCGAACCTTGATGCTGACGAAGAATTTCCATCGCCACGGTGCCCTGCCCGGCGATCACCTCCGGGTCATCGAACGGCGACACGAAGGTGCGTCCGCTCTGTTCTGCCAGTTGCAGCGCGTGGGCCAGGGCGAACGGGAAACTCTCGCCGTGCAGCAACGCTTCAGCACCACGACTGCGCACACCCAGCACTTTCAGTTCCGGCGTTGTTGCCGGCATGACGATGGTTGCTACGATGCCCAGCTCGCGCGCTGCCAACGCCACGCCTTGCGCGTGATTGCCGGCCGATGCGGTGATCACTCCGCGCGCCTTTTGCTCGTCACTGAGTTGCACCAGTTTGTTGTAGGCGCCACGGATCTTGAAGGAGAACGTCGGTTGCAGGTCTTCACGCTTGAGCAGAATCCGGTTGCCCAGCGCCTCAGACAACGCCGGCGCCGCTTGCAAAGGCGTGCGCACCGCGAGGTCGTACACCGGCGCGGCGAGGATCTTTTTCACGTAGTGCTCAAGCAGGGTTTGCTGATCGGGGCTGTGCGGCATGGTCGTCTCCTGACATTTTTCAAAACCCCGGAGACAGAAAGTAAAAACCCGCCTCTAGGGCGGGTTGGGTGCTGCAGTCGTGAGCTAGCCCGCCAAATGAGGAATGGCGGTAATAATCATTGGCTGGCAACGCGATACAGTCGAAGTCATGGGCTGGAAATTAGCCTGTGCGCTATTGGCGAGTCAATGGCCAATTTTGCGCGGCGGCGTTAGTCTGGCGACTCTCTCATCACACCACGGAAGGAATGCATGATGTCGATCGCCCTGCCCCTCACGGCTTTGCTCGCGTTTAGCGGTTACACCGTTTCGGTGATGCTCCAGGCTGAACAGTCGTTGATCGACTTCGGCATCAGCCTGATGTCGCGGCCCGACACCGCGCAGGTGGTGATTGATCTGTATCTGCTGGCCGCACTGGCGGGTATCTGGATGGTTAAGGATGCGCGGTCGCGTGGGCAGTCGCTCTGGTCGGTGGTGCCATATTTGTTGTTGACGGCGGTTTTTGTCTCGGTTGGGCCGTTGTTGTATCTGGTGGTGCGTGGGGTTCGCGAGCGGCGCAAGGCGGTGGAAAAGTGCAGCCAGATACTATGAACACCTGAAAACCCTGTAGGAGTGAGCCTGCTCGCGATAGCCGAGTGTCAGCCAAAGATGAGGTGACTGACAGTCCGGTATCGCGAGCAGGCTCACTCCTACACTGAAATGTCTTGGGATTCAGCCCTTTTTTACGGCGACGAACGCCGCCGTTTCATACGGCACTGTCACCACATCCCTGCCACGCAGTTCCGGCTCTGTGGCGATTAACGCACGAATCTGTTCATCGATTTTCGCCCGTTGCGCCTCCGGCAGCGCGGCGATGAAACTGGTGGAGCGCACACGATTGAGAATCACGTCTTCCGGCGATCCGGTATGGCCATGGTGAAACCGCTCGACCTGCAAAGGCGCGAATGCCGGGTGCGGAAACGCTTTGCGCCAGGCGCCGGTGTAATAGCGCGGCGTGTCCCCTTCCAGCGCATTGACGATGGCGTCCAGTTTCGGCACCCAATTGACGTCGGTGTCACGCAGGTTCCAGATCAGCCCCAACTTGCCTCCGGACTTGAGTACTCGAGCGATTTCGGTTAGCGCCTCTGCACTGGCGAACCAGTGAAACGCTTGCGCGCAAATCACTGCATCGACTGAAGCGTCCGGCAACGGCAGATCGGTCGCCGTGCCGCTCACGGCCAGCACATCAGGCCAGGCGTCAGACAGCTTTTCCAGCATCTGCGGCACCGGTTCAACCGCGATCACTTGCGCGCCGGTCGCCACCAAGCGTCCGGTGAACTTGCCGGTGCCGGCACCCAGATCAATCACCGTTTTATGCCCATCCAGGCCCAGCGTCGCGGCCAACCACTCACTGACCTGCGGCGGATAGTCCGGCCGACCTTTCACATAGGTGTCGGCAGCCGTTTTGTAGCCGGCAGCGGCTGAGTGATGGACGTGGTCGGTCATGGCAACTCTCCTTACGGCAAAACATCGGATCGACGGCAGACGCTCCCGAGCATAGCGCTTGAATTTACGCTTACCTTGAACAGTCACTGATAAAGCAATGAATAAAAATTCACCCTGTGGTGTTCAAAGTGAACCATAACTTTCTGTGGAGCCTTGCCCATGACTATCCGTTCCGTTATGTTCGCCGCCCCGTTGCTGCTGGTCGCAGCGATGTCCAGCCAGTTGGCCTTGGCCAATGGTGATGAAGAAGCGCCGGTGCAGAAACCGGAATGCCCGAAAGGCCAGGTCTGGGACAGCAAAACGCAGAAGTGTGTGATGCAAGTCAGCAAAGCACTTTCGGATGCCGACCGTACCGATTATGCCTATCGCCTCGCCAAGGTCGGTCGCTACGAAGAGGCCCTGGCGTTGCTCGACACGCTGAAGCAACCGCACACCGCCAAGGCTCTCAACTATCGCGGATACGCCACACGCAAACTGGGGCGCACTGACGAGGGCATCGGTTATTACCTGCAATCGGTGAAACTCGATCCGCAGTACGCGCAAGTGCGCGAATACCTCGGCGAGGCCTATGTGATCAAAGGCCGCGTTGACCTGGCGCAGGAGCAGTTGCAGCAGATCCAATCGATTTGCGGCACGTCGTGCGAGGAATATCAGGACCTGGCCGAAGCCATCAACGACTCATCGAAAACCTGAGCACTTATAAGGGCCGCCATCATCTTCAACGATCAGGCATTCAGAGCAGAACTCGGGCAGCACCTGGCGCGACTGTGGCGCTACGGTCTACTGCTGTCGCGCAATCGGCATGTGGCCGAGGATCTGGTGCAAGCCACCTGCGTGCGAGCGCTGGAGCGCGCCAATCAGTACATCGCCGGTACGCGCATGGATCGCTGGTTGCTGAGCATTCTGCATTCGATCTGGCTCAATGAAGTGCGCGCTCGGCGCGTGCGACAGGGTGCGGGCCAGGTCGATGCCGATGGTCAACTGGCGTTCGATGGTGAGTACGCCGCGCAAACGCATGTGATGGCCGCGCAAGTGATTCGCCGCGTCGACGCGCTGCCCGAGACCCAGCGCGAAACGGTCTACCTCGCCTATGTCGAAGGCTTGTCCTACCGCGAAGTCGCTGAAATCCTGCAAGTGCCGATCGGCACGGTCATGAGCCGTCTGGCCACCGCCCGCCTCAAACTCGCCGAATACCCACCGCTGCAGACCGTGCCGAAATCCACCGAAGGAGACCGAACATGAACCCACCTTCGGATGAGCAACTGGTCGCCTACCTCGACGGCGAACTCGACGGCGACTATCGCCATCAACTCGACAACGCCATTGCCGAAGACTCACTGCTGAGTCTGCGCGTGCAATGGCTCAGCCGCAGCAACCTGCCGTACAAGAACGCCTATGACGAACTGGCGCAACAGGCCCCGCTGGAGCGTCTGCAAGCGCGGCTGGACGCCATTCCAGCGCCGCAGCCTCCGGGCTTCAATCGCCGCTGGTTTATCGGTGGCGCCGCCGCTGCGCTGTTGGCCGGTGGCGTATTGGCCGACCGGTTATTCCTCGGCTGGCACGCCGTGCAATCGAACAACTGGCGGGCATTGGTGGGCGATTACATGGCGCTGTATGTGCCGCAAACGCTCGATCACCTGCCCACCGACGAAGCCTCCCAACGCGCGCAACTGCGCACCGTCGATGCGCGCCTGGGCCTGAACCTTGCACCAGCCACCTTGAAGCTGCCTGATGCCGAATTCAAACGGGCGCAGATGCTGGAGTACGACGGCGTACCGATTGCGCAGATCGTTTATCTGGATGCGAAACATGGGCCATTGGCGCTGTGTGTGACCCGCTCGAACAGCGGCAGTCAGCCGTTGGCCCATGAGCGTCGGCGTGAGATGAACGTGGTGTATTGGACTGAACGTGAACACGCCTGGATGCTGATCGGACACGACGCCCCAATGGCGCTGGAAGACAAGGCAAAACTGTTAAAAAGCCGCTTAATCACCAGCTAGTTCCTGCACTATGCTCAGCGCGTATTTTTCCGAGGATGCCTCCACGATGCCAGATTCATCCCGCTCTGCCTTACTGGTGATCGACGTTCAAAACGACTTCACCCCCGGCGGTCAATTAGCGGTCCCCGAAGGAGACCTGATTGTGCCGCTGATCAACCGACTCGCCCGCCAGTTCACCCAAGTGGTCATGACACAGGACTGGCATCCGACCGGTCACGCTTCATTCGCGTCCAGTCATCCCGGGCACCAGCCCTACGATGTCATCCAGTTGCATTATGGCGAGCAGACGCTCTGGCCCGACCATTGTGTGCAATCGACACCGGGGGCCGAGTTTCACCGGGAACTTGACCTGCCTCACGCCCAACTGATCATTCGCAAGGGCTGCAATCCGGATATCGACAGCTATTCAGCCTTTCTGGAAGCCGATCGCCGCACCACCACGGGGCTGTCCGGCTACCTGAAAGAGCGCGGGATCGATACGGTCTACATGGTGGGGCTGGCACTGGATTTCTGCGTGATGTTTTCGGCGCTGGATGCACGGGCGGCGGGGTTCAATACTTATGTGGTGATGGATGCGTGCCGGGCGATCGATCTGAATGGATCACTGGCGGCAGCGATTGAGCGGATGCAAAGTGCCGGGGTCGGGTTGATTCAATCCACAGAGCTGGTCTGAACAACGCAATTCCCAAGGAGCGAGCCTGCTCGCGAAGGTGGTATGTCAGCCAGGTATGCGTTGACTGACCCGACGCCTTCGCGAGCAGGCTCGGCCCCACAGGTAGATTTTCAGCGTCACGCAGCTCAGGCGTTATTGGGCAACCACAGCCGGAAGCGTGCCCCGCCCAACGGTGAAGACTCAACGGTCAACGTGCCGCCCTGTGCTTCCAGCGCGCGACGGCTGATCGCCAGACCAAGACCAAAACCACCCGTAGCCCGATCCCGACTGCGATCAAGTCGATAGAACGGCTCGAAAATCCGCTCTCGCTCATCATCGGGAATACCGATGCCGTCATCATCGACCCAGATCTCACAGCCCTCGGCATTGACCTGCACACCAATCTGAATGCGTTTTTCGCAATAGCGCATGGCATTGCGCAGCAGGTTCTGGATCGCCCGCGCGGTCAGGCGTGGATCGAGCGAAAAACGCTCCAACTGACCGTGCAGCAATACATCAATAACGATCTCCGGCGACTCCAGCTCTTCATCGACACTGCCCAGAATGCTGTCGATGAACTCATCCAGCGACACCTCGACCTGCTCCGGCAATTGCGCCGGATTCTGCAAGCGGCTGTAGGAAAGCAACTCCAGCACCAACTCATCCAGCTCACGAATGTGCGCGACCAGTCCCAGCAAGCGCTCGCGGCTGGCGCTCGGCAAGTCATCGGACAGGGCGAGAGCCAGGCCGAAATCCAGACGAGTCAGTGGCGTACGCAGTTCATGGGACACGGCGTTGAGCAGGTCACGTTGCTGATTGAGCAGGTTTTCGATATCGCCCGCCATGGTGTCGAAAACATTGGCGAGGCTGCCGATGTTGGAGCTCGGGGCGATTTTTGTGCGCTCGCTCAAGTGACCTTTACCGAAGCGTTCGGCAGTGCCTTTGAGGCGTTCCAGATCACGCCAGTGCGGGCGCAGCCACATCAACAGGCAGGCGAGCAGACTCGCGCCGATCAGGACGTTGATGCTCCAGTACAACAGATTGACGTCCAGCGGATCCGGCGGCACGACCATTTGCACGGCGGTGGTGTCGTCCAGCGGCGTCACCGCCAGCGTGCGCCAGCCCCAGTCGCCAATGCGTACGACGTTTTCACCACGGCGCAGGCGTTCCTGCTCGAGAGCGGTGAACCCGGCATCGTCGATCCGCGCGAGGGCGATGTGCAGCGGCTGGAAATCCTTGTCCATCGACGCCGCCAGCGCCGGCCACTGCTCGTGCGGCACGGCGTGAAACTGACGGGTAATCAGCGATTGCAGACCGCGCGAATAATCGAGGTTGTAAGTGACGAAGCGATCCCGGAACGCCATGACCACCAGATCCGGCACCAGATAGATCGCCGCGCTGTAGGAGACGATCGTCACCAGATACAGGCGAAACAGGATGCGAAACATCAGCTCAGCATTCCCACTCTGAGCGGCTGAACAGATAGCCCTTGCCCCACACGGTCTTGATCTTGCGCGCCTCGCCCGCATGGTCGTCGAACTTGCGGCGCAACTTGGAGATCGCCACGTCCACCGAGCGATCGGTGCCGTTGAATTCGATACCGCGCAGGCGTTGCAGGATCTGATCGCGGCTCAACACTTCGCCGGCATGGCGGGCCAGCACCACGAGCAAGTTGTATTCGCCGCTGGACAGCTCGACCGGCTGATCGCGCCACGTCACGGTGCGCTCAGACAGGTCGATGCACAGATTGCCCATGAGAATGCGGTCATTGGCGGTCAGCGGTTCGCCGAGGCTGCTGCGGCGCAACAAGGTGCGCACCCGTGCCAGCAACACGCGCGGCTCGCACGGTTTGGTGACGTAATCGTCGGCGCCCATTTCCAGGCCCAGCACTTGATCGTGACTGTCATCGCGAGCCGTCAGCATCAGGATCGGCAGCGTCGCCGAATCGGCGCGCAATAAACGGCAGACTTGCAGTCCATCAAGGCCCGGCAGCATGAGGTCGAGGATCACCAGATCCGGCGGATTGACCCGCGCTCGCTCACGCACGTGGTCGCCACGGCCGATCACACTGACGGAATAACCGTTGCGTTCCAGGTAGCTGGAAATCAGTTCGGCGAGGGCGGTGTCGTCTTCGACCAGGAGGATGTTGGGCATGGGGTGATCCAGATATTGCTGTGGTGGATGTCAGACCGCTTTCGCGAGCAAGCTCGCTCCCACAGTGGTTTTGCACTGTTCACAAAACCCATGTGGGAGCGAGCTTGCTCGCGAAAGCGGTTTAACCGTCACAAAAGAATTCAAGACCTGAAGGATATACGCCCTGGCCCATCCCTGAGCAAAACCCTTACACAATTTCACACAGCGCCTACAAAGCTTCACCGCTAATCTCGGCGTCTGCCCGTAGGATGCGGACATCAATATTGGGGGTTGTACATGTCGAAGAAACTGCTGGCCGGACTCGGCCTGATCGCGATGGCGCTGACACTGAGCGCCTGTGATTCATCCTCGAAAGCCGAGGATCAGGCATCACCGGCCACGGTGCGCATCGAGACGCTCGAAGCACATCCCCTGACAATCAGCAGCGAACTCAGCGGCCGCATCGCCGCACCACGGATTGCCGAAGTACGGGCACGGGTGGCCGGTGTGGTCTTGCAACGCAGCTTCCGCGAAGGCAGCGACGTGAAAAAAGGCGACGTGCTGTTCCGCATTGACCCGGCGCCGTTCAAGGCTGACCTCGACAGCGCTGAAGCTGCGCTGCGCAAGGCAGAAGCCAATGCCTTTCAAGCGAAACTGCAAGAGCAACGCTACGCCCAGTTGATCGATGACAAAGCCATCAGCGCTCAGGACTACGACAACGCCCGCGCCAATGCCCGGCAAACCGCCGCTGACGTTGCGGCCAACAAGGCTGCCGTCGAGCGGGCGAAACTGAATCTGGGTTATGCCACCGTCACCGCGCCGATTTCCGGTCGCGTCGGCCGTGCGCTGGTCACCGAAGGCGCACTGGTCGGGCAGAACGAAACCACGCCGCTGGCGCTGATTCAGCAGCTCAACCCGATTCACGCCGACCTCACCCAGTCGACCCGTGAACTCAACGAATTGCGCCGCGCATTCCGTTCCGGGCAACTGCAGGAAGTCGGCCAGGATCAGGTCAAAGCCACGCTGATTCAGGATGACGGCAGCCTGTATCCGCTGCCAGGCAAATTGCTCTTCAGCGACATCACCGTTGACCCGGGCACGGGTCAGATCATCCTGCGCAGCGAATTCCCAAATCCGGATCTCGACTTGCTGCCGGGCAGTTTCATCCGCGTGCGTCTGGAACAGGCAACCATCCAGAACGGCATTACCGTGCCGCAGCGTGCCGTGCAGCGTGACAGCGCCGGCATTGCTCAGGTGCTGACCGTCGATGAGCAGATGCGCGTCGCTGAGCAACCAGTGCAACTGGGCGCGGTGCAGAACAATCGCTGGATCGTCACCGGCGGCCTCAAGCCCGGCGACCGCATCGTCATCGAAGGCCTGCAACACGCCCGCCCCGGCGAAACCGTGCAGATCGACGACACCCCTCTTCCACTTGCCCAGACCTCTGGTCAGTAAGCAGGACGCTTTTCTATGCCGCAGTTCTTTATCGACCGCCCGGTGTTTGCCTGGGTCGTCGCGCTGTTCATCCTGTTGGCCGGTGCGCTGGCCATCCCGCAGTTGCCGGTGGCGCAATACCCCGATGTCGCCCCGCCGCAGATCGAAATCTACGCCGTGTATCCCGGCGCCTCGGCGCAGACCGTCGATGAAAGCGTGGTCAGCCTGATCGAGGAAGAGCTCAACGGCGCCGATCACTTGCTGTACTTCGAATCGCAAAGCAGCCTCGGCAGCGCGACGATCAAAGCCACGTTCCAGCCGGGCACCAACCCGGAGCTGGCGCAAGTCGACGTGCAAAACCGCCTCAAGGTGGTCGAGTCGCGCCTGCCGCAAGCGGTGACTCAGCAGGGTTTGCAGGTTGAAAAAGTCTCGTCCGGTTTTCTCTTGCTGATCACCCTGACCTCCAGCGATGGCAAGCTCGATGACGTGGCGCTCAGCGATTATCTGGCGCGTAACGTGATGAACGAGATCAAGCGTCTGGACGGTGTCGGCAAGGCGCAGTTGTACGGCGCCGAACGGGCCATGCGCATCTGGATCGATCCGCAGAAGCTGATCGCGTTCAACCTGACGCCGGCCGATGTCAACGCCGCCATCGTCGCGCAGAACGCTCAGGTGTCCGCTGGCAGCATCGGTGATCTGCCCAATCCGTCCAGCCAGGAAATCACTGCGACGATTCTGGTGAAAGGTCAGTTGTCGACACCGCAAGAGTTCGCCGACATTGTGCTCAAGGCCAATCGCGACGGCTCCACCGTGCGCATCGGTGACGTCGCGCGGGTCGAGATCGGCAGTCAGGAATACCAGTTCGGTACGCGTCTCAACGGCAAACCGTCGACCGCAGTCGGCGTGCAACTGTCGCCGGGCGCCAACGCGCTGAACACCGCGACCCTGGTGCGGGCGAAGATGGATGAGCTGTCGCGCTACTTCCCGGCGGGCGTGGAATACAAGATTCCGTACGACACTTCGCCGTTCGTCAAAGTCTCGATCACCAAAGTGATTTACACCTTGGGCGAAGCGATGCTGCTGGTGTTTGCGGTGATGTTCCTGTTCCTGCAGAACGTGCGCTACACGTTGATCCCGACGCTAGTGGTGCCGGTGGCGCTGATGGGCACGTTCGCGACCATGCTCGCGCTGGGCTTCTCGATCAACGTGCTGACCATGTTCGGCATGGTCCTGGCCATCGGTATTCTGGTGGACGACGCCATCGTCGTGGTGGAGAACGTCGAGCGGATCATGGCCACCGAGGGCCTGTCGCCCAAGGAAGCCACACGCAAAGCCATGACGCAGATTACCGGCGCGATCATCGGCATCACGCTGGTGCTGGTCGCGGTGTTCATTCCGATGGCGTTCATGCAAGGCTCGGTCGGGGTGATTTACCAGCAGTTCTCGCTGTCGATGGCGACATCGATTCTGTTCTCGGCGTTCCTCGCCCTGACCCTGACGCCGGCACTGTGCGCGACGCTGCTCAAGCCGATTGCCAAGGGCGAACACCACGAAAAATCCGGGTTCTTCGGCTGGTTCAACCGCCGCTTCGAGCGCCTGACTGATCGCTATCAGGGCTGGGTCGGCTATGCGTTGAAACGCAGCGGCCGTTACCTGCTGATTTACGCTGTGCTGCTGGTTGGCCTGGGCCTGTGCTTTGCGCGTCTGCCCTCCTCGTTCCTGCCGGTGGAAGATCAGGGCTACACCATCACGGATATTCAACTGCCGCCCGGTGCGACCAAGAATCGTACGGTGGCCGTGGCTGAACAGCTTGAGGCACATAACTCCAGCGAGCCGGGGATCAGTGACACGGTGGTGATTCTCGGTTTCAGCTTCTCCGGTAGCGGCCAGAACGCAGCGTTGGCGTTCTCGACGCTGAAGGACTGGTCGCAGCGCGGCAGTGATGATGCCGCCAGCTCGATTGCCGATCGCGCCAATATCGCACTGACTGAAATCAAAGACGCCATGGCGTTCTCGGTGCTGCCACCGCCCGTGGATGGCCTCGGCACATCGAGCGGCTTCGAGTTCCGTTTGCAGGATCGCGGCGGCCTCGGCCATGCGACCTTGATGCAGGCGCGCACCGAACTGCTCGCAGCCGCCGAGAAAAGCCCTGTACTGATGAATGTGCGAGAAAGTGCGCTGGCCGAAGCGCCGCAAGTGCAATTGGTGGTCGACCGCAAGCAGGCCAATGCCCTTGGCGTCTCATTCGCCGATATCGGCAACGTGCTGTCGACTGCCGTCGGCTCCAGCTACATCAACGATTTCCCCAATCAGGGGCGCATGCAGCGTGTTGTCGTGCAAGCCGAAGGCGATCAACGCAGCCAGGTGGCCGATCTGCTGAAAATGCACGTACGCAACAACACCGGGCACATGGTGCCGCTGTCAGCGTTCGTGCAGGCCAACTGGATTCAAGGCCCGGCGCAGTTGACCCGTTACAACGGCTATCCGGCGATCGCGATTTCCGGCGAACCGTCACCGGGGCACAGTACCGGTGAGGCCATGGCGGAGATCGAACGTCTGGTGGCGCAGGGGCCGAAAGGACTGGGCCAGGAATGGACCGGGTTGTCGTTGCAGGAACGCTTGTCCGGCAATCAGGCGCCGATTCTGCTTGGGCTGTCGTTGCTGGTGGTGTTCCTGTGTCTGGCGGCGCTGTACGAGAGCTGGTCGATTCCGACCTCGGTGTTGCTGGTAGTGCCGCTGGGCGTGCTCGGCGCGGTGCTGGCGGTGACATTGCGCGGCATGCCCAACGATGTGTTCTTCAAGGTCGGCCTGATCACCATCATCGGTCTGTCGGCGAAGAACGCGATCCTGATCATCGAATTTGCCAAGAGCTTGTATGACGAAGGTCACGATCTGATTGATGCGACGTTGCAGGCTGCTCGCTTGCGCTTGCGGCCGATCGTGATGACGTCGCTCGCGTTCATTCTCGGCGTGGTGCCATTGGCCATTGCCACGGGTGCCAGTTCGGCGAGTCAGCAAGCGATCGGTACAGGAGTGATCGGCGGGATGATTACCGCGACGCTGGCGGTGATCTTCGTGCCGGTCTTCTTCGTCGTCGTCATGAAGCTCGTACAACGCTTCACCAAACCCCACTGATACCAATTGTGGGAGCGAGCTTGCTCGCGAAAGCGTCGGTACATTCAACGTCGATGTTGACTGACCGGACGCCTTCGCGAGCAGGCTCGCTCCCACAGAGATTCTGCAAACATCCAGCACTGTGGTCACACCGGCCATCGCTGGGCTAAGGTGTCTGAACCACCCTGGCCCATCGAGTCCCCATGCGCTTCCTCGCCCGCACCCACCCTCGCCTGTCCGCCGCCGCCCTCCTCGGCCTCGCCAGCGGTTTGCTGGCCCCCGCCGATTCCATCGTCAGCAAAATCCTCATCGGCTGGAACGCCGGTGTCTGGACTTACCTGATCCTGATGTTCTGGCTGACCGTGCGCGCCAAGGCGCCGGACGTCAAACGTATCGCTGAGGTCGAAGACGAAAATGCCGGGCTGGTGCTTTTCGTGGTGTGCATCGCTGCACTGGCCAGTCTGGCGACCATCACCTTCGAACTCGCGGGCAGCAAAGATCTGGAAACCACGCGCAAGCTCATGCACTACGGTTTTACCGCGCTGACGGTAATCGGTTCGTGGCTGCTGATCGGGGTGATTTTCTGCGTGCACTACGCGAGGTTGTATTACACCTGGGATGGCAAGGAGCCGGCGTTGCGTTTTGCTGAAGGGCTTACCACGCCCAACTATTGGGACTTCTTGTACTTCTCGTTCACCATCGGCGTGGCGGTGCAGACGGCGGATGTAGGTGTTGCAACGCGGGATATTCGCAAAATCGTTTTGGCGCAATCACTGATCGGGTTTGTGTTCAACACGGCTATTTTGGGATTTTCAATCAATATTGCGGCGGGACTGTTTGGCTGATTATTTTATTGTCCACAGAGACCGTCCTTCCAAGCGGGCGGCGCAGATCCGCTAACCTGATGATCGGGAGCCTGACCCGTTTAAATCACGTTCCCCATCAAAACTAACCTTCGCCAATAACCAAATTTCGGAAACCACACTTCTGGCCAACTGTAAACTGTCAAGTCTGACAGTTTACAGTTGGCCTCATTAGCGCTCTGATAGCTCATCCCGAAAGTTTCCTTTAATCACGGGATATCTCGTCATGACATGGAGACCGCAAAAATGATCAATAAAATTCTCAAACGTAGAAATGCAATCGGCACAGGTGAGTGTGTAGGGACAATCAACGCCGTAGAACAGTTTGAAGCAAGCCTGGTTGAACTCTCCGAGCAAACCTTCCCGCTGCCGCATGGTGAGGCCTACGTAATGTTTGCTCGTCAGCGTAAAATGGACTTTACGACCAAAGAAATCACCCTGTCCTTCTCCAAAAACCTGCCGAATGACAGCTACGAACTGACACCAACATCCCATGAGGTTCGCCTGACATTTGTCGACAACAGCGATCCAGCCAAGCCTGTAACTTATACTCAGCGTTCGGGGACAACCATCATCGCTTATGATCCTGATTCCGCTACTCTTTCCGGGAACTTGAACAACGTCGTGGTGGAGAATCGAGACGACGATGTGGAGAAAGAACTAACCTTGGAGGTTAGATTCGCAGCAAAGGGAGACATCATGAAATTGCGTGGATATCGGTTGATCGCCGCATAACCATAATACCGGCAAACAAAAAAAGGAAGCTTTTGCTTCCTTTTTTATTGCCTCGTTCACCAGATATAGCGAATTCCGATGTTGGCACCCAAGGGCTGCTCAAAGTACCGGCCGTTGCTGTACTCGAAATCGGCATGCACGCTGAAACTCCTGGCTATCGCTACAGCGACGCCAGCACCCAGTTCCCCACGAGAGCCGGACAGGTCATTGTTGAACACATTGTTATTCACCTGGACTTCATTGTTCTTTGCAAACTCATGTGCCCAGGCAAGTCGAATATAAGGTTGTAAAATCCGCCCCTGATCCAGTTCGATATTTCGACCGGCAGTAACACCCACTTTACCGATGAATGAACGAGTTCGATCACCTTCTGCCTGCAGGTCATTACTCAAGGAATAGTCCTTGCCCTCAATGACCACTGCAGACCATTGCGTGTAGGGTTCCAGGAAGTTTCCGTCAGCAAGACTGATGTGTTTACCGATTTCCACCGAACCACCGACCCCGGAATTGTCGTAGTCACCCTTGGCCCGCGTTCCATCACTCAGCCCTACCTTGGCATCATTGTTGAAGCGGTTGGCCTTCAATACTCCATCAAAGTAATAACCGGTTTGCGCATCCAGCCAGGTCACATAACCACCCACATAGTAGCTGTCCACGCTCCCGGAGGTGCCTGCGTCAAGATCGAGGTCGGATTGACTCTGACCTGCCATCACCCCGACCAGCCACTGCCCGTCACCCACCGGCAGCGGCGCATCCGCCCCTAAAGTAAACCCGCTCTGACGTTGCTGATAGCCGACACCCGAGCCATCGGCGATGTTGTACTTGTTGGTGTAAGTACGCCCCCACGCGCCGGATTGACCACCGTTGAAGCGCAATTCGCCCATACGCGTGCGCAATGAAGTCAATTCGCCCAGCCATACCGTTGAGGCCGTGTTGAACAGGGCGAGTACGGAGCGAGCCCCAGGACTGATGGTCCGCGTAGTGGGATCGAGTATCCAGTCGTTGCCACTTTTCGCCAGACCATAGGAATACGTCCCCAGATCGACATCACGGCTCATGAAAAACCGAGCGTCGCCGCCTGCGGTTTGCACCACGCGGACAGGTTGTCCGCTAGCAGGGTCAAGCCCACTGCTGGCGATCAGCAGTTCATGTGTCCCTTGGGCGGTGCCCGTGACATTCAACACATCCGTTTCACCCGTGGTGAAGTTGGTGCCCATCACAAAACGGCCATTGCCAGACAAGGACGTTACGTTGAGTTGATAAAAGGCGTCGGCAGCCCCGAAGACCACCGAGCCACCGTTGTTCAGGCTCAACTGGTCGATACTGCTATTACCCGTCAGTACCCACTGGGAACTGTCATTGATCGTGGCACTGGCCACATTTTGCAATTGGCCTGTCAGCTTCGAGTTGTTTTGCAGAGTCAACTTTGTGGTGCTGCCCTGCTCCGTGACGATGTCACCATTGAGCGTACTGTCGTTGACCACCAGCGAGGCATCCGCCCCGCCTCGGACATCCAGTAAGGTGCCGTTGCCAGCGAGCAAGCGCGAGTTGGTCAACGTAATGGCCGCCGTGGAATCCGTGGTGTTAGCCAAGTCGACCAGAATGGCAGCGCCGGTTTTGCCTTGCACTGTAGTGTTCTCAAGATTCAACGTCGCCGGTTGAACCTGATTGAGATCGGCATCGATGACGACGCCTTCTCGACCACCAATGATAGAGCTGTTTCGGGCCGTGGCTTGACCGCTATTCAGCCGAAGTCCGTAGCTGCTGGCTCCGGTGCCGAGAAGGTCGGAATCGCTGAGGTTCAGGACGCTGAAGGCACTGACCAACGCTCCCCCGGTCACACCAGTGATCTTCGTGCCATTGGTAACAGAAACATTGGAGCCGTCCTGTGTATTGGCATCGCGAACCACTTGGAGTCCAACGCGATTTCCGGTAATCGAACTGCCGTCGATCGTCGCTTGAGAGCTACTTAAAAAGACCGCCGCCAAGCCCCCGGTAGCCGAAACGGTCGCATTGCTCAGATTGACCGTTGACCCTTCGCGAGCCGAGATCTGCTGCGTTGTGCTACCAGGATTCACGATCAATGTGGAATTTTCAGAGTTGATGGCCAGCGTTTGCGCACCGTTGACTGTCAGCGTGGCGTTCTGGGAAAGGTCCCAGCGTTCCGGCGTGCCGCCGTTTACCGTTTCCTCGCGGCCCACCACCGGAGCCGCGCTGGCGCAGGCACTCAAAATTGCCAACAACGATGGGCTCAAAACTATGTAACGCCGCGAACGGCCTGGACCCGACAATGACTTACCCCGCATAGTGAATACCTGCTGTCTGACTGGTGAAATGGCAGTCGTAGCCATTCCTGGAGGGGCGCAAGGCTATAGAGAAGACTCATAAATTTATGTAGGAGTTATCCTCAATTAGTTGGCGAAAATTCTTTCGGGCTAAAAGTTTTAATATCAGATGTAAGTAATCGGAGGAGGCGGTCACAAACTTTGCGATCGCCCCCCCAAAAATCATCCATCATGGATTTGTCACGGGAATAAATTCCTCACAAAAACGACCTTGACTGTCATCCAGATCCAGCGTGCTCTCAGCAGGCAGCGAGTCTGGTGTCGGATTATTACCAGCTCCCCCGCGGGAAATGGAATAAGTCAACCTGCCAAGCTGCATATGAGCCGGTTTGAAATCTTCCTCGTAATCACCAATATTGATTAGCGCACCATCGGTAGGAAATGTCCCCGAGATTGGGTAAGTCGCCGTTGCATCTGTATTGGGAATAGGTTTCGTCGGCTCCGCCCGCTCAAATGCCTGATACTTCAAAGTAATGGTTTCACCATCGACCGTATACGTATTGGGCAATACACGAACGAGCAAATTTCGTCTCGCGGTACCATCATTTGGGACAGTCTCCGTAGGGAAGTTCAAGGTGGAGCATCCAATCCTTCTTACCGACCCCGCCAGACCCAATATTACCGGCGCAGCCATTTCAATCGGGAATGGGTCGACCGGGATATCCCTCGGTCTCGACGGAGTTGGGTTGTTCGAGCCCGGAGTGTAGAGGGTATACCGTAGAACCTTGGGCCCACTTTCCTGCTGTTGAATAACAGACCAAGGAATGACATGAGTTATTTCCTTGCCCTCTTGACCTGTTGTTAACGGGATGGGGTCGCCAATCTGGATGTCGTCATAAAACAGATCGATCAGCCAACCTTCCTCTGTCGGGGGGGCAGCAAAAAGTTTGATAGTCGCAGTAATGGCGTTATCTCCGTAATCACCCTCCTCGATTGCGTTGTCAGTGCCCGCAGTTGTCTTCAGCGTTGGCGCCTCCAGACCAATGGTTATTGGATCCGGACCGATATATGAAATATCAACATCGATTTCAACGTTTGAGTCAGCCAACGGACGGATACCACGAAACATATTGAAACTGACATTGGTTTTAACGATGCCATCGGTATCGCCGTATACCTGCTTGACCAGATCATAGGGGGCGTAAAACGTCAGTTCGGTATTGGCACCCACGCGCTGCTCGGTGCCTACCTGTTGCCCCCCCCAGTAGCCGGCAATCGTATCCGCTGGAGCATTGGGAGTAGGCACTTTGACCTTGAACTCCACACCTTGAGAATCAAACTGAGTGTCTGCAAGATCGATCAAGTTGTCGCCATCGGTACCATTTGCCAGCGTGACAATCGGTGGTACCACCGTATCGGGATCGGGATCCTTGGCATGTTGAACGGTACGCTGACTGAAGTTTGATCGGCGCCCTTCATTTCCTGGCAGATCTTTGGACACATAAATAAGCTGATGAGGACCATCAGCGGCATCGACAAACACTTTGACTTCAATTGCAGCTTCCCGAGCCGCCGACAGTACAGCATTAAATACGGGAGTATCGCGGCCGGGATCCGGCGCAGGCCCGAAGAAAAATCTGTAAACGTCAGTTGCCTCGTAGTTTGCGGGAATCGCGGGCTTGACGATGATATGGGTTTTGCCTTCGAGGTAGGCTTCATCAATGGGAACAGTCGGCCCTAAATCGGCAGGCCATGTAGGCGCTCCGGGGTTTCGGTCGGAGCCGGGCGGGGTTTTTACTCTGTAGGGCGGTGTAAGATCGATGGCGAAGGTAGCGGTACTGGATGCGACATCATTAATACCGCCAGCAAAGAAAATATATCGGAACTCCCATTGGGTAGGCGCTTCGGGCGTAAGCTCCTCTCTAAACAAGCTGCGTCGAATCTTGTAGGGCACCGTCCAGTCTCGACCAGTGACCGCACCGGGAATGATATACGGAGAGTCTGGATCAGCTGAATCAACAACGTCCAGCCACGTCGTCGTACCTGCTATTCGAATCTGTGGTTGAAATGAATCATCGTCGTCCTCAATTACCGGCTTTGGCACCACATATTCCAAATCACCGTTAAGAGAAGCAATCGGGATGCGCAAATCAGGAAGTAGTGTTTGCGCAGGGAATGTAACAGCCAATGGCGGATCCGCATCCACAGCGTTATGCACGGTGGACCTTGCTTTCAGCGCCGCCAGCCTGGACAGGTGTGCCTTTTTAACTATAGCGTTCATGGTTCTCTCCATACGTCTGCATATCAGGAAATCTTTCTAGTCTCTTGGTTATCCCACACTTATTACTTACCACTTTCGCTCCATACTTTACGGCCCGCATGGAAATTCCTCGCCAACAACTATTCGATCAATTTTAACCACTCTGACTTTGGAGACTCCAATGAGTCTCCGGCCGCGAAAAACCCGATACTGAACGAGCGCTGAAGAGTTCTTCACCATGGGTTTTATATGAACATCGTAAGGCTCGATCACCAGCGAGTACCCGTCTTTTATATCATTCTCGCTCAGTGGAAAACGGATACTTTTCTTGCGAGCCCTAACGTACTCCACATTACTTCCGTTTAAACTTGGATAACCTCTCCAAAGCAACTCAACTCGATCTCCAACTTTGAATCCCGACAAGGGGGGAACAGATACTTTAACGCCCTCCCATAAAGGCGGAGATGTGTCGCAGTTCAGATATCCATGGTCATCTTTATCCGGGCAATCCGGCTTCTCGAGATCTCGTGGAATGGGGGTGTGATCAATTGTTAGATTGCGAGGATCTGACTTTGAGAGTTGATCCGCAGTATCCAAAACCTCGTAGCGCAACTGACCAACGCCGTTAACCTGCAGAAAGCTCGCATCGATACGAATAATAAATTCTGGCTGGATGTCCGCTGCTGTGTAGATATTTTCGATCTTGAACAGCGGCTGCCCTGGCTGATCAAAGTAAACCGTTAAAATGTCCCTATCATCAGGCAGCGTTGCGTAACTGGGCCACAGGGGAATGACCACGTCGATTCCTGCCAGTAACAAATCCAGCGGGATATATCCGTCCGGGTCAATATCGGCATCTTCTACACCGATGACTCTCGGTGGATTAAAGTTTAGCGGCCCTCGATTAGACATACGTCAAAGCCCCTTAATACCTATTGGAATTGATGAAAAGCCTCGGTCCGATTAGACGTCGTGTCAGACTTCTTGCCTACTGTCATATCTGACAGGTATTTCGACCGCCTGTCGGAATATCGCCCTGTCAGCAGATAAAATCGCTTGACGACTTTCCTGCAAATCGGATCTCCTGAAACCGGTTTCAGCGCATTCCTATAACAACAAGGTTCATTAATGAACGACTTCTCAACCGCCCAGCGCAGCCGCGTGACCATGCTCGACGTCGCCGAACGCGCCGGGGTGTCCAAGGCCAGCGTCTCGCGCTTCATCGGCGATGATCGCGCCCTGCTCTCCGATGCCATTGCCCTGCGCATCGAGCAAGCCATTGCCGAACTCGGCTATCGCCCTAACCAAATGGCCCGTGGTCTGAAACGCGGACGTACGCGCCTGATCGGCATGTTGGTGGCCGATATTCGTAACCCTTATTCGATTGCCGTGATGCACGGGGTGGAAACCGCCTGCCGAGCGCACGGCTACAGCCTGGTGGTGTGCAACACCGACCGCGATGACGAGCAGGAACGCCAGCACCTGGCCCTGTTGCGCTCGTACAACATCGAAGGGTTGATCGTGAACACCCTTGGCCATCACCGTGACGAACTGCACGAGCTGCGCCGGGAGATGCCGCTGGTGCTGGTGGATCGCAAGGTCGACGGACTGGACAGCGACATGGTTGGGTTGAACAACCCGCAGGCTGTCGGCATGGCGCTTACGCATCTGCAGCAACGTGGCTATCGGGATCTGGTGCTGGTGACTGAACCGTATGACGGCACCAGCTCGCGGATCGAGCGGGTCAGCAGTTTTCAGGCGCAGATCGCGCTGCATTCGAACCTGGCCGGGGCGGTGCTGGAAACCGGCGATGACCTGAACACGCAACTTCAAACCTTTTTAAACACTCCCGGCGACGGCCCGAAAGCATTGTTTTGCGCCAATGGTGTGGCGGCGCTTACTGCCACAACGGCATTGCGGGAGATGGGTGTGCGGTTGTTTGAGGATGTCGGGCTGATTGCCCTGGATGATCTGGATTGGTATCCGTTGGTGGGCAGCGGGATTACCGCGCTGGCTCAGCCGACGCAGGAGATCGGCGCGCGGGCGTTTGAGTGTTTGCTCATGCGCTTGCGTGGGGATGATGAGGTGGCGCGGGTGGTGGATTTTGCGCCGGCGCTGGTTGAGCGTGGGTCAACCCGTGAGGTTGGTAGTGCTTGATCTGACGCCTTCGCGAGCACAACACAGAAACACCTGATATTTTTTTGAACAAAAATGAAACCGGTTTCAGAGGTCAATAACAATGAATAAACCCGACGTTTCCATCAGCCTGTCCAGCTACGGCGCCGAGCTTGTGCGTCAGCGCGGGCAGGATGCTTTCATTGATGTTCTGGCTGCCGCCGGGGCCAATCGCATCGAATGGCGCGAAGAGCTGCTGACGCGCGAAGACCCGGCGCAACTGGCGCAGGCCACGCAGGCGCAGGGCTTGCTAAGCATCTATTCCTCGCCGACCGAACTGTGGCTGGCCGGGCAGGCGCAGCCCAATCCCGAGTTGATCACCGCACTGCAACAAGCCGAAGCGTTCGACTCGAAATGGCTGAAAGTCTCCCTCGGCTACTTCACCGACACCAACGATCTGCAAGCCCTGGCCGAACGCTTGAAGCTCAGCCCGGTGCAGTTGCTGGTGGAAAACGACCAGACCCTGCACGGCGGTCGGATCGAGCCATTTCAGCGCTTCTTCGCCGCGGTCGAGCAGCACAACGTGCCAATCAAGATGACCTTCGACATCGGCAACTGGCAGTGGCAGGACCAGTCCGCTGCCAGCGCCGCCCGCCTGCTCGGCCGGCATGTCGGTTATGTGCACTGCAAAGCCGTGGCCCGTCGCGCCGACGGCAAACTGGTGGCGGTGCCGCCGGCCGTCAGTGACCTGCATCTATGGGAACAACTGTTGCGGCACATGGCCCAAGGCGTTATGCGCGCCGCCGAATATCCGTTGCAGGGCGATGATCTGGTGCAACTGACCACCGAGCACGTCGCCGCCCTCGCCCGCCTCGGCCAATCGCGTCTGGAGTCTGCTCATGTCTGAGATCGATATTCTTTCGTTCGGCGAAACCATGGCGATGCTGGTCGCCGAGCAGACCGGTGATCTGGCGGCGGTCGAGCACTTTCACAAGCGTATCGCCGGGGCCGACAGCAATGTCGCGATCGGGCTGTCGCGCCTGGGTTTCAAGGTCGCGTGGCTGAGCCGGGTCGGCGACGATTCGCTCGGACGCTTTGTGGTCGAGACCTTGATCAAGGAGGGTCTGGATTGCAGTCACGTCGACGTCGACAAACAGCACCCGACCGGGTTCCAGTTCAAATCGCGCAATGACGATGGCAGCGACCCGCAGGTCGAGTATTTCCGGCGCGGTTCGGCGGCCAGTCATTTGTCGCCGCAGTCGATCACGGCCAGTTTGCTGAGTGCTCGCCATCTTCATGCGACTGGCATTCCTCCAGCGCTCTCGGCCTCGGCGCGGGAGATGTCCTTTGAATTGATGACACGCATGCGCAACGCCGGACGCAGCGTGTCGTTCGATCCCAATCTGCGCCCGAGCCTGTGGGCCAGCGAGCGCGAGATGATCGGCGAGATCAACCGCCTCGCCGCCCTTGCCCATTGGGTGCTGCCGGGGTTGAGTGAAGGTCGTTTGCTCACCGGTTTCGAAGACCCTGCGGACATTGCTGCGTTTTATCTTGATCAAGGTGCCGAAGCGGTGGCGATCAAGCTTGGCCCGCAAGGCGCTTATTACCGAACGCATCTGGCATCGGGGTTTGTCGCCGGTGTGCCGGTGGCGCATGTCGTCGACACGGTCGGTGCCGGTGATGGTTTTGCGGTGGGGATGATCAGTGCCCTGCTTGAGCACCAGAGTTTTGCCGAGGCGGTGCAGCGTGCGAACTGGATTGGCAGTCGGGCGGTGCAGAGTCGCGGGGATATGGAGGGCCTTCCAACCCGGGCTGAACTCCTCACTGAATTCGAAGGCGCCGATCGCGAGCAGGCTCACTCCTACAAGGGAACGCATTTCAAATGTAGGAGTGAGCCTGCTCGCGATGGGGCCGTCACAGACAACTGATCAATTGAACCTGCTGCGACAAAAACAACAAGCTCAGGAGCAAGACCCATGAAAACCGCAACCCTCGCCACCCGCCGCTGGTGGTACATCATGCCTATCGTGTTCATCACCTACAGCCTGGCGTATCTGGATCGCGCCAACTACGGCTTCGCCGCCGCATCGGGCATGGCCGAAGACCTGATGATCACCCCGGGCCTGTCTTCGCTGCTTGGTGCGCTGTTCTTCCTCGGTTACTTTTTCTTCCAGGTGCCCGGTGCGATCTATGCGCAAAAACACAGCGTGAAGAAGCTGATTTTCGTCAGCCTGATTCTCTGGGGTGCTCTCGCCACGTTGACCGGCGTGGTCTCCAACGCCTATTGGCTGATCGTCATCCGCTTCATGCTCGGCGTGGTTGAAGCGGCGGTGATGCCGGCGATGCTGGTGTATCTGTGCCATTGGTTCACCCGTGCCGAACGCTCACGGGCCAATACCTTTCTGATCCTTGGCAACCCGGTGACGATGCTGTGGATGTCGGTGGTTTCGGGGTATCTGGTGCAGCATTTCAGCTGGCGCTGGATGTTCATCATCGAGGGCCTGCCGGCGGTGCTGTGGGCGTTTATCTGGTGGCGTCTGGCCGATGATCGTCCAGCGCAGGCCAAGTGGCTCAACGAGCAGGAAAAGCAGGATCTGGAAAGCGCACTGGCGGCCGAACAGGTCGGGATCAAAGCGGTGAAAAACTATGCCGAGGCATTCCGTTCGCCGAAGGTGATCATTCTCGCGCTGCAGTTTTTCTGCTGGAGCATCGGCGTTTACGGCTTTGTACTGTGGCTGCCATCGATTCTTAAGGCCGGCGCGCAAATGGACATGATCGAGGCCGGCTGGCTGTCGGCGCTGCCGTATCTGGCGGCGGTGATCGGCATGCTTTTGGTGTCGTGGGGTTCGGACAAGTTGCAGAAGCGCAAACGCTTTGTCTGGCCACCGCTGCTGATCGCCTCCATCGCGTTTTACGGCTCCTACGCGCTGGGCGCAGAACACTTCTGGTGGTCGTACACGCTGCTGGTGATTGCCGGCGCCTGCATGTACGCACCTTACGGGCCGTTCTTTGCCATCGTCCCGGAGATTCTTCCGGCCAACGTCGCCGGTGGCGCCATGGCGCTGATCAATAGCATGGGTGCGCTCGGCTCGTTCGGCGGCTCGTACCTGGTCGGTTACCTGAACAGCTCCACCGGCTCGCCCGGCGCTTCGTATCTGTTGATGAGCGGCGCGTTGCTGCTGTCGGTGATCCTGACGATTTTTCTCAAGCCCGGCGCCAGTGATCGCGTCGTCGCCAAAGCCGTCGCCACGCGTGCCGTGCCGGCGCATTCCTGAAGAGACTTTTGCCATGAAAAAACAGGTCGTGTTGTACAAGAAACTTTCGCCCGCGCTGATGGCGCGTCTGCAGGAACAGTGCGAAGTCACGCTGATCGAAAGCCTCGACGCCGACGGTCTGATGCAACTGCGCGACGCCCTGCCCCGCGCCCACGGTTTGCTCGGCGCCAGCCTGAAACTTGATGCGGCGTTGCTTGATCTGGCACCGCAACTCGAAGCTATCGCTAGCGTCTCAGTCGGCGTCGATAACTACGACATCGATTACCTGAGTCAGCGCAAGATCTTGCTGAGCAACACCCCGGACGTGCTCACCGAAACCACCGCAGACACCGGTTTCGCCCTGATCCTCGCCGCCGCGCGGCGTGTGGTCGAACTGGCGAACATGGTGCGCAGCGGCCAATGGAACCGCAATATCGGCCCGGCACATTTCGGCACCGACGTGCATGGCAAGACGCTGGGGATTATCGGCATGGGCCGTATCGGCGAGGCGTTGGCGCAGCGTGGGCATTTCGGATTCGGCATGCCGGTGATCTATCACAGCCAGTCGCGCAAACCGGCGGTCGAGGCGCGATTCGATGCGCAATACCGCAGCCTCGAAGATCTGCTCAAGCAGGCTGACTTCATTTGCCTGACGTTGCCGCTGACGGCGCAGACCGAAGGTTTGATCGGCGCCGAGCAGTTCGCGCTGATGCGCCCGGAAAGCATCTTCATCAATATCTCGCGGGGCAAGGTGGTCGATGAGGCGGCGATGATCGAGTCGCTGCGTCATCAACGGATTCGGGCGGCGGGGCTGGATGTGTTTGAGCGTGAGCCGCTGAATCACGATTCGCCGTTGTTGCAGCTGAATAATGTGGTGGCGACACCGCACATGGGTTCGGCGACGCATGAGACGCGCGAGGCGATGGCGCGGTGTGCGGTGGAGAATCTGTTGGCGGCATTGGCTCGGGAGAAGCCGGCGAATCTGGTGAATCCATTGGCATGGCAGGGCTGAACTCTAGGGTGGCAGTCATGCCGCCTTCGCGAGCAAGCTCGCTCCCACAGGGGAATGCATATCCAATGTGGGAGCGAGCTTGCTCGCGAAGAGGCCGGGACAGGTAACCCAAAACCATCAGGCACTACGCGCCTGTAACAGCTGCGCCGCACACAAGGCAATCCGCGCACAGGCATCCGCGAGTTTCACCCGATCGACCACCAAACCAATGCGGATATGCCCCGCCGCGCTCGGCCCGAACGCTTCACCGGCGAGGACCGAAACCCCATAGCCCTCCAGTAACCGTTCGGCAAACGCCTGTGCGCCGAGACCGGTCTGGCGCACATCGACCATCACGAACATGCCACCATCCGGACGGATCGGATACAGCCCCGGGCAACCGCTCAAACGTTCGCACACCAGATCCCGGCGCAGGCGATATTCCTCGCGCATCTGCGTCACTTCCGGCAGGTCTGACTGCAACGCAATCTCTGCGGCTTTCTGCACAAAATCCGGCAGGCCAAACAACATGCTCAGCGACAAATTGACCAAATGCTCGGCCAACGACTTCGGCCCGATCATCCAGCCGATGCGCCAGCCGGTCATGGCGTGGGATTTCGACAGGCTGTTGATTGTTGCCGTGCGTTCGGCCATGCCCGGCAGACTCGCCGGGCTGACGTGCTGACCTTCGTAAAGCAAATCGCTGTAGACCTCGTCGCTGATCAGCCACAAGTCATGGCGGATGCACAGCGCCGCCAGTTCTTGCCAGATCAGCAGTGACAGGCTGGCGCCGCTGGGGTTGTTCGGACTGTTGAGCAGCATGGCGCGGGTTTTCGGGGTGATACGCGCGGCGACGTCGACCGGATCGACACGAAAACCGTTTTCCGGGCGCACCGGCACCGGCACCACCGTCGCGCCACACGCGCCAAACACGCCTTCGTAGGTGACGTACATGGGTTCGGCGACGATCACTTCATCGCCGGGATCGAGCAGACATTGCGCCACCGAATACACCGCGCATTGCGCGCCGGGCATGACGATCACGTGGTCGGCATCCACAGCTTGCCCGCTACGCCGACGATGGCGGTCGGCAATCAGCTGACGCAGCGCCAGACGACCACGCACTTCGGAATAATGGGTATCGCCCGCCAGCAAACTGTCGATCGCGCCGTGGACAATCGGCAGCGGTGTATCGAAATCCGGGTCGCCCACGCTCAGCAGCAGGATATCGACACCCTCGGCGCGCAGCTCCAGCGCTCGGTCGTGAATCTGCCAGGCAGCGGCTCCCTCCCCGGCGATTCGTTGGGTCAAGGCTGAATAGCGCATGTACGTCTCCTGATTGCGCGGTCTCCAGCCTTCACCGTATCTCAAATCACGAAACGCGCCACCATGGCGTTCAAATCCACCGCCAGACGCGACAGTTCGTGGGTCGCGGCGCTGGTCTGGTTGGCCCCGGCGGCCGATTGCGTGGCCAGATCGCGGATGTTGACCAGGTTGCGGTCGACTTCGCGCGAGACTTGCGCCTGCTCTTCCGAGGCGCTGGCGATCACCAGGTTGCGTTCGTTGATCTGATGGATCGACTGGGTGATCTGCTCCAGCGCAACCCCAGCGGCGCGGGCCATTTCCAGGGTGGTCTGGGTGCGCTGGTTGCTTTGCTGCATCGACGACACCGCTTCGCCGGTGCCGTTCTGGATGCCGGCGACCATTTTTTCGATTTCCTGGGTCGACTGCGCGGTGCGATGAGCCAATGCCCGAACCTCGTCCGCGACCACGGCAAAACCACGCCCTGCCTCACCGGCGCGGGCGGCTTCGATCGCTGCGTTGAGCGCCAGCAGGTTGGTCTGTTCGGCGATGGCGCGGATCACATCGAGCACTTTGCCGATATCACGGCCCTGCGCGGCCAAGCCTTCGATCATCTGCGCGGTGTTCTGCACGTCGTGGGTCATGGTCTGGATCGCGTCGACGGTTTTCACCACTTGATCGCGACCTTCGCGGGCGGCGTGGGTCGACTGGTTCGAGGCTTCGGAGGTCGACACGGCGTTGCGCGCCACTTCTTCGACAGCGGCGGTCATCTCGTTGACGGCGGTGGCGGCTTGTTCGATTTCGTTGTTCTGCTGCTGCAGGCCACGGGAGGCTTCTTCGGTCACCGCGCTGAGCTCTTCGGCAGCGGCGCCCAGTTGTGTGGCGGAACCGGCGATCTGTTCGATGGTTTTGCGCAAGTTGCTCTGCATGGTGGCGAGCGCCTGCAGCAACTGCGTCGCTTCGTCCTTGCCGTCGACTTCGATGGTTTTGCTCAGGTTACCGTCGGCAATGGTTTGCGCGGCCAGTACGGCGCGGTTCAGCGGGGTGACGATGCTGCGGGTCAGCAGCAGTGCCAACAACACCGTCGCCAACGCTGCAATCACGGCAACAATGACGATGCCGGTAATGGCGCTGTCGTAATGCTCACCGGCCTGAGTCGAGGCGACTTTCGCACCTGCGGCGTTGATTGCGATCAGCTTGTTGAGCTGTTCGCCCATCTGGTCGGTGCCGTCCTTGATCCGCGTGTTGATGAGCGTGCGCATCTCATCGATCTTGTCCTGACTCGATAGCTCCATCATCTGGTTTTGCGCTTGCAGGTAGTTGTCGAGCGTCGTCGCGAAAGCCTGATACAAGGCACGTTCATCGGCCTCGGCAGGTAGCGCAGCGTAACTCGCCTGAGCACTGCGTACCTTGTCTACCAGCACGCCAATGCGTGTTTGCGCCTCTTGCAGACCGGCAGGGTCACGGTTGACCAGAATCCGGAACGACAGAATCCGCAGACGCAGAACGTTTTCCGTCACCACGCCAAGGTTCGTCACGCTGGGCAGTTGGTTGGTCTCCATGTCGATCGAGGCTTGACGGATAGTGCTCATGCGGTTGACGGCAAACACGCCGAGCACGATCACCAACAAGGCGATAAAGGCAAAACCGAGGAAGGCACGGGGCGCGATATTCAGGTTACGCAGGGACATAGTTGAGCTCTCGAAAGATAGAAACCACGAGCGTCCATGCGTCGTCACTGGCCCTAGGGGGACGGGCTCAGTCTGGCGTCGCTGTTTTCAGGAAGTTGGGTGCGCGCCTGTTATCTGTATCGGCCAGGCTTTAGGAAGATTGCGGGTCAAGAGAAATTATTTTTCCGGGTGTTACAACAATGAAACACAGTTGGTCGCTTGGTGTAGGAGCTGCCGATCTGGCTCAGCGTTTGGCGGCCATCTGCCAGACGCGGGCGATGTCCGTCGCCCGTTCACGCAACAGGCGCGGTGCTTCGGCGCAGGCCTGCTCCAGCGTCATTGGGCCGCTGGTCACGGCGAATGCCGCATCGATACCGTGATCGTAGAGGTCTTGATAACCCTCGCCCAATGTCCCGGCGATGACAATCACCGGCACGTCGTGTTGCTTGGCAATCCGTGCGACGCCGAACGGGGTCTTGCCGCGCAACGTCTGCGCATCGAATCGCCCTTCTCCGGTGATCACCAGATCAGCGCCTTTGACCGCCTCGGCGAGGCCGACCAGTTCGGCAACCACTTCAACCCCGGCTTGAAACTGCGCGCCGAGAAAAGCCTTGGCCGCAAAGCCCAAACCTCCCGCCGCTCCGCTGCCCGGTTCGTCGCGGACATCTTTGCCCAACGCCTGCGCACACAGTTCGGCGAAGTGCCCCAACGCCTGATCGAGTTGCTGCACTTGCGCCGACGATGCACCTTTCTGCGGGCCGAAAATCGCCGAGGCACCGTGTGGGCCACACAGCGGATTGTTCACATCAGCGGCGATATCGAAACGCACCTGCGCCAGTCGCGGGTCGAGTTCGCTCAGGTCCAGTTGCGCCAGTTGCGCCAGTGCCAAGCCGCCGGGCACCAGCGACTGATGTTGCGCATCGAGCAATTTCACACCCAACGCCTGCATCGCCCCGGCACCACCATCGTTGGTGGCACTGCCGCCAATCGCCAGAATCACCCGGTGCGCGCCGGCATCCAGCGCCGCACGAATCAGTTCGCCGGTACCGAAAGTGCTGCTGATGCAGGCATCGCGTTGTCCCAGCGGCACCAATTGCAAGCCGCTGGCCTCGGCCATTTCGATGATTGCCGTGTGGTTATGCGGCAACCAGCCCCACGCGGCGTCGACGGCTGTGCCCAGCGGGCCACGCACGCGGGTGCGGCGCAGTTCGCCTTCGCAAGCAGCCAGAATCGATTCGACCGTGCCTTCGCCGCCATCAGCCATCGGGCATTTGATCATCGTTGCCTGCGGCCAGACCTGGGCCAGGCCGAGGGCAATGGCTTCGGCGACGCCTTGGGCACTGAGGCTGTCCTTGAACGAGTCGGGGGCGATGACGATCTTCATGGGAATTCTCCGTTTGCAATGCCCCTCATGCTGCCAGTCGGCATGCGCCTTGACGCCTGTCCGCTGCACAAGTGGCGGGGGCGTTTATTGTTCATTTTCACAAAAAGATCTGATGTTGAATGTTCCGGCCCCTTCGCGAGCAAGCTCGCTCCCACATTTGAAATGCATTCCCCTGTGGGAGCGAGCTTGCTCGCGAAGGCTTCCTTAAAGGCGCCCAATCAGTTCGGATCAGTCTGGGGAAGAAGTTGCACCCCGAGATACAGCGCCAGCATCCCATCGAGCCGCAGCGGATCAACCCCGCTCAGTTCAGCAATCCGCTCCATCCGATAACGCAAACTGTTGCGATGAATGCCCAAGGCATCGGCACAGGCCTGACTCTGGCCATCGTGCTCGCACCAACTGCGCAACGTCGCCAGCAACTGGCCGTTGCCGTCCTTGGCAATCACCTTGCGCAGCGGCTTAAGCAATTCGTCCAGTGCATCATCGTTACGATGCCGCCACAACATCACTGGCAATCGATAACGGTTCAGCGTCAGCAATCGCGAATGCGGCAACACTTCGCGACCATAGGCGAGCAAGTCGCCCACGCGGCGATAACAACGGCGCAGCCCGGCGAGTCCATCGGCCTGCCCGCCCACGGCAATGCGCAGAATCTTCCAGCCGAGGCTGTCGAGTTTTTCCAGCAAGCGATCATGCTCGACGTTTTGACTTGCCGGGCGGCACCACAACAGCGATGACTTCGCCGAACTCACGCACCAGCTATCGGGATAACGCGACGTCAGCCAGGCACTCAACGCCTCGACGGTTTGCCCAGGTCCATGTTCAAGGCCCAGCTCGAACAGATACGGCACTCGCGTCAATTGCGGCTTGAGCCCCAGTTGCTGCGCCTCATCGACCAGACGCGGCGAGTCCCCCGCCTCGCTCAACAGCAGCGCCAGCAAATCATCACAACGCTGGCGCCGCCATTGCTGCTCGGCCTGTTGATTGCGCTGGCCGACGAGCATTTCGGCGGTCATGCGCACCAGTTCGGCGTAAGTGCGCAATTGCTCCGGTTCACCGGTGATGCCGAGCACACCGATCAAGCGTTGATCGAGCAACAGCGGCAGGTTGATGCCCGGTTGCACACCTTTTAAATGCACGGCGGTCTGCGCATCGATCTCCACCACACGACCGTTGGCCAGCACCAGTTGCGCGCCTTCGTGACGAGTATTGATGCGCTCCGGTTCGCCACTGCCGAGGATCAACCCCTGGCTGTCCATGACGTTGACGTTGTAGGGCAAAATGGCCATGGCCCGGTCGACGATGTCCTGGGCGAGGTCGTGATCGAGTTCAAACATAGCGGCGGCAATCCTTGATTTATGGCACTGGCGGTTGTTCACCCGCACAGGGTCTGACGGCAAACCCTGTGCGCAGGCACAAAGACAATCCAGCCAAAGGTGGCCGAGACTCTCGGGGCGATCAACGTTACCCTTTGCATCGCAAAAAATCATAATAAAGAGAGAGCCGCTATGTCGCAGAGCGCCGCAGCTACCCAGACCATCGATGACGGTAAAAACGCCGTTTATAAACGCATCACCCTGCGTTTGATCCCCTTCATTTTCATCTGCTACTTGTTCAACTACCTCGACCGGGTCAACGTTGGATTTGCCAAATTGCAGATGCTTGATGCCCTGAAATTCAGCGAAACCGTGTACGGCCTCGGTGCCGGTATCTTCTTCATCGGCTACGTGCTGTGCGGCGTGCCGAGCAATCTGGCGTTGACCAGATTCGGCCCACGGCGCTGGATCGCGCTGATGATGATCACCTGGGGCACGCTGTCGACCTGCCTGTTGTTCGTCACCACCCCGACCGAGTTCTACACCCTGCGCCTGTTCACCGGTGCGGCTGAAGCCGGGTTCTTCCCGGGCGTCGTGCTGTACCTCTCGCAGTGGTTTCCGACCTTCCGCCGTGGGCGGATCATGGCGCTGTTCATGTCGGCGATCCCGGTGTCCGGTTTGCTCGGTAGCCCTTTCTCGGGCTGGATCCTCAATCACTTTGCTGCAGGCCAGGGCGGTCTGGCCGGTTGGCAGTGGATGTTCCTGCTGCAAGGCATTCCAACGGTAATCCTCGGCGCCCTCGCCTGGTTCCTGCTGAGCGACAGCTTCGCCAACGCCACGTGGCTGAGCCCGCATGAGCGTGCAGTGCTGGAAGCGGATCAGGCCGAAGATTTGGCGAACAAACCGAAAACCACCTCCGACTCGCTGCTGGCGGTGTTCAAGAAGCCGGCGATCTGGGCGTTCGGCCTGATTTACTTCTGCATCCAGAGCGGCGTGTACGCGATCAACTTCTGGTTGCCGTCGATCATCAAGAACCTTGGCTTCAGCGATAACCTGGTGATTGGCTGGCTGAGTGCAATTCCTTATCTGCTGGCGGCGGTGTTCATGCTGGTGGTCGGGCGCTCGGCGGACCTGCGCAAAGAACGCCGCTGGCATTTAGTGGTGCCGATGCTGATGGGCGCGATCGGTCTGGTGATCGCGGTGAATTTCGCGGCGAATCCGGCGATTGCGATCCTCGGCCTGACCATTGCCACCATGGGCGCACTGACCGGCCTGCCGATGTTCTGGCCAGTGCCGACGGCCATGTTGAGTGTCGGTGCTGCAGCCGGTGGGCTGGCGTTGATCAACTCGATGGGGCAGATGGCCGGGTTTCTCAGTCCGTATCTGGTGGGTTGGGTCAAGGACAGCACGGGTTCGACGGATGCGGCGTTGTATTTGCTGGCGGGTGTGATTGTGGGCGGGAGTCTACTGGCGTTGCGCATGACGCGGACGTTGCGGGCTTGAGTTTTTGATGCACGGAAGAACGGCCCTTTTCAGGGTCGTTTTTTATTGGGGGTTCGGCTTGGAGTTTGTGGTGTTCTGTAGATCCTTTTCCCCCTCACCCCAGCCCTCTCCCCCGGGGGGCGAGGGGGAAAGGGAGCCGATTGCCGGGCTATTCAGGATCTGAATTCGACTCGGTATTGCACGTCGGCGTACCTCTTTGAAACACCTCGGTCGGTCCCCTCTCCCTCTGGGAGAGGGTTAGGGTAAGGGCTGTGTTTAGCCAATAATTCACTTTGCCGCATTGCACGCTTCTGGTATTTGATTAACCCTTTCCCACCGACAAAAGGATTTCGGCATGAGCTTTCGCACTCTCGGGCACTCAGGGTTACAGGTGTCCACCCTCACCCTCGGCACGATGATGTTTGGCGAGCAGACCAGCGCAGAGGATTCGCTGCGCATCATCGACAAAGCCTGGGATCAGGGGATCAATTTCATCGACACCGCCGATGTCTACACCAACGGCCGCTCCGAAGAGATCGTCGGTGAAGCAATTGCCCGGCATCGGCATGAGTGGGTGCTGGCGACCAAGGTCGGTTTCGGCCCGGTGGACGGCGTGCCAAACCGCAGCGGCTTGAGCCGCAAACATATCTTCAATGGCATCGATGCCAGCCTGACCCGGCTCGGCACCGACTATCTCGACATTTATTACCTGCACCGTGAAGACCACAACACACCGCTTGAAGTCAGCGTGTCGGCGATTGGCGATCTGATCCGTCAGGGCAAGATTCGCTACTGGGGTTTGTCCAACTATCGCGGCTGGCGGATCGCCGAGGTGATTCGTATCGCCGATAAACTCGGTGTTGACCGCCCGGTGATCAGCCAGCCGCTGTACAACATCGTCAACCGTCAGGCCGAGACCGAGCAGATCACAGCAGCGCAAAGCTATGGCCTTGGTGTGGTGCCTTACAGTCCGCTGGCCCGGGGCGTGCTGAGCGGCAAATACGCACCGGACGCCAAACCGGACGCCAACAGCCGCGCCGGACGTCAGGACAAGCGCATTCTGGAAACCGAATGGCGCGTCGAGTCGCTGCGTATTGCCCAACAGATTCAGCAGTACACCGAGCAGCGCGGCGTCGGAACTGTGGAGTTTGCGATCGCTTGGGTGTTGAACAACAGTGCCGTGACGTCGGCGATCGTCGGCCCGCGGACGGAGCAGCAATGGGATGCGTACACCAAGGCGCAGGCCGTGAAGATCAGCGCTGAAGATGAGGCATTTATCGATTCGCTGGTCACGCCAGGGCACTCATCGACACCTGGATTCAACGATGTGAGTCATTTTGTGTCGGGGCGTAAACCGCACCAGGCTTGAGTTTGCCCGCCTCCCTTCGACAGCCGACACCCTCGGCTGTTTTTTCAGCGGTCAAAGCGCGATCAAACGGAATGAGTTGATTGATCGTTCAGAAATAACCAAGGACTGATAAATGCCCAATCGCCCCATTGCGGTTTCCAGCAAGCTTTTGCGCAGTCTGCTGTTCAAACTGCCAGGCGATAAGCTGCGCTCTTCGTCGCAAGCGAATGCGGCTACCGGTAAACGCAAACCATCGATTGAATACCGTGCGGATATTGACGGACTGCGCGCAATCGCGGTGTTGTTGGTATTGATTTTTCACGGTGGTCTGACGTTTTTTCCGTCCGGTTTTATTGGCGTCGATATCTTCTTCGTGATCTCGGGTTATCTGACGACCGCGATCATCATGAAATCGCTGAACAACGGCACGTTCACTTTCTCGGGGTTCTACACGCGTAGAATCTGGCGCTTGCAACCGGCCGTGATTGCGTTGCTGGTCGTAACGCTGATAGTCAGCACGCTGCTGTATTTGCCCGATGACTATGTCGATTTTCTCAAAAGCGAAAAGTACACGTCGTTAATCATCTCCAACCAATACTTTTCCAAAGTGACAACGGGTTACGCCACGCCGGATACGGCGAGCCTGCCACTGCTGCACACCTGGTCACTGGCCATCGAATGGCAGTGGTATCTGGCCCTGCCGCTGGGCCTCTGGTTGCTTAACCGCTATCTGGCAAAAAGCGTTTTCAAAGCGGCGGTGCTCGGTTTGACCCTGGCGGCAATGGCGCTCGCGCTGTACCTGTCTTACGCCAATCCAGAAAAAAACTACTACTTCTTCACCCCGCGCGAATTTTCGAATTGATGATTGGCTCCTGCGCAGTCATCTTCGGCACAGGCAAGTTCAGGCTCAATCGCCTGAGCGCCTCTCTGGTCTGTGCACTTGCGCTTGTCACCATTATCTATTGCGCCACCCTCGACGATATCCTGCCGGGCTTCCCGCAGTACCACGCCATTGCCGTGTGCCTGGCCACTGCAGCGTTGTTGTTTCAGGGTATTGGTGATGCGAGCATCACCTCGAAACTGCTGGCCTTCAAACCGCTGGTGGCTATCGGCACGCTCTCGTACTCCTTGTATTTGTGGCACTGGCCGATACTGGCGGTGATGAGTTACATGGGCATCGCCCTCACCCTGCCGATGACCATCTTTTACTTTGTTTCGACGTTCGTTATGGCCTGGCTCTGCTATGTGCTGGTCGAAAACCGGTTTCGAAAGGCCAGGCTCGGCTTTGCCAAAACGCTGGTCGTGCTGATGATCGTACCGGCTATCGGTCTGTCGCTGCTCCACGCTGCCAGCGTCAGGCATGAAGGCTGGCCCGACCGTTTCAACCAAGGCTATAACGAGGTGCTCGATGGCTTGAAAGCCTCTGTTCCAGCCAATCGGGAAGGATGCCTGGGCGTCAGCGATGGCGCCGATCCTGGCTGCATATCAGGCGCCGTGCAGGCCGCGCCGCAAATATTGCTGATGGGCGATTCGTTTTCGAATCATTACTGGGGTTTCGTTGAAACACTGGCCAGGGATGCCAACCTTGCCGTCCTCACACAGGGCTACCCGGCGTGCCTGGCCTTGCCCGGGATCTACCTCTATGACGAGAGTAAATACACGAACGGGCTGTATCAAAAATGCCATAACGCCACTCAACGCTATTACGAGATGATTGCGAAGCAGCATTTCAAGTATGTGATCGTGGGTCAGTTCTGGGAGGCCTATCTCGACGACGACATCGTCACCAGCCGGGACGACCCGCGCAGCCCGGAACTGTCGCAACAACGCCTCGGCACCGCGATCCGCAAGGCGCTGGACAAGATTGTCGAGTCAGGCGCTACGCCGGTCCTTCTGGAAAACACGCTGCCCATGCCTGCCGGGATCAACACCTGCCTGCTGCAACAGGTCAAGTTGCGCGGCTTGATGGGCAGTGCCGAGCAAAGCAGTCTCTGCGCCACAGCGCCATGGTCAGGTGCCAAAGAGCCGGTGCTGGAAAAACTCTTCAATGACCTGAAGGCTGAATATCCCGGCTTGATCGTCATTGACCCGAAAATCGTGCAATGCAAAGACGACGCGTGTATGACCACCGTCGATGGCTTGCCGGTCTATCGTGATATTGGTCACGTCACCGATTACGCCTCTTACAAGTTCGGCGAGATGTACCTCAAGCGCTTCGGTAATCCGTTGAAGGTTGCTCAGTGATGTTTTCCTGGCACTGACTACGCTTGTGGAGGAATGGCCGCAGGCTGCGATCTTCGACTTTATAAAGGCAAGACCAAAAGATCGCAGTGGGCGGCAACGCCTAGACGGTATAGGTGTGAAGAATATTGAGCATCTGCCCAATATTCAGCACAAAAACCACGTATCCTTCGCGCCCCGTTTGACCATCAACCCGCGAGGACAGTTTGTCTAAAGGTATCGCTCTATCGGTTTCAGCCTCGGTGCTGTTTGCCGTCATGTATTACTACACCTCGTTGCTCACACCGTTGAGCGGCGTGGAGATCTTTGGCTGGCGGATGCTCCTGACGGTACCGTGCATGACCGTGTTCATGCTGGTGTCCGGAGAATGGCGGCGGGTGCTGGAGCTGGTGCGGTTGATGGCGGCAAAACCGAAATTGATCGCCGGCCTGCTCGTCTCCTCTGCCCTGCTCGGCGTGCAACTGTGGCTGTTCATGTGGGCGCCGCTCAATGGCTACAGCCTCGACGTGTCGCTGGGCTACTTTCTGTTGCCACTGGCGATGGTGCTGACCGGACGGATTGCCTACGGCGAGAGCCTGTCTTATTTGCAGAAAATTGCAGTGTTCTTCGCCAGTTTGGGCGTGCTCAATGAGCTGTATCAGGTCGGTGGTTTTTCCTGGGCGACGCTGGTGGTGGTGGTCGGCTATCCGCTGTACTTCGTGCTGCGCAAATACCTCAAGACTGACAACCTGGGTGGCTTGTGGGTCGATATGACCTTGATGCTGCCGGTGGCGTACTGGTTTGTGCAGGGTGGCGAGCAAGGCTTTGGCGTGTTTGACCAGTACCCGGGGCTGATGTGGCTGATTCCGTTACTGGGGCTGATCAGCGCATCGGCGCTGGTGGTGTACATCATTGCCAGCCGTTTGCTGCCGTTCAGTCTGTTTGGTTTGTTGAGTTATGTTGAGCCGGTGCTGTTGCTCGGTGTGGCGTTGTTGCTCGGTGAGAGCATCAAGTCCGGGGAGTGGCTGACGTACATTCCGATCTGGCTGGCCGTTGTGGTGCTGGTCTTCGAAGGCTTCAAACACCTGATGCGCCAACGCCGTCCTTAAAAGCGAAGGCTACGATCTTTTGATCTACAAAAAAAATCCCGGCTCTGCATTTCAGCAGGCCGGGATTTTTTCATTTCAGTGGCCGATTACTCGGTAGCAAGCACACCACGACGCACCTGATCGCGCTCGATCGACTCGAACAGGGCCTTGAAGTTGCCTTCGCCGAAACCATCATCGCCTTTGCGCTGGATGAATTCGAAGAACACCGGGCCCATCAGGGTTTCCGAGAAGATCTGCAGGAGCAGGCGCTTGTCGCCCTGCTCCGAGGCGCCGTCGAGCAGGATGCCGCGCGATTGCAGCTGATCAACCGGCTCGCCGTGGTTCGGCAGGCGACCTTCGAGCATTTCGTAGTAAGTATCTGGCGGCGCGGTCATGAAGCGCATGCCGATCTTCTTTAACTGATCCCAGGTCTTGATCAGGTCATCGGTGAGGAACGCAACGTGCTGGATGCCCTCACCGTTGAACTGCATCAGGAACTCTTCGATCTGGCCAGCGCCCTTGGACGACTCTTCGTTCAACGGGATGCGGATCATGCCGTCCGGTGCGGTCATCGCTTTCGAGGTCAGGCCGGTGTACTCGCCCTTGATATCGAAGTAACGGATCTCGCGGAAGTTGAACAGCTTCTCGTAGAAGTTCGCCCAGTAGGCCATGCGACCGCGATACACGTTGTGGGTCAGGTGGTCGATGATCTTCAGGCCCGCACCGACCGGATTGCGATCAACGCCTTCGATAAACACGAAGTCGATGTCATAGATCGAACTGCCTTCGCCGAAACGGTCGATCAGGTACAGCGGCGCACCGCCAATGCCTTTGATCGCCGGCAGGTTCAGCTCCATCGGACCGGTTTCGATATGGATCGGCTGAGCGCCGAGTTCCAGTGCGCGGTTGTAGGCTTTTTGCGAATCCTTGACGCGGAACGCCATGCCGCACACGGATGGGCCGTGTTCGGCGGCGAAGTACGACGCCACGCTGTTCGGTTCGTTGTTGAGGATCAGGTTGATCGCGCCCTGACGGTACAGGTGCACGTTCTTGGAGCGGTGGGTCGCGACTTTGGTGAAGCCCATGATCTCGAAGATCGGCTCCAGGGTGCCCGGCACCGGCGATGCGAGTTCAATGAATTCAAAGCCCATCAGGTCCATTGGGTTTTCGTATAAATCTGCCATGGTGGCGCCTCATCATTTCTTATCAATTAACCAGGGTTATTTGTCAGTCATGCGAGGTCGGTGGGTGGCGCGCAGGAGATGCCACGCACACTGCGGGCGAGGAAGTCACCGTAGATCAGTTGAAACCCGAATATCTTCATTGTCGACCCAAGGCTCTTGCGGGCGAGGCTTCTGCTGCCAGAAGACGATTATTATTGTATGCGTAACCAGATTCTACACAGCGTAAATAGGCTTGTCTGCCCTCCCTATAAAATCCGCTTTTTTGCGCCCGGTGCAAGGGGTTTGTTGCACAGGTAGATGCCACTCAGGATCAGCGCGCCACCGAGGTACATGGCCGGTGTCAACTGTTCGCCCAGCAGCAGCGCGCCAAGGATGACCGCCGTCAAAGGATTAAGCGCGATAAACACCCCGCTGCGCGTCGCGCCGATTTTACGGATGCCATCGTAATAGCCGATGTAGGCCAGCGCCGAGCCCAGGACACCGAGGTACAGCAGGCTCAGCCATTGCGCCACGCCCAGATTATTCAGCGCCTGCCAGCTCAGCTCGCCGCGTACCGCCGCCAGAGCCCACAACATGAGTGTGCCGATCAGGATCGAGTACGTCACGGTCTGCACCGGCCCTAACGTCCGATTCAGATCACGGGAAAACAACGAATAAACGCCCCACCCCAGCACACAGCCGAGAATCAACAGATCGCCGATCCATGCCTGCGGCGTTGCGGCCAGCCATTGCGGATTGCGGCTGACGATCACCAGGCCAGCACCGCCAATACAGATCGCGATACCAGCAGTTTCAAGTCTTCCCAGACGCTCTTTAAACAACCACCACGAGGCGAGACCGATTACCGCCGGGTTCAACGCCACAATCAACGAAGCGCGCGACGCGTTGATGTATTGCAGGCCGTAAAAAAAGCACAGGTTATAGAAGAAGATCCCGAAGAACCCCAGCAGCGCCAGGTGCAGCCATTGTCGTGGAGTCGGCCGTGCCAAAGGGATCCGCGCCAGCCACAGAAAGCCGAGCAGCACCGCACTGGCGAGCAGGAAACGCAGGCTGGCGGCGAACACTGGACTCAGGCTGCCGGCGAGAAAACGTCCAGCGACAAAGGTGCCACCCCAAACCATAGTCACCATCGCGAGTGTCAGATAAACCGGGATGTCGGATGATGTTGTGTGCAGTTGCCCGACGTTGCGCATGAGGCTCCAGACCAAAGCTTTTGAGGAATGCCGTATCATTCACCTCATTTCACATCATCGTAAAATGAGCAAAAACTCATGACCCTCACACAACTGGAAATCTTCTCGCTGGTCGCCGAACTGCGCGGTTTCACCCTCGCGGCCCATCGCCTGGGGATTTCGCAGTCGGCGGTGTCCCACGCAATGAAGTCGCTGGAGCAGGAACTGGGTGTCGAACTGCTGCGCCGGCATCAGTCGTCCGTGGAGCTCAGTGACATCGGTGAGCAATTGCTGCTGCGCGCCCGCGCCATGCTCGGGCTGGCCAACACCTTGCGCCAGGAAGCCGCCGATGCGCGCGGCATGAAAAGCGGCACCTTGCGCATCGGCTCGTTCGGCCCGACTTCGTCGATCAAGTTGCTACCCAACATTCTGCGGCAATATCGCGAGGCGCATCCGGGCATCGAAGTGCACATCGATGAAGGGCCGGATCGACAAGTGACGCAATGGCTGGAGGAGCGGCGGATCGACATCGGCTTCGTGGTGCTGCCAGAGGAGCGCTTCGACACCTTCACCTTGATCGAAGACCAGATGGTTGCGCTTCTCCCGGTGGGCCATGTGCTGGCAGCCCGAACCGCGTTGAGCCTCAAGGATTTGTGCGATGCACCGTTTGTCCTGACCGAAGCGGGTTCTGCGGAGCTGGTGTCGCGACTGTTCATGGCCGCGCGTTTGCAACCGAACATTCGCTATCGCTGCTCGCAGTTGCTCAGCACACTCGATACGGTTGGCCGTGGCGACGCCATCACGATTGTCGCCGAAGGTTCTTTGCCGCAAGAGGCAGCGCCTCGCTACGTAAAGAGGCCATTGCTGCCCGCCGTACAACGTCAGGTCGGACTCGCCGTGCTTGATCGGCGCCAGGCATCTCCCGCCGCTCTGGCCTTTATCGCGCTGGCGACGCGAATGAAGCACTGATGAGCGGCGCAAGCGCCTTCTGCCATCTATCCTCCCCTCTGGCTGAAGTTATTTCAGCGGCGCGCCGTTATCCGGCCTGAATTCAATAGTTCCATTCCACCGCGACAGGATGCGCCCATGCCGTTGACCGTCAGACTCCGCCGCAAACGCAGCACACGCATTCTCGTCACACTACTCAGCGGTTTGCTTCCGGTGCTGCTGGGCAGCGCCATTCTTTACATGCAGGCCGGACGCACGCTGGAGCAAGGTTCACAACAGACCGCCGAAGAGGCACTGCAGCAGTTCGAGTTGATGCTCGACAACACCGCGCAAGCGGCGCGCGAATTGCTGCCATTGGCCGGTCAGAATTGCGAAAACGTCAAACTCGCCTTGCGCGAGCAAGTAACCCGCCGCCCGTTCGTGCGCTCGACCAATCTGGTGTGGGACGACAACCTTTATTGCAGCTCTTTGTTTGGCGACTTCAAGGAAGCCGTCAACGCGGGCGACTACAACCAGGGCAAGTTGTGGCTGATGAACGGCAATCCGGTCACCCCCAACACCGCGCTGCTGGTTTATCGGCTCAGCGAAGGTCGCGGCGGCGCATTGACGACACTGGACGGTTACCATCTAAGCAATATGTTGCGTTTGATCGGCCGGCACATGTTGCTGGTGCTGCAAGTGGGCGATAACTGGCTGTCGGCCGACGGCAAAGTCCACACCGGTACCCTCCCCACGCTGCCGATAGCGCAAAACACCCTGGCCTCCTCCCGTTATGCGTTCAGTGTTTCTGCCGGGTTTCCCGAGGGCGAAACCTGGCGCTACATGGTCGATGAATATCCGCCGCTGTTCAGTCTGCTGATTTTTTTTGGCGTGGTGTCGGGGGCCATCGGCCATGTCCTGCAGAAGCGCTCCACTTCGCCGAGCCACGAAATGCTCCGCGCGCTCGAGGCTGGCGAGTTCATTCCCTACTTCCAGCCCGTGGTGCATGGCGACAGCAAGGCATGGTCGGGAGCTGAAGTGTTGATGCGCTGGACTCACCCGAAAGAAGGCCTGGTACGTCCGGATCTGTTTATTCCATTCGCCGAGCATTCGGGGTTGATCGTGCCGATGACCCGCGCCCTGATGCAACAAACTGCCGCGCTGCTGGGGCCGCTATCAGCAACGTTCACCGCGCCATTTCATATCGGCATCAATATCACCGCGAGCCATTGCAAAGACCTGGAACTGGTGGAGGATTGTCGAACGTTTCTCGCCGCGTTCGCCGCCGACAGCATCAACCTGGTGCTGGAGTTGACCGAGCGCGAATTGATCGAGCCGACCGACATCACTCACCAGCTGTTCGAGCAACTGCACGCGCTGGGCGTGAAGATCGCGATTGACGACTTCGGCACCGGCCACTCAAGCCTGGGCTACTTGCGCAAATTCAATGTGGATTTCCTCAAGATCGATCAGAGTTTCGTCGCCATGATCGGTGTCGATGCGTTGTCCCGACACATTCTCGATACCATTATCGACCTGTCGGCCAAGCTTGATCTGGGTATTGTTGCCGAAGGTGTCGAAACTCAGGCGCAAGCCGATTATTTGACCGCACATCACGTCAACTTCCTGCAAGGGTATCTGTTCGGCAAACCGATGCCGGCTGCGGAATTCATCAGCGCGTTAACTCACCATTAACTAAGCCAGATTAAGACGAGCGTACCGGCCAGGCGCACCAAATTGATACAAAAGACCGCTGTTGTTACATGAGGACAACATCAGGATTTACTCTTGGCGCATTAACTACTACAATTTTTTCAACCTGAGCAAGATTGGCAGGTGAGCCATTTATCACCGAGTCGCTTCAAGGCTCTTGGCTTATTAGCTTTGTTTGCGGTTGGTATCAGCCAAACACACTATTGGAGTAAAGATATTGTCCAGACTCGCTGAATTTCGTGCAGCTGAAAAGGCCCTTCAGGAACAGCTCAAACAGCTGGAATCGCTGAAGAACGATGCCGGGCTCAAGAAAGAAATCGAATTCGAAGAAAAGCTCCAGGGGCTGATGAAAACCTACGGCAAAGGCCTGAAGGACATCGTCGCCATCCTCGATCCGAACCCGGCAAAATCCGCTTTGCAGACTTCTGCAGCCCCTAAAACCCGCCGCGCTCGCGTGGTCAAGGTTTATCAGAATCCGCATACCGGTGAACTGATCGAAACCAAGGGCGGCAATCACCGTGGCCTGAAAGCCTGGAAGGAACAATACGGTGCAGCCACCGTTGATTCCTGGTTGCGCGGTTAATCCAACGCCAATAAAAAAGCCCTGCATGACGCAGGGCTTTTTTGTTGACAATATCTAACAAATGAAATGAATTTCATCGAACAAGTTGCGGGTTTTCTGTAACGTTGCTGAGTCAGAAAGCTAAACATTTTGCGGCGCGATGTTGCGATCAAGGCCGCCATTAAACTTTGTGCTTAATCCGTTCGGGTATCTAACCTCCTCCGTGAAGAGTACAGCGCCTTAAAGTTTCAAGCTGTTTCTCAGCGCCACTATCTCGTCTGCGCTGGCCTTATAAATCTCAGCTTGCCCGGCGTAGGAAAGAACATAAGCCTTGTCCGCCTCGACTGCCGCCACGAGGGTTTGCGACAACACATGCCGACCGTTTTCGGTGATGGTGCAAGTGGTTTCCAGCGCCGACAAAGTACCCAGCGTCGCCGGATGCACTTTGTTGCAGACACTTTGGTAACCGCCCTGGAAGAAGTCCTTCTGTATCGACTTGCGCATCTCCAGCAGCACGCCCTGCAAATTGACCTGATGCCCTGCTTCGACATGAGTCATGGTCAATTCCATAACCATCACCTGATTGCCATCGGCGTCATTCTTGACCGCGCGCTGACGGGAAACCTGTGCAGCCGCCTCGGGCAGCGCCTCGACTTGCCAACCGGCTGGCCAGGTAATGCTTGGTTCGTCCGCTGACGCGCAGACCGCCACAAGCGACAACACAAAAAAAACAAACACGGATTTAAACAGTCGGATCATTGCCGGACGCACTCGCAGATTGAACCGTAAAGTCTGAGGCTCGCCCGCACGCAGGGCAAGCCTGCCCTTTCATTTGGCGATGCCGACAGGCATGCGTATCATTGCGTCCATTCACTCGCCCATAGTTATTGGAGGGCTCATGAGCCTGCACGAACTCAATACGTTCCCCGGCGTCACCGCCACCCCAGACAGCGCAACCCGCAACTTCGTTTTCAACCACACCATGTTGCGCGTCAAAGACATCACTAAATCCCTGGACTTCTACACCCGCGTCCTGGGCTTCTCGCTGGTGGAGAAACGCGATTTCCCGGAAGCCGAGTTCAGCCTGTACTTCCTCGCACTGGTCGACAAAGCGCAGATCCCGGCCGACGCGGCTGCCCGCACTGAGTGGATGAAGTCGATCCCGGGCATTCTCGAACTGACCCATAACCACGGCACCGAAAACGATGCGGATTTTGCCTATCACAACGGCAATACCGACCCGCGTGGTTTTGGTCATATCTGCATTTCGGTGCCGGATATCGTCTCGGCCTGTGCGCGCTTTGAAGAGTTGGGCTGTGACTTCCAGAAGCGCCTGACCGATGGCCGCATGAAGAGCCTGGCTTTCATCAAGGATCCGGATGGTTACTGGGTCGAGATCATTCAGCCTGCGCCGCTGTAAAAGCTGAAAAGCCCCTCACCCTAACCCTCTCCCATAGGGAGAGGGAACTGATTGGGGGATATGCAAGAATTCCGCCGACGTGAGAGATCTTTACCGAATCCATAATCGACTCGGTCATTCAGGTCGATGGAAAACGCCAGACACCTCGGTCGGCTCCCTCTCCTTCGGGAGAGGGCTGGGGTGAGGGGCAGCTTTTCACGCGCAATAAAAAACCCGTGATCGCTCACGGGTTTTTTCATTTCTGGCTGGACGCTTACGCCGGAGCCGAAGTGCGGATCAGGTGATCGAAAGCACTCAGCGAAGCCTTGGCGCCCTCGCCCACCGCGATCACGATCTGCTTGTACGGCACGGTGGTCACGTCGCCGGCAGCGAAGATGCCCGGGATCGACGTTTCACCCCGGTTATCGACAATAATCTCGCCCCGTGGCGACAGCTCGATAGTGCCCTTGAGCCAGTCAGTATTCGGCAGCAAACCGATCTGCACGAAGATCCCTTCCAGCTCGACGGTACGCAACTCATCGGTGTTGCGATCCTTGTAGCGCAGGCCGTTGACCTTCTCGCCATTGCCGGTGACTTCAGTGGTTTGCGCACTGGTGATCACCGTGACGTTCGGCAGGCTGTGCAGTTTGCGCTGTAATACGGCGTCGGCGCGCAGCTGTACGTCGAACTCCAGCAGCGTCACGTGCGAGACAATGCCGGCCAGGTCGATGGCCGCTTCAACGCCGGAGTTACCGCCGCCGATCACTGCCACGCGCTTGCCTTTGAACAGCGGACCGTCACAGTGCGGGCAGTACGCCACGCCTTTGTTGCGGTATTCCTGCTCGCCCGGCACGTTCATTTCACGCCAGCGCGCACCGGTCGCGAGAATCACGCTCTTGGCTTTGAGGGTCGCGCCGCTGGCGAAACGGACTTCGTGCAGCTCGCCGTTTTTGCCCGGGATCAACTTGTCGGCGCGTTGCAGGTTCATGATGTCGACATCGTACTGTTTGACGTGTTCTTCCAGCGCCGTGGCCAGTTTCGGTCCTTCGGTTTCCTGTACGGAAATGAAGTTCTCGATGGCCATGGTGTCGAGCACCTGGCCGCCGAAACGCTCAGCGGCGACGCCAGTGCGGATACCTTTACGTGCAGCGTAAATCGCTGCCGACGCACCGGCCGGGCCACCACCGACGACCAACACATCAAAGGCCTCTTTGGCGCTGATTTTCTCAGCCTGACGCTCGATGGCACCGGTGTCGAGTTTGGCCAGAATCTCTTCCAGGCCCATGCGGCCTTGACCGAAGTTCTCACCGTTGAGGTAGATGCTCGGCACGGCCATGATCTTGCGATCGTTGACTTCGTCCTGGAACAACGCACCGTCGATGGCGACGTGGCGGATGTTCGGGTTGAGCACAGCCATCAGGTTCAGCGCCTGGACCACGTCCGGGCAGTTCTGGCAGGACAGCGAGAAGTAGGTCTCGAAGCTGAACTGGCCTTTGAGCGAGCGGATCTGCTCGATCACTTCAACACTGGCTTTCGATGGGTGGCCGCCGACTTGCAGCAGGGCCAGCACCAGCGAGGTGAACTCGTGGCCCATCGGGATACCGGCGAAACGCAGACTGATGTCGGCGCCCGGGCGGTTGATCGAGAACGATGGCTTGCGTGCATCGTCACCGCTGTCGATCAGGGTAATTTGGCTAGAAAGACTGGCAACGTCTTTCAGCAGTTCCAGCATTTCACGGGATTTCGCACCGTCGTCGAGGGAGGCAACGATCTCGATCGGCTGGGTGACCCGTTCCAGGTACGATTTCAACTGGGCTTTAAGATTGGCGTCCAACATACGGGCGATTTCCTTTATTTGAGGCGAAAAAAAGCCCGAGCGAAACTCGCCCGGGCATTTTTATTGGGCGGTGCAGCGTACTTAAGAAGGTGCGGCGTACCGCCCTGCATTGCGTGTCACAGACTTAGATCTTGCCGACCAGGTCCAGGGACGGTGCCAGAGTGGCCTCGCCTTCTTTCCACTTGGCTGGGCAAACTTCACCTGGGTGAGCAGCAACGTACTGAGCAGCCTTGATCTTGCGCAGCAGCTCGGAAGCGTCACGGCCAACGCCGCCATCGTTCAGTTCAACGATTTTGATCTGGCCTTCTGGGTTGATCACGAAGGTGCCACGGTCAGCCAGACCAGCTTCTTCGATCAGCACGTCGAAGTTGCGGGAGATGGCGTGGGTCGGGTCGCCGATCATGGTGTATTCGATTTTGCCAATGGCTGGCGAAGTGTTGTGCCAGGCAGCGTGGGCAAAGTGGGTGTCGGTGGAAACGCTGTAGATCTCTACGCCCAGTTTCTGGAAGGCAGCGTAGTTGTCAGCCAGGTCTTCCAGCTCGGTTGGGCAAACGAAGGTGAAGTCGGCTGGGTAGAAGAATACAACCGACCACTTGCCTTTCAGGTCAGCGTCCGAGACTTGAACGAAGTCGCCGTTTTTGAACGCGGTAGCTTTGAACGGTTTAACTTGGCTGTTGATGATAGGCATTGATGACTCTCCGTCAGGGTTGTGAATTCGATGGGTGAATCCTACCCACTCACTCGACGGATGGCTCATTGGCAAACCTGATGCTGCTGATTTGTTTTCGCTATTAGCCGACTGTATTAATAGAAGAAAACGATATCTACGACGAAGCCGGGTTATCCGTAATCCGAGCCATCCCTTGGAATGGGCTGACTTCAACATAGCGCATCGCCGACTTCATATCCTTCCAGCCGACGTAACTCATCAACGATTTCAGATCCCAGCCACTTTGGTGTGCCCAAGTGGCAAAGCCGCGACGCAGGGAATGGCTGGTGTAGTTTTCGGCGGCAATCCCGGCACGCTGCAACGCCTGGCGCAGCAAAGGAATGATGCTGTTGGCGTGCAGGCCCTCCTCGTTCAGATTGCCCCAGCGGTCGATGCTGCGGAAAACCGGGCCGCGTACCAGCGCCGCTTCGGTGATCCAGTCGATGTAGGCCTGCACCGGGCACAGCTTGAGCAGCGCCGGCGCTTGATAGGTCTGCCCGAGGTTTTCCCGATCGCCTTTGCTGCGCGGCAAATACAAGGTGATGCCTTTGCCGGCATGCGCTTGCACATGTTCGATTTGCAGGCGGCACAGCTCATCGCTGCGGAAGCCGCGCCAGAAACCCAGCAGAATCAAGGCGCGATCACGATAAGCCTTGAGCAGTAGCGGACGATCCTGCTGCTCTTTTGCGGTTTGCGCCTCATGCTCCAGCCAGTCGATGACGCGCTGCAAATCCTGCAACTGCAACGGCTCAGCCTGTTTCTCCTGCGCTGGATGCAAAGCCCGAATCCCTTTGAATACCTTGCGCACCACCGGCGCCTTGGTCGGATCGGCAAACCCTTGGCTGTTGTGCCACTGCGCCAGCGCCGACAGACGCAGCTTCAGCGTGTTTATCGACAACTCTTCGGCGTGCGCTACCAGATACCGCGCGACGCTGTCGGCCGTCGCCGGCAAGAACCCGCCCCACTTAACTTCGAAATGCTCGATGGCCGCACGATAGCTACGGCGCGTGTTGTCACGGGTGGCGGCTTGCAGATAGCGATCCAGATCGCTCATGGGCTGTTTTCTCGCTGGCGTACTGATGCAGGAATGCAAAGGCGCATTTTGCCGCCTGACACTGGGTAATACCAGTATATCCCGCGTCTTCAATATCAAAGGTTTATCTTTATTTTTGAGATGGTACACTGCGTACTTTAGTGGCATGTACCACAGTACGTAAACGTAGGAGTTCACATGGCCCGTGGCGGCATAACCAAAGCACTGGTGCAGATCGCGCGCACAGCGATCCTCGCCCGTGGCGAACACCCGAGCATCGATGCAGTACGCATTGAAATGGGCAACACCGGCTCGAAAACCACGATCCATCGCTATTTGAAAGAACTGGATGACGGCGCCCAGCCCGTTGAAGCCTCGGCTGAGCCTATCGATGACGAGTTGACCGCCCTCGTCTCGAGGCTCGCCCAACGCCTCAAAGAACAAGCGCAAGAGCCCATCGAGCAAGCCCGCGAGCAGTTCGAGGAGCAGCGCGAAGCACTGGAGTCGGAGCTGCAACAGACGCGTCAGGCACTGGAAAAGCTCGAACACGAGCACGACATTCAAGGCGCTGCACTGGCGCGTGAATCCGAAGCGTTGAACAACACACGCTCGATGCTGCAGACCGAGCAGACCCGCAATGCCGGGCTGAATCAGGCATTGGCCGACTTTGAGTTGCGCTTGCAGGACAAGGACGAGCAGATCCGCTCACTGGAAGAAAAACACCTGCATGCCCGTGACGCGCTGGAGCACTACCGCAACGCCAGCAAAGAGCAGCGCGAGCAGGAACAGAGCCGCCACGAAGCGCAGGTGCAGCAGATTCAGGCCGAATTGCGTCAGGCGCAGCAAAGTGCATTGGTCCGCCAGGACGAGATCACGCAACTGCACCGCGACAACGAACGCCTGCTCACGGAAAACCGTGGCACGCAGCGCGAACTGAGTCTGCTGCAGGATCAGCTCAAGCAGAGCAATCAGCGTCAGGATCAACTGCTCGAGCAAGCGACCCGCGTCGACAGCGAACGCACCCTTCTCCAGGAACGCCTGCGCGTGGCCACCCTGGAAAGCCAGACACTCAAGCAGAGCGTCGAGGAGCAGACGCTGCTCAACCAGTCACTGAAAAAGGAATTGAACAAGGCTCAGGCAAGCCTGGAAGAAAGCCAGCGTCTGGCGGCTACCGTTGCGGCAGCGCCAGACTCAGCCAAGCCGAAAGACGCTTAAGCGCCGACCGGCGTACGCATGGTGACGAATTCTTCGGCGGCCGTCGGGTGTACCCCGATCGTGTCGTCGAAGTCGCGCTTGGTTGCGCCAGCTTTCAACGCAATCGCCAGGCCCTGGACGATCTCACCAGCGTCAGGGCCGACCATGTGGCAGCCGAGGACTTTGTCGGTCTTGCCGTCGACTACCAGCTTCATCAGCGTCTTTTCCTGACACTCGGTCAAGGTCAGCTTCATCGGGCGGAAGCGGCTCTCGAAAATCACCACGTCGTGGCCAGCCTCGCGTGCATCTTCTTCGGTCAAACCAACTGTACCGATGTTCGGCAGGCTGAACACTGCAGTCGGGATCATCTTGTAATCCACTGGGCGGTATTGCTCAGGCTTGAACAGACGCCGCGCTACGGCCATGCCTTCTGCCAGAGCCACAGGCGTCAGCTGCACGCGACCGATGACATCACCCAGGGCGAGAATGGACGGCTCGCTGGTCTGATATTGCTCGTCAACCTTGATGAAGCCTTTGTCGGTGAGCTGCACATCGGTGTTTTCCAGCCCCAGATTGTCGAGCATCGGACGCCGACCCGTGGCGTAGAACACGCAATCCGCTTCCAGCTCACGACCATCTTTAAGGGTGGCTTTCAAGCTGCCATCGGCCTGCTTGTCGATACGCGCGATGTCGGCATTGAACTGCAGATCCAGGCCACGCTTGGTCAACTCTTCCTGCAAATGCTTGCGCACCGAACCATCGAAGCCGCGCAGGAACAGATCGCCGCGATACAGCAGCGTGGTGTTCGCGCCAAGGCCGTGGAAGATCCCGGCAAATTCGACCGCAATGTAACCGCCGCCAACCACCAGCACACGCTTTGGCAGCTCCTTGAGGAAGAACGCCTCATTGGAACCGATGGCGTGTTCGCGCCCCGGAATCTCCGGAATCTGCGGCCAGCCACCGGTAGCAATCAGAATATTCTTCGCGGTAAAGCGCTCACCATTCACCTCAACCTCATGCGGGCCGACAATCTTCGCGTGCGCCTCATGCAAGGTCACGCCGCTGTTGACCAGCAGATTGCGATAAATGCCGTTGAGGCGATTGATCTCGCGATCCTTGTTGGCAATCAGCGTCGCCCAATCGAAATTTGCCTCACCCAGGCTCCAGCCAAAACCGGACGCCTGCTCAAAGTCTTCGGCGAAATGCGCGCCGTACACCAGCAACTTTTTCGGCACACAGCCGACGTTAACGCAGGTCCCGCCCAGATAACGGCTCTCCGCCACCGCCACTTTCGCACCGAAACCGGCCGCAAAACGCGCAGCACGCACACCGCCGGAACCGGCACCAATCACATAAAGGTCAAAATCGTAGGCCATTTCTATCTCCTCGGCAGGGGATCAGCATACCTGCAGCCACCCATTGGGCAAGCGCTGCCAATCATATGGGGGCGCAAAATAAAAAAACCCGCCGAAGCGGGTTTTTCTTACAGACAATTCAAGCGCTCTTAATAAGCCTTGCCAGTCTTGTAGAAGTTCTCGAAGCAGAAGTTGGTTGCTTCGATGTAGCCTTCAGCACCACCGCAGTCGAAACGCTTGCCTTTGAACTTGTAAGCCATGACGCAGCCGTTCTGGGCTTGTTTCATCAGGGCGTCGGTGATCTGGATTTCGCCGCCCTTGCCTGGCTCGGTTTGTTCGATCAGGTCGAAGATGTCCGGAGTCAGGATGTAACGACCGATGATTGCCAGATTCGACGGCGCATCTTCCGGCTTTGGCTTCTCGACCATGCTGTGAACGCGGTAGATGTCGTCGCGGATCATCTCGCCGGCGATAACGCCGTACTTGCTGGTTTCCTGCGGATCGACTTCCTGGATGGCGATGATCGAGCAACGGAACTGCTTGTACAGCTTGACCATCTGGGTCAGTACACCGTCGCCTTCGAGGTTGACGCACAGGTCGTCCGCCAGCACCACGGCGAACGGTTCGTCACCGATCAGTGGGCGACCGGTGAGGATCGCGTGACCCAGACCTTTCATTTCGGTTTGACGGGTGTAGGAGAACGAGCACGAGTCGAGCAGTTTGCGGATACCGACCAGGTATTTCTCTTTGTCGGTGCCTTTGATCTGGTTTTCCAGCTCGTAGCTGATGTCGAAGTGGTCTTCCAGAGCACGCTTGCCACGACCGGTCACGATGGAGATTTCCGTCAGGCCAGCGTCCAGAGCTTCTTCAACGCCGTACTGGATCAGTGGCTTGTTTACCACCGGCAGCATTTCTTTAGGCATGGCTTTAGTCGCTGGCAGGAAGCGAGTACCGTAACCGGCTGCTGGGAACAAGCATTTCTTGATCATATAAGTCCTTAAAAGGGCTGTGTGTACGAGTTTCGGCGCAGTCTAATCAGGCGGCGTGCACCTTACAATGCCCCGCACTGGCTAACCGATGCCAACATAGAGAAATATTCTCGCCGATAGTTCAATCGACATCCTGGCGCAGCCAGATCAGCGTAGCTCAAAGCAGCCGAGAAACTGAATCACCATACGCTCATCGCCCCCCAATGCGAGCATTTGCCGGTATCATGGCGCCTTTGAACCAGCGAACGAGACAGATAGATGGCTGCGGTAAAAATCGTCAACGGGTATGTGATCGACAAGAAAGACGGCAAGTGGACGCTGACCACGACCAATGGCGAACACATCGCCGGGCCTTTCGACAGCGAGCAAATGGCGACCGATGTAGCGGCAGTGTTCACCGACACTCCGGCATCGGCCAAGCGCCGTGGCAAAGATCAGGACTGATCGACTGCGACGCCCCAAGCCCTGCCCTTGCGCAGGGCTTTTTTGTGCCTACTTACAAACAAGTGGCCAAACGCTATAACCTTTTCACACCGGCGCTGTCAGAGCGTCTAGTCCCCCTCCTCGCTGAAGACCACAAACATGAATCTGAAAAAATGGCTGCCCCTGATCGCGGTATTGGCACTGGCCGGTTGCGCCACCTCCCAACCTACGTACCTGAACAATGGTGAACAGGGGCTGTCGATCGATTGCTCCGGCGAAGCGAATTCCTGGGCGACCTGCTATGAAAAAGCCGATGCCTCCTGCGCGGGCACTGGCTACCGAATCGTTGGCACCGACGGCACACCCCAGCCCAAGGAAAGCGACAAAACCCTGGGCGTTGATGTCGGCAACTACAAGAACCGCAGCGTTGTCGTGGTCTGCAAATAGACCTTACATATGAATTTCGGCGAACTTGATACCGAGTCCACGAACGACTTCGATCAGATCGTCGAGACGGTTGAAGGATTCGACTTCGTCGTTATCGTCGACCAGAAAGTAGCTGCGCCCGGCGCTCTTCTTGAAAAACACGATCCACTCACCCGGATTCGCCGGGTTCTGGATAACATGGGTGGCAGAGATCAGGCCCTCTACGTGGCGCTCCCGTACTTGCTCTCGCTTCATCGCGACTCCAGAAATGAAAATGCCGTCACAGCATGACTGCGACGGCATCGGTGCTGATGACTGTCAGTCTATCAGCCGGAAATACACGCATTGGCGGCCTTTTGCACGTCACGCGGGCGAACCGGCACATTCGACATGCGCTCATGCAACTTGATGCTGCTGCCACCGGAGCGATCTTCGATATCAAACACCGCGGCTGCACCCGTAGAAAGTTTCCCCGGTACGATGACCCGAACCCCGTCCTTGTGCGGCTGCACTTGCAGCGCGCCGCGGCTGTCTGCCAGTTTATCGGCCAGACACTGGGCATATTCATGGGGTTTCTTGCCGGAGATCACGCTCATGGTCGGCAGCGTTTCATTGATTTCGGAAACACTCGCACAACCACCCACAGCCAGAATCAACGGCAGACACACCACACCCCACTTCATACAAAACCTCCGTTAAAGACCGTCCGACAGCACAAATGCCGTTTTTCTCCGGGGCCTTCTGCATTTAACCCGCATCCGATTGCGAATATCTGTTCAAAATTGTCAAACCAACGCCCGACGGCCAGATAATAACCCGTGCGGGCTGATAAACTGCGCGCAATTACAAGCTATCGTTTTGATTTTGTAGAAAAAGCCCTTCTGGAGGCGCCCATGAAATTCATTCACCAGCGCGAACACCTCAACGAAGACGACATCGTCGTCATCCAATGCTCGCAAATGTGCAACATCCGTCTGATGAACGACGCCAATTTCCGCAGCTTCAAGAACGGCGGCCGTCACACCTATCACGGCGGCGCCTTCGACACCTTCCCGGCCCGTATCACCGCGCCGAGCACCGGTTTCTGGAACATCACCATAGACACGGTCAACCGCCGTGCGATCAGCGTAACCCGCAAGCCGACGCTGACCCACTCGATCAAGATCATCCGTCGCTCCAGCACCAAACTCAGCTGAGACACACCGCTCAACCAGAAAGGAAAGCATGACCGTGGCCCAAACAACCAAATACGTCATCAAGTACAAACTCAACGGTGAACGCCGCTTCGAGTTCGCGCAGCTGGAAAACGGCACTGCCGAAGAAGCCAAGGCTGCGCTTGACGCGATCCACGGCAAAGATGATGTGATCAGCGAGATCGCCGTCAGCAAAGCGCTGTAAGCATCGACAGGAATTTGACCGCAAGCGGCGGAGTGTTCTGCCGCCAGGTCTTGCCTAGACTGACTTTCTTCGACCAAGCGTCAAGGAGTCAGCATGTCGATGTCACCCTCGCGTCTGGATTCGCTCGACTGGGCAAGCCTTGCGCAACAACTGGATCAGGACGGCTACGCGATCATCCGTTCGCTGCTGCTGACCAACACCTGCGATCACCTGAGTGCGCTGTACCCACAGACCGAACCGTTTCGATCGCAGGTCATCATGGCCCGCCACGGTTTCGGTCGCGGCGAGTACAAATACTTTCGATATCCCCTGCCAACACCGGTAGAACGCCTTCGCTGCGCCTTATATCCGCGCTTGGTCCCCTTGGCCAATCGCTGGTACGAACGCATGCACCTGCCCGAGCGTTTCCCTCCGAACCACGCCGAGTTTCTTCAGCGTTGCCATGCCGCCGGTCAACGACGCCCTACCCCTCTTCTGTTGCAGTACGGCCCGCAGGACTACAACTGCCTGCATCAGGACCTGTACGGCGAATCGGTTTTTCCGCTGCAAGTGGCGATTCTTCTGTCAGAACCCGGGCAAGATTTCAGCGGCGGAGAGTTCGTTCTCACCGAGCAGCGCCCGCGCATGCAATCTCGCCCGCACGTACTCGATCTGACGAAAGGTGATGCGCTGATCTTTGCCGTGAATCAGCGCCCCGTCAAAGGCGTGCGCGGCGACTACCGGGTGACCATGCGCCACGGCGTCAGTCGCCTGCACAGTGGAAAAAGGCATACCCTAGGCATCATCTTTCACGACGCAACCTGATGGCCATGTCCTCAACAACTCTCGACCTGTTCGCTGACCACGAACCCGAACAACAAGCCCGAGCCGAACAGGTTGGCGAGCAATCCTGGCTATTGCGCGGCTTCGCCCTGCCGATTGTCGATCAATTGCTGCCGGCACTGGACGCCGTTCTCGCAGCGGCCCCCTTGCGCCACATGGTTACACCGGGCGGTTTCAGCATGTCGGTCGGCACCAGCAGTTGCGGTGAGTGGGGCTGGATCACTGATCGCAGCGGCTATCGTTATTCGAGTGTCGACCCGCTCAACGGGCTGCCTTGGCCGCAGATGCCGAAATCCTTCGCTGCTCTGGCGCATTCGGCAGCCGAGCGAGCTGGTTTCTCTGGCTTCAATGCAGATTCCTGCCTGATCAATCGCTATGTCCCCGGCGCAAAAATGTCATTGCATCAGGATAAAGATGAAAAGGACTACGCCGCGCCGATCGTTTCCCTGTCACTCGGATTGCCTGCCATATTTCTGTTCGGCGGTTTTGCGCGCAGCGACAAGACCCGGCGAATTCCGCTGCTGCACGGTGACATGGTGGTCTGGGGCGGCGTCGACCGATTGCGCTACCACGGCGTGTTGCCAATCAAGCACGGTCAGCATCCGCGCTTGGGTCAACAGCGGATCAATCTGACGTTTCGGCTGGCTCGCTAAACCCGAAAAATTTGACCGCAAGGCCCGGAGTGTTGTGCCTGGCGAGGCAGGTTAACCTGAATCAAACAGGTCAACGGATTACTCATCATGAAAACGCTTTCGACCCCGCTTGATACCGAACATGATCCACGCTGGGCCGCCGTGCTTGCACGGGATCCGCAGGCGGACGGGCAGTTTGTCTATGCGGTAAAAACCACGGGCATCTACTGCCGCCCGAGCAGCCTGGCACGCTTGCCGAAACCGCAGAATGTCGAGTTTTTCGACACCGCCCAACAGGCCGAAGCCGCGGGTTATCGGCCGAGCAAACGTGCGAGCAAGGATCAAAGTGATGTCGCCGCGCAGCATGCCGCGACCGTCGCCACGGCATGCCGACAAATCGAGATAGCCGAAAATCCGCCCGCCCTGAACGAGCTCGCAGAGACGGCCGGTTTGAGCCCGTTTCACTTTCATCGCGTGTTCAAAGCCGCCACTGGCCTGACGCCAAGAGCCTACGCCGCCGCCCATCGTTCGCGCAGAGTGCGTGAACGTCTCGCGGACGGCAATTCGGTGACGGATGCTCTATATGACGCAGGCTTCAACTCCAACAGCCGTTTCTACGAATCGGCCAATCAACTGTTGGGTATGAAACCTGGCGACTACCGCGCTGCCGGTCAAAACAACGACATCCATTTTGCCGTAGGCCAATGCTCGCTGGGCGCGATTCTGGTGGCGCAAAGCGAGCGTGGGGTGTGCGCGATTTTGCTGGGTGACGACCCGCATCAACTGGTGTGCGACCTGCAGGATCAGTTTCGCAAAGCCAACCTGATTGGCGCAGACAGCGGGTTTGAACAGTTGATTGCCAAAGTCGTGGGTTTTATCGAAGCGCCGGCCATTGGCCTGGATCTGCCACTGGACGTACGGGGGACGGCGTTTCAAGAACGTGTCTGGCAAGCGTTGCGGGAGATTCCGCTCGGCAGCACCGCCAGCTATGCCGAGATTGCCCAGCGCATCGGCGCGCCGACGTCCATGCGCGCAGTGGCTCAGGCGTGCGGGGCCAACCGCCTGGCGGTGGCAATCCCTTGCCACCGCGTGGTGCGCAGCGATGGCAACCTTTCCGGTTATCGTTGGGGGGTCGAGCGCAAGCGTCAGTTGCTTGAGCGCGAGACGCCGGCGTGAACGGTCAATGGATGCTACGCAGCCTGAAAACCTGTCAGCGATTGACGTCCACCACAACCCGTCCGCGAAGTTGCCCGGCGAGCAGTTTTGGCGCCGCCTCGATGGCTTCACTCAGGCCGATTTCGTGGCTGATCAATGCCAGCAGCGAGAAATCCAGATCCTTCGCCAGACGCTCCCACGCTTGCAGCCGGCGGGCCATGGGCTGGGTCACGCTGTTGATGCCGGCGAGGGTCACACCGCGCAAAATAAACGGCGCCACTGACGCCGGGAAGTCCATGCCTTGGGCCAGACCACAGGCGGCGACGGTGCCTTCGGAGCGGGTGCTCGCGCAGGCATTGGCCAGGGTGTGACTGCCAACCGAATCGATCACCGCCGCCCAACGCTCTTTGGCCAGTGGCTTGCCGGGCGCTGACAACATCGCACGGTCAATGATTTCGCCGGCGCCCAACTGCTGCAGATATTCATGCTCGGAGACCCGTCCGGTGGACGCGACGACGCGGTAGCCGAGTTTGCTCAGCAGGGCGATGGCAAAACTGCCGACACCGCCGTTGGCCCCCGTGACCAGCACCTCACCCTGCTCTGGCGTCACGCCATTACGCTCGAGCGCCAGAATGCACAGCATCGCCGTATAACCGGCCGTACCGACAGCCATCGCTTGCGCCGCCGTAAAGGCCTTGGGCAATGGAATCAGCCAATCGCCATTGAGTCGCGCCTTCTGCGCCAGACCGCCCCAGTGATTCTCGCCAACACCCCAGCCATTGAGCAGCACCTGATCACCCACCTTATAGTCGGGGTGTGAACTGGCTTCCACGGTGCCCGCAAGATCGATCCCCGGCACCATCGGAAACTTGCGCACCACCGGACTGCTGCCGGTAATCGCCAAGCCATCCTTGAAGTTCAGCGTGCTGTACGCAACAGCCACGGTGACATCGCCTTCAGGCAATTGCTCCTCGTTGACCTGTTGCAGGTTGGCGCGGTAACCGCTGTCGTTTTTGTCGATCACAATGGCGTTAAACATGACTGCCTCGCTGGACTGTTTTCAGAATGTCGTGCCTTGAAATAGCACATCGCAACACCTTGCCACATTCGACTTTGCGCCAATCGGCGAATTCGCCGGGCATTTCCATGGCCCGCATCTATGCTTTTTCTACGGTCGTGGTTTCGCCGAAATTCTTAAAGAGTTCGCCATTGCCGCGACCACCGGCGTACCAGCAATTTTCATCACGCTTCTGGAGGCCAAAGAACGGCGGATGTCATCGACGCTGAAAAACTGCACGGGTTGTTCTGAATTTCCAACTGGCCCCGAATCCGGTTTTGCTGCTAAAAACCGGTTTTGCCCCCTGCCCGCTACACCGTTTGGAGAACCGCCCTCATGAGCCAATGGCCAGACACCCGTCTTCTTGATCTGCTCGGCATTGAATTGCCGATCATCCAGGGCCCGATGGCCGGTGCGACGAATTCGTCCATGGTCATCGCCGTGTGCAACGCCGGTGGCCTGGGTTCGATGCCGGCGGCGATGCTGAGCATCGAGCAATTGCGCGAAGAGCTGAAAACCATCCGCCAGCACACCGACAAGCCCTTCAACGTGAACTTCTTCTGCCATCAGCCACCGGCAGCCGATGAGCAACGTGCACGTGACTGGAAGCATTTGCTGGAACCGTATTACCGTGAACTGGGCGCCGATTTCGCTGCACCGACGCCGGTGTCCAACCGCGCGCCGTTCGATGCCGCAGCCTGTGAAGTGCTGGAAGAGTTTCGACCTGAAGTGGTGAGCTTCCATTTCGGTCTGCCAGAGAAATCCTTGCTCGAGCGGGTCAAGGCAACCGGGGCGAAAATTCTCTCTTCGGCCACGACGGTCGATGAAGCGATCTGGCTGGAACAGAACGGCTGCGACGCGATTATCGCGATGGGCTACGAGGCCGGCGGCCATCGCGGCATGTTTCTCAGTGATGATCTGAGCAGTCAGGTCGGCACGTTTGCCCTGGTGCCTCAGGTGGTCGATGCGGTGAGCGTACCGGTGATTGCCGCCGGGGCAATTGCTGATGCGCGCGGCATGGCGGCGGCATTTATGTTGGGGGCCTCAGCAGTACAGGTCGGCACCGCCTATCTGTTCACGCCGGAAGCAAAAGTCAGCGCCGCTCACCACAAGGCGCTGCGCACCGCCAAGGAAAGCGAAACGGCAATCACCAATATTTTTACCGGGCGGCCGGCACGGGGCATTCTCAACCGCGTCATGCGTGAACTGGGCCCGATTTCGCCCCAGGCACCAGCATTTCCCTTGGCCGGGGGGGCGCTGATGCCGCTGCGAGCGATCAACGAAGCAGAGTTTGCCAACCTCTGGGCCGGTCAGGCATTCACCTTGGGCAAAGACCTCGGTAGCGCTGAACTGACTCGACAATTGGCCGAAGGCGCACTGGCAAAACTCGCTCGCCGCTGAAGCTGCACAGCGTGAAGATTCAAACATCCTCGCGCTGATTTTAACCAACACTTCCTGTTTGGCGGCATTTCGCTATATATTTCGCTATATAGCGAATTCACCCCTCGCATCGGCGCAGCCCACTTCAAACAATAGCTGCCCGCTGCACTCGTCAATAACGGAGCTGTTACATGACCATTCGTGCCTCACGTCTTGCCCCTGGTTGCCTGGCCTCTTTGCTCGCCGTCTTCGCCATAGGCGCAGTTCAGGCTGATGAAGTGCAGGTGGCCGTGGCAGCCAACTTCACCGCGCCGATCCAGGCCATCGCCGCCGATTTCGAAAAAGACACCGGGCACAAACTGGTCGCAGCCTATGGCGCTACTGGCCAGTTCTACACTCAGATCAAGAACGGCGCGCCGTTCGAAGTGTTCCTCTCCGCTGACGACACCACCCCGGAAAAACTCGAAAAAGAAGGCGAGACCGTCAAAGGTTCGCGTTTCACCTACGCGATCGGCACGCTGGCGTTGTGGTCGGCGAAAGAAGGTTATGTCGATGCGAAAGGCGAAGTGCTGAAAAAGAACGAATACCAGCACCTGTCCATCGCCAATCCGAAAGCTGCGCCATACGGCCTGGCCGCCACGCAAGTACTGGAAAAACTGAAATTGACCGACGCCACCAAAGCCAAGATCGTTGAAGGCCAGAACATCACTCAGGCTTATCAGTTTGTCTCGACCGGCAACGCTGAGTTGGGCTTTGTCGCCCTGTCGCAGATCTACAAGGACGGCAAAGTCAGCAGCGGTTCGGCATGGATCGTCCCTGCGAGCATGCACGACCCGATCAAACAGGATGCGGTCATTCTGAACAAAGGCAAAGACAACGCCGCCGCCAAAGCCTTGGTTGAATACCTCAAAGGCCCGAAAGCCGCTGCGGTGATCAAGTCCTACGGTTACCAGCTCTAAAATGTCACTGACGAGCGCCGATTTCGCGGCGATCTGGTTAACCCTGAAACTGGCGTCCCTGACCACCGCGATCCTGCTGGTGGTCGGCACGCCGATCGCCCTGTGGCTGTCGCGCACCGGTTCATGGCTGCGCGGCCCGATCGGGGCGATCGTCGCCCTGCCCCTCGTACTGCCTCCGACCGTGATCGGTTTCTATCTGTTGCTGATGATGGGCCCGCACGGCTTTCTCGGGCAGTTCACCCAATGGCTGGGCCTGGGCACTTTGACGTTCAGCTTCACCGGGCTGGTGATCGGTTCGGTGATCTATTCCATGCCGTTCGTGGTGCAACCGTTGCAGAACGCGTTCTCAGCGATCGGCACCCGCCCCCTGGAAGTGGCCGCGACCTTGCGCGCCAATCCGTGGGACACGTTTTTCAGCGTGATTGTGCCGTTGGCGCGCCCCGGTTTTATCACCGCAGCGATACTCGGTTTCGCGCATACCGTCGGTGAGTTCGGCGTGGTGCTGATGATCGGCGGCAACATTCCCGACAAGACCCGCGTGGTTTCCGTACAAATTTATGACCACGTCGAAGCGATGGAATACGCGCAGGCTCACTGGCTGGCCGGGGCGATGCTGGTGTTTTCGTTTCTGGTGTTGCTGGCGCTGTACTCCAGCCGCAAGACCCGCACAGGCTGGAGCTGATCGATGATCGATGTGCGTTTGAAACGGGTCTATACGGGCTTCAGCCTCGATGTCGACCTGCACTTGCCGGGCCGTGGCGTGACTGCGCTTTATGGGCATTCCGGCTCGGGTAAAACCACCTGTCTGCGTTGCATTGCCGGGCTTGAGCGCGCTGAACATGGCTTCATCCAGATCAACGATGAAGTCTGGCAGGACAGCGATAACGGCATTTTCGTCCCGCCACACAAACGCGCGCTCGGCTATGTATTTCAGGAAGCCAGCCTGTTTCCGCATCTGTCGGTGCTGGCCAATTTGCAGTTCGGTCTCAAGCGCATCGCCAAGTCCCAGCGTCGGGTCGACATGGCGCAGGCCACCGAACTCTTGGGCATCGAGCATTTGCTCGAGCGTCATCCGCAGCATTTGTCGGGAGGCGAACGCCAGCGTGTCGGCATCGCCCGCGCCCTGCTGACCAGCCCGAAACTGCTGCTGATGGACGAGCCGCTGGCCGCTCTCGATAGCCAGCGCAAAAGTGAAATCCTGCCGTACCTGCAACGTCTGCACGACGAACTGGACATTGCGCTGTTGTACGTCAGTCATGCCCAGGATGAAGTGGCGCGACTGGCCGATCATCTGGTCTTGCTCAGCGAAGGCAAAGCGCTGGCCAGCGGCCCGATTGGCGAAACCCTCGCACGTCTTGACCTGCCGATGGCGATGGGCGATGACGCCGGGGTGATCATTGAAGGGCAGGTCAGCGCCTACGATGCGCAATATCAACTGCTGAGCCTGCAATTGCCGGCCACCGAGATGAGCATCCGTGTGACGCACGCGCCGATGGAACCGGGTCAGGCCCTGCGCTGCAAAGTACACGCGCGGGATATCAGCCTGAGCCTGCAGAACAGCGAATTCAGCAGCATCCTCAATCGACTGCCGGTGACGGTGGTCAGCGAACAATCGGCGGACAACGCCGCCCACGTGTTGATTCGCCTTGATGCTGGCGGCACTCCGCTGCTCGCGCGTATTACACGTTATTCCCGGGACCAGTTGGGCGTGCATCCGGGCCAGCATTTATGGGCGCAGATCAAAGCGGTCGCAGTCCTCGCTTAAATCATTCGGCACCACGGCAACGGCGTGCGGTCAATCGTTTTACAGACCGCCGCGCCATCAAAGGAAACTGCCATGCCCGACACCGTGCTGACTGCCGACCTGCCATCCGACCTGCATTACGTCGACGACACCCAGCCCGGTATCACCCGCAAAAAGCTGCGTGGCAAGTTCAGCTATTTCGAGCCGTCCGGCCAGCGCATCAGTGATCCGGATGAAATCAAACGCATCAATGCCCTTGCCGTACCACCCGCCTATACCGATGTGTGGATCTGTCCGGATCCGCGCGGTCATCTGCAAGCCACCGGCCGTGATGCCCGTGGCCGCAAGCAATATCGCTATCACGCGCGCTGGCGCGAAGTGCGCGATGCCGACAAGTATTCGCGCCTGCGTGAGTTCGGTCTCGCGTTGCCGAAACTGCGCAAGCAACTGGAGGCGCTATTGGCCGCGCCCGGCTTCAGTCGTGACAAGGTCATGGCGACGGTGATCACCCTGCTCGACGCCACATTGATCCGGGTCGGCAATACGCAATACGCCCGCGACAACCGTTCCTACGGCCTGACCACCCTGCGCAGCCGACATGTCGAAGTCAACGGCAGCGCGATCCTCTTCCAGTTTCGCGGCAAAAGCGGCATCGAACACCAGATCACCGTCAAGGACCGGCGTCTGGCACGCATCATCAAGCGTTGCCTGGAGATTCCCGGGCAGAACCTGTTTCAGTATCTGGATGAAACCGGTGAGCGACACACCGTCAGTTCTTCCGACGTCAACGCCTACCTGCAAACCCTGACCGGCGCCGATTTCACCGCCAAGGATTACCGCACCTGGGCCGGCAGTGCCTTGGCGCTGGCGGTGTTGCGCGAGTTGCAATGGGAATCCGAGACCGAGGCCAAGCGGCATGTGGTGGAGATGGTCAAGGGCGTCGCCAAGCAGTTGGGCAACACCCCGGCGGTGTGCCGAAAATGCTACATCCACCCCGCCGTGGTGGAGAAATTCATGCTCGGCGCCCTCGCTGAACTGCCTCGCCCGCGCGTGCGCAAAGGCCTGCGTGCGGAGGAAGTGGCACTGGCGATGTTTCTCGAGCGAATGAGCGAGATGACCGATGCATCTTGATCCGCAAGGGAGCGTCATCTAGGCTAGCGACCTCTCCTCCTTCGGACGACCGCAGCAGTGAACAATCCAGCCTTCTAAAAATGTAATCGCGACACGCCGTTCTCGGCGCTTGTCAGTTTTCACGACATTTTTTGGAGGTGCCGATGACTCACGTCTCGCGTACACCCGCACTCGTTTCCCTGAATCAACTGGGCTTTCAGTTCGCCAATGGCGCAACACTGTTCGAAGACCTGAACCTGACTTTCGATCATCAACCGACTGCGATCGTCGGGCGCAATGGTGTTGGCAAAAGCGTGCTTGCACGTTTGATTGCCGGGCAATTACAACCCGGCACCGGCAGCGTGGCACGCTCGGTTTGCGTGCATTACGTCGCACAAACGTTCATCGCCACACCCGGGCAAACCGTCGCCGATGCAACGGGGACGGCCCCGGCGCTCAGCGCCCTGGAGCGACTAAGATGCGGTGGTGCCACTGCGCACGACTTCGACCTCATCGATGAACGCTGGGATCTGGCCGAGCGCTTGCGCCAGATGCTCGATGGGGCCGGGCTGACCGACCTCACCGGGTCGGATCTGACGGAGCACCTCAGCGGTGGCCAGCAAGCCAGAATCGCTTTGATCGGCGCACTGCTGAGTCAGGCGCCATTGCTGGTGCTCGACGAGCCCACCAATCACCTCGACAGCGCCGGTCGGCAATGGCTGATGAGCCTGCTTGAGCGCTGGCGTGGCGGCCTGATTATCGTCAGTCACGACCGCCAGCTTCTGGAGCAGATGCAGCGAATTGTCGAACTCACGGCGTTGGGAGTAACAGTTTTCAGCGGAAGGTTTTCGGATTTCACCGAGCAACGCAGGATCCATCAACAGGCGGCGCAGGCACAGCTCGATCAGGCCCGTATCGAACGTCAGCACGAACGTACGCGGCTGCAACGCGAGCACGACACGATCCAGCGCCACGCGGCCGGCAGCCGTCGCCACGCACAAAGTGCCAACGTTTCGGGCTTCGAGCGGGCAGCGTTGAAAGCCGCTGCGCGGGACATCATGGGGCAGGTAAAAGTCGGCCACCAGGCACGCAAGGCCGATCTGGATCAGCGTGTTCGCGAGGCGTACGAAAACGTCCTGCCCGCCGACGGCGTGCTGATCAATCTGCCGGGCAGCGTGGTGCCGAGCAATCGGCGGGTGTGCACGCTGATCGACGCGTGCTTGCCATGGTTACCGGCAGATGCGCCCACCACCCGCCTTGACCTCGCCATTCAAGGGCCGATGCGCATCGCTGTCAGCGGTCACAACGGTTGTGGCAAATCGACGCTGTTGAAATTGCTGGCAGGTGAATGGGCGCCGGTAAGTGGCGAGTGCATCACGCACGTACCTTTTGCCTTTCTCGACCAACAACTGAAGCTGCTGGATGAGCACACATCGATTGTCGATCAGTTGCAGGCACAGCAAACACTTTTGAGCGAAGGTGAGTTGCGCAGCTTTCTCGCTCATCTGCAACTCGACGCACAACGCGTTAACCGCCCGTGCGCCTCACTCAGTGGCGGCGAACGCTTGAAAGCAGCCCTTGCGCTGGCGTTGTGGCGCCAGACCCCCGCACAATTACTGCTGCTGGATGAGCCGACCAATCATCTCGACCTGGCGTCGGTGCACGCTTTCGAACACGCCTTGCAGGCATTTCCCGGAGCGATTGTCGCGGTTTCCCACGATCAAGCGTTTTTACAGGCGTTAAACCCAAGCCATTGTTTGACCTGGCACCCCGAAGGCTGGCGCTGGCAACCGACGAGCTGACCTGCCTATTTTTTGCACGATTGCCGAGGGCTTCTATAGTTGATCTGACACGAATCAGCTGCGGTGACGCCATGGAAGACATTTTCGTCGTGAAGCGTTGCAACAAGATCATTATTTACGGCCGACGTGCCGAAGACAGCCAGCATGATCCCGCGAAAGCCACTAGCTGGTTTCGCATCTGCGACACACGTACTGGCGGTTTCATCGGCGATGGCTACGACACGGAGGGTGAAGCAGGACGTGAATGCAGACGCCTCAACGCAGCGAGTTCCCCATCAGCGGCCCGCCAGTCTTCAGGCTGATGCCGATCAGAAGCGGGTCTATACTGAAACCAGCTGAAGGAGCAGCGCCCCACGGCAGAAGGCTCGCAACACGCGGGCTTTTTGCTGCAGCTCAGGTTTCATAGAACGGAGGTGTTCCATGTCCGAAAAAGAGTCCATCACCACCCTCCTCACCCTGCTCGACGCTCGACAAGCGCGCCTCGCCGCCGCTTGCAAAGAGATCGCCGACTGGGTCGATCACCAAGGTGGACACCCCACCGCCCTGCGCATTCGAGACCGGCTGAACGACATCGAGAAGGATGCTCCGCTGATTCGCAACACGCTGTCGGCGCTAAAGCCTGTCGATCGGCCACTGCCTCGGTTCAGATGACTTCGACCCGGCCAGGGTGTCAGGAATTTGCTCATTAGCGGTGACACAGGAGTCACCGCGCTTGTGTCTGCCCGTAATGTCTATTTTTCCAGTTTTTCACGTGACGACTGCATCTGCGCGACGACAGTGAAATCACTCCTTTGCAAAGTAACGCCCTCTCCCGCCCGCATGTGGGTGTTTTTTTGGCCAGCGCCCAAATGGCGAACGGTTGCCGTGCGTGAGTTGTCATAACTTATACATGTCGCAAAGGAGACAGTTATGGTTATCCATTTCAACGTCGACGGGCATCTGGCCTGCGGCCATAAAGGCAAACAACTGTCGGCAAGCCGCGAACTCAATCGCGTGAAGTGCCGCAGTTGCCGCAATACCGATGCCTACAAACAGGCGCGAAAGGATCAGCGCAACGCCACCCGCCGGATGGCCCGTCAGGCCAAAACCTCCCACGGTGCAACCAACTGGCGCGCAGAGTGGATCGAGCGCCTGACTGCAATGGCCGGTCTTCAGCGCTTGCCTCGCGGCTTTAGCGGGCAAGCATTCGTCTAGCAGTGCGTGTAAGCAAGGCACAAAAAAGGCCTGCATGAGGAAACTCATGCAGGCCTTTGCTATTCAGGGTGGCCGAACCGGTACGCCTTTATGAGCAGCCACTAGCACTAGTGGCAAAAGCCTGACACGGGCAGCACTCACAAAATCATTTCAACAACCGATGCATCCATTTTGATCGCTGGCTCGTAGATCCAATACCCTCACTCGGAGGGCACAAGAGCCAAGGAGATACATCATGCATGCCTTTTACAAAAAAATTGCTGCAGCAGCCTGCTTCGCCATTCTCTGCGTAACTGCAACGCTCAGCTTTGCCGCCGACTCGGTGATGGTCGGAGGCGCAGCAATGTACCCCACTAAAACCATCGTTGAGAACGCAGTCAACTCGAAGGATCACACGACACTTGTAGCGGCGGTCAAGGCTGCCGGGCTGGTTGATACGCTCAACAGCAAAGGTCCATTCACCGTCTTCGCTCCGACAAACGAAGCGTTTGCGAAGCTTCCGGCAGGCACCGTCGACACGCTGGTAAAGCCTGAACACAAAGCCGATCTGACCAAAATCCTGACCTACCATGTTGTGCCCGGCACTCACACATCCACACAAATAATGGCCGAGGCCAAAAAGAACGGCGGCACCGTTATGCTGAAAACCGTTCAAGGTGAGTCGCTGAGTATCAAGCTGTACGAAGGCAAGCTATGGGTGGTGGACGCCAAAGGTGGTAAGGCAAGTATCAGCATCGCAGACGTGATGCAGTCAAACGGCGTGATCCACGTTGTCGACTCTGTCTTGATGCCTTAAACGCGCCTGGTTCCCGGCGGACGCACAGTTTGCCGGGTGCTAATACCCGAACAGGCACTTCACAAGCGGGTTTAGCATTGAGCAAATGGTTTTGTCTGGCGGTTGCGCGGCGATACAGCGAATGTTTTACGAACCAAATTTCAAATAACCCAGCCAACTCGGGAGGGTCTTTTGGTTGCTCGCTGATCTCCAGATACCGCCTGACTGGTGAGCCTGGCTGTAGCACAACCGAGGCGCTGAAGGATGAATATACGTTCATCGATAACATGGTTCGATGCGTCTAGGCTGCGGGTTCCGACATAGTGACTACAGGAGTAACCCACCATGTTCTCGCACGAAAGCATCCCGCTTGTGTCCATCTTCATCATCATGCTCATCGGCGTGCTTGTGGCCTTCCTGCATCCGGTACACGCGTTCTTTAGCTGGCTTCGGAGACGAAGTGAAAAAACTTCGTCTCGTTCTCCGAAAGAAGCGGATTCGCGCTGAACTCTTCCCTAAAAGCCCGGCTACGTCCGGGCATCTTTTCGTAACGCCATGCAGCTTGCAGATATTAGCCGCTGGGCAATCGAGAGATTGGGATGAAACTGCGAGCTATGACAACCGCCTCGTATCAAACCGCTGGCACACCACCTGAATGCACTCCCCTCCGCGCCCAACGGCAACCAGCGGAACGGATGGCTTAAGGCTGAGTTTCAGAGGCAAGATTTGCGCGCCTAGGCAGGTACAGACAAGGCAGAGTCAAGCGTGAGATTTTGCAGGCGGGGAATCAACTTGAATGTACGACCGTGATAATGACCGAGCCATACATCAGGGATTGCAAGGGCAAACAGCAATGCCAACCAAATGATTGTGGACCAGAAACAAACAAGGGCTTGCATCAGCTTTCGCCCGCAAACCCTTGATTTAAGATGGTGCCCGAAGCCGGAATCGAACCGGCACGCCCTTACGAGCGGGGGATTTTAAGTCCCATGCGTCTACCAGTTTCGCCATTCGGGCGGTAGCGCGGTGCTGCTGTCTTCTGCTGCCCAGTCGCGATCCTGACAGGATCCAGCCTTGAACAACAGTGCGGGAAATATATACATCACTTCCCGGTGAAGCAAGTTTGCAATGAGCGTTTTTCAAGACTAAATCTTGCGGTACCTTGCAAATAAAAAAGCTCCGTAAATCATGGATCTACGGAGCTTGTTTATAGTGGAGGCCGAGGTCGGAATCGAACCGGCGTAGGTGGATTTGCAATCCACTGCATAACCATTTTGCTACTCGGCCTCAAAGTATCTGCTGTCAGTAGCACAACAACAAACACTGTACAAACTTGGAGCGGGAAACGAGACTCGAACTCGCGACCCCGACCTTGGCAAGGTCGTGCTCTACCAACTGAGCTATTCCCGCTTGGTGATGCGCATTCTATAGAATTAAGAAGCTCCGTCAACCCCTTGATTCAAAAAAGTTTTATTTCTTTTCAACATCAGTCTTCAGGTGCGGCCAGGCGGCGCGCAGGTACTGCACCATCGACCACAAGGTCAGGCCGGCAGAGACCATCAGCAAGGCATAACCCAAGATAACCCAGAAACTGAAGTCCTTCGGGTTGGCCAACAGAATGACCAGCGCAAGCATCTGCGCCGCGGTTTTCCACTTGCCCAGATTTGAAACGGCTACGTGGGCACGAGCACCAAGCTCGGCCATCCATTCACGCAATGCCGACACCACGATCTCGCGACCAATGATGACAGCAGCCGGCAGAGTGAGCCAGAGATTGCCGTGCTCTTGAACCAGCAGCACCAGTGCCACCGCAACCATGAGCTTGTCGGCTACCGGATCGAGAAACGCCCCGAACGGAGTGCTTTGCTCCAGACGGCGAGCCAGATAACCGTCCAGCCAATCCGTCGCTGCCGCAAAGGCAAACACCGAGGCGGAGGCCATGTAACTCCACTGATAAGGCAGATAGAACAGCAAAATGAAGATCGGAATGAGCAGGACGCGTAGAACGGTAATCAGATTAGGGATATTCATCGGCACAACTGGCTACGAGGTGAAGGGGCATTCTACTCGCTATGCAGGTTCGCATAAATCGACTCTGCGAGCTTTTTACTGATCCCCGGGGCTTTGGCGATCTCTTCGATGCTTGCACGAGTCAGCTCCTGCAATCCACCAAAATGTTTCAACAAGTCGCGACGTCGGGTCGGCCCAACGCCGGCAACGCCTTCCAGCGTTGACGTACGGCGGGTTTTGCCTCGGCGTGCGCGGTGTCCGGTAATCGCGAAGCGGTGCGCCTCATCGCGAATCTGTTGAATCAAGTGCAGCGCCGGCGAGTCGCCACGCAAGGTGAACTCATGCGCCGCATCATTCAGATACAACGTTTCGAAGCCCGCCTTGCGAGTAGCGCCTTTGGCAACACCGAGCAGAATCAGATCTGGTACGGCCAACTCGTTGAGAACATCGCGAGCCATCGACAGCTGGCCCTTGCCACCGTCCACCAGCAAGATGTCTGGCAACTTGCCCTCGCCTTCCTTGAGTTTGCTGAAGCGTCGCGTCAAGGCCTGATGCATGGCGGCATAGTCGTCACCCGCCGTGACCCCTTCGATGTTATAGCGCCGGTAGTCCGACTTGATCGCGCCTTCCGGGCCAAAGACCACACAGGAAGCAACCGTCGCCTCACCGCTGGAATGGCTGATGTCGTAGCATTCCAGGCGCTGCGGCGGTTCATCGAGATTCAACACTTCGGCCAAGGCTTCAAAGCGCGCGGCGGTGTGTTGGCGGTTGGCCAGGCGTGCGCCCAACGCCTGCTCGGCGTTGGTGACGGCCAGTTGCTGCCAGCGTGCCCGCGTACCGCGCACCCGGTGACTGATGGCAAGCTCGCGACCACGCAACTCATGGATCGCTTCGATCAACGTTGGAAAATCTTCATGCACCACGTTGACGATCAGTTCGCTCGGCAAATCGCGCTCAGGGCTGCTGATGAAATACTGGCCAAGAAACGCGGCCATGACTTCCGACACGTCCTCCTCGATGCCGACTTGCGGAAAGAAATTCTTGCTCCCCAACACGCGCCCGCCACGCACACTGATCAGGTGCACGCAGGCGCCACCCGGGTTGACGAATGCCGCGATGACATCGATGTCCCCTGTGCCGCCTTCCATGCTTTGTTGATCCTGAACCCTGCGCAGCAGCGCGATCTGGTCACGCAACTCGGCGGCTCGTTCGAACTCCAGGTTGATCGCCGCCTCCTCCATCGCCGTGGACAGCTCGTTGGTCAGCGCGTGACTGCGCCCCTCAAGAAACATGACCGAGTGGCGCACGTCTTCGGCATACACGTCAGGCTCGACCAGCCCCACGCAAGGCGCCTTGCAGCGCTTGATCTGATACTGCAGACATGGACGGGTACGGTTCTTGTAGTAGCTGTCTTCACACTGCCGAACGAAGAAGGTCTTTTGCAGCAGACTCAGGCTTTCACGTATGGCGCCGGCACTCGGATAGGGACCGAAGTACTTGCCCTTGGCCTTTTTGGCCCCGCGATGAATGCTCAGGCGCGGAAACTGGCCGTCGGACAGAAACACATAGGGATAGGATTTGTCGTCGCGCAGCAGGATATTGTACGGCGGTCGCCACTCCTTGATCAGCGTCTGCTCAAGCAGCAGCGCTTCGGTTTCGTTGGCGGTGATGGTCGTTTCGACCTGCGCAATGCGCCCCACCAACGCGGCAGTCTTCGGCGCCAGGCCGGTTTTGCGAAAGTAGCTGGCCAGGCGTTTTTTCAGGTTCTTGGCCTTGCCCACGTACAACAGGCGTGCATCGCTGTCGAACATGCGATAGACGCCTGGGCGCCCGCTGACTGTCGACAGAAACGCGCCGGAATCGAATGTTTCAGTCATGGTCAGAGGCTGGCATCAACCATGCCGTGACGAACCGCCAACAGGGTCAACTCGACATCGCTGCTGATCGAAAGCTTCTCGAAAATACGATAGCGGTAGGTGTTCACGGTTTTCGGCGACAGGCACAATTTGTCGGAAATGATCTGAACCTTCTGACAGCCGACAATCATCAAGGCGATCTGAATTTCGCGCTCGGACAAGGCATCGAAGGGAGAGTCGTTGGAGGGCTGGAAGGATTTGATCGCCAATTGCTGGGCAATCTGCGGACTGATATAGCGTTGGCCGGCAAATACCAGGCGAATCGCCTGGACCATTTCCGGCAAACCCGCGCCCTTGGTCAGATAACCCGCAGCACCGGCCTGCAACAAGCGTGTCGGGAAAGGATCCTCCTCACACACCGTGACCGCGACCACCTTGATATCCGGATGACTGCGCAACAGTTTGCGCGTGGCTTCCAGGCCGCCGATGCCAGGCATCTTGACGTCCATCAGCACCACATCGGGCTTCAACTCTCGGGCCTTGATCAGGGACTCTTCCCCGGATTCGGCCTGGCCAACCACCTGCAAGCCATCGATATCGGCCAGCATACGTGTAATGCCTGTACGAACGAGATCATGGTCATCGACCACTAGCACCCTAATCAAGCAGACACCTCGCGATATGGTCATATTGGGATGCCGGACACCTTAGCAAAAAGTGCCACGCAGACCTAGCGGAAAGCGTCATTTAAAAAGTTTCAATTCATCATTGAAGGCTTGCCGGCCGTGGGTTTCAGAGCACATGTGTACTTATATCAAGCTGCATTCGCAGAAAACACTCGTCCGCGCCCTGAACCTGTAGTCCTTTTCTCTCATACAAGTTTCTCGCCGGATTATTTTCAAATACGGTCAGGCGTAGAGCCGGGCGTCTTTCTTTGCGGACCATGTCGATAACCTGATCGATCGCCCAAGAACCAGCACCCTGCCCCTGATACGTTTCAGCAATTTGCAGTTCACGAATGTACAGCGCGCGCATATCCCGACTGAGACTGAGAAAGCCCACTGGCACATCACCCTTCACTATCAGCCAGTTTTGCCGCCCCAACCATGCCACGTCGAACGCTTCGTCCTGCCATAGCAGGTCATGGCGAATGTAGTAGCGCAGCATGTTCTGACAGGTAAGATCACGGGCAAACGCCAGATCTTCTGGAACCGCCAATCGTAAGTGGAATGTCATCAGGCTTGCACAACAGGAACAATTCGCCCCAGCCACGCACCCACGACGCGCTCGGCCTTGACCAACAGATCATCGGCAATGAGCAGAGACTGAGCAGCAGCAATGTTTTGTGTCGACACGGTTCATCCTTGGTCATCAAGCGAAGTGCAGAATGTCACAACTCCAGCGCGACGCTAGCAATAGATGTTTTGTTGATTACGCGATAGCAATTTCTGATTGCTGAGGCGTATCGCCCTCTAGTAAGCTCGGCCCATTCATTGGAGACAGACCATGTTCAACGCCCTCTCACAGCTTCGTACCGCCAGCGCCTTGCGCTCGGTTGCGGCTGCCCGGGTGAATGACGTTTGCGCTCCGGTCAGCTTTTATTTTGGGTATTGGTTTAGCCACTGGCGCGCCTGATACCCAAACGGCGCCCATAACAACGGGTCGCCTACCAGAGAATTCTCAACCCCCGGTCGGCCTCCCGACCGGGGGTTTTGTTTTTTCAGCCCCAACCTTTTAAGCAACACACCAGACACTTTGAGGATTCACGAAATGAACTACGCCACTTATTACCGTTACGACAGCTTTAACGCCTGGCGATTTACCAGCTTCCGCTCGGGACAGCCTGCCGCCTCCGATCGGTCACCTACAGGTGGCAAGCACACACACGTAGCCAATACGGCCAATTGTCGAACACCCCAGTAGGGCCGAGCGAGCGGGAGAACCCGCCGCCAGCCCAGGAAGACCGAATATGAACTCGTCCGTTTCTGCTCTGCCGCTGTCCACTCTGAATCCTGCCAACGAAGCATTGACTCTGCGTCTGCCCAGCTCGTTGCAACTCAAACAGCAATTGCCCCTGAGCAATGCCTTGAGTCAGCAAGTCACCGCCCACCGTCAGGCGGTTCGCGCCATTCTCAACGGTCAGGATCAGCGCCTGCTGGTCATCGTCGGGCCCTGCTCTATCCATGATCCGCAATCCGCACTCGAATACGCTGGCAAGCTCGCTCGACTGGCTGAGGAAGTCAGCGGCGAAATGCTGTTGGTGATGCGAGCCTATGTCGAAAAACCGCGCACCACGGTCGGCTGGAAAGGTCTGGCCTACGACCCGCATCTGGATGGCAGTGATGACATGGCTGGCGGCCTTACGCTTTCGCGTGAGCTGATGCTGGAAATGATCCGCCTCGGCCTGCCGGTGGCCACCGAGCTGCTGCAACCCATGGCTGCCGGTTACTTCGATGATCTGTTGAGCTGGGTGGCCATTGGCGCGCGTACCACTGAATCGCAGATCCATCGGGAGATGGCCAGCGGATTGGGCATGCCCGTCGGCTTCAAGAACGGCACCGACGGCGGTGCCGCCATTGCAGTTGACGCCATGCGTTCGGCAGCCCATCCGCACCGGCATTTCGGCGTCGATAGTCAGGGCCATCCAGCCATCATTCAAACGCCAGGCAACCCCGACACCCACCTGGTTCTGCGCGGCGGCCATAAAGGGCCGAACCATGATCGCGAGAGTGTGGCCAAAATCCATGCCGACCTGGATCGCCTGAAGATTCCGAGCCGGATCATGGTCGATTGCAGCCACGCCAACAGTGGCAAGGACCCGCTACGCCAGCCTGGCGTCTTCAACGAAGTGCTTGAGCAACGCCTGCAAGGTGACCGTTCTCTGATCGGCATGATGATCGAGTCTCACCTGTTCGAGGGCTGCCAGCCGCTGAGCGAATCCCTGCGTTACGGGGTTTCGATTACCGATGGCTGCCTCGGTTTCAGCGCAACGGAGCGTTTGCTGCTGGACGCATCTCAACGCCTCAGTACACAGACAAAAGGCTGATTATCCGGCCAGCCCCGCGGATTTATTGCAAACCGCAGGGCTGGTCACGCCGCGTTACCCCTCCACTCGCACCTGTGTGGCCGCAGACGTCTGACTGACATCGTCCAGACGTTCAACCGTGTAGGCCACCCGCACGGTCGTGCCATGGTGCTCACGCCAGAATCGGTGCGGCACAATGAAGATCAGCGGCTTCCCCGCCGTCTCCCGAGTGATTTCACGGTCATCCCGATGATTGAACAGTTCCCCGTCGCACTTGAGATAGACCAACTCGCCTTCCTGCGTCCGGGCATTACCGATCACGATGGTGACGCCATCGACGGAGTCCTCTTTCAACAGCACGCCGTCTTCAGCTTCAAGTACATCGGGAGCCTCAAGCTCTCCCCGCAGGAACGGGGTAACGAGAATTCTTGCCGCCTCGGACTCGCGAATGACTCCGCCCGCCTGCTCGACCTGATAGCGCACCACCACCTCGCCGCCGAGATGAGCAGCGATGTGCGCCCCTTCAACCCAGAATGACAGTACGTCTGCGACAGCAAAGGCTTCGACCTTCAAGCTGTCGCTGAACGTTGCGGACAATGCGTCAGCGCCCCACAGCAACGTGACTCGATCCCCCGCCGCCATTCGGGCATAAGGCTGGAGCACGATAAGCGTGCCGTCCGGCACCCGCGCCGGATCCAGCGCCCCTCCGATGGCCCCCTCGACAATCGGTGCAAGCAATTGTTGCCGGACATCACCCACGGACAAATGCACACGGGCAGACACCGCCGGTTCAGCCGAGCGCGCACTGAGCAGTTTCCAGTAGACCGCCAGCGAACCGCCATCCAGTGCAGCGATGTGCAGGCCTTTGATCACGAAAACGATGTCTTTGCCGACCTGGGCTTCGCTGATATAGCGAACCATTTCATGCTGATAAGCAAAGCCCTCTATGTCCAGACCGTCCCAACTCAAGAGCAACTGATCGCCGCAGCTCATGTTTGCATAAGGAGCAATACGGACAACGACCTTGCCCAGCGATGGATCAAGCACCGCCCCCTTCAGACTATCAACGATTGCCGCTGGCAGCAGTTCGTTCGAAACACAGGGGCTGACGGGGTGGCGCATCCGGTAGCAAAACTCGACTTCGTGCGTGTGCATTAGTGGCTCCATTCCTTGGAAAGAACGCCGCTTTCATGGGCGGCGTCGACAGCCAACATTGAACGCTATTGCGCACACTTTCGATGTCAGCCTCAGCCGCCGCGAACACCCGGCAAAGGCCTCCCACCGGGTAGGCAAACTACGCAAAAACGCCATCAACCGAGCGAAAGATGTCCTCAACTTCCGATTCGGATTTCATAAGTATCTGAAAATTCGTACAGCCACTAGTCCAGATTCAACGGCCAAGAGAAGCCCCTTCTTACTTCTTCAACGGGATGAGTGTTTTAGAGTGGCCTCCGGATTCCCCGATGAACTTCTGCGAAAAAGGTAAGAACATGCAACGGAATGCTTCAACTCGCTATCCCGTCCTGTTGGTACATGGCCTGTTCGGATTCGAGCGCATCGGTCACTTCGAGCTGTTCCATGACGTAAAGGACGCTCTGAAAACGGCCGGCAGCCGAGTGTTTGTTCCGCACCTTTCTGCCACCCATAAAAACGAAACCAGGGGTGAACAATTACTTGCACAGATTGATCGTGTCTTGCGAGGCACAGGTGCAGACAAAGTCAACCTCATAGGACACAGTCAGGGAGCACTGGCTGCTCGATACGCTGCGGCGCTCGCGCCACACGCCGTCGCTTCCGTAACCTCCGTCAGCGGCCCGAATCACGGTTCGGAACTGGCCGACTTTCTGCGTAAGGCCCTGATACCCGGGCGACTGCCGGAGGTCGTCGCCCAAAATATAGCGACGCTATTTGCCGATTTTCTATCGTTGCTCAGTGGCAGTGTCACCTTGCCGCAGAACGCACTGGCGGCGCTCAATGCACTGACGACCGAAGGCGTAGGCGAGTTCAACGACAAGTTTCCGCAGGGATTGCCCAGCACTTGGGGCGGACAAGGCCCGGAACAGGTCAACGGCGTACGCTATTACTCATGGAGCGGCGTCCTGCCGGCCAACAGCCCGTCGACACTCGATCCAACCCAAAGCATTTGCCACGCGTTATCGCAGTACTTCATGACCGAAACGCAGCAGAATGACGGCTTCGTTGGCCGCTTCAGTTCTCACTTGGGGCAAGTGATCCGCTCCGACTACCCGCTGGACCATCTGGGCAGCCTGCGCCGCACGGCCAGCACGGCAACCGCACTGCTCGACCCGATTGAGCTGTACGTCGAACATGCTGAACGTTTGCGAGCCGCGAATCTCTGATCAAGGCCACGGACAATCGAACGGAACTTTGCCGAGAATTCGCCCACTGAATCCGGTAGGCTCCACACTTTTACTGAAATAGATTGGAGAGTTTCCCCATGGCTAAAGCCACTGCCCGCCACATCCTGGTTTCCAGCGAAGACAAGTGCAACGAACTCAAGGCCCAGATCGAAGGTGGCGCTGATTTCGCCGAAGTTGCCAAGGCCAACTCCACCTGCCCATCGAGCCGTCAGGGCGGTGATCTGGGTTCGTTCGGTCCTGGCCAGATGGTCAAGGAATTCGACACCGTGGTCTTCAGCGCGCCAATCAACGTCGTGCAAGGTCCGGTAAAAACCCAGTTCGGTTATCACCTGCTGGAAGTCACCAGCCGTCAGGACTGATCCGTCGCCTGATTGCTTGCCAACGGCCCGCCTTCTGGTGGGCCGTTGTGTTTCAGTTACATATACGGCTGGCGACTGACGCGCCTGTAGCGTACAACTTGCGCTTATCGATTTCCCGGTTCCAAGGCTGACAATGCGACTGGTTTTCCCCACATTGATGCTCACCGCCCTCGCCCTGTTGACGGGCGCCACCGGCGCAAACGCTGCACCGCAACACGCGTTGACCGTTTATGGCGAACCTGCCAAGTATCCTGCCGGTTTCAGTCATTTCGACTACACCAACCTGCAAGCGCCAAAGGGCGGGACAATGCGTCGCTCGGCCATCGAGATCGGCCACTTCGACCATGTCCTTCCTTATATAGACAAAGGCATCGGCGTCACTCAGATCGATGGCTTGCTCTATTCGCCGCTAGCCCAGCGTTCGCTCGACGAGCCTTACACGGTCTACGGTCTGGTCGCGCAAAAGATGGAACGCTCGGACGATGGTCTGTCGCTGCGCTTCTACATCAATCCCAAGGCACGCTTCGCCGACGGCAAAGCGATCACCGCCGAAGACGTGCGTTACACCTACGATTTATTGATGACCCAGGGCAGCCTGCGTTATCGCACCCAGTTTGCCGACGTCAAAGGCGTCGAAGTCGAAGCGCCGCTAACCGTGCGCTTCGATTTCAAGAGTAATGAAAACCGCACCCTGCCACTGGACGTCGCGACCCTGCCGGTATTCCCCGAGCATTGGTGGAAGCGTCGCGATTTCGCCGGCGGCGGCGGTTATGAAGCCCCCTTGGGCAGCGGCCCGTATCGAGTCGGCAAGGTCGATTCGGGGCGCAGTATCACGTTTGAACGCAACGCCGACTGGTGGGGCAAGGATCTGCCGGTCAGTCGTGGCTTGTACAATTTCGATCATTTCAGCATCGAGTACTTCGGTGATACCGACGTCGCCCGCCAAGTGCTGCGCGGTGGCGCCTATGACTACAACCGCGAGTTTTCGGCCACTGGCTACTCGATCGGCTATGACAGCCCGGCACTGAGCGACGGACGCCTGCAAAAGGCGCATCTGGCCACCGAGGCGCCACAGTCAGCCCAGGGTTTTGTGTTCAACCTGCAGAAACCCATGTTCGCCGATCGCCGCGTACGCCAGGCCTTGGCCATGCTTTGGGATTTCGAGTGGAGCAACCGGCAGATGATGCGCGGTATGTATATCCGCCAGCAGAGCTACTTTTCCAACACACAACTGGCGGCAAGCGAACTGCCCGATGCGCAGGAACTGAAAATCCTCGAACCGCTGCGCGACCAGGTTCCCGAAGAGGTTTTCACTAAAGTCTTCGAGGCGCCGAAAACCGATGGCAGCGGTGTCATCCGTGACAAACAGTTGCAGGCCCTCGAACTGCTCGAACAGGCGGGCTGGAAACCGGATGGCGATCAGTTGGTGAACGCCCAGGGCGAACCACTGAGCTTCACCTTCCTGGTCAGCCAGAACGGCATGGATCGCTTGCTGCTGCCGTACAAGCGCACGCTGAAACAGATCGGCATCGATCTGAACATCCGCCGTATCGACTCCTCGCAATACGTCAATCGCCTGATGAGCCGCGACTACGACATGATCGTCACCGGCTACCCGGTCAGCACCTCGCCGGGGGGCGAATTGCTCAATTACTTCGCCTCCGCATCGGCCAACGACCCGGGCGCGAACAACTACATGGTGTTGAAAAATCCTGCCGTGGATACGTTGATCAACGGCCTGATCCGCGCCTCCACCCAGTCCGACATGCTGCATTACGCGCACGCCCTGGACCGGGTCCTGCAATGGAATTACTACTGGATTCCCAACTACTATCCACCGGGCACCTCGACCGTGTGGTGGAACCGTTTCGGCATTCCGTCGGTGCAAGCCAGCAATGACGAAGCCATCGAGAGCTGGTGGGAAATCAGCAGCACACCGCTGACCAATCAGCAGATGACCGCGGAAAAAATTGCCCGTGGCAGACCCGGAGGGCCGCACTGATGTGGGGTTACATACTGCGGCGCCTGCTGCTGATCATCCCGACGCTGGTGATCATCCTGCTGGTCAATTTCGTGATTATCCGGGCCGCGCCCGGCGGTCCGGTGGAACAGGCCATCGCTCACCTGCAAGGGATCGGCGGCGCCAGTGTCGGCGGCGGCGCCAGCGAAACCATGAGCGGTACTTCCCGCGCCAGTCGCGGCCTCGATCCGCAACTGATCAAGGACATCGAAAAACAGTACGGCTTCGACAAACCGGCCCATGAACGTTTGTGGCTGATGTTGAAGAACTACGCGCAACTGGATTTCGGCAAAAGCTTTTTCCGTGGCGCGACAGTCACCGACCTGATCCTGGAAAAAATGCCGGTGACCATTTCCCTCGGGCTATGGGCGACACTGATCACCTATCTGGTGTCGATCCCGCTGGGGATCCGCAAGGCCGTGCACCATGGCAGTCATTTCGATATCTGGAGCAGCACGGCGATCATCATCGGCTACGCGATGCCGGCGTTTCTGTTTGCGATGTTCCTGATCGTGGTGTTTGCCGGCGGCACGTCATTGAACTGGTTTCCGGTGCGTGGCCTGGTGTCGGACAACTTCGAATCGCTGTCGACCCTCGGCAAAATCGCTGACTACTTCTGGCACCTGGTGCTGCCGGTCACGGCGCTGGTGATCGGCGGTTTCGCCACGCTGACCATCCTGACCAAGAACTCGTTTCTCAATGAAATCACCCGCCAATATGTGGTGACCGCTCGCGCCAAAGGCCTGAGCGAGCGTCGCGTGCTGTACGGCCATGTGTTCCGCAACGCGATGCTGCTGGTGGTGTCCGGCATCCCGCAGGCGTTCATCAGTGTGTTCTTCGCCGGCTCCTTGCTGATCGAAGTGATCTTCTCCCTCGATGGTCTTGGGCGCATGAGCTACGAAGCAGCAGTTTCGCGAGACTATCCGGTGGTGTTTGGTTCGCTGTTCATCTTTACCCTCTTCGGCCTGCTGATAAAACTGGTGGGTGACCTGTGCTACACGCTGGTCGACCCGCGCATCGACTTCGCCGCGAGGAACGCCTGATGTTCGAGCTCTCCCCTCTAGGGCGTCGGCGCTTCGAGCGCTTCAAGAAAAACCGTCGTGGCTGGTGGTCGCTATGGCTGTTTATCGGCCTGTTTGTGGTGACACTGGGTGGTGAGTTGATCGCCAATGACAAGCCTCTGGTCGTCAGCTATCAGGACCAGTGGTACTTCCCGGTGTTCAAGCGCCACACCGAGCAGGAGTTCGGCGGACAACTGCCGTTCCAGGCCGATTACCGCAGCGACTATGTGCAGAACCTGATTCGCAAAGACGGTGGCTGGCTGCTGTTCCCGCCGATTCCGTTCAGCGATGACACGCCGAACTACGACCTCAACAAACCGGCGCCGAGCCCGCCGACGGCGGTCAACTGGCTGGGCACTGATGATCAGGCGCGAGACGTGCTCGCGCGGGTGATTTTCGGTGCTCGGGTGTCGATTCTGTTTGCCTTGATGCTGACCTTTGTCAGCGCTCTGATCGGCATCGCCGCCGGGGCATTGCAGGGCTACTACGGTGGCTGGGTCGATTTGCTCGGGCAGCGCTTGCTGGAAGTCTGGTCGGGGCTGCCGGTGTTGTACCTGTTGATCATCCTCTCCGGTTTCGTCGAGCCGAATTTCTGGTGGCTGCTGGGGATCATGGCGCTGTTCTCATGGCTGGCGCTGGTGGATGTGGTGCGCGCCGAGTTCCTGCGCGGACGTAATCTGGAGTACGTCAAAGCCGCCCGCGCGCTGGGCCTGAGCGATCGCAAGGTGATCTTCCGGCACATTCTGCCCAACGCCATGAATGCAACATTGAGCTACTTGCCGTTCATTCTGACCGGGGCGATTTCCACCCTCACCGCGCTGGATTTTCTCGGTTTCGGCATGCCCGCCGGCAGCGCCTCGCTGGGTGAGTTGATCGGTCAGGGCAAACAGAATCTGCAAGCACCTTGGCTCGGGTTGACGGCGTTTTTCACCCTGGCGCTGATTCTTTCTTTATTGGTGTTCATCGGCGAAGCGTTGCGTGACGCGTTCGACCCTCGATCCTGAAGCGTGGCCATGACTGACAACCTGATTGAAATCCGTAACCTCAACGTTGCCTTCCATGACCAGAGCGTGGTGCGCGACCTGTGCCTGGACATTCGCCCCGGTGAGTGTCTGGCCCTGGTTGGCGAGTCGGGTTCAGGCAAATCGGTGACTGCCCATTCGATTCTGCAATTGCTGCCCGAAAGCGAAGCGCAAACCACTGGCAGCATTCGCTATCGCGGACAGGAACTGATCGGCGCCGATCCCAAAGTCTTGCGCGAACTGCGTGGCAACCGCATCGCCATGATTTTTCAGGAACCGATGACCTCGCTGAATCCGCTGCACACCATCGAAAAACAGATCGGCGAAACCCTGCTGCTACACCGTGGCCTCGGCGGCAAAGCGGCGCAGGCGCGGATCCTCGAACTGCTCGGACTGGTGGGCATCCAGAAACCCAAGGAACGCCTCAAGGCTTACCCGCATCAACTTTCCGGCGGACAACGCCAACGGGTGATGATCGCCATGGCCCCGGCCTGCGAACCGGAGCTGTTGATCGCCGACGAACCGACCACCGCGCTTGACGTGACCGTGCAGCGCAAGATCCTGCTGCTGCTCAAATCCCTGCAACAGCGCCTGGGCATGTCGCTGCTGCTGATCAGCCATGACCTCAATCTGGTGCGCAGCATTGCGCAACGCGTGTGCGTGATGAAGGCCGGGGAAATCGTCGAGCAGGCACCCTGCGAAACCCTGTTTACCGAACCGAAGCATCCTTACAGCTGCGTGCTGCTCAACGCCGAGCCCGAAGGCGAAGCACTGCCTCGGGATGAGCGCGAAAACGTGCTGGAAGTTGACGATCTCAAGGTTGAGTTTGTCGTCGGTGGCGGTCTGTTCCAGCGCAAGCAGTACCTGCGCGCGGTGGATGGCATCAGCCTGAGCATCCAGCGTGGCAAGACGCTGGGCATCGTCGGCGAGTCGGGTTCGGGCAAGTCGACGCTGGGTCAGGCGATCCTGCGTCTGCTCGACTCCGAAGGCAGTATCCGCTTTCAGGGCGAGGCACTGGACGGTCTCAATCAGAAGCAAATGCGCCCATGGCGCCGCCAGATGCAGGTGGTGTTTCAGGATCCGTTCGGCAGCCTCAGCCCGCGCATGTCAGTCGCGCAGATCATCAGCGAAGGCCTGGAAGTGCACTGCGAGTCGACGGCTGATGAATGCGATGAGCAAGTGATCCGTGTACTCAAAGAGGTCGGTCTCGACCCGCAAAGTCGCCATCGCTATCCCCACGAATTCTCCGGTGGCCAGCGCCAACGCATCGCTATCGCCCGAGCTCTGGTGCTGAAACCGGCGCTGATCCTGCTTGATGAGCCGACGTCGGCGCTGGATCGCACGGTGCAGAAACAAGTGGTCGCCCTGCTCCGCCAGCTTCAGGAAAAACACGGTCTGACCTATCTGTTCATCAGCCACGATCTGGCGGTGGTGCGCGCCCTCGCCCACGACATGATCGTGATCAAGGACGGCAAAGTGGTCGAGCGTGGCGCCAGCCATGAGGTGTTTGATGCGCCGCAGCATCCGTACACCAAAGAGCTGTTGGCGGCGGCGCATCCGGGGTAGGCATAATCTGTGCTCGACCTGAAACCGGGTCACGGCTTTCGCGAGCAAGCTCGCTCCCACAAGGTTCACGGTCGTTTACAACATTTGTGAACAACCCGGTTCACTGTGGGAGCGAGCTTGCTCGCGAAAGGGCCGGAACAGGCAACATACAATCAGGATCAGCCTCCATGAACACCACCGAAAGCCTCAAGGACTACCAACGGGTGCGCACCTTGGCGATCCGTTCGCTGTTCGAGATCATCGAGCAGTCCAGCGAAGGCACGGTGATTGTCGACCGCGATGCCAACATCGTCTGGATGAACGAACGTTATGCTCGGCGTTTCGGTCTTGAATCGGCTGCAGGCGCGATCGGCAAACCCTGTGAAAGCGTGATTCCCGGCAGCCTGTTGCGCGAAGTCGTGCGCACCGGTCGCCCTATTCTTCTGGACATGCAGGACACGCCGAAGGAGCCTTTGGTGGTGATGCGCCTGCCGATCCACGATGACGCCGGCACGGTCATCGGCGCGATCGGTTTTGCCCTGTTCGACGAGTTGCGCACGTTGTCACCGATGCTCAAACGCTACTTGAGCATGCAGGAAGAACTGGCCTCGACCCGTTCTCTGCTGCGCGCCCGGCAGACCAAATACAACTTCGCCCATTTCATCGGCACCAGCGCCGCCAGCCTCGAAGTCAAACGCCGCGCCCGGCGCAGTGCCAGCGCCGAGTCACCGGTGTTGCTGCTCGGTGAGACCGGCACCGGCAAAGAGCTGCTGGCCCAAGCGATTCACAGTGCCTCGCCACGGGCGCACAAAGCATTCGTCAGCATTAACAGCGCGGCAATTCCCGAGGCACTGCTGGAGGCGGAATTTTTCGGCACGGCACCGGGCGCGTTCACCGGCGCCGACCGCAAGGGTCGCACCGGCAAGTTGCAGATCGCCCAGGGCGGCACGTTATTCCTCGACGAGATCGGCGACATGCCGCTGCCCCTGCAAAGCAAACTGCTGCGCGTGTTGCAGGAAAAGGAGTTCGAACCGGTCGGCTCCAACGAGGTGATTCAGAGCGACGTGCGCGTGATTGCTGCCACCTCGACCGATCTGCAAGCGGCGATCAAGCGCGGCGAGTTCCGTGCCGATTTGTACTATCGCCTGAATGTGTTGCCGATTCAGGTGCCGCCATTGCGTGAACGCCTTGATGATTTACCGGCACTCAGTGAAGCGATTCTGGAAGAACTGCGCAGCCAACACGAACTGCACCGGGATGCGCTGGCGTTGCTCGGCCAGCATGCCTGGCCGGGGAACATTCGCGAACTGCGTAATGTGCTCGAACGGGCGGCGTTGCTCAGTGATGACTTGATGCTGACCGAGCAGGATATTCGTGCGGCGATTGGCACGTTGACGCCGGTCGAGCGTGCGCTGACGCCAATGGCTGAAGCGTCGGTGTCTGAGACGTTCACCGAGGCGCGGGCGCGTTTCGACCGGCAACTGATTCAGTCGACCCTTGTGCAATGCGCGGGAAACGTGCCGGAAGCGGCGGCTCGACTGGGGCTTGGGCGGTCGACGTTGTACAAGAAAATGGTGGCGTTGGGAATCGCCTGAATCTCTATATAGAGACGTTAATCTCTATATGTAGATATGCATAAAGGAGTGCTTCGCACTCATCGCGAGCAGGCTCACTCCTACAGTTTTACCGGTGTACACATCCCCCCTGTAGGAGTGAGCCTGCTCGCGATGACGCCAAATCGATCAACACTATCTCAAAACAGAGACAAACAACTCATTCGCCACTCAATCACTCAGATTAACTTCATATATTTCAATTGCTTACGTATCTGGCACAGATCTCGCTAACACCTCTCCCACACCCGTTCTACCCACAAAAATAACAATTCTGGAGAGACACACCATGAGTGTGATCATTGCCTTGGCAGCCCTGGCGCTGCTAATGCTGGCCGCCTACCGTGGCTACAGCGTTATCCTCTTCGCCCCGATTGCCGCCCTCGGCGCGGTTCTGCTCACCGACCCTTCCGCCGTCGCCCCTGCGTTCACCGGGGTGTTCATGGAGAAAATGGTCGGCTTCATCAAACTGTATTTCCCTGTATTCCTGCTCGGCGCCGTGTTCGGGAAGTTGATCGAACTGTCGGGCTTCTCCCGTTCGATTGTCGCGGCGGCCATTCGCTTGCTCGGCACCAAGCAAGCGATGCTGGTGATCGTGCTGGTCTGCGCTCTGCTTACTTACGGCGGCGTGTCGCTGTTCGTGGTGGTCTTCGCGGTCTATCCGTTTGCTGCCGAGATGTTCCGCCAGAGCAATATCCCCAAGCGGCTGATCCCGGCCACCATCGCTCTCGGCGCTTTCTCGTTCACCATGGACGCCCTGCCGGGCACGCCGCAGATCCAGAACATCATCCCCAGCACCTTTTTCAACACCACCGCATGGGCGGCGCCGTGGCTGGGGGTGATCGGCACGATTTTCGTGTTCTGCACCGGCATGCTGTTTTTGCAGCGGCAACGCAACAAGGCGCAACGTGCTGGCGAAGGCTACGGCACTGAATTGCGCAACGAGCCGGAAACCGCTGAAGATCTGAAACTGCCAAACCCATGGCTTGCCCTGTCGCCATTGCTGGCGGTGGGCATCATGAACCTGCTGTTCACCCAATGGATTCCGCAGTGGTACGGCAAGACCCACAGTCTCGCGCTGCCGGGCATGGCGGCTCCGGTGACCACCGAGATCGCCAAACTGACGGCGATCTGGGCCGTGCAGGCGGCTTTGCTGGTCGGCATTCTGATGGTGCTGGCGTTTGGCTTTCAGGCGATTCGCAGCAAGCTCGCCGAAGGCAGCAAAAGTGCCGTAAGCGGCGCGTTACTGGCGGCGATGAACACCGCCTCGGAGTATGGCTTCGGCGCGGTGATCGCGTCGCTGCCAGGCTTTTTGGTGCTGGCGGACTGGCTCAAGCAGATTCCCAATCCGCTGGTTAACGAAGCCATCACCGTGACCCTTTTGGCCGGTATCACCGGCTCCGCGTCGGGCGGCATGAGCATTGCGCTGGCGGCGATGTCCGAGCAGTTCATCAGTGCAGCCCACGCCGCGAATATTCCGCTGGAAGTACTGCACCGCGTCGCCGCGATGGCCAGTGGCGGCATGGACACCCTGCCGCACAACGGCGCGGTCATCACCTTGCTCGCGGTGACGGGCCTGACCCATCGCGAAGCCTACAAAGACATTTTCTGTATTACGCTGATCAAGACCCTGGCGGTTTTCGTAGTGATCGGCACTTTCTACGCCACTGGCATTGTGTGAGGTATTCATGACGACTCTTTCCGGCAAGACCGCGCTGGTGACTGGTTCCACCAGCGGCATTGGTCTGGGCATCGCACTGAGCCTGGCCAAGGCTGGCGCGAATCTGATTCTCAATGGTTTTGGCGATGCGTCGAAAGTCATCGCCGAAGTCGCCCGGTTCGGCGGCAAGGTCGGCCATCATCCGGCCGATGTCAGTGATCCGGCGCAGATCGCCGACATGATCAATTACGCCGAGCGCGAATTCGGCGGTGTCGACATTCTGATCAACAACGCCGGCATCCAACACGTCGCCGCCGTGGAGGATTTTCCCGTCGAGCGCTGGGACTCGATCATTGCCATCAACCTGTCCTCGGTGTTTCACAGTACGCGCCTGAGCTTGCCGGGAATGCGCGCCAAAGGCTGGGGGCGGATCATCAATATCGCCTCCGTGCATGGCCGGGTCGGTTCGACCGGCAAAGCGGCGTATGTCGCCGCCAAGCACGGTGTGATCGGCTTGACCAAAGTGGTCGGCCTGGAAACCGCGACCAGCAATGTCACCTGCAACGCGATCTGCCCGGGCTGGGTGCTCACGCCACTGGTGCAGAAGCAGATCGATGACCGTGCGGCCAAGGGGGTCGATCCGCAGCAGGCACAGCATGATTTGCTGGCCGAGAAGCAACCATCGCTGGAATTCGTGACGCCGCAGCATCTGGGCGAACTGGTGTTGTTTTTGTGCAGCGAGGCTGGCAGCCAGGTGCGCGGCGCGGCGTGGAATATTGATGGTGGGTGGTTGGCGCAGTAATGCTGCGTCCCTGTAGGAGTGAGCCTGCTCGCGATAGCTTTGTGTCAGTTAACTTTTACGGTTCTGGCACACCGCTATCGCGAGCAGGCTCACTCCTACCGGGGATAGGTGAACCGCCCAAGCTTTGTGCATGAATAAAACAAGAGGCAAACAATGTCCGACATCCTCTGGCAACCCGACGCCAACCGTATCGCCCAGTCGCGCATGGACACCTTCCGTCGTGCGGTCAATCAACGCCATTCACTGAAAGTCGACGATTACCCTGCCCTGCACCAATGGAGCGTCGAGCAGCGCGCGGAATTCTGGCAGGCGATTGTCGATTTCTTCGATATCCGCTTCCACACGCAACCCGATGCCGTGCTGCGCGAAGGCTCAAAGATGCCCGACGCCGAGTGGTTTCCAGGCGCCACGCTGAACTTCGCCGAACACCTGCTGCGGCGGCGTGACGATGCCGTGGCGGTGATCAGCGTGGCGGAAAACGGTCAACGCGAGCAGTTGACCTGGGCCGAACTCGCCGAGCATGTCGCCGGATTTCAAGCCGGTTTGCGCGCCGCCGGTGTTGGTCTTGGCGATCGCGTCGCCGCCTGCATGCCCAATACCTGGCAGACCCCGGTGGCGATGCTCGCCACCACCAGCCTCGGTGCGATCTGGTCGTGCTCCTCACCGGATTTCGGCACCCATGGGGTGATCGATCGCTTCGGCCAGATCGAACCCAAGGTGCTGCTCACCTGCGCCGGTTATCGCTATGCCGGCAAAGTCATCGAGCAGACCGACAAAATCAACGGAATACTCGAGCAACTGCCAACCCTGAGGCAGTTGATCATCGTGCCTTACGCCCAGCCGCAGGCCCGTGTCGAGGCATACAAGACTCCCGCCGAAGTGACTGTGTGGGATGACTTTTATCAGGTCGGCGGCGAACCGGACTTTGTCCCGGTGCCGTTCCATCATCCGCTGTACGTGCTGTATTCCAGCGGCACCACCGGCGTGCCGAAATGTATCGTTCACAGCACCGGCGGCGTGTTGCTGCAACATGTCAAGGAACACGGCCTGCATTGCGATCTCGGCCCCGGCGATCGACTTTTCTACTACACCACCTGCGGCTGGATGATGTGGAACTGGCTGGTCTCGGCGCTCGCGGTCGGCAGCGCCGTGGTGCTGTACGACGGCTCGCCGTTCCACCCGGACAACCAGCGTTTGCTCGACTTGATCGACGACGAGCGCATCAGTGTGTTCGGCACCAGCCCCAAGTTTCTCGCCACCCTGGAAAGCAGCGGCGCCAAGCCCCGGGAAAGTCATGATCTGAGCAGCCTGAAGACGCTGCTGTGCACGGGCTCAGCGTTATCGCCGCAAAGCTATGACTTCGTCTATCGCGACTTGAAAGCGGATGTATGCCTGGCGTCGATGTCGGGCGGCACTGATATTGTTTCGTGCTTCGTCAACGCCAATCCGCTGTCCTCGGTGCGGCGCGGCGAGATCATGGGCAAGAGCCTGGGCATGGCGGTCGAAGTCTGGAATGACGCCGGCCAACCGGTGCTTGGTGAAAAAGGTGAACTGGTCTGCACCCGGCATTTCCCGGCCATGCCGATTGGCCTGTGGAATGACCCGGACGGCGCAAAATTGCGGCAATCGTATTTCAGCCTGTTTCCCGGGGTCTGGGCACAGGGCGATTACGCCGAGCAACGGCCTCACGGCGGGATGCTGATCCATGGTCGCTCTGACGCAGTGCTCAACCCGGGTGGCGTGCGCATTGGCACAGCGGAGATCTATCGGCAGGTCGAGAAAGTCAGCGAAGTGCTGGACAGCGTCGCTATCGGTCAGCAGTGGCAGGATGACGTGCGGGTTGTGCTGTTTGTGAAGTTGCGCGAAGGGCTGGCTCTGGATGACGCATTGGAGCAACGCATTCGTCAGGAGATCCGCGCCAATACCACCCCAAGGCATGTACCGGCGAAGATCGTTGCGGTGACGGACATTCCGCGCACCATCAGCGGCAAGATTGTCGAACTTGCAGTGCGCGAGGTGGTGCACGGCAGGCGGGTGAAAAACACCGATGCGTTGGCCAATCCCGAAGCGCTGGAGCAGTTTCGGGATCGGCTGGAACTGAGCATTTGAACCCGGCGCTGATACGCTTACGGCAAGCGTTGGCGACGGTGCCTGGCGTCAGCGGGGTTTGTTCAGCGTAATCACAACCGGCTGACCAATCGCTCTACCGCCACTGGCATCGAGTGCCCTGCGAATGATCGTCATGTTGCGGTCGAATGTCGTTTTGTCCGTAGCCATTTGACTCAGTAACGAAGTGGCAATTGCCAGCGAGTCGGCATTCTCAAAGGCCTTGGATACCGCATGATTGCCAGCGATCGAGTCGCCGACAAGGAGGTTGCCGGACGCAAGATCCAGCAACTGCGCTACATCCAGTCGCTGCCCGCTGTGGCTTGCATGCTCTGTGTCCGTGGCGTAGCCGACATCCACGGTCTGCGCACTGCCATGGAACAGTTCATGGATCAGGTCATCGGCCACCACGTCATGGTTGAAGCCCAGATTGACGAAGTGTTTGTTCAGGTTTTGAGTATAAATCTCGATAAACGCAATACCCGATGCGTCGTTGGAGCTGGCACTTTTCCATCGCTTGTAGTTGTTCACATCAAAAGAGGCGAGTGTCTCGTTATGCTTCACTGCATCGAGAAGCGTGTTGCTCACCGAGAAGCCAGCGAAATCAAAGCGAATCAAGCGCAGATAATTCACCAGTCGATCAGTCGCTACCTGCGGCGTGCTACCGAACAGTGCCTTCATCAGCAGATCGCCGTCTCGCTTGAACTCATGTCGGCTGATCACAGCAATAGCGTTGTCAATCTTCGCCCGAGCGCGAGGCAGGCTTGTTTCGATGAAGTTGCGCGTGTAGCTCGCGGGAAGTGTCTTGGTCGAATACGGCAACTGCAAGGGCGTTTGATAGGCGAAGCCGCTTAGCGGTTGACCCCACAACTTGCCACGGCGGTTCAAGGCGTACCATTGGTTGCCACTGCGGGCCGCCAGAACAACAACGTTGCCAGGCGTGCCGCGCGGTTGCCAGTGACCCAACCCCAAATGGGTACTTTGCGACGCACCGAGCAAATCATAGGACTGCCGACGACCACTGAGTTTGTGCAATTGGCTGTTGGCCCTGGCAACCAGTTCATGGCTGTTTTTGCTAAATCGCAACAAGCCCTTATTCACCAGTTTTCCGCCCGCCTGAATGCCAGAGGGCACCCCATCCAGCGGGTTGAAAAGGGAAACGGCCGAGGTGAATGCCAATCGGGTAAAACGCGCCGCCCTGGATGTGGTTGAAATAGCCTTCGCCGATATGCTCAAGACTTTGGAGGTGGCTCCTGCCACCGTGCCCACCAGGCCGATGCCATCCATCAGACATCCGTAAACTCCGTCGACGACCTTGTCATGTTCACCCGAGGCAATATCCTCGATGCACTTTTTGAAAGGCACCACCAGGTCGATGAAATAAGTCAGCAATCGCTCGCCCTCCTCCCTGGAAAGTTCAAGCGGAGTCGGGACGCGTACCAGTTCTCTCAGCTCGTTCTTGTTCAGATAAGGTCGATTTTTAACCAGAAACGTGGCGATACGTTCGATATTCGCGTCGTTGAATTTTTGATAGAACCCTGACTTTGGCGTCGACGATGCTTGCGGTGCGTTCAGCAGGCCAAAATTATCGATAATGGCCATGCTGCTGGTGATCGAAGAGTCCTCGGCAGCCGCATGGGTATAGCGTTTTACATCGAGCGGCAGGAGTTGCGTCGCGGTGATGCTCAGTGGAAACGTTAGATCCGCACTGGCACTCATTCTTGAACGTTGTCGCAGTTTTCGCTCTCGCTTGATGAACGCCGCCAAGGCGTCATTTTTTCGAGTCTCGGCGCGCGATGTGAACAGTTCGTAGCAGATGTCCGCATTCTCGTGAGACGCATACATCACAATGCCAAAACGTCCCGTGGCGGCATCTCTGCTTTGCATTGTTTCCTGGTCAAGATCGATTTTCAGGGGCCCGCCCAGGCCGCGCGATTTAGAATAAATAGCGGACTCGCGTACGGTCAGGAAGTGAATATCGGCATTCATGAAGACGTGCAAATCCGCCTCTGGCATCTGCGCCAAAGCCAGTTTCACGCTAGACAACATGGCGCTGTTCAAATCATCGAAATGCACAGCCAGCTGACGATCCATCTCCTCGTCACAGGATCCTAGCTTCAACAGGTTCGGGTAACGCGCGTAAAGGCTGACACCGGACGGGTTGTAGTTGATGGCCGGCCTGAGGACACCGTTAGTGACCAGGCGCACGGTACGCCTATCCCACTGGCCAGTGACCAGATCACCTGATTGATGCAAGTCGACCATCGACATGACTAGCTGTCCGCCTTTCTCGGACAGTGCTTTTTCGTCCAGGCTGTCGCAACCTGGCGCGGCGACTTGCAAAGCGGATCGGGCAATCTTCGCTCTGTCGGGTAACGGCGTCGAAAATGCCTTGGCGATTTGAGCGAACGTTTCCGAGTGGCGCTCGAATGCGTCAATTGCACGTCGGGTAGTGGTTTGCTCGGCCTGCTCGAGTTCAGCGGCGGTCACAATCTGGTTGATCAATGCCCAATCGACGATCGGGTCAATCATGGCCAGGTCACGCTTGTGTTTCTGCGACTCACTGACCGGTTCAAGTTCGCCATACGCCATGACCTGCGCATAGGTCATGCCACGCGTCGCACCGGATTTCAGTGTCTCGACCAGCATGACGGCGCGACAGAAATTGATCCATCCAATCGAACCCAAGGTAACCGACGAGGGAATCTCCCTGACCAGAAACTCGGGTGCGTTGCGTGCCAACAGCAAGTGGGCAACCAACAGCTCCAGACCAGCCTCAACCCATTGTCGGGTTCGCAGCACAGCCGTCAGCGCCTCAAGTATGACCGAGGGGTGACAATCAACATTTTTCGGCGCATACAGATCAAGTCCGACCACGCGATTACGCTGTATGCCGTGACCAATCGATGGATCAAGGTCGAGCAATATCGCCGTCATCAGCAATTGCCGGAGAATGTCATCGGAAGCCTGCTGTCCCTCGTTCACACCGAACCAGTCCAGTTCTTTCAGGTAGTCACCGGCGAGATTCAGAGCAATCGGATGATTGACGAGTTCAATGACCCGTTGAGCCGCACGTTCATGTGTGACGGCGGCGCGACCGGTAACATTGTAGAGGGCCGTGAGAAGTTTTCTGTTGGGCATCAACTTGGCAGTCGCATTACGAATAGCTGAAAACTGTTCCTCGCTTAATACGACCAATGCCGGATCTTCGGTTTGAAAATGCTCCCAGTAGTTGCCCGGCTCTGGCACTGGCGGATCAAACTCGAATAAATCGATCAAATTCCTGACCTTTGCCTTGTTGTCGGGCAAGTTTATGTCATGAAAGCGGAACCATTGATCGAGGGTTATAGCGTTATCAGGCCATATATAACCACCGGCCACTTTTGCTATATCCGAAATCAACGTCAGTGCAGATTGTGTCGGAACACTGTATTCAAAGTGCCGCGCCGCGACCAGATCCACCCACCCCCTGACCGCACGGACTTCCATCTTGCCGTCGGGCGTAACACGCAGAAGTCCGTCATGATCGCTTGCGCCTTCCCTGGCAATCGCACCGAATACCGGGCCGGTAGCAAGCAACTCATTAAGCAAAAGACTGCCGGGATTATAGATCTCGAACAACGACGATCCGGTTTGCAACTCTACTTCATGCCCATACCAATTGATCTTTTGATCATCCGTGTATTGGCTTAACGCCCCCTCTAGTTGAGCCAAAACCAATTGACGCTCAACGGCATCGGCTTCATCCCTGCTCTTCCATTCGGAAAGAGCAACAGGCGAAGACCAGAAGGTTTTATTCCGGGTCTTATCATTCATATTAGAACCTCATCAAGTTAATTAGCTGACAACTTCAGCGCGATGACGTTCTACTTTCTTTGATACGACCAATCCATCTAAAAAACATGAATAACTGTTTCCTGGCACCCACACACAAACAATCAAGAAAATATTAATCGATCAAACCCCATTCTTCGGACGCTGTATCGTTACCAGCATTTGCCTCCTCAGAAAGTTTCATCCGTAACTTCAGATTATTCACCGAATCTGCATTCTTTAAAGCTTCCTGTGCACTGATTGCACCTTCAGCGACTAATGCGTACAGCGCCGCATCAAATGTCTGCATACCCAGTTCGGGGGATTTTTCCATTATCGGTTTCAGCTCCTCGAACTGTCCGCGCCGAACCAGATCTGCAATGGTTGGCGTGCCCAACAGCACCTCGACAGCCGCCCTGCGTTGCCCATCGACGGTGCGCACTAAGCGTTGCGAGATAAATGCTTTCAGGTTGTTTCCCAGCGTATGCAACAACTGCGGTCGCCGTTCTTCCGGGAACATATTGATAATCCGATCCAGTGCCTGATTGGCGTTGTGCGCGTGCAACGTCGAGAGCACCAGATGCCCGGTATCGGCAAACGCCAAGGCATGTTCCATGGTTTCGCGGTCACGGATTTCGCCGATCAGCACCACGTCCGGTGCCTGGCGCAGGGTGTTTTTCAGGGCCGCGTGGAAGCTGCGTGTATCGACCCCGACTTCCCGTTGATTGATGATCGAGCGCTGGTGGCGATGGATGTACTCGATCGGGTCCTCGATGGTGATGATGTGCCCACTGCTATGGCGGTTGCGGTGATCGATCAGCGCGGCCAGCGAGGTCGACTTGCCCGAATCGGTGGCCCCGACAAAGAGGATCAACCCCTGCTTGAGCATGACGGTGTCGAGCAGTACTGTCGGCAATTTCAGATCGGCAAAACGCGGGATGTCGAGTTTGACATTGCGAATGACGATCGATACATCGTTGCGCTGCTTAAAGATATTGACGCGAAAACGCCCGATGCCCGCTCGCGAAATCGCCAGGTTCATTTCCAGATCCCGGTCGAACTCCCGTCGTTGCTCGGCGTCCATCAGGGAGGCGCCGATGGCGGCGGTTTCACCGTTCTTGAACGGGCGTTCGCTCAACACTGTGAGCACGCCGTCAATGCGCGCACTGGGCGGTGCGCCCGTGGAGAGGAACAGGTCCGAACCGTTTTTATTGGACAAAATTGACAACAGCGCATCGATTTCCATGGCAAAAAGCACCCGCGAAGCATTCAATGAACAGACAACGGCCTGCGCCTGGCGCAGATCAACTGCAACAATGATAGACGTCGCCTCAACGAACCACGCTCAGGATTGATGTAATGAATGCTGTACCGAACACCGACGACGCACAGGCACTGATCGCCCGTACCGACTGGAGCCGCAGCCCCCTGGGCGCTGCCGGCAACTGGCCGCAGAGCCTGCGCACCGCGGTGGACATCGTGATTCACTCGCCGATGCCGATGCTGTTGTTGTGGGGGCCGCAGCTCACGCAGATCTACAACAACGGTTTCGCCCTGCTTGCCGGCCACAAGCATCCGCACGCTTTCGGACAGCCTGCGCACCAGATCTGGCCGGAACTTCGCGACTTTACCGACCCTATTTACAGCGCCGTCCTACAGGGCCAGGTTCGCACCTACAGCGAAAGACGCTTCACCCTGCAACGAGACGGCAGAGAATCCGACTTCTGGCTGGATCTGACCTATAGCCCGATTCGTGATGAGACCGCGCAAGTTGCCGGAATCCTCGTCACCGCCATCGAAACCAACGAACGCCGCCGCATCGCTCTGGAGCTGCAGCGACGCTCGGAAGAAAGCCTCAAAGCCCAACGGGAAACCGAGGAGCGCCTGCAACTGGCCCTGGCTGCGACCGATGCTGTCGGCACCTGGGATTGGGACATCGGCGAAGACCGCTTTATCGCCGATGCGCATTTCGCCCAATTGCATGGCGTCGACCCCAGCCTCGCCGGCCGGTTGCCGATCAGCGACTACTTGCAAGGCGTGCACCCGGAAGACCGCGCCATGATTGCGCGCAGCATCAAGCACTGCATCACCCACGGCACCGAATACGCTGAGGAATATCGCTTGCAGCAAGGCGATGGCGAGGTGCGCTGGGTGTTCGCCCGCGGGCGCTGCTACAAGGATCATCATGGCCGGCCCATGCGTTTTCTCGGCGCGGCGCTGGACCTGACCGAGCGCAAACACACCGAACAGGCGTTACGCCAGAGCCAGACCGAACTGCAATTGATCATCAACGCCATGCCGATCCTGATCAGTTATGTCGACTGTGAAGAGCGCTTTCGCCTCAACAACGCGGCCTATCTGGACTGGTACGGCCTCACGCCACAGGAACTCTACGGGCGCACGATTCGCGAAGTCATCGGTGAAGAAGCGTATTTCCTGCGCCGGCCCTACATTGCCGAGGCGCTGGCCGGCAGACCGTGCTCATTCAGCCTGTATACCCCGCACCGCGATGGCAGCAATCGCCACGCGCTGATGAATTACCTGCCGCGTTACGCCGCCGACGGCGCGATCAGTGGTTTCTATATCTTCGTGATCGATGAGACCGAGCGCAAGAAAACCGAAGAAGCCTTGCGCAATCTCAACGAAACCCTGGAAGAACGGGTCAGCGCCCGCACCGAACAGTTGGCCCAGGCCAACCAGCGTTTGCAGAACGAGATGTTCGAACGCGAGCGTGCCGAAGATGCCTTGCGCCACGCGCAGAAGATGGAGGCTGTCGGCCAGCTCACCGGCGGTATCGCCCACGACTTCAACAACATGCTCACCGGGATCATCGGCAGCCTCGATTTGATGCAGCGCTACATCGCCAACGGCCGGGCTGACGAAATTGGCCGTTTTACCGAAGCCGCCGTGTCATCGGCCAACCGTGCGGCAGCGCTGACCCATCGATTGCTGGCGTTCTCGCGGCGCCAGTCGCTGGATCGCAAAACCCTCGATGCCAATCAACTGGTGCATTCGCTGGAAGATCTGATCCGCCGTACCAAGGGCGATCCGATCGAACTGACCCTGCGTCTGGCCGAGAACGTGTGGCCGGTCAGTACCGACGTCAGTCAGCTGGAAAACGCCTTGCTCAACCTGGTCATCAATGCCCGTGATGCGATGCCCGAGGGCGGTGAACTGGTGATCGAAACGGCCAACGTCTACCTCGACGGCAGCGACATCACCACGCTCGAACCGGTCAAGGCCGGCGATTACCTGATGCTGGCGGTCAGCGACAACGGCACCGGCATGACGCCCTCGGTGCGTTCCAAGGCCTTCGATCCATTCTTCACCACCAAGCCCATCGGCCAGGGCACCGGGCTGGGGCTGTCGATGATTTATGGGTTTGCCCAGCAGTCGGGTGGTCATGTCAGCCTCGACAGCCTGCCGGGCCGGGGTACTTGCGTGCGCTTGTACCTGCCGCGCTTGTATGGCGTCGAACCGGAACGGCCGGCCATCGTCGCCGTTGAACAACCGTCGGCGACGGCGACCGGTGAAACCGTGATGGTGGTTGAGGACGACCCGGCGGTGCGCATGCTGGTGCTCGATCTGCTCCGGGAGTTGGGTTATCAGGCCCACGAAGCCGAAGATGCCAAGACCGCCCTGCCCCTGCTGGAGTCCGATCTACGCGTCGATCTGCTGGTCACCGACGTCGGCCTGCCGGGCATGAACGGCAGGCAACTGGCGGAGATCGCCCGCCAGCATCGGCCGGGCCTCAAGGTGTTGTTCATGACCGGTTATGCGCAGAAAGCCGCCGAGCGTCAGGGATTTCTTGAGGATGGCATGGACATGGTTGCCAAACCCTTTGCCATTGAGCTGCTGGCCAGCAAGATCCGCACGATGATCAGCCAAACCCTGTGACTTGAGGCATAATCCGCGCCCCGCCGTCACCCCGTTATCAGGTATCGCACGATGAAAGCCCAAGCCCGCCACATTCTGGTGAAAACCGCCGAAGAGGCCGAACAGCTCAAACAACGCATCGCCAAGGGTGAAGCGTTCGATGTGCTGGCGAAGAAATTCTCGACCTGCCCGTCCGGCAAGCGCGGCGGTGATCTGGGTGAAGTGCGGCCGGGGCAGATGGTCGGGGCGATTGATGCGGTGATTTTCAAAAAGCCGCTGCGCACCGTGCATGGGCCGATCAAGAGCAAGTTCGGGTATCACCTGGTGCAGGTGTTTTACCGCGATTAGTGCTTGGCTCCAGGGCCTCTTCGCGAGCAGGCTCGCTCCCACATTTGGAATGCATTCCCCTGTGGGAGCGAGCCTGCTCGCGAACCGATTGCGCAGCAAGCGGCCATTCAAGCCTGTTTCGGAATCAATGCCCCCGGCACCTGAATCACCTTGCTGGCCAGCAGATGCCCGGCCTCGGCAGCCTCCGTCGGACTTCCGCCCAGCAATCGACTGGCCAGATACGCCGCACTGAACGAATCCCCCGCCGCCGTGGTATCCACCACTTTCTCGACCTTCTGCGCCGGCACTTCGAACGCTTCACCATCACACTGAATCAAACAGGCTTCGGCGCCACGCTTGAGCACCACTTCCAGCGTGCCGAACTGCGCGTAAGCAGCAAACACCGCTTCGCAATCAGCGAAACCAAACAGCGCCTGTTCGTCATCCACCGTCAGCAACGCCAGATCAACGTACGGCAACACGTTGCGATAAGCCGCCCGCGCGTCTTCGACCGAGGCCCACAGGCGTGGCCGGTAATTGTTATCGAAGACGATGCGCGCATCCCGCTGCCGCGCTTCGATCAAAGTCTGGATAAGTTTTTCCCGGCCCAACGCACCGAGCACAGCCAGGGTAATGCCGCTGAAATACAGCACATCGTAATCCGGCAACGCCGCCAGAATCGGCGCGGCGGCCGGGGTGGTGAAACAGTCGCGAACTGCCGCTTCGTTGCGCCAGTAGAGAAAACGCCGCTCACCGCTGGCATCGGTCTGGATGCAATACAGGCCCGGTAAACGCCCCGGCAGACGCTGCACCAGATCCAGGCCGATGCCTTCGCTGGTCCAGATCTGGCACATGGCGTCGCTGAAGCTGTCATCGCCCAGTGCGGTGACGTAATCGACCTGCGCCTTGTCGCCCATGGCGCGGGACAGATACACCGCGGTGTTCAGGGTGTCGCCGCCGAAGCTTTGTTGCAGGCTACCGTCGGCGCGTTGCTGCAGTTCGATCATGCATTCGCCGATCAGGGCGATGCGTGGAATGTTCGGGCCCAAGGGGCTGAGGGTGTTCATCTTGTGCTGTCTCTGGTTGATCGGTGGTGTCTGGACTGGCGCCTTCGCGAGCAGGCTCGCTCCCACACTTGGAATGCATTCCCCTGTGGGAGCGAGCTTGCTCGCGAATGGCCGCGACTCGGTTTCAAGTCTTAGAAACAGGTCTCCATGCGCTCGATCACCGACAACTGCTCATCCACCAACAACCCCACACGCCACTTGTCGAACGTCAGGCACGGGTGCGACGTACCAAAGGAAATGATGTCGCCCACGCGCAACTCAACGCCCGGCGCCAGCGTCATGAACGCATGCTGATCCATCACCGCCGTGACCTTGCACGCACCGATATCCTCGCCCAGCGCCGGCACCACACCCGCCTTGTAACGCAGCAACGGCACCGGCAAACCGGCATCGAACGCAACATCACGCTTGCCCAGTGCGATCACCGCAAAACCCGGCTCGGGCAGCGACTGCACGTGCGCCCAGACTTCCAGCGCCGGACGCAAACCTTCGTGCAGGTCACTACGGCGGTCGAGCACGCAGCACTGCGCCTCTTTGTAGATGCCATGGTCGTGCGCCACGTAGCTGCCCGGACGCAACACGCTGAGGAAACGCCCAGCGGCGTTTTGCGCTTCGAACGACTCGGCAATCAGGTCATACCAGGCCGAACCCGAGGCGGTGATGATCGGCTTGCCGATGGCGAATGCGCCGCTGTCCTGCAACTGCACCGCAAGGCGCACCAGCGACGCGGCAAATTCACGAATGCCGCTGACGGCGTGATCGCCGTGGATCACCCCTTCGTAACCTTCGATGCCGGTCAGGGCCAGCGCCGGTTGCGCGCTGATCGCCTTGGCCAGCTCAATGACTTCCTGCTCGCTGCGGCAACCGCAACGCCCGCCGACCACGCCGTACTCGATCATCACGTTGAGCTTCACCCCGCGCGAGGCGAAGTACGCGCCGAGATCAGCGACGTTGTCCGGGTGATCGACCATGCAATAGAAATCGAACGACGGATCGGCGAGCAGGTCGGCAATCAACGCCATGTTCGGCGTGCCGACCAATTGGTTGGCCATCAGCACCCGACGCACGCCATGGGCATAAGCCGCCCGGGTCTGGGTCGCGCTGGCGAGGGTGATGCCCCACGCGCCGGCGTCGAGCTGACGCTTGAACAGTGCCGGGGTCATGCTGGTTTTGCCGTGGGGCGCCAGTTCCGCGCCGCTGTCGCTGACGAATTTCTGCATCCAGTGGATGTTGTGCTCCAGCGCTGCGCGATGCAGCACCAGCGCCGGCAAGCTGACGTCACGTACCAGGTGCGCGCCGATGGCAGCGTCGCCCTTTTCTCCAGCAGTATTGATGGCAGTGGTCATGGTCGAACTCCTCACATTCGCGGCTGCAGCCAGCCGCGGTTATTCGTTGATCCGCCGGGCGAGGCTGTTGGCGCTCTCGATCAGCACCCGGCGATAGTCGTTGTAATTGTTTTTCGCATCGGCCCGTGGCGCGACGATGCACAAGGTGCAAATGGCCACGCCTTGCGCGTCTTTGACCGGCGCGGCGAAGCAATGGGTAAAGGTGTCGGCAACACTGTCGAAGGAGAAGAAACCATCGATGCCGGCCTGACGGATTTCCGCCAGAAAACGCTCCAGCGGCAGGCGCTCGCCGTCGGGCAGGATGAAGTCGTTTTCGTCGATCAGGTCGATGATCTGTTGATCGCTTAAATGCGCAAGCAGCAGGCGCCCGGAAGCGGTCCACGGGATGGGCGCGTTTTCACCGATGTCGGAGGAAATGCGGAAATGCCGCTCGCCCTCCTTCATCAGTGCCACGGTGTATTTACGCCCGTTGAGCAGGCACATCTGCGCGGTTTCACGGGTCTGGCTGACGATTTCCTGCAAGGCATGATCAGCCTCGCGGCTGAGGTCGAAATGACGCAAATGCGCCTGACCGAGGAAGTACAGCTGCCGACCAAGGTAGACATGACCGTCCTTGCCCACCGGTTCCAGAATCCGCCGCTCCAGCAACGATGCAACCAGTTCGTAGACCGTGGATTTCGGGCTGCCGATGCCGTTGGCGATGTCGTTGGGGCGCAGCGGCTGGCCGATCTCCTTGAGGAAATCGAGAATATCGAACGCCCGGTCCAGACCGCGAGCCCGGCGTTTGATGGTGTCTTCGGTCATTTCAGTGGTTCCCATTCAAAGTCGCCGGGAGTTTACCGCTAATGATCGTTCCCATGCTCCGCGTGGGAACGCAGCCCGGGACGCTCTGCGTCCCTTGGAACGCGGAGCGTTCCGTGAGGCGTTCCCACGCAGAGCGTGGGAACGATGATGTGTAGTTCAGGCCTTCTTCTTGTACGCGATGCAGTCGATCTCGACCTTGCAATCCACCATCATGCTCGCCTGCACGCAGGCCCGCGCCGGGGCGTGCTCAGGCTTGAAGTACTCGCCAAAAACCTTGTTGAAACTGCTGAAATCCCGCGGATCATCCAGCCACACGCCGGCACGCACCACGTCTTCGAGGCCATACCCGGCCTCTTCGAGAATCGCGATCAGGTTCTTCATGGTCTGGTGGGTCTGCTCGACGATGCCGCCAACAATGATTTCGCCATCCACCGCCGGCACCTGGCCGGACACATGCAGCCAGCCATCCGCTTCAACGGCGCGAGCGAAGGGACGTGGCTGGCCGCCAGCGGCGGTGCTGCCGGTGCCGTAACGCGTAATGCTCATGGGTGTTTCTCCTGATGTGAAAACGTAAGATTAAAACCGCGTATTTTTCAGAAACTCAGCCAGACGCGGCGATTGCGGACGTTCGAACAGTTCCTTGGGAGGCCCCTGCTCTTCGATCCGCCCCTGATTCATGAAAACGATTTTGTCCGAGACCTCGAAGGCGAAACGCATCTCGTGCGTCACCAGCAGCATGGTCATGCCGTCTTCGGCCAGGCCCTTGATCACGTTGAGCACTTCACCAACCAGCTCCGGGTCGAGAGCCGAAGTGACCTCATCGAAGAGCATCAGGCTCGGGTTCATCGCAATCGCCCGGGCAATCGCCACACGCTGTTGCTGACCGCCGGACAACTGACCGGGAAAGTGATTGCGTCGCTCCAGCAAGCCGACGCGCTCCAGCCATTTTTCGGCGAGCGCCACAGCTTCATCCTTATGCATTTTCTTCACCTTGAGCAGGCCCAGGGTGACGTTCTGCAATGCGGTCAGATGCGGGAACAGGTTGAATTGCTGGAACGCCATGCCGGTCATCGCACGATGGCGGGCGATGAGTTTTTCCGCATGCCGCACACGCTTGCCGTTGACCTCGTCATAGCCGATGGATTCACCGTCGAGCAGGATCTGCCCACCACTGGAATTCTTCGAGCATGTTCACGCAACGCAGCAGCGTGGTTTTACCCGAGCCGCTGGAGCCGATCAGCGTGACCACGTTGCCGCGCTGCATGCTCAGATCGACACCTTTGAGCACTTCGACTGCGCCGTACTGTTTGTGCAGGCCACGGATGTCCAGCAACGCCTGATTCTGTGGGGAAACTTGAGCTTGAGTCATGGCAAGGCCACCCGCTTTTCAATGTGCCGGCCGAGTAATTCGATGCCGTAGTTGATGACGAAGAACAGAAAACCGGCGAACAGGTAGAACTCCAGGGTCATGAAGTTCCGGGCGATGATCTGTTGCGTGCTGAGGAGCAATTCGGCGACGCTGATCACCGAAAGCAAGGTCGACGCCTTGACGATTTCCGTGGACGAGTTGACCCAGGTCGGCAGGATCTGCCGCAGCGCCTGAGGCAACAGCACGTAGCCGAGCGATTGGTAGAACGTCAGGCCGATGGCCTTGCTCGCTTCCATCTGCCCGCGCGGCAAGGCTTGCAATGCACCGCGAACAATCTCGGCGACGTGGGAACCGCAAAACAGCGTCAGGCCCAAGGCCCCGGCCTGAAATGCGCTGATCTGCCAACCGAGTGCCGGCGCCATGTAGAAGCAGGCCAGCACCAGCACAAACACCGGCGTGCCACGAATCAGGTCGACGTAAAAACGAAACGGCGCGCGCATCCAGAATTTGCCGTAGGTCAGCACCAGACCGGTGACCACGCCGAGCATCGTGCCGAGCAGAATCGCCAGTGCCGACACTTGCACGCTGGTCAGAAAACCCTGCCACAACGGCTCACGCGCGACCCACAATTCATGTAACCAACTGGGAGATTCGTACATCGCAGCCTCCTATCGGCGGATCGCCAGACGCTGCTCGAGGTAACGCAGCAACATGGCAATGAGGTAACAGGCCGCGACATACAACGCCGTGGTCACCAGCCAGGTTTCAATCACCCGGTAGCTCTCGACGTTGATCTTGCGCGCGTAATAGGTCAGCTCCGGCACCGCAATTGCGGCGGCCAGCGAGGTGTCCTTGAACAGCGAAATGAAATTGTTCGACAGCGCCGGCAGCACATTGCGCAACATCACCGGCACGGTGACGTAGGCCTTGACCTGCCATTCACCGAGTCCGATGGCCAGCCCGGCCTCGCGCTGGCCTTTGGGGATACTCAGCAAGCCACCACGGAACACTTCGGTCAGGTACGCCCCGGCATACAACGACAGGGTGATGATGAACGACGGAATCTTGTCCAGACGAATGCCCAGGCTTGGCAGCGCAAAGTAGATCAACAGAATCAACACCAGAATCGGCGTGTTACGCACCACCGTGACGTACACCGAGGCCAGCACGCGCAAGGCGCGATGCTTCGAGAGCAAGGCGAACGCCATCAGCAGGCCGATCACGCAGCCGATGGCGATCGACACCAAGGCCAGTTCAAGGCCCAGACCGAGCCCCGCCAGCAAGGTGTCGAAATCGCGCCACACGGCGGCAAAGTTCAACTGATAGTTCATGGTCAGCAGTACCTTGAGCGGGGCGACTTTAATCGCCCCACTCTCACGGGATCATTTGAATTCGACTGGGAAACCGATGGCTGGTGAAGGCAAGTCAACGCCGAACCATTGTTTGAACGACGCCGCATAAGTCGGGAATTCAACGCCGGTCATCGCTTCATGCAGTGCGGTGTTAACGAAGTTCAGCCAATCCTGATCGCCGCGTTTGACTGCGCACGCGTAAGTCTGTGGGCTCCACGCATAGGTCGGGCTGCGGTAGCGGCCAGGGTTCTGCACCATCAGGTATTTGACCGAAGACTGGTCAGTGGCGGCGGCATCGGCGCGGCCGGAGTTCACGGCCTGGTACATCAGGTCGACGCTGTCGTACTGATCGACCTTGGCTTTTGGCAATGCTTGATGCACCAGCTCTTCGGCGTAGACGTTTTGCAGCACGGCCACGGTGACGCTGTCGCCGGCGGCTTGCAGGTCTTCGATTTCCTTGTACTTGCTGTTGTTCGGCAGCAGCAGGCCGACGCCTTCGCGGTAGTACGGCAGGGTGAACGCCACCTGCTGCGCACGGCTGGCGGTGACGGTGATGAACTGGCAACTCATGTCGACCTTGTCGGTGAGCAGATTGGGAATCCGCGCATCGGACGACTGCACGACGAATTCGACCTTGCTCGGGTCGTTGAACAGACCTTTGGCCACCATCCTGGCGATGTCGATATCAAACCCCTGCAACTTGCCGTCCGCGCCCTGAAAGTGCCACGGCGCATTGGTGCTGCCAGTGCCCACGATCAACTTGCCACGGGCCAGAACACTGTCGAGCTTGCTGTCGGCTGCCTGGGCCATACCCATGACAGCGGACGAAGCCGCAAGAACAAAAACACACGCTTTGAACAACGAAGGACGGCGATGCATGGCAAGCACTCCAGGATGGTGTTTATTCCGCTGTACCGGAACACGGTTTGTTACTACGGAATAGACAGCAGAAAGTGTGCCATAGCTTTGGCAATAAAACCCAGGTCCTCGGAAACATTAATCGGTTCAACAAGTTAGCCCGCGTATCTACACGCGACTATTGCCAGTAGAAGTTTGACCGTCGCTACTGAGGGCAACCAATTGGGAAGTAACGTCACATTCAAGGGCATGTGCGCGACCAATTGATGCACACATAGAGCAATGAATCGGACTTGAAAAATGGACTGAGCACGGGTGACCGTTCATCGGATTTGCGGCTTGACCTGTCAGAGTTGACAGTTGTTGACCGGTGAATTGATAGGCCTACTGGTTTGGACCGAACGGGTCAGGAATCGAACTCAAAATCTCAATAAGGACTTTTGAAATGGCCAACCTGATAAAAAACGGTGATTTCGCCAATCAAGGCGACCACTGGACCGCAACAAATAAAGAAAACGTCAGTTATGTGAATGGTCACTGCATAATCGCGACTCCTGACTCCATTAGTCAGGACGTTCTCCTGGGTAGCGAGGGCGGCGGTAAATTCATGATCTCGGCAAGAATGAAAACACTGCCTGGCTATGCTGGCCGCGTCACTGTGCAACCACTTCCGACAGGCGACCTGGTTAAACTTGACGTCTCTGGAGGTCAGAACTGGACGATCAAGTTCCAAGAGTTCGAAGCACCTCTTGCGACACTCAAATTCACGGTGAAGGCAGAGTCAAATGACGGTACGTTTGATGAACTTGGCTCTTATTTCAGCGATTTAACGCTATCCAAGTTGCTCTGAGCCAATACTCTTGAAAGCGAGCTTTCATCTCGTGACGGCTCGCTTTTTCCGTGAACCACTGCATTCCGAAAAGGGAGTTTCCAATGAACTCGACAACCCCTTTCGCAGCCTTGCCGGCCACCTATCGAAAAACAGTGAAAACCTGGCGCCCGGTGATTCTGTATTTCGCCAACGAACACTGCCCCGCCTGCGAATGGGCCGGACCGATTTTTCGCCAGACGGCCGAGCCATACCGATATCGCGCCAATATCTACATGCTCAATACCAGCGAGTCCCCGCGCCATCCGCTGGTCACCGGCACGCCCACCGTGCTGTTTTACAAGAACGGTAGACTGGTGAAAAAACTCAAAGGCATCGGCACCGAAGAAACCCTCGCACGGGATTTCGCAGAGCATGTCGGCAAGACCAAAGCACCCGTTGCCGTCCGCAAACAAACGCATGATCTGCCTTGGCTGCGTCAGACACTTCGTACTCTGCGCACTGTTGCACGTGCTCGCCTGCGGAAATTCCTCGACCGGTGACCACCAGTATCGGTGAGACCCGGGTCGAGGATTGCGATTCGCTGAATCAGGCGGCGCTCAAGGCGTAAGGGGCGTTGTTTGCGTCAAAGCATATCGGGAAGGATCGCTACACTTTTCATCAGTGAATACTGCGGTGCCTGAACCCAAGCATTCGCGAGCAGGCTCGCTCCAACATTTGAAACGCGTTCCAAGGTGGGAGCGAGCTTGCTCGCGAAGAGGCCGGCACAGTTAGTAGAGAACTCAAGGATTACGCTGGCGCGCGCTCCAAAAGCACTCGCGTCACCCGCCGCTCTTCCACCGCTTTGACCGTCATCTGCCAGCCTTCAAGTTCCAGACGATCACCAATGACCGGGAGACGATCAAGAAGGCTCATGACCAGCCCGGCCATCGTCTGATAGTCCTCGGTCGGCTGCGCACCAAACCCGGTGCGCTGGCGCACTCGCGACAGATTCAACGCACCACTGACGATAAACCCGCCCTGCTCCTCGACCACATCCGGGCCTTCGATTTCGCTGGCATCGGGCAACTCACCGGCAATCGATTCGAGGATGTCGGTCATGGTCAACACACCAACGAAATCACCGAACTCGTTGACCACAAAAGCAATGTGCGTCGAGGCGGCGCGCATTTGCTCCAGCGCGTTGAGGATCGAATAGCTGTCGAGCAAATTGATGGTCTTGCGCGCCAGGTGTTCCAGGTTCGGCTCGGCGCCGCCCAGGTACTCCTTGAGCAATTCTTTCTTGTGCACGAAGCCCAACGGCTCATCCACCGCACCGTTACGAATCAACGGCAGACGCGAGTAGGACGAGTGCATCAAGCGAGCCCGAATCGCTTCACGATCATCGGCCAGATCAAGCGTGTCGACATCGGCGCGCACGGTCATCAGCCCGCGAATCGGGCGTTCGGCGAGTTGCAGCACGCCGCTGATCATCACCCGTTCGCGACGGTCGAACAGTTCCGCGCTTGGCGCGTCACCGTCGTCGAGCAGGTCGGCAATTTCCTCGCCCACCTCTTCCGCCGCCAGTTTACGCCCACCCAGCAAGCGCATGACCGCGTGAGCCGTGCGCTCGCGGATCGGCCGCAAACCCTGCATCGAACGCTTGCGCCGAGCCCGGGCGATCTGGTTGAACACCTCGATCAGAATCGAGAAGCCAATGGCGGCGTACAGATAACCTTTCGGAATGTGGAAGCCCAGACCTTCAGCCGTCAGGGCAAAACCAATCATCATCAGGAAGCCCAGACACAGCATGATCACCGTCGGGTGCGCGTTGACGAAGCGCGTCAGCGGTTTGCTGGCGACAATCATCAAGCCAATCGAGATGATCACCGCGATCATCATCACCGCCAGTTCATCGACCATGCCGACGGCCGTGATCACCGCATCCAGCGAGAACACCGCGTCGAGCACCACAATTTGCGCAACGATCGGCCAGAACAGCGCATAGGCGGTGTTGCTCGAGCGTTCGCCAACGTGGCCTTCCAATCGCTCATGCAACTCCATCGTCGCTTTGAACAGCAGGAACACACCACCGAACAACATGATCAGGTCGCGACCAGAGAAACTCTTGTCGAACACCTCGAACAATGGCTGCGTGAGGGTGACCAGCCAGGAAATACTCGCCAACAGGCCAAGGCGCATGATCAGCGCCAGCGACAGGCCAATAATCCGCGCGCGGTCACGCTGATGCGGTGGCAGCTTGTCTGCCAGAATTGCGATGAACACCAGGTTGTCGATACCCAGCACCAGTTCCAGCACGATCAAAGTCAACAAGCCTAACCAGGCCGTGGGATCCGCTAACCATTCCATAAAACGTCTCTATCTCTCTCGATGAATTCAGGCTGCCGGACACGGCAAAGCGCAACGCGAAGGCTCTGGGGCCGCGTTAGCAACGATAGTCGGATGTCGGAAAACGGGATGCTGCGAGTGCGTCAAGACCGCGCCATGGCGCGAGGGGAAGGTGCGACTGGGAGGCTCCGAGAGGGTGTTCATGCAAATCCTGAATGAAAAATGGCCTTGGAGCGTACAGGCTTTGGGAACATTTCCTACAGCGGCAAATCATTTCAAAATCTGTAATCCACACCGAAACCCACTGTAGGAGCTGCCGAAGGCTGCGATCCTTTGATCATGTTTTCTAATTCGAAAGTCAAAAGATCGCAGCCTTCGGCAGCTTCTACAGTACGGTGTCAGCGTCCGGCAAAACGCAGCCGGGACAACTGCCGCAAATCCCCTTCGATGTAATAGTCATTCGTCCAATGGTCATCCACCGCCAACGGACTCACCTGCTTCAACGCCAGCTTCTTGGCGAAATAACGAAAGCGGTAATGCTCATAAAACCGCAGCAGCTCCAGCCCGTAACGATCCGCCAGATCGGTGTCGCCGCGAATGATCAGGTAGTTTTCATCGTTGCCATTACTCGCCGAAACGCTGAGGTTGTGGCTGCCGCTGATGATCGTTGGTGTGTCCGTGGTGAAGTCGGTGACCACGGCTTTGGTGTGCACCAGCAGATTGCCTTTCTGGCCTTTCATGTTCTCGCGCAGCCAGCCTTCCAGCCCGGTGTTGAGCAATGCGGTGGCGGCGAATTCGGCGCTGCGGTCGGCGTGAAAACCGGTGATTCGGCTGGCAGTGTTCTGCAGGCCATAACGCAAAACATCGTCGTGGGGCTGGCCGAGTAACGCGTTAAGAATCGCGTCCGGCAGCGAGAACGCGGTGACGAACAGCACGTCCTTTTTCGCCGCGCTGATGATCTGCACGAACGCCTGCAGATCGGCCCCGCCGGTGCGCGGCGAGAACCCGGCGAACACAGGTTGCTGCGGATTCATCGGGTTGTGTTCAGTAATCCAGTCACGGGTAACGCCGATATCATCAGGCTGCGCCCAGATCTGCTCGAACGTCTGCAGATAACTGGCGGCAATCGATGCATCGTCCAGCACATGCACCACGTTGGCCTGACGATAAACCCCGTTGGCGGTGAAATTGGTGCTACCACACAAAACCGCTTCAGGCTGATGAGTGCCGCTGGCATCGACGCGGCTCAGGACCATGAATTTGTTGTGAAAGATGTTGTGGGTCACCCGCCCGCGTTTGCTCGCAGGAGGCAGTGCCGCCAGGCTCGCTTCGTTGAGCGTGGTGTCTTCATCATCGGGCCGGGCGTGATACAGCACCCGCACCTGTACGCCTCGCGTGAACGCCGCGTTCACCGCATCGACGATTGCCTGCAACTGATACTCGTAAATCGCGATGTCCAGCGCCCACTGACCATCGACCGCACGCTCGATAAACCCCAGCAAGCGCCCGAGCAAACCGTTTTCCAGCCACTGTCGCGCGGCATCGGGCCAGGCTTCGATGGGCATGTTTTTGTTGGCGCTGATCTGCGCGTCCAGATCGGGAAACTTGCGCTGGAATGCCTGACTGGCGGCGACCGCACGGTTGAATATCACGCTTTGATTGCTCGGGTGACCGTCATCGGAGGTGATCGTCAGTTCCAGCGGCTCACCCAACTGCACGGCATCCGCAGTGCCGTAGGCCAGATGCACGCGATAGTGAAGGGTCATGCCCGGATTGACCGCGTAATCGGCCCAGCGAAATTTCTGCAGCGGGGCTTTATCGCTTGGGGTGGCGTGGAACTGGGGAAAGGTGTGAGCCTTATTCGGGAAGGTCAGGCTGTTGAACAGGAACAACCAGGGTTTGGCGCCCTGCTGCTTTTCGATGGCAAACCCGAGCAGGCCTTGGCGCCGGGACTCGGCGAGGTCCATGGCCAGCAGCACGCCGTTGGTGCCGGCGTAGGCTTTGACGCGGAAGTCGTCTTGAGGGTTTTTGACCAGAACGCGCATCGCTCACTCCTTGTGATTGGGGCTGGGTGCAGCATAGAGCAGTGATGCGGGTTTTGAGTGTTCGGCTCTAGACCGGGTCGATGCAATCGCGAGCAGGCTCACTCCTACATTTGGAATGCGTTCCCCTGTAGGAGTGAGCCTGCTCGCGATGAGGCCCGACCAGACACAGAAAGTATCAGAGGGAAATCAATTCATCGATATGTTGATACTGCGCATCCAGCTCCGTCGCCAGATCCTTGGCCCGGCCCAACCGGATCGGCCCACGCTCGATGTCGATCAGCAACCCCGGACACCCCAGCGCGGGTAATCCCGACCACTGTTTCAGACGCCCATCGGTCACCACCAGCAAGCGTTGCTGCTCGGCAGGAAAGCGCTTGCGCCGCACCGTCAGCCACTGCCCGGCCTGCTCCAGCGCCGCCAGCAACGGCGTGCCACCGCCTGCACCCAAAGCGTCCAGCCACATCCGCAAGCCGCTGGACGCCTTCAATCCCTGCACCTGCCATTTCGGCACCGAGCCACTGGCCGTCAACAATGCGAGTCGTGCCCGTTGCCGGTAAGCATCATCGAACAATTGCGCGAGCAAACCTTTGGCATCGCTCAAGGCCTGATGGCGGCGGGTCGAGGCGGAGGCATCGACAATCACAAGCCACAATGCATGCGGTGAGCGCGTGCGCAGTTGAAACAGCAAATCTTCACGCGTCCGGGGACGCCCATTGAGCAACGTGCCCGGCCAATTTACCGTACCGCTGCGCGCCTTATGGCGCTTGCCTTGGCGTCCGTTGTCCAGCCGACCGGCGCGGGGTCTGGCATTCGCCCCCGCGTCGGATCGGGGGCGAATGCCTAAGGCTTTTTTGGCCAGCTCGGCACTTCGCGGCGGGCGCCGGTGGCGAGCGCAGGCGCCGGCATGTCGCCCCACTGGCCCTGCCCTTCACTCGGTGATGCCTGAGTCGCGGCCGGCGACTGGGCCGGTTGCGGCGGATTCGATGGCGCTTGCTCACGGCGCCGATGGCGCAGGGCAAACTCGGCGACAGCGTCGATATCCTCTGCGCCAATCACCTCAGCTCCGCGCCACGCTGCGTGGGCACGTGCGGCGCGCAACCAGACCAGGTCGGCACGCAGACCATCAACCCCGGCGGCGAAACAACGCTCGGTGATCTGCGCCAGTGCGGCATCATCCAGCGGAATATCGGCCAGGGCACGACGAGCGTTTTCGCAACGTGCACGCAAGGCTTGCTGCTCGGCTTGCCACTGTGCGCAGAACGCTTGCGGGTCGCTGTCGAAATCCAGTCGCCGACGGATGATCTGTCCGCGCTCGGTCGGTGCCGTGTGGCCACTGAGGGCGACGTTCAGGCCAAAGCGGTCAAGCAGTTGCGGACGCAACTCGCCCTCTTCCGGGTTCATCGTGCCGATCAGCACGAACTTCGCCGAATGCCGATGGGAAATGCCGTCACGCTCGATCAGATTGGTGCCGCTGGCGGCAACGTCGAGCAGCAGATCGACGAGGTGATCGGGCAGCAGATTGACTTCATCGACGTAGAGCACGCCGCCGTCAGCCTTGGCCAGCACACCTGGTGAGAATTGTGCGCGGCCCTCGCTGAGGGCAGCGTCAAGGTCGAGGGTGCCGACCAGACGTTCTTCGGTGGCGCCCAACGGCAAGGTGACAAATTGACCGCTGGCGAGCAGATCGGCCAGGCCCCTAGCCAGGGTGGATTTGGCCATGCCGCGCGGGCCTTCGATCAGCACGCCGCCGATTTTCGGGTCGATGGCGGTGAGGCACAGGGCGAGCTTGAGGTCATCGGCGCCGACCACGGCGGAGAGCGGGAAATGCGGGGTGTCGGTCATTTGGGTTTTCTCTGTCGTGGTCTTTGGTGTGCTGAGTGTTGTGGTGTGTCAGTCGGGGTGGCCCTCACCCTAGCCCTCTCCCAGGGGGAGAGGGAACTGATTGCGGTGTTCTTGCAAGTTGCGCCGACCTGAATTATCGAGTTGAACTCAGACTCCAAAGCCAACGCAAATCGGCTCCCTTACCCCCTTACTCCCTTGGGGAGAGAGAACTGACCTAGGTGTTCTTTCGAATTCCGTCGACCTGATATGTCGGGCCGAACTCAGACTTCGACAGCAACGCAAATCGGCTCCCTCTCCCACCGGGAGAGGGCTGGGGTGAGGGTAGCTTTTGGCCGGTTACATATCTTCCTCAATATCCAGCAGCAGATTCTCCAGCGCTTCCTTATAAGCCCCAGGCTCCTGCCACATCCCCCGCTGCTGTGCCTCAAGCATCCGCTCGGTCATATCCCGCAGCGCGTGCGGATTATGCTCACGAACAAATTCCCGCGTTGCCGGATCCAGCAGATAAGCATCGGCCAGCAAAGCGTACTGGTGGTCATCAATCAACTGCGTCGTCGCATCGAACGCGAACAGGTTATCAACCGTCGCAGCCATTTCGAACGCGCCTTTATAGCCGTGGCGCTTGACCCCGTCGATCCATTTCGGATTGACCGCTCGTGAGCGGATCACCCGGTTCAGCTCTTCTTTCAAGGTGCGAATCTTTGGCAGATCCGGTTGACTGTGATCGCCGTGATAACTCGCCGCCGCTTCACCGCGCAAGCTTTCCACGGCAGCGAGCATGCCGCCCTGGAACTGGTAGTAATCATTGGAATCGAGCAGGTCGTGCTCGCGGTTGTCCTGATTCTGCAGCACCGCTTGTACCTGACTCAGGCGCTGAACGAATTGCTCGCGTGCAGCGGTGCCTTCGTCGGCACCGCCGTAAGCATAAGCGCCCCAGTTCAGATAAACCTCAGCGAGATCTTCACGGCTCTGCCACAAGCGACCGTCGATGGCGCCCTGCACGCCTGCGCCGTACGCGCCGGGTTTGGCGCCGAAGATCCGCCATCCGGCCTGACGCCGCGCGGTGTCCTCATCGAGGCCCGATTGCCGCAGCGCCTCGCGCTCGGCACGCACTTTCGCGGCCAGCGGGTTGAGGTCGTCCGGCTCGTCCAGCGCTGCCACTGCTTGCACGGCGGCGTCGAACAGGCGAATCAGGTTGGCGAAGGCATCCCGAAAAAACCCGGAAACTCGCAGCGTGACATCGACGCGCGGACGATCAAGCAGGCTCAGCGGCAGAATCTCGAAATCATCAACGCGCTGACTGCCAGTGGCCCACACCGGACGCACGCCCATCAGTGCCATGGCCTGGGCGATGTCGTCGCCACCAGTGCGCATGGTCGCGGTGCCCCACACGGACAATCCGAGCTGGCGCAGGTGATCGCCGTGGTCTTGCAGGTGCCGTTCCAGAATCAACGTCGCCGACTGGAAACCGATGCGCCACGCGGTGGTGGTCGGCAGGTTGCGCACGTCGACCGAGTAGAAGTTGCGGCCGGTGGGCAGCACGTCAAGGCGACCACGGCTGGGTGCACCGCTGGGGCCCGCGGGGACGAAGCGACCGCTGAGGGCGTCGAGCAGGCCGCGCATTTCGGCGGGGCCGCAGGCATCGAGGCGTGGGGCGACGACTTCGCGCAGCGACTGGATAATCGCATTCACATCAGACCACCCCGGACCTTGTGGGAGCGAGCTTGCTCGCGAAAGCGGTGTGTCAGTGAATGAAGTGTTGGCTGACACGACGCCTTCGCGAGCAAGCTCGCTCCCACATGGATCGTGCAGGGCTTGGGAAATCAGCTGTGTGGCAAACAGTTCGAGGCGTTCGCGGGTATCGCCGGCGCTACGCCAGACTTCATCGCTTTGCGATTGCAGCTCTGGCGGGCGAGGACCGGTCCATGGATCGGCTAGCGCGCAATCGAGCGGATCGAAACCGAGTTCGAATGCTTTGGCCAGTGCTCTCAGCAGACTCGACTGTGCGCCCTTCCCGTCTCCGCGCGGAATCCGTAGCAGCGCCAGCAACGTATCGATCCGCAGACGCCCCGTCGGTGACTCGCCAAAAATGTGCAAACCATCGCGAATCTGCGATTCCTTCAAATCACACAAATACGTATCCAGGCGCGGCAACCAGATCGCCGCGTCGGCATCACTGTCCAGCGCGGCATCGAGTTGCAGTTCGCGGTCGATCTGCGTCTCGCGGACCAATAGCAGAATGTCGCGCTGCAGTTCACGGGCGCGGCGCGGATCAAGCAGCTGCGCTTCGTAATACTCGTCGGCCAGCAGCTCCAGATTGCGCAACGGCCCGTAGGTTTCGGCACGGGTCAGCGGCGGCATCAGGTGATCGATAATCACCGCTTGCGTGCGCCGTTTGGCCTGCGCGCCCTCCCCCGGATCGTTGACGATAAACGGATAGATATTCGGCAGCGGACCGAGCAACGCATCCGGCCAGCAGTTCTCCGAAAGACCGACGCCTTTGCCCGGCAGCCATTCGAGGTTGCCGTGTTTGCCAACGTGAATCACGCCGTGGGCGCCGTAGGTGTTGCGCAACCAGAAATAGAACGCCAGATAAGCGTGCGGCGGCACCAGATCGGGGTCGTGATAGACCGCGCTCGGGTCGACCTGATAACCGCGCGCCGGCTGAATACCGACGAAGGTCAGGCCGAAGCGCAGACCGGCGATCATCATCCTCCCGTCGCGGCACATCGGGTCGTTTTGCGGCGTGCCCCAGCGTTCGATCACAGCGCTGCGATTGGCCTCGGGCAGCGCGTTGAACATCGTCAGATAAGCGTCCATCGCCAGGCTTTGCTGGCACGGACGCAGATCAATGGTGTCGAGATCGTTGCTGACGCCACCGAGCAATTGCTCGATCAACTCGGTGCCGCTATTCGGCAGTTCAGCGGTGAGCGGATATCCCTCAGCCTGCAATGCACGCAGGATGTTCAGCGCCGCCGCCGGCGTGTCGAGACCGACACCGTTGCCGATGCGCCCATCACGGGTCGGATAGTTGGCGAGGATCAATGCGATGCGTTTTTCGCCATTTGGTACTTGCGCCAGATCAATCCAGCGCCGCGCCAGTTCAGCGACGAAATCCATGCGCTCAGGTTGCGCGCGGTAGCAGACGACATCGGACTGACTGCGCTCACTGCGCCAGGCCAGATCCTTGAAACTGATCGGTCGGCTGATGATGCGCCCGTCGAGTTCCGGCAAGGCAATGTGCATGGCCAGATCCCGTGGACCCAGGCCTTGCTCGCTGTCGCGCCAGCCGGGCTCGTTGTCCTGCGCGCAGATTGCCTGGATCACCGGGATATTGCGGCGAAACGGTCGCAGATGCGGCGCTTCCGGGCTGGATTGAGCGAACCCGGTGGTGTTGAGAATCACCCCTGCCTCAACCTCGTCCAGCCAGTCCTCGACCACCGTCAGGCAGCCGGGTTCTTTCAGACTGGCCACCGCGATCGGCAGCGGATTCAGCCCCGCCGCTTGCAAGCGCTGGCAGAACACATCGATGAACGCGGTGTTCGCCGCTTGTAGATGCGAGCGGTAAAACAACACCGCCGCGACCGGATGTGCAGGCAGCCAATCGGCTTGCCAGTCACTCAGTGCGGCGCTGGTTTTATTCGGGTGGTAAATCGCCGTGCGCGGCAGCGCCTGCGGTTCTTCCCAGACGTAATCGCGAGCCAGCCAACGGTTGGCGAGGCAGCGGAAAAAGTCCAGCGCATTGCCCAGTCCGCCCTGGCGCAGGAATTGCCAGAGGCGATCACGATCCACAGCGTTGACGGTGCTCAGGTCGCTGAGTTCCGGGTCAGGACGGTCATCGCCCGGCACCAGAATCACCTGCACACCGCGCTCGGACAGTTCGATCAGACGCTCGACGCCGTAGCGCCAATAGGCGATGCCGCCGTGCAGCGAGATCAGAATCACCTTGGCGTGGCGCAGCACTTCATCGACGTACAAATCGACCGAAGCGTGATTCTGCACCTGCATCGGGTTGGCCAGACGCAGGCTCGGGTAATCTTCCGGCAACTGCTGCGCGGCTTCGGCGAGCAGCGCCAGACTGGAATCGCCGCTGCACAGGATTACCAGCTCGGCGGGGGTTTGGCCAAGGTCGGCAATGTTGTCATCGGAGACGAAACCGCCGGGCTGAGTCCTGAGCAGGTGCATGGCTTAAACGCTGAGCGCAGCGCGCAGTTGCGCTTCGAGTTGCGCGGCGTCGAGCTCCTGACCGATCAACACCAGACGCGTGACGCGCGCTTCATCAGCGCCCCACTGACGGTCGAAATGCTTGTCGAAACGCGTACCCACGCCCTGGATCAGCAGACGCATTGGCTTGTTCGGGATCGCGGCGAAACCTTTGACGCGCAGGATGCCGTGCTTGACCACCAGTTGCGTCAGGGCGTCGAGCAGCAGGCTTTCGTCGGCTTGTGGCAGTTCGATGGAGATCGAATCGAAGGCGTCGTGATCGTGGTCATCGTGGTCGTCATCGCCTTCACCGTGGTGGTGATCATGATGGCTGTGGCGGCTGTCGATGTGTTCCTCGGAGCCGGCGCCGAGGCCAATCAGCACGTCCAGCGGCAGACGGCCGTTGCTGGCTTCGATGATTTTCACTGCTGGCGGCAGCTCTTCGGCGACTTCAGCGCGGACACGAGCGAGATCTTCCGCGCTGGTCTGGTCGGCCTTGTTGAGGATCACCAGGTCGGCGCTGGCCAGTTGATCGGCGAACAGTTCGTGCAGTGGCGATTCGTGGTCGAGGTTCGGATCGAGTTTGCGCTGGGCATCAACCTGATCCGGGAACGCGGCGAAAGTGCCAGCAGCGACGGCCGGGCTGTCGACCACGGTGATCACCGCATCAACGGTGCAGGCGCTGCGGATTTCCGGCCACTGGAAGGCTTGTACCAGCGGTTTTGGCAGGGCCAGGCCCGAGGTTTCGATAAGGATATGGTCGAGATCGCCGCGACGGGCAACCAGTTCGCGCATCACCGGGAAGAACTCTTCCTGAACGGTGCAGCACAGGCAGCCGTTGGCCAGTTCGTAAACGCGACCGGTGGCTTCTTCTTCGGTGCAACCGATGGTGCATTGCTTGAGGATTTCACCGTCAATGCCCAACTCGCCAAACTCGTTGACGATCACCGCGATACGACGGCCCTGAGCGTTGTCGAGCATGTGCCGCAGCAGCGTGGTCTTGCCCGAGCCGAGGAAGCCGGTGACGATGGTGACGGGGAGTTTGGCCAGTGTTTTCATCGGTATGCCCTTTGGCAAGCGGCGGGCATACGGGACGAGAACCGGCAACGCGCGTGCGTGCCTGGAGAGTTCGCCACCGGATCACCCCGCCCGGTTGTAGTGAGAATCTGTGACGAGGCAGGTCTCCTGGCTGACGGTGTTCAGGCGCTGGGCCTGGCGTTGGCTGCGCCTTCCCGCGGGCTCATAAGTTGAGCTGGCAGTGGCGTGGCAGCGAACATCACCGTTCACAGTTGCGGGGGCAGCCGCGGCATTGACCGCGTTCCCTTCTTAGCTCCGGCACACGCCGGAGAACCTCGAATGCGCAAGGCTACGCATGCACGGCAGGCGGGTCAACGCCTGGATCATTGTGGTTATAAGGACAGCAACTTTTTCATCTAATGATCGCGAACACTTCTCACTTAAGAAGTAGTTGTAAGTTATGTCTTACATGCCCTATCCGTTAAATTAAAAAACCACCACCGGGTTAAACCCTGAAATAGAGCGGCTGCGCGCATTCGATTACATATCTTTACAAAAACCAAATTGATAAATCAATACAAGATATGAACGATGAGTTCGCACAAGGACTATGAGTCTCTCAAGAAAGGATTTCTTGCATGGCTGATTATTATCAGTATTTGATCCTGCCTATTTCTTTCCTGCACCCATGGGTATCCACAACATGAGTGCCGGTAACGCGTTACGGCTATCAAGTGATGCCGGACTAAAGGAACTTTCCGAACTACTGCGCAATTGCCACTATGCGCACAGTGCCCACTATCCAGCATTGGATGTTGCGCTGCTGGGACGCGAAGCATGCAGGGCATTCAATGCGACCTGGGAGCATTTGCATACCGATGCGTATCTCAGCGCAGAGAACGGTCTTCGCGAACGACGCATCTGCAAGTTCCAGTATCGCCAACGGGAACGCCAGTGGACGGCGCTGCAAGACTGCCACTTTTTTCAAGCCGAGACCGACAACCCGCTGTTGGGCGGGGTGCAGCGCACCTACACCCGCTGCGAGGCGACGTTCATTGACTCCCCGATTCTACAGACACTGCTGGCCGCCGACCTGGCACTGCTGGACATGGCGCTGGGCCCGCGCGACTGGCTCGTGACCTGCCATCAGTTCCGTATCCTCTGCGATCAAGGCAATGCTGGCCAGGCCACTCCTGAGGGCCGACATCGCGACGGGCACGATTTTGTCTTTCAACACCTGATTCAACGTCAGCATGTCATCGGTGGCGAAAGCCGGATATTTGATGAAGAAGGTGGCCAAGTATTCAGTGCAACTTTGACTGACTATCTGGAAACCGTCGTCTTGAATGACCGAATACTTCTGCATGAAGTTTCCCCACTGCAAACATCGAGCATTAATTCGGATCGCGGCAGTCGCGATATGTTGATTATCGACTTCGACCTGGCGGACTACTAATGAATCATTCGACTCATGCACTTTCAGTCAGTACCCCACTCGCGCATAACTTCATCATTGAACAGTTTCAACAGGCGTGCGCACGAAGAACTTCCACACTATCGCTGACCGCCAATGAAAACATATTGTCCGAGACTGCACGCACGCTAGGACAGAATCGCCATTACGAGCGTTACTTGTTCAATGCACAGGCCATTGACGGTCAATGCTATGCCGCCGAATTCAATGGTATGCAGGTCGAACACTTCCCCGAAGTCGAAACATTAAAGGCTTTGGCGACCCAAGCCGTGCAGGCAATGTTCAACGCGCCGTTCGTCGAATACCGTGTGCTCTCCGGCGTGCACTGCACGCTGAGCGTGCTGGCCGCCCTGACCGAGCCGGGCGACTGCGTATTATCACTGGCGCCCGAAAGTGGCGGGCATTTCGCAACCGGGCCTCTGGTGCAGAAGATGGGCCGGCACAGCGTCTTTTTGAAACTGACGGCTGACGGACAAATTGATCTCGGGGACGTTGATCGGCAACTCCAGGCGTGCGGTGTACAACCGGCAGCCGTACTGCTCGACCATGGTCTCACCACACGGGCAATCGCCCTTAAACCACTGCGCGCGCTGCTGAACCGCCGGGGCTTTGAGCGGACACTGATCATCTACGATGCGTCGCACACTCTGGGCCTCATCGCCGGGAAGGTCTTTCCCAATCCGCTTGACGAGGGGGCGGATATTCTTCAAGGCAACACCCACAAATCCCTGGCAGGTCCGCACCGGGCACTGATCGTCTGCCGGCGTGCCGATCTGGCCCAGCGGATCGAGCAAACGCTCAGCGGTGCGCTGGTGTCCTCGCCCAATCTGCCCGGTCTGCTGCAACTGTTCGTTAGCCTGCTGGAAACCCAGCGCTACGGCCAGGCCTACGCCCAACGCATGTGCGCCAATACTCGCCAGTTGCACGACGCACTCGCCGACCTGCCGGGCTGGACGCTGCACCCCTCCGACACGCACCTGCTGTTGCTCGAAGGCGAACGGGCCCGGCAAGCGGCGCAGCAGCTCAATGAACTGGGGATCCGGATCAACAATAAACAGATCAATGGCCGCGACTGCCTGCGCTTCGGCCTGCAGGAAATTACTCGTCTGGGTATCAGCAGCGAAGACCTGGATGCCTTGGCGCACATCATTCGCAATGTCTTGAGCGGTGGCGCCAACGGCGTGGACCGGATTCGTCTGGCTCACATTTGCCAGCGCCTGAACCGGGTCCACTACAGCTTCGATCAGGAGGTTGACGAATGAGTGCAGCGGCCTGCCTGATCATCGGCAATATTCGTGACGGAGAATACGAGGGCCTGATTGCCGAGGGCATCACCCCTTTGCTGATTGCCGATAGTCGCAAAACCAGCAAGATCGCCGATGCGAAACAGATCTCGCCGGTGGCGCTGTACGACTTTTCCAGAGGGCTGACCGCGGATCTGATCCATCTGACGCAGCAGTTGCTGGACGAGCATGGCTTCACCAGTGTCCTGAATTTCCGTGAAGGCTATGTCGCGATCACGGGGCGGCTGTGTGCGGCGCTGCCGGCGCTGGCCCACTTGCACCGTAACGTGGAAAACACGCTGGACAAGGTGCTGCAACGCCAATGCTTCCAACAGTCGCGCAACCTGGATCTGCACGTGCTCTCTCGCCAGGTTCGTATCGACGACCTGCTGGCGCGCCCGGGCGAGCTGCCCTACCCGTTCATCCTGAAGCCAGCGAACCTTTACAGCAGCCTGTTCGTACGCTGCATCGACGATCAGCAGGATCTGCTCGACTACGCCCGTCATGAATGGCCGGCGCTGCAGCGCTATGTGGCGGGCAAAAGCCGCGAAACCGATCAACTGCTGCTGGAGGAATTTCTCCAGGGCTCCAACCATTCCATCGACTGCACGATTGCCGCCGATGGCACGATCAGCAGTTTTCCGATCGTCGATGTGATTGCCGGCGTCGATATCGATCGCGGCGACTTTCACCATTTCGCCCGCTACACGCCGTCGCTGCTGGAGCCCGACGCAGCGCTGAAGGAGCGTTGCCATCGCCTGGCCCATGACGCCGTGAAAGCGTTAGCGCTCAAAGGCACGTTTGCCCATGTCGAGTTCATTCTCACCCCCCGCGGGCCAAGAGTCCTCGAAGTCGGCGCACGCCCCGGCGGCAGCCGGATTCATGTGATTCGTCAAGCCTGGGGGCTGGCGCTGGATGTCTGCTACCACCGCGCGCTGTCCGCCGAGCCTCTGCCCAGCGCCAGCGAAGCACCGGATGCGTTCGGCATCGCCACCCCTTTCGCCCGCACAGACCGGCTCTATGACGGACTGCACGGCGCCGACCGGATCTGCCGCTTGCCAGGTTTCCAGCGTTGGTACGCCTACGTCACTCCGGGCGAAGCCATCGGGCCGGTCAGCAACGGTTTTCAGAACTACCTGTACATCGAGTTCAGGCAACCCGACACCGCCCGCCTGCGACAATCCTTGCTCGCCGTCAGCGACATTGATGTCTATGGCGAGCAGCCCTCGGCGGCGAACACCAAACACATTCTGCTCATCGGCGGGCGTGATTCGGGACTGGATTGGGATACTGCGCGGCAGTTTCGATTTACTCTCGTCCAGCAACCCGGCGAGTTGTCTGACTATCAGCGCGAGCGCGCAACGCTACTGCTGACGCCTGACATCGCCGATCTGCCGGCCTACAGCACGATGGTAGAACGGCTGCACCGGCAATCGCCATTCGATGCCGTGGTTTCGTTTTCGGAACTGGGCCTGCTGCCCGCGTCACGCTTGGGCGAACGTCTGGGCATCGTCCACAACAACCTGCGCAGTGTGGAAGTCAGTCGCGACAAGCTGCTGTTTCGCCAATTGCTCAAAGGCAGTCGCTACGAGTTGCCCACTGCCGCTATCAACCATGGTGCCGAGGCTCGCGCTTTCGTGCTGCGCCATGGCCCGGCCATCGTCAAACCCGTCAACGGTTCGGGCAGTCAGGGCGTCTATGCCATAGACAGGCCCGAGGATGTCGAACACCTCTCGCTGGAGGGAAACAATCTGATCGAGGCCTTCGCCAGCGGCGACGAATACAGCGTTGAATCCCTCAGCCTGGATGGCCAGCACCGGATTCTCGGCATCACGCGCAAATACACCAGCGGTGCCCCCGGTTATGTCGAAACCGGGCATGACTTTCCTGCCGGGCTCGACGAGAAAACCGCCGCGCAGATCGAAGAAGCGGTGCTGTGGCTGCTCGGGCGAATGGGCAACCGCTGGGGCCCGGCCCACACGGAAATCAAGCTGGACGGTTCACGCCTGCAATTCATCGAAACCCAGACCCGCTTCGGCGGTGACCAGATCTGGGAAATGGTCTGGAAAACCACAGGGGTGCATTTGGCAGCCAGCACCATCGCCGCGATGGCCGGCACGTCACTGCCGACGCCCGAGAAAACCTACGCCAAAATGGCGATCCGCTACATCGAGGCGGCCCCGACCGCCGATCCGCAACAGCTCCAGACACGCCTGCTGCAACACCCGTTTGCATTACGCGTGAACCTCAACCCCGACAAGTTCGGCCAGAGCATCAGCCGTTCCGCAGACCGCCACGGCTACACGCTGCTGGGCTGCAGCGACGCCGACGACCCGGCGGACTTCAACGCCGCGATCACCCACCCAGAGTTCACTACGCAAGGACCAGCGCAATGACCCGTAAAGACCCGCTATATCACATCGAAGGCCCGATCAGCGCTCACTTCCCGATGATCTCCTTTTCCACCAATGTCTACGACAACCCAGCAGACATCCTGGGTTCGATCACCGATCTGGCCAGACATTTCCAAGCGGTCGAGTTCGAGATCGGCGAAGACGCCGAAAAAACCTTCTGGTCGCTGAGCGCCGAAGACCGGTCTGAGCTTGCCGGGAAAATCCGCAGCTTCGCCGAACACAATGGCATCACGCTGACCGTCCACGCCGGATGGTGGGGTCGCCAGTACAACCTGTGCTCCCCGGATTTGACCGAACGTGCCCAAGCGGTGGACTGTCTGAGTGCCGCCGTGGAGTTTTCCCACGAGGCCGGCGCCACCAGCGTCACTTTTCATCCCGGCTACAAAGATCAACTGGAAAACGGCGAACTGCTGGACAACCTGATAGTAGCGATCAACCAGGTGACCAAGCGCTGCAACACCGATGGCATCGCCCTGTGCCTGGAGAACATGGGCGGTCAGCGGCCGAAATTCCCGGTCTTCACCGTCGAGGAACACCTGCGCTTTCACAAGGAGACCGGGTGCTTCGTGACCATCGACGTGACGCATCTGTGCTCACTGCTGCCGTATGGTGAAAGCCTGTTCAAAGCCATTGCCGATCTGGCGCCGGTTACCCGGCATCTGCACATTGCCGACCTCAACAACACCCACCATCAACATCTGCCGATTGGCGAAGGCAACTTGCGCCTGAGCGATGTGCTCAATCGCTTCGCGGTCAACGGCTATCGGGGTGTGGCCGTGGTGGAGGAGTTCATTCCGCGCTTCTCCACCGAGTACTACCTGGAAAAAGCCCTGGCCTACAAGAACGGCGTAGAGCAATTGCTGGCCGGCTCGCGGCACAGCACTCATGCTGGTTGAGTCGAACCTGGCAAAACCGGCATCGCGCAGCGAGATCGCGACCGGTATCCGCGATGCGCTACCGTTCGTCTTCTCGCTGCTGCTGACCTTCACCCTGATCGGCATGCTCGGGCGCCGCCATGATCTGGATCTTCCGGCCATGGTGGTTTTCAGCGGTACGGTAATGGCCTCGCCGTTGCAACTGACGCTGCTGGAAACCCCCGCGCACCTGCTTAACGCCTTTGGCGTGCTGGTCTCGGCGCTGAGTATCAACTTGCGTTTTCTGGTCTTCACACTGAGCCTGAAATCCAGCCTCCAGGGCCCGGTCAAAGCGTTCGTCCCCGCCCTGGCGGTGATGGCAAATGCGGCTTTCACGTTGATGTCGATCCGCAAGGATCAGCAACCGATCAGCCGCCCGTATGCCAACACCGTGTGCTTTCTGCTGTACGCCGCCGCCCTGCTTGGCACCGTGGTCGGGTACTGTTTCGCCAGCGTGGCCGACAACGCAGTGATGGATCACGTCAGTGTGGTGATCGCGATTTTCATCAGCGCTTCGCTTGGCAAGATGGCCCGCGACCGTCACAGCTTCCATGCGCAATGGATTGCCGGCCTGGCCACCGCCGCGAGCTTGTTGTGGCTGGGCGAGGTCAGCTTGCTGCTGGTGCTCGCCATCACCGTTCTGACGAGCTATGTCTATGATTGAACCTGGTACTTTCTGGCTGTACGTACTGATTTGCGCGCTGGTTTCGATCGTCTGCCGCTTGCTGCCGCTGGCCGTCGATGTCGAACGGCTTTCGGCAACTGCCCGCGCTTTCATCGATCGTCTGGGAAAATACACATCGGTGGCGATGCTCGTCAGCCTGCTGGCGGTCTCACTCTATCCTTTGGCCAGCCAGCACCTGGCGGCCATGCCATGGATCCTGCCGGTGGCGTTGGCGTGGCTGCTGAGCCTGACGCGAATCAAATCCTATTATGCGTTCCTGATGGCGCTGGGGGTGTACGTCCTGCTGATCATGCGCTAGGCGTCGATTGACTCAAATCCCCCGCCCATGCTCTCCTACACAACTTGTTACGGGTGCCCTTCACAGGGTGAAACGGGAAACCGGTGAATCATGTGCTTTACTCAAGCCCATGTCAGTCCGGTGCTGCCCCCGCAACGGTAAGCGAGCGAAGCGTCAAAACCACTGTGCCAATACGGTATGGGAAGGTGACGCTTGCAGGTCGGCCTGACGCCAGCCCCTCGTGAGCCCGGAGACCGGCCCGCAACACACAGCCCGCATTTGTGCGGCGCTGCACATAACAAACCCGCGGTGGGCGGGCGCTGTTCGAACCTCTGCGAGCCCGACCCGCAGGGGTTTTCATGCGCTCTATTCACCCGCTGACACTCCAGAGGGAAGCGCCATGTCGATTATCAGCAGCACCGGCAGCAACACGGACAAAATCGCCAGCACCACCACCCTGAGCCAACGCCTGACCGCCGCAATCTTTGCATCGATCCTCGGCGCCAGTCTGGTTTACTTTGCCGGTTTCTCGCACATCGAAGCGGTGCACAACGCCGCCCACGATACCCGCCACAGCGCCGCGTTCCCGTGCCATTGAGACCTGCCGACATGATCAAGCGTATCGCGCAAACTGCAGGTTTCTCTGGTCTGCTGGCCGCCCTGCTCCTCACTCTGCTGCAAAGCTTCTGGGTTTCGCCGCTGATTCTGCAGGCGGAAACCTTCGAGAAGTCCGAGCCGGTGGCGGTTCACGAACATGCCGCTGGCGTGGCTGCGCACACCCATGATGCCGAGGCCTGGGAGCCGGAAGACGGCTGGCAGCGCGTAGTCTCGACCACTGGCGGTAATCTGGTCGTAGCCGTCGGTTTCGCCCTGATGCTCGCCGGCCTCTACACCCTGCGCGCGCCGACCAAAACTTCGCAGGGCCTGCTCTGGGGCCTGGCCGGTTACGCGACGTTCGTGCTTGCTCCGACCTTGGGCCTGCCACCAGAACTGCCGGGCACCGCTGCCGCTGATCTGGCTTCGCGGCAGACGTGGTGGATCGGCACGGCCGCTTCGACGGCTGTAGGTCTGTCGCTGATCGCGTTCAGCCGTCACTGGCTGATGAAGGTCCTCGGTGTGGCCATCCTCGCCGTGCCCCACGTGATCGGCGCACCGCAACCGGAAGTGCATTCGATGCTCGCCCCCGAAGCACTCGAAGCTCAGTTCAAAATCGCTTCGCAGTTGACCAACGTGGCGTTCTGGCTGGCCCTGGGCCTGATCAGCGCCTGGTTGTTCCGCCGCAAAAGCGCTGGTCAATACCACGCATGACCGATGACCGCGCAGCGCCGACCTTCGTGGTCGGCCTGGGCTGCCAGCGCGGCTGCCCGGCCAGCACGCTGCGCGCGTTACTCGATCAAGCGCTACAGGCGCATCGCATTGAGCTTGAGGCGGTGAAAGCGTTGGCCAGTATCGACTTGAAGCGCGACGAGCCGGGCCTGCAAGAACTTGCTGCACAACTGGCCCTGCCCCTGCTGTACTTCAGCAGTGACGAACTGGCCAGCTACCAACAGCGGCTCAGTCACCATTCACAGATTGCTTACGAACGCACCGGTTGCTACGGCGTCGCCGAAAGTGCCGCGCTTGCGCTCGCTGAACAGCTGATTCAAGCGCCGGCAAAACTGCTGATCTCCCGGCAAAAATACGCTCAGGCCACGCTGGCATTGGCCGGCGCGGCGTAAAATCCCGATAATCCCCGCCATTGATCATGAGCGTTGTTCATCTGCAACGCAGTCGTGCCCTCTTTTACTCAGGATTCAACGATGACCGTCTACTTCATCGGCGCCGGCCCCGGCGACCCGGAATTGATCACTGTCAAAGGCCAGCGGCTGATTCGCAGTTGCCCGGTGATTATCTACGCAGGTTCGCTAGTGCCGGCGGCGGTACTCGACGGCCATCAAGCCGAAACGGTGGTGAACAGCGCCGAACTGCATCTGGAACAGATCATCGAATTGATCAAGACCGCGCATGCCAAGGGTCAGGATGTGGCGCGGGTGCATTCCGGCGATCCGAGTCTGTATGGCGCGATTGGCGAGCAGATCCGTTATCTGCGTGAGCTCGATATTCCGTTCGAGATCATTCCCGGCGTGACGGCCACCGCAGCCTGTGCGGCGTTGCTTGGCGCGGAATTGACGCTGCCGGACGTGTCGCAAAGCGTGATTCTGACCCGCTACGCCGACAAAACCGCGATGCCGGCAGGCGAAGAGCTTGGCAGTCTGGCGCAGCATGGCGCGACCATGGCGATTCATCTGGGCGTTAATCATCTGGATAAGATTCTGGCCGAACTGTTGCCGCACTACGGCGCGGATTGCCCGATTGCGGTGATTCACCGAGCAACATGGCCGGATCAGGATTGGGTAGTCGGGACACTGGCGGATATCGCCGGAAAGGTCGAGGCCAAAGGGTTTCGGCGTACGGCGTTGATTCTGGTGGGTCGGGTATTGGGCAGTGAGGTGTTCAGCGAGTCATCGTTGTATCGCGCCGGGCATGCGCATCTCTATCGCCCATGAAGCCGCCTTCGCGAGCAAGCTCGCTCCCACATTTGGAATGCGATCAAATGTGGGAGCGAGCTTGCTCGCGAAGGCGTCGGTACATGTCACCCATAAAAAAACGGCGCTCACGGGGCGCCGTTTTTCATGTCCGCAGCGAACACCTTAGTAGTAGGCGTTTTCTTTCTGCGTGTGGTCGGTCACGTCGCGAACGCCTTTCAGCTCCGGAATACGCTCGAGCAAGGTGCGCTCGATGCCTTCCTTCAAGGTTACGTCCGCCTGGCCGCAGCCCTGGCAACCGCCACCGAACTGCAAAACAGCGATGCCGTCTTCAACCACATCGATCAGGCTGACCTGACCGCCGTGGCTGGCCAGCCCCGGGTTGATTTCGGTTTGCAGGTAATAGTTGATGCGCTCATTGACCGGGCTGTCAGCGTTGACCATCGGTACTTTGGCGTTCGGCGCCTTGATGGTCAGCTGGCCGCCCATGCGGTCGGTGGCATAGTCGACAACGGCGTCATCGAGAAACGCTTCGCTGAAGTGATCGATATAAGCGGTGAAGCTTTTCAGCCCCAACGCGGTGTCTTCAGGTTTTTCTTCGCCCGGCTTGCAGTAGGCAATGCAGGTTTCAGCGTACTGGGTGCCAGGCTGGGTGATGAAGACGCGGATGCCAATGCCCGGGGTGTTCTGCTTGGAGAGCAGATCAGCCAGGTAATCGTGGGCGGCGTCGGTAATGGTAATAGCGGTCATGGAAACTCCTCGCAGGCTTGGGCGCAGTTTACGCCAATCATTGCGCCGGACAAAGTCCTAGTATTTTTGTCGGGAAAGATTCTCGTCCGGCTCCATGTCAACCCGCGCCTTGAGCCAATGGTAGCTGCGCTTTTCCACCCATTCGTAGCTCAACCACGAGCCAACGCCAATCGCCAGCGCGCACAGGGCAAACATCAAATACGGGTTGATCGCGTAGCGCTGCGCGATAAATCCCCCCGCCGACAGCACCAGCACGTGCATCAGGTAAACCGAATACGAGCAATCGCCAAGCAGTTTGAGCATTCGGCTGCGCTCGACATAACGCTCAAGTGAGATACACGCCATGACCAGCACTGCACTCGGCACGCCCCAGTTCAGCAGCCTTGGCGCCGGTGCCAAGTGATAGATCGTCAGCAACGCCGCGACGATGGCCACTATCGGCAGCCACAGTCCCGCACCGATCCAGCCCCGCCGATAGAGCATGCCAATGCCGATCCCCAGCAGAAACTCATAAACGATGTCCGAGCGATAGAACGCGCTGACCCAGCCAAACCCGGTCCAGGCCTGACACACGGCAAACAACAGCGCCGCGACCACCAGCAGGCGCACCTGCAAACGAAACAGCAGCGCCCAGGCAAACAGCACGTAGAAAAGCATTTCGTAATTCAGTGTCCAGCCGACATTTAACGTCGGATAGATACCGTAGCCGCCAGGATTCTCGGTAGGAATGAACAGCAACGACAGCAGCAGATGGCCCCAGTCCACCGTCTGATCCGGCAGCAAAGGTTGGGCGAACACCACCAGCAGCGCCATCAGCAGCGTGTACAGCCAGTACGCCGGGACGATGCGAAACAGCCGGTACAGCAGGAAACGCGCGGGCGGCAGCGGTTTGTTTTCGGTCGAGAGGAAAATCACCAACCCGCTGATGACAAAGAAAATGTCGACGCCCACCGCGCCTTTGTCGATAAAGAACTGGCCGACCGGTTCGCGCGCCTTGAAGTCAAAAAAATCTGCATGAAGTGGTGGCACACCACCGTCCACGCGGCCAGCGCACGCAGGGCTTGCACTGAAATCAACATCACCTGCTCCCGATCACAATTCCTGAATCCACCTCAGATCCCTTGTAGGAGTGAGCCTGCTCGCGATAGCGGAAAATCAGGCACTAGAGATGTTGAATGTACCGCCGCCATCGCGAGCAGGCTCACTCCTACAAGGGTTTGGTTGTGTTGCTTCAAGTTGGGACAGCAGGCCAATCTGAAACGATCAAAGATTCTCGTAGCGGTTCATGTCCAGCACGCCCTCTTCCACCGGGTCGGTTTCGTGCAGGTATTGGCTCAGATCGTGGAAATAGAACCAGAATTGCGGGTGACTGCGCCGAATACCCCAGCGTTCGACGATTTTTTCGAAACGATTGGCGTCCTTGGCGTTTTCCATTGCATCGACAAACTCCGGCACCTGATCGGCCGGGACATTAAAGATGAAGTTCGGATAGCTGCTGAGCACGCCCGGGTAAATGGTGATCGTGTCCAGCCCGGGCTGATAGCGCAGCGACTCACCAAGCAGGAACGCCACGTTGCTGTGCGCGCGGTTGCGCAACAGGCTGTAGACCTCGCGTTTGCCGTTGGCGGTTGCAATGCGCAGCATGGTGGCTTCCGGCAGTTGGTCGATGACCTTCAAACCGGCCGCCGGACGCGAGGTCAGGCGGCTCAGCGCCTGCTCGGCATTTTGCAGGGCCGGGTCAATATTCGGCCGCGAGCAGTAAGCCCCATCGCAGCGGTTGATCGGATCCGGGTGCGCATTGAGATCACCGTAACGCGCCAGCAACTGCATGGCGAAGTCGTATTTCGGGTCTTTGTCATCAAGTTTGAGTGCCGTCGGCTTGTCGTCGTCGATCGCTTCGTAATCGAGCCACATCTTGAACTGGCCGCTGTTCTGATACCAATCGTCGAGGTAATCCTCTCGGGAGTCGGCCGGCATCAGGCGCAGGAAGTTTTGCTCGGCGCCATTGCGGATCAAATCGAAATACAGACGGGTTTGCGCCTGATGGGAGACGTTGCCGAACACATCGAAGTTGACTGCCAACTGGTAATAGGTGCGCTCCAGCAGCGGATAGTCGAACAGCCACATTGTCTGCGGCACCTCGCCGATCAGGCCTTTGGTCACCGAGGCGCTGTCGAAGTGGCGGAAAATGCTCAACAGCGCGTTGTCGTTGCCGGCCCACAGGGTCGACCAGCTGGGCGCCGGCAAATCAGCGTAGCTGTCGCGGCGCAAGGCTTCGTATTCGTTTCGTTTGTCACGGTAGTTACGCCACAGGCTCAGTACGCTGCCGACGTCATCGTTCTGCCCGGGCATGGCCAGCAACGGCGTGGCCTGGCCGCGATAGTTCGGGTCAGTGATATAGAGGTCATGTTCCGGCGCCCGGAACAGCGCCCAGAAGTTGTCACGGATCACGTCGGTGGCGATCTGCCCACGGCACACCGGGCCGCGAATAAACGTGCGGACGAAGTATTCGGCGTTATCGAGCATGAACTGATAACGCGCCTGCGCCGGGATCGCTTCAAATGTGGCGAACGGGTTGGCGCGGCTCTGCGGGCCGTAGCCCGGCAAGGCATTAACCTGCCAGTTACCGCTATAGAACAGACTTTTGACCCGCGCCATTTTCGCCGCGCTCAACGGATAGGTGATGTGGGTCTTGTGCACGATCACCCCTTGCACCGGCCACAAGCGGTAATACACCTGAGTGCCCGGATCATCGTTGGGGCGACGGGTGGCGATCAGGTCGATTGGCTGCCCGGTCGGCGTGCGCGAACGTACCCACTGGAAATAATGGCCCGGCTCGCCGTCCTTGAAATAGATATGCGCAAGGTACCAATGCTCGTACAACCAGCGACCGACCAGACTTTGCCGTGCGCCGGGAGTGTTGAGCAGGTTTTCCCACTGGACGATCTGCAGCGCCTCTTTGGTGCTTGGCGCCAGGCCTTGTTCGTCAATCGGCGCACCCGAGGCCAGCCAGCGTTGCAGCGTCTGATATTGCTGATCGGTCAGCCCGGTGACTGCCAGCGGCATGCCTTCTTTCGGATGCGCGCCGGCATAGCCTTCGAACTCGGCGGGCATCGCGCACAGGTTTTCGCGGTTCAGACCCAGCACGATGTCTTCCGGGAGCTTGGCGTTCGGCGTCAGTGGCGTCTTGTGTCCAAGTTCTAGCATGCGCGCCATCAGCGCAGCCTGGCTGCCTTGGGCATCGAGCACCGAATAGAAGTCTTTTTGCTGCCAGGCACGTTTACCGAAGGCATCGTAAAACAGTCGGGTGGTGGGTGCCGCTTGTGTGCGCTCGCCGTCGTAGACCGGCATTTTGCTCGCACCACGGGCCGCGCCCTCACCGCTGCCCAGATTCAACTGGCAGGCCGAGTCGTAACAAGCATGGCAGGCCACGCACTTCTCGGTGAAGATCGGTTGGATATCACGGCTATACGAGATCGTGGGTTCCTGCGCAACGGCGCCCCAGCTTAGAAGCAGCAATAAAATGCTGATGACGCGGTACGACATGCCCTTGATCCCGATCCAGAAAAAAACGCCGCGATTCTACAGTATGACGTTCGTACCAACATGAGCGATATTCATGCAAAAGTCCCATATGCTCTAAAAGCGCACAGGTTTGCTATGATCCCGCTCCTTCGTAATGGTCTTTCCGAGTAGTCCAAATGTCCGATCGCAGCGTCCGCCTTCAAGCTCTCAAGCAAGCTCTCAAAGAGCGCATCCTGATACTCGATGGCGGTATGGGCACGATGATCCAGAGCTACAAGCTCGAAGAGCAGGACTATCGCGGCAAACGCTTCGCCGACTGGCCGAGTGACGTCAAGGGCAACAACGACCTGCTGGTCATCAGCCGTCCGGACGTGATCGGCGGCATCGAGAAAGCCTATCTGGATGCCGGCGCCGACATCCTCGAAACCAACACGTTCAACGCCACGCGCATTTCCATGGCCGACTACGGCATGGAAGAACTGGCGTACGAGCTAAACGTAGAAGGCGCACGTCTGGCGCGCAAGGTTGCCGACGCCAAGACCGCCGAGAACCCGGCCAAGCCGCGCTTCGTCGCCGGCGTGCTCGGCCCGACCAGCCGCACCTGCTCGCTGTCGCCCGACGTCAACAACCCCGGCTACCGCAACGTCACCTTTGATGAACTGGTGGAAAACTACACCGAAGCCACCAAAGGCCTGATCGAAGGCGGCGCGGATCTGATCCTGATCGAAACCATTTTCGACACCCTCAACGCCAAAGCGGCGATCTTCGCCGTGCAAGGCGTGTTCGAAGAGCTGCACATCGAACTGCCGATCATGATTTCCGGCACGATCACTGACGCCTCCGGCCGGACCCTGTCGGGGCAAACCACCGAAGCGTTCTGGAACTCCGTGGCGCACGCCAAGCCAATCTCCGTCGGTCTCAACTGTGCGCTCGGCGCCAGTGAGCTGCGTCCGTACCTGGAAGAGTTGTCGAACAAGGCCAGCACCCACGTTTCCGCGCACCCGAACGCCGGCCTGCCGAACGAGTTTGGCGAGTACGACGAACTGCCGTCGGAAACCGCCAAAGTCATCGAAGAATTCGCCCAGAGCGGCTTCCTCAACATCGTCGGCGGTTGCTGCGGCACCACCCCGGGGCACATCGAAGCCATCGCCAAAGCCGTCGCCGGTTACGCGCCGCGTCAGATTCCGGACATTCCGAAGGCCTGCCGCCTCTCGGGTCTGGAGCCGTTCACCATCGATCGCAACTCGCTGTTCGTGAACGTTGGCGAGCGTACCAACATCACCGGCTCGGCCAAGTTCGCCCGGCTGATCCGTGAAGACAACTACACCGAAGCCCTCGAAGTCGCCCTGCAACAGGTCGAGGCCGGCGCGCAGGTGATCGACATCAACATGGACGAAGGGATGCTCGATTCGAAGAAGGCCATGGTGACCTTCCTCAATCTGATTGCCGGTGAACCGGACATCTCCCGCGTGCCGATCATGATCGACTCGTCGAAATGGGAAGTGATCGAAGCCGGCCTCAAGTGCATTCAGGGCAAGGGCATCGTCAACTCGATCAGCATGAAAGAAGGCGTCGAGCAGTTCATCCATCACGCCAAACTGTGCAAGCGCTATGGCGCCGCCGTTGTGGTGATGGCGTTTGACGAAGCTGGCCAGGCCGACACCGAAGCGCGCAAGAAAGAAATCTGCAAACGCTCCTACGACATTCTGGTCAACGAAGTTGGCTTCCCGCCGGAAGACATCATCTTCGACCCGAACATCTTCGCCGTCGCCACCGGTATTGAAGAACACAACAACTACGCGGTGGACTTCATCAACGCCTGCGCCTACATCCGCGACGAACTGCCGTATGCGCTGACCTCGGGCGGCGTGTCCAACGTGTCATTCTCGTTCCGTGGCAACAACCCGGTGCGTGAGGCGATCCACTCGGTGTTCCTGCTGTACGCGATCCGCGCGGGCCTGACCATGGGCATCGTCAACGCCGGGCAGTTGGAGATCTACGACCAGATCCCGCAGGAACTGCGCGACGCCGTGGAAGATGTGATTCTCAACCGCACGCCAGAAGGCACCGACGCCCTCCTCGCCATCGCCGACAAGTACAAGGGCGACGGCAGCGTCAAGGAAGCCGAGACCGAAGAGTGGCGTAGCTGGGAGGTCAACAAGCGTCTGGAGCATGCGCTGGTCAAAGGCATCACCACGCACATCGTTGAAGACACCGAAGAGTCGCGCCAGTCGTTCGCCCGCCCGATCGAAGTGATCGAAGGCCCGCTGATGTCCGGCATGAACATCGTCGGCGACCTGTTCGGCGCCGGCAAAATGTTCCTCCCGCAAGTGGTGAAATCCGCGCGAGTGATGAAGCAGGCGGTGGCGCACTTGATCCCGTTCATCGAACTGGAAAAAGGCGACAAGCCGGAAGCCAAAGGCAAGATCCTCATGGCAACCGTGAAAGGCGACGTGCACGACATCGGCAAAAACATTGTCGGTGTGGTACTTGGTTGCAACGGCTATGACATCGTCGACCTTGGCGTGATGGTCCCGGCGGAGAAGATTCTGCAGGTCGCCAAAGAACAGAAATGCGACATCATCGGTCTCTCCGGCCTGATCACGCCGTCGCTGGACGAAATGGTTCACGTTGCCCGTGAAATGCAGCGCCAGGACTTTCACCTGCCGCTGATGATCGGTGGCGCGACCACTTCCAAAGCGCACACGGCGGTGAAGATCGAGCCGAAGTACAGCAACGATGCCGTGGTCTACGTGACCGACGCCTCCCGTGCAGTGGGCGTGGCGACGCAGTTGCTGTCGAAAGAATTGAAGGCCGGTTTCGTCGAAAAGACGCGTCTGGAATACATCGATGTGCGCGAACGTACCTCGAACCGCAGCGCCCGCACCGAGCGCCTGAGCTACGCAGCGGCCATCGCCAAGAAGCCACAGTTCGACTGGGCCAATTATCAGCCGGTCAAACCGACCTTCACCGGCAGCAAGGTACTGGACAACATCGACCTCAAGGTCTTGGCCGAATACATCGACTGGACGCCGTTCTTTATCTCTTGGGACCTGGCTGGCAAGTTCCCGCGCATCCTCGAAGATGAAGTGGTCGGTGAGGCCGCCACCGCGCTGTACAAGGACGCGCAGGAGATGCTCGCCAAGCTGATCGACGAGAAGCTGATCAGCGCCCGTGCGGTGTTCGGCTTCTGGCCGGCCAATCAAGTACATGACGACGACATCGAACTGTACGGCGATGACGGCAAGCCATTGGCCAAGCTGCATCACCTGCGCCAGCAGATCATCAAGACCGACGGCAAACCAAACTTCTCGCTGGCTGACTTCGTAGCGCCGAAGGACAGCGAAGTGACCGACTACGTCGGTGGTTTCATCACCACCGCCGGCATCGGCGCCGAAGAAGTGGCCAAGGCTTATCAAGACGCTGGCGACGACTACAACTCGATCATGGTCAAAGCCCTGGCCGACCGTTTGGCCGAGGCCTGCGCCGAGTGGCTGCACCAGCAAGTGCGTAAAGAGCACTGGGGTTATGCCAAGGACGAAGAGCTCGATAACGACGCGCTGATCAAAGAGCAATACAGCGGCATCCGCCCTGCTCCGGGTTACCCGGCGTGCCCGGATCACACCGAGAAAGCGGCGCTGTTCGCCTTGCTCGATCCGCAAGCCGAAGAAATGCGCGCCGGTCGCAGTGGTGTGTTCCTCACCGAACACTACGCGATGTTCCCGGCGGCTGCGGTCAGCGGCTGGTACTTCGCCCACCCGCAAGCGCAGTACTTCGCCGTGGGCAAGGTCGACAAGGATCAGGTGCAAAGCTACACCTCGCGCAAAGGCCAGGAGCTGAGCGTGACCGAGCGCTGGCTGGCGCCGAACCTCGGCTACGACAACTGAAACCCGCCACGGATCTGGGAGCTCAGTCCCAGGTCCGTTCAGGCATTCATTGGCGTCTTGAGGGCCCCGGTTGCGGTGATGATGGCGCGGGTGGTGCATCGATAACCACCGTCGCCAGCTTTTGCAATTCCGTTCGGGACAGTTCCTTCAGCCTGTCGGCGCGTGCCAGCGCCAACTCGATCTCCAGCAGGTTCATGGCCTCTAGATAGCGCTCGCGCGACGCTTCATCGCCGTGTTTGTCCGGATGGGCGTCCTCGACCTCTTCCAGGCGTTGTGTGGCGTTGCGTTCCAGTTCGTCGAAAACGTCAGGGTAAATATCTTTCAGGTAACGGCTCCAGTAGTCACGCGAAATCAGATCGTCCAGAAACAGGCTGGACGCCTCATCCGCCAATACCGCAGCCCGAGCATTGATCAAGCGCTGCCCGCTGATCGGCGTGTCGTATAGCGAGTGTTCTGGCTGACCCGGCAACTCCAGCCCGTCCGGCCAGCCGCGAGTCATGCCAAGCCGGTAACGCAGGCGGATTTGCGCCCGGTCTTGATGGCGTCCGGCGACTTCTGCCAGCCTGTCGACCCGTTCCAGTCGAAACAGCCGCCGAGTCAGATCGAGCAAGGCTCGCCCGCGAAGGTCCGGACGGTCGTGCGGAATATCGCGCAGTGCGGTGTATTCATAAGCGCGAACCTCCAGCTCGCTGAACGTCAGGATTCGGCCATCCGGACACGCACCGTGCGTCTCGGCGTTGTGGAACATCAATTCGCGCAGTTCGCTGTTCTCACTGGCAGCCTCCATGACACGCCACAACCGATGGGTCAGTTCGGCGCGCGCAATCCGGAAGTCCTGGGCATAACGCAACAGGTAGATCAGCTGAAAAAAGCGCTCGTGATTGGGCTCTTCCGCCAACCGCGTCCAAAGGGTTGTTCGCGTGGAGGCCAATGCCGGCGGAGCACCCGCAAGCCAGGGATTCAATGCTTCAGGCGATATAGCCAGAGCCGGATTAGAGACGGGTTCGACGGGCGCCACCACGGCATATATGTCAACGCCGACAGCCCCCTCAGCAGAACCGTTGCTGTCACTGCCCGACTCTGAAAAACCGCTTTCGTCGATGCCGAAGACGTGCGCGTCAATCATGCCGTCAATGTCCTCACGCGCAATGCCCAGTATCTCTGGAGCGTGGTTGACGCGGCTTTGGAATCTGAGTCGCTGTAACGCGTGAAGTGACAGTTCAGTGTTCTCAGACAAGTCCGTGCCCGCGATCAGTTGCGCGTGACTACCGTCGAAGAGTTCATCGGGAATCTCGGTAATGTCGTTGCCACTGAGGTTCAACGTCCGCAGGTTTGGCGCCTCGAGTGCTCCACCGGGCCAATCAATCAGCTGGTTGAAGCGCAGATCAAGCGTTTCGACAGCACCTGATCCAGGCGGGTTGAAAACCTGAAGTTCGTTATAACTGAGGTCGAGCCAGCGCAACCGGATACTACCGAGCAACGGATAGACGCTGGTGGCGCTGGACAGGTCGCAATATTGCATTTCCAGACGTTCCAGCTGACTCATGCGCAGCAGTGGCTCTGGAACAGCCGTCAGCCCATTGCCACTCAGTCTCAATGTCCTGAGATTGGCAAAGGCTCCCAGAAAACCGGATGCGCCGGCGGAGGTCATACCCACACCACTCAGATCCAGCGTGGTGACGCTCGCAAGCGGCACAATCAGGCTTGGCAAGTCGCCAGTCTGCAAGCCCTCAAGGCCAAGTGTCAGCCCTTCTGCACCGGGGCTATGTCCGAGTCCCGCACGCCAGGCTTCGCGGATACGTACCGCCGCGCGGGAACGGCTTTGCGCAGATACTCGGCGCTCGCCTGTGGGTACACCCCGCGTAAACAGCCAGCCATTCAACTGCCGGGTCAGCCCTTCGCAAGCCTGATGCCATTGAGCGATCTGCACATCTATTTGCCCACTGCTCAATCCTGTTTCACGCAGGTTCTGCAATACCTGCACGGCGCGCTCCTGCGTCATGCCCGGATGCAGGCGCTGCAGATTGGTCAGTCTCCCGGCTTCGCCCGGGGATGCGATACGCTGTTCGGGAAGCTTCAATAACAAGCTCGTCAACGACCAGCCCGACTGGCTCGGCAAAATGTTGTCCGGGACGGGCTCCTCGGCAAAACGTGCGAGTGTGCCTTCGGGTAACACGAAGCTGTGTTCGATGCGCTGCAACGCGGCGTTCAGGGCAACCTCACCGGCAGGACTGAAAGCATTGCCGCTCAGATTGACTTTCATCAGCGCGTGCGGATCGGCCAAGGCTTGTGGCGGGAGCGCTGCGATCGCGTTGTCACGCAAGTCGAGCCAGTACAACCGCTCGAGACGCTCGGCACCGGCAGGCCAGGCTTGCAACCGCGTCGCCCTGAGGTTCAGCGCCTGAAGGTGGCTGAAGGCGCTTACATCCAGTTGGCCCAGCGGGTTTGCTTGCAGGTTCAGGCTGCCGAGTCGTTGCAAGCCATTGAATTGTGCCTGCACCGCCCGGGTGATCACGATGCTGTTGGCCGATACATCGAGTTGTCTCAACGCTGGCAGATCAGCGGCAGCGAACGGCAACTCGGTGAAGTTGTTCCCCGTCATGACCAGCGTTTCGGTTGCACTGAACCCCCGGATAAAGGCGCGCGCCTGTTCGACGGGAACGTCCAGTTGCCCCAGACGCAGCGTGCGGACATGGGCAAAGCTGCCGGCGGGCAGTGCTGGCAATTCGATGATCTGCTCCATGCCTGCCTGTTCAATCAGCCCCACTCTCGATACAGGCAATTCGAACGTGGCAATGTCGCCGGGCACGCCATAACGTTGGCGGATGGCGGCATTCCAGCTTTGCTTGAGGGCGCGTAAAGTCCCCGCGTTGCGCCCCGTTGCCCATTGCCAGCGAAGCCCTGCAGAGCGCATCGCCTGCGGATGCGCCGGCATATGAAATTGGGCAAAGATTGCGTCGTGTTCAGCCCTGAGTCGGGTAATCGCCGTCATTCTCGCCTCGGGCGTTGTCCATGCGGCATCGAAGCTTGCCGGTAAGGGATCGAGCAGATCGGGCAAGGTCGCCATGAAGTCCAGCTCCGCCCGGCAATACTGGCTGACCATCTGATTCAGATCGACCAGATGGCCGAGCTCACCGGAGTAGTTGCGGACATATTCGTAAGCACGCATGAACTGCGCCGGAGCCAGCGCCGCCCAGTCCAGCGACAGTCCGGCCCAGAGCCGCTCTTGTCCGCTATACAGCGATTCGGGCAGCGTGCGTATTGCGCTGTGCGTCAGATCCAGACGTTCCAGTTGCGCGAGCCGCTCGACGTACGCCGGCCATTGCCATAACGCATGGGGCGCGTCGATGCGCAAGGAGCGCAAGTGCCGCAAAGGGCTCAGATCCAGCGCATGCAGGCTTCTGGCGTCGAAGCCGGCATAGTCGAGATGCAGCGTTTCCAGCGACGTAAGCGTACCCAGCGTTGCCGGAAAGTCCGCTGCCAGTGCTGGCGCATGGGTGGAAAAGCGCAGACTGACAAGCCGGGGCAACCGGGCGACCGCCGACGGCACTGAAGTGAGCGGCCGGGTTCTGGACGATAGATATTCCAGACCACGCTCAAGGTTGCCTATCGACAGATGGGTCACCTCGGGGAATTGCGCCAGAAAGGCATCCGCATTGGCGTCCGTCAAGCCGCTGCCAGCCACCGACAGCTCACGTATGTGTGCAAAAGAAGTGTTCAGCTCTGGCAACGGCGCATCACACACCAGCGCCAAGCGTGCCGCGTCCGGAACCTGCGCGGCGAGCGGCGCATTGCGCCATGCGTCGCGCACGGCCTGGGCAAACCGCGCCCTGCCCTGTGCAGCCTCGCTGCCGGACGGACCGGCCTGCCACTGATCAAGCGCAGCGTTGAGCCCTTCCCACTCACGTTGGCGCATCTGCAACACCGAGAAGATTTGCTGGTCGGTCCGGCCACGTTGCTGCTGGAGAAATGCCTCCGCCTGTTGCGGGCCCGGATAGAGCTCCATCACCCGCACCCAAAGCGAGGGAAGCAGGCCGGAGCCACGCCCGCTCGCGTAATAGCCCTTCAGCGTGGCGCCGATTCGGCTCGGTGCTTTGAACCGCTTGGCCTGTGGCGCCAGCAATTGCGCAACGCCCTCACGGTGCTTGAACGCAGACTCGATAACCTTGCGCTGCAACGCATGACTTCGGCTGCCATCGCTCAATCCCATCGCGGCGGCATTGTCATCGGGCAGCACGCGCATGATCGCGCGGTAAAAGCTGTCAGCCGGTCTGGGCGTGCTGTTGAGCGGTTGCCCTCGATCGTCGAAGGCCTGGTAAAACAGCCCGTCCTTGATTAGATACTTTCGGTTGGCTGCGGTGTTTTCACCGAGGCTGTCGAGCAACGCGCCAGTCGGACTGCCCGCGCGAATTTCCAGACGTAACGACTGCGGCCAGCCCGGTAACTTTGACATCGCATGTAAGGCGAGGCGGCGGCTATCCGCCGACGCAAGGTTTTCGCTGTGCAAACCGGCAAATGCGCGCGTCTGGCGGCCGCGACCGGCATGCCAGCGCGCTTCTTCAAGCATGTTCAGCGGTGCCCGCCTGGTTGTGTCCAGACGCACCCGTTCTGTCGGTGTGGCGTGATCGAGCACATCCTGCGCCGCGGCCTCGCTCAGACCAGGCGTTTCGCGCCGCAGGATACGCAGGCGAACACTGTCCGGCTCACTGCTGCGGTACAGACTCTCAACAATTGAAGCCTGGCGCGTATAAACATGCTCCGTCATCTGCTGGCCGAACGCCTCGGGGCGCGCTACACGAAATTGCGCGGTTTCCCTGCCAAGCAAATAGTTGATCTCATTCTCTTCCAGTGCCGCAAGAATCCGTTCGGGCATTTGCCCATTCAGCACCTGTGTGCGCGTGAGCTGGATCGCTGGCTTGATGCTGACTCCGGGCACAGCTTTTTCGCTGCCATAGCGAATCGACGGCCCTGACAGCTCGGGGCCGGCGAAGACCTCCAATACCCGATCGTAGGGCCAGCGCGGCATTTGCGTGACCAGCGGCAAAGCCAGCAAATAACGGTCATCAATCGGTGTCGCGCCGCGCAATTGCTCGATCATTTGCACGGCTTGTGCATCAGCTTTGAACAAGCGCAGGGCGTCGCGCAACTCGGGCGGCGCGGACGCGTGATCCAGGTGCATCTTGCGTAAGCTGTTTTCGCTGACGCCGCTGACATCGGCCAGCGTCAGCAACATTTCATCAGAGAGCCCATCGGTCACATGCCCCATGCGCCGCAACAGCGTCAGGCGATTCCAGCTCATCGGTTGTTCCAGCGTATGGCGCCAGGCACCCTGGCCATTGTGTTGCAGCACTGGCTGGTAAGCGTTGGGCTCAGCGGGATGTTTGATCCGCCACTGCGCTGTGCTCGGATCGACAATCAGCTCGTAGACCTTTTCGCCCTGACGCAGGTAAGTCTTGCCGTCGAGTTGATACCGGCCCGACTGATCCGGCCCGGTCGCGTCACTCAAGCTGATGTCTTGCTGGTAGCCGCTGAGGTCTGGGTTCCACAGGCGTGTTTCGCCGTTGGGCAAGGTCACCGGGTGCAAGTCCTCGATCACCGGTTCCGGCTTGACCGCGCCGAGCTTGCGAAGACCTGCCCCGGCGGCGCTCATTACACCGAGGAGTGCGAGGTTTTCCGCGACATCGATCAAATGCGCCTTGGCTGCGTGCTTGTCGCCCTCACTCCATTCGAGCGCGCCCTCGAAGGTTTCGTACAGCAGTTGCCCCGCCATGATCGCCAGCATGACCTCGCCGAGTACCGGCACGAACATGGACACCAGGTTGAGCACCAGCAGCCCGACTTGCAGCAGGGCCGCAAGTTTTGCATCGCGCACCTTGGCGTCGATGTCACTCGACGGCACCGCATGACTACGGGCATCGGCCAGCACTTTTTCGCAATGCTGCGTATAGAGCCTGGCCCAGAGGTCGCTGTTTTCAGCCCATGGATCGCGCTCATTGTGCGCCATGATCGAGACGGCAATATAAGGGTCAGGCTCTGGTTCCATTGGCGGATACTCAGGTGGCAACTCCTTGAAATCGACAAAAGCCGACAACATACCGAATGCCGCCGGAACTCTGCGCCAGGGCGACGAAATGATATTCGGCGGCGAATCGGCTGACTCGCGCACGAACTGACTGAAATAGTAAGGGCGCTGGTCATAATCCAGGAACTGGCTGATGAATTGCTGGTACGGCGTCGGCCCGGCACTCTGCTCCGCTTGTGTATCCCGGGCGGTCAATCGGCGCTTGAACGTCTCCTCCATTTGCGTCCCGGTGTAGCGCTTCAGCGGATGCTCGGGATCATTGGGCACGTAGACAATGACTGCTTCAGGGGCGCGACGCCTCTGGCCAATAGCAAAAGCGACGCAGCCGGTCAGTCTGTGCCGCATCAGACTCAAATCGTGAAACCAGACCTGCCTGCCGCTCACCTCAGGATGTTTTTCACCGTCGATGACCGAGACGATCATCGCGTGTTCCTCAGACCGAATATCCTTGGTCAGCAACGCTTGCTCGGCCGCCGCCCGCATGGCGGCTTTCTGGCTGGCAATGAACTGCGAGCGCAATGTCTTTGCCAGGTCTGGGTCGGCAGTGTGGAAAAACGCCTTGAGATACGCCTGGTACTTCGCGCCAAGATCCAGATGACGGCACAAACGCAGAAACTCCATGACGGTCAGGTTGACCGTTACGGGCGCAAAAGTACCAGCCGTGGTGGTTTCTTCCTCAAAACCCGAACTGTCGTGAAAGGCACCGGGCAGGCATTCGCGGATTTCGAAATTGTGCAGTGCAGCCTGAAGCATCGTCAGGTTCAAGACTTCGAACGAGCCGATTTCCACACTGAAAATACCCATGGTCAAAGAACGCCGGAGGCTGAGGAACGTCTTGTCGACATCGACAGTGACCTTGCAGCGTTCTTGCAGCGCTTGCGTCAGTAGCGGGCGGGCAAACGCGTCGATGTCCTTGAGCGGAGACATTGTTTTGTCCAGTGCAGACTGGGCCAGGACACTGTTCCTGAAACTGCTGTCCAGCGCCTGGCGTTGCTGCGACGACGCTTGTCTGTACCAGGCCGGTATCACTGGCCTGGCCTGTCTGATCTCATCCTTCCTTTGCGCAGCAGCGTCGACCAGCCATTGCGGAACCGCGCCTTCGAGATACTCAGCGTGGAGACTGCCCGTGACCACAGGTTTGGCTGGTTTGTCGTTGACCTGCTGGGGGCTGGAATCGGGGGACATACATCGCTCCTGTAAATGGAGCGTCAGCAGACCATCCCGGGCGAACGCCTCTGCGGTACATAGTTATCGCGCCATGACGCAGTTGTAACGATATGTCTGGGCGGCCACCTCAGGCGCATGCGCGTATGTTGACTATGCTTGTAAGGCACGACTTTCGAAGAGGGATTTATGGACGATCCAGTCGACAACAAACCGCCGACCTTCTGGCAGATGCTGCACAGCGTGATGGCGGCGGCGTTCGGGGTGCAGAGCGGCAAGAACCGGGCAAGGGACTTCACCCATGGCAAACCCAGCCATTTCGTGATGCTGGGCATTCTGTTCACGGCGGTGTTTGCGCTGACGCTGTTTGCCATCGTCAAACTGGTGCTGCATTTCGCCGGGGTCTGACGCGGTCAGCGCATCAGGGTCTGCAAGGTGAAGGGGTAGCGATACGACGCCGGTTGCCCCTTGGCCGAGAGCTTGCGGAAATTCACGCCGTAGTCAGGCGACGTGCCCATGGCCAGCATTTGCCGGGCGTGCGCTTTGTCGATCAATTGCAACAAGGGAATCTGCCGGTCACGGCCGCCGTAATGATTCAAATCGACGCCCTGCTCAACATCATGCAACTCGACCAACGCCCAGCCGCCCAGGGTGAAATGCCCGCCGACCAGCGCGCTCAAACGCCCGTCAACCAACGCCTGCAAGGCCGCCGGTGAGGTATTGACCGCACTGAACAAGGCATCTTTGCCGGGGACTTTGCCGGTCTCGGCGTAAGCGCGCATCGCGCCGAAGGCCATTTCATCATTGGCCGACCACACCAGCGACACCTTCGGGTAGCGGGCAAACAGCTGTTTGGCCTGCTCATAGGCGCGCTCTTGGGTCCAGCCGCTGTAGACCAATTGCCGCAGACGCATCTGTGGGTGTTCGGCCAGCGCTCGCTGCATGCCGCGCTCGCGCAATTGCGCCGAGGGGGTGACCTTCAACCCGGAGAACGCCAACACTTCAATCGGCTCAGCAGCGGGCGTCGACGGGTGCAGGCGGATCAGTTCCTTCATCATCAGGTAACCACCCTCCTCGTCGTTCGGCACCAGGCTGCCGATGCGGTCGTTCCGCTCACCGACCAGCGCTTGCTGGTCAGGTGTCAGCGCCGCGTTGACCATAAACAGCTTCACGCCGCTGTTCTCGGCCAGACGCAGAATTTGCGGGGCGACGTATTGTTCGTTGACGAACACCAGGTACTCGGGACGATTCGGCCCCTGCAACGCGATGCGCGCCTGAGCCAGGGTCAGTTCGGGCTGACGTTGGGAATAGAGAATCTGCAGATCGATGCCCAGATCATGGGCGGCCGCCTGCATGAACTGCGAATAGCTGACCCAGAATGCTTCCTGCGTCGAGCCCGGATTCAAAAACAGCACAGACTCTGCCCGCGCGCTGGTCTGAAACAGCGCGCCGAACAACAGAAGACTGATGTGGACAAACTTGAACATGAAGCATCCAGGCCCAAGGAAAAATGGCCGCGCATTATAGCCCTCGTTCCACCGGCTATTGATGCCTGATCCCGTTTTTTGTCCGACAATCTGTCGGAAGCGGGCCCGGATGGGTCGTTTACTGATGACTGACCCAGAATACCGCTGTCCCTACTACGAGAATGATCAGGAACAAAATGGCCCACGCATCGACACTGCTGTCGCTTTTTCTTGCCTTGGTCGGATTGCTCATTGCATCGCCTCTTGTCGGTTTTATCGGTGATTGCAGAAAGACTCGACCACAGTTAAGACGATGATTGTCCGCACGACAAATGTGGGTTAGTTGACAGCCATTCTCGTTAGGCGATTTGGTTCTTTACATATACTCAAACATCACTTTTGCGCATAACTGCAAACGGGTATATTGCCCCGGCTCCGTTAGGGAGTGCGCGGCCGTGCGCGCAGAATTGCAGAGGCACAATCGGACTCCAGCAAGCGAAAACGCAGTGCTACTCCGAATGGCCCAAGCCTGAGAACAGGACTTATATGTACGTATACGACGAGTACGATCAGCGGATCATCGAGGACCGCGTCAAGCAGTTCCGTGATCAGACCCGACGCTATCTGGCAGGTGAGCTGAGCGAAGAAGAATTCCGCCCCCTGCGCCTGCAAAATGGCCTGTACATCCAGCGCTTCGCGCCGATGTTGCGTGTGGCGGTGCCTTACGGCCAGCTGACTTCGCGTCAGGTGCGCATGATGGCCAAGATTGCCCGCGACTACGACAAGGGCTACGCCCACATCAGTACGCGGCAGAACGTGCAGTTCAACTGGCCCGCGGTGGAAGACATCCCGGACATTCTGGCTGAACTGGCCACCGTGCAGATGCACGCGATCCAGACCAGCGGCAACTGCCTGCGCAACGTCACCACCGACCAGTTCGCCGGTGTCGCTGCCGACGAAGTGATCGACCCGCGCCCATGGTGCGAGATCGTCCGTCAGTGGACCACGTTCCACCCGGAATTCGCCTACCTGCCGCGTAAATTCAAGATCGCCGTCAACGGTTCGACCGCTGACCGTGCGGCCATTGAAGTTCACGACATCGGCCTTGAGCCGGTGCACAACGCCGCTGGCGAACTGGGCTTCCGCGTGCTGGTCGGTGGTGGCCTCGGTCGTACTCCGGTGGTTGGTGCGTTCATCAACGAGTTCCTGCCGTGGCAGGATCTGTTGAGCTACCTCGACGCCATCCTGCGCGTGTACAACCGCTACGGCCGTCGCGACAACAAATACAAGGCGCGGATCAAGATCCTCGTCAAAGCCCTCACGCCGGAAGTGTTCGCGCAGAAAGTCGATGCGGAAATGGAACACCTGCGCGGTGGCCAGACCACACTGACCGAGGCTGAACTGCATCGCGTCGCCAAGCACTTCGTCGACCCGGACTACAAGGCGCTGGACAACCAGACCGCGCAACTGGCCGAGCTGGACAAAGAGCATCCAGGCTTCGCTCGCTGGCGCACCCGCAACACCCTGGCGCACAAAAAGCCGGGCTACGTGGCCGTGACCCTGTCGCTGAAACCGACCGGCGTTGCCCCGGGCGACATCACCGACAAGCAGCTCGACGCCGTCGCCGATCTGGCCGACCGCTACAGCTTTGGTCAACTGCGCACCTCGCACGAGCAGAACATCATTCTTGCCGACGTCGAGCAAAGCCAGTTGTTTGCCCTGTGGGGTGAGCTGCGTGAAGGCGGTTTCGCCACGCCGAACATCGGCTTGCTGACCGACATCATCTGCTGCCCTGGCGGTGATTTCTGCTCGCTGGCCAACGCCAAGTCGATCCCGATTGCCGAGTCTATCCAGCGTCGCTTCGACGACCTCGACTACCTGTTCGACATCGGTGAGCTGGACCTGAACATCTCCGGCTGCATGAACGCTTGTGGTCACCACCACGTCGGCCACATCGGCATCCTCGGGGTGGACAAGAAAGGCGAAGAGTTCTATCAGGTCTCCCTCGGCGGCAGTGCCAGCCGTGATGCGAGCCTGGGCAAGATCCTCGGCCCGTCCTTCGCCCAGGAAGCCATGCCGGACGTGGTCTCGAAGCTGATCGACGTGTACGTTGAACAACGTACTGAAGACGAGCGCTTCATTGACACCTACCAGCGTATTGGCATCGACCTCTTCAAGGAACGCGTCTATGCAGCGAATCATTAAGAACAACGCGGTCGTCGACGAAACCTGGCACTTGCTGCCCAAGGATTTCAACATCGACGAGATCAGCAACTGCGACGACCTGATCGTGCCGCTGCAACTGTGGCGTGAACACAGTCGCATGCTCAAGGCTCGCGACGGTGGTCTGGGTGTGTGGCTGGACGCCGACGAAGAAGCCGAGGAAATCGGTGAAGACGTCGCCGAGTTCCAGGTGATTGCCCTGAACTTCCCGGCGTTCACTGACGGCCGCAACTACTCCAACGCCCGTCTGCTGCGCGACCGTTACGGTTTCAAAGGTGAACTGCGGGCGATTGGCGACGTGCTGCGCGATCAGCTGTTCTACATGCACCGCTGTGGTTTCGACGCCTTTGCCGTGCGTGCGGACAAAGACCCGTACGAAGCTTTGGAAGGTCTCAAGGACTTTTCGGTGACCTATCAGGCCGCCACCGACGAACCGCTGCCGCTGTTCCGTCGCCGCTGAAGGTTTGCTGCGGACAAAAAAACGCCGGTCATGTGACCGGCGTTTTTTTATGCCTGCTCGAATTACCAGAAGCGCTGCTGGGTCAGACGACTCCACCAGCTCAGCAGTACGCGGTCGACCGAGCCGCTGGCGGCCATGCCGATACGCTCCTGCAGGCTTTTGCGCTCGGCGTAGTGCAGGTGGTAGACCTCAGCCTTTTTCGCCCGGTCGGCCAGGTATTCATCACTGGTCTTTAGTTCATCGACCAATTGTTTATCCAGCGCCGCGACGCCGAGCCAGACTTCACCGGTGGCCACATCGTCAATCGCCAGTTGCGGGCGATAGCGGGCCACGAAGTTCTTGAACAGTTGATGGGTGATGTCCAGGTCTTCCTGAAACTTCTCCCGGCCCTTCTCGGTGTTTTCGCCAAACACGGTCAGGGTGCGCTTGTATTCACCGGCGGTGAGGACTTCAAAGTCGATGTCGTGTTTCTTCAGCAAGCGGTTGACGTTGGGCAGCTGTGCAACCACGCCGATCGAGCCGAGAATCGCGAACGGCGCGCTGATGATCTTCTCGCCGATGCACGCCATCATGTAGCCGCCGCTGGCCGCGACCTTGTCGATGCACACGGTCAACGGTACGCCGGCCTCGCGGATACGCGCCAGTTGCGATGATGCCAGACCATAGCTGTGAACCATGCCGCCGCCGCTTTCCAGACGCAGGACCACTTCGTCCTTTGGCGTGGCGAGCGTCAGCAACGCAGTGATTTCGTGGCGCAGGCTTTCGGTGGCGGAAGCTTTGATGTCGCCGTCGAAATCGAGGACGAATACGCGGGGTTTGGCGTCAGGTTGTTTCTTCTGCTTTTTCGCGCTTTTTTCGGACTTGGCTTCGCCTTTGCGCAAAGCCTTGAGCTGATCCTTGTCGAGCAACGTCTGCTCCAGGCGCTCACGCAGGCCCTTGTAGAAATCATTGAGTTTGCTGACCTGCAACTGACCGGCCGATTTGCGCCGGCCCTTGCTGCGCAATGCGGCAAAACTGGCAAGCACCACCAGAATGGCGACTACCAGGGTGACGGTCTTGGCCAGGAAGCTGGCGTATTCGGTGAAAAACTCCACAAAGACTCCTTAAACGATGCGCGGATGTGAGACACACGCGGGATGGCTCCAGCATACCCATGCGTCGGCTTGTCGGCCAGCCGTGAAACCTCTGGCAACACCCCTGTAACGGGCATTTCAAACAAGCGTATGTTTTTTCATTGACAGCTACCCGTCATCCTCATAACCTCGCCACAACCTTCAACGTACCGGGATGACGCGGACGTGGGCAGCATCTACTTGATACGACATGGCCAGGCCTCCTTTGGTGCAGACGACTATGACGTCCTGTCGCCGACCGGTGTGCGTCAGGCAGAAATCCTCGGTCAGCACCTCGCTGAACTGGGCATCAGCTTCGATCGCTGCCTCGCCGGTGACCTGCGTCGCCAACAGCACACGGCCACCAGCGCGCTGGCGCAATACGCCGCCAAAGGCCTGCCGGTGCCGACCCTGGAAACCGATTCTGCGTTCAACGAATTCGATGCCGACGCGGTCATTCGCGCGCTGCTCCCGGACATGCTGGCGGACGAGCCGGAAGCCCTCGACATCCTGCGCAACGCCGCACAGAACCGTGGCGAATTCCAACGGATTTTTGCCTTGATCATCGAGCGCTGGCTGGCCGGCACTTTTGACACGCCGGGGCTGGAAAGCTGGCTGGGTTTCGTCGAACGGGTTCAGGCCGGACTGCAGCGAATTCTTGAACAGGCTGGCGACAAACAGAAAATCGCCGTGTTCACCTCCGGCGGCACCATCACCGCCCTGCTCCACCTCATTACGCAAATGCCTGCCAGACAGGCCTTTGAATTGAACTGGCAAATCGTCAACACCTCGCTCAACCAGCTGAAGTTCCGCGGTCGCGAGGTGGCTTTGGCCTCCTTCAACAGTCATGCACACCTGCAGCTGTTGAAGGCTCCGGAACTCATCACTTTCCGTTGAGTCCGGTTAACTGTGAACCTTGCTGTAATCAACCTCATAAGGATCGAACCATGACCTCCGTAGCCGATGCCGTAAAAGCAATGCAAGCCAAGTTCAACCCAGCCGCTGCTGCCGGTCTGGATCTGGTTTTCGGTTTCAACATCACTGACGAAGACAAGCAGTACTCGCTGATCGTCAAAGACGGCACCTGCGATATCCAGGAAGGCGAGAACCCGGACGCCAACTGCACGCTGGTACTGGATAGCGAAACCCTGAAAGGTATCGTCAGCGGCGAAACCGACGGCATGCAGGCTTTCATGGGCGGCAAGCTGCGCGTTGAAGGCGACATGATGCTGTCGATGAAACTGTCCGAGCTGTTCCCGTCGTAATAGCGACGTTCAGCGGCATAAGAATCCCGCCTTCATGGCGGGATTTTTTCATTCGCGCGCTCAAATTTACTGCGCATTCCCGCTCTCACATTCTGTTGCCATGCCGTCGGCGGCAATGGCCGGCAGCGTGTTGATGGCCAGCCGCAAGGCCAGGCTCAAAGGTAATTTGACGGGTAAAAACTGAATCATGAACAGCATCTTTGCTTGTCAGGCCAATGCCATGTCCTTCAACAACCGGGTATCCAGGCCAAACCTTTCTTGAGAGACCATCTTGAACTGCCCCTCTGCCAGCTCGCAGCTCACCAGCAGATTCCAGGAATACCGAGTCGCCGCCGAGGGGATCAGCACAAACGGATGTTCGGCCAGCAGCGCCTCGGCAAACAACTGCTGATTGGGTGAAGGTCGGGCAGGGCTTAACCAGTACGGATTCGGCACCTCTTCCGGCTGCACGATTCTGACCTTGGCATCGCTGATGACTTCAAAGCACGTCAGCACGTACGGCTCACTGTCGAGCGCATCAAAACTGTTGTTGGCTGCCACCTCCAAAATGGCCGAAGACGGATCGACTGATGCATAAACGACTCGCCGGCCAGGCACATTCCATCGACCTCCATTCAGTTCTGAGCCTATCCCGCTGTCCCACGTAGTCCCGTAAACCTCGGGATCCAGCCGCCAGGCATACCAGTGCTCGTCCCAAGGCAAGGGATTCATGGGTAAACCCCGGACATGATCTGCCACAAATATTGTTCCACCATCTGGAAACCCAGTGGATGTCGGATAAATTCCAATGGCACGCGGCCGCTCAGATAAGGGCTGGGTTTCTGCATCCATACCTCCGCCCGCGATTGCCCGGCGAATGCCCGAGTGGCCATCTCCAGCACCAGCGCATATTGGTAGGCGACGACACTCTGTTGCGGGTCAAGCCGTACCGGTTTGCCTTCCTTCATGAGCCGGCGCACGGTTCTTACAGACTTGCCGGTGATACGTTTGACCATGTCTTCGCGCAGATACAACTCGCAAGTTGAAAGCATGTTGACGACATCGCTCAGCTCAAAGCCCTCGTCGGTAAGGCGGATGATCAGCAGGGCATCGTCACCGATGTTCTGGCCGTTCACGAGCAGATCGACAGGCTTGCCCGCGACCTTCTTCAGCCCCGTCAGCCGGGGCGCTTTGGGTGTGGGCATCGCGATATCCTCCATGGGGCATCTGGCGCGATCGTCGATCCAGAAATTGCGCAGGGAATAAACAGAGGTTTCATGCTCAATGTGTGGGGTACGCATAATTGATCCTTGATCTGGGAGCCTGAGCGTTCAAGCCGCTCAGCGACTTCAATGTCAGGACCGATGCTATAGATCGCGCTTCCGACGACCAACCTGAAAAGGTCGTCGGAAATATCCCCTGCTTGCCGCAAAACCCTGCATTTTCCGTAGGACGTAAACACAAAAATCCTGCCAGCAGCTGCCGCATTGATCACTCACAGCCAGCCACCACTGCTGCCCGTCTGGCTCTAAGCCAGGCGCGACTGTGCAGCAGCCTCGGCGACACTTTAAGCAATAAAAAATCACCACATTCAAACCACTGAACATAAGGCGCTTGGTCGCCGCAGAAACATTGGCTGACAGAACGTTGACCTCGATCACTGGCGCGTGGGTGGTCACTGATTAATCTCGCGGCTCAATCGAAGGCCAGGGACGGCTCAGCGAGAGCCCACGGCCTAATCCACTCAAGGAAGAGCAATCATGCGATCACTCAACATCATTCTGCTGTCGTCAGCGTTCAACGGCCTGACTCAACGCGCCTGGCTGGAACTGCGCGAGGCCGGGCACTCACCCAGCGTTGTGCTGTTTACCGATGAACAGGCCGTGTGCGAACAGATCGAACACAGCGGCGCGGATCTGGTGATCTGCCCGTTCCTCAAGGACCGCGTGCCGCAGGCGCTGTGGAGCAACACCGAACGGCCGGTGGTGATCATCCATCCGGGTATCGTCGGCGATCGGGGCGCCAGTGCCCTCGACTGGGCGATTACCAACGAGCTGCCGAGCTGGGGCGTCACTGCGTTGCAGGCAGTTGAGGAAATGGACGCCGGCCCGGTGTGGGCCACCTGCGAGTTCAACCTGCCGGCGGGCCTGCGCAAATCCGAACTGTACAACGGCCGGGTCAGTGATGCGGCGATTCGTTGTATTCGCGAAGTGGTGGAGAAATTCATCGAAGGGTTTGAACCGGTTGCCCTCGACTATGCCGATACGAAAGTACGCGGACGCTTGCAGCCGAACATGAAACAGGTCGACCGCAGCTTCAGCTGGCACGATTGCGCACGCTTCATCAAACGCTGCATCGATGCTGCCGACGGCCAGCCCGGCGTGTTGGCGAGCCTCGCCGGCGGTCAGTATTACGTGTACGACGCGCACCTGGATTCGCGTAGCGGCATGCCCGGCGAGATTCTTGCGGTGCATGACGATGCGGTGCTGGTCGCCGCCGGTGATCAAAGCCTGTGGATCGGCGCGCTACGGCGCAAACCGCAACCTGGCGAAGAGACCTTCAAGCAACCGGCGCGGCACGTGCTGGCCGGGCAACTGGCCGAGGTGCCTGTGCTGGACTGGTCGATCGCCACGCAGCCGTTCAGTAACGAAGCCTATCAACCGATCCGCTACCGGGAATCCGGCATCGTCGGTGAGCTGACCTTCGAGTTCTACAACGGCGCCATGAGCACCGAGCAGTGCCAGCGCATGGTCGCCGCACTGCGCTGGGCCAAATCCCGTGATACCCAGGTGTTGTTGATCAAGGGTGGGCGCGGCAGTTTTTCCAACGGCGTGCATTTGAACGTGATTCAGGCCGCGCAGGATCCTGGCGCCGAAGCCTGGGCGAATATTCAGGCAATCGACGATGTCTGCGCAGAACTGCTGACGGCCCGGCAACTGGTGGTCAGTGGCGTCACCGGCAACGCGGGCGCCGGTGGTGTGATGCTTGCGCTGGCGGCCGACATTGTCTTTGCCCGCGCCGATATCGTGCTCAATCCGCATTACAAGAGCATGGGCTTGTACGGCTCCGAATACTGGACCTACAGCCTGCCCCGCGCCGTCGGCCCGGCAATGGCCGAGCAATTGACCCAGGCTTGCCTGCCGGTAAGCGCGGTACAGGCGTGGCAACTGGGCATGGTTCAGGAAATCGGCCCGCGCTGCCCGGACGAGTTTGCCCTGTGGTTGCTGCAACGGGCCAACAGCGTGGTGAGCGATCCGACTTACGCGGCGGTACGCGAGCGCAAGGTGCGGGTTGATCAGGTATTGATCCAGCAATGCCGCGAAACCGAGCTGCAGGAGATGCAGGAAGACATGCTCTACAACCGTAATCAGTTTGCCGAGAAGTGCCGAAATTTTGTCTTCAAGCGCAAGGTGTGTGGCACGCCGGCGCGGTTGATTGAAGAGTGGGCGCGGGTGCGTTCGGTTGAGTTGGCCAGTTGATTTCGCGGTGACTGCTTTCCCCTCACCCTAGCCCTCTCCCAAGGGAGAGGGAACCGAGCCGGGGATATTAGCGATCTTCACCGACCTGAGGGTCTTGCTCTGAATCCATAATCGACGCGATCTTTCAGGTCGATGTATGACGCCAGACACCTCGGTCAGTCCCCTCTCCCTCCGGGAGAGGGTTAGGCGGGCGGCGATCCGATGAGGGGCTTTTGCCTTTACAATGCCCGCCACCTCAAACACCGGCCCGCCCATGGACATCGATCTCGCTCGCACCTTTCTGGAAATCGTCCGCCACGGCAGCCTCGCCGCGGCGGCGCAGAAGCTGTTCGTCACGCAAACGGCGATCACCGCTCGCGTGCAGAAACTCGAAAGTCAGCTGGGCAGCACGCTGTTCGTGCGTAACCGCGCCGGGGCGAAACTGACGCCCAATGGCGAGGCTTTTGTGGTTTACGCCAATCAACTGGTGCAAACCTGGGAAGCCGCGCGCCGCGACCTGCCGCTGCCCGAGGGCTATCACAACGTGCTGCACATCGGTGGCGAAGTCAGTCTGTGCAACCCGTTGATGCTCAGTTGGGCGGCGGAACTGCGCGAGAAGATTCCGGGGCATGCCCTGCGCATGGAAATCCGCGACGGCGAAAACCTCCTGCGCCAACTCGAACTCGGTGTGCTCGACGCCGCACTGGTCTACCAGCCGGAATACTGGCCAGGCTTGCAGGTCGAGCAAGTGCTGGAAGAAAAACTGATCCTGGTGCGAGCCCCCGATCGTCCCGATCCCTACGTCTACATCGACTGGGGCCCGGACTTCCGCCGCCAGCATGACGCGGCCCTGCCGGAAAAAGCCAAAGCCGCGCTGAGTTTCAACCTCGGCCCGCTGGCCCTGCAGTACATTCTCGAACACGGCGGCAGCGGCTACTTCCGCACCCGCGTGGTCCGCACGTATCTGGAAAGCGGTGCCCTGGAAGCGGTGACCAAAGCCCCGGAATTCGGCTATCCGACTTACCTCGTGTACTCACGCGATCGCGATTCGGCGACGCTGCAGCAAGCCTTCCATCTGCTGCGCGAAGTGATCCGCACCGATGATGACTGGTCGCAACGCTGGAACCCGCTGAGCTGAAGCGGCGGCTTCACAGCCGATCATGGCGCATGTGCCATTGAGGTCCGGCCTGCACATACGGCCGGATCGGCTAATCTGCCGGGTATAACAACAATCCCGCAGGTGATGCAGTGAGGCAGACCACCGAGGCATTTCGCAGCCGCTATCGTGCGGCCATTCATCCGCTGTACAACCCTTGGTTGCACGGCGCCTTCGTGCTGCTGTTCGGTGTGTTGGCCATTGGTGGTTTCTGGAGCAGCGTGCAGCAGGTCAGCCTGCTGGAATGGCTGACGGTGCCGTTGACCCTGCTGTTCTTCAATTTCGCCGTGTACATGGTCCATCGTCATCTCGGCCACCACAAAAAGACCTTCGCGAAAATGTTCTACGCCCGGCATGCCGGCGATCATCACAGTTTCTTCACCCCCGGCCACATGACCTACGACAGCGCCCGCGACTGGCGAGTGATTCTGTTCCCCGCGTGGCTGATCGTGCTGCACACACTGCTGATCACCCTACCGTTGTGGTGGCTGCTCGCACAGGTAGACGCCAACGTGGCCGGGTTGTTTGGCGGCTGCATGGTCCTCGGTTATCTGACTTACGAGATATTCCACGCCTGCGAACACCTGCCGCCGCACAACCCGCTGACCCGCCTGCCGTGGATCCGCCAGATGCGCCACTTGCACGAGCTGCATCACCGCCGCGAGCGCATGCAGGATCGCAATTTCAACATCGTTTTGCCGTTGATGGACTACCTGTTCGGCACCCTTTACCGGGAGCCGGAAATCACCCCTTTGAGCGATTCGAAAATGCCCATGACCCACCTGCAACACCCGATCGATATCGCTGGTGAACCCATCGCCGTGCTGGCCTATGCCGCCAGTGTCAGTCGCTGGCCGGAGTGGCACCCCTCGTCGCTGAAAATCGATGGTGCGCAAGGCCCGTTGCATGCCGGCGCGCGCTTCGAAGAGGACATTCATGCCGGCGGGCGCGCGGGCCATTTGCGCTGGGAAGTCACCGAATACCTGCCCGGCCGGCGCTGGTGCGCGCGGGCGCAGGGCGATCATGGTTTGTCGCTGCTGCTGACCTATGAATGCAGCCCCGAGGGCAGCGGCACGCGTTTTGTGCGCACGCTGGATTATCGCTTCGACGGACTGGGCATGCGCATCGCCAATCGCTTGCTGCTCAAACGGCGCATCGAGCGCGAATCCGCCGCATCGATGCTGGCGCTGCGCGACATGGCCTCAGCGAGGGCCAGCGCGTGAAGCTGAGACATCTGCTGTTGTTGCTGGTCCTCATCGTTATCGGCTTTTTATTGTTGATGCCCACCAGGGTCGAACCCGTGGCCTGGACGCCGCCGCCAGCGCCATCGCTGACAGAAGGTCTCTACGCCGAGAACCAGAAACTTAAAGGCGCAGCGCAGGTCGGGCCGAGCGACATCGAAGGGCCGGAAGCCTTGCTGCTGGAAAGTGACTTCCTGATCACCGGGCTGCACGACGGCCGACTGATCCGCACCAGCCTCGACGGCCAGCAACGCAAAGTACTCGCCGACACCGGTGGCCGCCCGCTGGGCCTGGCCCGGCACCCGAACGGCATGCTGGTGATTGCCGATGCGATCAAGGGTTTGCTGTCCCTTGATGCGCAGGGTCAGCTGGTGCCTTTGACCACGGCGGCCAATGGTCTGACCTTCGGTTTTACTGATGACGTCGCCATCGACAAGTCCGGGCATTACGCCTATTTCAGCGATGCTTCCAGCCGCTGGGGTTATGGCCATGACGGCGAAGCAATCATCGAGCACGGCGGCGATGGACGCCTGCTGCGCTATGACTTCCAGAGCGGCAAAACCAGTGTCCTGCTGGACAAGCTGGAGTTCGCCAACGGCGTGACCCTCGGCCCGGATGACGCCTATGTGCTGGTCAACGAAACCGGTGCCTATCGCATCAGCCGCTATTGGCTGACCGGGCCGAAAGCCGGCACTCACGACCTGTTTATCGATAACCTGCCGGGGCTGCCGGACAACCTGGCGTTCAATGGCAGCAATCGGTTTTGGGTGGCGTTGTATGCGCCGCGCAATGCTCTGCTCGACGATACCGCCGGGCATCCGCTCGTGCGCAAGATGATCGTGCGGGCGTTGACGCTGTTGCCGAAACCGGTGGAGAAGCGCGGGTTTGTCCTGGGGCTGGATCTGGAGGGCAAGGTAATTGCCAATTTGCAGGACGCCAGCAGTGGCAACTATTCGCCGATTACCACGGTGCGCGAGTATGGGCCGTGGTTGTATTTCGGCTCGTTGAAGGCGACGCATATGGCGCGGATGCCGTTGGATGTGGCCCTGAAGTGAATCTGGCAACTTTGTGGTGAATGCGCTGACGCCATCGTCGGAACGTCGCCCGGAGCAGGCTCGCTCCCACAGGGTTATTTGCTGACCACAGCATTTGGGCTCAACGCAATCCACTGTGGGAGCGAGCGTGCTCCGGGCGGCGTTCCGACGAAGACGGTCTGTCAGTTGCTGGACTTGTCGAACTTGTCCGGATCTTCGTCTTCGGGCAGATCCTCATCCGGCTCTTCGGGATTGGCCGTGGTATGCGCCGGGCTGTTCGGTTCGGGATGCGTGGGAACCGGGTCGAATGCGCCCTGCTCTTCACTGGGGAATTTGGGATCGTTCATAAGGCACCTCGCAATGAGTCGGATGGAAGACTCTGTACATTCGAGGTGCCGGTCGTGGCTGTCGTTCCCGTCGATCCGCAACCGCAGGTCGGCGGGTCAACCGGGCTTCAGGATCGCGCCTGTAATTGCTCGACGATCTTGTCTTTGACCTGCAAGCGCTTCTCTTTGAGTTTTTTCAGCGTGTCGTCGCTGGGAGCATCCGAGGTGGCAGTCTCGGCCTTGACTACGTCGGCGTCCGCCTGGGAATACTTGTTGATCAGTGCGTCCAGATGTGGATCCGCGGTGCGTTTTTGCTGGATCTCTTCCTTTGTAAGCTTCAAGTCCTGAAACAGGTCATGGGGAACCGGCATGGAACACCTCCGTCAGTTGATCGGCTGGCCAACGCGACCGATTGCGCTGGCCAGTTATCAGAATGGCCTCGGTTGCACGGTTCTGTCGACCACCTGTCAGACCAGCGGTGTCCGTTCGTCGCCCTGTCGCAAATGCGATCAAACCTTTGCTCGTCGTGTTCCCTCCATTGGTTAACACCAACAAAAACTGCGTGGAGATACACCAATGGACGGATTCAACCTGCGTCATCTGGTTCTGGCTGTCGCGTTGAGCAGCGGCATGGGCAGCGCTTTCGCTGCGACTGACAATGACTTCGTCGATAACGCCGCGGCCGGTGGTATTGCCGAAATCGAAACCAGCCGCCTCGCTTTGGAAAAAAGCCAATCGGCTGACATCAAAGCGTTCGCCAACATGATGATCACCGATCACGGCAAGGCCAACGATGAGCTGGCGACTATTGCCAAGGCCAATGACATCGAAGTGCCGGACGAAACGACGCTGGTCAAACAGGCCAAGGAAAAGATCCTCGATATGCGCGATGAGTCCTTCGACGCCGCTTACGCCAATAATCAGGTGAAGGCTCATGAAGAGACCATCGAGCTGTTCAAGAAACAAGCCAATACCGTGACGGATGACAAGGTCAAAGGCGCCCCTGAACTGAAGGCATTTGCACAGAAAATGTTGCCGGCGCTGGAGAAACATCTGGCTGCGGCGAAAGAGCTGCAGGCCAAACATCCTAGTAAGTAAAAGCTTTACCCTCACCCCAGCCCTCTCCCGGAGGGAGAGGGAGCCGATCGAGGTGGATGTTCGAGTTACGCCGACCTGAAAGTCTTGCGTCGAACTCAGGTTCTGAATAGACCCCGATCGGCTCCCTTTCCCCCTCGTCTTTCCGGAGAGCGAGACGGAGCCGATCGTGTTGAATGTTCGAGTCACACCGACCTGAAATCCAGAGTTGAACCTGGCTTTTGAAAGGCACCGAGATCAGCTCCCTTTCCCCTCGCCCCCTTGGGGGAGAGGGCTGGGGTGAGGGGGATCGATGTCAGCAACACCACAAACCCAAAGCAAAAAAAAGGCCGCATCCAGATAGATGCGGCCTTGTCATATCCGCCGAAATCAACCGCCATCGGTATCAATATCGGCATCCGTCTCCTCCCCCGGCTTCGCCCGATCCGGTTGCGGTTCGAAGCCCGGACTGAACTCGTTGTCGTTGTCCGTGTGCTTGTTCTTCTGGTCCACTGCCGGGTCTGCGCTCTGCGCCTGACCATCCTCGCCCTGCTGCTGCGTCGGCGCCGGCTGCCCCGGCACCTGCGGGTCAATCGCTGGATCATTGCGGTTAATCGGTTCGCCAGATTGACTCTGTTGCCTGGTTTGCTCGTTCATGGCCACCTCGTCGGTCAAAACACCCCCGACACACATCCGTCGGGTGTCAAAGATTCGAAGCCTGGCCCGCGCCAACGTTCAAAACTTCGCCGCCCGCTTGATGGTGCCAGTCGGAACGCCGCAATTACCGGCTCAAGGCCCGAGCGAGAAACGGCGCGGTTTTGCTCTTCTTGCTCGCCGCAACCTTCTGCGGTGTGCCCGCCACCACGATTCGACCGCCCTGATCCCCCGCGCCCGGCCCGATGTCGATCACCCAGTCACTCTGCGCGACCACGCGCATTTCGTGCTCAACGACAATCACCGTGTGCCCCGCCGTCACCAGCGTATCCAGCTGTTCCAGCAGCCGATCGACATCACGCGGATGCAGCCCGGTGGTCGGCTCGTCCAACACATACAAGGTCGCGCCGCGCTGATTGCGCTGCAACTCGGTGGCCAGTTTGATCCGCTGCGCTTCGCCACCGGACAACTCCGTGGCCGGTTGACCCAGGCGCAGGTAACCCAGGCCAATATCGCGCAGCACTTCCAGTGACCGGCGAATCCCCGCTTGCTCGGCAAACACCGTCACCGCTTCCTCGACGGTCAATTGCAGCACCTGCGCAATGCTCAAACCCTCCCAGAGAATCGCCAGGGTCTGCGGGTTGTAGCGCGCGCCATGGCAAGTCGGGCACGGCGCATAAACACTGGGCATGAATAACAACTCGACACTGACAAAGCCTTCACCCTCGCAGGTGGCGCAACGGCCCTTGGCGACGTTGAAGGAAAACTGCCCGGCGTCGTACCCGGCGGCCCGTGCCGCGTCGGTCGCGGCATAGAGCTTGCGCACGTTGTCGAACAGCCCTGTATAAGTGGCCAGATTGGAGCGTGGCGTGCGGCCGATGGGTTTCTGGTCGACCTGCACCAGTCGCTTGATCGACTCCAGCCCCGACGTCACCTGGCCGCTGCTGATCTGCGGCGCGTCGTCCTCGAGGCTGAGCTCTTCCGGCTCGCTGTCCACCGTTGGCCGCCCCAACTGCGCGCCGACCAGTTCCAGCAGGGCCTGACTGACCAGACTCGACTTGCCCGAGCCGGACACGCCAGTCACCGAGGTGAAGCAACCCAGTGGAAATTCGGCGCTGAGGTTATTCAGGTTGTTGCGGGTGATGCCATCAAGTTTCAGCCACGCCGTCGGTTTGCGCGCGGTGCGTGCCTGGCGCTGCGACTCGGCAAACAGATAAGCCCGCGTCTGCGATTGCTCGATCTCGGCCAGACCAGCCGGCGGGCCGCTGTACAGCACCTGCCCACCCTGCTCGCCCGCCGCCGGGCCGACGTCGATCAGCCAGTCGGCGCGGCGCATGGTTTCTACGTCGTGCTCGACCACAAACAGCGTGTTGCCGTCTGCCTTCAAGCGCTGCAACGCCTCGAACAACGCCTCGCCATCGGCCGGGTGCAAACCGGCGGAGGGTTCGTCGAGCACGTAGATCACCCCGAACAATTGCGAACCCAGTTGCGTCGCCAAGCGCAAGCGCTGCAACTCACCGGACGACAGCGTCGGGGTGCTGCGCTCCAGCGCCAGATAACCGAGGCCCAGATCGGTCAGGGTGCTGACCCGCTCCAGCAGATCCTCGGCAATGCGCTGCGCCGCCAGGCGCTTCTCCAGCGACAGGTTTGGCGTGTGGCGCACGTCTGGCGCGCTGCCGTGGCCGCTGGCACCGTGGGCCACGCGCTGCTGGCGGGCCTCGCGGGTTTGCGCGTGACTTAAGGTCTCGCCGGTTTCTTCAGCGTGTTCGAGGTAGCTGGCCGCCGCCACCGGCCGCAGCACCTCGGCCACTTGCAGCAATGGCATCTGCGACAGCTCACCGATGTCATACCCGGCAAATGTCACCGACAACGCTTCACGTTTCAGGCGTTTGCCATCGCATAACGGGCAAGGGCTGCCGAGCATGAACTGCGAAACGCGCTTTTTCATCAGCGCACTTTGCGAGTGAGTAAACGTGTGGAGAATGTAGCGCCGGGCGCCGGTGAAGGTGCCCTGGTAACTAGGCTCCATCTTGCGTTTGAGGGCGACGCGGGTTTCTTCCGGGGTCAGCCCGGCGTACACCGGCACGGTCGGGGTTTCTTCGGTGAAGAGAATCCAGTCGCGCTGCTTTTTCGGCAGTTTTTTCCACGGGATGTCGACGTCGATGCCCATGGTCACGAGGATGTCGCGCAGGTTCTGCCCCTGCCACGCCAGCGGCCAGGACGCCACCGCGCGCTGGCGGATGGTCAGGTTCGGGTCCGGCACCATCAGCGCTTCGGTGACCTCGTACACCCGGCCGAGGCCATGGCATTCGGGGCACGCGCCTTGCGGGGTGTTCGGCGAGAAGTCCTCGGCATACAACATCGGTTGCCCCGGCGGATAACTGCCGGCGCGCGAATAGAGCATGCGGATCAGGCTCGACAGCGTGGTCACGCTGCCCACTGATGAGCGCGTACTCGGCGTGCCGCGTTGCTGTTGCAGGGCCACGGCCGGCGGCAGGCCTTCGATGGAGTCGACATCCGGCACGCCGACCTGATCGATCAGCCGTCGCGCGTACGGCGCCACCGACTCAAAGTAACGGCGCTGGGCTTCGGCATACAAGGTCGAGAACGCCAGTGACGACTTGCCAGACCCGGACACCCCGGTGAACACCACCAGCGCATCGCGGGGAATGTCGACATCAACGTTCTTCAGGTTGTGTTCACGGGCGCCACGTACCCGGACCATGCCGGTGGGCGCTTTGGAGGTGCGTTTGGAAGTCATCGACCTGCCTTTGTGAAGGAATGTTCTACGCTCAGCTACCGAGCACCACCCGAATCATCTGCAACATGGCCTCCGGGCTGTACGGTTTGCCAAGCAAGTGCGTGTCAGGGCTTAACTGGTGATTGCGTGAAATGATGTCGCGGGTGTGCCCGGAGGTGAACAGCACCGCCACCGGCGGTGTCTGCACCTTGGCCCAAGCGAACAGGTCGGAGCTTTTGATCAGCCCCGGCATGACCACGTCAGTGAAGATCAGGTCCACCTCGACACCTTCGAGGAGCATTTGCATGGCCGCATCGCCATGACCGGCGGTCAGCACGCGATAACCCTCCTCGCGCAACAATTCGACCGCCGAAGCGCGCACGGCGTCATTGTCCTCGACCACCAGAATTGTTTCGTGGCCGCCGCTCTGCTGCCTTTGCAGACCGGGCGCCTCATCAAGGATCGGCCGCAGACTGCGCGGGAAGTACAACTGCACCCGCGTGCCCTCGCCGAGGGTGCTGGTGATCTCGACATGCCCGCCGCTCTGTTTGACGAAGCCAAACACCATGCTCAAGCCCAGCCCGGTGCCCTGACCGTCAGCCTTGGTGGTGAAGAACGGCTCAAACACTTGCTCGAGAATATCTGGCGGGATGCCGGCGCCGGAGTCACTGACCGCGACGCGGACAAACTCACCGGGAACGATGCCTTTACCGGCACAGAACTCGCGTTCGAGTCGCACGTTGGCAGCGCTGAGCGCAATGGTGCCCTCGCCCTTCATCGCATCGCGAGCATTGATCGCCAGGTTGAGAATGGCGTTTTCCAACTGGTTGCGGTCGACGTTGATGTGCCACGGCTTTTGCGGCAGTTGCACGTCGATCTGAATAGTCTCACCCAGCGCACGCTGCAGTAATTCGCCGACACCTTCGAAAATCTGCTGCGGGTTGCACACCGCCGGCGACAGAGGCTGGCGCCGGGCGAACGCAAGCAATTGCGAGGACAGCTTGGCGCCGCGCTCGACTGCTGCCAGCGAGGCGCTGACGCGGCGCTGCACGTTGGCATTGTTCGGTTCATGGCGCGCGAGCAGATGCAGATTGCCGGCGATCACTTGCAACAGATTATTGAAATCGTGGGCGACGCCGCCGGTCAGGCCACCAATCGCTTCAAGCTTCTGTGACTGGCGCAACTGCTCTTCAGCCGCCAGCCGCGCCTCGACTTCTTCGCCCACGCGCTGTTCGAGGTTGCGGGTAAATTTGAGCAGGGATTCTTCGGCGATCTTGCGTTCATGAATGTCGATCAGCACGCCGGGAAAGCGCAACGGCGCACCGTGTTCGTCGAACTCACAGGCGCCACTGGCCAACACCCAGGAATAACTGCCGTCACTGCGCCGCACGCGATACTCGGCGTTATACGGCTCACCGGTCTGCACGGAATGGGCGACGCGCTCTTGTACCCAGGCGTGGTCATCGGGATGGATGCGCGACTCGGCGATGTCCTGGGCCAGATTGCTCAGGTCATGCTCCGGCGGATAGGAGAACGTGCGAGCGAATCGCTCGTCTGCCGACAACGTGTTGTTTTTCACGTCCCAGACAAACGAGCCGAGCAAGGCCCCGGCATTCAACGCCAGACGCACCCGCTCGTTGTCGGCGCGGTAAGCGCTTTCGGCTTCCTGACGCCGGCGTTCGGAGTGCATGAACTCGGTGGTTTCCACCACCATCGCCATCACCCCGGCCGGCTTGCCGTCATCATTGGCCACCGGGCTGTAATACAGGTCCATCCAGACGTCTTCGGGGACGCCATCGCGCAACAGCACCAACTCTTTATTGCGAAACGACAAGGTGCCGCCGGCCAGGCAGGTATCGACCACATGCCGGTTGAAATCGGCGACTTCCGGCCAGCCCAGCTCCACCGGCGCACCGAGTAGATACGGGTGCCGACCACCGGCAAATTTCGAATAGGCATCGTTGTAGATCATGTACCCGGCATAGCCCCAGAGCATGACCATCGGCAGCGGCGACGCCAGCATCAGTTGCACCGCGCTGCACAGGCTGGCCGGCCAGCTGTTCAGCGGACCGAGTTCAGTATGGCTCCAGTCGAACGCACTGATGCGCCCGGCCATTTCGCCTTTCCAGCCGTCACAACCATGGCTATCGGATAAAAACTGCATCGACTGACTCAGTGTCCTGTGGTGATTGCCCGATAAATCGCGACGCCATAACAACGCGACGCCCGTCTGTTTCGAGCGCCTCCAGTCGCATTGGTTTCATATGATATATAGCCGATTTCATCCGCGCCCGGAACCTAAACCCCGATCAGGTGCTTGAGCGGGTGGTAGCCGGTTTTCATTTTGGCGGCGGCGTCGAGAATGGCCTTCTCGATGCCGTTCAGATGCGTGCAGGTCAGCTCGATGGCCGCGCTCTGATTGCCGGCCTCGATGTATTCGATCAGGCGCAGGTGTTCGTTGTCGCGGCAGACTTCATGGCTGTCGTCGTCCAGCGCTGCAGCGTACAGCGAAGCGCGGGAGATCAGTTTCTGGAACCAGTCGAGCAGCACCGGGTTATTCAGGCTGCACGCCAGTTTGATGTGGAACTCACCGAGCAGATGGATCAGCCGTTCGTGATCGCCCGCCGCGTGGGCTTCATCTTCCAGCAGCAGGTGTTCGCGCAAATCCTGCATCGCCGCGCTGTCCTTGCGCCGGCACAGTTCGGTAACGATGCCGATCTCGATCAGCCGGCGGGTTTCAAACAGCGAGCGGAGCTCTTCATTGCTCGGCAGCGACACCGATGCCCCTTTATTCGGCTCGGTGGTGACCAGTCCATCGGCCTCCAATTGCTTCAATGCCGCGCGCACCGACGTGCGGCTGACCTTGAATAATTCGGCCAGCGAGGCCTCACCCAGTTTCATCCCCGGGCGCAACGAACGCTTGCTGATCGCCTCGTAAACCCCTTGGTAGACGCGGTCGACCGTGGTTTCCGGTTTCTTTTCGGTCATTTGGGCACTCCTTTAACGTCGAGCAACTGAGTGCCACGCAGGATATAGCCTTCGGCTTCGAGATGCAGGGTCTTGATTGCACGTTGAGTGCCGATCAGCCATCGAGGCGGCGTCGCGCTACTTGTCTGCTCGTTGCAAGCAGGACATATGTGCCGGGAGGGGGCGGTGAGCAGGCTCACGCGTACATTTGATCTTTCCCACGCAGCGCGTGGGAAAGATCTTACCGGGCTCAGTCAGTGCCGTACTTCGGCGAGCGCGGGCCGTATAGCAGGCCTGCCCGGTGTCCGGCCGAGAGCAGACGATTGCTCGCCACACCGGCAATCGGGTAGCCGGCATCGGTGGAGCTGTTGATGATCTGCTTCACTGCCGCCGAGATCAGCATGCCGACGATACCGCCGGCATTGCTATTGCCGCCCTCTTCACTCGACGCCCGGGCCGAACCGGTCCACAGCGTCGTGCCACTTTTCAGGTCGACCAGTTTCGCCGTCGCGGTCACTGCTGTTTCGCTGCTGATCACCATGTAGCGCGTACCGTATTCGGTCACGGTGATGTACAGCGCAGCGTCCGCACCGAAGATTTCCTTCAGTTTGCCTGGCGGTGCCTGGTGGATGTCGTCCGGGGTGCTCAGACCGTTCTGGCGGAACGTCTCATCAACCAGCGCAATCGGCAGCACGTAGTAACCGGCTTCGGCCAGTGGGAAGGTCACCTGCGACAACAGGCTGTAGGACGCCTTCACATCCGGCGAAGTGTTCAGCGGAGGCAGCACCAGAATGGTTTTCGGCCGCGCCTGTTTGTAGGCCGAGTAATCCACGGTCTTGGGCGCAACGCAGCCACCCAGCACGGTCAGGGCCAGACCGGCGACCAGCAGTTTCAAGGTGCGCGCGATCATTTCGCGTCTCCGGTCTTGGCGTTTTTGAGCAGGAAATCCATGTACGTCCCAGACTCGGGGAACAGGGTTTTCTCGGTTTTGAACTGCTGCACCATCTGGTCGTCCTTGCCCATGCTCAGATAGAGCAGGCCAAGGTGCGCGTGGTAACCCGGCGGTACAGCCTTGCCGGTGGAGCGGATTTTCTGCAAGTCACGTTCCAGCGCTTCGGCCTGGGCTTCTTTCGGCTCTTCGCCTTTGAAGTATTCGTAGACCTGGGGCTCGTAACCTTCCCACTGGTACAGGGTTTGCGGGCCGGAGGCACAACCGGCCAACAAGGCGCTGGCGGCCAGCGTCAGCGCCATCAGCGCGCGCGACAAAGTCAGATTCATGGGTGTTGCTCCTTGCAATGGGCGTCGATCAGTTGCCCGGTTTCCAGGCACCGGCGTTCATGCCATCGACCAGACGATTGATCGCCTCGCGCATGGCCAGATCCAGTACTTTGCCGTTGAGGGTGGAGTCGTAGGCAGCGGTGCCGCCGAAACCGATGATTTCGCGGTTGGACAAGGCGTATTCGCCGGCGCCCTGGGTCGAATAGACCACTTCGGAGGTACTGATATTGACGATATTCAGGTTGACCTTGGCGTAGGCCACCTGAGTCTTGCCACGGCCGAGGATGCCGAACAGTTGGTGATCGCCGGTCTCTTTGCGGCCGAACTCGGTGACGTCGCCGGTTACCACGTAATCAGCACCTTTCAGACGCTGAGCCTGGCCCTTGATCGCCGCTTCCTGCTGGATTTCGCCCATGTTGTCGCGATCCAGCACGCTGAAGCGGTTGGTCTGCTGCAAATGGGTGATCAGGATGGTCTTGGCCTGACCGCCGAGACGGTCGACGCCGTCGGAGAAAATCCCGCGCATATAGCTGGAGCGGTTGTCGAACTTGCCCACGGCCATTGGCACGCGAACGCCGGTCCAGACTTGTGTGGCGCTTTCAACCTTGGCCACCGGCAGCGCGCGGGAGCTTTCAGTGGCGCAACCGGCGAGTGTGCCGGCAATCGTGCCGAGCACGGCAATCGCAACGCCTGAGACCAGCATCCGGGAGATCATTCTCACTGAGTATTCCTTTTGAAAAACGGGGATGCCCCGACACGGCAAGGCGCTCGGGAGCTGAAAAGGGGCGGCATTATGACAAAGTGCCATCATTCACGACAGGCTTTTTTGACGCCAGTGAATTGGCTGTTCCGGACTTGATCGTTCCCACGCTCTGCGTGGGAATGCAGCCACGGACGCTCCGCGTCCGCTGTGACGCGGAGCGTCACGGGAGGTGTTACCACGCAGAGCGTGGGAACGATCAGATCAGGGCGCGCTAATGGAAATCGCGGCTCTGCACGCGGATGCCATTGAGCAGCGAGCTGAGGTCGCTCAGGCGGCCGGCGATCAGGTGGCGCACTTCGCCTTCGCGCTCCCAGCGGCCGTCGACTTTCAGCAGTTGCGAGCCCACCAGCACTTGCCGTTGACGCTCGGCCAGATCCCGCCAGACCACCACGTTGACGTTGCCGAACTCATCTTCCAGCGTCACAAAGGTCACGCCACTGGCGGTGCCCGGTCGTTGCCGTCCCGTCACCAGCCCGGCGATGCTCACCGGTCGGCCATGTTCGACTTCAAGCAACTCCTGCGAACTGCGGCAGCGCCGGGCTTTGAGTTCGCCGCGCAACAGTGCCAGCGGATGCGGCCCCAACGTGGTGCCGACGGTGCTGTAATCGGCGTGCAGATCCTCGCCAACGCTGGGTTTGGGTAGTACCACCTCCGGCTCCTCCTGACTCGGCAACCCGGCAAACAGGCCCAGCTGTTTCTGCACCCCGGCGACTTCCCAGCGCGCCCGATGCCGATGTCCGGCCAGGCCACGCAACGCCCCGGAATCGGCGAGCAACGCCTGCGCCCGACTGTCGAGCGCCGCCCGCTCGCCCAGGTCGGCGACATCGGCAAATGCCCCGCGCGCGCGCGCCGCTTCGATGCGCCGGGCATCGTCCTCGCGAAAGCCCTTGATCATCCGCAGGCCCATGCGAATCGCCGGTTGCACCGTCGTGGTGGTTTCCAGGCTGCAATCCCAGTCACTGGCGCGCACGTCGACCGGGCGGATCTGCAACTGATGGCGGCGCGCATCCTGGAGAATCTGGTCCGGGCTGTAGAAGCCCATTGGCCAGCTATTGATCAACGCGCAGGCGAACGCCGCCGGTTCGTGGCACTTGAGCCAGCAACTGGCGTAAGTCAGCAAGGCAAAACTGGCGGCGTGGGACTCGGGAAAACCGTAGCTGCCGAAGCCTTTGATCTGCTCGAAAATCTGCGCGGCGAACTCCGGCGTGTAGCCGTTCTTCTTCATGCCGGCGGCGAGGCGTTCCTTGTGCGGTTCCAGTCCACCGTGGCGTTTCCACGCAGCCATCGAGCGACGCAACTGATCAGCCTCGCCGGGGCTGTAATCGGCGGCGACGATGGCGATCTGCATCACCTGTTCCTGAAACAGCGGCACGCCGAGGGTTCTTTCCAGAACAACCTTGAGTTCTGGTGACGGGTAGGTTTCCTCTTCTTCCTTGTTCCGGCGACGCAGATACGGATGCACCATCCCGCCCTGAATCGGTCCCGGGCGGACGATGGCCACCTCAATCACCAGATCGTAGAACTTCGCCGGTCTCAGGCGCGGCAGCATCGACATCTGCGCCCGCGACTCGATCTGGAACACGCCGATGGTGTCAGCGCGGCTGATCATGTCGTAGGTCGGTTTGTCTTCGGCTGGAATCGTCGCCAGGCTCAGATCCAGATTGCGATGGTGGCGCAGCAGGTCGAAGCAGCGGCGAATCGCGCTGAGCATGCCGAGGGCGAGAATATCCACCTTGAGCAGGCCGACTGCATCGAGGTCATCCTTGTCCCACTGAATGATCGTGCGCTCGGCCATGGCGGCGTTCTCCACCGGCACCAGCGTGTCCAGCGGCTGCTCGGAAATCACAAAGCCGCCGGGATGCTGCGACAGGTGCCGGGGGAAACCGATCAACTGCCCGGTCAGGCTCAGCACCCGGCGCAGCACCGGGCTGTCCGGGTCGAAACCGCCTTCGAGCAAACGCGCGACCGGCGGTGTTTCATCGCTCCAGTGGCCGCAGCAATCAGCCAGTGCGTTGATCTGATCCGGCGGCAGGCCCAAGGCCTTGGCCACGTCGCGCACCGCGCCGGCAGCGTGGTAGGTGCTGACCACCGCCGTCAGCGCCGCACGACCACGGCCGTAACGGCGAAACACGTATTGCAGGACTTCTTCACGGCGCTCGTGCTCGAAGTCGACGTCGATGTCCGGCGGCTCGTTGCGCTCCTTGGACATGAAGCGTTCGAACAGCAGCGTGGTGCGATCCGGGTCGATTTCGGTGATGCCCAAGGCAAAACACACCGCCGAGTTGGCTGCCGAACCACGGCCCTGACACAGAATCTTCTGCTCGCGGGCGAAGTGCACCACATCGTGCACGGTGAGAAAGTAGCTTTCGTAACCGAGTTCGGCGATCAGCTTCAGTTCATCGTCGATCTGCTTGAGCACTTTGGCTTGAGGCCCCTGTGGCCAGCGCCAGGCGATGCCCTCTTCGGTCAGATGCCGTAGCCAGGAACTGGCGCTGTGCCCTTCCGGCACCAGTTCTTTCGGATACTGATAACGCAACTCGCCCAGGTCGAAGGTGCAGCGCCGGGCCAGGCTCACCGACTCATCGAGCAAGGCCTGCGGATACAACTCGCGCACGACCTCGACACTGCGTAAATGCCGTTCGCCATTGGGGTGCAAACGTAACCCCGCCTCGGCCACCGGCACGTGATGACGGATCGCAGTCATGGTGTCCTGCAAGGCACGCCGGCCACGGGCGTGCATGTGCACATCGCCGCTGGCCACGGCAGGAATCTGCAACTCGGCGGCCAGCCCCAACATCGCCGCCAACCGCTGCTGATCGTCCTGGCCACGATGCAATTGCACCGCCAGCCACAACCGTTCGCCAAAGGTCTGCTGCAGCCATCGCCCCTCCTCCACGTCATCAAGCGAGTCCGGCACCCACAACACCAGCAACCCCGGCAACGGCTCGGCGAAGTCTTCGCGCAGCACCTGATACTGGCCTTTCTGCGTGCGCCGTCGGGCGCGGGTGATCAGGCCGCACAGCGCTTGATAGCCCGCCAGATTCTCCACCAGCAGCACCAGTTTCGGGCCGTTTTCGATACGCACTTCGCTGCCGATGACCAGCGGCAGCTCCACCGATTTCGCCGCTTGCCAGGCCCGAACGATCCCGGCCAGCGTGCATTCATCGGTGATCGCCAGTGCCTGATAGCCGTGCTTTTTTGCACGCTGGAACAGTTCCAGCGCACTGGACGCACCGCGCTGAAAACTGAAGTTCGACAGGCAGTGCAGTTCGGCATAACCGTCGTTCATGCAAACCAGCCCTGCAGCCACAGCGGACCGCCCTCACCCACCGCCCGATAAGCCCAGCCCTGCTGACCGGCGCGGTTCTGGATCAGGTAATAATCGCGGCGCACGTCGTCACCGTCCCACCAGCCGGACTCGATGCGCTCCGGGCCCATGAGAATCCGCGCCGAACCTTCCGCCACGCTTTGTGGCTCGCCGAGCAACCAGCCCGGACGATGCACGTTCGGCAAACCTGCGCAGCGTTGTTTATCAACGCCGTGCTGCCACGCGCACTCGGGACGATGATCGGCCTGAAAACGCAACCCCTGCACCGCGTCATCGCCCAAGCGCGCACGCAGGCGTTCGCGCAACTGCTCCCACGGCAAGGTCTGCTGCGGACGGTCGTCGAACAGTTGCTGAAACTGCGGCACGAAACTCGGCAGGTCCTCGGCGCGCAGACGAAAGCCGCGCACGGGCGCCTCGACTTGCACTTGTTCCAGCCGGCCACGGGCCAGTTCGAAGAGCATCGCCGGATCACGTTCGGCGCTGAGCAGGCCGACCTTGATGATGCTGTCCGGCAGCCCGGCGTGTTCCAGGTGCAGATCGAAACGCTGCACGCCGCTGTCACGCCCGCAGAGGAACGCCGACAGATCGCCGGTCAAACGGCGTAACGGGAACAACAGTGCCTGATGGGACTGCACGTCAAAGTTGAGTTCGATGCGTACGTCGAAACGATCCGGCGGCAGGTAAAACGCCAGCGCCAATGGCCGCGCGCCGAACAGCGTGTCGAGATGCTTGAGCATCTGCGCTTCGAAGCGCCGGGCCAGCGCCTGACGCGGCAGGCTCTGCACCTGACTGAGATTGCGCAGGCCCATACGTGATAACGCCGTGGCCACTGCGGGTTCCAGACCGACGCGGTCGACGGGCAACTGACCGAGATGATGCTGCAAGGCCTCGCCGTCCGGCACCACCAAGCCGTCATAGGCGTTGGCCAGCACCCGCGCCGCCACGGGATTCGGTGCCGCGACGATGCGATGGCGGAAGCCCAGGTCGGTCAGTTCCCGGCGCAGTCGTGCTTCGAACTGCGCCCACGAACCGAACAGACCCAGGCTGGATTCGATCTCGAACACCACGGTACGCGGGTAATGCACGCTGACCTGCGAGCTGAAACGGTAGGCCCACGCGGCGAGAAACTGCTGCCAGTGTTCGACCTCGGCGGCCTCGTAATCAGCCGTGGCAAAGCCTTTGCTCATCGCCTGCGCAGCGGTCATCGACTGCCCTGCGCGCAAACCAAGCTTGCGCGCCGCCGGGTTGACCGCTTGCAACACCCGGCGCTGGGCCGGTCCGTTAAGCAGCACCAACGGTTCATCGGGATCGGGACGCTGACGCAGCACGGCGTCCAGGGCCAATTGCGGAAACAGGATACACACCCAGCGCATGCTGACCTCAGTGCCCCACAGCAAAGGCAATCGGTGCCGTACGCGCCAGCCCGCCACGGCACTTGAGTACGCGCAACTGTGCAGGTCTGGCGTCGATGGCAATGCGTAACGCCGCCGGTGACGGGTTGATCGCTTCGCTCAACGGGCGCCAGGCAAACGCCAGGGTCTGACCGGTTTCCGCCGCCACCTGCAAACGGCGCAACGCGCGATCATCAGCCTTGTGCGGCCAGCACAGCACCGCGCCGCAACTGCCCGAACGTAAACATTGTTCCGCCGCCCACAAGGCATCGCGCTCGGTGGCCTGGATCACCGACAACTGGCGCAGATCGACCCCGGCGCTTGCCCACGCCTGCGGGTACGGCACGAACGGCGGCGCCACCAGCACGATGCGCTCGCCCGCCGCCGACAACCGCGCCAGCGTCGGCCAGACCAGCTGCAGTTCGCCGACACCGGGACCGGCCAGGAGGATTTCGCTCAACGCCGCTTCCGGCCAGCCACCGCTGGGCAGTGCCGCGTCCAGCGCGGCGTGGCCGGTCGGCTGCGGGCTGGCGGCCGGTGGCGCAGGCCGGCCTTTCCAGACCTGGCCGCCATTGAACAGCGTATCCAACGCAACGACGGCGCCCATCAGCCTTGCCTCACCAGACCGCAAAACACCCCTTCGATGGCCAGATCCTGATCGTCACGCACGACAATCGGCTGATACGCCGGGTTGCGCGGCAACAGGCGCACTGCATCGCCCAGCCGTTCGAAACGTTTGATGGTGACTTCACCGTCGAGGCGCGCTACGACGATCTGGCCGTTGAGCGCCTCGGGATTGCGCTTCACGCCGACCAGATCGCCGTCGAGAATGCCGTCCTCGATCATCGAATCGCCCTGCACCCGCAGCATGTAATCGGGCGTACGGGAGAACAGCACCGGGTCGAGCAGCAAGCGGCTATGGATGTCGGCATCGGCGCCAATCGGCGCACCGGCAGCGACGCGGCCGAGCACGGGAATGTCGAGCAATTCCGGGCGCGCCGGCTGCCCGAGCAGGCGAATGCCACGGGCCTGATGCGGATTGACCTCGATAAAACCGGCTTCGGTGAGCGCGAGTACATGCTTGCGCGCCACGCTGCGCGAGGCAAAACCAAAAGCCTCGCTGATTTCAGCGAGGCTTGGGGGCTGACCGTGTTCGGCGATTCGATCGCGGATAAAAGTCAGAATGGCAGTACGGCGGGGAGTCAGGTTCGTCATGGAGTACATTTGTACTCCTGTAGGATTTTCCTGACAAGCACCGCAGGTCGGCCCAGGCCGACGCAGGAGTTGCCGAAGGTTCGGCAGCGCCTGCATTGATCTTCAATGGTCACTTGATCAGGGTGAAGTGGCCTGCCGATACTCGCGTGGTGTAAACCCGGTCGACGCCTTGAACTGGCGCGTGAACGCGCTGTGATCGGTGTAGCCGCATTGCAGCGCCACGTCCGTTATCGGCAGGTCGGTGTGCAGCAATCGATGCGCATGCTCCAGGCGTACTTTCTGGATCATCTGCCGTGGCGTCAGGTGGAATACCCGTTTGCAGTAACGCTCCAGTTGCGCCACGGAAATACCGGCGATGCGGGTCAGTTCACCGAGGGTCACGCGGCGATTGAAATTCGCGCGAATATGCTCATCGACAGCCGCCAGCCGCTCGAATGCCGGGTGGGTTTCACTGGCCGATTGCAGGTCCACCGAAATCCCCGCCAGACCGATAATCACCCCGTCACGGTTATACAGTGGCTGCTTGTGCGTCAGGCACCACCCCGGTTCGCGGCTGCCGTACAGATGCAGTTCGAGCTGATCCTCCAGCACAAAACCCTCCTCCAGCACCTTGCGATCCTGCTCGGTGTAGCCCGGCCCGAGTTGCGCCGGAAACACCTGCGCGCTGGTCTTGCCCAGTAACGGACGCAAATCCTTCAAGCCACAGCGCTGCACCAGCGTGCGGTTGGCAAGCACGTATCGGGCCTGCACATCCTTGATGAAAATCGCCGCGTTGGGGATCACATCAAGCATCGGCAACAACAGCGCCGCGCCGGCCAAGAGTTCCTCCAGTGTCTGCGGACGCTGGCCATTCATGCCTTGAGCGAGGATCGAAAACGCCTGCTGCATCAAAGATTCCCCTCGTAACGTGGACAGACCAAATGCCCGCCATGCGCCGTTCGCCCGCAGATTGCAGCATCGTTCGCGGCGTGTCGAGGGCCATGTTTTATCGGCGTCATTGTGCTGATTTCGTCATCGAAGCCAGCAAAAAACATCAATCGCCGCGAGGTCGATGAGTTCAAAGTCTGGCCGTCCCAGTGACACAACTGCCTATCCAATAACTCACAAGAAGGCGATGCCATGTCAGGCCAAGGCAAGTTCAAAAAACAGCTTTCACTGATCGACCTCACATTTATCGGGCTGGGGGCGATCTTCGGTTCCGGCTGGTTGTTCGCGGCCAGTCATGTGTCCGCCATTGCCGGCCCGGCGGGGATTTTTTCCTGGCTGCTGGGCGGCTTCGCCGTGTTGTTGCTGGGCATCGTCTATTGCGAACTCGGCGCTGCACTGCCGCGTGCCGGCGGCGTGGTGCGTTATCCGGTTTACTCCCACGGGCCGCTGCTCGGCTACTTGATGGGCTTCATCACCCTGATTGCGTTTTCCAGTCTGGTCGCCATCGAAGTGGTCGCTTCGCGCCAATACGCAGCGGCGTGGTTTCCCGGCCTGTCCAAAGCTGGCACCGGCGATCCGACGATTCTCGGCTGGCTGGTGCAGTTCGGGCTGTTGTGCGTGTTCTTCCTGCTCAACTACCGCAGCGTGAAAACCTTCGCCAAGGCCAACAATCTGGTCAGCGTGTTCAAATTCATCGTGCCGTTGCTGGTGATCGGGGTGCTGTTCACCTTCTTCAAACCGGCCAACTTCGAGGTGCAAGGCTTTGCCCCGTTTGGCCTGTCCGGCGTCGAGATGGCCGTGTCGGCGGGTGGCATCATTTTCGCGTATCTGGGCCTGACGCCGATCATCTCGGTGGCCAGTGAAGTGAAGAATCCGCAGCGCACCATTCCCATTGCGTTGATCCTCTCGGTGCTGCTGTCGACACTGATTTACGTGCTGCTGCAAATGGCCTTTCTCGGCAGCATCCCGACGGAAATGCTCGCCAACGGCTGGGCCGGAATCAGCAAGGAATTTGCCCTGCCGTACCGCGATATAGCGCTGGCGCTGGGCGTGGGCTGGCTGGCGTATCTGGTGGTCGCCGATGCGGTGATCTCGCCGAGCGGCTGCGGCAACATCTACATGAACGCGACCCCGCGAGTGATCTATGGCTGGGCGCAGACCGGGACCTTCTTCAAGGTCTTCACCCACATCGATGAAAAGTCCGGCATCCCGCGCCCGGCGCTGTGGCTGACCTTCGCCCTGTCGGTGTTCTGGACGTTACCGTTCCCGTCGTGGGAGGCGCTGATCAACGTGGTCTCCGCTGCGCTGGTGTTGAGCTACGCCGTGGCGCCGGTGTCGGTGGCCGCGCTGCGCCGCAATGCGCCGGACATGCCACGGCCGTTCCGGGTCAAGTGCATGGGCGTGCTCGGGCCGGTGTCGTTCATCATCGCCGCGCTGATCGTCTACTGGTCGGGCTGGAGCACCGTGTCGTGGCTGCTCGGCCTGCAGATCCTGATGTTCGTGGTGTATCTGCTGTGCGGTCGATTTGTGCCAACCGCTCACCTGAATCTGGCCAGCCAAGTGCGTTCCTCGGCGTGGCTGATCGCCTTCTACGCGGTGACCATCGTGCTGTCGAAACTCGGCACCTTCGGCGGCCTCGGCATCCTCGCCCATCCATTCGACACCCTTGTCGTCGCGGCGTGTGCCACCGGCATTTACTACTGGGGCGCGGCGACCGGTGTACCGGCGCATCTGCTGCGCCTGGAAGAGGACGACGAGGACAGCGAAATCGCTGCCCCCGCCTCGACCGTCTCTGCGCGCCCTGCTGGCGCCTACTGAAATCATCCAACGGGACATGTTCATGAAACGAGTACACGTGATTGATTCCCACACCGGCGGTGAACCGACGCGCCCGGTAATGAACGGCTTCCCCGAGCTGCCCGGCAACAGCATGGTCGAGAAGCGCGATGCGCTGCGCACTCAACATGATCAATGGCGCCGCGCCTGCCTGCTGGAACCGCGCGGCAATGATGTGCTGGTCGGCGCGTTGTATTGCGAACCGGTCTCGGCGGACGCCACTTGCGGGGTGATCTTCTTCAACAACGCCGGCTACCTCGGCATGTGCGGCCACGGCACCATCGGCCTGATCAACTCGCTGCAGTACCTGGGGCAAATCGAACCGGGCGAGCACAAAATCGACACCCCGGTCGGCCCGGTCAGCGCCACGTTGCATGACGACGGAACCGTCACCCTGGGCAACGTCCCCGCTTATCGCCATCGCCAACAGGTGCCGGTGGATGTGCCGGGTTACGGCCGCGTGTTGGGCGACATCGCCTACGGCGGCAACTGGTTTTTCCTCGTTTCCGAGCACGGTCAGACGCTGACCATGGACAACGTCGAACACCTCACGGCGTACACCTGGGCCATGCTCAAGGCCCTCGAAGACCAAGGCATTTACGGCGAGGACGGCGCGGTGATCGATCACATCGAACTGTTCGCCGATGACGATCAGGCCGACAGCCGCAACTTCGTCATGTGCCCCGGCAAAGCCTACGACCGCTCCCCGTGCGGCACCGGCACCAGCGCCAAACTCGCCTGTCTGGCCGCCGACGACAAGCTGCAACCCGGCGCAACCTGGGTGCAGGCAAGCATCACCGGCAGCCAGTTCGAAGGTCGCTTCGAATGGCAAGGCGAACGCATCCGCCCGTACATCACCGGCCGCGCCTACATGACCGCCGACAGCACCTTGCTGATCGACGAAGCAGACCCGTTCGCGTGGGGCATCTGAACCGCCACGCTGACTTTTCACCTCAATTTGAATGATGTGCCAAGGAGTTAAAACAATGAGCGACAACATCTTCACCGGTTGCATGCCGGCCCTGATGACCCCGTGCACCGCCCAGCGCAAACCGGACTTCGACGCGCTGGTGGCCAAGGGTCGCGAGCTGATCGATATCGGCATGAGCGCCGTGGTGTATTGCGGCTCGATGGGGGACTGGCCGCTGCTGACCGAAGCCGAGCGTCAAGAAGGCGTGGCGCGTCTGGTCGCGGCGGGTATTCCGACGATCGTGGGCACTGGCGCGGTGAACTCACGCGAAGCGGTTTCCCACGCGGCCCATGCGGCGAAAGTCGGCGCACAGGGTTTGATGGTGATTCCCCGCGTACTGTCTCGCGGCGCTTCGGTCACCGCGCAAAAGGCCCATTTCGCCGCGATTCTGCAAGCCGCGCCAAATTTGCCGGCGGTGATCTACAACAGCCCTTACTACGGCTTTGCCACCCGCGCTGACCTGTTCTTTGAACTGCGCCGCGAGTACCCGAACCTGATCGGCTTCAAGGAATTCGGCGGTGGCGCCGACCTGCGTTACGCCGCCGAAAACATCACCTCCAAGGACGATGACGTGACCTTGATGGTCGGCGTCGACACGCAAGTGGTGCACGGTTTCGTCAACTGCAACGCCACCGGCGCCATCACCGGTATCGGCAACGCTCTGCCCCGCGAGGTGCTGCAACTGGTCGCCCTGAGCAAGCAAGCGGCCAAAGGTGACGCCAAGGCCCGGCGTCAGGCGCGGGAACTGGAATCGGCGCTGGCGGTGCTGTCGTCGTTCGATGAGGGCTGCGATCTGGTGCTGTATTACAAACACCTGATGGTGCTCAACGGCGACAAGGAATACACCCTGCACTTCAACGAAACCGATGCGTTGAGCGACTCGCAGCGGCGGTATGCCGAGAAGCAGTATTCGCTGTTCCGTCACTGGTACGAGAACTGGTCGGCGGAACAGAACTTCGCCTGATCACGTCCCCCTCACCTGCCGCGAAGCCTTGTGATTCGCGGCAGGCCTCCCTCTTTTTATCAGGAAGACACCATGACTTTGACGGGCCACATGCTGATCGGGCAGCACATGATTGCCGGCAATCGCAGCGCCATTCGCGGGATCAATCCGGCTACGAATGAAACGCTGGAACCGGCGTACGCCGGTGGAGCGGCCGAGCATGTCGAACAGGCCTGCGCGCTGGCACGGGCAGCGTTCGATGTTTATCGCGAGACAACCCTGAATGTCCGCGCTGAATTCCTGCAATCCATTGCCGAAGAAATCGAAGGCCTCGGCGATGAACTGATCGACCGTGCCCACGCCGAAACCGGCCTGCCGCACGCGCGTCTGCTAGGAGAACGCGGGCGTACTTGCCAACAATTGAGAATGTTCGCTCGCACGGTCCGCGCCGGTGAATGGCTGGATGTGCGTGTCGATAGCGCGCAACCGCAACGTCAGCCGTTGCCGCGCGCCGACCTGCGTCAACGGCAGATCGCGCTGGGGCCGGTCGCGGTGTTTGGCGCGAGCAATTTCCCGCTGGCGTTCTCCGTGGCCGGCGGTGACACCGCATCGGCGCTGGCCGCCGGTTGCCCAGTGATCGTCAAGGCGCACAGTGCGCATCCCGGCACCAGCGAACTGGTCGGCCGCGCCGTCGCTCGGGCGGTAAAAAACTGTGGTTTGCCGGAAGGCGTGTTCTCGTTGCTGTACGGTTCCGGCCGCGAAGTGGGCATTGCGCTGGTCACGGATCCACGGATTAACGCAGTGGGTTTCACCGGCTCGCGTAGCGGTGGTCTGGCGCTGATGCAAGCGGCGCAAGCGCGGCCCGAGCCGATTCCGGTGTACGCGGAAATGAGTTCGATCAATCCGGTGTTGCTGTTTCCGGCGGCGCTGGATAAACGCACGCAAGCATTGGCGGAAGGGTTTGTGGCTTCGCTGACATTAGGCGCGGGCCAGTTTTGCACCAATCCGGGCTTGGTGATTGCCTTGAAAGGACCGGCGTTGGACAAGTTCATCGCCGCCACCGCCGAGGTGATTCAACGCAGCCCCGCGCAGACGATGCTGACACCCGGCATCTTCTGCGCTTACGAGTCTGCCGTGAATGCACTGGCCGAAAATGCCGCTGCACGCATCACCGGCATCGGTCAGACCGGCAACGGCCCGAATCAATGCCAGGCCCATGTATTCGTGACCGAAGCCGCCGACTTTCTCGCCGATCAGCGCCTGCAAGCCGAAGCGTTCGGTGCGGCGGCGCTGATCGTGCAATGCAGCAATGAAGCGGAAATACGCCAGGTCGCCGAACACCTGGAAGGCCAGTTGACCGCGACGTTGCACCTGGATGAGCCAGACCTGCAACAGGCCCGCGCTCTGCTGCCGACGCTGGAACGCAAGGCCGGCCGGTTGCTGGTCAACGGCTGGCCAACCGGCGTCGAGGTGTGTGACGCGATGGTGCATGGCGGGCCTTTCCCGGCCACCTCCGACGCCCGCACGACTTCGGTCGGTACTGCGGCGATCCTGCGGTTCCTGCGCCCGGTGTGCTATCAGGACTTCCCGGACAGCTTGTTGCCTACCGCACTGAAACAGGCCAATCCGCTGCAATTGCGCCGTCTGCTCGATGGCCAAAGGGAAGCGCAGCACCATGGCGAATAACGGCTCCCACGACATCGCCGTGGTCGGCGCCGGCATCATCGGCGTCGCCTGCGCACTGCGTCTGGCTCGCCAAGGGTTGCGCGTGGTCGTGATCGATCAGCAGCAACCCGGCCACGGCGCCTCGTTCGGCAACGCCGGGCATCTGGCGACCGAGCAGGTGTTTCCGATTGCCGACGTGTCCATCCTCAAGCGCCTGCCGGCCATGCTGATGGACCCGATGGGGCCGTTGCGACTGGACTGGAAATACCTGCCGCGCGCCCTGCCATGGTTCACCCGCCTGCTGCTGAATCTGCGCCCGGTGTCTTTTCAGAACACCGTGGCGGGTTTGCGCGCGCTCAATGAAAACAGCCTGGACGCCTGGCAGCGCTTGCTCGCCGACATCCAGAGGCCGGACTTGCTGAAGATCGATGGTTCGCTGCTGGTGTTCGAACGCCCCGAATCGCGTCAGGCCATCCAGGCATTACAGGCTCGCCTGCATCAGCAGCAGGTACCGGTCGATTACTGGCAGGCCGGCGCCATCCGCGAAACCGCGCCGCAACTCAGTGAACAGATCCAGGGCGGTTTGTTCTTTTCACGCACCGGGCACTTTATCGATCCCTACCGCGTGGTGTGCGAACTGGTCGAAGCGGCCAAGGCCAGCGGCGTGAGTTTTGTCCAGCAACAGGTTCAGGGCGGCTACGTGCAGGAGCACGGGGTTACGCTGACCACTGGCAATGGCGGCCTGACTGCCAGCCGCGTCCTGATCGCCTGCGGCGCACATTCAGCAAAACTCACCGCAGCCCTCACCGGCAAAAAAGTCCCACTGGACACCGAGCGCGGCTATCACCTGATGCTGCCGCAGGAACACGACCGACTGCCCTTCCCCGTGACCTCGCTGGAGCGCAAATTCATCATGACGCCAATGTCCGAAGGGTTGCGCCTGGCTGGCACGGTTGAATTCGCCGGACTGGAGAAACCACCGAACATGGAGCGTGCGTGGCAATTGCACCGGTTGAGTCAGGGCTTGTTTCGCCAGGATCTGAATGCTGAAGCAGCGACGCCGTGGATGGGTTTTCGACCGTCATTGCCCGATTCATTACCGGTGATTGATCAGGTGTGCGGGGGCAAGGTGTTGCTTGCTTTTGGGCATCAGCATCTGGGGCTGACGCAGGCGGCGGTGACGGCGGAGATGGTGGTGCGGATGGCGGGCCTGTACGCCTTCCCGGCAACGGCATTGCCGAGTGGCGAGCCCTATAGGTTGGCGCGTTTCTGACGGCACTGATCTGCAAGTTCGACGGTGAGCGAGCGTAGCTGCGTTGCCGCCGTTTTTTTTCAACATCAAGAGCGCCCGATAGGAATAGGCAATGCTCGAAGATAAACCGGCATAGGTGCCCCGTTTGCTGATCGCTACCATGGACTCAGACCTGACCCAATGGGAGCTCGACATGACTCACGCTAAAACCCTGTTCATCACCGGCGTCAGCAGCGGTTTCGGCCATGCGCTGGCCAATGAAGCCATTGCCAACGGCCACCGTGTCATCGGCACTGTGCGCAATGAAACCGACCTGAAAAACTTCCAGGCACTGTCCCCGGACAACGCTTACGGGGTGGTGCTGGACGTCACTGATTTTGAGCGGATCGACAGCGTCGTTATGCAGGTCGAGGCCACTCACGGTCCCGTCGACGTTTTGGTCAACAACGCCGGATATGGCCACGAAGGCATTTGCGAAGAATCACCGCTGCAAGACATGCGTCATCAATTCGACGTCAACGTGTTCGGCGCGGTGGCGGTGATCAAAGCGTTTCTGCCCTTCTTTCGCCAGCGTCGTGCGGGGCACATCCTCAATATCACCTCCATGGGTGGCACCATTACCATGCCGGGCATCGCTTACTACTGCGGTAGCAAATTTGCGCTCGAAGGGATCTCCGATACCCTGAGCAAGGAGCTGCAGCCGTTCAACATCTTCGTCACTGCCGTCGCACCGGGTTCGTTCCGCACGGATTGGGCGGGCCGTTCGATGCAACGCACCGCGCGCAGCATTGCCGACTATGACGCCAGTTTCGATCCGATCCGCAAAGCCCGCGAAGAGAAAAGCGGCAAGCAACTCGGCGACCCGCAAAAGGCTGCCCAAGCGATGCTGCAGATCATCGCCAGCCCGACACCACCGGCCCATTTGCTATTGGGCAGTGACGCCTTGCGTCTGGTCCGTGACAAACTGAAAAATGCTGCCAGCGAGATTGACCAATGGGAAGCGCTGAGCCGGTCCACCGATCATTGAGAGAGGATGTGATGACGCAGGTCGATGCAGGCACCGCGCGCATGGTGCAGCTCATGAAAGCCCTCGCACCGATCGAGGGCTACAACCTCAGCGCCCTCGAAGGCGTGCGCTTCCTGCGTTCGAATCGCCCCCTGACGCGCACCCCGGTGCTGTATGACCCCGGCATCGTGATTCTCTGCCAGGGCCGCAAACGCGGCTATCTGGGAGAGGACACCTACGTCTATGACGCCCAGCACTATCTGGTGGTCTCGGTGCCGATCCCTTTCACCATGGAGACCGATGCCACTGAGACCGAGCCGATGCTCGCGATCTACATGCACCTCGATTTCCAGTTGGCCAGCGAGTTGATGCTGCAAGTGGATGACGTGCATGGCCCAAGCGATGCCCCGCCCAAAGGTATGTATGCCTCGCCGATGGACGTTTCACTGCGGGCAACCACCCTGCGTTTTCTGGAAGCGATGAGCGTTGCCGGCGAAGCGCAAATCCTCGGGCCGGCACTGTTGCGGGAAATCTATTACCGCATCCTGACCGGCGAGCAAGGTGGCTCCATGCGCGCCGCGCTCAACCGGCAGGGACATTTCGGCAAAGTGAGTCGTGCGATCCGCAAGATCCATAGTTGTTATCAGCAGCGACTCGACGTCGAGCAACTGGCCCATGAAGCGAGCATGAGCGTGCCGAACTTCCACCTGCACTTTCGCAGCGTGACCGACACCTCACCCATGCAGTATTTGAAGTCGACGCGTTTGCATCAGGCGCGCCTGTTGATGTTGCGCCAGGCCATGAGTGCCTCGGCAGCCGCCTTCAACGTTGGCTATGAAAGTGCTTCGCAATTCAGTCGTGAGTTCAAACGCTTCTTCGGCAGAACGCCACAGGCAGAGATCGAATGGATGAAGGCAACGTATGCACTGCCATTGCCAACCACACCGTCGGAGTATGTTTCGTCGCATTGACGGTCACGCCACAAACGAAAAGCCTGCTTTTCAGGGCAGGCTTTTTTCGTTGTGTGTAGCGGTGAGCGCTGAAGGTGCACTAGTCGTAAAACGCCTCAACCAACACCCGACTGCCGACAAAAAAACTGTCCGCCACCAAGCGCAACGGCTGCACATCCAGGTCACTGGCCTTGTCGCCAATCAACTGCTGAAAATGCCGATACACCGCTGCGTACTCACCCTCCTCCGACACCGCTTGGCGCACACCGTCAATGCTCAACAGCGCGCCGCCGTTATCCAGGCGCAACACGCCTTCAGCGCAACGCACCTCAATGCTCCACAGCTCATCATGCCCATGGTCAAAATCAAACTCTGCGCGCACATCGAGGCAGCGCGGGTCGGACATTTTGATCGACGCGGCAATTGGCGACTGGCAGTTGCTTGGCACGCGCAGTTCAGCCGATTCGACAAACAACGGCAGCGCCAGCAAATGAGTGACGATCGACAAGGCATTGATGCCCGGATCGAATACGCCGAGGCCGCCGGGTTGCCAGATCCAGGCCTGACCGGGGTGCCATTTGCGCACGTCTTCTTTCCAGTCGATCTGCACGCTTTGCAGGGTGCGCGAGGCGAGCCAGTCGCGGGCGGCTTCGATGCCTGGCGCGTAGCGTGAGTGCCAGGCAAACAAGGCGCTGACGCCCTGCCCGGCAGCCTGATCGACCAGCGCCAGCGCCTCGCCCAAGGTGGCGCACGGCGGTTTTTCCACCAGCACGTGTTTGCCGGCGGCCAGTGCCTGCTGCACCAGCGCAAAACGACCTTGCGGCGGCGTGCAGAAGGCAATCGCATCCACCGGCGGACCGTTTTCCAACAACTCGCTCAAGGACTGGAAGTTCTCCACGCCCGCGCAGGGTTTGCCTTGAGTGGCGACGGAGACCAAGTGGAAAGCGGGATTGGCGTTGATCGCCGGGACGTGTTGATCCTGGGCGATCTTGCCGTAGCCCACCAGACCGAGACGGATTGGTTGCATCAATGACTCCTGTTTTGATTTTGTTGTCGTCAGTGAACCGGGAGATTACCTGCAAACGCCACGAGCGTCTGTCCGCGCAATGTCACAACGACGCACAGGATCAGGCAAGGATTGCACAGGAATGCACTACTGCCCGCAGCGCTGAACAAGCAACAATGCCTTACGACAAACCGATTGAGGATGTTCCCATGCTTGTTCAAGCCTACGGTGCCCACGCTGGCGACAAACCCCTTGAGCCGATGCAGATCAACCGCCGCGCGCCGGCCGCCCATGATGTGCAGATCGACATCGCGTTCTGTGGTATCTGCCATTCCGACCTGCACCAGGTACGGGCGGAATGGGCCGGTACGCAGTTCCCGTGCGTACCGGGGCACGAAATTGTCGGTCGTGTTTCGGCTGTCGGTGCGCACGTCGCGGATTTCAAGGTCGGTGATCTGGTCGGCGTCGGTTGCATCGTCGACAGCTGCAAACATTGCGATGACTGCGAAAGCGGGCTGGAAAACTACTGCGACGGCATGATCGGCACCTACAACTTCCCGACCTCGGATGCACCGGGCTGGACGCTGGGCGGCTACTCGCAAAACATCGTCGTGCATGAACGCTACGTGCTGCGCATCCGTCATCCCGAAGCGCAACTGGCCGCCGTCGCACCGCTGCTGTGTGCCGGCATCACCACCTACTCGCCGTTGCGCCACTGGAACGCTGGCCCGGGCAAAAAAGTCGGTGTGGTCGGCATCGGCGGCCTCGGCCACATGGGCATCAAACTGGCCCACGCCCTAGGCGCCCACGTTGTGGCCTTCACCACCTCCGAATCCAAACGCGAAGCGGCCAAAGCGCTGGGTGCCGATGAAGTGGTGGTGTCGCGCAATGCCGAAGAAATGGCCGCCCACGCCAAGAGTTTCGACTTGATCCTCAACACCGTCGCCGCGCCGCACGATCTCGACGCATTCCTCGTGCTGCTCAAGCGAGATGGTGCGTTGACGCTGGTGGGTGCGCCGGCCACCTCGCACCCTTCGCCGAACGTGTTCAATCTGATCATGAAGCGCCGCACGATTGCCGGCTCGATGATCGGCGGCATTCCGGAAACCCAGGAGATGCTGGATTTCTGCGCCGAGCACGGCATCGTTTCCGACATCGAACTGATCCGCGCCGACCAGATCAACGACGCCTACGAGCGCATGCTCAAGGGTGATGTGAAGTATCGTTTCGTGATCGATAACGCCACGTTGGCCGGCTAAGCCTCAGCGCCCATTGGCCATTAAGTGCGGCCAATGGGCCATTGAATTCCGTCGCCGGGATTTGACAGGCCCGGCGTTGCTCGCCAGAGTCGCACCCCTTTGCCTGCCATCAAGGGGTTGCCGTTGAACGAACAGACATTGTCCATGCGCCTCGAGCGCGTGGCTGCCCACGTACCTGCCGGTGCGCGACTGGCCGATATCGGCTCGGATCACGGCTATCTACCGGTGGCGCTAATGCGTCGTGGCTCGATCACTGCGGCGGTGGCTGGCGAGGTTGCGGCGACGCCGTTCCACGCGGCCGAACGCACCGTGCGCGAGAACGATCTGCAACAGCACATCAGCGTGCGCCTGGCTGATGGTCTGGCGGCGATCAAAGCCTGCGATGGCATCACCGCCGTCAGCGTCTGCGGCATGGGCGGCGAAACCATCCGCGACATCCTCGACAGCGGCAAGGCTCACCTCAGCGGCCAGGAACGTCTGATCCTGCAGCCCAACGGCGGTGAACAACCCCTGCGCCAGTGGCTGATGGAAAACGGCTACCGCATCCTCAGCGAAGAAGTGCTGCGGGAAAACCGCTTCGACTACGAAATCATCGTCGCCGAACGCGCCGAACCGGTGAGCTATTCCGACCAGGAACTGTACTTCGGCCCCTTGCACCTGCAGACCCGCAGCCCCGCATTCCTGACCAAGTGGCAGCACAAACTCCGCCACAAGCAAAAGACCCTGAGCCATCTCGCTCGCGTGCAGCACAATCTGCCTGAGCAAAAGCTGCAGGACATCACCCGACAAGCACGCTGGATCAACGAACTGCTGGCCTGAGCGCCAGCGTTTCGCGCCAGGATCACCTGAGTCCTCACGCCCTCATTTGATACACCACATCACAAATGATGTACCTCAATCCCCATTTATCAATTCCAGCCCTCCCCCTAAAGTCCTCTCCAACAGCCGCCCATCACTCCGACGGGCCAGCGACTGGAGATACCCCAAATGCCTTTCATCAGCGTACGTAGCACCCGTGACGGCGTGACCCGGGAGCAGAAAGCCCAGGTCATCAAGGAAATCACCGAAACGATGCAGCGGGTACTGCACAAGGATCCGAAACTCACCCACATCGTGATCGAAGAAGTCGACACCGATAACTGGGGTTATGCCGGCATCACCACCACCGAGTATCGCCAGCAGTTGGCGGACTCGCAGTCATGAGCCGGGCCGTGAAAATCGATTTCGTCTCGGATGTCGTTTGCCCCTGGTGTGCGTTGGGCGCCATCGCTCTGGAGCAAGCGATCCGCAACCTGGCAGGCGAAGTCGACGTGGAGCTGACCTACAAACCGTTCGAACTGAATCCGGACATGTCCGCCGAAGGTGAACACGCCATCGAACACATGATGCGCAAATACGGACGCAGCGCCGAGCAAGTGGCGGACCGCAACGCGATGATCGTCGAGCGCGGCGAGCAGATCGGTTTTCACTTCGACCTGGAAAAACGCAGCCATTTCCACAACACCTTCGACGCCCATCGACTGCTGTTCTGGGCCGCCACACAAGGACGTCAGCGTGAGTTGAAGCAGGCCTTGCTCAAGGCCTACTTCACTGACGGCAAGAACCCGAATGACCACGCCACGCTGGTGACACTGGCAGAAGCAGTCGGACTCGATGGCCAGCGTGCGCAAGCGCTTCTGGCCACCGCTGAGTTCAGCCAGCCAGTACGTGAACTCGAACGGTTTTATCAGCAACGCGGCATCGATTCGGTTCCGGCCATGGTCATCGATGACAAACAGGTCATCCCCGGTTCCCAGTCCGTCGCTTATTACGAGCAAGCGCTACGTCAGGCAGCACAGGTTGCGGCTCACGCCTGACCTTCGAAATCCGTTTATTCAAACCATCCAGATTGCATGAGGAAACATCATGAGCACGTCCAAGAAAGTTGTAGTGATTACCGGCGCCTCGCAAGGCATTGGCGCAGGCCTGGTCAAGGGATTCCGTGAGCGCGGCTATCAGGTTGTCGCGACCTCGCGCTCAATCAAGCCTTCCTCTGACCCGGACATTCTCGCCGTCGCCGGAGACATCGCCGACCCGCAAACCGCCGAGCGCGTGATCCGTGAAGCCGTCGCACATTTCGGCCGTATCGATACGCTGGTCAACAACGCCGGGATCTTCGTCGCCAAACCCTTCACTGAATACAGCCAGGAAGACTACGCACAAGTGGTGGCGACCAACATGAGCGGCTTCTTCCATATCTCGCAACTGGCGATTGCCGAAATGGAGAAAAACGCCAGCGGCCATATTGTCAGCGTCACCACCAGCCTGGTCGACCACGCGATTGACGGCGTGCCGTCGGTGCTCGCTTCGCTGACCAAGGGTGGCATCAACGCGGCGACCAAGTCTCTGGCTATCGAGTACGCCAAGCGCGGCATTCGGGTCAACGCGGTATCGCCCGGCATCATCAAAACGCCGATGCACGGCGAAGAAACTCACGCCGCCCTCGGTAGCCTGCACCCGGTCGGGCATATGGGTGAGATCGATGACATTGTGCAAGCGATCCTTTACCTGGACGGCGCGAACTTCGTCACTGGCGAAATCCTCCATGTCGACGGTGGTCAAAGCGCTGGCCATTGATACCTCCCTGCTGCATCGTCGGTGTGTACCGGCGGTGCCGCTTCATGAGATAAGCCTGAGGATGAACCGTCAGTTGATCCTCAGGCTTATCCCATGAAGCGCCACTTTGAAGACTTGCAGTTAGGCAGTATCGAACTCTTTTGCCTCGCCGCTGAAGCCGGCAGTTTCACCGCTGCCGCCCAGCTCGCTGGGGTTACACCGGCCGCCGTGAGCCGGTCGATTCTTCGCTTGGAAAAGCGCTTGGGTTCACGCCTGTTTGCCCGCACTACCCGCAGCATTCGCTTGACCGAGGCCGGTAGAAACTTTTTCCTGCAGTGCAGCCAGGCCCTGACCCAACTGGTCGAAGCGCAACAAGAAGTCATGGGCGCACAGACCTCACCGTCCGGTCAGTTGCGCATCAGCCTTCCCACCACTTACGGCCATCACCGCATCCTGCCGCTGCTGCCGAAATTCCGTGCGCTCTATCCCGACGTCACCGTCGACATCCACTTGGGCAACCGTAATATCGACTTCGTCGGCGAAGGCTACGATCTGGCGATCCGCGTCCGCGCCCAACCGGACTCGACCATGGTCGCGCGCCTGTTGGAGGATGCAAAACTGGTGGTGGTCGCGTCTCCCGACTATCTGAAAAAGGCTGGCACACCGCAGACGCTGGAAGACCTGGTGCAACATGAATGCATTCAGTTCGAACTGCCGAGCAGCGGACGGCGGATCTCCTGGCTGTTCGAGGAAAATGGCGATGATCGGGAAGTGATTTCCGACGGCGGCTACTCCTGCTCAGACGATGTGCTCGGCGGCGTCACGCTGGCCAAACATGGCGCCGGGGTCTTTCAGACCTACAAATTCATTGTCGAAAAAGAACTGGCCGACGGCAGCCTCGTCGAGGTTCTGCAACCTTACGCCGGGCGCTCGCGACCTTACACCTTGCTCTACCCGCACGGCCGGTATGTGCCGCAACGGGTCAGGGCGTTTGTCGATTTTCTGCTGCAGTTTCGTGATGAGTGGGCCGGTTAACGCGGATTAAATCGGCGCAACAAATGACAAAAGCCTGCTTTTCAGGGCAGGCTTTTGTCCGGATCGCGCAGGCTTACTTCTGCTGAGCGGTCAGCGCCGAGTAGCTGTTCATCAGGTTGCGGTAGTTGGGGATGCGCTGCGACAGCAGATTGCCCAAGCCTTCAATATCGTTGCGCCAGTCGCGGTGCAGCTCACAGGCTACCGAGAACCAGTTCATCATCTGTGCGCCGGCCTGGGTCATGCGGCTCCACGCGGCTTGCTGCACGGTGGTGTTGAAGGTACCGGAAGCGTCGGTCACCACAAACACGTCAAACCCTTCTGCCAGCGCCGACAAGGTCGGGAACGCTACGCAGACATCCGTTACCACACCGGCAATGATGATCTGCTTGCGGCCGGTGGCTTTGATCGCCTTCACAAAGTCCTCGTTGTCCCAAGCGTTGATCTGGCCTGGACGAGCGATGTACGGCGCGTCCGGGAACATCTCTTTCAGCTCTGGCACCAGCGGGCCGTTCGGGCCTTGTTCGAAACTGGTGGTGAGGATGGTTGGCAGTTCGAAGAACTTGGCCAGATCGGCCAGGGCCAGCACGTTGTTCTTGAACTCGTTTGGCGAGAAGTCCTGCACCAGGGAAATCAGACCGGTCTGGTGGTCGACCAGCAGCACAATGGCGTCATCTTTGTTGAGGCGGTTGTAGGTTGGAGTGGTCATGATTTGCTTCCCTTTTGAGTTTTTGAAGTTGTTGTTGCGTTCAAGTTGGGTACAGATTACTGACGCACAGGGACGGGATAAATCGGCTGAAAAGCGTTTATCCGTCAACTCAAAAAGGACAATCTCTAGCGACCACAATCGCGCCACTTCGCCCACGAGCGCGTGCTGTTGAGCAAGAAATTGCGCGCCGCGTGCATCCTGATTTCGAGCACTCGCTCACTAACGGGCATGTGCCGAAGCAGCTGCCCTCACCCTAGCCCTCTCCCTCAGGAGAGGGGACCGATTGGGGGATATTGACGATGAACGCCGACGTGCAATAGCGCCGGTGAATCCAATACCGCCAAGCACTACGAATGAACCCGTAATCGACGCGTTCTGTCAGGTCAATGCATAACAAAACACACCTCGGTCGGCTCCATCTCCCCCTAGGAGAGGGGACCGATTGGGAGATTGGCGATGAGCGCCGACGTGCAATAGCACCGGTGAATCCAATACCGCCAAGCATTACCGATGCCCGCGTAATCGACGTGACCTTTCAGGTCGATGCATAACGCAAGACACCTCGGTCGGCTCCCTCTTCCCGAGGAGAGGGGGCCGATTGGGGGATATTGGCGATGAGCGCCGACGTGCAATAGCGCCGGTGAATCCAATACCACCAAGCATTGCCGATGCCCGCGTAATCGACACGACCTGTCAGGTCGATGCATAACGCAAAACACCTCGGTCGGCTCCCTCTCCCTCAGGGAGAGGGCTGGGGTGAGGGGCTGTGGTTGCAGCGTCGAGCTCGGCTTACAAGGTGTAGGAAATCCCCACCTGCACGGTTCTTGGTGCACCTGGATAGGCGTAGACGTTACCGAACGCGCCCTCTTCATAATCGCGGTCAAACAGGTTTTTCAGGTCAAGGTTGAGCCGCACTTTCTCGTTGACCTTGTAGAAGCCGAGCAGGTCGACAACGGTGTAACTGTCCATCGAGAACGCGGTATTGGCGGTTTGCCCGGCACGCTGGTCGACGTACTTGAGTCCGGTGCCCAGGCCCAGACCTTTTAGTGCACCGTCCTGAAACTCGTAGACGTTGAGCAGACTGAAGCTATTCTGCGGAATGTTCATCAGGCGCGTGCCAGAGCGGATCACGTTGTCCTTGGTCACCTCGGCATCGACGTAGGCGTAGCCGCCGATCACCCGCCATTCGGGTGTCAGGTTGCCGGCGACGTTCAGGTCAAAACCACGGCTGCGCACTTCCCCGGCGGCGACGCTGAAGGTCGAGTCCACCGGGTCGGTGGTCAGCACATTGCGTTTTTCGATCTGGTAGATCGCCGCATCCACGCTCAACTGATGGTCCAGCGCTTCCCACTTGATGCCCATTTCGTAAGACTTGCCTTTCTCCGGTGCGAAGCCTCCGCCCGTGCGGCTCGCGCCGGTGTTGGGCTTGAACGAGCGCGCCGTGTCGGCATAGATCGCCAGGGTCTCGGTCAGGTCGTAGGTCACGCCGAGGCGTGGAGTCACCGCGTTGTCACTGGCCTGCCAGTTTTTGCCGCCCGGCACATAGGTTTCATAGTCGTGCTCGAAACGCTCGAAACGTGCGCCGGCCAAGACCTTCAGACGCTCGGTCAACGCGACCTGATCCTGCACAAACGCGGCGTAAGTCTTGAGATTTTCCTTGTCATGGGTCGGCGTGCGCGTCAGTGCCGGACGCGGCTGGCCGTAGACCGGATCGAAGATGTCGATCGGGTAGGCGCCGACCGCTCCGCTGGAGCGCTGAATGATCGACTTGTAGTCATAATCTTCATACTCAATGCCGGTCAACAAGGTGTGCTGCAAACCACCAGTGCTGAAATGCCCGGTCAGATTGAGCTGGGTGTCCTTGTCGGTCCACTCCAGTTTGCGGTAGTTGAAGTTGCGCCCCAGGGTTCGACCGTCAGCGGCAATGCCGTTGGCCTCGATCGCATTGCCCTCAAGCGAGCCGTCGAGCCACTGGAAACCACCGCCCAGGGTCCAGTCATCGTTGAGCAGATGTTCGAAGCGCAGTTGCGCCATGTTGTTGTCGTTGTGCAATTTGCCGGCGTCTTTCTCACCGAAAAACGTATCCCGCGAGGCGGTGCCAATCTGCTTGGCGTAACGCGTCACGCCGCGATCCAGCGGATGATTGTTGCGCATGAAATCGCCTTCGAAGATCACCCGGGTGGCATCGCTGGCCTGCCAGGTCAGCACCGGGGTCACGCCGTAGCGCTCGGTCTCGACGTGATCGCGGAAGGTATCGCCGCCCTCACCTACCACGTTCAGTCGATAGGCCAGACGCCCGTCTTCATCCAGCGGGCCGGACGCGTCCAGGGTGCCGCGCTTCATGCCTTGATCATTCAACTGACTGCCCAACGTGACCGTGCGCTCGGCCAACGGCTGTTTGGACACGACATTGAAGGTGCCGCCGGGATCGCCACGGCCATAGAGCATCGTTGCCGGCCCGCGCAGCACTTCCAGACGCTCGATGGTGTTGGCGTCGGGCATGTTCGGGTAGCCACGATTGATCGGGAAACCGTTGCGATAGAACTCGCCGGTAGTAAAGCCACGCACAGTGAACGTCGTCAGACCCTGCCCGCCGAAATTGTTCGCCCGGCCCACACCACCGGCATAGTCCAGCGCATCTTGCAGACGCGTGGCGCCGAGGTCTTCGACAGCATCCTTGGTGACCACGCTGATCGATTGCGGGGTTTCATGAATAGAGGTGTCGGTACGGGTAGCACTGGCGGAACGTGTGGCGCGGTAACCCTGCACCGGGCCGTCGGCCCGTTCGTAATCCGCTGTACCAACCACATCGGTCGCCTCCAGCTCTAGCGCTGCGGGTGTTGATTCGGCCTGTTCGGCCCATGTGGAAGGGGACAACGCCTGCAGCACGCAAATTGAAAGCAGAGTACGACGCATGAAATGAAAACCTTACGAATAGGCCAGAACGAAGGGTAAAACCGCCAGCAAAACGCGGCGATGGTATACCAAGCGTTCCGTTATTGAAACTTATTCCCATTCGTATATTTAACCGATCGAGTGCCGACAGGTAGGTCACCCATTGCGTCGCACAAAAACCTTGGTCAAACGTGCAATAGTTGTTTCGTCATCGCCATCGAGGTCTCCAGCGACTGCCCGGTACGCTGCAACTTGTTCAGCAAACTCGCGCCCAACCACAGCTGATACAAGGTTTCCGCCAGATGCCGGGCATCGCCTTTGGGCAGGCTGTCTTCGGCCTGACCCTGTTCGATGCATAGCGCAATGCGCGCCACCACTTGCTCGGCGCCATCGCGCAAGGTGAGGCGCATCGACTCCGACAGGTCGGCGACTTCGGCACTGAGCTTTACCACCAGACATTCATCGCCGTGGCCTTCGAGGGTGCAGCGGTTCTGCCAGCCCTGCCAGTAATCCATCAGCCGCTCGTACGCGCTCAGTCCTGGCAGCGTCAGGCGCCGTTCCATGTCAGCGAGGTAATCGACGAAGTAATCCGCCAGCAATGCCTGGCCGTACAGTTCTTTGGATTTGAAGTAGTGATAGAACGAACCCTTGGGCACACCGGCGGTTTGCAGGATCTCGTTGAGGCCGACACTGGTGAAGCCCTTTTCGGCCATCATCCGGTGGCCGGTGTCGAGCAAGTGTTGGCGGGTGTCGTCGTAGGTCGGTTTCATGGGGCGCGAATTACCAGGCAATAGACCAGTCGTATTTTCGGAGGAACGGAAGTTTGCCATACCTGTCGATGAAAAACCTTCGGATAAAAAATTACTAGACGACTGGTCTAATTGGAATCTATGCTGCGCCCCGACAAACGTTTTCTGACCGGTGTGGCCGATGCGCGAATGTTTCGCCCAATCGAAAACGCCCAACCTACGCAAGGTGCTCTATGAAAATCTTGATGGTTCTGACTTCCCACGATCAACTCGGCGACACCGGCAAGAAAACCGGCTTCTGGCTGGAAGAGTTCGCCGCGCCCTACTACGCCTTCAAGGACGCCGGCGCCGACGTCACCCTGGTTTCGCCAGCCGGTGGCCAGCCGCCGCTCGACCCGAAAAGCGATGAGCCTGATGCTCAAACCGCCGAGACCGATCGCTTCCGCCAGGATCCGGCCGCACAACAGGCACTGGCCAACACCGGCCGCTTGGCCGACGTCAACGCTGATGACTTTGATGCCGTGTTTTACCCGGGTGGCCATGGCCCGCTGTGGGATCTGGCCGAAGACAAGCAGTCGATCGCGTTGATCGAAGCGTTTGACCGCGCCAACAAACCCCACGGTTTCGTCTGCCATGCGCCTGGCGTATTGCGTCATGTCCTTACCGCTGACGGCAAACCGCTGGTGCAGCATCGCCAGGTCACCGGTTTCACCAACGCCGAAGAAGAAGCAGTCGGCCTGACAAAAGTGGTGCCGTTCCTGATCGAGGACGAATTCCAGCGTCTCGGTGGTTATTACTCGAAAGTCGCTGACTGGCAGGTTCATGTGGTCGCCGACGGGCAACTGGTCACTGGCCAGAATCCGGCCAGTTCCGCCGCCGTCGCCGAGAAACTGCTGAAGATGCTCGGCTAAAACCTCGAACAACCCTTCCAAACGCCGGGTGCGTCTTGCCCGGCGTTATTTTTTCGCCCAACCAATAGACGACTGGTCTAATAAGCCACAAACAAGGTCATCCATGAACCACAGCAGTTTCTTCACCCCCGCCAAACTGGGTCATCACACCCTGAAAAACCGTATCGTCCTGCCGCCCCTCACCCGCCAGCGCAGCACGCAACCGGGCAATATCGCCAACGAGCTGATGGCCGAGTATTACCAACAGCGCGCCGGCGCCGGTCTGCTGGTCACCGAAGGCACACAAATCGAACCTCGTGGCCGGGGTTATGCGTGGACGCCGGGTATTCATACGCCTGAGCAAATCGCCGGATGGCGCAAAGTCACCGACGCCGTGCACGCCGTGGACGGGGTGATTTTCGCCCAGTTGTGGCACGTTGGCCGTGTCTCGCACACCGCGTTGCAGCCTAACGGCGCAGCTCCGGTTTCAGCCTCCGCCGTGGCCACCGACCGCGTCAGCGTGTTTATCGAAACCGCGCCCGGCGCCGGTGAACTGGTTCCACCGTCAGCACCTCGCGCACTGAGCACTGATGAAGTTCAGGAACTGGTGCAGCTGTATATCCAGGCTGCGCGCAACGCCATGGACGCGGGTTTCGATGGCATCGAATTGCACTGCGCCAACGGTTATCTGGTCAACCAGTTCATCTCGGCCCACAGCAATCTGCGCACCGATCAGTACGGCGGCTCGCTGGACAATCGCCTGCGTTTTCTGCGCGAAGTGGTGGCCGGTGTTGCCGAATGCATCGGCAAGGAAAAAGTCGGCGTGCGCTTCGCCCCGCTGTTCACCACCACTGATGAAGCGCGGACCTATTTGGGCATGGTCGAGGAAGACCCGCACACGACTTACATCGAAGCGATCAAAGTGCTGCAGGACGTGGGCATCGCCTATCTGTCGATCGCCGAAGCCGATTGGGACAACGCCCCGGCGATGCCATTGACGTTTCGTCAGGCAGTACGCGCAACCTTCAGCGGCGCGATCATTTACGCCGGGCGCTACACCGCCGAATCCGGGGCGCAACTGCTCGACTCCGGGCTGGCGGATCTGATCGCTTTCGGCCGCCCGTTCATGGCCAACCCCGACCTGCCGGCGCGCATTGCCAATGACTGGCCGTTGAACGCGCTGAACCCGGCGACGGTGTATGGCGGCACCGCCGAGGGCTATGTGGATTACCCCGTTTATCCCGGCTAACCCTTTCCACGCGGCGTCAAGCGCTCCCGCAACAGCGGGAGCGTTCATCCGAGTCAGAGTGCAAGCCCTTGTGGGAGCGAGCCTGCTCGCGAAAGCGGCATGTCAGTCAGCCAAAATATTGAATGTGACGCCGCCTTCGCGAGCAGGCTCGCTCCCACAGGGAAGATCTGAATATCACGCAATTCACCGCACAAAAACCTATACACAAACTACAATCTGTACAACTATCTGGACTTAGCACTTAAACGTCCACGCGGCAGCCTGCTGCCTTTACGCTGAATTCGTGAAATGAACAAAACCCGTCGGTTGTGCCTGGTGCTGGGTGACCAGTTATCGTTTGATCTGGCGTCATTGGCCGGACTGGATAGCGAACACGACCGTGTGCTGATGGTCGAGGTCATGGAAGAAGCCACCCATGTCGCCCATCACCCGCAGAAGATCGCGCTGATTTTCAGTGCCATGCGTCACTTTGCTCAGGCGCTGGAGAACCAGGGCATCCACGTGCATTACGTGGCCCTCGACGACCCGCAGAACAGCGGCTCGGTGCTCGGCGAGCTGAAGCGCTGGCAGGCTTTGTTGCAGGCCAGCGAGTTGCACGTGACGGAGTGCGGAGACTGGCGCCTGGAGCAATCGCTCAAAGCATGTGGTGTGCCGATCCACTGGCACGCCGACGGCCGCTTCCTGTGCAGCCGCGATGAGTTTCGCGCTTGGGCCGCAGGCAAAAAACAGTTGCGCATGGAATTCTTCTACCGCGAGATGCGCCGCAAAAGTCGCCTGTTGCTCAACGGTGACGGCACGCCGGTCGGCGGCGCGTGGAACTTTGACGCCGAGAATCGCAAAGCTTTGCCGAAAACCGTCAAGGCACCCTACCCGGCCGGTTTTGCCAACGATGCAATCACCGTCGAAGTCCTCGCCTTGGTAAAACACCGTTTCGCCAGTCATTACGGCAGTCTGGAGGACTTCAACTATCCGGTGACGCACGCCGATGCGCAGGCGCTCTGGGCGTACTTTCTCGACTACGCCTTGGCCGGCTTCGGCGACTATCAGGACGCCATGGCCAGCGACGAGCCGTTTCTGTTCCATGCGCGCATCAGCGCGGCGCTGAACATTGGCTTGCTCGACCTGCGCCAGCTCTGCGCTGATGTGGAGTCGGCCTATTGGTCCGGCAGCATCGCGCTGAATGCTGCCGAAGGTTTCATCCGCCAACTGATCGGCTGGCGCGAATATGTCCGTGGCGTTTACTGGCTGCACATGCCCGAGTACGCCGAGGGCAATGCATTCGCCAACCAGCGGCCATTGCCGGAGTTCTACTGGACCGGTGCTACCAAAATGAATTGCATGCGCCAGGCCATCGGCCAAAGCCTCAAACACGCCTACGCCCATCACATCCAGCGCCTGATGGTCACCGGTAATTTCGCCCTGCTCGCCGGCATCGCGCCGAAGCAGATCTGTGAATGGTATCTGGCGATCTACATGGACGCGTTCGATTGGGTCGAACTGCCCAACACCCTCGGCATGGTCATGCACGCCGATGGCGGTTACCTCGGTTCCAAGCCTTATTGCGCCAGCGGCCAGTACATCAACCGGATGTCCGACTACTGTCGCGACTGTGCTTACTCCGTGCGCGAAACCACGGCCGACAACGCCTGCCCGTTCAACGCCCTGTACTGGCATTTCCTGATGCGCCACGCCGACCTTCTACGGAGCAATCAGCGCATGGCCATGATGTACAAAAACCTCGACCGCATGCCGCCAGCCAAACAACAGGCACTGTGGCAACGCGGCCAACAGTTGCTCGACACGCTGGATAACGGCGACTCGTTATGAAAACGCACGCACCCGTGCCCCGCGTGCAACTTAAACAGGGCGCCCCGGGTCAATGGCTCACAAAGCTTACGAAGCAACCTGGGTGTTCGCTTGAAACACGCCTATTTAACGCAGACCAATAATCAAGGCATGAGGGGTGGATATCCTGAAACAGCTTACTCGCGAGGAGCTTGAGTCCGAGGTCACGCGCCTGCGCCTGGCCGTCAAAGCGACCTGCGACGCCGTCTGGGACTGGAATCTGACAACCCATCAGATTGTCTGGAACGACGCGTTGGAACAGGCGTACGGCTATGCCCCCAGCGCCATCGAACCGACGTGTGACTGGCGCTTTGCGCAGATCCACCAGCAGGATCGCGCGCGGGTCGAGACTTCGATTCGGGCGGCGATGGCGGGCACAGGCACCACCTGGAGTGCCGAGTACCGCTTCCGCTGTCAGGACGGATCCTACGCCGAGGTGCTCGACCGCGGGCATCTGATCCGCAATGCCGACGGCAAAGCCGAACGCATGATCGGGGCCATGCTCGACCTGACCCGTTCGCGAAGTGCCGAAACCGCACTGCGCAAGAGTGAAGAGCGCTTCAGTACCATTCTGGAAACCATCGAAGCCGCGTTCGCCATCGTCAAAGTCAAATTCGACGCCGACGACTACCCCATCGATTACTGCTTCGTTGAAGCCAACCCGGCGTTCGAGCGTCAGGCCGGGGTCAACCTGCGGGGCAAGTGGGTCACCGAGTTTGCGCCCAACCTGGAGAAATTCTGGTTCGAGACTTACGGCCATGTGGCCAAGACCGGCGAGCCGGCAAACTTCGAGAACTACGCCAATACCTTCGAACGCTGGTTCGACGTGCGCGCCGTCCGTGTCGGTGACCCGGCCGATCGGCAGATTGCGATCTTCTTCAGCGACGTCACCGAGCGCCGCGACGCGCAGGAACGCTTGCGCGTCAGCGAGGCGATCGCTCGGGAAAACGTCGAACGGGTCCAACTGGCCTTGGCCGCCGGCGCCATTATCGGCACTTGGCACTGGCACTTGCCCACCGATCGTTTCTACGTCGACGAAGCTTTCGCCCGGGTCTTCAACCTTGACCCGGCACTGGGCCGCGACGGTCTGAGCCTGGAGCAAGTGGTAGTCACCGTGCACCCCGATGACCGCGAGGGGCTGACAATGGCAATCAATGACGCCCTTGCCCGCGGTGGCGCCTATTCGCATCAGTACCGAGTGCGCGGTGCGGATGGCAAATACACCTGGATCGAAGCCAACGGACGCGTCGAATGCGCCGAGGACGGCACGCCTTTACGCTTTCCCGGCGTGCTGATCGATGTCGAAGACCGGCGCAATGTCGAAGACGAACGCGACCGGGTCACCGCCGCTTTAAAAGCGCTCAACGACACACTGGAACAACGGGTCTCGGCGCGCACCGCAGAGCTGATGCAGGCCGAAGAGAAGTTGCGCCAATCGCAGAAAATGGAAGCCGTCGGGCAACTCACCGGCGGTCTGGCCCATGACTTCAACAACCTGCTGGCAGGGATCTGTGCCTCTCTGGAGCTGATGGAAAAACGCATCGCCCAAGGTCGTCTGAAGGACATCGACAAATACATGCTGATCGCCCAGGACGCCGCCAAACGCGCGACCGCCCTGACCCATCGCCTGCTGGCGTTCTCCCGCCGGCAGACCCTCGATCCTCGGCCGACTGAAGTCAACGCACTGATTGCCGGCATGACCGAACTGATCCAGCGCACCGTCGGCCCGAGCATTCGCCTGAAGACGGTCGTTGCCGCCGATCTGTGGCCGGCGCTGGTCGACGCCAGCCAACTGGAAAACGCTTTGCTCAACCTGTGCATCAACGCCCGTGATGCGATGCCCGATGGCGGCAGCATTACCGTTGAAACCGCGAATCGAACCTTCGATGCTGAATCGGCGCGCATCAGGGAGATGCCCGAAGGGCAATACCTGTGCCTGTCGGTTGCCGACACCGGTACCGGTATGAGTGCGGAGGTCATGGCCAAGGCGTTCGACCCGTTTTTCACCACCAAACCGCTGGGCCAGGGCACCGGGCTGGGGCTGTCGATGATCTACGGTTTCACCAAGCAATCCGGCGGCCAGGTGCGGGTGCAGTCGACCGTGGGGCAAGGCACCATCATCTGCATTTACCTGCCGCGCTACCGCGGCGAAACGCAGCGCAATCACGATGACACGCACAACTCGGCAACCTTACCGGCAAAGGCCGGTGAAACCATCCTGATTGTCGACGACGAACCCACCGTTCGAACGCTGCTCAAAGACGTGCTGAACGACCTCGGCTACAACCTGCTCGAAGCGGCCGACAGCGTTGAGGGACTGGAAGTATTGCGTTCCAGCGCGCACATCGATTTGCTCATCACCGATGTCGGCTTGCCGGGCGGCATGAACGGCCGGCAGATGGCCGATGCGGGCCGGGAAATCAGGCCGAGGCTGAAGACTTTGTTCATCACCGGGTACGCGGAAAACTCAGTGATCGGCAACGGTCAGCTCGGCCCGGGCATGCAGGTACTGACCAAACCGTTTGCCGTCGACACGCTGGTGTCAAGGGTCGGTGGCCTGCTGTCCATCGACGTTGAGTGAGGGTTGCGCAGCGGATGTCATGAACCTGTTGCGCCCTGCCGTTTTCGCTTGATACAGCGCTTGGTCGGCGCACTCGATCAGAGCGCTCACCGGCTCCAGGTGCGCACCGCGCGCAGCGGCGATGCCGATGCTCAGGCTCACACGAGCCACCGGACTGGTGGGGTGGGCAATGTTGGCTTGCTGCAGGCGCTCGATAATCAGCTGCGCCACCACCGCAGCGCCGCCCATATCGGTGTCGGGCATGATCACGGCGAACTCTTCGCCGCCGTAGCGCGCCACCAGGTCCGACGGTCGCCGCACACACTCATCCAGCACGCTACCGACGGTTTGTAGACAAGCGTCGCCGGCAACATGCCCGAAGGCATCATTGAAGCGCTTGAAATAGTCGATATCGATCATCAGCAAGGCCAGTGACGATCCGTCGCGCTTTGCCCGACGCGCCTCCGTGGCCAGGGTCTGGTCGAAGCAGCGCCGATTCGCCAGCCCGGTCAGCGCATCCTTCATGGCCAACAACTCAAGTTGCCGATTGGAGCCGAGCAACTGCTGCTGAGCGATGCGCAGTTCGCCTTCAACCTGGGTCCGACGGCGGATGTCGAGGATCAAGAACCAGCCGATCAGACCGGTGAGCCCCAACAGCCCCGCCACCACCACCGCCGACAGCAGTGCCTCGGTTCGCCACGCCTTGAGCGCTTCACGCTTGCCGATGGCGACCGTGGTGATCAGTGGCAACTTCTCACTTTTGCGGAAGGCGTAGAGGCGTTCGACGCCATCCAGGCTGGAGGTATAAGACGCGGTGCCGACCGATTGATCGACCAGGTACTTGGCGTAGATCGGCGACTTGGAAAAGTTGCGGCCCATGTCCTGCTCGCGGAAGGGATAGCGCACCAGCAACGTACCGTCGGTATAGGACAAGCCGATGGCGCCGTCCTGGCCGATGTCGAGTTTGCCGAACAGGCGCAGAAAGTTTTCCACGCCCAGGGTCACGGCCACAACCCCGGCGAACTCGCCGCGATCATTATTGAAACGGCGGCTGACGGTGATCACCCACTCCTGATTGGAACGGCTGCGGATCGGTGGCCCGATAAAGGGTTCGCGGCTCGGATCGGCGCGATGATGAATGAAATAGGCTCGATCACTGCTGTTGGCACCGACCGGAATCGGCCGGTTCGACGACATCAGCCAATGGCCATGGCGGTCATAGATGGTGATACCGCTCAGTTGTGGCATCAGCGGTTGCTGGCGGTTGATCAGGGCACTCAGGCGCTGAATCTGCGCGGGGCCACTGCCTTCGGTCTCCAGGCGTTCGACCAGCCCGAGCAACAGCAGCGAACTTTGCCGGACAATGCCTTCGGAATAGGTCTCGAGTGCTTGGGTCAGGTTCAACCCGTGCACGTTGACTTCCTCCAGCGCGCGATCGCGCGAAGACAGCACTTTCCAGATGGTCAGCGACGCCAGGGAGCAGCCGATGACCAGCAGCAAGAGGATGACGAGGTGTGTATCACGCTTCACGAAAGTACCTAATGGAAAGTCCGGTTTCCGGTTCCGGCCGTTACTGATTCAAGGCAATAACAGCGGTCGTATGTCCTCGACCGGCGCAAGGATACAAGTAGCGCGTCGAACGTGCAGCAACCGTATGACGGAACGTCGTTTTCAGCCCCTTGGTGTTGTTTCGCAACGACACGGCAGCGGCCTGCAACTTATATTCACGGGCGCAGGTCATTAGGCTTGCTGAGGTTGAATCCATCCGCAAACCTCGAACATTGAAGACACCGCCGTGGCCGCTGACCTCGATCGCCGCAACAACCTGTCCCTGGACAGCCTGAACTTTTTCCTCGCCGACGTGCGCGACGGCCTCGGCCCCTATCTGGCCATTTACCTGTTGGCGGTGCATCACTGGGAGCCGGCCAGCATTGGTCTGGTGATGACCATCGCCGGGGTCGCTGCGCTGATCACCCAGACACCCGCCGGCGCCTGGGTCGACAACAGCCGGCGCAAACGTGCGTTGATTGCGATCGCCGCGCTGGTGGTGACCGGAAGCTGCCTGGTGCTGCCATTCGTGACGTCGTTCACTTGGGTGGCGCTGACGCAAACCTTGAGCGCAATGGCCGCCTCGATATTCGCCCCGGCCATTTGTGCGATTACCCTGGGCATGACCGGGCCACGGGCGTTCACTCGGCGAACCGGGCGCAACGAAACCTTCAATCATGCCGGCAATGCCTGCGCCGCACTGCTGGCCGGTATATTTGCCTACCTGTTCGGCCCGGTGGCGGTGTTCTATCTGATGGCGGCCATGGCCCTGGCCAGTGTCATTGCCATCGCCTGCGTTTCGCCAGCCGCCATCGACCATGATCTGGCCCGTGGACTGGATCCGGCCGACGCCAGCCACCGCCAGCCTTCCGGTTTGTCGGTGCTGCTGAGCAACCGGCCGCTGTTGCTGTTCGCCATTTGCTGTGCGCTGTTCCACCTCGCCAACGCGGCGATGTTGCCGTTGGTGAGTCAAAAACTCGCGCAAGCCAATTTGCAGATGGCCACCCCGTTGACTTCGGCCTGCATCGTCGCGGCGCAATTGGTGATGGTGCCGGCGGCATTGCTGGTCGGGGCAAAAGCCGATCTGTGGGGACGCAAGCCGCTGCTGCTGGCCGGTTTTCTGATCCTGCCCTTGCGCGGCGTGCTCTACACGCTGTCGGACGATGCCTATTGGCTGGTCGCGGTGCAACTGCTCGACGGCGTCGGCGCCGGTCTGTTCGGCGCCTTGTTTCCGATCATGGTCAAAGACCTCACCCAGGGCACCGGTCACTTCAACATCAGCCTCGGCGCGCTGACGACAGCCTTCGGACTCGGCGCGGCACTGAGCAACGGCCTCGCCGGACTCGTGGTGCAAGAGGCTGGTTACAGCGCGGCGTTTCTGACCCTGGCCGCTATTGCGGCGGTAGCGGTTGTGTTGCTCGCGATGGGTGTTCCGGAAACTCAGCGCAGTGGCCGGCAAGCTGAAACCGGATTGGTCGAGGCCAGCACCGAATCCTCAGCGTAATCCATATCCCGTCCCTGCCCTCTCATCGCCGCCAAATCGTGTTTGCGCGGCATTAAAAATCCAGGACTCAGTGGATCAGGCAAGCAATCCAGAGGAATGCACTTCGGCGCCGAGGCGCTGATCGAGAGAATGTTCGTGCACAGGCTCAGACGAATAAACCCTCAATCGCAAGGACATTCCAGTGAAAGGTTTTTGCTTGGCCTTCGGGCTGCTCTTCAGTACTTTTTCAGCCATGGGAGCCGATATGTCGAACGGCGCAGACAACTTCTACACCAGCGATAAAGTGACCGTGGAAAAGGTCACCTTCAAGAACCAGTACGGAATGAAGGTCGCAGGCAATCTGTTCAGCCTGAAGAACCTTGACCCACAGTCAAAAAATGCCGCGATCATCGTCGGCCACCCGATGGGCGCAGTGAAAGAGCAAAGCGCCAATCTCTACGCGACCAAAATGGCGGAACAGGGTTTCGTCACGCTGTCGTTCGACTTGTCCTTCTGGGGCGAAAGCGAGGGCCTGCCACGCCAGTCGGTTGCGCCGGACATTTATGCCGAAGACTTCAGCGCAGCGGTGGACTTTCTCGGCACTCGCCCACTGGTCGATCGCGAGCGTATCGGCGTTATCGGTATTTGCGGCAGCGGCAGCTTCGCCATCAGCGCCGCCAAGATCGACCCACGTTTGAAGGCGATTGCCACCGTCAGCATGTACGACATGGGTGCTGCCAACCGTAACGGTCTCAAACATTCGCTCACGCCAGCGCAACGCCAATCGATCATTGAACAGGCGGCGCAGCAGCGTGACGCGCAGTCCTGGGGCGGCCCGGTCCGCTACACCGGCGGCACACCGCTCAAACTCACTGGCAATGCCGTGGGTGACGAGTTCTACGATTTCTACCGCACCCCGCGTGGCCAGGTCACCCCGGCCGGTGCTTCGCCGCAGACCACCACCATGCCGACGCTGATCAGCAACGTGAAGTTCATGAACTTCTACCCGTTCAATGACATCGAGAGCATCTCCCCGCGCCCGCTGCTGTTCATCGCCGGTGCTCAGGCGCACTCCCGCGAGTTCAGTGAAGACGCGTACCAGCGCGCGGCCGAGCCCAAAGAGCTGCTGATCATTCCAGGGGCCGGCCATGTCGACTTGTACGACCGGGTCAACCTGATTCCCTTCGCCAAATTGACCACGTTCTTCAGCCATAACCTGAAGTAACGTCATCGAAACGCTGCTAGCACGTTAAAGCGCAGACACGACAAAAGCCTGCTTTCAGAGCAGGCTTTTGTTCGGTCGCGTCGGCTTACTTCTGCTGAGCCGTCAGCGCCGAGTAGCTGTTCATCAGGTTGCGGTAGTTGGGGATGCGCTGCGACAGCAGATTACCCAAGCCTTCAATATCGTTGCGCCAGTCGCGGTGCAGCTCACAGGCCACCGAGAACCAGTTCATCATCTGCGCACCGGCTTGGGTCATGCGGCTCCACGCAGCCTGTTGCACGGTGGTGTTGAAAGTGCCGGAAGCGTCGGTCACCACAAACACATCAAACCCTTCTGCCAGCGCCGACAAGGTCGGGAACGCTACGCAGACATCCGTGACCACACCGGCAATGATGATCTGCTTGCGGCCGGTAGCCTTGATCGCTTTCACAAAGTCTTCGTTGTCCCAGGCATTGATCTGACCTGGACGAGCGATGTACGGCGCGTCCGGGAACATCTCTTTCAGCTCTGGTACCAGCGGGCCGTTCGGGCCTTGTTCGAAACTGGTGGTCAGGATAGTCGGCAGTTCGAAGAACTTCGCCAGATCAGCCAGGGCCAGCACATTGTTCTTGAACTCGTTTGGCGAGAAGTCCTGCACCAGGGAAATCAGGCCGGTCTGGTGGTCGACCAGCAGCACGATAGCGTCGTCTTTGTTCAGGCGGTTGTAGGTTGGAGTGGTCATGGTGTGCGTCCCTTTTCAATGTTGGAAGTTGTTGTTGCGTTCAAGTTGTGTACAGGTTACTGACGCATCAAAAAGGGATAAATCGGTTGAAATGGGTTTCACCGTCAACCTGAACAGGACAATTCAATGACGGTATTCTCTTTGTTCCCACGTTGAAGCCAGCAAATTCAGGGTTATTAGCTAATAACACCTTCATTAAACCGTCGCTCAAACGTTGTACTAGGATAGGATCCAAGTCTGCGGTTTTTCGTCGACCAAGGAGATCGTCGACAGGGCTGCAGACGTTTTTGAATTAACGCCTCTCAGGGATGACACGCATATGAATTCACACTTGTTCCCCCACATCGGCAAGGTCATCGCCAGCACCGGCAGCCGGCACTTTCCGCGCATGCTGCATGACCTGATCCTGACGCAACTGGCGGTCGACGCCACGCACATCCGGCAGATGCGTGTCGAACCGGTGAGCCGCGCGTCGAGCCGCAGTGAGCCGGAGCCACTGAAAGAGCCGGCCCTGCTCGCCGAAACGGTGTTTTCCGAACACAGTGCGGCGGCTCACCATTTACAGAATCCGCCGGCCGCGACCAGTGCGGACGCCTCGCAACTGCACCTGACCCGGCGCAAGGACGGCTATCGCTACGTGATTTCGGTGTACCGCAACGGCGAGTCGCAGCGCTTTTCCGCGCAGGAGCGCAGCCTGTTGCAGGACATTTCCCCGGTGCTGCTGCCGATGGTGGAAAAACACATCAACGCCCTGCAACCGGCCACCCCTGATCCACAAATTCCCTCCGAAGCAGCCGAAGGCAGCGGCCTGGAAACCTTGCGCCTGCGCTTTGACGAGCGCCTGGAGCAACTGGGACTGAGCCTGTCCAACCGCGAAACCGAAGTGTGTGTCGGCCTGCTCGCCGGCCGCACGGCGCCGGAACTGGCGGAGCAATTGGCGTTGAAGGTCAACACCGTCGAGAGTTATCTGAAACGCGCGGCGATCAAGTTGGGCATCAGCGGGCGGCATTCGTTGATGCGCTGGATGTATTCGCCGTTGGAGGCGTTGGCGTCGAGTGCGGCTTGATACGCCGGGATTGCGACGCCTTCGGTATTTGGGTGGGTCAGTTGGATCTACCCCCTCACCCCAGCCCTCTCCCCCAAGGGGGCGAGGGGGAAAGGGAGCCGATCTTTGTGCTGTTCAAAACCTGAGCTCGGCTTGGGAGCCGATCATTGTGGTTTTCAAAAACTGAGTTCGACTCGGTAGTTCACGTCGGTGCATCTTCAGCAAACACCGCGGTCAGTCCCCTCTCCCACTGGGAGAGGGTTAGGGTGAGGGCAATTCCGCGACGTGCTCCAATGCCTGATTCACCGCCAATTCCCCCAACATCACCACTTGCGCAATACCCAGCAAGGTATTGCGATGCGGCCCCTCCAGCATCCCGGCAAAATCAGCCAACATGACCGAGGCCGAGGCCAGCGATTCACAGGCGTTTGCCAGCAGGGATTCGGTATCGGTTTGCGGGTTGACCCGGAACATAGCGTTGGGCGTATAGGGCGTGGCCATGATGTTGGCTGCAGTCACCGGTGGATCAGATGTCTTGGACATAAGCTCAAACTCCTTCTGCGCAGCAAGGGAGCAGGCTCCCTCCCGCGGCTGTTCCGCAATTAGTTGGGCAGGCGCTGGTTGTCGAGGACGCGACTCACCACCAATTCACTCAACATGATCACCTGCTGCAGGATCAGCATTTTCTTACGGTGAGGGCTGTCGACCGAGTCAGCAAGGTCGCGGGCCATGTCACTGGCCGAGGACAACGATTCGTAGGCTTCAACGAGTAGGGTTTCGTCGTCGATGGTGGGGTCGATCAGGTAGATCTTGCCAGTTTTGCGGGTGGGTTTTGAGGTTTTGAGCGCGGAAGGATTGAGGTAGAAATTGATCGCCCGTTCTGTGGCCTCTTTGATGTTTTGAGGTTCCAGTGCGGCGTCGTAGGGGATCGGATCGGTGTCCGGAGGGTTCGGCGTAACTTTGAACATATTCATCTAATTCCTGAAATAGGGCCGCGACCGTTCTCTACTAAAAGAAGGGTGGCGGCTGTGCACAGGTTAGTAGACCGGTGGAATTAGCAAGACCGGCGCGCCCGAGGGCGCCCTGCGCACAACCACCATTGAGTGCAGGCAGAGACGCACCTGACTAAATGGAACTCATGCACTTACTAATACCAATCGGGCTACTAAACCCGACCACTGATAGGCAGTGGCAGGGAAACGATAGAGCCCATGGGATAAGCGCACAAGCCGGCGGATTCTGGCGTACGCGTAGGTAACGACGCAAGGTGTTGTAGGCGGTATGACGTAACGGGTCGTGTAATTTAAACGCGCTCACGGCGTTATGTTTATTGATGGAAATTCTGGATGGCGGTGATTCGAGGTTTTGCGGTGTGTCAGTTGGATCTACCCCCTCACCCCAGCCCTCTCCCCCAGGGGGGCGAGGGGGAAAGGGAGCCGATTTTTGTGCTGTTCAAAACCTGAGTTCGACTCGGTATCCCACGTCGGCGTATCTCCAGCAAACACTGCGGTCAGTCCCCTCTCCCTCTGGGAGAGGGTTAGGGTGAGGGCAATCCCGCGACGTGCTCCAATGCCTGATTCACCGGCAATCCCCCCCAATGCCCAGCAGGTTTGATGAGGGCCGCTTTTAATCCCGCGCCAACGCCTCGATCGGATCAAGCCGCGAAGCATTCCGCGCCGGCACAAAGCCAAACACAATCCCGATCAACGTCGAGCACACCACCGCCGTCAGTACCGACCCCAGCGAGAACACCATCTCCCACTCCTTGATAAACACCGAAAACAAGTGCCCGATGGCATACGACAGGGAAATCCCGATCGCCCCGCCCAACAGACAAACCATCACCGCCTCCACCAGAAACTGCTGACGAATGTCCGACTGCCGCGCCCCCACCGCCATCCGAATACCGATCTCGCGAGTGCGCTCGGTCACCGACACCAGCATGATATTCATCACGCCGATGCCGCCAACCACCAGGGAAATCACCGCAATCAGCGACAGCAGCAACGCCAGCGAGCGGCTGGTTTTCTGCACGGTCTGCAAGACGCTGTCGAGGTTGTTGGTGAAGAAATCCTTGGTGCCGTGGCGTTGCAGCAGCAGTTGGGTGACGTGCTCTTCCACCACTTTGCTCGGCTGGCCGTCCTTCATGCGCACGCTGATGCTGTCCAGATAACGCTGGCCCAACACCCGCCCGGCCGCCGTTTCGTAGGGCACCCAGACGTTGAGGGTCTTGCCCGAGGCAAACAGGCTTTTATCCTGCGCGGCCACGCCGATCACTGTGCATGGCAGGTTGCCAATCAGGATCACCTGGCCCAACGGGTCGACATCCTGGCCAAACAGGCGCTGCCGGGTGTTGTGATCGATGACCACCACCTGCGCCTGGCGCCGCGCATCGCTTTCGCTGAACGGGATGCCCGCGGCCATTTTGATCCCGCGCACCTTGAAGTACTGATCGCTGACGCCGTTGACCTGCGCATCCAGATCGATATTGCGATAACGCAACAACAGGCTGCGGCCGATCATCGGCGTGGCGCTGTCGACGTAGTACAACTGATTCAGCGCGGTGACGTCGGCCGGCGTCAGGGTTTCAATGGCGGCGGCACGTTTGTCGCCATAACTGCTGCCGGGATAGACATCGATGGTATTGCTGCCAATCGCCGCAATGTCCTTGAGCACGTAGTTTTTCGCACCCTCCCCGACCGCCGAAATCGACACCACCGACGTGATGCCAATGACGATGCCGAGCATGGTCAGCAAGGTACGCATGCGGTGCGAGATCAACGCCACCCACGCCATGGCGAACGCTTCTTTGAACAACCCGAGACTGGCGACCAGGCGACGCGAAGCGGTGGCTTTCGGTGCCACCGGTTCTTCGCTGAGCAGGTGCGTGGTATCGCGTTCGTTGCTGCGGTCGCTGAGGATTTCGCCGTCGCTGACTTCGATGATGCGCTCGGCATTGGCCGCCACTTTCGGGTCGTGAGTGACCAGAATCACCGTGTGCCCCGCCGCGTGCAGCTCCAGCAGGATGCGCATGACCTCCTTGCCGCTGGCCGTGTCGAGGGCGCCGGTCGGTTCGTCGGCGAGGATCACTTCGCCGCCGTTCATCAAGGCGCGGGCGATACTCACGCGCTGTTGCTGACCGCCGGAGAGCTGGCTCGGCCGATGCGTCAAATGGCCTTCCAGACCCAGTCGCGCCAACAACTCACGGGCACGGGCATGGCGTTGAAGCTGCGGCGTACCGGCGTAAATCGCCGGCATCTCGACGTTGTGCATTGCGCTCAAATGCGGCAGCAAGTGGTAACGCTGGAAGATGAAACCAAAGTAATCGCGGCGCAGCTCGGCCAGGGCCTGATTGTCCAGATCACGGGTTTCCTGGCCGTTGATCCTGTAGCTGCCAGCGGTGGCGTAATCGAGGCAACCGAGGATGTTCATCAGCGTCGATTTGCCGGAACCGGAGGCACCAATGATCGCCACCATTTCCCCGGCATTGATCGTCAGGTTGATGTTGTTCAGCGCGAGAAACTCGCGGTCGCCAGCGGTGAAACTGCGGGTGATGCCGGTCAGTTGTAGCAGTGGCTCAGTCATGCTCAGGCCCCCGCCACATTGTTCACCGGATCACCGATCACCACGCGGTCGCCTTCTGCCAGACCGGCGTTGATCTGCACTTTGACGTTGTTGTTGATCCCGGTCTGCACGTTGCGCGACTGCGCGTGGCCCTTGGCGTCGAGTACGCGTACCGGGAAACTGCCGTCGGCATTGCGCGGGCCGAGCGCCGCCACCGGCACGGTCAGCACCGACTTGGCGGTGTCGAGGATAATGCGCACCTGCGCGGTCATCGAGATGCGCAGGCGATGGTCGGGATTGGGCACCTCGAACAACGCGTTGTAAAACACCGCGCTGCTTTGCTTAGGCGTGCCGGCGGGCGGTGTTTCAAGAAAGTTCTGCGGCGCCGGGTCCGTGCCGCGCAGTTTCGCGTAGTAGCGTTTGTCCTCGCCGAGAATGGTGAAATACACCTCTTGCCCCGGGGCGATGTGAATCACGTCGGCTTCGGACACCTGCGCCTTGACCGTCATGGTGTCCAGATCTGCCAGTTTCAGCAGGACCGGCGCCAGTTGGCTGGCAATCACCGTTTGCCCTTCCTGCGTGACCACGCCGACCACGTCGCCATCAATCGGCGCGACAATCCGCGTGTACGCCAGATTGACCTTGGCCGTGTCGATCTGGATATGCGCACTTTTGATCTGCGCATCCAGCGACATCAGGTTGGCCTGCTGCACCTGATAGTCCGACTCGGCGGTTTCAAAATCCTGGCGCGAGATCGACGCGTCGTCCTGCAAGTTCTTGTAGCGCTCGTAAATCGCTTTGGTTTGCCTGAGCTGAGCCTGGGTCGCGCGTTTTTGCGCTTGCAGGTTTTCCTCATCAACCTGGGCCTGACGCAAAGTGTTCTGCAACACCAGCGGATCGATTTCCGCCAGCCACTGCCCTTTCTTCACCTTGTCGCCAACCTTGACCTTGAGCGACTTCAATTGCCCCGACACTTGCGCGCCGACGTCCACTTGTTTGATGCCTTCGAGCAACCCGGTGGCGAGAACCGCGTTTTCAATGTCACTGCGTTCCACCGGCGCGGTCAGGTATTGCGGCGCCTCGGCCGGTGCCTGCACCGTGTAGAAAGCCAATCCCGCTACTGCCACTAACGCTAAACCCATACCGACTTTGCGCAACTTCGACTTTTCCATAAATAACCACAAGTCCGTTCAGGGGTGAGCCCGGCCAGCAGCCGGGCTCTGGTAGATAAACAACAATCAGGAAACCACTTGGCCGGCAGGCACTTTCAGGCCGTCATGCCACCACGCCGCGAGACTGAAAACGTTGGGCGTCTTGAGAATCGTGAAGTGGTTGCCCGGCCCGTACCACACCGCCAGATCCGTCACCTGGCGTTGCCAGCCTTCGACCATCGCCGCTTGCTCACGCTGATTGCCCCACGCATCCAGCGTCGGGTCATCGACCAGCGCCAGCCGCACCGGCCCGGTGTAGGCCAACTGCGGTTGATAGACCGTGCGCAAGGCTGTGGCGAAGGTGCGGACCGGGCCGTGCATGGCCTGCGCTGACGAACGCGCAGACAACACACCGGCGCGCACCATGCCCTCGTGCAACAGGCGCATTTGCGTGGTGTCGTCAGCCTCGGCGAACGCCAGCGGGTCGATGCCCAACGACTTGCCGCTGGACAGTTGCAGCGTCTCGATCAAGCGTTCCAGTGCGGCAGTCGTGGTGTACGGTTTGCCCGCCGTACCGTTGCCGCCGGGCGATTCGCTGTCGATCAGGGTCAATGACGCCACCTCACGCCCCGCCGCCTGTAACTGCGCGGCCATGGCATGCGCGACCCAGCCGCCGAAGGAATGGCCGATCAGGTGCACCGGACCTTGCGGATACAACTGCTCGACAGCTTGCAGATAGCACTTCGCTGCCGCTTCAACCTGGCTGTGCGGCACGCCGCTGCCATCGAGCCCGCGCGGTTGCAGGCCGATGATCGGCCACTCCGGGCCCAAGGCCTCGGTCAGGTGAATGAACCCGGTGACACTGTCGCCCGCCCCCGGCACGCAGAAGATCGGCGCATGCCCAGCGTGCCCGCTCTGAATGGTCAACAGCGGCTGATAGGTCTCTGGCTCCGGAACCAGCGCAGCGGCCATAGCCTGACTCAAGGCCTGGCCGAGCGCCTGAATATCCGGAGCTTTCATCATGCTGCGGTGATCACCCGGGACATCGATGCAGCGCAGCAAACCTGTACTGATCTTGTTTTCCCAACCACGGGTCGGACTCGGCTGCGCCTGCCCCGGCATCAGTGCCTGAGCGCGGAACAAGTGCACCGGCTGACTGGCCGGGCTGACCCGGTAATGCGCCAGCGCCAGGCCATGAGCGGCCTCACGATCAAAGTAACTCCAGGCATCCGCTGCACTCAGTGCGGCCAGTTCCGGGTCAGGCAATTGCTGTTCGCAGCAGCGCTGGAACAGCTCATCGAACGCAATGCGTTCGACTTCAGCCTCCAGCCGCTCGACCTCAGCCAACGCCGGCAGCCCTTCCGCACCGCGCATCTGCGAACGCGCGCGGCAGTGCTCCAGCAACTGATGCTTGTCGCGATGCGCGCCGCTCCAGCGGGTTTTATCCTGACTGGCCGGATGCGGCGCGTAAGTATCGAGCAGGCCGACAAACGCCACCGTCTCATCGAGACCCAGCAACTGCTGAGCGATTTCATACGCCAGCAAGCCACCAAACGACCACCCGGCCAGACGATACGGCCCATGCGGTTGTACCGCCCGGATAATCCCGACCATCCGCGTGGCCATGCACTCAAGCGTGCGCAGCTGCGGCTGCCCCAACGGCACACCGGGCAAACCGTAAATCGCAAACTGCCCCTCGATGTGCATCGCCAATGCCGGGAAATACACCTCCCTGCCGCTGAACTCATGGATCAGGAACAGCGCATCGCCGCCCTCGCCCGGCCGCACCACAACCAGTCCTTCCGGCTGTTCGGGCGCGGCATGGCGTTGACCGAGCAATGCGGCCAGCGACTCGACACTCGGACGCTGGAACAGCTCCGCCAGCGTCACCTGTTGCCCCGCACGCTGCAGCAGGTTGACCAGACGAATCGCCAGCAGCGAATGCCCGCCTAATTCGAAGAAGTTGTCGTGGCGTCCGACCTGCTCGACATTCAGCACCTCAGCCCAGACCCGCGCCAACACGGTTTCGACCTCGCCTTCAGGTGCTTCGTAATGTCGGCTGAGTACCGCGTCGAGGCCCGGCGCCGGCAGCGCCTGACGGTCGATCTTGCCGTTGGGACTCAAGGGCAGGACGTCGAGCGCAACAAACGCACCCGGCACCATGTACTCGGGTAACTGCTCAAGAATGAACGCGCGCAGCATGTCGATAGCCGGAGCAGCGCTGCCCTCGCGCACTGTGAAATACGCGACCAGACGCTCGTCGCGCATCAGCACGACCACCTCGCGCACACCCGGGTGCTGGATCAACCGCGCTTCGATTTCACCGAGTTCCAGGCGCAAGCCGTGCAGCTTGACCTGGAAGTCATTGCGCCCGAGGAATTCGAGGTTACCGTCCGCGCGGTACCGCACCAGATCGCCGGTGCGGTACAAGCGGTCCCCGGGCACAAACGGACTGTCGATAAAGCGCTCGGCCTGCATCTGTGGCAGTCCCATATACCCTCGCGCCACGCCGATGCCGCCGATGTACAACTGGCCAATAACACCGAGCGGTACCGCTTGGTCATGCGCATCGAGCACGTACAAACGGGTGTTACAGATGGCCGTGCCAATCGGCAATTCGGTGGATGGCACGGGCATGTGCGGTTCCAGTGTCCACGCGGTGCTGTCGACCGTGGCTTCGGTCGGGCCATACACGTTATGCAGGCGCACCCACGGCAGTTGCTGGCGTACTTCGCGGGCCAGGGCCGCCGTGAGTTCGCCGCCACCGCAGAACACATCGGTGAGGCTGGTGCATTCACTGACGTCTTGCAGCTCGAGAAATTGCTGCAACAGCGCCGGCACGAACTTGACCACCGTGACCCGCTGCTGACGAATCACTTGCGCCAGGTATGCCGGTTCCCGGTGACCTCCCGGCCGTGCCAGCACCAGACGCACACCGGCCGTCAGTGGCCAGAAGAATTCCCACACCGAACCATCGAAACTGAATGGGGCTTTCTGCAACAACGCGCCCTCTGGAGCTGGCGGGCAAATCTGCGAGCCCCAATGCACCAGATTGCACAAGCCACGATGTTCGAGCATCACGCCTTTGGGTGTGCCAGTCGAACCTGAGGTGTAGATCATGTACGCCAGATTCGAAGGACTCAGGCCCGGCACTTGCGGATCGTATTCTGACTGGTCGTGCCAGGTGCATTGGTCAAAGTCGATCAGCACTGCCCCGGCCTCGGCAAACAGCGATCGCGTGGCCGTCTGCACCAGCACCGCCACCGGCGCGCAATCCCTGAGCATAAAGTCCAGGCGCTCCGCCGGATAAGCCGGATCCAGCGGCACGTACGCGCCACCGGCCTTGAGAATGCCGAGCAGCCCCACCACCAGATCAAGCCCACGCTCGACGCACAGCGCCACCCGCGCATCCGGCCCGACGCCTTGCTCACGCAGGTGATGCGCGAGGCGGTTGGCACGGGCATTCAGCTCGCGATAGGTCAGGCTGTGTTCGCCCGACTGCACGGCGATGGCGTCCGGCTGACGCCGCACCTGTGCTTCAAACAGGCTCTGCACCGGTTGCTCGACCGGGCAATCAAGCGCCGTCGCGTTGAAGTCGCCGAGCAGGCGTTGCTGCTCATCCGCCGCAAGCAACTCGACTTGCGCCAACACCGCCTGATCATCACTGACCAGCGCCGCCAGCAAGCGCTGGAAGTAACCGACAAAACGCTGCACGGTCGACTCATCGAACAGCGCGGTGGCGTAGCGCAGCGAGCCACGAACCCCGTGCTGGCTTTCGCCCAGACTCAGCGACAGGTCGAACTTCACAAAGTGATTTTCCCCGGCCAGGCCTTCCAGCGTCAGCTCGCCGAGTGCCAGGGCTGGCGCCACGCTGCTGTCCCAGCTCAGCAAAGTCTGGAACAACGGTGTGTGGGAAAGGCTGCGCAGCGGTCGGGTGACTTCCACCACGTGTTCGAACGGCAGATCCTGATGCGCCTGCGCGGCCAGCGTCTGCGCTTTGACCCGCGCCAGCAGCGCTGCCCCCGTCAGATCGCCCGAGGTATCGATGCGCAGCGCCAGGGTGTTGACGAACATGCCGATCAACCCTTCGATTTCGGCGCGGGTACGGTTGGCGACGGGCGAGCCGATGACCACATCGGACTGCCCGGACAGACGCGTAAGCAGCATCGCCCAGGCGCTCATGATCACCATGTACGGCGTCACGCTGTGGCGCTGACACAACGCCTTGAGACCGGCGCTGGTCTGCGCGTCCAGTACGATCTCGACACTGCCGCCGCGGTGATCCTGTTGCGCCGGCCGTGGTCGGTCAGTCGGCAGGCTCAACAACGCCGGAGCGCCGGCCAGGGTCTGCTGCCAGTAATCACTCTGGCGCTGCAACACCTCGCCGCTCAGCCAGCGCCGTTGCCATACCGCGTAGTCGGTGTATTGCAAGGCCAGCGGTGGCAGCGGATCGTCCTCGCCACGGCTGAACGCCTGATACAGCGCCATCAATTCATGGGTCAGCACGCCCATCGACCAACCGTCGGAGATGATGTGGTGCATCGTCAGCAACAGCACATGGTGCTCATCGGCCAGACGCACCAGCCGACCGCGAATCAACGGATCGTCCTGCAAGTTGAACGGCCCGCGCGCTTCAGCGTCGACCAAAGCACGCAAGGCCTCCTCGGTCTGCGGCTGTTGCCGCCAGTCTTCCACAATCAGCGGCAGACCACTGTCGACCGGGGCAATCAGCACCTGAGCTTCGTCGTTCAGTTGGGTGAACCGACTACGCAGGGTTTCGTGACGAGCGACGATTCGCGCCAATGCCCGTTGCAGTGCCACGGCGTCGAGTCGGCCACGCAGGTGCAAGCCCAGAGGAATGTTGTAGGCGGTGTTGCCGCCATCCATTTGCGCGAGGAACCACAAGCGTTGCTGGGCGAACGACAACGGCAGTGCCTGATCGCGCGGCGCCGGCAGAATCGGCGGCAAACTGCTGCGTTCGGCCTGACTCAACACTTCGGCGACCGTCGCCAGTTCCGGGTTGGCAAACAGATCGGCCAGCGCCAGCTCCACGCCCAATTGCTGGCGCACCTGAGAGAGCATGCGCATGGCCAGCAATGAATGGCCGCCGAGCTCGAAGAAGTTGTCATAGCGACCGACCTGCCCGACCTGCAACACCTCGGCCCAGACCTGCGCCAGGCTTGCTTCCAGAGGATTGGCCGGTGCCTCGTAGGCCCGACTGAGCAGTGCCTCCTGCGTCGGTGCCGGCAGCGCCTTGCGATCGACCTTGCCGTTGTTGTTCAACGGCAATACATCGAGTTGCACCCACGCGGTGGGCACCATGTATTCCGGCAGTCGCGCGTGCATTTGCGCGTGCAGCTCAGCGCTGTCCAAGTGTTCATCGTGCGCCGTGTAGTACGCCACCAGACGCGGGGAGTCCTGTCCGTCGCGGCGCGCCAGCACCACCGCTTCCTTGATCCCCGGGCAATTCAGCAGGCGGTTTTCGATTTCTCCCAGTTCGATGCGGAAACCGCGAATCTTCACCTGATCGTCGTTACGCCCGATGCAATCGAGTTGCCCCGGCGCCAGCCAGCGCGCGAGGTCGCCCGTGCGATAGAGCAACGCGCCCGGCATCTCGCTGAACGGATCGCAGAGGAATTTCTCGGCAGTCAGATCCGCCCGGTTCAGATACCCCAGCGCCACGCCCTGCCCGCCGATATACAGCTCGCCGGTGACGCCCATTGGCACCGGCTGCTGATACGCATCGAGCACGTAAACCTGCGTGTTAGCAATCGGCCCGCCAATCGGCACGCTCTCGGCGTTTTCCGCAACTTCGCGCACTTCAAAGGTTGTGGCGTAGGTGGTGGTTTCAGTCGGGCCGTAGCAATGCACGATGCGCAGTGTTGGCGCCTCGACCAACAGGCGACGAAACGCCGCCGGATCGCCACGTTCACCGCCGCACAGCAGAATCCGCAGGCCCTTGAGCGCCTGCGGAATCAGTTGCACGTATTGATTGAACAGCGCGGTGGTGACGAACAGGATCGTTGCGCCACTGCTGCTCAGTTCACGGCCAAAGGCATGCGGATCGAGCAAGGTTTGATGGTCGATGATCACCACGCGACCGCCATTGAGCAGCGGCCCCCAGATGTCCATGGTGCTCGCATCGAACGCCGGGTTCGAGGCGAAGACCACACGATCCTGTGCATTGAAATCGGCGTAACCGTTGTTGAGCACCAAGCGGCCGATACCCCGGTGCGGCACCATCACCCCTTTCGGCGTGCCGGTCGAACCGGAGGTGTACATGATGTACGCCAGCGACTCGGACGACTGCAGCAGATTCGGATTGTGCGTCGGCTGGCCGTTGAGGGTCAGCCTGTCGAGGTCGATACGCGGCGCGGCGTAGTCGATGACTTCGCCGCTCAAGGTCAACAACGCCACCGCGCGGCAATCCTCGACCATGAACGCCTGGCGTTCGCTCGGTGCATTGATGTCCAGCGGCACATAAGCGGCCGCGCATTTGGCAATGGCCAGTTGCGCGACCAGCAACTCCAGCGAACGCGGCAACAGGATCGCCACGTGGTCACCCGGTTGCACGCCGTGAGCGATCAGGTGATGGGCCAGGCGGTTGGCTTGGGCGTTGAGTTCAAAGTAGCTCAGCGAATGCGCGCCATGCACGGCCGCCACAGCTTTGGGATGCGCGGCTGCCTGCTGTTGGAAAACCCCGTGTACGGTCAGTGTTTGCGGGTAGCCACGCGCCGTGGCGTTGAAGTCGTACAGCAAGCGCTGGCGCTCATCGTTTGCCAGCAATGGCACACGTTCCAGCACCGTTTGATCATCGGCAACCATCGCCTCGAGCAGACGTTCGAAGTAGCCGATGTACCGCTTGATCGTCAGCGCATCGAACAGCGCCGTGGCGTAGTTCAGCGTGCCGCGCAGCACTCCGTTGACCTCGCCCAGTGTCAGCGTCAGGTCAAACTTGGCGACATCGCCGGTCCCGGCAACACCCTCCAGCGTCAGCTCGCCCAAGGCCAGTTGCGGGCCAACGCTGCCGTCCCAGCTCAACGTGGTCTGGAACAACGGGCTGTGCGCCAGGCTGCGCACCGGTCGGACGATTTCCACCACTTGCTCGAACGGCAGATCCTGATGCGCCTGCGCTTCCAGTGTCCGCGCCTTGACCTGTGCCAGCAGCGCTTCGACGCTCGGCGCGCCCGAGGTGTCGATGCGCACGGCGAGCGTATTGACGAACATGCCGATCAGGCCTTCGATTTCAGCGCGGCTGCGGTTGGCCACCGGCGCGCCGATCACCACATCGGATTGCCCGGACAGCCGACTCATCAGCAACGCCCAGGCACTCATCAGGGTCATGAACAGGGTCACGCCATGACGCTGGCTCAACGCTTTGAGGCCAGTACTCAGGCGCTCGTCCAGCAACACTTCGACGTTGCCGCCGGTGTAATCCTGCTGCGCCGGTCGCGGGCGATCGGTGGGCAGCGTCAACAAGGCCGGCGCACCGTCGAGGGTCTGCTGCCAATATTGGCTTTGCTGCTGCAGCACTTCACCGCTGAGCCAGCGCCGTTGCCACACGGCATAGTCGCCGTATTGCAACGTCAGGACTGGCAACGGGTCAGGCTGTCCCTGGCTGTACGCCTGATACAACGCCATCAACTCGCCGGTCAGCACGCCCATCGACCAGCCGTCGGCAACGATGTGATGCACGGTCAACAGCAGCACATGATGATCGTCAGCCAGACGCACCAATCGTCCACGAATCAACGAATCGTTCTGCAAATCAAACGTTGTCGAGGCTTCCTGCGCCAGCAATATTTGCAAGGTGTGCTCGGCCTGCGGCTGTTGGCGCAGATCTTCTACGCGCAGCAGCCAACCGTTATCGACCGGGGCAATCGACACCTGCGCGCTGTCGTCGAGGCGGATGAAACGGCTGCGCAGGGTTTCGTGGCGGGCGACGATCCGCGCCAGCGCCGATTGCAGGGCATCGACGTCGAGGTGACCGCGCAGGCGCAAGCCGAGAGGAATGTTGTACGCCGAGTTGCCACCCGCCATTTGCGCAAGAAACCACAGGCGTTGTTGGGCGAAGGACATCGGCAGCGCCTGAGCACGCGGTGCCGGCAAGATCTCCGGTAACGCGCTGCGCCCGGCGCGGTTCAATACTGCAGCGATTGCGCTCAATTGCGCATCGGCAAACAGATCACTCAGCGCCAGTTCGACGCCGAGGCGCTGACGGATCAGCGAGACCATGCGCATCGCCAACAGCGAATGACCGCCCAGTTCGAAGAAGTGATCGTGACGGCCGATCTGCCCGACTTGCAGCACTTCGGACCAGATCTGCGCCAGCGCGGTTTCCAGTTCACCTTGCGGAGCCTCGTATTCGCGGGTCGGCAGCGCGGCCAGGTCCGGTTTCGGCAATGCCTTGCGGTCGACCTTGCCATTGGCGGTCAGCGGCAAAGCCTCGAGCCGGACAAACGCTGCCGGCACCATGTAGTCCGGCAACTGCGTCAGCAGATGCTCGCGCAACTCGCCCACTGCCAGTGGCTCGGCCCCCGCCTGTTCGGTGAAATAGGCCACCAGTCGCGGCTGGCCGGGTTGGTCCTCGCGGGCCAGCAACACCGCTTCGTTGATACCAGGGAGCTGATTGAGGCGAGTCTCGATTTCGCCCAATTCAATGCGCATGCCACGGATTTTCACCTGGTCGTCGTTACGCCCCAGGTAGTCGAGCGAGCCGTCTTCGCGCCAACGGGCAAGGTCACCGGTGCGGTACATGCGCGCATTCGGCAAGGGGCTGAACGGGTCGTGCAGAAAGTGCTCAGCGGTCAGATCGGCGCGGTTCAGATAACCCCGGGCCACGCCCGCGCCACCGACGTACAACTCGCCCATGACACCCATTGGCACTGGCCGTTGCTGCTCGTCGAGCAAATAAACCGCCGCGTTCGCCACCGGTTTACCAATGTGCAACGCCGCGCCAACGTCTATACGCCCGGAAGTCGCGACCACGGTGGCCTCGGTCGGGCCGTAGTTGTTGATCACGGCGAAGCGCTGCTGACGGCTGAACTGGCGCAAGCGATCGCCACCGATCAGCAAGGTGCGCAAGGTCGGATGATCGAGGTTCTGGCTGAACGCATATTCGGCGACCGGTGTTGGCAAAAAGCTCACGTCCAGCGGCTGCGCACGCCACCAGTCGAGCAACCCATCGATGTCTTCAGCGCCGTCATGGGTTGGGGCCAGGTGCAGGGTCGCGCCCGCGCACATGGCCGGCCAGACTTCCCACGCCATCGCATCGAAACCGAATCCGGCAAGGCTTGAGGTGTGGCTGCCGGCGCGTAAATCGAACGCTTCACAGTGCCAGTCGACCAGATTGGACAACGTCTGATGTTCGACCATGACCCCTTTGGGCAGACCGGTCGAACCCGAGGTGTAGATCACGTACGCCAGATGCGCAGCGCTCAGGCCCGGCACTGCGGGGTTGTGCTGCGCCTGCGCCGGCCATGCGCACAGATCGACATCAATCACTGGCACGCCCGATTGCGGCAGTCTCTCGTGCAGATCGCTTTGCGTGAGCACCGCGACCGGTGCGCTGTCGCTCAGCAAATAACTGATCCGCTCGGCAGGATGCGCCGGATCGATCGGCACATAGCCGGCGCCGGCCTTGAGGATGGCGACCAGCCCGACCAATGTATCCAGACCCCGGCGGGCGACGATGGCCACGCGGTCATCGGCTTTCACCCCGATGGCGATCAAGTGATGCGCCAAGGCATTGGCCTGGCGATTGAGCTGCAAGTAAGTCAGTGGCTGTCCGGCAAACACCGCTGCAATAGCCTGCGGACGCTCGGTGACCTGCGACTCGAAGCGCCGGGCAATCGTCAGCTCACGCGGGTAGTCAGCCTCGGTCGCATTGAAATCCACCAGCAACTGTTCGCGCTCAGCTGCCGGCAGGATCGACAACCGGTCAAAGCCCACGTGCGGCGTGTGCTCCAGTGCCTCCAGCAACGTCATCAACGCTCCCTGCATGTACCCGCAGATACGCTGCGCATCAATGCCGGCCCCGGCCAATACCTTCAGGCGGAAGTCTTCACCGAGATCATCAACGCTGAGAGTCAGGCGATAGTTGGTGTGTTCCTCGGCAGCGAGCAATTGCATGCCGTGCCACGCCGCTTGCACCTCAGCGGATATCGGCCCGACCGGCACGCTGTGACGATAGTTGAGCAGCGTGCTGAACAGCGGCGTGCCCGCCGGCATGGCGCTGCATTGCTGCACCTGCGCCAGTTGTGCATGTTCATGGGCCAGCAACTGACTCAGGCGTTCGTGGGTCGCCAGTGCGGCGCCTTTGACGCTATGGGCGTTCAGCTCGATGCACAGCGGCAAGGTATTGATGAACACACCGAGTGCCCGCTCCGATCCTTCACCGCCCTGCAATCGCCCGAGCAACACCGTGCCAAACACCACGGCGTCGCGTCCGGACAATTGCCCCAGCACCTGTGCCCAGGCGAGGTGCATCAGGCTGGCGGCGCTGACGCCCAAACGCCTGGCCTGCTGACGGATGCTGTGGCTCAGCGCGTTTTCCAGGTCCAGTTGCGCCTCTTGTGCAGGGCCGTCGCTGGCCAGATTCTGCCCGTAAGGCAAGGTCGGCTCATCAACAGCGCCGAGCATCTCGCCGAAGAAACTGGCGTGCGCTTGCGCGGTCAGACCGGAACGGGTGTGCGCCACGTAATTGCGGTACGGCACCGGTTCGCTCAGCAGCCCGTCGTTGCCCAGCAGAAACGCCTGCATCTCGTGCTGCAACACCTCCAGCGCCACGTGATCCATCACCAGGTGATGGAACAGCAGCAACGCCACCACGCGTTGATTGGCCTCATCGCGGCCGTGCACCACGCGCATCAGCGGCGCCTCGGTGACGGGCATACGGTAGTTATCGATGGTGAAGCGTCTGCGCAACTGGCTCAGCGCATCGCCCGCTTCGGCGTCTAGCGGCAAGGCCTCGCAGCCCAGCGAAGCCTGACGCCAGACCACTTGCACCGGCTCTTCCAGCCCCTCCCAGAACAGCGACGTGCGCAAAATGTCATGGCGTTCGATTACCCGTTTCAGGGCATCAGTGAACACTTGCAAACGCTGTTCATCGGCGAAGGCAAACTGCGCCTGCAGCACATATGGATCGCCGTGCGCGGCCGACAGATGATGGAACAGGATGCCGGTCTGCAAAGGTGCCAGCGGGTAGATGTCCTGAACATTGCGCACACCGCCGGGGACGCTCGCAACGATACGGTCGATCGTCGCTTGGTCCAGCGCTACCAGCGGCAACAATTCGGGGGTGATGCGCGGGCAATCGGCCGCAATGAGGTTTGCCGGCACCGCCGCATCAGGTTCGCCGCCCACAGCCGCAGCGAGCGCGGCCAATGTCGGCTGGCCAAAGAGCACACGAATATCCGCCGACAGGCCGGCCCGACGCATGCGCGCAACCAGATTGACCGCCAGCAACGAGTGACCGCCCAGTTCGAAGAAATGATCGAAGCGCCCTACCCGCTCGACCTTCAGCAACTCGGCCCAAATCCCGGCAATCACGGTTTCGACTTCACCGATCGGAGCTTCGTATTCCCGGCTCAGCAGCGCAGTCTGGTCAGGAGCCGGCAAGGCCTGGCGATCCAGTTTGCCGTTGGGGCTCAGTGGCAACGCCGGCAGATTCACAAATACGGCAGGCACCATGTAGGCCGGCAGATGCTTGAGCAATTGGCTGCGTAGCTGATCTGTTTCGACGAGTTCGCCGCTGTAGTACGCGACCAGACGCTGATCGCCCGGCACGTCTTCACGGGCCAGCACGGCCGCTTCGCGGACACCGTCGACTTGCGCCAGATGCGCCTGAATCTCGCCCAGTTCGATGCGTAAACCACGGATTTTGACCTGATCGTCATTACGCCCCAGGTACTCGATGTTGCCATCGGCCAGATACCGTGCGACGTCACCCGTGCGGTACAAACGTGCGCCGGGCTGATCACTGAACGGATCGTCGAGGAAACGTTCGGCGCTCAGCTCAGGCCGATTCAGATAACCCCGCGCCACCTGCACGCCGCCGAGATACATCTCGCCGACCACACCCAATGGCGTCGGTTGTTGGTGAGCATCAAGGATGTACACGCGGGTGTTGCACAGCGGTTTGCCAATCGGTGGCGCGCCTTGCGGTACCGGCGAATTCGCCTCCAGCGTCCATACGGTGCTGTCGACGGTGGCTTCGGTCGGGCCATAAACGTTGTGCAGGCGCACCTGCGGAAGATGTTCGCGCACGCTGCGCACCAACGCGGCCGTCAGCGCACCGCCACCACAGAACACATCGGTAAGGCTGCTGCACTCGCCCACCTCTGCCACTTCAAGGAATTGCTGCAACAGCGCCGGCACAAACTGAACGACGTTGACCTGTTGCTCACGAATCAGTTGCACCAGCGCGGCTGGATCGCGGTGGTCGTCCGGGCCAGCGAGGATCAGACGCATACCGCAGCTCAACGGCCAGAACAGCTCCCACACCGAGGCGTCGAAACTCAGCGGGGTTTTCTGCAACAGCGCGGCGCCGGTAGAAAGCGGACACAGGCTGGCGCTCCAGTGCAGCAGATTGCCCAGATTGCGGTGTTCGACCATCACGCCCTTCGGCATGCCGGTGGAGCCGGAGGTGTAAATCACGTAGGCCAGGTTCGCGGCGCTCAGGCCTGGCACCTGCGGATTACTTTGCGCAAGGTCTTGCCAGGTGCAATGGTCGAAATCGACCAACACGCCGGCCCACTCGCCGATCAGCGCACGCGTCGGCGCATGCACCAGCACCGCCACTGGCGCGCTGTCCTCAAGCATGTAGGCCAGACGCTCAGCAGGATACCCCGGGTCCAGCGGCACATAAGCGCCGCCGGCCTTGAGAATCGCCAACAGACCGACCAGCAATTGCGGCCCGCGCTCGACGCAGATCGCCACCCGCGAATCGCGGCCCACGCCGCACTGGCGCAGGTGATGGGCGAGCTGGTTGGCGCGATGGTTCAACTCGGCGTAACTCAAACGCAATTCACCGGCCACCACGGCATCCGCGTCTGGCGTGCGCAACACCTGCGTCTCGAAGCGAGCATGAACAGTCTGCTCAAGATCGTGGGTGACAGTGGTTGCGTTCAGATCGACCAGCAGATGCTGACGCTCATCGTCCGCCAACAACGTTACCTGCTCCAACACCGCTTGATCGTTGCTGACCATGGCCTGCAACAGGCGCTGGAAGTAGCCGACGTAACGTTGAATAGTCGACTCATCGAACAAGGCAACGGCGTACTCCAGCACACCGCGTATCCCGTCCGGCGCGTCTGCCAGCGTCAGTGACAGATCGAATTTGGCAAAGTGGCTCGGTTCGGCAACACTTTCCAGCGTCAGCTCGCCGAGACTCAGGCTGGCACCGTGGCCACTGTCCCAACTGAACATCGCTTGAAACAACGGGCTGTGCGCCATGCTGCGTGCAGGCTTGGTGATTTCCACCACTTGTTCGAACGGCAGGTCCTGATGCGTCTGCGCATCCAGCGTCCGCGCCTTGACCCGCGCCAGCAGCGCCTCGGTGCTCAAAGCGCCCGAGGTATCGATACGCAGGGCCAGGGTATTGACGAACATGCCGATCAGGCCTTCGATCTCGGCCCGACTGCGGTTGGCCACGGGCGAACCGACGACCACTTCCGATTGCCCGGACAACCGACTCAACAGGCTCGCCCATGCGCCGAGCATGAGCATGTACATCGTCACGCCGTGACGCTGGGCCAAAGCCTTGAGCCCGGCGCTCAGGCGTTCGTCGAGCACCACCTCGACGGTGTTGCCGGCGTAATCCTGCTGCGCCGGGCGCACGCGATCAGTCGGCAGCGTCAACAGTGCCGGAGCGCCCGCCAACGTTTGTTGCCAATACTCGCTTTGACGCTCCAGAACCTCGCCACTGAGCCAGCGCCGCTGCCACACTGCGTAGTCGGTGTATTGCAGCGCCAGCGGCGGCAGTGGATCTGGTTGACCGTGGCTGAACGCCTGATACAACGCCATCAGTTCGCGGGTCAAAACCCCCATCGACCAGCCATCGGAGATGATGTGGTGCAGGGTCAGCAACAGCACATGATGATCGTCGGCCAGCCGCACCAGGCGTCCGCGAATCAGTGCATCATCCTGCAAGTCAAACGGTCCCGAGGCCTCGCCCTGAATCAGCGCCGCCAAGGTCTGGTCGGCTTGCGGATGCTGGCGCAGATCTTCAACGCGCAGCAGCAGACCGCTGTCGACCGGGGCGATCAGCACTTGCGCCTGGTCATTGAACTGGGCGAAACGGCTGCGCAGGGTTTCGTGACGCGCAACGATACGCGCCAAGGCTTGTTGCAGCGCATGCTCATTCAGTTGCCCACGCAGGCGCAGGCCGATGGGAATGTTGTACGCGGTGTTGGCGCCTTCCATTTGTGCGAGAAACCACAAGCGTTGCTGGGCGAACGACAGCGGCAACGCGCCGTCACGAGCCACCGCGACAATCTCCGGTTGCGTGCTGCGCCCGGCTTGCGCCACCGCCTCGGCAACCGCTGCCAGTTCGGCGTTGGCAAACAGGTCGCCCAGCGCCAGCTCGACACCAAGACGCTGGCGAACCTGGGACACCATGCGCATGGCCAACAGCGAATGGCCGCCGAGTTCGAAGAAATGGTCCTGACGCCCGACTCGCTCGACTTGCAGCACCTGCGCCCAGATCTGCGCCAAGGCGCTTTCCAGTTCGTTGTGCGGCGCCTCGTATTCGCGGGTGAACAGCGCCGCTCGCTCGGGTTTCGGCAGGGCCTTGCGGTCGACCTTGCCATTGGCGGTCAACGGCAGCGCGTCGAGTCTGACGAAGGCCACCGGCACCATGTACTCCGGTAACTGGGTCAGCAGGTGCGCGCGCAACTCGGCCACGGCCAACGGTTCGACCTGGCTCTGCTCGGTGAAATACGCCACCAGCCGCGGCTGGCCGGGTTCATCTTCACGCGCCAGCAGTACGGCTTCCTGAATGCCGGGCAACTGATTGAGGCGGGTTTCGATTTCCCCGAGTTCGATGCGCACGCCACGGATTTTCACCTGATCGTCGTTACGCCCCAGGTACTCGATCGTGCCGTCCGCGCGCCAGCGTGCGAGATCGCCGGTGCGATACATGCGCGGGTTCGGCAAAGGGCTGAACGGGTCATGAAGGAAGCGCTCGGCGCTCAGGTCGGCACGGTTCAAATAGCCGCGAGCGACCCCGGCACCGCCAACATACAACTCGCCCATGACGCCAATCGGCACCGGACGCTGCTGTTCGTCGAGCAGATACACCGTGGCATTGGTCACCGGTTTGCCGATGTGCAAGGCATCGCCTGCCTCGATTCGCCCAGAGGTCGCGACCACGGTGGCTTCGGTCGGGCCGTAGTTGTTGATCACGTCGAATTGCTGGTTGCGGCTGAACTGGCGCAAGCGGTCGCCACCGATCAGCAGTGTGCGCAGCGTCGGGTGTTCAAGGTTCTGGCTGAAGGCGTATTCGGCGACGGGCGTCGGCAGGAAACTGACGTCCAGTGGCTGCGCGCGCCACCACTCGAGCAACGCATCGATGTCCTCGGTGCCCTCGTGAGTCGGTGCCAGATGCAGGGTCGCGCCGGCACACAGCGCCGGCCAGACTTCCCAGTGCCATGGCGTCGAAACCGAACCCGGCAAGGCTTGAAGTGTGGCGACCGACGCACAGATCAAACGCTGTGCAATGCCAGTCGACCAGATTCGACAAGGTGCGGTGTTCGACCATCACGCCTTTGGGCAGGCCGGTGGAGCCGGAGGTGTAGATCACGTAGGCCAGGTGCGCGGCGGTCAGGCCCGGCACCTGCGGATCAAGGGTCTCGCTCAGCGGCCAGGTGCGCGGGTCAAGATCGATCACCGGCACCGCCAGCGTCGGCAAGCGCTCCCGCAGATTATTTTGGGTCAGCACAGCAACGGGGCCGCTGTCGCTGAGCAAGTAGTGCAGACGTTCGGCCGGGTGCGCCGGGTCGACCGGTACATAACCGGCACCGGCCTTGAGAATCGCCACTAGCCCGACCAGCGTATCGAGGCCACGGCGAGCGACGATGGCGACGCGATCATCGGGTTTCACACCCAGTGCGATCAGATGATGAGCCAAGGCGTTGGCATGCCGGTTGAGCTCGGCGTAACTCAATTGCTCACCGAGGTATTGCGCGGCAACGGCTTCGGGCCGCTGCGCCACTTGCGCCTCGAAACGCTGGGCGATGGTCAACATTGCCGGGAATTCGGCGTGGTTGTCATTGAACGCCAACAGCACCTGCTCGCGCTCGGCCGTCGGCAGAATCGGCAACTGGTTGAGCGCGGTGTCGGGTGCCTGCTCCAGTGCCAGCACCAGACTCTCCATGGCGCAGTGCAGGTAATCACAGATGCGCTGTGGATCGACCTCGGTGGTGGCCAGCAACGTCAGGCTGAAGGCATCGCCGAAATCGTCGATGCTCAGGGTCAGCGGGTAGTTGGTGCGTTCTTCGGAGCTGATCGTGCTGATGCCTTCCCACGCCGCCAGGGTCTCGGCACTCGCCGTCGCCGCCGTGTGGCTGTGGCGGTAATTGAGCAAGGCACTGAACAACGGTGTCGGTGCGACCACGCCACTGCAACGCTGGGCGAGTGCCAGTGGTGCGTGTTCGTGACGCATCAGCGTGGTCAGGCGTTTGTGCGTCGCCTCCACCGCCGCACGCACGCCTTGTGCATCGACATCGACCCGCAGCGGCAAGGTGTTGATGAAAATCCCCAGCGCCCGCTCGGTGGCTTCGGCACCTTGCATACGCCCCATCAGCACCGTGCCGAACACTACGTTTTGTTTGCCGGTGAGCACCGCCAGTACCTGCGCCCAGCCCAGATGAAACAGGCTCGCGACACTCACGCCGAGCTGCCGCGCCTGTGCGCGCAAACGCTGGCCGAGCAATGGGTTGACCGGCAGGCTCAGCTCGGCGATACCGAGGCCGTCGCCCTGCACATCCTGCAAACCGTAGGGCAGGGTCGGCTCGGCTATGTCAGCGAGCATGTCGCGAAAAAAAACCTCGTGTTCGGCTTCGCTGATGCCCAGTCGCGCTTGCGCCACGTAATTGCGAAACGGCACCGGACGCCCGAGCGATTGAGCCTGGCCAGTGAGGCAGGCGAGCAGTTCGTGACGCACCACGTCGAGCGCCGAGTGGTCCAGCGCCATGTGATGGAACAACAACGTCGCGACCACCCGCTGACCGCCCTCATCCCACGCGTAGGCCAGACGCATCATCGGCGCGCACCGGACGTCCAGACGGAAATGCCGCGCATCGAAACGTTCGTGCAGTTGCTGCAGCGCATCACTTGCGCCGTCTGCCAGCACGATCTCCTCCATCGGCAACGGTGCCTGACGCCACACCACTTGCAGCGGCACGTCCAGCCCTTCCCAATGCACCGCCGTGCGCAAGATGTCGTGGCGATCGATGACCTTTTGCAAGGCTTGAGCGAAGTCCTGCAGACGCTCGCGGCTGCTGAACGCAAAGTACGACTGCATGACGTACGGATCGCCCTGCTCGTTGCTCGCGTGGTGATAGAGGATGCCTTCCTGCAACGGCGCCAGTGGGTAGATGTCCTGCACATTGGCGGCGCCGCCCGGCACCTCGGCGAGCAAGCGGTCGAGGGTCGCCTGATCCACGTCAGCCGGGGTCACCATCGCTGGCGTGATGCGCGTGGTGCCGGGGAGGATGCCGTTGGCCGGAACGTCGATCTGGCCGACGCGGCTGGCCGAGTATTGGCCGGCCTTGATCAGTTCGATCAGCGCCGGTTTGTGCTCGCGCAGCGCGGCCAGCAGCGCCGGATCGCTCAACGCCTGTTTGTTGCCGTTGACGCGCAATTGCTCATCGGTCACCGCCAACTGAATGTCTTTTGTCTTCAGGGTTGCCAACAGTTCGAGCACATTCACAGGACGATCTCCATTCTTTCCGTAATTGCGGCGTAGCCGGCCAGGGTCGGTTGTTCGAACAACGCCCTGACATCGGCTTCCATGCCTTCCTGACGTAACCGGCCGATCAGACTGACCGCCAGTAATGAGTGACCACCCAGTTCAAAGAAATGGTCGTGACGCCCTACCCGTTCGACGTTGAGCAGTTCGGCCCAGAGCCGTGCCAGGGTGATTTCGACGTCGCCGACCGGGGCTTCGTATTCGCGGGTTTTCAGCGATTGCTGATCCGGCGCCGGCAAGGCCTTGCGGTCGAGTTTGCCGTTGGGGCTCAGCGGCAAACTATCGAGATGCACAAACACCGTAGGCACCATGTAATCCGGCAAGTGCTCGAGCAAGTGACTGCGCAGCAGGTCGATTTCCAGGCGTTCGCCGGTGTAATAGGCGACCAGACGTTTGTCGCCGGGCACATCTTCGCGGGCGACCACCACCGCCTCCTGCACAGCTTCGATCCGGGCAATGCCGGCCTGAATTTCGCCCAGTTCGATACGCAAGCCACGGATCTTCACCTGATCGTCGTTACGCCCCAGGTATTCGATGTTGCCGTCCGCCAGATAGCGGGCGACGTCACCAGTGCGATACATCCGCCCGTTGGCCTGGAACGGATCGTCGAGGAAGCGCTCGGCACTCAGCTCAGGTCGGTTCAGATAACCGCGCGCCACCTGCACGCCAGCGATGTACAGCTCGCCGATCACGCCTTGCGGCACGGGTTGCTGTTGCGCATCAAGGATGTACATGCGGGTGTTGGCGATCGGTTTGCCAATTGGCGTGTTGTCCGGGGTCTGCTCGATCGTTCCCGCGCAGTCCCACGCGGTGACATCGACGGCGGCTTCGGTCGGGCCGTACAGGTTATGCAACGCGCTGCCCGGCAATTGCAGTTTGAAACGCCGCACCACACGGCCCGGCAACGCCTCGCCGCTGCACATTACCTGCCGCACGCTGTCGCAGCGTGTGGTGTCGCTGTTGGCGAGGAACACATCGAGCATCGACGGCACAAAGTGCAGCGTGGTGATGTGTTCGCGCTCGATCACTTCGCTCAGGTACTGCGGATCCTTGTGCCCGCCGGGCTGCGCCATGACCAGGCGCGCGCCGGTCATCAGCGGCCAGAAGAACTCCCATACCGAGACGTCAAAACTGAATGGGGTTTTCTGCAACACCGAATCGGCAGCGGTCAGGCGATAGGCGTCCTGCATCCACAGCAAGCGGTTGACCACCCCGGCATGTTCGTTGACCACGCCTTTCGGTTGGCCGGTGGAGCCGGAGGTGTAGATCACGTAGGCGCTGTGCTGTGGTGTCAACGTCGGGATTTGCGGATTTTCGGCGGACAAGGAGTGCCAGCTGTTCTGGTCAAGATCGACCACTGCCGCCGTGATATCTCCCAGCAACTCGCTGGTAGCCCCGTGCACCAGCACCACGGCCGGCGCGCTGTCCTCGAGCATGTAGGCCAGACGCTCCGGCGGATAGGCCGGATCGAGCGGCACATAACCAGCACCGGCCTTGTTGATTGCCAGCAGGCCGATGACCATTTCCAGGCTGCGCTCGACGCAGATCGCCACCCGCGAATCCACTTGCACGCCGAGACTGAGCAAGTGCCCGGCCAGGCGGTTGGCGCGTTCGTTCAACTGCGTGTAGCTCAATGCCTGTTCGCCGGCGACGACGGCCACAGCCTGCGGCGTACGCTGCACCTGCTCTTCGAACAAGCCGTGCAGCGTCTGCTGCAAGTCGTAATCGACGGCGGTATCGTTGAGGCCGAACAGCAACGCCCGGCGCTCTTCGTCCGGCAACACCGTCAGGCCGTTCAACGGTTGCTGCGGTGTGTGCTCCAACGCTTCAACCAGCACGATCAGCGCGTTGTGCATGTACTGGCCGAGACGTGCCGCGCCAATGCGCGACGGCGTCATCACCGTCAGTTCAAAACCGCTGCCCAGATCGTCGACGTTGAGGGTCAACGGGTAGTTGGTGCGTTCCTCGCCAGCAAGGGATTCGATGCCCTGCCAGGCCTCGCGCTTGGTATTTTGCTGAGCTTCGCTGTCGCTATGGCGGTAATTGAGCATCGCGCTGAACAGTGGTGACGGCGCCGCGACACCGCTGCAACGCTGGGCCAATGCCAGCGAAGCATGTTCGTGTGCCAACAGCGCACTGAGCCGCGCATGCGTTGCCTTGACCCCGGCGCGCACGGCGGTTTCGTCGACATCCACGCGCAATGGCAAAGTGTTGATGAACATGCCCAGCCCGCGATCTGCGCCCGCGCCGCCCTGCATGCGGCCCAGCAGCACCGTGCCGAAGACAACGCGCTCCTGGGCCGACGTTGCCGCCAGCACCTGCGCCCAGGCGAGATGAAACAGACTGGCGACGCTGACGCCGAGCAAGCGCGCCTGACTGCGCAAACGCTGCGCCACCGAGGCAGGCAGTGGCTGGCAGACTTCCTCGATGTCATTCCCGTCGCCATGCACATCCTGCAAACCGAACGGCAGTGTCGGCTCGTCGATGTCGCCGAGCATCTCGCGGAAGAACGCTTCGTGCTCGTGTTCGCTGACGCCGAGGCGGGTCTGCGCGACATAATTGCGGTATGGCACGGCGGACACAGGCAGTCGCTCATCACCGTGCAAAATCGCCTGCATTTCTGCGCTGACCACCGCCAGCGCGGTGTGGTCCATGGCGATGTGATGGAACAACAGCATGGCGACGACACGCTGATTGTCCGGATCGAGGGCATACACCAAACGCAGCAACGGTGCCTGATCCAGTTCCAGACACCAGTGCCGCGCATCGAAGCGTGCGCGTAGTTGATCGATGGCTTCGCCCTGCGCGGCTTCAAGCACCACCGCTTGGACCGGCAACTCCGCACGGCGCCAGACCACTTGCACCGGCGCCGCCAAGCCTTGCCAGACAATCGATGTGCGCAGGATATCGTGGCGCGTCATGACCTGACGCAACGCCGCCGCGAACCCTTGAAACCGTTCAATACTGTCGAACGCCAGACACGATTGCAGCAGGTACGGATCGCCCTGAACCGCACTGAGGTGGTGATACAGAATCCCTTCCTGCAACGGTGCCAGCGGATAAATGTCCTGCACGTTGGCCGCGCCGCCCGGCACCGTGGCGACGATGCGCTCGATACTGGCCTGATCCAGTTGCACCAGCGGCAGCATTTCCGGGGTAATGCGCGTGCAATCGGCAGGAATCAGATTGTCCGGCACGGCGACCTCGCGGCCACTGCCCACCGCCGCCGCCAGCGCAGCCAGGGTCGGTTGGCTGAACAGCACGCGCACGTCGGTGCTCAGATCGACCTGACGCATACGTTCGATCAGCGTTACCGCCAGTAATGAATGCCCGCCCAGTTCGAAGAAGTTGTCGTGACGGCCGATCTTTTCGACCTTGAGGACGTCCGACCAGATTTGCGCCAAGGCGATTTCCACCGAACCTTGTGGCGCGGCATATTCACGGCTCAGCCACGCCATTTGATCCGGTTCTGGCAACGCCTTGCGGTCGAGTTTGCCGTTGGCGGTCAGCGGCAGTGCTGGCAGGCGCACGTAAGCGGCAGGCACCAGGGCTTGCGGCAACTGCGCTTGCAAATGACTGCGCAAATCCTCGATCTCGACGTTCAGGCGTTCGGTAAACCACGCCAGCAACTGGCCGTCGCGCACCAACACCACGCAATCCTGCACAGCCTCGTGAGCGCTCAACGCCGCTTCGATTTCGCCCAATTCGATGCGCACGCCGCGCAGTTTGACCTGATCATCGTTGCGCCCCAGGTATTCGATGTTGCCGTCAGCCAGCCAGCGTGCGAGGTCGCCGGTGCGGTACATGCGCGCCTGCGGTTCATCGCTGAACGGATCGCCGAGGAAGCGTTCGGCAGTCAGCTCGGGGCGATGCAGATAACCGCGCGCCACGCCGGCACCGCCGACATACAACTCGCCAGCAACGCCAACCGGTACGGGGCGCTGCTGGTCATCGAGCAGGTAAATCTTCGCGTTGGCCATCGGCCGACCGATATGCAGCACCCGCCCGGCCTCGACCGCGCCGCAGGTGGCAACCACCGTGGCTTCGGTCGGGCCGTAGTTGTTGATCACCGCGAACGTCTGCTGACGCGGGAACTGGCGCAATTTGTCGCCACCGATCAGCAGCGTGCGCAAGGTCGGGTGGCCGAGGTCACGACTGAAGGCGTATTCGGCGACGGGCGTGGGCAGGAAACTCACCTGCAACGGCTGCGCGCGCCACCACGCCAGCAACTCGTCGAGGTGCTCATTGCTCACCGATTGCGGTGGCAGATGCACGGTCGCGCCGATGCACAGCGCTGGCCAGACCTCCCACGCCATGGCATCGAAACCAAACCCGGCGACACTCGACGTGTGACTGCCGGCGTGCAGGTCAAAGGCGCCGTTGTGCCAGTGCACGAGGTTTTCCAGCGTCGCGTGTTCGACCATCACGCCTTTCGGCTGGCCGGTGGAGCCCGAGGTGTAGATCACGTAGGCCAGATGCGCCGGGGTCAGCGTCGGCACCTGCGGATTGCGGTCCGGCAGATGCGCCCAGTCACTGCCATCGAGATCGATCACAGACGCAGCACCGAGCAAATCACGCGTCGAAGCCTCGGCCAGAACCGCCAACGGCGCGCTGTCCTCAAGCAAGTAAGCAATGCGTTCCGCCGGGTAGGCCGGGTCGACCGGCACATAACCGGCGCCCGACTTGAGGATCGCCAGCAGCGCCACCAGCATCTGCGGGCTGCGCCGCACGCACACGGCGATGCGGTCGTCAGGCTGCACGCCAAGGCTGAGCAGATGGTGAGCCAGGCGGTTGGCGCGTTGATTGAGCTGGCCATAGGTCAGCGCTTGCCCGCCCTGCACCACCGCCAGCGCATGCGCCCGTTGTGCCGCCTGAGCCTCGACCAGCGCATGAAGGGTTGCGCCACGGCGAAACGCGACGGCACTCCGATTGAAATCGACCAGCAGTCGCGCCTGCTCCGGCAGCGACAGAATCGGTAGCTGATTGAGTGGCATTTGGGGCTGCTGCTCCAGCGCTTGCACCAGTTGCTCCAGTGCGGTGTGCATGTAACTGCAGATCCGCTGCGCACCGATCTCGGCGAGCGCCAGCACGTCCAAGGCAAAACCGTCGCCCAGATCATCCACCGACAGGGTCAGCGGATAGTTGCTGCGCTCCTCGCCACCGAGCATGCGCACGCCTTGCCAGATCCCCTGGCCGTCGCGCGGCTGTTGTGCGGCGGCGCTGTGCCGGTAATTGAGCAAGGCGCTGAACAGCGGCGCCGAACCCGGCATGCCGCTGCAGCGTTGAGCCAGCGCCAGTGACGCGTGTTCATGAGCGAGCAGCGCCGTCAGCCGCGCGTGGGTGGTTTTCACCCCGGCGCGCACACTTTCAGCGAGCCCCACCCGCAGCGGCAGGGTGTTGATAAACACCCCCAACGTGCGGTCGGCGCCCTCACCGCCCTGCATGCGCCCCATCAACACGGTGCCGAAGACCACGTCGCGACGGCCGGAAACGACGCCCAACACTTGCGCCCAGGCCATGTGCATCAGGCTCGCCGGGCTGACGCCCAACTGCCGCGCCTGTTCACGCAGGCGCAGATTGAGCGTGGCATCGACCGCTTGCAGCGCTTCTTCGATGCCACGCCCGTCGCCCTGAACATCCTGCAGACCGAAGGGCAAAGTCGGCTCGTCGATGTCGCCGAGCATCTCGCGGAAGAACGCTTCATGTTCCTGCGCATCGGCGCCCAAGCGTGCCTGCGCCACGTAATTGCGGTACGGCATCGGCGGCGTCAGCGTGTCGAGCTGATCGAACATCAACGCGTGCATTTCCCGGCCGATCACGTCCATGGCGGTGTGGTCGAGAATCGAGTGATGGAACAGCACGATGGCGACCACTTGCTGGTTCAACGGATCCTCGGCGTAGACCATGCGGATCAACGGAGCTTGATTGAGGTCGAGGCGGAAATGCCGGGCATCGAAACGCGCGTGCAGCTGTTCGAGAATGTCGCCGTCCTGCGCATCCAGCAGCACCTGCTGGACGACCATCTGCGCCTGCCGCCAGACTACTTGCTGCGGGCTCGGCAAGCCTTGCCAGACCACGCTGGTGCGCAGAATGTCGTGACGGGCGATGACCTGCTGCAAGTGTTCAGCGAAGCTGTGCAAACGTTCAAGGCTGTCGAAGGCCAGACGCGATTGCAGCAGGTACGGATCGCCCTGTTCGGCACTGAGGTGGTGATAAAGAATGCCTTCCTGCAACGGTGCCAGCGGATAGATATCCTGCACATTCGCTGCACCGCCCGGCACCGTCGCGACGATACGATCAATGCTGGCCCGATCCAGCGTGGTCAGGGTCAGCATGTCCGGGGTGATGTGCGTGCAATCGGCCGCAATCAGATTGGCCGGCACTGCGATTTCCCGGCCACTGCCCAAGGCTCGCGCCAGTGCGGCCAGACTCGGCTGGTTGAACAGCACGCGCACATCGGCGCTCAGACCGGCCTGACGCATGCGTTCGATCAGGCTCACCGCCAACAGCGAATGGCCGCCGAGTTCGAAGAAATTGTCGTGACGGCCGATCTGATCGATGTTGAGGACGTCGGCCCAGATCTGCGCCAGCGCCATTTCGACCGGGCCTTGGGGCTTTTCATATTCACGGCTGAGCCACGCGTCCTGATCCGGTTCGGGCAAGGCCTTGCGGTCGAGTTTGCCGTGGGCGGTCAGCGGCAGGCTGTCCAGACGCACGTACGCCGCCGGCACCAACGTGTCCGGCAAGAGTGCTTGCAGATGCTGGTGCAAATCGCCGATCTCGACAGACTCGATGGCGGTAAACCAGGCGACCAGACGGCCGTCGCGCACCAGCACCACGCATTCGCGCACCGCGGCGTGAGCGCTCAGCGCCGCTTCGATTTCGCCGGGTTCAATGCGCACGCCGCGCAGTTTGACTTGATCATCGTTACGCCCCAGGTATTCGATATTGCCGTCCGCCAGCCAGCGCGCGAGGTCGCCGGTGCGGTACATCCGCGCATGCGGTTCATCGCTGAACGGGTCGTCAAGGAATTGTGCTGAGGTCAGTTCCGGACGATTCAGATAACCGCGCGCAACCCCGGCGCCGCCGACATACAACTTGCCTTGCACACCGGTCGGCACTGGTTGTTGCTGACGGTCCAGCAAATAGACTTTGGCATTGGCAATCGGCCGGCCTATGTGCAAAACCCGCCCGGGTTCGACGCGCCCGGACGTCGCCACCACCGTGGCTTCGGTCGGGCCATAGTTATTGATCACGGCAAATGTCTGATCACGCGGGAACTGGCGCAACTTGTCGCCACCGATCAGCAACGTGCGCAGGGTCGGATGGCCCAGCCCGCGACTGAAGGCGTATTCGGCCACCGGAGTCGGTAGAAAACTCACCTGCAACGGCTGCGCGCGCCACCATTCGAGCAGTTCGTCGAGGTGTTCATTGCCGATCGCGGGCGGAGGCAGATGCACGGTCGCACCGACGCACAGCGCCGGCCAGACTTCCCAGGCCATGGCATCGAAACCGCAACCGGCGACGCTGGCAGTGTGGCTGCCGGCATGCAGATCGAAGGCCTCGGCGTGCCAGTGCACGAGGTTTTCCAGGGTGCGGTGCTCGACCATCACGCCTTTCGGCTGCCCGGTAGAACCCGAGGTGTAGATCACATAGGCCAGATTCGCCGGGGTCAGCCTCGACAGCGCTGGGTTGGTGTCAGGCAAGTGCTGCCAGTCGGTGGCGTCCAGATCGATCACGGGGACAGCGCCAAGCAGGTTACGCGTCGACGCCTGCGCCAGCACCGCGATCGGGTCGCTGTCCTGCAACAGGTAGGCGATGCGTTCAGCCGGGTAATCCGCATCGATCGGCACATAACCGGCGCCGGCCTTGAGAATCGCCAGCAGCGCAACCAGCATGTCCGGGCCGCGACGCAGGCACAGCGCGACACGGTCATCGGTTTGTACGCCGAGGCCGATCAAGTGATGAGCGAGACGATTGGCGCGCTGATTCAGTTCGCGGTAGCTGAGCCGTTGCTCGCCCTGCACCACCGCCAGCGCTTCGGGATGTGCCGCCACTTGCGCTTCGAACAGGCGCGGCACGGTCTGCGCCGGCGGGAATTCACGACCGCTGATGTTGAAGCCGACCAGCACGCGCTGCCGCTCACTCGGCGACACGATCGACAGTTGCTGCAACGGTGCCTGCGGCGTGTACTCCAGTGCCGTGACCAGACTGTGCAACGCGGTTTGCAAGAAATCGCAGACCCGCGCGCCGTCCACCTGTGGCACAGCTTGCACGCTCACACGGAAGCCTTCGCCGAGGTCGTCGACGCTGACCACCAACGGATAATTGCTGCGCTCGCGGGAGCTGAGAATCTGCACGCCGTCCCACGCTACAGCGGCCGACTCGGGCGCGCTGTGGCGGTAGTTGAGCAAAGTGCTGAACAGCGCCTGCGCACCGCTAACACCACTGCAACGCTGGGCCAGCGCCAGCGAGGCTTGCTCATGGCCGAGCAATTGCGCCAGACGCGCATGGGTACCCCGCACGCTGCTCTCTACCGAATCCGCCCCGACGCTGACGCGCAGCGGCAAGGTGTTGATGAACATGCCCAACGCCCGATCTGCGCCTTCGCCGCCCTGCATGCGCCCGAGCAATACCGTGCCGAACACCACGTCCTGCTGGCCGGACACCTGCGCCAACACCTGAGCCCAGGCCTGATGCACCAGACTGGCCACACTGACACCGAGCCGCCGCGCCTGCTCACGCAGACGTTTACCGAGGTCGGCATCGAGCTCGGAATGACTGTCGAGAATGTCGCTGCCGTCGCCGTGCACGTCCTGCAGACCGAAGGCCACGGTCGGCTCGTCGATATCGCCAAGCATCTCGCGGAAGAACACCTCATGGGCCTGATCATCAACGCCGAGCCGCGCCTGGGCGACAAAGTGGCGGTATTGCACCGGCGGCGGCAGATCCTCGCTGCGGCCAAGCATGACGTCATTCATTTCCGCGACCAGCACGTCCAGTGCGGTGTGGTCGAGGACGATATGGTGCATCAGGAGAATGCCGATCCAGCGCTGGTTTGGCTGATCTTCGGTGTAGACAAAACGCATCAGCGGCGCGCGATTGAGGTCCAGACGATAGTGGCGTGGATCGAAACGCGCCTGCATCTGCTCGAGCACGTCGCCGTCGAGTTCGTCGGCATCGACGCGTTCCAGCGCCAGCGGCGCCTCGCGCCAGACCACTTGTACCGCCTCTTCAAGCCCCTCCCAGAAGATGCCGGTGCGCAGAATGTCGTGGCGCGCGATCACGCCGTTCAAGGCGCGAACGAAGGTTTTGATCTGCGCCAGACCGTCGAAGGCAAATTGCGCCTGCAACACATACGGATCACCGGCACTGGTTGCCAGATGGTGATAGAGAATCCCCGCCTGCAACGGCGCCAGGCCATAGATGTCCTGCACATTGGCGCTGCCGCCCGGCACGGTTGCTACGACACGGTCGATCGCGGCTTGATCGAGATTGCTCAGCGGCAGCATGGCCGGGGTGATGCGCATACAACCCGGCTCGATCAGGTTGTCGGGAACGACGATGCCGCGTTCGCTGCTCAAGGTCGCCGCCAGCGCGGCCACACTCGGCTGACCGAACAGCACGCGCACATCACAGTGCAGATCCTGTTGGCGCATGCGTTCGATCAGCTTCACTGCCAGCAGCGAATGACCGCCGAGCTCGAAGAAATTGTCATGACGCCCGACCTGCTCGACACCAAGCAATGTCTGCCAGAGACCAGCGATCAGATTCTCTACCGCTCCGACCGGCGCTTCGAAACCGCGCCGCGCGAATGCATCGCTGTCCGGTGCCGGCAAGGCTTTGCGGTCGAGCTTGCCGTTGGTGGTCAGCGGGAAGGCCTCCAGGCGCACGAAGGCGCTCGGCACCATGTAGTCAGCCAACCCCGCCAACAGCTGATCACGCAATTGCGCCACATCCGGCGCCGCACCTTCATCGGCCAGCCAGTAGGCGACCAGACGCTGATCGCCGGGGCTGTCCTCCCGGGCGATGACCACGGCTTCGCGCACGCCTTCGCAACTAGACAGACGTGCCTCGATCTCGCCCAGCTCAATGCGGAAGCCGCGAATTTTTACTTGATCGTCATTGCGACCGAGGTATTCGAGGCTGCCATCCGCAGCCCAGCGCGCAAGGTCTCCGGTTTTGTACAGCCGCGCATCGACATTTTCAGTGAACGGATCATTGATAAAACGCTCGGCAGTCAATGCTTCACGATTCAGATAACCGCGCGCCACCCCGGCCCCGCCGACGTACAACTCGCCGACCACGCCGACCGGAACCGGTTCGCGCTGAGCATCGAGGATATACAGTTGCAGATCGGGAATGCGCACGCCAATCGGGCTGACGCCGAGCAACTGCGCGTCGGCGGCTTGCAGCGGCCGATAGGTCACGTGCACGGTGGTTTCGGTGATGCCGTACATGTTCACCAACCGCGTGCCGGCATTGCCGACCCGCGCATACCACGGCTTGAGCAAGCCCGGTTCCAGCGCTTCGCCGCCGAACACCACTTCCCGCAACGAGTGTTGCAGCTGACTGCGGCCCTGCGCGGCGATCAGTTGGCGGAAGGCGCTCGGCGTCTGGTTGAGTACGGTCACGCCGGTCTGGCAGAGCAATGCATAGCAGTCGTCCGGCGAACGGCTGACGGCTTGCGGGATCAGCAGCAATTGCCCGCCGAACGCCAGCGCGGCCCAGATTTCCCAGACCGAGAAGTCGAACGCGAAGGAATGGAACAACACCCCGATGTCTTGCGGGTTGAACTGGAACCAATCGTGGGTGGCGGAAAACAACCGCGCCACGTTGCAGTGCTCGACCATCACGCCTTTGGGTAAACCGGTGGAACCGGAGGTGTAGATCACGTACGCCAGATGCGCCGGGGTCAGCTCGGGGATCTGCGGGTTGCTGTCGAGTTCGGCCTTGAGGTGAGCGCTGTCGAGGTCGATCTGCGGCACTTCGAGAGCGGCCACGCGCTCGCGCGTCGCCGCCTGCATCAGCACCGCTGCCGGGGCGCTGTCCTGCAAGGTGAAGCTGATTCTGTCGAGCGGATAGGCCGGATCGATCGGCACGTAACCGGCGCCGGCCTTGAGCACACCAAGCAGGCCAATGATCATCTGCGGGCCACGCTCGACGCAGATTGCCACGCGGTCGTCGGGACGTATGTTCAGAGCCAGCAGATGATGTGCAACCTGGTTGGCACGGCGGTTGAGTTCGCCGTAACTGAGGGTTTGTCCGTCGAATATCAGCGCCGTGGCCTCAGGCTGGGCCTGGGCATGGGTTTCGAATTGCTGATGAATCAACAGGGTTTCCGGGAACTGTGCCAGCGGCGAATTGACGCCGTACAGCAAGTGTTCGCGTTCGCTGGCCGGGAGGATGCGCAGCGTTTGCAGCGGCACATCGGCGCTGGTTTGCAAGGCTGCGAGCAGACTCTCCAGCGCCGTGTTCAGGTAAGCGGCCATGCGCTCGGCCCCCAACGCTGCATCCGCCAGCGCGGTGATGCGCAAGTCGGCGCCGAGGTCATCGATGTTGATGGTCAGCGGATAGTTGGTGCGCTCGCGGGCACCCAACACCTGCACACCGGGGGCGATGTCGATCACCTCCGCCACTTCCTCAACGCTGCTGTGTCGGTAGTTGAGAATCGCGCTGAACAGCGGCGTCGGCACCGCAACGGCGCTGCAGCGTTGCGCCAGGGCTAGCGAAGCCTGCTCGTGCGCCAGCAGCGCGGTCAGGCGCCGATGGGTCGCCAGCACGCCGGCGCGCACGCTTTGCTCGCCAACATCAACGCGCAGCGGCAAGGTGTTGATGAACATGCCCAACGCCTGCTCACCGCCCTCGCCCGCGTCCATCCGCCCCAGCAGCACGGTGCCGAACACCACCGCTGTGCGCCCGGACAATTGCCCGAGCACCCGCGCCAGCGCCAGATGCGTCAGGCTCGCGACGCTGACGCCGAGCTGCCGCGCCTGCTCGCGCAACTGCCGGCTCAAGCGGCTGTCGAGCATCAGCGAGGCTTCCTCAATGGCGTGGCCATCGCCCTGCACATCCTGCAAACCACAGGGCAGTGTCGGCTCGTCGATATCCGCGAGCATGTCGCGGAAAAACGCTTCCTGTGCCTGCTCATTGCCGGCATTGCGTGCCCTGGCCAAGTGATCGCGATACGGCACAGCAGCAGGCACTTGCGCGGTCTGCCCGAGCAGACAGGCCTGAATTTCCCGGCGCAGCACATCCAGCGCCACGTGATCCATGATCATGTGATGAAACAGCAACAACGCCACCACGCGGCCCTGCGCGGGATCCTGCGCATACACCAGACGCAGCAAAGGCGCTTGCTGCATATCGAGACGGAAGTGCTGCGGGTCGTGGCGTGCGAGCAGTTGCGTGAGCACGTCGGCGCCACTGTCGACGGGGACTTCCTCACACACCAGCGGCGCCTCGCGCCAGACCACTTGCAGCGCTTCGTCGAGGTATTCCCAGACGAACGAGGTGCGCAGGATGTCGTGACGGTTTACCACCCAGCGCAGCGCGTCGGCGAAAGCGTCCAGCCGTTCCTGACTGTCGAATACGAAGCGCGCCTGCGAGATGTAAGGGTCACCGGCAGCGGCCGAGAGGTGGTGATAGAGCATGCCTTCCTGCAACGCGGACAACGGATAGATGTCCTGCACGTTGGCGGCGCCACCCGGCACCGTGGCGACGATGCCGTTGAGGGCATCCTGCTGCAGATCCACCAGCGGCAGCATGTCCGGGGTGATGCGAAAGGCCGGGCTCAGCCAGTCACCGCCGTGTTCGGCGACCAGCTCCAGCAGTTGCGCCTTGTGCGCCGCGAGGCTGTCCCACAACGCGTCATCCAGCGCGTCGTCGCTGCCCAGAATGACCAGGTCTTCATCTTCCTGTTGAAGGCGGATCGCACGGGTGGAAATGGCAGCCATCAGTTCGCTGAAATGCATGAGGTAACCTGCTGTAAATACGAAAAAAAATGAGCGCGCAGCAGCGAGTCCATGCAGGCGGCGCGCAGCCTGGAAAAACTAAAACATCGGGGCGTGGGTGTCTGACATGGGAAGCGGGGACAAGCCGCCGGCGCGAGCACCGCAAGTCCCCTGTGGGAGCGAGCTTGCTCGCGAAGGCGGTATATCAGTCACCAGCAACATTGACTGAGCCAGCGCTTTCGCGAGCAAGCTCGCTCCCACAGGTTTCGTGTCCGACGATCAGAGCCGGCGTTTGCGGTTGAGGCTCGGGATGGTGGTCTGGGCGATCTCGACCTGCCCGGCCTGCCGCGAGGTCTGAGCCGCCAGCGCCGCCAGTGTCGGCCGGCTGAACAGCGTGCGCGCGTCGACATGCAGACCGGCCAGACGCATGCGCGCGACCAGACTGACCGCCAGCAACGAATGCCCGCCCAGCTCGAAGAAGTTGTCGTGCCGGCCCACCCGCTCGACCTTGAGCACCTGCGCCCAGATCTGCGCCAACGCGGTTTCCACATCGCCTGCGGGGGCCTCGTAAGGACGGCTTAGCAGCGCCTCCGCCCCCGGTTCCGGCAACGCCTTGCGGTCGATTTTGTCGTTTGGCGTCAACGGCAACGCCGCCAGCCTCACGTAGGCGCCAGGCACCATGAACTCCGGCACCTGCGCCAACACATGCGCTCGCAATGCTTCCAGCGTCGGTGCAGCCAGTTCGGCGCGCAGGGTGTAATAAGCCACCAGTCGCTCATCGCGTACCAGCACCACCGCCTCGCGGATGGCCGGGTGTTCCAGCAGGCGCGCTTCAATCTCGCCCAGCTCAAGACGCACCCCGCGCAGCTTGACCTGAAAGTCGTTACGACCGAGGAATTCGAGGTTGCCATCGGCGCCATAACGCACCAGATCACCGGTGCGATACAAGCGATCACCAGCCACAAACGGACTATCGATAAAACGTTCGGCCTGCAATTGCGGCAGTCCCAGATAGCCCCGCGCCACGCCCACTCCGCCAATGTGCAAATGCCCACTGACGCCAAACGGCACAGGCTGATCAAAGGCATCGAGGACGTACAGCCGCGTGTTGCTCAGGGCCTTGCCGATCGGCACCAGTGTCTGCGGCACCGGTTCGCCGGGTTGCAGCGTCCAGCCACTGCTGTCGACCGTGGTTTCGGTCGGCCCGTAGACGTTGTGCAGGCGCACCCACGGCAGGCGCTCGCGCACTTGCCGGGCCAGCGCAACGGTCAACTCGCCGCCACCGTTGAGCACGTCGGTCAGGCTGGTGCACTGGCTGACATCGTCCTGTTCAATGAACTGCTGCAACAAGGCCGGCACAAACTTGACCACGGTGATGTTCTGCTCACGGATCACTTGCGTGACATACGCCGAATCGCGATTGCCATCGGCTCGCGCCAGGACCAGGCGCATGCCCGAGCACAGTGGCCAGAAGATCTCCCACACCGAACTGTCGAAACTGTACGGCGCCTTTTGCAGCAACGCACCGTGTTCAGTCGGCGGCGACAACTGCGAACCCCAATGCACCATGTTGCAGGCGCTGCGGTGCTCGATCATCACGCCTTTCGGCGTGCCGGTGGAGCCGGAGGTGTAGATCATGTAAGCCAGATTCGTCGCGCCGAGACCGGGCACCTGCAGATTCTCGTGCGGTTGGTCCCGCCATACACCGAGATCGAGATCGATCAGCGGCACGCCGGATTCGCTGAGCAGGTCGCGTGTCGCCGCATGCACCAGCAGCGCAACCGGCGCGCTGTCCTGCAACATGTAGTTGAGCCGTTGCTGCGGATAATCGGGATCGAGCGGCACATAAGCACCGCCGGCCTTGAGAATGCCCAACAGACCGATCACCAGTTCCGGCCCGCGCTCGACGCAGATCGCGACCCGCGAATCCGGTTGCACGCCGAGCCCGCGCAGATGATGGGCCAGGCGGTTGGCCTGCTCGTTCAACTCGCGATAGCTCAGGCGTTGCTCGGCGAACTGCACGGCGATGGCATCCGGCTTGCGCTGCACCTGTTGTTCGAACAGCGCCTGAAGTGGCTGATCCAGCGGACAGTCGACTGCCGTATCGTTGAACTCGATCAGCAGCCGTTGCAGTTCTTCCTGCGGTAACAACGGCAGGCTATTCAGCGGCCGCTGCGGCGTGTTCTCCAGCGCTTCGACCAACACGCTCAGCGCTGACTGCACATAACTGCAAATCCGCTGCGCACCGATGCTCGACAGGGTTCGGCTGGTCAAGCGCAAGCCTGTGCCGAGGTCATCGACACTCAGGGTAAACGGATAATTGGTCCGCTCCTCGTTGGCCAGGGTCTCGATGCCCTGCCAGGTTTGCCGGGAGGTTTTTTGCCCGACATCATCGCTGTGCCGATAGTTGAGCAAGGCGCTGAACAGCGGCGCCGGCGCAGCAACGCCGCTGCAACGCTGGGCCAGCGCCAACGAAGCGTGTTCATGGGCAAGCAACGCGCTCAGGCGCGCATGGGTGGACTTCAGCGCTGCGCGCGCACCCTCGCCGACATCGACCCGCAGCGGCAAGGTGTTGATGAACACCCCGAGCGCCCGGTCGGCACCCGCGCCACCCTGCATGCGGCCCATCAACACCGTGCCAAATACGACACTTTGCTGCGCGGAGGTCGCCGCCAATACTTGCGCCCAGGCGAGGTGGATCAGGCTGGCGATGCTCACGCCCGCCAGGCGTGCCTGCTGCTGCAGGCGCTGATACAGATCGCTGGCCAGCGCCTGCTCGGCTTCTTCGATGTTGCTGCCGTCGCCCTGCACGTTCTGCAAAGCGAACGGCAACGTCGGCTCATCGATGTCGCCGAGCATCTGCCGGAAGAACGCTTCATGCTCCTGCTCGCTGACACCCAGGCGCGTCTGCGCCACGTAGTTGCGATACGGTACTGGCGGCGCCAGCGTCTCCGAGTGCCCGGACAGGCTGGCGTGGATTTCTTCGCGCATCGCCTCCAGCGCAATGTGATCCATCGCCAGGTGATGGAACAACAAGATGCCGACCACCCGATTGTGCGCGGGATCACGGGCATACATCAGGCGCAGCAGCGGCGCCTGACTGACATCGAGGCGATAACGCCGCGCGTCGAAACGCTCGTGCAATTGATCGATGATCGCGCCACGGGCAGGATCAAATTCAACCTCCTGCACCGGCAAAATCGCCTCGCGCCAAACGACCTGAACCGGTGACGTCAGCCCTTCCCAAACCACCGCCGTACGCAGGATGTCGTGCCGCGCCATGACCTGACGCAGCGCAGCGGCAAAGGCCTCGACCCGCTCGAGGCTGTCGAACGCCAGCAGCGATTGCAGCAAATACGGATCGCCCTGCGCAGCGGTGATGTGGTGATAGAGAATGCCTTCCTGCAACGGGGCCAACGGGTAGATGTCCTGCACATTGGCGGCACCACCCGGCACGGTCGCGACGATGCGTTCGATCATCGCCTGATCCAGTTGCACCAATGGCAACAGGTCCGGCGTGATGTACGTGCAATCGGGCGCAATGCGGTTAGCCGGCACCTCGACTTCGCGGCCGCTGCCCTCTGCCGCCGCTAACGCCGCCAGTGTCGGTTGATTGAACAGCACGCGAACATCGCTGCTCATGCCAATCTGGCGCATGCGTTCGATCAGGCCTACGGCGAGCAAAGAGTGGCCGCCCAGCTCAAAGAAATGGTCGTGACGCCCTACCCGTTCGACCTGCAAGACCTCGGCCCAGATCTGGGCGAGAGCGATTTCGACGTCACCTTGTGGCGCCTCGTATTGACGGCGGATCAACGCTTCCGGCCCCGGCGCCGGCAACGCCTGGCGATCGAGCTTGCCGTTGGCGGTCAGCGGCAAACTCGCCAATTGAATGTAGGCGGCCGGCAGCATGGCGGCTGGCAAACGCGATGTCAGGTGCGCATGCAGTTGCTGTATGTCCAGTGCTGCGCGCTCGGTGAACCATGCCAACAATTGACCGTCGCGCACCAGCACCACGGCTTCCTGCACCGCGTCATGGCTGGCGAGTGCGGCTTCGATTTCGCCCAGCTCGACACGCACCCCACGAACTTTCACCTGGTCATCGTTGCGACCGATGTACTCAATATTGCCGTCGGCGCGCCACCGCGCGAGGTCGCCGGTGCGGTACATGCGCGCATCAGTCTGCGCACTGAACGGGTCGTCGAGAAAGCGTTCGGCGGTCAGGTCCGGACGATTCAGAAAACCCCGGGCCACCCCGGCGCCGCCGACATACAGTTCGCCAATGATGCCGATCGGCACCGGACGCTGCTGATCATCGAGCAGATAAGTCGTGGCATTGCTGACGGGTTTGCCGATGTGCAACGCCTGCCCCGGTGTGATCAACCCCGACGTGGCGACCACCGTGGCCTCGGTCGGGCCGTAGTTGTTGACCACCGCGAACGACTGCGCGCGGTTGAACTGGCGCAGACGATCGCCGCCGATCAGCAAGGTGCGCAAGGTCGGATGATCGGCCTGTTGGCTGAAGGTGTATTCGGCAATCGGCGTCGGCAGAAAGCTGACGTCCAGCGGCTGCGCCCGCCACCAGGCGAGCAGCGCATCGATGTCTTCGCTACCTTCGCTCGCGGGCGCAAGATGCACCGTCGCCCCGGCACACAGCGCCGGCCACACCTCCCAGGCCATCGCGTCAAACCCGAAGCCGGCGAGGCTTGAGGTGTGCTGCCCGGGGCCAAGTCCAAACGCCGAACAGTGCCAGTCGACCAGATTGCCCAGCGTGCGGTGCTCGACCATCACGCCTTTGGGCAAACCGGTGGAGCCGGAGGTGTAAATCACATAGGCGAGGTGGCGAGTGTTCAACCCCGCCACGTCGGGATCGGTCAAGTTGTCGAGCGGCCACTCGCGCCGATCCAGCTCGATCACCGGCAGCGTTGTGGCGGGCAGACGATCACGCAGATCGCTTTGCGTCAGCAGCGCCACCGGCGCACTGTCGCTGAGCAGATAACTCAGGCGCTCGGGCGGATGCGCCGGATCAATCGGCACATAAGCAGCGCCAGCCTTGAGAATTGCCAGCAGCCCGACCAGCGTGTCCAGGCCACGGCGGGCAACGATTGCCACACGATCGTCAGGAAGCACGCCGAGGCCGATCAGATGGTGGGCCAACGCATTGGCTTGCCGATTCAGCTCGGCATAACTCAGGGTTCGTCCCTGATAGGTCGCAACCACAGCGTCCGGCTCTTCGGCCACTCGCGATTCGAAGCGCTGATGAATCAGTCGGCCTTGCGGATAACTGACCCGGGTGTCGTTCCACTCATTGAACAGGGCCAGTTCTGCCGGGCTATTGAGGTTGAAATCGGCGATCGCCAGCGCCGGGCATTCCAGACCTTGCTGCAGAATCAGCAGCAAGCGCTCGGTCAACGCCGCGATCTCGTCAGCCGTGAAATAGGCTGGCGAGTACACCAGATGCAGCCAGGCTTTGTCGGTGTAACGGTTGCTGCGCAGGTGAATGGCCAGCGGAGTCGCCTCGTGCTGGTTGGAGACCTTTACCGAGTGCCCCGACGCCTCACCGTAACGATAGTCATGGTCGTCCTGCTCGTAGGACAGCGACAGCTCGAACAGTTGCGCACGATCTTCACGCAACAGCCCCAGCGCGCGGTTCATCTCGCTCAGCGGGTAGCGTTGATGGCGGAAATCCTGCTTCAGGTCAGCGCCGATCGCCTTGATCAATCCAGCGAATGACAACGTTCGACCGAAGCCCATGCGCATTGCACTGACCTGGGTGAACAAGCCCAAGGTGCTTTTGAAGCGGGCACCGGAGCGATTGAGAATCGGCAAACCGACCACCCACTCGTCACGTTGCGCGGTACGACTGAAATACACGTGCAGCGCCGCCAGCAATACATGAAAGGCCGAACCGCCGAGGTGCCGCGCAGTGTCTTTCATGCGCTCGTGCAGCACGGCTGGAAAAGACTCGACGTGGATGCGACTTGGCGCTGCTTCAACATCAAGGAATTCGCGATGACGGGGCGTCAACAAGGGCTCGGGCAAGCTACGGTACTTGTCCAGCCAGTAACGTTGATCGCGCTCATAGCGAGGTGACTGATGGTAGCGCGCGTCTTCTTCGATAAAGCCGACATAGGACGGTGCCGCCCTGCGCGGATGCTCGCCACGGCACAACGTGCTGTAGATCTCGCCCACCGACTTGAACAGCAGCGCGAACGCCCAGCCATCAATGATCAAGTGATGGGCCTGGGCTGCCAGCCAGTGAAGATGGCGATCGAGGCGAATCAGACTGAAGCGGAACAACGCCTGCCCGCTCAACACAAAGGCCTGCGCCATCTGTGCTTCAACCAGCGCCCGGGCCGCCGACTGTGGATCGGCTTGCCCGCTGAGATCAAACAGCGGCATGGCCACCGGCAGCGCCTGCGCAAACCCTTGCAACGGCAGCCCGTCGTGACCAACGTCCGATCGCAGAACAATGCGCAAGGCATCATTCGCTGCCACCAGAGACTCAAGCGCCGATTGCAGCAATGCCGGATCCAGCGGCCCGCTCAGCTCCACGTAACCGCCAATGTTGTACAGCGGCGAATCGCCGCGGCTCAGTTGGTCCAGCCAGATATCCCGTTGGGCGGCAGTCAGCGCAAATGTCTCGACAGGCACGGACACATCGTCCGCCACGTTGGCAGAAGTAGGCTGCATAAGATCCATCTCATGAAATTTTGCCGGTATTCAAGCATCGGCCCCGGCGCCGACATGACACCTGAAACCCGGACAACCACCAGGCTCGTACACCCCTGTCTGACCTTGTGGGCGTGTTTACCGTAGGCACTGTCGAAAAGTTCGGAGAGGAAATACTGAAAAGCTTGTAGGAAAAAAACCACATAGCAGCGCCGCCATTTACCCGAGCGCTGCCGATCAGAATTCCCCTTCGCCAGGTTTTCCGGGGCTTGAGCGTGACTGAACAGTCACTCTCGCCGTTACGCCGGCGTTTAACAGCGTCAGAACCCCGGCGCCAATATTCAGAAATAGTGGCACTTTGTGTCCCTGTTTTCCCCTACAGACGTAGGACAAATCCATAGGCTTAAATCCCGCTCCAGATCATGTTCAAGGAGAAATGACTGCGTGGGCGGCTTTTACAGAGACGGCAGACGATTCAGTGATGGCTCTGAACCAAGGATGAAGGATATGAATCTGACCGGCAGCATTCGTAATATGGAAAACCCACACTTCTACTGGCAACTGGGTGAGTTGATTGCCAGCACCGGCGATGATCACTTCGCCACGAACATGTTCCAGTTGGTCGACACCTTGGTGCCGGTCAACCGCGTGGATCTCAGTGAGTGGACGCTGGATGAACGTCAGGCCAGTGTGGTCGACATCAAACCGTTGGGCAGCGCCGGTTTGACGCAGACCTGTGCAGCGCCCGATCCGCTGGAAAGCCCCGACGATCATCCGCTGCTGCAGAAGATGATCGAGATGAACGACTCGCTGCTGATTCAACTGAAAGCCTCGCTCCAGCCTCGCCATCCGCAACACAGTGCGCATCAATGCAATCTGGTTTCGCGTACGTCCAACCGCCGTTGCGTGATTTCGTTTTACCGACCACATACCCAACGGGTGTTTTCCCTGCCGGAGCTGTCGTTTCTCAAGAGCCTGTCCGACACCCTGCTGCCACTGATCGAACGTCACGCGCAGATCAGTCGGCAAATCCTCGCCCGGCAACCGCGCCAACCATTGGCCGAACTGGATCAGGCGCCGCTGGCGCAGGTGTTCGATGAGCGCCTGGCATTAAGCGACATCGCCCTGTCGGTGCGCGAGAAAGAAGTCTGCCTCGGCCTGTTGACCGGCGGCACCGTGCCGCAAATGGCGGAAAAGCTGCGGGTCAAAAACAGCTCGATCGAGACGTACCTGAAACGCGCCACGGCCAAACTCGGCGTCAGTGGCCGCCATGGCCTGGCGAAATGGATGGCCGGCGCCTGAGCACAAAGCTCTCTAAATGCATGAGGCAGTTCGATGTTGACGTTGCGACTTTCCCTGCTGTCCATCGCGGTGCTGATGGCCGGTTGTTCATTGATTCCCGAGTATCAGCGCCCCGCGTCCCCCACCGCCGCGCAGTATCCGACAGCAACGCAGCCCGCCACGAGCGCTGAGGACTGGCGCACGCTGTTCACCGATCCGGTGCTGCAACAACTGATCGAAAGCGCGCTGGTCAACAACCGCGACCTGCGCGTGGCGGCACTCAACGTCGAAGCCTTTCAGGCGCAATACCGCATTCAGCGCGCCGACCTGCTGCCGGCGGTGTCGGCCAATGCCAATGAATTGCGCCAGCGCATGCCGCCGAGCGTGACCCAAGGCAAAGCGCTGATCAATTCGACGTACTCGGTCAACCTCGGCATCAGCGCTTATGAGCTGGACTTCTTCGGTCGCGTGCGCAGCCTCAGCGAGGAGGCCTTGCAAACCTGGCTTGCGACTGAAGAAGCGCGGCGCAGTGCCGAGCTGAGTCTGGTGGCCAACGTCGCCAACGCCTACCTGACCTGGCGCGCCGATCAGGAGCTGCTGGAGCTGACCCGCGACACCCTTGCTGCCGATGAACAGAGCCTGCACCTGACCACCCGCAACCGTGAGGCCGGCAAATCGTCAGCGCTGGAGCAGGCGCAGGCCAGAACCAGCGTCGACAGTTCCCGGGCCAATCTGGCGCGCTATCAGCGTCAGGTCGCCCAGGACTTGAACAGCCTGACCTTGCTGGTCGGCGCGCCGGTGCCCGAGTCGCTGCCCGCCCGTCCACTGGCCAGCGAGCTGGTGCGGCAACTGCCCGCCGGCCTGCCCTCGGATCTGCTGCAACGGCGTCCGGACATCCTTCAGGCGGAGTACAAACTGAAAGCAGCCAACGCCAATATCGGTGCGGCACGGGCGGCGTTTTTTCCCAGTGTCAGCCTGACGGCGAATGCCGGGACGTCGAGCCGCGATCTGTCCGGGCTGTTCGGCGGTGGCTCTGGCGCCTGGACCTTTCAGCCGCAGATCAGCCTGCCGATTTTCAATGCCGGCAGCCTGCGCGCCAGCCTGGATTATTCGAAATTGCAGAAAGATGTGGCGGTGGCCGAATACGAAAAATCGATTCAAACCGCATTTCAGGAAGTCGCCGACGGCCTCGCTGCGCGCAGCACTTATCAGCAGCAATTGCAGGCGCAGCGCGATCTGGTCGCGGCCACACAGACTTACTACAACCTGGCGCAAAACCGTTATCAGAATGGCGTCGACAGCAGCCTGACGTTCCTCGATGCGCAGCGTTCGCTGTTCAGTTCGCAGCAAGGCCTGATCACCGATCGCCTCGCGCAACTGGTCGCCGAGGTCAACCTTTACACCGCGCTGGGCGGGGGCTGGAGCGCCGCTGAATCAAGCGTCCAGTAAGCTGTAGTCACTTTTTCTTACACCTTTTGTCGCGCGATCCTCTGCCGTGCGGCGATCCGTGGCCGGCGTCTGCCTGCAGTTTGGTATCATGCGCCGCTTTTACGGTTAACCCCCCGCCAGTCCTGCTGACTGACGGGCTGCAAAAGGCGGTATTAGATGACGGCTTTGTTGACTCGCCGCAAGGTGCTTGCGGGAATGGGCGTACTCGGGCTCGGCCTGCTCGCCGGCTGCGACACCCGCGGCCAACTGTCGTACAAGTACGGCAAGGATCTGAGTAACAAGATCATGGGGCGCACCTTCAAACTGAAGAACACCGATGGCGAAACCATGACGCTGTCGAGCTTTCGCGGCATGATGCCGATGGTCTTCTTCGGCTTCACCCAGTGCCCGGCAGTCTGCCCGACCACCCTCGCCCGCGCGGCGAAAATCAAGAAACTGATGGGCGCCGATGGCGATCGTTTGCAGGTGATCTTCATCACCCTCGATCCCGAGCGCGATACCCCGGAAATCCTCGACGCCTACATGAAAGCCTTCGACCCGACGTTCGTTGCGCTGTACGGCACACTCGAGGAAACCGCGGCCACCGCCAAGGAATTCGACGTGTTCTACGAGAAAGTCCCGGCCGGCGACACCTATACCATCTCGCACACTGCCACCAGTTACGTTTACGACTCCAACGGCGGCTTGCGCCTGGGTCTGTCCACCTCGCTTTCGGCAGAACAATGCACGGAAGATTTGCTTACTGTTATGGAGGTTTGCTGATGCAACCTGTTCTGAACCACATCAAACGCGCTGTCATCGGTCTGTCTCTGCTGGGCCTGGCGTTCCAGGTGTCCGCGCAGACCAAAGTCGACGACGCCTGGGTCCGTGCCACCGTGCCGACCCAGTCCGCCAGCGGCGCGTTCATGACCCTCACCGCCGACAGTGACAGCAAGTTGCTCAGCGTCGCGACGCCAGCGGCCAAGGACGTGCAGATCCATGAAATGACCATGAAGAATGACGTCATGAGCATGGGCCCGGTGAAGTTCGTCGAGCTGCCGGCCGGCAAAGCCGTCAAGCTTGATCCGAACGGCTATCACGTGATGCTGATGGGCCTGAACGGTCAGCTCAAAGAAGGCGAAAGCGTACCGCTGACCCTGACCGTGGAAAACGCCAAGGGCGAAAAAGAAACCATCGAAGTGAAGGCACCGGTTCGTGCGCTGACCAACATGGAAGGTCACGATCACAGCAAAATGCACTGATCTGACTGAGCGGCAATAAAAAAGGGGCGGCCTGATCGATAATCAGGCCGCCCCTTTTTTTGTCTTTGATGGGCGCCGCATTAACGCCTGCGGGCCAATGCCTTGCGCACACTTTCCCGTGACATTCCCGAGCCGGAACGGGGCACGGCCTTATCTACGGGTGCCTTGGCCAACTGTCCCTTGCGCTTTTCCACCTCACGCCACTGGTAACCGAGATATCCGCCTGCCGCCACAATCCCCAGCCAACCGAAAACCGAACTGACGAAGAACCACAGCCCGAGGGTGATCCACACGTTTTTCGAGGTGAACAACTTCAAGCTGTCATCGGCACGCACCGGTTCAACCGGTTCAACCGCTGCCTGCGTCACCGGTACTCTGTGCACCCCATCCAGATCAATGCGCCAAGCGAAGTCCGCCCCGGCCACCGGAATGTCTAGCTGATTGCCTTCAGCACGATGCACCCGAATTTCGCCATCGACGAGCGACATGGAGCTGAAACTGATATGGGTTTCATGGTGAATCTCGCCGTTGACCAAGGTCACGACGGTTCGTTGTGGGTCATTGGGGGTCTCGCGCATGTCGATTCCTTGAGCGTTGCACGTCGGACGACGTGCGAAGGGATAATCCGTTGAGTTCGAATGCTACTGAGTGGTTATTACGCTGTCCAGAACGCGTGCCCCTACGCTGCAACTGCTCCGACACCAGCATGTTCGAGGCGACCAGCGTGATGGAAAGCGTGCTTTACATCGGATAAATCTTCGGCGACCATGTAAAGGGTCTTTTACATAGGAAGTGAAGAATGAACCGGTACTACCTCGAATTGGGCGCAGCATTAATCATCTACATGCTGGTGCTGACAGCCTCATTGGTTGCCTCGCAATATCTGATGGACGCCCCCATCGTGCTGCGCTCGGCCGTCGCAGTGACGCCGGTCATTCCGGCGGGACTGATGTGCTGGGCCATCGTGCGCAATATGCGGCGCATGGACGAAATGCATTTGCGCATCCAGTTTGAGGCGTTGGGTTTTGCCTTCGCCGCCTCGGCACTGCTGACCTTCAGCTACGGTTTTCTGGAAAACGTCGGCGCCCCGCATATTCCGTGGACGTGTGTATGGCCGGTGATGGGGCTGATGTGGATTGTCGGCCTGCACATTGCGCGACGCCGCTACCAATGAAAAACCGCCTCAAGGAATTGCGCGCCGAGCGCAAATGGTCGCAGGTCGATCTGGCTGAACGCCTGAGCGTGTCGCGTCAGACGATTAACGCGATTGAAAACGAACGCTACGACCCGAGTCTGCCACTGGCCTTTCAGATTGCTCGGGCGTTCGAGATGCCGATTGAAAGAATTTTTGATGATGGCGAGCGTTGATTTGAACCGACGGAAGCGTTGCTTTGCCACGATTACCTATATTACTTCAAACGCGCAGGTCAATTTCCTTTAGCTATAAAAAACTGTCATTTTTTACAGTTACTCCAATTTTCTTTGCTCTTTACGCTATGCCTTGCCTGCAATGACTGCAGCCTATCGCAACGAACTGGAGCAATGAACGATGAATGCAAACAGAAACGAAAATTTTCCTTTTGAATTCCAGGGACTGGATCTTCAAAGCAACACGATCTCATTGTCGAAAATCGGAGATATAGGCGCCAAAGTCACGCCGGAGCAAGACATGACGCGCTTTAATCTGGCCCTCTCATTTGCGAATGGCAGTTCGCTGGATACCAATATCTCAAGCCTGGAAACTGGCAAATCGTATGCAATCGCCCCCCGTTGGGGACTGGAACTCAGCAAAGGCAAAACAGTTAACTGTCTTTTCCGCTGGTGGCCAGGCGATAACCAGTTCAGTGAAAATTTCAATGTAGTTGATTGACCGCTGAACCGGAGTGGCCTGTGATGACCAGGCCACTCTGGTTCAGCAGTAAGAGGCGCGAAGCAAACGCGATCGTGAATAAAGCTCGCGCACGCTACTGACTTTCAACTCCCCGCAGCACCATGCGCCTCTTCAAAGAAGTAATCCTTCCAGCTGTCGGCCTTGTTCTTCAGCACGCCCAGTTCCTGCAATTTCTCGGCATAAATAAAGGTGCGCTGTGGCACCACGGTGAAGTCGATTTCCGGGTCTTTGACGATTTGCTCGACCAGGGCCAGCGGCAACTTCGACTGCTCGACACGGATATAAGCCTGAGCCGCCGCCGGTTTGTCGGCCTTGATGATTTTCTCAGCCTCAGCCAAAGCGTCGTAGAACGCCTTATAGGTTTTCGGGTTTTCGTCGTGGAATTTTTCCGTGGTGTAGAGCACGTTGAACGTAGCCTGGCCGCCGAGCACGTCGTAGGAACTCAACACTTTGTGCACGTTGGGATTCTGCAAGGCTTGGTACTGGAACGGCGGGCTGGAGAAGTGCGAGTTGATTTCCGAGCCGCCGGCGATCAGCGCGGCCGTTGCATCGGGGTGCGGCAGGCTGACTGAGATGTCATCGAATTTCTTGTACTGCGCGTCACCGAACTCCTTAGCGGTTTCGATCTGCAAGGTGCGTGACTGGAAACCGACACCGGCGGCCGGTACGGCAATCCGGTCCTTGTCGGTGAAGTCCTTGAGCGTCTTGATGTTCGGGTTGTTGGTCAGCAAATAGTTGGGCATCGAACCCAGCGCGGCGATGGCTTTGACGTTCTGTTTGCCTTTAGTGCGATCCCACACGGTGAGCATCGGCGGCACACCGGCGGACACCACGTCGAGGGATCCGGTTAGTAATGCTTCGTTCATCGCGGTGGCCCCGGAGATGCTGTTCCAGTCGACCTTGATGTCGAGGCCCTGCTCCTTGCCGTGTTTTTCGATGAGATTCTGGTCGCGCACTACATCGAGAATCAGGTAACCGATGCCGAATTGCTGGGCGATGCTGATCTTGCCTTCGGCCTGGGCGCCGGTGCTGAACAACGCACTCGCGGCCAGGGAGGCGGCCAACAGAGTCAGTGCAGAACGTTTGAACGGTGTGGCCATGACAACCTCGCAGCATGGGGGTGGTGTGCTGAAAGGCCTGACTTTATCGCTATAAAAAATAGAAATTAAATATCTTTATCGCATATCGATAGCACGGGTTGTCGAGCGAAAGGAGGCTGCAATCTTGTGATGCCGGGTTTCGATAACAAGATCAAAAGATCGCAGCGTGCCGCAGCGCCTACATTGGAATCCGGTGGCGGCTCGACGGGTTAAACAGCCTGAAACAATAAATCCACCAGCCTCAATTTCGTCGATTGCCGAGCCACGCGAAGGCCGGTCAGGCCTGCAGACACTCCATCACCTTCAGGGGCCACCGCACCAGCACATCAGATGAGGGTTTAAAAGGGCGATCAGACAGCTCACCCTTGGTATCATCGCGCACACTTTTATGACGATTTAATGGCTGGAAGGTCTTTTTTGTGAGCGCTCTTTTTAACCGGTTGCGGCAGCCGCATGCCCGCCTCTTTTCCCTGATTGTTCTGGTGCTGGTGGTGCCGGTGTGCCTGCGTGCGGCGCTGGGTTGGTCGGCACCGCTGGGCTATTTGTCGGATCTGGGCATCGGCAGCCTGTTGGTGGTATTGCTGCATCGCCGGGCGTGGTGGCTGGCCTTGCCGGTGTTGCTGTTCTGGGGATTGCTGGCGGTGGCGACCGCTGAACTGGTCAGCGCGGTCGGTCGGCTGCCGACGCCTTCGGACATTCATTACCTGATCGATCCGCAGTTCGTGGAAAACTCCACGGGTGGCGGCCTGGCCCATCCTGCACTGGGCATCACTTTGCTATTGGCCCTGCTGTTCTGGCTGCTGACCCGGTTTGCCAACCGCGACCTGCCACGTCCGCCCCTGCCACGCGCTGCACTGGAGCGCACCGTTGGTGTTGTTCGCCGCCCACTGGGGCGCGCAGAACCTGTGGCCAAACGAAGCGGATCCGTGGCGTCAGTACAACCTGCCGCACCAATTGCTGGCCAGCGAGGTCGCCGATCTGCAGATCCAGGCCGAGGAATGGCTGGACGGCGATGTCGAAGAACCCGCGCCGGCCATGGCCGGGCTCACCGACGTCGACCTCAACGGGCAGAAACTGCTGGCCGCGCCGGGACAAGCACGCAACGTGCTGATCATCGCGCTGGAAGGCATTCCCGGGGCTTACATCCGCGCCAACCGCGAGGCGATCGGCAGCCATTATCAGGAAGACCTGATGCCCAACCTCAGCCGCTGGGCCGAGCGCGGCATGAACACCCCGGACTACGTGCTGCATACGCACCAGACCATTCGCGGTCTGTACGCGATGCTCTGCGGCGATTACGACAAACTCAACAACGGCACGCCCAAAGGCGTGGAAATGCTCACCCTCAACGAGCGCAATCAGGCCTGCCTGCCGGCGCAACTGCGTGAACACGGCTTCAGCACGCACTATCTGCAAGGTGCCGGGCTGCGCTTCATGGCCAAAGACAAGATCATGCCGCACATTGGTTTCGATGCGACGCACGGTCTGGAATGGTTCAGCAACAGCAATTATCTGGAGTTCCCGTGGGGCAAGGATGACAAGGCGTTTTTCGAAGGTGCGCTGGATTATGTCGGCCAACTGAAAAAGCAGAAGAAGCCGTGGATGCTGACATTGCTGACCGTCGGCACCCATCAGCCCTACTCCGCGCCCGAGGAATACCTGGAGCGCTACGAAACGCCGAAACAGGCCGCCGTCGGTTATCTCGACGATGCGCTGGAGCAATTCCTCAGCGGCCTCGAGCGCCAGGGCGTCCTGAAAAATACGCTGGTGGTGATCACCTCGGACGAATCCCACGGCATCGACGGCGTGCGCCTGGCCTCTTCATGGGGCTTCAACCTGACCCTGGCGCCGGAGCATGAACAACTGCCACGGCTCAACAAAGGCGTGTATGGCCACGTCGATCTGAGCACTTCCATCCTCGACTACTTCGACCTGCCGGTGCCTTCCGCGCTGAGCGGCCGCTCGCTGTTTCGCGACTACGACAGCGGCCGCGAAATCATGTCGTTCACCAACGGCAAGCTGCGCTATCACAACGGTCAGGGGATTTTTTCCGAGTGCGACATGCCGCGCCGCTGCCGCTATTACGAAAGCGCCGGGTTCATCGCTGAAAGCGCCACGTACAAAGGCAACTACAGCGGTCACCCGGCCCGGCAGATCGCCGCCCGCGCCAACGCTCTCGACCTGTCGCTGCTGCGCACGCCGCTCAATCATCGCTATCAGTTCGGCAGCACCAACGTCATCCCGCTGCAAGCGCAAATCAAGGATGACTGGGCCGACAACCTGATCGGCGCGCAGTACCTGGAAATGCCCAAAGGCTCGCACACCCGCGTGCGCCTGACCGTGCGCTCGGTCGATCCGCAACAAGCGGCGTACATTCAGCTCAAGGCCAAAGAGTTTGAACAGGACGTGCAGATTGGCCTGCCGCAGGAGATGGTGGCAACCGCCGAGCAGCCACTGGAAATGAACTTCAGCTTCGACAACCCGCAAGAGCGCAAAGCGTTTTCTTTCCATTTGCTGGGGTATGGATTGGGCGCGGTTGAGGTGACGGATTTCAGTGTGATTACCGAGTTGCCAGGGCAAGAGGACATCCTTGACGACGTGCCGGAGGACGACACGGCCCAATCCACCTGATCAAGGTCATATAGGGGCGAGCGCGCAGTAAAAGGTTCTGACTATCAACGTCCAATAGTCGGCCTATTAGCTGACTTCCCCAGTCGGGTCTAGCCTTACTAGTCCGAAGTCGGCACGAGCCGGCCGTAGCAGACCTGATAAGGACCCGAACATGGCAAACGAATCGAAATGCCCGTTCAACCACGCCGCCGGTGGTGGCACGACGAACCGTGACTGGTGGCCGAATCAACTCAACCTGAAAATCCTCAGTCAGCATTCGCCAAAGTCCGATCCGTTGGGCAAGGATTTCGACTACGCCAAAGCCTTCAAAAGCCTGGACTTCCAGGCGCTGAAACAAGATCTCAATGCGCTGATGACCGACTCTCAGGACTGGTGGCCAGCCGACTTTGGCCACTACGGCCCCCTCTTCATCCGCATGGCCTGGCATAGCGCCGGCACCTATCGCACCGCCGATGGCCGTGGTGGCGCCGGCTCCGGGCAACAACGCTTTGCACCACTGAACAGCTGGCCGGACAACGTCAGCCTCGACAAGGCCCGGCGCCTGCTGTGGCCGATCAAGCAGAAATATGGCCGCAATATTTCCTGGGCCGACCTGATCGTTCTCACTGGGAACGTCGCGCTGGAATCCATGGGTTTCAAAACCTTCGGGTTCTCTGGTGGCCGTCCAGATGTGTGGGAGCCGGACGAAGACGTTTACTGGGGTTCGGAGCACGAATGGCTGGGCGGCGACAGCCGTTACGGCAAGGACAAGTCCGCCATGCAGGAACCCGGTGACGGTACGTTGGTCGCCGAGCCGGATTTGCATGGCAAAGAAGAGAGCCGCACCGATCAGGGCGAACGCAATCTGGAAAACCCGCTCGCCGCCGTGCAAATGGGCCTGATCTACGTGAACCCCGAAGGTCCGGAAGGCAATCCAGACCCCGTCGCTTCAGCCCACGACATCCGCGAAACCTTCGGCCGCATGGCCATGAACGATGAAGAAACCGTCGCGTTGATCGCTGGCGGTCACGCCTTCGGTAAAACCCACGGCGCCGGCCCAGCCGATAACGTCGGGCCTGAGCCGGAAGCGGCCGGCCTCGAAGAACAAGGCCTCGGTTGGCGCAACGCGTTCGGTACCGGCAAGGGTGGCGACACCATTACCAGCGGTCTGGAAGTGACCTGGACCACCACACCGACGAAGTGGAGCAATAACTACCTGGAAAACCTGTTCGGTTTCGAGTGGGAACTGACCAAAAGCCCGGCTGGCGCGCATCAGTGGATTCCGAAAAACGGCGCCGGTGCCGGCACCGTTCCGCATGCCCATGATCCGAGCAAAAAGCTTTCGCCGACCATGCTCACCTCCGACCTGGCGCTGCGTTTCGACCCGGCTTACGAGCAGATCTCGCGGCGCTTCCTCGCCAACCCGGATCAACTGGCCGACGCCTTCGCCCGTGCCTGGTACAAACTGATCCACCGCGACATGGGCCCGCTGTCGCGCTATCTCGGCCCGGAACTGCCGAGCGAAGAATTGCTGTGGCAGGATCCGATTCCGGATGTCACTCATCCGCTGATCGACGACAGCGACGCGGCTGCGCTGAAAGGCAAAATCCTCGCGTCAGGCCTTTCGGTGTCGCAACTGGTCTCGACCGCATGGGCCGCTGCCTCGACCTTCCGTGGCTCCGACAAGCGCGGCGGCGCCAATGGTGGCCGTCTGCGTCTGGCACCGCAAAAGTTCTGGCAGGCCAACCAGCCTGAGCAACTGGCCAAAGTGCTGCAAACCCTTGAGGACATTCAAAATGAATTCAACGGCGCAGCCACTGGCAAGAAAGTCTCGCTGGCGGACCTGATCGTGTTGGCCGGGAATGCCGGAGTCGAACAAGCAGCGAAAAACGCCGGCCATTCGGTCACGGTGCCGTTCACCCCGGGGCGTACGGATGCAACCCAAGAGCAAACCGATGTTGACTCCTTCGGTTTCCTTGAACCGATTGCCGATGGCTTCCGCAACTACAGCAAAGGCAAATACACCGTCTCGGCCGAGGCGTTGCTGATTGACAAGGCGCAACTGCTGACCCTTACCGCACCGGAGATGACTGTGCTGCTGGGCGGTTTGCGGGTGTTGAACACCAATGTCGGGCAAACCCGGCATGGTGTGTTCACTTCGCAGACCGAGGCGCTGACCAACGACTTCTTCACCAACCTGCTGGACATGGGGGTGGAGTGGAAGCCAACGTCACGGGATGCGGATGAGTTCGAGGGGCGTGACCGTAAAACCGGCAGCGTGAAGTGGACGGCGACGCGGGTTGATCTGGTATTCGGCTCGAATGCGCAACTGCGGGCTTTGGCTGAGGTGTATGCCAGTTCGGATGCGAAGGAGCAGTTTGTTAAGGACTTTGTTGCGGCGTGGACGAAGGTCACCAACCTGGATCGTTTCGACCTGAAGTAACTTTTAGTCAATAAAAACGCCGCATTGGTTAATGCGGCGTTTTTTTATGTGTACGGCTTGGGTTTTATGGTGATGCATAAATCCTACCCCCTCACCCCAGCCCTCTCCCCCAGGGGGGCGAGGGGGAAAGGGAGCCGATCTTCGTGCTTTTCAAGTCCTGAGTTCGGCTCGGACTTTCAGGTCGGTGTAACTCAACCATCCACCTCAGTCAGTCCCCTCTCCCACTGGGAGAGGGCTAGGGGTGAGGGGCTTTTGATCTGTTTCAGAATCTGAGTTCGACTTCGGACTTTCAGGTCGGTGTGCTCAACCATCCACCTCAGTCAGTCCCCTCTCCCACTGGGAGGGGGCTAGGGTGAGGGCCGGTCCATCGCTGGAACACCGACACCAACACACCATCAAGCCAGGCTCTTGCTCACCACCTCATACACATCACTCGACAACTGCCCAGACGCCCGAATCCGCTCCAGCTCAGCCTTCATCAGCGCCTGCCGCGCATCGTCATATTTACGCCAGCGCGTCAGCGGCGCCAGTTGGCGCGAAGCGATCTGCGGGTTGAAGCCGTTCAACTCAATCACCAGATCCGCGAGGAAGCGATAACCCGAGCCGTCCGCCGCGTGGAAGTTAATCAGGTTCTGCCCGGCAAACGCACCGACCAGTGCACGCACCTTGTTCGGGTTCTTGATGTTGAACGCCGGGTGCTGCATCAACGCTTTCACCCGTTCCAGACCGCCCGGCAAGGTGCTGCCGGCCTGCACGCTGAACCACTGATCCATCACCAGCGGGTTGTCCTTGAAGTGCTCGGCGAAACTGGCCAGCGCCAAGGCTTTCTGCTCTTCGAACGGCGAATTGACCAACACCGCCAGCGCGGTCAGGCGCTCGGTCATATTGTCGGCTGTTTCGAACTGTTCCAGCGCCGCCGCGAGTACTTCCGGCTTGCCGCTGAGCATCAGGTACGACAGCGCAATGTTCTGCAGCGCGCGACGGGCGAAATGCTCGGCTTCGGCCACATACGGGGTTTGCTTCGACAGATCACGGTTGGCCTGATACCGCAGCCACAGCGCTTCGAACAGACCTTCCGCCAGTTGCTGACGAGCGAACTCACGGGCGATATGAATCGCATCGACATCCGCCACTTCGCTGATTTCAGTGAGGTACGCCTCACCCGGCAATGAAAGCATTTCGGCGACCATGGCCTGATCCAGCGACTCATCCGACAGCACCGTACGCAGCGCCGAGACCAGGCGCGGATCAAGCTTCAGGCTCTCGCCCTTCTGCTGCTGGCCAATCAGTTCTTGCAGCACTTGCACCGACAGTTGCTGACCGGCATCCCAGCGGTTGAAGCCGTCGCTGTCGTGCTGCATCAGGAACATCAGCTGATCGCGGTTGTACGGGAAGCTCAGTTTCACCGGCGCGGAGAAGCCGCGCAGCAGCGAGGGCAGCGGCTGTTCAGCGATATCAACGAAGGTGAAAGTCTGCTCGGCTTCGGTGACCGAGATCACGCGGGTGGTGCCTTGCGCCGATGCTTCGCCGCTCAGACGCAAGGCAATTTCGTTACCTTGGCTGTCGAGCAGGCCGAGTTCGACCGGAATCACGAACGGCAGTTTTTCAACTTTATCCGGGGTTTCCGGGCAGCTCTGGCGGAAGGTCAGGCTGTAGGTTTTTGCGGCAGCGTCGTAAGACTCGCTCACCGCCAGACGCGGCGTGCCGGCCTGGCTGTACCAGCGCTTGAACTGGCTCAGGTCGACACTGTTGGCGTCTTCCATCGCTTTGATGAAGTCGTCGCAGGTCACCGCTTGGCCGTCATGGCGATCGAAGTACAGATCGCTGCCCTTACGGAAGCCTTCGGCACCGAGCAAGGTGTGGATCATGCCAACCACTTCCGAACCCTTCTCGTACACGGTCAGGGTGTAGAAGTTGGAGATTTCGATAAAGCTGTCCGGGCGCACAGCGTGGGCCATCGGGCCGGCATCTTCGGCGAACTGGTGGGTGCGCAGATAAGCCACGTCCTGAATGCGCTTGACCGTGGCCGAGTTCATGTCAGCAGAGAAGCCGGAATCACGGAATACGGTGAAACCTTCTTTCAGCGACAGCTGGAACCAGTCGCGGCAAGTCACGCGGTTGCCCGACCAGTTGTGGAAATACTCGTGGGCGACGATTGCTTCAACGCGCTGGTGTGCGGCGTCGGTCGCGGTTTCGGCGCGGGCCAGTACGGCGCTGGAGTTGAAGATGTTGAGGCCTTTGTTCTCCATCGCGCCCATGTTGAAGTCGTTGACGGCGACGATCATGAAGATGTCCAGATCGTACTCGCGACCGTAAACCTCTTCGTCCCAGCGCATCGACTTCTTCAGGCTGTTCATCGCGTGCTGGCACTTGTCGATGTTTTCCGGCTCGACGTAAATGCGCAGTGCAACATCGCGGTTGGTCATGGTGGTGAAGCTGTCTTCAACGCACCACAAATCACCGGCCACCAGCGCAAACAGGTACGCCGGTTTCATGAACGGGTCTTCCCAGGTTGCCCAGTGCCGGCCGTCTTCGCCCGGGCCCGAGGCAATCGGGTTGCCGTTGGAGAGCAGCACCGGATAGCTGTGCTGTTCGGCGACCACGGTGGTGGTGAACTTGCTCATCACGTCCGGGCGGTCGAGGTAATAGGTGATCTTGCGGAAACCTTCGGCCTCGCACTGAGTGCAGAACATCGTGCCGGACTTGTACAGGCCTTCCAGCGCGGTGTTGGTTTCCGGATGGATCTTCACGCTGGTGTCGACCGTGAAGCTTTCGCTGGTCGGCTGCAGGGTCAGGTGGTTTTCGGTGAGCTGGTAGTCGCCGTCAGACAGTTCCTGATCCGCCAGCGTTACCGAGAGCAACTCCAGCTGCTGGCCATCGAGCACCAGCGGCGGCAGGCCCGGGCCACGTGCCGGATTGCGGCGCATGACCAACTGCGCGTGGACCAGGCTGTGATCCTCGAACAACTCGAAGGTCAGGTGTGTTTCGTCGATCAGGTACTCGGGCGCCTGATAGTCCTTCAGGTAAATCATCTTCGGTTGTTCGGTGCGCATGCTGGCGTCCTTATTGATGCACGGCGAGCTGATAAGCCGTGTACTTGCGAATATTGATCACGCCGGTGTCGAAGATCAGGTACTGACCCTTGATCCCCAGCAGCGTGCCTTCGGCAATCGGGTTCTTGTCCAGGTTGAAGCTGACGATTTTGGCCGGGTATTGCTCGACGGGATAGCGGATTTCGAGAGGTTCGACATCGGCAATCGTCTGAATAGCCTGTAGGCCGAATCGCTCCTGCAAACCTTGCAGGCCTTCGGCGCAGCTTTCGAATAACTGGTCACGTACCTGCGCCAGATCGACCGCCGCCGCATCGCCCTTGAGCAGCGCGCGCCAGTTGGTTTTATCCGCGACCTGACTGCGGAACAGGTCTTCAACGAAGCCCGATTGCTGCCGTGTCGAGACGCGCATGATCGGCAATGCCTGACATGCGCCCTGATCGATCCAGCGAGTCGGCAGTTGCGTAGCACGAGTGATGCCAACCTTGATCCCCGACGAATTGGACAGGTAAACCACATGGTCGGTCATGCAGAATTTTTCGCCCCACTCCGGCTCGCGGCAGGTGCCGGCGTCATAGTGGCAGCGCTCCGGGCTCATGATGCACAGGTCGCACTGCGCCAGTTTGGTCATGCACGGGTAGCAGTAACCCTGACTGAAACTGGTTTTGGTCTTGCGCCCGCAATGGGTGCAGTGAATCGCCCCCAGGTATTCCAGACGCACCGTGCTGCCGATCAACGGGTTGACCGGCACCTCGACGTCATCCAGACGAAACGCGTATTGCACGTTCGGCCCGTCCAGGCGCGCCGACATTTTGCTGATTGCACCGCGGCCAATCTCGATCAATGGATGGCATCCGATTTGAACAGAATGTTCGGCACTTCGATCGACTTCGATGCACATTCCTGCGGGCCCATGTAACCGGTGCGCTGGTCTTCAGGCAGGTTCTGGATTTCCCAGGCGATCATCGCCTGCAACGACAGTTCGCGCTGTTCGGCGGTGAGTTTGCCACCGTCGGACCACTTGCCGATTTCCACGGCCAGTTTCAGGCTCTCGTAGATGTCCGGGGTGATGTTGTTGATCATGTCGTTAAAAGAGGACATCAGGGTCTCCGTGCTCTTTATCTACTGAAAATTTCAGGCGGCCAGTTTACGGCGGTTATACAAACCGCCCAACAAACCGGTGAAGCATCCGATGAGTAACCCGCCGACGTGGGCGGCGTTGGCGATTTCGCCGAAACCGATCATCGAGATCAGCCCGGACATGCACACCAGCAACCACACCAGCATCATCACCAGCACGCCACGCGGCAGGCGATAGGCCGGGTTCGGCGCCAGCAGTTGGAAGATCCAGCAATGTCCAAGCAAACCGTACAGCACGCCGGACAGGCCGCCGAACAAGGTCGCGCCGCTCCAGGCAAATTGCGCGTAGTTGGACACCAGGCTGAACAGCAGCGTCAGGCCGATCAGATTGATGCTGCCCTGGCGCGACTCGATACGCCGGCCCAGCTCCCAGTACCACATGCCGTTCATGGCCAAGTGGAGGATGCCGAAGTGGATCAGCATCGGCGTGACCAGACGCCACCACTGCCCTGCCGCCAGGCTGTCGGCCAATGGCGTGAAATGGATGTACTCGCCGACCACCTGAAAGTCGAGGAAGGTCAGCCAGCGCAGCGTTTGCAGGTTCTCGCCGAGGTACGTCAATCCGCCAACGATCAGGCACAACAACAGGATGAACCCGGTGGCCTTGGCGTATTTCAGTTGCTCGGCGAAGCTCGGCCGCTTGAAGGTCTGCGTAACGGGGATGTCCATTTGCTGATCGGGATCACCCGCCGGGAAGCGTTCGTACAAGGAGCGCACGTCTTCGCTGATTTCCGCCGGCGCCCACAACACCTGCTCGCCCGCCTCTTCGCTGACCCGATGCGGGACCTGCATGCGTTGCAGCAGCTTGACGAAACCACTCAAATCCACCGCCAACGGCAGACGCAATACCGCTACCGCACTCATTGCAGCACCTCCGGCCGCTCGACATCGACCCAGACAAATTTATGCGGATCCAGACGTGTTTCCTGATCCAGACGATAGGCGACCAGTTTGCCGTAAAGCACCGCGCTGTAATCCAGGCACGCGAGGTTCGGGCGGATCGGCGCTGGTTTGCCGCTGCGCCAGTAATGGCCGACGAACAGCAGTGGCTCGTCGACGCCGTAGCGCAGCAGGTTGTTTTTTTCGCTGGACGTCAGCGGCTTCTGCGCCACCGGATCTGGCAGTGCATCAGGCTGGAAAACGATATCGCCGTAAGTCTTCGGATCGTCTTCCCAGAACTTGGTGCGGAAGAACGACCGCACCAGACCATCGCCGCTGGTCATGGTCAGACCATCCGGCAGGCGCATGTCGGTGCCGCGCAACAGACGGTCGAACACGGTGCAGGCAAAGCTGTCCGGCACCGCCGAAGCCTGGAGGAAGTGTTCGTCGATACAGCCATTGGGGAACAGCGCGCGCAACGGCTCGATCAGGCCGGCATCCCAACAGGCATGCACGACGCGGAAGCGGCCGGCGTCGACAAACAGCGGCAACTCATAGAACCAGCGCTGGAAATCGTGCCAGTCACCGGGATGGTCTTCGAACTGGGTCAGGGTTTCGTGCAGCAGACGCGCGTGGCGCGGCGTGTGTTCGCGAACGAACTGCTTGCCACTGCCCGGCGGCGCCGGCGTGCTCCAGCCCAATGCGTTGAATTCGTGGTTGCCCATGATGCACAAGGCCTGACCGGCCTCGACCATGTCGTGGACGATGTGCAGCGCCTCGCGGATGCGCGGGCCACGGTCGATGATGTCGCCGACGAACACGGCCATGCGCGATGGATGCCGCCAGACCCCGCCCTGCTTGTGATAACCGAGACGGTCCAGCAAGTGTTCAAGGGTCAGGGCGCATCCGTGCACGTCACCAATCAGGTCATAACTGCGCGCGGGATCGAGCATCAGTCGCCTCCACCACCCAACTTGCTGCCCCAGCCGAGCTTGGTGCGGCAGACTTCGTAGTAGTTGTGGTCGAGCGGATGAATCAGCCGCAGCTTCTGTGCTTTCTTGCTGACGGTGATGGTGTCGCCCGGCGCGCAGGTGAAGTGGTTCTGCCCATCGCAGGAGACTTGCGGGTAAATCTGCATGTTTTTCGACACGACGATTTTCAGCTCACTGTTGCCATCGACCACAATTGGCCTGCTCGACAACATATGGGGGTACATCGGCACAATCACAATGGCATCGAGCTTGGGATGCATGATCGGCCCGCCGGCAGACAGCGCATACGCGGTGGAACCGGTCGGCGTCGCGACGATCAGGCCGTCGGCCTTCTGGCTGCAGACGAACTGACCGTCGATGTACAGCTCGAACTCGATCATCCGCGTTGATTTGCCGGGGTGCAGCACCACATCGTTGAGCGCGTCGCCCTGACCAATGGCCTCGGCGTGGCGGCGCACTTCGGCTTGCAGCAGGAAGCGGTTTTCCACCAGATAGTGGCCGTCGAGCACCTTGGCGACTTCGACTTCCAGCTCGTCCGGACGAATGTCGGTGAGGAAGCCGAGGCTGCCACGGTTGATCCCCAGCACCGGAATATTGTGTTTGGCCAGCGCCCGCGCGGCACCGAGCAGGCTGCCGTCACCGCCGACGACGATGACCATGTCGCAGACTTCGCCGAGCATTTTGCGCGACGAGGTTTGCAAACCGTGGCCCGGCAGGACTTCGGCGATGGTGTCTTCGAGGATCACATGCAGGTGACGATCGAGCAGAAACCGTTTCAGTCGGCGGACGGTATCCAGCACCTGGGAACTGCCCAGGCGACCGATGATGCCGATATTACGAAATTGCTCCATGGGACCTCTGCGGACAATCGAAAACGCGAAAAGCACGATTATGGGCGAAAGCGCCGGTTAGACAAAATCCTTTCAGCCTCAAGGGTGCGCTCATGTTTCAGGCTATGCTCGCAAGATGATCCTGTTTCCCGATTTGCTTCAGTTGCCCCACCAATTACGCCACCCGGAAGTGCGGGATCTGGCGTGGGTGATCCTCGCCCCGCCGATGCTCGCCACCACGCCATGGCCGCAGCGTCATCCGCTGGCGGGTAGCGATTGGGTGCATGACCCGCAGCGGCTGGAGCACTGGTTGCGCCAGCTCGACCGCGACAGTTATGGCTTGTTGCATTGGCTGTCGCAGGCGCGCACGCGGCGTCTGGGCCTGTATTACGAACGGCTGTGGCAGTTTGCCGTGGAGCATGCGCCGGGCATTGAGCTGATCGCCGCCAACCTGCCGATCCGCCGCGAGGGCCACACCCTCGGCGAGCTGGACATGCTGTTGCGTGACCGCGACGGCGTGCATCACCCGGAACTGGCGATCAAGCTTTATCTCGGCCCGCAAAATGGCGACGGTCGTGATCCCGCGCAGTGGCTAGGCCCGGGTTGTCATGATCGGCTGGATCGCAAACTGGCGCATCTGGCCGAGCATCAATTGCCGATCTCGGCGCGCCCGGAAAGTCGCGAAGTGCTGGCGGCGCTGGATATCGAGGTGTTCAGCGCGCAGCTGTGGCTCGGTGGTTATCTGTTGTATCCGTGGCCCGGGCCGGCTGAATCACCGAGCGGTGCGCACCCGCAGCATTTGCGCGGCAGTTGGTTGCATCAGAAGGATTGGCCAGCATTCGTCGCTCAACGTCCGGCAGGACGCTGGCAACCCCTGCCCCGCCACGCCTGGCTGGCACCGGCGCATTATCCGGCGGACCAGACATGGACCATGGAGCATTTACGCATGTGGCTGGAGGATCTTGAGCCGCTGGCCCCGGCACAGCTGATGGTGCGCCTGACCGAGAACGCGCAGGGGGAATGGGAAGAGGCTGAGCGGTTGTTTCTGGTGTCGGATCTTTGGCCGAATGTCCCGGGCCAGGCCTGAGTTTGTTGGTGTTTGATATGACGCCTTCGCGAGCAAGCTCGCTCCCACATTTGGAATGCATTCCCCTGTAGGAGTGAGCCTGCTCGCGATGGGGTCACCTCGGTCTAAAGTGAAAGCCGCAAAGCCAAAGCCGCCAACGTCACCAACAACACCGGCACCGTCAACACAATCCCGACCCGGAAGTAATAGCCCCAGCCAATATGAATCCCCTTGCGCTCCAGCACATGCAGCCACAACAACGTGGCCAGGCTGCCAATCGGCGTGATCTTCGGCCCCAGGTCACTGCCAATCACGTTGGCATAGATCATCGCTTCCTTGACCACTCCGCTGGCCTGACTGGCATCAATCGACAACAAACCAATCAACACCGTCGGCAAATTGTTCATGATCGATGACAGCAACGCGGTCAGCACACCCGTGCCCATTGCCGCGCCCCAAACGCCATGACCGGCAAAGACATCCAGCCAACCGGCCAGATACCCGGTCAGCCCGGCATTGCGCAGGCCATACACGACCAGATACATGCCCAACGAGAAAATCACGATCTGCCACGGTGCCTCTTTCATCACCTTGCGCGTGGAAATCTTGTGGCCGCGGGCGGCGATGCCCAGCAACAGCGCGGCGCACACGGCAGATATCGCACTGATCGGAATGCCCAGCGGCTCCAGCGCAAAGCAGCCGATCAGCAGAATCACCAACACCGCCCAACCGGCGTAGAACGTGGCTTTATCGTGGATCGCGGTTTCAGGATGTTCGAGTTGCTCAGGGTCGTACGCCGAGGGAATATCGCGGCGGAAAAACCACAGCAGCATGCCCAGCGTCGCCGCCACGCTGACGAAGTTGACCGGCACCATCACCGCTGCGTAGCGGTTGAAGCCGATGTGGAAGAAGTCTGCCGAAACAATGTTGACCAGGTTCGATACCACCAGCGGCAGGCTCGCCGTGTCGGCAATAAAACCCGCGCCCATGACGAACGCCAACGTCGCCGCCGGGGAAAACCGTAGCGCCAGCAACATCGAAATCACGATCGGCGTGAGGATCAGCGCTGCACCGTCATTGGCAAACAACGCCGACACCAATGCGCCAAGCAGCACCATAAAGGCAAACAGCTTGCGCCCACTGCCTCGCCCCCAACGCGCCACGTGCAACGCGGCCCAGTTGAAGAACCCGGCTTCGTCGAGCAACAGGCTGATGATTATCAGCGCGACAAAGGTGCCGGTGGCGTTCCAGATGATCTGCCACACCAGCGGAATGTCGCTGAGGTGAACGACGCCGAAGATCAGCGCCAACACCGCGCCAAGCGTCGCACTCCAGCCGACGCCAAGGCCTTTGGGTTGCCAGATGACAAGGGTAATGGTCAGCAGGAAAATCAGTGACGCAGCGAGCATCCGCAACAGCCTTAAATTAAGTAGAAGAGCTAAACACTAAAACCTGTGGGAGCGAGCTTGCTCGCGAAGACGGACTGTCAGTCACCCATGATGTGTGGCTGATGGCCTCTTCGCGAGCAAGCTCGCTCCCACAGGATGTCTGTTGTGCCAGGGATTTCGGTGAACTTATTTTTTGTGTTGCTCTACGAATTGTCCGTAGGCATTGATAAAGCTTTGCAGAAAAGGTTTCACCGACTCGCTCAACTTGCCCGCCTCGTCAAACGCCGAACCCGCGCCGCCCAGATACGCTTCCGGTTGCTGCATGCACGGCACATTGAGGAATACGAACGACTGGCGTAGATGCTGATTCGCCCCGAAACCACCGATCGCACCCGGCGATACACTGATCACCGCCCCCGGTTTGCCACTCCAGACAGCCTTGCCATAAGGCCGCGAGCCAACATCGATGGCATTCTTCAGTGGCGCCGGCACCGAACGGTTGTACTCGGGCGTGACAAACAGCACCGCGTCGGAAGAACCCACTTTTTGCCTGAAAGTGCTGTAGGCTGCCGGCGGAGAATCGCCGTCGATGTCTTCGTTATACAGTGGCAGATCGCCAATTTCGACAATCTCAAGCTTGAGGTTCGCCGGGGCCAGCTCCGCCAGTGCCAGGGCGACTTTGCGATTGATCGAAGCTTTGCGCAGGCTACCGACCACTACAGCGACGTTGTAGACATTGCTCATGGAAGAACTCTCGATGGTCCGTGGGAGGAGCCACTAGTTATAGATGATCCGGTGACGATTCCACCAGCACACAATGGGAAATTCCCGCGCGCTGATTATTTTTTTCCTGTAGGAAAACTTACAGGCCTTGATGGCGGTCTACCAAGCCGCAAATCAAGCGTTTTATCTCCAGAGGTTCTAAGCAGATGGCAGCAGTACTGGTCGGTCAGTTCCATGCAAGAGATGCGGAAGGCCGCGTTTATTCCGTGCATGAGTTCCAGGAATCCAACCCGTCGGCAGACGGTTCCACTGGCTCGGAGCCGATTTACAAACTGGCCATTGGCGATCGCGTCAACAAGGTCAACGACAATGAGTTTCTCCTGGTTCAGTCAGGCATCACCCTGACCCGAGAGCCTGAGACCACCGTCGCTTCATAACTGGCCGTTATGAGCAGAAGTCATATGCGCAGAGTTGGGGTAGGATTCAGCCACTGACCCCACCTGCTGAACATGGACTTCACGCATGCGTTTACGTCATATCGAAGTGATTCAGGCGCTCTTGCAGACCGGTCACCTGGGCACCGCCGCCGAATGGTTGCAGTTGCCGGTGGCCGAGGTCGAAGAGCGTTTGCGCGAAGCCGAGAGTCAGTTGGGGTTCATGCTGTTTGCCAGCGTGCGCGGGCGCCTGCAATCGACGCCCGAGGCGCGGGCATTGCAGGTCGAAATCGCCCACGTTTATGAAGCGCTGGAGCCGGTGCAGCGTCTGGCCAGCAGCCTCAAGCAATACCTCGCCCCACCCTTGCGCATCATCGGCACCCCGCCGCTGGCGCAACAATTACTGCCACAAAGCCTTGCCGCCCTGCGCCGACGCCTGCCCGATGCACCGTGCAGCCTGCTCAGCGCGCCAACCCGCGATATCGTCCGCAGCCTGTTGTTACGTGAAAGCGATCTCGGCTTGAGCCTGCACGATCCCGAACACCCCGACATTGATTGCCGGCCATTGGCCCAGGGCAAGCTGCAACTGCTCGCCCCCCATGGCTGGCTGCAACCGAAACAGAAATACATTTCCCTGCAGGATCTCGCTGGCCAGGCCATGGTCGGCCTCGAAGGCCAGGACCCGCTGAGCCCGGCGCTGGAAAACAAACTCCAGGCGTTGCGCCCGGCACCGAGCATCCAGACCCGCGTACAAACCCATCAGATGATGCGCAGCATGGTCGAGGCCGGCGAAGGCCTGGCCATCGTCGATCCGTTCACCGCACTGGGCGCGCGTCCGGCAGGGCTGGATGTCTGCCCGCTGTCGCCGGCCGTGCCGATCAGCCTCTATGCCCTGACGTTCAAGCACACCGCGCCGGCATCGGCGATTCAGACGCTACTGGCGATCATCACGGAACAAGCCGAGGCGATGCTGGCGAGCTGAGCGGGTTTTCCAGCGGGTTATCGAACAATCGATACCAGAACAGCGCCACTTCGGCGGTGTTCGGATCAATGCCGCGATAGCGCAACTGGTCCACGCCGCCAATCACGTAGCCGCAACGCTCATACAACCGGCAAGCGCCGAGGTTGTTGTTCTGGGTTTCGAGCATGATCCCCGGCAGTTTTTTCTTGCGACTCCAGAACTGCGCGACATCGAGCAACGCCTTGGCCACGCCATGGCGCCGCGCCGGCGCATGCACCGCCAGCTCATCGATATGGGCGAAGCCGTTCCAGTTGGTACTGATCACCAGATGGCCGACCGGCTGATCATCCAGATACGCCATGAAAATCGCGCTGTCCGGCGCGTTATGAAAGGCGCTGAACTCTTCCGGATCGATGCCGTAGCACTTGCGGTACGGCACGATCGGCGTCACCCGCCATTGCTCGACAGGCTGGCCGATCACGGCAGCGCCATAGGCGGCGACCTCGAAACTGAAGTCGCTGCCCCAGATATACGGCGCAAAGCCTTCATCGGCGACACGCACCGACAGCCCTGGGTATTTCGGATTCATGACCGGTTGCATACTGGGAAAAGTCCTCATTCCTTGACGCAATCGACGGTGTATTGCCGCCCATTGCCTTCATCTTCGTGCTGCAATCCATGCACATCCGCGACAAAACCGGGGAAGCTGCTATCGAACGTGCGAGCAAATTTCAAGTAATCGATGATCGAGCGTGTCGACTCGGTAAAGCGTTCGCCGGGCATGATCAGCGGAATCCCCGGCGGATACGGCACCAGCATCACCGCGGCGATGCGTCCTTCCAGATCATCGATCGGCACCGCCTCGACTTCGCCACGCACCAGATGATCGTAGGCGTGCGCCGGTTTCATGGCAATTTCCGGGAGCACGGTGTACATGCGCTTGAGGTGTTTGGCCGTGGCATTGCTGCGGTAACAGGCGTGCAGTTGATCACACAAATCCCGCAGGCCCATGCCGCGATAACGCACGATGTCTTGCTGAGCAACACACGGCAGGCAGGTGTCGAGGCGCACATTGGCGTCGTAGCTGCGTTTGAATTCCAGCAACTCGGTGAGCAGCGTGCTCCATTTGCCTTTGGTAATGCCCATGGAGAACAGCACCAGAAATGAATACAGACCCGTCTTCTCCACCACCAGCCCCCGCTCCCAGAGGAATTTACTGACTACCGCCGCCGGGATGCCCTTCTCGCTCAGCGCGCCGCCGGCGTTCAACCCCGGCATGACCAGCGTGACTTTGATCGGATCGAGCAACACGTAATCGTCGCTGACCTCCCCAAAACCATGCCACTCGGCATCCGGTTGCAATAACCAGTCTTCGGTCTGCACGCGGTCGATGCCCTCGACACCCGGCGGCTGCCAGATCGAAAACCACCAGTCATCAGCGGCGATGTGCTGCCGCAGATTGGCCAGCGCGCGACGGAAGCTCAGCGCTTCGTCAAAGGTTTCCTGCAACAGCGAATGCCCGGCCGGGCCTTCCATCATTGCCGAGGCAACGTCGAGCGAGGCGATGATGCTGTACTGCGGTGAAGTCGAGATGTGCATCATGAACGCTTCATTGAAACGGTCACGGTCCAGTTGCCGCGCACCGCCGTCCTGCACATGAATCATCGAGGCCTGACTGAAGGCGGCGAGCAGTTTGTGCGTGGAATGCGTGGTGAATACCAGCGGGCTGTCTTCGCTGCGCGAGGTGGCCATGCCGTAGCGCCCGGCGAAGAATTCGTGAAACGCCGCATAGGCGTACCAGGCCTCGTCGAAATGCAGCACCTCGACGCTGTTGCCGAGACTTTGCTTGATCAGCTCGGCGTTGTAACAGAGACCGTCGTAAGTCGAATTGGTGACCACGGCGAGTTTGACTTTCGGCGCGCGGCCCTTGGTCAGCGGGCTGGCGTCGATCTTGGCCTGAATCGACTCGCGGCTGAATTCGCTCAGCGGGATCGGGCCGATGATCCCCAGCTCATTACGCTCAGGGCACAGATACAGCGGGATCGCCCCGGTCATGATGATCGCGTGCAACACCGACTTGTGGCAATTGCGGTCAACCAGCACCAGATCGTCGCGCGCGACCATCGAATGCCAGACAATCTTGTTGGCGGTCGAGGTGCCATTGATCACGAAAAAGGTGTGATCGGCGCCGAAATTGCGCGCGGCGCGCGCTTCGGCTTCGGCGAGCGGCCCGGTGTGATCGAGCAGCGAACCGAGCTCCGGCACCGACACCGACAAATCCGAACGCAGGGTATTTTCACCGAAGAACTGGTGAAACGCCTGCCCGACCGGACTCTTGTGATACGCCACACCGCCGCCATGGCCGGGGGTGTGCCAGGAATAATTGGAGTCGGCGGTGTGCTGCACCAGCGCCTTGAAAAACGGCGGCAACAAGCCATCGAGGTACTTGCGCGCCGCGCGGGCCACTTGCCGGGCGAGGAACGGTACGGTGTCTTCGAACAGATAGAGAATGCCGCGCAGTTGATTGAGCTCGGCCATGGCATCGGCCGGCGCATTTTCCAGGGTGACTTGCTCGCCCAGGGCAAAGATCGGCAGATCCGGTGCACGCACCCGCGCCAGACCGATCAGCTCGGCCATGTTCTGCAACAAATGTGAGTGGGTGCTGGCGTCCTCGGCGGCAATCAGCATGCACGCCAGACCATGATGGGTCGACGCGACCAACCGCCCTTCGGCGTAGTCGGTGGCCGACACGATACTGAAACCTTCCTGCTCCAACTCTTGGGCAATGCCACGGATACGGTCACCGGCGACCGTGTCGGCCTTGATGTCGCGATGAACGATCAACACCGGAAACTTCAAATCTTTGTACATGAGGCTCAGTGTCCTGAGGCGGCCGAATTGAATCGGCCAATGCACTCAAGGGTAGAGGGTTGCAGCGAATGTGGCGAGGGTGGCCAGTTGGCTTCATGCCGCCAAAAGCAAAGATCGTCCGATCCGTTGATCTTCAAGCCTGGGCGTCAGCTTCCGCGATCTGCGTCCACATCGCCGGGCCACCGGCGGACTTGGCAATAATTTCCAGCCGCACCAGATGCGCCGCCAGTTCCTCTTCGGTTGCACGAATGATCCGCGCTGGCTGACGATCAGCCGGCAAGCGGCGAATCTCGGTCGCCGAGTTGTCCGCGCCCTCGCCCGTGCCATTGCCGTCGGAAGCGTTGCCGGCCAGCGACAGGCTGGTCTGGCCACCGGTCATGGTCAGGTAGACGTCGGCGAGAATCTCCGAGTCGAGCAAGGCGCCGTGCAGTTCACGGCCGGAGTTGTCGACGCCATAGCGCTTGCACAACGCATCGAGGCTGTTGCGCTGCCCCGGGTGACGTTCCCGAGCCATCATCAGGGTGTCGAGGATTGAGCAGTGCTGGGTGATGTCAGCACGATCGTGCTGACCCATCAGGGCGAATTCGTTGTTGATGAAGCCAACGTCGAACGCCGCGTTGTGGATGATCAGCTGCGCGCCCTTGATGAACTCGAAGAACTCATCGGCCACTTCGGCAAAGCGCGGCTTGCCAACCAGGAACTCGTTGGTGATGCCGTGGACGCCGATAGCGCCTTCATCACTCTCGCGATCCGGCTGCAGGTAAACGTGAAAATGCCGGCCCGTCAGGCGCCGACCGATCAGTTCGACACAACCGATTTCAATGATCCGGTGACCATCGGTCACCGGCATGCCGGTGGTTTCGGTATCGAGTACAACGGATCTGGTGGCCATCAGTGTTCAGCTCTCAACGGGTCGATCTTGCAAAAAACGCGGATGTTAACACGCTCGGCGGGGTGTTTCAGTCAGACCGTGGCGCGCCCTTCGCGAGCAAGCTCGCTCCCACATTGGAATGCATTCCAATTCAGGGAAGGGCATCAGATCTGGAATGCATTTCCCTGTGGGAGCGAGCTTGCTCGTAAATGGCCGCACCACGGTTCAGAAGCGAAATCAGCTTTGCTTGTAGCCGCGCACTTCGTCAACGCCACGGTTAGCCAACTGGTCCGCCCGCTCGTTACCGTGATGGCCAATATGCCCACGCACCCACTTCCAGGTGACCTTGTGGCGGTTGACCTGCTCATCCAGCTCCTTCCAAAGATCAGCGTTTTTCACCGGCTCCTTCGCGGCGGTTTTCCAGCCGCGCTTCTTCCAGTTGGCCATCCACTCGTTGATGCCCTTCATCACGTACTGCGAGTCGGTCACCAGCAGCACTTCACAGGGGCGCTTCAAGGCTTCGAGGCCACGGATCGCGCCGAGCAGTTCCATGCGGTTATTGGTGGTGTTGGCTTCGCCGCCCCACAGTTCCTTTTCGACGCCCTTGCACACCAGCAAGGCGCCCCAGCCGCCGGGGCCGGGGTTGCCTTTGCAGGCGCCGTCAGTGAACAGCTCTACGGTGTCGACGCTTTCAACGCTTTCGCTCATGCCAATCTATCCAGAAAAATGCCTGTCCTGCCGATCACGGATCGACAATGACCGAGGCCGGGACACACCCGGCCACAAATAAAAGAAAGTTTTACGGTTCGATGCGGCGGCGGTTGACCTTGGCCATCGGCAGCGGAATCAGCTTGCCCATCGGCTCGCGCCGTTCCTGACGCAACGGTCGCAGTCCGACCACAATCTTGCGTGCGACCAGTAAATAGAAGCCGCCACCCGACAGTTGCCAGTCACCGGCCTTGCGTTCCCAGCCGGCCAGACGGGCCTGCCACTTGGGTGACGCGAGCGGCGGACGATAGCACCCGAAGCGGCGTTTCTCCAGCGCGAAGCCCAGCAGATTGAGCCAGTCGGCGACCCGCGACGGCGAGATGCAGCGCGCCTGGCGCAAGGCGTCGTGGGCGAACACATGGCGCAGGCCCCAGGTGCTCCAGGGGTTGATGCCGATGATCAGCAAATGCCCACCGGGACGCACGCTGCTCGCTGCTTCACGCAGCAAACCGTGGGGCGACAGGCAGAAATCCAGACCGTGCTGCATCACCACCACATCGGCGGCATGCTCGCTCAGCGGCCAGGCCTGCTCCTCGCAGACAATCTCGACCCCGGGCAACGGTGCACCGAGGCGCACATTGCGCTGCACTTGCGGTGCCGACGGCGGGGTTTCGGCCGATGGCCCGTAGTGCACCAGATAACCGCCAAAGAAACGGCCCAACTCGTCTTCGAGCATGCGCCGCTCTTCATCGAGCAGAAATTGCCCGAGCGGGCCGGACAGCCATTCACGGGCTGCACCGATCAGGGCCAGCCAGTCAGGATCAGCCTGTGCGAACGCTTTATCACTCATCGCATTCTCCAAAGCGCCAGGAACTACTAAGATGCGCCAATGTTTTCCGCTTGGCGAATTCCGACGATGATACAGATCAGTGCCCTGCCCGCGTTCACCGACAACTACATCTGGTTGTTACAGGATCACCGCACCCAGCGCTGCGCCGTGGTCGACCCGGGCGATGCCGCGCCGGTGCAGGCGTGGCTTGCAGCGCATCCGGGCTGGGTGTTGAGCGACATCCTGATCACCCACCACCATCATGATCATGTCGGCGGCGTCGAACGCCTGAAAGCGCTGAGCGGCGCAAAAGTCTACGGCCCGGCCAGCGAAAGCATCCCGGGGCGCGACGTGGCGCTCGAGGACAACGACACGGTCAGCGTGCTCGGCTGGGACTTCGACGTCTATGCGGTGCCCGGTCACACCTTGGGACACATTGCCTATTACCACCACGGCCTGCTGTTTTGCGGCGACACCCTGTTCGCCGCCGGTTGCGGTCGCCTGTTCGAGGGCACGCCGGAGCAAATGCACCACTCGCTCAGCCGCCTCGCTGCTCTACCGGAAGATACCCTGGTCTACTGCACCCATGAATACACCCTGAGCAATCTGAAGTTTGCCGCTGCCGTCGAGCCGGGCAATCCGGACATCGCCGCCCGTCTGGAAAAAGTCACTCAGCAGCGGCAAAACGGCGTCATGACCCTGCCTTCGACCCTGGCACTGGAAAAGCTCACAAACCCGTTCTTGCGTACCTCTGAAACATTAGTTACACAAAAAGTGGACGAACGGGCAGGCGCTCAAAACCGGGCGCCGAGTGAGGTATTTGCGGCTCTGCGGGCTTGGAAAGATAAGTTCTAAGCCCCCCACTACTTGGTACAAAAATTCTGAATGGTTGACCGCAGGGGGTGCGCTTTCTAGAATCGCCCGACATTTTTGCCCGGAACTTACTTCCAGCCAATGTCGTCATCCATACGTAAGTCCGTCAATTCAGACGCATTGACCCGCCTGGCGCAGGCCATCGCGGTGGCTGTGTCCGCCACGCTGGCGGGCTGTTCCAGCCATGCTCCGCAGACTGAAGCGACCCATACGCCGAACATTGCTGCGCGAGCCAAGCAGAAGCCGATCTGGCTGTCCGAAAAGCCCAGCCCACAGGTTCCCCAGGACATCTGGGAGCGCATGCGCCAGGGCTTTCAGCTGCAGGAAGGTCTCGGCGTCAACCCGCGCATCGAGCAACAGCGCCTGTGGTTCGCCAGCAATCCCTCTTTCCTCGAGAACGCCGGTGAACGCGGCAGTCTCTATATTCACTACATCGTCGAACGCCTCGAAGAACGCAATATGCCGCTGGAACTGGCCCTGCTGCCAGTGATTGAAAGCGCCTACAACCCGATGGCCTATTCCCGGGCCGATGCGGTGGGTCTGTGGCAATTCATTCCGTCCACCGGGCGTTACTTCAACCTGCGTCAGACGCGCTTCTATGATGGCCGTCGCGACATCACCGCCTCGACCACGGCAGCGATGGATTACCTGACCCGCCTGCACGACATGTTCAACGGCGACTGGTTGCTGGCGCTGGCGGCGTACAACGCCGGTGAAGGCACGGTCAGCCGCGCCATCGAACGTAACGAAAAGCTCGGCCTGCCCACCGACTACTGGAACCTGCCGTTGCCGGCGGAAACCCAGGCCTACGTGCCGAAGCTGTTGGCGCTTTCGCAAGTGGTGCTGGCGCCGGAAGCCTACGGCGTGAACCTCAACCCGATCGCCAACGAACCGTACTTCCAGGTCGTCGAAATCAACCAGCGCATGGACCTGTCCAAGGTCGCTGCGGTGGCCAACATCGACGAAGACGAACTGTTCCAGCTCAACCCGGCCTTCAAGCAACGCACCACCATCGACGGCCCTCAGCATTTGCTGGTGCCGACGTCGAAGGCGCAATTGCTGACGGCCAGTTTGCAGACCATGCGTCCGGAAGAGCTGATCAGCCCGCGTTCGCTGAAACCAGTCTTCGAAGGCGCCGATCCGTCGGAAGTGGCGCAGCTCAAGCGTGCCTATCGGGTGAAGCGTGGCGACAACCTCGGTTCCATCGCCAAGGCCAACAAGGTCGAAGTCAAGGATCTGCAGCGCTGGAACAAGCTGACCGGCAAGAACCTCAAGGTTGGTCAGACCCTGGTGATGCAAGACACCACCAAGCGCGCGCCGGCGCGCAAATCCGGCCGGGTCAACACGGTGATTGCGGCCAACAGCAAGAGCAAAGGCAAGGACGACAGCGCGCAGCAAACCCAGTACAAGGTCAAACGCGGCGACACGCTGTACGTCGTGGCCAAGCGCTTCAACGTTGAGATGCAGCATCTCAAGCGCTGGAATCCGGGTGCGGGCAAAGCACTGAAGCCGGGGCAGATGCTCACGGTTTATCAGCCGCACTGACAGAAGAGCCCCTGAGATTTCAGGGGCTTTTTTTGGTCCGGATTTTGTGGTGTGCTTTAGATCGATCCCCCTCACCCCAGCCCTCTCCCCCACGGGGGCGAGGGGGAAAGGGAGCCGATCTCCGTGCTGTTCAAAATCCGAGTTCGACTCGGTATCGCACGTCGATGCAATTCGCCCAGACACCACAGTCAGTCCCCTCTCCCTCCGGGAGAGGGTTAGGGTGAGGGGCTTTTCAAAACGTAAGTTCGGCTCGACAGTTCAGGTCGGCGCAGCTCGAAGAAACAACTCGGTCAGTCCCCTCTCCCCCGGGAGAGGGTTAGGGTGAGGGGCTCTTTAACCCGCATCTTTTTCCTGTCCAGACAAGCTGTTACTGTACGGCCCACTAAGCCCAAGCCGCCTGGATCGGATCTGACTTGAAGCGTCCCCTCCTCCTGTTCCTGATCAGCCTGGCCTTGAGCTCAACCGCAAGCGCGACGATTACCGAAAGTCACGGTTATGCGCAGTTCGGCACGCTCAAGTACCCGGCAAGATTTACCCACTTCGACTGGGTCAACCCGCAAGCGCCCAAGGGCGGTACGTTGCGGGTGATGGCGTTCGGCACCTTCGATACGGTCAATCCGTACACGTTCAAAGGCACCAGCCCGGTCACCACGGCGAATTTCCTCCAGTACGGCATCAATGAGCTGAACGAGCCGTTGATGGTCGGTACCGGTCAATATTCGCCGTCCGGTGACGAGCCGGCGTCGAGCTATGGTTTGATCGCGCAATCGGTGGAGTACAGCGAAGATCGCAGCTGGGTGGTATTCAATTTGCGCCCGGAAGCGCGTTTCCACGACGGCACGCCGATCACCGCTTATGACGTGGCTTTCTCCTATCGAACGCTGCTCAAGGACGGCCATCCGCTGTACCGTACCGCGTTGCAGGAAGTACTGCGGGTCGACATTCTCAACAAGCAGCGCATTCGCTTCGTGCTCAAGCGCTCGGGCAATCCGCTGCTGATCCTGCGCCTCGGCGAGTTGCCGGTGCTGCCGCAGCATTACTGGAAAGACCGCGACTTCAAGGCCACCACCTTCGAACCACCGTTGGGCAGCGGCCCGTATCGCATTACTTCGGTGACGCCGGGCCGGCAGTTGATCTTCGAGCGGGTCAAGGATTACTGGGGCAAGGACTTGGCGGTCAATCGCGGCAAGTACAACTTCGATCGCATGGAAGTCGAGTTTTACCGCGACAGCGACGTGGCCTTCGAAGCGTTCAAGGCTGGCGAGTTCGACATTTACATCGAGCATCAGGCGAAGAACTGGGCCAACGGCTACAACTTCCCCGCCATACGCCGTGGCGACGTGATCAAGGCACAGATCCCGCATCAGATCCCGACCCAGAGTCAGGGCCTGTTCATGAACACCCGCCGTGCGACGTTCTCGGACGTTAAGACCCGTGAAGCGCTGGGCCTGATGTTCGACTTCGAGTGGACCAACCGCGCACTGTTCAGCGATGCCTACAAACGCACCACCAGTTATTACCCCAACAGCGAGTTCACCACCTCCGGCCTGCCGGTCGGGCATGAATGGCTGATGCTCAAGCCGTACAAGGAACAACTGCCGGCCAAGCTGTTCACCGAGCCGTTCACCCTGCCAAAAACCGATGGACGCGGCATTCCCCGGGAAACCATGCGCAAGGCATTGGCATTGCTCGCCGAAGCCGGCTGGAAGCTCAACGGTCAGCGCCTGCAAAACGCTGACGGCCAACCGCTGCGGTTCGAGCTGCTGCTGGTCAATCCGAACCTGGAGCGCCTCTACCAGCCCTATATCGAGAACCTCAACAGCATCGGCATCGACGCGCGCCTGCGCACCGTGGATCGGGCGCAGTACAAACAGCGCCTCGATCAATTTGATTTCGACATGATCTCGATGACGCTCAACCAGACCCTCAGTCCGGGCCTGGAGCAGTGGCAGTACTTCCACTCCAGTCAGGTCGGGGTCAAGGGCAGCAAGAATTACGCAGGCATTGCCAACCCGGTAGTGGATCACCTGCTCGAACAATTGCTCGCCGCGCGCACCCGCGACGAGCAGGTCGCCGCCGGCAAGGCGCTCGACCGCGTGCTGCTCTGGCAGCACTACAGCATTCCCAATTGGTACCTCAATTATCACCGTCTGGCCTACCGCAACCGGTTGGCCTTCGTCACCACGCCGCCCTACACCCTGGGCCTGAGCGCGTGGTGGCTGAAGTCTTCGGAGAAAGATCAATGAAACCGATCCGCGCCCTGCTCGTCCAGGCCAGCGGTTTGCTGTTCGCCGGGCTGGCTTTTGCCGCTCCGCAACACGCCGTGACCCTGTACAACGAGCCGCCTAAATACCCGGCCGATTTCAAGCATTTCGATTATGTGAACCCCGATGCGCCCAAGGGCGGCATCTTCCGTCAGGCCGGTTTCGGCGGCTTCGACAGCCTCAACCCGTTTATCAGCAAAGGCGTACCGGCCGATGACGTCGGGCAGATCTACGACACTCTGACCAAACACAGCCTCGACGAACCCTTCACCGAATACGGCCTGATCGCCCGGCAGATCGAAAGAGCCCCGGACAACAGCTGGGTGCGTTTCTACCTGCGCCCGGAAGCGCGCTTCCACGACGGCCACCCGGTACGCGCCGAGGACGTGGTGTTCAGCTTCAACACGCTCACAAAAGAAGGCTCTCCACTGTTTCGCGGCTATTACAGCGACGTTTCCGAGGTAATCGCCGAAGATCCGCTGAAAGTGCTCTTCAAGTTCAAGCACACCAATAACCGCGAACTGCCGCTGATCCTCGGCCAGTTACCGGTGCTGCCCAAACACTGGTGGGCCGATCGCGATTTCACCAAGGGCAACCTGGAAATTCCGCTGGGCAGCGGCCCTTACAAGGTCGCCGAAGTGAAGGCCGGACGTTCAGTGCGTTACGAGCGGGTCAAGGATTACTGGGGTAAGGACCTGCCGGTCAACCGTGGTTTCTACAACTTCGACACGATGACCACCGATTACTACCGCGACAACACCGTCGCCCTCGAAGCGCTGAAGGCCGGACAATTCGATTACTGGCTGGAAATGACCGCAAAGAACTGGGCCAACGCCTACAACATCCCAGCGGTTACCGAAGGCCGTTTAATCAAGGAACAGATCGCCAACAGCAACCCGACCGGCATGCAGGGCTTCGTCTTCAACCTGCGTCGCCCGGTGTTTCAGGATGTGCGGGTGCGTCAGGCACTCGGTCTGCTGTTCGATTTCGAGTGGACCAACAAACAACTGTTCAACAGCGCCTACTTCCGCACCCGCAGCTATTTCGAGAACTCGGAAATGGCCGCCACCGGCCTGCCCGATGCCGATCAAGTGGCGATCCTCGAACCGTTCCGCAGCAAACTGCCGGCGCAGGTGTTCAGCGAAGCGTTCGAGAATCCGAAGACCGATGCCAGCGGCATGATCCGCGCGCAGCAGCGCGAGGCCTATCAACTGCTGCAAGAGGCCGGCTGGAAGATCGTCGACGACAAAATGGTCGACTCCACGGGCAAACCGGTGGTGATCGAGTTCCTGCTCGCGCAGACCGAATTCGAACGCGTACTGCTGCCATTCAAGCGCAACCTCAGCGACCTTGGCATCGATCTGGTAATCCGCCGCGTCGACGTTTCGCAGTACATCAACCGCGTGCGTTCGCGGGACTTCGACATGATGGTCGGCAGCTTCCCGCAGTCCAACTCACCGGGTAACGAACAGCGCGAATTCTGGATGAGCGCCGCTGCCGACAAACCGAGCAGCCGCAACACTATCGGCCTGAAGGATCCGATTGTCGATCAACTGGTCGAAAACCTGATCAACGCCGACTCACGCAAAAGCCTGGTGGCCCACGCCCGCGCACTGGATCGCGTGCTGCAATGGGGTTACTACGTGGTGCCGAACTGGCACATCAAGACCTGGCGCGTGGCGTACTGGAACCACATCGGTCACCCGAAAGTCTCGCCCAAATACGACATCGGGATTAATACCTGGTGGGTCAAGCCCGACGCCAAACCGGCAATAGAAGTCGAAACCAAACTGCAAGCCGACCCTGTGGGCACGGAGTAATCAGATGCTGGCGTATATTTTTCGGCGACTGCTGCTGATCATCCCGACCCTGTTCGGCATTCTGCTGATCAACTTCGTGATCATCCAGGCCGCGCCCGGTGGCCCGGTGGAACAGATGATCGCCAAGCTCGAAGGCTTCGAAGGCGCCACCAGCCGGATTGCCGGCGGCGGTGCCGAGGTGTCGGTGGCCGGCTCGTCCTATCGCGGCGCGCAGGGTCTGGACCCAGCGCTGATCAAGGAAATCGAACACATGTACGGGTTCGACAAATCGGCCCCGGAACGTCTGTGGATCATGGTCAAGAACTACGCGCAGCTGGATTTCGGCGACAGTTTCTTCCGCGACGCCAAGGTCATCGACCTGATCAAGGAAAAGATGCCGGTGTCGATCTCGCTGGGGCTGTGGAGCACGCTGATCATGTACCTGGTGTCGATCCCGTTGGGGATCGCCAAAGCAACCCGGCACGGCAGCCATTTCGACGTGTGGACCAGTTCGGCGATCATCGTCGGCTATGCGATCCCGGCGTTTCTCTTCGCGATCCTGCTGATCGTGGTGTTTGCCGGCGGCAGTTATCTCGACTGGTTCCCGCTAAGGGGTCTGACCTCAAACAACTTCGATGAACTGAGCTTCGGCGGCAAGATCCTCGATTACTTCTGGCACCTGGCGCTGCCGGTGACCGCACTGGTGATCGGCAACTTCGCGACCATGACCCTGCTGACCAAAAACAGCTTCCTCGACGAGATCAACAAGCAATACGTGGTCACCGCCAAGGCCAAAGGCCTGACGCGTCATCGCGTGTTGTACGGCCATGTGTTCCGCAACGCCATGCTGCTGGTGATTGCCGGTTTCCCGTCGGCGTTCATCGGCATCTTCTTCACAGGATCCTTGCTGGTGGAAGTGATCTTCTCCCTCGACGGCCTCGGCCTGATGAGTTTCGAAGCGGCGATCAACCGCGATTACCCGGTGGTGTTCGGCACCCTGTTTATCTTCACCCTGCTGGGGCTGGTGGTGAAACTGATCGGCGACCTCACCTACACTCTGGTCGATCCGCGCATCGACTTCGAAAGCCGGGAGCATTGAGATGAACCTGTCCCCTCTCAACCGCCGCCGCTTCGAACTGTTCAAGGCCAACAAGCGTGGCTGGTGGTCGCTGTGGCTGTTTCTGGTGCTGTTCGGCCTGAGCCTGGGCGCCGAGCTGATCGCCAACGACAAGCCGCTGGTGGTGCATTACGACAACAACTGGTACTTCCCGGCGATCAAGCGTTACCCGGAAACCACCTTCGGCGGCGAATTTCCGCTGGAAGCCAACTACAAGAGCCCGTACATCCGCGAACTGCTCAAGGCCAAGGATGCGTGGGTGTTGTGGGCGCCAATTCCCTACAGCTACCAGAGCATCAATTACGACCTGAAAGTCCCGGCCCCGGCGCCGCCGTCGGCGGACAACCTGCTGGGTACTGACGATCAGGGTCGCGATGTGCTGGCGCGGGTGATCTACGGTTTCCGCATCTCGGTGCTGTTCGCGCTGACGTTGACCGTGCTGAGTTCGATCATCGGCGTGATTGCCGGTGCTTTGCAGGGTTTCTATGGCGGCTGGGTCGATCTGGCCGGGCAGCGATTTCTGGAGATCTGGTCGGGGCTGCCGGTGCTGTATCTGCTGATCATCCTCGCCAGTTTTGTCCAGCCAAATTTCTGGTGGCTGCTGGGGATCATGCTGCTGTTCTCGTGGATGAGCCTGGTCGACGTGGTGCGCGCCGAGTTCCTCCGTGGCCGTAACCTCGAATACGTGCGCGCCGCACGGGCGCTGGGCATGCAGAACGGCGCGATCATGTTCCGCCACATCCTGCCCAACGCGATGGTCTCGACCATGACCTTCATGCCGTTCATCCTCACCGGCGCCATCGGCACCCTCACCGCTTTGGACTTCCTCGGTTTCGGCTTGCCGGCCGGCAGTCCGTCGCTGGGTGAACTGGTCGCCCAGGGCAAATCCAACCTGCAAGCGCCGTGGCTGGGCATGAGTGCCTTTGCCGTGCTGGCGTTGATGTTGAGTTTGCTGGTGTTTATCGGCGAGTCCGCTCGCGATGCCTTCGACCCGAGGAAGTGAAATGAATCAGGACAATCTGATCGAAGTGCGTGACCTCGCCGTCGAATTCGGTTTCGGCGAGCGCGTGCACCGGGTCGTCGAAGGCGTGAGTTTCGACATCAAGCGTGGCGAAACCCTCGCGCTGGTCGGCGAATCCGGCTCGGGCAAATCGGTGACCGCGCACTCAATCCTGCGCCTGCTGCCCTACCCGATGGCCCGCCATCCGGCCGGCAGCATCAACTATGCCGGGCAAAACCTGCTGGGCCTGAGCGAGAAGACGATTCGCCACATTCGTGGTAATCGCATCGCGATGATCTTTCAGGAGCCGATGACCTCGCTGAATCCGCTGCATTCGATCGAGAAGCAGATCAACGAAGTGCTCGGCATCCACAAGGGCCTGACCGGCAAAGTCGCGACCAAGCGCACGCTGGAGCTGCTGGAGATGGTCGGCATCCCCGAGCCGCACAAGCGCCTCAAGGCTCTGCCCCACGAGCTGTCCGGTGGCCAGCGCCAGCGTGTGATGATCGCCATGGCCCTGGCCAACGAGCCGGAATTGTTGATTGCCGACGAACCGACCACGGCGCTGGATGTGACCGTTCAGCTGAAAATCCTCGATTTACTCAAGGAATTACAGGCCAGATTGGGCATGTCGCTGTTACTGATCAGTCACGATTTGAACCTGGTGCGAAGAATTGCGCATCGTGTATGTGTCATGCAGCGCGGTTGCATCGTCGAACAGGCATCGTGCGCAGAGCTGTTCCGTTCGCCGCAGCATCCGTACACTCGGGAATTGCTCGGTGCGGAACCCAGCGGAGGCCCGGCGAGCAATAAAATCGGCGCGCCGCTGCTTGAGGTCGAGGACCTGAAAGTCTGGTTCCCGATCAAGAAAGGCCTGCTCAAGCGCACGGTGGATCACGTCAAGGCAGTGGATGGCATCAATTTCAGCCTGCCCCAGGGTCAGACCCTGGGGATTGTCGGCGAAAGCGGTTCCGGCAAATCCACACTGGGTCTGGCGATTTTGCGGCTGATTGGCAGCAAAGGCGCGATCCGCTTTGAAGGCAAGCAGCTAGACTGCCTGACGCAGAACGAGGTTCGCCCGTTGCGGCGGGAGATGCAGGTGGTGTTTCAGGACCCGTTTGGCAGCCTGAGCCCGCGCATGTGTGTCAGCGACATCGTTGGCGAAGGCCTGCGGATTCACAAGATGGGCACCGCTGAGGAACAAGAGGCGGCGATTATTGCGGCATTGAAGGAGGTAGGTCTGGATCCGGAAACCCGGCACCGCTACCCCCACGAATTTTCCGGTGGGCAACGGCAGCGAATCGCCATTGCCCGGGCTTTGGTGCTGAAACCGGCGCTGATCCTGCTGGACGAGCCGACGTCGGCACTCGACCGCACGGTGCAGCGGCAAGTGGTGGAGCTGTTGCGTTCACTGCAAGCCAAGTACAACCTGACGTATTTGTTTATCAGCCATGATTTGGCTGTCGTCAAAGCGCTGAGCCACCAGCTGATGGTGGTCAAGCATGGCCAAGTGGTCGAACAGGGAGACGCGCAAAGTATTTTTGCCGCCCCCCAACATCCGTATACACAGCAGTTGCTGGAAGCCGCTTTTTTGGCACCAGCCACTGCGCAATAACCTGAAAGAGGAGCAACACATGGGTTTTCTCGCCGGTAAGCGCGTACTGATCGTCGGTGTCGCCAGCAAGCTGTCCATCGCATCCGGCATCGCTGCCGCCATGCATCGCGAGGGCGCTGAGCTTGCCTTCACTTATCAGAACGACAAACTGAAAGGTCGTGTTGAAGAATTCGCCCAAGGCTGGGGTTCGAGCCCTGAGCTGTGCTTCCCGTGCGACGTGGCCAGCGATGAAGAAATCGCCAAGGTCTTCGAAGCACTGAGCAAGAAGTGGGACGGCCTGGACTGCATCGTTCACTCCGTTGGTTTCGCTCCGGGCGACCAACTGGACGGCGACTTCACCGAAGCCACCACCCGTGACGGTTTCCGCATCGCGCACGACATCAGCGCCTACAGCTTCGTGGCCCTGGCCAAAGCCGGCCGCGAAATGATGAAAGGCCGCAACGGCAGCCTGCTGACCCTGTCGTACCTGGGCGCCGAGCGCACCATGCCGAACTACAACGTAATGGGCATGGCCAAGGCTTCGCTGGAAGCTGGCGTACGTTACCTGGCCGGCTCCCTGGGCCCGGACGGCACCCGCGTCAACTGCGTATCGGCTGGCCCGATCCGTACCCTGGCAGCCTCGGGCATCAAGAACTTCCGCAAGATGCTGGCCGCCAACGAAGCGCAAACCCCACTGCGTCGCAACGTCACCATCGACGAAGTCGGCAACGCCGGCGCCTTCCTGTGCTCCGACCTGGCGTCGGGCATCAGCGGCGAAATCATGTACGTCGACGGCGGCTTCAACACCACCGCCATGGGCAACATCGAAGAGTGATCTTCGCCTAGCCAATAAAAAAACCCGCCGATCTGGCGGGTTTTTTTATGCCTGCAACACTGCCCCCTGTGGGAGTGAGCTTGCTCACGAAGGCGTCCATTCAGTCAACTGATCATGGCCTGATCCAGCGCCTTCGCGAGCAGGCTCGCTCCCCACATGGATTTGTGGTGAACCGGGATGTTTTGAACACCGAAGGACCCGTGGGAGTGAGCTTGCTCACGAAGAGGCCAGCACGTTCAACGGAGATGTTGCCTGACCGGACGCCTTCGCGAGCAAGCTCGCTCCCACATGGATTTGTGGTGAACCGGGATGTTTTGAACACCGAAGGACCCGTGGGAGTGAGCTTGCTCACGAAGAGGCCAGCACGTTCAACGGAGATGTTGCCTGACACTCCGCCTTCGCGAGCAAGCTCGCTCCCACATGGATTTGTGGTGAACCGGGATGTTTTGAACACCGAAGGACCTGTGGGAGTGAGCTTGCTCACGAAGAGGCCAGCACGTTCAACGGAGATGTTGCCTGACCGGACGCCTTCGCGAGCAGGCTCGCTCCCACATGGATTTGTGGTGAACCGGGATGTTTTGAACACCGAAGGACCCGTGGGAGTGAGCTTGCTCACGAAGAGGCCAGCACGTTCAACGGAGATGTTGCCTGACCGGACGCCTTCGCGAGCAAGCTCGCTCCCACATGGATTTGTGGTGAACCGGGATTTGAGAACACCCGCCCCCCCTGTAGGAGTGAGCCTGCTCGCGATAGCGCTGGGTCAGGCAATGAAGAGGTTGATGGCCGGACGCTATCGCGAGCAGGCTCACGCCTACAAGCGATCTACGGTGCATTCGCTAACAACGCTTCAAGGCCTGCTTGTGCACATACATCGCGCTATCGGCATCCGCCAGCAGCCGATCCACGGTCTCATGGCGCTTGGCGTCATATTCGATCTGACCCACGCTAAAGCGAATCGCATAGCCCCGGTGCAACGTGGCATTGCGCTCTTCGAGAATATCCTTGAGCCGCGCCATGATCGCTGTGGTTTCGACATGGCTGGAGCCGGTCAGCAGCGCAACGAACTCATCGCCACCGAGCCGCCCGACCACATCACTCTCGCGGAAGGCGATGCGCAGCACGTCGGCAAAAGTCTTCAGCGCACTGTCACCCTCGGCATGCCCATACAGATCGTTGATCTGCTTGAAGTCATTGAGGTCGAAAAACAGCAAGGTCGCCGGCCGTTCCAGCCGTGCGCAGGCGTCCAGTGCATGCTGCGCCAGTTGCTTGAAACCACGGCGATTGGACAGCAACGTCAACTCATCCATGCTCGCGATCTGCACAGCAGCCAACTCTTGCTCGGCCATTTCCGCCAGATCACGCAACAACGCACGCTCTTCCTCGTCGAGGTCGCGGGGCCTGGTGTCGATCAGGCACAGCGTGCCCATTTTGTTGCCATTGGGCACGGTCAGCGGATAACCGGCGTAGAAACGAATGTTCGGCGCGCCCGTCACCAACGGGTTGTCATGGAAGCGCACATCCTCGCGAGCGTCCGGCACCAACAGCAGGCCGTCGTTAAGAATCGCATGACCGCAAAACGAGACATCCCTCGGTGTCTCGCTGACATCCAGGCCCACGCACGACTTGAACCACTGCCGATTGGTGTCGACCAGCGTCACCAGTGCAATCGGCACATTGAACAGGCGTTTGGCCAACCGCGTCAGTCGGTCGAAACGTTCTTCAGGGGCGGAATCGAGCAGCTCAAGACCGTGCAACGCTTGAACGCGCGCCGTTTCATTCGCAGGTTTTCCCGGAACCAGCATCAGCACACTCCATTGGCAACAATGCTTCCAAGCGTAGCGCTAATTTGGCAATGGCTCACATTTGCGCCACCGGGCATGGCCCGCCCGCATCGGCCCAGAGCTTGAATTGCGTGACAAAAATATCGTGCGGTACTGGCACCGGCGCGCGCCCTGCCCCGGGACTCCAGCCCCACAGCACCAATTTGTCTTCGCTGACATGCTTGATCAGCGCAGCAAAGTCGCGATCACCATTGCTCGAACGGTCCTTGATCATCGCGCAGAGCTTGTCCGGCGGCAGGCCGATCCAGGCCATTTTGTGCGCCGCCGGCGGCAGGCTCCAGTGCGGCGCACCCGGTGGTGCATGCGGGCCGTAACTGGCCGGCGGATTGTTTTCCGCGTGGCAGGTCGCGCAAGGCAGACCGGCGGCGCCCTTGCCGTCCATGCCGCGCACCACGTTCATCGCATGGGGAATGCCGGCGTCGAACTGCAACGGCGAATCACCGGGAATGTGGCAGTTCTGGCAGCGCGGACTCTGGAAGACTTTCTGTACCGTGGTGAAGGCTTTCAAGGCTTCCTGATCATCGGCAAACAGGTCCGAGGCATAACCGCCCAGCCCCAGTAGAACCACCGTGCCCAACACTAGATGTCGTTTCATCTCACACCCCCGACAGTTGCAGCGGCAACTCGCGCAGGCGTTGCCCGGTCAGGGCGAACACCGCGTTGGCCACGGCTGGCGCGGTCGGCGGCACACCGGCCTCGCCGATGCCGCCGGGTTTGTCGCTGCTGGGCACGATGTGCACTTCCACCACCGGCATCTCGTTGAGCCGCAGCACCTGATAATCGTGATAGTTGGACTGCACCACCGCGCCATCCTTGAGCGTCAGTTTGCTGTGCAGGGCCATGCCCAGGCCGAAGGTGATGCACGATTCCATCTGCGCGGCGATGCTCTGTGGATTCACCGCGATCCCGCAATCCACCGCGCAGACCACGCGATGCACGCGAATCGCCAGATTGTCCTGCGACACCTCCGCGACCTGCGCCACGTAACTGCCGAATGACTCGTGCACCGCCACGCCCAGCGCATGGCCGTCCGGCAGCGGGGCTTTCCAGTTAGCCTTTTCCACCGCCAGATTGAGCACGCCCAAATGCCGAGGATGATCCTTGAGCAAGGTGCGTCGGTACTCCACCGGATCCTTGCCCGCCGCCGTGGCCATTTCATCAATCAGCGATTCCATGACAAAACCGGTATGGCTATGGCCCACCGAGCGCAGCCACAACACATTGATGCCCGTTTGCGGCGAATGCAGATCAACCTGGTGATTGGCCAGGCCTTTGACGTAAGGGCTGTCGGCCACGCCTTCGACCGAGGTCGGGTCGATGCCGTTTTTGACCATCGTCGCCTCCATCAGCGTGCCGGTCATGATCGATTGCCCTACCAGTACGTGCTGCCAGCTCGACGGCAAGCCATCAGCACCGAGGCCGATCTTCGCCTGATGCAGAAACATCGAGCGGTAGTACCCGCCGCGAATATCGTCTTCGCGCGACCACACGGTTTTCACCGGCATCGCGGCGGCTTTCGCCACTTGCACCGCCTCGGCGACAAAGTCTGATGTCGGGTTGGCCCGGCGCCCAAAACCACCGCCAAGGAATTCGGTGTGGATTTCCACCTGCTCCGGTTTCAGCCCGGTGATCTTGCCGGCGACCATTTGATCGAGCGTCTGAAACTGCGTGCCGGTCCAGATTTCGCATTTCTCGGCGCTGATTTTCACCGTGCAATTGAGCGGTTCCATCGGCGCATGAGCCAGATAAGGCACGCTGTATTCGACATCGATCTTCTTCGCCGCTTTGCCAAAACTGCCCTTGGCATCACCGGCCTGACTGGCTGACGTGCCTTGCGTGGCGGCCAGTTTGCGGAAACTCGCCAACAGTTTTTCGCTGCTCAGGTCCGCATGCGGACCCAGATCCCAATCGACCTTCAGCGCATCACGCCCCAGTTTCGCCGCCCAGTAATGCTCGGCAATCACCGCCACGCCCGTCGGTACCTGCACCACTTTGTGTACGCCCGGCACCGCCAGCGCTTCAGCGCCTTCGAAAGATTTAACAGTGGCACCGAATACCGGTGGGCGCGCGACCATTGCGGTCATCAAGCCTTCAAACTGCACGTCCATGCCGAACTTGGCGCGGCCGGTGATTTTCTCCGGTGTGTCGAGGCGTTTGGTCGGTTTGCCAATGACTTTCCAGTCCTTGGCTTCCTTGAAGGTAATCGACTTCGGATCCGGCACCGGCAATTGCCCGGCGGCATCCGCCAGCTCGCCATAAGTTGCACGTTTGTCACCGGCAATCACCACACCCGATTCGGTGCGAATGGCCGACGGCGCCACCTCGAAGCGTTTCGCCGCCGCCTCCACCAGCATCTGCCGCGCGGTCGCGCCTGCCAGCCGATAACGATCAAACTCCATCCACGTCGACGTCGAGCCGCCGGTAATCTGCATGCCGCCAAAACCGGGCATGCCGTAATCCGCCGCCGACGCGGGCGAGTGCTCGACGCGGATCTTCGACCAATCGGCGTCCAGCTCTTCGGCAATCAACATGGTCAGGCCGGTCCAGATGCCTTGGCCCATTTCCGAATGCCCCAGCAAAACGGTGACGCTGTTGTCTGCTGCGATGCGCAAAAACGCATTCGGCGCGAAAACCTTGCCTTCATTCTCGGCCGCATAGGCAAACTTGTGGCCGCCAGGGACGACAAACGCCACCACCAGACCGCCGCCCAACACGGCGCTGCCCTTGAGAAAACCCCGACGCGATACAGGACTGTTCATCGCCTATCTCCCACAGATTGAATCAGCCGATTTCCGATGCACGCTTAACCGCTGCGCGAATGCGGGGATAGGTGCCGCAACGGCAGATATTGCCGGAGAGCGCCTGATCGATATCGCTGTCGGTGGGTTTGGGGATTTTCGCCAGCAGTGCCGCCGCAGACATGATCTGCCCCGACTGGCAGTAACCGCACTGCACCACGTCGAGTTCGGCCCAGGCTTGCTGCACCGGGTGCGAACCGTCGGTGGACAGCCCTTCGATGGTAAGGATTTTCTGGCCATGGGCTACGGCGGTCGCGGGCGTAATGCAGGCGCGCAACGGCGCCCCGTCAACGTGCACGGTGCAGGCCCCGCACTGGGCCATGCCACAGCCGAATTTGGTACCGGTCAGGTGCGCAACATCGCGCAGGACCCAGAGCAACGGCATGTCCGCGGGGACATCGAGCTCCTGATCCTTGCCATTGATATTCAAGGTCAGCATCGGGGAAATTCCTCAGACTCACGGTGTTCTGAAGGGGCGCCGCTGTGGCCAGCAAAGCCTACGCGCGCCTCGGCTTATCCCTTTCAGCAAAGCCTAATTTGCGTACGAAGCCAGACGTTGCGACCACCGGTCATGCAGATGTCGACTTTAATCCTACAGTTGATAACGGCTCGCACTGAGCCTGCACTGTAGAAAACTCGTCATGAGCGAAACCGGTCCGCGATCACCGCGCGGGTTATCCATCAGATTGGTCTGGAGTTGCGAACATGGGATTTGTCACCAGCAAAGACGGCGTCGAGATTTTCTACAAGGACTGGGGCCCGAAAGACGCGCCAGTGATCCACTTCCACCACGGCTGGCCGCTCAGTTCCGACGATTGGGATGCGCAGATGCTGTTCTTCCTGGGCAAAGGCTTCCGTGTGGTTGCCCATGATCGCCGTGGGCATGGGCGTTCGAGTCAGGTCTGGGATGGCCACGATATGGATCATTACGCCGACGATACGCTGGCGGTGGTCAATCATCTGGGTCTGAAGAATGTTGTCCACGTTGGCCACTCGACCGGTGGCGGTGAGGTGATCCATTACATTGCCCGGCATGGTCAGGCCAACGTCGCCAAAGGTGTGTTGATCAGTGCGGTGCCACCGTTGATGGTGCAGACCGAGAGCAATCCGGGTGGGCTGCCGAAATCGGTGTTCGATGATTTTCAGGCGCAACTGGCGGCGAACCGGGCGCAGTTCTATCGGGACATTCCGACGGGGCCGTTTTATGGCTACAACCGGCCGGGAGTCAAGCCTTCGGAGGGGATTATTGCCAACTGGTGGCGTCAAGGGATGATTGGCGGGGCGAAGGCGCATTACGACGGGATCGTCGCGTTTTCACAGACGGATTTCACCGAGGACTTGAAGAAGGTCACCGTGCCGGTGCTGGTGATGCATGGCGAGGATGATCAGATTGTGCCGTATGCGGACTCGGGGCCGTTGTCCGCCAAGTTGCTGCCCAATGGCACGCTGAAGTCTTATCCGGGATTCCCGCACGGGATGCCGACGACGGAGGCCGAGACGATTAACGCCGATCTGCTGGCGTTTATTCGCGGTGAAGATCTGTAAGTTTATGCACTGCACCCTGTGGGAGCGAGCTTGCTCGCGAAAGCGTCATTACTTTCAATATTGATGTCGACTGACACGACGCCTTCGCGAGCAAGCTCGCTCCCACAGGGACTATGTGACATGCCAAAAATCCTCACTCCATTCCAAGTCCCACACGTTTTCTGCCCCCTCTAATCCTCTGTACGCTCCGTGCTCTCGCGATCACGCTCGTAGTGGTGAGCCAGTGGCAGCGCCGGCAGCCACGACTCGCGGCGGATGGTCCAGAGTTCGTAGGTGGGTTTGAACTGATTAGGCTCATCCAGCGATCCGACGCTGACCTCTACTTCATCTGCCGAACGCGCGAACACCGGAGAGCCGCAGCGCGGACAGAAAAAGCGCCCGTTGTAGTCGCGCATTTCGCCGGTGACCTTCAACGCATCCTCGGGAAATATGGCCGAGGTGCCGAACAGCGCGCCGTGGCGTTTGCGGCAGTCGAGGCAGTGGCAGATGCCGACTCGGTAGGGCTGACCTATCACTTCGAAACGGACATCGCCGCATAGGCAACCGCCGGTCAATCGATCCATGTCGCACCTCCTCTTCAGATCCGAAATTACCGATAACCCAGACGACAGCCCTCACCCTAACCCTCTCCCAGAGGTAGAGGGAACTGACCGCGCTGAATGTGCAAGTTGCACCGACTTGAAATACCGAGTCGAACTCAGGTTTGAAGAGCACAAAGATCGGCTCCCTTTCCCCCTCGCCCCCTTGGGGGAGAGGGCTGGGGTGAGGGGGAAAAATCTCCCAGACTCACGCAAAACCGAAAGCCGCCACCAACCGACATTGCCCATGTGTAAACGTCATCCAGTGATCACGTTTAAAGCACACAAACCGTTACGCCATCCTCCCTACAACACCTTGCGTCGTTACCTACGCGTACGCCAGAATCCGCCGGCTTACACGGCTATGGGCCGGGCTATATCGTTGGCCTGTCACTGCAAAACAGTGATCGGGTTTGGTAGCCCGTCTGTAATAGCCGTGTGACGACACCCTGTGCTTTCTCTTTGTGGAGGCTCAGTTCAATGGTGGTCATGCGTGGGGCTCACTCGTGAGCGCCGGGTTCCTATTGCAGCCGGTCTACCAACCCGCGTATGGCCACCACCCACTCGTTTGGTAGCGAGAGTGATGGCTCCTTAAACTGCGATAGGAGTTTCATCCATGTTCAAAATCACGCCAAATCCGCCACCCACCGATCCAATCCCTCACGACCCCGCGCTCAACCCGCAAAAGCTCAAAGAAGCAACCGACCGCGCCCTCGACTACTACCTCCGGCCCGAAGCACTAGGGGCGCCGCCAAGCTCACCCAAGTTTCGCCCCGTCTACCTCGTCGACCCCACGCTGGATGACGAAACCCTGTTGGTCGAAGCCTGTGAGTCGCTTTCCTACGCCCACTCCATGGCCGGTAACATCGCCAACTCGATAGGCGGCCCGGAGCGCAAACCGCTGCTGGCGCTGCAACAGGTGATCATGCTGAACGAGCTGCTGGTCAATCGCCTGCTGGACAAGCTGCGCGTACCAAAGTAGTCACCCAAACGAATGAGTGCAGGGATACCCCTTCACTCATTCCGTGGATTGATGAGCAGAACTCATCAAGCCATCCCGATTTACCCGTCTAGTCCTCACCAGCCACCTCGCCTACTGTTCTCCCCACGCCCAAAGGGAGATCGACATGCACAAGCGCACACGCGGCAACCGTCCACTCGAAGTATCCGCCCTCGGCGTTGGTTGCATGGGCTTGAACCATGGTTATGGCCCGACCACGGATACTCAGGACATCGCAGCACCGCAAAGGATGGAGCCTTTCACGATGGCCACTGACACACGCAGCAGCGCTGCCCTCCCCGCACTCATGGCGTTCTGCCTGAGCGTTGGGTCGATGTTCAGCGCTACCACTCAAGCAGCCGAGACACCGCAATCCATGACTACTCCGCAAACCACCGCACAAGCCCTGTCGAGTAAACAACAGACGATTCCACTGATGGCCGCGTTCATGGCGACCAGCGACATGCCCAACCTCAACTCGGCGCTCAACCAGGCACTCGACGCCGGCCTGACCATCAGCGAAACTCGGGAAATTCTCGTGCAGCTCTACGCTTACGTCGGGTTCCCGCGCAGCCTCAATGCCTTGAACGAGCTGATGACCGTGGTGCAGGCACGCAAACAACGCGGCATCGAAGATGCGCCGGGGCGTGAGCCGGGCCGGGCGATTCCAGTTGGGGATGAACTGCTGGCCAGCGGCACCGCGAATCAAACGAAAATTTCGGGCGCCCCGGTCAAAGGCCCGGTGTTCGAGTTCGCCCCGGTTATCAACCGGTTCCTGCAAACCCACCTGTTCGGCGACATCTTCGAGCGCGACAACCTTGACTGGCAAAGCCGTGAACTGGCGACTGTCGGGGCCCTGGCAGCGACGCCGGGCGTGGAATCGCAACTGCGCGCACATATGGCGGCGAGCCTGCGCGTCGGGCTCAGCGCGGCACAGTTGGCCGAGGTCACTGAACTGCTGAAAAAGCACGGTGATGCGCAAACCGCCGAACGTGCAAATGCAGCGCTGAAAGAGGCTTTGGCGGCTTCGAAAAAATGACCGGAAAATGGACCTGATATCGATTTCTCAAAGAAATCGGCGTTCGGAGTTGTGTGGGTGCGCTGATCTACAAACCCTGGCTTGCGATCAGCGTCCATACTGTGGTTTTTCAGAAGTCGGGACACCGCCATGCCTTCCCCCGAGTCCAGCCTTTTGCAGAGCTGGCACGACAACGCTGATGCCTGGATCGAAGTGATCCGCAGCGGCGCCATCGAAAGCCGTCAGCAGGTGACCGATCAAGCGATTCTGCTGGCGATCATGGGCCGGCAGCCGCAGCGTGTGCTCGACCTCGGCTGCGGTGAAGGCTGGCTGTTGCGGGCGCTGGCGGATCGCGGGATTGATGCCGTCGGGGTGGATGGCGATGCGCGGCTTATTGAAGCGGCGCGTTTGGCGGGGGCGGCGCGGGTGCATGTCGCCTCTTATGAAATCCTGGTCGATGGCAAGATCGACATCGGTCGCGACTATGACCTGATCTGCGCCAATTTTTCATTGCTGCATCAGGACATCATTCCGTTGCTTGCGGCGATGAATACGCTGCTTGTTCCCGGCGGGGTTTTAGTCATTCAGACACTGCATCCGTGGGCTGTGGCGGCTGGGGATTATCAGGATGGCTGGCGCGAAGAATCCTTCGCCGGGTTCAAGGGCCAGTGGCAGCCGATGCCGTGGTATTTCCGCACGTTGTCGAGCTGGTTGAATGCGCTGGATATGGCCGGGTTCCAACTGGCCAGCCTGCAAGAGCCACAACACCCGCAAAGTCCGCTGCCGCAGTCATTGCTGATGGTTGCCGAGCGCCGCTAAATTTTGAAAACACCGCCCTCACTGTGGGAGCGAGCTTGCTCGCGAAAGCGGTGTGTCAGGCAACGCAGATTCCGACTTTGCCGACGCCTTCGCGAGCAAGCTCGCTCCCACAGGGGTTGGAGTTGACCCCAGATAGTAGAAACAAATTTAGGCGGTTTGCGGGATCACCTGCGGACCACGGATGCGGTATTGCGCCAGCAGGCGCATGACGTAGCCGATCTTGATCAGGGTCGGGCCGAGGATGGTCAGCGAATGCGTCGCCACCAGCAGTGCAATCGGCATGTGGCCGTTATAGAGATACGCGCCGTAGATGCCGGCCAGCAACATGAGCAGACCAGCGACGAGGATTTTGCTCGAAAGGTGCAGAACGTTCAGCGGGCTTTCAAAGAAAGTGAGCATGGTGGCGTACTCCTGAGCGGTTCGTTTAGGTCAGTTGAGTACATCAAGTCTCGTGCCAGATTTTTAATTAAATAGAATCAGTTAGTTGCACGATAACGAGTCAATTTGACACAAGCCGGCCATAGTCAATTCGACCTGAAATATTGTCATTACGACTACAGCAAGGCACGAAAGGAAACGCCGGTCTGCGGCTCGGTGTCTCCGTCGTCGGGATTTCCAATGCTCGGCAATTGTCGATCTACGGCATCGGCAATCGACCAAGGACTGACTACGCTGTAAATCCTGCGTGTCTAACCTGCCGAGGATGACTGCCATGCAACGCTTTCAAAAGCTCACGCCCTGCCTGTGGTTCGACGATCAGGCCGAAGCCGCCGCGAAGTTTTACTGCTCAATCTTCGATCACTCGAAAATCACCGGCCTGACCCACTACAGCAAGGTCGGCCAGGAATTTCACGGCAAGCCGGAAGGTGCGGTGATGACCGTCAGTTTCGAACTCGATGGCCAGACCTTCACCGGCCTCAATGGTGGGCCGATGTTCAAGTTCAGCGAGGCGATCTCCTTTCAGGTCAACTGCCAGAACCAGGAAGAAGTCGACCATTTCTGGGGCAATTTGTCGGAGGGTGGCCCTGTCGAAGCCCAGCAATGCGGCTGGCTCAAGGACAAGTTCGGCGTGTCGTGGCAGATCGTGCCGGTGGCGTTCATGCAGATGATGCTGGATGCCGACACCAGCAAATCGCAGCGAGCGATGCAGGCCATGTTCACGATGAAAAAACTCGACATTGCCGAACTCGAACGGGCCTTTGCCGGCCAGAGCTAATACACTGGCGCCCTGGCCTGCCGGGAATAACAACGATGAAACACGCTGCCGCCAAACACCCTGAAAAAGCCCCGCGCTTCTGGCGTGACGCGGCGCTGCCGTTCATTGAAGCGCGGGCCATCGCCGATGGCCGCGAGGTCTGCTACGCCCGGCATTCCCATGCGCATTTTTCCATTGGCGCGATCACCGCCGGGCGCAGTACTTATGTGCATGAACAGGCGCAGTTCGAGGTCGCGGCGGGCACCGTGGTGCTGATGAACCCCGGCGATGTGCATGCGTGCAATCCGATCGATGATCAGCCGTGGTCGTATGTGATGCTGTACGTTGAGACGCCGTGGCTGACGGACTTGCAGCATCAGTTGGGCTTTGCCAGTGATCTCGAGTTTCGGCGTTTTTCCACCACACACCTTGATGACACTGCGCTGTTCAACGAACTGAACGGGCTGTATCAAACGTTGGTCGACCCGCAACAGGATGTGCTGCGCAAACAGAGTGCAGCAGTAGAGTTTTTCAGTGATCTGCAACTGCGTTTGAACCCCGCCGCCCCCTCTCTGCGCGAACCCAATTTCAAACTGGAACGCGCTGCCGATTTCATCCGCGAGCACTGCACCGAGGTACTGAACCTCGACGACATCTGCGCTGCTGCACAGCTTTCACCGTCCTACCTGATCCGCGCCTTCAAACAGCATTACGGCATGACGCCCCACGCGTTTCTGGTCAACCAGCGCATCCAGTTTGCCCGCGAGCGCCTGCGCAGCGGGCAGTTGATTGCGGATGTGGCGCTGGAAGCCGGGTTTGCCGATCAGGCGCATTTTCAGCGGGCGTTCAAGCAGCATTTGGCGGCCACACCCGGGCAATATCGCGGCTGACACCTCATCTGAAACTCAACACTGCCCCCTGTGGGAGCGAGCTTGCTCGCGAATGCGGTTGAACAGTCAGCACATCCATTGACTGACACAGCGCCTTCGCGAGCAAGCTCGCTCCCACAGGGTCAGATGACACGTCGCTGGCCAACACATTCAGATATTGACATATCGGTAAATTCCGATATCGTCGCGGCATGGAATTACTCGAAATCTTCAAAGCCCTCTCGAACCGTACGCGCCTGGAAATCCTCAAAGGCTTGAAGGATCCCGAGAAACACTTTCCTCCCCAGGACGAAGGTGACGTGCATACGGTGGGCGTTTGCGTCAGCAGTATTCAGGAAGGCGTCGGGCTGTCGCAGTCGACGGTGTCCGATTACCTGGCGACGCTGCAACGCGCCGGCCTGGTCGAAGTCAGGCGTATTGGGCAGTGGACCTATTACAAACGCAACGAAGCTGCGATCAGCGCGCTGGCCGAGATCATCGGCAGCGAGCTGTAATTTTTTACCCCATGATATCGAGAATTCCCGATATCCCTTTTTACCGAAACGAGGCAATGCAATGAAAGCGATGATCCTTACATCATTTGGCGGCGCGCAATCGTTCGAACTGTGCGACGTGCCCAAACCAGAGCCACAAGCCGGAGAAGTACTGGTACGGGTGCACGCCACCTCCATCAACCCGCTGGATTATCAGGTGCGCCGTGGCGACTATGCCGATCTGGTGCCCCTCCCCGCCATCACCGGGCACGACGTCTCTGGCGTTGTCGAAGCGGTCGGCCCGGGGGTGACGGCGTTCGTGCCGGGTGACGAAGTCTGGTACACCCCGCAAATATTCGACGGTCCGGGCAGTTACGCCGAGTACCACGTGGCGGCCGAAACCATTGTCGGGAAAAAGCCTGCCACGTTGAGCCACCTTGAAGCGGCAAGCCTGAGCCTGGTTGGCGGCACGGCGTGGGAAGCGCTGGTCGTGCGGGCGGCGCTCAGAGTCGGTGAGAACATTCTGATTCATGGCGGTGCGGGCGGTGTCGGTCATGTCGCAATTCAACTGGCCAAAGCCATCGGCGCGAAGGTGTTCACCACCGTGCGTGAAGGCAACTTCGAGTTCGCCGGGCAGATGGGCGCCGATGTGCTGATCGATTACGAAAAGGAAGATTACGTCGAAGCGATCCTGCGGGAAACCGCTGGCCGCGGCGTCGATGTGGTGTTCGACACCATCGGCGGCAACACCTTGACGCGCAGCCCCGACGCCCTCGCACAGCTTGGGCGCGTGGTATCGATCGTAGACCTTGCCCAGCCACAGAACCTGATTCAGGCCTGGGGCAAGAACGCCAGTTACCACTTCGTTTTCACCCGACAGAATCGCGGCAAGCTCGACGAGTTGAGTGCGTTGATTGCGAACGGGCAGTTGCGCCCACACGTTGGCGCAGTCTATGCGCTGGCCGACATCGGCCTCGCCCACACCCGGCTGGAGACGCCCAACAACGGCGTTCAAGGGAAGATCGCGATTGCCGTCGCGCCGTCGCCCGAACTCGCCAATCGCTGAATTCAGTCCCGAGGAGAACATCATGGTTTACGAGATCGCTCTGCTACCCGTTCACAAAGAACAAACTGAAGCGTTTCGGCGTGCGTTTACCGAGGTCGAGCCACTGCTCATGCGCGCGCAGGGTTACGGCGGCCACATGCTCGCGCCAGGGATAGAAACGCCTGAGGTGTTCAATTTGATTGTGCGCTGGCAATCCCTTGAGGACCACTCGCCGGGGTTTGAAGCGAGTGAGGACCATCGGTTGTTCATGCTGGGTCTGGAGAACTATTTTTCCGAGGAGCCGAAGGTTTATCACATTGAAGGCGGTGCCTTTCAGCAGCCGTTCAACTAATCTGCGGCAGTGACGCCCGATCAATGTGGGAGCGAGCTTGCTCGCGAATGCGGTGGAACAGTCAGCACATCCATTAACTGACACACCGCTTTCGCGAGCAAGCTCGCTCCCACAGGGTCAAGTGAACAACAAGTAAATTGCGCTGACGGCCAACAATGCTGCTATCACCCGATTGAACCAGCGCATCCCTACCGCATTGCTCAAATACCCACGCAAAAACGTCCCGGCATACGCCCAGCAGCCGACCGACAGATAACAGATCACCAGATACACTGCCGCAAACTGCCACACCAGCCGCGCCTCGCCATCGGCGACAAACGCGCCCATACCCGCGACGCATGCCAGCCAGGCTTTCGGGTTGAGCCATTGCATCACGGCGCCATACAGCATCGATGGCGCCCGCCCTGACTCACCGGCATTCAACTGCCCGTCATCCATGGCCAGTTTCCACGCCATGAACAGCAGAAACGCCACGCCGGCCAGTTGCACCACACGGGTCATGAATGGCCAGAGTTTCAGCACCTCGTGCAGACCCAGGCCCATCAACACCAGCAACAGCACAAACCCCAGCGTCGCTCCGGCAACATGCCGCTGACTGGCGCGAAAACCGAACTGCGCCCCGGAACTCAACGCCACGATATTCACCGGCCCCGGCGTGATGGACGCCGCCAGCGCAAACGCCGCCATGGAAACAATCAGACTCATCGCACACCTGCTTCAAATCGAGGAACAAGGTGCTCACGGTAGCGAGCACCTGGTCCTCGGTATTGAAAGAAAATGCCCCTGTGATCCTGATCGTTCCCACGCTCTGCGTGGGAATGTAGCCCGGGACGCTCCGCGTCCCTTCCAGAGCCGAACGCAGAGCGTCCGTTGAGGCATTCCCACGCAGAGCGTGGGAACGATCAAACGACACAAATCCCCTGTGGGAACGAGCCTGCTCCGGGCGGCGTTCCGACGAAAGCGGTGGGTCATTCATCACGGCATTGCCAGGACGACCCCATTCGCGAGCACGCTCGCTCCCACATAAAAGCTGTGTTCAGTCCAAACGCGGCACGGTGAAGCGGAACTCGCTGCCCTGCCCCGGTTCGCTCTCGGCGAAGATCCGCCCGCCATGAGCTTCGACGATGCCTTGGGTGATGTACAAGCCCAGACCGGTGCCGGTCGGATTGCCCTCTTTCACCGTCCAGTAACGGTCAAAGACGTGCGGCAGATGTTCCTTGGGAATGCCCTCGCCGCTGTCGCGCACGGTGAAAACGATATCATCGCCGACCGACGTGGCATGCACGCCCACCGTGCCCAGGCGCGGGGTGAACTTGATCGCGTTGCCGACCAGATTGGACAGCACCTGAAACAGCCGCTCGGGGTCAGCGTGGATGCGCAGATCGGGGTCAGCGGCGAAAGAAATGCTGATGTCCTTGTCCAGCGCCAGCGGCGCGAGCAACGCCTGCGCCTCCTCGAACATCTGCCCGACATCGAGTTTCTGCGGGGTGATGGAGTAGCGCCCGGCATCGATTTTCGAGGTATCGAGCAAGTCCTCCAACAGCGTGTTCATGCGCCCGGCGGCCTGCTGCATGGTGTCGATCGCCGTGGAGATCCTGCGCGAAGTGTGCGGGCCGTCGGAGCTGAAAGCCTTCTGCATCATGCCGCAGAGCATCGAGATCACGGTCATCGGGTTACGCAGATCGTGCGACACCACCGCCACCAGCTCATCGCGGGCGCGCACCGCCTCCTGCTCGCGGCGCACTTGCCGGGCCAGATCGTTTTCCAGCGCCGAACGGCGCAGATCGTTGGCGGCAAACAGATCACCGTGGCTCCACTTGGTGGAGATTCCGGCCATCTCGACCTTCCAGATTTCGAACGAAGTGCGCGGGCGCAAACGCAGGCCGGCGTCGGAGTTTTCCGAGGTCCAGCGGCTTGCGCGGGTCGCCGCTCCAATTGATGTTTTCCTTGACCTCGGGGCGGAACCAGAACACGCCGTTGTCCACCGGTTTCGGCAGGCTCATGGCGAGCACGCCGCTGGCCACCTGCTGATACTGCGCGGCCGGCGGGTAGACGCTGGACAGGTGATGACTGGCAAACACTGGCTCGCCGCTGTCCTGCAGCCACTTGTGCAAGGCGCGAATGTCTTCCGGTTCCGGGCAGTTGCCGTAACGGTGCAGTTGTTTGTCTTCGATGATCGCGATGCCGCCGGCATTGGTCAGCGCCATCAACGTCTGCGGCTGATTGGCCAAGCCGTCGAAGACATTCTGCGGCGAGTCGATCATCGCTTGATTGAGCAGCGCCAACGCTTCGACTTTTTCTTCGCGCTGACGGCTAATCTCCAGCGCTTCCATGGCGCTGATCTGCAGCGACAGTACCTGGCCGATGGTCTGACACGCCGCACGCAATTCGTGCGGCACGTGCAGTGGCTGACGATTGCCGCAGCTGATAAGGCCCCAAAGCTTGTCACCCTTGAGCAGGGAAATGCTCATCGACGACAACACGCCCATGTTTTTCATGTACTGGCAGTGGATCGGCGACACACTGCGCAGGGTGGCAAAACTCAGGTCCAGCGGCGTGTTCGTGTCCGGGCGCAACTTCGGCACCAGCGGCACCGGTTGGTAGTCGGCATTGGGGATGATCCGCAGCCAGTTGGTGCGATACAGCTCGCGCGCCTGTTCGGGAATGTCCGACGCCGGGAAAAACAGGCCATTGAACACTTCCATCGACGGGTCGGAGGCTTCGGCGATCACCTGACCGTGGCCCTCCTCCTCAAAACGATAGATCAACACCCGGTCGTAACCGGTCATGGCCTGAATTTCCTTGACGCTGATGTCATACAGCGCCTGCAACGTGGTGGCCCCTTGCAGACGCTGGAGCATGCGCCCCAGATGCGTTTGATTGCCGGCGATATTGCGCGGCTGGAAATTTTCCACGTGGATTTCCAGCTCCAGAATCAGCACACCTTGATGGCGGTGCAGCAAACCCTCGAATGCCGTGCCGTTGAGCCTGAAGCGCAGCGGCTGCACATCGGACAGCGACGGTTGCAGTAAAGCTTCGCGCACTTGCGCCGCTTCGGCGTCGCCGATCAGGCTTTCCAGTGGCTGGCCGATCAGGCTTTGCGGCACCCGGGCCAGCAGGCTTTCGACGTTGGCGCTGACCTGAATGATCGCCAATGCAGGCTCGCTCAGGGTCAACAGCAAGCCGTGGGGCTGGATCGCACCGGGGAAACGAATCGGCTCGTCGGCACAGTTGGCCAGCAGTTCTTCAAAGGCTTCTTTGTCTTGCGGGTTCATGCCAGTACCTCCCGGCTTTCGAGCCAGCGCTCGAAACAGCTGAATGTGGTTTGTGCGGCGGTGACGACAGCGCCGCGCTCGGCGGCGCTCATTGGCCGACTGCCGAGGTATTCGATAAAGTCACGCCAGCGCCGGCCCGTGGCGGCGCCGTAGATATCGAGAAAGGCCGCGCCGTTATCGGCTTCCAGGCCTAACCGCGTCGAGATTTCCCGGCGCAGAATCTGCCCGCCGAGCGTCGCCCCCTCGAGGACGTAGAGCACGCCAAGGCAGGCAGCGCTTGAGTCGATGCCCGGCAACTGCTCGCACTGCGGCAGGTTTTGCAGCGCTTCGGCAGATACGCCCAGCGCGTGCAGATCAGTGCGCAAGGTTGGCGCTTTGAGTCGAGGCGTCAGATCAAAATCGGCTGGAATTGCATCACTGCGGAGCAAGGCGTTTTCCAGCGGCAGATAGAAGCCGTAATAAGCCTGCATCAACCGCACAAAAGCCTGGGTATCGAGGGTATCGGAGAAAAAAGGAAGGCGTTTTTCCAGTGCGATGTGCAGTTCGGCAGTGCCGGCTCGCAGATCTTGCAGCACCGGTGGCACATAAACTTCACGGGCCTTTGCTTGCATGTAGATCGCTCTTGGTGGGGCCGCCGGGGGCCAAACGGGGTGAATGCAACGTCGGCGAAATTTTACACGGCTATCGCGGTTTCTGACCGGCCGGATAGATATTTCTGCCGAAACTATCACCCTCTGAGTCTTTCAGAGTGAAGGCATCTGCAAAAAGTTCGACCGCGTTGCCCAACGGCGCCGGGCGCTGTACCGCGACAGCGCCGCGTGACTGTATGGGTCTGAGCGCCCGGAGGCTGTGCTAAAAATATCGCTCTCGTTTCTGGAGTGCCGTCATGGATCTCGCCACGCTCATCCTGTTTCTTCCGGCCTGCTTCGCCCTGAACATGGCCCCCGGGCCAAACAATCTGCTGTCGGTCAGCAACGCCACGCGTTATGGCTTTCGCCGTGCCTGCACGGCGGGTATCGGGCGGATTCTGGCGTTCGCCGGGATGATCGCACTGGCCGGTGCCGGTCTCTCAGTGGTGTTGCAGACTTCGGAATGGTTGTTCCATGCGATCAAGATCGTCGGCGCGGCGTATCTGTTGTACCTGGCCTGGCAGTTGTGGCGGGCCAATCCCGAGGCCGAGCAGCAAGTAACAGGCGGGACCGTTGGCTTCTTTGCTTTAGCACGACAGGAGTTTCTGGTTGCGGCGGGCAATCCGAAGGCGATTTTGCTGTTCACCGCGTTTCTGCCGCAATTCGTCGACCCGGCGCGCCCGGTGGCGGCGCAATTCGCCGTACTCGGCGTGCTGTTCCTTTTATTGGAGTGGATCGCCATCAGCGCCTACGCGTGGATGGGCCTGCACATGCGCCGCTGGTTCGCCGAGCCGCGCGGCAAACGGATCTTCAATCGTTGCTGCGCAGGCCTGCTGTCGGCAGCGGCTTCGGTGCTGTTGCTGGCCAAACGCGCTTAAGCCTCGGACGGGCCTTTGAGCTCGACCTGATTGCCGTCCGGGTCGAAGCAGTACAGCGACAGCCCTTTGCCCTCGGCGCCGAAGCGTGACTCGGCTTTGGCCACGCTCAAGCCGAAGGATTGCAAGTGCGCGCGCAGTACTTCTTCGTCGAACGGCTCGATGCGCAGGCAGAAGTGATCGACGTTACGCCGCTCGCTGCCGGCCGCCCCGCCGCCCTTGCGGCCGAGTTCGCCTTGCAGGTCGACGAGGTCGATCATCGAGGTGCCGGCGCGCAGGTGTATCAGGCCCAACGGTTCGTTGCGCTTGACCACTTCGGCGCCGAACACCTGGCCGTAGAAGTCGATGCTGCGTTGCAGGTCGGCGACGCGCAAGACGATGTGATCAATGTGTTGGATGGAAAACGGATGCATCGGGCACACCTCAACAAACGGTAGGAGCTGCCGATAGCGGCGATCTGGGATTTTGGGACGCGGAGCGTCCCGGGCTGCATTCCCACGCAGAGCGTGGGAACGATCAAGATCGCAGCCTGCGGCAGCTCCTACACGGTAGTTCAGGGGATTTGAAAATTCACTGTCGATTTTTCGGTGGAGCCATCGAGTATCTGGTTTTACTCTCGAACCATGAACATACAAACCGCTGTCCTGCCGCCCCACGCCGAAATGGTTCGCGCCATGCTCGAACGCGACACTGCCTACGAGGGCGTGTTCTTCACGGCCGTGAAAACCACCGGGATCTTCTGCCGCCCCAGTTGCACGGCGCGCAAACCGAAACCGGAGAACGTCGAGTTCTTCGCCCACGCGGACGACTGCCTGTCGGCGGGCTATCGCGCCTGCCTGCGCTGCAAACCACTGGATGCCGCAGCCATCGCCCCGGACTGGGTGCAACGGCTGCTCAACGCCGTGGACGCCGATCCGGAGGTGCGCTGGAGCGACGCACAATTGCTCGCTGAAGGCATCGAGCCGCTGAAGCTGCGGCGCTGGTTCAAGCAGCATTTCGGCATGACCTTCCATGCGTGGCTGCGTACGCGCCGCTTGGGCGTGGCGCTGGGCGGGATCAAGCAAGGCATCTCGATTGATCATGCTGCGTTTGATTCAGGCTACGAATCGCTCAGCGGTTTTCGCGATGCCTTCCAGAAGTCCTTCCACATCACCCCGGGCCGCGCCGGACACAGCGAGCCGCTGCTGTTCACCCGGTTGACCACGCCGCTGGGGCCGATGATCGCCATGGCCGAACGCCGCGGCCTGGTGTTGCTGGAATTTCTTGATCGCCCGGCACTGACCCGCGAAGTCGAGGAATTGCAGAACCGCTACGGTTACGCGGTGGCGCCGGGGCACAACGCGCATTTGCAGCAGATCGAGGCGCAACTGGCGCAGTATTTCGCCGGCCAGCTGAATACCTTTACCGTGCCATTGCACCTGCCCGGCAGCGAGTTCGCCCGGCAGGTCTGGTCGGCGCTGCTGCAAATCCCTTACGGCCACACCAGCACCTACGGCGCCATCGCCGCCGGTTTGGGCAAACCCGGCGCCAGTCGCGCGGTCGGCCTGGCCAACGGGCACAATCGGCTGTCGATTGTGGTGCCTTGTCATCGCGTGATCGGCGCGGATGGCTCGCTGACCGGCTATGGTGGTGGGCAGCCGCGCAAAGCGTTTCTGCTGCGACTGGAAAACGCCGCCGTGCAGCTCACCCAACAACTGGCATTCTGACGAATCGAATCAACTGACAAGAAGGATTTTTGATGAACGCGCTCGCTACGCAGTTTCACCAGTTGCACCAGCAAGGCCTGTTAATGCTGACCAATGTCGGCGACGCCACCGGTGCGCGACTGGTCGAGCACCTGGGCGGTAAAGCCGTGGCCACCAGCAGTGCGGCGGTGGCCTGGGCCCACGGTTATCCGGACGGCAACGCTCTGCCGCTCGAACGGCTGGTATCGACCGTGGAATCGATCGCCCGGGTGATCAGCGTGCCGTTGACTGTGGACGTTGAAGCCGGTTACTCCGATGACCTCGGACGCGTGGCGGAAGTGTTGGATGCGGTGATTGCGGCGGGTGCTGTTGGCATCAATATCGAGGATGGTTCTGCGGATCCGGAGGTGCTGGTGCGCAAGATCGAAGTGGCACGTCAGGTGGCCAACAAGCGCGAGGTGCAGCTGTTCATCAATGCGCGCACTGACGTTTATCTGAAAAGCCTTGTGCCGGCCGAAGATCGCGTCGCCGAAACTCTGCACCGCGCGGCGCTCTATCAAGCGGCCGGAGCGGATGGGTTGTTCGCGGCGGGCGTGACGTCGGCCTATGAAATCGAGGCCATTTGCAAAGGCACGACGCTACCGGTCAATGTCCTTGGTTTCGCTTGCCTGCCTTCGCCCGAAGAACTGCAAGCACTGGGCGTACGCCGCTTGAGCGCCGGCTCCGGCATTGCCGAATTCCTCTATGGCGCGATGGGCGGGCTGGTGAAAAGCTTTCTGGCCAGCGGCAAACTCGACAGCCATGACCTCAAGGCGTTCACCTACGGCGAAGTCAACGGCTTGCTGAAATAAATGGCTGACGACTATCAAGCGGCCAGCGTGTTTCTGGCCGCGCTTGATCCGGACTGGCAGCGCCATGTTGCAGCGGTCGGCCCGTGCCTGCATCAGCCGCATCCGGCGCGTGATCCGTACGAGTCATTGGTGCGGGCGATTGCTTATCAGCAGCTGCATGCCAAGGCCGGGGATGCGATTGTCGGGCGCCTGTTGGGATTGTTTCCCGGTCAGACGTTTCCTCGTCCCGAGCAGATTCTGGCGACGGAGTTTGATCGCATGCGCGGTTGCGGGTTTTCGGCGAGCAAGATTGCGACGATTCAGGGGATTGCTCAGGCGACGCTGGATGGCGTGGTGCCGGATTACGCCACGGCGTTGGCGATGGATGACGAGGCACTGATCGAACGTTTGGTCAGTTTGCGCGGGGTCGGTCGCTGGACGGTGGAGATGTTGCTGATTTACAGCCTGGAACGCATGGATATTTTGCCGGCGGATGACTTTGGTGTGCGTGAGGGTTATCGGCGCTTGAAGGGGTTGGAGGTGCAGCCTACGCGCAGGCAGATGGTTGAGATTGGTTTGGCGTGGAGCCCGTATCGGACGGTGGCGGCTTGGTATTTGTGGCGGGTGCCGAAACCGCTGCCCTCACCCTAGCCCTCTCCCAGAGGGAGAGGGGACTGATTGGGGGAGATTGGGGATTTACGCCGACTTGAAATAGCGCCTGTGAATCCATGATCGTCAGGACTTAAATCCATAATCAACTCGGGTTTTCAGGTCGATGTTTAACGCAAGACACCTCGGTCGGCCCCCTCTCCCTCTGGGAGAGGGCTGGGGTGAGGGTCAGCTTTTCACAGTCCGGACTTCAACCTGCTAAACGCCCGGATCAACGCACGATTGAACGCCTTGCCATTGTCATTCTTGCTGTACAGCGTGGCCCTGACGTCGGCCGACGGATACGTCCCCGGATCATTACGAATCGATGCATCGACCAAACCATCCGCCGCCGTAATAGCGTTGGCGTAATGAATGGTGTCAGTGATCGGCGCAATCACCTCCGGCGTCATCAGATAATCCATCAGCGCCAACCCGGCCTGCGGATGCGGCGCGTCCTTGGGCACGACCATGGCATCGAACCAGATCAACGTACCCTCCTTCGGAATCCGGTAACTCAGCGTGAACGGTTTCTTCGCCGCCTCAGCCTGCCCCGCCGCGATCGCCACATTGCCATTCCACGACATCGCCACGCAGGTGTTGCCGTTGGCCAGATCGCTGATATTCAGGTCGTTATCGAAGTAACGAATGTACGGCCGGATCTTCGCCAGTTGCTGCTCGGCGAGTTTCAAGTCATCGAGGTTCTGCCGGTTGATGTCCAGCCCCATGTACTTCATGACGGCGGCAAATACTTCGTTGGGATCGTTGAGCAGACTCACCCCGCAGTCAGCGAATTTCGAAACTACTGCCGGATCGAACAACATCGCCCAACTGTCCGTCGGTGCATCGGGCAAACGCTGCTTGATCGCCTGTTCCTGATAGCCCACACCGGTGGTGCCCCAGGCGTAAATCCCGGCATAGCGATTGCCCGGATCGAACACCGCCATGTGCTGGCGAAACTCCTCGCCAACCCCGGCAAAGTGCGGCACCCGGGCCTTGTCCAACGGCTGGATCGCGCCGCTTTCGATGGCCCGCGACAGGTGCTGGCCGGCGGTCAACACGAGGTCGTAGCCGCTGCGCCCGGTCAGCAATTTGGTCTCGACGGTTTCCAGCGAATCGAAGTGATCGGCGACCACATGAATACCGGTCTTCGCCTCGAAATTCTTCAGCGTATCCGGCGCCAGATACTCGCCCCAGATGTACAGATTAACCACCGGTTTGGCGGAGTCAGCGGCCTGCACACATAGGGGTGCAAGCACCAGCAATAACGCTTGAGTCAGTTTGTGCAGGCCCATGATTACACTCCTTTGCCGGCGTATTGCGGCATGGTGATGCACGCAACGTTGCCGCCGCCAAGGAGGATTTCCCGGGAGTTTTCGATGCCGACGATCTTGTGCTGCGGGAACAGTTCGGCCAGCGTCGCCATGGCAACCTTGTCGTTACGATCACCGAACAGCGGCACCACGATCGAGCTGTTGCCGGCGTAGTAGTTGATGTACGACGCGCAGATTTTCGTGCCGGCCTGACGGGTGTGAGTGCTGTCCTGCTGATCAAGGCCTTCGGCTTCTTCGGCGGTCCACTCGAGCACATCCGGTTGCGGCAATTTGTGCACGATCAGCTCACGACCACGGCTGTCGCGGGTGCTGCGAAGGATGTCGAAGGCCTCTTGGTAGATTTCCCACTGCGGATCGTCGCGGTTATCGGTCCATTGCAGCACCACTTCGCCGGGACGGACGAAACAGGCGAGGTCATCGACATGGCCATCGGTTTCGTCGAACTTGCAGCCGCGTGGCAGCCAGATCACTTGCTCGGCACCGAGGTAATCGGTCAGGCGTCGGGTGACTTCGTCCTTGCCCAGATGCTGGTTGCGATTGCGGTTGAGCAGGCATTGTTCGGTGGTGAGGATGCTGCCCTGGCCATCGCTCTGGATGCCGCCCAGTTCGGCAATCAATGGCGCGCGGTAGCGGTCGAAACGCTCGATCTCGAGGATTTTGCTGGCGATCTGATCGTCCTTGTCCCACGGGTAATAGAGGCCGCCGTCGAGGCCGCCATAGGCGTTGAACTCGAAGTCGACGCCGCGCACTTCACCGCTCTGGTCGTTGACCACAAAGCACGAGCCGCTGTCGCGAAACCAAGTGTCATTGCAGGTCATCTCGACCACGCGCACCTGCGGTGGCAACTGCCGACGCGCCGTGGCGAATTGCGCGGCGGAGGCACAGACAGTGACCGGTTCACTGTGGGAGATCGCGGTGACGATTTGCACCCAGACTTTCTGCGCCGGTTTTGCGCCGTTGCGCCAGACGTCGGTGCGCTCCGGCCAGCCCAGCCAGCAGCCGGATTTGGCTTCGAATTCGCCGGGCAGACGAAAACCGTCGTGTTTCGGGGTGGAGTCGAGCAAACGTGCCATGGTCAAACCTCGTCTTCGCGATGGGATTGGAATGACCACAGGCTAAGGGCGCGCGCACTGCGCCCGCCAACGATGATTATTACGGAATAGTTGAATTCAACTCATCAATCGACCAGTTGATCGTTGAACCATTCGAGCATCTGCGCCACCGCCGGACGCTCCAGCCGCAGCCGCTCGCAGACCAACGCATATTGGCCGAGCGCGGTCATGCTCGATGCGAAGGGACGCACCAGTCGACCACTTTGCAGATCTTCCTGCGCCGTGAGGTTGTCGCCCATGGCCACGCCCTGCCCTTGCGCCGCCGCTTCCAGCGCCAACCCGGCGTGGGCGAAATACAACTGACGCTGCGGGCGTAGATCGCCGGCGTGGCTGGTCAGCCAAGCGGTCCAGGTCTTGCCGTCCTGATCGTCGTGCAGCAGGCAGTGGCGAGCCAGATCCTTCGGGGTTTTCAAAGTGCCCTGGTTGAACAGGCCGGGGCTGCACACCGGGAAGAACTGCAAGGCTGGTAGCGGCCGAACGAAGTAAGCACTGCTGTCCACCGGGCCGGTGCCGTAGGTGATCGCCAGGTCGATGTCTTCGCCGGGCGCCGTGGCATCGATTGGTTGTTCGTAGAGGTGCAGGGTGATGTGCGGATAGCGCGCGTAGAAATCGGTGAGACGACTCATCAGCCACTTCTGCGCGAGTTCGGCAGTGACGGCCAGTCTGAGCACGGCCAGTGAGGACGGATCGCGCAACTCATCGCAGGCATCGCCGATCAGTTCGAAGGCCTGTTGCAGGCTTTGCATCAGCCGGCCGGCGGCGATGGTCGGACGGATTTGTCGGCCTTCGCGGATGAACAGTGAGACGCCGAGTTGCTCTTCGAGCTGGCGGATCTGATGGCTGACGGCGCTGTCGGTGACGCACAGTTCGGCGGCTGCACGGCCGAAATGCGCGTGGCGGGCGGCGCATTCGAAGGTGCGCAGGGCGGCCAGGGAGGGGAGTCGTCGCATGGGGGGATGGTCCGTTTTTTTGTGGGTCATGCTGACTGGGCTTTGGGTGCGCGTCCAGCCCCGTTGCCCTCACCCCAGCCCTCTCCCGAAGGGAGAGGGAGCCGATCGGGGGATATTGAGGATGTACGCCGACCTGAACGTGTTTCGGTGAATCCATAATCGACCGGATTTCTCAGGTCGATGGATGACGCAAGACAACTCGGTCAGCCCCCTCTCCCTCCGGGAGAGGGCTGGGGTGAGGGGCCTTTGACTGTATCGCACTGTATACCCCGAAGCCGCAGACACACCAAAAGCACAATCCCCCACCCCGCCGACACACACCCGATACACCCCAACGCTGAAATACCCCGGTCGATTTCACTCAACTCACCGGAGCTGCATCATGACCGCCACCCTTTCAACCGCCGTCAAAACCCTGCACCTGAACCTCGACCGCGCCGGCACCTGGCTCGCCCCTCTGACGCTGCGCCTGTTCATCGCACTGGGAGTTCTTCGAGTCCGGGTTGGAAAAATTCAACGGGCAGAACTGGTTCGAGGACATCCAGGACAAATTCCCCTTCCCGTTCGATCACCTGCCGGCAACACTGAACTGGGAACTGTCGATGTGGGCCGAACTGATCTGCGCACTGGCGATTCTGCTTGGCTTCGCCACGCGAATTTCGGCGGTTTCGCTGATCGTGGTTACCGTCGTCGCGACCGCCGCCGTGCACTGGCCCGCGGACTGGTCGTCACTGAGCGAGCTGGCGCAGGGGTATGCGATCACCAACAAAGGCTTCGGCAACTTCAAGCTGCCGGCAATTTACCTGGCGGCGCTACTGCCACTGGTGTTCGCTGGGGCTGGCAAGTTGAGTGTCGATGCGTGGCTGGCGCGGGTGTTCTGGAACCGAAGCACCCGCTGAGGCTCAATGCGCTCGATCAAGCCCCACCAACAGCGCGCTATCGCGACTGTAGATGTCCGGTGAGTAACGCACGCGGCCACTGCTGTCGACCTGTGCCGTCCAGTAAGTCATCAGGATCGGCACCGGTTCCGACAAGCGAAATTCGTGGGTGGTGCCGGTAGCAAGCAAGGTTTCGGTGCGGGCCTTTTCCGCCGGGGTGAGCAGCAGATCACGCAGTTGCATTGGGTGCTCGACCCGCACGCAGCCGGAGCTGAAGGCGCGCGGACCTTTTTCGAACAGCGCCTTACTTGGTGTGTCGTGCAGGTACACCGAGAACGGGTTGGGGAAGCGGATGACCATTTGCCCCAACGGATTACGCGGTCCGGCGTCCTGACGCAGCATGATGTTGCCGGGGTTATCCCAATCGATGTCCGCCGCCGCCAGCGGCTGCCCGTTGGCGTCGAGCACTTGCAGGTTCTGCCGGCTGAGGAAGGTCTGGTCCTTGCGGATTGCCGGCAGCTTGTCTTCTTTCCAGATGGTCGGCGGCACGGTCCACGTCGGGTTCAGGGTCAGGCGCGTGACTCGCGATTTGAGCAGCGGCGTCTGCCGTTCGGCGCGGCCGACCTGAGTACGCGTTTGCCACACCGGAACACCGCCCTGATACAGCGTCAGCTCGGCAGCGGCGACGTTGACCAGCAAGCCATTGGGCTCCAGATCCTGGGCCATCCAGCGGAAACGCTCGAGGTTGACCCGCAGTTGTTCGCGGCGGCTCAGCGGACTGATGTTGAGTTCGGCAATCGTTCCCGGCCCGACTACACCGTCAGCCTGCAGCGAGTGGTTGGCCTGAAAACTCTTCACCGCGTCGACCAGCACGCCGTCATAAGCATTGCCGGGCGTACCAATGATCTGAGTCAGATAACCTTCGTTGTAAAGACGCTGGGCCAGTTCCGGCACGCGTTTGTCTTCCATGGCCGGGCGCAACAGCGGCCCGCTGCCCACCGACTGCCATTGCGGCAAGGCTTTAAGCCGTTGCGCGGCGTAGAGCTGACGAAGGTCCTGATATTGCGCCAGGCGCGGCCGGGCCAGATCGAACGCGGCGGGAATGTCGTGCATGCCCGGTACCGCGATGGCCAACAATTCCGCCTGACGGTCGCGTGGGGTGGCGTCGGCATGCCACAGCGGTTCGAAGTGCGATTGCAAAAGGCTTCCGTAATGCAGATCCTGCAGGGCCTGGAGGTAGTTGCGGCTGATGTCGATGTCGGCACACAACTCGCCATCCTGAGGCGCCGTGGTTGCGACCGGATAGCGTTTTGGATTGAGACCATCATCGGCCAACAGCTGCAATTGCGCCTGCAAGGCCGGCAATCGTGCCGAGTCACCGGCCCACACCGGCATCCAGTCCTGCTGCTGGTAGAAGGCCTGCAATTGCGTCAGCGCCGGGCCATTGAGATGCGCGGCAATCGCCGGGCATGACTGCGCCAGACTGATCAAAACCGCCTGCAACGGACTTTGCGGCTCGACCGGCATTTCTGCCGGTGGCGTCGGCAGTGTTTCCAGCGGCGGCAGCGGTTCATCGGCACAAGCGACAAACGGCGCAGCGAGCAAACAAATGCTCAAGTAGCATGCGTACTTTTTGAACAACTGCTTTACTCCAATCCATGGCCGTCTAGATGATGGCCAACCTTACATCAGGTGCGCTGAACAGTCAGGCTCGATCAACGGGCTTGCCGGTATTGACTGGGAGTCAGGAGCCAAAGTGCCAAATAAGTAGCAAGTGAGGACACTTTATAAAATGTTGACGTTTTTGCGCCGACTTCTGTTGACCACCGCGACCCTTGTCGCCGTGTCCAGTCCCGTTTTTGCCGCCGGCAAACCATCGCCGGTTCTCTACACCAGCCTCGCGCACGCCGCGCCAGAACTCAATCCCCAGGCGCTGAAAGGTGCCCTGAACGCCATGCAATGCGCGGTCAACAGCGGTGCGAAACCGTCGCGTCACCTGGCGATCATCGACTATTCGCAGCCGTCCACCGAACGCCGTCTGTGGATCTTCGACCTCAACAAAAAGAAACTGGTGCTGCGTGACCTGGTTGCTCATGGTTCCAACTCCGGGGAAAACTTCGCTACGCAGTTTTCCAATGTCGAAGGCAGTTACCAGTCGAGCCTTGGCCTGTTCCGCACGCAGGAAAGCTACAGTGGCACCCACGGTTATTCGCTGCGCATGGACGGTCTGGAGCCGGGTTTCAATGACATGGCCCGCGATCGCGCGATCGTCATTCACGCCGCCAGTTATGTGAATCCGTTGTGGAGCAAGAAACAGGGACGCATCGGCCGCAGCCAAGGCTGCCCGGCAGTGCGGCCGCAGATTGCCAAGCAAGTGATTGATCGCCTGAAGAATGGCCAGTTCATGTTTTCGTGGTATCCGGATCAGCGCTGGCTGAAGTCGTCGCCGTACCTGAACTGCCAGCCGCAGCAGGTGGCGAGCATCCTCAACACCCACGCGAGCTGACGGCCACCACAAATCCCCTGTAGGAGCGAGCCTGCTCGCGATAGCGGTGTGTCAGTCTCTGAAGATATTGGCTGTGCCGGCCCCTTCGCGAGCAGGCTCGCTCCCACATTTGATCTCGGTTCGGTTGAAGATCTCTGATCAACTCGATTCCCTGTGGGAGCGAGCCTGCTCGCGAAAGCGGAGTGTCAGTCTCTGGAAATATTGGCTGTGCCGGCCCCTTCGCGAGCAAGCTCGCTCCCACATTTGATCTCGGTTCGGTTGAAGATCTCTGATCAACTCGATTCCCTGTGGGAGCGAGCCTGCTCGCGAAAGCGGAGTGTCAGTCTCTGAAGATATTGGCTGTGCCGGCCCCTTCGCGAGCAGGCTCGCTCCCACATTTGATCTCGGTTCGGTTGAAGATCTCTGATCAACTCGATTCCCTGTGGGAGCGAGCTTGCTCGCGAAAGCGGAGTGTCAGTCTCTGGAAATATTGGCTGTGCCGACCTCTTCGCGAGCAGGCTCGCTCCCACATTTGATCTCGGTTCGGTTGAAGATCTCTGATCAACTCGATTCCCTGTGGGAGCGAGCCTGCTCGCGAAAGCGGTGTGTCAGTCTCTGAAGATATTGGCTGCGCCGGCCCCTTCGCGAGCAAGCTCGCTCCCACATTTGATCTCGGTTCGGTTGAAGATCTCTGATCAACTCGCTCCCCTGTGGGAGCGAGCTTGCTCGCGATAGCGGTGTGTCAGTCTCTGAAGATATTGGCTGTGCCGGCCCCTTCGCGAGCAGGCTCGCTCCCACATTTGATCTCGGTTCGGTTGAAGATCTCTGATCAACTCGATTCCCTGTGGGAGCGAGCCTGCTCGCGAAAGCGGTGTGTCAGTCTCTGAAGATATTGGCTGTGCCGACCCCTTCGCGAGCAGGCTCGCTCCCACATTTGATCTCGGTTCGGTTGAAGATCTCTGATCAACTCGATTCCCTGTGGGAGCGAGCTTGCTCGCGAAAGCGGAGTGTCAGTCTCTGGAAATATTGGCTGTGCCGGCCCCTTCGCGAGCAAGCTCGCTCCCACATTTGATCTCCGTTCGGTCGAAGATGTCTGATCAACTCGCTCCCCTGTGGGAGCGAGCTTGCTCGCGAAAGCGGAGTGTCAGTCTCTGGAAATATTGGCTGTGCCGGCCCCTTCGCGAGCAAGCTCGCTCCCACATTTGATCTCGGTTCGGTTGAAGATCTCTGATCAACTCGATTCCCTGTGGGAGCGAGCCTACTCGCGAAAGCGGTGTGTCAGTCTCTGGAAATATTGGCTGTGCCGACCTCTTCGCGAGCAGGCTCGCTCCCACATTTGATCTCGGTTCGGTTGAAGATCTCTAATCAACTCGATTCCCTGTGGGAGCGAGCCTGCTCGCGAAAGCGGAGTGTCAGTCTCTGGAAATATTGGCTGTGCCGACCTCTTCGCGAGCAGGCTCGCTCCCACATTTGATCTCGGTTCGGCCGAAGATCTCTGATCAACTCGATTCCCTGTGGGAGCGAGCCTGCTCGCGATAGCGGTGTGTCAGTCTCTGAAGATATTGGCTGTGCCGGCCCCTTCGCGAGCAGGCTCGCTCCCACATTTGATCTCGGTTCGGTTGAAGATCTCTGATCAACTCGATTCCCTGTGGGAGCGAGCCTGCTCGCGAAAGCGGTGTGTCAGTCTCTGAAGATATTGGCTGTGCCGGCCCCTTCGCGAGCAGGCTCACTCCTACAGTTGAACTGCGCTCGGCTGATGATCAACGCCATAAGCATCAATGCCACCGCGACGCCAAAAGTGATGTGCAAACCGCTGGCAATCGATGTTGCCGGCGCCTGCGTCGGATCGCCCGCCGCCAGCGCAAACACTGCGCCCATCACCGCCGCCCCAGTGATCAACCCCAGATTACGTGCCAGTCCGAGCATCGCCGAAACCACACCGCGTTGCTCCTGACGAACTCCGGCCATCAACCCGGTGTTGTTCGCCGCCTGAAACAGCGCATAGCCGACGGCGACCACTGCAATCGGCAGCAAATAGGCGGGCAACCCCAGACTCATCGGCAACAGCGCCAACAAGCCACAACCGCAGGCCATGGCGAGCAACGCGCCCGGCACGATGCGCCGCGCGCCGAAGCGGTCCACCAGACGCCCGGCCGGCACACCGCCAAACGCAGACAACAACGGCCCGACCGATAACGCCAAGCCGACCACGGCACTGCTGAGGCCCAATCCGCGACTCAGGTAAAACGGTCCCACCACCAGCGTGGTCATCATCACGGTCGTCACCAGCAAGGTCAGCGCCAGGCTGCTGCTCAATCGCCGGTCAGCGAACAGTGACAAGCGAATCAACGGCGCCTTGGCCTTCTTCTCGATCATGAAGAACAAGCCAGCGCCGCCCAGACTGGCCAGCAGCAGCGGCAACATGAAACCGTCGAGCGTCATTGCCAGCGCATAGGCCGCCAGCGTGAAGACCAGCACCGCGCTGCCAGAATAATCGAACGTCATTCGCGGCCCAACTGCGCGATCCGCCGGCAGAAAGCGATACACCAGCCAGACATTGAGCAAGCCCAGCGGCACGTTGAGCAGGAAAATCGCCTGCCAGCCGACATGCGTCATCAACAACCCACCCAGCGACGGCCCAAGACTGGTGCCCGTCGCCGACATCGTCGCCAGCAAGCCCATCGCACTGCCAGCCCGTGTCTTCGGCACCGCATCGGCCACCAACGCCATTGTCAAAGCGAACATGATCGCCGCGCCAACGCCTTGCACCGCCCGTGCGCCGATCAGCCAACCCAGTCCGGGAGCCAGCGCACAGGCCAACGAAGCGCTGGTGAAAATGCCGATCCCGATCAACAGCAGTCGACGTCGACCAAAACCATCGCCCAGACGCCCGACGCTGACGATCAACGTGGTGATCGCCAACAGGTAAGCGAGCACGATCCATTGCACCTGTTGAAACGTCGCCGCAAACGCCGCCGCCAGAATCGGCAGCCCGGCGTTGGCGATGCTGGTGTCCAGCGAAGGCATCAACATCGATAAGGCCAGACTGGTCAGCGCCCAGCGGGCGGGAGTGCTCAGGAGTTCTTGGGGCATGGCAGGCTCGCAGTGCAAAGGTGATGCGTCATAGCCTGAGCCTCGACAACACACGGCGCAAGACGCATGCTTTGCACTCAATACCTGCATGGAACGCCATGTCATGACTGCACCGGATCTGAACCTGCTGATCACCCTCGACGTCTTGCTGCGCGAAGGCAGCGTCGCCCGCGCCGCCAAATGCCTGCGGTTGAGCCCGTCGGCCATGAGTCGCGCCCTCGCCCGTTTGCGCGAAACCACCGGGGATCCCTTGCTGGTGCGAGCAGGTCGTGGCCTGGTGCCAACGCCGCGTGCACTCGAATTGCGCGAGCGGGTCAGTCATCTGGTGCAGGAAGCCGAGGCGGTTTTACGCCCTGCTGAGGTGCTCGACCCGAGCCGCTTGCAACGCACCTTCACCCTGCGCAACACCGACGGCTTTGTTGAAACCTTCGCCGCTGCCCTGCTCGCACGCATCGCTGAAGAAGCGCCGGATGTACGCCTGCGCTTTGTGCAGAAAGCCGACAAGGACAGCACGCCGCTGCGCGAAGGCCGCGTCGATCTGGAAACCGGCGTGGTCGATGACAGCACCGACCCGACACTGCACAGCCGCATCCTGTTTCAGGATCAATGGATTGGCGTAGTGCGTGAGGGGCATCCTTTGAGCACGGGAAAAATCACCAGCAGGCGCTTTGCCGGCGGCGAGCACATTCTCATTTCACGACGCGGGCGCAGCAGTGGCCCGGTCGACGAAGCGTTACTTGCGCTAGGGCTGACACGGGACATCGTCACCTCATTCGGTGGATTCTCGGCGGCGCTGACGCTGGTGCGTGAGTCAGACCTGATCGCCACGGTCCCGCAGCGTCATACCAGCAAACTGCGCACAGGCCTGCACAGTTTCGCCCTGCCCTTCGCGATGCCGGACATCAGTGTGTCGATGCTCTGGCACCCGCGCATGGACGCTGACCCGGCGCATCGCTGGTTGCGTGATTGTGTGCGGCAGGTCTGCGCCTAACGCGCGTCACCACCGGCAGGTTTGTAGAAGAGAAATTTTTTCGTTTCCGCGGTCTTGCGATATTCCTTGGCCCAGCTCGGATGCACATTGCGGTCGTGGAAATACAGCGCGCCGTTGGTGCGATCCTTGAGCTGGCGGTTCAGCGCTTTGCGGGCGATATCCTTGGCCAGCGTGTATTCGGCATCTTCCTTGACCTGATCCGGACGCCCGTCGCACCACCAGGAAAACTGGCAGCTCTTGGTTTCCGAGCCTTGTTTGACGACAGCGCAGACCGTGTCGGGGAAACCTTCGTGGCCGAGGCGATTCATCACCACACTGGCCACCGCTTCCATTTCCGGCGTGTCTTTGCCTTTGGCTTCCCAATAGATACTGCGCGCCAGGCAAGTGATCGGATCGTCCAGCGGCGCCGCGCCGGCCGGGTCGACCGCTTGCACTTCGGTCGGGGTGATGGCTTCGGCTTTCGGTGCCGGTGCGGCGCTGACCTTGTCCGCCGCTTTCTCTTCCAGCACTTGGGCTTTTTCTTCAGCCTTCGCTTTGATCGGGGCCTGATCGGTGGCCCATGCAGAGCCTGCCAACAGGGTGAATACGAGACAACCCGCCCAGCCTTTCAATCCCATGTCTGTTCTTCCGGCAGCGCCCGAGTCGGGCAAGGTGTTACGTCGGGGAGACACCCGTATCCCGGGGTCTTCGGTGAGTGTAGACGGCAAACCCAGAGACAAAGTTGCGCAGAAAAACCGCTGAATGAAGAAAAAAGACATTGCACTCACAGGGTGCCTTTCGCGCATCATGGGCGCATTCAGCTCAAGGGAGATTTCCATGCGCTTCATGCCATTCGTTTTGCGTCTTGCCGCTTTGTCCGTGGGCGTTATGTTTGCCATTCCGGCGCTGGCTGGCGATGAGTCGCAATTGATCGAGTCGATCAACAGCTACCGCAGCCAGCCACAGCGTTGCGGGTCGCAGGCATCGAATGAACTGTCACCGCTGTCGGCTGATCCCCGGCTGAGATTACGCGCCAGCGGTGCTGTCGATCTGCAACAAGCCATGGCCAGCGCCAGTTACCCGATGGTCAATGTGCAGGCAATCACCCTTAACGGCCCGCGCGATGCGGCGTCGGCGATGAAGGCGATTCAGGAAAGTTTCTGTCAGGTGGTGCTTGATCCGCAGTTCGTCGATGTCGGTGTCAGCCGCGATGATCGTGACTGGCGCATCGTGTTGGCGCGGCCGCTGCTGTCGGCCAAGCTGGGGGATGCGCAAAGTGAGGGGCAGAAGTTGCTCAGTGAACTCAACGCCGCGCGCAGCCAGGCGCGTCAGTGTGGCGGTCAGGCGTTCGCCGCTGCCGCACCGCTGGCCTGGAACGCGACGCTTGGCACGATCGCCCAGGATCACAGCCGCGACATGGCCAACAACAATTACTTCGATCACAAGGACCGCGACGGCCGCACCCCGGGCGATCGCGCGGAACTCGCCGGTTACAGCGGGCAACAGGTCGGCGAAAACATCGCCGCCGGCCAAGACACCGTGCACAAAGTCGTCGAAGGCTGGCTCGCCAGCCCCGGCCACTGCGCCAACCTGATGAACCCGCAATACAAGGAACTCGGCGCCGCCTACGCGACCGACCCGAAAAGCAGCGCCGGGATCTACTGGACCGCGATGTTCGGCGCCCAGTAAACCCAATCTCAAGTTCCCCCCCTGTGGGAGCGAGCTTGCTCGCGAAGAGGCCAGTACATTCAACATCAACGTTGTCTGTCCTGACGCCTTCGCGAGCAAGCTCGCTCCCACAATGTTCGGCGGTGTTTACATATTCTCCAACCACCACAAATCCCTGTAGGAGTGAGCCTGCTCGCGATGAGGCCATTACATTCAACATCAATGTTGTCTGACCTGACGCCTTCGCGAGCAGGCGAAGGCCTACTGGGGGTAGTCAGTGACCTCAAGATCGGCGGCAATAAAAAACCGGAGCCAGGCTCCGGTTTTTTTGGGGTCAATGGGCTCTCATGCCCGCTGCATACATCGCCAGTTTCAGCACACTGGCGACAACCGCCAGCGACACCACGCTGCCCAGCCAGATCAACAACAACCAGCCCAAACGCTGGTACCAGCGACTGCTTTTCACTTCGCGCGAATCAATGGTAGCCATCGCCAATCCTCACTTTGCCGCGGAACACGTAGTAGCTCCAGAAGGTGTACATCAGGATCACCGGCAGGATGAACAGTGCGCCGATCAGCGCGAACAACTGGCTCGACGGTGGTGACGCGGCGGCCCAGATGCTCACCGACGGCGGGATGATGTTCGGCCAGATGCTCAGCGCCAGGCCGATGTAACCGAGCAGCATCAGCACCAGCGTGAACACGAACGGCCAGTGCGTATGCCGCTGACGCAACGTGCGCAGCAGCCCGAACACCGCCAGCAAGGCCAACACCACCAGCCCGGCAAACACCTGCAGATGCCCGTGCGTCGACCAACGTGTCACCAGTTCCGGATGCAGTTGCAGGGTCCACACGCCAATCACCAGCACCATCGCCATCAACAGCAAGGCCAGCGGCCGGGTGAACAGGCGCATCCGCGACTCAAGCATGCCTTCGGTCTTGACCAGCAACCACGTGCTGCCAAGCAACGCATAAGCCACCACCAGCCCCACGCCACACACCAGCGGAAACGGCGCCAACCAATCCAGACCGCCACCGGCAAATTGCCGATCGACCACCGGAATCCCGGACACATACGCACCAATCACCACGCCCTGGGAGAACGTCGCCAGCAGCGAACCACCGATAAACGCCTTGTCCCACCAATGGCGTTTTTGCGGCGAAGACTTGAAGCGAAACTCAAACGCCACGCCACGGAAAATCAAACCGCACAGCATCAGGATCAGCGGCAGGTACAGCGCTTCGAGAATCACCCCGTACGCCAGCGGAAACGCGCCATACAACGCCGCGCCACCGAGCACCAGCCAGGTCTCGTTACCGTCCCACACCGGCGCGACGGTGTTCATCATCACATCGCGTTCCTGCTCATCCGGGATCAGCGGAAACAGGATCCCCAGGCCCAGATCGAAGCCGTCCATGATCACGTACATCATCACCCCGAAGGCAATGATCACTCCCCAGATCAACGAGAGATCGATACCTTGAATACCCATGACTCAATGCTCCTTCATAGGGGCGATAGCCGCCGAAATCGGTCGACGCGGCGTCTGCAATTCATCGCCCGCAGGCGGATGTTCGTGATGCGGCTGCGGACCTTTTTTCACCAGTTTCATCATGTAGCCGATGCCCACGCTGAACACCGTGAAATAGATCACCACGAACAGCGCCAGCGACGTGCTCATCTGCGCCACCGAGTGATGCGACGCCGCGTCATGGGTGCGCAACAAACCATAAACCACCCACGGCTGACGCCCGACTTCCGTGGTAATCCAACCGGCCAGCAGCGCAATCAAGCCGCTCGGCCCCATCAACAACACCAGACGCTGGAAGCCGCGATGCTGATAAAGCTTGCCGCCCCGGCGCAACGCCAGACCGAGCAAACCAACGAGGATCATCAACATCCCCAACCCGGCCATGACGCGGAAGCTCCAGAAAATCACGGTCGAATTCGGCCGGTCTTGTTTTGGGAAGCTCTTCAGCGCCGGGATCTGCTTGTCGAGGCTGTGAGTGAGAATCAGGCTACCGAGGTACGGAATTTCCAATGCGTATTTGGTCTTCTCCGCCTCCATATCAGGAATACCAAACAGCACTAGCGGCGTCGGGCCGTTGTCGGCGTTTTCCCAGTGGCCTTCGATGGCGGCGATCTTCGCCGGTTGATGCTCCAGCGTGTTCAAGCCATGGGCGTCACCGACCACCGCTTGAATCGGCGCAACGATCAGCGCCATCCATAAAGCCATGGAGAACATCTTGCGCACCGGCGCGGTGTTGTTGCCGCGCAGCAAATGCCAGGCAGCCGAGGCGCCGACGAAGAACGACGTCGCCACAAACGCGGCAATCGCCATGTGCGCCAGACGGAACGGGAACGACGGGTTGAACACAATCGCCAGCCAGTCCAGCGGCATCACCCGACCATCGACAATCTCGAAGCCCTGCGGCGTCTGCATCCAGCTGTTCGACGCAAGAATCCAGAAGGTCGAAATCAACGTACCGATGGCGACCATCACCGTGGCGAAGAAGTGCAAGCCACGGCCGACGCGGTTCCAGCCAAACAACATCACCCCGAGGAACCCGGCCTCGAGGAAGAATGCGGTCAGCACTTCATAGGTCAGCAGCGGCCCGGTGATGCTCCCGGCAAAGTCCGAAAACCCGCTCCAGTTGGTGCCGAACTGGTACGCCATGACCAGTCCCGAAACCACGCCCATGCCAAAATTGACCGCGAAAATCTTCGACCAGAAATGGTAAAGATCGCGGTACGTGTCGTTATGGGTTTTCAGCCACAGGCCTTCGAGTACCGCGAGGAAACTCGCCAGGCCAATGGTGATCGCCGGGAAAATAATGTGGAACGAAACCGTGAACGCGAATTGAATTCGCGCCAGGTCCAGTGCCTCCGGATTGAACATGATGATGTCCTCATCAGGACTGAAAAGCGGCAGCACGAACCCGGGCCACCGCCAGGCGCGAACGCCTGCAGCCAGTAAAATTGCCAGTGTTTTTATGAGTCGCGGGTTACGCCACCGACGACGGGATCAGGTTGCTGACCTTCGCGGCTTCGAGGCGGATCGCCACGAATTTGGAGGTCGGCGTATACGTGCGGTCGCCGTAGCTTTCCAGCGGCACCAAAGGGTTAGTCTCCGGGTAATACGCCGCTGCCTGCCCTGGCGGAATGTCGTAGGCGATCAGGGTAAAACCGCTGACCCGACGCTCGCGCTCGTCATCCCACAGCGCCACCAGATCGACCTTCTGCCCCGGTTCAAACCCCAGGCGCTGAATGTCCTGTTCGTTGGCGAAGATCACATCGCGCATGCCATAGACCCCGCGATAACGGTCATCGAGGCCATACAGCGTGGTGTTGTACTGATCGTGGGAACGCATGGTTTGCAGAATCAGATGCGGTTTCACCGGCAGGTTGCGCACGCCTTCGCTGATCAAGTGCTCGGGCAGCACGCACGGCGTGAACTGGGCTTTGCCACTGACGGTGTTCCAGACCCGATCCGAGGCGTCGTTGCCGAGGTGAAAACCACCCGGAATCAGCAGTTTTTCATTGAAGTTTTCGAAGCCCGGAATCACGTCGGCAATCAGGTTGCGGATGCGCCCGTAGTCGCCCACCACCCATTCCCAATCGATCGGATGCTTGCCCAGGGTCGCGGCGGCGATCCCGGCAATGATCGCTGGCTCGGATTTCAACTGCGCCGATTTCGGCTTCAACTGACCGAACGACAAATGCACCATGCTGAACGTGTCTTCAACGGTCACGCCTTGCGGACCTTCAGCCTGGATGTCGATGTCGGTACGCCCGAGGCACGGCAGGATCAGCGCGTCGCGACCGGTGACCAAGTGGCTGCGGTTGAGCTTGGTCGCGATGTGCACGGTCAGGTCGAGTTTGCGCATGGCGGCGTGGGTGCGCGGGGTGTCCGGCGTGGCTTGGGCAAAGTTGCCGCCCAGACCGATAAACACCTTGGCTTCGCCACGTTCCATGGCGCCGATCGCCATCACCGTGTTGTGCCCGTGCATGCGCGGCACGTCGAAGTTGAAACGCTTTTCCAGCGCGTCCATCAAGTCTTTCGGCGCGAGTTCGTTGATGCCCATGGTGCGGTCGCCCTGCACGTTACTGTGACCGCGAACCGGGGAAAGCCCGGCGCCCGGACGGCCGACGTTGCCGCGCAGCAGTTGCAGGTTGATGACTTCCTGCAAGGTCGCCACCGAGTGCACGTGTTGGGTCAGACCCATGGCCCAGCACATGATCACGCTTTTGGCACGGCCATACATGCGCGCGGCCAATTCGATGTCATGCAGCGGCACGCCGGACTGCTCGACGATGTGCTCCCAAGTGGTTGCATCGACTTCGGCCAGATAGCTGTCGAGGCCCGAGGTGTGCTCGGCAATAAAGGCGTGATCGAACACCGGTTCGCCGCCAGTCGCCTGCGCCTCGCGTTCCCACTGCAACAGAAATTTGACCATGCCGCGAATCATCGCCATGTCGCCACCCAGCGCCGGACGGAAGTAGGCGGTGTTGGTCGCTTCCCAGCCGTTGCTGAGCATTTCCAGCGGGTTCTGCGGGTTCTGGAAACGCTCCAGGCCACGCTCTTTCAGCGGATTGATACACACCACTTGGGCGCCACGTTTCACCGCTTCACGCAGCGGTTCGAGCATGCGCGGGTGGTTGGTGCCAGGGTTCTGGCCGATAACGAAAATCGCATCGGCGTGATGCAGATCCTCGTAAACCACGGTGCCTTTGCCGACGCCGAGGGTCTCGTTCATGCTCACCGCACTGGCCTCGTGGCACATGTTCGAGCAGTCGGGGAAGTTGTTGGTGCCGAACGCGCGGACGAACAATTGATAGAGAAACGCCGCCTCGTTGCTCGCGCGGCCCGAGGTGTAAAACTCGGCTTCGTGTGGCGACTTGAGGTTTTTCAAGTGATCGGCGATCAGCGCGAACGCGTCGTCCCAGCTGATTTCCACGTAGCGATCGACCCGCGCGTCGTAGCGCATCGGGTGGGTCAAACGGCCCTGATACTCCAGCCAGTAGTCGCTCTGCTGGGCCAGGCTCGACACCGTGTACTTGTTGAAGAATGCCGGGTCGACCAAACGCCCGGTCGCTTCCCAGTTCACCGCTTTCGCGCCGTTCTCGCAGAACTTCAACATACTCGCGCCGGGTGCTTCACCCCAGGCACAACCCGGGCAGTCGAAGCCGCCGTTCTGGTTGGTCTTGAGCATGGCGCGGATGTTTTTCAGGGCGTTTTCACTGCCCAGCCAGCTCTTGGTCAGGCTGATGACAGCGCCCCAACCGGCAGCGGCGCCTTTGTAGGGTTTGTAACGGTCGACTTGTGACATGGGACTCTCCATGACGATGCACACAGGCATGAACCTGATTCGGTTAAACAGCGACGGCCGACTTTCAAGGTTGAAAAGTGGTCGTTGGGTTTGCCGGGGCAAGGATATGAACCGTTACAAAACGTTGTCTAATCGCTATTAATGACCGCTTTATCGAAAGCATCTATCACGGCTAAAAAACCCTTATTTACGGGGCCTTGCGAAACTAACGGAGCAACTTTCAGCGAAAAATAATTCATCATCGACGGCATCAATCAGCTGTTCATTAAGAGTGATTGGACGGCACTTAAAGTTAGCCATAACCTGCGCTGACCAAACTCCTTCAACCGGGGTTTTCATTCTTGCGAGGCTGTCATGTCAGAGCGTGTCTTGATCGATGGTTACAACCGCCGCGTCGACTATCTGCGCATGTCGGTGACCGACCGCTGCGACTTCCGCTGCGTCTATTGCATGGCCGAAGACATGCAGTTTCTGCCACGCCAACAAGTGCTGACGCTGGAGGAAATCTATCAACTGGCGCAGAGCTTCGTCGCCCTCGGCACGCGCAAGATTCGTCTCACCGGCGGCGAACCGCTGATCCGTCCGGGCGTGGTCAAGTTGTGTGAGCAGATCGCCGCCCTGCCCGGCTTGCGTGAACTGTGCATGACCACCAACGGCTCACAACTGGGCAAACTCGCCGCGCCGCTGTTCGACGCCGGGGTCAAACGCCTGAACATCAGCCTCGACAGCCTCGATCCGCAGCGCTTCAAACAGATGACCCGTACCGGTGATCTGGCGCAGGTGATCAACGGCATCGATGCCGCGCGCAAGGCCGGTTTCACGCGCACTAAACTCAACGTCGTGGTGATGCAGGGCCGTAACGATCAAGAGATCAATGATCTGGTCAGCTTCGCGATCGACCGGCAGCTCGACGTCTCTTTCATCGAAGAGATGCCGCTGGGGATCATCAGCGAACACAGCCGTGCCGAGTCGTTTTTCTCCAGTGCGCAGGTGCGCGAAAAGATTGCCGAGCGCTACACCCTGATCGACTCGGCGGAATCGACCCAAGGCCCGTCGCGCTACTGGCGGCTGGCCGAGGCGCCGGAGATTCGCCTGGGCTTTATCTCGCCGCACAGCCACAACTTTTGTGGCACCTGCAACCGCGTGCGGCTCACCGTCGAAGGGCGCCTGCTACTGTGTCTGGGTAACGAGCATTCGGTGGATCTGAAAGCGGTGCTGCGCGCGCATCCGGGGCAACCGCAGCGGCTGGAGAAAGCCATTGTCGAGGCGATGAAACTCAAGCCGTATCGGCACAATTTCGAAGTGAACGATGATGTTCAGGTCGTGCGCTTCATGAACATGACCGGCGGCTGATCCCGCCAGTTTCATCGGTTATCGGAACCGCACAGCATGATCATCAGACCCAAGGTCAATCAGTTCGCCATTCTCTTCACCCTCAAGGGTTCGATTGCCAAGCGCATCGCCCTGCGCACGTTGATGGTCACCCTGCTCGCTTCGGCTATCGTGCTGGTGGAAATCCTCCATCCGAGCAACTTCACCAAGGTCAACGCCACGCCGTTTACGTTGTTGGGTTTGTCGCTGTCGATCTTCATGAATTTTCGCAACAACGCCTGTTATGACCGCTGGTATGAAGCTCGTAAAGCCTGGGGCGAGGTGATCGTGCACATTCGCTCGGTGATTCGCGAAACCCATGTGATTCGCGAGTCCGCTGAGCGCAAGCCGTTGTTGCTCAATCTTTGTGGTTTTGCTCATGCGTTGAACGCGCGGTTGCGTAAAGAAAGCGAAGCGGACGCCAGTAGCCAATGGATCATGCCCAAACCCGATCCGCAGACACCGGATTACAGCGGCCGCATTTTGCAGACGGTTGGCCAGCAGTGTTCCGATCTGCACCAGAACGGTGAGCTGACTGAGTGGCGCTACATGTTGCTGGCCAATCACCTGACCAGCCTGACCCAGGCGCAAGCCGTGTGCGAACGGATCAAGACCACGCCGCTGCCGTTTCCTTACACGCTGTTGCTGCACCGGACGATTTATCTGTTCTGCATCCTGCTGCCGTTCGCCATGGCCGAACCGCTGGGCTGGCTGACACCGCTGTTCACGGCGATCGTCAGCTACACATTTTTTGGCCTGGATGCGATTGCCGATGAACTGGAAGACCCCTTCGGCCGCGATGAAAACGACCTGCCGACCGACGCGCTGGTGCGCACCATCGAACGCGACATCCTCGCCGAACTTGGCGCAGAAGTGCCGCCGGCGCTGAAGCCGGTGGACTATGTGCTGAGCTGACCCTTAGCTCTGCAGACACCTCAAAACCCTGTGGGAGCGAGCCTGCTCGCGATGGTGCCGGCCCAGTCAATATCTTCGTCGACTGACCCGCCGTCATCGCGAGCAGGCTCACTCCTACAGGTTTTGCATTCACACCCGAGTATTGATGAGCGCCAAATCCATTGTGGGAGCGAGCTTGCTCGCGAAGGGGCCCTATCAGCCAAAATCAATGTTGACTGACACTCCGCCTTCGCGAGCAAGCTCGCTCCCACAGGTTTTGCGTACACCGCGGATATTGTTGAGCACCACAAAACCATTGTAGGCCTTCGCCTGCTCGCGATAGCGGTTGACCAGCCAACGCAGATGTTGACTGTGCCACCGCCTTCGCGAGCAGGCTCGCTCCCACAGTTTGATTGGTGGTGAGGTCAGAACAGTTCGTTGAAGGGGATGAAACGCAGCGGGTCGCCGAGGTTGTGCGTGCTGTTCTCGGGGATTTCCACCAGGCCGTCGGCCCAGGTTGCGCCGAGCAGGACGCCGGAGCTTTGATTCGGATAAAGCACCGCACGCCCCGCCTCCAGCTTCACCCGCAGGTATTCACGGCGGCCGCCAGCCTTGTGCCAATCGAAGCCCGCGCTGACCGTAAAACTCAGCGGCATGACATCTTCCACGCCTTGAATGCGCAGCAGATACGGCCGCGCCAACAAGCCAAACGTCACCAGTGCTGAGGTCGGATTACCCGGCAGGCCAATCACCGGCACCGTGCCGAAATGGCCCACGGTCAGTGGTTTGCCAGGCTTGATCGCCAGTTTCCACAACAGCGGTTTGCCGTTGTCGCGCAACACCTGTCCGAGGCAATCGGCATCGCCGGCAGACACCCCGCCCGTGGTCAGAATCAGGTCGGTCGCCACTTGCAATTGCTCAAGCTTGAGCCGCGTCTGCGCCGGGCGATCCGGGAGGATGCCGGCGTCGATCACTTCGCAGCCCAGCTCACGCAACCAATGGCCGAGCAATACGCGGTTGCTGTTGTAGATGCTGCCGGGGCGCAACGGCTGGCCCGGCTCGACCAGTTCATCACCGGTCGACAGCAGCGCCACACGCGGGCGACGCACCACGTGCAGTTGCGCCAGCCCTTGCCCGGCAGCGACCGCCAGTTCGAAAGGTCCAAGTCGCTTGCCAGCGCGCAGCAGGATGTCGCCGACGCGATTTTCCTGACCTTGCGCGCGGATGTTCTGCCCCGCTTTCAGCGGCTGCAAAAAACGCACGCGGCCGTCCTCCAGCACTTCGACGTTCTCCTGCATCTCGACACAGGTGGCGCCGGGCGGCAGTGGTGCGCCAGTAAAAATCCGTGCGCAGGTGCCGGGCAGCAACGTGTCCGGCGCCAGCCCGGCGTAAACCTTTTGCGAGACCTTCAGCGGCTGACGGTGCAGATCGGCGAGATTGAGCGCGTAACCGTCCATGGCGCTGTTCGGCCACGGCGGCAGGTCGAGTGTCGCCACCAGATCACTGGCCAACACCCGCCCACGCGCATCGTCGAGCGCCAGCACTTCGCCGTCGGCCAGACGTTGCTCATTGGCCATGCCGAGCAATTGGTCGAGAGCGTCTTCGACCGGCATCAGCGGTGCTTTGCTCATCCGCGTGGCCCGCAGGCTTGCACGGCTTTCAGGTGCGGGACGAAGTTGCACGGGCGATGACGGTTATCCAATTGTTCGGCAAGAATGCCTTCCCACGCCGTGCGGCAGGCACCGGTCGAACCCGGCAGGCAGCACACCAGCGTGCCGTTCGACAGCCCGGCCAGCGCGCGGCTTTGCACGGTGGATGTACCGATATCCAGAATCGAAATCGCCCGGAACAGTTCGCCAAAACCATCGATCTGTTTGTCGAACAGGCAGGCCACCGCTTCCGGTGTGCTGTCGCGACCGGTGAAACCAGTGCCGCCAGTGATCAACACCACCTGAATGCCTTCGTCGGCGATCCAGTTCGCTACCTGAGCGCGGATTTTGTACAGATCATCCTTGAGCAGATTGCGCTCGCTCAACGTGTGACCGGCCTCCAGCAAACGACTGACCAGTAATTGGCCGGACGTATCGCTGGCGTAATCGCGCGTATCGCTGACCGTCAACACGGCAATATTCAGGGGGACAAACAGGGCATCGGCTTTTGCGCTCATGGCAGTTCTCCGGCAGCAGTCAATCAACATTGCCGAGCAGCCTAAGTGCCACTTATGAGTACTGTCTAATCACTCTGGCCAACCACATTATCGACCGCCTCTATCGGTGCCTTTCACTTTGCTCAAGGCCAGTAAAACCGGGCGTGATAGAGCTGATCGATAGTCCCTTAAACACTTCCGATTGGACGAACAACCGTTCAGATGAGATCGTCGCCCCCTGCGCTTTTCGTGCGACTCGCGCATCCGCGTCAATACTCAATCAAAAAATTCCCATCGAGCAGGTGCCATCGTGGACATCAAACAACTCAAGTTCCTGATCGCGCTGGACGAAACCCGCCACTTCGGCCAGGCCGCCGCACGCTGCCACATCACCCAACCGACGCTGTCGATGCGCCTGCGCAATCTGGAAGACGAGCTGGATCTGGTGCTGGTCAACCGTGGCCAGCGCTTTGAAGGTTTCACCCAGGCCGGCGAGCGTGTGCTGGCCTGGGCGCGCACCTTGCTCGCAGCGCATGACGGATTGTTCGCCGAAGCGGCGGCGTGTCGCGGGCAATTGGTGGGTAGCTTGCGGTTGGGACTGGTGCCGCTCAGTAGCTTCAACCCGGTCAATTACATTCAGGGGTTGTCAGGGACGTATCCGGAGTTGAAGTTCAGTCTGTCGTCGCTCAGTTCCGACGAGATCATTGCCGGGTTAGGCAATAACCAACTGGACTTGGGCGTGTGCTATCTGGATCACGTCAACCCGAACTATTTCGAGTTTTTCGAGATCGGTGAAACCCGCGTCGGCCTGCTCTACGACAACCGGCATTTCCAGTTCGAAGGCTCGGAAATGAGCTGGGAAGACGCCGCCGAACTGCCGCTGGGGATGATTACCGCCGGCATGCATTACCGTAAATCCATCGATTTGAGCTTCCGCAGCCGTGGCCTCAGCCCGCAGCCGATCATGGAAAGCGACTCCACCTATCAGCTGTTGCAGGCGATTCACCAAGGCTTCTGCTGCGCGATCATGCCGCTGGACAGCGGCCTGGAAGAGCCGATCGAGCACTTGTCGTTCATGCAGTTGCCGGATGCCAGTGTGCTTGCGCCATTGGGCCTGGTGATGCGCAAGACCGAACCGCGCTCGGCGATTGCCGAGAAGTGTTTTGCCGAGGCGCGGAAGTTGTTTGGGGTTGAGGTTTCTGCCGAATAAATGATGGTGAATGTAAGGCCGCCTTCGCGAGCAAGCTCGCTCCCACAGTTGAAATGCATTCCCCTGTGGGAGCGAGCTTGCTCGCGAAGAGGCCCGAACAGTCGATACAAATCCTGGTTGATCGAGCAAAGCAATCACCACATCAGAACAAGCGATTGGACGCACTTTTAACGCCCCCGTAGCCTGAACACTCTTCAGCGCTTCGGGACTTTCAAGATGCTCTGCCACGTCGAAACCCTCACAGAATCCGCCACCGAGCCCAACGCCCCCGCCCCGCAACCGGCGCAAGTGGCGTTTCGCGAATACCTGCCCGACGCCACCATCACCCACGCCGCGCTAGCCTCGGAAATCGCCCTCGCCATCACCTACAACGGCCTCAGCCAAGCGGTGATGATGGTCTCGCCCGGCAACCTCGAAGACTTCATCCGTGGCTTCAGCCTGAGCAACGCGATCATCGACAGCGTCGACGAGATCTACGATATCCGCCTCACGCATTTCGATCAGGCCTGTCAGGCCGATGTGCAGATTTCCAGCCGGGCGTTCTGGGCCTTGAAGGATCATCGTCGGCAAATGACCGGCACCAGCGGTTGCGGCATCTGCGGCGTTGAAGCGCTGGAGCAGGCGCTGCCGCAACTGCAGATTCTGCAACCTTCACCGCTGCCGCCGGCAGAGCATTTCGACGGCATTCGCCAACGCATCGAAGCCGCTCAACAACTCGCCCGAAGCAGTTGCGCCCTGCACGCCGCGCTGTACTTTGACGCCAACGGTGAAGCGCTGCTGTGCCGCGAAGACATCGGCCGCCACAACGCCCTCGACAAGCTGATCGGTGCGATGCAATTCGACGACATCAATGCTGCTGAAGGCTTCGTCGTGGTGACCAGCCGTTGCAGTCTCGAACTGATCCACAAAGCCGTGCGCGCCCGCCTCGGCACCCTCGTCAGTCTGTCCGCGCCAACCGCTTTGACTGTGCGGTGGGCACTCAAGCACCGGCTTAATCTGATCCATGTGCCGCACCGCAACGCCCCGCGAATTTACAGCCCGATCCAGGAGCATTCCGCATGAGCCACACCCTCACCCACCTCGACGATCAGGGCCGCGCTAACATGGTCGACGTCAGCGACAAAGCCGCGACCCGCCGCGAAGCCAGCGCGCAAGCCTGGGTGCAGATGCGTCCGGAAACCTTGCAGATGATTCAGGCCAACGGTCACCCGAAAGGCGATGTCTTCGCCGTGGCGCGGATCGCCGGGATACAAGCGGCCAAGCGCACTCACGAACTGATCCCGCTGTGCCATGCGTTGCTGCTCAGCTCGATTCAGGTCGAGTTGAAGGCTTGCGAACCGGATCGCGTGCAGATCAACAGCACCTGCCGCCTGACCGGCCAGACCGGCGTCGAACTCGAAGCCCTGACCGCCGCCAGCGTCGCCGCGCTGACCATTTACGACATGTGCAAAGCGGTGGATCGGGCGATGGTTATCGGTGATATCCGCTTGCTGAGCAAACAGGGCGGACGCTCCGGCCACTTTCAATCGGAGGACGCGCGATGATCCTGATCAACTACTTCGCCAGCTACCGCGACCGGCTCAATCTGGGCGGTGAAAAAATCCCGCTGACCGAGGCTTTGGGCAGCGTTGAAGATGTCCGGCAAATGCTCATGCAGCGCGGCGATCTGTGGCGCGAAGTGCTCGGTGCCGGGAATCTGATGTGCGCGGTGAATCAGGAACTGTGTCAGCCGAGCCAGGTGATTGAGGATTTCGATGAGATCGCGTTTTTTCCGCCAGTGACCGGGGGTTGATCGATGGCTATTCGAGTCCAGCACAAAAGCTTCGATGTCGGCCAGTTGACGGCTGATCTGCACGCGCGCAACCCACGAGTGGGTGCGGTGGTGAATTTCATTGGTTATGTGCGTGATCTGAACATTGGCCAGAGCGTGAATGAGCTGTTTCTTGAGCACTATCCGGGCATGACCGAAAAAGCTCTTGAGCAGATCGCCGCAGAGGCCCGCGAGCGCTGGCCGCTGTTGGGGGTGGAGATTGTGCATCGGGTTGGCGCGTTGTCGGTGAGTGAGCCGATCGTGTTTGTCGGGGTCAGCAGCAAGCACCGGCACATGGCGTTTGAAGCCTGCGCGTTCATCATGGACGTGCTCAAGACCCGTGCGCCGTTCTGGAAGCGTGAGACTACGCCTGTGGGTTCTCACTGGGTCGAGGGCCGTGAGAGCGATCGGGATGCGGCGTTGCGCTGGAGCCTGGCGCATGCCTGAAAAGCAAAAGCCCCTCATCGGAACGCCGCCCTCCTAACCCTCTCCCCGAGGGAGAGGGGACTGATTGGGGGATATTGCAGAAGTACGCCGACGTGAAGGAATTGTGGTGAATCCATGACCGACCAAACCTTTCAAGGTCGATGTGAAACGCAAATTACCTCGGTACGCAATCTCTCCCTGAGTAGCTGGCCGGCCGCTCGCCCTCAGGCGTCTGGCTGATGACCCAATCCATAATCGACTCGATCTTTCAGGTCGACGGATAGCACCAGACACCTCGGTCGGCCCCCTCTCCCTCTGGGAGAGGGCTGGGGTGAGGGTTAAAAGTCTGATTAGATAGCCGCTCCGCCAGGATTCAACTCCGGAGTCTCGCTTGAGCACAGCGCCGAACAACCTGCCCCGCCCCGATCCCGTCACCCTGCGCCAGGCCTGGCGCTTCTGGCTGAAACTCGGCTGCATCGGTTTCGGCGGCCCGGCCGGGCAGATCGCGATCATGCATCAGGAGCTGGTCGAGCGTCGGCGCTGGATCTCCGAAAAACGTTTCCTGCACGCACTCAACTACTGCATGTTGCTGCCCGGCCCCGAGGCTCAGCAATTGGCGACGTACATCGGCTGGCTGCTGCATCGCACCTGGGGCGGTGTCATCGCCGGAGCGCTGTTTGTGCTGCCATCGTTGTTCATTCTGATTGGCTTGTCGTGGCTGTACGTCGCTTTCGGTGACGTGCCAGCGGTGGCTGGAGTGTTTTACGGGATCAAACCGGCAATCACCGCGATAGTGCTGCACGCCGCGCATCGCATCGGCTCGCGCGCCCTGAAGAATGCCTGGCTATGGGCGATTGCCGGGGCGTCGTTTGTGGCGATTTTCGCCTTCAATGTGCCCTTCCCTTTGATCGTCCTCGGGGCTGCGTTGATCGGCTATCTGGGCGGACGATTCGCCCCTCGGCGGTTCAACAACGCAGGTACGCGCAACAGCGAGAAATCCTTCGGCCCGGCGTTGATCGACGACGATACGCCGGCGCCCGAACACGCCCGTTTTAGTCTGCCGAAGCTGCTGCGCTTGGGGTTGATCGGCGCAGTGCTCTGGTGTTTACCGATGGCGTTACTGACGGTGCTGTTTGGCTGGGACGGCACGTTCACGCAAATGGCCTGGTTCTTCACCAAAGCCGCGCTGCTTACCTTCGGTGGCGCCTACGCGGTGCTGCCTTACGTCTATCAGGGTGCCGTCGGGCATTATGGCTGGTTGACGCCGACGCAGATGATCGACGGTCTCGCCCTCGGTGAAACCACCCCGGGCCCGCTGATCATGGTGGTGGCGTTTGTCGGTTTCGTCGGTGCCTACGTGCAACCGGCGTTCGGCCCCGAACATGCCTTTGCCGCCGGGGCGCTGGCGGCAACGCTGGTGACTTGGTTCACTTTCCTGCCCTCTTTTCTGTTCATCCTCGCCGGCGGGCCGTTGGTGGAATCGACGCACAACGAACTGAAGTTCACCGCACCGCTGACGGCGATCACCGCTGCCGTGGTCGGGGTGATTCTGAATCTGGCGTGTTTTTTCGCCTACCACGTGTTCTGGCCGAACGGTTTTGCCGGGAAACTGGATCTGTTTTCGCTGATGCTGGCGGTTGCGGCAGCATTGGCCTTGTTCGTTTTCAAACGCGGCGTGATCAGCGTGTTGATCGTTTGCGCCCTCGCCGGGCTGGGCTTTGAGCTGACGCGCTGAAGCGGGGCCTGTGAATCTCCCGTTTACAGGCCCGCGAATTCCCCCTTACTATCCGGGCACACCGGTCGGCGGGTCAGCCCGCCACCGACGTTTTCCGCCAACGGAAACACGCGTTATGAGTACGTCACCACAACAACGAAAATCGTTGAACGTCTCTACCCTGAGCGCCCTCTCCCACAGGGGCGGCGTATGAATCGTATCGTCAATCTCCCCATGGCCCTGCGCCGTTCCAAGCTGCGTCACTCCGCACGCCCGCCGGATATCGCCCGGTCTGTCTGATCGCGTCCGTTAAAGAACCGCGACAGTCCCCTACTTCTTGATATCCCTGCCAGGACACCTACGCCTTTTTGTCGCGTCGTGTCCGGCCCGAATCTGCGCGCCTGCGCGGCGCCATCGTGAGTGATTGATTATGAAATTCGCAGCCATCGAAGACGCACGCCTGTTCCTTGAACAGAACCCCGATATCGACATGATCGAGCTGTTTATCCTCGACGCCAACGGCGTGCCGCGCGGCAAGCTGTTGCACCGTGAAGAACTGCTCGCCGTGTACCAAAGCGGTCGGCCACTACCCAGCACCATCCTCGGTCTGACCGTACAGGGTGAAGACGTCGAGAACTCCGGTCTGGTCTGGGATGTCGGCGACATCGACTGCCGCGCCTATCCGCTGGAAGGCAGTCTGGTGCGCCTGCCATGGCGCAAGATTCCGACCGCCGCCGTGCAGGTCAGCATGCACCCGACCGAGGGCATGCCCGCCAGCATCGCCGACCCGCGACACTTGCTGATCAAGGTTATCGACGGGCTCAAGGCCGAGGGGTATCACCCGGTGATGGCGTGTGAACTGGAGTTCTATCTGCTCGACGCCAAACGCGATCACAACGGTCGCCCGCAACCGGCGCTGGACGCTGACGGTGGTCGACCGCGACATACGCAGGTTTATGGTTTGCGCGAGCTGGAACAGATCGAACCATTCCTCGCCGACCTCTACAGCGCCTGCAAACTGCACGGCATTCCGGCGCGCACGGCGATCTCCGAATACGCCCCGGGCCAGGTGGAAATCACCCTCGAACATGGCGACGCGCTGGAGGCGATGGATCAGGCCGTGCGCTACAAACGTCTGGTCAAAGCCATCGCCCACAAGCACGGCATGCAGGCGACCTTCATGGCCAAGCCGTTCGATGATCTGGCCGGCACCGGCATGCACATGCATGTCAGTCTGGCCGATGGCGCGGGACATAATCTATTCGCCTCGGAAGACCCGGCCGGCACTCCGCTGCTGCGCACGGCGATTGGCGGCATGCTCGCGTCCTTGCTCGACTCGTTGCTGCTGTTCTGCCCGAACGCCAACTCGTACCGGCGCTTTCAGGCCAACAGCTACGCACCGCTGGCGCCGACCTGGGGTGTCGACAACCGCACCGTCAGCCTGCGCGTACCCGGTGGCCCGGCCAATACCCGACACATTGAACACCGCATCTGCGGCGCCGATGCCAACCCGTATCTGGCGGCAGCGGCGATCCTTGCCGGGATTCATCGTGGCATTCGTGAAGACCTTGATCCGGGTGCACCGGTTGAAGGCAATGGCTATGCGCAGGCTAAGGAATTGCTGCCGACCGATTGGCTGACCTCGCTGCAGGCGCTGGAGAATTCGGTGTGGGCGCGGGATGCCTTGGGGCAGGAATTTCTCGGGGTGTATCTGGCGGTGAAGCGTGCAGAGTACCGGCAGTTCATGGCGGAGGTGGGTGAGCAGGATTGGCGGTGGTATCTCACCGAAGCTTAACGATCCGACACCGAACCTGTGGGAGCGAGCTTGCTCGCGAAGGCGTCGTCACATTCAACATTTTGGGTGACTGACACATCGCTTTCGCGAGCAAGCTCGCTCCCACAGGGGACTGCACTCCGACTTCCGAATTTTGTGTGGACACCGACATGACCGAACGCTGCAATTCCTACTACACCGCCACCCTTAACCAGGACACCGACTACCCGACCCTGCAAGGTCGACACACTGTCGATGTGGTGATCATCGGCGGCGGCTTCACTGGCGTCGCCACTGCCGTCGAACTCGCCGAAAAAGGCCTGAAAGTCGCCATCGTCGAAAGCCACAAGATCGGCTGGGGCGCCACCGGGCGCAACGGCGGACAAGTCACCGGCAGCCTTTCCGGCGATGGTGCGATGCGCAAACAGATGCGTCCGAAACTCGGCGATGACGTCGATGATTTCATCTGGCACCTGCGCTGGCGCGGACATGAAATCATCCAGCAACGCGTCGACAAGTACGGCATTCAATGCGATCTCAAACACGGCCATTTACACGCCGCGTACAAACCCAGCCACATGACCGACTTGCGCAAGGATTATGAAGAAGCCGTGCGTCGCGGATTAGGCGATGAAGTCAGCCTGCTCGACCGCAGCCAGGTGCGTGATCTGCTGCAAAGCGACCTCTATCACGGTGCAATCAAGAACACCCGCAACATGCATCTGCACCCGCTCAACCTGTGCATCGGTGAAGCGCGAGCGGCGGAAAGTCTTGGCGCGCTGATCTTCGAAAACAGCGAAGTGCTGGAGATCATTCACGGCGCTTCGCCTGGCGTAAGAACCGCCCACGGCCAGATCGACGCCAAGCAGGTGATGCTCGCCGGCGACGTCTATCACAAGCTCGAACCGGGACAGCTCAAGGGCAAGATTTTCCCGGCCATGGGCGGCATCGTCACCACCGCGCCACTGGGCGATCTGGCAAAACAGATCAACCCCGAAGACCTCGCGGTGTACGACTGCCGCTTCGTCCTCGACTACTACCGCCTCACCGCCGACGGCCGCTTGCTGTTCGGTGGCGGTGCCAACTACAGCGGCAAGGATTCACGGGACATCGCCGCCGAACTGCGCCCGTGCATCGAGCAAACCTTCCCGGCGCTCAAAGGCGTGCAGATCGATTACCAGTGGAGCTGCGCGATGGGCATCGTCATCAACCGCATTCCGCAACTGGGCAAGCTCTCTGACAACGTCTGGTATTGCCAGGGTTACTCGGGGCACGGCATCGCGACCACACACATCATGGGCGAAATCATGAGCCGCGCGATCACCGGGCAGATGGAGCAGTTCGATACGTTTGCCGCGTGTCAGCACATTCGTGTGCCGATGGGGGATTTGCTCGGTAACCCGTTGCTGGCGGCGGGGATGTGGTATTACCAGATGCTCGAGCGCCTGCGCTGAAACATGTGTTGAATATACCGGCCCCTTCGCGAGCAAGCTCGCTCCCACAGTTGATCGAGTTCTATCTCAGAAACGCGTTCGAATGTGGGAGCGAGCTTGCTCGCGAAGGGGCCATCAAAACCACCGCAAAACCTCAATCCGGCAACTGCTCGACGACAATCCCCAACCGCCGATAATCCTCGACACTCCCCGACGCCACATGCCGTTCGGTAATCAGCGTATGCAGGCGCGTACAAGGCGCCACCACAAACGGCTCCACCGCTCCCAACTTGTCCGCCGAAGTCACCGCTATCACCCGCGTCGCGCCCTCCAGCATCGCCTGCTTCACCGGCACTTCATCGAAATGCAGCGAGGTAATCCCCACCTCCGGATGAATCGCGCACACCCCGGTAATCGCCAGATCCGCCTTGATCCCCGCCAGCAGCCGCAGCGCCTCATGCCCACCCGCCGCCATCGTTCGCGGGTTCAACTGGCCGCCAGCAAGAATCACTTTCACAGCCTTGAATTCGGACAAGGCAATCGCCGTCATCGGTGAAGCGGTCACCGCCGTGATGCTGATATCTGCACGTAACGAGCGCGCCACTTGCAGCGTGGTCGAGCCGGAATCGAACAGCACAATCTGCCCGTCCTCCACTTCCAGCGCCGCCCGTTGCGCCAAGCGAATTTTCACCTCATCCGTCTCGTCCAGCCGCGTGAAGTAATCCTTGCCGGAGTCTTTTGGACGCGGCAACGCGCCGCCGTGGACACGCTGCACCAGCCCGCCATTGTCCAGTTCGGCGAGATCGCGGCGGATGGTGTCTTCGGACACCGCAAAGTGCTGGCTCAATTCGGAGGCCATGACCTTGCCGTCACGCTCAAGGAGCAAAGGATTTTCTGCCGGCGCAGGGATGGCAGTTCAGCCGCGGAATGATCGTGCATGGTTATGCCTGTTTATGCTTGTAGTTGCAGGTTTTTGCGAGCTTAGCCAAAGCCCTGAGCAAACACAAACCGGCGGGGTATCAATCGTTTCGATCATTGGAATCAACAAGGCGAATTTTTTCTTTGCTTTCAACCTGTTCAGAATGGCCCCACTCTAAAAGGCTCAGGATGAATACCTCATGAATCTCAATTTTGCGTTTGCGTGCATGATCGTCGTGTCGTTTGCGATTGCCCTGGGTCACGCCTAAGGCCTCAGACCGAAGCCAGCAATTGCTCGCGCAGCCATTTGTGCGCCGGATCGCGGTGCGAACGTTCGCCCCAGAACATCGCCATTTCGTAACCCGGCACTTGCAGCGGCGCGTCGACCACTTGCAAGGCCGGGTTGCCACGCACCAGACGTGACGGCAGCATCGCCACCAGATCGGTGCTCGCTAACACCGACATCGCCATCAGAAAGTGCGGCACCGACAACACCACTTTGCGCATCAACCCGACATCGGCCAACGTCCGGTCAGTCACCCCGAAAAAGCCCCCGCCCTCGCGCGACACCATGACGTGCTCCAGCGCGCAGAACTGTTGGCGGCTCGGCGCATGCATCAAATCTGGATGTCCGACTCTACCGGCGAGCACATAACGCTCGGTGAACAGCGGACGTCGATGCAACTCCGGCGGCGCGTCTTCGCTGATGTGCAGCGCCAGATCGAACACGCCCTGCTCGGCCTGTTTGATCAGATGCGCCGGCGTCAGATCGATCACCGCCAGACGCGTGCCCGGCGCCTGCTCGCGCAAGCTGCTCAGCGCCGGCAGCACCACCGTCGACTCGCCGTAATCGGTCGCGGCGATCTTCCAGGTGTGGGTCGCCTGCGCCGGATTGAACGCACTGGCCGGCGCCACCGCTCTCTCCAACGCCTCCAACGCTTCGCGCAACGGCTCACGCAACTCATCGGCGCGCGCCGTCGGGCGCATGCCGCGCGGCCCGGGCAACAGCAGCGGATCACCAAAGATGTCGCGCAACTTGGCCAGATGCACACTCACCGAAGGCTGCGACAGGTTCAGGCGCTGCGCCGCGCGGGTGACGTTGTGCTCCGCCAGCAGTACATCGAGGGTCAGCAGCAGATTGATATCCAGCCGTCTCAAATTATTCATAGCTATACCAGACATATCAGACATTCATTTCCAATATACCGGGTGAACGCCGATCCTGCAGTCACTCAGCTAACGGAGCTTCAACATGAACGTCTTACTCGTTTACGCCCATCCAGAACCGACCTCCCTCAACGGCTCGCTGCGCGACTTCAGCGTCCAGCGCCTGCAAGCCGCCGGCCACACCGTGCAGGTCTCCGACCTCTACGCGATGAACTGGAAAGCCACCCTCGACGCCGACGACGCCCCGCAGCGCGACGCGACGAAACCGTTCCACGCCTCGCTCGACTCGAAAGTCGCCTACGCCGAAGGCACCCAGGCTGCCGACATCGCCCGTGAGCAGGAGAAACTACTCTGGGCGGATGCGCTGATCCTGCAGTTTCCACTCTGGTGGTTCACCATGCCGGCCATTCTCAAAGGCTGGGTCGATCGGGTGTACGCCTACGGTTTTGCCTATGGCGTCGGTGAGCATTCCGACAGTCGTTGGGGCGAGCGTTATGGCGAAGGGAAAATGCAAGGCAAACGGGCGATGTTGATGGTCACCACCGGCGGCTGGGAATCGCACTACGCACCGCGTGGGATTAACGGGCCGATGGATGATTTGTTGTTTCCGATTCAGCACGGGATTTTGTATTACCCCGGTTTTGAAGTGGTGCCACCGTTTGTGGTGTATCGGACGAGTCGGATGGATGCGGCGCGGTATGCCGAGACTTGTGATGAGCTGGGGCGGCGGCTGGATGAGTTGTGGAGTGCACGGCCGATTGGGTTTCGGCAGCAGAATGGTGGGGAATATGAGATTCCTGCTTTGACCTTGAAGAGCGATATCGCGCCGGATAGCGAAGGCTTCCAAGCACACATCCGCTAGCGCCGCATTGCCCTCACCCCAGCCCTCTCCCAGAGGGAGAGGGAGCCGACCGTGTTGGATGTTCGAGTTACGCCGACCTGGTATATCGAGCCGAACTCAAATTTCGAACAGCCCACAATCGGCTCCCTTTCCCCCTCGCCCCCCTTGGGGGAGAGGGCTGGGGTGAGGGGGATGGATCTAACTGACACGCCGCAACATGCAGGCATCAGTGGCTCCGGTCAGGCTTCTTCGCGCGCCCGCCGCACCTGCACCAACAACGCCGGCGCGAAATGCAGCAACACCATCCGGCTCAAATGATGCGTCAGAATAAACACCACATTCAGCCCGCCACCAAACGCGACAATCGCAATCGTCTCAATCGCCCCCGGCATGTACGCCAGCCACAGCGACAGTGGATCACTGCCCAACCAGCGCGCCGCGACTTCAGCAAACACAGCCGCAACCACGATCATCAACCCAACCGAGACCAACGCCGTGCGGCCGTGACGCGTCAGCTCCGCGAAGCCGAGACCTTGAAATCGTGAGCCGATCCGCACGCCGAGAATCAGCGCTGCGAGATTCAAACTCCAGTCCGGCATGTGAAACCCGTGCAACCATCCCGATTTCACAAACACCGCCGTAATGATGATCGCCGTGAGCATGAACGGCGCCGGTACGCCGATCACCAGCAGCAAGCGCCCGAGCAGCACGCTCAACGCGATCACCGAAAACGCGGTCAGTGCCATGCCTGTCGTTAAAGGATCACCATCGGCAACCGCCACTGCAGCGGCTTGCCCGGGAATCAGGAAACTCACCAGTACGGTGATCAACAGCAAGCGCATCAAGTGCACGATGATGACCTTGCTCGATGCCTTTTCCGATTCGAGCAAATCAAACACCGCCGCCAGCGCACCGGGATAAACCGCCAACAGTGCATCGGTGCGATTCCAGCCTGCACCGCGCGTCAGCCACCATCCGGCCAATGCGATCTGCACCGTCAGGCAAATCAACAACACACCAAGGCTCGGCAACATCGTCGAGGCCGTCGCGCTGTCCCACGCTTCGAACATCAGCCCGGTGGCGATGCCCAGCGTGACCTGGATGTAGCCGAGTCCATAGGGAGTTGCCGGTGCGATACCGGTTTTACTGGCAAACAATGCGGTGACGACAATCGAGCCTAACAGCAGGCCATGCGGCACGCCTTCGAACTGCAACAGCGCGCCGAAACCGGCAGCCATCAACAAACAGAGAATGGATTTCATAGTCGCCTTCCTGGCTAATAAACTGACCCAACATCACCCAATAATGATTAGTCCCTGTGGGAGCGAGCCTGCTCGCGAAAGCGTCTTGCCAGTCGCAGATAAGTCACTGACTCGACGCCTTCGCGAGCAGGCTCGCTCCCACAGGGATTTCGTTCACATACGCAACCGTGCAATCGCCCTTCGATACTTTTCGACTCGCTCCAGATCTTCCCAACTCGGCGAGGCAATTCGCGACAAGTCACTGTTCTCTTCCAGATCCGCCAGCTTCACCACCCGACCGATCGGGTTCTGTGCGGCGCGGTCGACGAAGTCTTCATAGGATTCGCCCGGCACTTTGGTCACCGATTCGATAGCGCTCAAAACTTCCTCGCTGAAGCCTTCCTTGCGCAAATCATCGAGGCTGATACCGCAATCCTCAACCACGTCATGCAGCACGGCAACGATACGTTCTTCCAGCGTGCTCATGCGTAACATGACTTTCAGCGGATGCAGAATGTACGGCGCACCGCCCTTGTCGACCTGCCCGGCGTGGGCCGTGGCGGCGATGGCGATAGCACGTTCGAGGGTCTGGGTCATGAGAGTCTCCGTGGGTTAAACGCCATAGCGGCCGCCGACATGGATGTTGCGTTTGAGCCAGTTGCTGATCGCTTTAAGCCGTCCGGTTGGCTTCGTTGGCTCGGAATGACGCTGAAGAATCAGCGACACCAATGTGGCCTGATCGGCTTTTGGACGGGCATCGATCAACTCGACAACCCACGCGCAATCGGCCTTTTTCAGATGCTCGCGCCACTCTCCCGGCCAGGCATCCAGCTCATCCAGCGCCAACCATCGGGCACCGCCATGCTCCATATGCCCGCCGGACATCGACTGCTCGAAACAGAAAGGCGTGTCTGGCTTGGCAGGGTCAATGTGGAACAGGTAGATGTCGTGGAATGGGTGCTGCGAGGGGGACGCATTATTGCGGCTGCCGATTTCGATCATGGGCAATGTTCCAATCCTTGGGCGCTGAATGTTTCCGATTGTTTCGCAGTGTACGCCATGGGAGCAAATCAAAAACCCGATGGAACCTCCCTCCTCCGCGCCGTCTCGAAACTATAAAGCGCCAACATGATTGATCAGACCCGGCGCCATTGAAGAGGAAACCCCGATGAACATTCGCTTCCTGCTTCTGATCGCCACCTTCGCCATCATCCCCACCTGCGTCATGGCCGAAGGCTGCGACGTCCAGACCCAATCCTCCAGCGCCTCAGTGCCGTCGGTCGAAAGCCACAGTTGTTATGAATACGAAGGCATGCCGGTGAACTCAATCGACTGGTCGTGCAGCAACGAAAGCAAAGACATGCTCAGCAGCACCAAAACAAAGGTCGAGCACTGCGCCGATCACTATCAGGCTACATGTATCGCCACGATTACCCAGGAATCTCTGGCCAACCCGCATTCCACCAGCAAGGACAAGAACGCCAAGGCATTGAACATCCCCGACAACGCTCAGGTGACCACGTATTACTACGACATGGAGCATTTGGCCCAGGCGCGGATTGATTGTGAGAATGGTGGCGGGCATTGGAAAACGAAGTAAGAGTCTGGCAGGCATTAAAAGCCCGGCTCAAGGCCGGGTTTTTCAAACGCACACCATTGACTAGCTGCCACCTCCGCTGCCGCCGTTGCCACCACCGCTGCTACTGCCTCCGCCCTGACCCGCGCCACTCGGCTTGGAACCAGCGGGCACTGGCCCATTGTCGGTTTTACCGCCATCCGCGCCTGGGGGCAGCGCATTGGCGTCCGGATCGGCATTCGTAGCGGGCGAAGCTGGCTCCCGCGTCTGGCTGCTGCCATCGTTCGCCGTCGGGGTGGACGTTTCGCCAGCCGCAATTGCATATAGCGAACTGCCGGAGATAAGCGCCGCGAGTGTAAACACCGCAATTTTATGGTTCAGCATGGTGCTTTTCCTTTGCTAGGTGAGTTACAGCATTGGAAGACCGGCTGGCGTGAAGGTGCGGTGTATCGGATGAATGGTCATGGTTTAGGCAAAAAAAACCGACGCCTGTTCAGGCATCGGTTTCCCCTATTGGTGACAGGTACCGGATATCAGCGCTTCATCGCTTCACACTGGCTGCGCAGAATCTTTCAATTGGCACTTATTCTTTGGGCGTACTGACCAAGCAGGCAGAGAAGTATTTGTTCTGGAATTCAGTGGTCGCGGCCGTTTGCTGCTCTGCGGTTTCGCGCCGTGGCTCTTCATATGCATCTTGAATGAGCCTCTGATACATCTTGGTGATCAACTTATTCTCATTTTTTTCCGATATATCCCAAAGCGTCGCCATGGGAGCACCATCCTGACGCGCCTGCATCACGACCATCGCGGCGTTTTCCAGGATCTTGCAGCCTTTCAGATATTCGGTTTTTGAGATGGCTTGTGCGGAAAAGCTGCAAGTAAGTAATGCAGCACATACAAAAAGACGATTACGTAGCACAGTGTTCTTCCTTGGAAAAATGGCCCGGGACTCTATCATTGATATCGTAATGCCATCAATTCGAACTGATCTGCAAGGTTCAACGTTTCAGGGCTTCGCAGCGGGTGCGCAGGTCATGGTTGTCGATATTCCCGCAACTGCTGCCGCCGGTCGTGGCGTTGCAATAGGCTCGTTGATCATGGTCATCGATGTTGCCGCAGGAACTGTTGCCCTGCTCCGCATTGCACCGCGCACGCAAGTCGTGATTATCAATATTGCCGCAACTGCTGCCGCTCTTCTTCGCGTTGCAGTAGGCGCGCTGATCATGGTCATCGATGTTGCCGCAGGAGCTGCCTCCCAACTCGGCGTTGCACGAGGCGCGCAAATCGTGATTATCGATATTGCCGCAACTGCTGCCGCTCTCCCTCGCATTGCAATAGGCCCGCTGATCGTGGTCGTCGATGTTGCCGCAACTGGCGAACGTGTAACTGCTGAACATCAACAACATGGCGAGTAATAGTCTCATCACACACTTCCTTGGGTTGCCAGGAAACAGCCTGGCACTGGTTGATCCTGTTCAATGAGCGTCGCGACACGCCATCAAATTGACATCGTTTTTTAGGAAAGTTCAAATTGAGGTGTGTGCGGATTTGAGTTCTGAAAAAGGCGCAGGAAAACGCGCCGTGTGGTGAGGGGATTCGTCCGTCGAGAGCATCGCCAGGATCCTGGTGCAGGATGTGAGTGATGTGTTTCGGATGATTGAGCAGCGGGGGTCTGAGCCCGCCTCTTAAAAAGAACAGGTAAGGAAAGCGCGGGCATTCCTACTCCACGCATTAGCGAAGTGATGCAGGCAAACCTAAAAAGAAATAATCCGCACTGGTGACAGATCACTTTATAAATAGATCTGTCACCTTTTCGTTTTTTCCTGGAAAAAACTGATTCTTCGGAAACGGCATGATTAAAAAATCTTGCATAGCCGTCTTCTATTCTAAATGACACCTGATGAGGGCAGCCTTATGGCTGCCCTCATTAATTAGAAATTCGCTGGCGTATTCGCACTAATAATCTCAGCCTCATCCGCCCCGATATTCCGAAACTTATGCGGCAGCGTGGTCGGAAAATAATACCCATCCCCCGCATTCAACACACTCACCGACCCATCCACAGTCAACTCCACCGTGCCACGGGTGACAAGCCCACACTCCTCGCCCTCAGCATGCACAATCGGCTCTTCCCCGGAACTCGCGCCCGGTGCGTATTGCTCACGCAGCAAGCGCATCTGACGACTTGGCACCGAGGCGCCGATCAGCAGCAGGCGCAGGCCGTGGCGGCCGAGGTCGGGTTGTTCGTTGGCGCGGAAGACGTATTGGTGTTCGCGCGGGGGTTGGTCGAAGGTGAAGAAGTCGGCCAGGGACATCGGTATGCCTTCGAGCAGCTTTTTCAGTGAGCTGACGGAGGGGCTGACGCGATTCTGTTCGATCAGGGAGATGGTGGCATTGGTCACGCCGCTACGCCGGGCCAGCTCGCGCTGGGAGAGTTTGTAGCTTTCGCGTACTAGTTTGAGTCGAGAACCCGTATCCATGACTGCCTTATGTAAGAACGACTTAAGGGCGATGGGGGTGGGTGGCGGGTGACGCGCCGAGGGGCGCGGATCACGTTGCTCCCGTGTCCCGGAACCGTGAAAGGCGGCTATTAAATCACGTTTGCCGGTGTTGCTCAGCAGGTTCGATGGACGGTGCGATAAAAGTCCCTCTGGCCTTGGTAATACGGACCTGTAGGAGTGAGCCTGCTCGCGATTGGGCGGCACATTCACCATTATTTTTGACTGGATAACCGCCTTCGCGAGCAAGCTCGCTCACACAGGGTTTGTGGTGTTTCTGTGGGAGGGATGGTGGCTGGGCTGGCCTCATCGCGAGCAGGCTCACTCCTACATTTTGATATTTGGTGTATCAGGTAAAAAACCGGCGGGGTCTTGGGGCCGCCGCCGGGGAGGTAACCTAGATGCCGAAACGGTCGCGCAGTGAGTAGTAGACGGCGCCGAGGGCGGTCAGTGGCGCGGAGAAGGTGCGGCCGCCGAGCATTGGCATGTGCGGCAGCGATGCGAAAGCATCGAAACGCTCAGCGTCGCCACGGATCATTTCCGAGATCAGCTTGCCGGCCAGGTGCGAGCAGGTAACGCCGTGGCCGCTGTAGCCTTGCATGTAGTAGGCGTTTTTCTCGATGCGGCCGAATTGCGGCATGCGTGACATGGTCAGCAGGAAGTTGCCGGTCCAGCGGTAGTCGATTTTCACGTCTTTGAGCTGCGGGAAGGTCTTGAGGATCTTCGGGCGGATCAGTTGTTCGATGTCGTCGGGTTCGCGTGCGCCGTAGACCACACCGCCGCCGTAAAGCAGACGGTTGTCGGCAGTCAGGCGGTAGTAATCCAGCAGATAGTTGCAGTCTTCGACGCAGTAGTTGTTGGTGATCAGGCTGCGCGCCTGCTTCTCGGTCAGCGGTTCGGTGACGACGATCTGCGAGCCGCACGGCATGCTTTTCGCGGTTACGCGATTATCCAGACCTTGCGGCAGGTAGGCGTTGCCGGCGATCAGCAGGTACTTGGCGCGGACCTGACCTTTGGCGGTGCGCACGACGTTGGGCTCGCCGTATTTGATTTCTACAGCCGCTGATTGCTCGTAGATCTTGCCGCCCAAACGCGTGATCGCAGCCGCTTCACCGAGGGCCAGGTTCAGCGGGTGAACGTGGCCGCCCTGCATGTCGAGCAGACCACCAACGTAAGCATCGGAGCCAACTTCACGACGGATATCCGCTGCGTCGAGCATCTTCAGATTGCGGTTGCCATAACGCTCCCAGCCGCGCTTCTGCTCAGCCAGACCGTTGAGTTGTTTCTTGTTCATCGCTGCGAAGATACCGCCCGGGCGGTAGTCGCATTTGATGTCGTATTCCTTGATGCGCGAACGGATGATGTCGGCACCTTCGAAGATCATGCTGCCGAGGATTTCCGCAGTCTTGTCGCCGTAGCGCTCTTCGATCACGTCGACGTCGCGGCTATACGAGTTGACCAGTTGACCGCCGTTGCGACCACTGGCGCCGTAGCCGACTTTCGCCGCTTCCAGCACCGTCACTTTGTAGCCGGCTTCGGTGAGGAACAGCGCCGAGGACAGGCCGGTGTAGCCGGCGCCGATAATGCAGACATCGCACTCGACCGACTCTTCCAGAACCGGAAAGTCGATGACTTCGTTGCGAGTGGCGGCGTAGTAGCTGTTTACGTGTTGCTGTTTCATACGTTTCTCCGAGGGCCGCCAATAGAAGGCGACCACCGCTGTAATAGAGTCAGAGCTTGATCCAGGTCGCTTTCAGCTCGGTGTACTTGTCGAACGCGTGCAGCGATTTATCGCGACCGTTGCCCGACTGCTTGAAACCACCGAACGGTGCGGTCATGTCGCCACCGTCGTACTGGTTGACCCAGACGCTGCCGGCACGCAGGCCACGGGCGAAGGTGTGCGCCTTGCTGAGGTTGCTGGTCCACACGCCGGCGGCGAGGCCGAAGATGCTGTCGTTGGCAATCTGCAGCGCTTCTTCGGCGGTGTCGAAGGTGATCAGCGACAGCACCGGGCCAAAGATTTCTTCCTGGGCGATGGTCATCGCGTTGGTCACGCCGTCGAACAGCGCCGGTTGCACATAGAGGCCGCCGGTTTCTTCGAGGGTGCGTTGGCCGCCGGCGATCAGCTCGGCGCCCTGCTCGCGACCAATGCTGATGTAGCGCAGCACGTTGTCGAGTTGACGCTGATCGACCACGGCACCGACGGTGGTCGCCGGATCCAGTGAATGACCGGGTTTCCACGCTTGCAGCGCTTCCACCAACAGCGGAATGAATTGCTCGCGAATCGAGCGCTCGACCAGCAGACGCGAACCGGCGGTGCACACTTCGCCCTGGTTGAAGGCAATGGCGCCGGCCGCTGCTTGTGCTGCCGCGCGCAAGTCCGGGGCGTCGGCAAACACCACGTTCGGGCTCTTGCCCCCGGCTTCGAGCCAGACGCGTTTCATGTTGCTTTGCCCGGCATAAATCATCAGTTGCTTGGCAATCGCCGTGGAGCCAGTGAAGGCCAGCACGTCGACGTCCATGTGCAACGCCAGCGCCTTGCCGACGGTGTGGCCGAAGCCTGGCAGAACGTTGAACACGCCTTTCGGAATGCCGGCATCCAGCGCAAGTTGAGCGATGCGGATCGCGGTCAGCGGCGACTTTTCCGAAGGTTTGAGAATGAACGAGTTGCCCGCCGCCGGGGCCGGCGCGAATTTCCAGCTGGCCATGATCAGCGGGAAGTTCCACGGCACAATGGCCGCAACCACGCCGGAGGGTTCACGGGTGACCAGACCGAGTTGGTCGTGCGGGGTGGCAGCAACTTCGTCGTAGATCTTGTCGATGGCTTCGGCGCTCCAGCGGATCGCGTTGGCGGTCGCCGGGATGTCGATGCTCATCGAATCGCTGATCGGTTTACCCATGTCGAGGGTTTCCAGCAGCGCCAGTTCTTCCTGGTTCTGCAGGATCAGATCGGCGAAGCGAATCAGAATGCGCTTGCGCTCGGCCGGGGCCTTTTTCGCCCACACGCCGGACTCAAAAGACTGGCGCGCAACTTCAACGGCGAGGTTGGCGTCGGCTTCATCGGTGCTGGCCACGGAGGCGAGGAAACGGCCGTCGACGGGGCTCAGGCATTCGAAGGTGTCGCCACTGATGGCCGAGCGGTATTCACCGTTGATGAATGCGCGGGCTTCGATGGTCAGGGACTGGAAGCGTTGTTCCCAGTCGTTGCGGGTCGTTGTCATTGTTGTGGCTCGACAAGGGGGGATTGGGGGTGTCGGGGTGTTGTGTCTGGCTTGCTGTGTCTGGCTTGAGATGGCTGCCCTCACCCTAGCCCTCTCCCGGGGGTAGAGGGGACCGACCGAAGTGTCTTGGGATCTGCACCGACCTGAACGACCGAGTCGAATATGGATTCGGCAAAAATCGTTCAGGTCAGCGGATTGCCCGAGCATCCCCGGATCAGTCCCCTCTCCCTCCGGGAGAGGGTTAGGGTGAGGGGCTTTTGGCCTTTGGGGCCCTCAAACACTCAGACCGTATGCAGATACCAGTTGTACTCAAGGTCAGAAATCGAGTTCTCGAACTCGGCCAGCTCACTTTCCTTGCACGCGACAAACACGTCGATGTACATCGGGTCGATGTAGCGGGCCATGACCTCGCTGTCGTCCAGCTCACGCAGCGCGTCGCGAAGGTTGTTCGGCAGGCTCTGTTCGTTCTGCTCGTAGCTGTTGCCTTCCACCGGGGCGCCCGGCTCGATCTGATTGGTCAGACCGTGGTGAACACCGGCCAGCACCGACGCCATCAGCAAGTACGGGTTGGCATCGGCACCGGCGACGCGATGCTCGATACGCACAGCGTCGGCCGAACCGGTTGGCACACGGACCGCAACGGTGCGGTTGTCGATGCCCCAGCTCGGCGAGTTCGGTACGTAGAACTGCGCGCCGAAGCGGCGGTAAGAGTTGACGTTCGGGCAGAGGAACGCCATTTGCGCAGGCAGGGTCTCCAGCACACCGCCGATCGCGTGACGCAGTGCGGCGTTCTGCTCGGGATCCTCGCTGGCAAAAATGTTGTTGCCCTCTTTGTCCAGGATCGAAATGTGCACGTGCAGACCGTTGCCCGCCTGGCCCGGATACGGCTTGGCCATGAAGGTGGTGTCCATCTCATGGTCGTAGGCGATGTTCTTCACCAGACGCTTGAGCAGGACGGCGTAGTCGCACGCCTTGATCGGGTCGGAGACGTGATGCAGGTTGACTTCGAACTGCGCCGGGGCGCTTTCCTTGACGATCGCGTCAGCCGGGATGCCCTGCTCTTTCGCGCCTTCGAGGATGTCTTGCAGGCAATCGACGTATTCGTCGAGGTCGTCGATCAGGTACACCTGAGTCGACACCGGACGCTTGCCGGACACCGGCGAACGTGGCGATTGCGGACGACCGTTCACGTTGTCCTGGTCGATCAGATAGAACTCGAGTTCGAACGCCGCGCAGATGGTCAGGCCGAGGTCGTCGAATTTGCGCACGACGTTGGCCAGCACTTCACGCGGGTCAGCGAAGAACGGCTGGCCTTCGATCTCGTGCATGGTCATCAAGAGTTGTGCGGTGGGGCGCTTCTGCCACGGCTCGATGCTCAGGGTGCCGGGGATCGGGTAGCAAATACGGTCAGCGTCGCCGATATCCAGACCCAGGCCGGTGCTTTCCACCGTGGAGCCATTGATGTCGAGCGCGAAAAGCGAGGCCGGCAGGTTGATACCTTTCTCGTAAACCTTATGAAGACTGGTGCGTTCGATGCGCTTGCCGCGCACCACACCGTTCATATCCGCAATCAGAAGGTCGACGTACAAAACCTCAGGATATTTCTTAAGGAATGCGTTTGCTTCGTTGAGTTGAACGGTACGCAGAGGGACCGACATGATGCACCTATTTAGCTGTTAATTATTATGTTCACTGCTGTTTCGCCGAGCCAGTCAACCCGAACGGCAAAGTGAAGTCAATAGCGAACAGATGGCCGCTCAGGGTTTATTTTTCGGGCTTTTTTTAACACTTGCGTGCCAATACAGGCGCCAGAGCCCCGAGAATCATGAAGATATGATGAACGGCGTTTAGAATTTTTTACATGGCAGTTGTTAATTAAAATCAACGAGGCTAAGCTCCGGAAAAGCTCGTTCAAGTGTCAAACTTCGAGGTGAATAAAAATGGCATTCAAGCCATTGATCGGCGTTACTGCGTGCGTCAAACAGATTGGCCTGCACCCCTATCACATCAGCGGCGACAAGTACGTACGTGCTGTCAGCGTTGGCGCTAACGGGTTGCCAGTGGTCATTCCTTCCCTTGGCAACCTGACTGAAATCGAAGACCTGCTCGGTCAACTCGACGGTCTGCTGCTGACCGGCTCGCCCTCGAACGTGGAACCTTTCCACTATCAAGGCCCGGCCAGCGCTCCCGGCACGGATCACGATCCGGCGCGAGATGCCACCACCCTCCCTTTATTGCGTGCAGCCATCGCGGCGGGCGTTCCAGTGCTCGGCATTTGCCGGGGCTTCCGAGGAAATGAACGTGGCGTTCGGCGGCAGCCTGCATCAGAAGGTGCATGAGCTGCCGGGCATGCTCGATCACCGTGAAGCCGACAGCCCTGACGTGGCCGTGCAATACGCACCGGCTCACGCGGTGACGGTATTGAGCGGCGGCGTGTTCGAAGCGCTGGGGTTGCCGGGTGAGTTCCAGGTCAATTCGATTCACAGCCAGGGCATCGATCGTCTCGCGCCCGGCCTGCGTGCCGAAGCGGTGGCGCCGGACGGCTTGATCGAAGCGATCTCGGTCGAGCACAGCCCGACCTTCGCCCTCGGCGTGCAATGGCACCCGGAATGGCAAGTACTGGACAACCCGAACTACCTGAAGATTTTCCAGGCCTTCGGCGCGGCTTGCCGGCAACGGGCGACGCGGCGCAACCAGCGCTGACTCAACCCAAGAATCCGTAACGATTTACTGCCCCCACGGACGTCGGGTGTGCCTTTGCGCATCCGTCATTCGTGAACAACACCCGTAATAACAACAAGTACGACCCAGGCAGCCAGGACGGCGGCGCCGACCAAGCCGGACGGCGGGAGCAAGACCTTCAGATCAATGCAATACCCTGTGGGAGCGAGCTTGCTCGCGAAAGCGGTGTGTCAGGCAACAACGACGTCGACTGACACGACGTTTTCGCGAGCAAGCTCGCTCCCACAGGAGGATGTGATCCGACCGGGAATGCACCTGCAGGCTTGCAATCCACTTAAGCCCGGCCACATTGGCCAGGCGAACGAAACCTGTTGGGAGTTTCACATGGCAAACGCCTCCAGCACTTACAGGAAGGCACTTGAAGGTCATCAGCAACCGAAAAAGGTGCTGGTGAAAGTCGATCGTGTCACCAAGAAGTTCGACGAAACCGTGGCAGTGGACGATGTGTCCCTGGAGATCCATCAGGGCGAAATCTTCGCCCTGCTCGGCGGCTCCGGTTCGGGAAAATCGACCCTGCTGCGCATGCTCGCCGGTTTCGAGCGGCCGACCGAAGGGCGGATTCTGCTCGACGGCGTGGACATCACCGACATGCCGCCGTACGAGCGGCCGATCAACATGATGTTCCAGTCCTACGCGCTGTTCCCACACATGACCGTCGCGCAGAACATCGCCTTCGGCCTCAAGCAGGACCGTTTGCCGGCCAGTGAAATCGACGCCCGTGTCGATGAAATGCTGCGTCTGGTGCACATGACCCAATACGCCAAACGCCGTCCGCACCAGTTGTCCGGCGGTCAGCGTCAGCGCGTCGCCCTCGCCCGCTCGCTGGCCAAGCGTCCGAAGCTGTTGCTGCTCGACGAGCCGATGGGCGCGCTGGATAAAAAGCTGCGTTCGCAGATGCAACTGGAACTGGTGCAGATCATCGAACGCGTCGGCGTAACCTGCGTGATGGTGACTCACGACCAGGAAGAGGCCATGACCATGGCCGAGCGCATCGCGATCATGCACCTCGGCTGGATCGCCCAGATCGGCAGCCCGGTCGACATTTATGAAGCGCCGGTCAGCCGCATGGTCTGCGAGTTCATCGGTAACGTGAACGCCTTCGATGGCACCGTGGTGGAAGACCTTGAAGGTCACGCGATCATCCACAGCCCGGACTTGCAGCAGAAGATCTACGTCGGTCACGGCGTCAGCACTTCGGTGCAGGACAAATCGGTCACCTACGCGATCCGTCCGGAAAAAATGCTTGTCAGCACGACCAAGCCGGAGTTCCGCTACAACTGGTCCGAAGGCAAGGTGCATGACATCGCCTACCTCGGCGGTCACTCGGTGTTCTACGTCGAATTGCCCGGCGGCAAAATCGTCCAGTCGTTCATGGCCAACGCCGAACGCCGTGGCGCGCGTCCGACCTGGGACGACAAGGTTTACGTCTGGTGGGAAGACGACAGCGGCGTGGTGCTGCGCTCATGAGAACCTTCAATCAGCAATTCCTGCGCCTGGTGCCCAGCGGGCGAAAACTGGTGATCGGCATTCCGTTCATCTGGCTGTTCCTGTTCTTCATGCTGCCGTTCTTTCTGGTGATGAAGATCAGTTTCTCGGAAGCCGCGCTGTCGATCCCGCCGTACTCGGAGATCTACACCTACGCCGAACAGAAATTCCAGCTGATGCTCAACATCGGCAACTACACCATGCTCGGCGAAGACGAACTGTACCTGTCGGCCTACCTCGGTTCGCTGAAGGTGGCGGCACTGAGCACGATGATGTGCCTGCTGATCGGTTTCCCGATGGCCTACGCGATCACCAAGACCGGCAAGGAAACGCAAAACGTCCTGCTGCTGTTGATCATGATGCCGACCTGGACCGCGATTCTGATCCGCGTTTATGCGTGGATGGGCATCCTCAGCAACAACGGTCTGCTCAACGCGTTTTTGATGTGGACGGGGTTGACCGATCACCCGATCGAGATCCTCAACACCAACACGGCTGTGTATATCGGCGTGGTCTACGCCTACCTGCCGTTCATGGTGTTGCCGCTGTACGCCAACCTCGTCAAGCACGATGGCAGCCTGCTGGAAGCCGCGCAGGACCTGGGTTCGAGCAACTTCAACAACTTCTGGAAAATCACCGTGCCGCTGGCCAAGAACGGGATTATTGCCGGCTGCATGCTGGTGTTCATTCCGGTGGTCGGTGAGTTCGTGATTCCGGAACTGTTGGGTGGCCCGGAGACCCTGATGATCGGTCGCGTGCTGTGGCAAGAGTTCTTCAATAACCGCGACTGGCCGGTGGCGTCTGCCTTGGCGGTGGTGATGCTGTTGATCCTGATTGTGCCGATTCTGCTGTTCAACCGCAGCCAGGCCAAAGAGATGGAGGCACGGGGATGAAACGCTTCGGTTTTTCCAAGTTCATGTTGATCTTCGGCCTGATGTTCATTTATCTGCCGATGCTGATTCTGGTGATCTACTCGTTCAACGCATCCAAACTGGTGACAGTCTGGGGCGGCTGGTCGGTGAAGTGGTACGTCGGTTTGCTCGACAACACGCAACTGATGGGCTCGGTGGTGCGCTCGCTGGAAATCGCCTGCTACACGGCGATTGCTGCCGTGGCGCTGGGCACCCTCGCCGCTTTCGTGCTGACTCGCGTCACGCGTTTCAAGGGTCGCACGCTGTTCGGTGGTCTGGTCACCGCGCCGTTGGTGATGCCTGAAGTGATCACCGGTCTGTCGCTGTTGCTGCTGTTCGTGGCCATGGCGCAGTTGATCGGCTGGCCGCAGGAGCGTGGCATTGTCACGATCTGGATCGCCCACACCACGTTTTGTGCCGCTTATGTCGCGGTGGTAGTCTCCGCGCGCTTACGGGAACTAGATCTGTCGATCGAAGAAGCGGCGATGGATCTCGGCGCGAAACCGTTCAAGGTGTTTTTCCTGATCACCATTCCAATGATCGCGCCGTCGCTGGCGGCGGGCGGCATGATGTCGTTCGCCTTGTCGCTGGATGACTTGGTGTTGGCGAGCTTCGTTTCCGGGCCGGGTTCGACGACCCTGCCGATGGAAGTGTTCTCGGCGGTACGTCTGGGCGTCAAGCCTGAGATCAACGCCGTGGCCAGCCTGATTCTGCTGGCGGTGTCGCTGGTGACCTTCCTGGTCTGGTACTTCGGCCGCAAGGCAGAAGCCAATCGCAAGCGAGCGATTCAGGAAGCGATGGATCAGACCGCAAACGAGTCGTGGCAGCCTCAGCAATCCGCAGCAACCGCTTAACCTGTAGTCAGCCCCTCGGTCAGTCCCCTCTCCCCCTGGGAGAGGGTTAGGGTGAGGGGGCTTTGCGTAACGTGAATAAAAAGAATGGAGTTGTACCGATGAAAATGTTTGGCAGGACTCTGCTGACACTGTCCTTAATGGGCGCGATGGTCATGGGCGCCCAGGCCAACGACAAGGTGCTGCGTGTTTACAACTGGTCCGATTACATCGCGCCGGACACCGTCAAGAAGTTCGAAGACGAGACCGGCATCCGCGTGACCTACGACGTCTTCGACAGCAACGAAACCCTTGAGGCGCGTTTGCTGGCGGGCAAATCCGGCTACGACCTGGTCGTGCCGTCGAACAGTTTCCTGGCCAAGCAGATCAAGGCCGGCGTCTATCAGACGCTGGACAAATCCAAGCTGCCGAACTGGAAGAATCTCAACCCGGTGCTGCTGAAAAACGCCGCTGCCAGTGATCCGGACAACGCCCACGCGTTCCCGTACATGTGGGGCTCGATCGGCATCGGCTTCAACCCGGCCAAGGTCAAGGAAGTGCTCGGCGCCAACGCCCCGACCAATTCCTGGGACCTGCTGTTCAAACCGGAAAACGCTGAAAAACTCAAAGCCTGCGGCATCAGTTTCCTCGATTCGCCGACCGAAATGATCCCGGCCGCCCTGCACTACCTGGGCTACCCGGTGAACGACAAGGACACCGCGCACATCAAGGAAGCCGAGGCGCTGTTCATGAAAATCCGCCCGAACGTGGCGTACTTCCACTCCTCGAAATACATCTCGGATCTGGCCAACGGCAACATCTGCGTCGCGGTCGGTTACTCCGGCGACGTGCTGCAGGCCAAGGCCCGCGCAGTGGAATCGGGCAACAACGTGGTGATCGACTACAGCATTCCCAAGGAAGGCGCCGGCAGCTTCTACGACATGGTCGCGATCCCGCGCGATGCGGCGAACGTCGAGAACGCCTACCTGTTCATGGACTTTCTGATGCGTCCGGACATCATTGCCGAGATCACCAACAGCAACGGCTACAGCAACGCCAATGCGGCGGCGACGCCATTGGTGGATGAAGCGATCCGCAACGACCCGGGTTCGTACCCGTCGCAAGCGGTGATGGCGACGTTGTATGCGGTGCCGGATCAGCCGATTGCCACACAGCGAATCATGACCCGTGGCTGGACCCGGGTGAAGCTCGGTAAATAAGCCAGCGAAAATCAAAATGTGGGAGCGAGCCTGCTCGCGAAAGCGGGTGAACAACCGGTAAAGATGTTGGATGTGCCGACGCCTTCGCGAGCAAGCTCGCTCCCACAGGGTAAGTGGCTGACTCGAAGAAATTTATGATTTCCCGTTCACGCGGCGCCTTACCACCGCTGCACCCTGCAATGAACGGCCTCACCTGGCTTCCTCGGTCAAGGTGAATTTCAGGCGCCTTCGGGCGCCTTTTTTTGTGCCTCAGATCAGCGACCAGTCCTGCAGGATCCGGTAGCGCCCTTTGTGCGATTCGAACAAGGCAAAACGTTCAGCGCGCAGGAAAAACTCTGGCGGCGTAGCAGATTCCGGCTCTGGCGCACGGTAGTCTCGGGCCAGGGTCAGATGCGGACGAAACTCGCGGGGCGTCTCTTCAAAACCGAACGGCAACATCGCCTGTTCCAGCGCGTAGACCAGGCGCAGCAACGCCGGCGGTGCCTGCTCGGGCGCGAGCGACAACACCCCGGGGCGATGCCAGACCTGCAGTCGATCAAGCGGAATTCTCAAGGCCTCTCCCGGCGTACGCACTTGTCCGGCGGCCTCGCAGACTTCGTTGATCTGCGCCAAGGGCACGGCGCCGAGAAACAGCAGCGTCAGGTGAAAATTGTCCGCAGGCACCGGCTTACCGGTGCGTAAACCCAACTCCCCGCGCCAATGGGCAATTGCCTTGCGTTGCACCGCCGGGCAATCGAGGGCAAAAAACAGTCGCTTCGCTTCTTCGGTCATGGCCCTGCTCCCCTGTTCAAAGTGATCCGCCGGATTCTACACAGCCTGATCTGACGACTCGTGACAGGAAGCTATAGTTCAAGGATTGCCATCAACCGGAGGCCGCCATGCGCGCGATCCTCAGCAAAGAACCGTGGTGGGCCCGCCCGCCCAATCCCGGGCAGGATGAAAGTGAACTGGAATGGGGCTGGCTGGTGCATTACAGCGAAGGTGAGCCGCGCTTCGAATTCGTCCGCGAACGCCCGACGGACGAGCAGATCCGCAACCGTAAAAGCTGCAGAATCACCCCCTCGGAGTGAACACAATACCTGTAGGAGTGAGCCTGCTCGCGATGGCGTTCGCACATTCAATGCTTCATTGACAGACCCACCGCGATCGCGAGCAGGCTCACTCCTACAAAAGATTTACGCTGGTTTCAGGGTTCGAGGATATTTTTAAAGCCACCAAAGATCATCCGCTGACCATCAAACCCCATCGGGTTGACGTCCGGCTGCATGCGCGGATCTTCCATCATTTTGCCCATGCCAGCGTCGCGAGTGGCCTTGTCGGGCCAGATCAGCCAGCCGGATGAAACCGTCTCGCCTTCCTTGAGTTTGACCGCCATCGGAAATGACGTGACCTTGCCCTCCGGCACGTCATCGCCCCAGCACTGCATCACATCCTGTGCACCGTATTCCTTGAACAGCTTAGCGGCGATTTCACAGTGTTTTTTGTACTGCTCACGATTGGCAGTCGGCACAGGCGCTACAAAAATATCGATGTAAGCCATGATCACTCTCCTTGCACGTTGGGTTCGATCTGCTGGTTAGTCGATTGCGGCGGCTGCCATTCGACAGGATTCACGCCCAAGCCGACCGACGGTTCATCACCCCTACCGAGATTGCGCTCGACCTGCCCGGCCACGTGCAACGTGCCGGCCATAACCCCAGTCGTCGGGTTCTGCACCAGTTTCAGCCAGGCCTTGTCAAAGGTGCTGCCCAGACTGCTGCGAATCAGCGCTTCGCTGTCGGGCCGGTCATTGGCCTGGAGGATGGCGCGAATGCCGGCGACACCGACCGAGATCAGCCCTCCAGCCAGTTTCCCCGCCGCGGCCGCTACAGCACTGGCGGCCCCGCGCGGGGCCATTTCCGCTTCCATCCGCTGACTGGCGCGCTTGGCCACCGGGGCCATGCCGGCATCGGTCGAGGCAATGCCCTTGGCGCCGCCGTCAGTGTGGATCTTGTCGATCAACGCGGCATAGGCCGGCAAGGTGTTCAATGGTTCCGTGCTGATCACTTGAAACAACGAAGCATCGCGCGCTGGCGGCGGGCCCAGTGCAATGGCGGGGATTTTCTGCAAACGCCCGTTGAGCTGAGCGACAGGCACACCATGACGCTGGGCGATGAGCGGCATCTGCTGCGCCATCAACTGCGCATAGAACGCCGTCGCCTGCCCCAGAATTGCATCCGGATCGATCTCCACCGCCACCGGCGCCAGCACTCTTTCCTGATATTGCTCAAGCAGATAGGCCGCCAGCCGCTTGGCCGAGGCGTCCTGCTCACCGCCGGCATTGATCGTGTACCAACTGACCTTCATCGACAGCCATTCCTGGGTCCAGTAGCTGCTGAACCACGGAATGAAATTTTCTTCAGTTTGCTGATAGACCCGAGTGCGCCAATGTTCCATCGAGCCACGGGCAAAGACTTTGACTTGCTCGGTGGACTGCTGCGAAGCGCTGACAATTTCCCGGTCGATCTGCTGCCAGGTGGCCGGCGAGACAAACACGGCTTGCGGCGCTGACACCGGCGCCCGCGCCGAAGTGGCGCAGCCGGCCAGCAACAACAGTGCGGCGACGAGCAGCGCACGCGGGTTCACGGTTGAGATTTCCTTTAAATGGGCGGAAGCAGATTTGAGTATAGGTGTGTGTGTCGGACCATTTGTCCGCTGTCGCGAAAACTCCGCAGATCCCCTGTGGGAGCGAGCTTGCTCGCGAATGCGGTGTATCAGACACATATGAATCGACTGGCTCGACGCCTTCGCGAGCAAGCTCGCTCCCACAGTGGTCTGCGACAACCATCACTGCCATCGATATTCACCATCGCCACGATTGCCTTCCGCCCGCCGCCCGTCAAAGGCACGATTAAGCCATCCGAAACACAACGAGGAGTTCACAACATGATTCACACCCACGTCACACTCTCCGTGAGTTTCCCGGTGTTCGGCAGCAACTATTACGACCAGCACGCCGTGTCGCACAAGGCGCAGGCACTGGTGTTCAACGAAGATTTCGAAGATCTGCTGATGCCCGCCGCCACCAATCATTTCAACAATGAAGTGGTCGGCATCAACGATCAGTTCCGTTTTCTGAGCGACATTCTCGCCACCCATTTGCTGGACATCGAGGCCTCCGTGCCTGCGCGATCCAGCGTCCGGGCGAGCGCTCACTTTTAATTGAGGGCTAATGACAGAGGGCGTTCCTTTTTGGGGAACGCCCTCTTTTTGTTCAATCAATCATCATCCCGATCACGGTAGTAACGACGCCCATCGCGGCGATCATCGCGATCATCCCAGCGCCGGTCGTGGTCGTAATTGCGGCCATGATCGCGGTCGTAATGCCGGCCATGGCGGTGGTCATCATCAAAATCCGCGACACAGCCGCCGAGCAATACGGCGGCGGTCACGGTCAGCAGCATCGTTGTTGCGCGCTTCATTCAACACTTCCCTAAAACCAAGGTCTTGACGACGGAATCGGCGACGCTGCCCGCGCCTTCAGGACGCGGTGCGCGCAGCCGCAGATACGACCGGGCAAAACGCCGTTGATTCACTGGCCACTATCGACCGTTTGTCGCCCCGCCCGCGCTGCCCGAGCAGCGGCGAAATGCCACCTATACTCCTTGCAACCAAGCCCCACGCAATGGATCTGCGCCCTCAATAACAACAAGCAGAGGTGGACCATGGTCTGGCAGCAAATTTACGACCCGTTCGGCAACCCGGTGATCTCCACGCTCATGGCCGCCGTACCGGTGGTGGTGATGCTTGCGGCGCTGGCGTTCTTCCACGTCAAGGCGCATCTCGCGGCGCTGCTGGCGCTGGCGTCCGCCCTGCTGATTTCGATTTTTGCCTTCGGCATGCCGGCGAGCATGGCCGGTTCTGCGGCGTTGTTCGGTGCGGCGAATGGCTTGCTGCCAATCGGCTGGATCGTCCTCAACATCATCTTTCTGCATCGCCTGACCACCGAGAACGGCTCGTTCAAAGTGCTGCAGGATTCCCTCGCGCGGATCACCGATGACCGCCGTTTGCAGTTGCTGCTGATCGCGTTCTGTTTCGGTGCGTTTTTTGAAGGTGCGGCGGGTTTCGGCACGCCGGTAGCGGTGACCGGGGCGATTCTGATCGGGCTGGGGTTTTCGCCGTTGGCCGCGTCGGGTCTGGCGCTGATCGCCAACACCGCGCCGGTGGCATTCGGCGCACTCGGTACGCCAATCATCACGCTGGCCAAAGTCACCGGCCTGGATGAAATGGAGCTGTCGATGATGGTCGGTCGGCAGTTGCCGTTTTTCTCGGTGCTGGTGCCGTTCTGGTTGATCTGGGCCTTCGCCGGGTGGCGCAAGATGCTGGAGATCTGGCCGGCGATTCTGGTGGCCGGCGTCAGCTTCGCGATCCCGCAATTTCTGGTGTCGAACTACCACGGCCCAATGTTGGTGGACGTGATCGCCGCGCTGATTTCCATGGCCTGTCTGACGCTGTTTTTGAAGGTGTGGAAACCGGCGACCATTCACACCTCGGCAGCGCTGTCAGGGCGCGTCGACAACTCCAAAGTCGAGGAAGAAAAAGTCACTGCCAGCGCCGCGTTCAGCGATCAGGCGCGCCCGGCGGTGATGCGCGCGTGGATGCCGTGGATCATCCTCACCGTGTTCGTGTTTGCCTGGGGCACTCAGGGCTTCAAGAATATGTTCGACACCCGCCCCGCCATTGATCCGGTAACCCACTCGGCCAAGCTCGACCCGCAGGGCAAGCCGCTGCGCGAGGCCAACCCGGTCTTCGCCCCAGCCGTGACTTTTACCACTTTGCACCTGCAAATCGAAAAAGTGCCGCCGGTGGTCGCGGCACCGAAAGCGGAAGAAGCGGTGTACAAATTCACCTGGTTCACCGCCACCGGCAGCGGGATTCTGCTGGCGGCGATTGTCGGTGGTTTGCTGATGGGCTATTCGATCCCGCAACTGATCAAGCAATACCTGCGCACGTTGTGGGTGGTGCGGTTTTCGTTGATCACCATTGCGGCGATGCTGGCGCTCGGGTTTCTCACGCGCTACTCGGGACTCGACGCGACCATGGGCCTGGCGTTTGCCGCGACGGGGATTTTCTATCCGATGTTCGGCACGTTGCTCGGTTGGCTGGGCGTCGCGCTGACCGGTTCCGATACCGCATCGAACGTACTGTTTGGCGGCTTGCAGCGGGTGACGTCGGAACAGCTCGGGATCAGTCCGATCCTGATGGCGGCGGCGAACAGCTCCGGCGGGGTGATGGGCAAAATGGTCGATGCGCAATCGATCGTGGTCGCCTCCACCGCGACCCGCTGGTACGGGCATGAAGGCGAGATTCTGCGCTATGTGTTCTTCCACTCGATTGTGTTGGCAATTCTTGTCGGCGGACTGGTGACGTTGCAGGCGTATGTGGCGCCGTTTACGCATATGGTGGTTGGCTCGCATTAGCCAGGTAGACCCCATTCCCCTGTGGGAGCGAGCTTGCTCGCGAAGGCGTCCGTTCAGTCGATGAAGAGGTTGAATGTGCCGGCCTCTTCGCGAGCAAGCTCGCTCCCACAGGGACTTGTGCCAAGTCAGGCGATTGATGAACCACACGCATAACTCTATAGCGCAAATCCGCAAAAACCTTTTCCTCTCTTCGGCAGTCACTCCTTTACGAGACCGGCGATGACGCTGGCTGCCCGCTTGGGCCATCCACGACCCTGCTGCCCTGATGAAGAGAGAAAAGGAATCGAACCATGACGATTTCCCGACGCGGATTTCTGATCCTCGGCGCCGTGACCGCCACCGCGTTCGCGATGCCGCCATTTATCAGCCTCAAGGCCTACGCGGCCAATCTGGAGCAACCGGCTATGAGCAAAGTGACGATCAACGTCAACGGCAAGCCGCGTGCGCTTGACGTCGACACCCGTACCACCCTGCTCGATGCCTTGCGCGAGCACTTGCACCTGAGCGGCACCAAAAAAGGCTGCGACCACGGCCAGTGCGGGGCATGCACGGTGATCGCCGATGGTCGACGCATCAACTCTTGCCTGACCCCGGCGGTGATGCACGAAGGCAGCGAGATCACCACCATCGAAGGCCTCGGCATGCCCGACAATCTGCACCCGATGCAGGCCGCATTCATCAAGCACGACGGCTATCAGTGCGGCTATTGCACACCGGGGCAGATCTGCTCGGCGGTGTCAGTGATCAAGGAAATCCGCGACGGCATCCCCAGCCACGTCAGTGAGAGCCTCACCGAGGCGCCGCAGTTGATCGCCAGAGAGTTTCAGGAACGCATGAGCGGCAATATCTGCCGCTGCGGTGCGTACTCGAACATCATCGAAGCCATCACCGAAGTCGCGGAGGTACCGGCATGAGACCGTTCAATTACAGCCGCGCCGACTCCCCCGCCGCTGCCGCTGCGCAAGCCGCACAGGTCGAGGGCGCACGCTTCATCGCTGGCGGCACCAACCTGCTGGACTTGATGAAACTCGACATCGAAACCCCGCTGCACCTGATCGACGTCAACCACCTCGGCCTGGATCAGATCGAAGCCACGCCCGAGGGCGGCTTGCGCATCGGCGCGCTGGTGCGCAACACCGATCTGGCGGCCGATATGCGCGTGCGGCAAGACTACGCCCTGCTCTCGCGCGCCTTGCTCGCCGGGGCTTCTGGACAGTTGCGCAACATGGCGAGCACCGCCGGCAACCTGCTGCAACGCACGCGCTGCCCGTACTTCTACGACACCCATCAGGCCTGCAACAAACGCAATCCCGGCAGCGGTTGCGCGGCGATTGGCGGGGTCAGTCGGCAACTGGGCATCATCGGCGTCAGCGACGCCTGCATCGCCACGCACCCGAGTGACATGGCGATTGCCATGCGTGCTCTCGATGCGCAGATTGACACGGTGAAACCCGACGGCAGCACCCGCAGCATCGCCATGGCCGACTTTCACCAGTTGCCCGGTACCACGCCGAACATCGAAACCAGCCTGACGCCCGGCGAGTTCATCACCTCGGTGACACTGCCCGCGCCCGTCGGCGGCACCCACATTTATCACAAGGTGCGTGATCGTTCGTCCTACGCATTCGCGCTGGTCTCGGTTGGTCTGATCCTGCAAAAGGACGGCAGTGGCCGCGTTGCGGTCGGCGGTATCGCGCCGAAACCGTGGCGAATTGAAGAGGCCGAAGCGCTGCTGCCAAAAGGCGCCAAAGCCGTCAGCGAACGCCTGCTCGACGGCGCCACGCCGACCCACGACAACCAGTTCAAACTGACCCTGGTCGAGCGCACGCTCGGTTCGGTGTTGGCGCAAGCGAGGGATCAAGCATGAAATTCGACACGCCCGCCACTACCAATCCGATCGACCAGTTGAAAGTCATCGGCCAACCCACCGAGCGCATCGAAGGCCCGTTGAAAACCTGCGGGCAGGCCACGTATGCCTACGAGCAACATGAAGCGGCCGCCAATCAGGCCTACGGTGTCATGGTCGATGCGGCCATCGCCAAAGGGCGGATCAAAGCCATTCATCTGGACGCGGCGAAAGCCGCGCCGGGCGTGCTGGCGATTGTCGCCGCCGCGAATGCCGGCAAGCTCGACAAAGGTCAATACAACGCCGCCCACCTGCTCGCCGGTCCCGAAGTGCAGCATTATCAGCAGGCCGTCGCGCTGGTCGTCGCTGAGACATTCGAGCAGGCCCGCGCCGCCGCGCAACGGGTCAAGGTCGATTACGAAGCCGTCGAAGGCAAGTTCGATCTGGCCAGCGTGAAAGACTTGGGCGTCGAGCCGAAAGACGAGTTGCCCGACGTCAATCATGGTGATTTCGACAAGGCCTTTGCCGCCGCGCCGGTGCAGTTTGATCAGACTTACACCACACCGGATCAGTCCCACGCGATGATGGAACCGCACGCGACATTGGCAGCGTGGAAAGGCGATCAACTGACCTTGTGGACCTCCAATCAGATGGTCGCGTGGAGTGTCGGCGACATTGCGAAAACCCTCGGTTTACCGAAGGAAAAAGTTCGTTTGGTCTCGCCGTATATCGGTGGCGGTTTCGGCGGCAAGCTGTTCATCCGCGCCGACGCGATTCTTGCCGCCCTCGGTGCGCGCATGGCTGGCCGACCGGTGAAAGTGGCCCTCGCCCGCCCGCAGATGGCCAACAACACCACGCACCGTCCGGCGACAATTCAGCGCATCCGCATGGGCGCCACGGCGGACGGCAAGCTCACCGCCATCGCTCACGAAGGCTGGTCGGGCAACCTCGCCGACGGCAAGGTCGAGCTCGCCGCACAACCGAGCCAGTTGCTGTACGCCGCCGAAAACCGTCGCGTGAGCATGCGCCTCGCGCCGCTCGATTTGCCCGAAGGCAACGCCATGCGTGCGCCGGGTGAAGCACCGGGGTTGATGGTGCTGGAAATCGCCATGGACGAGATGGCCGAGCAACTGAAGATGGACCCGGTGCAATTTCGCATTCTCAACGATACGCAGGTCGATCCGGTGAAGACCGAACGGCCGTTTTCCCAGCGGCAATTGATCAAGTGCCTGCAGACGGGCGCCGAGAAATTCGGCTGGAACCAGCGCAAGGCTCAACCGGGCAGCCGTCGTGAAGGTCGCTGGCTGATCGGCATGGGCGTGGCGGCGGCGTTTCGCAACAACCTGCTGGTCAAGTCCGGCGCCCGCGTGCATTTGGAGCGTGACGGCAAGATTGTTGTGGAAACCGACATGACCGATATCGGCACCGGCAGCTATACGATCATCGCGCAGACTGCCGCCGAGATGATGGGCGTAAGCCTCGACGCGGTGGTGGTGCGGCTGGGTGACTCGAACTTCCCCGTGTCGGCCGGCTCCGGCGGCCAGTTCGGCGGTAACTGCTCGACCTCCGGCGTCTATGCCGCGTGCGTAAAACTGCGTGAAGCGGTGGCGGGCAAACTGGGGCTGGCGGCGGACCAGGCCGAATTCATCGACGGTCAGGTGCGCGTCGGCAGCAAGAGCGTGCCATTGCGCAACGCGGCTGAAGGCGGCGCGCTGGTCGGCGAGGACAGCATCGAGTTCGGTGATCTGGCCGAGAAGTATCAGCAGTCGACCTTCGGTGCGCATTTCGTCGAAGTCGCCGTCGACGCTGCCACCGGTGAAGTGCGCGTGCGGCGCATGTTGGCGGTGTGTGCAGCAGGGCGGATTCTCAATCCGACATCGGCGCGCAGTCAGGTGATCGGCGCAATGACCATGGGCGTCGGTGCCGCGTTGATGGAAGAGTTGGCGGTGGACAAGAAGCTGGGCTTTTTCGTCAACCATGATCTGGCCGGGTACGAGGTGCCGGTGCATGCCGACATTCCGCACCAGGAGGTGATTTTTCTTGATGAGACTGATCCAGTGTCTTCGCCGATGAAGGCCAAGGGTGTCGGTGAGTTGGGGATTTGCGGGGTCAGTGCGGCGGTGGCGAATGCGATCTACAACGCCACCGGAGCGCGGGTGCGGGAGTATCCGATTACCCTCGATAAAATCCTTTCTTCACTGCCGGAGATGATCTAAACGCCTGAAAAGAGCCCCTCACCCTAGCCCTCTCCCAAAGGGAGAGGGGACCGATCCGGGGATATTCGGGAGCTGCACCGACCTGAACGTCCTGTTGTGAATCCATAATTGACACAGCACTTTCAGATCGATGGATAGCGTTTTCCTGTAAATCCATAATCGACTCGGTCTCTCAGGTCGATGTATGACACAAGACACCTCGGTCGGCCCCCTCTCCCTCCGGGAGAGGGCTGGGGTGAGGGAAAAGCCTCACTCGGTTGACGGATACTGCTCATCACTCACCTGTTCCATCCACTCAACCACCTTGCCGTCCAGCACCTCAGCAATAGCAATATGAGTCATCGCCGTGCCAGGCGCCGCCCCGTGCCAATGCTTGGCCCCCGGTGCAATCCACACCGTATCCCCTGGACGAATCTGACGAACCGGCTGCCCCCACTCCTGCACAAAACCGGAACCGGCCGTGACGATCAAGGTCTGCCCCAACGGATGCGTATGCCAAGCGGTACGCGCGCCCGGCTCAAACGTCACTGTCGCGCCACTGATCCGCGCCGCGTCGGAGCCTTTGAACGGCGCATCCACCCGCACAGTGCCAGTGAACCAATCTGCCGGGCCCTTGGCCGAAGGTTGCGAACCATTCGGTGTGACAGTCACTCGTGGGATTTCATTGGCTTGCACCTCACCCGCCAACAGGGAAAGGGTCAACGCAGAAGCGGCGATCGGGTTCATGGCAATGTCTCCAAATAAACAGTGCCACTACTCTAACGGCACCAACTCTTCAGATAATCGACTAGAATTCGAAAAAACTTATGCAGGACACTCATCAATGCTGCGTGAAAATGCCACCGACCTGCTCGCCTTCCTCGCCGTCGCCCGCGAGCGCAGTTTCACCAAAGCGGCGGCCAAACTCGGCGTTTCGCAATCGGCGCTCAGTCACACGATTCGCGCGCTTGAAGCGCGTTTAGGCCTGCGCTTGCTGACCCGCACGACTCGCAGCGTCTCGCCCACCGAAGCCGGCGAACACCTCCTGCAAACCATCGGCCCGCGCTTCGAAGAAATCGAACTGGAACTGGCGGCGCTGAGCAACCTGCGCGACACCCCGGCGGGGAAGATCCGCATCAGCGCCACCGATCACTCGCTGAACTGGTTGCTGCGCCCGGTGCTCAAGGATTTTCTGCCGCAGTACCCGGACATATCCATCGAGGTCTGCTGCGATTATGGTTTCGTCGACATCGCCGGCCAGGGTTTCGACGCTGGCGTGCGCCTGGGTGAAGACGTCGCGCAAGGCATGATCGCCACCCGCATCGGCCCCGACATGCGCATGGCGGTGGTCGGTTCACCCGCCTATTTCGCCAAACGGCCCCCGCCGCAAACACCCCGCGACCTGACCGACCACGCCTGCAACAACCTGCGCCTGCCGACCAATGGCGGGCTGTACAGTTGGGAATTCGAGAAGGATGGCGAAAGCCTGAAAGTGCGGGTCTCCGGGCAGATCACCCTGAACGGCGTCTACCCGTTGCTCGACGCTGCGCTGGACGGTTTCGGCCTGAGTTACATCCCGGAGAACATCGTCGCACCGTATCTGGCCGACGGCCGTTTACTGCAAGTGCTGGAAGATTGGTGCCCGACGTTTGCCGGTTACCACCTCTACTACCCGAGCCGACGCCAGGCGGCGCCGGCGTTTGCATTGTTGCTGGAGGCGTTGCGCTATCGCGGTTAAGCGCCGTCTACGAGATCGATTATCCCGCTGCTAACGCAATCAACTGATGCCGTTGCGCATCGGTGAGCATCGGCCCGAACCCGGCCTTGGCGTTATCGGCCATATAGCGCGGATTGCCCGTGCCCGGGATCACGCAAGTCACCGCCGAATGCGAGAGCAGAAACTTCAACGCCAATTGTGCCCAGCTGTTGACCTGCACATCCGACACCCAGCCCGGCAACGGTTTGCCTTTGAGCCGCGCGAGCAGACCGCCGCCACCGAACGGTCGATTACAGATCACCGCGACGCCGCGCTCGCGGCACAAAGGCAAAATACGTTTCTCCACGCCTCGGTCATCGAGGGCGTAATTGATTTGCAGAAAGTCCAGTTGTTCGGCCTTCAACACCGATTCGACTTCCTCATAGGCCGAGGGCGTGTAATGGGTGATGCCGATGTAACGGATCCGTCCCTGCGCTTTCCATTCACGCAGGGTCGGCAGGTGGGTTTGCCAGTCGAGCAGGTTGTGGATCTGCATCAGGTCGATGCGCTCGGTGCGTAGCAGGCTGAACGACTGTTCCATCTGCGCGATGCCTTCCTTGCGCCCGCGCGTCCACACCTTAGTCGCCAGAAACGCCGGCGAACGCGGTTCGTGGATCGATAGCAGTTCGCCGGTGGTCTGTTCGGCGCGGCCATACATCGGTGAACTGTCGATCAGCGTGCCGCCCTTTTTGAACAGCTCATCGAGCACCGCCGGCAATTGCCGATAGGCCGGGTCACCGGGCGCGACGTCAAAGCCGCGATAGGTGCCCAGGCCCACGATGGGCAGCGACTCGGCACTGGACGGGATGGCACGGGTCTGCATGGTTTGGCCTCCGGTGGTCGTGGACGTGGTGGTTGTGGCCAGCGCCCGATCAAAGGTGAAGACCGCCGAAACCCCGGCAGCCAGCGTGAGCAATCGGCGACGGGAGTAACCCTCAGTGTGGCTCATGCTGGTTCCCCTGCTGCGTGGATCTGTTGCCTGTTGTGTGTGCGAGCGGCCCGGTGGCAGGGCTGAACTACACTGCGACAGCGATCCTTCACACACCGTTAAAAGTAGCCGAATGTCCCGAACCCTGATGCCACTCGTCGCATTGATCGTTGCCGTGTACCTGGTGCTGTGCGCGGCGCTGTTCTTTTTTCAGCGCTCGCTGATCTATTTTCCGCAGCCCAATGCCGTCAGCGGCAGCGACTCACAACTGATCCTGTCGATGCCGGACGCGCGGGTTTCAGTGATCACCCGCGAGCGCGTCGGGCCACGGGCGCTGATCTATTTCGGCGGCAATGCCGAGGACGTGTCGCGCAATCTGCCGGAGTTTACCGAGGCGTTTCCCGAATACGCGGTGTATCTGCTGAACTATCGCGGTTTCGGTGGCAGCGGCGGTTCACCGTCGGAGGCGGCGATTGCCGAGGATGCGCTGGCGCTGTTCGATCAGGTCTACGCCAGTCATCCGCAGGTGGCCGTGGTCGGGCGCAGTCTCGGTTCCGGCGTGGCCGTGCGTCTGGCCAGTCAGCGACCGGTGCAACAGCTGATTCTGGTGACGCCTTACAACAGCCTCGAAGAAATCGCGGCGCGCCAGTATCCGTGGGTGCCGGTGCAGTGGTTGCTCAAGGACCGATTTGAATCCGGCAAGTACGCCGCGCATATCCGCGTGCCGACGTTGTTGCTCGCGGCCAGTGATGACGAGGTGATTCCGCGCGCCAGCACCCAGCGTTTGCTGGAGAATTTCCCGCAAGGCGTGGCGGTGCTCCGGGTGGTGCCGGATTCGGGGCATAACTCAATTTCCGATCGTGCGCAGTATTTGCAGTGGATGGGGGATGTGTTGAATCGGTGAACCAAGTCCCGATTCTCCAGTCCTACTCGCGCCGCTTTCTGCGGCTCACTCAACTTTTGCGCTGTCCCTCTTCAGAGCTGCCCGTCTCATGCGCCACGCCGTTCGTTCGTCTCGCTTCGTTTCGCTGTGCCTGCTGATCCTTTCGCCGCTGTTCGCTGCAACCGCCCATGCCGGCGCGGAGCGACAACTGGTGGCCGCCATCAACGACTATCGTGCCCATCCGCAGCGCTGCGATCGACGCCCGGCACAACGCCTGGCGCCGTTGGCGCTGAAGTCGAACCTGGCCTTGCCGATCGGTTATCGCTACGCCGGCGGCATGCGTGAAGCGCTGAAGTCGTCTGGCTACTCCGCCGTTGCGGTACGCAGTATTCGCGTGATCGGGGCCGAGGACGCCGAAGAGGCCTTCGACTTGCTGCAAGACGAACACTGCGCCGCGCTGCTGGATGCGAGCTACGCCGACATCGGCATCAGTCGCTCACGCAATGAATGGCAAGTGGTGTTGGCGCAACCGGTGCTCGACAGCCGCGTTGGCGATAACCGCAGCGTCGGCAAGGCCTTGCTCGCTGAGGTAAACGCCGCGCGCGCCCGGCCACGGATGTGCGGACGCCAGCGCTTCGCCGCCGCCCGGCCGTTGAGTTGGAACGCAGCACTGGGCGCCGCCGCGCAGGGGCACAGCAAAGCCATGGCTTACGGCAACTACTTCGCCCACCGCGATCCGGACGGCGACCTGCCTGCCGATCGCGCCCGTGCAGCCGGCTATCGCGGTCGGCAAATCGGTGAAAACATCGCCGCCGGACAGAGTTCACCGGGCAAAGCCATGGCCGGATGGCTGGCCAGCCCCGGGCACTGCGCCAACCTGATGAACCCGATGTTTACCCAGGTCGGTGCCGGGTTTGCCAGTGAAGCGCGCAGTGATGAAGGGGTTTACTGGACGATGGTGTTTGGCGCGCAGTGATTGGCAGCGTCCAGTGCCAATTTCAACAGTTCCTTGCGCAGCATTGACGGTGCGCGCACGGCCAATCCGCCCTGCCAGTCGAGTGGCAACAAGCGATTGAGCTTTTGCTGGCTGACCTCGGCTGGCGCCAGAAAGCAGCTTTCGCGGTCGCGGATACTGATCACATTCAGCAGCCAGTCATCGCCCTGCTCTGCCATCCAGCGCCTGATCAGCGGCAGGTGTTTTTGCAGCAAGGCATCGGCATCCCAAACAGTCATTTGCGCGAAAAAGCATGGCAGGTTGCTCTCGGGTTTCATCCGTTTCGAGTCGGCTGCCAATGCAGCGGCAAGGTTCGATTCGATGCTGGCCTGACACTCGAGAAAATATTGCCGAGGCCAGTCTGCCGGCAGTTTTGCCCGTGAAACGAGGTCGGCGTAAGCCTCGATGTCCGCTGGCGTGGTCATCTGCCCGGTGAAATTCTGCGTGTTGTCGAGAATCGCGGTGGCCAGCAAAGCGGCACTTTGCACGCTGATCTGCGGCAGCACACCGGCCGCCTGCCAGCGCTGAAAAACCTGAGTCGCTGCGGCGCCGATCGGGCGGATATCGGCAGCAGATCCAAGCTTCTGCTGCCAATAGTTTTCGTAGCCTGGATGATGGTCGATGACCTCCACCACCCGTTCAAGCACCACCAACGGGTCGAAATGGTGATAGTCCGAGACATCGACCAAGACAAACTCATCGTCCGATGTCGGCTGGTAGTCTTGAAACGCCGCGCCCCAGCCGAGCACGCTTGGCGAAACGCTGGCGTTGGCAGGCGCGCTGCTGACGGCGCGGGCGGGAATGCCTTGCAGGTTGAGCAATTCGGCATAGGCAATGCAGCAGGCGTAGGCGTCAATGTCCAGATAGGACGCGCCGGAGGTGATGATTTTCATGGGCCGGCAACATCGCACAGGTTTGTGACGTTTGGGTGACAGGAAAAGATCGCAGCCTCGTTACACTCGACAGCTGCTGCAAGGCTGCGATCTTTTCATCTTCAAGCCGCCCGCTGCCCTCCCGCGACCATCGCCGAAGCCGCCAGCATCGCCCGCAATAACACCGCACACCCCGCCGCCAGATCATCCGGCGCGGCGTTCTCGATTTCGTTGTGGCTGATGCCGCCTTCGCACGGCACGAAGATCATTCCGGCCGGGCCGAGTTCGGCGAGGAAAATCGCGTCATGTCCGGCGCCACTGACGATGTCCATATTCGACAAACCCAGCCCTTTCGCTGCGCCGCGCACCGCTTCCACGCAGCCCTTTTCGAAGTACAGCGGCGGGAAATCGGCAGTCGGGGTCAGTTCGTAAGTCAGGCCATGTTCTTCGCAAGTGGCGTCGATGACGTGCTTCACTTCGGCAATCATCGAGTCGAGGCGCGCCGGTTCCGGGTGACGGAAATCGAGAGTCATGCGCACTTCGCCGGGAATGACGTTGCGCGAGCCGGGATAGGCTTGCAGGCAACCGACGGTGCCACAGGCATGGGGTTGATGGCCGAGGGCGGCGCGGTTGACCGCACCGACGATCACCGAGGCGCCGACCAGCGCGTCTTTACGCAAGTGCATCGGCGTTGGACCAGCATGGGCTTCGACGCCGCGCAGCTTGAGGTCGAACCACTTCTGCCCCAACGCGCCCAGCACGACGCCGATGGTTTTCTGTTCGTCTTCGAGGATCGGGCCTTGTTCGATGTGCGCCTCGAAATAGGCGCCGACCTTATGCCCGCTGACTTTACGCGCACCGGCATAGCCAATGGCGTTCAGCGCTTCACCGACGGTGACGCCATCGGCATCGACTTTGGCGAGGGTTTCTTCGAGGGTGAATTTCTCGGCGAACACCCCGGAGCCCATCATGCACGGGGCGAAGCGCGAGCCTTCTTCGTTGGTCCAGACCACCACTTCCAGCGGCGCTTCGGTTTCGACGCCGAGGTCGTTGAGCGTGCGCAGGACTTCGACGCCGGCGAGTACGCCGAAGCAGCCGTCGAACTTGCCGCCAGTCGGTTGGGTGTCGATGTGGCTGCCGGTCATCACTGGCGGCAGGTCGGGATTGCGTCCTGGGCGACGGGCGAAAATGTTGCCGACGGCATCGACCGTGACGCTGCATCCGGCGTCCTTGCACCATTGCACAAACAGGTCGCGGGCCCGGCGGTCGAGATCGGTCAGGGCCAGGCGACAGACCCCGCCCTTGACCGTCGCGCCGAGTTTGGCCAGTTCCATGAGCGAGGCCCACAGGCGGTCGCGGTTGATGTGCTGATGGCTCGATTGCAGAACGTCTACGGCTGCGTTCATGGGGATCTCCTCAGGCTGCTTTTCTTATGAGTTTCTTCAGATAAATCTCTGCCGTAAGTCAGGCCGCCTTCGCGAGCAAGCTCGCTCCCACATTTGGAATGCGTTCACATGTGGGAGCGAGCTTGCTCGCGAAGAGGGCTGCATTCACACCGCAGATTTCACTACTGACGGACTAGCACGCATCACGCACAACCCGTAATAAATAATCCCGCCCAGCGCCGAACCGGTGAACCAGCCATAGCTGTAAAACCAGCTGAACGCATCGCTGCCCAGCGACATCACGGTCAACACCACCGGTACGCCAAAGGCAACAAAACCGGCCCAGTTCCACGCTGGATAGACGTCGTCGCGGTACAACCCGGCGAGGTCCAATTGCTGTTTCTTGATCAGGAAATAGTCCACCACCATGATCCCGGCGATCGGTCCGAGCAGGCTCGAATAACCGAGCAGCCAATTGGAATAGACACTTTCCAGACTGACCTCGGAAACGATCCAGCCGAGTTTTTTCAGCAGTTCATGCCCCATCAGCAACAGCCCGACCAACCCGGTCAGCAACACCGCTTTGGTGCGGTTGATCACCTTGGGCGCGATGTTCTGAAAGTCGTTGGTTGGCGAAACGATGTTCGCGGCAGTGTTGGTCGATAGCGTGGCGATGATGATCAGTGCCATCGCCACCGCGACCCATACCGGACTTTGGATATGGCCGATCAGCGTGACCGGATCAGAGACAGTCACACCGACCAGTTTCACCGACGCGGCAGTCATCACCACACCCAGCGCAGCGAACAGAAACATGGTCAGCGGCAGGCCGATGATCTGCCCGAGAATCTGATCTTTTTGGCTCTTGGCGTAACGGCTGAAGTCCGGAATGTTCAGCGATAATGTCGCCCAGAAGCCGACCATCGCCGTCAGTCCGGCGGCGAAGTAGCCGTAGACGCTGGCACCTTCGGGGCGTTTGGCCGGGATCGCCATCAACTCTGTCATCGACACATTGGGCATCGCCCACACCAGCAGACCGATGCCGACCGCCACCAGCAACGGCGCCGACAAGGTTTCCAGCCACTTGATCGACTCAGCGCCGCGAATCACCACCCACAGGTTCAGCGCCCAGAACACCATGAAGCCAATCACCTCCCCCGTGCCGCCGAGGGATTTCCAGCCCTCGAACACCGAGCCGAGAAACAGGTGAATCGCCAACCCGCCAAACATCGTTTGAATACCGAACCAGCCACACGCCACCAACGCACGAATCAGACACGGCACGTTGGAACCGAGAATGCCGAACGACGAGCGCAGCAACACCGGAAACGGAATGCCGTATTTGGTGCCGGGGAAAGCGTTAAGTGTCAGCGGAATCAGCACGATGATGTTGGCGAACAGAATCGCCAGCAGCGCTTCACCGACGCTCAAGCCGAAGTACGCCGTGAGCACGCCACCGAGGGTATAAGTCGGCACGCAGATCGACATGCCGACCCACAGCGCGGTGATGTGCCATTTGTTCCAGGTTCGTTCATGCACCTTGGTCGGTGCCATATCGTGGTTGTAACGGGGACTGTCGAGGACGTCGCTGCCGGCTTCGAGCTCAAACAAGCCGTCGCGCTCGGTCACTTGCGATCTGATCTGTTGCATGGCCGCTCCACTGTTCTTCTGATTATTTTTTGCTCATCAGGCGGCTGGCACACGCGGGTGCGAGCCGGACGATGGCCGGAGGAACTGACAACTTTCGTGCACCGGCCAAGGTGTCAGCGGCGGCATCAATAAACGTGCCGGGTGCCCCGCTTACGCATCGGGCCGAGGGTCAAACGCTTTGCAACTTTCTGATATTCATCAGTTTTAATTATTCACCGGGTGAGTTCACGGAAACTTGTCTGGGCGCTCAGGCTAAACACTTGGCAAGTTGTCCGAACAGACAGGACTCAAACTGGTGCACTGCATTTATTTTCATCGTGAGCGAGCAGCCGCAGCTCAACTTCAAGCGGCTGATTTCACATAGGAAATCTTGCTCATATTTCCATCCTGTCAAGTGCGTCAAAATGGTGAACAGCCTCACCATTTTGGTGATTTACGTTTTTTATCGTTATTTTTCATACACTTAAAACAGTCATAAGCTTATAAAAAATAATCTTGCTCTATTGCAAATCTGCGACTAGTTTCTATTCCTGACAGCGCTGACAGGAATACGCCCTGCATCGCCGTACATCAATAAAACATCTAGAACCGGCACAAGTCGGTCAATGCCTGCGAGGAACTCGGAATGTCTCTGTTGATCCGTGGCGCCACCGTTGTCACCCATGATGAAAGTTATCGCGCCGACGTCTATTGCGCCGACGGCGTGATCAAAGCCATCGGTGAAAACCTTGATATTCCCGCCGGCGCCGAAGTGCTCGACGGCAGTGGTCAATACCTGATGCCTGGCGGCATCGATCCGCACACGCACATGCAACTACCGTTCATGGGCACCGTGGCCAGCGAAGATTTCTATAGCGGCACGGCGGCCGGTCTGGCCGGCGGCACCACGTCGATCATCGACTTTGTAATTCCCAATCCGCAGCAGTCGCTGATGGAGGCCTTTCATCAGTGGCGCGGCTGGGCGGAAAAAGTCGGCTTCCGACTATGGCTTCCACGTCGCAATCACCTGGTGGAGCGAGCAGGTGCGTGAGGAAATGGCCGAGCTGGTCAGCCATCACGGGATCAACAGTTTCAAGCACTTCATGGCTTACAAGAACGCAATCATGGCCGCCGACGACACGCTGGTGGCGAGTTTCGAGCGCTGCACTGGAACTCGGCGCGGTGCCGACCGTGCACGCGGAAAACGGCGAGCTGGTTTATCACTTGCAACGCAAGTTGATGGCGCAGGGCATCACCGGGCCGGAGGCGCATCCGCTGTCGCGGCCGTCGCAGGTTGAAGGTGAAGCGGCGAGCCGGGCGATTCGTATTGCTGAAACCATCGGCACGCCGTTGTATCTGGTGCACGTTTCGACCAAGGAAGCCCTCGACGAAATCACTTATGCGCGCAGCAAGGGCCAACCGGTGTACGGCGAAGTGCTGGCCGGGCATTTGTTGCTCGACGACAGCGTCTATCAACACCCGGACTGGCAGACCGCTGCCGGTTACGTGATGAGCCCGCCGTTCCGTCCGCGCGGCCATCAAGAGGCGCTGTGGCACGGACTACAAAACGGCAATCTGCACACCACCGCGACTGACCACTGCTGCTTCTGCGCCGAGCAAAAAGCCGCTGGCCGTGATGACTTCAGCAAGATCCCCAACGGTACGGCGGGTATCGAAGATCGCATGGCGGTGCTGTGGGACGAAGGCGTCAACAGTGGTCGTTTGTCGATGCAGGATTTCGTCGCTCTCACCTCCACCAACACCGCAAAGATCTTCAATCTTTATCCGCGCAAAGGTGCGATTCGCGTCGGCGCCGATGCCGATCTGGTGCTGTGGGATCCGCAAGGCACCCGGACCATTTCCGCCAAGACCCACCATCAGCAGGTGGACTTCAACATCTTCGAAGGCAAGACCGTGCGCGGCGTGCCGAGCCATACCGTCAGCCAGGGCCGGGTGGTCTGGGCCGACGGAGACCTGCGCGCCGAGCGCGGGGCCGGGCGGTATATCGAACGGCCGGCGTATCCGGCGGTGTTTGATTTGCTGAGCAAGCGGGCTGAGCTGCACCGGCCCACTGCTGTGAAACGCTGAAATCCAGGCCTTCGGCCTTCGCGAGCAAGCTCGCTCCCACAGGGGAATGCATTCCAAATGTGGGAGCGAGCTTGCTCGCGAAGAGGCCATCCCGAACGCCACAAAAACCACTGCCCGACAGAGGCAGAGAACCTCAAATAACCGTGAGGCACAAAACCGTGATCGAGACCCTGAACCATCTCCCCCACCCGCACGAAAGCGCGGCCGCCCTCGCCGGGCATTTCACCGATCTGGCGCCGCCGCTCAATGACCGGCAGGCGCATCTGGAAGCCTCGCGCTGTCTGTATTGCTACGACGCGCCGTGCGTCAATGCGTGCCCCAGCGAGATCGACATCCCGTCGTTCATCCGCAACATTCATCAGGACAACGTCCCCGGTGCGGCGCAGAAAATCCTCTCGGCGAACATCCTTGGCGGCAGTTGCGCGCGGGTCTGTCCAACCGAGATCCTTTGCCAACAAGCCTGTGTGCGCAACAACGCTCAGGAATGCGCGCCGGTACTGATCGGCCTGCTGCAACGCTACGCCGTGGACAACGCGCACTTCAGCGAACATCCGTTCCAGCGCGCCGCAGCGACCGGCAAACGCATCGCCGTGGTCGGTGCCGGGCCGGCCGGTTTGTCCTGTGCGCATCGCAGCGCCATGCACGGTCATGACGTGGTGATTTTCGAAGCGCGGGAGAAGGCTGGCGGCCTCAATGAATACGGAATCGCCAAGTACAAACTGGTCGACGACTACGCTCAGAAGGAACTGGATTTCCTTCTGCAGATCGGCGGCATCGAGATTCGTCACGGGCAGAAACTCGGCGAGAATCTGACCCTCAGCGAACTGCATCAGCAGTTCGATGCGGTGTTCCTCGGCCTCGGCCTCAGCGCCAGCAAGCAACTCGGCCTGCCCCACGAAGATGCCCCGGGCCTGCTCGCTGCCACCGACTACATTCGCGAATTGCGCCAGGCCGATGACCTCACGCAATTGCCATTGGCCGAACGCTGCATCGTCCTTGGCGCCGGTAACACCGCGATCGACATGGCCGTGCAAATGGCTCGCCTCGGGGCTCGCGACGTCAATCTGGTGTATCGCCGTGGCGCTGCCGACATGGGCGCCACCGGCCATGAGCAAGACATCGCCAAAGCCAATCAGGTGCGCCTGCTGACCTAGGCACAACCGGAAGAGGTGCTGCTCGACGCTCAGGGCGAGGTGCGCGGCATGCGTTTCGCCCGCACCGATCTGGTCGACGGTCGTCTGCAAACCACCGGCGAGACCTTCGAGCTGGCCGCCGACGCGATCTTCAAAGCCATCGGTCAGGCGTTCGATGGCAGCGCCCTCGCCGACCCGTTGGCCCGTGAACTCAAGCGTCAGGGCGAACGCATCTACGTTGATGAAAACCTGCGCACCAGCATCCCCGGCGTGTATGCCGGCGGCGACTGCACCAGCCTCGATCAGGACCTCACCGTGCAAGCCGTGCAGCACGGCAAACGCGCCGCCGAGGCGATCAATGCTCAACTGATGCTTAACGTGGAGGCTGCGTAAATGGCCGATCTGTCGATTGTCTTCGCTGGCATCAAAGCGCCGAATCCGTTCTGGCTGGCCTCTGCGCCACCGACCGACAAAGCCTACAACGTGGTCCGCGCCTTCGAAGCGGGCTGGGGTGGCGTGGTCTGGAAAACCCTCGGAGAGGATCCGGCGGCGGTCAACGTGTCGTCGCGTTACTCGGCGCACTACGGCAATAACCGTGAAGTGCTGGGCATCAACAATATCGAGCTGATCACCGACCGTTCGCTGGAAATCAACCTGCGCGAAATCACTCAGGTGAAGAAGGACTGGCCGGACCGCGCGCTGATCGTTTCGCTGATGGTGCCGTGCGTCGAAGAGTCGTGGAAACACATCCTGCCGCTGGTGGAAGCCACCGGCGCTGACGGTATCGAGCTGAATTTCGGCTGCCCGCACGGCATGCCTGAACGTGGCATGGGTGCGGCGGTCGGTCAGGTGCCGGAGTACGTCGAGCAGGTCACGCGCTGGTGCAAGACCTATTGCTCGCTTCCGGTGATTGTCAAACTGACGCCGAACATCACCGACATCCGCGTCGCTGCCCGCGCGGCCCACCGTGGTGGCGCCGATGCGGTGTCGCTGATCAATACGATCAACTCGATCACCAGCGTCGACCTGGAACACATGGTCGCCCTGCCCACCGTCGGCAGCAAAAGCACCCACGGCGGCTATTGCGGCTCGGCGGTGAAGCCGATTGCGCTGAATATGGTCGCCGAAATCGCCCGCGACCCGCAGACCCAAGGCTTGCCGATCTGCGGCATTGGCGGCATTGGCAGTTGGCGTGATGCAGCGGAATTCATGGCGCTGGGCAGCGGCGCGGTGCAGGTGTGCACGGCGGCGATGTTGCATGGGTTCCGCATTGTCGAGGAGATGAAGGACGGTTTGTCGCGATGGATGGACAGTCAGGGTTACGCCAGCATCAGTGAGTTTTCCGGGCGCGCGGTGGGCAATACCACGGACTGGAAATACCTCGACATCAACTATCAGGTGATCGCGAAGATTGATCAGGATGCGTGCATTGGCTGCGGACGTTGTCACATTGCGTGCGAGGACACTTCACACCAGGCGATCAGCAGTCTGAAGCAGGCGGACGGTACGCATAAATATGAAGTGATTGATGAGGAGTGTGTGGGCTGCAATCTGTGTCAGATCACGTGTCCGGTGGCGGACTGTATCGAGATGGTGCCGATGGAGACTGGCAAGCCGTTTCTGGACTGGAATCATGATCCGCGCAATCCGTATCACGTTGCGGTCTAGATCGCCGACTGATCCAACAGCCCCCTCACCCTAACCCTCTCCCAAAGGGAGAGGGGACTGATTGGGGGATGCTTCAGAAATCCACCGACCTGAACGATTTGCTTTGAATCCATAGTCGAAACAGCCACAGGCTCGGACGGCTTTGAATCCACAATCGACGCGGTTTTTCAGGTCGATGTACTTCGAGAGACACCTCGGTCAGCCCCCTCTCCCTCCGGGAGAGGGCTGGGGTGAGGGTTGGCTTTTGCTTTTAGGGTTCCAACCCGATCCCACGCAATATCACACTCGTCACCGTCTGCACCGCCCGTTCAAACTGCATGTCCGACAACGGCTGATGCTCATTCAGAATATTCACCTGATGATCAAAGTCAGCATAGTGCTGCGTCGACGCCCAGATCATGTACAGCAAACTCGACGGCTCCACCGGCAGAATCCGCTTGTCCTCGACCCACTGACGAATCTTCGCTTCCTTCATCTTCGCCCAGTCATACAGGCTGACATCCAGCGCCTCGCCCAACGTTGGCGCGCCGTGGATGATTTCGTTGGCCCAGACTTTCGAGCCGTACGGTCGGCTGCGCGAGTGGTTCATCTTGGCGCGGATGTAGCTGCTCAGCACCACGCGCGGATCGTCGAACATCTCAAAGCACAGCGCATCCTGTTTCCATACTTCCAGCAGATCGAACAGCACCGCGCTGTACAGCTCGCTCTTGGTGCTGAAGTAATAATGCAGATTGGAACGCGGCAGCTGCACCTCAGCCGCGATGTCGGCCATGGCCGTGCCGCCGAAGCCTTTTTCGGCGAAGACTTTTTCCGCCGCGAGGAGAATTTTCTCGACGTTGTTGCGACGAATCTCGATCTTGTGATTGCCCATAAGGGCTCCCTGACAACAGCGTTGCCCAAGACTAGCATCCGCTCTGGTCTGCGGGCGACCGCTGCAAACAAAACTTCGTACTGGTGTGAGCGGATGGCTAAACTGACGCTTCTTCGATCCTGCCTCAGAGGTATCCGCGATGCTGTTCAAGAACGTCCTGACCACCACTGCCCTGCTCGCTTCGCTGTTCGCGGCATCTGCCGTATTTGCCCACGCCCACTTGAAAAGCCAGACCCCGGCGGCCGACAGCACCGTCGCTGCTCCCGCCGATTTGCGCCTGACCTTTTCCGAAGGTGTCGAGGCCAGTTTCACCAAAGTCACCTTGACTCGCGATGGCGCACCGGTCGCGGTCAAACCGCTGACCACCGAGGGCGACAAGAAAACCCTGATCGTTACCCCCGCCGCATCGTTGACCGCCGGCGAGTACAAAGTCGAATGGCACGCAGTGTCGGTCGACACGCACAAAAGCGAAGGCGCCTACCAGTTCAAGGTGAGTCAGTAATTCATGGGTGAAGCGCTGGTGCTGTGCCGCTTTGTGCATTTCATCGTGGTGTTGATGCTGTTTGGGGCTTGGTTGTTCAGGCCGTTGCTGCTCAAGGATGAAGCGCCGCAAGTGGATCGGCACCTGGCGCGACTGGCGCGTTGGCTGGCGACTGTGGCACTGCTCAGCGGGATTGCCTGGGCGCTGTTGATCACCGCGAGCATGGCCGGTTCGGCAGCGGCGGCGTTTGACCCGGACACGGTTGCGCTGGTGCTGGGCAATACGTTTTTTGGTCAGGTATGGCGCTGGCATTTGCTGATCAATGCCGCGCTGTTGGCGCTGTTGTTCACGCCTTGGCATTCAAGCATGCCGTTGCGACTGGGCTTGAGCGCCTTGCTGCTGGCGACTCTCGCTCCGGTCGGACACGGCGCCATGCTCGACGGGTTGAGTGGGCAATTGCTGATTCTCAACCAGATCGTGCATCTGACCTGCGTGGCGGCGTGGCTGGGTGGTTTGTTGTTGCTGGTGATGATTCTGCGTCAGCCGACGGAACCGATGCGTGAAGTGTTGCGGCGTTTCAGCGGTGTCGGTTATGCGCTGGTCGCGGGGCTGCTGCTGACGGGATTGATCAATGTGCGCGTGCTGACCGGCCAGTGGTGGCCGACGCCGTTGTTCAGCGGGTTTGCGTTGATTCTGTTGATCAAGGCGCTGATCGTGCTGGGCATGCTTGGCTTGGCGCTGTTCAATCGTTTGCGGATTGATGATTGCGAGCAGCGGATGGGCACGCTCAAGCGCAGTGTGCTGCTGGAGTGGTTGCTCGGCATTGGCGCGGTTGCGGCGGTCTCGCTGCTCGGCACCCTACCCCCGATGATCACAGGATAAACACCGTTCAACTGTGGGAGCGAGCTTGCTCGCGAAAGCGGTGTGTCAGATAAAAAAATGTGACTGATACATCGCTTTCGCGAGCAAGCTCGCTCCCACAGGGTTATGCATTGTGTCAGTGGGGCTGGGTGTCGCCCGCTGCGGTGTCGATGCTGACCACCACCGACATCCCCGGCCGCAACCGCTCCTCTTCCTGCTGATCCGGATCGATGGTGATCCGCACCGGCACCCGCTGAGCAATTTTGACGAAGTTGCCGGTGGCGTTATCCGCCTGCAACAGGGCAAATTCCGAGCCCGTCCCCGGCGAAATATGCTGCACATGCCCGGTGAATCGGCGGTGATTCAGCGCATCGACGGTGAAGCGCACCGGTTGCCCGACGCGCACGTTATCCATCTGGGTTTCTTTCATGTTGGCGATCACCCATTTCTGGTTTGGCACCAACGCCATCAACTGCGCTCCGGAGTTGACGTAAGCACCGAGGCGCACGCCGATCTGCCCGAGCTGGCCATCACGCGGGGCGACGATGCGCGTATTCGACAGATCGATCCGTGCCAGTTGCACCGCCGCTTCGGCGCTGGCCACGGCCGCCTCCAGCGAGCCACGATTGACGATCACTGTTTGCAGATCCTGACGGGCGATTTCCAGATTGGCCTTGGCTTGCGCGACCGCCGCAATGCTTTGCGCATTCGCCGCCAGTGCGACGTCCATCTCGCGCTTCGACACCGAACCGTCGCGCACCAATTCCTGATTGCGGCGCAGATCCGCTTCACTCTTGCGCAACTGCGCTTCGCTGTCGGCCTGCGCCGCCTGACGCAATTTGATCGTCGCTTCGGCGCTGTTGCGTTGCTGCACCACATTGGCCAACGCGGCTTTCTGCACCGCCAGTTGCGCCAGTGACTGGTCGAGTCGCTGCTGATAGATGCGGTCGTCCAGACGCACCAGCAAATCCCCGGCTTTCACGTACTGGAAATCCTGCACCGGCACCTCGTAAACATAACCGGCGAGTTGCGGGCCGATGATCGTCACCTGCCCACGAATCAGGGCGTTTTCGGTGGTTTCGACCGCACTGCTGAACGGCGGCAATTGCCAGGCATACAAAACGATCAACACGCCGACGATGGCAATCGCGGCAAAGCCCAGCGAAGAAATGATCCGCACCCGCAGCGAGCGCGGCTCGGTGTTCGGCGATGACGGCGGCGCCACACCCTCAGGCGTGGCGGCAATGGCGTTGGTGGTTGTGGTGGTCGGTTCGGTCATGAAGAAGTGGCACCGCTCGAAGGTGTGGATGGCGCTGGGGCGACGGCTTTGGTGGTGCTCATCAGCCACAGCGCACGAATGGACAGCCAGATCATGGTCAGCACCGCAATCACGGCGATCAACATGAACACATCGTTGTAGGCCAGCACATTGGCCTCACGGGTGGCGGCGTTGGCCAGGCTGCGAATCCCCGCCAGGTTGCGCAGACTCGGGTCGGCCAGCAACGAGCCATACGCCGAACCGCCGCTCTGCACGCGCGCGGCCACCAAGGGGTCAGACAGCGTCAGGTGTTCAACGATGTGACTGGAATGAAATTTTTCCCGGACGATCTGAAAAGTGCCCAGCAGCGCCGCACCGAGCAGGCCGCCGAGGTTGTTGCAGATCCCGAACAACACGGAAAAACTCACCAGATTGCGCGGATTGGTCAGCACGTTGCGCGTACCGAAAACCATGGTCGGGCCGAGGAAAAACGTACTGCCGAACGCCAGCAGAAACTGGCTGAAGTAGAGGTTTTCCGGACGGGTCAGGTTGTTGGAAAAACTGTCCATCACCGACCCGGTGGCCATCAGTGCCAGCGAGATAATCAGCGGCATCAGCAGGTGTTTGGGGTCGATGGTCAACGCGCTGGTCAACAGCCCCGCGACACTGCCGATCAGCATCACCACGTAGAGGCTGTGCAACTGCTCGTAGCCCATGTTCAGGTTCTGCATGAAACCGACCGCACCGGTGGACTGCTCCGAGGTGACCATGCGAATCAGGGTCACCGCCAGCGCCAGGCGGATCATCGTCCCGCTGCCAAGCCAGCGGGTCATCAGCAGCGGGTTGCTACGGTTATGTTCGATGGCCAGACCGGCGAGGATCAAAGCAATCGAGGCAGCCAGCGCGTAGCCGATCCAGTTGGCCTCCAGCCACCAGTCAATCCGCCCCAGCGACAACACCGCACACAGTAGCGCCACACCAGTGGCGAGAATGGCGAAGGTGAGAAAGTCGAGTTTTTCGAAGGTTTTGAAGCGGTCGCCCGGTGGCAACTTGAGCATCAATACGCAGCCCAGCGACAGCAGTGCCATGCCCAGTTCGAACAAATACAAGCCGCGCCATTCGGCGATCTGCAGCAAGTCTTCGGAAAATAAACGCGCCAATGGCAAGGCCAGTTGCGAGGTGCCGAGGCCGAGCACCAGTGCCTTCAACCGCCACTTCGCCGGGAACGCCTGGACCATGTAATACAGGCCCAGCGAACTCAGCGCCGCGCCCACCATGCCGTGGGCCGCGCGCACCGCCACCGCCGAATTCAGATCGTTGACAAACAGATGGCCGAAAGTCACCAGCGCATACAGCACCAGAAACACTTCGGTGAATGCACGCAAACCGAACTGCTGACGAAACTTCACCAGCAACAGGTTCATCGACACGTTGGTCATCACATACGCCGCCGGCAGCCAGGCCATTTCGGCGGTGGTCGCGCCGAGTGCGCCTTGCAGATAAGGCAGGTTAGCCACCACCAGCGAGTTACCCAAGCCACCGGTCACCGCCACCAGTACGCCGACCAGCGCATAGGCCAGGCGCTTGGGGTTGGAGTGCAACGGCGTCGAGGGGGAACCGGGCAGACTGGGCTTTTCGTGGGGCTGCCAGTTGCGCGGGGCGTAGTGATCCATGGAGAAGCCTTGTGCGGAAGGTGGGTGAAGTTTGCCGCAAATTCATTGCTAAAACACTTTTCCCCCTGTGGGAGCGAGCTTGCTCGCGAAAGCGGTGTGTCAGTCGACAACATCGGCGGATGAAAGTCCGCATTCGCGAGCAAGCTCGCTCCCACAAGGGTTCGGTGTGATGACTCGGAGTCATCGTATAACTTGCTGTTGACATTCCCCTAAAACCTAGGAAATATCCGCAACCATGTTGTACGACGACGTATGACAAATAATAAAAACAACAAACGCAACAGGGAGCGTCACAGTGAGCACACTCGCCCGTAATTTCGTCCGCCCTTCCCGCTTTGCCACGCTGCGCCCGCACACCACCCTTGGCCTGATCGGTTGCAGCAGCCTGGCCTTGGCCTTGCCGATGAGCGCCAATGCCGAAGGCTTTCTTGAAGACAGCAAAGCCACGCTGAATCTGCGCAACGCCTACTTCAACCGCAACTTCGTCAACCCCGCCTACCCACAAGGCAAGGCTGAGGAATGGACGCAGAACTTCATTCTCGATGCCAAATCCGGCTTCACTCAGGGCACCGTCGGCTTCGGCCTCGATGTGCTGGGGATGTATTCGCAGAAGCTCGATGGCGGCAAAGGTACGGGCGGTACGCAACTGTTGCCGATCCACGATGACGGGCGTCCGGCCGACAATTTCGGACGGCTCGGCGTGGCGTTGAAGGCCAAAGTCTCGAAGACTGAATTGAAGGTCGGCGAATGGATGCCGGTGCTGCCGATCCTGCGCTCTGACGATGGCCGCTCGCTGCCGCAAACCTTTCGCGGCGGGCAGATCACGTCCACCGAGATCAACGGCCTGACCGTTTACGGTGGCCAGTTCCGTGGCAACAGCCCACGCAACGATGCGAGCATGGAAGACATGTCAATGAACGGCCGTGGCGCGTTCACTTCCGACCGCTTCAACTTCGGCGGCGGCGAATATACCTTCAACGACAAGCGCACCCTGGTCGGCGTGTGGTACGCCGAACTCAGCGACATCTACCAGCAGCAGTATTTCAACCTCAGCCACAGCCAGCCGTTGGGCGACTGGACCCTGGGCGCCAACCTCGGTTTCTTCACCGGTAAGGAGGACGGCAGCGCCCAGGCCGGCGACCTCGACAACAAGACTGCGTTCGCCCTGCTTTCGGCCAAATACGGTGGCAACACCTTCTACGTCGGCCTGCAAAAACTCAGCGGCGACGACGCGTGGATGCGGGTCAACGGCACCAGCGGCGGCACCCTCGCCAACGACAGTTACAACGCCAGTTATGACAACGCCAAGGAACGTTCCTGGCAGTTGCGCCACGACTACAACTTCGTCGCCCTCGGCATCCCCGGCCTGACCCTGATGAACCGCTACATCAGCGGCGACAACGTGCACACCGCCACCACCAATGACGGCAAGGAATGGGGGCGCGAGTCGGAACTGGCCTACACGGTGCAGAGCGGGCCGCTGAAAAACCTCAACGTGAAATGGCGCAACGCAACGATACGCCGGGACTTCAGCACCAACGAATTTGACGAGAACCGGATCTTTATCAGTTATCCGATTTCGTTGTTGTAACCAGCGGGCGCCGCAATCCCCCTGTAGAGTGAGCCTGCTCGCGATAGCGGTGTGTCAGCCGCCTCTTCCTCAACCGACACACCGCTATCGCGAGCAGGCGAAGGCCTACAGGGGATTGCATTGCAAGGAGGGAATTGTGCTGAAGGGAAAGGAACCGGGCCTTCCGTCATTTACACCAAAAGTCGCGTTGACAAGTTCCGGAAACCCTACCGATACTTCAGCGCAGTCATACGACAACCTACAACAAACCTAATAACAACGTGTAAGGGCTTGCCATGACGTCTACCTCTACTCCCCACGCCCCGTTCAACCGTTTGCTGCTGACCGGCGCTGCCGGGGGCCTGGGCAAAGTTCTGCGCGAACGTATGCGCCCTTATGCCAATGTCCTGCGCCTGTCGGACATTGCCGCCATTGCCCCGGCCGTCGATGATCGCGAAGAAATCGTCCCTTGCGATCTGGCCGACAAACACGCCGTGCATCAACTGGTCGAAGGCGTCGATGCGATCCTGCATTTCGGCGGCGTCTCCGTCGAGCGGCCCTTCGAAGAAATCCTCGGCGCCAACATCTGCGGCGTGTTTCACATCTACGAAGCAGCGCGCCGGCATGGCGTGAAGCGGGTGATCTTCGCCAGCTCCAACCACGTCATCGGCTTCTACAAACAGGACGAGCCGCTCGACGCCAGCTCCGCGCGCCGTCCCGATGGCTACTACGGACTGTCCAAGTCCTACGGCGAAGACATGGCCAGTTTCTACTTCGATCGCTACGGCATCGAGACCGTCAGCATCCGCATCGGCTCCTCGTTCCCCGAGCCGCAGAACCGCCGAATGATGCACACCTGGCTGAGTTTCGACGACCTCACGCAATTGCTCGAGCGCGCGCTGTACACGCCGAACGTTGGCCACACCGTGGTCTACGGCATGTCCGCCAACAAGGACGTCTGGTGGGACAACAAATTCGCCAGTCACCTCGGTTTTGAAGCAAGGGACAGCTCCGAAGTGTTCCGCGAAAAAGTCGAGGCGCAGCCCATGCCGGCTGCCGATGACCCGGCACGGATCTATCAGGGCGGCGCGTTTGTTGCCGCAGGTCCGTTCGGCGACTGATCACCCTGACAACGACGCGAAGGAATGAGTATGCAAGCCGAATTGATCGTCGATGCCCGCAACGCCGTGGGCGAAAGCCCGGTCTGGGTGCCGCAGGAAAACGCGCTGTATTGGGTAGATATTGCCAACGGCGGGCTGCAGCGCTGGAGCGCCGATACCGGCCACGTGCATGCCTGGAAAACCCCGGAAATGCTCGCCTGCATCGCCCGCCATAGCGGTGGCGGCTGGGTTGCCGGCATGGAGAGCGGCTTTTTTCATCTGCACCCGCACAGCGACGGCAGCCTCGACAGCGAACGGCTGGCCAGCGTCGAGCACCGCCGCGCAGACATGCGCCTCAACGATGGTCGCTGCGACCGACAGGGCCGTTTCTGGGCCGGCAGCATGGTGCTGGACATGAGCCTGAGTGCGCCTGAAGGCCGGCTCTATCGCTACAGCGCCGGGCAGTCTGGCGTGATCGCAGCGCAGCTCGACGGTTTCATCGTGCCCAACGGCCTCGGTTTCAGCCCTGACGGCACGACGATGTACCTGTCCGATTCGCACCCCGACGTGCAACTGATCTGGGCGTTCGATTACGACACCGAGACTGGCACGCCGTCGAACCGTCGTGTGTTCGTCGACATGAACCACTTTCCCGGGCGGCCCGATGGCGCTGCCGTGGATGCTGAAGGTTTCTACTGGATCTGCGCCAACGACGCCGGCCTGATTCACCGCTTCGCCCCGGACGGTCGACTCGACTTCTCGTTGGCCGTGCCGGTGAAAAAACCGACCATGTGTGCCTTCGGCGGCAGCCGCATGGACACTTTGTTCGTCACCTCGATTCGTCCCGGCGACGACCACGATCCGCACTCTCTGGCCGGTGGCGTATTCGCCCTGAACCCCAACGTCAAAGGCCTTGCGGAACCCTTGTTCAACGATTTGCTTTAAACCCCTCTGCTGCACCGCTGCGCCTTGAACACAACAATAACAAGACTGGAGACTCACCCCCATGAACTTCAAACGCACCTTGCTGGCCGCTGCACTCCCGCTGATGTTTACCTTCACTGGCGCCGCTCAGGCCCTGCAACTCAAATTCGCTGACATTCATCCCGCCGGTTATCCAACCGTGGTGGCCGAAGAAAACATGGGCAAGACCCTGACCAAGGAAACCAACGGCGAACTGACCTTTCAGTACTTCCCGGGCGGTGTGCTGGGTTCCGAAAAGGAAGTCATCGAGCAGATGCAGGTCGGCGCAGTACAGCTGTCTCGCGTCAGCCTGGGTATCGTCGGCCCGGTGGTACCGGACGTGAACGTGTTCAACATGCCGTTCATCTTCCGCGACCATCAACACATGCGTAACGTCATCGACGGCCCGGTGGGCGACGAAATCCTCGACAAAATCACCAACTCCGAATTCGGCTTGGTGGCCCTGGCCTGGATGGACGGCGGCACGCGCAACATCTACACCAAGAAACCGGTGCGCAAGCTCGAAGACCTCAAGGGCATGAAAATCCGCGTGCAAGGCAACCCGATGTTCATCGACATGATGAACGCCATGGGCGGTAACGGCATCGCCATGGACACTGGCGAGATCTTCAGCGCCTTGCAGACCGGCGTCATCGACGGCGCGGAAAACAACCCGCCAACCCTGCTCGAACATAACCACTTCCAGAACGCGAAGTACTACAGCCTCACCGGACACCTGATCCTGCCAGAGCCGATCGTGATGTCGAAAATCACTTGGGAAAAACTGACCCCGGATCAGCAGACGCTGGTCAAGACCGCCGCCAAGGCTGCCCAGGCCGAAGAGCGCGTGCTGTGGGACAAGAAGTCCGCTGCCAGTGAAGAAAAACTCAAGGCCGCCGGCGTCGAGTTCATCGAGGTCGACAAGAAACCCTTCTACGACGCCACCGCACCGGTGCGGGAAAAGTACGGCGCGAAGTACGCCGACCTGATCAAGAAAATCGAAGCCGTTCAGTAACGCCTCCCGCTCCGTAATTTTGAAAAAGGCCCGGCATGCCTGATGGCTCAGGCACGCCGGGTTACGGTGGAACCCGATGAAGAATCTACTGCTGCGTATCAACGACAAGATCTACATGACGTGCATCTGGGTCGCCGGCCTTTCCGTTCTGGCGATTTCCCTGATGATTCCCTGGGGCGTGTTCGCCCGCTACGTGCTGGGCACCGGCTCGAGCTGGCCCGAGCCTACGGCGATTCTGTTGATGATGGTTTTTACCTTCATCGGCGCTGCCGCCAGTTACCGCGCCGGTGCGCACATGGCCGTGGCCATGCTCACCGACCGCATGCCGCCGCAGTTGAAAAACGCGGCGTCGATTTTTTCCCAACTGCTCATGGCGTCGATCTGCATTTTCATGACGATCTGGGGCGCGAAGCTGTGCATGTCCACCTGGAACCAGTTCATGGCAGCCCTGCCCGATCTGCGCGTTGGCGTGACCTATCTGCCGATTCCCGTGGGCGGCTTGCTGACGCTGGTTTTCGTGCTGGAAAAACTCTTGCTCGGTGATCAGAGCAAACGGCGGGTCGTGCAGTTCGACCTGGTGGAAGAAAGTGAAGGTGCCGCTTAATGGACGCTTTGATACTGCTGGGCAGTTTTATCGTATTGATCCTGATCGGCATGCCCGTCGCCTACGCGCTGGGCGCCGCCGCGCTGATCGGTGCATGGTGGATCGACATCCCGTTCCAGGCGGTGATGATCCAGGTCGCGTCAGGAGTGAACAAATTCTCGCTACTGGCCATTCCTTTCTTCGTGCTGGCCGGTGCGATCATGGCCGAGGGCGGCATGTCGCGTCGGTTGGTGGCGTGTGCCGGGGTACTGGTGGGTTTTGTCCGCGGTGGCCTGTCACTGGTCAACATTGTCGCCTCGACCTTTTTCGGCGCGATCTCCGGGTCGTCAGTGGCCGACACCGCGTCGGTGGGTTCGGTGCTGATTCCGGAAATGGAACGCAAGGGCTATCCACGGGAGTTCTCCACTGCCGTGACCGTCAGCGGCTCGGTGCAAGCCCTGCTGACTCCGCCAAGCCATAACTCGGTGCTCTACTCCCTGGCCGCCGGCGGTACTGTTTCGATTGCCTCGCTGTTCATGGCCGGCATCGTGCCGGGCTTGATGATGAGCGCCTGCCTGATGGTGCTGTGCCTGATCTTCGCGAAAAAGCGCAACTACCCCAAAGGTGAAGTCATCCCGATGCGCCAGGCGTTGAAAATCGTCGGCGAGGCCCTCTGGGGCATGATGGCGATGGTGATCATCCTCGGCGGCATCCTCTCGGGGATCTTCACCGCGACCGAATCGGCGGCGATTGCCGTGCTGTGGTCATTCTTCGTCACCATGTTCATCTACCGCGACTACAAATGGAGTGAACTGCCGAAACTGATGCACCGCACCGTGCGAACGATTTCGATCGTGATGATCCTGATCGGTTTCGCTGCGAGCTTCGGCTACATCATGACCCTGATGCAGATCCCGGCGAAGATCACCACGCTGTTCCTGACCCTGTCGGACAACCGCTACGTGATCCTGATGTGCATCAACGTCATGCTGCTGTTGCTCGGCACGGTGATGGACATGGCGCCGCTGATCCTGATCCTGACGCCGATCCTGATGCCGGTGATTCTCGGTATCGGTGTGGATCCGGTGCAGTTCGGCATGATCATGCTGGTCAACCTCGGGATCGGGCTGATAACACCACCGGTGGGCGCGGTGTTGTTTGTCGGTTCGGCGGTGGGCAAGGTCAGTATCGAGAGCACCGTGAAAGCGCTGCTGCCGTTTTATGCGGTGCTGTTTCTGGTGTTGCTTCTGGTGACCTACGTGCCGGCGATTTCGCTGTGGTTGCCGCATCTGGTGTTGTAAGCGGTTAATGGATCGCAGCCCTCACGGGCTGCGATTTTTGCTTTAAGCCCGCAACAACATATACCCCGCCACCACCAGACAGACACTGGCAAATCCCACCTGCAACGCCCGCGCCGGCACCCGCGCACAGAGCTTGCGCCCGATGATCATGCCGACGATGCTGGCAACGATAAACGCCGCACCCTGCGCATCAATCCGCACACCGGCGTGAAACGAGCCGATCACCCCGATTGCCGAAATCAGACTGATCACCATCAACGACGTCGCGACAATCCCGCGCATCTGCACATCGGTCAGTTGCTTGAATGCCGGCACAATCAAAAAGCCTCCACCGACACCGAGCAAACCGGACACCACCCCGGTAATCGCGCCCAACGCCGCCAGCGTTGCGGTGCATTTGGCGGTCCAGTCGAAGCGCCCGGTTTCTTCATTGAGCATGCAATTCTTCTGACCCCAACTGGCATGGCCATGATCACTCGGCCCTTCCTGCTGACGCTCGCGGCGCAGCATGCGCCAGGCCACCATGACCATAAGCAGACTGAACAGGATCATCAGGATTTTCTCCGGCAACTGGTGCGCGAAGTAAATGCCCAATGGCGAAAACACCGCGCCGAGCGCGGCAATCAACAACGCCGCACGATAGCGCACCAGGCCATGACGCAAACCGTCGATAGCCCCGACCGCCGCCGCACTGCCCACCGCAAACAACGCCACCGGCGCTGCCTGGGTCATCGTCCAACCGAGGCCGAGGACCAGCGCCGGCACCGCGAGAATCCCGCCGCCGGCCCCGGTCAAACCGAGCACCAACCCCATCACCACACCAAACAGGCTTGCCAGCAACATAGGATGTTCTCAGTCGACTTTGGACAGGCCGGTCAGCCACTCGCGCCCTTTGAGCATGCCGTTCCAGTAGAACCACGGCAGCAGCGTCGCCTTGAGCAACCACGCCGAGCGCCGCGCCACGGTCGGGTCCATCGGGAAGGTCGGCAGCAACTTACCGGCATAACCGAACTCGGCAAGAATCACCTTGCCCTTCTCCACCGTCAGCGGGCAGGAACCGTAACCGTCGTACTTCAGCGGCAGCGGTTGTTGCTTGCGCTGGGCGAGCAGGTTTTCCGCGACCACCACCACTTGTTTACGCACTGCTGCGGCGGTTTTCGCGTTGCTGGTGCCGCAGATATCACCCAGCGCGAACACTTCGGGATAACGCGGATGTTGCAGGCTGTGCGGGTTGACTTCACACCAGCCGGCCGCGTCGGCCAAAGGACTTTGCGCGATGAAATCCGGCGACACCTGCGGCGGTACCACGTGCAACAGATCGAAGGATTTCGCTACGCGGCTGACGTTGCCGTCGGCGTCCTTGATCTCGAACCAGGCGGTTTTCGCCGGGCCGTCGACCTTGACCAGGTTCGAGTTGAACGCCAGCTTCGCGTTGTATTTCTCGATGTACTTCATCAACGGCGGCACAAACGTCGCCACGCCGAACAGCGCGGCACCCGCAAGGTTGAATTCGACATGGATGTTGTTCAACACGGCGGTTTTGCGCCAGTGATCGCAGGACAGGTACAGCGCTTTTTGCGGCGCGCCGGCGCATTTGATCGGCATCGCCGGCTGCGTGAACAGGGCTTTGCCGCCGCGCAGTTTCTGCACCTGATCCCAGGTGTACTGCGCGTGCTGATAGCTGTAATTGGAGGTGACGCCGTGCTGGCCGAGGCTCTCTTGCAAGCCTTCGATCTTCTCCCAGGCCAGGCGCAGGCCGGGGCAGACAATCAGGTTCTGATAGCTGACCGTGCGTTGATCGTTGAGAGTGAGTTGGCGTTGGTCCGGGTCGATTGCGGTGACCGCCGCTTGCAGCCAGTTCGCTTGCTTGGGCATGACCTTGTTCATCGGCCGGACGGTGTCTTTGACGTCGTAGGCGCCACCGCCGACCAGCGTCCACGCCGGTTGGTAGTAATGCTGGGCGCTCGGTTCGATCATGGTAATTTTCAGCGCAGGGTCACGCTTGAGCAGGCTGGCGACAAAACCGATACCGGCCGTACCGCCGCCGATGACCACGATGTCTGCACTGATGGATGGGCCCCAGTGTTGATCGTTCATTGCTTGTTCCTTTTGCTGCACGCAAGGAGTTTTCTAGCCAACACAAATCCGAATGTGGGAGCGAGCCTGCTCGCGAAGGCGGCGTGTCAGTCGATGCAAGTATTGCCTGACCTAACGCTTTCGCGAGCAGGCTCGCTCCCACATTGAACCAGTGTCATGGCTGGCATTTATTGATGGCCCAGGCTTTTCAGCACGGCCCCGCAATACAACCCGGAGAGGGTCTTCATGACCTGAATGACTTCCGGACTGGCGAGGCCGTAGAAAATGTACTTGCCTTCACGCCGAGTCGCGACCAGGCCTTCATCCCGCAGGATGCCCAGTTGCTGGGACAGCGTCGGCTGGCGCACGCCGGTCATCTTTTCCAGTTCGCCAACGTTGCGCTCGCCCTGGGTCAGTTGGCAGAGGATCAACAGGCGATCCTCATTGGCCATGGCCTTGAGCAACGCGCAGGCCTTGGAGGCCGAGGCGCGCAGTTGGGCGACTTCACATTCGGTCAGACTGGATTGCATTTGCACGATGCCTTCAAGGTCACTTAAGCTGCGAACATTATGTTTTTAGATAAAGTGTTGCAACCCATTTTCCTTGTTCAGGTTGGTGTCCATGCCCGCGCAGATTGAAGCTTTCCTCGACCCCGCCTCTTCGACCTACAGCTACGTGGTCTATGAAACCGACGGCGGGCAATGTGCGATCGTCGACCCGGTGCTCGATTACGACGGCGCCGCCGGGCGCACATGCACCGCCCAGGCCGATAAAATCATCGCCTTCGTCCGCGCGCACAATCTGCAAGTGCAGTGGCTGCTGGAAACCCATGCCCACGCCGATCACCTGTCCGCCGCACCGTATCTGCGCCGGGAGCTGGGCGGGAAAATCGCCATTGGTGAATCGATCAGCAAAGTGCAAAACGTGTTCAAGGCGCTGTTCAATCTGGAGCCGGAGTTCTGCGTCGATGGCTCGCAGTTCGATCACCTGTTTGCGCCAAACGAGTCATTCAGGATCGGCAATCTCAAAGCCACTGCCCTGCATGTGCCTGGGCATACCCCGGCGGACATGGCCTACTTGATCGACGGCGAACAGATTCTGGTGGGCGACACGCTGTTCATGCCCGACGTCGGCACCGCGCGCTGCGACTTTCCCGGCGGCAACGCCCATCAGTTGTTCAACTCGATTCACAAACTGCTGGCTTTCCCGGCCAGCGTGAAACTCTACGTCTGTCACGATTACCCGCCCGAGGGCCGCGCCGCTCAGTGCCAGACCACGGTCGGTGAGCAGCGCAAAAGCAATATTCATGTGCATGACGGGATTGATGAGGCGGCGTTTGTTGAAATGCGCACCCAGCGTGATGCCGGGCTGGGCATGCCGACGCTGTTGCTGCCGGCGATTCAGGTCAATGTGCGGGCGGGGAATCTGCCGGCGGCGGAAGACAACGGCGTGGTTTATCTGAAGATCCCGATCAATAAGCTTTAACAGCACAAGATCGCAGCCTGCGGCAGCTCCTACATCGATCGTTCCCCACGCTCTGCGTGGGAATGCTGCCGGGGACGCTCCGCGTTCCGCTTCGGGTCAGGCGCCTAACGTCAACCCATTCGCCGGCAACGGCAACGCGGTTTTGTAGCGCACCTGCTTGAGCGCAAAGCTTGACCGGATATTTGCCACACCCGGCACTTTGGTCAGGAAGTCCATCATGAAGCGTTCGAGCGACTGAATGGTCGGCACCAGGACCCGGATAAGGTAATCCGGGTCTCCGGCCATCAGGTAGCACTCCATCACCTCGGGGCGATCAGAAATCGCCTCTTCGAAATGCTGCAACGCCTCCTCCACCTGTTTCTCCAGGCTGACATGGATGAACACGTTCACATGCAGCCCCAGCAGGTCGGCATCCAGCAACGTGACCTGCTCGCGAATCAGCCCTAATTCTTCCATCGCCTTGACCCGGTTGAAGCACGGTGTCGGCGACAGATTGACCGAGCGTGCGAGGTCGGCGTTGGTGATGCGCGCATTCTCCTGAAGGCTGTTGAGAATGCCGATGTCGGTACGGTCCAGTTTGCGCATGAGACAAAACCACCTGTTTTTTATGTTTATGCAGAATTTCTATCTGCAAATCATCTCCAGCGCAACGAAACAGAGATAAATATTCTTCTTGCCCGGGCCTATGATTGTTGTAGGACAAGATTTCTTCTACCGAAGAATGACTGCCAGCTCACTACAAGAAATTCACAAGATCGAGCGTAGAAGCCATGACCCAAGCGTATGAACCGCTGCGTCTGCACGTCCCTGAACCCTCGGGCCGTCCAGGCTGCAAAACCGATTTTTCCTACCTGCATCTGACCGATGCCGGTACGGTGCGCAAACCTTCCATTGATGTCGAACCTGCCGACACCGCCGACCTGGCGCGTGGCCTGATCCGTGTGCTCGACGATCAGGGCAACGCCCTCGGCCCCCGGGCCGAAAACGTCCCGGTCGAGATCCTTCGCAAGGGCATGCGCGCCATGCTCAAGACGCGGATCTACGACAACCGCATGGTGGTCGCCCAGCGTCAGAAAAAGATGTCGTTCTACATGCAAAGCCTTGGCGAAGAAGCCATCGGCAGTGCTCAGGCATTGGCCTTGAACATCGACGACATGTGCTTCCCGACTTATCGCCAGCAAAGCATCCTGATGGCCCGCGAAGTGCCGCTGGTCGACCTGATCTGCCAGTTGCTGTCCAACGAGCGCGATCCGCTCAAGGGCCGTCAGTTGCCGATCATGTACTCGGTCAAGGAAGCGGGCTTCTTCACTATCTCCGGCAACCTCGCCACCCAGTTCATTCAAGCCGTCGGCTGGGGCATGGCCTCAGCGATCAAAGGCGACACCAAAATTGCCTCGGCATGGATCGGCGACGGCGCCACTGCCGAATCGGACTTCCACACCGCCCTCACCTTCGCCCACGTTTATCGCGCGCCAGTGATCCTCAACGTGGTAAATAACCAGTGGGCGATCTCGACCTTCCAGGCCATCGCCGGTGGTGAAGCCACCACCTTCGCCGGACGTGGCGTCGGTTGCGGCATCGCTTCGCTGCGCGTGGATGGCAACGACTTCTACGCGGTGTATGCGGCATCTGCCCGGGCTGCCGAACGCGCCCGCCGCAACCTCGGCCCGACCATGATCGAATGGGTCACCTACCGCGCCGGTCCGCACTCGACCTCCGACGATCCGTCGAAATACCGTCCGGCCGATGACTGGAGCCACTTCCCGCTCGGCGACCCGATCGCCCGTCTCAAACAGCATCTGATCAAGGTCGGTCACTGGTCAGAAGAAGAGCACGCCGCCGTCAGCGCCGAACTCGAAGCCGAAGTGATTGCCGCGCAGAAACAGGCCGAACAGTACGGCACCCTCGCCGGCGGTCAGATTCCAAGCGCCGCGACCATGTTCGAAGACGTCTACAAAGAGATGCCGGAGCACTTGAAGCGCCAGCGTCAGCAGTTGGGGATCTGACATGAACGATCACAACAACAATATTCAGTTGGAAACCGCCATGACCACGACCACCATGACCATGATCCAGGCCCTGCGCTCGGCCATGGATGTGATGCTTGAGCGTGACGACAATGTGGTGGTGTTCGGTCAAGACGTCGGCTACTTCGGCGGCGTGTTCCGTTGCACCGAAGGCCTGCAGACCAAGTACGGCACCTCGCGCGTATTCGACGCCCCGATCTCGGAAAGCGGCATCGTCGGTGTTGCCGTGGGCATGGGTGCTTATGGTTTGCGCCCGGTCGCCGAAATTCAGTTCGCCGACTACGTCTACCCTGCCTCCGACCAGATCATTTCCGAAGCGGCGCGCCTGCGTTATCGCTCGGCCGGCGAGTTCACCGCGCCGATGACCCTGCGCATGCCTTGCGGCGGCGGCATCTACGGCGGCCAGACCCACAGTCAGAGCATCGAGGCGATGTTCACCCAGGTGTGCGGCTTGCGCACGGTGATGCCGTCCAACCCATATGACGCCAAAGGCTTGCTGATCGCCTCCATCGAAAACGATGACCCGGTGATCTTTCTTGAGCCGAAACGCCTGTACAACGGCCCGTTCGATGGTCACCACGATCGCCCGGTAACACCGTGGTCGAAACACCCGCAAGCCCAGGTGCCGGACGGTTACTACACCGTGCCGCTGGACGTCGCGGCGATCACCCGTCCGGGCAAGGACGTGACCGTGCTGACCTACGGCACCACCGTCTACGTCTCACAAGTCGCGGCCGAAGAATCCGGCGTCGATGCCGAAGTCATCGACCTGCGCAGCCTGTGGCCGCTGGACCTCGGAAACCATCGTCAAGTCGGTGAAGAAGACCGGCCGTTGCGTGGTGGTTCACGAAGCCACCCGCACCTGCGGTTTCGGCGCCGAACTGGTGTCGCTGGTGCAAGAGCATTGCTTCCATCACCTGGAAGCGCCGATCGAACGCGTCACCGGTTGGGACACCCCCTACCCGCACGCGCAAGAGTGGGCGTATTTCCCTGGGCCGTCCCGAGTGGGCGCGGCGTTGAAACGGGTTATGGAGGTCTGAATGGGCACGCACGTTATCAAGATGCCGGACATCGGCGAAGGCATCGCAGAAGTCGAACTGTCGCAGTGGCACGTCAAGGTTGGCGATCTGGTCGTTGAGGATCAGGTGCTGGCGGACGTGATGACCGACAAGGCGATGGTCGATATTCCATCGCCGGTACACGGGAAAGTGATTGCGCTCGGTGGTCAGCCGGGTGAAGTGATGGCGGTTGGCAGTGTGTTGATCAGCATTGAGGTGGAAGGGGCCGGCAATCTGAAAGAATCGGCCGCGCCTGCTCCCGTCAAAGAAGCTCCTGCTGCACCGAAAGCTGAAACCGTGGTGGAAAGCAAACCTGCTGCCGCACCACGTCCAGCTGCAGTTTGCCAAGGCCCGATGGTTGCCCGCGAAGCGGATGAGCGCCCACTGGCCTCGCCGGCCGTGCGCAAACATGCACTGGACCTGGGCATTCAATTGCGTCTGGTACGCGGTTCCGGCCCCGCCGGTCGTGTGTTGCACGAAGACCTCGAGGCCTATCTGGCGCAAGGTCAGTCAAATGCTTCGGCGCCAGTTGCCGCTGCTTACGCACAGCGTAACGACGAAGAACAGATTCAAGTCATCGGCATGCGCCGCAAGATCGCCCAACGCATGCAGGACGCCACTCAGCGTGCCGCGCATTTCAGCTACGTCGAAGAAATCGACGTCACCGCGATTGAAGAACTGCGCGCGCATCTCAATGAAAAACACGGCGCCAGCCGTGGCAAGTTGACCTTGCTGCCGTTCCTCGTCCGCGCTCTGGTTGTGGCCCTGCGCGACTTCCCGCAGATGAATGCCCGTTACGACGACGAAGCCCAGGTCATCACCCGCCTCGGTGCGGTGCATGTCGGCGTCGCCACGCAAAGCGATGTCGGCCTGATGGTGCCGGTGGTGCGTCACGCCGAGGCGCGCAGCCTGTGGGACAGTGCTAAAGAAATCTCGCGTTTGGCCAACGCCGCGCGTAATGGCAAGGCCAGCCGCGATGAACTGTCCGGCTCGACCATCACCCTGACCAGCCTCGGTGCACTGGGCGGCATCGTCAGCACGCCGGTGCTGAATCTGCCGGAAGTAGCGATCGTCGGCGTCAACAAAATCGTCGAACGGCCTATGGTCGTCAAAGGCCAGGTGGTGATCCGCAAGATGATGAACCTCTCCAGCTCCTTCGATCACCGCGTGGTCGATGGCATGGACGCGGCACTCTTCATCCAGGCCATTCGCGGCTTGATCGAACAACCTGCCACTTTGTTTGTGGAGTAAGGCGCGCATGCAATCTCTGAACACTACGCTGCTGATTATCGGCGGCGGCCCCGGCGGTTATGTAACGGCAATCCGCGCCGGGCAACTGGGCATCCCGACCGTTCTGGTCGAAGGCCAATCGCTGGGCGGCACCTGCCTGAACATCGGCTGCATCCCGTCGAAAGCGCTGATTCATGTGGCTGAGCAGTTTCACCAGACCCAGCATCACAGCCAGCATTCGGCGCTGGGCATCAGCGTTGCCGCACCGAGCCTCGACATCACGAAAAGCGTCGAGTGGAAGGACGGCATCGTCGATCGCCTGACCACTGGCGTCGCTGCACTGTTGAAGAAGAACAAGGTTCAGGTCATCAACGGCTGGGCCAAAGTCATCGACGGCAAGACCGTTGAAGTCGGCGACACGCGCATCCAGTGCGAACATTTGGTGCTGGCCACCGGTTCGACCAGCGTCAATCTGCCGATCCTGCCGATTGGCGGGCCGATCATCTCCTCCACCGAAGCGCTGGCGCCGAAATCCGTGCCGAAACGTCTGGTGGTGGTGGGCGGTGGTTACATTGGTCTGGAACTGGGCATTGCTTATCGCAAGCTCGGCGCCGAGGTCAGCGTGGTCGAGGCGCAGGATCGTATCTTGCCGGCCTACGATGCGGAGCTGACGCAACCGGTGCATGAAGCGTTGAAGCAACTGGGCGTTAAGCTGTATCTGAAACACAGCGTGCTGGGTTTCGATGGCACGTTGCAGGTGCGCGATCCAGAAGGCGAAACCCTGAACCTGGAAACCGATCAGGTGTTGGTCGCTGTCGGCCGCAAACCGAATACCCAGGGCTGGAACCTCGAAGCGCTGAATCTGGATATGAACGGCTCGGCGATCAAGATCGACAGCCGCTGCCAGACCAGCATGCGCAACGTTTACGCCATCGGCGACTTGAGCGGCGAGCCGATGCTGGCCCACCGCGCCATGGCTCAGGGCGAGATGGTTGCCGAGTTGATCAGCGGCAAAACCCGTGAATTCAACCCGACTGCGATTGCGGCCGTGTGCTTCACCGACCCGGAACTGGTAGTGGTCGGCAAGACCCCGGACGAAGCCAAGGCTGCAGGTGTGGACTGCATTGTTTCCAGTTTCCCGTTCGCCGCCAACGGCCGGGCGATGACGCTGGAGTCAAAAAGCGGCTTCGTGCGCGTGGTCGCTCGTCGGGACAACCATGTGATTGTCGGTTGGCAAGCGGTGGGCGTTGGCGTGTCGGAGTTGTCGACAGCGTTTGCGCAAAGCCTGGAAATGGGCGCGCGGCTGGAAGACATCGGCGGCACCATTCATGCGCATCCGACCCTGGGTGAAGCGGTGCAGGAAGCGGCGTTGCGTGCTTTGGGGCATGCGTTGCACCTGTAGGCCCCTTCGCGAGCAAGCTCGCTCCCACATTTGGAATGCATTCCCCTGTGGGAGCGAGCTTGCTCGCGAATTCCTGAGGGCAACACGATTTATCTGTGTGCCATCCGATAGTCCGGGCTGCGAAACCGCTCAAGAATGAAGTATTGTTGTGCCCATCCAAAAAACGTCAGAAGCCTTGAACCGTTTCGGCGGTTGTTCAGTGATAGAGGGTGTCATGGGTAACGAAAGCATCAATTGGGACAAGCTGGGTTTTGACTACATCAAGACCGACAAACGCTATCTGTCGTACTTTCGCGATGGCGAGTGGGACAAAGGCACCCTGACCGAAGATAACGTGCTGCACATCAGCGAAGGCTCGACGGCCCTTCACTATGGCCAGCAGTGCTTCGAAGGCATGAAGGCCTATCGTTGCAAGGACGGCTCGATCAACCTGTTCCGCCCGGACCAGAACGCCCTGCGCATGCAACGCAGCTGCGCGCGTCTGCTGATGCCGACGGTCGACACCGAGCAGTTCATCGAAGCCTGCAAAGCCGTGGTTCGCGCCAACGAGCGCTTCATTCCGCCCTACGGCACCGGCGGCGCGCTGTACCTGCGTCCGTTCGTGATCGGCGTCGGTGACAACATCGGCGTGCGCACTGCGCCCGAGTTCATCTTTTCGATCTTCTGCATCCCGGTCGGCGCCTACTTCAAGGGCGGCCTGACCCCGCACAACTTCCAGATCTCCAGCTACGACCGCGCCGCCCCCCAAGGCACCGGCGCAGCCAAGGTCGGCGGCAACTACGCGGCCAGCCTGATGCCGGGTTCGAAAGCGAAGAAAGCCAACTTCGCCGACGCGATCTATCTGGATCCGATGACCCACACCAAGATCGAAGAAGTCGGTTCGGCCAACTTCTTCGGGATCACCCACGACAACAAGTTCATCACCCCGAACTCGCCGTCGGTTCTGCCAGGCATCACCCGCCTGTCGTTGATCGAATTGGCCAAGACCCGTCTGGGCCTGGAAGTGGTTGAAGGTGATGTGCTGATCGACAAGCTGTCGGACTTCAAGGAAGCTGGCGCTTGCGGTACGGCTGCGGTGATCACCCCGATCGGTGGCATCAGCTACAACGACCATCTGCATGTGTTCCATAGCGAGACCGAAGTGGGTCCTGTGACCCAGAAGCTCTACAAAGAGCTGACTGGCGTGCAGACCGGCGACATCGAAGCGCCAGCGGGCTGGATCGTCAAGGTTTGATTTGACGGGTGTTGATGTAGAAAAGCCCTCCACCGAGTGATTGGTGGGGGGCTTTTTTATGGCGTTTGGCGCAGTATTTGTGGCGTGCTGGAGATCTTTTCCCCCTCACCCCAGCCCTCTCCCCCAAGGGGGCGAGGGGGAAAGGGGGCCGATCTATGTGGTATTCAAAATCTGAGTTCGACGCGGACTTTCAGGTCGATGGATCAAGTCCAAACACCTCTGTCAGTCCCCTCTCCCTTTGGGAGAGGGTTAGGGTGAGGGGCTTTTCAGCGTTATCCGTTTACCAAGCCGATCAGCAATCCCACTCGCCTGCCCATTCTGCTGCTTCCCCATCCGCGCCTGCGTAATCAACCCGGGAATCAACTCCCCCTCCGGCAGATTCTTCCAGAACCGCGCCGGCAAATGCCCCTGCATAACCTTCTCGTTCAACCGCGCAGGATTAAAGATATGGCTGTAATAGGTCAGCCAAAGATCACCATGAGGATCGTCGACGTTCTGCGCCAACTGCTGCCATTCCAGCGGGCATTGACGCTGATGAATCAGTTGCTCGCCATCGTAGTAAACCCCGTCACGCGGCGTGGCGATCAACCAGCGATGGCGACCCATCCGTCCAATAAAATGCTCACTGGCGCTGCGCAGAATGTCGTGGGCCGGCTCATGCCAAGCCACATACTGCGGACCCGCGCTGGATAACGGGCGCTCGATGAAACGCACAAATGCATGCAGGTGATGGGCTTCTCGATTGACTTGTTTGATCCGTCGCTGCAGTTCGCTGCCGAGTTTGTCCCCGGCCATCATCGCCGTGCGGTCGCCATGGCTGACGCGCCACAACACTTCATACAACAGGCTCCAGCGTTGATCACCGCGATAGCGCGAGGCCTGTTCCAGGGTGTCGAGCAACGCGCGCGGGATCTTTGCCACAAACGGCCCCTGCCCTTCAGGCACCGGCTCATCACTGGCAAACAGATCACCCACACCTTGCGAGGCCCAGCTCACCAGACTCGGATCGACTTCATGGCTTAGCAGCCAGCGCGCCTGCTGGCGCCAGGTGTCGAACAGGTCGTCGCAATCGAGATTGATCATCCCCACAACCCCATCTGCTGCGGCATCGGCCGGTCACGCAATTGCTGATAGAGCAAATGGCTGGTGACCTCGGCCTGCTGCGGGTGATAGTCGCTGGTGATGATGAACGGCTTGGCCTTGGCCAGCACGCAGCGCATGCGCGCGACGTCTTCGTAACGGATGCGCCGCTGGCGGCGCAGCTCGACCAGTCGTTCGGTGGTGCGCAAGCCGATACCGGGAATACGCGCAATCAGGGACGCTTCGGCACGGTTCAGATCGAGCGGGAACACTTCGCGGTTCTGCAACGCCCAAGCCAGTTTCGGGTCGATGTCCAGCGCCAGATTACCCGGTCCCTTGAGCAATTCATCAGCACTGTAGCCGTAGCTGCGCAGGAGAAAATCGGCCTGATATAAACGGTGTTCGCGCATCAGCGGCGGCGCGGCCAGTGGCACGCTTTTCGGGCTGTCGGGAATCGGGCTGAAAGCCGAATAGTAGACCCGGCGCAAACGGAAATTGCCGTACAAGGCCTGGGCGCTGTGGAGGATGGTGCTGTCATCGGTGTCGTCGGCGCCGACAATCAACTGTGTGCTCTGCCCGGCCGGCGCGAACTTCGCCGAGCGCGGTTCGTTCAACACGGTCTGCACGCCGGTGTAGATGGTGTTCATTGCCTGTTTGATCGAAGCGATGTCCTTCTCCGGCGCCAGCACTTGCAGGCTGGCATCGGTCGGCAGTTCGATGTTGACGCTCAGGCGATCGGCGTAGCGGCCAGCCTCTTCAATCAATGCCGGATCGGCTTCGGGAATGGTCTTGAGGTGGATGTACCCGCGAAACTCATGCTCTTCGCGCAGCAGCTTCGCCACCCGCACCAGTTGCTCCATGGTGTAGTCCGCCGAACGAATGATGCCGGAACTGAGAAACAGCCCGCTGACGCAGTTACGCCGGTAGAAATCCATGGTCAGCGCCACGACTTCCTCGGGGGTGAAACGAGCGCGCGGAACATCGCTGGAGCGGCGGTTGACACAATATTGGCAATCGTAAAGGCAGAAATTGGTCAGCAGAATCTTCAACAACGACACGCAGCGCCCGTCCGGCGTGTAGCTGTGGCAGATGCCCATGCCATCGGTCGAGCCCAGCCCGCTCTTGCCCTCGGAGCTGCGCTTGGGCGCGCCGCTGCTCGCGCAGGAGGCGTCGTACTTGGCGGCGTCGGCGAGGATGCTCAGCTTGTCGATGATTTGCATGGCGCGGGCTCTATACTGTTTGCATATACAGTATAGGGTCGACAGCGGTGATACAAGGTGGCAGATGCGCCCCTCGTCGGTCAGAAGGTCAAGATCAAAGATCGCAGCCTTCGGCAGCTCCTACAGGGATTGGGTACGGTCGAGATTTATCGGGTGTACGCGATTCCTGTAGGAGTTGCCGCAGGCTGCGATCTTTGATCTGCCCGTCTACCGGCCACTCAACGCCAAACCGCTTACCGATCTCCTTACGCCCCAGCGCCGTCAACGCCAGTGCCCGACTGTCCAGATCCTGGGTCACCCACTTGCGCTTCAACGCGGTCTGCAACAGCGCCGCCCCCAGCGAACCACCGAGATGCGGCCGGCGCATGCTCCAGTCCAGGCACGGACAGGCAAACTTGCGGCGCAGGGTGGTCAAATCATGCACATCGATACCCAGCCCGAGAAACAGCGCCTCCCCGCTTTCACTCAAGCGATACGCCTGCTCGTCGGTTGCCACCAACCAACCGCCCTCGAGCAAACGGTCATGCAGCATCACCGCCAGCGTCCCGGCCATGTGGTCATAGCAGGTGCGCGCAAATTGCAGGCGATCCGGGGTGTGCGCCTTGAACGTCGGCACGGCGTTCTGGCCAATCACCATCAACGCTTCCAGCGCCTGCGCCACGCGCTGATCGGCGAGGCTGTAATAGCGATGACGGCCCTGCACATGCAGGCGCAGCAGTGCCAGGTCCTTGAGTTTCGCCAAGTGCACGCTGGCGGTCGAGGCGCTGACTTCGGCGATCGTCGCCAATTCAGTGCTGGTGCGGGCGTGGCCGTCCATCAGCGAACAGAGGATTTTCGTTCGCGCCGGCTCGGCGATGGCGGCGGCCACTTGGGAAACGCCGATGTCTTGATGTTCTGCGTGCATAGTTCGCTCCCGGACGAATCATCGTCGTTGCGCAGTGGAGATAGTAGCAACACTTTCCCCGCCGACAAGGATGCAAACCATGAACCCGATCAGCGCCGCAACGCACGCCGATCCTTATCCCTACTACGCCGAACTGCGCGCAGCAGGTGGACTGACGTTTCATCCAGAGCTGAAACTGTGGGTCGCCAGCAGTGCCCGGGCGGTGTGTGCGGTGTTGGCCCACGCGGATTGCCGGGTGCGTCCGGCGCAGGAGCCAGTGCCCAAAGCGATTACAAAAGGCATGGCCGGCAAAATCTTCGGCCAACTGATGCGGATGAATGACGGTGAACGCCAGCGCTGCCCGCGCGCTGCCATTGAGCCTGAGTTGGCCTCGCTCGACCTTGAGGCCGTCGACAGATTGGTCGCCGCGCGGCTGATCACAGCGGACGCCGACGGGGTGTACAAGGCAATGCTTCGTGGCCCGGTGTGCGTGGTCGCGGCGCTGCTGGGGTTCACCCCGGCGCAAGCGCGGGCGATCAGTGAATTGACGGCGGATTTCGTTGCCTGCCTGTCGCCGTTGAGCAATGACCTGCAACTGGCCGCAGCAGAGGCGGCGGCTGAACAACTGCGCGGTGACTTCATCGAATTGCTCGCCGAGCCGGCCAGCCCGTTGCTCAGTGCAATCCAACAGCGCTTCACTGGCGATGAGGAAACCTTGATCGCCAACCTGATCGGCCTCTGTTCACAGACGTTCGAAGCCTGCGCCGGCCTGATCGGCAATACGCTGCTGGCGCTACGTCGGCAGCCAGCGTTGCGCGGCGAATCCATCGAAGCACTGCTCAACGAAGTCCAGCGCTTCGACCCGCCCGTGCAGAACACCCGGCGCTTTGTCGCCGCGTCCTGTGAGATTGCTGGAGTACGTGTCGAAGCGGGCGATGTGATTCTGGTGCTGCTGGCCTCGGCCAATCGAGATCCGGCGCTCAACGAACAGCCGGAGCAGTTTCTGCCACAGCGCGCCAACCGCCGCAGTTTCAGTTTTGGCAGTGGTCGGCACGAGTGTCCGGGGCAAGCGCTGGCGATGAGTATTGCCGGGGCGACGGTGAGGGAAATAATCAGGCATGACATCGACCTGAATCGTCTGAACTGGCACTACAAGCCTTCGCTCAACGGGCGCATTCCAGTGTTCAGCGATGTGGGCGCCTGACAGTCCGTCTTCGCGAGCAAGCTCGCTCCCACATGAGTTATCGGGTGATCGCAATAGTGTGCACACCCGATAACCCTGTGGGAGCGAGCTTGCTCGCGAAGAGGCCAGCCCAGTCACTGAAAATGCTGGCTCAAGCCGCCCACTGCAAAATCAGCCAGCTGTTAGCGCCGCTGATCACCACAAACAACCCCAGGCCAATACCCGAGTTGGCCAGCGGTTCACAAACGGCCCCATCAGTTGTTTGTCGTTAGTCATTCGAATGAGTGGATACAAGGCAAACGGCAACTGCAGACTCAACACCACCTGACTCAACACCAGCAATTTGCCGATCGCGTTATCGCCCATCAGCCACACGCCGACGAATGCTGGAATCAACGCCAGTCCGCGAGTAATCAAGCGCCGCTGCCAGCACGGGATCCGCAGGTTCAGATAACCCTCCATGATCACCTGGCCGGCGATGGTGCCGGTGAAGGTCGAACTCTGCCCCGACGCCAGCAACGCGACGCCGAACAACACGCTGGCCAGCGCCCCACCGACCAGCGGATCGAGCAAGTGGTAAGCGTCCTGAATGTCCACCACGTCGGTGTGCCCGGACTGGTGAAAAGCCGCCGCCGCGAGAATCAGAATCGCCGCGTTGACCAGCAACGCCAGGGCCAGCGAACCGATGGTGTCGATGCGCGCCAGTTTCACCGCGTCCTGCTTGCTGGCGAGGTCCTTGCCGATCATCCGCGTCTGCACGATCGAGGTGTGCAGGTAGAGGTTATGCGGCATCACTGTCGCACCGAGAATACCGATGGCCAGGTACAGCGGCGCCGCTTCGCCAATCGCCGCCAGCGACGGTTTGAAACCTTGGGCGACGTCCGGCCAGTAGGGTTTGATCAGCAGCAGTTCAACGAAGAAACACACGCCGATGGTCGCGACCAATACCAGCATGATTGCTTCCAGACGGCGGAAACCGCGATTTTGCAGGGCCAGCACCAGCAAGGTGTCGAACGCGGTCAGGGCGATGCCGAAGGTCAGCGAACAGCCGAGCAACAAATGAAACGCCAGCGCACAACCCAGCACTTCAGCCAGATCGGTGGCGATGATCGAGATTTCCGCCAACACCCACTGCAGCCGTGCGGTCGGTGTGCTGTAGCGCTCGCGGGACAATTGCGCCAGATCGCGCCCGGTGGCGATGCCCAACCGCGAGCACAGGCACTGCACGACCATGCCGGCCAGACTCGCCAGCAACACCACAAACAACAGACTGTAGCCAAAGCGTGAACCGGCCTCGATCGCCGTGGCCCAGTTGCCCGGGTCCATGTAGCCAATCGACACCAGCAAGCCGGGGCCGGCGAAACGCAGCACGCGTTTAAAGAACGAGGCGCTGGGATCAACCGCAACACTGCCGGCCACTTCCGGCGGGCAAAACGGCGCGGTGGCGATTTTGGGCAAACTGAATTTCACGCACACATCCAGAAACAAGTCGGAAAGACGCAGCTTAGAGGTTTCCGCCTGAGCCTTGAAGCGCAAAAAAATCTATCGACTCACCCCCAACAACTGTTCGCGCAGCTCCGGACTGCGCGTGCGCGGATCCAGCCAGATATCAAAAAATGCGCGGGCAAACAGCGGATCATCGATCTCATGCTGCAACTGCTGACCGACAAAAAACCGCGCGCCCTGCCCCGGCAGATACACCCCGGTAATCCGCGTGCCGGCCTGCACATCGACAAACGATTGCTGCATCTGTACCTGCCACCCGGCCAATTGCGCCGGGCTGACGCGGGCACCGGCCAGCCGTTTGATTTCGTCGACGCTGGCCTTGACCAGATCATCGCGGGAGATGTTGCGGCGGTAGATCAACTCCAGCGCAAATGGCTGACCGTCGACCAAGGGCCGCGCGGCACTCCACAATCGCGCGTTGTAGACATCGAAACCGAACACGCTGTAATCGCCGGTGCCAATGATCTGCGCGCCGGGCACGGCGTCCTGCCAGTTGGCCCAGGTCGGCGTCAGCAACAACGCCCACAAGCCGATGCCGCAGCATCCTCGCACCAGCTTCGGTGTTCTTCTCATCGCGGCATCGACTCCGGTAAACCCTGATACACACAGCATAGCCGGGTATCGCCCCCGTTACTTTGTATACAAAAACTGCGCACATAGGCAGCAATCGCCGATCGACAATGCTACCGTGGCCTACCCTCAACGGACGGAGACACCTGCGTGCTGATCCTCAAACTGCTGCTGATTCCCGGTTTTCTGCTGCTGATATCCCTGGCGGGCAAACGCTGGGGGCCGAGCGTGGCCGGGTGGCTGTCGGGATTGCCGGTGGTGGTCGGGCCGATTCTGTTTTTCCTCGCCATCGAGCAGGGTCCGGCGTTTGCCGCACAGTCAGCGGTGGCGGCGTTATCGGCGATGTTCGCGATGATTGCGTTCTGCATCACCTATGCGCAGGTCGCGCAACGGGCGAACTGGCCAGTGGCACTGACGGCGTCGCTATCGGTGTGGGCCGTCATCGCGGGGGGGGTTGTCACTGATCCCGGCGTCGCTGCCGTTTTCCGTGGCAGTGGCGGCGGTTGCATTGTTGGCATCGCCGTATCTGTTTCCTACGGTGCAACCGGTGCTCAACGGTCCGGCGCCGAAGTCGGACAAACTGATCTGGCGAATGATCGCCGGTGCCGCGTTGACCCTGGTGGTGACGATGCTGGCCAGCACCGTCGGCGAGCGCTGGAGCGGTTTGCTCGCGGTGTTCCCGGTGCTCGGCAGTGTAATGGCGGTGTTCTCGCAACAGACGCGCGGCCCGGCATTTACCGCCGCATTGTTAAGGGCGACGGCCACCGGCATGTATTCGTTTTCGGCGTTTTGTCTGGTCTCGGCACTGACCTTGCCGAGCATGGGACTGAGTGGATTCGCCGTCGGTGTCGCGGTGTCGGTGGCGATGCTCGGCGTGACCAAACGCCTGTTGGCCCGTCCGCTGGCGAAAGCGCAGGCGCAGTAACCGGTCAGACGATTCGCGCTGGAACGCCCGCCCCCCTCCGTGGGATGATCGCCCGCCTCGCGCGATCATCCACCGGAGATTCACATGTCATTGTTGAGCAAAAAAGCCGTCGTCCTGCTGGTGGCGGCCCTCGCCGGTTTCGGCGCCCTCCACGCGCAAGCGGCCAAGAAAAATGCCGGCACCGAGAAAGTCTCGATGCTCGAGGGCAAGTTCACCTTTGTGTTGCCTAAAGGTTTCGTCGCCGACCCGCTGCCGACCAGCCCGAGCGGAACCAAAGGCACGATGTACACCAATGAAGCGACGAAGACCGTGGTCATTACCGCTGAAAACCAGATTCCCGAAGGCCAGCACATCAAGGATAACGACGGGCAGTTCCTCGACAGCACCGTCTCGAGTTTCATCGACGACCAGCGCAAGGCCCTGCCGGACTTCAACAAACTCAGCGAAAAAAGCCTGACCCAGAAAGGCACCGGCCTTGGCCTGCGTCAGGTCGACAGCACCGCGACCCAGGGCGGTGGCCAAACCCTCAACACCACGCTGATGGCCGGCTCCGGGACGAAAATGGCGCTGGTGCAGGTGATCTCCCGCGCCAGCGACAAGAAAGGTCACGATGCTTTGGTGAAAACCATCCTCAAGGATTGAGCTGCTGCAGCCAGCCATTCAAGTCGCGCAGCTCGGCCGCACTGATACTGTGGCCGACGCCGGGATAGGCATGAAACTGCGGTTTGTAGCCCAGCTTCTGTAGCTGCGCATTGGCCTCGGTGCCGTCGTGGTAGGGCACCCGATCATCGGCGGTGCCGTGGCCGATAAAGATACTCAGCGGCAACGGCTGCTGCTCGCCTTTGAGTTCAGCTTTCAACACTGGCAATAAACGCCCGCTCAACGCAGCGATCCCGCCGACAGCGACTGGCGGCCGCAGCCCCACCTCGTAGGTCATCATCGCGCCCTGGCTGAAGCCGATCAGGTACACCTTGCTCGGGGTGGTGTGATATTTCTGCGCCGCTTGCGCGACAAAGTCGCGCAGCTTCTGCCCACTGACCTTCAGATCATCGGTCTCTCCGTTGTAGGCACCTTCGCCTTTCTTGCGAAACCACTGGAAACGTCCTTCGCCCAACGACAACGGCGCCTGCACCGACAGGTAGTTGTATTGCGCCGGGAGCTGGAATTTCATGCCAATCAGATCGGCTTCGTTACTGCCGTAGCCGTGCAGGAAAATCACCAACGGACGCGCCTCGGCGTCGGCGTGCACCTGCTCGATGTACTTGAGCGGCAGATCGGATTGCAGCGTGGTCTGCGCCTGCACGGCGCTGGACGCCAGCAGGGTCAAGAGAGCAAAGACCTTCAACATAGAGCCTTCCTTTCACAGAGTGTCGGGTTCGGGGGGAGCCTAACATCCTGCGGCGAGGATCAACATGTTGGGTGCTGCTGATGGCCCCTTCGCGAGCAAGCTCGCTCCCACATTGGAAATACATTCCCCTGTAGGAGTGAGCCTGCTCGCGATGAGGCCATTAGCCCCAACGAAGATCCTTCAGTCGTTAGTCAGTTTCCCGGTACGAAACGCCACCCGCCCCGCCACTTTCGCCTGCCAGATCCCCGGCTCGGTATAACGCCCACGATCCAGCGCAAACAGCACCCCGCTGGTGCCGGCGCGCACGGTGGTCACGCGATCCTGCAACGGATCGACCACCTCGAATAGCGCATCGCCCTGCTCCACCCACTCGCCGGCATTGCGCAGGAAACTCACCACGCCATGGTGCGGCGCAAACAGGTATTCGGTGCCCTCGAACGGCAGGCCTTCGCAGCACTCGCTCGGTGCCGCCGGCCACTCGCCGCTGATGAAACCCTGCTCCGCGAGGAATCCGAGGATCGCCTCACAATTGGCCTGCGCCTGATCGACCCGGGTGTCGCCCATGCTGCCCAGTTCCAGCGTGGTCGCCAGGTTCGCCGCCGGAATTGCAGCATTGGGAAATGCCCGCGCCAGACGCAACCATGGCGTCGAGCAGGATTCATCGAACGAGCTGCCGCCGGAATCTTCACACAGCAGCGCCACGCCGGCCTTCAAGCGCGCCGCCAGCGATTGCCACTGTGGCCAGTGCTGCGGCAGCGCGTACAAGTGAATCGCCGCGTCGAAATCACAATGCAAATCGAGGGTGATGTCGGCATCGCAGGCATGGCGCAGCAACAGGCGATGCAAGGCTTCCAGTTGCGAGGCCGGCGCCGGCAGTTCATCGAATACCTGGCCCATGGTTTGGCGGATCAGTGCAACGTTGGCCTCGGCATCCGCGCCCAGACGCTCACCGATCAACGCCCCGACCGGCGCGCTGAGTTCGACGAAGGCGCGGTTGAAATTCTTGCCGCTGCCCAGTTCGAAGCGGCCCATGTGCGCGCCTTGCACATGTTGATCGAGGCCGATCGGGTTGGCCACTGGCACCAATTCGATCACGCCCTGCAAACGGCCTTGCTGCTCGAGTTGGTTGAGGCGTTGCTTGAGTTCCCACGCGGTGCGCATGCCCGGCAGTTCATCGGCGTGCAGGCTGGCCTGGATGTAGACCTTGCGTGGGCCGGCGCCATAGCGGAACACACTGAGCGAGCGCTCGCTGCCCAAGTGGCTCCAGGGCAGAACATGGTCGATGCGTTGCATGGGAAGACTCCTGCAGTCTGGTAGATCTGGATCAATGAGATCCCTGTGGGAGCGAGCTTGCTCGCGAATGCAATTTGACAGTCAATAAAGATGTTGAATGTTAAACCGTATTCGCGAGCAAGCTCGCTCCCACAGGGATCTCCATCTGTAGAAAGAAAGCATAAAAAAAGTGGCCACCGCGCAAACGGGGCCACTTTTTTCTACGGCTTATTAATGGCCGTACACGTCAAAGTCGAAGTACTTGTCCTGGACTTTCTTGTACTCGCCATTGGCGCGGATTTCGGTGATGGCTTTGTTGAATTGCTCGGCCAGCGCGGTATCGCCCTTGCGCACTGCAATGCCGGCACCGCCGCCGAAGTACTTGGCGTCTTCGTAGGTCGGGCCAACGAATTCAAAACCTTTGCCGGCGTCGGTTTTCAGGAAACCGTCGCTCAGGTTGACCGAGTCAGCCAGCATCGCGTCGATACGCCCGGAAACCATGTCGAGGTTGGCTTCCTGCTGCGAGCCGTAACGCACCAGGTCGATCCCGGCCGGCACCAGCACTTCGGTGGCGTAACGGTCGTGGGTACTGGCACGCAGCACGCCGACTTTCTTGCCCTTGAGCTCGGTCAGCGGGTCTTTGACACCGGAGCCTTCCTTCATCACGAAGCGCGCCGGGGTGTGGTAGTACTTGATGGTGAAATCGACGTTTTTCTTGCGGTCATCGGTGATGGTCATCGACGACAGAATCGCGTCGATCTTCTTCACTTTCAGCGCCGGGATCAGGCCATCGAATTCCTGCTCGACCCAGGTGCATTTGACTTTCATCTGCGCGCACAACGCATCGCCGATATCGACGTCGAAACCGGCGAGTTTGCCGTCAGGGGTTTTCATCGAGAATGGCGGGTAACCGGCTTCGATACCGATGCGGATCGGCTTGGCGTCTTCGGCCACGGCGGTCAGGGACAACATCGACAGTGCCAGGGCACCGAACATCACTAGCTTCTTCATTTATAACTCCTGTGTGCGGAGGCTTTTATTGGCAGCTTTCGATTCAGCGTTCGGTCATGGCCAATTGGCTACAAAAACCGAAGTGGCCGGCAGTCTATGGCGGCGCGCACAGGGTAAATTGTGTTTAAGCGACAAATACTTATGAAAGATCGGCGCACCGATTGACCGGGGTCAACGGGTGCGCCGTCGTGGTGCAAAGGCTGTAGGACAAGCGCTTTTTTTGCTCAGGATTTCTCTTAAAAGAACGTCAGCATTCGCAGCCGATGGCGGTTTTGCCGACTTGCTCAACGCTGAGTTGAAAGCCTTCATCCAGCCATCCGCTAACCCCGCCGATCATCTCCTTGACCGGATACCCCAGCGCTGCCAGTTTCACCGCTGCCTTGTTCGCGCCATTGCAGTGCGGGCCGGCGCAATAGACCACAAACAGAGTGGTTTTCGGGTAGATCGCCAGCTCCGCCGCCGTCAGTAACCGGTTCGGGATATTGATCGCGCCCGGCACATGCCCGCGCTCAAAGGCCAGCGGACTACGGACATCGACCAGGACAAAATCGATCTCGCCAGCCTCCTGGCTACTGAAGACGTCGGAACAATCGGTTTCGAAAGTCAGACGATTGCTGAAGTGCATCAGGGCGATCGCCGACGGCGCCGCAGGAATGTCGCGAACCAGGCTGACCATGGGTGTTGCTCCTTTATCTGGACGGGTGTGAACAGACTTTATCGAGCGGTCGCTTGCGGCTACAGTGGCGCACAAGACACTCACCGGGAATTTTCCGCCAAATGCCGACATCACCAGGTCTGGTTGCGATTCTGGCCTACGACGGCCTCTGCACATTCGAGTTCGGCATCGCCGTGGAGGTCTTCGGCCTGACCCGGCCGGAGTTCGATTTCCCGTGGTACACCCACGCCATTGCGGCGGTCGATCAAGGCCCGATGCGCGCCTTGGGCGGCATTCAGGTGCTAGCCGATGGCGGTCTGGAATTGTTGGCCGAGGCGCGCACCATCATCATTCCCGGCTGGCGCGACCGTAACGCGGCGGTGCCTCCAGCATTGATCGACGCGTTGCGTCAGGCCCATGCCCGGGGCGCGCGGTTGCTATCGATCTGCTCCGGTGTATTTGTGCTGGCGGCCACCGGTTTGCTCGACGGCCACGGCGCCACCACCCATTGGCGTTACACGGCGGAACTGGCGCAGCGCTTCCCGGCGATTGCTGTCGATGCCAATGTGCTTTACGTCGACTCCGGGCAGTTGATCACCTCGGCGGGCAGCGCGGCCGGGATCGATGCCTGCCTGCATCTGGTGGCGCGGGACTTCGGCACGCAAGTCGCCAACTCGGTGGCGCGGCGACTGGTGATGTCGCCACAGCGTACTGGCGGCCAGGCGCAGTTCATTCCGACCCCGGTCAGCCCTACACCGCGCAATGATCTGTCGCGGGTGATGCAATGGGCGCGCGAGCGCTTGCATGAACCGCTGGAGGTGCGTGATCTGGCCAGTGAAGCGGCGATGAGTGAGCGCACGTTTCTGCGGCGTTTTACCGAGGCCAGTGGGCAGTCGCCGAAGGCGTGGTTGCAACATGAACGCTTGGCGCGGGCGCGGGAGTTGTTGGAGAGTACGCCGCATAACACCGAGCAGATTGCCGAGCGTTGCGGTTATCGGTCGGTGGAGAGTTTTCGTGTGGCGTTTCGTGGGGTGGTGGGGGTGCCGCCGTCGGTTTATCGGGAGCGGTTTGGGCGGGGCGTGAGGGTTGAATCCTGAGGTGATTTTGACGGCGCCTTCGCGAGCAGGCTCGCTCCCACAGGGGGTACGTATTTCAAAGGTGGGAGCGAGCCTGCTCGCGAAGGCGCCCAGTCAAACGCAGCATCATTTAGACATCAGCCACAAGGCTACAGCGCCTTGCGCCTTTGCCTACAACTACGCCAGAATCCGCCGGCTTGTGCGGCTTGGAGGCTGCCGGTAACTTGGTTCGCGTCACTGAATGTTCAGTGATCGGGTTTAGTCGCTCGGTGGTTTTTTGGCAGCATACAGTCCGTTCAGTCAGGCATTCTCGCGCCTGAGCTTAATGGTAGCTGTGCGCAGGGCGCCTTCGGGTGCGCCGGGACTGCTTAGAACCACCGGTCGACTAACCTGCGCATAGCTGCCACCCATTTGTTTAGTCGCAATGAACGTGTCGGCCTCATTAAAAGGTTCTAAGAAATGTTCAAAATAACGCCGAATCCGCCCGAAACAGACGCGGAAATCGATCAAAATCCAACGTCCCCCTATTCCACGCCGGGCTCCAGAAAACTCCACGAAGCCGCCGAACGCGCCCTCGATCATTACCTGAAACCCACGCCGCCTTCGCCACCGCGCAGACCCAGCACCATGTTCCTCGTCGACCCCAACACCGGCGCCGAAGACCTCATGGCCCACGCCTGCGAATCCATGGCCTCGGCCAGCATCATGCTCAGCGACTTCGCCGCCCTGCTCGACTCGCCCTACCGCAACACCGTGCTCGGCATCCAGCAAGTGGTCATGCTCGGCGAACTCGCGGTCAACCGCGCCCTCGACAAAATCGAACCCGCCCTGAGGCAATAAACATGTCCAACAAAACCGATGCACAAGTCGTCGCGGCACTGGTGGCGATGGGTTTCAACGAGCGGGACGGACGCTGGGCGCAGAACGCCTGCCTGGTGCTGTTCGAAAGCGAACGCGAAACCATCGTCGCCTCCGCCGTCACCGTCCTTCCCCAACTCGATGAACTGGAAATCGACGCCGTGCTACCCGCACTGCGCCGCGTAACCCGCCGGTTCCCCTCACTGCAAAAAACCGTGGCCGACACACTGGCCGAAATGGCGCATGCAGCCTGATTGACCGCGTGATCGTTCTTCGCGAGCAGGCTCGCTCCTACACTAGATCTGCGGTGCACTCAAATCCCATGAGCATCCGCGATCAATTGTAGGAGTGAGCCTGCTCGCGATGGCTTTCTTTCTGCTAACAAATATCTGAAAACCAGACCATAGGAAGGCCCGAGCGAGTTGGGGTACCTGCCGATGTACCCATCCTGATTTTTTACACTTGTAACAACTGTCGCAATTTCAGACCCGTCCTACATCCATCAAACGCCCATTCATTTAGCGTCCGCATCGTTTTCTGACGAAAGAACAAGGACGCTCATGGCGCGAAAGACAGACAGACCTCGGGTTCAAAATCCACCGGCCGGTGACGGACACCACATCACTAGCCGCTACATGACCGACAGCGAGTTGGCAGAGCGGGAAGCTAGACAAACCGCCTATGACGACATGCTTGCCAGACAGCAAGCCTACGAAAATAGCCTAATCAAACAGCCACAACAGCCCATGCCCGATGCAAAAGGTTGCGTGTTCGCTAAAAGCTGCCAACTTCCGGATGGTGTAATCAACCATGTCAGTAGTACCGGATTTATTCCGGTCGAGAAGTTGGCTGATTTTGGAGAGTTGTCTTTGTTGGGCGGCCGCGAACGAGACACTGCTGGCAACATCCCGCTGAAAAAAGTAGGAGGCCGTAATTTTCCCGCTGCGGCAGGAACGCTTTTATTAGCTACGACTACCACTGCAAGCCCAGGCGCAAGTGCAGTGAGTGGTGCAAGTGCAGTGACGGGAGGTGTTGTCGCTGGTGCATTGCTCGGCATGGTTGCTCTGCTTTGGCCTTCGAGTTTGGGCGACAGCTCGCTATACACAGAAGAACAACTTAAATCGCTTGAGAAAGGTCGCACTCGTGTCCGATTGCGTTTAAAACAACAAGCCGACGGCACCTTGAAAGGATATGGGTACAACACCCAGACGCGCAGCGATTGGGAGATGATTCCTGTCGTACGGTTCGTGAAGCAAGGCACCCAGCAAGTCGCAGATTTCGGTAATGGGGCAACACTGATTTGGACTCCCGCCGTAGACACAAGCAGTACATCGGAAATTCCACCGCTGGAAGGCGCACCGCAAATTCCCCAGATCTGGATTTATCCGCCGACTGAGCAAGCGGACAAGCTCATCGTTAATCCGGTTTACCCGCCTGAGTACCGAGATTTCATCCTTGTTTTTCCTCCAAACTCGGGAATTAAACCCCTTTATATTGTTTTGGCGCTTGAGTTCGATGCAGCCAGTTACCACGGAAAAACAGATACACCCATAAAAAGTAAAGGACCAACCAATGGTCAGGAAGCGCTAGAAAACTCGGTTCAGGTCAAACCTACATCACCACGTAGAATCGGAATTGATCCAGAAACAAATGAGCTAGTCGTCTTCGATCGCACGGGTGGAGATGTCTATCACGGCCACGTAAGGCCATGGGATAAACTTCACCAAGATATGAAAAATGCGCTGATCAAGGCTAAAAAAGTAGACAACAAAGGCAGAATCCTGGGAGATGCAAAGTGAGCCTCATCTATCAAGATCCATCTATTAGCCATGACGAGGCCATTCGCCTACTTTCCAGCGACACGGATGCAAACGTAATCACCGCACTCGTATCCATTGGCCTGAATGAAACCGATAGAAACTGGGCTCAGGACATCTGCCTGAAACAGCTCGCCAGCAAAACCGAAGCAATTGTGGCCGCTGCGGCTACTGCACTCGGGCACATCGCTCGCCGACATGGCGAACTGGATACTGAAACAGTTTTTGCGGCACTCGAATCAGCCAAGCAAACGCACCCTTCACTGCAAGGAATCATCGAAGACACGCTTGACGATATAGACGTATTCACCTGATCCACCCTGACGGCATTTGGATGAAGTAACGGACTTCATCCAAATCGACGCCCCCCACCTCAATCCTCCCGCGTCAGCACTTCCAACAACTCAATCTCAAACACCAGATTCGAACCCGGCGGGATCTTGCCCATCGTCCGTTCGCCGTACCCCAAATGCGCCGGCACCAGCAATTTGCGCTTGCCCCCCACCTGCATCCCCATCAAACCCTGATCCCACCCCTTGATCACGCGCCCGGTGCCAATCACGCACTGAAAAGGTTTGCCACGGCTGTAGGAAGAATCGAACTCGCTGCCGTCTTCCAGCCATCCGGTGTATTGGGTGGTGATCAGCGCACCTTTGACGGCGGTTTTGCCTTCGCCGATCTGAAGATCGATTACCTGCAGTTCATCATTCATAACATTCACTCTATTGTTCAGCCGGCCGCCGTTTTCCCAGAAATGCCGGGGATTGGCAACCTGCCAGCGCAGATCAACATGGTATCCGAACCGAGTATTGAAGCATTAACATAGCCAACCGCCATTACTCCACGGATCGACCCGCCATGCTGGCAGCGCCCGAATGACTCTGTTCTGGATCAGCCTTGCCGTCGGCGTGATCATGCTGGCCATCATCGCCCTACTGCTGTGGCGCGAACGCGGTTTGCGCAGGCAGCTTGCGCAGTACCGGGATTTGCTGATGCGTGCTGCTGATGGCCAGAACATTCAGCAGGACGGCGACGTCGAGCGTTTCAAACGCAGCCAGTACTTTGCGCGCATCGGCACTTGGGATTGGGAAGTCGACACGGATCGGCTGTACTGGTCGGACGCGATTTACGGCATGTTCGGGTTCAAGATCGGCGAGATTACGCCGTCCTATGCGCTGTTCTGCTCCTGCGTCCATCCGGACGACCGCACCAAGGTGCGCGAGGGCGAACTGCGTTGCCTGGAGACCGGCGAAAATCACGATGAGGAATACCGCGTGGTGTGGCCTGACGGCACGATTCGCTGGCTGCGGGAAACCGGCAACGTGGTGCACAACGACCACGATGCGGTGGTGAAAATGATGGGCGTGGTGCGCGACATCACCGAAGAAAAAGCCTCGGCCAGCTACCTGCAGCACCTCGCCCACTTCGATCCGCTGACCGGCCTGCCCAATCGCCTGGTGCTGGAGCAACGCTTGTCGGAAGCGCTGGATCACGCGCGGCAGACCGAGACCCGCGTCGCACTGGTATTCATCGACCTCAACGGTTTCAAAACCATCAACGATCGCTACGGCCATGCCGCCGGCGACCGCGTGCTGATCACCACGGCAACGCGGTTGAAACGCATCTTGCGCGCCACCGACACCGTCGCGCGCATTGGCGGTGATGAGTTTGTGGTGATCCTGCAAGGCCTGGCGCCGAACCTGAGTTTGCAGGACGAAGCCCGCAGCATCTGCCAGAAAATCTTCATCGAACTGTCGCCCCCGATCAGCATCGGCAATGACCAGCGCCACATCGGCACCAGCCTTGGCGTGGCGGTGTTTCCGGATCATGCGACGGCCATGGATCGCTTGCTGCACATTGCCGATCTGGCGATGTATGAAGCCAAGCGCAGTGGCAATAATCAGTATCGGTTGGGGGGTGGGCAGGTGATGAATCACGTTCGGGTCGAGTAGCTCGATCAGTCCGCAGGCAGGCCAAACGGAACGCCATTGAAGGTATGCGTGCAGCAACGGCAATGAGGCTTCATCTCTTCGACACTCAGTTGCGGATTGACGATTTGCAGCTGCTTTTGCTCATCGACGAACAGGCCGTTGAAGTAGGCCGACTCGCCCAGTCGCACAATGTCCTTGCGATCGTCTTCGTGGATGGCAACCATCCAGAACACCGGTTCTGGCCGATCAAGGCGAGATACCGCTTCGCTGAAAATCTCATCCCAATGACCGCCGACGCGGGATAACAGAAAACGAAACAACGGCGTGTAGTCGTAGCCGTGGTGTTTGATGCCATGCATCGAGACGCGCGTGGCCTCGCTGCGGCTTTGCGCTTTGGTGTTTCGTTGATCACGGTAGTGCCCGCCGGGGTTGTTGCGCCAGACATTGTGGGCGGTGGTGTTTTCTTTGCGATACAGCGGTTTCTTTTCCAACCTGTTGCTCCTGACTTCCCTTCACTCGAAACGCCCCAAGGGTTTTACCCGAACGGCGCTCGATTGCAATCAACCGTCCATGGCTGATTGTTGCCGGAGGTTTAACGCGGGACCGGTTTCATCTCGACAATCGTCCCGTTGGTGATCATCACCATGACGTACTGGTCATTGATCTGTACCCACTGCGCCTGCTCAACAGGTTTTTTCAGGCCCTTGGTTTTCCAGTCGATGGCTTTTTCACTGCGCTGATAAATATCCGGAGCGCGGTCGTTGACCTTCAATTCGCGGTCGCTGGTCGGCGATTGCACGGCTTGTTCATTTGAGGTTTGCGCCGCTTGAACAAGTGGGCTGATCCCGGCAATGCCGGCGACGAGGGCCAGGCTGGCGATTAGGGTTTTGCTGTTCATCGGTGAACCTCCAGAGATGTGTGCTACCTGAACTCGGACTGCCGGGTTCGGGAATCATTCCTTTTTTTGCCGGGATGGGCGCTAGAGGTCATTGGAATTTGGGTGTCCTGTAAACAAAAGCAAAATCAAGAGCCCCTCACCCTAGCCCTCTCCCGGAGGGAGAGGGGACTGACCGAGGTGTTTGGCAGAACTGCGCCGATATGCGATACCGAGTCGAATGCACGTTTCAAAACCAACCGAAATCGGCTCCCTCTCCCTCGGGAGAGGGGACTGACCGAGGTGTTTGGCAGAAGTGCGCCGATGTGCGATACCGAGTCGAATGCACGTTTCAAAACCAACCGAAATCGGCTCCCTCTCCCTCGGGAGAGGGAACTGACCGAGGTGTTTGGCAGAAGTGTGCCGACGTGCGATACCGAGTCGAATGCAAGTTTCAAAACTAACCGAAATCGGCTCCCTCTCCCTCGGGAGAGGGCTGGGGTGAGGGGTAGCCACACCACCAAACCAAAGCCATGCGCCCGCTTTTAACCACTCAATGAGCGCCAGCTCGAGTGCTCTTGATCTTTTCTCACCGGCGACGTCGAGCCTGTTAGGGCCGTACGTAGGAGCACGCAATTTTTTGCTTACTATTTTTAGGCGTTTGTAAAAAAGTGAGTCGCCGTCAGGCGACGGCCATAAGCAGCCGTTACCGCTGCAATGGATTTGTACCCAAAAAACCATTGATCCGTCCTGAACATCAATCCATGCCAATAATGCAATTAACATCCTGTTACACCTGCGCCACCATCCACCTCAATAAAAACCGTGCGCCGCCCTCCCGTCGCGCACGTCATAAAAGCGGTGGAGTACTTTTCTATGACAGCCTCAATCCCTCACAACGGCTCGCGGGCCGGCGCCATTTTCCGGGTGACCTCGGGCAACTTCCTCGAACAGTTCGATTTCTTTCTGTTCGGTTTCTATGCCACGCAGATCGCGGCGGTGTTCTTCCCGGCGAGCAGTGAGTTCGCCTCTCTGATGATGACCTTTGCGGTGTTCGGCGCAGGCTTTTTGATGCGTCCACTGGGCGCCGTCGTGCTCGGTGCGTACATCGATGATGTCGGTCGGCGTAAAGGTTTGATCGTCACGCTGTCGATCATGGCCAGCGGCACGATCCTGATTGTGCTGGTGCCCGGTTACGAAAGCATCGGCCTATTTGCGCCGGCACTGGTGTTGATCGGGCGCTTGCTGCAGGGCTTCTCGGCTGGGGCGGAATTGGGCGGTGTGTCGGTGTATCTCGCCGAAATCGCCACGCCGGGCCGCAAAGGTTTCTTCACCGCTTGGCAGTCGGCCAGTCAGCAAGTGGCGATCATCGTCGCCGCCGCTTTGGGCTATGCGCTGAACGCGTGGATGGCGCCGGATGTGATTGCCGATTGGGGCTGGCGGATTCCGTTTTTCGTCGGTTGCATGATCGTGCCGTTTATCTTTTTCCTGCGCCGTAACCTGGCGGAAACCGAAGAGTTCGCCGCACGCAAACACCGCCCGAGCATGGGCGAAGTGTTCCGCACCCTCGGTCAGAACTGGGGTGTGGTACTCGGCGGCATGTTGATGGTCGCGCTGACCACCACCGCGTTTTACCTGATCACCGTGTACGCGCCGACCTTCGGCAAAACCGTGCTGCACCTGAGCACCTCCGATGCACTGTTGGTGACGCTGCTGGTCGGTGTGTCGAACTTCTTCTGGTTGCCGATTGGCGGCCTGTTGTCCGACCGTATCGGCCGTCGTCCGGTGCTGATCGCCATGTCGCTGCTGGCCCTGGCCACGACCTATCCGGCGCTGTCGTACCTGGTGCAGGCGCCGAGCTTCAGCCACATGTTGCTGTCGCTGTTGTGGCTGTCGTTTATCTACGGCTTGTACAACGGCGCAATGATTCCGGCGCTGACCGAGATCATGCCAGTTGAGGTGCGCGTTGCCGGTTTCTCTCTCGCCTACAGCCTGGCCACCGCCATTTTCGGCGGTTTCACCCCGGCGATGTCGACCTTCCTGATTCAGTACACCGGCGACAAAGCCGCGCCGGGTTACTGGATGAGCATCGGTGCGCTATGTGCCTTGTGCGCCACTCTTTATCTGTACCGCCGTGCCGGTGGTCGTCTGCAACCTGTCGCGGCCTGAGGAAAACTCGCCATGAAAAAACTCTTTACTGTCACCGCCCTGCTCGCCGGTCTCGCGTTCAACCTCGCGGCGCAGGCCGAAGAATTGAGCGTGATGACCTCCGGCGGCTTCACCGCCGCCTACAAGATTCTCGGGCCGAAATTCGCTGCCGCCAGCGGCAACACCCTGACCACCAGCCTCGGCCCGTCGATGGGCAAAGCCCCCGAAGCGATCCCCAATCGCCTCGCGCGCGGTGAACACGCCGACGTGGTGATCATGGTCGGCTATGCCCTCGATGACCTGATCAAGCAAGGCAAAGTCGACCCGGCCTCGCGCGTTGAGCTGGCCGATTCGCGGATCGGCCTGGTGGTGCGCGAAGGCGCGCCGAAACCGGACATCAGCAGTGTCGCCGGCCTGAAGAAAACCCTGCTCGACGCGCAGTCAGTGGCCTACTCCGACAGCGCCAGCGGCGTGTACATCGAGCAGCAGTTGTTCAAGAAACTGGGGATCGAAGATCAACTGAAACCGAAGGCCAAGATGATTGCGAAAATCCCGGTCGGCTCGGTGGTTGCCACTGGCGACTATCAACTGGGCTTCCAGCAGGTCAGCGAATTGCTGCCGGTGCCGGGGGTGAGTTTCGTTGCGAAGATTCCGGAATCGGTACAGTCGGTGACGCGTTTTGCCGCCGGGATTCCGGTCGGCGCACAGCATCCTGAAGAAGCCAAAGCCCTGCTCGCCTACCTCGCCGCGCCGGCCGCACAAGCTGACGTGCAAGCCACCGGACTGGATTCGGTCAAGCGCTGACAATTGGCGGCTGGACTTTCATTTCCACCACCAGCCGCTCCAGTTCCAGTGCCGCCGGGGTCAACGTACGACCCCGGCGCTTGATGATGCCGACACTGCGCATCACTTGCGGGTCGGTCAACGGCACCCGCGTCAGGATCGGATGATCCGGTCCCGGCATCGCCATGAGCGGCACCGCCGCCACCCCCAACCCCGCCTCCACCAGACCGATCATCGTTGTCACATGACGGGTTTCGCAGATGCTCGAACGCTGCGGCACTACGCTGCTCAACGCCTGATCGAGCAGAAAGCGGTTGCCGGAGGTCTTGTCGAGCGAGATGTAATCCTGCTGATAGAACTCGTCCCAGGTCACGCTGCTGCGCCCGGCCAGCGGGTGATCGCGGCGACAAGCGACGACGTAGCACTCCTGCACAAGCGGTTCTAACTCGACTTTGGCATCCTGCGTGCCAAGGAAACTCAAGCCGAAATCCGCCTCGCCGTTGACCACCGCACTCAAGACATCGTGCGCACTGGAGTCGAGCACTTTGACTTTGATCCGTGGGAATTGCTGGTGATAGCGCGCAACCACGCGGGGCATGAAGTAGTACGCCGCCGAAGGCACGCAGGCGACGGTGACATGGCCCAAACGGGTCGATGCGACTTCGCTGATGCCCAATAACGCGACGTCGAGATCATCGAGCAAACGCTCGACGCTGGGCATGAAGCCGCGTCCAGCACTGGGTCAGGCTGACCTTGCGTGTGGTGCGTTCGAAGAGTTTCACGCCGAGGGCGTCTTCGAGCTTTTCGATGCGCCGGCTTAGCGCCGGTTGCGACAGGCGCACGGTGTCGGCGGCCTTGCGAAAACTGCCCTGCTCGACCACGGCGCGAAAGGCTTGCAGATCGTTGAGGTCGAAGTTGATGGCCATGGCGGGACTCGGGGGATTGATTCGTAGAGGTTATGAATGTAACCAATTGATGCCAATTATTATAGAAACGATGAAAATCCCCTGTGGGAGCGAGCTTGCTCGCGAATGCGATCTACCAGTGACAAACCTGTTGACTGACACTTCGCTTTCGCGAGCAAGCTCGCTCCCACATTGGATCTCCAGTGGCCTATAGGTCTTGGTAGCCCTTATCCTTGTCACCCCCGCCGTACCGTTGTCAGGAGTAACCCCCCATGCCCCATGAAGGCAATCTGTTGCAAGCCGCTGTCGTCTTTCTGTTCGCGGCCGTGCTCACCGTGCCTTTGGCCAAACGCCTGCAACTGGGCGCCGTGCTCGGTTATCTGTTTGCCGGGGTGATCATCGGCCCGTCGGTTTTAGGTCTGATCGGCAACCCGCAAAGCGTCGCGCACATTTCCGAACTGGGCGTGGTGTTGCTGTTGTTCATCATCGGCCTTGAGCTGTCGCCGCGACGTTTGTGGGTGATGCGCAAATCGGTGTTCGGTGTTGGTCTGGCGCAGGTGTTGCTGACCGCTTCGGTGATCGGCGTGCTGGCGCTGTCGGTGTTTGGCCAACCGCTGAACAGTGCGATCGTCCTCGGCCTTGGTCTGGCGCTGTCCTCGACGGCATTCGGTCTGCAAAGTCTGGCCGAGCGCAAGGAGCTGACCAGCCCCCATGGGCGACTGGCGTTCGCGATTCTGTTGTTCCGAGGACATCGCCGCGATCCCGTTGATTGCGCTGGTGCCGATGCTGGCGGGTGGTGCTCACGACACCAGCAACGCCGAGAGTCTGAATCACGCGTTGCAAGTGCTCGGCGGCATCGCGGTGGTCGTGGTCGGTGGGCGTTATCTGTTGCGTCCGGTGTTCCGCGTAGTGGCGAAAACCGGTTTGCCGGAAGTGTCGACGGCTACGGCGTTGCTGGTGGTGATCGGCACGGCGTGGTTGATGGATCTGGTCGGTGTGTCGATGGCGCTGGGCGCGTTTCTTGCCGGTTTGCTGTTGGCGGATTCGGAATATCGCCATGAACTGGAAGCGCAGATCGAGCCGTTCAAAGGTCTGCTGCTCGGGCTGTTTTTCATCAGCGTCGGCATGGGCGCCAACCTCAGCTTGCTGCTCAGCGCGCCAATCACCGTGTTGGGGCTGACGCTGCTGTTGATCGGGCTGAAATTGCCGCTGCTGTTCGTCGTCGGACGCCTGGCCGGGGGCTTGAACAAGGTCAGTGCGATTCGCCTTGGCATCGTGCTGGCGGCCGGTGGTGAGTTCGCTTTTGTGGTGTTCAAGATCGGTCGCGATCAGGGCCTGTTTGAGCCGCGTCTGTACGACCTGCTGGTGCTGACCATCACCCTGTCGATGGCGGTGACGCCATTGTTGCTGTTGATCTGCGCGCGGCTGGTCAGCCCGAAAGTGCAACCGGTGGAAGTGCCGGAAAAATACCGTGAGATCGACACTGACACTCCGCGTGTGGTGATCGCCGGCATGGGCCGGATGGGCCAGATCGTGGCGCGGATTCTGCGTGCGCAGAACATCAAGTTCGTTGCGCTGGATACGTCGGTGGAAACCATTGAACTGTCGCGCAGTTTTGGCGGTGTGCCGGTGTTCTACGGCGACCCGATGCGCCCGGAAATCCTCAATGCAGCCAAGGTCGGCGAGGCGGAATATTTCGTGATTGCCACGGACGATCCGGAGACCAACATCAAGACCGCCGAGGTGGTGCGCAAGCTGTATCCGCACATGAAGATCATCGCTCGGGCACGTAACCGTCAGCACGTGCACCGCTTGGTCGATGTTGGCGCGGAGGCGATTCGTGAGACTTATTATTCGAGCCTGGAAATGAGCCGGCGTACCTTGGTGGGACTTGGTTTGACCCAGGCCCAGGCCGATGCGCGGATCAAGCGCTTCAAGCATCACGACGAACAGGTGCTGGAGGCGCAACACGCGGTCTACGACGACGCCGCCAAAGTCCTGCAAACCGCCCAGGAAGCCCGGGCGGAACTGGCGCGGTTGTTCGAATCGGACCAGCTGGAAGAAGAATCCCGCAACACCTGAGCCACACCCGATTGTTCCCACGCTCCGCGTGGGAATACAGCCCGGGACGCTCTGCGTTCCAATTCGCGAGCTGGAACGCGGAGCGTCCCTTGAGGCATTCCCACGCGGAGCGTGGGAACGATCATCTTGCCAAGGTCAGACCAGTTCCAGTTCCAGCACTTGCTTGACCGGCGCCACCTCAAACCGGTCCGCCAGAAACGGCGTGATATCCAACGGCAGCGGTTCATCGTTGACCAGTTTGTCCAGCAGCACACCGGTAATCGCCGAGGTCAGAATCCCGGTACGGAAGTGGCCGCAGGCATTCAAATACCCTTCCACCCCGCGCATCGGCCCGAGAATCGGCAACTCATCCGGCGAACCCGGACGCAAACCCGCCCAGGTGCGTTTCAGATTGACGTCCTTGAGTTCCGGCAGGCAGCGCACCGCCCCCTGCACCAGCCCGGCGATTTCCGGGTAGGTGGTGGTGACGTCGAAGCCTTTGTCTTCGGTGGTGCTGCCAATCAGGATCTCGCCGTTGTCCTTCTGCGCCACGTAGCAGTCGCTGGTGGTCAGGCAGCCGTTGAGAATCTTCGGCATGCGCTCGGTGAGCAGAATCTGGCCCTTCACCGGTTTCACCGGGATGCGAATACCCGTCGCCCATTCACTCAGATCTGCCGCCCAGGCACCGCCAGCGTTGATCAGCGTCTTGCAGTGGAACACGCCCTCCTCGGCCGTCTGCACACCGGTGACGCGACTGCCGTGATGCAACACACCGGTGACGTTGGTGTTGACGAAGATGTCGACGCCGTTCTGCCGTGCACCTTCCATGTAGGCATCGGCGAGGCGGAACGGGCTGACCTGATGGTCGCAGAGAAACTCCAGCGCCCCGCGTGCTTCGTGGCTGACGCTCGGTTCAGACTCGCGTAGCGCCGCTTGGTCGAGCCAGCGCACCTGATCGGCCAGGTGCGGAATGCAGCCGACGATGTGCTCGGCGTAGAGCCGGTCTTCATCGTCGTAAATGACGAATTTCAACCCGGTCTTTTCGAACTTGAAATCCATCCCGTGGTTGTCTTTCAGCTCTCGGTGCAATGCCGGGTACAGCGCGTTGGACTGCAGGGCAAAATCGAAGAAAGACTCCGGCAGAATGTGCGGCGTGCTCGCGTCCACCGCCACCGCCGCGCCTTGGGTTTCGCGCTTGCGGTTGGCCGACATCATGCGGAAGAAAATCACCCCGCAGCCGAGGCCGACCGACTCACCGATCGCCCACAAACCGCCGGCCGAAGCACGGGTAGCGTTGCCAGGGCGCTTGGCATCGATCAGCGCCACTTTGAGGTTTTTGCGCTTGGACAATTGATAGGCGCAGGACGCCCCGATCACGCCGCCGCCGGCAATGATCACGTCGTAGAACTTACTCATGGGCAGCGGCCTCCGTGCCGACAGACTGGAACGCGGAAAAAGGAATCGGATCGATCGGGAATCGCGGGCGCAGCCAACCGACGTCCTTGCGCCCGGTCGCCTGACGCAAGCGATCGCTGCAGTAGCCGACGCACATCCGGCCCTGACAATCGCCCATGCTCACGCGGGTGCGCATTTTCAGGCTGGCGATGTCTTGCACGCCTTGCTCCAGCGCCAGGTCGATGTCGGCGCGGGTCGCGTGTTCACAGCGACAGATCACCGTGTCAGCGGCGGGCAATGCGGTCTGGCCGACGCCGCGTTCGGTGTAACGATCGACGGCAGCGCGAAAGCGCACGATGGCTTTGAGTTTGCTCAAGTAACGGTCGCGGCGCACACGCGCCAATTCCTCTTCGAGCACGCCGCGTTGCAGCAGAATCGAGGTCGCCGCGATCTTGCCAGCGAGCATCGCCGCTTCTCCACCGCGAATCCCGCCCATGTCACCGGCCAGGTGCACGTGCGGTTCGTTGCTTTGCTGCCAGACGTTGGCGTTGGCGCGCAGGTAACCGTCGTCGCTGAAGCCGTGATCCAGGCCCATCTGCTGGCTCAGTTGGGTGCGCGGAATGAAACCGTAACCGACCGCGAGGGTCTTGGCTTCGAAGCGCTCGACGCGGCTCATGTCCGGTTCCCACGTGGCCGAGTAAGGCGCGACGCTGACGCTTTTCAGCTCGCCCTCGCCATGCGCCTCGACCACGCCCCAACCGTAGTTCATCGAGATACCGTGCAGTTTCAGGTAGGCGAGCATGCTCAAACCGTCGAGGAACAATTGCGGCTTGTTCAGCAGCGCCAGACTTTCGCGGGCAATCTTGCCGAACGCACACGCCTCATACACGCCCGCGACGCTGACGCCCGACGCATGCAACTGCGTCGCCACCAGCGGCAGCAACGGCCCGGTGCCGGCGATGATCACCGGCCCTTGCGGCTTGACCACGCCGCTTTTGATTTGCAGTTGCAGACCGCCGAGCATGATCACCCCCGGCAAGGTCCAGCCGGGAAACGGCACGCTGCGTTCATGACAACCGGCAGCCAGGAGCAATTGCGGATACTCGATCTCGTGTAACTGCTCGTCGCCATCGAGCACCACCAGCGCGCGGGTGCCTTCGGCGCCGACCACGCGATGGTTGAGGCGCACGTCGATCAGCCCGGCCTGCTCCTGAAAATCACCGTGCAGTTTGCCCAGTGCTTCGGAGTAACGCGGGCCGAGATAATCCAGTTGCACGCCATCACGCAACGGCCCGCGATAGACCACACCGCCGAGGCGCGAAGCTTCTTCGAGCAAGGTGCAGCGCACGCCGTGGCGCGCCAGTTCGATGGCCGCCGCCATCCCCGCCGGGCCGCCGCCGACGATGACCGGTTGCTGGCTCATACGATCACCTCTTGCGTGGTGATGCGGTTGACCTGGGTTTCAATCTCCATGCCGTCGCGCACCACGGTCTGACAGGCACGGCGTTTGTGCCGGCCATTGATTTTCACCAGGCAGCACTGGCACACGCCCATGCCGCAATAGGCGCCGGTGATCTGGTCGTGATCGTTGCGCGCGATCTGGCGAACGCCGAGTGATTGAATAACGCTGAGGACGGTTTCGCCGATGGCGGCGGTGACCGCTTGACCGTTGATGTGGACGGTCATATCCGCCTGCGCCAACGGCTGAATATCGAAGGTTCTTTCTTGGCAGTGCATTGCTATGTTCATCCGTGAGAGTTCGGTTGAGGTGGTGTCAGCTCCTTGCTGCACTACACCGGGTCGACGCGTTTATTGTGGCTGTGAGGGGCGTCGACGCAGCTACTTCGTCAGCGCAACAAGGTGCGCGTGAAGCACTGTAGTTCATGCCTCAGCAAAGGCCTGGATCATTTACGTTAGGCGATATCGCCCGGCGAAATATTGATCCAGGCCAGTGAAAGCGGCTGGATTGTCCAACGATCAGTTGGAGAAGACGTACTGCCCTTTGATCTTCCTTGTACCGACCAAAGCGAGGTCCGGAAACAGCAGCGATTTGACCCAGGCGGCGTAGAACACCATGGCCAGAATGAACGCCACGCCGAGCAGAGTCGACACGGGTTCTTCACTGAAGCCGTAGAATTCACGAGGAATCTGGCTGATCGTGAAGGTGACATAGATTGTGTAAACCACCGCGATGCCCTTGTAAAAGCCCCACGCAAACAAGAGCGGAATCACGCCAATAATCAAGACCATGGTCAATGCCATAGCGGTGCCACCGTCATTGATTTGAAGCAGCCCGGCTATCGCCCCGAGAAGTCCCCAGATACCCATCAGTGCGACCAGAATGTTGACTTTAACGGCGTGTCGTTTTCTCAGGGCGGGATCCGGATGCGCCCCGATCCAGCCCGCCAGCACTCGATCCTTGACCTTGCCACCCGAAAGCGCCTTGAAGGTTGCGGCCCTGGAATGCCCGCTATCGAGCATTTCGACGACTTTTCGTTTGATTGCTTGCTTGTTCAACGTATTCATCCTTAAACGTGCGCGCAACGGCCGCCCCGTTGCCGATGCGGATTCTCCCCTTGTTCCCCGTCAGAAAGCAAAAAGCCGCTTCCACCCGAAGGTGGAAGCGGCCGAGGCATACGCCTCAATCAAGCAATCAGTGCACGAACAGGGCGATCAGGATGATGATCGGGATTGGCACGCCGAGGAAAAACAGCAGTAATGAGCGCATGGTGATGCTCCTTGTTTAACGGACTGGAGTGGTGTAGGTGTCAACTTCTATGTACTCGACGGCATCACGACGACGACCGCCGTAAGTAGCCGCGAGGCTGGCGAAGAACGCACCGGCCAACAGCGAAATGAACATCCACAGCGAGGTCCAGGCAGCGACTTTCGCAGCGGTGTCGGCGGCTTGTTGAGCTTTGACTTTGGCGTCGGCGAGGGCTTTCTGAGTGCGCGCATAAATCTCGTCAACGCGACGTTCGGCATCGGCCTGAGTCAGGTTGGTCCGTTGTGCGACCAGTTGTGCGAGGTAAGTACGGTCTTCAGCACTCAGCTGACCGTTGGCCAGGCTTTGCGCAAAGATGCGGGCCACAGCGCCATGAGCGGCGTCATCGCTGACAGAGGCCGGACGGTCATCGCGGAACAGGCTGTCGATGTAGTAGCCGTACTGGTTGCTGTCGGTGTTGGCCGCCGCAGAACCGGCTGCTTGAGTCATGGCGCTGGCAGCACCGCCAGCCACACTGGCACCGGCCTGCACACCACCACTGATCACGCTGCTGACCGAACCGACCACCAGCACTGCAGTGACCAATGTAGCCACGCACCAGGCCAGGAAGCCGTGCGCGGTGTCGCGGAAATACACTTCGTCACCGTGCATGTTCGCCCACTTCACCCGCAGGCGACCGGCGATGTAGCCACCCATGCCGGAAGCGATGATTTGCGTCGCCGCCAGCCAGACTATCGTGGAAATGCCCAGGCCCTTGGCGCTGACGCCCTCTCCGGCCCACGGTGAAACGGCAGAGAAACCCAAACCGAAACCGAGCAACACCAAAATCATCGACAGTGCAGCGGCAGCCGCGGCACCGGCGAAGATCGCGCCCCAGGACACGCCCGAAACGCTGCTCGACTCTTCAACGGCAGGATAAAACCCATCAGAGGATCTATTCATTGTTGTTCTGCTCCAGGCATGAAAAATGGTGTTACAACTCGTCAGCAGAGGAATTGCAGTGACCGTGCCAGTCGCGGAAATTAGATAAATCTATTAATTTCAATCAGTTAGAAAGAGTGAACTTACGCAAACCTTGCAAATTGCAATAATTGCCGGATAACAGCGGGTTTTATGCATTGGCCTCAAGTATCAATAGCGCTCCAAATCTGCGTTTGTGACAGGTCAACATGAAAGTTAATTTAAAGCGCCAGCGCAATTTCTTGGCAAAATGCTGCCATTCCGTTTGAACCGATCAGCAGGCCTGCCTATGACTCGTATCTTGACCATCGAAGACGACGCCGTGACCGCTCGGGAAATCGTCGCCGAACTGAGCAGCCACGGGCTGGAAGTCGACTGGGTCGACAATGGCCGTGAAGGCCTCGACCGCGCCGTGAGCGGCAACTACGACCTGATCACCCTCGACCGCATGCTGCCCGAACTCGATGGCCTGGCCATCGTCACCACGCTGCGCACCATGGGCGTGGCCACGCCGATCCTGATGATCAGCGCCCTCTCCGATGTCGACGAACGCGTACGCGGCTTGCGCGCCGGCGGCGATGATTACCTGACCAAACCGTTCGCCACCGATGAAATGGCCGCGCGGGTGGAGGTGTTGCTGCGTCGGCAGAACAGCGGCGCCACTCAGGCAACGACGTTGCAGGTGGCCGACCTCGAACTCGATTTGATCAGCCATGAAGCGCGCCGCGCCGAACAAGTGCTGACGCTGCTGCCGACCGAATACAAGCTGCTCGAATTCCTCATGCGCAACAGTGGCCAGATCCTTTCGCGGATGATGATTTTCGAAGAGGTCTGGGGCTATCACTTCGACCCCGGCACCAACCTGATCGACGTGCACATTGGCCGTCTGCGCAAGAAGATCGACGCCGCCGGCCATGTGCCGCTGATCCGCACGGTACGGGGCTCGGGTTATGTCATTGCCGAACCCGTCTGACGGCTGGCGCTCCTCCAGCAGCCGCTTGCTGGCGCTGTACAGTTCGCTGTTCGTGGCCTGGAGCGCGATCCTCATGGGGGTCATGTATTACGAGGTCTCCGGCTACCTCGACAACCTCGCCAAACACTCGTTGATGCAACGTCAGCACCTGTTTTCGCACTTTCGCGGCGAACAACTCGAAGACGCCCTCACCGCCAGCATGACCTTCGACATTCGCGGCATCGACGCCTATGGCCTGTTCGACGCCAACGGCGTTTACCTCAGTGGCGCGTTGCAGCAGATCCCCGAAGGTCTGCCGCTGGACGGCAAGATCCACATGCTCGCCGACTGCGCCGATTCCGATGACCCGACCCTGCCCAATGACAGCTGCGACGCGGTGGCCACGCAAACCCGCGATGGGCGCTGGCTGGTATTGCTGCGCGATAACGGCTCGCTGTTCGCCGTCACGCGGATCATTTTGCATGCGTTGTTCTGGGGCGTGTCGCTGACGATTCTGCCGGGCATTGCCGGTTGGCATTTACTGCGGCGTCGGCCGTTGCGGCGCATCCGGGCGATTCAGGCCAGCGCTCAGGCGATTGTTGCCGGCGACCTGACCCGGCGCCTGCCGCTGTCCAATCGCCGCGATGAACTGGACATGCTCGCCGCCATCGTCAACGCGATGCTGGAGCGCATCGAGCGCTTGATGAATGAAGTCAAAGGCGTCTGCGACAACATCGCCCATGATCTGCGCACGCCACTGACGCGCCTGCGCGCGCAGTTGTATCGCATGCAGCAGCAGGCTGGCGAAGGTTCGCAGGAAGCGGCGCAACTGGATCTGGTGCTCGCCGAAGCGGACACGCTGATGGCGCGGTTTCGCGGGTTGTTGCGGATTTCCGAGCTTGAGGATCGCCAGCGCCGTTCAGGTTTTGTCGAGCTCGATCCAGTGCAATTGCTGGAAGAACTGCACGAGTTTTACCTGCCGCTGGCCGAGGAAGGCGAGTTGCGTTTCGAGCTGAACATGCCGGAGACGCTGCCGCCGCTCAATGGTGATCGGGCATTGCTGTTCGAGGCCTTGGCCAATCTGCTGAGTAACTCGATCAAGTTCACACCACCGGGCGGCACGGTGATGCTGCGTGGGGTGAACGCGGGTGGGCAGACGCGGATTGAGGTGCACGACTCAGGGCCGGGGATTCCCGAGGCTGAGCGCGAGGCGGTGTTCCAGCGCTTCTATCGCGCCGAGGGTGGGCAGCCGCAGGGTGGCTTTGGCCTCGGATTGTCGATTGTCGCGGCGATTGTCAGCTTGCATGGCTTCAGTCTTGAAGTCGGCAGCAGTGATCTGGGCGGGGCGAAACTGGTGCTCGATTGCCGGCAGAGCCTGATCGAAAACTCCTGACTACTGACATGATCGTTCCCACGCTCTGCGTGGGAATGCCTCAAGGGACGCTCCGCGTTCCAGCTTGCGAAAGGGACGCGGAGCGTCCCGGGCTGCATTCCCACGCAGAGCGTGGGAACGATCATCAACTCAGGTTGGGTAATTGGCTCGCAGTGCCTCGAGGCCACCCTGATAGATGCCACTGAACAGCGCCACCACTTCCTCATCACTCACGCCTTTGGCGTTGAAACGCCCCGACCACGTCACGCGGGCGCCCTGCCCTTGGGCCTCAACCTTGATCGTCGCCAGGTAATCAGTCGCCGGGAACGGTGCCTGTTCGATCGAATAGCTGTAAGTCTTCGCGGCGTTATCGAACGCTTGCAGGCGCTCGACCACCACAGCGCCGTCAGCGGTTTGCAGGGTGCGCACACGGCCACCGTCGCTCAGCCCACTCTTGGGAATAAAGGGCAGCCAATCGGGCAGCGTGTTGAAGCCGCCGATCAATTGCCAGACCTGATCGGCCGAGGCCGGAATGTCGATGGTTGCGGATGCTGTTGGCATAAATAAACGTCTCTCCAGAATTCAGATCGTCAGGCTGTCGACCACGCCGCCATCGACGCGCAACGCGGCGCCGGTGGTGGCCGAGGACAGCGGCGAAGCAATGTAGGTCACCAGGTGCGCGACTTCTTCGACATCCGCCACGCGCTGGATAATCGAGGTCGGGCGGGCCTTGAGCACAAAGGCATCGGCCTCATCGCGCAGGTTGCGCCCGGATTCGGCGGCAGCATCCTTGAGCATGTCTTGCAGGCCATCGGTGAAGGTCGGCCCCGGCAGGATCGCATTGACCGTCACCCCGGTGCCAGCCAGACGTTTGGCCAGACCGTGGGACACCGCCAGATTGGCGCTTTTGGTCACGCCGTAGTTGATCATGTCCGCTGGCGTGGCTACGCCGGATTCCGAGGACAGGAAGATCACCCGGCCCCAGCCCTGCTCGACCATCGCCGGCACGTAGTGCCGCGCCAGGCGCACGCCGGAAATCACGTTGACCTCATAGAAACGCGTCCACTCGCTGTCCGGCGTTTCGAAGAAATCCACGGCGTCGAAGATGCCGAGATTGTTCACCAGAATGTCCGCACGCGGCTCAGCGGCGAACAGCTTCTGCGCGCCCTCCGCGGTACCCAGATCGGCAGCCAGACCACGCAACTGCGCACCCGGGACTTTCTCGCGAATACTCGCCAACGCCTGTTCAACTTTGCCCGTGTCGCGGCCGATCACCACCACCGTGGCGCCAGCTTCGGCCAGCGACTGGCTGATGCCCAAGCCGATACCAGCAGTGCTGCCGCTGACAATGGCCAGTTTTCCACTCAGATCAATCTTCATGCTTTCACCTCATCGATTGGCAATGGTGCACGTTCAGAAACCAGTTGGGCGTCGCGCATCGCCTGCCAGAAACCGGCAGGAATACTGGCCGACAATGCCGCGACATCTTCGGCGATGCGTTGCGGTTTGCTTGCGCCGGGAATCACCGCCGCAACAGCGGGATTGGCCAGCGAGAACTGTAGCGCAGCGGCTTTGATATCGACGTTGTAAGCAGCGGCGATGCGTTTGATCTGCTCGACCTTGGCGATGACTTCAGGGCTGGCCTGCTGGTATTCGAAGTGCGAGCCACCGGCCAGGATGCCCGAGCTATAAGGGCCACCGACGACGATTTCAACGTTTTGCGCCAGCGCTGCATCCATCAGGCGTTGCAACGGGCGTTCGTGGTCGAGCAGCGTGTAGCGACCGGCCAACAGAAAACCGTCCGGCTGCGCTTCGCTGAGGTCGAGGGTCAGTTCACATGGCTCGACTTTGTTCACGCCCAGGCCCCAGGCCTTGATCACGCCTTCTTCGCGCAAGCGGGTGAGGACTCTGAACGCGCCGGTGCGGGCCTGGTTGAAGTACTCCAGCCATTGATCACCGTAGAAGTCTTGAGCGATGTCGTGCACCCAGACGATGTCGAGGCGATCGGTTTGCAGACGCTTGAGGCTGTCTTCGATCGAACGCATAGTCGCGTCGGCGCTGTAGTCGTTGACGATCTTGTTCGGCCGACCGTGTTCGAACACCCCGCTCTTCTCGCCGAGATCGCGGGCGGCGGCGTCTTCGATTTCATCGAGAATCACCCGGCCGACCTTGCTGCTCAGCACGTAATCGTCGCGTTTGTATTGCTTGAGTGCCTCACCAAGGCGGATTTCCGACAGACCCGAACCGTAAAACGGCGCGGTGTCGAAGTAGCGCACGCCGGCATCCCACGCGGCGTGCACGGTGGCCTGCGCTTCTTCTTCGGGGATGGCGCGAAACATGTTGCCCAGCGGCGCGGTGCCGAAGCCCAGTTGCCCGGGCAGTTTGTCTTTCAAGCTCATGAATTTTTCCTCAACAGGTTGTGGGTCTGTGTGACCGTTGAGCAGATCCTAGATTGCGACACCGAGACCGTCCAAGACATAATCCGCAGCACTTGAGTCCCTATAGGTCTGACATGATCGACATCCGCCAATTGCGCTACTTCGTTGTAGTCGCCGAGGAAGAACACGTCGGCCGCGCCGCCGAACGGCTGCATATTTCCCAGTCGCCACTGAGCCGGCAAATCGCCCAGCTCGAAGAACGCCTGGGCCTGACGTTGTTCGAGCGCAGTCAGCAACGCATTCGCCTGACCCGTGATGGCCAGACTTTCCTCGCCGAAACCCGCGCCCTGCTCACCCACGCCAATCGCCTGGAATCTCTCGGCAAACGCTTGGGTCGTGGCGAAGAAGGCGGTTTGTGCATCGGCTATATCGAAAATGCCATGCACGCCGGCGTCTTGCCCAATGCCTTGCGCGTGTTACGCGTGGACCGGCCGAATGTGCATGTCGCGTTGTACAACCTCAGCTCCGCCGAGCAATTGGAGGGCTTGCGACAGCGTAGTCTCGATATCGCGTTGGTGAGCGAGCCGCCGACCGATGACGATCCGGATCTGCTGGGTTTTCAGGTGCTCGATGACCCGATGCTGCTGGCGTTACCGGAACAGCATCCGCTGGCGCAGCGAGCTGCGTTGAACCCGGAGGATCTGGCCAATCAGGAATGGATCGGCGTGCAGCCGCGTCAGGACGCCAACGATGAGTTCGTCAGCGCCTGCATCCGCGCGGGATTCACCCCGGATGTGCGCATGCAGGCGACCGAACCGTTTACTGCGCTGGGTCTGGTGGCGTCGGGGTTGGGGATTGCGATGATCCAGAAAGGCCTGAGCCATAACGCACCGCCGGGCGTAGTGCTGCGGGAGCTGCCGTGGCTGACCTTGACCACGCCATTGTGGGCGGCGTGGCACCGGATCAACTTGCGGCCATTGGTCGAGACCTTCCGCAAAGTCCTGACTGACGGTGAGATAGCCGCTGACTGACAGGGCCGCTTCGCGAGCAAGCTCGCTCCCACAGGAATTCGTGTCGTTCACAGAATTGAAATCTACCCCATAACCTGTGGGAGCGAGCCTGCTCGCGAAGAGGCCGGCACATCCAAGATCAAAATTGACTGACCCAACGCTTTCGCGAGCAGGCTCGCTCCCACAGGTTTTGCGGTGGATCTACACTCATCAGATCAGCATCCAGCCGTGAGTTGACCATGAGAATGTCCGCACAAATGACCGTCGTCGCGGTACTCGCCACCCTCGCCTACCTCGGCCTGGCGGTGTGGGGCATTGGCGGCGTGGCGATGTTCTTTTCCCACGGTTCGCTGGTGATCGTCGCACTGGCGACGGTGGCCATGGTGATCGCTTCGCTGTTCAGCGAGGTCAACCTCAGTTCCGGCGAGCGCGAAGACCGCGCCAATCGCTGGGTGATTCCGGCGTTTGGGGTGATCGGGCTGCTCAGTGGTTTTCTGCCGGCCTATTGCGACCGGGTGAATTTCTGGACGCTGGGCGGTGAAGGCGTGCGTTGGCTCGGTGCTCTGTTGTTTATCGTCGGCGGCACACTGCGGTTGTGGCCGGTGTTTGTGCTGGGACGGCGTTTCAGCGGACTGGTGGCGATTCAACCGGGGCACCGATTGGTCACCGATGGCATTTACCAACGGCTGCGCAATCCGAGTTATCTGGGGTTGGTGATCAATGCCGTGGGCTGGGCATTGGCGTTTCGTTCGGTGGTCGGGTTGATGCTGGCGGCGCTGACGTTGATCCCGTTGATTGCCCGGATTCATTCGGAAGAAGCCCTGCTGCGGGCGCAGTTTGGGGCGGAGTATGACGATTACTGTGCGCGGAGTTGGCGGTTGGTGCCGGGGGTTTATTGATTTTCGAACTCACTCAGGATCCTGTGGGAGCGAGCTTGCTCGCGAAGACGGCGGCACAGTCACTATTGATGGTGGCTGACCCATCGCTTTCGCGAGCAAGCTCGCTCCCACAGGGATTTCGGGGTGTCAGTTTTTTTGCAGGTGGAGTTGACCGTCGCTATCGATCTTGACGCTGACCGCAGCGTAACTGGCCAACGTCGCATGCGCCGTTTCCAGCGGATGCTGATGCGTGGTAGTGATGATCATCAACGCCGCGCCAGCCGCTTCGGCAGCCTGAATACCAACGGTGGCGTCTTCGAAGATAAGACAATCACGAGGCTCCAGACCCAGTCGCTTGGCCGCCAGTAAATAGCCGGCCGGATCAGGTTTACCCGCCTGCACATCTTCCGCGGTGATCATCACCGCAGGTTCTGGTATCCCCGCCGCCGCCATCCGCCGCAACGCCAGATCCCGTGGTGCCGACGTCACCATCGCCCAGCGATCTTTGGGCAGGCTATTGAGAAATTTCGCCGCGCCAGGTATCTCGACAATGCCTTCAACGTCTTCGATTTCCGCCTCGGTGATGAACGCCGCTTGCGCCTCGGCATCCACCCCCGGCAGGTTGAGCCGGGTGATGGTGTCGATCGCGCGCACACCATGAATGGTCGGCAAAAACGTTTCCACATCGACGCCATGGCGCACGGCCCAGGCTGCCCAGATCCGCTCGGCGGCGGCAATGGAGTTGAGGACGGTGCCGTCCATGTCGAACAGAAACGCGCCGAACACGCGATCGAAGACGTTATCGTGAGCAGACAAAAGATCGCATCCTTTGACAAGACTGGGCGGATTGGCCGGGCAATGTAGCATTTTTGCCCGGCGATTCGTCCCGGCATCTCAGTGCAGGCGCGGAGCCTTGGACTTGAACGCGCTATCCACGCAGTCGAGTAACTGGCCGATGGCCCACGGCTTTTTGATGAACGCCACCGGGTGCTTGACCCCCGATGTCTCCGGGGTTTCATAGCCGGACATGACCATGACCGGCTTGTCCGGCCAGCGTTCGCCGACCAGATTGGCCAACCCGGCGCCATTGATTTCGCCGGGCATGGTGATGTCGGTCAGCAGCAAGGCCACTTCCGGCGCGTGCTCTTCCAGATACAGCTTGGCGTCGTCCGCGCTGGTACGTGGCTCGACTTTGAAACCTTCCTCCTGAAGAATTTCGCAGAGAAACTCCAGAATCAACGGATCATCCTCAACCACCAGAATCAATCCGTCAGGAAGGTGCGCGCTCGCCGTAGGTGTTGGGCACATGGAACTGCACTCCCTGAATTGCATTAACGATTTAGCGGCTTGAATCCGCTGCTTAACTGGTATGAGCAGCGGGCTCTGCAGAAATTCATTTTTGATACAGGTCTTTTGCGAAACGCCGTTTTTGCCCGTCGCCGGCAATCGTTCGTGACGGCGTATTTGTGGTTAAAATGCCGGCCCTTTTGCTTGCCGATCCTGACCGATGAACCCTGAAGCCCTCGCTACCCTCCATGCCCATCTGCTGCCGGCCCTCGCGGCTGCACCGAGCGAAAGCCGTCGCCTGTTCCACGGGCGCGGACGCTGCTGGGCCGGGCTGGAGCAGTTGACGGTGGACTGGCTGCAAGGCGTGGTGCTGGTGTCGCTGTTCAAGGAGCCGGCGCCTGAGCAACTGGACGATCTCAAGGCGTTGCTGATGAAACTCACCGGTTCCGCCGAATGGAAACAGTCCGGCGCCCACACGTTGCTGATCCAGCATCGCTATTTGCCGCAGAGCACCGCCGAATGGCTGCTGGGTGAAGAGATCGACGAAATGAGCATCGTCGAGGGCGGCTTGCAGTACCGCGTCGATCTGGGCCGCAAGCAGAACGCCGGGCTGTTTCTCGACATGCGTTACGGGCGCAATTGGGTGCGCGAACAGGCCAACGGTAAACGTGTGCTCAATCTGTTTGCCTACACCTGCGGTTTTTCCGTGGCGGCCATCGAGGGCGGCGCCAGTCATGTGGTCAACCTGGACATGTCCCGCGCGGCCCTGAGCCGTGGCCGCGACAATCATCGCTTGAACGGCCATGACCTGAGCAAAGTCAGTTTCCTCGGCCACGACCTGTTCAAGTCGTGGGGCAAGGTGATCAACAACGGCCCGTATGATCTGGTGATCATCGACCCGCCGTCGTTCCAGAAAGGCAGTTTCCTGCTGACCAAGGATTACCAGCGCGTGCTGCGCCGCTTGCCGGAATTGCTCACGGCGCAAGGCACAGTGCTGGCGTGCATGAACGACCCGGCGTTTGGTTCGGACTTTTTGATTAATGGCGTGACGCAGGAAGCGCCGAGTCTGCGTTTTGTAGAACGACTGGAGAATCCGCCGGAGTTTCCGGACATAGATCCGCAAAGCGGCCTCAAAGCCCTGGTTTTCCAACGCACCACCTGACACCCCGAAGATCCCCTGAACAACACACATCCCCTGTGGGAGCGAGCTTGCTCGCGAAAGCGTTTTGTCAGTCGCCAGTGAGGTTGACTGATCTACCGCATTCGCGAGCAAGCTCGCTCCCACAGGTTTATGTGTACGACCGATGATCTTTAGTGAGAGCGCAGCACCAGCGCAAACAACTCTCCATGCCCGGTGACATTGAGCTTGTGATACAGATTGCGTCGATGCACCTTGACCGTCTCCGGCGAGATGCCCATCTGCTGGGCCATTGCCTTGCTGGAGAAACCCTGCAAAATCAGCCGCGCCGTATCGACCTCGCGCACCGTCAGCCGCGCGTCGAAGCGGTCGAGCAACGTCGCCAGATCCCCAACCACCATTTCCGCCACCGCGCCCTGCGGCGGCAGCAACTGCACATGCCGACGCATTGCCGCCAACACCCAATCGCGCACGCACAACAACCGGCCCTGCTCGGCCATGTCGAACGGCGTCGAACGGCCCAATGACAAACCGAGCACGCTGCCCTCGACGTTGATCATGAACTGCAACTCGTCCTCGCCCACCACCGAACGAAAGTAACTCTGGTAGTACTCGCTGTGCAGAAACTGGTCCGGCGCCACCGAGGCGAGGCTGTGCAAACCATCAGCAATGCCGGTCGAGGCGCTCTGGTAAAACGGATCGAGCAGGTACATTCCGGCGCTGTAACCGGCCAGTTCTTCCTGCTCGTCGGGGCGGCCCTTGCTGTCGAAGTCGATCAGCAATTGCGGCGCCTGCCCGGCTTTCATCAACGCCACCAGCGCGTTGTCCAGCGGCACCAGCAGCCGCAACGTGTCCACCAGCGCACGCCAGAAACCGTCCTGACCGACACCGGCAAATACCCGCGCCAGGCTCTGATGCACTGGCAGTTCCTGCAGCAACGCGTCCACGCACTACCCCTTTTGAGTAACCCATGATGGGAATGGGTCAGGCGTGACCAGCCCGATAGGCTGACCACTCCTGTTCATCACCGGCCTGCACAGGCCAGGAGTGCCGCATCATGCGTGGTCACCGTGGCTGTATCAACCTCAGCATTCAACTGGGCCTGCTGGCCGGTATTGGCGCCAGCTCGATCGCCCTGGCCGCTGACGCGCCGAGCGTGCACGTCTACAACTGGTACGACTACATCGGCCCGAACACCCTCCACGACTTCCAGCGCGACAGCGGTATCCAGCCGGTCTACGACACCTTCGACAGTGCCGAAGTCCTCGAAGGCAAATTGATGACCAGTCGCAGCGGCTACGACGTGGTGGTGGCAAGCAACTTCAGCCTGCCGACGCTGATCAAGGCCGGCGCCCTGGCCCCGCTGCCACGCGAGCAACTGGCGGGCTGGAAGAATCTTGATGCCGATTTGTTGGCAAAACTGGCCAACAACGATCCCGGCAATCAATACGCCGTGCCGTATCTGTGGGGCACCAACGGCATCGGCTACAACGTCGACAAAGTACGCGCAGCGCTAGGCGACAAGGCGCCGGTGGATTCGTGGGATCTGGTGTTCAACGAAGCCAACCTCGCCAAACTCGGCCAGTGCGGCGTGGCGATGCTCGATTCGCCGTCGGAGATGCTGCCGGTCGCCCTGCACTATCTCGGCTTGCCACCCAACAGCACCGATCCCGAAGACTATAAAAAAGCCGAAGCGCTACTGCTGAAACTGCGCCCGCACATCGCCTATTTCAACTCGTCGAAATTCATCAGCGACCTGTCCAACGGCAACATCTGCGTGGCAGTCGGTTGGTCGGGCGCGATGCTGGAAGCCAAGACCAATGCCGAGCAGGCCAACAACGGCGTGAAGATCGCCTACAGCCTGCCCAAGGAAGGCGCGCCGGTGTGGTTCGACACGTTGGTGCTGCTCAAGGACGCGCCGAATCGGCCCCAAGGGCTGGCGTTTATCGACTATCTGCTGCGCCCCGAAGTGATCGCGCCGGTCAGTGATCATCTGTCGTACCCCAATGGCAATCGCGCCGCGACAGCGCTGGTGGCCGCCGCCACGCGGGACAACCCGGCGGTTTATCCATCGGCCACGGCGATGGCCACGCTGTACACCCTTGAACCCCTGCCCAAAGCCACCGAACGCGTGCGCACGCGGGTGTGGAGCAAGGTCAAGAACGGCCAGTAACCCCTTTTGAACATTTCACCAAACCCTGTGGGAGCGAGCCTGCTCGCGAAAGCGGTGGGTCAGGCACTGATGCGTTGAAAGTGCCGACGCCTTCGCGAGCAGGCTCGCTCCCACAGGGGCGGTGAACAACCCTGCATTTTTTAGAGAGACAGAAATCAATGAAACCTCGTGCCCGTGACCTCAACATCCGCATCGGCCAACTGCATCCCGGCCCGCTCAACGCCATCACTGATGTACCCGGCGTACGCGTCGGCCACAGCAATGTGCGCGGCCGCAGCAGCGCCGGACGGGACATCTGCACCGGCGTGACGCTGATCGAACCGCGCGCAGGTTCGACCAATCAGCAACCGTGTTTCGCCGGCGTGCATGTGCTCAACGGCAATGGTGACGCCACCGGGCTTGAATGGATTCGCGAGGCGGGTCTGCTGACCAGCCCGATTGCCTTCACCAACACCCACAGCCTCGGTGTGGTGCGCGATGCCTTGGTTGTCCTGGATCGCCAGCAGCAAGCCGACGACGGCCGTCTCTACTGGAACATGCCAGTGGTGCTGGAAACCTTTGACGGCTTGCTCAACGATATCAACGGTTTTCACGTGCAGCCCGCGCATGTGGCTGAAGCCCTGAAAAACGCGGTCAACGGCCCAGTGGTGGAAGGCGCCGTCGGCGGTGGCAGCGGCATGATCTGCCATGAATTCAAGGGTGGCATCGGTACGTCGTCGCGGCGTTTGAGCAGTGCCCAGGGCGGCTGGACCGTCGGCGCGATCGTGCAGGCCAACCACGGCATTCGCAGCGAACTGCGGGTCGATGGCTACCCGGTCGGGCGTTACATGGAACAGAAAGATTCGCCGTTCTTGCGCGCCTCATTGCCGCATCCGGGCATGGGCTCGATCGTCGTCTGCCTGGCCACCGATGCGCCGCTGTTGCCCCACCAGTGCACACGCCTGGCACAGCGCGCGAGCCTCGGCCTGGCGCGCACCGGCGGCGGCAACGAGGATCACAGCGGCGACATCTTCATCGCCTTCGCCACCGGCAACGCTCATGTGCCACCGGCGGCCTACGAAGGCAAAGGCGCGCCGACCTGTGACGGCTTGCGCATGGTCAACAATGACCATATCAGCGAGTTGTTCCTGGCCGCGACCGAGGCGGTTGAGGAAGCGATCATCAATGCCTTGCTGGCCAGTGACAGCACCGAAGGCAACGGTCACTCGGTGCCGGGACTGGATGCCGAAACCCTGCTCGCTGCCCTCGAAAAATCAGGCTGGCCTGGCGCCCGTTGACAGCGCTTTTCCCCTGTAGGAGTGAGCCTGCTCGCGATCGCGGTTTGTCAGTCGAAGTAGATTTGACTGACAAACCGCGATCGCGAGCAGGCTCACTCCCACAAAGGGTTACATCAATATTTGGGGAAGGCTCCCGCGCCGCAGTTCGGGCGACTGGCGGTACTTGAGCCGTCACTTGCACACTCCTACGATGGAATCACGCAGGGGCTCCGCTCTTCGGGCGCTGCGTAGGCACGGGTGCTCTGAACCCCAATCAAGCCCGTGCCTTGCTTCATGCGCATCTTGAGCCTCGAGGGCTCTACTTCCTCCCCATCAAAGAGCTTTGAGGCTCTTTTTTTGTCTGCGCAAATCAGTCGCCCGGTGCCTGATCGGCGCGAATCGAACGCCATGCTGCCCTTCGCGCGCCCCGCCAACCTGTTCACGATACCGAGGGCAAATAGGTGTTCACGGCGCGGATCACCTTGAACGTCAAACCCGGCTGAATGGCGCCCACAAAAAAGCCCTTGCTGCGCGATTCACAGCAAGGGCTTTTTCGCCGAAGCGAGGTCAGTGCACGGTCAGGCGCTGGCGGACAAACTCCTCGACATGGCGAGTGGTCTGATCGAGGTGCCGGTCGCGCTGTTTCTCGGCATCGAGCATCGCCCGTTTGCCATTTTTCTGCAGCAGGTACGTGTGGATCTGCTGCACTTCCAGCGAGCGGTAAATCGGCGTGGTGTCGATAAATCCGCGCACGCCATTGCTGCGGTAATGCCGGGTGCTCATCAACACCTGGGTTTCACGCTGGCCAATCACCTCAAAGCTCAGCGCTTCGAAGTACGGGACTTTGCCGATCGTGCAGGCCAGCTCCGCATGGGGATAACGCCCGACCATCTCACCGATCATCGCCCGCGCCACGCCCCGGCGCCGATGCCCTTCGCGCACCGCCATGTAGGCCACGCTGCAGGCTTCCCAGTCGCCCTGCACCGGCAGGTACAACAGAAAACCGATCACTTGCTCCGGATCATCCTCGTCGGTGGCCACCAGCAACTCCACGTCGATACCCTTCTCGCCATTCAACGCTTCCAGATACAGATGCACCTCATAACCGACCGCGTACTGATAGACGTTGTACAGCAGGTTGCTCGGGCCGAGGCCGACCGCACTGATGTCGGTCAGGTAGTCGACGACCATCTGCAGGATCTGGCTGTTGACGGCCTCGGGGCATGGGGATTTGTAGTGGGTGATGCGTGGCATGACGAACTCCGACGGTAAAAAGCGTTGCCGACCGCCGCAGCGGTCGACGAACCGCGACATCATACCGTGACGCACGCGCTCGACGTCTAAAGTTCCTGTTCCGAGCGCCGATGTAACGGTCTCCTACAAATGTCACCACCAGGGATCGGCCATGTACTACCCGCGCGAAGCTGCCAAGGATCACCTTTACAACCGTATCGTCATGCTGACCGTTGCTTGCTGCGTGGTTTTGCTGCTCGCTGCAATGGCGCACAAGTCGGGCATGCTTTATGGGGCGCTGAGTTTCAACGGTGTGGAAACCCGCGGCAGCGTCACGGCACTGGAAAAGATTCCAATGAACGCCAACGGCAAGGTCATTCACTATCAATACACCGATGCCCAAGGCCAGACCCATGAAGGGCAACACGCCGACGAACGCTACGTCGAGCATACCCAATATGAAGTCGACGGCCCCATCACCCTGCTGGTGTCGCCGTGGATGCCGGATAAAAGCTGTATCGCCAGCCAGTTGCAGAGTTACCGTACGAGCTTCTACATCATGACCGGCGGTGTGTTGCTCGCACTGCTGTTTCTGCTGATCTCGGGCAGGACGTTCTGGCAGATTCAGGTAATGAAAGAACAAGACCGGTTTTATTGAGTCCAGCCTCACAGGCAACAACCTTCACGCGCGCCGGGCGTCTTGCTGCGGCGCCATCCTGACGTTCTCGCACCGCCCTCCCTGAAAAAAATTTCATCCACCTCAGACGGGATCTTTCGCAAATCAGGCATCCAATTCTGCAGCTGCGTTCAATTTTCGACGCAGGCCTTGAGGAGTTGTCATGAGCGTTTTGCGTTCCCTGTCCAAATGGCGAAAAACCCTGCTGCTGGTGCCGTTGACGCTGGCGGCGCTGAGCAGCGCCCCGGTGTTTGCGCAACCGGTGGTGATCGTCCAGCAAGCCCCACCGCCGATGCGCATGGAAGTGATGCCCGGCGCACGTCCCGGTTATGTCTGGGATCAAGGTCATTGGCGCTGGCAAGGACGCGGTTACGTATGGATACCCGGCCACTGGCAACCGGTGAGGTACGGCGCGCGCTGGAAACCCGGGCACTGGCAGGCACGCGGACCAAACTGGTTCTGGGTCGAGGGGCATTGGGTGCGATGAATGCGCGACAGCCTGACCATCACTTCTTGCGAGAACACCACCATGTCGAAGACCGTTAAAGCACTGCTGGCCGCCACGCTGGTGGCCGTCACGTTGTCCGGTTGCGTCGTCGAACCGGCCCGTCCGCATCGGCCTCCGCCGCTGGTCGAGGTCGTTCCGGTGATGCCGGCGCCGGGTTATCACTGGGTTGCGGGGCACTATCGCTGGGGCGGCAACCAATGGCGCTGGGTGCCGGGGCACTGGCGGGCCTATTGATTGCAAAGGCGGGCGTCACTGCTGTGGCGCCACCACTTTGAATTTGATGGCGATGTCCTTGGACACCACGGTGTCCGCCCACTCGCCCGCGCCGAGGCCGAACTCGTCACGCTTGAGCACCAGTTCACCGTCGAAAATGCCGATGGCACTGTCCGGTTTCAATTCCACCGGCACCTGCACTTCACGGGTAATGCCTTTTAGGGTGAGCTGGCCAGCAATCAGGTAGTGGTGCTCGGCCACTTGGGTGAAGTGGCTGGATTCGAAAACCGCGACAGGGAATTTTTCAGTGTCGAACCACGCCGGTTTCACCAGCTCGGTGTTGGCGTCTTCGCTGCCGGCATCGATGCTGTTGAGGTCGATGTGCAAGGTGGTACGGGCGTTGGCGAGGTTGTTGGTATCGAAGTCCAGCGTCGCCTCAAACTTTCCAAAGGTGCCGTACATCGGCGAGCCCATCTGGTTGTAGGTAAAACTGATCTGGCTTGCGGTGGTGTTGACCCGCGTGTATTCGACAGCCCGCGCGGTACAGATGACGCACAGCGAACACGCGGCAACCAGCAGCAATCGGATCGACATGGGATTCTCCGGGCGGGGCTAGCCGTCGAGGGCCTCGATTGAATTAAGCAAACGTCCGACTGTTACGCCAGCGCCTACACCAGACGCTCGATCTTCTGATGCTGCCAGACCAGTTTGTAATACAAGGTCTGCAACACCAGCATGCCCAGATAGGCCACCGGAAACGCCATCCACACACCCTGCAGACCGTACTGCCCGTCCAGCCAGTACGCCGCTGGCAGTTGCACGCCAACCACGCAAATGATCGCAATCGCCACCGGCACCAACACCGTGCCGCTCGCGCGCATGATCCCGCCGATGATTGCCTGGAAGCCGAACACCAACAGGCTCCACAACATGATGTGCAGCAGATGCTCAGCCATCGCCCGGGTCGAGTCCTCGGTCAGGAACAGCCCCAGCAACCAGTGCGACAACAGGTAGCCGAGCACAATCAAACCGCCGGTCAGGCACACGTTGATCAACAGTCCGGTGCGCAGAATCGGCCCCATGCGCTCCAGCCGCCCGGCGCCGATGGCCTGCGCACCGAGGATCGACGCGGTGATCGCAATCGACAACGCCGGAAACTGCACATAGTTGACGATCTGCGTCACCGCGCCATACGCGGCGGTCGCTTGCGAGCCGTGCTGGTTGACCAGCGCCAGGATCACCAGCTCCGACAGCGACAGCACAATCATCTGCACGCCGGTCGGCAGACCGATGCGCAAGACCTTGCCGAGAATCGCCCCGTCAAGGCGCAGCGCGGCGAAGAACTCCCGATCCGGCGCCAACGGGTGCCCCTTGCGAATCAGGCGCCACGCCAGCCACGCCATCGCCGCGAGGTTACCGGCAAGCCCGGCGTACGCCGCACTCTGAATACCCAATTGCGGCAAGCCGAACCAGCCGCGAATCAGCGCCGGGGTCAGGGCCAGCCCGACACAGGTCGAGACCATCAGCGCCAGCAATGGCGACAGCGTATCGCTGACCCCGCGCAACAGTTGCGTGAACAACACGAACACCAGCAGCGACGGCAAGATCCACATCATCACATGGGCATACGCGACGGCATCGTCAAGCACATCCGCCGGCGTCCCCAGCCCCGTCAGCGCCTGCCGCGCGAACACGCTGCCCAATACCGCCGCCACCAGACCGATCAACACCCCGAGCAACAGCGTTGCCCCGGCAATCGCCTTGACCATGTGCGGCTCACGCGCGCCCCACGCCTGACCGATCAACACACCGGCGCCCGCGCCGAGGCCGATCACCAGTGCGATAAAGAAGAACACGATGGGAAACATCCCCGACACCGCCGCCAACGCCTGGGTGCCGAGCATCTGGCCGATGTAGATGCTGTTTACCGTGCCCGACATCGATTGCAGAAAGTTCGACAGCACCATCGGCGCAAGGAACAGCAGGTAGGTGTGCCAGAGTGGGCGTTGGGCGACGGCTTGCATTGAATAGAGGTCCATCTCGACGGCGGGAGGGCTGATGGAGGATAGCTTCGGTGAGTTGCACGCGGGGCGCAATTAACATTTCAAATCGGTGTTTATGACCGGTGGCCGCGCCTGTGTAACGGACACGCTTCTGTAGGTGCAAGTTCAGAGCTGTGGTAAACAAATGCCCACTTTCACTTCTCTCATTGAGGCTCTGTTCATGCCGCGCTTTGCCCATCTGCTGACCGCCACCCTCCTCGCCGTGCTCACCACCAGCGCTCACGCCGCCGCGCCTGGCGAAACGTTGAAGCCGTTGCTGGAAACACTCAACGAACGCCTGAACATCGGCGACCTCGTCGCGCTGACCAAATGGGACAGCGGCAAGCCGATTCAGGACAGCCCGCGTGAAGCGCAGGTTATCGCCAATGCCCGCAACTTGGCCACCGAGCGCCAGCTCGACGCGGAAGACGTGGCGCAACTGATCGCCGCGCAAATGGAAGCGAATAAACTGGTGCAGTACGGCTTGCTCGCACAATGGCAAGCGTCCGGCGCCGCGCCGGACACCCCGCGCCCCGACCTGGCTAAACAGATTCGCCCGCGTCTGGATGAACTGCAAACCCGCCTGCTGCAGCAATACGCCGATTTCACGCCGTATCGCCATGATGCGAATTGCCCGGTGTGGCTGGCCAAGGCGCGCAGCGGCCTGACCCACGACGCGCTGCATGAGCTGGCCCTGACACGGGCGACCGGTGAGTTGTGTGTGCGGGCGGCGAACTCGCGCTGAGAAACGGCCAGATCAAAAGATCGCAGCCTGCGGCAGCTCCTACAAGGCGGATTGGTGAACCATCATTGCGGTCGATGTTCACCATCACGGCAATGAAGTTCTCATAAAAATTCCACGGCGTAACATCAGCTCCATACCAACCAACAACACCCCGGAGCACACGATCATGAAACGCCAGACCCTTCTCAGCATCGCTTTCTCGGTTTTCGCCATTAACGCTTTTGCCGCCACCCCGGCACACACCCAAGTCGCAGAAGGCGGCTCGGACAAGTTGATTGAAAGTCGTGTTGCTGAGGGCGGTTCTGATCGTCTGCTCGAACGCCGCGTTGCCGAAGGTGGCTCCGATCGTCTGCTCGAACGCCGCGTTGCCGAAGGTGGCTCCGATCGTCTGATCGAACGCCGTGTTGCTGAAGGTGGCTCGGATCGCCTGATCGAACGTCGTGTTGCTGAAGGTGGCTCGGATCGCCTGATCGAACGTCGTGTTGCTGAAGGTGGTGCTGATCGCCTGATCGAACGTCGTGTTGCTGAAGGTGGCGCTGATCGCCTGATCGAACGCCGCGTTGCTGAAGGTGGCGCTGATCGTCTGATCGAACGCCGCGTCGCATAACTCTGCGGCTTCATCGCAATCACAATGAAAGCCCGGCCTGATCAGCCGGGCTTTTTCACGTCCGGCGCCATCCATTCCCCGACTGGCCACCCACCGCCCATTGCGCATACCATGCGGCCACAACTCCAAAACAGACCTCGACTGCCCATGCTCAAAGCCAGTCTGCGTAGCCACCTCACCCTTTGGTTTGCCGGTTTATCCCTGCTGACGCTGCTGAGCGTGGGCTTCTATGTCGGCCATATCGCCACGGAACAAATGAAGCAGGCCAGCGGCAATGCGTTGCTCAACACCGCGCGCTCGGCTGCATCGTTGTTGGGTGAACGACTGCGCGAACGCCAGTTGGAGGTGTATCTGCTCAGCCGTGCGCCGCATCTGGAGCGTGGTGATCTGGATAACCCGGCGATTCTGAAATCGATGCAACTGCGCACCCAGGCCCGCACCGAGTATGCGTGGATGGGCGTCACCGATGCCGAGGGCAAGGTGCATCAGGCGGTGAACGACTTGCTGGTCGGCCAATCGGTGCAGCAACGGCCCTGGTTCCAGGCCGGGTTGCGCGGCGAGTACACCGGCGATCCTCATGAGGCGGTGTTGCTGGCGAAAATGCTGCCGGCCCTGCCGAACGGTGAACCGCTGCGTTTCATCGATTTCGCCGCACCGATCCGCAACGCAGACGGCCAGGTGATTGGTGTTCTTGGCGCCCACGCACACTGGAGCTGGGTGACCCGCATTGTTGAGTCGGCGGCGCTTTCGCATAAAAACTCAACGCCGGATATCGAAGCGTTGATCATCGATCACGATGGCAAAGTGCTCTACCCGGAAGCGCTGATGGGTCAGCAACTGGCAATTGACACCAAAAGGCAAGGCTGGACGGCGGGCAACGGATTCCTCACCAGCGTGGTCACCGTACCGACGCCATCGAGTACGGTGCTGTCATGGTCGATTGCCGTGCGCCAGCCATTGGAAACCGCACTGCAACCGGCGCGCCTGCTGATGTACAAATTGCTGATTCTGGGTGTGGTCGCGGCGGTGCTGTTCGGCTTGGTGGCTTACTACCTGGCGCTGTACCTGAGCCGACCGATCGAACAGCTCGCGCGCTCGGCGCGGCAGGTGCAAAACCAACAGCCCGGTGCGCAATTCCCGCTGCAGCACCCGGTGCTGGAAATTGCCCAGCTCGGCCAGTCCATTGATGCCATGACGCAATCGCTGCTCGGCAAAGAGCGCGAGCTGCAAGAGGCCAATGCCTCGCTGGAGGCAACCGTCGCGCAACGCACCGCTGCGCTGACGCAGGCCAATGCCGAATTGCTCAGCCTGGCGACCCACGACAGTTTGACCGGCGTTTACAACCGTCGCCGTTTCGACGAGAAACTCACCGAATACACACTGCTGTTCCGCCGCACCGGACGTCCGTTCTCCCTGCTGCTGATCGATGCCGATCACTTCAAGCGCATCAATGATTCCCACGGCCACGCAGTGGGTGATGATGTGCTGCAACAATTGGCGCAGTTGATTCAGAGCAGTTTGCGCACCACGGACTTCGTCGCCCGTTACGGCGGCGAAGAGTTCGCTGTGCTGTTGCCGGAAATCGCCAAACCCGACACCCCGGAAGTTGTCGCCGAGAAGATCCGCGTGGCGGTCGCCGAAGCTCACTTCCCGGTGATCGGGCAGGTGACGGTCAGCATCGGCATCGGCCTGGCGGACCCGGCCGATAACAACCACAACGCACTGATCAAACGCGCCGATCAGCAGTTGTATCAGGCCAAGGCGGCAGGTCGTAATCAGGTGGCGTGATCAGCCCTTCTTCACTTCGCAAATCCCGTTGGCCCGGTTCTTCCCGGTGTACGACACCGCAGGCGAACCGTCGGGATTGATGCTCAGGGAAATGGTCACGCCCGCGCCTTTGGTTTCGAAGTAGTTCTCATTGAATTTCTTTAACTGGCCTTCCTTGCCATTGATGTAGATCGGCCCGCCTTCATCGGCGTGCACTTCGATCTTGCCCGGGCACGTCGCGTTGAGCATAGGGATGCCGGCATGGGCGATTGCGCTGACAAGCAACAGCGGGGCTGCCAGTAGCAGAGATTTCATGGTGAGCTCCTTGAGTGCAACGGTGTGCCGGACGATAGGGAAATACCGCACAAGTACCCTATCGACCCGTGACCGACTGCAGCGTTCCGCGAACACGATCGCCTTGTGCCGATTACTGTTTCAAGTGATCGACCAGCTTGTTGACCACCAGATCGGACACATGGCTGAACGCTTTGCGCAACGCCTCGGGATCCGTGGCGTACTGCTCCGGTGTATAAGCGATGGTGTTGGCATCGTTGGATACAGAGATCGTGTCGAAATTACGCCATACCGCTGAGCCGTTGCGCTTGATTTGCGCCGTGGCACCGATGACGGGATACAACACGGTGCTGAAGTTCTTCAGGCAGAGGCCCCATTGCGAGACCAGAATTTCGACCTCGGCATCGGCTCGCTCACCCTCGCCCGCCACGGTAAACAGATGTTCCTGCTGTACGCGTTTTTCGAAGCTTTGCCGGATCAACTGGCTCAGGTCGATGCCATTGGCCTTCATGTTGTTGCGAATCGCCAGAGTGATATCGCCGGTGGCCACGTCCGCCGCTTTCCTCCCTGCCACAGAGCCTGCCCCCGTTAACGCACCGGCGCCAGAAGTCGAAGCACCTGAGGCCATACCTGCCGCTGCGCCGGCTCCAGCACCCAGGCCGGCGCCCCAGGCCTGCGTCATGCTGGTGTATTGAAAGTTATCGACGGCAACAAACACCGGCAGCACTTTCACGGTTTTGATCTGCTGGCGGTCTTCAACGCTGAGATCTTTGGTCACGCAACCCGTCAGCAAAACGAGGCCAGCAACAACGACGAATAGCTTTTTCATGTCATTTTTCAATCAGGGACTTGGGTGTCCGGCATATCGCCCGAACACCGCAATACTTGAGTCGCGAAGAAGACGTGGTGGTGACGGTCATGACCCTGGCGGCGGAATCAATCGAGCGTGATGGAGGGGGTGCCACAGAGAGTATCAACCGACATCGCTGCACCTCAAAAACACGCATGCCCTGTGAGCTGCCGTTATTGCGTGAAGGTCTGGAGGTACGCCAGCAAATTGTCGAGTTTTTCTTCGTCGCTCAAGCCCCAGAAAATCATCCGCGTACCCGGCACCACGCCTTTCGGATCCTTCAGATAGGCGATCAGCGTTTCGCGATCCCAGGTCACTCCCGAGTTCTTCATCGCCTCTGAATACACGTAATTCGCTGACGTACCGGCGGGCCGACCGATGATGCCATTGAGTTGCGGACCGAATCCGGGGCGGGCCGATTCGCCGACCTGATGGCAGCCGCCGCACAGACGCGGAAAAATTTTCGCGCCGGCTTCGGGGTCGCCTGCGGCGAGGGTGAACGTACTGGACAGGCCAGTGGCGAGCATCAGGGCGAGTGACAGTGCAGCGGTGTTTTTCATCGAGGGTTCCGGATCGGTCTGCATCGGGCCGCGCAAGGGTAGCATTTTGTTTTTACAGGTAAGCGCCAATGATCTTTCTGACTTTGCTCAACGCCTGACGCAACACGTCCATCTCTACCGAGCCCAACGCCAGGCGAATCGCATGCGGCACATGACCCGCCACCGAAAACGGTTCGGCCGTGGTGACGGAAATCTGCTCGTGCATCAGCTCGACGACAATCTGATCGGCGCGCACGTCTTCCGGCAGCGGTAGCCACAGGAAATACGACGCCGGATGACCAATGCTCGGCAGGCCTTTCAACACTTCGGTCGCCAGTGCCTGCCGCACCTTGGCGTCGTTGCGCTTCTGTTCTTCCAGCACCGTTACCGTGCCGTCGTCGAGCCAGCCACAGGCGATGGCAGTCATGACGCCTGGGGTGTTCCAGGTCGTGGCGCGGATGATGCGTTCCAGTGCTGGCACCACGTCGGTCGGGGCGGCGATGAAACCGACACGCAGGCCTGTGGCGATGTTTTTCGACAGGCCCGACACGTACACCGTGCGCTCCGGCGCCAGATCGATCAGCGTACGCGGTGGGTTTTCAACCAAAAAGGCGTAGGCCGCGTCTTCGATTATTGTCAGATCATATCGCCGGGCAATCGCCACCAACTGCTCGCGCTGCGCCAGCGGCATCACCCAACCCAACGGGTTGTGCAACGTCGGCATGCTGTACACGGCGCGCACCGAGCGGCTGCGACAGAGTTTGTCCAGCGCGGCGAGATCCGGCCCTTGATCACCGAGCGCAATGGCTACGACTTCCAGATGCAGCGCTTCGGCCAGCACCTTGAACCCGGAATAGGTCAGCGCGTCGGCGGCGATCACATCGCCGGGTTTGAGCAGCGCCATCAGCGTCACTGCGAGGCCTTGCTGGGCGCCGTTGACGATCAGCACTTGCTCGGCCTCGACCCTCACCCCGCGCGTCAGCAGGTGCCGCGCGACCGATGCACGCTCGTGGCCGCGCCCGGCGTGCGGTTGATAACGCAGCAACGCCTCCAGATCGCCTGACAACGCCAATTGGCGCAGCGCTGTGCGCAACAAATCCGCCTGACCGGGCAACGACGGATAATTGAAATTGAGGTCGATCATGCCGACCGCCACGTCTTTCTGATCGATGCCCTGCCCCGGCGACAACGACGTTTCGCGGACAAACGTACCGCGCCCGGTCTCGCCGCTGATCAGGCCCATGGCCTCCAGCTCTGCATATACCCGCGAGGCCGTGACCAGCGCCAACCCTTCCTGAGCCGCCAGTTGCCGATGGGTCGGCAACCGTGTACCTGGCGGCAACATCCCCGAGCGAATGTCCGCCGCGTAGGCGTCAACCAGTGTCTTGTAGCGCGAACGTGGCATGCCGGATGTATCCATGACAATTCTTTGATTGTGCTGATTCTCGGCTCTAGCATGACCGCAATGCAACCCACTTCCGAGCGTGAACGGTGATGGAAAGGACTTCGAATCTGACGACCCCGGCACTGGAAAAAACCAGTGGCTGGATCAACGGTTTTATCGGCGTGGTGATCTTCAGCGGTTCGCTGCCGGCCACGCGTCTGGCGGTGCTGGAGTTCGATCCGGTGTTTCTCACGGTGGTTCGCGCCGCCATCGCCGGGGTGTTGGCGGTGGCGCTGTTGTGGCTGTTTCGCGAGCGGCGCCCGGCGCGCAATCAGTGGGTGTCGCTGTTGATTGTCGCGCTGGGCGTGGTGCTTGGCTTTCCACTGTTGACCGCACTGGCGTTGCAACACGTGACGTCGGCGCATTCGATTGTGTTTGTCGGCTTGCTGCCACTGGCCACAGCGATTTTTGCTGTGCTGCGCGGCGGTGAGCGGCCGCGACCGGTGTTCTGGATTTTCTCGATGCTCGGCAGCGCGCTGGTGGTCGGCTTCGCGCTGGCACAAGGTCTGACTGCCTCGCCCACTGGCGATCTGCTGATGCTCGCGGCGATTCTGGCCTGTGGTCTCGGTTATGCCGAAGGCGCGAAGTTGTCGCGCACTCTCGGCGGCTGGCAGGTGATTTGCTGGGCGCTGGTGCTTTCGCTGCCACTCATGGCGGTGTTGAGTGTGTGGCTGGCGCCCGCATCGTTCAGCACGGTCAGTCTGTCGGCGTGGCTATGCCTGGGCTATGTGTCGCTGTTCAGCATGCTGATCGGTTTTGTGTTCTGGTATCGCGGTCTGGCTCAGGGTGGGATTGCCGCGGTCGGTCAGCTGCAATTACTGCAGCCATTTTTCGGTCTGGCGCTGGCGGCGACGCTGCTGCATGAACAGGTCAGCCTCGGCATGCTCGCCGTGACGTTTGGCGTGATCCTGTGTGTCGCCGGGGCGAAGAAATTCGCCAAATGATCCTCAGGCACCCGCCTTCCACTCGCGTGGGCTGAGCCCGGTCTTGCGCCGAAACGCCCGGGCCAGCGCCGAAGGACTTTCGTAACCGACCTCTTCGGCAATCAGCGCAATCGGTCTGCCTTCGCGCAGGCGTTTCTGCGCCAGACTGACGCGCCAGCTCAGCAGGTAATCGGCCGGCGTTTGCCCGACAACCCGGCGAAACTGCTCGGCAAACCCGGCGCGGGACAGGTTGGCGACAGCGGCCAGATCCGCCACGCTCCAAGGTTTTTGCGGTTGCTCGTGCATCAGGTTCAAGGCACGGGACAGGCGTGGATCGGCCAGACCGGCGATCATCCCCGGTTGTTGCTCCCGACTGCTGATCAAGTGCCGCAGCAACAGAATCACCAGCAGTTCGAACAGGCGATCCATCACCGCCACCCGCCCGCAATGACCTTCAAACGCTTCCTTGAACAGCCATTCCACGGTGTTGCCCAGTTCCGGGATGTCCGTCAGTTTCAGCACCAGATAATCCGGCAGCGCCGCCGCCAGGGCATTGCCGGAGCCGCCATCAAACGTCAGCGTGGCGCAGACCAATCGGGTGTCCATGGCTTCATCGGCAAACATGCGATGGGTAAAGGGTCGGGGGAAGAAGATCAGCGACGGTTCGCTCAGGCGAATCTCACGCTCGTTGCCCGGTTTGAGCAGCAATTCACCGGCCTGCAAAAGATGCACATGCCCCACCGGCTCGTTGTCATGAACGCTGACGCCGCAAAACGCGCCGCTGTGGAACGTACCGGCATTCACGCCGAAATGGCTGAGCAATGTTGAAAGGCGATCCATGGACGACTCCGAGGGCATATCTGGACGATCTGCCGCATATCCTCGACGATTTGCCGCCAATCCACCAGCCCGGCTCAATAACATGACCTCCATCCCCGGCGCACTTCGCACCGGACTTTCGGAGAATCACCATGAGCCGCATCCACGCTATCAGCCTCGAAACCGCCGCCGACGCCAGCCGCCCTGTGCTGGAAGGCGTGAAAAAGAAAATCGGTTTCCTGCCCAACGTCTTCACCACCCTGGCCAAAGCACCGGTGGCCCTCGAAACCTACGTACAAGCCTCGGCCATCCTCGGCAAGACCTCGCTGAACGCCCAGGAAAAAGAAGCCGTGTACCTCGCCACCTCACAGGTCAACGGTTGCGATTACTGCCTGGCGGCGCACACCTTGTTTGCCGGCAAAGCCGGGCTCTCGGCGCAGGACATCGTCGCCGCACGCCAGGGCGAGCTCAACGCCTACGCCACCCTCGCCCGTCAGCTGACCGAAAGCCGCGGCCATTTGACTGATGAACAAATCGCCGCCGCCCGCGCCGCCGGCATCGACGACGTGAAGATCATCGAAGTGATCGCACTGGTGGCCGTACAGAGCCTGACCAACTACCTGAATAACGCAGCACTGACCGATATCGACTTCCCGGCCATCTGAAGTCTGGCCACACAACAACACCAGTGGGAGCGAATCTGCAAGCGCTAGCGGCGTGTCATTCAAAGCATCTTTGACCGACCCGACGCCATCGCGAGCAGGCTCACTCCCACAGTTTTAACGTGCGTAAAACCCCAGCGGCAAAGCCGCCCCACTCAACAGGATGAGCGTTAGCTCGGCTGCAGCTCTTGATCTTGATCCACGGGCGACGTCGGAAGGCTGAGTGGAGGGATTCATCCGGGCGTGGGAGCGCAGCGACCGTTTGGCGCAGCCAAATGCATCGAGAGGAGGTGCAGCGAAGCAAACCGTAGGCGATGCGCCCGGATGGAGCCCGGAGCGAAGGAACCCCGAGCCCCAGCGAGCGGGCCGCACGTAGGAGCAAGCCTTTTTGGTTACTTTTTCGGCGTCTGGAAAAAGTGACCCGCCGTAAGGGCGGAACCCAAATCAGCAACACCCGCAGCAACGGATATATACCCGGTCAACCAGACAATCAGTGATGCACCTCACCCGCCCGCTTCAACAATTTCTTGCACCGCTCAGACAAATGAAACACCTGCAAATGCTTACCCGCCTTGGCATAGCGCTCGCGCAGAGTCCTCAAAGCCGCAATCGCCGAATAATCGACAAAACTCAAATGCCGACAATCCAAAGTCACCCGGGCCGGATCATTAGCCGGATCAAACTGATTGAGAAACGGCGTAGTCGAAGCAAAAAACAACGTGCCATGCAAACGATAAAGCTTGCTGCCGTCAGCCTCCAGATGCTCATCGGCATACAACTCACGCGCCTGCTGCCAGGCAAAGTTGAGCGCAGCGATGATGATGCCGCACAGCACCGCAGTGGCCAGATCAGTGAACACAGTGATGGTAGTCACAGCAATGATCACCAGCACATCATTGAGCGGCACTTTGTTCACCACCCGCAACGACGCCCAGGCAAAAGTCTGCTGCGACACCACAAACATCACACCCACCAGCGCCGCCAGCGGAATACGCTCGATCAGCGGCGACAGAAACAGAATGAACAACAGAATCAACACCCCAGCGACCACGCCAGACAAGCGCCCGCGCCCACCGGAGCTGAGATTGATCACGGTCTGGCCGATCATCGCGCAACCGCCCATGCCACCGAATGCGCCCGAGACCATATTGGCCGCACCGAGCGCCACGCACTCGCGATCCGGGTAGCCACGGGTTTCGGTGATTTCGTCGGTCAGGTTCAACGTCAGCAGGGTTTCCAGCAGACCGACCAGCGCCATCAGAATCGCGTAAGGCGCGATGATGCGCAGGGTTTCAAGATTCCACGGGATGTCCGGCAAAGCGAACGTCGGCAAGCCGCCGGCAATGTGCGCCATGTCGCCGAGGGTGCGGGTCGGCAGACCGAACAGATAGACCAGCAGACCGACGCCGAGGATCGCCACCAGTGCCGGCGGCACCGCTTTCGTCAGACGCGGCAGGATATAGACGATGGCCATGGTCAGCGCCACCAGCCCGGCCATCAGATACAACGGCGTACCGCTGAGCCAGTCCTCACCGTTCTTGAAATGTTCCAGTTGCGCCAGCGCAATGATGATCGCCAGGCCGTTGACGAAGCCGAGCATCACCGGGTGCGGCACCATGCGCACCAGTTTGCCCAGGCGCAGCAAACCGAACGCCATCATGATCAAACCGCCAAGCAACACCGTCGCCAGCAAATACTGCACACCGTGCTGCACCACCAGCGCAACGATGACCACGGCCATCGAACCGGCCGCGCCGGAGACCATGCCCGGCCGGCCGCCGAACAACGCCGTCAGCGTGCAAATGATGAACGCGCCATACAGGCCCATCAGCGGATTGAGGTGCGCCACCAGTGCGAACGCAATGCATTCGGGCAACAGGGCAAACGAGGTGGTGAGTCCGGCCAGGACATCGGCGCGCAGACGTATCGGTTTCATGGCTTACCTGATTGAGCGGCCGCCGAGTGCGGCTGCAGGTGTTCGGGAAAAAGAGGGTTGCGGATGTTACGGAATTGTCGCGGATCGGGCCAGTGAACGCTGACACTTGTCGGCCCGACCTTTATGCTGGCCCGCTCCTCTGGTCATTGAGTTCGACATGTCTGCATTTCTGAGCGCCCGCGAGGTGTGTCAGCGTCTGCGTGAAGCGGCGCTGGGTGTGCTCGCTTTCAACATCTGCGATGTGCCCACCGCAGCCGGACTGGTTGCGGTCGATATCGAGGGCTGGCGCCTGCTGCTGGATGTTGAAGGTGGGCGGTTACACCACTGTGAATTTGCCCGCAGCGACGATGGGCAAGAAGGTGCGCTGGAGAGCTGGCAGCGTTACGGCACCGATCCGGTGAGTTTGCTCAGTACCTGGGAATTGGCGCAGATCGAGCTAATGCTGATGGCGGCCGTTCAGCCCTGACGCAAGTCGAGCAAATAGGTGTAGTAACCCGTATCGCGGACATAACCCAATGATTCATACAGCCCCTGCGCAGTGAAGTTGTCGGTTGCGGTTTCCAGTACCAGCCCTTTGGCACCGGTCGCCAAGGCAAAGTCGCGTGCAGTGTTCATCAACAATCGGCCAACCCCACGCCCACGGGCGGCGGGCGTGGTGAACAGGTCGCTGAGCAGCCAGGTGCGGTGGGCATCGATGGACGAGAACGTCGGATACAACTGCACGAACCCCAGCGCCTCGCCCTTTTCATCCTGAACCAGAAAAATCGCGGATTCATCGCTGGCCATGCGCGCGGCGATGAAGGTTCGTGATTGCTCAAGGTTCGACAGCTGCTGGTAAAAGACTCGGTAAGCGTCGAACAACTGCGCCACCGCATCCAGGTGTGTCGCGTCGGCCCGCAGTGTCTGAAGGGTCATGTGCCTGCTCCGTTTCCAGTCAATGATCGAACCAGCATAGCGTCGCCCTTCGAGTGTGCTGGCTTCATCGCTATATAGTTTTGTATATTGCGAAACCGAAATCGCCAGAATCTTTCCATGCCGTCCAGCCAACCTGTATTGCCATGAGTGCCATCCGCGTACGCAACGAGCAGTTGATCCTCGCCGCTGCCAGCGAGGAATTCGCCGCCAACGGCTTCAACGCCACCCAGACCCGCGATATCGCGGCGCGTGCCGGGGTGCCCAAAGCCAATTTGTATTACTACTTCCAGAGCAAGGAAAACCTCTACAGCAAAGTGCTGCTGGGGTTTGTCGAGCCGCTGCTGGAAGCCTCGGCGGTGCTGCGTGAAAGTGATGATCCGCTGACGGGACTGCGCGCCTACGTGGCCGCACGCATTCGCATCGCCCGCGAACATCCGGCGATTGCCAAGGTGTTCAGTGGCGAATTGTTATTGGGCGGTCGCCAGTTGCCGGATGAGTGCCGCGATCTGTTGCAGGCCGAAGCGCGGCGCAACGTTGAATGTCTGCGCAGCTGGATCGAGCGCGGTTTGCTCGCGCCGGTGGATCCGGAGCATTTGATGCTGTTCATCTGGTCGGCGACGCGCACGTACACCAATATCGGCTGGCAGATGGGCCGGATCATGGGGCGCGAAGTGCCGCAGGATGAGGATTATCAAACGGCGGCACAGACGATCACGCGCATGGTGCTGGAGGGCGTGGTCGTAGCGCCGCGGGTGGGCGAGATTCGTGGGGTGTTGTTTGCGACGTGATGGCGCAATGCTGCGCAGATCAGGGCATGAAGTCTACGGGGAGTTCCAGATGATCTTTCATGCGCTCGTTCCAGTCGTGCAAGGCGCCGGGTAGGCGTTTTTTCCATTTCGCAACGTCGGTGTAATAGCGCAGGCGCGAGTGACCGGTGTTGTCATCAGTAACCAACAAGACCCAGAAATGGCCATCGGCTGACCGCATCACGATGCCGGTGCCACCCAGGCCGCGCATCCACATCTCCCAGACCTGACTACCCGGTACATCAGCGGAAGGTTCAGCGGTCATCAACGAGCCGGACTTTTCCACCAGCGTCTGATAATCAGTCTTGAGCAACGTGTGCAGTGCCTGGTTTTCTCCCGGTGTTTGCGCCAGGCCCAGGCTGAGCATGTCGTAATCCAGCGTCAGCGGTTGCTTCGAAGCGACAAAACGACCGGTGTAGTAGACGCCCAACCCGGCACTGCAATATCCGCCTGCACCGACGAGAGAAATATCCAGCACACCATTGATGGGGGTGAACAACAGGGTGCACTGGTCTTCCGAGTAAACGGCTTTACCGTCCTTGAGTGTGGCAACGCCATCCAGATCACCGGAGTTGGCGCCCTCAGCCGCCGTGATGTCGATGCTGATGTGCGTGGGGTCGCGGCGCTGGGTTATGACTGTCGCCGAGGTTGAGGTCCCTGGCGGAATGAGCTGCCAGGTCGCGTCCCAACTGAAGGGCTGGGTGGCGTGTTCAAGTTCGGTCAGGCGCATTAAATACTGCCGACGCAAACAGGCTGTCTGATCGCCACAGGCGTTGCGGTTTTTCAGCCACTGCCGCTGGTCTGCCTTGAGGCCTTTGGCATCGGGGACATCAGCCGATGTCGAGTGCCAGAGCTTGCCCAGCTTCTCATCGAGTTGCGAGATCTGCGGGTCGCCACAAATGGCTTTTTCAGTTTTGCTGGCAGCGCTGGCGCAATCGAAACTGCTGGCGTGGGTGATAGAGGCAAACGCAAGGCACATCAGCGCCAAGGCATGACGCCGGGAGATAGCGAACATCGAGAGATTCCATTCTTCGGACGGCGCGCAGTATGCCAGTGCTGCCGGCGGAAATCCCTGATGTACATAGCAATCAGGATTTCGCAATCACTGTAGGAGTGAGCCTGCTCGCGATAGCGTTCGGTCAGACGATGTTGCATCAAATGCCACACCGCTATCGCGAGCAGGCTCACTCCTACAGGTTTTGTGTGGATAGTCAGAACGTAATGTCGGCTGCGGGTTTGACGTCGATACGCGCCACCGAGCCAGTCAGATGCGCCAGATCCTTGTTGTGCTCGGCGATGATGTCTTCGGCGCTCATATTGCCGTTGTCGACGGTGGAATGCGCGTCGGCGGCAAGCACTACGTCATAACCCAGCTCATGGGCCCGGCGTACGGTCGCATTGACACAGTAATCGGTCTGCAGACCGCAAATAACCAGTCGTTCGAAGTCTTCACCTGGCAAAAATTTACCCAGGTCAGTCTGGTAAAACGAGTCCCGGGTGGTCTTGCGTACGCGCAGGTCCTTAGGCGATGTCTCAAGCCCTTCGGCCAGTTGCCAGCCTTCGGCACCATGGGCCAACGGGCTGTCCTCTTCTTCATGCTGGATCAGCACCACGCGCACGCCAGCCTGGCGTGCGCGAGCACTGAGACCGTTGATGGTGTCGAGCACACGCTGAATGTCGTAGCACTGATATTCACCCGAGCAGAGGGCGCGCTGGACGTCGATGATCAGTAATGCGGTGGTCATGATGAGCCTTCCTTGATCAGTCCTTGAGACAGGGGCGGACGTAAGCCCGCCCCCTTTTTACGCGCCTCAGTAACCCAGTGACAAGCCCGTGTTGCGGCGTGGATCGTTGGCGCCGTAGAAACGGTTTTTGCCGACCGGCTTACCGCCCAGCGAAGGTGCACCCACCAGAATCGCGGCGATGTGGTTGGCGTCCTGCGGTCCGGCGAACTTGTGACCCCAGCTCTCGAGGAGCTTCTTCGTGTCGGGGCTGGCGGCGAAGTCTTCGAGGTTGGTTTCCTCCGGCATCCACTGCTGGTGGAAACGTGGCGCATCGACCGCCTCCTGCAGGCCCATGCCGTAGTCGATGACGTTGAGCATGGTCAGCAAAGTCGCCGTGATAATACGGCTGCCGCCCGGTGTACCGACCACCATCACCACTTTGCCATCCTTGGTGACAATGGTCGGGCTCATCGACGACAGCGGTGCCTTGCCCGGAGCAATCGCATTGGCTTCGCCCTGCACCAGACCGTACATGTTCGGCACGCCGACCTTGGAGGTGAAGTCGTCCATTTCATCGTTGAGGATCACCCCGGTCTTGCTCGCCATCACGCCCGCGCCGAACCAGTCATTGAGGGTGTAAGTGACCGACACCGCATTGCCCCACTTGTCGACGATCGAGTAGTGAGTGGTGTTGCTGCCTTCATGGGGGGCTACGCCGGGTTTGAGTTCAGCCGACACGCCGGCCTTTTGCGGCTGGATGGCGTCGCGCAGTTTGGTCGCGTAGTTCTTGTCCAGCAGATGCTCGATCGGGTTTTTGACGAAATCCGGATCGCCCAGGTAGCTGTTGCGATCAACATAGGCGTGGCGCATGGCTTCGATCTGATAGTGCATGCCTTGGGCCGAATGGAAGCCCAGATCCTTCATCGGATAGCCTTCGAGGATGTTCATGATCTGGCAGATCACTACCCCGCCAGAGCTTGGCGGCGGCGCCGAGACCACGTGATAACCACGGTAGTCGCATTCCACCGGAGCCAGTTCGCGGGTCTTGTATTTATCGAGGTCAGCCTGGGTGATGATGCCTTTGTTGGCCTGGCTGGAGGTGACGATGGCGTCGGCAACCCAGCCTTTATAGAAGCCGTCGGCGCCTTTTTCGGAAATGGTCCGCAGGGTTTTGCCGAGATCCTTCTGCACCAGTTTCTGCCCGACCTGCATCGGCTCGCCGTTATGCAGGAAGATCGAACCGGAGTCGCGCATGTCCTTCTTGAACACGTCGGTGGCGTACTCCAGCAACTCGACGTCACCCTGCTCCAGCGCAAAACCGTCTTCCGCCAGTTTGATCGCCGGCGCAATCATTTCCTTGCGCGGTTTGGTCCCGTATTTGCTCAGCGCCAGCTCCATGCCGGACACGGTGCCCGGCACGCCCACCGCCAGGTGGCCACGGGTACTCAAGTCGGGAATGACGTTGCCTTCCTTGTCGAGGTACATGTTGGCAGTGGCCGCCAGTGGTGCTTTCTCACGAAAATCGAGGAAGGTCTTGCGCCCGTCTGCCAGTTGAATGGTCATGAAGCCGCCTCCGCCCAGGTTGCCTGCTGCGGGATAGACCACCGCCAGCGCGTAACCCACGGCGACCGCCGCATCGACGGCATTACCGCCACTTTTCAATACGTCGACGCCAACATGGGTGGCCAGATGTTGCGCGGTGACCACCATGCCGTTTTCTGCGGCAACCGGTGCCACCGACGCCGCGTGAGCCATGAGACAGCTGAGTGCCAGTGAGGTCGCTATCAGCGATTTGGCCAAAGGTTCGTACTTCATGAGTCGATCTCTTTTTTGTTTTCAGGGTCTGTGCAGAACAGAGAGGGATACGCTGCAAGAGCACCAAGCAGTATGGTCGGCTTTGCGTATTGCGCCTCCCCGATCAGGCAGTATGCTGGGCGCTGTTGCCACCCTGCTCCGGAGTCTGTCGTCATGTCTTATACGTTCATCACCCTGCCCTCGCCCGTCGGCGAGCTGAAGCTGGTCGCGAACGGCTCACGACTGGCGGCCATCCTCTGGGAAAACGATAAACCGAACCGCGTGCGCCTCGGGCCGATGAGCGAGGCACACGACAATCCGATCCTGATTCGAACGGCTCGACAACTTGAAGAATATTTTTCCGGGGCGCGTGACTGTTTTGATCTGGAACTGGATTTCGCTGGCACCGATTTTCAGAAAAAGGTCTGGGCGGCGCTGCTGACCATTCCTTTTGGCCAGACGCGCACCTACAGCCAGATTGCCAGACAGATTGGCAATCCCAGCGCTGTACGGGCAGTGGGCGCAGCGAACGGACGCAACCCGATCTCCATTGTCGCGCCGTGTCATCGGGTGATCGGCGCGTCGGGGAAGCTGACCGGGTTTGCCGGTGGGCTTGAGGCGAAAGAGCACTTGCTGAGCCTGGAGGGTGGGCAGTGGTCGCAAATTGGCAAAACCGGCGAGCTGTTCTGAATCAAGCGCCGAACAGATTATTCATCGCCCCATACTGCAACAGCATGATGGTCTTGGCGTCGCAGATCTCACCGCGCTGAAACGCTGCCAACGCCTCGTCGAACCCCCACTCCAGCACTTCCAGCTCTTCGGTCTCTTCTTCCAGTCCACCACCCTCGCCAACCTTCGATGCCGAATCGTATTCGGCAATGAAAAAGTGCAGCTTCTCGGTCACTGAACCCGGACTCATGTAAGCCTCGAACACCTTCTTCACATCGTGCACGCGATAACCGGTCTCTTCCTCGGCTTCGTCGCGGATACGCTGCTCCGGTGCCGCGCCTTCGAGCAACCCGGCCGCCACCTCGATCAGCAAGCCATCATGGCCATTGACGAACACCGGCAGGCGGAACTGCCGGGTCAGCACCACCGTGCGTTTTTCACGGTTGAACAGCAGAATCGCTGCGCCGTTACCACGGTCGTAGACCTCACGGGTCTGACGCTGCCACTCACCGTTGTTGCGGTGATAGTCGAAGGTGATTTTCTTCAGCAGGTACCAGTCGTGGGACAACACCTGAGTGTCGACGATGCTGACCCGCTCGGCTGTGTTGGACATGACGCTTGATCCTTTTGTCATTGAAGGCTTCCGGGTAGGTAAAGGCCCTTAGTTGTGAACGAGAATACGAAACCCTATACCGCCCTACAAATCATGTCGAAACATCCTACAGATAACGCCTACTCGCCCGACTTCTTTCCTGTTTGATCCCCCGCAAAGTCCCCGCACCTTTTTGACGTGCGCGAGAGACTGCGAATGCTTCCAACCGATCGGCTGCTGGCCCTGAACAACAGCATCGGCCTGCTCGTTGTTGCCGCCCTGAATCCCGATGAGCCGGACTTCGAACACCTGATCCGCGAATTCCGCCTGTGCCTGAACAACTACGAGGCCCGGGCCGAGCAGTTCTGGACAGGCACCGCGCTGGATGTCGAGCAAGTTTTTACGGTCGGCAACGACGTGCGCCTTAGCGCGCCGATCAAGTCGCGCCAACCGCTCAGTTCATCGGTAGTCATGTGCTCGGCCAGCGGGTCGCTGACGCTGGTGCACATGTTCGAGGCCGCGAGGTTTGTGCCGATTGGCAACACCCCGGTAACCCTCGAACCGGTGCTTGCCGATGTCGGCGGCGTGCTGACTTTCGGCGAACCGCTGCATTACACCATCGGCCCCAGCGGCATTCTGCAAGTGACCGACTGCGATCGGGGCCAGCGTTATCGCATCACCTTCTTTCCCGATGTGTCCACCGACCATGTGCGTGCTCTATATGCCTCTTATGAAAGTGTCATTGCAGGCCTTGAGGGCTGGTTGCGCGCTGAATGGAGCGAATTTCAGCCGCAGTGGACGGAGTTTTCCAGCGCTGGATTTCTTGAGCGTTACGGTCAGTTGCAACAGGCCGACTGGCGTGGATTCGAGAAAGCCCTGAATGGCGTCTGGGATGACATTAAACAGGTATTCGCCCTGCTCGCCGACTTGCAGGCCAACAGTGAAAAGTTGCTGGAATACCTCAGCGAGGCCGAGCTTGAGGCGTTATTGAATGCCTCCAGCGACGCCATTGCCAACGGTCTGTTGATCCTCAGTGACGAGCCGCTGCTATTCATTCATCTGGCCGCGTTTACCAGTTGGCTGAAGATGCTGCCGCCGCAACATTTGGCCGAAGTGGTCGCCGAGGTGCGCGTCGAATTGCTGATCAGCTTCCTGTTGATGGGCGTGTCGGGTGGCATCGGCGTGCCGCTGCGTTTGAGCAGCAAGGTGCTGGCGAAGATCAAGTCGCCGCGCGCGCGGGAGTGGCTGGCGGCCTCGGCGTTGCGCTTGGCCGAACTGACGTCCTCGGCGGATTTGACGCGGCATGCCAGCGTTTTGAAGCCGCTGATGCTCAATGTGCGTGACGTTGAGTTGAAACCGACACCGGCGATACCGCTGAACATTCGTCAGGCCGATTCGCTGGTGTTGACGGTGCCGAATCCGGCGCCAATGGTGCGGGACAAGCCTGGCGGTTCGAGCAGGATGGAACGGCATGAGCCGCATGACGACTCGCCGGATCAGGCGAAAAACCCCAACGGTGACAGCGCCGATTGTGTGCCTCGCACCTGCACCAACGGCTGCCCGGTGTCGATGGTCACCGGCGAAGAACTGTTGACCTTGAGCGATGCGGTGCTCGATGGCGTGTTGCCGTTTGAGTTCACCCGTTTGTATCGCTCCAGCGCCGCCGAAATCGATGTTGGGTTGGGCTTTGGCTGGAGTCATTCGCTGGCGCATCGGCTGGCGTTTGAAGGCGACTTTGTGGTCTGGGTCGACCACGAAAACCGTCGCACCCGTTTTCCGCTACCGAGTAGTGAGCGGCCGGCGATTCACAACAGTTTGTCGCGGGCGGCGATTTTTCTGGGCGATGAGCCGGAAGAGCTGATCCTCGCGCTGGCCGGGGACACGGCGCGCTTTTATCACTTTCGTGCAGGACGGCTGACGGCGATCAGCGATGCCTATGGCAATCGTCTGACGGTGCAGCGCGATCGGTCTGACCGGGTGCAGCGCCTGGACAACGGCGCCGGGCGTTCGCTGTTGTTGCGCTATGACCGCGCGCAGTTGGTTGGTGTGGATTACCAGGTGTTTCGCGACGGTGCCTGGAGCACTGAACAAGCACTGGTCAGTTACCGCTACGACGCGTACCGGCATCTGATCGAAGCGACCAACGCCGTCGGTGACAGCGAGCGTTACGACTACGACGACGCTCACGTGATTCTTCAGCGGCAACTGGCTGGGGGCGCGAGCTTCTTCTGGGAGTGGGAGCGGTCGGGCAAGGCTTCTCGCTGTGTCAGGCATTGGGCATCGTTCTCGCAGATGGACACGCGCTACGTCTGGAACGATGACGGCAGTGTCGCGGTGCATTATGTCGATGGCACCGAAGAGACCTACGTCCACGATGATCGTGCGCGGCTGGTGCGTAAAGTCTCGGCGGATGGTGGCGAGCAGCTCAAGGCTTATGACGATGCCGGCCGGTTGATCGCCGAGCGCGATGCCTTGGGCGCTGTCACCGAATACCGCTACGACGACGTCGGACGGCTGATCGCGCTGATTCCGCCGGACGAGGCGCCCACGTCCTACGAGTATCGCAACGGTTTCCTGTACCGGCGTTCACGCGGCGAGGCGGTGTGGATCTACCGGCGCAATGCCGAGGGCGATGTCACCGAGGCGGTCGATCCCGACGGCCATGTCACCCATTACTACTACGACACCCGTGGGCAGTTGCTGTCGATCCGCTACCCGGACAGCAGCCGGCATCGTTTGGTCTGGAACAGCCTTGGCCAGTTGACCGAGGAAACCCTGCCCGACGGTGGCGTACGGCGCTTTTCCTACGATGCACTGGGGCGGCGGACCACAACTGCGGACGAACACGGTGCGGTCACCCGTCAGCACTGGGACGCCGTTGGCCGACTGATTCAGACGACATTTCCTGGCGGCAGCACCCGCGCCTACAGCTACGGCGCCTACGGTCAGGTCACCGCCGAGCGCGATGAACAGGGGCACATCACCCGTTATGAGTATGACGACGATCTGCACCTGGTTTCGCGGCGGATCAACCCCGACGGCACGCGGGTGCAGTACCGCTATGACCATGCGCAACTGCTGCTCACCGAGATTGAAAACGAATCCGGGGAAAAGTACCGACTGGACTACACGTCGACCGGGCTGATTCGTCAGGAAAGCGGTTTTGACGGCCGCCGCACCGCGTACGCCTATGACCTCAACGGCCATCTGCTGGAGAAGACCGAGTTCGGCGATGACGGTTCACAGTTAGTCACGGCGTATAAACGCGATGCTGCCGGGCGTCTGCTGGTCAAAACCCTGCCCGACGGCATCAAGATCACTTACCAATACGACCGCCTCGGTCGTTTGATTGGGGTCGATGACGGCCAGCAACATCCTTTGGCCTTCGAGTACGACCGTCAGGACCGGCTGATCACCGAGCATCAGGGCTGGGGCACCCTGCGTTACCGCTACGACGCCTGCGGCCAGCTCAAGCGCATGCGTCTGCCGGACAACAGCGTGCTCGACTACCGCCACGCCAAGGGCGGCGCGCTGAACGGGATTGACCTCAACGGCACGCCGCTGACCCGCCATGTCTACCAGTCCGGTCGCGAACTGCAACGCCAACAAGGTCTGCTGCTCAGCGAATATTCCTACGACGATCAAGGACGATTACTCGCCCACGCCGTAGGCCATCAGCGCGATGCGTTGTACCGCCGCGATTATGCCTACAGCGCCAACGGCAATCTCGCGCACATCGCCGACAGCCGCCACGGCCAGCGCACCTACGGCTACGACGCCCTCGACCGGCTGATCCGCGTACGACACTCGCGCGACGAACTGCCGGAATCCTTCGCCCACGACCCGGCCGGCAACCTGCTGATGCAGGACCGTCCCGGCCCCAGCCAGATCAAGGGCAATCGCTTGCTGATGCAAGGCGATCGTCATTACGACTACGACGCCTTCGGCAACCTGATCCGCGAACGTCGCGGCCGCGCGCAGACTCTCGTCACCGAATACCGCTACGACAGCCAGCACCGCCTGATCGGCCTGACCCGCCCCGACGGCCAGACCGCCAGTTACCAATACGACGCCTTCGGCCGGCGCATCCGCAAAACCGTCAACGGCGAAACCACCGAATTCTTCTGGCAAGGCGATCACCTCGTCGCCGAAAGCAGCGAAAGCGAATACCGCAGCTACGTCTACGAACCCGGCACCTTCCGCCCGCTGGCACTGCTCGACGGCAAAGGCCCGAAAAAAGCCTGCCCGTTCTACTACCAGCTCGACCACCTCGGCACCCCGCAGGAACTCACCGACTACAGCGGCGACATCGTCTGGTCCGCGCAATACGACGCCTACGGCAAAGTCGCCGCACTGACCCTGGCCGGCGAGGACTACCTGAACCAGCCGCTGCGTTTTCAGGGGCAGTATTTCGACGGCGAAAGCGGCCTGCATTACAACCGGCATCGGTATTACGACCCGCGGCTGGGGCGGTATCTGACGCCGGATCCGATCAAATTGGCGGGTGGGCTGAATCAGTACCAGTACGTGCCGAATCCGACGGGGTGGGTGGATCCGTTGGGGTTGAACTCCAACTGCCCGCCGCCGAATAAGCCTGGGTGTGAGGTGCCGGGTGGAAGTGACGGGGCTCAGGTTGATGAGGATGAGCCGAAACTACCGGAAATTGCTCACAATATAGATCCAAAAACTTTGAAGCGAGTACATACAACAGAGGGAAAAACCTCAACCAAGACAGTCGAGAATTATAAAAATAAAATGCAAAACGGATACGATCCAACAGATCCCATCAAGGTCATAGAACATGACGGCAATCTATATATTTTGGACGGACACCATCGCGCAGCAGCTGCACGGCAAACTTCAACTAATGTGACAATCAAACTCATAACCGACCTCAAAGCGTATAACGGAGCGCTAAGAAGCATTGAAGATATATTAGAGTCAGCAAACAATGTGGGCCTAGACAGATTGGAGCACCGGAGAAGAAGATGAGCGACCAAAATGAAACTTTGGACATCCTGATAAATGACTTCATTTCCATGGTGGAGTCCAGCACCCTGATATTTGAGCGAAAATTTGGCACTCGAGACATTCGAAGGCTTTGGTACACCAAGGTAATAAAGCGACGCGGGAGAGTTACTCGAGGCGTTAAATATGAATTGCATGGTATTGGCTGCCGCATCAATTTATCGACAGGATGCGTAGATTTTGACTATGGCCCTAACGGTGAAATCAATGGCTTTGATACTTGGCGCCTATACAACTTTGCTCGTGAAAGACCCTCTAAGCATAGAAAATATTGCGATGAAGAAACCATTAAAAAAGAACTCGCAGAATATCTGAAGCTAAAAAAAATCAAAAAAATGTCAGGCATAAGTAACTTGTATGTATTGGCTGACTCAACAGAAACCGATTAGACACGACCAAAAAAGGGCCTGTTGAATCAGGCCCTGAAAAACCAAATACATACTCTCAACTCACTACAAAAAACCGTCACAGCTCATACGCATACCCCTCATACTCTTTATCTGCCTCATCCGAATCATTCATGGCATCGTCGCGTCGTCCATCAATGAGCCGGACCCTCATTCCTCGGGTCATTGATGAACGGCAATTCACTCGGGTCTTTTTCGCCTAGCGAGCGACGTGCGACAGCCTGTCATCGACCCCCGACTCAACGGAACCCACCCCGTGAATCAACGGCCCATAACGCCGGCTGAACTCCCAGTTGTACGGCACGCCATCCTTGCTGGTGCCGTTGTCCCAGTTCACCGACCAGGTCATCAAGCCTTTGATCGGCAGCCCCTTGATAGCCAGACGCTTAAGAACGTTACCGACCACGGTTTTGTCGATCACATAACCGGTGGCTGCCGCATCGTTGTTGGCCGGCAGGCCTATGACGAATTTGTCCGCCGCGATGCGGGTGAAGCCGCGTGTGCCGGTTACCAGACTTTCGGTCAGGTAGTAGAGGAAATCCTCTTTCAACGCATCGTTGTTCTGCGCAATCCACGCGCCCGCGCCGTTGTTGGCTTCCGGCACCCAGACCCCGTCGCCACCCTGGTTGTAGAATTGCGGGGCGATGAAGTCGTAGTAGCCTTCCAGCGCCTGCAGATAGCTCAGGTATTTGCCGGTGCTGGTCAGGTATGGAAACTCCGGGGCCATGCTGATGATGAAGTGCTTGCCTTGGCCTGCGTAGTGATCCTTGACCAGTTTCAGTGCGGCCGGCAGGACGGTCCTGTTGGCCGCGAAATCAATCGCGCTCTGTTCAAGATCAATATCCAGGCCGTCGAAGCCGTAGGTTTCCACCAGACGGATGATTTCATTGGCCAGCGGTTGTTCCTGACCGCTGCGCAACTCGATGTGCGCATCGGCGCCGCCGAGGGAAATTAACACGGCCCGCCCTTGGCTGTTGAGCACACCGACCTGACGGCGGAACTCGGCATCGGAAACGTTGAACGGCTTGAAGGTCGGAATGCCGCTGCCCTTCATAAAGGCTACCGCGACGACGTTGTATTCCTTGGGCACCTCTTCCAGCGACAGGCTGGCGAAGCGGCCCTGACGATAACCATCGCTCGGGCCTGCGGGCCAGTTGTGCCAGAAGCCCATGAGGATCTTTTTGCCGGCAATGCTCGGCATCAGCGAGGCGGCATCGCTCGCGGCGTTTTGCACTAAAGAGAAATCGATTTTTGACATGTTCTAATCCTTCAGAACGTGTGGGTTTGGCGACGCAGCGCCGTTATTTGAAGTCGACGTCGAAGGCCTGATAGAAAGCGTTGCCGGTGTTGGCGACGATCCACATCAGCACGATCACGTGATGGCCTTTTTTGTTGGCCGGCAGTTTCACCGCGTGATTGACCTTGGCCTTCAGCTCATTCGGGTAGCTGTAATACGGCACCTGAGTGTAGAAGTCCTCGAAGAACGGTTGGCTTTCCAGTTGCGCACGGGTGATGCGCTGTTTCGGGTCCCAGCCGTCCTTGGTGATCAGCCAGCGATAGCCGCGAGTGGTGTGCGGCGCGGTGTATTCCCACTTGATTTCGAGGGTTTGTCCCGGGGTGACATTGAGCAGCGGCCAGGTGAATGGGCGACCGAGTTTCTTGCTCATTTCTTCATGGGTGAAGTTCACGCAGTCGCGGGCATCACTCTTGCCACCACTGAGGATGTAGCCGTCGGCCGGTGGCGTGACACTGTCCGAGTCGCTCTGGTATGGCGCCGGAAACGGCCCCGCTGCCAGCGCCGGGAAATTTTTCCCGCCTTCCATTTCATTGACCTGCCAGGCACCGAGCAGTCCTTGCTCAATGGCCACCGCACCGCGGCTGGCAGGAGAGATGACGCGACCATGTCGCAGTTGGGTTTGTGCTTGTGGTTGATTCATGTTTTTCACTCCGTTGATTTAAGAACTCTCCTTTCCGAGGAGAGGCCTTCAAGCTAACGGAGGCGAATTTTTTGTCCATCGGCGGTTTTGTCGCAGTCAGCGGATGAAGGCCAGCAAAACACCGCAAATACTGGATGCATATACAGTCTTTTACGATAATACCCACCCGAGATGACGCCAAAAGATTACACGCCGATGCTGCAAAAACTGCCATTCAGTACTCACGGCAACTGTGCCTTGAACTCCTTTTCGTATTGCCCGGCGAGTTGTACTTTCTGTTTCTCGTTGAGCAATTTGCCGGCCATCTGGAAGAACTTCTGTTCTTCTTCTTTCAAATGATGATGAACCTTATCCGACAGCTTCTTCGCGGTTGCCAACCACGCCGGACTGGACATCTCGGTCTCGTCGAGTTCTTCCATCATCTCGTCCATTTCATGGTGTTCAGCGATGGCATGGCGGCTCAGATCGACACCCTCGTCAAGCTCCATCAACGGCATGTAGAAATGGCGTTCTTCGGCGGTTTCGTGGGCCTGGAGTTCGGCTTTGAGTTGTTTGTACGCCTCGACCCGCTCCGGGGTGTCGCCGCTGGTTTCGATCAGGGTTTTGGCGTAGCTACGCTGGCGCTCATGGCTTTCGCGAAGGGCTTCGAAAATATTCATGGGGGATCCTCATCAACCGCGTGCTGGAATGACGCTGTAAAAGCTAGACCCCGGCGCGTGAGCGGCAGTTCCACCGGGTTGAGAGGGGCTTGGAAGATCACCGCCGGGCAGGATAGGCTGCGGGCTCACATCACAAGGAAGTCGGGCATGAACTTGCGCATCGAGTTGTCACAACATTCCACAGAAGAAGAACGCCAAGCGATTCTCGCGCCCCTGCATGCCTATAACGTGGCCAAGGCCGGGATCGCGGTATCCGAACCGCTCACCCTGCTGGTGCGTGACGATCACGATCAGATTCTGGGTGGACTCTATGGCCGGCTGGTCTGCCAGTGGTTGTTCATCGATTTGCTGTCAGTGCCTGAAGCAGGCCGGGGCCGGGGTATTGGCTCGAAACTGATGCGCATGGCCGAAGAGCTGGCGCGGGAGAAAGGTTGCATCGGCGCATGGCTCGACACGTTCGACTTTCAGGCACCGGAGTTCTACAAGAAACTCGGGTACAGCCAGTTTGGTGAGATTGTCGATTATCCGCCGGGGCACAAGCGGCATTTTTTCCAGAAGCGCCTGAACGGTTGAATGTGACGCCGCCTTCGCGAGCAAGCTCGCTCCCACACTGGATGAGTGATCGACAAAGAATCGATGTGGGAGCGAGCTTGCGAAGGCGGCTTGAACCTCACCGCGACCATTGGCCCTACAGACAGGTTGCCAACGCCGCCAACCGGCGCTTGGCGACAAAATCATCCTTCTGCGCGTAGTAATTCAGCGTCGTCCCCGATGCTTCGGTGAGCACATCGACAAAAGACTCTGCCGAACGGGTATACACCGTCGTACCGCCCGATTTACGCGGCTCCAGATACGCCGCCGCATCCACGCCAAACACCGCTTCGTCCTGCCAGCCGAACTGCACACAACGCGCCACGTCTTTTTCGGCTTTGTCCGACGTCAATACCTTGTACGGGGTTTTCGTGCGAGCATCGTCCATCACCGAGCCTGCGCAACCGGCCAGCAGTGTCGCGGCCAGCGCTACCATCAGAATTCGCATTGCATTCGCTCATTCAGAAAAAAGCGGACTGTATCATCGCAGCAGCAGGAATCGTTCTGCTTTACTGCATTTATAGCGCGACAGGCGCAGGCCGCTGCGGCAACCTAAGGTCATCAGCCTCACAAGGAAAACACATGGCGCCTACCGACCAGCGACATGAACACGCCCTGAAAGTATTTCTCGACGCGCGTCCCGAACTGCGCGAAAACCTCGACCACCTCAACCCGTTACTGGCTCAGGCCAAAGGCGAAACTCAGGCGCAGTATCGTGAAGAGCGACTGCATGAAGCATTTGAGGCCGAGGCGGAAGAACAAGGTCTGTTTGCCTGGGAGCTGACACTGCTACTCACGGCCGCAACGCCTGAGGAATACCAAGCGCAGCGCCTTGAGGTGCATCGTGAAGTCGCAGAAATGGCTCATATGGGCTGGCTGGAATATTGCGATCTGTATGGCATAGAACCATAACCGCCGACCAAGGACACTTCTACCGATGCTGCCATCCGCCTCGACTCACCGCGCCAGCCCCGGGCATCTGCACACTCAGAAGTGGCGCGGGCGGATTGGGCTGGCGCTGGTGGCCGGCCTCTCGGTACTGGCCGGCATGACCGACGCCATCGGCTTTATGGCCAGCGGCGACTTCGTCTCGTTCATGAGCGGCAACACCACCCGACTTGCCGTGGCGATCAGCGATGGTGATATCGGGCTGACCCTGCGTTTGTTGATCCTCGTCGCCACTTTTATAGCCGGGAACGCCTTGGGCGTTATCGTTGCCCGTTTCGGTGGCCGCCGGGCGCTGCCGTTGCTGCTGTGTATCGCCACCCTGCTGTGTGCGGCGGCCGCCTGGCCATTCGACACACAACTGCCGGCGCTGATGGCGGCGATCATTGCGATGGGCATGCTCAACGCGTCGGTCGAAGAGGTGAACGGCTTGCCGGTCGGACTGACTTACGTGACTGGCGCATTGTCGCGGTTCGGCCGTGGTTTGGGACGCTGGATGCTCGGCGAACGACGCAGCGGCTGGCGGGTGCAACTGGTGCCGTGGAGCGGGATGTTTATCGGTGCGATTCTGGGGGCGGTGCTGGAACACCACTTGGGACTCCAGGCGATGTTTGTCAGCGGTTTGCTGGCGGCGGTGATCGGCTTGGTCTCGCTGAGAATCCCACGGCGCTGGCAGCTGGGCTATATGCCGCGCTAACCGAGGACAACAAAATCTTTGTAGGAGTGAGCCTGCTCGCGAAGACGCCGGCACATTCTTCATCTTCACCAACTGACAGACCGCTATCGCGAGCAGGCTCACTCCTACAAGGTTTCGCGGCTGTCGCGATAAAGCTTTATCATGGCCGCAGTTTTGCTGATCGAGTCCGTCATGAAGTTCGCCATTGCGCTGTTTTCCGCCGCCCATGCGCCCTCCTCGCGCCGCGCCCTGCTGTTTGCACAAGCCGCGCTGGCCGGTGGGCATGAAATTGTCCGGCTGTTTTTCTATCAGGACGGCGTTTACAACGCTTCGGACGCGGTGGTCACCCCGCAGGACGAACTGGACCTGCCCAAACAATGGCGCACCTTCATCACCGAGCAAAAGCTCGACGGCGTGGTGTGCATCGCCGCCGCCCTGCGCCGTGGCGTGCTGAACGCTGAAGAAGCCAAGCGCTATCAGCGTGACGCCGTCTCCGCCAGCGCGCCGTGGGAATTGTCCGGCCTCGGTCAGTTGCATGACGCGGTACAAGACGCTGACCGCTTGATCTGCTTCGGAGGTGCGTGAGATGGCTAAATCCCTGTTGATCATCAGCCGTCAATCGCCATGGTCTGGCCCCGCGGCCCGCGAAGCGCTGGACATCGTGCTGGCCGGTGGCGCCTTCGATCTGCCCATTGGCTTGCTGTTTCTCGATGATGGCGTGCTGCAACTCGCCGCCGGGCAGAACGCCAAGGCCCTGCAACAGAAAGACCTCAGCGCCAACCTGCAGGCACTGCCAATGTTTGGTGTAGAAGAACTGTTTTACTGCGCCGACAGCGCCAGCACTCGTGGCCTCGGCACTCTGTCGCTGGACGAAGCGCAGCCGCTGGCCGCCGAGCAAATCACCGCCCTTATTGACTGTTACGACCAGGTGATCACCCTCTGATGTCGACTTTGCATGTGTTGTCTCATTCCCCGTTCGGCGATGATCGCCTGACCAGTTGCCTGCGCCTGATCGGCAGCGCTGATGCTGTGTTGCTGTCCGGCGACGCGGTCTATGCTCTGCAACCGGGCACCGCACCGTTCACCGCACTGCAAAACCGCCAGATCAAATTGTTGGTTCTGGCCGAAGATGCACAGGCTCGCGCCATCGAAGTCCCGGACTGGGCTGAGGCCATTGATTACCCGGCCTTCGTCGAGTTGTCGATCCATCACGACAAGGTCAACAGCTGGCTATGAATTCCATGACCGTCGGCGCCCGCGCCATCGAACTGGACAAGGACGGCTTTCTCGTCGACCTCAGCGACTGGTCTGCCGATGTTGCCAGCGCCCTCGCTGCCGCCGAAGAGATCGAGTTGACCGCCGAACACTGGGAAGTCCTCGAACTGCTGCGTAGCTTCTACAAAGAATTCCAGCTGTCCCCGGCCACCCGGCCGCTGATCAAGTACACCGCGTTGAAACTCGGCCCGGACAAAGGTAACAGCCTGCACCTCAACCGACTGTTCAAAGGCACCCCTGCCAAACTCGCCGCGAAACTGGCGGGCCTGCCCAAACCGACGAATTGCTTATGACCGACTTTCCAGCGCTTACCCTCGAAACGCCTGCCGAACACCCGTTCGCCCAATTCGTGCGCATTCTTGGCAAAGGCAAACGTGGCGCTCGCGACCTGACCCGCGAAGAGGCCCGCGAAGCCATGGGCATGGTGCTCGACGACAAGGTTGAAGACACCCAGCTCGGCGCTTTTCTAATGTTGCTGCGGCACAAGGAAGAAAGCGCCGAGGAAATGGCCGGTTTCACCGAAGCCCTGCGCGAGCGCCTGCAGGCGCCGGCGCTGAACGTCGATCTGGACTGGCCGACTTACGCTGGCAAGAAGCGTCATCTGCCGTGGTATCTGCTGGCGGCCAAGTGTCTGGCACAGAACGGCGTGCGCATTTTCATGCACGGCGGCGGCGCACACACCGCCGGGCGGCTGTACAGCGAGCAATTGCTTGGTGAATTGAACATTCCGCTGTGCCGCACTTGGCAGCAGGTCGGCACGTCGCTGGATAACGGTGGCCTGGCCTTCATGCCGCTGGTGGACTGGGCGCCGCAATTGCAGAACATGATCGATTTGCGCAACACCTTGGGCCTACGCTCACCGATTCATTCCCTGGCGCGGATTCTCAATCCACTGGGCGCGCGTTGCGGCCTGCAAAGCATTTTTCACCCTGGTTATCAGGCGGTACACCGCGATGCCAGCGGATTGCTTGGCGACACGGCGATTGTGGTCAAAGGCGATGGCGGCGAAATCGAGATCAACCCGGATGCCGACAGTCACTTGTACGGCACCACCGCCGGCGAGAGCTGGGACGAGGAATGGCCGCAATTGTCGGCGCAGCGCCACGTCAAACCGGCGACCCTGGACGTCGAACATCTGAAAGCCGTATGGCGTGGCGAGGTGGTCGACAGTTACCCGCAAATGGCGTTGATTGCGACCATGGCACTGGCCTTGCGCGGTCTCGGTCAAAGCCGTGAGCAAGCCTTCGCAACCGCCGAGCACTACTGGGCCGCGCGGAACAAATCGATTTAACCGATCATTCGCGCCTGATCTTTGCGCTTTTTGTTCGAACTCATCGGAATAGACTCGACTCCAACGATTATTGGTTTACGGAGTCTTGATCATGGGTTTACTCGTCGATGGCCACTGGCAGGACAAGTGGTACGAAAGCAGCAAGGACGGCGCCTTCCAGCGCGAACAGGCCAAGCGCCGCAACTGGGTAACCGCCAACGGCGAACCCGGCCCCAGCGGTGAAGGCGGTTTTGCCGCAGAGGCCGGGCGCTATCACCTCTATGTTTCGCTCGCCTGTCCGTGGGCGCATCGCACGCTGATCCTGCGCAAACTCAAAGGCCTGGAAAGTCTCATCGACGTCTCGGTGGTCAGTTGGTTGATGCTGGAAAATGGCTGGACCTTCGACACGGCGCTCGGCTCAACCGGCGACAAACTCGATGGGTTTGAATTCATGCATCAGCGCTATACCGCCGACACTGCCGATTACACCGGCCGTGTCACCGTGCCGGTGCTGTGGGACAAAAAGCTCAAGCGCATCGTCAGTAATGAATCGGCGGAAATCATCCGCATGTTCAACAGCGCGTTCGATGGTTTGACCGGCAGTGATCTGGATTTCTATCCGGCGCCATTACGCGGCGAGATCGATGCGCTGAACGAGCGGATTTATCCAGCGGTTAACAACGGCGTGTATCGCGCAGGTTTTGCGACGTCACATCAGGCTTATGAAGAAGCGTTCGATGAAGTGTTTGCCGAGCTGGATCATCTGGAGCGGGTGCTGGGTGCCAATCGCTACTTGTCGGGTGAGTACTTGACGGAAGCGGACATCCGTTTGTTCACCACGATGATTCGTTTTGACGCGGTCTACCACGGCCACTTCAAGTGCAACCTGCGGCGGATTGCCGATTACCCGAATCTGTCAAACTGGCTGCGGGAGATGTATCAGATGCCGGGGATTGCCGAGACGGTGGACTTCCAGCACATCAAGAACCACTACTACGGCAGTCACAAGACCATTAACCCGACGGGAGTTGTGCCGAAGGGGCCGGAGCAGGATTTCAACGTCGTCCATGATCGGGCGCGGTTGAGCGGCAAAGGGGTTTGGCGAAAAGGTTGAGAGTTATAGGGTTTGGAAGGCCTCTTCGCGAGCAAGCTCGCTCCCACACTGGATATGTGTCGTTCACAAATCCCCTGTGGGAGCGAGCTTGCTCGCGAATGGGTCAACTCGGTTTTTCAGACCTGCGCCTGAGCCCCTTCGAACCACGCCAGCTTCTCGCGCAGTTGCACCACTTCACCGACGATGACCAGTGTCGGCGCATGCACTTCATGCTCCGCCACCAGTCGCGGCAGATCAGCCAGCGTGCCGGTGAAGACGCGCTGATTGACCGTGGTGCCCTGCTGAATCAATGCCGCCGGGGTATCGGCTGAACGACCATGTTTGATCAGTTGTTCGCAGATGACCGGCAACCCCACCAGGCCCATGTAGAACACCAGCGTCTGCGCCGGCGCGACAAGGTCGGCCCAAGGCAGATCGGTGGAGCCGTCCTTCAGATGGCCGGTAACAAAGCGCACCGACTGCGCGTGATCACGATGCGTCAGCGGAATCCCGGCATATGCCGCGCAGCCACTTGCCGCCGTGATACCCGGCACAACCTGAAACGGAATGCCGTGAGCGGCCAGCTCTTCGATCTCTTCGCCGCCACGGCCGAAGATAAACGGATCACCGCCCTTCAACCGCACCACACGCTTGCCGGCCTTGGCCAGGTCGACCAATTGCTGGTTGATCTGATCCTGCGGCACAGCGTGATCAGACCGACGTTTGCCGACGTAGACCCGCTCGGCATCACGACGGCACAGCTCAAGAATCGCTGGCGCCACCAAGCGGTCGTACAGCACCACATCGGCTTGCTGCATCAGACGCAACGCCTTGAAGGTCAGCAGGTCCGGATCGCCCGGGCCCGCGCCGACCAGATACACCTCGCCGGTCGTGACCATGGCTTCGCCATCGATCTTGGCTTGCAGCAGACGCTCGGCTTCGGCGCCCTGCCCGGCCAGTTGCCGGTCGGCAATCGGCCCCTGAAACACGTCTTCCCAGAAACCACGACGCTGCTGCACATCCGGAAACAGGCTTTTCACCTGATTGCGGAAACGCGCGGCGAGCCCGGCCAATTGGCCGTAGGTCGATGGAATCCGGGTTTCGATCTTGGCGCGGATCAAACGCGCCAGCACCGGCGCATCGCCGCCGCTGGACACGGCAATGATCAGCGGCGAACGGTCGACGATCGCCGGGAAGATCACGCTGCACAAGGCAGGCGCGTCGACCACGTTGACCGGCACGCAGCGCTTGTGCGCATCGGTGGAGACTTGGGCGTTCAGCGTCTCATCGTCGGTGGCGGCAATAATCAGCCCGCAACCGTCGAGATCCGCCTCGACGTAACCGCGCAACAGGCATTCACCGCCAGAAACGGCGACCAGCTCACGCAGTTGCGTTTCGATTTCAGGTGCGACCACCCGCAGCAGCGCACCGGCATCGGCCAGCAGGCGGGATTTGCGCAAGGCAATTTCCCCCCCACCGACGACCAACACACGACTGCCGCGCAGGTTGTGAAACAGCGGCAGATATTTCATTTAGCCGATGACCTCAAGGCCACCCATATACGGCTTGAGTACGTCCGGCACACGGATCGAGCCGTCGGCCTGCTGGTAGTTTTCCAGCACGGCAACCAGCGTACGACCAACCGCCAGACCGGAACCGTTCAGGGTGTGCACCAGCTCAGGCTTGCCGGTTTCCGGGTTGCGGAAACGCGCTTGCATACGACGGGCACTGGAAGTCGCCGCAGTTCGAGCACGAGGAGATTTCGCGGTACTTGTCCTGGCTCGGGATCCACACTTCCAGATCGTAGGTCTTGACCGCGCTGAAACCCATGTCGCCGGTGCACAGCGCCAGGGTGCGGTAAGGCAGACCGAGCAGTTGCAGGACTTTTTCGGCGTTGGCGGTCAGGCCTTCCAGCGCTTCAATCGAAGTCGATGGCTCAACGATCTGGACCATTTCGACTTTGTCGAACTGGTGCTGACGGATCATGCCGCGGGTGTCACGGCCCGATGCACCGGCTTCACTGCGGAAGCACGGAGTGTGCGCGACGAACTTGATCGGCAGCAGTTTCGAATCGACGATTTCGCCCGCAACGATGTTGGTCAGCGACACTTCAGCGGTCGGGATCAGGTACAGATCGGCTTCGCCTTCGCGAGCGATCTTGAACAGGTCTTCTTCGAACTTCGGCAGTTGACCGGTGCCTTGCAGCGCCGGCGCCTGAACCAGATAAGGCGTGTAAGCCTCTTCGTAGCCGTGCTCGTTGACGTGCAGGTTGATCATGAACTGCGCCAGGGCGCGGTGCAGACGCGCGATCGGGCCACGCAGCAGGGCGAAACGCGCGCCGGACAGCTTGGCAGCGGTTTCGAAATCCAGCCAGCCGAACTTCTCGCCCAGGGCAACGTGGTCTTTCACTTCGAAGTCGAACGCGGTCGGCGTGCCCCAGCGGCGCACTTCAACGTTGTCGTCTTCGTCTTTGCCGACCGGCACGGATTCGTGCGGCAGGTTGGGGATACCGAGCAGGATCGAGTCCAGTTCGGTCTGGATCGCGTCCAGCTCGACTTTACCGGCACTCAGTTCGCCCGCCATGCGCTCGACGTCCGCCATCAACGGCGCGATGTCTTCGCCGCGCTGCTTGGCCTGACCGATGGATTTGGAACGCGCGTTACGCTCAGCCTGCAGTGCTTCGGTGCGGGTCTGGACGGTCTTGCGCTGTTCTTCCAGCGCTTCGATGCGCGCGGTATCCAGGGCAAAGCCACGGGAAGCCAGGCGGTCCGCTACGTCCTGAAGGTTGCTACGTAACAGTTTGGAATCGAGCATGTCGGTTTCTCGTTATCAAAGTTTGGTCAAAGACAGGCCGGCCCACGTCGCGAGCAGCCCGCCGAATACGCTGAGTGCCGCATAGCCCAGAGCCAGCGGCACTTGCCCGCTTTCCAGCAGGCGCACCGTATCCAGTGAAAAGGATGAAAATGTCGTCAGCCCCCCAAGGAAGCCGACCATCAACCCGGCGCGTACCTCGATCGGCACTTCCGGGCGTATCAAAAACAGGCCGTACAACACGCCAATCAGCAGACAGCCCACGATATTAACGGCCAGCGTCGCGGTATAGAAGTGCCGCGGCCAATTGGCGTTGACCCAATTACCGGTGGCGAAGCGCAACAAGGTGCCGGCAACCCCGCCGGCGGAGACCGCAATGATCAATGGAAGCACTATTTTCTCCGCTGCCGAGGGCTTAAACGATCGAGTTGGGCGAGGTGGTTGAGCTTCTCGCCGATCTTCAATTCCAGACCGCGCGGCACCGGTTGGTAGAACGGGATGGGATCAAGCTCTTCCGGGAAATAGTCTTCGCCGGCGGCATAAGCGTCCGGCTCGTCGTGGGCGTAGCGGTATTCGTCACCGTAGCCCAATTGCTTCATCAGTTTGGTCGGTGCGTTGCGCAGGTGCAGTGGCACTTCCAGCGAGCCGTTTTCAGCGGCGGCGCGCAAAGCGGTTTTGAAGCCCATGTACACCGCGTTGCTTTTTGGCGCACAGGCCAGATAGGTGATGGCTTGGGCCACGGCCAACTCGCCTTCCGGGCTGCCGAGACGCTCCTGCACTTCCCACGCCGCCAGGCACAGGCTGAGGGCGCGCGGGTCGGCATTGCCGATGTCTTCGCTGGCCATGCGCACTACGCGCCGGGCCAGGTACAGCGGATCACAACCGCCGTCGATCATTCGCGCAAACCAGTACAGTGCACCGTCGGGGTTGGAGCCGCGCACGGACTTGTGCAGCGCCGATATCTGGTCGTAGAACGCTTCGCCGCCCTTGTCGAAACGCCGGCGGGTGTCGCCGAGCAGGCTCTGCAGCAGCTCGGTGCCGATTTCGCTGTTGTCTTCAGCCAGGTCCGAGGCGTTTTCCAGCAGGTTGAGCAGACGCCGGCCATCGCCATCGGCGGCGGACAGCAGCATCTGGAAGCCTTCATCGTTCAGCGTCAGGTTGCGCTTGCCCAGACCGCGCTCTTCGGTAAGCGCGCGGTGCACCAGTTTGCGCAGCGCCGCTTCGTCGAGGCTTTTCAGCACGTAGACGCGAGCACGCGACAACAAGGCGTTGTTGAGTTCGAACGAAGGGTTTTCGGTGGTGGCGCCGATGAAGATCAGCGTGCCGTCTTCAACGTAAGGCAGAAACGCATCCTGCTGGGATTTGTTGAAGCGGTGCACTTCATCGACGAACAAAATGGTGCGCTTGCCGTACTGGCCGGCCTGCTGCTTGGCGATTTCAACGGCCTGACGGATCTCTTTGACCCCGGCGAGCACCGCCGAGACCGTTTCGAAGTGCGCATCGGAGACTTCCGCGAGCAACCGCGCCAAAGTGGTTTTACCCACTCCGGGCGGCCCCCAGAAGATCATCGAATGCAGGGCACCCTGCTCCAGCGCCTCACGCAGAGGCTTGCCGCGAGCGAGCACGTGCTCCTGACCGACGTACTCATCCAGATTGGTCGCACGCAAACGCGCGGCCAGTGGCTGGGCAATCGGTGCACTGCGAAACAGATCCATCACGTAGCGTTGAAACCTCTATTTGATCAGGTCGATCATTTGCCCTTGTGGGAGCGAGCCTGCTCGCGAAAGCGGTGTATCAGCCACTATTAATGCTGGATGAAATATCGCTTTCGCGAGCAGGCTCGCTCCCACAGGGTTTACGTGTTTATTCCTGGATCACGTCGGCACCCTCGGGGATGTCGAACTTGAACTTCGATGCCGATACCGGCTCGTTGGCCTTGACCCCGGTAAACAGGATGTTGGTGCGCTGGCCGACGCTATCGATCAGTTGCATATCGTTGAGCAGACCGTTGCGGAACGACAGACGCAGGTTATCGAACAGAGTGTCTTTGGTTTTCGGCTTGAGGGTGAAGTCGATCACGCCGCCCGCCTCTTTCGCGCTGATATCAAAACTCTGGCTGATCTTCGACACATCACCGGACAGCAGCAGCGCCGGGGTTTGGGTCAGACGCTCGTCGAGCTTCTTGATGGTCGCCTGTTCCAGATCCGGGTCCCACAGGGTGACTTTCTTGCCATCGGAAACCATGGTCTGTTCGTTTGGCGCATTGGTGTGCCAGTAGAACAGGCCCGGACGCTGCAGGGTCATGTTGCCGGTGGTTTCCTGCAACTGCGTGCCGCTGCCGTCGAGGGTCAGCTGCGAGAAGTTCGCGCTCAGGGTCTTGGATGTTTCCAGCAATTGGGTCAGACGCGCCACGTCCTTGTCATCGGCGTAGGCCGTGAGAGTGGTCAGCGCCAGTACTGGCAGCAGCATGCGGATAAGACGCATGGGAGTCCTCTTGAATACTCGTTGGGAGAGCGGCGGCACATCATTGTCCCGCCTCTTGCGTTTGCAATCAGTCGCGTACCGGGCCCGGGGCCAGGACTTCACGGGAACCGTTGGTGTTCATCGAGGTGACGACCCCGGCCATTTCCATGGCTTCGATCATCCGAGCGGCGCGGTTGTAGCCGATCTTCAGCTTGCGCTGTACAGCGGAAATCGAGGCACGACGGCTTTCGAGAACGAACTGTACGGCTTCGTCATACAGCGCGTCGGCTTCCGGATCATCGCCGTCGCCGCCACCGCTGCTGCCTTCAAAACCGCTGCCAGCTTCTTCGACACCGTTGAGGATGTCATCGTTGTATTCCGGTGCGCCGCGCAGTTTCCACGCTTCGACCACACGGTGTACCTCATCGTCGGATACGAATGCACCGTGAACCCGAATCGGCAGGCTGGTGCCCGGCGGCATGTAGAGCATGTCACCGTGACCGAGCAGTTGTTCGGCGCCACCCTGATCGATGATGGTGCGGGAGTCGATCTTGCTCGACACCTGGAACGCCATACGCGTAGGAATGTTGGCCTTGATCAGACCGGTGATCACGTCCACCGACGGCCGCTGGGTCGCGAGGATCAAGTGAATACCGGCAGCACGGGCCTTCTGGGCGATACGGGCGATCAGTTCTTCAACCTTCTTGCCGACGATCATCATCATGTCGGCGAATTCGTCGACCACTACAACGATGGTTGGCAGTTTCTGCAGCAGCGGCGCTTCGTCGTGAATGCTTTCGCGCTTGTACAGCGGATCGCTCAACGGCTCGCCAGCATCCTGCGCTTCCTTGACCTTGGCGTTGAAGCCGGACAGGTTGCGCACGCCCATCTTCGCCATCAGCTTGTAGCGACGCTCCATTTCGGCAACGCTCCAGCGCAAGGCGTTGGCGGCGTCCTTCATGTCGGTGACGACCGGGCAAAGCAGATGCGGAATGCCTTCGTAGATCGACAGTTCCAACATTTTCGGGTCGATCATGATCAGCTTGGCGTCTTCCGGGCCGGACTTGAACAGGATCGACAGGATCATCGCGTTCACACCCACCGACTTACCGGAACCGGTCGTACCGGCCACCAGCAGGTGCGGCATCTTCGCCAGGTCAGTAATGACCGGCTTACCGCCGATGTCGTGACCCAGCGCCAGGGTGACCGGCGATTTGAAATTGTCGTATTCAGGCGTCGACAGCACTTCGGAGAAGCGCACGATCTGCCGGTCTTCGTTGGGAATCTCGATACCGACGGTGGTCTTGCCCGGAATCACCTCGACCACCCGCACACTGGTCACGGCCAGGGAACGTGCAAGGTCTTTGGCCAGGTTGGCGATGCGGCTGACTTTGACACCGGCGGCAGGCTGGATTTCGTAACGGGTAATCACCGGGCCCGGGTGAATCGAATCCACCGTGACCTCGACACCGAACTCCTTGAGCTTGATCTCCAGCAAATGGCCGACCGCCGCCAGGGATTCCGGTGAGTAATTGAGTTGTTTCTTTTCCGCCGGATCAAGAATCGAGATCGGCGGCAAGGTGCCTTCCACGGCGCTGTCGACGAACAACGGCACCTGCTTCTCTTTCTGCACGCGCTTGCTTGGCTCGGGCGCCTTGGCCGGGGCCGGGGCGATAACCGGCGGCACTTGTTTCTCGCGGTCGGACATGTGCTTGCTCAGGGCTTGCTCACGTTCGATCAGGCGTTCTTTGACTTTGGCTTGTTCGCGCTTGTCAGTGACCGTCGGCGCGACCACGTCATGCACGCGATCGTCGACTTCACGCAATTGCGCAACCAGTTGCTTGCGCTCGGTACGGGCCGACCACCAGCGATTGAGCGCGCCTTGAAACAGTTCGAACAGATCAAGGGTGATCTTGCCGGTGATGTCCATCACCTTGAACCACGACAGGTCGGTAAACACTGTCAGGCCAAACAGGAACAACGCAATGAACAACAGGGTGCTGCCCTGAATATTCAGCGCATTCTTCGCCAGATTGCCGAGGCTTTCGCCCAGCGCGCCACCAGCCCCCGCGGGCAGGCCCGAGGCCGCGTGAAAGTGCAGATGCGCCAGCGCAGCGCCAGACAGCACCAGAAACACCAGACCGATCAGACGCCAGGAAAACAGCCAGCCGCTCCACTGCCACGGCTCGTGGCGCTGGCGGAAAATCTGGTACGCCTTGATCGCCAGCAGCAACGGGAAGATATAGGCGAAGTAACCCAGCACCATGAACAGGATGTCGGCGCTGTAGGAACCCGCCGGGCCGCCGAAATTCTGTACGTCATCGATCTTGCTGTTGTGGCTCCAGCCTGGATCGTCCTTGCCGTAGGTCAGCAAAGCCATCATCAGGAACAGGCACAAGGCACCGATGGCGATCAATGCACCTTCCTTGAGCCGGTAGTGCAACTGTTGGCGCCAGAGCGGGACGACTGTTTTTGGTGCTTCGGTGGATTTCTTCAAAACGCTTCTTTTCCTGCGCCCGAGGCGCGTCCATCTATTGAATGACGATAAAAAACTGCCCAATCCAGGCAGGTAAAAAAGTGAACGAGCGCAACTGAGACTACTTTTAACACTGTGCTGCCGCTTTTATAAATACAGCGCACGGCGAACATTCTGTAACAGCCCGGCATTGTACGGGTTTGTGCGTGCGATGCCATGCTTCAAGCCCCAGGATCGAGCATAGTCAAGCACACAGAAGCCGAGACTCAATTTGAGCATGCATTACCTTTTGTGACAAAGGCTTATGAGGTCTATTTGATGAACGTAGCGAAGCATTCACGCCTGATCATCCTCGGCTCCGGCCCGGCCGGTTACAGCGCTGCCGTGTATGCCGCCCGCGCCAACCTCAAACCCGTGGTCATCACCGGCCTGCAGGCCGGTGGCCAGCTCACCACCACCGTCGAGGTCGACAACTGGCCCGGTGACGTCGAAGGCCTCACCGGCCCGGTGCTGATGGAACGTATGCAAAAACACGCCGAACGCTTTGCCACAGAGATCGTTTACGACCACATCCACACCGCCAAGTTGCAGCAGCGCCCGTTCGAGCTTGTCGGCGACAGCGGCACTTACACCTGCGACGCACTGATCATTGCCACCGGTGCCTCGGCGCAGTATCTGGGCTTGCCCTCGGAAGAAGCCTTCGCCGGCAAAGGCGTTTCCGCCTGTGCGACCTGTGACGGCTTCTTCTATCGCAATCAAGTGGTCGCCGTGGTCGGCGGCGGCAATACGGCGGTTGAGGAGGCACTTTACCTGTCGAACATCGCCAGAGAGGTGCACCTGATCCATCGTCGCGACAAACTGCGTTCGGAGAAAATCCTTCAGGACAAACTGTTCGAGAAAGCTGCGAACGGCAACGTGCGCCTGCACTGGAACCAGAATCTCGACGAAGTGCTCGGCGATGCCAGCGGCGTCACCGGCGCGCGACTGCGGGACAGTCATACCGGCGAAACCCGCGAACTGGCGTTAGCCGGGGTATTCATTGCCATTGGTCACAAGCCCAACACCGACCTGTTCCAAGGCCAGTTGCCGATGCGCGACGGCTACTTGCGGGTCAAGGGCGGCAGCGACGGCGACGCCACCGCCACCGAGATTCCCGGGGTATTTGCCGCCGGTGACGTGGCTGACCACGTTTACCGCCAGGCGGTAACGTCAGCCGGTGCCGGGTGTATGGCCGCACTGGATGCCGAGAAGTATCTGGACGACATTCCTGTCATTTAACGGCACACTTTATCGCGGGCCAGACGCCCCACCGCCCTCCCCTTCTGTAAGCCTGGATGCCATGCTGACTTGGTTACAACGTAATTCCCTGACTTTTCCGCCACTGGAAAAGGCCATGCGCGACCCCAACGGATTGCTGGCTGCGGGTGGCGATCTGTCGGCCGACCGGCTGATTCAGGCTTATCGCCATGGCTGCTTTCCATGGTTTTCCGAGGGTCAGCCGATTCTCTGGTGGTCGCCGGATCCGCGCACGGTATTGTTTCCCGACGAACTGCATGTCTCGCGCAGCCTCGGCAAACTGCTGCGTCAGGAACGCTATCAAGTCACCTTCGATCAGGATTTCGATGCCGTGATCCGCGCCTGTGCCGCACCACGGGATTACGCCGATGGCACCTGGATCACCGAGGCGATGCAGGGCGCCTATGTCGAACTGCATCGTCGCGGCTTCGCGCATTCGGTGGAGGTCTGGGATCAGGGCGAACTGGTCGGTGGCCTGTACGGCCTGGCGATGGGCCAATTATTTTTTGGTGAATCGATGTTCAGCCGCGCCGACAATGCCTCGAAATTCGGCTTTGCCACCCTTGTGCGGCACCTGAAAGACTCGGGATTCGTGCTGATCGATTGCCAGATGCCGACCGATCATCTGCACAGCCTCGGCGCCAGAGCCATTCCCCGCCAGGAATTCGCCGACTATCTGGCCCGCCATCTGGACCAACCCAATCGTGCCACCTGGGTTTGCTGAGCGACTTTTGCGCGCGTGGCTTACACTTAATTCACCAGCTTATCCCGAGGGTTGATCATGACCGAGTTGGCGCGATTGAAGTTCTATGCCACTCAGCCTCACTCTTGCAGTTATCTGCCCGAGGAGCAGGCCACGACCCTGTTTCTCGATCCGAGTCAGCCCATGGATGTGCATGTCTACGCAGACCTGTCGGAAATGGGCTTTCGTCGCAGCGGCGATCATCTGTACCGTCCGCATTGCCAGAACTGCAATGCGTGCGTGCCTGCGCGCATTCCCGTGGCGCAGTTCATGCCCAATCGTCAGCAGAAGCGGATTCTCAAGCGCAATACGGATTTGCAGGTGCGCCCGGCCAAACCGCAATTCAGCGAAGAATATTTCGACCTGTATCAGCGTTACATCGAACAGCGCCACGCAGACGGCGACATGTACCCGCCGAGCCGTGATCAGTTCGCGACGTTTCTGGTCCGCGACTTGCCATTCTCGCGCTTTTACGAGTTCCGACTCGACGGACGGTTGCTCGCCGTGGCGGTCACCGATTTGCTGCCGAACGGTTTGTCAGCCGTGTACACCTTCTACGAACCCGTCGAAGAACGCCGCAGCCTTGGCCGATTTGCCATCCTCTGGCAAATCGCCGAGAGCCAGCGCCTCGGGCTTGAGGCGGTCTACCTCGGTTACTGGATCAAGAACTGCAAAAAGATGAACTACAAGACGCAATATCGCCCCATCGAATTGCTGATTAATCAGCGCTGGGTGATCCTCAACTAAACCCAAGCCGTAAACCCCTTGGCGTAAACCCCATTTTTCGGGCACAATGCACGCCGCTTTTGCCTGGCGCAGTTGCACCGGGCCATTCATTGGATACCGAGGGCTTTACTGCATGTCGAAAGAAGACAGCTTCGAAATGGAAGGCACTGTCGTCGACACCCTGCCCAACACCATGTTTCGTGTGGAGTTGGAAAATGGGCACGTCGTAACCGCGCATATTTCCGGCAAGATGCGCAAGAACTACATTCGTATTCTTACCGGTGACAAAGTGCGCGTCGAGCTGACGCCCTATGACTTGAGCAAAGGGCGCATCACTTACCGCGCTCGTTAATCAAGTCAATACAGAACGCCCGGTTTATACCGGGCGTTTTTGTTTGTCTGCGTTTTGGGGTTTTGGGGGCATATCCGTTTTCTCGGGTGCTGCCGCTGGTGGTTTCGCTCTTACAGCGAGTCACCTTTTCCAAACGCCGAAAAGGTAACCCAAAAGGCTTTGCCCCGGCGTACGGCACTTCGCTGAGGCTCAGTGTTCCCTCGCTACGGTGTCCATCCGGGGGCATCGCCTACGGTTTGCTTCGCTGCACCTCCTCTCGATGTATGCGGCTACGCCGCACGGCGCTGCGCGCCTAACCCCCGGATGAACACCTCCGCTCGGCCTGCCGAAGGGGCAAAAAATCAAAAGCCAAAGCAAGATCAAAATCACAAGCCAGATCAAGAGCCCCTCACCCTAGCCCTCTCCCGGAGGGAGAGGGGACTGACCGAGTTGTTTGGGAGAACTACTCCGACTTGGGATATCGAGTTGAACGCAAATTTTGAGAGACTCACCATCGGCTCCCTCTCCCTCGGGAGAGGGCTGGGGTGAGGGGTGAATCCAACACCAATCCAAAGCCGAACACGCTGTTGCTCCTCACCACTCAACAGGATGAGCGTTAGCTCGGCTGCGGCTTTTGATCTGTAAGGCGACGTCGGAAGGCTGAGTGGAGGGATTGATCCGGGCGTGGGAGCGCAGCGACCGTTTGGCGAAGCCAAACACAGCGAGAGGAGGTGCAGCGAAGCAAACCGTAGGCGCTGCGCCCGGATCGATCCCGGAGCGAAGGAACCCCGAGCCCCAGCGAGCGGGCCGCACGTAGGAGCAAGCGTTTTTTGCTTACTTTTTTAGGCGCTTGTAAAAAAGTGAGTCGCCGTAAGGGCGAAACCGTAATAAGCCATCACCGCAGCAACGGATATTCACCCAAAAACCCCAAACGACAAATAACAAAAAGGCGCCCGAAGGCGCCCTCTTGATCCAAGGCCGTCAGGCCATTTCTGCAGTGGTCTCGAAGTCAAACGTCAACTCACCATCCTTGATGTCGATGTGCACCACACCGCCATGCTCGGCCAGCTCGCCAAACAGAATCTCCTCCGCCAACGGACGCTTGATCTTGTCCTGGATCAGACGAGCCATCGGACGCGCACCCATCGCCGAGTCATAACCACCCGCCGCCAGCCAACTACGCGCAGCATCAGTGACCTCAAGCAACACACGCTTGTCTTCCAACTGCGCCTGAAGCTCGGTAAGGAACTTGTCCACCACACTTTTGATGACCTCATGACTGAGGCGACCAAACTGGATAATGGTGTCCAGACGGTTACGGAACTCCGGCGTAAAGCTCTTCTTGATCACTTCCATCGCATCAGACGAGTGGTCCTGATGGGTGAAACCGATCGAAGCACGCGCCGCTGTTTCGGCACCAGCGTTGGTGGTCATGATCACAATTACGTTGCGGAAGTCCGCCTTGCGCCCGTTGTTGTCGGTCAGCGTACCGTGATCCATCACTTGCAACAGCAGGTTGAAGACTTCCGGATGCGCCTTCTCGATTTCATCAAGGAGCAATACGCAATGCGGCTGCTTGGTGATCGCCTCGGTCAACAGACCGCCCTGATCGAAACCAACATACCCAGGAGGCGCACCGATCAAGCGCGATACGGTGTGACGCTCCATGTATTCGGACATGTCGAAGCGAACCAGCTCGATCCCCAACGCCTTGGCCAATTGCCGCGCAGCTTCGGTTTTACCAACACCGGTCGGGCCTGCGAACAGGAACGAACCGACTGGTTTGTCAGGCGACTTGAGGCCGGCACGCGACAGCTTGATCGCAGTCGACAACGAATCGATTGCCGCGTCCTGACCAAACACCGTCAGTTTCAGGTCACGCTCCAGGTTACGCAGCAGCTCCTTGTCGGAACTGGTGACGTGCTTCGGCGGAATCCGTGCGATTTTCGCCACGATGTCTTCGACCTGAGGCACCTCGATGCGCTTAACGCGTTTTTCGACCGGTTGCAGACGTTGATAGGCGCCCGCCTCGTCGATCACGTCGATGGCCTTGTCCGGCATGTGCCGGTCATTGATGTAGCGCGAAGCCAGCTCAGCAGCGGCGCGCAACGACTCATCGCTGTATTCGATGTTGTGGTGCTGCTCGAAACGCCCTTTCAGGCCGCGCAGGATGCCGATGGTGTCTTCCACCGACGGCTCGACGACATCGACCTTCTGGAAGCGCCGTGCCAAGGCACGGTCCTTCTCGAAGATGCCACGGAATTCCTGGAACGTGGTCGAGCCGATGCAGCGAATGTCGCCAGACGACAGCAGCGGCTTGAGCAGGTTCGAAGCATCCATCACGCCACCGGAAGCAGCGCCGGCACCGATGATGGTGTGGATTTCGTCGATGAACAGGATTGCCTGCGGACGTTTTTTCAGTTCGTTGAGCAGCGCCTTGAAGCGCTTCTCGAAATCACCGCGATACTTGGTGCCCGCGAGCAGAGCGCCAAGGTCGAGCGAGTAAACAACGCTGTTGGCCAGCAGGTCCGGCACCTGATTATCAACAATGCGCTTGGCCAGGCCTTCGGCAATCGCGGTTTTACCCACGCCCGCCTCGCCTACCAGCAGTGGATTGTTTTTGCGCCGGCGCGCGAGAATCTGCGCGACACGCTCGACTTCCGACTCACGGCCGACCAGCGGATCGATACGACCCTGGCGCGCGAGTTCGTTGAGGTTGCTGGCATAAGCATCCAGAGGATTGCCTGAAGAAGAAGACTCACCGCCCTCGTCGTCCTGCATATCTTGTTCACCTTCAGAGTGATCGCCATGCCCCGGCACTTTGGAAATGCCATGAGCGATGTAATTGACGACATCGATGCGCGCAACGCTCTGCTGCTTCAGCAGGAACACTGCCTGACTCTCTTGCTCACTGAAGATTGCGACCAGCACATTGGCGCCAGTCACTTCGCGTTTGCCCGAGCTCTGTACGTGGAAAACAGCACGTTGCAGTACACGCTGGAAGCCCAGGGTTGGCTGGGTTTCACGATCTTCGTCATGAACGGGGATCAATGGCGTGGTGGAGTCGATGAACTCCTGCAGGTCATGCTTGAGTTTGTCGAGGTTTGCGCCGCAGGCACGCAAAACGGTGGCGGCAGCCTCATTGTCCAATAGGGCCAGCAAAAGGTGTTCGACGGTCATGAATTCATGACGTTTCGAACGAGCCTCCTTGAAGGCTAGATTGAGGGTGACTTCGAGCTCGCGGTTTAACATAGCTTCACCTCATACCCAAGTGGTCGGCGATTAACCGTCCTTCTCGATTTCACAGAGTAGCGGATGCTGGCTTTCCCTGGCGTACTGGTTGACCTGCATGGCCTTTGTCTCGGCGATGTCGCGGGTAAACACTCCACATACTGCCCGCCCTTCTGTGTGGACGGCCAGCATGACCTTGGTCGCCAGCTCGCGATTCAGGTTAAAAAACACCTCGAGCACTTCGACGACGAAATCCATCGGTGTGTAGTCATCATTAAACAAAACCACCTTGTACATCGGCGGCGCCTGTAACGCAGGCTTTGCTTCCTGAACAGCAACGCCTGCCGAATCGTCGTCGTGCTCCTCTGGAAGATCCTTTTGGAGAAGCGGGCGATCCTGATTGAATGTTAGTCGAATCTGGCTGATTGCATGCATGGAAAGAAAGGTTCGTCAGTTGTGCAAATACAGTGGTGGGGGCGGCTGTCCACGTTTTCAACTCCGACTGCCCGGTCACCTTGACTATCGGGAAAACGGTGTTACAACCAATAGAACCCACAGTGGGTAAAAAAGATCCGCGGAGTCAATTCTTTTAACGAATAAGATTGCGGATGAATTGGATGATACTCCAGCGATGGAGTCTGTTGCAGAGGGATTTGAGCATGGCTGTCGGCAAGGTGAAATGGTTCAACAATGCCAAGGGTTTTGGATTCATTATCGAGAACGGCCAGACAGAAGACCTGTTTGCCCACTACTCGGCTATCCAGATGGAAGGCTATAAAACCCTGAAGGCAGGCCAAGAGGTGTACTTCGAACTCCTTCAAGGCCCCAAAGGCCTGCACGCCGTCGCGATTCAGGACAAAAAAACAGTGGATGACGCAGTCGGTGCAGCAGCAGCTGCTGCCGCCGCGACCAGCCAAGTGGCAGTCATGAGCTGAGCAACTCCGCCCAAGACGTCCAGCCATAAAAAAACCGCCTGACTCAATTCATCGAGTCAGGCGGTTTTTTATGTGCCCGCGTTTTACATATGCGAAATCAGCGCATCGCCGAAGCCCGAAGACGAAACCAGCTTGGCCCCGTCCATCAGACGTTCGAAGTCATAGGTCACAGTCTTGGCCGAAATAGCGCCGTTGGTGCCCTTGATGATCAGATCCGCCGCTTCGGTCCAGCCCATGTGGCGCAGCATCATCTCTGCAGAGAGAATCAGCGAACCCGGGTTGACCTGATCCTTGCCGGCGTACTTCGGCGCAGTACCGTGGGTGGCCTCGAACATCGCCACGGTGTCGGACAGGTTGGCGCCCGGCGCGATGCCGATACCGCCCACTTCCGCCGCCAGGGCGTCGGAGAGGTAGTCGCCGTTCAGGTTCAGGGTCGCGATCACATCGTATTCGGCCGGGCGCAGCAGGATCTGCTGGAGCATGGCGTCGGCGATGGCATCTTTGACCACAACGTTCTTGCCGGTTTTCGGGTTTTTGAACTGCATCCACGGTCCGCCGTCGAGCAGAGTCGCGCCGAATTCTTCGGCGGCCACTTCGTAGGCCCACTCTTTGAAGGCACCTTCGGTGAACTTCATGATGTTGCCTTTGTGCACGATGGTCAGCGAATCGCGGTCGTTATCGACCACATATTGCAGGGCCTTGCGCGCCAGACGCTTGGTGCCTTCCAGCGAAACCGGCTTGACGCCGATGCCGCAGTTTTCGTCGAAACGGATCTTGGTGACGCCCATTTCTTCTTTAAGGAATTTGATGACCTTGGTGGCTTCCGGCGAACCGGCCTTCCACTCAATGCCCGCATAGATGTCTTCGGAGTTCTCGCGAAAAATGGTCATGTCGACGTCGCCGGGCTTTTTCACCGGGCTTGGTACGCCTTCGAACCAGCGCACCGGGCGCAGGCAGACGTACAGGTCGAGTTGCTGACGCAGGGCCACGTTCAGCGAGCGGATGCCGCCACCGACTGGAGTAGTGAGTGGGCCTTTGATGGAAACCACGTAATCCTTGACTGCATCGAGAGTTTCCTGAGGCAGCCAGGTGTCCTGATCATAAACCTGAGTGGCTTTTTCCCCGGCGTAGACTTCCATCCAGGAAATCTTGCGTTTACCGCCGTATGCCTTTTGAACTGCAGCATCGACAACCTTGATCATCACCGGGCTGATGTCGACACCAATGCCGTCACCTTCGATGAAGGGGATGATCGGGTTATCAGGAACATTGAGAGAATGGTCTGCATTGACGGTGATTTTGTCGCCGACGGCTGGAACCTGAATCTTCTTGTAACCCATGCTGAACTCCATTGTTTGGATTGAACATCTGGCTTGGTTCGAGCGTAACCCAGTTAAATCAACACGCAAACCCTCTGTTCGTGGCGCGCCTACATCTCGTTTCGTACAAGCCTGAAAGCAAAGGGAAAAGCGCCAAACTCAAGCATTCGCGACGACTCTACGCCCGACCCCGCCCTGCGACCTTTAGACCAATGGACGAGAATCGTTGCATATGAACCATCGGCAGATTGCCAGCTACCTATGTATAATGCCGCCCGCTGACCACAGGGTCACGACGGCTGGCCTCTCTAGCACGAGACTTTCCGCCTGATTGGTCGGGTTGTTACCGCAGTCCGACTGCTTGACGCTCTACTGATGCACCCAACATCACCGCGAAGAATCTCGACATTCGGTTCATGGATGACTTTGAACGAACGCGCTTACCCGGCGCCCCTCGAGTTTCTGCGCACGCTTTAGCAAAGAAGAGAGAGTTAATCCGAATATGCCCACCCGCTCGAAGATCATCTATACCTTCACCGACGAAGCTCCAGCCCTCGCCACCTATTCCCTGCTGCCGATCATCGAGGCTTACACCGCCTCGGCCGATATCGCCGTGGAAACCCGCGATATCTCTCTTGCAGCACGTATTCTGGCCAGCTTCCCCGAGCAACTGGGCGACAAAGCCGTAGCCGACCACCTCGCCGAACTGGGCGACCTGGCCGTTACGCCTGAAGCCAACATCATCAAGCTGCCGAACATAAGCGCTTCGGTGCCACAGCTGCAAGCCGCGATCAAAGAGCTGCAAGCTCAGGGTTACAACCTGCCGGACTACCCGGAAACCGTGACCAGCGACGCCGACAAAGACGCCAAGGCGCGTTACGACAAGGTCAAGGGCAGTGCCGTGAACCCGGTTCTGCGTGAAGGCAACTCCGACCGTCGTGCACCGCTGTCGGTGAAGAACTACGCGCGCAAGCACCCGCACAAAATGGGCGCCTGGGCCAAAGACTCCAAGTCCCACGTCGCTCACATGAGCACCGGCGATTTCTACGGCAGCGAAAAAGCTGCCCTGATCGACGCCGCTGACGCCGTGAAGATCGAGCTGATCGCCAAGGACGGTACCGCTACCGTTCTGAAAGAAAAAACCACCGTTCAGGCTGGCGAGATCCTCGACTGCGCCGTGATGAGCAAAAACGCCCTGCGCGCGTTCATCGCTGCTGAAATCGAAAGCGCCAAGGCCCAAGGCGTGCTGCTGTCGGTTCACCTGAAAGCGACCATGATGAAGGTCTCCGACCCGATCATGTTCGGCCAGATCGTTGCCGAGTTCTATAAAGACGCCCTGACCAAGCACGCTGACGTGCTGGCCGAGATCGGCTTCAACCTGAACAACGGCATCGGCGATCTGTACGCGCGCATCAAAGCTCTGCCGGCCGAGCAGCAAGCGCAGATCGAAGCCGACATGGCCGCCGTCTACGCTGCTCGTCCATCGCTGGCGATGGTCAACTCCGACAAAGGCATCACCAACCTGCACGTGCCGAGCGACGTTATCGTCGACGCCTCGATGCCGGCAATGATCCGTGACTCCGGCAAAATGTGGGGCACCGACGGTCAACTGCACGACACCAAGGCGGTGATCCCGGATCGTTGCTACGCGACCATCTACCAGGCTGTGATCGAAGATTGCAAAGCCAATGGCGCCTTCGACCCAACCACCATGGGCAGCGTGCCAAACGTTGGCCTGATGGCGAAGAAAGCCGAAGAGTACGGCTCGCACGACAAGACTTTCCAGATCAAGGCTGACGGCGTGGTTCGCGTCACCGACAGCAAGGGCAACCTGCTGATGGAACAGGCTGTTGAAGCCGGCGACATCTTCCGCATGTGCCAGACCAAAGACGCGCCGATCCAGGACTGGGTCAAACTGGCCGTCAACCGTGCTCGCGCGAGCAGCACGCCAGCGATCTTCTGGCTGGACCCGATGCGCGCTCACGATGGCGTAGTGATCGAGAAAGTTCAGGCTTACCTGAAAGATCACGACACCACCGGTCTGGACATCCAGATCATGGCGCCGGTCGACGCCATGAAGTACACCCTGCAGCGCACCCGCGAAGGCAAGGACACCATTTCGGTGACCGGCAACGTACTGCGCGACTACCTGACCGACCTGTTCCCGATCATGGAACTGGGCACCAGCGCCAAGATGCTGTCGATCGTGCCGCTGATGAACGGCGGTGGCCTGTTCGAAACCGGCGCTGGCGGTTCGGCTCCGAAGCACGTGCAGCAACTGGTTGAAGAAAACTTCCTGCGCTGGGATTCGCTGGGTGAATTCCTTGCACTGGCAGCGTCCCTTGAGCATTTGGGTGTGAACTACAACAACCCGAAAGCACTGGTACTGTCGAAGACTCTGGATCAGGCCACCGGCCAGTTCCTCGACAACAACAAGTCGCCATCGCGCAAAGTCGGCAACATCGACAACCGCGGCAGCCACTTCTATCTGGCGATGTACTGGGCTCAGGCCCTGGCTGCCCAGACTGAAGACGCTGCACTGCAAGCGCAGTTCGCGACTCTGGCCAAGACTCTGACCGAGAACGAAGCAACCATCGTTGCCGAGCTCAACGCCGTTCAGGGCAAGCCAGTCGACATCGGCGGTTACTACCACGCCAATGCCGAGCTGATCAGCAAGGCCATGCGCCCAAGCGCAACTCTCAACGCGGCGATTGCTGCGCTGGTTTAAGGTTGTAAAGGGAACATCACAAACCCCGGCCTCGTGCCGGGGTTTGTGCTTTCAGAGTTCACACCTCCCCTGTGGGAGCGAGCTTGCTCGCGAAGGCGGCGAGTCAGTCAACGAAAATGTTGAATGATAAACCGCATTCGCGAGCAAGCTCGCTCCCACAATGGGAATGGGTTTCAACCAATAGATTGAGGAAGGTTTTATGGAATGGCTCCCCCACATCACCGTCGCCACCATCGTCGAGGACAACGGCCGCTTCCTGATGGTCGAGGAACACAAGGCTGGGCGTAACGTGCTCAACCAGCCCGCCGGCCATCTCGACCCGGACGAAACCCTGATCGACGCCGCCGTGCGCGAGACCCTCGAAGAAACCGGCTGGGACGTCGAACCTACCGGCGTGATCGGCATTTACTTGTACACCGCACCGAGCAACGGCGTGACTTACCAGCGCGTGTGCTTCAGCGCCAAAGCCGTGCAACACCACCCCGACTACCAGCTCGATGACGGCATCGTCGGCGCCAAGTGGCTGACCCGTGACGAATTAATCGCCCAGCGCGACAACTGGCGCAGCGAGCTGATCATCCGTTGCATCGACGATTATCTGGCCGGCCATCACTTCAGCCTCGAACTGATCCGCCCTTCTCTTTAGCCTTGAGGCCGCGAGCCTGCTAGAATCGCGTCCTTTTTCAAGACACTCATTGAATCCCTATGCGTGATCCAGCCCCTTCTGACACATCCAAGAAGCGCGTCATTGTCGGCATGTCCGGCGGCGTGGACTCTTCCGTTTCCGCTCTCCTGCTGATCGAGCAGGGTTACGAGGTGGAAGGCCTGTTCATGAAGAACTGGGAAGAAGACGACGGAACGGAATACTGCACCGCCATGGACGACCTGGCGGATGCTCAGGCTGTCTGCGACAAGATTGGCATCAAGCTGCACACTGCCAACTTCGCCGCCGAGTACTGGGACAACGTGTTCGAGCACTTCCTGGCCGAATACAAGGCCGGCCGTACGCCGAACCCGGACATCCTCTGCAACCGCGAGATCAAGTTCAAGGCGTTTCTCGACTACGCCATGATGCTCGGCGCCGACCTGATCGCCACCGGTCACTACGTGCGTCGTCGCGACATCGATGGCCGCACCGAACTGCTCAAAGGCCTCGATCCGAACAAGGATCAGAGCTACTTCCTGCACGCCGTCGGCGGTGAACAGATCGCCAAGACCCTGTTCCCGGTCGGCGAACTGGAAAAGCCGGAAGTGCGCGCAATTGCCGAGAAATACGAGCTGGCGACCGCCAAGAAGAAGGACTCCACCGGGATCTGCTTCATCGGCGAGCGTCGCTTCAGCGACTTCCTCAAGCAATACCTGCCGGCGCAACCGGGCGAGATCAAGACCACCGAAGGTGAAGTCATCGGCCGTCACCACGGCTTGATGTACCACACCATCGGTCAGCGCCAAGGTCTGGGCATCGGCGGTTTGAAAGATGCCGGTGACGAGCCGTGGTACGTGCTGCGCAAGGACCTGGACAGCAACGAGCTGATCGTCGGCCAGGGCAACAACCATCCATGGCTGTTCTCCGGCGCCCTGCTTGCTTCGGAAATCTATTGGGTCAACCCGATCGACCTGAGCCAGCCGCTGCGCCTGACCGCGAAAGTGCGTTATCGCCAGAGCGATCAAGCCTGCACCCTGGAAAAAACCGCCAGCGGCTACCGCGCCGTGTTCGACGAGCCGCAACGCGCGGTGACGCCGGGCCAATCGGTGGTGTTCTACGACGGTGAAATCTGCCTCGGTGGCGGCGTGATCGAAGTGGCCGAGCCGTGGAGCGGCCAGGCATGAGCCCGACTCAGGAGCAACTGACGGCGCTCGGCGGCGTGTTTCTCGCCGCCGTGCTGGTCGACCGGATCGCCAAGACCGGCCAGACCAGCGAGGCCGGCCTGAGCTGCATGCTCGGCAGCCTGCTCGTGCGCGACCCGAAGGATACGCTGGACGTGTACGGCGGCGACGACATCAATTTGCGCGAAGGTTACCGTGCACTGATTGGCGCCCTTGAACGCGACCCGAGCACGCTGCAACGCGAGCCGCTGCGTTATGCCCTGTCGATGCTCGGCCTGGAACGTCAACTGACCAAGCGCAACGACATGCTCGACATCATCGGCAAGCGCTTGCCGCAGATCCAGTCGCAAGTCGAGCATTTCGGCCCGGCCCACGAAAACGTGGTCGCGGCTTGCGGCGCGCTGTACCAGGACACCCTGAGCACCTTGCGCCAACGCATTCAGGTGCATGGCGACATGCGCAATCTGCAGCAGCCAAGCAACGCCTCGAAGATTCGCGCCCTGCTCCTCGCCGGCATTCGTTCAGCGCGCCTGTGGCGGCAGCTCGGCGGCCATCGCTGGCAGCTGGTGATCAGCCGGCGCAAGCTGCTCAAAGAGCTGTATCCGTTGATGCGCAGCGAGTAAATCGCCGCGCAATAAAAGCTTTGTAGTCTGTAACGCGTAATACGCCGGTCAGTTGGCAACGGACCGGCGGATTTTTTCATGTATGATACGCGCCCCATTTCGTTGCCCGACTGTCCGAGAACACCCCATGCAGCTTTCTTCGCTCACTGCGGTTTCCCCTGTTGACGGCCGCTACGCCGGCAAAACCCAGGCCCTGCGCCCGATTTTCAGCGAGTACGGCCTGATCCGTGCCCGTGTTCTGGTTGAAGTGCGCTGGCTCCAGCGCCTGGCCGCCCACGCTGGTATCCCTGAAGTGCCAGCCTTCTCCGCCGAGGCCAACGCCGTTCTCAATGAACTGGCTGAAAACTTCTCGCTGGAGCACGCCGAGCGCGTCAAAGAGATCGAGCGCACCACCAACCACGACGTCAAAGCGATCGAATACCTGCTCAAGGAGCAGGCGGCCAAGCTGCCGGAGCTGGCCAAGGTCAGCGAGTTCATCCACTTTGCCTGCACCAGCGAAGACATCAACAACCTGTCCCACGCCCTGATGCTGCGCGAAGGCCGTGACGACGTGATGCTGCCGCTGATGCGCCAGACCGCCAACGCGATCCGCGAACTGGCCATCCGTTTCGCTGACGTGCCAATGCTGTCGCGCACCCACGGTCAACCAGCCTCGCCAACCACTCTGGGTAAAGAGCTGGCGAACGTGGTTTACCGTCTCGAGCGTCAGATCGCTCAAGTCGCTGCCGTGCCGCTGCTGGGCAAGATCAACGGCGCTGTCGGTAACTACAACGCCCACCTGTCGGCCTACCCGCAGATCGACTGGGAAGCCAATGCCCGCGCCTTCATCGAAGACGAACTGGGCCCGGGCTTCAACCCGTACACCACGCAGATCGAACCGCACGACTACATCGCCGAGCTGTTCGACGCGATCGCGCGCTTCAACACCATCCTGATCGACTTCGACCGTGACATCTGGGGCTACATCTCCCTGGGTTATTTCAAGCAGCGCACCATCGCTGGCGAAATCGGTTCGTCGACCATGCCGCACAAGGTCAACCCGATCGACTTCGAAAACTCCGAAGGCAACCTGGGCATCGCCAACGCACTGTTCCAGCACCTGGCGAGCAAACTGCCGATTTCCCGCTGGCAGCGCGACCTGACCGACTCCACCGTACTGCGCAACCTCGGTGTCGGCTTCGCCCACAGCGTGATCGCGTACGAAGCCAGCCTCAAAGGCATCAGCAAACTGGAGCTCAACGAGCAGAAGATTGCCGCTGACCTCGACGCTTGCTGGGAAGTGCTGGCCGAGCCGATCCAGACCGTGATGCGCCGCTACAACATCGAAAACCCGTACGAGAAGCTGAAAGAACTGACCCGCGGCAAGGGCATCAGCCCTGAAGCGTTGCAGACTTTCATCGATGGCCTGGACATGCCTGCCGAAGCGAAAGCCGAGCTCAAGCAACTGACCCCGGCCAACTACATCGGCAACGCTGTAGCGCAAGCCAAACGCATCTGATCGACCGCTTGATCCGTTTGAGACGCCCGGCCGCGCCGGGCGTTTTTATTCCCGTCTGAAAAGTGCTTTTTTTCAATAGGTTACATATGAATTCCGATATTCCTCTTCAACTTCTGGGCGGCCTCACAGCACGCGAATTCCTGCGCGACTACTGGCAGAAAAAGCCACTGCTGATCCGTCAGGCGATTCCTGACTTCGAAAGCCCGATCGACGCCGACGAACTGGCCGGCCTGGCCCTGGAAGAAGAAGTCGAATCGCGCCTGGTGATCGAGCACGGCGAGCGTCCATGGGAACTGCGTCGCGGCCCGTTCGCTGAAGACGAATTCAGCAAATTGCCGGAAAAAGAGTGGACCCTGCTGGTTCAAGCCGTCGACCAATTCGTCCCGGAAGTCAGCGAATTGCTGGAAAACTTCCGTTTCCTGCCGAGCTGGCGCGTCGACGACGTGATGATCAGCTTCGCCGCCCCGGGTGGCAGCGTCGGCCCGCACTTCGACAACTACGACGTGTTCCTGCTGCAAGGCCACGGCAAGCGCAACTGGAAAATCGGCCAGATGTGCGATTCCGAGAGCCCGCTGCTGCAACACGCGGACCTGCGCATCCTCGCTGAATTCCACGAGACCGAAGAATGGGTACTGGAACCGGGCGACATGCTCTACCTGCCGCCGCGCTTGGCGCACTGCGGTGTCGCGGTCGATAACTGCATGACCTACTCGGTCGGCTTCCGCGCACCAAGCGCTTCCGAAGTGCTGACTCACTTCACCGACTTCCTCAGCCAGTTCCTGACTGATGAAGAGCGCTACACCGACGCCGACGCACAGCCTGCAGCCGATCCACACCAGATTCAGCACGATGCACTGGATCGCCTGAAAGCCCTGCTTGCCGAACACATGAGCGACGAGCGCCTGCTGCTGACCTGGTTCGGCCAGTACATGACCGAGCCGCGCTACCCGGAACTGGTGGCCGGCCCGGAAGAAATCGAAGAAGAAGATTTCCTCGCTGCCCTGCAGGATGGCGCCATTCTGATCCGCAATCCGAGCGCACGCCTGGCCTGGTCGGAAGTCGATGACGACCTGCTGCTGTTCGCCAGCGGCCAGAGCCGTTACCTGCCGGGCAAGCTGCGCGAACTGCTGAAGCTGATCTGCGCCGCCGACGCCCTGCACACCGACAACCTCGGTGAGTGGCTGAACGACGAAGACGCTTGCGGCCTGCTGTGCCAGCTGGTCAAGCAAGGGAGCCTGGGGTTCGCCGATGAATAAGATTCGCGTACGTGTCGCAGACTGGCAGAAGGACATCGCCGAGATCCGGCGCATTCGTGAAACGGTGTTCATCGCCGAGCAATCGGTGCCACCTGAGCTGGAATGGGACGCGGACGACGCGACCGCCGTGCATTTTCTGGCGTTTGAAGGCGACTTTCCGATCGGTACTGCGCGCCTGCTGCCTGACGGGCACATTGGCCGCGTTTCGGTACTGAAAGACTGGCGCGGGATGAAGGTCGGTGATGCGCTGATGCAAGCAGTCATCGCTGAAGCTGAAGCGCGTGGCTTGAAGCAGCAAATGCTCAGCGCTCAGGTGCAGGCCACGGCGTTCTATGAGCGCCTCGGCTTCAGCCTGATCAGCGAGGAATTCCTCGAAGCCGGGATTCCGCATGTCGACATGGTTCGGCATTCGGGTTGAGCTCTGCCCTGATCGTTCCCACGCTCTGCGTGGGAATGCCTCTCGGGACGCTCCGCGTCCCTTGCGGCATGTGACGCAGAGCGTCACTGGCTGCATTCCCACGCAGAGCGTGGGAACGATCACGCCCCGACATCAACCGATGCCGGGGCGTTTTGCTGTCTACGATTCAACTTGCCCCACCCAAGGCCGACAAACTGGCAATATCAAGACTTTCGAAAGCGGAGATAACGGACATGTCCCTACGCACCCTGCTCACCACCCTGCTGCTCGGTTGCAGTTTTTCGGTGATGGCAGCCACAGAAATCGTGCCTCTCAATTACCGCACCAGCACTGACATGCTGCCGATGGCGCAAGACTTCCTCGGCAAGGATGGTCAGGTCAGCGCCTACGGCAACCAGCTGATCATCAAGGCCGAGCCGGACAAGATTCAGGAACTCAAGGCACTGATCACCCAACTCGACACGGCGCCGAAACGCCTGCTGATCACCGTCGACACCAATGAAAACAATGGCCGTGGCGACGAAGGCTATTCAGTCAACGGCGCTCAACCAAACCAGACCCGCATCATCAGCCGCAGCACCGCCAGCCGTGAGGGCGGCGTCCAGCAAGTTCAGGCCACCGATGGCATGCCGGCGCTGATTCAGGTTGGCCAGAGCGTTCCGATCACCAATGTTCAGAGCGATTCCTACGGCGGTTACAACAGCCAGACGCAATACCGCAACGTCACCCAGGGTTTCTATGTCACCGCCAGCGTCACTGGCGACATCGTTCACCTGGCGATCAGTACCAACCGTGACCGCATGAGCCAGGAACGTCCCGATGTAGTGAACGTGCAAAGCACCGACACAACTGTCAGCGGGCGCCTCGGCGAGTGGATCACCCTCGCCGGCGTCAATCGCCAGACCCAGGCCGACAAACAGGGCCTGACCCGCAGCTACTCGACTCAAGGCCGGGATGACATGACCTTGCGGGTGAAAGTCGACGCCCTGGACTAAAGCACCGAAAACTGACTGATTAGTCGTATTAGACGAAAGATGTAGTGCCTGAAAAAAAGCACTACAAAACGTTTGACGGGGTAAAAAAGCGAAGGCATGATGGCCTCGCTCCCGCTAATCAGAGGCCCTGGCAAGGGCCTTCGAAGCGATGTTCGCACCTACCCCGCGAACCGCTTCGTGTCTGTACCGCCCACAAGGTGTGTTTGACGAGGTTGCCGACTGGAACGAAGTTGTCCCGAGGGACGGAAGCGTAATTAGGTAACCCGGCTTCACACTGTAGACCGTATAAAGGCCCACGACGCCCGAATGCGCCCACAGTCCGCCACTACCTGCTCACTTCCCCTCGAGCCTATCGTTCATCCCGTCGCCTACCCCGCCGAGTCCGACTTGACCACCTAAGCTTCTGGTCAGCGAGCGCAGGAATTTTCCACCGCAGAACAACTTTTCATAAAGACGCGACGAGGTTTATCTCCATGGCACTGACACGCGAACAGCAAATTGCAGCCCTCGAAAAAGACTGGGCTGAAAACCCGCGCTGGAAAGGCGTGACACGCACTTACTCCGCTGCTGACGTCGTCCGTCTGCGTGGCTCGGTTCAACCTGAGCACACCTTTGCAAAAATGGGCGCCGAGAAGCTGTGGAACCTGGTCACCCAGGGTGCCAAGCCTTCCTTCCGTCCTGAGAAAGATTTCGTCAACTGCATGGGCGCCCTGACCGGCGGCCAGGCTGTTCAACAGGTCAAAGCCGGCATCCAGGCGATCTACCTGTCGGGCTGGCAAGTGGCTGCGGACAACAACTCCGCAGAATCCATGTACCCGGACCAGTCGCTGTACCCGGTGGACTCGGTGCCAACCGTGGTCAAGCGCATCAACAACTCGTTCCGTCGTGCTGACCAGATCCAATGGAAAGCCGGCAAGAACCCGGGCGACGATGGCTACATCGACTACTTCGCGCCGATCGTGGCTGACGCCGAAGCCGGTTTCGGCGGCGTGCTGAACGCCTACGAGCTGATGAAGAGCATGATCGAAGCAGGCGCCGCCGGCGTTCACTTCGAAGACCAACTGGCTTCCGTGAAAAAATGCGGCCACATGGGCGGCAAAGTACTGGTTCCAACTCAAGAAGCCGTACAGAAGCTGACCGCTGCTCGTCTGGCTGCTGACGTTGCCGGTACCCCGACCATCATTCTGGCCCGTACCGACGCTAACGCTGCTGACCTGCTGACTTCCGATTGCGACCCGTACGACCAGCCGTTCGTGACTGGCGAGCGCACTCAGGAAGGTTTCTACAAGGTCCGTGCCGGTCTGGATCAAGCCATCGCTCGCGGCCTGGCCTACGCGCCGTACGCCGACCTGATCTGGTGCGAAACCGCCAAGCCGGATCTGGAAGAAGCCCGTCGCTTTGCCGAAGCGATCAAAAAGGAATACCCGGACCAACTGCTGTCGTACAACTGCTCGCCTTCCTTCAACTGGAAGAAAAACCTCGACGACGCGACCATCGCCAAGTTCCAGCGCGAACTGTCCGCCATGGGTTACAAGCACCAGTTCATCACCCTGGCCGGCATTCACAACATGTGGCACAGCATGTTCAACCTGGCGCACGACTACGCCCGCAACGACATGACTGCCTACGTGAAGCTGCAGGAGCAGGAATTCGCTGACGCCGCCAAGGGTTACACCTTCGTGGCTCACCAGCAGGAAGTGGGCACCGGCTACTTCGACGACATGACCACTGTGATTCAAGGTGGCTCGTCGTCGGTAACCGCACTGACCGGTTCGACTGAAGAAGAACAGTTCCACTGATTCGGCTTCGCTGAGCAAACGGCCTCTGTGGATCGTATAGAAAGCTAACCGCAGAGCCGCAAAACTGACGCCCCGACTGGTTCGGGGCGTTTTTTTGCCCCGATTTAATGAACACCACAAATCCCCGTAGGAGTGAGCCTGCTCGCGATAGCGGTGGGTCAGTCACCGCATGCGCAAGCTGACGCACCGCTATCGCGAGCAGGCTCACTCCTACAGGGATCGGCGCAGCCCAGACAAAAACATTGATCCAGAGCGGTACAACCGTCAGAAAAATCCGCTAAAACGGGCGCCGTCGCTAATTGCAGTAACGTGCAAGTAAGACAACTTCCCAACTGACATCCCGTTAAACAGTTACAAAACACCCGCAAACGATATCAATTATCATTTAGCCACAACTATGCTCGTTACATTCCCTACAAAACATTATTTGCATAAACCCGCCTAATGCCCGCAACGCATGGGCTGCAGGGCATTGGAGATGCGCTATGTCCTTATTCCAATAAATAATTTCGCTATAGGAATTTTACTTGCAGGGTGTTTAGCCATAAAATCAGCGCGATTGATTGCTGCGACATATCGTCACTGCCTATTTCTTTATCAAGCTCAGAGACCTTTGCTCTCTGTTAAGGATTACCAGCATGCCCGAAGCGACAGGACTCATGGCCCACAACTGGGGCTTTGCCATTTTCCTTCTGGGTGTCGTCGGCCTGTGTGCCTTCATGCTTGGCGTCTCCAGCCTCCTCGGGTCAAAAGCCTGGGGCCGCAGCAAAAACGAACCGTTCGAGTCGGGCATGCTACCTACCGGTGGCGCCCGCTTGCGGCTCTCAGCCAAATTCTATCTGGTCGCGATGCTCTTCGTGATCTTCGATATCGAAGCCCTCTTTCTCTTTGCATGGTCTGTGTCCGTCCGCGAAAGCGGCTGGACCGGATTCGTCGAAGCTCTCGTTTTCATAGCAATTCTGTTGGCAGGTCTTGTCTACCTGTTCCGAGTGGGCGCCCTTGACTGGGCTCCGGAAGCTCGTCGCAAGCGGCAGGCGAAGCTGAAACAATGAGGCTTTGGCAATGCAATACAATCTCACCAGGATCGACCCCGATGCTCCTAACGAGCAATATCCGATTGGCGAACGGGAAACCGTTTCCGATCCGTTAGAAGATCAAGTTCACAAAAACATTTTCATGGGCAAGCTGGAAGACGTGCTGAGTGGCGCGGTCAACTGGGGGCGTAAAAACTCCCTGTGGCCGTACAACTTCGGCCTGTCGTGCTGCTACGTGGAAATGACCACCGCCTTCACGGCGCCCCACGACATCGCGCGCTTTGGCGCCGAAGTGATCCGGGCATCGCCGCGTCAGGCCGACTTCATGGTTATCGCCGGTACCTGCTTCATCAAGATGGCGCCGATCATTCAGCGTCTCTACGAGCAAATGCTCGAACCAAAGTGGGTTATCTCCATGGGTTCGTGCGCCAACTCCGGCGGCATGTACGACATCTACTCTGTGGTTCAAGGGGTGGACAAGTTCCTGCCCGTGGACGTCTACGTACCTGGCTGCCCGCCCCGTCCGGAAGCATTTCTGCAAGGCTTGATGCTGTTGCAGGAATCGATTGGACAGGAGCGTCGTCCGCTTTCCTGGGTCGTTGGTGATCAAGGCGTGTATCGCGCCGACATGCCTTCGCAGAAGGAACAGCGCCGCGAACAGCGAATCGCAGTCACCAACCTGCGCAGCCCTGACGAAGTCTGATCCAGATCTGTTCTGAAATAGAAACGAGAAGCTGGCTTCATTCTTTACGTTGACCGAAAGCGAAAAAATAACCATGACTACAGGCAGCGCTCTGTACATCCCGCCTTATAAGGCAGACGACCAGGATCTGGTCGTTGAATTGAACAACCGTTTTGGCCCGGAGGCGTTCACCGCCCAGCCGACCCGCACCGGCATGCCGGTGCTGTGGGTGGCGCGTGCCAGACTCGTCGAAGTCCTGACTTTCCTGCGTAACCTGCCCAAGCCGTACGTCATGCTCTATGACCTGCACGGCGTGGACGAGCGTCTGCGCACCAAGCGTCAAGGGCTGCCATCGGACGCCGAGTTCACCGTGTTCTATCACCTCATGTCGCTCGAGCGTAATAGTGACGTGATGATCAAGGTTGCCTTGTCCGAGAGCGACCTCAGCTTGCCGACCGTCACCAGCATCTGGCCGAACGCCAACTGGTACGAGCGTGAAGTCTGGGACATGTTCGGCATCGACTTCAAAGGTCACCCGCACCTGTCGCGCATCATGATGCCGCCGACCTGGGAAGGTCACCCGCTGCGCAAGGACTTCCCGGCGCGCGCCACCGAATTCGATCCGTACAGCCTCAACCTCGCCAAGCAACAGCTTGAGGAAGAAGCCGCGCGCTTCCGTCCGGAAGACTGGGGCATGAAGCGTTCCGGCCCGAACGAGGACTACATGTTCCTCAACCTCGGCCCGAACCACCCTTCTGCGCACGGTGCGTTCCGCATCATTCTGCAACTGGACGGTGAAGAGATCGTCGACTGCGTGCCGGACATCGGTTACCACCACCGTGGTGCCGAGAAGATGGCCGAGCGTCAGTCCTGGCACAGTTTCATCCCGTACACCGACCGTATCGACTACCTCGGCGGCGTGATGAACAACCTGCCGTACGTGCTCTCGGTCGAGAAGCTGGCCGGCATCAAGGTGCCTGAGAAGGTCGACGTCATCCGCATCATGATGGCCGAGTTCTTCCGGATCACCAGCCACCTGCTGTTCCTCGGGACTTACATCCAGGACGTCGGCGCCATGACTCCGGTGTTCTTCACCTTCACCGACCGCCAGAAGGCGTACACGGTGATTGAAGCCATTACCGGTTTCCGTCTGCACCCGGCCCGGTACCGCATCGGTGGCGTCGCGCACGACCTGCCACGCGGCTGGGAAAAACTGGTGAAAGACTTCGTTGAATGGCTGCCAAAACGCCTCGACGAATACACCAAGGCTGCCCTGCAGAACAGCATCCTCAAGGGTCGTACCATCGGCGTCGCCCAGTACAACACCAAAGAAGCCCTGGAATGGGGTGTCACCGGTGCTGGCCTGCGTTCGACCGGTTGCGATTTCGACCTGCGTAAAGCGCGTCCGTACTCGGGCTACGAGAACTTCGAATTCGAAGTGCCGCTGGCCGCCAATGGCGATGCCTACGACCGCTGCATGGTTCGCGTTGAAGAAATGCGCCAGAGCATCAAGATCATCGACCAGTGCATGCGCAACATGCCGGAAGGCCCGTACAAGGCGGATCACCCGCTGACCACGCCGCCGCCGAAAGAGCGCACGCTGCAGCACATCGAAACCCTGATCACGCACTTCCTGCAAGTTTCGTGGGGCCCGGTGATGCCGGCCAACGAATCCTTCCAGATGATCGAAGCGACCAAGGGTATCAACAGTTATTACCTGACGAGCGACGGCGGCACCATGAGCTACCGTACCCGGATCCGCACTCCAAGCTTCCCGCATCTGCAACAGATCCCTTCGGTGATCAAAGGCAGCATGGTCGCGGACATGATTGCGTACCTGGGTAGTATCGATTTCGTTATGGCCGACGTGGACCGCTAAGCATGAACAGCACGCTTATCCAGACAGACCGTTTCACCCTCAGTGAAACCGAGCGCTCGGCCATCGAGCACGAGCTGCATCACTACGAAGACCCGCGCGCGGCGTCGATCGAAGCCCTGAAGATCGTTCAGAAAGAACGCGGCTGGGTGCCGGATGGCGCCTTGTACGCGATCGGCGAGATCCTCGGCATCCCGGCCAGCGACGTTGAAGGTGTGGCGACGTTCTACAGCCAGATTTTCCGTCAGCCGGTTGGCCGTCACATCATTCGCGTCTGCGACAGCATGGTCTGCTACATCGGTGGCCACGAGTCGGTGGTCAGCGAAATCCAGAACAATCTGGGCATCGGCCTGGGTCAGACCACCACCGACGGTCGTTTCACCCTGCTGCCTGTCTGCTGCCTCGGCAACTGCGACAAGGCACCGGCGCTGATGATCGACGACGACACCTTTGGTGATGTGCAGCCTGCTGGCGTCGCCAAACTGCTCGAGGGCTACGTATGACCCTGACATCTTTCGGTCCTGCCAACCGCATTCAGCGTTCGGCCGAGACTCACCCGCTGACCTGGCGTCTGCGTGACGACGGCGAAGCCGTGTGGCTCGACGAATACCAGGCCAAGAACGGTTACGCCGCTGCGCGCAAAGCCTTCGCCGACATGGATCAGGACGCCATTGTCCAGACCGTGAAAGACGCCGGCCTCAAAGGTCGCGGCGGTGCAGGCTTCCCCACGGGCGTGAAGTGGGGCCTGATGCCCAAAGACGAATCCATCAACATCCGTTACCTGCTGTGCAACGCGGATGAAATGGAGCCGAACACCTGGAAAGACCGCATGCTGATGGAGCAACTGCCCCATCTGCTGATCGAAGGCATGCTGATCAGTGCCCGCGCACTGAAAACCTACCGTGGCTACATCTTCCTGCGCGGCGAATACACCACCGCCGCCAAGCACCTCAACCGTGCCGTGGAAGAAGCCAAGGCTGCTGGCCTGCTGGGTAAAAACATTCTCGGCAGCGGCTTCGATTTCGAGCTGTTCGTCCACACCGGCGCCGGGCGTTACATCTGCGGTGAAGAAACCGCGCTGATCAACTCCCTCGAAGGCCGCCGCGCCAACCCGCGCTCCAAGCCGCCCTTCCCTGCCGCTGTCGGCGTGTGGGGCAAGCCGACCTGCGTGAACAACGTCGAAACCCTGTGCAACGTGCCGGCGATCATTGCCGACGGCGTTGACTGGTACAAATCGTTGGCGCGCGAAGGCAGCGAAGACATGGGCACCAAGCTCATGGGCTTCTCCGGCAAAGTGAAAAACCCGGGGCTGTGGGAGCTGCCTTTCGGCGTCACCGGTCGCGAGTTGTTCGAAGACTACGCCGGCGGCATGCGCGACGGCTTCAAGCTCAAGGCCTGGCAGCCAGGTGGCGCCGGTACCGGTTTCCTCCTGCCAGAACATCTCGACGCACAGATGTACGCCGGCGGCATCGCCAAAGTGGGCACCCGTATGGGTACCGGCCTGGCCATGGCGGTGGACGACAGCGTCAACATGGTCTCCTTGCTGCGCAACATGGAGCAGTTCTTCGCTCGCGAGTCGTGCGGTTTCTGCACCCCGTGCCGCGATGGTCTGCCATGGAGCGTCAAGCTCTTGATGGCCATCGAACAAGGTCGCGGTCAGCCAGGCGACATCGAGACCCTGCTGGGTCTGGTCAACTTCCTCGGCCCGGGCAAGACCTTCTGTGCTCACGCACCGGGTGCCGTGGAACCGTTGGGCAGTGCCATCAAATACTTCCGTCCAGAGTTCGAAGCCGGTATCGCGCCAGTCAGCGCCGCCGTCCCGCCTCTGGCAAGGCCGATCGTAATCGGCGCGTAAACGTTTAAAAAGGCGAAGGGTCCGTGCCCTTCGCCTTTCGTCCGATGACGCCTTTCGGGGCTGACTGGATTCGGACGAATAACAAGATTCCATTAGCCACGCCCGCTGACACCGGGCCAACGAAGACCTTTGAACCATGGCCACTATCCACGTAGACGGCAAAGCGCTCGAAGTCGACGGGGCAGACAACCTGTTACAGGCATGTCTGTCGCTGGGCCTCGACATCCCTTATTTCTGCTGGCACCCCGCGCTTGGTAGCGTCGGGGCTTGCCGCCAGTGCGCGGTCAAGCAGTACACCGACGAGAACGACACCCGTGGTCGCATCGTCATGTCCTGCATGACCCCGGCCACCGACAACACCTGGATCTCCATCGACGATGAAGAATCCAAGGCGTTCCGCGCCAGTGTTGTTGAATGGCTGATGACCAACCACCCGCACGACTGCCCTGTGTGCGAAGAAGGCGGTCACTGCCACCTGCAAGACATGACGGTGATGACCGGCCACAACGAGCGCCGTTATCGCTTCACCAAACGCACCCACCAGAACCAGCAACTGGGCCCGTTCATTTCCCACGAAATGAACCGCTGCATCGCTTGCTACCGCTGCGTGCGTTTCTACAAGGATTACGCTGGCGGCACCGACCTCGGTGTATTCGGCGCCCATGACAACGTGTACTTCGGTCGCGTTGAAGACGGCACCCTCGAAAGCGAGTTCTCCGGCAACCTCACCGAGGTCTGCCCGACCGGTGTGTTCACCGACAAGACTCACTCCGAGCGCTACAACCGCAAGTGGGACATGCAATTCGCACCGAGCATCTGCCATGGCTGCTCGAGCGGTTGCAACATCTCCCCGGGCGAGCGTTACGGCGAACTGCGTCGCATCGAAAACCGTTTCAACGGTTCGGTGAACCAGTACTTCCTGTGCGACCGTGGCCGTTTCGGTTATGGCTACGTCAACCGCACCGACCGTCCACGTCAGCCACTGCTGGCCGACGGCACCAAGCTCGGTCTGGATGCTGCACTGGATAAAGCCGCTGACCTGCTGCGCGGGCGCAACATCGTCGGTATCGGTTCGCCGCGTGCCAGCCTTGAAAGCAACTATGCGTTGCGCGAACTGGTCGGCGCCGAGCACTTCTACTCGGGTATCGAAGCGTCCGAACTGGAGCGCATCCGTCTGGTCCTGCAAGTGCTGAAAGACAGCCCGCTGCCTGTGCCGAACATGCGTGACATCGAAGACCACGACGCGATTTTCGTGCTCGGTGAAGACCTGACCCAGACCGCCGCCCGTGTGGCGTTGTCGCTGCGTCAATCGGTCAAAGGCAAAGCTGAAGACATGGCCGAAGCCATGCGCGTTCAGCCTTGGCTCGACGCGGCGGTGAAGAACATCGGTCAGCACGCGCTGAACCCGCTGTTCATCGCCAGCCTGGCGGAAACCAAGCTCGACGACGTTGCTGAAGAATGCGTACACGCCGCTCCGGATGATCTGGCACGCATCGGTTTCGCCGTGGCTCACGCTCTGGATGCCAGCGCGCCGGCCGTTGAAGGTCTGGACGCTGAAGCACTGGAACTGGCCAAGCGCATCGCCGACGCCCTGCTCGCTGCCAAACGTCCGCTGATCATCGCCGGTACTTCGCTGGGCTCCAAAGCCTTGATCGAAGCCGCCGCCAACATCGCCAAAGCACTGAAGTTGCGCGAGAAGAACGGTTCGATCAGCCTGATCGTCCCGGAAGCCAACAGCCTTGGTCTGGCCATGCTCGGTGGCGAATCGGTCGACGCGGCGCTGCAAGCTGTCATCGATGGCAAGGCTGACGCGATCGTTGTGCTGGAAAACGATCTATACACCCGCACCGCCAAAGACAAAGTCGATGCTGCACTGAACGCTGCGCAAGTGGTGATCGTTGCTGACCATCAGAAAACTGCTACCAGCGACCGCGCGCACCTGGTTCTGCCAGCCGCAAGCTTCGCTGAAGGCGACGGTACTTTGGTCAGCCAGGAAGGTCGCGCCCAGCGCTTCTTCCAGGTTTTCGACCCGCAATACATGGACGCGAGCATCCTGGTTCACGAAGGCTGGCGCTGGCTGCACGCCCTGCGCGCGACCCTGCTGAACCAGCCGATCGACTGGACGCAACTCGACCACGTCACCGCTGCCGTTGCTTCAAGCACCGAGCAACTGGCGCGTATCGTCGACGCTGCACCGTCCGCCGCGTTCCGCATCAAGGGTCTGAAACTGGCGCGTGAGCCGCTGCGTTACTCCGGTCGCACCGCGATGCGCGCCGACATCAGCGTTCACGAACCACGCACCCCGCAAGACAAAGACACCGCGTTCGCCTTCTCCATGGAAGGTTACTCGGGCTCTGCCGAACCGCGTCAGCAGGTGCCGTTTGCCTGGTCGCCGGGCTGGAACTCGCCACAAGCGTGGAACAAGTTCCAGGACGAAGTCGGTGGTCACATTCGCGCTGGCGACCCGGGCACCCGCCTGATCGAAAGCACCGGTGATTCGCTGAACTGGTTCGCTGCAGCGCCACGTGCGTTCAACCCGGCGCCGGGTACCTGGCAAGCCGTGCCGTTCTTCCACCTGTTCGGCAGCGAAGAAAACTCTTCGAAAGCCGCCCCGGTGCAAGAGCGCATTCCAGCTCCATACGTGGCACTGGCCAAGTCCGAAGCGGATCGTCTGGGCGTCAACGACGGTGCCCTGCTGAGCCTGAACGTGGCCGGCCAGACCCTGCGTCTGCCGCTGCGCATCAATGAAGAACTGGGCGCCGGTCTGGTGGCATTGCCTGCGGGTATCGCCGGCATTCCACCGGCATTCGCCGGCGTATCCGTCGACGGTCTGCAGGAGGCAGCGCAATGACCTGGTTCACCCCTGAAGTGATCGATGTGATCCTCTCGGTCGTCAAAGCCATCGTGATTCTGCTGGCCGTGGTGGTCGCAGGCGCGTTGCTCAGCTTTGTCGAACGTCGCCTGCTGGGCTGGTGGCAGGACCGTTACGGTCCGAACCGCGTTGGCCCCTTCGGTATGTTCCAGATCGCCGCCGACATGCTGAAGATGTTCTTCAAGGAAGACTGGACCCCGCCGTTTGCCGACAAGGTGATTTTCACCCTGGCACCGGTGGTGGCCATGTCGGCCCTGCTGATCGCCTTCGCGATCATTCCGATCACCCCGACCTGGGGCGTCGCGGATCTGAACATCGGCCTGCTGTTCTTCTTCGCCATGGCCGGTCTGTCGGTCTACGCGGTGTTGTTCGCCGGCTGGTCGAGTAACAACAAGTTCGCCCTGCTCGGCAGCTTGCGTGCATCGGCGCAGACCGTGTCCTACGAAGTGTTCATGGGCCTGGCCCTGATGGGCATCGTGGTCCAGGTCGGCTCGTTCAACATGCGCGACATCGTCGAGTACCAGGCGCAGAACCTGTGGTTCATCATTCCGCAGTTCTTCGGCTTCTGTACCTTCTTCATCGCTGGCGTCGCCGTGACTCACCGTCACCCGTTCGACCAGCCGGAAGCGGAACAGGAACTGGCCGACGGTTACCACATTGAATACGCCGGTATGAAATGGGGCATGTTCTTCGTCGGTGAATACATCGGCATCATCCTGATCTCGGCGCTGCTGGTCACCCTGTTCTTCGGTGGCTGGCACGGTCCGTTCGGCATCTTGCCGCAACTGGCGTTCGTCTGGTTCGCACTGAAGACCGCGTTCTTCATCATGCTGTTCATCCTGCTGCGCGCTTCCATTCCGCGTCCGCGTTATGACCAGGTGATGGATTTCAGCTGGAAATTCTGCCTGCCACTGACCCTGATCAATTTGCTGGTGACCGCTGCGGTCGTGTTGTGGAACACGCCTGCAGTCGCGGTTCAGTGAGGATTTGACCCATGTTCAAATATATTGGCGACATCGTTAAGGGTACTGGTACCCAGTTGCGCAGCCTGGTCATGGTCTTCGGCCATGGCTTTCGCAAACGCGACACCCTGCAATACCCGGAAGAAGCGGTCTACCTGCCACCACGCTACCGTGGTCGCATCGTCCTGACCCGCGACCCCGATGGCGAAGAGCGTTGCGTTGCCTGCAACCTCTGCGCTGTGGCTTGCCCGGTGGGTTGCATCTCGCTGCAGAAAGCGGAAACCGAAGACGGTCGCTGGTACCCGGACTTCTTCCGTATCAACTTCTCGCGCTGCATTTTCTGCGGTCTCTGCGAGGAAGCCTGTCCGACCACCGCGATCCAGCTGACGCCGGATTTCGAGATGGCCGAGTTCAAACGTCAGGACCTGGTGTACGAGAAAGAAGATCTGTTGATCTCCGGCCCCGGCAAAAACCCTGATTACAACTTCTATCGTGTTGCAGGTATGGCAATTGCTGGCAAGCCGAAAGGCTCCGCGCAGAACGAAGCCGAACCGATCAACGTGAAGAGCTTGCTGCCTTAAGGAAGAACGATGGAATTCGCTTTCTATTTCGCATCGGGTATCGCTGTTGTGTCCACGCTTCGCGTAGTCACCAACACCAACCCTGTGCACGCCCTGCTCTACCTGATCATCTCGTTGATCGCCGTGGCCATGACCTTCTTCGCACTCGGCGCACCGTTCGCCGGCGTGCTGGAAGTGATCGCCTACGCCGGCGCCATCATGGTGCTGTTCGTGTTCGTGGTGATGATGCTGAACCTCGGCCCGGCCTCGGTTCAGCAAGAACGCGTCTGGCTCAAGCCCGGCATCTGGGCCGGTCCGGTGATTCTCGCCGCCTTGCTGCTGGCCGAACTGCTGTATGTGCTGTTCGCTCACCAGAGCGGCCAGGCCATCGGCCACACCACCGTAGACGCGAAAGCCGTGGGCATCAGCCTGTTCGGTCCGTATCTGCTGGTGGTCGAACTCGCCTCGATGCTGCTGCTCGCTGCAGCCGTCACGGCGTTCCATTTGGGCCGTAACGAGGCGAAGGAGTAAGACATGCCTGCTATCCCTCTCGAACATGGATTGGCCGTTGCCGGCATCCTGTTCTGCCTTGGTCTGGTCGGCCTGATGGTCCGCCGCAACATTTTGTTCGTGTTGATGAGTCTGGAAGTAATGATGAACGCCTCTGCACTGGCGTTCATCGTTGCAGGCGCCCGTTGGGGCCAGCCGGATGGACAGATCATGTTCATCCTGGTGATCAGCCTTGCAGCCGCCGAGGCCAGTATTGGTCTGGCGATCCTGCTGCAACTGTATCGCCGCTTCCACACGCTCGATATCGACGCTGCCAGTGAGATGCGCGGATGAATCTTATCTTTCTGACTTTCGTATTCCCTCTGATCGGTTTCCTGCTCCTGTCGTTCTCCCGTGGACGCTGGTCGGAAAACCTCTCGGCGCTGATCGGCGTGGGTTCCATTGGCTTGTCGGCGATTGTCGCCGCCTACGTCATCTGGCAATTCAACGTCGCACCACCCGAAGGCGGTCACTACACCCTGGTGCTGTGGAAGTGGATGGCGGTCGAAGGCTTCAAGCCTGACTTCGCCCTCTACGTTGACGGCCTGTCGATCACCATGCTCGGCGTGGTTGTCGGTGTAGGTTTCCTGATCCACCTGTTCGCATCCTGGTACATGCGCGGTGAAGCGGGTTACTCGCGCTTCTTCTCGTACACCAACCTGTTTATCGCCAGCATGCTGTTCCTGGTGCTCGGCGATAACCTGTTGTTCCTGTACTTCGGTTGGGAAGGCGTAGGCCTGTGCTCGTACCTGTTGATCGGTTTCTACTACAGCAACCGCAACAACGGTAACGCCGCGCTCAAGGCCTTCATCGTGACCCGGATCGGCGACGTGTTCATGGCCATCGGCCTGTTCATCCTGTTCCAGCAAGTGGGCACGCTGAACATCCAGGAACTGCTGGTGCTGGCACCGCAGAAATTCCAGGTCGGCGACTTCTGGATCACCCTGGCAACCCTGATGCTGCTGGGTGGCGCAGTCGGTAAATCGGCACAACTGCCGTTGCAAACCTGGCTCGCGGACGCGATGGCTGGCCCTACTCCGGTTTCGGCACTGATCCACGCCGCGACCATGGTGACCGCCGGTGTCTACCTGATCGCCCGTACCCACGGTCTGTTCACCCTGGCGCCGGAAATCCTCCACCTGGTCGGTATCGTTGGTGGTGTGACCCTGGTTCTCGCAGGCTTCGCCGCACTGGTACAGACCGACATCAAACGTATCCTCGCCTACTCGACCATGAGCCAGATCGGCTACATGTTCCTGGCGCTGGGCGTTGGTGCATGGGATGGCGCGATTTTCCACCTGATGACCCACGCCTTCTTCAAGGCCCTGCTGTTCCTTGCTTCCGGTGCGGTGATCGTTGCCTGCCACCACGAGCAGAACATCTTCAAGATGGGCGGTCTGTGGAAAAAACTGCCACTGGCCTATGCCAGCTTCATCGTTGGTGGTGCCGCCCTGGCCGCTCTGCCACTGGTCACCGCAGGCTTCTACTCCAAGGACGAAATTCTTTGGGAAGCGTTCGCCAGCGGCAACCACGGTCTGCTCTACGCAGGTCTGGTCGGCGCGTTCATGACGTCGCTGTACACCTTCCGCCTGATCTTCATCACGTTCCACGGTGAAGCCAAGACCGAAGCCCACGCTGGTCACGGCATCTCGCACTGGCTGCCACTGTCGGTGCTGATCGTGCTGTCGACTTTCGTCGGCGCCATGATCGTGCCACCGCTGCACGGCGTACTGCCGGAAAGCGTTGGCCATGCCGGTGGCGAAGCCAAGCACAGTCTGGAAATCGCTTCGGGCGCCATTGCCCTGGCCGGTATCCTGCTGGCAGCGCTGCTGTTCCTCGGCAAGCGTCGCTTCGTCACGGCCATCGCCAATAGCGGCATCGGCCGTTTCCTTTCGGCCTGGTGGTTCGCTGCCTGGGGCTTCGACTGGATCTACGACAAACTGTTCGTCAAGCCTTACCTGGCGATCAGCCACGTACTGCGCAAAGACCCGCTCGACCAGACCATCGGTCTGATCCCGCGTATGGCCAAGGGTGGTCACACTGCCCTGAGCCGCACTGAGACCGGTCAACTGCGTTGGTACGCTGCTTCGATGGCTGCTGGTGCCGTGCTGGTCATTGGCGCCATCGTGCTGGTAGCGGTCTGATATGAACCTTGCGAATTTGCGAAAGGAAACGAGCCCGTCATGATTCTGCCTTGGCTAATCCTGATCCCCTTCATCGGCGGCCTGCTGTGCTGGATGGGTGAGCGCTTCGGCGCTACCCTGCCCCGCTGGATTGCGCTGTTGACCATGACCCTGGAACTCGCCCTCGGCCTCTGGCTGTGGGCCCACGGTGACTATTCATTTGCGCCGGCGCCTGGCGCCGATCCGACCTGGGCGCTTGAGTTCAAGCATGTCTGGATCCAGCGCTTCGGCATCAACGTGCACCTGGCCCTCGACGGCCTGTCGCTGTTGATGATCCTGCTGACCGGTCTGCTGGGTATCCTCTCGGTACTCTGCTCGTGGAAAGAGATTCAACGTCACGTTGGCTTCTTCCACTTGAACCTGATGTGGATCTTGGGCGGCGTTGTCGGCGTGTTCCTCGCCCTCGACCTGTTCATGTTCTTCTTCTTCTGGGAAATGATGCTGGTGCCGATGTACTTCCTCATCGCGCTCTGGGGTCACAGTTCTTCGGACGGCAAGAAAACCCGGATCTACGCAGCGACCAAGTTCTTCATCTTCACTCAGGCTTCCGGCCTGATCATGCTGGTGGCGATCCTCGGTCTGGTACTGGTCAACTTCAACAACACCGGCGTGATTACTTTCAACTACGCCGACCTGTTGAAAACCAAGATGTCGATGACCACCGAGTACATCCTGATGCTCGGCTTCTTCATCGCCTTCGCGGTCAAGCTGCCCGTCGTACCGTTCCACTCGTGGTTGCCTGATGCCCACGCCCAGGCGCCGACTGCCGGTTCCGTCGACCTCGCCGGTATCCTGCTGAAAACCGCTGCTTACGGTCTGCTGCGTTTCGCCCTGCCGCTGTTCCCGAACGCTTCGGCCGAGTTTGCGCCGATCGCCATGACCCTCGGTCTGGTCGGGATCTTCTACGGTGCGTTCCTCGCTTTCGCGCAAACCGACATCAAGCGTCTGATCGCCTTCTCTTCCGTTTCCCACATGGGTTTCGTGTTGATCGGCATCTACTCCGGCAGCCAACTGGCCCTGCAAGGTGCAGTGATCCAGATGCTCGCGCACGGTGTGTCGGCGGCGGCACTGTTTATCCTCAGCGGTCAGTTGTACGAGCGTCTGCACACTCGTGACATGCGTGAGATGGGCGGTCTGTGGTCGCGTATCGCTTACCTGCCGGCGATCAGCCTGTTCTTTGCGGCCGCCTCCTTGGGCCTGCCGGGTACCGGTAACTTTGTCGGTGAATTCCTGATCCTGATCGGCACTTTCGCCAGCGCTCCATGGATCACCGCGATTGCCACTTCCGGTCTGGTGTTCGGTTCGGTCTACTCGCTGATCATGATCCACCGTGCCTACTTCGGTCCGTCGAAATCGGATTCGATCCTGCACGGTATGGACGCTCGCGAACTGATCATGGTGCTGGGCCTTGCGGTGCTGCTGGTTTACCTCGGCGTCTACCCGCAACCGTTCCTCGACACCTCTGCCGCCACGATGCATGGCGTGCAGCAGTGGCTCGGCACCGCCTTCACTCAACTCGCTTCGGCCCGGTAAGAGCGCTATGGAATTCACGATTCAACACTTTATTGCGCTTGCGCCACTGTTGATCACCAGCCTCACCATTATCGTGGTGATGCTGGCAATCGCCTGGCGCCGCAACCACTCGCAGACCTTTCTGATCTCGGTCGCCGGTCTGAACCTGGCCTTGCTGTCGATCCTGCCAGCCCTGAAAGTCGCGCCTCTGGCCGTGACTCCACTGCTGCAGATCGACTCGTTTGCCTGTCTGTACATGGCGCTGATCCTGGTCGCCACCCTCGCCTGCGTCACCCTCGCCCACGCCTACCTGGGTGATGGCGGTACGGGTTACCCGGGCAACCGTGAAGAACTGTACCTGCTGATCCTGATGGCCGCTGCCGGTGGTCTGGTTCTGGTCAGCGCGCAGCACCTGGCCGGCTTGTTCATCGGTCTGGAACTGCTCTCGGTACCGGTTTACGGTCTGGTGGCTTACGCCTTCTTCAACAAGCGTTCGCTGGAAGCCGGCATCAAATACATGGTGCTGTCGGCTGCCGGTTCCGCGTTCCTCTTGTTCGGTATGGCGCTGCTGTACGCAGACTCGGGTTCGCTGAGCTTCGTTGGCATCGGTCAGGCTCTGGCTGCGACTGGCCTGCCTAGCTCGCTGGCACAACTGGGCCTGGGCATGATGCTGATCGGCCTGGCGTTCAAACTGTCGCTGGTGCCGTTCCACCTGTGGACGCCGGACGTCTACGAAGGTGCTCCGGCACCGGTGGCGGCGTTCCTCGCCACTGCGTCGAAGGTTGCGGTGTTTGCGGTGATGGTGCGTCTGTTCCAGATCTCCCCTGCTGCCAGCAGCGGCGTCCTGAGCGACGTGCTGACCGTCATCGCCATCGCCTCGATCCTGTTCGGTAACCTGTTGGCCCTGACCCAGAGCAACCTCAAGCGTCTGCTCGGTTACTCGTCCATCGCGCACTTCGGCTACCTGCTGATCGCACTGGTGGCAAGCAAGGGTCTGGCGGTGGAAGCCATCGGCGTGTACCTGGTGACTTATGTGATCACCAGCCTCGGCGCCTTCGGCGTGATCACCCTGATGTCCTCGCCGTACAACGGCCGTGACGCGGACGCCTTGTACGAATACCGCGGCCTGTTCTGGCGCCGTCCGTACCTGACTGCCGTCCTGACCGTGATGATGCTGTCGCTGGCGGGTATCCCGCTGACTGCTGGCTTCATCGGCAAGTTCTACATCATCGCTACCGGTGTTGAATCGCACCAATGGTGGCTGGTCGGCTCCTTGGTACTGGGCAGCGCCATCGGCGTCTTCTACTACCTGCGCGTGATGGTCACCCTGTACCTGATAGAGCCAAACCTGCGTCGCCACGACGCCCAACTGCACTGGGAACAGAAGGCAGGCGGCGTGATGCTGCTGGCTATCGCCCTGGTCGCATTCTTCCTGGGTGTGTACCCGCAGCCATTGCTGACTCTGGTTCAGCAGGCGGGTCTGGCGGGCTGATTGCTCCGTCGCTTTTAGCTACAAATAGAAACGGCACCTTCGGGTGCCGTTTTTATTTTTGCGGGCAAGCCCGGCTCCCACAGGTTTCGATGGTGTTCACAAAGTCTGTAACCACCCTGGATCACTGTGGGAGCGAGCCTGCTCGCGAAGGCGTCGGCACATTCAACCTCTTCTTCGCCTGACACCCCGCCGCTATCACCATTCGGCGTTGGGCACTGCTTGCGGGACTGTTCCGACTCGGCAGCTGCGAAGCGTCTTCATAGATCAATCGAACGTTCTCACCACACGCGGCGATTCGTCCTACAGGTGTTTTTACGAGCGGCGTCTACCGTTGAAAAAGGGACGAAAAGCAAGGCCAGGAGGCCTTGACCGATTCGATTATCGAGACAACACTATACGTAGGTAGCGTACAGAACATGGATGCTCTATTTATCGAATTGCCTGTATTTCAGAAGCACCGAGACGACTATCTGGATGACGATCTGTTTCGCAGCTTTCAACTGGAGTTGCTGAAAAATCCGGAAGCGGGCGATCTCATCGAGGACACAGGCGGGCTTCGTAAAATTCGCTTTGGCGACCAACGAAGAGGGAAAGGTAAGCGCAGCGGATTACGAGTGATTTATTACTGGTGGTCAGGCTTCGATCAGTTCTGGCTCTTTACCGTCTACAACAAAAACGAGCAGGACGATTTGACGCCTGCCCAGAAAAAACTTTTCAGAAAAACGCTGGATAGAGAACTCAACGCGAGAACCCACTATGAAACGTGACATTTTTTCCGAACTGATGGATGGACTGGAAGCACTGGCAGATGAACGCCAAGGCAAAATCACCTTGCGTACCCACAAAGTTCAACTGCCAAAACTGATGCCGATCACTGCTGAAGAAGTGATAGCCATCCGTCAGCAACTTAATCTTTCCCGGTCAGTATTCGCGATGTATCTACGCACCAACACGCGAACGCTCGAAAACTGGGAGCAAGGACGAGCAACGCCCAATGCTCAGGCCACAACCCTGATCCGTCTGGTCGAGCGTTTTCCACAGACAATCGAACAACTCGCAGCCCTGACCTGACACTGGGTTCTAATTCCAGCCACATGACGAAATTGTAATTCCCTCATCACCTTGGCGTTATCCGCAGCTTGCAACGATGTCACCCGGCGACCATGCCGGCGGGCCCTGCCCCGCCGAACAATAAAACCCACGCCGAAGCACGTTCCCGTTCTGCCGAACCCAAGGAGTGTTTGATGGTTAACAATTCGAAAATATCGATGGCCGCTCTAGCAGTGGTGGTCGGCGCCGGGCCGTCCACGGTGTTTGCTGAAGACAAGCCTGAAGGCTTTGTCGAAGGCAGCAGCCTGACGGTGCTCAACCGTAACTTCTACTTCAATCGTGATCATCGCAATGGTCAGTCCAGCCCGACCGGCAACGGCTATTCAGAAGCCTGGTCGCATGCGGTGATCAGCAAGTTCGAATCCGGTTTCACCCAAGGCACCGTCGGGGTCGGGGTCGATGCATTTGCGATGATTGGTCTGAAACTCGATACCGGTGACGGACGCAACGGTGGGCGCAGTTCGTTTGATGTGTTGCCGGTCAACAGTGACGGCGAAGCGCGGGACGAATACACCAAGGTCGGCGGCGCCGCGAAAATCCGGGCGTTCGATACGGTGGTCAGGGTGGGGGATGTGTTCCCGGCCAACCCGATGGTCGCGGCCGGTGACTCGCGCTTGCTGCCGGAGAGCTTTCGCGGGGTGACGGCGACCAACACCAGCATCGACGGTTTCTCGGTGCAGGGTGGCCGGTTGCATGCGATGAGCCAACCGGTGTCCAGCAACATGCGTGAGAACTTCGCGACCTTCTATGCAGGTCCGGTCAATTCGCCGTGGATCGCTTATGGTGGCGGCGATTATGCGCTGAACAAGAATCTCAGTTTCAGTCTGTATTCCAGCCGTCTCAAGGATGCGTGGAATCAGTACTACGCCGGCACTGCCTGGACTTATCCGCTCTCGGATGACCTGTCGCTGTTCGGTGGCCTGAACTATTACAAGGCCGTCGACGAGGGCAAACAACTGCTCGGCGAATTCGACAACAACATCTGGAGCGGCCGCGTTGGCGTCAAGCTTGGTGCCCACTCTGTCGCCCTCTCCCACCAGCGCAACAACGGTAATGACGACTTCGACTACCTGCGCCAGTCCGACTCGATCTTCCTCGACAACTCGATCCAGTACAGCGACTTCAACTCGCCGAAAGAACGTTCGTGGATGGTGCGCTATGACCTCGACATGAGCACCTATGGCGTACCGGGTCTGTCGTTCATGACCCGTTACGCACGCGGCACCGACGCGGACTATTCCAATGCCAACGCGGTGTACATGCGTCGCGATGCCGAGGGCAATCCGCTGACCGATCAGAAACGTTGGGAGCGTGATATCGAAGTCAAATACGTGGTGCAAAGCGGTTCGATGAAAGATCTGTCACTGCGCTTGCGCCAAGCCACAACCCGCGCCACGGCGTTCGAGTCGGATCTGGATGAAGTGCGGGTGATTGTCGAGTATCCGCTGGCGATTCTTTGATTGCGCGGCTGATGCAAATTCACCTTTAGAAGCTCCTTGCTCCTTTGGTAAGAGGTGAATCTTTTGGCGTCCTTCGGGGCGCCTTTTTTTGCTTTGCGGTCGCGACATAATCAACCCGCTATCAAGACAACCTAGCGGGTAGCTGATTAAGCCGAGCTTTAGCGTAAAGGCAGCATCAGGGTAATGGGGGAAATGCCGGGGCACGGAATGAAACCTGCGTACTTGATATAAAAGCTCGACAGCCGATCATTCAAGGGATGAACAATTATCGCGCTGGATCCGATCGACTGAGACGCGTTGAGGGCTCTTTCAATCGCATCTTGCAGTAAATCGACAGCGAAACCTTGGCCCTGAGCTTCGCGCGTTACCCCCATACGCCCCAATAGAGTGACCGGATGGACACTGGGCGAATTGCGTTGACGGCTTTTCGGCATGACGCTGGCACGGGCGACTGATCCGCTGGAGAGCGTGTAGTAGGCCATCACATTCGACGTGCCTTTGAGGCAACTGACGTACACAACAGCCTGCTTGGTGGATTGGGCTTTTCGCGCCTTCCTTTGCAGGTAATGGTCAATGGTCACCTCACCAGAATCGAAAGCATCGAGTTCGTGTAGGTCGTTGAGCTTCTCGGGGGCGGTCAACTCCAACGTTTTGGACGTGCGAGCAGTTGGTGCAGGCATTCGTTACCTCGAGCCGGATTGGCTTCAATAGCTTGTTCGAATGCGTCAAATGCGCTGTCGTCGAGAAGGAACAGTCGTTTATCCAGAATCACCTCTTCAGCTTTTTGGCAGGCAGCTTCCAGGATAAAACTTGTGCGATCACGACCAGACATGGCGGCTGCCAAATCGATCAGATTACGTTTCTTTTCGTCCGCTCTCATGTTGATTGGAACGGGTTTGGATTTTTCAACGCTTTCAGTTGTGGACATTTGTTCTGTTTCCCATCTGGGTAGGTGATGTTGGAACTGGAGCCTCCTTATGGCGTTAGCACATCAGCTTTTGCTTACTTTTCATTTTCTGACTCCTTGAGTGGCCCGGAGAGGTTTAGGCCATGCTCTTAACGTGAGATCTAACGTTTGAGGTACGAAGCCATGAGAGCGGCTTCGGAGTCGATTCTATACCGACCGTGTAGCTAATGCATATACGCGTATAGCTTTCAGATACACGGTCATTTATTTAGGCCTGGCGAGAAAAAGATCCTCGCCAAAGGACCTTCGCCTACGTCGTGACCTCCACGTTATCCAGAGCTTTGTTCACCGCTAATTCACCAAGCATGACGACCTGCGCGATGCCGAGCAGAGTCTTGCGATGGGTGCCGTTCAGCAGCGCAGCGAAGTCACCGAGCATCACCGTGGCCGAGGCCAGGGATTCGCTGGCGTTGGCCAGTAATGATTCGGTATCGGCTTTGGGATTGACCAGGAACATCTGGTTGGGGATGTACGGCGCGGACATGATGGCGGCTGAGGGTTTGAGGTAGAAATCGAGGGCGCGGTCGGCGGCTTCGTGGAGTTTTCGGGTGTCGACGGAGGCGTAAGGCGATGTTGAGTTGGCGTCGGGGATGGCGTCTGTTTCGGGGGGATTTGGGGTTGGCTTTTTCATAATGTTTTACTCAGCTTGAAGGTGGAGCTGGCCCTTTCGGTTCCACGCGAAAGGGTGGCAGCTGTACGCAGGTTGGAACCCGGGCAACTGAGCAAACCCGACAGACTCGAAGTCTCCCGCGCACAGCCGCCATAACGGAGTGCACACATGAAAGTGCGCAAGCATACGTCATGAACAGTGCGTCTTGCTTCAGTTGATCCGCGGGGTTCCAATCCCGATCGCTGAATTGGCAGCGACCCCCACAGGCTAGAGAGCTGACGTCCGACGGACAACCTGAAAACATTGTGGGAAGGTTCTGCACTTCACACACAACATTTAAACATCACGAATTGAAATACGCAGCGTGATATTGCAATTCGGCCCCTGTAGGAGCTGCCGAAGGCTCGGGCCGCGTTTCGCCGTAAAGGATTCAGCTCCCGCCGTTGCGACACACGCCCATCACGTTGTACTTGATGGTATTGATCTGACCTTTGGAGTCCTCGTAGGTCATCGCGGTGGGCACCACTTTGCACGCAGGCTGCGACTTCACCACACTCACCACTTTGACCACGTCCAGCTTCATTCCGTATTCGTAATCCTTCACCACCGGCGGCGCTTTGCCCTGGTTGGTGGCGTACTGTTCCATGGCTTTGGCGTTGGCGCTGAGCGCGCGTTCGAAAGTGCGGTCACCACCGCCTTCGGCCAGCACATTTACCGACGTCGCCATGACAGCCGCGAATGCGATCAACTTGAGTACTTTCATATCCATTTCCTTCCCGTCCGGGCGTAAAAAAAGCCCGGCATCGATGCGCGATAACGGGCTTGTTCAGGTGCACCAGGCTTACAGATCGCGGGTTTTGTCGTCTTTCTTGTCAGTGACGACCACCGGGTTGCCGGCGGCTTTTTCCTTGGCGACGAACAGTTCCATGGAGCGGTCGTTGCTGGTCATCATCCGCTCGAAAGTACGGTCGCCACCGCCTTCGGCCAGGGCCACGGAAGAGATCGCCAACGCCACAACAAGAGCACCCATCTGTACGATTTTCATCTTTGATTCCTCGTTTAAGTAACTGACGGGATCAAGGTAACAATCCGAACCTATCGTGACGGTGGCGGGGACATTACATATCCGTTATCTCCAGGGCGCTCTTCTGAAGTCGAACACAAAACCTGTAGGAGTGAGCCTGCTCGCGATAGTGGTGGGTCAGTCAATTTAGATCTGACTGATAGACCGCTATCGCGAGCAGGCTCACTCCTACAGGGGGGATTACCTATTTAGATGGAACAGCGTCCTCATCCCGGCGATGGGCGAGTTGATAGAGCGCCGGCAAGATCAGCAGCGTCAGGATCGTGGAGGACAGTATTCCGCCGATCACCACGGTCGCCAGTGGTCGCTGCACCTCCGCACCGGTGCCGGTTGCAAGCGCCATCGGAATAAACCCCAGCGACGCCACCAACGCCGTCATCAACACCGGCCGCAAACGCGTCAACGCACCTTCGTTAATGGCATCGGACAGCGACCGTCCCTCCTCACGCAAATTACGAATAAATGCAATCATCACCAACCCGTTCAACACCGCCACACCCGACAAAGCAATAAACCCGACACCCGCCGAAATCGACAACGGAATATCGCGCAACCACAGCGCCATGACCCCACCGGTCAGCGCAAACGGAATCCCGGTAAACACCAGCAAGCCATCCTTCAGGTTGTTGAACATCATGAACAACAACCCGAACACCAACAGCAACGCCACCGGCACCACAATCTGCAAGCGCTTGGCCGCCGATTGCAGTTGCTCGAACTGCCCGCCCCAACTGGTCCAGTAACCGGCCGGGACTTGCACATCACGCTCGATCACCTCACCGGCCTCGCTGACAAACGAACCGATATCACGCCCACGCACGTTGGCGCTGACGATCACCAGTCGCTTGCCGTTCTCGCGGCTGACCTGATTCGGCCCGAGCACCAGGTCGAGGCTGGCGACGTCTTGCAGCGCGATGAAGCCGATCTGATTCGCAGCGCCGCTCAGCGCGGGCACCGGAATCAGCAGCGCCGACAGTCCGTCGATGTCCTTGCGCATGGCATCGGACAAACGCACAACCATGTCGAAACGCCGATCACCCTCATACAACGTCCCGGCCTGACGCCCGCCCACCGCGACGGCGATGGTGTCCTGCACATCACCCACGTTGAGTCCGTAGCGCGCGGCTTTATCGCGATCAATGTTGATGGTCAGCACCGGCAACCCGGTAGTCTGCTCAACCTTGACCTCGGATGCGCCGTTGACCTTCTGCATCGCCGCAGCAATCTTCGCCGCCGTGGCATTGAGCACGTCCATGTCATCGCCAAACACCTTCACCGCGACATCGCTACGCACGCCGGAAATCAGTTCGTTGAAGCGCAATTGAATCGGCTGCGACAGTTCATAGTTGCTACCCGGCAACGTCGCGGCGGCAGCCTGCAACTCGGCCATCAGGGTTTCGCGGGACTTGTCCGGATCCGGCCATTGCTTTTTCGGTTTGAGCATCACATAGCTGTCCGAGATATTCGGCGGCATCGGATCCGAGGCGATTTCGGCGGTGCCTGTGCGGGCAAACACGCGCTCGACTTCCGGCACCTTCGCCAGAATCAACGTCTCCAACCGCTGCTGCATATCCACCGATTGCGTCAGGCTGGTGCCCGGTACACGCAACGCTTGCAAAGCAAAATCACCTTCGCTGAGGCTCGGCACAAATTCGCTGCCCATGCGGCTGGTGAGCACGCCGCTAAGCACAATTACGCCCAGGGCCGCGCCAACAGCAACGGCGCGATGCGACATCACCCACGCCAGCGCCGGCGCATACACACGACGCGCGCCGCGCATTACTGCGCCCTCTTCTTCCTTGACCTTACCTGTCACGAACAGCGCTATTGCCGCTGGCACGAAGGTCACCGACAACAGCATCGCGCCAAGCAAAGCGATGACCACGGTGAACGCCATCGGGTGAAACATTTTCCCTTCGACGCCGCTCAACGCGAAGATCGGCAGGTACACGACCATGATGATCAACTGGCCGAAAATCAGCGGTCGCCGCGCCTCTTTCGCTGCGGCAAAGACTTCTTTGAAGCGTTCGGCGCGGGTCAACAAACGTCCGTGATGCTGCTGCGCATGGGCCAACCGACGCAGGGTGTTTTCGACAATCACCACCGCGCCGTCGACGATAATGCCGAAGTCCAGCGCGCCGAGGCTCATCAGGTTGGCGCTGACCTTGTTGCTGAACATGCCGGTGAAGGTGAACAGCATCGACAGCGGAATCACCATCGCGGTAATCAGTGCCGCGCGGATGTTGCCGAGGAACAGAAACAGAATCGCGATGACCAGAATCGCGCCTTCGATGAGGTTCTTTTTCACCGTGGCAATGGCTTTGTCGACCAGGTGCGTGCGGTCGTACACCGGCACGGCGATCACGCCTTGGGGCAAGGATTTGTTGATCTGCTCGAGCTTGCTGGCGACCGCTTGCGAGACCGTGCGACTGTTCTCGCCGATCAACATGAACACCGTGCCGAGCACCACTTCACGACCGTTTTCCGTGGCCGCACCGCTGCGCAACTCGCGACCGATTTCCACGGTGGCGACGTTCTTCACCCGGATCGGCGTGCCGTCGACATTGGCCATGACGATGTTGGCGATGTCCTCGGTGCTCGCCACTTGCCCTGGCGCGCGGATCAGCAATTGCTCGCCGCTGCGCTCGATGTAACCGGCGCCGACGTTGGCGTTGTTGCGCTCAAGCGCAGTGACCAGATCGGTGAGCGTCAGTTTGTACGCGGCCAGGCGTTTCGGGTCCGGCGCGATCTGATATTCCTTGGCGAAACCGCCGATGGTGTTGATCTCGGCGACACCGGGTACGTTGCGCAATTGCGGTTTGATGATCCAGTCCTGAATCACCCGCAGATCGGTCGGCGTGTAGGCTGTGCCGTCGTCCTTGAGTGCGTCCTCCTTGGCTTCCACTGTCCATAAAAAGATCTCGCCGAGGCCGGTGGAAATCGGCCCCATCACCGCTTCGGCGCCTTCGGGCAATTGCTCCTTGGCGATCTGCAAACGCTCGTTGACCAATTGGCGGGCGAAGAACAGGTCGGTGCCGTCCTTGAAGATCACCGTGACTTGCGACAGGCCCGAGCGCGACAGCGAACGGGTCTGTTCGAGTGCCGGCAGACCGGCCATGGCGGTTTCAATCGGGAAGGTGATGCGCTGCTCGGTTTCCAGCGGCGAAAACCCGGCGGCGCCGGTGTTGATTTGCACCTGGACGTTGGTGATGTCGGGCACGGCGTCGATCGGCAGCTTTTGATAACTGGCAATGCCGAGGCCGGCCATAAGCAGAACGGCGAGCAGGACGATGATGCGCTGCTCGATGGCAAACTGGATCAGGCGTTCGAACATGAGGACCTTCCAGAATTAATGACTGTGCTCGGCTGAGGCTTTGCCCAGTTCCGATTTGAGGACGAAGCTGCCGGCGCTGGCGACTTGCACGCCTGGCTCCAGGCCTTGGGTGACCTCGACGTGGCCGGCGGCGCGGCTGCCCAGCTCTACTGCGCGCGCTTCGAAACCGTCGTCGGTGCGAACGAATACCGTGGGCTTGTCCTCGACGGTCTGGATCGCGGTTTCCGGTACGGCGACTTGCGCTTCGCGGCTGTCGGTCGCCACCAGCGCAGTGACGAACAGACCGGGGCGCCACGAGCCTTGCGGATTTTCCAGCGTGACGCGAACGGTCGCGGTGCGGGTTTGTTCGCCGAGCAAACTGCCGACGTAAGCCACGCTGCCAACCACTTCAGCGTTGAGCTCCGGGGCGCTGACGGTGACCGTTTTGCCTACTTGGACCTTGTTCAGATCCTTCGGTGAAACGCCGAACGTGACCCACACTCGCGACAAGTCCGAGAGGGTGAACGCCGCTGTGCTTTCATCGACCACCTCGCCCGGCGTCAGGTGCTTTTCTACCACCACGCCATCGAACGGCGCGCGCAGTTCGTAGCGATTGCCGCCAGTGGCGACCACGCTGCCGCTGAGTACGCTGATCTTCTGCTGCGCATTGCTCAGGGTAATTTCAGCTTCTTGCAACGCTTGGCGCGCCTGGAGGAAATCCTGCTCGGCGGAGATCTTGTCCTGCCAGAGCTTTTTCTCGCGTTCATAAGTGGTGCGCGCCAAGGTCAGGCGACGTTGCGCGGCCGCCTGTTCGCTGCGTTGATCGGAGATCTGCTGACTGGCGATCACTGCCAGCAACTGGCCCCTCTTCACGGTTTGCCCGAGGTTGACCGCCACCGACTCGACCACACCCGGGACGCGCGGCACGATGTGGGCGGTGCGGTCTTCGTCGAAGCGCACTTCGCCGGGGAACGGCAGGCCACGACTGATGTTCTGCGCCTTTGCTTCAGCCAATTGGATGCCGGCAGCACTGATCTGCTCCGCACTCAATTCGATGTGTCCCTCTTCGGCATGGTCAGCCGCTGCACCCTCTTCGGCGTGATCGGCATGTTCGGAAGCCTCGTCGGCATGCGCGTCGATGCTTGCGTTACCGGCCCACTGCGAGCCGATACCAATGCCCAGGGCCAACGTCGCCACCGCGACCACCATCAATTTTTTATCCATGGAAACTCCTCTGCGCCGAGCCATCGCGCAGTTGTCTGAAAAGTGAAATTCAACGGCTGACGCTGAGGTCGCCGAAGATCCGTTCGATGCGTACGCGGGCGTCGCTGGCTTCGCTGACGGCCTGGATGTACTGGCTACGAGCGCTGATCAAGGTGCGTTGCGCATCGAGCACATCGAGGAAGCCGAACTTGCCCATTTCGAAACCACGGGTGGCGCTGTCGACCGCACTTTGCGCGGCGGGCAGGATGGTCTGGTTGAACGCGGTGACTTCGCCGTTGGCGGTCTGCCATTGCTCAAGGCTGGTCTGGATTTCCGTGCGCAAACGCAGCTCGGTGGCGTTGCGCAGATCCCGCGCCTGATCGGTGCGGCGCGCGGCCGCGAGCACGTTGCCTTGATTGCGATTGAACAGCGGAATCGGCATCGACAGCCCGACCACATTGACCCGCTCGCGCTCGGTTTCGCTGTATTGGCTGCCGATACTGACGGTGAGATCGGGGATGCGCTGGGACTTTTCCAGGCCCAACGACGCTTCGCGCTGGTCGATCTGCAACTTGGCCAGACGCAGTTCGGCGGTCTCGTTCAAGCGCTCGAGCAATCTTGTCGGTGGTGGAACGGCCGGCATGCTTTGCGTGAGCGCCTGCACCTTGGTCGACGTCGGCAATGCCGCGCCCATGACTTGCGCCAATTGTTGGTACGCGGTGGCCTGATCGCGTTCGGCGCGGCTCAGCTCCAGGCGCACTTCCGAGAGCTGCACTTGCGCCCGCGTGCCCTCAACCGGCGACGATTTACCCGCCTCGATGCGCCCCTGCGCCACGCGTAAACCGTGCTCGGCCAGTTGCAGCGACTGGCGCGACAGCTGCAAGCGTTGCTGCGCGGTTTGCGCGCTGTTGAATGCCTGAATTACATCGGCACGCAAGGCATTGCGCTTGCGCGCAAGCTCGATGCTGGCAGCGTCTTGCGCACGGCTGGCGACATCGATGCGTGCGCCGCGTTTGCCGCCCAGTTCAATCGGTTGACTGAGCATCACCGTGGTTGTGCGCGAATTGCGCCGAGTGTCTTCGGCTTCCCACGACATTTCGGGGTTGGGGATCAGGCCGGCCTGTTGGCGGTCACCTTCGGCGATACCGATTTCCCATTGCGCGGCGGCTAAATCCGGGTTGCTGGCGAAGGCGCCTTGCAGGGCTTGATCCAGCGTCAGGGTCGCTGCGTTTGCAAGGCTGGTACAGGCCAGCAACAAGATGACGCTGGCGGTTTTTTTCAGGCGTGATTGCGCCGTCAGTTTAATTAAACCGGGCAATGGAGGACTTCCTTTATTCAAGAATCTCGGATGCCGCCACGGTAGGGTTTTGAACTTATCGACAAGGTGACTGGAACATTACAAATCCGTTATCCACGGTTTGGGGAAGTTGTTTTGTTCTAGGATGCGAAGTGCAAATAGCGTTATCGAAATACATCGAAACAAAAACACGGTAGTTATCTGCTGAACAGCACTTGCCGTAAGTAAACTCAAGAGAATTTGGTGGTTAGCACTGCGACCTACTGTCGCAGAACACTGATCTAAAGCACTTGGGCGTTGACCCTGTAGCCGCTACAACCTTTATTGTCCGCACTCCCCTCACCCCAGCCCTCTCCCGGGGGGAGAGGGAGCCGACCGAAGTGTCTGGCGTTTTTTATCGACCTGTTACATCAAGTTGATTATGGATTCAGTAACGTTCTTTCACGTCGGCGTAGTTCTGAAATATCCCACGCTCAGTCCCCTCTCCCTCTGGGAGAGGGTTAGGGTGAGGGGCTTTTAAATTAAATACCCATTAAATAAAAGTGGTGAAAGATCATGCGAATCCTTGTCGTCGAGGACGAGCTTAAAGCTGCCGAATACTTGCATCAGGGTTTGACCGAAAGTGGTTATGTCGTTGACCACGCCGCCACCGGTGCCGATGGCCTGCATCTGGCGCAACAACAAGCGTATGACCTGATTATTCTCGACGTGAACCTGCCGGAACTCGACGGTTGGGGCGTGCTGGAACAACTGCGTCGCACCCATTCGACGCGGGTGATGATGCTGACGGCGCGCGGGCGTCTGGCCGACAAGATTCGCGGCCTCGATCTGGGCGCCGACGATTATCTGGTCAAGCCGTTCGAGTTTCCCGAACTGCTGGCGCGGGTGCGCACCTTGATGCGTCGTAGCGAAAATATCCCGGTGCCGCAGGTGCTGAAAGTCGCTGATCTGGAGCTCGATCCGGGCCGCCATCGCGCGTTTCGCGGGCAACAGCGTATTGACCTGACCACCAAGGAATTCGCCCTGCTGCATTTGCTGATGCGCCAGTCCGGCGAAGTGCTGACGCGCACACAAATCATCTCGTTGGTGTGGGACATGAATTTCGACTGCGACACCAATGTGGTCGAAGTGTCGATCCGCCGCTTGCGGGCGAAAATCGACGACCCGTTCGACAGCAAGTTGATCCACACCCTGCGCGGTGTCGGCTATGTGCTGGAGGCGCGGGAATGAAACCCTCCAGCCTGTCGATGCGCCTCGGTTTGACGGTGAGTATTCTCGGTGCGCTGCTGGTGGTGTTTCTGGCGATCCTCGCCTATTTCGCGTTGACCCATGAGCTGAATTCGCTTGCCAGAGACAGCCTGGAAAAGAAGATGGCGCAGGTCGAACACAGCTTGTCGTTGTACGTCGATGCCAATGAAATCACCGGCAAGCCGCATATTCTGCTCGATCAGGTGATGGGGCATGACAACCTCACGCTGACCATTTATGACCGCCTCAATCGGCGCTCGCCGCTGCTCAAATCCGGCTCGGGATTGAGCGATCCGCGCGTCGAATTGAAAGCGGTGCGCGCCACCACCGATCAACTGACTTACAGCGACAGCACCGACGCGGAAGGCAAGAAATTCCTCACCGCCTCGAAACTGATTCGCCTCAAGGACAGCAGCAGCGTGCCGGTGCTGCTGTCAGTGGATAACGCCCACGATGAGGCCCTCCTCAGCGCCTATCTACGCTCGACGCTGATTGCCTTGCCGTTGTTGCTGGTGTTTATCGGCCTGACCGCGTGGGGCGCGGTGCAACGCGGGTTGGCGCCGCTGCGCGAGTTTCGCAAAGTCGCAGCGATGGTTTCGACCCAGGATCTGGAACACCGGCTGTCCGTGGTGAACATGCCGCAGGAGCTGAGTGAACTGGCACAAGGCATCAATTTCATGCTGCATCGGCTCGATGCCGGGGTGCAGCAGTTGTCGCAATTCTCCGATGATCTGGCGCATGAGTTGCGCACCCCGATCAATAACCTGATGGGCAAGGCGCAGGTGACCTTGTCCCGCGAGCGCACGACCGAGGAATACAAGGACGTGCTGGTGTCGTGCACCGAGGAACTGGAGCGTGTGGCGCGGATTGTCTCGGACATGTTGTTTCTCGCGCAGGTCAGTCACCCGTCGGCGCTGGCACCGTTTGAAGCGGTGGCGCTGGAGGTTGAAGTGGCGAAGGTCGCGGAGATGTTTTCGTTGTCGGCGCAGGATAAGAACATTCATTTGAATGTCGTTGGCAGTGCGACGGTGATGGGCGATCGGCTGATGATTCAGCGGGCGATTTCCAATCTATTGTCGAATGCGCTGCGCCACTGTCCTGCCGGGAAAACCGTGACGTTGCTGATCGAACAAGGTGCAACTCAGGCCTCCCTGTTGGTCAGCAACCCCGGCGCCGGGATTGAGGCGCAACACCTGCCACATCTGTTCGACCGCTTCTACCGCGTCGACAGCAGTCGCTCACGCTCGCAGGGCAGCACCGGATTGGGCCTGGCGATCGTGCGCTCGATCATGAGCCTGCATCAGGGTGTGGCGGAGGTTAAGAGCTTGCCGGGGGCGATGACCGTGTTCAGGCTTGGGTTTCCGGCGGTGCCGCCAATGGCCCCTTCGCTTGCAGGCAAGCTCCCACAGTGATTTGCGGGGTACTCAGGTTTTGTGGACACCGCTAAAACCTGTAGGCCTTCGCCTGTTCGCGATGGCGGTGGGTCCTTCAACATCTGCACTGCCTGATACTCAGCCTTCGCGAGCAAGCTCGCTCCCACAGAGACAGTAGTCATTCACAAAATAAGTGGACGCCGCCGAAACCTGTGGGAGCAAGCTTGCTCGCGAAAGCGTCGGATCAGGCGATATCCATGTTGAATGTCAGAATGGGAATCGCGAGTTTTGTACGATTTCTTACCGATACGCTCTCGTCTCTGCACAAACTCCGAAAGCTCCCGCCCTAACATCCGCTTCGTCCTACAGCCAGCCTTGAGTGGGTAGTTCTATGGTGAAGGTCTTTGCAGGTAGAAGAACGATGGGGGGCACTATGAGCAGAGACATGTTTTGTGAGTTGGTTGCAGAAATCGAGACTCTGGCAGTCCAAGGTCGGGCGCAGCGCCTTCTCGCTCACACAGGAAAAACCGGCACACCACGAATTGGCGCTATGAAAGGCAAGTTGGTGCTGCCTGATGATTTCGATTCGTCATTGCCTGATGCCATGCTTGATGCCTTTGAAGAAACTCAAGCATGAAGCTGGCACTGATCGATGCCCTTTAGTAGATGCTGCAGTGGGCAGGGGTTTTTTGAGTTTTGTGAACACCACTGCATTCTGAAGGAGCTTGCCTGCTCGCGATTGCGGTAGATCAGGCGCAAAAAAAAACGGCACCTTGCAGTGCCGTTCGCCTTTCACATTTCAGCTGTTACTTCCGCGCATCCGCCCACGATTTCAGCAGTTCGTTGTAGCTCACGGTCTCGCCCTTCGGCTTCTCGTTGGCCAGTTTCGGTTTCGGTGCGCCCGGCTGATCAAACCAGTACTGAGCATCGCGCTCCGGGTTCATCTTCGGTGCACAAACCGCCTGAGCCTTGGAGCGTTCCAGACGCGTCATGATCGCGTCCTGATCCTTGGCCAAACCATCCAGTGCCTGTTGCGGGGTCTTCTCGCCGCTGGCCGCTTCGGCGATGTGGCTCCACCACAATTGCGCCAGACGCGGATAGTCCGGCACGTTGGTGCCGGTCGGGGTCCATTGCACGCGGGCCGGGCTGCGGTAGAACTCGACCAGGCCACCGAGTTTCGGCGCCAGATCAGTCATCGCTTGCGAGTTGATGTCCGACTCGCGAATCGGCGTCAGGCCAACGATGGTTTTCTTCAGCGACACGGTTTTCGAGGTCACGAACTGCGCATACAGCCACGCCGCGAGCTTCTGTTTCTCAGGTGTGGACTTCATGAACGTCCACGAGCCCACGTCCTGATAACCGAGCTTCATGCCCTCCTCCCAATACGGCCCACGCGGCGATGGCGCCATGCGCCATTTCGGCGTGCCGTCGGCGTTGACCACCGGCAGGCCCGGCTTGGTCATGTCGGCGGTGAACGCGGTGTACCAGAAGATCTGCTGCGCAATGTTGCCCTGCGACGGCACCGGACCGGATTCGGAGAAGGTCATGCCCGCCGCTTCCGGTGGCGCGTACTTCTTCAGCCAGTCGACATACTTGGTGGTGGCGAACACCGCCGCCGGGCCGTTGGTGTCGCCGCCGCGGGTCACGCTGGAGCCGACCGGGTGGCAGTCCTCGACGCGAATCCCCCACTCGTCCACCGGCAAACCGTTGGGCAACCCTTTGTCGCCGCCACCGGCCATGGAGAACCAGGCATCGGTAAAGCGCCAGCCCAGCGACGGGTCTTTCTTGCCGTAGTCCATGTGCCCGTAAACGCGTTTGCCGTCGATTTCCTTGACGTCTTCGCTGAAGAATTTGGCGATGTCTTCATAGGCCGACCAGTTCACCGGCACGCCCAATTCGTAGCCGTACTTTTCCTTGAACTTGGCTTTCAGATCCGCACGTTCAAACCAGTCAGCACGGAACCAGTACAGGTTGGCGAATTGCTGGTCGGGCAGTTGATAGATCTTGCCGTCCGGCGCGGTGGTGAACGAGATGCCAATAAAATCCTTGATATCGAGGGTCGGCGAGGTGAAGTTCTTGCCTTCGTTGGCCATCAGGTCAGTGATCGATTCGGTCTTGCCGTAGCGAAAGTGCGTACCGATCAGGTCCGAGTCGTTGACCCAGCCGTCATAAATATTCTTGTCCGACTGCATCACCGTCTGCATTTTCTCGACCACGTCGCCTTCTTGCAGCAGGTCGTGGGTGAGTTTGATTCCGGTGATTTCGCTGAACGCCTTGGCCAGCACTTTCGACTCGTATTCATGGGTGGTCAGGGTCTCGGAAACGACCTTGATGTCCATGCCGCGAAACGGCTCGGCCGCTTTGATGAACCACTTCAACTCTTCGAGTTGCTGCTCGGCCGTCAGGGTCGACGGTTTGAATTCACTGCCGATCCATTTTTTCGCCGCGTCTTCGTAGGCATCCGCCCACGCGGCGGCGCTCAAACCGCTGAGTGCCAGCATGGCTGCCAATGAAATGCTATGTCGCAGCTTATTGTTTTTGTCGAACATAGAGACCTCCTGTTTAAGTTGTGGAGCCGCGTTGCCGAACGACTCGACTAGCCCCAACGCATCACAGCCAACAGCCACACCAGGGACAACGCGGACGCTACCCAGATGCTCCAGTCGGTGGCGCCGATCACCAGCAAATGCAGGTAGGCGCTGCCGAGAAGACCGATAAACAAACGATCGCCACGGGTGGTGGCAATCGGCAGAAAACCTCGCCGCAGGATGCTCGGCGAGCGCAATTCCCAAGTGGTCATGCCGACCAGAATCAGGCCGATGACAATGAAGAATGCTGCGGTAGGCGTGGTCCAGCTCATCCATTCCATCATCAGCTCCTCAGACCCGACCGAGGGCAAAGCCCTTGGCCACGTGGTTGCGAACAAACCAGATCACCAGCATGCCCGGCAGAATGGTCAACACCCCCGCCGCTGCCAGCACGCCCCAATCGATACCCGAGGCCGACACCGTACGCGTCATGACCGCCGCAATCGGCTTGGCGTTTACCGAGGTCAACGTGCGCGCGAGCAGCAGTTCGACCCAGGAAAACATGAAGCAGAAAAACGCCGTGACGCCGATGCCGGAACCGATCAGCGGGATGAAAATCTTCACGAAGAACTTGGGGAAACTGTAGCCGTCGATGTAGGCGGTTTCGTCGATTTCCTTGGGCACGCCAGACATGAAGCCTTCGAGAATCCACACCGCCAATGGCACGTTAAACAGGCAGTGCGCCAAGGCCACGGCGATATGTGTGTCGAACAGGCCAATCGACGAATACAACTGAAAGAACGGCAGCAAGAACACCGCCGGCGGCGCCATGCGGTTGGTCAGCAGCCAGAAAAACAGATGCTTGTCGCCGAGAAAACGGTAGCGCGAAAACGCATACGCCGCCGGCAGCGCCACGCTCAGCGAGATCACCGTGTTCAAACTCACGTAATACAGCGAGTTGAGATAACCGGTGTACCAGCTCGGGTCGGTGAAGATGACCTTGTAGTTCGCCAGCGTGAAGTCCTGTGGGAAAAGGGTCAGGCCGCCGAGGATTTCGGTGTTGCTCTTGAACGACATGTTCAACAGCCAGTAGATCGGCACCAGCAGGAACAGGATGTACACCAGCAACGGAATAATCTTTCTCTTGCTCATGGCCGGGCCTCAGCGGTTGGCGTCGGAGTGCGTCATGGCGGTGTAGAACAGCCAGGACACCAACAGGATGATCAGGAAGTACACCAGCGAAAACGCCGCTGCCGGACCGAGGTCGAATTGCCCTACAGCCATCTGGGTCAGCGTCTGACTCAAGAAAGTCGTGGCGTTGCCCGGCCCGCCGCCGGTGAGCACGAACGGCTCGGTGTAGATCATGAAACTGTCCATGAAGCGCAGCATCACTGCGATCAGCAGCACGCTCTTCAGCTTGGGCAACTGAATATGCCGGAACACCGCCCAGGCCGAGGCGCGGTCGATACGCGCGGCCTGGTAATACACGTCGGGAATCGCGCGCAATCCGGAGAAACACAGCAGCGCCACCAGTGAAGTCCAGTGCCAGACGTCCATCACCAGCACCGTCACCCAGGCGTCCATGGTGTTGGCCGCGTAGTTGTAGCTGATGCCCATGGCATTGAGGCTCGAACCGAGCAGGCCGATATCCGCGCGGCCAAAGATCTGCCAAATGGTGCCAACCACGTTCCATGGGATCAGCAACGGAATCGCGAGAATGATCAGCACCACCGACGACCAGCGGCCCTTGGTTGGCATCGTCAGCGCAACGGCAATACCCAGCGGAATTTCAATCAGCAACACGCACGCCGAATAGATGAACTGGCGCAGCAATGAGTCGTGCAAACGCGGGTCGAGCAGCACTTGCTTGTACCAGTCGGCGCCGACGAAATAGCGGCTGGACTGGTCGAAGATGTCCTGCACCGAGTAGTTGACCACGGTCATCATCGGGATCACCGCACTGAACGCCACCAGCAGAAACACCGGCAACACCAGCCACCAGGCCTTGTTGTTCTGCACCTTGTTCATGGCTGCACCTCATCGTCGGCTTCGAGCAGGAACTCATCGGCATAAACCATCAACCACTGCGCCGGGAAACTGATGTACGCCGTGCCCTGCGGCACCGGTTTGTCTTCGGCCAGACGCACTTTCAACGGCGCGCCGTCGAGGTCGAGGGTCATGATTTTGTAGGTGCCGAGGTCTTCGACGTGTACGACCCTGGCCTGCATCGCGTCATCAAACGGCTCGTCCCACACGTGAATAAACTCGGGACGGATGCCGACCTTCAGATTTTTCCACTGGCCGTGTTCGATATGTCGCTGCATCGCGTCAGACAGCGGCAGATGCGTCGAGGCGAAACCGACGCCGCCGGGTTGTGGCTGCACGTCGATCAGGTTCATGCCGGGGCTGCCGATGAAATAGCCGACAAAGGTGTGGCTCGGCCGCTCGAACAATTCCCGTGGCGTGCCGAACTGGACGATCTGGCCACCGTACATCACCGCAATCTTGTCGGCGAAGGTCGATGCTTCCAGTTGATCGTGGGTGACGTAGACCATGGTGATGTTGAACTGCTCGTGGATCTGCTTGAGCTTGCGCCGCAGTTTCCACTTCAGGTGCGGGTCGATCACCGTCAGCGGTTCGTCGAAGAGGATCGCCGAAACGTCGTCGCGGACCAGACCACGGCCCATCGAGACTTTCTGTTTTTCGTCGGCGGTGAGGTTGCGCGCCTTTTTGCTCAGCAGGTTTTGCAGGTCGAGGACTTCGGCAATTTCCTGCACCTTGCTGTGCACTTTTGCCTCGGCCATGCCCTGATTGCGCAGGGGGAAGGCGAGGTTATCGAACACGGTCATGGTGTCGTAAACCACCGGAAACTGGAAAACCTGAGCGATGTTGCGCTTCTCTGGCGTCAGGTCATTCACCGCTTTGCCATCGAACAACACGTGGCCCTGCGAGGGGCTGAGCAGCCCGGAAATGATGTTGAGCAAGGTGGATTTGCCGCAACCCGACGGCCCGAGCAATGCATAGGCGCCGCCCTGCTCCCAGACGTGATCCATCTCGCGGATTGCATAATCCTCCGCGCCGCTCGGGGTTTTACTGTAGCTGTGGGCGAGGTGTTGCAAACGGATTTCGGCCATCAGGCAACCCTCGCGACACGCCGGCCCGGTGCTTGCACCAGACGGCCCTGCGCATCGAAAACGAACAGTTTATGGGTCGGGATGTAGATGCGGATCGGCGCATCGACGTCGTATTCGTGAACGCCGGGCAGGTGCAGCACCAGCAGGAAATGCTCGTTGCGCACGTGCAGGAAGGTTTCCGAACCGCTGATCTCGGCGACTTCGACGGTGACCGCCAATTCCAGATCGTCATCGTTGCTCGGCACCAGCGAGATGTGGCTGGGGCGCACGCCAAAACGGAACTCGCCCTCGCCCACTGGGCGCAGATCAACGTTCAACGGGAAGTGTACGAAGTTGGCAAAACTCACTTCGTTGCCGGCAATGCGCCCGGGCATCAGGTTGATCGGCGGCTCGGAGAACAACTCGGCGGCGAGCACGCTTTGTGGCTGGTGATACACCGAGGTCGACGGGCCGCTCTGAATCACCCGGCCTTCGTGAAGAATGGTCGTGGTGCCGCCGAGTGCCAGCGCTTCGTTGGGCTCGGTGGTGGCGTAGATCGCGATGGTGTGGCGCGCCTTGAACAGCTCGCGCATTTCCTGGCGCAGCTCTTCGCGCAGTTTGTAGTCGAGGTTGACCAGCGGCTCATCGAAGAGGATCAGCTCGGCGTCCTTGACCAGCGCACGGGCCATGGCGGTGCGCTGCTGTTGGCCACCGGAGAGTTCCAGCGGGTAGCGCTGCAGAAACTTCTCGATGCGCAGCATCTTCGCGGTTTCCTGCACTTTGCTATGGATGATCTCTTTCGAAACACCGGCCTGACGCAACGGCGAGGCGATGTTTTCGAACACGGTCATGGTCGGGTAGTTGATGAACTGCTGATAGACCATCGACACGTTGCGCAGGCGCACCGGACGTTGGGTGACGTCGACGCCGTTCATCAGGATGCGGCCGCTGTCGGGTTTGTCCAGACCGGCCATTAAACGCATGAGGCTGGTTTTGCCGGACAGCGTGCGGCCGAGCAAAACGTTGAAAGAACCAGGTTCGAATTTCAGGCACGCATCGTCGATCCAGGTCTGGCCCTCGACGGTACGGCTGACGTGCTCCAGGGTAAGTGACATGGCTCGGCCTTTTTATTATTGGAGTCAAGCGACCTGTGTACGGGAGCGAGTTTCGTGCCAGAAATGGCAAGTGGTTGATTTGGCGTGAAAATCGTTGAATGCGGGGGGATTGAGCGTTCATTGCTGAACACATTTGAACAAGTGGGCGATTGACAATGAACAATAGTGAACAACACTCTATGAACTCATTTCGGTGAGCTCCGGAGATCCTGTGGGAGCGAGCTTGCTCGCGAATGCGGTGTGTCATTCAACCGATTCGGTGACTGATACGACGCTTTCGCGAGCAAGCTCGCTCCCACAGTTGATCTGTGTTGTTCTCAGGATTTGGGTTCATAACAACAATAAAAATCGCTGCATCAGAGGCTGACTGCCATGGCCGCACCTGCCCCGCCGCTGTCCCACGACGCGATCGTCCAGACGTCCTGGCAACGTTGCCGCGCGTTCGGTCTCGACCACCAAAGCACGCCAGCCTTCGATCAACTGCCAGCCGCCGGCATCGCGCAGTTGCTCGACAGTCATCATTCGCTGGTGCAGACCACGCACCAGGAAGTCCTGCCCTATTACGAAAACATCCTCAGCAATTCCAACTGCCTGATCATGCTTGCCGACAATCAGGGTCAGGTGCTGACCTCGTGGGGCACGCAACGGTTTATCGAACCGAATCTGGCGCGGGGGTTTCAGGCTGGTGCAAGTTGGGTCGAGCGCACCAGCGGCACCAATGCGATCGGCACGGCGCTGGCGTGTGAGCAGGCCGTGCATATCGAACACGATGAACACTTTCTCAAGGCCAACCGCTTCATGACCGGTTCCGCTGCGCCGATTTTCGACGCCGAGCGCAAGGTCATAGCGGTGCTCGATGTATCCAGCGACAGCTACCTGCCGCCCTCGCACACTTTGGGTATGGTCAAGATGATGAGCCAGACCGTGGAAAACCGGCTGATCCTCAACCTGTTCCATGGTCAGCATTTTCAACTGACCTTCAACACCGGGTTGAACAACCTCGACAGTCAGTGGGCCGGGTTGTTGATCTTTGATGAGAGCGGTCAAGTGCTGTCGGCCAATCGTCGCGCCGACAATCTGCTCGGTGTGCGCTTGTCGCGGGTGAGCGTTGAAAGTCTGTTCAAGGTGTCACTGCTGGAGTTGATCAATCAGCCCGACGGGTTGCCGTTTGCCTTGCAGACGTCCGGGCGTAACCGTTTTCAATGTTTGTTGAAGCGGCCGAAACAGGCGCCAATTCAGCCTCGGATGTTTGCCGAACCGAAAAGCGTTGAAGTGCCATTAAAACCACCCGCGGGCGCTATCAGCCTCAGCACCCTGCACTTCGGCGACAGTCGCGTGGAGAAAGCTGTGCGCCAGGCTGAGCGTTTGCTGGAGAAAGACATTCCGCTGCTGATCCATGGCGAAACCGGTGTCGGCAAAGAGGTCTTCGTCAAAGCGCTGCATCAGGCCAGCTCGCGCAGCAAACAGGCGTTTATCGCCGTCAACTGCGCGGCGATCCCCGCCGAACTGGTCGAGTCGGAATTGTTCGGTTACGAGAAAGGCGCGTTCACCGGCGCGAATCAGAAAGGCAGCATCGGCCTGATTCGCAAGGCTGACAGAGGCACGTTATTCCTCGATGAAATCGGCGACATGCCATTGCCGACTCAGGCGCGGTTGTTGCGGGTTTTGCAGGAGCGCTGTGTGCAGCCGGTAGGCAGCAGCGAGCTGTTCCCGGTGGATTTGCGGATTATTTCGGCGACTAACCGCTCTTTGCGTGAACAAGTGCAGTTGGGCCGGTTTCGTGAGGATTTGTATTACCGAATCGGCGGGCTGACGCTGGAGCTGCCGCCATTGCGGGAGCGCAGTGATAAAGAGGCGTTGTTTAAACGGTTGTGGGAGCAGCATCGTGAGCCAACGCAGTGGGCGGGGTTGAGCCAAGAGGTGCTGGAACTGTTCAGCCGTCATCCGTGGCCGGGGAATTTGCGTCAGGTCAGTAGCGTGATGCAGGTGGCGCTGGCCATGGCTGAGGAGCAGCCGGTGAGGCTGGAGCATTTGCCGGATGATTTTTTTGTTGATCTGGAGATGGAGCCGGTGGAGAGCGCGGCGCCGCTGGGGGTTGATTTGAATGATATTGAAGCGTTGAACCGGGAGTTGAAAGCGGCTGGGGGGAATATTTCGCATCTGGCGCGGCGATTGGGGGTGAGTCGGAATACGCTTTACAAGCGGTTGCGGCAGATTGAAGGTTGAGTGAACCGCCCTTTCCCTCACCCCAGCCCTCTCCCAAAGGAGAGGGAGCTGACCGCGGTGTCTGGCGTTGTACACCGACCTGAAAAAACCAGTCGATTATGGATTCAAAGCATCCAGTTCAGGTCGGCGTACCTCGTGAACATCCCCCAATCAGTCTCCTCTCCCGGAGGGATAGGGAGCTGACCGAGGTGTCTGGCGCTGGACATCGACCTGAAAGATCGTGGCGATTATGGATTCGGTGCAAATCGCTCAGGTCGGTGTATCTCGTGAACATCCCCCAATCAGTCCCCTCTCCTGGGGGAGAGGGCTAGGGTGAGGGCGAAAATTCCGGCTCAACATGCGCAACCGACGCCGCCTCCAATGTGCGCAATCCCACCATCACAACAACCACCATCATGATCCCAGCGCCAATGGCCACGCCAAACCCCGCCCGTGCACCCCAGCCATCAATGACCAGCCCCGCCAGCATGCCGCCCAGCGCAACGCCAATGCTGATACCGGTGGTCATCCACGTCAGCCCCTCAGTAATCCTCGATGGCGGGATGATGATCGTTCCCAGCTTCATGACCACCACCATCGTCGGCGCAAACGAGATGCCGGCAATAAACAGCGTCGCTGACAGGACATAAACGTCCGTGGCAAAAATGGGCAGCACGCCAGTGAACGCCGTGACCAATATCCCGATCAGGAACTGTTTTTCGATCGCCAGCGAAACCCTCATCGCACCAAACGTCAGGCCCGCCACCAGTGAGCCGAACGCATAGGCAGCGAGGATGAAGGTCGCTGCCCCCGGCCAGCCTTGCGCATTGGCGAAGGCGACGACGGCAACATCGATTGCTCCACCAATGACCCCCATCGCCAACAGCGCCAGAACAATGGTGCGCACGCCGGGAATCAGCAAGGTTGAGCCGCTATGGCTGGCGTGGCCGACGACAACCTTAGGCTCAGTCTGGCGTTGCAGCAGAAACGCCGTGACCCCCGACGGCCAACAGCCCGACCGCAACCAGCGGCCCGGCTTCGGCGAAAAAGCTCACACTCAAACCAATCGCCAGTGGCGGGCCGATGATGTAAGCGAGTTCGGTCAGGACCGTGTCCAGCGAGAACGCCGTGTGCAACTGCGGCTTGCCCCGGAACAACTGCGACCATCGCGCGCGGATCATCGATGGCATGCTCGGCATCGTCCCCGCCAAGGCTGACAGTACAAAGAACACCGCGGCGGGCGCTCTCAGGTAAACGGCGGTGATCAGCGCCAGCAGCATGACAATGCTGAACGCGGTGACGATGGGCAGTACGCGACTCTGGCCATGTTGATCGACCAGTCTGGAGATGTGCGGGCCGAGCAGTGCATTGGCCAGGGTGAACGTCCCGGCGACTGCGCCGGCCAGCCAGTACACCCCGGTTTGCTGCACCAGCATGGTGATGATGCCGATGCCGATCATTGCCTGCGGCAAGCGCGCGATAGAGCTCGCGAGCACTAGCCCGGTGGCGCCGGGGGTCGTTAGCAGCTCGCGGTAGTGATTGGCCATGGTGTTTTCCTTACATGATCGTCACCGCTCAGCATCCGGCTGAACGCGTTGCCGATATCAAGACCTACGCGAACGTCAAAAGCAACCCTCACCCCAGCCCTCTCCCAGAGGGAGAGGGGGCTGACCGAGGTGTCTCGAGTCATCCATCGACCTGAAAAAAGGATTCGAATATGGATTCAGAGCAGGCCGGCCAGGTCCGAGTACATCGACCTGAAAGAACCAGTCGATTATGGATTCGGTGCAGCACGTTCAGGTCGGCGTATTTCTTGAGCATCCCCCATTCGGTCCCCTCTCCCTCTGGGAGAGGGTTAGGGTGAGGGGCTTTCTCGCCGCCAAACAAAAACCCGCACTAGGCGGGTTTTGTTTTGAAGCCAAACACAGCAATCAGTCAGCCAGACGCCAGGTAGTCCCACCCTTGCCGTCTTCCAACACAACGCCCATCGCAGTGAGCTGATCTCGAATCCGATCCGACTCAGCCCAATCCTTCCCGGCCCGTGCCGCCAGACGCGCCGCAATCAGTGCATCAACCTCAGCTGCATCAACACGCCCTTCAGCGCCCGCCTGCAGGAAGTCATCCGCCTCCAACTGCAACACACCCAACACGCTCGCCAGCTCTTTCAGACGCGCCGCCAGACCTGCCGCCGCATCGAGATCGCTCTCACGCAGACGGTTGATCTCACGCACCATCTCAAACAGCACCGCGCAGGCTTCCGGCGTACCGAAGTCGTCGTTCATCACCGTAGTGAAACGCTCGACAAACGCTTCGCCGCCGGCCGGCGCCACAGTCGGCAAACCTTTCAACGCGTGGTAGAAACGCTCGAGGGCGCCTTTGGCGTCCTTGAGGTTGTCTTCCGAGTAGTTGATCGCGCTGCGGTAGTGGCTCGACACCAGCAGGTAACGCACGACTTCCGGGTGATACTTTTCCAGCACGTCGCGAATGGTGAAGAAGTTGTTCAAGGACTTGGACATCTTCTCGCCATTGATGCGAATCATGCCGCAATGCATCCACGCGTTGGCGTAGGTCTTGCCGGTGGCCGCTTCGCTCTGGGCGATTTCGTTTTCGTGGTGCGGGAACTCAAGGTCGCTGCCGCCGCCATGAATGTCGAAGGTCTCGCCGAGGCAGCAGGTGGACATCACCGAGCACTCGATGTGCCAGCCCGGACGCCCGGCGCCCCATGGCGATTCCCAGCTTGGCTCGCCCGGTTTGGCGGCTTTCCACAGCACGAAATCCAGCGGGTCCTGTTTCGACTCGTCGACTTCGATGCGGGCGCCGATGCGCAGGTCTTCGATCTTCTTGCGCGACAGTTTGCCGTAGCCCATGAACTTAGCAACGCGGTAGTACACGTCGCCATTGCCCGGCGCGTAGGCGTAACCCTTGTCGATCAAGGTCTGGATCATCGCGTGCATGCCCGGAATGTGATCCGTGGCGCGCGGTTCCATGTCCGGCTTCTTGATGTTCAGGCGCGCTTCGTCTTCGTGCATCGCGGCGATCATGCGCTCGGTCAACGCTTCGAACGATTCACCGTTCTCGTTGGCGCGGTTGATGATCTTGTCGTCGATGTCGGTGATGTTGCGCACGTAGGTCAGGTCGTAACCGCTGAACCGCAACCAGCGGGTCACCAGGTCGAAAGCGACCATGCTGCGGCCGTGGCCAAGGTGGCAGTAGTCGTACACGGTCATCCCGCAGACGTACATGCGCACCTTGTTGCCATCCAGCGGCTTGAAGACTTCTTTGCTCTTGGTGAGCGTGTTGTAGATCGTTAGCACGTTATTTCCCTTGACGCTGAATCACTGGCCCCACGAATCACGCAGGGTCACGGTACGGTTGAATACCGGCTGACCTGGTTTCGAGTCCTTCATATCAGCAACGAAGTAGCCTTCGCGCTCGAACTGGAAACGGTCTTCCGGCTGTGCGTTGCCAAGCGATGGCTCAGCACGACAACCGGTGAGTACCTGCAGCGAATCAGGGTTGATGTTGTCGAGGAAACTCGCGCTGTCTTCAGCCTTCTCAGGGTTGGCCGAACGGAACAGGCGATCGTACAGACGCACTTCGCACTCGACGCTGGCGGCAGCCGGCACCCAGTGGATCACGCCTTTGACCTTGCGGCCTTCCGGGTTCTTGCCGAGGGTTTCCGGGTCGTACGAGCAACGCAGTTCGACGATGTTGCCATCGGCGTCCTTGATCGCTTCGTCGGCACGGATCACGTAGCTGCCGCGCAGACGCACTTCACCGGCAGGCTCCAGGCGCTTGTAGCCCTTCGGCGGCTCTTCCATGAAGTCGTCACGGTCGATGTAGATTTCCCGGGCGAATGGCAGTGCGCGCACGCCCATGTCTTCTTTCGGGTGGCGCGGCAGTTCGAGGTTTTCGACCTGGCCTTCCGGGTAGTTGGTGATGACGACTTTCAGCGGACGCAGCACGCACATGGCGCGCGGCGCGGTCTGGTCGAGGTCGTCACGGATGCTGAATTCGAGCATGCCGAAGTCAACCACGCCGTCGGAACGGTTGGTGCCAACCATTTCGCAGAAGTTGCGGATCGATTTCGGTGTGTAGCCACGGCGGCGGAAGCCCGACAGCGTGGACATGCGCGGATCGTCCCAGCCGTTGACGTGCTTTTCATCGACCAGTTGCTTGAGCTTGCGCTTGCTGGTGATGGTGTAGTTGAGGTTCAGACGGCTGAACTCGTACTGACGCGGGTGCGCCGGCACTGGCAATGCGTCGAGGAACCACTCGTACAGCGGACGATGGCTTTCGAACTCAAGGGTGCAGATCGAGTGGGTGATGCCTTCAATGGCGTCCGACTGACCGTGGGTGAAGTCGTAGTTCGGGTAGATGCACCACTTGTCGCCGGTCTGGTGGTGATGGGCGTGGCGGATGCGATACATGATCGGGTCGCGCAGGTTCATGTTCGGCGAGGCCATGTCGATCTTCGCGCGCAGCACGCGGGCGCCGTCCGGGAACTCACCGGCACGCATGCGCGCGAACCAGTCGAGGTTCTCTTCCACCGAACGGTCGCGGAACGGGCTGTTCTTGCCCGGCTCGGTCAGGCTGCCACGGTATTCCTTGGCCTGCTCCGGGGTCAGGTCGTCGACGTAGGCCTTGCCAGCCTTGATCAACTCCACCGCCCAGTCGTGCAACTGGTCGAAATACTGCGAGGCGTAGCGCACTTCACCGGACCACTCGAAGCCCAGCCATTTGACGTCGGCTTCGATCGCGTCGATGTATTCCTGGTCTTCCTTGGCCGGGTTGGTGTCGTCGAAACGCAGGTGCGTGACGCCGCCGAACTCCTGGGCCAGGCCGAAGTTCACGCAGATCGACTTGGCGTGGCCGATGTGCAGGTAGCCGTTGGGCTCAGGCGGGAAACGGGTGACGATCTGGGTGTGCTTGCCCGAGTCCAGGTCTGCCTGGATGATCGGCCGCAGGAAATTGACCGGCACGGCAGGGCCGGACTTGGCATTCGAGGTAGGGTCGACAGTGGGCTTGCTCATAGGATCCTTGACTTACATGTGCGCGGCCGCAGAGGGGGCCAGACAAAACAAAGCCGCTATCATAGCCGATGCTGTCAAGGGGCTGACAGAGCACGGCCTATAAAGGAGCGCATTTAATCGCCGGGAATTGAAAAACAGCCTCGAAATTCGCGCCTGTCACGCTAAACTGCGCACCTTGGCCCACGGGCTGAACCGGTAACGGGCGCAAATGTCCCATTGCCCACGAATTCCTTATAAAGAGTAGCGATCATGACTCAAGTTAAATTGACCACCAATCATGGCGACATCGTCATCGAACTGAACGCTGAAAAGGCGCCGATCACCGTCGCCAACTTCATCGAATACGTTAACGCCGGTCACTACGAAAACACTGTTTTCCACCGCGTAATCGGTAACTTCATGATCCAGGGCGGCGGCTTCGAACCAGGCATGAAAGAAAAGAAAGACAAGCGTCCAAGCATCCAGAACGAAGCTGACAACGGTCTTTCCAACGACAAATACACCGTTGCCATGGCCCGTACCATGGAGCCGCATTCGGCTTCCGCGCAGTTCTTCATCAACGTTGCCGACAACACTTTCCTCAACCACAGCGGCAAGAACGTGCAGGGCTGGGGCTACGCGGTATTCGGTAAAGTGACCGCCGGCACCGACGTTGTCGACAAGATCAAAGGTGTTTCGACCACTTCCAAGGCCGGCCACCAGGACGTACCAGCAGACGACGTGATCATCGAGAAAGCCGAGATCATCGAAGCGTGATATTGCTGATTTCAGACTTGCATCTGGAAGAGGAGCGCCCGGACATTACCCGGGCGTTTCTGGATTTGCTCGCCGGACGCGCCCGCTCGGCGAGTGCGTTGTACATTCTTGGCGACTTCTTCGAAGCGTGGATTGGCGACGACGCCATAACGCCCTTCCAGCGTTCCATCTGCCAGGCCCTGCGCGAATTGAGCGACAGCGGCACGGCCATCTTTCTGATGCACGGCAATCGCGACTTCATGCTCGGCAAGGCCTTCTGCAAGCAGGCCGGCTGTACGTTGTTGAAGGACCCGAGTGTCGTGCAGTTTTACGGCGAGCCGGTGCTGTTGATGCACGGCGACAGCCTCTGCACCCGCGATGTCGGCTATATGAAGCTGCGGCGTTATCTGCGTAACCCGATCACGCTGTTTATCCTGCGCAATCTGCCCTTGAGCAGCCGCCACAAACTGGCGCGCAAACTGCGCAGTGAAAGCAAGGCACAGACGCGGATGAAGGCTAATGACATTGTCGATGTCACGCCGGAAGAGATTCCGCGGATCATGCAGGCGTTTGGCGTGAAAACCCTGATTCACGGACATACCCACCGCCCGGCGATTCACAAGTTGCAGCTTGGTGAGCAAGCGGCGAAGCGGATTGTGCTGGGGGATTGGGATCGTCAGGGGTGGGCGTTGCAGGTGGATGAGAGCGGCTACGCCCTGGCGCCGTTCGACTTCGCCCCGCCGCTGGCTTTGCCGCACGGCTAAAAGCTTTACCCCCTCACCCCAGCCCTCTCCCCCGGGGGGCGAGGGGGAAAGGGAGCCGACCGCATGCAGTTCAAAACCTGAGTTCGACCGAAGTCCGACAGTCCCCTCTCCCCAACGGGTCGAAGGGCAAAGGGAGCCGATCTCTATGCTCTTCAAAACCTGAGTTCGGCTCGGTATTGCAAGTCGGCGTACCTCGAACATCCACCACGGTCAGTCCCCTCTCCCCCTGGGAGAGGGTTAGGGTGAGGGGCTCTTGACCTTAGTGCCCGGAAGCCGCTGGCCCTGCCTTCGCGGCAAACGGCGGTTTCGCCAGCCACACAATCAGAATCAACCCCATAAACCCCCAGCCCAGCAACGTGAAGTAATCCACGGTGGAGAGCATGTACGCCTGGCTCGTCAAAATCTGATCCATCTGCGCATAAGCCGACTGACTCGCCCCGCCCAAATGATTCAAGGTCTCGCGAGTCGCCGGTTCAAAGGTGCTGATGCTCTCACTCATATACGCATGATGCTGATCGGCCCGACGAATCCAGATCCACGTGGTCAGCGACGCCGCAAAGCTACCACCCAACGTCCGCAGGAAAGTCGCCAGACCCGCACCATCGGCAATCTGGCTCGGCGGCAGGTCCGACATCAGAATACTCAAGGTCGGCATAAAGAACAGCGCCACCCCAATCCCCATGAACAACTGCACCAGCGCGATGTGCTGGAAGTCGACTTCATTGGTGAATCCGGCCCGCATAAAGCAGCTCAAGCCAATCGCCAGAAACGCCAGCCCGGCCAGTAAACGCAGGTCGAACTTGTTCGCGTACTTGCCGACAAACGGCGACAGCAGCACCGGCAGAATGCCGATCGGCGCCACGGCCAGACCGGCCCAGGTCGCGGTGTAGCCCATTTGCGTTTGCAACCACTGCGGCAGGATCAGGTTGATGCCGAAGAAACCGGCGTAACCCAGCACCAACACCAGCGTGCCGATGCGGAAGTTGCGATACGCGAACAGCCGCAGATTCACCACCGGATGCTGGTCGGTCATTTCCCAGATAACGAACACCGCCAGCGCGATCACCGAAATCGCCGCGCCGATGATGATGAAGTTCGACTCGAACCAATCCAGGTCATTGCCCTTATCGAGGATCACCTGCAACGCACCGACGCCGATGATCAGCGTGATCAGTCCGACGTAATCCATCGGCTGACGGCTGGTTTCCACCGGACGTTTGGCCAGTTGCGAACGCACCACCATCACCGCAAAGATGCCGATCGGTACGTTGATAAAGAAGATCCACGGCCAGCTATAGCTGTCAGTAATCCAGCCGCCGAGAATCGGCCCGGCAATTGGCGCAACCACCGTGACCATCGCCAGTAACGCCAGGGCCATGCCTCGCCTCGCGGGCGGATAGACCGCGATCAACAGGGTTTGCGTCATCGGGTACAGCGGCCCGGCGACCAGACCTTGCAGGACGCGGAAGCCGATCAGTTCCGGCATCGATGTGGAGATACCGCAGAGGAACGAGGCCAGCACGAACAGAATGGTGGCCCAGAGAAACAGCTTCACCTCACCGAAGCGGCGGCTGAGCCAACCGGTCAGCGGCAGCGCAATCGCGTTACTCACGGCGAACGAAGTGATCACCCAGGTGCCCTGCTCCGAACTCACCCCGAGGTTGCCGGAAATCGTCGGCAGCGCCACGTTGGCAATGGTGGTGTCGAGCACTTGCATGAACGTCGCCAGCGACAGGCCGATAGTGCTGAGCAACAGGCTGGGCGGCGTGAAAGAGGCGTTATTGCTCATTGTGAATCCTATGAAACCAGGTTGACGCCTTGCCCCCTGTGGGAGCGAGCTTGCTCGCGAAGGCGGTCAGTCAGACACAGTAGTGCTGAATGACACACCGCTTTCGCGAGCAAGCTCGCTCCCACAGGGTCAGGTGTGATCTCAGCGTTGCGCGGTTTTGCTCACCGCGGCGCTGTTGTCGTGGATCAGCTGCGCAATCATCGCGTCGGCTTCGGCCAGTTGGCGGTCGTAAACATTGGTGCTGAACGAGGCCTTCTGCGGCGGCTGCTGGGCCAATACCGGACCGCTCTGGTCATGCAGATTCACTTCAACATTGGTCGACAGACCGACGCGCAGCGGATGCTTGGCCAATTCTTCGGCGTTGATGTGAATGCGCACCGGCACACGCTGCACGATCTTGATCCAGTTACCGGTAGCGTTCTGCGCTGGCAGCAGAGCAAACGCGCTACCGGTGCCGGCGCCGAGGCTATCGACGGTACCGCTGTATTTCACGTCGCTGCCGTAGATGTCGGATTCGATATCGACCGGCTGACCGATGCGCATGTCACGCAGTTGGGTTTCTTTGAAGTTGGCGTCGATCCACAGTTGATCCAGCGGAATCACCGCCATCAACGCCGTGCCCGGTTGCACACGCTGACCGAGTTGCACGGTGCGTTTGGCGACGTAACCGGTGACCGGCGCGATCAAAGTGCTACGAGCATTGGTCAGGTAAGCCTGACGCAGATCGGCAGCGGCCGACATCACGTCCGGATGCGACGAGACCACGGTGTCATCGACCAGCGCGCTGGTGGTTTTCAACTGTTGTTTGGCGTTGGCCAAGGCGTTCTGCGCCGAGGTCAGGTCGTCGCGAGCGTGGGACAGTTCTTCCTGGGAAATCGCCCCGCCCTGCGCCAGGTTCTTCCGGCGGTTGTAGTTGTCCTGGGCTTTCTGCACTTCGGCCTGTTGCGCGTTGACCTGGGCTTTCATGCCGTCAACGTTGCTGTACAGACCACGCACCTGACGCACGGTGCGCGCCAGTTTCGCCTGGGCACTTTGCAGGCCGACTTCGGCATCGTTCGGGTCGAAGTTGATCAGCACCTGACCTTCGTGAACCAGATCACCATCGTCAGCACCAATGCTGACCACGGTGCCAGTCACCAGCGGGGTGATTTCGACGACGTTGCCGTTGACGTAGGCGTCGTCGGTGCTTTCGTTAAAGCGCCCGATGAATTCGTGATACGCCCAGACGCCGGCGCAGGCGAGTGCAACGACAACGGCGAGTACCAGCAGCATGACTTTGCGCTTACGCGGGTTGCCGGTGTCCGGGGTGTTGCCTTGAGCTTGGGTATTTTCGGCAGTGGCCATGACAAGTACCTTGAATTAGTTGTGCGGCGTGGCTGGGCTGGCGTTGGCTGCGGTCAGGGTCTGCCCCTGGAAGCCGCCGCCCAGCGCTTGCATCAGTTGAATCGACAGGTCGATCTGCTCGGCATTGAGGTTGGCCAACTGACGCTGGGCCTGGAGCAATTGCTGCTCGATGCTGAGCACGTCCAGGTAGTTGCCGATGCCGGAACCGTAACGCTGGACGACGGTGTTGTAAGAATCCTGAGCAATGTCGGTGGCGTGCTGCTGCGCACCGATCTGCCGGCCGATGTCACGCAACTGGTTGATCGTGTCGCTGACATCGCCCAGTGCTTTCACCAGACTTTTGTTGTACTGCGCCACCGCCAGGTCGTAATCGGCGTCGCGCGCATCGAGGTTGGCGCGCAGGCGTCCGCCGTCGAAGATCGGCACCGAGATGGTCGGGGCAATGTTGAAGAAGCGACTGGCCGAACCGAACATCGCGTCACCCAACAAAGATTCGGCACCGGCCGAGGCCGACAGGTTCAAGTTGGGATAGAAGCGGGTTTTCGCCGAGTCGATGTCTTTGCTCGCGGCTTCTACGCGCCAGCGTGCAGCAACCAGATCGGGCCGACGACCGAGCAGTTCCGCCGGCAACACTGACGGCACGGCGACAGCGCTGGCTTGCAGGACTTTCGGGCGGGCAATTTCGTTGCCGCGATCCGGGCCTTTGCCGAGCAGCACGGCCAAGGCGATCTTGGCGCTGTTCAGGCGTTTTTCCGCATCGATCAGGCTGGCTTCGGAACTGGCTTCCAGACTTTGTGTTTGCTGGAACTGGTACTGACTGTCGATCCCGGAACTCAGGCGACGCTGGCTCAGGTCGAGCATCTGCTTGGTGCGCTTGAGGTCTTCGTTCGCCAGGTCATAAACGATGTGCGCCTGACCGAGATCGCTGTAGGCACGGGCGACATCGGCAGCAAGTGTCAACTGCGCAGCCTGACGATCAACTTCAGCAGCGCGGGCCTGACCGAGTGCAGCTTCCCGGGCATCACGCTGGCCGCCCCAGAGGTCGAAGTTGTAATTGAAACCTGCGCTGACGTTACGCACGGTGGCGTAGGCATCGCCCTGCCCTCGCGGGTCCTGATCCTTGGCCAGACGCGAACGGCTGATGCCGGCGCTGGCGTCGAGGGTCGGATAGCGTTCGGCATCGGCGGCATACGCGGCGGCGCTGGCCTGATGCGCGCGGGCTTCGGCGATCTGCATGTCCGGGCTGTCGTGCAGCGCTTCGCGGATCAGGCCATCGAGTTGCGGATCGCCGAGGCTGGTCCACCAGTCGCTCTTCGGCCACGCGGCCGGCGACAGGGTCACGCCGTTGAGGGATTGGCTGGCGTTGAGGCTTTTCGCATCAAGGCTTTTGCCTTGAGTGTCGAGGCCGCTGTAGTTGGCGCAGCCGGCGAGGATCATCGCCGACAGCACCAGCGTCAGGCTGCTGCGCAAGGTTTTACCGCTCATTGTGTTCACCTAACCGCTGGATAGTGATCGGGTCACCGGCTGCCAGCAGAATTTTCTTGAGGATGTATTCCAGGGTCTTCAACTCGTCCGGAGTGACGGCGCCGGCCAGTTCATTCATTGCGTCGGCGCCGATGTGCGGCAGGCGATCGGCCAGTTGCTGGCCTTGCTCGGTCAGTTTCAATTGCACCTGACGGCGATCGCCTTCGCTGCGGTGGCGAGCGAGGAAGTCTTTCTGCTCCAGACGATCGAGCATGCGCGTCATCGAACCGCTGTCGAGCGACAGGTGCCGGCACAGCTCGGCCGGGGTATCGACGCCGAACTGGGCCATGATGATCAACACCTTGAACTGCGCGGCGGTAATGCCGTGGGGTTCCATGTGGGTGTCGATGATCCGGTCCTTGAGCAGCGCGGCACGGCCAAGCAACAGGCCGAGATGGCAGTGTTTGAATTCGTCCGGGGTGAAATGCTTCATTTGCTCACCTAATAACTGCCTAGGCAGTGAATGTATGTCGAGATGTTACTGCCTAGGCAGCGAATGTCAACGCAATAGTTAGGTTGCTTTGCAATTAGTTGACCAATGGAGTTGGTTTTTGCGGCGCCCACGCGGACGCTTTCGCGAGCAAGCTCGCTCCCACAGGGTCTTGCGTCAGCCAAACAATATTGGCAACGACACAAAACCTGTGGGAGCGAGCTTGCTCGCGAAGGCCGCGACTCGGTGTGAAGCCAGTCAGGATTCGTCGGAAGGATGCACAGGTGGCGGCTGCACAGGATGCACCTCACGCCCCCGCAACGCAGTGGCCGCATACCCAAAGGCCCGCTTGCTCACCGCATAAATGCTGTGCCAGCCCGGCGGTGCCGGCTCGATTGCAGCATGCAACGCTCGCGCATAGTCGAGCACCAGTCCGGGCGTCCACGCCATCGCCTCTGCCCGTTTGCGCACTTGCGCGGCAACCCAGAACTCGGGGCTGAAAATGATCCGAGCGAAATCCAGCATGCTCGAATGCCCCCGGTTCATCGCCCCTTCCAAGGCCGCTTCGAGGCTATGGGCGACGGCGCTGGAACAGTTGCGACTAGTGAGGTTGTAAGTGCTGTTCTGCCGATACTCCGTCCAGAACGCATGCAGGCGCCGGGCGTCGTAATGAGCAAAACTGACCTGCACTGAGGATGGACACCAGTCCGCCACCTCCCCCGCATAATCTGGCAAAAACCTGCCGGCAACATCGTTGTTCGGCGTCGCCCGCAGCAAGCGCACAAAATCTCCCGCCGAACGATCGATGTCGTCCTGCGGGTAATGGCTGATGTAAATGTCCGGGCCGCATTCCAGTGCCGCATGGCCGGCGGAGATAACGCCGTTGATGTCGACTGCTGCGATGTAGCGGTTAAGTAGCCGATTGCGCACCAGGGTGTCATCGACGGTGCCGCTGGGGGTCCAGACATGAATCACCAACGCTCGCTGCTGGCCGGCGCACTCACTGCAGCAGGACTGGTCAACGGCAACTGGTTTTTGAAGCGCACGGCTTGCCGCAACAACGCGCAGCCCGAAAGAAACAGGCTCATGCCAATGCAAAACGGCACCGTGCCCTTATACAGCGTCGGATACGGCTCAAGGATAAACACGCCAAAGCCGATTTCGAACAGCCCCGCCAGCAGCGACACTCGCCAACCGACAAAGCGCACCACCAGCGCAGCCGCTAGCCTGAAGCCCCCATCAATGATGAAAGCCCCGCCAAACAGCACTGCCAGAATCAGCCCGGCAGCATGTTGCCGGTCGACGATCAGCAGCCCCAACAAGAGAAAAGCCAGTCCGCGCGCTCTGCGCAGGGCCGCAGCGGTCCCGGCTTGCGGTGCCGGCACCAGCAGCAGGATCAGCGCTTCGAGCAACAACAGATAACCGAAAAGATGCAGCGGGAAATACAGCACACCGTCCAGCGCATCAATGAAGATGCCCACACCGGCCGCGCCCCAGACAATGCCCGTCAGCGCCAGCGCCGACCAACGCTTGCGGACAAAGTCGTGACCGAGCAAGACCATACTCAAGCGGACCATATGACCTCTCTGGTGAACCGGGGGACGCACAACCTGCACGGTTTTCAGGCTCAGGTGAGTCTAATACATCGTTGCGTTTGCAGATTCGCGCGAGGGTGTTCTAAGAATCGCCTGATGTCCATCGGTATACACCGCGTTTAACGTACGCCGCTCTTTGGCCAATTACGTAAATCCTCTTCATGAAGCGTTTCAAAGTCCAGCGCCCGCTCCTGTTCTGTATCGCAGCCACCTTGTTTGCCTGCGCCTCGAACGTGATGGCCGGCAGCTGTGTTGCAGTCGACTCAAAGACTGAAACCCTCAATTTTGGCGCCAGTCTCGCCAGTTCCAGTCTGACCATTCCTGCCGACACACCCAATGGCACCGTGGTCTATCAGGACACCGTGCAGTCAACCGCCCATGTCTGGAGTTGCTCGAAGATTTCCCTGTTTGGCATTCAGATGAATCCGAAACTGGGCACTGCCACCGGTACGGACAGTATTTTTCCGCTGGGCAAGAGCGGACTGTCCTACCGCGTCTGGTTCCAAGCCCTGAGCCGTTACGAAACAGCTTTGCAAGCCATCGCCGCCAACTCCGCCTATGGCTTCGGCGCGAACTCTGTGCGTCTGGAAATCATCAAGACCGGCGAGCTGACGTCAAAAGTCAACATCGACGCGGGGTATCTGGGCAGCCTGCAGGACGATGATCTGATCCTGAAGAAACTTAACCTGATGAACCCTATCGTGCTGAACGCCGCCTCCTGCCAGACCCCTTCCGTCCCGGTCGCGATGGGCGATGACTATCAACTCCAGGACTTTAGCGACGCGGGCGCCAAACCCCGCACCGTGCGCTTCGACATTGCCCTGAATCAGTGCCAGACCGGCATCAAGAAAGTCACCTATTCACTCAAAGCCACCACGCCCGTCATCGACGCGACCAAGGGCATCGTCGCCCTCAACAGCACCTCCACCGCCAGCGGCATCGGCCTGCAATTGATGAACGATGTCGGGCAGCCGATTTCCTTCGATACCACCTACCCGTTCAACGCCTTCACCACCACCGGCACCGATTTCAAGATCCCGTTAACCGCCGCGTACTACCGTCTGCCCACGGGCGAACTCAAGGCCGGCAGCGCCAACACCGAAGTCACCTTCATCGTCAACTACCTATAGCATTCTAAGGATCGTCTGATTTTCCCCGCTCCCGGCCCTGCCTAGAGTGCCGGGATGAGATTGAAGAACTACCTCCATCAGATCAGCCCGCTCCTGTCCTCGCCCGATGCGGCGCGGCGCCTGCTGCGCATTTTTGCCCTGGTGCTGCTGGTGGGCATTCTCGGCGGCGTCTACAGCTTCCTGCTGTTTACCTTCAACAATGAGATTTCCCAGCGGCGCAGCTACATGAGCAGCGCCATCGCCGAAGCGCATACGTTTTTCACCACCCGCGAAGCGCTGCTGGAAAGCCTGAGCCTGTCGGCCACACGCAAGGCGAAAATAAACGTGCCGGTGTCCGAGGAAGAAATCCGTTTGCTGCTGGGGCAAACGCCGGGCAAGCAATGGAGCATCTGGCTGACCCAGCGCATGCGCGATTACCTGAAAGCCAAGCAGCTCAATCTGCTGTATGTCAGCAATGGCGGTCATGTATTGCGGCTATACAACGCGACGCCGCTGGTCGTCGGTTTGCCACAGGCCACGCTGGATCAACTGGAGTCGCTCAAGCTCACAGCGACATTATCGGAACTGTGGCTGACCCATGCTGCAGACGGCCACTCGCGGCTGTACATCTTCATCCGCCTGGATGAACGCGACGTCCACTCCGGCTGGCTTGGTCTGGAAATGGACGACCGTGAAGTCTCCAGAGCCTTGAACGACCACAGTGCCGGCGAGTTCACCATGTTCAACTCACAAGGCAAACCGCTGTTCAGCAACAGCCACAAACCACCGCCAGAACAGCACCTGCCGTTGCTGCGACAACAGGATTTCTTCGGCTTCGTTGGCGATGGCTGGCTGCCCGAGCAATTGGTGTTGCGCAAGCAGCTGAAATCCTCGGACTGGCAGCTGACTTACTCCATCGACTTGCTGGCGGTACTGCGTGCCCTATGGCCACAAATGCTCGGCGCGCTGCTGTTTTGCGTGTTGAGTATCAGCCTGGTGTGCCTGTTGGTCCGACGTCTGGAGCATCGTTTCATTACCCCGGCGATCCAGCGCATTCAGGCGCTGGTGGAAAGCGAACTGTTCAGCCGCGACGTGATTCAGACCGCGCCGGTGGCGCTGTGCGTGTTGCGCCGCAGTGACGGTCAAGTGGTGCTGGACAACACCCTCGCGCGGCAATGGCTGGGCCCGTGCAGCGAGCAACTGGGGGCTGGCTGGATCCGTGATGCGTTTGACCAACACTCTCCGTGCCTGACCGATTACTTCGAGACTGCCGACGGTCGGCACCTGTACCTGAGCTGTGCGCCGACCCGCTACAAAGGTGAAGACGTCTTGCTCTGTGCCTTCAGTGACATCAGCGCTCGGCGACAAATCGAAGCAGCACTGGAACAGGCACGCCAATCGGCCGATGCTGCCAACGAAGCCAAGACCTTGTTTCTGGCGACCATGAGCCACGAAATCCGCACCCCGCTCTACGGTGTGCTGGGCACGCTGGAACTGCTCGCGCGAACACAGTTGGACACTCAGCAGAAAAGTTACCTGCGGGCGATCGAGGGATCATCGGCGACGTTGCTGCAGTTGATTTGCGACGTGCTCGATGTGTCGAAGATCGAGGCCGGGCAACTGGCGCTGGAGCTGAGCGAGTTTTCCGTCCCGGAACTGGTGCACGAAGTGGTGCAAGGCTATGCCGCCGCCGCGCAAAGCAAAGGCCTGCAACTCTATGCCTGCCTGGACCCGCAACTGCCTGAGCGCTTGATCGGCGATGTCAGTCGGGTGCGGCAGATCCTCAACAATCTGCTCAGCAACGCGGTCAAGTTCACCGATTCCGGGCGCGTGGTATTGCGGGTCAGACTGCTCGCTCGCGAAGGCGAACGCGTGAGCCTGCAATGGCAGGTTTCCGACACCGGCAAAGGCATCGCCCATGACGATCAGGCGTTCATTTTCGAGCCGTTCTACCAGACCGCCGGCAACACCAATGTGGTCGCCGGCACGGGCCTCGGTCTGCCCATTTGCCAACGTCTGACGCATTTGATGAACGGCACTCTGCGCATGGTCAGCGAGCCGGGCCTGGGCAGCAGTTTTTCCCTGAGCGTGCCGCTGGAGCAACGTTCCTGCGAGGCGCCAGCCGCCGCTTCGCCACCATTGGCAGCGGATATCGTTTATGTGGTCTCACCGATCCGCGAACTGGCCGACAGCATCAGTGGCTGGTTGCGTCGTTGGGGCGCCCGCGCGCATATCGGCGCACCGGACGACATCGAGCCTGATACAACGGCAGTGTTGCTGGAACTGTATCCCGCGGCCTTCGGACAGCGCCCGAACCTGACATGGCGCGGGCCGCGCGTACTGGCCAGCGGTGACGGCGCCCATGAGCCGCAGTTCAGCGGCGACGGCTGGCAGGTCAATCTGAATGATCTGCTGGCGATTCAACGCGCCGTTCGCCAGGCCCAGAGCGGCCAGATCGTTCACCGCCCGCAAGACAGTGAACCCCACGCGATGCGTCCGTTGCGCCTGCACATTCTGGTGGCCGAGGACAACGTCATCAATCAGTTGATCCTGCGCGATCAGCTCGAAGAACTGGGCTGCACCGTAGCGCTGGCCAGCGATGGCGAAGAGGCCTTGTCGCAATGGCGCGATGCTGCGTTCGACATCGTCCTGACCGACGTCAACATGCCCCGCCTCAACGGTTACGAACTGGCCAAAGCGCTGCGGCGCCTCGGTTGCTGCATTCCGATCATCGGCGCGACCGCCAACGCCCTGCGCGGTGAAGATGCGCTGTGTCTGGCTGCGGGCATGAATCACTGCCTGGTCAAACCTTTTACGCTACGAGCCTTGTTCGCTGTCCTGGCTCCTTACGAACGAGTCGCCCATGAAGCCCTGTAGCATTCTGATTGTCGAAGACCACCCCTTCCAGCACCTGTACTTGCAGAACCTGTTCAGCGAGTTGGGCGACTTCGATCTGGCGTGCGCCAAGGACGGCGAAGAAGCACTGGACTGCTTGAAACAACGCGACTTCGATCTGGTGCTCACCGACCTGCTGATGCCGGGCATGGATGGCGTGCAATTCATTCAGGGCCTTGCCGCGCAACGCTCACGTCCGGCATTGGCGATCATGAGCGCCGCCTCACGACGCATGCTGATGGGCGCGAGCCTGGTGGCGAGCAACCTGCAAGTGAAAGTCATCGGGCTGATTTCGAAACCGGTGAATGCTGCCGCCCTGCGTTGCCTGATCGATCAATTGCAGGCGCTGCGCCAAAACGTCCCGGCGGCGAGCCATCCCGGCATCGATCGCCAGAGTATTTGCAACGCCCTCGACAACGGCGAACTGCAAGCCTGGTTTCAACCCAAAAAAGCCTTGAACAACGGCCGGATCGTCGCCGCCGAAGCACTGGTACGCTGGAATCACCTCGAACATGGCACGCTGCTGCCCGGGGTATTTTTGCCGGCGTTGATTGCGTTCGGTCTCGAAGAGCCGTTGCTCTGGTGCGTGCTGAAACAGGCGATCGCCGCCCAAGCCACGTGGCGCGAACAGGGCTATGACATTCCGGTTTCGGTCAACCTGCCCACGCACCTGCTCAACAGCCACGACCTGCCCGACCGCATTCTCGCTTTCGTGCTTGCCCATCAGGGCCTGCCCGCGCGGATCTGTTTCGAGTTGATGGAGTGCTCGGTGCCCGATGACATCAGCAATTTCTACGCTGGTGCCTGCCGCTTGCGGATCAAGGGTTTTGGTCTGTCGCAGGACGATTTCGGCAAGGGCTACAGCTCGTACATGAACCTGGTGTCGGCACCGTTCACCGAATTGAAAATCGACCGCGCGCTGGTGCAAGGCTGCAACGCCAACGCCGAACTGGCGCAAGCGCTGACCAGCATTGTCAGCCTCGGTCGCCAATTGGGTTTGACCGTAGTGGCCGAAGGTGTGGAAACCGCACAAGAACTTGCTCTGTTGCGTAAGATCGACTGCACTCAGGTTCAGGGTTTCCTGATCTCCCACGCCGTTTCAGCCGATCAGTTCCAGCACTTGCTGACCCACGACGGGCCGGCGACTGCCTATTGAGCGGCACGTGGCTGTTATTGAACGTCGCTCGCTACCGAGGTCACTGTGTTCCAAGGCTGCCCCATCTCCGCTGGTCAGGCGCTGTAATGCCGCATACCAATGCATTTCTGGACAAACTGGCCAGCAGTTCGCTGCGTTTGAACAAAACTCTGCTGCTGCTCGGCGCCCTGGTGTTGCTGTTGTTGGGCATCAGCTATCTGGGCGTGCAACGCATGCTCGAAGAACAGCGCGACACCCTGCAATTTCACTTCGCCCGGTTGATGGAAAATATCCATGAGCAGGAAGTGTTCCTGCGCGATATCTCCCAGGCCAGTGCCAAGGGCCAATATTTTCCTTTGGTGGTGTTGCCCACTTATTCGCAAAAACCCCTGCCCGAGGAAGGCCCGAATGTCTATGAGGGCCGTGGCTTGCCGTTCTCACTGCCGTTCAGCGTAAAGATCGATCCGCAGAGAATCGCCGCCGACCAGTACCCCAAGGTTTTCGCGCTGGGCAGTTATCTGGCCGCCTACTACAGCGCGTTCTGGGCGGCCTCGCACTATCAGTCGCCGCAAGTGATCCTGCTCAATGGCCCCGACAACTTCGACGTGGCCGTGCCCTCCGCCGGGCGCTTGCGCGGTGCCGGCCCGATGCAGATCGGCGCGTTTGCCCAAGTGATGAGCCAGGTGAACCAGCATGCACGCGAGCAGTCATCAGTCGCTGATCATCAAGTGCATTGGGTGCCCTACCCGTCTACTCAGGACAACGAGGCAACGCCGACGCTGCTGGCCTACGTCAGGATCAATCTGCTCCAGCCTATGCAGGCCATCGAGGGCGCCGATTCCTGGGTGGTGCTCGGCACGTTGCTGAAACTGTCCCAGGTCAACAACATCGAGCGCTTGATGGAGTGGTCGATCTACGATGACTTCACCTTGATCACCCCGGTCGGCGTGGTCTTGACCGGCGCACAGAGATCCGACCAGGAACTGGATGAGGGGATAAATTTCGACCGTGACGGCCTGGTGTTCAAACTGAGCAGCCCCGGCGCACAGCACTGGACCGCGATCTACGTTATCAGCCTGCGCAGTTTTCTCAGCTATGCGCTGTGGCCATTGCTGTGCCTGGTGGCGGTGGTGTTGGCGTTGCTCGGTTGTGGTCGGGTCATCAATCGTTGGTACACCGCGCGCGTGATACTGCCTGCGCAAAGTGCGCACGCGAGCATCGCCGAAAGCGAGGCCTTCAGCCGTGCGGTGATCGACACCGCGCCGACAGGCCTGTGCGTGATTCGCCGCAGCGATCACCACGTGCTTCTGGAAAACCAGCGCGCCCAGCAATGGCACGACAGCAGCCGTTTGATGAGCCTGCTCAAGGCACACAGCGAGTCCGGCCATGCCGATCTCGAGATCGACGGGCGTCATCTGCATCTGGCCTTCGTCTCGACCCGTTACCAGGGCCAGGATGCCTGGTTGTGTGCGCTGCACGATGTCACCCGGCATATCGAAGACGCCGCCGCCCTGGAAGAAGCCCGTCAGGCCGCCGACTCGGCCAATCAGGCCAAAAGCCGCTTCCTCGCCACCATGAGCCATGAAATTCGCACGCCACTTTACGGCGTGCTGGGCACCCTTGAATTGCTCGGGCTGACTCCGCTCGCCCCACGCCAGCAGGATTATCTGCACACCATCCAGCGTTCCTCCGCCAGCCTGTTCAAGCTGATCAGCGATGTGCTCGATGTGTCGAAGATTGAGGCCGGGCAAATGACCCTTGAGCTTCAGGACTTCTGCCCGCTGGAGCTGACTGAAGATGTCGTGCGTACTTACAGCGCATTTGCCCGCGCCAAAGGCCTGCAACTGTATGCCTGCATCGATTCGACGTTGCCGGACCGACTGCGCGGTGACCCGTTGCGCATCCGCCAGATCCTCAACAACCTGCTGAGCAACGCGATCAAGTTCACCGACAACGGCCGCGTGGTATTGCGCGTGCGGGTGGTGCAAAACGCCGCTGGCAACGCCCAAGTGCAATGGCAGGTCAGTGATTCCGGCGTGGGGATTTCCCAGGCGCAACAAGCGCAATTGTTCGATCCTTTCTATCAGGTCAACGATGCCGACAGTCAGGTCGGCGCGGGTCTGGGCCTGGCCATTTGCAAATGGCTGTGCGAGTTGATGCACGGTCAGTTGAGCGTGGTCAGTGAACCCGGACTGGGCAGCAGTTTTACCCTGCAACTGGAGTTGGAGAACGTGCCGGGCGCATTGGCCGACTGCCCCGCGTTCGTGGCCGGAAGCCCCGCCGTTTATGTTCGTGCACCCGTTAACGAACTGGCGCTGCACCTCATCGCCTGGCTCAATCGTTTTGGCCTGGATTGCCGCTTGGTGACAACCGAGATGCCGCCATCGGCGGCGCTGCTGGTGGACCTCATGCCCCTCGACAATGCCCCGCGCTGGAACGGGCCACGGATCGTCGCCGTAGCGGGCGGGCCAAACCCGTCGCAACTGAATGGTGCAGACTGGGCGGTCGATGCCGACGATGTGCGCGCAATTGCCTGGGCGATTTATCTGGCACAACACGGCGCCAATGCGCAGCGCCCAGCCGCGTTGCAGGCAAAGACCCGCCCACTGAATCTGCAGGTGCTGGTGGCCGAAGACAACGTGATCAACGCGGCGATCATCAAGGAACAACTGGAAGCACTGGGCTGCTCGGTGGTCGTCGCCGCGAATGGCGAACAAGCCTTGGCGCAGTGGGCGCCCGGCCGCTTCGATCTGCTGCTGACCGACGTCAACATGCCGGTCATGAACGGCTACCGACTGGCCGAAGCGGTGCGCCAACAGGACGCAACGCTGCCGATCATCGGCGTCACCGCCAACGCCCTGCGCGAAGAAGGCGAACGCTGTGCCGCCGTCGGCATGAACGCATGGATGGTCAAGCCACTGAACCTTGCCACCCTGCGCGCGCAACTTGAGCAACATTGCAAAATCGCCGTGGCCCCCGTTATCGATGCCCCGCCGTCGCTATCGGCAAAAATGCGCGAGTTGTTTGTCACCACCCTGCGCCAGGATATTCAGACCACCCTGACGGCACTGGATGCCGCCGACGCCAACAGCGTGGCGCAGCAACTGCACAGCATGGCGGGAGCGCTGGGTGCGGTGCAGATCAATGCCTTGGCCAGCGCGTTTGTCGAGCTGGAATGCCGCTTGACCGGCATGGCCGTGACGCCCGCTCTGGCCGTGGCGGTGCGACAAAATCTGACGCGGCTGCAAGATCTGCTCGACTCCCTCGAATAACTTCACTCTGGATAAATCACTCATGGAAACCTTCAACGTTGTCATTGCCGATGATCATCCCATCGTGCTGCTGGGGGTGCGGGAACTGGTCGAGCGTGACCAACGCTTTCGCGTGGTGGGCGAAGCCGTTGGCTCCGATGAGCTGATCAAGCTGCTGGAGACCAAGCCTGTAGATCTGTTGATCACCGACTTCAACATGCCTGCCGATTCGACCTACGGTGACGGCCTGAAACTGGTGGAGTACCTGATAAGGCACTTTCCCAAGGTTCGAGTGCTGGTACTGACCATGATCTCCAACCCCTTGATCCTGACGCGCCTGCAGGAACTGGGTGTGCTGGCAGTCATTCAGAAAAACCAGTTGCACGACGAAATCGAGACCGCACTCAAAGCCATCGCCAAAGGCAACCCGGTGCGCTGGCAGGCACCCGCGCCGACATCGGTAGTGAACGACGGCGCTGATCTGGATGAACGGTTTTCCCGGTTGTCGCCCAAGGAACATGAAATCCTGCGTTTGTTCGTTCAGGGCCAAGGCGTCAACGACATTGCCCGTTACTTGAACAGAAGTGCAAAGACCATCAGTACGCAGAAAATTTCGGCGATGCGCAAACTGGAAGTCGGCAGTGATCAGGAGTTATTGACTTATTGCATCGAGCGCAACTTGTTCAGCTAATAAAACCTGACACTTTTCGGCAACTTCCCAACTTCTAGGAATCGTCTGATGTTCCGTCGATAACCCGCGTTTTATTGTGTTGCTTTAACCCCACCAATGGAAAAAGCAACATGAAAAAGTTGTCCCAAACACTTCTCGCCCTTTCGATGTTCGCTGCCGCAGGTAACGCCCTGGCCGCTGACCCGGTCGTGCCAACCAAGGCCGGCAGCGGCACCATCAACTTCACCGGCACCATCAACAATGACGCCTGCTCCGTCGAAGGCGCTGGCAGCAACAAAACCATTTCGGTCAACATGGGCGAAGTGTCGATCAAGGACATGGGCACCGCCACTGCACCTAAAGGCAACGGCACCCTGAGCGCCGAAAACTTCGACATGAAGATCAACTGCAACGCCGGCACAAAAGTGGCGATGATCTTCGAACCGACCAAAGGCGCAGGCTCGGGCATCGTGGCCGGGACCAAAGTGCTGAAGCTGATCGACGGCCTGGGCGCTGCGAAGAACATCGGTATCGCCTTGCTCGACTCCAATGGCGCGTTGATCGACCTGAGCTCGCCATCCACCGCGAAGATCGAAAACACCCTGCAAGACAGCAACACCACGCTGAAATTCTCGGCCGCCTACGTCACCACGGTTGACCCGAAACTGGCTGTTGCCGGTCGCGGCGACGCCACTCTGCCGTTCACCCTGCAATACGAATAACCCGCGCGAATGCTCGAGCCCGGTGCGGGGCCACGCGGCCCCGCGCTTTCAATCACTTGCGCGGTAACCATCATGTTTTATCGTCACTCATTGTCCTTTTGCGCAGGCCTGCTGGGCCTGTTCGTGGTCAATCAGGCCACGGCCGGCATTTCCTTGAGCAGCACCCGTCTGGTCTTCGACGGCCAGCACAAGGAAGCCGGCATCACCGTACGTAACAGCGGTGCAGATGTCCTGGTCCAGTCGTGGATCGACACCGACGCCAACGAATCCGCTTCCGTGCCGTTTGCGGTTACGCCGCCGTTGGTGCGCGTCAGCGGCGACGAACAGCAAATACTGCGGGTCATCTACGAAGGCACCGGCATGCCGAGCGACCGCGAATCGGTGGTCTGGCTCAACGTGCAGGAAATCCCCCAGAACGCGAAAACCCAGAACACCCTGCAACTTGCCGTGCGCCAGCGCATCAAGGTGTTCTTCCGTCCGGCCGGTCTGAAAAAAAACGCCTATCTGGCACCGGTTGAATTGACCTGGCGCTTGGCCGAGCGTGCCGGCAAGAGCGTGCTGGTGGTGAACAACCCCGGGCTGTATCACGTGTCGATTGCCGATATCACCCTGCAATCCGGTGCACTGAGCGAGCATCCGTTTGATTCGACGATGATCGCCCCCGGCGAACGCAAAGAGTTCGCCCTCAAACAACTTCATTCAACTAATGCGGCAAATTTGTTGTTCAGCAGCATTAACGACTATGGCGCACAAGATCGTTATACCGCGCAACTTTCCAACAGCGCTGACACCAGCGCCAGTCCAAAGAAAGAAACGCCATAACTCGCGAATCGCTCTGATCGCACACTTTCACTGTATTTCTCTTCGCTCCGTTAGTTCGTATCGGAGGTGATATAGGGTTCCTGCATGTTTTTACTCAAACGCGACGGCCTGGCATCGTTGTTGATCGCCTCGGCTATCAGCACGGCGTGCCAGGCTGACGGCGATGAACAGTTCAACACGTCGTTTCTGCAAGGCGCCGCGTCGACCGTTGATGTGCAATCGCTGCTCGCCAGCAACAGCGTCCTCCCTGGCAACTACCGGGTTGACCTCTACAGCAACGACACGCTGGTCGGTCGTCGCGACATCGACTTCCGCCGCCACCCCGGCAATGGCAAGATCCAGGCCTGCCTGACCCTGGAAATGGTCCAGCAGTTGGGCGTCGACATCGCCAAGTTGCATGCCAGCGGCAAACTCAACGCTGACGACCCGAACGCCTGCCTCGACCTGCCGGCATTGATCGAACATGCCAGCGTGCGTTACGACGTGCCGCGCCTGCGCCTGCTGGTCAGCGTGCCGCAAAGCGCCATGGAACGTGGCCGACGGGGTTACGTTGACCCGGCCCTGTGGGACGAAGGCGTGCCTGCAGCGTTTATCAACTATCAACTGAGCAGCAACCGTAACAGCACGCAGACCGCCAACACGCTTTCCAATAACGTCGGCTTGCGCAACGGCATCAACCTGGGTGGCTGGCGCTTGCGCAACGAGTCCAACTTCAACAGCAGCACGGGCCAGCCGAGCACCTTCAAAAGCAACCGCAGCTATCTGCAACATGACCTGACCGCGTTGAAAGGCCAGTTCAGTGCCGGGGATATTTTCTCCGACGCCGACCTGTTTGACAGCGTGCGCTATCGCGGCTTGAAACTGGCCTCCGATGACGGCATGCGCGCCGACAGCGAGCGCGGCTATGCGCCAGTGATTCGCGGGATTGCCCAGTCCAGCGCCACGGTGGAAATTCGTCAGAACAACTACATGCTCTACAGCGCCAACGTGCCACCGGGCCCGTTCGAGATCAGCGATATTTATCCGAGCGGTTCCAACGGCGATTTGGAGGTGACGATTATCGAAGCCGACGGTCAGCGTCGGGTGACGGTGCAGGCGTTTTCCAGCCTGCCGATCATGGTGCGCCAGGGGCAGTTGAAGTACAGCGTCTCGGCCGGCCGCTACAACAGCAACAGCGATGATCAGCAATCGCCGCAGTTCGTCAGCAGCACACTGGCCTATGGCATCAGCAGCAACTTGTCCGGCATCGTCGGCGTGCAAGCGACCGAGGATTTCCAGGCGTTGTCCGTGGGCGCGGGGCGTAATACGCCGATTGGTGCCGTATCGCTCGACGTGACGCATTCCGCCAGCCGCACCTTTGGCCAAATGGTCAAAGGCAACAGTTTGCGCGCGCTGTACGCCAAGACATTTACCGGCACCGACACCAGCTTCACCCTCGCCGCCTATCGCTATTCGACCGAGGGTTATCGCACCCTCACCGACCACGTCGAGGAACTGAGCCACGAGAGCGAAAAACGCACGGGTAACTCGAAAACCCGCACCGACCTGACCATCAACCAGAGCCTGGGGACTAACCAGCAATATGGCAGCGTTTACCTCAACGCCAGTGACCAGCGTTATTGGGGACGCGGCGGATCGCAAAGCCTGTCGGCGGGTTACAGCAATTACTGGGGCGATGTCAGCTACAACCTCGGCGCGACCTACACCAAGGACGTCGGCAACTATGGGCCAGCGAACAATGACACTTTGGTCAATCTGTCGCTGTCATTCCCGCTGGGTTCAAAACCGCGCGCGCCGCGAGCGTTCGTTTCCGCCAGTACACAGAAAGCCACCGACAGCACCCAGGTCGGAATCAACGGTTACCTGACGGAAGACAGCGACACTTATTACTCGGTGCAAGGCGGCAACAGCAGCACTGGTGGCAGCAGCGGTTCAGCCAACCTCAGCACGCGAACATCGGTGATGGATATCAGCGCCGGTTACAGCCAGGGGCGCGGCTACAACTCGCAGAATCTCAATCTGGCCGGCTCGATCGTCGGCCACGGCGGCGGGATCAACCTCGGGCAAACCGTGGGTGAGACGTTTGCGCTGGCGCAGGTCGAAGGGGTTTCCGGGGTGAAAATCGGCAGTTTCTCCGGAGCGAAAACCGGGCGTAACGGCTATGCCGTGGTACCCAATGCGCAACCCTATCGGGTCAACTGGATCAACCTCGATACCCGCGATCTGGGCGCCGATATCGAGATCGATAACGCGACCCGGCAAGTGGTGCCGCGCCGCGGTGCAGTGGTGCTCGCGCGCTATGCGAGCAAGACCGGACGCCGCGTGCAATTTGCTTTGTTCGATGCGCAGCACCGGCCGATTCCCTTCGGCGCGTCGCTTGAAGATGGCGCGGGTAAGCAACTGGCGATCTCCGACCCGAGCGGCAAGGCACTGGCGTTGGTCGAGGATGACGCCGGCACGCTGACCATCAACTGGCAGGGCCAGCGTTGTGAAGCACCGTATGCGTTACCTGAACGTGACAAGGCGTTGAACTATGAACGGGCCTCGCTGGTGTGCCGCCCGTCCCCAGTTAATTTGCCGTAAGAAAAAATCCTTGCCCACCACAGATCAGTGTAGGAGTGAGCCTGCTCGCGATAAGGCCATCAGCCGCACCATTGATATCGACTGAAAAAACGCCATCGCGAGCAGGCTCACTCCTACAGGGGAACGCATTCCAAATGTAGGGGTGAGCCTGCTCGCGATTGAAGCGGCTCGGTTCAGGAGAAAGCGCGATCTAGAAATCGCGCTTGTAGAAGATATCCAGCGAACTCGCGACGCCACTGGCCGCCTCGACATACACCTTCTTGCTCAGCTTATAGCGCAGCGCAATGGTGCTGGCCGGTTCAAACACGCCCACGCCATAACGCAGACTGAGCTTCTCGGTAATATTGCCGCTGGCCACAACACTGGTGGCATCGCCGCTGCCCGCCGTGTCGAGCTGAAAGTCCTGAATGCCCAGATCCTTGGCCAGGCTGCTGGTGACCCCGGAGCTGCCCATCAGGCCCAGACCCAACGCCGCTTGCGCGAGCATGTTGTTGTCTTCGCCGTTGGTGCTCAGCGGGCGACCCAAGACCAGATAGGACAACGCCTGCTCCTGGCTCATCGCCGGCTCGGAGAAGATCTGCGTAGTCGGCTGCTCGGCACTGCCGCTCAGGCGAATACCGGCGATCACGTCGTCGGTCTGGCGGATCGCTTCGATGTCCAGATACGGCTGATCGAGGGGGCCGGCGAACAACAGACGCGCACGGCGCACTTGCAGGCGCTGACCGTAGGCACTGTAGCGACCGTCGTTGAGCCACAGTTCGCCACGGGTGTCCATGTTGTCGCCGATGTGCACATGGCCTTTCACGTTGGCGGTCAGGCCGAAACCGGCGAAAGCCAGTTTGTCTTCGCCGACCACCACGTCGATGTCCATTTTCATCGCCATCGGCGGTTTGCCCTCTTCGGTCTGCGCACCGACGATGATCGTGTCATCGGAGACTTTCACCGTTGATGGCGGCAATTCGCGCACGGTGATTTCGCCTCGCGGAACCTGCACCTTACCGGCAATCGCCAACTCATCGCCGGCCATGGAAATCTTCAGATCCGGGGCCACTTCCAGCTTGGCATACGGCTCGACCGTGACTGGCAATTGCGTGCCCTTGAGCGCCAGATCGACCATCAGTGCCTGGCCCCAGGCGACGTTCCCCGTCAAGCTGCCCTGCCCGGCCTTGCCACTTTTCCAGCCGCCGTCGAGGCGTACCGATTCGCCGGCAATCACAGCGGTGAGTTGCAGATTCTGCAGCTCCATCGGCAACTCGGCGCCGGACACTTCGCCATCGCTGAGCTGCACCGTGCCGTTGACCAGCGGCGCCAGCAGTCCGCCGGAAATCGTCCCGCTGCCGTTCAGGCGCCCGGTGAGTTTTTCAACCATCGGCACAAACGGCCGCGCCACCGACAGGTCCAGCCCGCTGAGGCGGAACGAGCCGCTCAACGGTTTGTTTTTCGGCAGCGGGTTGAGCTGCGCCTGCACCATCAATTCGCCGAGTTTACCGCCAACGAAATTCAGCTCGGTGTCGACGCGTTTTGGCGTGAGTTTGCTGGTGAGTTTCAGGGTCTGGTACGGGAAGTCCAGCCACTGATCCTTTTCCTTCATGCGCAAGGTGCCGCCGCTGGCGTCAATGCTGACAACACCGTTCGGGCCGCTGGCTGGCAGATCCAGTTGCAGATCGGCGTTGAGCTTACCCTTCCAGGCAAAGTCTTTCGGCAACCACTGCGCGAGGCTTTCGATCGGGAACTGCTTGAGGTGGTAGCGCAGTTTCGGCTCCGGCATCAGCCGTTGATCTTCACCGCACAGGCTGGCGTCGCCGGACATCCAGCAATGCGCGCCAAAGTTGATTTTGCCGTCTGCCAGACGTTCGAGCTTGGCCGGGCTTTGCAGTTTCCAATCCTGGCCACCGGCCTGAATATCGCCACTGGCCAGACGACCACGCCAGTTGCCCTTGTCCAGATTGCCATCCAGACCGAGGGCCAGTTTCAGCTTCGGCCCGATCAGATCGAGGTCGAGTTTCTGCTTTTTGATGTCGCCTTGAGCGCTGGCGGTCAAAACGCCCAAGTTAGTGTCGCCGGCCTGAATGCCGCTGCCTTTCAGATCGATCTTTGCCCGCTGTGCGCTGTCGAGAGTCGCATCGAGGTTGAGGCTTTGCAGGCGATTGTCCTGGAAGGCCAATTGCGAACCTTGCAGATCGAGTTTGCCCTGCGGCGCTTGCAGCGTGCCGGCGACATTGACCTGACCGTTGACCTGCCCGCGCAATTGCGGCCAGAGCTGGGCCAGTCGCGACAGCTTGATATCGATCTGCCCGGTGAGCTTCTGTTGCAGGCTACCCTTGCCGCTGATGCTGTTGTCGCCGAGGCGGATTTGCAGGGCATTGAGGTTCCACTGTTCGCCAGCGCCATCGGCCTTGGCCTGGAGGATCGCCGGTTGCCCGCGCAGTTTGCCTTTCAAGTCGAGGTCGGCGGTCAGGCTCAGGCGTTCATTCTTCATTTCGCCTTGGCTTTTCAGCGGCCCGGCCAAGGTGCCCGGCAACTCGGCGACCCAGTAAGCCGGGTTGAGCGCCGACAGTTCCAGCGCGGTGTCCCAGGCGATGCCATCGGCGAACTGCACATTAACGTGCCCTTCAGCCTTGCCCTGCCCGGCTTGCATTTTCAATTGCGGCAAAGCGATCTGTTTAAGGCTGCCGCTGAACGGACTGCTCAGGGTAAACGCGCCCGCCGGGCCATCCAGTGCGGCGGCGAAGTTGCCGAGGTACTGACCGTCGGTGTAGGAGACTTCGCCCGTGAAGGTACGCAAAGCGACCTCAGGTTCGTCGATTTCGTTGTAGAGCCGATGCCACGGAAAGTCCTGCCAGTTGATGTTGGCTTGGGCGCTGAGGCCTTTGCTCCAGTCAACACTGCCGGTGAGTTTCAGGCTTTGCTTGTCGTTGGCCGTCAGGTCGAGGCCGGCAATCTGCGCGCCACTGGCGTCGACTTTGCCTTGCAGCAACAGCGCGACCGGACCTCTGTCGGCAGGCAGCGTGGCGTTGCCGTTGAGCTGGTAACCGCTTTTCAGGTCACCCTCACCGGTCAGCACCAGTTGGTTGAGTTGCAGGGTGTCCGGCAGGTCGGCGCTCGGTTTGAACGCATCGGCGGTGATGCGCACTTTGGCCGGCAGGTTTTCCGCCAGCGGTTGCAATTCACCACTCAACTGGCCGTCGAGGTAACCCCGGCTGTCGGCGTGCAGGTTGAGGGTTTTCAACAGGTCACCGTCGATCTTCAACGCCAGCGTCCACGGCTCCGTACCCGGCGACGGCAACGTCAGGTCGCCGCTGATGTTCAGCGGCCAGTTGCCGGTCGGCGTGAGTGTGCCGGACAGGTTCAGGCTGAGGTCGTCGCGCTGCAATTTGATGCTTTCAATCTGCATGCCCTGGGCAGTCCAGTGCGCTGCCAGTTGCAAACCCTTGAGCTGTTCGCTGCCGTTGAACAACAGGCTGCCGACCTGCACGTCGCCCAGCTCGATGGCCACCGGCAATTGCAGGTCCGGCAGTTTGATCGGGCCGCTTTCGGTGGTTTCTTCGCTCGGCGGGAATTGCAGAATGACCTGATCAGCCTTGAGCTGTTCGATGCACAGGGTCATGCGCGTCAGGCACAGCGGCGACCAGGCGAAGATTGCCTTGTTCAGCTCGACGCGGCTGCTGTCCTGCTGCCACAGCAGATGATCGGCACTCCATTGCCCGCCGAGGCGACCCTGGAAATTCTCCACCGTCAGCCCCGGCACGAGCCCCAGCACCCAACGGCTGCCAGCCGCCGTGCCGAGTACGGCGGTGACACTCAATACAATCAACAACACCAGCGCCAACAACGCCAGCGCCGTCATTTTCAAACCACGCTTCACAGCTCAGGCCCCATGGAAAAGTGCAGCCGGATGCCGCCATCGTCGTCGAGTGCGTGGGCCAGGTCGAGGCGGATCGGCCCCACCGGCGAGACCCAGCGCACACCAATGCCGACCCCGGTCTTGAGGTTCGGCAGTTCGAGTTTATTGAAGGAGTTGCCTTGGTCGACGAAGGTCGCCACGCGCCATTTTTCGGCGATCGAGTATTGATACTCGACGCTGCCGGCGACCATATAGCGGCCACCGATGCGATCGCCTTTGGAGTTTTCCGGGGACAGGCTCTGGTAGTCGTAACCGCGCACACTTTGATCGCCACCGGCAAAGAAGCGCAGCGACGGCGGCACCGAGTTGTAGCCGTTGGTGGCGCTGCCACCGACCTGCACGCGACCAAGGAAGCGATGTTTGTCGAACACCGTGGTCAGGCCTTTGACCAGCGCCGTGCCATACAGCAGGTTGTTGTCCGAACCGAGGCCTTCCTTCGCCACTTTGCTTTCGAAGCTCAGGCGATAGCCGTTGTGCGGGTCGATGCGGTTGTCGCTTTTCAGATACGAGTAGCTGATGCCGGGCATCAGCAAGGTACTCAGGCCGGAGTCATCGCCGAGTTCATATTCTTCACGCTGCCATTTCAGCGAGATCACCCGCTGCCAGCCGCTCGGTAATTTGCTGTGCCATTCCGGGCCGAAGGTCAGCAGTTTGCTCAGGGTGTCGGAGCCGTCGATGTCTTCGAACTGATAACCGCCGGCCCAACGCAGTTTGTCGGTCAGTGGCGGGTCGAGCGGGATGTCGTAGAACAGCCCGACGTTTTGCCGGGGCGCCGAGAGTTCGGCTTCCCAGCCATAGCTGTCGCCCTGCGGGTTGACCCAGTGGCGCGTCCAGTTGGCTTTGATGCGCGGGCCGACGTCGGTCGAATAACCGAGGCCCAGGCCCATGGTGCGCGGCTTGCGCGTGTCGAGTTTGACGTCCACCGGGATCACGTCATTTTTCGCGGTCGTCGGTGCGGCATCGACGCGCACGCCTTCGAAATAGCCGCTCGATTGCAAATCACGGTTCAGCTCTGCGATCAGCTCGGAATCGTACGGCTCGCCTTCCTTGAACGGCACCATGCGTTGCAGCAGGTCTTCGTCGAACGGCGTGTCACCTTCGAATTTGACTTTGCCCAGCGCATAACGCGGGCCGCTGTCGTAGATCAGTTCGATGTCGGCCACCCCGGCGCGCGGGTCGACCATGAGTTTTTGACGGGTGAAATGGCCACTGAAAAAACCGAAGCGCGAGGCCTGATTCTGAATAAGTCTTTTGGCGTCTTCGTAACGCCCATGGTTGAGCACCGCGCCGGACTTGAGCGCGTCGCTTTTCGGTACACGAAAGGATTTGAGGGAGGCAGCCGGGCCGTCGACACGAATGGTGACGTTGCGCAGATGAATCGGCTCGCCGGGATCGATGTTCAACACCAGGCGCGGCTTGTCGCCGCCCTTGACGTCACTTTCGATCTGCGGCTGGTAATAGCCCAACGCCTGAGCCGCTTTGCGCGCCTGCTCTTCGGCACCGCGACTGAAGCGCTGCAGGGCTTCTTCGTCACGGTCGCCGAGACTGCCGATATAGCCTTCTATATTGGCCTTGAGTTCATCGTTGGACGGTTTGATCCGCACATCCAATTCACTTTGCGCCAGTGCCGCACAGCTGGATAACAGCAAGAGCACGCCACTGGTAAATCTTCCTGGAAACTTCATAGGCGCGGATGCTATCACGGGCTTGGGAGCGTGATAGAACAGGAAATTTCCCAAGAAGTTCGATTGTCATGCTGTTGCAGTTTGTAACACCTGCGGATTGGCGTGGAAAAATACGTGTTCGCGCACCGGGCCGACGGCAACTTCGCCGATCTCTTCGTAACCCTGTCTTTTATAGAATTCCAGGTAACGCGGGTTGCCGGTGTCGAGCACCACGCCTTGCGAGGTTTCGTCAACGGCGCACCAGTTGTGTACGGCGGTCAGCAATTGTTCACCGAAGTGTTTGCCCTGGAACTGCGGATGAATTCCCAGCAATGGCAGCATGTGCACCGAATCGCTGGGTACGCAGGCAGCAACGGCATCGTGGTACTCCAGATAGCGCCGAGTGCAGCGGAAACCGGTGCTGAGCACCATGCGCAGGCGCCACGCCCAGCTTTCGGTGATGCCCAAACGGCGTTGCGGTGGCGCGATCAGGGCGATGCCGATCAGGCGGTCGTTGACCAGCAGGCCAATGGCCGGCAGATCCTGCAGAAAGTGTTGCTTGACCAGTTCCCGCACCGTCGCCCGCACCCGTTGCTCATAGCCGGGACGCTCGGCTTCGAACAGGTAGCCGAAGGTCGGCTCGTGGCGATAAGCCTGATAGAGCAGCGAGCGGGCTTCGCGGGAATAGCCGCGGTCGAGCATATGAATGTCGGCGATGGCGGTCTGGGTTTCAGGCATGACAGTGACTCTCCCCGGGGCGCGTTCAAATGGCGGCGCTCTTGTTGGTACGAACCCTGTAGTGGTGGCGTGGTTCCCCAAAGGTATAGACCAACCTTGGATCTTCATCGACTGGGCAAACGCTATCGCGAGCAGGCTCACTCCTACATTTGGAATGCGTTCCCCCTGTAGGAGTGAGCCTGCTCGCGATGGCGCCATTGCTGACAACACAAATCCCACAGACAAAAGTGATTTCTCCTACCCCACACTGGCCCATCTCCCCCATGTCAGCTAGCATCGCCCTTTTGCCAGGACTGCCGACCATGAAGATCGTTTCCTTCAACATCAACGGACTGCGCGCCCGTCCGCATCAGCTGGCAGCGCTGATCGAAAAACACCAGCCGGACGTGATCGGTCTGCAGGAAACCAAGGTCCACGACGATCAGTTCCCGCTCGAAGAAGTCCGCGCCCTCGGCTACCACGTGTATTTCCATGGCCAGAAAGGCCATTACGGCGTGGCCATGCTCTCGCGCAAGGAGCCGATCGCCATCCATAAAGGTTTCGCCACCGACGAAGAAGACGCTCAGCGTCGCTTTATCTGGGGCACGTTCGCCGACGCCAATGGCGTACCGGTGACCATCATGAACGGCTATTTCCCTCAAGGTGAAAGCCGCGACCACCCGACCAAATTCCCCGCCAAGCAGCGTTTCTACAGCGATCTGCAAGCGCTGCTGGAAAGCCAGTTCCACAACGAGCAGCCGCTGGTGGTGATGGGCGATGTGAATATTTCCCCGGAAGACTGCGACATCGGCATCGGCCCGGACAACATGAAGCGCTGGCTGAAAACCGGCAAATGCAGCTTCCTGCCGGAAGAGCGCGAGTGGATGGCGCGCCTGAAAAACTGGGGTTTGACCGACAGCTATCGCCACTTGAACCCGGATGTGACCGACATGTTCAGCTGGTTCGATTACCGCAGCCGTGGTTTCGAGGATGAACCGAAGCGCGGGCTGCGCATCGATGTGATTCTGGCGTCGCATGGTTTGTTGCCACGGGTGAAGGCAGCGGGTGTCGACTATGAATTGCGCGGGATGGAAAAACCGTCCGATCATGCGCCGATCTGGTTGGAACTCAGCTGATCCCTAGCCTTACGCAATACCTGTAGGAGTGAGCCTGCTCGCGATAGCGGTGAATCAGACGACATAAATGTTGACCGGTACACCGCTATCGCGAGCAGGCTCACTCCTACATTGAATCGGTGTCATCTTTCGGTCATGCGCCTGACTTAATCTCCCCGGCAATCCCCTTGGCTTGATTCGGTGCCGGCATGACCCTGCGTGTTTTGTGCGTGTTTCTCTTGAGTGCATGGCTGACGGTTTCTGCCGCCGCCCTGCCCCTCCCTGAAAACGGCCCGGCGCTGCGCATTCAAGGTTCCAACACGATCGGCGCCGAACTCGGCCCGGCACTCGTTGAGGGCCTGCTGCAAGAGCAAGGCCTGCTGAAAATCCACCGCGAAACCCCGGACACCGCCAACGAACTGCGCATCGTCGGCCAGACCAGCGAAGGTAAACGCGTGGTCGTTGAAGTCGCCGCCCACGGTTCCAGCACCGGTTTCACCGCGTTGAAAAATGCCAGCGCCGACCTCGCCGCGTCTTCCCGCGAGATCAAGGACAGTGAGTTACAGACCCTGCAATCACTGGGCGACCTGAAAAGTCCTGCCGCTGAACAAGTCATCGCCATTGATGGCCTGGCGATCATCCTTCATCCCGACAATCCGCTGCAGCAACTGGACACCGAGCAACTGGCGCGGATCTTCGCTGGCGATGTGAAAACCTGGGAAGACCTCGGCGGGCGTGGCGGTGCGATTCATTTATATGCGCGCGATGATCAGTCCGGCACTTACGACACGTTTAAGGAACTCGTCTTGAGCCGGCGTGGGAAAAGTCTGAACAGCGCCGCGAAACGTTTTGAATCCAGCGAGCAATTATCCGACGCCGTGAGTTCGGATCCGCAAGGCATCGGTTTCATCGGTTTGCCCTACGTGCGTCAGGCCAAAGCCGTGGCCATTGCTGATGGCGCATCGCAGTCGATGCTGCCGCTCAACAGCCTGATCGCTACCGAAGACTATCCACTGTCGCGGCGGTTGTTCTTCTATCTACCGCCCGAAAGCAACAATCCTTGGGCGAAAGCCTTGGTGACGTTTGCGCAGAGCCGTCAGGGCCAGGCGATTGTCGCGGCCAACGGTTTTATCAGCCAGACCGTGCATGCGATGAGCGTCGCGCCGAATGCACTGATGCCCGAGGGCTATCAATCCCTCAGCCGTCACGCCCAGCGTCTGACGGTGAATTTCCGCTTTGAAGAAGGCAGTGCGAAGCTGGATAACAAGGCGCGTCAGGATCTGGCGCGAGTGTTCGACTATATAAAGCGTCATGACAAGACTGAACGCGCGGTGACATTGGTCGGGTTTGGTGATGCCAAGGACGACCCGGCACGCGCGGATCTGCTGTCAAAGCTGCGGGCGATGGCGGTACGACGGGAGTTGGTGAAGAACGGCGTGGTGTTGCGCGAGGTTCGCGGGTTTGGCGCGTTGATGCCGGTGGCGGCGAACAATGTGGATGAAGGAAGGATCAAGAATCGGCGGGTTGAGGTTTGGGTGTATTAGCCCTACCCGATCGTTCCCACGCTCTGCGTGGTAACGCCGCCATGGACGCTCCGCGTCCACTGTGACGCAGAGCGTCACAGGATGCATTCCCACGCAGAGCGTGGGAACGATCAGGTGGATCAGCGCTCGCTACGCAACATTTCCTTCGGCACATATTTGCCGATCTCGAATTTGCCGATCGCCGCGCGGTGCACTTCGTCCGGGCCGTCGGCCAGGCGCAGGGTGCGTTGCATGGCGTACATGTAGGCCAGCGGGAAATCGTTCGACACCCCGGCCCCACCATGCATCTGAATCGCTCGATCGATCACCCGCAGTGCGACGTTCGGCGCAACGACTTTGATCTGCGCGATCTCGCTTTTCGCCACTTTGTTACCGACGGTGTCCATCATGTACGCCGCTTTCAGCGTCAGCAGACGTGCCATGTCGATTTCCATCCGCGAGTCGGCGATCTTGTCGACGTTACCGCCCAGGCGCGCCAGCGGTTTGCCGAATGCAGTGCGGCTCACCGCCCGTTTGCACATCAATTCCAGGGCCCGTTCAGCCATGCCGATCGAGCGCATGCAGTGGTGAATCCGGCCTGGGCCAAGGCGACCTTGAGCGATTTCGAAGCCACGGCCTTCACCGAGCAAAACGTTTTCGTACGGCACACGCACGTTGTCGAACAGCACTTCGGCGTGGCCGTGCGGAGCGTCGTCGTAGCCAAACACCGGTAGCGGACGGACGATTTTCACCCCGGGGGTGTCGACCGGCACGAGGATCATCGAGTGCTGCGCATGGCGCGGCGCATCAGGATTGCTCAGGCCCATGAAGATGAGGATTTTGCAGCGCGGATCGCAGGCGCCGGAGGTCCACCATTTTTTACCGTTGATCACCCACTCGTCACCATCACGCACGGCGCGGGCGGCCATGTTGGTCGCGTCCGAAGAGGCAACGTCCGGTTCGGTCATGGCGAATGCCGAGCGGATTTCACCGCGCAACAGCGGTTCGAGCCAGCGCTGTTTCTGTTCTTCGTTGGCGTAGCGCACCAGCACTTCCATGTTGCCGGTGTCCGGCGCCGAGCAATTGAACGGTTCCGGCCCGAGCAGCGAGCGGCCCATGATTTCCGCCAATGGCGCGTATTCGAGGTTGGTCAGACCGGCACCGAGTTCCGACTCAGGCAGAAACAAATTCCACAGACCTTCGGCCTTGGCCTTGGCTTTGAGCTCTTCCATGATCGCCGTCGGCTGCCAACGATCGCCTTCGGCAACCTGGCGTTCGAACACCGCCTCGGCCGGGTAAACGTAAGTGTCCATGAACGCGGTCACGCGCTCACGCAGTTCTTGCACCTTGGGCGAATAAGCGAAATCCATGATCAATTACCTTCTTGGGCAGAGGTTGTTTAAGTCATGCAATCGATGCTAGAACAGCGTTGATAATTTACCTAGCCTATTCTCGGCGTGTATAAACATTCATCACCGATATATGATCGGCTGATTGCCAGCCCTTAAAACACTGCCCTAAATAACAAGAGAAGCCGCGTTATGAATCTGAGTAAGGTCGACCTCAACCTTTTCATCGTCTTCGACGCGATCTACACCGAAGCCAACCTGACCCGCGCCGGGCAGATTGTCGGTATCACCCAGCCGGCGGTGTCCAACGCCTTGGCGCGGTTGCGCGAAACCTTCAACGATCCGCTGTTCGTGCGCACGGCTCAGGGCATGGTCCCGACGCCGATGGCGCAGAACATCATCGGCCCGGTGCGCAACGCTTTGTCGCTGCTGCGTGTGTCGGTTCAGGAAAGCCGCATTTTCAACCCGGCGCAAGCGGTCAAGACCTACCGCATCAGCATGACCGACCTCACCGAAGCGGTGATTCTACCGCCGCTGTTCCAGCGCCTGCGCCGTCTGGCGCCGACCGTGATTATCGAAAGCTTTCTGTCCAAGCGCCGTGAGACCACCAAAGAGCTGGCCGCCGGACGTCTGGATTTCGCCGTGGATGCGCCGCTCAACACCGACCCGCAGGTGCGCCACGTCAAGCTGATGGAAGACCGTTACGTCTGTGCGATGCGCAAGGGGCATCCGATGGCAGGCAAGGAAAAGCTCTCGCTGGATGATTACTTGTCGCTGACCCATATCCATATTTCCAGCCGTCGCAGTGGTCTGGGTTATGTCGATCTGGCGCTGGGCAAAATGGGCATTCAGCGCAAGATTGCCCTGCGCTCGCAGCATTATCTGATGGCGTCGCAAGTGATGCAGCAAACCGACATGGTCATGACGGTGCCGGAGCGCTTCGCCCGTCGGCATGAGCTGCAGGCGTTTAACCTGCCGGTGAATGATGTGCCGCCGGTGGAGACGCACTTGTACTGGCATGAAAGCACGGACCAGGATCCGGCGAATCGCTGGATGCGCGAGCAGATGATCGAGTTGTGCCAGCAGGTGACGGCGCAGGAGAAGAAGCTGGATAAGGTGTAAGAAATTACACCGCATTATCGTTCTTCGTCGGAACGCCGCCCGGAGACAGGCTCGCTCCCACAGAGGATTGCTCTCCGACTGAAGTAATGCGGTCGAATGTGGGAGCGAGCCTGCTCGCGAAGAGGCAATCAAATGCAACACAAAATCATCCTGCTTGACGTAAACGTCAACCTGCCATTAGCTTAGCGCCAAGACCTTTTTTCGAGCGCTTCCATGAGCAGCCAGACTTACAGCATCTCCGACCTCGCCCGCGAGCTGGACATCACCACCCGGGCGATCCGCTTTTACGAAGAGCAAGGCCTGCTCAGCCCTGAGCGCCGTGGCCAGGAACGTATCTATTCGCCACGCGACAAGGTCAGTCTGAAGCTGATCCTGCGCGGCAAGCGCATCGGTTTCTCGCTGGCCGAATGCCGTGAACTGATCGAGCTTTACGACCCTTCCAGCGGTAACACCAAACAGCTCAACAGCATGCTGGCGAAAATAACTGAGCGCCGCGAGCAGTTGGAACAGCAGTTGCTGGATATCGAACAGATGAAACTGGAACTCGATACCGCCGAAGAGCGTTGCGTGCAGGCACTGGAGCAGACGCTCAAGAGCCAGCAGGCCATTCAGTAATAACCCCATTCCCTGTGGGAGCGAGCTTGCTCGCGAATACGGTCTGACATTCAAATGTTTGTCGACTGATGCGCCGCTTTCGCGAGCAAGCTCGCTCCCACAGGGTTCTCCACGAATTCAAAAGAGCAGGTCAACCGCCATGTCCCTCCCCTCCCAAGTACGCCTGATCGAAGTCGGCCCGCGCGATGGCCTGCAGAATGAAGCCCAACCGATCAGCGTCGCCGACAAGGTGCAACTGGTCGATGCACTCAGCGCTGCCGGTCTTGGCTATATAGAAGTCGGCAGTTTCGTTTCACCGAAATGGGTCCCGCAGATGGCGGGTTCGGCCGAAGTGTTTGCACAGATCCAGCGCAAACCCGGCGTGACCTACGGCGCACTGGCGCCGAACCTGCGTGGCTTCGAAGATGCCATCGCCGCTGGGGTCAAGGAAGTCGCCGTGTTCGCTGCCGCCTCCGAAGCCTTCTCGCAGCGCAACATCAACTGCTCGATCAGCGAAAGCCTGGCGCGCTTCGCACCGATCATGGAAGCGGCGCAACAGCACGGCGTTACCGTGCGAGGTTACGTGTCCTGCGTGCTCGGTTGCCCATATGAAGGCACGGTCGCGCCGGAACAAGTGGCGATGGTCGCCCGCGAGTTGTATGCGATGGGCTGCTACGAGGTTTCGCTGGGCGACACCATTGGCACTGGTACTGCGGGCGCGACTCGCCGCTTGTTCGAAGTGGTGTCGGCGCAGGTATCCACGGGACAAACTGGCCGGGCACTTCCACGACACCTATGGGCAGGCCATGGCCAATATCTACGCCAGCCTGCTCGAGGGCATCTCGGTGTTCGACAGCTCTATCGCGGGCCTCGGCGGCTGCCCGTACGCCAAAGGCGCGAGCGGTAACGTTGCTACTGAAGATGTGGTGTACCTGCTCAACGGCCTGGGTATCGAGACCGGTATCAACCTGGACGCCTTGATTGCTGCGGGTCAGCAGATCAGTGTGGTGCTGGGTCGCCCGAGCGGTTCGCGCGTGGCCAAGGCTCGTAGCGCACAGTGAGGGGGGAAGGTGTTACCGCTGTGTCCGGAATGTGGGTTCAAGCGAGTAACACGGAAACAAATTGTCTGGTTTCGCTAGAGTGAAAATTTTCTGAAATTCTCAAGACATTGATTTATAAGGCTTTTTAAAAGTTGGCACGGCTTCTGCTATCTCTATGGCATAACAAGAATAAAAAGCAGCAACCAATAAAAATAAGACGTACCGACTCTGACATAACAAAAACAACACGGCAGAGACGCAGCTAACAGATTTTTTTGGAGAAGGTGTGCTTTTCAGGGTGCTCTCAGGAGTGACCCGCAACCGGGCAGAGAACAATAAAACTACCTTCAGGTAGCTCCCGAATCGGTTGGATCGCTTAGCGAGAAAGTAGATCAGCGCTCAAAAAAATACGTTTGCTCTTGACCCCGGATGGGGGTCGCCAAAAACAGCGGTAAAGGGCCACGGTTGCCAAAAACAACAACAGACCGACCCTCAATAATAAAAAAGAGCACGCGACGACAAAATTAAAGGGGAGCTTCGGCTCCCCTTTGTGCTTTCTGTGATTTGTGTTTTCCTCAACACCTATCTCCTGTGGGAGCGAGCTTGCTCGCGAATGCGGTGTGTCATCAACAAAGATATTGGCTGACCTGACGCCTTCGCGAGCAAGCTCGCTCCCACAGAGGTTGCGGTTACCGCTCGATTGTTTTCAGTTCTTCGATACTGATCTCACGCATCCTGAACTTCTGGATCTTGCCCGTCACCGTCATCGGAAACTCTTCAACGAACTTGAAATGCCGAGGCGTCTTGAAGTGCGCGATACGTTCCTTGCACCAGGTTTGCAGCTCCAGCTCCGAAGCGCTGTGGCCGGGGTGGAACTTGATCCAGGCAACAATCTCCTCACCGTAACGCGAGCACGGAATGCCGATCACCTGCACGTCCGCCACGGCCGGATGGGTGAAGAAAAACTCCTCCAGCTCACGCGGGTAAATATTCTCGCCGCCACGAATGATCATGTCCTTGTTGCGCCCGGCAATGTTGACGTAGCCCTCCTCGTTCATGCTCGCCAGGTCGCCGGTGTGCATCCAGCCCGCGTCATCGATGGCTTCGGCGGTGGCCTGCGGGTTGTTCCAGTAACCGAGCATCACGCTGTAGCCACGAGTGCACAGTTCGCCGATAGTGCCGCGCGTCACGAGGTTGCCGGCTTCGTCGATGATCTTGCTCTCCAGCTGTGGCTGGGTGCGGCCGACGGTGGTCACGCGCAATTCCAGCTCATCGGTCGGGCCGGTTTGCAGCGACACCGGGCTGGTTTCGGTCATGCCGTAAGCGATCTGCACTTCGCTCATGTGCATCTCGCTGATGACCCGGCGCATCACTTCGATCGGGCACGTCGCGCCCGCCATGATTCCGGTGCGCAGGCTCGACAGATCGAATTCGCCGCGTTGTGGCTGATCGAGCATGGCGATGAACATGGTCGGTACGCCGTACAGGCCGGTAGCCTTTTCTTCGGCGACGGTTTGCAAGGTCAGTAACGGATCGAAGGCATCGCTGGGGTAAATCATCGTGCTGCCGTGGGTGATGCAGCCGAGGTTGCCCATGACCATGCCGAAGCAGTGGTAGAGCGGCACCGGGATCACCAGACGATCACGCGGGGTCAGGCCGATGCTTTCACCGACCATGTAGCCGTTATTGAGGATGTTGTAGTGGCTGAGGGTCGCACCCTTGGGGAAACCGGTAGTGCCGGAGGTGTACTGGATGTTCACGGGTTGATCGAAGTGCAGGCTGTCGCTGCGTTCGCGCAGTTGATCGGGAGAGATGCTGGTGGCCAGATCGGCCAGTTGCGACCACGGCAGAAAACCTGACGGTGGTTGCGCGTCAAGGCTGATTACCCCGCGCAGTTCGGGGAGGTGTTCGCTGCGCAGTTGGCCAATGGATTGCTCGGCCAGTTCTGGCACCAACCCTTGCAACATGGCGTGGTAGTTGGAGGACTTGAACGCCCCTGCGCAGACAAGCCATTGGCAGCCGGATTGCTTGAGCACGTATTCGAGTTCGGAGCTGCGATAGGCCGGGTTGATGTTGACCAGGATCACGCCGATTTTTGCCGTTGCAACTTGGGTGATGCACCACTGCGCGCAATTCGGCGCCCAGATACCGAGGCGATCGCCGGCCTGCAAACCCAGGGCGAGCAGCGCTCTGGCGTGCAGGTCCACCGCATCGGCCAGTTGTCGCCAGGAGTAACGCAGTTGCTGATGGCGCACGACGAGCGCTTCACCGTCAGGGTATTGCGCGGCGGTGTGATCGAACTTCTGCCCGATGGTCAGTGCCAGCAAGGCTTTGTCCTGTGAGCCACGGGTGTAGCTGCGCTGCGGGTTTGCACTGGGTTGATCCATGACGACCCCTATTGTCTTTATTAGTGGGTTTTGCCGGATTTAACCCCTGTGGGAGCGAGCTTGCTCGCGAAGAGGCCAGCAGATTCAACATCCGTGTTGACTGATCTGACGCTTTCGCGAGCAAGCTCGCTCCCACAAGGTCCGCTCCGTTTCAATCTTGAACTGCCCCTACTCTCGCCTAAGTTGACGTTAACGTAAAGGGTGATTGACAGCCATCCATCGCAGGCTTACGTTAACGTAAAGGTGAGAGCTGAGTAACCGCCCTCCCCACCCTACAAAAAAGCCAAAAGGTGACCCATGAGCTATCCCTCCCTGAACTTCGCCCTCGGTGAAACCATCGACATGTTGCGCGATCAGGTTCAGTCCTTTGTCGCCAAGGAGATCGCTCCGCGCGCCGCGCAGATCGACAGCGACAACCTGTTCCCCGCCGACATGTGGCGCAAATTCGGTGACATGGGCCTGCTCGGCATCACTGTGCCGGAAGAGTACGGCGGCGCTGGCCTGGGTTACCTGGCGCATGTGGTGGCGATGGAAGAAATCAGCCGTGGTTCGGCCTCGGTGGCGTTGTCTTACGGCGCGCACTCCAACCTTTGCGTCAACCAGATCAACCGCAACGGCACCCACGAACAAAAAACCCAATACCTGCCGAAGCTGATCAGCGGCGAACACGTCGGCGCCCTCGCCATGAGCGAGCCGAACGCCGGTTCCGACGTGGTCTCGATGAAACTGCGCGCCGACAAACGCGGTGACCATTTCGTCCTCAACGGCAGCAAAACCTGGATCACCAACGGCCCTGACGCCAACACCTACGTGATCTACGCCAAGACCGATCTGGAAAAAGGCCCGCACGGCATCACCGCGTTCATCGTCGAACGCGACTGGAAAGGCTTCAGCCGCAGCAACAAATTCGACAAGCTCGGCATGCGCGGCTCCAACACCTGCGAGCTGTTTTTCGATGACGTCGAGGTGCCGGAAGAAAACATCCTCGGCGTGCTCAACGGCGGCGTCAAAGTGTTGATGAGCGGTCTCGATTACGAACGCGTCGTGCTCTCCGGCGGCCCGACCGGGATCATGCAGTCGTGCATGGACCTGATCGTTCCATACATCCACGACCGCAAACAGTTCGGCCAGAGCATCGGCGAGTTCCAGCTGATCCAGGGCAAAGTGGCCGACATGTACACCCAGCTCAACGCCAGTCGCGCCTACCTCTACGCCGTGGCCCAGGCCTGCGAGCGCGGCGAAACCACCCGCAAGGATGCCGCCGGGGTAATCCTCTACACCGCCGAGCGCGCGACGCAAATGGCCCTCGACGCGATCCAGATTCTCGGTGGTAACGGTTACATCAACGAATTCCCGGCGGGCCGCTTGCTGCGTGACGCCAAGCTGTACGAAATCGGCGCCGGTACGAGTGAGATCCGTCGCATGCTGATCGGTCGCGAACTGTTCAACGAAACCCGCTAAACGGAGCTGGCCATGGCTACCCTGCACACTCAGCTCAACCCCCGCTCGCCGGAGTTCGCCGCCAACAGCGCGGCGATGCTCAAACAGGTCGACGCCCTGCACACCCTGCTCGCCCAAGTGGCGCAGGGCGGCGGCGCGAAAGCCCAGGAACGCCACACCTCACGCGGCAAACTGTTGCCTCGTGAACGCATCAACCGCTTGCTTGATCCAGGTTCGCCATTTCTGGAAATCAGCCAACTGGCCGCCCACGCCGTGTATGGCGAAGACGTTCCGGCCGCTGGTGTGATTGCCGGGATCGGCCGGGTTGAAGGCGTCGAATGCATGATCGTCGCCAACGACGCGACGGTTAAGGGCGGTTCGTACTACCCGCTGACCGTGAAAAAACATCTACGCGCACAAACCATCGCGCAACAGAATCGTCTGCCGTGTATCTATCTGGTCGATTCGGGCGGCGCCAACCTGCCGCGTCAGGACGAAGTGTTTCCGGATCGTGAGCACTTCGGGCGGATCTTCTTCAACCAGGCCAACATGAGCGCGATGGGCATTCCGCAGATCGCCGTGGTCATGGGCTCGTGCACTGCCGGCGGCGCGTATGTACCGGCAATGGCGGACGAAGCGATCATGGTGCGCAATCAGGCGACGATTTTCCTCGCCGGCCCGCCGTTGGTGAAAGCCGCGACCGGTGAAGTGGTCAGCGCCGAATACTTGGGCGGTGCCGATGTGCACTGCAAGATTTCCGGGGTCGCCGACCATTACGCCGAGAGCGACGAACACGCCCTCGCCCTCGCCCGCCGCAGCGTTGCCAACCTCAACTGGCGCAAGCTCGGTGACGTGCAGCAACGCGCGCCGATTGCGCCGCTGTACGCCAGCGACGAGTTGTACGGCGTAGTTTCGGCCGACGCCAAGCAGCCGTTCGACGTGCGCGAAGTGATTGCGCGACTGGTCGACGGTTCGGTGTTCGATGAATTCAAGGCTTTGTTCGGCACCACGCTGGTGTGTGGCTTTGCGCATCTGCACGGCTACCCGATCGCGATTCTGGCGAACAACGGCATCCTCTTCGCCGAAGCCGCGCAGAAAGGTGCGCACTTTATCGAACTGGCCTGCCAGCGCGGTATTCCGTTGCTGTTTTTGCAGAACATCACCGGCTTCATGGTCGGTCAGAAATACGAGGCCGGCGGCATCGCCAAACACGGCGCGAAACTGGTAACAGCGGTGGCTTGCGCCAAGGTGCCGAAATTCACCGTGATCATCGGCGGCAGCTTCGGCGCCGGTAACTACGGCATGTGCGGCCGCGCTTATGACCCGCGTTTCCTGTGGATGTGGCCAAACGCGCGGATCGGCGTGATGGGCGCCGAGCAGGCGGCGGGCGTGTTGGTGCAGGTCAAACGCGAACAGGCTGAACGCAGTGGCCAGGCCTTCAGTGCCGAGCAGGAAGCCGAGATCAAGCAACCAATCCTCGACCAGTATGAAGAGCAAGGTCACCCCTACTATTCCAGCGCACGGCTATGGGACGACGGCGTCATCGACCCGGCGCAGACCCGCGATGTGCTGGCCCTGGCCTTGTCCGCGTCGCTGAACGCGCCAATCGAACCGAGCCGCTTCGGCGTGTTCCGGATGTGATTTTTTGTGGGAGCGAGCCTGCTCGCGAATACGGTTTGTCAGCTAGCGGATAGGTCGACTGATACAACGCTTTCGCGAGCAGGCTCGCTCCCACAAGAACCGTGGAGACGGATGAATATGAGTGATTTCAACACCCTCGAACTGCACAGCGACCCACGCGGTTTTGCAACGCTGTGGCTCAACCGCGCGGAAAAGAACAACGCCTTCAACGCCGAGATGATCCGCGAGCTGATCCTCGCGCTGGACAAAGTCGCCAGCGACGCCAGCCTGCGTTTCCTGCTGGTGCGTGGTCGTGGCAAGCACTTCAGTGCCGGCGCTGATCTGGCGTGGATGCAGCAATCGGCCGAACTCGATTACCACACCAACCTCGACGACGCACGTGAACTGGCAGAGCTGATGTACAACCTCGCCAAGCTGAAGATCCCCACAGTGGCCGTGGTGCAAGGCGCGGCGTTCGGTGGCGCGCTGGGGCTGATCAGTTGCTGTGACGTGGCGATTGGCGCCGATGACGCGCAGTTCTGCTTGTCGGAAGTGCGCATCGGTCTGGCGCCGGCGGTGATCAGTCCGTTCGTGGTGCAAGCCATCGGCGAACGCGCTGCGCGTCGATATGCGCTGACCGCCGAGCGTTTCGGCGGACAACGTGCGCGCGAAATCGGTTTATTGTCCGAGAGCTATCCGGCGGCAGAACTTGATCAGCAAGTCGAACAGTGGATCAACAATTTACTGCTCAACAGCCCCGCCGCCATGCGTGCCAGCAAGGACTTGCTGCGTGAAGTCGGTAACGGCGCGCTGACCCCGGCGCTGCGCCGCTACACCGAAAATGCCATCGCCCGTATCCGCGTCAGCCCTGAAGGTCAGGAAGGCTTGCGCGCCTTTCTGCAAAAACGTCCGCCGAGCTGGCAAGCCGCAACCACCACCAAGGAGCCGCGTTGATGAGCGTACCTGTTCTCACCACCCTGCTGGTGGCCAACCGTGGCGAAATCGCCTGCCGCGTGATGCGCACCGCCAAAGCCTTGGGCCTGACCACGGTTGCCGTGCACAGCGCCACCGACCGTGAGGCGCGGCACAGCCGGGAAGCGGATATTCGCGTGGACCTGGGCGGCAGCAAAGCCGCCGACAGTTATCTGCAGATCGACAAGCTGATCGCAGCGGCCAAGGCCAGTGGCGCACAGGCGATTCATCCGGGTTACGGGTTTCTCTCGGAAAACGCCGGGTTCGCTCGTGCCATCGAAGCGGCCGGGCTGATTTTCCTCGGCCCGCCCGCCTCGGCCATCGATGCCATGGGCAGCAAATCCGCCGCCAAAGCACTGATGGAAACCGCCGGTGTGCCACTGGTGCCGGGTTATCACGGCGAAGCGCAGGATCTCGACACCTTCCGCGATGCCTGCGAACGCATCGGTTATCCAGTGCTGCTCAAAGCCACGGCCGGCGGTGGTGGCAAAGGTATGAAAGTGGTCGAGGACGTCAGCCAGTTGGCCGAAGCCCTCGCCTCGGCTCAGCGTGAAGCGCAGTCGTCGTTCGGCGATTCGCGCATGCTGGTGGAGAAATACCTGCTCAAGCCACGTCACGTGGAAATCCAGGTGTTCGCCGATCAGCATGGCAACTGCCTGTACCTCAATGAACGGGATTGCTCGATTCAACGGCGCCATCAGAAAGTCGTCGAAGAAGCGCCGGCACCCGGCCTGTCCACGCAACTGCGGCGGGCGATGGGTGAAGCAGCGGTGCGTTCGGCACAGGCGATCGGTTACGTCGGCGCCGGTACGGTGGAGTTCCTGCTGGATGCGCGCGGTGAATTCTTCTTTATGGAGATGAACACGCGGTTGCAGGTCGAGCACCCGGTGACAGAAGCCATCACTGGCCTGGATCTGGTCGCCTGGCAGATCCGCGTCGCTCGTGGTGAAGCACTGCCGATCACTCAGGAACAAGTGCCGTTGAATGGCCATGCGATTGAAGTGCGCTTGTACGCCGAGGATCCTGCGAATGACTTCCTGCCGGCGACCGGACGTCTGGCGTTGTATCGCGAATCGGCCGAAGGGCCAGGGCGTCGGGTGGATAGCGGGGTTGAAGAAGGCGATGAAATTTCGCCGTTCTACGACCCGATGCTCGGCAAGCTGATTGCCTGGGGCGAGGATCGTGAACAGGCTCGATTGCGCTTGTTGAGCATGCTCGACGAGTTTGCGATTGGCGGTTTGAAAACCAACATCAACTTCTTGCGGCGGATCATTGCGCACCCGGCGTTCGCGGCGGCGGAACTGGATACCGGGTTTATTCCGCGTTACCAGGAGCAATTGCTGCCTGCACCGGACACGCTGAGCGATGCGTTCTGGGCGGCGGCAGCTCATGCGGTGGCGCAGAGCCTGCCACAACTCGCACGCCAGGATGACCCTGCTTCGCCTTGGTCACTCAATAGCGGTTTGCGTGCTGGGCTGCCGCCGGAAATCACCCTGCATTTGAGTTGCGAGGGGCAGGATCGCGCCTTGACGCTGAATGCTGCCGACCACGCCAGACTGTCCGGCGAAGCACTTATCGTCGAGCACGAAGGCGTTCGTCGTACGTTGCGTGCGATTCGCCAGGGCGATGCGCTGTACCTGCAATGGGAAGGTGAGTTGCGCCGTATCGAAACATACGATCCGATCAGCGCCATCGAAGCCAGCCACAGTCATCAGGGCGGCCTGACCGCGCCGATGAACGGCAGCATCGTCCGCGTGTTGGTGGAGGCCGGGCAATCGGTTGCGGCCGGTGCGCAACTGGTGGTGCTGGAAGCGATGAAGATGGAACACAGCATCCGCGCGCCGCATGCCGGGGTGATCAAAGCGCTGTATTGCCAGGAAGGTGAAATGGTTGGCGAAGGCAGCGCTTTGGTTGAGCTGGAAGAAGTATGAACGGGAGGATCGATCCTGCGCCTGGCGAGGATCGATCTGACTAGTAACGCGCCGTTGCCTGCACCACAACACCGATGATTCGACACTCATCGGTCAGCAGGGCTTTCGGCCACGTCGGATTGAGCGGCACCAGGTAACGCTGGCCGCCCTCTTCGTCGAGTTTGCGAAAAATCGCCTCCGTACTGTCGGGCCACTGGGCGATCACCAGTTTACCGGGCAGCGCTTCGGCGGCCGGGTCGACCAGAATCAGCATGCCTTCGGCAATGCTCTGGCCACTGGGTGCGGTCATTGAATCTCCCGTCACCGTCAACCAGAACGCCGGGCCTCGCGCGTGGTAATCCGTCAACTCGAAGCGCTGCTTGCCTGCTGCCTTGTCGTAGGACGCCGGATCGCTTTCACGCACTTCGCACGTCGTCTGCCAATCGCTGACCGGGTAACGGAAGTACGGGTTGTACTTCTGTGCCAGCGGCATCTCGTCCTCGGACGTGGGTTGCGGTTCACGGATCACCAGCACCACTTCGAGGAAATCCATGCCCAGCGCTTGCAGCACCCGGTTCATTTCAGTGATACCGGGTTCGCGACGCTTGTTCAGCCAATGGCCGATCCCGCCCTGGGACATGCCGACGCGCTCTCCGAGCTCTGTTTGAGTGATTTTGAGTTCACTCATCTTGGCCTTGACCAACTCAATCCATTTATCCATGTGCAGCACCTTACGTGGACGCCTTCGGCCAGCAAAACACATATTGTAGTATTTAAATTCTCGTCACAACTACACAGAGTACTATTCTGAAGGCACGGATTTTCAATCGACCAAGGAGTGCCCCCTCATCATGAATATCAGCAGCAAAGACTTGCCCGATCTGCAAATGGACACCACCTTCACCTCGCCCCAAGGCAATGCGGCGGCGCAACGCGCGCTGGACTATTACTTGAAACCAGCTGTGTCAGAACCTGAGGTCGACGAGCGTTTTTTCGATGTCAGGCGCCATCTCAGTGGCGAGGAAGCCCTGGTGCATGCCTCGGACCTGTTGCGCTGCGCGGCAGCCACGGCGTTCAAGGCAGCCGAAAACCTGCAAGGCGCGAGTCGCGATCTGGCATTTTCAGTGGTGCATATGGTGGATATGGCGCGGGCGATGGTCGACCGTTCACTCGATGGCGATGAAGCCTGAGAAACGGAAGTGCGGGCGGACGGGAAAGAATTTTCCAATCGAGCAGGTAAAAACATTTGACTTGCAAATGATAATGATTATTATTGCAAGCAGCTGGTCGCGAGATCAGTCGATGGACCAGAGACCTTAGGTCGGTCTTCTGGACTATCTCCTCATCAGGCTAATCACGGTTTTTGACCCGGCTTTTTGCCGGGTCTTTTTTTTGCCCGTTTTTCAGGCTTATGGCTTCAGGCTAATGAAGTCTTTAGGTGCTGCAAATTCGATGGCGCGGATAATATCAAAAGAATATTGGTTGGCAAGCGAAGCCCGGCCGCATTGGGGCAAACTAATGCCAATTAGCACTTGAGAATCAATCGCACAGTCTCTAAGCTGCTTGCGCGTCATGGAGGACGCCCCCCGCCACACACCGCAATTCCCCTCGGTTTCAGCCCTGCCTGCGTGTACAGTAACGGCCATAAAAATCATATTCAGGAATCGATTATGACCGTGGCCAAATCTTCGTTCGACATCAGCGCCAACTTCGACAGCGGCAACATCCAAGTCATCGACATCAGCAATCCACTCAATCCGGTTCTGGCCATTCGTCCAGATACTCGCAGCGCGCATTTCCAGTGGTTTCACTTCAAGGCCAGCGGCCTGCATGTCGGCCAGGAACACTGGTTCCGCCTGAACAATGCCAGCCAATCCACGTACAGCAAGGGCTGGCCCGGTTATCAGGCCGTAGCGTCCTACGATCACGTCAACTGGTTCCGCGTGCCGACTATTTACGAGGGCGACTGCCTGCGCTTTTGCCTCGAGGCCACGCAGACCCATGCCTGGTTCGCCTACTTCGAACCCTATAGCCGTGGCCGTCACGACTGGCTGATCGAGCAGGCGCTAAGCAAGGCCGGCACCGAATTACTGGCGACCGGTAAAAGTGTCGAAGGTCGCGACATTCAATTGCTGCGCAAAGGCACTGGCGCTGAAGGCCAGCGCAAGATCTGGATCATCGCTCAGCAACATCCCGGCGAGCACATGGCCGAATGGTTCATGGAAGGCGTGATCGAGCGCCTGGAAAGGCACGATGATCCGGTGCTGAACAAGCTGCTCGCCAGTGCCGATCTGTACCTGGTGCCGAATATGAATCCGGACGGCGCGTTCCATGGCCATCTGCGCACCAACGCCATGGGCCAGGATTTGAACCGGGCCTGGCAGAACGCCAACCAGGAGATCAGTCCCGAGGTGCTCTTCGTCCAGCAGCAAATGGAAAAGTACGGCGTCGATCTGTTCCTGGACGCCCATGGCGATGAAACCATTCCTCACGTATTCACCGCCGGCTGCGAAGGCAATCCGGGCTACACGCCGCGTATCGAGAAGCTCGAAGAGCATTTCCGCAATCACCTGAAACACACCACCAAAGATTTCCAGACCAAGTACGGCTACACCCGCGACGAACCGGGTCAGGCCAACATGACCCTGGCGTGCAACAGCGTCGGCCAGAAATACGACTGCCTGTCGCTGACGCTGGAAATGCCGTTCAAGGATCACGACGACCATCCCGACAACGTCACCGGCTGGTCGGGCAAACGCTCTAAACAGCTGGGCAAAGACGTGCTGACCACCATCGCTGACATGGTTGATACCCTGCGCTGATCCCCTCCTCCGTTCTGTAAAAGATCGCAGCTTGTCTGCGATCTTTTGCTTTCCGCCATTCACCATCTCGCGCAAACCGGTTGCAAAATAAAACCCGAATCAATACCGTACTAAAGGTTTTATTTTGAAACCTAAAAGGATGCGGGAAATGAAACCTCTAAAGAGCAGTGCCGTTTTGCTTTTCTCCGTAGCCTGCGGTCTGGCCGTGGGCAATGTGTATTACGCCCAGCCATTGCTGGACGCGATGGCCGAGGCGTTCGCGATGTCGCCGGCGACCATCGGCATTGTCATCACCCTGACGCAAATCGGCTACGGCATCGGACTGGTGCTATTGGTCCCTCTCGGTGATCTGCTCAATCGGCGCCGATTAATCGTTACTCAAACCCTGCTGTCGGCAGCGGCGCTGTTGATGATCGCGCTGGCGCCCAACAGTGCGTGGCTGCTGCTTGGCATGACCTTGACAGGGCTGCTCGCGGTAGTGACGCAGGTCTTGGTAGCTTATGCCGCGACGCTGGCAATCCCGGCCCAACGCGGGCGCGTGGTCGGAGTGGTCACCAGCGGCATCGTTGTCGGCATCTTGCTGGCACGCACGGTTGCCGGCGGTATGGCCGATTTGGCTGGGTGGCGAGCGATTTACTTGCTGTCAGCCGGGCTGACACTGTTGATGGCGTTGCTGCTGTTGCGTGTTCTGCCGAAGGATGAGGTCCCGCAACCGATTACGACTTACGCCGCCCTGATCGCCTCAGTATTCAGCCTGTTCAAAGAAGAACCGGTACTGCGCCAACGCGCGATCCTCGCATTGCTGACTTTTGCCAGTGCGATGGTGCTGTGGACGCCGATGGTGCTGCCGCTGGCCGCGCCACCGTTGTCGTTGTCGCACAGTGAAATCGGGCTGTTCGGACTGGCCGGCGCTGCGGGTGCGCTGGCAGCCGCACGGGCCGGGCATCTGGCTGATCGTGGTCTGGGGCAATGGGTCAGCGGTCTTTCGCTGTTGCTGATGCTCGCCTCATGGTTGCCGATCGCCCTGACTCAATCCTCGCTGTGGGCATTGCTGCTCGGCGTAATCACCCTGGATCTGGGTCTGCAAGCCGTGCACGTCACCAGCCAGAGCATGATCTACAGCGTGCGCCCCGAAGCGCAAAGCCGTCTCACCGCCGGTTACATGCTGTTCTACTCGATCGGCAGCGCGCTCGGTTCCATCGGCTCGACCGCGATGTACGCGTGGGCCGGCTGGATCGGCGTGTGCCTGCTCGGCGCCAGCATCAACGCCGTGGCGCTGGCGTACTGGTGGCTGACCCTGAAACGCGGCGCATCGCTACGATGCGCCACGCAAACGGGTTAGCTGCGATCGCGACCACGCAACATGCTGTCGAGCACCTCGTCGCGGCGGACCCAGCCATGAAACAACGCCGCCGCCAGGTGCAGCAGCACCGTCAGGAACAGCAGATAGGCCAGATACCCGTGAGCCTTGCGCAGAAACGCGAACAACTGCGCATCGGCCGGAACGATCGCTGGCAACTGCAACGTTGTGCTGAGCATCACCGGTTCACCAGAAGCGCTGATCATCGCCCAACCGAGCAACGGCAACACCAGCATCAACGCGTAAAGCAGCAGATGGGACGCCTTGGCCGCCAGTACTTGCCAGCCCGGCAGATCGGCGGGCAACGGTGGCTGGCGCGTGGTGAGCCGCACCAGCAAACGCACGATCACCAGCGCCAGAATCGCAATGCCCAGCGGTTTGTGCAGATGGATCAGCCATTCATGCCGCTCGGACACCGAGGTGACCATGCCGGCGCCGATAAACAGCATGGCGATGATCATCAGCGCCATCAGCCAGTGCAGCAGCCGCGCCAACAGGGCGAAATGCGTCGGTTGAGTGCTCATGGACGAGCCTCCTGTTTGGCGGCGGGCAACTGGCTGACTTCGCTGGTGCGACGCAAGTAGGAATTGGCGTAACCGGCGGAACGGGCGGCGAGCAACGGGTCGCCGGAACCTTGAATACCGGCCGGCAGCACCAGCGGGTCATAGTTGATGTCCCGGCATTCGCCGCTCAATTGCGGCTGGGTCTTTTCCAGCACCAGTGTGCCCGCGTTCAATACTTTGCGCCCGGCCGGCCAAGTCTTGCTGGCGTCGTTCACCGGATCCTCGGGATTGGCCAGAGTGATATTCAATTGAAAACGCAGCGGTGCAGACGACAACCGTTGCACCAGATCTTTCTCGAGAAAATCACCGCCCTCAGGCGCACTGGCGCCCGCAGCATCGCGCGCCAACGGTGTCATGCTCCAGCGCACGGCTTGTTTTTTACCGCTGGCGTCGACCAGATAAAACGCGTTGACGCTGTTATAGGTTTCGGTGGCATAACTGGCCGACGGTTTGGCTGTCTTCACCCAGGTCAAAAACGGCACGGTTTCCGGGTGCGCGGCGAAGAACGCCGGAACCTTCGCCGGATCAGGTTTACCGGTGGCCGGATCTGGCGATTGCGCCTGCTGCAATTGATAAAACGCCTCAGGCGTACCGACCGGGAACACCGGCATGCTGTTCATCCCGGTGCGCCATTGCTGCCCGTTAGCCTGGGTGAACCGCAACGCCAGACTGCGAATCGGCACGCTGCTGTCCGGTGCATAGGGATTGCCCGCCGGCAGCGCAAAGCGCCCGACGACTGGAGTCTGCGGCTCGTTGAACACCTGCGCAGTGGAGAATACCCGTGCCTCACCACTGCTTTCGAAATGCCCGATCACGCACACGCCTTTGGCGTGATTACGACGAAACCCGGGATGCACGCCATTGTTCTTCTCCAGCACATCGACCAGCGCCTTTGGCGTCAGGCGTTGTGGGTCGAAGTTACCGTGAACGTAGGCAAACGCCCCGGCCACCGCAGCGACTACCACGGCAATGCCGCCCAGACGCAATATCAGGCTCGCGACACTCAGTGGCGGGCGCTGCGGCCCGCCAGGCGGTGAAGCGTTGGGTGAGGTGCGATCAACCATGAAGGACTCCAGGGCCAATGGCCACAAGTAGGAAGAATCAGCAAGACGCGCCTCATCCGGGTTTATTCCACACAACGGTATTTATTTTTCCGAACGTGGAATAACCTCCAACGGCGGGCGTCTCCCTAGTCCACAGCGTAGTGACTAGCAGAATTTCATGAGCGAATTCGACGAACAGTTGAGAGAAATCATTCCCAGATTGCGCCGCTTTGCCGTGTCGTTGACGCGCAACAGCAGCAGTGCTGACGATCTGGTGCAGGCCTGTCTGGAGCGTGCCCTGTCGAGTTGGGGCGACAAACGCGCCGACGGCGACTTGCGTGCCTGGCTGTTCGCGATCCTCTATCGGCAGTTTCTCGACGCCCACCGGCGCTCGCGGCGTTATGCGCGAATGCTCGAATTCTTCACCGGTCGCGACGATGCCGAACCCTCGGTGGAGCGCACCGTTATCGCTCAGTCAACCCTGCAAGCCTTCGACCGACTGCCCAGCGAACAGCGCGCGCTGCTGCTCATGGTTTCAGTGGAAGGCCTTTCCTATAAAGAGGTCGCCGAGATTCTCGGCGCCCCGATCGGCACCGTGATGTCGCGCCTGTCCCGCGCCCGCCAGGCCCTGCGCCAACTCAGCGACGGCGAAATCAGCAGCCCTTCTTTGCGGATACTCAAATGATCAGCCTGCCTCCCACCGAGCGTGATCTGCACGCCTATGTCGACCACCAGCTCAGCGACGCCGACCGGCGTGTGCTGGACACCTGGCTGGCCAGTCACCCGGACGAAGCGGCGCAGGTTCGCGCCTGGCAACAGGATGCCCAGCAATTGCGCGCGGCACTCAGCGGCGCGTTGCAGCAACCGGCCAACCCAGCGCTTGACCCAGCGATGATTCGCCAGCGCCGTCAGCGCCAGTCGCGTCGTCATCTGGCCAGTGCTGCGGTGTTGCTGATCGCGGTCAGCCTCGGCGGTTTCAGTGGCTGGCAGGCCCGGGAAATGACCCTTGTGCGCCCGGCCATGTTGCCAATGACCGACGCCATGCAAGCCTATCGCCTGATTGCCCAGCAAGGCATGTTGCCAGCAGATTACAAAGTCGACAGTGATGGCGACATGCAGCGCTGGCTCGATCGTTATTTCACTCGGGCCAGTCGTTTACCAGATCTGAAGGCGGCCGGGTTTGAACCGGTCAGTGGACGCCTGCTCAGCACCGACGAAGGCCCGGCAGCGATGGTGATGTATGAGGATGGCAGTGGCCACAAGGTGAGTTTCTACGTGCGCCCGCCGGGGCCGAAGAACACCTTTTTGCCGCGTGGCACGCGCAGTGACGGAGATTTGCAGGCCCAGTACTGGTCAGGTGGTGGCTATAACTACGCGATGGTCAGCCCGGTCGATACACCGGCGGCGCAACAGCTCAAGCAATCACTGCCATTCTGAGAACACCACCTTTCCCCTGTGGGAGCGAGCTTGCTCCGGGCGGCGTTCCGACGAAGGCGCTGGATCAGTCGCATCTTTGCTGAATGACACACCGCATTCGCGAGCAGGCTCGCTTCCACAAGGGATCAGCGTCAGGCTCAGAAACCTACGTCGAGCACGACATTGTCCAGATAAGTACCCGCAGGCGGCGTGCTCTGGTCGGTGTAGATCTTCGCGTTGTAGTTGAAGATCTGGCTGCCCGTGCCCAAGCCGTTACCCGGATTGACCTCGGCATCGCTACTCGCCCGCCGCGCCGCGCCGACGCTGCCCCAGCGCGTGGTGCCGGCACTTTTGAAAATGTCGTAGGCCAGATAATTGCTCCCGGAAATCATTCGTCGCCGGCCGCCGACACTCACCGCGTTCTGCCCGTCGCTCAGCCCCACGGTATAGGCACTGCCCTTGGTGCAGGCCAGATTGATGGTTTGCCCGGTCACCGGGGTGAACGCGCTGATCACCGGAGCGCTGCCGAACGCAATGTTCGGCGCAGTAATCGTGCAGTCGTTGGACACCGTCATATTCACCGTCAACGAGGTCGTGCCACTGGCGATGTCGCGCCCAAGACAGATAGAACCAATACCAATCCCCGAGCAGTAATTCCAGTTCCAGAAAATGCTCAGGGTCTCGGTGTACACCCCGGCGGCGACGTTGCTGCCAATGGTTGTGCCGAGATACAGCGGCACGGTTTTCGGCGTTGTACCGTTGAGCAGGCCCAAGGCATCGATGATGCCGTTGCGCGCAAAGTCGTAGGCCGTGCCACGCGTCAGCGGGTAGCTGGTGCTGTTGTTGGCGTAGACCGTGTAACTGATGACATCGCCGGTCGGCCCGACCAGACCACTTTGAGTCGAAGAAACGGTGCCCCAGAAGTGGTCGTTGCTGGTCAGCAGGGACAGCAGCGAACCGGTACAGCTCAAACCTGCATTCAGCGTGGAGCTGGGCTGCGACGTCGTGCGCACGGCGATCGAACTGAGCGTACCGAATGCTGCCGGCGTGGTGCTGACCACCGAGCACGCAGCCTGCGCCGCCCCCGGCAGCATCAGCGCCAGCAACAGAAGCAAGCGTGCGCCGATCATTGACACACCAACGGGCCAATCAGCGGCACCTGGTCCTGATTCATATCGACGCTGAACTGCGCCTGACAGGTCTTGCCGTCGGCCAGCGTGACCTGCAGCGAGTTCTGCGCCTGCAGGTTTTCCAGATACACCAGCCCATCCCAACCGACCACCGTCCGCGTACCGCTCTGCTCATGCAACACACCCGCGCCCAGCGGCAGTTCGCGCTGTTGCGCATCGACCAGCACGATGCTCGCAGCAATCACCCGGGCCAGCGGAAACTCCAGCAGATATCCGCTACCGCGCCTTACAGCGATGCGTTGTTCGACATTGGGACTGCGCACATTGGCCGGCAGATTCAGTGGGTCGATTTCATACTTGCCTCGGTAATAGGCGCTGCTCCACGGCACCAGCAGATGACCGTTCTTGTCGGTCTGACCGACCTGCTGGTTTTCGTAGCGCACCGGAATGTCGGCGAAACCATCGGTGCTGACCACTACAAACGCATCGTCGATGCGGTTGGCGGCGAACACCTGACGATCCATCCACACCAGCGAACCACTGGCGTCGGCCCAACGGGTTTCAGCCTCGGAAGTGCCGTAGACACCGGCCTGCAACTGCACCGACTGCAGGCGCCAGGTGACGTCGGCCTGGCGATAATCGGCGCCATCACCCTTGGCGTAGCCGAGGTTGAAACCCACGCCGCCCTCGCTCGGCACCGCGCGACTGTAGTTGACCCGCTGCTGGCTCTGCCCGGTTTTACTGCGATCACTGCTGATCGCCAGACTGCCGCGCAGATCGAAGGGAATCACCAGTTGCGCCTGCACCGCCCAGTTGCTGTCGCCGATTTCGCGGTTGGCCGACAGGTAAAAACTGCTGTTGCGCCACAGCGGTTTGCTCCAGCTGAGATTGAGCAGCCGCGTGCGCGAGTCGTCCGCCGCACGAACATCGAAATAACCGGCGCCGAGACTGCCCCAACGCTCAAGGTTAAGGCTCAGGGTCGCCTGTTCGCTGCGTCGACTGAGGCTGATGTAGGGGCTGTCGACCACAGTCAGGTCGGCATATTGATCGTGACGTTGCAGGCGTTGGTACGAAAAGCTGAAGCGCTGATTGCTGTACTGGTAGCCCAGGCTCAATTGCTGACCGTCATCGCCGTCGAAGCGGCTTTGACTCAGGGCACTATTGAGTACACCGAAATTACCCAGCCGCAGGTTGCCGCCGAGGCCGCCCAGTGTCAGCGAATCGGCCGCTTCGGCGTGGCTCTCCAGAGTAAAACTGTCGCTGACGCCGTAACGCAGGCTGCCGGAGGTGACACCCGGGCCGTAACTGAAGTCCTTCAAGCCGTAGTCGCGGCGCAACGTACCGGCCGCCACGGAAAAATCGCTCAAGCCTTTTTGCAACAACGTACTGGTGACATAGAACGGCACCGTGGTCGACACCTGCCGGCCCAATGCATCGGTGGTCACCACCACCGCTTCGCCCGCACCGTTGATGAACGGAATATTGGTCAGTGTGTACGGCCCCGGCTGCAAGTCTGCACTGCTGGACTTGTAGCCATTGATGAACAGATCCACCGAGGACGGCACCGCCGCTTCACCGGCAAATTGTGGCAACGGATACGTCACCAGATCCGGGCGTACGGCAAAATCCCGAGAAAACTGCACGCCCCCCAAACGCACCGAACTGCTCCACGGCAACGCACCGCTGATCACGTCACCGGCCTCGTAGGTGAGCATTCGCTCGTCGTCGGAGTAACGCCAGGTGGTGTCGTAACGCAGGTAACCGTTGTCCAGCGTGTTGAGCGAGTCACCAGACAACGTACGCCGGTATTGCCCGGTGCTGGACAATGTGCCCCAACTGTCGAACAGCCGCACTTCGTTCCACGCCGCCAGGTAAGTGCCGGCATCGTCGGTATCGTTGAGGTACAGATCGTAGTTGAACAGTGCGCCGAAACTGCTCAGCGCCGGGGTGCGCGGGTAAGCCTGGCGATTGCCGATAAACTGTTCCGGCAGCCAGTCCGGCGGCACGTCCAGCAGCAGGCGCTGACCGACACTGTCGTAGTCACTGTGCAGCCCCGCCAGGCTGTCGAGATCGACCTCGGCGCCAAGGCTGTCGGGCAGTTTCATGCCGGTCTCGCGCAACGCGGTCACTGGCACGAACAAGCGCCCGTCGCGCTGCTGCACCGCCACCACGCGTCCGGTATTCATCTGGTTGACCACCAGTTCCAGAAACAACTGTGCATCACTCACGGCCTCCATGCCGCTCGGTGGCGGCGGCAGATCGCCGGCCCCGGATGGTTGAACGAACATCAGGCAACACGCGCCGGTGATGAGCCACAACGGACGCTGAATACGACGAACCCGTCCTGGGCTCATACCCGTTTTACGTCCGTCAATGGACTGAATCCTCCCTGATACCGCTTTAGCCGACGTCAGATAACTGCGCTATGACTCACTCACTTGGCAGGTGTAATGCTCTGCACCTGCGGCGCGCCGTTCACCCGCACCTGCAACGCCGAATCACCGGCCAACGGCCCCGGTGCCGGCCAGCGCATTACCGCCCCCGGCAGCACGTACCCCAGCAGCCCTTCGGCAAGCGGTCTGCTCTGCCCCGCCTGTTTGATTGCCACGTCAGTCAGTCGCGCATGCACCGCGCCCTGATTACGCACTTCCACATAGGGCCGGCCGTCCACGGCCACCGTGCGCCAGCTCAATTGCGGCAGGCCGACACCCTTGGGATCACGCGCGCGGCTGCTGTCTTCCTTGCTCCACAGCCCGGCACCATAGGCAAACAACGGCACCGAGTAGCGCATCTGGAAGCGGATCGCTGCGGCGGTTTTGCCTCCGTCAGCGGTCGCGGGTTGTGCGGAAGGAATTTCGTCGATGATGATCCGGTAGGCCAGCTCCTGCCCCGGCGGCACGTCCTTTGTCCGGGTCAGGCGCACCAATTGTTTCTGTCCCGGCTCGATTTTCGCCACCGGCGGGCTGCCGATCACGTCGCGCTGGTTCTGGTATTGCTCGGCGAAACCACTCTGGCTCCAGCCGAACACGCGGATCTGCAGATTGGCGGTTTCACTGCCGCGATTCTCCAGCCACAGCGCACTGGCCTGCTGATCAGCCTCCAGCACCGGATCGATCGGCCAGATCAGCACCGAACTCGCCGCGTGTGCCTGACTTGCCCCAAGCATAACCAGCGTCCACATCGCACAGCGCACGAACGAATGCAGTGACGTAACTGACCCCATAAACCTGCTCCTTGTCGGCCATTCAACTTCGCCTTACCACGACAGTTGCACCTGCAACACGTCGCTGTACGTCCCCCCAGGCTGATTGCCCGGCAATTGCACCTGACCGTAAATCGGCAGGCTGATGTTGTTCGCATCGCTGTAGGCCACCGCCACACTCTGGCCGATGCCCAGGCTCTGGCTGTATGCCGCATCACTAAACAGCGCATACGCCACCCGCGCACTGCCGCTGTTGATCTGCATGTGCCGGCCGCTGTTGTTGAACTGGCCGCCATCAACGCTCATGTTCAGCGTCACGCCCGGCGTGCATTGCAATTGCACCCCACCCGTCAGCGCGACCTGCACGGTGCCGGTGGCCAGTGCCGAACGCGAACCGAAATTCAGCCCGCCATAATTCGACACCCCGCCCACCACCAGACACCCGGCAGTGACCGTGGCACTGACCTGAAAGCTCTGGCTCGTTGCTGCGGTCAGCGGCAGCGGCGCACTGCCTGCGCAGAGCAGGAGCAGCGCGGCACAGCCATGGCGGCGCATGGCATCAGAACGTCAGTTCGACGGCGACAGTGTCGGTGTACGTCCCCGCCGGCAAACCGGCCTTGCCCACTGCCTGACCGTAGATGTTCACTGTCTGCGCGACACCGGTACTGGCGGCGAGGTTGATCGTCCCGTCAATCGCCAGCAGTTGCGAGTGCCCGGCATCGGTGTACAAGTCGTACGGCACGTAATTGGCAACGCCGTCGTACAGCGCCCGCGTGCCACCCGGTGACATTCCGTCGTGGGAGCCCGCGCGTACCTTGACCGTCGGCGTGGTGCCGCTGGAGCAGAGAATCGACAACGCCCCGCCGCCGCCCAACACCTGCCCGGTGGCGGTGGTGAACAGGCTGTTGGCAGTGCCGAAGTTCAACGCACCGAAGTTCAGCCCGGTGGAACCGCCAGCACCGTTGACCTGACAGCTGCTGATCAGAATCAGGCTGGAGGTGATCTGGCCGGTGACCGTGGTGGCGGCGTTGGCACTGGAAACCAGCGCCAGGCCAAGCAACGACAAACCTATCCTTGATGCAAACATACGCATGGTGTCCGTCCTCTACGGGGTTACCAGTCGAGCGTCACCGTCAGGGTGTCGGTATAGACCCCTGCCGGTACCGCACGGGTATTCGCCACCACCGTGCCAAATACCGGAATGGGTATCTGCGCACCGCTGGTGACAGCGAAATTGTGTTGCTGGCCGATGCTGTAACTCCGGACGCCGGAGGGATCGACAAACAGCTGATAAGGAAGGGTCTGGCGACCGTTGCTCAGGCGCCGGGTATTGCCGTCACCGTGGGTGCCGCCGTCGATGGTGACGGTGAAACCGGTGACCGAGGGGTTGCAGGCGACGTTGAGTTTGCCGCTGCTGTCGCCGTCCAGACTGGCCTTGATCGGCGCGTTCCAGGTGGGCCCCTGAAGGCCGAAGTCGAGGGTGCCGAGGGCGCTGAGCGGACTGTCGGGTGTGCTGGTATTGGTGACTTCGCAGCCGGCAATCAGGATCAGCCGCGCATTGATCTGCCCGCTGACCGCCGCTTGCGCCTCGTCTGCGAGCAATGCCAGCGTACCCGCGGCCACCACCATCCAGTGTTTACCTGTCATTGCGCCCGTCCCTGCTCCTTTACGCTGATTCGATCACCGCGCTCATCATCGAACGCCTTCCTTGCGCACCCGCGTCCAGCGGCTGCCTTGAAACCACACTCACCAGGTGACCGTCACCTTGACCAGATCCGAATAACGGCTGACCTGCGGCACCTCAGCCAGGCGCTCGATCCGCGCGTAAAGTGGCAACTCCACCGTGCCGCTGTCCGGCACCCGCCCACTGACCGGAACATCCACCACCAGCGGCACCCGGCGCGCCGCGTCCTGATACAAGCGGTACGGAATCGGTTTACTGCCGACCGAACCGGCCATGTAACGGACTTCGCCGACACCGCCATGCAAACCGCCGTCGACACGCATCTGGTACGGCGTGTCCGGATTGCACTCCAGCCGTGGCAGGCGTTGATTGGTCAGCGCCGCTGCCAACGGCCCGGCCGGGTCATCGAGGCGCGCGGTGCTGCCGAAATCGAGCACACCCAATTGCTCGATACCAGCCTGCCGCTGCTGGCCGATCAACTGGCAGCCGCGTTGCACATCGACGCGCACTTCGACCTGAAGATCCGCCGAATAGGCAGGCGCAGCGAGCACACCCAACAGCCCCATGACCCCATATACATTCACTGCGCCATTCCTTGTCAGTGATCGCTTGCGACGTCGTTTCTGTGATTGAGGTTAGCAACGGTCGACGATTCCGCCAGTCGATTGGATCCATGGATCGGCCGGGATATGTTTCGAAAGATTGACAACGGGGCGAGTAATGTCGCTAAAAATGGCTGTACGTGCCGCACAAATTTGTTCAATAACCGCCCACTGTCGACACGTCGCGGTGGCTGGTCATCTCGGCGTCTGGTTACACTACATCGCCGCGCTCCCGGGAGCCGGTTTTGACGAACACGGAGACGCCGACAGTGCCTGCCCACCCGCCGAAACGATCGCGACTGATCCAGCGCTGGCCGGCGTTGCGCCGCTGGTTCGGCAAGGGTTTGCCGGCCGGCGCCGGGCATGACGCCAGCGCCCAGTCGATCCGCGATTACTTCCGACACAAGGCCAGCGGTCAGGGCTACACCCTCAGCCACAGCCAGCAGCGCGTCATCGAGTGCATGGCGCAGCAGGCCAGTCTGCTGTTGGCCGCCAACAGCCGAACCGCGCCAAGCCTGTATCTGTTCGGCGCCGTCGGGCGTGGCAAGAGCTGGCTGCTCGACGGCTTCTTCCAGGCGCTGCCGATCACTCAGAAACGACGCTTGCATTTCCATCAGTTTTTCGCGCAATTGCATCAGGGCATGTTCAGCCATCGCCTGCAGGACGATGCCCTCGAAGTGACTCTCGACGAACTGCTGCAAGATTGTCGGGTGCTGTGTTTCGACGAGTTTCATGTGCATGACATCGGCGATGCCATGCTGATCACCCGGCTGTTCAAGGCGTTGTTCAAACGACGGATTCTGCTGCTGGTGACCTCCAACTATGCGCCTGAAGGTTTGCTGCCCAATCCGCTTTATCACGCCCGCTTCAAACCGGTGATCGAACTGATCAATACGCACATGCAGGTGATGGAAGTCGGCGGCCCGCACGATTACCGCAGCCAGACGCGTCACTCTGCACACCAGATATTCACCCAGGGACATTACGTGTGGCCGGCCACGCCAGCACAACGCACGGCCCCTGGATCTGCCACCTGCAGAGGCACCGGCCGTTGCGCTAACGGTCGGCACCCGGCAGTTTCAGGCGCGGTTTTTTGAGAAGCGGCGGGTCGGTTTTACCTTCAACGATCTGTGCGAACAGCCAACGGCGGTGATGGATTACCTGGAACTGTGTCGCCGTTTCGACCGCTGGATCATCGATGATCTGCCGGAACTGGCGGAGTGCTCGATCGCCGCGCAACAACGCTTCATCAACCTGATCGACGTGCTGTACGACCAGGACAAGTACCTGACGCTACTCGGTCGTTTGCCCTTGCGTGAAAGCCTGGACGGCCAGGCCATTGACCTGGCGCGCACGCGCAGTCGGTTGGGGCAGTTGCAAGAGATACACAACAGCGACTGAGCACGCCGGCCCTGTGGGAGCGAGCCTGCTCGCGAAAGCGCCCTGTCAGTCACATCTCAGCGGCCGACACTCCGCCTTCGCGAGCAAGCTCGCTCCCACAGGGTTCCATGGCGCTTGCAGCATTCCGCTCAAGCCCGGAACCCGCTTTGCCGTTATCATGTCGCCCATTCCCGGCGCCCCAGCGGCGCGCACCTGATCAATAGCGAACCCCAACATGCACACCCTTGCTCAATTGCGTGCCGGCGAGTTGTCGGGCATCACTCGGCTGGATCTGTCTTGTGGCCTGACCGAATTCCCGCGCGAGATTTTCGATCTGGCCGACACCCTGGAAATCCTCAATCTCAGCGGCAACGCCCTGAGCCGCCTGCCGGATGACTTGCACCGTCTGACGCGCCTGCGGGTGCTGTTCTGCTCCGACAACCCGTTTACCGAACTGCCGACCTGCCTCGGCCAGTGCGCGGCGCTGACGATGATCGGCTTCAGAGCCAATCGCATCGTCAACGTACCCGCTGCAGCCCTGCCACCGCAGCTGCGCTGGCTGATTCTGACCGACAACTGCCTTGAAAGCCTGCCGAGCGAACTCGGTGAGCGCCCTGCCCTGCAAAAGCTCATGCTGTCCGGCAATCGTCTGCAAGCGCTGCCACCCTCGCTGAGCAACTGCCATCGTCTGGAGCTCTTACGCATCTCCGCCAACCGCCTGACCGAGCTGCCGCAGTGGCTGCTCGCGCTGCCGAGCCTGACCTGGCTGGCCTACGCCGGTAACCCTCTGGAAACCGAGGCGGACGCTGCCGCGCTCGACGCGACGGCACAGATCCCCTGGTCTGCGCTAAGTCTGGAGCAACGCTTGGGTGAAGGCGCCCTCGGGGGTGATTTCCCGGGCGAACTGGCAACGCGACGATGGTTCGGTGATACCGGTTGCGGTGAAGTTGTACAAAGGTGAAATGACCAGCGACGGCTCGCCGCTGCACGAAATGAATGCGTGTATCACCGCCGGCCTGCATCCCAATCTGATCCGCGTCGAGGGACGCATCAGTGGCCATCCCGACGGCCAGCAAGGATTGGTGATGCAGTTGATCGATCCGTCGTTCCACAACCTCGCCGACCTGCCCAGCCTGGCGTCCTGCTCGCGGGATGTGTACGCCGATGATTGCCGGTTCAGTGCCGAGGTCGCGCTGAACATTGCCAAAGGCATCGCTTCGGCAGCCGAACACTTGCATCAGCAAGGCATCACCCACGGCGATCTCTACGGGCACAACATTCTGTTGAACGAGCGCGGCGATTGCCTGCTCGGGGATTTTGGCGGGGCGTCGTTCCATGCTGTCGACGACACGCTGGAAACGCGCGCGTTGCAACGTATCGAAGTACGTGCGTTCGGGATTCTGCTGGGTGAGTTGCTGGCGCGCGTCGACTCGGGGTTGAGTGATGAACTGCGTGCGGTGCTTGAAGAGCTGGAGCGGCGTTGCTGTCAGGCGGATGTGCTGGCGCGGCCGGGGTTTGCTGAGGTCATGCGGCAGCTTGAGAATCTGTGACCGCTGCGCGGTCAATCGCGAGCAGGCTCACTCCTACAGTGGACGGTGGTGATCACAAATGATGTGTTCACCTCTGGCCTGTAGGCCTGCGCCTGGTCGCGATGTGGCCATCACTGACGCAGCCGATCAGCCCGCCAGGCCAACAAACATGTCCTGCACGTCATCATGGTTGTCGAGGCCTTCGAGGAACGCTTCAACTTCAGCCATCTGCTCGTCACTCAAGCCGCTGACCGGGTTCTTCGGCTGGTAGCCGAGCTTGGCCGACAGCACGGTGAAACCCTGCTCTGGCAACGCTTTCTGCACCGAATCCAGGTCGGTAGGGTCGGTCAGGAACAGCGTTGCGCCGTCTTCGCCCGGCTCGAAATCCTGAGCACCGGCTTCGATCGCGGCCATTTCCGGATCGGCGTCCGGGGTGTCCGGCGAGGCTTCGATCATGCCGACGTGGTTGAAGTCCCAGGCCACGGAGCCGGAAGCCCCCAGTTGGCCTTTACGGAACGCCACGCGGATTTCGGCGACGGTACGGTTGATGTTGTCGGTCACGCACTCGACGATCAGCGGCACCTCGGTGCGGGGCGAACCCTTCGTAGGTCACGCGATGGTATTGCACGGTTTCACCCAGCAGACCGGCGCCTTTCTTGATCGCGCGATCGAGGGTTTCTTTTGGCATCGAGGCTTTCTTGGCCTGTTCGACCACCAGACGCAGGTGTGCGTTGGTGGTGGTATCGGCACCGTTGCGGGCAGCGATGGTGATTTCCTTCACCAATTTGCCGAAGATCTTGCCTTTGGCGTTGGCTGCCGCTTCTTTGTGTTTAACCTTCCACTGTGCGCCCATTACTCACTCTCTTGATCTGTGGCGCCGAGACATCTATTGGCCGACGCGTGGCGCCAAGTTTATACGGCCTAAAGTCGGCAATCGACCAAAAAAACGCAATGTGGAATCGACATCTTCACCAGAGCTTGTAGGGGAATTCTGAAAAACGCCTTTGACATGACCATTCAACGCTGCGGTTTCGTACCCTCTCAGGCCCGTATTGCCTGACAGAGCCTGTTCGAATGCTCAATGACAAGGAAAGTCCTTTTACCCTGACCCTGACCGACAGCGGTCTGTGCCTGCCGGTGGTGCGTTTTCACGGCGAGGAAGCGCTCAACCAGCCCTACCGTTTCGACATCGAACTGATCGGTTTGGCCCCCGCCGTGACGCCGGGCACATTCCTGCACCAACGGGCCTTTCTGCGTCTGGACGACCATCATGGAATCCACGGCGTGATCGACAGTGCCAGTTGCGAACATCGCGGTACGCACCGGATCGGCTATCGCGTGACGGTCGTGCCGCGCTTGCACAGGCTGGCTCAGCCGAGCAAACGGCGAGTGTTCGTGCAACAGAGTGTGCCGCAGATTCTCCAGCAGCTGCTCACGGAAAATGCCCTGCCCGCCGACGGCTACCGGATTGAAATGACCGTCGGCCGCTACCCGATCCGGCCTTTTTGCATCCAGTACGAAGAAAGTGATCTGGCGCTGCTGCACAGACTTTGCGAAGAGGAAGGCATTCACTACCACTTCGAACACCGGATGGACGGACACGTTGTCGTGTTTGCCGATGACAGCCTCAGTCTGCCGCAAACGCCGGTACTGGTTCCGTTCAAGGCCTGTGAGCAAACGCCTTCTCCCTGCATCACTTCGCTGTACCAGCATCATCACGCCGCGCCCGTCGCCACGCTGCATGCCGTGCGTAACCGAGGACAGCGGGCGATCAGCGACGAGGCCGCCAACCACATCACGGCAAATCCCTTGCCGCAGGCATCTTCCTCGAACAACGACACCACGAACAACGCAGCCGTCGACATCTGGAACGGCAACGCTGCCAGCATCGGACGATCAACGGCCGCAGCGACCGGATCGGCTTGCTCAGTGGACAACTGCTGCAAGTGTCGGCACATCCGGTCAGCCACTTCAACGAACAATGGCGGCTCACCTCGATACGTCATCACGGGCAACATCCGTCGATTCTTGATCCGACCCCACCCTTGCACCGCTACGAAAACGATTTTACCGCCCAGCCCTGGTCAAGCGATTTTCGCCCGGCGCTCAACCAACCGCGTCCCGGCATTGCCGGTTATCACCTGGCGCTGGTGCTGGGACCTGCCGGGCAACCGGCGCAGCTCGATGAACAGGGTCGGGTCGCCGTCAGGCTGTGGCCCTCGGAACATCTGCAAACCCTTGATGACGAGGCGATCTGGCTGCCCATCGCGATGACTCGCGCCAATGGCCGAGTGGCACGGGAGGAACTGCCCTGCGCTGGCAGCGAAGTGTGGGTGAGTTTCCTTGACAGCGACCCCGACCGGCCGATTCTGTGTCTGGGCAACTCACGCAAGCCCACACCTCGCGAACCACCCGCACGTGACAGCCTATTACTCGACTGGCTACTCGACAGCGGCGCACGCTGATCCCCTTTGTAAGAGTGGCCGCAGGCTGCGATCTTTTGATTTTGATCTTAAAAACCAGATCGAAAGATCGCAGCCTGCGGCAGCTCCTGCATCAACACGCCGTGCTTCAGGCTTTGTCAGTCTTGCCCGCCGCCGCAGCGAATTTCGCCAGACGCACATCCAGATGCCGAGGACGCCGCCCGTGATCTTCGGCGCGCTCCTTGCGGCGGATGGCGTTGCGCACCATCAACGAACCGAGGTAGCGGATTGGCTCCGGCGGGAAATAACCCAGCGGCCCGTTGACCAGCGGCGAACGGGTCCACGGGTTGTCCAGACCCTGCACCAACGAAGCAAGAATCTGTCCGCCCATGTGGCACGGGCCGACGCCGCTGCCGGAATAGCCGAAGCCGTAAAACACATTGCCGGCGCTGCTCATCTGGCCGAAGAACGGCAAACCGGTGACCGAGCGATCCGACGGGCCGTTCCAGGTGGCATCGACTTTGACATCGGCAAACGCCGGGAAGAAGTCAGCGAGGCTGTTTTTCAGCAAGCCGGCATAAGGCGATGGCTGATCGAACACCGGCAGCATGCGCCCGCCAAACGCGAAGGTGTTGCCACCCTTGCCGAGCATGATCCGGCCGTCCGGGGTGTTGTGGTAGTAGTGCACGAAAATCCGCGAATCGAGCACAGTGACCCCGCTGGTCAGGCCGATCTGCTGCAACAGATCCGGGCGCGGCTCGGTGATCAGCATGTCGCTGGAAACAATCGCCACGCTGCGTTCGAACTGTGGAAAGGCACGGGCCATCCACGCATTCATCGCCAGCACCACGCGATCGGCAACAATGCTGCCGTTCGGTGTTTGCAGGCGTGCCGGGCGCCCTTCTTCCAGCCCGGTCATTGCCGTGTTTTCGTGAATTTTCACACCCAACTGCAACGCCACGCGACGCAAGCCACGCACCAGTTTGCCCGGTTGCACACTGGCCGCCGCCGGCGAGAACCAGCCTTCCAGATGCTTGCTCGAACCGGCCATGCGCTGCACATCGGCTACTGGACGCTGGGTGAATGAGTTGATGCCATTGCGCTCGAGTGCAGCGATTACCGCATCGGTCGAGCCGACTTGCGCGCGGTTGGTCGCGGTGTACAGCGTGCCGTCGAGCCGATAATCGGCATCGACGCCGTACTGCTCACAGAACTCGCCGATCGCGTGGATACTGCGCTCCGATTCCTTGACCAGGCGCACCGCTTCCTCGACGCCAAACAAGCGTTCAAGGGTGAAATACTTCGCCGACCACGACAGCGCACAACCACCGTTGCGCCCGCTGGCGCCGGCGCCGCAGATGTCCGCTTCGATCAGCAAGACATCGAGTTCGGGGTTTTGTTGCTTGAGCATGATCGCTGTCCACAACCCGGTGTACCCGCCGCCGACGATGCACACATCGGCGCGGATTTGGCCTTGCAACGGCGGGCAGGTTTGCGAGGTGTCGGCCTGCAAGGCCTGCTCCAGCCAAAACGGTCTCATGGGGTTTCTCCAAGTCAGATGGCCACGACCCAGCCTGCCGCGAGCGTCGCAGCAGGCCACGAGGCAAGGGTTTCAGGAACGCAGGGGTTTGATCGTCAGCGGGCAATTGGGGATAGAGGCGCGCGGTTCCATCACGCCAACCGGGCGGCTGTTCCAGTGCGGAATCAGCACCAGCGCCGAGAACAGCGCGCAACCGGCGAAGACGATGAACACCGTCACCGAGTCGAAGTAACCCGGCAGCAAACCGCCCAGCACCGCGCCAACCGAGCCGCAGCCGTTGACGAAACCGGCCGCCGTGGCGCCGGCCTTGGCTTTGCCGAAGTCGATCGCGGCGGCACCGCTGATCATCGAGTCCGGGCCATACAAAGTCAGGCCCATGACGAACAGCAGTGCGACCACCAGCAACACACTGCCGGTATGCAACGCGGCCATAAACAGCGCCAGCGTCACGGTCAGCGCCAGCAAGCTCAACACGCAGGCCGGCATGCGCCGGGCACTGAACAGTTTGTCCGAGGCCAGGCCAATCAGGATCGGCCCGAGCAACCCGGCCAGTTCAAACGAAGTGGGAATGATCGCCGCGCCGACCTTGCCGACACTGGGCATCTGTTCAAAGACAATCACCGGGCCCCACAACAGAATCGCGTAACGCGCCGGTTTCAACATGAAATACGCCAGGCCCAGCACCAGCACCGTGCGGTTACGCAGAATTTCTTTCAGAGGCTCCCACATGCTGAGCTTGCTGTTGGCTTCGGTTTCTTCTGCGCTCAGCTCAGGTTCCGGCTCGACTGCCGGCAAGCCGACGTCTTCGGGTTTGTTGCGCTGGAAGATAAAGAACAACACCGCCACCACGGCAACCACCACCGCACTGGAAATGAACGCCGCGTGCCAGGTGCCCATCAAGGTATACGCCCACCAACCGGCGAACGGCGACGCCACCAGACCACCAAACGCGTAGCAGGAACTCCATAACCCGAGCACCCGTCCGCGTTGTTGGGAGGGGAAAAAACTGCCGAGGTTTTTGCACAATCCCGACCATCCGGTGGACTGCGCCAAGCCCTGAATCAACATGCAGGTGGCGAAGATTGGCAACGTCGCGTAACTGCCCATCACCAGCGCCGCTGCGGCGGAAATCAGCAAACCGCCGAGCACCACGACCCGTGGGCCAAAGCGGTCAGCGAGCATGCCCCAAGTGAACTGGCCGAGGGCATAAGCCGCCAGATAGATCGCATCGAGGTTGGCCATGGCCATCTTGTCGAGCATGAAGGTCGGGTCTTCGGCGATGCCGAGTTTGGCCACCGAAAACGCTTTGCGGGTGAAATAGAAAGCGGCGTACGCAAGCCAGGTAATCGCGAAAATCTGCACGCGCCAACGCGCAATGGTGCCGATGTGCTTGTTCATGGTGGTTCTGACCTCAGGGTGTGAGTGTGCCGGCAGAATCGTTAAGAAAAACGCCTGTGTTTTTATTGTTGAGCACTGCGATATCAGCCCGTCCCTGTGGGGATATCGGTCAGATGAGTCCTGTTGTTGCACGCACAGGCTCATGGCTACCGTGCGGCCCGAGCGGGTCGTCAGCGATGGCGTGAGCCGATCAAAGCAATTACTGTTTAATAAATAAAATCGATTTATCGTATTTCACACATAAGCTCAGCTTGTTACTGACTAAACGATCAGGTGACTGCATGTCGGTGTCCCACGCCCAACTCAAAGCCTTCCACGCCGTGGCTGTGCATGGAAGCTTCACCAAAGCCGCCGAGCGCCTTTTTCTCACCCAACCGGCGATATCCGACCAAGTGCGCAAACTCGAAGAGCGTTTTGGCGTTTTGCTGTTTCACCGCAATAAACGTTCCGTACGCCTGACTGACCTGGGCGAACGCTTGCTGGCGATCACCCAGCGCCTGTTTGTGATTGAAGCCGAAGCACAGGAACTGTTGCAGGAATCCCAGGCCTTGCAGACCGGCAGCCTGATTCTGGCAGTGGATGCGCCGGTCCACGTGCTGCCGCAAATCGCGCGGTTCTGCGAGCGCTATCCGGGGATCAGCGTAAAGATCGAGACCGGCAACACCGATGAATCGTTATTTCGCCTGTTCAACTATCAGGCCGATCTGGCGTTGCTCGGCCGCGATGTCAGTGATGAACGCTTGCTGAGCGTGCCGCTGCGCAATGATCCGATGGTCGCGTTCGTGTCGCGCCATCATCCGTGGGCCGCGCGTGAATCGATCTGCCTGGCAGACCTGGATGACACGCCGCTGGTGTTGCGTGAGCACGGTTCGGTAACCCGGCAGACGCTGGAAGAGGAAATGGCCCGCGCGGGGTTTCGCATTCGTCCGGCGATTCAGGTTGAGGGCCGGGAAGCGGCGCGTGAGGCGGTGGTGGTCGGGATTGGCGTTGGCGTGGTATCGGCGGCGGAATTTGGTGCGGACTCGCGGGTGTGCGCGTTGCCGATTGTCGACTGCACCCGACGGTTGACGGAGACGCTGGTGTGCTTGCGCGAGCAAAGCAATCGACGGGTGGTGGCGACCTTTCTCGATATGGTGCGCCAGAGTCTTGTGTGAACCGTGATGGCCCCTTCGCGAGCAAGCTCGCTCCCACAGGGGTTACGCATTCCAAATGTGGGAGCGAGCTTGCTCGCGAAGGGAGCGACTCGGTGTATCAGGCCGGCGCCAGACCAAAGAACGCCTGAATCAGGCGCAACTCCCGCCGCCGCTCCATGCAGCCGATCATGTGCCGATTGACCAGCCCTGCCCCGACAATCGGAATCGCCACCACGCGCGGGTCATGGCTGACCTCCACCGATGACACCACGCCAACGCCCAACTCGGCCGCCACCGCTTCGGTCACCGCCTCACGGCTGTCCAGTTCCAGCAACACGCGCGGATGGATCGACGCCTGCGCACAGGCGTCATCAAATGTACGCCGGGTGATCGAACTCGGCTCACGGAGCACCATGATCACCTGATCCAGTTCCTTGAGTTTCACTTCCCCGGCGCGCATCGCCCACGGGTGCCCTGCCGGCACCAACGCGCAGATCCGTGATTCGCTCAACGCTTGCAGATGCAGGCCTTTGCGCGGCTCGACCTCGGTCAACACCGCAACATCCGCGTGTTCCGACAACAATGCAGCGAGGGTTTCCTGAGCATTGCCCAAGCGCAGGTTCACCGTAATTCCCGGATACCGCGCGCGCAGGCTCGCCAACATTGGCATGACCATATGCGGCCCGTCCGCCGCCACTTCCAGCCGCCCGGTCAGCAACTGTCGATTGGCCTCAAGCATCGTTTGCGCCTCTTCCGCCAGGCCAAACATCGCGCGGGTAATCGCCGCGAGTTTGGTGCCCTCCTCGGTCAGTTCCACCCGTCGCGCGGTGCGCCGCAACAGGGTGATCTGGTAGTGCTCCTCCAGCGCCTTGATGTGCCCGGTAACCGCCGGCTGACTGATGAACAAGCGCGCGGCGGCACGGGTGAAGCTGCCTTCACGGGCCACGGCGTCGAAGGCGCGGAGCTGGAACAGGTTCATGAATAACTCTCACTGATGGCTGGCATAACAACAAACAATTTGATTGATGCAACGGCGAATTGCAACGTATGCCCCGTAGCTTCATCCCACAGCGCTATCCGAGGACACACGAATGAGTATTGCCGAACCCATCCTGCTCACTCCCGGCCCGTTGACCACTTCGGCCCGCACCCGCCAAGCGATGATGGTCGACTGGGGGTCATGGGATGACCGCTTCAATCAACTGACCGCCAGCCTTTGCGAACAACTGCTGGCGATCCTCAACGGCGCCGCGACTCACCACTGCGTCCCCTTACAGGGCAGCGGCACCTTCGCTGTTGAAGCGGCCATCGGCACATTGGTGCCGCGTGACGGCAAAGTCCTGGTGCTGATCAACGGCGCCTACGGCAAGCGTCTGGCGAAGATTTGCGAAGTGCTCGGTCGCTCGTTCAGCACCTTCGAAACCGCTGAAGATGAACCGACCACCGCCGCCGACGTCGACCGCTTGCTGCGCGCCGACAGCAATATCACCCACGTCGCCCTGATCCACTGCGAAACCAGCACCGGGATTCTCAATCCGCTGCCGGAGATTGCCCAAGTCGTCGCGCAACACGGCAAACGCTTGATCATCGACGCCATGAGTTCCTTTGGCGCACTGCCGGTGGACGCGCAGAAAGTGCCGTTCGACGCACTGATCGCCGCTTCCGGCAAATGCCTGGAAGGCGTGCCGGGGATGGGTTTTGTCTTCGCTCGCAAAGAGTCTTTGGCCGCAGCCGCTGGCAATTCGCACTCGCTGGCGATGGACCTGTATGACCAGCACGCTTACATGATGAAAACCGGTCAATGGCGCTTCACCCCGCCGACCCACGTGGTCGCGGCGCTGCATGAAGCGCTGCTGCAATACAACGAAGAAGGTGGCCTGCCGACACGCCATGCGCGTTATGCCGCCAACTGCCAGGCGCTGATGGACGAGATGGGCAAACTCGGTTTGCGCAGCTTCCTGCCGGCGGCGATTCAAGCGCCGATCATTGCTACGTTCCATGCGCCGCAAGATCCGCGCTACCAGTTCAAGGATTTCTACGAACGCGTGAAGGCCAAGGGTTACATCCTTTATCCGGGCAAATTGACTCAGGTCGAAACCTTCCGTGTCGGCTGCATCGGTCACGTCAGCCCGGGCGAAATGCGCCAGGCCGTTGCAGCGATCGGCGAAGTGCTGCGCGAGATGGAAGTGTTAGAAATCTAAGCCCCATCCTAAATCCCCTGTGGGAGCGAGCCTGCTCGCGAAAGCGGTCGCACATTCAACATGGATATCGACTGATCCGACGCCTTCGCGAGCAAGCTCACTCCTACATTTGAATTGCATTGCCAACTCAGGAATTTGATCAACATGAACTACGTCAATCCAAACAAACTGCAAGCCGCGATCCTCGACTGGGCCGGCACCGTGGTCGATTTCGGCTCGTTCGCACCCACGCAGATTTTCGTCGAGGCCTTCGCCGAATTCGACGTGCAGGTCTCCATCGAAGAAGCGCGTGGCCCGATGGGCATGGGCAAGTGGGACCACATCCGCACCCTCTGCGATCAGCCGCAAGTGGCCGAGCGTTATCGCAAGGCGTTCGGCCGCACGCCGACCGACGATGACGTCACCGCCATCTACAACCGCTTCATGCCGCTGCAGATCGAGAAGATCGCCGAACACTCGGCGCTGATTCCCGGCGCACTGGAAACCATCGCCAATCTGCGTCAGCAAGGCATCAAGATCGGCTCCTGTTCCGGCTACCCGAAGCAGGTGATGGACAAGGTCGTCGAACTGGCCGCCACCAACGGCTACGTCGCTGACCATGTGGTTGCCACCGACGAAGTGCCAAATGGCCGTCCGTGGCCGGCTCAGGCGCTGGCCAACGTGATCGCGCTGGGCATCGACGATGTCGCAGCGTGCGTGAAGATCGATGACACCGTGCCGGGCATTCTCGAAGGCCGCCGCGCCGGGATGTGGACCGTGGCGCTGATCTGCTCAGGCAACGCACTGGGTCTGGATTACGCCGGTTTCCGCGCCTTGGGCAGCGATGAACTGGCCAGCGAGCGCAAACGCATTCACGCGCTGTTCGAAGGCTCGCGCCCGCATTACATGATCGACACCATTACTGATTTGCCGGAAGTCATCGCCGACATCAACAAGCGTCTGGCCAACGGTGAAATGCCGCAATCGAGCTGATTCCTGCCGCTTGCTGCAAAGACAAACGCCAGTGTCTTGCCGACACTGGCGTTTTTTATTGGCAAAGCCCCGATTCAGAGCGCTGAAAGTCCGATCAGCCTCAGGCAAATCCGCCAAAGCGGATTACAGTTAAAGCATGCCGTCGCCCAAGAACGGCAGGTTTGAACCCTGATCTGTGAGGAAACACCGTATGCCGTGGACAAGTTCCGAATCCCGCTACAGCACCGTCTCGGTCCTGTTGCACTGGCTGATGCTGGTCCTGTTGGTGCTGGTGTACGCCAGCATGGAGTTGCGCGGCCTGTTTCCCAAAGGCAGTGGCGGGCGCACGCTGATCCGCGAAGTGCACTACATGCTCGGCCTGACCGTGTTTGTGCTGGTGTGGTTTCGCCTGCTCGCGCGCAGCATTGGTCCGGCACCAAAAATCTTCCCCGCCTCACCGCAATGGCAAACCGTGCTGGCGCGGCTGATGCACTGGGCCTTGTACCTGTTCATGATCAGCATGCCGATCCTGGGCTGGCTGATCACCAGCGCCGAAGGACATCAGGTGATGTTCTACGGTTTTGACCTACCGCTATTGGTGGCGGAAAACAAAGCCTTCGCCAAGCAGGTCGAACACTGGCATGTGCTGATCGCCACGATCGGTTACTGGTTGATCGGCCTGCATGCACTGGCGGGGATTTATCACCACTATGTGGTGGGCGATAACACGCTGCTGCGGATGATGCCCAAGCGCGGTTGAATATCAGCGGCTGGCGCTAAACCCACGCCGGCCCTGCAAGCCTCCGGTATGAATGAAGATCAGCCGCGTGCCGGACGCGAACCTGCCTGCCTCCACCTGTTGCTTGAGTGCCAGCAATGCCTTGCCGGTGTACAGCGGCTCCAGTGGGACGCCGCTGGCCTGCTCGGTCTGCTCAATGAACGCGAGCAGCAGCGGATCGACCTTGGCAAAACCGCCACGGCTGGCATCGATCAACTCATAGTCGGCAGTGGCCAGTCCGGCTGACCGCATAATCGACTCGACCTGCGGCGCCACGCCGTGATCCTCAGGGACTGCCAACGCGCCATAGACCCGGTGCGCACCCGCCTCGGCGAGGACCAGCCCGGCGAGTGTTGTCCCGGTGCCGCAGGCCAGCCACCAACCGTGATAGTCGCTCCAGCCCAGCGTAGGCAATTGCGCTTGCGCCTGTTCCTTGATGGCTGCACAGCCGAGCGCCCCTGCAAGTCCACCTCCCCCTCAGGAACCGCTTGCAGATTGGGGTATTGCTCGTGCCAGGGTTGCCAGAATCCCGGCTCGTTGCGCGCGCGATAACCGCCATAACCCAACCAATGCAATTGCATGCCGCACGCCTGCAGATCCAGCACCGTGGGAGTTTCCTGCGCATGCCCGCGCAGCAGCCCCACGGTTTGGAAGCCCAGCCGTTTCCCCGTCGCCGCCAACGCGTGCAGATGATTGGAGTGCGCACCACCGAGACTGATGACGCCCTCGGCACCCATACGGTCGGCGGCTTTGAGGTGTTCGACGAGTTTGAACCATTTGTTGCCGCTGATCAGCGGGTCGATATTGTCGAGGCGCAGGATGGCCACTTCAATGCCGGCGGTTGCGAGCCAGTCGAGGTGAAGGTGTTCGAGAGGGGCTTGGGGTAGCCAATCGGTGGGAGGCAAAAGCATGAGCGGCGATTCGATCTGGACAGAGCCAGCATTCTAGTCGCTCACAAGTCACCATCGCGAGCAGGCTCACAAGGTTCACGATGTGCACAAATCCTGTGGGAGCGAGCTTGCTCGCGAAAGCGGAGTGTCAGTCAATATATATGTCGACTGACACGATGCCTTCGCGAGCAGGCTCGCTCCCACAGGTTCAGCGGTGGAGCTTAAAGTTCAGCAGCGAGGCGCGAGCCTTGGTTGATCGCGCGTTTGGCATCCAGCTCAGCCGCGACATCGGCACCACCGATCAGGTGCACGTTTTGCCCCGCTTCCACCAGACCGTCATGCAATTCACGCAGCGGATCCTGCCCCGCGCAGATCACGATGTTGTCCACCGCCAGCACTTGCGGCTCGCCGGTTTCGCCGATGCGGATATGCAGGCCTTGGTCATCGATGCTCAGGTATTCGACGCTGTTGAGCATCTGCACCTGCTTGTTCTTCAGACCGGTACGGTGAATCCAGCCAGTGGTTTTACCCAGACCATCACCGACCTTGGTTTTCTTGCGCTGCAACAGAAACACTTCGCGGGCCGGCGCGTGCGGTGCGGCTTTGATCCCGGCCACACCCCCACGGGCTTCGAGTTGCGTATCGATGCCCCACTCTTTCCAGAACGCGGCGCGATCCTGGCTGGTGGCCACGCCTTGGTGAACGAGGAATTCCGAGACGTCAAAACCGATACCGCCGGCGCCAATCACCGCCACGCGTTTACCCACCGGCTTGCGCTCAAGGATCACGTCCAGGTAGCTCAGCACCTTGGCATTCTCGACTCCCGGAATTGCCGGCACGCGCGGTGCAATGCCAGTGGCGAGGATGATCTCGTCGTAACCGCCTTCCACCAGTTTCGCGACATCGACGCGGGTGTTCAGGCACACCTCGACATTCGTGGTCTGCAACTTGCGTTTGAAGTAACGCAGGGTTTCGAAGAACTCTTCCTTGCCCGGCACGCGTTTGGCGATGTTGAACTGGCCGCCAATTTCGCTGGCCGAATCGAACAGGGTCACTTGATGGCCACGCTCGGCAGCCACGGTCGCGGCGGACAAACCGGCAGGGCCGGCGCCAACCACAGCGATTTTCTTGATCTGCTGCACCGGCAGATAATTGAGTTCGGTTTCGTGGCAGGCACGCGGGTTGACCAGGCAACTGGTCAGCTTGCCGCCGAAGGTGTGATCGAGGCACGCCTGGTTGCAACCGATGCAGGTGTTGATTTCGTCAGCGCGGCCTTCAGCGGCCTTGTTGACGAAGTCCGGGTCGGCGAGGAACGGCCGCGCCATCGAGACCATATCGGCATCGCCTTCAGCCAGAATCTGCTCGGCGATTTCCGGGGTGTTGATACGGTTGGTGGTGATCAGCGGAATCTTCACCGAACCGCGCAGCTTGGCGGTGACCTTGCTGAATGCCGCACGCGGCACTTTGGTGGCGATGGTCGGGATCCGCGCTTCGTGCCAGCCGATGCCGGTGTTGATGATGGTTGCGCCGGCCTGCTCGATGGCTTTGGCCAGGGTAACGATCTCGTCCCAGGTGCTGCCGCCCTCGACCAGGTCGAGCATCGACAGACGGAAAATAATGATGAAGTTCGGCCCTACCGCCTCGCGCACACGACGAACGATTTCCACCGGCAGGCGCATGCGGTTTTCGTAGCTGCCGCCCCAGCGGTCGGTGCGGTGGTTGGTGTGTGCGGCGAGGAACTGGTTAATGAAATAACCTTCCGAGCCCATGATCTCGACACCGTCATACTCGGCGGTTTGCGCCAGTACCGAACAGGTGACGAAATCGCTGATCTGTTTCTCGATGCCTTCCTCGTCCAGTTCTTTGGGCTTGAACGGGTTGATCGGGGCCTGAATCGCGCTCGGCGCGACTTGTTTCGGGCTGTAGGCATAACGCCCGGCGTGGAGGATCTGCATGCAAATCTTGCCGCCCGCGTCGTGCACCGCGCGGGTGACGATGCGGTGCTTGAGCGCTTCTTCCTCGGTGGTCAGCTTGGCCGCCCCGGAGTACACGCCGCCCTCGTCGTTCGGGCCGATACCACCGGTGACCATCAGGCCAACGCCGCCACGGGCACGTTCGGCGAAGTACGCCGCCATGCGCTCGAAACCGCCCGGTTTTTCTTCCAAACCGGTGTGCATCGAACCCATCAGGGTGCGGTTGCGCAGCGTGGTGAATCCCAGGTCCAGCGGGGCCAACAGGTGCGGGTAGTGAGCGGCGGTCATCGGTAACTCCACAACGAGCAATCACGGAAAAGTTGCGGGCGCTCTGCGGCTCCCGTCAGTCATGTTCGACAGACTAAGAGTCGCATCGCTGTCACTCAATGACCGTAACTGACAACTTATTGATCCAAATGCGCAGCACCCCTTGGCAATCAGGTCCATGGGCCCTACCCTAGTCGCCATACCCTGTACCCGGTAGCTGTTGGTTTTCATGCGCAAACTTTTGTACCTGTTTTTCTCCATGGCCCTCGTCGCCGCCCTGACCACCTACGCCATGTGGGCGGCGGACCGGCCGGCGGGCCATTACCTGTCGGACTTACGCATTAAAGTGGCGGTCGATCAGGGCATCCCCGCCGATCGTGGCAATCTGCTGGGCATCCAGCCTGAGCTGTTTCCCACCGATTATCAAAGCACCGAGCGCTTGCACCGCAAGCTCGCAGCCTATCTGCAGCAAGCTCAGGATCAAGGCCTGCTGAACGATAAAACCGTCGTGGTGCTGCCGGAGAACGTCGGCACCTGGCTGCTGCTCAGCGGCGAGAAAGATGAGCTGTATCAGGCCCCGACCCTCGCCGAAGCAATGAACTGGCTGGCGGCGAGCAATCCCTTGCTGTTCGCCCGCGCCTGGCTCAGCGCCAACGGCAGCGACCGCCTCAACGACGCGTACCTGCGGATGAAAGCCAAGGCGATGGCCAAGGATTACCAGGCGCTGTTCGGTGGTCTGGCCAAAGAATTTCACGTGACCCTGGTGGCCGGCTCGATCGTGTTACCGGAACCCAGCGTTCGCGATGGCCAGCTCAAACCCGGTAGCGGTGCCCTGTTCAACAGCAGCGTGGTGTTCGGCCGCGATGGCGTGCCGCTGGGCCAGCCGCAACGGCAGATGCACCCGGTATTCGATCAGCGCGAAGTGCTCGAAAGCGCAGACAAACACGCGCTCAACGTGGTCGACACCCCGGCCGGACGCCTTGGCGTATTGATTGGTAGCGACAGTTGGTACCCCGACAATTACCGCAAACTCGACGAGCAAAACGCACAATTGGTCGCGGTACCGGCGCAGGTATTCGGTCAAGGTGCGTGGAATCAGCCATGGCGCGGTTACAAAGGTTCAAGCACACCGGGGTCGGTCAGCCTAAAACCCGGTGAAGTCACCGAAGGACAAGCCTGGCATCGACTGACACTGACCGCGCAACCACCGAGCAGTCGAGCGATTGCCGGCATCAGTGTGTTCCTGCGCGGGCAGTTCTGGGACAAGGCCAGTGCCGGTCAGAGTTTCCTCAGCAGCAACGGTCAGCAGTTCGCCGATGGCGATGCCCGGGGCGCGCGTTTGTTGAACATCTGGTTGTAAGCCATGAAGCCCCTGCCGATGCGCCTCGGGGACCTGTCGGTAGGCTTTGTTCACAGCCTCGCCGACGCCGTGCGCAGTCATGGGGCGGATCCGCAGTCGTTGCTGGAGCAATATGGTCTGGACGCCGCGCGACTGGCCGAGGCCGGGGCGCGTTTGTCGATTCCGCGCTATATGCGCCTGGGCCACGCGGCGATTCAGTTGACCGGCGATTCGGCGCTGGGCCTGCGCATGGGCCAGCTCAGTCGCCTGAGTCAGGCGGGGCTGGCCGGCGTTACCGCCGCACAGGCGCCAACCGTGCGCGAAGCCGCGCGCTGTCTGATCCGTTTCGAGGCGTTGTACGGTTCCAATTATCGCGGTCAGTCCAGTTTCCATGAAGATGCCCATGGCGCGTGGCTGCGTTTCTATTCGATCAGCCCGTACAACGCCTATAACCGTTTTGTCGTGGACTCGATCATTGCCGGATGGCTGCATCAGCTCTCCAGTGTCAGCCGCGAACCGCTGCGCGCCGAACGCATTGAAATCGAATTCGATGAGCCGGATTACCGCGAGGCGTACGACTTGCTGGGGGATTGCCCGATCCAGTTCGGTGCCGAGGGCAATCAACTGCGCCTGAGCCTGAACAGCCTCGCACAGCGCAATCCCGAGCATTGCCCGAGTACCTGGCGGCATCTGCTGCAACTGTGTGAACGCGAGCTGGAGCAATTGACTCGCACCCGCAGCCTGCGCGAACGCATCACTCAACTGTTGGGGCCATTGCTCAATGGTGGCCGGGAACCCGACCTGGAAGAAGTGGCGGCACGCCTGAAGCTGCCGACCTGGACGTTGCGGCGCAAACTGGCCGAGGAAGGCACGCAGTTTCGCGCAATCCTCAATGATACTCGCCGGGACCTGGCGATGACTTACATCCGCGATACCGAACTGGCATTCGGTGAAATCGCCTACCTGCTGGGTTTTGCTTCAGCCGAAGCGTTCCAGCGCGCCTTCAAACGCTGGAGCGGTCAGACGCCCGGCGAATTCCGCCGCAGTCACCGCAAAACGGCCTGAAAGCAGCTGCGAGCTATAAGCTGCAAGCTGCAGGTTAAAGCTCGGTGGCGTCTTCGGCTGGCTCGGGTTGGTCCAGTTCAAAGGCCTGGTATTCGAGCAGCTCTTCTTGATATTCATCCATCGTGTAATCCCCCTGCTGCTCTCTTGAATGGGCCTGAGCAAATGCCCAGTGCCTCGAGCTTAACGTGCTCGTATGAAGGAAAAGTGAAACCCGGCCTTCATGAATAAAACGTAGCAGGTGGTCAGGAATTTATCGCAGGATTTTTGTCAGGGGAATGTAACGAGATTTTAAGCCCCCCCAAAAACTACTGTGGGAGCGAGCTTGCTCGCGAAGGCGGCCAGTCAGTCACATGCGTGCTGAATGTTCCGACGCTTTCGCGAGCAAGCTCGCTCCCAAAGAGGTTGCGGTGAGGCTGGATTATTGGCCGGACGCTGGCATCGCCGGAATCGGCTCGGATGGCGGGGGGATATCCGGGTTGGCCGGTGGCGTGATGGTTTCGGTCGCCGGTGCAGGTTCTGCACTCGGCGCCGGAGTGATCGGCGCGGCCTCTGCCGGTGGCGCAACCGGTTCAGACGTCACGGGTGCGGTTTCGGCAGGTGCGGGAGCGGGCTCCGCTGCAGGCGCCGGGGTTGCGGCGGGCGCAGGCGTTGGAGTCGGCGCTGGCACCAGCGCTGCCGGAGCAGGCTTCGCCTCAGGCACGCCGAGGTCAGTCTTCGGTTTCTCTTCAATGTGCGCAGCTTTCTTCGCATCCGTCGGCAGGAACTGCTCGACCAGGGTAAAGAAACGCTCGTAGAACTTCTGTGCCGTCACCGTCTCGCTGGCGACTTTGACCATCGAATCGTCGGACGAGCCGATCGGCATCGACACCGAGCCCAACACACCCACGCCGAGGCTGGCCGAGTTGTTGGTCTTCTTCAGCGCATAACGATCCTGCAAGGCGTTGGCGAACATCGTCGCATGGTGCCCGACACTGCCGTCATCGGCGCAGACCACGTTGAAGCTGATCTCCATGTGGGTGTCGCCGGTTTGCTGGAAGCTCTTGTGGCCACTGACCAGTTTCGGGTCACTGCTGGTGATGATGTAGCCCTGGCTAAGCAATGCACGGCGCGCCGCTTCGCAACTGACCGCGTCGGTCACCGGGTAATTGCGCGAAAACGTACCGGAGTCATCGAAGTTCTCATGCTCATACATCGGCTTGTCTTTCGAACAGCCGGCAACAGCGGTCAACAACAGCGCCAACCCGACAACACGCATGGGAGTGGAAATCAACATTGAACATCCTGAGAGAAAACAGTCCGGGGCGTATTGTGCAACAGATCACGCCCCGGCGGCGCATGGATTAGTGTCTTAAAGCAGTTACAACTCTATCGACCTTCAGTTGCGGGAAAAGTCGCAATGCCAGATGATCGATGAACACGCGCAACTTTGCCGTGGCGTGGCGACTGGATGGCCATAGGACCCAGAACTGTCCGGTGTGTTCCAGATGCGTATCAAGCACGCGACGCAAACGGCCTTGAGCCTCGTCAACTCTGCACATGGATGCCGGCTCATGAACGACGGAAAATGGGTCGATTGGCAGACCGCTATCGCGAGCAGGCTCACTCCTACAATTGGAATGAGTACATCCGCAAAAAACAGCTCGGCTGTCAGGCCGCCTTCGCGAGCAAGCTCGCACACAGAAGAGCAACAGCAGAACGCATGCTGCTTCTGCTCCTCACCACTCAACAGGATGAGCGTTAGCTCGGCTGCAGCTTTTGATCTTGATCTGAAGGCCCGTCGGCAGGCTGAGTGGAGGGCTTGATCCGGGCGTGGGAGCGCAGCGACCGTTTGGCGAAGCCAAACACAGCGGGAGTAGGTGCAGCGAAGCAAACCGGAGACGCTGCGCCCGGAGCAATCCCGCAGCGAAGGAACCCCGAGCTTTAGCGAGTGGGCCGAACGTCAGGGCAAAGACCTTTGGTTCCTTTGGGGCGTTTGCCAAAGGGACTCGCCGTAAGGGCGAAACCGCCAGCGGCAAAACCCGCAGCAACGGATATTCACCCAAAACCCCAAGAACATGGTCGGCCCAAAGGCCGCCACTACCCAAAGCCCAAAAAAAGCCCCGACCTATCAGGCCGGGGCTCTCATCACATCTCAGTCAACCATCAAAACCGCTTGATGTCCGCCTGAGCTTCCAACTGCTTGCGATAAGCAGCAAAGTCCTGCTGTCCCTCACGCGAAGCAAGGAAACGACGGTACTGAACCTTCTCTTCATCCGTCGGCGCAGCCGCTTCGTTAACACCATTCAGACGCACGATCATCAGACTGCCATCCGGCAACGTCACGCTGGTGAACGTCGGCTTGTCCTTCGCAGCCGGCTTCGGCATACGGAACAACGCTTGCAGCACCGCCGGATCAACACCTTCCTGACCACGGGTGGCCGCTTCAGTGGCTTTCCAGTTCTGACCCTCAACCGCCTTGTCCAACGGCGCCTTGCCATCGCGCAGATCCGCGATCAGCTTCTCGGCCTTGGTCTTGGCAGCCGCGCTGGCGTGCTCTTTGGTCAACTGGGTGCGGATCGCCGCACTCACGTTTTCCAGCGGCAGTTGCGCAGGCTTGAGGTGTTCCTTGGAACGCAGCACGATCACGGTTTCCGGATCCAGCTCGATGGCGGTGCTATTGGCACCTTCGTCGATCACTTCGGTGCTGAACGCAGCAGTAACCACGGCGCGGTTCGCCGCAACACCTTCGCCACCTTCACGGCCGAATGGCTTGGAGGTATGCACGGTCAGCTTCAGATCCGCCGCTGGCTGGGCCAGGTCAGAGGCTTCGAATGCGGAGTCTTCCAGTTGCTTGGTCGCCTCGACAAAACGCTGCTCGACCTGAGCGGCTTTCAGCTCGCGGGTGAGCTTGTCTTTCAGGCTGGCCAGGGTCGGCACTTCAGGCGCTTCCACACCCAACAGCTTGATCAAGTGATAACCGAAGTCGGTACGAATCGGCTCGGACACCTGGTCTTTCGACAAGGAGTACAAGGCTTTTTCGAACGCCGGATCGTAAACGCCAGGGCCTGCATAACCGAGGTCACCGCCGTTATTGGCCGAACCTGGATCCTGCGAGAACTCTTTGGCCAGCGCTTCGAACTTCTCGCCCTTGGCCAGACGCGCCTGAACGTCTTCAATCTTCGCCTTGGCCTGAGCTTCGGTGGTCTTGTCGTTCACTTCGATCAGGATGTGCGCGGCACGTCGCTGTTCCGACAGGTTGGCGATCTCTTTCTGATACGCCGCCTGCAGGTCTTCGTCCTTGACGGCAACCTGATCGAAGAACGAAGACTTCTTCAGTTCTACGTAATCGATGATCACTTGATCCGGAGTCATGAACTCCTTGGCGTGCTCGTCGTAGTAAGCCTTGACCTCGTCGTCGGTCAGTTTGACCGCCGCCGGGTCAGCCTTGACGTTCAGGGTCGCGAAATCGCGGGTCTGCTTTTCCAGACGGGCGAATGCCAGCACTTCGGCGTCAGTGACGAAACCGCTGCCTGCCACACCGGCACGCAGTTGGCCGATCAGCATTTCCTGAGCCAGCATCTGACGGAATTGCATACGGCTGTAACCCAGTTGACGGATCACCTGGTCGAAACGGTCGGAGCTGAACTTGCCGTCCACCTGGAATTCAGGTGTCTGCAGGATCACTTGGTCCAGTGCGCCTTCGGAGAAAGCGAATTTCGCTTGTTCTGCACCTTGCAGCAGCAGCTTGCGATCGATCAGACCCTTGAGGGCCGATTCGCGCAGCATTTTCTCGTCGAGCAAGGAAGCATCGAAGTCCTTGCCCAGCTGTTGCATCAACTGACGGCGTTGCATATCAACGGCCTGGCTCAGCTCGTTCTGGCTGATTTCATCACCGTTGACCTTGGCCGCCTCATTCTTGTGAGTCGTGGCCTTGAAAATGGCGTCGAAACCGGTCAGAGCCATCAGTGCAACGATGACCCCGATAATGGTCTTGGCAATCCAGCCTTGTGAATTGTCCCTGATATTCTGCAGCATGCGTCCCCCAGAAACGGTTGAACTTCAAAATTAGGCAACCGTGGAGCGTGGGTAGAATCCGGATAGAAGAAAGGCGCATCCGAGGATGCGCCTTCTCGTAACTGGCGGAGCGGACAGGGCTCGAACCCTCGATCCCGGCGTTACAGGCCACTGTTTCAGCGACCTGCTCTACCGCTCCGCTGCCAAGTCAGGCATGACCCCGACCCGGATGGGTAAAAACCTGAAAACTTAGTTAACAGCTTCTTTCAGTGCTTTACCGGCTTTGAAACCTGGCTTCTTGGCAGCCGGAATTTCCAGAGTCTTGCCGGTTTGAGGGTTACGACCGGTACGAGCCGGACGGTCCGTCACGGAGAAAGTACCGAAACCAACCAGAACAACGGAGTCGCCAGCCTTCAGAGCGCCAGTGACGGATTCGATTACAGCGTCCAGCGCACGGCCAGCAGCAGCTTTCGGGATATCAGCGGATGCAGCGATAGCATCAATCAGTTCCGACTTGTTCACTCTAAGTCCCCTTATATCTATTTTGAGATGATTCTAAGTTTTTTGGTGAAAGCAAAAACGAGTGCTGAATGGCCTACAGACACTTAAGAGCCGCTTTATAACAAGGGCTCTAAAAAACTGTCAAGGAAGCCCCCCAGGCAAAAGCGTATTAATGCGTGCTAATTCTTTCCTTAGAGTCAGACTCACGTTTTTCGTCCTTGGCAACTATCTCCGGAGCCACATCCGGCAAGGGCTCCGGCGCGTATTGCAGCGCAATTTGCAGGACCTCGTCAATCCATTTAACCGGTTTAATCTGCAGATCCTGCTTGATATTGTCAGGAATCTCCTTCAGATCGCGCACGTTCTCTTCAGGAATAATCACGATCTTGATTCCGCCGCGGTGAGCCGCCAGCAGTTTTTCCTTCAGACCGCCAATCGCCAGCACTTGACCACGCAGCGTGATTTCACCGGTCATGGCGACATCGGCGCGCACCGGAATGCCGGTCAAGGCCGACACCAGCGCCGTACACATGCCTACGCCAGCGCTAGGGCCGTCTTTCGGCGTCGCCCCTTCCGGCATGTGGATGTGCGTGTCACGCTTCTCGTGGAAGTCCAGAGGAATGCCCAGACTCTTGGCCCGGCTGCGCACTACAGTGAGCGCGGCAGTGATCGATTCGACCATCACGTCGCCCAGCGAACCGGTCTTGATCAGTTGACCTTTACCCGGCACAACCGCGGCTTCGATGGTCAGCAATTCACCACCCACCTGAGTCCAGGCAAGCCCCGTGACCTGACCGATCTGATCCTGTTGCTCAGCCAGACCGTAGCGGAATTTGCGCACCCCGAGGAAGTGCTCCAGCAGGTCAGCTGTCACTTTCACCGAGAAGCGTTTTTCCATTGCGTGCTCTTTAACGGCCTTGCGGCAGACCTTGGCGATCTGACGTTCGAGGCCACGCACACCGGCTTCACGGGTGTAGTAACGGATGATGTCGCGGATCGCTTCAGCGTCGAATTCCAGCTCGCCCTTTTTCAGACCGTTAGCGGCGATCTGCTTTGGCGAGAGGTATTTGACGGCGATGTTGATCTTTTCGTCTTCGGTGTAGCCCGGCAGACGGATCACTTCCATCCGGTCGAGCAGCGCCGGCGGGATGTTCATCGAGTTCGAGGTGCACAGGAACATCACATCCGAGAGGTCGTAATCGACTTCCAGATAATGGTCGTTGAAGTTGTGGTTCTGCTCCGGATCGAGCACTTCCAGCAACGCCGACGCCGGGTCGCCACGCATGTCGCTGCCCATTTTGTCGATTTCATCGAGCAGGAACAGCGGGTTGCGCACCCCCACTTTTGTCATCTTTTGAATCAATCTTCCTGGCATCGAACCGATGTAAGTCCGACGGTGACCGCGAATTTCCGCTTCATCACGCACGCCACCGAGGGCCATGCGCACGAATTTGCGGTTGGTGGCGTGAGCGATCGACTCCGCCAGCGAGGTTTTACCCACGCCCGGAGGACCGACCAGGCACAACACCGGGCCACGGATTTTCTTCACGCGTTTTTGCACGGCGAGGTATTCAAGGATACGTTCCTTGACCTCTTCGAGACCGTAGTGATCGGCATCGAGAATGTCTTCTGCGCGCGCCAGGTCCAGACGTACCTTGCTCTGCGCTTTCCACGGCACTTGCACCAGCCAGTCGATGTACGAGCGCACCACGGTGGCCTCAGCGGACATCGGCGACATCTGCTTGAGCTTGTTGAGCTCGGCAGTAGCTTTGGCCAACGCGTCTTTCGGCAGACCGGCAGCGTCGATACGCTTCTTCAGGTCTTCGATTTCGTTGTGGCCTTCGTCGCTGTCACCGAGCTCTTTCTGAATGGCCTTCATCTGCTCATTCAGGTAGTACTCGCGCTGACTGCGCTCCATTTGCTTTTTGACGCGGCCACGAATGCGTTTTTCGACTTGCAGCAGATCGATCTCGGCATCCAGCAACGCCAGAACGTGCTCGACCCGAGCCGACAAATCGATGATTTCGAGGATTTCCTGCTTCTGCTCGATTTTCAGCGCCATATGCGCCGCCATGGTATCGACCAGGCGACCCGGCTCATCGATGCTGTTGAGCGACGACAGGACTTCAGCCGGAACCTTCTTGCCCAACTGTACGTATTGTTCGAACTGCGACAGCAGTGTGCGCACGAACACTTCGGATTCGCGCTCGGCGGCGTCGACTTCTTCGATCAGCGAGACTTCGGCACGGCAGTGGCCGTCAACTTCGCTGAAGCGCTCGACGGTGCCACGCTGCTCACCCTCGACCAGAACCTTGACGGTGCCGTCAGGCAGCTTGAGCAGCTGTAGAACAGTGGCGATGGTACCTACGCGATAGAGAGCGTCTTCACCGGGATCATCGTCAGCCGGGTTTCTCTGGGCCAGCAGCAGGATCTGCTTGTCGCCCGTCATCGCGGCCTCGAGGGCTTCGATGGATTTCTCGCGCCCCACGAACAGCGGGATAACCATGTGCGGATAAACCACGACATCACGCAATGGCAGGAGAGGCAATTCGATGGTTGTCTTCATGATTTCGCCTCTACGGCGGCCATATGGCCGTAATCAGATGGAATTGAGCTTGAAACCAAGATGGGGGCTGCCTTGAAAAAAAACAAGCACAAAGCGGATGTAAAAAATGACATAAAAAAAAGAGGCCCGAAGGCCCCTTCTTTATTCCAGCAGACTGGACGCTTAAGCGTCCGGCGCTGCCTTGGCCGTCGGCTCACTGTTTTCGTAGATATACAGTGGCTTGGACTTGCCTTCGATCACGCTTTCATCGATCACGACTTTGCTCACCTCGGACTGCGAGGGGATTTCATACATCGTGTCGAGCAGTACACCTTCGAGAATCGAGCGCAGACCACGAGCACCGGTTTTACGTTCCAGGGCACGCTTGGCGACCGATTTCAGCGCGTCGGTCCGGAACTCCAGATCCACGCCTTCCATCTCGAACAGCTTGGCATACTGTTTGGTCAGAGCATTTTTCGGCTCGGTGAGGATCTGCATCAGCGCAGCCTCGTCAAGCTCGTCCAGCGTCGCGAGGACCGGCAGACGACCGACGAATTCCGGGATCAGACCGAACTTGACCAGATCGTCAGGCTCGACTTCACGCAGGGATTCACCGACTTTCTTGCCTTCTTCCTTGCTGCGCACTTCTGCGTTGAAGCCGATGCCGCCCTTGGTGGAACGGTTTTGAATAACCTTTTCCAGACCGGAGAACGCACCACCGCAGATGAACAGGATGTTACGGGTGTCGACCTGCAGGAATTCCTGCTGCGGGTGCTTGCGACCACCTTGCGGCGGTACGGAAGCGACCGTGCCTTCGATCAACTTCAGCAAGGCCTGTTGCACGCCTTCACCGGAAACGTCCCGGGTGATCGACGGGTTGTCGGACTTGCGGGAAATCTTGTCGATTTCGTCGATGTAGACAATACCCATCTGGGCCTTCTCTACGTCGTAATCGCACTTCTGCAGCAGCTTCTGAATGATGTTCTCGACATCTTCACCCACGTAACCCGCCTCGGTGAGGGTGGTTGCGTCGGCAATGGTGAACGGAACGTTCAGCAAGCGGGCCAGTGTTTCGGCCAGCAGGGTTTTACCGGAGCCTGTCGGGCCGATCAGCAGGATGTTGCTCTTGCCGAGTTCGACGTCGTCAGCCTTTTTGTCACGCTGGTTCAGGCGCTTGTAGTGGTTGTACACCGCTACGGCCAAAACCTTTTTCGCACGCTCCTGACCAATGACGTACTGGTCAAGGATGCCGCTGATTTCTTTAGGCGAAGGCAATTTATGCGCGCTGCTCTCGGCCTGGGCTTCCTGCACCTCCTCGCGGATGATGTCATTGCACAGGTCGACGCACTCGTCGCAGATAAAGACCGAGGGGCCGGCAATCAATTTGCGCACTTCATGCTGGCTTTTGCCACAGAAGGAGCAATAGAGCAGCTTGCCGTTGTCCTCGCCGTTGCGGGTGTCAGTCATTCGTTCGATCCAAATCCGATAGGCTTGCAACACAAGATGAAGGCTATTGCGGGCTTTTTCAAGCCCGCCGCTGATCAGACAAGCCGACCAAGCCTATTTTGAGCTGCTTATTTTAAGCTGGGCGCTGGTTGATCACTTCGTCGATCAGGCCATATTCCTTCGCAGCTTCTGCACTCATGAAGTTGTCGCGATTGGTATCGCGCTCGATTTCTTCCAGAGTACGCCCGCTGTGTTTGGCCATCAGCGTGTTCAGACGCTCGCGAATGAAGAGGATTTCCTTGGCGTGGATTTCGATGTCCGACGCCTGGCCCCGGAAACCGCCCAGTGGCTGGTGAATCATCACGCGCGAGTTCGGCAGGCAGAAACGCTTGCCCGGGGCACCTGCGGTCAGCAGGAATGCGCCCATGCTGCAGGCCTGGCCGATGCAGGTGGTCGACACGTTCGGCTTGATGAACTGCATGGTGTCGTAGATCGACATGCCTGCAGTCACCGAACCGCCCGGGGAGTTGATGTAGAGATGGATGTCCTTGTCCGGGTTTTCCGCTTCAAGGAACAGCAGTTGCGCACAGATCAGGTTGGCCATGTAGTCCTCTACCGGACCAACCAGAAAGATCACTCGCTCCTTGAGCAGGCGCGAATAGATGTCATAGGCGCGTTCGCCACGAGCAGATTGCTCGACAACCATCGGGACCAGGCCGCCGGCGGCCTGGATATCAGAGTTCTGCTGAATATAAGAATTACGGAACATGCTCTGCAGTCGCTCCCAAATAGTTATGTCTTGAATACGCATAAGCCAGCTCGAGAGCTGGCTTATGGTGTGTACTTCTTAACGCGGAATCAATCAGTCGGCTTTTGGAGCTTCTACCGGCTTGACTGCTTCTTCGTAAGAGACCGCTTTGTCGGTCACACTAGCTTTCTGCAGAACAGTATCCACAACTTGCTCTTCCAGCACAACCGAACGCACTTCGTTCAGCTGCTGCTCGTTTTTGTAGTACCACGACACAACCTGCTCAGGCTCCTGGTAAGCGGAAGCCATTTCCTGAATCATTTCGCGAACGCGAGCTTCGTCAGGCTTCAGATCGAATTGCTTGACCACTTCAGCAACGATCAGGCCCAGCACGACGCGGCGCTTGGCTTGCTCTTCGAACAGCTCGGCCGGCAGTTGATCAGGCTTGATGTTGCCACCGAACTGCTGAACAGCCTGCACACGCAGACGGTCAACTTCGTTGGACAGCAGCGCCTTAGGCACTTCGATCGGGTTGGTGGCCAGCAGACCGTCCATTACCTGATTCTTGACCTTGGATTTGATCGCCTGACGCAGTTCACGCTCCATGTTCTTGCGAACTTCGGTGCGGAAACCGTCGATGCCGCTTTCCTTGATGCCGAATTGAGCGAAGAACTCTTCGTTCAGCTCTGGCAGTTTAGGCTCGGAAACAGTGTTGACGGTCACGGTGAACTCGGCGGTTTTGCCAGCCAGGTCCAGGTTCTGATAGTCCTCTGGGAAGGTCAGGTTCAGAACGCGCTCTTCGCCCGCTTTAGCGCCAACCAGGCCTTCTTCGAAGCCCGGGATCATGCGGCCGGAACCCAGTACCAGCTGAGTACCCTTGGCGGAACCGCCAGCGAATACTTCGCCGTCAACCTTGCCAACGAAATCGATGTTCAGTTGGTCTTCGTTCTGGGCAGCGCGATCGGCCACTTCAAAACGAGTGTTCTGCTTGCGCAGGATGTCGAGCATCTTGTCCAGGTCAGCGTCAGCCACGTCAGCGCTCAGACGCTCAACGGTGATGCCGTCGAAACCGGCAACGGTGAACTCAGGGAACACTTCGAATACAGCAACGTATTCCGGGTCCTTGCCAGCTTCGAGCGACTTAGGCTCGATCGATGGCGAACCTGCCGGGTTCAGCTTCTGCTCAACCACAGCTTCGTAGAAGGAGGACTGGATCACGTCGCCTACAGCTTCCTGACGAGCATCAGCACCGAAACGGCGCTTGATTTCGCTCATTGGCACTTTGCCTGGACGGAAGCCAGCAATCTTGGCCTTTTGGGCAGTCTGCTGCAGACGCTTGTTGACCTGAGTCTCGATGCGCTCAGCCGGCACGGTGACGCTCATGCGGCGCTCGAGAGCAGTAGTATTTTCAACAGAAACTTGCATGGATATTCCTCGTTGCACAGACGTTAGCCGGCCGTTTCCGACCCCAGAATCAAGGGCATGCATTCTAGTGGGTCAAACTCAAGAAGTCACCCTACTGAAAACGGGTAAAAAAACAGCAGGCAATTTATAGGGATCGATGCACGGATGCAGCGCGTCCCACAGGCGAATACAACCAATCTCGCCAGGGCTCTGCGCCAACCGCTTCTATATATAGAAGAGGCTGCCAATCAGTCCCTGACGGCCGAACCTGCAAGCAAGCCCGGCGAGCAGCGCAGCATCATCGAGCAACATAAATACGACGAAGCGCCCTGCCCCTGCGCCCCGAAACCGGCAATTGCCGCTTTTCAGAACCGCTAAAACAAAAAAGGCGCCAGACTGTTAAATCTGGCGCCTTTCGAAATATGGGGTGGACGATGGGGATCGAACCCACGACAACGGGAGTCACAATCCCGTGCTCTACCAACTGAGCTACGCCCACCATATTGCGTAACAAAAAAGCCAAACAACTTCTTTGTTGGAACCTCACCAGCCCGAAGACATGAATGAAGCTTTAATTGGTGCGGATGAAGAGACTCGAACTCTTACGCCTCGCGGCGCTGGAACCTAAATCCAGTGTGTCTACCAATTCCACCACATCCGCGATGAAGCTTTTAAAGCAAAGGCGCCAGACTGTTACATCTGGCGCCTTTCGAAATATGGGGTGGACGATGGGGATCGAACCCACGACAACGGGAGTCACAATCCCGTGCTCTACCAACTGAGCTACGCCCACCATATCGCGTTACTTGTGCCAAAGCTGCCTAATGGCGCACCCGGCAGGACTCGAACCTGCGACCATCCGCTTAGAAGGCGGATGCTCTATCCAGCTGAGCTACGGGCGCCTTATTAATCTGTACTCTTAAAGGACTACAAACTAAGTGCTTTCCAGTGTCGCAGAACCTTGATTCCGCTTCACCTTCTTAACCAGTGCTAGGCTGTGCCCGACAAGTGCGACGAATAGTATAGAGCGCTCCGAAGGTCGTCAAATCCTTTTTGAAAAAAATTCATTTAATTAAAGGAGTTAGAGGAATTTGCTGACCAAGCGCCTTTGCCCTCACCGCTCGACATGCGAGAATGCGTTCTCATTTTTTCCCCTCTCGATGGTTAATCACGCGCAATGACTGCACAACTAATCGACGGCAAATCGATCGCCGCCAGCCTGCGCCAGCAGATCGCCCAACGAGTTGCCGAGCGTCGCCAGCAAGGCCTGCGCACTCCCGGCCTCGCGGTGATCCTGGTCGGCAGCGATCCTGCCTCTCAGGTTTATGTCTCGCACAAGCGTAAAGACTGTGAAGAGGTTGGCTTCCTCTCTCAAGCCTACGACCTGCCCTCCGACACCACGCAAGACGCGTTGACCGATCTGATCGATCGCCTCAACGACGACCCTGCAATCGACGGCATCCTGCTTCAGCTGCCGCTGCCCGAGCACCTGGATGCCTCCAAATTGCTGGAGCGCATTCGCCCGGACAAAGACGTCGACGGCTTCCATCCTTATAACGTCGGCCGCCTGGCCCAGCGCATTCCGCTGCTACGTCCCTGCACACCTAAAGGCATCATGACGCTGCTGGAAAGCACTGGCGCCGACCTTTATGGCATGGACGCAGTGGTCGTCGGCGCCTCCAACATCGTCGGTCGCCCGATGGCGATGGAGTTGTTGTTGGCCGGCTGCACCGTGACCGTGACTCACCGTTTCACCAAGGATCTGGCCGGCCACGTTGGTCGTGCTGATCTGGTGGTGGTGGCCGCCGGCAAGCCGGGCCTGGTCAAAGGCGAGTGGATCAAGGAAGGCGCGATCGTGATCGACGTCGGCATCAACCGTCAGGACGACGGCAAACTGGTCGGCGACGTCGTCTACGAAACCGCCCTGCCCCGCGCTGGCTGGATCACTCCAGTGCCGGGTGGCGTAGGTCCGATGACCCGCGCCTGCCTGCTGGAAAACACCCTTTATGCGGCAGAAACCCTGCACGCCTGATCGGTACTTTCAGCAATAAGAAAAACCCGCCTTGTGCGGGTTTTTTCATGCCTGAGAAAAAACTGTAACCGTTCGCCGGAAACCCCTCTTTTTACAGGCCTTTTCACGAGTTTTTCAGGTCATTCAAACAACCATCGACAGATCTTCAGCCATACTCCTAGAATGCGACGCTTTGAAGAAATAACCCGTTACAAACTAACGGAATATCCAACCTTTATGAGTTCGCCCGCGTGAAAATTCGTCTTTCGATTCTGAGCCTGTTTTTTGCTTTTACAGGCACATTCATCACGCCAACGATCAACGCTGCGGAAACCACCGCTGCCCCACGTGACGCTTCGAGCCTGAAGATCGCCTCCGGCAGCGCACTGCTCATGGATATGCAGACCAACAAAGTCATCTACTCCAGCAACCCTGACGTGATCGTGCCGATCGCCTCTGTCAGCAAGCTCATGACTGGATTGGTAGTGGTTGAAGCCCGGCAGAACATGGACGAATGGATCAATGTCGATATCAGCAACACACCGGAAATGAGGGGTGTGTTCTCCCGAGTCAAACTCAAGAGTGAGCTGCCGCGTCGCGAGATGCTGCTGATCGCCTTGATGTCTTCGGAGAACCGCGCGGCCGCCAGCCTCGCTCACCACTATCCGGGAGGTTATGCGGCCTTTATCGCGGCCATGAACGCGAAAGCCAAGGCACTGGGCATGACCAGTACGCACTTTGTCGAACCGACAGGCCTGTCGGAACGTAACGTTTCCACCGCCCGCGACCTGAGCAAGCTGCTGGTGGCCGCGCATAAGTACCCGCTCCTCAGCGAACTCACCACCACCAAGGAAAAGACCGTGTCTTTCCGCAAACCCAACTACACCCTGGGTTTCCGCAATACCGATCACCTGGTGAACAAGGCCGACTGGGACATCAAGATCACCAAGACCGGCTTCACCAACCCTGCCGGTCATTGCCTGGTTCTGGTAACGAAAATGGCTAACCGCCCGGTCGCGCTGGTGATTCTCGATGCCTTCGGCAAATACACCCACTTTGCCGATGCCAGCCGTATTCGCAGCTGGGTGGAAACCGGCAAGAGCGCCAACGTTCCTGCGGTGGCGCAACAATACAAGGCCGAGAAAAACCTTAAGTCACGCCAGAGCGGTGTGGTTGAAGCGTCCAAGTAACCCGCGCCCGCAAGAAAAAGCCCCGAATCCTCGGGGCTTTTTTTCGCCTGCATTCCTGCATTTCAGTCATTGGGCAGCGGCATCTTGTCGTCATCAGGAATGCCATCGCCTGCACTTGGATCCCGCGAAGGTTCCGGCGTCATGACATTAGGCCGGGCCATCGGATCGCGCAGCGGGCTGTCCGGATTCAGCACCGGATCAATCTCCGGCTCCGGCGTCGTGGGCACGCTGTCCGGTTTTTGCTCATCGAAGCTTGAGTCAGTACTCATACGCACCTCACATCAAGGTTTCAGATTGGCTAACGGGTCATAAGGTTTGGCCGGCGTCTTGTCGTCTTCACCGGGTTTCACGTCTTTCGGCGCCTTGGCCGGGCCAACCGGATCGACTTGCGGATCATCAAGGTCCGGCGAATCGGGGTCGAAACCCAGATCATGACCCGACGAATGCTCGGTCGAATGCGGCCCTTTCGGGGATGGGGAATCTGCCATGTTCGCCTCCTGAGTCACCCGCAGAAAACGGGTTCTATTCGTAGGAGGCTTGCCGGGCGCAGTCGTGCCCGGCAAATGACGAACGGAACTCAGTGGGCTGCCAGCGCCTTGCGCGCCTGCGCCGCTTCGTTTTCCTGACCGGCCTGGGCCAGTTCATCGGCCGCTTTGAGCCAGCGCTGACGGTCAACGGCTGCCGGGATCTGCGACGGTTTCTGGATCAGCACGGCCCAGCCACCGGATTTCTCCAGTGCCGACTCAAAGGAGCTGAAACTCATCAGTTCGCGACGGTTCATGCCGGCACGCAGCAAGACCTTCTGTTTGTTGCGGTCGTAGCCGGACAGGATCGCGTAACGCGGCTCGGCCCAGAATGCCGCCCCCTCGCTGAAGCGCACCATCACCGGATAGCCTGCCGCCACCTGGGTCAACAGTGCGGGCAGGTTGCTGTCCAGCGGGTAAACCACCATGCCGTACTCGCGGGCGAGGTTTTGCAGGTTCTGCTGCAATTTGTCTTCGGCACCCGGCAAGTGCAGAGGTTTCTCGAGCAAGCCCGGGGTGATCACGATGCCCTGCTGCGACAACAGGCTGGCCAACACTTGCGGCCCACTCTGATTGGCTTCGCCGCGATAGAACGTGCCACTGAGTTCGACCCGCTCCGGCAGACGCTTGACCTCAGGCGCCACAGTACCTGCACATCCGGCCAACACGGCCGCACAACCCGCCACCAGTAGCGCCGCACGAATTCGAGAAAATACCTGCACCATCATCACTCTCTGTTCAGACGCCGGTCATCGTGTTCCGGCAACGCCTGCGATCATAGGGCCGCGCCCGGCTGCGGTATAGCCTTAAGCGGCAGACCCATCGATTGCATAGAGCAAAGTGATTGGTCGCAATCGACCTTTGGTCAATAGTCTGCAACACCCCATTGTCTAGACTGTCACTGAAACAGAGCGAATTGAAAAGTGTGGGCCCGATGCAGGGCGAAGAGGAGGCACTGATGAGCCTGACCATGACCATCGTAATGTTGATTGCCGGCTGGCTGGCCGTGGCCGCTGCCATGTTGTGGGGGGTGCTGCGGGTTTCGCGGCGCCATCATCACCATCCGGTTCAGCCTGCTGCGGTTGAGAAAGCCGAGGAACACCGAGTGCGTCACGCGACTGCGCACTGAGGGTTGAACGGCAAAGGCAAAAGCCCCTCATCGGAACGCCGCCCGCCTAGCCCTCTCCCAGAGGGAGAGGGGACTGACCGAGTCGCTATTCAGAAGTACATCGACCTGAGATATCGAGCCGAACTCAGGTTTAAAAACCACGCAGATCGGCTCCCCTCTCCCTCGGGAGAGGGCTGGGGTGAGGGGCTGACTCTATCCCACACTGAAAATCTCGAATCGAAAAAAAGCCGCCTGACCTCAAAGAGTTCAGGCGGCTTTTCACTTTCAGCGGTTACACCTGCTCAGCCAGCTTCTTCTGCTTCGCCCGACGCGACATCATGTTCAGCACTTCAATCGAAGCCGAGAACGCCATGGCCGCATACACATAACCTTTCGGTACATGGGCGCCGAAGCCTTCGGCGATCAGGGTCATGCCGATCATGATCAGGAAGCCCAGAGCCAGCATCACCACCGTCGGGTTGTCGTTGATGAACTTGGCCAGCGGTTCAGCAGCAAACAGCATCACCAGCACCGACACCACCACCGCGATGATCATGATCGGCAAGTGTTCGGTCATGCCGACCGCAGTAATGATGCTGTCGATCGAGAACACCATGTCGAGCATCAGGATCTGGCCGATAGCCGCGGCGAAACCCAAAGTGACTGTCGAGGTCGCCGACTTCGGATCTTCCGGCGCCGGGTCCATGCTGTGATGGATCTCGGTCGTAGCCTTCCAGACCAGGAACAGACCACCGGCGATCAGGATCATGTCCTTCCAGGAGAACGCCTGGCCCAGGATCTCGATCACAGGTGCGGTCAGCTGCACGATGAAGGCGATGGTGCTCAACAGTGCCAGACGCAGGATCAACGCCATGCCGATACCGATACGGCGTGCTTTCTGCTGGTACTGCTTGGGCAATTTGTTGGTCAGGATCGAGATAAAGATCAGGTTATCGATGCCGAGCACGATTTCCATCACCACCAGTGTGGCCAAAGCAACCCAAGCGGTGGGGCTGGCGGCGAGCTGTAACAGATATTCCATGGGTCAGTCCTGACTCTGTGTAAGACGAATTAGATGGTCTTGGAGGAAGATTCGGATTTTTCCGCATCTTTTTCCGGAGTTTCTTTCTTCTCGATCAACCCGCCGGTGGCATCACTGAGTGCCTGCTCAGCGGCTTTATGGGTGTCGTCAATCGCTTGCTTGGCGCTTTCGGCCGCTTTGCCCATCAGTTGCTGGGCGCTTTTCTCGGCCTGATCGCAACCGGCCATAAGCAGTAAAGACGTAAACATCAATGCCGGGATCGTGTATTTCATAAGGTTTCCTTCGAATGAACAGACAGGCTCACAGACCGGCCGTCGATGGGTGGGCATTCTAGGGAGACAAACACTTCAGGAAAATTCGTATTTTTAGCGGCTATACTTCGGTTTTCACGAACTGTAGAACGTCATGCTCAATTACCGCCAACTGCATTACTTCTGGGTTGTGGCCAAGACCGGCAGCATCGTGCGCGCCTGCGAGCAACTGAACCTGACGCCACAGACCATCAGCGGGCAGATATCACTGCTCGAACAGACGTATGGCATCGAGTTATTCAGACGCGTCGGCCGGCAACTCGAATTGACCGAAGCCGGGCGACAAGCCCTGCCCTACGCCGAGCAGATGTTCCAGCTCGGCGGCGAGCTGGAACTAATGCTGCGTGCCCAGCCCCACGAACAGCAGATCCTGTTCCGCGTCGGCGTGGCTGACGTGGTGCCTAAATCCATTGTCTATCGCCTGATCGCGCCAACCATGGAGCTGAACGAGCCTCTGCGCATTACCTGTCGCGAAGACAAACTCGAACGTTTGCTCGCCGATCTGGCGATCCAGCGCCTGGATCTGGTGATTTCCGACAGCCCGATGCCCTCGCACCTCGACATCAAGGGCTACAGCCAGAAGCTCGGTGAGTGCGGAATCAGTTTCTTCGCCACCCCGGAACTGGCAGCCAGATACGGTCAGGATTTCCCGCGCAGCCTGCACGGTGCGCCACTGTTGATTCCCGGACCGGAAACCGTGGTGCGCAACCGCTTGCAGCGCTGGTTTGCCGAGCAGCAGATCCAGCCGCAAATCGTCGGTGAGTTTGATGACAGTGCGTTGATGCAGGCTTTCGGCCAATCCGGCAGCGGGATTTTTATCGGTCCGAGCGTGATTGCCGATGAAGTGAAGCGCCAGTGCGGCGTCGAGCTGATTGGCCAGACCGACGCAGTGACCGAGTCGTTCTATGCCATTTCGGTAGAGCGCAAGGTCAAGCACCCCGGCATCGTTGCGATTACCGAAGGTGCCCGACGCGAGCTGTTTACCGCGTTATGAGGCCTCGGCGCACATCTCGCGCGGCTTGAGCGTCATCAGCACCATGGCGAGGAACACCGACAGCAAAATGAACCCGGCGGCGGCAAACCCGAGGAAGCCCAGACCCGCGCTGTCGATCACCCGGCCACCGACGATGGCACCCAGGCCGATCCCCAGATTGGCCCCGGCGATATTCAACGAAGCAGCAAACGCTGGCGCTTCCGGCGCGGCTTTCATCAGGCGCACATGGCTGACCAGGAACAACGCAGCCTGAGTCACGCCCCAGATCCCCATCGCCACCGCCAGCCCCAGCGGCGAATGAATGTTCGGTACCAGCGAGACCATGCCGGCAATCATGAACGCACAGAACAACACCGACGCGCCCAGCGGATGGCGATCCACCGCACGACCGCCCAGGGAGTTGCCGATCAGCCCGACCGCACCGAAAGCCATCAGGCACCAACCGACCACGGTGCCGTTGAACCCGGCGAGGCGCTCAAGAATGTCGGCCAGATACGTGTAAGCGGTAAACATGCCGCTGAACACCAGGATCGACAGGAAGATGTGGCCGATCATCAACGGGCTGCGCAGAATCTTGAACTGCGAGCGGAAGCTGACCTGATGTTGGTGCAGGCTGGTTTTCGGCAGATAAACAAACAGCAACAAGGCTTTGGCAAAAGCGATCACCGCCAAAATGCCAAAGGCACTGCGCCAGCCGAACGCATCGGAAATCAGCGTGCCAACCGGGATGCCGAACACCGTGGCGCAGACAATGCCGAAACCGATCTTGGCGATCGCGCGACCGGCGAAATCCGGGCCGACGATGTCCACTGCGGTCTCACTGGCCAACGCCCAGAACACCGGCAGCCCGAGCGCCGGGATCAACCGGGCAATCGCCATCACCCAGATGTTCGGCGCCAGCGCCGCCACGGTATTGGCCAGACCAAACATGATCAGGATGCTGATAAATAGCTTGCGCCGCTCAAAGCGGGCGAAATACGCGGTCAGGAAAGGCCCGAACATCGCCACGGTAAAAGCGAATAAAGTCACCAGCAACCCGGCCTGCGGGATGGTGACTTCGAGGTCTCGGGCAATCGCCGGCAACAGGCCGACGATGACGAATTCCGTGGTCAGCACCGTGAACCCGGCGGCGGACAACAGAAGAATGGGCAACAGCATGCGCAACTCCAGCAAAACGACGACACCAGCGTTGACCCGAAGGCCCGCTGGCGAAATTTGAAAATAAGGATGCGCAATCTTAACAGAGTGTGTCCGGGCTGACTTGCACAAACCTGCCGACTTTGTTGCCTGATCCGGTGGCAGATCGTCACATGCCTGAAGGATAAGGCCTACGCTGTGATAAAGTCCGCGCCCTGAAAAACGTACAACCTGCTCAACGACCGGTTTATTGGCGTTGATGTCGCGTCAACACTTTCGGTTCGTGGCGGTGGTCTGCCCCTGCTTTGCCATCGCTTTACGCAACCTTGCACCCTATAAAAAATCAGAGATGCCGCTATGACCGCTTCATCCCCTTCTCTACTGCAACGCCTGAAAAACCTCAGCCTGGTCACGCAGATCGTCATCGGCCTGATCGCCGGTATCGCCCTGGCGATGTTCGCCCCGGAAGCGGCGAAAGGCACGGCGTTCATCGGCAAAGTGTTTGTATCGGCGTTAAAGGCCGTCGCACCGATTCTGGTGTTCGTGCTGGTGATGGCCTCGATTGCCAACCACAAGCACGGCCAGGAAACTCATATCCGCCCAATTCTGTTCCTCTATCTGCTGGGCACTTTTGCGGCGGCGGTCGTGGCCGTGGTCGCGAGCATGGCGTTCCCGTCGCACCTTGTGCTGTCGACCGACAACGTTTCGGTGACGGCGCCGGGCGGTATCGGCGAAGTGCTGCAAAGCCTGCTGTTGAGCGTGGTCGACAACCCGGTCAGCGCACTGATGAACGCCAACTTCATCGGTATTCTGGCGTGGGCGATCGGCATGGGCATCGCAATTCGCCATGCCGGCGACACCACCCGTGAAGTGCTGGGTGATCTGTCCAATGGCGTGACGGTGATCGTGCGCGTGGTGATTCGCTTCGCCCCGCTGGGCATTTTCGGTCTGGTGGCTTCGACGCTGGCCACCTCCGGTTTCGGCGCATTGATCGGTTATGCGCACCTGCTGGCCGTGCTGCTCGGCTGCATGCTGTTCGTGGCGCTGGTGATGAACCCGCTGATCGTGTTCTGGAAACTGCGTCGCAACCCGTATCCGCTGACTCTCAAATGCCTGCGTGAAAGTGGCATCACCGCATTCTTCACCCGCAGCTCGGCGGCAAACATTCCGGTCAATCTGGAATTGAGCAAGCGTCTGGGTCTGCATGAAGACACCTATTCGGTGTCGATTCCGCTGGGCGCGACCATTAACATGGCCGGTGCAGCGATCACCATTACGGTGCTGAGCCTGGCGGCCGTGCACACATTGGGTATTGCCGTGGATATTCCAACGGCGATTCTGCTCAGCGTTGTCGCCGCCATTTGCGCGTGTGGCGCGTCGGGTGTGGCGGGTGGATCGCTGTTGCTGATTCCGTTGGCGTGCAGCCTGTTCGGGATTCCGAGCGAGATTGCCATGCAGGTGGTGGCGGTCGGTTTCATTATTGGCGTGTTGCAGGATTCGGCAGAGACGGCGCTGAACTCGTCGACTGATGTGCTGTTTACCGCTGCGGCGTGCCTGGGTGAGGAAGCAAAAGCCCAACGTACGGCGTAACAGACGCTGTAATGAAAAGCCCGCCACGGTGTGAACCTTGGCGGGCTTTTTTGTGGCTGAGATCTTTTCCCCCTCACCCCAACCCTCTCCCCCAAGGGGGCGAGGGGGAAGGGAGCCGATCGTTGTTGCCTTCAAGACTTGAGTTCGACTTGATATTTCACGTCGGTGTATTTCGAACAAACAACTCGGTCAGTTCCCTCTCCCTCCGGGAGAGGGCTAGGCGGGCGGCGTTCCGATGAGGGGCTTCTGGCGGTTTAGAACGCGCCCATGTAATCGCGCTTGCCCACTTCAACCCCGTTATGACGCAGCAGCGCATAAGTGGTAGTGACGTGGAAGAAGAACTGCGGCAGACCGTAAGTCAGCAGGTAAGCCTGACCGCTGAAGCGCTTCTCTTTCGGCGTACCCGGACGAGTAACGATTTCGATGCCTTCCTTGCCATCGATCTGCTCCGGCTTGATCTCGCCGATGTAGGCCAGAACCTTGGCGATCAGGGCTTGCAGCTCGGCGAAGGTGGTTTCGGTATCGTCGTACTTAGGCACTTCGACTTCAGCCAGACGCGAGGAAACGCCTTTGGCGAAGTCCACGGCGATCTGCACCTGGCGGGTCAGCGGGAACATGTCCGGGTACAGGCGCGCCTGCAGGAAGGCGTTCGGGTCGATGTTTTTCTCGGTGGCGTGGGCTTCAGCCTTTTTCAGGACATCGCTCAGCGCGTTGAGCATTTGTTGAAAAACCGGGACGGATGCGGCGTACAGGGAAATGGTCATGGCAGTCTCGTGTGGTGGCTGGGTGGAACAGGAGGCGATTATAGCCATGCTTGATGACCACACGGCTTGCCTTTTGTTTGGCAAGGATTAGGCTAGGCGCCTTCGACTGCAGAGGGAACGCGCGATGACCACAGAGACAGAATCCAGCTTCGACGAACCACGGCTCAATGCCACGGAAATCCGCATCCTTGGTTCGCTGATCGAGAAACAGGCGACCAGCCCGGAAACCTACCCGCTGACCCTTAATGCGCTGGTCACGGCGTGTAATCAGAAAACCAGCCGCGAACCGGTGATGAACCTGACTCAGGGTCAGGTCGGCCAGAGTTTGCGGGCGCTGGAAGGTCGCGGTTTCGCCAAACTGGTGATGGGCAGCCGCGCCGACCGCTGGGAGCACAAAGTCGACAAGGCGCTGGAACTGGTGCCAGCGCAGGTGATTCTTAGCGGACTGATGTTTCTGCGCGGCCCGCAAACCGTCAATGAGCTGCTGACCCGCAGCGGGCGCATGCATGATTTCGAAGACGCCGAACAAGTTGTGCATCAGCTTGAGCGCTTGATTGCGCGGGGGCTGGCGGTGTTGATTCCGCGTCAGGCCGGGCAGCGCGAAGACCGTTATACCCATGCGCTGGGTGATCCGGCGGATAGCGAGGCAATTATGGCAGCGCGGCAGAGTCCGCAGGATCGCGGTGCAAGCAGTGGCGTTTCGGTTGAGCGTATCGAAGAGCTAGAAGCGCGAATCGCCGCGCTGGAAGAACGCCTGGCCCGCCTCGAATAACCACCACCATTTTATTGTGGGAGCGAGCATGCTCGCGAAGAGGTAGTGTCAGCTACATCATTTTTGAATGACACACCGCATTCGCGAGCAAGCTCGCTCCCACAGGGGTTATTCTTCAGGCTTCAGGTCTTGGGGTTATTCACCGTCCCAGTAATCCACGCCATCCGCCTGCCGTGCCACCGCGACAAAGCCTGAGGCATTGCCCTCGGCATCCAACTTGAAGTTATCCATCACCACGTACTTGTTCGAATCCGGGTATTCGCAAATATCGGGCTGCTGCTGGGTGCTCACCGCCAGATAGCGCAATTCGCCCGAGCTGGTATTGATGATCTGATGCGCCTTCTCCGGCCCACCCGGCGGGCAAGCGATCACGTCGCCTTCGCGGATCGGGAAACGCTCGGCGCCCAGACGCACCTCACCCTCCCCGGCCACCACGTAAAACATCTCTTCGTTGACCCGATGGCTGTGAAACGGGCTGCCACGCATGCCCGGTGGCAAGGCATACAGGCGATAACCGAGTTTTTGCGACCCCAATTGCTGGCCAATCCGCGCCATGCGCTGTTGATAGCGCCCGGCGGTTTCGCCTTCCGGGGCCAGGGCTTCGGGCAGGGGTTCGAGTTCGACCTGATGCAGGTTGAGGATAGGCGGATGCATAGGAGCCTCGGTCACGGTTTTTATGGTGGGCAAGTCTGGGCTTGCTGAGGAGGCAGTATAGGCATTGATGGCCGGCGTGAAACCGCGTCGCCTCCTTCGCGAGCAAGCTCGCTCCCACAGGGGATCTACAGCGAACACACAACTTGTGTATGACAAAAATTCAACTGTGGGAGCGAGCCTGCTCGCGAAGAGGCCCGCCCAGCCACCACAATACTCAATCAGCTCCGGGCGAACGCCACCGCCGCCGCAAACTGCTCTTCAGTCGGCCGCACGCCGGTGTACAGCACAAACTGCTCCAGCGCCTGAATCGCAATCACCTCAAGTCCGGTGATCACCCGCTTGCCCTCTGCTCGACCGCGCACAATCAGCGGCGTCTCCGACGGGATCGCGACCACATCAAACACCGTATCTGCAGCCTTGATCGCCTCCGGTTCAAACGCCAACTGCCCCGCCTCCGGCCCGCCGTCCATGCCCACTGGCGTCACATTGATCAGCATCTGCGGGCGTTCATCGCCCAGTTCAGCCTGCCAGCGATAGCCCAGCGAATCCGCCAATGCACGCCCGGCGCGTTCGTTGCGGGCGACGATCAAGCCGTTTTTGTAACCACCGTCACGCAGGGCGCTGGCCACCGCTTTGGCCATGCCGCCACTGCCTCGCAAAGCAAAGGTCGATTCCTTGGGCACCGCGTGGGTTTCCAGTAACTGCGCCACAGCGATGTAATCAGTGTTGTAAGCCTTGAGATGGCCGTGGGTGTTGACGATGGTGTTAATCGACTGGATCGCTGCCGCCGACGCATCCAGTTCATCGACCAGCGCAATGCACGCTTCCTTGAACGGCATCGACACGCCGCAACCACGGATACTCAAGGCGCGAATGCCGCCGACTGCGCCGGTCAGGTCCTGGCTGCTGAAAGCCTTGTAATAGAAGTTCAGGCCCAACTGCTCATACAAATGGTTATGAAAACGCAGACCGAAGTTCCCAGGGCGCCCGGACAGGGACATGCACAGTTGGGTGTCTTTGTTCGGGTTCATCTGCATGAAACTTCTCCTTCAAACGCACTTTCGGATAAACGGGATTAGCCAGCCCATCGGCTTCTGAACGATCATAGAGGCCTGTTTTAAACGTCTTCCGCGGCCATCACACCGCCCGGTAAATAAACCGGTACAGACCTTACACAAAATTTACCCAGTGGCTGTGCTGATTTTCCAAAATTCGCTGTCTTAGAAGTATCCCCGCGACAACTGTGGGCCTGGTGCAGGCCCCGATGCCGGGTCGAAGAACCGAGGAATTATCATGATTCGTAAACTCCCTATCGTCGCCCTGCTGATCGGTGCTTTTGCTGTCACAGGGCAAGCAGAAGCCCACGGCGGTGGCTGGCAGGGTCCGGCGGTGTTTGGCGCAATCGTCGGCTCGGCCATCATCGGTTCGGCGCTTATCAACCAGGATCGTCCGGTTTATGTGCAACAGGCGCCGGTGTACGCCCCGCCACCGGTCTATGTGCAGCAGCCACCGCCACCGGTCTACTACCAGCCCGCGCCGGTGTATGTTCAACAACCGGTCTACGTGCAACCGGCCCCGGTGTATTACGGCCCGCCGCGCGGCTACTACGGTCGTCCGCACTACTACGGCGGCCCACGCTGGTAACCGAAACACAAAGCCCTGCTTTTATAGCGGGGCTTTTTTATGACCGTTGGTCGGCCAGCGTCTGAAAAAATCTCGCCAAGGTCGCTGTGAGGACAGTTTCACCGGCTAAAGTCGGCATGATTGATTGACCGTTATGTACTTTTCCATAAAACGGTCATTTATTTGTCATGACGGAGCCGCAATCTGAATCCGTCCGTAAACAACAGGTTGATAACAACAAGGACGACTGTATGCCAACACAAAACCCGCACCGCATCGTCGGCCTGTGCACCTCCAGCAAGGTGTACAGCGCGCTGACCGAGCTCAAGCACCTGGAAGGCCATCGTTGCGCCAAGTTCCTTTCGCTGCTGGCGGAAAACCTCGTGCACAAAGGTTTGCTCAACGAGCGTGAAGTCATGCACATGCTTGATCAAGTGGTCGACTGAAGCCTCAACGGCATCAATGACCACTATCGAAAGCGTTGATTGTCCGTAGAACCGGCGAATCTTTAAGGTAGCTCCATTGATAGATGGAGGTACTCGTCATGGCTCAGGTTCAAATCATGTCCGTTATCGGCAGCGCCGTCCCCGCTTCGCTCAGGGCCACGGGCCTGCTTGCCTGCTGGTATCTGATGCGCGACGGCGAAGCGATCAGTGGCCCGCTGACTTCCTTGCCCGCTGCGCAGGCACTGTCGCAGAAGCTTGTCAGCGAGCCGTTTCACGCTTAAGGCAGTTGCACTTTGGGCTTGGTCTCGGCGAACAGCGCCCAGCTCGACATGAACAATGCCGCGATCAGCGGCCCGATCACAAAGCCGTTGAGACCGAAGACTGCGAGGCCGCCAAGGGTCGAGATCAGAATCATGTAATCGGGCATTTTAGTGTCCTTGCCCACCAGAATCGGCCGCAGCACGTTGTCCACCAAACCGATCACGAATACCCCGAACAAGCCCAGCACCACGCCTTGCCAGATCATCCCGCTGAGCAGGAAATACACCGCCACCGGCGCCCAGACAATCCCCGCGCCGACCGCTGGCAGCAACGACAAAAACCCCATCAACACCGCCCACAGCAGCGCGCTGGGGATGTCGAGAAACCAGAAAATCGCCCCGCCCAATGCGCCCTGCGTCACCGCGACCACCAGATTGCCCTTCACCGTCGCCCGTACCACACGGTTGAACTTCAACTGCAAGCGCCGCTTGTGGCCTTCCTCCAGTGGCACAGCGGTGCGCACCTTGCGCGCCAGCTCGGCGCCGTCACGCAGAAAGAAAAACAGCAGATACAGCATGATGAAAAAACTCACCACGAATTCGAATGTGCCCTGGCCAAAACTGAACGCCTGACTGGCCAGCACCTGGCTGCCCTGCATCGCCGATTTGACGATTTTCTCGCGCAAGCCGTTGAGCTCGCCCATGCCAAACCGGTCGAGCAAGTGCTGAAAGTACGGCGGCAGGCTGTGCTTGAATTGCGCCAGATACGCAGCGATGTCCAGCTCGCCGCTTTCGATGTTCTTGTAGACCGCTGCGCCTTCCTGCACCAACAGCACACTGAGGATGATCACCGGCAGAATCGCGATCACCAGGCAGACCGACAAGGTACACAGGGACGTCAGGTTGCGCTGCCAGCCGAATTTCGCCTGCAGCCGGCGTTGCATCGGCGCAAACACAATGCCGAGAATCACCGCCCAGAACACCGCACCGTAGAACGGCAAGAGGATCCAGATAAACGCCACCGTGACCAGCAACAGCAGCACGGTGAGGGATTTGAATTGAAGGCTTTTTTCGTTCATGTCCGATCCATGTCAGTCAGGCGTCATGCACGCCCCGATGCTTAGTCAACCGCGACCTGCACGAGTGCCATCTTTATTCATGGAGCATAGATCCAGATCAACAAACCCTCGCCGCATCTGACTTACCCTGCCGCGCTTTTGCGACCGACACCGCCATGACCCCTACCCTCGCCGCCCCCGAACTGCTCGCCCCCGCTGGCACCCTGAAAAACATGCGTTACGCCTTCGCTTACGGCGCCGATGCGGTCTACGCCGGCCAGCCGCGTTACAGCCTGCGGGTGCGCAACAACGAGTTCGATCACGCCAATCTGGCACTGGGTATTCGTGAAGCGCAGGCGCAAGGCAAACGCTTTTACGTGGTGGTCAACATCGCGCCGCACAACGCCAAGTTGAAGACCTTCCTCAAGGATCTGGCACCAGTCATCGACATGGCCCCCGACGCGCTGATCATGTCCGACCCGGGACTGATCATGCTCGTGCGGCGACATTTCCCGCAGATGCCGATTCACCTGTCGGTGCAGGCCAACACGGTGAACTGGGCGAGCGTCGAGTTCTGGCAGCAGATGGGTTTGAGCCGGATCATCCTGTCGCGAGAATTGTCGCTGGAGGAAATCGGCGAGATCCGTGAGCAGGTGCCGGGCATGGAACTGGAAGTGTTCGTCCACGGCGCGCTGTGCATGGCCTATTCCGGGCGCTGTCTGTTGTCGGGTTACATGAATAAGCGCGATGCCAATCAGGGCACCTGCACCAATGCTTGTCGCTGGAAATACTCAGCGCAAGAAGCCACCGAAAACCAGCTCGGCGAGATCGTCCAGACCTTCCAGCCAGAGCCAACGCTGGGGCTGGGCACGCCCACCGATCAGGTGTTCCTGCTGCAGGAAGCCAATCGCCCCGATGAATTGATGCCAGCATTCGAGGACGAACACGGCACCTACATCATGAACGCCAAGGACCTGCGCGCGGTGCAGCATGTCGAGCGCCTGACGCGCATGGGCGTGCATTCCCTGAAAATCGAAGGCCGGACCAAATCGCACTTCTATTGCGCGCGCACCACCCAGGTGTATCGCCGCGCGATTGATGATGCGGTGGCCGGGCGTGAATTTGACCGTAGCCTGATGACCGATCTGGAATCACTCGCACAGCGTGGCTACACCGAAGGATTTCTGCGTCGGCATGTACATGACGAGTACCAGAATTATCAGCACGGCAGCTCGGTGTCGGAGCGTCAGCAGTTCGTTGGCGAGTTGACCGGCGAACGGCGTGGGCGGTTGGCAGAGGTCAAGGTGAAGAACCGCTTTGCCTTGGGTGATCATCTGGAGTTGATGACGCCGAAGGGCAATTTCCATTTTGATCTGCATGAGTTGCAGAACGCTAAAGAAGAAGCGATCGAGGTGGCACCGGGGGATGGGCACACGGTGTATCTGCCGATTCCGGATGCGGTGGATTTGCGGTTTGGGTTGTTGATGCGGGATCTGCGTGATGCCTGAGAAGGCCCTCACCCTAGCCCTCTCCCAGAGGGAGAGGGGACCGATTGGAGGAAATTGGAGAAATCCGCCGACCTGAAATTACGCCGGTGAATCCACAATCGACTCTTCTGATCAAGAAAACTGGACTTGGCCGAGTCCATAATCGACTCGGTTGTTCAGGTCGATATATAACGCAAGACATCTCGGTCGGCCCCCTCTCCCTCCGGGAAAGGGCTGGGGTGAGGGACGCTTACGAAAACAGACTCTGCCCGCAACATCGCCAGGCTCGCTCCCACATTGGGACGCGCTTCCCTGCTCGCGAAGGGGACGGTAAATCCAGCACAACAACCAGGATTCAGCGCCGATCATCGGAAAGAGGCGTCGGCTCATCCGCCGGCGGCACATCCTCATCTTCCGCCGCCGGGTCCTTCCAGTCTTCGGGCCGATCGGCATCGCTCAGCGGGTCGCGCCCCGGTGGCATCCCCATTGGAGAATCATGATCAGCCAGTGTCGGTTCATCGGTACCGGGCAGCGGCCGGGTTGGATCGGTGGGCAGCACGCCACCCTGAAACAGCAAATCGTTAGCCATGACGCACCTCACTCAGGAGGTCCGGAATACCCGGGCCGTACAACTTGGAATCAGCCCTGTGCACGGCGTGCTACCGAACAGACCAACGGCCATCAGCCCCGCGCGGAAAACCGGTCGCGGCTGTTGGTCAGATGCAGCCACATGGCCGCGCGCGCGGCGTCCGCATCCTGACGCTTGATCGCATTCAGAATCGCCTCATGTTCCAGATGGGCCAGTTGCCCGAGCTTGCTCAGATCCGCCGCGCCACGTTCAGCAGCATTGAGGCGATGACGCGGAATCATCGCGCTGCCCAGATGCTGCATGATCTCGCTGAAGCAAACATTGCCGGTGGCCTCGGCGATCAGCAGATGAAAACGCCGATCCGCTTCGACGCAACTGTCGTTGTTGTCGAGCAGCCGCTGATAGTCATCCAGCGCCTGACGCATCTGCAGCACTTGCGCCTCCGTGCGCCGCTGCGCCGCCAGCGCCGCCGCTTGGGTTTCCAGGCCCAGACGCAGTTCGAGAATGCTGCGCACACCGAGCGCCGTGTCGACATTCAGGCGTAAGCCCTGCTCCGCAACACGCTCGATGACAAAGGTGCCGATGCCGTGGCGCGTCTCCACCAGCCCGGAAGCCTGCAACTTGGAAATCGCCTCGCGCACCACCGTGCGGCTGACACCGTGTTCCTGAACGATGGAATTCTCTGACGGCAGCTTGTCGCCGGGCGATAGCTGACCGAGCAGGATGCTTTGCGTGAGCTTCTCCACCAGGTCATGGGCGAGGTTGTGCGCACGTTTACGGGCGGGAGCGTCGAGGTCTTCTTGCATGATCGGTTCCGGTGATCGGGGGCTTGTGGATCGTAGCATCCTGCGGGGATGACGAAATTGAGTCTAGCGGCTCAACTTGTATGACAACACTCAAATAAACGGAAATACCTTCAAACACTCCTGACAAACAGAAGCGTGTCCCCCTGGGGGTGACGCGATGCTCTACGCCTTAAAAAACCCAGCAAACATTGATCATTAACGCAAAAAAGCATAAAAAACCGGCATCCCAGAGAAAAATAATCGGCCAACCCTACTTGTCGGACAAAATTTCTCAGTTGTATGATGTCTAGCAACAACGCAGCACCTGCCCTACCCCGCATAAAAATAATCAGTGGGAGAAAACCAAGTGAAAACCTCCGTCTCCGGGATGAACGAGGGCGTCGATTCGACACTCGCGTCGGCCATCTCGAAAGTGAAACGCCACGTCCTGCCGCTTTTCGTGATCATGTTCATCGTCAATTACATTGACCGAGTGAACATCGGTTTCGTCCGCACTCACATGGAACATGACCTCGGTATTGGTGCCGCCGCTTATGGCTTCGGCGCCGGCCTGTTCTTCATCGGTTACGCGCTGTTCGAAGTCCCCTCCAACATGCTGCTGCAGAAAGTCGGTGCACGCATCTGGCTGACCCGCATCATGTTCACCTGGGGCCTGGTCGCCGCCGGCATGGCCTTCATCCAGAACGAAACCCACTTCTATGTACTGCGCTTTTTGCTCGGCGTGGCCGAGGCCGGGTTCTTTCCCGGGGTGATCTACTACTTCACCCGCTGGCTGCCCGGTGCCGAACGCGGCAAGGCGATTGCGATCTTCCTCAGCGGCTCCGCCGTGGCCTCGTTGATCTCCGGCCCGTTGTCCGGTCTGCTCCTGCAAATCAACGGGTTGGGCATGCACGGCTGGCAATGGATGTACTTCATTGAAGGGATGTTTTCCGTGTGCCTGTGCGTGTTCGTCTGGTTCTGGCTCGACGCCAAACCCCACGACGCGAAATGGCTGACCCGCGCCGAACAGGATGCATTGGTCAACGCCATCGATGCTGAACAGAAGGCCCGCGAAGCCGCGACGCCGATCCGGCCATCGATGGGCAAACTGCTCAAGGACCGCCAGATCATCCTGTTCTGCCTGATCTACTTCTTCATTCAGTTGACCATTTACGCGGCAACCTTCTGGCTGCCGAGCATCATCAAGAAAATGGGCGAGATGAGCGACTTCCAGGTCGGCCTGTTCAACTCGATTCCGTGGTTGCTGTCGATCATCGGCATGTACGCCTTCGCCTCGTTCTCGGCCAAGTGGAAACACCAACAGGCGTGGGTCGCCACCGCCCTGTTGATCGCCGCTGCGGGGATGTTCATGTCCACCACCGGCGGGCCGATCTTCGCTTTCGTCGCGATCTGTTTTGCCGCGCTGGGGTTCAAATCCGCCTCATCGCTGTTCTGGCCGATTCCGCAGGCGTACCTGGATGCGCGCATCGCCGCAGCGGTGATCGCACTGATCAACTCGGTGGGCAACCTTGGCGGCTTCGTCGCGCCAACCACGTTCGGCCTGCTCGAAGAACACACCGGCTCGATTCAGGGCGGCCTCTATGGGCTGGCCGCGACCTCGATCATCGCCGCGATCATCGTCTTCTTCGCGCGCACCACACCGAAACCTGCTGCCGACATCGCCGTGGTCGAGACCGCGCCGAAACACGCCTGACGTCCATTGTTAAAGATTGCGTATTAAAAGGATAAGAACATGACCGCACACGACACCGCCAAAGCCCCGATCATCACCGACATGCAAGTCATCCCGGTGGCTGGCCACGACGGCATGCTGCTCAATCTGAGCGGCGCCCACGGGCCGTTTTTCACCCGCAATATCGTCATCCTCAAGGACAACGCCGGCCACACCGGCGTCGGTGAAGTACCCGGTGGCGAGCGCATTCGCCAGACCCTGGAAGACGCGCGCAGCCTGGTGGTCGGCAGCCCGATCGGCACGTATCAGAAGATCCTCAATCAAGTGCGCCAGACCTTCGCCGACCGCGATGCCGGTGGCCGTGGCCTGCAGACTTTTGACCTGCGCATCACCATTCACGCGGTCACCGGTCTTGAAGCCGCCCTGCTCGATCTGCTCGGTCAGCATCTCGATGTACCGGTGGCGGCGCTGCTCGGCGAAGGTCAGCAACGCGATGAAGTGAAGATGCTCGGTTATCTTTTTTACGTCGGTGATCAGCGCGAAACCGACCTCGCCTACCGCAGCGAACCGGACGCCGACAACGACTGGTTCCGCGTGCGTCACGAGAAGGCCATGACTGCCGAAGCCGTGGTGCGCCTCGCCGAAGCGGCCCACGCGAAATACGGTTTCAAGGACTTCAAACTCAAGGGCGGCGTGCTCAGTGGCGATGCCGAAATCGAAGCGGTCACAGCGCTGGCCGAACGCTTTCCTGATGCGCGCATCACCCTCGATCCGAACGGCGCGTGGTCACTGAAAGAAGCCATTCGCTTGTGCCGCGATCAGCATCAGGTGCTCGCCTACGCCGAAGACCCGTGCGGTGCGGAAAACGGTTATTCCGGTCGAGAGGTGATGGCCGAGTTTCGTCGTGCCACGGGGCTGAAAACCGCCACCAACATGATCGCCACTGACTGGCGCGAAATGGGTCATGCGATTCAGTTGCAGTCGGTGGACATTCCCCTGGCTGACCCGCATTTCTGGACCATGCAAGGTTCGGTGCGCGTGGCGCAGATGTGCCATGAATGGGGGCTGACCTGGGGCTCGCATTCCAACAACCACTTCGATATCTCGCTGGCGATGTTCACCCATGTCGCTGCCGCCGCACCGGGCGAGATCACCGCGATCGACACCCACTGGATCTGGCAGGACGGCCAGCGGTTGACCAAGGCGCCGCTGCAAATCGTCGATGGTCTGGTGCAGGTGCCGAAAAAACCGGGGCTGGGTGTCGAGCTGGACATGGACCAGGTGGCCAAGGCTCATGAGCTATATAAAGGCATGGGCCTCGGCGCGCGGGATGACAGCGTGGCGATGCAGTTTCTGATTCCGGGGTGGAAGTTCGATAACAAGCGGCCGTGTCTGGTGCGCTAACCTGATCTCCAATCCACCACTGCCCCTGTGGGAGCGAGCTTGCTCGCGAATGCGGTGTGTCATAAACAGTAATGTTGACTGACCTGCCCCTTTCGCGAGCAAGCTCGCTCCCACAGGGTTTACGCTAGACGGAAGCCTGTAACAGCCACTCCTTGAACGCTGTCATCGCCGCCGTTTCGGGACGCGACTGCAACCGCGTCAACCAGTAACTCCCCGTCGTAATCTCAATCGCAAACGGCTGACAAATCGCCTCCGCCGCCAGTTGCCGGGCGAACATCATTGGTGGCGCCAACGCCACCCCACTGCCTTGCAACGCAGCCTCCATCATCGCCAGCGACGAATCGAACACGATGCTCTGCGGCGGAGCAGCCTGGGTCGCCAAACCGGCAGCCTGAAACCACTCCGGCCATTCATCGGTGCGATAGGAACGCAGCAGCGTTTGTTGCAGCAAATCCCCCGGCGATTGCAATTGCCGAGCGATCTCCGGCACGCACAACACCGACAGCGGCGCATCGAGCAAACGCGTCGCCTCAATGCCATGCCACGCCCCGGCACCGAAGCGAATGGCGTAATCCAAACCCTCAGCGGCGACATCCACGCGATTGTTGTTGGTCGACAGCCGCAAATCTATGAGCGGATGTTTCGTCCGGAAGTCCGCCAGCCTCGGCAACAACCAACCCACGGCGAACGTACCCACCGCGCCAACGGTCAACATTTCGCGGTACTGTCCGCCAGCGAGGCGTTCCAGAATCTGCGCGATGTGATCGAACGAGGTGCTCAGCACCGGCAGCAAGGTTTCACCCTCACTGGTCAGCATCAGCCCACGGGGCAGGCGTTTGAACAGGGTGACGTTGAGTTGCGCCTCGAGGCTTTTCACCTGATGGCTGACCGCCGCTTGCGTGACGCACAGTTCCACGGCGGCGCGAGTGAAACTCAAATGACGCGCGGACGCTTCAAAGGCACGCAGTGCATTGAGTGGCAATTGCGGTCGAATCATGCCTAGTCCCAAGTTTTTCTAATGGCTCGTGCGAGTTTTCGTCGTTTGTCGATTGGCGCCGCGCTGACTAAATTGGCGGCGCTGATCGGTCGCCCAACGAAGAAATCGCCCGCAGTGTAGCGGGATAACGTCATCAACACTCATGGAGAGTGGTTCATTCATGTCATCCATTCAATCGAGCAAAGTCATTTCCTGCGCCGCTTTCGGTCTGCTCTTCGGCACCAGTGCCTGCTTCGCCGCCGTGCCCGACGATGCGCAACTGTCAGCGCTGGTCAACGCAGCGGTAACGCCGGTGATGCAGCAACAGAACGTTCCCGGCCTGACCGTAGCGCTGACCGTTAACGGCAAGGCGCATTACTTTAACTACGGCGTCGCCAGTAAAGACACCGGGCAGAAAGTCAGCGAAAACACCCTGTTCGAAATCGGCTCGGTGAGCAAAACCTTCACCGCCACCCTCGCCGGTTACGCCCTGGCGACGGGCAAACTCGACCTGTCGACCAAGGCCAGTCAGCTCTGGCCTGAGCTGAAAGGCAGCGCCTTCGACAACATCAGCGTGCTGCAATTGGGCACCTACAGTGCCGGCGGTTTGCCGCTGCAATTCCCGGACAGTGCGGATTCGTCTGACAAGATGCTCGGCTATTTCCAACAGTGGAAACCGGTTTATCCGGCAGGCAGTCATCGCCAGTATTCAAATCCAAGCCTGGGCCTGTTCGGTTATCTGGCCGCTCAAAGCCTCGGCCAGCCGTTTGATCAGGCGATGACCCAAACCCTGCTGCCTAAACTCGGTTTGCAGCACACCTACCTCAGCGTGCCGGCCGCGCAAATGGACCTGTATGCGCAGGGCTATGACAAGAACGGCAAACCGGTGCGCGTCACCCCCGGCGCCCTGGATTCGCAGGCCTACGGGGTGAAAACCAGCGCGGTGGACATGCTGCGTTACGTGCAGGCCAACCTGAAACCTGAAGCGCTGGAAGCCTCCCTGCAAAAAACCATCGCCAACACCCACACCGGGTACTACACGGTAGGCGATATGACTCAAGGTTTGGGTTGGGAGATGTACCGTTATCCGATCAGTCTCGAGCATTTGCTCGCCGGCAACTCGACGGAAATGGCCATGGAGGCGCACAAGGTGCAGTGGCTGAACCCGCCGCAACCGCAGCCGCATGGCGTGCTGATCAATAAGACCGGCTCTACCGGTGGTTTCGGGACTTACGTGGCGTTTGTACCGAGCAAGGATGTTGGCATCGTGATCATGGCCAACAAGAACTTCCCGATTCCTGAGCGGGTGAAGATCGCCCATAAGATTCTCAGTGCTGTCGCCGATTAAAAGTTTCGCGTCAGGCAATAAAAATGGGCGACCTTTCGAGGTCGCCCTTTTTCGTTTCAGCCTTTAAAGCTGCGCCTGCAACTTCCAGCCGATGACATCCATCAAGTCGCAACTGTCCCGCAACGGGATCGCCATCACCCGTGCGAAATCCTGCAGCAGCAAGGCGTCGTGGCCCTTACCGTCACCGAGCGCCAGTGTCTCCATCAATTGCGTCACACAGCGCAAACGGTAAGCCGCTGTGCCGTGCAGCACATCCACCGGTGCTTCGCTGTCGATCAACAGACTGGGAATCTTGCAGTCGATCCCGGTAATCGGAATGTATCGCGCCATGTTTGAACCTCCCTGTTCAATGTTGCGTCGCCGCCGGTGGATCGAGATTGTCCAGCGCACGGTTGACCAGCAACTCGCCGAGTACGGCCAACTGCTGAATCGACAAGGCGAGGCTACGCGGCGAACCTTGCAGTTCAGCGGCCAGATCAGTGGTCAGGACGTTCAATGAAGCGAGGGTTTCGCAAGCGTGGCAGAGCAGCGTGGGCGTATCGATATCGGGGAGGATGGTGAAGAGGTGGCTGATGGGATCGGGGTGATGCGGATTGCGTAAGCGGGGGTTGTTGGCGTCGAAGGACCCAGGATCCATGGGGGATTCGGGGGGCTTGGAGTGTGTTTTTTCATTAGTAAATCCTCGGGACATTCAAAGAAAAAACTGCCGAACTCACTTCCACGAGAGGGTGGCAGCTTTGCGCAGGGGTGGAAGTCCGGGGAAACCCGAGGAACCCGGTGCACTCGAGAGTGCTCCTGCGCATCGCTGCCATAAGCAAACAATGTTGGCATAAAAACCACCAACATGTGTTTAAAGGCGCAACGCGCTCTCGGGAATCACCGGACTTCCACATCCGACCACTGTGTTTTGCAGCGGCCCAAGAAGACTATCCCTCCTCTCCCAACCCCACCAGTTCACCACCGCCGCCGCGACTTGCAGGAAAAATCCACGAGACCCGAAGGAGCTTTGTGTAAGACATTTCGGCCGGCACATGCTGCAACGACTTTGTATTAGCGAATGAATTTGTTGTATCTACACTGCATCGAGTCAATCTCTGGACGAGGATGGCGTCGGGCAAAAAACAGTCATTCGAAGGGCGCAGTGATGGAAATCAAAAGTTTGAAACTTGCGGATGTCGGACACTTTGGCGACATGGATATTCAGTTTGCCCCTACCCCAACACACCGTTCGAACATCACGGTGCTGGTGGGAAACAACGGCAGCGGAAAAACCACCATTCTCAAATCCCTGAATATTTGTCTGAGCTGGCTGATCGCAAAAATTCGCTCCAATAAAGGCAATGGCAAATACCTTGTCGATGAAGATATTCGCAACGGCGCCTCAGGAGCTGTCCTCTCGATTGGCATCACCGACGTTTCACATCCGCGCGCAGCTGAGAGTGGTGCGGGTTCCGAAAACGAATTGTTCGTATGGGGCGCTGCCCGAAGTCGCCAAGAAGGTGCTGTTTCGGGCCGTGGATATTTAAACGAAGTCAGACTGCTTGCAGACCACTACCGCACTCAACTCACCGCCGACGATAGTGCCTCACTCCCGCTGATCGCTTATTACCCGGCCGAACGTTGCGTTTTAGAAGTCCCGCTGAAAATCAGCGGCAAACAAGCCTTCGATCAACTCGACGGCTACGACACCAGTTTTCACGGGGGTGCCGATTTTGGCAGTTTTTTCGAATGGTTCCGCGAACGCGAAGACAGCGAAAACGAAGACGGGATTTCCGATACCGCACTGGCCGAAATCGCGGAAAAATTCGGTACTGACAGCGACGCCTGGAAAACGCTGGCCAATGTGAAAGCCTCCACTCGCGATCGCCAACTGACTGCCGTTCGTTCGGCCCTCACCGCGTTCATGCCGGATTTCACTAACCTGCGCGTGCAACGCAAACCGCACTTGCATATGGCTATCGACAAGCATGGCGCGACATTCAATGTCACTCAGCTCTCCCTTGGCGAAAAGTCGATGATTGCGTTGGTGGGTGACATGGCCAGGCGTCTGGCGATGATGAATCCATCGATGGACAACCCGCTGCACGGCGATGGCATTGTTCTGATCGACGATGTGGAATTGCGCATGGATCCGCAATGGCAGCTCGGTCTGATAACGCAATTAAGCACGACCTTTCCCAATTGCCAGTTCGTGCTGACCACGCATTCTCCACTGGTCGTAGGTGATACCAAAGGTGTGCTGGTTTACCTGCTTGATGAGGGCGATAGCCGTGGGTAGACAGGTTGCAGTGAGGGCTTCGGTGTCCGCAAATATGTAGGAGTGAGCCTGCTCGCGATAGCGGTGTATCAGTCAACGCTGATGGTGACTGATACACCGCTATCGCGAGCAGGCTCACTCCTACAGGGGACGCGTTTTATTCAGTTACAGCGCGATCAATCATCCGGCATTTCCGGCGGCTTGCTCGGTCTCGCAGGCTTGGTCGGCTTCGCGTTCTTCGCGCCTTTGGCAGGTTCCGGCGTAGCAGCAACTGGCGCCTGAGCCGCAGCGGCTGCTTCCTTCTCAGCCATCGGCATGGCATCGATGGTGTCAAAGATCTTCTTCAAATCCACCGACTTCGATTCGTCCCCGGAGCTTTCCAGTTTCTTCTCGCCATCCTTGCCCACCAAAATCACTTTGGGTAACTCGCCGGCGCCAAGTTTCAATGCGCGGATCAGTGCCATGGTGTCTTGCTGGCCCATGTCCTTGCCGTCTAGCTGGCCGGACATGCTGAGGATGGTGTAGACCTTGATGTTGCGGTCGGTGACGCCCTTTTTGTTGGCGGGATCCTCCAGCGACTTTTTAAGGCCTACCCACACGGGGTCGACCGTGCTTTGTGCGATCACGATCAGCGGTCGGGCGCGGCCCATATCTCCGGCAATGGGCGAATCGTTGTCAGCGGCGAACAAGGGGCCGGCAATCGCCAGCAAGAGTGTCAGGGTCAATGACCTGATGAGCATGCGCATCTCCTTTTGATATCCACGCTCTAATGATTGCGCATCGTGGCGATTGTTCCGGGACAACCCGGCAAATATCTTCCGCCTAGTCAGAAGCTTAGGACAGGCGCGACATTGCGCAACATATCCGAGGTGATCGCAACGCGGATTTGATTACCTTTTATGACCGCATTAGGGTGGCGGTTCTGCCAATGGAATGGAGTTCCCCCCTATGCACATCGATTACCTGTGCGATCACCCCGAATTGATCAAAGAACTGGCCACGCTCAACTTCGAGGAGTGGGGCGAGTTTCGTCCCGGGCAAACCGTCGAGGACCGTATCGAACACATGCGCGAATCCTGCGGCAAAGGCGCAGTGCCCAGCGTGGTGGTGGCGCTTGAGGGTTCACGTTTGCTGGGCGGCGCGCTGCTGATCGAAAGCGATCTGAAGCTGCGACCGAACCTGACGCCGTGGCTGGCAGGCGTTTATGTGAAGGCTGAGGAACGCGGTCGCGGGATTGCTTCGCAACTGGTCAATCGAGTGGTTGCAGAAGCGGCGGCGCTGGGTGTGCCTGAGTTGTATCTGTACACCGACACGTCGCAGTCGCTGTATGCGCGGCTGGGTTGGGAAGTGGTTGAAGAGCTGGTGTACGACGGTTTGCCGGTGACGGTGATGAAATACGCCATCCGCCGGTAAGAACCCCCGTAGGAGCTGCCGCAGGCTGCGATCTTTTGATCTTTAAAAACAACATCAAGAGATCGCAGCCTGCGGCAACTCCTACATGAGACCGTATTTGGCGGGGCCGGATCAGAACGCCAGTTTGTAGCCGATCAGCACCAGCATCGTCGCCAGGCACGGGCGCAGCACTTCATCGGAGATGCGTCCGGTCAGATGGCTGCCGAGCCAGATGCCCGGCAACGAGCCGACCAGCAAGAAGCCCAGCACACCCCAATCCATATTGCCCATGCTCGCGTGGCCGAGGCCTGCAACCAGGGTCAGCGGCACGGCGTGGGCGATTTCTGTGCCGACCAGACGGCGGGTCGGCAGTAGCGGATAGAGGATGAACAGCGCAACGGTGCCCAGGGCGCCCGCGCCGATCGAGGTCAGGGCGACCATGGTGCCGAGAATCAGACCGGTGATCACAGTCATCACGTTCAGGCGCGAACCGCTCGGGTTGTAGTTGCCGCCGGCGCGTTTGTGGGCGAAGTCGAGCAAGCGTTTCTTGAAGAAGATCGCCAGCGCCGTGGCGAACAGGACGAAGCCCAGCGCCTGCTTGATGATGGCGTTCATCGCGTCCGGCGCGGTGTGCAGGGTGCTGAGGAACCACAAGGTCATGGCCACCGCCGGCACACTGCCGAGGGTCAGCCAACCGGTGATGGCCCAGTCGATGTTCTTGTTTTTGCGATGGACGAGGACGCCACTGGATTTGGTAATGGCGGCGTACAGCAGGTCAGTGCCCACCGCCGTTGCCGGGTTGATGCCGAACCACAGCAGGATCGGCGTCATCAACGAACCACCGCCGACACCGGTCATGCCGACAATAAAACCCACCACCAGCCCGGCAATCACCAGGCCGAAATTTGCCAATTCCATTAAACCGTCCAGAAAAACGACAGGAAAAATCTGGCCCGCAGCATAGCGATTTTTCTTATAACCACATATATCGATGCGGTCTATCGTTATGCCATATCGAGCTCACCACAATTATCCCTGTGGGAGCGAGCTTGCTCGCGAAGGCGTTGTGTCAGTCGACAGGTAAATTGAATGACCCACCGCTTTCGCGAGCAAGCTCGCTCCCACAGGGTGAAGCGGTGCTTTCCAGAGTTAATGCACCCTTCGACCCGGTTTGAAGCTGTGGTGTTTGTTGACCCACACCGTGGCCAGCGCGATCAGCGACAAAATCAGCAACGCCCACGGAAACGACATCGCCCCGGCCCGATCGAGCAACAAGCCACCAAACAACCCGCCCCCGGCGATCGCCACGTTCCAAGAGGTTGTGAGCATCGCCTGCACCACGTCGACGTGATCACCGGCCGAGTCCGCCGCCGAGGTCAGCAGCAACGTGGCCGAGCCACCAAACGACAGGCCCCACACCGCCATGCAGGCATAAATGATCAGCGGTGACGGCGCTGCCACTGCCAACACCAGCGCGGTCAGCGCAAACACCGCGAGGCTGATCAACGTCAGCCAGCGCAGCCAGCGATCCACCAGCAGACCGATGATCCAGATCCCGCCCAGCGAACACAGGCCAAACACCAACAACACCAGATCAACCCTGTCAGCTAGTCCGGCCTGCATCAGAAACGGCGCGATGTAGGTGTAGAGAATGTTGTGTCCGAGCATCCACGTCAGCACCACGAACAACACCGGTCGCACACCCGGCAGGCGCAGCGATTCGAGCAGCGGCAGACGCTCGTCACTGGCCTGCCCCGGACGATCCGGCACCGCGATCACGATCCACGCGGCCAGCACCAGAGCCAGCGCCGACATGATCCCGAACGACGCACGCCAGCCGATCAGATTGCCCAGCCACGTCCCCGCCGGCGTGCCCAGTGAAAGCGCCACCGGGGTGCCAAGCATGGCAATCGCCAGTGCTCGACCCTGTTGATGCACCGGCACAATGCCGCGCGCATACCCGGCCATGATCCCCCACGACAGCCCCGCCGCCATCCCGGCGAGAAACCGCGAAGCCAAGGTCAGACCGTAATGGCTGGAAAACGTGGTGACGGTGTTGAATATCAGAAACCCGCCGACCGTCATCAATAAAACCCGGCGCCGAGGCCAGCCGCGTGTGGCGACGGTCAGCGGAATCGCGGCGACGATCGAGCCGAGTGCATACAGCGTCACCAGTTGCCCGGCCAACACTTCGCTGACGTTGAGCCCGGCACCGATTTGCGGCAGCAGTCCGGCAGGCAGGGTCTCGGTGAGAATGGCGATGAAGCCGGTCATGGCGAACGCCAGCAACGCGGCATAGGGCAGTTTGTCCGCACGGGCGGTGCGGTCGACGCGGCTGAAATCGGCGCTGGCGGGGTCGGTCATGACGGGTGCGGCTCCATTTTGATCAATAGCGGTGACGGATTGTATACAAAAACAACCTTCACTATTCGATCAATGTGGGAGCGAGCCTGCTCGCGAATGCGCTCTTTCAGGCACTGAAGTGTTGATTGATCCACCGCGTTCGCGAGCAGGCTCGCTTCCACATTGGATCTCTGCACTCCCCAGGTTCTCGTGGAACTCACTGCACCGGCAGGAAATTCAGGAAGAGCAGACTTTGCGCGTAGTTGAGGCCGATCCGCCGGTAACGCTCATCAAGCATCTGCGTGATCAGATCCAGTCGCGCAACGATTTTGCCGAACTCGGTGGCGAAGCTCAGGTTGCTGCCCTCCTCCGAGATCTCATTGGAAAACAGCAGCGGCTGCCCTTCCTTGTTCTGCCGCTGGGACAAAATCCACGTGGCTTTTTCGATATTGCGTGCAGCGTTGTGAACGAACGTCGGGTTGATCGCATCGGTCATGTAGAACTCAGTGCGATTGCCATGAGCGGTGACCAGCATGCTGCCGATGGCATAGATGAACGCGCCGACACGGTCGCCGAGAAACTCCGGACTCATCGCATAGCTGAGCGCCGCCAGATCTTTTCGACCGCCAAGCACCGGCAACGGCTGTTGCTGCTCCACGGCCATCCGCACCTGCTTCACAGCGGCATGGATGTTGAGAAACCCTGACTTGCGCAGCTCGTCCGGGTTGCGCAGGTACAGCTTGGCTTGCAAGCGATAGAGGCTGCTGAGGTTGTCGCGCATCGCCAACGTGGCCATGCGGTCGACGCTGGTCTGCAGGAACTCCTGCGGCTGCCCTTCACGCATCTGATTGAAGAAGCCGTTGCCGTCCTGGTGACTGCAACCACTGAACAGCAGCGACGACAAACAGGCCAGCAACAGGCACGGGCGGCGGAAAAAAGCAGCGATCAGGGCAAAAGCTCTCGGCATGAAATCTCGAACAGGCACATTCCTGTGCGGCGGGAGTCACCGCATCCTGGCCATGGATAGAGCCGCCGATTGCGAAAAAGTGCAGTGCACCGAATGCCCGGTCGTCCTTGCACCTACTACGACCTGCAATTTAGTCTGTCTTTATTGTTGAAATAAACGATTAATCAGCTATAAATTTTCACTTGCTGAGTATTTAGTATGACTACTTTGTTTTTTCGGTGATCAACATACCGATAGAACGCCGCTTTCGAAAACAACAACAAAAAGGAAGGTCAACCATGCTTCAATCCCGTCACCTGCTCTCCGGCCTCGGACTGTCCCTGATGATCGCCACCCTTTCCGCCAACGCGGCCGGCCTCAGCGCCGAACACAAAGCTTTCGGCAAAACCAATGACGGCACGCCCGTCGAGCAATACATCCTGCGCAACAGCCACGGCATGCAAGCCACCGTCATCACCTACGGCGCGACCCTGCAATCGCTGAAAGTCGCCGACAAGCACGGCAAGTTCGACGACGTCGTGCTCGGCTTCGATGATGTCCGGGGTTACCAGAAAGGCACCGCCTACTTCGGCGCAACCATCGGCCGCTTCGGCAATCGCCTCGCCGAAGGTGCCTTCGAACTCGACGGCAAGCGCTATCAAGTGCCGCAGAACGACAAGACCAACGCGCTGCACGGCGGCCCACAGGGCTTCGACAAGAAAGTCTGGAAAGCCCAGGAAACCAAGGACAAGGATTCCGTCGGCGTGACCCTGACCTATCTGTCGGCGGACGGCGAAATGGGTTTCCCCGGCAACCTCACTACTGAGGTGACCTATCGCCTCACCGACAACAACGAACTGCGCATCGACTACAAGGCCAGCACCGACAAACCGACCGTGCTCAACCTGACCAACCACAGCTATTTCAACCTCGCCGGCGCTGGCAATGGCGACATCCTCAAACAGGTCGCCACCCTGCACGCCAGCCATTACACCCCGGTCACCGCCAAACTGATCCCGACCGGCGAACTGGCGCCCGTGGCCGGCACACCGATGGACTTCAGCAAACCGACGGCGATTGGCACGCACATCAAGGCTGATCATCCGCAGCTGAAATTCGCTGAGCCGAAACAGGGTGGGTTTGACTTCAACTGGGCGCTGGATACCAAGGGTGATATCGGCAAAGTTGCGACTGAGGTGAGTGATCCGCAGTCCGGTCGTGTTCTGCAGTTGTTCACCACGGAACCGGGTGTGCAGTTCTATACCAGCAACTTCCTCGACGGTACGGTCAAGGGCAAGGGTGGCAAGGTGTATCCGCACTGGGGCGCGTTTACCCTGGAGACTCAACACTATCCGGATTCACCGAATCAGCCGGACTTCCCGAGTACTCGGCTTGATCCGGGGCAGGCTTACAGCCACAGCGTGGTGTTGAAGTTCTCCGCAAAATAACTCGCCCCGCCGTACCTGATCGTTCCCACGCGCAGCAAAGGAATGCCTCAAGGGACGCTCCGCGTTCCAGCTCGCGAAGGGACGCGGAGCGTCCCGGGCTGCATTCCCACGCAGAGCGTGGGAACGATCTGGTCTATCCTGCTGCCCACTAAAAGGTATCGACACATTCAGCAAGGAGGTTTGCATGCGTACCCTCGAACTGGCCGGCGTCCAGGTTCCGATCATTGGCCAGGGCACCTGGCGCATGGGCGAAGACCGCTCGGCGCACAAGCGTGAAGTGGCAGCACTGCGCAGCGGTATCGAGCTGGGCATGACCCTGATCGACAGCGCCGAAATGTACGCCGAGGGCGGCGCCGAAAGCGTGGTTGGCGAAGCCATTGCCGGCCTGCGCGATCAGGTGTTTCTGGTGAGCAAGGTCTACCCGCACAACGCCAGCCGCAAGGGCATCCCGCAAGCTTGCGAGCGCAGCCTGCGCCGGCTCGACACCGATTACATCGACCTCTATCTGTTGCACTGGCGCGGCCAGTATCCGCTGGAAGAAACCGTCGAGGCCTTCGAACGCCTGCGCGAGGACGGCAAGATCGGCCGTTGGGGCGTGTCGAATTTCGATGTCGACGATCTCGAAGAACTCTCCAGTTCCGCCTGCGCGACCAATCAGGTGCTGTACAACCTGGAAGAGCGCGGTATCGAATTCGATCTGCTGCCGTGGTGCCAACACCAGCGCCTGCCGCTGATGGCCTACTGTCCGATCGGCCAGGGCGGCGCGATGCTGGCTGAACCGCTGCTGAATGAGATTGCCGCTCGTCATGGTGTAACCCCCGCACAGGTTTCGCTGGCGTGGATTCTGCGTCAGGATGGTGTGATTGCGATTCCCAAGGCTGTGCGACCGGAACACGTGCAACTCAATGCACAAGCCGCGCAACTGCAACTGGAGGCCGGGGATCTGGCGGCGCTGGACCAGGCGTTTCAAGCGCCACAACGCAAGCAGCGGCTGGCCATGGTTTGAGCCAGCGGCTGGCGAGGGCTTCGCGATGAGAAGCACTGATCAGTACGACCCGTTCAACCTGCAACGTTTTGTCCAGGCTCAGGACCCGGTGTTCGAGCGCGTGCAACGCGAGCTCGATGAGGGCCGCAAGCGCAGCCACTGGATGTGGTTTGTCTTCCCGCAGTTCGCCGGCCTGGGCGGCAGTGAAATGTCCCGGCGCTACGCCATCGGTTCAGCCGAGGAAGCCCGGGCCTATCTGTCCCACGAGCTGCTCGGCGCCCGACTACGCACCTGCACGCAGCTTGTGCTTAATGTGCCACAGCGCTCGATCGCGGAGATTTTCGGCCATCCCGATGACCTGAAATTTCATTCCTCGATGACCCTGTTCGCTCAATTTGCCGCTGAAGACAGCGTGTTCAATCAGGCGCTGGAGCGCTACTTCCACGGCATTCTCGATGAATGGACGCTGCAGTTGCTCGACTCAAAACAGACCCAGTTGCCCCCCGATCAGGGTTGAGAAATCGTCGTCGACAAACGGCAGAATCGCATCCGCCACCGGTTGTAGTTGCCGGGTGATGTAGTGGTCGTAGTCGATGGCGGCGCGGCGCACTTCCAAAGGCTCCGGGCCGGCCAGGGTGATGACGTAACTGATCCAGCCGCCGTTCTGGTATTGCCGTGGGCGCCCGTGCTGCGCGTTGTAGTCGTCGGCCAGCCGCGCCGCACGCACATGCGGCGGTACGTTGCGTTCGTAATCGTCGAGGGTGCGGCGCAGGCGCTTGCGGTAAACCAGTCGATCATCGAATTCGCCCGCTAGGGTTTTGCGCACATAGTCGCGCACGTAATCCTGATAGGGCTTGCGCTGGAAAATCCGCTCGTAGAGTTCCTGCTGAAATTGCCGGGCCAGCAGCGACCAGTCGGTACGCACGGTTTCCAGGCCTTTGTAGACCATTTCATCGCTGCCGTCGGCACGGGTGACCAGACCGGCATAACGTTTCTTGCTGCCCTCCTCGGCGCCGCGAATGGTCGGCATCAGGAAACGTTTGTAGTGAATTTCGAATTGCAGTTCGAGGGCGCTTTCCAGGCCATATTCATCACGCACATGCGCGCGCCACCAGTCGTTGACGTGCTTGACCAGCGCATGACCGATGCTGGCCGCTTCTTCCTGCCCGTGCGGACGACGCAGCCAGACGAACGTCGAGTCGGTGTCGCCGTAGATCACCGCGTGGCCCTGCTCTTCGATCAGCTTGCGCGTGCGCAGCATGATTTCGTGACCGCGCAGGGTGATCGATGACGCCAGCCGCGTATCGAAGAAGCGGCAACCACTGGAACCGAGTACGCCGTAGAAGGCGTTCATGATGATTTTCAGCGCTTGCGATAACGGTGCGTTGTGCTCGCGCTTGGCGGTCTCCCGACCTTCGGCCACCCGCGAGACGATCGACGGCAGGCAATGGCGAGTACGCGAGAACCTTGCGCCACGGAAACCCGCCACGGAGTCGGCGTCATCCGGGTGTTGCAGGCCTTCGATCAGGCCCACCGGATCGATCAAAAAGGTGCGGATGATCGACGGATACAGGCTCTTGTAATCGAGCACCAGCACCGACTCATACAGTCCCGGTTGCGAGTCCATGACAAACCCGCCGGGGCTGGCCTGCGGCGGATTGGTGCCGAGGTTCGGCGCAACAAAACCCTGGCGGTGCATCAACGGCATGTACAGATGCGTGAATGCTGCCACCGAGCCGCCACTGCGATCGGCCGGCAGCCCGGTGACGCTGGCACGTTCGAGCAAAAAGGTCAGCAATTCAGTCTTGGCGAAGATCCGCGTGACCAGTTCGCAGTCCTTGAGGTTGTACTTGGCCAGCGCCGGTTTGTCCTCGGCGAACATGCGGTTGATTTCGTCCATTCGTTGGTACGGGTTGTCGATGGACTTGCCTTCGCCGAGCAGGGTCTGGGCGACGTTTTCCAGACTGAACGACGGGAAGCTCCAGGTCGCTGAACGCAGCGACTCGATACCGTCGATGATCAGCCGCCCCGCCGCCGAGGCGAAGTAGTGATTGCGGCTGCCGTGTTCGCGCCATTGCATTTCTTCGCCGCCACGGCCGATCTTCAGCGGCACGCCGAGGCGCCGCGCGTGTTCGTGGAGGATGCGTAGATCGAACTGCACGACGTTCCAGCCAATGATCGCGTCGGGGTCGTGGCGCGCGAACCAGTCATTGAGTTTCTTCAGAATGATGGTGCGCGAGTCGCAGTATTCGAGGTCGAAATCGACGATGCTGTCGTCGCCATTCGGCGCGCCTAGCATGTACACCTGACGCTCGCCACAGCCTTCGAGCGCGATGGAGTACAGCTCGCCGGTTTCGGTAGTCTCGATGTCCAGCGAGACCAGGCGCAGCTTCGGTCGGTAATCCGGGTCAGGTTTGAGCTGGGCGTTGAGCAACACGCCGTCGGCATCGGGCGTGCCGCTGAACTGCACCGGCGCAGTGATGAAGCGCTCCATCAGGTAGCGTTCCGGCGGGCGTACATCGGCTTCGTAGACGTCGACCCCATTGCGGTTGAGCGCGGTTTCCAGGCGCATCAATTGGCCGTGTTGCTGGCAATACAGACCGAGCACCGGGCGATGCTCGAAATCCTGCAGGGTCAGCGGGCGCAGTTCGACATTCTTCTCGCCATGCAGCAGGCGTTCGGCCGCTTCGCGCTGCTCAGCGGGGATAAACGCCACCGACGGCTGATGCGGCAAACGCACACGGCGCGGCCCGGCGTCAGTCGCCAGCCAGAACTCGACTTCGGTGCCGGCCGGGGTATCGCGCCAATGCCGGGTCAGGACGAAGCCCTGCGGTAAATCCACCACTGCAACCTCAGAAATTGAATCAGAGGGGCATTCTACGCGGCATTGCGTGGGATGACCCTGGCGATAAATCGGCGCCAACCACGGAAAAAACCGGCGAATGACGTTTTTTGCGTGTTATCTGCCGCTTTGCCACCTTGCCCTGCGCGCTTGCGTCTACGATGCTTGGAGAACAACGACAACACCTGAGTAACCGCCATGAAGACCGTCGCCCAACTGCTCAAGCTCAAAGATCAGAAAAATCAGGAAGTGCACCAGATCAAGCCTGATCACATGGTGCTCGAAGCGCTGATGAAGATGGCCGAGAAAAACGTCGGCGCCTTGCTGGTGGTCGAAGACGATAAGGTGGTCGGCATCATCAGCGAACGCGATTACGCACGCAAACTGGTGCTGCATGGCCGCTCATCCGTGGGCACGCCGGTGCGCGACATCATGGTGGCGAACGTGATCACCGTCGACACCCACCAAACCGTCGACACCTGCCCGGGCATCATGTCGGACAAACGCCTGCGCCACTTGCCGGTGGTGCAGGACGGCAAGTTGATCGGCTTGCTGTCGATCGGTGACCTGGTCAAGGAAGCCATTGCCGAACAGGCGGAGCTGATCAAGCAGCTGGAGCAGTACATTCGCGGGGAATAATCCTTCAGGATCATCCCCTACCCCTGTGGGAGCGAGCTTGCTCGCGAAGGCGGAGTATCAGTCGACGCTTGTTTTTCTGACCCACCGCTTTCGCGAGCAAGCTCGCTCCCACAGGGTTCTTTAGCGGTCAGGACGGCCAATGCCGGGCAAACACCGGCGCCAGCACCGGATGCCGGTCAATCCGCTGCAACCACGCATAAAACCCCGGTCGCGTCTGGCGCAAATGCTCGCGACTGCCCGCCCAGCGTGTCACCACCGCCGCCAGCACATCCAGCGCCCCCGGCGTTTCGTCATCGAGATACAGCTCGGCGGAAAACTGATCGGCAAACACCTCCCAACTCCAGTGCAAACGCTCGCGCGCGCCGGCGACCAGATTCTGCCGCGAGGCTTCGTCGGGCATCAGCAGCCAGCGCTCCGGATAATCGATGACGCCGATCGCCGCGTAGCAGTTGCTGACGATATAGACCAGGCCGCGAATCGCCTGATCACGATCATTCGCCTTGGCTGGCAGCAGGCCGGACTTGGGAAATGTCAGGCCCAGATGAATCAGGATCGCCGCGCTCTCGGTGATGGCGCTGCCATCGGGCAGTTGCAAGGTCGGTATCTGCTTGAGTGGATTGAGCTGCGCCAACGCCTCGGCAGCTTCGGTGCTGGCCTCGACATCAATGAAACGGTAAGCGATCTGGCACAGTTCCAGCGCCGCTTCGATGGCCGCCGCGCCTGAATTTCTGTGCCCATAGAGCTGGTACATATCCAATCCCCCCGAAAAAGCCATTGCCACAGGGTAGATGGCTGTAGCGTGGATGTAGAAATAATCTGCCTGTGTATCGGCTTTGGCACGGTTTTCCCATGCACTCGCGACTTGCGAATTCAAACCTCGCAAAACAGCGCTGGCGGTGCCCATCCCGCACCAAGAGCATTCATCGAACGCTATCCGCGTTCTTGTAAGGTGCGATACCGAACCAAAAGTTCGCGTATCCGAGCTGGCAACAAGGAGTTCACCGCGTGAATCTTCAAACGCTCTGCCGCATCACAGCCTCTTTGCATTTATCCGTTCGCCGCCGAGTTCATCCGAACAGTCCCGGCTGCCTTCACACTTACTTTATTACCTGACACCTCGACAGCGCACTGCGTTCGCCAATGAGTTATTGGCCGACGGCAGCGTGCTATTTATTTTTTAAATAAGACTCGGACAGTTACTACGCAAACGCAGTGCGCATTGAACGATAGCAGGATTGTCGAACAATAACTTTCAGCGCCACTTCAAGTGCACCAAAACTGCTCCACGGGTTTGAACTATTCAATACTTAAAACAGTGATTTAATTTAACCAACAACAAGGAACATGCCCCGTGAGCCGCTAAAACATTGACCCGCACCAATTCAGTCCGCCGCGCACCAGCAAGTGCCCTGGCCGCAAGCCAAGCCGCCGCTCTATCCCGCCGATCAGCGTGATATGGCGCACAGCCTGACTCGCCTGTGAAAAAGCTCCCTCGACCGGAGTAACGGCAATCTGCGCGCCATGGAAAAACCACGACAAGGGTAAAACTTATATAAATGCGACATGGGTAACACTCATGAAATACGCACTCTACATTTCAGCAATATCTGGCACAGCGGTTGCTATGTGTAACAAGCATGAGACACCGACCGTTGTCTTACGCAATAGAAGAACAACCAGGGAATGGCCAATGAACACTCAAAGTCGATGACGCCAAGCCAGTAAGTTTGCACAAGCCTTGTTAACCGGATAGTTCAACTATCGGCTTCTGCTCACCTTGAAGAAAGTTGCACCCACCCACTCGAACATCTCCTGGATGTTCGGACGGCACCTTATTGCCCTTCATCAACCCGAGGGAGCTTTAATGAACGATGCGGTAAAGCACAGAACCCTGCCGGGGTCGTTGCGGGAAGCGCCAATTCCGCCGCCTCCGGGCAGGCCGGCGTTTAAAGCCAACACTTCGCAACCCGGCGGTCTGAATAAACAGCAGATGCTGTTGCTGGTGGCTGTGTCGGCGCTGATACACGGCGGCGCCTGGTGGTTTCTCCAGCAATCCAAAACAGAGCCATTGCCAACGCCACCGCAGATTCCGGAAATGACCGTCGAGCTGACCAGCCCGACGCCACCGGCACCGCCCACACCGGAACCGCCACCACCGCCTCCTCCGCCACCGCCGCCGGAACCTGGACAACCGGTGGAAGACGAGGACGCGGTCAAGCCGCCGCCGAAACCGGTGGAGAAACCCAAGCCGATCGAAAAACCGAAACCGGTCGAGAAGCCGAAACCGGTGAAAAAGGTCGAGCCACCGAAAGCGCCACCGGCGCCGGCACAACCGGCGGCTCCTGCTGCCCCGGCCACCCCGAGCGCGCCACCGGCTCCTGCCGCCGCGCCGGGTCCGGTCAAGGAGTCGGCAGCGATTTCCGGTCTCGCCAGCCTTGGCAATCCGCCGCCGGAATACCCGTCGCTGGCACTGCGGCGCAACTGGGAAGGCAGCGTGGTGCTACGCATTCAGGTACTCGCCAACGGTCGCGCCGGCACGGTGACGGTGACCAAATCCAGCGGCAAGCCGCAACTGGATGAAGCCGCCGTCGCCGCTGTGAAGAACTGGAAGTTTATTCCGGCCAAACGCGGTGACACGCCGATCGACGGCTTCGCCACCCAGACCATCGATTTCAAATTGCCGCAATAACCGAACGCTCAATCAACGCACAACCGAATAACGCAAGCGAGGTGTCACCATGAACGATTTGTCTTCGATGATTGTCCCCGGCGTGCTCTGGGGTCTGGTGCTGTTTTCCGTGGTCAGCTGGGCGATCCTGCTGGTCAAGTCGGCGCAGTACCTGCGGCAGAAAGCGCAGAACAAACAGTTCAGCAAAGCCTTCTGGGGCGCGCCGGATCTGCTCACCGCCGCCGAACACGCCAGCCAGTATCCGGGCTCGCTGGCGCGTATCGCCAGCAGCGGTTTCGAAGCGCTGCTGGTGGAAGATTCGCCGCGTACCACCCAGCAATTGGCGCACACCATCAACCGTTCGGATCGCCTGGAACGCAACCTGCGCCAGCAGATCCAGAAGGAACGCCGCTCGCTGGAAAACGGCCAGGCGATCCTCGCCAGTATCGGCAGCACCGCGCCGTTCATTGGTTTGTTCGGCACCGTGTGGGGAATCATGGAAGCGCTGAAAAGCATCGGCGAAACAGGCTCGGCCAGCCTTGAAGCGGTCGCCGGTCCCATCGGTCACGCGTTGATCGCCACCGGCGTCGGTATCGCTGTCGCCGTACCGGCGGTACTGATTTACAACTTCTTCCTGCGTCGTCTGAAACTCGCTTCGGCAGACATGGATGACTTCGCCCATGACTTCGACGCCCTCGCCTCGCGCAGTGCGTTTTCCATCAGCCGTCAGGCCATCGCCAGCAAAACCACGGCCGCCGTGCGGGAGGCTAGCTGATGTCCTTCTCCACTCAAGACAGCGATGAAGTGCTCAGCGAAATGAACGTCACGCCACTGGTCGACGTGATGCTCGTGCTGCTGGTGGTGTTCATCGTCACCGCGCCGCTGATGACCAACGCGATCAAGGTCAACCTGCCGAAAACCGACGCCGTCGCCCCCGCCGAGAAGAAGGATCCGGTGGTGGTCAGCGTAGATCAGGACGGCAAGTTCTATCTGGCGAAAACCGAGCTGGCGCCGGAATCGCTGGAAGCCAGCCTCAAAGAGGTCAAGGCCAAGGACAGCGAAGTACGCGTGCAGTTGCAGGCCGACTCCGCCGTCAATTACGGCCGGTGGCCAAGGCCATGGCGTCGATCGAACGCTCGGGCATCACCAAAATATCGGTGATGACCACCCATTGAGGGCGGTGGCGGGCGCGCCTTGAGAGACACGCCCGCCACCGCTCGCTGACTCCCGTCGCAACCAGCCGACCGAAAAAACGCCACGCGTCTTCGGAGGGGATCGGCTTGCTTGAAGAAAGTGGTTTTCCGCACGCGGTATCACCGATAGCGGAGCAATGAGGGGCTCACAAGGCCAATTCGATAACGTCTAAAAAGTCGGAAATAACCATGCTGATGAACACTCCACGCTTCACGCTCAAACCATTGGTGGCAACGATTTCTCGTCACCGTTTTGTTCCGTTGTATCTGGTGGCCATGGGGATGGGCGCCGGGACTGTGCAGGCGGCCGAGGACGACAACGCTAACGTCCCGGCAGCTGCGGCGGTGGTTGCGCCGACCACGCAACTGCAACGGGTGGAAGTGACCGGTTCGGCGATTCGCCGGGTCGATGCGGAAACGGCGGTGCCGATCACCATTCTCAAGGCCGATGAGCTGCGCAAACAGGGCGTGACCACCACCGCCGAACTGGTGCAGCGCATCACCGGCAGCCAGTCGATCAACAACAGCGCCGGCTCCGTGGGCGCAGCCACTGGCGGCGCCTCATTCGCCGACATGCGCGGCATCGGCGCGAACAAGACGCTGGTGCTGCTCAACGGTCGACGCCTGGCCAACAACGCCTTGTCGGGGACCAACTCGGCCGGCGGCGCGGTGGATCTGAACATGATTCCGTTTGCCGCCATCGAGCGCGTCGAAGTCCTGCGCGACGGCGCCTCGGCCCTGTACGGCACCGACGCCATCGGCGGCGTGATCAACTTCATCACCAAGAAATCCCTGACCGACGGCCAATTGACCCTCGGCGGCGAAACCCCGACCCACAGCGGCGGCGGCCAAACCAAAGACATGAGCGCCAGTTGGGGCTACGGCGATCTGGAAGAAGACCGCTTCAACATCCTCGGCGTGTTCAACTACAACAAGCAGCAGAACCTCGACGCCAACGACCGCTCCTTCGCCACCGACTACGCCCCCGGTCGCGGCCTCGATCAGACCTCCGGCACCGCGTTTCCCGGCAACTACAGCCAGAACGGCAACGCCACCAACCCGCTGGCCAACAGCAATTGCAACGGGCCGAACCTGGTCGCCCGAGACGGCTTGTGCCGCTTCAGCACCCGCGAATACATCGACCTGGTGCCACAGACCGAGAAGACCTCGTTCTTCGGCAAAACCACCGGCAAACTCGGCGACGATCACAACGTCAATCTCGAGTACTTCTGGTCGCGCAACAACAACGCCACGGCGATTGGCCCTGCGCCGTTGACCGGCCTGAGCCTCGACGGCTCGTCGCCCTACTACCCCGGCAACGGCATCACCCCAGCGCCGACCGATTTCGCTCTCGACCCGACCCAACCGGTCGACGTCAACTGGCGTGAAACTGCGGCCGGCCCGCGTGAATCGAAAGACCAGAACACCAGCCAGCGCTTCCTGCTCAGTTTCGATGGTCTGGTTGGCGGCTGGGATTACAACGTCGGCGCCTCGTACAACCAGAACAAAATCGTCTCCAGCGTCACCAGCGGTTTTGTCAGCGATCAGGCGATGATCAATGGTCTGGCCAGTGGTTTGCTCAACCCGTTCGGCCCGCAATCGGCGGCCGGTCAGCAGTACATCGACAACGCGGCGTATCACGGCGCCTATTCCACTGCGGTGGGCCGTGTAGCCGGTTTCGATGGTCGTATCAGTCGTGAAATCGGCGACTGGTTCGGCGCAGGTCCGTCCGGTCTGGCCCTGGGTGGCGAGTACCGCAAAGAGAAATTCCATCAGGACTTCGAGTCGTTCGCCGGCGACATCCAGAGCCTCGGCATCGACCCCAACGGCAGTGTCGAGGGCGACCGCAGCGTGAAAGCCGCCTACGCCGAAATCAACGTGCCGGTGCTCGACAGCCTCGAACTGTCCGCCGCCGTGCGTCACGACAAATACAGCGACTTCGGCAGCACCACCAACCCGAAATACTCGTTCCGTTATCAGCCGTTGAAAGAGCTGGTGGTGCGTGGCGCCTACAGTGAAGGCTTCCGGGCGCCGTCGCTGTACGAGCTGTATTCGCCGCGCAGCATCACTTTCACTCAGGGTTACTACAACGACCCGGTGCTGTGTACTGGCGGCGTGGTGCAACCGGGCGGTAACGGCGGCCGTGATTGCGGTCAGCAGTTCCTCAATCAGATTGGCGGCAACGAAGATCTGGCCCCGGAAAAGGCCCGTAACGTGACCCTCGGCTTCGTCTATCAGCCGATCAACAACCTCTCGGTGGGTCTGGATTTCTGGTGGATTCACATCTCCAACCAGATCCAGCCGTTCCCGGAATCCACCGTGTTTGATCAGGCCGGCTCCTACCCGGACCGCTTCGTGCGCAACGCCGACGGCACGCTCAACTACATCGTCACCGGCAACGCCAACCTTGGCATCGTCGAAACCAACGGTGTCGATGTGTCGCTGGATTATCGCTTCCCGAACACGCCGTACGGTCAGTTCGGTCTGGGCCTGCAAGGCACTTACGTTGACGAGTACGACTTCCAGAGCACCATCAAAGGCCCGTTCACCGACAAGGTCGGCGACTTCCAGGGTGACGGCGTGATCGCACGCTGGAAGCACAACCTCACCGGCAGCTGGACCTTCGGCGCGGCGCGGGCGGCACTGACCAACCGCTTCACCACGGGTTACAACGACTACGACCGCGACACCCACGCGCGCGTGGCGTCGTATTCGGTCTGGGACCTGTCGGCCGGTTACACCTTCAACAAGGTGCTGGATGTCGATGCCGGGATGAAGAACGTGTTCGACCGCAACCCGCCGTTCTCCAACCAGGCCTACAACTTCCAGAGCGGCTATGACCCGCGCTACACCGACCCGCTGGGCCGTACGTTGTTTGCACGCATGACTTACCACTTCTAACCAAGAGCACCGCAAACCCAATGTGGGAGCGAGCTTGCTCGCGAATGCGGTGTATCAGTCAACACATCCTTCACTGATACACAGCATTCGCGAGCAAGCTCGCTCCCACAGGGGGGGGTCGGGTTCCTTCAGGGATTTTGAGGAGTGATTGCATGAGTTTTTTGCGCAACATGGCTGGCTTGCTGCTCGGCAGTGCGCTGCTGTGCACCGGCACCTCGGCGCTGGCCGCTGGCAGCTATGCGCTGACGGTGTACGGCGAGGCGCCGAAGTATCCGGCGAACTTCCAGCACTTTGATTTCGTCGATCCCAACGCGCCGAAGGGCGGTTCGCTCAGTCGCGCGTCGATGGAGATCGGTCAGTACAACTACATCAGCCCGTATGCCGATCAGGGCATTTCCGTGGTGCAGGTCAACGACTGGGTGTATTCGCCGCTGGCGTTCCGTTCACTCGACGAGCCGTACACCGTTTACGCACTGGTCGCGCAGCAGATCGAGCGCGATCCCGATGGACTCTGGGTGCGCTTCACCCTCAATCCAAAAGCACGTTTCGCCGACGGTACACCGATCACCGCCGAAGACGTGCGCTACACCTTCAACCTGTTGATGACCAAAGGCAGCCTGAGTTATCGCCAGCAATACGCCGATGTGCAGGACGTGCTGATCGAAGGCCCACGGCAGGTGCGCTTCACCTTCAAGAACAACCTCAACCGCACCTTGGCGCTGGATCTGGCGACGATGCGCGTGGTCCCCGAGCACTGGTGGAAAACTCGCGACTTCGCCAATGGCGGCGGTTTCGAGCCACCGCTGGGCAGCGGCCCGTACCGGGTCAGCAAGGTCGACGCCGGGCGCAGCATCAGTTTCGAGCGCGATCCGGACTGGTGGGGCAAAGACCTGCCGGTCAGTCGCGGGATGTACAACTTCGACACGCTCACGGTGAATTTCTACGGTGACACCGACGTCGCCCGCCAACTGCTGCAGGCCGGCGCGTTCGACTACAACCGCGAGTTCTCCTCGTCCGGTTACGTGGTCGGCTATGACAGCCCGGCGTTGCGCGACGGTCGCTTGCAGCAGTCGATCCTGGCGCCGGAGAAACCGACGGCGGCGCAAGGCTTCGTGTTCAACCTGCAGAACCCGTTCTTCAAGGATCGCCGCGTGCGTCAGGCGATCAGCCTGCTGTGGGATTTCGAGTGGACCAACAAACAGATGATGCGCGGCTTCTACGTGCGCCAGAACAGCTTCTGGCCGAAGAGCGAAATGGCCGCCACCGCCCTGCCCGACGCCGAGGAATTGAAGATCCTCGAACCGCTGCGTGGGCAGATTCCCGACGAGGTTTTCACCACGGTGTACCAGGCACCGAAAACCGATGGCAGTGGCTACATCCGCGACAAACAACTGCAAGCGCTGAAGCTGCTCGCCGAGGCCGGCTGGACGCCGCAACACAATCGTCTGGTCAACGCTGCGGGTGAGCCGCTGGAGTTCACTTTCCTCGACGGTCAGGGCGGCTTCGATCGCATGTTGCTGCCGTTCAAACGCACCCTCGCGCAGATCGGCATCACCCTCAATTTGCGGCGCATCGATTCAGCGCAATACGTCAACCGCCTCAACGCCCGCGACTACGACATGATCGTCACCAGTTTCCCGCGCAGCGGCGATCCGATCGTCTCTCCCGGCCGCGAGTTGTACAGCCTGTACGCCTCGCAAAGCGCCACGCAAGTCGGCAGTTCGAACTCGATGGTGCTGGCCAATCCGGCGGTCGATCAACTGATTGACGGACTGGTCCAGGCCAACAGCCGCGAAGCCATGGTGCATTACGCCCGCGCCCTCGACCGGGTGCTGCAATGGGGTTACTACATGATTCCCAACTATTACTCCAAAGGCACGCCGACGGTGTATCAGAACCGCTTCGGCATGCCGGCCGTGCAACCGGCCTACGACGAAGGCCTCAACACCTGGTGGGAGGTATCGGCCAAGGCGCTGACCACGCAACAAATGCACAGCCAGCTTGCGGGGGGCCAGTGACATGTTGCGTTATCTGAGTCGACGTTTGCTGCTGATCATCCCGACGCTGCTGTGCATTCTGGTGGTGAATTTTCTGATTGTGCAGGCCGCGCCGGGTGGGCCGGTGGAGCAGGCGATTGCCCGCTTGCAAGGCTTCGGCGGGCACAGCATGGGCGGTGGTGGCGAGGTTACTGCAATTGGCGGCGCCGGGCGCAGCAGCCGTGGCCTCGATCCGGCGCTGATCGAGGAGATCAAACACCATTACGGCTTCGACAAACCGATGCACGAACGCTTGTGGCTGATGCTGAAAAACTATGCGCAGCTGGATCTGGGCAGCAGTTTTTTTCGCGGCGCCAAGGTCACTGATCTGATCGTGCAGAAGTTACCGGTGTCGCTGTCGCTGGGTTTATGGGCGACGCTGATCACCTACCTGATTTCGATCCCGCTGGGCATTCGCAAAGCGATCAGGAACGGCAGCGCGTTTGATGTCTGGAGCAGCACGGCGATCATCATCGGCTATGCGTTGCCGGCGTTCCTGTTCGCGATTCTGTTGATCGTGGTGTTTGCCGGTGGCAGCTACGTCAACTGGTTTCCGGTGCAAGGGCTGGTCTCGGACAACTTCGACAGCCTCAGCACATTGGGCAAGGTCGGCGACTACCTCTGGCACCTGGTATTGCCAGTGACGGCGTTGGTGATCGGCGGCTTCGCCACCCTGACGATCCTGACCAAGAACAGCTTCCTCAACGAGATCAGCCGTCAGTACGTGATCACCGCACGGGCCAAGGGTTTGACCGAGAGGCGCGTGCTCTACGGCCATGTGTTTCGCAACGCAATGCTGTTGGTGGTGGCCGGTGTGCCGTCGGCACTGATCGAGGTGTTTTTCGCCGGTTCCCTGCTGATCGAAACCATCTTCAACCTCGACGGCCTCGGGCGCATGAGCTACGAAGCGGCGGTATCGCGCGACTACCCGGTGGTGTTCGGCGCGCTGTTTCTGTTCACCCTGTTCGGCCTGTTGATCAAGCTGATCGGCGACCTCTGCTACACCCTGCTCGACCCGCGCATCGACTTCTCGGCGAGGACTGCCTGATGTTCACTCTTTCTCCTCTCGGTCAGCGTCGCGTTGCGCAATTCAAAGCCAATCGGCGCGGACGCTGGTCGTTGTGGCTGTTTATCGGTCTGTGCCTGATTTGTCTGGGCGGTGAGCTGATCGCCAATGACAAGCCGCTGGTGATCCGTTACCACGACGCTTTCTACTTCCCGATCCTCAGCGATTACCTGGAAACCGATTTCGGCGGCGAGCTGCCGTTTCAACCGGATTACGCCAGCAGTTACGTACACAAGCTGATTGAGGATCAGGGCGGCTGGATGCTGTTTCCGCCGATCCCGTTCAGTTACGACACGGTCAATTACGACCTCAGCGAACCGGCACCGAGTCCGCCGTCATCGAGCAATTGGCTGGGCACCGATGATCAGGCGCGCGACGTGTTGGCGCGGGTGATTTTCGGCACGCGGATTTCGATTCTGTTTGCGCTGATCCTCACTGGCATCAGTGCGTTGATTGGCATCGTTGCCGGGGCGTTGCAGGGTTATTACGGTGGCTGGGTCGACTTGCTCGGACAACGGCTGCTGGAGATCTGGTCGGGGTTGCCGGTGCTGTATTTGCTGATCATTTTGTCCGGTTTCGTCTCGCCGAGTTTCTGGTGGTTGCTGGGGATCATGGCGCTGTTTTCCTGGCTGGCGCTGGTCGATGTGGTGCGCGCCGAGTTCCTCCGTGGGCGCAATCTGGAATACGTCAAAGCTGCGCGAGCGCTGGGCCTGAGCGACAACGAACTGATGTGCCGGCACATCCTGCCCAACGCCATGACCTCCACCCTCACCTACCTGCCGTTCATCCTGACCGGCGCCATCGCCACGCTGACCGCGTTGGATTTTCTCGGCTTTGGCATGCCGGCCGGCACTGCGTCGCTGGGCGAATTGATCGGTCAGGCCAAGCGCAATCTGCAAGCGCCGTGGCTGGGGCTGACGGCGTTTTTCGCCTTGGCGCTGATTTTGTCTTTGTTGGTTTTCATCGGTGAGGCTTGCCGTGATGCGTTTGATCCAAGGAGCTGAGATGAACGACAATTTGATCGAGATCCGCGATCTGCGCGTGGCCTTCGCCGGGCAGGAAGTGGTGCACGGTTTGAACCTCGATATTCGCCGCGGCGAGTGTCTGGCACTGGTCGGTGAATCCGGCTCGGGCAAGTCGGTGACGGCGCATTCGATTCTGCGTTTGTTGCCGGGCAAGAACGTCAGCAGCAGCGGCGCGATCCGCTACAACGGCGTGGACTTGTTGCACGCCAGCGAGCAGCAGATGCGCGGCCTGCGCGGCAACCGCATTGCGATGATTTTCCAGGAGCCGATGACCTCGCTGAACCCGCTGCACACCGTGGAAAAGCAAGTCAGCGAAGTACTGGAAATTCACAAAGGCCTCAAGGGCCGCGCTGCCCGCGAACGGACTCTGGAGCTGCTGGAACTGGTCGGCATTCGCCAGCCGTTGCAGCGTTTGAAAGCCTATCCACATCAGCTTTCCGGCGGACAACGGCAACGGGTGATGATCGCCATGGCGCTGGCCAACGAGCCGGAACTGTTGATCGCCGATGAGCCGACCACGGCGCTGGATGTCACGGTGCAGCAGAAGATTCTCGAACTGTTGATCGAGTTGCAGCAACGGTTGGGCATGTCGCTGTTGCTGATCAGCCATGACCTCAATCTGGTCCGGCGTATCGCTCAGCGCGTGTGCGTGATGCGTAAAGGCGTGATCGTTGAGCAGGCCGATTGCGAAACGCTGTTTCGCGCGCCGCAGCATCCTTACAGTCGCTTGCTGATCGAGGCCGAACCGAGCGGTGCGCCGGTGCCCAGTGAGTACGACCACAACCTGCTCGAAGTCGATGATTTGAAGGTGTGGTTTCCATTGCCCAAGGCGTTGTTCAGTCGCCAGCAGGATTACATCAAAGCGGTGGACGGCGTGAGTTTCACCCTGCAACGGGGCAAGACTTTGGGGATTGTCGGTGAGTCGGGTTCGGGTAAATCGACGCTGGGTCAGGCGATCCTGCGGTTAGTCGAGTCCGAGGGCAATATCCGTTTTGGTAACAAGCAACTGAGCTTGCTCAATCAACGTTTGATGCGGCCGTTGCGGCGGCAGATTCAAGTGGTGTTCCAGGACCCGTTCGGCAGCCTCAGCCCACGGATGTCAGTGCAGCAGATTATTGCCGAAGGCTTGCTGACTCACGGTATCGGCACCGAGTCCGAGCGGGAAGCGGCGGTGATCCGGGTGCTGGAGGAAGTCGGTCTCGACCCGCAGAGCCGCCATCGTTATCCCCACGAGTTTTCCGGCGGCCAGCGCCAGCGCATTTCCATCGCCCGCGCACTGGTGCTGGAGCCGGCGCTGATTCTGCTCGATGAGCCGACATCGGCGCTGGATCGCACGGTGCAGAAACAGGTGGTGGAGTTGTTGCGGCAATTGCAGATCAGGCATGGGCTGACCTATTTGTTCATCAGCCATGATCTGGCGGTGGTACATGCGCTGGCGCATGACTTGATGGTGATCAAGGATGGCAAGGTGGTGGAGCAGGGTTCGTCGCGGGAGATTTTTGCCGCGCCCAAACACCCTTATACCCGGGAACTCCTGAAAGCCTCCGGCCTCAAGCCCGACTCAAAACCCTGTGGGAGTGAGCCTGCTCGCGATAGCGGTATTCCAGTGACATGAGTGCTGCCTGACCCACCGCCATCGCGAGCAGGCTCACTCCTACAGGGATGGTGGTGAGTCATTGAAATTTATTTTCCGCCACTGCATCCAAACGCCTCCGTCACGGGTAGTCCCTGTAACAGCCCTCTTCGGCTGTCAGCGGTTTACCCTTTTTTGGAGATAACACTGATGAACATCACTCAACTGATTGGCCTCACCGGTTTGCTCGCCCTGTCCTCGACGACCTTCGCCCAAAGCAGTTACCCCGACGCGATCAAAGTGCCGGACGGCCACAAGATCGCCATGGAAACCACCGGCGTCGGCGAGATCACCTACGAGTGCCGCGACAAGCCTAACGCGGCCGGGCAGACCGAGTGGACGTTTGTCGGTCCGAAAGCGGTGCTCAATGATCGCAGCGGCAAGCAGGTCGGCACCTACTTCGGCCCGCCAGCGACCTGGCAGGCCAAGGACGGTTCGAAAGTCACCGGCACACAACTGGCCGTGGCGCCGTCGACTCCCGGCAACCTGCCCTATCAACTGGTCAAGGCCAACCCGGCCGAGGGTAAAGGCGCGATGAGCGGCGTGAGTTACATCCAGCGTGTCGCGCTCAAGGGCGGCGTGGCGCCGGGCAGCGAATGCACAACGGCGAACAAGGGCAAGCAGGAAGTGGTGAAGTACCAGGCCGATTACATCTTCTGGGCGGCGAACTGACTTCTGGCACCACTGATAAACCCTGTGGGAGCGAGCTTGCTCGCGAAGGCGGAGTGTCAGTCAACACAGTCTTCTCTGACCGGCCGCCTTCGCGAGCAAGCTCGCTCCCACAGTGGTCAATGGGTTCTGGATGTTTACGGAATGTGAGCTAGATTGCACGACATGCCTTTAGCCGAATCCGTTTTCGATTACGAAGCCCGCCTCGCTGCCTGTGCCCGTGGCGAGCGTTCGGCCCTGCGCGATTTGTATGTGCAGGAAGGTCCGCGTCTGCTCGGCGTGGCCAAGCGCTTGGTGCGCGATACGGCGCTGGCGGAGGACATCGTTCATGAGGCCTTCATCAAAATCTGGAACGGCGCGGCGGGGTTTGATCCGGCGCGCGGTTCGGCGCGTGGCTGGATGTTCAGCGTGACCCGGCATCTGGCGCTGAATCTGCTGCGTGATCACGGCCGGGAAACGCCGTTCAGCGAGGCCCACGAAACCGCTGCGGACGATGCCAGCTTCGACGCCCACGCGCACTCGGCGCGCATCCACCATTGCCTTGAACAGCTGGAGCCACAACGGCGCAGTTGCGTCCTGCATGCTTACGTCGACGGCTACAGCCACGCGCAGATTGCCGCGCGCCTCGACACGCCGCTGGGCACCGTCAAAGCGTGGATCAAGCGCAGCCTCAATGCCTTGCGGGAGTGCATGGGATGACCAGCGAATCAGCGCAGGAACGAGATGAACTGGCCGGCGAATATGTGCTCGGCACGCTGTCGTTCGAACAGCGCAGCGAGGTGCAACGGCGCTTGCCGAATGATCCGCAATTGCGCGCAGCGGTAGACGCCTGGGAACGGCGTCTGCTGGAGCTGACGGATCTGGCCGAACCGCAGCAACCCTCGGCGCAGTTGTGGCAACGCATCGAGCGCAGTGTCGGGCGACTGGCGCGGCAAGCACCTTCAACTTCATGGTGGAACCTGCTGCCGCTCTGGCGTGGGTTGAGCGCAGCCGGCTTGGCTGCCACGTTGATTCTGGGTTCGATCCTGCTGACCCAGACCACGCCGAAACCCAGCTATCTGGTGGTGCTGGTTGCGCCGCAGGACAAGGCCCCGGGCTGGGTGATTCAGGCGAGCAACTCGCGGGAAATTCAGTTGATTCCGCTCGGTGTGGTTGAGGTGCCGACGGACAAGGCGCTGGAATTCTGGACCAAGGCTGATGGCTGGCAAGGGCCGGTTTCGCTGGGGTTGGTCAAGCCTGGACAGGCGTTGTCGGTGCCGTTGGACAAGTTGCCGCCGCTGCAACCCAATCAGCTATTCGAGCTGACACTTGAGGGCGCCAATGGCTCGCCGATCGGCAAACCGACCGGGCCGATTCAGGCGATCGGGCGCGCTGTGAAGGTGCTGTGAGGCTCTGCTCTGCGGCTCCTGGCTACCATCATCGGCATCGATGTTCACCATCACGGCAATGAAGTTCTCATAAAAAATCCCGGGCGTAACATCTGCTCCATACCAACCAACAACACCCCGGAGCACACCATCATGAAACGCCAAACTCTTCTCGGTATCGCTTTCTCGGTCTTCGCTATCAACGCTTTCGCCGCTACCCCGGCCCACACCATGATCGCCGAAGGCGGCTCGGACAAACTGATCGAAAGTCGTTTGGCTGAAGGCGGTTCGGATCGTCTGCTTGAACGTCGCGTTGCTGAAGGTGGTTCTGATCGTCTGCTCGAACGCCGCGTTGCCGAAGGTGGCGCTGATCGTCTGCTTGAACGTCGCGTTGCTGAAGGTGGCTCGGATCGTCTGATCGAACGCCGTGTTGCTGAAGGTGGTTCTGATCGTCTGCTCGAACGCCGCGTTGCCGAAGGTGGTTCTGATCGTCTGATCGAACGCCGCGTTGCCGAAGGTGGCGCTGATCGTCTGCTCGAACGTCGCGTTGCTGAAGGTGGCTCGGATCGTCTGATCGAACGTCGCGTTGCCTGATGATTGGCTGTAAGCGCAACAACCCAGAGAAACCCGGCTCCCTTGGCCGGGTTTTTTATGTCTGTCTGATTTATCCGGCCTTGGCCATGCAGCGCTTGTAGCGCTCGTCCACGCGCTTGGCGAACCACGCTGTGGTGAGTTTGCGGGTGATCTTCGGGCTCTGCAGCACGATCCCCGGCAACACCGCGCGCGGCAGCTTTTTCCCCTCCGCTTGCTCCGCCAGTTCGAACACCCGCTGATAGAGTTTGGTCTCTTCGAATTCCAGGGTTTTGCCCTTCTCCAATTGGTCGCGAATCGTCGGGTTGCGCATGCCCAATGACTTGCCGAGGGTGCGCACCGCCAGTTCCGTGCCGCCGGGCATGATCGAGTCGTAGCGGATCAGGTCGCCATCCAGCGCCAGCGGGATGCCCGAGGCGCGGCTCACCGCGTTTTGAAATGCGGCATTACGACTGGCGTACCACCCGGCGTTGAAATCGGCGAAGCGATAAAGCGGCTCGCGATAACTCACCGGGTAACCGAGCAAGTGGGCAATACCGAAATACATGCCACCACGGCGGCTGAACACCTCGTGGCGGATCGTGCCGTCTACCGGGTACGGATAATCCTTGGCGTGTTGCTCGGCAAATTCGATGCTGACCTGCATCGGCCCGCCGGTGTGCACCGGGTTGAAGCCACCGAACAGCGTGCGACCCATCGGCACCCGGCCGATGAAGTCGTCGAAAATACCGCTGAGTTCTTTCTCACTGCGTGCGGCGTTCAAGCGTTCGCTGTAGGTCTTGCCGTTGGTTGAGCGCACTTGCAACGCGCCGCTGACCAACAGGCTGGGGATGTGCACTTTGGCGGCGCGGCGATCGATTTCGTCGCGGGCGATCTTGCCTAGGCCGGGCACCGTGGGGTCGGCCTGAAAGGTAGATTCCTGTTCGGCAACGGCCAGCACCGAACACAGATTCTGCGTGGTCGGGCTGATGTTCTGCGCGGCAAACGCGGCGTAGATATCGGTGGCCCAGCCTTGCCGATCGGCAGTCTTGGCCGGCATCAGCCGCACGATCTCGGCCTTCACTTCAGCAGGCGCACGGGGCACCGGTTCCTGGCTGCGTTGCCCGGCGCAACCGGCGAGCACCAGCAGTGCGGCGAGGGTGATCGGTAATTGAAAGTTGTGCATGAAGCTTTATCCAGTCCGTTAAGCCCAAACCACCATACACAATCCGTGTAGGAGCTGCCGCAGGCTCCTACACAGGAATTCGGGTATTGAAGGGGTGATGACAAACTGATTGCAAATCGTTACTGAGAAAACCTATCATTTGCACCTGGAGTCGCATTTGCGCAAGGAGTTCCCGCGCCGCCCTTATTTTTCTCACTGGCCGTGCGCCTCCAGGTCCCTACATGCCCGTTCCAGCTCGACTCGCCGTCCCGTTTCGCCCGACGCTTCTCGCCCTGCTGTGCTCCCTGACTGTCACCGCCCACGCCGCTGAAGGCGATACCAAAGCGCTGGTGCTGGACGACGTCAACGTCAACGCCCAAGCCCCGACGCCCAACGCCCTGCCCCCGGTTTACACGGGTGGTCAGATCGCCCGTGGCGGCCAGCTCGGCGTGCTGGGTAATCAGGACATGATGGACGTGCCGTTCAGCGCCGCGTCCTACACCGAACAATTGATTCAGGATCAGCAGGCCGAAGACGTCGCCGACGTATTGCTCAACGATTCGTCGGTGCGTCAGGCCTCGGGTTTCTCTAACCAGGCGCAGATTTTCATGATCCGCGGCCTGCCGCTGACCGGCGACGACATTTCCTATAACGGCCTCTACGGCGTGTTACCACGGCAGATCATTTCCACCGACGCGCTGGAGCGCGTGGAAGTGTTCAAAGGCCCGAACGCCTTTATCAATGGCGTAACGCCGACCGGTTCCGGCATCGGCGGCGGCGTCAACCTGCAACCGAAACGCGCCGGCGACGTGCCGCTGCGGCGTTACACCACCGACATCAACAGCGAAGGTCGCATCGGTCATCACTTCGACATTGGCCAGCGCTTCGGTGAAGACAACCGCTTCGGTGCACGGATCAACCTGTCGCAGCGTGAAGGCGACACCGGCATCGATCACGAAAACCAGCGCTCGAAACTGTTTGCCATTGGCCTCGATTATCGCGGTGATGCCCTGCGCATTTCCGGCGATTTCGCGTATCAAAAAGAACGCGTCAACGGTGGCCGCAACTCGGTCAACCTCGGCACTGCCACGCACATTCCGGATGCGCCGTCGGCCGACACCAACTACGCGCCGAAGTGGGGTTACACCGACATCGAAGACACCTTCGGCATGCTCCGCGCCGAATACGACCTGAATGACAACTGGACCGCCTACGCGGCCGGCGGCGCCAAGCACACCCGCGAAGTCGGGCGCTACAACTCGACCACCCTGGTCGGCAACAACGGTGCTTCGTTCACCACTGGCTCGTTCATTCCGCACGATGAAGACAACACCAGCGTCATGGCCGGCCTCAACGGCAAATTCGATACCGGCGCGGTCAGCCACAAGCTCAACTTCGGCCTGACCGGAATCTGGGCCGAACAACGCAGCGCCTATGATTTCGACCTGACCAAGTACGCCAACAACATCTACCACCCGGTACAGACGCCGTCGCCAGTGGGCAATTTTGCCGGCGGCGACTTGAATGATCCGGGCATCGTCGGCAAGACCTTCAACCGCAGCATCGCACTCTCCGACACCCTCGGTTTCTTCGATGATCGCCTGCTGGTCACCGCCGGCCTGCGTCGTCAGCAACTGGTGGTGCAAGGCTACAACTACGCCAGTTGGGGCAGCGGCGGTCGCAAGTCGAGCTACGACGAATCGATCACCACACCCGTCTACGGCGTGGTGTTCAAGCCGTGGGACCATGTGTCGTTCTATGCCAACCACATCGAAGGCCTGGCCCAGGGCCCGACCTCGCCGACCAGTTCCGGTGGTTTCCGTGTGACCAACGGCAACGAAGTCTATGCACCCGCGCGTTCCAAGCAGACCGAAGTCGGGGTGAAAGTCGACATGGGCACTTACGGCGCCAGCCTCGGTGTTTATCGCATCGAGCAGCCGAGCGATGGTTACTGCGAAATCGACAGTGCGACTACCTGCACCTACGTACGTGAAGGCGAGCAGATCAACAAAGGCGTGGAAATGAACGTGTTCGGCGAGCCGATCCAGGGCCTGCGCCTGATCAGCGGTCTGACCCTGATGGACACCGAACTGAAGAACACCCTCAACGGCGCCAATGACGGCAACCGTGCGATCGGTGTGCCGACCTTCCAGTTCAACGCTGGTGCGGATTGGGACGTGCCGGGTCTGCAAGGTGTAGCGCTGAATGCGCGGATGCTGCGCACTGGCGGTCAATACGCGGATGCGGCGAACAATCTGAGCCTGCCGACCTGGAACCGCTTCGATGCGGGGGCGCGTTATGCGTTCAAGATGTCGGAGAAGGACGTGACCGTGCGTCTGGGCGTGGAGAATCTGGCGAACAAGAAGTACTGGGAATCGGCTCAGGGTGGGTATCTGACTCAGGGTGAGCCGCGGGTGGCGAAGTTGTCCGGCACTATTGATTTTTAAAGCTGAAAAGCCCCTCACCCTAGCCCTCTCCCAGAGGGAGAGGGGACTGACCGTGCTGTTCTTTCGAGCTACACCGACCTGAAATATCGAGTCGAACTCAAGTCTTAAAAAACACGCAAATCGGCTCCCCTTCCCCTCGCCTTTTAGAGGAAAGGGGACTGACCGTGGTGTTCTTTCGAGCTACACCGACCTGAAATATCGAGTCGAACTCAGGTTTTGAACGGACCCCAAATCGGCTCCCTCTCCCTCGGGAGAGGGCTGGGGTGAGGGGCCCGTATTTACGTCACACAACAGCACCCCTTCCGAACACCATCAAAACCTCCCCGTCTGGCCGATCAACTGGCCAGCCTCTCCTTCTGATCCATACTTGCTGCACAGCAATCGGAGGACAGGCCCATGAACCGCAGCGACGTTCTGATCATCGGCGCCGGCCCGACCGGACTGGTGCTGGCCCTGTGGCTGAGCAAACTGGGCGTGCGCGTGCGCATCATCGATAAAACCTCCGCGCCCGGCACCACGTCGCGAGCGCTGGCGGTGCAGGCGCGCACCCTCGAGTTGTACCGGCAACTGGACCTCGCCGACACCGTGGTGCGCAACGGCCATCGAGTGGCGGCGGCGAATTTCTGGGTCAACGGCAAACCGATCGCGCAGTTGCCACTGAATCGCATCGGCGAAGGCCTGACGCCCTACGCATTCGTCGAAATCTTCCCGCAGGATCAACACGAACGGCTGCTGATCGAGCGTCTTGAAGACTACGGCGTCACGGTCGAACGCGATACCACCCTGGAAAGCTTCGAGGAAACCGGCGACGGCCTCACCGCGCACTTGCGCCTGCCCGATGGCGAGCAGGAAATCTGCCAGGCCTGTTATCTGGCGGGATGTGATGGCGCCCGCTCAGTGGTGCGCAAAACCCTCGACACCGGTTTTCCCGGCGGCACCTATCAGCAGATTTTCTACGTCGCCGACGTCAAGGCCAGCGGCCCGGCGATGAACGGCGAGTTGCACCTGGATCTGGATGAGGCGGACTTCCTCGCCGTGTTTCCCCTGGCCGGCGAAGGCCGCGCGCGGTTGATCGGCACGGTGCGTGATGAGCGCGCGGATCGCGCCGAAAGCCTGGAATTCTCCGACGTCAGCAGCCGTGCCATCGAACATCTGAAAGTGCATATCGAAGACGTGCACTGGTTCTCGACCTACCGCGTGCATCACCGCGTGGCCGAGCATTTTCGCAGCGGTCGTGCGTTTCTGCTCGGCGATGCCGCCCATGTGCACAGCCCGGCGGGCGGTCAGGGCATGAACACCGGCATTGGCGACGCGATCAATCTGGCGTGGAAACTCGCCGCCGTGCTCAGCGGTGGCGCCGAACCAAGCCTGCTCGACAGCTACGAAACCGAACGCATTGCCTTCGCCCGCCGACTGGTGTCGACCACCGACAAAGTCTTCAGTTTTGTCACTGCCGAGGGACGCATGGCCGATCTGCTGCGCATGCGTGTGGCACCGTTTCTGATCCCGAAAATGGCTTCGTTCGAGGCCAGTCGCGAGTTCCTTTTTCGCACCGTGTCACAAGTCACCCTCAACTATCGCGGCATGCCGCTGAGCCAGGGCGCCGCCGGCCACGTGCATGGCGGCGATCGCTTGCCGTGGGCGCATGATGGTGAGGGGGATAATTACGAACCGCTAAGGCAACCATGCTGGCAGGTGCACGTGTACGGCGACACCAGCGACGAAATGATCGCCTGGTGCAATGAACACCATTTACCGCTGCATGTGTTCGACTGGCGCCCGGCGTTTGAAGCGGCAGGATTAGGGCGCAACGGTTTTTATCTGCTGCGCCCGGATACTTATGTGGCGATTGCCGAAAGCAGCGCGGACCCGAAAGTGATTGAACGCTACTTCCGCGATCACGGCATCCGACCCTACTTCAACTGCCCCTGACACACCACAAAACCCTGTAGGAGTGAGCCTGCTCGCGATAGCGTCGTATCAGTCAACATTGATGTCGGTTGGCACGACGCTATCGCGAGCAGGCTCACTCCTACAGTTTGGATTTGCGTTGTTACTTAGATCCCGGCCAATGCCAAATCCATCGCAAAGTAAGTAAAGATCAAATCAGCACCCGCCCGCTTGATCGCGCCCAGACTCTCTCGCACCACGCGATCCTCATCAATTGCCCCGGCCTGCGCGCCAAACTTGATCATCGCGTACTCGCCACTGACCTGATACGCCGCCAGTGGCAGGTTCGAGGCTTCACGAATGTCGCGGATGATGTCGAGGTAAGCGCCAGCCGGTTTGACCATCAGCGCATCGGCGCCTTCCTGCTCGTCGAGCAACGATTCGCGCAGGGCTTCGCGGCGGTTCATCGGGTTCATCTGATAGCTTTTGCGGTCGCCTTTCAGCGCACTGCCACCGGCCTCGCGGAACGGGCCGTAGAGTGCCGAGGCGAACTTGGTCGAGTAAGCCATGATCGGAATCTGGGTGAACCCGGCCGCGTCGAGTGCCTGACGAATCGCCCGCACCTGACCATCCATCGCCGCCGACGGCGCGATCACGTCGGCACCGGCGCGAGCAGCGGCTACAGCCTGTTTGCCGAGGTTGATCAGGGTCTGGTCGTTGTCGACCTCATGGTTGTGCATCACGCCGCAGTGGCCGTGATCGGTGTATTCGCAGAAGCAAGTGTCGGACATCACGATCATCTCCGGCACAGCGTCCTTGGCGATGCGCGACATGCGCGAGACCAGACCATTCTCGCGCCAGGTATCGCTGCCGTTGCTGTCCAGATGATGCGACACGCCGAAAGTCATCACCGACTTGATGCCGGCGCGGGCATAACGCTCGATTTCGCTGGCCAGTTTGCGCTCGGGAATGCGCATCACCCCGGGCATGCTCTTGATCGGCACGAAGTCATCGATTTCTTCCTCGACAAAAATCGGCAGCACCAGATCGTTCAGGCTGAACTCGGTTTCCTGGAACAGGCTGCGCAGGCTCGCATTGCGGCGCAGACGGCGGGGACGTGCTTCGGGGAACTGACTGGACATGAGGGCCTTTCCTGAAAACGGCAGATGAGACGAAAGTCGTAGGGGGCGAAGCTTATGCCTTGCGGGGCCCGCGGTACAAACCTGGATCAATCAAGAGTGCATTACCGGGGGTGTAATAATCCCTGTGGCACAACAAATCCCCTGTGGGAGCGAGCTTGCTCGCGAAGTTGGTGTATCAGCAATAGCAATGCTGGCTGACACGACGCCTTCGCGAGCAAGCTCGCTCCCACAGGGTTATGTGTATAGCCCTGAGATTACGAGGGGATGGTCAGGCCGCGAATGACCGCTGGGCGGGCGAGGAATCGCTCGAGTACGCGGGTGACATTCGGGAAGTTCTGGATGCCGACCAGATCACCCGCTTCATAAAAGCCGATCAAGTTACGCACCCACGGAAACGTAGCGATATCAGCGATGGTATAGCGCTCGCCCATGATCCAGTCACGGCCCTCGAGCCGGCCGTCGAGCACCTTGAGCAGACGTTTGCTTTCATCGACGTAACGATCACGCGGGCGCTTGTCCTCGTAATCCTTGCCAGCGAATTTGTTGAAGAAACCGAGCTGGCCGAACATCGGACCGATGCCGCCCATCTGGAACATCAGCCACTGGATGGTTTCGTAGCGCTGCGCACCTTCCTGCGCGAGCAACTGGCCGCTTTTGTCGGCCAGATAAATCAGGATCGCACCGGATTCGAACAGCGCCAGTGGCTGATCTTCGGGGCCATGCGGATCCAGGATCGCCGGGATCTTGTTGTTCGGGTTCAGCGAGAGGAACTCGGCAGACAATTGATCATTACTGTCGAAAGCGACCTTGTGCGGCTCGTACGGCAGGCCGATCTCTTCGAGCATGATCGAGACTTTGACGCCGTTGGGCGTCGGCAAGGAATAGAGCTGAATCCAGTCAGGGTACTGCGCCGGCCATTTCTGGGTGATCGGGAACGCGGACAGATCGGTCATGGGAAGCATCCAGTCACAATTTAAAGCCAGATCATAATTCAGAGCCGCCGCAGCCTGTGATCTTTTGGCCAGTGCTCGCCCACATCAATCCTCGATAAGGCTGTCAAGCCACGCATATTCAATTTTGTTGCGCTGCAACGTCTGCAGGCTTTTCGCCGCGTAAACAACGCTGTCAGCATTGTTCGCCGCCATGTGCGCGCGCATCTGCGAATTGGCATTGAACAGGTCAACCGCCGTATGAAGATCCAGATCGTCGTCGACGCCCAGGTAATCACTGACGCCGAACAAAAAGCTATCGTGATCGTCCCCGAAGGCCTTCAAGTAATCGACCGTCAATCCACCACGCATGATCGCTTCGGAAACACCGCGCTCCGGCACGTCATAAATGCTTGGCAAATCCGGGCTCAACAGACCTTGCAGATGGTTGTTCAGATAGAAGAAATCCGCGGCATTGGGCCCGATGGCCTGGAACCGGTCAACTCTGTTGGTGTGCAACATTTCATGGCCCAGCGACATACTCAAAATTCCACGTCGCATGTACTTCCGGTTGATGAAGAACCGGCCATGAAAATCTCTTTTGTACATCCATGCGGCGGCGTCATTATCGACATCAACGCCGATAAATTTTTCCTCCCCCCACACGCCCTGATACTCCCTGGACAGCGCCAGGCCTCGCGAGACTGACTCAGCGAATTGCCCCGCAACGACTCGATGGTCAGCGCCAAAGAAGCTTGTGTAAACCGCATCGGCTTCTTGCAGATTTTGACTTATGGCGTAATTGGCATCAGAGAAAACCGTTTCGATCGCCCGCAACTCCGAACGAATGAGTGCTGCCTGTTTTGGCTTGAACTGCTTCAACCCACGCGCAACCAGGGTGGCACCGATCAACGTGTCACGCTCGATCATGTCTTCGCTGCCATCATGAATCCGTTTTTTTGCGGTCGATTCATTTCTGATGCCGCGAATCAGCTCATCAATATCGATATCAATCACGTTGGCTAAGTCAGAGGAAGGCTGAGCAGCGGCGAGCTTCCACAGCCTGTTTTGCGGATCAAAGATCAGCGCCGGCCCGGAAGCTGCCAATTCCGATGCCAATGTCGCCCGATACTCGCCGGTTGCTGCTGTTTGCCGAACCTGAACGATCTCGTCGTGAGCAATATCGACGTATTGGCGCCCGTTGAAGATCCTCAAGCCCTGGGCATCGGCCGCAGGCAAGCTGGCCGGTGATTTCAAGCGATAGTGTTCAAGTGATCCGACCACAGGACGAATAGGTAAAACCCCGGCAGACGGCAATGCTGAGACCGTGAAAGGTGTAATCGACATTTCAGGTTGATTGGCAGCCGCCACCTGCGTTTGCGGCTCATCAAGCCGCGAATTCTTCACCAGCCCGTCGTCGGCGAGCACACCGTTGCTTCTTTTACGAGACGGGTTTGCGTCCGCCAGTCCAGGGCTGGACAGCGAGTGGGTGGCGGTTTTGCGAACAATGCCCATAAAAATCCTTTTTTTAAGAGTGCTGCCCAATGAAAAACCAGGCAGACGTCGCGATAGTCGTCTATCACACAGGCGCCATTGCAATCGACTGAGCAGCATCGGGTGCGGTACATGGATATCGCACATAAAAGGGAGTTTTGTGCATTCTCGTGGAGCCGGCGCAAAAAAACGTCTGCTGCGTCGAACCGTAACATCCTGTCGCTAACCTGTGCCCAAGCCGTTGAAGTTTGCCGCTAAAGTGCCGCGCACTCGTACGGATCGAACCAAATCGGCCCCAAGGGACTCTGAGCTATGGCTTTGTTGCAGAGGAAGCCGTTCACGACAGGGAAAACACCCGGCGCTGGGAGCCCGCGGTGTAAAGGTTTGTCAGCCTTAACCGAATTTGCTGAAGAACCTTTTATTTCATGACGATCCTTATGCGATTCGCCAAACGTTTCAAACACCGCGCATATGTGGCCCTGCCTTCCCTGCTGGCCGTCAGTGCGCTACTCCTGTCGCTGGAGTCCAGCGAAAGCCGCGCGCAACCGGTGGACGGTACCCAGACGCTGGTGTTCCTGCGCCATGCGGAGAAACCCGAAGGTGGCCTCGGCCAGCTCAACTGTCAGGGCCTGAACCGCGCCATCGACCTGTCGACGCTGCTGCCGGAGAAATTCGGCAAGGCCGATTACGTGTTTGCCGCCAACCCGACGCGCAATGTCGAGGAAGGTGAGCTGGATAATTCCTACAGCTACATTCGCCCGCTGATGACCATCAGCCCCGCCGCGATCAAGCTCGGCCTGCCGGTGAACATTGAGTTCTCGGCCAACGACACCAGCGATCTGGCCCGCGAACTGCTGGAAGACAAGTATCACAACTCGACGATCTACACCGCCTGGTCCCACGGCTATCTGCCGGAGCTGATCAACAAGGTGGCGGGCAACGCGGTCGGCGAGAAGCAGAACATCACCGATGACTGGGCGGGCAACGATTTTGACTCGCTGTACGTGCTGACCCTGACCTGGCACAACGGCAAGGCCAGTCTGCAGAGCCACAGCTACAAGCAGGGGCTGGATCATGGCAAGGAAACCTGCCCGACCTGAGTGTTGTGTGGCCTGGCCCGGCTCCTTCACGAGCAAGCTCGCTCCCACATTGGATTTGCGTGAAATACAAATCCCCTGTGGGAGCGAGCTTGCTCGCGAAGAGGCCAGCCGCTACAACCTCATAGCGTCTGATTCACTCGCTCACGCAGATATTCAAGCACCGCCCCACGCTCCCCGGCAAACTCGATCCGCCCGCCCTTCTTCTCGCGCTGGAACACATACATCGGGTCGTAATACTCACGCAGCAAGCCTTCGATCCAGCCGCGATGCAAGTCCACCGCCCCACTCCGCCCCTGCTCGATCAACGCCTCTTCCATCAACAGCAGCATTCGCCGATGACGCTCGCCACCGAGGCGTTTTTGCACATTGTTGAGGCTTTCCAGCAGACGTTCAGAGAACAACGTGAAGCCCTCTTCACCGTGCACTGCCGTAAATTCCGCTGACAGATCCACCACGTAATCACGCAGAATCCGCTCCACGCGATCGTCAAAACTGTCTTCCAGCCAGACCATCGGGTACTGCTGCATGCCCTGATACAGCGGCAGCGGCAAGGCGCAACTGCCGACCACCCGACTCTCGTCCTCCAGCACGAACTGCGCAAACCCCGCGTCGCGTTTCTTGAGAATGTCGATGGCCAGGCGGTTTTCAAAATCGATGTTCGACGGCTGTCCGGTGGCGCGTTTGCCGAAGCTTGAGCCACGATGATTGGCGTGCCCTTCCAGGTCCAGGCCATTGCGCAACTGCACCAGCACTTCGGTCTTGCCAGTGCCGGTCATGCCACCGAGCAGGACGAAATCACATTGCGCGATGGCCTGTTCAAGGGTGTCGATGAGGAAGTTGCGCATCGCTTTGTAACCACCGCCGATGCGCGGATAGTCGATGCCAGCCTCGTCACGCAGCCATTGCTGGGTGATCTGCGAGCGCAGGCCGCCACGAAAGCAATACAGATAACCGTCAGGATGGGCGCGGGCAAAATCGGCCCAAGCCTCGATACGCTCGGCCTTCACCGCGCCCGAAACCAGTTGATGGCCCAGCTCGATGGCGGCCTGCTGGCCGTGTTGCTTGTAGCAGGTACCGATCTTCTGCCGTTCGACATCATTCATCAGCGGCAGGTTGATCACGCCGGGGAACGCGCCCTTGTGAAACTCGACCGGCGCACGGGCATCCATCAGCGGCCGGTCGTTGAGGAAAATGTCTCGGTAGTCAGTGCAGTCGCGGAGCATCAAATCACCTCGACTGCGTTCGTCTGTCGCTCAACCAGTTCGCCGATTGGCGCAAGGTTCAAGCCCAGTTCAGCGGCGACGGCGAGGAATTCTTCGTGGCCTTCAGGCGTCACCGCGATCAGCAAGCCACCGCTGGTTTGCGGGTCGCAGAGCACGCGCTTGTGCAACTCCTGCACACGGCCGACCTTGCTCGCATAGCTGTCGAAATTGCGCAGCGTACCGCCGGGGACACAACCTTGATCAAGGTAATACTCGACGCTGTCCAGACGCGGCACGCGGTCGTAGGCAATGCGTGCAGTGAGTTGGCTGCCATCGGCCATTTCCACCAGATGTCCGAGCAGGCCAAAACCGGTGACGTCGGTCATCGCCGTGACGCCGGTGAGTTTGCCGAAGCGACTGCCGGGTTTGTTCAGGGTGCACATCCAGTCGCGGGCCACGCCGACGTCGGCGGCGCGCAGCTTGCCCTTCTTTTCGGCGGTGGTGAGGATGCCGATGCCCAGCGGTTTGGTCAGGTACAACAGGCAACCGGCGGTGGCGGTGTCGTTGCGCTTCATATGGCGCTTCTCGACCAGACCGGTGACGGCGAGGCCGAAGATCGGCTCTGGCGCATCGATCGAATGCCCGCCTGCCAGTGGAATGCCCGCCGCGTCGCACACGGCACGGCCGCCGCGAATCACTTCACGCGCCACTTCCGGCGCCAGCACATTGACCGGCCAGCCGAGAATCGCGATGGCCATCAGCGGATCACCGCCCATCGCGTAGATGTCACTGATCGCGTTGGTCGCGGCAATCCGGCCGAAGTCGAACGGATCGTCGACAATCGGCATGAAAAAGTCGGTGGTCGAGACCACACCGCGCTCGGCATCAATTTCGTACACCGCCGCATCATCGCGCGAGGCGTTGCCGACCCACAGTTTCGGATCCAGGTTCTGTGCGCCGCTGCCGGCCAGAATCACTTCCAGCACCTGTGGGGAAATCTTGCAGCCGCAACCGGCGCCGTGGCTGTATTGGGTCAGACGAATCGGCTCGCTCATGGGGGAGTCTCAGGCTGTTGATGGGGCCGATTCTAGCAGAGCACGCCGGGTCTATCCGATCGTTCCCACGCTCCGCGTGGGAATGCAGCCCGGGACGCTCCGCGTCCCTTCCGGAGCCGGAACGCGGAGCGTCCCTAGAGGCGTTCCCACGCAGAGCGTGGGAACGAGCAGCTTGAGGCAAGGCAAAAAAAACCGCCCTCGCGGGCGGCTAAAAGTGCTTCGACCCTAAATCAGAAGCCCAGGCTGAAGCTGATGGTCATCGCATGGTCGTTGCTGTCGTTCGACAGTTGGCCGGAGTAGCCGACCCCGAGTTTGCCGGTCGGGCTGATCTGGAAGTCGACCCCCGCTTCGACGATGGCGCTGTCCTTGGCGATCGGTACGCCTTGGGTGCTGAATGAGGCGCCGCCGTCGATGAAGGTCAGATCAGCGTCAGGCTTGGTGTCACCAAACGCATGGCGCCAGCCGAGCGCCGCGCGCGGGGCGAATTGCCCGCCGTTGGCCAGGGTGATGACTTTGCCGGCACGCACACCGAGGGTCGAGAAGGTGATGTCTTGATCGGCATCGGCCTCCGGGCGCCCTGCTCCGCCTTTTTCCTTGGCTTTGTCGCTGTCGTAGTTGACGTAGGCCAGCCCGGCGAACGGCTCAAGGGCAATGCCGCCGGCGTCAATCGTGTAACCGACTTCACCGAACACCTGCGCACTGCGCGCGTCGTAGTTGGCTTTCAAGCGGTCGTTGTAGCTGCCGACGCTGACGTTGCGTTTGGTCTCGATGTCGTGCCAGCTGTAAGCCGCGCCGAGGCGCACGGCCAGGGCATCGAACTGCGAGTTGAGGTACGCGGCCAGGTGGTAGCTTTCAACGGTGGCATCCGAGCGACGATCATGCGCATCGAGATCGCTGCGGGTGTAACCGGCGGCCATGCCCACGCGCCACTGGTCATCGAGTTGCTTGTCGGTGCCGAGCATGAAGCCGCTGAGGTTACGATCGAGTTTCGCCGCATTGCTGTCGCCATCCGACTCACCCCACGCGCCGAGGGCCCGCGCCCAGCCAACCATTTCGCCGTGGCAACCGTTGCTGCTCAGTTGGTTGTCACTTGGCGCCAGAGCACGGCGTGGATCATCCGCCGCGCTGCATGACGGTTGGCGCATGCGATCGTTGACTGCGTCACGCACATAACGCGAATCCTCGAGGATCGCACTGGCGGTGCTGGCGTGGATCTCACCGGACAGACTGTCGAAGGCATTGCGCGCACCGGCAACACTGAGGTTGACGATCTCGTTCTGCAACGCCGCACCGGCCGGGCCGTTGTTCGACAACGCGGTGGCGGTGCGGAACTGGTTACCAGTGGCGGCGACATCGGCGAACGAATTGCCATTGCGGCTGACCATCAGGTTCACCGCGTTGGCGTCATACACCAGTGCTGTGTTGAGGAACGCGTATTGCGGCAGGTCCGCAGCGCTGAAGGTGCCATTCACGCCACCGCCCGCCGTGATCAGCGAATACGTGGTGTTGCCGGTGAACGGTGCCAGCGAGTTGACTTGCAAAGCGCCGCCCAACGTCGCGGTGCCACCGACGGCCAACGGTGTCGCGGTTGGCGAACTGACGGTCAGCGCCAGCACCCCGTCGCTCGCATTGGTCAGGTTACCGGCCACGCTCAGCGTTCCTGCTTCGGAGCCCGAGGCGACAACGCCATGGTTGACCACCGAGCCGACGCTGCCATTACCGCTCAGCCCTGCGCCGTTGGCCACGGTAACTTGCCCACCCAACGACGCCCGCGCCGACCGGCTGCCGACTTGCAGCACGCCTTGATCGACTGCGACCGTGCCGCTGAATGGCTGATCACCGGTCAACAGCAAGGTGCCGGTACCGCGTTTAAGCATCGCGCCCAGTCCGCGCAACGATCCATTGAACTGACCGTTGAAGTTCTGCACGAAAAACAGCGAAGCGTTGTTGAGGATATTGCCTTGCAGGCTGGTGGTGTTACCGACCAGCGTACCGCCGCTGACGGTGGTGCCACCGCTGTAGGTGTTGGCGCCGCTCAATACCAGCGTGCCGGAATCAAGTTTCTCGATGCCGCCCGTGCCCACCAGCGGCGCGGAGATTTCCGCGCTCCCTCCGGCATTGACCCGCACTGGCGCGAGGCTGCCGCCCGCACCGTTGACCGGGGTCAGTGAGCCACCGGCACCCGGCGTCAGGCTGTAGCCGCCGGCGAGGAATTGCAGGCCGGTGAAGTTCTGATTGCCCTGCACGGTAACCGTACCTGCCTGACCGCCGAACACCGCGAACTGACCATTTGAAGCCAGCGCCTGAGTACCGCTCGGATCGGTCCAGTTGGTGCCCGGCCCCCAAACACCGCTGCCGCCACCGATGCTGCCGTCCGGATTGGTGGTGCCACCGTTCCAGAACTGCACCTCACCCGGGGTGCCTTGCACCAGCAGGTTGATCTGATTGGCAATCGCGGTTTGCAGGGTCAGATTGGCCGCCGACACCGGCAGGCTGCCATACACCAGACCGTTGTCGGTCAGGCTGCCGCCGTAGCTGAACAGTTGATAAACCCCAGTGCCGAAACCGCCGGCGTTGCTGATGTTCAACGTACCGTCGAGGGTCAGATTGCCGGCGACATTGACCACGGTGGTCGAACTGGCCGCCGAGCCGAGACTGAAATCCAGATTGGTCCCCGACGACAGTGCCAGCGAACCGACTGACAATGGCGTTGCCGTACCGCCACCCAGCAGCGTCGCGCCGCTGGCCAGTTGCACGGCACCCCCAAACTGGCCACCACCGCCGATGCCCGCGCCGCTGGCAACGTTGACATTGGCGCTGTTGAGCACGCCGTTGACGATCAGGTTGCCGGCCTGCACCGAGGAATTGCCGGTGAAGCTGTTGTTGCCAGTCAGCAGCAACTCTCCAGCCCCGGTTTTGTTCAGCGTGCCGGCACCGGTGAGGTTACCGGTGTAGCTGCCGTCGGCGTTTTGCTCGAAGGTCAGGGTTGCGTTGTTGACGATCGCACCTTGCAGGCTACTGGTGTCACCGCGCGTCGTGCCGCCGTTCAGCGTGGTGCCACCGCTGTAGGTATTGGCACCACTGAGGACGAGATCGCCGCTACCGTTTTTCAGCAGACTGCCGATGCCGGTCACCGCACCGATCAATGTGGTGTTCTGATTACCCGCGAGGGTCAGTTGCGCGCCAAGGTTGATGGCATTGGCCAGTTGCAGCGCCGAGGTGCTGTCGAGCGTGCCGTCACCGGTCACGTTAAGCGCAGCGCTGCTGATCGCACTGTTGTTGCCAAGAACCAGCGTGCCGCCGGCGAGTTGAGTGCCGCCACTGAAAGTGTTGCTGCCGTTGAGGGTCAGGCTCGATGCGCCGGCCTTGATCAGGCTGCCGCTGCCGCTGACCACGCCGTCGAGGGTCAAAGCGTTGGAACCTGCGACATTCAAGCCACCGTTGAGCACAACATCGTTGCCCAGGCTGACGGCCGCGTTGCTGTCCAGCGCGGTGCCATCGGCGGCGGTCAATACACCAGTGCCGAGCGCCGCGTTGTTGCCAACGACAATCTTGCCGCCATTGAGCGCCGTGCCGCCGGTGTAGCCGTTGGCCGCGTTGAGCACCAGCGTACCGCTGTCGTATTTGCCCAGCGTGCCGCTGCCATTGAGCGCGACACCGATGGTTGCCGTGGCATTCGGGTCAACCCGCACCGTGGCATTGCCCAGCGAACCGTTGACCAGATTCAGCGAGCCCGCCGTGCCGTTCACCAGGCTGTAGCCATCGGTGACGAACTGCAGGCCGGTAACGGTTTGCGCGCCGTTGACGGTCACCGTGCCGGCCGCGCCCTGGAACACCGCGAAGCTGTTGGTCCAGGCCTGGTTGGTGGTGCCGTTGACGTCGGTCCAGTTGGTGGTGCCAGTGCCCCAAGTGCCGCTGCCGCCCTCTACCGAACCATTGGCCACCAGTTGATTGCCGTCCCAGAACTGCACGGTGACGCCCGGTGCGGTGACCAGCAGGTTGATCTGATTGGCCAGCGCGGTTTGCAGTTGTAGATCGCCCGGGCTGACGCTACCCGGCAACGTGCCGAAGAGCATGCCGTTGTCAGTCAGGCCGCCGGTGTAGTCGATCAGGCGATACACGCCGCTGCCAAAACCGCCGATGTCGCTGACATTGAGGGTGCCGTCGAGGGTCAGGTTGCCGCCGACATTGACTAGCGCATTGCCGCCGCCGGACACCGGTGTGCCAAGTCCGACGTCGAAGTTTGAGTTGCCGTTCAACACCAGCGAACTCACGCTCAACGTGCTGCCGGTGACGCCCGCCAGATGACCGCCATCAGCCACCGTCACGGCACCGGTCAAGGTGCCGCTGCCACCGAGGGTGCCACCGTTGTTGACCAGCACGTTGCCGCTGGCCAGCGAGCCGTTGACCTGCAAGGTGCCGGCGTTGACGCTGGTGTCACCGGTCATGTCGCTGATGCCGCTGAGGGTCAGGGTGCCCGTGCCGAGTTTGCTCAGCCCGCCATCACCGCTGAGTATGCCGGCAAACGTGCTGCTGACGTTGTTGCCACCGAGGCTCAGCGTATTGCCAGTGCCGACCAGCGCAGTGCCGCTGCCGGTGAGGCTCGCGAGGCTGCCCGAAGCACCGAGATTGAGCGCTGCGCCGCTAGCGAGATTGACCGTGGCGTTGTTGCCCAACGCCCCACCACTGAGCGTGGTCAGGCTGCCAGCGAGCACATCGAACGTCCCGCTGAAAGTGTTGCTGCCGCTCAATGTCACGTCGGCCAGACCGTTTTTGCTCAGCGTACCGGCGCCGGCAATCACACCGCCAAGGGTCAGGCTGTTGTTACCGGCCAAGGCCAGATTGGCATTGACGTTGAGGTTGTTGGCCAGCACCAGTGGCGCGGAATTGTCGAGGGTCGAAGCACCCGCCACGGTCAGCGCGCCACTGCCCAGCGACGCGCCCGTACCAAGGGTCAGCGTGCCGGCATTCAGCGTGGTACCGCCGGTGAAGGTGTTGATGCCGTTGAGTGTCAGATTCGACGCGCCGTCCTTGATCAAGCCACCCGCACCGCTGACCACACCTGCGACGGTCAGGTTGTTGCTGCCGGTGTTGCTCAGATTGGCGTTGAGCACGACGTTGTTGCCCAGGCTCAGCGCACTGTTGCTGTCCAGCGCCGAGGCGCCGGCTACGGTGAGATTGCCCAGACCCATCGCTGAGTTACTGCCGGCGGTCAAGGTGCCCGCGTTCAAAGTGGTGCCGCCGAGGAAGTTGTTGTTGCCGCTGAGGGTCAGGTTGGCCGCGCCGTTTTTGCTCAGGCTGCCGGCGCCGTTGACCGTACCGGCCAAGGTCAGATCCGCCGTGCCGCCGATGCCGAGATTGCCGGCCAGGTTGACCGCGTTGTTTACCGAAACCGCCGTGCTGGCATCCAGCGTCGTACCGCCCGCCGCGTTCAACGTGCCGGAGCCGAGCGCTGAGTTCGACGCCAGAATCAGTCCGCCGGCATTCAGCGCCACCGGGCCGAGGAACGCGTTATTGCCGCCGAGGGTCAGATTGGCCGTGCCGGTTTTGATCAAGCCACCGGTGCCGCCAATCACGCCGTTGAGGGTCAACGCATTGCTGCCGACCACGGTGAGGTTACCGTTGAGCGTCGCCGCGTTGGCCAGTGTCACCGCCGCGTTGCTGTCCAGTTGCGTGCCGGCATTTGCCGTCAGCGTGCCGGTGCCGAGCGCGGTGTTGCTGCCGACGATAATCTTGCCGCCATCCAGTTGCGTGCCGCCGCTGTAAGTGTTGGCGCCGTTGAGCACCAAGGTGCCGGCGTCGAGTTTGTTGAGGATGCCGCTGCCATCGATATTGACGCCGATAGTGCCGGTGACGCCCGGATCGACCCGCACTGCTGTGGTGCCGCCAGTGCCGTTGATGGCCGTGAGTTGCCCTGCCGCGCCGTTGACCAGGTTGTAGCCGTCAGTGACGAACTGCAGGCCGGTGAACGCTTGCGCGCCGTTCACCGTCACCGTGCCGACGCTGCCCTGGAACACCGCGAAGTCGCCGGCCCACGGCTGGTTGACAAGGCCGTTGGCATCGGTCCAGTTGGTCCCGACCGCATTCCACGTACCGCTACCGCCATCGACCACGCCGTTGGCAATGGTCTGGCTGCCGTCCCAGTAACGGATGTTGCTGTTCGGCGCCGAGACTTGAATGTTGATTTGATTGGCCACCCCGGTTTGCACCAGCAGATCGCCGAGGCCGTAGCCGACCGGCACGCTGGCCACGTCCAGACCGAGGTTGGTCAGGCTGCCGGTGTAGTTGAACAAGCGATACACACCGACGCCGAAGCCGCCGGCATCGGTGACATTGAGATTGCCGTCGAGCGTCAGGTTGCCACCGACATTCATCAGCGATGAGGTCGACGGTGTGCCCAGTGCCACATCAACGTTGCTGCCGGTGCCGAGAGTCAGAGCGCCCGCCGACAAGGTGTTGCCCGACGACAATGCGAGATGCCCACCGTTGTTGATGTTGACCGCGCCGAGCGCCGAACCGGTGCCGGTGAGGGTACCGCCAGTGTTGACGTTGACCTGTGCACTGCCCAGCGAACCGCTGAGATCGACGATGCCGCCATTGATCGCGGTGTTGCCGGTGATGCCGTTGATCCCGGTGAGGTTCAAGGTGCCGGTGCCGACTTTGACCAGGCCGCCGCTGCCGCTGAGATCACCGTCGAACGTACTGGTGACGTTGCCGCTGCCGACGGTCAGGGTGTTGCTGCCGGTCAGTTGCACGCTGCCGCTGCCGCTCAGCGCGCCGAGGCTGGCGTCACTGCCCAGATTCAGCCCGGCACCGGCACTGATGTTGACCCCGGAGGTGTTACCCAACGCGTTGGTATTGAGCGTGGTGACGCTGCCCGAGACGATATTCAGCGCGCCGGTAAAAGTGTTGTTGCCGGCGAGGGTCAGATCCGACAGGCCGTTTTTGGTCAGGCTGCCGGCGCCGTCGATGATGCCGTTCAGGCTCAAATCGTTGTTGCCGGCAACCGTCAGCCCGGCGTTCAAAGTGATCGCGTTGCCAATGCCGAACGAGGCGCTGTTATCCAGCGTCGCCGCGCCGCCGACGACCAATGCACCACTGCCCAGGCCGTTGGCATTGCCCAATGTCAGCGTACCGGCGTTGAGCGTGGTGCCGCCGCTGAAGGTGTTGTTGCCATTGAGGGTGAGATTGGCCGCGCCGTCCTTGATCAACTGGCCAGTGCCGCTGGTGACGCCGCCGAGGGTGAGGTTCTGCGTACCGCCCACGGTCAGCGCGGCATTCAGGGCGACGGCGTTGTTGAGGCTGACCAGCGGCGAATTGCTGTCCAGCGTTGCGGCGCCAGCGACGGTCAGCGCACCGGACCCCAGTGCCGAACTGTTGCCGACGGTCAACGTACCGGCGTTCAGCGTGGTGCCGCCGAGGTAGTTGTTGGCGGCGTTGAGAATCAGATTGGCCGCGCCGTCTTTCACCAGACTGCCGGCGCCGCTGACCAGACCGGTCAGGGTCATATCCGCCGTGCCGCCGATATTCAAGGCACCGGCGAGTGCCACGGCATTGTTCAGGCTGACCGCCGTGTTGGCGTCCAGCGTGGTGTTGGCCGCCGCGTTCAACGTGCCGGAACCCAGCGCGGTGTTGCTGCCGACGGTCAGTTTGCCGGTATTCAACACGGTGTTGCCAAAATAAGTGTTGGCGCCGTTGAGGGTCAGATCGGCAGCGCCGTTCTTGGTCAGTCCACCGATACCGGCGACCACGCCGCCGAGGGTCAGCGCATTGGAGCCACCCAGGGTCAGAGTGCCGCCGAGGTTAACGTTGTTTGCCAGCGTTGCCGCAGTGCTGGCATCCAGAGTGGTGCCGTTCGAGGCATTCAGTGTGCCAGTGCCGAGGGCGGTATTGGAGCCGACAATCAGCGAACCGGCGTTCAGGGCGGTGGTGCCGGTGTAGGTGTTGTTGCCGTTGAGGGTCAGGCTGGATGCGCCGGTCTTGATTAAACCACTGCCGCCACTGATCACCCCGCCAAGGGTCAGCGCATTGGCGCCGCCGGCGGTGAGGTTGGCGTTGAGGGTGATTGCGTTGTTCAGGGTCACCGCCGTGCTGCTGTTGAGGGTACTGGCCCCGGCGACAGTCAGTCCGCCAGTGCCCAGCGCCGCAGCGTTACCGACAGTCAAGCTACCGGCGTTCAACGTGGTCCCGCCAGCGAACGTGTTTACCCCATCGAGGGTCAGGTTGGCGGCGCCGTTCTTGATCAGTTGACCGGCGCCGTTGATGACACCGGAGAGGGTCAGACCGCTGCTGCCGCCGAGGCTCAGGGTACTGCTGTTGAGGTTGATGTTGTTGCTCAGGTTGACAGCGGTGTTGCTGTCCAGCGCTGAGACATCGATGACGTTCAATGCACCGCTGCCCAACGCGGCCGCGTTGCCCACAGTGAGCGTGCCGGCGGCCAGCGTGGTACCGCCGAGATAAGTGTTGGCACCGTTGAGAGTCAGGTTGGCAAAACCGCGCTTGGTCAACCCGCCACTGCCGCTGATCACACCACCGAGGGTCAGGTCAGCACTGCCACGCACTTCCAGATCACCGCCAAGGGTCACCGCATTGGTCAACGCGGCCGTGGTGCTAGCGTCGAGTTTGGTGCCTGCCGCTGTGGTCAGGGCACCGGTACCCAGCGCCGTATTGGAACCGACAATCAGCGTACCGGCATTGAGCGCAGTGCCGCCGGAGAAGGTGTTGTTGCCGCTGAGGGTCAGATCCGCCGTGCCATTCTTGATCAAACTGCCGACGCCGCTGACAACGCCGCTCAGGCCCAATGCCTGAGTGCCGCCGATGGTCACCCCGCCCGCCAGCGCAACGGCGTTGGCCAATGTCACTGCGGCAGTCGCATCCAGCGTGGTACCCGCCGCCGCATTCAGTGCGCCAGTCCCCAGCGCGGTGTTGCTGCCAACGAACAGGCTGCCGGCATTGAGCAGCGTGTTGCCGCTGTTGGTGTTGTTGCCGCTCAAGGTCAGGCCGGCGCTGCCGGATTTGGTAATCCCGCCAGTGCCAGACAACACGCCGCCGAGTGTCAGGGCATTGCTGCCGAGCACGTTGAGCGCGCCAGTCATACCGATGTTATTGGCCAAAGTGACGTTGGCGGTGCTGTCCAGACTGGTACCGGCGGCGGTATTCAGCGCGCCACTGCCCAGCGAATCATTGTTGGTCACCAACAGGCTACCGGCGCTGAGGGTGGTGGTGCCGGTGAAACCGGTATTGGCACCGCTGACGGTCAGGCTACCGCTGCCGGTTTTGGTCAGGCCGCTGCTGCCGCTGATCAAACCGCCGAGGGTCAGTGCTCCGGTGCCGCCTGCCGTCAGGGTGCCGCCGAGGCTGATGGCGTTGGCCAGGCTGATCGTGCCCGGTGCGCTCAATGTTGTCGCGCCGGTGACGTTGAGGGTGCCGGTGCTCAGCGCCAGGTTGTTGCCCAACTGGACGGTGCCGCCATTGAGCGTGGTGTTGCCCAGGTAGGTGTTGGCAGCGCTGAGGCTCAGTTGCCCGGAGCCGACCTTGGACAGGCCACCGCTGCCGGAAATGACGCCGCTCAGGGTGGTGGCGTTAGTGCCTTGCACGGTCACGCCACCCGCGCCGAGGGAAATCAGATTGCTGATGTTCAACCCGGCATTGCTGGCCTGCAGAGTCCCGCCGTTGGAGGTGATTACGCCGCTGCCGAAGGTGGCGTTGTTGTTGAAATTCGCGATACCGCCGTTGAGCGTGGTCGCGCCACTGACCAATGGCCCCTGCAAGGTCCAGGTGCCGCTGTTGAGGGTCAGGTTGTTGAAGTTGATGTAGGTGGCGCTCGATGCCGTGCCAGTCCCGGTGATACCGCCGCCGACGCCAGCCGGGTTTTGCAGGATCAGGCTGTTGGTGCCGCCCGCACCGCCATCGACCGTGCCGGTTGGCGCAAAGGTCAGGTTGATGCCGATCAGTCCGCCGAGGCCGACGCTGACCTGCACGCCGTCACCAACCTGCACCGAAGAGCCGGTCACTGCGGTGAAGGTGTTAGTGCTCGCCGCACCCATCGACACACCGCCGGTAATCGCACCAGCGTTGGTGAAGGTATTGCCCGCCGCCGACGTTTCGAACGCGATCCGGCCGTTGATCACACCGGTGCTGCTGTTGGTCATGTTGACCTGCGAGCCGCCGTAAACGCCGATCACCGGGGTATCCGCCAACGTGATGCCGCCGATCGAGAGTCCGGTCGAGGTGATGGTGCCGTTGTTGGTGATGCTGGTGGTGCCGGTTGCCGCGTTGTTAACCGAAAGGGCCAGGCCGTCGATGCTGGTCAGGTTGAGCCCGAGCAACATGCCCGTGCCGCGAATGATCCCGCTGGCATTGTTGAGCACACTGACCGTGCTTGTTGCGCCAGTGCCGATGAATGCACCGCCACTCAACACCGAGACCAGGCCCAGTAGCGCCGGGTCGAGGGTGCCGGAGTTGTTCAGGGAGATGTTCACCCCGGTCAGGTCCATCACATGGCCGCCGAGGGTCGCGTTCATCTGCGCGCCGCTGTTGACGTTGACCGTCAAACCGCTGGTGGCACTGGAAAAGTTATTGAGAAACAGCGGCAGACTCGGCACGCCGGTGCAGGTCACGGTGGAACCTGCCGTGGAGCACGTGGCCAGCGCAGGTGCGCTGACCCCGCCGAACAACAGCCCGGCGACGCTGAGGTGCACAGCAAGGGAAAGAGGGGAAAAACGCGAAACGAGGGCGACACCAAACCTTGCTTCCACGGGCTACTCCTTGTCGTGGCCAATTTCTTCCTTGAGCGGCGTGCACAAGCAGCGGGCTTATTCGACACGCGAATCAAGACTGCGACGGTCATTACAAAACCGTTCTATTCCTGACACACGCTAGTCGACGCCCTGCGATGGGGCATTGGTTAAATGGCATTAATACTTTGGTGCTAGAGGCCTCTGGAATCAGCGTTTCAACCACGCAGCTATTAGCCTCGACGAGATTCAAAACTGTGGGAGCGAGCTTGCTCGCGAAGGCGTCGTGTCAGCTTGCGGATACTTTTCCGCCCCCCGCCTTCGCGAGCAAGCTCGCTCCCACAAGGACCTGCAGGGTGCGCAAAACCGCGTCTGACCGATCAAGCAGGAAATGCAGCAAAACGATCTGTTTTTCAGCTTGTTGAAGATTTTGGTACGTCTTGTGCAAACGTTTGCGCAATGGCAATTCCAGCGTTTTCGTAACAAAACCGTACAAGCCCACGGAATCCGGGCCCTGATCCGCAAAAAAGGACTTTGAATGCCCATCGCATGCCCTTTTCGCGCACCTTTCCCGTGCACGCTCGCTGTTTCCCTGCTACTGACCGGCGTTACCGGACTTCTCAGCCCCAGCGCTCTGGCGCAACCGGTCGCCAAGGAAGAATCCGCCCAGGGCGAAGCCCTCAGCCCCGAAGCCAGCCCGCCGAAAAAAGGCGCGTACCTGTCGGACTGGTACAACCAGGACCTGATGTTGATCGGCAGCAAGGACATCAGCTTCGGCCCGCAACCGGCCGACGACATCTATCTGGAATACGAGTACTTCGGCCGCAAAGGCCCGTTCGAGTTATACGGCTACATCGACATTCCGAAGATCTTCAACATTGGCAACAGCCACGACAAAGGCGTGTGGGATCACGGCTCACCAGTGTTTATGGAGCACGAACCGCGCATTTCCATCGACTACCTCGCCGGCCGCAGCCTGGCCATCGGCCCGTTCAAGGAATGGTATGTGGCGTTCGACTGGATCTACGACCACGGCAGCCGTAAAGAGAACCGCGCCAACACCCTCTACAGCGGTTTCGGTACCGACATCGACACCCATTCGCGGGTCAATCTGTCGGCCAACCTCTACGGTCGCTATCAGTGGGAAAACTACGGCGCGAGCAACGAATATTCGTGGGACGGCTATCGCGCGCAACTGAAGTACATCGTGCCGATCGACAAATTCAGCAACGGCGCGTCGCTGACCTACATCGGTTTCACCAACTTCGATTTCGGCTCGGACATCCACAAGGACAACCCTGCGCGCACGGCCAACGCAACAGTGGCGACCAACGTCTTGCTCTACTCGTTCACTCACTTGCGCTTCACCCTGGTCGGCCGTTATTTCCACAACGGCGGCAACTGGGAAGACGGCAGCGAGCTGAATTTTGGCGACGGCAACTTCCGCGCACGTTCCAACGGCTGGGGTTACTACGCCGGCGTCGGTTATCAGTTCTGAATCAAGGAGTTTTCCATGCAAGCAATGATGCGTTTGACCCTGGCCGGTGCGGCCCTGCTCTCCTCCACCGCGTGGGCCGCCGAAGCACCGATGCAGCCGAAAGTCGTGCTGATCACCATGTTCGCCCCCGAGGCGCAGCATTGGATCGATCGCCTGGAGCTGAAGCAGGAAATCCGCGTGCCGGGCCTGTCCGCCGAGTACCCGAGCATCCGCTGCAACACGCAGCAGGTGTGCCTGCTGACCACCGGCATGGGCCAGACCAACGCCGCCGCCTCGACCCTGGCCTTGGCCTTGTCGCCGAAATTCGACCTGCGCAAAAGTTACTTCCTGATCGCCGGTATCGCCGGCATCAGCCCGAAACACGGGACTATCGGCACCGCCGCGTGGGCGCATTATCTGGTGGAATTCGGCACGCAATGGGAGATCGATTCGCGCGATGCGCCGTCGAGTTGGCCAACCGGCTACCTGGGCATCAACACCCAAGGCCCGAACGAAAAACCACCGTTGGACTACAAGACCGAAGTCTTTGAACTCAACCCGAAACTGCAGGCCAAGGCATTCGCCCTCAGCCACAAGGTCGAGCTGAGCGAAAACAGGGAATCCGCCGCGTGGCGCCTGAAATACCCGTCGGCCCCGGCCAATCAACCACCGGTGGTGACCCGTTGCGACACACTGGCCGGAAACACCTGGTTCTCCGGCACGCGCTTGAGCGAACGGGCCGAGGTCTGGACCAAGTTGTTGACCGATAACAAGGGCGAATACTGCACGACGCAGCAGGAAGACAACTCCACCTATGAGGCCTTGCTGCGTGCCAGTCGCGAAGGTCTGGTCGACGTACAACGTCTGGCCGTGGTGCGTGCCGGCTCCGATTTTGATCGTCCAGAGCCGGGCGGCAGTGAAGTGAACAACCTGCTCAAGTACGCCGATCAGGGCGGCTTCGTGCCGGCGCTGGAGAACCTCTATCGCGCGGGGAATCCGCTGGTGCAGGACATCCTGAAAAACTGGTCGGCGTGGGAAAACGGTGTCCCGCAATCCTGAGCCCGACACCGATCTACTGTAGGAGTGAGCCTGCTCGCGATCGCGGTGTGTCAGTTGATACATGGGTGACTGATACACCGCGATCGCGAGCAAGCTCACTCCTACACGGGTTTGCGGTGTTTCAGGGGATGAGGATGACCTTGTCACCGCTGCCCTGATTCACATCGGCGTAGCGCGCCAGGCCTTCGGCCAACGGCGCTTCGACCAACCCTTGCGGCAACGGCAGCAAGCCTTCATCAAAGAACCGCCCGAACTGCTCGAGCATCGCCGCACACGCTTCAACGCCATACAACAACGAATTGATCCCGACCACCGACCCGCCTTTGCGATACAACGCCAGTGCCGGCAGTTGCACGTGCCCATCCACCGGCGCGGCGATGATCGCGATCCGGCCGAAGGTGGCCAATGCCGCCACCGACGCCGGGAGCCAGAAACCGGTGGTGTCGAAAATCACATCGGCGCCGCCGCGATACACCGCGTTGACCTGCGCGCCGAGGTCTTCGGGTTTATCCAGCTGGATCGTCTGATAACCCTGCGCCTGTAACTCCGCCACCTGCTCCGGGCGGCGCGCCGCTGCCAGCAACTGCGCACCACGCACTTTCGCCAGGGCCAATGCCGCCGAGGCCACCGCACCGCCACCGATCACCAGCAAACGTGTTTCAGCCGTTACCAGACTGCGTTCCAGCGCATCCCACGCCGTCGTGTACGGCACGCCGAGGCTGGCGGCTTGGGTGAAACTCAGATGCGAAGGTTTGTGCGCCACGCCATTGGTCGACAGTTTGACGAACTGCGCATGGGAGCCGTCGGCAAAAAAGCCCAGCTCACGGCCAGTGCCCCAGACTTCCTGACCGATCAAGGCCTGCGGGCCTTCGACAACGACACCGGCAAAATCCCGACCGGGAATCCGTGGCAGCGTGGTGTAGGGGAAACGACCCAGGACGTTTTTCACATCACTGGGATTCAGGCCGGCAGCCTTGATCTGCACCAGCACTTCGTCAGCGCTGGGTACCGGAGTCGACACCTCGACGTAGCGCAGGGAAGACAGATCGCCGGTTTTATCGAATTGCAGTGCTTTCATGGGGACATCCACCGAAGGAGAAAAGAGTTCAGGACAGCCAGCCCGTCACCAGTTGCCGGCCCATCGGCCATAACTGTTCACCGGCAAGCATGCCGAGCAAACCGACCAGTGCGATGGCCGGTGGCGCCGGGGAACGGAAATCCAGCGCGCCATACAGCAGGCCGACGCCCAGACCAATGGCCAGTGAAATCAGGTAGTTCATGGGGAGGAACTCCGCCGTTTGAAGGGAATGGGCAGAGTTTAGGGAACCGGCGGGGATGGCATCGGCCAAGGACTTCTGAATTTCGGACAAGTATCGGATGCACACCACAGAACCCTGTGGGAGCGAGCCTGCTCGCGAATGCGGTGTGTCAGTGAAGGATGAGTCAACTGATCCACCGCATTCGCGAGCAGGCTCGCTCCCACATTGGATCTGCGCTGGTTTGATTAATCGTGTTCCACTGCAAATTGTGAGGGCGCCACGCCAAGTTCGCGGCGAAACATGTCGCTGAAACTACTGGGTGAATAGCCGAGCTCCCGGGCAATCACACTCACCGCCACGCCCTGAATCAGTTCCGCCACCGCCGTCGCCAACTGCACCTGCCGCCGCCACTCAGCGAAGCCCATGCCGAGGCTGTCCTTGAACAACCGCGCCAACGTGCGCACGCTGGCCCCGGCATTTGCCGCGTGCTGCTCGAACGGAATCTCCAGCGACGGCGCTGCCATTACCGCCTGGCACAGGTTCATCAAACGCCGATCGGAATCATCCGGCATCGGGATCTTCAACTGTGAACGCCTGGCGCGTTTGAGTTCCAGCAAGGCCAGCCCGACCAACGCCTCGTAGTAGGCCGGTTCACCACTGTCGCCCTGCTCCACCAGCCCGACAATCAACTCGCGCAGCAAACCACCGACCTCGATCACCTGCACCGTCTGATCCAGCGTCGCCGCCAGCGCCGGACGCAGGTAGATATTGCGCATCTGCAAATCCGACACCACCCGAATCCCGTGCGGCACCCCCGGCGGCAACCACACCGCGCGCTGCGGCGGCACCACCAGCGCTTCGTGCGGGGTCTCGACCCACATCACCCCGCTCATCGCATACAGCAACTGCCCCCAGACATGCTCGTGCGGCTCGATAAACAAGCCGCGCGGATACGTGCGTGCCAGCGGTTGCACGGGCACATCGGTATCGCTGAGATCGGGCGGTGCGGCAAGGGCCATGGCGAGCATTCATTGGGGTTGGCGGGGAAACCATGGTAACCAGTGCGCCACGACGTCGCCAACGATAGAGACCGTCGGACAATCCGAATGAATTTTCCCGGTGCGCCGCGATCCCTCTAATACTACAGGGAGGAATACGGGCTTTATGAACAACGCAAAACTCTATGTCATCGAATACACCCTCCACGGCACGCCCAAGTCCTTCATTATCCGCTCGGACAAGATGGACAACGTCGAGGCGTGGCACTGGGCGAGCTGCGACGCCGGCGTCGGTCGCATCCCGCGCTTTGGCCGTGAGAAGGTGCAGAAGACCAGCAAGCCGATGGCAGAAAAATTCGGCGTGGAAAACGTCGTGTGGCGACCGACCAGCTAAGCTCAGCCTGGCGATCGGCATCATTCGGGGGAATGCACCATGACCAACATCAACAGCCCGGCGCATCTGGACTATGGCCTTGATACGTTGTTCGGGCGTATCACCAAAAGCGTGGATTGCCGCGTTGGGCTGGAGGCGGTCGTAGATGATCCGTATCGCTTTGCCGTGCGAGTGCCGGCACCGCTGCCGGAGGATCTTGACCAGGCGAAAACCGTGGTGGTCAGGGTTGAAGGCCGGCGGCTGCAAGGTACGGTGCGGCATACCGAACGAATGGACGATGAAAGTCTGAAACTGGAAGTGGAGCCTGATTAGGCTCCACTTTTTTATGCGTCGTTCGTCATCCGTGGGCGCATTTACAGCCCTTGGTTGAACACTCTTCGCCACTCTTGTGGTGGTGAGCGCAGGCTTCACAGCAATAGTGTTTGCCGTGGACGGCGTAGGCATGATCGCCTTCCTTGATCGTGCATTTGCAGTTGGGGCAGTCGCATTTTCTATCGGGCATGGGACAGACTCCTTGGGTGGGGGTTGTCTGGGGCTTGAAGGGCAAGCCCTAACACCCAGTGTAGGAGCTGCGGCAGGCTGCGATCTTTTGATTTTTTTTGCGATTGGGATTGGGATTGGGGGCATATCCGTTGCTGCGGGTGTTGCCGCTGGCGGTTTCGCTCTTACAGCGACTCACTTTTCCAGACGCCGAAAAGTAAGCAAAAGGCTTTGCCCCTGGCGTACGGCACTTCGCTGAGGCTCAGTGTTCCCTCGCTACGGTGTCCATCCGGGGGCATCGCCTACGGTTGGCTTCGCTGCACCTCCTCTCGATGTATGCGGCTACGCCGCACGGCGCTGCGCGCCTAACCCCCGGATGAACACCTACGCTCGGCCTGCCGATGGGGCAAAAGATCAAAAGCCGAAGCAAGATCAAGAGCCAGATCAAAAGCCCCTCACCCTAGCCCTCTCCCGGAGGGAGAGGGGACTGATTGAGGTGTTTGGGAGAGCTACGCCGATGTGCGATACCACGTTGAACTCAGGCTCTAAAAAGCAAAAAAATCAGCCCCTCGCCATGAGGAAAAGGGGACTAATCGAGGTGATTGGGCGAGCTACGCCGACGTGCGATACCGCGCTGAACTCAGGCTCTAAAAAGCAAACAAATCAGCCTCTCACCCTCCGAGAAAGAGGGGACTGACTGAGATGTTTGGGAGAGCTACATCGAAGTGAAATACCGAGTCGAACTCAGATTTTGAAAAGCCCACAAATCGGCTCCCTCTCCCTCGGGAGAGGGCTGGGGTGAGGGGTGAATCCAACACCAATCCAAAGCCGAACACGCTGTTGCTCCTCACCACTCAACAGGATGAGCGTTAGCTCGGCTGCGGCTTTTGATCTGTAAGGCGACGTCGGAAGGCTGAGTGGAGGGATTGATCCGGGCGTGGGAGCGCAGCGACCGTTTGGCGCAGCCAAACACAGCGGGAGTAGGTGCAGCGAAGCAAACCGGAGACGCTGCGCCCGGATCGATCCCGCAGCGAAGGAACCCCGAGCCCCAGCGAGCGGGCCGCACGTAGGAGCAAGCGTTTTTTTGCTTACTTTTTTTAGGCGTTTGTAAAAAAAGTGAGTCGCCGTCAGGGCGAAACCCTAATCAGCCGTTACCGCAGCAATGGATATGTACTCAACCCAGATCAACCCAGATCACCCAGCCTGACGCGAACTCCGATACATAAACACCAAAGCCAACCCCAAACACCCCATCGCCAAAATCCGACTGGAAGAAAGCTCAATCGCCGGATTCCCCAGCCAGCCAAAATTATCAATCAACATCCCCATGCCCAACTGCCCGACAATCACCGCCACCGTCGCCACAGCCGTCCCCACCACCGGCACCGCCCCGACCATCACCACCATGTAGACCACACCAAACAGCGCCCCGGTCAACTGCCACTTCGGCACATCCAAAAGACTCACCGCATGCGCCGGCTCAAAAAACAAAATCAACAACCCGGTCGACACCGCACCGACAACGAATGTCAGCAAACTACTGCGCAACACCCCGACGCTCTCACCCAAACGCCCGTTGATCGCCGCCTGCACACTCAACACCGCACCGGCCAACACCACCACCGCCAACAAAATAACCAGACTCATCACTCACCCCCGCGCAATCAAAACAAGTGCCGCCACAATCAACCCCAACGCCAGCCACCGCTCGGCATTGACCTTCTTGCGCGTCGCGCCGAACCAGCCGAAATGGTCGATCAACACACTCTTGCCAACCTGCCCGGACAGAATCGCGATCATGGTCATGGCAATGCCGATATGCGGCGTGGCCAACGTCAGCACCACTACATACATCGGCCCCAGAAACCCGCCAATCAACTGCCAGCGCGGCAGATCCGTCAGTGCCGGGCCTTTTTGCGGACCGGCGAACAACAGCAGTAAAAACAGAATCGCCGAGCCGACGCCAAAGATGCTCAAAGTCGCCCACAGATGCCCGACCTGCACACCCAAAGGACCGAGCAACCCCGCCTCCACCGACAAACCCATGCCCGCCAGAATCACCAGCGGCAGCAACAACAGGCGCAACCCCGACTTCTTCACCGGCGCCCCGACTGCGACCTCCTCCAACGTCTGCATAAACAACATTCCACTCAAGTAAACGATGGCGCGGATTATCGGCTGGCGAAGCTGTGCGATAAATGGGAGCATCCGGACAACACTTTTGCGCAACCCGCACAGCAGGACACATCATGCACGGGCTCAATGAACTCGGATTCAAGGCACTCAGGCTGTTTGTGGCCGTGCTCGATCACGGCAGCTTTTCCGAAGTAGCCCGCCGTGAAGGCGTGGCGCCCTCCTCGATTTCCCGGCAGATCCAGTTGATGGAACAGGCGCTGAATCAGCAATTGCTCTATCGCCACACCCGAGCGGTGACGCCAACCGAAGCCGGGCGCATGCTCGGTCACCATGCGCGGCTGGTGCTGGTGCAACTGGAGGAAGCCGAACAGGCGCTGCAGGAACAGCAAAGCGAACCCACCGGCCTGGTGCGCATCAACGCCCCGGTAGTATTCGGTCAGCGCCATCTGACGCCGTGGTTGGGGAAGTTGTGCGCGCGTTATCCAAAGCTGCAACTGGATATCCAGCAGACCGACCATTACGTCGACCCGTTGCAGGAAGGCGCCGACCTGCTGTTTCGCATCGGCCCGCTGCACGATTCGAGTATGCAGGCACGGATTCTGGCGCCGCACCGCTTTCAGGTCGCGGCCAGCCCGGCGTATCTCAAACGCCACGGCACACCGCAAAAACCCGAAGATCTCGCGCAACACCATTGCCTGGCCTACAAAGGCGCGGCCGGCCAGCAGCGCTGGTTTTTCCGCCGCGATGGCGAAGACTGGACGCCGTACTCGGTGAAAGGCCCGATCACCGGCAACCACGCCGACACCCTCACCCAAGCCGCCGAGCAAGGCCTGGGGCTGGTGATGTTTCCGTCATGGCTGATTGGCGAAGCGGTGCGCGACGGCACGCTGGTGCCGGTGCTGCGGGACTATCAGGTGTCGAACAGCCTGGAGCCGCAGCAGATTGCGGTGTTGTGGCCGGGGAGCCGCAGGTTGTCGGTGAAGGTGCGGACGGTGATTGATTTCTTCGTCGAGTGCTTTGGTGAAGTGCCCTACTGGGATCGTCCCTGAAAACTGAAAATCAAAAGCCCCTCACCCTAGCCCTCTCCCGGAGGGGAGAGGGAACTGATTGGGGGATGCTGTGGAATTACGCCGACCTGAAACAGCTTTACCGAATCCATAATCGACCCAATCTTTCAGGTCGATGTACAACGCAAAACACCTCGGTCAGTTCCCTCTCCCTATGGGCGGTCCGACGTTTCGGGAGGGCTAGGGTGAGGGGCTTTTCAGGCTGTCAGATCCGGAACTGCCCAACCAGTTTGCCCAGGCGCTGCCCCAGCTCCGCCAAACTACGCGAAGTCTGCGCACCCAACTGCGTCTCATCGGCCACGCTGTCCACCGCCACCGCAATCTGATGCACGCTGCGGTTGATCTCCTCCGCCACCGCCGTCTGCTCTTCCGCCGCACTGGCAATCTGCGCGTTCATCGAGTTGATCGTCGCGATCAACTCGGCCATGGCATCCAGCGAAGCCCCGGCCTGATTGGCCTGCTGTGAAGTGCCGTCGCCCGCCTCACTGGAACGACGCATGGCTTCAACCGCTTGCTGCGTACCCGCCTGCAAACGATCGATCATCCCCTGAATTTCCTGCGTGCTGATCTGCGTACGGCTGGCCAGCGCCCGCACCTCATCCGCCACCACGGCAAAACCACGTCCGGCCTCACCGGCCCGCGCCGCTTCAATTGCGGCGTTGAGCGCCAGCAGGTTGGTCTGCTCGGCGATCGAACGAATCACCCCGAGCACGCCGACAATCGACGTCACGTCTTGCTGCAGGCTGTCCAGCGACACGCCGCTGCTGCGGATGTCATCGACCAGCGCATGAATCTGCTTGATGCTGCCGGCCACCACGCGTTTGGCGCTCTGGCCTTCTTCGTCGGTCTGCTGAGCGGCGACGGCGGCGTTCTGTGCGCTCTTGGCCACTTCCTGCGCGGCGGCAGACATCTCGTTGATCGCCGTGGCAACCTGATCGGTCTCGTGGCGCTGACGCTCCATCGCCTGATCCGAACGCTGGGCCTGATCGGACACTTGCGTCACCAGACCGGTCAGTTGCGTGGTCATCTCGGTGATCTGCCGCACCAGGCCATGAATCTTGTCGACGAAACGGTTGAACGAGCCCGCCAGTTCGCCAAGTTCATCCTGGCTGGTGATGTTCAGGCGACGCGTAAGGTCGCCCTCACCCGCTGCAATGTCGTCGAGGTTGGCTTTCATCAGGGTCAACGGACGCAAAATGGTATTGGCCAACAGCATCCCCGCCGCCGCGATGACCAACAGCACCACCACCGCGACGCCGACGATGCTCAGCACCACGCCTTGCATACGTTCCTGCACCTGCGCTTCGACCAGCGCCACTTGCGCTTCGATGCCGTCGAGGTTGACCGACGTACCGACCGCCATGTCCCACTTCGCCAGGTATTCGGTGTAACCGAGCTTTGGCACCAGCACGTTGGCGTTGCCCGGCAGTGGCGAGCTGTATTGCAGATAGTGGGTGCCGTCCTTCGCCACACTCACCAGACCACGATTGACGTAGACGCCGTTCGGGTCGCGGTTGTCCTTGAAACTTTTGCCCACGCCTTCGGGGTCGTTGGCCTTGAACAGGCGCACGGTCTCGGAGTCGTAGCCGAAGAAGTAGCCGTCCTTGCCGTAGCGAATGCCTGAGAGCAATTTGATCGCCTGCGCCCGCGCCTCAACGTCACCCGGCGCGGCCGCGTCGTACAGCGGCTTGATCGTGGTCATGGCCACGGCGACGTAGCTTTGCAGAGTGGCTTTGGCATCGCCGAGCAGACGCTCGCGGGTCTGGTCGACCTCTTTGTGCGCTTGCTCCTGGAGGATGAACAGCGTGGTCAGGCTGATGACCAGGGCAAAGAGCAACACCGGGAGAACGGCGAGGGAGAGGACTTTAGCCTTGAGGCTCAGGCGCATTGTGGGAGCTCACTCTTTTGGTTTTATTGGCGTGGTTAAAGGCTTTAACGGCACGTCATTACAAAAGTTGAGCAAAGGTATTACCCCATTCCCCTGTGGGAGCGAGCTTGCTCGCGAAGGCGTCGTGTCAGTCAACCATCAAGTCGCTGATACACCGCTTTCGCGAGCAAGCTCGCTCCCACAGAAGATCGGCGGGGTTCAGAGGACCATCGCGGCCACCCAGCCAAACGCCAGCAACGGCAGGTTGTAGTGCAGGAATGTTGGCACGACGGTGTCCCAGATATGGTGATGCTGGCCGTCGATGTTCAGGCCGGAGGTCGGGCCGAGGGTCGAATCCGACGCTGGCGAACCGGCGTCGCCCAACGCACCGGCGGTGCCGACGATGCAGACAATGGCGATCGGGCTGAAGCCCAGTTGCACGCACAGCGGCACGAAAATCGCCGCCAGAATCGGCACCGTGGAAAACGACGAACCGATGCCCATGGTTACCAGCAACCCGACCAGCAGCATCAGCAACGCGCCGACGCCTTTGCTGTGATTGATCCACGACGCCGACGACTCGACCAGGGTCTGCACCTCACCGGTGGCCTTCATCACCTCGGCAAACCCGGACGCGGCGATCATGATGAAGCCGATCATCGCCATCATCTTCATGCCCTCGGTGAAGAGGTCATCGGTCTCGCGCCATTTCACAATACCCGACACCGAGAAGATCAGGAAACCGACCAGCGCCCCGATAATCATCGAGTCCAGCAGCAGTTGCACGATGAACGCAGCAGCAATCGCCACACCGGCAATCATCAGGCTCAGCGGGTTGTACTGCACCGCCACTTGCTCGACCTGCTCGATCTTCGCCAGGTCGTATACGCGCCGCTTGCGATAGGTGATGAACGCCATCGCCAGGCCGAAGACCATGCCCAGCGCCGGAATGCCCATGGCGTGGGTGACATTGATACCGCTGATGTCGACACCGCTACGGGCAACGTTGGCCAGCAGGATTTCATTGAGGAAGATGTTGCCGAAGCCCACCGGCAGGAACATGTACGGCGTGATCAGACCGAATGTCATGACACAGGCGATCAAGCGGCGGTCGAGTTGCAGCTTGGTCAGTACATAAAGAAGCGGCGGCACCAGCAGCGGAATGAACGCAATGTGGATCGGCAGAATGTTCTGCGAGGCAATCGCCACCACCCACAACAGGCCAATCAGCAGCCATTTGACGCTGCCACCGCCGGTCGAGTGCTGGCGATCGACCATTGCCAGCGCCTTGTCGGCCAGCGCATGAGCCAGGCCGGACTTGGCAATCGCCACGGCGAAAGCGCCGAGCAAGGCGTAGGACAACGCCACCGTCGCGCCACCGCCCAAGCCACTGTTAAACGCCTTGAGCGTGGCGTCGATGCCCAGACCACCGGTCAGGCCGCCGACCAGCGCGCCAACGATCAGAGCGATCACCACATGCACGCGGGACAGGCTGAGCACCAGCATGACGCCGACCGCCGCTATGACTGCATTCATTTCACTTCCTCGAAAAACACTGCGGTGGAAAACCGACCGCCAGACAGAATGAGTCCGCCAAAGCTTAACCGGCGGATTTGCAAAAGAGGGTCTTATTAGAAGGGCGCGCACTGTGCCGCAGAGTGGCGGCGGTGTCAAAGCGAGCGCTCCCGGGTGCGTCAATCCGCCATATTGTGTTTCAACGATAAAGAAAGCCGAAACGCGGCCGTTACAGTGCAAAGTCTCAGATATTTATCGAATAAGGACGTCTCCATGTCGCTCAGACAACTTTCCATCCAATGGAAAATCACCCTGCTCGCCGGCCTCTGCCTGGCCGGTATCGTGACCCTGTTGGTAGGTCTTTCGCTGTATCGCATGGAGCACAGTTCTGAACTGGTGAAAGCTTCGAGCATGGAAATGCTCACCGAGTCGGCGCAGGCGCGCATCGAATCGCAAGGGGAAGTGCAGGCGGCCGGCATTCGCCAGCAGTTCATGGACGCCTATCAGTACGGTCACGGCTTCTCGCGGCAGGTGTTGTTCCTGCGCGAGCAGGCCGAGAAGCGCTTTCTCGATGCCTTCGACCTGCGCGAAGACATGACCCGACAGGTCAAATCGGCGCTGCAAGCCAACCCGGATCTGCTCGGCCTGTCGCTGGTGTTCGAAGCCAACGCACTGGACGGCAAGGATGAACTGTTCGCAGGTCAGGCTGAACTCGGCAGCAACGACAAGGGCCGTTTCGCCCTGTACTGGTCGCAACCGACCCCGGGAAAAGTCACCTCGATGGCCCTGCCGGAAAGCGACATGGCCGACACCAGCACCGGCCCCAGCGGTCAAGCGGCCAACGCCTGGTTCACCTGCCCGCGCGCCACACTCAAGCCATGCGTGATCGAACCGTACTTCTACGTGATCGACGGGCAAAACGTGCTGATGACCAGCATCGTCTTCCCGCTGATGGTCAACGGCAAAGTCATCGCCTCGCTGTCGGTCGACATCAACCTCAACAGCCTGCAAGCGATCAGCCAGGGCGCGAGCAAAAAGCTCTACGACGGCCAGACCGCCGTGAGCATCATCAGCCCCGCCGGCCTGCTCGCCGGGTACAGCCCGGATGCCGGCAAACTCAGCCAGCGTCTGGATGCTGTCGACAAAATCAGCGGCGCCGAACTGCTGAGCAAGCTCGCCTCAAGCACCAGCGTGAGCAGTCTGCACAGCAACGGCCAGTTGAAAGTACTGTCGCCGTTCCAGCCGATTCCCGGCGGCCCGTCGTGGGGCGTGCTGCTGGATGTGCCGGAAAAAGTCCTGGTCAGCCGCGCCGAAGCGCTCAAGCAACAGCTGGACGCGAGCAATAATTCCGGCACGTTGATCGAACTGAGCCTCGGCGTGCTGGCCGCGTTGATCGGCCTGCTGCTGGTGTGGCTGATGGCACGCAGCGTGACCAAGCCGATCCTCGGCGTGGCGCACATGCTCGAAGACATCGCCAGCGGCGAAGGTGATCTGACCCGCCGTCTGGCCTATGACAAAAAGGACGAACTCGGTCAATTGGCCGGTTGGTTCAACAAGTTCCTCGACAAGTTGCAGCCGATCATTGCCGAGGTGAAACGCTCGGTGCAGGACGCGCGCAACACCGCCGACCAGTCCTCGGCCATCGCCACCCAGACCAGCGCTGGCATGGAACAGCAATACCGTCAGGTCGATCAGGTCGCCACCGCGTCCCACGAAATGAGCGCCACTGCGCAAGACGTCGCCCGCAGCGCCGCGCAGGCTGCCGAGGCCGCCAAGGATGCTGATCGCGCTACCCGTCAGGGCCTGACCGTGATCGATCGCACCACGGCGAGCATCGACACCCTCGCTGCCGACATGAGTGCGGCGATGGTGCAAGTCGAAGGGCTGGCGGCCAACAGCGAGAAGATCGGCGCGGTGCTGGAAACCATTCGCGCCATCGCCGAGCAAACCAACCTGCTCGCGCTCAACGCCGCGATCGAAGCGGCGCGTGCTGGTGAAGCCGGACGTGGATTTGCCGTGGTCGCCGATGAAGTCCGCAACCTCGCCCGCCGCACGCAAGAGTCGGTGGAAGAAACCCGTCAGGTGATCGAGCAACTGCAAACCGGCACGCAGGATGTAGTCGGTTCGATGGGCAACAGCCACCGCCAGGCTCAGGGCAGTGTCGAACAAGTCGGCCAGGCGGTGACTGCGCTGCGTCAGATCGGCGATGCGGTGACGGTGATCAGCGATATGAACCTGCAGATCGCCAGCGCCGCTGAAGAGCAGAGTGCGGTGGCCGAGGAGATCAATAACAACGTGGCGACGATCCGCGATGTGACCGAGTCGTTGTCCGGGCAGGCGAATGAGTCGGCACGGGTGAGCCAGTCGCTCAATAGCCTGGCGAATCAGCAGCAGAGTTTGATGGATCAGTTTCGCGTTTGATTTGAAGGTAGTGGGGTGTCAGGTAGATCCTTACCCCCTCACCCCAGCCCTCTCCCCCAAGGGGGCGAGGGGGAAAGGGAGCCGATCTTCGTGCCATTCAAAACTTGAGTCCGTCTCGATATTTCAGATCACGGAAAGCTTTCAAAACCTGAGTTCGACTCGATATTTCCGGTCCAGGGAAGGCTTTCAAAACCTGAGTTCAGCTCGGTGTTTCAGGTCGGTGTACCTCGAACAAACACATCGGTCAGTCCCCTCTCCCTCCGGGAGAGGGTTAGGGTGAGGGGCTTTTAGAGGCTCACCGCCGAGGCAACTCAATCACCACTTTCAACCCGCCCCACTCACTCTCGCCCAACACCAGCAACCCGCCCCACGTATCGACAATGTCGCGCACAATCCCCAGCCCCAACCCATGCCCGTGGGTCTGCTCATCCAGCCGCGTGCCCCGGCTGAACACCTCAGCGCGCTGCTGTTCGGGAATCCCCGGGCCGTCATCTTCCACGCTCAGTGCAAAACCATCCGAACGTTCAATCACACTCAGACGCACCTCGGCGTCCGCCCACTTGCAGGCGTTATCCAGAAGATTCCCCAACAGTTCGAGCAAATCCTCACGATCCCACGGCAGTTGCAACCCCGCCGGCGCGACATAACTCAGCGCCAAATGCTCGCCATGAATCATGTTCAACGTCGCCAACAACCCCGGCAGTTCCGCATCACAATCAAACAACGCACCCGGTAGCGCATCACCGGACAGCCGGGCCCGGTTCAGTTCGCGGTTGAGCCGCTGCTGCACTTGCTCCAGCTGCTCCTTGAGCACCTTGCGTAACTCGGGATGCGCATCGAGTTTTTCGCTGGAGGCCAGGCTCAACAACACCGCCAACGGCGTTTTCAATGCATGCCCGAGATTGCCCAAGGCATTGCGCGAGCGCTTGAGGCTGTCTTCAGTGTGCGCGAGCAAATGGTTGATCTGCGCCACCAGCGGTTCCAGTTCCACCGGCACCTGATCATCGAGTTGCGAACGCTGGCCCTGCTGCAATTGCGCGATCTGCTCACGAGCCCTTTCCAGCGGTTTCAGCGCGCGGCGCACGGTCAATCGCTGCAAGAACAGAATCAGCAACAATGCCGCCAGACCAAGGCCGAGGCCGATCTGGCGCATGCGCTGAAAGCTCTCGCGCACGGGGGTGTAATCCTGCGCGACGCTGATCGAAATCGACTGGCCCAGGCGCCGATAATCCGAGCGCAGCACCAGCAACTGCTGACCGTCCGGCCCCAGTTGCAGATTGCTGTGCAACCCGGGATGGTCGAGCAGCGGCAGGTCCTGATCCCACAACGAGCGTGAACGCCAGTGGCTGTCGGCAAAATCGATACGGAAGTAGTGCCCGGAAAACGGCCGCTGATAGGCCGGGGACAGATGTCTTTCATCCAGTTGCAGCCCTTGCGGGCCACGGACCAGCGCCACCAACAGGCTCTCGCTGTCGTTGCGCAGGCCGGCTTCGAGGTAGCGCTGCAAACCCACTTCGAACAACCACAGACTGGTTTGCGCCACCACCACACCGACGACCACCATCACGCTGATCAGACCCAGACTCAAGCGGCGCTGGATCGACCTCACGAAGCTTGTCCGCCAAACAGGTAACCCTGGCCGCGACGGGTTTCGATCACGCTTTTGCCGAGCTTGCGCCGCAGGTGGTTGACGTGCACTTCGAGGACGTTGGAATCACGCTCGGTTTCACCGTCGTAGAGGTGTTCGGCGAGGTGGCTTTTGGAGAGGATCTGCTCCGGGTGCAGCATGAAATAACGCAGCAGACGGAACTCGGCGGCGGTCAGTTGAATATCGGCGCCGTCGCGAACCACGCATTGCCGACCCTCGTCCAGATGCAGACCGGCCGCCTGCAATGTCGGCTGATTGGCCTGGCCTTTGGAGCGGCGCAGCAGCGATTGAATGCGCAGTTGCAGCTCTTCGGGGTGAAACGGTTTGGTCAGGTAATCGTCGGCACCGGCCTTCAGGCCTTCGATGCGCTCGGCCCAGGAATCGCGCGCCGTGAGAATCAGCACCGGAATCGCCAGACCGCCGGCGCGCCATTGCGCCAGCACCTCAAGCCCCGGCACGCCGGGCAGGCCGAGGTCGAGAATGATCAGGTCATACGGCTCACTACTGCCCTGATACAACGCATCACGACCGTCCGCCAGCCAATCGACCGCGTAACCTTGCCGTTGCAGGCCGGCGAGCAATTCGTCGGCCAGCGGTACGTGGTCTTCCACCAATAGCAAACGCATCGATCAATCTTCCTTGTCTTTCACAAGTTCGCCGGTATCGGCCTTCAAGTGCAGCTCACGGGCGACACCTTCGACGGTCAGCAACTCGACTTCATAAATGTAGACGTCGTGTTTTTCTTCCAGCTCGACTTCCAGCAGTTTTGCGCCGGGATAGCGATCCAGCGCCTGCTGCAGCACTTGCTCCAGCGGCAGGATCACGCCCTTCTCACGCAGACTCAGGGCTTCGTCCTGATCGAGGTCACGCGCCATCGCGGCCGAGCAGAAAATCACCAGCGCCAATGCCGTACGGCTGGTGGCGCGAACATTAACCTTCATTACTTATCCTGATGATCCTTGAGAACCTGCCCAGTCACCGCGTCTAATTCCAGATCCCAATCGACGCCCTGCGGATCGCGCATTTCGATCTGGTAGCTGTACTTGCCGTACTCTTCTTCCAGCTCGGTTTCAGTGATCGTCGAACCCGGGTGTTTGGCCAACGCGGCGGCGTTGAGCTTCTCGAAGGAGACGATAGTACCAGCGTCGCGCAGACGCAGGGCTTCGTCAGGGCCGAGATCGCGGGCATGGGCGAGGCTGGCAGTGAAACCGATAATCGAGGCAATGGACAGGGCAGTCAGGGTTTTCATGGTGTCTCCATATTTTTATGTGTTGCTTACGGTGGGCACCTTAGCGGGATGAACTTAACTGAAACTGAATTGCCATCATTGCTCCAGCTCAACACATGCCCCCCTGTGGGAGCGAGCTTGCTCGCGAATGCGGTGTATCAGACACATCATCGTTGACTGACCCTACGCTTTCGCGAGCAAGCTCGCTCCCACAGGGGACATCATCGTTCTATAATCCTTCGCTTGCTAACGATCGAGACCGGTATGACCGCCATCCACATCAAATTCCCCGCCCTCACCCTCAAGGCCGGCCCGCGGGCCATGGCGCGCATTCGTGCGCAAGGCTTGAATGCCGCCGACGTCGGCACCCTGCCCGGCGCCGCCGGTGGACCGAAGGCGTTGGGAATTCAGGGGCTGGATCTGGCGCTGTTCGGTGAATGGCTGCCCAGCGCGCCGCGCGAGCGTTCGCTGATCGGCGCCTCGGTCGGTTCCTGGCGCTTCGCCAGTGCCTGCCTGCCGGACGCCGCCGAAGGCATCCGGCGCCTCGGTCATCTGTACGCCGAGCAGAACTTCAACAAAGGCGTGACCATGGCCGAGATCACTCAGAGCTCGCAGCGCATGCTCCATGACCTGCTCGACGGCCGCGACGCGAGCATCCTCGACAACGCGCATTACCGCCTGAACATCATGGTGGTGAAAAGTCAGGGGCGTCTGGCCGATGATCATCGCGGGCGTTTGGGTATGGCGCTGGGTTCGGTGATCGCCGACAACCTGCGTGGCCGCGCACGGTTGTCGCGGCACTTTGAACGGCTGATCATCCACGACCCGCGCCTGGCCCCGCCGGTGAATGCGCTGAACGACTTCCCGTCGCGCTTCGTCGCCCTGAATGCCAGCAATCTGCGTCAGGCCCTGCTCGCCTCGGGTTCGATCCCGATGGTCATGGAAGGTGTACGGGATTTGCCGGGCGCCGGTGCTGGCACTTTCCGCGATGGTGGTCTGCTCGATTATCACCTCGACCTGCCCTACAGCGGCGACGGCATTGTGCTCTATCCGCACTTCACTGATCGGGTGATTCCCGGCTGGTTCGACAAGACCCTGCCATGGCGCAAGGCCTCGGTGGAGCGCTTGCAGGACGTGCTGCTGCTCGCGCCGTCGAAGGAATATCTGGCGCGCCTGCCCTACGGCAAATTACCTGACCGCAACGACTTCAAACGCTTTATGGGCGATGCACCGAGCCGGCAGAAATACTGGCACGCAGCGATGGACGAGAGCCGCCGCTTGGGCGATGAATTCCTTGAACTGACTGCCAATGGTCGCCTCGCCGAGCGCTTGCTGACCCTTTAGTCAGCACGCTCAAACACAAGCTGATAAACTCGCCGCCTGCCCGAATCGCTGCGGCGAACGCCATCTGAACAGAGCCGAAAATACCGTGGAAATCTTCAAAGAGTTTACTTTCGAATCCGCCCACCGCCTGCCGCACGTCCCGGACGGCCACAAGTGCGGGCGTCTGCACGGTCACTCTTTCAAAGTGGCGCTTCACCTCAGCGGCGATCTCGATCCGCACACCGGCTGGATCCGCGATTTCTCCGAGATCAAAGCGATTTTCAAACCGCTGTACGAGCGTCTCGACCACAACTACCTGAACGACATTCCCGGCCTGGAAAACCCGACCAGTGAAGTGCTGGCCAAATTCATCTGGAATGAAATGAAGCCACTGCTGCCGGAACTGAGCGCGATCCGTATTCACGAGACGTGCACCAGCGGTTGCATCTATCGCGGTGAGTAATCCGATCCAGAAATCACTGCATAACCCTGTGGGAGCGAGCTTGCTCCGGGCGGCGTTCCGACGAATGCGGTTTGCCAGTGAAATAAATATTGACTGACACAATGCCTTCGCGAGCAAGCTCGCTCCCACAGGGATAAGCGGCGTGTCAGTGAATGAATAAACAGCCTTCACGGCTGTTTTTTTACGCCTATGCTTTTTGGCTCCCACCCGCCAAGAGGACAGGCCCATGACAGACTGGCTGCTGGATCAGGTCTTTGACTTCAACGGCCGACAGGTCCGCTACGCCGTGCGCGGCGATGGCCCGCCGCTGGTGTTCGTGCATGGCACGCCGTTTTCGTCGTACGTGTGGCATCGGATTGCGCCGCACTTTTTCACGACTCATCGCGTGTATTACTTCGATCTTCTCGGCTACGGGCGCTCCGAGCAACCGGACGCCGATGTCTCCCTCGGCGTGCAAAACCAACTGTTGGCGCAGTTACTCGACCACTGGAATCTGCAGCGCCCGGATGTCGTGGCTCACGACTTTGGCGGCGCCACGGTGCTGCGCGCACATCTGCTCGACGGCAAGGATTACCGCAGCCTGACCCTGATTGATCCGGTCGCGCTGACGCCTTGGGGTTCGCCGTTCGTGCAGCACGTGCGTCAGCATGAAGCGGCGTTTAGTGGCATCCCCGACTACATTCAGCGCGCCATCGTGCCGGCCTATATTCGCGGGGCGATCCACCGCGAGATTGCCGATCACGAACTCGCACCCTATGTGCAGCCGTGGCTTGGCGATCCGGGGCAAGCGGCGTTCTATCGGCAGATTGCGCAGATGGATGAGCGCTATACCCGTGAAGCAGAAAGCCTGTACCCGACGATCCGTTGCCCGGTGCAGATACTCTGGGGCGAAGAAGACCAGTGGATTCCCATCGAACGTGGCCGCGCGTTACAGCAGATGATCCCGGGGTCACGATTCCACCCGATTGCCAACGCCGGACACCTCGTCCAGGAAGACGCCCCGGAAGCCATCGTTGCCGCCCTGCTGCGCTTCCTCTGAGCCAACACCTATCCCTTGTGGGAGCGAGCCTGCTCGCGAAAGCGGAATATCAGCCACTGCAGATGTCGCCTGACACGCCGCCTTCGCGAGCAGGCTCGCTCCCACATTGGGCTTGGGTCTATTCAGGTGCACCGCTTTCGCGCCAATCCGCGCGACTCGTCTATACATAACCCGCGCCAAGCGGCATTTGGCACGACCACTGCAACCTCCCCCGCGTCTTCCCTTTCCAGCAAGGACCGCCCCATGACGCAGAACGATATCGGCAACGATTACCCCCTCAGCGAAGTCCCCATGCATGCACGCAAAGGCCTGGCCTCGACGGCGATGGTGCTGCTCGGTTTCACGTTTTTCACCGCAACCATGTTTGCCGGCGGCAAGCTTGGCGTGGCGTTCAGTTTCGCCGAGATGATGGCGGTGATCGTCGTCGGCAACCTGCTGCTCGGCCTGTATGCGGCGGGCCTGGGTTATATCGCCTTCAAAAGCGGCCTCAACTCAGTGCTGATGGGCCGCTTCTGCTTCGGCGAAGTCGGCAGCAAGCTCAGTGACCTGATCCTCGGTTTCACCCAGATCGGCTGGTACGCCTGGGGCACGGCGACGGCTGCCGTGGTGATCGGTAAATATTTCAATCTCGACGAAAGCACGGTACTCGGCCTGATGGTGCTGTTCGGTCTGCTGTTCTGCGCCACGGCCTACGTCGGTTATCGCGGGCTGGAAATCCTCTCGTACATCGCCGTGCCGGCGATGATGTTGTTGCTCCTGCTGTCGATGTGGGTGGCGACGGTGAAAGTTGGCGGGTTCGAAGGCTTGCTCAGCGTAGTGCCGACGGGTTCGCTGGACTGGTCGACGGCAATCACCCTGGTGTTCGGCACCTTCGTCAGCGGCGCCACGCAGGCGACCAACTGGACACGCTTCTCGCGCTCGGCGCGGGTGGCGGTGCTGGCCAGCCTGATCGGATTCTTCATCGGCAACGGCCTGATGGTGCTGATCGGTGCGTATGGCGCCATCGTCTACCAACAACCCGACGTGGTTGAAGTGCTGCTGTTGCAAGGTTTCGCCATGGCCGCAATGGCCATGCTGTTGCTGAACATCTGGAGCACCCAGGACAACACCATCTACAACTTCGCCGTCGCTGGTTGCAATCTGCTGCGCACCGGCCGACGCAAAACCGTGACCCTCGCCGGTGCGGTGATCGGCACCCTGCTCGCTCTGCTGGGCATGTACGACATGCTGGTGCCGTATCTGATTCTGCTCGGCACGGTGATTCCGCCGATCGGCGGGGTGATCATGGCGGACTTCTTCTTTCGTTGGCGCGGGCGTTATCCGCGCCTGGCCGACGCACGGTTGCCAGCGTTCAACTGGCCGGGACTCGGGGCCTATGCGGTCGGCACCGTTGCCGCGTTCAGCTCGCCGTGGGTCGCGCCGCTGGTAGGGATCGCTGCTGCCGCGCTAACGTATGTCATCGTCACCGGCGTGCTCGGCGCTCGCAGCGCAACCGCGCCACTACAAGACTTATAAAAAAGGATTCGCCTGATGCACATCATCAACGCCCGTTTACGCAACCAGGAAGGTTTGCACGAATTGCACCTTGAAGACGGTCTGATCCGCAGCATCGCCCGGCAGACCGAAGCACCGACCCTTGGCCCGGATGACCTCGACGCCGGCGGCAATCTGGTGGTGCCGCCCTTCGTCGAACCACACATTCACCTCGACGCCACGCTGACCGCTGGCGAGCCGCGCTGGAACATGAGCGGCACATTGTTCGAAGGCATCGAGTGCTGGGGCGAGCGCAAGGTCACCATCACCGAAGAAGACACCAAGACCCGCGCCAAGAAAACCATTCAAACGCTGGCCGCCCACGGCATCCAGCACGTGCGCACCCACGTTGATGTCACCGACCCGCAACTCACCGCACTTAAAGCCATGCTCGAAGTGCGTGAGGAAAGCAGCCACCTCATCGATCTGCAAATCGTCGCGTTCCCGCAGGAAGGCATCGAGTCGTTCCGCAATGGCCGCGAGCTGATGGAAGAAGCAATCCGCATGGGCGCGGACGTGGTCGGCGGGATTCCGCATTTCGAGTACACCCGCGATCAGGGCGTCAGTTCGGTGAAGTTTCTGATGGACCTGGCCGAGCGCACCGGTTGTCTGGTCGACGTGCATTGCGACGAAACCGACGACCCGCATTCGCGCTTCCTTGAAGTGCTCGCCGAAGAGGCGCGCAGTCGCGACATGGGCGCGCTGGTCACCGCTAGCCACACCACGGCGATGGGTTCCTACGACAACGCCTACTGCGCGAAACTGTTCCGCTTGCTGGGCCATTCCGGAATCAGTTTTGTCTCCTGCCCGACCGAGAGCATTCACCTGCAAGGGCGCTTCGACAACTTTCCCAAACGCCGTGGCGTGACCCGCGTGAATGAGCTGCTCGAAGCCGGCATGAACGTGTGTTTCGGTCAAGACTCCATCGTCGATCCGTGGTATCCGCTGGGCAATGGCAACATTCTGCGGGTGCTCGAAGCCGGGCTGCACATCTGCCACATGCTCGGTTACCGCAACCTGCAAAGTGCACTGGATCTGGTCACCGACAACAGCGCCAAAGCCATGCACCTGGGTGAGCGTTATGGCCTGGAACAGGGACGGCCGGCGAATCTGTTGATTCTGTCGGCGGACAGCGATTACGAGGTGATCCGCAGTCAGGGCTTACCGCTGTATTCGATTCGTGGCGGCAAGGTGTTGATGAAGCGGCAGATGCCGGTGGTGGAGTTTGCCTAAGGTCCCGGCATCGGCGTCCCTCGGGCGCCGACTGGCACTCTTCAATAAAGAACACTTGATCGATCGTGTGCAAGGTTATGGTTGGCGAGACTTTTATCGCCAAATAATCGAGCAAACCTGTCAGATCTGACAGGCGACACACGCTACGAACAGACTCACAGTGTCCTCTGGAATCAACAGATTCAGGAGGACAACCATGAAGCGCCTTTTACTGTTCACCCAGGTTTTATGGCTTTGCCTGACGCTAAGTGTGACCTTCGCGACGAACGCCACGATGCGAAATGGCAGCGGCGAAGAAATCATGCTCCAGGGCTTTCACTGGAATTCCAGCCGTAATGCCGTAGCGTGGTACTCCGTTCTTGCACAACACGCGTCCACGATCAGCAGCGACGGGTTCACGCTGATCTGGTTGCCACCCGTCTGGACCGACACCTCCAGCTGGAGCGAACCGACTGGCAAATCCGGTGGTGGCGAGGGCTATTTTTGGAGCAGCTTCGACAAAAACAGCCGTTATGGCAGCGATCAACAACTCAAACAGGCCGCGGCGGCACTCAACACTGCCGGTGTTAAAGTCGTGTACGACGTGGTGCCCAATCACATGAATGACGATAGGGTCAACCAGTCCATGTTTCCCCGAGGGCGCAATGAATGGCGCCATGATTGCCTCCAGTGTGATGAGGGCGATGCATTCATGGATGGCGCGGCAGACCTGAATACCGCTGACCCCAAGGTTTTCAATGCATTCAAGAACGAATTCATCAATTTGCGTGACAACTATGGTGCCCAGGGCCTGCGCTTCGATTTCGTTCGAGGTTACGCCCCGGAGACAATCGACCGCTGGATGAACGCTTTTGGCAGCCAGCAGTTCTGCGTCGGGGAAAACTGGAAAGGCCCCGACGAATATCCGCAAGGTGACTGGCGCCATTCAGCCAGTTGGCAGGATGTACTCAAGGACTGGTCTGATCGTTCGCACTGCGCGGTGTTCGATTTTGCTCTCAAGGAACGCATGCAGAATGGCTCAATCGCCCAATGGCGCCACGGCCTGAATGGCAATCCGGACCCTGCCTGGCGTGCGATTGCGGTAACGTTCGTTGACAATCATGACACCGGCTATTCGCCCGGCGCCAATGGCGGCCAACATCATTGGGCGCTGCCCGATCCGCTGGTCAATCTGGCTTACGCCTATATCCTCAGCAGCCCCGGAACGCCGACGGTCTATTGGCCGCATATGTACGATTGGCAGCGCGACCAGCTGATCCGGCAACTCATCAAACTTCGCAAACATGCTGCTATCCGGGCCGACTCGCCTATCCGCTTCAACACCCAGTATTCGGGGCTGGTGGGGACCACTTCAGGAGCGCGTGGCACGCTGGTGATAGCGCTCAAATCCGACCTGCAACGCTTGCCCGAAGGCATGGGGGTACCGACGCTGACCTGGGACAACGGTGATATTCGCATCTGGAGCACACCCGTGCAGTCTGCAGCAGTCAACATTAGCCTTCATTGCGACAATGCTAACCCGCAATCCGGTGAAGGGGTTTACGCCGTTGGCTCATCACTGGAGCTGGGGGCGTGGGATCCGCTGCACGGGGTTGCGCTGACTTCCGCCGGCAATCGCTGGAGCACGAACATCGAAGTACCAGGGCAGCAGGCGCTCGAATGGAAATGCGTTGTGCGCGGACGGAATGGTTCGCCGGTCTACTGGCAACCCGGCCCGAACAATTCGTTCACCAGCGGCGATGTCAGCGACACAGCCGGACGTTTTTGATTAAGACTTGTCGGCGCTCACCCTGCACACGCTGGCAAGGTACTCGCCTCCGAATACTGATCGGGCATCGACACAGCTGGAGTCTTTGCGATTGAGGCATCCGTAAACTGTAAGAACTAACAGGTTCGCGCCCGCAAACATTGAGCTAAGGTGTGAAGGCCGCCATCGCAACGGGCCGCCCCCCCTCCCGGATGTACGCTTTTTCATGCTGAAGTTCGTGCGTAGTTGATCAGCCGCCATCCTCATTTGCTTGAGGATTTCTCATGAACAACAAACCTTCGCCCATGGCCACGCTGTACCACGGAGGCCGACATATCTTTACCGAACTTGTACCCGATGGCGGCGCTCGACTAGATGCGCTGTTTCACACCGTGCCCGCCCTGGGCGAGTTGGCAGTGGGTGTGGTTTACGGGCATTTGCATGCGCGCCCCGGCAATCAGTGCTGGTTGAATGCTTTGAGGATGAACCGTCGCCACTGGCACTGCTGCGGTTGACGGTACAGGGTGATCAGGTGATGTCGGTGACTTTGTTCAAGGCTCACTGACGGGCTAACTCTGAGGGCCTCATCGCTGGTAAGCCAGGCTCCCACAGGGTTTTGTGTGAACACATTATTCGTGCCCACCTGAATCCAATGTGGGAGCGAGCCTGCTCGCGAAGAGGTCGGCACATTCGGCATCATCGCGTCAGACAGACCGCTTTCGCGAGCAGGCTCACTCCTACAGGGTTATGTGTTTGAACATACTATTTGTGTTCACCACAAAACCCTGTGGGAGTCTGGCTTGCCAGCGATGGCGGTTTTGAATTCAGTCCATCAACCGCGCCGTACCGAACAGTCTGACACGCAGCAATTCTCCGTGCGCTTCTTCGAGCAAAATCGGCGCCGTACCTCCGGGCATGACCACTTGCACTTCTCCTGCGGCAACCCAACCCACCCGCCATGCCGCGCACGCTACCGCACTCGCGCTGGTGCCGGATGAGGCCGTCGGCCCTTCGCCACGTTCGAACACACGGGCAAGGATTGTTTGCGACGACTCTAGCACCGCCCATTGCAGATTGACGCCCGCCGCGCATGGATCACCAGCGCCGACAGGCATGGCGTAGGCAACCTGGGTCAGGCGTTCGCTCAGCGGCGATTCACGCATCCGCTCATTACTTGGCAATGCCGCTGCATCACCGAGCAGCGTGACGCAATGCGGATTGCCAATGCGCACGAATTGGCTGTGTGCCCAGTCGGGATCAAGTTGTGCCAAGGGCCGGACGTGGCTCACGTCCCGAGCATTGAACTCAATGCCTTGAACAGTCTGCGCAGCGACCGCATCCGGTCCGAATCGCGGTTGACCGAGATCAAGCCAGAAACCTTCAACGCCTTCGACTTTGGCCGGTTTCACCAAGGTCTCCACGGCGTCACCCTTGTCGTGATGCACGCGCAACAACGCGCCCTCCTCCGGCATCAAGCCTTGCTCGGTCAGCGCTTGCGAGAAAATCGTCAGGCCATTGCCGCTACGCTCGGCGAGGGTGCCGTCGGTGTTGACGATCAACACGTCGAATGGCGGCGATGTCTGGAACGGGCCGATCAGCAGGCCGTCACTGCGGTGGGATTTGCTGTTCGCCGGGCGTTGGCCTTCGGGCCAGTCGCAGCAGAGCGTGATGGCGGCGCGGCTCCAGGCCTGTCTCGACGCAGCACACTGCGCGGCACTGGCCGGCAAATCAATGCCCGCCTCGCGCAATGACTGCGGCGAAATCACCCCGTAAATATTGCCCCGTGCATCGTAGAACTGCGTCATCACCGGCCCTTGCTGTTAGATTCCCTCAAGCCTCCACTGTAAAACGCAATCCCTTGTGGGAGCGAGCCTGCTCGCGAATGCAGTGTGTCAGCCGATATTTTCTTTATCCGACGCACCGCCTTCGCGAGCAAGCTCGCTCCCACAGGAATCGGTGCATGACCGCTGATTAGTGAGCCCGCTCCATTCAATGTGGGAGCGAGCTTGCTCGCGAAAGCGGCGGATCAGCCGATATTTTTTTAGCTGACACTGCGCCTTCGCGAGCAGGCTCGCTCCCACAGGTTAGGATGTTGCCTGTACTTCCCCGAATGGCCGGCGATCGAACCTCGTCGCTGAATCACTGTCCTTCGGGGACGCGATGTTTTTTGCCAAGGATCGATATGACCAGCCTCAACCCCCAAGACACCTTCGTCCCCGGACGCCTGCAACAGATGTCCACGCGCATCGCCTTTTTCATCGCCGGGCTCGGCATCGCCGCGTGGGCGCCACTGGTGCCGTACGCCAAGGCGCGCGCCGGGCTGGATGAAGGCACGCTGGGGTTATTGCTGTTGTGCCTCGGGGTCGGTTCGATTCTGGCGATGCCGCTGGCGGGGATTCTGGCCACACGGTTTGGCTGTCGGCGCGTCGCTACCGGCGGCACCTTGTTGATCTGCGCGGCGCTGCCGTTGCTGGCCACGGTGTCGTCGATACCGGCGCTGATCGCCACGCTGTTCATGTTCGGCGCTGGCCTGGGCACGGTGGATTCGACGGTAAACCTGCAAGCGGTGATCGTCGAGCGCGCCAGCGGCAAGAACATGATGTCGGGTTTCCACGGCTTGTTCAGTCTCGGCGGGATTGTCGGCGCGGCGGGTGTCAGTGCCTTGCTCGGCCTGGGTTTGACGCCACTGGCCGCCATGCTGGTGGTAGTTGTCGTGCTGATCGCGGCATTGTTCAAATGCGTGCCGCACATGCTGCCCTACGGCAGTGAAAGTTCCGGACCGGCATTCGCCATCCCTCATGGCATCGTGCTGTTTATCGGCGGAATGTGCTTCATCGTGTTCCTGACTGAAGGCGCGGCGCTGGACTGGAGTGCGGTGTTTCTGGCGCAGGAACGCGGGATCGACACGGCGTACGCAGGGCTGGGTTATGCGGCGTTTGCATTGACCATGACGGCCGGACGTTTGATGGGTGACCGGATTGTGCGGATGGTCGGTGCAACACGGATCATTTTGTTTGGTGGTCTGTTGGCAGCGGCCGGCCTGTTTCTAGCGACATTCGCGCCAAGCTGGGAAGCGGCGCTGGTCGGTTACGCGCTGGTCGGCGCTGGTTGCTCGAACATCGTGCCGGTGCTGTACACGGCAGTGGGCAAGCAAACGGTGATGCCGGAGAGCATCGCGGTGCCGGCCATTACCACGCTGGGTTATGCAGGGATTCTGGCGGGGCCGGCGGTGATCGGCTTTGTCGCCCATGCCAGCAGTTTGAGTTTTGCCTTTGGCTTGATGGCGGTGCTGTTGGTCGCGGTGGCCATTGGCGGGAAAGTTCTTAAAGTCTAAAAGCTTCGCGAGCAGGCTCGCTCCCACAGGATTTCAGTGATCCATGTGGGAGCGAGCCTGCTCGCGAAGAAGCTGATGCGGTCTATCAGAAACCCACACTGGCCTGCACAAAGAACGTGCGCGGCGCGCCGACATACATCCCCGAGTTGTTGTCGCTGGAGCGGGTGAAGTACTGCTTGTCGAAGATGTTCTTCACCCCGGCGCCGAGCTTGAGGTTCGACACCTGCGGTCCGAAGTCATAGCCGCCACGCACGTTCCAGGTCACGTAACCCGGGATGTCGCCATACTGCCCGTCCGCCGTGCCATCGGTGATGTAGTTGCCGTTGAAACTGCCGTCGGCGTTGACACCGGTGCCCGGCGAGCGCTGTTTCGACTGAGCGAAACCGTCGATGTTGTAAGTCCAGCGGTTGATGTCGTAACGCAAACCGACGGTCGCCACCTGCCGCGAATAGAACGGCAGATCACGGCCCTTGAAGCCCGGAATCTCACCTTCATAAGTAGCGCGGGTGTAAGTGAAACCCGCGTTGGCGGTCAGGCCGTCGAGGCGCGGATCCAGCGCCGCCATGTCGTAGTGCACCGAGGCTTCGATGCCCTGGTGCTTGGTTGCGCCGAGGTTGGTCCAGCCCACGTCATTGCTGATGTATTGCAGTTCGTCGTCGAAGTCGATGTAGAACAGCGTCACTTCGCCGCCCCACACGTCATCGTTGTAGCGCGTGCCGATCTCGTAGGTCTTGGCCTTTTCCGGCTCCAGACCATTGGCAGTCTGATCACCCGAGCCGCCCTGGCCGAGCTGGAAATACTGCAAGCTGCCGAACGAGGTTTCGTAGTTGGCGAACAGTTTCCAGGCGTCCGACAGGTGATACATCACGCTCAGCGCCGGCAACGGTTCGTTGCTCTCGATGCTGCGGTTTTTCGCCTGCACCGGTTTGCCGGCCGTGTCGAGCACCGCGCGGTCATGCCAGTCGGTGCTGATGTGTTCGAAGCGAATGCCGGGGGTGATGGTCCAGTTGCCGACATCGATTTTGTTATCGATGTAAACCGAGTTGGCCTCGGTGCCGCCGGTGCGGTCCTGGAATATGTGGCCATCAGAGGTCGGCGTGAGCACCGGCTGGCTGTTGACCAGCGCCACTCGGCTCGACGATTCGTGCATCGCCTCTTTCAGGTAGCGATAACCGACGCTGACTTCCTGGGTGGTCGGGCCGACATCGAAAACCCGCGACACCCGTGGCTCGATACCCAGCGTGTAATACGAACGCGGGTACGAGCTGAGGGTTTTCTGGTCGCGGGCGGCGATGGTGCTGCCACGGAAACTGTCGGTGTAGTAGGTGAGGATTTCCGCCTGAGTGCGCTCGTCGATCTGGCGGATCCACTTGAACGACACGTCTTTGCGCCGCCCGGTGAATTGGTCGTAGTCCCGCACCGAGTCGTACGGTTTGGCGTCGTACTGCTTCTGTGTCAGACCGCCGGGCATGTCGGCCGTGGCGTCGTAGTAGTGGAAGTTGAGGCTGAAATCGTCCTGATCGGTCGGCGCCCAGTGGGTCTTGAGCAGCACATCGTCGATGTCGTTGCCGTTGTTGCGCTCGCGGTAACCATTACCGTTGACCCCGGAATACAGCAACGCCACGCCCATGCCATTGTCGGCGGTGCCGCCGAGGAACGCGGTGTCGATGTGTTTCCAGCCACCGTACTGAGTGGTTTCCAGCGTGGTGCCGATTTCGCCAGTGGCTTTTTCCGGAATCGCCCGGGTGACGAAGTTGATCACCCCGCCGACGTTTTGCGGCCCATAACGCACCGAACCGGCGCCGCGTACCACGTCGATGCTGTCGAGGTTGCCCGAGGATATCGGCGCCATCGACAGTTGCGGCTGGCCGTAAGGGGCAAACGCCGCCGGCACGCCATCGATCAGCACGGTGGAGCGCGGCGACAGACGCGAGGTCAGACCGCGTACACCGACGTTCAGCGAAATATCACTGCCGCCGGTGCCGTTGGAATCCTGCACTTGCACGCCCGGTACGCGCTTGAGCACGTCACTGACGTTCATTGCGCCCTGTTCAACCATCGCTTCGCGGCGGATCACCGTGCGCGCCCCGGGGTGGTTCTGCACCACGGCAGCGTTGGCATCGCCGAGCCAGTCGCCGACCACTTTGATGTCGGTGACGCCCAATTCCAGCGGGCCATTGCCGGCGGTGGAGGTTGCGGCCGGCGACAGCGTCACCGAACCTTCGTTGATCTGATAATCCAGACCACTGCCCTGCAGCAATTGGCTTAGCGCCTGCTCCGGGGAGATGTCGCCGTCGACCGCCGGGGCCTGTTTGCCGGCGACCAGATCCGGGCTGAAAAACACTTGCAGCGATGTCTGCTGGCCCAGTTCGCTCAAGGCCTGGCCCAGCGGCTGCGCACGGATATGAATAGCTTCACCGGCGAACGCCTGCGGCATGCCAGCGTTGACCGCCAGCGCAAGAGCCAGCGGCAGCCAAGGGAATTTTTTGTTGTTGGCAGGGGTGTTTTTCACGTCGTACGTAGTCCTGTGGATCGCAAGAGTGTGCGGCTGTTAATGCAAACCAGTTGCAGTTGAACAGGAAGACGTTGAACTCGAAAAAAACCTGAATTTTATTTTGCGATTATTTCCTGACTGCCATCGGCAAGGGTGCGAACGGCCACCGGCAAGATGCTCGGCAAGGCTTTGAGCAAGGCATCGGTGTTGTCGGATTTGAACACGCTGGTCAGGCGCAGACTGGCCACGGCCGGATTGGTCACGGTCAACGGCTTTTCACGATAACGCGACACTTCGGCCGCGACTTCGCTGAGGCTGGCGTTGTTGAACACCAGTTTGCCGCCTCGCCATGCCGTCAGTTCTGCCGGGTTGACCGCATAGGCGGCGGCGACCTGGCCTTGGGCATCGACGTGGGTGCCGAGGCCGGCGCTCAGGCTGATAAATTGATTATCCGACGCATCACGGCCCTGCACTTTCACCGTGCCCTGCTCCACCGCCACCCGGGTTTGCGTAACATCGCGACGCACATCGAAACGCGTGCCGGTGACCGTGACCTTGCCGCTACCGGCCTCGACCACGAACGGTCGCGAAGTGTCGTGCGCGACGCTGAACATCGCCTCACCTTCACTTAACTCGATCAGCCGCCGATCCTGTTCAAAGCGCACCTGCAAGCGACTGCGGCTGTTCAAATCGATCACCGAACCGTCCGGCAGTGCCACATGTTTACGCTCGCCCAACGCCGTGGCGAACTCGGCGCGGTAACCGCCCGGATGATTCAAACCACTGAACAAGCCCAGCCCGAGCGCCACCGCCAGCACACTCGCAGCCACCGCATAACGCAACAACGGACGGCGTTGGCGACGGTTCGGCGGGGTTTCAGCGAGGGCTTTGAGGCGTGGCGCCGGGAGCAGATCGGCGGCCGACCACAAGCCCTGCAGCAACTGAAATTCGTCACGGTGCTGCGGATGTTCATTCAGCCAGGCGTCAAAGCGCTGCTGCTCGTCGGCCTCAATGGCCGGCTCCTGCAAACGCACAAACCAGCGGGCCGCGTCATCGCGCACCGTTGTTTGCCCGCACGCGCAAGCACGCGTCTCCATCATGGAATGTCCTGTTGGGCTGAAGATGAAAGGGAGCAGCGGCTCATGACTGCAACCCGTCGAGGCGATCGCGCAGATGGCGCAGGGTGCGGATCATATACTTTTCGACCATGTTCTTGGACAGCCCCAGGCGTTCGGCGATTTCCGCCTGAGTCAGGCCTTCGATCTTCTGCCAGACAAAAATCTTCCGGCAATTGATCGGCAACTCGCTGAGCGCCCGTTCGATGGAATCGGCCAGTTGGATCGCATGCATGTAATGCTCAGGGTCGCCGCTTGACGACTCGGTGTGATCGATGTCCTGCGACTCCAAAGCGCCGCGCCGATCCTCACGCCGATAACCGTCGACCGCGATATTGCGCGCGGTCTGGTGCAAATACGCCCGTGGCTGCTGCACCGCCGCCGAATCGGACTCAAGCACCCGCACAAAGGTGTCGTGCGCCAGATCCTCGGCCTGCGCGCGATTGCGCAGGCGACGAGTCCAGGTGCCGATCAACTCTTCGTAGTGCTCGAAAAAGCCGGGTCTGCGGGGACGCATGGGGGTTTTGGCGGCGTGCTGAGGAAAGGGGCGTGAATAGTAATGCTTCCTATTAAGGCGAAGCAATGGATTCCTCGACCGACCGTCCGGGTCACCTGTGCAGCTCAGCGTTTTATCGAAATCACACCACTCATGTATTCATGCAGATCGCGCAGATCCTTAACGCTCCAGGCATGCGGCGGTATTTTTACCCCGTTTTCCTTCAGCGTTTTCGGTATCAGGTTGCCGTTCGGGCGAAGGATGATCGACGACACAATCACCCCCGGATATTCATTCAGGCGTTTTTTGAACGCGGACGTTGTCAGGTCAGGTGTGGGCGGATTGCTTTTGTGCGCCAATGGCCCGGTGCCTTTTATATCGGCGCCGTGGCACACAGCGCAGCGCTGCACATAGAGGTTTTTGCCGTTGCTGTTATCCGCGAAGGACACAGATGGTTGGGCGATCAACAAAGCCCCGAGTACAGCGACGAATGCTGTTTTCATTGTTTGCCTCCCTGGCGTCTTTAAGGTCGCGCATGATGCGCGAGATTTAACGTCTGGCGCAAAACAATGTGGGAGCGAGCTTGCTCGCGAATGCGGTTCACCAGTCACTTACTGCATTGACTGAATGGACGCTTTCGCGAGCAAGCTCGCTCCCACATTGTTCGGTGGTGGATGGCAGATCTGGCACATCCACTACCGTTTGTTTTAGCCTTTTTCGTCGATCCCGGCTTGCAGGGTCTGGGTGTCCAGATGCCCGCTCAGGGTGACCGGGCCGACTTTCAGGTTGCCGTTTTCCATGGAAACCTTCGGTGCGTTTTCCTCAGCTTTATGCGGCAGATCAAGGCCCGCTTTCACGCCGTAGTCACGGTTACTCAGATCCGTGCTGCTGACCTTCGAACCACCCAGATCGACCTTCCCTTGCGGCGCCGAAATCCGCGCGCCGGTCAGTTGCGTGGCGCCGCCGACCGCGAGATTCACGCTTTGGTTGGCACTGATCCCGGAGGCCTGCACCACGCTGTCCTTATGCGCGTACTCACCCTGCGCTTTCAGCGTTGGTTTGTAGTCGGTACCGGCAAGTTTCTCCTTGTCACTCGGCGGGTTTTTCTTCGCGGTCAGGCCCAGATCGACATCGACCTTGGCGTGGTTGCTCGAGTCTTGACGGCTCTCGACGGTCAAATCACCCGCGACCTTGCCGCTGACAGTTTTCGCGTCAATCCGCGCACCCGCCAGCAGTGCATCACCGGCGCTGTTCAACACCACGCTGTCAGCCTTGATCTGGCTGTTCTGCTGCGTGCTGCCCTGCAGGTAATCCACGCCGACTTTGGCCCCGGCGTTGAAGCCGTGATCGCTGCTGGCCTTCTCATCCTCGGCAGTCGGAGTTTTGCTGCTCAGGTTGCCGCCGGCGTTGAGCGCGACATTCCAGTTATTGCGGTGGTCGGTGGACTGCGCCGATTCCTGCACATAGCCACCCTTCTGCGCGTCGATGCTGACGTTCGATGCGCTGACCTGAGTGCCTTGCAGGTGAATCGAATCACCGCTCAACACGATGCCGTTCTGGCTGTTGATCTGGCCACCGCTGAGGGTCTGCGACTGCTCGTTGACCCGACCGATATTGAAATTGCCGCTCAGATTGCCGCCCTGATCACGACTCTTCTCGCTGCTGGTTTTGCTGCCGCCGCCCTTCAAACCACCGCCGAGATTACTGCCGCTGGCGGTGTGGGTGTCGGTGGCTGCTTGCAGATCAAGTTTGCCGTCGGCGTGCAGATCGATGGTGCCAGCGCTGTCGATTTTCGTGCCTTGCTGCAGCTGATTGCCACCGCTGCTCAACTGCACCGGACCGTTGCCGCTGATGCTCGCAACGTGAGCCTGGGTATCAGTGCTTTGCTTGCCGGTGTGATCGAGCTGGAAACCGGCGCCGAGATCGACGTTGGTGCCATCGGTGCCCGGCAACGTGCCGACCGTCAGCGAGCCAGTTCCGCGCAGGCTGGTGTCATTGCTGGTTTGACGGTCATTGGCTTGATTCAGCGCCAGATCACCACCGGTATTGATGCTCACACCACCCTGCCCGCCATCGAAACGGCTGCCTTCGAACTGCGCATCGTCGCCGATCTTGATGTTCACACCCTGGCTACCGGCATAAGCGCCGACGACGGCGGTGGAATTGTCCTTGCTCGACGCACTGCTACCACCCGCGCCGCTGCCAGCGACGTTCACGTCTTCGCCGGTCTTGGTGTAGACGCGCACGTCGACCTTGGCATCCACCGCGCTGGCACTGCTGTTGTGCGTATTGCTCGCAGCGTCGGCAAGCAGTTTGTCAGCGCTGATGTTCACTTGGCCGGCGCTGGCGTTGTATTGCGTGCCTTGGTCATGCAGCGTGCCAGTGGTTTTCACATCGACGGTGCCGCCATCAAAACGGCTGACCACGGCGTTGCTGCTCTGCTCGGTTTTGCTGGCGTTGCCGTGACCGACCGCAACGTCGATACCGACATTCGGCTGACCGAGGTTGGCCAGTGCGTCCTTGTCCGGCACCTTGCCGTTGAGCACATCCTTGACCGCGCCGACGATCGGCCGGGCGATGTCCTTGTATTCGACGTTGGCGCCGATATCCGCCGACCAGTTGCTGTCATTGTGCGTGCTGCTGTCAGTGTTGCTGGCCGCACGGTTGTCGATCTCGTTGGCGGCGACGCTCAGACCATTGCCGGCCTTGAGTTGTGCGCCTTCGGTAGCGAGTTTGTCGGCATTGATCGTCAAGCCGCCGCTGCTCTGCACACTGCTGGTTTGCGCGGTGGTTTTGCTGGTGGAATCCTGCGCTGTGCTGTGGGCGAAATCGACGCCGCTGCCAGCACGGTCGAGACCGCCGGTGTAGTAGAAACCACCGCCGGTGCTGGAGGTGTCGGTGGAGGTTTTGTGGCTGTCAGCTTCGGCCAGCAACGACACGTTTTGGCCGCTCAATGTCGTGTCGCCAGCGGTGGATTTCACCTCTGCGCCTTTGAGCGTAACGTCACCGCCCGCCTTCACCTGCACGCTGCCACCACTGAGGCTGGAGCCCTGCTGGGTGACGTCGTTGCGAGTAACCGTTTGCTGTTTGTCCTCGTAATGAATCCCGGCGCGATACTGCTCTGGCGTTTGCTCTTTGGCGTATGCATCAAAGCCACGGGTTTGCGTGGTGTCGCTGCTATCGTGAGTGTTCCGCGCGGAATGCACATTGACGTCGCCTGCCGCGTCGGCCGTCAGCGCACCGTCAGCCTTGACCGTCGAGCCAGCAACCTCGATGTCCTTGGCGCTCTTGAGCTTGAGGTTGCTATCGGACACCAGTTCGCTGCGCACGGTGCTGCTGTCTTTGCTGTTCTGCCGCGACTCGTCCTTGGTAATGCCGAAGAACTTGCTGTCCTTGTCGTGGTTGTTGCTGTGCGAGGTGTCCTGCACGCCGTCGATCACCAGCGAACCCTTGTCGCTGATCACGCTGGCGTCGGTGCCGCCACGCACCTGGCTGCCGCTGATGCGCACGTCGTCAGCCTTGACGATCAGTTTGCCGGTGGCGTTGATTTTGCTGCCCTGATGCTGGGTCTTGCCCTTGTCGGCATCGCCGGTCTTGCCGAAGAAACCACCGCCGACCAGATCACCGGAGTAACTATTGTCGCTGCTGCGATTGGTCCGTGTGGCGGTGCTGATTTCCACTTGCTTGCCGGCCAGTTGCAAGTCGCCGGCGCTGGTCAATTCGGCGCCTTCGGAGCGCAATAATGCGGCGGTTTGCAGGGCGATATTGCCGGCCTTCAACTGACTGGTGACGCTGCGCTGTTCTTCGCTGCTGCTGTTCCAGTCGGCTTTCCACAGGTGTTTGCGGTGGTTGCCTTGATCGGTCTGCGTATGGCTTTCGGTAGCGGCAGTCAGGCGCAGATCGCCAGCGCTTTGCACGCTCAGATTATTCGCGGCTTCGACTTTGGCGGCTTTCAGTTCGGTGTCTTTGCCGGAGGCAAGTTTGGCGTCGCGGCTGGCGATGATCTGGCTGCCGTGCTGACGGGATTCGCTATCGGTCTGGGTACGGTCGTAGGTTTCCCAGGTGATGCCGATGGTGCTGTTGTTCCAGTTTTCACGCTTTTCCTGAAGCTTGCGGCTTTCGACCGTGGACAAAGTCAGGTTGCGTTTCGCCTCGACGGTGACGTCGCGAGCGCTGACATCGGCAGCGGCCAACGTCAGATCCTTGCCGCTGTGCAAGCCGACGTCGCCCTGACTACTGCGGATACCGGCGCGGGTCACGTCGAGGCTGTTGGCCACGGCTTCACCGCTGACACTCAAGTCACCGGCCGAGCGAATCTGCACGCCGTCACGCCCGGCGACTTGCACCGCGCCCACCCGCACGCCCGCGCCTTCGGCGGTGCTGACAATATTGATGCGACCGGCCTGCATCGCGCCGAACAGGCTGGCGTCGATGCGTTGATCAGACGTGTTGCCCGCCGGATCCACGGTTTTCACCTGACCGCTGGCGTAATCGACCTGATTGCGTCCCACCGTGAGGTTCAACTGATCGCGTGCAGTGATCGCGCCCTGGCTGTCGATACGCGGCGCGATGAGGTTGATCGAGCCCTCACCGTTGCGCAGGCCACCGCCATGAATCTGCAACTGACCGCTGGCATCGCGGCTGTTCAGACTTTGCAGTTTGCCGTCATTCAGTTCCGGGCGACCGACCACCAGATTAGCGTTCGGCGTGTTGATGAAGCTGCCGCCATTGACCGAGATGCCGTTGGGGTTGGCCAGCACATAATCGGCTGCGCGGCCGAAGATTTCCTGCGCACCGTTGATCGCGGACGGATTGCGACTGATCACTTCGTTGAGGATCACTCTCGCCGCTTGGCCTTGCAATTGCGGGTTAGCCGCCAGTTGCCCGGCCAGTTGCGATTGCCCGGCCTGCAAGGCGTTGTTCAGCACCAGGCCCTGACGGTCGACGTTGTAGTCGAGGAACTGGTTGTGCGACAGGCCCGAACCGTTGGGCGCGACGATGTTGACGATGGGCACACCGCCCTGGGTCTGCAATTGCGCGGTGCCGCCGGGCCCCGGTGCGACCACGACGCCGCCGGCCATCGCGCTCGGCAGGTGCACGGCGAAGAACAGGCTGGCAATCGCCCAGCGCAATTTGCCCCGAGGGGAAAGATGAAATGCAAAGGTGTGTGCTGGCATAAAAACGTCTCCATGTGAGTACGGCATCACGTCGCGCGTTTAGTCTTTGGCCGTGGCTGACGCGCTCAGATCCAACGGCTGTTTGTTCACTGCGTTGTTCAGATTTGCAGGCCCACGCGCATTAGCCAGGTTTCAGGCTCGTGCTGCAGACCGTTCGGGGTGTTGAGGGCGCGCTGGTAATCGACATCCACTTGCAGGTTCTTCCAGCCCAGATTCAGACCGACACTGGCACCGCTCAGGCGTTGCCCCTGCGCACCGTGATCTGCCTTGATCCAGCCGTGGTCGAGGCCCACCCGCGGGGTGATCTGCAGCGGCCACTCGCTGCGCAGCGGCAGGCGCAAGGTGTTGCGCCAGATCGCGCCGCTGGCGCCGGAGGCACTGCTGACCCGATAGCCGCGCACCGCCGAGTCGTCGGTGCCGAGCAACTGTTCGATGGCCGGCAACGGGTCCGGGCTGTACTGCAAATTGAGTTGGCTCTGCCATTGCCAGGCCTGCGCGCCGAACTGACCGTTACGCCATTGGCTGAGGCCGGCGCGGTACTTGCGGAACTGCGCTCTGGGCAGGTTATTGATCTGATGTTGCGAGTCATCGTCGGCGCCAAACCAGCGCAAGCCTTGGGCGTAATTGACGTCAAGGTTCCACACCGCGCGGTCGAGCCAGAACAGATTGAGCCCGGCTTCGGCGACGGTCAGGGTCGGGCTTTGAATGCCAAGGCGAACGTCTTGCAAGTAGCTGTCGACATCTTTGTGCGCCAGTTGCAGGTTGGCGCTGAGCTGACGGCTCTGGTCGCGCCACAACACACGGTCGGCGCGCAGGCTGACCTGATCGGTGATGCCCGTGCTGTGAAAGGTCACGCTCGGCAGTTTGAACGGCGCGCGATATTCGGCGTGACTGGCGAACACGCTGTAGGTCCAGTAGCCGTAAGGGATCGCGTAATACAGGCTGGCATTGCGGCTGTAGCGGTCACCCTGATTGAGGGTGTCGCTGGCGCTGAGACTCAACAAGTCGTTGAGTTGCAGTGGGCTGTCGAGGCTCAGGCTGACGGTGTCGCGATCACGTCCAGTGCTGGCGCTGCCGAGGTTGTCGAACCCCGCGTTCAAGGCCCAGCGCGAGTGCGCAGAGGTGCGCGACCGCAGGATGATCCGCGAGGCACCGGGCTGGCTGCCGGGGGCGATGTCGGCGGTGAGATCGATCGAGCGCAGACGATTCAACTGGTCCAGTCCCTGCTCCAGATCGCGCAGATTCAGCGGCTCGCCGAGCATGTCTGGAAACGCGCCTCCGAGCGACACCGGCAGGCTCTGATCGGCCAGTTCGATGGACTCGATGTAGCCTTCGTCAATGCGGATATCCAGCGACTGCCCCGCTGCCGGTGCGCTGAGCAGATACGGACGACTGGCGATGTAACCCTTGTCGACGTAGCTCGCGGTGATGGTGGCCAGCAGGTGATTGATCTGGCCGACGCCCATGCACGGCGCCAACAACGGTTTGATCTGCGCGTTGAGCTGGTCGCTGTCGATCAACGTGACGCCGCCGATGCGCGCACCGCTCAACGGCCAGCAACGTTCATCGGCGGTGACGGTTGACGGGATGGCCGGGGTGACCGGCGCTGGGCCGAACGCGCCGCGTTCCAGTTGCCGCTTTCTTTGCTCAAGTTGCAGTTGTTGCAGATCGCGCTGCTGCTGTTGCTGCTGGCGCAGCACTTCCCGGCCCGGCGCGACAGGTTCGGCAGCTTCAATCGAGGAGGCACAGACACTCAACACAAAGGCCGACAACAGCGGGCAGCGCGTGGAACAACGACGAAAAACAGCGCGAAACGGAAACGGCACGCAACTTCCTTGCGATCATAAAATGGCGTAATGCCATGTCATCAATGATCGTGATAGTCGGAGCCATCCCACACAAAAGCAAGACGCTTCCTACAGCGCTTACATTTCTTAAACAATTGCTTTGCCTGCCTTTATTGTCAGCAGCAAGGCCACGGCGCTGCACGTTATCAGGGTTTCCCCGAGGGCCTGAAACCAGCCGGCGAGCATCAGCCCGGCGCCGATCAGCAGGTAATACATCAAGCCCAACAACGCCCCGGCAGTGCCCAATCGATCAGCGTAATCGGCCAGGGCCGAACCGAGAATGTTCGGGATCGCCAGGCCAAACGCCAATACCACCAACAGCATCGGCAGGACGAACGCGACACTGTTCTGCAGCGACCACACGCCCACACCACCGAGCAAGGCGATGCCAGCCGCGAGGCGAATCAATTGCAATGCCTTGAACCCGGCCGTCAATAAACGCCGGTTCAGCCATGCTCCAAAACCTGAGCCCAGCGCGAGGATCACACCGCTGTAGCCGAACCCGCTGGCTTCCACGCCCAGCCGCTGAAACATGAATGGAGCGAGGCTGTAATAGCTGAACAGCGCCACGTTGAATGAGGCGATCCACAGCGCCGAGCGCCAGATTCCCGGGTCATGCAACATGCGCCCGAGGGTTTCGAACAAACCGACATGGCCGGTTGGCGCTGTCCGGGTTTCCGCCAGGGTGTACCAGCTCCACAGCCACAACAGCGTTGCCAGCAACAGCAACGCGCCAAGCACACCGCGATAACCGAAAACCTGAACCAGACTGGCGCCGCTGAACAAGCCAAGCGCCGGACTGGCCGCCAGCGCGATGCCCACCAAGGAAAACACCTGCGCCAGTTCGGCGCCTTTAAAGCGGTCGCGCAACACGGTCTGCGTGACCACCGAACCCACCGCCGCACCGAAGGCCGCCAACATCTGCGCCAGTAACAAGCCGTTGAAACTGCTGACCCGCAGGCCGAAAAGAGTGGCAATCGCATAGATTGCCAGGCCTGCGAGCATCGCCGGGCGCCGACCGATGCGATCACATAAACGCCCCCACACCACCACCCCGACGGCAAACGCGAGGAAATACACCGACAACGTCTGCGCGGCGGCTTGCGGGCCAACGTTAAACACCCGCCCGATATCACCGAGCGCCGGGCTGTACAGGGTTTGCGCGATCTGTGGAAACATCAGCAGCGCAATCGCCAGCCACAAGAAATGTCTGTTGTTCATGCTTCATCACTCCTCTCATAAACCGCCGAGGAGTTTAAGAATCGCTGACTGGCGTATTATCCAGATCCTGCCAATTTATCGCTGAAACCGGACAACCCATGGCTTGGCTCGACGCCCACGCAACGTTTGATGCAGATCGCTATGACGCACCCGTGATCGGTATCGCCTCGACCTTGGGCGATCACGATTCCGGTCTGCACCGTCATCAACGCGGCCAACTGCTGTACACGCGCCAAGGCTGCACGCGGATTACCCTGGCGCAGCAACTGTGCCTGCTGCCGCCGTCGCGGGCGGCGTGGATTCCACCGGGTGTCAGCCATCGCGCGGTGATGCAACAGAGCGTCGACTACCGCTCGATCTACTTGATCCCCGAGCTGTGCAGCGCACTGCCGCAGCAGGTTTGCGTGATTGAAGTCAGCCCGTTGTTGCGTGCGGTGCTGGAACCGATGGCGCTGGCGGATTTCGCCAGCGATTGGCAACAGGGCAAACTCTCCCACCTGCTCGGCCTGTGTCTGAGCGAAATCGCTGAAGCGGCGCAGCAACCGATGCTGCTGCCGTTACCTCAGGACAAGCGCCTGGCACCACTGTTGAAAACGCCTGAACGTCTGCCTCCAGAGTTGCAAGTACTGGAGCAGCAGGTCGGCGCCAGCAGCCGCACCATCGGGCGAATCTTCCAGCGCGAAACCGGCATGAGTTATCAGCAATGGCGCCAGCAGTGGCGCTTGATGCGCGCGATGGAATTGCTCGCCACCGGGCGCAGCCTGAGTTACTGCGCGTTCGAGTCGGGTTTTGCCAGCGACAGCGCTTTCATCGCCTTCTTCAAAACCATGACCGGCAGCACGCCGGGCCACTGGCTCAAGTGAACAACTGACGATTGGCACCAGAAATAATTTGCCACTAAATATTACCTACGTCATATTACAGCCGTAATAACGATCCGCTTACGCAGGTAATCCGCCATGACCAGCATGCCCACCCTCGAACCTGTTGTGGTAAAGACCAAGCCGCCTCTGCTTAAACGCGTTTTGCTTCCGGGCGCAGGATTGCTCGCGCTGATTTTCGCCGGTATTTACGCCATGCACTGGTGGGGCGCGGGGCGTTTTCTTGAAGAAACCGACGATGCCTATATTGGTGGCGACGTCACGGTGATCGGGCCGAAAGTCGCCGGTTACATCGACGAAGTGCTGGTCACCGACAACCAGCACGTGAAGGCCGGCGATGTGCTGATCCGCCTCGACGCCCGCGACTATCGCGCCAACCTCGCCAAGGCCGAAGGCGCCGTTGCCGCCGAAGAAGCACTACTGGCCAACCTCGACGCCACCGAACAACTGCAACAAGCGGTGATCGGTCAGGCCCGCGCCGGCATCGACGCCGCTGGCGCAGAAACCGCACGCTCGCGGGATGACAACGCGCGCTACAAACGCCTGGTGACGACCAATGCGGTGTCGGTGGAAAGCGCACAACGCGCCGACGCGACCTTCAAAACAGCGCAAGCCCTCAGTGCCCGCGCCCAGGCCGAACTGCTCGCCGCGCAACGCCAACTGGCGGTGATCGATACGCAAAAACAACAGGCCCGCGCCGCCCTTCAACAAGCCCGCGCCGAACGTGATCTGGCGCAACTGAACCTCGGCTACACCGAACTGCGCGCGCCGGTCGACGGCGTCATTGGCAACCGTCGCGCGCGGGTTGGCGCCTACGCTCAGGCCGGTTCACAACAGTTGTCCGTGGTGCCGGCCAGCGGCTTGTGGGTCGATGCCAACTTCAAGGAAGACCAATTGGCGCGGATGAAACCCGGGCAGCGCGTAAGCATCCGTGCCGACGTGCTCTCCGGCCAGGAATTCCACGGTCGCCTCGACAGCCTCGCCCCCGCCACTGGCTCGCAGTTCAGCGTGCTGCCGCCGGAAAACGCCACCGGCAACTTCACCAAAATCGTCCAGCGGGTGCCGGTGCGGATCCTCCTCGACCCGGCTGACGGCGTGCTCGGTCACTTGCGTCCGGGCCTCTCGGTGACGGCAGAAGTCGACACCCGCGCGCAACCGGAAACCAGCGCCGTGGCCGTCGCGCCATGAGCACCACCCTCGCCGCCCCGGCGCAGCCATTCAACGCGGCGGACATGGCGACCGCGACCAAGGTGTTCGCCTTCGCGACCATGTGCATCGGCATGTTCATTGCGCTGCTGGATATCCAGATCGTCTCGGCGTCGCTGCGCGATATCGGCGGTGGGCTGTCCGCCGGTACCGATGAAACCGCATGGGTGCAGACCAGTTACCTGATCGCCGAAATCATCGTGATTCCGCTGTCGGGCTGGCTGTCGCGCGTGTTCTCCACGCGCTGGTTGTTCTGTGCTTCGGCGGTCGGCTTCACCCTCGCCAGCCTGCTCTGCGGCGTCGCCTGGAACATCCAGAGCATGATTGCCTTTCGGGCGCTGCAAGGTTTTCTCGGCGGCTCGATGATTCCGCTGGTGTTCACCACGGCGTTCTTTTTCTTCACCGGCAAACAGCGGGTGATCGCTGCCGCGACCATCGGCGCGGTCGCGTCATTGGCGCCGACACTGGGGCCGGTGATCGGCGGCTGGATCACCGACATTTCCTCGTGGCACTGGCTGTTCTACATCAACCTGGTGCCGGGGATTTTCGTCGCTGTAGCGGTACCGATGCTGGTGAAAATCGACCAGCCGGAATTTTCCCTGCTCAAAGGCGCGGACTATCTGAGCATGGTGTTTCTCGCGCTGTTTCTTGGCTGCCTGGAATACACCCTTGAAGAAGGCCCGCGCTGGAACTGGTTCAGCGACCAGACCATTCTGACCACGGCGTGGATCAGCGGCCTCGCGGGATTGGCCTTCATCGGCCGGACCTTGCACGTGGCCAATCCGATCGTTGATCTGCGCGCCTTGAAGGATCGCAATTTCGCCCTCGGCTGCTTCTTTTCGTTTGTCACCGGCATCGGCCTGTTCGCGACGATTTACCTGACGCCGCTGTTCCTCGGCCGGGTACGCGGCTACAGCGCGCTGGACATTGGTCTGGCGGTTTTCTCCACTGGCGTGTTCCAGATCATGGCGATTCCGCTGTATGCCTTTTTGGCCAATCGCATGGACCTGCGCTGGATCATGATGATCGGTCTGGGTTTGTTCGCGGTGTCGATGTGGGAGTTCAGCCCGATCACCCACGACTGGGGTGCGGGGCAATTGATGCTGCCGCAAGCGTTGCGCGGGATTGCCCAGCAACTGGCGGTGCCGCCAGCGGTGACGTTGACTTTGGGTGGGTTGGCGCCCGCACGTTTGAAGCATGCTTCGGGTCTGTTCAACCTGATGCGCAATCTGGGCGGGGCGATTGGTATTGCGGCGTGCGCGACCATTCTCAATGACCGCACCAACCTGCACTTCACGCGGTTGGCCGAACACTTGAACAGCAGCAATGAAGCGATGAATCAGTGGCTGTCACAGGTCGGCGGCAACCTGGCGAATCTGGGCCAGAGTGGCGACGTCGGTGTCACCGCCAGCCTGCGCCAGTTGTGGCTACTGACCTACCGCGAGGCGCAGACGCAAACCTACGGCGACACCTTTCTGATGATCGGGGTGTGCTTCGTCATCGCCACGGCGATGGTGCCCTTGATGCGCAAGGTGCAACCACCGGCGGCGCCGAGTGCGGATGGGCATTGATCACTATTTTCTGGCCATGCCCAGTTCCCCTGTGGGAGCGAGCTTGCTCGCGAAGGCGTCGTGTCAGTCACCATGGTTGTTATCTGACACTCCGCTTTCGCGAGCAAGCTCGCTCCCACAGGGGTTATGCGTTGAGGCTTAAGCTTGTGGGGTTTTGCGGAAACCTACGGCCAAACGGTTCCAGCTATTGATGGTGCTGATCGCCACGGTCAAATCGACCATTTCTTTCGGCGTGAATTGCGCCGCAACCACGTCGTAATCTTCGTCCGGTGCGTGGGTCAGGCTCAGTTGGGTCAGCGATTCGGTCCACAGCAGCGCGGCGCGTTCGCGGTCGCTGAAGAACGGCGCTTCCCGCCAGGCGGTGACCGCGAACAGCCGACGCGGGGTTTCGCCGCCCTTGATCGCATCGGTGGTGTGCATGTCGATGCAGAACGCGCAGCCGTTGATTTGCGAAGCGCGCAGTTTCACCAGTTCGATCAGGGTCTTTTCCAGCGGCAGTTTGGACACCGCCGTTTCCAAAGCCATCATCGCTTTCAAGGCGTCTGGGGAAGCGGTGTAGAAATCGGCACGAGGTTGCATGGTAGCTCCGGGTAGCAAGTGAATGTGTGGTTACGTTAGCCCTCACACCCGGTCCGGCAAATAGCCAATATTGCCGAAGATCAGGAGGCCACTCGGTTTCGCTGCTGACCGCTCGTCAGCCACCCGGCACCAAGGGTTCTGCGCGTCAGACCAATATCAGGTACAGACCCCTTGTGGAGACGGATCATGATCACGCGCAAACTCACTTCGCTATTACTCGCCGGGCTGCTGGCCACGGCATCGACCGCGAGCTTCGCCGTCAACGACGGCGCTGACGCTACCGGCACCAAATCCGGCGGACCGACCAGCACCACCACGCCGCCAGATAACACGCCGGGGGCGCCTTCCGGTGGCAGCGGGTCTTCGGGGATGGGTTCCGGGACTGGCACCAATGGTGGCGCGAGCGGTTCTGGTTCGGGGGCTGGCGGCGGCACAGGTTCGGCAGGTGGCGGGACTGGCGGTGCGGGCGGTGGCACGGGCGGCTGAACGAACAAGAGCCATCCGTGGTGAAAACCCTTGATTGTTTGGGTATTCACATAACCTTGGCCTGATGAAAATCCCTGTGGGAGCGAGCTTGCTCGCGAAGGCGGTGGATCAGCCAACATTTTCATCGCCTGACACTGCGCTTTCGCGAGCAAGCTCGCTCCCACAGGGTTTGTGTCAGCGTATGGATCAGCGATCGGAGCGCATCAATTCGGCCAGGCCGCTGTCCAGCGACAACACTGCCGCACGATTACGCCCGGCATTTTTCGCCTGATACAGCGCCGCATCGGCGCGCTGGATAAACACTTCCAGGCTGTCATTGCCGCTCGGGATAAATGAATAGCAGCCCAGACTCACCGTCAGATAACCGGTCGGCGAGCCGCTATGGGTGATGTGCTTGTCGATCACGCTGCGTCGAATCTGCCCGGCAATTGCCAGCGCGCCGTTGATGTCGGTGTCCGGCAACAGCACCGCAAACTCCTCGCCACCGTAACGTACTGCCAGATCGGATTTGCGCTGACAGCACGCCCGCAGCACCTGAGCAACCTGGGTCAGACAGTGATCCCCGGCGACGTGGCCATAGGCGTCGTTGTAGCGTTTGAAGAAATCGATATCGAGCATGATCAGGCTGACCGGACTGACCTGCCGCGCGCCCCGGGCAAATTCGATCTCCAGCGAACGCTCGAACAAACGTCGATTGGCCAATCCGGTCAGGCTGTCGTGGGTCGCAATCTGCTCCAGTGCGCGCTGGGCCTTGCGCAGGTTTTTCTCGATCCGTTCGCCGTCGCGCACCTGATGAATGAACACCCAGCCAAACAGGCCGACGCCGAGAATCACCAGCGCGACAATCACACTCGACTGGAACGCACGCTCGTACCAACCCTTGAGAATCGTGTCGCGCGAGGTCGCAGACGACACCACCAACGGATACGCCGACAAGCGTCGATAACCGTACAAACGCACAACACCATCGACCACCGAATTGATCATCGCCGTGCCGGCCGCCGCCTCGGGCAGCAACGTGCGATAAATCCGTCCTTGCGCCAGCGACGTGCCGATCAGGCTCTCATCAAACGGACGGCGGGCAAGCAAAGTGCCGTCGCTCAAGCCAAGAAACATGATGCCTTGGTCATCGAGGCTGAAGCTTTCGAAGAAGCGGTCGAAGTACGACATCTTGATCCCGGCCAGCAACACACCCTGAAAATTGCCGGCGTGATCATTGACGCGTTTGGAAATCGGGATGATCCACTCGCCGTTCTCGCGGCTGCGAATCGCCGGGCCGATGTGCGCAAGCGTCGAAACGTTCTGTTGGTGGAATTTGAAATACTCGCGGTCCGCCACGCCATTGCCACGGGGCAGGTCAGGAAACGAGGTAATCACCCACTGCCCATCACGATCGAACAGGAACATGCCGTGCAACTGATCGAGTTGCTGCACGCGCCGGGCGAAGGTTCTCTGCAGACGCGGCTTCTGCGCGGCGCCGTAACCGTCCTCCTGAATCCAGTCGACCAGGCTGGTCATCACCAGATCGGCAGCCAGAAACGTGTCCTCGGCCTGCTGGGCCATCGCCCGGGTCAGGTTGCTCGACGCGACTTTTGCCACCGCCAGATCCTGGCGTCGCGACTGCTCCAGTTGCAGGTACAGCAAACCGGACAGGCACAACCCCACCGCAACGATAAACAGCACCGCCGCTTTGCGTAGCGGCAGGCGTTTAAGGGTGCCTCCGGGGGCCTGATGTGGGTCGTGAATGGGGATAGGCAAAAGCAAGTCCTGGGCAGGTACGACAAGGGCGCCAGCAGGGAAACCCTTATGTTTGTGAGCGTAGCCCACCGGAATCTACGGGGCAAACGCCCCGCTCCCGCCCAGGTATATCGGCGCGCAGCGAATTTGGATGATCGCTGTTCGCAGATTTATTTTCGATGCCTCTTTAGGGTTAGTCAGTTGTGAAGGCGTGTGAGCAGTTTGCAGCGCGGTCTGGTGGAGTTTTTGCGTGGGGAGTTGGGGGTGGATGCGCGGGAATTGACCTGATGACCCAGGCCTGTCGAAACCCTGTGGCGAGAGAGCTTGCTCGCTCGCCACAAGTTTAGTGTTCAGCCGATCAGTTCTGGCACATCAACGCGACGGCGGCACGCGAATATCCCCCGCCCGGCACTGGGTTTTCACGCCCTTGCCACACGCGCCGAACTGCAAATCCTTGCCCATGCACACACGCACTTCCGACAGTTCCGGGCCGCTGCAAATGACAGCGATGCCATCTGCCGGGATCCCCGGGTTGGCCTTGCGGAACAGGTCGGCAATTTCCTGAGCTTCGAAGTAATAGGAGCTGCTGAACGGTTGCAGTTCCTGCGGGATTTTCACCGCCGCCACCGCTTTGTCCGCTTCATCCAGATAGCCCATCGCGCCGAGGCCGCTGCAGGTGCCGTGCTTGGACCATTCGTGGTCGAGCAGTTTTTTGGTCGGGAACAGCGTCAGGCCCTGGCTGGTTTGCGCCGCGTTCAGCGTGGTCAGCGGTGGACAGGACTCCGGCCAGCCACCCTTGGCGTATTGCGGCCAAAAACCGTGAAGCACGAAGCCGTAGCCCTTGCCCGTGCACTGCGAGTCATCTTTGTGCGTCAAACAAAAGGTCGGCGACCAGGACAGCGCCAGCAGGTAGTAATCGAACACCCCCGCCACCGATTCTGCCTGGGCCTTGCTGGACTGTGACTGGCGCGCCGAACTCAAACCGATGCTACCGGCCGTCAGCGCAATCACCGCCAAAATTGTAAACAGCTTTTTCATGTACCCACTCCTTTGGGACGCCTGCGTCCATGGTTTTTGATCCTGACCGACTTGGCCAGCACTGATTTCGACACGCTTGTGTTGCAAGCGCATGACGCAAGGCAAAGCCGTACGCCGTTGAAAGGTCTACGATTAACAGGCAGCCACCAAACCAAGGGAACCAAAATGAGTAAAGCAGACGAACTCGCCGCCAAACTCAAACAAACCCGGCATACCCACGCGGATGCGGCACTGGAAATCGATTGCTGGCCTGCTCAGGTGTATGACTTGTACCACCGCATTGAGGCGTGGTTGCAGCCCGTCACCGAAGTAGGACTGAAGATTCGGCGAAATCCTACGCATGTTTGCGAAACTTCACCGGATTGTGAGGCGCATGACTACGCAATTGATCAACTGGTGATCGAGGCCAATGATCGAAGCCTGACATTCGATCCCATTGCGCGGTTTACCGAGGATGGCGCCGGGCGGGTGCAGATCATCCCGTCAGCCACGGACACCTATCTGCTGCGTACCGTGGATGAGCACGGTGAAAGCCATTGGTGGATGCAGTCGATTGAAACCGGGCAGCAGTTGGATGCCATTGCGCTGACGGAAAATAATCTGTTGTTGGCGGTGCAGGAAGGATTGGGGCTTTAAATTCTTTCCATCACGAACAACTCAGAAAAACAGACCAATTGCATTGAATGGCCGGATTTCTAAAGAAATCTGGCCATTTGTCGTTACAGAACCACCAATCAAACCCGATGGAATCTTGATCGCATGGATGCTTCGCCCGCACCAACGTTTACGCAGTTCTTCAAACGCAATTTCAAACGCGTTCTTGATTACTGGAGCCAGATCACCGTCACTCTGGGCTTTCTCGGCGCGGGGTTGGCAATCCTTGGGCTATACGTCTACACCCGGACAATTGGTCGTACTGACCTTTTCCTGGCAGGCAGCGATGCCAAGTCAGCCCTTGCTATCTGGCTGTTACTGATCGTGCTGATCATGGTGGGCTACCTCGGCGTACTCTCTGCCAGCGCATGGTTCTACGGAATCACCGTTTCGATGTTCGAAAAAGTGCCAAAAAGGCACAAACAAATCGCTGCCTTTTTGCTGCTTCCTATGTGTTTTGGCTTTGGTACCTTCATTTCTCTGCTTTTCAAGTTCCCGTACACATTCAGCGCCGCAGGTTCGATGCTGTTTGTTTTTTCCTTGACCCTGCTGGTCTACTTCGCACTTTTCCTGCTCAAACGCTTTCGAAAGATCTTCAACAAAAACACCCGGCGAATGGGTGGCTGGAAGAAAAACGGGTTCCGACTCTTGATCGGTAGCATGATCGGCTTTGCCGTTCTGTGTGCGTCCCTCCCCACATTGCTGATTATCTCGACCTACGTCGGCGAAGATAACGCGAAAGCGGTAGTGGTTGTCGGGGTGTTTTCCCTCGGCACACTCATTTTCAGTCTCCTCCCCGTTTTCATTTTTTACATCAGCAAAGGTCATGTCTTTGCGCGTATCGCTTATGGAATCGCAACAGCACTGGTTCTGTTCAGCGGGTTTCTTCTTTTATCGCCAGGTGCAATGCCAAGCATCACCTACGCGGCTGCTGGAAATCTGGCGATTCGTCAGCAGCCAGCGCGATTCATACTTGACGAAAACATCAGCCTGGACGATCTGGATAACAGACTGTGGCGAACCACACTCAATGAAAAACAAAAGATCGAAGTCACGGCGTTTCCATTGTTCACCTTTGGCGACATCTTGCTGTTGTGCAGCAGAGACCTGCAGCGTTTGAACCTCTATGAATTGCCTCGCTACACACACTTTTGCATCGCCACACGTAACAGCAAGGTCACTCAGAAACCGTTGCGTCCAGGGGTTGCGCCGCTACTCAGCTGGCAGCAGCGTGCTGAACACGTCGTTGGCTGGGATCACTTGCGCTCAGCCATTCTCAAGCCGATTCACCTATCGCCACAGGTCTTCCAACTGCAACGCCGCATTGAGCAATTGGCTGAACCTGTCAAAACTGTAATCCCCTACTCAGCCAACTGAAAGCTGGCGCTGGAGGCGTTGCCCGGTACGTTGAGTCCGGGCGCGGGATGACACCCGGGAAAGCCTTTCACTACACTGGGCCACCGTCCTTCTCAGAAGCCCCGATCGCAATGACAACATTAAAAAGCACGATGATCCTCTGCGGCCTGCTGACCCTGGCCGCCGGCGCCCATGCCGAGCAACCCCCTTCGCACCTCGACAGCATCCAGCAACAAGGCCAGTTGCGCGTCTGCACCACGGGCGACTACAAGCCCTACACCTTCAAACGCACCGACGGCGATTTCGAAGGCATCGACATCGCCATGGCTCGCTCGCTGGCCGACAGCCTCGGGGTCAAAGTCGAATGGGTGCAAACCACCTGGAAAACCCTGATGCCGGACATGCAGGCCGGTAAATGCGACATCGGCATGGGCGGCATCTCGGTCACCCTCGAACGGCAGAAAAAAGCCTACTTCAGCAACACCCTCGACACTGACGGCAAGATCCCGCTGGTACGTTGCGACGATGTCAGCAAGTACCAGACGGTGGAACAGATCAACCAGTCCGGCGTAAGACTGGTCGAACCCGCCGGCGGCACCAACGAAGCCTTCGCCCACGCCTTCCTGCCCCAGGCGCAACTGGCCCTGCACGACAACGTGACGATCTTCCAGCAACTGCTCGACAACCAGGCCGACGTGATGATCACCGACGCCTCGGAAGCGCTGTATCAGCAGAAACTCAAACCGGGCTTGTGCGCGGTGAATCCGCATCAGTACATGCAATATGGCGAGAAGGCTTACTTGCTGCCGCGCGATGACATCAGCTGGAAACTGTATGTCGATCAGTGGCTGCACTTGAGCAAAGTCACCGGCAAGTATCAACAAACGCTAAGCGAATGGATTGCCGTACCGGCCGCGCAGTAATCCTTAATCGTCATGCAGCATCCCGGAGCTGTACTGATTGAGACTGCTGCCGATACTGTTGCCGCCGAACTTCAAGGTATTGGCGTTGCGCCCCTCCGGCGACTGACAGTCGCTGGAGAAGCAACTGGTGGTGGTCAAACCACCCGCGCCGGAACAGGCACTCAACACCGATACTGCAGCAGCAATCAACAGCACTTTGACGACATTCAGGCGCATGGCACGATTCCCCTCGGGATGAACAGCGACGATCTTGTCTCAGCAGACTAGGCCTGCTTTGCACGCGGCAAGATGAAACTTTGCTGAGCGACAGCGCGCGTTCAGAATCGACTAACCACCAGACAAGAACCGCCACGTGCAATCGGATCAGCGCAATTCAACGCCAGGAGGCCCAAGCTTGAGACGAGAACTGAGCCACGCCGATCTATACAAAATCCGCGCAGCCCTCTCCGATATTTTCGTCGACACCGGCGTCGATTACCCCTACATCGCCCGGCAAATCGAAGGCTATGATCCGGAACAGGTTAAAAACATTCTGTATGCCGAAGTTGCCGTCGTCTGCGCCTGGAACCTGGAATGTGTACTCCCGCCGGTCTGGACAGGTTTCGAACCCGATGCGTTGAACAGGGACATCGAGCAAATGCTGCTCGCAAATACGAACAGCTGGATTCGGCGGCAACTGCATAAGCTGCACACCACGTGGTTGCGATTCAGCTATCGGGAAGTCTGGGCAGAGATTACCGCTCACTGCAAAGGCTGGAGTTGATACAACCCTGCGTGGCAATAGCGCATCAACGACATACAACGCGTTTAAACTGAAAAGATGATTGCCCCTCTGCCCGTTCAGTCCTTTCCCGATTTAGGAATCGCAATCCGGCTACCAGTCTTGACCTCGCGCAACGCCAGGCTGGACTGAATCGAAGCAATCCCCACCTGACGCCGAAGCACCTGCTCAATGAAGTCGCTGTAGCTATCAAGATCCTCCGCCAACACCTGCAACACATAATCGGCATCGCCAGTAATTTTGTGACAGGCCACCACCTGCGGCAATTGCGCAATCACCGCCTCGAAGGCGTCCGGCGCGTGGTCGGCGTGGGTGGAAAAACGAATGTGCACGAACGCCATGATATCCAGCCCGAGCATTCGCCGATCAAGGTTGGCCTGATAGCCCTTGATGACCCCCGCCTCCTCCATGCGCTTGCGCCGCCGCCAGCACGGCGTAAGGCTCAGCGACAGCCGCTCACTGAGTTCAGCGTTGGAAATGCTGGCGTCTTCCTGCAATAACTCAAGAATTGCCAGGTCGGTCTCGTCGAGGCTGATGCGTTTGGATATTTTTTTCTGCATGCCGCCATTCCTGAGTAAAAACGCCCGAATAATCGACCAAACCACGAAAACAAAGCAAAGAAAGCGCGGCCAAGCCGGAACAGAATATTTGCACAGGCCAACAATAACGGATGCGCAGAATGTTTACAGTTTTCAGTGATTCCCACCGTTTGCACCACGGCACCGAATTGAAAGACGGCGTGCTCAAACCTTCTTTCGAGCAACCGAGTCGCGCCGACACCGTGCATAACCGCGTCAAACAGGTCGGCCTCGGGCAGATCGTCGAACCGCGCGCGTTTGATCGCTCGTGCTACGTCAACGCGCACAGCGAGCGCTACGTCAGTTTTCTGGAAAATGCCTGGAGCGAATGGCGCGCAACCGGTCGCACTCACGATGCCTTGCCGCTGGTATGGCCGGTGCGCGATCTGGCCGGCGAAGAGGTGCCGACCTTCATCGATGGCAAGCTGGGTTTCTATGCCATGGATGCCGGTTCGCCGATCACCGCGACGACTTGGCAAGCGGTAAAAACCAGCGCCGATATTGCCCTCACCGGCCTGGCCCTGATCGATGAAGGCCACGACAGTGCCTTCGCCCTGTGCCGTCCGCCCGGCCATCACGCCGCGCGCGAATACATGGGCGGTTATTGCTACCTCAACAACGCCGCCATTGCCGCGCAACAAGCCATCACCCAAGGCGCCAAACGCGTCGCAGTGCTCGACGTCGACTTCCATCACGGCAACGGCACGCAGAACATTTTTTACCAGCGCAGCGACGTCATGTTCGTCTCGTTGCACGGCGAACCGGCGGTGTCCTATCCGTACTTCTCGGGGTACAGCCACGAAGTCGGCGCGGGTGTCGGCGAGGGTTACAACCTCAACTATCCCCTGCCGAAAAACACCACCTGGGAGAGCTACCGCAACGCCCTGCTCCACGCCTGCAAAAAGCTTCAGCAGTTCGCCCCTGAAGTGCTGGTGATTTCCCTCGGTGTCGACACGTTCAAGGACGACCCCATCAGCCACTTCCTGCTCGAAAGCGAGGACTTCATCGGCATCGGTGAACTGGTCGCCAGCGTCGGCTGCCCGACCCTGTTCGTCATGGAGGGCGGCTACATGGTCGATGAAATCGGCATCAATGCCGTCAACGTGCTGCATGGCTTCGAGAGCAAACGCAGCTGAGCCGCCCGCCGCACTACAACCTTTCAATGACTGGATCGGAGAACAAGAACATGACGCTTTTTATTGATGTCGATGATGCTGCACGCCTGTTCACCCAAGTCGGTATCCACCGCGCCATCCGCGAAATGGCCGGCTACATCGAAGCGGACTACGCACGCTGGGCGCAGTTTGATAAATCACCGCGCACGGCCAATCACTCGGCGGACGGCGTGATCGAGCTGATGCCGACCGACGACGGCCAGCAGTACTCTTTCAAATACGTGAATGGCCACCCGAACAACGGCCAGCAGAACTTGCTGACGGTCATGGCCTTCGGGCTTCTGGCTGATGTGCAGAGTGGCTATCCCACGCTGCTCAGCGAACTGACCTTAACCACCGCCGTGCGCACCGCAGCCACCTCGGCACTGGTCGCGAAGTCGCTGGCGCGCCAAGGTGCGACTTCGATGGCCCTGATCGGCAACGGTGCGCAAAGTGAATTCCAAGCGCTGGCCTTTCACGAAATGTTGGCCATCAATCAGATCCGCATCTTCGATATCGATCGCGAAGCGTCCCTCAAACTGAAGCACAACCTCGCCGCGTTCCCGCAGATCGAAGTGATTCTGGCGAGCTCCGTGAAGGACGCGGTCAAGGGCGCGGACATCGTCACCACGGTCACCGCCGACAAAGCCTACGCAACCATTCTGACGCCGGAGATGATCGAGCCCGGCATGCACATCAATGCGGTCGGCGGTGACTGCCCGGGTAAAACCGAACTGCACGCCGACATCCTGCGCAACGCCCGAGTCATCATCGAGTTCGAGCCGCAAACCCGCATAGAAGGCGACATTCAGCAACTGGAAGCTGATTCCCCGGTGATCGAGTTTTTCCGGATTGTGCAGGGCGAAGTGGCCGGACGCGAAAACGATGCGCAGGTGACGGTGTTCGACTCCGTGGGCTTTGCCCTGGAAGATTTTTCGTCACTGCGCTACCTCAAAGACCTGGCTCAGGCACAGCAAATCGGCCAGCGCGTCCACCTGGTGCCGACGCCGGCCAACATCAAAAACCTCTTCCAACTGCTGGATCCGCAACCGGCCAAAGCGTCGCGTCTGCGTACCGTCAGTTGATCGGTAATGACCGCCCCCAAGCCACAGGGGGCGAATCACCTTGTGATCAGCCGCTGCACCTCTAACAAGAACGCTCGACACCTACTTTCTGCCAAAACTCAAAAACATAAAATCAAGAGGTTTTGCAATGAAATCGAACCCTTCCGGGCTGCTCGAACAGCCCGCGCTGCAGCGCACGCTCAGCAATCGTCACATCCAGTTAATGGCCATGGGCGGTGCCATCGGTACCGGCCTGTTCATGGGTTCCGGGAAGATCATCGCCCTCTCCGGGACGTCGATCATCCTCATCTACATGATCATCGGTCTGTTCGTGTTTTTCGTCATGCGCGCCATGGGCGAAATGCTCCTGTCCAACCTCAACTTCAAAACTTTTGCCGACTTCGCCGGTGCCTACCTCGGCCCACGCGCAGCGTTCTTTCTCGGCTGGTCGTACTGGCTGAGCTGGAGCGTGGCGGTGATCGGCGATGCCGTCGTGGTCGGCGGATTCTTCCAGTACTGGTTCCCCGACGTACCGGCGTGGATACCCGCCGTCGGTATGCTGGCGACCCTGTTCGCGCTAAACGTACTGACCGTCAGGCTGTTCGGTGAAGTGGAATTCTGGTTCGCGATCATCAAGATCATTGCCGTCGTGACCCTGATCGGCGTCAGCACCGTGCTGATCGCCAGCTCCTTCGTCTCGCCCAGCGGCGTCACCGCGTCCCTGAGTCACCTGGTGGACAAACAAGCGGCGTTCCCTAACGGCTTGTTCGGCTTCTTCGCCGGATTCCAAATGGCGATCTTCTCCTTCGCCGGCACCGAGTTGATCGGCACCGCCGCCGCCGAAACCCGCTCGCCGGAGAAAACCCTGCCCAAAGCGATCAACTCGATTCCGCTGCGGATCATCCTGTTCTACGTCCTCGCGCTGACCTGCATTATTGCCGTGACCTCGTGGCAACAGGTTTCCCCGGTCAAAAGCCCCTTCGTCGAACTGTTCCTCGTCGCCGGGTTTCCCGCAGCGGCCGGTATCGTCAACTTTGTAGTCCTGACCTCGGCGGCCTCATCGGCCAACAGCGGCGTGTTCTCATCAAGCCGCATGCTGTTCGGGCTGGCCAATCAAGACAACGCGCCCGGCCTATTCCGCCGACTGTCGAGCAACAGCGTGCCGCTGCTGAGTCTGGCGTTTACCACGCTGTTGATGCTGGTCGGCGTACTGGTGCTGTTCATCGTGCCGGAAGTCATGACCGCATTCACCATCGTCTCCACCGTGTCGGCGATTCTGGTGATCTTCACCTGGTCGACCATCCTTGCGTCTTACATCGCCTACCGCAAAAAACGTCCGGATCTGCATGCGAAATCGGCTTACAAGATGCCCGGCGGCGTGCCGATGGCTTGGTTTTCGTTGGCGTTTTTGGGGTTTGTGCTGGGGTTGCTGGCGTTGCGGCCTGATACGCGGATTGCGCTGATGGTGATGCCGGGGTGGTTTGTCTGGCTGGGGATTGCTTACCAGTTGACGCGGTTGAGGAAGCCGAAATCTGCGGTTGAGTCGGCGAGTCAGTTTGGCTAGATCTGCAAGCGAAAGCCGTCACCTTAAGGTGACGGCTTTTGTTTTCACTGAAAGGCTGTGCCAATCCTCGACCGATCGGATGAGTACCAGATTCCGGTGACTTTACCGGTAATGTCTTCGAGTGCGACCTGGCCCATGAAGCGGCTGTCGTTACTGCTGTCGCGGTTATCACCCAGCAGATAAACATGATCTTTCTCGACCACCGTCGGCGGCGTTTGCAGATAACGAGGATTCTTCACGCGCTCTGGCGGTGCAAAGAACAGCCCCATGTTTTCGCCGTTGCGAATGACCTTACCATCAACAATCGACAAGGTATCGCCACCCACTGCCGCCACACGTTTGACCGCCTCCGTGCCGTTGTAGCGATAAGTCACAATGTCGCCCACCTGCGGCGCGTCGATGCGCATTTTGGTGACGATATAGTCACCGATCGAAAGGGTCGGAACCATCGAGCCAGAGGGGATGAAGTAAGTCTTGAACCCCAGCGTCGGGCCTCGCAATGGCCCCAAAAGAATCAGCGTGAGAATGACCAGCGCCACCACGTAAAGCACATGGAAACGGGTGCTGGGGCTGTTCACCGGATGGTCGTTTCTACGCACCGATATCGCAGCTGCCGTGGCCGAGCCGAGTTTCACCAGGACGATAAACGTAGCGAAGACATACAGGCCCACTGGCGTGGCAGGCACCCCGCAGACACCGAGTAAAATCACCCCCAGATAGAGCAAAGCGGCAACACGCACCGCCCACTTCACCTGACCGGCATACACCAGACCCCAGCCGGCCACCAGGCACGACATCACGAATGCTTGCAACGGCAGCTTTGGCTTATCAGGAGCAGACATAAATTCTCTTCACGTAAATAGCTGAAAATCAAGCGCCCGGCCTATTTAGCCAATAGGGCGCTACGGGCAATGCAGAGGGGGTTATTTAGCAGAAAAATAACCCGTCGTACGCAACTGCAGGCTGTACACCCAGATACCAAACACCAGTGCATATTCTTTGAACATCGGCAGGGTGAGCAGATGCACAACCGAACCGCTGTTCATCTGCGACAGAGAAAAGGCAACTCCCAGGATCAACGCCAGAACAAAGCACAGAGAACTGATCTTCTTTCTCGCCAGCAACAGCAAGCCGCCGACAAACATCAACAATGCCACCACGCAGACGTTCAGCAGCATCAGAAACGAAATATCCCCTTCCCGCGCTTGCTGAAACCCGTCATGAGCCACCCACAGTCCGGCCTGAATCAACACGACAACGCAATAAAAAACGGCCATGAAGACAACGGCGGGACGTGTGTTGTACCAAGCTTGGGACGATGTAGCTTCCATGGTGCGGCGACTCCTGAGTAAAGGCGCGGAATGCTACTAAATGGCCATCACCGTGTCCATTTACTCACCCTCATCCCGGCTGCTTTGCCCAGTGCGAACAGCCCCTCCGTGGCAACGGCTGAGCCGTTCACCACAAAGGGAACTGATTTACGCCTTCACCTCAACGTTATCCAACGCCTGATTCACCGCCAATTCCCCCAACATCACCACCTGCGCGATGCCGAGCGCGGTTTTGCGGTGCGAGGGGTCAAGTGCGGCGGCGAAGTTGTTGAGCATTTCCGAGGCGGAACTCAGCGTTTCACTGGCATTGGCCAACAGGGATTCTGAGTCGTACTTCGGGTTGGCGAGGTACATACGCTCGGGCTCGTTGACGCTGGCCATGATGTGCCCGGCGGGAAGGAGGTAGTGATCGAGCGCGCGCTCGGCGGCTTCGTGGAGTTTTTTGGAGTTGAGGGATTCGTAGGGGGATGCGGGATCGGTTTCTGGTGGGTTGGGCGTTACTTTGAACATAGATGGAACCTCTAGCGCGATTACTAAAAGAAGCCATCACCCACGCTACCAAACGATGGGTGGCGGCCATACGCGGGTTGGTAGACCGGTCGCACTAGAACCCGGCGCCCACGAATGGGCCCCACGCATGACCACCATGAAATCCGAGTCCTAGGGAAGCGACTGAAATTGGTGATGCGATGCATCTAGACACGAAGCGGGCTACCAAACCCGAACACTGGTTTTCAGTGATGTGGGGACGATAGAACCTGCGGGCTAGACGCACAAGCCGGGGGATTCTGTCTTAGGTGTAGGGGGAGGCGCAAGGTGGTGTAGGGCATGGATGGTGACGCTGATACGTTTTTAAACAAACGCAGAATTATTGAAAGATTTACGTAGGTAATTTGAAAAATTGAGCCCGTTCCGGGTAAATAGATCCGTCCCCGTTTCTAACATTCAATGAGTTTGTCGGAAACTCACAAATTCTTTGCTCATTCGCAATCCCCTTGCCCCAATGAACCTTTGGTTGCTGATGGCTTTTATTCGTTTTTTAGATTACAAATTGCTGATGCGCGTGCGCACCACAGCAAGACGACCGATCAAAGAAAGGATTTCGAAATGGCTGGAGAAGCGATTTATCCCGGGGGATCAAGAAAGCGCGTAAGCAGAGCGGGCGACAACGTGCGCATTGATGCCGCGAGCAAGGAAGACTTGGACACTATTGAAGAGTGGCGAGCGGCGCACAGGGGCGTTTTAAACACCTTCCAAGCTATTCTAAGAACTCGCACAAAATACACTGACATTATCGTTGCTCAACGACACAAGCGTAAAAATACTATTTTTAACAAGCTTCGACGTCTCCCGGGAATGAAACTAGCTCGAATGGACGATGTGGCTGGCTGTCGACTGATATTTCAAAGCCTAAAAGAGCTCTATGATTTCCGAGAAAAATTCCACAAAGCGCGATTCAAACACAAAAGACGAAATGACGAAGAGAAGTACCATTATATAAACAATCCGAAAGACACTGGTTATAGGGGAATCCATGACGTCTATGAATACGATGTAAATTCGATAGCAGGTCAGAACCTTGCAGGTTTGTATATTGAGATTCAATATCGGACGCTGGTTCAGCATGCTTGGGCGACAGCAATCGAGGTAATTGGATTTATTACCGAAAGCCAACCAAAATTCAAACAAGGCGATCGTAGATACGAACAAGCTATGGCCTTGGCTAGTGAAATTCTGGCCAGAGCACATGAGGGGCTAAAGGGACCATACCCCGAAATTACCGACAGGGAGCTACTTGAGCGTTTTCTGGTATTAGATAAAGAGCTCTCGCTACTTCAAACTCTACGCGGCCTTAATGAGGCGAAGGGCGAAATATCCGACAAACGGAACACCATTTTAATATTCTCCGAATCTGGAGAGCTTGAAGTAAAGAGTTACCGTGACGCGCCAGATGCTTTACGTGCGCTATTCGACTTAGAGAAGCAGATGCCAAACAAGGACATCGTATTGGTACGAGCGGACTCAAGTGAAGAAGTTAGATTGGCATTTCGAAACTACTTCTCAGATGCCCGAGAGTTCATTCGCCTGCTAGATGATGCATGTGACAAATTAGGTCGGGTACCCAACGATCACCCAGCTGACATCGCAAACTTCTTGGCAATGTATGAGGATGGTGAATAATCACCAGAACACCAAAACGGGGAGTTTATTACTCCCCCAAATTTCCGTATATTTTAAATCGAATAAATTCCGCTCCAATCCAATCACTCAGGTGCAACATCCGCATTTGAATCGCTCAAGCTCATTGGCAGCATAGATCCATGCTGCCTCCCGAATCGAACAAAAATCCGGCAGCGTTCTGCGGAACGGTGGCCATTAACTGCGGTGGAATGCGCAAACTGCGCCGACATATCCTGCGTCTAATTCTTTATCGAGTTGAATACATCCTTCGCTGCTACCTCGCTCACGGGAACAACGAAAAAGGGTACGGATTTATATATCAGCCAAAAACAATAAAAATAAGTCAGTCATCTTTTCGGGGTACATTCACGACTACCCTCCGAGGGCTCTTCGATATTCAGGACTAGCTGCCAATATTTGATACAACTGAATATACATAACATTAACACCAAACTCAGACTCTAGAGAGCGACGCCTTATCTCTGCATCCATTGGAAACTCTCTAGCGATGATAACTGCCGATACGACTCGATCGGACGATTCTGAAATCTTGGAAACAGACGAAACAACTTTTCGAATCTCGGAGCTTGAAATTACGCCGGCCTTGGACTGCACATACAAAACCTCTTCAGTGGAAGTAGCTACCACATCGACCTTTGCAGCATCTAAGTGCGAATCAGCAATCTCTGATTGAAAACCTAGCTTTTCAAAATAACTACATATTGCATGCTCTGTCAGTTTCCCCTTTGCAGCCTGCTGCCGACCTATCACTTTAGATATAGTTTTGTGAATCTCATTCAAATCACCACGAGTGGCCTTCTGATAAGACCTTTCCTCCTCACCAATTACATCCGAATAATAACCAACCTCCTCCCCTAGATAAACAGAAACAATAAAATCCTCCCTTTCATAATTTACCAACTCATCATCGATCTTAGATACTATCCATCCCAAAACTTCTGAACTCAACTCTCTTTCAATTATTAAAGTACCATGAGCAACGCGCCTCTCAAAATGCAGCTCAAGAAACCCTAATCGATCTTTAGAGTCACTTCCATTTTCGCGAAGCCACACCACATAACTTTCACTTGCCTCTGTCCGCGCAAGCCTTGTATATGTAAACTCGAAATCCATTTACACCCACCATTATAAAACGCTGAAAGAAAACCAACCCTATGGACATCCTTACCCACACAAGGAAGGTACGCACTCATATCACGACGATAATTATATGCCTATACACTGAAATAATTTTATTGCTTTGACATCGCCTCTTAGGGCTTCTGGCCAAAAACCTTCTAGAGAGTCAGTAATTCTCCTTCCGCCAATCCTGTTAAACTCCCCACCTCCCAGCCACACCCAGCCCAGAACCGCCAATGTCCCCTATCACCGCCCCACTCTCCCGCCGCTTCTCCGTCGCCCCGATGATGGATTGGGCGTAGCCCCTCGTTTACCGCCCGGCCACGCTGGCTCATCCCTCGAAATCACAATGCTTTGTAGCAATTTCTAAGCATGCATCGTTTACCGCCTACAAAGCGCACTACCGGTACTATGCTCTTTCTTTTTCGACAGGAGTCGATGCTATGGCAGACGAATATTCGTTATCGGATGTGCTGGAGAGGATGTACCAGAATCAGCTCGGTCTGGAAGCAGCTTTGATGGAGCTCACGCTTCATGCTGAACAGCAAGGTTTGGCCGAGGTCGGCGACAACGTCCGGGGGGCCTTGTGGGCGATTGGAGAGAACGCCGGACACATAAAGCAGGGCTTGGCAAAGCTCCGAAGCAAACGTCTCTAAACCGCCACACTACGATCGTGTTGGAGTACTAACGCTGCAAGGTCCATAAGTGCCGAAAACAAAGGGTTAAACGGTTTTTTTAAATCTCAGGCAGTTAGTGTATTAGGCATTGTTTGGCATTTGAGTTGCCTCATTTTTACCCCATCGATTCTTCCAATTCGGGGACCATGGCTATAGCTGGAACGCTCGCTGGACATACGGAAACTTTTTTCGTGACTTACCGAGCGGATTGCTACACAGCCACTCTATGCGAATGTGATGAGGCTCAATTGCAGCTAACATCACTTTCTATCAACCTGCATGGGAGAGCCGAGTATGTGGAACAGGAATCAAAACTCTGGCCCTAGAGGCGGACTGTCGACTGGGCCGGGCGGTGGAATGTCAATCGGGCCGGGCGGGGGGCTTCGATTGGCCCAGGCGGTGGTATGTCAATTGGCCCAGGCGGTGGCATGTCGATTGGTCCAGGCGGTGGGCTATCAATTGGGCCAGGGGGAGGTCTTTCGATTGGACCCGGCGGCGGGTTATCCATTGGGCCAAGGGGCGGTCTCTCAATCGGGCCCGGTGGCGGTCTCTCAATTGGACCGGGCGGCGGATTGTCTACCGGGCCGGAACCTTATATGAGCAACATTCCGCCGTGGCCTGTGTTCGTGCGCGAACTAGAGAAACGCGGTCTTCACCAGTACGCTCAGATGATTAGAGCGCATTTGCCTTACCCTGTTTAGACGCTGCAATCTCCTCAATATATTTGGCTCACCGTCTAAAGAATAGGTGAGTCATACCCAGCGCCCATCAAGCCAACCTGCATTATTTCTCTATCAATCCGTAAAGAATTAGATAGGGATTCGAACCCCTTCATCTTTCAATGCAGACCGCTAGAGGCCATAAAATACAGGATATCCGACTCTCCGACTCGGCGTATGACGGCCTCCAGAGGCCCCCAATCTGCCCTAATTTTGCCCTAAGCGGCATCCCAAAATGCGCCTAACCGCTGCCCTTTCTGAGCGGGCATCCGATGTTTTTCATGGAATCGATCCACCCGCGCAACTCGGTCATTTCCCACAGGCACATACGAAAATCTTCGAATCGCTACTGAGGCGCGGATGATTTAGAGGGAGTTGGCAGCACTCGTTGGGGGCTTGAACGACGACTATACCTAGAAATGCTGCGTCAATTCGCCTATTGTTCGGCGAATCCTCCTGGTCGATAACGACCGACAACACCGACTAATTTATTGAAATCCATCATCTTCCCCAATGAATTATTCCTACGAACCATGGACGTTTGATGAAAAAAATTATGGATTGGCAAATTGAAATTACCAGATAGCGCATCCAGTTTCGTTGAGTCGGTAAAATCAGATAGCCGCTATCTGATTAGTCGAGGTTTGTGGGAGATTCCAACAGCCAGATTTGACGGTTGGCTAAACCAATTTATAGGGCCAGAAGAAGAGTTCTTTGCAGCGTGTTTACTCGATCACTTGATTTTTCGAACATCTTCGCAATTTGAAGCTGGTCTCAGAGCGCTATTTAGGAGCAACCTCCAAGGGAAAATTTTTTCAGGGTGCTCTGATGATGAACTGATGCTCAAACTTGCAGGACGAGATGAAGCTCATTTAAGAGTGGTTCCCGTAATTTGTGAAACGGATCCGCCGACGAAATCCGGCCCGCTTGTTCTTCGGCGTCTTCAGCGGATTATGCAGATCCGACACAAATGGATTTGCTGGCCATGGCAAGCGGCAGCGAAAATCCGCAATCGCGAAATAGACACTGTAATATTCGTAGATGATTTTTTAGGTTCAGGCAAACAATTCGAAACCTTCTTTAACCAATGGGGATTCGACCAACTGCTTGACAATGCAAAGTACTATTATGCCCCAGTGATCGCCCACGAAATAGGGCTTGAGCACCTGAAAAATGTATTACCTAGCGTGCAAGTCATCTTCGCAGAGCAACTTGATAAGTCACATGATTTCTTCTCTGAAGATGTTTGGAACCGTCTGGGACAAGGAACAATTTCAGCAACCGAAGCAAAAGAATGGTACTCAGAATTCGCAAAAGTAAAGGGACTCTGCCCTAGATCAACTGGAGCTTTCGGCACAGGTAATCTTTCATTGGCTTTTGGATTTAGCCACGCCACTCCAAACAATTCTCTACCGATTTTTTGGTACGACAACGAATCAACTGGCTGGCAGCCTTTACTGGAGCGCTAAGTATGATACATAAACTTCCTGAAATCTTCTCAAAGAATCGAAACGAGGAAACTAAAGAAGACAACTGGTCGGACTTTGTTGTTCCTGGCTTTCTTAACGACCTTGAAATAAAGTCACAGAGCAAAGCGATCGTAATTATCGGTGGTCGTGGCACAGGAAAAACCACTCTGTTACGCTATTTCTGCCACGCAACACAATTTTCGTCTAGACGACCACATTTACCGGAAGACATTTTAAACCATATCGGCCTTTACTGGAGGGCCGATACGAACTTTTTAAATTCATTCGCGGGCGGCGAACAATCTGCAGAGACATGGCGATCTGCGTTTGAACATATGTTGGCATGTGAGTTCGGCAAAGAAATTATTCGAGCTTTAAAAAACCTGAATTGCAACCCAGAAAGACAGCAACGGTTTGGACTACTGGACAACCTCAGCATCTCAGTATTGCAAGATTTTGATGAAAGCTTAGGCGATAGCATTATAGACCTAGAGAAAAATCTACAAAAAAGCCGCACCAAATTGGCAATGTGGGTGAATAACTTAGACACATGTCCAAGGCCAATTTTCCTACCGGCAGATGCATTCCTAAGAGCTTTAATTGGAACATTAAAAGACCAACTCCCATATCTTTCGGAAACAACCTTTGGGATATTTATCGATGAATATGAAAATCTCAGAGATGAGCAGCAGCGATTCATCAACGGGCTGTTGAAACATGGATCTCCACCACTCATATACAATATTGCTCTAAAGCCTAAAGGCTGGCACACAAAGCAAACAATTGGTGGTGAGTCGATCCAAGACATATCTGACTATCGAGTAATTGAGCTAGAGTCATACATTGCCAAGGACTTCGACGTATTTGCAGCCGAATTGCTGTTCTTTAGATTAGCCGAGCATGACCCTGAACTCCAAAATCATCTTCCAATCGTATCCGAACATCTTAGATCGATAGACCATATAGCTGATCGATACGACAATCCAAAATACCAAGAACTTGTAGTAAGTGCCGCAGAACAAATGCTGCCCCGCGTATCGCTAAAAGCCGCAGCAGTAGAGGTACTAACAGACACGAAATTACTTGAACGCCTGATGCACAAACTGCGTCTAGCGCTGCATAAAAAAGGCAGCGAACTAAAAGCCGAGAGCTTCATTGATATTGAATACCCCGAAATATCAGTTATTATGCCAGCGCTACTTAATCGAGACCGAGAAAACGCAGAAACTTTATTAAAAGAGTTCAACGACTTCAAAAAAGGCAAAGGAACGAGGCTATCTTTAAAGAGCGCACTGATTTCCAATAATCTATTTGGATGCATTAACTCGATCTACATAGACGCTCGACGCACATCCATTTTATTTTCAGGATTTACTGTTTTAACCATGATCGCAAGAGGGAACGTGCGACATCTACTAGAGTTAATACATAGAATTTTCAAGGAGTATAAGCCTAGCGATGAAGAAGTATTGCCTGTAGTTCCAGCATCAGTACAAGCACACGCGATCTACTTAGCAAGTGAGTCAATTCTAAACACTGTCAGCGGGTTTGGGGCGTTTGGCCCTCAGCTTTACTCTCTAGCGCTATGTTTAGGGTCGATTTTCAGGCAGCGCCACAGAAGTGAAAAACAAAGCGAACCAGAAATCAATCATTTTACCATAGCAAGTGGCGATCTCAGCGAAAAACTCAATCGATATCTACTGGAAGCGGAGAAATGGTCAGTTCTATTTCTTTCCAGAGAAACAAAAATGAAAACACTTGGGGTAATAGGGTCGGACTACACGCTCAATCCGATATTCTCTCCTTACTTCCAAATCTCATATAGGAAAAAGCGAAGTCTTCACTTCAATACCTCTCATCTCTTACAAATGTTTGAGGGCGACCAACAGGTTCGGGACGCTTTAGTAAGGGAGCTTGGAAGGCAGGATACCAGTGAGCCAGAGCAAATAGATTTGTTTGGTGAGGTCCCCTATGAATGAAGGAAAGGAGGGAGATTATCTTTTTACGTCGAAGATATCGGTAGAAATTCCCGACACTTTAGTAGGAACTGAAGTTGCGTTTGTTGGGGGTGAAGTAGACCAGCGTGGCATCGCAAGTATCGCTGCATTAAAAAAGGTGGCAGGCGAAGTCTTTCGCTTGAGATTTGACGCGGCCAACCAACAAACCTACATCAATGACAAGCCGGTATTAAGGGATGCATTTACAAAAATCTTCCATCTGAAAAATCGTATTCTCTTAGATACAACTACTCTTGGTCTTGGTGAAATTTTACAGGTCTTACTTGTAGCAAAACGTTTGAAGCTTACACAAATAGAGTTTTTGTATGCTGAACCGAAACGGTACACTCGAAGAGAAGGCGTAGTTGATTCTCGAATGAGAGACTTTACTTTGACTCAGAACTGTCACTTTCAGTCAGTTCAAGGTTTTGCTCACGAATATGATCCCTCCATGAGAGCCACTCATGTTTTTCTTCTCGGCTTTGAGCCTGGCCGTATACGTAATGCAATAGAACAGCGTGGCGACTATGATCCCGATCGCTACCATTTCCAGATGATCATTGGTGTTCCCGCTTTTCAAACAGGCTGGGAGTCTAACACCATACGCCCCCATTTAGCGGTCTTAGAGGACCTAGACATTAATGAAAGATCCATTATGTACTGCCAAGCCAACTCGATAAGGGAGTCGTATTTAACACTATGGAGTTTGTATCATCAGCTAGGAGATGAGCGCGGATGCTTTTTTGTTTCACCACTTGGAACTAAGCCACATGCTGTAGGCGCCGCGCTGTTCTTACTGGAAACAAAAGGAAACGAGATATCGACTTCTCTATACTACGACCACCCTGAAAGAGTTGTAAAAAGATCTACAGAAATTTCTGCATGGCATCATGTGATCGTACATCTCAAACACTAAAAGCGAGTCCATTCAGCTTATACAATATCAATCCTTAAATTTAGCAGCCCCTCTACAGTGATAAAGCTAGCTCCAACTCCATGAGCTATGCCGAGCAAGCTTTGCCGACCCGCATCACTAATAAGGTAGTCGAACACCCTATCTGCATAGATGGGGTCGACTCGTAGCAAAAGTATACAATCCGTAATTATTACCGCGCCCGAGGTAACTCTCCATATTTTCTGGTTAAGATTTCGACCAACTCTGGCTATTAAAATATCACCAGGATGCGCAACAACAATACTAGCATCACTAATTAGTGCTTTTTTCGTCTTAAACTTCCTAGGCACATCTAGGCGATCAGCAGAAAAGTCCGTCGTATGCAGGATATTCATCCGACTATTCTTTCTCTCGACGGAGCTGAACGTTCCTCTTTTCAACATCGTTGCTATGTCTTTAAGCACCACCTGCCTCTTACTCGTTTTACTCTTACTCACAGCCAAATAAGAGTAATCAAGCCTGAAACTTGCTTCTTCCGAAGGAACCGTTATTACCTGAGAAAGTTTTCCGCTCGATTCTAGCCTTTGAATCTGAATACTATCAAACGGAGACAAACTCTTAGATAGAACCATAATATGGGCTTTCGCATCAGTATTGCGAAATATACGGCGAGGAAGCTCTATTACTCGCTCTATTCGATGCGTCGTAGTAAGAGACTTACGCAGAGCTGAGAATTTCTCACCAGCTATTATTCCATCTGGAAGAATGAGACCTAGCTTCCCGCCCACCCGAAGAAATCTTAAATTCTGCGCTATAAACAAGACCTCTGCTGGAACGCATCCAAGCTTAGGTAAAACGCTTTGAAGGCCAGCCTCTTCTAGAATCTCACTGAAGTGCTGACGCCACTTGGGACGAAGATAGGGAGGATTGCAAACGGCGGAGTCGATAGATCCGAAGTCGACGCCGAGCCTTTTATCAAGACTATATTCTAGAGCATCTCCAACATGGTGGCGCATTGAGTCACTTGAAATATTCAAAGGTAGATATTTTTCTGCACCTTCATCAATATCTACAGTAATAAACTTTGCATCTACCCACCGCTGGGTTGCTTCACGAATAAGCGCGCCATCTCCGACACCCAGTTCAATCACGGTTGTTGGCTTATCAATTGACATTGAGCTAATCAAAAGACCAGCAACTTCCTGCGCGGTATAGTATCGACCCAGCCAGTCTGACGTTTTTGAGGTCCGCTGTAATTGCATATGGGCTGTACTTTACCTATAAATACATGAAAGGAGACGACGTTCAAATTGACCAATGCGAGGCCACTCAAGCCGAGATCCGTGAAACCATTCCAGACCACCGCACAGCGGTAAGCATATTCCACTGTTCAGGCTTCGTATAGCAATCTCATCCCATTTCCGGCACCAATAGCTAGTCGCCTAACGCCTGTCCAAGCTACGCCCCTCTCTACTGTACATAAAATCAGCATTCACCCTGCGAACTCGACTCTAGCATTCCCCCTATCAGTGGCGCTCGGATCTCGACGACCAGCAGTGTCGATTGCAAAATCCCGAGGCCCATCACCCGATGCTTCATGCAATGAACACCACTGAAACAAGGGGAAGAACCTGACCTAGCTACTAGAAGCCAACTACCAATCTCAAAACTCGCGATATGGGATCGAGGATGGCACTACCTTAATTCTAAAATCGACCCAAGGAGTTCTCTTCTCATTTTCAATTTCAAAATTATTAATAAATGACTTCATCGACACGACGGCGAGATCTTGATTTTTCATAGGACCAATATGTACAGCTTTAACATGACTAGATTCAAAATCAACTTCAAGATATGGAACAACAATTCCATTACGGACGCGGTACTTAATGAGCGGGGAGTGAGCCGATTCCAACCGGCAAATTCGCATTTCATTCTCTTCTATGAAACTTTGATGCTTAAATAGATTAACAGCATCACCTAAATTCCAGAGAGCCCTAGCAATTTCGTAGCCATCACCATCATCATGTTTCATCAATTCCTTTGAAATTTCCTTCCGTGCTTCAGCCACTAGAGCTTTGGCCAGCCTCACCTTGGTTTCGACATTATAAACACATGCCTGCACAGGCGCGAGATGAGCTTTAAGCGTCTCATGAAATTCAATGGCATAATTCCCATAAGAGCGCCACTGAACCAAATGATCTCCAACCGTGCTAAATGAACCGATAAAAGCATGCTGCTCAGCAAGCCATTCGCTCACATTTTCAATTGTAAAATCTTGCAAGTGAAACAATGCTTGATCAGTTACAACGTCACCAGACTTAATTAAATCCTGAATTTCTTTAGCTACATATCTCGCACCATCTAACGCCTCATCTGAATCATTCATGAATCGAATATCGGTAAGCCAAAGCTTTCTCTTCCCGATAATTGAGAGTACAGCTGCAGCATCAGTATAGTGAAAAAGCGACATAGGACCCTCATACGTAGGTAAACACCCAAACGAACCAAATTAGTTTTTTACCAATTAAGTAGGTCATTGCAATACGAACGCAGTTGAAAACCGGCGTAGTACCGCAAGCAGCATTATGACTATCACAGCAGAATAATGCACCTCCGGCTGCCACCTTAAAGCTACGCATAGCATAGAGCCAACTGCAAGCATTGAATAACGTCACTTAGGCGGTTCCGATTAAACTCTAGAGATGCCATTCTTCAATGCCCGCTGTTAATACCGGTGTAATTGCACTAAAACAAAGCACCCAACGCAGCGGGGGCCCAGTTCATAACCACAAGCTCACTGCTCACTTCAACTTTGCCTTGGCGCTGATTGGTGTTGCTATAGCGGATGTCCAAGGTTTCGAAGTGGAAGCCTTCAAACACGCGACGGATGTCCGGGTGGTCATTGATGCTGACCATCACTTTGCCTTTGCAGCGGCGCATGAAGTCGGCCATCCGTTCGTAGTTCTCGAACGGAAAGTCGACGCCATAGCCGGCGGTCTGCCAGTAAGGCGGATCCATGTAATGGAAGGTGTGGGCACGGTCGTAGCGTTCAGCGCATTCAAGCCAGGGGAGGTTTTCGACGTAGGTACCGGACAGGCGCTGCCACGCAGCCGAGAGGTTTTCCTCGATCCGCAGCAGGTTGATGGCCGGTGCGGTGGTCGCCGTCCCGAACGTCTGACCCGACACCTTGCCGGCAAAGGCATGGTGCTGCAGGTAGAAGAATCGGGCGGCGCGCTGGATGTCGGTAAGGGTTTCGGGGCGGGTCATCTTCTGCCATTCGAACACCTGCCGCGAGCTGAGCGCCCATTTGAATTGGCGCACAAATTCTTCGAGGTGGTTCTGCACGACGCGGTAAAGCGTGACCAGGTCGCCGTTGATGTCATTGAGGACTTCGACCGGCGATGGCTGGGGCTTCATGAAGTAGAGCGCGGCACCGCCGGCAAAGACTTCAACGTAGCATTCGTGTGGCGGAAAAAGCGGAATGAGGCGGTCGGCCAGGCGGCGTTTGCCGCCCATCCAAGGGATGATGGGTGTAGACATAAAAAGCAAGACCTTTACTGTATGGATAAACAGGTGCTAGGCTCGCCGCGCTTTGTGCACGGAGCAAGAGCCTTGGCTGGACTTGCAGGGACCATCTGCAGGGACGACGGTCGATCCGGATGTTGACGCATCTGGACCGGCCGCTCTTTTTACTTCGGTGTTGAAACTTCTTTGGCGTATGCCTGACAGGCCGCGAGGGCAATCAGCCCCCGGTCGCCGTCATCGGTGACGCCGATAATTCGTTGAGCATGCGCTGGGTCAAGTTCGGCTCTTGTGGGGCCATGAACCACGCCGCCGGTGGCGGTGGTGGCTGACAGCGATCCATTGCCGGCGCCGGCGGTGGCGTCGAGTAGGACTGACAGGCGCAGATCAGCAGTGGCAAGACGGTCGCGCAGGCGACCTTGATCACGTTGGACATCGCTCAAGGCTCGATAATGGGTTTGTTCGCTGGCTGCCAGACGCTGCTCGAGCGCGAGGCGCTTGTCCTGCTCGGCACGCTGTTGCGCGGCCGTGGCCTGGGCCATCTGATTGAGGGTTTCGGTGTGTAGTCGGGACTGCTCGCTGAGGCAACTACCGTAGCGCCAGTCCTGCACCTGCCAGGGAATGGCGGCGGAAGTACCGACCAAGGCGATCAGCAGCACCACCTTGCCCAGCAGCCGATAAGGAGCAGGTATCAGGTCGCTGAGACGCATAAAACCGCCCTCGCCCGCCCCCACAGTTCCAGCCGATCCTGCAGGCCATTGAGACCGCCGTTGATCCTGCGGGTGATCGTGTTGAATTCGTTTTGATCCGCGAGCGTGTTCAACCCATTCACCGACCAGAACCATGCCGCCGATTCAGCAGCCCATTGCGGCAATTCCAGCAGCTCAGGAGTCCGCAGCAAGCGCTCGTCACCGAACAGTGCCAGGCTGCAGCGCAGGTAGTTGTCATGGCCGGTAACCTGAATCAGCCCGCGACCGCGATAACGCTGGCCATCGCCGTCCGCTGCCAGTGTGTTGCCCAGTTTTGCGGCGAGGGCACCAGTGTCGTATTTGCTCAGGTATTGATCGCCGCCCAGCTCCCGCACGTACTGCAGCTGACCTGACTCGTGTCCGATTTGAGCCAGGAACGCGGCTTGGCGTTTCGGGGTGTTGATCTGCCGGCGGGCCATGGCTGCGTTGAGCGCGGATACAAAAACGCCCGCTTGGCGGCGGGCGTTGGGCATGATGGAGTGCAGTTGCTGTTCGGTCAGTGACATCGATGTCTCCTTGAGGTGTGGGGATGCGACGCTCTTAGTTGAGCTGAACGACCTTCAGATCCTTCGCCGCTTTTTTCTTCTTGCCTTTGGCTTTCGCCTTGCCCTTCTTGCCGCCGTTGCACTCGACCGTCGTGCTCCAGCCGGACTGGGTGAACACTTGCTCCACCGAATCGACCAGGTACTCGCCATCGAGGCCGACCTTGAACCCCAGGGCATTGATCGAGCGTTCGGCGAACAGGTCGGTACGTCCGGGCATTTCCAGCCGGACACCGGCGGTGGAGCGGTTGAACGCAGTGAGGCGTGCCTGGGCTGCCGCTTCGGCGGCTGATTTGTTCGGGTAGATGTGGCGGTCGGTATGCACCGGCGGCAGGCCGTCCGGCGATTCGTCGTTGTCCAGAGTGACCACGGCGAGCTTTCCGGTTTTCTTGTCCTGGTGCTTGGTCGACACCGCCTTGTGCGTGTTGCGATCACCGAGACGAAACTGAAAGCGGCTCACGTCACGCCGTTGGATCAGCACAACACCAAACGTCCTGCCGGAGGCGCTCTGCCCGGCCTGCCGCGGCATCACCAGCAGCTTGCCGTCGGCCACCTTGGCCGTGCAGTCGTATTGCTTGGCTAGGCGCGTGATGAAATTGAAGTCCGACTCGCTGAGCTGATCGGCGCGGGGCACCTTTGTCTGCACCGGGCAAACCGCCTGCCAGCCATTGCGGGCCGCTATGTCGGCGACGATTCTCGACAACGGCACGTTTTCCCAGCTGCCGCTACGGGTAGTCTTGCCGCTGCCGCGCATGTCGCTGGCCTTGCCGGTGATCACCAATGTGTCCGGCGGGCCGGACAGCTCGATCTCGTCTACGACATAGCGGCCGATGCGAGTCAGCGACGTTTCAACGTAACCCAGGAAAATCTCGATACTGGCCCCGCGTGGAGGCAGTACCACTGCGCCATTGCGGTCGTCGATGCGCAGTTCGAACTCGTCGGACTCCATACCCGGTTTGTCGGTGATCTTCAGCTGCAGGAGGCGGTCATTGATCAGTTGGGTGATGTCGGCGCCGTCGGCCACGACACGAAAGATTGGGGTCATTGTTTCGTCCAATAAAAAGCCCGCACAAGGCGGGCTTAATAGGTTTCATCTTTTCTGCTAGCTACATGGCATTGCAGATCAGTCGGTTTTAACGATGGTCAGGCTGTCTTCTCCTACAGCAATAACACTGTTGCAAACGGGGCAAGCAAAAACGTCTGTATCAGGGACAGGCAACAATTTGGTACAGGTAGGGCAGTTGCCGACCAGAAAGGATTCCCGAGAACCGAAAATCTTTGTAAAAACCGCAAACACCATCACCAATGCCAAAATCCAGCCGATCACTGGGATCAAAGCTAATAGAGCTATTACTGCAACGGAGATGACGAACCAGATGATGCGATGAGGGATTTCCTCTTTGATACTGCGTTTGACTTCTCTCAGTTCTGTCGACTTTTCCATGTAATGGCGCTCGCATTTTCCTAAAAATGACAAGTCTATCGGTGCCGGATTTTTCTAGCAAATTGCCATCACAAATCCAGTCGACATGTCAGCCCCACAGCATCACCTCACTGTCGTCGGGCGCCGGCAGATCCGGCAGCTCGATCACAATGTCGGCGCGATACGGCTGCGGCTCGTCGGCCAGGCCCTGATTGGCGTCCAGCACCGCCTCGACCGTTCCGTTGAGATGCCCATAAGCGTGGTAACACAGGGTATCGAGCAGATCTCCGTCAGACGTTCTGCAGGTCATCGCCATAGCGTACAAACTCCAAGGTAAAAGATTGCTTGCGCGGGATGCCGCCCTGCAGCAGCGCGCTCTGTTCTTCTTCGACGTTCTTCAAGCACCAGGTGCCGAGCACGTCGCCATAGCCAGTGGTCAGGGACAGAGGCAGGAGCTGGGCACCGAGACTGCGCAGGGTGTCCAACTGCTTGATTCCGCCCTTGAAGCTCGGGAAGATCGCGCCCTTGAGGGTGATTTTTTCCTCGCCGATGCCCACCGCTTGCTGCGCCGGACGGCGGGTCAACCGTTCTTGCGACGCCCAGCGGTACTCCGTCGAGCGCCGCAGCTCGTCGAAGGCGGCGGTGTCCAGGTTGAAGTAGTACGGGACCGCCTTGGGATCCAGCGGCTGTACGATTAACAGGTGCGGAAACGGCTTCACCGCTTCCGGTACCGGCGTCGCGTCACCGGCAAGCGATCCGGTCGGCAGAATGTTCCCCAGTGATGGACTCACCTTGCCGGCGATCTTGTTGATCGCAGTGGACGCCCGCGCTGCCTGTTCCTTGAGTTCGCCCATCCGTTCATCAATCTGCGACACGGCGCGGGTGGCCTTGTTGTAGGTGGCCACCACTTGGCCGACCTTGGCCTGCGCGGCGTTGACGCTGCGCATGACGCGTTGCAGCTTTTCCCCGATTGCCGGACCGACAAATGGAATGCCTTCCAGCTCCGAGGCCGCACCGCTGATCTCGCTGATGGCGCCGTTGACCGGGCCCATCATGCCGTCGAGGCTGCGCCGCCCGGTCTCTCCTGCTGCCGCCAGTTGCTTGAGCCCTGACTGCAGTTGCTCCATGTAGGCCATCAGCCCTCCTTACACATCCGGTTGGTCGTACAGTTGGCGGTTCTGCAACTGCTGCGTGGCCTGCTGCATCTGTTGCGCGATGAAGGGCTGCAGCTCACGCGCCATTTGCGCCGGATCCTTCGCATCGCCCTGGACGGTGATGTGCAACGGCGCCGATATCTCGACTCGCTGCTCAACCTTCGGCGCCTCAGATCTGGCGACCGGAGTTGGAGCGGCCAGCAGTGCCGGTGGAACTGGGGCACTGGCGGGTGCGGCCAACGAGCGGGCCACATCGCCCATTGCAGCAGGAGCCAATGGACCAGGAGCTGACTTGGGTTCGAATGACTTGGCAATGTCGCCCATCACCGGCGGCAGGTTTTTTCCAGCGTTGGCCATCATCAATGGCCCAGCGTCCGGCATTCGCTTCAGCGACTCGTCGGAGCCGAACAGTTTTTTGCCCAGAATTCCGCCGGCCAGATCGCCACCCATATAACCGATGTAACCTCCAATCGCGCCGCCAACGATGTTGCCAATGATCGGCACCGCCGTGCCGATGGCAGCGCCGGCGGCTGCACCGGCCAAAGTGCCGGCTAGGCTGCCGGCCGCTTGTCCGTAACCTTCGGCCTTTTCGTCCTGAGTCTCGGCATTCTGGTAGGTGTCGTAGGCCTTGAAACCGGCGTCTATGGCCGCGAAGATCACCGGACCTTTCATGCCCTCGGCGATTTGGCCACCGCGCCCACTACCTCTACTGCCGCGCCCCTTACCGCCTTTGTCCTTCTTGCCCTCCCCGTCATTCATATCGCCGGCATCCAGCCCACTCCCAGCGCCTGGCAGATTGGTAACGATCACCTTTTGCGGGATATTCGGATTGCCCATCAGCGTGCCACGCCCGAGGTTCATCATGCCCTTGCCGACCTTGAACGCGCTGACGACGCCCTTCAGTGCGACCAGCCCAGCCACGGCCGTGCCGATGCCGAGCGTGACCCGTGGAAACTCATCGGCGAAGCCAGATAGCTTGCGGCTAACGTTGTTGATGCCGTCAGCCACAGCGTCGGTGACCGGCCGGATCGCATCGCCGATGCTGCGCATGGCATCGTCCATCGACTGGGCCATTTCGGACCATTTCTGCGCCGAGGTTTGCCGGCGCTCGGCTAGGTTCTTATCGAGGATCCCGGTCGCCCCGGCGGAATCCTTTTTCAGCTGCTCATACAGATCCTTGTTTTGCATGTACGCGGTCAGCGCGGCCTTGACCTGCATATCGGCGAACAGGTCACCGGTGCGCAAAGCCTCCTCCAGAGACTTCATCATGGCCTTGGCTTTCTCGGGGTCAGCCTCCTTACTGATCGCCGCTGTGGCCTTGGCCATCTCGGCGGCTCGCTTCGGATCAGTCGCTTCGATGTACTTCTGGGCCAGGGCAAAACTGGATTCCAGTGTGGATTTGCCATTCTGCAAACCGGTCTGCATCGACCCCTTATAGTCGATCCCGGCCTTCTGGTAGGCCTTGACCGTCTCACCGGAGCCGATTTTCTCCATCCAGTTTTTGAGGTTGTTAGCCGCTTCGTCCGAACCACCGGCCGTTTTCATTTGCACCTGCAGCATCGCGCCCAACTGCGTCACCGAATCCATGCCGGTGATACCCAGTTTGCCCATGCCGGCCAGCAACTCAGGAAACCATTTGGCCATGTCGACCGCTTCAAAACTGCCCGCCTGGCCTTGGTAGGCGATGGCCTCCAGCGCCCGCTGCATCACTTTGGGATCGGTAATCTTGGCGTTCTGACCCAATGCGTTGATCATCTTCGCCGTTTCAGTGCCTTCCGATCCTTGGCCCACCGCAAACTTGGCTGCGGTCGGTGCATAGGACAGCGCCTTGTCCAACTCCATACCGGCGCCGACCAGGGCGTTGACGACTTCGGCCACCTGATTACGCGCCATGCCTGTATCGCGTGACGTGTCGATCACAGTCTTGGACAGCTGCGCCTCTTCCGGCGTGTTGGCAATGTTGGCCTTGATCGCAATGTCGCGAATGATCGCACCATAGTCCGCACTGACCTTGGTCGGGATGGCAGCTGCTGCGGTCAGGGCACCCGCTTGACCGAGGGTGCTTTTCAGGCCGGACCGTCCCTCCTCGATCTGCCGGTGGCCCAACGCCTTCAGTTCGGCGCCGGCGGCCACGCGTCCCATTGTTGCGTAGGCCTTGCTCAGCCGCCCGACCTCGACGCCTTGTTTCTTCAGGAGTGCGAGGTTCTTTTCGTACTTGCTCAGCAGTTTGTCGGCGCCGGCGGCGCCGGTCATGTGCGCCTTGCGCCATTCATCGCGCAGACGCATGGTGTCGCCGATGGTGTTCTGCAGCACCCGGGCCTTGCTGCCCACAGTGTCCAAATGTTTGATCTTGCTTTCGACGTCCTTGAACGCTTTGCCTACCGTCGGATCGACGGCGCCGCCAATGACAAAGCCGAGTGCGAGGTTCTTCGCCATGTGCGGACCTTACGTGCAAGGTTGGTTAAGCGGTGGCTCAATCGGAGAGCCACCACACCAGTTCGTTGAAGGACATGGCCAGGATCTCGGCTGCCGAGAATCCGGTCTCTTTCGCCATACGCTTGGCCAGGATCTTCAACGTAGAACCGTCGCACTTAGTCGTCCGTGACCAGACGAAAGTAGCCGGCCTGCAAGCGCATGTAATCCACCATCTTGAGCCCCACCAGATCCGCCTCGGAGGTCTGGGTCAGCGAGGAAAACAGCGACAATTCCCGCTGCTCGACATCACCGTTGGAGGCCGCTTGCGCGGCCCGCACATCCCGCACGCAAGGTGCACGCATAGTCAGGCGGTCGACCTGCACACCATTGAGTTCCGTCGGGTATTTGAGGCTGATACGAAACCCTTCATCGGTCAGTTCCATCCACTTAGGGAGCGACTGTTCGGGTGTAACTTGAATTGCTTGAGTCATTGCGTATGTCCTTAAAGGCCTAGGGCCGTGCGTTCTTCAGCGAGTTGTTCGACGCCGTCGACCACCAGCACCATGCCGACCATGTCGATCTCGTAGATCAACCGACCGCCGACTTCGAGCTTGTAGTAGGTCAGCGCCATGTTGTGTTTGCTCTCGGCTTTTTCGCCGGCCTTCCAGTCGCCCATGTCGACCTCTTTGAGTCCGCCGCGCATGGTCACAATGACCGGCGTGACCTTGCCCTTGAGGCCTTTGAACGAGGCTCGAAAAACGGCGTTGCACGCTGTGCGGTCGGACAGGCCGAACCATTTCAGCGCCTCGCGACGCACGCCGTTGGTGGTGAACCCGGCCTCAAGTTTTTCGACGCCGGTCGGGATCTCGATCTCACCGGCCATGCCGCCGCCCCGGTAGGTTTCTGTTTTCAGCACGACCTTGGGCAGCGTCAGACTCGGCATCTCGCCGGCAAAACTCACGCCGTCGATAAACCCGGCGCAGTTGGACAGGACTTCAGGAATCATCAGGTGGCCTCCTTAGGCGGCTTCAAGCACTTCGGTCATCCACTCGTTGGTGACTTCGAAAAGGAAATTCGGGTTCTCGGCCGGCGGCACGTCTGTGAAGCGGATCCGCCAGAACACCTTGCCCTGCTCGATCTGGGTGGCCGTGTTGAGTTCCTGATCGGCGTATACCTCGAAGTTGATCACCGCACCCTGATTTTTCAGGTCGCGCATGAACGCTTCCAGGCCGTCGGTGACGTCCTTGACGTAGGTCTTGGTGATCGAGCGGTCGACCGCCCATTTGTGCCCGGCCTGCACGGCATCCATAAGAATGAACAGGGTGCGCACACGGGTAACGAACGCCCACTTCGGATCGCTCGACAGCGTGCGGTTGCCCCACAGACGGTAGCCGTCGTCGCGAATGATCGTGGTGATGTTCGCGTTGTTGAGCAGGTTGGCCCGGCAGGTTTCGTCGCCGTCTAGGTACTCGACGGCGCGGGTGGTGCCGGTGATGCCGGTGAGTTCCTTGTTTGAAGGCGAGGCCCAGAAACCATAGGTGGCGTCCGTCCAGGCGAAAAGGCCGGCCGCCCATGCCGAGCCGGGCGCATCCACGGTTTTGCTTTCACCGGTATCCCAGTACTGCACGCCCGGGTCGACCATGAACAGGTTGCGACTGCCAAAGTTTTTCGCGTAAGCCATGGCGGCCTCATCGGTGGTGCATGGGCCATCGATGATGCCGATGGCCCGCAGCTTCTGCGCCAGGCTATCCATGGCCGTGGCCACCGCTTGGTTGGCGGAATGGCCGGGTGCGATCAGCAAGCGCGGCTGGGCGTTGAACAGACTCTTGCCATCGAGCAGCGCCTGCAGGCCAGTACGCTGACCGGACTCCAGGACACCACCTATGATGGCCGAGGTCTGCAGCGCCGGGTCGTCCATCTTCGGCACACCGATGGCGACGATGACCGCCTTGGCTTTGGCGTAGATCGCTTGGCAGGCCTTGGTGATCGCCGAATCGGCGCCGAATGCGGCAATGGCTTCACGCTCGGTGGTGATCAGCTTGAGTTCGCCGGCCTTTGCAGTACCGCCACCGACCAAGCCGGGGCTGAAGGTGTCGCACAGGCCGATGATCGACGAGGACGGCAACGATATAGTGCGTGCGCCGGTATCGACCGAGGTGGTCGTGACGCCGTGGAAGAAACTCATAAGGCTCGTTCTCCAGAAACGAAAAGCCCCGCTTTCGCGAGGCTGTGAGGTGTGTTCGTGTTACGCGTGACAGAAAAGAAAACGCCCCGTCAGTGCAGGGCGTTTATTGAGTTTGACTAGCCACCCACTCGGGCACGACTGGCCGAGCGTCCTCGGCGGGAAACTCAGCCGCTGCCGGCCAATCCCGCAGAAGCTGGATGTAGTCAAGAAGCTCGCCGAACTGAGCCGCTGACAAAGTCGTCTCGCGTGACCTGTCAACCTGATCGCGGTGCCGCTCGCGCAACCACAGCACACGTTCAATCTCCTCGTCGCGCCAACTACGCTCAGCTTCAGCCAAATATTCCATGGGCGGATCAACCAGAATCGGCAATCCCGACTCATCATGATCCCGCATCTTTCCCGGCGCCGGATTGCCGATCACCGAAAGTATTCGATCTAGATCAATCGGCACCACGTCGGCAGGCATGCTTGCGTGCAGACCCTCCAGATACGTGCAGCCCGTTGACTGACTGTAGTAACTCTTCATGAATACCCCTTAGCGCCCGATACCGATGGCGCCGAAACTAAACGGCAGGATCGAAGAATACGCAGCAAATTTCGTCAGTTGCTTGTCACCCAGGGAAATACTGCCGGGTGATGATCCGTTGGCCCCGGTCACCCAAACGCCATAACAGGCATTTGGAAAACCCAGCACCCACGTCGAATAAGCCCCCTGCGTTCCCAAATTGGTCGTCGCAATCCACTGAAGGATTACTCCCCCCAACCAAGAAGGAAAAACGATATAGCCGTTATTCGCAAAGACCGCCGAGAATCCCCAGCGAAGTTTTTTCGGAGTAACGATCGTAGCGTCATCAGTACCGGCATCCGTCTGCGCCTGCGTGGCAATCTTGGCCGTACCGAGCTTGATTTCAGTGGCCTGAGTCGCCAGCGCTGCGAGCGCGGCGATATCGATGTTTCCCTGATTGATGGGCGCGTTCCATGCCTTAATGCACCACATCACCGCCAGGTTACGCGGGCGTGTTGCACCGAAAGCCGTCTGATCACTGTTAGAAATAGGCGAATTCGTGTTAGAGACCGAAACCGAATACTCACTCCCTGGATAATCAGCAGCATTAACAGTGTCGTACCCCATATTCGAAAGGGCAGTAACTGCAGACGTAACGCTATTCCTGTCCGAGACCGTTGCTACCGACGTGCCGGTGTCAAAGGAGTGTTGCGAACCCTTCTGCCAGCTCCCGACCGCCCGGCCAGCATCCACGCCACGCCCATGATCCCAACCGCGCAGGAACTCACCGCGCGAATCCGGCAAACGGAAATTGCCTGCACCCTCGTCGCCCTTGTTGAAGGCCGTGCCGAGGAATACCGCCAGATCTGGATAGACGGCGATGCTCTTGACGCTCCCGTCCAGTTCGAGAAACCCGGGCGCGACCTTGTCCAATGGAAAAGCGACCGTAGCGCCGACCGGCAAGGCCGAAGCCTGCGCGATCATCGACTCGATTTCAGTCTTGGTGTAGGTGTCCTTGATGCCAAACCCGGCCAAGGTTGTCGGGTTCGACCCGGAAACAAATACGCCGCGATCATTCACCGTAACCTTGGTGTACGTCCCGGCCGCCTTATTCGCCGGCAGCAGTCCGTTGATCAGGTCGTCCACATACCCGCGAGTCGCCAAGACCACCGACGGGTCAATCTTCAACTGAATGTTCGACGTTCCGCTGGTGATGATGTGCATCCGCACCACCTGGTTTCGACCAGAACCTTGGGCGAGTAGTGGCTTGTAGCTGGGCGCCGCATTCGCCACCGCGCAGAAAACACCGTCCTTGTCTTCCAGCGCAAGCTCACGAATCCACCAGCCACCCACATCTGGCGGTAGCACCAGCTCGGCAATCAGGACATTGGTATCGGTAGGAGACACACGCAACTGATTGAGCTGCGCCCGGTAAACCTGATTTACCAGTTTGGTTTGCGAGGCGCTGGGTACGGGGTCGGTGCCATTTGCATCACCGATCAGCATGTAGCGCGGTTCCCAAGGGATGCCCAGCGCGTCGCAGTTGGTTTTCTTGGCGGCGCCCAGCGTGGTGAGCATGCCGCCAAAAATAGAGTTCTTATCAACCATGGGGATATACGTCCAATTCGTCGAGGGTGTATTCGCTGACGCCATGGTTCCCCTGAACCATTACGTTCATGTCCGGATTGCTCCACGGGTAAACGTCGATCTCATCACCGTCGTAAACGGCGAAGCCGACATAGGCGTCCAAGCGGGTTTCAAGTGTGATGTCGAGGCCGGTCAGTTTCCGGCTGACGGGTTTGGCGTCGTCGATCAGGCGTTCGAGTTCGAGGTACATCTCCTCGGTGATGCCGGTGTCCAGCACGCCGACCTTCAACGCGAAGGTTCCCGGCACGCCTTCCGGGATGGTCTGCCACCATTCCGAGATCTCGATCAGATAGCCCAGCGGTTCGACGACCCGGCGCAATGCGCCGATGGTGCCCTTGTGCTTGTGGATGTAGAACGAGGCCTTGATCGCGGCGCGTTTGACCGGTTCCGGCCAAGCCGGATCCCAGCGGTCGACTGACCAGGCCCACGCCAGATGTGGCAGCAGATGAACCGGACAGGTGTCGGGGTTGTACAGCGTGCGCAGCGGAATCAGCGTGGTCTCGGCGAATGTCGCCTCGATAGCCCGTTCCAGAGGAGTGCTGTTGAGCGGTAAAAGACTGCGCATATCAGCCTCCCAACACGACGGTGTAACCGGTGCAGTACGTCGCCTGCGCCTTGGTGGGTTTCAGATCCTGCCAGTCCTTGAGTTCAACGCGGGCCACACCAGCGACGTGCAATTGCGCATCGACTCCGGATCGGGCCACCTCGACGCCCAAGCGACGGCGTGGATTGATCCAGGCCGCCAGCCGTTTGATCGCCTCAGCGAGCGCGGCGTCGTTTTCCGGGCCGGTACCTTTCATGTGCAGCACCGCATCGATCCGGTACCGCAGGATCTCAGCACCCCGCACTTTCACCCGATCACCGACCGGACGCACGTCGTCGTCATTCACGGCTTCGGCGACTAGGACCAGCAGCTCCGGCCCGACCGCGCCGTCACCCTCAAGGCCCAGCACCGTCACGTCCACGCAAGCCGGTGCCGGGCTTTCAGCCGTAGCATCGGCGACCAGCGCGGAGGCGTTACGGGCATGCAGGATGTAGCTGTTGCGTGGCCCCGCCGTGGTCAATCCCTCGTAAGCCATCTGCACTCGCTCACGCAGGGCATCGTAAGATTCCAGCACCGCCTCAATCGGCGGCACCGCCAGCGGATCCGCCGCCTGGATCACCAGGCGCTTGAGATTAACGTTGGCGGCAAGCTGCTCCAGATCGGCGCCGATGGCATACGCCAACAGTTGCGCCTTGGCGGCGTCGTTAACCCGCGCCCGGTTGCCGAGCTTGATGTAACTGCCGACCTCCAGCAGCTTGGTCACCGGATCGCTCTCCAGCGCCGCCGTCCAGTTGTCGCCCATGTAACTGCGAAACACATTCAGCGCTTCTCCGTACACTTCTTCAAAGTCCAGAGGCTCCAGCACGTCCGGTGCCGGCAGTTCCGTCAGATCCACCAGCGTACTCATACCCACACCTCCAACGTGCCGCGCTCACCGAGGTACTCGCCGCTGATTCTGAAATTGATTTTCCCGCCCAGCACCGAGATGGCGACGACGCGCTCAAGCTTGAGTCGCGGTTCCCACTGGCGTAGCGCCCGGGCCGCTTCCGCTTGAGCGGCGCTTTTCCAGCCTTCGTTGATGGGCAAGTCGACCATGCGCCGCAGCTTGCTGCCGTACTCCGGACGCTCGCGGCGGCTCAGCAGCGGCGTGCCGAGGATGTCCGCCACCGACTGACGTAAATGCTCGATGCCGGAGATGGGTTGCCCGGTGTGGCGATCCATTCCGATCATCGGGTTTACTCCTTGAGTTGCTCGAACTCGGTGTGGGCTTTGAGGCACTTCAACGCCACATCGTCGGTGCTATCAACCGACACAACAGCTTTCGCTACGGCCAGCGTGCGGCCATCGGGCAGGATGACTGTGCGCGAGGTGTAAAGCGTGTCGCGAAAGGTCACGGTCGAGGTCATCTGCACTGCGCTGATCGGGACCGATTCAGGCGCAGCCAAATCATCTTGATGTTTGGCCATGGTTTCTCCAGGCATGAAAAAGCCCGCACGCGGCGGGCTGGATGAATGATGAGTTAGTGCTTGTGGTGGTTGTCGCTTTGGCCGGCGGCTAGAATGTCAGCATCGCTGGTGATGCTCTGTGTCGCGTGTATCGGCCCGTCAATATTGACCGGCCCTTTGATGTTCACGGCACCCTCAAGATCGATCGTTCCGGACTTCACGCTGACAGCGTTGTCGGTGAGTTCGGCCTGCGTTGACCCGACCTTGATGGTGACCGTACCGCTCGGTAGGTTGATGCTGTAACTGTTGGCCTGCCAGTCGTAGATCAATGAACCGCCATCTTCGAATCGCCAGACCTCGACATGATCGCGGTTGTCCGGTGGCGGACCACCATTGCCGTAAAGACCAGGAATGAACGTGCCCTGTGCTACATCGCCGCTGGCACTGATCAAAGTGCCCTGCTCGTCGATGCTCGGTGCCCGCCAGTGCCGCGCCTTGCCAGCCGCAACGCTGTGCCAGCGCACCCAGCCGCTGACCCATTCACCGTCCGAAACCCGGCACACCGGCGGTGACGCGGCGAGATCCACCGCTACCACGTAGCAATCCTTGACCAAGCCGGCGAGCATGCGGTCGTGCTGGGCCGCGACGTAACCGGAACTCATGGCACTTGCTCCGGACCGAGCGGGCCGTCGCCCGGCTCAATGTTCAGCAGCAGGGTGCCCGGTGGCTGATCCGGCCAAGGCCATTCGGCCTCACCGAGGTAGATCTGCTGGGACCATTCCACAACCCAGACCGTGTAGCCGTCCAGTTCGGGCTTGGTCCAGTCCTGCATGGCCTGTACGAACTCGGCGGGTTCGACCTCGACGCCCCACGACTGCATCCGTAGCAGCACGGACAACTGGCCGGCGATGAACACCGCTTGCTGATGGTGGTCAGGCTGGATCGGGTCGGTGATCACTCTCGCTTCGAACTTGCAGGACACCCCGGTTTCACCCGTTCCCGGATCGAGACCCGGTTCCATCTCTGCGAGTTCGACCAGCACCGCCGGTAAGGCGATTCGGTCATCGATGTTCGGCCAGACCGCGACGGTCTGGACGCCCGGCAGATGGCCCTGAATGTGCCGCTCGATAGAGCGATACAGCTGCTCAAAACTGAACGGCTCGTCGACTTGATCTGCCACGTCATTTCCCCTTCAAGTGCTTCTGCACTTCGAAATTGAGTTCCTGCTGCAGGACATGCACCAGGTGTTCGTCGGCTTTGCGTACCCAGCTTTCGAAGTGCGGCCGAGCCTGTTCCAGAGACACCTTGGCTTTGGCCAGCGGGAAGCGGTTGTCGTGTTCAGCGATCCAGCCCGAACTCGCGCCGACCGCACCGCTGATATCGCTGTCGGGATAATCGTCCGCCCTGAAGTGCTTGCTGCCGGTACGAATCCAGACGTCTGCGCTGTTGCCGTAGACCTTCTTAAAGAACGCGCCCTGAAATCGCCTACTGGCTACCGAAACACCGGAGCGACTCTGCCGAGGCCGGCCGATGCGGCTGGCTTCGATGGCATTGAGGCCGAACCACAATTTGCCGCTGTTGGCACCGCCACTGACCGGATAGGCCCGCAGCCGCTGCCGCACCGCAGCAACCGCAATGCGTTCCTGACGGCCGACGGCGCGGGCAATTTGAGTAGCGAGCCAGCGCAGGGTCTTGTTGATCGCCCGACGTTGGGCTTTGGCCGCTGCTTTTGGCACGACGGCGGCAAAATCCTGAAAGGCTTTCAGGTCTGCCGCCGAGGTCTGCAACGAGATCATTCCGCCGCCGGCCGAGGGCTTGAAGTGGCTGCCGACACTCATGGACGTTTCCTCAGTATCAGTGCAACCAAACCATCACCGCCCGGCTCCAGCTGCAGCAGGTCGTAGTCGCCGCCACCGTCCAGCTCCGGCAGATCCACACTAACGAGCAGCCCTTTTCTCAGGCCATGCGAATCGCGGACGCGAATCTCAAACTTCGGTTCACGCAACGCCGTTCTGATATTGCCCATCTTGGGTTGCAACCAAGGCGCGGCGAACATGCCCAGCACCGGTTCTTCGTAGCCCTCGATCCGGGCCGTGTCGCCCAGCGTTTCGAACACCGTGCCGTCGATGTCCTCCAGCAACTCCCGGAACGCCACGGTCAAAGCTCCAGAAGAACCTGCGCACGTGGTCGCGTGCACAGGTGCAGCGGGTTGGACTGCGCTTCACCCGCCATGCCTTTTTTGAACGGCAGCGGCTCGATCATGCTGTAGTACGGAATGCCTTGGGTGTTGACCGTCTCCATGTAGTCAGCCGGCGCAAACACCGAGATGTACAGATCCGGCACGCCTTCAGGAATCAACAGCGCCTTGTCGTCGTGTACGAACGACACGCCCGCCACCTTGCCACGGTAGCGCTCCCAGATGATGCCACCGAATTCAAAGCTTTCACGAGCATCACCGCGCAGGGCTGCTGCCTGCTGGCTGTTGAGGTAGGTTTCTTTGACCGACTTGTGAACGATCAACTTGTTCCAGAAGTTCTTGCCGCAGAAGGCGCGAGAACCGGTGCTGGTCACGCTGCCGAGTGCGTCCTCTTGCATATCCAAGGCTTCACCGCACTTAACCCGCAACTCCGTGCCCGCATCCGTCAGTCCCATCGACATTTTTTGGCGCCCCACACCGAAGCGGTCGTAGAGATCCAGCAGTACGGTCTTGCCGTCAGCGTCGAGGATCTGGCCATTCAGTGCGCCCATGCGCTGAAATTCGTGCGTGGCGTCCAACTGGCGCCGCGCCTTGGCCAAGCGCGCGTTGACCACGTCCTGTACCGCTTGCAACTCTGTGCGAGTGCCAAAGGCGCGGATGCCTTGGATCTCATCGGCCTTGATGGTGAAGCGCTCCGGCAGGTGCACGGTGTTGAACGGGATCAGGTTGCGCTTGCTGGCAGCAACCACCAGACCAGAGGTGCCACGCTCACCCGCCGGTACCAGGGCTAAGGTGTCACCGTCCTTTTCGATTTGTACAGTCAGGGTGGTGATGCCCTCCTCGCGAAACAGGCCCAGTGCGCTGATGCGTCCTGGCAAGTAAGGCTGGTCGTTCAACGCAGCCGTCAGCGAATCGACGCTAAAAGCTTCGTCATCAAAAATGGCGATATCGGCCATGGGTACTCTCCAGAAACGAAAAATCCCGCACGCGGCGGGATGCATTTAATAAGGATCGACTCAGCGGACGATCAGATGGTGTGCGGCGAGCGCTTTCTCGGCGGCTGGATCCAGGCCTGTCAGGTGGACTTCGCTGACCTCGGCAAGCCGGACAACAGCGCGACCGCGACGAACCACATCGGACTCGCCGAGCGGGCCGTAAAGAATGGCGATGGCGTTTTCGGTGCCATCTTCGGCGGTCGGGTTGTACGGGGCGAACTCGCCGGTTGCAGTCTCCAGGCCGAGGATCTGTCCGGGTTCCAGAGCGGGGCCGGCGGCGACGTTGATCGCCTCGCGAGAAATGGTTCCGGCGCCTTCAGACAGCAGGAACTCGCCTGCATGCATCGGTTCGCGTTTGATGGTCATGGTCTTGCTCCTTTAGAGGCTTGAGATTGTGCGGCCTGACGCGCTGCCCAAATCGAGGGCGGATCGGGTTGCTTGGCTTGAATCTTGGGTGCCGGGTCTTCGTTCTGTGGCAGGCTGTTGTCGATCTCAAAGCCCCCACCTTTCCCTACAACTTTGTCGAACAGCCGGGCACGCACGGCGCTGGTATCCAGTCCGGCCTGCACGAACTCCACCGCAAACTCTGGTAGCCGAGCGGCCACGCACAGATCGCGGATCGACTTGGCCTGAGTGATCGCGGCTTTCACGGTCGCTTCATCTACCAGCTTGGTAGTGGCAAGCAGTGGCTCGATCAGGTTGCTCATTCCGCCTTGGTTGCAGGACTTGGTGATCAGCAGAGCCAGCGCCGCCGCATCCGCACCGGACGCCGATGGCTCAGGCTTGTCGACCACCGGTTCGGTCGGTTTCGTGGGTTCGTTGAGCAGATCCAGCAGCGCCTGGGGCGTGCGCTGGTATTTCTGCATGACCGTGCCCTGCCCCAGACACGCCTTGATTTGCACACCGTCGCCGACCTCATCGGCCAATCCGAGGGCCACCGCTTCGCGAGCCGTCAGCCAGGTTTCTGCATTGACCAGGCGCCGCAACTCTACCTCGTCGATATCTGGCGCCTTGGCCTTGTAGGCCGTGATGATGAGTTCCAGCGCTTGATCCAACGCGGTCGCTACCTTGCGCATGTCCTCGGCGTCACCCGAGGCATAGGTCCACGGGTTGTGGATCATTAGTGCGGCATTTTCCGCAACTACCACCCGATGAGCGCCGCAGACTGCAACGCTCGCGGCACTGGCAGCCAAGGCATCGACGCGGCCGGTGCAGCGCTCACCCAGACGCGACAGGGCGTTATGAATGGCCAGACCGTCGAACAGGTCTCCGCCGATGCTGTTGAACGCCACTAGAATCGGTGAGGTACCGTCATCCAGTGCGGCTAGGTCACGCACGAACTGATTGGCCGTAATGCCCCAGGTGCCGATCTCGCCGTAGACGTACACTTCGATAGTGCGCTGTTCGGCTTCACCGCTGGCCCGGAGGCTGTACCAGTGTTTGTCTTTCACGGGCAGTTGCCCGTCCAGTTTGTTGAAGATTCGTAGAGGGAGCGGCGGTTTCATGGTTTCTCCTGATCGTCAGGGTGGGTATCGACCTCGACGAGCGTTCGGTAATTGAGGCCCAAATCGCGGGCACGTTGAGCGTCGGCGGCGTTCTCCGCGTCGACCGTTTCGGCGTCGTAGCCGGTACGCAAGCACATCTCACTGCGCGAACCGAATCCCGCATTGACCTCAAGCATTCGCGCCTGCACGTCCTGCACCGGCTGGATGTAGGCCCAGCCTTGCGGCACCCAACGTGTACGCAAAAATTCGCGACGACGCTTGGCGTAGTCCGGCAGTTCGATCACACCGCTCAATACCGCCATGTCCAGCCAAGCAGCGCGGACCGGCCGGCAAAGCTGGTGGATGTAGACGTTGAATTGCAGTTGTTCGAGGCGGCGCCGGAACTCGTTGAGCACGACGCGCAGCGCACGGTCGTTGATGCCTTTCATGTCACCCGTGAGGATCTCGTAGGGCGTGTCGGTCCCCGCTGCCGCTGCCATCAGTTGCTGACGCATGAAGTCCGGGTAGTTGTTGCCGGCATCCGGCGGCTTGGAGAATTCCACCTCCTCACCCGCGCCCAGCTCCTGCATGGTGCCGGGTTCCAGCGCGACCATTGGCGTGAAGCCGTCGCGGTCGGCGGTGATCAACTGGCCGGTGACCGGGTCGCGCGGTACCTGACCCATGTCCGGCGACGGACGTTTGATGAAGCCGGCGAACAGATTGGAGACTTCCTGCCGGAACAGCACCGCGTCGTCGTAGTTGTCGAGACTGCGCAGACGTTTGAGAACCGGCGACATACGCGGCACGCCGCGCAACTGCCCCGGCTCCAGCGGTTCGAAGATGTGCAGCACCTGGCTGGCCGGCACGCGCACCAGTTGGTTGTAGCCGCTGTTGAGCGACGACGCATCACGCGGGTGCGAGCGGTACATCCAGTAGGCCACGCGCTTGCCGGCCGGGCTGAACTCGATCCCGGCACGGATGATGTTGCCGGCCTTGGTCATCTCGAACTTGTCGTGCGGCACGAACTCCGGTGCCGGGGTCTGCAGCTGTAGCGGCACCACCAAGCCTTCGTCCAGACTGCGCGGACGCAATCGCACAAAGCACTCGCCTGCCGTTTCGACGGTGCGAGCCACCAGCGCCTGCTGGCCGTAGAAGTCGCAGAGACCGTCGGCATCCGACTCGTCGGCCCAGTCGTCCCACAACTCTTGCAGTAGGTTGCGCAGCTCTTCGTCTTTAACCTTTGGGCGTGGGGTGATGCCGGTGCCGATCAGGTTGCTGACGCGTTTGTTGATGGCGTTGGCCGCATACGGGTCATTGCGCACCGCCGCCCGTGACCGGGCGCGCAAATTGCGCAGCGCCGGGGTGTTGATGCTATTGATGCCATTATCGGAAGCATCCCAGCTCGCAGATCGGCGACCCTCCCCGGCGCCTTCGTAGCTGGCCTTGATGTTCGATGGCAGCAAGAATCCGCTACGGGAAAGTGCCGGGAATTGTCGAGCCATCAGATTCCCTTGCCTCCATGACTGAGCCGCACAACCCGCGAGCGCGGGCCGGCAGCGCTGGTGAGCGAACTGCGGATTTCTTCACGGGCGCGGAGCAGCTCATCGACGTCGCGGTATTCCAACGTTCGGTCGCTGTAGCGCACGGTCTTTTCGCCACGCGCAATGGCGCGCTCGATGGCGTCGAGGTGTTTTTGCGTAAAGGACATATCAGCGTCTCTTCAGGTAACCGCTGGTGGAGCTACGGCGTTGAGGGGGAGCTGCCGGTCGCGATTGAGCAGCCGGTGCGGTGGGTGGTGGTGCGGACTGAGCTTGGCGCACTGCCGCAGGCGTAGGCGTTTGCTCGTCACCAAGTTGCTCACCTTGAACAGGTTTGATACCCAAGGTGTCGTCAAACAGGCCCGACTGGGCCAGAGCCTGACGCACCCGATCCCAGTCGTGTTCCTGGTAGCGGTTGATGCCGAGGTAATGCGCCATCGCGAGGCAATACACCATCAGGTCGAGCGCTTCGTTGCGCTCGGCCTTGCCCTTCACCCATTCGATGCGCTTGTGCCCGCGCACGTAACGCACGACTTTGCGCTCGGCGACACACTGGGCGAAGAACTCGTCCGGCAGGTCGTTGGCAAAGTGCAGCGAACCGGGGCCGTCCGGGAATGGGTAGCGGTTGTAGATCCAGTCTTTGGCGGTGTCGGTACCGACGAACCACAGCTCGGCGCCATTGCGTTCGGTCTGGCCCCTCCACGTCACGTCGACCATGGATGGGCGCTGTGCAATTACCGGTCGGCCTGGCTTGCTCGCCCCCTTGATGGCGAAGATGTTGCGCCAGCGGCGCACGCGGCAGAACTGGTAAACCTCATCGGTGTGGTGACCGCCGGAGTCGACGCCGACGGCGAGAATCGCCAGGCCGACACCACAAGGATGCCGGTAACGGGCCTTGAGTTTCTCGTCCAGTACAGCCCGGGTGCGCTCGTCTGCCGGATCGCCCCAGATGATCTGGTGATCGACCACCCAGCGCTCCATGCCCACGCCGAAGCCCATCACCATCAGCTCCAGACGATTGGCCTGAACGTCGACGGCGCCGGTCAGCATCAGCACACCGGCCGGCATCGCGCCGAGGGTGTAGGTCTCCAGCCGCGCCCGAGCGATCAGCACTTCAGCCTTGGTCTGTTCGAGTGCGCTGTCCCAGACCTTGGCCAGACGGGTGTTGTAAAACACCTGCATCAGGCTCGTGTCACCTTGAGCCTGCGCTTTTTTGGCGTCTTCAAACTCCTCAGCAAGGCCGGCCCAATCCATCCAGCCAGTCGGCGAATACAGGGCGTTCAGATGAAAGCCAACGGTTTTGCCGTCGCCGCTGCCATGTGCGCGCCACTCGCCTCGGGCGAGCATGTCGCTCTTGTGGTGTTCCTCGATCAGCACGTCGCATTCAGGTGCTGCGCACTCGTAATGCACAGTGCTGAGATCCTTGCTGTAATGCAGCCGCTCCCATTCCAGCACCTGCATATGCCCGCAGGTGGGACACGGCACGTAGTAATGCCGCTGGTCGCTCGACTCGAACAGATCCGCGATTCGCGAGGCGCCTTTGATCGTTGGCGAACTGGAAAAGTAAATCTTGGCGTTGCGGCCGAAGTTGGTCGCCCGCGTCTCTGCCAGCCGGATGGGATCACCCTCCTGGCCGACGTCGTTCTCCCAGCGGTCAACCTCATCGCCGTAGATATAGCGGGCTGACAGCTCCGACAGGTTGGCCGCAGAACCCGCGGTGGTGACGTACAGCGAGCCACCCTCGAATTCCTTGGTGTCCATCGTGTTGCGTGCGTCCCGCGAGCGGGTGGCCGCGACCCGCTCGCGCAGAACGGGGGTAGCTTTGATGGTCTTGCTGATCCGTCCCGACACCCGCTTGGACAGGCCAAGGCTGGGGAGCAGCGCCAGTATGTTCGACGGTGCCATGTGGATCAGGCCGCCCATCCAGTTCAGGGCGATCTGCGTTTTCATCAGCTGCGAGGCCACCATGGTGACCACGCGTCTGCAGGGGTGAGCCGGCGACAGACAACGCATCGGCTCGCGGGCATAAGGTGTTCGAGAGGTGCGGTACTGGCCAGGTTCAGGGGCGCCGGTGTCACGCGGGATCCGCATGTACTCGTCGGCCCATTCGTCGATCCAGAGATCTGGGTCGGGGCGCAGTCCACGGAAATAAGCCTCACGGTACACCTCTGCACCGTCAGGAAATTCCGTGTGCATGGGTTCAGTCCGTTGTCATGGCGTGTTCAAGGTCTGCTGAAGAGAGGCGCTCGGCTTCCTCCAGCGTTCGACGGAAGGTGGCGGTCAGGTGCTTTTCGATCAGCCAGGGATCGGTCATGGCGGCGAGATCGTGGGACAACTGTGGAAGCGGCCCGAACAGCTGATCGCGCAGCAATCGGCCGGCGTTGTAGGCGCCGGTTTCCACCGCTTCCTTGGATACCAGCGAGCCTTGAGCTTTGCCCAGTTCGATCTCCGCCAGCTTGGCCATGTTGTGCTCGCGCAGTGCGCGTGCCTTCTGGAAGTCGGGCTGCTTGCCATCGCTGGTGAGCACCTGCGGCGGCGCAGCCGTGGAAGTCGGCTCGACCGAGGTGGACAGTTGACTGTAAACGTCACGCTGAATCCGGTCTTGTTGGTGCCGATCAGCGACGGCGGTTTTGCTTGGGTCAGCGGTGTCGCGAATCAACGCTTCGCTGGCCTGAACGTCCACCAGTTTTCCGTCCGGCGTCAGCACCAGGCGGTTGTTGTTTTTCAACCAGGTGATGTAACTCGGCGCCCTGCCAATCCGCGCCGCGAAGGCGCTTTTTGACAGGTAAGTTGGTTCTGTCATAAGCCCTCCTTTCAACGGCTTTTCAATGCAGACCTTTCAATTTCAATGGGTTGAATTTCAGTAAGCTGGGGGCGCTCCCGCTAACAGTTTCCCGCGGGTTTCCGACCCCGTACCCTACGAATAACCCCAGGGTCCCAGCCGGTTTCAGCGCCCTAGATCGGGTCATCATCACTGCTCGCCGCCAGCCGGCGGAATCTGGCTGACGCCCAGACGTTTGGCAGCCCAGCGTTCATACAATCCGATGGCCACATCGGCACCGGCCATCGCTGTCAGGCAACCTAAAGCGCCCGCCGTCCAGAGCGTCATGCCGGCGGCGATCATCAGCATCATTGCCGACACCCCGCAGACAATGCAGGCTCCGGATCGAAGCGCGAGTCGGCGCAGCAATGCCCAGCCTCGCGCACCATCCTTGTCAGCCCGCCACATTTCTCCCGAAACGCCACCGACCAAAGCCAGGACGATCACTAACCAGATCGGCATCTCTGCCAGTGCTTGTTGCTCATTAGTCATGTTGTGCCTCAAGAAGAAACAATGGCGCGCCGGAAAAAGAAAACCCCGCCGGGGATGGCAGGGTTTTCAATTTCTCGGTCGTTAACGGGACGGAATGCACCGCTGTTGCTCTGTGAGTGTCTTAGGCGCAGATCGCATATCGTGGGGACTTTTTACCCCCTGAGTACGGAACCGAAAAGTGGCTATTTTCGGTTGTTAAGTTCGATGCTACTTTGACGCACTTTGAGCAGACTTTGAGGCAAATCACCCCGACCAACGGTCAACCACTTCCTTGCCTTGGAACGCTCATTGAGCACTTCATACAGTCGGACATGAAGTCTATGCACCAAGTCGTAGTAGGTTTGCTTCGCCTTCGACACGTATCCCAACTCATGCATCTGGGCCGCCCAAGTTTGGGTCGGATCCTCGCAATAACGAAGCACTGCCAGCCGTTGCATACGTTCACCGCGACCATCTTCCCGTTCGATCTCGGATAACGCAGCACCTACTTCTTGCGCGACAGCATCAGGACCAGCTCCAGCACCGAGGATAATTCGAGACCCGGGAGTGCCGCGGGGAGCACAGCCGCCCCACTCCATGATCGCTGCCATCGGGCTGCCCATGCTGCTGGCGTCGCCGTTCTGACGGTACTGCTCGCCCCAGTGGATCAACAATACATCCATGTCTTTGATCATTCTTTCTGCCCCGAAACCGAACCCAACACAAAAAAGCCGATACCCAACACAAACCCAACACACCTCAAACCCTTTAAATTCAATGCTCTTACCCAAGCCGTGTTGAGTGTGTTGGGTTTGTTAGGTTTTTCAGCCTTCGCATAGAGTTTTTTGTGATGCCACCTAGAAGAAAGAATTTGGAGAAACAAGCGCGCGCGCGCGCGTGCGCGCATGCAAACCCAACACACCCGACACAGTGCTACGCCGTCGTTGATTTTGCTGGCTGGTAGCTGTGTTGGGTCGCCGAAAATAGCCCCACACATACCCAACACACCCGACACACTGGGAACGGTTTTCATGCTGCTAACCCCTTTACGTGTTCCCATCCCGCAACGTTCCACCCAGCGAGTTTCGCATTGGCCCGCCAAGAAGAAACCGTACGCCCAAGCTCTGCCGCCTGCAGTGAGAGGAGCGGAGAGGCTGAAGGATCATCTGGAACAAAGAACGCACCGAATCGTCGATTGTTTCCATCAGTCCATGGCGTAGAGCGAGACTTCTCAACTGATGAAGCAATGAACAAGGAGAACTTGGTTTGACTCATCGAGTGCTCCTTATTTCGATGGCACCACTCGAGAAACAACGCGTAGAGATCGGACGACAGGCACGCGCCCCAAAGGCCGGCACCCAAATCGCCAATCTTCCAAAGGTGCAGGAAGGTTTGCCAGCCGGCGCGACTCAGGGCCACCAAACGTTCACGTGCCTCTGTGGATGGCGGGCGTGTTCTTTGATTGAAATCACCCAGTTCAACCGACAATAACCAGCCATATAACGCTGCGACTCCGCCTTGCTCAAGCTCCCGGCCGATGGCTTTCTGGCGATCCACGGGCAATGTTTCCTGAGGCCAGATAACGAGCATTCGCCGGTCGGTATCGCTAATAGGCCACGGTAGAATCTCGTTACTCAAGAACACAGCATTCATGTGGTTGGCCTCTTCCCAACCGTTGATGAATTTGGATTCCATCCGTACCGTTTTGCCCGTAACCAAATGTTTGATCTTGCCCACCTGGTTATATCGCTGATCGCGGCTAACAACCTCTTCGAAGACAGCCCATAGCTTTCGGCTTTGCCATGCGTTGAAATTGCTTTCGAGTTGGGTCTGCCCAACAGTGGCAGCGTACTGCCCATAGAGTCTGCCTAGGGTGTCGGCAAAAAATAGACTTTTACCGGAGCCTTCCATGCTTGAGTGCATCAGCACTGCAGTGTCCATCTTCGCGCCCAAGTGCTGCAGCGGATAGGCCAGCCAGCGGGCGAGCCAACTGGTTGCGGCTTCATCGTGATTGCACAGAAATGAAATCAGCCAACGCAGATTGGCGCATGCCGCATCATCTCGAACAGGCTCCAGTGGCAAACCATCAAATGTATTGATGTAGACGGTCGGATCCTTGGTCATAGTAGGATCGAACACGATGTGTTCGACGTCCACGGTGCGCCGCTCGCTGCTGTTGAGCCACAGCGGATAGGTGTCGCCCAGAGCCATCTTGACCGCACCCTCGGCAATGCGACGTTTCTTCTCTCGATCCCAAACGTCTTTGGTGCCGTCAATGTACACATAACGATCCGTTGGCGACATGCCCAAAGCGCCGCCCTTTTTGCCGGCCATTCGCCGCGTCTGTTCGATGTCGCGAACATGCTCATCGGAGATCAAGCGCTTGCCAGTGTCGTCCAGCCAAGACTTGGCCAGCGCTTTGCCAACACGGGCTTCAAATGCCGACTTCTTCATCACCTTCGAATGATCGCAGTCCCATACATGTGTTGTGCCCTCAACCAATGCAAATCGACGCAGTACATGCTCGAGTGTCAACGCCTCCCCCGCCCCCCGGAAGCTGGAGGAGCCGCCGCGCTCAGAGCGGTGGCATTGTTGGATGTGGCGTTACCCGCTTCATCCGATGGGGGCGTGGGAAGATCGTGCGCATCCGGACGCGAGGAATGCTGCATACCCAACAACCGGGCGGCAGCTTTGACTGCGCGCGACTGATCACCGCTATGCTCGAGCAAGCAATAAACTTCAAACGCATCGTTTTGGTGACCATTCGCCAGTGGGTCGGCACCGTGGTGCGAATAAACCTTGCCCTCAGCAACACTGATACCCGGCAACCCTGTGCTGCTCTGCGGATACAGCCACTTACTACCGCGCTTAATGTAGCCATGAGCGCGCAACAGTTCCTCAACGTCGTGACAGCGGTTGAATTCATTGATGACTGAAGGCTGCTTGCCACCTGCAGGGGCCGAACGCCTGATCACCTTACCCGGCGCTTTTTTTGGTTTAACCGCCCACGGGCAGGCCTGCTCAGCATCACGCTTGAAAATGTCCCAGTTGATCCAGATCGCAAGCAATTCAGGCGTTAGATCTGGCAAGCCTCCATCCGCGCGAGGCGGTGTCCGCCAGACGTATGGTTTACCAGTACCTGGGTGAATCGAAGGCGGCAAAACGTCTTGCACAAGACCCGCACGTAACTCGAAAACGGTGAAGCGTTTGTATTCTTCAGCTTCGGCCCGTGCTGCGACCTCCCCCGCTATGTCACCCTCCGCTTTCGCCGCTTTGGCTTTCACGATCAACGCTTTGTAAATCGAGCCGTCGGGGTCTTTCTCATTCGGCCAAGCCAGCGAGTGGCGAGATAGATCGAGTCCGTCCGGAACACGGAACATGATGCGAAAGCGCGCAGGGTTACCGACCACCGTCGGAAATACCAATGCCATTGCATCTAGATCAATCTCGAGCAACTCATAGAGAATGTGACGGGTCCATTGCACATCATCAACATCCAGCGAACAGATGCGACTCGGCTCAAGGACCACGCCGAGATTATGGGAAGGATTGTTCTGCCAAAAAAGAGCGGCTTGCGCCGCCTCGATGATGTAACCGCCGGGCTTGTTCCAGCCCATGCCCTTTGGGCCTTTTTCGCCCGGTTCGATAGGGACCAGTGCAAGGTTGAACGCATCAACGTAACGCTGCGCCCACTCTGCTGTTGGCACGCCTTTGACCAACTCGCTCATCGGCCTCGCTCCCGCAGCTCTTGGCAGTCAAGACAAGTCTGGCAACCATCTACAGACTTCTGGCGTAGTACCGGAATGGCCTCATCGCAATCTGCACAGAACTCTGCGCTGACCATTCCAGTTATCGGACGCGGATGCCTGCTGAGCGCGATCTGTAAAAAGTAATCGGCTTGGTCATTGGCTGTATCGATCACATCAGCCATGATCGTGCCCCTCCATCGCCTGACGTGCGCCGGCCATGATGCCAAGCACGGCACGGATGACATCTGCGCCATGCTTCTCCAGTTCGGCGACCTCGTGCGGTTCCCATACGTTGTCTGCTGCACCTTCGTGCATGCTGGAAACAAACAAACCGGTCTCGTGTAGCAATTTACTGACCGCGAGAAGCGCTTGTTTCGTCGGTGCCGCAGCTTCGGGCTTGTACCAAACCATGCCTGCAGGACGCATCAGGGCATCTAGCAAAACCGGACTAGCCGTCAGTCGAATGACCTCCTCGAGCTCATCCGGATCAAGCCAACGCTGGTCGAAATCGTGCTTCAATTTTTTTTGGAGGGTGTCGTAATCGATGACCATGTCCAACGCCAAAGCGGTTACCCCGCCCCTGTAGGAATGGCCGGCCCGGTAAAGCGCCTTACGTAAAGAAAGAACCGGCTCAGCGGCCGGAAGTTTTGCGTTGCGACTCATAACCGTAAAAACTCCTTTTACGGTCTAGCCTTAGGAACAGGCACAACCTATCCTACGACCGCGACCGATATGCATTGCTGTGTGTCATCGCCGCCAAGCCGGGGGATCTTTGGTGAGAGGCCCCGGCTCGGCACCTTTTCTTGCTACTGCTGTACCTCTGAGCTTTTCTCTTGCTCAAAAAGCCGTTCAATCGCTTTACCAGTTTCGTACCGAATATCCGCGCCTTTAGCAGCTCGAAATATTGTTGGTTGCGTCGTTCCGACGCGCTCGGCAATCGCACGCTGCGAATAGCCAAGCCCCAGAAGTACGCTGAGCATCTTTTGAATAGTCATGTGATTTACCAATGCGCTTTCGCATTGACCGGATAATACGCATTCGTATCGATTGGCGCAATACACTCCCAATACGTTTACGAATCAGAGGGCCAGCAAGTGATAGGCACGCGTATAGCTCAGCGCATGACAGAGCTTCAGCTATCTGAGGGTGAATTGGGGCGAAGATCCGGCGTACCCCAACCTACGATCCACAGAATAATCACCGGTGAATCGCTGAGCCCGAGACAGTCGAACGTTGAAAAAATCGCGAAAGCTCTCGCTGTTACTTCCAACTGGTTGTGGACAGGCAAGAACATAGGGACCGATGCAAATGCGTTTGCACACTCCAACGTTGAGCCTGGCCCCGCTATCAAAGGTTCGGTTCCATTGATTTCATGGGTGCAAGCAGGAGCATGGTGCGAAGCACTAGACATCATGAACGTAAGCGACGCGGAGATATGGCTTCCGTGCGCGGTTTCTCACAGCAAAAGAACCTATGCACTGCGCGTGCGTGGACTGTCAATGTTCAATCCCCATGAGCGGCGTTCTTTCCGAGATGGCGATATCATCTACGTCGATCCAGCGAAAGATCCAGAAAATGGATCCCTAGTAATCGCCAAGTTAACGGACAGCGATGAGGCAACCTTCAAACAACTTGTCTTGGAGGGTCACCGTCAATTTTTGAAGCCCCTCAATCCATCATGGCCGGAACCTATAATTGAACTGCCCCCAGACGCCGCGATTTGTGGGGTTGTGATTTCAAAACTAGAAATTTTCTAGCTCCACAATTTCAACAAACAAAACCGCCTCTCCTAGGCGGTTTTTTTACGCCCGCGTCAAAATCAATACATAAACGTATTGACCTATCTCATACGCATTTGTATTGTTCGTGTCGTAAACCTCTCACCAGAGTACTTGCGATGTCCTTTCCAACACCCAAAGCGCCTGCTTTTAAGACTCCATTTTCGAACGTTGACGCACCAATGATGGTCCGCCAAACCTCGCGTGGTGACACAAAGTGAACCACTTCCAGCTACCTCTCATACAACAAGAACTACTACATCAAATGCTGCAAACAGGCGGGCAAGCGAGCTGTTCAATGCAGCGCCCCGCACTGACCATTCAAGCCCGTTTTGACGTTGAGTTGACTGACGATCACGCAATAGTACGAGTCGATGTCTCAGGGCACACAGATCACGTGAGACTGCGTCGCGGAGATCGAGCCAATCACCTGCACTTACGTGACTTCATGCATGAATTGGCCAATCGCCAGATCGTGGAAAACTTCAAGTTAGAGGGAGCTCAGCATGAATCGCACCCTTGATCAGACAGCAGCGTTGTTTGGCATCAAGTCGCGTGCCTTTCGCAAGGCACTTCGAGAACTTCGCATTCTCACGTCGACGGGTGATCTAGCAAGCCACCACCGCTCTAGCGGCCACCTGTTCTCAGATCCGCGAAGTGTTCAATTGGGTCCAAATCGTCTCAAACATTACGCAGTCGTGATGGTTACCGAGAACGGTGTGCAATGGCTTGCAAAAAAACTTGGCATCGCAATTACGGACAAGGAGGTCGCGGCATGAAAACCAATTACTACAACGCATATACCCAGTCTGTGGGTGCACTGAAGCTGATCCCGATTTATCTAAATTGTCCTGGCGTTATTAGCAGGGCAACGCTCGTTGGCGCAGCCACAGAAGCCATTGAACTGCTCGAGAGCATTCCAGCGATGAGCGTGGAGCTCGCCGAGGTCTTTCGATGTGTGAATGCAGTTGTCTCAGAGGATCACACAGCTTATGTCACACCTACTAACTCTCCCGAATACCCGTTTGGCGCGGTTGTGGCGGATAGAAAAGGACAAATCTGTGCTGCAGCTATAGGGCGTAGCAAGGAGGGATTGGCCGAAATGATTCGTTTAAAGCTTCAATCCCGAGCCGATGAATAGGATAAACAAGCCATGACTACAACTCTTAACTTACTCAGAAAACAGTTCGACACTCCGTGCCCACCGCTTTCAATGGTCCGCGAGCAGTATTTTTCTCATATCAGAACAGATCGTCACCTTCTTAAGGAAATCAATGCAGGTCGTGTCTCATTGAAACTCACACGCCTACATAATTCAGTACGAGCCAAGCCTGTCATATATCTACATGACCTAGCTGACTATCTGGATTCTCATAAGGACAGGGGGCTATCTTGAATACTCTTTTTTTACTAATGGCTCAGTACAACGGAAAAGCAGTGATCCCTCTTAGTACCATATGTCAAGATTACATGGGCCTAACTGTAGAGAAATTTAAGGCCAAACAACTAAGTGGCGAAATCAGAATTCCAATTGTACGATTAGGGGCTAATACGCAAAAAGCGGCACTTGGCATCCATATTTCGGACCTAGCAGATTACATCGATAATCAACGTTCAAAAGCGCTACAAGATCAAAAAAAACTGAACGATACTTAAGCTAGATAATAAGGGGGATGAATACCCCCTTTGTACAAGCGATAAACTACTCACCAGTCAAAATGGTAAATTTCCAGCGTTCACGCCACTTCAATGTAGTGAACTCTGCATCAGATGATAGGTATGCCAAAGCGTGGGCTCGCCCTTTGTCTTCACCAAATGAATCTCTGGGACCGACTGCCATCCCGCAGGCTATCTCGCCTTCTAAACAGGCGCGGTCTGCAAGGGCAACGCTTGAGGATACGACGAACCTAGCGGGGGAAATTGAACTCAAAGTAAATGCTCGCTGATGAACCCAACGTCCCGTTTCAATACCTCGATCAAGGATAGGAACAAAAACCCAGTCTGGCTGAAAATTACGAATTAAATCGCCCGCGAATGGGTCTCCCTCTAAATCTTGACATATTAAAATGACACAACGCCCCATGCCTTCTATATCAACAACGCATATTTCGTCACCTGAACAATTATCTTCCAAAGATAGACCTGTGCCAGGATCGCTGAGTTTGTACTCCAACGCACGTCGACGACTTAATCCAGCCGGCCAAATCTTTCTTTGCCGCCAAACGACTGTACCAATACCGTTTACGACTTGGGCTTCGTTCCAGTGCTGCCCCCCTGGCTATCGATTGTAGACCCCGACCCTGACACCAGAAGCCTATGCGATCCGGAATCTTCTTTTAATAATTCACTGATTCGATCGGCATCATGCTCTGAGCAAATTAGTTCAGGAGCAATTGCTATATCTGAAAAACCAGCGCCTTTTAACGCTTTCATAACTTTATCAGGAACGTCGATTGTGGGTGACGCCTCATATTTGACAAATATATTACCTGATAAATTTCTCTCGGTTATTTTTAGATCTTGATTTTTTATAGCTATCGGAATAAAAGTTATTTGTTCAGAACCTAGCTTTCCACCGGGCGAAGCCCCATCTGCTGCACCAGCTTTTACTTCGTATTTAACATTTATCGGGACCGTATTTAACTTTAGCTTCAACGGGACGACAGTTAAAGCCGAGAAACGATCAGCGAAGCAGATCGCGCTGCTTGCAGTTTCACCTCGAGGAATTCTTGACAATGGTCCTCGAGCTATAAGGTTATGATCCTCGAGAAAGGCATATGCAGAGCCACCTAATCTCGTTATCTTCAGCGCCTTTAACCAACGAGGAATTTTAGAGGTCAATACATGACCACCTGCCGCATTCAAGTTCCTAGGATGGATGAGCGAGAAAACTCTATCAATTTCATCCATTACAATCAGCTGAGCACCCAAGGACAGGCCGGAAGGAATGTTTGACAATAATCTATGAATCGCATCATACGACTTCTGACCATCGTCATAGCCCAGTGCAGATCGAATACTTTTTGCAAACGCAGGGTTAGGTTTCGCAGCAGTGGCAATCTTACTTGGCAACTGACAAGCGCAATTTATCCATAACTCGACAAAAATGTCAGCTGGATTGTAAACGCGAACAATCATAGATCATCCCCGTCCTTCAATCTGTAATGACTACGGGTCATTCCCTTGTAGCCAGCCCCACCATCGAGAAGCCCAACATCAATCTCTATTGCTAGTGGAGAAAAAATACTTTTAGCTTCCTGTGCTAGCAAAGCGATCAATTCTCGATTTCTCCCCCCAACTGTTTTACTTCTTCTCACCATGTTACGTAAGACCTGATTAATCAGATCAGCCAAGGACTCGAATACCGCATATGTTTCTTCATCATAATCTCGAGTGAGCAATACCGCCGCAAGGCCGTTAACATTCTTCAGGAAATCGAGAGCAAACGTCGGCTGACGCCCATGAAAGCTTGCCAAGTTACTACGATTGCGCAGTTCGTTCGGACCAAGTAATCCGCGACAAAAATGAAATGCTATATCGGGGCGTTCAGGGAGCTTCAGTATAGCCGAAGAAAGTTGGTTAAACTTTCTGACAACGGAAAATAGATTTTTCCCCCACGTCACGGCATTGATCGCATGAACAGCCGCATCATATGCATTTACATACTCGGACGGCATCTCAACCATTCGTAGATGCAGTTCAACCTTAATCCGAATTCTATCAGAGCTAAAACCGTTAACCTCGAATACTCCAATACGCGCTAAACCAGAAGTGTATTTTTGCGCCGCATCGCCTAATCTATCATTCAGCACATCAATATCCCCCCCCAACAATGCTAAATCCACATCAGCATCGTTCAGTTCGGAAACTTGATCAGGGGCTAAGTTATTCGTATTTTTTGCAAATCCATTAACCAGAGAAAAGATCTCGCCGAGAGTTTGACTTGCGGCAGCGACATCTCTGGAATCTACAAAAACTCTAGCCGCAGCGCGCCTAAACTTTATCCTTTTAAGTTTATCGCCTATTGTTGTCGATTCAGCCAATAAAACGTCAAGCTCCTCTAGAATTGCAACCTCCTCTTCCGTATCCATGAGAAAAGAATAGGCTTCGACATAGACCTCCAGCTCTTCAGTAAGCTTAGCTTTCCATTTAGAGCTATTAGACTCATAAAGAGTGCGGAGTAAATCCATACCTTTTAAACGCATTTCTGACGCATTGAATGAGTTTTCGGGAACACTTGCGACTGCATCAATAGCGCCTAGTAACGCGTTTACATATTCTACCTCTAATTCTTCCCCCTCTAAATCGGCTTCAAACGCACTTTCAAGTAGGTGCAACACCTCCGAGACTGCTCTCGCCGGTTCCACCATGTTGAGTTTTGACAAATATTCAACTGTGGCATGCCGGGGAACTAGACGTCGGCGAACGATTTCGACAACTTCAGTGTCGAACTCAGGGATCGATATATCCTTTCCAATCAGTTCTTTTGCAAGCCTGACGTAATTTAAAGTAAGTAAATCCAAGCTTGGATCGGGCGCGGTAAAGGGTGCTAGAGTTTCATAAAATGGAACATTTTCATCCGCAATAACAGAGAGGGCTTTAATATCTTCTTGCGAGGAGAAAGGAGAGAATCCGCCAACCCGCGTTAACTCTGCGATAGCTCGAGCCCTAGCGTCACTTTCTTCGGACGTATCTCGACGTGCGACCCTCATGGGTACTGCTCGTATTGTTACTTCATCTTTTCTTTTGCTTCGTATAGCGGCCGATACTTTAGCCACACCATCAATATTTTGCCTATTGAGGATGAAGCAAAGCGCAACTGTATCCGGGATCTGCATCGTACAAATTCCAGCTACATCTGCAAGGCCAGTTCTGCTATCTATCAAAATCAGATCGTAATTTTGCTTCGCCCAACTCCTTAACGAATCCAAGACAAGTCCACCTGCCTCTTTTTCAAAGAAAGTTGACCATGAAAAACTAGCTAACGCTTCTTCGTAAGGAACCATTTGGGGAGTTGATATCATTCGGCCGCCAGCCCCAATGAGATCTAATTTTGGATCACCGGCAAAAAAACCAGGCGTTATTAGTGACTTTACACAATCACGAAAAATATCCCCATTTTTAAGCGAGCGCAACTCTATCTCAAAGTCCTTCTCACTTTTCACCGACTTAACAATATCACTCCACTTCCATAGGATATCTAACAATCCAGCAGAGTCTTTTAGTGATTTAGCCTCCGCGGCCTCGAGGAGCCCACGAAAATAGTAATTTACGCCTGGGGCTTCTAGATCCCAATCCATGACCAAAACTCGCTGGCCATTTAACGCCGCCAAGAACGCAACGTTTGCCAATGACATAGTTCGACCTACGCCACCTTTATAGGAGTAAAAAGTAATGATCTTTCCCAAGCCATCTGTACTTTTCATCACAAGGCACACTCTTTGCGACTGAGGCTATCTGGGGCAAAAGTCAGGGGTGACTTCATATGTTCCGCCAACTCTTCCGTAAAACGATTCAACATACTCTCTTTACTTTCTTTATTTCGATATCTAGGAGCAGTCACTTTTGACTCATCAAATGCATGGCGAGCTAACGGAGTCAGAAAATTAACTATGTTATTTCCATCTCTTCGAAAATCAGCTATCCCTAGTTGACGAAGCGTCTTAAATTTTCTACTTACAGTTTCTGCTCTCTCACCAACAATCGATTGGAGTTCCGTATTTGTTAAGTCATTCCTAAACAACGCAGATACATATCGAGAATACGCCTTGTGATACATGGACCTAACAAAAACGTCGCTCGCCCTGTTATTCTCCAACTGCGCGGCAATTAACTGCGCAAAACTTATTTGTCCGAGCAGATATGACGCTCTATCTCCATCGTTAACTAATTTTGAATTTCTTACTGCCGCAACTGACGAATCTGGCGCGCGACGAATAGACTCATTTAAAAGATTTACAAGGCTTTCTGACACATGAGAAATCTCCTTTCTAGAAGAAGAAGTTATGGCATCCTCTAGATATGACGCAATAACGAGCATGATCTCGGATCTCAGCCTGAGGGGGTTCTCGCCACCCTCCATATAGCTTTCGAACAGATTTTCACCGCGACTGGCCATAAACACTCCTTTTTGAAGATGTCAACTATAGGCACTTGTGCCGAAACGATCAATCAGATCTCATTGAGGGGTATTTGATTTTCGGATGACAGCGAGCCTAGAAACGCAGCCTCAACCCCGCCTTTTCGAAAATTCTCTGAACCAGTTGGACATGAGGTGCATGTCTCCTCTTCCCCTCAAATGGGTATATCGTCTTAAAGAGTTCCAATCTCGATGTCCTGAGACACTTGAAACCCTTGGAATGTCCCAGTCCATCTCGAACAGACGGCTTACACCTTCATGCCGCAGGTCATGAAAATGCAGGTCCTCGATGCCGAGTATTGGGCAAGCCCGCGTGAATGAAGCCGACACCGACTTCGAATTGTAGGGAAAGATCTCCCGCTCAGTCCTGGGCATGCTCTGCAGGATCGCCCAGGCCTCATCGGGCAGATGGCACCACACGTCGTTGCCGATCTTCTGTCCGGGGTTCTTCATATCACGCACCAGGACGGCCTGCCGAGACTCGTCGAGATCATCCCAGCGAATCCGAGTGATCTCCTCCTGCCGGCGCGTCGAGAAGAGAGCAAACGCAATCATCTTCGGCATGTTGATCGACTCAGGTCGACGAACCTGCATTTCGAAAAAGTGCTTCATCAACCTGTCCAACTCATCGAGCGTCGGCCGACGGTTGCGCTCCTTGCTCTTGCTCACCATACCTAGCTTTCGTAACACCTTGCGCGCGTCGGGCATGGCCAGCGGATCTACCTCGTAGCCCCATGCAGGTCGCGCCACGGACAGAACCGCGCCCAGGTGGGAGAGATCATTACCGACTGTCTGCGCCTGAACACCGCCACCCTCTTTACTCATCCGCCACTGTGCGAATTCCACAAGCTTCTGACTGGTCAGAGCCGAGTCGTCGAGGTCGCCCAACCAGGTATCCTTGATCGCCTTCAACGTCGCATTCTTGGTCTTGCCCAGTGGCCGGATCTTCTCGTACTCGTCTAGGTACTGCTCGATCATCTTCCTGATCGTCACACCCTTACGGTTTGCACGCTCAATCGCACCCGGCTCAGCCAGCTCCGTCTCACGTCGTTTGATCCAAGCCTGCGCGACCTGCTTTCGGTCGAAGGTTTGGCTTTCCTGATAAACTGTGCGCCCGTCCCGATTGATCCGTATCTGCGCCGTGTAGGCCGTCGAGTTGTCCTTGCGCTTGCGTGATGTGATCGTGCCCATTTCCAGTTGCTACATTGCCGAATTCGCTTGCTACATTGTAGCAACCGACTTCAGAAAACAAGGAAAAATGGGTAAAAACCGCTGTATAAAAGATCAGTATCAATGAATTTCGAAAAACCCGAAGCGCCCGTAAACATTAGCCATCCCCGTTCCGAGCCGTCTCGCCGCTTCAGTGTGGCCCCGATGATGGATTGGACTGACCGCCATTGCCGTTTCTTCCTACGCCTCCTGTCGAAGAACGCCCTGCTCTACACCGAAATGGTCACCACCGGCGCGCTGCTCAACGGCGATCACGAGCGCTTCCTCCGTCACAACGAAGCCGAGCACCCTCTCGCGTTGCAATTAGGCGGTAGCGTTCCGTTGGATCTGGCCGCCTGCGCCCGCATGGCCCAAGAGCACGGCTACGACGAGGTAAATCTAAACGTCGGCTGCCCAAGCGATCGTGTGCAGAACAACATGATCGGCGCGTGCCTGATGGGTCACCCGCAACTGGTAGCGGATTGCGTGAAGGCAATGCAAGACGCCGTGTCGATTCCAGTAACGGTGAAGCACCGCATCGGCATCAACGGTCGGGACAGTTACGCGGAGCTGTGCGATTTCGTCGGCACCGTCCGCGATGCCGGGTGCACCAGTTTTACCGTGCATGCGCGTATTGCGATTCTGGAGGGGTTGTCGCCGAAGGAGAATCGTGACATTCCGCCTTTGCGCTATGACGTGGCGGCGCAGTTGAAGGCGGATTTTCCGGCGTTGGAGATTGTGCTGAATGGCGGGATCAAGACGATGGAGGCTTGCCATGAGCATTTGCAGACGTTCGACGGTGTGATGTTGGGGCGTGAGGCTTATCACAATCCGTATTTGCTGGCGGAGGTGGATCAGCAGTTGTTCGGCAGTTCGGCGCCGGTGATCAGTCGGGCTGAGGCGTTGGCGCAGTTGCGTCCTTATATAGCTGAACATTTGCTGGCCGGTGGGGCGATGCATCACATCACGCGGCATGTGCTGGGGTTGGGCACGGGGTTTCCGGGGGCGCGGAAATTCCGTCAGTTGTTGTCGGTGGATATTCACAAGGCCAAGGATCCGCTGGCGTTGCTGGATCAGGCGGCTGAGTTGCTTGAAGGTCGTTGATTGATGGTTTGAGTGTGCGGGCGACGCATGAGCGTTGCCCGCTGTTTTGTTGTACTGACAGGATGTCTTTTGTTTATGCCCGCGTTTACTTTTTCTGCTTTCAAGCGCTTCACCCTCCTCGCCTTGTTCAGCTTCACTTCCGACGTTTATGCACACTGCGATGGCTTTTGCATGGGCCGTACCGATACGCCGTGGGAGGTCACGCAGATTTCCGGGCTCACCTTGGTGTCTTTATTTCTCGCACCTTTTTCGGCTAGCCAGGAAACGACCGACAGTCACAAGCGTGTTTACTCCGCCGAGGAGCAAGAAGACGCGCGACTCTATCTGGCCAGCGACGGCATGCTGCAGGCCGCGTATTTCACCTCGGCCTTGCAGCGCTATCGCCAGGAGTCGTCGGATTCGGCGTTAAACGATCTCGCCGTGGCGGCGTTGATCAGCGCTCAGTGATCAGGCGGCCGCCGCTGCTGTCCAGTTCACCCAACCAAACAGCCACGTTGCCAGAATCAACAAACCAAACGCGATCCGGTACCAGGCGAACGCGGCGTAGCTGTGGTTGGCGATAAACTTGAGCAAGCCGCGCACGGCGATCATCGCGAAGATGAATGCAGTGACGAAGCCGAGGGCGAAGACTGGCAGGTCGTTGGGCTGGAACAGGTCGCGGTATTTGTAGCCGGAGTACACGGCGGCGCCGACCATGGTGGGCATAGCGAGGAAGAACGAGAACTCGGTGGCGGCTTTGCGTGACAGGCCGAAGAGCAGACCGCCGATGATGGTCGAGCCGGAGCGCGAGGTGCCCGGAATCATCGCCAGGCATTGTACGAAACCGACTTTAAGTGCGTGAGACCAGCGCATGTCGTCGACGTGTTCGACGCTGATCACATGGCTGCGCTGTTCGGCCCACAACATGATGATGCCGCCGACGACCAGTGCCACGGCGACGGTGATCGGGTTAAACAGGTATTCGTGGATCGCGTCGGCGAACAACACGCCCAAGACCACGGCGGGCAGAAAGGCGATTAGCAAGTTGAGGGTGAAGCGTTGTGCATTACGTTCGGTGGGCAGGCCTTTGATGATGTCGAAGATCTTCGGTCGAAACTCCCAGACGACGGCAAGAATGGCACCCAGTTGAATAATGATGTTGAAGGCCATGGCGCGTTCGCCGCCGAATTCCAGCAAGTCGGCGACGATGATCTGGTGGCCGGTACTCGAGATCGGCAGGAACTCGGTCAGGCCTTCTACCGCACCTAATATCAACACCTGGAAAAGGGTCCAGAAATCCATTAATCCTCCGTCAGAGCGCTCGTGGCGAGCGACCGGGTAATAACACTCAGGGGTTGAGTATCTGCAGTGAGACCATTGACATACATAAACGCAAAAGTTCATCAGCCACAAAGATTACGTCTTATTAAAAGACACACTCAAGCCATGTTAGTAATCGTCGGCCGACGAACTACGCAGAAAATATTTAGGCCTTTTTGCAGAAAAAAGTTGCTCTGACAACAAAGTGTGATCAATATCACATTATTCAAGGATGGCCAGACAGTGGCAATTGGACACGGATAAGGCTATCGCAATAAGCTCAAAATAGTGGCACCATTGCATATCGCCACCATCTAAGCAGTAGTTCACCCCTCCGAGAAAATCAACTAAAAGCTTGAAAAGCTTAATTATTGTTAGAAAACTCGCGAGCCACGTCTAAAAATCGCGTGAATGTTACCAATTGTCAGTCACAGATGAGAACCGGTGCTTTAACATCCCGATGTCAGCACTTAATTCGAGTCAATGCATGATGCTCTCAGCGAACTTAGCGACTAGAAGCCCGCGCCCGACAAACGACGAACCTGGTGTTCTTACTCTGGGTCGTACCCGTGGCGTGGCTGAACATTTCAAAGCGCTAGTCGCCCAGCATATACGTACCGATATGGCGCTCGACGCCAGCGCGTACACTAGTTCATATCAGTTGAATGAACAGTCTGGTTCGTATCGAGCGATCTTCCTGGTTATCGACAGCCCTCAGGCGCTCGAAGACAATCTTGCCCTGGTCGAGAACCTGCGCAGCGACAACTTGAAACCGATCATTTGCGCGGTCATCACCGGTCGCGGCGCCTTCAACAAGATCAAATATTATCTGGCTGGCGCGGATGTTTGTATCAAGCTCAATACCCTTTCCGACGATGGCGCCGAGTTGCTGGGCGAGTTCTTCAACAGCGAAGAATGGCAACGCGATATCGATCTGACGCTTGATCCGACGCGTATCTGCCTGATGGGCACCAGCAAGAAACTCGATATCTCGTTTGCCGAAATGAAGATCCTCGAAGCCTTCGCGCAAACCAGTAATCACATTCTGAGCCATGATGAAATCGCCAGCATCATGGGCCTCAACACCAATTTCTACGACCCTCGAGCGCTGGAGAAGTCAATCAGTCGCTTGCGTGGAAAAATCAAGGACATGTATGGTACAAACGCGATTCAGAGCATTCGCGGCTATGGCTATCGCCTGCTGCGGGGTCTGATATCGACTGTCTGACTCTCGGGCAGCCATCCCATTTGCATACGTACGAAGGATCGTCTAATGCAACCATATAGCTTCCGTTCTGCTTCACGCCTGTTTGAAATCAAGCAATTGAATGAGCGCGACAACACGCCCCATAACAATAAAACTCCATAACATAGCAGCAGATCGAGTGGAATTTATCGAGGGCCAATCTTGGGCCCAGACCCTGCCTATCGATTACTTCCGAGGAAGTCATTGCTCGCCTGCCGATTTATCTTTTAGCCAATTTTGGTATGTATTCAGGAGAGAGACATGGAAACTAGTACAACCCTCCCAAGGAAATATTTTGTTGTCGTGACTCACAGTACAACGTCGCAACGCGAACTGGAGAGCATGCTGTCCAGTGAACGTTTCAATTCGTTTGAAGGGGTTGATTCGCCCTCTTCCGCTCCAATGGTGATGGAGTTCACATATCCAGGCATCAGTCGAAAAAATATCCCGCGCAGTATCGAACACGATACTCAGCGAATAGTGGCCACGCTCGAGTCCGAATGGCGCGCCGCGCAATCGGCTAATCCTTTCCAGAATGTCCCGGTCATTACCGGGGAATCCCGCAACATGCCACCTGCCGTTGAAGGCGATATGCCCGGCAATGAAACCTGGCATCTCGACCCGGCTCAGGGTGCACTGGTCAAAGAAGATGTCGAAATCAGCCTGACTGGCCTGGAAACAGCACTGGTCAGAAAAATGCTCAGCCATGAAGAGCGTGTTGTCAGTCGTGACGAGCTGATTCTCAGCATCGGTCGAGAACCGGAACAATATCGCGGCCTGGAAATGTGCTTGAGTCGCCTGCAAGACAAATTCAAAAGCGCCAGTAATGGTGAGCGACTGTTTCGTGCTGTCAGAAACCGCGGTTATTGCCTGATTCAGGAAGTCGTCGCGTAACCCGCAAGACCTCCACGAACAGAACAAACAGAAAAAGTGCGATTACAAAAACAACAAGAGCACTCTGTTTGGCTTGATCTTCCTCCCTGAAGTAAATATTCCCTGCCTCCACCCTCCAACAGTAACAAATACAACACACTTTATTCACCCCTCGCTCTACGACCTTTTCTAACACCCTTTTATTTAATTATTAAAAAGTTGGCACTGTGCCATCTTGTTAGAACTCGTCAGACACCATTCCAGCCAATAACTTAGTCTATTGACTGACGACAGTTCGGCATATCGATGTTGTTACCTCAGGACACTCGTTAAAACAAAAACAATAAGTCTGGATAACAACTCGGTTTTCAACTGTTGAAACCTGAATGGACGTCTTTTGGGGATACCGTATGGATCTTTCTTTAAGTATCAATCGAAGCACAGGCCTCAAGGGACTGACCTTTTGGGGCCAATGGGCGCTGGCACAAGGCTTTGTGGTGACGCTGCTGTTCATACTCGCCGAGCAGCACACCGGGACGGTCGCGTTCTACTACCGGATGTGTGCAACCCTGGCGGTACTGGCGTCGGTGCCGGCGTATACGTTTAGCGGTGTTTATCGCAAGCGTGACAACTACCTGACCGGTCTCGGTCGCCTGTTCATGGGTTGGTCGATGACCATGGCGGCGCTGGCGTGCATCGCTTTTGTCTGCCAGGCCGATGAGCTGTTTTCGCGGCAGGTGATTCTGAGCTGGGCGGTGTATGGCTTCCTCGGTCAGGCGTTTCTCTACGCGCCGCTGCATGCGTTTTCCAAGTACTACCAACGGTCGCGTAAAAGCGAACACAAGACGCTGATCGTCGGCACCGGCGAACTGGCGTTGGGTCTGGCGAAGAAGCTCAGCCAACTGGAAAACCTGCCGCTGGTAGGTTTGGTCAGCAATGGTGATGTGTCTGCACTGGGTTCGGATGCACCGCGTGTAGTGGGTGATCAGGAACAGTTGCTGGAGCTGATCGAAGCGCATGACATTCGTCGTTTGTACATCACCCTGCCGTTGTGTGAAGCAGCGAAAATCGAAGCGATTTATGGTGACTTGCTGGGTGCCAACGTCGACGTGGTGTGGGTGCCGGACTTGAACAGTCTGACCCTGCTCAATCACTCGGTGAAGGTTGTGGACGGCCTGCCGGCGATCTACTTGAACGAAAGCCCGCTGACCAGTCGCCCTACCGCTGCTTTGAGCAAGAGTCTGGTAGAAAAAACCGTGGCGTTTCTGGCGATTATTGCGCTGAGCCCGATCCTGCTGATCATTGCGCTGGCGGTGAAGATCAACTCGCCAGGCCCGGTGTTTTTCAAACAGGACCGCCATGGCTGGAACGGCAAGGTGATCAAGGTCTGGAAGTTCCGCTCGATGCGTGTTCACGATGACCGTGACGTGAAGCAGGCCAGCCGTAATGATTCGCGCATTACCGCAGTCGGCCGCTTTATTCGCCGCACTTCGCTGGATGAACTGCCGCAACTGTTCAACGTGTTGCAGGGGCATATGGCCCTGGTCGGCCCACGCCCGCATGCTGTCGCGCACAACAACTACTACTCGGGGAAAATCCTCGCGTACATGGCGCGTCACCGGATTAAACCGGGGATCACCGGGCTGGCCCAGATCAGCGGCTGCCGGGGTGAGACGGACACCATCGACAAGATGCAGAAGCGTGTCGAGATTGACCTGCAGTACATCAACAGCTGGTCGTTGTGGCTGGATCTGAAGATCCTGGTGAAGACACCGTTTACGTTGCTGTCGAAGGATATTTACTGAGGTTCGAAGCTAATTACCGCAAGGGGACGAAAGTCCCCTTTTTTTGTGCGTGGGATTTGGGAGCGAGAGTGGATTGTGGAGGGATGCAAAAACCTGTGGGAGCGAGCCTGCTCGCGAAAGCGGAGGGTCAGGCAACATTGATGTTGGATGTGCTGACGCCTTCGCGAGCAAGCTCGCTCCCACAGGGGGCTTGTGGTTGGCTTGGGATTTGTGGTGTGACAAATAGCCAATGTGGGAGTGAGCTTGCTCGCGATGGCGGTGGGTCAGGCAACGGGGATGTCGACTGTGCTGACGCCTTCGCGAGCAAGCTCGCTCCCACAGGGGATTTGTGGTGTGACAAATAGCCAATGTGGGAGTGAGCTTGCTCGCGATGGCGGTGGGTCAGGCAACGGGGATGTCGACTGAACGAACGCTATCGCGAGCAGGCTCACTCCTACAGGGCATTTGTGGTTGGCTTGGGATTTGTGGCGTGATGAAAATCCAATGTGGGAGCGAGCTTGCTCGCGAAAGCGGTGGGTCAGGCAACATTGATGTTGGATGTGCTGACGTCTTCGCGAGCAGGCTCGCTCCCACAGGGATCTGGGATGGCATCGGGATTTTGGGTGAGACAGATAGCCAATGTGGGAGCGAGCCTGCTCGCGAAAGCGGTGGGCCAGGCAACATTGATGTTGGATGTGCTGACGTCTTCGCGAGCAAGCTCGCTCCCACAGGGGGTTTGTGGTTGGCTTGGGATTTGTGGCGTGACAAATAACCAATGTGGGAGCGAGCTTGCTCGCGAAAGCGGTGGGTCAGGCAACATTGATGCTGGATGTGCTGACGTCTTCGCGAGCAAGCTCGCTCCCACAGGTTTCAGAGGTGCTTCGGAAATCTGCGCTTACTCTGTGATCTTCTCGAAATTGCGATAAAACATGTCCCCTTCCCGGCTATCGGTCATCGAGTGCAGTTGATAACTGCGGCTGAGTCGCGCACCACCGTCACGGGTCAGCGGCGCCCAGACCAGGTTGGCGCGGCGCATGGTCGACATGCTCATCATTTCGTCGAACGGGATCGACAGGTAGATGCCTTTGTCGAAACTACCTTCGCCATACTCGGCACTGCCCGCCGTGGTGATCGTCGCCCACGCACCAAAGCGCACGCCATTGAAAAACTCGCGCGAGATGTCCAGCGTACCGCCCCAGTCCCCGGCCAGATAACGCCCGACGCTCACCGCCGCCAGCGTATCGAACGGCAAATCGGTATACGCCGTGACATGCCCGGTCACCACCGAGTAATCACGCAGGGCAAAACCCTGATCGAAATCGCGCTGCCGCACCCAGTTCAGATCCGCGCCCACCGACCAGCGCTCACCGGTCGGGCGGAACAACACCTCACCGCCGACACCGGCAAACATCGACTCCAGATAACCGCCATAGACCATGCCATACCAGTCTTTATCCAACTGCTCGGCATGACTCACCTGAAACAACGGCATGGTCGTGTTAGACGTGGTCAGGTACTGACGCAAATCCGTGCGCACACGCGGCAAACCGCTCGGCGCGTCGTAGGTGAACTTGTCGAAGTTGTTGGCCAGGTTGGCACTGAGCAACCCGCTCCACCAGGTGTTGCGGTTGAAGCGGTATTCAGCGTCGGCATCGGCACTCAATTGATAGAGCAAGCCATCCGGACCACCAACGTTCTGCTTGAAGCCCAAACCCACGCCATAGCTGAAATGCTGCGGTGCCTCGGTGTAGAGGGTCTTCTCGTTGTGTGGCATCGCCGGGTTGATCTCGGTGGTGCGGTGCAGCGACTCTAGTGGCTCTTCGTTGTTGATCACTTCGCGGAAGGTCTGACGCGGCACGCTGGTTTCTTCCAGCGGCAAGTCGTAGCGCTTGTTGACCACGGTGAACCAGTCGATGTCGTCGTTGACGCTGTTGTCGAGAATCCGGCTCGCCCGCCCGACAGCCTTGGACGAATGGAAGTAACGCTGCTGCTCGCCATACACGATCAGCTCGGAATCACGCTGGGTGATGCGCTCGACCTTGTAGCCGGCATTCTGCTGCAAACGCTGCGAGACGTTGGCCCAGTTGACCTGATCCATCGCCGTGTTCGGCGCTTTCGCCGGCAGCGGTTCCGGGGTCGGATCGTAAGTCTTCGCCGGAGCCTTGCGGCTGACGAAATTGGTGTGAAAGGTCACGCCGAACATCGCCGTATTACCGCGCTCCCACGCCGCGCTGACATCGACCGAATCGGTCACCTTGAATACCGCGCCAAGGTTGATCGGCGAGTCCTGTTTGATCTCGTTGTCCTTCGGTTCGTTTTTGTAATCGTTGCCTTCGTATTCGAGTTTCAGGCTGAGACGATCCCAAGGCGTCTGATAGCTCACGCCACCGAAGAACGACGGCCGGCCACGAAAGTACGAGCCGGAGTTGACGTCACCGGTGCCTTCCAGGGCCGGACGGGTATCGAAGCGATCGCTGACGTAGCCCAACGGGTTGTCCATGTCGCCGCGATTACCGAGGTAACCCCAGGCAATCCCGGCACTGAAATCGAAGTTGTCGTAGCGTTTGTTGGCGACGAAAAATTCGCTGGAGAACAAACCGGTACCACCGATATCTCGGAAGCCCAGCGCCACATCGGGTAGCCAGTGACTCTCCTGCCACAGCCGGACTTTGACGTCGACCGCCTTGTCCTTATAGCTTTGACTACCGCTGAGGGCCTCCGAGCCGTATGGCCGGTTGGTGATCGCGGTGTAGCGAAACGAGCCTTCGAGCCAGTCCAGCGGCTGCAGCGAAACGCTATAGCGGCTGTACGGTTCGGTGCGGTTGGCGTTGACGCTCAACTCGCCGGCCGGGGCCATGCGCGCCGTCGGCGTCTGCAACAGCCCGGTGCCACCGAAATCATTCTGGGTAATGCGCGGTTCGGCATGAGCCAGACCGCAGGGCAATAACAACACAGCTGCAAAACGTAACTTCAACGAACCACCTCGGCCAGCTGCGTGGCAATGAATTCGGCCAACTGCTGATTCAGTTCAGGAAGAGGCGGATCAAGATCATCATTTTTCACCGGCACCAGAATCTTGCTGCCGGCCACCGGAAACTGCCCGGACTCACGATTCCAGTGGGCGATGCCGACACGCCGCGAGACGCCGTTGGGCTGGATCAGCCACAGGTAATCGGCTTCGGCATCGCTCAGGATCGAACAGCCTTGCAGGTATTCACGGGCCTCCTGCAACGGCTGATACGGCAAGTGGCACGGCTCGGCGACGGCACCGAGCACTTGCACTTCGTCGACGCGTTTCGGGTAGATCAGACGATCACCGTCATCGAGGCGAATGTTGCGCGCGAAGCCGACTTCTAATGCAACCGGATCAAGATCGGCGATCTGCCGCCCCGTTACCGGCATCTGCCGCACTTCTTCGGCAATGCGCTGCGCCAGTGCCGCCCGACTCGGCCGGTCGAACAGCATCGACATGCGTTGCAGCACATCCAGATCAAACAACACACCGACCTTGAGCCGTGTCTGCGCCTCAATCAGCGACTGCCGCAGCAACCCGCCCGCCAGCCAATAGCCTTCGGCATTCGGCACGGCTTCGCTGATCACATCGAGCAAGCGCCCACCCGGTGGCAACGCGACCGGCCCGGGATTGGCGACATCGCCCGACACCGTGACAGCCGCCTGACTCACGCTCGCGACCAGCATCAAGCTCGCCGACAACATTTTCAGGCGCATCACGGCAGGTGCCTGCGATCAGGGGTCAGTTGCACAACCTTGACGCGCAACTGCGACGTCAGTTGCTGCTCGCTCTGCAAAATGAACCCGTCGCGCGGGTCGACCCAGTAACGATTGGTCGCGCTCAGGCCAATGGCCGGGGCGTCAATGTGTTCATCGACACGCAGCACGGTGTATTCCTTTTCGAGAATCTTCAGGGTCTGTTCCGAGCGGCGGGAGAAGCGGCTGTTGACGATCACCCCGACTTCCTGACCTTTGTAGAGGTCGATCCAGCGCCGCGTGGTGAACCCGTCGGCAACGTGATGCAGGCCCTGTTTGAACGGCGAGTCGTCGGCCAGCCGCGTGCCATCGAGATCGCCTTCCAGACCCAGGCCAATGGAGCGCACGGCAAGGCCATTGCGCAGCAGCAGAACCTGTTTGCCCGAGGCGACCCAGAACTGCAGGTCTTCACGCTCGCGCACCAGCGCCAGCACCCCGGAGCCGGAAGGCGTGGTCAGTTTCATTTGCGGATAGTTGACCCCCGCCACTTCGGCCACCGACACATCGACCTCATCCGGGCCGACGACTGCGGCCTTGAGGTTATTTAACGAAGCGCTCATCAGCGGGTTACAGCCGCACAGCAACGAGGCCGCCATCAGGCACAGGCCAACTTTCAAAATGTTCAAAGTCGGACCTTATTTGGCGTTGTTGTTGCTGTATTCGCTCCAGTTCTTCGCAGCGGAAGCGCCGGTGCCGACAATCGATGCCGACGGCACCAACTGGCTGATCAGACGGTTCCAGCGAGTCACGTTGGCAGGCCCGACATACACCACGTCCTGCGGGCGAACTTCGAAGTGCGAAGCGAGCGCCATGGCGGTCGGCGATTCGGCTTCCAGCTGGTAGATCTTGGCCGGTTCGACATCAAGGTTTTCCACGCCACGAATGACATAGACCGCGTTGCCATTGGAGGTGGTCTGGGCCAGGCCGCCAACCGAACCGAGCACGTCGGTGAGGTTCATCGTCGCGGTCTTGAAACTCAGCGCACGCGGCTGGTTGACCTCGCCCATCACGTAGATGCGCTTGTTGTCGTTGTACGGCAGATACAGCTGATCGCCGCCCTTGAGGTAAACGTTCTGCAACTCGGAATCCGCCTGATTGAGCGAGTCGAGATTGAGCGGATAAGTACGCCCCTTGCGCGTCAGCAACAACCCGGACAGATCAGCGTTGTTGGTGTCGATGCCGGCCGAGCCGAGGGCTTCGACCACGCTCAGCGGATTGGTGGAAATCGCTTGCGGGCCGGCCTTGGCCACCGCGCCGGTGACCACGACCTTCTGGCTGGCGAAACGCAACACCGCGACATCTACCTGCGGCTCGGCGATGAATGCCGACAGCCGTTGTTCAATGTCCGAGCGCAGTTGCTGGATGGTCCGGCCAGTGGCCTGGACTTCCTTGATGAACGGGTAATAGAGCGTGCCATCGGAGCGCACCAGACGGCCGTTGGCATCGATCTGTTGTTGCGCGCCGGACGGGGCCGTCAGCTCAGGGTGATCCCACACGGTGATGTACAGAACATCGTTGTTGCCGATGCGGTATTCGGCCGGCGTCGCCAGCAGCTCCGGCGGCAGCGACTCACGCTTTTGCGTGGCGCGGTTCATGGCAATCAGCTTCGGCGTGATCGGAATCAGCTCGACCCGGCTGCTTTCGCTGGCACCCTGGCGGGTGATGTCACTGGTGCTGAGGTATTGACCGGGGGAAAACATGCAACCTTGCAAAGCGAGACTTGCCAACATTAAAAGATAAACACTACGAGTCATAATGGCACTACGCTATTCAAGGGCGAATCCAAAAACAAAGTCACCCGACTTGCGTCGGGCGACCCTGTACTGCACTAACAGAACTTCCTGTTAGTTATGCGTGCCGGTTGTACCGGTGGTACCCGTCGTACCGGTGGTACCGCCGTTGGCACTGCCACCGCTGTTAGACGCCGCTACAGCACTGGCAACCATTGCAGTACTGGCTGCGGGCGCTTGAGAAGCCGCCACGTTGCCACCTACATTGGTTACCGCTGTCAACGGTGCTTCAGCGGCGGCAGCCCAGTTGCTCAACATCGTCAACAGGGCAACTGCCATCACTTTTTTCATATCAACTCCTTTCTAACATTCGACCTGTTAAAAAACCGGCCTGAGTTAGCGGTGGTGAGTTCAAGTCCGCAAAAAGCGCGAACATGATCCGTCGTTCTTTCACAGTCTTACCCAACTGATAAAAGTCGAACGGCAGGTTTATATCTACGGATTTGCAAAAGGCATTGCCAGTGTAATTTCCCGACGTTATCTAACAACCTGACTGAAAATAACATTGGACTAAATGGCCATCATCGCGAGTAGCCTTGGGGATGGTTCGATTGCCAGCGCCAAGTATCAGTGACCATGTCCTGTAAGTTGCGCGTAGCTTTCCAGCCCAGCTCTTTTGCCGCCTTGGAGGCGTCGGCCCAACTCTCGGCGATATCCCCGGAGCGGCGCGGCATCATTCGGTACGGCACCGGTTGCCCGCAGGCCTGCTCGAACGCGTGGAGCACCTGCAGCACGCTGTAACCATCGCCGGTGCCGAGGTTCCAGGTATGAATGCCGCTGCGTTCGGAGATCGACTGCAACGCCTTCAAGTGGCCGTCGGCCAGATCGACGACGTGGATGTAATCACGCACGCCCGTGCCATCGATTGTCGGGTAATCGTTGCCGAAGATCGACAACTCTTGCAGGCTGCCGACCGCCACCTGACTGATGTACGGCACCAGATTATTCGGGATGCCGTTGGGGTCTTCGCCCATGTGCCCGCTGGCGTGGGCGCCGATCGGGTTGAAGTAGCGCAGCAAGGCGATGCTCCAGCGTGGCTCGGCCAGGCTCAAGTCACGCAGGACATTCTCGACGATCAACTTGGACTGGCCGTAGGGATTGGTCGGATTGCCGGTGGGAAAGTCCTCGCGGATCGGCATCTGCTCGGGCTCGCCATACACCGTGGCCGACGAGCTGAACACCAGCCGGAACACCCCCGCCGCCGCCATCGCCTGACACAAATTGATACTGCCGCTGACGTTGGTCTCGTAGTACTCGAGCGGTTTGCGCACGCTCTCGCCGACCGCTTTCAGGCCGGCAAAATGCAGCACCGCTTCGATGTTGTGCTCGCGGAAAATCCGGTCAAGCAATGCCCGGTCACAGACATCGCCGCGGATCATCCAGGCACTCTTGCCGCAAATGCCCTCAACGGCGTGCAACGCGGCTTCGCTGCTGTTACAAAGGTTATCCAGTACGACAACTTCATAACCTGCTTCAAGTAGAGCAAGTGTGGTGTGCGAGCCGATATAGCCGGCGCCACCCGTTACCAGAATCTTCATAGTGCTATCCGTCTTTGGATGAGTGACAAGTAGCGTGTCAAGCCTGTTTTATTGAAGATGTGTCACAACTCACACAAACAGGCGACAACAACCGAAAACAAAACTAGTTCAATGACTGGCAATAAATATTTTTGCAGGTCACACTGTATTGCCCGCTACTTATTAGCACTCCCTGTGCGCTCATCACTATCAACCGATACCGACTAAAAATAACTAATAAAGCATTCGCCGACATCTCATAACATTGTCATGTTTTACCAGCCCAACTAATTGCCATTAACAACCTGACTCAGGTATTAAAGTAGGCCTTCAATCAACATTGAAACTTGCAGCCATTGTTTATGGCTCGCATCCGTCGCCTGTGTTCCATGACTGTCCAGGATACTTTTATGATTCGTAAATGTTTGTTCCCCGCTGCCGGCTATGGCACGCGTTTCTTGCCGGCCACCAAAGCCATGCCGAAAGAGATGCTGCCGATCGTCAACAAGCCGTTGATCGAGTACGCCGTTGAAGAAGCGCGGGACGCCGGCCTGCAACACATGGCCATCGTCACCGGTCGCGGAAAGCGTGCGCTGGAAGACCATTTCGACATCAGCTACGAACTTGAACACCAGATTCGCGGCACCGAGAAAGAGAAATTCCTAGCCGGCACCCGCGAGCTGATCGACACCTGCACCTTCTCCTACACCCGGCAGGTGGAAATGAAAGGTCTGGGCCACGCGATTCTCAGCGGTCGTCCGCTGATCGGCGATGAGCCGTTTGCCGTGGTGCTGGCCGATGACCTGTGCCTGAACCTGGAAGGTGACGGCGTGCTTACGCAGATGATTGAGCTGTACAAGAAATTCCGCTGCTCGATCGTCGCCATCCAGGAAGTCCCGGCCGACCAGACCCACAAGTACGGGGTGATCGCCGGCGAGCTGATGTCCGACGGCATCTACCGCGTCAACAACATGGTGGAAAAACCGGCCCCGCAAGACGCGCCGTCGAACCTGGCAATCATCGGCCGCTACATCCTCACCCCGGACATTTTCGACCTGATCGCCGACACCCAACCGGGCAAGGGCGGTGAAATCCAGATCACCGACGCACTGATGAAACAGGCGCAGAACGGTTGCGTGCTGGCCTACCAATTCAAAGGCCTGCGCTTTGACTGCGGTGACGCCGAGGGTTACTTGCAGGCGACCAATTTCTGCTACGAAAACGTCTATCTCAAGGGCCGCTGAGACGGCTCCCTTCACCCAACGAGGCCACCATGAACATTGCACAACATTCCGTAGAGATTGAACGCGAGGTGGGTAACCTCGGGGTGATGAGCTGGCTGTCGCGCCATCAACCGTTGCCCAGCGCCAACGAGTCCTGGCTGGGCACGACTCTGCTGGTGGAGCGGATTGGCGTATTTCCGGCGTCCGGTGATATCCGCCGGCCGCTGCGTGATCCCTATCCCCTGCTTGCTCATCTGAAAAAGCTGTATGGCGAGCAGGCATTGGAGATGGATGACCAGGATGGCCTGAAAGTGATCTTCAGCGACTGGCGCTTTCGCGTGCGGATTTGCTGCAACGACCCGGCGATCATCATCAACGTTGAGACACGGTGCGATACGCGGTTGATGCCGCAGAAGATTGCGGAGTTGCTCGAGCAGGTCGACGCCTTCGAATAACTCCCCTCACCTGATCGTTCCCACGCTCTGCGTGGGAATGCATCCAGTGACGCTCTGCGTCACCCAGCGAAGGGACGCGGAGCGTCCCGGGCGGCATTCCCACGCAGAGCGTGGGAACGATCACCGCTCTGGGGTTTGCGTGTTATTTAGGGGAGGCGTCGCACCGATCCTTGGCGCCGGTAATCCAGCCATAAAAGTAATCGGCAATCACCTTCCCGCCCGTGGCCGGTACCGGATGAATCTTGTCCGGGCCGATCATCGCTGCCGCGTAGCGTTTGACGTCAGGGCCGAACGCGCATTGCAGATTGGCGTAGCCCAGACGTTGCTCTCGCGCCCACGGCTCAAGCACCTGCGCATACGCCGACATCGGGTAAGCGCTGGAGCGCGTGGTGTCCTGCCGCATGATCAGGTTGATGCTCGCCTGCGGTTGAATCTCACGCAACATGCCCACCAGCCCCTGAACGTTCTGCAGATACTGCGCGGGCTTCACGCCGAAGCCCTGATCGTTGCCACCGAGCATGATCAGGTAAACATCAGCGGGGATCTTCGACACGGCAGCTTTCCACTGCACCTGCCATTGCGGATCCTGGTGATAGAAATCCGCAGACGCCGCACCGGAGGCCGCCAGTTTCGATACGCGCACGCCGTTCTGATCGTTGCTCATCCACAGGCCGAACAACGTCGGCGCGCCTTTCACCACTTCCAGTTTGAAGGACCAGTCTTTCGCTGCAGACAGGCCTGCCAATGGCACTTCCTGAACCCCGGCGCCTGTCAGCGTCATCGGCTGCCAATCTTCTGAAGGTGACCAGCGGTAACGGATCTCAGAGGATTCGCCAGTGCCGAGGTAAAGCAGTTTCGCCTGAGTGACCGCCGTATCGATGCGCGGCGAAGGATTGGCATCCACCTGCAACCACGCACCGGACCGGCCCGTCACTGTGCGGCTGTCCGGGCTTGCTTGCCCCAACTCTGAAACCTTCCAGTCGCCGCCGAAGTACTTGTCACTGCTGCGGGTGTATTTGAAGTGCGTGCCGCCCAGCGCGGCACCGTGATTGAAACCGACGTAACCCGGCCCGGCAAAACCCACCTCCCCGGCCACGCGCTGCACCAGTTTGTTCAGGTAGAAATCCTGCCCGGCGCTGTAGCTGTCGCCGATCACCGAGACCGACAAAACCTTACCGGCCTTGCCTTCACGCCACTGCGCGAAACGCTCGCGGGCGTCACCTACCTGAACCACCGACGCTGCGACGGGTTGCGCGTCATCTACTGCCAACATGCAAAATTTCCTTCAGTCTGAAATGGCCCACTGAATGCCGGGATGTACAGAGATCAACTGTAGGAGTGAGCCTGCTCGCGATTGCGGTCTATCCAATACAAATGCATTGACTGACACAACGCTATCGCGAGCAGGCTCACTCCTACATTTGTCGCGGTCATCCGCTAAATCTGTGTACACCAAAAAAACCTGTGGGAGCGACGGTGCGACGATTCGACTTGCTCGCGAAGCTCTTAGCTGTTTTGTGGTTGCACCACCGGGGTGACAGGCGCCGCCGGTTTGTTCTTCGCCGCCCGCTCCCCAAGGAACAACACCGAGGTGGAATTGAATCGGCTGAAAATCATCGACAACAGCACCGGCCCGAGCAAACCAAAGGTCAAACCACCGAGCACCAGCAAACTTTCATCCTTCACCCCCAACCGCCCCAGCACCAACCGCGACGTCGCCGCGAACAGCACATGGAACAGAAAGATCGCATAGGAATAGCCACCCAGCCAGGTCAGCGCTTTCGAGCGCATATCACTCGAGAGCAAGGCGATGCACGATACGCAACCCACGGTCAGACCGATCAGGCTACGGCGATCAACAATCAACTCACGATCAATCGCTGCCACATACAACAACGTCAGCGAGATCAACACAAACACCAACGGCCCGATCACCTTGAAGCGTTGCTTCAGCGCATCGACGTTCTCCTGGCCAATCATCCCCGCGACAAAAAACGGCAACAGATAAATCGCCCCGTTGATCCCGAACGCGTCGAACTTGAACGGCGGCAGCAGAAACAACACTGCCGCAAACGCAAACAGCCCATACAAGCGCGTCGCCGAGCGCAGCATCCCGCGCCACTCCAGCAGCCCGACGAACATGAAAATGATGAACACCGCCTGCAGGAACCAAAAGTGGTTGATCGGCACCCAGAACGACAACAGCGCGTCGATCACCCCGACATCCTTGTTCACCCCCGGCCCCACCGCTTGCAACACCGAGAACGGTACACCGACGCAAAACAGCGGCACGATCAAGCGACGCACCTTGCCGCTGAAGAACGCGGAAAAGTCATTGCCGCGGATTTTGTAAATCGAATAGATGTACCCGGAGATGAAGGTGAACAACGGCATGCGCACGTACACCATCGAATCGGCGAGCACCCGGAACGGCGAGCCGACATCGATCTTCAACCCGCCGCCCAGCGGGCCGATGACGTGATAGAGCACCAGCAACAGGCACGCCAGGCCACGCAGGGTTTCAATCTCCAGGGACTTTTTCTTGCTCGACATAAAGCACCTGCCTCAATTCAGAATTCTTGATTCAACCTGCACCGGTTTGTTCGCCCGCAGCATCAAGCCCAGACCGACAAACAACACCGGCACCACCATCGAGAAGTGCCGGGCGAAGGAGCCGAAGTCCGGCTCGAACAGGCCTTGCACCAGCAGAAACGCCAGCGGAATCGCGATCAGTTCCTTGGGTTTGGTCTGGATCGGCGCGCCTTTGTAATCGGTCGAGGTGATGACTTTGAACAGCAGCAACGCGGTCATGATCATCAACGCGACGAAGATCACCTGCCCCGGCCCCGACAGCAGAATCAGCTCCACCGGGAACGACAGGCGGAAGAAGATGATCATCGAGTCCAGCGCCTGCGAAACGAAGTCGCTGCCGCTGAGCCACGACACGATCAACGATTTCGAGCCCTCCTCGCCCGCCGTGCGCAACTCGTTGTTACTGGCGCGGATCGACGACACCGGAAAGCCCAGGGCGAGCTGGATCGACATCGCCACCGCCAGATAAAACAGGAACAGCATCAGAAAGAACGTCGTGCGCGACACGTACTTTTTCATCACACAGACGCCGACCCACGACAGCGAAAACAAAATCCAGTAGGGCCGAATCAGCACACCGTAGATCACTGCCGAGAGGAAAAATCCGCCGCGATATTTTCGCGTCAGCGAGCTGAGCAAAATGCTCAACACCGCCACCGACACAATGATTTCCTTGGTCAGGTTCTCAAGGAAGAACGAGCGCACGATGCCCCACAGGCACAGGGTGCCGAAGATCGCCAACGGCATGCGCCGAAAAACCACCACCGGAATCGCCGTGAGGAAAAAATTGCAGAACATGCCGTAGGCCCAGGCATTGGTCAGGTTGATCCCGGTGGGCCGCAGCAGGAACGCCGAACACTCGTAGGACGAACGATCCGGCGAGAACGGGTTCCAGAAATTGCAGTTGTCGGCGCGGGCGTAGGACGACCACAACGTCATCGCATCCGGCCCCGGATCACGTGGAATCAACAGCGGCATCGCCACCGACAGAAACAGCCCGGTGAAGAGGATCAGGAACGAGACATACGAATCGAGTCGCTTGCCGCGAAACTCGATGCACGGCAGTTTCAGGCCCATGACAACGCAGCCTTTTTCCCGGCCGTTGCGCGGGTCAGCACGGCAATCACCAGCAGTTGCACGATGATCGCGAAGACATTGCCCCAAGCGGCGCCGTAAATCGAATAGTGCTTGATCAACACATAGCTGACCGGCACCGAAACCAGCAGACAGATCGCCGCGCTGGCGAGCGATACGCGGCTGTTTTTCGAGGCAATCAAACCGCCCCAGACGATGTCGCCAATCGCGCGCAAAGCGAAGGAAAAAATCAGCACGCCGAGGATCACATTGTCCGGACGCGGCACGCTGGTGGCGACGTAATCGAGCACCACGTTGAAAAACACATAGATCGCCACCGCCACCGCCGCCGACACCACCAGCGAGCGCATGACCCACTTGTTGACGAACAACTGCTTGACCGTGAACGCCTGCTGATCGGCTTGAAAACGCTTGGCCAACAACGGAATCCCGATCACCGCCACTACCGCATACGACAGCGCCTGCAAGGTGTTGGCTGCTGACCACGCGTACACGTATTGACCCAGTTTGGCGTACGGTTCGAGGTCGGCGATCAGAAACCGCTCGGCGCATTGACTCAACGCGATCAACCCGGTGCCGAGGTAAAACGGTAATCCCGCTTTCCATACAGTAGCAGTGGCCAGTGTCCCGGTTTCCCGGCCGTGATGAACGTTCACCACGATCAGGTAACCGGCGATGATCACCAGCACGTTGGCGGCGACCCACAACCACAACACACTGGCAATTCCCGAGACCCAGTCGAGCATCATCCCGCCCACCGCCAACAGCGCCCACAGGCCAGTCTTGATGAAAAACAGCAGCGCACCGGCCGTGGCTTTCTGCGCGGAAAACACGAACGAGTTGATCTCGAACGACAGATGCTCAGTGAGCAACACCAACGTCACACAAAGGATCAGCGCGGCGCTCGCTTCGACTTGCTGGAACAGCGAATAAATCAGCACCGTCACCACCGACAAGATCACGCCAACGGCGAGGTACAGCAGCAGCACCTTGTCGACCACGCGGCGCGAACTGCCGCCGACACTGATCAAGCGATTGATCTCGGAACTGAACCCGACACTGTAGAACTTCGACGCGATCAACGAAGCGGCGACCACCACACCGTAAAAACCCAGCGCTTCATACCCCAGGTAATGGGTGATCGCCAACACCAGCAAAAACTTCGCGCCCAATGCACCGCCGCGAAGCAGTAGCCGAAATATCATCGAACGACACCTTTGATGATCTCGTCCATGGCCACGGTTTTTGCCTCGATTTCACGGCAGGTATCGGTCAGGCGCTTGCCGAAATTCGACAACGCATTCGGCGCGTAAACCGTGTCGATGATGGTGTCGACATTGATGTCGCCGCCGTTGATCACCCAGTCTTCCACGCCCATGTCCTGATAGGCGCCGAAGCCTTTGCGTTCGTAGCTGATGTGGTACGCCGGCACGCCGGAAAGCAGCGATTCAATAGCGCCGTGCAGGCGTACGGAAATCACCAGGTCCGGCTGATACTTGGCAATCGTCGCCTTCAACGACAGCAAGTCTTCGCTAATGCCCAGTTCGCGATAGAACGCACCGTCATCGTTGCCGCGTACCGCGCTCTGTACGGCGCAGACCACTTTGCTTTTGTTCTTCAGGCGCTGCAGCAGCAACTTCAGATTGGCGACGTAAGCGACTTTCTTTTCCTTGCTCCACTCCGGCGGCTTGCGCAGTACCACGCACACCGTGGCTGGCGATGACGCACAGCGGGTGAATTTTGCTTGCTGGAGGATTTTGCTCGCCAGCGATTGCACCGCCAGATCCGGCGCACGGTAGACGTTGGCGCAGGCATCGAAAATCGCCGAAGAGCGGTTGTCACGGACGAATACCGCGTCGGCGCTGGCGTAGTGCTCGACGATTTTGCTGCTCTCGCCGTGGAACGGGCCGATGCTTTGCGGCAGGTACACCGACGGCACTTTGCTGAGGATCGCGGTTTCCAGTTGCTTGGCGTGGCCGAGTTTCAACTTGATATGTTCGAAAGCACTTTTTGAGCGCATGTAGCCGCCGCCGACGCCGACGATCAGGTCGGTTTTCTTCAACAGATCCGCCAGCCCGGCGTAGGACTGATTGAGAAACACCGCTTGCTTGACCCGGCCAAAACCCTTGGCCGCCATCACCGGCGCGTCGAAACGCGGGTGCGGCAAGTAGCTGAAAGAATCCGGATCGGAAGCCACGACACTGATCGCGGTGTCTTCGCCAAAGTTGCGCTGCACCAGGGCAATGGCCAGATCGACGAGCAAGCCGTCACCGGAGTTGGACGCACTGTAGCCATGCAAAATCGTTACGTTCATATGCTTGAGTTCTACTTAAAAAGTGGGAGCGCGATACAGGTCGTAGGTCTGGCGAATCATCAACGCGGCGCTGAAACGCTCGCGGACAATGCTCCGTCCTTCGTTGCCGAGGTCGAGCAAGCGTGGTTTCTGGATAATCGTCAGCACGTCGGCCAATGCCTGGTGATCACCGGACGGGAAGACATAACCGGAGACTTCATTGGTGACCAGTTCCGGCAGCGAGGTGCAGTTGCTGGCGATTACCGGCAAACCCATGGCCATGCCTTCCAGCGGCACCATGGCGAAACCTTCCCAGCGACTCGGCACGATCAGCGCATCGGCTTTCTGGTACAGCGCCTGCACTTCGCTCGGCGTGACCCATGGCAGGTATTCAACAGAGTCCATCGGCGGGCACTCCACCGCGTCCTCGTTCACCGCGCTGCCGACCACGGTCAGCTTCAAGTCTTTGCGCTGCACGTTGGCGAAGGCCTTGAGCAACACGTCGAAGCCTTTCTGATAATCGAGGCGACCGACGAAGAGCAGATGAATCGGCTCGGGACTCGCCGCTTTCGGCGCGTCATCCTTGTGGTGAATGCCGTTGTAGATCAGCTTCATGCGCTTGCGCTCGATACCGAAGCGCGCGGCTTTATCGAGTTCATACTGGCTGACGCAAATGATCACATCGGTGACTTTCTGCAGTACCCGCTCAATCCATGCATAGACTTTTTGCTTGGTCGGCGAGCTTTCCATCAGGAACGAAAACGCGTGCGGGCAGTAGACGATTTTCGGCTTGCGCCACGGTCGCAACAGCACACATACGCATCGCCCGATCACGCCGGAAAAGGTGCTGTGCAAATGCACCACGTCGGGTTTTTCCTTGAGCATCACCTGGGTCAAACGCCAGGCGAAACGCAGCAACGACGGCACATTGCGTCCAGTGCGGGGAAAGGTGCGGATCTGCTGCGCGCCGATGCCGTGCAACTCTTTGGCCTGATCGTCCGGGACCAGGTACACCAGCTCGTAGTTCGCCGCATCACCTTCAGGCGAAGCCGAAATCGTCCGGATCACCGTCGCGACGCCACCTTTGATCGTCTCTGCCACGTGCAGTATTTTCTTCACAAATCACCCACTTCAAACAGGAAAAAACAGTCGCTGACAGTCAGGATTTGTCGGACGCGTATTCGTAGTTGTAATAGCCGTAACCGCCATTGCCGTAGTAGCTGGCCGCACGCTTCTCGACGCCGTTGAACACCGCGCCTTTCAACTCGATGCCGTTCTGCGCGAAGCGGCGAATGGTCAGTTCGATCTCTTTGGCCGGGTTCACCCCGAAGCGCGTGACGATCAGGCTGATCCCGGCTTCACGGCCGACGATGGCCGCATCGGTCACCGCCAGCAGCGGCGGCGTATCGATGATCACCAGGTCGTAGCGCTCGCTCAGTTCCGCCAACAGCTCGCGGAAGTTGGCGTGCATCAACAGCTCGGAAGGATTCGGCGGCACCTGGCCACGGCTGATGAAGTGCAGGTTGTCGATTTCGACCTTGTTGATTGCCTGATCGATGCTGCAGCGCTTGACCAGCAGATCGGACAAGCCGTTGGTGATCGGTGTGTTGAGGGTTTTGTGCAGGTGACCTTTGCGCATGTCGGCATCGATCAGCACCACGCGCTGCCCGCTCAAAGCCATGACCGCGGCGAGGTTGGACGAGACGAAGGTCTTGCCGACCTGTGGGCTCGGCCCGGAAATCATGATGCGGTTGTTGGTCGAATCGAGCCCGGCGAAGTGCAGGCAGGTGCGCAGGCTGCGGATCGATTCAATCGACAGATCCGTCGGATTGCGCAAGGCCAGCAGGTACGCCGGTTTGTCGACACCGTCGCGGGCGCGGCCTTTTTTGTTGTCTTCTTCATCCTGCAAGGCGCTGTACGGAATCGACGCGTACACCGGCAAACCGAGTTGCTCGATGGCTTCCGGGCCTTCCAGACCACGACTCAGGGATTTGCGCAGCAGCACCAGCGCCACGCCGACAAAAGCGCCGAGGAAGGTGGCGATCAGCACGATCAGGGCTTTTTTCGGTTTGACCGGACTGGTCAGGTCGACATCCGCTGCGTCGACCAGACGCACGTTACCCACGGCACCGGCGCGGACGATGTCCAGCTCCTGGGATTTGTTCAGCAACTGCGTGTAGATCTGCGAGGCCACTTCGACATCGCGGGTCAGGTTGAGCAGCTCTTGTTGGGTCGCGGGCAGATCGCCGACTTTGCCTTCCAGCGACTTCTGTTGCTGGGTTAACTCACCAATCTGGCTCATCAACGCGCGATAGGCCGGGTGCTGTTTGGTGAACTTGCGATCCATCTCCGCCTGCTGCATTTTCAGCTCGGAGATCCGCGTTTCCAGCGCTACCGACTGACCGAGCACCGACTGGGTTTCCAGCGAGATGTTCACGGTCTTGCCGTGGGTCTGATAGGCGTTCAACGCATCGCTGGCCTTGGCCAGATCACGCTTGACCTGCGGCAACTGGCTTTGCAGGAAAGCCAGACTCTGCGCTGCTTCGGCCGAGGTGCGGCGCACGTTCTGATCGACGTACAGCGCGGCGATCTTGTTGAGGATCTTCACCGCTTCAGCGGCGTCGCTGCTGGCCAGCGCCAGTTTGATAATTCCCGATTCCTTGCCCTGCTCGGAGATATCCAGCGCGTCCTGATAACCCTGAATGGTCACGATTCGCGGATTGCGCACCACTTCGAAACGCGTACCGGGATTGGCCAACAACTGAGTGATCTGCCCTTCTACGCCGTCCTGCGCGAACGCTTCGCTGGCGACGCCTTCGACCAGCAGATTGTCGTTGTCATCGAGCAACTGGAAGTGCTTCTGTTCGCCGGCGATCAGGGTGAGTTTCTTGCCCAACAACTCTTTGGGCAGATTGAGCCGGGCAAACTCCAGGCGCTCACCGCCCCAGGCATAACTGTTCAGACCGAAACGCGGCGCAGCAACGCTGGTTTCGGTCTCGCCGCGATAACGCCGGGCGAGAAAGCCGCCAATCATCGGGAAGGTGTTGGGGGTGACATCGATGTCCAGCCGCAGGTCGTCGACGGTTTTGCCGATCACCGCGCGGGATTTGATGATGCCGATTTCGGTCACCGACGGCGATTGCCCACCGAGCATGCTGTTGAGGTCGGAGAAACCGAGCATGTCGTTCTTTTTCGGCTCGACCTGCACCAACGCATTGGCCAGGTATACGGGCGTGGCCAAAACCGCGTACGCGACACCGGTCACCATGAAGGCGCCGGTGAGCGCGCCGATCAACCATTTCTGATCGATCAGGCTGCCAAATATGCCGAGCAGATCAATACTGTCTTGATCGTTGTCACGGGTGCCGATTACTGACGGTAACTGCATAAGTCTGTTCTTACCATTCACTGATCTGAAGAATATTCATCAATGCCCGAGGCGCTGCGCCCATGAACTAACAGCATCTTCAATCAATGCATGGGCATGAATAAAAGCGGCCTTGCCTTGACGATACGGGTCCTGTATTTCGCGCTCGCTCTGCCACTTGCCGAGCAGAAACACTTTGCCTCTGGCGTGAGAGGCAATCTTCAGTACTTGATTAACATGCTGTTTTTCCATGACCAGAATCAGGTCTGATTCATTGACGATGTCTGCGGTCAGTTGCCGTGCCATGAAGCCTTCGGCGTTATGGCCATGGTCTTCGAGCACTTGCCGCGCGGACGCTTCTACACCCTCGCCCACCCGCGCCGACAGGCCTGCGGAGGAAACGGTGATCGCTGAGGGGGCCAGCGCGTTACGCAGCATCAGTTCTGCCGTCGGACTACGGCATATATTGCCCACGCAAACGACAAGGATCTTTCTGAACAAGGTTTTACTTTCCTGTGTAATGTCAAACGGCCAACATCCGAGAGCAATTGAATGAACCCTCAAGATCTTCCTGCACTCAGAAATAGATTCGCCCTGTTAGTACCGAAGCATTAAGTACCACAGCGTTTAAAAGCCCCCCAACCACTATTAACGGACTAAAAATAACTGTGATTTTCGAGTGATTGTTTTCCGACAAAAACTAACATTCGCGCACTAAGTGCCATCACCTCACTCGAAAATTGAGAAACGAGATCATTTATTCGCAGTTGTCACTTCTCTTCGGGAGAGCAGACATGAAACCAACACATCTCAAAAGACTCGGCGCTTTGGCGTTGATGGCGCTGGGTGCAACTCAGGTTCACGCCAGCACCCTGTTTCCCAACCTTCCAGCCAAGAACATCGGTGTGCAGGTGAAGATCCAGAACTTCACGGCCGCCGACGCCGCGCAGATCAAATCGGCAGGCTTCGGTTTTGTCCGCTTCGGTGTGTGGAGCGACAGCCTGACAGCCAAGGCTTATCAGAAACAGGTCAGCGATGCCTTCGCCGCAGCCCAGTCTGCGGGCCTGCCTGTGTTGCTGACGGTCCGCGCGATCAAGGCGTTGCCCGCCACCTCGAGCGCCGAGCTGAGCACTGCCGGTGAAGGCTTCGCCAAAGCCGTGACGGGGCTGCAACAGTCGTACAGCGCGCAACTGGTGGCGATCGAGTTATGGAATGAGCCGGACACTGGAAACCTACTGGCCGACGCGCAATTTCGACACCACGTTTGTGCCGTTCATGAGCGGCGTGTGCAAGGCGCTGCAGGAGCAGCCTCCATCGACGCCCGTGATCGGTTACGGCTTCGCTCGCCCGCCTAGCGCAGGCTCGGCTGCAACCGTGGCGCTGAACCGCATCGTCAGCGAATACCCCAAATGCCTGAGCGCCGTGTCCTACCACCCCTACGGCATGACCGCCACGCAGATCAGCAATGCGCAAAACTTCATTCAGCAAAACTTCCATCTACCGGGAGTCATCAGTGAATGGGGCATCTCGGCACTCGCCTCCAATGGTGGGCCTGAAGGACAAGCGAGCAAGATCAACACGTTTATTGGCGATGTTAAAAAACTCAATATTCCGCTGACGTCCATTTATGAATGGAAGAACAGTGATTCGGGCAGCAACGATCGCGAGAAGAACTTCGGCCTGCTGACCTCTGACGGGCAGCCGAAACCGGCGCGTATGTCCGTCGAAGCCCTGTTGAACGCCCAGTAGCGCATGCACAACCGGCCTGTACGCAGGTCGGTTGCTTTGAACCTGTTGGCTGTTTTGGCATCGTATTCATCGATACCGCGTCCCGCCTTCCAAACAATCGTTTTCAGGTTGTTGCTGCAGGGGCCATCGATACACGCACCTACCCTTGAGTGGCCGTCAGCGCTCGGGTAATGTCATCAGACCCATAGGACAGAGCACGCCCATGACTTCCAAGCTGGAACAACTCAAACAATTCACCACCGTAGTTGCCGACACCGGCGACTTCGAAGCGATCGCCCGAGTCAAACCGGTCGACGCCACCACCAACCCGTCCCTGCTGCTCAAAGCGGCAGCCATTCCGGCCTACGCCGAGCTGCTGAACGCCTGCGTCAGCGACTGCAAGGGCGATGTCGGCCCGGCCAGCGACCGTTTCGGCGTCGCGGTCGGCCAGGAAATTCTCAAAGTGATCCCGGGCCGTATCTCCACTGAAGTGGATGCGCGTCTGTCGTTCGATAAGGATGCGGTGCTCAAACGCGCGCATCGCTTGATCGAGCTGTACGACAAGGCCGGCATTGGCCGCGATCGCGTACTGATCAAGATCGCCTCGACCTGGGAAGGCATCCGCGCCGCCGAAGTGCTGGAGAAGGAAGGCATCCAGACCAACCTGACCCTGCTGTTCTCCTTCGCCCAGGCCGCCGCTTGCGCCGACGCTGGCGTGTTCCTGATTTCGCCATTCGTGGGCCGCATCTACGACTGGTACAAGAAGGCCAACGGTAACGACTACACCGGCGCTGATGATCCGGGCGTGCAGTCGGTCACCCGCATCTACAACTACTACAAGGCCAATGACTACAAGACCGTGGTCATGGGCGCGAGCTTCCGCAACCTCAATCAGATCGAGCAACTGGCCGGCTGCGACCGCCTGACCATCAGCCCGGACCTGATCGACAAGCTGGCGGCCGATACCGGCAAGCTGGAGCGTAAACTGGCACCGGGCAACGCCGGTGAAGCCCGTCTGAGCCTCAATGAAGCGCAGTTCCGCTGGTTGTCCAACGAAGACGCGATGGCTACCGAGAAACTGGCTGAGGGCATCCGTCAGTTTGCTCGCGACCAGGAGAAGCTTGAGGCGCTGTTGCAGGCCAAGCTGTGATTTGAGCGGTTGAAATGCAAAAGGGCGAACCTTCACAGGTTCGCCCTTTTTTTATTCTGCATTGGGAGCCGCGTTGACTGAACTTAAGCCTTCGCGAGCAAGCTCGCTCCCACAAGGGGATTGGTGATCGACACTGATCCAGTGTGGGAGCGAGCTTGCTCGCGAAGAGGCCGGCCCAGACAACATCACGTCATGAGATCAATGCCGCTCGAGGGCATTCACCAGGTCATGGAACGCTTCACGATTGGAATCGTTCAGGCCCATGAGGATCTTGTGCGCTTCAAGCACCTTGATCCGCACCACTTCTTCCGACTGGTCCTGATCAGGCAGGTCGTCCGGGCACTCCGGGCATGGCACCGGGTGGTTGACGATGTTGAACACCTGCTCGAAACCCATCGATTGCAACAAACGGGTGATGTCTTCGTGGGTGGTAACGACGGTCGGCAGCAGGCCGACCTTCTGCCGCGACAGGATCGACAGTTTGGCCAACAGGCCCAACGTCGTGCTGTCGATGCTGCGGGTTTCGGTCAAATCTATCACGATCGCGTTGAAATTCAGCGCGGTGAAGATTTTCTCAATAGTCGCATCCAACGCCGAACACAGGGTCAGGCGAACTTCACCGACGAACTTCAGGACGAAGGTGCCGTCCTGCTCGGCGAACTGGATTCTACCGGTACTCATTAAAGATTCCTGCTCAACACCAACAGGGCGATATCATCCGGCATCTCCCCTAGCGTGGCCAATCCAAACACTTGCCGCAGACCATCCAGGCTGCCGCCCGCCGACTTCACCCGTTGAGGCAAAGCGGCTTCTTTTTCTTTGAGCGTAGGTTCTGGCAAAAGATCCAGAATGCCATCGGACATCAGCGTCAGGCTGAATGTCGGCGGCAGCTCAAGCACGTGGTCTTCGTAGGTGGCTTCATTGAAGAGGCCCACCGGCAGACCACGCCCTTCGAGATAACGAACACTGTCAGGCGTGTACAACACAGGCAACGGCAGATGGCCGCCGATGCTATAGGTCAACAAACCGGTCTCCTCGTCGATGACTCCACCGACCATTGTGACGTGTTTACCCAGCTTACAACTGATCAGCCCCCGGTTGATATGACCAAGGACTTCAGAAGGTTTGAATTCCGGCAATGTGCCGTTGCGCTTGGATTCGAACAGCAAGCGCGTGGTCATGAACTTCAGCAGCACGGTGACGAAGGCTGAAGAAGCGCCATGCCCGGATACATCGGCCAGGTAAAACGCGACCCGGCGCTCGTCGACACGGAAATAGTCGACAAAATCACCCGACAGGTACAACGACGGGATGATCTGGTGCGCGAACTTGAACTCGTCGATGCTCCACGGGCTTTCCGGCAGCATGTTCATCTGCACCTGGCGACCGGCGTTCTGGTCTTCCTGGAGCAGGTTCAGGCTGGCCTCGAGCTCGCGGTTGGCCTTCTCCAGCTTCTCGCGATAGCGCTGGTTTTCCAGCAGCAGGCGCGCACGATCGAGGGCCCGGCGCACAGAGTGCTCGAGCACAGCCAGATCTTCGAGAGGCTTGATCAGGTAATCCGCCGCGCCCAGGCGCAGGGCCTCGACCGCGTCGTTCATCACGCCGGCACCCGACACCACGATCACCGGCGTTTGCGGCGATCGCTCGGTGACCTGACGGATCAGTTCGAGACCGCCCATCTGCGGCATGCGCAGATCGCAGATGACCAGGTCGGGCGTGTCTTGCTCGAATACCTGAAGACCCTGTTGGCCGTTGCTGGCCTGCAGGACGCTGAAACCACTGTCTTCCAAATAGGCCGCGAGGCTCGCGCGCACTACTTCGTCATCATCGATTATCAGCAGCGTGGCACTGGTTTTTGGCATGTGGGCAAACGGCGCCAGAATTAGGTTGGCGTAGTTGGCGGGGCATCTGGCCCTGCGCAGACTACTGGATTCGCTTTCTAGCCTCTCTGCTGCACCGCTTTCGAGCATTGACTGCAAACGCGGTTGCACCAGAGGTGCCCTTCTAAGGCGCAGACGGTACTCCCATCCGCAGAGCGTTTCAAGCATGCGCCGATGGTCGCTTGACGACTTTACTTGTCAAATCACCGAGAGTTATAAGAACAGCTCAAACCGTAACCCAATGGAAGGACGAACCTATGAGTCAAACCAGTCGGGACTACAGCGAAAAGCGCGATTTCATCCGCATGCGGGTCGATGCCGATGTCGTGTTGATTCATGAAGGTGATGAAGTTTCAGGGGTGTGCATCGACCTCTCCAGCACCGGCATGCAGGTCGAAGCGCCGCGCCAGTTTACGGTCGGCGACCGTTTGAGCGTACGCATCGACTCCGACCACGCGGCACTCACTGGCCTTGAGGCCGAGACCGAAGTGGTCTGGATTCGAGCACAGGATGACGGCGGCCAGAAACTCGGTCTGACCATCCTGAAGATGAAATAGCTACACACAAAAAAGGCGACCCTGAGGTCGCCTTTCTTTTTACCGGTCGAGATTAAAAATCGTCTTCGACCTGGCCATCCTTCACTTTGAACTCGCGGTTCTGCAAGTAAGCGTTGCGGATGAAGGTGTACTTGTCGCCGCTGATCAGCTTCTCGCTCGACAGCAGGCTCGCGCGGGTGTCGACGATGTTCAGGCCGAAGATCGAATTACGCGCCGGCACGTCGTCGATGTAGCGGTACATACCGGTGTAGCTGTCGACGTATTTCGACGGTGCATCACGCAGGGTGCTTGGGCCGAGCAATGGCAGCATTACGTACGGACCGCTGCCGACGCCCCAGTAACCGAGGGTCTGACCAAAGTCTTCATCGCTGCGGTTCAGGCCCATTTTGGTGCCGACATCAAAGAAGCCGAGCAGACCGAACGTGGTGTTGAAGATCAGACGTGCAGTGTCGACGCCAGCGGCAGCCGGTTTGGCCTGCAGGATGTTGTTTGCAAGGTTGGTGACGTCACCGACGTTGCGGAACATGTTGTGAATGCCGTCTTCGAGAAACTGCGGTGTAACGAACTCATAGCCCTGCGCCAATGGCTTCAGCGCGTAGGTGTCAACGAAGTCGTTGAACTGGAAGATCGGACGGTTGACGCTTTCCCAAGGGTCTTCTTCCGTTGCCGCCTGAGAGGCAAACGGGGCCAGCAACAGGCCGGCACATACACAAAGCTGAGCGAGCGGATTGCTCCAGCGCATAGAAAAACTCCTTGGAATGGTACTGTCGCGGACCTCTGGGTCCGGGTATTCAGGTCGCTAGTATAAGCGCAAAAGCTCGTTTGGACAGTCTGCGCAATGAAGCAGTCTGTAGGACGCTTCGCGCGTCGCCTTCACACCGCTGTCATCCAACTGTCACTGAGACGCCCTAGCCTGATCGTTATTTCAGGGACGTTGCCATGACACACGCCGAAACCTTGCCCGTCGCCGCCCCCAGCCTGACGGCCGTACTGTTCGGACTCAGCGGTTGTCTGGTGGATTTCGGTGCTCGCGCCCGGCAACAGACGATCGCCCTGCCCGAGCATGCCGAGCCCACACCCGGCGCACTCGACAGCCTGCACAGCCTGCAGCGCCAGCAGATTCCCTGCGCCTGGCTAGATGAATTGCCCCCGCCCCTCGCGCAAGCGTTGTCGGTCTCATTGCCAGCGTGGATCAAACCCGCGCAACATTCGGCAACAATCAATCCATGGCCCGCCCCGAACGCCTGTTGGCAAGCATTGATGACGCTGAACGTCGACAGCCTGGACGGTTGCGTGCTGGTCAGTGGCGAACCGCGCCTGCTGGAAGCTGGACTGAATGCCGGCCTGTGGACCATCGGCCTCGCCTCCTGCGGCTCGCTCTGCGGCCTGGCACCTCAGGAATGGCAAGCCTTGAGCCAGAAAGAACGCGAACACTTGCGTGGCAAGGCCACCGTGCAGTTATTCGGGCTGGGCGTGCATTCGGTAATCGATCACCTGGGTGAACTCGACACTTGCCTGGCGGACATCCGCCTGCGCCGCCTCAAAGGCGAAAAGCCCTGACCGGGATCATGCAGGTTTGCCGGGAGTGGATTAATCTAAAGGTCAGCCATAGACCTTTGGCGCGCGGCTGCGGTCAATGCCAGTGCCTATTGATAAAAGGAAAACACCATGCCCGCCCAAGAACTGCAAAAACAGCTCGAGACCCTGCGCGAGCAGCTGGAGCAGAATCCGCCGCTGTCGGAAGCTGAACGGGAAGATTTGCACGCGCTGATGGCGCAGATTGAACTGGAACTTGAACTCGAAACCAAGACCAACGATTCGAACATTGCCGACGGCGTGAACCTCGCCGTTGAACGCTTTGAAGTTGACCATCCAACCATAGCTGGCACCTTGCGCAATATCGTCAACGCGCTGGGCAGCATGGGGATCTGATTCCCCCCGAAACGCAAAAAGCCCTGCCATCACTGGCAGGGCTTTTTCATTTCCGGACTTGAAACACACTTCCCTGTGGGAGCGAGCTTGCTCGCGAATGCGGTGAGTCATTCAACGATGATGTCGACTGACACGACGCCTTCGCGAGCAAGCTCGCTCCCTCATGGGATATCGCACATTCTGGATCTTTATTGACGTACGAGCCGGTGGTTCGGCAGCTGTACGCTTTCGGTGCTGCGATACGGATTGATATCCAGACCACCACGACGCACGTAACGTGCAAATACCGTTAATTTCTCGGGTTTCAACAAGCGCTGCAGATCGAGGAAAATCCGCTCCACACACTGCTCATGGAAGTCCGAATGCTGGCGGAAGCTGACGATGTATTCCAGCAGTCTCGCATGATCCAGTGCCGAGCCACGATATTCCACCACCACCGTGCCCCAGTCTGGCTGGCTGGTCACCGGGCAATTGGATTTGAGCAGATGGCTGTGCACGCTCTCTTCCACAATCCGCGAATCATCGCAGCGCAGCAATTCCGGGCGCGGATGCTCATAGTTGCTGACGCTGATATCCAGATCATCAATGCACACGCCGGGCAATGCCACGACGCCTTCCGCTTCAACGTCCTTCAGGCTGCGGACCCGAACGCCCACCGGTTTACCGGCGGCGGCCGACAAATCCTTGACCAGCGTCGCCTCCAGGCTCGCAACGTCGGCAAACGCCGTCTGGTTCAGCGAGTTCAGGTACAACTTGAACGACTTCGACTCAATGATATTCGGCGAATCCGCCGGAATGCTGAACTCGCCGATCGCCACCACCGGCTTGCCCGACGGCAGCAGCCACGACAGCTCGAAGCAGTTCCAGAAATCCACACCTTTATACGGCAGGGTTTCGGCGGTCAGGCCCAGTTCGGCCCATTTCGCGGTGCGCGGAATCGGGAACAGCAGGGACGGCGTGTATGTGGCGATGTATTCGCTGGATTTGCCCAGCGGCGAATGTTCGGCTGCGGGATGCATGGCGGAAACCTGACTGAAGAATCAGCGGATTCTACCAGTCTTTGCCCGCGCCTTTGAGTGCTTACTGACTGACCGTCAGTTTGCCGACCATGCCCGCCTGATAATGCCCGGGAATATTGCAGGCGAATTCCAGGCTCGTGGCCTTGCTGAAGGTCCAGGTCAGCTCGGCAGTTTTGCCCGGCTCGACCAACACGCTATTGGGGTCATCGTGCTTCATGCCGTGGCCCATCGCTGCGTGATCCATGCCAGCCATATCGTGGGACATTTCCTTCATACCGGTAGGCGTAAGCATGCCGCTTTGCTGCATCTGCAACATTTCCTGCTGGTGTTTGGCGTGCATCGCTGCGTCACCGAGGTTGAATTCGTGCAACAACTGGCCTTTATTCACCAGCACAAAACGAACGGTCTCACCGGCCTTGATCTGAATCGCCTTGGGGTCGAACGACATGTCGTTCAACACCACTTCAATGCTACGCGTGGCGTTGGCGGCAGCTGCTGGCTGGCCAAAATCGTAGGTGTGAGCTGGCGCGGCCCACACTGGCGAACTCAGCGCCAACAGACAGGCAGCCAACGTCAGGGATTGGCGTAAAAACATGGTCGTTCTCCAACAAGATAAGGTTCAGCCTGTGGGAAACTTTAGCCGGCCTGCGCTGGCATCTACCTGACAGGCAGATTACAACTTTGTCAGGTTGGCGCCTGTCGCCTGCTCTCAAGGTATAAAGCTTTCGTTTCTACACCCCGAACAAAACCGAGTTGCCCATGAAACTGTTGATCGTCGAAGACCAAGCGAAAACCGGCCAATACCTGCGCCAGGGCCTGACCGAGGCCGGGTTCAATACGGAGCTGGTGGCCGATGGCAACAGCGGTCAGCAACTGGCACTGAGCGGTGATTTTGCGCTGCTGATCCTCGACGTGATGCTGCCGGGCCGCAACGGCTGGCAGATTCTGCAAGCGGTGCGCAGCGCCGGGCTGGATACGCCGGTACTTTTTCTGACGGCCAAAGACGCCGTGGAAGACAGGGTGCATGGCCTGGAACTGGGCGCCGACGACTATCTGGTCAAACCGTTCGCCTTCTCCGAACTGCTGGCGCGGGTGCGCAGCCTGTTGCGTCGCGGCAGTGCTACACCGCAAGAAACCAGCCTGCAATTGGCCGATCTGCGTCTGGACCTGATTCGCCGTCGGGTCGAACGCAGTGGCCAACGCATTGATCTCACCGCCAAGGAATTCGCGCTTTTGGAAATGCTTCTGCGTCGTCAGGGTGAGGTGCTGCCGAAATCGCTGATCGCCTCACAGGTCTGGGACATGAATTTCGACAGCGACACCAATGTCATCGAAGTGGCGATCCGCCGTTTGCGTCTGAAAATCGACGATGAATTCCCCAACAAACTGATCCACACCGTGCGCGGCATGGGTTACGTGCTCGAAGAGCGTGGCGCCTGATGCGTCGTTTGTCTCTGAGTTCACGCCTGGCCTTGTTGTTTGCCGCCTGCACCGCGGTGGTTTCGCTGTTCGCCGGGGTGTTGTTCAACCGTGCCAGCGAAGCGCACTTCATCGAACTCGACCAGCAACAACTGGACGGCAAGCTGATCGGCCTGCGCCGCGCCTTGCAGGATCTTCAACCCGGCCAACGTGAAGCACGGCTGGCGGATGAGTTGAGTCGTCAGGCCGATCTGTCGCTGCGCATCACTGGCGGCGACGGCCAACGCTGGTACGACAGTTCGACGCTAATCCCCAAGGATTTACCGCAACAATCCGGCCTGTCGACTGTTAGCAACGACGGCACCGATTACCGCGTGCTCAACGCCCCGCTCTACCCGGACAAAGCCGATTCACCGCAATTGTCCTTGTTGCTCGACATCACCCATCACCAACACTTCCTGCAACGCATGCAGCACCTGATCTGGCTGACGGTCGGTCTCTCGGCGCTGGCCACTGCCTTGCTCGGCGCCTGGGCGGCCCGCAGCGGCTTGCGTCCATTGCGGCGCATGAGCGCGGTCGCCCGTGGGATTTCCGCCCAATCGCTGAATGCCCGACTGCCGGAAGCGCAAATGCCGCCCGAGCTTGCGGAAATGGCCCACAGCTTCAACGCCATGCTCGCACGCCTCGACGACTCGTTTCAGCGGCTTTCGGCGTTTTCCGCCGACATCGCTCATGAGTTGCGCACGCCATTGTCGAACCTGCTAACCCACACTCAAGTCACCCTCACCCGCCCTCGGCCGATCGAGGATTACCGCGAAGCGCTGCACAGCAACCTCGAAGAGCTGCAATGGATGGCGCAACTGGTCAACGACATGTTGTACCTGGCCAAGGCTGACCACGGTTTGCTGATGCCCAAGCGCGAAGCGCTGGAACTGGCGGATGAAACGGATGTGCTTTTGGAGTTTTTTGCGCCGCTGGCGGAGGACGCCGGGGTCAAGCTGAGGCGCGAGGGCCGTGCGCGGATCGAGGGTGATCGCAGCATGTTACGCCGGGCGCTGTCGAATTTGCTGGATAACGCACTGCGGTTTACCCCGGCTGAGGGCTATGTGAGCTTGCGGATCGTTGAGCAACCGAACGCTGTGCGCGTTTCAATAGAGAACAGTGGCGAGGGGATTTCTGCGGAGCTGCTGCCACGCTTGTTCGACCGGTTTTATCGGGCCGATCCGGCGCGGCAGGAAGGCAGCAGTGAGCATGCAGGGCTGGGGCTGGCGATTACTCAGTCGATCGTCCGCGCCCATGGTGGGCAGATTCATTGCGAATCTGAAGCAGGATGGACGCGGTTTGTGATTGAGCTACCTCGAACCTGATCGTTCCCACGCTCTGCGTGGGAATGCAGCCCGGGACGCTCCGCGTCCCTTCCAGAGCCGAACGCGGAGCGTCCGTTGAGGCGTTCCCACGCAGAGCGTGGGAACGAGCATGGAGTCGCTTACGAATATCTCAGGGCGTGAGCCGGCTCGATCTTCGCCGCCCGCCAAGCCGGATACACCGTAGCCAGAAAGCTCAGAATAAAGCCCGCCGAGCAGATCAACAGCACGTCCCCACCCTGCAATTCCGACGGCAAATTGCTGACGAAATACACATCCGAACTGAAGATGTGCTGCCCGCTGACTCGCTCGATCCAGCCCACGATCTGACTGACATTCAGCGCGGCGATCACGCCCAACACGCCGCCAATGATCGTGCCGACAATACCGATCACCGTGCCTTGCACCATGAAGATCGCCATGATCTGCCGTGGCGTGGCGCCGATGGTACGCAAAATCGCGATGTCCGCGCCTTTGTCGTTCACCACCATGATCAGCGTTGCGATGATGTTGAACGCCGCCACCGCGACGATCATCAGCAACAGCAGGCCGATCATGGTTTTTTCCATTTTCATCGCGCTGAACAGGCTGCCCTGGGTGTGGGTCCAGTCATCAGCCTTGAACTCGGCGCCCAAGCCGGCGGCGATGTCCGAAGAGACTTTCGGCGCGGCGTAGAGGTCTTTCACCGCCAGACGCACGCTCTGCACCTGATTCGGCTGCCAATGCTGCATGGTCGCGGCGTCAGCCACATGGATCAGGCCCATCGAGCCGTCCAGTTCGGCGCCAACCTTGAACACGCCAACAACGTTCAAACGCTGCATGCGCGGGGTGATGCCACCCGGCGCAGTGCTGACTTCCGGGACGATCAGGGTGATCTTGTCGCCAACATTGAGACGGAAACGGCGGGCGGTGATTTCGCCAATCACCACGCCGAACTCGCCCGGCTTCAAGGCATCGAGACGGCCCTGCACAATGTGCTGGGCAACGATAGAGACCTTGCCTTCCTGCTCCGGATCGACGCCGCTGATCTGGATCGGCTGCATCAAGCCCTTGTAGGAGAGCATGCCTTCCATCTCAGTGAACGGCACGGCGGCGGTCACTTCAGGGTTTTTCATCGCGGCGGCGGCCACCGGCTGCCAGTCATCGATCGGCTTGACGCCCACGATGGTGGCGTGCGGCACCATGCCGAGGATGCGCGAGCTCATTTCGCGCTGGAAGCCGTTCATCACCGACAACACCACGATCATCGCCAGCACGCCGAGGGCGAGGCCGATCATCGAGGTCATCGAAATGAACGAAACAAAGCGATTGCGGCGCTTGGCGCGGGTATAGCGCGTGCCGATAAAGATCGATAACGGTCTGAACATTCGCTGGGGCACCGTATAAAAATAAAAGACCCGACGCCTTTACAGGCGCCGGGTTTCAGCCAGTCAGATAGGCGTGAGGCAACCTTCTTGCAGGTGCAGTACGCGATCCATCTGGCGGGCCAGGTTCATGTCGTGAGTCACCACCAGGAACGCCGTGCGCATGGAGGTGCTGAGTTCCAGCATCAAATCCTGAATGCCTTGCGCGGTGTGCGAGTCGAGGTTGCCGGTTGGCTCGTCGAGCATCACCAGGCCCGGCTTGTTCACCAGGGCGCGGGCGATGGCTACACGCTGACGTTCACCGCCGGACAGTTCCGCCGGTTTGTGCTCCAGGCGATGACCGAGGCCGACGCGTTCCAGCAACGCCGTGGCGCGCTGACGCGCTTCCGGGATCGGCGTCTTGCCGATCAGCAGCGGCATGCAGACGTTTTCCAGTGCGGTGAATTCCGGCAGCAAGTGGTGGAACTGGTAAACGAAACCGAGCGCACGGTTACGCAGCAGGCCACGCTTCTTCTCGCTCAGCGCCGACAACTCTTCACCGTCGAGCCAGACGCTGCCCTTGGTCGGCGTATCGAGGCCGCCGAGCAGGTTGAGCAAGGTACTTTTGCCCGAACCCGAGGTGCCGACGATCGCGACGCGCTCGCCCGGGTGTAACTCCAGTTGCAGGCCGGCCAGTACTTCTACCGATTCCGGGCCTTCCTCGTAAGATTTGCCCAGGTTGCGGCAGCTCAGGATTGCTTGTTCACTCATGCCCGACTCACTCATAACGTAGCGCCTCCGCCGGCTGGGTGCGCGCGGCACGCCAGGCTGGATACAGGGTGGCGAGGAAACTCAGGACCAACGCAGCGGCGCAGACCATGACCACATCCTGGCTCTGCACCTGCGACGGAAGATAATCAATGAAATACACGTCAGCATTAAGGAATTTGTGGCCGATCAGGCCTTCCAGTGCCGAGATCGCGGCGCTGACATTAAGCGCGGCGAAAATACCCACCACCGCGCCAATCGCCGTGCCGACCACACCGATCACCGTGCCTTGCACCATGAACGTGCGCATGATCGTGCCCGGCGTCGCGCCCAACGTGCGCAGAATGGCGATGTCGCCCTTCTTGTCGTTGACTACCATCACCAGCGTAGAAATGATGTTGAACGCAGCGACGGCGACGATCAGCAACAACAGCAGGCCGATCATGGCTTTTTCCATACGGATCGCCTGATACAGATTGCCGTGGGTGCGGGTCCAGTCACGGGCGTAGTAATGGTCTTCGCCAAGCTGCTGGGCGATGTTCCATGCCACACGCGGCGCCTGGAACAGGTCGTCGAACTTCAGGCGAATGCCCTGCACCTGATCCGGTTTCCAGCGGTGCATCTTCGCCAGATCCTGCAGGTTGGTCACGCCCAGATAGCCATCGAGTTCGCCAGCGCCGACATGGAAAATGCCGACCACGGTGAAGCGCTTCATGCGCGGGAACATCCCGGCCGGGGTCACGCTGACCTCCGGCGCGACAAAGGTGACCTTGTCACCGATGCCGACGCCGAGCTTGGTCGCAGCCTTGTCGCCGATGACGATGCCGAAACTGCCCGGCGTCAGATCGTCGAGTTTGCCCTGTTTCATGAAGTTGTCGATGATCGACACATTGCGCTCGAGCGCAGGGTCGATGGCGTTGAGCAACACCTTGGACACCTGACCGTTATTGGTCAGCAGGCCCTGCATCTGCGTAAACGGCGCAACCGCCGTCACCTGCGGGTTCTGCTTGACCTGGGTGGCCAGGCTTTGCCAATCGTTGATCGGTTCAGTGGATTCAATGGTCGCGTGGGGCACCATGCCCAGCACACGGGTGCGCATCTCATGATCGAAGCCGTTCATCACCGACAACACGACGATCATCACGACCACGCCAAGGGCGAGCCCGATCATCGAAGTCAGGGAAATGAATGACACAAAATGATTGCGACGCTTTGCACGGGTATAACGCGTGCCGATAAATACGAAGAGAGGTCTGAACATGTCGGGGCTTGTTCGGAGGGAAAAGGAACGTCCTTGTGGCGGGGGTCGATAACCAGCTTTACACTCAGACCACCGCCGCTACCATGGGTTCGCCATGTCGACATTAGATGAAGAAGATCGCCGCGAATACTACCGTATCGAGGACACGATCGCACTGGAAATTCGGCCCCTGTCTGCTCCCGAAGCCGCAGGCCAGGAAGTGTTGCAGGATGCTTCCCCACTGTTCAACCTGCTCAGCGAACTGCACCTGAGTGAATTCGAGTCGCAACACCTGTTGCGGCAGATCAGCGAGCGCGACCGGGCCATTGCCGCGTTCCTGAAATCCCAGAACAAGCGCATCGACCTGCTCAGCCAGGTGGTCGCCCTGACCGTGCTGGGCCAGATCGGCGAGCCGCAACCGGTGATCATCTCCGAAGGCGGGATCGACTTTCAGCACCCGACACCGATTGCCACCGGCGCTCACCTGTCAGTGAAACTGGTGCTGATGCCGCAAGCGCTCGGCCTGTTGCTGCGTGCCCGCGTCACCCATTGCGACCGCAAGGGCGAAGGTTATGACATCGGTACCGAGTTCGAACACCTGACCGATGCCCAGCGCCAGTTGCTCGCCCGCTATATCTTGCAGAAGCAGGCCCAGGAACGACGTCTGGCCCGCGAACAGAACGAATCAGGCATTTAATTTAAGGAAGCACCGTGACCCTCATCTACGGCCACCGCGGCGCCAAGGGCGAAGCACCGGAAAACACCCTGAGCAGTTTTCAGGAATGTCTCAAGCACGGCGTGCGCCGTTGCGAACTCGATCTGCACCTGTCCAAGGACGGCGAGTTGATGGTCATCCACGACCCGACCCTCAAACGCACTACGGAGCGGCGCGGCAAAGTCGTCGAACACACCGCCGCCGAGCTGGTCACTTACGACGCGCGCAAGGGTGGCCCGGGCTGGATCAAGCCGTGCCCGATTCCGACGCTGGAAGAGTTGTTCGAGAAGTGTGATTTCGAGCATTGGCAACTGGAGGTCAAAAGCGCTTCACGTACTCGCGCCGCAACCACGGTGCTGGCGATTCGTGAAATGGCGCAACGGCATGGCCTGCTCGACAAGGTGACGATCACCTCGAGTTCGCGGGAAGTGCTGAAAGCGGCGCTGGATCTGGTGCCGGATGTGTCACGCGGATTGGTGGCCGAATACGCCTGGCTCGACCCATTGAAAGTCGCGGCCAGCTATGGCTGTGAGATTCTCGCGTTGAACTGGACGCTGTGTACGCCGGAACGCCTGCAGAAGGCGCAGCGTCAGGGGCTGCATGTGTCGGTGTGGACCGTCAACGAGCCTGCGCTGATGCGCAGACTCGCCGACTTCGGCGTTGACAGCCTGATTACAGACTTTCCCGGTTTGGCCACTGCCACCCTCGAGAATTGCTGAAATCGGTCTCCCCGGCCGGCTCAGGCCACCGGCCGGAGCCCGTCAAAAAAGCCGGTTGAGGCCATCGTACGCCGCTACCCGATAGGCTTCGGCCATGGTCGGGTAGTTGAACGTGGTGTTGACGAAGTACTTCAGGGTGTTCAGCTCGCCCGGCTGGCTCATGATCGCCTGGCCGATGTGAACGATCTCCGACGCCTGATAACCGAAGCAGTGAACGCCCAGCACTTCCAGGGTTTCACGGTGGAACAGGATCTTCAGCATGCCTTGCGGCTCGCCGGCGATCTGCGCACGTGCCATGCTCTTGAAGAACGCCTTGCCGACTTCGTACGGCACTTTGGCCTGGGTCAGTTCCTGTTCGTTCTTGCCGATCGAGCTGATCTCCGGAATGGTGTAAATGCCGGTCGGCACGTCATTCACAAAGCGCCAGCTACCGTTATCGACGATGCTGCCAGCAGCCGAACGACCCTGGTCGTGAGCGGCACTGGCCAGGCTCGGCCAGCCGATCACGTCACCGGCACCGTAGATGTTCGGTACGCAGGTGCGGTAAGCCTCGTCGACCTCGATCTGGCCACGGCTGTTGACCTTGACGCCGATGTTTTCCAGACCGAGCTGATCGGTGTTGCCGGTACGACCGTTGCACCAGAGCAAGGCATCGGCCTTGATCTTCTTGCCGGACTTGAGGTGCAGGATCACGCCGTTGTCGACGCCTTCAACGCGATCGTAATCTTCGTTGTGGCGCACGGTGATGTTGTTGTTGCTGAAGTGGTAGCTCAACGCCTGGGAGATTTCCGAGTCGAGGAAGCTCAGCAACTGACCACGGTTATCAACCAGCTCGACCAGTACACCCAGACCGCTGAAGATCGACGCGTATTCGCAACCGATCACGCCGGCGCCGTAAACGATCAGTTTGCGCGGGGTGTGGCCGAGACTGAGGATGGTGTCGCTATCGTAGATACGCGGGTGGTGGAAATCGATGTCCGCCGGGCGATACGGGCGCGAACCGGTGGCGATGATGATGTGCTTGGCCACCAGTTTCTCGACCACACCGTTGGCGCAAACCACTTCGATGGTTTGCTCGTCGGCGAAGCTGCCGGTGCCGAAGAACACGTCGACGCGGTTACGGGCGTAGTAGCCGGTGCGCGAAGCGACTTGTTTGGAAATGACTTTCTCGGCGCTTTTCAACACGTCCGGGAAGGAGAACCAGCGCGGCTCGCCGATCGCCCGGAACATAGGATTGGTGTTGAACTGCATGATCTGCCGCACCGAGTGACGCAGTGCCTTGGACGGGATGGTGCCGAGGTGGGTGCAGTTGCCGCCGACCTGGCGACGGCTGTCGACCATCGCGACCTTGCGCCCTGCTTTGGCGGCGTTCATTGCCGCGCCTTCTCCCGCCGGGCCGGAACCCAGCACCACCACGTCGTAGTTGTAGACAGCCATGCGTACTCCTCAGAACAGGCCGCGGTGCCAGCAGCACCGGCGGCTAAATCACGCCGAACGGCGGCGCGAAGGAACAATTGGGGGTCAATCAAGAACCCGGACACAGTCTATAGAAGCGTCAACGCCGCGCACATTAACCCTTGGTCGCGTCGTAGGCTACTTTTGCCTGCACTACAACGCCAGCTTTCGTATTGTTCTCAGTCAGTTTTCTTGCCAGTGAGGCGCTCGAAAGCCGTATTGGTACGAACGACAAAACCTGTATCGGCACGAATCACAAAGAATGCACCAATGTCATGTTTTTCCGCATAGTCCCACGCCCTTTCCGGGCCAAGAATCAGCAACAGCGTCGATAGGCCATCGGCCATCAACGCTGAAGGATGAATCACCGTGACGGACGCCAGGTCGTGTAGGACCGGTGCACCGGTGCGCGCATCGAAGGTGTGGGAATAACGCCGGCCGTTCTGCAGGAAATAGTTGCGGTAGTCGCCGGAGGTGGAAACGCCGTAGCCGTCGACATCGATGATGCGCTCGGCGACCTGCTGATCATCACGAGGTTCTTCCAGAGCAATGCGCCAAGGTGAGCCGTCGAGTTTTCTGCCTTTGGCTTTTAACTCACCCGTGGCTTCAGCGAGGTAATCGTGGATGCCCATGGCATCGAGCCGTGCCGCGATGGTGTCGACGGCATAACCGGCGGCGATGCTGTTGAAATCGACTTCGACGGCGGCGTCCTTGCACAACTGATCGCCATTGATGCGCAAGTGCTGATAACCGACGCGCGACATCACCTCGGCGAGTGCGGCGGCGCCGGGGACTTTCTCTTCGCGCCCCTGCGGGCCGAACCCCCAGAGATTCATCAGCGGTTCGACAGTCAGGTCGTAGGAGCCTTCGCTTTGCGCTGACAGCTGTTCGCCTGTGCGGACCAGTTCGATTACCGCAGCAGGCATTTTCTGACAGCTGTTGGCGGGCAAAGCGTTGAAGTGCTCGATGTCCGAATCGTTGCGATAGGTGGATAGCTGCCGATCGACTTCGCCGAGGATCCCCTCCACTTCACCGCGAACTTGCTTCGGCTCGGGCAAGCCGGCGCGGCGCACATACTTGATTGAATACGTGCTGCCCATGGTCGGCCCACCAAAGCTTTCCATGGAATCGCCATTGCCGCAGCCAGCCAATATGCCAGCCAGAATCACAAGCCCCAGCAACCGTCCAGTGAACAATTATTCATCTCTCCGTAAAACCGCGACGGCCATTATGAATTAAAGGATCTGCAACATCTTTATACAAAATCCAATAGTGAGTACCTGAACATGTCCTCCACCACGGGCAAAGGCAAAGCGATTTTTCGCGTTGTCAGCGGCAACTTCCTCGAAATGTTCGACTTCATGGTCTACGGCTTTTACGCCACAGCCATTGCCAAGACCTTCTTCCCCACCGACAGCGCCTTCGCTTCGCTGATGCTTTCGCTGGCAACCTTTGGCGCCGGCTTCCTGATGCGACCGCTCGGGGCGATTTTCCTCGGCGCCTATATCGACCGCCATGGCCGTCGCCAAGGTCTGATCATCACGCTGGCACTGATGGCTGCCGGTACGGTGCTGATTGCCTGTGTGCCGGGCTACGCCACCCTCGGCGTCGCCGCGCCACTGATCGTGCTGTTCGGTCGCTTGCTGCAAGGCTTTTCCGCTGGCGTAGAACTGGGCGGCGTATCTGTCTATCTGGCAGAGATCGCCACCCCGGGCCGCAAGGGCTTCTTTGTCAGTTGGCAATCCGCCAGTCAGCAAGCGGCAGTGGTTTTCGCCGGCCTGCTCGGGGTCGGCCTCAACCACTGGCTGAGCCCGGAACAAATGGGCGATTGGGGCTGGCGCGTGCCGTTCCTGATCGGCTGCATGATTGTGCCGGTAATCTTCGTCATTCGCCGCTCGCTGGAGGAGACGCCGGAGTTCCAGGCCAGAAAACACCGCCCTACCCTGCGGGAAATCGTCCGCTCGATCGGTCAGAACTTCGGCATCGTCATCGCCGGCATGGCGTTGGTGGTGATGACCACGGTGTCGTTCTACCTGATCACCGCGTACACCCCGACGTTCGGCAAGGCTGAGCTGCACCTGTCGGATTTCGACGCGTTGCTGGTGACGGTGTGCATCGGCCTGTCGAACTTCTTCTGGTTGCCGGTGATGGGCTCGGTGTCTGACAAGATCGGCCGTAAACCCTTACTGCTGGCGGCGACGATTCTGGCGATCCTGACCGCCTACCCGGCGCTGTCGTGGCTGGTGGCGAACCCGAGCTTCAGCCATTTGCTGATTGTCGAGTTGTGGCTGTCGTTCCTCTACGGTTCGTACAACGGCGCGATGGTGGTGGCGCTGACCGAGATCATGCCGGTGGAGGTGCGCACGACCGGTTTCTCGCTGGCTTACAGCCTGGCAACCGCGACGTTCGGCGGGTTTACCCCGGCGGCGTGTACGTATCTGATTCATGTGCTGGATAACAAGGCTGCGCCGGGGATCTGGCTCAGTGGTGCGGCGGTGTTGGGATTGATTGCAACGCTGGTGTTGTTCCGCGGCAATAAGCATGAACTGCGCACCGCGCAAGCGGCCATACCCGGCGGCGCTCGATAGAACGCTTTCGCGAGCAGGCTCGCTCCTACACTGGATCTGTGTCGTTCACAAATCCCCATGTGGGAGCGAGCCTGCTCGCGAAGAGGCCGCTACTGACAACACAGCTCTAAACGGCACACAAACAAAAACGCCCCGACCTAAGTCGGGGCGCTTTCATTTGCAACGAGTGCTTAGCGCGGGAACGCTGGCGGGTTTACACCGGCCATGTCTTCCATCACGCGAACCACCTGGCAGCTGTAGCCGAACTCGTTGTCGTACCAGACGTACAGAACAACGCGGTTGTCCTGAACGATGGTCGCTTCAGCGTCGACCACACCGGCGTGGCGCGAGCCCACGAAGTCAGTCGAAACCACTTCCTGCGAGTTGACGAAGTCGATTTGCTTGTGCAGATCGGAGTGCAGCGCCATGTAGCGCAGGTACTCGTTCATCTCTTCACGGGTAGCGGCTTTCTCAAGGTTGAGGTTGAGAATGGCCATCGACACGTTTGGCGTCGGAACGCGGATCGCGTTACCGGTCAGCTTGCCGGCCAGCTCAGGCAGGGCCTTGGCAGCAGCGGTGGCAGCACCGGTCTCGGTGATCACCATGTTCAGCGCGGCGCTACGGCCACGGCGATCGCCCTTGTGGAAGTTGTCGATCAGGTTCTGGTCGTTGGTGTACGAGTGAACGGTTTCGACGTGACCGTTGATGATGCCGAACTTGTCATTCACAGCTTTCAGCACCGGCACGATGGCGTTGGTGGTGCAGGAAGCGGCGGACACGATCTTGTCGTCAGCGGTGATTTCGTTGTGGTTGATGCCGTGAACGATGTTCTTCAGCTTGCCTTTGCCAGGCGCGGTCAGAACAACGCGGTCGATACCCGGGCAGGCCAGGTGCTGACCGAGGCCATCGGCGTCACGCCATACACCGGTGTTGTCCACCAGCAGCGCGTCTTTGATGCCGTACTGGGTGTAATCCACCTCGGTCGGGTTCTTCGCGTAGATCACCTGGATCAGGTTACCGTTGGCGGTGATGGTGTTGTTTTCTTCGTCGATGGTAATGGTGCCGTTGAACGAACCATGGACCGAATCGCGACGCAGCAGGCTGGCGCGCTTGGTCAGGTCGTTGTCGGCGCCTTTGCGCACGACGATGGCACGCAGACGCAGACCGTCGCCACCACCGGTTTTCTCGATCAGGATGCGCGCCAGCAAACGGCCGATACGACCGAAGCCGTACAGCACAACGTCGGTGCCTTTACGTGCGGAAGCGTTTTGCTGGCCAACCACGTCAGCCATTTCTTCACGAACGAATTGCTCGGCGCTGCGGCCATTGCCTTCGTTACGGAATTTGAACGCCAACTTGCCCAGATCTACCGAAGCCGCGCCGAGCTTGAGCTCGCTCATGGCCTTGAGCAGTGGGAATGTTTCGTGGACGGAGAGTTCGCTGTCGTCGGAAGAACGGTGGCGCGCAAAGCGGTGAGCTTTGAGAATCGCGATGACAGACTGGTTGATCAGGCTGCGGCCATAGATCGAGCTCACCACGTTGTTATTGCGGTAGAGCTGACCGATAAGCGGAATCATCGCTTCTGCGAGTGCTTCACGGTCGATCCATTCACCAAGACACTGGTCGGGCTTCTGAGTCACGGTAACCTTCCACATGTAGGGGCAGAAAAAAGGGGCTACATTATGCCGCCGACAACCTCATTCAGCAATGCGCGCTTGTCGCGAAATCGGTAACAAAATCCCGTTCAAAAAAATTACGCCTCGCGCCAGCCCAGTAAAACCGGGGCTTTCAGCGCAGTCAATTTTTCGACGACTGTTAGACGATGTCTGTAACCCTCCGTAACACCAGCCACTTTCGGCACTACATAATCGCTAAAAAACCGCTGGTTTTTATGGTTACCACTACATTTCGCGCAAACATCGAAGATAGACGTAGTCTGCAACTGACAGGCGGCACCGGACGCCGCTACAATTACCGACTTTGTCGCAAAGCCTGGAGCTCAACCTTCCGTGCCCGTTCTGCGTCTACCGCTACTCCCTGCCGAGGCAGGTAAACAGCATTGGGGCAATCTGCCCGGTGCTGCCCTCAGTCTCGCGATTGCCGAGGCTGCCAGCGCTGCCAAGCGCTTCACCCTGCTACTGACCGCCGACAGCCAGAGTGCTGAACGACTGGAACAGGAGCTGAGTTTCTTCGCCCCGGATTTGCCCGTTCTGCATTTCCCTGACTGGGAAACCCTGCCGTACGACCTGTTCTCGCCGCACCAGGACATCATTTCCCAGCGCATCGCCAGCTTGTATAGGCTGCCAGAGCTGGCGCATGGCGTGCTGGTGGTGCCGATCACCACAGCGTTGCACCGGTTGGCGCCGACCAAGTTCCTGCTCGGCAGCAGCCTGGTGCTGGATGTCGGCCAGAAGCTCGATGTTGAACAGATGCGTGCGCGGCTCGAAGCCAGTGGCTATCGCTACGTAGACACGGTTTATGAGCACGGCGAGTTCACCGTTCGCGGCGCACTGATCGATCTATTCCCGATGGGCAGCAAACTGCCCTATCGCATCGACCTGTTCGACGACGAAATCGAAACCCTGCGTACCTTCGACCCGGAAAACCAGCGCTCCATCGACAAGGTCGATTCGGTCAAGCTGCTGCCGGCCCGTGAGTTTCCACTGCAGAAAGACGCAGTCACCCGCTTCAAGGCGCGTTTCCGCGAGCGTTTCGACGTCGACTTCCGTCGCTGCCCGATCTTTCAGGATCTGAGCAGCGGCATCACCCCGGCCGGGATCGAGTATTACCTGCCGCTGTTTTTCGACGAAACCTCGACGCTGTTCGATTACCTGCCGCAAGACACGCAAGTGTTCTCGCTGCCCGGCATCGAACAAGCTGCGGAGAATTTCTGGAACGACGTGCGCAATCGTTATGAAGAGCGCCGCGTCGACCCTTCGCGTCCTTTATTGCCGCCGGCAGAATTGTTCCTGCCGGTGGAAGACTGTTTCGCCCGTTTGAAGAGCTGGCCACGTGTGATCGCCAGTCAACAAGACGTGGAAACCGGCGTCGGCCGCGAGCGCTTCCCCGCGCAAGCACTGCCGAATCTGGCAATCGAGGCCAAAGCCACGCAACCGCTGGCGGCGCTGTCGGCGTTCCTCGATGAGTTCCCCGGTCGCGTGCTGTTCACCGCCGAATCCGCGGGCCGTCGTGAAGTCCTGCTGGAGTTGCTTGAGCGCCTGAAGCTGCGACCGAAAAATGTCGACAGCTGGCCTGATTTCGTCGCGAGCAAGGATCGTCTGGCGATCACCATTGCCCCGCTCGACGAAGGCCTGATGCTGGATGAGCCGGCGCTGGCACTCGTCGCGGAAAGTCCGCTGTTCGGTCAGCGTGTGATGCAACGTCGTCGCCGCGAGAAACGCAGCGACGTCAGCAATGACGCGGTGATCAAGAACCTCACCGAGCTGCGCGAAGGCGCGCCGGTGGTGCACATCGATCACGGTGTCGGCCGCTATCTGGGCCTGACGATTCTGGAAATCGACAATCAGGCGGCCGAATTCCTCACCCTCGAATACGCCGAGAACGCCAAGCTTTACGTGCCCGTAGCCAACCTGCATTTGATCGCGCGTTACACCGGTAGCGACGATGCGCTGGCCCCGCTGCACCGCCTTGGTTCGGAAACCTGGCAGAAGGCCAAGCGCAAAGCCGCCGAACAGGTGCGCGATGTTGCCGCTGAACTGCTCGATATTTACGCCCGGCGTGCCGCTCGCGAAGGTTATGCATTCGCCGACCCGAAAGCCGATTACGCGACGTTCAGCGCCGGGTTCCCGTTCGAAGAAACCCCGGACCAGCAATCGACCATCGAAGCCGTGCGCGAAGACATGCTCGCGCCGAAACCGATGGATCGCCTGGTCTGCGGCGACGTCGGTTTCGGCAAGACCGAAGTGGCCATGCGTGCGGCATTCATCGCCGTGCACGGCGGTCGTCAGGTGGCGATTCTGGTGCCGACCACCCTGCTCGCCCAGCAGCACTACAACAGCTTCCGCGACCGCTTCGCCGACTGGCCCGTGACAGTAGAAGTAATGAGCCGCTTCAAATCGGCCAAGGAAGTGAACGCGGCGATCGCCGATCTGGCTGAAGGCAAAATCGACATCGTCATTGGCACGCACAAGCTGCTGTCCGACGATGTAAAAATCAAAAACCTCGGGCTGGTGATCATCGACGAAGAACACCGTTTCGGTGTCCGTCAGAAAGAACAGCTCAAGGCCCTGCGCAGCGAAGTCGACATTCTTACCCTGACCGCCACGCCGATTCCGCGCACGCTGAACATGGCGGTGTCGGGCATGCGCGACCTGTCGATCATCGCTACGCCGCCAGCGCGACGCCTGTCGGTGCGCACCTTCGTCATGGAGCAGAACAAGAGCACGGTCAAAGAGGCCCTGCTCCGTGAACTGCTGCGCGGCGGCCAGGTTTACTACCTGCACAACGATGTGAAAACCATCGAGAAGTGCGCCGCCGATCTCGCCGAACTGGTGCCGGAAGCCCGCATCGGCATTGGTCACGGACAGATGCGCGAGCGCGAACTTGAACAGGTGATGAGCGACTTCTATCACAAGCGCTTCAACGTGCTGATCGCCTCGACCATCATCGAGACCGGCATCGATGTGCCGAGCGCCAACACCATCATCATCGAGCGCGCCGACAAGTTCGGCCTGGCACAACTGCACCAGTTGCGTGGTCGTGTCGGCCGTAGTCACCACCAGGCTTACGCCTACCTGCTGACACCGCCGCGCCAGCAAATCACCTCGGACGCGGAAAAGCGTCTGGAAGCGATCGCCAACACTCAGGATCTCGGTGCCGGTTTCGTCCTGGCGACCAACGACCTGGAAATCCGTGGCGCCGGCGAACTGCTCGGCGATGGCCAGAGCGGGCAGATTCAGGCCGTGGGCTTCACGCTGTATATGGAGATGCTCGAACGCGCGGTGAAATCGATCCGTAAGGGCGAACAACCGAACCTCGATCAGCCGCTGGGCGGTGGCCCGGAAGTCAACTTGCGAGTGCCAGCGCTGATTCCGGAAGACTACCTGCCGGATGTTCACGCGCGTCTGATTCTGTACAAACGCATCGCTTCGGCCACCGACGAGGAAGGCCTCAAGGATCTGCAAGTCGAGATGATCGACCGTTTCGGCTTGTTGCCGGAACCGACGAAGAATCTGGTGCGCATCACGGCGTTGAAATTGCAGGCTGAGCAACTGGGTATCAAGAAGGTCGATGGCGGGCCGCAAGGTGGGCGCATCGAGTTCGAAGCGCAGACGCCGGTCGACCCGATGACGCTGATCAAGCTGATCCAGAGCCAGCCAAAACGCTACAAATTCGAAGGCGCGACGATGTTCAAATTCCAGGTACCGATGGAACGTCCGGAAGAGCGCTTTAATACTGTAGAGGCGCTGTTTGAGCGCCTCCTCCCGAAATCTGTTTGAAGGACGCCCAATGCGCCTGTTCCGCTCAGTGACTTTGCTACTTGCTTTGGTAGCCCCTTCGGCTTTCGCCGATGACCTGTATCAGGTCGAAATGATTCTGGTGCGCCAGAACGCCGTACCGGCAATCGTCAGCCGCGCCGCGCCGGAAGACTGGGCCGCTGGGGCCCAGCGTTTGAGCGACGACAGCAAACGCACACCGGCGTTGAACGACGTTGTCAGCAAACTCACCGCCAGCGGCGACTACAGCGTGCTGATGCACAAGGCCTGGCAGCAAACCCTTGGCGAAGCACCGGCAAAAGTGGCGGTCAGCGACGGTCAGGAGCAGTTCGGTCAATTCCCGATCGAGGGCACGCTGGAAATGAAACTGGGGCGTTTCACCGATGTGAACGCCGATTTCTGGGTCAATCAGATCGACGCCAATGGCCTGGTCACCGCCAGCGAGCGCCTGAAGCAGGACAGCCACACCAAAAATGGCCAACTCAACTACCTGGACAACGGCCATCTGGCCTTGCTGATCAAGATCACTTCCCTGACCGCGCCAGCGCCACGGGAAGCGCCTGAAGCGATTCCGGACTGATCGAAGTCCTTATGTCCCCGCCCCTGAGTAAACCGTTGGCACCCTCCTGGGTCAGCCGATTCAAGGAACAGAGCCTGGAGCGTGGCCGCCGCTATGCCCTGGAAAACCGGGTACGCATCGCCCAGGTCGGCGATGCGACCATCACCGCCAGTTGCGAAGGCTCTGGCGGTAACGTTTACCGCCAGACCATCCAGCTGCGCGAATCCGCCAAAAACACCTTGCTGCTGGTCGATGCCAGCTGCACGTGCCCGGTTCGCAGCAACTGCAAACACTGCGCAGCGGTGCTGCTGAAAGTGCAGGAAACCCTCGATTACCCGGCCGCCGCCAAAGACGCCGAACTCTTGGAAAAGCTGCAAGCCGTGCTGGAAAATCGCAGCCCGAAGGCGCCACCGCAAGTGCTGGTCGACAATGTGCAGCCACTGCCACGCCTATGGCTGGCCAGTGTCGAGTTCAGTGCCTTCGAACCGCGCAACGGCAAGATGCAGCGCTACATTCAGCATCGCGCGGCGCTTTCGTTCAGCTACCTTGACGAGTACGTCAGCGGGCAGAAGAACAGCGATATCCTGATTCGCCAGGAAAGCCAGACGCTGCGCGTCAAACGCCATCCGGATATCGAGCAGTCGTACCGCGAACAGTTGCGCATCCTCGGCTTTCGCATCGCCACCCGCCAGAGCAAAGCCCTGCCGGAAAGCGCCGGTGAGCTGTACGAGATGGTCAATGACAGCGCCTGGCTGACGTTCACCCTCAACGACCTGCCGAAACTGCGCAGCCAAGGCTGGGAATTGCAGATCGATGAGGAATTCGGCTTCGATCTGACCGCTGTGGATGACTGGTACGCCACCGTCGAGCAGGTGCCGGAACGCGATTGGTTTGATCTGGAACTGGGGATCATCGTCAATGGTGAGCGCCTGAGTCTGTTGCCTATCTTGCTCAATCTGATGCGCTCGCACGCGGAAATCCTCAATCCGGAACGCCTGGCGCGCCGTCGCGATGACGAGCTGATTCTGGTCAACATCCCGCAACGCACCAGCGAGCATGGGCCGCTGCAAGTGGCTTTGCCGTTGGGCCGGTTGAAGCCGGTATTGATGACGCTCGGCGAGTTCTATTTGCAAGAGCCGGGCGAAACCACCCTGCGCCTGAGCAAGGCCGACGCCACCCGCCTGAATTCGCTGGAAGGCCTTCCGCTGCTGTGGGAGGGCGGCGAGCAGATCCGCACGTTTGCCCAACGCCTGCGCGATATTCGTGATTTCAGCGCAGAGGCGCCTGAAGGCTTGAATGCGACGTTGCGGCCTTATCAGCTCGAAGGCTTAAGCTGGATGCAATCGCTGCGGCAACTGGAAGTCGGCGGGATTCTTGCGGATGACATGGGCCTGGGTAAAACCCTACAGACCCTGGCGCATATTCTCAGCGAGAAAAACGCCGGACGTCTCGATCGCCCGTGCATGGTGGTGATGCCGACCAGCCTGATTCCGAACTGGCTCGATGAGGCGGCGCACTTTACCCCGCAACTGAAAGTGGTTGCCCTGTATGGCGCCACTCGCAAAAAGCATTTCGATAATCTGGCCGACTTCGACCTGATCCTCACCACCTACGCCCTGCTGCCGAAAGACGTCGAACGTCTGACCAAACAGCCGCTGCATGTGCTGGTGCTGGATGAAGCGCAGTACATCAAGAATCCGAACAGCAAAGCCGCTCAAGCCGCGCGCGAGCTGAATGCGCGTCAGCGCCTGTGCCTCAGCGGTACGCCGCTGGAAAATCACTTGGGCGAGCTGTGGTCGCTGTTTCACTTCCTGCTGCCCGGCTGGCTCGGCGACGTAAAAAGCTTCAACGCCGATTACCGCGTGCCGATTGAAAAGCGCGGCAGTGAAGTCAGGCTTCAGCACCTCAACGGTCGGATAAAACCGTTCTTGCTGCGCCGCACCAAGGAACAAGTGGCGACCGAGTTGCCGCCGAAAACCGAGATCATCCATTGGGTCGATCTCAACGAAGCGCAGCGCGATGTGTATGAAACCATGCGCCTGGCGATGGACAAGAAGGTCCGCGACGAGATCACCCGCAAAGGCGTGGCGCGCAGCCAGATCATCATTCTTGAGGCGCTGCTCAAACTGCGTCAGGTCTGCTGCGATCTGCGCCTGGTCAATGACGCCACCCTGCCCGCTCGCGGCAGCACGTCAGGCAAGCTCGACAGTTTGATGGAAATGCTCGAGGAGTTGTTCGAGGAAGGCCGGCGGATTCTGCTGTTTTCGCAGTTCACTTCGATGCTGTCGTTGATCGAGGAAGAGCTGAAAAAACGTAACGTGTCCTACGCGCTACTGACCGGCCAGACCCGGGATCGGCGCACGCCGGTGAAGGAATTCCAGAGCGGCAAGCGTCAGATCTTTCTGATCAGCCTGAAGGCCGGCGGCGTCGGTTTGAACCTGACCGAGGCCGACACGGTGATTCATTACGACCCGTGGTGGAACCCGGCCACCGAGAATCAGGCGACGGATCGCGCCTATCGGATCGGCCAGGAGAAACCGGTGTTCGTCTACAAGATGATTGCCCGGGGCACCGTGGAAGAGAAGATTCAGCACCTGCAAAAGGAAAAATCCGACTTGGCAGCGGGCGTGCTGGATGGGCGCAAGGCCGGGGACTGGAAGTTGCAGAGTGATGATATCGAGGCGTTGTTTGCGCCGTTGCCGGATAAGTCCGACAAGCGTTGATATCTACGTCGCCTGTTAGATAGCTTTCGCGAGCAGGCTCGCTCCCACACTGGATCGGTGGCATTCACCAATCCAGTGTTCACAGGGATCTTGTGAATCACACAAATCTAATGTGGGAGCGAGCCTGCTCGCGAATGGCTCACCTCGGTATAACGTTTAAAACCCAGGCTCAATTCTTGGAAACCGGCAACGGTGCAAACAGCGCCTCAATGTCACTCTGCTCCAGCTTCCAGCCACCGGTCGTCCCGCCCTCAAGCACCGCTCCGGCCAACGCCGCTTTCTCCTGCTGCAGCGCCTGTATTTTTTCCTCTACCGTGCCACGAGCAATCAGCTTGTAAACGAACACCGGGTTGTTTTGCCCGATTCGATACGCACGATCGGTGGCCTGATTCTCCACCGCCGGGTTCCACCAAGGGTCGAAGTGAATCACCGTGTCCGCAGCGGTCAGGTTCAACCCGGTACCGCCCGCTTTGAGACTGATGAGAAACAGCGGCACCTTGCCGCCCTGAAAATCCTTCACCGGTGTGCGTCGATCCGTGGTGTCCCCGGTCAGCAGCGAATAGGCAATGTCACGTTGCTGCAATTCTTCCTCGATCAAGGCGAGCATCGAGGTGAACTGCGAAAACAGCAGGATTCTTCGACCTTCGCCGAGCAACTCTTCGAGCATCTCCATCAGGCTGAGCAACTTGCCACTGCCGGAGCGCAGCGCCTTCGCTGTCATCGGCATGTTGATCAGACGCAAGTCGCAACAGACCTGCCGCAGCTTGAGCAAGGCATCCAGAATGATGATCTGACTGCGCGCCACACCACTGCGGGCAATTTCGTCGCGGACTTTTTTGTCCATCGCCACGCGCACCGTTTCATAGACATCCCGCTGGCCGTCGCTGAGATCGACCCAATGGACAATTTCGGTTTTCGGCGGCAGTTCGGTGGCCACCTGATCCTTTTTGCGGCGCAACAAAAACGGTTTGATGCGCGCTGTCAGGTGCTGCATGCGCTGAACATTGCCGTGCTTCTCGATTGGCGTGCGGTAATCGCGATTGAAGGACTTGCTGTCGCCGAGCCAACCGGGCATGAGGAAATGAAACTGCGACCAAAGCTCGCCCAAGTGGTTTTCCAATGGCGTGCCGCTCAGGCACAAGCGCTGGCGGGCCTGCAAATCGCGTGCGGCCTGCGCGGCTTTGCTGAGCGGGTTCTTGATGTTCTGCGCTTCGTCGAGAATCAGCACGCTCCACAACTGCGGCTGTAGAACCTCGAGATCCCTCGGCAGCAAAGCGTAAGTGGTCAGTACCAGATCGTATTCAGCCAGATCAGCGAAATCCTTTTGCCGCCCAGAGCCGTGCAGCGCCAACACTTTCAACTGGGGGGTGAAGCGCTCGGCCTCGTCGAGCCAGTTGGGAATCAGGCTGGTCGGCATCACCGCCAGAGCCGGGCAATCGAGGCGTCCGGCGTGTTTTTCCGTGAGCAGATGCGCCAAGGTTTGCAGCGTTTTGCCCAGCCCCATGTCATCGCCCAGAATGCCGCCGACCTCAAGCTCGCGCAGGGTCTGCATCCAGTTCAGGCCTTCGAGCTGATAGGGGCGCAGTTGCGCGTTAAGGCCGGCCGGCGCAGCGACACGGGTGTGACTGGAATTCTGCAAGCGCTTGGCGAAGGTGCGCAGCCGCTCGCCCCCCTGCCAATCCAGCGGCACGCCATCGAGCATACTCAAGCGCGCGGCATCCGGGACACTCAAGCGCAGTGCATCGCCCTGATGACCGCCCAGGTACAACTCGCCCAGCGTGGCCATCAGCGGTTTGATCCGACTCAGCGGCAGCGCGACCTTGGCGCCCGATGGGTCGCCAAAACCGCTGGGTTTCAGTTCGATCAGGAGTTTTTCGTCATCGCTGCGTTGCGCCAGATTGACCGGGTCAAGCAAGCGCGGCTGGGTGCGCAACAAGTGCAGAAGGATCGGTAGCAAACTGTAGCGCTGGCCATTGACGACAATACCCAACTGCAAATCAAACCACTGATGCCCGGCCTCTTCCTCGACCTCCGCGTACCAATGCTCAACCGGTTGCACATTGAAATGAAAGCCGGGACTCATCTCGACTTCCCAGTTCGAGGCGCGCAACGTGGCAAGCCCTTCGTGCATAAACCCGAGCCAGGCGGAATCATCCGGCAACGTGAACATCTCGCCGGGACGATCCAGCGAGCTCTTGCGCGTGGTTTTCTTGAAGCCGAGCTTTTGCAGGATCTGGCGCAGTTTCTTTTCCACTGCCGGCTGGCGTTGAATGCGCTGGGTTTCGGTACCGTTGAGGATCATTACTTCCGGGTTGCGATCCACCGTCGGCTGGCCGTTGTAGGTAAACACCAGGGCGGCGCGGTGCTCAAGAACGTATTCCCAGCGCGAGCGCTCCCGACCGCTGACGAGGGTGAGTTGCGGCTGCGGTAGTACGTCGTCGATGATTCGTTCGGTCAGTTGGTGGGGCGGCGGGATTCTCGTTGCGGCGCTCATGCGATGACTGAACTGCATGGCCTGACGCGCCGGAATGTCCGGCGCCAGAGTCAAATGACTGGCCAGTTTTTCTTCCAGTTCATTGAACAGAGGGCCAATCTGCCGCTGTTCACGATCCAGGTAATAAAGCGGCTCCAGCGCCAGCACGGTTTCCTGCGTAGCCTCGGCACTGCTCCACTGCGCGCGGAACCCGCCGTCGGCCTGCTCGGCCCAGGCGAACTGGCCGATGCGTTTCGCGCCAGACATCAACGGTTGCAGATCCTCGAAATCGAGGAACAGCCGCGAGGTGCGCAGGAGCATTTCCAGCAGTTCGGCGCCGCTGCTGCCTTCCAGCGGATAGCCGCTGTAATAGGCGTGATGGGAGTGCATGGCAACCAGCAGCCTGGCGACGCGCAGATCCAGCTCGGACAGGTAGCCGGGCTGACGCATGAGCATTTCCGCCAGCGAATACATCGGTTTGACTTCGCGCAACTCGCCGCTCTTGAGCTGGGAGACCTTGAAAATATCGAGCAGCCACTTGCCGCTCACTGACGTTGGCTTGAGCTTGTAAAACAGGCGCGTGCCTGCGGTTTGCGCGCCTTCTTCGGTGGGCTTGGCCGGCACGGGAATGGTCGAAAGCCAATGTTCCAGCGCCCGACCCAACGGGATCTGTGCGTCACTTTCAGACGCATTATGATCACTGCCCTGCAGGTGATAGAGCACCGCAGCGCAGTGTTTGCAGTCAATTGTGACAGGACAGCTGCACAGGCAACGCACGTTGACGGAACCCAGCCGATCTTCGGACAGGTAAATGGTTTGTTCATACGCCTGATCTTCCGAACCGACGCAGAACGCCTCGACCTTTCTGTCATCGATCTCGATGATCTCTACCCGATCTTCGGCGGCATAAGCCCGAGCCTTGGCCAGCGCCTTGCTACTGAATGCCTGAGTCCAGGCCAACGACTTTAGCCTTTCGATGAAAATGCTCATGGGCAGTCCTTAGCCGGCCAACACCCGCGCCAACGCCGATTTCACCTTGCCCATGCCGTCATGCAACGCCTGCTCGATCTCGGCCATGGTGATCACTTCGGTGGTCTTGCCCGCCGCCGGGTTCACCACCAGCGCCAGACAGGCGTAATCCAGATCCAGCTCACGCGCCAGCGCCGCTTCCGGCATGCCGGTCATGCCAACGATGTCACAGCCATCGCGCTCCAGACGCACGATCTCCGCCACGGTTTCCAGACGCGGGCCCTGAGTGCAGGCATACACGCCTTGATCGCTGTATTCGCAGCCTTCGGCAGCCACCGTAGCAATCAACTGCTGACGCAGCGGCTCGCTGTAGGGGAAGCTGAAGTCGATATGGGTGACGTGCTCCAGATCATCGGCGAAGAAAGTGTGCTCGCGCCCACTGGTGTAGTCGACGATCTGGTGCGGCACGCAGAAATGACCGGTGCCCATCGCTGGATGAATACCGCCCACCGCGTTAACGGCAATGATTGCTTCGGCACCGGCCTGCTTCAGCGCCCACAGGTTGGCGCGGTAGTTGACCTTGTGCGGCGGGAAACGATGCGGATGGCCGTGACGGGCGAGGAACAGCACTTCCTTGCCGGCGTATTCACCGATCTGCACGTCGGCCGATGGCGCGCCGTAGGGAGTGTCCACCGCCAGTGACTGGCGAATGGTCAAGCCTTCGAGCTGGGTCAGGCCGGTGCCACCGATGATTGCGTAAACCGTCATAGCGAAAATCCTTAATCGATGAGTTGAGCATCTTTGAGGGCGCCAACGGCGGTGAGCCAGCGCGGATCCTGACGGTAATCGGTGCTGGCGAATGCCTGACCGCGCATGCGCGCGATGCGGTCTGAAGGCTTGACCTTCATGCGCTGCGCGGCGCTCAGGGCCAGTTCGGCAGCGGCGCGATCGTTGCATACCAGGCCCATGTCGCAACCGGCCGTGAGTGCGGCCTCAATACGACTGGCGGCATCGCCAACCACGTGGGCGCCGGCCATCGACAGGTCGTCGCTGAAGATCACACCGTCGAACTGCAATTCGCCGCGCAGGATGTCCTGCAACCAGCGCCGGGAGAAGCCGGCAGGCTGCGAGTCGACTTGCGGGTAGATAACGTGGGCCGGCATCACAGCGGCCAATTGTTTGCTGAGCCCGGCGAAGGGCACGAGATCGTTGGCGCGGATCTCGTCCAGGCTGCGCTCGTCGTTCGGGATCGCCACGTGGGAATCGGCTTCGGCCCAGCCGTGGCCGGGGAAATGCTTGCCGGTGGCCGCCATGCCCGCGCTGTTCATGCCGCGAATGAACGCTCCGGCAAGCACTGCGGCGCGCTCCGGATCGCCCTCAAATGAACGGGTGCCGACAACAGCGCTGCGCTGGTAATCCAGATCCAGCACCGGGGCGAAACTCAGGTCGAGACCGACCGCCAGCACTTCAGTGGCCATGATCCAGCCGCATTGCTCTGCGAGGTATTCGGCGTTCGGATTGTCGGCGATGGCACGCATGGCCGGCAGGCGCACGAAGCCCTGACGCAGGCGCTGCACGCGACCGCCCTCTTGATCCACCGCCAGCAGCAGATCCGGACGAATCGCCCGAATCGCCGCGCTGAGCTCACGCACCTGACGCGGATGCTCGATGTTGCGCGCGAAAATGATCAGGCCGCCCACTTCGGGCTGACGCAACAATTGGCGATCTTCGGCCGTCAGCCAGGTACCGGCGACGTCCACCATCAACGAGCCTTGCAGGCCAGCAGTCATAGAGATTCCTTGAAAACGAAAAACCCGATCCGCAGCAAATCGCTACCCTGAGCAATGCTCGGCAGGTCGGCAATTTCTATGGATTTCGGGTTCAGAACGAGAGTCGGCATGGGCGGCTAGCTTAGCGGATACAAGCTGCCGCGCCCACCCGTGCGCGGTTAAACCTTGGCGGCGACCGGCGTTGATTTACTGCGCGGACGCAGTTGCGCGGTGGCCATCGCGGCGTCAGTGACGCCGGTTTCGGCACGCATGCCCGCAGCGAGGAACGGCACCATCAGGCGCATCACTTGCTCAATGGAGGTGTTGACGCCGAAATCGGTCTCGGCAATTGCGCGCAACGCCTTGATGCCAGACATGCTGAACGCCGCGGCGCCGAGCATGAAGTGCACGCGCCAGAACAGCTCGATCGGCGGAATGCGTGGTGCGGCTTCGTTGACCAGCAACATGTAGCGACGGAATACCTTGCCGTACATGTCTTCCAGATAACGGCGCAAGTGGCCCTGGCTCTGGCTGAACGCGAGGCCGAGCAGACGCATGAAGATCGACAGGTCATTGCCGCTGCGTGGTTGCACCACAAGGGCCTGCTCGACGAGGATTTCGAGCAGCTCTTCAAGCGTCGGCTTGTTTTCAGGCTTGGCCTGACGGCGCTCCAGCTCTTTATCGAGGCTGATGCAGAACGGCCCGAGGAAGCGCGAGAAAACCGCTTGAATCAGCGCTTTTTTCGAGCCGAAGTGATAGTTCACCGCTGCCAGGTTGACGCCGGCCTTGCTGGTGATCAAACGCAATGAGGTTTCGGCGAAACCTTTCTCCGCGAACAACTGCTCGGCAGCATCAAGAATGCGTTCAACGGTTTCCGACTGGGCCATGGCTACTCCGCCTGACAAACACTTGTTTGAAACATACGTTTCAGCCTGTGCCTTGTCAAGCCTGCCGGTTCGTTTTGGGAATGGTCGGTCAGCTATTTAACCACACAAGCCCAACTCATTAATAAGCACGAATGCCGACCGTCTGGCGGCCTGCAAAAAAACGGGCATTGCCAAGGACGCTTCACTGTATATAATCCCAGTCACTGTATAAAAAGACAGAGCGATCAATATGCTAAAGCTGACGCCACGCCAAGCCGAGATTCTGGCCTTTATCAAACGCTGCCTCGAAGACAACGGCTATCCGCCGACCCGTGCGGAAATCGCTCAGGAACTGGGCTTCAAGTCGCCGAACGCGGCTGAAGAACATCTCAAGGCACTGGCCCGAAAAGGCGCCATCGAGATGACACCGGGCGCTTCTCGCGGTATTCGCATACCCGGCTTTGAAGCCAAGGCAGACGACTCTACCCTGCCAATCATAGGCCGGGTCGCTGCCGGCGCGCCGATCCTCGCCCAGCAGCACATCGAAGAATCCTGCAACATCAACCCGGCCTTCTTTCATCCGCGCGCCGACTATCTGCTGCGCGTACACGGCATGAGCATGAAGGACATCGGTATTTTCGACGGTGACCTTCTTGCCGTGCACACCACCCGCGAAGCACGTAATGGCCAGGTCGTCGTTGCCCGTATCGGCGACGAAGTGACGGTCAAACGTTTCAAGCGTGAAGGTAGCAAGGTCTGGCTGATTGCCGAAAACCCCGAGTTCGCCCCTATCGAAGTCGACCTGAAAGATCAGGAACTGGTGATCGAAGGCTTGAGTGTCGGCGTAATCCGCCGCTAAAGGAGGCTTTATGCAGTTCCCACACACCCCTCAGCAAACACAACTGCCTTTATTCGAAGCGTTTCTGGCGCAACCGATGGCGCCGATCCTGAAAGACGCGGTCGAACGCCCCTGGAATGCCGAACCCGAAGTATTCAGTGAGCTGTCACTGCGTGGTGCGGCCGGGAACTGCCTGAACCTGCTCGCCCCGATTCTTCGCGAACTCAGCGAAGATCAGGACGCACGCTGGCTGACATTGATCGCACCACCTGCCAGCCTGACTCAAACCTGGCTGCGGGATGCCGGCCTGAACCGCGAACGTATTCTGCTACTGCAACCACGGGGTGCTCAAAGCGCCCAGCAACTGGCGTGCGAAGCTCTGCGGTTGGGGCGCAGCCACACTGTGGTCACCTGGCTCAACCCGCTAAACACCCACTCGCGGCAACAACTGATCAGCGCCGCACGCACGGGCGAAGCTCAGAGCTTGAATATTCGCTTGGGTTGAGGGTTGCTACTACGCGCTGTGTGAAGCGCAGGGCTTCTCCAGGGACAGAGAAGCCGATCTGAAGCGGTAACATTAAAAAGCAAAGGCGCGGATCAATGAAGAACCCGCGGCCCCTCTTCCTTATCAAACTCGCCTTCGACCATACGACCGGCCATCTGCACGCCGACGCTTAGCATCGCCTTGGCGATTTCTACATGCTGACCTTGAAGGAACGCCTTGGCATCGTCGGAGAAATCCAGCGTCACCAGAGAACCCTCGTCCTCAGCCCTGCGCAGTTCGATTCGGCCGTCTGGTAACTCGACAATTTCTAGAAAGGACGTTGGCATATAGGTCTGTTCTCCACGAAAGGCAGGGATTATATAGACATCATTCAGGCTTCGCTCGGGATCTTGACCAGCAGCATGTTTCAGATTGCCACCGTGTCAATCACCCTCAGCACTCGTTCAAGCCTTCGCGAAAGCGAATCGCCAAGCCTTTCAGATTTTGCCGCCAGCTCTCCAGCTCCTCTCGACTCAACTCTTCTGGCGCTTGTTCTTCATCCAGATTAATCGCCTGAATCAGCGGCTGAGTCACGTCCCCTTTGGGCTTGTGTGGCACCCGTGGCGGCTGGAACAGCGCCGAATGCGCAGCCAGCAGTTTTGCCAGCCAGGTTTCAGAGTTTCCCGCGAGTTCGACCATCTCGGCCAACTCGGGAATCGCGATCGACTCCAGCACCTCACGTGTCAGCAGCATCTCGGCGCGTGGTGCATTGGCGTGCGGTAGACGATAGAAACCAGCGATCTCGTGACAAAGACCGAGCAAAGCGCCGTAAAGGTGAAACAACGCCGATTCACGCCCCGCCTGAATCAACGCCAGCGAATTCATCGCTCGCCCCTCTTCGGCGCGAGCCAGAGCTTCGAGCGACAGTCCGGCGAAATAGATCTTCTGGTTGGTGCGGGTATAGAGTTCGTGAGCCATGACGGCGCTCTCCACAACGAAATATTTGCTTCACACAGGCCGGACAGTGTCGTGGATCAGCCGATCCCACCGCAAGCACAAAACAAAAAGGCCGCATGAAAACCCGGAGGGGTCATCATGCGGCCTTTCAGTATCAGGCTAACGCTTACTCAGCTTTGGCCTTCGTACGTTTGTCTTCAACCGTCCACTTGCCGCCATCGAAGTACGCCTTCCAACCGGTAGGCTTGCCATCGACTTCGGTCTGTACGTATTGCTCCTTGGTCTTGCGGCTGTAGCGAATCACCGCCGGAAGACCATCAGGATCTTTCTGTGGAGCGTCGCAGAGGAAGTGGTACTTCGGATCGATCTCGTCCTTGTGCGGCAGAATCTCGATCACCAGCGGAGCACGGGTCTCACGGTTTTTCGGGAACTGACTGGCAGCCAGGAACAGACCGGACGCACCGTCACGCAGGATGTAGGTGTCGTTGACCTTTTCGCATTTCAGCTCAGGCATCTTCACCGGATCCATTTTCGGCGGCGCCGCGTCACCGCTCTTGAGCAGTTTACGGGTGTTCTTGCAGGTCGGGTTGGTGCAACCGAAGAACTTGCCGAAACGTCCGGTCTTGAGTTGCATCTCGCTGCCGCACTTGTCGCATTCCAGGCTCGGACCTTCGTAGCCCTTGATGCGATAGCTGCCCTCTTCGATTTCGTAGCCTGCGCAATCCGGGTTGTTACCACAGATGTGCAGCTTGCGTTTTTCGTCGAGCAGGTACGCGTCCATCGCCGTGCTGCAGATCGGGCAGCGGTGCTTGCCACGCAGTACCAGCGATTCCGACTCACCCTCGTCGTCCGCAGCGATTTCATCGCCCGGCACCAGGTTGACGGTGGCCTTGCAGCGCTCTTTCGGCGGCAGGCTGTAGCCTGAACAACCGAGGAAAACGCCTGTCGACGCGGTACGAATCTGCATCGGACGACCACAAGTCGTGCACGGAATATCGGTCATGACCGGCTGGTTGGCACGCATGCCGCTGTCCGGGTTTTCGGCTACTTCGAGTTTCTTTTTGAAGTCGCCGTAGAACTCGTCCAGTACGTTTTTCCAGTCGCGCTCGCCCTGCGCCACGTCATCGAGGTTCTCTTCCATGCCTGCGGTGAAGCCGTAGTCCATGAGGTTCGAGAAGCTTTCCGACAGACGCTCGGTGACGATGTCGCCCATCTTTTCCGAGTAGAAACGACGGTTGTGCAGAGTCACGTAACCGCGATCCTGAATGGTCGAAATGATCGCAGCGTAAGTCGAAGGACGACCGATACCGCGCTTTTCCATTTCTTTCACCAGACTGGCTTCCGAGTAGCGGGCCGGCGGTTTGGTGAAGTGCTGCGATGGATCGAGCTTGATCAGCTTCATCACGTCGCCCTGCGCCATATCAGGCAGAACGTCGTCATCACCCGGTTTGGCAATCTGCGGCATGACACGGGTGTAACCGTCAAACTTGAGGATACGGCCCTTGGCGCGCAGCTCGAAGTCACCAGCGCCTACGCTGACGGTGGTCGACAGGTATTGCGCCGGCAGCATCTGGCAAGCGAGGAACTGGCGCCAGATCAGCTCGTAGAGACGCTCAGCGTCACGCTCCATACCCGCCAGCTTGCTTGGCGTGGTGTTGGCGTCAGAAGGACGAATCGCTTCGTGAGCCTCTTGTGCGCCTTCCTTGCTGCTGTAGACGTTCGGCGTTTCCGGCAGGTACTTCTTGCCGAACTCGTCTTCGATGTAAGTACGCGCCATCGCCACAGCATCAGCCGAGAGGTTGGTCGAGTCGGTACGCATATAAGTGATGTAGCCGGCTTCGTACAGACGCTGGGCCATCATCATGGTTTTCTTCACGCCGAAGCCCAGGCGATTGCTCGCTGCCTGTTGCAGGGTCGATGTGATGAACGGCGCCGACGGCTTGCTGCTGGTCGGTTTGTCTTCGCGCTTGACGATGCTGTAGCTGGAAGATTTGAGTTTCTCCAGCGCGGCCATGGCCTGAGCTTCGTTGAGCGGCTTGAACGCTTCGCCTTTTTCGCGAGCCACTTCGAAACGCACGGTGGAGCCTTTGGTGGTGCCGAGATCGGCATGCACTTCCCAGTACTCTTCCGGGTTGAACGCGCGAATTTCACGTTCACGCTCAACCACCAGCTTCACGGCAACCGATTGCACGCGACCGGCGGACAAGCCACGAGCGATCTTCGCCCACAGCAGCGGCGAGACCATGTAACCGACAACGCGGTCGAGGAAGCGACGCGCCTGTTGAGCGTTGACACGATCAATGTCCAGCTCACCCGGTTCCGAGAAAGCTTCCTGAATCGCTTTCTTGGTGATTTCGTTGAACACCACACGCTTGTAGCGGCTGTCGTCACCACCGATGGCTTCGCGCAGGTGCCAGGCAATGGCTTCCCCCTCGCGATCCAAGTCGGTTGCGAGATAGATGGTGTCAGCATCTTTGGCGAGCCGGCGCAGCTCTTCGATGACCTTCTCTTTACCCGGAAGGATCTCGTACTGGGCTTTCCAGCCATGATCAGGATCGACACCCATACGCGAGACCAGCTGCTTGCGCGCTTTCTCTTTCGGCGAGAGCACCGGACCTTCGCCCGCAGCAGCCTTGCCGCGCTTGGCGGCTGGCTCTTTGCTGGCGCTAGCCGAACCGCTGGTGGGCAGGTCTCGGATATGGCCGATACTCGACTTCACCACGTATTGGTTACCCAGATACTTGTTGATGGTCTTGGCCTTAGCCGGGGATTCCACAATGACCAGCGATTTGCCCATGGATCAGAAAATTCCTGAATTCTAGAAGTGAAAGGCGGTTGGCGCCTGACGCGGCACCGCTATATATAGTTGATACAAGGTGAGGTCAAGCACAGGGTTCTGTGCGCACTCGCCTTATGCCTTGGAAAAAAGGCTCGGTTCGGCTTGCACCAAAGCAAAGCGTGGCACCTGCTCGCCGTCAACCTCGACTGACTCGAGAAACATGCTCAGAGGGCGTACCCAAAAGCCGTAATCGCCATACAGGGCTTGGTAAAAGACCACTTCTTCTTCGGTCTCGGAATGCCGCGCAACACTGAATACGCGGTACTGCGGACCTTTGTAATGTTGGTAGAGCCCAGGTTGTATCGGCATGCTTCGGCCCTCACTCAAATTTTTTCAAAAATAAAAACAAAATAAATCCACAAAAACAAAAACCGGGGCACTTGGCCCCGGCTTCCATCGACGAGACGCTTAAACGCGTTCGAAGACGGTGGAGATGCCTTGGCCGAGACCAATGCACATAGTGGCCACCCCGAAGGTACCGCTATTCTGCTTCATCACGTTCAGCAAAGTGCCGGAAATACGGGCACCGGAGCAACCGAACGGGTGACCCAGGGCGATCGCACCGCCGTGCAGGTTAACCTTCTCGTTCATCTTGTCGAGTACTTTCAGATCTTTCAGCACTGGCAGGGCCTGTGCGGCGAAAGCTTCGTTGAGCTCGAAGAAGTCGATATCGTTGATGCCAAGGCCCGCACGCTTCAGGGCTTTTTGTGTCGCCGGAACTGGACCATAGCCCATGATTGCCGGATCCACACCCGCCACTGCCATCGAACGGATCACCGCCATTGGCTGGATACCCGGGTCCTGCGCACGCTGCGCCGACATCACGATCATGCACGAAGCACCATCGGTGATCTGCGACGAAGTACCGGCAGTCACGGTGCCGCCCTTTGGATTGAAGGCAGGCTTGAGGGCCGCCAGACTTTCCAGGGTGGTTTCCGGACGAATGGTTTCGTCGTAGTCGAACAGTTTCAGGAAACCGTTCTCGTCGTAGCCCTGCATCGGGATGATTTCGTCTTTGAACTTGCCTTCCACGGTAGCCTTGTGGGCCAACTGGTGGGAACGCACGCCGAAAGCGTCCTGTTGTTCGCGAGTGATGCCGTGCATTTTGCCGAGCATTTCAGCGGTCAGGCCCATCATGCCCGAGGCTTTCGCCGCGTACAGCGACATGTGCGGGTTCGGATCGACACCGTGCATCATGCTCACATGGCCCATATGCTCGACGCCGCCAACCACGAACACGTCACCGTTGCCGGTCATGATTGCTTGCGCAGCGGTGTGCAGCGCACTCATCGACGAGCCGCACAGACGGCTGACAGTCTGACCGGCCGAGGTGTGCGGGATCTGGGTCATCAGCGAAGCCATGCGCGCGATGTTCCAGCCCTGCTCCAGGGTCTGGTTGACGCAGCCCCAGATCACGTCCTCGACTTCTGCAGGATCGACCTTGGCGTTGCGTTCCAGCAACTTGCTGATCAGGTGCGCCGACATGTCTTCGGCGCGGGTGTTGCGGTGCATGCCGCCCTTGGAGCGGCCCATCGGAGTACGACCGAAGTCGACAATCACGACGTCTCTAGGATTCAAGCTCATAAGTTCACTCTCACTCTAGTTGGGGGCGCTTAACCGAAGAAGCTCTGGCCGTTTTTGGCCATTTCGCGCAGCTTCGCGGTCGGGTGGTACAGCGCGCCCAAATCAGCGTACTGGTCAGCCAGGGCAACGAACTCGGCAACACCGATCGAATCGATGTAGCGCAGCGCACCGCCACGGAATGGAGGGAAACCGATACCGTAGACCAGACCCATGTCGGCTTCGGCGGCAGTTTCAACGATGCCGTCTTCCAGGCAACGCACGGTTTCCAGGCACAGCGGGATCATCATCCAGTTGATGATGTCTTCGTCTGTGACTTCGCGCTGCTCGTAAACGATCGGCTTGAGCACTTCCAGCACCGAAGGGTCGGCGACTTTCTTCTGCTTGCCTTTCTTGTCGGCCTCGTAGGCGTAGAAGCCCTTGCCGTTCTTCTGGCCCAGGCGCTTGGCTTCGTACAGCACGTCGATGGCCGAACGACGGTCATCCTTCATGCGATCCGGGAAACCTTCAGCCATGACGTCACGACCATGGTGACCGGTGTCGATGCCGACCACGTCCATCAGGTACGCCGGGCCCATCGGCCAGCCAAATTTTTCCATGACTTTGTCGATACGGACGAAGTCGACACCGGCGCTGACCAGCTTGGCGAAACCGCCGAAGTACGGGAACAGCACGCGGTTAACGAGGAAGCCCGGGCAGTCGTTGACGACGATCGGGTTCTTGCCCATTTTCTTGGCGTAGGCAACGGTGGTGGCAACAGCCAGCTCGCTGGACTTCTCGCCACGGATCACTTCCACCAGCGGCATCATGTGCACCGGGTTGAAGAAGTGCATGCCGACGAAGTTTTCCGGACGCTTGAGGGCCTTGGCCAGCAGGCTGATGGAAATGGTCGAGGTGTTGGACGCGAGGATGGTGTCCTCTTTAACCTGAGCTTCCACTTCAGCCAACACAGCTTGCTTGACCTTAGGATTCTCGACGACAGCTTCGACAACCAGATCGACGTGACCGAAGTCGCCGTAGGACAGAGTTGGACGAATGGCGTTGAGCACTTCAGCCATTTTCGCAGCGGTCATGCGACCTTTATCAACGCGGCCAACCAGCAGTTTGGCGGCTTCAGCCAGACCCTGCTCGATGCCGTGCTCGTTGATGTCCTTCATCAGGATCGGCGTACCTTTGGAGGCCGACTGATAAGCGATACCGCCACCCATGATGCCGGCGCCGAGTACAGCGGCCTGCTTCACGTCTTTGGCGATTTCGTCGTAGGCCTTGGCCTTTTTCTTCAGCTCCTGATCGTTCAGGAACAGACCGATCAAGCTCTGCGCGGCAGAGGTCTTGGCCAGTTTGACGAAACCGGCAGCTTCGACTTCCAGCGCCTTGTCACGACCGAAGTTCGCGGCTTTCTGGATAGTCTTGATCGCTTCAACCGGCGCCGGGTAGTTCGGGCCAGCCTGGCCGGCGACGAAACCTTTGGCGGTTTCGAAAGCCATCATCTGTTCAATAGCGTTCAGCTTGAGTTTTTCAAGTTTCGGCTGACGCTTGGCCTTGAAATCGAACTCGCCGGAGATGGCGCGCTTGATCAGTTCAAGGGCAGCTTCCTGCAGTTTTTCAGGAGCAACCACGGCGTCGACGGCGCTGACTTTCAGGGCGTCTTCAGGGCGGTTTTCCTTACCGGAGGCAATCCACTCGATGGCGTTATCGACACCAATCAAGCGCGGCAGACGCACGGTGCCACCGAAGCCTGGGTAGATACCCAGCTTGACTTCCGGCAGGCCGATCTTGGCTTTGGTCGACATGACGCGATAGTCAGCCGCCAGGCACATTTCCAGACCGCCGCCCAGGGCGATGCCATTGATGGCCACTACGGTTGGGACGTTGAGGTCTTCGAAATCGCTGAAGATCTTGTTGGCTTCGAGATTGCCAGCAACCAGCTCGGCATCCGGCAGCTTGAAGTTGTCGACAAATTCGGTGATGTCGGCGCCGACGATGAACACGTCCTTGCCACTGCTGACGATCACGCCCTTGATCGAAGCATCTGCCTTGATGGTGTCTACGGCCTGACGCAGTTCGTTCAGGGTTAGACGGTTGAACTTGTTGACGGACTCACCCTTGAGGTCGAATTTCAATTCGACGATGCCACTTTCAAGAGCTTTAACCGTGATGGCTTTACCTTCGTAAATCATCAACTGATCTCCACGATATGGAAGCTGAACAGTACACGTCGGACGCAGGCGAATGGCTCGGCAGGACGCTTTTTCGTCGATGCTAACGCCAATCCACCCGGCACACCCGCCAACGCGATAGTCGGGATTCTGTAGGAGCAGTCTGTAAGACAAACGCTCAATTCATACGCCCGTTTGATTTGGGTACGTCACCTTCACGGAATTTCCGACAATTGTCAATCGCCCAAAATACGGGTTGAAATGCGACTTTGCGGTCATTTCTGTAAGACGAAGACCCGCAACACGCGTCTGCATGTGAAGCCATTCATAGAATCAATAGTTAGAAAAGTCGCCCTAATTCGCAGCAGCCCTTGTTTAAAGGGCTACGCTGGGTGGACGACAGGGAAATGCGTTGACAGAACCTGCATCAAAAAAGATTTCCGGCCTGCCTGGCCAACCCCGCCCGATGAATCATGTCGGGCTTTTTATTGCGCGTCTGCCGGACGTTCCCCACCGTTGCAGTGGGAAAAGTCCGCGCGTCACGCCAGTGCTTTCAGAGTGGTGTCGATGTCCTGCAACACCGACGCTTCGCCCTTCTCGCCCCAGTACAAGGCGATCATCTGCTTGTCTGCTTCGACTTTGAAAACGTTGCCGGGCAACTTTTCGAAATGATTGAGCAGCGCCCGATCTTCGCAGACTTCCTGCCATTGATTGACCCACACACCCGGCGATTTTTGCCAGTAAGTCCAGCAGGCAGGCGACTTGCCACGGCGCGGCCGATGATACTGCGCACACGGATTCGGCGCCTCTTGCGCCAGCCAGTGCGGCCATTCCTGAGGCGCCAGTTGCATGGCCAGCCCCATGCGCCGCGCCTCCATGCGCAAGGCGATGCGACCGCTTTGCGCGCGCGATGGGCGCAACCACGCCAACGGACTCAAAACCACCAGCAGGATTGACACCACCAACCAGACCGTCATATCTCTATTCCCAATTCTTGGTGAGCGCATTGTGTCACTTTGGAACCAATGCGCTTGAAACCAGCCATACTTAACAATATTGAAACCTCACGAGGAGCACCTCATGCCCTACCACCACATCCTGGTCGCCGTAGATCTGACCGAAGAGTGCGACCCAGTGATTCACCGCGCCCGCGAGCTGTCGGTGAGCAATGGCGCCAAACTGTCGCTGGTGCATATCGTCGAACCAATGGCGATGGCATTCGGCGGCGACGTGCCGATGGATCTGTCACAACTGCAACAACAGCAGTTCGATCAGGCCAAGGAACGTCTTGAGCGTCTGAAACTCAAGTATTCCGAACTCGAAGGCGCCAACTGCCACCTGACCTACGGCCAGCCGCGTCAGGAAATCCATCACTTCGCCAAAGAACAGCAGTGCGATCTGATCGTGGTCGGTAGTCATGGTCGTCACGGCCTGGCGCTGTTGCTCGGCTCTACCGCCAATGACGTGCTGCACGGCGCACCATGCGACGTCCTCGCCGTCCACCTGGTCAAACGTTGAAACACTGATCATTGTGGGAGCGAGCCTGCTCGCGAAGGCGTCGGCACATTCAGCATTAATGCCGCCTGACACAGCGCATTCGCGAGCAGGCTCGCTCCCACATTGGGACTGCGCTTACATGTGAAAAGCCCGGCGTTCATCACTGAGCGCCGGGCTTTTTCACATCAAGATCATTCAGGCGTCCAGCTCAGCCCAACGCTCCAGCAACGCATCCAGCTCAGCCTGCAACTGCTCCAGCGAAGCAATCACCTTGGCCGTTTCAGCCGCAGGACGCTGATAGAAACCGGCTTCAGCCATTTCAGCTTCCACGGCAGCAATTTGCTGTTCCTTGGCGTCGATATCGCCCGGCAACGCTTCCAGCTCGCGTTGCAGCTTGTAGCTGAGCTTCTTCTTGGCGGCCGGGGCAGCCGCCACAGGCGCGGCAACTACAGCAGGTTCGGCAGTGACCACCGCCGAATTCAGGTCAGCCTTGCCGGATTTGCTTTCGGTTACGCCCAGCAGACGCGGCGAACCGCCCTGACGGATCCAGTCCTGATAACCACCGACATATTCACGCACCTTGCCTTCACCTTCGAAGACCAGAGTACTGGTGACCACGTTGTCGAGGAATGCCCGGTCGTGGCTGACCATCAGCACAGTGCCATTAAAGGTCAGCAGCACTTCTTCGAGCAGCTCGAGGGTTTCCACGTCGAGGTCGTTGGTCGGTTCGTCGAGTACCAGCAGGTTAGCCGGTTTGCTGAACAGTTTGGCCAGCAACAGACGCGCACGCTCACCACCCGACAGCGCCTTGACCGGCGTGCGGGCACGCTGCGGGCTGAACAGGAAGTCGCCGAGGTAGCTCAGCACATGACGGCTCTGACCATCGATATCGATAAAGTCGCGACCTTCGGCGACGTTGTCGATCACGGTCTTTTCCAGATCCAGTTGATGACGCAACTGGTCGAAGTACGCCACGTCGATCCGCGTGCCCTCTTCCACTTTGCCGCTGGTCGGTTGCAGACCGCTGAGCATCAGTTTCAGCAACGTGGTCTTGCCAGTGCCGTTGGCGCCAAGCAGACCGATACGGTCGCCGCGCGTCAGCACCATCGAGAAATCCTTGATCAGGAACGGGCCGCCCGGGTGAGCGAAACTCACGTTCTCGAGGACCATCACCTGCTTGCCGGACTTGTCGGCAGTGTCCAGCTGAATGTTGGCCTTGCCGGTGCGCTCACGACGCTCGCTACGCTCCACGCGCAACGCTTTCAGGGCGCGGACGCGGCCTTCGTTACGGGTGCGGCGCGCCTTGATACCCTGGCGGATCCAGACTTCTTCCTGGGCCAGTTTCTTGTCGAACAGCGCGTTGGCGGTCTCTTCGGCGGCCAGCGCGGCTTCTTTGTGCACAAGGAAACTGGCGTAGTCGCCGTTCCAGTCGATCAGGCCGCCGCGATCCAGTTCGAGGATGCGCGTGGCAAGGTTTTGCAGGAAGGAACGGTCGTGCGTGATGAACAGCACGGCGCCCTGGAAATCTTTCAGGGCTTCTTCGAGCCAGGCAATCGCACCGATGTCCAGGTGGTTGGTCGGTTCGTCGAGCAGCAGCAGATCGGGCTCGGACACCAGCGCCTGCGCCAGCAGCACGCGACGACGCCAGCCTCCGGACAACTGGGCGAGGGTCTTGTCGGCCGGCAGTTGCAGACGGCTCAAAGTGCTTTCGACCAGAGTCTGCAAGCGCCAGCCATCACGGGCTTCGAGGTCTTGCTGAACGTGCATCAGCTTGTTCAGGTCATCTTCAGTAACGCAGTTCTGCGCAAGGTGATGGTACTCGGCGAGCAACGCGCCCACGCCATCAAGGCCTTCAGCGACCACGTCGAACACCGTCCGATCGTCGGCCACTGGCAATTCTTGCGGCAATTCGCCGATTTTCAGACCGGGGGCACGCCACACCGAGCCTTCATCGGGCTTCTGGTCGCCCTTGACCAGTTTCATCATGCTGGACTTGCCAGTGCCGTTGCGGCCGATGATGCACACCCGCTCACCACGGGCGATCTGCCAGGACACCTTGTCCAACAACGGCATAGCGCCGAACGCAAGGGACACATCGCTGAATTTGAGCAGGGTCATGAGCTTCTCCAAAAACCGGGCGCGCATTCTACCTGAGTTAGGGCTTCAACAGGCCGGCAATTTGTCTGTCGAAGCACTCTGCACAACATTTGTTGCGAACTTGTGCTGCGAGGCCGGCAAAGCTTTCGCCGCTTGCTGGCAAAAGGCTAAGCTACAGACAATTCAGTGCTGACCGAGGTCGGCACTTGTCATGATTTCTCTGCCCGGATGTCTCATGCGCAGTCGCCTTTTCAGTGTCTTGTCCTGTTTGCTACTTACCGCCGCTGCCGCTCAATCCGCCCAGGCGGTGGACCTGTCCACCCAACGCCAGTATTACGATGAAGCCAAGCGCGCCCTGGCCAAGGGTGATACCGGCCCGTATTTCCGTTACAGCCAGGCGCTGGCCGATTACCCGCTGGAACCGTATCTGGCCTACGACGAACTGACCGCGCGGCTGAAAACCGCGAGCAACGCGGAAATCGAGAAGTTCCTCGCCGAACACGGTGACCTGCCCCAGGCCAACTGGATGAAACTGCGCTGGTTGCGCTGGCTCGCCGACCGTGGCGACTGGGCGACCTTCGTCAAGTATTACGACCCGAAACTCAACTTCACTGAACTGGACTGCCTGAATGCGCAGTACCAGATCAGCAGCAACCATAAGGCCGAAGGTTACGCCAACGCCGACAAGCTTTGGCTGACCGGTAAATCGCAACCTGCGGCGTGTGACGCGCTGTTCGGCATCTGGGCAGCCGATGGCCAGCTCACTGAACAGAAACGCTGGGAGCGCACCAAACTTGCCGCTCAGGCACGCAACTATCCACTGGCCAACAGTCTGGTCAACGGCCTGACCACCCTCGCCCCGCGCGGTCGTTTGCTGGTGGATGTGGCGCAAAAACCGGAGTTGCTCAATCAGCCTTCGCGCTTCACCCCGGCCGATGAACCGATGTCCGATGTGGTCAGCCTCGGCTTGCGCCGACTGGCCCGTCAGGATCCGGACAAGGCCATGGCGTTGCTCGACGGTTACGCCAGCAGCATGCATTTCTCCCGCGATGAAAAAGTCGCGATTGCCCGGGAAATCGGCCTGACCCTTGCCCGTCGTTTCGACAGCCGCGCGCTGGACGTGATGACCAAATACGACCCGGAGCTGCGCGACAACACCGTCTCGGAATGGCGCTTGCGCCTTCTCCTGCGTCTGGCCCGTTGGGACGACGCCTACCAGCTGACCCGCCGTCTGCCGCAGGATCTGGCCACCACCAACCGCTGGCGCTACTGGCAGGCACGCAGCCTGGAACTGGCCCAGCCGCAAAACCCGGAAGCGCAGACCCTGTACAAAAACCTTGCGCGCGAACGTGACTTCTACGGTTTCCTCGCCGCCGACCGCTCGCAATCGCCGTACTCGCTGAACAACAAGCCATTGGTCCTCAGCCAGGCGCTGATCAACAAGGTGCGCAACACGCCGGGTGTACGCCGCGCGCTGGAATTCCATGCCCGTGGGCAAATCGTCGACGGTCGTCGCGAGTGGTATCACGTCAGCCGCCATTTCAATCGCGATGAAATGGTTGCCCAGGCGAAACTCGCTTACGACTTGAAATGGTATTTCCCGGCGATCCGCACCATCAGTCAGGCGCAGTACTGGGACGATCTGGATATCCGCTTCCCGATGGCCCACCGCGAAACGCTCGTGCGTGAAGCCAAGGTACGTGGCCTGCATTCGAGCTGGGTGTTTGCCATCACCCGCCAGGAAAGCGCTTTCATGGACGACGCCCGCTCCGGCGTCGGCGCCAGTGGCCTGATGCAATTGATGCCCGGCACCGCCAAGGAAACCGCGCGCAAATTCAGCATTCCGCTGGCCTCGCCGCAGCAAGTGCTGGACCCGGACAAGAACATCCAGCTCGGCGCCGCTTACCTGAGCCAGGTGCACAGCCAGTTCAACGGCAACCGCGTCCTCGCCTCCGCCGCCTACAACGCAGGTCCTGGTCGCGTACGCCAATGGCTGCGCGGCGCCGATCACCTGAGCTTCGACGTGTGGGTGGAAAGCATTCCGTTCGACGAAACCCGTCAGTATGTGCAGAACGTGCTGTCGTACTCGGTGATCTACGGCCAGAAGCTCAACTCGCCGCAGCCGCTGGTGGACTGGCATGAGCGCTACTTCGACGATCAGTGATCACCCGACTGACGCCGACTAAAGAAAAATGCCCGTATCGCGAGATACGGGCATTTTTTATGGGCACAACCTGAGCGGCTATTTAGTGAATGGCAGGATCGGTGACAGGATTCGTTGAAGCACTCTTGCCATCATTGAACTGCAAAGCCGCCAACCGCGCATACAGTGGATTGCTGGCAATCAGTTCCTGATGGGTGCCAATGGCCACAAGCTTGCCCTGATCCATTACCGCAATCCGGTCAGCGTTTTTCACCGTGGCCAGTCGATGCGCGATCACCAGCGTGGTGCGGTTTTGCATCAGGCTCGGCAGGGCTTCCTGAATCAGGTGTTCGCTCTGCGCATCAAGGGCGCTGGTGGCTTCGTCCAGCAGCAGGATCGGTGCGTCGACCAGCAACGCCCGGGCGATCGCCAAGCGCTGACGTTGGCCGCCGGACAGGCCGAGGCCACCATCGCCGAGATGGGTCTGGTAACCGTTGGGCATTTTCTCGATAAAGTCGTGGGCGTGAGCAATTTTTGCCGCGTCCTTGACCTGCTCCAGCGTCGCCCCGGGATTGCCGTAACGAATATTCTCTTCAACACTGCCGAAAAACAGCGCCGGCGATTGTGATACCAGAGCGAAGTGACGGCGCAGGTCCAGCGGATCGAGGCTGGTCAACGGCACGCCATCAATCAGGATCTGCCCTTCCAGCGGATCATAAAAACGCAACAGCAAGTCGTACACGGTGGACTTGCCAGCGCCGGACGGCCCCACCAGCGCCAGTGTCTCGCCAGCGCGAATGGTCAGATTCAAACCGTTGACGGCGTAGCTTTCCGGACGCGAAGGGTAGGAAAAACGCACGTCCTGCAATTGCAATTCACCCCGCACGCGCTCCGGCAAGGTCATCAACCCGCTGACGGGCGGCTGGATGATGTTTTCCGAACCCAGCAGTTCAGCGATACGTTCGGCGGCCCCCGCCGCGCGCTGCAGTTCGCCGATCACCTCACTCAACGTGCCAATCGCACTGCCGACGATCAGGCTGTAAAAGACAAACGCCGCCAGTTCACCCCCGGTGATGCGCCCGGCGATCACGTCCATGCCTCCGACCCACAACATCACCGCCACGGCGCCGAGCACCAGCACGATTACCATGGTGATCATCCACGAACGCTGAAAGATGCGTTTTCGCGCGGTGTCAAACGCGTCCTCGACCGTCGTCGCGAAACGCCGCTCATCCTGGACCTGGTGGTTGTAGGCCTGCACGGTTTTGATCTGGCCGAGGGTTTCCGACACATAGCTGCCGATATCGGCGACCCGGTCCTGGCTCAGCCGCGACAGATTGCGCACGCGCCGGCCGAAAATCAGGATTGGCGCAACCACGAACGGCAAGGCAATCACCACAATGCTGGTGAGTTTCGCATTGGTCACGAACAGCAGGATGACGCCACCGATAACCATCAACAGGTTGCGCAGGAACATCGACAACGACGAGCCGATCACCGATTGCAACAGCGTCGTGTCGGCCGTCAGCCGCGACTGGATCTCGGAACTGCGGTTGTTCTCGTAGAACCCGGGGTGCAGATAGACCAGATGGTTGAACACCTCGCGGCGGATGTCGGCCACGCAGCGCTCGCCGATCCACGACACCCAGTAGAACCGGGCAAACGTGCCCACCGCCAGACCCAGCACCATCAACATGAAGATGCCGATGCTCTGGTTGAGCTGGTGCGGCGACTGAGTCATGAAGCCCCGGTCGACCAACAGTTTGATCCCCTGCCCCATCGACAAAGTGACGGCGGCCGTAACGATCAATGCCAGCAGCGCAGCGATGACCTGCCAGCGGTAAGGGGCCAGAAATCGACTGGTCAGACGCAGCGCGCGACGGTGTCGTGAAGAAAGCTTCGGGGTCATTCAGGTGTACATCCGTGTTGATGAAAGGGCTAGCGTAAACCTTCTTTGGGGTGGAACTCTGTAAATCACAATGAGTCAGGTTAAATATGCCCCCAAAGACTAGGCCATAGTTGCTATCGGTCTAACGTCAAGGTTGAGACGAACGGTCATTTCTGTTGGACTGGAATGGCCGCTCATGACGGATCGAAAGGCGCTGTCACAGCCTGGTCACGTGGCGGTTTTAATCTGGGTAAACAACCTGATGAGGAGACAGGCCATGTCCTTGCAACACAGCAGCGATGACAAGATTGAAGTGATCCGCACCAAGCCCGGCCAACCTCTGGGTTGCTCGATTATCGATAAGGATGGGCGTGAAGTACCGATCACCGAAGACATGATCCAGGACGCGTGCCGCGAACTGGACAAGCGATTGGTCAAGCCTGCCAAACAAAAGTGATATAGCCACCGTCTTCCTGACCCGGCCCCTTTGGCCGGGTTTTTTCTGTCTGTAAATCCGGCATTTGTGGTGAGACCTTCGCGAGCAGGCTCGCTCCCACAGGAGATCGTCAGTGAGTGCGAGATCCTTGTGGGAGCGAGCCTGCTCGCGAAAGGGCCGACCCGGTTTCTAGAGCGTCACCGCCCCCAGCGCCGCGACGATCTTCGCCAACGCCGGCGAATCCCCTTCAATCCGCACCTTCAGCCCTTCAATCTCGCGCCGCACCGGATACTGTTTACGCAACACATCGAACGCCACCCGCTGCTCGCCAACATTACCTACAAGGCTGCGGCGAAAATCCGCATCATCACGGCGCGGGTCGTACACGCCTCGGCACAACATCGCCAGCGCCCAAGCCGGATCGCTGTCGCCATGCAAGGTCACTTGCGACAACCACGGCGCCGGTAGCAGCTCACTGAGTTGAATGCTTGCTGGCTGGCCGATGAATTGGCAGTAAGCCTGATAGATCTGCGCCGTTCCGCGCTGTTTGCCATCAAGGCTGTAACCGGCAATGTGCGGAGTGGCCAGTACGCAAAGTTCGGCCAATGCAACATCAACCTCAGGCTCGGCCTCCCAGACATCGAGAACGGCTTGCAGGTCTTCACGCTCCAGCAGCACTTCGCGCAGCGCGGCGTTATCCACCACCGGACCACGCGCCGCGTTGATCAGCCATGCACCGGGCTTGAGCTGCTGCAGACGCTGCTGATCGAACAGATGCCAGGTCGCACCAACGCCGCTGCGTGTCAGCGGTGTGTGCAGACTGATTACGTCACACTGCTCAATGATTTGCTCAAGGCTCACGTAATCGCCGCCCTCGGCAGCCTGACGCGGCGGATCGCAGACTTTGACGTTCCAGCCCAACCCTTTCAGAACCTTGATCAGACGCCCTCCCACCTCACCGGCGCCGACGACACCATAAGTCCGCTGAGTGAGATCGACACCTTCGATTTCGGCGAGGGTCATCAGACTGCCCAGCACATAATCGACCACGCCTCGGGCATTGCAGCCGGGTGCACTCGACCAGGTGATGCCGGCCTCATTGAAGTAGTCGAGATCCAGATGATCGGTGCCGATCGTGCAGGTACCGACAAAGCGCACCTTGCTGCCCTCAAGCAACGTGCGGTTGACGTTGGTCACCGAGCGCACGAGTAACACGTCGGCCTGCGCGACCGTCGCACGGTCGATGGAACGGCCCGGCACCCGGCGGATCTCGCCGAAACCGGCAAAAAAGGCATCGAGCAGCGGGATATTTTCGTCGGCAACAATCAGCATGGCGGGCTCCTTAGGCGGATCGGCAGTTTAGGTGCAGATCGGTCGCCGGGCCAGCGGGCTTTGCGCTTACAAATCCGCAACAGAGGATTTTTCCTGACCAAGGCGTCAGCGGCGTAGAATGCGGCGCCTTGCGCATCAACACCTGTGGACGTTTTTCCCGTGAATTCTGTAACTGATCAACCTGTCGCCGTCTCCCTCACTCGCCCCGCGCGGATTCGCCTGGAGTTCAAGAACCTGCTCGCCCTGGCATTGCCGATCATCATCGCGCAACTGGCGACTACGGCCATGGGCTTCGTCGACGCGGTGATGGCTGGCCGCGTCGGGCCAAAGGATCTGGCTGCGGTGGCGCTGGGCAACTCGATCTGGGTGCCGGTGTTTCTGCTGATGACCGGCACTCTGCTGGCAACCACGCCGAAAGTCGCTCAGCGCTTCGGCGCCGGTACCCACAGCGAAATCGGCCCTATCGTCCGTCAGGCGTTGTGGCTGGCGCTGGTGGTCGGACTGATCGCCACCGCCATGCTGGTAGCCGCCGAGCCGGTGCTGCACCTGATGAAGGTCGATCCCGAGTTGATCGGCCCGTGCATGCAATACCTGCACGGCATCGCCAGTGGTCTGCCGGCGGTGGCTTTCTATCACGTACTGCGCTGCACCAGTGACGGCATCGGCCGTACCCGCCCGGCAATGGTGTTGGGCCTGTGCGGTCTGGCGCTGAACATTCCGCTGAACTACATCTTCATCTACGGCCATTTCGGTGTGCCGGCGATGGGCGGCGTCGGTTGCGGTTGGGCCACGGCCATCGTGATGTGGGTGATGGCGCTGGGGCTGGCCGGTTATGAGCGCTGGGCACCGGCCTATCGTTCGAGCGAAATCTTCAGCCGTTTCGACTGGCCACAATGGACAGTGATCAAGCGTCTGCTGGCGATTGGTCTGCCAATCGGTATCGCCGTGTTTGCCGAGTCGAGCATTTTTGCCGTGATCGCCCTGCTGATCGGCAGTCTTGGCGCCACCGTGGTGGCCGGGCACCAGATTGCCCTCAATGTCAGTTCGCTGGTGTTCATGATTCCGTATTCGCTGGGCATGGCCGTTACCGTGCGTGTCGGTCAGGCGCTGGGCCGCGAAGAACCACGCGAGGCGCGGTTTGCTGCCGGTGTCGGCATGGGCACCGCGCTGGCGTACGCCTGCCTGTCGGCGAGCATGATGCTGTTGCTGCGCGAGCCGATTGCGGCAATCTACACCGCTGACCCGACGGTGATTCACATCGCGGCGATGCTGATTGTGTATTCGGCGCTGTTCCAGTTTTCCGACGCGATCCAGGTCACCGCCGCCGGCGCGCTGCGTGGCTATCAGGACACGCGCGTGACCATGATCCTGACCCTGTTCGCCTACTGGGGCATTGGTTTGCCGGTGGGTTACGCCCTTGGTCTGACCGACTGGCTCGGCGAGCCACGCGGCCCGAGTGGTTTGTGGCAGGGTTTGATCGTGGGCTTGAGCTGTGCGGCGTTGATGCTGTCGATTCGCCTGACGCGCAGTGCGCGCAAGCGTATTCGGATCAGTCGCTCGGCGGGCTAAACCCTTTAAACCGGGACAAAAAAATGTGGGAGCCCGCCTGCTGGCGAATGCGGTGTATCAGTCGCCATTAATAGTGACTGAGATACCGCTTTCGCGAGCAGGCTCGCTCCCACATTTGGTTTTGCGTTCGCCTGGGACTCAGGCGTGTTTCTTGCGGATCCAGTACAGATAAGTACCGGCCTCTTCGTGCTGGCTCACCAGTTCATGGTCGAGAAACACGCAGAACTTGGGAATATCGCGCTTGGTCGAGGGATCGGTGGCGATCACTTTGAGCAGGCCGCCGGGCACCAGATCACGAATGTGCTGGTGCAGCATCATCACCGGCTCCGGGCAATTGAGACCGGTGGCGTCGAGGGTGCCGTCGACCGGGGTATCGATCATTTCACTCATGATTCACTCCTGAAACTGGCCGGCATTGTCGCGCATTGCCGGGTATTCGGTCATCTGTGGCGTTACGCCACACCCCTGTAGGAGTGAGCCTGCTCGCGATGGCGTAGTGTCAGCCAACATCAATGCTGAATGACGCAGCGCTTTCGCGAGCAGGCTCACTCCTACAGGGGTTATGTGTTGTGTCAGCGGGATTTGGCTTTCTTGGTGTCGTGACGGCGCAAATGGCAGGTCACTTCTTCGCGGTCGTGATACAGCTGTTTGCAGCCGATATCGACCTTGATCCCGCGTGCCTTGAAACCATCGGCAATGCGTTCGAGCAAACGCTTCACCTCGGCGTAACGCTGCTTCATCGGCAGTTTCAGATTGACCACCGCCTCGCGGCAATGCCCCTCGCCGATCCACTCTTCCAGCATCGCGGCATTGCGCGCCGGCTTCTCGACGATGTCGCAGACCATCCAGTCCACCGGTTGCTTGGGCTTGAAGGTGAAACCGTCTGCCATCAAATGCTGAACCAGTCCGGTATCCATCAGACTTTCAGCCATCGGGCCGTTGTCGATCGCGGTCACCAGCATGCCGCGATTGACCAGTTGCCAGGTCCAGCCGCCCGGCGCGGCGCCGAGGTCAACGCCGGTCATGTCGCTGTGCAGACGATCCTCCCACTGATCACGCGGGATAAAGTGGTGCCATGCCTCTTCCAGCTTCAGCGTCGAACGGCTCGGTGCTTCACGCGGGAACTTCAGCCGCGGAATGCCCATCGGCCACATCGCCGAATTGCCGGCATCGGCCATGCCGAGAAACACTTCACGACCGCTCTTGAAGGTCAGCAGCAGACGCGGTTTGCTGGCGTCATCCACCAGTTTGCCGGCGCCGGTCAGGGCCTTGCGCAGCGGGCCTTCGAATTTCTTGCAGAAATTCGACAGTTCCTTGCCGTCGTTGGTGTCGACGACTTCCAGCCACAGGCTGCCGCACACCGGGAATCCGGCCATGTGCGCGAGGATCACGCTGATGCGGTCGGTTTCCGGCAAATCGATGAAAACCCCGCGCGCCCACTGGCGCGGGAAGATCAATTCAGCGAAACGCTGACCGCGCATCAGGCGCTCGGCGCCGTCTTCTTCGGTGCAGACAAATTCGGCGCAGGCGGTAGCCGCTTTGGCCTTGGCGTAGCCGGCCACGTTGAGTTGCGCGGCGAGGTCGGAAATCTCCGAACAGACTTCGCCTTCGAAGCCTGGCCGGCAATGCATGAATAGGGTGTTCATTCTTACTCCTGGGCAGCGGGCGATCATTCGGCCGCCGCGCGATGCTCAGGCCTTGCGTTGAAGCAAAGCCTGTCACGAAAACCGGCGCATGATAGCCGATGTCGGAACCTTGGTTCCGCTCATAGAGTCCAGTTATTAGCCAGCTACCTAAAACAGGGCTAGGTTTAAAGCTCTATTCGTCCCCTCAATCCGTAGCCGTGCGGATTCAAAGGAGTGATCGTAATGCCGTCCCTCGATAGTCTGAAAACGCTCAAAACCCTGCAAATCGATGACAAGACCTACCACTATTTCAGTTTGCCGGATGCCGCCAAAAGCCTGGGCGACCTCGACAAGCTGCCCATGTCGCTGAAAGTCCTGCTGGAAAACCTGCTGCGCTGGGAAGATGAAAAAACGGTCACCGGCGCCGACCTCAAGGCGATTGCCGCCTGGCTCAAGGAGCGCCGCTCCGACCGCGAGATTCAATACCGCCCTGCCCGGGTGTTGATGCAGGACTTTACCGGCGTGCCCGCCGTGGTCGACCTTGCCGCCATGCGTGCGGCGATGGCCAAGGCCGGTGGCGATCCGCAGCGAATCAATCCGTTGTCGCCGGTGGATCTGGTGATCGACCACTCGGTGATGGTCGACAAGTTCGCCACCGCCAGCGCGTTCGAGCAGAACGTTGACATCGAAATGCAGCGCAATGGCGAACGTTACGCCTTCCTGCGTTGGGGCCAGAGCGCTTTCGACAATTTCAGCGTGGTGCCGCCGGGTACCGGTATCTGTCACCAGGTCAACCTCGAATACCTCGGCCGCACCGTGTGGACCAAGGATGAGGACGGCCGCACCTACGCGTTCCCCGACACGTTGGTCGGCACCGACTCGCACACCACCATGATCAATGGTCTCGGCGTACTCGGCTGGGGCGTCGGCGGGATCGAAGCCGAAGCGGCGATGCTCGGGCAACCGGTGTCGATGCTGATTCCGGAAGTGATCGGTTTCAAACTGACCGGCAAGCTCAAGGAAGGCATCACGGCCACCGACCTGGTGCTGACCGTCACGCAAATGCTGCGCAAGAAAGGTGTGGTCGGCAAGTTCGTCGAGTTCTACGGTGACGGCCTCGCCGACCTGCCGCTGGCCGACCGCGCGACCATCGCCAACATGGCCCCGGAATATGGCGCGACGTGCGGTTTCTTCCCCGTTGACGACGTAACGCTGGAATACCTGCGCCTGTCCGGGCGGCCACCGGAAGTGGTGAAACTGGTCGAGGCGTACACCAAGGCTCAAGGCCTGTGGCGTCTGCCCGGTCAAGAGCCGGTGTTCACCGACAGCCTGGCGTTGGACATGGGCAGCGTCGAAGCAAGCCTCGCAGGGCCAAAACGCCCGCAGGATCGCGTTTCGCTGCCGAATGTCGCACAAGCGTTCAGCGACTTCATGGATCTGCAATTCAAACCCACCAGTAAAGAAGAAGGACGTCTGGAAAGTGAAGGCGGTGGCGGTGTCGCGGTGGGCAATGCCGATCTGGTCGGCGAAACCGAATATGAATATGAAGGCCACACTTATCGCCTGAAAAACGGCGCCGTGGTCATCGCCGCGATCACGTCTTGCACCAACACCTCGAACCCGAGCGTGATGATGGCCGCCGGCCTGCTGGCGAAAAAAGCGGTGGAAAAAGGTCTGACCCGCAAACCTTGGGTGAAGAGTTCGCTGGCACCGGGTTCGAAAGTGGTCACCGACTACTACAAGGCTGCGGGGTTGACGCAATACCTCGATCAGCTCGGCTTTTCCCTGGTCGGCTATGGCTGCACCACTTGCATCGGCAACTCCGGGCCACTGCCGGAGCCGATCGAGAAAGCCATCCAGAAAGCTGACCTCACCGTCGCCTCCGTGCTCTCCGGCAACCGCAACTTCGAAGGCCGCGTGCATCCATTGGTGAAAACCAACTGGCTGGCCTCACCGCCGCTGGTGGTCGCCTATGCCCTGGCCGGCAGCGTGCGCAGCGACATCAGCAGCGAACCGCTGGGCGAAGATCAGCAAGGCAATCCGGTGTACCTGCGCGATATCTGGCCGACCAGCAAAGAGATCGCCGACGCGGTCAATCAGGTCAGTACGGCAATGTTCCATAAGGAATACGCCGAAGTGTTCGCCGGTGATGAACAGTGGCAAGCCATCGAAGTGCCGCAAGCGGCGACGTATGTGTGGCAGGACGATTCGACTTACATCCAGCATCCGCCATTTTTCGACGACATTTCCGGCCCGTTGCCTGAAATCAAGGATGTCAAAGGTGCACGGGTGCTGGCCCTGCTGGGTGATTCGGTGACCACCGACCATATCTCCCCCGCCGGCAACATCAAGGCCGACAGCCCGGCCGGGCGTTATTTGCGCGAAAAAGGCGTGGAGCCACGGGACTTCAACTCCTACGGCTCACGTCGCGGCAATCATGAAGTGATGATGCGCGGCACCTTCGCCAACATCCGTATTCGCAACGAAATGCTCGGCGGTGAAGAAGGTGGCAACACGATCTACATTCCGACCGGCGAAAAACTGGCGATCTACGACGCGGCGATGAAGTATCAGGCTTCGGGAACGCCGCTGGTGGTGGTTGCCGGACAGGAATACGGCACCGGCTCTAGCCGTGACTGGGCGGCCAAAGGCACCAATCTGCTGGGGGTCAAAGCGGTGATCGCGGAAAGCTTCGAGCGAATTCACCGTTCCAATCTGGTGGGCATGGGCGTGTTGCCGCTGCAGTTCAAGCTTGATCAGAACCGCAAGAGCCTCAATCTCACCGGCAAGGAAACCTTTGAAATCCAGGGTCTGACCGGCGTCGAGCTGACACCGCGGATGAATCTGCCGCTGCTGATCACCCGTGAGGACGGGCGCCAGGAGAAGATCGAGGTGTTGTGCCGGATCGATACGTTGAATGAGGTGGAGTACTTCAAATCGGGCGGGATCCTGCATTACGTCCTGCGCCAATTGATCGCCTCGTAACGCACAAACCAAAGTAGGAGCTGCCGCAGGCTGCGATCTTTTGATCTTGCTTTTAAAAGCCAAAGTCAAAAGATCGCAGCCTGCGGCAGCTCCTACATACAGGCGAAAAAAAACCCGCCGAAGCGGGTTTTTCCCAAGACCATTATCGACTCCCTGTCGGCAGCGATCCTTGCAAATGGTCGATCATCCTTGATCCTGAAACACTCCCTGTGTCTCAGTTGATGTGTGTAGATTACGCGGTGGATCCAATCGCCAATAGTCGTAAAAGCTACCAGCGCGTGTAGGACATTCGCCATAGCAACCCTTCCGAAAACCCCTAGCCGTGTCAGGCAGCAAGCATGGAAGCCACGATCTACGCGACGTTCAGCTGTCCTGGGGCCTGTTTCCAGCACCACCGTGCACATGGCCGGCTGTCGCTGTCGTTCAGGCAAGATTCGAAGGTCTCAGCCACCGTCACGCTCGCGGGCCTTGGCGCTCTCGGCAAGAAACTGTTCGAGCCGGCTCAACTGCTCCTCCCAGCCACGGCTGTCCATGTAATACGCCTCTTTCTGGCGAATGTCAGGAATGTGCGCGAAGCCGGATTCGGACACTTTCAGCAACGTACCGCTCTCGAAGTCTTCCAGCTCGAACCTGACCAGCGTAGTCGGCTCCTGGGAGTAGTCGATCTTCGGATTGACCGCATACGGATGCCAGCGAAACGAAAACAACTGCTGCGGCTCGACCCGCTCGATCAGCACGTTCCACAACACGTGTTCATAACCCGGATACGTGACCTGCCCTTGCGTCCATTCACCGGCAATAAAACGCCTGCCCTCCAGCGCCACCCCAAACCACTGGCCAAACGCCTCGGCATCGACCAATGCACGCCAGACATGCGAACGCGGCGCCTTGAGCGTGATTTTGCGTTCGAAACTATTGGGTACTGGTTTCATACGTCACCTCCTGTTTTGAACACTAGGCCTGTATGACCACATGTCCAATGTGAAGTTGTATCAAGGCGGTGCAGTCATTCATCAGCAAAGACACATCAAGCTGCACTTTTTGACCGTTGCTGTGATGGATCCAGGCACCCTCTGCCCAACGAAACTGTTACCTTCTCCAGCGAATTTGAATCTACAAGGACGAATCATGCCGCCATCCCTCGCTGAACGTTACCGCGGAGCCCTGCTCGGTCTTGCGTGCGGCGACGCTGTCGGTACTACGGTTGAGTTCAAACCACGGGGATCATTCCCACCATTGACCGATATGGTCGGCGGTGGCCCGTTCCACCTCAAGCCAGGACAGTGGACCGATGACACTTCCATGGCCCTCTGTCTGGCAGAAAGCCTGCTGAACAAGAATGGATTCAACGCTGCCGACCAGATGGGCCGCTACCTCAACTGGTGGCAATGGGGTTACCTCAGTTCGACCGGTGAATGTTTCGATGTCGGCATGACCGTCAGCCAGGCGCTCGCGCAGTATCAACAAACCGCTGATCCCTTCGCCGGCTCGACCGATCCGTACAGCGCCGGCAACGGTTCGCTGATGCGTCTGGTGCCGGTGGTGCTGTTCTACTTTCCCGATGCCCGGAAAATCCAGAGCTTTGCCGCCGACAGTTCGCGAACCACCCACGCAGCACCTGAAGCCATCGAATGCTGCCAATTGTTGGCCGGGTTGATTGCCAGAGCGCTTGAAGGCGCAAGCAAAGCAGAACTGCGTCAGTTGCCTTCCGCCAGCTTCTCGCAATCCAAGGTCGCCGCCATTGCGCGTGGCGAATACCTCGTTCAGTCCGAGACGGACATCAAAGGCAATGGCTACAGCGTGCAGTCCCTGGAAGCGGCGCTGTGGTGCTTTCACCAGACGGACAGCTTCGAAGCGGCCATTTTGCGAGCGGCCAACCTGGGTGATGACGCCGATACCACCGCCGCGATCACCGGTCAGTTGGCCGGCGCCTATTACGGCGTGCGGGGCATTCCTGCACATTGGCTGGAAAGGCTGCACGATGGTGAAGAGATTGCGGCCATCGCCGACCGTTTGCTCGACGCCTCCCGAATGCGCCTGCCTGAATAAGTGCGAAGCAGCCGCTACACTGCTCGGCACTTATCTTCGATACAGCGAGACTTGACCATGTCCCCACGCCTGCTTCTGGCCCTCACCCCCTTTCTGTTCACTCCCCTCGCCCACGCCGCCGTCGACTGCGCCAATGCCAGCGATCAGGCGACGATGAATCAGTGCGCCGGGCAGGATTTCAAAGCGGCGGACAAAGAGTTGAACACCGTGTATCAACAGATCATCGGGCGATTGAAGGACAACCCGGATGGCAAGAAGCTGTTGGTCAGCGCGCAGCGGGCGTGGCTCGGGTTTCGGGATGCCGAGTGCAAGTTTTCATCGTCGGGAGTTACTGGCGGGAGCGTTTATCCGTGGGTTTACAGCAGTTGTCTGACGGGGGTGACCAAGCTGCGGGTTGAGTCGCTGAAACAGTATTTGAAGTGTGAAGAAGGTGACATGAGCTGCCCGGTGCCTGGGGCCTGATTTTTTTGCGGCGGCTTTGAGGATCCTTCGCGAGCAGGCTCGCTCCCACATTGGAATGCATTTCAAATGTGGGGGCGGAGAACATCTTTCACCTTTACGGAATTTGATGACGAGCACACTGATCAGACCTAAGGTTTCGACCCGGCAGCCATCGATGAAATCCTCGGACTCACGGCCCGCAACTTGTGCAGTGTAGTGATTCTGCCGCTAGGGCATAGAGCCACTGAGGGAGAGTGGTTGGTCAACTTGAAAAAGGTTCGGCGCTCGCGGGAAAACTTCATTACCGAGATCAAGTAAGACCGGTTAGAGCGGGGACTGAAGCATGCTTGTGGCGCATGCCCCCCGCTCCAATCATTCGCAGAACCCGTCATCGATATCAGCGGCCACCGCGTAGGTCGCGGCCCTCCCCTGCTCTCGACTTGCTTCGAACTCGAAAATCTATCGACATAGAAATCCCCGCAAATCGATTGAACTGAGGTTCACTCTATGACCACTGCGTCCGATGCCAACAACGCCCTTCACAAAACAAGAACAATTTATTATTGCCATTCGATAATTTAACATCGAGAATTAGTCATTCCCAATGACACCGCAAGGATTTTTCATGAGTACTCGTAACAACGGATTGGCACTGCAGCGCATGCATTGGGTGGGATTACTGGCAGCGATTCTTGTCTGGGTCTTAGCGGTGACCGAGGTCGGTGGCAACGCTTCGATCTGGTTCTTCCAAACGGATGAAATGCTCGCGGCTCTGCTCTACGCCTTCGCCGAAAACTCGCCGCAATTACTTGACCCGTTTGTCGAAGGTGCCCTGCTTGCCCCCGATACATGGCTCTCGCCACTGGTCACTGCGCTGCTCGTCGTTTTGGATTTCCTGCCCGTCCTGCTTTCGACCTACGTGCTCTGGCTGACAGGGTTGTTTTTCCTGCGCTTGTCCCGCGGCGAAACCTGGACCGAGCGCAACATCAAGGTGTTATGGCGAGTGGGGATTCTGTGCATCATTTCTCCGGCCGCCTACCCCCTGATAGAGACCTTGCAAGGTTTGGCCCTGTCTATTGATCTGCCGCCAGGGGATCGTATTTTTCAGTTCTCGATCGGCCTGTCTTCCACTTCTGCCTACGAGATTGTCAAAGGCGTATTGCTCTGTTTGTTTTCAATTATCATGCGCGATGCAAAAGTACTCAGCGATGAGCAAAGCCAATACATATAGAACAATACAATGACCATTATCGTCCGCCTTGACGTTGTCATGGCCACGCAAAAAATTCGCTCGAAAGAGTTGGCCAGCCTGCTGGGCATCACCGAGGCCAATCTGTCATTACTGAAGAATGGCAAGGTCAAGGGCGTGAAGATGGCCACCCTGGACAAGCTCTGCGCAGCACTCGATTGCCAGCCAGGCGATTTGCTGGAATACCAGAAAGACTGAGCCTTGCGCAGGCGTGCAAGTTAATTGTCGCCAGTCCACACCGTTTAACTCTTATTCAATCCTTAGTTTGTAAGGCGGCTTTCTCATGACCCGGTTTTTACTATGCGCGCTGTTTTTACTGACAGCGTTGATCAGCGGCTGCGCCACGCAAATGGACGTCGCGCTAAATGCCACACCCGATCCGGACTATCATTTTGACCGAAAGGCGACTGTGCTGGTGACGTCTGCGAGTGGCAGCGACGAAAACGCTCTTAATGCCCGCTATTATCTTCGCGACATGGTTAACGCGCTGAAAGACAGGGGTTTCCAGGAGGTCTATACCGACGCCAGTCTGCCAAAGAACCACGCGCCGATAAAAATGACTGTCAGCCTCGATATTGGCAGTCGACAAGTGACTTACCGCTATACCGCCACCGACTATGGGCAAGTGCCGACCAGCACCTCTACCGTGTGCAAGACCAGCAAGAAAAAAGACGACCGACTGACCTGTACGAGTAAACCGAACACCACCTATGGACCGGTAGGGACCTCGGAGCGCACCGGTTACACCACGCTCAGCACCTTCGTTGCCACTGTCCGCGACGAAGTCAGCAAGCGCCCGGTCTACCTGCTTCGCGCGTCGTCCTATAACGAAGACTGCCAATCCACCAAGGTTGAAGCCTTTCTGGTAGAACAGGGCTTGCAGAACCTGAACTTCGAGGATCGCGTGCAGCGCAACTACACCGTCACGATGCCCGAGGGTTACCGCTGCAAATAGGCTTTGCAAGACAGTTCACAGTAACGGCTCAGCTTGCATGAGTCGCTACTGTGAACTGTTGAAAGTTAAACGTGCGGGTCACCCGGCGCTTTCGTCGGCGCGGCGTATTGCGGCTTGAGATGACCGTCCTGATCAAGCAGCCAGGCGTCCATGATCTGCCGCACCACAGGGCCGGCAACACGACCACCGGCCTCGCCGTTCTCGATCATCACCGAAATCGCAATCTTCGGATGCTCGGCCGGCGCAAAGCCAACGAACAAGGCGTTATCGCGGTGGCGCTCCAGGGTTTTCTCGCGGTTGTAGCGCTCGCCCTGCTTGATCGCCACCACTTGCGCGGTACCACTCTTGCCAGCGATGCGATATTGCGCACCGGCCGCGGCCGCACGAGCAATGCCTCGCGCATCGTGCATGACCATCTGCATGCCGTGATTGACCTGCTCCCAGTCTCGCGGATCCTTGAGCAGGATGTTCGGCATCGGATGTTCGTCGACAGGAGCGACACCGTCGACGGTCTTGGCCAGGTGCGGCCGGTTCCAGACACCTTTGTTGGCGATCAATGCCGTGGCCTGAGCCAGTTGCAGCGGTGTGACCTGCATATAGCCCTGGCCGATGCCAAGGATGACCGTTTCGCCCGGGAACCAGGCTTGACGGCGGGTCGCGCGCTTCCACGCTTGCGATGGCATCAGGCCGGGCGACTCTTCAAACATGTCCAGCGAGACCTTCTCACCCAAGCCGAACATTGCCATGTAATCGTGCAGGCGATCGATGCCGAGCTTATGCGCAAGGTCGTAGAAATAGGTGTCATTGGAACGCATGATCGCCGCGTCCATGTCCACCCAGCCGTCGCCACTGTGGTTCCAGTTGCGGTACTTGTGATCGAAGTCCGGGAGTTGGTAATAACCGGGGTCGAAGACGCGCGTCTGCGGTGTCACGACGCCGGCGTCGAGGCCGGCGATTGCCACTTCTGGCTTGATCGTCGAGCCCGGTGCGTAGAGCCCGCGCAGCACACGGTTGAACAGCGGCCTGTCGATCGAATCTCGCAGTGCCGAGTATTCCTTGGAGCTGATACCGGTGACGAACAGATTCGGATCGAAGCTCGGATTGCTGACCATGGCCAATACCTCGCCCGTCGACGGATCGAGCGCTACCACTGAACCACGACGATCACCCAGCGCGGCTTCGGCGGCTTCCTGCAGTTTGATGTCGAGGCTCAGGACGATGTTCTGGCCCGGGACCGGGTCGGTATGTTTGAGCACACGCAGTACGCGACCTTGAGCGTTGGTCTCCACTTCTTCGTAACCGACGTGGCCGTGTAGTTGCGCCTCGTAGAAGCGTTCGATGCCGGTTTTGCCGATGGATTGCGTACCGCGATATTCGACCGAGTCGAGGCTCTTCGACTCTTTTTCATTGATCCGCCCGACGTAGCCGATCGAGTGGGCGAAATGCGCGCCGAGCGGGTAATGCCGGACGAACTGGGGTTCGACATCGAGGCCCGGGAGGCGGAACTCATTGACGGCCAATACAGCAATTTGCTCTTCCGTCAGCTCATAGAACAGCGTGACCGGCGTAAACGGGTGACGGGACTGCTTCATGGCTTTATCGAAGACTGTACGATCTTCTGCAGGCAAGTGCAGGAGGTTGATGACCTCGTCCAGTTCTTGATTGACGTCGGTGGCGCGCTCGCGGGTGATAGTCAGGTTGAAACTGGGGCGGTTATCGGCGAGCAAGACGCCGTTGCGGTCGTAGATCAAGCCGCGTGTCGGCGGGATCGGCAATACGTGGACGCGGTTGTTTTCGGAGATCGTGGAGTGGTAGTCGAACTCCACCACCTGGAGGATGTACAGGCGCACGACAAGGGCGCAGCTGATGGCGAAAACGAACAAGGCGCAGGCGATCAAACGTTTGTTGACCAGGCGCGTCTCTTTTTCGTGGTCTTTGATCGGGATCGGTTCAGGCATTTCTACAGCAACTCTTCGACATAAATGAGTACCGATCCGTGGGCATGACATCAGTCCGTTAAAAAAACGAGCTGCACCATACCAAAAACTGCCCGGTCATTTCAGAAGGAATTTCCCCAATGGCCATTTCTTGCGACGGCTGGGACAGCGTTGTCCTGTGAAAACTTTCCTGCGGGCAAAACAAAACCCCAACTGCTTTCGCAATTGGGGTTTCGGAATTTAATCTTGACGATGACCTACTCTCACATGGGGAAACCCCACACTACCATCGGCGATGCATCGTTTCACTGCTGAGTTCGGGATGGGATCAGGTGGTTCCAACGCTCTATGGTCGTCAAGAAATTCGGGTACTGACTCGTGACCAGATGGCCTCGCTTCAGCAAATTGGGTATGTGACAGCTTTCGGTGTTTTGTGAACATCGAACTTTCGGTTCGTTTCGTCTTCACACACCGCAATCTGGTCTCTTCGACGCAAATTGCTTGGGTGTTATATGGTCAAGCCTCACGGGCAATTAGTATTGGTTAGCTCAACGCCTCACAGCGCTTACACACCCAACCTATCAACGTCGTAGTCTTCGACGGCCCTTCAGGGAACTCAAGGTTCCAGTGAGATCTCATCTTGAGGCAAGTTTCCCGCTTAGATGCTTTCAGCGGTTATCTTTCCCGAACATAGCTACCCGGCAATGCCACTGGCGTGACAACCGGAACACCAGAGGTTCGTCCACTCCGGTCCTCTCGTACTAGGAGCAGCCCCTCTCAAATCTCAAACGTCCACGGCAGATAGGGACCGAACTGTCTCACGACGTTCTAAACCCAGCTCGCGTACCACTTTAAATGGCGAACAGCCATACCCTTGGGACCGGCTTCAGCCCCAGGATGTGATGAGCCGACATCGAGGTGCCAAACACCGCCGTCGATAT
>NZ_CP162825.1:6295000-6466696 GCF_054682705.1 Pseudomonas sp. H1_D05
TTTCACTTTTCTATCGATAGGCGGAAAAGACGGCCTTTATATAGACGTGATGGCAACGAATGCGCAGTATATTGCCCACTATCAAAATAAAACCCTGCTTTTTTACCTTGGACGATGCCGCGCAATGAATGACCAGCCACGCTCTCTTGCCTCAATGCTGTTCCCGGTTGGCCTGCTATTAATAGCCATGGCATCAATCCAGTCCGGCGCCTCACTTGCCAAAAGCATGTTCCCCATCGTTGGCGCTCAGGGAACCACTACGCTGCGGCTGATCTTTGCCAGTGTCATCATGCTGTTGATACTGCGTCCCTGGCGAGCCAGGCTGACCGCCAAGTCGCTACGCACGGTCATCGTTTACGGCATGGCTCTAGGCGGAATGAACTTCCTCTTCTATATGTCATTGCGCACTGTACCGCTGGGGATTGCCGTTGCCCTTGAGTTCACCGGGCCGCTGGCTGTAGCCATCTATGCCTCCCGTCGTGCTATCGACTTTCTCTGGATCGCTCTCGCCGCCGCAGGATTGACGTTGCTGATTCCAACAGGTGCCACCAGCGCCGGAATCGATCTGGTCGGTGCTGGGTATGCACTGGGAGCCGGTATCTGTTGGGCGCTCTATATCCTGTTCGGCCAGAAGGCAGGTGCCGATAACGGTGTGACGACCGCAGCATTAGGCGTAATGATCGCGGCATTGTTCGTGGCCCCTATTGGCATCGTGCATGCTGGTTCAGCGCTTTTGACCCCCTCCCTGATTCCCATTGCCATTGGCGTCGCCATTCTATCCACCGCCCTGCCCTACACACTGGAGATGGTCGCCCTTACCCGCATGCCGGCACGGACATTCGGCACACTGATGAGTATCGAACCGGCTTTCGGAGCCTTATCGGGCCTGCTGTTTCTGCACGAATTCCTCACACTGTCACAATGGATGGCGATCCTGTGCATTATTCTGGCGTCTGTCGGCGCAACCATGACCATGGGTAGCGCCGCGAAGCCTGCAATAGCGGCTGATTGAAAGAGGTTTTGACGAAGGTCTGGCAATTGGTGCGTATTTAGGCCATGTTTAGACCTGTAACCCAATGCCAGACATGGATTTTTTCGGACAGGGATTTCAAAACGCTTAGAGCGCAGGCGAACACAGGCAAACCCGGGCAATAGACTCGTGGCCGCTATAAGGACGGTAATGAAACGAATTTTGATACTGATCGCCATACTGGCTATTGCGGGTTGTGCGGCGACTTCGGAAACCAAGGTAAAACGCGGAAAAAAAGGGCTGCACATCAACTGCTCAGGGCTATCGTCCTCCTGGGACAAATGCTACGCCAGCGCCGCCAATGCTTGCTTGCCGAAAGGCTATAAGGTCATCGCCAAATCCGGTGACACCGTCGAAGAGCCCGGCGATTACCCGTTCGGTCTCAATCCTGCGGGCTACACCAGTCGCAGCATGATTGTCATCTGTAAATAGATCAGCGCTGCGCGGCAATCTGCCGGCCAATTTCTTCATGGCTGGACTTCAGCACCGCTTGCTGAACGTCCGGCGTGGCCAACATGCGCGCCACCACCAATGCCCCAACGCATTGCGACAGCACCGACCACGCCAGGGTCTCGCTCTCAAGTATCTGTGCCCAACGCTCCTGAAGCCGGCAAATCCACAGCTCGGCCTGCTCGCGCACCCGAACATCCGATCGAGCAATTTCTGCGCCCAACGCCGGCAACGCGCAACCGGCCTCAGGTTGCTCTACGTGAGCCATGCTCAGGTAGTGCTTGAGACAGCGCTCCAGTCGCTCACGATCCCGCGTGCCCTCCCCGCCCAATCGTTCAAGGCTTTGACCCAACTCGCGCTCGACGATGGCAGTGAACAACGCATCTTTCGACGAAAAGTGACTGTAGAACGCCGCGCCACTCAATCCGATAGCCTTCATCAAGCCGTCGACGCCTACCGTGGAAAACCCCGAACGCTTTGCTGACAGCGAGCTGCTCTGCAATAGCTTTTCCCGGGTTTCCAACTTGTGACTGGCGGAGTAACGCATGTGTTTGCCCTCGAATCGACTGCCTTGACGTGGTCTGGATCCTAGCATAACGTTCGTTCACTTAACGATCGTTTAATAAAGGCATCTACCCATGACTAACAAGAAGGTCGTATTAGTGGTTGGCGCTGGCGATGCCACGGGAGGGGCGATTGCCAAGCGTTTTGCCAAAGAAGGATTCATCGCCTGCGTCACCCGACGCAGCGCCGACAAATTGCAGCCGCTGGTGGACGCGATCAAGGCTGAAGGCGGTGAAGCCCACGGTTTTGCCTGCGATGCGCGCAAAGAAGAAGACGTAATCGCTCTGATTGAAGACATCGAGACTCGCCTCGGTCCGATCGAAGCTTTTGTGTTCAATATCGGCGCCAATGTGCCGTGCAGCATTCTTGAAGAAACCGCACGCAAGTATTTCAAGATCTGGGAAATGGCCTGTTTCTCAGGCTTCCTCAATGCCCGTGAAGTGGCCAAACGCATGGTCACGCGCAATCGCGGCACGATTCTCTTCACCGGTGCTACCGCCGGACTTCGCGGTGCTTCCGGATTCGCCGCCTTCGCCGGTGCCAAGCACGGTATCCGCGCACTGGCGCAAAGCATGGCGCGGGAACTCGGACCGATGAACATCCACGTCGCCCATGTGGTGGTCGATGGAGCGATCGACACCGATTTCATTCGCAACGGTTTTCCGGAAAAGTACGCGACCAAAGATCAGGATGGCATCCTCAATCCCGAGCACATCGCCGAGAACTACTGGTATCTACACAGTCAGCCGCGGGATGCCTGGACGTTCGAGCTGGATCTGCGCCCCCTGGAATGAACGCTGGTAAGCCAACGCCATAACAATAACGACAGAGACGCGAAAATGACTAAAACCGTGGAGTTCTATTTCGACCTTGGCAGCCCTGCCACCTATCTGGCCTACACCCAATTGCCGAAGATTTGTGCCGAGACGAACAGTGAACTGATTTACATCCCGATGCTGCTCGGTGGCGTATTCAAGGCAACCGGCAACGCGTCACCGGCAATGATTCCGGCGAAGGGTCGGTATATGTTTCAGGATCTGGATCGCTACGCGAAACGCTACGGGGTGCCGCTGAGATTCAATCCGCATTTCCCGATCAACACACTGATGCTGATGCGTGCGGTCACGGGTATCCAGTTGCGTCAGCCAGAACGCTTTGAGGCGTTTATCGATTGTCTGTTCACGGCGCTGTGGGTTGAAGGACGCAGCCTCGACGAGCCCGCGACTGTCGCCGCTGTACTGAGCGAACACGGTTTCGACCCGCAGGAAGTTCTGGCGCTGAGCAACGATGAATCTGTCAAAGCAGCGCTTAAGGAGAACACCGAAACGGCGGTTAAACGCGGCGTGTTCGGCGCACCGAGCATGTTCATCGGTAATCAGCTGTTCTTCGGCCAGGATCGGCTCGACTTCGTTGAAGAAGCCCTGCGCCAGGGCTAGGCGATCATTCAGGCGCTGGTAACAGCGCCTGAATTGCAACCAGTCAGATGGCGGCAGTACGGGTGTTCAACCATTCCAGCGCAGCACCCTCAAGCAACGGACTCAAGCGCTCACGCACTTCTGTGTGGTAGGTGTTGAACCATTGTTTCTCTTCCTCAGTCAGCAGCGCCGGCAGCAGGCATCGGGTATCGATCGGGCACAGCGTCAAGGTTTCAAACCTGAGGAATTCACCGAACTCACTGCTGCCCGCCTCGCGGTTCATCGCCAGGTTCTCGATACGCACACCCCAACGGCCCGGACGATATGTACCCGGCTCGATCGACGTGATCATCCCCGGCTGCATGGCCGTCTGCGGTGCCGGCGCGGCCTGATAGGCAATCACCTGCGGGCCTTCATGGACATTGAGGAAATAGCCAACGCCGTGACCGGTGCCGTGGCCGTAATCCACGCTGTCGGCCCAGATCGGCGCACGGGCGATGGCGTCCAGCAGCGGCGAGAGAATGCCTTTCGGGAACTGCGCGCGCGACAGCGCGATCACGCCCTTGAGCACGCGCGTGCAATCGCGCTTCTGCTCTTCGCTCGGCGTACCGACCGGCACCATCCGCGTGATGTCCGTGGTGCCGCCCAGGTACTGTCCACCCGAGTCGATCAGCAGCAAGCCGTCACCCTCGATCACCGCGTGTTCTTCTTCGGTCGCGTGGTAATGCGGCATGGCGCCATTGGCGTTGAACGCGGCAATCGTGTTGAAGCTCAGCGAGACATAATCCGGACGACGCTCGCGAGCAGCGGTGAGCTTCTCATCGATGGTCAGTTCGGTAATGCGTTCGCGGCCCCACGCAGATTCCAGCCAGGCAAAGAATTCGCACAGCGCCGCACCGTCCTGTTCCATCGCTTGGCGGATGTGTTGAGCATCGGCTTCACTTTTCTGCGATTTGGCCAGCGTGGTCGGGTTCAAGCCTTCGACCAGTTTCACTGCGCTGTCGAGATTATCCAGTAAACCGCTGGTCACTCGTGCCGGATCGACCAGCAAGCTCGCGCCACTCGGAACGGCACGCAGGGCATCAGCGACTTCGCTGTAATCACGCAGCGTTACGCCATCCTGTTCCAGCACTGCGCGCAATTCGCCATCAACTTTGCTCAGCGCCACGAACAACGTCGCCTGCTGCTGATCGATCAAGGCAAACGAAACAAACACCGGGTTGAACGACACATCGCCGCCGCGCAGGTTGAACAGCCAGGCAATGTCGTCGAGGGTGGCGATGAAATGCCAGTCGGCCCCGCGCTCCCGCAAAGTTTCGCGCAGTTTGGCGAGTTTCTCGCCACGGCTGACCGTCGCCTGCGGTGGCAGATGCTGATAGATCGGTGCATTCGGCAGGCCCGGACGATCGCTCCAGACTTCCTGCAGCAGATCGATATCGGTACGCAGGCGCGCACCGCGTGCTTCCAGCTTGCTGCTCAGGGTACGCGCCGACGCCACGGCCATCACCGCACCGTCAACTGCGACCACACCACCTTCCGGTGTTTGCTCGGCCAGCCAGTCCAGCGGACTCGGTTGACCCGGTTGCAGTTTGACCAGTTCGATGCCGCTGCCCTTGAGCTCCTTGGTCGCTTGCTCCCAATAACGGCTGTCGGCCCAGACACCAGCGAAATCAGCGGTGACGATCAACGTCCCGACCGAACCATGGAAGCCCGACAACCACTGCCGGCCCTGCCAGTAACCCGGCAGGTATTCCGACAAGTGCGGGTCGGCGGACGGCACCAACAGCGCATGAATGCCTTCACGGCGCATCAGTTCACGGGTCTGCGCCAGGCGCTGGGGCACCGATCCTTCGGTCGAGGTCTGGGTACTCATCATGTCTCCTGCTAATCACTTCATCGTTATTGTTCGTAGCCGAGAGGTCGGCTCGTTTAAAGCCCGGTCGCCCAGAATGCCGGAGCACTGGCGCAGGCGGTCTTGATCAGTTGCACGGCCTTATCGATATCTTCGGCGGTGGTGAAGCGGCCGAGGCTCAGTCGAATGGTGCGACCGGCCAGGTGCGCGTCATGCCCCAGCGCCAACAACACGTGGGATGGCGTGTTACTGGCCGAGTTGCAGGCCGAGGTCGCGGAAAAGGCAATCGAATGGCTCAACGCCGCGCTGTTGAATTCACCTTCGCTGAAGGTCAGGCTCAAGGTGTGCGGAATGCGTTGAGTGGCGCAACCATTGAGGCGTACGCCCGGAAGGCTGAGCAGTTGTTCGAGCAAGCGTTCACGCAACGCGACGATCGTTTTTTTCTCATCATCGAACGTCTCGGCGGCCAGCGCGAACGCTGCGCCCATGCCGGCAATCTGGTGCGTCGCCAACGTCCCGGAGCGCAAGCCACCTTCATGTCCGCCGCCGTGAATCTGCGCCTGTAACCGCTGCTGCGCCCGTGGGCCGACATACAACGCGCCAATGCCTTTGGGGCCGTAGAGTTTGTGTGCGGAGAAGGACATCAGATCCACCGGCCATTGCCCTAGATCGATTGCCACTTTGCCGGCGCCCTGCGCCGCATCGACATGGAACAACGCCTCGCGACTACGCACCACTTCGCCAATCGCTCGAACATCATTGACGGTACCCAACTCGTTGTTGACCAGCATCAGCGACACCAGAAAGGTGTCGTCGCGCATGGCTTCACTGACCGCTTGCGGGGTGATCAGGCCATCGGCGTCCGGCACCAGATAGGTCACGGCGATGCCGGCGTCCTGTAATTGGCGGGCGGTATCGAGGATGGCTTTGTGTTCGATCTGACTGGTAATGATGTGGCCGCCGGGGACACCGCGGGCCTGCGCCACGCCTTTGAGGGCGAGATTATTGGACTCGGTGGCACCGGAGGTCCAGACGATCTGCTCAGCCTTGGCGCCGACCAGTTCGGCGACCTGTCGGCGGGCCTGCTCGACCGTGTGTCGGGCTTGCTGGCCGAACGCGTGGGAGCTGGAAGCCGGGTTGCCAAAGTTACCGTGAAACCCCAGACACTCGATCATCACCTGGATGACCCGCTCGTCAACCGGGGTGGTGGCGGCGTAATCGAAATACAACGGACGTGTGTTCATAAATGACTCGCAGAGCGTGTTCCGGGATCAGGAGGCTCGTGTCTGCAAACGGCACGGCGCAGCCTTGTGAGCTGCGCGTCGGTTCGAGAGCGTCATCAATACCTGATCGGATGCCGTTAAAGAAGAACAACTTCATTTAAAAGTGCGTAGGAACGCTCCTGAAGTCGAGCTTAACAGGCATCCGGCCTGCGGTTGAAGCAATGCGTCAGCTAAAGCTTTCGAGAAGTAACGGGTACAACGAAATCACCAGCAATGCCGCCATGCCCCAGTTGAACACGCGCAACCAGCGCGGATCCTTCAGCACATTGCGCAACAACGTACCGCAGGCCGCCCAGACGCCGACGCTGGGCAGGTTGATGATGGCGAACACCGCGGCAATCACCACGACATTGGTGAAATAGCCCTGCATCGGCGTGTAGGTGCTGATGGCCCCGATGGCCATGATCCACGCCTTGGGATTGACCCACTGAAAGGCAGCGGCGCCGAGGTAGCTGATCGGCTTGGCCTCGCCTTCGGCACTGTCACCGACCGGTCCCGAGTGAGCGATTTTCCACGCCAGATACAGCAGATAGGCCGCGCCGACATAGCGCAGAACCGTGTAGAGAATCGGGTAGGTCTGAAACACCGCACCGAGGCCAAAGCCCACGGCCACGACCAGAACGAAGAAGCCGCAAGTGATCCCGAGCATGTGCGGGATGGTGCGGTTGAAGCCGAAATTAACTCCCGATGCCAGCAACATGGTGTTGTTCGGCCCCGGCGTAATCGAGGTGACAAGGGCAAACAGGGCAAAGCCCAACAGCAGGTCAAGCGAGAGGTTCATGGCAGGCAATCCATCAGGGTCATTCAGGTGTAGACCCTATCCCACACCGCCCGGCAAGCCCACGGACAGTTGGGGAAAACTTCCAGCAGTACAGTTTGTTTTCAGCTAGGACGACCGTGCAGCTGTACGGCACGTTCGGCACTCATTTCAGCTTTCTTGTCGAACTGCGACTGACCGAGCAGTTGGGCTTTTTTCGCGTGGTATTCGTCGAAGGACAAGCCGCTGCGATTCAGTGCTTCCATCGCCAATTCGCGGGATTCTTCATCGGTGTAAGGGCGCAGTTCCGGTGATACATGTCCAGCACAACCGGCGAGTACGGAGACAGCGAGCAACAGGGAGACAGTCAGTAAACGATTCATGGGAGCGTCCTGGCGAGCAATGGGGAGTCGATGGACAAAGGCTACGCCCGGGCACGCTTGCGCAGAAATCAACGCTCTCAATAGTGGCTATCAGGAAATCGACACGTGCTGGCACATATCTCTTAACGATCTATAAATATCAATTAACGTTCTTTTACGGAATAACAAACTGCCTTTATAACTCCCTGCATGGGCTGAGCACTGTTGCTCCAGCAACTGTTGCTCAGCCAACACTGATTCAACAAAGCGCCCTGCTACTCACAGGGGTGACCGCCGCGCTAACGCTCAACGCCTTGTAAACCGGGGCTTCCAGGACTTGGTACAGCGCTTGCTCTGACCCGGTGACTCACTCACTGCTCGCTGAGCAACTGTTGAAAAAAGGAACTGATCATGTCGCGTCCCCTGAAAGTCGTCGCCCTCTCCGGCGGCACCTGGCGTCCGTCCCGCACCCTGGTACTGACCCAAGCTTTGATCGCCGAACTGGCCGAGCACTTGTCCATTGAAAGCCATTTGATCGAACTCGGTGATATCGCTCGCCCGCTCGGCGGCGCGCTGTCGCGCCAGGAACTCAGTGCAGAGGTTGAAGCCGAGTTGCAAGCCATTGAACAGGCCGATCTGCTGATCGTTGCCGCGCCGGTTTATCGCGGTTCCTACCCGGGCCTGCTCAAGCACTTGTTCGACCTGATCGACCTCAACGCCTTGATCGACACCCCAGTGCTGCTCGCCGCTACCGGCGGCAGCGAACGCCATGCGCTGGTGCTCGATCACCAGTTGCGGCCGCTGTTCAGCTTCTTTCAGGCCATGACTTTGCCAATCGGCGTGTACGCCACCGAAGCCGACTTCGCCGATTACCAGATCACCAGCGAACTGTTGAAGGCGCGCATCCGCCTCGCGGCCGAACGCGCAGCGCCGCTGTTCGCCACCCAAATCAAACCTTTGCTGAAAATCGCCTGAGGAGCCGTTCATGGATGTTTTCTGGTTCCTGCCGACCCACGGTGATGGCCACTATCTGGGCACTACCCAAGGTGCGCGCCCGGTCACCCTCAACTATCTGAAACAAGTGGCGCAGGCGGCTGACAGCCTCGGCTACCACGGCGTGCTGATCCCCACCGGACGCTCCTGCGAAGACTCCTGGGTGATCGCCTCGGCGCTGGTGCCGTTGACCGAACGTCTGCGTTATCTGGTGGCGATCCGTCCGGGAATCATCTCGCCGACGGTGTCGGCGCGCATGGCTGCGACGCTTGACCGGTTATCCAACGGCCGTTTGCTGATCAACGTCGTGACCGGTGGCGATCCGGACGAGAACCGTGGCGACGGCAGTTTTCTCAGTCACGCCGAGCGCTATGAAGTTACCGATGAATTCCTGAAAATCTGGCGCCGCGTGTTGCAGGGCGAAGCGGTGGATTTCGACGGCAAACACCTGAAGGTGCAGAACGCCAAAGCCCTCTATCCGCCCGTGCAGAAACCCTATCCGCCGCTGTACTTCGGCGGCTCCTCCGATGCCGCGCATGATCTGGCCGCCGAACAGGTCGATGTCTATCTGACCTGGGGCGAACCACCCGCCGCGGTTGCAGAAAAACTCGCTGACGTGCGCGAACGAGCGGCGCGGCATGGGCGCAAGGTGAAGTTCGGCATCCGCTTACACGTGATCGTGCGCGAGACCGCCGAAGAGGCGTGGAAAGCGGCGGACAAACTGATCGAACACATCAGCGACGAGACTATTGAGGCCGCGCAGAAATCCTTCTCGCGCTTCGACTCGGAAGGTCAACGGCGCATGGCGGCTTTGCACGATGGTCGTCGCGATAACCTCGAGATCGCTCCGAATCTGTGGGCTGGTGTGGGTCTGGTGCGTGGCGGTGCCGGTACGGCGCTGGTCGGCGATCCGCAGCAAGTGGCGGCGCGGATCAAGGAATACGCGGATCTGGGCATCGAGAGTTTCATCTTCTCCGGTTATCCGCATCTGGAAGAGGCTTACCGCTTTGCCGAGCTGGTGTTCCCGCTGTTGCCCGAGCCTTACGCCAGTCTGGCCGGGCGTGGCGTGACCAATCTGACCGGGCCGTTTGGCGAAATGATTGCCAATGATGTGCTGCCCACAAAAGCCTCGGCGTAAACCGGATCTCTTGTGTAAGAGCTGCCGCAGGCTGAGTGAATTCAGGAGTGTTGGTGTGACCGCCAAACCGCAAAGTACTTTGTTATCCCCATTGCAGACCGCCCGCCAACTGGCTGCCGAGTTTGCCCTGACCGCCGTCGAGCGTGACGAACGTGGTGGCACGCCAAAAGTCGAGCGCGATGCCCTGCGCGACAGCGGCCTGCTGGCCCTGAGCATTCCCACCCGCTACGGCGGCCTCGGCGCGAGCTGGAGTGAAACCCTGCAGGTCGTTCGCGAATTCGCCAAGGTCGACAGCTCGATCGCCCACGTTTTCGGTTTTCATCATTTGATGCTCGCCACCGTGCGCCTGTTTTCCCGGCCGGAACAATGGCAGCCGTGGTTCGAACAGACCGCGCGGCAGAACTGGTTCTGGGGCAATGCGCTCAACCCGCTCGACACTCGGACCGTGGTCAAGGATCTCGGCGGCTGGCGCGAATTTTCCGGGAAGAAAAGCTTCTGTTCCGGCGCCAGCGACTCACAAATGCTGATCGCCTCGGCCGTCGATGAGAGCGCTGGCGGCAAATTACTGATCGCAGCGATTCCCAGCGGCCGCAGTGGTATCACCCTGCACAACGACTGGAACAACATCGGCCAGCGCCAGACCGACAGCGGCAGCGCGACCTTTGAACGGGTGCGCGTCGAAGAGTCGGAATTGCTCCTCGATCCCGGCCCGCTGAGCACGCCGTTCGCCTGCCTGCGGCCATTGATCGCGCAGCTGACGTTCACGCATATGTTTCTCGGGATTGCCGAAGGCGCCTTTGAAGAAGCGCGGCAATACACCCTCAGCGAAACCCGGCTCTGGCACAAATCCTCGGCGCGCGATGTGCGTGAAGATCCATACGTGCTCGCGCATTACGGCGAGTTCTGGGTGGCGCTGGAAGGCATTCGTCTGCTGGTCGAACGCGCGGCCGCATTGCTCGATGAAGCCTGGGCCAAGGGTGCGAATCTCAGTGCCGAGGAGCGCGGCCAAGTCGCGACAGCGATTGCTACCGCGAAAGTTGCCGCCAGCCGTCAGGGCCTGGAGATTTGCAGCCGTCTGTTCGAAGTGACCGGCGCGCGTTCCACTCATGCTTCCCTGCGCCTCGATCGTCACTGGCGCAACCTGCGCACGCAAACCCTGCACGACCCGCTGGACTACAAACTCCATGAGCTGGGCGACTGGGCGCTGAACCAGTCGCTGCCGGTGCCGACTTTCTATTCCTGACTTGCCTGCATTTGAACTAAAAAGAAGGACGAGCCCATGCAACTGCTGACCCTACCGCCCTCCCCCGCGCTCGCCACGTCGATCCGCGCCACCGCGCAGGTGTTCGAAGACCCGAAATCCCAGGCCCTGCTCGCGCATTTGCAACAGGTCGCGCCGAGCGAAGCCAGTGTGCTGATCATCGGTGAGACCGGCACCGGCAAAGAGCTGGTAGCGCGGCATATTCATAACCTCAGCAACCGCCGTCATCGGCCGTTTATCGCGGTCAATTGCGGGGCGTTTTCCGAGTCGCTGGTGGAAGCGGAATTATTCGGTCATGAAAAAGGCGCGTTCACCGGCGCCCTGAGTGCCAAGGCCGGATGGTTCGAGGAGGCGGACGGCGGCACCTTGTTTCTCGATGAGATCGGCGATCTGCCGATGGCGATTCAGGTGAAGTTGCTGCGGGTGTTGCAGGAGCGCGAAGTGGTGCGGCTGGGCTCGCGCAAAAGCATTCCCATCGATGTGCGGGTGCTGGCAGCGACCAACGTGCAGCTGGAAAAGGCCATCAATGCCGGCCATTTCCGCGAGGATCTGTATTACCGCCTCAACGTGGTCAATCTGGAATTGAGCCCGTTGCGTGAGCGTCCCGGCGATATCCTCCCGCTCACGCGCCATTTCATCGAGGCCTACAGCCAGCGCCTCGGTTATGGCCGCGTCAGCATCAGCCCCGGTGCCGAGCACAAACTGCGTGGCTACAGTTGGCCGGGCAACATTCGCGAACTGGAAAACGTCATCCATCACACCCTGCTGATCTGCCGCAATGGCGTGATCGAACGCGATGATCTGCGCCTGTCGAACCTGCGTATCGAGCGCCCGGACGATCATCACAGCAGCGCCGATGATTCACCGGAAGCGTTGCTGGAACAGGCCTTTCAAAAACTGTTCGCGCAACAGGCCGGTGCTTTGCACGAGAAAGTCGAGGACGCCTTGCTGCGCGCAGCGTATCGCTTTTGCCATTACAACCAGGTGCACACCGCCGCGTTGCTCGGTCTGAGTCGCAACGTCACCCGCACGCGACTGATCAAGATCGGCGAACTGGCGGTGAACAAGCGGCGACTCACGGAAAACCTGCAAGGCGAGCGCTTGATCCAGTTGTCGATCTAGCCAACCAGATGGCAGTGCAGCGCATCGTCGGGACTACGGGCGATGCTGCTCAACACCTGAAACGAATTGAAGGTGATGGTTTTCGCCTGATGGGTGTGAATCAGTTGCCAGAAATCCTGCTCGCCGCTTTCAAAGCTGCGAAACGCCGCCTCCCCTGCCTCGCGGGTCTGCCATTGGAGAAAACTCAGCACGCGCCGGCCGTCATCGCTGGCCTGCACACTGGCACTGACAAAACCGTCGTAGCGCTGAGCCAGACGCTCGGTTTGCCTCGATAGTGCAGTCACCAGCGCAGGTTGTTGGCGTGGTTCGATTTCAAATTCGATCAATTGGGTAAAACTGCGGTTGTTCATGGAATGCCCCCACTCAGTGTAAGACGAGCCTTGCGACTCGAAGACCTGCAGGGTAAAACCTCTAGTTAAGTCAAGGTCAAGAGCTGTCTGCAGATGATCAGCAAAGAAAATGTGCACAAACAGTTAACAGTCGGCGAAGTCGCGGCGCGCAGCGGTGTCGCCGTCACCGCCCTGCACTTTTATGAGTCCAAAGGCTTGATCAAGAGCCAGCGCAATGCCGGCAATCAGCGCCGTTATCCGCGCGAAGTGCTGCGCCGGGTGGCGTTGATCAAAGTCGCGCAGCGGCTGGGGATTCCATTGGCGGAGATTGGCGAGGCGCTGAAAATCCTTCCGGATGATCGTGCGCCCAGCGCGGCCGACTGGAAAACCCTCTCGGAGCAATGGCGCCGGGAGCTGGATGAACGGATCGAACAACTGACGCTACTGCGTGACCGGCTCAATGGCTGCATCGGTTGCGGGTGTTTGTCGATGGAGGCCTGCCCGCTGCGCAATCAGGGCGATGTACTCGGCGAACAAGGCCCGGGGCCGCACTTTCCAAAGGATTGACTGCTCGTCGGGCAAAAACCTGCACGGCGAGGACGGTTCTATAGTGAATCTTCCACAAATCCGGTGGAGTCCTGTCACATAGAACAACAATTCAGGGAGAACGTCATGAGCGTCAAACCCATCCCCGAGGGGTATCACAGCATTACCCCGTATCTCGGCATCCACAAAGCGGCCGAGGCAATCGATTTCTATAAAAAAGCCTTCGGCGCCACCGAAGTCATGCGCCTGGCCATGCCCGACGGCGGCATCGGCCACGCCGAACTGCGCATCGGCGACAGCGCGATCATGCTCGGCTCGCCGTGCGATCAGGGGCCGTTGAGCAATCCCGATAAAAGCGTGTCAGTTGGTTTGCATCTGTACGTGACCGATGTCGACAAGTCCTTTCAGCGAGCGCTGGACGCGGGGGCGACGACGGTGTCCGAGGTCAAGGATCAGTTTTACGGTGATCGCAGCGGCACGTTGAAGGATCCATATGGGCATCTGTGGTTTCTGGCCTCGCGCAAGGAAGATCTGACTGAAGAACAGATCAAGCAGCGGGCGATGGAGATGTTTCAGCAGGGTTGAGCATTTCAGTGTCTGGACTGGCCTCTTCGCGAGCAGGCTCGCTCCCACAGGGTTTCGTTGGGTGGCATAGATAATCGTCACACCGGAAATTACTGTGGGAGCGAGCTTGCTCGCGAAGGGGCCGGCACTGGCAAACCGAGACTCATCAACACACTTCATGAACCTGCCCACCACGCTTTGCCCCTTGCCGCGAACGCCGGACGATTTCAGGATGCAGCCAACCAGAACCCTGAAAAAGGATCAGCCCGATGTTTGCCGGATTCCGCAAAGACCAGCGTCACGTCAACGGCGTCGACATTGCCTACCGCCTCGGCGGCAGCGGCCCGGGCCTGTTGCTGTTGCACGGGCACCCGCAGACCCATGTGATCTGGCACAAGATTGCCGAACAACTGGCCGAACACTTCACCGTGGTCGCCGCCGACCTGCGCGGTTACGGCGACAGCAGTCGCCCGGCCGCTGATGAGCTGCACGCCCATTACTCGAAACGCGAAATGGCCCGCGACAATGTCGAGTTGATGCAGGCGCTGGGCTTCGAACAGTTTTCGATTCTCGCTCACGACCGTGGCGCGCGGGTCGCCCATCGTCTCGCGCTTGATCACCCGAACGCCGTGCAGCGCATGATGCTGCTCGACATCGCCCCGACCCTGTCGATGTATACGCAAACCAACGAAGCCTTCGCCCGCGCGTATTGGCACTGGTTCTTCCTGATCCGCCCGGCACCACTGCCGGAAACCCTGATCGAAGCGGATCCGGAAGGCTATCTGCGCAGCGTGATGGGCAGCCGCAGCGCCGGGTTCAAGCCGTTTACCGATGCAGCCTTTGGCGAATATCTGCGCTGCCTGCAACGACCGGGCAGCGCTCGCGGCATCTGCGAAGACTATCGCGCCAGCGCCGGCATCGATCTTGTGCACGACCGCGCCGACATCGCCGCCGGGCATCAGCTGAATCTACCGCTGCGCGTGTTGTGGGGCGCCGAAGGTACGGTCGGGCGCTGCTTCGATCCGCTCAAGGAATGGCAGCAAGTGGCGACCAACGTCAGCGGTCAGGCCTTGCCCGCTGGCCATTACATTGCCGAAGAAGTCCCCGAACCGTTGCTCGCCGAAGCATTGGCCTTTTTGCGCTGAGCCGAGCCGCCGGATCTCGGTGCTATGCTGGCGGCTTCTGCCGCCAGTGTTCGTTTTTGACATGTCCCAGAAGAAAGACACCGTGCCCCTGCCCGAAGACCTGCGCGTACTGCTCACCGTAATCCGCAAGAACGGCTTTGCCGCTGCAGCGGATGAGTTGGGCCTGTCACCGGCCTACGTCAGCAAACGCATCCAGATTCTCGAAACCACCCTCGGCACACGCCTGCTGCACCGCACCAGTCGCCGCGTCTCGCTGACCGAGGACGGTGAGCGCGTGCAGCGCTGGGCGTTGCGCATTCTCGATGATTTCCAGCAGTTGCACGATGAACTCTCCGACGCCCACGGCAGCCCGCGTGGGCGTTTGCACATTTGCAGCAGTTTCGGTTTCGGTCGCAATCACGTAGCCCCGGCGGTGTCGTTGCTGGCCGAACGTTATCCAGACCTGGAGATTCGCCTCGATCTGTTTGACCGGGTGGTGGACATCATCAACGAAGGCTTCGATCTGGAGATCCGCGTCGGCGATGACCTGCCCGGCCAGCACATCGGTCGACGCCTGGCCAGTAACCGGCGGGTGCTGTGTGCCGCTCCCGGTTATCTGCAACGGCGCGGTACGCCGCAAATGCTGGACGAGTTGCAACAGCACGATTGCCTGGTGATCAAGGAGCGCGACAACGCCTTTGGGATCTGGAATCTGGATCGCGACGGCAGGCAAGAGAGCGTGCGGGTCAGCGGGCCATTGTCATCAAACAACGGAGAAATCGTTTTGCAATGGGCGCTGGACGGGCGCGGGGTTTTGTTGCGGTCGTTGTGGGATGTGAAACCGTTGCTGGAGCAAGGACGCTTGGTGCAGGTGCTCGACGATTACAGCCAGAGCGCCAATGTCTGGGCGGTGTACCCGACGCGGCTGGCACACTCGGGGAAACTGCGCGCGTGTGTGGAGTTTTTGCAGGCGCATTTCAAAGGATTGTCGCTGTAGCCCAAAACACCACTCCCCCCTGTAGGAGTGAGCCTGCTCGCGATAGCGGTGGATCTGTCAAAGTTGCTGTGTCTGACACACCGCTATCGCGAGCAGGCTCGCTCCCACAAGGGATCAGCGGTGGGTCAGGACAGCCAAGGGTTGTTGGCCAAATGCTCGCGCTCGAAGATCTTGATCTGTTCGCGCCGTTGCAGGGTGCTGCCGATGGCATCCAGGCCGAGCAGCAGTGCGGTTTTGCGCAGGGTATCAATCTGGAACTCGATCACCGTGCCATCCGCCAGACTGATCTGCTGAGCCTGCAGATCAATAGCGATCCGCGCCGTTTCAGGCTCACTGACAAGTTGTCCGATGCGTTGCACCTGCGCCTCCTCCAGCGTGATCAACAACACCCCGTTACGCTGGCAATTGTCGTAGAAGATCCCGGCAAAACTGCTGCCGATCAACGCGCGGATGCCCATCTGCTGCAAGCCCCAAACCGCATGTTCGCGGCTGGAACCGCAGCCAAAATTCGCTCCGACTACTAGAAAACTCGCGCCCTGCCATGTCGGTTTGTTCAACACAAAATCGGGATCGGGGCTGCCATCGCGTAGAAACCGCAGATCGAAAAACAGCCCGCGATCGAGTCCTTGGCGATCAATGCCTTTGAGGAATTGCTTGGGCATGATCACGTCCGTGTCGACGTTGGCCGCCAGTAACGGTGCGGCCCGACCGCTGACGTGGGTGAAGGGTTGCAGGCTCATGGGCGTTCTCCAAATTGGCGAATATCGGTGAGTCGACCGCAGATCGCAGCGGCGGCGACCATGGCCGGGCTCATCAAATGAGTACGCGCACCGGCGCCCTGACGGCCTTCGAAATTGCGGTTGGTACTCGACGCGCAGCGGTCGCCGGGCGCGAGTACGTCGTCGTTCATCGCCAGGCACATCGAGCAGCCGGACTGACGCCATTCAAAACCGGCATCGATAAAGATCTGCGCCAACCCTTCGACCTCGGCCTGAGCGCGAACTTCGCTGGAGCCGGGGACGATCATCGCCCGCACATGTCCGGCCACTTGCTGACCGCGCACGACGCTGGCGGCATCGCGCAGGTCTTCTATCCGCGCGTTGGTGCACGAGCCGATAAAGGCGTGGCTGATAACAATGTCGCTGAGCGCCATACCCGCTTCGAGGCCCATGTAACTGAGGGCGCGACGCATGTCCTGACGCAGGACCGGATCGCTGATCGCTTGCGGATCCGACACCCGCGCACCGATTGCAGCGGCCTGATCGGGGCTGGTGCCCCAGGTGACCATCGGTTCCAGGACGCTGGCGTCGAGGTGAATCTCGCGGTCAAACCGCGCACCGGGATCACTGCGCAGTTCGCGCCACTTCTTCACGCCTTGTTCCCATAGCTCTCCTTGCGGCGTTCGCGGCTTGCCCTTGAGATAGGCGAAGACTTTGTCATCCGGGGCCATGAATGCGCCGCGCGCTCCAGCCTCGACGGCCATGTTGCAAATGGTCATGCGCGCTTCAACGCTGAGGGCATCAATGGTCGAGCCGCAGAGTTCGATCGCGTAACCGCTGGCTCCGGAAGCACCGATGCGGCCGATCAGGGCCATGATCACGTCTTTCGAGGTCAAACCCGGCGCCAACTCGCCGTCGACGGTCACGCGCAGGCTTTTCAGTCGTTTGTAGACCAGCGTCTGCGAAGCCAGCAGGTGTTCGATCTCGGAGGTGCCGATGCCGAAACCGAAAGCACCGAGTGCGCCATAAGTGGTGGTGTGGCTGTCGCCAGCGGCAATGACCATACCGGGCAGAATAAAGCCCTGCTCGGGGGCGATAACGTGTTCGATGCCCTGACGCTTGTCGAGGATGTCCAGCAACTCGATGCCGAAGTCCCGGCAGTTCTCCGCCAGATACGACACTTGCCGCGCGCCGCCGGCGTCGGGCATTGCTGCGATGCGCACAGGCGTGGTCGGGTTGACGTGATCGACCACCGCCAGCGCCGTGCCCGGCCGCCAGACATCGCGCCCGGCCGCGCGCAAACCGCTGAAAGCCTGCGGGCTGGTGTATTCGTTGATCACCTGACGATCGATATACAACAGGACATGACCCTGATCGTCGAGGCGGCATACCGTGTGCGAATCGATGTGTTTGTCATAGAGGGTTCTGGCGGTCATCAAGGCGCTCACTCAGGGAAATCAGGTGATCCCCATCATAGGGAGCGCGGGTCGGCCATCAATTGGCAGACAGTGATGGCGTCATCCATGAATCGTGTTTGATCTGCCGATCAGCGAGACCCTGTGGGAGCGAGCCTGCTCGCGAATGCGGTGGATCAGGCAACGGATGAAGTGACTGACCCGGCGCTTTCGCGAGCAGGCTCGCTCCCACAAAGGGATTTGTGGTGAGCGGGGAATTGGGAAACATTTGCTTTCATATCACCTTTCGGGATTTGTCCCGCTCATTCGTCCTATAGAGATGCAGGCCGTTCGCGTAGGCAAAAGCCACGTTCGGTCTTTCGGGGTCTGCCGTGCTGCGAAGCCCGTAGCCACGCGCCCTTTCACCGCTATCAAGACGCGCAATCATGTCGAAGAAATCCCGCTCCAAACTGTGGTTCCTCGTTCATAGCTGGCTGGCGTTACCGATCTGGTTCTTTGTCCTGATCGTCTGTGTCACCGGCACGCTGGCGGTGGTCAGCCAGGAAATCGTCTGGCTGGCCAACCCGCAGATGCGCGCCAGCCAGCCTGCGGACGATGCGCCGCTGCTCAGCTATGACCAGATCATGGCAGCGATCAAAACAGCCGAACCACAGACCATCGTTGAAAGCATCAGTCGTCCCGACGAATCCCACTTCGCCCTCGACGTTGCGGTCAGCTATCCGGACGGTCGTTCGCAGACGGTCTACGTCAATCCTTACACCGGGGTGATTCAGGGCCCTGCCCCGACGTTCGATTTCAAGGCCTTCACCCGCGCCCTGCATGGCTGGTGGCTGGTGCCGTTCACCAACGGTTTCAGTTGGGGCTGGTATCTGGTGTCGTTCCTCGGCGTGCCGATGCTGGTGTCGCTGATCACAGGCCTGGTGGTCTACAAGCGCTTCTGGAAAGGTTTTCTGCGTCCGACCCTGCGCGTGCGTCACGGCGCGCGGATCTTCTGGGGTGACTTCCACCGCTTGTGCGGTATCTGGTCGATCTGGTTCATTGCGGTGATTTCCATCACCGGGATCTGGTTTCTGATTCGGGCGATTCTGTTCGACAACCAGATCGCCATTTCCAGCGAGCCGATCATTCCGGCCATGTCCCGCGAGAGCGTGCCGATCTCTGCCACCGGCACACCGCCGCCACGGATCAGCCTGGACCGTGCCGTCGAGCTCGCGCAAGAGAAGATTCCGGGGCTGGAAGCCAGCTTCGTCAGCCTGCCGGGCAATGCCTACAGCCACATGAGCGTCGGTGGGCGCGGCTGGTATCCGTTGATGTTCCAGACCGCCACGCTCAATCCGTACAACGGCGACATCGCCGCTTCACGGCTTCTGTCCGATCGTTCGTCGCTGGAGTTCGTCACCGAGTCCATGCGGCCACTGCACACCGGCGACTTCGGCGGCATCTGGATCAAGCTGATCTGGTTCTTCTTCGGTTTGATCCTGAGCATGATGATCCTCAGCGGCTTGTTGATCTGGACCAAACGCACTGCGCTGGCCACCGCCAACGCGTTGAAGCGCGAAGACAAGAAACACCGCCTCAAGGCACAACCGGCGATGAGCCGTGAAACCTCGGAGGCCAGCCTGTGAGCAGATCCATCACCAAGGCACAGCCTTCTCGACTCGCGCGTTTCTGGCACAAATGGCGCTTCCACATCAATGTCCTGCTGCTGTTGATCCCGCTGGGGTTCATGCCCAAATACTTCGCCGACGCCTCTCTGTTTCGCGGTGACAGCGGGCTGGGCCAACATGAAATCGGCAATATCCAGGTTGGCCCGTGGAGCCTGCGCCTGGCCGAACTGCGCAACGAAGCGCCGGTGCTCACTGGCCCGGCCGGCTACATGAAAGACTTCAGCGCGGCCCTGTGCGATGCCTGTGTCGAGCAGGTCAAGGCCACCTACCTGCGCATCGGCAAGCCACGCAGCCTGCGCGCCGCCGGTACGATTTTCTTCGGCACGCCTTACCGCATGGGCACGCAGATGCCGATCCCGGAGAAGACCAGACCCGACGCCGAACTGTGGATCACCATGGAAGGCTGGGACGGCAGCATGCATCAGGCTTCGATTCCCCTGAGTCAGGCCTCCCCCGCCACCTTCGCCTGGCTGAACAAACAAGGAGTCAAACCATGACGTGTTCCCAACGCTCTTCCCGCCTGCGCCTGAAGGCCGTGCTGCTGGTGCTGTGCGCCGGTTTCAGCGTCAGTGCGCTGGCCCACAATCCGATGTGCGAATGCACCGCCATCGACGCCGAACAGATCAAATGCACCGGCGGGTTCTCCGACGGCAGCGGCGCGCCGGGGGTGACCCTCGATGTGATCGGTTACGACGAAACCATTCTGGTGCCGGGCAAGCTCGGCGCCGATTCCACACTGACGTTCAAGAAACCCGGCAGCGAATTTTACGTGCTGTTCGACGCGGGCCCGGGCCATGTGGTGGAAATCGACCAAGCGGATATCGAAGCCCCATGAGTACGCCCACCAGCCAAATCGTGCGCCCGGCCGGTGCCGGTCATGAAACCCTCAATGTGCTGCTGTTGTGCCTGTTGATCCTCGCGGTCGCCGGTTCCGTGGTCGCGTGGCGCGGGGTTTCCCATGAGCCCGAGCCAGTGGCGACTCACCAGCTCGACGCACGCCGCGACCTCAGTGCTGCCGAGCAAGGCATCTATGCCGACCTGCGGGTGACCCTCGATGAAATCCGCTTGCTGCGCGAGGAACAACAAGCCCTGCCGACGCCGCAGAATCTGGCCGACGAAGGGTTTGCGCCATTTGCCCAGGATGCGAGTTCGGTCAGCCGCGGTGGTCATGCCTGGCAATTGCTGGCGGACGCCGCGTATTTCGGCCAAAGCCAGAATCCGGCCGTCGCCGGTTCGTTTGTGATGCTGCTCAGCGCCGACGACAAGGCTGCGCCGGACATCTGGCTCAGCCGCGATGCTGCCGCTCAGGCCCCGGCGCAACTCACTGCGGCGGCGCTGTCCGCTGCTGGCTGGAAACAGATCGTCGCGCAATACGATGCCGGGGTTACCCGCGAACATCGCCATTGATTCCTCGCCCTCCTCCGAGAGAAGACCGCTTGCCCATGTCTATTTCATCGCCACGCCGTCCATTGTTACGCCTCTTTTTATTGGGCCTGTGTGCCTGCCTGCTGAGCCCGTTGGCCAGTGCCGATCAGGCCAAACGCCTGCGCATCGGCATCACCCTGCACCCTTACTACAGCTATGTGGCCAACATCGTCGGCGACAAGGCCGAGGTGGTGCCACTGATCCCGGCCGGTTTCAACCCGCATGCCTACGAGCCACGGGCCGAAGACATCAAACGCATCAGCGGGCTGGATGTGATCGTGCTCAACGGCGTTGGCCATGACGACTTCGCCGACCGCATGATCGCCGCCAGCGAAACGCCAAACATCAAAACCATCGAAGCCAACGAAAACGTGCCGTTGCTGGCGGCCACCGGGGTTGCCGCGCGCGGGGCCGGCAAAGTGGTGAACCCGCACACGTTCCTGTCGATCAGCGCTTCCATTGCCCAGGTCAACAACATTGCCCGCGAACTGGGCAAACTCGATCCAGACAACGCCAAGACCTACACCCAGAACTCCCGCGCCTACGGCAAACGCCTGCGGCAGATGCGTGCCGACGCCCTGGCAAAACTGACGCAAGCGCCGAACGCGGAACTGCGCGTGGCCACGGTGCACGCGGCTTACGACTATCTGCTGCGTGAGTTCGGCCTGGAAGTGACCGCCGTGGTCGAGCCGGCCCACGGTATCGAGCCGAGCCCAAGCCAGTTGAAGAAGACCATTGACCAGTTGCGTGAACTGGACGTGAAAGTGATCTTCTCGGAGATGGATTTCCCGTCCACTTACGTCGACACCATTCAGCGTGAATCCGGCGTGAAACTGTACCCGCTGTCGCACATTTCCTACGGCGAATACACCGCCGACAAGTACGAAAAGGAAATGACCGGCAACCTCAACACCGTGGTGCGGGCGATTCAGGAGTCTGGCGCATGACTTCCAGAGAAACGATCTCGACCGAATTCGAATCCCCTGTGGGAGCGAGCTTGCTCGCGAAGGCGCCAGGTCAGCCAACATCTTTATCGAATGACACACCGCATTCGCGAGCAAGCTCGCTCCCACAGGTTTCGGGGCCGACTTTGGATTTTGCGGAGGTTTGTCTGACGCTGGGGCGCACGACGATTTTGGATAACGTCACCTTCCAGGTGCAGCCCGGCAGCGTACATGCTCTGGTCGGCCCCAACGGTGGCGGCAAGAGTTCGCTGATCAAGACCCTGCTCGGACAAATGCCCCATCAGGGCCAGCTCAGCCTGCAATGGCCCGGCGAACCCGGCACCATCGGTTATGTACCGCAGGCGCTGGAATTCGATCGCGGTCTGCCGATGACCGTCGACGATTTCATGGCTGCCATGTGCCAGCGGCGACCGGCGTTTCTCGGTTTGAGCAAGCGTTACGCCGGCGCGATTGGTGAAGCGCTGGAACGCGTCGGCATGCAAGACAAACGCAAGCGCCGCATGGGTGCGCTGTCTGGCGGTGAGCGACAGCGGGTGCTGCTCGCCCAAGGGCTGATCCCGGCGCCGCAATTGCTGGTGCTGGATGAGCCGATGTCGGCCCTCGATGAAGCCGGGATTCAGGTATTCGAACGTCTGCTCGGCGATTGGCGTGCAGCGGGCATCACCGTGCTGTGGATCGAGCACGATCTGGAAGCGGTTGGGCGTCTGGCCAGCCGTGTCACGGGTCTAAACCGCCGCATGCTGTTTGATGCCTCACCGCAAGAGGCGCTGACCCCGGAACGTCTGCTGACCTTGTTCTCGACCCATCCACGGAGCGCTGCCTGATGAGTTACGAAGCCTTTCGTTTGATGGTGCAAGGCTGGGCCTCGTCCGGGTATCTGCCGGAAGCGCTGGCCTACGGTTTCGTGGTCAATGCGTTGCTTGCCGGCTTGCTGATCGGCCCGGTGCTCGGCGGCCTCGGCACGCTGGTGGTGGTCAAGCGCTTCGCGTTCTTCTCCGAAGCGGTGGGCCATGCGGCACTCACCGGTGTAGCCATCGGCATTCTGCTCGGCGAACCTTACACCGGGCCCTACGGCAGCCTGTTCGGCTACTGCCTGCTGTTCGGCATCCTGCTCAATTACCTGCGCAACCGTACCGGTCTGGCACCGGACACTTTGATCGGCGTATTCCTCTCGGTGTCACTGGCACTGGGCGCGAGTCTGCTACTGATTCTCGCGGGCAAGATCAACGTGCACATTCTCGAGAACGTGCTGTTCGGTTCGGTACTCACGGTTAACGGCAACGATCTGGCGGTATTGGCCATCGTCGGTTCGCTGGTCATGGCGTTGGCCCTGCCGCTGTACAACCGCATCATGCTCGCCAGTTTCAACCCGCAACTGGCGGCGGTGCGCGGGGTGGCGGTGAAGACTCTGGATTATCTGTTCGTGATTCTGGTGACGCTGATCACCGTCGCAGCGGTGAAAGTCATCGGCGCGATTCTGGTCGGCGCGCTGCTGGTGATTCCAGCGGCGGCGGCACGTTTGCTCAGCCAGTCGCTCAAGGGCTTCTTCTGGTGCTCGGTGTTGATCGCCACGGTCAGCACACTGTGCGGGATCCTCGCGCCGATCGTGTTTGATCTGCCGATTCCGTCCGGCGCCGCGATCATTCTGGTCGCCGGCATTGCCTTCGCCCTCGCCGCCATTGCGCGCGGGGTTGTCCCGAGTCTGAAAGGGAATCTTGGATAAATGACTTTTTCACTGCGCAAACTGACCTTGGCCATGACCTTGTGCGGCGTGGTCTGCTCGCCTTTGATGGCGGCCGAAAAAGCTAAGCCGCTGCAGGTACTGGCCTCATTGCCCATCACCTTTGGCTTGGCAGAAGCGCTGCTCAAGGGCACTGATGTCAATCTCGAACGCGCGGCGCCAGCGAACCTGCCGGGCAGCCGTCAGAGTGCCTACTTTACGGGGCGTGGAGCTCCGGCCCTGAGCAAACTGGCAACCGGTGCCGATGCCGTCATTGGCGTGCGCTCGCTGTGGCCAGATGACCAGTTGTACCCGATCGCTCGCCGCAGCAACATCCGCATCGTTGAAGTCGATGCGGCGCGCCCGGTCGACGGCGCCCTCCCGGGCATTGCCGTACAACCGGATCTGAAGGTTGATGGCTTGAACAGTCAGCCATGGCTGGCCAGCAACAACATGGGGCGCATGGCGGATGTGATGGCGGCGGATCTGGTGCGCTTGGCACCGGGCGCCAAGCCTGCGATCGAGGCGAATCTGGCGACGTTGAAGCAGCGTTTGCTGAAGCTCAGCGCCGACAGCGAGGCGCGGTTGGCGAGTGCCGACAATCTGAGTGTGATGAGTTTGAGTGATCACTTTGGTTATCTGATCGGTAGTCTGAATCTGGAGCTGGTTGGCCAGGATCCACGCCCTGATGCGGAATGGACGCCGCAGGATCTGAAAAAACTGACGGCGACGCTCAAGGACAATGATGTCGCGGTGGTCCTGCATCATCGACAGCCATCGGACGCGGTGAAAGCGGCAATTGCCGAGTCGGGCAGTCATCTGGTGGTTTTGAGCACCGATGCGGCGGATCCGGTGGCGGAGCTGGAAGGCAATGTTGATTTGCTGCTCAAAGGGCTGAGCGGAGCTTAGTTTTAGCCGAAACCGCGTTATCGTTCTTCGCGAGCAAGCTCGCTCCCACATTGGATCTGTGTCGTTCACAACTCACCTGTGGGAGCGAGCTTGCTCGCGAAGAGGCCTGACCTGACAACACAAACTCCAGCCATGAAAAAACCCGCTGACTGTTTCCAGTCCAGCGGGTTCTTTTTGCCCGGCCGCTTATTGCGCGGCGGTCTGGGCTTCCATCTTCTGACGCAAACTCAGCGGACGCATGTCGGTCCAGACTTCTTCGATATAGGCCAGGCATTCCTTTTTCAGGCCGCTCTTGCCCACGGTGCGCCAGCCTTGCGGCACGGCTTTGTAGTCCGGCCAGATCGAGTATTGCTCTTCGTGGTTGACCACGACCTGAAAGAGGATGTCCTCGCGGTCGAATACTGACGTCATGCTGGTTCTCCATCGTTATAAGGGTGGGCTGCACGCTGAGTGCAGCCGGGTATGTAGAAAGAACGTTCGGCGCGGCGAAAAATTTACAGCGCAGCGGTGGCAGCGGCCAAAGCACGGCCAAAAATTTCCGCGACACGGTCGATTTCGGCGGCAGTGATCACCAGCGGCGGCAGGAAACGTACTACTGCGCCATGGCGACCGCCCAGCTCCAGAATCAGCCCACGCTTGAGGCATTCACGCTGGACCAGCGGCGCCAGTCGTGCGAACGCCGGCGGATGACCGAGCGCATCCGGTGGGCCGTTCGGCTCGACCAGCTCGACGCCGAGCATCAGGCCGCGACCACGAATGTCGCCCAGTTGCGGGAAGTCCCGTTGCAGGATGTGCAGGTGCTCGCTGAGGCGCTCGCCCATGGCAGCAGCGTGTTCGCAGACCTTGTGCTCAACCAGATAACGCATCACCGCAGAACCTGCCGCCATGGCCATTTGATTGCCACGGAAGGTGCCGGCGTGCGCGCCCGGCTGCCAGGTGTCGAGCCAATCTCGATAGACCACCACGGCCAACGGCAGGCTGCCGCCGATGGCTTTGGACAACACCACCACATCCGGGGTGATACCGGCGTGTTCGAAGGCAAACATCTTGCCGGTGCGGGCGAAACCGCTCTGGATCTCGTCGACGATCAACGCCACGCCGGCCTTTTCGGTGATCCGGCGCAAGCCGCGCAGCCACTCGATGTCCGCCGGAATCACACCGCCCTCGCCCTGCACCGCTTCGACGATCACCGCTGCGGGCAGTTGCACGCCGGCTTCCGGGTCGTTGAGCAAGTTTTCCAGATAGCTCAGGTTGGCCTTCACACCCGCCGCGCCACCGAGGCCGAACGGGCAACGGTAGTCATACGGGAACGGCATGAACTGCACGCCATTGCTGAGCAACGCACCCAGCGGTTTTTTCGGCCCCAGGCTGCCCATCAGGCTCAACGCGCCCTGGCTCATACCGTGATAACCACCGGAGAACGACAGCACGGTGCTGCGCCCGGTCGCCGTGCGTACCAGCTTCAATGCCGCTTCCACCGCATCGGTGCCGGTCGGGCCGCAGAACTGGATTTTCGCTTGCGCCGCCAGGGCGGGCGGCAGCAGGCCGAACAGGTCCTGGACGAACTGATCCTTGACCGGCGTGGTCAGGTCGAGGGTATGCAATGGCAATTCATCGGCCAGTACCTGCTGGATTGCTTCGATCACCACCGGGTGGTTATGCCCCAGCGCCAGCGTGCCGGCCCCGGCGAGGCAGTCGATGAACGTGCGCCCTTCAACGTCTTCGACATACAGGCCTTTGGCGCGCTTCAGTGCCAATGGAATGCGTCGTGGATAGCTGCGCGCGTTGGACTCCTGCCGGGCCTGACGAGCCAGCAATGGCGATTCGTTGAACTGGTACAGCGTTTCGGCCGGCGCCGAGGTAACCCGGGCCGACGACTCTTCGATAAGGCTGGTGGCGACTGACATCTCTCGACCCCTCAATTGGCTATGGATAGTGACCAAAACAGCACACCGGACAGGTGCGCATTCCAATCGCGGAGCGCACTTGCAGGTTTTCCTGTTCTGGAAACGCTTAAGGGGCCTGAGGATTTAGCCCGTGATCGTGTTGTCAGGCCGGCGCTGCCAACGACTTGTGCATGGGCAGGGTCTGCACGCCTTGGTATTCGACGGGCGGCGCTGACTCGCGATAGCCCAGACGGCGATAAAAAGCACGGCCGGTGCGCGTGCTGTTGAGATTCGCTTGAGCAACGTCGCGAACCCGCAACCAGCCTTCCAGATCGTGCATCAACGCGCGCCCGACGCCCCGGCGAAAGGATTCTGGCTGCACGTAACACAGGGAAATGTCACCACTGGCCTGTGCCATACCGACACCGACCGGTTTGTCCGCCAGTAAAGCCATGCATAAATAGAAGTGCGGGTCGGCGAGGCGGGCGCTGATGAAGTCGGCGGATTGCTGAGTGATCCAGGTGCTGACCCGTATCGGATCGTTACGGTGGTCGAGCGCACAACCGATACGGATCGAACGTTCGATGATGCGGCTGATGATGCCGGCGTCGGCCAGTGTGGCGGGACGAATGCAGATGGGTGCTTCCATGGCGCAATTCCCTCAATCCATTGAGTCAAAGCTGCGCTGACCTTACCCCCCACCCCTGCCGGATAGCGAATGTCGAAAAGTTACATTTGATGTTCCAACCCATCCGCCCTTGTGGGAGCGAGCCTGCTCGCGAACGCGTTTTGTCAGCCACTTGGATGCTGACTGTGCCGCCGTCTTCGCGAGCAGGCTCGCTCCCACAGGGGATTTGTGGTCAGGTCAGACAGGTTGCAATGGCATGGTCAGCTCGACGCGCAGGCCATCCGGGCGGCTGTCGAAATGCAGGGCGCAGTCGCAGCGCTGAACGATCGCCTGGACAATCGCCAGGCCAAGGCCGCAACCGGTGCTCTGGCCGTTGCGCCAGAAGCGTTGGGTCAGGTGTTGCAGATCATCCGGTGCAATGCCCGGGCCATGATCACGCACGACAAACCGCACGCGGTTGCCAATGGTTTCCAGACTCAGTTCGACTGCGCAGTCCTCAGGGGTATGGCGCAAGGCGTTGTCGAGCAGATTGCGCAGCGCCGCGATCGACAGCACCGCCGGCATGTGCAGCGGTACAGCGCTAAGCCCGGCCGGCAGTTGCAGTTTGATGCGCTGGTGCTCGCCACCGGTGGCGTCCTGGATCGCCAGGCGTGCCACTTGCTCGGCGCTGCACTGCGAACCGTCATCGAACGACAGGCTGCCCTCGACCCGCGCCAGCAACAACAACTGTTCGAGGGTGCGATGCAAGCGATCGGCGCCCTCCTCGGCCCGCGCCAGCGACTGATCGCGGGCGCTGCCATCGGTCATGCGCGCAACTTGCAGGTGGGTCTTGATCGCCGTCAGCGGGCTGCGCAGTTCATGTGCTGCGTCACCGGTCAGACGGCGCTCACGCTCGATGGTCTTGCCGATGCGTTGAAACAACTGATTTTGCGTTTCCAGCAGCGGCTTCAATTCGCTGGGGAAGGTCTGGATCTGCAACGGCTCAAGCGAGTCGGCATTGCGCCGCATCAGCGCCTCACGCAGACGGTTGAGCGGCGCCAGCCCCTGGCCGATGCCCAGCCACAACAGGCACAGGCAGCCGAGCAGCGCCACGCCCACCGGCACCGACGCCGCCAGCAGGATCGACATGTTCAGGGCTTCGCGCTCGATCTGCCGGTCGGCCGTGGTGATGCGCACATCGCCCCGGGCCAGGGTGAAACTGCGCCACGGCGCGCCATCGATCATCTGGTCATGGAAGCCCATTTTCTCGGCTTCCAGCGCTTGTTCGGGATTATTGTGACTGCGCGCGAGTATTTCCCCGCGCAACGAGCTGACCTGACAGGCCATGCCGCCGGGGATATTCAGTTGTTCGGCACTGAAATGCGTGCCCTCGCCCTTGCTCGGCAGCGTCGGCAACTGTTCCAGCAGCCCGGCGACCATGCGCGCCGAGGCCACCAGACGCTGGTCGAGAGAGAACATCATCTGATTGCGCAGGTCACTGAGCATCCAGGCCGCCGCCAGCGCCCAGATCAGCGCAAACGCAGCGCCGAGGGTCAGGCTCAGGCGCAGTCGCAGGCTCATCACTTGCCTTGATCTCCACCGTCGGCCGGGCCGAGGCGATAGCCCAGACCGCGCACGGTTTCGACGATGCCTTTGCCCAGTTTGCTGCGCAGGTGATGGATGTGCACGTTCAGCGCGTTGCTTTCCAGTTCATCGTTGAAGCCGTAGACGCTGTCCTTCAATTGCTCGGTGGACAGCACCCGGCCACGATTGTGCAGCAGCGCCTGCAACAGCGATTGCTCGCGGCGCGACAAGTCCACCGGTTGCCCGGCCAGGGTGGTTTCGCGGCTGCTCGGATCGTATGTCAGCGCGCCATGCTCGATCAGGTTGACGCTGCGCCCGGCAACCCGGCGCAACAGGGTTTGCAGGCGGGCGAACAGTTCGCGCAGATCAAACGGCTTGAGCAGGTAATCGTCAGCCCCGGCCTGCAAGCCGTCAACGCGGTCGGTGACCGAGTCACGCGCGGTCAGGATCAGCACTGGAATCTCCAGGCCACTCTGACGCAGTTGTTGCAGCAACTTGAGGCCATCTTCGTCGGGCAGGCCAAGATCGAGCACCATCACGTCGAATTCGGCGACTTTAAGTATCGCGCGGGCCTTCGATGCCGTGTTGACGTGTTCGACGGTCAGGCCTTGGGCACTGAGTCCCGCAACAATACCGCTGGCGATCAGTTCATCGTCTTCGCAAACCAGTACGTGCATGGGTACTCCGGAAACAAAAAGGCGAGTGAAACAGGCGAGGATTAAGGCGCAATTATGGCCGTCACCGACGCATACGGGAAGCCGGGCGCAAAAGCCGGTGCCGCCCGATTGCGCAAACCTATAGTCACGCCGCATTAAAAACTTCTCCCCACGAATAAAGAAACAATTCCTCCCTTTGTAAGACGCCTTCAATCATTTAGTTTTCAGCTGGCGATTACCTACAACTTTTAAAAGGACTTAATGAACATGCCTCAACTAAAAAACTTCGTCGCGATCGATTGGCGCTCCGGCCCCGACCGTATTTATTTCTTCTTCAAGGACAGCGACACCTATTCTCGATTCGATCTCGCTGACAACAAGGTATCCACCAACTACCCCGCCCCGGTTACCGATAGCTGGGACAGCTTTGGTCCTTATGCCAAAGGCTTGCGTTTCGGACTGACAACCACTTCATTCGGCTGGAACACCCCGACCGATGAAGATATTGCCTGGTTGTTCTTCTATCAGGGAACAACACCCGTGGTGTGTAAATACAATCAAGACAAAGACAAGGTCGATGCCTTCTATAAAGTTTCCGATTCAATCTGGAAGCCAATACTGCCCTACTTCGACAAAATCATCGCAGGCACCTGGTTTCAACTAACCGGTCACCCGTTCCTGTTCAGATTCATCCTCAACGATGGGCACTATCTATCGTTTAACTACAAGGCAAAGACCCTGACTTACAAATCCTTCGGGGATCATCAACTTGGCGCGCTGCAACCGTACAAGGACCGGATCATCACGGCAGCGCAAAATGACCGGACTTTTGCCGACAGCTACTGGTACATCTTCCTGACCAACAACCAATACCTGACTTACAACATTCAGTCCGACCGTCTAGTCTCCGGCCCACAAACCATCAATGACGAGAACTGGCCCGGACTGCTGCGCGGCTGATTGGCCGAAGCCGGAGGACCTTGTAGGATACGGTTAATTATCGGTTAATCGCCGCCGCCCATTCTGCGTCTTACTTGCACAGGGACAAGGCTCCTCCATGCGTCATTTTTTTCTTTTGTTTGCTCTGCTGATCTCCAGCCTGGCCCAGGCGGGGAACAATCCATTTGAGTCAAAACCGGAGTTTCTGCCGGTCGACCAGGCATTCGTGCTCACATCCGAACGCCTCGAATCCGGTGAAACGCAGTTGTTCTGGCAAATCACCGACGGTTATTACCTGTATCAGAAACGCCTGAAATTCGACGGACTGAACGCAGCACAGCAGCCGACGCTCCCGGAGGGCGAATCCCACAGCGACGAGTTTTTCGGAGAGCAACCGGTCTATCGCCAAGGGCTGGAAGTGAAAATCCCGGCGGCAGCCACGGGGCAGATCAAGGTCAGCTATCAGGGCTGTGCCGATGCCGGTCTGTGCTATCCGCCGCAAACCCGGGTGATTGACCTGGGCGGCAAAGCAGCGGTGGCCGCAGGCGCAGAAGCACCGGATCAGGCGTTGGCCAGCAGTCTGCAACAACGGGCGCTGGGCTGGAGTCTGCTGGTGTTTTTCGGCCTCGGTCTGTTGCTCGCGTTTACACCTTGCACGTTGCCGATGCTGCCGATTTTGGCCGGCATGGTGGTCGGCAGTGGTGCCACCCCGCGTCGCGGTTTCGCGCTGGCCGGCAGTTACGTGATTTGCATGGCGCTGGTGTATGCGGCGATGGGCGTGATTGCTGCGCTGCTCGGCGCGAACCTGCAGGCCTGGTTGCAGAACCCTTGGCTGCTCGGCACATTCGCCGCAATCTTTGTGGTGCTGGCCTTACCGATGTTTGGCTTCTTTGAATTGCAATTGCCGGTGGCCCTGCGTGATCGTCTTGAACACGCCTCGCGCAGTCGCAACGGTGGCAGCCTGATCGGTGCCGGGGTGCTCGGTGCATTGTCCGGTCTGCTGGTCGGGCCTTGCATGACCGCGCCGCTGGCGGGGGCGTTGCTGTATATCGCGCAGAGCGGCAACGCCCTGCACGGTGGCTTGATCCTGTTCTCGCTGGGCATCGGCATTGGTGTGCCGTTGTTGTTGCTGGTGACCGTGGGCAATCGCTTCCTGCCAAAACCCGGCGCCTGGATGAACCTGCTCAAAGGCGTGTTCGGTTTCCTCTTCCTCGCCACCGCGCTGTTGATGCTGCGCCCGGTGCTGGATGCTTCGTTGTGGCTGGGTCTGTGCGGTGCACTGCTGTTGATCGCCGCGTTCTGCGCCTGGAAACAGTCCGAAGGTTTTGGCCGCGTTGCGCAGTTGTTCGGCGCCAGTTCGTTGCTGCTCGGGTTGTGGGGCAGTCTGCTGGTGATCGGTGCGGCGGGCGGCAGCGATGATCCGTATCAACCGTTGCAGGTCTACAGTGCCGGCCGCGCCGGCACAGCGGCGTCGTCGGCTCACGATGCGTTCACCACGATCAAGGAGCCGGCGGCGCTGCAACGCGAACTCGATGCCGCCAAGGCTCAAGGCCAGTGGGTGCTGCTCGACTACTACGCCGACTGGTGTGTGTCGTGCAAGGTCATGGAGAAGCAGGTGTTCGGCAAGGACAAGGTCATGCAGGCGTTGAGTGATGTACGCCTGCTGCGGCTCGATGTGACTGCCGACAATGCCGCCAGCCGCGAACTGCTCAGCCGCTACAAAGTACCGGGGCCGCCGAGCTTCGTCTGGATCGGCACCGATGGCGAAGAACGCCGCAGCCAGCGCATCACCGGCGAAGTCGACGCCGAGACATTCCTGCAACACTGGACTGCCACCCGAGATGCCCATTAATGCTGACTTTCACCCTCGGCACCTTTGCCATCGCGCTTAACCACCTGCTGCTGATCAGTGCCCTGGCGCTGGCAACCTTTGTCGGCTGGCGGGTGGCCAAGCGTGGCGGTGATAACCCCGAGTCAGCATTGTTCAGCCTGTTTCTGCTGGGCATGCTCGCGGCGCGAATTGCCTTTGTGCTGCTGTACTGGTCGCACTATCGCAATGACCCGTGGCAGATCATCGATTTGCGCGACGGTGGTTTCCTCGCCTGGCCGGGGGTGATCGTGCTGTTGCTGGTCGCCCTGTATCGCGGCTGGCGCCGTCCAGGGCTGCGTCGCCCGTTGGGGTTTGGCGTGGCCAGCGGCCTGGCGTTCTGGCTGTTGGCGACACTGTCGTTGAACCTCTACGAACAAGGCACCCGGCTGCCGGACATCTCCCTGCGCAATGCGGCCGGGGAAACCATTCAGCTCCGTGATTATCAGGGCGGCCCGCTGGTGATCAATCTGTGGGCGACCTGGTGCCCGCCGTGCCGGCGCGAGATGCCGGTGCTGGAAAGCGCTCAGCAACAACGCCCGGATCTGACCTTCCTGTTCGTCAATCAGGCCGAAAGCATGCAGAGCGTGGCGACGTTTCTCGAAACCCAGGGCCTGAGCCTCAATAACGTGCTGTTCGACCGCAGTGGTCGGCTGGGTCAGGCCGTCGGTTCCATGGCATTGCCGACTACGCTGTTCTATAGCCCTGACGGTCGGCTGCTGACCAGCCACCTGGGTGAGCTGTCCAACGCCAGCCTGGCGCGCGCGCTGGAAAACTTCGCCACCCCAACCCCGAATTCGAACCCGGCCACTGCACCGGCCACCTCTGCAAGGAAACTGCCATGCCCCGCCTCCGCCACCTGCTGACGCTGACTCTGGGCACCGCCCTGCTGCACTTGCCGTCGGTGCAGGCTGCAGAAGAACTGCCTGCGGCGATCAAACAGATCGAAGCCAAAGGCGCGAAAATCGTCGGCCAGTTCGCCGCCCCCGATGGCCTGCGCGGGTATGCGGCGCAGTATCAGAATCGCGGCATGGCGCTGTACCTGACCCCGGATGGCAAACACGTGTTGCTGGGCAATCTGTACGACGCCGACGGTAAAGACCTGAGCAGCGAGCCACTGCAAAAACTGGTTTACGCGCCGATGGCCAAGGAAGTCTGGGCCAAGTTCGAAGCGAGCAACTGGATTCAGGACGGCAACAAGGATGCACCGCGCACCGTGTACCTGTTCAGTGACCCGAACTGCCCGTACTGCAACATGTTCTGGGAACAGGCACGGCCATGGGTCAAGGCTGGCAAGGTGCAACTGCGGCACATCATGGTCGGCATCATTCGCGAAGACAGCCCGGGCAAATCGGCCGCGTTGCTGGCGGCGAAAGACCCGGCCAAGGCACTGGAAGATCACGAGAAGGCTGGCAAGGGCAGCTCACTGAAAGCGCTGAAAGATATTCCGGCGGCCGTGCAGACCAAACTGGCGGCCAACATGCAGTTGATGGAAGACCTCGACTTGCAGGCGACGCCGGCGATTTTCTACATGGATGACAAGGGCGAGCTGCAACAGCAACAAGGCGCGCCTTCGCCGGACAAGTTGGTGAAGATTCTCGGGCCTAAATAATTCCGGGTTTGTTGGCGCCTGAAATGACGCCTTCGCGAGCAGGCTCGCTCCCACAGGGATCGAATGTGTTCACAGACTCTGTGTTCAATGCGGTCACTGTGGGAGCGAGCCTGTCTCCGGACGGCGTTCCGACGAAGAACGATTACTCGGTCTAACGGTTGCGCTCGCTGAGGAAGGTAAACAACACCTCGGTGACAAACTGCGGATTCTCCAGATTGGAGATATGCCCCGCTTCCGGCACCAACACCCACGGGCAACCGATCAACTCGGCCATTTCCTTTGCTTCGGACGGCGGTCGCGGCTTGTCCTGATCGCCGCACATTACCAGCGTGGTCGCTGCGTTCAATTCGCCCAGCCGTGGCAACAAATCATCACGGCCAAAGGTGATTCGCCCCATCGGCACGATGCTTTCGCGCAGCCGATCCGAAGAGTACGCCGCCAGTTTCGCGCGAAAATCCTGATACAGCGCCGACTGCGGATCGATGCCCGGACGGAAGAAGATCGGTACGACGATATCCAGTAGTTGCTCGGAGATTTCGCCGGTTTCCTCAATTTGCTTGAACAGCGAAAAGTAATACTGACGGGTGGGTTCAGGTTCGACGCCGACGTAGGTATCCATCAACACCAGACCGTTGATCCGCTGCGGTGCCGACAACGCCAGACGCACGCCCCACATGCCGCCGACCGACAGGCCAACCAGGGTGACGCGGTCGATATCCAGATGATCAAGCAGGGCCTGCGCCTGACGGGCGATGTCGTCCAGGGATGTTGTGCCCTCAGGTAACCGTCCCGATTCGCCATGGCCCCACAAATCCAGTGCAATCACTCGATAGTGCGGCGATAACGCGGCGATCTGCGGCGCCCACATGGCCTGATCCCACAGATAGCTGCCGGCCAGCAAAACTGCCGGACCAGTGCCTTGATCAATGTAATGCAGCGCTTGTCCGTCCACCGTGAAAAAAGGCATCGACCACCCCCGCGACAAAAAAGAGAACCGGCAGACTGAGCTGCCGGTTGCTGGTCGTCAACCTTGGAGATGATGCGGTTTGTGTTGCTGCTACTGACGCCTTCGCGAGCAAGCTCGCTCCCACATTGGTTCTGCTTACACAGTACTGAGTGTGGGAGCGAGCTTGCTCGCGAAAGGGCCAGTGCAGACACTAGAGAATCAGAGGCCCTCCAGCTCCGCCATCAGATCATTCAACCGATCAACCTTCTCCTCGGTGATATCACTCGCCGCCAGTCCATCGATGTACTCAGCCAACTCCTCCACCGTGCTGCACTCGAACATCGCTCGCAGCGGCACATCGCGCTGCAGGGTTTTCTGCACCCGCGAGGCGATCTGCGTGGCCAGCAACGAATGCCCGCCCAGCTCGAAGAAGTTGTCGCGTACACCGACCTTTTCGACCTTCAGCACCTCAGCCCAAATATCAGCCAACGTCTGTTCAAGATCATTGCGCGGGGCCAGATAATCCTCGCTCTGCAACTGGCCGATCTCCAGCGCCGGCAAGGCTTTGCGATCGAGCTTGCCGTTGGCGTTCAGCGGCATTTGCTCGAGCCACAACCAGTGCAGCGGCACCATGTACTCTGGCAGTTCGGCGCGCAGGCGCTGCTTGATCCGCTCCAGGCGTTCGCTCGGATTGAGTGCTGAATCGGCCGCAACCAGATAACCGACCAAGTGTTTACCGTTGACGCCCTCCTGCACAGCGACCGCGCCATCGCGCACTTCCGGCTGTTCATGCAGGCGCGCTTCGATCTCACCCAGCTCGATGCGATAGCCGCGAATCTTCACTTGGTGATCGACCCGGCCAACGTACTCCAGCACACCGTCGCTGCGACGCCGCGCCAGGTCACCGGTGCGATACAGACGCTCGCCCGGCGCACCGAACGGGTTCGGCACAAACACCGGCGCGGTGCGCAGCGGATCGCTGACATAGCCGCGCCCGACGCCGGTCCCGGCAACACACAACTCACCCACCGCGCCCAACGGCACCAGTTCCAGCGCACCATCGACCAGATAGAGCAAGTTGTTGTCGGTCGGCGTGCCGATCGGCAAGTAACTGCCGCGCGTCGACGCCATGTCGACACGGAAGAACGCCACGTCGTCCGAGCACTCCGCCGGACCGTACGCGTTGACCAAACCAATGTCCGGATAACGCCGCAGCCATTGGTGCGCCAGCTCCGGCGGCATTGCTTCACCGGTCGGCAGCATCCAGCGCAAGCCATCAAGACTCAGACGCTCCGAGGCGAGCATGCCTTGAATCAGCGATGGCACACTCTCCAGCACGGTGATGCCCTGCGCTTGCACATGCACCAGCAAACCTTGCGGATCGTGGGCGATGGTGTTCGGCACGATGTCCACTCGCGCTCCGAACAACGGCGCGGCAAGGAACTGCCAGACCGAAATATCGAAGCTTTGCGAAGCGGTCTGCGCAATCACATCGGCCTCGCTCAGTTGCAGATACGGCACCTTGCTCAACTGGTTATTGAGCATGCCGCGCTGTTCGACCATTACGCCTTTCGGCAGGCCGGTCGAACCCGAGGTGTAGATCACGTAAGCGAGGTTGTCCGGGCCGCTGTAAATGCCGAGGTTCTGCGCCGCTGTCGCTGCCGCTTGAATCTCTTCCCAGACCAACAAGCGCGGGCGATTGGCGCAGCTGAATTCATCCAGCAAGGTCTGCGCCTGTTCAAAGCATGCTTTGGAGCAGACCAGCACCGGCGTGCGGCTCAATTCGATGATGCGTTGCAGACGCTGGCTCGGCAGGCCCGGATCCAGCGGCAGATAACCCGCGCCAGCCTTGAAGCTGCCGATGATCATGCCGAGCAGATCGAGATTGCGTTCGCCGAGCAAGGCCACCGGTTGATCCATCTGCACACCGGCGGCGACCAGTGCATGGCCGAGACGGTTGGCATTGTGGTTCAGCTCGGCATAGCTCTGTTGCTGATCCAGGCAACTGGCGGCGATGCGCTGCGGATGCGCGACAACCTGCGCTTCAAACAGCGCCACGTAGCTCTGCTCCAGCGGATAATCGTGGGCACTCTGGTTGCAACCGTGCAGCAGAAAGTCCTGTTCCTCTGTGCCTAGCAGCGGCAGATCGGCCATGTCGCCATGGAAGCCATCGACCAGCGCCAGCAGCAGACGTTTGAACTCGCCGAGCATGCGCTCGATGGTCGATTCGTCGAAATAACGCTGGTCGTACGACAGGTGCAGACCGAGGTCATCGCCCGGGTAACACACCGCCGTCAGCGGGAAGTTGGTGTGGGTACGGCCTGAATCCGAGGTCGCATTCAGGCTCTGCGCACGGTCCAGTACCGAGACTTCCACCGGGGCATTCTCGAAGACGAACAGGCTGTCGAACAGCGGCTGGCCTTTCGGCAATTCGCTTTGTTCCTGAATGTTCACCAGCGGCAGGTATTCGTACTCGCGCAGTTGCATGTTGCTGTCGAGCAAACCACTGAGCCACTGACGCACGCTGCTGCGCTGATCGTCCCCGGGCATTTTCACCCGCAGCGCGATGCTGTTGATGAACAGACCGACGGTGCGTTGCATCTCCGGCATGTCCACCGGACGCCCGGCCACGGTGACGCCGAAGAGCACGTCACGATCACCGCTTAGGCGCCGCAGGACCAAGGCCCACGCCGCTTGGGCGAAGGTGTTGATGGTCAGTTGATGCGCCTGCGCCAGTTCCCGCAGACGCGCACCGTCCTCGACATTGAGGCGGGTGTAGCGGTCGCCGACGACCATGCCGCCGCTTTCACCGGCATGTTCACGCAGGAATGGACGGTCGCTCGGAATCGGCGTGGTGCGCTCGAACCCTTGCAGGTTCTGCTGCCACCACTGCCGCGCTTCGGCGAGGCTCTGGCGTTGCAGCCAGCCGATGTAATCGCGGTAACGCGGTGGTACGGCGAGTTGCGCTTCACGACCCTCACCCAGCGCGGTGTAAATCTCGAAGAAGTCGTTCATCAGCAACGAGCGGCACCAGGCATCGATGAGGATGTGGTGGTTGCTCATCATGAACCAGTAACGCGACGCGCCGACCTTGATCAGGCGCAAGTGGAACGGCGCCTGATTGAGCAGATCGAAACCGGCCTCGCGCTCGCGTTGCAGCAGCGCTTGCAGCTTCGGTTCCTGCTCGATTTCAGCGATGGCGCTCCAGTCCAGATATTCGATTGGCGTACGACCCGGCGTATGAATCACTTGCAGCATGTCTTCGCCAACGTTCCAGCAGAACGAGGCACGCAGCGCTTCGTGACGGGCGACCACCGCTTGCCAGGCCTGAGCGAAACGCTGCGGGTCGAGTTCGCTGTTGATGCGGTAGCGATCCTGCATGTAGTACAGGCCGGTGCCCGGTTCGAGCAAGGTGTGCAGCAACATGCCTTCCTGCATCGGCGTCAGCGGATAGACGTCTTCGATGTACGCGGCCGGCACCGGCAAGGCATCGAGTTGCGCCTGAGTCAGCCTGGCCAGCGGGAAGTCCGATGGCGTCAGGCCGCCGGCCTCGTCTTGCAGGCAATGGGCGATCAGGCTTTGCAGCTCACCGAGGTAAGCGTCAGCCAGATCGTTGATGGTCTGCGCGTCATAACGCTCGGCGCTGAAGGTCCAGCGCAGGAGCAATTCACCGCCGTAAACCTGGCTGTCGATGCTCAACTCGTTGGGCAATGGCGCCTGCGGATCGTGCGCGGCACCGACCGGCTCGTCCAGCGGACGGAACAGCGCATCGCTGCCGAAGCTCTGGTCGAACTGGCCGAGGTAGTTGAAGGTAACCGGCGCCTGCGGCAGCGCGGCCATGCTGCGCTGGCTGAGGTCATCGGCGAGATAACGCAGCACGCCATAACCCAGACCTTTATGCGGCACGGCGCGCAGTTGTTCTTTGATCGCCTTGATCGAAGCGCCCTGCCCGGCGGCTTCTTCGATGTTGTGCGGGGTCAGACGCAGCGGGTAAGCGCTGGTGAACCAGCCGACGGTGCGGGTCAGGTCGATCTCGTCGAACAGGGTTTCGCGGCCGTGGCCTTCCAGTTGAATCAGCGCCGACGGTTGACCGCTCCAGCGGCACAACACTCGGGCCAACGCCGTCAACAGCAGGTCATTAACCTGCGTGCGATAGGCCGCCGGAGCCTGTTGCAACAACTGTTTGGTGTGCTCGGCATCGAGGCGCACGCTGACGGTTTGTGCGTGACGATTCTGCTGGCCGCCCTGTGGATTTTCGCAGGGCAGATCAGCGTTCGGCCCAGCCAGGTGGGTCTGCCACCAGTCGAGTTCTTCGCGCAGTGATTCGCTGCCGGCGTAGGCCTGCAAACGCGCCGCCCAGTCCTTGAAAGAGCTGGTTTTCGCCGGCAGTTTTACCGCTTGTTCGGCGTCGAGTTGGCGATACACGGTTTGCAGATCATCGAGCAGAACGCGCCACGACACGCCGTCGACCACCAAGTGATGAATCGCGATGAACAGGCGTTGCTGACCTTCAGGGCCGTCAACCAGCAGGGCACGCAACAACGGGCCTTGTTCAAGATCGAGACTGCGCTGGGCATCAGCGAACAGTGCTTCACACTTGTCCATCGAGGTCACGCGCACTTGCCACAACACCACCGCATCGGAGACCGGTTGATGCGTCGCTTGCCATTGGCCGTCGGCCTCGGTGAAGCGCAGACGCAAGGCGTCATGCTGCTCAATCACCGCCAGCAGCGCCTGCTCCAGTCGATGCGGTTCCAGTGCCACAGTTGGCTCCAGCAACAACGCTTGGTTCCAGTGCTGACGTTCCGGGATTTCCGTGTCGAAGAACCAATGTTGAATCGGCGTCAGGGCCGATTCGCCAGCCACCAGGCCTTGCTCGGCCGTCACCTGCTCGGTACGACTGGCCACAGCGGAGAGGGTTTGCACGGTCTGATGCTGGAACAGATCACGCGGGCTGAAATGAATGCCTTGCTGACGCGCACGGCTGACCACTTGGATCGACAGAATCGAGTCGCCACCGAGTTCGAAGAAGTTGTCGTTGAGGCCGACCTGCTCGACGTTGAGCACCTCGCACCAGATCTGCGCCAGGGTCTGCTCCAGTTCGTTACTCGGCGCGACGTAGTCCTGACGATTCAACTCAGGATCGGGCGCCGGCAAGGCGCGACGGTCGAGTTTGCCGTTGGCGGTCAGCGGCATGCTCGCCAGCAGAATCAGGTGAGTCGGCACCATGTAATCCGGAAGTTGTGCCTTGAGGTGCGATTTCAGGGCTTCGCGCAGTTCAGCCTGACGGGTTTCACTTTGCTCAGCAACCTCGGTGACGAGATAGCCAACCAGTTGCTTGCCGCTTGGGGCATCCAGTGCGAGCACCACGGCTTCACGGATCGAATCGTGATCGAGCAGACGCGTTTCGATTTCGCCCAGTTCGATACGGAATCCACGGATTTTCACCTGATGGTCGATTCGTCCCAAATACTCCACCAAACCATCGGCACGCTGGCGCACCAGGTCGCCGGTGCGATACATGCGCCCGCCATCGGTGGCGAATGGGTCAGCGACAAAACGCTCGGCGGTAATGCCCGGACGGTCGTGATAGGCCTGGGCCAGACCGGCGCCGCCGACGAACAATTCACCGGTTGCACCTTGCGGTACCAATGCCAGATCGGCGTCGAGAATGTACGCCACGCGTGCGCCAATCACGCTGCCGATCGGCACACTGCCGGCACCCTCTTCCAGCACCTCCGGCGCCAGACTGGCCAGGGGCATGACCACGGTTTCGGTCGGGCCGTAGGCATTGAAGAACATTGCCGGTTGGAACGCCGCGCGAATCCGTTGCAGGTGTTCACCGGTCAGCGCTTCGCCGCCGGTGATGATCATCCGCACCGGCAAGATTTCGTTTTGCGTCGAGAGGAACTGCGCCAACTGGCTGCCGTAGCTCGGGGTAAAACCAAGCACGTTGATTTTATGCGTGCGGATCAAGCCGCAGATTTCTTCCGCGTCCCACTGACCCTGCGCACGCAACACCACCTGCGCGCCACTGAGCAACGGCACCAACAGGCGCTCGGTCGCCGCGTCGAAGTTGATCGAATAGAAATGCAGTTCGCAGTCGTCGGGGCGCATGGCAAACCGCTCGATCACGGCTTGGCAGTGCATGGCGATTTCGCCGTGGGAGACCACCACGCCTTTTGGTTTACCGGTCGAACCCGAGGTGTAAATCAGGTACGCCTGATGCTGCGGCAGGCTGATAAACGGCAGCTCGCGGGCCGGGTAAGCGGCGAGTGCCGCGCTGTCTTCTTCCAGACACCAGCGCGCCACACTTGGCGGCAGATCGCCAAGGGCTTTGAACATGGCGCGATCACTGAGCAGCAGGCCGATGCGGCTGTCTTCGATCATGTAATGCAGACGGTCGAGCGGGTATTCCGGGTCCAGCGGCACATACGCACCGCCAGCCTTGAGAATCGCCAGCAAGCCAATGACCATCTCCAGCGAACGCTCCAGCGCCAGACCCACGCGCACTTGGGGGCCGACCCCGCGCTCACGCAAGGCCCAGGCCAGACGATTGGCGCGGGCGTCGAGTTCGGCGTAGCTCAGGGTCTGCCCGGCGAAGGTCAGGGCCGGCGCGTCTTTGCGGGCCAGCGCCTGTTCGGCGAACAGGTGATGAATGCACTGATCGAGACGATGCTCGCCCGACTCGATGCCGAGGCTGTCGAGCAGGTGCTGTTGCTCAGGCGCATCGAGCAGCGGCAATTCACTGAGGCGCTGCTGCGGATCGGCGATCAGCGCTTCGAGCAGATTGCGCCAATGCTTGGCCATGCGCGCGATGGTCGGCTCGTCGAACAGATCGGTGCTGTAAGTCAGGCAGCAACCGAGGCGATGGTCGAGGTCGGTGACTTCCAGGTTGAGGTCGAACTTGGTCGCTCGTGCATCGTTGGCCAGGTACTCGACGGTCATGCCAGCGAGCATGCGGCTCTGCTGGAATTCCCAGCGCTGCACGTTGCACATCACCTGAAACAGCGGGTTGTACGCAGCGCTGCGCGGCGGTTGCAAGGCTTCAACCAGATGATCGAATGGCAGATCCTGATGCGACTGGCCTTCGATCACGGTGTGACGCACCTGCTCGAACAGTTCGCCGACCGACATCATGCCGTCGAGCTGGCAACGCAGCACTTGGGTGTTGAGGAACGCACCGATCAACCCTTCACTTTCCGGGCGAATGCGGTTGGCCACCGGCGCGCCAATGCGCAGATCGGTCTGGCCGCTATAGCGGTAAAGCAGCGTCGCGAGTGCGGCGGTCATGGTCATGAACAGGGTCAGACCGTTTTGCGCATTGAACGCACGAACCCGCGCGGCGAGGTCGTCGCTGAGGTCGAAACGGAACAGCTCACCCTGATGGCTTTGCACTGGGGGACGCGGACGGTCCCCCGGCAATTCCAGCAGCGGATGTTCACGACCGAGTTGCGCGGTCCAGTAGTCGAGTTGGCGCTGACGCTCGCCGGATTCCAGCCAGTTGCGTTGCCAGACGCTGTAGTCGAGGTACTGCACCGGCAGCGGCTCAAGCGGCGAATCACGGTCATCGACAAAGGCTTCGTACAGCGCACTGAGTTCCCGGGCGAAAATATCCATCGCCCAGCCTTCGGTGACGATGTGGTGCAGAGTCAGGACAAAGTAATGTTCGTGCTCGGCAGTCTTCACCAGACAGGCGCGCAGCAGCGGGCCGGTTTCCAGATCGAACGGCAGATGCGCTTCGTCATCGGCCAGTTGCTGAACCTTTTGCTCACGCACATCGGCGGCAAGTTTTGAGAAATCCTTCCAGCCCATGCGCACACCGGTTTCGCCATGCACTTGTTGGCGGGCGACGCCGTCGACGCTCGGGAAGGTGGTGCGCAGGGTTTCGTGGCGCAGGATCAGCGCTTGCAACGCGGCCTCGAAACGCTCGACATGCAGGACACCACGCAGACGCGCCATGCCGCCGACGTTGTAGGCCGGGCTGTCCGGTTCCATCTGCCAGAGAAACCACATGCGCTGTTGCGAGTAAGACAACGGTACCGGTTGGCTGCGATCAACCTTGTCAATTGGCGGCTGTTTGTTGGTGCGGCCGCTGATCTGGATCAAGCGGATTTGCTCGGCGAAATCTCCGAGTTCGCTGTGCTCGAACAAGGCACGCAACGGCAGTTCGACGTCGCAGGCCTGACGGCTGCGCGAGATGATTTGCGTGGCCAGCAGCGAGTGGCCGCCGAGGGCGAAGAAGTCGTCGCGCAGGCCGACTTGAGGCAGCCCGAGCACTTCACGCCAGATCGCGGCGATCTGCTGTTCCAGTTGAGTCACCGGTTCGACGTGTTCGCGCACTTGCCAATGCGGCTCGGGCAAGGCGCGGCGGTCGAGTTTGCCGCTGGGGCTCAGGGGCATGGCATCCAGACGCATCAGTTGCGTCGGGACCATATATTCCGGCAGCTCGGCGGCCAGCGCGGTTCTCAGCCGGGTGATTTGCTCGTCAGGATTTTCACTGGCATCGGTCGCGGCAAAGTAGCCGATCAGCTGCGCACCGGCAGCGGTTTCGCGCACCAGCACCACGGCTTGGGCGACGCCGTCCTGGGCGAGCAAGCGTGCTTCGATTTCTTCCGGTTCAACGCGGAAGCCACGCAGTTTGACTTGCTGATCGAGGCGGCCGAGGTATTCGATCACGCCATCGGATGTCCAGCGCGCGCGGTCGCCGGTGCGGTACAACCGGGCGCCCTGCTCGCCCAATGGATCGACCACAAAGCGTTCAGCGGTCATCGATGGACGACCAAGGTAACCACGAGCCAGGCCGATGCCGCTGATGCACAATTCACCCGGCACACCGGCCGGCAGCGGATTGAGATCGGCGTCGAGCACGCGGCAGATCACGTTGCCCAGCGGACGACCGATCGGCGAGCGCTCACCATCGGCAGTGGTGCAATGCCAGTGGGTGACGTTGATCGCGGTTTCAGTCGGGCCGTAACGGTTGTGCAATTGCACCGCCGGCAGTTGCGCGAGGATGCGGTTGCGCAGTTCGGCGGGCAGCGCTTCGCCGCCGGAGAACACCCGGCGCAGGCTGGTGCATTCGGCGCTCAGTGGTTCGTCGATGAACAGCGCGAGCAGCGGCGGTACAAAGTGCAGCGTGGTCACGCCATAGGCCTGAACCAGCTGGGCGATGCGATGCGGATCGCGATGTTCGCCGGGGCCGGCAATCAACAGACGCGCGCCGGTGATCAGTGGCCAGAAGCATTCCCACACCGACACGTCGAAACTGATCGGTGCCTTTTGCATCAGCACATCGGTTTCATCGAGGCGGTAGGTGTTCTGCATCCATTGCAGACGCTCGGCCAGTGCCGCGTGGGTGTTGCCGACGCCTTTCGGCTGGCCGGTGGAACCCGAGGTGTAAATCACATAGGCGAGATTATCACCGTGCAGGTGCAGACCCGGTGCCTGGCTCGGCCAGTTTTCCAGGTGCAGCGCGTCCATGGCGATCACGCTGACGCCGTCGCTGGCCGGCAAGCGGCCGAGCAATTCGGTCTGGGTCAGCAGCAGTTCGACGCCGCTGTCGCGGAGCATGTAAGCCAGACGATCGGCCGGGTAATCCGGGTCCAGTGGCACATAGGCGCCGCCGGCCTTGATGATCGCCAGCAAGCCGATCAGCAGTTGCGGCGAACGCTCGGCAGCGATGGCCACGCAGACATCCGGGCCGACGCCTTTGTCGCGCAGGTAATGCGCGAGGCGGTTGGCTTGCGCGTGCAATTCGGCAAAGTCGAGGCTGCCGCCGTCCCACACCAGCGAGGTGCGTTCCGGGGTCAGACGCGCCTGTTCGTTGAGCAGTTCTGGCAGCCATTGTTGCGCCGGGGTGCATGGCGCAACGCCCCAGTGCTGTTGCTGATCGTGCTCAGTGGCGGTCAGCAGTTGCAGATCACCGATGGCTTGCTCCGGACGTTCGCAGACGTCGCGCAACAGGTTGCTGAAATGCTCGGCCAGACGCTCGATGGTCGCCACATCGAACAGTTCGCTGGCGTAGTCGAACGACAGGGTCAGGCGACCGTTGCGGTCTTCTTCGCTGTGCAATTGCAGGTCGAACTTGGCTTCGCGGCTGTGCCACGGCAGTTCTTCGGCGAGCAGACCCGGCAGACGTTTGAGCGCACTCAGATCACGTTGCTGGTGGTTGAACATGACCTGAAACAGACCTTGTTCGCGGGCCTGCGGGAAGGCTTCGAGGAGTTGTTCGAAGGGCAGATCCTGATTCGCCTGGGCACCGAGTGCGGCGTTGCGGGCCTGGGCCAACAGCGCAACGAATGACAGGCGCGAATCGATCTCTGCTCGCAGCACTTGGGTGTTGATGAAGAAGCCGATCAGGCCCTGGGTTTCCAGGCGTGGACGGTTGGCATTCGGTACGCCGATGCGGATGTCGCGCTGACCGCTGTAGCGATGCAGCAGGCTCTGGAATGCCGCGAGCAACAGCATGAACGGGGTCGATTGCTGAGCCTGTGCCGTGTTACGGAGCGCATCGCTGAGGCTCGCGCCCAGACGCACGGTGTGGCGTGCGGCGCTGTGAGTTTGCTTGGCGGAGCGTGGGTAATCGGTGGCCAGTTCCAGCGCTGGATGCTCGTCGCCCAACTGCGCTTTCCACCAGGCCAGTTGCCGCGCGCTCTCGCCTTGCGCCAGCCATTGACGCTGCCAGCTGCCGTAGTCGGCGTACTGGGTTGGCAATGGCGCGAGGTTGGCCGTCAGCCCTTGCGAAGCGGCGGCGTACAGGCGCGAGAATTCATCGATCAGTACGTTCAGCGACCAGCCGTCGGCAATGATGTGGTGCAGCGTCACCAGCAATTGGTGATCTTCGTCGTCGAGACGCACCAGCGTCACCCGCAGCAGCGGACCTTTTTCCAGGTCGAACCGGGTGCGTGCTTCGTCTTCGCGGATTTGTTGCGCATGGGCCTCGCGCTCAGGCGCCGGCAAGTCGCTGATGTCGATCAGTTGCAGGTTGAATTTGGCGCCGACAGTCACTTGTTGCAGGGCCACGCCGTCGCGCTCGAAGAAACGCGTGCGCAGGGATTCGTGGCGTTCGATCAGTTGCTGGAAGCTGGCACGCAAAGCGTCTTCGTCCAGTTCGCCACGCAAACGCAGGGCACCGGGAATGTTATAGGCGCTGCTCTGTGGGTCGAGTTGCCAGGTGATCCACAAACGGTTTTGCGCCAGCGATTGCGGCATCGGCTCGCTGCGCGACAACGCGGTGATTGCACCTTGGGCGCTGCCGCCGTCCTGCTGCTGTTGCGCAACGGCTGCGGCGAACGCTGCCAGGGTCGGTGCTTCGAACAACAGGCGCAGGTTCAGCTCAAGCGCGAGTTCTTCACGCACGCGGGCGACCACTTGCGTAGCGGCGATCGAGTTGCCGCCGAGCAGGAAGAAGTGGTCGTCGGCATTGACCTGTTTGACGTTGAGTTGCTCAGCCCAGATCTTGCCGATCAAGCCTTCAAGTTCTGAGGCGCTGGTGACTGCATCCTGGCTTTCAACGGTGTTCGACGGGAACACCGCGTAGCTGTCGAGGCTGCCATCGGCCAGACGATTGCGGCACGCCGAGCGCTGCAATTTGCCACTGGAAGTTTTCGGCAAGGCGCCGGGATTAAGCAGCACCACCACGCTCGGGGCTTCCTGACAAGCCTCAGCCACGGCTTGGCGAATGGCTTTGATCAATGCCTCCGGCGGGAGGATTTTCTGCACGCTGCGGCTGATTTCCGCCGCGATGCCGATGCCCTCCTCGCCATCCTGATTGACCGCAAATGCAGCGACGCGACCCTTGCGCACCACTTCCACTTCGTTCTCGACCGTTTTTTCGATGTCCTGTGGATACAGGTTGTGGCCGCGCACGATCAGCATGTCTTTCAGGCGTCCGGTGATGAACAGCTCCGCGTCGCGCATGAAGCCCAGGTCGCCGGTGCGCAGCCAGGTGCGGCCGGCGTGCTGGACGAAGGTCTTGGCGCTCGCTTCAGGATTGCGCCAGTAGCCGTGGGCGATGCTCGGGCCTGCGGCCCAGACTTCGCCGACTGCGTTGTCGGCGAGTTCAACGAGTGTGTTCGGCTCGACGATCAACACCGCGTGTTCCGGCTGGCTGATACCACAACTCATGATTGGGCTGCCATCGCCCGGCTCGGCGCGGTTTTGTGCCAGCGCCTGATCGTCCACGCGCAGTGCCGGAATACCGGTGCCGCGCGGGGTGCCGGCGACGAACAGCGTGGCTTCGGCCAAACCGTACGAGGCCATGAAGCTGTGCTCACTGAAACCGCATGCGGCGAACTTCTCGGCGAAGCGCTCAAGGGTGTCGAGACGGATTGGCTCGGAACCGGAATAGGCCACGCGCCAGCGACTCAGATCGAGACGTTCCAGCGCCGACTCGCTGACCCGTTCGCTGCACAAGCGATAGGCGAAGTCCGGCCCGCCGCTGATGGTGCCGCCGTATTCGCTGATCGCCTCCAGCCAGCGCAATGGCCGACCGAGGAAGTACGCCGGCGACATCAGAATGCATGGCACGCCGCTGAAAATTGGCTGCAGCAGACCACCGATCAAACCCATGTCGTGGTACAGCGGCAGCCAGCTGACGATCACATCGTCAGGGTTCACGTCGATGCCGAAACCGTGACGGATCAGGAGTTCGTTGGCGACCAGATTGCCGTGGCTGACTTGCACGCCTTTGGGCAGTGCAGTCGAACCGGAGGTGTATTGCAGGAAAGCGATGTGGTCTTGCGGCAGGCTCGGTTCAACCCAGTTTTGCGCCAGTGTCTTGTCGAGAGTGTCGACACACAACAACGGCGGCGCACCCTCGATCTGCTGCAAGGCGTCGCACAGGTCGGCGCTGGTCAGCAGCAGACGCGGTTCGGCGTCGGCAATGATCGACAGCAAACGCTCCTGATGGTGACGGCGCGCGGATTCCGGCGGATAGGCCGGCACTGCGATCACGCCGGCGTAAAGGCAACCGAAAAATGCCGCGACGTAATCCGGACCGCTGGGAAACAGCAATACCGCGCGGTCACCGAAGGCAGCCTCGGCTTGCAGCGCTGCCGCAATGGTGCGTGCGCGCTCATCCAGCTCACGATAACTGAGTACCACAGCCTGCTCTTCGTTTTCGGCGAGAAAACGCAAGGCCAGTCGATCCGGCGTCAGGGCCGCGCGGCGCTGGAGGGCTTGGACCAGGGTGCTGGGAAGTTCGAACGCGTCGGTCATGAGGTTTCCTGCCTGAATTCGGCTTGCTAATGGAATCGGGTTTGCTGCGTCACGCCCCTCGAAGGGCATGCAGGGCGCGGTCTGTGCCGACCACGCAAGGCTGCGGAATGTGGTGTGGCCGGGGTTGTGCGCCCGGAACCATTCACCAATGAGAACGGATGACGTCTTGAAATAATTAGTCGGCGGGCAGGAGCGCCAATGCGGCCGGGGTGCGGCGGCATGTCGCAGTTCTCAGAACGCACTTTTGTAGCGCATTACTTCTCTTTCTCAATTGACAATCATTATCATTCAACATAATTTGTCGCTCGATGTGTAGGACGCCCCTCCTCCAAGGCGCCCCACGAACCTATTTGGCAGCAAGGTGATTTCCATGACGGAACAAGTATCCACAAGCAAGTGCGATTCACCGCTACTTCATGCATTCGTCGACAATCGACTGATTCTGGTCAAGATTGCAGCCCGCATTACCGGCTGCCGTTCGCGCGCCGAAGATGTGGTGCAGGATGCGTTTTTCCGACTGCAATCGGCGCCACCGATCACGTCGTCGATCAAGGCTCAACTGAGCTATCTGTTCCAGATCGTGCGCAACCTCGCCATCGATCACTACCGCAAACAGGCGCTTGAGCAGAAGTACTCCGGCCCTGAAGAGGAAGGGCTGAATGTGGTCATCCAGGGTGCTTCGCCGGAAACCTCGCATATCAATTTCTCGACCCTGGAAAACATCGCCGACGCGCTGACCGAACTGCCCAGCCGCACGCGCTATGCGTTCGAGATGTACCGCCTGCACGGCGTGCCGCAAAAGGACATTGCCAAGGAACTGGGTGTTTCGCCAACCCTGGTCAACTTCATGATTCGTGATGCACTGGTGCACTGCCGCAAGGTGTCGGGCAGTCGGCGGGATGCGGTGATTGCGGCTCGTCGCTAGGATCTGAATTCGGCGTCAAGCCATTCGCGAGCAAGCTCGCTCCCACATTAGATCTGCGTATGCAGAAACCATGTGGGAGCGAGCTTGCTCGCGAAGACGGACTCAAAATCACAAAGATCCTGAGCCCGATCAGCTCACGCCAACCTGCACCGATCAAAAAATCGCTCACGCCCCAACATCATCAGCGCCGCGCGCTTGTGCGGGAAGTCGAACTCTTTCTCACAGTGAAAACACTGATTCTGCATATGGCCGATCATCTTCGCGTTGTCGGCCCGTGGCTCGGCGACCACCCGCTGAGTGCGCGGATCATCGAGAAACAGGTAATGCACCAGCGCCGATAACCAGCTCGCCACTTTATGCGGGCCACGGTGCTCTTCCTCGCCGACCAGCATGTGAATACCGCGATCGTAGTTGTCGGCATCGTAGAACGGCGCGATGCGATCTTCCTTGGCCCAGTAGGCTTCGAAATAGGCAAACGGCTGATCATCGAAACAGCCAATCAGCGTCAGCGTATGCGGGTCAGCATCGAGCTTGCTCAGGTATTCGCGATGCTTCTCGAGGCTGCCCTCTTCCTGCCAGAAACTGGCGACGCGCGGGCTGTTCTGCCAGCGGTTGAAGCGCGCCAGGTCTGCTTCGATCTCTACAGTGCGCAGGGAAATCCACGCACCAAGGCGGGCATCGAAACGCCGATACACTTCACCGCGCGGTTTGACTGGCCGCAGCGGATGACGTTTACCTTGGCTGATGACCATTTGCTGCGGATAGCTGCCCGTCAGCGAAGTCCCAAGCCAAGGTTGCGGCAATTGCCAGAACAGCGTGCGCTCGCAGCGATATTCGCCAGCCACTTCGGTGCTCACCAGCAAGCCACTGAGCAACGCTTCGGTCGGTGGCTGATCGAGTTGCCAGGTCAATTGCCGGCACGCCGGATCCCGCGCGAACAGCCAGTAACAGGCTGCCCACAACGCCTGCCCGGGCGGCAACGCAAAACGCTCATCGATCTGGATCGGCCCCTTTACGTCTTGATCGAGGCGCAAGCGGATCAGCGGTTGTCCGTCCAGGCTCAGGCTCAGACGGCTTTCGCTGACATCAGCGATCAGTTGACTGCCCGCAGGCAAGGCCAGGGAAGTCAGGTCATTCAGATTGGACATGGGTCGGGCTCACGATAATCGTCGACAGTTCAACGATGGGACGTGATCCGGGAGGGAAAATTTAGGCTTTGCCCGAAAATCGGTGCCTCAGTGGTGAGGCACCGGCACTACGGCAATCTTGTACGGATCGAAAATCTTCAGCATTTCACCGTTGTCGCGCAAACCCTGCAACAACTTGCCAAACGCCGCGCCGGTGATCGGCGCGGTCGGACGAAGAATCGCGTAATGGTGATAGACCTGATCGATGCGCTGCGACACCAGCAACTCGTCGCGCACTTTTTCGTTACGCAGCAGGTAATCGAACAGATAGGAACGGGTCACCAAGGCAACATCGGCGCGCCCGCGCAGCACCATCAGCAGGTTGCTGTCGTGGGAATAGGTCAGCGTGGCGTTGTAATTCTGTGCGAGGTATTTCGGGTCAGCGTTGAAGTTGGCGAACTCGTAGTGATAACCGCTGAACAGAGCCAGGCGCTTGCCAGTGAGGTCGGCGAAATAATTCTGCTGCCGGCCATCTTCGCGTTGTGCGACGAAAATTTCCGCATCCTCAAGGCCCATGTCGACATCTGTGTGGGGAATTTCCTTCCAGCCCCAATCGGGATTCTCGAAAATTGCCATGTCGATCCGGCCCTGCTTGAAGTCACCGAAACGCCGGGGAATCGAGGTGGGCACGAGGACGAACTGATAATCGCTTTGCAGGCGATTAAGGGCCTCGACCAATTGCGGCAGAAGGCCTGTGTCGGCACCGTTTTCCGGGCGAACGGTGTAAGGCGGAAAATGCGCCGCGCCGACCCGGACCAATTGCGCTGCCTGAGCGGGCAATACCCAAAATGCAGCCAGCGCTGCGAGCATCAAGCCCGCGGCCGTCCGAATTGGCAAAGACTTCAAAACACCCCACTCCCCGAAAAAATACCGATCAATGCATTCAAGCTAGGCGGTTTCGCCCAGTTAGCCAGTTTCCCGGCCGGATAGAAAGTGCTTCAACGCGCTTCGAGGACCAGAATCAGCGCCTCGTCGGCCAACTGATCGAGGCTCAAACTGCCGCCGGCACGGAACCAGGTGGTCGTCCAGGACAGTGCGCCAGTGAGGAAACGTCGGGTAATAAATACATCGCCACGGATAAATCCTGCGTCCTTGGCCTCACCCAGCACTTGCAGCCAGATGTCCTCGTAGACATCGCGCAGTGCCAGCACTTTGGCCTGGCCTTCTTCGGACAGCGAACGCCATTCGTAAACCAGCACTGCCATGGCTTCACCGCTGCCGCCCATGATTGACTGCAGTTCGCAGCGAATCAGCGCCAGCACGCGTTCGCGCACATTGGCCGCATCGGCCAGGGCTGCCCGCATTAACGCGGTGTTGTAGCGGATGGTTTCTTCCATCACCGCCCGGAGGATTTCATCCTTGCTTTTGAAGTGATGAAAAATGCTTCCCGACTGGATGCCGACGGCGCCGGCCAAATCGCGCACCGTGGTACGTTCGTAGCCTTTGTTGCGGAACAGGTGAGCGGCCACTTGCAGCAATTTGCCGCGGGCGCTGTCAGGGTCGGTCAATTGGCCTTCATCAACCAAATCGCGCATGACCCTCAGGGCTTTTTGCTCGTCCACCCGTTCTCTCCTACAGTCGATCAGTCTGTTGCCCCCTGAAACCGCAGGGTTGCGCGCAATTTAAGCCGCCAGCGGCAACCAAGCAAGCGCTTGGGCAGAAGATAGTTTCAACTGTTTACAAACCAAGCGCTTGCTTGGTAGCCTCAGGACACTTCTGTCGCAGGTTGCTGAGTCGGAGATAAAAATGCCCACCACCGTTCGCATCGGATGCGCCAGTGCATTCTGGGGAGATACGTCCACCGCCGCCGCGCAACTGGTGGAGGGCGGCAAGCTGGATTATCTGGTGTTCGATTACCTGGCCGAGATCACAATGTCGATCATGGCCGGGGCACGCATGAAGGACCCGCAGGCGGGGTTTGCCGGCGACTTCATCGACGTGCTGACACCACTGCTGCCGCAACTGGCCGAGCAGAACATCCGCGTGATCAGCAATGCCGGCGGGATCAATCCGCAAGCCTGCGCCGCCGCCCTGCAAGCGGTCTGCGACAAGGCCGGCGTCGCACTGAAAATCGCCGTATTACTGGGCGATGATCTGCAACCACAGCTCAAACAGCTCAGCGGCATCACCGAAATGTTCAGCGGCGCCCCGCTGCCGCTAATGTGCGTGTCGACCAACGCCTACCTTGGCGCGCCGGGCATTGTCGAAGCGCTGCGCCTGGGGGCCGACATTGTCATCACTGGGCGCGTGGTCGACAGCGCGGTGGTCAGTGCGGCGCTGGTGCATGAATTCGGCTGGTCATGGCACGACTACGACAAACTCGCCCAGGCTGCGCTCGCCGGGCACATCATCGAATGCGGCGCGCAATGCACCGGCGGCAATTTCACCGATTGGCGCGAAGTGCCGGATTACGAGCACATCGGCTTTCCGATCGTGGAAGTCAGCGCCGACGGCCAGTTCATCGTCAGCAAGCCCGAAGGCAGCGGCGGACTGGTCACACCGCTGACCGTCGGCGAGCAAATGCTTTATGAAATCGGCGATCCGCAGGCCTATCTGTTGCCCGACGTGGTCTGCAATTTCACCGAGGTCAAACTTCAGCAACAAGGCAAGAATGCCGTGCACGTCCACGGCGCCAAAGGCCTGCCACCAAGCGATAAATACAAGGTCAGCGCCACCTACCCGGAAGGGTTTCGTTGCACCGCCAGTTGCCTGATCGCCGGTATCGATGCAGTGGAAAAAGCGCAGCGGGTCAGTCAGTCGATCATCGACAAGACTTCGCAAATGTTCAGCCAGCGCGGCTGGGTGCCCTACAGCGAAATCAACATCGAACTGCTCGGCAGCGAAGCCACCTACGGCCCCCACGGCCAGCGCCGTGACAGCCGCGAAGTGGTGATCAAGCTCGCCGTGCGCCACCCGAGCAAACAGGCGCTGGTACTGTTCTCCCGGGAAATTGCCCAAGCCGCGACCGGCATGGCGCCGGGGCTGACCGGCATCATCGGCGGGCGGCCAACGGTGTATCCGCTGATTCGTCTGTTTTCATTCCTGATCGATAAAAGCGCCTGCACAGTACAGATCGACATGGCCGGTCAACGTTATCCATGCGCCCTGCCTTCGCTCAGCGCACTCGACAGCGCGGATTTGCCCCTGCCCCATCAGCCGCCCAAACCACAGGGCCGCGCCGATGCCAGTGTGGCGCTGGTGAAACTGGCCGTCGCGCGCTCCGGTGACAAGGGCAATCACAGCAACATTGGCGTGATGCCGCGCAAACCCGAATACCTGCCGTGGATCGCCGAAGCACTGACCCCGGCGGTGATCGTCGACTGGATGAGCCATGTACTCGATCCGATCCACGGCCGGGTCGAACGCTGGTATCTGCCCGGCACCCACAGCCTCAACTTTCTCCTGGAAAACGCCCTCGGCGGTGGCGGCGTGGCCAGTCTGCGCATCGATCCGCAAGGCAAAGCCTTCGCCCAGCAACTGTTGGAAATCCAGATCCCGGTGCCGCAGAGCATCGCCGAACAGCTCGACTAGAGGATTGTTTGCATGGCTTACGCGTCGATTTTCCACGCCGATCTGTTCAGCGACCAGACCATCATCGTCACCGGTGGCGGCAGTGGCATCGGTCGCTGCACCGCCCATGAACTGGCGGCCCTCGGCGCCAATGTGCTGCTGGTCGGGCGCAAGCCGGAGAAGCTGCAAAAGGTCACCGACGAAATCGCCGAGGACGGTGGCCGCGCGCACTGGAAGGCTTGCGATATCCGCGATGAAGAAGCGGTAAAACAGCTGGTCAGCGAATTGATTGCTGAACACGGACCGATCCAAGGTCTGGTCAACAATGCCGGCGGCCAGTACCCGTCGCCCTTGGCCTCGATCAATCAGAAAGGTTTCGAAACCGTGCTGCGCACCAACCTCGTCGGTGGTTTTCTGATGGCGCGGGAAGTGTTCAACCAGTCGATGAGCAAACACGGCGGCAACATCGTCAACATGCTCGCCGACATGTGGGGCGGCATGCCCGGCATGGGTCACTCTGGCGCGGCGCGGTCGGGCATGGACAACTTCACCAAAACTGCCGCGTTCGAATGGGGTTATGCCGGCGTGCGGGTCAACGCGGTGGCGCCGGGCTGGATTGCCTCCAGCGGCATGGACACTTACGAAGGCGCATTCAAAGCGGTGATTCCGACCCTGCGTGAACATGTGCCACTCAAGCGCATCGGCACCGAGTCGGAAGTCAGTGCGGCGATTGTTTTTTTGCTGAGCCCGGCCGCCGCATTTATCAGTGGCAGCACCTTGAAAATCGACGGCGCGGCCAGCCTCGGCAGCCGTGCATGGCCGTTGCACAAGGCGACCCACAGCGAGTCGTTCAACGGCTTTCACCGCGCCTATTTACCCGATGTGCTGAAGGACAAGGAGTAAGCCATGCCGCAGATCCAGTCCCGACTCGACCCGCACAGCGAAGCGTTTGCCCGCAACCGCTCGGCCATGCTCGCGGCGATCGAACATGTGCAGCAACTCGAACAGAGCCTGTTGAACAAGGCCACCGAAGCCAAAGCCGGGTTCGACAAGCGCGGGCAACTGCTGCCCCGTGAGCGCTTGAATCTGTTGCTCGATCCCGGCGCGCCGTTTCTCGAACTGGCCAGCCTCGCCGGCTACAAGTTGCACGACGACAAGGACGGCAGTTCCGCCGGTGGCGGACTGATCGCCGGTATCGGTTACGTCTGCGGCATTCGCGCGATGGTGGTGGCGAACAACAGCGCAATCAAGGGCGGGACGATCTCGCCCACTGGCCTGAAAAAATCCCTGCGCCTGCAACAGATCGCCCAGGAAAACAAACTCCCGGTGATCACCCTTGCCGAAAGTGGCGGCGCCAACCTCAATTACGCCGCCGAGATTTTTGTCGAAGGCGCGCGCAGTTTTGCCAATCAGGCGCGGATGTCGGCAATGGGTTTGCCGCAGATTACCGTGGTGCATGGTTCGGCCACGGCCGGTGGCGCCTATCAGCCGGGGCTGTCGGATTACGTGGTGGTGGTGCGCGGCAAGGCCAAGCTGTTTCTCGCCGGTCCGCCACTGCTGAAAGCGGCCACCGGCGAAGTCGCCACCGATGAAGAACTCGGTGGCGCCGAGATGCACGCACAGGTCGCCGGAACGGCTGAATACCTTGCTGAAAACGATGCCGATGGCGTGCGTCAGGTCCGTGAAATCCTCCGTATGTTGCCGTGGAACGAGCAACTGCCGTGGTTGCCGGAGCCGCAATACAAAGAGCCGCTCTACCCCATCGATGAATTGCTCGGGCTGATCCCCGACGATCCGAAAAAACCTTACGACGTGCGCGAAATCATCGCGCGCATTGCCGACGAATCCTGCTTCGTCGAATTCAAGGGCGAGTTCGATCAGCAAACTGTTTGCGGCCAGTTGAAGATTCAGGGCCGCGCCTGCGGGTTCATCGGCAACAACGGCCCAATCACACCCAACGGCGCGAGCAAAGCGGCGCAGTTCATTCAGTTGTGCGATCAGAGCCAGACGCCGCTGCTGTTCTTTCACAACACCACCGGTTTCATGGTCGGCACCGAATCCGAGCAGCAAGGCGTGATCAAACACGGCTCGAAACTGATTCAAGCGGTAGCCAATGCACGGGTGCCTAAACTGACGATGGTCGTCGGCGGTTCCTACGGTGCCGGCAACTATGCGATGTGCGGACGCGGACTCGATCCGCGCTTCATCTTCGCCTGGCCGAACAGCCGCACGGCGGTGATGGGCGGTGCGCAGGCCGGCAAAGTCTTGCGCATCGTTACCGAAGCCAAGCAGTTGAAGGACGGCCTGACGCCAGACCCGAAAATGCTCGACATGCTCGAACAAGTCACCGCGCAGAAACTCGACAGCCAGTCCACCGCTCTCTATGGCAGCGCCAACCTGTGGGACGACGGGCTGATCGATCCGCGCGACACGCGCACCCTGCTCGGCTACTTGCTGGACATCTGCCACGAGGCCGACATTCGCAAGCTGCAACCCAATAGCTTCGGCGTCAGCCGGTTCTGACCGCCACGGACCCTACGGAGAACAATAACAATGATCTTCACCCCGGAACACGAAGCCCTGCGCCGTACCGTCCGCCAATTTGTCGAGCACGAGATCAATCCGCACGTCGATGAATGGGAAAAGGCTGGACGCTTCCCGATCCACGAGATTTTCCGCCAGGCCGGCGACCTCGGTTTGCTGGGGATTTCCAAGCCGGAAAAATTCGGCGGCATGGGCCTCGATTACAGCTATTCGATTGTCGCCGCCGAAGAGTTCGGCACCATTCATTGCGGCGGCATTCCGATGTCGATCGGCGTGCAGACCGACATGTGTACGCCTGCCCTCGCCCGTTTCGGCTCCGATGAATTGCGCGAAGAGTTCCTGCGCCCGGCGATCACTGGCGAGCAGGTTGGTTGCATCGGCGTCTCCGAAGTCGGTGCAGGCTCCGACGTCGCCGGGCTGAAAACCACCGCGCGCAAGGACGGCGACGACTATGTGATCAACGGCAGCAAGATGTGGATCACCAACTCGCCGAGCGCCGATTTCATCTGCCTGCTGGCCAACACCTCGGACGACAAACCACACATCAACAAATCGCTGATCATGGTGCCGATGAACACGCCGGGGATCAGCCTCAGCTCGCACCTGGACAAGCTCGGCATGCGCAGCTCGGAAACCGCCCAGGTGTTTTTCGACAACGTGCGCGTGCCACAGCGCAATCGCATCGGCCATGAAGGCGCCGGGTTCATGATGCAGATGCTGCAGTTTCAGGAAGAACGCCTGTTCGGCGCGGCAAACATGATCAAGGGGCTGGAATATTGCGTCGACAGCACCATCGAGTACTGCAAGGAGCGCAAGACCTTCGGCAATGCACTGATCGACAACCAGGTCATCCACTTCCGCCTCGCCGAATTGCAGACCGAAATCGAATGCCTGCGCGCGCTGGTCTATCAGGCCACCGAGCAGTACGTGAAAGGCCAGGACGTCACGCGGCTGGCGTCGATGGCCAAGCTCAAGGCCGGGCGTCTGGGCCGTGAAGTCAGCGACAGCTGCCTGCAATATTGGGGCGGCATGGGTTTCATGTGGGACAACCCGGTGGCCCGCGCCTACCGCGATGTCCGGCTGGTATCGATTGGCGGCGGCGCCGACGAGATCATGTTGGGGATTATCTGCAAACTGATGGGCATCCTCCCGGGGAAAAAGAAATGAGCAGCCTGCCGCAATGTCAGACGCTGTTGCTGGAACTGCATGGCGGCGTGCTGCACATCACCCTCCATCGGCCGGACAGTCGAAATGCGATGAGCCTGCAGATGGTCAGCGAACTGCGCACGGTGCTGGCGGCTGTGCGTGATGACCGCGCTGTTCGGGCGTTGGTGCTCAGCGGTGCCGGCGGGCATTTCTGCGCCGGTGGCGATATCAAGGACATGGCCAGCGCTCGCGCTCAAGGCACCGAGGCTTATCGCGTTCTGAACCGGGCATTCGGCGCCCTGCTGGAAGAAGCCCAGCACACGCCGCAAGTGCTGATCACCGTGCTGCAAGGCGCGGTGCTCGGCGGTGGTTTCGGTCTGGCCTGTGTCAGCGACATCGCGATTGCCGATCATCAGGCGCAATTCGGTTTACCGGAAACCAGCCTCGGCTTGCTGCCGGCGCAGATTGCGCCGTTTGTGGTGCAGCGCATCGGCCTCACCGAAACCCGTCGACTGGCACTGACCGCCGCACGTTTCGATGGGCACCAGGCACGCCGTCTAGGGCTGGTGCATTTCGTCGAAGAGGATTCGCAGGCCTTGGCTGAGCGGCTGGATGAGGTGTTGCAACATGTGCTGTGTTGCGCGCCGGAGGCGAATGCCATGACCAAGAAATTGTTGTTGGCGAGTGCCGGGCAGCCTTCAAGTGAATTGCTCGATGAGGCGGCGCAGTGGTTTAGCGAAGCAGTGACTGGCGCCGAAGGTGTGGAGGGAACCATGGCTTTTGTGCAGAAGCGTAAACCTCGGTGGGCCACTTAAAAGCATCGCGAGCAGGCTCACTCCTACAGGGGAAATGCATTCCAGATGTAGGAGTGAGCCTGCTCGCGATGAGGCCATCACATTCACCGCCAAATACTCAGGAAGATCACCATGCCCGCCATCCACAAAATCCTGATCGCCAACCGCGGTGAAATCGCCTGCCGCATCCAGCGCACCGCCCAAGCCTTGGGCTATCGCACCGTCGCCGTCTTCAGCGATGCCGACGCCGATGCCCTGCACGTTCAGATGGCTGACCAAGCCGTTCGCATTGGTCCGCCCCCCGTTCAACAGTCATACCTCAACATCCCGGCGATCCTCGACGCCGCTCGCCGCAGCGGTGCTGACGCGATCCATCCCGGCTACGGCTTTCTTTCGGAAAACGCCGAATTCGCCCGCGCCTGCGAACAGGCCGGGCTGATCTTCATCGGCCCCAGCGTCGAAGCCATCGAATTGATGGGCAGCAAACGCCAGTCAAAAATCGCCATGCTCGAAGCGGGTGTGCCGTGCATCGCCGGTTATCAAGGCGCCGAACAGGACGACGCCACCCTGCTGCGAGAAGCCGAGCGAATCGGCTACCCATTGATGATCAAGGCCAGTGCCGGCGGTGGTGGGCGCGGCATGCGTCTGCTGCAAAATGCGGCTGATCTGCCGGCGCAACTGCGCACCGCGCGCTCCGAAGCATTGAACGCGTTCGGCAGCGACGAACTGATCCTCGAACAAGCGTTGATCGAGCCACGGCATGTCGAAGTGCAGCTGTTCGGCGATCAGCACGGCAACCTGATCTACCTGGGCGAACGTGACTGCTCAATTCAGCGTCGCCATCAGAAAGTCATCGAAGAAGCACCCTGCCCGGTGATGACCGCCGAGTTGCGTCAGGCCATGGGTGAAGCGGCATTGAAAGCCGGGCGCGCAGTGAACTATGTCGGCGCTGGCACCGTTGAGTTTCTGCTCGACACACGCGGCCAGTTCTACTTTCTGGAGATGAATACGCGTCTGCAAGTCGAGCACCCGGTAACTGAACTGATTACCGGGCTGGATCTGGTCGCATGGCAATTGCTCGTTGCCGAAGGTCAGCCGTTGCCGCTGACCCAGGATCAGGTTCAGCTCAACGGACATGCCATGGAAGTGCGGCTTTACGCCGAAGATCCCGCGCAAGACTTCCTGCCACAAACCGGCCGAGTGCAAGCCTGGGAACCGGCGCTGCAGCACGGTACGCGAATCGACCATGGTTTGCTTGAAGGGCAATCGGTCAGCCCGTTCTACGACCCGATGCTCGGTAAGCTGATCGCCTGGGGTGCGACTCGCGAGGAAGTCCGACGCAAACTGTTGCGCGCGGTACAGGACACGGTGCTATTGGGTGTACAGAGTAATCAGCGCCTGCTCGCCAGTCTGTTGCAACACCCGCAGTTCATCAGCGGCGACTTCAGTACTGCCTTCATCGCCCGGCACTTCAGTGATCACCCTTGCCTGCACCGCTCCATTCCGGATGCCGAGCAGTTGGCGATCGCGACGGTACTTTTCTATCAAACCAGCGCCCGCAGCCACCGCGCACCACTTAACGGCTGGCGCAATAACGCGAATGTGCCGCTGCATTATCGCCTCGGCCTCGACGATCAGACCTGGACCGTGCACCTACTCGCTGAGGCACACGGCGTGTTCAAAGTGCAGCTAGCCGACCGCACGCTTGAATTGAAACTTATCGACCACGATGCCCAGTCGGTCACGCTGGAAGTTGACGGTCTTCGTCAGCGCCACACCTACCGCCTGAATGACGAGCAACTCTGGTTGTTCTGCCATCCCGGCAGTCTGCACCTTGAGGATCGAACTCACGCCGTGATCGACAGTCAGACCAGCGTCAGCTCCGGCACCCTGAAAGCCCCCATGGACGGTGCCATCGTCGACGTACTGGTCAGCGAAGGTAGTCCGGTCAGTAAGGGTCAGTTGCTGGTGGTGCTGGAGGCAATGAAAATGGAGCACCCGCTCAAGGCCGGTATCGACGGCGTGCTCAAGCGGGTGCAGGTCAAGGTTGGCGATCAGGTAAAAAATCGTCAGGTTCTGTTGCAGATCGAGTAGTCAGCCACACGCCCGTGCGGGTTTTGACTACGCTCTGAGTTATCAGAACGCGGAAATCAGGAACCCTGCGATGCCTCACTGGCTGGTCATAGATCTGGAAGCCACCACCGATGAGGGTGGCTGGCCAGTCACCGAAATGGAAATTATCGAGATCGGCGCCACCCTGGTCGATCGCGCCGGGCGCGAGCAGGATCACTTCCAGCGTTTCGTCAAACCGACGCGACGGCCGTTGCTCACGCCTTTTTGTCGTGAACTCACGCACATCACTCAGGCCAATATCGACTCGGCTCAGCCGTTGACTGAAGTCTGGCCGGCGTTCGAACGCTGGCTCGCGCAACATCAGACACGCCTTGAAGGCTGGGCCAGTTGGGGTGATTACGACCGCAAGCAGTTGTTGCAGGAGTGGCAGCGTCTGCAAATCGACAGTGGCTTGAGCAAAGTGCCGCACATGAATCTCAAACAACGCTTCGCCAAGGCCCGCCGCCTGGAGCGTCCATTAGGCCTCAACGGTGCGCTGCAATTGGCCGGCATGCAGTTCAGCGGCCAGCAGCATCGGGCACTGGAAGATGCGCGCAACACTGCGCGGTTGTTGCCACTGGTGTTGCCACTCTAGGGTCAATTCGAGAACTCACCGGACAGACGCCGGGCAGGTGACGGCGCGAAAAGCCTTGTGCATACTGGCCGCCTCCAATTTCTAACCCTTTTCGAGGAATCGCCCATGTTTAAAGTCAACGAGTACTTCGACGGCACCGTCAAGTCGATCGCCTTTGGCACCGCTGAAGGCCCGGCGACCATCGGCGTCATGGCCCCGGGCGAATACGAATTCGGCACCGCTCAGCGTGAAATCATGCATGTGGTTTCCGGCGCACTGACCGTCAAACTGCCCGACAGCAGCGACTGGGAAACCTTCGCCGCCGGCAGCCAGTTCAACGTCCCGGCCAACAGCAAGTTCCAGCTGAAAGTTGCGGTCGACACCGCTTACCTGTGCGAGTACCGCGGCTAAACCCACGGCTTTCACTGCGATAAAAAAATGCCCGTGTCCAAGGACACGGGCATTTTCGTTTCAGAGACGGATTACTCGAGAATCTCCACCGGCATGCCGACTTCGAGTCGGCCATTGTTGTCGTTGACCAGATTCTGGCCGAACATCGCACCATCGACTTCGGCGCGGTACTTCTGCAAGGTGGCCAGAGGCTCGCGGTCGGCACTGCGCTCACCGGTTTGCGGGTCGATGGTGGTGAGGATACAACGCGAACACGGCTTGACCACGCGGAATTCAACATCGCCAATGCGAATGCGCTTCCAACTGTCTTCGGCATAAGCCTCACTGCCTTCGATCACCAGGTTCGGCCGAAAACGCAGCATTTCCAATGGTCGTCCGACCTGTTGCGAAAGGTCCTGCAAAGAGGCCGCGCCGATCAACAACAGCGGAAATCCATCAGCGAACGCGACCTGATCGTCATCCTTGCCGAAGCCTGCCTGGGTGGTCCGGGCGCGATCCAGCGGCACCTGCACCAGCCGGGTCGGTTTGCCGATGAAATCGCTGACCCAACGGGCCGCCTCATCACCGGCATCCGGCACACGCAAGGTATCGCGCCAGATCGTCACGCCACGCAGTTCGGCATCGTTGCCCGGCAAGGCGATTTCGATGGGAGGCTGTTGCGGCGCACTAAGGGTCAGACCGCCCTGCGCATTCCATAGCGCCGACAACTGACTCATCTTCGCTTCAGCACGCTGGGTCAGAAAGCGGCCGCTGGCCTCGTCCACGAGCATCCAGCGTCGATCGCCATCAAGCCCCAGCTTGTCGAGATCAACACTGCGCAGCACATCGACTTTGCCGGATTTCAACGGGTAACGATAAAGCGCGCTCAGACGCAGCATGGCCAGCTCCCTGGAGGGTAAAAACGCCACCCTATACGAGCTTGATCAGGAATCAAAGAGCAATAACTGTGGAGTGAGCCTGCTCGCGATAACGGTGTGTCAGGTAATGATTCGGGGCTGACACACCGCTATCGCGAGCAGGCTCACTCCTGCAATGGGTGTGTGATCAGGCCGGAACTTCGTCGAGCATCAGACGCTGGCGAACCACGTCGACCAGTTTGTCCGGCTGGAACTTGGAGAGGAAGTTGTCGCAACCGACCTTCTTCACCATCGAATCGTTGAAACTGCCGGACAGCGAAGTATGCAGCACCACGTACAGGCCACGCAGACGCGGGTCGTTGCGAATTTCGGTGGTCAGGCGATAGCCATCCATTTCCGGCATTTCCGCATCGGTGAAAATCATCAGCAGCTTGTCGGTCATGTTGACGCCGGTGTCGGCCCAGGCCTTGAGCATGTTCAGCGCCTTCAGGCCATCGCTGGCAATGTGCATTTTTACCCCGAGCTGGCCGAGGGTGTCGCGTAATTGCGAAAGTGCCACGTTGGAGTCGTCGACCAGCAGCACTTCACGGCCGCGAGCGCGTTCCAGCACCGGATCATCGAGTTTTTCACGCGAGACCTTGGCGTTGTACGGGACGATTTCGGCGAGGACTTTCTCGACGTCGATGATTTCCACCAGTTGATCGTCGACCTTGCTGATCGCGGTCAGATAGTGCTGACGCCCGGCGCTGGTCGGCGGCGGCAGAATGGCTTCCCAGTTCATGTTGACGATACGATCCACACCGCCCACCAGGAAGGCCTGCACCGAGCGGTTGTATTCGGTGACGATGATCGTGCTGTTGGGCCCCGGCACCAACGGACGCATACCGATCGCTTGCGACAGGTCAATGACCGGCAAGGTCTGACCGCGCAGATTGACCACTCCGCACACAAACGGATGACGCTGCGGCATCAAGGTCAGTTTCGGCAGTTGCAGCACTTCCTGAACCTTGAACACGTTGATTGCGAACAACTGCCGCCCGGCCAGTCGAAACATGAGAATTTCCAGGCGATTCTCACCCACCAGTTGCGTGCGTTGGTCTACCGTGTCGAGAATGCCGGCCATCAATGACTCCTGGGCTTGTTCTGATGAATTCACTATGTGAGGTTATCGGCGGCAAATCGCAGTTCTTGATTGCCATACCCGACCCCATCAAAAATGCCATGAACAGGCATTGATGTCACATTAACATCATGGTTTACTGGCCCGGTGATTTTCATCTGCTACATTCTCTGCGGCGCGACCTCGGTTTGCACGGTAGGTTCCCGCGTCTAAGGGATTCCCCTAGTAACAATCAGGCCCAACCTGATATTCGCAATATCCAATAGCCATTAATGTGACGCCATTCTCATTGCATGAACGGAGTCAGGCTATTGTGTGCGATCGCAGTTCAGTGGAAACAAGCCCTCTGGAACCTCTCAGTCTGTGCACTTGCACGTCTGGGCGCGATCTCCCGACGATTCACGATCGTCGCCACACACGGCATTCCCTCATCAGACATGACGTTGTGGAGATAAGCATGCCAATGGACCGCAAAGAGTGGGTACAACGCTTCCCCGAATTCCTTGTCGAGGCCGAGCAACTCCTGGCCAAGTCCGAAGAATGCCTCAGCCATCTGCAATTGATCAGCAATGACAAGGACGCCATCGAGTGCATGCTCGGTACTCTGCTGAAACTCGCACGCAGGGCTGAAGCCCTGGCGCTGGAGGCAATTTCCGAGTTTTCCCTGCACATTTACAGTCTGCTCAACCTCAATCAGGATCACGTCGACCTTCACGAACAGGCCCTGCAAGCCTTGCAGGATTGCTTCACATTAATGGCCTGGCAGCTTGAACTGGTCGATCAGCAGACAGGGCAACTGAGTCTGGATGAAAGTGAGCAGGCTTCGCTGCTCGAAGCATTCGCCTTCCAGGTCAACCAAAGCCGCCATCAACCGCCCCGGACGGGCAAACGTTTGCCCCAACTGCCCTACTCGGGACAAGCCTGACCCGCACTCGGTACCCGCGCAAGCACTTGGTACACAAGCGTTGAATGTCGCAATTGAATAGTTCATACCTGCCAGCGACAAGTCGAACTAAATAATCACTGAAAGCCGACGCCGATATTTTTTGCCGGCCTCAGGGTTTACCTGTGTGCAAACAAGCACAACTTCAGGCAACACTGACATCTATCGAACACAACAAATCGACTTTTCCATTATGGAACTTGCGTCCAATATCACGTATTTCCTGACTCAATGGACATATATAGCAAACGCGACCAACGGTATCTTAAGTGGTATTATGCCGCCCATTAGTTGCTTTCAAATTAGTGGCACAGTGACCTCAGAGATCGCTATCCACTGATGATTGGGCGGCCAATACGTTTACTGAACCGCGTTGAAATCAATAACATAATTGATAGCATTTTCAGACAGAGACCCGTCAGCCACCGGCCGGTCTGCCCGCAGCGAACATCCATTGGCTCCATCCGTTATGTACGCCAGCCTCAAGTCAATCACTACATGGCCACCCTCCCGCGAAAATGCTCGCCGGTTCACACTCATACTGTGTGTCGCGGCCACGCTCGGCAGTTTGCTGACCTACGCTCTTTCAACACCACTTTGCCTGGGATTGCTGCTGCTCGATATCGCTGCTACTGCGTGCGTCTGGGTGCAATATCGACTGTCACGCAAATCGATCAAGTTTCAGCCGCAGGAACTCGCTGACCGCTTGCTGGAAGTCCAGGAAAACGAGCGTCATCGCCTCAGCCGCGAACTGCACGACGATATCGGCCAACTGCTGACGGCCGCCAAACTGCAAAGCGAATGGCTCAAGCGGCGCATGCCCGACGACTTGCAGGAACAATGCACCGCGCTGTGCGACACCCTGGAAGAAACCCTCAACAAGGTGCGCGACGTTTCAGCCATTCTCAACCCGCGCCAGTTGACCAGCCTGGGACTTGAAGCCAGCCTGCGTGCGCACCTGCTCAAGACATTGGCCAACACTAACGTGCACTGGAGCCTCGATTGCCAGCAGCGGCTCAATGGCATTCCGGAAGAAATGGCAGTCGCCGCCTTTCGTATTACCCAAGAGGCTGTTACCAATATCCTGCGTCATGCCCAGGCAAAAAATCTGGTGATACGCGTGCAACGTCTGCCCAAAGGTCTGACGTTGCTGATCAGCGATGACGGCCTGGGATTCGCCCCGGCGGCCAACCCCGGTCGTGAAGGACAACGAGGCATGGCCGGGATGGCCGAACGAATCGAGCAACTGGGTGGCACCCTGAACGTCATCAGCGAACCGGGCAAAGGCACTCAAATCGAAGCACTCTTCCCGTGGGCGCCACGCGCACTCGAGCGGGCCAGTACGAATAAGGTTATGCGTTGACTTGCAACTTACTTCTGGTGGATGACCACTCGCTGATCAGGGCCGGCGTGCGCGCTCTGGTGCTGGATATTCCCGGTTACGCGGTGATTGGCGAGGCCAATGACGGTTCGCAGCTGCTCGAAATGGTCGAGCAACTGAATCCGGATATCGTGTTGCTGGATATCTCCATGAAAGAAACCGGTGGCCTGGAAGCCCTGCAACGGCTCAAGCGGGTACGCCCGCAGAGCAAGGTGTTGATCCTGTCGATGCACACCGATCCGGCGCTGATCATGCAGGCGCTGGAATCCGGCGCCCACGGCTACCTGCTCAAGGACACCACAGCGACAGAACTTGAGCATGCACTGGAAGCCCTGCGCAACAACGAGCGCTACCTGAGCCCGGCCATCGCCCATACCGTCATCAATCAGGCGCTGACCCGTAATCAGAAGCAGCAGCCGGAGGCAGCCGACTCGCACAATCTGACCGCGCGCCAACTGGAAATCCTGCGCTTGATCGTGCGCGGAAAATCCACCCGGGAAATCGCCAATGGCCTGGGCCTGAGCATCAAGACTGTCGAGACCCACCGTTCACAGATCATGAAGCGACTGCAAATCTACGACGTGGCGGGTCTGGTGCTGTTCGCCGTGCGTGAGCAGATCATCAGCCTGGACGACTGACCAGCCCGGCGCTGCTCAACAAGGGAGAATGTTCCGGCAAATGCACGCGCAACGCCGCCGGACGCGCCTCGAATCGCATGCTGTCACCTTCGAGCGGTTCGCCATCAAGATTGATGCACAGCCCCTCGGCCACCTTGATTTCGACCCATGGCAAACGGGTGCGAACAAACATGTTGTCGATCCCGAAACCATCGCTGAGCAGCGTCTTCAAGGTGCCCACCAACTCTTGGGGCGCCGGCAGAATGCTGATATCCAGCAAGCCATCATCGGCCAGCGCCTCCGGGCACAATACGTGTCCACCGCCGGCCTGTCGGCCATTGCCGATACCCAGTGCCAACAGCTCGCCACGCCAGTGAAAATCCGGCCCCTGAAGTTCGCCGTAAGCGGCATGCAGCTCGCTGAATCGTGACAAGCCAGTGAACAGATAAGCAGCACCGCCAAGTACTTTTTTCAGGTCCTCGGAGGTATTGGCCGTGACCTGGCTGCCGAAACCACCGGTGGCCATGTTGAGAAAAATCTGCCCGCCCACTTCACCCAGATCGATGGCGCGCGGTGGCACATCGAGCAGCTCAAGGGCTTCGGCAGGCTCCAGTGGTACGCCGGCGGCACGGGAAAAATCGTTGGCAGTGCCCAAAGGCAGGAGTACGAGGCTGGCTTTGCCAGGATGCGCGGCGAGCGCTTCGGCGATATCGCGCAAGGTGCCATCGCCGCCCCCGGCAATGATTTTCGTGTAGCCGTCGGCCAAGGCTTGTTCTACCCAGCGCTGTGCGTCCCCTGCCTCCCAAGTCAGACGCACGGCCAGCTCCCAGCCTTGCTTGCGCTTGTCCTCGACGGCGGTGCGTACCGCCTCGTTGAGTGCCTGCTTGCCATGCAGAATCAACAGCGCCCGGCGTTCACTCATAACATCACTCCCAAATCGATCGGTTAAGACATCTTGACCACTGGCGCACGCAAAAAAGCCGTCATACCCGTAATTAATTCAGCCTCCTGGCGCCGGACGTCCTACACAGCGGTACCTTTTCTTACAAAACATGCGGAATCGGCTTAATTGACCCGGTTCGAGCATTGCGTCACCGTGTGTAGGCGGTATCGATTTTCAATCCAACACACAAGGACGTGCATGTAATGAGTGGATACACCCCATGGGCTCTTGCCGGTTCGAGAGCTGGAAAAGGTTGCAAGCAAACAGTTGAAACAATCGGTAGATGCTTCCATGCCTGGTCATGAAGCGAGAATACCCATGAGCCCGGTTGGACCGATTGTCGAAAGTCGCGCGAATCACAAGTCCGATTTCAAAAACAGCGGCAGAACCACTGGAGAAGTTGATATGGAACCCCGTGTTACCGAGCTGGAAACCCATCTCAAATACCTTCGACGGGACATGGACGAAATTCGCGGTGATGTCCGAACGATCAAACACCGGCTTGCGTACTCGGCGGGTGCAACAGCGGTAGTGCTGGGTTTGCTGGGCTGGGTGGCCAATAGCCGATTCGATCAGCTTGTGACATTGATCAGCAATTAATTGAATCAGTCATTGCAGGCGCCGCCTGAGTCAGCCGACGCCTGCATTTACGAGATAGCGATCAGTCGAGCAAGTCACTCAGCGGGATGAAGACCACTTCGTCTCCGATGCTCAGCGTGCGACCTTCCAGCACTTCGACCAATCCATCTGCCCAAGCGGCGCTACGCAGTACACCTGAGCTCTGATTGCGGTAGACAGTCGCCCGTCCTTGCTCAAGGCGGCCTCGCAGGTACTCACGCCGATTGCCTGCCACCGGCCAGTCAAACCCCGCTGGCACGGTGAACTTCAGCGGCTCGACGACCCGAACGCCCTGACGGCGTAACAGATAAGGCCGAGTGAGCAGCGCAAAGGTCACCAGTGTCGACGCCGGGTTGCCTGGCAAGCCAATGACCGGCACGTTGCGGAAATGGCCAAAAGTTAGCGGTTTTCCGGGTTTGATCGCCAGCTTCCAAAGGGCAAGCTCGCCCTCTTCACGCAATGCGACACCCAAAAAATCCGCCTCACCCACCGACACGCCACCGGTGGAAAGAATCAGGTCAACATCCTGCAACTCCCCCAGACGGGTGCGGGTAGTGGCCAAATCATCCGGAAGAATACCGGCATCGATCACTTCACAACCCAGTCGTTGCAGCCAACTGCACAGCAACACTCGATTGCTGTTGTATATCTGTCCCGGCCCCAGGGCCTGGCCCGGCTCGACCAATTCATCGCCAGTGGAAATCACCGCAACACGAACCTTGCGCACGACCTTCAATCCGGCGCAGCCCAACGATGCGGCTAATCCCTGCTCTATCGGACCCAGCCGAGTTCCGGCGGGCAGGATCAGTTCACCGACTGTGGTTTCCTGACCTTGCGGGCGAATGTTCTGCCCGGCCTTCATCGGTTCAAGGAAACGCACCCGTTCATCGGTTTGAACCTCAGCGTTTTCCTGCATTTCCACGCAATCAGCGCCCGCGGGCACCGGCGCCCCGGTGAAGATCCGTGCACAGGTGCCCGGCTTCAGCGGTTCGGGGGATTGCCCGGCAAACACCTTCTGACTGACCGGCATCGGTTCGCCCGTCCAGTCGGCCAGATTCAGCGCATAACCGTCCATGGCGCTGTTTGGCCAGGGTGGCAGATCCAGCGTCGAAATCAGGTCTTCGCCCAGCACACGCCCCTGAACCTGAGCCAGCGGCAAATACTCATGCTCGACAATCGGCGACGCCTCGGCCATGTCGAGCAGGCGCTCCAGCGCCAGCTCGACCGGCATCAGCGCTCCGGTCTTGCCCGGCTTACCCACGGGATTCACAAGGCGCTGCCTGCTTCAAATGAGTCACGAAGTTGCACGGGCGATGACGCGCGTCCAACTGCTCGCCCAGGATGCCATCCCAACCGGTGCGTACGGCATTGGTCGAACCTGGCAAACAGCACACCAGCGTGCCGTTGGCCAAACCGGCCAGCGCACGGGACTGAACTGTCGAGGTACCGATATCGGCTACCGAAACCTGCCGGAACAACTCTCCAAACCCGTCGACCTGTTTATCCAGCAGGCAGGCAACCGCTTCCGGCGTGCTGTCGCGACCGGTAAATCCGGTACCGCCGGTGATCAGCACGACCTGCACGACATCGTCGGCAATCCAGGTGGCGACTTGCGCGCGAATTTTGTAGAGGTCATCTTTGAGCAAAACCCGCTCCGCCAAACGGTGGCCCGCCGCCGTCAAGCGATCGACGAAGACCTGGCCTGAGGTGTCGGTTTCCAGAGTTCGGGTGTCACTGACTGTCAGCACCGCAATATTGAGCGGCACGAAAGGTACATCAGCCTTGGCTTTCATAGGCTCGTCCAGTTGTAGGAGAAACAGCCCGGTGTTATATCACAGCGCCCTATTTTTTCGCCGCCCCTCTGGAGAGCTGCCATGACCCGCGATTCGCAATTGCCCCCCCTGCTCCATTCTGCTCCTGGCAGGCGGGCGCGGCCAACGCATGGGCGGTCAGGACAAAGGCCTGGTCGAGTGGCTGGGCGAACCTTTGATTGCACATTTGCAGCGTAGGGTACGCGGGCTGACTGACGACCTGATCATCTCCTGCAACCGCAACCGCGAGCGTTACGCACCGTTTGCCGATCAATTGGTGGTCGATGACGAGGGCGATTTTCCGGGGCCATTGGCGGGTATTCGTGCCGGTCTGAAAGCGGCGCGCCATAGCCACCTGCTGGTTTTGCCGTGCGACGTTCCGCGAATTGACGCCGCGCTGCTGCAAAGCATGCGCGAGACTGCCAATCAGCATCCTGAAAAACCTTTAATGTTGCGCCATGACGAGCATTGGGAACCCTTGCTGTGTGTGATTCCGGTGGCTCTTCTAACGGCTTTCGAAGATGCCTGGAATGCCGGTGAACGCAGCCCCGGCCGGGTCATGCGCGGTCTCGGCGCCACTGCCCTGGAGTGCCCTGACAACGACCCGCGGCTGGCCAACCTGAACACCCCCGAACTGTTAAATTCCCATAACACTGTGTCAGACTGACACCATTCAAGGAACTCTCACGCCTTGTATACGTCTCAAGCTCAGTAACCAAAAGAATTCCCATTCGGAGACACACCCATGACTCAACGGACCCTCGCCACTTTCATGCTCGCACTGGGCCTTGCCACCCTCGCCGGTTGCTCGTCGCCTACAGTGATCACCTTGAATGACGGTCGCGAAATCCAGGCCGTCGACACCCCGAAATACGATGACGATTCGGGCTTCTACGAGTTCAAACAGCTGGACGGCAAAGAAACCCGCATCAACAAGGATCAGGTTCGTACCGTTAAAGAGCTGTAAGCTCTGGATCGACACCGGATACAGAAAAGCCCGCATTGATTGCGGGCTTTTTCATGGGCGCTCGAAAAGTGAAGTCGATATCACCACTGCAAGGTGATCCGGCTCTCGAATTCGCGCTCCTCACCGGTCACCGGGTCGATAAACCGCAAGCCTTGCGCCAGCAGCTTCAACGGATTGGCATAGTCATCCTCGACGTCTTTCAACACCTGCGGATAGAACGGATCGTTGCAGATGCTCGCCCCCAGCGCAGTCATGTGGACGCGCAGTTGATGTTTCTTGCCAGTCACCGGAAACAAACCATAGCGCCACAGATCGCTATGCTTTTCCCGAACCTCCACCGCCGTTTCGGTATTACTGGCACCCACGCCTTCCTGCATGCGGAAAAACGGTTCGCCATCGACCAGACGGCTTTTGTGCACCAAGGGGAAATTCAGATCGGGCAGTGCCGGAGCGATGGCCTCATAACGCTTGTCGATCTGCCGCGTGGGGAACAGCGACTGATAAGCCGATCGGGTTTGCGGATTGGCCGAGAAAATCACCAGTCCCGCCGTATGCCGGTCGATGCGGTGCAGCGGCACCAAGTGAGGATTGTCCAGGCGATGAATCAGCCTGCGCAACAGGGTTTGCTCAACGTATTCGCCGGCGGGCGTCACCGGCAGAAAATGCGGTTTGTCAGCCACCACCAGATGTTCGTCTGCATACAGAATCGACTCGACTACCGGGATCGGCTTCTCGTCCGGCACTTCGCGAAAATAATGAATCCGCAGACCTTCCTTGTAAGGCAAGTCCACCGGGATCGGCTGGCCATGGCCGTCCAGCACACGTCCCCGAGCGATGCGGTCCAGCCATTGCTCACGGTCAATGGCGCTGAAATGCTCGCATAGACAATCGAGTACGGTCAGCCATTTACCGGGCGGCAGATAAAGTGTGCTCGCCTGATTCTGAGCAGCGGAAAATGTAGATGTGGACATACGAAAATCGGACCCTCAATGCAGGGCGGCATTATCCAGCACTGAGGGAAACGAACCTAGCGCAGAATGTTCAGGCCGGAATTGTTTTCAGCGCTGCGGCGTCAGTGAATTCCTTGAGCCAGCGCAATACATCAACTGCCTCCCAGCGCCCCGGATCGTACAAGGCGTAGAGCAGCCCCTGATAACCGACCACATCCAGTTGCTTGTGGTAACCGGCACGCTGAAACAAGGCCTCGATTTCGGCAAAGCAAGTGTTGAAATGCAGCTTGTTGAACGGCGTCTTGCCTTCCGTGACCAGCCCGTCCAGGCGCAATTCGAGAACGGCCTCGCGCACCACGTCAACCGACATCCGGTTCACGCTGTTTTTCAACTGTTCGACATTGACCACGGTTCATCCCTCTGACGCATTTACTGTATGAACATACAGTAACCGATGAAACCGCAAAATGCCAAGGAATGCATGGCAGTAGCGACCGGCGGGATAAACCAGAAAATGCGGATTAACCCAGAAACGCGACGACCTCATCAGCGCTGAATGGCCAGTCCAGCTCAGCCCCGCTGTCGACACGGCGCAACACCGGAATCCGCAGGCTATAAGCCTCGAACCAGGATTCGTCTTCAGCGATGTCGACCAGTTCCACCAGCAAGCCGTGCTCGACAAAAGGCATCAACTCGGCCTCGGCGACTTCACACAAATGGCATCCAAGGGTGCCGAACAGCTGACATTCAGGAGGCATGATTGCTCAACCAAAAAATGAGTGGGCCTATTCTAGGCCGCACCTGAAAACCCGTCGAGCCAGCGCCGCCCAAAGGCTCCAGCCCCTCAACAAAGGGTCACAGGCAAAACCCTGACGCAAATCAGTCCACAGAAAAATCATTTGCGCGATCCTCCCGGTCTTTTTGCCTCTACGCTTGAAAAGCCTGATCTGCCATCGGAGTGTCCAGTGTTTGCCAATCTGTTGATCATCCTCGCCTCGTCCCTCGTGGTCATTGCCCTGTTCCGTCGCCTGCGGTTGCCACCGGTTCTGGGTTACCTGTGCGTCGGACTGCTGGTCGGGCCGAGTGCCTTCGACTGGGTCAACGAAAGCGAACACTTGCCTGACGTAGCCGAGTTGGGCGTGGTGTTTCTGTTGTTTTCACTGGGCCTGGAGTTCTCCCTGTCGAAGATGATCGCCCTGCGCCAGGTGGTGTTTCGTCTCGGCAGCCAGCAGGTGCTGATCAGCACCGCGCTGCTCGGTTTGCTGCTGATGCTGTTGGGCATGCCGATGACGCCGGCGCTGTTGCTCGGTGCCGGGCTTTCGCTGTCCTCAACGGCGATTGTGACCAAAGAATTGGGCAGCCTCGGCGAGGTGTTCAGCAGTCATGGCCAGAATGCTGTCGGCGTTTTGCTGTTTCAGGACGTTATCGCGGTATTGCTGCTGACGTTGGTGCCGGTGTTTGCCGGCAGCAGCGAACAAGCCTGGTACTGGGCGTTGCCTTTGACCCTGGCAAAAACCGTGGTGCTGTTTGTCGGTCTGCTGCTGGCCAGTCGCTGGTTACTGCCGAGGCTGTTTCATGAAGTGGCCGCGTCACGCTCGGCAGAACTGTTTGTGCTGCTGGCGCTGGTGATTGTGCTGTTGACCGCGTGGCTGACGCACCTGCTGGGGCTGTCCCCTGCCCTTGGTGCGTTTCTGGCCGGCATGTTGCTCGGTGAAAGCCACTATCGACACCAGATCGAGGCGGATATCCGGCCGTTCCGCGACATTCTGCTCGGGGTGTTTTTCGTCAGCATCGGCATGCTCATCGACCTGCAACTGTTCGTCAGTCACAGCCTGCTGATCCTCGGGCTCACCGTCGGTTTGATGGTGATCAAGGGTATCGTCGTGGCCTTGCTGGTGAAGTGGCGCGGCAGTGACAGCGAAACAGCATGGCGCAGCGGTCTGGCGCTGGCCCAGGGGGGCGAGTTCTGCTTCGCCCTGATGGCACAGATGCAGCAACACAGCATGATGCCCGAAGCACTGAGCGACCTGCTGCTCGCGGCGACGTTCTGCTCGATGTTGTTGACGCCCCTGTTGCTGCGCGCAGCGCCACGCATCGCAGCAGTGCTGCACCGCAAACCCAATCAGGAGGCGCAAATCGAAGAGATCAGCGCCCTCAACGCCGACCTCAACCAGCATGTGGTGATTTGCGGCTACGGCCGCGTCGGCCAATCCATCGGTCGTTTCATGCGCAACGCCAAGCAGCCTTTTATTGCGCTGGACAATGACCCGGTGCGGGTACAGGAAGCCGCCAGTGGAGAAAGCGACGTGCATTACGGCGACTCGTCGCGCGGCGACCTGCTGACCGCCGTGGGCCTGCTACGCGCCAGACTGTTGGTGGTTGCTGTGGATCAGAGCGACATTGCCCTGCGTATCCTCAAGGAAGCACGTCGGCTCAACGCCCACGTACCGATACTGGTGCGTACCCGCGACGACAGCCAGTGGGCCGAACTGAAAGCCGCCGGCGCCACCGAAGTGGTGCCGGAACTGTTGGAATCGAGCCTGATGCTCGCCTCTCACGCCTTGATCATGCTCGGCTTGCCGGCGCATCAGGTGCAGGAAAAAGTCGATCAGGTGCGCATCGACCGGTATCGCATGCTCCACGGTTTTTATCCCGGTAGCGACGATGCCGAGACTTAATCCTGACTTACCGCGCCGATCTTGTGCAGCGACAGGTCGGCGCCGTAATACTCTTGTTCCTGACTCAAGCGCAGCCCGTGCAGCGCCTTGATCACGCCGTACACAGCGAAGCCACCGATCAGCGCCACCGCAACACCCAGCGCGGTGCCGATCAACTGGCTGATCAAGCTGACGCCGCCAATACCGCCGAGCGCAGTCTGGCCGAAAATCCCGCAGGCAATCCCGCCCCACACGCCGCACAACCCGTGCAATGGCCACACACCCAAGACATCGTCGATGCGCCATTTCACCTGGGCGGCGGTAAAGCACCAGACAAACAGTGCACCGGCGATCGCGCCAGTCACCAGCGCGCCGACCGGATGCATCAGATCCGACCCGGCACAGATCGCCACCAACCCTGCCAACGGGCCGTTATGCAGAAAGCCCGGGTCATTACGTCCGACAAGCAGCGCCGCCATGGTGCCGCCGACCATCGCCATCAACGAGTTGACCGCAACCAGACCGCTGACGCCTTGCAGCGTCTGCGCGCTCATCACGTTGAAGCCGAACCAGCCGACAATCAGAATCCACGAACCCAAGGCCAGAAAGGGAATGCTCGACGGTGCGAACGCCACCAAACGACCGTCGCGATAACGGCCATTACGCGGCCCCAGCAGCAATACCGCCGCCAGCGCCAGCCAACCGCCCATGGCGTGCACCACCACGGAACCGGCAAAGTCATGGAAAGCGGCACCGAACTGTGCCGTCAGCCACGCTTGCAAACCGTAGTTGCCGTTCCAGATCATGCCCTCGAAAAAGGGGTAGATGAACGCGACAATCAAGGCCGTGGCGCACAACTGCGGCACGAAACGCGCGCGCTCGGCGATACCGCCGGAAATGATCGCCGGGATCGCTGCGGCAAAAGTCAGCAGGAAGAAAAACTTCACCAGTCCATAACCGTGATCGGCACTCAGTACCGCCGCCGGCTGCATAAAGGTCACGCCATAGGAAATCCAATAGCCTATAAAGAAATAGGCCAGGGTCGAGACGGCGAAATCACTGAGAATTTTCGACAGTGCATTGACCTGGTTTTTCTGGCGCACCGTGCCGACTTCCAGAAAGGCGAAACCGGCATGCATCGCCAGCACCATCACCGCACCGATCAGAATGAACAAGGTATTGGAGCTGTGAACCAGAGTGTCCACAGCGCTTTGCAGATTTTCCATAAGCAGGCAGACCTAAAGGCGAAAAAGGCACCAAAGCGGTTCATGCGCACATTTCATGCACCAAGTTGCGACCACGCAGTCACAGATCCGAAGGTCCGACGAACCGCTTTGGCGCACGAGATCGATGTCCTGACACGAACCGGGCTTGTTTGGGATAAGGTTTCTCGAGGCGCACGCCCGGCAACAGCGCACAACCGCCGGGGAACGCACCACGACACAGCAAAAGTTGTACCAGTCATTTGTACTGAACCTTCGCGCAAGGCTCATACTCGAACGCTTCAGACGTCACTTACGGAGATCCACCCATGGCCAGCATCAAGGCAAAGACCGCTCAAGAAATCCTGATGAACGACTTCCAGACTTTGGTCGCCGACACCGAGCGCTTGCTCGAGCACACCGCCACCCTGGCCGGCGATCAGGCCGATGAGCTGCGCGAGCAGATTCACGACAGCCTGCTGCGCGCCCGCGAAACCTTGAAACTGACCGAAGAAACCTTGCGTGATCGCGGTCAGGCGGCGGTCACTGCCACCGAAGATTACGTCTCGGCCAACCCTTGGCAGTCCGTCGGTATTGCCGCCGGTGTCGGCTTCCTGATCGGCCTGTTGGCTACCCGGCGCTGATTATGTCGATCGGTGAATCCGGCCCGACTGCGGGCACCGCCTCTTCCACGCGACGCCTGGGCGCCGCCGTTCTCGGTCTGCTGCACAGCCATGTCGAATTGTTCGGCATTGAATTGCAGGAGCAGAAATCACGTACCGTCAGCCTGTTACTGTTCGCAGGCCTGGCGTTGGTTTTTGCCCTGTTATTACTGGTGGGCTTATCGACACTGGTGATGATTGTGTTCTGGGACACTTATCGCCTTGCTGCGATCATCGGCCTGTGCGTGTTCTATACCCTGGCCTCGATCTTCTGCGCGCTGCGCCTCAAGGCTGCGATCTTCGATGAGTCCTCGCCTTTCCACGGCACGCTCGAAGAGCTGGCCAACGACCGGGAGCGCCTGCTGCCATGAGCCTGCCTGAACTGCCACACAACAGCTCGCGTCGGGAAATGCGCAAGGCGTTGATCCGCCTGCGCATGGAAATGCATCGTCAGGAAATCCGCCATGAAGCCGGGCAAGTGATGCAGCCTCTGCAGCGCATGCGCGGCATGTCGCAAAACCTGCAAGGTGGTTTCGGCATCAAACACGCGCCTTTGTGGGGCGTGGCCGCCGTTACGCTGTTGGGATTCATCACTGGCAAAGGCGCGAAAAGCGGCGGTGTCGGTGGCCTGACCCGCTTGATTCGGCTCGGCACCAGCCTGGGGCCGCTGATCAAACTGGTGATGCAGAGCTCGGCGAAACGCTAAACAGATACATCTGGCTACATTCTTGCACTGTCGGCGGGATGAATCTCTTTATCCGGAGATTCGATCCCGTGCGCCTACCCGGTCGGCGGGGTTCACCAGAACAAGAACCACTAAGGAGGCCCCGTGATCGACGGGCAACCGCTCGCCTGCTTTCAGCCTTTCATCGATACCGCCACCGGACGCATTGCCGGCGTCGAAGCACTGGGGCGCCTGCGCCAGGCCGACGGTCAACTGAACTCGGTTGGGCCTCTATTCGCCGACCCGCGCACGCCCGCCATTGCCCTGCGCCGTCTCGACCGGCAGATCCGCGATAACGCCTTGAGCCGCTTGCATGAAGCGCCGGCAGACTGGTTTCTCAGCCTGAACATGTCGCCACGCTGGATCAGTCGCCTGCGCGCCGATCAGGCCCTGCCCAGCCTCAAACAATTGGCGCGCTACGGTATCGATCCGCAACGCATCGTCTTCGAGATCACCGAACTGGGTGGCAATGGTCAACGTCTGGCCGAAGTCGTCGCGCGCTATCGCGAGGCGGGAGCAAGAATCGCCATCGACGACTTTGGCGCCGGCTACTCGCAACTGGATCGGGTGCTGGCGCTGCAACCGGACATTCTCAAACTCGATATGCGGCTGTTCCAGGCCGCGGCACTGGGCGGGCCGAGCAGCGACGTGGTCAAGGCCCTCGCGCAGATGGCCGAGAAGACCGGCTGCTGGATCATCGCCGAAGGCGTCGAGACCGAAGCGCAGTTGAATTTCGCCCTGGAATGCGGATCGCGCTATGTGCAGGGATTCCTGTTCGCACGGGCACAGGAGGCGTTTTTCCCCAGTGACGCATTCGTCCAACGCTTCGCCGAGCTGCGCCAGCGCTATGTCCGGCAGAAACTCGTGGAGCGCGGACGACTGATGCAAATGCGCCAGCAACTCGCTGAACTGATGTCGATCCTGCAAGCCTGGGCTCAGGCCCATGCCCCTTTGAGCGCTTTGCCACAACTGGACGCCTTCCCCTGGCTGCTGCGGTTTTATCAATGCGATCGCCACGGCACGCAACTGACGCCCAATCTGGAATGGCGGCAGCATGGCTGGGTCGCCGACAATCGCTATCTGGGGCACAACTGGTCGTGGCGCCCGTACTTCTATCATTTGCTCGCCGAAGGTTGGGAGGAGCGGCGCTTGACGCTCTCCAATACCTACCGCGATGCCACCAGCAATCAGTACTGCCTGACAGCCGGGCAGTTTTTCGACAACGGTGAACGTTTGCTGCTGATCGATATTGACGCCGCCGGACTGTAGTTCCGCTTGCAGGGGCGGACGTGAACCGGGAAGCTAGGGGCCAACGCCCCCAGTCACCTGACGGAGAGAATCAGCCTTGGATTGGCACACCCTGCTCAACCGCGAACGCCTCGGCAAGCCGCTGCACAGCCCGCAAGAACTTGGCCGCAGCCCTTTCCACAAAGACCATGACCGCATCATCTTCTCCGGCGCCTTCCGCCGTCTCGGGCGCAAGACCCAGGTCCACCCGGTCACCAGCAACGATCATATTCACACGCGCCTGACCCACTCGCTGGAAGTCAGTTGCGTCGGCCGTTCGCTGGGCATGCGGGTGGGTGAAACCCTGCGCAATGCCTTGCCCGAATGGTGCGACCCGGCCGATCTCGGCATGGTGGTGCAATCGGCGTGTCTGGCCCACGATATCGGCAATCCGCCGTTTGGTCATTCCGGTGAAGACGCCATCCGCCACTGGTTCCAGCAGGCCGCCGGACGCGGCTGGCTCGACGGCATGAGCGAAGCCGAACGCGCCGACTTCCTCAATTTCGAAGGCAATGCCCAGGGTTTCCGGGTCCTGACTCAGCTAGAGTATCACCAGTTCGACGGCGGCACCCGACTGACCTACGCCACCCTCGGCACTTACCTGAAGTACCCGTGGACCGCGCGCCACGCCGACTCCCTGGGCTACAAGAAACACAAATTCGGCTGCTATCAGAGCGAGTTGCCGCTGCTCGAGCAGATCGCCCACAAACTGGGCCTGCCGCAAATCGAAGACCAGCGCTGGGCGCGTCATCCGCTGGTGTACCTGATGGAAGCCGCCGACGACATCTGCTACGCGCTGATTGATCTCGAAGACGGTCTCGAAATGGAGCTGCTGGAGTACGCCGAAGTCGAATCGCTGCTGCTCGGGCTGGTGGGTGATGATCTGCCGGAAACCTATCGCCAGCTCGGCCCGCAGGATTCGCGCCGACGCAAACTGGCGATCCTGCGCGGCAAGGCCATCGAGCATTTGACCAACGCCGCCGCACGGGCCTTTGTCGAGCAACAGGACGCCCTCCTCGCCGGCACGCTGCACGGCGATCTGGTCGAGCACATGCACGGCCCGGCCAAGCGTTGCGTGCTGAATGCCAAGGACATCGCCCGCAAGAAAATCTTTCAGGACAAACGCAAAACCCTGCATGAAATCGGCGCCTATACCACGCTCGAGATTCTGCTCAACTCGTTCTGCGGCGCGGCGCTGGAACAACACAACGGTCGTACACCGTCATTCAAAAGCCGGCGCATTCTCGATCTGCTGGGCAGTAACGCACCGGATCCGCAGGGATCGTTACACACGTCGTTTCTGCGCATGATCGATTTCATCGCCGGCATGACCGACAGCTACGCCAGCGACATGGCGCTGGAAATGACCGGGCGCTCCAGTCACTGACCCGCTCGCCTACGGGCGGCCATAACGATGGCCGCCCGTATCCACACAGCCTGTGATTATCGACCCACAAGTGTCGACTGGCGTCTGATATGGCTGGAATAGCGGCAATTATTGCGCCGACGAATCAGCAACTTTAAACATCTTTAAAAAGCCATTTACGGCCAGTACTTGCAAATCATTCAAGTCAAACTATAAGCCCGTTCAAATCCAGCACTTCCTTACGTCAAACCTAGTTTGGTTGTAGTCCGTTTCTTCATTAATTGTAGGATTAATCCGATATCGTGACTGAAGCCATGTCACTTCATGCGAGTGCTCATTCAACTGAGCTAAGGTGCGCGCTTTATTCGTGCTTGCATGGGATTTGATTATGAACTCCGTTTTTATTGTCGACGATCACCCGGTCATCCGTCTCGCCGTTCGAATGCTGCTGGAGCATGAAGGTTACAAGGTCGTCGGTGAAACCGATAACGGAGTCGATGCCATGCAAATGGTGCGCGAGTGCATGCCCGATCTGGTCATTCTCGATGTGAGCATCCCCAAGCTGGATGGCCTCGAAGTACTGGCTCGCTTCAATGCCATGGGTTCCCCGTTAAAGATCCTGATCCTGACGGCACAGTGTCCGACGCTGTTCGGCATTCGCTGCATGCAATCCGGCGCATCGGGTTATGTCTGTAAACAGGAAGACTTGAGTGAACTGGTCAGTGCGATCAAAGCGGTACTGTCCGGTTACAACTATTTCCCCAGCCAGGCATTGAATCCGGTGCGCAGCGACGACATCCGTTTTGCCGAACTTGAATTATTCAAATCTGTTAATGATCGTGAGTTGATGGTCTTGCAACTTTTCGCCCAGGGTCGCACTAACAAGGAAATAGCCAAGGGCATGTTTCTGAGTAATAAAACCGTCAGCACCTACAAAAAACGTCTGATGCAAAAACTCAAGGCCAAATCCCTTGTAGAACTTATCGAGATGGCCAAACGAAACGCACTCGTGTGAGAGCCCGCATGCCTAGCCGTTTAAAGGACTATTTAATTGCGTTGAGCGCAGGTTTTTACCTGAGCGCCAATGTGTTCGCCATGCCCGGCACCTCACCTGACTACGCCTTGCTCAGCCGGTCGGCGGACGAGCCAGTTCCGGTCACGCTCGAACACTCCCAACGGCAGTGGCTGCTGACACGTAACGAACTGGTCGTGGGCACCTCCGCGCCCGACTACCCGCCTTTTGACATGACGACCAGCGGCAAGGATTACGAAGGTCTGACGGCCGATTACGCCGGGCTCCTCGGCCAGGCCACCGGTCTACCGATCCGGGTGCAGCGCTTTCCCTCTCGGGACGCGGCGATTAGCGCACTGGTCGATGGCCGGATCGACCTGCTCGGTACCGCGAACGGCTTCGAAGCGGGCAATGCCAACCTGGCGCTGTCGATACCCTACGCCGTTGACATGCCGGTGCTGGTTACCCGCGAGGACGAAACCCGCTCACTCACCGAAGGCCTGGCCGGGCTGCGATTGAGCATGGTCTATCACTATCTGCCGTTGCCCGAAGTCAAAGCGCTATACCCCAAAGCGCTCATCACCTGCTACCCCTCCTACCAGAATGCAATCAACGCCGTGGCGTTCGATCAGGCCGATGTGTTTCTCGGCGACACGCTTTCAACTCACTACATGATCAACAAGGGTTATCTGAACAACGTGCGCATGGCCAATTTCGGCAAGCAGGAAGCCCAGGGATTCAGCTTCGCCGTGCGCCGCAACAACCCACAACTGCTGGCGATCATCGATGCAGTACTAAAAGCTGTGCCGGCCAGTGAGCGTGACAATATTGCCAAGCGCTGGAGCGCTGGCAACGATCTGCTGCTCACCGACCGGAAACTGCAACTGACACAGCGCGAAGAAGCGTGGCTCAAACAGCATCCGGTGGTCAGTGTGGTGGTCAATGAAGCGTTCGCGCCGCTGACATTCTTTGACAACGACGGTAATTTTCGCGGCATCAGTGCCGACCTGCTCGAGCTGATCCGCCTGCGCACCGGCCTGCGTTTCGAGATCCGTCGCAGCCGCAACGACGCGGAAATGATCCAGCAGATCGACCGTCATCAAGCCGATCTGATCGCCGCATTACTGCCGACGGCGGAGCGCGAGAAAACCCTCAATTTCAGTCGTCCCTATCTGGAAAACTCCTACGTTCTGCTGACCCGCAAAAGCGCGGATGGTCCGACCAATCTGGGCAAGCTCAAGGGCAAGCGACTGGCGATTGCCCAAGGCAATCCGATGGTCGAGTACCTGCGTCGGGAATATCCGCGCATCCAGTTGATCGAAACGGCAGATACGTTCAGCGCGGTGTCCCAGCTCGCTGAAGGCCATGTCGACGGTGCGGTGAACTCGCTGGTGATTGCCAACTACTTCATTTCTTCACGAATCTTCAATCAGGCGCTGCAGATCACCACCACGATCGGCACGGGCCAGGCGGCGTTTTCACTGGCGACCGCGCGGGACAACACGGAACTGACGTCGATCATCAACAAGGCGTTGTTGAGCATCGCCCCCGACGAACTGGGGGTGATCAATGGACGCTGGCGCGGTTACTCGACTGTCTCGCAGAACATCTGGCACAACTACCAACGCCTGTTCTATCAAGTGATCATCGGCGCTTTCCTGTTACTGCTGTTGCTGCTGGTCTGGAACGCTTACATGCGCCACCAGATCAAAAAACGCCAGGCTGCCGAACGAGCGCTGAACGACCAGTTCGAATTCATGCGTTCGCTGGTCGACGGCACACCGCATCCAATTTACGTGCGCGACCGCCAGGGCCGGTTGCAAAGTTGCAATGAGAGCTATCTCGAAGCATTCAATGCCCGCCGCGAGGATGTCATCGGCAAAAACGTCATCGATGGCTCCCTGAGCAATGCCTTCGAGGCCCAGGCCTTTCAGGCCGATTACCAGCGTGTCATCGCCGAAGGCACGCCGATGGTCGTCGACCGGCCCCTGCACATCGGCAACCGGCGTCTGACGATCTATCACTGGATACTGCCGTACCGCGACTCCAGCGGTGAGGTGAAAGGCATCATTGGCGGCTGGATCGACATCAGCGAGCGCCGCCAGCTGTTCGACGAGTTGCGTACGGCCAAAGAACGGGCGGATGAGGCCAACCGGGCGAAAAGCACCTTTCTGGCGACCATGAGCCACGAGATCCGCACGCCGATGAACGCGGTGATCGGCATGCTCGAACTGACGCTCAAACGCATGGATCCGCAGCATCCGGATCGCTCATCCATCGACACCGCGTACCACTCGGCCAAGGACTTGCTGGGTTTGATCGGCGACATTCTCGACATCGCACGGATCGAATCCGGGCGTCTGAGTCTTTGTCCGGAACGGGTCAATCTGGTCGATACGGTGACGTCAGTCGCCAGGATCTTCGACGGTCTCGCCCGGCAGAAAAACCTCTCCCTGCAAGTCATCTTCAACCCACCGGATCTGGCCGTCGATGTGCATCTGGACCCACTGCGTTTCAAGCAGGTGCTGTCGAATCTGGTCAGCAATGCGATCAAATTCACTGAGCAGGGGCATGTGCGGATCACCCTCGACCTCATGAACACCGATGTACCTGCCCGCGCCCTGATGCAGTTGACCGTACAGGACAGCGGCGTCGGTATCAGTGCCGAGGATCAGCAGCGCTTGTTCGAACCGTTTGCCCAAGCGGAAAACAGCAGCCAGCAAGGCAGAGGTGGTGCCGGCCTGGGGCTGGTGATCAGCCGTAACCTGTGCGAAATGATGGGCGGGCAATTGCAATTGAGCAGCCAGCCTGGCATCGGCACCCAGGTCTGCGTCTCGCTGGCACTGGAAACGCTGCCGATACAGCTGAGCACGGTCAAAAGTGAATCCCCAATCAAGGCATCGCAGACCCCCTTACGCGTGTTGGTGGTGGACGACCATCCCGCCAATCGCCTGCTGATGTGTCAACAACTGGAGTTTCTCGGCCATCACTTCAGCATTGCCGAGAACGGTTGCAGCGGCCTGGAACTGTGGAAAACCGGCCACTTCGATCTGGTGATTGTCGACTGCAACATGCCGTTGATGAATGGCTATGAACTGACCCGCGCCATTCGACAGCAGGAACTGCAGGCGCGCTGTCCGCCATGCACCGTGCTGGGCTTCACGGCCAATGCGCAGCCCGAAGAAATCCAGCGCTGCAAGCAGGCCGGCATGAACGACTGCCTGTTCAAACCCCTGAGCCTGAGCCTGCTCAGCCAGTGGGTCGATGGCATCACACCGACATCAGCGCCGCCGGCTTTCAACCTGCAAAACCTGAACATGCTGACCGGTGGCAATCCGGCCCAGGCTCGCCGTCTGCTGGCGGAATTGCTCAAAAGCAGCCGTATCGACCGAGAGGAACTGCTCGCACTGTCGCCGGAACAGGATCGCGGGGCGCTGGCGGTGGTCGCTCACAAAATCAAGGGTGCGGCACGTATCGCGCAGGCATCGCGCGTGATCGAGTGTTGCGATGCCCTTGAGCAGGCCTGCGCCGAGGCCATGGCGACAGACGAAGTCGCTCGCCGTTGCGAGGCGAGCAACCGCGCCATGCTCGAACTGGAGCAGGCACTACAGCAACAATTGGCGGTGTCGGATCGAAGCACAATGAGCTTGCCTTAACTATGCTTGGCGCTGAGCAGTGAGTTAACCATCATGGAGAGTCCGAAATGCCCAGCCCACTGCGCCCGGAGCAACGCCGGTTTCCGCTGCATGTGCACATCAGCGTCATGTTCACATTCCTGTTGCTGCTCACCGGGGTCGTACTGGGCCTGTTCAATTATCACCAGACCACGCAGATCATCCTGTCGAGCAGCGAAAAGCTGTTCGACAGGATCGAACAAGACGTACGTCTGGACATGTCCGCCACCTATCAGCCGATTCGGCACCTGCTGAGTTTGCTGGCGGATGACCCCGCCACTCAGGCCGCGCGCCTTGAACAACGCTTGCCCTTGCTCCGACCGTTTAGCCAGTCGCTCAGCGACAATCCCAATCTGGCGTCGCTATATCTGGGTTATGCCAATGGCGATTTTTTCATGGTGCGTCCGCTGCGCAGCGCCGCCATCAAGACATTGCTCAAGGCCCCTGAAGCGGCGGCGTATCAGGTCTGGAGTATCGAACATGACCCGCAGGGCGCGATGCACTCGCAATCGCTGTTTTTTGACCAGACATTGTCGCTGATCAGCCGTCAGGACAACCCCGACGACAGCTACGATCCGCGTAGCCGCGCGTGGTTCAACCATGCTCGCCAGCAAAACGAACAAATCACCACCGAGCCCTACGTGTTTTTCTCCACGCGCAATGTCGGCACGACGCTGGCCCGACGCAGCGGCGAGAACGCCGTCATCGGTGCTGACCTGACGCTGGTCGCCCTGTCGGCGGCGCTGAGCAAACATGTCGTCACACCCTCCACCGAAATTGCCCTGTTCGATGCCGAAGGCAACGCTGTGGCCTATCCCGACAGCGAACGCCTGATCGTCGACAGTAGCGGCGCGCATCTGGCCAAAGCGGCGGATCTGAGTCCGGGCTTGCATGCGCTGTTGTCCGGCGCAGCCACAGGCAATCGCCTGGAAGCCGATGGTCGCCAGTGGATCGTCGCCCGCAGCAACATTCAGGAGGGCGGTCCGAAAGGTTTGCAGTTGGCGCTGCTGGTGCCCGAGGACGAGTTATTGATCGATGCCTACCGCCTGCGCTGGCAAGGCGCGCTGATCACCCTCGCGACCCTGCTGCTGTGCCTGCCGCTGGGCTGGGTGATTTCGCGAATTCTGGTCAAGCCGTTGCATGCACTGGTCAAGGAAGCCGACGCGATTCGCAGTTTCGATTTCAACTTTCCTCTGGCCCGCCGCTCGCCGGTGCTTGAAGTCGACCAGTTGAGCGTGTCGATGGCGCGGATGAAAGACACCCTGGCGAGTTTCTTCCGGATTACCGACACCCTCGGCGCCGAAACCCGCTTCGCCCCGCTGCTGCAACGGGTGCTGTTTGAAACGGTGCAGATTGCGCAGGCGCAGGCAGGGCTGATCTATCTGCGTGAAAGCGACAGCAGCCGCATGGAGCCATACGGGCTGGTGATCGATGGTACGTCTCAGGCGTTGGAAGCATTCGACATTCAGGGCCACGACCTGCAGCAGAACAAAGGGCCGGCGTGGTTTGAACAATTGGTCGGCGCCAATAACGTGGTGAGCAACTTCGGCGTCGATCAGGCCGGCGACTTGCAGAAGGTCCTGCTGGCAATGCAATCGCCCCGCATCCATCTGATCGGCATCCGCCTGCACAACCGCCACGACGAAACCATCGGCCTGCTGATTCTGCTGGTGAGCGACAGCGGCACGGCAGCCGATCTGGAAAAACTGCGCCCTGATCGCATCGCGTTCCTCCAGGCTGTCTCCGGCGCGGCGGCGGTCAGCATCGAGAGCCAACGCCTGCAAGCCCGCCAAAAGCAATTGCTCGACGCCTTCATTCAACTGCTCGCTGGCGCCATCGACGCCAAGAGTCCGTACACCGGCGGCCATTGTCAGCGCGTGCCAGAGCTGACGTTGATGCTCGCTCAGGCGGCAGCGGCAAGCGAGGCGCCGGCGTTCAGTGCCTACCAACCGAGCGAGGATGAATGGGAAGCCTTGCACATTGCCGCGTGGCTGCACGACTGCGGCAAGGTGACGACGCCGGAATACGTGGTCGACAAGGCCACCAAACTGGAAACCATCAACGACCGTATTCATGAAATTCGCACGCGTTTCGAAGTGCTCAAGCGTGATGCCTGGATCAGCTATTGGCAGGCGTGCGCTCTGGGCGGCGATGAGACTGCACTGGCCGAATTGCGCGATGCCACGCTGACGGCGCTGGACGACGATTTTACGTTTGTCGCGCGCTGCAATCTGGGCAGTGAAGCGATGGCAGAGGCGGATCTGCAGCGCCTTGACCATCTGGCGCAACGCACCTGGCTACGCACCCTTGATGACCGCTTGGGCGTGTCATGGGAAGAGAACCGGCGTCAGGCGCGCACGCCGGCACCGAATCTGCCGGTCAGTGAAAAGCTTTTGGCAGACAAGCCAGAGCACTTGCTTGAACGCGACCCGAACGAGTTGATCCCCGAAGACAATCCATGGGGCTTCAAACTGGATGTACCGCACTACAAATACAATCGCGGCGAGCTGTACAACCTGAGCATCAACCGTGGCACCCTGACCCGCGAAGAGCGCTACATGATCAATCACCACATGGTGCAGACGATCATGATGCTCAGCCACCTGCCCTTCCCCGGCCACCTCGACAGCATTGCCGAAATCGCCGGCGGTCATCATGAAAAAATGGACGGCACCGGTTACCCGAAACGCCTGAAGCGTGAGGACATGAGCCTGCCCGCGCGAATGATGGCGATTGCCGATATCTTTGAGGCGCTGACCGCAGCCGATCGCCCGTACAAAAAGGCCAAAACCCTGAGCGAGGCCTTGGCGATCATGGCCACCATGTGCCGTGAGGCGCACATCGATGCTCAGCTATTCGGATTGTTCATCAACGAAGGCGTTTACATGCAGTACGCCGTGCGCTTTCTCGATCCCGCACAGATCGATAACGTCGATCCGGCCAGCCTGTTGCACAAGGCTGGCCTCACCGCATGATCAGCAGTCGGTCAGACGCAGGAAAATCGCTGCCAGTTGCTCGATGCCAGCCTGATCCTGCGCGGTAAAACGCGCCAGCTTCGGGCTGTCGAGGTCGAGTACACCGATCAGGCGACCGTCCTTGACCAACGGCACGACCAGCTCGCTGTTCGAGGCGCTGTCGCAGGCGATATGCCCCGGGAACGCGTGTACGTCTTCAACGCGCTGGGTTTGCCGAGTGGCCGCCGCCGCGCCACACACACCACGGCCAAACGGGATGCGCACGCAGGCGATCTGCCCCTGGAACGGACCAAGCACCAGTTCTTCGTTGCGATTGAGGTAAAAGCCCGCCCAGTTCAGGTCATCGAGCTGGTTGAACAGAAACGCCGAAAACTGCGCGGCGTTGGCGATGAAATCGCGCTCGTCCGCCAGCAGCGATTCCAGTTGTGCGGCCAACATGCCATAGCCTTCGAGGCCTTGGCCGCTTTGCTGCAAATCAATCATGCCTTGTGCTCCAACAATTTCAGTCCCACCCAGTAACGGGCGAATTGGTACGCGCAACGTCCGTTGCGATTACCGCGGCCGGTGGCCCAACGCACGGCGAGGATGTCCAGTGCTTCGTCGCGCTGCCAGCTCAGGCCGGCCTTGGCGGCCAACTGACCGATCCAGTGTTCGACGACGTTAAGGAAGTGTTCTTGGGTAAACGGATAGAACGACAGCCACAGACCGAAACGGTCCGACAGCGCGATCTTGTCTTCAACGGCTTCGCTGGGATGCAGTTCGCCGTCGACGCGTTTCCAGTTTTCGTTATCGCTCTCCTTTTCCGGCACCAAGTGGCGGCGGTTGGAGGTGGCGTACAGCAAGACATTGTCCGGGGCCTGCTCGAGCGAGCCGTCGAGGACGCTTTTGAGAACGCGATAATCGCCTTCACCGGATTCGAACGACAAGTCATCGCAAAACAGCACGAAGCGTTGTGGCAGCTTGCCGATCTGCTCGACCACCCGCGGCAGATCCGCCAGATGATCACGCTCGATCTCGATCAGGCGCAGGCCGGTGGCGGCGTGTTCCGCCAGCAAGGCCCGCACCAGCGACGACTTGCCGGTACCGCGCGAACCCCAGAGCAACGCATGGTTGGCCGGCATGCCATCGAGAAACTGCTGGGTGTTGCGCCCCAGCTGTTCGAGCTGACGGTCAACGCCGATCAGGTCGGACAAGCGCATGTCGAGGCTGACTTCCAGCGGCATCAGATAGCCGCTGCGCCCGTCGCGTTGCCAGCGCGCCGCCAGACAAGTGCCCCAGTCGATCACCGGCCGTGGTGCCGGCAACAACGGTTCGATACGCGCCAGAACCGACTCGGCGCGTTCAAGAAAAGCATTTAATCGGGAATCCACGTCTTCTCCTCGGGCACGTTCACAGTGATGATGGTGAATCCTGCGACGACACACAGATAAAAATCACCCTACCAAGCCTTGTTACAAGGCGATTCGGGAACCTCGGTATCCATACATGATCGACTATGCTTGAGCAGCGAAGGGAAACGGAAGTGGTTCAACACCCCATGGATATCAAATTCACCCACCGGCTGTCTTACAAGCAAGCCAGGCTTACCGTGCTGGTCGGGTTCATTCTGGGCACGCTGCTCAGCCTGCTGCAAATCGGCATCGATTATGCCAGTGAAGACGCCTCCATCAACCGTGAAATCCTGTCTTTGCTGGAAATCAGCCATAACCCGGCCTCACGGATCGCCTACAACATCGACGCCGAACTGGCGCAGGAACTGACCCTGGGCCTGTTGCGCTCGCCGGCAATCATTTCTGCGCAACTGATCGACAACAACAATACGGTGCTGGCCAGCGTCAAACGCCCGGAACTGCAAAGCGGCTATCGGGTCATCAGCGACTTCCTGTTTGGCGCCAAACGCCAGTTCGAAGACCGTCTGTATCTGGATCATCTGCCCAATGAATCGCTGGGCGTGTTAAGCCTTGAGGTCGACACCTATGCCTTCGGCAGTCGCTTCCTGCGCCGCGCCGAGGTGACCCTGCTCAATGGCTTCGCCCGCAGCCTGATTCTCACCGGCATCCTGTTGGCGCTGTTCTATGTGATGTTGACCAAACCACTGGTGCGGGTCATCCGCGAACTCAGCGGGCGCGACCCGCGCAGCGCCGAGCCGACCACGCTGGAGTGCCCGTCCGGCCACGGCAACGATGAAATCGGCGTGCTGGTCAAAGTCGCCAATCAGCAATTCGAGAACATTGCCACCGAGATCCAGCAGCGACGCAACGCCGAAAACCGTCTGACCGACTACCTCGGACAACTGGAAAACATCGTCTCGGCGCGCACCGCTGAACTCAAGGCGATCAACGCACGGCTGAGCCAGTCCAATCAGGAACTCGAAGTCGCCCGCAGCACCGCCCTGGAAATGGCCGAGGCCCGCTCGGCGTTCCTCGCCAACATGAGCCATGAGATCCGCACGCCGCTCAACGGCCTGCTGGGAATGATCGCGCTGTCACTCGACGGTCCGTTGAATGCCGAACAGCAGCAACAACTGTCGATCGCCCACGACTCGGGCAAGGTGCTGGTCGAATTGCTCAACGATATTCTCGACCTGTCGAAGTTCGATGCCGGGCAACTGGAGCTTGAGCACATCCCGTTCGATCTTGGCTCATTGATCGAAGACACCGCCAACCTGCTGTCGCAGAATGCCGCGCCGAGCGTCGAACTGACCTGCCTGATCGACCCGCACTTCCCGGCACTGGTGCTGGGCGATCCGACTCGCGTGCGGCAGATCGTCAGCAACCTGCTGTCCAACGCGCTGAAATTCACCCGCTTCGGCCGGGTCGATGTGCGCTTGTCGACCTACAAGGATGGCGTGCGCATCGAGGTCTGCGACACCGGCATCGGTATCGCCCAGGACGCGCAGCTGAAAATCTTCCAGCCGTTCACTCAGGCGGGCGCCGGTATCACTCGACAATATGGCGGCACCGGGCTGGGTCTGGCGCTGACGTATAACCTCTGCGAAGCCATGCAGGGGCGTCTGACCATCAGTTCCGAAACCGGGTTCGGCAGTCAGTTCTGTGCCGAGCTGCCATTGCCGTGTCATACCCGCGCACTGGTTCCGGCGCCGCTGCACGGAAAAATCCTCGCCATCACCGCTGCCAGCAGTGGACTGGCGGAACTGTTGCAGAGCCTGCTGCCGGTGTGGGGACTTACATATGAGCAGCGCACCATCGATGACTCACTGCTGGGCCTGACGCCGGACGTGGTGATCACCGATTGTCCGGAGTGCCTGTTCGGTTTGCGCCCGACGCTTGGGGCGCCGATTTTGCTGGTAACCGCCTACGGCAGTTTCCTGCCCAGCGAAGAAGCCGCCGCACTCGCGCCTCTGCAGCAACAGGCCCGACCATTGGCGCGTAATGCGCTCTACCAGAACCTGCGACGTACCCTGCAACCGGACGTGGTCGCCGTTAACGATGCGCAGCTCGAAACGTCTCCCTCGGTGCGGCGCGGGCGGGTGTTGCTGGTCGAGGACAACCCGGTCAATCAACTGGTGGCCAAAGGCATGCTCGGCAAACTGGGCTGCGAGGTCATCGTCGCCGCCCACGGTGCCGAAGCGCTGGATCAGTTGGAGTATCACGAATTCGATCTGGTGCTGATGGACTGCAACATGCCCGTGATGGATGGCTACGAAGCCAGCCGACAGATCCGTCAAAGCGGGCGCTGGCCGAGCCTGCCCATCGTCGCTCTGACCGCCAACGCCATGTCCGAAGAACGCGAACGCTGTCGCGCAGCCGGCATGAGCGACTATCTGGCCAAGCCGTTTCGCCGTGAAGAGCTGGCGGCGCTGCTCGATCAGTGGATCCCGACTACGACAGCGCTTTGATCTGCCCCAGCAAGTGATCGAGGCCGTCACGCAACTCATTGAGACGGTCCAGATCCACCCCGCTGTCGCACAGCAATCGGGCCTTGAGCGGCCCGACCTGCTCGCGCAAGGCTTGCCCCGCCGGCGTCAGACTCAGGTGCACTTCGCGCTCGTCACGCGTTGAACGCTGGCGCTGTACCCATTGCAACTGTTCCAGACGCTTGAGCAATGGCGTCAGCGTGCCCGAGTCCAGTGCCAGACGCTCGCCCAACGCCTTGACCGTCGGTTGCTCCGGCGCAGCGTCCTGCCATTCCCACAACACCAGCATCGCCAGGTATTGCGGGTACGTCAGGCCGAGCTGATCGAGCATCGGTTTGTAGGCACGAATCACCGCCCGAGAGGCGGCGTACAGCTTGAAGCACAACTGGTTGTCGAGCTTCAGCGAATCGACCGGCAAGCTGTTCATTTGAGCAGGGCTTCGATCTCGCCGCTCAGCTCCTGCGGCTTGGTGGTCGGGGCAAAACGCTTGACCAGTTTTCCGTCCTTGCCAATCAGGAACTTGGTGAAGTTCCACTTGATGCCCTGGGAGCCAAGCAGGCCCGGCGCGCGTTTTTTCAGCTGCACGAACAGCGGATGCGCGTCTCCACCGTTAACGTCGATCTTCTTGAACAGCGGGAAGCTGACGCCGAAGTTCAGCTCGCAGAACTCACTGATCGCCCCTTCGTTACCCGGCTCCTGCTTGCCGAACTGATTGCACGGAAAGCCCAGAACCACCAGGCCCTGATCCTTGTAGGTCTGCCACAGTTCTTCGAGGCCTTTGTACTGTGGAGTGAAACCGCATTTGCTCGCGGTGTTGACCACTAAAACCGCTTTACCGGCGAAATCGGCGAGGGTCTTTTGCTCCCCCTTGATGGTGGTGCACGGAATGTTCAACAGGTTGTCGCTCATGGCGTCGGGCTCCGCAGACAGTCAAGAAAGATCAAACATAGCGAGCAATTAAATTGTGTGCAATTTAATTATCGAATAATAAGGCGACCCGAAGGTCGCCTTCATTCGTTTATGCGCGTGGAACCAGATCCAGGCAAACCGAATTGATGCAATAACGCAAACCAGTCGGCGGCGGGCCGTCCGGGAACACATGACCCAGATGCGCATCGCAGCGCGCGCACTTCACTTCCGTACGGATCATGCCGTGACTGATGTCACGGATTTCAGTCATCGCGCTTTCGCCGATTGGCGCGTAGAAGCTCGGCCAGCCGCAGCCGGAGTCGAATTTGGTCTTGGAGTCGAACAGCGGCTCGTTGCAGCAGACGCAGTGGTAGATACCATCGGTCTTGGTGTCGTTGTATTTACCGGAGAACGGGCGCTCGGTCGCGCTCAGACGACAAACGTTGTACTGCTCAGGGTCGAGCATCGCCCGCCATTCTTCCAGGGTTTTTTCCAACTTTTCCATCATCACACCTCAGCGGCTGAAAAAGCCCGATCTGTACCTTTTCCACGGATCGGGCGGCACGTATGATTGCGCCTCGTCACGCACCAGTCTGGCAGCCAGACCGGGCGCATTCAAACGGATTATGGGAGCCACGGCTCAAGACGTCCGCCTGTGTGAAGACGCAGGAATCCCAGTACGGTTGTCCATCCGCCGCCTGGATCGTTCATTTTCGGGATCACATCGCCATGCAGTTCAGCAAATCGAACAAGCTCGCCAACGTCTGCTACGACATTCGCGGCCCGGTGCTCAAGCACGCCAAACGACTGGAAGAGGAAGGCCAGCGCATCCTCAAGCTGAACATCGGCAACCCGGCGCCGTTTGGTTTCGAAGCGCCGGACGAAATTCTTCAGGATGTGATCCGCAACCTGCCGACCGCGCAAGGCTACAGCGACTCCAAAGGTCTGTTCAGCGCGCGTAAAGCGGTGATGCAGTACTACCAGCAGAAGAATGTTGAAGGTGTCGGCATCGAAGACATCTATCTGGGTAACGGCGTATCCGAACTGATCGTGATGTCGTTGCAGGCGCTGCTCAACAACGGCGACGAAGTGCTGGTGCCCGCCCCGGACTACCCGTTGTGGACTGCCGCCGTCAGCCTCGCCGGCGGTAACGCCGTACATTACTTGTGCGACGAAGGCGCCGACTGGTTCCCGGATCTGGCCGACATCAAGGCCAAGATCACCCCGAACACCAAAGCGATGGTGATCATCAACCCGAACAACCCGACCGGCGCGGTGTATTCGAAGGAAGTGTTGCTGGGCATGCTGGAAATCGCCCGCGCGCACAACCTGGTGGTGTTCTCCGACGAGATCTACGACAAGATTCTGTACGACGATGCCGTGCACATCTGCACCGCGTCGCTAGCCCCGGACTTGCTGTGCCTGACCTTCAACGGTCTGTCGAAGTCCTACCGTGTGGCGGGTTTCCGCTCCGGCTGGATCGCCATTTCCGGGCCGAAGCACAACGCGCAGAGCTACATCGAAGGCATCGACATGCTGGCCAACATGCGCCTGTGCGCCAACGTGCCGAGCCAGCATGCGATCCAGACCGCTTTGGGCGGCTATCAGAGCATCAACGACCTGGTGCTGCCGCAGGGTCGTCTGCTGGAACAGCGTAACCGCACCTGGGAATTGCTTAACGACATTCCTGGCGTGAGCTGCGTCAAGCCGATGGGCGCGCTGTATGCGTTCCCGAAGATCGACCCGAAAGTCTGCCCGATCCATAACGACGAGAAGTTCGTCCTCGACCTGCTGCTCTCCGAGAAGCTGCTGGTGGTACAGGGCACGGCGTTCAACTGGCCGTGGCCGGATCACTTCCGCGTGGTCACCCTGCCCCGCGTCGACGATCTGGAAATGGCCATCGGCCGTATCGGCAACTTCCTCAAGTCCTACCGCCAGTAACTGGCCAGCAGTGCGCAACGGCCAAACGTTGCGCACTGTCTGATTCAGCAACACTTCTGCGTTCCGCGTCCGCGCACGCCTTCTACACTTGCGATTCGTACCGTTTACCTGCGTCCAGCTTAATGGCGACGGGTCGCGGCTGGCCGTCATCCCTATCGTTATCTGTCGTGGGAAATGTGCCGGGCACCGAAGAATCCGCTGTAGGACACAGTTTGAAATAGTCACTCAGTTGAATAGCCCGGTGCAGCACCTTATATACCCCGCAGTACGCTACATCTTTAGCTTGAGGAGATTTCTACAACCATGATGCGCATCCTGCTGTTTTTGGCCACTAACCTGGCGGTCGTGCTGATAGCCAGCATCACCCTGAGCCTTTTCGGCTTCAACGGGTTCATGGCGGCCAACGGGGTTGATCTCGACCTTAGTCAGCTGCTGGTTTTCTGTGCAGTCTTTGGTTTCGCCGGCTCGCTGTTCTCGCTGTTCATCTCCAAGTGGATGGCGAAGATGAGCACTGGCACCCAGATCATCAGCCAGCCACGTACCCGGCATGAGCAATGGCTGCTGCAAACTGTCGAGCAACTGTCCCGCGAAGCCGGGATCAAGATGCCCGAAGTCGGTATTTTCCCGGCCTACGAAGCAAACGCCTTCGCCACCGGCTGGAACAAGAACGACGCGTTGGTCGCGGTCAGCCAGGGCTTGCTCGAGCGCTTCTCACCCGATGAAGTGAAAGCCGTGCTGGCCCACGAAATCGGCCACGTCGCCAACGGCGACATGGTCACCCTGGCGCTGATCCAGGGCGTGGTGAACACCTTCGTGATGTTCTTTGCGCGGATCATCGGCAACTTCGTCGACAAAGTGATCTTCAAGAACGAAGAAGGCCAAGGCATCGCCTACTACGTGGCGACCATTTTTGCCGAACTGGTACTGGGCATTCTCGCCAGTGCGATCGTCATGTGGTTCTCGCGCAAGCGCGAATTCCGTGCCGACGAAGCCGGCGCCCGCCTGGCCGGTACCAGCGCAATGATCGGCGCACTGCAACGCCTGCGCGCCGAACAGGGCCTGCCGGTGCACATGCCGGACACCCTTAACGCCTTTGGCATCAACGGTGGTATCAAACAGGGCTTTGCCCGCATGTTCATGAGCCACCCGCCGCTGGAAGAGCGTATCGACGCCCTGCGTCGTCGCGGTTGATCCGACCGGTGTAACAATGAAAAAGGCCCGCAGTGATGCGGGCCTTTTTTACATCTTTGGAGTGTGCGCCGACAGTGCCGGCCCTTTCGCGAGCAAGCTCGCTCCCACAGGGTTCTGCGGTGTTTAGGCGATCTGTGACATAGCACAAATCACTGTGGGAGCGAGCTTGCTCGCAAAGAGGCCCGTAACGGCGCCAACAAACTATCGGGAAGAAACCCGGTAGACCCGCTCCTCCAGCCGCGTCACGCCAGCCTGAAGGAACTTCCCGCTCTCCCCCAGCACATCCTGCTCTTCCAGCATCTGCACCTGCCAGGCACCACTCAGCAACCGCTGCACCTCATCATCCCCCACCGCAAACGGCGGCCCCGGCATCTGCGCCTGATCGTAGTCCAGCGTAATCAACAACCCGTGCACACCCTGCGGCAGAATCTGCTGAAGATGCGCCGCATACCGCTCACGCATCGTCGCCGGCAAGGCAATCAGCGCGGCGCGGTCGTACAACGCGGCGCAATCGGCCACATCGCTCGCCGTTAGCGCAAAAAAGTCACCGCACCACAGCTCGATGGCTTCACCGCGATAAACCTTGAACGCGCCCTTCTGGCTAATCTGCGGCTGCACCTGATGTTCACTGAAAAAGTCCTCGATAGCCTTTTCCGACAGTTCGACCCCGAGCACCTGATGACCGCGTCCGGCCAGCCACGCCAGATCCAGACTTTTCCCACACAAAGGCACGAGCACTCGCGCCGCTGCCGGTACCGCCCAGTGCCGCTGCAGATACGGGTTTACCTCAGGCAGATGGAAACCAATCTGCCCCGAAGCCCACTTCTTGTGCCAAAACTCAGGCTGCATGCATCACTCCCAATAATTCGATCAAAAAGCGTTAAAACTTATATTAGATTTAGATCAATGATCTGACTGAAGATGAAGCCATCTTAACGCTCAGGAACCCATCATGTTGCCCAGCTTGTTCATTTCCCATGGTTCACCCATGCTGGCCCTGGAGCCCGGCGCCAGTGGCCCGGCTCTGGCTCGTCTGGCCGCCGAATTGCCGAAACCCAAAGCCATCGTTATCGTCTCCGCGCACTGGGAAAGCCAGGAACTGCTGGTCAGCAGCCATGCGCAACCGGAAACCTGGCACGACTTCGGCGGCTTTCCCCGGGCGCTGTTTGAAGTGCAGTATCCGGCACCGGGTAATCCGCAACTGGCTGCTGAGGTGGCTGATCTACTGACTGCCAACAACCTGCCTGCCCGTCTCGACCCGCAACGCCCGTTCGATCATGGCGTCTGGGTGCCGTTGTCGCTGATGTATCCGCAGGCGGATATCCCGGTGGTGCAAATCTCTCTGCCGAGCCGTGGCGGCCCGGCGCTGCAAACCCGAGTCGGCCGGGCACTGGCGAGTCTGCGTGATCAGGGCATTTTGCTGATCGGCTCCGGCAGCATCACGCACAACCTGCGCGAACTGGACTGGCACGCCGGCCCGGAAAGCGTTGAGCCCTGGGCGCGGGATTTCCGTGACTGGGTGATCGATAAGCTCGCGGCCGACGATGAGGCAGCGCTGCACGATTATCGTCAGCAGGCGCCGCATGCGGTGCGCAGTCATCCGAGTGATGAGCATTTGTTGCCGTTGTATTTTGCCCGGGGTGCGGGGGGTGAGTTCAGCGTGGCGCACAAGGGATTCACAATGGGTGCGCTGGGCATGGATATTTACCGCTTCGGTTGATGCCTTCGCGAGCCGGCTCGCTCCCACAAAGGCAAAAAACAGGCAAAAAAAATCCCCGAACCAGTCGGGGATTTTTTATGTTCGATCAATCAGCCCAAGGGCGGATCAATCTTCGCGATAGCGACGCAGCTTCAACTGCTTGCCAGCAACGCGAGTGTCCTTCAGTTTGGTCAGGAGTTTGTCCAGACCATCTTCCGGCAGCTCGACGAGGCTGAAGCTGTCACGCACCTGGATGCGACCGATCGCTTCACGGGCCAGACCGCCTTCGTTGAGGATGGCGCCCAGCAGGTTTTTCGCAGCGATACCGTCACGCGCACCCAGCGCGGTACGGCAACGAGCACGGCCTTCGCCCAAAGGCATTGGCGCGCGACGCTCGCGGTCACCACGATCAGGACGATCACCAGTGCGCTCAGGACGGTCGCCACGCGGTGCGTTGTTCGGCACCAGTGGACGTTCCTTCTCGATCGCCGCCAGGTTCAGCGCTTGACCGTTGGTAGCTTTGCGCAGCAGCGCAGCAGCCAGAGCACGCGGGGTGCAGCCGATGTCTGCAGTCAGACGATCGAGCAGCTCACCGTGGGTCGATTCGGCATCAGCGACCAGCGGCGACAGGCTGTTGGTCAGTTTCTTGATGCGCGCATCGAGAACGGCTTGAGCGTCCGGCAGGCGTACTTCAGCAACTTTCTGGCCGGTTACACGCTCGATCACTTGCAGCATGCGGCGCTCACGTGGAGTCACCAGCAGCAGTGCACGACCTTCGCGACCGGCACGGCCAGTACGGCCGATACGGTGAACGTAGGACTCTGGGTCGTACGGCATGTCAACGTTGAACACGTGAGTGATGCGCGGAACGTCCAGACCACGAGCAGCTACGTCGGTCGCGACAACGATGTCCAGACGGCCATCTTTCAGCGAGTCAATAACGCGCTCACGCTGGTTCTGGGCGATGTCACCGTTCAGCGCCGCGGCTTTGTAGCCTTTGGCGTCGAGGGCGCTGGCCAGATCCAGGGTCGCTTGCTTGGTGCGTACGAACATGATCAGAGCGTCGAAATCTTCCACTTCCAGCAAGCTGAGAACGGCCGAAGTCTTCTGGTCAGCGTGAACCAACAGGTGAGCCTGTTCGATCGCGGTAACGGTCTGGGTCTTGGTCTGGATCTTCACGTGTTGCGGATCGCGCAGATGGCGTTCGGCAATGGCGCGGATCGACTGCGGCAGGGTAGCCGAGAACAAAACGGTCTGACGGGTCGCTGGCAGAGCCTTGAAGATGACTTCCAGGTCATCCATGAAGCCCAGTTTCAACATTTCGTCAGCTTCGTCGAGAACCAGGTGGTTCACGGTCGACAGAACTTTTTCGTCGCGACGCAGGTGGTCGCACAGACGGCCCGGAGTGGCGACAACGATCTGTGCGCCATTACGGATTGCTTTCAGTTGCGGGCCCATAGGCGCGCCGCCGTAAACGGCCACAACGGTAACGCCCGGCATTTGCTTGGCGTAGGTTTCAAAAGCGGTTGCTACTTGCAGCGCCAACTCACGAGTTGGCGCCAGGATCAGGGCTTGCGGTTCGCGCTTGGCAGGATCGATGCGGTGCAGAATAGGCAGTGCGAACGCGGCGGTTTTACCGGTACCGGTTTGCGCCTGACCAATCATGTCCTGGCCGGCCATGATGATCGGGATCGATTGCTGCTGAATCGCCGAAGGCTCTTCGTAGCCAGTCGCTGCGACGGCTGCAAGAATATTCGGGTTAAGATTAAAAGCGGCGAATCCGCCGGTTTCCTGGGTCATGGGTCTGCCTCTAAGTGCATCCGCAAAGACCCATGCTCCAAAGCTGCGCATGCCGTGTTGAGACTCAAGAGTCGCCCTGGCAGCTTTGTCGGCGGGGATTTGCGAAAACGAATGAATGAAAAAAAGAATCGTCCGGGAAGAGCCCGCAATGCGGACGTGCAGCCGAAGCTGACTTCGGGAAATGCGCTACCTAAACGCGGCCCGGTTAAAGGCCGGCGCGCACTATACCGGATTTTGCCCAAAAAGGGAGCTTTTTTTATTGCCTGAATGAGCGTGTCACCGCTGTGTAACGGGGTTTTGCGGATAATCGCGCGAAGGTCTATTTTTCAAAGGCCCGGCCCTGCGGGCGATGACGCTTAAACGATTCACTGATGTGCGGCATACCGTCGCTGCACCCGCCCTTCCCGCCCGAGGATCTACCCATGAATCAGCCCTGCCCCGGCCGCGTCAGCCGTGAACGTCGTGGTCACGTCCATCTGATTGGCCTGGATCGAGCGGCCAAGCGCAATGCTTTCGACCTCGACCTGCTCAACGAGCTGAGCTTGGCCTACGGCGAGTTCGAGGCCGACAGCGAAGCGCGGGTGGCGGTGGTGTTCGGGCATGGCGAGCACTTTACCGCTGGCCTGGATCTGGTCAACGCCAGTTCCGCCCTCGCCCAGGGCTGGCAGGTTCCGACCGGCGGTTGCGATCCGTGGGGCGTTTTCGTCGGCCCACGGGTGAGCAAACCAGTGATAGTCGCCGCGCAGGGTTATTGCCTGACCATCGGCATCGAGCTGATGCTGGCAGCCGATATAAACCTGTGTGCGAGCAATACCCGCTTCGCGCAGATGGAAGTGCAGCGTGGGATCTTTCCTTTTGGTGGTGCGACTTTACGTTTTCAGCAGATCGCCGGTTGGGGCAACGCGATGCGCTGGCTGCTGACCGGCGATGAGTTTGATGCGCACGAGGCGTTGCACCTGGGGTTGGTGCAGGAAGTCATGGCCAGCGAAGACCTGCTGCCGCGGGCGATTGAATTGGCTGAGCGGATTGCGCGGCAGGCGCCGTTGGGGGTGCAGGCGACGTTGATGTCGGCGCGGCAGGCGCGGTATGAAGGTGAGACAGCGGCCGCGCAAGGGTTACCGGCGTTGGTGAAGAAATTGTTGGCGAGTGAGGATGCCAAGGAAGGGGTGCGGTCGCTGGTGGAGCGGCGGCCTGGAGTCTTCAAAGGGATCTGAAATATTTGCTGGTTATCAGATCCTCTTCGCGAGCAGGCTCGCTCACAGGGAAAATGCATTCCAATGTGGGAGCGAGCCTGCTCGCGAAGAGGCCATCACTGACGACTCAGGTCGCCGGGCGAATACTGTTGATCAACGACTGCAACGAATACCCCAACCGCGGCGCCAGCGCTTCAGCCCGGGCCGTCAGTGCCTGCATGTCCAGCTCCTGATCGAGGTCCGCCGGCACAATCAGAATCACGTTGCCCTCCTTCACCGGCAATTCCCAGTAATGCCGGTGATACAGCCCGCGCAACAACGCCGCACCCAACGGCTTGCCGTCATCGGTGGCCCACTGGTTGATCACCAGCCAACCACCCGGATTCAGACGCTTCTGGCAGTCGCCGAGAAAACTCCAGGCCAGATGCCCGACGCCCGGACCGACATCGGTATACAGGTCGACAAAAATCAGGTCCGCCGGCTCAGCCGTCGGCAGTAACTCCAGCGCATCGCCAACACGGATGTACAGCCGCGGATCATCGTCCAGGCCAAGGTATTCGATGGCCAGGCGCGGCACATCCGGACGCAGTTCAATGGCTTCGACATCTTCCAGCGGCAGAAACTTGAGGCAGGCCTGGGTCAATGTACCGGCGCCGAGCCCGAGAAACAGCGCGCTCTCCGGCTGCTCGTGGCACAACGCGCCGATCAGCATCGCGCGGGTGTAATCGTATTCGAGCCAGCTCGGGTCGGCGGTGAACACGCAGCTCTGCTCGATCGCATCGCCGAACTCGAGAAAGCGGTAATCGGCCACTTCCAGCACGCGAATCACGCCGAACTCATCCTGTACTTCGGCGAGCAGATGCTCGACGCGCTCCTCAGTCATTTCGTCTCCTGATGGTCACCGGGCGCGGTGACGCGATGGCACCGCTGTGGCGCCGTGGCAAAGCGGCGATTGTCGGCGATGGGGCGGGAGCAGGTCACGTACTAATTGCTGCTACCATGGGCTTCCCGTGCGTAGAACCAATTAGAGACCGTGATGAGCCAACCGTGGAGTCCTGATAGCTGGCGCGCCCTGCCGATCCAGCAACAACCCCAATATCCTGACGCGGCGCATCTGCGCCAGGTCGAGCAGACGCTAGCCAGTTATCCGCCACTGGTGTTTGCCGGCGAAGCGCGCGAACTGCGCCGCCAGTTTGCCGAAGTCACCCAGGGCCGGGCATTCCTGCTGCAGGGCGGCGATTGCGCGGAAAGCTTTGCCGAATTCTCCGCTGCGAAGATTCGCGACACGTTCAAAGTGTTACTGCAAATGGCGATCGTCATGACCTTCGCCGCAGGCTGCCCGGTGGTCAAGGTCGGGCGCATGGCCGGTCAGTTTGCCAAACCGCGCTCGGCCAACGACGAGACCATCGACGGCGTGACGCTGCCGGCTTACCGGGGCGACATCGTCAACGGCATCGGCTTCGACGAAAAGAGCCGCGTGCCGGATCCAGAGCGCCTGCTGCAGTCCTATCACCAGTCCACCGCGACCCTGAACCTGCTGCGCGCGTTTGCTCAGGGCGGTTTTGCCGACCTGCACCAAGTGCACAAGTGGAACCTCGATTTCATCGCCAACTCGGCGCTGGCAGAAAAATACAGTCACCTCGCCGACCGCATCGATGAAACCCTGGCGTTCATGCGCGCCTGCGGCATGGACAGCTCGCCGCAACTGCGCGAAACCAGTTTCTTCACCGCCCACGAAGCGCTGCTGCTGAACTACGAAGAAGCCTTCGTGCGCCGCGACAGCCTGACCAACGATTACTACGATTGCTCGGCGCACATGCTGTGGATCGGCGACCGCACCCGTCAGCTCGACGGCGCGCACGTCGAATTCCTGCGCGGGGTGAACAACCCGATCGGCGTCAAAGTTGGCCCAAGCATGGATCCCGATGACCTGATCCGCCTGATCGACGTGCTCAACCCGGACAACGATCCGGGGCGCCTCAACCTGATTGCGCGGATGGGCGCGAACAAGGTGGGCGATCACCTGCCGGCGCTGATCCGCGCGGTGCAGCGCGAAGGCAAGCAAGTGCTGTGGAGTTCCGACCCGATGCACGGCAACACCATCAAGGCCAGCAGCGGCTACAAGACCCGCGACTTTGCGCAGATCCTTGGCGAGGTTAAACAGTTCTTCCAGGTGCACGAGGCGGAAGGCAGTTATGCCGGCGGCATTCACATCGAGATGACCGGGCAGAATGTCACCGAGTGCATCGGTGGTGCGCGGCCGATTACTGAAGATGGCTTGTCGGATCGCTATCACACGCACTGTGATCCACGGATGAATGCTGATCAGTCGCTGGAGTTGGCGTTTTTGATTGCTGAAACCCTGAAGCAGGTTCGCCGCTAGACCGCGTCGCCTCCTTCGCGAGCAAGCTCGCTCCCACACTGGATTTGTGTCGTTCGCATATCCCCTGTGGGAGCGAGCTTGCTCGCGAAGGGGCCAACTCAGTCAGCCGACCTGCGCCATTGCCACCCGCAACCGCGCCGCACTCTCGCGCTGACAATTCAACTGCACCCGCGCCAGCCCCAACCAATCCGCCATCCGCCGCAGATTCTCCGCCAGCGCCAGCATCCCCTGCTCATCCAGCCCCGGCGCTTCCTCGTGCAGCGCATGCACTGCCAACTGCCCCGCCGCCCGTTCGGCGCGCAAATCGACCCGTGCGGCGATCCTCTCGTTGTGCAAGAAGGGCAACACGTAATAGCCGTAGACTCGCTTGTCCTGTGGCGTATAAATCTCCAGCCGATAGCGAAAATCGAACAAGCGCTCAGTCCGGCTACGCTCCCAGATCAACGAATCAAAGGGCGACAGCAGCGCACTGGCCATGACCTTGCGCGGGACGCTCGGCTCCGGCAGGCAATAGGCGATTTGCCGCCAACCGGCGACCTCGCACATCTGCAATTGCCCGGCTTCGACCAGTTCCGCGAGACGTGGCCGCGCATCCGCCGGATTCAGGCGAAAGTAATCACGCAGGTCTTTTTCAGTACCGACACCCAAGGCCTGTGCCGCGTGCAATAGCAGGCCACGTTGCGCTTCGGCTTCATCAGGCAACGCCTGCTGCAGGATCGATGAAGGGATCACCCGCTCCGGCAAATCATACAAACGCTCAAAACCACGCCGCCCCGCCACCGTCACTTCACCCGCCGCGAACAGCCACTCCAGCGCATGTTTTTCCGCGCTCCAGTCCCACCACGGTCCGGCCTTGTCTGCACGGGTTGAAAGGCTGCCGGCGCCCAACGCGCCCTGCTCTTGCACCGAATTCAAGACCCGACGCACCACGTCCTGCTGCTCGCGACCGAATCTGGCCAGTTGCTGATAAATATCCTCGCCACGCCTGGCCCGCTGCATGCGCCAGCCCAGCAACGGATACATCGACATCGGCAGCAACGAGGCTTCGTGTCCCCAGTATTCGAACAACGTGCGACGTCGCCCCGAACTCCAGGCAGCCTGGTCGAGCAAATCGGAAGAATAGGAGCCGAGACGGGAAAACAGCGGCAGGTAGTGCGAGCGCACCACGGCGTTGACGGAGTCGATTTGCAGCAAACCCAGCCTTTCGATCAGCCGGTTGACGTGTGGCGCCTTGACGGTCGGCGGCTGGCGCCCGTTGAACCCTTGGGCAGCCAGCGCCAGTCGTCGCGCCTGTTTGAGGGAAAAGGCCAGAGTCGCGGGCATGAGCATCTCCTTGTCTGCTCGCAACCTACCTCACTGGAAGAGGGTTTGTGTAGCGTTCTGCTCATCATTTATGCAGCGGGTCATTTATGCATCGGATCATCCCAGAACGGCCGCACGGACTCGTGTTCAACGTCGGCACGACTGACGCCGATGTCTTTCAACGCTTCGTCGCTCAGACTGGCAAGCAGCTCGCGTTCACGGTGCAATTCGTACCAGCGGCTAAACTTGTGCAGCAGGTCGGAAACGAGATGGCCGTGGCCGGAAAATTTTGCGTCGTCTACATACTCTCTTTGACCTTTCATCGTGTTGCCTCCTTTGTGGATGGCTCAAGTCTCGCGCCGGCGCTAAGATCAATCCAACGAATGTTTCTGATGGCATGCATCACGGAGATTCATCAATTGTCGGCCTACCCCAGTATCGATACCGATGTCCTGCGCACCTTTGTCGCGATTGCCGATCAGGGCGGTTTCACCCGCGCCGGCGAAATGGTCAACCGCACGCAGTCGGCGGTGAGCATGCAGATGAAGCGTCTGGAAGAAGACGTGTTGCAGCGGCAGTTGTTTGAGCGCGACGGACGCCAGGTGCGCCTGACCGCTGAAGGCCAGGTGCTGCTCGGATACGCGCGGCGCATCCTCAAGCTGCACAGCGAAGTGTTCAACACCTTGCGCGAGCCGCACATGGTCGGCACCGTGCGCATCGGCACGCCGGATGACTACGTGATGCGTTTTCTGCCGGGGATCCTGTCGCGGTTTGCGCAGTTCTATCCACTGATCCAGATCGAAGTGCATTGCGAATCGACCAAACAACTGTTGCAGCGGACTGACCTGGATTTGTCGATCGTCACCCGTGAACCGGGCAACGAAATCGGTCAGTTGCTGCGCAAGGAGCGTTTTGTCTGGGCCGAGGCGCAGAATTTCAGCGCCCACGAACAAACGCCACTACCTCTGGCGATGTTCAACAGTGATTGTTTCTGCCGCTTGTGGGCGTGTAACGCACTGGATGCGATGGGCCGCGAATACCGCATCGCATATAACAGCACCAGCCTCTCGGCGTTGATGGCAGTGGTGAGCGCGGGTCTGGCGATCACCGCGCAACTGGAAAGCCTGATCACCCCGGACATGCGCATTCTCGGCGCCGCCGAAGATCTGCCGCTGTTGCCCGAGGCCAGCATCATGCTGATCCGCAACCTGAACAATCCGTCGCCGATCACCGAGTGCCTGGCCGAGCATATCGTCGAAGGTTTTAAACTTTAAACGCGAGCATCACCGCACACAGCACCAGGAAACCGCAGAACAGCCCGCGCAGAAGCTTTTCCGGCATGGCGTGGGCAACTTTCACCCCCCAACTGATGCTCGCCAGACCGCCGATGGCCAGCGGCAGGCCGATCATCCAGTCCACTTCGTGATGTACCGCGTAGGTCACCAGGGTCACGCCGGTGCTTGGCAACGCCAGCGCCAGCGACAAGCCCTGAGCGACCACTTGCGTGGTGCCGAAGAGGCTGGTCAGCACCGGCGTTGCCACCACGGCACCGCCGACACCGAACAAGCCGCCCATGGTTCCGGACGCCGCACCGAGAACGCCGAGCCAAGGCCAGGAATAGCGCATCTCGGAAGTCGCAGCGGGTTGCTTGCCGAACATCTTCAGCAGGTTGTACGCCGAGAGCACCACCAGGAAAGCGACAAAACCGATGCGCATGGTTTGCGCATCGATACCCACCGCCCAGATCGAACCGATCCACGCAAAGCAAAAACCCATCACCGCCAAGGGCAACGCATGCCGCAGTTCGATGCGATTGCGCTGGTGATAGCGCCACAGCGCCAGCATCACGTTCGGCACCACCATGACCAGCGCCGTGCCTTGGGCAATCTGCTGATCGAGACCAAACCACACGCCGAGCAACGGAATGGCGATCAAGCCGCCGCCGATGCCGAAAATGCCGCCCAGTGTGCCAAGGGCGGCGCCGAACAACAGGTACAACAAAAACTCCATCACAGCCGAATTCCTCTCACGTCAGGCTGATCATCCTACGCAGTCGCGGCTGGCGGGGAAACGCACAGCAACGCACAATGGCTATGCCGATTTCGCACAAGCGTCAATTCTCATGAACCCCAACCAACTGACTGAACAATTAGGGCTGTTTCTCGATGTGCTCGAGAGTGGCAGCTTTTCCGCCGCCTCGCGCCGTCATCCGCTGACACCTTCGGCCGTTGCGCGACGGATCGACAGCCTGGAAAGCGCCGTCGGCAGCCAGTTATTTATACGCAGCACCCACGCCGTCAGAGCCACACCCGCCGGTCTGGCGTTTGCCGAACGTGCCCGGCGCATTGTCGCCGAGTTGCAACTGGCGCGGGCCGAAGCCGTGTCCTTGAGCAGCGCGCCGGAAGGCTTGATTCGCATCGACGCCCCCGCCGCGTTCGGGCGACGGCATCTGGCACCGGTGATCGCCGACTTTCTCGTCCTCTACCCGGGGCTGGATGTGCAGTTGCACTTGATCGACAGTTTCGTCGACATGGGCGGCTCGAACCTGGGCAAGGTTGACCTGGTGCTGCGTGCCGGGCAAATGGCTGACACGCGATTGGTGGCGACGCCTTTGGCGAGCATGGTGCGCATAGCCTGTGCCAGTCCTGACTATCTCAAACGCCGGGGTGTGCCCGGCAGTCCGGCGCAACTTGGCGAGCATGACGGTCTGGACTGGGAAGGCCTCGCCCCGCCCTTCGCCTGGCGGTTCGAGCAGGAAGGCCAGATGCACTTGCACCGCCCGGCGCGCATCCGCATGAGCGCCAACAATGCCGAAGCGCTGGTGTGTGGGGCTTTGGCGGGATTAGGGATTGCGCATTTGCCGACCTGGCTGGCGAGCGAATACCTGCTGCGCGGTGAACTGGTCCCGCTGTTCTGCGAGAACGGTCTGCCGGCCCCGGAATCCACCGGCATCTACGCACTGCGCATGGAACAGCAAACCAACTCGCGCAGCCGCTTGTTGCTTGAATACCTCAAAACTCGTTTCAGTCCAGTGCCGCCGTGGGATCTGGCGCTGCAACGGGATCTCGGCCGCCATTAGATCCGGAGAATTATCTGGCGCATTAAAGATTCGAGCGCTAGATTCATGACCATCACCGAACAAGGCTTTGACATGACTTCCCAACGCGACACCTGCGACGACCTGCTGCTGGATAACCAGGCGTGCTTCGCCCTGCATTCCACTTCGCTGATGATGACCAAGGTCTACAAACCGCTGCTGCAAGCCTTGAACCTGACCTATCCGCAGTACCTGGCGATGATGGTGTTGTGGGAGAAGGATGGATTGACGGTCGGAGAAATCAGCTCGCGGTTGCTGACCGATCCTGGCTCGCTGACGCCACTGCTCAAGCGTCTGGAAGGCGAAGGGTTGCTCAGCCGCACCCGCAGTCGTGAGGATGAGCGGGTGGTGATTGTCGAGCTGACCGAGCAAGGCCGAGCGCTGAAAGAAAAAGCCCAGACCGTTCCGCAATGCATCCTCGGCGCCAGCGGTTTCACTCTGGAACGGCTGCAGAAGCTGCAAGCGGAGTTGCAGGCGCTGCGCAGTCATCTACAAGAAAGCCTTATTTAAGGCCCACCAATCCCTGTAGGAGTGAGCCTGCTCGCGATAGCGGTGGTTCAGTCGACTTCTGAGTTGACTGGCACACCGCTATCGCGAGCAGGCTCACTCCTACATTTGATTTCATCGACTGAAAATTATTTTTCAGCGCTCCCATTGTCTCGCCATCCCCTCTAAGTCGAATCTTTCCAGCCGATGGACGAGTCAGCCAGATCAGTCCAGCGGGACATTTTTCGAAATTTATCTTGCGCACTAAATATTCGCGCGATACATTCATCTGGCACTTACTTAGCGCGCAAATAATTAGCGCACAAAATCACACTCAACGAGGCTCACACCATGCAAACTCTCTACACTGCAATCGCAACCTCCACTGGCGGCCGTGACGGTCGTGCGGTCTCCAGCGACAACATCCTCGACGTCAAGCTCGCCACTCCGAAAGAACTCGGCGGTGCCGGCGGCGCGGCAACCAACCCTGAGCAGCTGTTCGCTGCCGGCTACTCGGCCTGCTTCATCGGCGCACTGAAATTCGTCGCCAGCCAGACCAAACGCAAAATCCCTGACGACGCCTCGATCACCGCCCACGTCGGTATCGGCCAGATCCCTGGCGGTTTCGGTCTGGACATCGACCTGCACATCAGCCTGCCAGGCCTGGAACAAGCCGATGCGCAAGCGCTGGTCGACGCCGCTCACCAGGTTTGCCCGTACTCCAACGCCACCCGTGGCAACGTCGATGTACGTCTGCACACCACCGTCTGAAACCGGACACAAACCCCCTGTGAGAGCGAGCCTGCTCGCGAAGGCGTCCTGTCAGTCAACATTTCATTGAATGACGCCCCGCATTCGCGAGCAGCCTCGCTCCCACAGGAGTCGGTGGTTAATGAGAAATCGCAGGCACAAAAAAGCCCGGCTCAATGGCCGGGCTTTTTCTTTCCGTAAAAAGCGGTGCTTATTTGGCACGGCCTTTGTAGGAACCGCCTTCGCGGGTGTCGATTTCGATCTTGTCACCGATTTCGATGAAGTCAGCAACTTGCAGCTCAGTACCGTTGGCCAGCTTGGCAGGCTTCATGACTTTGCCGGAAGTGTCGCCACGAGCCGAACCTTCGGTGTAGTCAACTACGCGCACGATGGTGGTCGGCAGCTCTACGGAAACCAGACGCTCTTCGAAGAAGATCGCTTCGCAAACATCGGTCATGCCTTCTTCAACGAAAGGCAGAACAGCTTCGATGTCTTCAGCGTTCAGCTCGTACATGGTGTAGTCAGTGGTGTCCATGAACGTGTAGGTGTCGCCGCTGATGAAGGACAGGGTCGCTTCTTTGCGGTCGAGGATTACGTCGTCCAGTTTGTCGTCAGCGCTGTAAACGATCTCGGTCTTGTAACCGGTCAGCAGGTTTTTCAGCTTGGTCTTCATGATCGCGCTGTTACGGCCCGACTTGGTGAATTCAGCTTTCTGAACCAGCCAAGGATCGTTCTCGAGACGGATCACGGTACCGGGTTTCAGTTCTTTACCAGTTTTCATTGCGAATATCCGAATTTGGATGGGATTTACAAAAATCTAGGCCGCGTATCATATCCAATTTAGGTAAAACTGTACCAGCGCTGCGGCAAGATCGGCCTGCAAGCCTTGTTCCAGACACCACGCTTCGGCATTTTCCTGCAGTTCTGGCCAATGATTGCGGACTTCGAGCCAGTGTTCACCGATAGGCTGACCGGCGCTCCAGGCTCGCCACAGACCGTTCATCGCCTCGGCAGCGGCCGATGACAGACCTTTTGTGTAAAGCGCGAGGAAGGCATCAAGCTTGTCCAGATGGATGTCTTCGTCCTGCTGATAGATGTGCCAGAGCATCGGCCGCCCCGCCCACTGCGCCCGCACAAACGAGTCCTCACCACGCACCGCGTTGAAATCACAGCACCAGAGCAAGTGGTCGTATTGATCCTGACGGACGAACGGCAACACCTGCACGGTCAACGACTGACGCACATTGATCTCGCCCACCGTCAGGGCTTCCACCCCGAGCCAGCGCGCCACGTCGCCAAGAATCCGCCCTTCCGGCACCAACAGGTGAGTCGGCGCAGCGTCCGCCGCCAAAACGTCCAGCCAACTGGCCAGCCCGGCATTCTCGTAGGCAAACAACGAAATCAGCTGGGCGTCAGACGCAGGAGCGATCCCGAGACCTTGCAGGAATTGCCGTTGAGCTTCGGCATCCTGTTGAAACTGCCGAAGCTGCTCGAGCAAGCCGCGCTCACGCAACAGCCCGCCAGTGCCTGGCTGGAATCCGGGAAAGAAAAAGAACTTCTGCACCGATTTGTATTTGACCGACGGCAAGCCGTGACAACCAATCACCCAGTCTTCGGCGCTGAGATAGTCGAGGTTCATCCACAGTGGCGGCTGCTCGCGCGCAGCCATCGCATCCATGTAGTCAGTGGGCAACTGACAAGCGAACGCTGCAATCACCACATCCGCCGCCTCTGTGTGCACCCAGTCAGCCGGCCAGTGCCGCACTTCAACGCCTTGTTGCGATTGCTGTGCGGCGTTGATATCAATCGCCGGGCAAATGCGTTCGAAGGCGCGCAGATCATCGACCCACAAGCGCACCGCCAAACCATGCTCAGCCACCAATTGCCGAGCCAGACGCCAGGTCACGCCGATGTCGCCAAAGTTGTCGACCACCGTGCAGAAAATATCCCAGCGGGGTTTCAATTGCGGCATTCAAGACTCCCGTTGGCAAAAGCTGCGATTGTCCGCATAAATCACCTCGCGCAGAAGAGCCGACGGCGATTAATCTTCGTGCGACAATCGCCACTTGCCCGCAATCATCCGCCAGGAGGCAGCCATGCCCTATCGCCCCAATCCGCGTCGCCCGTTGCCTGTTCAGCTTAGCCCGCTGCATTTGACCGGCAGCATTGCCCTGGGCATGTGGCTGGGCTTTGTCGCCATTGCGCTGACCTGCTGGCTGCTGTCGCACTTTTTGCTCAAGGAGCAATTGGCACCGGTTGCGCAAGCGGTGCAGCAACTGGCCAATCCACCGGTCGTGCAGGTGCAACCGGACATTCCTCCGCCGAGCCCGCAGTTCCAGCAGTACGAAGAAAACCTGCGCAAGAACGAACAACAGGCACGTCTGGATCAGGCACGCGGCAGCACGCGTAACCTGTCCAATCCGAAATGCCAGTTCTGGCTGCAACAGGATCAGACGGCCCCGAGCGAGAAAAGCCGCGCCAACGTTTTGCAATTCTGCGATTGATCATGAATAAGCACATCGTCCACCAACTGATTCTCGACAAACTGCGCATCGACCTCGACATCGCCGAACGCGCCGCGCAAACCGCTTACGAAACCGCGACGCACGAAGAAAACATCGCCGAAAACAAGTACGACACGCTGGGTCTGGAAGCGTCGTATCTGGCAGCCGGGCAAGCAAAACGGGTCGAGGAAATCCGTCAGTCTTTGGCGTTGTGCCAGAACCTGACGCTGCGGGCCTACGATGAAAACCGTGGTATCGAAGTCGGTGCCCTGCTCGGCCTGGAGGACGAAAAGGGTCGCGAGCAATGGCTGTTTCTGGCGCCGGATGCAGCAGGCCTGAAAGTCGATGTGGTCGGTCAGCCGATTACCGTCATCACTCCGCGCTCGCCGCTGGGCAAAGGTCTGCTGGGCAAGTGCGAAGGTGATGAGGTGGAGATTCTGGTGGCGGGCACTCGGCAACAGTTTGCTGTCACCGAGGTACTCTGAGGCAACTGATCAGTGAACGGGTAGCTCGACGCCGTCGAACAGCTCTTCCAGTTCCTGCTTGTTGTGGCACTGAATGGCTTTGGCCATGACTTCCCGAGTCAGATGCGGGGCGAACTTCTCGATGAAGTCGCACATGAAGCCGCGCAGGAAAGTACCGCGACGGAAACCGATCTTGGTCACGCTCGATTCGAACAATTCACTGGCATCCAGCACCACCAGATCGTTGTCGAGCTTGGTGTCGACTGCCATTTTAGCGACGATGCCCACGCCCAGACCCAGACGCACGTAAGTCTTGATCACGTCGGCGTCGGCGGCGGTGAACACCACTTTCGGCGTCAGGCCGCGATGGCTGAAGGCTTCGTCGAGTTTCGAACGGCCGGTGAAACCGAACACGTAAGTCACGATCGGGTATTCGGCCAGCGCTTCCAGAGTCAGCTTTGGCAACTTGGTCAACGGATGGCCCTGCGGTACGACCACGCAACGATTCCAGCGGTAGCACGGCATCATCACCAGATCGCCGAACAGCTCCAGCGCTTCGGTGGCGATGGCAAAATCCACAGTGCCATCAGCGGCCATTTCGGCGATCTGCATCGGCGAACCCTGGTGCATGTGCAGCGCCACGTCCGGGTATTGCTTGATGAAATTGCTGATCACCGGCGGCAGTGCATAACGTGCCTGGGTGTGGGTGGTGGCGATCGACAGGGTGCCTTTCTTCTCGTTGGAGAATTCCTGGGCGATCTGCTTGATGCTTTCGACCTTGCGCAGAATCTCACCGGCGGTGGTGATGATGCGCTCGCCGGCCGGGGTCACGCGGGTCAGGTGTTTGCCGCTGCGGGCAAACACTTCGACACCGAGTTCGTCTTCCAGCAGGCGGATTTGTTTACTGATGCCCGGTTGCGAGGTGTAAAGGCTTTGGGCTGTAGCGGAAACGTTGAGGTCGTGGTGCGCCACTTCCCAGATGTAGCGCAATTGTTGAAGCTTCATATGAATCCCTCAAAGCAGGTAGACGCCACGGGCATCAGCGACGGTATATAACTATATTAATGGTTTGAATAATAAATCTAGAACTTTTTTATCAAAGCGCCATTATTCCTGCCTTAGCGATCCTCCCGCCGCCGCCGCTCCACTAACGGCACCAGATAAACCGGCACCTTGGCCAATTGCAGGACCCGCGCCGCCGTGCGCCCCAACGGCGTTTCCGCGCCCACCCCATGGCTATGACTGCCTACGATCAGCAGATCGACGGAGAGTTTCTGCACCTGGTCGAGAATCACCTGCGACGGATCGCCCTGCAGCACGCGCACGGCGCGAATGCGCTGCAGATCCTGTTCGCCTTCATCCCCCAGTTCTTCGCGAAAACTGTCCAGCACCCGCTGCTCGATATTGGCGATGACTGTTTTCAGACCCTGACTGTGGAATTCGTTCAATGCCTGCTCGTCGAGATAGCTCTGCAACACCGATTCGGCAAACAGCCCCATCGGCTCCACCGCATGCACCACGTACAGATCGGCATTGAACGTTCGCGCCAACGCCAGGGCATGCTGCATCACTAACGGTGCGTACAGACCGAGGTCAGTGGCATACAGCATCGAACGAATCATATGACCTCCTCGCGTGCCAACATGGCGGAGATTTGATTCAGCTTAGCAGTGCCTTGGCGACTACGACGGGCGACGCAACGTCTTGAAGCACAGGGCTTTAGATGGACGGCTCATTGCTGATGCCGTGAGGCACGTGACCGGTGGCGACCACTTCGCGGGCGAGTTCGCAGTGACCGGCCTGATCGTCGAAAAACACGTCGGCGGCGAAGGCTTCAAGGAACGCCGATTTGGTCAGGCCACCGAGAAACAGTGACTCGTCGAGACGAATGTCCCACTCGCGCAAGGTGCGGATCACCCGCTCATGGGCCGGCGCCGAACGTGCAGTGACCAGCGCCGTGCGGATCGGGCAATCGTCATCGGGAAACTCGCGCTGCAACAGATTGAGCGCCGCCAGAAAGCCCTTGAACGGCCCACCGCGCAACGGCTCGCGAGCCGACTCACGCTCCTTGGCCTGGAACGCTTCGAGCCCGCCGGACTGATAGACGCGTTCCGACTCGTCGGAAAAAATCACTGCGTCGCCGTCGAAGGCGATGCGCAATTCGTCACTGGCCGCACGACTGGCACCACCGGACAGAATCGTCGCCGCTGCGAATCCGGCATCCAGCGCCGCGCGTACGTCTTCGGCATGGGTCGAAAGAAACAGGTCGCAACCAAAGGCTTTCAGATACGGATACGGACTGCGCCCGCCAACAAACGCCGCGCGGGAAATCGCCAGACCGTAATGGTGAATCGAGTTGAATACGCGCAGGCCGGTGTCGGCACTGTTGCGCGAGACCAGAATCACCTCGACCCGCGCGCGGCCGAGGCGACTGTTGAGTTTCAGGAGTTTTTCCACCAGCGGAAAAGCATCGCCAGGTGCGAGGATTTCGTCCTCATGCTCAATCTGGTATTGCCGATAGGCTTCGACACCGCTCGACAGGTAGACCTTGTGGCTCTCGCTCAGGTCGAACAGGGCACGCGACGAAATCGCCAGCACCAGTTTGTCATCGATGTTCTTGGCCATGCTTTCCCCCGCCCCTCACAAAAAAACGACCTAAACGTTGCGCCGGTCGATAAAACGTAAATTACGATACAGCGCTTCGATGCGCGGCAGCTCACAGCCCGCCGCTTTGGCCGCTGCCAGTGGCCGAGCGTAAATCGCCTCCAGCTCCAGCGGTCGCTTATGTAAAAAGTCGTGGTACATGCTCGGCCAGTAGTCGGGCATTTTCTCGGTCATCATGAACAGGTAATCGGCGTATCCCGGCGGTATGTCCTGGCCGCAGGCCTTGGCACCCTGCACCACTTCGGCCATCAACGCCTGGATCTGCATACGGCTGTCGGCGTCCGCCATCAGCGGCGTGGTGCTGGCGCCGAGCAGTACCGAGAGTCCATTGTAGGGGATGTTCCACACCAGTTTCTGCCAGCGCGCCTGGTGCAGATTGGCCATCGCCTGGGAATCGATTCCGGCGGCGCGGAACAACCCGGCCCCCTCCTCGACGATCGCCATGCGTGCAGCGTCAGCGCTGAACGGACCACTGTGGTAACCGACGTTCACCGCGCCCAAGGCTTGGTGGGTAACTTGTCCAGGCCCCTCGCGATGCACGCAGATCAGGCACAAGCCACCCAACAGGTGCAGGGAATCGGGAAGCAGCTCACGCAAGCCATCTTCGACGTCGAGACCGTTTTGCAGCACCAGCACTTTCGCATCCGGTTTGGCCGCTTGAATGATCGACGGAGCCAGGCCGGCGTTGCTGGTAGTCTTCGCCCCCACTAACAGCCAGTCGCACTTGGGCATGTCTTCGGCGGACGAATAGGCCTGCGCCGGATGCAACGTCAGCGGGCCATGCACCGCGCTGTTGATTTGCAAACCGCGCTCAGCCACCGCCGAAAACTCGCTGCGCAACAAAAAGTGCACATCGAAACCGGCGCGCGCCAGCATCACACCGTAAAAACCACCAATTGCGCCGGTGCCGATGATCCCTACGACCGGTTTATTCACTGCCCCCATCATGGCAACTCCTCTGCAATTCGCCCCAGTGCCTGCGCCAGCGCCGCGTTCAACGCATCGGTCGTCAGGCGCGTGTGCAATGCCCCAAAGAACTCGCCGTCGCGCACCACGAACAACGCCGGTAAATGAAAGACCTGATAGCGCTCGACCAACCCGCCGTTGTCGCCGGCATCGATCCAGCACAGACGATCAATCCCCAGCGCCATAGCCGGCAACACTTCGCGGGCATATCGGCAACTGGCGCAGCCGACGCTGGTGAAAATCACCAGCGAAACGCCGCTCATCGCCAATAGCCGTTGGTCGGCGTCGAAATCGGTCAGTTCGGATTCGACCACTATACTGGGGGAAACAATGTCAAATGGCTGACACAGGGAGTCTGTGCTCATGGGACGTTTCATTCCTCATCCGGACGAGGTGCCGGTTGAATTAACCTTGCTCAAGCCTGAGTGTATTTCCAGGCAACAGCTGCACACTATCAGCCTCGGCGGCATCGCTTGCAATTACCACCGTGCCTGGCGCCATGGCACGGCGCTGCAAGTGCGCATGCCGTCACTGCATGCCGACATTTGTTACCCGGGCTACGTGGCGTGGTGTCTGCGGCGCAAAAAAGGCTATCTGGTGGGCATCGCGTTTACCGATGAGCAGACGCTGTTCAGTGCGCGAATGGGTGAGCAAGTGTGTCAGATCGAGCGCTACTGCCGCATGCATGACACCCACGATGACCTGCAAGAAATTCAGGCGGTGGCCCTGCAATGGGTCGAGCAACACGCCGACGAGTTCTCCCACGACAGCGTGCGCAAGGCTTTCGCCCAGCCAGTACTGGACTGACGCTCTTCTCTAAACCGTTACATGCCCATTGTCGAGCAGGCGCTTTACGCGCTAAGGTTCCGCTCCCCGACGCGCTTAAATCTGCTGTGCTCCGCCGCGCGGGGATCGCTGGCGGCCGGCACCCGTGACCTGACGAGTAAACGATGGCTGATTTACCGATCAACGACCTAAACGTCGCCTCTAACGAGACCCTGATCACTCCCGATCAGCTCAAGCGTGATATTCCTCTGAGCGATGCTGCCCTGCGCACCGTCACCAAGGGCCGCGAAGTCATTCGCAACATTCTTGATGGCACCGACCACCGTCTGTTCGTAGTGATCGGCCCGTGCTCGATCCACGATATCAAGGCTGCCCACGAATACGCCGATCGCCTCAAGGTGCTGGCTGCGGAAGTCTCCGACACCCTGTACCTGGTCATGCGCGTGTATTTCGAGAAGCCACGGACCACCGTGGGCTGGAAAGGCCTGATCAACGATCCGTACCTGGACGACTCGTTCAAGATTCAGGACGGCCTGCACATCGGTCGTCAGTTGCTGCTGGATCTGGCCGAAAAAGGCCTGCCGACCGCGACCGAAGCCCTCGACCCGATCTCCCCGCAGTATCTGCAGGACCTGATCAGTTGGTCGGCCATCGGCGCACGTACCACTGAATCGCAGACTCACCGTGAGATGGCTTCCGGCCTGTCCTCGGCCGTCGGCTTCAAGAACGGCACCGACGGCGGTCTGACTGTGGCGATCAACGCCTTGCAGTCGGTGTCCAGCCCGCACCGCTTCCTCGGCATCAACCAGGAAGGTGGCGTGTCGATCGTCACCACCAAAGGCAATGCCTACGGTCACGTGGTGCTGCGCGGTGGTAACGGCAAGCCGAACTATGATTCGGTCAGCGTTGCCCTGTGCGAGCAGGCGCTGAACAAAGCGAAGATCAAGCCGAACATCATGGTCGACTGCAGCCACGCCAACTCCAACAAGGATCCGGCCCTGCAACCGCTGGTGATGGAGAACGTCGCCAACCAGATCCTCGAAGGCAACCAGTCGATCATCGGCCTGATGGTCGAAAGTCACCTGAACTGGGGCTGCCAGGCGATTCCGAAAGACCTCGCCGACCTGCAATACGGCGTGTCGATCACCGATGCCTGCATCGACTGGTCCGCTACCGAGAACACCCTGCGCAGCATGCACGCCAAGCTCAAGGATGTTCTGCCAAAACGCCAGCGCAGCTGATACGCGTTTTACAGGCATAAAAAAACGCCGGGCAATGCCCGGCGTTTTTGTGTGTGCGATTCAGATCTTGGCGGCGCGGCGCTGATGACGCTCCATGTAGCGCTCGACGTAGGAGCAAGACGGGATCACCGTGTAGCCCATTTCTTCGGCGTACTGCAGCGCGCTTTCGGTCAGCGCTGCGGCAATGCCACGGCCACGCAGGGCGTTGGGCACAAACGTGCGATAGATATCCAGGGTCTGTTTCCCCAGATCCATATAGGTCAGGTAGGCACGATGACCGTCCACATTGGTCTCGAACTGATGACCAGCCTGGTCATGGTGGATGGACAACGCCTCGCTCATCACTACTCCTCGCGGGTCTTGAATTCTGACCCCTACCTTACCGATGTTTTTCCGGCGAAGGAACATCTACGCCACCCCGTGCCTGATGGACACCGAGAAGAGCCACACCGATCTCGCGCAACCTGGCACCTGATAAATAGTAGGCACCATTGGCAAAAATGCTCAAGGTACGCTCGTCATCAAGCGGGTTGACGGGGGTTGCTCCGATGGACGCAGGGTGGGCCTGGAAGAAGATCTTGCCAAACCGGTCACCTGAACATTGCCGGATGTTGAGACTTAAGACGTGCAGCCTTTTTTAAAGTCACCTCAACATGGACAAAGATAAGCGAAGCAGCACGCAAATTCGGAACAAAAGTGTCGACGTATTCATCTAGAAAGACTTTAGCCAAGACTGCAAAAACAGCACGTGGCAACGGGAACTTTTTCTCATTAACTCGCTCAGCTCGGGGCTTGTAGCTGTATATTTTTTAAACAGCGCAGTTAAAAGTTGCTCGAAAAAGAATCAACGCCTACAATTTTTTTTGCTTCTTGCCTTACGTCAGTTTACTTACTACAAGTAATGGGTAGTATGTACGCCGGCTATTTCCTCAATCGTGAGGAGACAGCCACTTAATTGAAAGTCCTTGAAGGGGAACACGATGAACAACGTTCTGAAATTCTCTGCTCTGGCTCTGGCCGCAGTTCTGGCTACCGGTTGCAGCAGCGCATCGAAAGAAACCGAAGCACGTCTGACCGCTACTGAAGACGCAGCTGCTCGCTCCCAGGCTCGTGCAGACGAAGCTTACCGTAAAGCTGATGAAGCTCTGGCTGCTGCTCAAAAAGCACAACAGACTGCTGACGAAGCTAACGAGCGTGCTCTGCGCATGCTGGACAAAGCTAGCCGCAAGTAATAATCCTTCGGGGTTGTTATCGAGCCGACCCGATTTTTCGGGTCGGCTTTTTTGTGCCCGATGCTTTTGCCCGGGCAATAAAAAACCCGCCGGCGCTGTACGCATCGGCGGGCCTTTAACCTCGACTTACTGCTGCAAGTCGATCGGTGTACTCGAAACCATCGGGGCCGAGGCACTCGGCGTGCCGATTTCCGTTGGCAGGCCATCTTCGGCCGCGACCACATCACGCACCACATCCCAGTTCACCCGCAGGTTGCTGGTGACGTCTTCACGCTTGAGCATCGCGTTGATCACCGCAGTGTGCTTGTCGACCACCGACGGGTTGCCCTTGTCGTCGATCGGCGTGTGCGCTTCCAGATAAACCTTGCCGCCACTGCTGCCGAACTTGTAGGCATCGTTGAGGATACGCACCGACGTGCCTACCGGCACCATGCTGGCCATTTCCAGCACGTTATTGTTGAACATGCGGAAGCAGCCGTGACTGGTGCGCATGCCGATACCGAATTTCTTGTTCGAACCGTGGATCAGGTAACCCGGCGTACCCAGGGTGAACTTGAACGGGCCCAACGGGTTGTTCGGGCCGGCCGGCACTACGTTTGGCAGCGGATCACCGTCTGCGGCGTGTTCAGCCTTGATCGACGCTGGAGGCGTCCAGGTCGGGTTTGGCGTTTTGGCGATGATCGAGGTGTGGGCGATTGGCGAGCCCCAACCCTCACGACCGATACCCAGCGGGAACGTGTACACCACGTTGCGGCCTTTCGGGAAGTAGTAGAGGCGGTATTCGGCAAGGTTGATAACGATGCCTTCGCGCGGGCCCGGCGGCAGAATGAAGCGGGTCGGCAAGACGATTTCAGTGCCGGCACCCGGCAACCAGGCATCGACGCCCGGGTTGGCCGCGACCATCTCCGAGTAGCCCAGATCGTACTTCGTGCCCAGATCGGCGAAGGTATCTTCGTACTTGGCTTTGATCACCTGCACCTGACCGATGATGTCTTCACCGGGTGGTGGCAGGGGAAACTCCAATGCAGCAACGGGACCGGCCACACACAGGGCGGCAAGTGACAGGCAGCGGGTGACGGCAGGAAAGCGCGGCAACATCCGGAAAATCCTTCGCATGATCAACAAGGGTATAAGAGCGCGATTGTACACCGCACTTTGAATATTCGGGGAGATCACCCCATTGCAGGCGACAAGGTGTTCCAGGTGGGAGCGAGCTTGCTCGCGAAAGCAGTGGGTCAGTCGCCAAAAATGTTAACTGACTTGGCCTCTTCGCGAGCAAGCTCGGCTCCCACAGAATCAGAGCTCGAAACGCAGCTCCGGCCAGATCGGCGAGGTGCCGCGCTTCTGCGATTCCAGAATCGCCCGGCACAGCGAGCACAGGCGCTGATCCTGAAACACCCGGCGATCAACGCTCGACCAGCGCGGTTGCGCCGGCAGCAAGCTGCCGCACAGGGTGCGATCAGCCGAACCACCGAGTTCGAGTTGACGGGTCACCAGATGCACCCGCACTTCCTGGCAGGCGAACAGATCCAGCTGTTCGTCAGGCTCGATCAGTTGGTAGGCAAACAGGGACCAGGCAGAACGCGACATCGGGGGCTCCAGATAAGGGGGCGCCACATTAGCCGAAAGCCTGTCCTTAGAAAAGCCTCATAACAGCGGTTTTAGCGTCGGCCAGACATTTTCCAGCAACTTGCCCTGAGCCCCGGCTGCCGGGTGCAGACCATCGGCCTGCATCAGGTCCGGATGACCGCCCACACCGTCGAGGAAAAACGGTACCGTGGGGATCTTTTTATCGTTGGCGAGTTTGCCGTAGACCTCGGCGAAGGCATCGGTGTAACGCTTGCCGTAATTGGGCGGCAGTTGCATGCCGAGCAGCAGCACCTTGGCCCCGCTCTGACGCGAGCTGTCGATCATCGAGGCAAGATTTTGTTGCAATTGAGTTGGCGGCATTCCACGCAAGCCATCGTTGCCACCCAGTTCGAGGATCACCAGTTCCGGCTTATGCTCTGCAAGCAGCGCCGGCAGCCGTGCCTGGCCTCCGGCGCTGGTGTCGCCGCTGATGGAGGCATTGACCACTTTGTCGTCGAAACCCTCCTGTTTGAGCCGTTGTTCGAGCAACGACACCCATCCCAAGCGGGTATCCAGTCCGAAACCGGCGCTGATACTATCGCCAACGATCAGGACAGTACCCGCCGCTGCGTTCTGGGCCATGCACATCAAGGCCAGGCCAGCACTCAAAAACCACACACGCATCGGATTCTCCATGGGCGCAAGCATTCTCACCGCGAAGAACCTCAGCAAAGTGGTTCCCAGCGCGGAAGGTGAACTGACTATCCTGCACGAACTCAGCCTGGAACTGAACAAGGGCGACAGCCTCGCCATCGTCGGCGCGTCCGGTTCGGGCAAATCCACCCTCCTCGGCCTGCTCGCCGGCCTCGACTTGCCGAGCAGCGGCGAAGTCATCCTCGCCGGCCAGGGCCTGAGCAATCTCGACGAAGACCAGCGTGCACGCATTCGTGCCGAGCATGTCGGCTTCGTCTTCCAGTCCTTTCAGTTGCTCGATAGCCTCAACGCACTGGAAAACGTCATGCTGCCGCTGGAACTCGACGGCCGCAAAGATGCGCGTGAACGGGCCACCGAATTGCTCCAGCGCGTCGGTCTCGGCCAGCGCCTGACGCACTCGCCGCGCCAGCTCTCCGGTGGCGAGCAGCAACGTGTGGCCATTGCCCGCGCCTTCGCAGCCGAGCCTGACGTGCTGTTCGCCGATGAACCGACCGGCAACCTCGACAGCCACACCGGCGAGCGCATCAGCGACTTGCTCTTCGAATTGAACAAGGAACGCGGCACCACCCTGGTGCTGGTGACACACGACGAACGCCTGGCCCATCGCTGCCGGCGCCTGATCCGTCTTGAAGCCGGGCTGTTGGTCGCCCCTCTGGAGCCTTGATGGCACGTTTGCCGCTGTTGCGTCTGTTCAGTCTCGCCATACGCCAACTCATGCGCGATGCCCGCGCCGGGGAATTGCGTGTGTTGTTCTTCGCGCTGGTGGTGGCGGTGGCGGCGAGTACCGCCATCGGTTATTTCGGCGCCCGCCTCAACGGCGCCATGATGCTGCGCGCGACCGAATTTCTCGGTGCCGATCTGGTGCTGGAGGGCAGCTCGCCAGCCCGTGAAGAACAGATCAGGAGTGGCACCGAGCTGCGTCTGAAGCATGCGCAAGTGGTGGAATTCTCCAGCGTCATCGCCACCGACAATGGCATTCAGTTGTCGAGTATCAAAGCCGTCGACCGTGCCTATCCGTTGCGCGGCGAACTGAAGAGCGCACCCGCGCCGTTCGCCACCGAAGAATCTGGCGGCGAACCGCAACCCGGCGAAGCCTGGGTCGAGGCACGCCTGCTGACTGCACTGGATCTGAAAATTGGCGACAGCATCGATGTCGGCATGAAGACGTTGAAACTGGCCCGAGTACTGACGTATGAACCGGATCGCGCCGGCAACTTCTATAGCCTCACGCCGCGAGTCATGATCAACCTCGACGACCTCGCGGCCACCGGCGTGGTGCAACCCGGCAGCCGCGTGAGTTACCGCGAGCTGTGGCGCGGTGAACCGCAGGCGCTGGAAACTTATCGACAACTGATCAAACCCGGGCTCGCCGCGAATCAGCGGATTCAGGACGCCCGCGATGGCAACCGGCAGATCGGCGGTGCACTCGGTAAGGCCGAGCGCTATTTGAATATGGCCAGTCTGGTCGCCGTCTTGTTGGCCGGAGTGGCGGTGGCATTGTCGGCCAACCGTTTCGCCAGTCGCCGTTTCGACGCCAGTGCCTTGCTGCGCTGCCTCGGTCTGTCGCGGCGGGAAACCATGGTGCTGTTCAGTCTGCAGTTGACTGTACTCGGGCTGTTCGCCGCACTCAGCGGTGCGCTGCTCGGCTGGCTGGCGCAACTGGGCCTGTTCGCACTGCTGCATGATTTGTTGCCAAGCGACGTTCCACCGGGCGGTGTGTTTCCCGCCGTTGCCGGGATCGGCACCGGGCTGGTCGCCTTGGCCGGGTTCGCCTTGCCGCCACTGGCCGCATTGGGTCGTGTGCCGCCGCTGCGTGTATTGCGCCGCGACATGCTGCCGATTCCGTCGAGCACCTGGATGGTTTACGGCGCAGCATTAGGCGCCCTCGGCCTGATCATGTGGCGCCTGAGCCTCGATCTGCTGCTGACATTCGCCTTGCTCGGCGGTGGCGTGGTCGCCGCGTTGGTATTGGGCGGTTTGCTGTTGTTGCTGCTGCAAAGCCTGCGGCGGATGCTCGCCCGTGCTTCGCTGCCATGGCGCTTGGGCCTGGGCCAGTTGCTGCGGCATCCGTTGGCAGCGGCCGGTCAGTCGCTGGCCTTCGGCCTGATTCTGCTGTCGATGGCCTTGATCGCCCTGCTGCGCGGCGAATTGCTCGACACCTGGCAAAACCAGTTGCCGAAAAACGCGCCGAACTACTTCGCCCTGAATATTCTGCCGGCAGATAAACAGGCTTTCACCGATCACCTGATAAAAGTGTCCGCGCAAGCCGCACCTCTTTATCCGGTCGTACCCGGCCGATTGATCAGCATCAACGGCGAAGCTGTGCAGCAAATCGTCAGCAAGGATTCGGCAGGCGATCGCGCTGTGCAGCGCGACTTGAGCCTGACCTGGGCGGCGGATTTGCCGGCGGGGAACAAGCTCACTGCCGGTGAGTGGTGGAAAGATCAGCCAACCGACGGTGTTCCCGGCGTATCGGTGGAAGGCAAAGTCGCCGAAAGCCTCAAGCTCAAACTCGGCGATCACATGGTGTTCAGTGTCGGCGGGGTCAACCGTGAAGCGAAGGTCACCAGCCTGCGCGAGATCAACTGGGACAACTTCCAGCCGAACTTCTTCATGATCTTCCAGCCCGGCACCTTGAAGGATCTGCCGGCGACTTACCTGACCAGCTTCTATCTGGCCCCCGGCCATGATCAGCAGATCGTCGAACTGTCGCGCGCATTCCCGGCGGTGACCATTCTTCAGGTCGAGGCCCTGCTGGAACAACTGCGCAGCATCCTCGCCCAAGTCACTTTGGCGGTCGAATATGTGTTGTTGTTTGTGTTGGCGGCGGGTATGGCCGTGCTGTTTTCCGGTTTGCAGGCAACGCTGGATGAACGTATCCGCCAAGGTGCACTGTTGCGTGCATTGGGCGCGGAGCGGCAGTTGCTGATCAAGGCGCGGCGCATCGAATTCGGCCTGCTCGGTGCAGTCAGCGGATTACTCGCCGCGATCGGCTCGGAAGTGGTGAGTCTGGTGTTGTATCGCTACGCGTTCGATCTGCCGTGGCATCCGCATCCGTGGTTGCTGGTGCTGCCGTTGATTGGCGCGGCGTTGATTGGTGGTGCCGGTGTATTCGGTACGCGTCGGGCACTCAACGCAAGTCCACTGACAGTGTTGCGTGAGGGTTGATAGACTCAAGCGGTCTTAATCAAAAGAAGTTGCCATGAGCCGTTATCGCCCTCCCCGCACCGCCGGCACCGCGCTGATCACCCCTGAAGGTGAAGCGCGGATGCGCGCCGAATTCCATGAGTTGTGGCATGTGCGCCGCCCGCAAGTGACGCAATCGGTCAGCGAGGCCGCGGCTCAGGGCGATCGTTCGGAGAACGCCGAGTACACCTATGGCAAGAAGATGCTGCGCGAGATCGACAGTCGCGTACGCTTTCTCACCAAACGTCTGGAAGCGTTGAAAGTCGTCAGTGAAAAACCCAGCGATCCGAACAAAGTCTACTTCGGCGCCTGGGTGACCATCGAGGACGAAGACGGCAAGCAATCGCGCTACCGCATCGTCGGCCCCGATGAACTGGATCTGAAACTGGGCCTGATCAGCATCGACTCGCCACTGGCCCGCGCCTTGATCGGCAAGGCGCTGGATGCTGAAGTCCGGGTGCAGACGCCGACCGGCGAGCAGTTCGTTTACATCGTCGCCATCGACTATCCGTAAAGCGAATCAGCGGCGGGTGATCAGGCCCTGCCGCGCAACGCGCACCAGTTGCTTGATCATCTCCGGCGCATCTTCAGCGCTCGGCGTCTGAATCACCGCCAGATCAAAACTGTCACTGGCAAAACGTGACAGCGACTCGCCGTCTTCAACGAACTGGATCAGGAACGCGGCAGGACCGCCACTGCGCCGTGGCCAGCCATCGAGATAACGCAGCAGCGTTGGCTGATGTTTGCCGCCAAGGAGAATTTTCGGGTTGCGTTGAGTGATATGCGCAGTGATCGGCGCGGGACGTGCTGGAGGGCGTAGTGCATTCATCGTGTCGTGTCTCTGCCTCAAAAGTCTGCATGGCAGGTGAGAGGCAACACCGAACCAGCGCTTTAGCGGTATTTCGAAGCCCTGTTCCGGCTTCTGACGGCAACTTTTGAAGTCACCTGGCGCCCCGCAAGTAGCTGTTTAAATCGGCGCATGGGCAACATCCTAGAGAACGTGACCGATCAGTGTCAAGAATCAGCCGCAACAAAAAAGGCCCGCACAATGCGGGCCTGTTCCTTGAGCCAGAGCGCTTAACCGGCGATGGCGCGGTCCACCGAGAGCTTGCCGGCGCCTTCGATCAGGACGGCGAGGCTGCCACCGAGCAGAGCCAGGGCGAACTCGTAACCGTTGTTGGCCATAAACAGACCGTTGCTGATGTGAACGGTGAAGATCGCCACCAGCGACAGAAAGGTCAGACCCAATGCTGCCGGACGCACCAGCAGGCCAATGATCAACGCCAGGCCAGCGAAGAACTCAGTACCGCCCGCCAATGTGGCCATCAGGTAGCCCGGGTGCAGACCGATGCTGTCCATGTACTGCGCGGTGCCCGCCAAACCGTAACCACCAAACAGACCGAAAAGTTTTTGCGAACCGTGAGCCGCAAAGATTACGCCGACAGCAATGCGCAGGATGGTCAGGCCATAGCCAGCGCGGGTGAACAGTACTTTGTTGATCAGAGAGCTCATGGGGCGTTCCTTGTTTTTGCGAGAAGTTATGTGTGTTGGTTGGCCGCTATATTAATCAATAAATTTCATGTTAAAAGCGCAAATATTCCGCCATAACAATCAGTTTATTAGATCATTTCCGTGAGACGACTTTTTGCGCCCCGGGCTCCAACGACTCCCGCTCCCGGTCGAACGCCAAGTAATACTTGTTCACGCTATTAACATAGCTGACCGGCCCCATTCCTACCTGCTCCATGGCAATGCGTTCGACCTGGAAGAACCACTGATTGGGGTTCAGTCCACGCCGCCGGGCTTCAGCGCGCATGCCCTGCACGCGCTCGGGGCCGATGTTGTAGGCCGCCAACGTGAAAGCCATGCGTTCACGTTCATTGAGCTTGGGACTGTTGAAGAACTTGCGGCGGATCATCGCCAGGTACTTGGCCCCGGCCTGCACATTCGCATCGAGATTTTGAATGTTGTTCACGCCGACTCGCTGAGCGGCAGAAGGCGTGATCTGCATCAGCCCGGTCGGACCACTGCCGCTGCGGGCATTGGGTTGCAGGCGTGACTCCTTAAACGCCAGTGCGGCCAGATTCAGCCAGTCCATGTTCTGCGCGTCGGCATGCTTTTGCAGGGTCGGGCGCAGTTTTTCCAGGCGCTGGCGATCAGCCTTGGCCAAGGGATAGTGGACTTGATAGAGACGCCGATAGATGCGCAAAAACGCCGCATCTTCATTGGATGGCTTCTTGTAACCGCCGAGAAAGCGATCAATGCTCGCGCGCAACATCGAGGCGTCGCGGCGTACGAACCAGTACTCCTCGCCCGGTTCGCTGATTATCAGTTGCCGGTCAAAACGCAGCTTCGGCAAGATCTTGCCCCAGCGCTCGGCGATGGGTTGCTCGACGATGGTCAGGTGGAAAATGCCACCCTGAACCATCTCCAGCACGTCTTCGACCGCCAGGGACGGATCAACCCATTCGATCTTGATCGGCGCCAATTTGTGCAACGCCAGTTTCTGATTGAGCTGACTGACCGCCTCCCCCGCCGCACTGCCGGTCGGCAACGCCAGGGTTTTGCCGGAAAGCTGCTCGACCTTGGTGTAGCGCCGCTCGCCCTTGATCCCGACCAGCACCAGCGGCACATTGCTGGCAATCGGTTCGCTACTGGCGACCGCGAAGCCCGCTTGCAAATCGAGCAATTCGCCCGGCGCGACCAGATCACCCTCGCCCCGCTGCAAGGCGCCGAGCAGTTGGTCCTTGGCTTTGGGAATGATCTTGAGGGTGATTTCCTGACCATCGCGGGCATGGCCGTTGAGGTATTGCTCGAAGGCGCGCAGGCGATGGTATTCGACGCCGATGGCCTGGCCCTGGACTTCGCCGGAGCTGTTGCGGCTCTGATTGACCAGCACCCGCAACACGCGGCTGCTACGAATCTCGGACAAGTCGCGCACCTTGGCCGCCGGCACGGCTTGCAGCGGCCCGGGCAGGCGCGCAACCGCCGTCATCGGCAGTAGCAGCGAGCCACACAACAGGAGCAAAACCGAGGGACGAACCATCCACTCTCCGGAAAGAATACGGGGCGATTTCATCGTTAAAACGTCGAAATCACCGACGAAAACAGAGCGCCATGAGCGCTGGCAACGTGCGAGAGACTGGCACAGTAATGGCACTTCTACCAAACCGGTCTGCGTCGCGGCATCAACAGACAGCTATAACTCGTTGTAGTTCTTGGCTTTTCTTATGAATCTACAGCTCTGGTATGCTTTCCGGCCTTCGGCCCGAGGTAGCAACCATGCAACTCATCGATATCGGCGTCAACCTGACCAACCCCAGTTTCGCCGACAAACATCAGGCCGTACTCGAGCGCGCCTATGCCGCGGGCGTGTGCCAACTGGTGCTGACCGGCACCAGCGTCGAGGGCAGCGAGCAAGCCCTGGAGCTGTGCCAGCAACTCGATGAAAGCGGCCAGCGCCTGTTCGCCACCGCCGGTATTCATCCGCATTCGGCCAGTGACTGGAACGTTGATAGCGCAAGCCGTTTGCGCAGTCTGCTGCAGGAGAAAAACGTGGTAGCCGTGGGTGAATGCGGGCTGGATTTCAACCGTGATTTCTCGCCGCGCCCACAGCAGGAAAAAGTCCTTGAGGAACACTTGGCGCTAGCCGTTGAACTGCAAATGCCAGTGTTCCTGCACGAGCGTGATGCCAGCCAGCGCCTGCTGGAAATCCTCAGAGACTTCCGCGATCAATTACCCGCCGCTGTGGTGCATTGCTTCACCGGCGAGCAAAAAGCCTTGTTCAGCTATCTCGACCTGGATCTGCACATCGGCATCACCGGCTGGATCTGTGATGAGCGCCGAGGCACGCATTTGCATCCGCTGGTGAAAGAGATCAAACGCGGGCGCTTGATGCTGGAAAGTGACGCGCCTTATTTGCTGCCGCGCACGCTGCGCCCGAAGCCGAAAAACGGTCGCAATGAGCCGGCGTATCTGACTGAAGTGCTGCGTGAAGTGGCGCTGCATCGTGGCGAAACCGAGGAAGATCTGGCGGCGCACACCACCGCGTGCGCCCGCGCGTTCTACAACCTCCCCACCCTTTCCTGACACACCCCAATTTCTCTGTAGGAGTGAGCCTGCTCGCGATGGCGGCAGCTCATTCAACATTGAGGTGACTGACACACCGTCATCGCGAGCAGGCTCACTCCTACAAGGGCGGGACCGTGCGGTCTGTTGACTCATATCAAGATCCGCAAATCTGCATAGCGGCACAATAATGGCACCTTGCCAAAACTGTTTCCGCTATCAGAGAAGACCTCCATGGGTGCCTGGCTTAGCAATATCTCGCTGAAATACAAATTCTGGGCGGTCAATGCGGTCGCCTTCGTCACCACCCTGTTGCTGGTGCTGTACGCCGTGCAGCTCGAGCAACAGGCGCGCAGTCACGCATCGCAAGCATCCGCGCAGGCCCAGGCACAATTGCTCAAGGCCTGGCCTGCCGGGCAGCCATTGCCGAAAGTTGATCAAGTGCTGACCTTTAAACGCGGCGAAGCACCGCGCCTGAACGATCAACCCTTGCTGGAAATCACGGAAAGCAACGGCTGGAACGACATCAATCATATGCCGCTGTTCGGCGACAATCCGTTAATGGGCGCCGAAGTGTTCAGCCGCGCCGATGGTCAGCAGGTCGCGGTGATTGCCTATGGTCCGAGCCTGAGCCAAGTGTTCAGCGAACGTTTCGCCAACTATGCGGTGGCAGTGTTCATCCTGATGTTCGCCATGCTGTGCGCCTCGCAACTTTTAATCCGCTTCCTGCTCAGCCAGCTCAACACCTTGAAAGACGTGATGCTCCACGTCGAGAAAAGCGGCGATCTCTCGGCCCGTGTGCCGCTGGCCGGTAAAGACGAAGTCGGGCAGATGGCCAATGCGTTTAACGCGATGCAGGCCGGTTACCAGCGCGTTGTGACGACCGTCGCCAACACCGCGCGGCAACTGGATGTCGGCGCGGCACGGCTAGCGTCGAGCATGAACGAAGTGCGCCACGGCATGCTCGGCCAGCAGAGCGAAACCGATCAGGCCGCCACCGCGATCAACGAAATGACCGCCACCGTTTACCACATCGCCCAGCACGCCGGCGCCACCCGCGACCTGTCGCAGACCGCCGATGGCCTCGCCGGCAGCGGTCAGCAAGTGGTCGCGCGGGTGCAGCAGTCGATTGCCGGACTCTCCAGCGGAGTGCAGCAGACGGCCGAGATGATTCAACGGCTGGCCGAGGACAGTCAGAAGATCAACGGCGTGGTCAGCGTGATTCACAGCATTGCCGAGCAAACCAACCTGTTGGCACTGAACGCCGCCATCGAGGCGGCCCGCGCCGGTGAGATGGGCCGCGGCTTTGCGGTGGTGGCCGATGAGGTGCGCAATCTGGCCAAACGTGTGCAGACCTCGACCGACGAGATCACCACGATGGTCTCGGCCTTGCAGGCTGGCACTCGCGATGCGGTGGATTTCATGCAGGAAAGTTCGTACAAGGCCGACGACTGCGTGCAGCAGGCGCAGGAGGCTGGCGCGGCGCTGGCGGAAATCACCGGCGCGGTGGCGCAGATGCGTGAGAGCAACACGCAGATTGCCGTGGCGGCGGAGCAGCAGAGCCAGGTCGCCGAAGAGATGAATCGGGCGGTGGTGAGCATTCGTGATGTGACCGAGAACACAGTGCAGCAGACTGTGGATTCGGCGACGACCAGTAATGAGTTGGCGACGTTGGCTGGGGAGTTGAGCAAGGCGATCGGTCAACTGAAACTCTGATGCCCCCTTCGCGAGCAGGCTCGCTCCCACAAGGGGATTTGTGTGCGCACCGATCCAATGTGGGAGCGAGCCTGCTCGCGAAAGCGTCAGCCCCGGCAACATCGAATCTTGCGATGACGCCTATCACTTCAATAGCCAACCTTGATTCGCCGCCCTCCGTGCCCAGGCCTATTCTTCAACCATGTGTTCAACAAGGATCGAGGAGTAGAAAACATGGGCAAACGTCACCCCAACCTTCCCGCGTGGCAATGGCGCGCGTACCCGGGCAATCATCAGCACCCGACCAATCTGGTGCTGCACTTGATTGCCGTGCCGTTGTTTATCGTCGCGTTTCTGCTGATCGTCTCCGGAGTGTTCAGCCTGAGTCTGGCCAGTGTGGCCATCGGCGTGATCGGCATCATCGCGGCGCTGGGTTTGCAGCGCCACGGCCACAGCCTGGAGGCGCAAGCCTCCGAGCCGTTCAGTGATCGTAAAGACGCGATGTCGCGTTTACTGGTCGAGCAGTTCCTGACCTTCCCGCGCTTCTTTCTCAGTGGCGGCTGGTGGCGCGCCTGGCGTGAACGCCACCGTCGGCATTGAGTCAGGCGAAAATCGTAACGGTCTGGCGACTCATGGCAATCAACTCCCCTTCCGCGCTCCACAGCTTGGCGGCAACATGGCCGTAGCCGTCGGCGGCGTATTCGATGTCGGCGAGGTACTGACACCAGTCCAGCGTGCTCAAATCGTGTAGCGGCTGCACGAATTCGATGGTCCAGGTCAGCGTGCTACCCGGTGCCGGCCTCTTCAGATATGGCAACAGCGCGGGCGGCCACGCGTCCACCAGGGCCAGCAGATGCGCCTCGTTGACCGGTTCTTCTTTGACATCTCCGCGTAAACGCACCCAGCCGCCCATCAGCCGCGATTGCGTGCCGGTGAACGGCATCCCACCGACACTCCAGCGCATTGCCAGATGACGCATGAACTCCGGGGTCACGCCTTTGATATAGGGTAATTCCTGGCATTCGTCCCAGTGTTTCATTGACGGCGCCGGATAGGCTTCGACAGCCACCTCCGACGGCCGCGAAGCACCGAAGCTGCCTTGAACGATCGTTACCACCTGACCATTCTGCATCGCCCGGCCCATGACCTGGCTGACGGCCTTGCCCTCGCGCAGTACATCGACTTCGAAACTCACCGGGACTTCAGGTTCGACAGGGCCGACAAAGGTGATCGCCAGCGAACGCACCGGGCGATCCGCCGGTACTTTTGCGCGCATGGCTTCGTATTGCAGCGCGGCCACCAGACCACCGAAACTGGCACGGCCCTGGCCCCATTCGGCAGGGATCGTCAGTTCCGGTTGGCGGCGGACCGCCTCGAGCAGATCGCTAAAGCGCATGGCAACCTCAGAAAACAAGAAAGGAATGCAGGGATCTTAACCAGAGCTGCAGAGCGCCGCAGCGTCTATTCCGGTCAAATGGGCTGACAGAAAGGCCTTACCGGGCTAACCGACACACACAACACCCTGTGGGAGCGAGCTTGCTCGCGAAAGCGGTGTGTCAGGTAAGAATGTACCGCCTGACAGAACGCATTCGCGAGCAAGCTCACTCCCACAAGGGGATGTGATGATTTCAGGATTATTTGAAGCAGGCTGAACTGAGTTTTTCCAGCACGCGATCTGCCTTGCTTTCGGCTTTGATCATGGTCGCCTGCCAAGTGGCGACACAGGGCTGCAGATCCGCCTCAAGCTCAGCCTTCGCCAGCCACTGCCAGCAATCGTGCCAGTCGCCCAGCGCGCCTTGGGCAGACTTGAGGCGAGCCAGCGCCGCCTCGGGCAAGCGGTCGAGTTCGGGATAGGCCTCAATGCCGTAACGCACGCGCTTGATCAGCAAGCGCAGGCGATGGCGGTCGTGAGCGGGATCGTGCAGCGCCTCGTCGAGCTTCTGCCATTGCTTGCCGAGGCGTTTTTCGATGCGCTTGTCCAAACCTTTGAGCAAGCCCTGACGCTGTGAGGCGCGCAGGAATCGCGGGAAAGCGTCGAGAATCATCAGCAGCGAAGCCACCTCGGCACTCGCCGCCAGCGCCGGATAAGCCTCGGCCATTTGCGCCATGCGCCGTTGCGCCGCTGCCGGTTGATCATGCGCAAGCAGATAAGCCGCCAGCACCTCGCGATCGCGCCACGGCGTGGTCAATTGGCCGACCGCCGAGGCGGCATCTTCCAGTTGCTCGACCCCGAGCAGACCACGCAATGGCCGCAACAGACTGCGCAAGCGCCGCACCGTGGTACGCAGATCATGCAGCGCCTCGGGGTCGGTCCGTGCAGTGAGCCGTGCCTGACAGGCCAGCAGGCGCACTTCCACACTCAGGACATGAGCCACCAGCCGGTCAATCAACGCAGACATCACTTGCTCCTGATTCAAATGGCTTCGAGGTTCATTTTGCCGCTCAGTCAAAGCAGCGTCCTTGCTTCACGTCAGCAGCTTAGCGGCCAGCGCGGGATTCGCGAATGTAGAAGCGCGCTTTCTCGGCTTTGTTGCTGCAGCCTTCGAACCCTTCGAATTGCTGCTGGGTCTTCGCCGCGGTCAGCAGCGACAACGCTTTGGAGTAGCTGACAGTGCCGGCAAAGCCTTCGGCCTTGGCCAGATCCAGCTCATGCCAAGCCGCGTCGAGCTGGCTGCCGCAGCTGTCGCGGTAAGCGGTTTTACCGGCGCAACCGGCCAATGCCAGAGCCATCAACGGCACACAGATCCAGGCTTTCATCACTCACACCTCAAATAGGTCAACAGTCGTGCAGGTAAGACGGCCGGGCTACGAAAAAGTGCCTTGCCGGCGGGTGAAACCGCGCAACTGAGAAGGATAGCGCTGAAGGGCCATGCAGTAGCGAAAAAACGACGTCACCGGCGCACTCAACGACTTCGGCGATTGAGCCTGCCCGGCGATGGGTGCATTGTGGAACCTTGTCGGGAGGACGCTGGATGAAAAAAAAACGTGTCGCGCTGGTACTGGGCTCCGGTGGCGCCCGAGGCTATGCCCATATCGGTGTCATTGAAGAGATCGAAAAACGCGGTTACGAAATCGCCTGCATTGCCGGGTGTTCGATGGGCGCCGTGGTCGGTGGGATCTATGCCGCCGGCAAACTCGACGTGTACAAGAACTGGATCGAAAGCCTCGACTATCTGGATGTGCTGCGCTTGGTCGACGTGAGTTTTCGCCTCGGCGCGATTCGCGGCGAAAAGGTCTTCGGGCAGATCCGCAAGATCGTCGGTGAGGTCAACATCGAAGACTTGCGCATCCCCTACACCGCCGTCGCCGCCGACCTCACCAACCAGCAGGAGATCTGGTTTCAGGAAGGCTGCCTGCATCAGGCGATGCGCGCCTCGGCGGCGATTCCCAGCCTGTTCACCCCGGTGATGCAAGGCAATCGCATGCTGGTCGACGGTGGCATTCTCAACCCCTTGCCGATCGTGCCCGTGGTGTCGAGTCACTGCGATCTGATCATTGCGGTCAATCTCAATTCGACCAATCAGCGTCACTACAAATTGCCGGTGATCCAGCGCCCTGCCGCTTTTCGCTCACGCTTCGACAGCCTGATCAGTTCGTTGGGATCGAAGATGCCATTCCGCCGTACACAGGCCGAGCAATTGTTGCGGCTCGAACAGGAAGCACTGCGCGCCGAAGCGGCGGACATCAATCCCTGGCTGGACGGCGCCGAGCCGGAAAGCCAGCAACCGGCAGCCGCGCCCGAGCGTGAAGGCGCACCGAAATCGGCGACTGGTTCATTCATCATCGATAACGTCGGGCCGGCCTCGTTGCTGGATCTGATCAACCAGAGTTTCGAGGTGATGCAGACCTCGCTGGCGCAGTACAAGATCGCCGGATATCCGCCGGATATCCTGATCAATGTACCGAAGCGGGTGTGCCGGTTTTTCGAGTTTTACAAGGCGCCGGAGTTGATCGCATTGGGACGCGAGATTGCCCGGGATACGCTGGATCGGTATGACAGTGAGCAGGGATGACTGGCTAAAATTCTTCATTGAATTTGAGGATCTTCGCGAGCAAGCTCGCTCCCACATTTGGAATGCATGCCCCTGTGGGAGCGAGCTTGCTCGCGAAAGCGCCAGATCGGCCAATACAAAACTACAGGCTGTTCTCACTCAACAGCCGATAGCCAACCCCGGCCTCGGTCACGATAAACCGCGGCCGCGTCGGATCATCCGCCAGCTTCTGGCGCAAATGCCCCACCACAATCCGCAGATAATGGCTGTCCTCGGTGTGCGTCGGCCCCCAGATATCCTTGAGCAATTGCTGCTGGGTAATCACCCGCCCCGGATGCCGTGCCAGTTGCGCCAGCACCGCGTATTCCTTGCGGGTCAGCGCCACTTCGACACCGTCGAGCAACACCCGCCGATAAGCCAGATCCACGGTCAGCGGGCCGAAGCTCAGCGCCGCCTGCTGCGCCTCCCCCGCCGGCGCCTGACGCAACAAGGCGCGAACCCGCGCGAGAAACTCCTGAATGCCAAACGGCTTGGTCACGTAGTCATTGGCGCCGCCATCCAGCGCCTGGACTTTCTGCCCTTCGCTGGCGCGCACCGACAGCACCAGCACTGGCGCCGTCGCCCACTCGCGAAACTCGCGCAGCACTTGCTGGCCATCCATGTCCGGCAGGCCTAAATCGAGCACCAGCAGGTCCGGTTTGTTCAGCGCCGCTTGCGCCAAACCCTCGGCACCGTTGCCGGCCTCAAGCACTTTATAGCCCTGTGAGGTAAGGCTGATGCGCAGGAACTTACGGATCTGCGGTTCGTCGTCGATGACCAAAATGGTCGTGGTCTGGCTCATGAATTCACATCAACACAAATAATTGGCAAGAGAGTAGCGCAGTCGGCTTCAGCCTTCATCGTCCATCCCCGGTTGCGTCTGCAACGGCAAGTGCAAAGTGATGCAGGTGCCGTGTCCCTCGATGCCGTCGGCGACGCTGATGCGCCCGCCGTGCGCGCCAACCATGCCCTGACAGATCGCCAGGCCGAGGCCCGTGCCCTGGCCGCCACGATCACCCCGGGCAGCGGTGTAGAACATGTCGAAAATCTTCGCCCGCTCATCCTCCGGAATCCCCGGCCCTTCATCGCTGACCGAGAAGAAAATCTCTTGGTCATCCGCGCCCGCACTAAGTTGCAAGCGACCGTGAGCGGGTGAAAAACGTGCGGCGTTTTCCAGCACGTTGACCAGCGCCTGCTCGATCAGCGCCGCATGCACGAACAACAGCGGTAACTCGGCCGGCACATCAGTGCTGACTTGCAACGGCGCGAGCACCGCGCGCAGGCGATTGAGCGAACTGCCGACGATATCGGCCGGCGACACCCAGTCCCGCGCCAGCTTCAGCGCGCCGTGGCCGAGGCGGGTCATGTCGAGCAGATTCTGGATGTAGCGATCAAGGCGCTCGGCTTCATCGCGGGTGCCTTCAAGCAGTTCACGACGATCTTCCAGCGGGATCGCTTCGCCGAGGGCCAACAGGCTGTCGATGCTGCCGCGCATGGCCGTCAGCGGCGTGCGCAAATCGTGGGATACGGAGGCCAACAAGGCACTGCGCAGTTGTTCGGTTTCACCGTGCAGGCGTGCGGCTTCCAGGTCATCAGCCAACTGCGCGCGCGCCAACGCTTGGGCGAGCGGCTGACTCAACGCGGTCAGCAAACGCCGACGCTGGCCGCTCAAGGTCTGGCCTTCTTTCGCACAGACCCCGAGCAGCGCCAGCGGCCCGTCCTCGACCGACAGCGGCCACCACCACCAGCGTCCGAACGGCAGTGTGCCAGTGCCCATGCCTGCCGGTTGATCGTGTTGCCAGGCCCAGTCAGCGGCGGCGCGTTCGGACTCGGTAAACTCCAACGGCCCGCCGGTCTCGACCTTCCAGCCGCCCTGCCCGTCCCGGTTGAGCAGGCATAACTGCAGATCGCTCCAGCCATTGAGGTGTTGCGCGGCAGCGCTGACCACCGCTTGGCGATCGGTCGCAGCGGTGAGTTTGCGCGACAGGTCGAGCAGTTCAGTGGTCTCTTCCTGGGTGTCGCGCAGGGCCTGCAATTGCCGACGCTGACGCGCCGCGAGGTTGCCAGTGAGCGCTGCCATCAACAGGAAGAACAGCAAAGTCAGCACGTCTTCTTCGCGCTGAATGCTGAAGGAAAAATTCGGCGGGATGAACAGAAAGTCGTAGGTCAGAAACGACAGCGCGGCACAGGCCAGCGCCGGGCCGAGACTGCTGCGCACCGCCACCAGCAGCACCGCCGCAAGGAACACCAGCGAGATGTTCGGCAGCGGCAGCACGCTTGACACTGCCCACGCCAGGGCGGTGGCCAATACGGTGGCGACCAGCGCCAAGGCATAGTCGAACCACACCAGGGTCAGCGCGTTGCGCGGGCGCGGTTGATGCTGTTGCTGATCGCTGTCGAGGACGTTGATCTCCAGCCCGTGAGCCTGACGCAGCAGGCGCGCCGCGAGTCCGCCGCCGAACAGACGCCGGCGTAGATGTGGCCGGGACTGGCCGACCAACACCAGGCTCGCACGGCGTTCGGCAGCGTGCTGGATCAGGGTTTTCGCCACCTCACCGGCGCGCAGCAACACCACTTCACCGCCCAGGCGCTCGGCCAGTTGCTGAGCGCTTTGCAGGCGCAGGCGCGATTGCTCGTCGCGTATGCTGCCGTTATCGACATGCACCAGACTCCACGGTAAATGCCGGCGCTGGGCAACGCGACTGGCGTGGCGCACCAGGCGTTCGGCCTGCGCATCACCATCGACGCCGACCAGCAAGCGCCCGCGCACTGCCGGCGCGGCCTGACCGAGTTGGCGATAGCCTTGGGCGAGATCGTTATCGACCTGTGCGGCAGCGGTTTGCATCGCCAGTTCGCGCAATGCGGTGAGGTTGGTCTGGGTGAAAAACGCATCGATCGCCGCACGCGCCTGCTCCGGCACGTAGACCTTGCCTTCACGCAAGCGCTCGAGCAATTCGCGCGGCGGCAGGTCGATCAGCAGCAGTTCGTAAGCTTCTTGCAGCACCCAGTCCGGCAGGGTTTCGCGCACTTGCACACCGGTGATGCCGCGCACCTGATCGTTGAGACTTTCCAGGTGCTGGACGTTGACCGTGGTGAACACGTCGATGCCGGCGGCGAGCAGTTCCTGAATGTCTTGCCAGCGTTTCGTGTGGCGACTACCGGGCGCGTTGCTGTGGGCCAGCTCATCGACCAGCACCAGTTTCGGTTTGGCCGCGAGAATGCCGTCGAGGTCCATTTCTTCGAGCATCACGCCACGGTATTCCGAGCGCACCAACGCTTGCTGCGGCAAGCCGCCGAGCAGCGCTTCGGTTTCGGCGCGACCATGGGTTTCGACGACGCCAGCGATGACTTTCACGCCTTGGCGCAATTGCGTGTGGGCGGCCTGGAGCATGGCGTAGGTCTTGCCGACACCGGGAGCGGCGCCGAGGAAAACCTTGAGCCGGCCACGGCCGTCACGGGGCAGGTCTGCTAACAGCGCGTCGGCGCGGCCGGAGTCGCTCATGCTGGGAGTTCTCTCTTGCTGATGTTGATTCGGTGTTCGTTATGGCCCTTTCGCGAGCAAGCTCGCTCCCACATTTGGAACGCGTCCTCCTGTGGGAGCGAGCTTGCTCGCGAATGGCAACATCACAGAACTACAGTTTTTCCAGTGCCATGTTCAGCGCCAGCACATTCACCACTGGCGGTCCCACCAGCGGCTGTTCGGTGTGCGCATCGAGCAGTTGCTGAAGAGTCGATACCGGCAAGTTTCGCGCTGCCGCAACTCGCGCCAGTTGATAGGCAATTGCCGCCGGTGGCAAGTGCGGATCGAGACCACTGCCGGAGGTGGTCAGCAGGGCCAATGGCACTGGGCCTTGGCCGGGAACCTGGAGTTTGTTGGCGTCGTCGATCACGCGGGTTGCCAGTGCCGGATTGCTCGGGGCCAGGTTGCTCGCGCTGCTGGAAACGGTCGCAAACGCACCGGCGGAGGGACGTGGATGAAACCACGCATCGCCGACAAAATCCTGCGCGATCAGCGACGAGCCGCGGACCTTGCCGTCGGCGTCTCGCACCAGGCTGCCATTGGCTTGGGCGGGGAATGCGACTTGCGCAACACCGGTCACCACCAGTGGATAGGCGACACCGGTGACCAGGGTCATCAGCACCAGCAGGCTCAGGGCCGGACGTATCATTGTGGACATTTCAAGATCCTCGAATTCGTTGGGCAAACTTTTGCGGGGGGTCAGGGAGATCTTTTCCCCCTCACCCCAGCCCTCTCCCCCAAGGGGGCGAGGGGGAAAGGGAGCCGATTTCCATGCTTTTCAAAACTTGCGTTCGGCTCGGTATTTCAAGTCGGTGCAGCTCTCGTAAATACCTCGGTCAGTCCCCTCTCCCTTAAGTTCACGAAGGGAAAGGGAGCCGATCTTTGTGCAGTTCAAAACCTGAGTTCGGCTCGGTATTTCAAGTCGGTGCAGCTCTCGTAAACACCTCGGTCAGTCCCTCTCCCTTAAGTTCGCGAAGGGAAAGGGAGCCGATCTTTGTGCAGTTCAAAACCTGAGTTCGGCTCGGTATTTCAGGTCGATGTACCTCTGTTGAGCCACTCGGTCAGTCCCCTCTCCCTCTGGGAGAGGGTTAGGGTGAGGGGCTTTTTCCGGCCTCACACCAGATGCAGCGCCGTGAGCAACATGTCGATCGCCTTGATCCCCACGAACGGCACCAGAATCCCGCCCAGTCCGTAGATCAGCAGATTGCGTCGCAGCAGCGCTGCCGCACTCGCCGCCTGCACGCGCACACCGCGCAGTGCCAGCGGAATCAGCACGACGATGATCAACGCGTTGAAGACGATGGCCGAGAGAATCGCGCTCTGCGGACTGGTCAGTTGCATGATGTTCAGCACGCCCAGTTGCGGATAGATCGAAGCGAACAGCGCCGGCAGAATCGCGAAATATTTGGCCACGTCGTTGGCGATGGAAAACGTCGTCAGCGCACCGCGCGTCACCAGCAATTCCTTGCCGATCTGCACCACGTCGAGCAGCTTGGTCGGGTCGCTATCGAGGTCGACCATGTTCGCCGCTTCGCGGGCAGCCTGGGTGCCGTCGTTCATCGCCATGCCGACGTCCGCCTGAGCCAGCGCCGGCGCGTCGTTGGCACCGTCACCGCACATCGCAACCAGACGACCATCGTTCTGCTCGTGACGAATGCGCGCGAGTTTCTTCTCCGGGGTGGCTTCGGCGAGGACGTCATCAACGCCTGCTTCAGCGGCGATGGCGGCAGCGGTCAACGGGTTGTCGCCAGTGACCATCACGGTACGAATGCCCAGTTTGCGCAGTTCAGCGAAACGTTCGCGGATCCCCGGTTTGACCACGTCCTTGAGATGGATCGCGCCAAGCAGTTTGCCGTCAGCGCAGACCAGCAACGGCGTGCCGCCGCTCTGGGCGATCTTGTCGATTTCCCGCGACAGGGCCGGAGCCAGATCCGAGCGTTTTTGGCCGAGGAAACTCAGCAGCGAATCCACTGCACCTTTGCGGTAGACACGGCCCTGATAGTCGACCCCGGACAAACGGGTTTCAGCGCTGAAAGGCACAGCGGTCAGGGTTTCCAGCGCCGGTTCAGGCTGCGGGTGCAGACCACGCAGGTACTCGACGATGGATTTACCTTCAGCGGTTTCGTCAGCCAAAGAAGCGAACAGCGCACCTTCGGCCAGCTCGCGACCACTCACACCCGGCGCGGCATACACCGCACTGCAACGACGGTTACCGAAGGTGATGGTGCCGGTCTTGTCGAGCAGCAACACATGCACGTCGCCCGCCGCTTCCACCGCACGACCGGACTTGGCGATCACATTGAGGCGCACCAGACGATCCATCCCGGCGATACCGATCGCCGAGAGCAAACCACCGATGGTGGTCGGGATCAGCGTAACCAGCAGCGCCACCAGAAACACCAGCGGCAGGCTGCCGTTGGCGAAACGGGCGAACGGTTGCAGGGTCACGACCACCAGCAGGAAGATCAGGGTCAGGCCGATCAGCAGGATATCCAGCGCCACTTCGTTCGGGGTTTTCTGGCGTTTGGCGCCTTCGACCAGCGCGATCATGCGATCGAGGGTCGACTCGCCCGGATTGGCGGTGATCTGCACCAGCAACCAGTCGGAGACCAGACGCGTGTTGCCGGTGACGGCCGAGCGGTCGCCGCCGGACTCACGAATCACCGGCGCCGATTCACCGGTGATCGCCGCTTCGTTGACCGCCGCGATACCTTCAATGACTTCGCCATCACCGGGGATCATTTCCCCTGCTTCGACGCGCACCACATCACCCTTGCGCAGACTCGCCGCCGGCACTACCTGAAAGCTGCCGTTGGCCAGTTTGCGCCGTGCGCTGAGGCCTTCGCTGCCCGCCTTGAGGCTGTCGGCGCGGGCCTTGCCGCGACCTTCGGCCAAAGCTTCAGCGAAGTTGGCGAACAGCACGGTGAACCATAGCCACAGGGCAATTTGCGCCGCCACGAAAGTCGGTACATCGGCGTCAGGAATGAAGCACAGCACGGTGGTGAAAATCGCCGTCAGCTCAACCACCAGCATCACCGGCGAACGTTTCAGTTGCCGTGGGTCGAGCTTGACGAAAGCTTGCACCAGCGCCGGCCGCCACAGGGCCGAGATCGCGGTTTTCGCTTGTTCCGGCGCCTTGACGGCAGCGGGTTTGATTGCGGGCATATTCATCATTCAGTCCTCAGAAGCCCATGCTCAGGTGTTCGGCAATCGGGCCGAGCGCCAGAGTCGGCAAGAAGGTCAGGCCGCCCACCAGCAAAATGGTCACGGTCAACAGGGTCACGAACAGCGGGCCGTGGGTCGGGAAGCTGTTCTGGCCGATCGGTGCGGTTTTCTTCATCGCCAGGCTGCCGGCCAGAGCCAGTACCGGGAGGATGTAGCCGAAGCGACCGATCAGCATGCCCAGACCCAGCATCAGGTTGTGGAACGGTGTGTTGGCACCCAGGCCACCGAACGCCGAGCCGTTGTTGGCGCTCGCCGAGGTGTAGGCGTAGAGTAATTGACTGAAACCGTGCGGGCCGGGGTTACTGATGGTCGCCGCAGCACTGGGAACCGCTGCGGCAATCGCACCGAGCACCAGCACGCCAACCGGCATGACCAGCAGGGTCACCACCAGCAATTGCACTTCGCGCGCCTGGAGTTTCTTGCCGAGGTATTCCGGCGTACGCCCGATCATCAGACCGGCGAGGAACACCGCGATCAGCACGTTGAGCAACATGCCGTAGAGCCCGGCACCGACGCCGCCGAAGATCACTTCGCCGACCATCATGTTGACCAGCGCGACCATGCCGCTGAGCGGGTTGAGGCTGTCGTGCATGCCGTTGACCGAACCGTTCGAGGCGGCCGTGGTGGTCACCGACCACAGCACGGTAGCGGTGGTGCCGAAGCGCGTTTCTTTACCTTCCAGCGGCGCGGTCTGTTCGACGGCAGCGTTGTTCAGGGTCGGGTTCGGTTGATATTCGGCCCACAGCGAGGTCGCGCCGCCGATCAGGAACAGCGCCAGCATGCAGGCGATGATCGCGCGGCTCTGACGCAGGTCTTTGACGTAGTGGCCGAAAGTGAACACCAGCGCCACCGGGATCAGAATAATTGACGAGACTTCGAACAGGTTGCTCCACGCGCTCGGGTTCTCGAACGGGTGCGCCGAGTTAACGCCGAAGAAACCGCCACCGTTGGTGCCCAGTTGCTTGATCGCAATCTGACTGGCCGCCGGGCCGAGCGGGATCACTTGATCAACGCCCTGCATCGTCACCGCATTCACATACTGCGCGAAGGTTTGCGGCACGCCCTGCCAGACCAGATACAGTGCCAGCAACAGGCACAGCGGCAGCAGACCGTAGAGGGTGGCGCGGGTCATGTCGACCCAGAAGTTGCCGAGGGTTTTCGTCGATTTGCGGCCGATGCCACGGCACAGTGCGACCAGAACGGCGAGGCCAGTAGCGGCGCTGACAAAGTTCTGCACGGTGAGGCCGATCATCTGGCTCAGGTAGCTCAGAGACGCTTCACCGCTGTAGGACTGCCAGTTGGTGTTGGTCATGAAACTGACGGCCGTGTTGAACGCTTGCGTCCATTCCATGCCCGGCAGATTTTGTGGATTCAGCGGCAAGTGATCCTGGAACAACAGAATCGCGAACAGCAGGAGGAAACCGGCAAGGTTGAATGCCAGCAGCGCCAGCGTGTACTTCTGCCAGCTCTGCTCGGCGTTAGGATCAACCCCGGCGACGCGATAACAGCCGCGCTCGACCGGACCGAGAACCGGCGTCAGCCAAGTCCGCTGACCTTCCATTACCTTGTAGTAGAAGCGCCCGAGGAACGGCGCCGGCAGCAAGACCACCGCAAAAAACGCGAGGATCAGCCAATAGTCATAACTGTGCATAGCCGCTCCTAGTTCCGATCCGCGCGCAATAGCGCAACCAACAGATAAATGAACAGCCCCACTGCCAACAGCAGTGACACCCCGTCCAGAACGCTCATGGAAGATCTCCGTGTTACGGCGTATTGCCGCGTGTGGAGGCATTGTCGGAAAGGAGGCTGTAAAGGAACGAGAGCGAGGGGTCTGGCTGGGCATAAAGAAAGCGTAAAGAGTGGATTTATGCCGGCGTTACAGGTGGGTTTTGCACCTTATGGGCGGGCCTCTTCGCGAGCAGGCTCGCTCCCACAATTTGAAATGCATTCCCCTGTGGGAGCGACTTGCTCGCGAAGACGGCATAACAAGCACCATCGCACCCAACTGGCGCACAAAAAGCAGCTATCCCACCGCGAACATCCCCGATACGACAGCTTTCAACTCATTACGACTTGTTTCAGCGCGCTGGCACGCCCACTGCACACGCCCTCCCCGAGCTTTCCAAACCGTTCAGGGAGCAAACGCATGAACACACAACTCAAACCCACACTCGGCACGCTGCATCTGTGGGGCATCGCTGTGGGGCTGGTGATTTCCGGAGAATATTTCGGCTGGAGTTACGGCTGGGGCGTCGCCGGAACACTGGGCTTCCTGGTGACCTCGTTCATGGTCGCGACCATGTACACCTGCTTCATTTTCAGTTTCACCGAACTGACGACCGCGATTCCTCATGCGGGCGGGCCGTTTGCCTATAGTCGTCGAGCGTTTGGTGAAAAAGGCGGATTGATCGCCGGGCTGGCGACGCTGATCGAATTCGTCTTCGCTCCACCGGCCATCGCGCTGGCGATTGGCGCCTACCTGAATGTGCAGTTTCCGGCACTCGATCCGAAGCATGCGGCGGTCGGCGCTTACATCGTGTTCATGGGGCTGAACATTCTCGGGGTGAAACTGGCGGCGACCTTCGAGCTGGTGGTCTGCGTACTGGCGGTGGCAGAGTTGCTGGTGTTCATGGGCGTGGTCGCGCCGGCCTTCAGCTTCAGCAACTTCGCACTGAATGGCTGGGCCGGTTCGGATGTGTTCGGTGCGCCAGCGATTGCCGGGATGTTCGCGGCCATTCCGTTTGCGATCTGGTTTTTCCTGGCGATTGAAGGCGCAGCGATGGCTGCCGAAGAAGCCAAGGATCCGAAACGCACGATTCCCAAGGCCTACATCAGCGGCATTTTGACTTTGGTAGTGCTGGCAATGGGCGTGATGTTCTTTGCCGGTGGCGTCGGCGACTGGCGCACCCTGGCCAACATCAACGACCCGCTACCGCAAGCGATGAAAACCGTGGTCGGCGACAACTCCGGCTGGCTGCACATGCTGGTGTGGATCGGCCTGTTCGGTCTGGTCGCCAGTTTCCACGGGATCATTCTCGGCTACTCACGTCAGTTCTTCGCCCTCGCCCGCGCCGGCTATCTTCCCGCTTCGCTGGCGAAACTCTCGCGCTTCCAGACACCGCACCGCGCCATTATTGTCGGCGGCATCATCGGCATCGCCGCGATTTACAGCGACGGCCTGATCAACCTCGGTGGCATGACCCTTACCGCCGCGATGATCACCATGGCCGTATTCGGCGCCATCGTGATGTACATCATGAGCATGCTCAGCCTGTTCAAATTGCGTAAATCGGAGCCGAATCTGGAACGTACTTTCCGCGCGCCGTGCTATCCGTTGATTCCAATGATTGCATTGGTGCTGGCGGTGGTGTGTCTGGTGGCGATGGCGTGGTTCAATGCGTTGATCGGCTTGATTTTCCTTGGCTTCATGGCGGTCGGTTTCGGCTACTTCCTGCTGACCGGACAACTGCGTGCCAACGCACCGGCCGATGCGATGCTGACAGGTCATTGAGGGATTTCGGGTGAACCCGATGCAAGCGGCCTAGAATGGAACCACTGCGAAGTCACTTCGCTCAAACGTGGTATGCAGCGTCGCACGGCGAAATCCTCGCCCGTTGACCTGTCCTTAAGGAGAGCCGTTATGCCCTGGTATGCCTGGTTGATTCTGGTGGTTGCAATCGGCTCGATCGTCGGCGGATTAATGATGCTGCGCGATACCGCCAACAAGGTCGATCTGACCGATGAAGAACGCCGACGCGTTGCCCAACGCAATGCCGAAGCGGACGCCAAAGACGCGCAAGACCGTTGAACACAACCCTGCCTGATCGGCGGGGTTTGTGTTTTTTATAGCCATTTGACCTATCCGCATGCTTTTAAGAAGTAGAAGTACAGTCACCATCTAATTTTCCTTGGTTAAGATGGGGACATTGTTGCGGAGAGTTCCAGATGCGTTATTCGCAGGACCATAAAGCCCAAACCCATCAGCGCATCATCAAGGAGGCTTCGGCACGTTTTCGCAAGGACGGAATCGGCGCTACAGGTCTGCAACCCTTGATGAAAGCGCTGGGGCTGACCCATGGCGGTTTCTATTCGCATTTCAAATCCAAGGACGAGTTGGTTGAGAAGGCCTTGCAGGAGGCCGGCAACCAGGTGGATGGGTTATGTGCCGAGATTTTTGCCCAGGACAACGCGCTTGATGTGTTCATCGAGACGTATCTGTCCGAATGGCACCAGACATCACCACACGAAGGCTGCCCATTGCTGACCATTTCTTCCGAGTTAGGGCTGCGCGGACAACCGAGTCCTACCAGCGACGTGGTACTCAACGCACGACTGGAGCAGATCGAGAACAGCCTCGAAGGCGAGAACAGCGCTGACCGCGCCATCGTCATCATGTCGACCCTGGTCGGTGCACTGCTGCTGTCGCGCAGTGTCGCGGATGCCGGGTTTGCGCAACGCATCCTCGATATCACCCGCGATCACCTCAAGAACCGGGACTAAGCCTGCCAGCGCTTGAACAATACGCTGGCATTGACCCCGCCAAACCCGAAACCATTGGACAGTGCATATTCGATAGACATTGGCCGCGCCTGGCCATGAACAATGTCTACACCTGCGCTCGCCGGATCGGGATTGTCGAAATTCAAAGTCGGCGGCACCACCTGATCACGAATCGCCAACAGTGTGAAAATGGCTTCAAGCCCACCGGCAGCGCCGAGCAAATGACCGGTGGCTGACTTGGTCGAGGTCACGGCGATTTTATTCTCGGTACCGAACAACGCCTTGATCGCGGCCAACTCACCCAGATCGCCCACTGGCGTCGAGGTCGCATGCGCATTGAGATGCTGCACCTGATCCGGCTCGATACCCGCCTGCGCCAGTGCCAGCGTCATCGCCCGCCGCGCCCCGCTGCCATCTTCAGGCCCGGCCGTCAGGTGATAGGCGTCGGCGCTGGTGCCATAGCCGACCAGCTCCGCCAAAGGCGTCGCGCCACGCGCCAGCGCATGCTCGAGGGATTCGATCACCAACAGCCCGGCGCCCTCGCCCATCACGAAACCGTCGCGCCCGCTGTCGAACGGCCGCGAGGCGCGCTGCGGGGTGTCGTTGTAACCGCTCGACAGTGCCCGCGCTGCCGCGAAACCGGCCAGACTGACACGGTCGATGCAGGCTTCCGCACCGCCACACACGGCAATATCCGCTTCGCCAGCGCGGATCAATCGTGCCGCGTCGCCAATCGCTTGAACACCCGCAGCGCACGCCGTCACCGGCGCACCCAAAGGCCCCTTGAGGCCGTGTTGAATGGATACGTGACCTGCCGCGAGATTGACCAGAAACGACGGAATGGTAAACGGTGACAAACGCCGAGGACCGCGACTGTCGGTGGTGCGCACGGCGTCGGCAATCGCGCCAAAACCGCCGACACCGGAACCGATGATCGTTGCGCTACGCTCCTGGCTTTTGCTTTCTGAAGGATGCCAGTCGGCCTGCTCCAGCGCCTGTCGGGCAGCCTCCATGGCGAACAGAATGAAGCGATCCATCTTCTTCTGCTCTTTGGGCGGCGTGGCGCGATCCGGATCGAAACCTGCTTCAGCGTCCTCTTCCAGCGTCGGCACCGCACCGCCGACTCGCGTGGGTAAATCAGCGACCGTGGCCTCAGGCAAGTTACGCAAACCAGAGCGACCGGCCAGCAAACGCTGCCATACGACTTCGAGATCGCTGCCCAAGGGTGAAACCAGGCCCATGCCCGTGACGACTATTCGACGCGAATCCATACTGTGGTGACCTCTGATCAATTCAATTGCCGGACTTATAGCGTTGCGCTGCAGCACTGCGGGAAAGGTTCGGCGCCATGACATGGCGAGCCGCAACAAAGGCGTGCCATTCGCCTGCGTCAGGCAGCGAAGGAATGGTGATCAACTCGCCCTGATCCAGACCGGCCAGCGCCGCATCGACCATCTCGCCTGCATCCATGACCATTTCTGCCGGAATGCCACTGGCATCGATACCTGAGCGCTCCCAGATTTCGGTGCGGGTCACACCCGGCAGCACAGCCTGAATCTGCACGCCAGTGCCTTCGAGTTCAGTGTTCAGCGACTGGGTAAGACTCAGTACATAGGCTTTACTGGCGCTGTAGGTGGCGTTGAAGCGTTCCGGAAACAATGCCACCACCGAGGCGATATTGATGATCGTGCCACGCCCGGCCTTGGCGAAACTGGCAGCAGCCGCCGATGCCAGGCGGGTGACGGCGGTGATGTTCAGCTGGATCAACCGCTCCAACTGGTCCATATCGGCGTTGGCCAGCAAACCGTCCGACGCCACACCGGCGTTATTCACCAGTAAACTGATGCTGGAATCGCTGCGCAGGCGTTGTTCGAGTTTGAGTACATCATCCTTTTGCGTCAGGTCTGCTTTCAGCACTTCGACCTGAACGCCATGGGCATCACGCAACTGGCTCGCAGCACTCTCAAGACGGTCCTTGTCACGGGCAACCAGCAGCAGATCAAAACCACGCGCCGCCAGGCGCTGAGCGTAAATCGCACCGATTCCGGACGATGCGCCGGTAACCAGAGCAGTACCTTGAGATTGTGCGGAATTCATGAGAATGCTCCTGGAATGCTTGATGACGGGAGTTGCCGATGAAACCTGCTGGCTCGACGAATCGGCGAATTATTATAGGCATAATCCAAACGCAATATGATAGCCGTAATTTTAAATCGTCCGACGGTTGCCCTCTCCACCGCTACCAGCGGCCATGCACTGCGCAAGTAAAAAAGGCCGGTCAATGACCGGCCTCTTGGCTTTGAACACTCAGCTTAGTTGACTTCCAGCTTGTCGCGATTGCGATCCAGAATCGCCTTGCCAATTCCCTTCACTTCCAGCAACTCATCCACCGAGGAGAACGGCCCGTTTGTTTCACGATACGTAACAATCGCTTTCGCCTTGGCCTCACCGACTCCCGCCAGTTCCTTTTGCAGCGTTGCCGCATCGGCATCGTTGAGGTCGACTTTTGCGCTTTGGGAAGGTGCAGTTGTCTCCATCACCAACGGTGCCTTGGGTGACTCCGCTGGCGCAACAGGTGCGGCAATAGCGGCGATCGAGGCGCTGGTGAGGAAAGCAAAAATCAGAGAATAGAAGTAACCGGTACGCATTAGTGACGCTCCATCATCGTTTGAGAAAGCAGCTTTTCCGAAGCTGCTCTTCAAACGTAGGTCATGGTGGAGGGATGTCAAAAATGCGTGCGTTACAGAATGTGAAACAATCAGGGTTCGAGACGACGCTGCTGGTAGATCCAGTCGACGATCTCGCCATCGGGGGTGTAGCCGCTGACGGTTTCGCGCAATAACTGGCGAACGCGCGAGTAATCATCCTCATCAACCGCCGCCAACAAACTGGCCAACCTAACCTTTAACACTTCCCAAGGTAGATGATCCTCATTGGCCGTCATGATCATCGGATGTGGTGTTGCAGCAACGTTGTCTCCGATCAACAGCTCTTCATAGAGCTTTTCACCTGGACGCAACCCCGTGAACTCGATGGAGATGTCGCCCTGCGGATTGCGATCGGAACGAATACTCAAACCGGACAAGTGGATCATCTTCTCTGCCAGTTCGACGATTTTCACCGGCTCGCCCATGTCCAGCACAAACACATCGCCACCCTGGCCCATCGAACCGGCCTGAATAACCAGTTGCGCGGCTTCGGGGATGGTCATGAAGTAGCGCGTGATTTTCGGATGGGTGACCGTCAGCGGGCCACCGGACTTGATCTGGCTGTGAAACAACGGAATGACCGAGCCTGACGAGCCCAGCACATTGCCGAACCGCACCATGGTGAAACGGGTTTTGTTGACGCGTGAGACATTGGCCTTGTCACCGAACATCACAGGGGCGACCTCACGGCTGAGCGCCTGAAGGGTCAGTTCGGCCAGGCGTTTGGTACTGCCCATGATGTTGGTCGGGCGAACCGCCTTGTCCGTCGAAATCAAGACGAAATTGGACACGCCGGACTGCAAGGCAGCCTGAGCAGTGTTGAGTGTTCCGATTACGTTATTGAGCACACCTTCGGCAATATTGTGCTCGACCATCGGCACATGTTTATAGGCCGCAGCGTGATAAACGGTATCGACCTGCCAGGTTTTCATCACATCCAGGAGCTTTTCCTGATGGCGAATGGACCCCAGAATCGGCAACAACCGCACTGGCACCGACTCGCGGCTGCCGCGTTGTTCCAGCTCGGACAAAATACTGTAGAGATTGAATTCACTGTGTTCGAACAGAATCAGCGTGGTCGGGCCCAAGGCAAAAATCTGCCGACACAATTCCGAGCCGATGGAGCCGCCAGCCCCCGTGACCATGACGACCTTTCCTTTGATGCAATGCGCCAGCAGATCAGGTTGCGCCGGCACGGCATCGCGCCCCAGCAAATCGGCAATATCGACTTCCTGAATGTCTTCAACCCTGACACGGCCGCTGGCCAGATCAGTGAAGTTCGGAACACTGCGTACATGGAGCGGGAAGCCTTCCAGCAGATTCAGAATCTCGCGGCGACGCGCGCGGGTTGATGACGGCAGCGCCAGAAGAATCTCCTGCGCACCGGTCACATCGATCATTTGCTGGATGTGTTGGGGTTTGTAAACCTGCAGGCCGGAAATCGAACGATCGGCGATACTCGCGTCATCATCAATGAACGCAACCGGGCGCATTACTCGCCCCATTCGCAACGCTGCGACGAGCTGATTGCCAGCAACACCCGCGCCGTAAATGGCGACTTTGGTCAGCCCGTCTTCACGGTTGGTGAAGGGCACATGCTGAGCCGCCGTGAACCAGTCGCCCATGAAGTACTGGCGCATGCACAGGCGCAAGCCGCCGATAATGACGAGACTGAGCCACCAATAGTTGAAAATGATCGATCGCGGAACAACTGCTTCATGATTGCTGTACCAATAGACCACCAGCGCCAGGATCAGCGAAGAGAGACTGACAGCTTTGACAATCGCAATCAGCGCATCGTTGCCGAAGTAGCGCATGACGGCACGGTACATGCCGAAACGAACAAACAGAGGAATAGCGATAATTGGAGCGCTGACAAACAGCCAGAAATGCGCCCTCAGCGGGTTATACATATCGTCGATGCCGAGTCGGACGATAAAGGCGAGCCAGAGCGCGCCCCAGACCAGAAAAACATCTGTGGCTACTTGAATCAGTCGTTTCTGCCTGCGTGGCAAGCCCAGCAAAAAGGCGCGTAATTTATCCATAAACCTCAACCGACCCGGCGCGTTAACCCACTTAATCCGCCTGCATTGTACGTAAAAATTACAACCCACACAGAACTTGTCTGACGATCAACGTCCTGAGCCTTTAACCTCCAGTTCTCCAGCATGGAACTTTACCGCCAGCACCAATAAGGGAATATACGCGATTACCAGCCCCACCCCTCCGTCCAGCCCCCAGACGACTACGCAAAGTGCTATCGGCAGCAACCACAACACATTGATCAGAGCGACCGCAGACGTCACCGGCAAATGGCGCCCATATCGACGCGACGCATACTGATAAGCATGACTTCTATGGGCTTCGTACACCTTGTCGCCCCGCAACAACCGGCGAAGTAAAGTGAACGTGGCGTCAACGATGAACACGCCTAGCAAGATAAGCCAGCCCCAAAGGAAATCCGGATTTATTGCCGTCGCCTGCAACGACAGTACACCCAGGATCACGCCGAGAAACCCGCTTCCCGCATCCCCCATGAAGATTTTCGCCGGGGGAAAATTCCACAGTAGAAATCCCAGGACTGCCATGCTCAGCAGCAAAGGAGCCCAGACAAGGCTTTGCTGACCGCTCAACCAGTAAAGAAGACAGACCGAGCCGCAGACACTGATCGCCTCGACACTTGCCAGGCCGTCGATTCCGTCCATGAAGTTGTACAGATTCAACATCCATACCAGATAGAACAGCGCGAAAATGTGCCCAATCCATCCCAGATCAAAGCTCGATCCAAACAAGGTGACAGGCGCTAGCCCTCCGGTCCAGACCAGTACCCAGACGGCCGCACCAAAATGCCCGAGCAGACGCCAGCGAGCGGCAATATGACCATGGTCATCCATGAACCCGATCAGAGCCACCAACCCGCCCGCACCGGCAGCGCCGAGAAAAAAATCAACACCGATTACGCCCGTTGACCAAAGCGCCAACAAAGCACCTAAAAACGTCAGTACGATCGAAACGCCACCACCCCGTGGTGTAGGCATAGTGTGTGAGCTGCGATCATTGGGTACGTCGAGCATGCTGCGTGCCAGCGCATATCGGCGAAGGCCTGCGGTCATTGCGAACGAAAGAACGCAGATTGCGGGCATGAGCCACCAGAAAATCATTAAGTACATCACTCCGAAGTAAAAAGCGGTCAAACGCACTACCGACCCACCGTCCAAGTCTGATGGTGAGGCAATAAAAATTTCTTCCGACGCGTCGCCGCTATCGCCAATTGATGCGTATAAAGCGGACCCAGCCGGTAAAAATAGCTAAGGATACACGACGAATTGTTCGCTGAACGAACGGCAACGGTTCGATGCAAGACGCAGCCAGCGGGCTTTCTTATAGATTTTCCTGCGAAATGCCAGCCACGAAAAGGGTGACGCCACCTACCGTGCAGATTAAGATTACGCGCTTTTTTTTGAAATTATGGGCGACAGCCTGCGGCTGACGTCTCGAGGAACTCTAAATGGTATTTTTTCCGGTATTTCTTTCGGTTGTTTTCGTCGTTCGCAACCAATCAAACCATCTTGGAAGTATCCTGGCAGACGCAGTCGAACGGATGTCGACACTGGTAAGTGACTATGAACTCATTGTTGTCGACAATGCGTCTGACGATGACAGCATATCCATATTAAAAAGCCTGACTGCTGAAAATGGCCTGCCAAACTTGCAAGTTTATGCCTTGACTAAAGAAGTCGATGCCGACACCGCATCGTGGGCAGGTCTGGAGAATGCCTTGGGTGATTTCGTCGCGGTGATCGACCCACTCGTTGATGACATCGCTTTTCTACCTGAAATGCTCGACAAAGCGGTCAGCGGTGCAGACGTGGTTTTTGCTAAAAACAAACAGAACCCCCCTCAAAGCTTCGCTTATGAGGTCGCTTACTCCGTTTTCAACAAAGTCTACAAATCGTTCAACGGCATTCATCTCGCCACCGATGCGCCTCAGTACCGGGTGCTCAGCAAACGGGTGATCAATTTTATTCTTCAACATCCGCAGCCGTCGGTTACTTACCGCCACCTGCCTGCTACAGGCGGCTTTGCCCGCGCCAATCTGAACTACAGTTCCAGCCCTCGCGTCACGCAAAGAAAACGACTGCGCGAAAGTATTGATCGCGGCATGTTGTTATTGGTGTCGACTACGCGTGCTCCGATGCGCCTGGTTACTTCACTTTCACTCTTCGGGGCTGTAGCGAATCTCATCTATTGTTTTTATGTGGTCGCCAGCGGTTTCCTGAAAGCGGATATTGCGCCCGGCTGGATCAGTCTTTCCTTACAACAGTCCGGGATGTTCTTCCTGATTTCGCTGGTGCTGTTGGTATTGGGTGAGTACATCCTGCACATGACCAGTCTTTCCAATGAAGGACCGCTCTACCATATTGCCCAGGAATTCACCAGTGCACGGATTACCCGTCGAGAAAAACTGAACATCGAGGAAGTAGCGTCGCCTGAAGCACCGTTGCCTACTTCTGGCCGAGTTGTGTGATGCCGACGACCAACATGCAGGACGCGGTGATTATCGGAGGAGGGTTTTACGGCGCGGCGATCGCAGTCTACCTGGCGAAGCAACGCGGCATGAAGCGAGTCACTCTTATAGAGCGTGAGTCGTCATTGCTGAGCCGTGCCTCCTATAATAACCAGGCACGTGTTCACAACGGCTATCACTATCCGCGCAGCTTCACCACCGCTTATCGCAGTCGCATCAACCTGCCGAAATTCGTTCAAGACTGGCCCGATGCGGTGAAACAGGATTTCACCAAACTGTACGCCATCGCCCGACGTAACTCGAAAGTCACGGCGAATCAGTTCGAGCGCTTTTATCGAGAAATCGGCGCAAAAATAGAACTCGCCAGCCCAGCGCTTCGAGCCTTGTTTGAACCTCGCCTGATCGAAGAGGTTTATCTGGTTGAAGAGTATGCGTTCGATTCAACTCAACTGGCCAAGTGGGCGTTGCGTGAACTGCTGGAAAGCGGCGTCAATATCCGTCTGAACACCCAGGCGGTGGCCATCAGCAACAGCCCGAATCAGTCGCTGAATGTAACACTCACTGGCGACGGCAAAGAACCGGAACAACTCAGTGCTCGATACGTGTTCAACTGCACCTACAGTGGCCTGAATCAGTTTGGCGGCGACTTTCCCGGCACGCGCACTGCACTCAAGCAAGAAATCACTGAAATGGCGCTGATGCAGATGCCACCCGCACTTTGCGATCTGGGTATTACCGTGATGGATGGCCCCTTCTTCTCAGTCATGCCCTTCCCAGCGCGCGGCTTGCATACCGTATCGCATGTTCGCTACACCCCGCATATGCACTGGTCCGACGAACCTGGCTCCAACCCTTATCAAAAACTGGACAACTATAAAAGGGACACTCGCGTAGATCGAATGATCCGCGACATTGGTCGCTACCTGCCTTCAGTCATGGACTCCAAATACGTCGATTCGCTTTTCGAAGTCAAAACAATCCTCACCAAAAACGAGGGCGACGATGGTCGACCCATTTTGTTCGAGAAACACGAAACGCTTCCAGGTTGTTACTCCATCCTGGGCGGAAAGATCGACAATATTTATGACGTGCTGGAAAAGCTCGATACTGAAAACCTCTCCTGCACGCCCTCCTCTTCTTCTGAGCAACTACCATGAATTCGTTGATTGAAATCACCATCCCCATTTTGAACGAAGAGTCGACGCTGGCGGAACAAGTCCTCAAAACACACAACTATATTCAAAGTAACTTGAGCGACATTGGTACTGTTCGTATCGTCTTGGCGGACAACGGTTCCACCGATCGTACCCAAGAGATTGCCCTGGAACTGGAAAAAACCCTCCCGGATGTTCGTTACCTTCGCCTTGAGCAGCGTGGCGTTGGCCGGGCACTTAAAGCATCCTGGTCGCAATCGAGCGCCGAAATCGTCGGCTACATGGACCTGGACCTAGCTACCGACCTGAGCCACCTGCGCCCGGCACTGGAGGCACTGAAAGCAAACAAGGCCGATATCGTGACCGGATCGCGGCTTGCGAAGGGCGCTAAAGTCATTGGCAGAAAGCCCCTCAGAAACGTCACAAGTTTCGGCTTCAACCTCATCGTCAAACTCATTTTCCGCACCTCCTTCAGCGATGGCATGTGCGGATTCAAGTTTCTTCAGCGAAAGGTCCTGGCGCCGCTGATGCACACAGGCGCCAATAGCGACGGATGGTTCTTTGCAACCGAAGTGCTGATCACCGGCGAACACTTGAAATACCGTGTGATGGATCTGCCAGTCACCTGGACCGACGATCCGAACTCGAAAGTGAAGGTTCTCAAACTGACCATCGAGTATCTCAAGGCCATGGCTTCTCTACGCCAACGCCTCAAAAACTCACAACGTGAAGCCTGAACATGCCAATACTCACGCCAAGCGAAAAGCAGTTGGTACTCGGCACCGCGCTATGGGGCTGGGGGATAGAACGCGATCAGGCTTACCATTTGCTTGAGCAGTTTTTGCTCAGTGGCGGCACAATGGTCGACACCGCAACGAACTACCCTATCAACAAGCGCTCGGAGGACTTCGGTCTGGCTGTTCGCTGGCTCGCTGACTGGGCAGAGCACAACGCTGACTCAAACCTCGCACTGACGGTAAAAATCGGCTCGAGAGACAATATGGGGTCGCCAGACGTCCATCTGGCGCCCGATGACATTGCTCGTGCATCCGATATTCTGATGGGGCAGTTTGGCTCGGCACTTTCGTGCGTCTCAATCCACTGGGACAACCGCTCGGATGATGATGTGCACGGCGCAACAGTCGCACAGACAGTCGAGGCCATGTACAAGCTTGAACAGCAGGGTCTTGCTATCGGGCTTTCCGGCATCAGGCATCCAGAGGCGTATTACAAGGCCAATCCGTCGCTGTCGCAAAAATGGATTATCCAGGTCAAGGAAAACTTCAAGACCCATGCCGCTCGCTCTTCCTACGAAGCGTGGTTTCCTGATGCAAAATACCTGGCCTATGGCATTAATCTGGGCGGCCTGAAAACTGAAGTGTCCAAAACAAACAGCTCGATGGAATTGCGCAACATCAACATTCCCCAAGCGTTTACAGAAAAGCTTGTCGACTTCATCAACGCACCGCACGAATTCGAACCAAGGCCGACAACCCTCAACGAACTCGCCCTCGCCGCCTCATTTGTGAACCCCGCCCTGTCGGGAATCGTCATTGGCCCGAGAAACACAGATCAATTGGACAGCACCCTCACCTATTGGAAATCATTACAAGCGCTAGCAGAGAAAAGCAAAGGACAGAAAATCTTCACTCAACTGTTCGAAGAACTACCGTCCGACTAGGAAGACTCGCTGACAATGCAAGCGCTTAAATACATATTTGCAGGCGTCGCCAACACGGCTATCGGCTACGGCGTCTTCCTGCTGCTGGTCACGTTCTTTGACATGAATCCGTCCTATGCCAACGCCATTGGCTACGTGATAGCCCTGATTGCAGCATTCGTACTCAATAAAACATTTGTGTTCAATCAATCGACCACTGATCGAAGTACGATCCCGAAATTCATTATTGCGTTCAGCATCTCGTTCGCAATCAACCAATTGGTACTTCTGGCGGGCTATCGGTGGTTGGGCATCGATGCAGAAATTGCACAAATATTTGCGATGATTTCTTACACGATTGCGTTTTATTTATTAAATAAAAAATTTGTTTTCAACAAATAATATGCCGGCCATATTGACGAGGATCCGAAGTGCCAAAGTATCTTTCACTCAAAATCAATAAGCCGATCAATCGGTGGGGGCTAGCTTATGGCCTCGCCTTGATTTCCTCTGTACTTGCAGGCGTCATATTATTCTCCGCCAACAACACTACGAAAACTACAAAACTACCCCTTCAAGAAAACTACATACCCGAACTCAAAGCAAACTTCGACACCTGCGAAATAGGTGCATTCTGGATTTCCGCCAGCGGATGGGCGCTCCTCGACCTTCCCGATAACACAATCAAAATCCATCTGTACGCCCGCGGAGATGGTGGAGCAATAAAGCTGCTCACGCGTCGCATCTACAGAAAAGATGTCAGTGACTTCCTCAAAATAAAGAGCGACTTCCACTTGCATGGCTTTCACGCCACAGGCATTCGCCGCAACCTTCAGGCGTATTATGGAAAGTCACTGGAACTATATGTCGAAGACTCTAAAGGCGTAATGCATTACGGAGGCGCAAATGTCTGCACCGGAAAATGATCCATCGAACAACAAAACAATTCTGTTTGGTTTGTTTCTAGTAGCACTCTACGTGAGTTTTTACCTCACACTGAGCATCAACACCTTCTCCGACGACTCCAAGTTCCTGACAGCCGCAACATCTGGAGCATCTTCGCTCAGCTATTTGCTGGAGCGCTACTACACTTGGACAGGCCGAATAGCAATTGAAGGCATCATGTACGAAACCATTGCCACCCCAGCATTCTGGAAGCTGGCGATTCCTTCTTTTCTACTCCTTAGCGCCTACTCCATATGGAAATCGTTTTTTTCGGACAAGATCGACTTCGCCTATGGGATACCGTTGTGCATGTTCGGTGTTTTAATAATCAGCCACCCCATTCTAGACACGACGGTCTTTTACGTAACCGGTTTTTATAATTATTTACTACCAGTTGCTTGCGGGCTTTTTGCATCCGCATTATTCGTAAAACCATCATCTTTTTCGACACCTGAGAAAATACTCGCGATCCCATTGGCGTTCATTGCATCGCAATCTGAACAAGTCGGAATTTCGATGATTGCAGTGTTTGCAACGTCGCTCATTTGGGATCGGAGAAACCAGGCAACCTTCAGAGCTCTCTTGGCCTTGATCGTTATTGCGGGCTTTGCACTTCTAATCACTGCCCCAGGTAACTATTTACGCTTGACAACGGAAGCAGTGTACATGCCGGAATTCACCGAATATTCTTTTATCAGAAAGGCTTTGAATGGATTCGATATATTCAACGCCCACTACATTGACCCGATGAACCTGTACCCGAAGATCATCGCACTGCTACTTGTTTTGTTAACCATGGGAAAGACTTTCGAATTAAAACGCACTGCGCTGATATTGACCATTGGCGGAATTTTCCAAGGCAGCATCCTTTCCTTTTTATTCACAACCGGCAACGATGATTACTATTCAATAAGAAACTTGAACTCCGGATTTGGTCTGACTTATTTCTTTTCGTACGCACTTTCGATCAGTTCATTGATCAGTGCTACTTACCTGATGAAAAGAAGCTTGGCCACAAACAGCAGTTTTTATATAGGAACACTTCTACTTCTATTGCATACCGGCGTAACTGCTGTCGTAGGTCTCTCACCAACAGCTTATGAGTCTGGATACAGGGTTCTGCTCGTTGGCGATATCATCAGCCTCATGCTTATTTGCTTGTTACTCAGAAATGTAACATGGCCAAATCAGCACAAGCCTTTGACTTGCAAAGTGCTATCCAACTAGATCTTCAGAGTACCCGAAGGCGAGCGTCCCCTGATTGCCACGCTCGCCTGCGAGGTCAACTTCCCGTACTTGCCAGCGCCGTCTTCCTCAAGTGAAATCCTGCTAATTGAGCGGTAATCAATACGATACCGAGTACACTCATCGTGTTTGTATAAAACAGTAAACGAGCGTCAGCCGCATTTCCAAATAGAGCAAGACCTGCAAAATAGAAGCCTGCGGACAAATACACTACTACAATTTCTACGCTGACTTTTTTCAAGGCTACTAACAACATGAACAGCAGGATCGAAATCAAATACAGGCACCAGGGTTTAAATATGAAAAGCTTCGAGGCCGTCAGCACATACTGCACAACTTCTTCACGCACACTCGAACTCGGGAGACTATAACCGTATTTATTGGAATCAACCTGCGGCGTCACTACGAGAAATGGCTCCCCTGAGTTTCCCCCCACGAGAAACTTTGCAAGCATTAACTTATTATAGCCAATACAGACCGGATACTCCTTGACTACGGAAAACCAGAGGGTATCAACACTTTCATCGAAGGGTAATTTTGAGAATAGACCTGGTGATAAATTGGAATGCCTTGGGTCATAGCCAGCCTTGATCTCAGACAACGCAAGCGCCGGCGCAATACTTTCAAACAAGTTCTTCTCAGCACATATACTTGCGCCTGCAATGTCCATCACCCTAGTAATACGAATGAGTTTGGTCGCACCCTTTATTTCTCGAAACTCGGGTACCGAATACCTGTCAAATTGTATTTTTACAGTATAAACCGCTCCACTCAATATCAGGCCCGATACAATCACGAAGGCCAAAGAGCTTGGTCCTGAGGGAGAACGTTTGCTGAAAATCCATACTGAGTAGAACAGCAAAGGCACAGCAGCGGTGATTGCATTATGCCGAGTACAGACAGCTAAAAACACAAGAAATATAGAGACCCCAAATAGAAAAAATAAACTTGGACGCGACCTGGGCTCTTTCATTGCAAGCATGACTGCAAAAGCCGCCACAAAGAAAGAAGCCATCAGCACATCTTTCCATATCGCAGCAATGGTACCAATCACAACTGGAACAATCAGATAAAGCAGGAAGAATGCCGTCGAAAGCGTATGCCTTCTCAGAAAATAGTACATCACATAGTAAACCGCCCCCAGTAAAAGCAGCAATTGTGAAAACAACATTGCTACAGGGCCACGCGAAACAATATCAACAACACGCCAGACATAACTTACAACGGGAGGCCAGGTCGAATCCACTACGCCACTTCTAGCTCCTTCAAGCGCATGAAATGTATCAAATGTCATAAACCCTGGATAAAACATCCAGCTTATCAGTAACGTGACACTGACGGGCACGAAGAAACCCGGAGCTATCTTCAGTAAACCTTGAACAACACCTTTTGCCAGTGCAAAAAACAGTCCGGCAAAGACCAACGAACTGGCAAAACTAAGCAACAGCAACCTTTTACAATTGACCTCTCGGCCAGGCTTAAATATTGATAGCTCAAACTGTGGATCTGGAGCCGTGGCGCTTATCACAAGTACGTCGTCTACAACTTCAACTTTGTCGACGCCTTGCAACGGGATAATTCGCGCCAGTAACTCTGTCGGCGTTAACGTCACAGTGGAAAAAAGATAGTTGAGCTGAACACTTTTTATCGTCATATTGACTAAACTGTCGGCAGGATCAACCCTGAGTGACTTGATTGCGCCATCCGGCAACGTCAAGCCTATGCCGAGCCCCGGTTTCCCCTCGTATGCAACCCGCTCACTATTCTCAGCCGAATAGGATGGATAAATCGAATCATCCTTGAAGACGGGAAAATACAGCTGCATGAATTCAGGCTTATTGGTTTCTGCAAAAAAAACAATAGTGTCTTTATGAACTGCGCCCAAGCCAAAAACCAGCATCAAAGAAAAAATCAGTGCCGCACAATAAAAAAGTAATGCCCTTGCCAGGCACTTTAAAGTTGGAAATCTCATAAACCCTCTGCCCAGCATTTATTTTTCGATTCAAGCCAGCCTAATGGCGAAACTCAAATGACGATCTGAAAAGATCTTCAAGGACGACTGTTCGGAACCGCCCGCCAAGGGCGGTTCCGACGACATCACTCGCCAATATTCCCGACCAGATCGACCGCGAGTTTTTTAGAATACTGTCGCAATTCCGGAACAGCGGTTGCTTCCCAATAATCGGCTTTCAACATAGGGCCTACGTAATACAGCCATGAGGAACAAACACCTGAAGTATTTTTGACTGCCAGTTGCTCGTTGACACACAAACCCAAGCCAAGTACATCAACCTGTATGACACCGTCGGCGCACAGCTGTTGAATCAGGGGATCCTTGACACGATGCAAGTTGGTAGTCGGGCCTGTGCAATTAATAACCTGCTCGACGTCTAGCTGTTCGAAGGCTTGTTCGTTGCGTCGTTGAATTCCTATACGCAAATGATCGAAACCCGTCTCAACGCTTTTGATACGGCCTGCAAGGAATCGGACTTGTCCGGCGCTCAACGCTTCTTCAAAACGCTGATAGGCCGCTGGCGCGACCCGATGACGGTGAACATCCCAATACGGCTGGAGATGACGCAAGAAGCGTCGGCGCTCGGTGAGCGGCAATCGAAGCCACAGGTCAGAAGTTATCGGGCGCAGGGCCGCCACCCAGTCACGCCAATCCAGCCCATCATTACGCTTGGCGCTGATCTCACGTCGAATCAATTGCAAGTAGCCACGTACCGAAGGCGGTGCTTGCAGAAGTCGCTCGACGAAATCGGCGGGGACTTCATCAGTCGTTCGCTTCGGGCGATGAGGCAAGGGCCGAAGCCCTCGCCGGGAAACCATATAGATAGGGCCTTTATGTCCGTTTTGCAGCAGACCCAGTGACACATCCAGTGCCGTGAGCCCGGTGCCCACTAGCAACACAGCCCGATTCGGGTCTTTGGATTGCGTTGCACCCGCTGCCCACGGATCAGACTGATAACGGTCACCCCTCATCGACGAGGAGAATCCAGGAGGATCGAGCGGTGAGAAATTACCGAAGGCCAGTACCACCTGATCTGCATCGATGTACTGCCCGTTAGCCAGTTCGACAACCGCGCCCGTCTTTCGAGGTTGCAGACTGCGAACCTCCGCCACGATACGTTCCAGCGTTACTCCACTTGCACAACGCCTCTCTGCATCGTCCAGAACTGAAGTCAGGTATTCCCCATAGATCTTGCGCGGAACAAATGACGACGCCGTATAAGCGGGGTCTTTTGCCTGACAGTAGCGTAGAAAATGTTCCGGATCATCGACATCCGCACTCATATTGCCGGCCGGCACATTGAGCAGGTGCAGCGAACTGTTCGTACCGTAAGCCAATCCTCGCGCCATGGTTCCAGAGCGATTGATCAACACGACTCGCACATCGGCCGGGCTGCGCCGTAAAAACTGCGTGGCCGTGACTGCGCCACTGAAACCAGCGCCAATGATGACGAGGGTTTTCATTGACCGAACCTTTTATCCAGGTAATCCAGCACTCTGGCGATGGACTCGGACAAGTCCTCGGTCACGGTGTTGATCCGGATATGCGGATCCGTGGGCGCCTCATAGGCGGAATCGATCCCGGTGAAGTTCTTTATCTGTCCGGCTCTGGCCTTGCCGTAGAGCCCCTTGGGGTCGCGGCGCTCACACTCTTCCAAAGAGGTGTCGATAAACACTTCGACAAACGCGTCATTTCCGATCACATCGCGCGCCATCGCGCGATCACGGTGAAAAGGGGAAATAAATGCCGTGATCACGATCAGTCCAGCATCAATGAGCAATTTCGAAACTTCCGCGACGCGGCGAATGTTCTCAACGCGATCAGCATCGGTAAAACCAAGGTCCTTGCACAAGCCCATGCGCAAGTTGTCGCCATCCAGCAAAAAGGTGTGCCTGGCCTTGGCAACCAGTGCTTGCTCCAACGCGTTGGCGATCGTGGATTTGCCCGCCCCACTCAAACCCGTAAGCCAGATCACTGCCGGTTTTTGCCCTTTCACCTGAGCTCTCGCCGAGGCACTGATGGCCGTGGTGTGAAAAACCAGATCCTTACTCATTCGATTAACCTTATTCCAATCAGACGATCAAGGCCCGCCAGCGAACTGGCGGGCCTCCTGCACTACACGTGGGGCAGTAGACGATCACGCAAGGCCTTGATGCGGGCCTCGCAAATGCGATAAGACTCACTACTGAGCAAGTCGAGACGCTGTTGCTCGTCAGTCAGTGCAAGCGTATGCGTGTCGCAGCCAATTCGGTGAATGTAATCACCGATAAAGTCACACGTGCGCAGCGACGCCCAATCGGTGCCGTCGCGAGTGAACAACTGCATCGTCAGATAGTAGTCTTCCATGTACTTCATATCATCGAAGTAAGTGATGGCTTGCAGATCGCACTGATCAAGATCCAGCAGGAAACTGTGCAGCGGTGCATGGTTATGCTCGATGAAATCGCGATAGGTTTCACCGTAGTCATAAATTTTGTCGCGCTTGATAATACAACCGGTCACCGAATCCACCATTGTGGAGTAAACCCGCGCAAAGGTTGCGTTCTTGCCGCTGGACTTGAGTTGCTCGATCTGTGAGCTGTAAGCCCACGGAAACAACATGTCGTCGTAATCAAGAAATGCCGCATAACCACTGCCAACAGCTTTCAGTGCATCGTTCAGCATCAGCGAACGCAGATCCGGGGCTTGCTCTGTAGAGAAGTAACGACGAATCAGCGGCGCGCAATGCTCGCTCCACGGCAGTTGATCAAGTTGCGCCTGCAGCAGCGCAATTTCTTCGTCATCCATATCCTGAATAGCCAGCACCGGCAGCACTCGGCAACCGGACTGGGCAATCAACGACAGCAGCGCATTGATCAGCGAAGCGCGGTCGCCACGACGGTGGTAACGCACGATAGTCGATACCGTATCGAGCGCTGCGCCCTGGATGCCGCTCTCCGGCAGAAGACGGAAACAGGCGGCCTCACAACATACTTTGTACCCGACTGCCGGAGCCGTCAGTTGCAATTCCATGCAAGCCACCTGACTTGCATCGATGCTGAGATTGACAGTCCCCTCCCCCTGCACGAACAGCGGATCATTTCGCACACTGGCCGACACCGAATAGCCCTTGTGTCGTTTCGCCATTTTCAGCAACGACTCGATGGCTGTCGCAGGAAACAGGCAGATGTCACTGAACACCAACGTGAACTCGGCATCAGCGGGCTGGTGGCCATGAGTATTCACGCCTTGCGCCTGCAATACCTGCTGGAGCTGGGGATTGTCGGCGGTGACGGAGCAGTTGTGCAGCACGCTCGAACTGGCCAGGCAAGCAAGGAACTTGCGAGCCGATTCCGGCTCGGCGTCCAGACGAGCCTGGGCCTCGGGTGTCAAAGCCACGTTGAGCTTCAAATCGGTGGCAGGAACACAATGGCTGATCGCTGCAAACGGCTGACCGGACAACGCGCGACCGATGGAATTGAGGTAGCCGTAACCGAAGCGCGTATCCGGTTCAAGGTGTGCGCCTTCGGCCCATTCATTCCATGCGTTGACGACGACATATCGACGATCTTCCGCCAGGTTTTGCTCGGAATAGTCGACCAAAAACTCCATCCACCTCTGGAATTTTTCCGTAGTGAAATTGTTCAGCACATAGGCTCTGTTGCCGTAACGAGCGGTGTTATCCCACGTAGGAACCAAAGACCGGAACAGGGTGAAATCCTTGCCCAGATCTTGTGCCATGTAATGGTCGGCAACTTCACCGTAGTTAATGACGTTACCTTCCAGAGGCCAGTACGGACGCAACTGGTTGCGAGTATCTGGTACAGCGTCAGCTGTCCAGTCGTGCAGCACCCGCTCAACCGCAGCATCCATCCCGTGGTCTTGAGGCTGCGTCGCACCACGCGTCAATGTCGCCACCATGTAAGGCGCCTTCAGGCCGGCGCTCTCACACTCTTCGCGCCAGACTTCCAGGTATTCTTCGATATGCTCGATCGACGACGGACGATACACATGCAGCATCGGACGCCCGTCTACTTTGATGTAGCGCTCGTCTTTGAAGAACGGAATGAGATAGCGAATGAAGCCACGCGCATCTTCTTTCGAGTAAACCTGACCGAGCAGAATTTCCTGCTCGTTGCCATCCCAACGGCGAGTCCAGTTTTCATTCGCCCAGCAAAAGGCAAACGGCATGTTGATCTCGGGATTGGCCACCAGCATCTGTGCCGGCTTCTCAAGGATCATTCGGCCGGTGAACCAATAATGATAGAAAATCAGGCCATGAACACCGGACTTTTGCATCATTTCAGCCTGTTGCTGCAACTGCGCCGGGCCATCGAGGTGGTAGTACCCGATGTCCTCGTGCGGAACGTGTTGCTGATAATGCCCAAAGAACAGCGGATTGGCCGAACGAACTTTGTGCCACTCGGTAAACCCGGTTCCGTGCCATTCGTCATTTTCAGGCGTTGGGTGGAACTGAGGCAGGTAATACGCCAGTACTTTGACCGTGTCGTGTTTGATGCTGGCCGAGTAATCAACCTGCGGCTCGTAGTAGTCGCGCGGCTCGTGAGAAATCTGCGGCGCTTCCAGCTGATAATTACGCCCTTCACTGGTTGTTGTATTGACCAGCACCAAGCGCTGCAGCGTACGGCTCAACATGTCCGGCGCAACAGCGTCGTCGGCATTTACGAAATGCTCAAACTGTAACGGCAGTTGTAACAGATCAATGATCGTGCCGACCCGCGCCCAGAACAGACCCGCACGTGGGAATTGCGCGCCAGGGAAACTCTTGGCGTCCACTTCCGTGCACTTTTCCAGAACCGTGGCAATCACGTTTCCGGCATCACTCCAGCCAGCCTGATGGTAGTCCGCAGACTCAGCTCGGATGTCGACGGGATAAACCACTTTCGCGTCGCCACCGAGCAATTGCAGAATCTGGCCGACATTGGCAGGCGAGCCGCAGAGGAGATCAAGACGCTCTTTGACACCCGAACCGTCGTCGTTGCCGGTTTCGTCATGCAAGTGCGCGACAACGTCGTAGTCCTTGAGGCGATCACCGAACTGGGCAATCAGCGATGCAATAGCGCCAGCATGCTCAGGGACGACATCAACAACCAATTGGCGCAACAGAGGCACGGCAGTGCGCAGCGGTTTATCATCAAACCTAGAATTGTCACTGCCAATCCGCGAAACATACAAATCGAACTCGACAGGGATATTCTTGAGGTATCCCAGCCAGTCCCCGGACATTTGCTCACTGCTCAAATGAAGGTGAACGGCAACCATTGCGGAAGCAGTTTTTGGAGCCTCGGGAAGATAAGGGTCCAGATAGTAAGGCACGACTTTCAGTACTTCGTACTCAGTCAATGCAGCATCGTCAAGTTGTTTGGAGACCTGGCTCAGGGCAAGTCGCTTCTGACTGCGCTTGAGCTTGCGGGCAGCAATCGCCAAGGCATGACGCAATCCACCACGTCGTGCTTCACGGACAAAGCGCCCCAGCAACTCCGGCTGTTGCGAAACCAGATTCAACAACTGCACGACAACGCGGTGGCGGCTGACCGTACGGGAAAGGTGGTAGTTACGACCTTTGACATCGTAAATCGACCGCCCCTCATAATATCCGTGGCGCAAGTAATGGATCAGCGGATTGACACGCCGCAGTCGCACATCCGAATAATGTTCCAGGTACGCGTTGGTGGAAAAACCTGCCGAAGGATCACGACCTTCGCGCCAACCTTGCTCCAGATAGTGCTGCAACGGATTGACACCGGCGGCGCGAACGTCTTCGTAGGTACTCAGATAATATTCGGCATCAAACAGCTCGCTCTCGGCGGGATGATCACCTCGATACCGCAAGCCGAATCGCTCGGCAATATGCGAAACCAGTGACTTGAGCAAAAACCGCCCGGACGCATACCGATGCAAGTCAGCCTCAAGGCTCTGAACCGATCCCTCAGACTCGGAAAGCATCGATTTGGAAGAATCGTGTTGAGTCTCAAGCCAGAGACGATAATCGCTCAGTTTTGAATAATCAGCCTTCAGCTCAGCGTGGCTCGTCTCAAGCTTTCCGAGATCAGTGGCAAGTGCGCTGTGATCAGCTTCCAGTGCTTCGAGACTTTTGCCTTGCAGGCTCAGTTGCGCATTCAGTTCCGTATTGCTTACATCGAAATGACGCATGAGGCGATACGCCGGCAAGCGCTCGATCATTGCTTGATAGAGTTCGTTGACTGTATCGACAACGGCTTGATCATCTGCACGCTCATCACGCGACAGTTGCAAAAGCACAAGGCTCAGGCTCAGAACATCGGCAGGAACGCTGGCATCCTTGCTGAGCTCATTCAGCGTAAAGCTGTTGTGTTGCAGCGAGTGCTGGAGAAACTTGTTCTGATATTCCTGGAACTCCGGCCCTTGCGGGTCGAACGGCAAATCCAGCGACTCGGAAATACGGCGCAACTGCTGCTCAGGTGCCTGAAGCATCAGCTCGTAGTTGACAAAAACCCGCGAAGCACCCTGGCTGTACTTCAAGCTGAACAGCATGTGCTCGAGCCAGAGAAAGTAGCCCTTCTCCACTTCGAACTCATTGCGCTTGACCAACGAGTAAGCCACATTCTTGGGATTACGGAAGGCGACCACGTAGCTGACCTTCAGACCCAGCTCGGCAAAGATTTCCTGCCAGAACGGCAGTAGTCTCGCCATGCGCGGGTCTTTTACGCCGAAACACTTGATGTGGGCGACTTTCTCACGCAGATGCTCGATGGCGCGAATCTTGTGGCTTTGGGTGATCGGCAAGTTCAGCTCTTCAGGGCTGATCGGCACCAGACTATCCCAAGCGTGGCCCAAAGCGGCCAGCAACTCTTCGTTGTACGCAGTGATCGTTGCGTCTTCAAAGAAGCCTTTTTCGTTATTGCCCGATTCTGCAGGCAACAGGTTATCGCCCAGGTCGACGCCAAGGACTTTTAAACCACGCGTAATGGCACTCGTACCGCTTCGGTGCATGCCCAGAACGACGACTATTTGTTTATGGTCCATAAGATTAATTATGCTCAACGCTTGAAATGGTAAAAGCTGAAATACATTTGAAATCGACCGTACCGGTGGCGGTACTCGCGGTTTCCGGCAGAACACGAAACAGGCATGCGTCGGTCAATCGGTGAAGGTATGTTTCGCCCTCGCCCACGACGCCTACTACTCCACAGTTGAGGAAGTAGGTTCCCGGATTCAAGTTACACTGGAACGCAATCTCGGCCTGAACTTCGCTGCCGGCGGCGACATACGTAATAGAGTCCTGGGCGCCAGCCGCACTCGCAGCACCACCAATTTCGATGCCCGCCAATGTCTTGATCATCATGCCGAAACGAACCGCTACGGCACCTGTCGCAAATGCCACTCGATATGTATATCGATAGGTGTCGCCACGCTTGAGGCAATTGACCTGCTGTCCGGCAGCATTGAGGATGCGTGAATCGCTGATCAGAACGCCGTGCGACTCATAGGACATCATGCTCTTGGAAACGATATGCGGGTCGTAGTACTCCTCCAACCCGTTGTCCGAGGCCTGTGATGCCTCGACGGCGACCGCCGAGCGTTTCGCCTCAGCCTCAAGTTCACGTCGCTCCAGGGCGCCGGACTTGATCTCTTCACGTATGACACTGACCTTGTCGGCCGGCGCGTACAGCAACTTCTGATACTGACCGACGATGACCTTGGGCACACCTTCAGCAAGCTTCTCGCCTTTATCCAGAAGAATGGCGCGGGTACACAGTTCAATGACCGCACTGCCAGAGTGCGATACGAACAGAATCGTTGCGCCACTGGCCTTGATCGCTTCGATGCGGGCAAAACACTTGCGCTGGAACAACTCGTCGCCGACAGACAATGCCTCATCGACAATCAGAATTTGTGGGTCAACGTTAATCGCTACCGCAAATGCCAGTCGAACCATCATGCCGCTGGAATAGGTCTTGACTGGCTGATCGATAAACTCGCCAATCTCGGCAAACGCTTCGATTTCGGAAAACCGCGCATCGGTTTCTTCACGCGTAAGACCGAGCACCGCAGCGTTCATGTAAACGTTTTCACGTCCGCTGAATTCCGGGTTGAAGCCAGAACCCAACTCTAGCAAGGCGGCCACACGGCCGTGCGTGAGGATGTCACCATGCGTCTGATTGAGCGTGCCGCAAATCATCTGCAGCAGCGTCGACTTACCACTGCCATTGCGCCCAAGAATACCGACCGTCTCACCCTTGTTGATGGTGAAGGAGACATCCTGCAACGCCCAGAACTCTCGAAAGTATTGCCGACGGTCGCGCGCGAACATTTGCAGCAGCCGATCTCTCGGTTTGTCGTAGATATGAAAACACTTGCTCAGACCGTTAACGGCAATCGCTGTATTAGAGGACATCGGCAAATCCTTTACGCGTTTTTTGGAACCACGCAAATCCTAGCCAGAAGACAAGAGCTGCAGCGATATAGTAGAAACCGAGGTGAATGAAGCTGGGCAGTTCACCGCGGAAAAGCAACGCTCGCGTATCTTCGATCGCGGGTGTCAGAGGATTCAGAAACAGCAAGTGCCGGTATTGTTCCGGCAGCGCGGTGATGGGGTAGAAAATCGGCGATAGGAACATCAGAACCGAGGTACATACCCCAATGATCTGACTGACGTCTCGCAGATATACGCCCATCGAGGCGAGGAACCAGACGAGGCCTATGACAAAAATCAGCAGCGGCGCCAGAAACACCGGCAGCAGCAGAATTGTCAGGTGCAACTTGCCGAAAAAAATCAGGTAGGCAACCAACCAGACGCTCAGGCTGACAAGGAAGTGGAACATCGCAGCGCCCAAGGTTACCCAAGGGAGAATTTCCAGCGGAAACACTACTTTCTTCACATAGTTGACGTTGCCGACGATCAGTCCTGGCGCTCTATTGATGCACTCGGAAAACAGGTTGAACACAATCAACCCGGCAAACAGCATCAGGGCAAATTCGGTTTTGGAGCTACTGTCTACACTCCACCTGGCTTTGAACACGACGCTGAAAACGAATGTATAGATCACTAGCATGACGATCGGATTGAACAGCGACCACAGCATGCCCATGATGGATCCGCGATAGCGCCCGACAATTTCCCGCTGCACCAGCGCCCGGATCAGGCCTCTGTTGCGCCAGATGCCGCCTACCATCTCCTTCGGCGATGTTGAAAAATTCAGCATTGTGCACAAACCTCAAAAAAACCGAGGGAGTCCAGCTTCCCCAGCAAACGCTCTTGTTTGATGACTACTTGAGTGACCACAGAATTATTCCTGAAAGGGGCCAAAGCAACGTGAGTGTCAAATTCCATTGAACAGCGTCGCCAGCATCAGCCCCAGATTGCCCCATAAGGATTGCCGGTACACTCCGGATCGTCGTAACCAGATGATCCGGGACAAGCCACGTGAGCGACGCGCCCGCTGGAAACAATCCAGCCTCATCCTGCTTTCTTCATTGAGCTGCAGTCGATTCGACTCCAGCGCAGTAACATTCTTTTGATTCCAGCCGCGAAAACGACCACGAAACAACATGCGCAAACGACCGATCTGGGCGCTCAACCCCGAAGCCGCGCCAATCAGATTGGCGTCATGCTGGCGATAAAGAACGGTCGGTGAAAAATCGTAAAGAACCCGTCCACCGCTTCCGCTCACCAGCAGGTACGCCCACCAGTCGTGCGACACGATATCCACCCCGCTCCCCGCTCGCTGAAACAACTGACGAGCGACGTCATTGAAGACCATCGTGTTGCCGCCCCCGACGCTCTCCACCAATGCATTGGAAAATCCCATGGGCCGGCTGAACAAGGGTGAAAGGCCAATGTGATTACCGCGCTCGTCGATCAGCTCGGTTCTGCCGCAGTAAAGCGCGGGCACATCGACCGGCGCTTGCGCCAATCGCTTCAAAGCCACTTCCAGCTTTGTTTGCTGCCAGATATCGTCCTGATCCGCCCACGCATAAAAGTCGGCATCAATTGACTCATCACAGGTAACAGTGAGGAAATTGGCTGCATAACCACGCCCCGGGCCGTGCTGAATCAATAGTTTGTCATGCCCCCAACGATCACCGAACTCGCGAAGCAATGCCAATGTCGAGTCAGATGAACCATCGTCCGAGACCACTACAAACCAGTGGGGGTAAGTTTGACGAGCGATGGATTCCAGTTGTTGAGCCAAAAAGCGCTCACCATTGAACGTACAGACAAGAATCGCAACACATCCCAAATGCGCCACCGAATCTTGCTGACTATCGTCTATACAGCGGCGATCCAAACTGTTGTTTTGGACAACCGGGGAAAGGGGGGCTACCACCGAGCACTCCGTTGCTGAAATGATAAAACTTTGCCTGCGCAAGTTCGTTCAATAGATACGAAAACCTGGACAGTCGAACAAGCCACATAAAACAGGCTCACACGCTGCTCCAAGCTGCGCAAAATTTGCAATTATAACGATGAAGCAACGCCATTTGATAACCCCGTGACATTACGCCTACCCTATCGCCGACTCAGACCCGGAGATTTTAACATTGATAATAATGAGCGCATGGCTCCAATATTTCTGATGCCCCCCCTTGCGCTGCGAGCTTAGGGTAGCAAGCGGCCTTTGAGCAAAATAGGGTGGCAGTTTGCCAAGTTCTCCACGTAGCGAGAGCCATTATCAGCTTCAGCACTGCTTCGCACGGTAGTGCCCTGCCGTATTACGCAATGCTTGATCCACGCTAGTCGCCGGCAACCACCCAAGGATGGCACTGGGTTTTGTCAATATCGACTTGCAGAGAGCCACACAAACGCTGCGCCAGATCCTGTCGCCCGATCAGCGCTGCCCCCACCGTCATCAACGAGGACGGCAACGGCAACAAGCGAGGCTTGACGCCCAGCGCGCCCGCCATTCGCCGAAGCAATTGTGTTGTAGAAAGGTCCTCCGCGTCGCTGACCAGAAACACATGGCCGCCAGCAGCGGGATGCTTGATACACACAGTGATCAGATCAATGAGATTGCCGATAGCCACCAGACTGCGACGATTGTTGATCGCACCAAAAGGCAGCGGTATGCCGCGCTCAAGCCAACGCATCATATTGAGAAAGTTGGCTTTGACGCCCGGGCCATAGATCAGGGGCGGTCGGATAATCACAACTTCCATCCCTGTGTCCTGACTGATCTGCCTTAATGCGCCCTCCGCTTCACGCTTGGATATACCGTAAGGATCGACCGGCGCCGGCGTATCATCAGCAGAAAACGGCGCACCCGGTAATGTTGCCTCGCCGTTGACCTTGATCGAGCTGATGAAAATGAAGCGTTTGACTCCGGATCTCGCCGCATGACGGGCAAGTCGCGCGGTGCCTTCGACGTTGACCTGTCGAAACGCCGCGAGCGGATCTGCAGCCACTTCATTCATGACATGCACGCGCGCCGCGCAATGGACGACTACATCAACATCTTCCAAAGGCGGTAGCGGGGAGTTTTCGTCCAACCCGAACGCCACGACCGGACAAAGACCGGCTAACCTCGTTTCGCCACGAACGGCGGCGACAGGCGTAAATACCTTATCGCGCAACAAACGAAATACGAGCGCTTCACCGACGAACCCGGTAGCACCTGTCACTAAAACACGAGGAGCGCTCATTTGGCTTTGTTTCCAATTACCGCTGTAGCCCAGCAAACACAGAAGAAAAATATCTTGTCGCGCACTCGACGACGACACTTCCAGGCACTCAGTGAAAGGGTCAGCATCTGCCACCGCCCCAATGGCAGCCAGCGTCGGACAAACCGATCATTTTCAAGTCCGACCAAACGGACGATCCTTCTGACCTGGGAAAACCACCATCCGTCGTGAATAGTCTTGTAGCGCGCAATCAGTGGATTAAGACCGGTATTGGCACCGACCTGATTTCGTTCATGCTGGCGATAACTCATGGACGGTCGATGGTCGATAAACCATTTGAAGCCCCGACTTCGGGCAAACGCATAGCAATACCAATCATGCAGACTGACGTGCTGTAATTCCTGCCAGTCAGCCAGCATCGCGGTGCGCAGGGCGCTGACGAATGTGCGACTCAGCACATACGTGCAGCCCGGGCCAGCAGCTTCAAACAGAAAATCCCAGGGTGTCTGGCGCTGCGCCTTATCAAGCAGATGGGTGCGGCCGTCCGGCCAGAATGCGACGACATTGCTCGAATAGGCATCCACCGCGCGTGACCGAATCTCGCGCACCGCCCGCTCAAGCTTGTCCGGATACCAGATGTCATCCTGATCAGCAAATGCGACGAAATCGTAGCTCTCGATAGCCACATCACGGATCAGCCTGAAAAAATTCCGCGAAGCGCCCCCAAACGAACCGGCGGGCGGCAACACGAAAACGCCGGGATGTCGAGACGCGTATGCCGCGCACCACGCCTCGGTTCCATCGGTAGAAGTATCAATACTGATATAAATACTTACATCAACACCAGTTTGGCCGAGAATCGAGGCGAGTTGCTCTTCAATCCACTGCATTCCATTGAAGGCTGCCAGCAAAACCGCAACATTGAGACGTTTTACTGGCATAACTTTCCTGCTCGGACTGGTTAATCTTTCTCACTCGAACAACTTCGTTTTTACGAATCAGTGAGAAGGCGAATCCAGCAACTTCTGCAAGTATTGGCCGTAACCAGTCTTCCTCAAGGCTTCAGCTTGAACACCCAACTGCTCGGCAGTGATCCAGCCGTTGTGGTAGGCAATTTCTTCCAGGCAAGCGACTTTCAGGCCCTGGCGCTGTTCGATGGTGTGCACGAAATGGCTAGCCTCAAGCAGAGAGTCGTGAGTGCCGGTATCTAGCCAAGCGAAACCACGCCCGAGCATTTCGACATTCAGTGCCTGCTGCTCGAGGTAAGCGCGGTTGACGTCGGTGATTTCCAGCTCGCCACGCTCGGAAGGCTTGATCTTCTTGGCAATGTCGACGACTTGGTTGTCGTAGAAATAGAGACCGGTTATTGCGTAGCTGGATTTTGGCTTCAGCGGCTTTTCTTCGATGCTCAGGGCGCGGCCGGATGCATCGAACTCCACCACACCAAAGCGCTCTGGATCGGAAACATGGTAGCCAAACACGGTCGCACCATCCTGCCGGGCACAGGCAGAACGCAGGTTGTCGGAGAAGTGCTGGCCGTAAAAGATGTTGTCACCGAGGATCAGGCAGCAAGGGTCGCTACCAATGAACTCTTCACCGATGATGAACGCCTGAGCCAGACCATCCGGGCTTGGTTGTTCGGCGTAGGTCAATTTGATGCCGTAGAGACTACCGTCACCCAGCAGCTTGCGGAAACATGGAAGATCTTCCGGCGTAGAGATGATCAGGATTTCACGCATTCCCGCCAGCATCAAAACTGACAGCGGATAAAAGATCATCGGTTTGTCGTAGATAGGCAACATTTGCTTCGACACACCCAGCGTCAGCGGATGCAGACGAGTACCCGAACCACCGGCGAGAATGATACCTTTACGATTTGTCGTGGTCATTTGTTCAAAACTTCCCTAAGCATTCGGGTTACACCACTTTGCCAATCCGGCAAGTGCAGAGAAAAATT